>CAWEFU010000001.1:0-232929 GCA_963808325.1 uncultured Solirubrobacterales bacterium
CGTTCCATCGTCGTGCGCGAGCTACGACCACAGCCGTCAGGCGATCGTGCGCGCCGGATCGTTGCCCCAGCCGGAAGATCCTCGGCCCCAGCGCCGTTCGTTGGGCAGGAAATCTAAGACATGGGAGTCCAGCTGACTTGCTGCGCATCGCCATCGTCGGACTAGGAGCATGGGGCGTATGCGCTCTTGAGCGTGTGATCACCACCGCGCGGCGAGAGCTTACGCCGGGCCAAGACGTCGCCGTGCACGTGGTCGAGCCTGGAATTCCCGGTTCGGGCATCTACGACGTAACCCAGCCCGACTACCTAATCCTCAACAACGCCTGCGGGGAGCTCTCCCTGTATCCGTTCGAGACCGAGTCCGACCAGCCGTGCTACGCGATGGGTCTGTACGACTGGGCCGTCGCGCAAGGCTACCGCTGGGTCGGCGACCGATGCGTGATCGACCCAATGGGTCGGCCTATCGAGCCCCACCACTTCCTGCCCCGTCGCCTGATGGGCGAGTACCTCCAGTGGTTCTACCGTGCGCTTCTGATCGGCGCGCCACCGAACGTCCACGTCGTCCATCACCCGACCGCTGCGGTCGACTTGGTCGCCAGGCGCGATGGCAGCGAAGAGGTATATCTCGCCAACGGGGGAACGATCGTCGTCGACCACGTGATCGTCACCTCCGGTCATACCGCGAACCAAGGCGTCGATGACGGAGAGCTCGAGCCGTATCCCGTTGGGTCGTACGTCGACACGATTCCGGCCGGCGCGAAAGTCGCAGTGTCAGGTATGGGATTGGTGGCGGTCGACGTGGTGACGGCGCTGACCGTCGGACGGGGCGGCGAGTTCGTCGAGAATGGTGCTGGCCTGCGCTATCGGCCCAGCGGCCGCGAGCCGCTGCTGCAGCTGTTCTGTCGGAGCGGTCTGCCCTTCACCGCCAAGTCGGTCACTGGAAGAGACCGCACCGACGTCTACAAACCGCTGATCTGCACGAACGAGGCTCTCGATGCGCTTAGCGGCCGCTCGAATGGCAGCAGGCGGCTGGCCGACGCGCGGGGCGAGTTGCTGCCTCTGCTGTTCGCAGAGATGTACGCGCGCTATTACGCGCAGGTCGCCTTCCAAGCGTCAGGGGCAGCCGCCGATGGCGCCGCCGTGCGCGAGCAGCTACGTGCTGCCTGGACGGAAGGCCACTTTGACGATGAATTGGCACGCCTTGCCGGGCGCTTCGGCAGCTTCAACGCCGAGACGTTGTTCTTCGGCCATCATCCCGAGTATCGCTGCAGCGACGACTACGAGCAGTTCGTCTACCGGTCACTGGCCGACGACCTGCGCGAGGCGGAGGTTCCAGACGGAGCCAGCCCTGTGAAGTCGGCCTCCGAAGTGTTCCGCATCTTCCGGGACAGGATGCGTTCGGTGGTCGAGCAAGGCGGATTGTCGCTCGACTCGTATCTCGACTTCAATGCCGGCATCTGCAGGCGGATCCATCGTCTCGTTGCCGGTCCGCCAGCGCTGCGCACCCGGCAGATGCTCGCGCTGATGGATGCCGGGGTGGTGCGGATGCCGTACGGCCCCGCTCCCGCTCGAGGCCGCGCCGCGACCAATCATGACCCGACCGCGGCTCGAACCCAGCTCTCCTCAACCGCGTTCGAAAAGCCATACCTGGAGAATGTCGACTTCGTGGTCCGCGGGCATCTCGAAGAGCCGCGAATCGCCGGCTCGGCGTCGCAACTGCTGACCCAGCTCCAGAACTGCGGCCGGGTGAGCCAGCTACGTTATGGCGACGTGACCGTCGGCAGCGTCGACTTGACGCCGGACTCTCATCCCATCGATATCGACGGCCGGCCCCAACCGCGCATCTCTATGTTCGGCGTGATGACCGAGGGCATCCGTCACTTCACGGCGTACATCCCCTCACCTCGGAGCCGGATGCGCGCGTTCGAGGACATCGGCGCCTGCGTGACAGAGATCCTGTCCGACGCCTTCGTGAGCGAGCGGTGCGCGGCGTAGCCGCCTATTCGCCTCGTGCCCAACTGAAACAGCCCGGCAGCCCTTAGTCGAGGTCTTCGACCATGACCGCGCGCCTGGTGCGATCACGGTCAGCTGAACAGGCTCCGCCAGGTCCCAAAGCTGCGGTCTCAGCCTCCCCCCCTCGATGTCCCGGTGCCCGTGCCGCTCGGGGCGCTGCCGCCTCCGCCGGCCGAACCGCCGGATCCTCCGCCGGAGGAGCCCGATTCGATACCAGTGCCTTGAGGCCCGGATCCCGCGGATCCGCTGCCTGAGCTCCCAGACCCTCCCGCCGTGCCGCCGGATCCGCTGCTTGGGCTTCCAGACCCGCCCACCGAGCCGCCGGATCCAGGGCCCGCGCTGACGGGTGGGCTGCTGGCGCCGATTTGACCGCTGTCCGTGCCGTCGCTGCCGCCCCCGTTGCCCGTGCCCGCCGCGCCTACCGTGCCGGTGGATTGACCCGTGGCACTGGATGAAACGCTCGCAACCGTCCCTCCTGCCGTGGAGGAAGCGCTCTCGCTGGAGGATGCGGGTTGAGCCTGGGCTACGTCTGGAGTGGCGACCGCTCCCGACGTCGGTGCAGCTGTCGCCCCGTGAGGCCCTCTGTGCACCGTCGGAGGCTTCGTCTGCGAGCGCCGTGCCGGGCGTGGCGCAGCCGACGCCGCGGCGACGCTCAAAGGAGTCCTCGCCGCGCTCCGCGAGTGCGACGTACGGTGATGGCCGCCGGCGTTTGTCCCCGCGCCGGCGCCAACCGCCACTGCGACCCCTAATGCCAGGATTGCAAGGCATCCCGCTACCAATAGCCGTCGCCGGCCAAGAACACGAAAACGCTCGCCAGCGCCCACTGTGGCCCGACCGTCGACCGCAGCCGGAGCATGGCTTGCTGCCTGAGCATCGACCACGGGCTGGCCTTCGACCGTGGGCCCACCGTCGACCTCGGACGGAGCGTCGACCAACGGCGGACGGTCGAGCGCCGTTTGCAAGTCGAACGCGGGCTGTCTGTCGGCTGAGGGCTGGCCGTCGACTCGCGGCGGCACCTCTATTCCGGCGCGATCCCCACCACCGCCGCCGCCGTCCTCCTCCGCACCGGCATCGGTTCCTGGGATGCGTCTGCGGAGATCAAGAAGAGCGGCGTGGGCAACCTCCGCGACCTTTTCGTCGCCGCGATCACTTGCCTGTCTATAGGCGGCGAGCGCTGCTGCAAGATGACCCCGTTCTTCGAGAAGCGCACCGAGATTGAACGCGGCCGCTGCATCCCCGCGCTCATCGGCGCGACGGTAAGCCTCCATCGCCCGGGTGACATCGCCCTGCTCTTCGAGGAGCAAGCCGAGATTGGAGGCGGCTGCGGCGTGGCCACGCTGATCGGCGCGACGGAAGGCCGCCTCTGCACCGGCCAGCTCGCCGTTCTCTTCCAGCAGGACGCCAAGATTGAACGCAGCCGCTGCATCCCCCCGCTCATCGGCGCGACGGTAAGCCTCGATCGCCCGGGTGACATCGCCCTGCTCTTCGAGGAGCAAGCCGAGACGGGAAGCGGCTGCGGCGTGGCCACGCTGATCGGCGCGATGGTAGGCCGCCTCCGCCCCGTCGACCTCCCCCCGCTCCTCGAGCAGTACTCCCAGACCGAACGCGCCCGCGGCATCGCCACGCTGGTCTGCGCGCCGATAGGCGTCCTCCGTCGCCGCCACGTCGGCCCATTCGCACGGCGGTATGCCGAGTCGCCCTCCGGGATGATTGCTGTCAGGCGACACCGGGGTACCACCCACCGCCGAACATGGCCCCATTCTGGCTCCCCTTCATCAGCACGCCGTCACGCCGCGTTGAGCTACAGATCATACGCCGCCTGAAAGGGGATCTTTAGGCAGCATCCTGACCTTGCAATTGGCCGAGGATTGCGTAGCCTTCGGAGTGCCTTGGCCGGGGGCGCCTTTGAGTGATCGGATTTGGGGGACTCTTGCGACGGACCAGAGCTGGCGGGCCACTAGGCGTTTCAGGCTGCTCGCCGAGCAGCGGGCGGATTCAGCGCTTTGTCGGAGCGGTGCTCCTGGCGACTTGCTTGAGCTGGTGGGGGCTGGCCGGTGAGTCGAGCGCGGCGGGGCCCGCAAAAACCATCAAGGTAGCGCTAAAGCCCAATTCGATCGTCGCGAACGGGACCTCGAGCAGCATCGCCACCGCGACGGTTACCGACGCGACTGGCGCCGGCGTTCCCAGCCAGAAGGTGACGTTCTCCTCCAGCGACCCAGGCGAGCTAATCAGCGCGGTGAAGGATCACGGCGACGGAACGTACACCGCAACGATCACCAGCTCGACGACACCCGGCGGGGTGACGATCACTGCGACGGACGCTTCGGTCACCCCGAACCTTACGGCCGCCCCAGCGATTCTCACCCAAACCCGCGACCGCGCGACGGGCATCACACCCCCCGTTCTCCGGCCAACATCCATCCCCGCGAACGGCATCGCCACGAGCACAGTCACGGCGGAGGTCACGAACGCACGCGGAGGCCTTGTTTCTGGAGAGCTGGTTAAGTTCTCCTCGAGCGATCCAGGCGAGACGGTAGGCCCGGTGACAGATCAGCGGGGTACCTACAGCGCACAGATCCGGAGCTCAACCGCGCTCGGTCCGGCCACGGTTACCGCCATCGACGCCTCGGTCACGCCGAACCTCAGGCAAACGGCGACGCTCACCCAGGTTCCAGTCAGGCTCACGCTGGCCCTTCAGCCCACGTCGATCGTCGCAAACGGTACGTCGATGAGCACGGCGATCGCGACCGCCACCGACGCCAACGGCAACCGGGTCACGACCGACAACGTCGTCTTCTCCTCGAGCGATCCGGGCGAGACCGTTGGACCGGTCTCGAACAATCACGACGGAACATACACCGCGCAGATCAAGAGCTCGAACACGCCTGGTTCCGCGACCATCACGGCGACCGATGAATCCGCAGTGACCAGCCCCCAGGCCACGGCCACCGCCACCTTGACGCAGACCGCGACCGGCACGACCACGTCGCTTCTCGCAGTGCCGTCAGCGGCGGTCACGAACCAGCCCGTGACGCTGTTTGGGGCGGTCACCGCAACCCCCGGCTCCCCGTCGGGAACGATCACGTTCCAGAACCGGGGCGCCTCCATCGACGGCTGTGTAACCGAGCGGATTACGCCGTCGAATCCCGCCGCGGCGTGCACCACCTCGTTCCCGGCATCCGCCTCCCCCGAGCAGCTCACCGCGGCGTTTACCCCCAGCGCCGGTTCAATCGTGGCGGGGTCCACGAGCGCTGTGGCCACGGTCACGGTCACCCAGGACACGACCTCCACTTCCCTCGACGCCTCGAACACGGTGACCGTGGGGTCCGCCACCACCTACACCGCGACCGTCGCACCTCCGGCAGACCGACCGGGGCCCATCGAGCCATCCGGCTCGGTCGAGTTCTTTGACGGCGGCCAGCCGATTGACTCTTGCCTCAGTCAGCCACTGATTGGGGGAGGGGCGACGTGCACAGTCACCTACAGGTCGGCGGGCACCCACAGCATCTCCGCGCGCTACGGCGGCGACGCCAACTTCATGAGCTCTGGCTCATCGCCACGAGCGGTGAAAGCCGTCCGGCCGCCCGCGCACGTGCTCGGCACCATCACCTCGACGATGCAGTGGACCTTCTATTACACGCCCAACTACACGAAGGTCCTCGCCCTGGTCGTTAATGGCGCATCGCCCGGTGCGACCGTACTCGTCAACTGCCACGGCCGAGGTTGTCCGTTCGTCAAGCGCTCCAACGCAGTGAGGAAGACTCAACCGTGCGGGCCGAAAGGGAAGCGGAGATGTCCGACCCACGGGAGGATCAATCTCACGACCGCGCTCCAGAACCACCGTCTGCGCGTCGGCGCACGGATCAACATCGATATTGTCCGGTCCGGCTGGATCGGGAAGTACTACATGTTCACAGTCCGCTCGGGCCGCGGGCCGCGCGTCCAGATTTCGTGTCTGTCGCCCGGCGGCACTCGCCCCGGCGTCGGCTGCTGAGCGACAGACCGACTCCCGTCTAGGGCGTCAGCAGGGGCTTCGCGACACCGTCCTGCTTGTTCTTCAAGGTCTCGTAGCTTCCGGTGCCCGCCCTAACTTCATGCGGTGTGTGACGATGAAGCTCGGGGGCCTGCCGTGACGCACCGCTGGGCGGAGGGCGGTAGGCCCCGTGCGCCCCGTAGAATCGGTCCGACCGGGCGCGTAGCTCAGTGGGAGAGCGCTCGCTTCACACGCGAGAGGTCGCTGGTTCGAGCCCAGCCGTGCCCATAAGGCGCTGCAAATCTTCCGGCCGTGCCCGACCCACGGGCGGTTTTGGCCCAGCGGACTCGCACTAGGGGGTGGGATCGGATATTCTTCCCCGAGTGCTCCCGGGAGGTCAGCGGGGGCCAGTCGCGGTCGACGAACCGGCCGGGAATTTGGATTTCAGTCTGTTCTAGGGGCCCGAGCGGGGTGCTCGGCGGTTCCAAAAGGGGGTGAGAGCGTGATGAGCTCTCTTGGTAGTTCAGCCGTCCGTACGAGTGCCGGCTTAGCCATCCGCGCAAGCGCGGCGGCCACGCCACCCTGCGAGCGCCCGACGTCTGGTCGACACCCGCGAGCCGCGATCATCGGTCGCGCGGTTATCTCGGCCGTGGTGTTGGTCCTCGCGGCGGCATTGCTTGGCACGCCGGCAAGGGCGGCCACGTTCATGCCGAGCAGCAGCAACGTGGCGCTGATTCCATCGAACATCCCCGTTAACTCCCCAGGCGGATTGGGCGTCATGCCGATCTCCTCCTACGTGAGCGGGCGGCCCGCGGAGTCTTTCGACAAGTTCTCCTTCAAGTACGTCGCGCTGAACGACATCACCACCGCGACCCTTTCGAACTTTGACACGGTCGCCCTCATCCAAGTTCACACCAGCGACTTGACTTCAGCGGCCAAGGCAGCGCTTGCGGCGTTCGTCGCCAATGGAGGGAAGCTCATCATTCACGACTCCGACGAGACATCCCTCAACGACTATTCCTGGCTGCTGCCCGGGCCGTACTCGACGAAGATCGGCGCAGGTTGCAACCCGTGCGGCCTGACCTCAGGGGCATCGAAGATCACCGAGAACAGCGGGCTCATCAGCGCGAATCCCACGGACCCGACTTACGTAAGCATCCCAGAGCTCATCAAATACACGGACGCCGTCGGCGATGCGAACCTGCTTGTGTCTGACGATCCCCGCTGGTTCGCGGCGGCGAGCGGAACGAACGCCAGCAACGAGGCGGGAGCGCAGGTCGCGTACGCGAGCAACAACGGCCTGATCATCTACAACGGCTTTGACACCGACATGATCAAGCCGCTGGCGAGCGGTCCTTGGCTGTGCATCGACGCCCCAAACAATGCCTGCCCGCCCAACGCTCATCCCTCGGTCGACTGGCTGGCACAGATGTGGTACTCCGAGCTAGACAAGAGCTGGGGCCCCAGCACCAATCCTCAAAGCCCGCCCAACGGCCTTCCCCAGACCGAACCGGTGAGCTCGATTGGAACACCGCTGCCGCCCGCCACGGCTGGCCTGCCCTCTAATCATCGGTGCGTCGCCAAGCAGAGGTTATTGCTGCGTCTGAAGAACCTTGCCGGTCACCATCGGAATGTGGTTCAGATCGATGTCTATGTCAACGGTCGGCACGTGTTCCGGGAGCGCGGCCGTCGCTTGCGCAACGTTACGCTGAGGCGTCTACCCCAGACCGGAAACGTGGTGGTAAAGATCGTGGCGACGACGAAGCGGCGCTACCACCTCATCAGCACGGTGCGCTATCGCGCCTGCCCCAAATCCGCAGGAAGGTAGGCCCCAGACGCGTAGGCACGGGGGCGCAATCGCAGTGGAACGAGACATTGGAGAGCGGACGCGAGCTCTGGCCTCTACGATTCCGCTCACCCGCCGCTCGAGCGCGCTATCTGGCGGCTTGGCGACGCCGACGTCATAGTTGCCGACGCATAGGCGGCCTGGCGACACCGACCTCATAGTCGTGACGCATGGGCGGCCTTGCCGCCGGCGTAATACAACGTATACTAGTTGTATGACGATGTTGAGCTTCCGCGTGGACGATGCCGAGGCAGCGGACGCGCAGGAGTGGGCAGATCGACTCGGCGTCGACCGCTCGGAGCTTCTGCGGGAGGCACTTCACCGGCACCTAGTCGCCCTCCGCGGCGAGCTGGAGGCGGAGCGTTATCAGGAGCTTCCGCATAGCGAGTCCGAGTTGTCGATCGCAGCGGTCGCGGATTGGGGTCCCGCCGAGGACTGGGCGGACTGGGACGAAAATGCACCGGGGTGAGATCTGGTTCGCCGCGACACCGAGTGGCGACCGGCCCGTGCTCGTGCTCACCCGAGATCCGGTCGCGGAACGAATTCGGTCCGTGACGGTCGCCGCACTCACGCGGACGCGTCGGGATCTGGTCTCGGAGTTGTCACTCACGGCCGAGCACGACCAGGTGCCGACCGACTGTGTCGTGAACTTCGACAATATCCACACGATTCCGCGCGCGGCGTTTCGCCGGCGCGTAACGACCCTCTCCCCAGCGCGAATGGCCCAAGCGTGCCGCGCTATGCGCGATGCCGCTGGCTGCTAACGCCGGCGAGCTGCATCGATCCGGGCGTATGCGCCGCCACCAGGCGAGAGACCGTGCGTCATCGCTCGTCACCGATCGGGGGCGCCGCGCGAGCCTGGCCGCACACGTGCGGATTCGTCGCCATCCAATCCGAGCCCAGCGAGAAATGGGTCAGGTGCCCGATCTCAAAGCCGGCAGCCTTGATCGCGGCGACGGTGTCCCGCCCGCAGTGACATCCGCCGCCCAGGAGCGGCCAGATGCCGGAGCGGTCGAGCCAACCCTGAAGGCGTGCCTTTCGCGGCGTATCGCTGCGCACATGCTCCATGAACCGAAGCTCGCCGCCGGGCTTTAGGACACGCCGGAGCTCCGCGAGCGCCGCCTCCACATCCGGCACCGTGCACAGCACCAGACTCGCCACGGCGCCGTCGCAGCTCCCGTCCTCGAGCGGAAGGTCGGCGGCGATTCCGTCTCCCACGCGCACGGGCACCGAGGCGTGCCGCCGGGCGTCCTCAGCCTTGGCGCGTAGATACGGCTCTGGCTCGATCGCGACGAGCTCGGTGACGCTCGGCGGATAGTGACCGAAATTGATCCCGTTGCCGGCGCCGACCTCTACCACCCGGCCCGACAAGCCGGCCAGCAGCTCATCGCGGCGCTCGCCGGCCTCCGGCTCCATCAGGTGGCTGAGCCGATCGAAGAACCTGGCGAAGACTGGATGCCGAACCGCCCGCGTGCTCACGCTCGCATCCTCGCAGGACGAGGTTCACCGCGCCGAGTACCTGCTGACCGAGCAACCGAATGCGACCGTTGGGGTCGTTGGCGAGATGCCCGATGTCGAGCTTGGCCCCGTGGTCGCCAGTCTGTAGCAACAGCAGAGACGGGCTTTTTGCCCCGACGGTGGCTCGGCGAGGAGCGCGCGCAGGTTGGCGGCGCTAACCGGGCGTGCTGCGGTAGTACTCGATGGCGCCGGTTCGCTCGAGGTCCTCGAGCAGGATCGCCTCGACGTCGAGGTTCAGCTGGATCTCGTTGCTAACCACGACGCCGCCCCCGGGGAGCTCGTCCTGCCAGGAGACGCCGAAGTCGTGCCGGTTGATGCTTGCCGTCGCCTCGAACCCGATGCGGCGCAGGTCCCCCTTGTTCTCATCTCCGACCCAGAACGGCGTCTTCCATTCGCCGAGCGAGACGATGTCGAGCGGCACGGTCCGGGTGACGCCGCGGATCGTCAGGTCGACCGCTCCCTTGAACGTGGTGCCGCCGGTGCGGTCGGTGAAATGCCCGGCGAAGGTGATCTTCGGGTGGTTCTCGACGTCGAAGAAGTCCGCGCTCCGCAGGTGCTCGTCGCGATGCGGCTCGCCGGTCCAGATGCCGCCCGCGTCGATTTCACCCTCGAAGGTCGCATCGAGGCAGCGGTCCCAGTCGAGCTCGAGCGTCCCGTGGATGTCCTTGAACAGGCCGCGGACCCAGCTGACCATCATGTGACGCGCCCGGAACTCGGCCTCGGTGTGACCGGGCTCGAAGATCCACGTGGCCATCTAGGCCGGCACCCCGGTCTTCATCTCATGTCCCACGGGTACGTGACCTTACACCGTGCCGAGTACCCGCCTACCGCGACGCGCCGGGGGACTGGCCGCTGGCGGGTGCAACCCGGCTACGCCGCGTTCGGCTCGTTGGTGATCAGACCGAGCTGGAGCGCTTGACCGAGGTCGTCGCAGACCGACCAGTGCTCGATCACTTTGTCTCCCTTGACCCGCCGGATGTGGATCTGCTTGGTGGCGAACTCCTTGCCGGTTGGCGGCCTGCCCAGGAACTCACCGATGTGGCGGCCGTGCATCGTCACCCGGGCCACGACGTTGTCGCCCTCGGCGATCTCGTCCTCGACATCGGCGCGCATCGGCCCCCATAGCCCGCGCGAGAGCAGGGAAGCGGGCACGGAGCGCTTCCGCAGCCGCTCAGCGAGTTGGGGAGCCCCGAGGAGGAGCATCCGGGCGAGAGCTGGTCGGGCTGACCGATAGTCTGGTGGAGCGTGATGCGCCGGGGATTCCTTCTGCCGCTCATCGCGGGTGTGGCGCTGTCGGTTCCGTCCGTCCCGAGGGCGTACGCGGGCGCCGCAGTCCCTGCGTGGACGACGTACCGTCACGACGCGGCCCGCAGTGGGATCGACCCCGACAGCACGAGCCCGGTGACGCCGTCTCAAGCGTGGCAGACACCCGCGCTCGATGGTGAGGTCTATGGCCAACCCCTCGTTTACGGCTCCTACGTATACGTCGCAACCGAGAACGACACCGTGTACAAGCTCGATGCCGCGACCGGCGCCGTGAGTTGGTGGGAGCATCTCGCGACGCCGGAGCCCTCGTCGGTGGCACCGTGCGGCGACATCTCCCCCTCGATCGGCGTGACAAGCACGCCGGTCATCGAGCCGGCCACAAATCGCATCTATGTCGTTGGCGCGGTTTCGGCGTCGGGCACGGTCCACCACGAGCTGTTCTCGCTCGACCTCAGCTCGGGCCAGCCGAGCGCCGGCTTCCCGATCATGGTTGATCCTCCGTACCCCGCCGGCGGCGCCGCGGTGAACCAGCTCCAGCGCGCCGGCCTCGCGCTTGACGACGGGCGGATCCTGATCGGCTATGGCGGCAACGACGGCGACTGCTCCACGTACTGGGGCTGGCTCGTGTCGGCCCCGACCGACGGTACGACCCAGCTCGGTTCCTTTCAGGTCGACGGCGGCCACACCGCAGGCGCGATCTGGGCCGCGGCTAACGCACCCGCCGTCGACGCAGCCGGCGACGTGTTCGTCGCGACCGGCAACGGCATCAGCAACTCGACCTCCAACCCCGAGTACGGCGACTCGGTGGTGAAGCTGAACGCTTCAGCCTCCCCGCTCGACTGGTGGTCGCCACCCAACTGGCGGTCCCTTGACTCCTCCGACGCCGATCTCGGCTCGAGCATGCCGACCCTGCTGCCCGGCGGATTTCTGTTTCAGTCCGGAAAGGACGGCAATGGCTACGTGCTGAATGGCACCGCCCTCGGCGGCGTCGGCCCACCGGTCGCCGCGACAGGCTTCTGCTCGGGGGGAAGTTTCGGCGGATCGGTATACGACCCCACGAACTCGACCATCTACGCCGCGTGCGCGGGCGGCCTGAGGGCCCTGTCGTTCAACGCAACATCGCCAACGTCGCTCGCGGCCAGTACGGGTTTCTCTGCGCCCTCGGGCGCCACCGGCCCGCCGATGATCGCCGGCGGGCTCGTGTGGGTGACGAACTACTCCAGCGGCACCCTCTACGGTCTCGATCCGACGTCCGGCGCGACAACAAGCTCCTTCACCATCCCGGAGAACCGGGAGCCCGGCGGCTCTGACGTCAACCACTTCGCCAGCCCGAGCGCAGGGGACGGCCGGCTGTTCGTCGCGAGCGGTGACCAGGTGACGGCGTACACCATCGCCAATCCTCCGCCATCAACGCCCACGAGCACGACGCCCCCTCCCACGGGGAGCGCTGGGGGCGGGGGCTCATCCGCTGTCCGTCGGAACGCCCCGGTCATCTCCCACGCCTCGATGTCGCCGCGCCGCATCAAGTCCAGGCATTTCGCGACCCTCCGACTGACTCTAAGCCAACCTGCGACGCTCGCCGTCACGATCACCGAGCTCCGCCACGGTCACACGCTGCGCCATCGCTGCTCCTCAAACGCGCGCAGAGGCAGACCGTGCTTGCGGCGAGTGACCCTCGTGCGCCTGCACTTCCATGGTCGCGCCGGCC
This sequence comes from uncultured Solirubrobacterales bacterium, assembly GCA_963808325.1. Taxonomy (GTDB): domain Bacteria; phylum Actinomycetota; class Thermoleophilia; order Solirubrobacterales; family Solirubrobacteraceae; genus Palsa-465. The sequence continues at coordinate 12,324 of CAWEFU010000001.1, forward strand.
GGAACGCCCTCAAGCTGTCGCTCCGTCGGCTCGTCCCCGGCCACTACACGGCGGTCATCTACGCGACCGACCACGCGGGTCGCCGCTCGAGCTCGACCCGTGTTACGTTCACGATCCTCCCGGCACGACGCTAGACAGCGCCGCCCTCACCCGCTCGCGGGTGATCAGCCGGAACGGACGAAACCGGCGGGCATCTTTCCCATCTCGATGGCGGCGGTCCTGAGGTGGATCGCTTAGACAGGGCTTACGCGCGGGTGCACTAACTCTTCAAAGCCTCTAACGGTCTTCCGACGCGCGCGACCGAAGCTCTGACGGTCCGAAATTTGCCTGACCGTGAGACTTCACCTGAACACAGTGACCCCTGAGCCCACGGGCGACGCCCGCGCGCGCAGGTCGGTCCCGGCGCCGCCGCCCGCGGCGCTCGACGTGGAGATCGTCATCCCCGTCTACAACGAAGAGCGGGTTCTAGCGGCTTCCGTCCACCACCTTCACGCTTTCCTGTCCGCGCAGCTGCCGTTTTCGTGGCGGATCACCATCGCCGATAACGCCAGCACCGACCATACGCCGCAGATCGCCCGCGCGCTGGCCGCCGAGCTTTCGCGCGTGAACGCAATGAGGCTCGAGGAGAAAGGTCGCGGACGAGCTCTGCGCGCGGCCTGGCGGGACAGCGGGGCGCGTGTGGTGGCCTACATGGACGTCGATCTCTCGTCCGACCTGCGCGGACTGCTCCCCTTGCTCGCGCCGCTCCTTTCCGGCCACAGCGAGATCGCCATCGGCTCGCGTCTGGCACCCGGAGCGCGGGTCACCCGGGGCGCAAAGCGCGAGTTCATCTCGCGGTCATACAACCGGATCCTGCGGGCTTTGCTGCGCGCGAGGTTCACCGACGCCCAGTGCGGGTTCAAGGCCGTCCGCACCGATGTGCTGCCGGAGCTGCTCGATATGGTGAGCGACGAGGAGTGGTTCTTCGACACCGAGTTGCTGATCGTCGCGCAGCGCCGCGGGATGCGCATCCATGAGGTGCCGGTCGACTGGGTCGAGGATCCCGACTCCCGCGTTGACATCGTCTCTACCGCCCTCGCCGACCTGCGCGGCACGGCGAGGCTCGCCCTCGCCGCACCGATCGCTCGCTTTCTCGGCATCGGCGTCGCATCGACGCTCGCCTACGCGATGCTGTTTCTGGTCCTGGCGAGCCCCGTTGGGTCGGCCGCCGCGAGTGCGCTGGCGCTCGCGGCGACGGCGGTCGCCAACACCGCGGCCAACCGGCGCCTCACGTTCGGCGTCCGCGGTCGTGAGCGCCTCGCCCGACAGCACCTCGCGGGGTTCGTCGTATTCCTCATCGCGCTCGCTCTGACCAACGGCGCACTCGACGTGCTTCATCGCGTCGACACGCACGCGCCGCGGCTGCTCGAGGCAAGCGTGCTGGTGGTGGCGACCTTGGCCGCCACCGTCACTCGCTATTTCGCCCTCGCTACCTGGGTCTTCCGCGCACCGGCGGCCCGGAAGCGCCTCGCGGCCCTCCTCCCCCTCCGACGGGAGGAAGCGGAATGAGCGCGACGACTATTCCCTGGCCACGCCGGCCGCTCGGGGACGCCACCAGCCGCCGCGTGCGGTCGCTGATTCGTGGCCGGGTCGAGGATCCCGCCTGGGCGCGGCCGGCCCTCATCGGCCTCCTCGTCGCCACCGCGCTCGGGTACCTGTGGAACCTGACCGCCTCGGGAGACGCCAACAGCTTCTATGCCGCCGCCGTGCAGGCCGGGACCAAGAGCTGGAAAGCGTTCTTCTTCGGCTCGATCGACTCATCGAACTTCATCACGGTCGACAAACCCCCGGCCGCGCTCTGGGTGATGGCGATCTCTGGCCGGCTGTTCGGCTTCTCGAGCGCGAGCATGCTGGTTCCGCAGGTCATGGAAGGCGTGCTCGCGGTGGGCCTCCTGGCCGCGAGCGTGAAGCGGTGGTTCGGGGCCGGCGCGGGCCTGCTCGCCGGCGGAGTGCTGGCCGTGACGCCGGTGGCGGCGCTGATGTTCCGCTTCAACAACCCGGATGCGCTGCTGGTCTGTCTGCTCGTCGCCTCTGCCTATTGCCTCGTGCGGGCGCTCGAGCGCGCCTCGACCCGCTGGATGCTCGCCGTGGGAGCGCTTCTCGGGTTCGCCTTCCTGACCAAGATGATGCAGGCCTTTCTCGTCGTGCCGGGATTCGCGACCGTCTACCTGCTCGCCGCGCCCACGAGCCTGCGGCGACGGACTACTCAGCTGCTGGCCGGCGGCGCAGCGATGATCCTCAGCGCGGGGTGGTGGGTGGCGATCGTGGCCCTGTGGCCGACGGCATCGCGGCCGATGATCGACGGCTCGTCGGACAACAGCATCGTCAACCTCATCGTCGGGTACAACGGTCTCGGTCGAATCACCGGCAGCGGTGGCGCCGGTGGTGGCGGCGCGGGCGGGGGGTTCAGCGGTCAGGTCGGCCTGCTGCGCCTGTTCAACGAGCTGATGGGCGGTCAAGCCTCGTGGCTGCTGCCCGCGGCGCTCGTCGTTCTTGCCGTCGGTCTCGGGTGGCGCCTGCGCGCGGCGCGGACCGACCGCGTTCGGGCCGCGCTCGTGCTGTGGGGTAGCTGGCTCGTCGTCAGCGGCCTCGTGTTCAGCCTGAGCAGCGGCGTTATCCACACCTACTACACCGTGGCACTGGCGCCGCCGATCGCCGCGCTCGTGGCGGTCGGTGCAACGCTCCTCTGGCGTCGGCGCGGGCGGCTGACCGCTCGCGCGCTACTGGCCCTCGGCGTCTTGCTGACCGCAGGCTGGTCGATCGTCCTCCTCGGCCGCACCCCGGCCTGGGAGCCGTGGCTGACCCCGCTGGTCGCCGTCACCGGCGTGCTTTCGGCGTTCGCCCTGCTCTCCGCATCGAGGCTGGGCCGCCGCGTAACGCCCCCCGCTGCCGTGCTCGCGCTCGTGGCCTGCGTCGCCGGCCCGCTCGCCTTCTCGGCGCAGACGATCGGATCGGTCCACGCCGGATCGGTTCCCTCAGCCGGCCCGGCGACCTCCGCTGCCGGCGGACCCGGTGGCGGCGGCCAACCAGGCGGTAGTCGAGGAGCCGGCCCGAGCGCCTCGGGCGGCGGAGCTCCCGGCGCGGACACAACAACCAGCGAAGAATTGATAACGCTGCTCAAGAAGAATGCATCGGGATACCGCTGGGTCGCGGCGACCTCGGGCTCGCAAAACGCCGCCTCGCTCGAGCTCGCCACGGGTGGAGTCCCGGTCATGGGCATCGGAGGATTCAACAATCAGGGTGGCAACCTCACCCTGGCCCAGTTCGAGGCCTACGTCAAGGCGGGCGACATCCACTACTACATCGTCGCCGGCGGAGGCACGGGCATGGCGGGTGGGCCTGGCGGTGGATCGACGATCAGTGCCATAACCACCTGGGTCAAGGCGCACTACCGCGCCGAGACCGTCGGAGGGCAGACCGTCTACAACCTCACCCAACCGCTCGAGTGACGAGAGCATCGGGGACACGCGCGCGGATGCGAAACTGTAGTTGTGATCGCGCGCCGCTGGACAGCCCGGGCTCACGGATCAGAGCAGGCCGACGCGTACCTCGAGCACTTCGAACACGCGGTCAAGCCTCGTCTGGAAAGCACCGACGGCTTCCTCGGCGCCACCATCGAGGGCGTCAATGACGACGGCGCGGTGGAGATCGCCGTGGTCACGCGCTGGGCATCGATGGAGGCGATCCGAGCCTTTACGGGCGGCGATGTGAATCTCGCGGTCGTCGAGCCGGAGGCGCGCGCGGTCCTCTCGCACTTCGACACCACCGTGCGTCACATCGAGCTCGCCGACGGCGTCAGGTTCGATCACCTGGAGGTGATCGACATTCCCGCAGAGGCTGCCGCGCACGAGCCGTGGTTCAACGAGACGCTGACGTCGGTCAACGACGCCGTGGTGCGGCTCGGGGTGATCGAAGGAGACTTCCACTGGCACCGGCATGATGATCAGGACGAATTCTTCCTCGTCCTCGACGGCGAGTTACTGATCGACGTCGAGGGCGCCGGCACCATCACGCTCGGCGAAGGCCAGGCGTGCACCGTGCCCAGGGGCGTCGTTCATCGCACCCGGGCGCCGGGCCGAACCACGATCCTCATGGTCGAGGCCGCGGGCGTCATACCGGTCGGAGACTGAGCGCCTTCGCGGAACTACGCGACGGCGTCCGCCGGCAGCCCAGCGAGCGCGGCGCTGCGTTCCCACAGAGCGCGTGCAAGGTCCGGGTCCCGGGCGGCGGCGCTCGGCTGCCTGACCTTCTCGTCCACGACGTACTCACCACTGAGACGCCCACCCTCGGCGGACGTGGCAAGCCACATGAGCGAGCGAGCGCCGCGCTCCGGAGAGCGGAAGAAGGGCGAACCGAGCGTCGTGAGCACCTTCCATATGCCGGTCTCGTTCTTGCCGAAGCCCGTGCGCACGACACCGGGGTGAAAGCAGTTGGCGTGCAGGGCGGGCACGCGCTTGGCGAGCTCGCGCGTGAACAGAATGTTGCAGAGCTTGGTCGTGCCGTACACGCGCATCGCGGCATACGATTTCTCCGACTGCAGGTCATCGAGGTCGAGCCTGCCCCCGGTGTGGGCATCGGAGGCGGTGGTCACCACGCGTCCGTCGCCGAGTCGGTCGAGGAGCAGGTTCGTGAGCAGGAACGGCGCCAGATGGTTGAGCGCAAAGGTCCGCTCCAAGCCTTCGGAGGTGAGCTTTCGCGACGCGAACAAGGCGCCGGCGTTGTTCGCCAGCACGTCGATGTGCTCGTGGTGCTCGCGCAGCTCCTCCGCCAGCGCGCGCACGCCCGCCATCAGCGTGAGGTCCGCGACGTGGGTGTGAACCGGCGCCGCGCCGCCGGCAGCCCGCGCCGCGCCGGCCGTGGCATCGACGCGCTCGCGCTCGCGTCCCACGAGCGCGACCTCCGCACCGCTCCTCGCCAGCTCGATCGCCGCGGCACGGCCGATACCGCGTGTGGCTCCGGTCAGCACGATGAGCGTCACCCTCGCGACTCTAGCCATCCGGCCGAGCGGGCGGGCGGCAAAGTAGTCACGATCCGGAGCCATGCGCCCGGAGGAGCTCCGCGACCGGTGCCTGGCCTTGCCCGGGGCAGCGGAGACGTTTCCGTTCGGGCCCGAGACCTCGGTCTTCAAGGTCGCAGACAAGATCTTCGCGATTTCCCGGCTCGCTCAGAATCCGCTGCGGGTCAGCCTCAAGTGCGAACCGCTGCTCGCCGAGCAGCTGCGCGAGTCGCACCGGGCCGTGCTACCCGGATATCACCTGAACAAGCGGCACTGGAACACCGTGATGATTGACGGATCCATTCCGGATCAGATGATCGAGGACCTGATCGAGGACTCCTACGACCTGGTCGTCAGCAATCTCCCGGTGCTGCGCCGCCGAGCGCTCGGCTGGCAACCGGATGACGGCTAGGTTCGTATCTGAAAGTGGCCGCTGGCCACGATCTGCGCGCTGCCGCCGACCTCCACCGACTCGATCCTGTCCGCCGTGCCGGTGGCCTTCGCATATAGCAGCGATGGGCGGTTGATCTCCTCGCCTTGGCGGATCTGTATCTCATCGCCGAAAGCGATCAACCCGTGCCGAGCGAGGTGCACGGCCAGCGGACCGGCCGCCGATCCAGTGGCTGGGTCCTCGGGCACCCCGCCCGCCGGATAGAACATGCGTGTCTTCCAGGACCGGCCGTGGCCGGCGAAGCAGCTTGCCGCAACACCGAGGTCCTGGAGACGTGGCATGTCGGGCCGCAGCGCCGCCACGGCGTCCTCGCCCGAGAGCATGACGTAGACGTGCGTGGGGCCGTTGCGATAGAGCTCGACCGGCAGCCGTGATGATTCGACGCCGAGCGCCGCCTGCAGCTCGTCCTCGCGCACGAATGACTCCCACGTGGGAATCGGCTGCCGCATGCGGCCGAACACGATCCGATCTCCTTCTCGCTCCAAAGCGATCGGAACCGGTCCCGCCCCGGTCTCGAGCACCACCGAGTCCGTTCCAAATGCGGTTCCGACCGCGAATGCCGTTCCGAGAACCGGGTGGCCGGCGAAGGGCAGCTCCTCTGCAGGGGTGAAGATCCGCATCGCCACGTTGCCACCTGACTTGGGCGGCAGGAGAAAGACGGTCTCCGCGAAGTTCATCTCGCGGGCGAGCCGTTGCATGTCCTCCGTGCTGAATGAACGCCCATCGAGAAAGACGCCCAGCTGGTTTCCCTCCAGCGGGCGCGCGGTGAAGACGTCGACCACAAGGTAGGGGTGGGCCCGTGACACGCTCAGCCACTCGACTGGCTCCGGAACAACCGCGGCTTCTGTCTGCACGAGGCCCTCTCTTTGGTTACTAGCACACATCCCGACGCAGCGAGACCGGGGACTGGGTCAAGGATGGTGTGTGCGCGAGCTTCATCGGAGCAAGGTCGGCATCGCACATCGGCCGGCCATCGCCCATCTGGACACGTTCGCCGACACGACCACCCCCCAGTTGCGGCAAGATGTCGCGATCCGATCGATGAGCGCCGAAGCCGAGACCGGGCCTCTGGCCGCGCCGATTCGCTTCGGCGTTCTTCTGCCGTCGTTTGACCCGATGCACACGGGAAGCACGCCCGCCCTGGTTGAAGCGGCGCGGCGAGCCGAGGAGCTCGGATTCGACGCGGCGTGGGTGGGCGATCACCTGTGGGGGCACGCTCCCTGGCTTGAGTCGACGGTGGCGCTGGGGGCCGCCGCTGCGGTCACCGATCGGCTCACGTTGGGGTTCAGCGTGATGCTGTTGGGGCTTCGCTCGCCGGTGTGGGCGGCCAAGCAGATTCAGAGCCTCTCCGCCCTGTCGGGCGGCAGGCTGGTGCTCGGCGTCGGCGTGGGTGGCGAGTACCCGGAGGAATTCGAGGCCGCCGGGGTTCCGGTGGGCAAGCGCGGAACGCGCCTCGACGAGGCCCTCACCGTGCTTCCCGATCTGTTGTTGGGTCGCAGGGTCGACTATGAGGGCTCAACGCTTGCCGTGCACGCCAACCCACTCGCGCCGGCCATGGCGCGGCTACCCCCGATCCTGGTCGGGGGACGAGGAGAGGTGGCGATCAGACGCACCGTGCGCCACGGCGACGGGTGGCTGCCGATGTGGCTCTCCCCCGAGGTCGTGATCGAGCGCGGAGCGCGCCTGCGCGAGCTCGCCGCCGACAGCGGCCGGGCGAGGCCGACGATCACGTTGCTGATCCTCGTGCACGTGGACGACCGCCTGGAGCGCTCCCGCGAGGTGGCCGCCGAGCACCTCGCCGGCCAGTACAAGCTCCCCCTGCACGTGGTCGAGCGGTGGGCGGCACTCGGGCCCCGCGAGCGGGTCGCCGAGCGGCTCCAGGCCTACCTCGACGCGGGCGTTACTGAGCTCATCCTGATGGGCCTCGGCGGCGACCAGCTCGGCCAGTACGAACGGCTGGCCGAGGTATGCGCGACCCTGAGGGCAGTGCCGGCCAACGCCGGCGGACGCGCGGGCGCGCGAACCGCTGGCGCGGACCCCACGTAGTGCGTGTCGAGCATACGTAATGCCGCCTCGAGCGACATGCGTCAAGCTTCACCCAAGCACGTAGCGGGACCGACTGGAGGGCACTATGAGCACGATCGATCCGATCACCCCGTCCGACGAGGCGACCACACGAGCCGAGCGCGCGGCCGCCACAGCGATGCTGCGACTGATCTTCGGCATTCACGCCTCGCGTGGGGTGTATGCCGTGGCCGAGCTTGGGATTGCGGACCTGCTCGCGGACGGTCCCATGAGCACACAGGAGCTGGCTCGGGTCACGGACACCCACGAGCCCTCGCTGTATCGCGTGCTTCGCCTGCTCGCCGCGCTCGGGGTCTTCGAGGAGAACGACGGGCGCTCGTTCGGCCTCACGACGATGGGCGAGCGCCTACGCACCGGCGCGAGCATTGGCATGCGTTCGTGGGCCCTCTTGCTGGAAGCCGTCGGGGGCGTGCGCTCCTCCGAGCACATCCTCCACACGATCAAGACAGGCACCCCCGGATTCGAAGCCGCGTTCGGCGAGGGAATCTTCGAGTTCCTCGCCCGGCACCCGGAGAACGCCGCCAACTTCGACGCGGCAATGTCCGAACGCACCGCTGCTTTCGCCCCCAGTGTCGCTGAAAGTTACGACTTCTCCGACATCGGCACGGTAATCGACGTCGGGGGCGGCAACGGGACGTTGCTCGTCGAGATCCTGCGCCGTCACCCGCACCTCCGGGGTGTGCTATTCGAGAGGCCGAACGTTGCCGCGCGCGCCCACGCGGCGCTCGACGCGGTCGACCTCGCTGAGCGCTGCGAGATCCGGGCCGGGGACTTCTTCGCGAAGGTTCCAGACGGCGCCGACTGTTACCTGCTAGCGAACGTGCTTCACGACTGGGACGACACGCGCTCGACTCAGATCCTGCGGAGCTGCGAGCGCGCGATGGCAACCGGGGGCAGGGTGCTGATCATCGAGCGGCTGATCCCGGAGGACGGCGGCGACCCGATGCCGACGCTGCTCAGCGACATCAACATGCTCGTTATCACCGGCGGGCAGGAACGGACCAACGCCGAGTATGGCGAGCTCCTCGAGGCAGCGGGCCTGAGGCTCTCGCGCGTCCAGCCGGTCGCGTTCCCCTACGGCGTGATCGAAGGGCTCGCGGCGTAACCCGCGGCTCGCAGCTCAGCGGCTGAGCACCGCACACGCGCTCACGCCCGGCGCCCCGTACACCTGCGTGAACCCGACGCGGCGCGGTCCGGGAGCCTGCCGCCCGCCGGCCTCGCCCCGGAGCTGCAGGACCACCTCGTGCACCTGACGCAGACCCGAGGCACCGATCGGCTCACCGTTGGCGAGGCAGCCGCCATCGGTGTTGACCGGCAGCCGGCCGCCGATCTCGGTGACGCCGCTCTGGATCAACCCTTCCTGCTCGCCGTGCTGGCAGAGGCCGGCCTCGGCGAGGTGCATGACCTCGGCTCCGGATTCGGTGTCCTGTAGTTGAGCGATGTCGACCTCCTCGGGGCCGACTCCCGCCAGCTCGAACGCGGCCGCGGCCGCCTCGGCAGTCGGCGACGGCGCCGACTCGATGGGGATCGAGGGGCTGAAGACCTCGAAGGAGCCGAACCTGCGGGTGCGAAACGCGACCGAGCGCAGGCATACCGTCGACCGCTTCGACCGGCGCAGACGCTCGCCCCGGGCCAGCACGAGCGCGACCGCTCCCTCCCCCGGGGAGCAGAACATGTACTGCGTCAGCGGGTGGTTGACCATCCGCGAGGAGAGGATCTCCTCCTCGGAGAGCGGGGTCCGCCGCCACGCGTTCTCGTTCAGCGAGCCGTTGCGAAACGCCTTCGCCGCGACCTTCGCGAGCGTCGAGCAGCTGATGCCGTGCTCGCTCATATAGCGCTGGATCTTCATCGCGAAGAACTGCGTGGTCAGCATCAGGCCGGTCTCCCCGTACCACGAGCCGAGTCCCCAATCCTCCGGCAGGGGGTTGAAGGCGCCCGGCGGGTGCTTGTCGAAGCCAACCACCAGGGCCTGGTCGGCCGACCCCGAGGCGAGCATCGCGTGGGCGGTGGTCAGTGCCGACCCACCGGTCGCGCATCCGTTCTTGACGTTGATGAACGGGATCCCGGTCAGGCCGAGTGCCGCCACCGACGTATCGGCGTTGCCGGCGGCGTCGGAGCCGCCCGCGGCGAAATCGATCTCCTCCCAGCGGACGCCCGCATCGGCGAGCGCCGACCGGGCCGCGACCGCGGCCATCCGCAGCCCCGACGTCTCCGGGTGGCGACCAAACGGGTGGATGCCGATGCCGACGATCCCGACGTCGTCGGTCACGGTCATCGCGCCGACTCCGTCGGTTCAAAGGCGTAGGTGACAGCATCCTCGATGCCGGGCACCCGAATCAGCGTCAGCTCCATCGGCATTCCAATCTCGAGCTTGTCCGGGTCGGCCACGGTCAAGCGGGCCTCCACGCGCACCTCTCCCGGCAGCTCCACGTAGCCCACTCCGTACGGCTCGAAGCGATCCGGATCCTCCGGCGCATACGGCGGGGACTTCGGCGGAAAGTACTGGATGGTCCACGACCACAGCGTTCCCTCGCGCCCGAGCAGGCGCTCGCGGACGTGGAGCGAGGTGCAGCGAGGACACGAGGACTGACGCGGGAAGGTCACGACCCCGCAGTCCTCGCATTGGGAGCCGACGAGCCGGACCTCTCCTCCGGCGTCGACGAAGAGCCCCTCGGCCACGGGTCGCGCGCTGGTCAAACTCATGCCGCGAGCGAGATCGACTCGGCCGCCTCCGGCGCCACCCCGACCATGGCGAGGATGCGCGCGACGTAGAACTCTGCCGCGCGGTGCAGCGCCACCGCGCCGTTCGGGCGGTACCAGTGCCAGACGCTGTTGTAGAGACCGAGGATCGCCCGGGTGAGGAGGCGGGGATCGCCATCGGTAATTGCCCCCGTCTCCATCGCGCGCGCCAGGAACGTCGCCCACGCCAACTCGAGGTCGCGGATCCGCTCTCTGACAGCCTGGCGGGCCTGCTCCTCGCGCGGTGAATCCCGTTGGCTTGCCAGGAGCCCCTGCTCGGCGACCAGCACGCGATTGCGCTGTATGTCGCGGTCGCTCAGCCGGAAGCAATCGACGAGGATCGCGATCAGCGCGTCCAGATGGGCGGGGTGCTCACGCGCGAGTTGCTCAAAGCGAGAGTGGAAGCCCTCGATCGCCTGGTCCATGATCACGAACAGGCAGTGCTGCTTTGACTCGAAGTAGTGGTACAGCGCCGTCGGGCCGACGCCGACGTCCGCCGCAATATCGGCCCACTTCGTGTCCTCGTAGCCGTCGCGTCCGAAGCGCTCCGTGGCGGCCACGAGAATCTCCGGCCGTTTCCCTGATCGGAACTCCTGAGTTGAACTCATATCAGATATGCTACCGCTCGAACCTCCTGACGACAAGACAGCAACGTCCAGCCCGCGACGCCCCGAATCCCGGAACTGAAGCTAGATCAACCTTTGTTCGCCATACAGTTACACAAGTGGAACAGCGAGCCGCGGCTCGTGGAGGTCCAGAAGCCGGTCCCAGGTCCGGGACAGGTGCTCCTGCGGGTCGATGCCGCTGGGCTCTGCCACAGCGATCTGCACATGATGGAGTGGCCGGAGGGGACGGCGCCATTCACGCTTCCCTTCACCCTCGGCCATGAGACAGCCGGGACCGTCGTCCAGCTTGGGCCTGGCGCCGGCGGGGTGCGCGAAGGCGACCGCGTGCTCGTGCATTCATTATGGGGGTGCGGCGACTGTTGGGGCTGCCGGCAGGGCGCGGAGAACCGCTGCGAGGCACCGCTCGAGAGCCGCAAGGGCTTCGGCGGCGGCGTGGGTTTCGACGGCGGGCTGGCGGAGTACCTGCTCGTGCCCTCCAGCCGCTATCTGGTGCCGATCGGAGAACTCGATCCCGTCGCAGCCGCTCCACTTGCCGACGCTGCTTTGACGCCCTACCACGCGATCAAGCTGTCCGCTCACCAGCTGTGGCCGGGGGCAACGGCGGTCGTTATCGGGGTTGGCGGGCTCGGCCACATGGCTGTGCAACTGCTGCGCGCGCTCAGCGCGGTCCGGATCGTCGCGGTCGACGTTCGCTCCGAGGCGCTCGAGCTCGCGGCGGCCGCGGGCGCCGATCTGACCCTGCCCGCCGACGGTCTCACCGCGACGGGGCTGCGGGCAGAAATCGGCCGGCGTGGCGCCGCGCTGATCATCGACTGCGTGGCTTCGGATGAAACGCTCGCCCTCGCCTCGGGCGTGGTCGGTATCGGTGGCGATGTGTGCTATCTCGGCCGTGGCGGTGGACAGCTGCCCGTCGCGCCGATCCGCCTTCCGTTCGAGACGACCGTGCGGCTGCCCAGCTGGGGCACGCTGCCCGAGCTCGTCGAGGTCGTCGCGCTCGCCCGCGCCGGCGCGATCAAGACCGAGGTCGAGCGTCTCGCCCTCGAGCAAGTCATCGACGCATACCGCCGGCTGCGCAGCGGCGACATCCGCGGGCGTGCGGTGGCTGTGCCCAGGCGCTGACGCCGACTTCGCCGCTCCCGGCATCTCATCTCCCGCCCTGATGTGGCTTCGGGTCATGACCGCCCTCCGACCGCCATCGTGCTGAGGTTTGGCCGCAGCCCTTCTTGACACACGACCACGTCGTCGCGTATCCTGAACCGAAGTAAGGTCAAATCTTGAACCGCGGCGTCCGCCAGCTGGGCGCAGCAGCCGACACCTGAGGAGAGGCCCCCACATGAGTGTGCTGACGGATCCCTGGACCCATCCCGTCTCGCCCGCCACCGCCAGAGCGCTGGGGCGGCCGGTATTCGGACACGTCATCAACGGCGAGCTCGTCGAATCGCTGGACGGCGCCACGATGCCCGTTATCGATCCGGCGACGGGCGAGACGGTCGCGACAGCCGCGAGCGGGTCGGCGGCCGATGTTGATCGCGCGGTCGGCGCGGCGCAGGAGGCGTTCGACGACGGGCGCTGGCGCTACCTGGCTCCGCTCGAGCAGGAGCGACGCCTGCGCAGGCTCGCCGCCCTGATCATCGAACATGCCGATGAGCTCGCGGAGCTCGACGTGATCGATTCCGGTCTGCTGCGCCTGTACTCCGGCTTCATCGTGCAGTTCGCAGCCGACGGCGTCGAGTACTACTCCGGCTGGCCGAGCAAGCTTCACGGGAGCATCCCCGCGGTCCCCCACGAGCTGGCCGTCTATCAGGTGCGTGAGCCCGTTGGCGTCGTCGGAGTGATCTCGCCGTGGAACGGCCCGACGGCGGCCGCAGGCTTCGCCGCGTTTCCGCTGTGCGCCGGCAACAGCGTGGTGCTCAAGCCCGCCGAGCAGACGCCAATGACGGCCGTCCGCGTCGCCGAGCTGGCGCTCGAGGCCGGTATCCCGCCCGGCGTCTACAACGTCGTCCAAGGTGTCGGCGAGACCGCGGGCGCGGCGCTTGTCGCTCATCCCGATGTGGCCGCGATCTCCTTCACCGGATCGGGCCAGACCGGTCGCGCAATCCAGCGCTCGGCGGCGGACCGCGTCAAGCGGGTGGCGCTCGAGCTGGGCGGCAAGAGCCCTTCGATCGTGTTCCCGGACGCAGACCTCGATGCCGCCGCGGCCGCCGTAATGCAGGGTGTGTGGGGCGCCTCGGGCCAGGTCTGCACATGCAATACCCGGGTGCTGGTGCACGAGCAGGTCTACGAACAACTGCTCGAGCGCGTGATCGAGGGATCACGCGGGATCCGGATCGGCGGCGGTTTCGATCCCGACGTGGACATGGGACCGGTTGTCTCGGCCGCACAGCTCGAGCGGATCCAGCACTACGTGCAGATCGGCCGCGAGGAGGGCGCGGAGCTGGCGCTCGGCGGCGAGCGTCACGGCGAGCGCGGGTACTTTCACCAGCCCACGATCTTCACCGGCGTGCGCAACGACATGCGGATCGCGCAGGAGGAGATCTTCGGGCCGGTGATGGCGGTGCTCGAGTTCTCCTCCGAGGAGGAAGCGTTCCGGATCGCCAACGACGTCGAGTACGGCCTCGCCGCCGGCGTGTGGACGAACGACCTGAATCGCGCACACCGCGCGAGCCGGGCGCTCCGGACCGGCACGGTGTGGATCAACACCTATCAGATGGTGTACCCCTCGGTGCCCTACGGGGGCGTGAAGCAGTCCGGCCATGGCCGCAACCTCGGCGAGGCATCACTCGATGAGTTCACCCAGACCAAGAGCGTCTGGATGAAGGTCGCCTGAGCCGGCCGCGGATTCCCCTCAACTCGAAAAGGAAGCAACCCAATGTCTGATGTGACCACGTCCGTCTCCCCTGAGCCGGCTCTGGCCGCGATCCAGGACCGCCTAGAGATCACCGGCGTCCTGTACCGCTACGCCTCGACGATCGACTCCTTCGACCTCGAGGGGCTGCGCGCCACGCTCGACGACGACATCGTCGCGCAGTACGGGAACGCCGAGCCGTTGATCGGTGGCGACGCGGTCACGGCCTGGATCGGCGAGATGACCGCCGATGTCGTCTGGCAGCACCATCTGCTGAGCGTCTACCACGTCGAGGTCGACGGTGACGAGGCCAGGGCGCTCGTCTACCACACCTCCCACCAGGTGTTCAAGCCCGAGCCGGAGAGCGCCAAACTGCTGGTCGGGCGCTACCACAACGAATTGCGGCGCAGACCCGATGGCTGGAAGATCTTGCGGCTCGAGCTCGAGCTCCTGTGGGGCGAATCGAAGCTCGACGAGGTCGGCTACTTCGCCTTGGTCGGAGGACGTGGCCCGATCCGCTGAGCCGATGAGCCGAGACACTCGGGAAGCCGCATCGCCGTTTGCGCTGACACCGGAGCTCATTCTCCGCAACCGGATCGTCGGGACCGCGCACGGCGCCGGCCTCGTCGCCGACGGGCTCGCGACCATGGCCGACGCCGACTACTGGCGCCGCCGCGCCGCCGGCGGCGCGGCGATGCTCATCGTCGGAGGCACCGTCACGGCGCCCGAGTCGACCTGGCGCCGCCGGATCGTCAGCGAGGCCTGGCGCGAGGAGGCAGTCCCCGGCATGGCGTTGCGAGCCGAGGCGATCCGTGCCGAAGGGGCAATCGCCGCGTGCCAGCTCGTCCACCTCGGCCGCGAGACGACCGGCGCCGAGATGTGGTTTGCGCCAGTGTCGGCTTCATCGCTGCGCTCCCCGCGCGAGCCGACGCGCCCCCGCGCGCTGACCGATGGCGAGCTCGACTCGATCGTCGAGGGATTCCGGATCTCGGCCGCGAACGCGGCCGGCGCCGGCTTCCAGGTGATCGAGCTCCACGCCGCGCACGGCTACCTGCTCGCCCAGTTCCTCTCCCCCGCCAGCAACATCCGCCCCGGAGCGGAGCGCCCCGACGAACGCGTGAAGATAGTCGCCCGGATCATCGACGCGATCCGCTTCTCGGCGCCGGACATCGCGGTCGGTGTACGCGTCTCCAGCGAAGGCGGCGAGGAGGCCGGTCACACGCTCGAAGGCCTGTGCGAGCTGTTGCCGCTGCTGTCGGCGATCGCCGACTACGTGAACGTGACCGTCGGAGTGCGCACGACCTACGTCAAGGATATGGCCACCGAACAGCCGCCGCTGCTCGACCAGATCGCGCGCCTCCGCCCGGTTGTCGACCGGCCGTTGCTGATCTCGCAGGGCTTCCGTCGAGGCTCGCAAATCGAGCGGGCGCTCGCCGCGGGTGCCGATCTGATCGGGATGGCCCGACCGCTGATCGCCGATCCGGATCTCCCGGCGAAGCTGCTGTCCGGGCGCGAGCGCGAAGTCCGGCCGTGCGTCTCCTGCAACGAGGACTGCCGCGCGTTTGACCCGGTGCTGCTGTGCTCGGTCAATCCCGAACTGGCGCCGCCCGGTATGAACCGGCGGCCGGCCGAGCCGCTTGTGCTTCACCAGCGCGACGCGGATCGCGCGGAGAGCGGCCCGGTGGCGATCGTCGGAGCAGGACCCGCCGGGCTGGAGTGCGCGACCGCGCTCGCCTCGGCGGGACGAGACGTCGTGCTGTTCGACGGGCGCGGCTCGATCGGCGGTCAGCTGGAGATCGCAGCCTCCGCCCCTGGGCGCCACGGCTGGCGCTCGCTGATCGAGTTCTACGCGGCGTCGCTCGAGCCCGCGAACGTGGAGCTCCGGCTCGGCACGACGGTCACGGCCGCCGAGCTCGAGCCCTTCACCCACGTCGTGCTCGCGGTCGGCGCCGCGGAGATACTGCCGGCGATCGAGGGGATCGAGCGAGCCGTGGCCGCCTCGGCCGCGATCGAAAGGGGCCCGCAGTGGCTCGCCGAAGGCTCCAGCGTGCTGATCGCCGACGACGGCTTCGGCTACTGGCCGTGCGCGAGCGCGGTTGAGCTGGCGATCGCGGCTGGAGCGGGGAATATCACCGTCGCCACGCCGGGCGCAGGCTTCGGAGCCACGCTGCCGGCCGAGGGCCGGGCGCAGCTGCTCGCCAGGCTGCGGGGGACTCCGCTCGAGCTCCGCCCGTTTACGGCCCTTGAATCGATCGGGGGCTCCGGCGCCCGGCTTCGCAACGTGATGTCAGGTGCGGTCACCGAGGTGGCGGCAGATACGGTGATAGTCGTCGGCGAGCGGCGAGCGCGGGACTGGAGCGCGCTGGTCCCGAGCGGGCCAAGCGCGCGGGTGATCGGCGACGCGGTCGTGCCGCGCAAGGTCTCGCACGCGATCGCCGAGGGCCGCGCGGCTGCGGAGGCGGTCGCGAGCCTCCACTCCGCCTCCGCGATGAGGGCGCTGGCATGAGCGGTGCGCCTGCGAGGGCAGCCGTGATCGGCGCCGGCCCGTCCGGTTTCTATGCCTCCGATCAGCTGCTCGCCGCCGGGTTCGAGGTCGACCTGATCGACGCGCTGCCGACCCCGTTCGGGCTGGTGCGGGCCGGTGTCGCCCCGGACCACCCGAAGATCAAGTCGGTCACACGCATCTATGAGAAGACCGCCGCTCGGCCCGGATTCCGGTTCTTCGGCGGCGTCGAGCTCGGGTCGGACATCACTCGCACGGAGCTCCTCGAGCGCTACCACGCGGTCGTCTACGCGATCGGTACGACGGACGACAACCGCCTGGGCGTTCCGGGCGAAGACCGTCCGGGCTCGCATTCCGCGACGCGCTTCGTGGCCTGGTACAACGGACACCCGGACGCCGCCGGCGAGACATTCGACCTGCGCGCCAGGCGCGCGGTCGTGATCGGCAACGGCAATGTGGCCGTCGACGTGGCGCGGATGCTCGTGCTCGACCCTGGCGAGCTGGCGCTGACCGACACCGCCGACCACGCCATCGACGCACTCTCCTGCGCCCGGATCGAGGAGGTCGTGCTGCTCGGCCGCCGAGGTCCGGCCCAAGCCGCGTTCACCAACCCCGAGCTGCGCGAGCTGGGCGAGCTCACGCGTGCGGACGTCCACGTCGATCCCGCCGAGCTGGAGCTCGACGAACACAGCGCCCGCTGGCTCGCTGACGAGGCGGATGCGACCGCCCGCCGCAACGTCGAGCGGCTACGGGAGTTCGCCGAGCGCGAGCCGGCCGGCAAGAGCCACCGCGTCAGCCTTCGCTTCCTGCGCTCGCCGATCGCCGTGCTCGGCGATGGCGAGGATGGGCCGGTGACCGGGGTGCGGGTGGTGCGCAACCGGATCGATCCGTCGCCCGGAGGCGGCCTGCGCGCCGCCGCCACGGACGAGTTCGAGGACATCGAGTGCGGCTTGGTGCTTCGCTCGATCGGTTACCGCGGGCGCCCCGTCGACGATGTCCCGTTCGACGCGCGCCGCGGACTGATCCGGAACGTCGGCGGCCGCGTGTGCGACGAGCAGACGCGATCGCACCGCGGGGAGTACGTGGTCGGCTGGATCAAGCGCGGGCCGAGCGGCGTGATCGGCACCAACAAGAAGGACGCGGCGGACACGGCCGCGAAAATCGCCGAGGACGCGGCCGCCGATGCCTTGAACGAGCCGGCCGACGCCGATCCGAACGCCGCGGCCGAGTGGATCTTCGAGCGAGTCCCGAGCGCGGTCGAATGGGACGGCTGGTGCGCGATCGACGACCATGAACGGCGGGCGGGTCAGCCTGCGGGACGCCCCCGGGTCAAGCTCGTAACGCGCGCTGAATTGCTCCGAGCCGCGGGCGGTTTGCGGCCGGCGCCCACCGCCCGCACATGAGTCGGCTCGACGGCAAGCGCGTCCTCATCACCGGTGCCGGCCAAGGAATGGGTCGCGCGATCGCGCTCGAGATGGCCGCTCAGGGCGCCGTGGCGGTCGCTGTCGCCGACCGGGGCGCGGATGCTGCCGGCGAGACCGCGCGGATGGTTGCCGCGCAGCCCGGCGATGCCGACTCAGTCCCGATCGCGGTCGACCTGCGCGAGCGCGATCAGATCGAGACGATGATGGCGGAGACGGTCGAGCGGTTCGGGGGCCTCGACGTGCTCGTCAACAACGCCGGCGTGATCGAGAGCGCTCTCACCTCGGAGCGCGCCGTCGACACGCTGGCCGAAGACGTGTGGGATACCGTCTACGAGGTCAACCTTAAGGCCGTCTGGCTGGCCACCAAGTTCGCCGCCCCCCACCTCCGGCGCTCCGACCGCGGCCCCAGCATCGTCAACGCCGGCTCGGTCTCCGGACTGGTCGGCTTCGCCCGGGCTCCGATCTACTGCTCCAGCAAGGCCGCCGTCATCCAGCTCACGCGCGCGACGGCAATCGACCTTGCCCCGCACGTGCGGTGCAACTGCTACTGCCCCGGCGTGATCGACACCCCGATGGCGCGCGCGTTCATCGACACCGCGCCGCACCCCGCGGCGCAGGAGCGCGGGATGATCTCCACGCAGCTGATCGACCGACTCGGCCGTCCCGAGGAGGTCGCGCGGCTGGCGTGCTTCCTGGCCTCCGACGATGCCGCGTTCATTACCGGCGAAGCGGTCACGATCGACGGTGGCGCGCTCGCCTGGCACGGCCTGCGTGGCCAGGGCTAAGCCAGGGCTAAAGCCAGGGCTAAGCCGGCGCGGTGCCTCTCGCCTGGCACGGCGTGCGTGGCCACGCTTAAGACGCCGCGGCGCCCGGCGGCAGCGATCGGCTCGCGGACGCGGTCGACCAAACTGAGGTTGACTCTGGATTTCAAGGTAGCTGCTGGAATCCCGCATGCGCCCGCTCGATATCAGCCAGGTCGGGGGTGCCACGGCGAAGCTTCCTCCCGGCGTGTAACCAAACTTTCACCGTAATTCGACTTGACATCAGTTCAGTTTTCCGTATGATCGCAGCGGGCGCTCCACTCGCGGCGGACAACCCCCCCGAAGCGCGCGGACAGTCCACCGAAAGCAGGCGGACCGCCCACTGAGGGCAGACCGCCCACCGGAGCACAGGACCAGGAGAGCTAAACCACGATGTCTTTGCAGACCATTCCCACCGCGGCGCCCCCCGGCACCGATGACGCCACGCCGGCGCTCCGGCTGCAGGGACTGTCGAAGACGTTCCCCGGCACGCGCGCGCTGATCGACGCGTCGGTCGAGATCAGGGCCGGCGAGATTCATGCGCTCGTCGGCCAGAACGGGTCGGGCAAGTCGACGCTGATCAAGACCCTGGCCGGCTACCACGCGCCCGATCCGGGCGCCGCTGCGGAATGCGCGGGCGAGCCGTTCGCGCTCGGCCACACTGTGCCGGAAGGGCTTCGGTTCGTGCACCAGGACCTCGGCCTCGTGCTCGAGCTGAACGCGATGGACAACCTGGCACTGCGCGGGGACTTCATCCGCGGCATCGCGGGCCGTGTTCGCTGGACCGAGCAGGAGCGCGAGACCTACCGGATCCTCGAGCGCTTCGACGTCGAGCTCGACATCCACCGTCCGCTGGCCGAGGCGACTCCGGTTCAGCGCACGATCGTGGCGATCGCTGCGGCACTTCAGGGCTGGCACGGAGGGGGCGGCGTGCTGGTGCTCGACGAGCCGACAGCGGTCCTGCCACACGACGAGGTGGAGCGGCTACTGGCGATGGTGCGTGAGGTGCAGCGCAGCGGCACTAGCGTCCTCTACGTCTCGCACCGCCTCGATGAGATCTTCGAGATCGCCGACCGCGTGACCGTTCTGCGCGCGGGCCGCGTGGTCAGCACGCTGCCGGTGTCCGAGGTCGACCACCGGAGCCTCGCCCAGCTGATGGTGGGCGCAGAGGTAGATCCCGACTACCGCGCGCCGGTTGCCGCGCGCCCGGACTCGCCGGTCGTCCTCGAGTTGCGCGACGTACACGCGCGCCGGCTTCAGGGCCTGAGCCTCGAGGTGCACCGAGGAGAAATACTCGGCATCGCGGGGCTTCCGGGCGACGGCGTGCAGGAGCTGCCATACGTGATCGCCGGTCATTCGCCCCACCCGGCGACCGGCGCGATCCGGCTGTCGCAGCGGTCCGATGAGTGGACCGACATCGCCGACGGTGGGCTGCTCGGGATCCCGCTGGTGCCGGCGGACCGCGCTCACCAAGCGATCGTGCCCGACTTCTCGGTCACCGAGAACCTGACGCTGTCGGTGCTTGACCGGCTGCGGTCGCGCGGCAAGCTCGACAAGCGCGACGAGCGGGAGCTGGTCGAACGCTGGACCGAGCGGCTCGGTGTCGTGACCTCCGGCGCCGAGGCGCCGATCGCCACGCTAAGTGGCGGCAACCAGCAAAAGGTGGTGCTGGCGCGATGCCTGGCCCCCAATCCGCAGCTGCTCGTGCTCGCCGAACCGACCGCCGGCGTCGATATCGGCACTCGAGTCGCGATCTACGAGCTGATTGCCAATCTGGCCCGTGACGGCCTCACCGTGATCGTCTCATCGACCGACCTGGGTGATCTGCTGGCGATGTGCACGCGGATCGTCGTCCTGCGCGAGGGACGAGTCGGGGTCGAGCTCGCTGCCGAGGGACTTACTGAACACGTACTCGTGAACGCGATCGAGGGAGAGCGAAGTGTCGACGGTGCACACCATGCCAACTAACGACGTCCTGGAGTCCGCGCCCCCGCAGGCGCCGACCGCGAACCGGGGGCGGCCGCCGGCTGCCCGTCCCTCGCCAGCCAAGCGCGTAATTCACGGCCTGGCGTTCAACAAGATCGGAGCCCTCTACGTGTGGCTCGGGATCGTGGTCGTCTTCTCGATCTGGGTCCCGAGCACGTTCCCCACGATCTCGACCGTCAAGCAGGTGCTCAACGCGAACTCGATTACGGCGCTCGCGGCGCTGTCAATCACGATCCCGCTGGCCGCGCGCGTCTTCGACCTGTCGTTTGCCTACACCATGACCCTGACCGGTGTGGTCACCGCGCATTTACTGTCGGTCGGCGTGCCGCTGATCCCGGCGTTGCTGCTCGGGCTGGCCACCGGCGTGGTGATCGGAGTGATCAACGCCACGGTGGTCGTGGTCATGCGGATCGACTCGTTCATTGGGACGCTGGCCACGGGCTCCCTGATCCAGGCGGTGATCACGATGGCCACGGGAGGCACCGCGATCATCAGCACAAAGCTCCAGGGTGGCTTCGCCAACATCGGCCAGACGAACATCGACGGCTTCACGCTCCCGGTCCTGTACGTGATCGTGGTCGCGGTCGCGATGTGGTTCCTGCTCGAGCACACCGCCACGGGCCGACGGCTGTATGCGACCGGGTTCAATCCCGACGCGGCAAAGCTCGCAGGAGTACGCGTCGACCGCCTGCGGTTCATGTCGCTGGTCGCCTCCGGGACGCTCGCAGGAGCATCCGGTCTCGTGCTCGCCTCGACGCTCGGATCCGGAGATCCCAGCGCCGGCACCTCATACCTGCTGCCCGCCTTTGCGGCCGCGTTCCTTGGCGCGACGCAACTCAAGAACGGTCGCTTCAACGCCTTCGGCACGCTGATCGCGGTGCTGCTGCTCGGGACCGGAACCACCGGGCTCGCACTCGCCAACGCGCCCCAGTGGTCCGCCGACATGTTCGTCGGCGCCGTGCTGATCGCGTCACTGGCGGTCACCGGAATCCAGCGCCGAGCGGTCACCGGGAGCGGCGGCAGACTCCGCTCGCTCCTGCAGAGAGTCAGACCAACCGTCGGCTGAACCAGCTTCACACCAACACAACCCCCCAACCATCAGTCCCCCCGAATCCCCGACAGGAGGAGAGAGCAATGTTCCCAGCAACGCCGGCGCGGAGCCGGAAACGTCGTACCGCTGGCGTTGCCGCGGCACTCGCGATGCTGATCGTCGTCATCGCAGGCTGCGGCTCGTCCAGCAGCTCGAGCAGCACGACCAGCGCGAGCGCCAGCAGCGGTAGCGGCACGAGCACGAGCGTCAGCACGGCCGCGCAGGTCGTCTCGCAGGCGATGCAGCGGCCGTCGACGATCACCGTCACTACACCGGTGGGCAAGACCATCCCCACCGGCAAGAAGATCGCGTTCATCAGCTGCGGTGTCTCAGTGTGTCAGCTGCAGTCACAAATCGTCGCCCAGGCGGCGAAGACACTCGGCTGGTCGACGGCAACGATCAACACCACTGGCACGCCCACGAGCGTCCTGGCCGCGTACGACACCGCCATGCGGCAGGGCGTTGACGCGGTGGTCACCACAGCCGCGCTGCGGGCGGAGATCGCCTCGAAGCTCCCCGCGCTGCAGTCCAAGGGCATTGTCATCTCGGACTGCTGCTCGACCGATTCCGTGGCCGCGCCGTTCATATACAACACTGATACCCCCTCGCAGGACGGGCCGATCGGCAAGTGGCTTGCCGCCGAGGTGGTCGCCGACAGCAAGGGCAAGGCGAATACGCTGTACGTGAACATCCCTGCGTTCACCGTCCTGAGCACGTTGGGAACCGAGTTCAAGTCCGCCTATCAGCAGTACTGTTCGTCGTGCGGATACGCCTCGATCGACGTATCGCTGACCCAGCTTGCGCAGGCCCCGAACCTGATCGTTTCCTACCTGCGCAGCCATCCGTCGGTCAACTACGTGGCGCTGTCGGTGGCCGATGAGCTCGACAGCGGGTTGCCCGCGGCCCTCTCGGCCGCCGGCCTCTCGCACGTGAAGATCGTTGGACAGGGCGGTGGCCCGACCGACTTCCAGTACCTGGCCAGCGGTCAGGAACTCGCGCTGGTGCCGTTCGACTACTACAACGTCGATTACCAGATGGTCGACGCGCTCGCGCGTCACTTCGCCGGCGTTTCGGTCCAGCTGACGCCACCCCCGATGTGGCTGGTGACGAAGGCAAACCTGCCGAGCAGCCACTCGAGCCTGTTCCCCAACGTTCCCGATTACCAGAGCCAGTTCCTCAAGATCTGGGGCAAGGCCTAGGACGGAACAAATAGGGCGCTACGCCGGCTCCCGCCTCTGGCGCGGAGCCGGCGGTGCCCGACCTGCCAGAGCAAAGGAGGGACGGATGCTTGATGAAGCGACCGCCGGCTTCCTCGCCGAACTGGCCGCGAGCGGCGTGCCGCCGGTCCACGCCCAGACTCCGGAGCAAGCCAGGCAGTCGGGCCAGCAGATGGTGGAGCTCTACGGCGCCGGCCCCGAGATGGTTCGCGCCGAGGATCTCGTGATCGACGCCGACGATGGCGAATCGATCGACTTGCGGGTGCTCGTGCCCGGCGAGCGGCCGGGCGGTGTGATCGTCTACTACCACGGCGGCGGGTGGGTGCTCGGCGGCCTCGACCAGTTCGACACCCTCGCCGGCAAGCTCGCGGAGCGCACCGGCTGCGCCGTTGTGCTGGTCGGCTACCGCCTCGCGCCTGAGCATCGGTACCCGACGGCGGTGCTCGATGCGTGGACGGCGCTGCAATGGACCGCAGCCAACATCGAGCGGATCGCCGGCGACCACGTTCCGCTGATCGTCGCCGGCGACAGCGCCGGAGCGAACCTGGCCGCAGTCGTCGCGCATAAGGCGCGCGATGAGCGCGGTCCCGAGCTCGCCCTGCAGGTGCTCGTCTACCCGGTCACCGATTGTGACCTCGACACGTCCTCCTACCTCGATCCTCAGAACCAGCTGATCGTGAGCCGCGAGACGATGTCGTGGTTCTGGGATCACTACGTCCCGGACCGGGCGCAGCGCTCGCGCCCCGAGGCATCGCCGCTTCGGGCCGACTCCCTCGCTGGGCTCCCGCCGGCGGTGATCCTGACCGCCGAGCACGACGTGCTCCGCGACGAGGGCGAGGCCTACGCCCGGCGCCTGGCGGATGAAGGCGTGCGGGTGCAACACAAGCGCTTCGACGGTCAGATGCACGGTTTCTTCATGCTGGTGAACATCCTCCCGGCGAGCGACGGCGCGATCGAGTGGATCGGCGAGGCGATCGATCAGGAGCTCTACGCCACCGAGCAACTCGACGCGATCGTCGTCGGCGGCGGGTTCTCGGGGCTCTATGCCCTGTACCGCCTGCGCGGCCTCGGTCTTACCGTTCGCGTCTTCGAGCAGGCCGAGGAGATCGGCGGCACCTGGTACTGGAACCGCTATCCGGGCGTGCGCTGCGACATCGAGTCTGTCGACTACTCCTACTCGTTCTCCGAGGAGCTCGAGCAGGAGTGGGAGTGGACCGAGCGCTATCCCACGGGGCCGGAGATCCGCCGCTACCTGAACCACGTCGCCGATCGGTTCGACCTGCGCCGCGACATCCAGCTGAACACGCGCGTGGTGGGGGCCCGTTACGACGAGGCCCGCGGCCGCTGGGAGATCGAGACCGCCGCCGGCGCGCGGTACTCGGCGCGCTACTGCGTGATGGCGTCGGGCTGCCTGTCCTCGGTCAACCACCCCGACTTCGACGGCCTGGAGGACTTCGAAGGGGTGTGGTGCCACAGCGCGAGGTGGCCGGAGGACGTCGAGCTCGCAGGCAAGCGGGTCGGGGTGATCGGCACCGGCTCGACGGGCATCCAGCTGATCCCGCAGCTCGCCAAGCGAGCCGGCCACCTGTACGTCTTCCAGCGCACCGCCAACTTCAGCATGCCTGCGCACAACTCCCGGCTCTCACCCGAGACACAGCAGGCGGTCAAGGCCGCCTACCGCCAGCGCCGCCGGCTCTCGCGCGAGTCGCTCAGCGGCGTGCCGAGATCCCATCCCGACGTGATCTCGAAGCATTCGGCGCTCCAGGTGCCGCCGGAGGAGCGCCGGGCGATCTACGAGCGCGGCTGGGCGGAGGGCGGTATCGGGGGCGTGACGCTCACGTTCAACGACATCAACACCAACGCCGAGGCCAACCACACCGCGGCGGAGTTCGTGCGCGGCAAGATCAGGGAGATCGTCAAGGACCCGGCGACGGCGGAGGCCCTGTGCCCGACCACCCACCCGATCGGCACCAAGCGGCTATGCGTCGACATCGGCTACTACGAGACCTACAACCGCGACAACGTCACGCTCGTCGACGTCCGGCGCGACCGTATTGCGCGGATCACCGGTCGCGGAATCAGGACGGAGAGCCGCGACTACGAGCTCGATGTGATCGTGTTCGCGACCGGCTTCGATGCGATCACGGGCGCGCTGCTCGAGATCGACATCCGCGGCCGCGGCGGCAGGTCGCTGCGGGAGAAGTGGTCGGATGGGCCTCGCACCTACCTCGGCCTCGCCACGGCGGCATTCCCGAACATGTTCATGGTCACCGGCCCGGGCAGCCCGTCCGTGCTGAGCAACATGGTCTGCTCGATCGAGCAGCACGTGGACTGGATCAGCGACTGCATGGCGTACGTGCGCGAGCGAGGGATCGACACGATCGAGGCGACGGCAGAGGCGGAGGACGCGTGGGTCGCGCACGTCGGCGAGGTCGCGAACGCCACCCTGTTCCCCCGAGCCAGCTCGTGGTACCTGGGGGCGAACATCCCCGGCAAGCCGCGGGTGTTCATGCCCTACCTGGGCGGCGTCGGCAACTACCGGGCCCGCTGCGAGGAGATCGCCGCCGCAGGCTACGAGGGCTTCGCGCTGAGCGGCGAGCTCGTGGGAGCCACGTCATGAGCGCCTCGAGCGAAGCGATCGCGACCCACCAGACCCGTCTGTACATCAATGGGAATTTCGTCACCCCCACCGACGGGCGGCTGATCGACGTGATCAACCCCGCGACCGAGGAACTCATCGCCCAGGCCGCGCTCGCCGGACCCGCCGACATCGACCGTGCCGTCCGCGCCGCGCGAGCCGCGTTCGAAGCCGGCAACTGGCCAGCGTCGAGTCCCGCGGAGCGGGCGACTGTCATGACCCGAGCAGGCGCGCTGATCGCCGCGCGCGCCGCGGAGTTCGCCCACACCCTCACGAGCGAGGTCGGCTCGCCGCAGGCGATCGCCGGCTGGCAGCCGGTCGCGGCCAAGCTGTACCTCGACTACTACGCCGCCCAGGCCGGCAGCTACCCGTGGGAGCAGGTCCGGCAGGGGATCCGCAGCTCCCTGCTCGTGCGCCGGCAGGCGGTCGGGGTCGTCGGTGCGATCGTCCCCTGGAACTTCCCGCTCGCGCTGTCGTTCCCGAAGCTCGCCCCCGCGTTGCTGACCGGATGCACCGTCGTGCTCAAGCTGCCCGAGGAGACGCCGCTGGTCGGCTACCTGCTGGCCGAGGTGTTCGACGAGGCGGGGCTCCCGCCAGGGGTGCTGAACGTCGTCGCCGCCGACCGCACGGTCAGCGAGGAGCTGGTGACGCACCCGCTGGTCGACAAGATCAGCTTCACCGGCAGCACCCGGGCCGGGCGCCGGATCGCGGCGCTATGCGGCGAGCGGATCAAGCGAGTGTCGCTCGAGCTGGGCGGCAAGTCCGCCGCGATCGTGCTCCCGGCGTCAGATCTCGACGCGGTGATCGCAGAGCTGGCGCCCAACACGATGCGCAACAACGGCCAGGTGTGCACAAACGCCACGCGCGTGCTCGCGCCGCGCGAGCGCTACGAGGACGTGGTCGAGGCGTTGGTCGCTGAGATCGGCGCGTTCCGGGTTGGCGATCCCGCCGACCCCAGCGTCGCAATCGGGCCGCTCGTCAGCGATGTCCAGCGCGAGCGAGTCGAGGCCCACATCGCCGCCGGCGTCGAGGAGGGCGCCCGGCTCGTGCTCGGCGGCGGACGCCCCGACCGCAAGCGCGGCTACTTCGTAGCGCCGACCGTGTTCGCGGGCGTCGATAACCGGATGACGATCGCCCAGGAGGAGATCTTCGGCCCGGTGGTTGCCGTGATCCCCTACGACGGCGAGGACCACGCGGTGGCGCTCGCCAACGACTCCCGCTACGGGCTGTCGGGCAGCGTGTGGGGCCCGGATCCCGAGCATGCAAAGGACATCGCCCGGCGGATCCGCAGCGGCAACGTCGCGGTCAACCAGCACACGCTCGATCCCGCCGGGCCGTTCGGAGGCTTCAAGCAATCGGGGATCGGCCGCGAGAACGGGGTCGAGGGCATCGATCCGTATGTCGAGCTGCAGACGATCCCGTACCTGGAAACGCGATGAAGATCACCGCCGCCCTTTCCCCCCGCCCGCAGTCGCCGTTCGAGATCGCCGAGGTCGAACTGGACGAGCCGCGGGCAGACGAGGTGCTCGTGCAGATCCAGGCCGTCGGGGTGTGCCACAGCGATCTGACGATGAAGGCGGTGTGGCCGGCGGAAATCTCGCCGATCGTCCTCGGCCACGAGGGCGCGGGTGTGGTGACCGCCGTTGGAGCGAACGTTACGGCTACATCACCTGGTGACCATGTCCTGCTCAGCTACAACAGCTGCGGCTCCTGTCCGGAGTGCGCGCGCGGGCACCGTCCGTACTGCCGCAACTTCCGCTCGCACAACGGGATCGGCACCCGCGTGGACGGCTCGCCGACCATGCGCCGTGGCGACGCGCCCGTGTACGGGTCCTACTTCGGTCAGTCGAGCTTCGCCTCCTACGCGATCGCGTATGAGTCAAACCTCGTAGTCGTCGACGACGAGCTCGATCTGATCGCAGCCGCGCCACTCGGTTGCGGCATCCAAACCGGTGCCGGGGCCGTGCTGAACGTGCTCGAGCCACCGCCCGGCGCATCGCTAGCCGTCTTCGGCGCCGGTGCCGTGGGTCTGTCGGCGCTGATGGCCGCGCGCGCCTGCGGCGTGAGCAGGATCATCGCCGTCGATCCCGTCGCCGGCCGGCGAAGGCTGGCCGCCGAGCTCGGCGCCAGCGCGACGCTCGACCCCTCCAGCGACGACGTGGTCGAGGCGATCCGACGGCTCACCGATGCCGGCGCCACGCACGCGATCGACACGACCGCGAAGGGAGCGGTGATCAACCAAGCGATCCAGGGCCTGGCTCCGCGCGGGACGCTTGCGCTGCTGGGCATCGGGATCCCAGAGTTCGCGATGGACGTCCAGAGCGTGATCAGCGGCGGCAAGACGATCCGCGGCGTGATCGAGGGCGACGCGGTGCCACAGGAGTTCATTCCGCGGCTGATCGCGCTTCATTCCGACGGCCGGCTCCCGATCGAGAAGCTGGTCCGCACATACCGGTTCGAGGAGATCGACACGGCGTTTGCCGACGCGGCGAGCGGCGAGACGATCAAGCCGGTCCTGGTCTTCGATCACGCCCGCGTCGCCTAGCGGGGCGTCATGCCCACGTCGCCGGCGAGACGATCGTTCGCGTTTCACCTCGAATGTTTGAACTGAATTCAGGTTGACTCCGGACCCCGAAGGGAGTACATTCCCGACATGAGCGAAGCGATCGTTGCGGCACTGACCGAGGACGTGCTGGAAGGCGGCCGCGTGGTCGTCGACGTCGAGGGCCTGGAGATCGGGATCTTCAGGCTGGACGGCCGGCTGTACGCGTGGGAGAACCGCTGTGCCCATCTCGGCGGCCCGGTCTGCCAGGGCACGCTGATGAACCGCGTCGTCGAGCAGCTCGACTCCGAGCGGCGGAGCCTCGGCGACGACTTCGGCGAGCAGCTGCACATCGTCTGCCCGTGGCACGGCTACGAGTACGACGTACGGACCGGCCAACACCCGGCCGACCCGCGCGCCCGCCTGCGCGGCATCGAGGTCGAGGAGCGAGAGGGTGAGATCCTTGTCCGTCTCTGACACCGTCCAGGCCGCGCACGACCTCCTCACGCAGGACGCGCCCGTATCGCAGTCGGATCTCTCTGCGCTGCTCACTGCGGCGATCAAGCTCTACACGTCGCTGTCGGCCGATCCGTACGGCGACGAGGCGCTCGCCGGCCTCGCCGTAAGCCCCACCGAAGCGTGCACGGTGGCGACCGCGCTCCTTCACTCACAGTCACTGTCCCCGTTCGAATTCTCGGTCTGGTTCTCGACCAGCGGGAGGTAATCCAGATGCCTGTCGATCCCCGCGTCAAGCCGCTCGTGCCGATGCATGACCGCTTCACATCGGAGCGCGAGATGCTCGCGCACGCCCGCCAGGAGGCCGATCGGATCGGACTCGACGACTACTTCGTCGTCGACGTCGACTCGCACCGCGATCCCGGCTCGGTCTGGCCGGCGGTGCTGGAGTACATGGAAAACCCGGTGATGCGGTTCAACTCGCAGCACGACCTCGAGGTGATGGGAGTCGCGCAGTACGTGCCCACCCCCGGCGGCCGCGGCTTTCAGTTCCAGGCCATGCACGGCCGGATCCCCCACCAGGAGCTGACCCGGGAGAACCTCGGACCGATCGACGTGCCGCGCGACGTCGAGCTGTGCCGCCGCGCGATGGACGCGATGAGCATCGACGTGCAAGTAGTCTTCCCCACTTCCCTGCTGTCGCTCGGGATGTCGCCGATGCCACTCGGCGAGTCGCAGGTCGCCCACGCCTACAACCGCTGGATGGTCGAGGAGTTCTGCAGCCGGGACGAGCGGCTGAAGTTCCTGCCCTACCTGCCGCTGAACGATCCCGACCTCTGCGTGCGAATGATCAGGGAGTTCGCCGGCAGCGACAGCGTGTGCGGGTTCCTGGTCACCAGCATCCGCCACGACCCCGTGCACGACAACAAGTACATGCGGGTGTACGCCGAGATCGAAGAGACCGGTCTGCCATTGGCCTTCCACGCCGGGCCCACGTGGGAGGACGACTGGATGAAGACGATGAACCGCTTCATCTCGATGCACGCGATCTCATTCGTGCACTGCAACATCGTGCACATGACGAACTGGCTGATCAACGGCCTGCCCGAGCGCTTCCCGCGCCTGAAGGTGATCTGGGTCGAGAGCGGGCTGGCCTGGGTGCCGTTCCTGATGCAGCGGCTCGACCACGAGTACCTCAAGCGCACCTCCGAGGCGCCGCTGCTCCGGCGCCCGCCGAGCGAGTACATGCGCGAGATGTACTACACGTCGCAGCCGATGGAGATGGACCACCTCGACCTGCTGGAGTCCACGTTCGGGGCGATCAACGCAGAGACGCAGCTCGTGTACGCGTCGGACTGGCCGCACTGGGACTTCGACCTCCCCAGCGTGTTCCTGAACCTGCCGTTCCTCGACGAGCAGGCCAAGCGCAACATCCTCGGTCTGAACGCGGCGCGCCTGTTCAACCTCGACGTTCCCGCCGCGCTCCGGGCCCAAACCGAAGTCGGCTGATCCCCGTGGGCGCGACCGCGGCAATCGCCGGTCTCGGCATCACCGAGATGGGCAAGGTCTACGGGCGGACCGCCACCGACTTCGCGGCGGACGCGATCGCACTCGCGCTCGAGGACGCGGGACTCCAGGCGGCGGACGTCGACGGGCTCTTGATCGGCGCCAACCACTCGCCGGAGATGGGTCCGGCGCTGCAGTTCTCGCTCGGCTTCCAGGACCTGACGCTGCTGTGCGCGATGAGCGCATTCGGCGCGAGCGCCGGGGCGATGCTCCAATACGCCGCGCACGCGATCGCAAGCGGGCAGGCGAGTGTGGTCGTGTGCGTGCACGCGGACGCGCCGCTGGCGAACGGGCAGTCGATCTCGCAGTCGTCCTACAGCGGCAAGCGGTTCGATGCCCCCGGTTTCGCCGGCCTACGCCTCGCCTACGGCGACTACGGGCCGGCGAACACGATGTACGCGCTCGCGCTGCGACGTCACATGCACCTGTTCGGCACCAACCACGACCAGCTCGGGACGATCGCGGTCGGGCAGCGGCAATGGGCGCTCATGAACCCACAAGCGCAGATGCGAAAGCCGATCACGCTCGCGGAGTACCACGCCTCGCGCTGGGTCGTCGAGCCGCTGCACCTGCTCGACTGCTGCCTGGTGTCCAACGGCGCCGTCGCCGTTATCGTCACCTCGCCGGAACGGGCGCGGTGCCTCCGGCAACCGCCCGTGTACCTGCGCGGCTTCGGACAGTGTGCGCCGGGCGACTCCGCGCGCAGCGGCCGCGATCCAGCCGTTCACACCGGGGCTTCGACGGCCGGCAGGCACGCGCTCGCACAGGCCGAGATCGAGCTATCCGATGTCGACGTGCTCGAGCTCTACGACTGCTACACCTACACGGTCCTCGTCACGCTCGAGGACTACGGCTTCTGCGAGAAGGGCGACGGCGGCCCGTTCGTCGCCGACGGCAAGCTCGGGCCCGGCGGCTCGCTGCCCTGCAACACCGGCGGCGGCCAGCTCTCCTCCTACTACATGTGGGGCTTCACGCCGCTGTCCGAGGGCGTCATCCAGGCGCGCGGCCAGGCGGGCGAGCGCCAGGCGGCACAGCACGACCACGTGCTCGTCTCGGGCAACGGCGGCGTCCTCAACTTCCACTCCACCACGATCCTCTCCAAGCACCCCGGATGAACGCCCCCACCTCGACGGCCGCCGCGAACGCACCCCGGGTCAAGCCCGTGCCGGTCCTCGACGAGGCGAGCGCGCCGTTCTTTAAGGGCGCGCTCGCCGGGAAGCTGATGCTCCTGCGCTGCCGCCGGTGCGGCACGCTCCAGTCGCCTACCGCGTACCTCGGCGTCCCGCTGCGCCCGCGCTGCCTTCAGTGCTTCTCGGCGGAGCTCGAGTGGGCGGCCTCGAGCG
This sequence comes from uncultured Solirubrobacterales bacterium, assembly GCA_963808325.1. Classification (GTDB taxonomy): domain Bacteria; phylum Actinomycetota; class Thermoleophilia; order Solirubrobacterales; family Solirubrobacteraceae; genus Palsa-465. Next base: position 43,670 of record CAWEFU010000001.1, read on the forward strand.
GACGGGCGACGCTCCACAGCTACGCGCTCATGCACCAGCTCTACGACGAGGCGTTCGCGCACGAGATCCCCTACAACATCGCCGTCGTCGAGACCGAGGAGGGCGTGCGGCTGACCAGCCAGGTCGTCGGCTGCGCGCCCGAGGAGCTCCGGGTCGAGATGGAGCTCGAGGCCGTGTTCGAGCGGCGCAGCGACAGCGTGGCGATCCCCAAGTTCAAGCCCCGGGCATGAGCCACGACCACGTGATCTACGAGACGTCGGGCCACGTCGCCTACGTGACCCTGAACCGGCCCGAGCGGATGAACGCGCTCGACAACCACTCCCACCGGGAGCTGATCGAAGTGTTCGACGACTTCGCCGCCGACGCCGGCGCGTGGGTGGCGATCATCACCGGAGCCGGCGAGCGGGCATTCTGCGCCGGCAACGACCTCAAGGCGACCGCGGAAGCCTCGGCCGCCGGCCGGCGTCGGGTCGACTCGGGCTCGCGCTTCGGCGCGATCACCAAGGGCTACGACTGCCCGAAGCCGCTGATCGCGGCGGTCAACGGCATCGCGGCGGGCGGCGGCTTCGAGATCGCGCTCGCGTGCGACATCGTGATCGCCGCCGAGACCGCGCTGTTCGGTCTGCCCGAGCCGCGCGTGGGGCTGATCGCGGGCGCCGGCGGGATCCACCGGCTGGCGCGGCAGATCCCGCTCAAGCAGGCGATGGGGATGCTGCTCACCGGGCGGCTCGTGACAGCGGCGGAGGGCCATCGGCTCGGGTTCGTGAACGAGGTCGTGCCGGCCGGCGAGCTGATGGCGGCCGCGGAGCGGTGGGCGTCCGAGATCCTCGAGTGCTCGCCGCTGCTCGTGCAGCTCACCAAGGAGGCGGCGCTCGACGGGCTCGGGGTGTCGGTCGAGGAGGCGATGGCGCGCGATTGGGAGCAGCGGATCCCCCGGCTGCTGGTCTCGCGCGACTACGTCGAAGGGCCGCGGGCGTTCGCGGAGAAGCGCAAGCCGGCGTGGACGGGAACGTGAGCCTCAAGCTCGGACTCAACACCGGCTTCTGGGCCTCGCGCGCGCCCGCCGCGACGACGCTCGAGGCGGTCAAGGAGGCCGAGCGGCTCGGATTCGACTCGATCTGGACCTCAGAGGCCTACGGCTGTGACGTTCTCACGCCGCTGGCCTGGTGGGGCTCGCAGACCGAAAGGGTCAGGCTCGGCACCTCGATCATGCAGATCAGCGCCCGGCGGCCGACGGCCGCGGCGATGGCGGCGATCACGCTCGACCATCTCAGCGGCGGGCGCTTCGTGCTCGGGCTCGGCGTCTCGGGACCGCAGGTGGTCGAGGGCTGGTACGGGGAGCCGTTCCCCAAGCCGCTCGCGCGGACGCGCGAGTACGTCTCGATCGTCCGCGAGGTGGTCGCGCGTCGCGAGCCGGTGACCTCGGGGGGACCGCACTACCCGCTGCCGCTGAACGGCGCCCCCGGCGCCACCGGGCTCGGCAAGCCGCTGAAGACGACGGTGCACCCGCTACGCGAGCGGATCCCGGTCTTCCTCGCCGCCGAGGGACCGAGGAACATCGCGCAGACGGCCGAGATCGCCGACGGCTGGCTGGCGCTGTTCTACTCCCCCTACCACCACGAGGAGCTCTACCGCCCGCACCTGGAGGAGGGATTCGCGCGGCGTGCGGGCGGAGCGCCCGGGGATTTCGAGATCGCGGTGTCGCTCGACTTCGTGGTCGACGAGGACATCGAGCGGGCCGCGGACACAGTCCGCCCGCGTCTGGCCCTGTACTTCGGCGGGATGGGGGCGCGCAGCATGAACTTCCACCACGAGGTGGCGGTCCGGATGGGCTACGGCGGGCAGGCGCGCCGGATCCAGGAGCTGTTCCTCGATGGCAAGAAGCGCGAGGCGGCGGCGGCCGTGCCCACGAAGCTGGTCGAGCAGATCGCGCTCATTGGTCCGCCGGCGAAGATCCGCCACGACCTCGAGGCCTGGCGCGCGGCCGGCGTGACCTCGCTGCTCATCGCCGGTCGGCCGGAGCAGCTGCGCCAGGCAGCGGAGATCATTCTGGGGATAGGCGGTTGACGGATGGGCGGTGAAACGACCCCACTGCACGGTGTCCGCGTGCTCGAGACCGCGGGTGAGGCCGGAGAGCGCTGCGGCCGGCTGCTCGCGGACCTCGGCGCCGAGGTGATCAAGGTCGAGCCCGCTGAGGGCGCCGCCTCGCGCCGGCAACCGCCGCTGCGCGGCGGCCACAGCCTCCCGTTCGCGGTCCACAACGCCGGCAAGCGCAGCGTGGTCATCGATCTCGAACGGGCGGGTGACCGCCAGCGGCTGCTCGCGCTGCTCGACAGCGCCGACATCTGGATCCACACCGAGCCGGCGCGCCCGCTCGCGCAGCGCGGGCTCGACCCCGAGGTCGTACGGGCTCGCAACCCGGAACTCGTGGTGCTGTCGATCACTGCGTTCGGCCAGAGCGGTCCCTACCGCGACTGGGTGGCCACGGACTGGACGCTACAGGCCATCGGCGGCGTGCTCAGCCGTTCCGGGCTGCCCGGGCGCGAACCGCTGATGCCGCCCGGCGCGCCGGCGCTTGCCGTCACCGCGGCGCAGGCTGCCTGGGCGGCGCTGGTCGCGTACTGGAACCGGCTGCAGACCGGAGCGGGTGACCACATTGACTTCTCGCTGTATGAGGCGACCGTTCAGGCGATCGAGCCGGCGCTCGGGACCGTCGGCACAGCCCAGATCGCCGGCTACGAGTCGACCCGTGACCGGCCGGCGCCCGGCCCGTATCCGATCTTCCCCTGCCGCGACGGGTACGTGCGCGTCGTCCTGCTGTCCGCCCGGCAGTGGCACGCGATGCGGGCATGGCTCGGCGAGCCGGACGAGCTTCAGGACCCGGAGCTCGATTCGATTCGCGGGCGCGCGGTCGCGGCGGCAAAGCTGCACGTCGCGATCGCTGCGCACTTCCGGGACCGCGGCAAGCACGAGCTCGCGGCCGAGGGCCAGGCGCGCGGGGTGCCCGTGGCGCCGGTGCTCGAACTCTCCGAGGTACTGGCGGCCGATCACTTCCGTGCCCGCGGCGCGATCGCGCCCGGTGAGCTGGCGCCCGGGATCAGCGCGCCGCTGCCGCGCGGGTGGGTCGAGATTGACGGCCGCCGTGCGTGTTCTCGCCGCCGCGCACCCGAGCTCGGTGAGCACGGCCGGGAGGTGCTCGGAACGCGTCCCACACGCGAGGGCCGCCCGGCGTCGGCGGGGGGCGCGAACGGCCGCGTCTCCGCACGACCGCGCCGCCCGCTCGAGGGACTCCGGGTGCTCGACTTCGGGGTGATCGTCTACGGCGCGGAGGCGGCACGCCTGTTCTGCGAGCAGGGCGCGGAGGTGATCAAGATCGAGAGCCGGGCGTTTCCGGACGGGGCGCGGATCTCGCCGGTCAGCTTCGCGGTCGGCCACCGCGGAAGCAAGAGCCTCGGCGTTAACCTGCGCACTCCCGAGGGCATCGAACTCATCAGGCGCCTGGCGACGCGCGCCGACGTGGTTCTGGCCAACTTCAAGCCGCGTACGCTCGAGCGCCTGGGCCTGGGGCATGAGGTGCTGCAGCAGCTCAACCCGCGGATCACGATCGTCAGCGCCAGCGCGGTCGGCAGCTGCGGTCCCTGGAGCACATGGATGGGCTACGGGCCACTCGTGCGCTGCCTGGCGGGGCTCACCAGCCTGTGGCGCTACCCCGATGACCCCGAGAGCTTCAGCGACTCGACGATCGTCCACCCCGATCATTACGCGGCCAGGCTGGCGGGGATCGCCGCGCTGTCGTCCCTGATCGCCCGCGAGCGCGGGGGCAGGGGCGCCGCGATCACGATCTCGCAGGCCGAGGCGATCCTCGCCCAGATCTCCGAGCTACTGACCGAGGAGGCGCTGTCGCCGGGCTCCAGCGCGCCCGCCGGCAACGCCGGCGCTCACGCCGCGCCGTGGGGTCTGTACCCGTGTGCGGGCGACGACGAGTGGTGCGCGGTGACGGTCAGGGACGACGAGGACTGGCGCGGGCTGCGCCGGGCGATCGGCAACCCGCCGTGGGCGGCGCACCCCGCGCTCGCCTCAGCCGGGGGACGGGTCGCGAGGCGCCGCCAGATCGACCTGCGGCTCGCGGCATGGACGCGCCGGCGCCCATCCCGCGAGGTGGCGGCGCGGCTTCAGGCCGAGGGCGTGCCGGCCGGGTTCATGCAGCACGGCGACGAGTACGAGCGGGACCCGCAGCTGCAGGCGCGCGGCTTCTTCGCCCGCTTCGAGCAGCCCGACCTGGAGGCGCGCACGATCGAGCGCGCGCCGTTTCGCTCGGAGCGGATTCCGCCACCCGTACTCCGGCGGGCGCCGGCGGCGGGGGAGCACACGCGCGAGGTCTGCCGTGAGCTGCTGGGCATGGACGAGCGGGAGATCGAGCGCCTGCTGGCGGCGGGCGTGATCGAGGAGCCGGACCGCTACCCCGACGACGGCACCGGCGAGCGCTCCGTCGCGGTGCGCGCGGCGCTGAGCCCGAACACGAGGGCTGTGGCGATCCCGCCCGCGTAGGCGCGGAACCACAACCCGCCGGTGTCGGCGCGCGCCGCGAGCAGACCGGGGATCGGGTTGCGGTGCGTGTCGAGGACGCGTGCGTCGGCGTCGATCAGCAGGCCGCTGAACGTGAACGTGATCGCGGGGACGACCTCGGCCACGTAGTAGGGCGGGGTGAGGAGCGGCAGCGCATCGAGCTTGCGCGGCGGGTGGGGCGTGCCCGCGGCGCAGTGACGCCGGCCACGTACGGCCGCAGCATCCACTCGTCGTGGACGCGCTGATCGCAGACCAGCAGCGCCCGCGCCTGCGGCTGGTCGAGCACCGCGAGCGCGTTCAGGTGATCGCCGATCGTCTCGTCGACGAAGCGCTGTCCGTGGAGGTTCACGAGGGCGCCGTGTTCGCTGTGGTAGAAGGTCATCGTCCACAGGTCGTGGACGTCCCTGGCGGCCACGCCGGACGGGACGAGATGGCCGTAGAAGCCGGCGTTCTCCTTGCCGAAGCCCGCCCCCACCGACAGCCCGAGGCGGAGCCCGTCGCCGGTGCTGTAAGCGTTGGCGCGCAGCGCTCGCACGTCGAGAGCAGCTGTGGCATGTCCGTCTGGCAGCCACGCCCGTAGCCGAGCACCGTCACCGGATCCTTGTATCGACGCCCAGCTGCGGACCCAGTCGATCGCCTCGGGATAGCCCTCGACGAGCCGCGCGCCGAGCGCCGGATCGCCCGCAGGATTGACCTCACGCATCACCTCAGGCGTCGGCGCCGTCCAGATGAACCCGGCGTACTGGGCGGACCCGCCCGTGCGGGGAGCCGTCTCGACCAACGCCACCGACGCTCCCTGCTGAGCCGCGCCGGGCGGCAGCCGCCAGCCCTGCCATCCGGCCGCCCAGGACCAGCAGATCGAAGTGGTCGTCGCTCACCGAACGATCCTCACGAGGGTCTTGCCGATCGTCTCGCCGGCCAGGACCCTGACCAGGGCCTCGGGAGCGTGCTCGAGGCCGTCGACCACCGTCGCTCGGTACCTGAGCAGTCCGCCCGCCATCCAGGCTGCGACCTGGCGCTGCATCTCGCCCATCAGCCGGATGTAGCTCGAGCCGCGAAAGCCTCGGACCGTGAGGTCCTTCGCGGTGGCCAGGAACAGGTTCCGAGGTCCGCCCCTGTCGCTGCGCTCGTAGGACGAGACCGCGCCGCACAGGGCCACCCGCCCCCATCGCCGCAGCACCCCGAGGGCCGCCTCCAAGTGCGCGCCGCCGACGTTGTCGAAGTACAGGTCGATCCCATCGGGGGCCGCGTGGGCGAGCAGCTCGGCGACCGCGCCGACGTTGTAGTTGAACGCGGCGTCCAGCCCCAGCTCGTCAAGCAGGTAGGACACCTTCAAGTCCGAGCCCGCGCTCCCGATCACGCCGTGACCGCATAGCTTCGCGAACTGGACTGCGAGGCTGCCCACCGCCCCGGCCGCGGCCGACACCCAGACCACGTCGCCCTCTCGCAGCTCGGCGGCCTCGAACAGCCCTGCGTACGCGGTGAGGCCCATTCCACCGAGCGGCCCGAGGTAGCTGGCGGCCGGGGCCAGATCCGTGTCCAGGCGGGTCAGCGTGCCGAGCCCGCCGAGCGCGGGCGCTCCGGCCCGCACAACCGCGTACTCGCGCCAGCCCTGCGCGTGCCAGACCGTCTCCCCCGGCGCGAACTCCTCGGCGCGCGACTCGAGCACCTCGCCCACGGCCATGACCCCGTCGAGCGGCGCGTCCAGCCCGAACGCCGGGAAGTACCCGGCCGGGGCACGCTCGTCGAGTCGCAACCGGATCCCGGGATCGACCGAAGTCCAGGTGTTGCGAACCAGCACCTCACCGGGGCCCGGGTCGCGCACCGGAGCCTCGACGAGCGTGAAGTGCTCCGGCCGCAGCTCGCCGCGGGGATATCTGACGAGGTGGATCTCGCGGCCGGTGCGGGTGACTCCGCGTGGCTTCGTGCCGGTGGATGGAGCTTGCAGGATCATCTCCTGATCTGACATGATATCAGTTTGGTTCAGTACGCAACGCTTCTCCCGGACCCTGATCACATGACGCTCAAGGGCAAGATCGCCGCCGTGACCGGCGGAGGCGCCGGCATCGGCGAGGCGATCTGCCGCCGCCTGGCCGCCGAGGGGGCGCTGGTGGCAGTGCTGGACATCTCCCGTCCGAGCGCGGAGCGCACCGCGGAGGCGATCGGCGGCCTGGCGCTGGAGCTGGACGTGACCGACAGCGGCGCGGTCGATGCCGGCGTGGAGTGGATCGAGCGCGAGCTCGGACCGCTGGCGATCCTGGTCAACAACGCGGGCGCGGTCGCGCTCGATCACGTCAAGCGGATCGCGCCGCTGCTTGAGCGTCAGCGCGAGGAGCACCGGTCCGGCCCGGCCACGACCCCGCTCGACGCGCTCACCCGGCTGACCGACGAGGAGTGGAGGTTGCTGCTCTCGGTCCACCTGGACGGCACCTTCTACTGCACGCGTGCAGCCGCCCGCGCGATGGCCCCGCGGCGCAGCGGCGTGATCGTCAACATGGCCTCGGTCTGCGGGATCGAGGGCTGCGTCGGCCATCCGCACTACTCGGCCGCCAAGGCCGGGATCCTCGGGTTCACCCGGTCGGTGGCCCAGGAGCTGATCGTGCAGGGAATCCGGGTCAACGCCGTCGCGCCCGGGTTCATCGACACGCAGCGCCTGAAGGGCAACCTCGGCCGGCGTCGGCAGGCCGAGCTCGAACGAACCCCCGCCGGGCGGCTCGGGACGCCCGAGGAGGTGGCGGCCACGGTGGCGTTCCTCGCCTCAGACGACGCCGCGTACTTCGTCGGCGCGACGCTCAGCCCCAACGGCGGCCTGCTGACCGCGGTGTGAAATGGGTGAATTGACCTCAGTTTGAGTGCTAGGATGGGCGGCCAGGATGAGGCTCACGGTCACAGCCGTGCAGGAGCAGCTGCAGGAGGAGGTGCGGGCGTTCCTGGCCGAGCACGGCCGAACGCCGCAGGATCTCCCGCACGCGCTCGATGAGCGGATCGAGGCGCTGCGGGCCTGGCAGTCGCGCTGCCACGCGGCCGGGTACGTCGGCCGCGCGTGGCCGGCCGAGTTCGGAGGCGGCGGGCGGCCCGCCGTCGAGCAGATCATCATCGATCAGGAGCTGGCAGCCGTGGGCGCCCCTGAGTTCGTGAACGTCGTCGGGCTCGACGTCCTCGGCCCGTCGCTGCTGCGCTTCGGCAACGATGCCCAGCGCCGGCGCTACATCCCGCCGATTCTCTCCGCCGAGGAGATCTGGTGTCAGGGATTCTCCGAGCCCGAGGCCGGCTCCGACCTGGCATCGCTCCGCACCCGCGCGGTCGAGCTCGACGACCAGTTCGTGATCAGCGGCCAGAAGACGTGGGTCTCGTGGGGCCAGTTCGCCCGCTGGTGCGGCGTGCTGGCGCGAACGGCCAACCCCAACCCGAACCGCCCCCGCCACCGCGACATCTCGATGCTGGTCATCGACATGTCCTCGCCTGGCGTCGAGGTCAGGCCGATGACCCAGATCACCGGCCACGCAGAGTTCTGCGAGCTGTTCCTCGACGAGGTCGTCGTCCCGAAGGACAACCTCCTGGGAGGGCGCGGCGACGGGTGGAAGATCGCGATGTACACGCTCGGCCACGAGCGCGGGACCGCCGCCCTCCCGCGCCAGGTCAAGCTGCGCACGTGGCTCGACCGCCTCGTCCGGACCGCGGGAGAGCGCGAGCTCGACGGGCGCGCGCTGCTGGACGATCCGCACGCTCAGGTCGCGCTCGCCAGGGCGATGATCGGGATCGAGGTGCTGCGCCATCACGCCTACCGGGCGGTCGGCGAGTTCCTGGCCGGCGGCGCGGTCGGAGCCGACAGCTCCACTGTCAAGCTGCTGATGGCCGAGGCCGAGCAGCGGCTGGCGGCCACCGCGATCGAGCTGCTCGGAGAGACGCTCCAGCACGCCGCACCGGAGCAGCGAAGCGAGGACGAATTCTGGGCTGAGACCTACCTGTACTCGCGCGCGGCATCGGTGTACGGCGGCACGCGCCAGATCCAGCGCAACATCATCGCCGACCGCATCCTCGCGCTCCCCCACGACTGACCATGGACCTGGAGCTGACAGACGAGCAGAGGTGGCTGTCGGAGGCGGTCGACACGCTGCTCAAGCGAACGTGGCCGCCCGCGGAGGCACTCCCGGAGGTTTCCAAGGAGCAGCGCCGGCGCGTGTGGAGCGAGCTCGTCGAGTTCGGCGCGCTGACGATCGGCAAAGACGGGCTTGGCGCCGTCGAGCTGTGCTTGATCGCGCGCTCGCTCGGGTCGCGGCTCGCGGCGACGCCGTTCCTTGCCAGCGCGGCGCTGCGGCTCGCCCTCGCACCTGTCGCCGACGAGCTCCCCCCCGCGCTCGCCGAGCTGCTGGCCGGCGAGGACGCGCTCGCGCTCGCGCTGCTCGAGCCGGGCGCCGGCTGGGCGCAGGACGAGCCGGCGGTCGTGCTGGACCCCGCCGGCACGGGCGCCTTCGAGCTTCGCGGCGAGAAGGTCGCGGTCGAGCAGCTCGAGGAGGCGGTGTGGCTGGCGGTGAGCGCGACACTCGAGAGCGGCCCGGCGCTGGCGCTCGTGCGCTCCGGCGGCGCGGGCGTGTTCGCGGAGCCGCGTCCGTCCCTTGACCGGAGTCTCCGCTTCGCGGCGGTCACGTTTGAGGGCGCCCCGGTCCTCGGCGAGCACGCGATCAGCGGTCCTGAGGGGCGCGAGGCGATCGCGCGCCTGGCCACGGTCGGCTCCCTGCTGGCGGCGGCCGACGCGATCGGCGCGGCCGGGGCCGTGCTCGAGCTGGCTCGCCGGTACGCCTGCGAGCGCCGGCAGTTCGGGCGCACGATCGGCAGCTTCCAGGCGCTGCGTCACCTCCTCGCCGACGTGTACGTCCGACAGGTGAGTGGCTGGTCGACCGTGCTGTACGCCGCGGCAGCGTTCGACGACGGCATTGGCGAGGCTCCGCAGGTGGCTCGGATCGCCAAGGCGTACGTGTCCCGCGGGGCGCGGGAGGTGGCGCACGGAGCGATGCAGGTGTTCGGCGGAGTTGCGTTCACCGACGAGCACGCGGCGCACCGCTTCCTGCGCCGGATCATCGTGCGCGAGCAGCAGTTCGGCGACGGCGCCCACCACGAGCGCGGGCTCGGCCGCGCGCTCGCGCAGCGGATGGCGGGCGCCCGAGCGGGAGCGGCGGCGGAGGCGAGGGCGACATGACCTTGCCGGCCGACACGCGCGCCGACCCCACCGCCCAGCGGCTCGAGCCGATTGTGACCGGGGCAGAGCCGGAGCTCGTGGGTCCCTACCTGGCCGGGGTGCTGCACGATCCGCGCTGGCGCCGGTGCCAGGTCGCGCTGATCTCCGGCGGCAAGTCCAATTTGACATATCGCGTCGCATCCGATGCCGGCGAGGTGATCGTGCGCCGGCCCCCGCTCGGACACGTGCTGCCTACCGCTCACGACATGGCGCGCGAATACCGCGTCCAGACCGCGCTCGGCGCAACCGCCGTGCCCGTCCCGCGGACGTTTCACCTCGCCGGCGAGGACAGCCCGCTCGGCGCCCGGTTCTACGTGATGGAGCGGGCGCTCGGTCACGTCTGCCGCAACGACCTGCCGCCTGGCTACGCCGAGACGCCGCAGCACCGCGAGGCGATCGGCCGAGCACTGATCGAGACTCTGGCACGGCTTCACACGATCGATCCACAGGATGTGGGGCTGGGGGACTTCGGCCGCCCCGCCGGGTTCATGGAGCGCCAGCTGCGTCGCTGGTCTGAGCAGTGGGAGCGCTCGAAGACGGCCGAGCTGCCGGCGCTCGACGCGCTGCGCGATCAGCTGCGCCGGACGCTGCCCGAGCAACGCGCCGGGAGCATCGTCCACGGCGATTTCCGCCTCGACAACACCGTCCTGCACCCGACCACTCCCGGCGAGATCGTCGCCGTGCTCGACTGGGAGATGAGCACGCTCGGCGATCCCTTCGCCGACCTCGGGGCGCTGCTGGCGTACTGGAGCGAGGCCGACGACGACGAGGTGCTGGCCGCCGCTCGGATCGTGCCGCCGGTCACCGCCGCGAGCGGATTTCCGACCCGGGCCGAGATCATCGAGACCTACGCGCTCCTCACCGGCTTCGATGCCTCGAGCATCGGCTGGTACCTCGCGTTCGCGTACTTCAAGCTCGCGGTCATCTGCCAGGGGATCGCGGCCCGGGCCGCTGGCGGGGCGATGCTCGGCTCGGGATTCGACGATGCGCAGGGACTGGTCGAACCGCTCGTGCGGGCCGGAGAGCGGGCTTTGGTCGTAACCTGAACGCGAGAGAGGAGAGGGCAAATGGAGGCTGATTTCGTCGTTGTCGGTGGCGGCAGCGCCGGCTGCGTGCTAGCGGCGCGGCTGAGCGAGGAACCGAGCCGGGAGGTGGTGCTGCTCGAAGCGGGGTTGGACTGGCGATCGGCGGAGGCCCCGATCGAGGTGCGCAGCATGAACGGGTGGCGAGCGCTCGATGCCGCGCTCCCGCAGTACCAGTGGACCGGGCTGGAGTCGCGCCGGACCCGGGTTCAGGAGCCGCGGCCGCACATCCGCGGCAAGGGCCTGGGGGGCTCCTCGGTGGTCAACGGGATGATCGCGATCCACGCGATGCCCGACGACTACGAGCGCTGGGCCTCGTTCGGATGCCCGGGCTGGTCGTTCGAAGACGTCCTGCCGTACCGGCGCCGGATGGAGAGCGATCTGAACTTCGGCGATGCGCCGTACCACGGCGACGACGGGCCGATGCCGGTGCTGCGGCTCGGCCGCGCGGAATGGGGCCCGGCCGACGACGCGCTCGCCTACGGTGCCGAGAAGCTGGGGCACGGATGGTGCGAGGACCACAACGCGCCAAGCGGCACCGGCCTCTCCCCCTACGGCATCAGCGCCCGCGACCGCGCACGTGTTACCACCAACGACGGCTACCTGGAGCCCGCGCGCGAGCGCGAGAACCTCCGCGTGTGTGGCAACGCCACCGTCGACCGGGTGCTCATCGAGGCGGGTCGCGCCGCCGGCGTCCGCGTCCGCATCGACGGCGAATGGGTCGAGGTGAGGGCGTCGAACCTGGTGCTGTGCGCCGGCGCGATCCACTCCCCGGCGATCCTCCTGCGCTCGGGCATCGGGCCCGAAGGACCGGTCGCTCGGCTTCCCGTCGGCCTCGGCATGCAGGAGCATCCGCTGGCGCTGTTCTGGCTTCATCACCGCCCCGAGCACGCCCCGCGTCTGGACGCCCGCCAGACCAACTGCTGCCTGCGCTACTCGTCGGGGATGGCCGGCGCGGGCGAGAACGACATGATGATCGTCTCGGTCAACCAGACGCTCGCGCTGCCGGCCGAGCTGCTCTCAGGCCTGGAAGCCGAACGCGAGTCCGCGGGAACGTGGGGCGGCGCCGGCGGCGGGCAGGCGGCAGGAGGGCCCGGGCTGCTGTGCGTGTGGGTCAACCAGCAGCAGGGCCGCGGCTGGACCGCGCTCGCCCTGCCCGATCCCGACGTCCACCCGCTGATCCAGCAGGACCTGCTCCACGAAGAGGGCGATCTAATACGGATGCGCGACGGGGTAAAGCGAGCGCTCGAGTTCATCCGCACCGGCGCGCTCGACGCCGCGTTCGAGCACATCGCCATCGATGTGATTGGCCGCGGAATCGATGAGCTGTCCGACGATGCCGCGATCGATGCGTGGCTGATGGAGAACGTCGGCGACACCGGGCACGTCTGCGGGACCTGCCGCATGGGCGCACCCGATGATCGGCGAGCAGTCGTCGATCCGTCCGGCCGCGTGCTCGGGGTCGACGGTCTGTTCGTGGCCGACGCGTCGGTGTTCCCCGAGGTGCCGCGCGCGAATACCAACCTCCCGACGATCACGGCCGCCGAGCGTCTCTCCGACCTGATCCGCGACGCGGCTGGCGCGGCCGCCACTGGCGCCGCCGCCGATAGCGCGAGCGGACCTCGAGCCGCCGCTTGACGGCGCCGATCGTCTCGATCGCCTCCTCGAGCGTCTCCGCGGCTGGAACGAAGTTGAGGCGCCGGCAGCCGGCCTCGAGGTAGGGCTAGAGAAACGCCGCCACGTCGTCCGGCCTCCCGCACGGCGTGTACCTGCTGAAGCGCTCGAACGGCAGGCTGTACGAAGCTTCCATTTCCGACCTGACCCGGGCGACCCCCTGCTCCACGGTCGCTCCGAGACCGGCCCACATCTGCACCGTGTGCATCCAGCAGGTCGGCCCGCGGCCCGCCAGGGCGGCCTCCTGCTGCACCTTGTCGCGAGCCTCGGCAAAGCGGCGAGGCGATATCCAGACGGCGATCCACCCGTCGCCAAGCCGTGCGGTTCGTGACAGCGCGGCATCCGAGCGACCGCCGATCAGGATCGGGACCGGCGGATGCAGCGCCGGCCGGATGGCAGCCTGGTTTACCTCGAAGAAACGCCCCTGGAAGGTGATCTCCTCGCCGGTCATGAACTGTTTGACGAGCCTCAGCGCCTCCTCCATCCGCGCGCCTCGCGTTTGCCCACGCACGCCGCACAGCTCGAGCTCGCGCTCGTCGTCGCCCCCGACCCCGACGCCGAACGTGAGCCGACCCGGCGCGACCATCGCGATCGTCGCGAGCTGCCGAGCCACCACCGCGGGATGGCGAAGAGCGAGGAGGTAGATACCGGTCTGGACCTGGAGCGAGCGATGCGCGGCGAGCAGCGCGGTCGCCTGAATCAGGCCATCCACGCCGTGGCCATCGGAGAAGCTGATGTGGTCGCCGACGGTGATGTGGTCGATTCCTGCGGCCGCTACGCGCCGCGTCAGCTCCCCGAGGCGGCCGCGCCAGGCGACGAGATCCTGCTCGCGTACGACCAGCCCGACGCGCACCGGCGAACCTACCGCGTTGCCATCCCGCCGTCGACGGTCAGCACGTGCCCGGTGACGAAGCTGCTGCCGGGACCGAGCAGGTACAGGATCGCCGGGTCGAGCTCGCCGGGCCGGCCGCCGCGGCCGAGCGGAATCTGGTCCGTCAGCCAAGCCGGGAAGCTGTCGGCGTCGGGTCCCAGTCCGGCGGTCATCTCTGAGGCGAAGAACCCGGGCGCGACCGCGTTGACACGGATCCCGAAGCGGCCCCACTGCGAGGCCAGCTCGCGCGTCAGCCCGATCAGCCCCGCTTTCGACGCCACGTACGCAGCGTCAGCTATCTGTCCGATCGACCGCATTCCCATCACGGACGCGACGTTGACGATCGAGCGCCCGCCGCCGTCGCGCATGCGCTGGGCCGCCAGGCATGCGAGCGCGTACGGGGCAACCAGGTTGACGTCGAGCACTCGGGAGAACGTCTCGACCTCCGTCCTCAGGGCCGGACCGGCCGCTCCCATGCCGGCGTTGTTGACGAGGCCATCGATGCGTCCATGCTGGTCCACGACCGTCTCGATCAGCCGCCGGCGGTCGGCGTCGTCGGTCACGTCGCAGGCGATCGTGTCCACGGCACCGTCGAACTCGGAGCTTAGCGCCTGCAAGCGCTCAGCTCTGCGCGCAGCGAGCACGGGCCGGGCGCCGCGCGCGACCAGGGCGCGCGCCAGCTGCTCGCCGAGCCCTGAGCTCGCGCCGGTGACCAGGACAACGAGTCCCTTGAAGCCGTCGCCTCGGTTCATTCCCGGGCTAGACCGTGGCGATGCCGGAGACGATGCGCAGCGGCGAGCGCGGCTCGGGCTCGCGTCGCTCAAGTGCCACCGCTCGCACTGGGCAGCCGATGGCGTGCTGGTCCCAGGGCACATACAACGGGCACGAGTGCGTACGACAGACCATGCACCTGATCGCCGCTTCGCGGCTGTTGACTGGGCTGACTGCCTTCATCATTGGTACCTCCCTCACACCGGCACGGGATGCCGGTAGCGCTCGCTCTCGCGGCGAGCGATTGCCATGTGGTGAACCTCATCCGGGCCGTCGGCGATCTGCAGGATTCGGGCGACCGCGTACAGCTCGGCGAGTAGGAAGTCCTGTGACACGCCGGCGCCGCCGTGGGCTTGGATCGCGCGATCGATCACCCACGTCGCCACCTCGGGCGCCGCGACCTTGATCGCCGAGACCTCGATCCGGGCGCCGCGGTTTCCGACCGTGTCCATCAGCCACGCCGTCTTCAGCACCAAGAGCCGGACCTGCTCGATCTTCACGCGCGCCTCGGCGATCCACCGCGCAACGACGCCGTGCTCGATGATCGGCCGCCCGAACGTGCTCCGCTCAGCCGTCCGCCGACACAGCATCTCGAGCGCCCGCTCGGCCATGCCGATCGCCCGCATCGCATGATGGATCCGCCCCGGCCCCAGCCGCTCCTGGGCCAGCCTGAATCCCTCCCCCTCCGCGCCCAACAGGTTCTCCACCGGCACGCGGACGTTGTCGTAGACGACCTCGGCGTGGCCACCGTGGGGCCCGTCGTCGTAGCCGAACAGGCTTGTCGAGCGCACCACGTGGACCCCGGGCGTGTCCTTCGGCACGAGGATCATGCTCTGGCGGCGGTGGCGATCGGCCTCCGGGTCGGTGACGCCCATCACGATTAGCAGCTTGCAGCGCGGCGACATCGCCCCCGACGTCCACCACTTGCGGCCGTTGATCACGTACTCCTCGCCGGCCCCGCCATCCCGGCTCGGTGCGGGCTCGATGCGCGTCGAGATGTTGGTGGCGTCCGAGGAGGCGACATCGGGCTCGGTCATCGAGAACGCCGACCGGATCTCGCCCTCCAGCAGCGGCTGGAGCCACTGGCGCTTCTGGTGCTCGGTCCCGAACAGCGAGAGCAGCTCCATGTTGCCCGTGTCCGGCGCCGAGCAGTTGAGCGCCTCAGGCGCGATCCACGGGCTGCGACCGGTGATCTCCGCGAGCGGCGCGTACTGGACGTTGGTCAGGCCGGCGCCGTACGCGTGCGTCGCCGGTAGGAACAGGTTCCACAGCCCGCGTGCGCGGGCCTCGGCCTTCAGCTCTTCGATGATCGGCGGTGCGTCCCACGGGTCCGGCGCCGCGGCGACCTGCTCGCGGAACACCGGCTCCGCGGGATACACGAACTCGTCCATGAACGTGAGCAGGCGCTCGCGGAACTCCTCCGTCCGAGCGTCGAACGCGAAGTCCATCGCCTTAGCTGTGCGTCCAGACCGGCTCGCGCTTTTCCAGGAACGCCTGCACGCCCTCGCGGGCGTCGTTCGACTGGTGGGCCACGTTGCAGGTCATGCTCTCGAGCGCGATCAGCGTCTCGGTGTCGCCATCGAGTCCGCGGTTCGCGGCCAGCTTCGTGATCCGCATCGTGAACGCGCTCTTGTCCTTGAGGGGCGCGATGAACTCGGCGACGGCCGCATCGAGCTCCTCGCTGGGCGCGGAGACGTTGGCCAGACCCCACTCCTCACACTGCTTGCCGGACAGCACCTTGCCGGTGAGCAGAAGCTCCTTGGACTTCCTGATGCCGATGTAGCGCGGCAGGCGGTAGATCGGGCCGGCGCCCCCGAACAGGGCTCGGCGGATGTGGTAATCGCCGATCTTGGCGTCGTCCGCGACCACCGCGAAGTCGCAGGAGATCATCAACTCGAACCCACCGGCGACGGCATAACCCTCGACCACCGCGACCGTGGGCTTCTGGAGGTTGAAGGCCTTGTCATACGTGCGTGCCGAGACCTGCGCGATTTCGACCGAGTTGTTCGTCGTGCCGAGAAACTCGGCGCTCAGCATGTTGAGATCGGCGCCGGCGCAGAAGGTGTGACCGCGCCCCCGGATCAGAACCACGCGAACGTCCGGGTCACGCTCGGCGCGGTCAAGCGCAGTGCCGAACTGCATCAGCAGACCCCAGTTGACGCAATTCTTCACCTCGGGTCGGTTGAACCAGATCGTCGCCACCTGGTCGACCACCTCGTATTGCACGAACTCCGGTTCCACCTGGACCGGCTCTGCCTGCAGCTGGATGCTCATCTCCGTCGAAGCCTTTCTCTCGAACCTGAAGTGAAGTCAAATCATAGCGGCGAGCCGCAAGATGTGCAAGTGCCTCATCCGCGAGACGTGCAAGTACCCCCAATTTCCGTGCGATACAGAGCCTGAGCGCCCCAAGTGGAAATGCCCGAACGCCGATTGGACAAATATGCCATACTGAACTGGATTCGGTTCGTGCATTGGATCATGCCCTCGATCGAAGCGATCCCGCTCCCGCTGCCGTACATCGGCTCCGTCAACGCCTGGCTGCTGCAGGGCGAGCCGCTGACCCTGCTCGACACCGGCCCGCGTAGCGATGAGGCGCTCGGCGCGCTCGAGGACGGGCTGCGCGGGCGAGGCCTGCGCGTAGAGGACATCGAGCTGGTGGTCGGCACCCATCATCACCACGATCACGTCGGACTCGCGGCCACGATCAAGCGCCGCTCCGGCGCGAAGATCGCCGTGCTCGACCGGGCCGCTGACTACGGCAGTCGCTTCTCCGAGCACGTCGCGGATGAGCGCCGGTTCGCTGGCGAGCTCATGCGCGAACACGGAATGCCGCCCGAACTCCGGGCGCCGGCCCTCGCGCTCTGGGATTACATCGATGCGACGTCCGAGAGCTTCACGACCGACGTGCGCCTCGCGGACGGCGACACGATCGTCGCCGGTGGCCGCGAGTTGCGCGTGATCAGCCGCCCGGGACACAGCACGTCGGACACGCTGTTCGTCGACCCCCGCGCGCGCGTGGCGTTCATCGGCGATCACCTGCTGTCGAAGATCACGCCCAACACCGAGATCCACCCCGTTGCCGGCCCCGGCTCGCCGCGGTCTCGTTCGCGCGTGGACTACGTCGACGGGCTGAGACTGACCGCGCGGAGGCCGGTGGAGCGACTGCTGACCGGTCACGGTCCGGTCATCACCGCCCCCGCTCCCCTGATCGAGCGCCACTTCGATCAGCACCGGCGGCGATGTCGGCGGATTATGCGGGTCCTCGAGCGGGGTCCGGCTAGCGCCTACGCGATCGCCCGCCACCTGTGGAGCGAGGCGATCATCCGCGAGCAGCCGCTACTCGTGCTGTGGGAGGTGCTCGGGCATCTCGACCTGCTCCTCAGCGCCGGAGTCGCGGCGGAGCAGCTCAGCGTCGACGGCGGTTGGCGCTACTCACTTGCCCGCCGTCGACCGGCGGAGTTGCGGACCGCGGGAGGACCGCGCCTTGTTCACGCGGGCTAACCTCTCGCAGGTCGCGCGCGGCACCGACGCGCGTGAGCTCTTCGATCTGAATGGCCGCATCGCGCTGATCACCGGCGCCACGCGCGGCCTCGGGCTCGCGATCGCAGAGGGCTATGCGAGCGCAGGCGCCGAGGTGATCGTGGTCAGCCGCAAGGCCGACGCGTGCGAGCGGGTCGCCGGCGAGCTGGTTCGGCGCGGCGGGCGCGCAACCGGCGTCGCCTGCCACGTCGGCCACTGGCAGGAGCTGGACGCGCTTGTCGAGTCCGCTTTCCGCGACTTCGGTCGGATCGATGTGCTCGTCAACAACGCCGGCATCTCGCCCGTGTACGACCGGTTGGGCGATATCTCAGAGGAGTACTGGGACAAGGTGATCGCGGTCAATCTCAAGGGTCCGTTCAGGCTGAGCGCCCTGGTCGGCGAGCGGATGGCGCAGGCGGCCGGCGGCTCGATCATCAACGTGTCGAGCACCGGCGCGGTGCGGCCGACCCGGGACATCGTCCCCTACGCGGCCTCGAAAGCGGGGGTCAACGCGATGACCGTCGGGCTGGCGGACGCACTCGGCCCGAAGGTCCGAGTGAACGCGATCATGCCGGGCCCGTTTTTGACCAGCATTGCCCGCGACTGGGACATGGAGCTACTCGCGGCTCGCACGGAGACGTTCCCGCTCAGGCGCGCCGGGGAGGCGCGGGAGATCGTCGGCGCCGCCCTGTATCTCGCCGCAGACGCATCCTCCTTTACGACCGGAACGGTGTTGACGGTCGACGGGGGCGCCCGGTGGAGCATGCCGCACGGAGGGGCGCAGCAACCATGAGCGCGCGGGCGGCAAGGGCGAAAGCGCCGCTGTGGCTGCGGACCGTGCACCGCGTCGAGCGCGCGGTCGGCGAGCCGCTCGAAGCGGTCCTCCACAGCGACACGTATTTCGACCTCGTGACCGATCTGGTGCGCGCCCGCAAGAGCTACGAACGCAGGGTCGAGGAGGTCTCCCGCCGGCTGCTGCATCTCCTGAACCTCCCCGCCGGCAGCGATATCCGCCGGGTCCGCGAGCAGCTCGCCCGCATCGAGCGACGGGTGACCGAGCTCAGCCGGGAGCTCGAGCAGCTCGAGACAGACGGGCCCAAGCGTCCGGCTACCCGGCAACGGTAGTCCGCGCATGGCGCCGAGCCTGAGCCCCTCCGAGCTGGTCGCGCGAGTCAACCGCGACGTCGAGCGCTCGGTACTGCGTGCGCGCAATGGTGTGCGCTACGTCCGAGGCAGTGCCCGACCGCGCGTCGGCAGGACGCCAAAGGAAACGGTCTGGCAGCGTGACAAGACGCAGCTGTGGCGGTATCACGGCGGCCCGGTCCGCGTCGCGGAGCCGCTGCTGATCGTGCACAGCCTCGTGAGCCGCAGCTACATCCTCGACCTGCGGCCGGGCAATAGCGCGGTCGAGTACCTGGTGGGCGCCGGCATCGACGTGTTCATGCTCGACTGGGGAGTCCCCGACGAGGCCGATGCCGACAATAGCCTCGCCACCTATGTGGACCACTACCTCCCGCGGGCGGTCGAGGCCGTCCGGCGCGAGACGGGATGCACCGAGCTGTCGATCGCCGGCTACTGCCTCGGCGGCGTGATCGCGGCGCTTTACGCGAGCGGCCGCGAGGACGCGCCGGTCCGCAACCTGATCCTGATGGCAACCCCGGGCGATTTCCGCGAGATGGGGCCGATGGTGGCGGCGCTCCGGGAGGGGCGGCTCGACCCCGAGGAGCTGGTCGACGAGACGGGCAACGTGCCGGCCGACGTCCTGTACAGCGGGTTCTTCATGATCGCACCGACGACGCCGATCGCCCAGTACGCGACGCTGCTACAGAACCTCTGGAACGACGAGTTCGTCGAGGGCTATCAGGCGATGGCGCAGTGGACGCGTGACCACGTCCCGTTCCCGGGCGCCGCGTTCCGCGATGTCGTCGGGCAGCTGGTCCGGGCGAATGCGTTGACGGATGGGGCGATGCGCATCGGAGGGCGCAAGATCGAGATCGCGAACGCCCGGGGCGACGTGCTCGTGGCGATGGCCGAGCGCGACAACGTCGTCCCGCTCGCGGCTGCCGAGCCGCTGGTGGCCCGCGTGGGGGCACCGGAGCGGCGCCACGAGCTGCGGCTGCGGGGCGGCCACGTCACGTTCGGCACCGGCCGGGAGGCCTTCCGACACACGCTGCCGGCGCTCGCGGGATGGATCGCCTCCCACAGCGAAGAGCTTCCCGAACCCAGGGGAAGATGAGATGGAGATTCACGAACTCGAACCACGGCACCAGAGCGCGCTGGAGGAGTTCCTGGGGCGGATCTCCGCTTCCGACCGGACGTTCTTCAAGGAGGCCGTCGACGATCCGGCCGTGGTCGCCGGGTGGGTCGGGGTCGGTGGCTCGCGCTGGGTGGCGGTCGAGAACAGCCGGGTGCTCGGATACGTCGCGGTGGTGCCCCTGCACGGCCTTTCCGATCACGTCGGCGAGATCCGCCTGATCGTCGACCCCGAGCGACGGGGCGAGGGTCTCGGCAAGGCTCTCGCCCGCCACGCGATCGTCGCCGCGCTCGAGCTCGGGCTATCGAAGCTGGTGGTCGAGGTACTGGCCACTCAACCGTTCACGATCGAGATGTTCCGCGCGCTCGGCTTCGACCCCGAGGCGCTGCTCACCGCGCACGTGCGCGGTGAGGACGGACGGCTGCTCGACTTGATGATCCTCGCGCATTCGGCCGCTGACGCGTCGGCGGCGCTGGCCGCCTCCGGTCTGGCCGACCAGCCTGGCTAACCTGAAGTCAGTTTGGTATACTGTCCGGAGCCTGATGCCTTGCGATCCGTACCGCACGGGCGAGTCGGTCACCGCGCACCGCGCCGGCCGCGCCGTCCTCGCGGAGAGTGTCAACGCCTACGAGCGGTGGGTGCAGTGGCTCACCGAGTTCGCGCTCATGCTCGCCGCCGAAGCGGGGTCCGAGCCGCTCCGCGCACTCGCGCGTACCTGGGCCGACGGGACCCGCGACGCCACCGCGATCCATCTCTCCGCGCTGCGCTGGCTGTACGACCTGTGACTCCAGGGACCGAGAGCAGCCAAGCGGGGATCAGCGACCGCGGCATCCACTGGGAGAGCACCGGTGACGGACCACCGGTTCTGCTGATCATGGGGCTCGGGCTGAGCGGCGGTGCCTGGTGGCGGACCGTGCCGGTGCTCGCGCGCAGCTTCCGCGTAATCACGTTCGACCACCGCGGCGTCGGCCGCTCGATGTCGGCTACCTACTCCTTCACGACCGAGGGGATGGCCGATGACGCCATCTCGGTGCTCGACTCGGCCAGGACCGACAGCGCCCACATCTACGGCATCTCGCTCGGCGGCATGGTCGCCCAGCAGCTGGCGCTGCGCCATCCGCGGCGTGCTCGGTCGTTGGTGCTCGGCGCCACCCATCCCGGCGGCCCGCGTGCGGTCGCGCCCGACGAACACGCGATCGACTTCTTCCGCCGGCGGCCCGGCTTGCCGCAGGACGAGGCTGCCTGGGCATCGGTGCCCTACAACTACGGGCCGCGGGCACGTGCTGAGCAGGCGGCTCGGATCGCCCAGGACATCGAGCAGCGACTCCGCCACCCGTTCCCGGCGGCGGCCTACCGAGCCCAGCTGTACGCGGCGCAGCTGCACAACTGCCTCGGGCGGCTCGGACGGGTCCGGGCGCCAACGCTGATAATTCACGGCCGTCACGACCGGTTGATCCCGGCCGCCAATGCGGAGCTGCTGGCGGAAGCTATCCCGCAGGCCCGGCTGCGGATCCTCGAGCAGTCGGGCCACCTGTATCCGACCGAGCAACCGAGCATCGACGAGGAGATCTCGGCCTTCATCGCCGAGGTGGAGGACCGGTGATGCGCCGCGGGGATGCATTTCGCGTTGCCGACGTGATCCGCGATCAGGCCATCCAGCGCGGCGATCACGCCGCTCTCGAGCACCGTGATCGCATCCTGACCTACGGCGCGCTCGACGAACGATCGAACCGTCTGGCTCAGGCATTGCGGGCTCTCGGCGTCGGGCTCGGAGATCGCGTGGCCTATCTCGATCGCACCGCACCCGAGGTGATCGAGCTGCTCCTCGCCGTCAGCAAGCTGGGCGCCGTGATCGTGCCGATGAATTGGCGACTGGCCACGAGGGAGCTGGCAGCGGTGCTCGACAACAGCCGGGCGAAGGTGCTGATCGCCGGCACCAGCTACGTCCAGGTGGCCGAGGAGCTTGCTTCCACGGCCGACGGTTCGCGTCAGCTCGTGGTGATCGGGGAGGATGGGGCGCGCGGGTACGAGCCGTGGCTTAGGGCCCACGAGCCGATAGATCCCGGTCACCGCGGCGGGGCCAGTGACGTCGTCATTCAGATGTACACGTCGGGCACGACCGGCGTCCCCAAGGGTGTGTTGACGACGCACCGCAATCTCGCGGCCTGTGCCGAGACATCGCCGTACTGGGCGTTCGACAGCGACACGGTCAGTATGACCGCGATGCCCATGTTCCACATCGGGGGAATCGGGTGGGCGTTCTGCGGCATCTGGAACGGCGCGACGACGATCCTCGTCAGCGAGTTCGATCCGCCCGCGATCCTCGAGCTGCTCGAGCGTAAGCGCGTGACGAACACGATCTTCGTTCCGACGATGCTGCAGATGCTGTGCGCCGTACCGGGTGCCGCCGAGCGCGACTACTCCGCCCTGCGCTCGATCGCTTACGGCGCGTCGCCGATCGCGACTCCGGTGCTAAAGGCGGCGCTGCGCATATTCGGCTGTGGGTTGTTCGGCTGCTATGGGCTCACCGAGACCACCGGCACCGTGGTTCGCCTCGAGCCCGAGGACCACGACCCCGGTGGGCCGCGCGAGTACCTGCTGCGGTCGGCCGGCAAGCCGTACCCGTGGGTCGAGCTGAGGGTCACCGACCCCGTCACCAGCGCGGAACTCGGGCGCAGCGAATGGGGCGAGGTGTGGATCCGGGCGCCGAACGTGATGGCCGGCTACTGGGGACGCCCCGACGAGACGGCCGCGGCCCTCACCGCGGACGGCTGGTTGCGCACGGGGGACGGCGGCTTCCTCGATGAGGACGGCTACCTGTTCCTGACCGACCGGATCAAGGACATGATCGTCACGGGCGGCGAGAACGTCTATCCGGTCGAGGTGGAGGAGGTCCTCGCACAGCACCCCTCGGTGAGCGAGGTCGCGGTGATCGGAATCCCGCACGGGCGATGGGGCGAAGTGGTGACCGCGCTGATCGTCACCCGCGAGGGCGCCGTGGCGGACACCGATGAGCTGCTTTCCTTTGTCCGCGGGCGGCTGGCGGGCTACAAGCTCCCTCGCCGGATCGAGTTCGTCGAGGAGCTTCCGCGCACGCCTAGCGGCAAGGTGCTCAAGCGCGAGCTGCGCGAGCGGTGCGAAGCGGTCCGGCGGGACATATCGTCCGATCCCCCACACGAAGTGCTCGCGCAGGACCCGTCGCCCGAACCCCCGCACGAGCCACCTCGTGAGCCGCGATGCTGCTGATCTGACTTCAGTTCATATGTTACCGGTTCGGTTCTGCGCTTGCCGCCCTGGCGGCCCACCAACCTGTACCGGAAAATGTGACCTGGACCGAGGAGAGGGTGAATGTCGAATTTGTCTTTTCAGCCCGCCGCCGAGCGCTACTACGCCGACGGCTACTGGCGGGAGGGCGATCTATGGGCGAGCTCGCGGCGCAAGCGCAGGCGGCGCCGAAGAAGACCGCGATCCACCTCAGCGAGCAGCGCATCACGTACGGTCAGCGGCAGCGCGCGGCCGCCGGCTTCTCCGCCCGCCTAAGTGCCGGCGGCGTCCGGGCCGGCGACGTCGTGCTGCTGCTCGGCCGCAACTCGGTCGAGGCCGCCGTCGCCCTGCTCGGCTGCTTTCACCGGGGCGCGGTCGCAGCGCCGGTACCGCCGATGTTCGGGAGGTTGTCCCGCTGACCGCCGCGGGACGTCCGGGAACTGCTCGCCGCCGAGATCGCGGTGGAGCGCGAGACCCGAGGGGCGGACGAGCTCGCCGTGCTGCTGCTGTCCTTCGGCACGACGTCGATGCCGAAGGGGATCGTGCATTCGTCCAACACGCTGCGCTATGCGAGCCAGCAGATCTGCGAGCGCTGGCAGCTCACGGCCGAGGACAAGAATCTCATCGTCTGCGAGTGGGGCTTCGTCGGCAGCCTCGTGTTCGGCTACCTGGTCACGCTGCTCTCGGGAGCGACGGGCGTGTTGCTTGCGCGGTGGAGCGCCGGGAGTCGCTGCGCGCGATCGAGCGGCATAGGTGCACCTACGTTCTCTACATGCCCACCCACTGCGCCGACATCCTCCGTGCCGGACGCGAGGCCACATACGACTGCTCGAGTCTCCGCGCGCTCGTGGCCACCGGTCTCTCTCGGGAGCGCCGGATCGAGGTGCAGGAGGTGTTCGCGCGCCCGCCGATTGCCGATTACGGGCTCTCGGAGGTCCCCGGCCACATCGCCCACCGGCTGTCGGAGCCATCGGACAAGACGATCACGACCGAGGGACTTCCGTTCCGCGCGGCACCGAGGTCCAGATCCTCGGTCCCGACGGCGGGCCGGTGCCGTCGGGTGAGGTCGGCGAGGTGGTAGTCAACGGACCCAGCCGGTTCCTCGGTTTCCTCGGCAACGAGAAGCTGACGCGCGAGTCGCTCACCGAATCGGGCGCGTACAAGACCGGTGATCTTGGTTACCTCGACGAAGACGGGCAGTTCGTCTACTGCGGACGCAGCAAGGACATCATCCGGCGTGGCGGCGTGACCCTCCTGCCGGCCGAGATCGAAGCCGTGATCCTCCGGCACCCGTCGATCCACGAGGTCGCGGTCGTCCCGGTGCCGGACGACAGTCTTGGCGAGCGCGCGTGTGCGGCGGTGATCGTCGAACCCGGCGTCGAGCCACCCTCCCTCGCCGAGCTTCACAAGTTCCTCGAGTCCGAGGGCCTGGCGAAGTACTCCTGGCCGGAGTCAGTCGAGGTGTTCGACGACTTCCCACGGACCCCGTCGCTGAAGGTGGTGAAGCGCGATGTCGTCAAGGCGATCCTCGATCGCGCCGGTGTCCCGGCCTGAGAGCGCGATCGGCGCCGGCTTCCTCGAGCGCTACTTCGCGGCGCTCGACGGGCCGGATCCGTACTCCTCGCTCGAGCTGGTGGCCGAGGACGTGGAGTTCTCGATCCAGCGGGTGTCGAGCGCAGACCGCGGAAGCACTCAGTTCGTCGGCGGGCTGGATCAGCTCCGCGCGTTCATCGACGCCGGCGACATGAGCGGTTGGGCGCAGCACGTGCTCCATTCCGGCCGCGGCGGCGAGGTCGAGTTCGCCCTGGGCGAGACGCGCTACGACAGCGGCGAGCGGATCGGCACGTTCCTCGCAGTCGCCGAGCTCAACAGCGAAGGAAGGATGCGGCGGTACTTGGTAGCGCGGAAGCCAGCAATCGCGTTCGGTCCTCGAGCGCCTGCGGGCCAGTGCAACTGGAGCCGTGAAGCGAGGTCCACCGCTGAGCCTGAACCTTAGGCTGGACTTCGGTGACGTCCGCTGATAAACTAAACCGACTTCAAGTCAAAGTCTGAGAGGAGAAGATCAAGTGCCAACAGAAGCGACCGTTGTCGAGCCGGCAGCGTCCCCGTCCGCGCCGGGCCGCAAGCTGGGCGGCTGCCCCGTTATGCACGAGGACTTCTCTCGCCCGCAGCCGGTGGGCTGCTACTGGGCGTGGGCCGATCGCCTGCGCGAGGACAGTCCCGTCTACTTCAACACGTTCGCCCAGGGCTACTGGATCTTCACCCGCGAGGATGCGGTACGCGACATCTACAAGACGGCCGAGCTGTTCTGCAGCGACTCCTTCACGCCGTGGGAGCCGGAGCCGGTCTACCGGTTTGTGCCGACGCAGATCAACCCTCCGGAGCACATCAAGTACCGGCGGATCCTCAACCCGTGGTTCTCGCCGCGGGCGATGGATGATGCCGAGTCGACGATTCGCTCCCTGTGCAGGGCGCTGGTCGAGAAGACCGCGCCGCAGGGACGCTGCAACTTCGTCAATGATTTCGCGCTCCGCTACCCGACCGAAGCGTTCCTCGGCGTGATCGGCGTCGACACGAGCCACGCGGACAGGTTCGTCGCCTGGGTGGAGGATTTCTTCGCCGGCCTGGGTGGCGATCCCGACGCGCTCGAGAAGATGGCAGCAGCGCTGAACTCGATCCGCGAGTACTGGGTCGCTGCGCTCGAGGAGCGGCGGGGCGAGCCGGAACCGCGGTCCGGTGATCTCGCCTCCTACCTGCTGCACGCCAAGTACGGCGACGAGCGCCCTTTGAACGACGCCGAGATCCTCGACATGCTCACCGTGCTCGTGCTCGCCGGACTCGACACGACCCGCGCCGAGCTCGGGTACACGTTCCGCCACCTCGCGACCCATCCCGAGCACCGGCACGCCCTGATCGAGAAGCCGGAGCTGATCCCCTCTGCGGTCGAGGAGGTGCTGCGCTACTACACGATCATTTTCGGCGACGGCCGCAAGGTGACTCGCGACATCGAGTTCCACGGCGTCGAGCTCAAGAAGGGCGACATGGTGTACGGGTTGGTGTCCGGAGCGAACCGCGATCCCCGCGCATACGAGGAAGCCGCCCAGTTCAAGCTGGATCGCAAGCGCAACAACCACATGGGCTTCGCCAGCGGCCCGCACCGCTGCCTGGGCCAGCACCTCGCGCGGCGCGAGATGCAGGTCGCCGTTGAAGAATGGCTTCGCGTGATTCCGGACTTCCAGATCGACGGTGATCCGGACAAGCTGGTCGAGCGCGGCGGGGGGTCGATGATGACGCTGCTCGATCTCCCGCTTGTGTGGGAGGCGATGTGATGAAGCTCTCGGTCGACGCCGACGCCTGCATGGGCCACGGGCGCTGCTACCGGCTGGCCCCGGAGCTGCTCAGTGACGACGACGAAGGGTACGTCACGATCAGGGGCCAGACGATCGAGGTGCCGCACGATTTGCGCGAGCTGGCCGACGAAGTCGAGGCGACATGCCCTGAAGGGGCGATCTCCCTGACAGACGACTGACGCCGCGCTCCCGGTCCCGACCGCGCCGCGCCGAGCCGGCAGCGTGACCGACCCGACCTCAGTTCCCCGTATGATTAGGGGTTGCTCAGTGCCCGCTACGAGGAGGAAAGCCTTGCCCGCGCCGCGTCAGGCCACCCGTGCCGCCCCTACACGACGAGACGGCGGCGAGCCCCGCACGTCGTCACGCAGCAAGCGTGCCGAAATCCTCACGATCGCGACGGCGTACTTCGGCGAGCACGGCTATGAGGACACCAAGTGGGCGGACGTTGCAGCGGCCGTAGGAATCGGCTCGACCGCCCTCTACCACTACTTCGAGTCCAAGCTCCACTGCCTGTACGTGATCATGGCCGACGCGCTCGAGTCGTTTCACTCCGATTTCGAGCGGATCACGAGCGAGCACGATAACTTCCTGGACGCCCTAGTCTCGGTCTTGCGCTCCGGATACGACCTGAGCGAGCAGGAGGTTCTTCGCAACCGACTGCTCGTCGCAGAGCAGGGACTCGTCGGGACTCCTCGTCAGTCGCGGCGCGAGGAGGAAGCCCGCGTGCTCGCTCGAGCGAGAACGCGTGATCTGGAGTTCGCCTGGGCCACGTTCCTCGTGCGCGGGATGGAGCAAGGCCATGTTCCGCAGGCCGATGCCCGGCTGCTCACGCGGGCGCTGCTCGGCCTCTACAACAGCATCTGGCACTGGTACCGGCCGCGAGGCACGCTGGGGCTGGACGAGATTGCCGACTTCTTCATCCGCCGGCAGCTAGCCGTGCTCTCGCTCCCGCCAGAGCTCGCGGACGGCAAGCCCAAGGCGCGCAAGCCCAAGGCGCGCGCCTGACCCAGACAGACTCGCCGTTCGGGAGGGCCTGTGCTTACGCGTCGGCGTCCCCGAGAGCCCGAGGTACGCCTCGGAGCCCGCCAGGTGCGCCAGCGAGCGCTGGCCAACCCTCTGAAGATCCCTCAGATAATCCATGTGCGCCGCCCAGCGCGCGCCACCGATGTCCTCTTCCGTAAAGCAGATCGTGTCGCAGTGAGCATCCAGCAGCTCTTCGATGAGCCCGGTGAGCGGAGGCAAGGCCTTCTGGTTGCTCGCCGTCCGCGACATCTCATGTGCTCGCTGGGACTATCGCGGATCTGCGTTCGCTCGCGGACGCCGCGTCCGCGTCTCTCGACGGCCGAGGGCCGAGAGCAGTGCTTTGGGGGGAGCCGCATCAGGCCCTCGAGGACGCGCGGCCGGCACGCCGTGGCGCCGCAATTCGATAACGGTCGGATAGGTATATCGATGATCGACCGTGGATTCCATCTCGAAGGTTGAACTGAAGTCAGTTTAGTATTCATGGCAGCGACTGCGTGTCAAGGCCAAATGCCCAGAGCTCGGCCCCGCAGGTAGACGCCCCGGAGCAATCGGCGACGGCGCTGGTAGCTTACGCGCGTGAGCTTGCGCGAGGTCGAGGGAAGCCCGCGGTGTCGCTGGGACCGGCATTGGCGGGTTCGCTGGACCGCCCAACGGTGCACTCTGCGCTGCTGGAGGACAACCCACTCGGGGATCCGGCCGCTTTACGTGTACGGGGCCCCCGCCGTGAACGGGGCAACGGAGCGGCTCCCGGCGGTCTACCTCTTGCAGGGCTATGGCGGGCAGCTCGAGGAGTGGCTTGTCCGATGTCGTCAGGCCCCACCACGATCGATCGCGTGGACAGGATGATCTCGACGTGCGAGTCGCCTCCCGCGCTCCTCGTGTTCGTCGACGCCACCACCTCGTGGGGCGGCTCCCAGTTTCTGAGCTCACCGGGCTGCGGTCGCTATCTCGACTACCTGTGCGACGAGTTCATCCCGTTCGTCGATGCGCGCTACCCCACGCTTCCAGTAAACCGACCACCGAGGCGTATGCGGCAAGTCTTCCGGCGGCTATCGCGCGATGGTGATCCCGATGCTCAGGCCCGGCGTGTTCGGGGCGACGACCTCGCTCGCCGGCGACGCGCTGTTCGAGTGCTGCTCCAGCCGTTCTTTCCGGTGGCGGCCCGGTCGCTGCGTGGCCATTCAACGGCTCGTGGGAGCAATTGGAGGCTCGCGCGCAAAGGGCCGACTTGGATTGGAGGCAGTTCGCTGTCCTGTTTGCTGCCTATGGCACCGCATGCGCATACAGCCCGGACCCAGATCCTGCGCAACTGCCGGCGCTCGATGCCCCGCGCGGGTAGGGTGCTGATCGTCGAGCGACTGATCCCCGAGGACGGCAGCGACGCCGTGCCGACGCTCGTGAGCGACATCAACATGCTCGTGATCACCGGGAGGTAGGAACGGACCAACGCCGAGTACGGTGAGCTCCTTCAAGCCGCCGGTCTCAGGCTCTCAAGCGTCCAGCCGATCGCGTTCCCCTACGGTGTGATCGAGGGGCTCGCGGCGTGCTCGGTACCTGAACTGAATCATTCCTCTGGTGCTTGTACCTCAGAGTCGCCGGCCCGCGCACCGCGGGTCAGCTGGGCTGTTCTTCGACGAGTCGCAGTTGACGAGCTCGCGCGCCGGCGCGGGGTCGAGTCAGACTGACGGCACCTTCGAAGATCTCGGGCTCTAGGAACGCCTGCATGAGCTTGTGGTGAGCTTTATGGCGCAGCGCCTGGTGTTCGTGGCGTACGGCGCCAGCGTATTCGGCCGGGTCGGTGGGGCGCTCCTCGGGTAGCCGACGGGCGAGGACCTCCTCGGCGGCCCAGGCATACACGGCGTTGGCGGCGGCCTCGACCTCGAGCATGCGGTAGGGGACGTACTCCGGCACGCGGCGCTTGCTGTAACCCGCGCGTCTGGCGGCGCGCTCGAGCTCGCGGAACTCGCGCCGCCCCTCATACACCGTGACGACGCCGGTCTCGGGGTCGAACTCGGCTTCGATGGTCTGGTCCTCTGATTTGCGTGCGATCTCCCTGACCCACCCCGAGGCGCGGTGGCGGACGATCGCGACCTCGAGCTCCGCGGTGTGCTGCCCGGCGGCGGCGAGTACCGACAGCCGCGAGCCCGGTTCGACCGTCACCCTGGCGCGGACGTTGACCGCGACGGTGCTGTACCCGCGCACGCCCGGCTTCGGGACCTGGTGTGAGCGCAGCGTGACGGTCAACCCGGGATCGGCGTCTATCTCGACCTCGGTCCCTGGTGGCACCCGGGTCGGATCCGCGAGCAGCGTGACGGTGCGCTTCTCGCCGGGGTGAAGGCGCACCGGCGACTGCTTGAACTGAAGCGCGTGCATCCGAGCCGGCGCGCGCTCTTCGGGTGCGCGCTCTCCGGGCGCCGCTGGCTCGGTCTCTGCCTCGGGCTCGACGGGCTGGGCAGGCGGCTTCTGCACGGGTGTCCCGCCGCGTTCGGCAGCACCCGTGCCGGGCTGATCAAACGCGGCCTTGAGGAGGTCGTTGAGGGCGCGAAGCCCGACCTGGTCTCGGGCGGTCACCGCTCTGGGTGCGCCGATCAAATGCGCGCCGGCGCGCTTCTCCTCGGCTTGGACGATCGGTCTGAGGACCCGGTCGATCGCCTGATACAGGCGCCCCACGATCGGATGGTGTTCGTTCAGCCCGGAGCGGTCGACGCGGACCACCAGCTCGGGCCGCGGCCGGTCGAGCGCGTCGCGCTGCAGCCGCTCGATCGCCTCGCAGAACACCTCGCCATATAGGTGGCGCGCTCCAGGGCGGCCCTCGAACCCCGCCAGCGTCGTCTCGTGCGCCGCTCGGCCGGAGCGAATCACCAGCCCGCCGCGGCGGGTCGCGCGCGAGAACCCCTGCGACAACGGCTCCTTCGCCCGGCGCACCACGATCCGCGCCTGAACGTTGGCGGCGACCTGCACCTCTGAGTCAAACAGCACCGGCCGCTCCGGGTCCGGCTCGGGCGCGGGGTACGTGATCAGCTCCGGCGTGTGCCCCGGCTGCTCGAGGTATAGCGCGCGGGAGCGATCCTCGAGGACCGGCCGCAGCTGTACCAGCTGGGCCACGAGCGCGCGCAACCTGCCCGCCGGCGGCAGTCGCGCGGCGGCCAGCGGCACCGTCACCCGCGTACCCGACGCCGCCACCCCCAGCGATCTGAGGTCCGCGGGCGTGGCCGGCTGGTCGCGAACGTGACAGAACGCATAGGGCTCATCCCCCGGGGCGGGAAAGAACCAGGACTCCACCACGCGCCCCGCCCGCACCCCCTCGATCCGACCTGCGCCCTGCGCCAGCCACACATCCCGCAGCCCCCGGCCAAACAGACCCCGCTGACCGCCGCGAGGCGGCTCCACACCCAGCGCCCCCAGGCGTCCATCAATCAGCTCGGCGTCGACCCCCTCCCCGTCATCGGTGCACCGCAGCTCGTGGCGCCAAGACAAGAGCGCCGGCGAGCGCAGCTCGCGCATACGCGCCCGCCACGCGGCCAAAAACTCGGCATCGGGCGTCGTGACTTGCAGCACGATCCGGCCCGACTCCCGCCCCGAGGCAGCGATCGCCGCGTCGGCGTTGGTCACCAGCTCGGGGATGATCTGGACGAGGTCGACCCCGCCCTGGGCGAAGTTCTCGCGAAAGTAGCGTCCCCTCGCGCGGCCGAGCCGCACCGCCGACCGGTCAACCGCTGTCACCGGACTCATACGCCCGCCAGTGTCGCCGATCGCGCGGACAGAACAACGACGCAATCGTCGCCAGTCCGTCCGACCCTGCCCCTATTGTCGCGCCGCGATGAGCGAAGCCGCCCAAAGCGTGCGCGTCTCAAACCGAGAGCTCGCCACCGTCCGCGAAGCGATGCGCGAGCTCAACCGCCTGCTCGCTTCGCTCGAGCACGGCGAGCTGGACAAGGTCGTGCTCACCCAGCGCAACCAGATGCGAGCCGTGCTGATCACGCTCGAGCGCTACAGCGAACTCGAGCAACGCGCCGCCTAGCGTGACGAGGTAACCGACCCTGAGATTGGCGGCGCCGCCGGCGATCAGTGGCTGGTGATGAAGTCGATAGTGGCCGGCCAGTCGCTGAGGTACGCGGCCTCGTTGGGTGCGGCGCTTCCGCCCAGGTGATCACGCCACGAGGTTCTCGTGTCTCGGTCACCGGTGGCGTGTATGGGATGTCCAGGACGACGTGCCCGGCGTCGGGATAGTTCAGATGTGATGGATGGCGCGGTCCGAGCTCAGTTCCGCCATGATCTGATCACGAAAAATGCGCTCCGGATTGCCGGTACGACGGTTGAAATGCGCCAAGGCGTGGAATTCTGAGATCGCTTCCGCGCGTTACCGAAGAGGTGGCTTGGCGACCACGATGACCTCACGGAGATCCCGTAGAGACGAGCCGCCGCTCAACGCTCGGGAAGAGCTGTGGCTCGATTACGAAGGGACGCCGTATCTCACGGGCCTGACGCAGGTGTGCTCAGCCGTCGGCGTCTTCATCGGTGCTTTGGCGGCGATCTTCCTACTCGGCAATTTGCACCGCGGATTCGCTCACTACTGGTGGCTGATTCTGGTCCTGGTGGTCGATGTGGCAGTCAACGTAGCCGTTCGGCTTGTCCGCGCTCGCAAACGGCGCGCGCTCGGCCTCAGTCGTGCTCAGCGCCGTCGGCGCCTCGGCGTTGGTCCGCCCCACAACAGGACAACAAGCCTCGCTAACCGAGGCCGCCGCAGGGCGATCGCCGACGACTAGGCGCGCTGACACAATCCGTCCCGATGCCCGAGAAGCAGTCCACGTCCAAGAGCCAGGAGGCGCCGAGACAGGCGCTTCCGAAGGACTCATCGCGAAGCGAGATGATGCGGCGGGTCAAGCGCATGACCGTCGAGGAACGGATCGAACTGTTCGAGCGCCTCTCGCGCGACGCCGCCTGGGCCCGCTCCGCGACCCGCGTACGATGACGCAGCCACCCGTGGACCTGCGGCGTCTGCTCCGCGGTTTGCCCGAACACGAGGTCGAGTATGTGCTGTTTGCGCTCGCGATGGCCTTCTATCGCTACGTCCGCAACACCCAGGACCTCGATATCGCCGTCAACCCGAAGCAGGAGAACCTCGATCGGGTGGCGGAGTGGCTGATGTCGATGAAGGCGGTGCTGAAGCTGAACCCGGCCCGGCGGTTTGGTCCGCGCGAGCGGTGGGGGTGCACAAAGGCTCGAACGCCACCGTGCTCACTCCGCTCGGACAGATCGACATCGTCCAGCGGCTTCCGGGCATGCCCGAGTGGCCGCAGCTGATCGACGAGGCGGAGCTGTATGAGATCGAGGGGATGCGCGTCCCGGTGATCAACCCGCACGCTGATCGAGCTCATGCAGTATCGCGGCTCGCACCTGGACCTCCCCGACATCGACGCGATCGAGACGCTCGGAGAGCTGTAGATGAGCCGAACTTGAGCTGACTTCAGTTCACATGCTAGACTCCCAACGTCGCCGAGCAGTGGCGGCGACAGGGTTTCTGCTTGACAATTGAGACGAGGAGCGAAGGATGTCGACGTTGGCTTTCCAGCCGGACGCGGAGCGGTACTACCGAGAGGGCTACTGGCGACCGGGCGACCTGTGGAGAGAGTTCGCCGAGCACGCGGCCGCCGCGCCGGCGAAGACCGCTCTCCACGTCGAGGATCGGAGCATCACCTACGAGCAGCTCGAGCGGGCGGCGGTTGCCCTGTCGTCCAGGCTGACCGCCGCATCCGTTGGTCCCGGAGACGTGGTTCTCCTGCTCGGCCGAAACTCGATCGAGGCCGCGGTCTCGCTGCTGGCGTGCTTTCACCGCGGCGCCGTGGCAGCGCCGCTCCCGCCGATGTTCGGCGCCGCTCAGCTCTCAGCACTGGCAAAGCAGGCCCACGCCAAAGCCATGATCTCCTTCGGCGACGACGCGGTGATCGAGAAGGCCAATGGGCTGCGTGAGGAGATTGATCTCCTCACGTCACTTCGTCCCGAGGACGTGGCGGCACTGATCCCGCAACACGCACCCTCAGAGCGCGAGCCCGTCGACGCCGACGACCTCGCGCTGCTGCTGCACTCCTCTGGGACGACCTCGGTGCCGAAAGGGATCATGCACTCGTCCAACACGTTGCGCTACGCCGCCGAGCAGGTCGTCGAGCGCTGGCAGCTGACGGCGGACGACACGAATCTGGTGGTTTGCGAGTTCGGGTTTGTCGGCAGCCTCTTGTTCGGCTATCTGGTCACGCTGCTCTCGGGCGCCACCGGCGTGCTCCTCCCGCGATGGAACGCCGAGGCGGCGTTGAGCTTGATCGAGAGGCATCGCTGCACCTACGTCCTGTACATGCCGACACACGGAGCCGACATCCTCCGCGCGGGACGCGAATCGACTCGCGACTGCTCGACTCTGCGCGTGCTCGCGGCGCCGGGTCTCTCGCAGGAGCGCCGCATCGCCATGCACGAGGTTTTTGGCAGGCAACCCCTGGCCGACTACGGACTCTCCGAGGTGCCGGGCCACGTCGCCCACGGCCTCTCGGAGCCGTGGGAGAAAGTCATCAAGACCGAGGGGGTCCCATTCCGGGGCACCGACGTTCAGATCCTCGATCCCGCCGGCAACCCGCTCCCTCGGGGTGAAGTTGGCGCGGTCGTCGTCAGCGGCCCGAGCCGATTCCTCGGCTTTCTCGGCAACGAGCCGCTGACCCGCGAATCGCTGACCGAATGGGGCGCCTACAAGACCGGGGACGTCGGGTATCTCGACGGCGACGGGCACCTCATCTATGGCGGCCGGAGCAAGGACATCATTCGCCGTGGGGGCGTCACGCTCGTGCCGGCCGAGATCGAGTCGGCGATTCTGAAGCATCCGGCGATACACGAGGTTGCGGTCGTGCCCCTCCCGGACGATCGGCTCGGCGAGCGAGCTTGTGCCGCGATCGTCATCGAACCGGGGGGCGACGCGCCGGATCTGGCGGAGCTGCATGAGTTCCTCGCCTCCGAGGGCGTGTCGAAGTACTCCTGGCCCGAAGCGCTCGAGGTTTTCGAGGACTTCCCGCGGACCGCGTCGCTCAAAGTCATCAAGCGTGACGTGGTGAGGGCGATCCTCGATCGCACCGCCGCGCCTGCTTGAAGGTCGGTCGGGCCGATGGGTTTTTTTGAGCGGTACTTCGCGGCGCTTGACGGCGACGATCCGTACTCGTCGCTCGAGCTGGTCAGCGACGACGTCGAGTTCGCGATCCAGTGGGGGTCGGGCTCGGATCGCAAGAGCACCCAGATCCTCGGCGGACTCGCGGAGCTGCGCGCGTTCATCGACGCCGGCGACATGAGCGACTGGGGCCACCATGTTCTCCGTTCGAGCGAGGACGGCCGGTTCGCGTTCGCGCTCGGCGAGACTCGTTATAACGGCGGGGAGCGAATCGGCACGTTCCTGGCGGCTGCGGAGCTCGACGAGGACGGGCGCATGCGGAAGTACCTGGTCGCGCGCACGCGGGCGATCTCGTTCGAAGCGTAGACCGCCGCCCCGCCAACCGCAGATGATCGCGCGAGCGGCCCCTGGACATTTCGCTCCCGCGACAGCTAAACTAAATTGACTTCAGATCAACCCCCCGAAAGAACCCCCCCCCCGAGGAGAGCGAAGTGGCGATAGAAGACACCGTCGCGGGCGCGACCGCGGATCCCACACACATCAGCGAGCGCAGGACCGGCGGATGCCCGGTCATGCGCGAGGACTTCTCCCCGACGCGGCAGGTCGGGTGCCACTGGCGGCGGGCCGAGCAGCTCCGGGAGGAGAGTCCGGTGTACTTCAACACGTTTGCCCAGGGCTACTGGATCTTCACCCGCCATGACGCCGTCCGCGACATCTACAAGACGCCGGAGCTCTTCTCCAGCGAGTCGATTACCCCGTGGGAGCCGAACCCGATCTACCGGCTCGTGCCGACGCAGATCGATGCCCCGGACCACATCAAGTACCGCCGCATCCTGAACCCCTGGTTCTCGCCAAAGGCGATGACCGAGGCGGAGCCGACGATCACGGAGATCTGCCGCGACTACGTCCAGCAGATTGCCTTCCGCGGGGCCTGCGACTTCATCGCGGACTTCGCGCTGCACTTCCCCACGGCGGCGTTCCTCAATGTGATCGGCGTCCCGGTCTCCGAGACCGACCGCTTCGTGAAGTGGGTCGAGGACTTCTTCGCCGGCTTCAGTGGCGACGCAGCCGGCCTGGAGCCGATGGCCAAGGCGCTTCAGGATATCCGCGAGTACTGGGTGGCGGCACTCGACGAGCGCCGCGGCCAGCCGGAGCGGCCAGGCGACCTGGCCTCTCACCTGCTGCACGCGCGATTCGATGATCGCCCGCTCGAGGATGCCGAGTTGCTGGACATGCTGACCGTGCTCGTGCTGGCGGGGCTCGACACCACGCGCGGTGAACTCGGCTACATGTTCCACCATCTGGCGCTGCATCCCGAGCATCGCCGCCTGTTGATCGAGCAGCCCGAACTCGTGCCGCTGGCGGTAGAGGAGACGCTGCGCTACTACACGATCGTATTCGGCGACGGGCGCAAGGTCACGCGCGACACCGAGTTCTATGGCGTCCAGCTCAAAAAGGGCGACATGGTGTACGCGCTCGTTTCGGGAGCGAACCGGGACCCGCGCGCCTGGGAGCGCGCGGATGAGTTCGTCATCGACCGCAAGCGCAACAACCACATGGGCTTCGCCAACGGGCCGCATCGCTGCCTCGGCATGCACCTGGCTCGACGCGAGATGCAAGTCGCGGTGCGGGAGTGGCTGGCCTCGATCCCCGACTTCGAGCTGGTCGACGACGCGCGGCTGATCGAACGAGGCGGCGGCTCGATGATGTCGCTGGACCGGCTGCCGCTCCGATGGGAGGTGACGTCGTGAAGCTCACCGTCGACGCCAACCAGTGCATGGGTCACGGGCGCTGCTACACGCTCGCCCCCGAGCTCCTCGACAGCGATGATGAGGGCTACGTGACGATCCGCGGCCACACGATCGACGTCCCGCCGGACCTCATCGAGCTCGCCGAGGAGGCCCAGGGTTCATGTCCCGAAGGGGCGATCTCGCTCCTTCGCGACTGACCGCGCCTTGCCGATCTAATCGAGTCGACCTCAGTTGCGCGTATGATCGGGTTGTACCCGGTCGGCGAGCAGGAGGCGACCGTGCCTGCGCCGCGCCAAGCAAACCGAGCAGAACGAGCAGACGGCCAGCGTCGTACCTCTTCGCGCAACAAGCGCCAGGAGATCCTCGCGACGGCGACGGCCTACTTTGGCGAGCACGGCTATGAGGACACCAAGTGGGCGGACGTGGCCGCCGCGGTCGGCATCGGTTCGACCGCGCTGTACCACTACTTCGAAACCAAGCTGCACTGCCTCTACGTGATCATGGCCGACGCGCTGGCGTACTTCCAAGCCGACTTCGAGCGGATCACGACCGACTACGACGACTACCTGGACGCGCTGGTGGGCGTCCTTCGCTCGTCGTATGACCTGAGCGAACAAGAGGTGCTGCGTAACCGCGTGCTCGTGGCCGAACAGGGACTGCTCGGGATCCCCCGTCAATCCCGACGAGAGGAGGAAGCCCGTGAGCTGGCGCGTGCCAGAACGCGCGATCTGGAGTTCTCGTGAGCGACTTTCCTGGTGCGTGGCATGGAGCAGGGACACGTTCCCAGGGCCGACGCGAGGCTGCTCACGCGCGCGGTGCTCGGTCTATACAACAGCGTCTGGCACTGGTACCGCCCGCGGGGCACGATGGCCCTCGACGAGATCGCCGACTTTTTCGTTCGCCGGCAGCTCGCCGTGCTCGCGCTCGAGCCCGAGCTGGCGGACCGCAAGCTGAAGGCGCGCGCCTGAATCAGACAGGGCGCCAGCGGGTAGCCCCGCTACGCGTCGATGCTCGCCAGCCGCGCCAGCGACCGCTGACCCACCCGCTGAAGGTCCCGCAGGTAGTCGACGTGTGCGGCCCACCGAGCGCCGCCAATCTCCTCTTCTTCGAAGCAGATCGTGTCGCAGTGAGCGTCGAGTAGCTCTTCAACGAGTTCCGCGAGACGGGTGACCGCGGCCGTGTGGTTGCTCGCTGTCCGCGACACCTGACGTGCTCCCCGGTCTATCGCGGATCTGCGGCGGGGCGCGGACGCGGCGCCCACGCGCTAGGACGGCCGAGCGCCGATGGGAGTGATTTAAGGAGAACCACCGCTGGGCCTCTAGGACGCTCGGCCGGCACACCGTGTCGGCGCAACTCGGTGACGGTGGGGTAGGAGTACCGATGAGCGACCATTGAGAGCACATGTCAAGGAGATGAACTGAAGTCAGGTCAATATTACAGGTCGGGTTCATCCTGTCAAGCTCGGACGGCCAAAAGTCGGGATGCACTCGGGAAGCTTGGGACTTCGGGGTGCGAGTGGGAACGAGTAGGCCCCCGGGCGAAGTGAAGCCTTCTTCCTGCGTATACCGGAGGCAGAAGGCTTCACTTCTCAGTGAGGTCCGGAGTACCGCTGGTCCGGCGCCGTCGGCAGGGCTTACGACCCCGCTGGTAGCGTCAGCGCGTGAGCTTGCGCGAGGCCGCTGGTGAGCGAATCCCGACCGCGGTCGCCAAGCTCATACGCGCCCTCGGCGGCGCGAGCCGGGGGCCCGGCGTCCCCGGCTCGCGTCATTCGGTGCGGGCGATGCGCTCCCAGCTAGTTGACGGCGACGCCTGCCGGTGCAGCGCCGGCCGGCAGCGAGAACGGCGAGCTCGCGAGCTCGGTCAGGTTGCCGCCGTCGACGGCGAACGCCCCGACCTTGCCGACCTTGCTCTCGTCCACGTACAGGGTGCGGCCGTCGGGGCTCAGACGGGCGTCGACCGCGCCCACACCGCCATCGCCGCTGACAGGGGTGCTGCCGATCAGCCCCAGCGTCCCGTCACGCGCGATCGAGTAGCGAGAAATCGATCCCGATCCGGTGTTCACGGTGAACAGGAACCGGCCATCGCGCGTGATCTCGACCCAGCAAGGCGCGATCTGGTCATCCCCGAATGGGGATCCTGAGATCGACGTCAGCGTGCCGTCGCGCGAGACGCTAAAGGCCGACACCGTGCCCGTTCCCGGGCCGACGTTGTGGGCATTTGAGACGAACAGCTGGTGCGGGTTGGTCGGCCGGAACTCGCTCCCAAACGGACCAAGCCCCTGGCCCGCGATCGGCGAGTCGGGCGCCGCGGTGAGCAGACCGTCGCGGCCGACGGTGAAGCTGTCGATCTCAGAGGTGCCCACCCGGGTGCCGACGAGCTTCCTGCCGGTGCCGTTGAACAGCACGTCTGCGGGGGCGGAGCCGTCAGGGAGCGGGACCGTCGACCCCGCGAGCGGTCGCAAACGACCGCTGTCACCGAGGGTGAAGCCGGTGTAGTTGCTGCCCCCGTTACCGGAGTTTGCAACGTAGACGAGGTCATCGTGGATCGTGACGCTGTCGGGCAGGATGCCGCCCGAAGAGATAACGCCATCGCGCACGAGCTCGAGCGATCCGTCGCGCCTGATCCGCAACACCGAGATCTGGTTGCTTCCTGCGTCGACGGCGACCACGAAGCGGCCATCCGACGAGATCTGAAGCGCGCCCTGGGAGGCCAGGCCGGCTCCGGTTCCAGCGCCGCCGGCGACGAACGGCGATCCCGGCGTAGGCGTCAGCGATCCGTCGGCGTGCCGGTCGAACGCGCCGACCGTGTTCACACCGGCGGTGTTGTCGTCGACGTACACATGCCCGACCACGCCGGACCGGCTGTGCGCACCCGCGGATGCGACGAGCGGGCCTAAGAGGGCCAGTCCGAGCAGCGCAAATGGCAGCGTCATGCGTGAAAGCAAGCGCATGGTGTCTCCTAACTTTGGATGGGGGAACACCCCTCGGCCGGCTCAGACGAACGTGCGGGTCTCCTACTCTCGCCGCAAGCCTCACCCGAGGGTCAGCTCAGTGGATCAGACCCGCCCAGAGGCGTCAAGGCAAACGAAGCCAGTGACTCAAACAGTTAAGAACTGCCTCCGCTATTCGCGCTCGCCGCGCTTGGTGCTCTCCGCTATTCGCGCTCGCCGCGCTTGATGCTCTGGGCCTCGGCCCAGATGTCCTCCGCCTCCTCGCGTACTCGCGAGGCGGCCACCGCCAGGAACCGGCCCGCTCGCCGGCCCCAGCCTTCCAGTACCTGCTCGGGCCGGGCGCGCTCTCTCGAATCCTCGCCGGACTGAGAGTCGTTGCCTTGGGCCTCAGCCATTGCGGTCTAGGGTACCCGCCCGGGCCGGTGCGCCACCCCGCTCCGCCACCCCGCTCGCCTACAAGCGGCGCGAGTGCGCCCGCTCCCCGATAACCCGGGGCGGGCGAACGGCACGGGGCGTCAGGCCCCAGAGGATGAAGAGCAACCGTCGCATGGGCCCTCTCTCGGTCTCGGAGGAAGGTCGATCCGTAGTATTCGACGCCCACGCCCGGCCCCTGTTGCAATCCTGAGAAGCAAATGTGACCGAGTTGTGAATCCGTTTGGAGGTTGATCGTTGCGGGCGCCGGGTAATCCATTTCCCTGCCGATCAATTAAGGAGGGACGCAGTGGGCGTTGACGACTACCTGGACCGCGAGACCGGCATCATCGCGGCCGCCACCGCGGCCGCCGTGTCGCCGCGCGCGCGCGAGCTCTTCCGGCGCGGCGCCGTGTACGGCCTCGCCGGCGTACTGAAGGCCGGGGACGTCGCGGTTTCCGCCGCCCGGGGCGCGGTTCGCGGCGCTCGCCAGGGGGCCTCCGGAGCGTCGAGCCCCGCTCGCGCTAAGACGTCGGGCCCCGCCGGCGCTGAGGCGTCGAGCCCCGCTAGCCCCAGGGCAACCACATCGCGGCCTCGCCGGCGGACCCAGTCCAGCCGCACCACTTCAGCTCGCTCGCGGCGCACACCGCCGAGCGGTGGAAACGCTTAGCGTTTGAGCGCGCTCTCGGCGGAAATCAGCGCCGCGGCCGGAGCGCCACGGATCATTCACTCGCTGCCCGGCCGAGTCCGGGTGCACGTGCCCGGGTGGTCGGACCAAGAGCCGAGCGTGATCGAGCGGCGCGTAGGCGAAATCGAGGGAGTCCAACGGGCGCGCGCCAACGCGAACACTCGGAACGTCCTCGTCGAGTTTGACCAGACCGCGGCGGCCACCGAAAAAACCATCTTGGCTGCGCTCGGTGGGGCAGTGGAGGCACCATCACCGCAACCGCCCCGCGGGAGCCGGGTCCGCGGCGCGGTAAGAGGGGTCGGCGCCGTGCCGAAGTACGCGGTGCGCGAGGTGGGGCGCCTGCGCCGGCGCGCGCGGATCGCCGTTCGGGGCATCGATCGCGATCCGGAGCTCGCGCGCCGCGTGGTGGAACGGCTCGCTCGCCTTCCAGGCGTGTCGCGCGTGACCGCGAGCCAGTTGACGGGTCGGGTGTTGGTCGAGTACTCCGAGCACCTCCTCGACATCCAGGACCTCCTCGCCCAAGTCACGAGCCTCGAGCTACCCGAGGTTCCGGGTGAGGAGACGCCTTCGCATCCCCTGGATCCGGCGCCTCTGATCCAGAGCTCCGCTAGGGCCGTCGGCTCGGGTCTTGGCCTCGCGCTGGCCGGGATCCGGCGAGCCAGGTCGGGGCCGGAAGGTGACGCCCTCGGCGGCGGGCGGGGCGCCCAGGTCGCGGGCGCCATGGGGATCATCGAAGGCCTGCCGCCGATCGAGCGCCGGCTCGAGGAGGTCCTGGGTCGCAACGCCGCCCAGCTGGCGCTGAGCGGCGTCACGATCGTCAGCCTCACGTTCGCCGGGAGCCCGCTCGGGCTCGCGGTGAACGGCGCGGCCGCGCTGCGGTTGATGACCACGGTCAGGGCGCGCCGGAACGCCTGGCGGCACTACGAGGATCGGCTCGAGGACGCCGAACCGGCCCATCCCGGCGCACGGGTGGAGATCGAGCCGGGTGAACGGGTTCCGCTCCCGGGGACTGTGTTGAGCGGCTTTGGAACCTTCATCTCGTCCAGCGGCGAGCTGCGCGCCGCCGCGCCGGGAGAGCGCTTGGATGCCGGCTCGAGGCTTTCCGGCGGGCCCATCACCGTCGAGCTCGACCGCGATCCCGCGTTCACGCCTGACCCGCGCGGCGCGCCCCCCACGCCGACCATCTACGACCGTTATCTGAGCGCGCTACCGCCAGCATCGGTCGCCTACGCCGCGATCACCGGACTGCTGACGCGCTCACCGGCACGCGCGCTCACGGCGCTCCTGCTCGTCAACCCGCGGGCAGCGCTCATCGGTGCCGAGAGCGCGGACAACGGCGCGGCCGCTCGGGTGCTGCGCCAGGGCGTGACCATCGT
The DNA here is from genome assembly GCA_963808325.1 of uncultured Solirubrobacterales bacterium. GTDB lineage: Bacteria > Actinomycetota > Thermoleophilia > Solirubrobacterales > Solirubrobacteraceae > Palsa-465. The sequence continues at coordinate 85,600 of CAWEFU010000001.1, forward strand.
CGGTTCGCGCGAGAAGCGCCCGATCTGTGTTCCCGATGCCTTGATCATCGAGTCGCCGCGCGCGCTGGTAGACGGCCTGGAGCTCGACCACGTGACGGCCGCCTCCGCCGACCTCGATGAAGCGGACGTGATGCGCCTCGCGGCGGGTATATCCGCCGCGGCGGGATCCCCGTGGGGCTCGCTGTTCGGCGGCGCAGAGGCAGCCGACGCCGTCGATGGGACGTTCGATGGGGTAGTCGCCAGCGCCGAGATCGAGGAAGAGCGTTGGCTTCTCGGCCCCGCGCGCGCCGGCGCGCAGCGCCCGAAGCGCTCCAGCGCCGACCACCCGGAGCCGGGTCCTGTGCTCGAGCTGCGCATGGCGCGCCAGCGGCGCGCCGCGGGGGTGGTCGCAACCCGCCTCGCCCGGGCCCCCGGCCTCGACCAGCTGTTCGGCGTGTGCCGGCGGTTCTCGGTCCCCGTCGAGGTGGTTGGAGAGATGGCCGACGGCGTCGCAAACCTCGCGGCCGGCGCCGGCGCGCGTGTTGTACCGGGCGATGCGCTTGACCGTGTTCGCCAGCACCAAGCCCACGGCGCGATCGTGGCGGTTCTCAGCGACACCGGTCACGCGGGTCACGAATTCGCCGAATGCGACCTCGCGATCGGTCTGAGCTCGGGCAGGGGCGGCCGCTTCGCAGCCCGAGCGGACGTGCTGGCCCCGGATCTCTCGAGCGTCGCGGCCGTCATCGAGGCGGGCGCTCGCCGGGACACGGCGGTGCGCGATTCGGTCATCGCATCGGCGCTGTCGAACGTGGCCGGGGGGATCTGGGGCCTCGGGGGGAATCCGAGGTTCGAACGCGGATCGCAGGCGACCTACGTGGCGGCGCTGGGAGCAATCGGGGCCGGCTACGTGCGGCTGCGCGGCGGGGCGCGTCCGCGCTCGGTGTTCGAGAGGCTCGAGGATCCCCAACCGGAGCGCTACGGACGCCTTTCGGTGCGGGAGACTTTGAGCGCGTTGAACAGCAGCGAGCGCGGGCTGACCGCCTCCGAGGCGCAGGCGCGCAGGCGCCCTCCCGCGGAAACCGAGCGCCGCAGCGCGCTCACCAGCGCGGTCCTCGACCAGCTGAGCTCGCCCCTGACCGGGGTGCTCGCCGCCGGCGCCGGCGTATCGCTGGCGCTCGGTGCGCTCGGCGACGTGGCGATGATCGGCGCGGTGATCGTCGTCAACACCCTGGTCGGCGCGTGGCAGGAGCACCAGGCGGGACGGGCTGCCGAAGCACTGCAGCGGATGAGCGCCCGCACCGCAACCGTGGTGCGGGACGGAGCGATCGCGACGGTCGACGCCGACGAGCTCGTCCCGGGCGACGTGATCGCGCTCGCTGGCGGCGATCGCGTGCCCGCGGATGCGCGACTGATCGAGGCCGACGACATGGAGGTGGACGAGGCGGCGCTGACTGGAGAGTCGATGCCGGTTGCCAAGGTCGTCGATGGAGGGCCGGACGTGGCCAGGGTGGTGCTCGAGGGCAGCGACATCACGGTTGGCACCGGGCGCGCGGTAGTGGTGGCGGTCGGCGGCGGTACCCGGATGGGGGCCACCGCCGCGGCGGTCACGCTCGAGGAGACCCGGGCGAGTCCGCTCGGCCAGAAGCTCGGTCGAATGTTCAGCGAGGGCCTTCCGGTGATCGTCGGCAGCGGCCTGCTCGTGACCGTGGCCGGCGTGGCGTGGGGCCGGCCCCTCGTCCCACAGCTTGCGCTCGGCGCGAGCATCGCGATCGGAGCGGTTCCCGAAGGGCTGCCGCTCCTTGCCGGCGTGGCGCAGGCGGCAATCGCGCGGCGGCTGGCGTCGCGGAATGCGCTCGTGCGGCGGCTCGCGGCGGTCGAGGCGTTGGGCCGCGTGGATGTCGCCTGCACCGACAAGACCGGCACGCTCACCGAGGGTCGGCCGGCTCTCACGTGTGTGACGGCGATCCAGGGGGAATGTGAGCGGCCGGAGAAGCTGAGCCCATCCGCGCGAGCGATCCTCGAGGCCGCCGCACTGGCCAGCCCACACCCGGACGCGCCCGGTCTCGCCTCGCACCCGACCGACGTCGCCGTCGTCAAGGGCGCCGAGCGCGCCGGCCTGACCGCGATGCGCGACGCCCCGCGCCAGGACGAGGAGCCCTTCGAGCCCTCGCGTGGGTTTCACGCGACGCGGTCGCGGGGACGAACGTTTGTCAAGGGTGCCGCCGAGGTACTGGCCACGCGCTGCACCAACGTGCGACTCGCCGACGGAGAAAAGCCGCTGACGCGGGCCGGGCGGGACGGTCTGCTCTCCAAGGCCGAGGAACTGTCCGGCCAAGGTCTGCGCGTCTTGATGATCGCCGTGGGCACGGACCAACACCCAACGGACGATCCCAAGCGCCTCACGGCGATCGGCTATATCGGCATCAGCGATCCGCTGCGGGCCGGCGTGCCCGCAGCCGTTCGGCGCTGCGAAGCCGCAGGCGTGCGGGTCGTGATGCTCACCGGCGATCATCCCGCGACCGCCACCGCGATCGCCAAGGACGCGGGACTGGCTCGCGACGGACCGGAGGTCATGACCGGTGACGAGGTCGCCGGACTCGACGATGACGAGCTGGATCGGCGCCTCGAGGAAGCGCGCGTGATCGCTCGGATCAACCCGCTCGACAAGCTGCGCATCGTCGAAGCGCTGCAGCGGCGCGGACACGTCGTCGCCATGACCGGCGATGGCGTCAACGACGCGCCCGCGCTCAGACTGGCCGACGTGGGGGTGGCGATGGGAGCGACTGGCACCGACGTGGCGCGGGAGGCGGCGGACGTCGTGCTGGCCGACGATGACTTCTCGACGCTGGTGGAGACGTTCGTGGAGGGGCGGGGCTTCTGGCACAACATCCGCCGCGCGCTAGGACTGCTGCTGGGCGGCAACGCAGGCGAACTCGGGCTGATGGTCGCCGCGGCGCTCGCCGGACTCGAGGCGCCCCTGACCACCAGGGAAGTACTCGCGGTCAACCTGGTAACGGACGTGCTTCCGGCGCTGTCGGTCGCGGTCCAGGAGCCCGAGCACCGCAACCTCGCATCCCTGTCGCGCGAAGGCACCTCGGCGCTCGACGCGCCGTTGCGCCGCAGCGTCCTGCACCGCGGGTTGGCCACCGCGCTGCCCAGCTTCACCGCGTACGTACTCGGCTCGCGCACCGCTGATCCCGCCCGGCGGCGCGCGGTCGCGTTCACGAGCATCGTCACGAGCCAGCTCGCTCAGACCCTCGATCTGGGCCGCGCCGAAGGCCGGCTCAGCTCGCAGGTCCTCGGCGCCGTCGCCGGCTCGGCCGCGTTCGTGGCGGCAGCGCTCGCGTTCCCGCCGTTTCAGCGCTTCCTCGGCCTGGCACTGCCGACCCCGTTCGGGCTGGTGCTGTGCGCTGGGGCGACGCTCTCTTCGCTGGCGATCAGCCGGGCGCTCGCCAGCGACAATGGACCGGTCACATCACGCGCGTAAAGGAGGACACATGGCACCGAACCCAGTAGGGGCCGCCGCATCCGCGGGCCAATCCGCTGGCCGCATCATGGGCGACGCGGTCGGCAGCGCCGGCGATCTCGTCGGCAAGGCAGCCGCTCGTACCCGTGAGCAAGCAGAGGACGTCTGGGCCGAGGCAAAAGACGTCTCGCGCAAGGATTCAGGTCGGGACGCGGCGGTCTACGCCGGCCTCGTCGCCACGGTTGCATTAGGCGCCGTAGAGCTGCCAATCGCGGCCGCGGCCGGCGCGGGGTACGCGCTCCTCCGCCGCCGTCGCTAAGAGCGCCTCGGCAGCAATAAGCAACCCGGGCCCCACCGGCCGGCATATGAGGCCGCCGCGAGTCGCTACCCAGGTGGTGCCACGAACTTCTGCACCCGCCGGCGACGCTCGGAGCCGTGCTCGGGCTCGAGGAAATACACCCCGACGGCTCCGACCGCGATCCCGGCCAGGAACGCGGGGGCGGTTCGCCTCGGCTTGGGAGCCTCGATCAGCCCGAACACTTCAGCCGCCGGCGGCCCGTAGACGACCGCCATCTGACCGAGAAACCGGGCGAGGTCGCCCAGCCGCTCGAGCCCGTCGCTCAGCTGCTCGAGGCCGTCGCCCAGCCCCCCGAGCCGGTCGCCCACGATCTCGACCCGCTCACCCCACGCCTTGACCCGCCGGCGGACCTTGCGCTTGGCCACCACCTTGCCGACCTTCCAGCCGACCTTCACCGTGGGCCGTGCCGCCCGGATGGTCGCCCGCCCGACCCTAGGATGACGAGCCATCACCTTCGCGCCCTTCACGCCGACTCGTGCCGCCGTCTTCTTACTGGGCATCGCTTCTCACCTCCATCTCGTTCGCATCACGGTCAAATTGATCCCTACCCGGAAAATCGTCCTCAGATCGCAATCGTCACCGCGACCGCCAGGCCGGCAACGAGTAGCGTGGCTCCGGTCAAAAGCGCGAGCGCGTGTGTCTGGGGACGAGTGAACTGGCCGGCCATCTGCCGGCCGTAGTAGATCACGCGCCCATGGCGCCAGGTGAGCCATGCGGACGTTGCCATCGCGACGGCGCATGCCACGCCGAGCACGTCGAGGCCCGCAGCGAAGGCGGCACGCGCGATCAGCGTCCCGCTCGCCGCCATGTTCAGCGCGGACCGCGTCCACGCAAGCGCCGTGCGGTCCGTCGCCATGCCGGGGTCTTGGACCTCTGAAGCGGACGCCCCTTCGCCGCCGCCCGGCCCCCGAGAGCTTCCCGCGGTCAATGCGCCAATCGGTCGACGATGGCCAGGATCCCCCCACACACCGCGATCACCGCGATACCGGCGGTGAGCAGACGGGGCATCCACGAGTACCGCAGCGGCTGGCGCAGCCGCATCGCCCGCTCGCTGTCCTCCCAGTGCAGGTAGCTCGCGAGCGCGAGCACGGCGCCGAGCACGATCAATGGCACCGCGATGATGAGCCTCAGCCCGTGCAGATTGAAATGTAGGAACTGCGCCGCCGCCAGGCCGGCGGCGATCAACGCGAGCGCGGTTCGATTCCAGGCGAGGAAGGTCCGTTCGTTGGCGAACGTGAAGCGCGGATCGGGGTCGCTCCCGGTTTGCTCGAGCCGTCGTTCCCGCTCCGCCCGGGATTCGAGCCACCCCCGCAGCCCCGGTCGCTGCCGTAAAACCCCGTCTTCGGAATCGGGCGCCGGAGGCCCAGCCGCTGCGGGCCGCTCGCCCTGACCGGCGCCGGTTTGCACCCGGCTCTCGCTCATTGCCGCATTCTCCTAGATGATCGGCGGTTAACCAGAGTCAGACCGTGTGCTCGCCGCGAGCTGTGCGCCCGGCGGTCGCGGCCACCGTGTCGTGCGGAGCGCGAACGTGGCCCAGCCGGACCGTGACGCGGTGCTCCTTCATTCCTCGCAGGAGCACGATCCTCAGACGGCAACTGTCGCCGGTGTCAGCCATTGCCGCATAGAGGGCGCCGATCGAGCGCAGCTCGCGGGTGCCGCCACGGAGCAGCACGTCTCCGGTGCGAAGGCCGGCCGCGCCGGCGGGCCCGTCCTCGTCGACCGCGCGCACGAGGAGCGCCGGAACGGGCGGCAGGCCGACAGACTTCCGCATGGCGATCGCGACGTGAGCCGGGGCGAGGGCGACGCCGAGGCGGAGAGGCGCGCCGGACGGCGGGTGTGAGCCTTCGAACTCGAGCAGCAGCTTGCGCAGCAACGACTCGAGGGCGTGCTGCTCGTCGTCGGTCAGCGCGGCTACCAATCGCCGCTCATTGGCCAGGTGAGCGGGAATCACCCGCTGGACCAGCTCTCGGCCGCGCTCGGTCAGGGTGATCAGCGTGTTGCGCTTTGATTCCGGGTCCGTCTGACGCACGACGAGCCCCTCGTCGACCAGGCGATCGACCCGCACGCTGATCGTGCCCGAGGTCAGCCCTAGCTCGTCCATCAGCCGGCGTTGGCTGACGCGTCCGTCGTCGCCGATGCGAGCGAGCGTGACCAGCACGCCGAAGTTGGCAGAGCTCAGCCCGTGTGCGGCAAATACCTCGGCCAGGGCGGGATCGATGTGACTGCGAAGCCGGTTCAGCCGCGCGATGACGGCCACGGGTTCGAAGTCGAGCTCTGGCCGGCGCGCCCGCCACGAGCGCAGCAGTGCGTCGACCGAGTCGCGAGGTAGTCGCTCATTGTCTACGGCAGGATCGTGCGCCCGACGGTCCGTGTCCATAGGGCCGAAGGCTAGAGCAAAGACCTCGCGGACAATACTCGTACTCATAGCTTGAGCTCAAGCATTAGGATCACGCAATACGTCCTGAAACTCATCAAAGGAGGAACCGTTTCATGAACGTTGCCATCGTCGGTGCCGGACGGATCGGCGGGAACATCGCCCGCCAGCTGACCCCCGCCGGCCACGACGTGACCGTCAGCTTCGCGCGCGATCCGGCCAAGCTCGAGAAGCTCGCCGGCCAGATCGGCGCGCAGATCGCCACACCCGCGGACGCGGTGGGGGGCGCCGAGGTCGTGGTGATCTCCGTCCCGTGGGGCGTCATCCCTAGCGCGCTCGAGGCGGCGGGCCGGCTCAACGGGAAGATCGTGATCGACACCACCAACCAGTTCGGCTCCGGGCCCATGCCGGCCGACGGCCAGACGGCGGCCGCGTTCAACGCGTCCCGCATGCCGGGAGCGCGCTACACGAAGTCGTTCAACACGCTGACCTCAGCGTTCCAGGCCCGGGTGGCGCACCGCGACCCGGCCGTGGTTCAGTGGTTGTGCGGCGACGACGAGGAGGCAAAGGCGACCGTCTCCGAGCTGATCGGCGACGCCGGCTATGTCGCGGTCGACCTGGGCGGCAACGAGGGGTGCGCGGTGATGGAGGCGCCCCGCCGCCAAGGCGCCGTCTACGGCGAGGAGTACCGGCTGTCCGAAGCGCGCGCGGTCGTCGAGGCGGTTAGGGCCCGGCGGCCGATTCCACCCATGCCCCGATACGGATAAGAGCCGGCGCTCACCCCACCAGGCCCAAGCGGTGGGCGACGTTGGCCGCCTGGGTGCGGCTGTGCACGTCCAGCTTGGCCAGGATCCGCGAGACGTGCACGCTGGCGGTCTTCTCGGCCATGAAGAGCTCGGCACCGATCTCCCGGTTGGTGGCACCGCGCGCGATCAGCTCGAGCACCTGGCGCTCCCGCGGCGTCAAACCGAACGGGTCGTCCGCCACCTCCTGGTCTTCCTCGGGTTCGACCGCGGCGTCGCCGGCGTCGAGCACGAGCCGGGCCCGGGCCGCGAGTCCTTCGACCTCCTCGCGAAGCCAGTCCGCGCCGATCCGCGACGCCTCGGCATGGGCATCGGTTGCGACGGCCGTGGCCCGCGCCCGATCTCCACGAGACACCCAGGCCTCGGCCTCTCCCAGGCGCATCAGCGCCGCCTGGTAGGGACGCTCGAGCGCGGCCCAGGCCTCCGCGGCGTCGGCGTACGCGCCCGGGTCAGCCGCTCCTAAGGCGCGGGTGCGCTCGGCGCGAGCCCTCAGCAGCCACGCCCCTTCGAGGGGCCGCCGGCTGGCGGCGGCGGCTTGCGCGCCGGCCACGTGCTCATCGGCCTGAGCGAGCGCGATGCGCTCATCTTCGGGCTCCCCGAGATCGCGGGCGCGCTGCGCGGCATCGGCCTCGACGGTCGCCCCCGTCGCCCTCAGCCGGGCCACGCGCGCGGTGTCGTCGGTGCGCGGCTCGAGTCGGGCGAGGGCGTCGCGCAAGAAGCCTCGCGCCGCCGCGAGGTTCCCCTCCCGCCGCTCGAGCTCGGCGCCCAACGCGCCAAGGACACCCGTGAACTGCGGCTCGTCCATGCAGGCGGCGAGCGCCGCCGCCTCCTCGAGCCGCTCGCGAGCCGGCGCATGGTCGCCGCGGCCGAGGGCGAGCTCCACCCGGCGAAGATCGAGGTTGACGAGCGTATTGCCGGTTGGGCGCCCACCGATCGAGCCGAGAATGGCCTTCGCCTCCGCCCACTCGCCGGCCTCGATCGCGAGCTCCGCGCGGAGGATCACCAGCCAGAGCCGGTGGGGACTGAGCTCGCGCGCGAGGCCCTCTTCGACCACCGCGCGGGCGTCGCGTAGCCGGCCGGCGAGGTGCAGCGAGTCGGCCAGGTTGATCCATCCCACGTTCTCCTGCCAGGGGTCGTCTTCCTCCCGGGTCAGCGCGATCGCTTCGCGTAGCTTCGCGACGCCCTTCTCGACCTCGCCGAGGTCCACGAGGCACGTTCCGAGGGTGTTGAGCGCGCGTCCCCGCAGACGCCGATCGCCGAGCTCGTCGGCGACCGATAGCGTCTCGCCCGCGACCTCGACAGCTTTTCTGTACCTGCCGCGCAGCATCATCGTCTTCGCTTGAGTGCGCAGCAACATGCCCCGCTCGGGGGAGATCTCGCCCGCCGGCAGCAAGGAGAGCGCGTGCTCGATCGAGGCCAGCGACTCGTCGCCGAGGCCCAGGTGCCACTGGGCGTCGTACAGGACCTCGAACAGTCGCGCCGCTTGGCGCGGGTCGGCGCGCTCGTCGACCAGGACGAGTGCCGCCCGAGCCAGGGTCTGCTGGCGCGCGCTGTTGCCTTCGAAGCCGTGGTTCTGGGCGGCCCGTAGGAGAGTCGTCGTCCGGTCGGCGCCGGCCAGCGCCTCGGCGTCGGGCACGCGATCGAAGAGCTCGATCACGCGCTCGAGCAGCGCCGCGGCCTCACCGTAAGCGTGCACGCGCTCTGCGGTGTCGGCGGCGCGGACCGACCAGCGCAGCGCCGCGGGCTGATCGCCCGCGGAGGCGTAGTGGTGCGCGATCGCTGCCGTCAGATACACCCTCGCCCCGTCACGCTCGACGCGGGCCTCGAGGGCCCGGGCCAGGCGCACGTGTATCTCCGTGCGCTCGCCCGGCAGAAGGTCGCCCTCGACGACCTCGCGCAGGAGCGCATGGCGGAACCGATAGCCCCCTTCGGTCGCGACCACGAGAATGTGGTTGGCCACCGCCTCGCGCAGCGCCTCCTGGAGCGCGGCCCCCTCCAGGCCGGTGACGTCGATCAGCAGTTGATCGTCGAGCCGCTGTCCGACCGCGATGACCCGCAGCACGGCCTGAGCCGCATCGGGCAACCGCTCGATGCGCACCATCAGAGCATCTCGGAGCGTCGACGGGAGGGGGCCGCGTCCGTCGAGGCTCGCCGCCATCAGTTCCTCCACGAACAGCGGATATCCCTCAGAGCGCTTGAGTACGCGCTCCACCAGGTCGCCCTCCGGTGGCGCGCCGAGCAGGTCGCCGAGCTGCTCGGCGAGCTCCTCGCGGGTCAGTGGGGGCAGCTCGATCCTCATCGAGCCGGGGTTGCGCTCGAGCTCGACGAGCACGGGGCGCAGCGGATGGCGCCGGTGCAGCTCATCGACCCGGTAGGTGGCGACCATCAGCACCCGCTCCCGGCATAGGCTGCGGCCGAGGAAGGTCACGAACGCGCGCGTCGCTCGGTCCGCCCAGTGCAGATCCTCGATCGCAAGCAGGACCGGGGTGTCCTCGCCGAGGCGGTCCAGGAGCCACAGCACCGCCTCGAACAGCCGCGCCTGAGCCGATTCATCGCCCGAAGGGGCCGAGGCCGGAGCCCCGTCCTCCAGCACGGGCAGGAGCGTCGACAACTCCACGCGCACGTTCGTCGGAAGCTGCTCGAGCACGGGATCGCCGGCACGGGCCAGAGAACGCAGCGCCCCGACCAGCGGCGCGTATGGCAACTCGCCCTCGCCGAGGGTCATGCAATCGCCGCTCAGGATCCGGGCGCCGGAGGCCCGGGCGTGCGAGGCCAGCTCGGAGAGCAGGCGCGTCTTGCCGACACCCGAGTCGCCCACGATGAGCGCGAGCCGGGGGCGCCCGGCGGCCGCGTCGGCCAGCGCCGCCTCGAGCTCGGTGAGCTCGGCCGAACGGCCAACAAAGGCGGAGCTGCAGACGCGCGTCGCCACCCCACAAGTATCGTCGAGATCACCGACACGATCGACACGCCCGAACACCGCGTCTCGAGCCGGCGCGGCTGTCACTTTCTGGCGTTTGCCCCGGGAGCGTCGTGAATCTCACGCATCCCCGGGGTGCGCTGAATTTGCCCCGCATACCGGGGCCTTTTTCGGCACACCCTCTTGCCTAGTTCGAGCGGTTGGACCTCTCTGATGAGGGTTCCGCACCACGTAGCCGCCGGGCGCTCCTACGTCTCTGCCGACGACCGCGATCCCGCCCCCGCGCAGAACGCTCTCGGGCGCGGTCGCGCTCGGCCTGCAGATCGGCGGGCGAAGGCTCGGGATCAGGCGCCGGCGTCCCCACGTGGAAAACGAGCCGGAGCGTTCCCGCGCATTCCGGGCACTCGGTCTGATGCTTTCGCACGGCTTCGACGCGGAACTCTGTGGTCGCCCACCCACATCGCTCGCAGCAGTAGAGCGGCACGGTCCCCGGATTCCCACGACCGTGACTATCCAACCCCCAAGTTCGCCTGAGTGGTGATGTCGCCGGCGCCGGCCTGTGTGCCGGCGCCGGCGGCCAGCGCGGCCCCGGTGCGGACCGCGCCGCCCTCGTGGCATGCACCGGCGCCGCTTGCGTATCTTGCGCGGTGTGAGCAGCGGAGTCAGACCGTCGCGGGGCGGGACCAAGAAGGAGCTGGTGTTGGCGGCGATGGTGTTCGCCGTCGCGATGACGTTCATCGATCAGACGATCGTTGCCATCGCGATCCCCAACATCCAGAAGGAGCTGTCGCTGTCGGCTACGGGCTCCCAATGGGTGATCAACGGCTATCTGCTGGCGCTGTCGGCCTTGTTCGCATTCGGCGGAAGGCTCGCGGATGTGCGGGGACGCCGGCAGATGGTCGTGGTCGGCGTGGTCGGGTTCGCGGTGGCGTCCGCGTGCTGCGGGCTGACTCCCAAGGGCAGCATCGCCGAGGCGTGGATCATCGTCTTCCGCGTGCTTCAGGGCGCCACGGCGGCGCTCATGTTCCCCGCGGCGGTGGGCATCGTGGTGGCCTCGTTTCCGCTGCGCGAACGGGGGCGGGCGATGGCGATCTTCTTCGGCATTTCGGGCGGTCTGACCGCGATCGGCCCGATCGCCGGAGGCTTTCTCACGCAGTGGACCTGGCGGGCGATCTTCTGGATCAACATCCCGGTGGCGATCATCGCGCTCGTCCTGATCTGGAAGTCGCGACCGGATGACGTGCGCCGCCCGGCGAGCCTCGATTACCGCGGCACGATCCTGATCACGGGCGCCATGGGACTGATCGTGCTCGGCTTGGAGCAATCCAGCGTGTGGGGGTGGGGCAGCGCGGCGACCTGGATTGCCATCGTCGCCGGCGTGGCGTCGATGGTCGCGTTCGTCGCGTGGGAGCTGCGCACACCGGAGCCGCTGTTGCGCTTGGCGATCTTCCGCGACCGGGGGTTTGCCGTCGAGACCGGAGTGTTGGGGTTGATGTCGGTCGTGTTCGTGCCGTTCTTCTTCTTCGGGAGCGTCTACGCGCAGGTTTCGTTGGGGAAGAACTCCTCGCAGGCCGGCGAGTATCTGCTCTGGTTCTTCGTGGGGTTCGTCATCATGGCCCAGATCGGGGGCCGGATCCTGGATCGGCGCGGCGCGAAGCCGGCGGTGGTGCTGGGCGGCGCATTGGGCGCCGTGGGGTTCTATCTCTTAGCGGGCAAGCTGACCAATCTTTCGTTGGGGGCGCAGTCGTTCTATGTCGCGCTCTCCGGCGGCGGGCTCGGGTTGATGCTGGGGACCGCGAGCACGGATGCCGTCAACCGCGCGCCCAGCACCAGCTATAGCGAGGTCACGGGCATCACCCAGACCGCGCGGAACTTCGGCGCCAGCCTGGGCCTCGCGGTGCTCGGAGCGATCCTGGTCAGCCAAAACAAAAGCAACGTCACGAACGCGCTGACGAGCAACGGCGTTCCTCATGGCATCGCCAGCAGGATCGGGAGCTCATTCGCGACCAACGTCGGGGGCGCCCGGTCGAGCTCCGGGCAACCTCACGCTCTCGTACACGACGTCCAGCTCGCGTTCGCCCACTCGACCCAAACCGTCTTCTACATCATGGCCGGAGTGATGGCCGCGACGTTCGTCGTGGCGGTCCGCGGACTCCCGGGCGGGCGCGTCGAGCCGCAGGAAGCGCAGGCCGTGGCGGCTGCCGACACCCGTTCATGACCCCAGAGCTCCCGTGCCTGACCACGGAGCGGTGTCGGATCGGGCAGGTGCTTGACCTAATGCGCCTATATTGACCACAAAGTCACGCACGTCCCTTGGGGGCGGGGGACTGTGGGCTCAGTCGTCCACGTCCATCGAGCGATCACGCCGGCGCCCCGGCGGCCGCCGGGATGTACTCGTAGAAGCCGCGGCCGCTCTTGCGGCCGTGGTGACCGGAGACCACCATCCGCTTGAGCAGCGGCGGAGGCGCGTACTCGGGTCGCTTGAACTCCTCGTACAGCGAGTCGCAGACCGCGTAAAGCACGTCGAGCCCGATGAAGTCACACAGCGTCAGCGGCCCCATCGGGTGACCACAGCCGAGGCGCATCCCCTCGTCGATGTCCTCGCGGGAGGCGAACCCCTCCTCGTACATCCGCACCGCCGCCATCAGGTACGGAACGAGCAGCATGTTGACGATGAACCCGGAGCGATCCTTGGTGAGGATCGGATGCTTGCCGAGGTCGCGCGCGAACGCCTCCGCGGTGGACACCGCGGCCTCCGAGGTATCGATCGCGGTCACGACCTCGACCAGCTTCATGACCGGCACGGGCGAGAAGAAGTGCAAGCCGAGCACCCGATCCCGGTGCGAGGTCCCGGCCGCGAGCTCGGCGATGGGGATCGATGACGTGTTCGACGCCAGGAACTGGGCATCCGGCAGTTCCTCGTCGAGCCGTGCGAACAGCTCGCGCTTGACCTTCGCGTCCTCGCTGACCGCCTCGATCACGGCATCGGCACCCGCGAGGTCCCCCAACCGCGTCGTGTAAAGCACGCGGTCAGCGACCTGCTCGGCGTCCGCGCGCGTGAGCTTGCCACGCGAAACCGCCTTGGCGACAGAGGCCTCGACGCTTTCCCGGGAGCGCTGAAGCGGTCGTTCGTCGGGCTCGTAGACGACGACGTGCTTGCCCACCACCGCGGCGGACTCGGCGATCCCCGAGCCCATGAAGCCGGCGCCGACGACGCCCACCACCGAGATGCTCATGAACTTGCTCCCTTCGCTTCGGTCTCGTGGCTCATCGTAAAGGCGCGAGTCGCCCGGACACGTGGAGGCGCGAGCCATCCGGTCCGTGTGCGAACATATGTTCGCATGACTAGCGACGGCAGCCCGTACACCCGGTTTCGCAGAGCGCTCGAGACGGGGAACGAGACATTGGTCTTCGCCGCCGCCCGCGAGCTCCCGCACGTCAGTCTCGATGACGCGCTGCGCATCTGCCTGCTCCTCCGCGACGGAGATCGGGAGCGCTACGAGCGAGCCGCGGTGCGCTGGCTCGGGCGCTTCGCGCTCGAGGCGCGCGGCGTCACCATCGACACGCTGCGACAGGCCGCCGACGCACTCGACGCCCTACCGGACCGCGCCTCCGAGGCGATGGAACGACTACAGGGGCTGTGCGTGGAGCATGGCTTGAGGTAGGCCCAACGCCCGGGCGTCAGGGCGCTGCCACGGCGGCGCCGGCCGGCGCCACCTCGCCCGCGGGCGAGGTGGCGCGGCTCTCACTCCACAGGGAGGACAGCAGGAGCGTCGCCACGTAGCAGACGACGACGCCCAAGATGATCAGCGGCTCGGCCCCGACACCCGAGTTCTTCGTCAACAGGGTGGCGATCACCACCGCCGACAGCGGCAACTTGAGGATCGCGACCGTCCCGGCGGCCATCCCGACCGCGACCGCGGGGGTGATCGGAAAGCCCGCGAGGTGCGAGCACATGATGCCTCCGGCCGCTCCGAGGAACAGGGCCGGGAACGTGGGGCCACCGCGGAAGCTGCCCAGGCACAGAGCGTATGCGAGTCCCTTGAAGGCGATCAGGAGCGCGAGCGCCGACAGCGACCACGTTCCCGCCTGCGCGACCAGCCCCGGGAGCTGATCCTGCCCGGAGAACAGCACCTCGTTGACGCTTTTGCCGGTGGACTGCGTGAACGCGATCGCCAGGCCGGCCACGATCAGTCCCACTATCGGCAACAACAGGACCAACCGCCGGGTCACGACCTGCAAGGTCCCCAGGCCGCCGCGCATGACGACCTGGGCCAACACCGCAACCGCGAGCGCCAGCGCGATCGTCCACCCGAACTCGGCGATGTCCGGGCGGGCAAACTTGGGTAGCTGCAGAACGCCGAGCGAGAACGCACTGGTGCTCAGGCCCGTCCACGATCCCATGCCGAGCGAGATCAACGATCCAATCCCGGCCGAGAGCAATCCGGGCAGCAGGATCACAGAGGCAGCCTCGTCGCCGCCGATCCCTGTGGCTTCGATCAGAATCACCGCCGCGATCAGCGGCGAGTCGAAGATCAGCGCCATTGCCGCAAAGGCGCCGGCCGCGCCAATGACCATCGTCAGCTGCGAAGGCGCGTCCCTTCGCGCCGTCCGAATCAACAGAATGCCCAAGCCCGAGCCCAACGCGATGAGCGGCGCCTCCGGCCCGAGCACCAGGCCCGATCCCAGCGTTGCGATCGCCGCCAGCATGATCCCGGGCAGCTCGATGCCCTGGATCGGCGGCCCGCCGGTCGCGAGGCCGTGGGCGGGGATGTGCCCTCCGCGCCCCGGGAGCTTTGCGATCGCGAAGGCCGTCACGAGCGCCCCGATCCCCAGCACCGGGAAGTACCACCATTTCGGAGGCCCGTGCGCGTAGCCAACGGCGTGCGGGAGGTGCGTGAACAGCTCCTGCTGGATCTGGTAGACGAGCTCGAGGAACCCCCACGCCGCGAACGACACGATCACCCCCACCACGGCCGCAATGATCAGCAGCACGACATAACCCCTGCTGCGCATCGTGGCCTGCGCCTGCTCGGCCGTCGGCTCCGGAGGAGCGGCCGCCGCCTCAGCCATCTCGTAACCCCAAGCTCACTCGTCGGCCGCCATGTCGTAGCCGATGGCCGTCGCGAGCTTCGGAGCAGTCGCCACTACTCGCGCGAGACCCACGGTCGGCGCGACCGCCACGAGCACGCCGACGATCTCCGCCTCGGTCGCTCCCGCCTCCAGCGCGAGCTCGACGGTTCGCCGGAGCGACGCGGTGGCGGCGCCGACCGCCACGAGCGCTCCCAGCCGAACGAGCAGCTCGACCTTCGGGATCAAGGGCGCCTCCCCGACCGGTCCCGACCCGCTCGAGAGCACCATCCCGACCGACTTTTCGTCGTTAAGGGCCAGGCGACGGAGAAGCTCTTCTGCCGGATCCACTCACGGCGAACCTAGGCGCGGGCCAGGCCCTTCACATCCCCCAAACGGGGTGATGCGAAGGCGCCTCTATGCCATAGGCTCGGCGACTCGCGCCGGAGGCTCGGCGGCGCCAGCCGCCCGGGCCGGCGAGGCCGCCGGCATGCCGCCGCCCATCGCCAACAGCTCGTCCACGAGCGCCAGCACGGCGGCGTGCGTCTCGTCGGTGTGCCTCGAGATGGAGTGGATGGCGTGCGTTCCGACCGAGTTGAGCTCGGGCCTGCGGAGATGGCAGATCGCCCGCACGGCCGGACGCGGCAAGAACCGTCCGAGCCGGCGCGCGAGCATCTCGGCGCTCCACTCGGCAACGCGCTCGGCGCGCGCGCGCTGTAGCTCGCGCCCGCCACGGCTGCCCACGACCCGCGCCGCGTACGCATACAGGTCCTGCCGGCGCTCGTCGCCGGCGTAATCGTTGTAAGCCCTGAGAAGCGAGCCGATCACGGGACACGCCGACGTGGGATGGTCGGTGAACGATTCGCCCGCGAGCATCGAGGCGAGCTCCATTACGCAGGCGCCCTCCTCAGGGGAGGAGTGCTTGCCCTTGCTCAGCTTGATGGTCTGATGGCTAATCAGGGTCATGTTGCCTTCCTGTCGTACGGGCGTTGCGAAAGCCTAAATCAAAGCGTCCGAGGTGTGGGCCGCATCATCTGATTGGGCGACGGAGGAGATTATGGCCCCCACCGTCATCCGTTTGGGATGAAGACCGCGCTCGCTCCTCAGGCGAGACTGGGTCGCGACGATCAGCCGCTGACAGACGGAGCCCGCCCGCCGATGGTCAACGACCTAGCCCGCTGGCAGTTCGCCACGACGATCATCTACCACTTCTTCTTCGTCCCGGTGACGATCGGTCTCGCCTTCCTGGTCGCGGTGCTGCAGACGGCCTGGTACCGCACCGACAACCCCGATTACAAGCGGATGACGCGCTTCTTCGGCACGCTGCTGCTGATCAACGTCGCGATCGGGGTGGTCACCGGGCTGGTGCAGGAGTTCCAGTTCGGGATGAACTGGTCGACCTACTCGCGCTTCGTGGGTGGCGTGTTCGGCGCACCCCTGGCCATGGAGGGCATATTGGCGTTCTTCCTCGAGTCGACGTTCATCGGGCTGTGGCTGTTCGGCTGGAACCATCTTCCCAAGCGAGTGCACCTGGCGACGATCTGGGCGGTTTCGCTCGGGTCGCTGCTCTCGGCGATGTTCATCCTGATGGCCAACTCGTGGATGCAGCACCCGGTCGGCTACAGGCTCAACAAGAGCGGAGAGGCCGTGCTGACGAACGTGTGGGCGCTGTTCGTCAACCCGACGTTCGTGTGGGGCTACGCGCACGTGGTCCTCGCCTCGCTCATCACGGGGTCTCTGGTGATGCTGGCGGTGTCCGCGTGGTACCTGCGCAAGCAGCGCCACATCGAGTCCTTCCACCGCACCGCGAAGGTGGCGCTGATCGTGCTGATCCCCGCCATCGTGATCCAGCTATCGGTGGGCAACCAGCTCGGGGTAATCGAAGCCCACTACCAGCCGATGAAGATCGCCGCCGCCGAGGCGCAGTGGACCAATTGCAAGCCGTGCTCGTTCTCGGCCTTCCAGATCGGGGGCGGCGCCAACGACAAGACGCCGTCGCAGATCATCCTGATCCCGCACCTCCTTTCGGTCCTGGCGACGAACACGTGGAGCGGCCCCGTCACCGGGCTCAACCAGCTTCAGGCCGAGTATCAGGCGAAGTACGGGCCGGGCAACTACGTACCCGATGTGTTCATCCAGTACTGGTCGATACGGGTCATGGCCTACCTCGGGTCGCTGGTCCTGCTGCTGGGACTGTGGGGCGGCTGGCTGCTCTTCCCGGAACAAGCTTCGCAGCGCGCGGTTGTTCCTGTTGATCTCGGTGTGGGCCGTGCTCACGCCGTTTCTGATGAACACGGCCGGCTGGTTGCTGACCGAGAGCGGACGCCAGCCGTGGATCGTGCAGGGGCTCCAGAAGACCGTCAACGCCAACTCCCCCTCGGTGAGCGCCACGGAGATCTGGATCAGCCTGAGCGTGTTCGTCCTGTCGTACATCGTGCTCGGCGCGGCCGACCTGTACCTGATGTTGCGCTACTCCCGCCACGGCCTGGCCCAGGCAGACGCCGAGGCGGCGGAGCCGAGCGAAGAGGCCGGCACCGCCGTCCCCGCCCTCACCTACTGATTCCATGCACCTTCACACGATCTGGTTCGTCATCATCGTCGCCCTCTGGCTCGGGTTCTTCGTGCTCGACGGATTCGACTTCGGGGTCGGAGCGCTGCACATGCTGATTGGCCGCTCGGAGATCGAGCGGCGCGTCGTGATCAACACGATCGGGCCCTGGTGGGACGGGAACGAGGTGTGGCTGATCGTCGCCGGTGGCTCGATGTTCGCCGCCTTTCCCGGCTGGTACGCGACGCTGTTCTCCGCCGGGTACCTGGCGCTGGTGCTCGTGCTCGTGGCGCTGTTCGGGCGCGGCGTCTCGTTCGAGTACCGGGGCAAGCGCGACGACGCTCGCTGGCGCGCCGGGTGGTCGTGGGCCCAGACCGTCGGCAGCATTCTCGTCCCGCTGCTGATCGGTGTCGCCCTCGGCGACCTCCTCAACGGCCTCCCGATCAACCAGCACCACGACTTCACCGGGGACTTCTTCGACCTGTTGACCGGCTACGGGCTGATGACGGGAGTCACGCTGCTCACGCTGTGCCTGCTGCACGGAGCGACGTTCCTCACGCTGCGGACGACGGGCGAGATCCGCGACCGCGCCCGCGCCGCGGGCCGCGTCGATCGGGCTGGTGGCGATCGTCATCAACGTGGCCTGGGTGATCTGGACGCTCGTCGTGATCGGCGGCGGCACGGTGCCCCAGCCGACCCAGATCTTCGGGGTGATCGCGGTGATCTTCGCCGCGCTGCTCGTGAACACGAACTACAGCGGGTGGGCGTTCGCATCCTCGGCGTTCGGGATCGCGGCCGCCGTAGGTCAGATCTTCATCGCCCTCTACCCGAACGTCATGATCTCGAGCACTAACACTGCCTACAACCTGACGGTCAACAACGTGGCCTCCGGCCACTACGCGCTCGTCGTGATGACGATCGTGGCCGTCCTCTTCATGCCCGTCGTGTTGCTGTACCAGGGCTGGTCGTTCCACGTGTTCCGCCAGCGCGTCAGCGCACCACCCGCCTCCGCCGAGACGACCGGGGATGCCACCGAGCAAGCCGCGACGCAGGCGTAGTCCAGCCGATGCGCGCCCTCGACCCGCGCCTGCTGCACCGTACGAGCTCGGCGCGTCCCCTGCTGGCCATCGACACCGGCCTGGGAATCGGCGCCGCCCTGGCGGTGCTCGTGCAGGCCAGCCTGCTCGCGCGGATCGTCGCGCGCGCGTTCGACGGCGTCCCACTCCACGCCCTCGGTCTCGATTTCGCGCTCCTCGTGCTCGCGTTCGCATTGCGCGGCGCGTGTCGCATGGGGAATGGAGATCGCGGGACGCCGCGCCGCGTGGAGCGTCCTCTCCGAGCTGCGCCTGGCGCTGGTCGAGAAGCGGTCTGCGCACACGGCCGCTGGCGACCGACGGCACCGGCGGCGCCGAGATCGCCACGGCCGCGGTGCAGGGAGTCGAGGGGTTGGAGGGCTACTTCGCGCGCTACCTGCCTCAGGTTGTGCTGGCCTCCGTGGTGCCGTTTCTGGTGATCGCCTGGGTCGCGTTCATCGACCTCGAGGCCGCCGTGATCATGCTGCTCACGCTCCCGCTCGTGCCGGTGTTCATGTGGCTGATCGGTCTCTACACCAAGGAGCGAACCGACGAGCGGTGGCAGGCGCTCCGGCAGCTCTCCACGCACTTCCTCGACGTCGTTCGAGGCCTTCCCACGCTTCGAGCCTTCGGCCGGGCGCGCGAGCAGGCGGACGGACATCGAGGCGGTCAGCGACCGCTACCGCAAAGCGACGATGGAAACTCTGCGGGTCAGCTTCCTGTCCGGGTCGGTCCTCGAGCTCGCGGCCACCTTGGGGGTCGGGCTCGTTGCCGTGACGGCCGGCGTGCGGCTCGTCGACGGCGGACTCGGGACTCCAGGCTGGGCTGACCGTGATCGTCCTTGCGCCAGAGCTGTACCTGCCGTTCCGCCGGCTCGGCGCTGAGTACCACGCGAGCGCCGACGGGCTGGCCGTCGCGGAGCGGATGTTCACGCTGCTCGACGCGGACGGCGCCGCCGCGCGCGGGGGATCGCGACCGGGGCCGAGCCCGGCGCACGCAGCCGTCCGCTTCGAGCAGGTGTCGTTCTCGTATCCGGCTCGCGCGTGGCGGGTGCTGGACGGATTGGACCTCGAGCTATCGCCCGGGGAAACGGTGGCGCTGGTCGGAGAAAGCGGCGCTGGCAAGAGCACGGTCGCCGCGCTTTTGCTCGGGCTGCTCGAGCCCACCGCAGGCCGGATCTCCGTGGGCGGCATCCCCCTTTCGAACTGCCAGATGGACGCTTGGCGCCAGGAAATCGCCTGGGTGCCTCAGCACCCGACGCTGTTCCGCGCCACGGTCGCGGACAACATCCGGCTCGGCGACCCGAGCGCTTGCGAGCAGATGGTGATCGAGGCGGCTGCTCGGGCCGGGGCGGATGACTTCATCAGAGCGCTGCCGGACGGGTACGCGACGATCATCGGCGAGGGCGGGCGCGGTCTCTCGCCCGGCGAGCGCCGGAGGATCGGGCTCGCCCGGGCGTTCTTGAGGGACGCGGCGCTCGTCATCCTCGACGAGCCGACTGCGGATCTCGACCGGCACAGCGTGGCGGTCGTCGCCGGCGCAGTGCGGCGATTGCGGGCCGGCCGGACGATGCTCGTCATCGCCCACCGCCCCGAGCTTGTTCAGAGCGCCGATCGCGTGGTCCGGCTCATCGACGGGGTTGCCGTCGCCGATGAGGCAAGGAGGGCGGCGTGAACACGACGCTCCGTCCGCTGCTGGGGCTCGTGAAGGTGCCGCGATGGTGCCTGGCGGGGGCGGTGACCCTGGGCGCGCTGACCGTCGTGTTCGGGGTCGGGTTGATGGCGTCCGCCGGTTATCTGATCTCACGGGCCGCCGAGCGGCCTCCGATCCTTTCGTTGATGGTGGCGATCGTCGCCGTGCAGGCCTTCGGCCTCGGGCGGCCGGTCGTGCGCTACCTCGAGCGGCTCGCCTCCCATGACATGGCTCTGCGCATGCTCGGCCGGGTGCGGACGCGCTTCTACGAGCGAATCGAGCCGCTCGCCCCGGCCGAGCTCGACTCCTACCGCAAGGGCGACCTGCTCTCGCGGATGGTCGCCGACGTCGACGCCCAGCAGAACCTATATCTGCGCAGCCTCGAGCCGACCCTCGTGGCGCTCCTGGCCGGTGCCGTGTCGGTCGGTGCCGCCGCCGCCTTCCTCCCGGCCGCGGGCATCGTGCTCGCCGCCGGTTTGCTCATCGTCGGACTGCTCGTGCCGGCGCTGTCGGTTTGGCTCGGCGCTCGCGCGAGCCGGCGGCAGGCCGGCGCGCGCGGCGAGCTCTCCGCTGAGCTCGTCGAGCTGATGCGCGGCGCACCCGAGGTGGTCGCGTTCGGCGCCGATCAGGCAGCACTTGCGCGCGTCCGGGCCGCCGACCGCACGCTCGTGAAGGTGGCCCGTCGCGACGCGCTCGCCGCGGGTGCGGGCGACGGCCTCGGGCTGATGGTGTCCGGCCTGACCGTTGCCGGCGTACTCGCCGTCGCGGTGAGCGCTTCGGCTCAGGGGCACCTCGCCCGCGTGTTGATCGCGACGCTGACGCTGCTTGCGCTGGCGTCATTCGAGGCCGTCACGCCCCTGGGCGCAGCGGCCCGCGAGCTGTTCGCGACGCTCGCCGCCGGTCGCCGGCTGCTCGAGCTGACCGGCAGCGAGGCAGCCGTGAACGACCCGGCGCTGCCGGCCCCGGCTCCCAGTTGGCCGTTCGCACTCGCGCTCGAGGACGTTCGCGCCCGCTATCCCCGCCAGCCGCGTCCCGCGCTGGACGGCGTCAGCCTTCGTCTCCAGGCGGGCGAGCGGGTCGCGCTCCTCGGTCCGAGCGGCGCCGGCAAGACGACGATCGTCAATCTGCTGCTCCGCTTCCTCGATCCGGAGGCGGGAAAGGTCACGCTGGCCGGGCGTGACCTTCGTGGGCTTCGATCAGGACGACGTGCGGCGCCTGATCGCGGTCGCCGGCCAGGACTCGCACCTGTTCTCAGCGAGCATCCGGGACAACGTCCGCCTCTCCACGACCAGACGCGAGCGACTCGGACGTCGAGCAGGTGCTCCGCCGCGCCCGGATCTGGGGCTGGATAGAAGAGCTTCCTGAAGGTGTAGAGACGTTGGTCGGCGAGGAGGGACGGGAGCTGTCCGGAGGCCAGCGGCAGCGGATCGTCCTCGCCCGCGCCCTGCTCGCCGGCGCGCCCGTCCTGATGCTCGACGAGCCGACCGCCCATCTTGACCCAGTTCACCGCCACTGAACTCGTGCGGGACGTGTTCGCGGCCGCGCGCGAGCAGACCGTGCTCTTGATCACCCATCGCGACGAGGGGCTCGAGCTCGTCGACCGGGTGATCACGCTGCCGGCGAGGCTGGAGTAGCCCCCGCCGGCGCGACGGCAGGGTCGTCGTCCCAGTTGATCTCGGCCGCCGCACCCCGGTCGAGGACGTGCGGGCCGCCGGTCTTGGTGAACCGGTCCCACCCCCAGTCGATGATCGCTTGGATCTTGTCCCGCGTCCCGGTCATGAGGTTGGCGTGCACGCCGAGCCAGGCCATGTGCGCGAGTTGCCCGTGGACCTCGTGATGGTTCTTGCCTACCTCGGCGATCGCCGCCCCCCGGCCGATCATCGCCATGATGCCCTTGTCGCGGTAAGCGAACGGCTTTCGCGGCTTGCCCTCGAAGTCGGCCAGGATGTTCTCAGCCGCCAACTCGCCGCTCTGAAGAGCGACCGAGCCGAGCTGGGGAAGCGGCTCGCCGTCCGGACCGGCGATGTTGGCGATGTCTCCGACCGCGTATACGCCCTGGCTGCCGGCGAGCGTCAGGTCGGGCTGGACGTCGACGCGTCCACCCCGGCCTTGGGCGAGGCCGCAGTCGGCCGCCACCGGCGCCGCCTTGATGCCGCCGCCCCAGATGACGCAACGCGTCGGCACGAGCGCGCCGTCGGAGAGCACGACGTGACCCGTGTCGACCTCCTTCACGCTGGTGCCCAGGTGAACGTCGACGCCCTTCTCCTTGAGCACCTTGTCGACGTAGCCGTGAGCCTTGTCCGAGAACGGCTTGAGCAGCGCGTCACCGAGGTCGACGAGGTAGATGTGGGCCCTGCTCGTATCGATGTTGTGGTACTCGGTGGGCACCGTGTCGGCGATCATGTCGCCGATCGCACCGGCCACCTCGACGCCCGTCGGCCCTCCCCCGACGATCACGAAATTCAGCGCGCCGCGATCCAGCAGCTTCGGGTCGCGGTCCACCTGCTCGAGTATGCCGAGGATGCGCGAGCGCAGTCGCGTCGCGTTGTCGAGTGAATACAGGGGAAACGAATTCTCCGGGGCGCCGGGCGTGCCGAAGAAATTGGGCTGCGAGCCCGCCGCCAGGACCAGCGCATCGCAGGTCCACTCCCCCCCATCTCTCGATCTTATTGTCCTCGTGGCCGGGTCCACCTCGGAGACCTCGGCGAGCTTCACGTCCACGTTGTCCCGACCCGCGAACACCTCTCGCAGCGAGTGGGCGATGTCGCTCCCCGCGAGCAACGAGGTAGCCACCTGGTACAGCAGCGGCTGGAACTGGTGGTAGTTGTTGCGGTCGAGCAGCGTCACGCGGACGCCCTCGGAGTCGGCCAGCTTCTCGGCGCAGCCGAGGCCGGCAAAGCCTCCGCCGACGATCACCACATGCCGCCTGCCGTTCCCCGAGCTCATGCTGCGACCTCCCGACGTCCTATGGTCCGAACCATTTTGCTACACGCCGGACGCTGGAGGTGACTTCCCGCTGACCTCGGACGCGGCCGCCTCGGCCTCCTTCCGCGCGCGCTCGGCGGCGTGAGCTTCCTCAGCTGCAGCGCCGGCACGACGGCGCGCCTCCTCGAGCTCCGTTGCGCGCTGCTGCGCCTCGAGCTCCAGCTCGTGCGCCCGCCGGTCAGCCTCTTCGGCTTCGGCGCGGCGGCGCTCAATGAAGCTCGCGCTGTAGGCCGGGCCGCTCGCGGGCAGCTCGAGCTTGAACAGCGCCCCTAGCGCGGCGACCTGCTCGCTGCTCAACTCGTCCTCGACCGAGCCGCTCTGCGAGTGACTGATCTGCTCGGCGCTGTACGGAACCCGTAGATAGTCGTGGCTCAGCACGACCTCAGCGGCCGGAACCAACGACACCTGACGTCCGAGCATTCCATGCTTGACCGAAAACAGAATCGGCTCCTGGCCAGTGGCGTCGTAGTACACCTCTCCGAGACTCCCGGCCTTCTCGCCGGCGTTGTCCAGCACGTCCTGTCCACGCCACGTCTCGATCCGCTCAACAGTTAGCATAGCTTCTCACTCCTCCTATGTACATCGAATACTCAGTGTCAAAACCGCGACGAATTCCCGAACTCATGACGCCACCGGAGCCGCCGGGGCGGCGGTAGACGAGACTCCCATGCGCTCGAGCAAGTGGTCTCCCACTCGCAGCGCGTTCGCTATCGCGGTGAGCGCCGGGTTGACCGCGCCGATGCTCGGGAAGAAGCTGGTGTCGACCACGTACAGGTTGTCGAGCTCGTGCGCCTTGCAGTTGGCGTCCAGCACCGAGCTGCTCGGATCGGTCCCGAACCGGCAGGTTCCCGCCTGATGCGCGCACCCGGCCACCGGGATCTCGTTCTTGAGGTAGGCGTGGTGCGGCAGCAGATGCCCGTGGTGCATGCCGAGGTCCTTGAGCATCTCCTTGAGCCGGTGATACAGGCGCTCCTTGGGCTCCTCGTTGCTGGCCGTATAGCTGATCTGGATGTTGCCGTCCTTGGTGAGCGTGACGCGGTTCTCCGGCCTCGGGAGGTCCTCGGTCGAGAGCCAGAAGTCCACCGCATGACGAGCGACATCCCGCAGCGTCCACTCAGGCGCGAAGCGGGTCTCGCCCGGCTTCTCGCCGCGGAACATCGGCGCCTGCGACTTCCCCACCATCTGGATGTTCCCCAGCGGGAACTCGAAGTCCTTGCCGCCCGTGAAGTAGTAGTCGTTGACCCCGAGGGTTTTTTGGAAGATGGTGGGGTTCTCCTCCCTCGAGAGCGCGAGCACGGCCTGGCTGTTGTGAAACATGAAATTGCGGCCAACCTGGTCAGAACCGTTCGCGAGCCCTCGCGGATGCTTATCGGTCGCGGACGCGAGCAACAGCCTGGCGCTGTTCGCGGCGCCGCAGGAGACGACCACGAGCTCGCCGGCGAACGTCTGCTCTTCGCCGCCGTGGTTGACCACCACGCCGGCGACCGCCGTTCCGGCCTCGTTGGTCTTGAGCCGGACCGCCTCCGCGCCCGTCAGCAGCGTCACATTCGGGTGCTCGATCGCCGGCCTGACTGCGATCACCTCGGCGTCCGACTTCGCGTGCACCAGACACGGAAAACCGTCGCAGTTGTCGCACCGCACACACTTGCTGAACGGCATATTGGACTCGTCGAGCAGAATCCCGCACGGGGCGTGAAACGGATGCAGACCAGCCTTGGCGAGGTCGTCTGAGAGCTGCTGGATCCGCGGCTCGTGCGAGACGGCCGGAAACGGGTACGGTGCGCTCGTGGGCGGCTCGGTCGGGTCCTCGCCCCGCGCGCCGTGCACCTGGTAGAGCTGCTCGGCCTGCGTGTAGTACGGCTCCATCTCCTCGTAGGAGATCGCCCACCCCGGCGAGACCCCACCGTGATGATGCAGCTCGCCGAAATCCTCCTTTCGCAGCCGGTACAGGGCGGCGCCGTAGCGCTTTGTCGCGCCGCCGACCCAGTAGTGCACCTCCGGCTGAAACGACGAGCCGTCCGAGTAGTACCACGTATCGGGCGACACGTAGCGGTTCTCCACGAACACGTTGTGCGCCAGCCAGTTCTGCGGCTCCCGCGGCAACCAACCACCGCGCTCGAGCAACAGGACTCGCTTGCCCGACCCGGCGAGGCGGTGCACCAAAGTCCCGCCACCGGCACCGCTTCCAATCACGATCACGTCGTAGTCAGTCATCCGCCGATCTCCTCGAGTGCCTCTGCCAGCGCGATCCGCCCGGCAGCCTCGAGAAGCGCCAGGTGCGAGAACGCCTGCGGGAAGTTGCCCAGATGCCGGCCCGTGTCGGGGTCGAACTCCTCGGCGTACAGACCCAGCGGTGAGGCGACCTTCACCAGCTTGTTCATCAGGTCGCGCGCGCGCTGGAGCTCGCCGATGATCGCCAGCGCCGACACCATCCAGAACGAGCAGATCACGAACGTGCCCTCCTTGCCGGACATGCCGTCATCGGTCTGATCGGTCCGGTAGCGCAAGACGAACCCGTTTTCGGTCAGCTCGTCGGCGATCGCCAACACGCTAGCCCGCAGGATCTTGTCGTTGCCCGGCAAAAACCCGAAGATCGCCGCCAGCAGCGTCGACGCATCGAGCGCGTCGGTGTCGTAGTGCTGGCACAGCACGCCGCGGTTGTCAACCCCATGCTCCAGGATGTCGGCCTTGATCTCCTTGGCGGACTGCGCCCAGTCGCCGGCGAGCGCGTCGTCGCCGTGGATCGCCGCCAGCTGCGCCGCGCGGTCCATCGCCACCCAGCACATCAGCTTCGAGGACACGTAGTGCTGCGGCTTGCCCCGCGCCTCCCAAATCCCCTGATCCGGCTGGCGCCACACGGCCTTCGCGCACTCCGCCTGCGAGTGCACTAGCGGCCACAGCCGCCGCGGCAGCCGCTGGCTGCGACGCGTATGCAACAGGACCGAGTCCAGCGCCGCGCCGAACACGTCATTCTGGCGCTGATCGAACGCCCCGTTGCCGATCCGCACCGGGTGCGCGCCGGCATACCCCGACATCTCCTCGCGAAACGTCTCGGTCAGATCACGACGGCCGTCGATCCCGTACATGATCTGCAGCGCACCATCGTCGTCGCACTCCAAATCGGCGATGAACGCCATGAACTCGTCCGCCTCCCAGTCGAGATTCAGGTAGTGCAGCGCCTGCAGCGTGAACGTCGAGTCACGAATCCACGTGTACCGGTAATCCCAGTTGCGCTCCCCGCCCG
Source organism: uncultured Solirubrobacterales bacterium (assembly GCA_963808325.1). Classification (GTDB taxonomy): domain Bacteria; phylum Actinomycetota; class Thermoleophilia; order Solirubrobacterales; family Solirubrobacteraceae; genus Palsa-465. Next base: position 112,109 of record CAWEFU010000001.1, read on the forward strand.
GAGTCTCCGGCAACGACGTCGTCAACGCCGCGACCGTCGCCCCGGTCGGCATGTAGGTCAGCCCCTTGATCGCGATGGCCGAGCGCTGGATCAACGGCCGCAACGGATGATCGGGGATCCGCGCCCGCGACAGCCAGTTGCGCCAGAACCGCTTCGACGCCTCAAGCTGCGCGTTGGCCTCCGCAAGCGTCTTCGGCGCCGCCAGCCCCTCGGCCCACGACAGGGCGCAGTAGAGCTGCTCGCCCTCCCGAAGCGTGGTCCGCGCCCGCGCGCGGTTGCCCTCGACCCCGAGCAGCATGTCGGTCTGAAGCCGGATCGTCTGCCCGGCCCCGGAGGCATCGGCGCTGTGGCGGTCGCTCGCGATCGTCCACTCCGCCGGCGCGCGGCCGTAGTCAAACGCCGGCTCGCACACGAGCTCGACCTCGAGATTGCCGTCGATGCACTCGACCGTGCGGATCAGCATATGGTCGGCGTCCTCATCGGTCGGCGGCCGCGTGTGCGGCGTGATCTCGTCCTCGCCACGGCGCGGACCGATCGTCAGCGCGTCGCGCACTACCGCCCACCCACTCGGGACTTTCCACACCGTCATCAGCGTGTGCGTCCCCGGCTCGTACGTGCGGCCCGTCGGCACGTTGATCCCAAACGGCCCCAACCGGAACATCCCCGCCCCGCGGTCCAACAGCGAACCGAACACGCTCGGACTGTCAAACCGCGGCACGCACAACCAATCGATCGAACCATCCGGCGCGACCAGCGCACCCGTATGGCAGTCCGAGATGAACCCGTACTCGGCGATCGGCGTAAACGGCGACGGGGCGGCGGCGCTTTGGGCCAGCTTCTCGCGCGCGCCGGCCGTGGCTTTGCCCCGATGGTCGGTCCGCTCCGCCTTCTTCTTCTCTGTCACGCTCATCTCTGGTTGCTCCTTCTCCGCGGTGCTCAAATCCAGGGCCCGTGCCAACGATCGATTCCGGCCAGCAGCCGGTCGGCCTCCTTCGGTCCCCACGTCCCGGGCTCATAGGGGTGCGCGGCGGGCGGGTGATCGATCAGCGGAGCCATGATCCGCCACGTCTCTTCGACGCTGTCCTGGCGCGTGAACGGCGCGCTGTTGCCCTCGAGCGCCGCTCCCAGCAAGACCTCGTACGGGGTCGGACCCTCACCGCCCTCTTCCGCGAACTCCATGTCGAGCGTGATCTCCTGCGGTCCCCCCAGGTCGGCTCGATGGGCGTCGACGATCAGCCGGATGCCGGTCGTCGGGTCGAGCCTGATCACGAGCTGGCTCTCGACCGGAGGTCTTCCGGACGTCGGGAAGAACGGCAGCAATGGCGGGCGTTTGAAGATGAGCCTCACCTCGGTCTGCGTCACCGGCAGGCGCTTTCCGGTGCGGATGAACCAGGGCACGCCGGCCCAGCGCCAGTTGTGGATCTCGAGCCGGAGCGCCGCGTACGTCTCGGTGCTCGATCCCGGAGCGACCCCGTCGATGTTCAGGTAGCCGTTGTACTGCCCTCGCACGTAGTGCTTCGGATCGGCCTCGGGCATGGAGCGGAACAGGGCGTACTTCGCGTCCTTGAGGCTGTCGGCATCTCCGGCAGCGGGCGGATCCATCGCGGCGGCGCCCAACAGTTGCATGAGGTGGTTGACGACGACGTCGCGCAGTGCGCCCACAGGGTCGTAGAAGTGGCCGCGATCCTCCACACCAAACGCCTCCGCCATGGTGATCTCCACGGCCGCGATGTGGTGGCGGCTCCACAGCGGTTCAAGAGTCGAGTTCGCGAAGCGCAGGTATAGGAACTCGTCGGTACCCATCTTCCCCAGGAAGTGGTCGATGCGGTAGAGCTGAGACTCGTCGATGTACTGGTGGATGTCCGCCGCGAGCTGGCGCGCCGACTCGAGGTCGTGCCCGAACGGCTTCTCGACCACCACACGGGCGTTCTTGGTCAGACCGGCTTCCGACAGTCCCTTGATAACCGTGGCGAAGAGAAACGGCGGAATTTCGAGGTAGAAGACCGGTCGGTGTGCTTGCCCCATCGCATCGCCGACGCGCTTGAACGTCGCCGGGTCGCCAAAGTCGCCCTGCACGTAGGACAGACGACCAGCGAATCGTTCGAACACGCCCTCGTCGATCTGCTCGCCGGTGTTCTCGATCGCGGAGTGAGCATGGTTGCGTAGCTCCTCGACCGACCAGTCATTGGCCGCCACGCCAATGATCGGGCAGTTGATCAGCCCGCGGGCCTCGAGACGATACAGCGAGCGAAACGTCATCACCTTCGCGAGGTCTCCGGTTATCCCGAACACCACGAGGGCGTCGGCCGCGACACTCGAGTCGGTGGTGCCCGCTTTCGCCTGCTGCTGAATGGCGACTGCCATGTGTCTGTCTCCTTGTCGTGGGCGAAGGGGCGGATGCCTCGGCAAGCGCACCCCGGTCTGGGAGCTTTGGACGTTACGACGGTCCCAACGGTTGATCATCACCCGGTTCGGATGAACCAGCCGCGTGCGGCGCTGGCTAGGGTGCGCAAGCGATGGCAAAGCCCCGCGTGGTCATGGCCGTGATGCTGCCCGCGGCAGGTCTCGACCTGCTACGCGAGCGCTTCGTGGTCGATTCCGGCGGCGACGGAGCCGAGGACGGCGCGCTGCTCGCACGGGTGCCGGGCGCCACCGCGATCGTGGCCGACCCCGCGATTCCGATCGACAAGAGCGTGCTCGACGCGGCCGGCGGGTCGCTCGCGGTCGTGGCGAACTTCGGCGTGGGCTACGACAACATCGACCTGGACACTGCGCGCCGGCGCGGCGTGCGAGTGACCAATACGCCGGGAGTGCTCACGGAGGCGACGGCCGAGCTCGCGGTCGCGCTGATGCTCGCGGCGGGGCGCCGGATCGCGGAGTGCGATGGCATCGTGCGTCGGGGCGAGTGGCCCGGCCGGACCGAAGAGATGCATTTGGGTCGCGCCCTCGGAGACGCCACGATCGGGCTGGTCGGATTCGGGCGCATCGGCCAGCGGGTCGCGCGCCTGCTGCGGGGGTTTGACGTCCGTCTGCTGTTCACGAGCCGCGCCGCCCCGCCATCCGACAACGGGGCGGAGCGCTGCGAGCTCCCGGAACTGCTCGCGGCGTCTGACTTCGTGAGCCTGCACGTTCCGCTCACGCCGGAGACCAGGTACCTGATCGACGCCGAAGCGCTGGCGCTGATGAAGCCCGGTGCGATCCTCGTCAACACCAGCCGCGGCGCAGTGGTCGACACCGCGGCGCTGATCGAGGCGCTCCGTACCGGACGACTCGCGGCGGCCGGACTCGACGTCTACGAGGACGAGCCGCACGTCCCCGTCGAGCTGCGCGAGTTTCCGAACACCGTGCTCCTGCCGCACATCGGATCGGCCACAGCGGCCACACGCGACGCGATGGCACGGTTGGTGGCCGAAAACGTGACCTCGGTGATCGACGGCCGCGAGCCCCCGGCGGCGGTGGTCTGAGTTGCCCGGCACACGTGTCAGCGCGCAGGAGTTCGCCGCGCTGTTCGAAGATCTCCGGAACTGGGGCCGGTGGGGGCCCGATGACCAGCGCGGCACGCTGCACCTGCTGACGCCTGCGCGCCTTATTGCCGCCACCCGGCTGGTCAACGAGGGTCGCACCGTCACGCTCAGCCTTCCGCTGAACACCGATCGGGCGATTCACAACCCGGTGCCGGCTGATCACCACATGACGCTGGTTGGCGAGGCTGCCCCCGCCAGCGAGCCGCTGCACTTCAACAAGGACTACATCGGGCTCGACTACCACAACGACGGGCACACCCACATCGACGCGCTGTCCCACGTTGCCTATGACGGCTCGCTCTACAACGACCGGCCCGATGATGCGGTGACCGAGGACGGGGCGACGATCTATTCGATCGAGGTGCTGCGTAACGGCCTGGTCGGGCGCGGGGTGCTGCTCGACGTCCCGCGCCGACGCGGGGTCCCGTGGCTCGAACCCGGAGAGCACATCTTCGCCGAGGATCTCGAGGCCGCGGAGCGCGAACAAGGCGCCACGGTCAGCGAGGGCGACATCCTCCTGGTGCGCACCGGCCATGTGCGACGGCTGGCCGAGCTCGGTCCGTGGAACACGCCCGAGGCCAAGGCCGGCCTACACCCGAGCACGATGCGATTCGTAGCCGAGCGGGGGGTCGCGGCGCTGGGCTCCGACGGCAACAGCGACACCGCTCCCAGCAGCACCGATGGAGTTGACTTCCCGATTCACGTGCTCGCTATCACCGCGATGGGGATTCACCTTCTGGACTATCTCCAGTTCGAGGATCTCTGCGCCGCGTGCGAGCGCGCCGGACGCTGGGAGTTCCTGTTCATGGCGGCGCCGCTGCGCATCACCGGCGGCACCGGCTCACCGCTCAACCCGGTGGCGGTGTTCTGATGGCGCCCGGCTATCGAACCGAGATGACGGAGCTGGCGGGACTTCCCGCGTGCACGCTCCGCGACGACGCCGCCGAGCTGCACGCGACCTGGTTGACCGGTGCCGGGATGCTCGGAGCCTCGCTCACTCATCGGGGCGAGGAGCTCCTGTGGCAGGGCGCCGGCGCGGACGCGTACGCGGCCGAGCGCAAGTTCATGGGGATTCCGTTTCTGCACCCATGGGCAAACCGCTTGAGCACGTTCGGGTATCGAGCCGGCGGCCACGAGGTCACGCTGGAGCGAGGCAACCCGCTCCTGCTGCTCGACACAAATGGCCTGCCGATACATGGCGTGCTGACCGCATCCCGGAATTGGGTGGCGGAACGGCACCACGGCGGCGACGACGGCGCCACCATGATCGCGACGCTCGAGTTCGACCGCCCGGAGCTGCTGGCGGCGTTTCCGTTCCGGCACCGTATCGAAATGGCGGTCACCCTCAGGGGTGGCGTGCTCCGGCTTGAGACGACCCTGATCCCGACAGGCGATGAGCCCGTGCCCGTCGCGTTCGGGTTTCATCCTTACCTCCAGATCCCCGGCTTGCCGCGCGAACAGTGGGAGGTCTCGTTCCCGGTTCGCCGCCGGCTGGTTCTCGATCAACACCTGATACCGACCGGCGCCACCGACCCGGTGCAATCACCCGAGGGCGCGATCGGCGATCGCACCTGGGACGACGGCTTTGACCGCATCGACCCGCCGGGCCGGTTCGAGCTTCGCGGCCGCGGGCGGACGATCGCCGTCGAGTACACGGAGGGCTTCCCCGTCGCGCAGATCTTCGCCCCGCCGGGGGAGGGGTACGTGTGCATCGAGCCGATGACCGCGCCGGCCAACGCCCTGAACGGGCCCGACAGCGCGCTCAGATGGGTACCGCCGGGGGAGCGCTTCAGCGCCACATTTCGGATCGACTGCCAGGCCGAGCGCTGATCTCGCGTCACCGAGAAAGCGCGCGGGGCCCGGTCCGCCCGCCGATTCCCTGCGCGTCCGCGGTGCTCGCCCGATCCAGGTCAGCCGAATCCCCGAAATGGCGAGGCACGGTCGCATCGAGGCGCGCGAGCTCGTCCTCCACCGCCGGCCGGTGCTCCGGGCGCACCTCTTCGCGGAGCTCGTCGAGCATCGCGCGCATACGGCGCATCACCTGAATGGCCGAGTAGCCGTACTCGCGGATCTCCGTCGTTCCGAGGGCGAGGTATTCCTCCCAGCGGCGAACCGGGATCACGAGCCCGCATTGCACGTTCCCCTCGCCATCCCAGCGCTGCCCCGAAATGTCGACCTTGCCAACCAGCCGTAGGACCTCACCCAGATGATCAAGGACCTGGACGGCGGTAGTCGGATCGTTGACCGCCGGCGACAGCGCGTGGTCGGCAATGTCGACCATGATGCGGATCGCGAACGCCGGATCCTGCTCGATCGTGCGCTCTGCTCCGAGTGCGACCATCCCCCGCAGCCTTCGTTCAGCCTGCTTTTCCGCGCCGCTGCCGCCATAAGCCTCGATCAACCTGGCCCCCGCCGGTACGAAATCGCCGATCGAGTGGCGGACGACGACGAGACAATCGTGCTCGCGCGCCCATCTCACGAGCCCCCGGACGTCGATCGCCTGGATGGCTCCGGGCATCTGGCTGCGGACCACAAGCGTAGGCTGCTTGCCGCCCCGCTCGAAGACACCCCAGAAGATGTCGGGTGCGCCGGCCAGGGCTGCCTCGTCGCGCTCGAAGTCGCGATACACGTAGCCGGCGACCAGCACCGCGACGGCGACCGGTCTTAGCCTGTGCAGGTAGCGATCGAGAAAGACCAGGAAATAGAGCAACGACGCGACCACGAGAAACCCCGCGATCGACACCCCCAGGTTCGGGACGAAGTTGCTCTCTACGTGGCGCAACAGCGCGAACGAGAACGTGAGCGTTCCGATCAGCAGCGCTAGCGACGCCTTCAGCATACGGTCGCGGTACCACAGGCGCATGTATCGGGCCGAGAACGTGCCGGTCGCCATCTGGACGACGAGCACGGTGACCGTCACCACGAACCCCGTCAGCGCGGCCATCGCGCCGACGATTGTCGACAGAACGGTGCTCGCGGTCGACGAGGAGTAGGTCAAGGCGGCGGGCAGGTGCACGGACTCGTCGAGCGGCACGTCCAATGCGCCCGCCAACGCGCCCAGTACGCCGCCCACGAACGGGAGCACCCAGAGGCTACCCCGGAGGTATTGCCGGACCCGAAACCGAGTGGCCCAGGTCATCGGCCTCATGAGCCTCCGACCTCTCGGGTTCGGTCGGCGCCGCGCAGCGCCTCCAGTATTCGATCGCACGTCACCGCGGGATCGGCCGCGGCGTGGACGGTGATGTCCGCGGCGTCCGCGTACAGATGCTCCCGAGCTGTACTGAGCCGTTCCAGGGCCCCCAACGCGTCCGCCGGCAACGGCCGGTGATGCTGCCCGCTGTGCGCGATGTTCTGCTCCTCCCGCGTTGCGCTGGCGCGCAGCCACACGGTGACAGCGCCGGCCAGGATGCCGGGATTGAGCACCACGCTCGCCGCGGCCGCGAACACTGTCTGGTTCGGGCTGCGCAGCGCGTCACGGAGCAGGCGGTCTTCGGTCTCATGCAGAGCAGCCTGACCGTGTTCCTGCTGAAACTGCGCCGCGGTCGTTCCGGTCGCTTCCCGGAGCGCCGCGTCGTTGTCCCAGAAGGACCAGCCGAGGCGCGAGGCGAGAAGGCGCCCCACGGTGGTCTTGCCGGCGCCCATCATTCCGATGAGCACTACGTGGCGGGGTTCGATCTCGATCTCCGGTTGTCGGCGCGCGTGGGCGTTTCCAGGCTAGGCGATCGCATCCTGGAGCGGCTCATCCAAACCGGGTGATGACCGGTCGCCGGTCGCGTCGTAGCTTGCGCGCGTGAGGTCCAGCGAGTTCTGGGATGTCGAGCACCGCCGATTCGCTGGCTGACACAGGCGCGAACTATCGGTACGGAGCGGTGTTCCTCCTGGTGTTCGCCGCCGTCGTCTTCATCATCCTGACGTCGGACACCGCCGGTTCTCGCGCGGTGGCGTTTGCGATCGTCGACACGGCGCTGCTCGTCGCCGTCGGTACCGCGCGTGAGCGTTCCACGGTCCGTCACCGGCGAGCCCTTCTGGTTGGCGTGGGGGCCATCCTGCTCACGCTGGCGATGGCGATCGGACTGATCGGGCGCAACGCGGCGTTCGCGCTGACTGCGCTAGTAACGCTGGCGATTCCGGTGACCATCGTCCGCGGGCTGCTGCGACTGATTCGCGAGCGGGGAGTCACGACTCAGGTGGTCGCGGGGGCACTGGCCATCTACCTGCTGGTGGGACTTGCGTTCGCATCGGCGATCGGCTTCGCCGCCGCGGCCGGGCCGCACTACTTCTTCGCCCAGGGGACCAACGGCACCGCCAGCGAGAACGTCTACTACAGCTTCACGGTGATGACCACGACCGGCTTCGGCGACCTCACGGCCGCTCACAACGTCGGTCGCGCGCTGGCGGTGATCGAGATGCTCATCGGTCAGCTGTACCTGGTTACGGTCATCGGAATCATCATCGGCCGCCGCGCCGCTGGTTGAGCCGGGTGCTATAACGCACGTTGGACGCTGGCCTTCGCCGGTGCGCGGGTGAACTGGTCAGCGGCGTTGGCCGCCCAGTCCATATCGGGGAGCCGTGATCTTCCACGCCTCAGGCTACGAGTCGAGCTGCCGCAAGCCGTGGTGGGAGCTCATGGTCGCTTTCGCAGCGGTCGTCGCCGCCGCCCTCGCCGTCGCGGTCACCCTGCGAGCACGCTTCCTGGCCTACCCGGGCTGGCTCGCGGTACAGAAGGCGGACGTCATTCTCGGCCCGATCGGAGTCGGCCTCTACTGGCGCCGGCGCCGGCCCGCCAGTCGATTCGGGCCGCTTCTGATCGCACTGGGCTTCGTCGGAGTTCCCTACATACTCCAGTCGTCGACGAGTCCGGGGCTGTTCGGCGCAGGGGTGCTGTGGGAGAGCGCGATCTATCTCGTGACGCTGGCGCTGATCCTCGCCTTCCCAACCGGTCGCCTGGATGGATTGGCGGAGCGGCTGATCCTCGCGACCGCGGCGCTGCTGGTGGTGGTCCCGGGTATCGCGCTCCGGTTGGTATCGCCCCATCAAGGCCCCGACGGTTCGATCTCGGGTTGCCGCGCGATGTGCCCGCGCAACGGCCTCGCTTTCTGGTCTGATCCCTCACTCGCCCTGCGACTGGCGGACTTCGAGCGCGCGACGATAGTCGGGATTGCGCTCGCCACGATCGGTTTGATCGTCTGGCGGTTCGCCGCCGGCACTCCTCCGCGGAGGCGTGCGTTGGCGATCGGCGCGCCCGTCGCTCTGCTGTTCCTGGCGATGCAGGCGAGCTACCAAGCGCTGAAGCTGTTTGCTCCAGACGCCGCCGCGCTGCACAACGTGATCCAGTGGACCTTCGCCGGTGCGCGCTCGGTCCTCTGGTACGGCTGGCTGTTCGCGCTGATCGCGGCCGAGCTATTCGCGGCTCGCGTTATGCGTCGGATCATCAGGGAGTCCGTGCGGCGCCCCGCCCTCCGCGAGCTCGAGGCCACGTTCCGAGTTCCTCTCGGCGACCCTGGGCTGCGGCTGGCGTTCTGGCGCGATCGCCCGGCCGGCTGGGTCGACGCCACCGATGTAGCGCTCGAGAACCCCGATCCATCGTCGGGCCGGTCGCTCACGGAGTTCGAGCTCGACGGGCGGCCGGCCGCCGCCATCCTTCACGACGCCCAGCTAGACGAGGACCCGGAGCTCCTGGAGGCAGCCGGTGCTGTTGCCCTGCTCGCGCGCGAGAACGCGGTCCTCGAGGCGGCGTGCAACGAGTCGGTGCGCGAGCTTGCGGATTCTCGCGCGCGGATTGCGGCCGCCAGCGACGCCGAGAGGCACAAGCTCGAGCGCGACCTGCACGACGGCGCACAGCAGCGCCTCCTCGCTGTCCTCCTGAAGCTCGATCTGGCCGGCGAGCTCGTCGGCGACCGGCCGGCCGTCCGTGAGCGGCTGACCGAATTGGGACGCGAGCTCGAAGAAGCAATCGACGAGCTCCGTGCGCTCGGCCACGGCATCTACCCCACGGTGCTCGCTAACTCAGGACTGGTCACGGCGCTGCAAGCGCTTGCCGGCCGCTCCGCGGGGAGGATCACGTTCACCGACGGGCACGTTGGCGACTTCCCGGCGGAGATTGAAGCCGCGCTCTACTACTGCTGCCTCGAGGCGGTTCACAACGCCACGAAGCATGCGGGGCCCCACAGCACGATCTCGATCCTGCTGTCGGCCGGCGCGGACGGTGAGCTTCATCTCGAGGTCAGCGACAACGGCTGTGGCTTCGACCCGGCCGGCGCCAACGGGGGCGTGGGTTTGCGCAACATGCGCGACCGGCTCGGCGCGGTCCATGGTCGCCTGGAGATCGTGTCCGAGCTCGGCAGCGGCACGACTGTGGCCGGCGCTGTGCCGATCAGGCGCTGAGGCCCGTCGATCGTGGGTCAAGTTCTGCTGTTCTCATGCACCGCGATGGCGAACCCGACGCTGGTCGCCTGCACGACCTTGATGCTGATCTTGCCGAACCCCAAGAAGCTGATGCTCGGCTATCTGCTCGGAGCGCTGATCACGAGCATCACGCTCGGCTTGGTGATCGTGTTCGCAGGGAAGAACTCGAGTTTCGTCAGCTCGGCCAAGCACACGATCAATCCGTTGGTGGACCTCGGTCTCGGCGCCATCCTGCTGATGATCGCGTCGGTGCTCCGCCAGGGCCGCGACAGGGGCATCAGAGAACGCCTGGCGCAGCGCAAGGCACGCCGCGAACCCACGACCCCCCGCTGGCAGCAGTACCTGAGCAAGGGCGACCCGAAGATCACGTTCGTCGTCGGCGCCCTGCTGAGCCTGCCAGGCGCCTCCTACATCGCCGCGCTTGACGGCATCATCAAGCTGAAGTCCAGCAATCTCGGCAGCATCCTCCTCGTGCTGCTGGTGAACGTGATCATGCTCGCGCTCCTCGAGGTGCCGCTGATCAGCTTCACGGTCGCCCCGGAGTGGACGCCGTCGGCGCTGGAGCGGGTCAAGGCGGCATTCCGGCGCAGCGGGCGCAACGCCGCGATCATCGGCAGCGCCGCGTTGGGCTCGCTGTTGATCCTCCGCGGCGTGATCACTCTCATCGCCGCCTGAGGGATGCGCGCTGCTAGAGCAGATCGTCGCAGGCGGCGAGGGCGCCGACGTACGCGGCGTGCGTGCCGAACGCGGTGGCGATCACGCTGGGTGGCCAGCGCCACGGGGGTGGGGTTCGACCGAGCACCGGAAACAACGTCAGCGTCGCGGTCATCAGTGTTCCGCCGAAGGCCAAGCTCGCCCACGGCTCCCTGAGCCTTCTGCGCAGGAGACCGTGCCACAGGCCGAACACCGAGCCGTAGCCCCAGCGCAGCGCGAGCCCGAGCTCGTTCTCCTCGCGGGCGGTGACGTGAGGAAGGTGCATGATGCTCGCCACGATCTGTCCGGGCACGAGGCTGTCGTCGTAGTCGAGTGGCCCCGGGACCTGCGGACGGAGGCGGCGTTCGGTCGCATACGCCAGCGTCAAGGCGGTGGTCCCCGCGGTTCCGGCGAGGACGCTACGGATCGGCCAGGCCAGGCTCATGCGTTGCACCTTCGCGCCGTCGGCGGTCCGCGACATCACCCGAATCGTATGAATCCCGGTGCGGTCGCGCTGCAAGCGTGTGCCGCGCCCGGGCACTCGTCAAAGGGTGGTGTCTGCATCCCGAAACACGGAGGCGTGCCACCTTGCCCTCGGCCTCGCGGTGCGGGAGAAACCTTGATGCAAGCACGAGCACCGTTTTCGAGGATTTGGACCATTGCCCCCAGGAGCCGTAGACAACGGGACCCTCAGGCCGCGCCCTAAGCGGGCTACGTCACGGGCCGGCCACGGTGCCCTCGTCGCGGCGCGCGCCGGGGTCGCCTCCGGGCCGCCCGCGCGCGGATACGGCGTGCCGGCGTTCCGCGAGGGCTTCGTACGCCGTCCGGCGCTTCTCTCGCGCTTGCTCGACGCCCGCGACGCCGCTCTCGCCCTGGTTGCCGCGCCCCCCGGCTATGGGAAATCGACGCTGCTGGCCGAATGGGCGCAGTTCGACGAGCGCCCGTTCATCTGGATCAGGCTCAAGCCCGACGACGCCTCGGCGGCCGTCGCGGGCTCGATTGCGCAAGCGTTCGAGCAGATGGGCTGGATAGACCGGGACGTGTGGCCTGCGCTCGCATCTTCGTCTCCCCGCGGCGCCACGTCTGCGCTACGGCGGCTGATGCACTCAGTGAGGAGTCGTGATCACGCTTTTGTCGTAGTGCTCGACGACGCGCACACGATCAGGCCATCGGTGCTGAAGGCCGTCGTCATGGCCGTGCTCGAACAGTTGGCTGAGGGCTCGCAGCTGGCCCTGGCCTCGCGGACCGAGCCACCGCTGCCGATCGGCCGGCTGCGCGCCCACCGGGCGCTGGTCGAGGTACGTACCCCCGACCTGATCATGACCCCGGCAGAAGCCGCCACGCTGCTGCGCCTGGTCGGTCTCGAGCTCGACTTCGAATCGGTCCAGGCGCTCTCGCGACGGACGGAAGGGTGGCCCGCCGGCCTGTACCTGGCGGCCCTTTCGCTGCTCGAACAGGGTGACGTTCCCGCCGCCCTCAAGCGCTTCGATGGTGAGGACCACCTGGTCGCCGAGTACTTGCGCGATGAGTTCCTGGCGCCGCTCCCAGCCGGGACCGCGCGCTTCGTGATTCGCACGTCGGTGCTCGACGATCTGTCCGGCCCGCTGTGCGACGCGGTGCTCCGGCAGAGCGGGTCCGCGGTCAGGCTCGGCGAACTGGCGCGGTGCAATCTGATGCTGTCGCCGCTGGGCCCCAGCCATGAGCGATTCCGCTGGCACGGGCTGTTCCGGGCGATGCTCAGGGCCGAGCTGCGCCGGACCGAGCCCGAGCTCGGTCTCAGTCTTCACCGGCGCGCGAGCACCTGGCTCGAGCGTTACGGAGAGCTCGACGAGGCCATCGGCCAGGCGGTCGCCGCAGGTGATGCTGCCCGGACCGGGGATCTGCTCTGGGCGAACATCGTGGGCTACGCCGCGGGAGGGTCCAACGAGAAGGTCCAGGGATGGTTGAGAGGCTTCAGCGCCGATCAGATCGGCGGTTGCGCGCAACTCGCTCTCGCCGCGGCGCACAGCTGTCTGCTGAGCGGCAACGTCGATCACGCGCGCCGCTGGAGGCTGATGGCCGCGGCGGCCAACGAGCGAAGGCGAGCCGCCAGACCCATACCGTCGTTCGAGGCCGGAGCCGCGATTTTCGATGCGATGGCGGCGAGCGTGGGCGCTGGTGAGATCATCGATGCCGCAGCACGCGCGTGCGAACTCGAGCCCCAGCACGGCCCGTGGCGGCCCTTCTGCTCCCTGCTCCGGGGCGTCGGGGAGCATTTGACGGGCAATCGCGCGCGCGCCAAGGACGAGCTCGAGGAGGGTGTGCGCTTGAGTTCCCTCGGCGCGCCGAGCATCGCATCGCTGTGCCTGGCCCAGCTCGTGATGATGGCGATCGAGCGCGACGACTGGGACGCCGCCGGCGAGCTCGCCGACCGGGCGGCGGGGATCGTCGGGGAGTCCGCGCTCGCGGCCTACCCGATCTCATCGATCGCGTTCGCCGCTTCGGCGGCTACCCGCGCACACCAAGGACGCGCCGACGAAGCCAAGCGAGACCTCCGGCACGGCGCCGACCTGCTCGCCGCGCTCGGGGACTTCATTCCATGGTACGGCGCTGAAGCACGGATCATGCTGGCGCGCGCGGCGCTCGGGTTGGCCGACACCGTCAGGGCGCGAACGCTGCTGGCGGAGGCTTCCCGGCTCGGCCGCCGGACACCGGACGCGGTGATCTTTCAGCGCTGCTTCGAGCAGGCCTGGGCGCAGATCGACACACTCGCCGAGACCGCGCTCTCAGGGCCCTCGTCGTTGACGATTGCGGAGTTGCGGATTCTGAGGTTCCTGCCGAGCCATCGCTCGTTTCGCGAGATCGCTGAGCGGCTCGACGTGTCGGTCAACACGGTCAAGACGCAAGCCCACGCGATCTACCGCAAGCTCGACGCCGCGTCTCGGTCCGAGGCGGTGGCGCGCGCCTCGCGCGCGGGTCTTCTGGGAACGTAGCCGGCTGTCACTCCGCCTCGACGTCGTAACCGATTGCAAGCGCCAATCGAGGCGCGCTTGCGACGATCCTCGCAACCCCGACCTCCGGGCCCACGGTCGTCAGGACCCCGACGATCTCGTCGTCGTCGGCTCCGGCGCACCAGGCGAGCTCGACCGCCCAGCGCAGGGATGCGGTGGAAGCGTCGAGCGCGACAAGTGCGGCCAGACGCACCAGCATCCTGACCCTCGGGGTCAGGGCCGCATCGAATGGGACGCAGCCGGCGGTGGCCTCCGGTCTCAGCGCCAGCACCATCCGGGTCGAGTCCGCCTCGTTGGCGGTCAGGCGACCAAGAAGCTCCTGCGCTTGTCCGACCATGGCCAACGAAAGTACCGGCGCCCGCTCACCGTACATCGCCCAGGGTGGGTGATGCCCGCGCCGTTCAGTTGCCGCGCGTCTCCCACAACTCCCTCAGCCGCAGCGGTCTGAGGTCCTGCTTTCGCACGCACGCCACCCTCGCGCCGAGCGAAACGGCTCCCGGATCGAGGGACGGGTCGTCAACTGAGATCAGCACGACGACGGGCGCGGGCCGGTTGTTCAAGATCGAGCGCGCTGCGGCGATCCCGCCCATGCCCGGCATCACAACGTCCATCAGCACGAGCTGGGGCGAGAGCGTCGCGACGGCCCGCGTGGCCTCCTCCCCCGAAGATGCCTCACCGATCACCGCAAAGCCGTGGGCGGTCGCAATCAGCTCGCGGAGGACCTGGCGAAACCGCTCTTGGTCGTCGACGATCAGGACCGTGACGTCGCAATCCTCTGGCTGATTGGCTGCAAACGATTGATGGTCGTTGTGCATTCGGGGCTCACTGACACCTTGGTCCACGGTGATCTGTCGTCGATCAGCTCTCGGGTGCGCGACTGGACCTGCCGAGCGACGCGCCCTTTGCCGACTCATACTCTTCGGTCGTAATCGAACCGGACTCGTACAGCGCCGCCAAGCGCTCGAGGTCTTCGGAGACTCCGTTTCCCTTGGTGTGGTGCCGCCGATCGCGGAACGCCTGCACCCGTGTGCGCAGCGCGGCCATCGTCTCGCCCGCACGGGCGTCGGGAAACTCTTCGATGACCTGGCGGCGTAGCATCGCGACCCCAAAGAACCCCAGGGCCGAGAAGACGATGATGCCCGCGGGGGTTCCCGTCGCGGGGATCGGTTGCCAGAGGAAGATGAGCGCCAAGATCACTGCCGTCAGGCCGAAGGTCCAATCCGCGTGATCACGGAGGAAGGGCGTGATCGCCCGTCGCGCCGCGGTCATCGCACGCGCCGGGCCGGCGAACCAGGCGGCGACCACGACCACCAGGCCGACGATCACGCAGGCACCGGCGACTTCGCTGAGCATCCCCGTCCCGATCGCGGCCGCGTCGCGAACCGCGGGACGAAGCGAAGCGTCGCTGACTAGCGACCCAGTGACCTGGTTGACGACGATCCGCCGAGCCAGCAGGGTGAGCACCCCGCCGAACACGATCGCAAACCCGACCGTCATCAGTGTCCGCCGGCGGTGCCCGGAAGCGAGCACGATGGCCAGCGCATAGAGCAGCGGGACGATGATCGTCAGCGCCAGCGCCAGCCCTGTCAAGGCGCTACCGATGTCCTGGATGAACTTGAGCTGGTCGGACTTGAACAGGGTGACCTTTGCGGCCGAAGGCGGCAGCTTCGAGGCGATGTTGGAAGAAAGGCCGAGACGCGAAGCGATGTCGTCGACGACCGTCGTGAGGTCCAGGGTGACCGTCCCCCCATTGATCTGCGCTGCTCCCTTCCCGCCGTTGACGATCGTCACAAGCGCTTGGTTGGCAGCGCGATTCGCCTTGGCCCATGCGTTCTGGATGAGCGGGCGGGAAAGAGCGAGCTCCGCACCCTGGACGGCGGCATTTCGGAGCGCACCTGACACCGGTCCGGCCAGACCTTGCAGCTGGGTCGGCAACTCCGACTTGAGGATTGCCGCGATGTCGACGTTCGCATACAGCTGGTCGACCGCGTAGTTCGCGGCTGCGCTGCGAATTGAGTCTTTCTGGAGGAGCTGCGTGCTGGTCTTCGACCAGTTGTCTGGGTTCAACATCTGCCGGTTCGCCCAGACGGCGAAGATGCCGACGATGAGAAGCACGGTGGTCAACCAGATCAGGACGTCGACCAGGATCAGCCGCGTGCGCGAGATTGTCCGTTCCGGCGGCGGGGCCCCTTCAGCACCGTTGCGCCCTGTCGGCGGTTCGACGCTCGTAGCCATCCCGGGATGCTGTCCGAATCCCACCGCGCGCACATCCCCCACATCGGGTGACGAGCGAGAATCCCCGCTCGCCATCCCGTATCTGCTGAACGCCGTCAGGCGGCAGCGCGGGCCTGCACGCGGGCGGTGGGTCCGATCAGCGCGCCGATGATCCAAAGCACCGGGAAGATGATCCCGACCCAGAACAAGAGATAGTGGCCCTTTCGGAGGGTGGTCAGGGCGAGCGTGACGAACAGTGTGATGTACACGACGGCCAGCAACAGCCATAAGAAGATTGACATGTGACGGTCTCCTTCCGGGTGAGGGTCGGGCCCGAACGACCGTCAGACCTGGACGTCAAATCAAACCTGGTGCGCCACCCCTGTCATCACCCAGTTGGCATGACTCGCACGCCAAGTGATGGATCACCCGTTTCGGGCGATTCCCGACAGTCCGGCCGCTGTGACTCTGTTCTCGTTCCCCGACGAAAGCGTGACGATGCCGCTCAAGCACCCCCACGGCCCCGCCGGATCGACCAACGACCATCTGTCGCTTCCCCCGGTCTCGATGCTGGAGGGCGAGCGCGTCCCGCGTCACACGCTCCCCAAGGGCGAACTGCCGCCCGATGTGGCCTACCAGATCATTCACGACGAGCTGATGATCGACGGTAACGCGCGTTTGAACCTGGCGACGTTCGTGACCACGTGGATGGAGCCGCAGGCCCGGTCGCTGATGGGCGAGTGCTTGGATAAGAACATGATCGACAAGGACGAGTATCCGCAGACCGCGGAGATCGAGACGCGCTGCGTGAACATTCTGAGCGATCTCTGGCACGCTCCCGACGCGCTGCGGGCCACGGGCTGTTCGACGACCGGTTCGAGCGAGGCGGCGATGCTGGGCGGTCTGGCGCTCAAGCGCCGCTGGCAGCAGGACCGGGAGGCGCAGGGCAAGCCGATCGAGAAGCCGAACTTGGTGATGGGCATCAACGTCCAGGTGTGCTGGGAGAAGTTCGCCAACTACTGGGATGTGGAGATGCGCCTAGTCCCGATGGAAGGCGATCGCTTCACCCTGTCGGCCGAGGAGGCGGTGGCGCGCTGCGACGAGAACACGATCGGCGTGGTCGCGATCCTCGGATCGACGTTCGACGGCTCCTATGAGCCGGTGCAGGAGATCTGCGCGGCGCTCGACGGGTTCGAGAAGGACACCGGGATCGATGTGCCCGTGCACGTCGACGGCGCCTCGGGCGCGTTCGTCGCGCCGTTCGTGGACCCGGAGCTGAAATGGGATTTCCGGCTCGAGCGGGTCGCGTCGATCAACGCCTCGGGGCACAAGTACGGGCTCGTGTACCCCGGCGTCGGCTGGATCGTGTGGCGCGACGCCGACGCGCTCCCCGACGAACTGATCTTCTGGGTCAACTACCTCGGTGACAACATGCCCACGTTCGCGCTGAACTTCTCGCGGCCCGGCGCGCAGGTCGTCGCGCAGTACTACAACTTCTTGCGCCTCGGGTTCGGCGGCTACACGGCCGTGCACGGCTACGCGCGCGAGGTGGCGACAACGCTCGCGGGGGAGATCGAGCGCCTCGGCCCGTTCGAGCTGATCACCCGTGGCGACGCGCTACCAGTGTTCGCGTTCAAGCTCGCCGATGAGATCAAGAACTACACCGTGTTCGACGTGTCAAACGCGCTGCGTGCCCGCGGCTGGCAGCTGCCGGCGTACACATTCCCCAAAAACCGCACCGACCTCGCCGCGCTGCGCGTCGTCGTCCGCCGCGGCGTCACCCACGACCTCGCCGACCTGCTGATCTCCGACATCAAACGCGAGCTCGCGGTGCTCGACAAACAATCGGCGGCCGTCCACACCAGCGACAACTCGACGAGCTTTCACCACTAGCAGGGGACCCGAACTCGGAGGACACGATGAACCACGTCCTGATTTCGGCGCCAACCAGTACTTGAACACACGTCTTGCACTCCAAAGAGAAAGGAGCGGCGCATGTGCCGCTGGCTCGCATATTCCGGTGCCCCCATCCTCATAAAAGAGGCGCTTTACGAGGGGCCTAACTCGCTGGTCGCCCAGAGCCTGCATTCGCGGCTCGGGGCCGAGCCGACCAACGGCGACGGGTTCGGCGTCGGCTGGTACGGCGCCCCCGACACGCCGGGCGTCTTTCACAGCACCGAACCGGCCTGGAACGACAGCAACCTGCGCGAGCTCGCGGGCCACATCAGCTCGCCGCTGTTCTTCACGCACATCCGGGCGGCGATCGGCAGCGCCGTGCAGCAGACCAACTGCCACCCCTTCCGCCATGGCCGCTGGCTGTTCATGCACAACGGATACATCAACGAGTTCGCCGCGATCAAACGCGACCTCATACTCGCCGTCGATCCGTCGCTTTATCCGGAGATCCAAGGCCAGGCCGATACCGAGGTGCTGTTCTTCCTCGCCCTCACGTTCGGCCTCGAGGACGACCCCCCGGCCGCCGTCGAGCAAGCGATCGGGCTCGTCGAAGCGGTCGCCACACACCACGGGGTACCGCACCCGTTCCAGGGCACGATCGCGACCACCGACGGCCAGAGCATCTGGGCGTTCCGCTACTCCAGCGAGAGAAACTCGCGCTCGCTGTTCTACACCACCGACGTTCCCACCCTGCGCAAGCTGTACCCCGAACGGCGGCTGTTCCAGGAAGTCTCCGACAACGCACGGCTGATCGTCTCAGAGCCCCTCGGCGACGTCGCCGGCGTCTGGAACGAGGTACCCGAATCCACGTACGGCATCGTCGGCCCAGACCACGCCGAGATGCGGCCATTCCAACCAAAGACGCCGTCGACCTCGGTACCGGTGGTCGCGTGACGTAAGGCGCTGCCAAGCGTCAGCCACGCCGCGCCGTCCCCCTCTTCACCCGCTTTGGGCGATGGCAACGGCAGCCGCGTGCTGCAAGCTGGTTGACGCCCGTGGGCCAGGTAATCCTTCTGTCGCTGACCGCCTCGTTGAACCCGACGCTGGTCGCCGCGACGACCGTGATGCTGCTGCTCCCGAGTCCGGCGAAACTGATGGGGGGCTATCTGCTCGGGGCGTACGTGACGAGCATCACGCTCGGACTCGTGATCGTCTTCTCATTGTCGAACTCGAGCACGACCAATACAACCGAGAACACCCTGAGCCCAGCGGTCGACATTGCGTTGGGAGGGCTCGCGCTGCTGGGCGCGTGGGTTGTCTGGAGCGGGCACGTTCAACGCCGTGCTGAGCGCAGGCGAGAGCGCAAGGCGGCAAAGCCGGACAAGGGGCCGCCGAGGTGGCAGCGGGAGCTGAGCAAGGGGTCTGCCCGGACCACGTTCGTGATCGGGGCGTTGCTCACGCTCCCCGGCGCCTCGTACCTGGCGGGCCTCGATGAGATCCACAAGCTCAAGTACTCGACGGCGGTGACCGTGCTGGTGGTTGTCGGCTTCAACCTGGTCATGCTCTGGTTGCTCGAGGTTCCGCTCGCCTGCTTCGTGGTCGCTCCCGATTGGACGCCTCGGGCGGTCGAGGGAGCCAAGGCCTGGGTGAGCCGACACGCACACGTCTTCGCGGTCCGAGGACTGTCCGCAGTCGGCGCGCTGCTGATCGTCAAGGGCATCGTCGGGCTGGTCACCTGACGCCGCACTGTTCGTCGGGAGACGGGCCCTCGGGGCAATAGCCGCTAGCCGTCCACGTCGGAGAGGTAAATCAGCGTCGCCTTGACGCGCCTGCTGACGTCCTGGTCCTCGGGCAGGCCGAGCTTCGAGAAGATCGAGTTGACGTGCTTCTCGACGGCCCGCTTGGTCAGGAAGAGCGACTCGGCAATCGCCCCATTGCTCTTGCCCACGGCGATTTCCCCGAGCAGCTCGCGCTCCCGCGGGGTCAGTTCGGCAAGCGGAGATCGGGCCGGCCGTGCTCGGGCCTCGATCAGGACATCGACGATCTTCGGATCGATCACCGAGCCGCCGCGGGCGACTGCTTCGATCGCGCCGATCAGCTCTTCTCGGTTGCGGATCCGCTCTTTGAGCAAGTAGGCGCGGCGTCCGGATCCCGACTCGAGCAGCGCGAGCGCGTATTCCGGCTCGGCGTACTGGCTAAGGACGACGACCCCGACCTCCGGATCGCTCTCACGCAGGCGGGCCGCGACGCTGATGCCCTCCTCTCCTCCCGATGGCGGCATCCGGATGTCGGTGATCAGCACGTCCGGGCGCTCCGACTCGATCGCGGCGTCGAGCTCGGTTCGGTTCGAACAGACCGCGACGAGCTCGACCTCGGGCGCCGACTCGAGCGTCGAGGTCAGGAACTCGCGCACGACGTACGAGTCCTCAGCCGCGACGACACGGATCGGGCGGTCGAGTTCGCTTCTCATCAGTCCCCGGGATAAGTCTGCCACAGCGCGCGGATCAGGCGTGAACACAGCCCTGTGGCGCGCCATACTTGGGAGCTGAGGCACGATGACCGGGCGCGCATCGCGGAGCTGCAGGACTTTCAACCGTCCGTCGGCGTGCTTGTCGTCGACGATTCCCGTTCGTTTCCGGAAGCCGTTTTCGCGGTGACGAGCGTGAGCTCCACCAGCGCGTCGTGTCCGCTCAGATCCGAAGCGACGAGCGTCGCCCAGCCACGCTCAGCGTCCTGGTCGCGGTCGGTGTCGCCGGCGTCCTTGCGACGGCTTTGACGTTGTGGGTGGTGCATCGGACCCCCGTACTCGTGGATGCTCACACCACCGCGATCATCCGGGGTCTGTTCATCGCGTCCTACCTGGGTGTCGGCATTTACACTTGGCGCCAGCGGCCGGGCAGCCGCTTGGGCCCACAGTTCATCGGCGCCGGCTTCCTGTACGCGCTGCTGTCCCTCGACGCGTCAGCCGAGCAGTTGCCCTCCACGATCGGTCGAGCGCTGCTCGCCGTGCTGGTCATCTACCTCGTGTACATCTTCGTGTGTTTTCCGCGCAACCGGCTCGTCTCCGCGCACGATCGCCGGTTCATGATCGCGTTCACGGCGGCGAGCGCTGCCACGTGGGTATTGGCCCTCGTGCTGACCGAGAAGCTGCCCGCCGGCGGCGCCTTCTCGGACTGCGGCAGCCACTGTTCCCACAACGCGCTGATGCTGGCGAACGGCTCGGCCACCGCGACGCGTGTTATCGACTTCCTGGTCGGGGGAGTGACGGCGGTCGGGCTCGCCTGGACCGCGGTGCTGCTCGTCCGCAAGGTCCGCTCGCCTTCGCGTCTGCGCCGGCGCGCGGTCGCGCCGGTGTTGATCGCATTCATCGTGCTCGCGGGTTCGTTCGTCACCTACACGCTTCTCAACCAGGCCAACGCGCTCGGGCACAAGGGCGTTTTGCGGGCGCTCGACGCCGCGAGCGCATTGACCATTCCGTTCGCGCTTCTCGCCGGGCAGATTCGTGGACGGGCCTTTGCGGTGGCCAGTCTCGGGCGCATCGTCGCGCGAGCCGGAGAGCAGCCCGTGACTCCGGCGCTCGTCGAGGGACTGATCCGGGACGCGCTCGGCGACCCCAGTGCCACGCTCGCCCTCACAGCGCCCGATGGCGGCGGGTATGTCAACGTGCACGGCGCGAGGCTGGAGCTTCCGAATGACCCGCTCGAGCGCTCGGTGATCCCGGTCAAGCGCGAGGGGAGGGCCGTCGCCGCCGTGATCCACGACCCCGCGATGGCCGAGGACCCCGAGGTCGTCGAAGGCCTGGCCGCCACCTCGCTCATGTTGCTCGAGAACGATCGGCTGCTCAAGGATCTGGAGGCATCGCGTGCGCGCATGGCCGCCGTCGCGGGACAAGAGCGTGTGCGGATCGAGCGAGACCTCCACGACGGGGCGCAGCAGCAGCTCGTCGCGATCCAGGTGCAGCTGTCTCTCGCGCTCGAGCGCGTCGACGAGCCCGGACTCGCGAGCGATCTCGAGAACATCGCCCGGGGCGGGATGCCGCGACAGCGCTCGAGCAACTCCGCACGCTCGCCCACGGGATCTACCCGGCCGTCCTGCGGCTCTCGGGGCTCGGCCGGGCGCTCACGGCGGCCGCGAGAGACGCGGCAATCCGGGTCCGCGTCGACGACCGTGGCATCGGACGGTGCCCGATCGAGGTCGAGGTGGCCGTCTACTTCTGCGCACTTGAAGCAGCCCAGAACGCGGCCAAGCATGCCGGCGCCGGGGCGCGGGTGACGATCACGCTCGAGCGCCGCGAAGAGCGCATAGCTTTCGCGATCGCCGACGACGGCGTCGGATTCAACGTCGGACGTCAGTCCGCTGGCCTTGGTCTGCTCAGCATGCAGGACCGGATCCGGGTCGTCGGCGGGGATCTGGAGGTCGACTCGTCACCCGGGCAGGGCACCATCGTCCACGGGACAGCACCGCTGGGCAGCGTCCCGAGCGCTGCGCAGCCAATCCCGGCGAATCCAGAGCCAAGCCATATCGCCGAGTAGCCGGTCGCGGCGTCCGATCGCGCTCCGGTGTGGATCCCCATTATCTATGGTACCTTCAAACCATACGAGCTACCATCGATAAGGCAGGACGATTGGTGATCCCGAAGCAGTTGCGGGACGCTGGTCGGCCTGCGACCAGGGGAGGTCGAGGTCACGGTGGAGGGCACGGGGCTACGAATCGAACCGCCGGCCACGGAAACGCTCGACGAGCGGGACGGACGGCTCGTGATCCCTGTCGCGGGAGCGCAGATCGACGACGACGTGGTCCGCGCGCTTCGCGATGCCGGCCAGAGGTAGCGGGCCGGAGCTCCTCGTCGACACGAGCGTCGCGGTCGCGATCGCGGTCGCCGACCACGAACACCACGAGGAAGCACTCCGGGCCGCGGGCAGTCGCCGTCTTGGGCTCGCCGGACACGCAGCGTTCGAGACGTTCTCGGTCCTCACCCGCCTGCCGGCTCCCGTCCGGCGTACGCCGGCGACGGTGGCACGGCTGCTCGCGGCCGACTTCCCTCACAGCCGGTTTCTCGGCGCCCCGGCGGCAGCCTCGCTGCTCGAGCGAGCTACGCACGTTGGGTATCGGCGGCGGAGCTGTCTACGACGCGCTCGTCGGCGCGACCGCCAGAGAGCACGGGCTCACGCTGATGACGCGAGACCGCCGCGCGCTCGAGACTTATCGAGCGCTCGACGTGCGGGTCGAGCTGGTGTCATGACGCCTATCGGCCGGTCCGGAACGTGACGAGGGCGGCGCTCGCGGCGGGGAGCGCCACCACATAGCTCCCACCGCTCGGGCGTATCGAATCTGTGGTCGCTCGACCGCGAAGCGTGCCGGTATCCGTTGACGGGCCCAGGCTCTGACCGCCTAGGGTCACCCCGCTTGAAGCGTTGATGCTCGGCGCTTTCAGCAGCGAGACCGAAGCGGCGCCGCGCGCGCCGGGGACTCGGATCGTGACGCTCCTCGAGCGGCTCAGGAGTTTGTTGATCAGCACGACTCGGATTCGCCCGTCCTGAGCTGACGTCGCCCACACCTTGAGCTGCCGCGGGGCCTCCCCGGTGACCGAGATCCGACAGCAGCTGCGACCCAGGGGGCGCCGCCTGGGCGAACATCAGCAGGCCGTAGTACTGCGGGGCGACCGATCCACGCCACCGGCCGCCGGCGCGGATGAAGCGGAACAGCTCGTATCCCGCACCCGGGAACGTGTGGATGTTGACGCCGTCGATTCCGACACGGGCCATCTGGAACAACGTATCGAGTGACCACAGCGCCGAGGCAAACGTGTTGCTGATCGCGGCGTCAGCCCCGCAGGCGACGGTGTTCAACTCGTCGATCCGCACCGGGAGCCCGTGGGCGTGCGCGATGCCGGCGGCGCCCACGAAGCCGTCCGCCAGGCCGGCCGAGGCCCGATCCGACAGGAGGTTCGCGATCGTGGGGTAGCGCGGGGACCCGGGCTTGGTGAAGCACAGCTGGAGGGGGTAGCGGTGGAGGGTCACGACGCGGACGCGCGGCTCGGCCCGGAGGAACTCAGCCACGTGTCCGATCCAGCCGAGACCTCCGAAGCTCGGACCCGCAAGTGGAGGTTCTGACACAGCTCCTCCGACCGCGGTGAAGTCATCGCTGAACGCGTTGAAGTCGTAGTCGTGCGGGCGGCCTGTCACCGTGCGTCCGTCGGGCGTGCGGTACCACGCGAACGAGCCGTACAGCTCGGGCTCGTTTCCGAGCTCGAAGGCCTCGATGGAGCTCGCGCCGATGCCGCCCGTCAGCGCGCTCGCTTCGGCCGCTGCCACCTGGGTACTGGCGGCTTCCAGATTGATGCCCAGGATCAGTCGTGCCCCCAACGACCGGGCGAGCGCGCGGGTCACGCTGAGCCAGCGCTCGTCGAGCGTGAACGTCACCCCCGGCGGCCGCGTCAACCCGGCTACCGGCCACCACGTCCAGTCGGCGCTGTCGCCGCCGATCCTCAGCTCCGGCGCGGGGCCCAGATTGCGAATAAGCTGCTCGAAGACCGGGTTGAGGGCCTGCGGGTCGTTCCCCGCGTAGGCCTCGACCGCCGGATACTCGAGCGAGATCCCGAGGAAGCCGAGCGGGATCGGCCGGGTCCCCGGCAGTTCCGTGCCGCTATTCACGGTCACCGCGGCTGGAACCCCGGCGACATCGTGCGGGCTCGAACCGGTCGAGCTGCTTAGGCCGAGAACGAGCACGGTCGCGGCCACGAGCGCGATCACGGTGGCGTCGGCGCGCCAGAAGCGGCGGCGCGATGGAGGGCGGATCCGCATTAGCCGGAGTTTCACGCCCCGGGATGACGGCTGCACCCCGTTACGCTAGGCGCATGTGCCGAAACATCAGAACTCTCTACAACTTCGATCCTCCCGCCACCGAGCCGGAGGTCCGCGCAGCGGCCGAGCAATACATCAGGAAGATCAGCGGCTTCAACAAGCCCTCGCACGCCAACGAAGAGGCGTTCATGCAGGCAATCGACGCGGTCGCAGACGCCTCCATGCGCCTGTTGAGCGAGCTGCGCACTTCCGCTCCGCCGAAGGACCGCGAGGTGGAGGCCGCGAAGGCCCGCGCCCGCGCCGCACAGCGATTTGCGGCGTGAGCACTGCGGGCTGCTTCGCAGCGAGGGCGATCCCTCCGCCCTCGGCCATGGGCTGACCCCGCTCAGCGCATTCCGGACAGCGTTAGGGCGCCGAGGGCGACAAGAACCAACCCGGCGATCAGGGCAGCTTGTTCGCCGGGGACGTGCCGGAAGAGCGACCGTCCGAGTCGCGATCCGCCACCAAGACACAGCAGTGAGAATGCGCCCGCGAGCAATGTCGTCGCAAACGGCGGAATGCCCGCGATGCCGGCTCCCGCGCCGGTCGCGAGGTTGTTCATGGAGAGCCCAATGCCGATCCCGAGTGCCTCGCGGTAGGAGATGTCCTGGCCGCGGAAGTGCTCGCCGCCCAGGAGTGTCCGGGCTGGGGCGCGCAGAGCGGCAATCGAACCGATAATCGTCGCCGCTCCGATTCCGATGATGATCAGCGAGCCGAGCACGGACGGCATCGAAGAGGGCATCAGCGACGCCAGCGCGCGGCCGGACGTCATCGCGCCTGCCGTGGCGGCCATCGTCAGGGCGGCGATCATCAGATTCGCGGTCCCATTGATCCGGGTTCCTCGAATGCCAAACGCGATCGCTGCCGCGAGGTTGTCCAGGTTTGAGACGGCGGCGACCAGCACGGCGGCAATCAAAAGCAACGCGACTCCCTTCGGTGGAAGGAGAACACGTTATGGCAAACCGGAGCACATACGGTGCTCGGTCTCACGCGTGAGCTTGCCCAGACCGGCGCGCAATGAAACGGTGGCGACCTCGGAGCCTCCCCCGGAAGCGCAGTGGAGCCGATCTCCTCGCCCACAAATTCAATAAATTTGATTGAATTACCATTGTTCGTTATGTCAGCGTTCCGAGTCCACCCATCGATGACCCTCTCCCTCGAGGAGCTTGCCCGGTTCGTGGCCGAGCTTGCGGCGGAGCCCGAACGCTGGCAGCACCTCGTCCGGCACGCGAGTGACGCCCGCGTGTACGAGCAGATCTGGGACGACGAGCGGGTCAACGCCTGGGTGATCTGCTGGAGCGAGGACCAGGACACGGGCTTTCACGACCACGACGCGTCGGGCGCCGCGATCGCGGTGATCTCCGGCCACGTCCGCGAGGAGCGGCTGCGTTCCGGCGCTCCCACCGCTCGTCAGGTGGTCGGGCCCGGGTCCACGATCACGATTCCGTCGGTCGCGATCCACCGGGTGCTCCACGCGGGCGTGACGCAGGCCGTCACCATCCACGCCTACTCGCCTCCGCTCGTGCGCACGGGGGCCTATCGGGTGGGGGCCGGTGGCGAGCTCGAACGCCGATCGCTGTCGGTGGAGGAGGAGTTGCGAGCCGAGAAAGAGCTCGCGCTCGCCGGCCTCGGCGCCGGCGATTCGATCGCCGACGGAATCTGACGCCATCGAATCGTCAATATTCCCGCCGTCCCCGCAGAAAGGAAGCAGATGAGCGTCACCGATCAGTTGGTCGCCAACAACGAGGCGTACGCGGCGTCCTTCGACAAAGGCAAGCTCCCGATGCCCCCGGGTGGCAAGGTCGCCGTCATCGCGTGCATGGACGCGCGGCTGAATGTCTACGGCATCCTCGGCCTCAGCGAGGGCGAGGCGCACGTGATCCGTAACGCGGGTGGGGTCGTGACCGATGACGAGATCCGCTCGCTGGCGATCTCCCAGAGGCTGCTCGGGACCGAGGAGATCATCCTCATCCATCACACCGACTGCGGCATGCTCACGTTCACCGACGACGAGTTCAAGCGGTCGATCGAGGAGGACACCGGAATAAAGCCCGAGTGGGCAGCGGAGAGCTTCTCCGACCTCGACGCCGACGTGCGCCAGTCGATCGGGCGGATCAAGGCATCGCCGTTCGTTCCCAACAAGGGCTCGATCCGCGGCTTCGTTTACGACGTCAACACCGGGCGGTTGCGCGAAGTGACTTGAACCGCGCACGCGGGTGCTGACGCGGCGCACGTCGAGCCTGGCACTCTACGGCCGATGACGTCCGCGCTTGCAGACCTGCGCGTTCTTGATTTCTCACGCGTCCTGGCAGGGCCGTTCGCGACGATGATGCTCGCCGACCTGGGCGCGACGGTCACCAAGGTCGAGCGCCCGGGCACCGGGGACGAGACCCGAAGCTGGGGCCCGCCGTACGACGAGCGCGGCGCCGCCACGTACTTCCAGTCGGTCAACCGCAACAAGAACAGCCTCATACTCGACCTCAACAGCGATCGCGATCTCCAGCGAGCCAAGGCGCTCGCGCGCGAGTCCGACGTACTGGTGGAGAACTTCCGGCCGGGCGTGATGGAGCGCCTCGGCCTGTCATACGAGCAGCTCCAGACCGAGCACTCGTCGCTGATCTACTGCTCGATCACCGGGTTCGGCGCCGGCGCCGGCGCCGAGCTCCCCGGCTATGACCTGCTCGTGCAGGCGCTCGGCGGCCTGATGAGCATCACCGGCCCGGCAGACGGCGAGCCGCAGAAGGTGGGCGTGGCCCTCGTTGACGTGCTCGCGGGCTTGTTCGCAACCGTCGGAATACTCGCCGCGGCCCGTCACCGGCAGGCCACCGGCGAAGGCCAGCTGGTGGAGGTCGACCTGATCTCCGCGTTGCTTTCGGGGCTCGTGAATCAAGCCTCGGCCTACACGATCGCCGGCGTGGTTCCGCGGCGGCTCGGGAACGAACATCCGAGCATCGCGCCGTATGAGCTGTTGGCCAGCGCCGACGGCGAGCTCGTCATCGCGGTTGGGAACGACCGGCAGTTCTCGGCGCTGTGTGACGTGCTCGGTGCGCCGGCGCTGGCCGCGGACCCGCGCTATGAGCACAACGCCGATCGGGTCAGCAACCGTCGTGAACTGCGCGCCGAGCTGGAGGCTCGCCTCGCGTTGCGGGCCGCACGCGAGTGGGCCGAGCTGCTCACGGCCGCTCGCGTGCCCGCGGGCGTCGTCAACGACATTGAAGGGGCGTTCGAGCTCGCGGCGTCGCTGGGCCTCGACCCGATCGTCACCATACCCCGCGAGGATGGAAGCCCGGTGCGGCTGACGCGCAATCCGGTGAGGCTGTCGAGAACGCCCCCGACGTACCGCGCGGCGCCGCCTTCCTTGCCGGAGAGGTAGCTCTCGCAAGGGCGCCGCCGCTCTGTGAAAAATGTCGCAGCGCGACCGGCCCGGCGTCACCTAGCCTGGTTCGAACCAACCGTAAGGACGTCGACTGTGAGCCTCCTGATGGAAACCTCCCCCGATGCGATGGCCGTGTTCGCGCCGATTCGGTCTCTCGACGTACGCTCCCTCGCGGGACCGGCGCTGGACGTCCAGGTACCGGCTGGCTCGGTGCTCGTGCACGAGGGACGCCTGATTGGCACGTTCTTCGTGATCCGCTCCGGCAGCGCCGATCTTTTGCAGGGCGAGCGCAAGCTGGCGACGCTACGTACCGGCGATTGCTTCGGAGAGATCGATCCGATCGCGCTGCGTCCGCAGCGCTTCAGCGTGATCGCGAGCACTCCGATGAGGGTTCTGACCTTCAGCGCGTACGGGATCGGCCGGCTGTGCGCCGCGATGCCCGGCGCACGCGCGCGCCTGGAATCATTCCTCCCGGACGAGGGAACGATGCTAGGGGCCGCTGCCAGGACGCCGCCCGCCTAGTAGAAATCTCCCCAGTAAAACCTGAACTGGACGACGTTCCGGTGGTGCGCACCCTTAGTTGTTACGTTAGCGTCCACCGGGCGATGACGTCTGAGGCAAATCCGCCTGCAGGCCGTCTGCATCAGACCCTGCTCATAACGGACATCGTTCGCTCGACCGAGCACGTGGCGAAGCTCGGAGACCTGCGCTGGCGCGAGCTGCTCGAGCATCACGACGCCACCGTGTACGAGCACGTCGAGGCCGCCGGCGGACGGATCCTGGCCGACCGGGGCGACGGGTTCCTGATCGCCTTCGACGCACCGGGGCCCGCCGTCGCCTGCGCGGAGCAGCTGTGCCTCGAGACGCTGGCGCTCGGAGTTCAGCTGCGCGCCGGTATCCACGCCGGCGAGTGCGAGCTGCTCGGCGAACGCCTGGCGGGCATGGCAATCCATATCGCGGCGCGGATCGGTGAGCTGGCGGGCGGCAGCCAAGTGCTCGTGTCAAACGCAGTGCGGGAGCCCGTGGAAGGCTCCGGACTCGAGTTCGACGATTTTGGGGCGCATCACCTTCGGGGCGTGCCCGGCGAATGGGAGGTGTACGCGCTGCACAGCAAGCAGCTGGCCGCCGCCGTCAAGCCGGTGATGACCGAGACGCAGGAGATCTTCCAGGTGCCGCTGCCGGCCCTGGCCGCGGCCCGGCGCAAGGACATGAAGCTGGTGGACCGAACCTGGGAGCTCGAAAAATGCGTCACGACGTTCGAGCGCGTGCGGACCGGCGAACCGCGGACGATCTTCATCACCGGTGAACCCGGGATCGGCAAGACCCGGCTCGCGGCGGAGGTCGCGGGAGCGCTCCACGCCGCCGGCGCGACCGTGCTGTGCGGTCGCTGCGACCCGGAGCTCGGAGTGCCCTACCAGCCGTTCGTCGAGGTGCTCACCCACTACGCGCGGTTCGCCCCGCCGGAGCTGCTCGCGCAGCATCGCGCCCAGTACGGCCGCGAGCTGTCGCGACTGGTCCCGGAGCTGTCCGCTGGCGCGACGCCGCTCACCGCCCACGGCACTCAGTCGCGCGAGGAGAACCGTCACCTGATGTTCGCCGCGGTTGCCGGCCTGCTGCGCACGGCCGCGCTCCAGCGTCCGCTGGTGCTCCTGATCGACGACCTTCAATGGGCGGACAAGCCGACGCTGCTGATGCTCAAGTATGTGCTGGTGAACCAGCCGGCGGCGCTCGTGCTCGGTACCTTTCGTTCAACCGAGCTCTCCCGCCACCAGCCCCTGACCGAGCTCCTGACCGAGCTACGACGCGAGGCCGGCGTCGAGCAGATCGAGCTCTCCGGCCTGAGCGGCGGCGACGTGGTCGAGATGGCCGAGGCGGTCGCGGAGGAGCGACTCGACACCGTGGGCGTCGAGCTCGTTCGCTCGCTGGGCGCGGAGACGAACGGCAACCCGTATTTCCTGGCCGAGATCCTTCGCAACCTCAAGGACGCCGGCGGAGTCTCTCAGGCGGCGACGCGCGCCGCCGGCGCCGACTCGCCGGCACTGGACCTGCCCCGTAGCGTGCGCGATGCCATTGCCAGCCGCGTGGCGCGGATGGGAGAGCGTATGGACCAGGTGCTGGGGGCGGGCGCGGTGATCGGCCGCGAGTTCGACATCGAACTGCTCGCGCGGATGCTCGGCGAGGACGAGGAACAGCTCGTCGACGTGCTCGACGCCGCCGTCGACGCGGCCCTGATCAGCGAGGTCCCCGGCATCGGCATGCGCTACAGCTTCGTCCATCCGCTGATCCCTCCCACCCTGTACGAGCAGCTCGGAGGCGGGAGCCGCCGACGGCTTCACCGCCGCGCGCTCGAAGGCCTCGAGCAGCTGCTCGGCGAGGAGGCGCGCTATCAACGCAGCGGCGAGCTCGCGCACCACGCGCTCGCCGCCGTGCCGATGGTGGACGCCGAGAAGGCCGTCGAGTACGCCCGCGAGGCCGGAGGCTACGCCCTCGAGCAGCTGGCCCCGCAGGAGGCTCTGCGTTGGTTCGAGTACGCGATCGAGCTCCACGATCCGCGGACAACCGGGTCCCGAGAGAGTGGCGCCGACGACGAAGCGATGCGGTGCGAGCTGCTGATCGGTCGGGGGATCGCCCAGCAGCAATGCGGCGATCCGGACTTCCGCGACACCTTGCTACGGGCGGCGGAGCTCGCCAGGACCCTCGGCGACACCGACCGGCTGGTCCGCGCCGTTCTCGCGAACACGCGTGGCTTCGTGAGCGGAACCGGTCGGGTCGACGCGGAGCTCGTGGCGATGGTGGAGGCCGCGTTGGAGGCGTCCGGCGAGGGCGACAGCGTGGCCCGGGCGAGGCTGCTCGCGATCCTGTCGGCCGAGCTCACGTTCGCCGGGGACTGGCAGCGGCGCAAGGCGCTCAGCGACGAGAGCGTGGCCATCGCCAGCCGCCTCGGCGATCCGGTCACCGTCAGCGAGGTGCTGAGTGAGCGGTTCATCACGATCTGGACCCCGGAAACGCTCGCGCAGCGGCTTTCGGACACCGACCGGGAGCTTGCGCTCGCGGAGGAGGTTGGCGATCCGCTCGCGCAGTTCCGCGCGCTGCATTGGAAGGCGGCGGCCGCGGTCGAAGCGGGCGAGCTCGATCTCGCGGCGGGGCTCGTGGAGCGTGAGAGCGCCGTCGCCGAGCGGCTGCGCCAGCCGACCTCGAGCTGGCTCGCCGCCTATGACCGCGCGACCCAGGCCCTCATGCGCGGTCTGCTCGACGAGGCGGAGCACTCCGCCGAGGACGCGTGGCGCATCGCGACGGAGAGCGAGCAGCCCGAGGCACTCGCGTTCTATGCCGGCCAGCTGGTCAACATCCGCTTCGAGCAGGGTCGTCTCGCCGAGCTCGAGCCTCTGATCGCCCAACAGGTGGAGGCCAACCCCGGGATCCCTGCGTTCCGCGGCGCGCTCGTCCTGGCGCGTTCGGAGGCCGGGATGATCGACGAGGCGCTCGAGGTTCTCGCCATCGACAGCGGTACCGGTTTCGCCGAGATTCCGTACGACTCGAACTGGTTGGCGGGCCTCGCAATCTACTCACAGGCGGTCTCGGACCTCGAGGAGCCGGAGGCGGCGGCGAAGCTCGAGCG
Organism: uncultured Solirubrobacterales bacterium; assembly: GCA_963808325.1. GTDB lineage: Bacteria > Actinomycetota > Thermoleophilia > Solirubrobacterales > Solirubrobacteraceae > Palsa-465. Next base: position 143,668 of record CAWEFU010000001.1, read on the forward strand.
GCTGCTGACGCCCTGGCGCGACCACGTTGTGTTCAACAGCGCCACCACCTGGGGATTGGTCGAGCGCCATCTCGGCAACCTGACCCGGGTCCTCGACCGCGACGACGAGGCCGAGCGGCTGCTGGCCCACGCCGCCGATCGCCACGAACGGATGGGAGCGCCGGTCTGGCTCGCCCGCACGCGCCTCGATCTCGCGCGATTGTTGATCAAGGGCGGGATCCGGCTCGACCCGGCCAGCGGCCTGCTCGAGCAGGCGCTGCGGACCGCGCGAGACCTCGGCTGCGCGGGCATCGAGCGTCAGGCGAACGAGCTGCTCGAAGGCTCACGGGAGGCTGCGTGAGCATCCCGGGGGTGGGGGCGCTGCGCTCGGTACTGGGATCGATCGCCGAACCGATCCTCAAGTCGATCTCCGGAACACCGGACGGATCGACGGTACGCACCCGCCCGGCCAGACCGACATACATCGACTACGGCGCCTTGATGACCCCGCCGGCGCCGTTTCGGTCGCTGACCACGAAGCTGTGGGGCTTCTGGGCGAAGGCTGAGCCCGACCGCATCACCGCCTTGTGCGAGAAGGTCTTCAGCAACCCGACGAGGAGCGCAGTCGAGTGCAGGCCACTCGGCGGGGACGTCATGCTCACCTGGGGCTCCATCGCCCGGGTCGTTTCGGAGACGGCTCCGTACGACCGTTACGGCGGTGTAGCGGAGCCGCAGGTCGCGATTTGGGTCCCGGTCGCGCTCCGCGACCGCCCCGGCGTCGACTGGCGGTTTGCAATGTTCATCCCGTACATGTGGCTCGAGAACCCGATGTCGCTCGCCACGGGGCGCGAGCTGTTCGGGTATCCGAAGAGCGGCGGTTGGCCCCAGTTCCCGGCTGACGCTGGACCGCAGGAATGGAAGCTGGACGCATTCGGCCTCGACTACGCGCCCGATGCCCTGGCGGCACGGCATCCTCTGCTCGAGGTCGTACAGCGCGAAGGCGCGCTGGAGGCGGCAGACGCGGATCTGAGGTCGCTGGCGGACGTCGCGCGTCATGCCGCCGGTCAGCTCTTCGATGACCCCCGCGTGCTGGGCGACATCGAGGTGGGCGCGAGCATGATCGTCGACCTGCTCGAGGACCGGCTGCCGAATGTGTTCCTGAAGCAGTTCCGCGACGTGCGCGACGGGCTGGGCGCGTCATTGCAACAGGTGGTGGAGGCCGACTACAAGATCCTGCGCCTCGAGGCGTCGCCGCTGCTGCGCGAGCACTACCTCACCGTTCATCACCTCGACAGCCACCCGGTAAGCCCGGAACTCGGCCTAGCGGATCAAAAACTGGGCCCGGCGTACAAGGTCGAGATGGATTTCGACGTCGGAGACGGTCGCGTACTTTGGGACGCCAGCGGTCCGTGAGGGAGGCAAAGTGAGCGGCGCGGGACAGCCGATCAAGGTCGCGGTGCTCGGCGGCGGCATCGGCGCGATCGCGGCCGCGTTCGAGCTGACCACGCCGGAGCTCGAGGGCCGCTACGAGCTGACCGTCTACCAGCCCGGCTGGCGTGTGGGCGGCAAGTGCGCGAGTGGGCGGGGGAAACTCGGCGAGCGGATCGAGGAGCACGGCCTGCATCTGTGGTTCGGCTTCTACGCCAACGCGTTCAACATGATCCAGCGCTGCTACGGGGAGTGGGGCCCGCCACCCGGCTCGGCGCTCGCGACCTGGCAGGACGCGTTCAAGAAATGCAACGACATCGTGCTGTTCGAGCGATGGCGGGGCGAGTGGACCCCGTGGCCCCTGTACCTGGCTCCCGACGGGCAAGATCCCGGCACTCGCGACAACGTGACGGCGTGGCATGTCCTTTACCGCCTGATCGACTTTGTGCTTTGCGAAGCGGGGCTGGTCCACGAGCCCTCAGACGGGCCGGCGCCGGCTAGCGGGCCGGCGCCGGCACAGCTCGACCTCGGCGTTGACCGGCTCCGCCACGAGGCCTTCAAGCTTGGGCTCTTGTTCGCCCGCGCCGGCGCGTGCGCCCGCGCGCGAGATCCCGCGAGTTACATTCGACCCCGCGCGTGGGAGCTCAAGCCGGTCGAGCGGCTGCTGAACTGCTTCAGAGACTGGTTCTTTCGCCACGTGCTCGACGAGCGGAGCGACAACGCGAGGGTGCGGCGCCTGGCGGTCATGCTCGACCTGGGCGCCACCGTGCTCACGGGGATGCTCGCGGACGGAGTGTTCTGGGACGGTTTTGGACAGCTCAACGGAGAGGACCTCAAGGCATGGCTGCGCCGCCACGGCGCCGGCCGGGCGACGGTCGACGCCCCGATCATCCAGGCCCTTTACGACCTCGTGTTCGCCTACCGCGGGGGCGACAAGAGCCGGCCGGATCTGGCCGCCGGCAAGGCGCTCCAGGCGCTGATCCGGATCTCCTGCGAGTACAAGGGAGCGGTCCTGTGGAAGATGCAGTCCGGGATGGGAGACACGGTGTTCACCCCGTTCTACGACGTGCTGAAGGCCCGCGGTGTCCAGTTCCGGTTCTTCCACCAGGTAACGAACCTCGGCGTGTCGGACGACGGACGCTCCGTGAAGACGATCGAGGTGCAGCCCCAAGCCCGCCTCAGGGACGGAAGCTATGACCCCTTCATCGAGGTCGGCGGCCTGCGGTGCTGGCCGAGCGAGCCGAGATGGGAGCAGCTAGAGAAGGGGGATGAGCTGCGTCGTCGGGGCGTGAACTTCGAGCTCGAGTGCAACCCGCTCGAGTTGCCATCTTGCACCCTCCGAGCGGGAGAACACTTCGACGAGGTCGTGCTGGGAATCTCCGTCGGCGCGTTGGGCGACATCTGCGGCGAACTCGCCGCTGCCAACGAGCGGTTCCAGCTGATGCTCGACAACTCTTACACGGTGATGACGGAGGGCATCCAGCTGTGGTTCTGCCGGCCCGCTTCGGAGCTCGGCTGGCAGTACGAGGGTTCGGTCACGACGTCGTACGTCACCGAGGCCGATACGTACGCCAACATGTCGCAGCTCCTGGCGCGCGAGAGCTGGCCGAGCGACGCCTGCCCGCGGGAGGTGGTGTACCTGTGCGGCGTTCTCGAGCAAGCCGGCCTGGGTGGGCAGGATGTCGCCACCGCGCGAGTGCGGGACAACGGACTTCGCTTCCTTCGCGAGCCGGCGTGCCGCATCTGGCAGGACGCCGCTGATCCCAACGGCGGCTTCGACTGGAACACGCTCTTCGACCCTTCGGGCGCGCGGGGGGAGAAACGATTCGACGCCCAATTCGTGCGAGCGAACTTCACGCCGACGGAGCGCTACGTGATGACGCGCGCGAACACCGTCCAGTACCGCCTGCGGGCGGACGAGTCCGGCTTTGCCAACCTCAAGCTCGCCGGCGACTGGACGCGCAACGGACTCGACGGCGGCAGCGTCGAGGCGGCGGTGACGTCCGGGATGCAGGCCGCGCGCGCGATCTCAGGGAGCCCGAGCGAGATCGCGGGTGAGAAGGGCTGGCTGGTGGACGACTGAGGGCGTGCCCCCCCGCCCGTCCTACCGCTGCGGCGCTCCCTCTCCGCACCGCTGGCGGAGCCCGTCCGGATCGAGCACGGTGATCGTGCGATGGTCGGTGGCGATCCAACCGACGCGGCGCATCAGGCGCAGCGCTCGCGAGACGGTCTCGCGCGTGGCCCCGGTCCAGCTCGCGAGCTCGTCCTGTGTGAGCGTCAGCTCGATCCGGGTTCCGCCTTCGGAGGGCCTCCCGTGATCGGTCGCGAGCTCGAGCAGGCGCTTGGCCACCATCCCCACGCTGTCCTGCGTCGCGAGGTCGACCAGGTCGCGGGTGGCGTCGAGCAACCGTCGCACGAGCATCCGGATCAGCACCAGCGCCGAGTCGGGGTGCTCGGCTATGAACGAGCGCAGCTCATCGGCGCGCATGTAGCCCGCCTCGACGTCGTCGACCGCGATCGCGGTCGCGCTGCGGCGCTGGCCCCCGAGCGCCGCCATCTCTCCGATCAGCTCGCCCGGGTTGCGGATGGCCAGAACGACCTCGCGGTTATCGGCGCCGTAGGCGACCAGCTTGACCCGGCCGGAAAGGACCAGCACCACATCGTCGCCGGCCGCGCCGGCGCGGAGGATCGGCTCGCCCTTGGACACCGAGCGGATGCGCACGAGCCGCTGCAGATCGTCGGCGTCCGCCGGCGCCAGCTGGCGCAGGAAGGGGATATCGGTGCCGGCCACCGCCGCTGATTCTCTCAATCCCGGCCCGGTGTGAGAAATGTCGCAAAGCCCACCGCCGTGAAAGCCGTACCTTGACGGGTGCGATGAGCAAGCGGTGCAAGAGCTTCGTAGGGTCATGGGGATCAACGGGGGCGCATCGGGGGGCTTACACAACGGGGGCAGCAGGTCGAGCAGGAGGGCGACGCTCGACCTCCAGGGTCGCTCGCTAACGGCGAGCACGGCACGGTTTCGAGCGGGTGGGGGACCCGCTTGAAACCACCGTTCAGCCGAGTGCTCCAGGTGGTCGGGGGACCGCCTGGAGCACCGTCCAACCGCTGGGTGGCAGTCGGCCCGCTACCGTTCGCGGTCCGAATGAGCGTCCGGCACCTCCGCACCTGGTTGGCGGTCGGATCCGCGCTGCTGCTGGCCGCGTGTGGAAGCAGCAGCTCCTCATCGCCGTCGAGCACGGGCACGAGCTCGACCGGGTCCGCGCCGGCGCAGACGTCGACGTCGGCCGGGGCGGTCGGGTTCGAGGGTGTGGCGATCGAGAACGGGGCCGAGTTAGCGCCGGCCAGCACCACTCAAACGGGGATGGTGGACGGAATCAGCTGCGCTCCGCTGGAGCAGCTCGCCTACCACATCCACGCCCATCTGTCCGTGTTCGACAACGGGAGCTTGCGGAGCCTCCCCGGCGGAGTCGGCATTCCCGGCTCGGTCGTGGAGCAGACCAACGAGGGACCGATCGCCTTCGGCGGGGGCTGCTACTACTGGCTCCACACCCACGCTCCCGACGGGGTGATTCACGTAGAGTCGCCGACCGCGCGGACTTACAACCTCGGCAACTTCTTCGATATCTGGCACCAGCCGCTCAGCGCGACGGAGGTCGCGAGCGTCAAGGGCAAGGTCACGGCGCTCGTCAACGGCAAACCATGGACCAAGGACCCGCGGACGATTCCGCTTCTCCCCCACGCGGTGATCCAGCTCAACGTTGGATCGCCGATGGTGCCATTCCAATCGGTGTCCTGGGCGGGGACCCAGCTGTAGCGGGACGTTCGAGAGTGGCGGACAGTGCCGCCTGCCGACGGTCGTACACCAGTCGCGTCTGATCGAGGAACGCGCACACCATCGGCACCACCACCATGAAGTTGTATGCGAAGTGAAGGTAGGGACGAGCGAGTGGAGATCCGATGAGGCCCCCGTTGCCCATGATCCCCTCCAGCCCGCCGTGGGCGTAGAACCACGGATCGGTGGTGTAGATCCAGAACAGGTACAAGTGCTCGACCTCGTGGACGCTGGCGGCTGCGAACGCCACCCAAAGCCACCGGTTGCCACGGCCGAAGCGCGTGAGCACCACGCACAGCAGCACCCACACCGCCGAGTCCCAGATGAAATGGATGGTCTCGAAATCGAGCTGACCGAAGACGCCATGGGACTGCGCGAGCTGTCCGTTGTAGAGGAGGAGTTGCGTGACCTGCACGGTGTGCTCGCCCATGTGGCCGATCTGCAGCAGCACCGCGACGCCGAAGATCGCCCAGAAGCCGTAATGGTTGTACTTCCAGGATGCTTCGAGCGTGACCAGCGGGATCCAGGGGAGAAGCGCGAACCCGACTGGAATCCACATCGCGTAGCCCTGACTCAGGCCCGCCACCAGCAGCGTCAGCGACGCGGCGGCGGCGATGCCCGCCGCACGCAACGGGACCCGTTCCAACCGCAACGGCGATTCCGCCGGCGCGGCCGCTGGCGACGGTCCCAGCGGTGCGCGCCGGCGACGCACCGCGATCCATACCGCGAGCGCGTCGACGGTGAGCACGACCAGCGTACCTGCCAGCGCGACCGGCCAATGGCGCGAAATCTGGCCGCGCGGCAGCGGCAACGGCGCCAGCGGGCAGAACAACAGCAGGTGGCCGCCAGGTGCGGGCGCAGCAACCGGAACCTCCGCGACGAGATAGGCGATCAGCGTGGCCGCTACCGCTGAGACAGCCACCAGCACGATCGCGCGGCGGCTGACGCGTTTCGGCCGCCCGAGCGTTTCCGTTACCGGGACCATCGCCATGGCGGAGCCTAGCCTCGCCGCCGGGCCCGCGCAAAGGCGACGGCGCGGCCGGGGAAGCCATTCACCCGCCTGCACCTAAAGGCGCTCGCGGGCGTGCTTTCGCCGCCGCCGCACCACCTCCTCGACTACCACGGCCACGGCGAGCGCAGCGAGCGCCCCGACCGTGAGCCAACCGAGGTCGTTGACGAAATCGACGACCGACGGTCCGATCACATAGGCGGCCCCCCCGATACCCACGGCCCAGATGGCGGCACCGAACGTGTTCGTCGGCAGGTAGACCATCGGCCGGACGTTGTGGATCCCGGCCACCCAGGAGGGCGTGAGCAAAACCGCGACCACGGCCACCCGTTTGAACACCTGATCGCCCCGCTCCACCGCCCTGAGACGAGTCCCGCGCAGTGGTCCGGGCGCAGTGACGACGGCCCGGCCTAGCCGCATCCCCAGCAGCCACCCACCGATCCCGCCCATGGTCGCGGCGAACCAGGCGACAACGAGAACGCCGGTCAGGTCGAGCCGGTGGCGGGCTGCGATCACCGCGGTGGCGATCAGCACCGGCTCCCCGGGCCCGGGAACCCCGACCCAGCTGGCGGCTGAGGCGGCCGCCAGACCCCAATAGTCGAGCGACGGGCCGTGAAAGCGGTGGTGCAGGTGAATCACCAGCGCCAGCACGAGCGTCGTCTTGACTGCGGCAGCTACTCGCACGAAGGGCTCCTCCACGTTCCCGATCGTGCCATACGGCGGGATCGAGTCCGCCCGAACACACGATGACCGCGGTCATTATCCGGACGTGCCCGAGCGCCGGGTCGTGCTCAGCGGCCCCACCCGGACCATTGCGGAGCTCTGCCCAGCGCACGGTGCTGGTCGTGCCGCCGGGGCCGTCCGGTGGCGACGTAGGCTCGGCCGCAGCCGCGGCCGGGTCGTAGACTCGGCGCGTGCTCATTCTTCCACCGGGGCACGCGGAATCGATCCGCGGCGGGCGGCGGCTGTCGGTCCGCGAGAAGCGTGTGCTCGCGACCGGGGCGGCCGTCGTGGCGGCACTGGTGCTGGTGATCGTGATCGCGCTCAGCACCGGCGGCCAATCCTCCGGTGGTGGGTGCATATACGTGACGATCCCGGCGGCCACCGGGGCGCAGCAGATCTCGCAGTGCGGCGCCACGGCGCGCGAAACCTGCGCGTCAGTGGGGACCACCGGGGCTTTCACCGCGCAGGCTGCGGACGCCGTGGCGCGCGAGTGCCGGAAGGCGGGCCTGCCGGTCGGGGGATAGCCCGCCGGACATAACCCCGCTGATTGCGGGGTTCGCTTGTCCCAATGTCCAATGGCCCGCGGACGAACGCTGGACCCAGGTATATGGCGGCTGCTCGTTCCTGGCACGACCATTCCTCCTCAGTTGCCCTCCACGGGTCAAGCGTCGCGGGTGCGATGGCGCTCGCTCCTACGGCCCCCAAGGACAAGGAGATCCATTGCCTCTTGAAGCACCTAGCTGGCTGAACTCTGGAGACACCTCCTGGCAGATCACAGCCGCGACGCTCGTGGGGCTCATGAGCGTTCCGGGCCTCGCCGTCCTGTACGGCGGCGTGATGCAGAAGCGCTGGTCGATCAACAGCATGATGCTGACCTTCGCCACGTTCTCGATCGTGCTGTTCGTGTGGGTCGTATGGGCCTTCCACATGGGATTCGGCACGCCGTGGCGCGGCCTGTCGCATTCGGGCTTCTTCGGGAACTTCATCGGCAAGCCGGGACCCGTGCTGTCGCACACGCAGGAGCAGCACCAGTCGAACATCCCGTTGATCGGGAGTCAGTCTTTCCCGAAATCGGCGCTCGTCTACTTCCAGTTCGTGTTCGCCGCGATCACCCCGATCCTCGCGCTCGGGTCAGTGCTCGGGCGCGTGAACTTCAAGGCGTGGATTCCCTTCTGCGCGCTGTGGATCACGTTCGTGTACGCGGTCGACGCGTTCCTGCTGTGGGGCGGCGGGTTCTTCGCCCAGCACGGAGCGGTTGACTTCTCCGGCGGCTACGTGATCCACCTGTCAGCCGGCGTGGCGGGGTTCGTCTCGGCAGCGGTGATCGGGCCGCGGCTGCAACGCGACCGGGAGATCGACGCGCCCAACAACGTGGCGATGGTCGCGGTCGGAGCCGGCCTGCTGTGGCTGGGCTGGAACGGCTTCAACGGCGGCGATCCGTACGCGTCGAACATGTCCGCGGCTGCCGCGGTCCTGAACACCAACCTGTGCACGGCGATCGCGTTCCTCGTGTGGGTCGGTTGGGACTACCTCACGGGCCGCAAGCCGTCGCTGATCGGAGGCGTCAACGGAATGATCACAGGCCTGGTGGCGATCACCCCGGCGGCGGGCTATGTCAACGGCTGGGGGGCGATTGCGCTCGGCATCATCGCCTCGACGATCGTCTACATGGCGCTCAACTACCTGAGCCGCGTGCGCCCGTTCCGCAAGGTCGACGACACGCTCGGCGTGGTGTACACGCACGGATTTGCCGGCTTGGCCGGGGGCCTGCTGGTCGGCATCTTTGCCGACCCGGGCATGGCCCTCGGCTACAAGACGAGCAAGCACGGTCTGATCGCGACCGGCAACGTGGCGGGCGTCATTCACGGCAACTGGACGCTGCTGAAGTGGCAGTTGTTCGCCGCCCTGTTCGTGATCTGTTGGACGGCGGTGTGCACCTTCGGGCTGTTGAAGCTGGTCGGCTTGTTCATCCCGCTGCGGATGTCGACCGAGAACATGGAGGTCGGCGACGTGGCCGAGCACGGTCACGAGGTCTATCCCTCCGACGTGCCGTCACTCGGGTTCCCAGACGGGGTGCCCGGGCTGGCGACCGAGGCGGACCAGGCGACGCCGACGACCGCTTGAACGCGAGCGGTCAGCCGGCGGGAGACCGGGAGGCGGAGGTGGCCGCCTCCCGGTCCATGCCGCGCGATGTCGATGAGGTGGAAGCCGAGCTCCTGGCCGAGCTGGCGGCGTCCGCGGATGGGTCGTTCGCCGGGCACGAGGAAACCTACCGGCTGCTGATCGGGGTCCTCTTGCGCGACCGCGAGGAGCTCGAGCAGCTGCGGGACCGCACGGTCTCTGCCCTGACGGAGTATGACGCCGAGCACCACACCGAGCTAGTCGGGACGCTCCGGACATTTCTCGCCCTCGACGGGTCGACGACGGAGACCGCCGAAGCGATGAACCTCCACCGCCACACCGTCGGCTATCGGCTGTCGCGTACCGAGGAGGTCTCCGGGCTGTCGCCGTACGAGACCGACGGACGGGAGCGGCTGAGCCTGGGCCTGAAGGCGCAGCAGATACTCGAGGCCGAGACGCGCCGGGCCGGGCGCTCGTGTTAACTAATGATTCGATACGAAGGAGGGAGCCATGGCCATCCAAGAAATAGATTCGGCGGCCGGAGGGATGACCGCGCTGGCGGCCGGGGCCAAAACCGGTCCGGAGGTGTTGGAGTTCGCGGTCGAGCGCGGGGTCGAGATGGTCGACCTGAAGTTCATCGACCTGCCCGGCACCTGGCAGCACATGACGCTGCCGCTGGCCGCCCTCGACGCCGGCGATTTCGATTCGGGGCTCGGATTCGATGGCTCGTCGATCCGCGGCTTCCAGGAGATCCACGAGTCGGACATGCTGCTGATGCCCGACCCGGCGACCGGGTTCATCGATCCGTTCTACGCGCGAACCACGCTTTCGCTGATCTGCTCGGTTGCGGACCCGGTGCTCGGAGAGCCCTACGCTCGCGATCCTCGGTTCGTGGCCCACAAGGCGGAGCGTCACCTCGTGCAGTCCGGGATCGCCGACGTGGCGTACTTCGGACCCGAGGCGGAGTTCTTCGTGTTCGATCACATCGCCTACGAGCAGGTCGAGCACCGAGCGTTCTACGAGATCGATTCGGCCGAGGGCTTCTGGAACACCGGACGTCCCGCCGGCGCCAGCCCCAACCTCGCCTACAAGCTGCGTCAGAAGGAGGGCTACTTCCCGGTCCCACCCGCGGACTCGCTGGCGAACCTGCGCGGGGAGATGGTCGCGACGATGGAGGCGCTAGGGATCCGTTGCGAGTTTCACCACCACGAGGTCTCCTCGGGCGGGCAGGGCGAGATCGACATGCGCTTCCAGCCGCTGGTGCGGATGGCCGATCAGATGATGATCTACAAGTACGTGGTCAAGAACACCGCGGCGGGCGCCGGCAAGACCGCGACCTTCATGCCCAAGCCGATCTTCGAGGAAAACGGGTCGGGCATGCACGTCCACCAGTCGCTGTGGAAGGACGACGATCCGCTGATGTACGGCGCCGACGGCTATGCCCACCTGTCTGACCTGGCCAAGTACTACATCGGCGGGCTGCTGGCGCACGCGCCGGCGCTGCTCGCGTTCTGTGCGCCTACGACGAACAGCTATCGCCGGCTGGTGCCGGGGTACGAGGCGCCGGTGAACCTCGTCTACTCGGCTCGCAACCGCTCGGCGTGTGTGCGGGTGCCCATGTATCACGAGGCGCCCAAGACCAAGCGGGTCGAGTTTCGCTCGCCCGATCCGACGGCGAACCCGTACCTCGCCTTCACCGCGATGATGATGGCGGGGCTCGACGGGATCAAGCGCGAGCTCGACCCCGGGGAGCCGCTCGACGCCGACATCTACGACCTGCCGGACGAGAGGCTGTCGAAGATCGCGACCGTACCGTCGTCGCTCGAGGGCAGCCTCGACGCGCTCGAGGCCGACAACGAGTTCCTGCTGGAGGGCGAGGTGTTCACGCAAGGGCTGATCGACGCGTACGTCCGCTACAAGCGGGAAGCTGAGGTCGACGCGATCCGGATGCGGCCGCATCCGTGGGAGTTCGCGCTGTACCACGACGCGTGAGGGGGCGGGGGTGCCGCCGGCTGCGCGCACTAAAAATCTCGAGTGCGCGCAGCCGGTGGCCACCCCCCGCCTTCGTTGACCTACCCTTTTCCATCAACCAAGGACTAATTCGGCCGCTGTGCGAAGCGTGGCCGGGTCGCCGCCCACGAGGATGGTGGTGACGATCGAGTCGCGCCAGGCCTCGAGGTCGTGGCGGATCTTGTCCTTGGCCCCGATCAGCGTGAGCTGCTCGATCAGCTTGGTTGGGACGGCGGCGGCGGCTTCCTCCTTGTGGCCCGAGAGGTAGAGCTCCTGGATCTTCGCGACCTCGGCTTCGTAGCCCATCCTGATGGGGACGTTGGCGTGAAAGTTGGCGCTCTTCGCGCCCATGCCCCCGAAGTACAGGGCGTACCCGGGTCGCAGGGCGTCGGCGGCCTGTTCGATGTCGTCGGTGACGATCAGCGGGACAGTGGCGGCGACCTCGAACTCTTGTGGGGTGCGCCGTGCTGCCGGCCGCGCCAGGCCCTCGTCCAGGGCCTCGCGGTAGAAGCCATCGTGGTGGGGCGAGTAGAACAGCGCCAGCCAGCCGTCGCACAGCTCGCCCGCGAGCGCGATGTTCTTCGGGCCCTCGGCGGCGAGGTAGATCGGGATGTCCGCGCGGAGCGGGCGGATGCTCGACCTCAGCGGCTTGCCGAGACCGGTTCCGTCCTTGATCGGGAGCGGATAGTGGGGACCGGGGTTCGTCACCGGTCCGTTGCGCGCCCAGATATCGCGGATGATCCCGATGTACTCGCGCATCCGCGCGAGCGGCTTGGCGAATGGCTGTCCGTACCAGCCCTCGACCACTTGGGGGCCTGAGACGCCCAGGCCGAGGATCACCCTGCCGCTCGAGAGGTGATCGAGCGTCATCGCGGCCATCGCGGTCGCCGCCGGGGTACGAGCCGAGATCTGGGCGATCGCCGTGCCGAGCTTGATCTCGTGTGTCGCGGCTCCCCACCACGCCAGCGGCGTGATGGCGTCCGAGCCGTACGCCTCGGCGGTCCAGACCGAGTCGAAGCCCAGACGCTCGGCCTCGAGCACGGATTCGGCGGCGCCGGGGGGCGGGCCACCGGCCCAGTACCCGAGGCTCAGGCCGAGTCGTAGGTCACGCGGCATTGCGGCGTAGCCTAGACGGCCCACCGCGTCAGTCACAGAAAACCCGCATCCACCGGCCGGCGGCGGGGGTCATAACCCGCCGTGAGTGCGACCGGCTCCACCCCATCGGTGGGACCCCCTTTACCGGGAGTGTTTGGTGAGGCGCCTGGCGAGCGCGGCTGCGCGCCGCGGAAGGCTGGGCGGGCGCGGCTGGGTCTTCAGCCACTCGTCTCGGGTCGGCAGCTGGCCGGCGCGACGGGCCGCCAGCACGCACTCGGTGTGTGCGTGGCGCCGGCGCCCCGAATCGCCCTCCGGCACGATCAGCATGTGCTCGCTGAGCGACGGCAGGTGGCGGCCGCAGAACGGGCAACGATACGTCGCCGGCTTGCGGTTCTGAGCCCGGCGGACGCTGAACCACCGCGCGTTCGGGAGGTTTCGCTGGGCCATAGGCTCCGAAGCATCCCACGCCGTGCTCAACGGGGGGTGCGCTGAATGTGGCCCCATATGCGGGCCTTTTTCAGCGCACCCCCGGTTTCTCAGGCCGCCGGAGGGGTCCCGGCTATCGTTAACCGCGATGGCAACTCGTCGAGGAGATCTTCAGGGACTCAGCCGGAGCGAGGTGTTGCGCGCCTCGCCGCGCATGTTCGAGTCGGACCTACTCGACAAGCTCTCGCGCGTGCACCCGAGTGTGCCGCCGATCTTGTTCGGTCCGATCATCGTTGGTCTGATCGTCGAGGGCCTGATCCGAGGCTCCGCATGGGCGACGCCCTTGTGGCTGCTCGGGGGCTACCTGTTCTGGACGCTGACCGAGTACTGGCTGCACCGGATCGTGTTCCACTTCGAACCCGAGAAGGGGATCGGTGCTCGCCTCCACTGGATCATCCACGGCGTCCATCACGATCATCCGAATGATCCGATGCGGTTGGTCATGCCGCCGTCGGTGAGCATTCCGTTGGCCGCGGCGTTCGTGTTTGGGTTCTGGGCAGTGTTCGGTAGCCCCGGGTTCCTTCCGTTTGGCGCGGGATTCCTCGCCGGCTACCTGTTCTACGACATGCTGCACTACCACGTGCATCACCACCGGCCCAAGACCGCGCTGGGCAAGCGCCTGCGCGAACTGCACATGCGCCACCACTTCCAGAACCACGAGCGCGGGTACGGAGTGAGCGCCCCCTTCTGGGATCACGTTTTCGGGACCGCGCCCAAGAACCACTAGCCGCCCGCCGTTCCTACGTCACCAACTCGCGGAGTGCTTCAGCGTCGTCTGAGCTACCACGACCCTCGTAATCAGCGTCGTCTGAGCACCACGACCCTCGTAAGCGCCACGTGATGCTGGGCCGCGTCAAGCGCCGCGAAGTGCAGCACCAGGCTCACCTTTCTCCTGCCCTCCAGTGGTGCTGCGGGCAGGCGGAGGAGGATCTGGCTGTATGGCTCGGGGATCTCGGACTCGGTCTCATAGAACGAGGCGATTCGCCGTAGACGCCGTCCCTGACGCAGCGACGCTGTCACGTTGATGTCGCAGGCGCGGGAGCAGTGGATCGCCACCCTGAGTCCGTGGCGCGCCACGCCGATGAGGGAGGAATCGAGCGGTTGAGCGCCGAAGGCCAGCTTCGGCTGTCTACGAATGCGCGCCGGGATATCAGCGAGGGCGATGTCCCGCGCGGCGGAGCGCATTGCGGCGCTGCTGGCAGATCCGCTCGCTTGGCCGTGGCAGGGCGCCCCCGTGCCGCTGTCGGCGACGGTCCCGCTCGTGGTGATGAATTTCCAGTCGTAGCTGCTGGCGTGAAGCGTCAGCGCGAGGACCCCAAAATTGCTTGTTTCGGACGCTTGCAGGTTGGGCTTGGGATTACTGTTGAGGCCCACCAGGTTCTCGCCCCCGGTTCCCACCTCGAACTCGCGAATCCCGATCGGCGTCGCATTGCCGTTGGGGTCCTGTTGTGCCCAGCGTGCGTAGAGGTGATCGTGACCGTTCAGCACGACATCGGCGTGGGCGTTGTAGAGCGCCGTCCACAATGGCGCGACCCCAGCGCTGTCGCCTATGTCGCCGGCGGAGAAAAGCGGGGCATGCCACATGGCGAGCGTGCATGCGCTCCGGTCTGTTGCAAGGTCGCTCTCCAACCACGAGAGCTGCGCCGTCGTGGTGTAGCCGCCGACCGTATCCGCACAGCCTCCGGAGTCCGAGCACTCGGAGTTGAGCGCAATGATGTGCCAGGTGCCGACGTTGAACGAGTAATAGCCACCCGCATCGTTATCGGGGTTTGCGATTGTGCCGAAGTACTGGAAATAACCGGCGGCGGTCGAGCTTTCCGCATACTCGTGGTTGCCCGGGATGGGGTGCACGACTGGATTGAATATTCCCCACGTAGCGTTATAAGCGCCCGGGCCGGTGAACTCGCTGAACAGCCCCGAGTTGTACTGGTTGTCGCCCAACACGAGGACGTCATCGGGGTTTTGCTGCTCCGCCAGCGAGGCCGTTGCCTGCTGCTGACAGTCGTCACTCGGGTTCGAGTCACCAGGAGGACACGCGATGTCTCCCACCCCCACGACCACCGGGTCACTCGCCGGCGCGATCGCCTGCGTCGCTTTCGATGTGGCCTGATTCGAGCCGCCCGCGTTACTAGCGGTGACGACGACGTCCACGGTGTCGCCGACATCGCTGGACCGCAGAACGTAGCTGGAGCTGGTGGCGCCATCGATATTGCTGCAGGCACCGCTCTTACAGTCTTGCCACTGATAGCCGTAGCTCGTCGGGCTGTTGGTCCACGTTCCCGTTGCCGCGGTCAGCGTGCTCCCTTGCTTGGTCGTGCCGCTGATCGTGGGCGCCACGGTGTTTAGCGGAGGGTTCGGCACCGGAGGCGGGCTTGGCGGAGGCGGGCTTGGCGGAGGCGGGCTTGGCGGAGGCGGGCTTGGCGGAGGCGGGCTTGGCGGAGGCGGTGACGGAGGCGAAGATAGGGGCGGGACTATCGGCGACAGCGGCGGAGGCGGTGCTGGCGTCGAGGAGGGTGATGTGGCGTGCTTGGTGGATGGCTCCGGCGTGGGCTTGGGCTTCTTGACCTTCACGCACTCCTGTACGCGCTCGTAGACAATTGCGCCGTGCTTGCGCACGATCCGGCCGTGCTTGCGCTCCGGGATCCTCACGGTTTTGCGGACGTAGCCCCGACGGCACCTCAGCAGATGCGTCGTCTTGGCCTGCGACGCACTGGTGAGAACGAGCCCCGTCGCCATCAATACGGCGATGCCCCAAGTCAGCTTCAATCCATGCACCTTGCGGCTAGCTCTGCGGCCGTCTGAAGTGCGCCTGACCGCCATGCGCCGCCCGCAACTCATGAGCACCGGTATGTAGCCGAGCCGGTGAACTGCCCTCATGGCTTGGTTCACCGACCGCGGCAGGCCCGATCGCCGCATAGATCGCCCCCGATCCAAGCTTGCCCCCTTATTGATCCGTGGTCAACTGCCGATCGTCTCATTATGGGCGGAGGAAGCCCGCTGGGGGCGAAATCGCCGATGACGTCGCCGACCGCTTGCGTCAACGCGGCAGCGCGACTGGCTCTACGTTGCCCGTGAGCGCATTTTGGTAGCGGCGCGCGCGCTCGATGTCGTCGAGGGACGTCTCGCCGAGTGAGCGACCCAGCAAGCCGAGCGAGCGAGCGGAGAGGGCGGGATTCGAACCCGCGATGGAGCGTGAACCCCATACTCGCTTAGCAGGCGAGTGCCTTCAGCCACTCGGCCACCTCTCCAAGGGGTCTGGGCAGTGTAGAGCCTGATCCCGTGGTGCTTCTGTGAGCTCGTTCGCCCGGCTAGCATCGAGTAGCCAGTCCCGGAGGGGTGGCAGAGTGGTCGAATGCGCCAGTCTTGAAAACTGGATCGGGGGGTTTCCTCCGACGAGGGTTCGAATCCCTCCCCCTCCGCCTCGCCTCAGTCGCGACGATGCCTCCGGCTGCGGCCGTCTCCAGAGGTCGCGAAGCTCGAACGGTGGTGTAACTTGAGCGGATGGACAGCTCGCGGGTTGCGGCGATTCGGTTCTTCGCCGACCTGCCGCAGGCGGACCTCGCTGCCGTCGCCGACGTCGCGTTCGAGGTCGAAGTCGATACTGGCCAAGAACTTGCCAAAGAGCAGGGTCTCGGGCACGCCGTGTTCGCGGTCGAGAGCGGTACAGCCGACATCGTGATCGGCGGTAGCACCGTGCGAAAAATCGGGACCGGCGATGTTGTGGGCGAGATAGCCGTGCTGGCGTCCGCGCCCGACGCGTCCGCGGCACCGGAGACGGCCGAGGGCGGTCAGCGCACTGCCTCCGTGGTCGCGACCTCCCCGATGCGCCTCATCGGGTTGTTCAGGCGCGATGTGTGGGCGCTGGACCGGCAGGCGCCGGCGGCGGCTCGGCGGCTGCGAGAGACGATGGAGAGGCACCGCGCGGCCGATGAGCAGCGCGCGCTAGACGAGCAGCAAGGGTCGGCCGGCGCCGATCCGCCGCGCGATTCCACATAACGCGATCCATTGCGCTGGCAGCTCACCTGCCGGCGTGCTGGAAATCCTTCCCGGCCGCAGTTAGCATCTAGTCCATGGCAGACGTGTTAGCCCCGCCGCCGGGGATAGAGGCGGAGGGACTTCGGCCTGGGGGGATCGAACGACCCGACTTTGAAATCGTCCCGCGGAAGGGCCTCATCATCGTGGGCGTCCTCGCGGTGTTGTTGGTCGTCGCAATCGCGGTCAACAAGTTGTGGCCGCTGATGTTCTTACACGTGGCGGGAGGTGCGGCGTGGACGATCATCGACCTGTTCTTGGGCCTGGTGCTCGGCCCGATCATCAGCCGGATGTCGATCCCGGCGCGAGTCGAGTTCACGACCAGGCTGATGCCGAAGATGGTCCTGATCATGCCAACGGTGGTCACCTTGACGCTCGCCGCCGGCTGGCAACTGGGCGCCAAGCTCGGCACGGTGCTGAGCAGCTATCCGAATCACGGCTGGGTCGTTGCGAGTTTTATCGTCGTCGGAGTGATGTCAGTCATCGCGCTTGGGCTGCTCGAGCCGGCCAACATCGCTGTGCTGATCGAGCTGAAGAAGCCGCGGCCCAACCCACAGGTGATCGAGCGGCTGATGAAGCGCTTCATCTATTCCGCGGGGATCCTCGGCGTGATGCAGATCGCGACCCTGGTGATCATGACCAAGCTGTCCGCCGGATGAACGAGCGCCGTCTGCCACCCGTGACCCAGATCGCGATGGCCTCGTTGGCCTTGATCGTCGCCGGCGGGATCTACCTCTCGTCCCATCTGCCCAACCACGTCCCGCTCGGCCCGGCGGTCGCGCTGCTCGCTGCCTCTACATTGCTCTTGATTGCGAACTTCATCGCCCTCGCTCGCGTCCAAGGCTTCGCGTGGAACCGCTTCTTCGCAGTCGCGAAATGGTCCCTGCTGGCGTACGTGCTCACCGCGGGGATGATCGAGTACGCGTTCCTGCGCGATCACGTCAGCGGCGGCGCTCTCGTGGTGCTTACGCTTTCTCTTGTCGTCTTCGCGGTCCACGTGCCGACGCTGATCGGGTTCACGGTTGCCCGCTACTACGACCCCGAACAGGAGGCGATCGGCGGCGTCGGCGTATGAACGGACCCTTCATCGCGCGCTCGAATCCGTTGCGTACGATGATCGGTCATGTGGCCGCCGGCAGCGATCGACTTCCTGCAAGACCTCGAGGCAAACAACGACCGCGACTGGTTCAAGGCCAATCGCAAGCGCTACGACGAGGACCTCCTCGGGCCGGCTCGCGCGCTGGCGGAGAAGCTCGGCGACTTCGGTCAGCCTCATTTCTTCCGCCCTTATAACGACACCCGCTTCCGTCCCGGGCCACCCCTGAAAGAGCAGCTCGGAATCGCGATCGGCTACGGCTCGGCCGGCGGTTACTACTTCCAACTGTCGCTCGACGGGCTGCTCGTGGCGGCGGGGATGCACCAACCGGCTTCAGATCAGCTCGAACGTTTCCGCGCCGCGATCGACGACGGCCGGCGCGCCAAGCGGTTCGAGCAGGCCGTCGCCTCGGCCGAGGCGGCCGGATTATCGCTGGCCGAACCGGCTCTGAAGCGCGCGCCGCGGGGCTACTCGCCGGATCATCCCCGTCTCGACCGCCTTCGCCTGAAGTCGCTGACCGTATCGCGGCTTCACCCGCTCGAACCCTGGCTTCACCAGCCAATCTGCGTTGCTCGGGTCCGATCGGAGCTCGAGGCGACTCGCCCCCTGGTGACGTGGCTCGCCGAGATGGTCGGACCATCGACGCAGCAACGGCCGGCGTGAGCACGTTGGTTCCGCAGGGGCGGCCCAATCCGATGGCTTACCTCGTCGCGCATCGAGGGATCGGGGTCGAGCGAGCCTCGCCGTGTCCGGCGGCCAACGCACGTCAGGTGGCCGACGGTTCATGCGAGGGAGCCGCGGTTAGAATCGGTGGGTCAGGCGCCCGTAGCTCAGCTGGATAGAGCGTCGGTCTACGGAACCGAAGGTCGGGAGTTCGAATCTCTCCGGGCGCGCTACGAGATCGTCAGTGCTGACGGGAAACTGCTAGCACTGGGACGAACCCCTCGTCGACCTCCGGCCGAAACTCGCCCACACGTAGACCCGCACCATGGCGTCGGCGCTAGCTCGACCGAGCGCCAGCGCGGGCCGGTCGCGACCGGGACCTCCCGCCGTCAAGCAGACAACCGCGTCGTGTCGCGGCGGGCGCGTTCCCATCGCCATCGCGCGCTCCTGCTTCACCATCGCGACGAGCATCGCAGTGCCGCGGGCGAGTTGCCGTTGAGTGAAGAGAGCAGGGCTCGTGCCGCATCAGAGTCAGCTCGTGCCGCGGCCGACGCCGGTCGATCAATAGCCGGCGACGCCGGCGTAGGCGATTATGCGCTCGGGGATGACGCGCACCAGAAGCTCGCCCGCCACCGCGTTTCGCTGTCCGAACTCCGCGGCCCGGGCCTCGCCCATGTAGCGAGAACCGATGGCGGTGGCGAACCGCAGCAGTTCATCGAGGTCCTCGTGAATCGTCACGCGGCCGCGCACATGGACGAATGCAAATGGCGGCTCGTCATCCTCGACGACCAGCGCGATACGCGGATCGCGTTGCAGGTTACGGCCCTTGACCGTGTTCGCTCCGGTGGTGAAAACGATCTGCTCCCCGTCGAGCACGAACCAGACCGGCATCACGTGAGGCTGACCATCTTTCATCACGCTCGCCACCTTCGCGGTGCGCGTCCCGTGCGACATGAAGGACCGAACCTGGTCGGGTGTCATGTCCCGCGGCATGGGCGCGAGGCTACCTCAGGTTGTTGGGGAGCCGAAGTTAGTCGAAATTTCATGTGAGTCGCTCCGTTCGTCGGACGTCACGGGCGCTGCGAACTCGGCGCGCATGCTGTCGGGGATCGTCGGGGAAGGGAAGTCACCGACGGCGGCTGAGCATCGTCAGGATGCGGCGGTACGCTGCCCGCGATGGGTCGTGCGTGGCGGTGCTCCGCGCCGCTGCGCAGCAGGACGATCGACACGATGGCGCCCGCGGCGCACACGGCAGCGCTGACGGCAAGGGCGCCCGCGAACCCGTTGGTGAGCGCGTGCGCGGCACTGAGGCCAGCCTGGCGCGGGTGTGTCCGGCGGCGATCGTGACGAGGCTGGCGAGGCCGAGTGCCGAGTTCGCGCGAGGCAGCCGTCGCGGCCTCGCTCTGCGTGAACCCGAGGCCGTGCCGGCGGGCGACCGCGTTGCCGCGTCCGATAGCACCGGGAACTCCAGTGCCTTCTGCTCAGCAAACGTCAGCGACTGGTCGGGCGTCTGCGGCGAGACGGTAACCTGGCGCCGCCAGCCGGCGAGCTCGAGCGGAACGCCGTGCGCGAGACCGGCCATCACCGTTCCCATCTCGCCGTGGGTGATCACCAGCGACGCCCCGGGCAGCAAGCCGCCGGAAACGCCCGCTCGACCCCAGGTACGGTGAAACGCACGGCCCTGCGCGAGCAACGCGCCCATCCCGGCCACCTGTGCCCCCGGCGCCAGCGCCCTGATCGCCGCGTCGCCGCGGCGCTCATAGTCACGCATGAGTAACGCCACCGCTCGCGGGATATCGTCGGGTGGCGTGTTGACGCGATGTCTGCAGCGCCACCCCGGCGCTCGACGCGACCTCGCGCAACGTCACCTCCGGCGGAAACCGCTCCTCGCACACTCGCCGCCGCATCCAGAATCCGCGCGTTTGGTCGCGTGCGCCGTTTCGGCGCGCTTTCGCATCTCGTAACGTCGCGGTCCAGACATTCACTAGAACGCGCTTACAACCAAAGTTATGTCGTCGTCAACCCTGCTGAGGCCGACCACGAGCGGTGCGGCCCGGCGAGGCAGGCGGTGTCCAGCGCCCCGCCTCGCCCGTCGTCGCTTCAGATATTCAGCTCTTGGTCTTGCGGCCGCAACATCAATTTGATATCATCACGCCATCATGGTAGATGATAACTGGCACGAGGGAGGACGGATGGCGGCATCGCCCGAGAGCATCGCTCAGTCGCAATCCATGATCGTTACGACCACCGAGAACGTGTCGGGCGCGCGGGTGATGAAGAACCTCGGCCAGGTGTTCGGGCTGACGGTCCGGTCGCGAAGCCTCGGCGGCAATATCGCCGCTGGCTTGAAGAGCCTCGTCGGAGGCGAGATCCGCTCCTATGTCAAGCTCAACGAGGATGCACGCCGCCAAGCGATCGACCGCATGGTCGAGAACGCCGCCGCGATGGGGGCCAACGCCGTCTGCATGATGCGGTTTGACTCGACCGAGATGGGCAGGACCATGAGCGAGATCGTGGCCTACGGCAGCGCCCAGGTGGTCGAGTGGGAGGCGGCGCGGTCCGACGTGACCGGCGCGAGCTGAGGGCTCCAATGGTGTGGGTGCTCGTCGCGGTCGTGGTCGTCGCAGGGATCGTCATCGCCCTGTTCGGCTGGGACCGGTATCGAGGCAGTCGCAAGGCGGCAGGCGACAGTAGCCGCGCCCAACCGACCGCAGAGGTGTTTGTCGCCCCCGAGACCGGCCGTCGAATGCGGGTGTGGTATGACGGGGCTACCGGCCGCCGGGAGTACCGCCCCGAGCAGCCATCTGACGCCGCGCTCTGGGCCGAAGTACTTGCAGTTGGGCCGGGCATAGATCAAGAGGACGACCAGCACGAAGCGCATCCCGTCCACGGCGGCCACCAACCTAGCGCCCCAGGCATGGGCCAGCTTGGCCCTCGGGTCCCGTCAGCGATTGGAGGCGGCGGGGACACGGACATGAGCGTGGCGATCAAGGTGACCGGACTGACCAAGCGCTTCGGCCAAACCGTGGCCGTGGAGCGCCTGTCCTTTTCGGTGGCCGCGGGGCGGATCGTCGGTTTCCTCGGTCCCAACGGGGCGGGCAAGACGACGACGATGCGGGCGCTGCTCGGGCTCGTGCGCCCGACCGCGGGCACTGCGACGATCGAGGGCCGACGCTACTCAGAGCTCGAGCATCCGGCGCAAACGGTGGGGGCGCTGCTCGACGGCGACGATCTGCACCCGGGGCGTTCGGGACGCAACCACTTGCGCGTCCTCGCCCGGGCGGCCGGCGTGGCGCGCGGACGCGTCGATGAGCTGCTCGAGCTTGTCGACCTGACGAATGCGGCCGACCGGAGGTCCGGCGGCTACTCGATGGGCATGCGCCAGCGCCTCGGTCTGGCCGCTGCGCTGTTGGGCGACCCGCACGTGCTCGTGCTCGACGAGCCCGCGAACGGGCTCGACCCCCAGGGGATCCGCTGGCTGCGCAACTTCCTGCGCTCACTGGCCGGCGAGGGCTGCGCGATTCTGGTCTCCAGCCACGTACTGGCCGAGATCTCGCAGCTCGCCGATGAGGTGGTAGTCATCAACCACGGCCGGTCGGTGCTGCAGGCGCCGCTGGCCGAGCTGATGGCTCAGCGCAACGGCGGCGTGCGCGTCGCCGGGCCGGACGTCG
The DNA here is from genome assembly GCA_963808325.1 of uncultured Solirubrobacterales bacterium. GTDB lineage: Bacteria > Actinomycetota > Thermoleophilia > Solirubrobacterales > Solirubrobacteraceae > Palsa-465. The sequence continues at coordinate 165,813 of CAWEFU010000001.1, forward strand.
CGCGGCTGGCCGAACTGCTGCACGCAGACGGCGCGCAGGTCGAGGGAGCCGGCGACGGCGCGATCGTGGTGGCCGACCGCACCGGCGAGCAGATCGGCCGGATGATCGCCGCCAACGGGATCATCGTCTCCGAGCTGGCCGCCCACGGTGAGTCGCTGGAGGATGTGTTCTTCGAGCTGACCGGATCCGAGGGAGGGCCGTCGTGACGCGCCTGCTCAGCTCGGAGCTGCTCAAGCTGCGCACCACGCGCACGTTCTACGCGCTGATGAGCGGCGCAGTCGCGTTGATCGTGATCATCGCGGTGCTCGGCGCAGCGCTGGGAACCTTCAAGACGACGGGAACGCCCGGCCGTGACCTGCTGTCGGTCGCGGGGCTGGCGCCGCTGTTTGCGCTCGTCATCGGGGTGATCGGGGTGACCACGGACTTTCGCCACGGCACGATCACCCCCAGCCTGCTGGTGGAACCCGTGCGCACTCGGCTGATCGCGGCGAAGCTCGCCGCCCAGCTGATCGCCGGCCTGGCGCTGGGGACTGTGTGCTATGCGGTGTGTGCGGGGATCGTGTCGGTGATCCTGTCGGGGCGCGGGATCGCCACCGGGATGAGCACCTCAGAATGGATCGGGGCGGTCATCGGCGGTGCGATCGCCACCACGTTCTATGCCGCGCTGGGGCTCGGGGTGGGCGCGCTGTTGCGCAACCAGGTGGGCGCGATCGTGGTCGTGCTGGCGTGGGTGTTCGTGATCGAAAACCTCTTGGGGATCATCCCCGGCGGGTTCGGGGACGGGATCAAGAAGTACGGGCTCAGCGGCGTCGGCAGCTCGCTGGCCCGCACCGCCAGCCATGCGAGCAGGATCGGCCAGGTCCCCGCGGGGCTGCTGCTGCTCGGCTACGCCCTGGTGCTCGTCATCGCCGGCACCATAGTCGTTCGCCAACGCGACGTCAGCTCCTAGCGCCGCCGCGCTCAGCACATTTGGGGCCTGGTGTTCAACCCGGTCGCCTCCGTCGAGAGGTATCCCCAGCGCTCGAGCCGTCGGGTGAGACCGGGGCAGTGATGCGGCAGGCGCTCGTCGTCGAAGACCACGGTTCCAACGACGTGCCGCGCTGGCACCGTTGCGGCGGCTGGGCGTTGGCACCTTGCTCGAGGCGGGCGGAAGGCGCGGCGGCGCTCGCTCTGCTAGCCGAGACCTCGCCACCCGACGTGATCCTCTGCGATCTCGACATGCCGGGTATGGACGGAGCCGAATTCATTCGCCACGTTGCGCGGCGCGGGTTGGCGAAGCGCGGTCGCGATCGCCAGCGGCCTTGGCCGGGGCATCGTCCACACCGTGCGCGCCGCGGCCGCGGAGATGGCCCGAGGCGCTTGCTCTGGGCTGTCGAGCCGGTCTGCCCGCATCAGCACGCTCGGCGGATTACCGTGCCCGGTGTGGATGGCGAGAGCGTGTTGGGACATGCTGTCGAGGCCTATCGAGTCGCGCTCGGCGATCGGCTGCTGGCTGCCTACGCGCTGGGGAGCCTCGCGCACGGCGGGTTCAGCGAACTGGTGAGCGACGTCGACCTGGGCTTGATCGTCTGCGACCCGCTTCAGCCCGGTGACTCAGACACGATCCAAGCGGTGGCCGACGCGGAGAAGGCCATGAGCTCTGGGCTCCAATCTCGGCTGTCGGTGTTCTGGGGGACGCCGTCCACGCTAAGGGGAGAGCAAGTGGGGGGTCGGTTCCCGGCGCTCGATCGCTTGGACCTGCTCGAGAGCGGCCGGCTGATCGCCGGCTGCGACGCTGCCCGGCGAAACCTGCCGCGACCGGGCTCCCGAGAGCTGATCGTCACCGGCGCAGAGTTCGCGCTCGATTACTTGGCCGGCGTTCGGTCGCCGACCTCTGCGGAAGGCGCCTCGCTCGGGTCCATGCGGCCGGCCGGTGAGGGTGCGGTCGCAGCGATCCGCACCCCTGAGTTGCTCGTCGGTCGTGGTGTCCGTCGAGTGACCAAGCTGGTGCTGTTCCCAGTTCGGTTCCTCTACACGGCCACGACGGGCCGGGTTGGTACGAACGATTCCGCCGTCGATTACTACCTCGAGAGCGAGCAGGCGCCAAGTGCCGAGCTGGTGGCGGCGGCACGCTCGTGGCGAACGGGGGTGCCTTTCGATGAGCACACCGCTGCCGATCTTCTCAGCGATCAGCTCGTACCGCTCTACATCCACTACATCGACGACCACATCGCACGACTGGGGGCACTGGGTCGCAACGAGCTTGCGAAGGCGTTCCAAGACTGGCGCGGCCGACTGATCGCCTGACGAGTGCCGCACCGACTACCGGGGCCCGCCGGCGCGGGAGGGATGATTGCCCGAGTCGGACGCCCCTGTCCGCACGGAGGAAGATGGAGCGAAGCATGACTGAAGCTGGCGACCCGGTCCGACACACGACGATTCGGTTGCGCCCGGTCGTGCTTCGGGCGGGCAACGACATCGAGGATCCTCTGAAGGTCGTGCTCGGCTTCCTCGATGCTCACAGGCCTTTCGAGGTGAGCGATCGCTCGGGCCTGGCGTCGTTCGGCGAATCGGATCTCAGGCTCGCGAACCGGGGCGGCGCCCGCGTTTCAGCGGCCGAAATCGCCGCGATCCTCGAGCGCCGTCGCGCGATCGAGCGAGCCCTACGGGCGATCGCTCCCGATGCTTCGCTGGCAGCAGCGGCGAACGAAGTCCCGTGGGTGCCGCTGAGGAAGCTCTTCGACACGTTCGCGGGCATTCGAGGGGTTGGCTTATCGAAGATGACCAAAGCACTGCACCCAAAGCGACCGGCGCTGATCCCCATGCTCGACAGCGTCGTCCAGAAGTACCTGGCAGACGACGACCTCGGAGCCCGTGCTGCGTTCGGAGATCGCGCGCTCGCGCTTGTACGCGGCTACAAACACGATCTGGACCGCAACCGCGCCGCTGTGCGAGCGGTCCGGCAGGAACTCGGAAGGCGGCGCCACAGGCTCACCGAGGTGCGAATCCTCGACCTGCTGATCTGGTCGGTCGAGACCGCGGCCTGACCTCGCTGTCGTCTCGGCCCTCGGCGCACTGGCCGCACCGCCGCTTCTGTTCGAGACGTGCGTATCGTTCCGACGGTCGCGCGGCCGGGTGCGATGAGTTCGAAGCGGCCCGCCGGTCTTAACGTATAGCCGGCCACGGGCGGTCCCCGACGATCTACTAATGCCCGCCACCCCGAGGTGGCGACTGCTCAAGGAGGTAACGATGCCCGATTATCAGCTTGGAACCCGCGCGGAATGGCAGGCGGCTCGCGCCGAGCTTGCGAAGCTCGAGGCTGAGTACGCCGAACTCGGCCAGAAGGTGACCGAGCAGCGACGCCAGCTTCCGTGGGTTCCCGTGGAAAAGGAGTATCAGTTCGACACCGAGGACGGGAAGAAGACGCTCGCCGAGCTGTTCGACGGGCGGTCGCAACTCCTCGCCTACAACATCATGTTCGGGCCCGACTACACGTTGGGGGCGTGCCCCGGCTGCACGAACCTGGGCGACGAGCTCGACGGCACGCGGGTGCATCTGAACCACCGCGACGTGACATTGATCTGTTTCTCGCGCGCGCCGATCGATCGGTTGAGCGCCTATAAGAAACGGATGGGCTGGCAGTTCCCCTATGTCTCGACCTATGGGAGCGATTTCCCGTTCGACTTCGGGCTCGCCCTCACGCCCGAGCAGGCGCAGCAGATCCCCGAGGTCAAGGGGATGGTCGACAACCCTCCCGAGTGGCTGAAGGATTGGGCAGGACAGATCGGAGCCAAGCTCGAGGACGGACTGCGCGAGGGGCCGAGCTTCATAGCGTTCGCGCGCGAGAACGGAAGCGTGTATCACACCTACACCGTGATGGCACCCGATCCGTTCGTCGCGCCGTATCACTCGTTCCTGCTCAAGCGCACGCCGAAAGCCGAGGCCGAGGAGCCGCGCGCGTGGCGCAAGGACGAGTACCCGGACTGACGGCACGGCGGGCCGCCTTCGGTCCGTGGCTGTGGCGCGCGCGGCTAAGCCGTACGTAGTTCTAGGTACGTGAGGGATTGAACGTCGACGAGCTGAGGCGTTCGAATCGGCACGACCAGCCCCGCTGATACCGAAAGCGCCGGTGCAGCGGAGAGAATGAGACCGTAGTGAGCGACCCGGCGAGAGTCTCAAGTTCCGTCCAAGCTGGTGAGCAGCCGGTCGCGGGACTGAGAATTGTCTTCCTGGACGCGCGTGACGGCCCGTTGCCGGCGTTGCTTTTGGGATTGACCGTGCTTGCGGGGGTCCTGGACGCGATCAGCATCCTGCGTCTGGGGGGTGTGTTCGTGGCCACGATGACCGGCAACCTGGTGTTCATCGGCCTGGCCGCCGCGGGGGCGAAGGGGTTTGCCGTCGGCACGTCGGCCTTGGCGCTCAGCGGATTCGTCGTGGGGGTGCTGATCGGAGGTCAGGCCTGCCGGGTTGCTCGGTCGCATCGTGGGCGGGCCTTGCGCAACGTGCTGGCGGTGAAGCTATGGCTGGCTGGTGCGGTCACGCTGATCGCGATCCTCACCGGCCCTCACATCCCCACCGGCGTGCGCGACATGATGGTGGTGCTGCTGGCGATATCGATGGGAGCTCAGCTCGCCGTCATCCGGTATCTCAAGGTTCCCGACCTGCTCACGGTGGTCATGACCATGACCATCACCGGCGCGCTCACCGAGCGCGCAAGTGGCTGGAGTGACCCGAAGCTCTGGCGGCGCGGGCTGGCTCTCGTTGCCTTCGCGGTCGGCGCCCTGTCCGGAGCGCTGCTCATCCTGAACGTGGGCGTGGCGGCGGCGCTGTCACTCGGTCTGGGGATCATCGTCGCTGTGGCGATCGCCGCCCATCTGGTATCGCGCACCTCGACGAGCTGGTCAGCGCCACGGTCGGCTTGAGCTCGGCCGGCAGGCGCCCCATCCCGATGCGGGCGCCTGCAGCAGAGGGCGCAGATACGGATCGTGGCGCCGGCTTGTACTCTTGCTCGCGGTGGGATATGGGGTCGTATGCATCTCGAGTGAGGATGGAGCGGGGGCGGCGGAAACCGCACGGCTCGTAGCGGGAACGCTTGGCTTTCGGCTGATCGACGAGGACATCGTCGCGCGCGCCGCTGTCGAGGCGGGCGTGGAGGAGGAAGTCATTGCTGACGTCGAGCGGCGCAAATCGATCCTGGTCAGGCTGCTCGAGGGCCTCGGACCGGCGAGCATGGGCACGGGTGCTGTTCTGACACCCCCGGAAACCGTTGGGTACGGTCAGCCTGCCAGCGACGAGCTCAGGACGTTGATCAAGTCGGTGATCGAGGAGACGGCAGCTGGCGGCAACGTCGTCATCGTCGCGCACGCCGCCTCGCTCACCCTCGCCGCGCGCGAGGACGTCCTCCGAGTGCTCGTAACAGCATCGCCACCGACACGTCGGCGCCGGCTCGCCGCCTCGCTCCAGGTCGACGAGGCGGAGGCGGAGCGCGTGCTCAAGCGATCCGATGCCGGGCGCGCGGACTACATAAAGCGCTTCTATGGCATCGGCACCGAGCAGCCGACGCACTACGACCTCGTCATCAACACCGACAAACTCACGCCCGACGACGCCGCCCGACTCGTCGTCGACGCGGTAAACGGATCAGCCTAAAAGCTCGGTCCTCCGACTGCGCGGCACGCTTAGACCTTCCGCGACCCCAAGTCGCGGTAGGAAGCGATTGCCACCCCAGTCGTGGTCGTCACACTGCTCGTGAGCTCGAGCGGGATGTAGACGCCGTCCGGGAACATGCGTCTTCCGGCGCCGAGGAGCAGCGGGTAGATCAGCAGCACGTACTCGTCCACCAGCCGCTGTCCGATCAGCGTGCGCAACAGGTCGCCGCTGCCGAGAACGGTGATCTGGCCTTCAAGATCGGACTTGAGCTCAGCCACGCAGGATGCGGCGTCCCCGTTCAACAGTGCGGAGTTCTCCCAAGGGAGCGGCTCCGTTAGCGTCCGCGACGCGACGTACTTCTGGGTCCGGTTGAGCACGTCGGTATACGGGTTGCCGTCGGCGCGGTGGGGCCACACGCGATAGAAGTCCTCGTAGGTGCGGCGTCCGAACAGCAGCGCCCCCTCCTGGCTCAGTCCCTTTCCCATCTCCCTGGCCATCACCGCGTCGTTGTAGGGCAGCGCCCAGCCGCCATTCGCGAAGCCGCCGCGCGTGTCCTCTTCGGCGCGCCCCGGGGCCTGCATCACGCCGTCGAGCGAGAGGTTGTTCACCACGAGTAGTTTTGCCATGTTTTCTCGCTGTTCGAGCGGCCAACTCGACGGGCCATTGACCCGACCATCGGCCGGCTGTTCCGGAGTCGTAGCACAGCGGCCCCCCAACCGGCCGGCGCCGGCTGTCGTCCGGTTGGTGGACCCGATATCAGACCGAACAACGGCCGACTGGTCGATGGTCGCCGCGACCGTTCGGCGCGATTCTGTCTATGCGGCCGAACAAATCGCCGCAAGACCAACATCAACGAACGGACCGAGACATGCGAAACCCGACGAAGACACACAAAAACGCCACGGCCCCGGCCGCGGCCGGGCCTACCGCAGGAGCAGCGGATTCATTTGCCGCGATGCGCGTAGACGCCGGGGACGACCCTGGCAGCTCGCTGACGCTTCGATTCGACCGTCCTGACGATCGGGTCGCGCTGGCAGAGCTGGCTGCGCTCGACAGCTCCAGGCCGCCGGCGGGGCCGGTGCTGCTCGCGGAGGTTGCGGGCGAGCTCCACGCGGCGCTGTCACTCTCAGAGCACACGATTGTCGCCAACCCGTTTCGTCCCACTGCCGGGTTGTGCGACCTCTTGCGAGCTCGCGCCGAGCAGCTCGAGACACCCCACCGAGCTCCGCGCTTCCGGCTGCGCTCGTGGCTGCGGCCCAGGTTCTCGCCGGCGATCAGCTGACCACCAGCGCGACGCCGCGACCGGACCGCACTATCGAAGTCACCTAACGACGAAGGACACGACATGAGAACCGCAAACATCAACTGGACCAAATTCGCGGCAGCGCTAGCCGCCACCTCTCCCTGCAGCCCGTACTTCGCTCCCGACGGCGCGATATACGGTCCCGACGGATCCACGCTCGTGCCTCCAGCAGACGAAACCATCCGTCGCCACACCAACGGCCCTCAGCGCGAGCTCGGGAATGGACGAAATCGCACTCAGCGCCCTTGGGGTCGCTCGAGCTGGCCAAAGCGCGCGCGAAGCCCGGTCTACCGGCCCCGACCAGTGTGAGGGCCGAGGGGTGCGCGGAGCTCAGGCGAACGAGGACCGTCGGACGTCAGGCTCGTAGCGTCACATCAAGGGCGAGGTTGCGGCCGCCGCGTCACCCGAAACCGGGGCTTAGCGGCGGCCGCCGCTCGCTCATTCCAGCCATTCGGTCCTGAACGTGGGGCTCGCGTGGACGCAGACCAGATTTGAGCGTCCAGGTCCATCGTTGGTGAACTTGTGAGGGACACCCGCCGGGACGATGATGATGTCCCCAGGCCTCGCAGTGTGGTGACTGTCGCCTTCTTGGAAGGTGACACTCCCCTCTTGCAGGACCCAGGTCTCGTCGTAGGGGTGGCGGTGTAGCCGAGGCCCCTGTCCCGGCTCACTGTGGTCCAGGATCAAGGAGATCGTCGCGCCGTGCGCGGCGCCTTCCAAGTTTCCGGATGGGAGTGTGCTGGCGTTGATGACTGGCATGAGGTGGAAGCTACCTGTCGTCGAGGTTCGCGGCGATCAGGACGACCGCGCGTTCGTGGGCCGCATATGTATCGCGCAGCGCGGAGGTGACGCCGATTCCTCGGCCTCCGACCGGAGGCGGGTTGGCGGTGAGCAGCATCCGTACCTGTTGGCCCAGCGGCTCCCCACCGACCGCATCGGCCAGGACGGCCAGGGCATCCGCACGCACGCGAGCGCCCTCAACGAAAGCGCCAATCACCGTCTCCTGCGCCAGAGGTGCCGAGCCGAACACGCGGGCGTGCAGCACCGCGGGATTGAGCGCGTGGGCGCGAATAAGCGCGCGGCGCTCGCTGTCCGAGAAGCCCGCTGCGGCCGCAAGGTGGTCGATCGCCCGGGTGATTCCTTGCGCGTCCACGGGAAGCGATGCCTGCATCTCGGGCGAGAGGTAGGACACGAGACGATCGTGCTCGGCAGCGGCCTCGTCCAGCAGGGCCTCGACTTGGCGGCGATGTCCGTCCTTCATTCAGACCACGGTAGCCAGGTCGGATCGCGATGTTGGTCTTGGCCGCTGTGCCGGCCAAGGTTCCGTGGCGGGCACGTCGCTCACGCGATGAATCCTGCACTTACGAGCTCGGCGCCTACAAGCTCGACGAGCAACTCGCCACGATGCGCAAGATCGTCGCCTCAACCACCCTCGGCTCCTCGGATTGGCACGACACGACGGTGGTGGATTCCGACCTCGAGGGTGTGATCGGCGCTCGCAAGCAGGAGGACGGGGGCCCGATTCTCGTCGCCGGCAGCCGCTCCGTGGTGCAGGCGCTGCTCGGAGCTGGTCTCATCGATGAGATCAACCTACAGGTGTTCCCGCTGATCCTCGGCAGTGGGATCCGTCTCTACCCCGAGGCGTCCGAGCCGACGAAGCTTGAAACTGGTCACCTCGCCCGCGCTGGGGAGCGGGGTCGTCCTGCAGACCTACCCAGTCGCCGGCTGACCCTCGCGTCTGGCGACACCCGGAGCCTATCCGCCGCCCATGTCGACCGCATAGACGTTTGTGGGCTCGATGGTCACCACCACCCGGCTCTCCCCGGGCTGGTCGTGCACCTTGAGATCGGCGTTGTACTTCGCGCCGAGCTTGCGCGCAAAGGCATAGTCATCATCCGGCTCGATCCTCGCCCGCCCGCGTACCTCGAGGTAGCGATACGGATTCTGTAGGTCGAGCAGCAGGAGACTGCACTCCGGATTTGCACGAAGGTGTCGAGTCTTCAGGCGGGATGTGTTCAGCGAGAGCTTTAGCTCGTCGTCATCGAAAAGAAACCAAACCTCTGTCAGGTGCGGAAATCCGTCCCGGCGGATCGTCGCCAGCGAGGCGACCTCGGCGCCCAGAAGGTCCTCATGGGATTCGGGAAAACTCGTCATCCTCGACATTCTCCATGAGCGGGCCCCAGCGCCCTGGCACCCACCCGGGGTTGAGTCGGAGGTCACGCCCGTCGCGGGACGGCTGCGAGGTCAGGCCGCGCGCTGGACCACGCCCGGCCAGCTCTCGATCGGATCGGTGGAGCGAACGACGTGCATACCGGCGGCCGCGTAGCGTTCAAAAGCGGCATTCGCCTCGTCGGTGTAGTCCACCACGCCCGGGACGACGACCGGAGAGGTGCAGTCCTCGAGGAGATAGGTGCGCTCGGCGAGCCGCCGTCCCGACGCCTCCTCGTCGAGGAGGTCATCGATCGTCCAGGCTATGCAGTGGCTCTTTGCCTGACCCGCCACCACGACGGCATCGAACTCGAGCAGCCTTTTGATGAGCTCGTTGTTCCTCCCGCCCAGCCAATCGTCATCGGGTCCCTTCGTCACCTCGGGCCCGAGCATCGAATAGTGCTCGGTGAGCGGGTTGTCACCTTTGACCTGGAAGTCGGGGCGGCTCCGGCGCGCGATCCCGTGGAAGAAGATCGCTTCCTCCACCGCCGATACGAGTGCGTGCCCGATGCCGCCCAGCATGGCGTGATAGGGCCAGATCGTCAGGTCGTACTTCCCTCCCTCCGCCAGCTGCCGCGTGTACCGGACGAGGTGGCGCTGCGTGTAATCGACGTCAATCCCCAGGGCATCCGCGACCGCGGCGTTCATCTTCCAGCGGCCCGTCTCGACGTCTTCGACCGAGACCAGCGTATATGGCGGCGGGTGGTTGCCCTCCTCATCCACGAGCCAGACCGCATGGAATATCTGCATCGCATGGTGCGTGTCGAGGCTTGGAAAGACCTGCGTGACAGTGCCCAGGTTGCGATACACGAACTCGACCAGACGCCGGTTGTCGTCCACCGCCCCCGTCCCCGAGCGCCCGCCGACGAACAACTCGAAGTCCGGGATGCAGAACGTGTTCTGGACGTCGACGGCCAGAAGGCAGCAGCGAAAGGTGTCCTCCGAAGCCGGTCGCAGACCGTGCCGCTCGGCCCACGCTTCGGCCTCCGGCGCCCGCCGCTCGTACGGAACCCGCCAAACTTCACCTATACGACCGGGCTCGAAGTGCGGGGGGAGCGGGAGCTCTCGCATCTTGCCGCGCAGTCTACGAGTCACCCACTGAGTGCGAGCCACGGTGCCGCGACCTTCCGCGCAGCCGGCGAACGCGCAAAGATCACGCCACGCGTACAACCTTCCTGAGGAGAGCCTGATGCCGACAGGCAGTCCGCCGCCGCGACACGCCCCGAAGAACCTCGCGGGATACCTCGAGGCATTGAGCCGACCGGTGTTCCAAGCCGGAATGAGCTGGCGGGTGATCGACGCAAAGTGGGACGGGATCCGCGAGGCGTTCAAAGAGTTCGACCCACCTACGGTGGCGGCGTTCGGACCCGACGAGGTCGACCGCTTGCTCGAGGACCCGCGCATCGTCCGCAGCCGGCCGAAGATCGAGGCGACGATCGACAACGCGCAGACGATGATCGACCTGGACAAGGAGCACGGCGGGTTCCGGAACTACCTCCGCTCACGCGGCGGCTTCGACGCAACCGTCGCCGACCTGAAGAAGAACTTCGGCTTCATCGGCGACAGTGGCGCCTATCACTTCCTGTGGGTCGTCGACGAGCCCGTACCGGCCCATGAAGAGTGGTTCGCATCGCGCCCGAGCCGCTCGCCCCGGCGCCGGCGAACCCCCTGACCGATTTCGGCTACTCGGCAGCCGCGGAGCGCTTCGTTTCCGTCGGCGAGCGGCCTACGCTTTACCGCAGGATGCGAGTCCGGCATCTGATCGCGTTGGGCGCGGCGCTCGCAGCGGCGGCAGCGGCACCTGCCGGCGCCGCCACCGTCCAGCACCTTCCACTTGCGATCCAAACGGCATCGCTGACCCAGAGCGGCCAGGAGCTCGTCTGGACGGTGCGGCTCGACCACTCGTTCTCTCCGACCGCCATGCAGCGGGAGCGACGGTCGCTCTGCCTGCTGATCGAGCGTGCCGGCAACGGAACGGTCAGCGGCCAGGTCTGCATTGCGCCTCCCGCCCGCCGCCAGAGGACGCCGCAGCTGCGCTACATGCACATCACCGCGGCAGGACCGGGGCCGGCTCACGTGATCCCGGCGACCATCGCCCGTTCCAGCACGCGGGAGCTCACCGCCACGTTCCTTCCCACTAGCTTCGGACTGCCGTACCGCCCGTTGCGCTGGCAGGTGATCAGCACGCTTGCCCCGCCAGGATGCATCCCGCCGCGGCCTGATCGCGTCGGGTGCTACATCCTGTTTCCCGCCCGCCCCGCGCTCGCGCGGTTGCACACCCCGCGATTGATCGAGTGCACGGCGAGTGGCGCGTCGTTCGTCACTCAGGGTCCGACAAACCGGCGCGAGATCGCCCTGACGTTCGACGACGGTCCCTGGCCGGACACGGGTCAGTTCCTCGACGTGCTCGAGCACGATCACGTGCCGGCCACCTTCTTCGAGATCGGCGACCAGATCGCGACGTACGGCGAGGGCGGGGCGATCGAACGGCGGATGCTCGCCGACGGGGACATGATCGGCGACCACACCTGGAGCCATCCGGACGTCGCCGGCGACGGGTCCTTCGCCAGACAGCAGATCGAGATGACCGCCGCGGCGATCCGCGGCGCCACCGGCGGGTTCACCCCGTGCCTGTTCCGGGCTCCGTACGGTGCGATCAGCTCCGCGCTGATCGGCGAGGCGCGATCGATGGGATTCACGACCATCCAGTGGGACATCGATCCGCGCGACTGGGCGCTGCCCGGGACCGACGCGATCTATCAGAACGTCGTCGGCAACGCGCACAACGGCGCGATCATCATCCAGCACGACGGCGGCGGCAACCGCTCCGAGACGCTTGCGGCGCTCCCACGTGAGATCGCAACGCTCCGCAGCAGGGGCTACCAGTTCGTCACGGTCACCGAGCTCCTCGGCCAGCAGCTGATCTACAAGTAGTGGCGGGCGCCGCGGTCGGCGGGTTATCACCCGAGGATCCGGTACTTGATGTGCGTGACCGCCGGCGAGGCCACCACGTGCACGGGTTCAAGAACCGGATCGCCCACGCCGACGAGCAGGCGCTCGCCGGCGCCGAGGATGATCGGGACGATGTGGAGGTACAGCTCGTCCAGCAGCCCGGCCGCCAGGTACTGCCGTACGGCGCTCGCGCCGCCGGCAATCGCGACGTCCTTCTCCCCGGCCGCGGCCCGCGCCTGCTCGAGCGCCGATTCGATCCCGCCGGTGACGAACGTGAACGTCGTGCCGCCCGCCACGCTGAGTGGCTCGCGGGCGTGGTGCGTGAGCACGAACACGGAGCGTGGAAGGGAGGGTTCTCGCCCCACCAGCCTCTCCACGTCTCATCCCACGGCCCGTCGCCCCCGCCGAACATCTTGCGGCCCATGATGTACGCGCCGATACCCCCGATGGCCTCCTCGACGACCTCCGAGTCGGGGCCCAGCCCGCCACCTTGCAGTCCGTGTTGGGCACGCCAGCCGTTCGTGGCAAACGCCCACTCGTGCAGGCGCATGCCACCCTCCCCGATCGGGTTCTCAAAGCTCTGGTTGCGCCCGGCGACGAAGCCGTCGAGCGAGATTGAGATCTGGCATCTGACTGAGCTCATGCCTCTACGACCGCCCAGGGCGGCTGGACTCATCGCGTGGTGGCCGCGCCTGACTCCCTATCCGGTGAGCGGCATCACCAGAGCCGGCGTGTCGATCTCGTGCTCGTCACTGACCGGAACCACGCCATTGCCGACCGCGAAGAACTCAATCACGTGTGATCCCCAGCCATGGCTGCGTTCGACGATCTGAGCGCCGACAATCCCCACCGCTTGGAGCTCCTTGGCCTCGGCCTGCATCCGTTCCATCGCCAGCTCGCGCGCGTCGTACAACGCCTGCGTGTAACCGGGCATCTCCTGGTTGCGCCCGATCTGCCTCCACGCGGCGCGGAGCCCCTGGTGGGCCACGTGGTAGACGCAGTTACCCATCACGAGCCCCACGGGACGGTAGCCCGAGCGCAGCAGCGTCGAGAAGTCCTGGCCCGAGAGGTCGGAGGTGAACGGCCTGCCGTTCGGCGCTCGATGCAACTCCCCCCCGCGATGCTTGACCGCGGTCCCGACGGCGATGAACTCGGCCAGATCGGCACCCCACTCGTAGCGGCCGATATCCAGGCGCACGCCGACGATGCCGTCCGCCCCGAGTTGGTCGGCCTCTTCCTCCATCCGGGTCATCGCCAGCTCACGCGCGTGGTACATGGCCTGCGTCAGCACACCCATCTCCTGGTTCTTGCTCCAGTTCGCCTGCTGAAAACCGATGTGGTAAATCGAGCTTCCGAGCACGAGCCCAAGTGGCTCGAACCCCGAGTGCTTGACGAGCAGGAACTCGTTGACCGAGAGATCGCTCGTAAAGAAGCCGCTCGCGACTTCCTTCTTCATCCGTTCGATGCGTTCCCGGCCGGACTCGGGGATGCCGGCGAGCGAACCCGCTTGGTAGGAGTCCGCGTGCGGCGCCTGCGCCGGCGGCGCGTTCTCGATCGCCGCCGCGGACTGCGGATCGCCCGCGGCCGGACCGGCATCGTCGTCGCGCTTCAAGAACCCCATACCTGGCCTCCTATCGGATCAGCAGGCGCTCGAGCGCCTGCCTCGTCTTTTCACTGCGCTTCGCCTCGCGGGCCATCGCCTGGCCAAGCGCGTCCAGCCACGTGTCGACGTCGACCGCTTCGGTCTTGAGCACGATGCCACTCGAGGTCCGAGAGCACAGCGTTTCGATCGACCCCTCTCCCGCCCGCAACTCCAGGCGCCGGTCGCCGGCGTCGATCCTGATGCGCCGCACCACCTTTGGTCCGAGCATCCTGGTGCGCCAACGGTAGACGCGCACGGAGCCGGGTAGTGCCTGCTCGAGCTTGACCGCGAGCCCCTCCACGAACGCGCGGAGGTCACTGGAGTCGGCGCGTAACGACGCCGCGAGCAGATCGAGGTTGACGTCTTCGGTCATGTCTTCCCAAGGCTACGCTTCCGTTCCGGCGTGCGTGGGTGAGCGCGTGGCGGCCTTGACACCTAGGCACGCTATGCCTTACTGTCATAGGTATGAAGACAGACGCGCTGAACGGACAACTCGACCCGCTGGTCCTCGCCACCGTCGCAGAGGAGCCCGCGCACGGTTACGCCATATTGCAGCGGCTGAAGCAGCGAAGCAGCGGTGCCTTCGATCTCGCCGAGGGGACCATCTATCCGGCGCTCCATCGGTTGGAGCGCGACGGGCTGCTCAGTAGCTCGTGGACGAGCGAGAGCGGAAGGCGCCGGCGCGTGTACCGGCTCACCCGGGCCGGCCGTTCCGCGCTGCAGGTCCGTCGTCGCGAATGGACGCAGTTCGCGCGCGCCGTCGAGGCGGTGCTCGGATGAGCTGGCTCGCGCATCTGGCCGATGAGCTCACCGCCCGCGGAGTCACCGGTCGCGAGCACCGGCGCATCCTGCTCGAGCTGCGCGATCACATCGAATGTGATCCCGGGTGCGAGAACCGCCTGGGGGCTCCCCGCGAGCTGGCCGCCAGGTTTGCCGACGAGCTCGCCACCCATCGGGCGCGCCGGTGCGCCTGGTACGTTTTCGGGGCTCTGGCGACGGCGGCCTTCGCATTGGTCGCCTCCCAAGCCGCGCTGGGGCGCGCTGGAGGTTATCCGGGGTATGCGAGGGGCCTCTCGACGGCTCTTTTCCTACCGGCTGCGTTCGGGATGGTAATCGGCCCCCAGGTCGCGCTGGTCGCCGGAACGCTGGCGGCGCTGCGAGCGGTGCGGCGGCGGCGAGCCAGCGTTCTACCAGCCGCCGAGGTCGCGCTCATCCGCCGGCGCGCGTGGGTCGCCGTCGGGGCCGGATTCGCCACGGTCGCCGCGCTCGAGGTGTACGTCGCGAACTTCTCGTTGGTACTGCCCGCGAGGTGGCTGGTGCCTGCCGCGGGACTCGCTGCGCTGGCCGGCGTGACCCTATTCACCGCGTCCATCGCACTCGCGCGCTCGGGGACGGTGGTCTCCGGCAAAGGCGGCGAGGCGGGCGATGTATACGACGATGTGCCCGCGCTTCGTTGGGGCTGGCTGCGGCGCCAGCCGTGGCGGCTGGGGGCCGTCGGCTCGTTGAGCGTCGCCCTCGCGGTGACACTGTTCGAAGCCCACGCCGAGCGCTCCTGGTTTGAAGGGATCCAGCGCGGCGTGTTCGAAGGTCTTGTCGCGGCGGTGGGCTTCGTTCTACTGGCGCGGGTGCTCGGGCTGGTTCCGGCGGCGGTCCACGGCGCGCGGAGGGAGGCGCCGCTCCTCGGCTCCGGGCTCGCCGCCGCCCGGTCCGACGGGCTCGCCGCCGCCCGGTCCGACGGGCTCGCCGCGGACGCCGACCGATCCCGCGCCGAGCTGATACTGCGCGAGAGCTACGGCGAGGGGCGGCTGAGTGTCGAGGAGCTGGTCAGGAGGGTCGACGCGGTCCACGCGGCGAGAACCGTCGCCGAGCTGCGCGAAGCTCTAAGCGGTCTACCGGACTGCTCGTAACGCGCACGTACTGGCCGGCGCGGTCAGTCCGACTCTTTCACCGGCACGCTGGCCTCGGGGACCAGCTCGGCCGGCCGCATCTGGACGCCGGCCGCAGCGTAGGCATCGGGGGCATCGAGCGTTTCGGCCTGGAGCAGGGCGTGGGCCAGGCTGTCGAGCTGGTCGCGGTGGTCGGTGAGCAGCTGGGTCACCTCGTCGTGGGCCTCGTCGACGAGGCGGCGGACTTCCTGGTCCACGAGGTACTGGGTCTGCGGAGAGGTCTCGCTGACGCCAGGGAGCAGCGAGCCCTGCCCGTCGCTCGGCAACACGGCCACGGGGCCGACCTTGTCGCTCATTCCGAAGCGGCCGACCATCTGCCGGGCGATCTGCGTCAGCTGCTGGATATCCGACTCGGCGCCCGTTGTGATCCGTCCAAAGACGATCTCCTCGGCCACGCGTCCGCCGAGCGCAACCTTGATCTTGGCTTCCAGATCCTCGCGCGAGTACGACACCCGGTCCGCATCGGGGGTGGAGAGCGTCACCCCGAGGGCCATCCCGCGCGGGATGATCGACACCTTGCGGACCGGGTCCGCGTCGGGGGTGAGCATCCCGACCAGCGCGTGTCCCGACTCGTGATACGCGGTGCGCTCGCGATCCTCGGGACTCAGCAGGATTCCCCGCGGCGCGCCCAGCAGGATCTTCTCGAGTGACTCGGTGAAATCGGCCATCTGCACTTTCTGGTGGTTGCGCCGGGCCGCCAGCAGCGCCGCCTCGTTGCAGAGATTGGCCAGGTCGGCCCCCACCATCCCCGGAGTGGAGGCCGCGAGCGCGTCGAGGTCGACATCGTCGGCGAGTGGAATCGAGCGGGTGTGGACCTGAAGGATCTGCTTGCGCCCAGAGCGGTCCGGGGGCTGCACGGCCACTCGGCGGTCAAACCGCCCCGGGCGCAGCAACGCCGGGTCCAGGATCTCGGCGCGGTTGGTCGCCCCGATCACGACCACCGCCTGGGTTGGCTCGAACCCGTCCATCTCGGTCAGGATCTGATCCAGCGTCTGCTCTCGCTCGTCGTTGGCGCCGGTCACCGAGATCGTGCCCTGCCGCGAGCGGCCGATCGCATCGAGCTCGTCGATGAAGATGATCGACGGCGCCGCCTCCTTGGCCTTGGCGAACAGATCCCGGACCCGCGAGGCGCCGACGCCGACGATCGCTTCAATGAATTCCGACGCGGCTATGGAAAAGAACGCGGCCTGCGCCTCACCTGCCACCGCGCGGGCCAGCAGCGTCTTTCCGGTTCCGGGCGGCCCGTACAGCAGCACCCCGTGCGGCATCCGCCCCCCCAGACGCTGGTAGCGGTCGGGCGTCTTGAGGAAGTCCACGATCTCGGTCAGCTCGGCCTTTGCCTCATCGATCCCCGCGACGTCCGCAAACGTCACCCGGATCTTCTCCGGATCGACCCGCCTTGCCTGCGAACGACCGAAGTTGCCGAGCGCGCCCATGCCTCCACCCGCTGTCGCGCGCCGCGCGAGCAGCACGAACAACCCCACCAGCAGCAGGGTTGGGCCGAACCCGAGCAACAGCTCCGCGAGCACCGAGGTCCCCGGATTCGGGTTCTTTGCGTTGACCTCCACCCCCTTGGACTGCAACTGCTCCGTCAGCTGCGTGCTGTTCCAAAACGACGGCACTTGCGTGGCGAACAACGTGGTGGGCGTCGCCTGCGAGTCGTTCGGTGGATAGCGCTGCTTGCTCTTGAACGTGCCCTGGATCGAGTCACCCTTCGAGGAGATCGAGCTGATCTGGCCGGCGTTCAGCTGATTTATGAAGTACGGGCTGAACGGCACAGTGACCCGGGGCTGACCGGGCGGCTGGAAAGCGAGCACCAAGATCCAATTGAGCGCCAGCAACACGACCACGAAGATCCAAAAGCCGCGCCAGCGATGCGGCGGCCGCGGCTGATGCTGCTCGGGCGTCCCGCGACCATCGGGCGCCGGCGCCACCCGCCAACCACCCTCATCGCGCGGCATCGGCGACGGCGGGACGTTCTTGGTGCCGCCCGCCGGCCTGTCTGATTCGGCGGCCATGTGGATCATGATCGCACCTCCCCGAGCGCGCCCGTAGACTCCACTCGCAACTCGCGTCAGCTGACCGTGTTCGTGGGCTCAGGGAGCCGCGGCCACAGCGTGCACCGAAGACTCCCACCATGAGGAGGAGATGACGGATGAAGCTGATAGGAGCAGGATTGCCACGCACCGGGACGCTGTCGCAGAAGGTGGCGCTGGAGATCCTGGGGCTCGGGCCGTGCTATCACATGGTGAACGTCCTCGGGGACCTCGACGAGGTGCCGGCCTGGAGCCGCGCGCTGGAGGGCCAGGGGGCGTGGGAGGACCTGTTCGAGGGGTTTCAGTCGACCGTCGACTGGCCGGGAGCGTTCTTCTACAAGGAGCTGATCGACGTCTATCCGGACGCCAAGGTGCTGCTGAGCGTCCGCGACGCCGATGGCTGGGAGCGCAGCATGCGCGAGACGATCTGGGGGGTGCTTTACGGCGACATGCTCATTCGCGACCTCTCGAATGCCCGCGCCCGCGTCGATCCGAAGTGGCGCGCGTACACCGAGCTCATGGAGGAGATGTGGCGTCACAGCGGGTTGATCAGCGAACGTGACAGCGACACCGGATGGATGGGCCGCGCGATGGAGCGCTACAACGACGAGGTACGGCTGGCGGTGCCCGCCGAGAGGCTGCTCGTGTGGTCGGTCGGCGACGGCTGGGAGTCCCTCTGCCGGTTCCTGGACGTGCCGGTTCCGAGCATGCCGTTCCCACACCTCAATGACAGCAAGGAGTTCGGCGACCGCGTGTTTGACGGTTCGCTTCTGGCGCTGCAGGAGTGGCGCTCGCAGGACGCTCCCCCGGTCCCCGCGACATAACTACCCGGCGCGATGAGCCGCGCGCTCGTTGAAGAAGTCATCCCCATCGCCCGCGCCGCCGGCCGAGAGGTTCTCGACGTGTACGCCCACGGATGCACCGCGGGCATGAAGGCGGACGGCTCGCCGGTGACCGAAGCCGACCAACGAGCCCAGGCCATCATCTGCGCACGGCTGTCGGACATCGC
The DNA here is from genome assembly GCA_963808325.1 of uncultured Solirubrobacterales bacterium. Classification (GTDB taxonomy): domain Bacteria; phylum Actinomycetota; class Thermoleophilia; order Solirubrobacterales; family Solirubrobacteraceae; genus Palsa-465. The sequence goes on from CAWEFU010000001.1 coordinate 184,537, forward strand.
CCCCGGTGTGGCAATCGTGGCCGAGGAGAGCATGAACGGAAGCTCATCGGTGGAAGCGGGCCCGGGCAAGCTCTGGCTCGTGGACCCGCTCGACGGGACCAAGGAGTTCCTCGACCGCAACGGGGAGTTCACGATCAACATCGCGCTGATCGAGGACGGCGCGCCGGTCCTCGGCGTCGTCTTCGCGCCGGCGCTTGAGCGGCTGTTCGCCGCGGCGCCCGGCGTGGGCGCCGCGGTGGAGGATGCCGCCGGCCGAAGGCCTCTGTCGGCGCGCGCGACGCCGCCCGACGGAGCGACGATTGTCTCGAGCCGCTCCCACGGCGATCCGGACGCCCTCGCCCGATTCATGGCGGGCCGCCGGATAGCCGCATCGATCACAGCGGGATCCTCGCTGAAGTTCTGCCTGATCGCCTCGGGTGAAGCCGACCTCTACCCCCGGTTCGGACGGACTATGGAGTGGGACACGGCCGCCGGGGATGCCGTGCTGCGAGCCGCCGGCGGACGCGTCACCGATCTCCGCGGGCGCCCGCTCAGGTACGGCAAGCCGGGCTTCGAGAACCCACATTTCGTCGCGTCCGGGCGTGGCGATGGCATCGGGTGACGAGCGCAGGCCGCCGGCCCCCCAGCTACCGTCGCAGGTGCAGGTCACGGTGCTCCCCGACCCTCGCCCCCGCCCGCTCTGGCGTCGGATCACAAGCGCCTCCGCCTGCGTGAAGGCGCTCGCGACGGGCGGCGTCGTGGTGCTGATCGGCGCGGTCGCCACGATCGTTGCCGCCTCGCTACCCCCGGTGCCCCTACACGACAACCGGGGCGCGGTTCCTACGCTGGCCCGCCAGCCCGGACCTGCTGGCGTAGCCGCGGCCTACGGGTTCCCGATGCGCTGCCTGACCGTTACGATGCTCTCCCGCGAACCCGGGTACGCCCGCGCCGACTTCAATCGCGGCAGTGAGTGCGGCCGCTACAACGGAGACGTGACCGCGATCTTCGAGCGCGTCGGGGGCGCGTGGCGCCCGGTGCTCCACGCGGTCGAGTACGCGTGCCCGGTCCGTTCGCTTCCGGGCGCCGTGCAGGTGCAGCTCGCGGTCTGCCAGCAGCCGTAGCCGTGGGCGTCCAGGGTTTCCTCGCCGAGCTGAGCGCGTGGGCCGCCTCCAGCGGGCGTACTCCGCGGACCCACCGCTACGGCGCCGGATCCGAGAACGAAGCCGACCTGCTGCTGCCGGACGGCGGCGCCGGCCCACATCCGGTCGCCATGCTCGTGCACGGCGGGTTCTGGCGCGCTCGATTCACCCGAACGCTGATGTCGGCGCTCGCGGTCGACCTCGCGGAGCGCGGGTGGGCGACGTGGAACGTCGAGTATCGCCGCGTGGGAACCGGCGGGGGCGTGCCCGAGACCCTCCACGATGTGCGCGCGGCGGTCGAGGGGCTGATGAGGATCGAGGCTCCCGTTGCCGCGCGGCGGCTCCTGGTGATCGGGCACTCCGCCGGTGGCCAGCTGGGACTGTGCGTCGCCGGCATGCCGCACGTTGCCGCGGTGCTGTCGCTGGCGGGCGTCTGCGACCTCGGCGCAGCCGCGCGTGAGCGGATCGGCGAGGGGGCGGCGCTCGAGTTCATGCGCGGAAGCCCGGAGGAGCAGCCCGACGCATACGCGATCGCCGATCCACTGCGCCTGCTGCCGACCCGCACCGAGTCCCTGCTCGTTCATGGCGACGCGGACGAGCGCGTCCCCATCGAGCAGAGCCGGGCCTACGCCCGGGCTGCGCGCGCCGCGGGCGACCGCTGTGAGCTGCTCGAGCTGGCCGGCGTCGATCACTTCGCGGTGATCGATCCACGCACCCAGGCATGGGCAACAGTCGCCGAGCACCTCGATGGGCTGATGTCTCGACCGCGCGGCGCCGCGGGTCCTTAAGCTGAACCGGTGCAGACGACCGTCATCGTTGTCGGCGGCGGAATCGGTGGACTCGCCACGGCCCTGGCGCTCGAGCGACGCGGACTTGACTGCTGCGTGTTCGAGCAGTCGGCGGAGATCCGCGAGCTCGGGGTGGGGATCAACACACTGCCTCATGCGATCGGCGAGCTCGCCAGGCTCGGGCTGCTCGAGCGACTCGACGCGGTCGGCCTGCGCACGTACGAGCTGATCTACACCAACCGCTTGGGCCAGGAAATCTGGCGCGAGCTGCGCGGGCTCGGCGCGGGGCACGAGGTCCCGCAGTTCTCCATCCACCGCGGGGCGCTCCAGGCCGTCCTGCGCGATGCGGTGGTCGAGCGACTGGGTCCCGACGCGATCCGCACCGCCCACAGGCTGGCCAGCTTCGACCAAGACACGGACGGCGTCACCGCGCAGTTCGTCGACGCCACGGGGGCGAGTGTCGCCACCGTGCGCGCCGATGTGCTCGTCGGTGCGGACGGGATCCACTCGACGGTGCGCGAAACGGTCACGCCCGCCGAAGGACCGCCCCGCTGGAACGGGACGATGCTGTGGCGGGGCGCCACCGACTGGCCAACGTTCCTCACCGGACGGTCGATGATCATCGCGGGTGGCATGGAAGCGAAGGTCGTGCTGTACCCGATCGCGAAGGGTGCAGCAAGGGGCCGACGGCTCACCAACTGGGCGGTGATGGCGAAGACTGGCGTCGAAGGATCTGCGCCATCCCGGCGGGAGGACTGGTCGCGTCCCGGCCGCCTGGAGGAGGTTCTCCCTCACGTACGGCGGTTCGCGATCGGAGAAGTCGACGTCGCGGCGCTGGTCGAGTCGACGGCGCGTTTCTACGAGTATCCGGTCTGCGATCGCGATCCGATTCCCCGATGGTCATACGGGCGGGTGACCCTTCTGGGAGACGCGGCCCACCCCATGTACCCCGTCGGATCCAACGGCGCCAGCCAGGCGATCCTCGACGCGCGCGCGCTCGCGGACGCGCTCGCCGACACCGAGGACGTCGCCGAGGCGCTGCTCCAGTACCAGAGCGCCCGCCTCGAGCCCACCTCAGAAATCGTGCAGGCGAATCGTCGAGGCGGTCCCGAGGGGGTCATCGACGCCGTGGAGGCGCTCGCGCCCGACGGCTTCGAAGACGTCGAGGCCGTGCTCCCCTACGCCGACCGCGAGGCGATCGTGCGCGGCTACGCCCAGAAGGCCGGCTTTGCCGTGCCGACCCCGACCACGCAACGATAACGCCCGACACGTTCGTGCCGCCCCACTTCCATCCCACCCTGGACGAGTACGTCCACGTCCTCGACGGCGAGCTGACGCTCGCGGCCGGCGACGCCGAACGGGTGGCCGGGTCCGGCGATCTGATCCGCCTTCCGATGGCGAGCCGCACGAGCTCTTCAACCGCTCCGGAGCGACCACGCGCTCTCTGTTCTGGGTGACCCCGACGCGCCGGCTCTACGATCTGTTCGTGGCGATCGACGCGCTCGACGAGCAGGCCCCGGAGGCCGTGGTCGCGCTCTCGGCCGAGCACGAGGTCGAGTTCCTGCCACCGCCATCCGATTGATCAACCGGCTCGAGGAGGCAGCATGTCAGACGGGACGGTGACGCCCGAGGTGCCGACGCGATTGCTCGCGGATGGCTCGTCGATGCCCGTCCTCGGCCTGGGTCTCTGGCAGGTGCCGAGCGGTCGCGAATGCGAGGACGCCGTGCGCTGGGCCCTCGAGCTCGGCTACAGGCACATCGATACCGCCCAGGCCTACGGCAACGAGGAGAGCGTGGGGCGGGCGCTGCGCTACAGCGGGATCCCGCGCGAAGACGTGTTCATCACGACCAAGTTCCATCCGGGGCGCCGCGACCCGGCCGCCGAGGCCGAGCGGAGCCTCCGACGTCTCGGGATCGACGAGCTCGATCTCTACATCATCCACTGGCCGCAGGGCGGACCCACCTGGGCATGGCCCGGGATGGAGGAAGCCCGGCGGCGAGGCCACGCCCGCTCGATCGGAGTCTCGAACTTCAGCGTTCAAGAGCTCGAGCAGGTGATCGCAGTTGCCGGGACTCCTCCGGTGGTCGATCAGGTGCAGTTCAGCCCGTTCGAGTACCGCCGGGCGCTGCTCGAGACCTGCGCCGAGCGAAGCGTGGCGCTCGTCGCCTACAGCTCGCTCGGGACAGGCCGGTACCTGTCTGATCGGACCGTCGCGCAGATCGCCGACCGCGTGGGGCGGACGCCGGCGCAGGTGCTGTTGCGGTGGTGCGTACAGCGTGACGCGATCGTGATCCCCAAGTCGACCCACCGCGATCGGATCGAGGAGAACGGGAGGCTGTTCGACTTCGCGCTCTCGGGTGACGACATGGCCGCGCTGGACGAGCTCGATCGAACGAACGGGACCGAGCGCGCCCGCGAGCGAAAGTGGTGGCGGTAACCGTCACCAGCGCCAGGGCCAAGCTGACCCTGTCGTTGCCCAAGCGCGCGCTGACCGAGAGCTGGTTGTGACTGTGTCGCGCCCTCCTTCGGCGAGAGCCGCCGACACCAGGCTGATTTGATCGGCATACAGCTGGGCAGCAGACTCCTCCCGATCCAGCGCCGCCTCGTAGGCGGCGAATGCGAGCCCTCGCTCGGATGGCTCGGCCGTCGAGAATCGCTCGTAAGCGCTGCGCACCGCGGCACACTCGGTTCTCCAAGCGCAGTACAACTCGAGGAGGTGGTCGACCTGCGCAGCATGAAGCTCAGAATTCACCGCTTTCACCTTTCTGAACCAAAGACCGAATGTCCGTTACGCTAGGCCGCTCGTTGGACGCTGTGAAGCACCAATTACGAGCGCGATCTCTGGTCCAATCGAGCAATGAAACCCCGCCCGACGTTGGTGAACGCAGCCGAGATCGCCGCCTGGACGGGGTGTAGTCAGACCGGCTCGGAAATGACGCGGATGCCGGCGCTCGCCAGGTAGACCTTGAGGTCAGCGAGCGCGACCAGGTCCTCGGGACCGAACACTCCGGTCGGGAGCGGAGCGCGCGCCCGTGCATCCTGGAGCGCCTGCGCGAGCGCGACGGTGGCGTGCGCTGCGCCGCGGTAGTCGCCGGCGCAGCGAAGCGTCTCGGCGGCCAACCTGACCCCGTCGCGCCGGACACAGACCCAGTGGGCCACGGATTCACTGCTAACGCCGGACCCAGACATGGAAGCGCCACGAACGAACGCGGCCTGATCAAGCGCGCTGATCGTGCCTAGCCGGTTGCGGGCCAGGAGGGCGTCGTGCACCTCGACCTCCGCGAAGCAGGCGTACAAACGCACGCGTCGCGGGCCAGCCAGATCACCGATCCAGCCTCGCTCGGATTCGGCGAAGCTCAGGCATTCGCGCGTCCCGAACGGTGGCGGAAGCGGGATCGCGATCGTCTCGTGCTCGGCGCGCCGGGTGAGGTTGCGATGCACGAACTCGTGACCGGCTCGCCCGCTCGTCGCGCCGGCCGACAACGTGAACACCAACTCGATCTCGTCCGCGTCGGGATGTGCGGCGAGCAGCTCCGCCGCCATGAGGTTGGTCAGTCCGGGAGCGATGCCGGCGCCGAGAACGACCGTGCCGGCCGGTGAGGTACGCGACGTGTAAAGCCTCTGCGTCCACGCGGTCGGCGGTGCCGCGGTGTTCAGGATGAGACCTCCACGATCGATGATCGCCTGTTCGGCGACGACGCCGGGATGGGGAACGGTATCGACGACCACGTCGGCCTCTGCGAGGCTCGAGGTGACGGTCGCGGGGAGGTCGAGATCGATCCGGCGCCAATGGCCGCGGCGATCCGCGACGCAGGTCCGGCCCGCGCGGTCTGACACCCCGCGTGCGGCGACGCGATCCGGGGCGCGGCTTCCCCGCAGGACCTCCCACCCCGCGTGCTCGAACGCGCTCGCGGTGAGCGAGCCGAGCACGCCGTGGGCTCCGATGACGAGAACCCGCTCCCCCGTACTGGCAAGCATGTGCACCGGGCCACCCTAAGTCAGCCATTGGACCTCCGCCCAGGACCAATCAAGGGCTACGATCTAAGACCAATGGAGCTGCTCGTCGAGCTCGAGCCGGGCGCGCCTCTGCATCGGCAGTTGGAGCGGCAGCTGCGCGACGCGGTCCGGGCGGGTCGGCTGCGGCCAGGAGTGCCGCTGCCTGCGAGCCGGCTACTGGCGGAGGAGCTGGGCGTCTCCCGCGGGGTGGTGGTGGAGGCCTACTCGCAGCTGATCGCCGAGGGCTATCTCGCCGCCCGACGGGGGGCCGGGACCGTCGTCGCCCATTCCTCCCAATACCGCGACCACCGGGCCGTCGCCAGCGAGGCCACCCAGCCACCACGGATCGTGTACGACCTCCGTCCCGGACAGCCCGACTTTGCCTCGTTCCCGCGCCAGCGAATGCTCAGCGCGCTGTCCCGGGCAATGCGAGAGCTGCCCGACAATGCCCTGACGTACGGCGACCCGCGCGGCGCGAATGAGCTGCGGGTAGCGGTGAGCGACTACGTCGGGCGAGTGCGCGCCGCGGTCGCCGCGCCCGAGAACGTAATCGTGTCCTCGGGGCTTGCTCACGGACTTACGAACATCTGGCTCGCGCTTCGTGAGCGGGGCGCAAAGCGCGTCGCGGTCGAGGATCCCGGGTGGCGCTGGCAGCTGCGCACCGTCGAGCAGACGGGCCTGACTCCGGTTCCCGTCAGGGTCGACGAGCAGGGACTGGTGGTCGAGGAACTGGAGCGGCTCGACGTGGACGCGGTCACGGTCACGCCGGCCCATCACTTTCCCACGGGAGTGGTCATGAGCCCCGGGCGTCGCGCGGCACTGCTGGACTGGGCGCGGCGACGCGACGCGCTGGTCGTCGAGGACGACTACGACGCCGAGTACCGCTACGACCGCGAGCCCGTGGCGGCGCTTCAGGGCATGGATCCCAATCACGTCGCGTTCTGCGCAACCACGAGCAAGACCCTCGCACCGGCGATGCGACTCGCCTGGATGGTCCTGCCGGAGCGCTACGTCGGCGACGTGACGAGGCAGTACGTGGTCACCTGGGCGAGCCCGTCCTCGATCCAGCAGGTCGCGATGGCGAACTTCCTCGCCTCCGGCGAGCTCGACCGCCACATCCGTCGCACCCGCCGGATCTACCGGCGCCGGCGCGATGCTCTGGTCGCGGCGCTGGCCGAGCAGCTCCCCGAGGTGAGGATCCGGGGCGCCGCCGCGGGACTGCAACTGGTTGCATGGCTTCCCGAAGGGGCCGACGAGCCCGCGATCGCCGGCGCCGCCCGCCGACGAGGAGTGGCCGTGCATGCGCTCCACCGGCACTTCACGTGCGGGCCGGATGTGCCGCCGGCGCTGGTCCTGGGCTACGCGCAGCTGAACGAGATCGCGCTGCGCCGGGCCGTGCGAGAGCTGAGCGCGGTGATGAAGTAGCGCTCGCACCGGGCGGAAGCGGCGCACGCTCGCGTGATGGGCGGCGTCGACGCTCGCGCCACTGCTCGGCGCGAATCGCCCACCGCTCGTGGTCGCGCCAGCGTCCGCCGACCTTCAGATAGCGCTCGGAGAAGCCCTCGCGAACGAAGCCGCATCGAGTGACGAGCGCGATCGAAGCCTGGTTGCCCGGCTGGATGTTCGCCTCGAGCCGGTGCAGGCGCAGCTCGCCGAAGGCTCGATCCAGAACGAGCTCCATTCCCTCGGTCATGTATCCGCGCCCCGCGTGTGCCGCGGCCGCGCCATAGCCGACGTACGCGCTCTGGAACGGTCCCCGGACGATCTCGCCGATGTTGAAGTAGCCCACAATCGCTGCGTCATCGCGACGGCACACGAGCATCGGCTCGTACCTCCCGTCTCGGACTCGGCGCAGCATCATCTCGAACGCCTCGGGAGTGGTCGGCGCCGTGGTGAGCCAGGGTCGGTGGAGCTCCCGGCTCGCTCGCATCGCCGCGATGAACTCGTCACGATCGCGGCGGTTTGGCGAGCGCAGGAGCACCCGTGAAGTCGGCCGTGGCCTCGTTCTAGATCCGTCCTCGGTAATCCCAGAGCGCTCGCTTTTCGCCGAAGCTCAGCATCCGCCAGCGCTCCGCGTGGGAGTCCCAGACCGAGACCGTGACGTCGACGATGCTGTCTACGTCCTCGAGGGCGCTCACCGCAGTGCGGGCATCAACGCCCTCGGCAAGGACCTCGCGGGTCATCACGTCGACGACCTTGAACGAGCGGGGCTGGCGCGGTTCGGGGTCCGGGACGGGCTTGAGCTCGGGAAAGAAGAAGCCGGGCACCTCGTCAGAGCCGGGCTTTCGCTGAGTCCGCTCGAGCGGGACTATGTTCGCACCGGTGCCCTTCGTTTGGGTTTCGAGCACCCAGACCTTCGCCAATTCTTTCCCTTTCCTGACCCGTGTTCGCCAATCCGCCCCGCTTACTCGAGGTTAGCAGCGGCTTCGGGCTGCACCTGCGATCCTGAAGATCGGGCGGAGGGCGTCACCGTGGGCAACGCACAGATAGGAGCAGGCAATGACCGGGAAGGCTGACTTCACACCGCAGGAGTGGGAGACGGTCCTCGAGGGACCGCCCAGTGCCGGCATGATCGTGGTGACGGCGCAGCGGGGCGGCACGTTCCGCGAGACGATCGCCATGGCCAAGGCATACGCCGAGGCGCGCCAGCACCACGGCGCGAGCGAGCTGATCGACGAGATCGTGGCGGCAAAGCCGGAGATCGACCACACGCGCTTTCACTCAGCCGAGGAACTCAAGCAGCATGGCCTGCAGCATCTGCGCGACGCCATGGAGCTGCTCGAGGGCAAAGCGACGCCGGATGAGGTCGAAGGCTATCGGCGGTTCGTGCTGACCCTGGCCGACAAGGTGGCCAGCGCCCACCGGGAGGGAGGGGCGGCGGTCAGCGATGCCGAGCGCGCGGCCATCAACGAGATCTCATCAACCCTCGGGAACCCTGCCACAGCCTGATCCCAAGACAAATTCGCTTGGCTCCCGGGCTCCACTGAGGCGCTACCTTTCCTCTATGCCGGGGAAGTCGCAGATGGGCGGAGTCGATCTCGCCGGACTCCTGTACCTGGTGGCCGTGCTGGTGGTCGTGTTCCTTCCGCTGATCCTCGGTCGTGGCGGCGCGCCGCCGGGCCAATCCGACTCCGACTCCGACGATGGCTGGGGGAAGGGACCCCGGCAACCACCGCCGCCGCCGAGCGCTCCGCACGGCGGCATTCCGCTCAAGGACGCCGAACCCGCCCGGGTGCGCCTCCGCGACCGAAGCCGCTTGGCCGACCGGCTGCCCGCACGTAACCGGCGGCCGGCTCGGGAGCCCGATCGAACGCCGGTCCGCACACATTGAACCTCAGGTGAGCGCCGGCGCCTCCGGGAGGCTCGCCAGCGCCGCATCCAGGTCCGCTTGCGAGAACTCCGGATCCTCCAACTCGCCGGCGAGGTAGGCGTCGTAGGCGCTGAGGTCGAAATGTCCGTGGCCGCACAGACCGAGGAGGATCACGCGCGCTTCGCCGGCCTCACGCGCGGCATCGGCCTCATCGATCAGGGCTCGGATCGCGTGGGCCGGCTCGGGCGCGGGGATGACGCCCTCGGAGCGCGCGAACCGTACGGCCGCTTCGAACGTCTCGTTCTGGCGGTACGCGCGCGGCTCGACGAGCCCGGCGCGGACCAGGCCGCACACCAACGGAGAATCGCCGTGATAGCGAAGTCCCCCGGCGTGCACGGGAGGCGGGACAAAGTCGTGCCCGAGCGTGTACATCGGCATCAGCGGCGTCAAGCCCACCGTGTCGCCGAAGTCGTAGGCGTACACACCGTGCGTCAGGGTCGGGCACGCTGCGGGCTCGGCCGCGATGAACCGCGTCTTGGCGCCGTCGCGGAGCACTCGTCGCAGGAACGGGAGCGTGAGACCGCCGAAGTTGGATCCGCCGCCCACGCACGCGATGACCGTGTCGGGCTCCTCACCGGTCATCGCCATCTGGGCGAGCGCCTCCTGCCCGATCACGGTCTGGTGGAGCAGCACATGGTTCAGTACCGAGCCCAGCGAGTAATGGGTGTCCGGCGCCTGCGCAGCCACCTCGACCGCCTCGGAGATGGCGATCCCGAGCGATCCGGTGGTGTGCTCGCACTGGGCGCGCCCCGCCTGGGTCACATCGGAGGGCGAACGATGGACGGTCGCGCCCCAGGTCTCCATCATCGAGCGACGGTACGGCTTCTGGTCGTAGCTCGATCCGACCATCCACACCTCGCACTCGAGGCCGAACAGCCGGCAGGCGAAAGCCAACGCGGACCCCCACTGGCCGGCGCCGGTCTCGGTGGTGAGCTTGCGGATGCCGGCGGCGGCGTTCTCGTAGGCCTGCGCCACCGCGGTGTTGGGCTTGTGCGAGCCCGGAGGTGAGCCGCCCTCGTACTTGTAGTAGATGTGGGCCGGGGTGTCGAGTTCTCGCTCGAGCCGCCAGGCCCGGTACAACGGCGTGGGACGCCAGAGCTTGTAGGCCTCGCGAACCGGCTCCGGGATCTCGATATCAGGATCGCCCGACACCTCCTGCTGGATCAGGCCGAGCGGGAACAGAGGGGTCAGATCATCCGGTCCGGCGGGCTGCTTCGTGGCGGGGTGAAGCGGCGGCGGCGCGTCTCCGGGAAGATCAGCCATCAGGTTGACCCAATGAGTCGGTATGTCCCGCTCTTCCAGCAGGAACTTGACGGGTGTCTCGCTCATTCGCCTCTCTCTCCTTCGCTCGCCGCTCGCGCCCGTACGTCGCGTCTTGATCGCTACCTGCGACCCTACCGGGTGTTGTAACCGACGTACCCAAATGAAGGGAGTCGTTGACATGCGCTTTTCCAAGCGGCGGCTGCTCCTGGTCGTGTCGGTCGCGATCACGGCGCTGTCGGTGGCGTTCGCCGCCGGGGCCGTCGGGGCGTCCGGCCACGCGAGCAAGGCCAACCGCGGGACCAAGTCCGGCAATCGGAGCAAGTCCGACCACAGAGGCAGGTTCGACCACCGCGGCGGGACCCTCATCAAGGAGTCACTCGCGCCCTCGCAGCCGATCGACCCGGCGTTCCACGGCGTTACGCCGGGTGGCGCGCCGTGGATCCTGAAGCGCGGCGAGGTCCGGCTCGGCGCAACGGCAAGCTCGACCTGTTCGTGCGGGGGCTTGTGATCCCCACGCTCGGCACCGCGGGTCCCGTGACCACGATCAGCGCCTCGCTCTACTGTGGAGACAACTTGGACAAGTCGGCCGTGGCCACCACGCAGTCGGTCCCGATCTCCTCCACGGGGAACGCCCGGATCCGCGACACGTCGTTCAGCGTCCCCTCGACGTGCCTGGCGCCGGTGATCCTCGTGCACCCCAACGGAAGCGCGACCGTCTACATCGCGCTGGACGGCTGGCGGCTGTAGCCCTCCTGTCGGAATGCGATCTGACGAGTGGCCGCCCACAAGGCGGCCACTCGCGTCTGCACGCCCAGTGCTTAGAGTGCAGGGCACGGACGACCACCGAACAAGGAGATCGCATGGGCTTCGACCAGTACCACGAGCCGCCCGACGAGCTGCCGCCCGCGACGCGGACGTTCGCGCGCCTGTGTGCCTCATTGACCGAGGAAGCTGAAGCCATCGGCTGGTACCAGCAGCGCATCGCGATCGAGACCGACCCGCAGGCGATCGACATCATGCGGGACGCCCAGGGCGAGGAGTTCAAGCACTTCAGCATGGATCTCGAGTTCCTGTTGCGACGCACACCCGCCTGGCGCGAGATCGCCCGGGGGATCCTGTTCAAGGCCGGTGACATCGTCGAGCACGGCGAGGAGGCCGAGGCGGAGACGCTCGAGGGGGGAGCAGCCGCAGGCGGTGACGGATCGCTAGGCATCGGGAGCTTGAGGGGGGTGCAGTGATGGATCACCTTCTTCGTTCCAAGGCACCGATCAGCGACGCGGGCTGGGAGCTGCTCGACGGGGAGGCGCGCGAGCGGCTTTCGTCGGCGCTGGCGGCACGCAAGCTGGTCGATTTCTCGGGTCCGCACGGGTGGCAGTACTCGGCGACCAACCTCGGGCGGACCGCGCCCTTGGCCTCGGCCCCGTCCGAGGGGATTTCCGGGTTGCAGCGCCGCGTTCTGCCGGTGATCGAGGTGCGCGCCGATTTTCAGCTCTCGCGCGCGGAGTTGCGCGATGCCGACCGCGGCGCCGACGACGTCGATCTGGAGGCCCTCGATCGGGCCGCGCATCGGATCGCGGTGTCCGAGAACGTCGCCGTCTTTCACGGCTGGCACGGGGGCCTTCAGGGGATCGCGGAGGTCTCGCCGTACGAGCAGGTGGCGCTGGGTGAGCTGAGCGAGGCCTATCCGCGTCATGTGGCCGGGGCGGTGGAGCGCCTGTTGTGCAGCGGGATCGGCGGCCCCTATGGGCTCGCGCTGGGACGCGAGCAATATCGCCGGGTCGTGGAGACCGCCGAGCACGGCGGCTACCCGCTGCTCGAGCACCTGGCCAAGATCCTCGAGGGCGGCCCGATCGTGTGGGCCCCCGGGGTCAAGGGGGCGCTGGTGCTTAGCGAGCGTGGCGGTGATTTCAGCTTCCACTCCGGCCAGGACCTCTCGATCGGCTACGACTCGCACGACAGCGAGACTGTGTCCCTGTACCTCGAAGAGAGCTTCACCTTCCACGTCGCCACGCCGGAAGCCGCCGTCGTGCTGAAACCGTGACCGCTCGGGCAACGCCGGCTTGACACTGCTAGGGCCGCGCGGAGCACTACGCTGCGCGTGTGACGGACGGCATCGTCTATGTGTCGCGGGTAACTCGCCTGCCGCTGGTGGGCGCCGACGGGGCCGACGTGGGACGGGTCGTCGACGTGGTGGTCGATCTGGGTGGCCGGCCTCCGCGGGTCAACGGATTCGTGGTCGCCGTGAGCCGGCGGCGTGTGTTCGTGGGCGCCGGCCGGGTTAGCGAGATCGAGAGTGACGGGGTTCGGCTGCGCCGAGGATCGATCAATCTGAGGCAATTCGAGCTGCGTCCGGGCGAGCAGTTGGTCGCCGGGGAGCTCATCGGTCGGCGAGTGCACGGAGAGCGCGTGGTCGACGTCGGCATCTCACCCGCGCCCGAGCCGTTCGCGTGGGAGGTGTCCACGGTTGCACTCGGCAGCCGCGGGCTGCCGGGCCGACGGCGACGCCCCGAGGTGATCGACTGGAGTGAGGCCGGCGCGTTGTTTGCCGATCAGCGACCGATCGACCGACAGGCCGCGGCGCTGGGTGGCTTGCATCCGGCGGAGATGGCGGCGGCCATCCGGCGGCTGCCGCTTAGCCGGCGCCGCGTCCTCGCATCCGCCCTGGAGGACGACCGCCTCGCCGACCTGCTCGAGGAGCTCTCCGAGGACGAGCAGGTCCGTCTCGTCGAGGACCTCGACCGCGGGCGCCTCGCTCGAGTGCTGGACGAAATGGAAGCCGACGATGCCGCCGATCTCCTCGGGGAGTTCCCCGCCGACCGCCAAGCGGAGCTGCTCGGGGCGATGGATCCCGAGGAAGCCGAGCCGGTCCGCCGGTTGCTGGTCTACGAGCCGGACACCGCGGGCGGGCTGATGACCCCCGAGCCGGTGATCCTGGGCATGAACACCACCGTCGCCGAAGCGCTCGCCCGGATTCGGGATCCGGACCTCCCCGTGCCCCTCGCGGCGCAGGTGTTCGTGTGCCAGCCCCCGCTCGAGACTCCGACCGGCCGCTACCACGGCGCGGTCGGCGTCCAGAGGTTGCTGCGCGAGGCGCCGAACAAGCCGGTGGGGCGCCTGCTCGACGAGAACTGGGAGCCGATCGCCGCCGATGCGAGCGAGCGTGAGGTCGCGGAGCGGCTCGCGGCCTACGACGTGGTCGCGCTGCCGGTCACCGACGCCGCCCGGAGGCTTGTCGGTGCGGTTACGATCGACGATGTGCTCGACCACATGTTGCCCGCGGACTGGCGCGCGACGCGCACGAGCCCCTGATGCCCCGCCGCGGCGACCTCGGGACTCCGCGCGGGACCCCCGGGGGCCCTTCCTACGATCCGGATGCGTTCGCCCGCTATGCCGAGCGGATGGCCAGGTTCATGGGCACCGGCCGCTACCTCGCGGTCCAGACGATCGTCGTGTTCATCTGGATCATCCTCAACCTGACCGCGGCGACGCTGCGGTGGGATCCGTACCCGTTCATCCTGCTGAACCTCGCCTTCTCCACCCAGGCGGCGTACGCGGCGCCGATGATCCTGCTCGCGCAGAACCGCCAGGCGGACCGGGAAAGCGAGGAGGTCGAACGGGACCGCGAGATGAACGCCCGCTCGCTCGCGGGCACGGAGTTTCTCGCCCGCGAAATCGCCGGTGTCCGGCTCGCGCTGGAGCGAAAGGCCGATCGCGAGGACGTGACCGAGGCGATCGACCGGCTGACCCGCGTGCTCGAACGCACCTACGGTGAAGGAATCGTGGAGCAGCGCTCCGAGCGCGGCGGGAGCGAGCTCGGCAAACCACAGATCGAGTAGCCTCGTCCGCTCGAGCCATGAGCTACACGAAGAGGAATCTCGGCGACATCGAGGACAGCGCGGTCAAGTACGGGTTCTCCGACCACCAGGAGGCCCGATTCCCCCGGACCGAGCTCGGCGCGGTGGCGACCGGGCTCGCCTATCTCAAGCTCAAGCCCGGCAAGCGTGAGGCGTTCGCCCACCGCCACGGCGAGGCGGAGGAGATCGTGTTGGTGCTCTCGGGCCGGGGCCGGATAAAGCTCGATGACGACGTGATCGAGCTGGGACCGCTGGACGCGGTGCGCGTCTCGCCCGGCGTGACCCGCGCCCTAGACGCGGGCGAGGGCGGGCTCGAGGTCGTCGTGTTCGGCGCCCACGTCGACGGCGACGTCGAGATGGTCCAGGACTTCTGGCCCGAGTCCCCCCGCGAGTAGCCGCCGCTCGCGCGTCGGGCGCGGAAACAACCCTGACCAGGGGTGTGCTGAAAAAGGCCCCGTATGCGGGCCTTATTCAGCACACCCACCTTCGCGACTTGACATGTGACTATTTGGTCACGTATCATCGGTCTGGCATGGACGACGTGTTCAGAGCCCTCGCGGACCCGACCCGCCGCACCCTGCTCGACGAGCTGTTCGCGCGAGACGGGCAGACGCTGAGCGCGCTCGAGGAGCGGCTGCCGATGACGCGCTTTGGCGTGATGAAGCACCTGCGCGTGCTCGAGGAGGCGGGTCTGATCGTGACCAGGCGCCGCGGGCGCGAGAAGCTGCACTTCCTGAACCCCGTCCCGATCCGGCTCGTTTACGACCGGTGGGTGAGCAAGTACGCCGAGCCCTGGGCGGCGACGCTCAGCGACCTCAAGCACCAACTGGAGGAAAAGACCATGGAGAAAGTGTTCGAGATCTACATCAAGACCACGCCCGAGCGGCTGTGGCAGGCGATCACAGACACCGAGATGAGGCGCAAGTACAACTTCGGCGTGGGCATCGAGTCCGACTGGACGCCCGGCTCCGGCTACACGACGGTCCACCCGGCATCGCCCACCCCGATCTCCGAGGGAGAGAACTTCGAGGTCGACCCGCCGCGCCGGCTCGTGCAGAGCTTCAGGGCTCTCTGGGGCGAGGACGTCAAGAGCGAGGGGACCTCGCGCGTCACCTGGGAGATCGAGCCGGTCGGCGATTCGTGTCGGCTCACCGTCATCCACGATCAGCTGCGCGACGGCGCGAACGATCAGCTCTACGGCGGCTGGCCGCAGATCCTGTCGGGACTCAAGACGCTGCTGGAAACCGGCGAGACGCTCACCACGCCCGGCTCGCTCATGTACGCGCAGGCCTCCTGAGCCGCCATGGCAGACCTGCACACACTGAAGGCCGACCTGGCCATGGGGGAGTCGCCGCGCTGGCACGACGGCCGGCTGTGGCTCTCGGACTGGGGCGCGCAGGAGGTGCTGAGCGTCGATCTCGACGGCAACAGCGAGGTCGAGGTCCGCATGCCGTCGATGCCGTTCTGCCTCGACTGGCTGGCGGACGGGGCCCTGGCGATCGTCTCGGGGCGCGAGGGACGGCTCCTCCGCAGAGGGCCCGACGGTGCCCTCGCGACGCTCGCCGAGCTGAACGGCATCTCCCGGGGCCCGTGGAACGAGATCGTGGTGGATGGCGTCGGCAACGCCTATGTCAACAGCATCGGCTTCGACTTCCCGGGGGGCGAGTTCGTCCCTGGGATCATCGCAGCGGTCGTCCCGGACGGCTCCGCGCGCGAGGTCGCCGACGGGGTAGCGTTCCCAAATGGGATGGTGGTGACGCCCGACAACTCGACCCTGATCGTCGCCGAGTCCTGGGGGAGCAAACTCACCGCATTCGACATCGGAGAAGACGGATCCCTGTGGAACCGTCGAGTGTGGGCCGAGCTCGATGGCGGCGCCCCCGACGGCATCTGTCTCGACGCCGACGGCGCGATGTGGTACGGGGACGTTCCGAACCAGCGCTGCGTCCGCGTCGCGGAAGGCGGCGAGGTGCTGCAGACGATCGAGCTCGATCGCGGCTGCTTCGCCTGCGCGCTCGGCGGCGCCGACGGCCGGACCCTGTTCATGGTGGCGTCGGCGTGGCCGCCGGATATGGAGCGGCGAGCGGGTCGGGTGCTCACCACGGAGGCGCCGGCGCCGGCGGCCCGCGGGCCAGCTTCTGCAACCTGAGCGATGACTTCTGGGCAGACGCGAGGTCAACGTAATCGAGCGATGCGATCTGAACGTCTGATCAAGCAGGAGGAGACGATCATGCGCACCACCACGGACGCGATCCAGAACACCCGCGACGCGCTCGCCGCATAGCTGTGCACCGTCCGGCAAATAGGGCACACTGGTGACTGCTCGACACGCAATCGAGCGCGTCGGAATCGACGACCTGCCCGAGCTGCTGCCTCTGATGCGCGCGTACTGCGACTTCTACGAGGTGACGCCCACGGACGAGCAGTTACGAGCGCTCTCGAGCGCCCTGATCGAGGACCCCGTCTGCGAAGGGGTGCAGCTGATCGCGCGCGATCCGGACGGCCGGGCACAGGGATTCGCCACGCTGTTTTGGAGCTGGTCGACGACCGAGGCCTGCCGGATAGGCGTGATGAACGACTTGTTCGTCGCGGAGTCCGCGCGGGGTCGGGGCCTGGCGGACGAGCTGATCCAGGCCTGTCGCGAGGAGTGTGCTCGCCGGGGCGCGCAGAAGCTCACCTGGCAGACGGCCCCGGACAACCTGCGTGCCCAGGCGGTCTACGACCGGGTGGGTGCCACACGGGAGCAGTGGGTCGACTACTGGCTAATGTGCCCATGACCATGACGTTTGAGACCAACGCTCCCCACCGGGCGGAGCAGCCATCAGGGAGCGCCGGCAGCGCGGCCGCGATCGCGGCGCGGAAACTACGGCGCACGTTCAAGGGTGGAATCGAGGCGGTCCGTGACATCGACCTGGCCGTCTCCACCGGCGAGGTGTTCGGTTTCCTCGGACCGAACGGCGCCGGCAAGACGACCACCGTGCGGATGCTGTGCACGCTCCTGCCCCCGACCGCGGGCACCGCCACGGTCGCGGGACTCGACGTGGTGCGCGAGGCGGCCCATGTGCGGCGCCGGATCGGAGTCGCGCTGCAGGAGATCGGCCTCGACCCGGTGCAGACCGGTCGCGAGCTGCTCGAGCTCCAATGCGGCCTCTACGGAATCACTGGCCGACGAGCCAGGACCCGCACCGAGGAGCTGCTCGAGCTCGTCGGGCTGACGGAAGCCGCCGAGCGACGCACGAAGACGTATTCGGGCGGAATGAAGCGACGGCTCGACCTCGCCAGCGCGCTCGTGCACGCCCCCGATGTGCTGTTTCTCGACGAGCCCACCACCGGCCTCGACCCCGCGTCGAGGCTGACGATCTGGGATGAGGTACGCCGCATCAACGCCGGCGGCGCCACCGTCTTCCTCACCACCCAGTACATGGAGGAGGCGGACAAGCTGTGTGACCGGGTGGCGATCATCGACAACGGCCAGATCGTGGCCGACGGCACGCCCGAGCAGCTCAAGGCCGAGATGGGCCACGACGTCGTGTCGGTGTCGCTGAACGGGGCCGATCCCGCGGCGACCGAGGCGGCGCTGGGAGGGTTGCGCGGACTCGAGCGGGTGGTCGCCGAGCCCGGCGCGCTGGCGCTCTACCTCGAGGACGGAGCGAGCTCGATCGCCGAGATCGTGCGTCGCCTGGACCGCGACCAGATCCTGATCGGTGGGATCTCCGTTGCCCGGCCCTCGCTCGATGACGTCTTTCTCAAGGCCACGGGCCGCCGGCTCGAGGGCCAGCAGCAGTCGAGCCAGGAACTCGAGCAGGTGTCGCGATGACCGAGGCGCTGTTGCTGGGGCGCCGCGCGACCCGCGAGATCGTCCGCTATCCCGAAGCCACGATCCCGACGCTGTTCATCCCGCTGTTCTTCCTGGTGGTCAACATCGGGCAGGTTTCCAAGACGTTCCCGAGCAGCACTCCTTTCCTGAAAGGTCAAGGCTACGTGGCGTTCCAGCTGCCGGTGTCGCTGATGTTCGCCGTCGCCACGGCGACATCGGGCCTGGCGCTGGTCACGGAGATCGACCTCGGTTATTTCGACAAGCTGCTGGTCGCGCCGATCCGTCGCTCGTCGATCATCTTCGGCCGGCTCGCGGCCGACCTCGTGCGCGGGATCGCCGCCTCGGGACTCGTGCTGCTCGTGGGTATCGCGCTCGGCGCGCGCGTCGAGAGCGGCGTCGCCGGCGCCTTGCTGATCGTGCTCCTGTCCGCGCTGTTCGGCGTGGCGTACGCGGGATTCGGGATCCTCGTCGCCCTGCGCACGCGAAACGTCCAGGCGACCCAGTCGAGCTTCCTGCTGTTCTTCCCGCTCCTGTTCCTCACGCCGAACTTCGTTCCGTTCGACCGCCTCTCCCCGCTGATGGAGACGCTCGCGCGGATCAACCCGATCAGCTACGTGATCGTGGGCCTCCGCTCGCTGGTGATCGACGGCTGGGACCTCGGGAAGATCGCGGTGTCCGTGCTCGTGATCGTCGCGCTGGGCGCCGTGCTCATAACCGCATCGCTGCGCGTGATCGCCACGTACGACCGCAATTAGGGCGTCGGGTCCGCGCCGTTTACAGGTTGTCGAGCTTCTCCTGCGCCTCGCGGTGCTCGTCTTCGGCCTGCTCGGCCTCCGCGCGGGCCGCCGCCAGCGCGTCATCGGCGTCGCCCAGGACCTGCGCCGCTCGCTCGCGTCGCTCCTCGGCGGCCTGAACCGCCCGGGCGGCGCGAGCCACCCGGCGCTTGGCCGCCGCCTCGGCGGTGCGAGCGGCCTCGCGCGCCTTGATGCGCTCGCGCGCCGCGGCTTTGGCTTCGGCTGGTTGGGAGGCACGCACTGCCGAAGGCCGCGCCGGCGCCGGCTTGCGGGCCGGCGCCGGCGAGCTCAACGCGCTCACGGCGAGGTCACCCAGCCCGACGTGGCGCAGCTCGCGCTCGAGCCGCCCATCGCGGACCTGTTGGCGCGCCTGATCCTCGAGGGCGGCGGCATGCAGCGTCTCCGCCACTCGATCGATGATCGCGGGGCTCAGCTCGTGACCATCCGCGCTCAGCAGGCCACGGGCGGCGCCTACCAGGGCGTCCACCGCCGCTCGCTCATGCTCGGCGGCGGTGCGCAAGGTGGCCCCGTCGCCACGACCCGAGACTGCACGCTCGTGAGCCTCGCGCAGCTCGTCGCCCGCGCCGAACAGCTCGCGAACGGCGTTGCCCTGCGTGCGCACCAGCTGGTTGACGGCCCAGGCGGCGACCGACGGCTTGCGCAGCCGGGCCACCTCGCCCGCCTCCTCCCGTCGCCCCTGTGCCCGCAGCTCACGGCTCATCGCGGTCCGCTGCGAGACGAACTGCTCCAGCGGAAGCCCGTAGAGATCGTCGACTTCCACGTCATCCACCTCCGCTGTAGCGTGCGAGCAGGTCGCGCAGCTGCGACGCGTTGCGGACGGCGTAGTCGCGGTAGCAGTTGTTCATCAGCAGATGGGTTTCGCGAGCGTCCTGGGCGATGCTGGCGATCGGTTCGGCCAGTTCCTCCAACTCTCGCTTCGAGTACATGTACCGAAACCGCTCCGCGGCCGAGGCGGTGGTTTTCGACCAGGTCTCGTCCGAGCGCCCATGGAAGCGAGCCACGAGCAGGTCCTCGTTGGTCACCGCGAAGACCCGCGGCAACCCGGAGACCGGCGGAGCGTCAACTCCCACGAACACCAGGCCGTGCTCCTCGAGCATCCGCAGCGTGCGCTCGCGATCGCGCTCCTCGGCCGTCCACATCGGCGAGCGAAACTCCACGCAGATCCGGTAGTCGGGTAGGCGCTCGGGCAGCGACTCGACCTGGGCGCGGTTGTCACGCCGGGGCGTGAACCACGGCGGGTACTGGAACAGCACGGCGCCGAGCCGGTCCGCTTCGTGCAAGGGTCTGAGCGCCGCGTCGAATCTCCTCCACACCTCCTCGAGCGTCTCCGAGTCCAGATGCGTTGGGTACAGGTTGCGCTTCTCCGCCACCTCGGGAGGCAGCTGCTCGCGGAGATCCCGCCAGAGCGACTTGGGGCGGGTGGGATGTCCGGTCAGCAGCGAGTACGCCTTGACGTCAAACCGGAAGCCATCGGGCGTCCGCTCCGCCCACAGGCGGGCCTGCCGCTGGGCGGGCGGGGAGTAATAGGCTGAGTCGAGCTCCGTGAGCGGGAACCGTGAGGAGTAGAAGCGCAGACGATCCTCGGGGGACATGGTCCGCTGCGGATACCACTCCGACTCCTCGACCAGCGTCCGGTCGGTCCACGAGCAGCTCCCGGTAAAGACCGTGTGCTGGCCGAGTTGCACGGTTGAGCCGAGCTCTTGGGTGGTCGCCGATTCGTCTTCGTTTTCAGTCATGGTTGTCTCGGTGCGGCGACCGGCCGGCCGACTGCTCCTTCAATGATGGTGCCGTACGCTCAGAACATGTTCCACAACATCTTGGTCGCGCTCGACGGATCCGCACACTCCGCGCGCGCCCTCGAGCAGGCCGTCGACCTGGCGCGAGCGGATAACGCGAAGCTGACCGTGATGGCCGCCGTTCCGGACCCGTCGGCCTGGGTGGTCACCGGAGCGTATGCCGGCGGCGTTGATTTTGATGAGCTGAACGAGGAGGCCGAACGCGAGCACGCGACGATGCTCGAGAGCGCGGTCGCCACCATCCCGGACGACCTGCCGGTCACCAAGCTGGTCGTCCACGGACGCGCCGCCGAGCGCATCCTCGAACAGGTTCGGCGCGGGGGTCACGATCTCGTCGTGATGGGTTCCCGGGGACGCGGAGAGGTGAAGTCGCTGCTGCTCGGAAGCGTGAGTCACGAGGTCTTGGGCGCGAGCCCGGCGGCGGTGCTGATCATCCACGCCGACTCGGACGACGGCCCGGCCCGAGACTGAGCCGCTCCCCGAGGGCTAAGGCCGCGCGAACCGAGCTCGCGCCCGGTCGACCGCCGCCTGCGCATCGCAACCGTGCAGATGGTCGTTGACGAGCCCCATCGCCTGCATGAACGCGTAGACGGTGGTCGGGCCGACGAACCGCCAGCCACGCCGCTTGAGGTCATTGGCAAGCGCCTTTGACTCGGGCGTCTGACTGAGCTCGCGGAGCGCCTGCCGGTCAAGCCGGCGAGTACGCGGCGCGGGCTCGAACCGCCACACGTAGGCGGCGAACGAGCCTTCGCTGCCGACCAGCTCGATCGCCCGCCGCGCGTTGTTGATCACCGCCTCGATCTTTCCCCGATGGCGGACGATCGAGGTGTCGGCGAGCAGCCGCGCGATGTCCCGATCGCCATAGCGCGCGATCCGCCCGAAATCGAAGCCCGCGAACGCGCGCCGGAAGCCCTGGCGCTTGCGCAGAATCGTCAGCCAGGAGAGACCCGACTGGAACCCCTCGAGGCTCAGCTTCTCGAACAGCCGCACGTCGTCGGACACCGGGAACCCCCACTCGGTGTCGTGGTAGGCGCGATACTCGGGCGCCGAGTCGGCCCACCAGCAGCGGCGCACGCCGTCGTCGCCCAGGACGATCCCGTCGTCGTTCACAGGGCGCGGCCGGCCGTCCGGGTCATTGCGCCTGGGCGAGGCAGAGCTTGGTCACGTAGGTCAGGGGCAGCGTCCCGCCATGCGCCTCGATCACGTCGGTGACCGCGGCCATCAACTCGGCGCGGCGGTCGGCGGGCAGCACGATGTGGTTGGACTGCGTGCTCACCAGCGCCACGTACTCGGCGGCGGTGTAGTCGCGCGTCCAGTGATAGAGCCGGACCAGGGGCTGGTCGAAGCCGGCGGCCGCATGGATCTCCCCCTCCCAGTCCTCCCAGCGGTCCGCGTGGATGTGCACCGCCGGATCGAACGGGCCGGGGTCTGGACCGAGATCGGGCGCGAACTCGCGGTACACCGCCGTCAGGTCCTCGCGCAGCGGCGAGCGCTCCCACACGGGGCGGTTCCAGAACGCGGCCAGCGCACCTCCGCTTTTCAGCGCCTGGCGGGCCCGCACGTACTTGAGCTCCGGAGTCACCCAGTGCCACGCCTGGGCCGAGAAGACCAGCCCGAACGCACCAGGCTGCGCCGGCCAGCTCTCGAAGTCGGTCTGCTCGATCGTGACGTCGGGATAGGCGGAGAGGTTGCGCCGCGCGATCGCGGCCATCGCGGGGCTCGGCTCGAGCGCCTGCACGGTCAACCCGCGGTCAGCGAACATGACCGTCGCCTTGCCGGTGCCGGCACCTACCTCAAGCGCTCGATGATTCCGGCCACGACCGACGCCGGCGAAGGCGGTGACGTCGTCGACCAGGTCGCTCGGATACGAGGGACGGGCCAGGTCGTAGAGCTCCGCCACCTCTCCGAAGCTCAGCCGCAGTGCTCGCTCCATGCCGCACATGCAACCATGGCTGGCGCTGAAGGAGTACTACGACACCCGCGCGCCCGAGTACGACGAGTGGTACCGGGGGGCCGGCCTGTTCGCGGAGCGGGACCGGCCACGATGGGACGAGGCGGTGCACGCCGTGGAGCGCGCGATCGCCGCACTGCCCCCCGCAACCACGCTCGACGTGGCCTGCGGCACCGGCTTTCTCACTCGGCACCTGCGCGGTGAGGTCACGGGCCTCGATCAGAGCGAGCGCATGCTGGCAATCGCGCGCGAGCGGCTGCCGCGCGCAAGGCTACTCGTGGGCGATGCGCTCGAGTTGCCGTTCGAGGACGACGCGTTTGACCGCGTGTTCACTGGCCACTTCTACGGGCATCTCGAGAGCCCGGCGCGCGAGCGGTTCCTCGCCGAGTCTCGCCGCGTTGCGCCCGAGCTGGTGGTCGTGGACGCGGCCGTGCGTCCCGACCACGAGCTCGAGGAGTGGCAGGAGCGGGTCCTGAACGACGGCTCACGCTTCGAGGTGTACAAGCGCTATTTCGATGCGCGCGAACTCGCGGCCGAACTGGGCCAGGGCTCGGTGCTTCACGCGGGCGCGTGGTTC
Organism: uncultured Solirubrobacterales bacterium; assembly: GCA_963808325.1. Taxonomy (GTDB): domain Bacteria; phylum Actinomycetota; class Thermoleophilia; order Solirubrobacterales; family Solirubrobacteraceae; genus Palsa-465. Next base: position 207,883 of record CAWEFU010000001.1, read on the forward strand.
GTGATGGTCGCTTCGTCGCGAGCCGTCGGCTCGGGCGGCTCCGAGTACCGCTGAGCCACATCGGCCAGGATGCGCATCATCGTGGACGCTGCGGGGGCCGTGCCGGGGGCGGCGATCGTCGCGGCGACGACCTTCCGCGCCGGGCTGCGCGGGGCCAGTGCGCGCACCACGATCTCAGGCCGGACCCGGGTCAGCGCGAGGCGGGGGATCAGCGCCACCCCCACGCCCGCGGCCACGAGGCCCTGGACGGTCTCGTAATCGTCGCTCTCGAACGTCACCTTCGGTTCGAACCCCGCCGCGAGGCACGACCTGACGACGTGGCGTGCACACGGACTGCTCGCGGAGGTTTGCACCCAGTCTTCCTCGCGCAGATCCGCCAGGGTCAGGGCCGGCTTGCCCGCGAGCGGATGCGCGGCGGGCAGCGCCACGTGCATGGGGTCCTCGAGCAGCTTGACCGTCCGCAAACCCGCGCCCGGTCGCTCCCGCGCGCCCGGAAACTCGAACAGCAGGGCCAGATCGAACTCGCCTGCCCGCAGTCGAGGAGCGATGTCCTCCGGCTCCCCCTCCGCGAGCGTGAGCGCGACGTCGGGGTGGCGCTCACGGAACGTGGCGATCGCGAGCGGCATGAGGGTGGCCCCGGCTGAGGGGAATGACGCCATGCGCAGCCGGCCGCCACGGACCCCGAGGACCGCATGCAGATCGCTCTCCGCGGCCTCGATCTGGGCGAAAATCGCCTCCGCGTGCTCGACCAGCGTGGCTCCCGCTGCGGTCGGGCGAACGCCGCCGCGATCCCGGACCACGAGCGTGGATCCGGTCTCGGCCTCGAGCCGCGCGATCGCCTGAGAGACCGCGGACTGGGTGTAGGACAGCTCCTCCGCCGCGGCCGAGAACGAACCTTGCGCGACGACCTCGCAGAGCACCCGCAACCGAGCGACGTTGAGCATTAGCAGATTTTATCCCCACCATGAGAAACTTCATTAGTACTGATAGAAGGTCGGTGGGATTCTCGCGACGAACGAGGAGTTTGGGAATCACCGAAGACTGGAGCTCGCGAGATGGCAGCCAAGGTAATCGTCTCCTACGACGACACGCTCAACGACCACGATGCCCTGATGCTCGGCCGCATTCTGGCCGAAGCCGGCGCCGAGCTGACGCTCGCGTACGTTCGCCACACCACCCAGAGCGAGCGCGCCCGCGAGGAGCTCGAGGAGCACGAGGCCGAGGCGCTGCTCGAGCGCGGTGCTCGCTGGCTCGATGACCGCTCGGTGGAGCGGCGGGTCGTGGTCAGTGGATCTACGAGCACCGGCCTGAGCTGGCTGGCCGAGCAGGAGGACGCCGACATCGTGGTGTTCGGGTCCGACTACCGGACGGCCGCCGGGCACGTCGTCCCGCAGCACTCGGCCCAGACGTTGCTCGACGGCGGGAGCACGGCGGTCGCCATCGCCCCCGCCAACTACCGCAGCGACCGTGACCGCCGGGTCGCTCGCATCGGCGTTCTCGCCGCTCCGGGAGACGACGCCGCGATCGCCACCGCGCGTGACCTCGCCGATGGTCTCGGCGCCACCGTCACGCGCGACGAGCGCCAGGTCGATCTGCTCGTCGTGGGCTCGCGGATGGAGGCGCCCGAGGGGCGCGTGATGATCACCGCGCAGGCCGAAAACGAGATCGAGAACGCGACCTGCCCGGTGCTGGTGGTGCCGCGCGGCGTGACGATCGATTTCGGGGCGCCGCTGTACGTCAGCTGAGCGATCGGGGCTGATCGGGCCGCCCGGCTATCGTCGGGCGGCGTGCGGACGCTGGTCATCTCGGACCTCCACCTCGGCGCGCGCCTTCGCAACAGCGTGCTCACGCGCCCCGAGCCGCTGCGCGCGCTGCTCGGCGCCCTCGACGGGGTGGAGCGGCTCGTGTTGCTCGGCGACATCGTCGAGTTGATGGAGCGCCGCGGGAGCGAGGCGATGGACGAGGCCGAGCCCGTGCTGCGTGCGATCGGCGAGCGGCTCGGCTCCGATCGGGAGGTGATCGTGGTCCCCGGCAACCACGACCGTCCGTTGGTCGGCGGCTGGCTTCGAGCTCATTTGCCGATATTGGCTCCGGACAGCGCGGTGCCTCTCGATGCTTCTGCACCGCTGGCGGCATTGGTTTCGTGGCTGCGACCCGCCCGAGTCCGCGCGCACTATCCGGGCGTGTGGCTCCACGAGCGCGTATGGGCGACGCACGGTCATTACCTGGACCGCCATCTACTGCCCGAGTCCGCGTTCGGGATCGCGCGGGGTCCGCGCGCTCGACGACCGTACGCGGCTGCCACTCCGGAGCAATACGAGCTTCGGGGGGCCGGGTCCTCGATCACGCGCATCGAGGCGCTGTTGACTCGCTCGCTGCCGCGCCCCCTGGCAGCGCTCGTTGAAGACCTAGCGGAGTTGCTGCGCGCCGCGACCATGCCGGGCGTCCCGAAGCGCCTGTTCCATCGCCGCCTGGCGCCCCTGCACGCGATGGCGTTGGGCCTTCAGATGCGCCGCGCCAGTATCCCCGCGGTCTTGCGGGTCGCGCTCAGCCTCGCGATCGACGCGGATTGGGTGTTGTTCGGACACGTACATCGGCTCGGGCCCGTCGAGGGCGACCGCGCGTTCCAGTGGCAGGGAGCGGGTGGACGGCCGATGGTCGCGAACGCGGGCTCCTGGGTGTACGAGCCGCTGCTCGTGCACAACGCGGCGCCCCCGCATCCTTACTGGCCGGGCGGGGCGGTCGTTCTCGAGCCCGGTCGCGCGCCTCGGGCCGTGGGGCTGCTCGACGACCTCGAGGCAGGACTGTTGCACTGACCCGCCGCTCCCCCCTACTCGAGGATCAGATGGCTGTCGCCGAACTCGTGCCAGAGGTAGCCGTTTGCGAGCGCGTGCCGGTAGGAGGCTTGGAGCAGGTCCGGTCCCGCGGCGGCCTCGAGCATCATCAGGTGTGACGCCTCCGGCTCGTGCCAGCCGGTGAGGAGGCCGTCCACGATCCACAGTCCGCGCTCGGGGGTGATGACCAGGCCGGTCCAGCCCGCGCGTGCGCTGATCGTGCCGTCCGGGCTCGCGACGGTTTCGAGCGCCCGGACCACGGTCGTACCCACCGCGACGATCCGTCCACCCCAGGCGCGGACCGCATTTGCCAACCGCGCGGTTTGCTCGGGGACATCAAAGTACTCGGGAAAGGGAGGTTCGTGGCGCTCCGGCGAGGAGAGGCCGGCGTGCAGCGTGACCGGCGCGATCAGGACGCCGCGGGCGGCGAGTCGGGTGATCAGTTCGGGTGTGAACGGCCGGCCGGCGCTTGGCATCTCGGCGCTTCCCGGCGTCGTGGCGTACACGTTCTGGTAGGTGGCCAGGGGCCAGGACTGCCGTATGTAGCCGTAGCGGATCGGCTCGCCGTGGCGGCCAAGATAGTCGTTGAGCGACTCGGCATCGTGGACGCGGGCGAGCATGAGTCGCGCGCCCGACGCGTACGGCGCGATGAGCTCGAGCGCTGCGCCGCCGGCGAGCCGCAGGGTCTCTCCGGTCCTGGCCCGCATGGGGCTCGCTCCGTCCGCGCTGCGCAGCTCGACCACGCGCCAGGACTGATCGAGGCGCGGGGCGCGGGTGGCGAAGTGAACTTTGATTTGGTCGCCGTCCTCCCGGCGCGCGGGGACTGCGGCCGGGAGGGTGGCGGAAACGTTGATGACGAGCAGGTCTCCTGGCGTGAGGATTTCCGGGAGGGCGTTGAAGGTGGTGTCCGTGAACGACGCGTCGCTGCGCCTCGCGACGAGGAGCCGTACCGCGTCCCTCGAGAGCCCACGAGCCTCGGGCGGCTCCCGCGCCTCGAGCGCCGCCGGGAGCTCGAATGCGGGCATGGTCATGCGGGCACCCCGCCTGCGTTGCGGGTTCCGAGCGCGTGCGCTCGGTAGCGGCCGCTCGGAAGCCGCCCGTCGATCAGCGCGAGCAGGCCGGGGATACTGTCTTCCGGCGGCGGGCGGTCGGAGATGTCCTCGCCGGGGAACGCCTCCTGGTGCAACTGCGTGCGCATGTCCCCCGGGTCGACCGCGTAGACGCGAAGCCCCGGTTGCTCGGCGGCCAGGATCGCGGACAGCTGCTCGAGCGCCGCCTTCGAGGAGCCGTAGCCGCCCCACCCTTCGTAGGGCTCGACGGCCGCGTCGGAGGTGACGTTTATGATCGCGGCGCCGTCGGGCATGCGGGGCATGACGAGCTGGGCGAGCGCGAGCGGCGCTCCTACGTTGACCTCGTATACGCGCTCAAACGCCTCGAGCGGGTACTCGGAGAGGGCGGGTTGTGGGCTCGGACCGAGGACGCTCGCGTTGTTGACGAGCAGGTCGATGCTCTGTCCCGCGGCTGCGACCAGCGCCCTGCGATGCGGGTCGTCGCTCACGTCGCCGGGAATGGCTACGACTTCGGTTGTTTTGCCCAGTTCGCGGGCGGCTTGCTCGAGGGCGGCCCCACCACGGGCATCGATCACGAGCCCCCAGCCGCGCTGGGCGAGCGCGCGGGCGAGCGCCAGACCGAGGCCGCGTGAGGCACCGGTGATGATGGCTAGCGACATGCCCCGACGGTACGTCGGGGGCAGTAGGGCTTTCCAGCGGTAATTGGTCCTAAGACCTCGGTCCGGGATCGCTGACCAGGCCTTCTCGGACGGCGAGCAGCGCGGCCTGAGTCCGATCGGTCACGTCGAGCTTGGCCAGCAGGTGACCGACGTGCGTCTTCACCGTCTTCTCAGAGATCCCGAGGGCGAACGCGATCCGCTTGTTGGACTGTCCGCGGGCGATCAGCTCGAGCACCTCGTGCTCGCGGCGAGTGAGCCGCCCGGAGTCGGATGCGCTCGGGGTCGGACCGTCGGCGATCGCGCGGACGAGCCGCGCGGCGGCGGTCGGGTCGATGATCGCCTCGCCGGCGTGGGCGGCGCGAATCGCTCGCGCGAGCTCGGCCGGCTCCGTGTTCTTGAGCAGATACCCGGCGGCGCCGGCCTGGATCGCAGGGAGAAGCCGGTCCTCGTCGAGAAAGCTCGTGAGCACGATCACCCGTGCGTCCGGGAGAAGATCGTGAAGGCGGCGCATCGCGGCGATCCCGTCGAGCTTGGGCATGACCAGATCCATCAAGATCACGTCGGGACGGAGCTTCTGCGCGGAGTCGACCGCCTCCTCGCCGTCGGCCGCCTCCCCGATCACCTCGACGTCGTCCTGCAGCTCGAGGAACGTGCGCAGGCCCTCGCGAACGACAGCGTGGTCGTCGACGATCAGCACGCGGATCACTGCGCCACCTCGAGACGGACCGTCGTCCCCTTCCCCGGAGCCGATCTGATCTCCAGGCGGCCGCCGAGCTCGTGCGCGCGCTCCTCCATCGAAGTCAGGCCCAGGTGCCGTGAGCGGATGTCCGCCTGCTCGGGTGCGAACCCGACCCCGTCGTCGGTGACCTCGACCGTGAGCGTGCCGTCGTCGCCGCGCATCCGTACCTGCACGTGCTCCGCGTTGGCGTGGCGAACGGCATTGTGGAGCGCCTCGTGGGCGATGCGCAGTACGGAAAGGTTGCGGTCCCCGTCGCCGTCGATCGGTCCGGCGGCTTGCAGGTCGATGTGAACGCCGTGTACGTGGCGCAGCATCTCCACCTCCTTTCGGAGCGTCCCTACAAGCCCGTCGCGTTCGAGCTCGGGCGGGCGCAGGCCGAGAATCAGGGAGCGAAGTTCGTCGAGCGCCTCGCCGGCGAGCCGCTGCGTGCGCCGGATTTGCACTTCGGCGGCATCGGGATCGCGGTCGAGCTGCGCCGCCGCGGTCTCGGCCGCGAGCCTGAGGCTGAACAGCTTCTGGCTGACCACGTCGTGCAGGTCGAGCGCGAGGCGGTTTCGCTCCGAGACAATCGACAGCTCGCGGCTCTGCTCGTAGAGGCGGGCGTTGGTGATCGCGATCGCCGCGTGCGCGGCCAGGAGCTCGATCAGCTGCTGGTCGTCGGCGCCGAACGCGGGCGCGCCCCCCTTCTCCGTCAGGTAGAACGCGCCGATGATCCCCTCGGAGGAGACGATCGGGACGCCCAGGAACGACCGCATGTCGGGATGCCGGGTCGGCCACCATCCACGAAACCGGGGGTCTTTGTGGATGTCGTCGGTCCGGTAGGGCGCGGCCACGTGGAGCATCGCGCCCAGCATCCCGTGCGTTCGGGGCAGCGGCCCCATGGCGGCGATCAGCTCGTCGCTCATGCCGGAGACCAGGAACCGGCGAAAGCCGCCGCTGCCGTCCGGAATGCCGAGCGCCGCGTAGCGGGCGCCGGCGAGCTCCCGGGCGTGGTGCACGAGCCGTTGGAGCACCTCGTCGACCGAGAGCTTCGAGGCGACCGCGAGCACGGCGTCGCTGACGGCCTTCAGCGTCGGGCTGAGGGGTTCCGGCATGTACCTGACAATAGACTGGGTCCCCATGCCACGGCACTGGATCTGGATGCAGGTTGCGATCGTGGTCGTCGTGCTCGCGGGAATGGTGATCGCGATCACGAAGCTCGCGTGAGTCAGTTCTGCCTGTCTTGCGGGAATCGATGTTCGCCTCGATCGTTGTCGGAACCGATGGATCCGAGACCGCTCGCGTCGCGCTTCGCGACGCGGTCGACCTCGCCCGGCGGTTCGGCGCTCGTCTTGCGATCGTCAGCGCCTACGAGCCGGTGCCCGAACAGCGACTACGCAGAAAGCGGCTCGAGGTGCCCGAGGACCTGCAGTGGATGATCAGTCCGCGAGGGGACGTGCTCGGGTTGCTCGATGCGGCTGGGCAGGAGGCGAGGAGCGCGGGTGTCGGCGAAGTGGAGACGTTCGCGCGCCAGGGCGACGCCGCGGACGCGATTCTCGATGTCGCCGAGGAGCAGGGCGCCGAGTTGATCGTCGTCGGCAACAAGGGCATGACCGGAGCCAAGCGCTTCCTCCTCGGATCGGTGCCCAACAAGGTCTCCCACCACGCGCCCTGTTCGGTGCTGATCGTGCGGACGACCTAGGGGGATCCGGTTAGGTTCGCCGGCGCGGCGAGTGGCGAGCGGCCGACCCGATGGGGGCCGTCGCGGCGCCGGCGTCGACCAGGCCGTAGCCGTAGTTCTGGTTCGGCTTGGATCCGCCGAGCGGCTGGGCGGTCTGCTCGAGGCGCATCAGTACCTGATCCGGTGTCGGATGCCGGCCGAGCACGCCGCTGGCGATGACCAAGGCGGCGGTCGCGGACACGTGCGGGGCGGCCATCGAGGTGCCGAACCAGTCGCCTGGGAGGCCGAATGACCCGGGGTTGGACGGATCGACGAGGGTCATCTGGTAGATGTTCGGCAGGTTGCGCTCGGGGTGGCAGTTGGGGTCGTTCAGGACGCTCGAGTCATCGCCGCCGCCGGGGGCGACAAGCGCCAGCCCGGGCCCGCCGTCGGAGTAGAGGGCCAGGCAGCGATCGCGGGTGGTAGCTCCCACCGCGATCACGTCCGGCACCCGGGCGGGATACGCCACCTGCTCCGCTTCGTCGTTGCCGGAAGCGCCCACCACGATCACGCCGCGCCGGTGCGCGAACCGAATCGCGCTGATGATGTCCGGGATGTCCGCGGAGGTCACGCCGAGATCGAACTCGAGGCTCAGGTTGATCACCTGCGCTCCGTGGGTCGCGGCATACCGGATGCCCGCCGCGATCGTCGCCGCGTCACCGGTCCCGTCCGCATCGAGCACCCGTACCGGCATGATGGTTACTCCGTACGCCAAACCGGTGAGTCCCAATCTGTTGTTCGTGGTCTCGGCCACCGTGCCGGCGACGAACGTGCCGTGGCCTTCGCGGTCGAGCGCGTACGGGTCGGTGCACCTGCCCCTGGAGATCGAGCCCGCCACGAGGTCGCACGGATCGATGAACCTCGTCCCGGAGAAATCCGGCGATTTGCGGAACTGACGCCAGTTGCGATAGGCCACGCCGGTGTCGAGGATGGCGACGATGACGCCCCGCCCGCCGGGGCGGTGGTCGGCGATCAGGTTGGCCCACGCCTCGGGCGCGTTGACCCCGTCGGCGCCGAGGAAGTTCCATTGCAGTTGCTCCCAGCCCCCCGCGAAGTTCGTCCGGCCCCGGTCGTCCGGAATCCACTCGCCGTCGGCGTGGGCGACGAAGTTCGGCACCGCGTAGGCGACGCCCCGCTGGCGGCGCAGCGATGCGATCGCCTGCCCGACGCTGACGCCTCGGGGGAGTCGCATCACCTGAGCGCCGGCCGTGGCTCCCGATCCGCCGGGGGCGGCCGCCGCGATCGCCCGCACGCCCATCCGCGTAGCCACGTCCGTGACAACCGAGGGGAGGGGGCCCTGGGTGTAGCCGACCACGACCTCCCCCGGCACGTACTGCGCCGCGCGCGCCTGGGCTGTCGTGCCGATCGCGAGCACCGCGGCGGCCGCGGCCAGTGCGGCCACGCCGAGTCGGCTGATGGTGCGTAAAGAGATCATGGTTGACGGCATCGCCTGCTGGCCCCCGGCGGTTAAGACATCATCGGCGGCCGAAAGTTTCCCCCATCGGTGGCGCCGCTCCAAGCCATGAGCTCCCACTTCTTTCCCAAAGACGAGTACTTCATGCGCCTCGCCCTGCGCGAAGCCGCCCTGGCGCTCGACCACGACGACGTTCCGATCGGCGCGGTCGTCGTCCAGGAGGGCGAGGTGATCGGCGCCGGCCACAACGAGCGCGAGCTGCGCGCCGATCCGACCGCGCATGCCGAGCTGATCGCGCTGCGGGAGGCCGCCCGCACGCTGAGCAGCTGGCGCATCCTCGAAGCGGTCATGTACGTCACGCTCGAGCCGTGCGCGATGTGCGCCGGCGCGATCGTGCTCGCTCGCCTGCCCCGGGTAGTGTTCGGCGCGACCGACCCCAAGGCCGGCGCCGCGGGCAGCGTCTTCAACGTGCTCGCCGAACCCCGCCTGAACCACCGGCCGCGGGTCGAACGCGGCCTCCTGTCGGAGGACTCCTCCGACCTGCTTCGCTCCTTCTTCGCCCCGCGCCGGGGCTAGGCCGCCGGCGGACTCGACCCCGCGCTCCGCGGCGATCCGGGCCCGTCCCGCCCGTCACCCGTGCACTAACGTGTGAAGCGCCTACACCGGAGAGGTGGCAGAGCGGTTGAATGCGCCGGTCTCGAAAACCGGTAAGGGCGGTTTCGTCCTTCGGGGGTTCGAATCCCCCCCTCTCCGCTGGACGGCCCGCTTGGGCCGTTTTCTGTTGGGTGTTGGGGCTTCCGGCGCTGGTGCGGTGGGTCAACCCGGGCCAACGCGGGACTGGCCGACATCGGGGTCTTCGTTCCCTTCTCGTTCCCCCGGCGGCGGGCGCGACCAGGGCCGGCACCGACCGGTTCATCCCCCCTCGGCACACCGGTGCAATCGCGCAACGCGGGCCAACGTGGGTCAACGCGGGCCAGCACGCTTGACGTTTCGTTCCCTCGAACACGCTTGGGCGGCTTCCGCATCGCCGGTTTGCGAAAGCCCGACACCGCAGTTCTCGTTGTCGTCCGTTGCGAGCATGTCGTCGAGCTCGTGCGCGGCTTCCGAAACGCCTGGCGAAGCGGCAACTAGCTGCGGACGGCTCAGTGCTGGCCGGACGGGGCGCCGTTTGTCACGATCCGACAAGTCGCCGGCGCCTGACCTCCTGCGGCGGTTCCGCATTCGTGTGCGAGCAGGTCCAGGCTCCCGCTCGCCGCAGGCCCTGCAGATGGCGATTTGGCGGGTCGCGTGTCGTCTTCGGCCTGTAGACCTGGTCTTATCGTGGTGCGGTACTTCGCTACGCCGCGGAGGAGCAGTCCGGCGTCGGGCGAGGTCGGAGTGTTCTGTTTGGCCCGTTATGGCCCCCGGTGGGAGAGTGTTGCTGTCACATGGGGGAGCAGAAGCCGGCTTGGGTGAAGTCTCTGGCCGGCGGTGCGTCTCGCTATCGCGTGTCGCGGTCCGCTCGGTGGCCAGCAGCAGGGTTGGTGGTGCCGTCTTCTGTCGCTGCCCAGCTTGCGAGTAGAGCGAAGGCCTCCGCCGACCGCGTGCCGGGCTCGGCGGTGTAGGCGACGATGATCAGGCCGGGATCGGCCGCGACCTCGAGCCGGTTAAAGCTGAGCTCGAGCTCGCCCACGATCGGGTGGTTGAACTGCTTGACGCCCTTGGTGTGCAGGCGCACGTTGTGCGCGGCCCAGAGCCCGCGGAACTCCTCGCTTTGCGTGGCGAGCTCACCGACGAGGTCGGAGAGGTCTCGGTCATGGGGGCTGCGACCGGCCTCCGATCGCAGGACTGCCACGCTCTCCCTGGCCGCCCTGTCCCAGTCGGCGTAGAAGCTGCGCGCCTCGGGGTCGAAGAAGATGAAGCGCGCCCAGTTGCCCGAGTGCGACCCCTCGCCGAAGACGGCGGGATACAGGGCGCGCCCGAGTTGGTTGGCTCCGAGCGCATCGAGCCGGCCGTTCTCGGCGAACGCCGCGGAGGCAGTAATGGAGTCGAGCATCCACTGCACGCCCGGCCGGATGGTCGGTGTGGCGGAGCGCCGTCGCCCGCGCGAGCTCGGTTGGCTCGCTCGCGCCAGGTCGCGCAGATGCGCGCGTTCTGCCTCATCGAGCCGTAGCGCGTCTGCCAGCGCGTCGAGCACGCTGTCGGACGCGCCGGCGAGGTTGCCGCGCTCCATGCGGTTGTAGTAGTCGACGCTGACCCCCGCGAGCGTGGCCACCTCCTCGCGGCGCAGCCCTGGCACGCGGCGCGCTCCGAAGACCTTCAGCCCGGCCTCTTCGGGAGTGATTCGCGCGCGCCGCGACGTGAGGAAGTCACGGATCTCGCTCTTGGTGTTCACGGGAGGAAGCCTAGGCTCGCTTGCCGACCGCTGGGGTGCCCTGTCAGTACCTGGAAAAAGCAGTCCTCTCAGCAGCGCCGGTTTGGTGCCACGCTGGACGAGCACCCCAAGTCGGGATCCCGGCCGGTGCCGGCGATCTCGCCGAAAAGAAAGCAATAGCGGAGGACCAACATGATCAACGGCAAAGTGGTGATCATCACCGGGGCGTCATCAGGAATTGGCGAAGCGACGGCAAAGCTGCTCGCGAGCAAGGGCGCCAAGCTCGTCCTCGGGGCACGGCGTGAGGACAAGCTGAAGCAGATTGTCGAGGAGATTGAGAAGGACGGCGGCCAAGCCGTCTATCAGAAGTTGGACGTGACCGAGCCGTCCGAGAGTGATGCCATCGTGAGGCTCGCCAAGGAGACGTTCGGCGGCGTCGATGTGATCTTCTTGAATGCCGGCCTCATGCCGAACTCGCCGCTGTCGGCGCTGAAGACCGACGACTGGCACCAGACGGTTGACGTGAACGTCACGGGCGTCCTTAACGGAGTCGCGGCTGTGCTGCCGACGTTCATCGAGCAGAAGTCAGGGCATATCGTTGCGACGTCATCGGTCGCCGGCCTCAAGGCATATCCAGGCGGCGCGGTGTACGGCGGGACGAAGTGGTTCGTCCGCGACTTCATGGAAGTCCTCCGCATGGAATCCGCGATGGAAGGCACGAACATCCGCACCGCGACGATCTACCCGGCGGCGATCGGCACCGAGCTGCTCAGCACGATCAGCGACACGGACACGGCGGAGCAAATGAGGAACGTGTACGACACCTACCAGATCTCGCCGGACCGAATCGCGAGCGTCGTCGCGATTGCGATCGAGCAGCCCGCGGACACGACGATCAGCGAATTCACCGTGGGCCCGGCCAACCAGCCCTGGTAACGAAGCCAAAGCGAGACGTCATGCAGATAACACGAGACATCGAAACGCAAAAGGGGCCGTCCGAGTGGTTCACCGGCGAGGTTTACTTCGACGCGATTGCCGCTCCTGCCGGCACCTCGACCCTCGCCGCGGCCAACGTCCACTTCACCCCCGGCGCCCGGACCGCCTGGCACACGCACCCGCACGGCCAGACCATCTACGTCACCGAAGGAGTCGGGCTGTGCCAGCGTGAGGGCGGACTGGTCGTGGTGATCCATCCTGGCGACCGCGTGTTCTTCGAGCCCGGCGAGAACCACTGGCACGGTGCCGCCCACAACCGCTTCATGGTTCACATCGCCATGCAGCAGAACGACGAGAGCGGCAGCCTCGTCAGCTGGGGAGAGCACGTCAGCGACGAGCAGTACTCGGCCGCGCCAGCGACCGGCACCTGAGCGGGGTCCAAGAGGTCTCATGGCACGTGTCTTCATCACCGGCTCCGCTGACGGCCTCGGGCGGGCGGCTGCGCAGACGCTGCTCGAGGACGGGCACGAGGTCGTCGTCCACGCTCGCAGCACCAATCGTCTCGCGGCCGTGCGCGACCTGCTGGACCGCGGCGCGGAAGCGGTCGTCGGGGACCTGGCCGACCTGGAGGAGACACGGGACGTCGCCGGCCAGGTAAGCCGGCTGGGGCCGGTGGACGCCGTGATCCACAACGCCGGGGTCATCCGTGGGCCGCACGTCCTGCCCGTCAACGTGGTCGCCCCGTACCTACTGACTGCGCTGATCGAGCGTCCGCGGCGCCTGATCTACCTCTCAAGCGGCATGCACCGCGGCGGCCGAGCCCGTTTGACCGGGATGGACTGGAGCGGACAGCGCACGACCGGCTCGTACTCGGACAGCAAGCTGTTCGTCACGACGCTCGCGATCGCCGTCGCGCGCATCTGGCCGGACGTGCTGAGCAACGCCGTCGATCCCGGGTGGGTGCCGACGAAGATGGGCGGCCCCGGTGCGCCGGGTGATCTGCGGCTCGGGCACCTGACTCAAGAGTGGCTGGCGACTAGCGACGATTCGGAGGCGCGGACCTCAGGCGGCTACTGGCACCATCAACGCCGCGCCGAGCCGGCCCCCGCCGTCCATGACCAGCGCTTCCAGGACGAGCTCCTGGTGGCGCTGGCTGGCTTCACCGCGACCCCATTACCCAACAGAACTGACGGAGCGATCATGCGTGGAGCCGTGACGTACAGATCCCGCGATGTGTGAGTCGGCGACCCGGCCACCCTCGACCCGACCTGAAAGACCTGTCTTCACCTCGCGACGGGTACCGCGACACCGACAGCGAGCGTTCTGACCTTGCGCGGGTTGCGCAACTGGCGAGTTGCGGGTCGATCGGCCTCGACCCGCGATGGACCTGCTTCTGTGCGATCGCGTGTCCTCGGGGACAGGGCGCGAGTGACGGTCTGTATCGAGGACGAGGTGAGCCGCCGTCCGACGCGCACGCGCACTGCGACGGGACGCTCGTCGGCGTGGGGTGGTGTGCCCGCGCTTGACATTCGCGTGCGTCCCGCCGCCGCGGCGTTGAGCTAGCTGATTTGCAGGGCGATCTTCCCTTGCGTGTGGGTTGTGGCGAGTGCGTTCATCGCGATGGGCGCCTGGTCGAGCGGGTATGTCTGGTGGATGTGCACCTTGAGCGTGCGGGCGTCGAGCAGGTGTGCGAGGCGTTGTAGGTTGTCGGTGGTCGGCGCGGCCATCACGTTGGTGCGGCCGGGGCCGTCGCCTGCGGCGTTGTTCGGTGAGGCGACGCGGGCGCCGTCCTTGAGGGCGGCGTGGTAGGCACCGGGCGCGTAGGAGACGCTGTCGAGCAGCGCGTCGACGCCATCGGGGTAGCGCTGGCGGACCGCGGCCGCGACGTCGCCCTCGCGCGGCAGGACGTCGGCGACGCCGAGCGCGCGCAGGTAATCCTCGTCTTCAGGGAGCGCCGGCGCGATCACGGTCGCACCGGCAGCGGTCGCGAGCTGGACGGCGAAGCTGCCGACCCCGCCGGTGGCGCCGACGACGAGCAGCGTGTCACCCCGGTCGAGCTCGAGCGCGTCGATGGCGGTCATCGCCGTGATGGCGGCCAGCGGCGCGGCGCCGGCGGTGGCGAGGTCCACGCCGTCGGGCTTGCGGGCGATCGAGATGCTCTCGGGGACGACGATGAGCTCAGCCCAGCTGCCGGCGTGCACGGCCGGGGTCATCCCGGGGATGAAGCCGAACACCTCGTCGCCGACCGAGAAGCCGCTGACGTCGGCGCCGATCTGCTCGACGGTGCCGGCGTAGTCGCGGCCGAGCGTGATCGGGAACTCGTGCTCGACCATGTCCTTGAGCAGGCCGGCGGCGATCGCGTTGTCGACAGGATTGACCGACGAGGCGTGGACCCGAATGAGCACCTCGTCCGTGCCGGGGGTTGGGTCGGGCTGGTCTTCGCGTAGCGTCGGTTGGGTGCCGAGCTCGGTGAGGGTGATGGCTTTCATGACTGACCCTGGGTGCGGAGGAGGCGGCCGCGGACGATGAGTTTGCTGGGCGCGCGCAGGATCCCGAGCGGGCTCCAGGTCATCCCGAGCTGGCGATGGTCGGCGAGCGCGCTGGCCTCGAGCTCCAGCTCTCCGTCGACCTGGCGCACGGTGGCGTCGATGTCGAGCGGGATGCTGCGGCCCGCGGCGTGCAGCTGCCCGCGGACCTTCAGGATCTCGCCGGTGAGCACGGCGTCGTCGGACTCGAACCGGATCTGCGGGTGCTTGCCGACGTCGAAGAAGTCGGCCGATCGCAGGTGCTCGTCGCGTTTGGCCTGCTTGGTGTCGAGGCTGTCGGCGTCGATAACGAGCTCGACGGCGGGCCGCCGGTTGAGCTGGAGCGTGCCGTCGTAGCGGTCGAAGTGGCCCTTGACGGTCATCAGCCCGTAGAAGTGGCGCACGTGGAACTCGACGCTCGCGCGGGCCGGGTCAAGTCGCCAGGCGCCGGTCGCGAACTCGGCCGTGGGAGCGGCGGACGGGATTGCGTTGGTTCTCATCGGTGTGTCCTTTCAGGCGGCCGCAATCGCGGCCGCGTGCTTGATGGGGTCGCCGAGCCTGAGCTCGGCGCGTGTCGGGGTGTTGGTGGAGTGGGTAGTCGGGGTCGGCGAGCTAGCCGCCGGGCTGGGTGAGCAGATCGAGCGCGACGGCGTGGGTGTGTTGGCGATCAGCGAGCGGGCGGTGTGAGCGAGACAGATTTCCATGACCGTGCTCCGCCTCGCTCAGGCGCCGACTGGGATCGGTTGGGCTAGGTCGACCCCCTGAACGTGACGCTTGCGCAGCAGCGCGGCGATCAGAATTGCGCCGCCCAGCATCAGGCCCCCCGCGGTGAGGAGGGCGAGTTGGAAGCCGTCGACGAGCGCTGCGGCCTGGTCCGCCGCCGAGGGCGCGTGCCCGAGCCCGCTGAGCGTGCTTGTGGTCTGGGCGGCGGCGAGGGTGGACAGCACGGCCAGCCCGAGCGCGCCGCCGATCTGCTGTGCGGTGTTGACCAGACCCGAGGCGATGCCGGCCTCGCTGGCGTCGACGGTGCCGGTGGCGAGCAGCGTCATCGGCATGAACGTCAGGCCGATCCCGACCGAGGCGAGCACCAGTCCGGGGAGCAGGTCGGTCACGTAGGCGCCGTGGACCGGGATCCTGGCGAGCAGCAGCATCCCGACCGCGGACATGACCATCCCGGCCAGCGGCACGGCACGCAGCCCGAAACGCCCGATCAGCTGCTGCGCCAGCCCGGCCCCCGCAACGATCCCAGCGCTGAGCGGCAGGAACGCCAGCCCGGCGGTCAGCGCGCTGAAGCCGAGGATCTCCTGCGCGTAGATCGACAGGAAGAAGAACATCGCGAACATCGCGGCGAACGCGAGCATGATCACGGCGTTGGCGCCGGTGAGCGCGCGGCTGCGAAACATGCTCAGACGGATGAGCGGCGCGCTAGAGCGCTGCTCGATCAGCGCGAACGCCACCAGCAGGAGGAGCGCGACCGCGCCAAGCGCGAGCGTGTTGGTGGCACCCCAGCCCCAGGCCTGGGCCTTGACGATCGTGTAGACGAGCAGCGTCAACCCCGCGGTCACCGACGCGGCCCCCGCCAGATCCAGGCGCTGGCGCATCTCGGCGCGCGATTCGGGCACCAGCCGGACCGCCAGCACGAGGGTGGCGATCCCGATCGGCACGTTGACGAAGAAGATCCACGGCCACGAGGCGCCCTCGGTGAGCGCGCCGCCGGCCAGCAGGCCGAAGGCCGCGCCGCCGGCCGAGATTGCGCTGTAGACGCCGAGCGCCTTGGCGCGCTCGGACGCCTCGGTGAACGTGGTCGTGATGATCGAGAGCACCGCCGGCGCCAGCAGCGCGGCGCCGAGGCCCTGCGCGACGCGGCCGGCGACCAGCATCCCCGGCGAGCTCGCCAGCCCGTTGAGCGCCGAGGCGGCAGTGAACAGCGCGACGCCGGCCAGGAACAGGCGTTTGCGGCCGAACAGGTCACCGGCGCGGCCGCCGAGCAGCATGAAGCCACCGAACGCGAGCGTGTACGCGGTAATGACCCACTGCAGGTCGGCCCGGGCGAAGCCAAGATCCCGCTGGATGGCGGGCAGGGCAACGTTCACGATCGTCGCGTCGAGCACGACCATGAACTGGGCGACGGTGACCAGCGTGAACACCAGCCACTTGTTGCGCTGGCGAGACACATCGGCGCCTGCCGCTCGAGTTCGGTTGCGAGTGATTGCGAGCATGTGCGCGGTCCTTTCGAATCAGAGGGGATTACGCGGGGCGGCCGGAAGACGGTCTCCAGGACCGGCGCGCCCTGAAATGGAACGCCCTTCCCGTTTTGTCTGGGCCAGCATAGCACGAAACGGGAAGCCCGTTCCGCTTTGATACAGTCACCGCGTGGAGACGTCCCCCGACAAGAGCCTGTGCGACCAGATCGAACCCACGGTGCGCGCCGACGTAGAGCGCAACCGCGGGCGCATCGTGGAGGCCGCGCGCCGCCGGTTCGCCACCGAGGGCCTGGGTGCGTCTATGGCCTCAGTGGCTCGCGAGGCCGGCGTCGGCAAGGCAACCCTCTCCCGCCACTTCGCCACCCGCGAGAACCTGATTGACGCCGTCTTCACCGATCGGATGGACGAATATCTGGCCCTCACCGACGAAGCACTTGCCGACCCCGACCCTTGGCGCGCGTTCATCCGCTACGTAGCGGCGGTATGCGCCATGCAGGCCGCCGATCGCGGCTTCGCGACCGTGCTGAGCATGACATTCCCTGCCGCCGAGGAACTAGAGGCGCGACGTTCCAAGGCCTACCAAGGCTTCGTCGAACTCATCGCCCGGGCCAAGACCACCGGTCACCTCCAGGCCGACTTCACCCCCGAAGACCTCGTCGTCTTACTGATGGCCAACGCCGGCGTCATCGCCGCCACCGCCGACGCCGCACCCGACAGCTGGCGCCGACTCGTGGGACAAATGCTGCGCGCGTTTGCAACCCCAGGCGCCCCAATTCCACCAATGCCCCCAGCACCAGCGTCGGCCGACCTCTACCGCGCCATCACCGCACCCCCAGACACATCCTCAGACACGCCACAACGATGATCGCCGAGTCACGCGCCTAGCGCAGCGGATCGCTCGCGCGGCAAAGGTGGCGGACGGCGGCACGCGGCTGGCCCCGGCACCGGCGACGGGCGGACCTGCTTTTACCTCAGCACGAGCCATCTCCCACCACTCGAGTCTTCCCCGCAACGCGCGGAACTCAGGACTTGCACGTTCTCGCCACGTACCGAGTCCCGACGCCGTAGCGAGTCAGTCGCGCTTCAGCGCCTCGAGCCCTCCGCGCATGAACTCGAGCACCTGGTCGATGGTCCCCATCGCGTCCTCGTGGCTGATCGGGCCGCCGGCCTCCGCCTCGAGGAGACGGTCGCGCACGGTCGTGAACGCAGCGGTCATCGACGCGGCCAGCAGGGGAGGTCGAATGTCGTCCGGGCCGGCGTCCAGGTCCTTGGCGATCGATTCGCTCAGCAGCGGCTCGAGCTGGCCCAGGTGGGCGCGGATCTTGATCTGAAGCGCCGGGTTGCTGGTGACGATCCGCTTGCGCATCATCGCCTGCTCGTCCGGCGGGGGGATCGAGGCGATGAACTCGCGGATCGCGTCGACAGTCGTCGTCCCCGCCGGGCGCTGCTCGAGCCTCTCGTTGAGCTGCTCGAGGAACGCCCCCTCCTGACAGAACAGGATGTCTTCCTTGCTCTCGTAATAGGAGAAGATCGTCCGCGGGGAGACGTCGGCCGCCTCGGCGATGTCGGCGAGCGTGGTCTCGTCATAACCGCGGTCGGCGAACAGCCGGAGCGCCGCCCGGGCGATCTTCTCGCGTGTCTGCTGCTTCTTGCGCTCTCGCAGTCCGAGCTTGGCTTCGCTCGTGTCGGTCGTCATTACGTCACAAGCCTACCAGGAACACTTCATAAAGAGAAATTTTGCATAAAATGTTGACTTTGTCCTGCAGCGTGTGTATAACTGCGTGCCTTGCAAGTTTTCTCTAAGTGAAAGCCGGGGCACCGAATGCAGAACATCGCGCGCTGGACCATGGCTCACCGCAGAATCGTCGTCGCCGGCTGGATCATCGCCGCCGTCGGGATCCTCGCGGTCTCGGGCTCGGTTGGAAAGAAGACCGCCAGCGACTTCACGCTGCCCGGGACGGGCACCCAGCACGCCGTCGACCTGCTGCACAGCCGGTTCCCCGCGCAGGCCGGGGACGCCGACCAAATCGTCTTCCACGCGAAGTCCGGCACGCTCTCGAGCTCGGCCGACCGGGCCACGATCGACGCGACGCTCGCCCGGATCGCTCGCCTCCCGCACGTCACGGGCGTGGTCAGCCCGTACGTGCCCGGCGCCCAGGCGATCTCACGTGAAGGGACGATCGCCTTCGCCACCGTGACCTTTGACCATCGCGCCGATACGCTGCCGAAGGCGGCGGTCAATCGGGTGATCGCGAGCGCAGAGGCAGCTCGCTCGTCGACCCTCCAGGTCGAGCTCGGGGGACAGGCGATCGAGCAGGCGCAGCAGGCCTCGCTCGGCTTTGCGACGGTGGTCGGGATCGCGGCCGCGATCATCATCCTGCTGCTCAGCTTCGGATCGTTCAGCGCGATGGGGCTCCCGATCGCCACCGCGTTGTTCGGCCTGGGAGCCGGTGTCGGCGTGATCACGCTGGCCAGCCATGTGATCGACATGCCTGACTTCGCCTCCGAGCTGGCGCTCATGATCGGACTCGGCGTCGGCATCGACTACGCCCTGTTCATCGTCACCCGCTTCCGCGAGAACTACCGCACCAACGGTGGCGATGTGGGCGAGGCGGTCACCGCCGCGATGAACACCTCCGGCCGCGCCGTGCTGTTCGCCGGCGCGACCGTGGTGATCGCGCTGCTGGGCATGTTCGCGCTTGGCGTCACCATCCTCAACGGCGCCGCGGTGGCCGCCGCGATCGGCGTGGTGCTCGTGCTAAGTGCCTCGCTCACGCTGCTGCCCGCGCTGCTCGGGTTCGCCGGCCATCGGATCGGCAAGGTAAGCCGCCGCCAAGCCGCGAGAGCCACCGGCGAGGATCAACCCGGGTTCTGGCTGCGGTGGGTTCGCCAGGTGCAGCGCCGCCCAGCGGTGATCGCGATCGTGGCGACCGCGCTGATGCTCACCCTAGCCGCGCCGGCGCTCGGCCTGCGCCTGGCCTCGAGCGACGCCGGCAACGATCCCTCCAGCCACACCACGCGCAAGGCCTACGACCTGCTCGCCAAGGGCTTCGGCTCCGGCTTCAACGGGCCCCTGCAGGTCGCCGTGGCGCTACCCGCCCCACACGATCGGGCCGCGCTCACGAAGCTCACCGCCGACCTGCGCTCGACTCCCGGCGTGGCTTCGGTTGGCACACCGCGCGTGAACTCGACCGGTACCGCCGCTGCGGTGATCGCGTATCCCAGCAGCTCGCCCCAGAGCGCGCAGACCTCGAGCCTGGTCACGCATCTGCGCGACCGCGTGATCCCGCCGATCGAGCGGAGCACGCACGCGCACGTGTTCGTCGGCGGAGCCACCGCCTCGCAGGTGGACTTCGCGCACGTCCTCGCGAGCAAGCTGCCGCTGTTCATCGCGATCGTGGTCGCGCTGGCGGCCCTGCTGCTGATGGTCGTGTTCCGCTCGCTGGTGATCCCCGTGCAAGCCGCGGTCATGAACCTGCTGTCGATCGCTGCCTCGCTTGGCGTCGTGCAGGCCGTGTTCGAGCGCGGCTGGCTCGGCAGCCTGTTCGGGGTCCAAGCCGGCCCGATCGACGCGTTCATTCCCGTGCTGGCGTTCGCGATCGTGTTCGGCCTGTCGATGGACTACGAGGTATTCCTCGTCTCCCGCGTGCACGAGGAATGGAACGCCCGCCGCGACGCGAGCGCCGCGGTCAGGGAGGGGCTGGCCCGAACCGGTCGCGTCATCACCGCCGCAGCCGCCGTGATGGTCGCGGTGTTCGGCGCCTTCGCGATCAGCGGCAACCGCGTCCTCGCGATGTTCGGGTTCGCGATGGCGACCGCCGTGTTCCTGGACGCGATCGTGATCAGGATGGCGCTGATGCCCGCCGTGCTCCAGGTGCTCGGCCGGACCACCTGGGCGCTGCCGCGGTGGCTCGACCGAAGGCTCCCACGGGTCGCGCTCGAGGCGGAGCCCACCGCGACCCCGCGGCCGAGGCTTGAGCCTGCCCTGGAGAGCGGCTCATGACCAACGAACGGACGCTCGACCGGTTGATGGCTCACCTGCGAACGCACGTCGCCGAGCTGCGGCGGCTCGAGCGGGCAGGGGCCGCGGCCGACGAGGTCGCGGAGCGTAAGCGCGTGATCCTGCGACTCCAGGAGCACCTGGCGTACACGGTCCGCGACCTGCTGAGCGTCCATCGGGTCTCGCCGAGCTAGCCGATAAGCGCGAACTACCATCCGGTAGGCCGCCAACAGACCGGCGGGCGAAGACCTGCTCTCGGTAATCCACAGGCGTTGACCGCGACCCCGACCGCAGCCCTCGGTTGCGCGGCACTGAGGGCGCTGCGGACTCTTCATGCATGCGGCGGCAGAGCCCTGCTCGTCATGGCAGCGCGACTCCGTCGCCCCGCCGGCGCGCGTCTCCCCCGCAGGCCGCGCATTGCAGGGCGCGGCTGCGAGCAGCTGAGATGCGGGTCGCGGCGCCGGAGCAGGATTGACTCGTTGCGGGGATCGTGGCAGTGAGGCTGCTCACCAGCGGCGCGGCGGTTGCCGCACCGGGTGAAAGCCCGGATCCGCCCTGATAGGGCTCGTTCGCGCATCAAACGAGGTTGAGCGCCCTCGGCTAACCCGACACATCCTCAGTCGGCGTGTTCGCGGTCGGACGGGGTCGGTAGCGCACGTTCATGGCCGCGGTCGGGTCGCCATCGTCGAGTCGCTCCAGCCGAAGCGGAACAGCGCCGGGATTGTCATAAAGCCTGATGCCCTCGCCAAGCAAGACAGGCGCGATGTGCAGGTCGATTTCGTCGATCAGGCCGAGCTGGAGAAGTTGACGTCCGATTGTCGGCGAGAACACTTCGAGGTTCTTGCCGCCAGCCGCCTGCAGCCCGATCCGCACCGCCGCCGCCGGTTCGCAGTTCAGGAACGTGACCCCGTCAGCCGGCGTGGCGTCCTCCGGGTGATGCGTGAGCACGAAGATCGGGCCCTGCCAGGCGCCACCGTATGGGCGGTGATCGCCAACCGCGGCGTCCCAGCCGTCTCGACCACCCAACACGGCGCCCGTCGTCTCGACGTACTCGTCGACCAGCCCCGGCCGAAACGTGGTTCCCGTCATCCATTCCATCGAGTGGTTGGGCCCCGCGACGAAGCCGTCAAGGGACATCGTGAAGTGCCAAAGCACCTTCCCAGCTGCAGTCTGCGGACGAGTGTCAACCATTGAGCGCCTCCTCTTATGGGGATCGCGGATCACTACCGTAAGACCGCCGCCGCGCGGGAGAGTCATCGGCCTCTGTTGAGAACAAAGCGAGCCAAGCGCCAAGATCGCGTCGCGTCCTGCTCGTCGCCATCTGCAGGGCCTGCGGCGAGCGGGAGCCTGGACCTGCTCGCACACGAATGCGGAACCGCCGCAGGAGGTCAGGCGCCGGCGACTTGTCGGATCGTGACAAACGGCGCCGCGTCCGGCCAGCACTGAGCCGTCCGCAGCTCGTTGCCGCTTCGCCAGGCGTTTCGGAAGCCGCGCACGAGCTCGACGACATGTTCGCATTGGACGAAACGAAGAAGCCGATCAATGGGCACTGCTCGGGTACCGGCGCCGTCCCTTTCCTCTGGCAACGCAGAAGCCAGTCTGGGCATTCGGCAGCCCCGTTTCGGCCGCGACGAAGAACCGTGTCACGCCGCGGCGCTCGACTCGCTGCGGGTCAACCGCCCGTTTCCCGCTGTTCGCTGGGATCGGCCGGGACAGGCTCAGGAGCGATCAGGGAGAGCCCGCTGGCCAGGACCGCGGCTTGCATCCGGCTGTCATAGGTCACAACTGCCCCGAGATCGTCACCAAGAGCAAGCGCCGAGGCCAGATGGATAGCGTCGAGTGTGCGCAGCTCAGTTGGGGTCAGGGACGCGGCGGTCGCGCGGACATCGTCGTCCAGCGGGATCTCGGCGACCGAGGCGAGCACGCCGACCACCGTCTCCTCGTCGGCGACCACGGCGGTCGAATCGGCTCGCGCCCGGGCAACCGCGCGGAAGAACTCGATCGAGGTGATGGTGCTTGTGGCAAGATCGCTCCAACGGCCGAGCTCCTCCTCGAGCGCATCGCTCTCGGCCTCGCGGACAACGAGCTTGACCAGCGCCGAGGTGTCGACGTAGAGGGCGCCTCGCTCGGGCTCAGCCACGCTCGCCGCGCTGCTCATGCACCGCGCGCGAACCGGCGTCGCTAACCGGCCCCCGCAACGCACCGCGCTCGGCTAGAACATCGACCAGCCGGCGAGACGGAAGCCTCAGCCCACGCGTCTGCGCCAAGCGGCGAAGCCGGGGCGAATACGAGGGCAACAGTTGATCAGCGCGTCGAGCCATTCTCACCGAGGATACCTGCGACCGCGGCACGACACTCAAGGCCGAAGCTTCACCTGAACTCGTCGCCGCGCCCGAAATGACCACACCCACCGCAACGTCAGGAGTCGGCCGTAAGCTCGGATCTGAGTGCAACAGCTGCCCATGGCCCCGCCGTGCGCCGAAAGATCACCGTTGTCCCGATACGCCTCCACGCGGAGCTGGCTGCGCCGGTCGTGGCGCGCGCGTCAAGGAGCCTTGCACGAGATTTCAGTCTCGTTCCCTTTTCCGTTCCCTTCGCGCTCAAAGCCCTTATTTCACGGGCGATTCGGGCACTCCGCGCCGGTCTCGAAAACCGGTATGGGCGGCTTCGTCCATCGAGGGTTCGAATCCCTCCCTCTCCGCTCGACGGCCCGCTTGGGCCGTTTTCTGTTGGGTGTTGGGGCTTCCGGCGCTGGTGCGGTGGGTCAACCCGGGCCAACGCGGGACTGGCCGACATCGGGGTCTTCGTTCCCTTCTCGTTCCCCCGGCGGCGGGCGCGACCAGGGCCGGCACCGACCGGTTCATCCCCCCTCGGCACACCGGTGCAATCGCGCAACGCGGGCCAACCTGGGTCAACGCGGGCCAGCGTGCCGGACGTTTCGTTCCCTTGAACGCGCTGCGCAGCCGCTTCCGCATCGCGGGTGGCTGTCGGACAAACGACGGCGATCGGGCGTATCGGGATGGGCTGGCGGACTCGGCTGTGGCGTGATGGGTCGAATGCGTCGGCAGGGCCGGTTTCAGGCTCCCGCGGCGGCTATCTGGTGGCTGTAGAGCTTCAGGAGGTTGTGCGTTGCCGCCTGGAACCGCAGCTCCGATCGCGCGGCGGCCCGTCCTCGTCGCTGGAATCGTCGGAACCCGCGGTTGAATTTGTTTTGGCCGAATACCGGCTCGACCGTCGCCATCCGTCTTCGATAAAGCTTCTGCCCGAGCTCGGTCTCAAGCACTCGGCGCATGTGCGCGTAGACGCCCTTGTTCCATCCGGGGCGGGCGCTCTTGCGTAACCCGGAGTCGGGCGGGATCAGCACTTGGATGTGCTTGTTGGCGACGATGTTCTCCACCTGTTGCTTATGCCAGTAGCCAGCGTCGGCGACGACCGTCTCGGGTGACTCGCTGACACCCACCTTCTCCAGTTCCTCGACGATGGCGTCGACCATCGGCTCGAGGTTGCCGAAGTCACCGGGCTGCACGCTGACATCGACGGCGAGGATGATCTGGCGCTCGTTGACGGCCGCCTGCGCGTTGTAGCCCTGGACGGCTGGCTGGCCGGTCGTGCGCATGATCCGCGAGTCATGGTCGGTGGTGTTGATCGTCCCCTCCGGCTTCTCGGGCGGCGTATAGGGATCCGGCGGGCGGCTCAGACCGCGGCCAAGCCGGTCGCGCCTCGTCGCCCGATAGGTCTCATACGCGGTGTTCGCTTCCAGATCGACCCGATGCTCTTCCTCAAGCCGGCGCTTTGACTCCCGCAGCCGCTCGGGCCGTGACGGGGCGATCGGCCGCGCCTGCTGGCGGCGCAACGCGTCAAGCTGCTTGCGCCCCTCGCGGCGCCAGCCGCGCCTGCCGGTCTCGCTGTTGACATTGCGCTCGCGGTCAAGATCGAAGGTCACGAGCGGCTCCCCACAGTCCGTCCTCTCCGCTTGGGCGCCGTCGGCGTTCGGCTCGCGCTCGGCATCGAGCTGGCGCTTGGCCTCCCGGAACGCCCGGCGGCGACCCTCGCGCGTGCACAGGTTCTCCGGCAGCTCATCGCCGCGAGCGTCACCCAAAAGCTCATCCTCGCGGCGGTCGATCTCATCGGCCTCCTTGAGGATCTCGCGCACGATCTGCTCATAGCTTCGGTTCGCATCCAGCGACGCGTTCGGCGCCACCTTCATCCCGTCGACCACGATCACACCCACCTTCACCAGCCCCGCCTTGTGACACAGCGACAGCACCGAGGTGAACAGCTCGCCGAGCGCCTTCTCGTGCCGGCAGCGGAACTCCGCGATCGTCGAGTGATCAGGCACCAAGTTGGCGCAGATCACCCGATAGGCAACATCTTCCCGGCAAGAGCGCTCGATTCCCCGCGACGAGCGGTTCCCGCGCGCGTAGGCGTACAGCAAAAGCGCAACCATCATCTTCGGGTCATATGCGGGCCGGCCATGACCATCAGCCCGATAGTCGGCATAGAACTCGGTCAGATCCAGCTCATCGACCGAGCCCAGGATGCTCCACACCAAATGGTCTTCAGGGATCCACTCCAACAGCGACGGCGGCATCAAATAAGCCTGGTCGCGATCGC
>CAWEFU010000002.1:0-687053 GCA_963808325.1 uncultured Solirubrobacterales bacterium
TGGGACGACCTGCTTTGCGGCGCGGGGATGAGGAGCGAGATCGTGCTGTCTGACACCGATTATCTGGTTGTGGGGGCGGGTGCGAGCGGCCTCGCCTTCAGCGACGCGCTCGTGGCTGACGCGGATGTGAATGTGACGGTGGTGGAGCGCCAAGCAGGTCCCGGGGGTCACTGGCTGCATGCGTATCCGTTCGTGCGTCTGCACACTCCCTCGGCGTACTACGGCGTGAACTCGTTGGCGCTTGGCGAGGACCGCATCGATCAGGTCGGCGAGAACGCGGGGTTCTACGAACGCGCGAGCGGCAGCGAGGTCCGTGAGCACTTCGCGCAGGCGGCCGAGCGACTGACGCAGACGGGCCGAGTCCGCCTGCTGTTGCGGCACGAGCATCTGGGCCGCGGGGGTAACGGTGAGCAGGTCCGAAACGTGAGCACCGGGGAGCTTTACGATGTGACGGTACGCCGCAAGGTCGTCGACGCGAGATACCTGGAGGCGTCGATCCCGGCCAATCACGCCGTCCCGTTCGAAGTGGCTTCATCGGCACGGGTCATCGCGATCAACGATCTTCCGGCGGCCGCAGATTCGGCCTCCGCCTACGCCGTGCTGGGGTCTGGCAAGACGGCGGCGGACGCGTGCATCTGGCTTCTGGATAACGGCGTTGAGCCGGACCGGGTTCGCTGGATTCGGCCACGGGATGCATGGTTCTATGACCGCAGCTACTGGCAACCGCTGGAGCAGGTCGGCGCGATCATGGAGGGGATCTCGCTCGACGCCGAGGCCGGCGCTCAGGCGGCGACCGTCGAGGAGGTGTTCGAGCGGCTCGAGGCTTCGGGACGGATCGTACGCATCGACCCCTCGTGTCCCGGGACGATGTATCGCGGCACGATGCTCAGCGCCCGCGAGCTACAGGCCTTGCGACAGATCGAAAATGTCGTAAGGCTCGGCCGGGTGCGGCGGATCGAGGTCGACCGGATCGTGCTCGAGCGCGGAGAGACGGAAACCGGCCCCGACGTCCTGCACGTGGACTGCACGGCGCTCGGTCTGAACAACGCCCCCGCCACCGCCATCTTCCAGCCCGACCGGATCGTGCTCCAGCAGGTCCGATATCTATCGCCGTCTTTCAACGCAGCCCTGATCGGCTTCGTCGAGGCACATCGGGACGACGACGCGGACAAGAACCGGCTTTGCCCCTCCCACGCCTACCCAAGCAGCCCCCGGGACTGGCCGCGGATGATGTGCTGCACGTGGAGCGTGGAGACGCGCTGGCTGAGCGAGCCCGACCTCTCAGCCTGGATCGCCAAGAGCCGGCTCAACCTCATGCGTGGGCTCGCCGAGCACGCGGTCGAGCCGCCCGTGCAGGCTGCCGTCAAGCGGTATCTCACCCACGTCGGGCCGGCGATCGAGCGGCTGAGTGGCTGGGCGGATTGATCTCAACCCGCGGCGCAGGAGCTTCGTGAGTGGAGGCTCGCGAGCGGACGCCCCAGCGAGAACCAACCAATCATCGGCGCGGTGGGCGCGGAGGGCGTCAAGACGTGGGCGCGGCGACACCTCGCGTCAACCGCGCAGGCTGTTATCGGGCGCGACGACGTGACGCTCTACACGCTGCGCCACACCCACGCGAGCCTCTGCCACTACGCGGGCCTGACCGTCCCCGAAGCCGCTCGGCGGCTCGGGCACTCGCCCGCGCTGCACATCGCCACGTATGCGCACGTCATCGACGGGCTGCAAGGCCGGCGCTTCGATGGCATCGACGCGCTGATCTCCGCAGCCCGCGCAGAGCTGGAGTTCCCTCAGAGTTCCCTGAGCGCCCGCGAGCCGCGCTAAGCCGCCCGCGTTTCGGGCGCTTTTCCCTGCAAATCCCGGCTAAGCCGACGCGGGGACTCGAACCCCGGACCCCTTCATTACGAGGCATGTGCAGGCGTGGGTCCGAGTGGGTCAGGCGACGGCATGTGCAGGTAAACCGGCGATGTTGTGTTGCCGTGGCGGTCGTTGAGGAGCGGGCTTGGCGGGACGACGCTTCCACGGCGCTTCCACGCCGTCACGCAGAGCGCCGCGCATCTCTCACTCGGGCCACGAACTCGGGAACGCTCTCCTTGAGTCGGTCAAGCAGGTCATCCACCGTCATGGGTGGGCGGGAGAGCTCAGCTGCTTGCTCGTCCAGCACGGTGTGAACCTGAACCGGCCTGCGCTCGTACAGGTCGCAGAGCAACACGTCAGGATGAACGACCTCGATCCCGAATGGCTCGCATGCGGCTGCAGGGAAGTGGCGCAGGTTCAAGGTGACAATCGCGCCCGCGTCGGAAGCCACTGCAGCGGCGAGTACATGGCGGTCGGCCAGCTCATTGGTCATATCGGGTTCCAGCGCAGCAATCAGTCCCTCCGGAACCTCTGCATCCTCGAACGCGCGTCTCATCGCGTCGGTTAGTTTCCGGGCCTGCTCGGGAGTCGCCCCGCGATCCTCGATCAGGTTGCGCACTACCTCATCGAGAATCCGCCGGCTCCAACGAGCCGCGAATAGGTCGTGCTGCGCGGCTCGCAAGAGCGTGTCGCGCAACGGAAGCGGGTACAGCGTGCAGGCATCGAGCACGACGGCGAACGGCACTCCCGCAAGATATGCGGGCGTGCCGACGAAAGCCGCCTACCGGTAGCCGCCGGGCAACTCCTCGGACAAGCGCGTGAGTTCGTCCAGTGCCGCCTTGCGCTCGGAGTCGCGACGCTCCCGATAGGCGAGCACGTCCTCGATCTTGATCCGACGATGGGTCCCGACTCGGTGAAACGGGATGTCCCCACGGCTGAGAAGCTTGATCAGGTGCGGCCGGGAAACATTGAGGATGTCCGCGGCCTCCTGACTAGTGAGTTCCCTGTCGTGCGGCACGATCGTGATCGACTGCCCACGTGACAGCCCGTCAATGACGAGTTTCAGAGCCTCGAACGCGGAGGCTGGGAGCTCGACCTGCGCTCCGTCGGAAGCAATCAGGTAAGCCTTCCGTGGCCCATTGAAGATCGCCTCGATCTGATCGCGGAGCGCGCTCAACCGGCCGGCCTCGGACGGTTTCGCGTGTAGAACGCTTTCAGGCATGATGGTGGCTGGTCGTCATCGCATGCCTCGTCGTTGATCAATCGTAGCAGCTATTCGAAATAAACGCAACGGCCCAGCGGCGAACCGGCGCATCGCTCCGAGTCCGGCCTCAAGTACCGCAACACCCTGAGCGAGTACGAGGCCCGCTAGGACAACATGCCACGCCCAGTCATCGACCTCGGCGGCGGGCGATCGAAGCTCTGGCTCCGTCCTCAAATCTAGCGTTGGGCGGCCCGCCACCGGGAACGCGCCGCAGCCCGCGGGCGCCCTCGAGGCATCACTGGCCGGTCCCGACGATCCAGGGCGCCGGGGGAGCCCTCCTGCAAGATCTTGACTGTCTGATCCAGCGATCCCACTCGAACCCGGAGATCAAAGACCCGGCGCTTCGAGCGGGCGGATGCCGCTCGAAGCGCCAGGTACTCGCGTCGCGCCAACACGGGCCGAGGTCACCTCAGCCGCTGGTGCGCGACGCGATCACCCGGCCGGATGCCCCCACGATGACCGTCCACGGCAACCAGGATGACATTCCGAGCATCTCGCAGGCCCCGATCCCGACGCGTCCTCTTGGGCGGTTCCAGAAGTCGCGCTTGCCGGCGTCGGCATGGTCGATCGGGGCGCCTATGCCCATGCACAGGTTGTGCATCGTTCGGCCGCCGAGCGCTGCTCCTCGTCGTCCAGGGGAGCAGCGACGCGGGCGATGAACTCGACGGCTCGTCTGCCGGGATTGCAGAAGAGCCGGTGCTTGCCCCCATCGCGCTGATTCAGCAGCTGGCAAACGTCCTGCCGGCTGCCGTTCGCCCTGCCGAAGGAGAAGTGATCGATCTCCATCGCCTCAGCGCCGTCCCAGCGACGCCGGGGCACCGCTGCTCGTCGAGAAAGCGGCATCACGCGACAGCGCCGGTCGTCGTCCGCAGCAAGCTCTTGACCGGGCTCTCCCTGACTGTCGCTCTTCGCGAGGGCGGCTGGGGGCGGGCCGCCGGAGTGTCCCCCGGAACGAGTGGGGGTTCGGACTGAAGCAACGCAACCTGTTCTCCACCGATTCATGCCTGGCAGGCACTTTCGGCACGCCTCTACCGGCTGACGGCGACCGGCTTTCGTCGACTCGAGTTGCGCCGTAGGCCGCCGAGGCTCTAGGATGGGGCCGCGGGCGGTTGCTAGGTAGATGGCCTACCGATTGACTAGCGCTCGCCCGTCGGGTCGGGATGCACCCGTTGAAATCGCGACAGGGACTCGCGGCCGACGCAGGGTGTGGCAGAGGTCCCGGGAACCGGAAAGCAGGACATCATGGAGGGCACTGGCTGGCGGCGGCCATCACTCTCTGGCACGGTTGTTCAGCCGCCTGCGCAGGTAAGCCTCAGCCTGCTGAGTTCGTTCGAGTTGACGTCGGCCGGGGATCCCGTGTCGCTGCCGATGCCAGCGCAGCGACTGCTGGCGTTTGTCGCCCTGCGGGATCGCCCAGTGCTACGGACCTATGTGGCCGAGACGCTGTGGCTGGACTCGACGGAGAAGCGGGCGTGCGGGAGCCTGCGCTCGGCGTTGTGGCGTCTCCGCCGCCCGGGCTTCGAGCTGGTCGACGTGACGAGCGGGCGGCTGCGGCTCGAACCGCGGGTGGTTGTCGACGTGCGGGTGTTGGTTGGGTGGGCGCGCAGCGTGCTCGACGCGCCGGACGGGGCTGGTGGCGAGCTGGCCGGCATGAGCGGCCTCGGCGCTGCGATTTTCGGCGACCTGTTGCCGGACTGGTATGACGACTGGCTGGTGCTCGAGCGCGAGCGACTGCGCGAGTTGCGCGTCCGCGCGCTGGAGTGCGTTTGCGAGCGGCTGACTGCGATCGGGAGATTCGGTCCGGCGATCGAGGCAGGCCTCGCTGCCGTGCAGGCCGAGCCGCTGCGCGAGAGCGCGCACCGCTGCCTGATTGGCGTGTACATCGCGGAGGGCAACCAGGCGGAGGCGCTGCGCGGGTACCGCGCGTACCGCGACCTCTTGCACGATGAGCTCGCGCTCGAGCCCTCGCCGCGCATGGAGGGGTTGATCGGCGGACTGCAGATAACGCCGGGGTGACGGACGTGTGCTGATGATGCCCAGATGCACAATCGCACCGGCCTGCTGGTCGTCCGTGTCTGGATCGAAGGCGACTCCGACGATGATGGACTCCGGGCGCGAATCACCCAGACGCTCGACCTCTTCGCAGGCGCGGAGATCGTGACCGCGGCGGCCACGACCGACGATGTCTATGCCGCGGTCCGTGGGTGGCTCGAAGCCTACCTCGCCGGCTGACGGATCAAAGGCAGTTCTCCCCTTGAAAAAGACGCCACTCTCGTGGGGTGAGGCGAATGCCGATCGTTCGGTTCGCGTCCGCGGCCAACTCTCCTTCGACGGCACCCCTCCTGCGCGAGCTGTCCGCGCAAGATCCCGGCTCTACGCGTAGACATCTCTCCCTGCGCGTGTTGATAGCCACGGCGCTTGGCTCATGACACACGGCGCAGACGCGAGGCCTCAAGACATGCAGCAGGTCACCCGCCCGAGCGCACATTCCGGTCGGTTGACGGCGCGATAACGCGCTGGTGACAGAGCGACGTAATCCTTTGCTCACGGCGCGTAATTGCGCCCTACTACGCCGGCTTCTCGAGCTGGCGTGAAGCGAAAGGGGCCAACCATGACGGCGCAGAACGGCAAAAGGCCGGCAGTTCCGAGACAGCCGTCGACGCTGTCAGAACAGAGGACCAAGCAGTCTTCTGTATCCGGAGGCGCGAACAGCGAAGGAGCGGCCACCATGGTGCGCATTCAATACCCCCAGGCGCGCGCGGCGCGCAGATCGGGAGGCCTCTTTGAGGGCGCCGAAAAACCGGTGGCGGGCGGGCGGGCGCTTGCGCGCGCTAGGCGCATTGCCGCCGCGGCTATCGTCGCCGGAGTGATCGCGGGGGGTGCGCTTGCATCTTCAGCGTCAGCGACGCCGGCTGTGCCGGCGTGTCCGGACGCCGTCATCCCGAACGTTCCCGTCATCCCGAATGCCGTGGGGTGCTGGAACGCGATCGCCGTTCAGGCGACCCGGATCGCGACCTCGTACCAATCGCAGGGCTTGCTCTATATGGGCTATATCCAAGCCGCGGTTTACGACGCCGTAACAAAGATTGACAGGCGCTACGTTCCCTACCACGAGTTTCCCACGCCGGCCGGCGTGGACGCTGCGAGCGCGTCGCCCGACGCCGCCGTGGCTACTGCGGCGTACACGATGCTTACATCGTCGTTTCTGGCCTTTCCGGCGACGGCACAGGCGGGGCTCTCCACAACGTACTCTGACTACATCAACGCGCTCGGTGGTGTGGGGGCGCCCGCCGTCGCAGACGGGATAAAAATCGGTCAGGCCGCGGCGAGCGACCTGATCGCCGAGCGGACCGGGGACAGGGACGAGTCGATCACGTTTACGCCGGGGCCACTGTCTCCCGGCGGGTGGACGTTCGCCCCACCGCCGTCGGTGCAGTCAGCGCAGACGCCGTGGATGGCGGTGATGAAACCGTTCATGCTCAACAGCCCCTCCCAGTTCCGGGTCGAGCCGCCGCCGCCGCTCTCGAGCCGCAAATGGGCTAAGGAGTTCAACGAGGTCAAGGCCTACGGTGCGGTGAACAGCTCGGTCCGCTCTCCCGAACAGACGGCGGTCGCAAAGTTTTGGAACGCATTTGCGGTCAACCAGTCAAACCAAGCGTTTCAGGACACTGCGATCGCGCACGGGATGGACCTCGTCGACGCGGCGCGTGTGCTCGCGATGGGTGATCTCGTCGACAGCGACGCGGCAATCGCGTGCTGGGACTCCAAGTACCACTACCTGTTCTGGCGCCCGATCATGGCGATCCGGAACGCTCAGATTGACGGGAACGCCGCGACCCAACCTGATCCCAGCTGGACGCCGCTGCTCACGACCCCGAATCACCCCGAATACCCCGCAGCGCACACCTGCCTGACCGGAGCCGAGGCAGAGATGTACGCCGTCGTGCTCGGGACGCACCACATTGACGTCACCATCCGAGGCTCCGCCGACGGCACCGCGAATAACTGGGCGGCCATCCACACGTTCGAGACCGTGAACGACCTCCAGCTCGAGGTCGTCAACGCACGCGTGTGGGCGGGCCTTCACTACCGCGGGTCGGCTCTCGAGGGCCTCGAGCTCGCCCGCCAGGTCGCGCGCTGGACACTCCGGCGCTACTTCCTGCCCGCTTGTGACGGTAGCGATCGCCATGCGGAGCCCAGGGCTGGCGTTAGCGGCTCTTGCGCCGTCTCCCGCGATGAGGCTGGTACACAGACTCGCCCTCAGCGTTGCCGGGGCGCCCGCGAAAGCGCTGATTAGCGCCAAGACTGCGAAGGTCAGCCTCATGACCCGAACGTCCGTCCCGGCGGCGCCTCCCGTCCCTGCGCTGAAGGAGTCACCCGATACCCGGACGAAACGAGCGCGCTCTGACAGAAGTGGCTGCGCAAACCCTCATCGAGAAGAAAGCACGAGGACGCCGCCACGGTAGCGTTATGCGCCCCAGCATTCAGGCCAGGGCCTCCCGCGTCACAAACGCCGCGGTGGAGGCCGGACCAACGTCGGCTTAGGGCGTGAGAGGGCGCCACGCACATTCAGCTGAGCGGTTTGGCCACACCGTTGCGTTGCGCCCTTCCAATCTAAGGAACGAACCAGGACCTCCGCCAGCGCTCCCGGCATTACTGCTTGGCCGGCGCGACGCAGGAGTACTCCCCCGCCGCGACGGCGCTGATGCTCTGGACGACGATCAGCGGTCCGACTCACATCGTCAGACCACTGCTTTCGCCCGTGGATCCGCGAGTCTCCGCCGGCGACGCCGAAACGGCTCGTGTGGAGCGTTGTCCCGACGCGGCGGACTTCCGGGTCCCCGGGCCCGAGCAGAAATCTGGCCGCCGTCCGATCCGCAAGCACGCGTCGTCACGATCGCGT
The DNA here is from genome assembly GCA_963808325.1 of uncultured Solirubrobacterales bacterium. Lineage (GTDB taxonomy): Bacteria > Actinomycetota > Thermoleophilia > Solirubrobacterales > Solirubrobacteraceae > Palsa-465. The sequence goes on from CAWEFU010000002.1 coordinate 8,022, forward strand.
TTACCGACGAAGCGACAAAGCTCGTGCTTCCGGTCTCGCAAGAACTCGGCCACACCGTCACGCTCCAACGTTGACGGCACCGGAGGCCACGGCAGCCTGAACGGATTTTCAAACCAACCGTGAATGAACGGCTGCGGCGGCGTGACCGCGGTGGCAAACGTGTCCGGGCGAGCTTGGCGGGTCCGAACACGACATCCGACAGGAGGGTGCCGTACGACTGGTCAGCGACCCTCTAGCCGATCATCCCCAGGACGATCGGGTCGATATTCAAGCACTCGTACTGGAACTCGCGCATATCGAACCCCGCATCGACGCGCGCTCTAGCAAGCTCGCCCCGGATGCGTCTTCGAACCTCGCTTGCAGGCATTCTCGTCGTGGTTGTGGCGATGCTCGGGGCGGGCGCCTCGACTGCCGAGCGGCGGCCGTCTGGGGTCGCCGCGACTCCGAATCTGGGAGCCGAGCCGCGTCAGCTCGTGCAGATGCGCGGAGGCCCGCCGGGGGCGATCGCGATCGTTCAGCGCGGCGGGAGTAGCGCTGTGTATCGAGCGGGTGTGAGCGACGTGCGCTCCCGCTCCCCGATGGGCACAAACCAGCGCATGCGGATCGCGAGCGTGGCCAAGGCGTTCAGCGGCGCGGTGGCCCTGTCGTTGGTCGACCGCCGGGTGCTCTCGCTCTCGGACACGATCGCGAAGTGGCTTCCCAAGCTCCCGGCCGCCTGGGGGAAGGTCACGCTGGCGCAGGCGCTGAAGCACACGAGCGGCCTTCCCGACATCGGCGAGAGCAAGGAACTCGCCGCCTACGCGACGGAACACCCGCACGCGACGCCGTCCCCAATGTTCCTGCTGGGGTTCGTCGCGCACGAGGGGCTCGCGTTCACCCCCGGGACTCGGTACCGGTACTCGAACACCGACAACATCGTGGTCGGGCTGATGGCGCAGGCCGCCAGCCGTCGCAGCTACAACCCGCTGCTCGCGTCGAACGTCTACTCCCGGTTGGGCTTGAGGCACACGAGCCTGCCTGCCGGCCCACGGATCCCAGCGCCGTACATGCGCGGCTACGCCCTCGATCCTCCGAAGCCCCCGACCGATGTCTCGACGCTCTTCAGCGCTGCATACAGCTGGGCGTCGGGCGGCATCGTCTCGACCCCCGCCGACCTGAACCGCTTCGTGCGCGGCTATGTCGGCGCGCGCCTGTTCAGCCGCGGGGTCCAGGCTCAGCAGCTGCGGTTCGTGCGCGGTAGCTCGGGACCGCCGGGACCCGGCGAGAATTTCGCGGGCCTCGCGATCTTCCGCTATCGGACACGCTGCGGCACGATCTACGGGCACACCGGTAACACGCCCGGCTACACCCAGTTCATCGCATCGACGCTCGACGGCAGACGGTCGGTTGTCGTTTCGGTCAACGGACAGATCAACGAGGTGTCGCCTCAGCCACTGCTCGCCGCCTGGCGACGCCTCCGGCAGATCGAAGAAGACGCCGTCTGCGTCGCGCTTCGCTAGCCCCGTTTTCCGCAGTTGAAAAGGGTTAGGTGTTCTGCTCGGGCCAGGGCGGCTGGATTTCGAGGAGCTGGAGGATCTGGCGTTGGGTGTGGGTGAGGCGGTCTAGTCGGATCCCGGCGGGTGTGTAGGTGAGGCCGAGTCCTTGGAACGCGGCGAGGATGTTGGCGCCGGTCGGGATCGCTGCGCGGTCTTCGGGCAGCAGTCCGGGTAGGTGCTCGTCTTTCCCGAGGGCGTGGCGGGTTTGGGTCTCGATCAGTCCGAAGATCAGCAGCGCGAGTCCGACGATGCTGATGAGCGCGTGGATTCGGTCGTCGTTGTGCAGGAAGATCGGCCGGACTTTGAGGGTGTGTTTGGCGTCGCGGTGGCGGCGTTCGACGATGTGTTGGTCTTTGTATTGGCGCAAGACGTGCACGGTGCTGAGGCGGCCGGGCTGGTTGGTCGCCAGCGGGTAGACGCCGTCGGTTGCCGAGGTGGCGGCGATCGCGTCGTGATCGCGGTGCCAGGTGAGGGTCGGTTTGCCGGCTGTGGTGCCGGTCCGGACGATCAGGAGGGTCTCGATGTTCGGGCCGATGATCGTCGCCACGCGCTTCTCGACGTGCTGGCGGGCGGGGTAGTAGCGGCCACCAAGCCCGCGCTTGACGCGCTCGAGCTCTGATTCGGCCTTGGCGAGCGCGCGTTCGCGAGCGGCGGCGACCTCGCGGCCTTCCTGGGAGGAGTGAATCCACGCGACCCGGAGGGGAAGCTCGCGACCGTCCTCGGGGCAGGTGAGCGTCCACTCGCCAAGGCAGCCGCGATAGCGGGTGCGTGTCTCGGCGGGCAGGTGCTTCTCCCGCGCGGCGATATACCGCAGCGGCCTGAGCGACCCGTGTCCGATCTCCGCGGTGAACTTCTCGGCAAAGCCGGTTGAGGCTCTGAGCGGCACGACGAACCGCAGGCCGGCATCCTGGATCTGCGCCAGCGTCTCGGGGTGCCCACACGCCGAGTCGCACACCACTACGCCGGCCGGACCGGTCACCTTCGCCAGACGCTCGAGGCTGCGTCCGACGAGTGAGAGCTCAGACGAGTTGCCTGGGTCCGGCCGCCAGTACACCGAGACGCCGTCGGGCGTGGCGGCCTGCAACGCTCGGACCTGCCGGCGAACATGGCGGTCAGCGCCCCAGCCCTTCGCGATGAGCGCCGAGTCCTCATAGGCGCCGGCGACCCGCAGCGTCGTCAGATCGACATGCAGCCGGCCGACATCCAGGCCGAAGCGGTCGATCGCACGGGCGGCGAGCGCGCCCCGGACCTGCTCGGAGTGCACGGCGAAGGTCTCCAACGCGCGGCCGAGCCGGTCATCATTGAGCAACGCCGCGGGGATCCCGAGCAGCTCGTGCACCGCCGCCCCGGACGCCCACCCAGCCACGTCATACAACGGCGAGGGCGAGCACAACCGCGAGCAGATCAACCCGGCGACGGCCTCGCCGACCGACAGCACCGAGCGCGGACTGCGCGGCAGCGAGCGGTCCACGACGCCGACGACATCCAACTCCCGCAGGAACCGCCAGGCCAAAAGCAGCGCCCCGACCTCGCGGCGGCTGCCAGCCATCGGCGGATCCAAGCGGGCAAACGACCCGGCGAGCGCTTCGAGCTGTCCGGACTCCTTCAGCGCCTCCTTCCGACCCAGGTTTGCCACAACACGATGCCGCACCCGGCCGTTCTCATCCCGATACCCATCCACCAGCTGCAGATACGTATACGCGCGCTCTCCGCGCCGAACCGTGGTCTCTTTGACGAACATGTTGCCACAACACTATCGGCCTCGCCGGATGGAAAAGCCAACAGCACGAACATCAAGTTGCCACAACATCAACGCACCGCAAGCCGCCAACAACACCCGCAACCCCAAGCCACGCGGGCGTGCCCAGCCGCGACCACCTACCCACAGGCGCGGAAAACGGGGCTAGCGGTCGGCATCCAGCGGTGACGGCGCGGTCGGGCACAATGCCGCCGCCCGGTGACAATCGGCCGCTCTCGTTCCAGGCAGCGGCCTAGATCCCAGACTTCCAGAGCGGCGTACACCAATCGGCGCGCTGGCGCTAGACCGCGCGCGGAAGGGCTGTTGCTGTCGCGGGGTGACAACGATCGCCGCCGGTGCGAGAGCGACGGCCCGGCGCTTGCGGGGGCCGCGTCGGGCAGTGCTGTGCGAGTGGATCTGGGGGCGCGGTCAGGCGCGCCCCGCAGCGTCGCGCGGGCGACCGACGTGGCCCGGCTTGACCCCGTCAGCAGCGCCTTCCGCTCCGATAATCCGCGCTCAGGATCCGATGGCAGAGCCCCGCTGCTGGTGTGGACGACGACCGGCGCTGTCGCGTGATGCCCGCTTTCTCGACGAGCAGCGGTGCCCCGGCGTCGCTGGGACGGCGCTGAGGCGATGGAGATCGATCACTTCTCCTTCGGCAGGGCGAACGGCAGCCGGCAGGACGTTTGCCAGCTGCTGAATCAGCGCGATGGGGGCAAGCACCGGCTCTTCTGCAATCCCGGCAGACGAGCCGTCGAGTTCATCGCCCGCGTCGCTGCTCCCCTGGACGACGAGGAGCAGCGCTCGGCGGCCGAACGATGCACAACCTGTGCATGGGCATAGGCGCCCCGATCGACCATGCCGACGCCGGCAAGCGCGACTTCTGGAACCGCCCAGCAGCAGTCGTCATGTGCGGAGCGAACGGGCGAGTGCTTTTCGACGAATGGAATCGCCAGCCCGAGCGCGCGTCGCGCGATCGCAAAGGCAACGAGCGAGTCGCCCGCGCCGCGACCAGCGCACGAGCGGTCGGCCACGAAGCCAATAGTCCGGCGGGGGCCGGCCGGCTGATCGCAACGGCGTCGTTTGATCGTTGCATGGTGGCCAGGCTGGGCCGCGTTCGGGTGCCGGCCCGACCAGTGATTTCTGTGCGGACACCAGCGCCAGCCTCTGACGCGCCGCTGCGGCCACAGCGATCCGGTCTCAGTAGTGAACGGGTCGCGGCCGAGCGTCGTCTGGGCTACCTCGCGGCGCGGGCGGGTCGCCGACGGCGTTCGCTGCGCCGTCACCTCAGCCGAGCGCAGTTCGCGGCACCCACAGGTAGAGGGGGGCTGTGAGGCCAAATCGGCCCTGGCCAGCGGGCACACTGTCGGTCCTAAGATCACCGCGCACGGTGTGCGACGAGGCGCAGCTTGAGCTTCTGGGCGTGTTCGCTGATCGGGTTTCCTTGGGCGACGGACGCAAAGCCGCCCGGGGTCGAGAGCCCGAGCTGCTCGGGGTCGGGCAGCTTGGCGTAGGGTCCGAGCTTGATGCACACAGCAGTGCTGGCGGTCAGACGCTGGCCAGCACTGCTCGATCGCTTTGAACAGCTCGGCGGCGCCGTCAGCCACAACCAGCATGGCGTGCCCAGGCCGCGGGCGATCAGGTCGCAGCGGGGCGCCAGCTAGTCCTCCTACGAATCTCACAGCCCAGCGTCACCGACAAAGGCACCCTATCGTCCCTCTTCGGTGAACCCCAGGCGAGCAGCACGCCCCTCCCTCGTCCGCTGGCACGCAAGGAGATGAATGTTGCGTCGAGGAAACAACGCCAGCACATTGACGCCGTAGAGGTCGCGACGCTTCGGAGATGAGCGGCCAGCGGGAGTGTACGCCGAGGGGCTGCGGGGCCTCGGGAACGCGTGACCCAGATTCGGACGGACGAAAACTATAGGGTGCTGTATAGGGACGTCCCGGTTGTCGCGGCCAGCGGAAGCGGCGACGATGACCACGGTGAACGGGATCGTCTCGACTGTCTCGGTCAGCCGAGTTCGTGTGATTCTCGGCGGACTCCTCCTCGCGTGGCTTGTACTCGTGCTTGGCGCCGTACGCCCGGTCCGCGCCATCGCCAGCGGCCCGACCGCCGATGGGGGGTTGGGGGCGCGTTTGGCCGCGCGCGACCCCGGGGCACGCGTCGGGGGCAATACGATCGTCGCGATCGGCGACGGAGTGCGCGTGGTCGGGGTCTTGCGCCGGTCTAACTTCATCGCGGCGTTGGGGTCGCATGTGACGATCGTGGGCGGCGACAGCAACGACCAGCTCGGCGCGCTCGGAGACGACGCCACTATCCGCGCGGGCACGGGGACGGACCTGATCTACGGGGGAACCGGCGCGAAGCTGATCGGCGGCTCTGGTCGCGATCTGCTCGTCAACGCCGGCGCGGACGCGACCGTCGAGATGGTCGGATCCGGCAGCGTCGCGATCGTTTTCGGACGCCACGATCGGGTTCAGTGCGCGAAGGGATCGCACCACGACGTTATCTACGCCGGCAAAAGCGACGCGATCAGCGCCAGCTGCCGGGCCGATGGCGCCCGCGTTCTGCCGCTGAGGCGCCTGCGCGGACGGCTCCAGCTACTGGCGGCACCAGCCTCGGCGCTCGCCAAAGCCTCGGCGGTCCAGGGCAATGGGAGCAACGAACACCCGTTCACGGCCCCGTGTGACGATCCCCAGCACGTCGACTGCACCGTGTCGGCCTTTGAGCGACGCACCTTCACCAAGCCCTGGGAAAATGAATACGTCCCGGCCTACGCGTGTCCGGCCGATCATGGCTACCTGCTGCGCAAGGACTACGAGAACGGGGGCCTGACGCTTCCGTACGGCGTGGAGATCGGGGAGGACTGGGGGCGCCCGTACCCGATCGGTGTCAGCATCACGGGCGTGCTGTTCAGAGGCAACCTCACCTCCGGCACGCTCACGGGGTTTCCCTATTCGAGCGCCACCAACTCGATCGCCGGCGGCACCCACTGGTACAGGGTCATCCTCCACTGCACGTCTGATCGATGCCATGGGCTTACCTACTTCCGAGACGACTTCCCTCCACCGGGCTGCCCCTTCGCAGCGGACCGCGCCCGCGCGCAGGCGCAGATCCGCAAGCTGTCGTCCTCCCGCGTCTCGCGGGCTGCGGCCGGGTCTGGTGCAGACCCAGCTCTTGCCGGTGCGGCGCCCCACCTCGCTGCGCTCGATCCGGGGGCTCGGATTGACGGCAACACGGTTGTCGTGACCGGGCAGGGCGCCACAGTTTTCGGGGTTCCGCACCGGCCCAATTTCATCTTTGCGTTGGGGTCCAATGAGACCGTGTTCGGCGGCGACGGCAGGGATGAGCTTTACGGGCTCGGCGACAACGTCACGATAAGGGCGGGAAGCGGCGACGCTTATGTCTGGGGTGGGCGTGGTGGAACATTGATCGGTGGTAGTGGTCGTGATGCTCTGTTCGCCGCCGCCCCGGATGCCACTGTGAAGGTTGAGGGGGCCCATAGCGCAGTCGTCGTATCAGGGAGCCACGACGCGGTGACTTGCTCGCCGGGGGTTCACAACGATGTGATCGAGGCCGGAGCAAGCGCCACCGTCAGCGATTCGTGCCGTGCCGATCGCGATCGGGTGGTTCCCTACCTGGCAGAAGCTCGGCCTGAGCCGCGGGTGGCGCCGGGTCTCATCACCGGCACCGGGACCGAGGCTGATCCCTATGTCGCTCCGTGCGACAACCCGGTGGTTCAGGTCTGCACGGTGTCGACGCTCGAGGCGCGCGGGCTGCGCGCTCAAGCCGAGGATTCCATACCCGCGTATAGGTGTCCCGCGGACCACCCTTGGTTTCAAAACCGAAGTTATGCGCCTAGCACCGGGCCCATACTGATTCTGGGGCCCGGCGTCGAGGTTCAGGAGGACCATGGGCCGCCGTATCCGATCGATTTCCGGATCGTGAGGTTCTCGGTCGCTAATGACGGCACCGGAGAGAACGTGATCACCGGGCTGAAATCGAAGAACCAGGCCATAAACGGAGACTCGTTTCACTCACACTGGTACAAGCTGATCCTTCACTGCGCGTCCAACTATTGTCGCGGAGCCGTCACGGTACGCACCGGGCACAATACGGGCAACTCTCCGCCGAGCTGTGGTCCGGCCGCCGACACCCGCATGAGTCGGCGCGTATCGCCGCAGGGCGTCAACTAACCTGGAGATGAGAGCGAGAGAGAGTCGAGGAGCTGGTCGTATGCAGGCTGAGGCGACGATCGCGGTCGGAGCGTTGTGTTGGGGACTGCGTCGGTGGTGGCGGTGGTGGGTAGCGCCTTCGTTGGCCGTGATGGTGTTAGCGGCCGCCTGCCTGGAAGTCGCAGGGCGGCCGAGGGCGCCGGCGGTGTCTGGGGCGGCGGCGGACGCGGGCGGGTTGGCGGCCCCTTCGCGCGTCTCGGCGGACGCGCGATCGGTGATCTCGACTACTGTCGGGGCGGGGGATGCCAGGTTTGCGCCTAGGCGTTCGGCGGCTGGTTTTGAGCTCTCCGGCGGCGGCGTCGCGATGGACCTTCGCCGCGGTGGCGTCGGCGTCAGCGGCGGCGGAGCGCGCCTGTCGCTCGGGCTCGTGGGGATCGGTCGCGGTGCAAGTCTATGGCCGGTGGACGCGGTGGCGCCGCGGGTGCGTTCGGGCCGGGTGGTGTATGCGCGCGGGCGCGGGGTGCGGGAGTGGTATGCGGCCGGGCCGCTGGGGATGGAGCAGGGGTTTTACCTGGCGCGGCCGCCTGCCGGCGGCGCGGGGGCGGTGACGCTGGCGCTGGCGACGGGCGGGTTGCGCGCGCGCCTGTCCGGTTCGGGGGTGGAGTTCTTGGCACGCTCGGGTCGGGTGAAGTTGCGCTACGGGGGGCTTGCGGCGTTCGACGCGACGGGGCGAGGGCTGCCGGCGTGGCTCTCGCTATCTGGCTCGCGGCTGCTGCTGGGGGTGGAGGACCGCGGCGCCCGGTATCCGCTGCGGATTGACCCGTTCGTCCAGCAGGCCAAGCTCGAGCCGGCCCCTAATGGCTGGTTTGGCTCATCGGTGGCGGTCGACGGGAACACCATTGCGGCCGGCGCATGGAGTACCAACATCAGTTCGCAGGGAGCGGTTTCCGTGTTCGTGCGCAACCCCAACGTTTGGACCCAGCAGCAAAAGCTGGTTGCCGACGATGGAGGCAACGGTGGGCTCGGCTGGTCGGTCGCCATTTCCGGCGACACGATCGTGGCCGGCGCGCCATTCGAGACGGTGGGAGGCATCCCGCAGCAAGGGGCGGCGTACGTATTCGTGCGCAACGGCAGCTCCTGGATCCAGCAGGCCAAACTGAGCGTCGGCAACGCGTTCAAGACCGGCCATGACTTCTTCGGATATTCAGTGGCGATCTCGGGCGACACGTTAATAGTCGGGGCGCCGTACAGCCTTAGGGGGAGGGCGTATGTGTTTGAGCGCAGCGGTGGCGGCTGGAGGCAGGCCGCAGAGCTGATGCCACCGAACGGGGACTGCGGGCCGTACGGGAACTGCGAGTTTGGCTACTCGGTGGCGATCTTCCCGCCGGTCGTAGCCGTCGGTGAACCGGGGAGAACGAGCCCGGCGGGCGGGGAAAACGCGGGAAGCATAGTCGAAGGAGGGAAGGTCGGTGACAAGTGGCTTATCGGGAATCCGGTGTTTGCCGACGACGGAGCACCCGGCGATCAGCTTGGGTACTCGGTCGCGATCCTCGGGTCGCCCGGCAATCCGCTCAGGGTTGCGGCCGGCGCACCATACGCGACGCTCAATGGGCAAACGGACCGGGGGGCGGTTTACTTCTGGGGGATCCAGCGGGCGGATTATCACGCCAAGCTGACCGCCTACTACGGCAGCCCCGGCTTCTTCGGGCTATCGGTGGCGGCATCCGGCGACACTCTTCTGGTCGGCGCCCCCGGGTCGGACGAAATTCACCCTCGTGGTCAATCCCAAGGCGCCGCGTACGTGTCACCCGGCGATCCGCAGGAGCAGAAGCTCGCCGCAAGCGATGGAGCCGCCGAGGACGGCTTCGGCTGGTCAGTGGCAGGTTCCGGTGGCCTGGTCGTGGTCGACGCGCCCCTCTCTGGCTCCATGGGGGAGTTTGCCGGGCCCGGGGCGGCATACGTGTTTGCTGCCTCCCGGACCGTCGGACGGGCGCCGTTACCCGTGAACGTGCCTATCCACGTGGCACCCCTAGGGCACGGCTGCACAACCTCGCCAGTTCGTCTACGCGTCACACTGGGGGGTTCCCCGTCGGCCACCGCGCGCAACCGTGCGGTGCGGGTCCGCACCGTCGTAAAGCTCGATGGCCGCCGGCTGCTCGTAAGCTCCCGCCGCGCGTTCACCATCACCATCCCCCGCACGCGTCTGCGCGCCGGCGCTAACAAGCTGCTACTCGCGACCACGACGAGCGGCATCGGCACTCAGCGCATCGACCCGGACAGAGCGTGGTTGCACGCCGTCGTCATCCGGTGCCGCCCGGTGCGATTCACAGGTTGACCACATCCCGCTCAGGCCGCGCTTACTGCTGGCTTCGCAACCCAGCTACCCAAAGGGCTGCTGGGCCGAAGGTAAGGTCGGGTGGCGCGAGCAGCCTTGGGTTCACGGCGCCCGCATGGGCGCGGAGGTGGCGCAGTACGTGACACGAACGCACCTGCTCCCCATCCACGCACGAGCCCTAGCCACGACCGCCGGGTAGCCAATCAAGATCCCCCGACCTGCGGCCGCACCTATGCGACCGCCGCTCACCCCGGAGCCGACCGGTGCTTGCTCGCCTCTGGGGACGCCCGCCGCTCACCCGGACGAATTCTGAGGAGCAAGCCTCAGCACCCGGCTAGGAGACGCTCGCTTAGCCAGGCGATCCGGCGGCGAAGCCAGCGCCCGTCATGCTCAAGCTCGACTGCTGCATTGTCAGACCAGCGGGCACCGGAGTCACGGTCAACCAGAGTGCTCAGATGGACGACAACGAGCGGTCGCGGCGAGCGCGGCGGACTGCTGCATCGCCGTGGCGGTCCACAAGCCGATGCACCTCGACGCGGACGCCGCCCGGGCCGCGATGTCGCTCCGAGAGGCGAAGCAGCAGCGGTCGCGGGAGTGCGAAGTGCTTGCTCGGCCCGGACGGTCGTGCCTCGAGCAAGCGGACGCGCGGCGCCGCGGCTCATCGAAGCGACAGTGCGTGGACGCGGCTCCGCGCCGGTGCTCCCGCCCAAGAGGACGCGTCGGGATCGGGGCCTGCGAGATGCTCGGAATGTCATCCTGGTTGCCGTGGACGGTCATCGTGGGGGCATCCGGCCGGGTGATCGCGTCGCGCACCAGCGGCTGAGGTGACCTCGGCGGGCGTTGGCGCGACGCGAGTACCTGGCGCTTCGAGCGGCATCCGCCCGCTCGAACCGCCAGGTCTTTGATCCACGGCTCGAGTGGAATCGCTGGATCACGTAAACCCCTTGGAGGAGGCTCTCCCGCGGCGCTCTCATCGCGACTCGGAACGGGTGCGCCGAGGACGCCCCCGACCAGCGGCACGCTGCTGATGGCGAGCGGCCCACCGCTCGATCTCGGGACGCACCCAGAGCATCGGACGTCCTCGGCCAAGGTTGACGACCGGACGGGGCATGTCCTCGTAGCGGGCCAGGTACTCGCTCACGGTGTTGCGATGGGCGAGACCTAGGATCTGCGCCACATCGCGGGCATCGATCAGCTCGTCGACGGCGACTCTTCGTGGCATCGCGCCCGAGGGTACACCCGTCAGCGGCGCCTCCTTACGCCCGTCAGTCGTTCCGTCCGGACCATCAGATAACTTACTCGTGTAAGGAAAGGACGGCCCCGGCAGTGATGCCACACCCCGGGGCCCGGCCGAGACCTGGAAGGAGGTCCCGACGATGCAAGCGTACGCCACCGTGGAGCGGCTCGCCCTGAGTGAGCAGCTTCCGCCCCTTGAGCTGCCATCGGCGACATCGTTGCGCCGAGCGTCGGACAGCACGGCGCCGGACGGCGAGCTGATCGACCAGTTGCTGGGCCGGCTCGCCGATCTCGTCGTCGATCGTCTGATGGCGCGCGCACACACGAGCTCGACGCTGCGGCCGGACGACTGGATGGATGCCCGCGCGGCCGCCGCATACCTCGGCCTCCATCGCGACACGCTTCGCAAGCTCGCAGCCGAGCGGGCGGTTCCGGTGCACCAGGATGGGCCTGGGTGCAAGCTCTACTTCCGTCGCGACGAGCTGGACAACTGGCGTCGCTCGAGCAGGGCGCCGGGGAGCCAGCTGAGGGCAGTCTCATGAGCGGCTCGGGGGGTGGCCCTCGCCGGGTCCGGGTGGAGCGCAACATCTACCGGCGGCCGACCGGCGTCCTCGAGGTCGGCTTCAAGGACGCTTTTGGTACCCAGCGCTGGCGGACGGTCGACGGCGGCATTACGGCGGCACGCAAGCTCCGTGACGAGCTGCTCGCACGCAGCGGACGAGGCGAGACGGTGGCGCCCAACTCGCGGCTGCGGTTCGGCGAAGCAGCCGACCTCTGGCTTGCCGGGCCGGTGCTCGACTTGCGGGCTGCGACACTGGCCGGCTACAGAAGCGCGGTCGATCAGCACCTTCGGCCGCGCTACGGAAACCGCAGGCTCGACAGCATCACCGCCGACGAGCTGGCGACGCTGGTCCGTGATATGCGGGACCAAGAAAAGAGCGAGGCGACGATCGCCGCTATGCTCGGCGCGGCGGGGCGCATCTACAAGTTCGCGGCGCGCCGACTCGGCTTCAGCGGCGTGAACCCGACGACCCTCATGCTCTCATCCGAGCGGCCGAAGGTCTCGCTGGCAAGGCGCAGGCCGATCTTCACCCCCGAGCAGATCGAGCAGACGATCGCCGCGTCAACCCAGCAGTACCGCACTCTGTTTGCCGTGGCTGCGCTGACAGGTGCACGTATCTCGGAGCTGTGCGGGCTCACGTGGGCAGACCTCCACCTCGAGGACTTCGACGACGCCGAGGTTACGTTCGGCTTCCAGGTCGACCGGCAGGGCAACCGCCGGCCGACGAAGACCGACGGCTCGGCTCGCACCGTTCCGATTCCGCGCGAGCTCGCCCTGATACTCGCTCGCCACAGGCGCTCAGCGCACGACCCCCCGTGCGAGGCGTTCGTGTTCGCTACGCGCTCGGGCCGACCGCTCGGACAGCGCAACGTCGCCCGCGCGCTTCGAAAGGCACAGCAGCGCGCAACCAACGAGCACGGCCAGCCGACATTCCCGGTCCTCCACCAGAAGGACCAAGACGGCAACCCGATTCCGGCTCCGCCCGGCATGGTGCCGTCGATGCACTCCTTCCGCCACACGGTCGCCTCGCGGGCGCTGGTCGCCGGCGAAAGCGTGGACGAAGTCGCGTTTCTCCTCGGACATAGGGACGCGACCGTGACCCGTGTCGTCTACATCCGCGAGATCGCTGACGCCGGCGCGCTTCGCATCGCGCTGGACGGCGACGGCTCGTCCTAGCAAGCCGTTCAGACGGCGTGCGGATCGAACACAAGCGCTCCCACTCCTGGCCAGGGGTGCGAGCGCTTTGTTCGTCCCCGGCGCTTCCCGCTTTCAGGCTTCCAAACCGCTTCCATAGCCCGCCCGAGCTGCGGGTCACGATCGCCCACAGAAACGCAAAACCCGGCAGGTTGCAGGTACTTTACGAAAGCCGACGCGGGGACTCGAACCCCGGACCCCTTCACGACGACGAGGGACAGCGCCGGCTCGGACTATTGGATCGTCGTAATGCGGAAGTACGCCGCTCGCCGGCGGCTGCCGACCGACCTTGAACCTGCCGCGCTACCGGGCGCCGAGCAAACCAGCCGCGCAGGCGCCGTGACCGGTGCAGGCGTAATGCAGCCACGCGATCGGTGCCGGCGAGATCGCTGCTGCTGGTGCGCAGCAGCAGCTGAGCAAACGACGGATCGACCCGGCATGGCTGGCTTTACGCAACAGACGCTGCGGGCGTGGCTCCAAACGAGGCTGCACCCAGGCTGCAGCCAGAGCAGCAGTAGTGTCCACGTGCGGCTTTTCGTGGGCGCTCGTGGGCACGCTGGTGGCCGCCGGAATGACCTGCATTTTCGGCGATTTCCGCGGCCCGAGCGGGGACCGACGCCGATGCTAAGACTGGGGAGAGCTTCGTTACGAGTGAAGTGCTCTACCAGCTGAGCTACGTCGGCGGACTCCCGGGCCCAGTCTATCGGCGCCCTGGGAACCGCTCGGAGGCTGCGCGGTAGGCGCTTCGGAGCCGCCGCGGCGCGTCCGGGCGGGCCATCGAGTCATCGCCGCGGCCGCTCGAGTTCTCGGCCCGCGCGCGCCACTCCTCGGCGAGGATCGCCCACCGTTCGTGGTCGCGCCAGCGGCCCCCGATTTTCAGGTATCGAGGCGAGAAGCCTTCGTGCTTGAACCCGGCGCCGCGCGCGAGAGCAATCGAGGCGTGGTTCCCGGGCTGGATGTTCGCCTCGATGCGGTGGAGCTTCAGCGCCTGGAACGCGTACCGGAGCACCGCCTCGAGCCCCTCCCGCATGTACCCCCGTCCCGCGAACGGCTTGCCCACCGCATAGCCTAGGTAGGCGCTCTGCATCGCACCGCGCTCGATCTGCGAGAGATTGAAGAACCCGACGATCGCGAGGTCTTCGCGCCGGCAGACCAGCATCGCCTCGAAGTCCGGGCGCCGAGCGTCCGCCAGATAGGCGTCGAAGCGTCCGTTGTCGGTCGGAGCCGTCGCCCAGGGGCGATGGAAGGAGCGGCTCGCGCGCATCAACGCGACGAACTCGTCCCGGTCCGAGCGAGCCGGCGCGCGTAGGAACACACGGCTCCCGCCACGCGGCCCAACCCCATCCTCGCCGGGACTCATGTGGCGAGCAGACCCTCCAGTCGATATGCGAGCGCTTCACAGGCGAGCTCTTCGGAGACGTTGAGCTGGAAGCGCACTCTGGTGTCCTCAACGAGCTCGATGGCGGCTCGTAACCGTGCCGGCTCGACCGCGCGATCGGATTTCAATTCGTCGATTCGGTCGCTGTGGCGCACGAGCTCACGGGCGCCCCAGGCCAGGCAGGCGAGATCCGTGTACCACAGCGAGACCAGCTGAAGCGCGAGGTCGAGCGCCGCGGTTTCGACGCGACGTCGCACCCGCCTGATCCGCTCCGACCACTCGGTCTCGATCCGCTTTCGCTCCTTGCGGGGATAGAGCTCGAGCTCATCCGTGGCGCGGGACTCGAGCTCGCTGCGGACGGCCTCGCCCTCGCCCTGCACCGCGCTGAGCAGCTCCAACCACGGCCTGGTTCGGGATGCCTTGCCCGACAGGGCCGCCCGCGCGAACCGCTCAGCGCCCATCCTGAGCGCCTGCCCCTGGGGCGTCGCCAGCTCCAGGGCCCGCTGCGCATCTCCTAGTGATAGACGCGCGCACGCGAGCGCGGCCTCCGGCTCGACCCCCATCTGCTCCACCCGTGTGGCCACGGTCTCGACCGAAGGAGCATCGAAGCGGACGAGCTGACAGCGCGACCGGATCGTCGGCAGAACCTCGACGAGCCGATCGGTGAGAAGGATCAGGTGGACGAACGGAGCCGGCTCTTCGAGCGTCTTCAGCATCCGATTCGCCGCCTCGTCCCCGAGCTCGTCGACCCGCTCGACCACGAACACCCGCCGTCCGGCCTCAAACGGCGTCTTGCTCGCCGCCGAGACGACCGGCTCGTCGATGTCGCTGACCAGGATCTCGTGCGCGCCGCTGGGAGCCACCCAGGTGAGGTCGGGATGGGCGCCCGACATCGCCCGCTGGCGCGCGCCGGCCGGATCGGGCGAACCCGCCGAGAGCAGCTCCGCCGCCACGGCGCGTGCAACCGAGCGCTTGCCCGATCCCCCCGGACCATGGAACAGGTAGGCGTGCGACGCGCGGCCACCGGGCGCCAGTCCCGGTGCGAGCACCGCGCGGGCGTGGGTATGGCTTTCCAGCTCCGGGAGCACGCTTCGATGCTAGCCCCAGTAGGGTCGAAGCCGAGAGGTCATGAGCTCCGGAAGACTGATCACGATCGAGGGCATCGACGGTGCCGGCAAGAGCACCTTGGCGGTCGCGCTCGAGGCAGAGCTCCGCAACCGCGGAGTTCCGGTGGAGCTTCTGCGCGAGCCCGGCGGAGTGCGAGCTGCCGAGCGCATCCGGGAGCTCGCAAAGGATCCAGAGCTCCACATCGGCCCGCGAACGGAGGCGCTGCTGTACGCCGCCGCGCGCGCGCAGCTGGTGGAGGAGGCGGTCAAGCCCCTGCTACGCGAGGGGACTTGGGTCCTGCTCGATCGCTTCGTCGATTCATCCCTCGCCTATCAGGGAGGTGGAAGGCGGCTGGGGATCGAGACGATCCGCGAGATCAACGAGTTCGCGATCCGAGGGCTCCGACCCGACCGCACCCTCCTGCTGGTGGTGGACACGGCGCTCGGGCGAGGCCGGCTGGGCGCTCGTGCCCGCCCGCTCGAGCGGCTGGAGCGCGAGCAGGACGACTTTTTCAGGCGGACCGCGGGTGCCTACCTCGAGCTCCTCGCCGAGGATCCGGCGCGGATCAGGCGCATCGACGGCGCAGCGCCCCCGGACCGGGTATTGGCCGCCGCACTGGAGGCGATTTCGGACCTACTCTGAGTACCCGTGCGGGCGCGCGCGGGCGAACGCCCACGCGTCGGCGACGATCTCCTCAAGCCCAGGCTTGTGCGGCTCCCACCCGAGCTGGGAGCGGATCCGGTCGCTGGCGGCGATGAGAACCGGCGGGTCGCCCCGACGCCGCGCCGCCTCGCGCGTGGGCACCTCGGAGCCCGTGACCTTTTGCACCGCGGCGATCACCTCGCGCACCGAGAAGCCGCTCCCATTGCCCAGGTTGAACACCCGGTGCTCGCCGGGGCGGGCGGCCTCCAGCGCCAGCAGATGCGCGTCAGCGAGATCCTCGATGTGGATGTAATCGCGGATCGCGGTCCCGTCCGGAGTCGGGTAGTCGGTTCCATAGATCTCCATGAACTGGGTCCTCCCCGCGACCGCGCGCAGGACGTTGGGGATCAGATGCGTCTCCGGATCGTGGTCCTCCCCAAGGCCCTCACTGGCCCCGGCCACGTTGAAGTAACGCAGGCTGACCCCGCCCAGCCCATGCGCGGCGCAGAAGTCGCCGATCATCCGATCGACTGCTAGCTTGGAGCCCCCGTAGGGGTTGGTCGGCTGCGTGGGCGCGGCTTCGGTGATCGGCAGCTCGTCGGGTTGGCCGTAGACGGCCGCAGTCGAGGAGAACACGAGGCGATGCACGCCGCGTGCGTGCATCGCCTCGAGCAGGTTCAGCGTCGCGCCGACGTTCGTGCGCCAGTAGCGTTCGGGATGGCTGACCGACTCGCCCACCAGTGCAAGCGCGGCGAAGTGCAGCACCCCCTCGAAGCCCTCGGCCAGCACCCCGGCGACCGCCTCGCGATCGAGCAAGTCCCCCACCACCAGCCGGGCCGCTGATGGCACCGCGGACCGATGCCCCCGCTCCAGGCTGTCCATGACCACGACCTCGTTCCCCGCCGCCAGCAGCTGCTTTGCGACGATCGAGCCGATGTAGCCCGCGCCGCCTGTGACCAGGAGCTTCACGGGCGCTGGAATATCACAGTTGCGCGCCCCGGCGCGGCCTGAAACGACGCCGCGCCGCCGGTGCGGAGCGCCGCTAGAGACGGCGGAAACCCGGCCTCGGCGCAGTAAAATATGAGGTCTGAACCGCCCTCCGAGACCCCGGTGTTGAGAGCTCTCAGAGCCGCTTTTCCGTCCGGGTCATCCGCGAGGATCTGCTGTTACCCCCTCGGCCGACTCAGGGCCGAGCAGAAGCAGCGGAACAAGCGGAAAACGAGAGGAGCAAGTCGGTATGGAGTACAGCTCGCAGACCCAACTCAGCCCCGGCGCGCGGGCGGGCGAGGGACTCTCGATCCGCCGCTACTTCACGGTGCCCGAGGTGCATCCGTTCGATGCTGTCGAGTGGGAGCTGCGAGACGCGCGGATCGGACACGGGGACAAGCTCTCGTTCGAACAGCGCGACGTCGAATTCCCCAAGAGCTGGTCGCAGAACGCCACGAACATCGTGGCCCAGAAGTACTTCCGGGGCCAGCTGGGCTCCGCGGCGCGCGAGCACTCGGTCAAGCAGATGATCGGCCGGGTGGCGGGGACGATCGCCACCTGGGGCCGTGAGCGCGGCTACTTCGCCACCGACGAGGACGGCGACGCGTTCGAGGCCGAGCTGACCCACATCCTGCTGCATCAGATGGCGGCGTTCAACTCGCCGGTGTGGTTCAACGTGGGCTGGCACCCGGTCGGCAGCCCCAAAATGCAGGCGAGCGCGTGTTTCATCCTCTCGGTCGAGGACAACATGGAGTCGATCCTGGAGTGGAACACCAAGGAGGGAATCATCTTCCGCGGCGGATCGGGCTCGGGGATCAACCTGTCCAAGATCCGAGGCTCGATGGAGCCGCTGAGTCGTGGAGGTACCGCGTCGGGACCGGTCTCGTTCATGCGCGGCGCCGATGCCTGGGCGGGATCGATCAAGTCAGGCGGCGGCACCCGCCGAGCCGCGAAGATGGTCGTGCTCGACGTCGATCATCCCGACATTCGCGATTTCATCTGGTGCAAGGCCAAGGAGGAGGACAAGGCGGCCGCGCTGCGCGATGCCGGCTTTGACATGTCGATCGACGGCGACGGCTTCTTCTCCATCCAGTACCAGAACGCCAACAACTCGGTCCGCGTCACGGACGAGTTCATGCACGCCGTCGAGAACGACGAGGACTGGCGCCTCATTGCACGTTCGACGGGCGAGCCCATCGGAGATCCAATTCCGGCCCGTCAGCTGATGAAGGAAATCGCCGAAGCGGCATGGCGCTGTGCCGATCCGGGCGTCCAGTACGACACAACGATCAACCAATGGCACACCTGCCCGAACTCAGGGCGGATCAATGCTTCCAATCCATGCTTTCCGGCTGATGCGCGAGTCCACACGACCAAGGGACTCATGTCGATTGCCGAGCTCGTCGAGCGCGGCGAACTTGGCGAGGACATCCGCGTCTATACGCACCGCGCCACCTCCGAGCAGCCCGGCGAAGGCGTTGCTGCCACACGGCCGATCGCATTCATGCGAAATGGCGTCAGCCCGATCGTTCGACTGCGGTTTCTCAACGGCGCGGAGCTGCGCTGCACACCCAATCACCGGATTTGGACGATCAACCGCGGCTACGTCCGTGCGGACGACCTCACCGAGCAAGACCAAGTGCTACTGAACGACAGTCCCACGCCGGCCACCGATGCCTCCTGGGAGCTTCCCGTCAAAGTGGCGGCCGCGGCCAAATCGTTCAGTCGCGGCGGCAGCGTTACGTACCAGGAGCTACCGGATTGTTGGAGCGAGGGGCTTGCTGAACTGACGGGTCATCTTGTTGGTGATGGCTGGCTCACCGACGTGCAGACGGGCTGGGTCTACGGCGGTGATGACGTCGACGACGGCACGGCCAGCGCACACGAGGGTCTCATCCAGGAGCTCGTCGGCAACGTCTCACGCCAGATGATGAGCAACGGCACGGTCCAGCTGCGCGTCGGTAGCGAGGCCGTACGACAGCTCTTCCGCGGAATCGGCGTGACTACCGCGCGAGCCCATGAAAAGCGCGTCCCTGAATCCGTGTTTGTGGCACCAACGGAGGTGCAGGCGGCTTTCGTCCGGGGACTATTTGGTGCTGACGGCTGTGTGTCGTGGACAGATACGAATCGATACGCGGGGCTCGGCAGCCGGAGCAAGAGTCTCCTAAAGGACGTCCAGCGGCTCCTGAGTGCATTTGGTATTCGCGCGCAGATATACAGCATCGCGAAAGCAAAGAGCAGCCAATTCAAGTACACGCGCGTTGACGGAACGTCGGTCGCTTACGAGACACGTGAAGGCTTCGACCTGAGGGTTACAGGATCCGACCTCCAGCGATTCGCCGAGCACATCGGTTTCTCCGCACCTCGCAAGCAGCAGCTCCTTCACCGGCTCATCGCGCAATTCGGGCGTTACAGCACAAAGAACACGACCAAGCTCGTCGCGCGCGAGAACGACGGTCAGGAACAGGTCTACAACCTCACCGAGCCACTCCACCACTCGTATGTCGTGGACAGCTTCATTGTGGCTAACTGCTCCGAATATATGCATGTCGATGACTCTGCTTGCAACCTTGCATCGCTGAACCTGATGAAGTTCCGCCGCGCCGACGGTACGTTCGATGTCGAGTCGTTCGAGCACGCGGTGGACATCATGTTTCTGGCTCAGGAGATAGTCGTCACCCCGTCGAGCTACCCGACCGAGGAGATCGGCCGCAACGCGCGGGCGTTCCGACAGCTCGGCCTCGGTTACACCAACCTCGGCGCCTACCTGATGGCGGATGGTGTGTCCTATGACTCGGATGCTGGCCGGGGTACGGCCGCGGCAATCACTGCCCTGATGACTGGTCGGGCCTACCTTGAATCCGCGCGCATCGCGGCAGCGATAGGCCCGTACGAGCACTACGCCGAGAACCGCGATGCGCATAACGCAGTGATGCGCATGCATCGTGAAGCGGCATACACGATTCCGGATTCATCGTGCGGTGACACTGCGCTGCTCAAAGCCGCCCGCACGAGCTGGGATGAATCCGTGGCGGCAGGTGAACAGCATGGATACCGCAACGCACAAGCTAGTGTCATCGCCCCTACCGGGACCATAAGCTTCCTTCTTGACTGTGACACCACCGGGCTTGAGCCCGACTTCTCGCTCGTCAAGTTCAAGGAGCTGGTCGGCGGTGGCCAGATGACGATCGTCAATCGCACCGTTCCGCTCGCGCTCCAGACTCTTGGCTACACCGACGAGCAGATTGAGCAGATCGTCGCTTACGTCAACGAGCACGGCACGATCATCGGAGCACCCGAACTCTCCGAGAAGCATTTGCCCGTGTTCGACGTCGCGGTCGGCGAGAGGGCGATCTCGCATCTGGGGCATCTCAAGATGATGGGTGCGATTCAACCGCTCGTCTCGGGCGCTCTCAGCAAGACCGTCAATCTGCCTGAATCGGCCACGGTCGAGGACATCGCCGACGCCTACATCCAGGCCTGGCATCTGGGGATCAAGGCGCTCGCGATCTACCGCGACGGCTCAAAGACCGCGCAGGCGCTTCGGACCGACGCTCAAAAGGGTGCGCCGGCGCCATCGCAGGCGGACATCGACGAGGCAGTGGCCGAGGCTCTTGCGCAGGCACCGCCGAAGCGCCGGCGGATGCCGCGAGAGCGTCAGTCGCTCACTCACAAGTTCTCCATCGGCGGCCACGAGGGCTACATCACCGCTGGCATGTATGAGGACGGCACGGTGGGCGAGATCTTCCTCACCGACATCGGCAAGGAAGGCTCGACGCTGCGCGGGATGATGAACTCATTCGCCACTGCGATCTCGATCGCGCTCCAGTACGGCGTGCCGCTCGAGACGCTCGTGCGCAAGTTCAGCTACATGCGCTTTGAGCCCGAAGGGATGACCTCGAACCCGGAGATCCCGTTCGCCAAGTCGATGCCCGACTACATCATGCGGTGGCTCGCGTCGCGGTTCCTGGACACCGACCTCCAGGAGGAACTCGGCATCCTCACCAAGGAGGTCCGGGCACGCAAAGCGGCGCAAGATGCCGCCAGCTCACACCTCGGCGACACGGCGGGGCCGGCCGACTCGGACGAATCAGACGACGACGAGGAGTCCAAGACGCAGGGCAATGGGTCGAGCCATGCCAGCGCGTCACCGGCAATGTCCGCGAGTTCTGACAAGGCGCCCCAGCCGCCGACCGCGGCCCTCACCGACGAGCCGCCGGTGATCCCCGCGATCCGCAAGGGTCTCGACCTCGGCCCGGCGTGCCAGCAGTGCGGGGGAATGATGCAGCGGACGGGCAGCTGCTACACGTGCTCGAGCTGCGGGTTCAACACGGGCTGCGGCTAGTCCCACCCACCTTGCCTGAACCGGCGAGCGTAATACGCTCGCTACGGGCAAGCGTGACACGAGCCTGGCCCGGTGGTACAAGTCCTCCAGCGAACCGCTCGGCTGGCGGCCGGCGGTTCGGCCACCCGCATACAAGGAGAGAGGCCATGGCTGAACAGCCTGACGCGAGCCCTGTTCTGGACCTGCTCACGAAGATGACCGCGGACTCGATCGAGGTGTCGGGTCTCGACGATCAGACGCTGATGCTCGTGCGCCTGGGTGCGCTCATCGCAGTCGACGCGCCACCCGCGTCGTATCTGATGAACCTCGGCGCCGCCGGCGACAGTGGCGTGACCGCGGATCAGGTGCAGGGAGTGGTGGCTGCTGTTGCTCCGATCGTGGGGACCTCACGTGCCCTTTCGGCGGTCGGCAAGATGGTCAGGGCGTTCGATCTCAAGCTCGACCTCGCCGAGCTCGATCTCGAAGGCTAGGCGGAGACAACAAGGGAGACCGTCCGACCAGCGCCTGTGCGGGGTTCGAACGGGCTCCCACGATTCGGACGCGTCCGCCGCCCTCCCGCGGCGCGCGACGGTCAGCGGATCAGGGTCGCGCTTGCGCAAGGCGTGTTGTCGGCTCGATTCCCGGGCGCGCAGGGTCTACGCTGCCGATAGCTAAGGGGCCCTTGCTTTGAGCGATTCGACTCGAGAGGTAGCTGGGACCGAAACGGCGGATCTAGCCGGGAGCGACGGCGCCGCACCCGAGCGCCCGGCCGCCAGGCGCGGACATCCGCCGGTCAACCTCCGGCGTACTGGCAAGCACTCCGATCAGGGGCACGACCTGTCGGTGACCGGGGGGCTGGCGGCGCTCAGCCTCGACGCATTGTCGAGCGTGGCGTACGGGCCCGAGGCGATGGTGCTAATCCTGGTCGCGGCAGGGGCCTCGGCCCTGCGCTACACCGTTCCGTTGACACTCGTGATCACCGGGATGCTGGTGCTCCTGGTGTTCTCGTACACGCAGGTGATCGACGCACACCCCGAGGGCGGGGGGTCCTACGCGGTCGCGAAGGTCAACCTCGGGCGGTTCTGGGCGCTACTGGCGGCGGCGTCGCTGGTGGTCGATTACGTGCTGACCGTGGCGGTCAGCCTGTCCGCGGGTGCGGCGAGCCTCGGCAGCGTATTCCACGGCCTTTCCCACCACCTGCTGGCGGTGTCGTTGATCGGCCTCCTGCTGCTGACGGCGGTCAACATGTTCGGGATAAGCGAGTCGGCCAGGCTGCTGATGCTTCCGACCGTCGTCTTCATCGTGAGCATCCTCGCGGTCATCATCGTGGGCCCGTTCCACTCCCACCCGGTGGCCACGATTGGCACCGCACTGCCGATCCACGCGACCGAGGCGCTGGGAATCGTGCTGATCCTCAAGGCGTTCGCGGCCGGCTGCTCGGCGGTCACGGGCGTGGAGGCGATCGCAAACGGTGTCCCCGCCTTCCGCCAGCCCCGGATCCGAACCGCCCAGCAGACCGAGGTCTCGCTCGGAGTGCTGCTCGGAGTGATGCTGATCGGGCTCTCGATCCTGATCCGTGCCCACCACGTTGTGCCCCGTGGCGGCGTGACGATCCTCGCCCAGCTCACGGCGGGCGCGTTCGGGACCGGGTGGATGTTCTACGTCTCGAACCTCTCGGTCATTCTCGCCCTGGGGCTGGCGGCGAACACCAGCTTCGGCGGCCTGCCGGTGCTGATGAGCATCCTCGCGAAGGACCACCGCCTCCCGCACATGTTCTATCTGCGGGCCGAGCGTCCCGTCTACCGCTACGGCATCGGGGCGCTCGCCATCGCCGGGGCGGCGTTGCTGGTCGCGGTGAACGCTCGCACCGCCAAGCTGATCCCGCTGTTCACGATCGGCGTGTTCGTGGGCTTCACGCTCAGCCAGGTCGGCCTCGTCCGCCACTGGGCGAAGACCCGACCGCCTCGCTGGCGGGCGCGCGTCGCGCTCAACGGCGTGGGGGCGGTGATGACGGCGGTCGCGGTGGTCGTTTTCCTGTCGACGAAGTTCCTCGAGGGCGCGTGGGTGGTCGTGCTCACGGTCCCGTTGCTGATGCTCTTGTTCTCGCACACCGAGCGCTACTACGCCAGGGTTGCCTCCAAGCTGCGGCTGGGCAAGACGCCCGGGATCCCGCGCCGCGAGGGAAGCGTAGTCATCGTGCCAACCTCGACGGTCAACCTACTCACCGAGAAGGCGCTGAGCGCGGCGATGTCGCTCGGCGACACCGTGGTCGCCGTCGGCGTCGCCGGCGACGAGGAGGAACGCGATCAGATGAAGCGCGCCTGGGGCGAGTGGAAGTGCTCGGTGCCGCTGGAGGTGCTGCTCGACTCCCACCGCTCGCTGGTGCGGACCGTGGTCAAGTATGTCGATTCGATCCCCAAGGACGACACAACGATCACGGTCCTGATACCCGAGCTGATCCCGACCAAGCGGCGCCGGGAGATCTTGCACAATCAGCGCGGGCGCCTGCTCGAGGCAGTGCTCAAGGCGCACACCGACGACGTGGTCATAGCTACGCTCCCGTTCCACATCGACGCCTGAGGGCGCGGCTCCATAGCATCAACCAGCGTGAGCTCGATCCGCTCGCAATGCGAAGCCGCGCTTCGCCAGAACTGGCGCGAGGGCGTCCGGCAGGCCGACGGCGTTCCGTTCGCGTACACGCGCCCCAGCCCGGGGCACTACCCGTGGCAGTGGTACTGGGACTCCTGCTTCACCGCGATCGTGTGGCGACATTTCGATCACCGCCGGGCCCGACGCGAGCTCGAGTCGCTGATCTCCGCCTCCCGGGACGACGGGTTCATCGGTCACACGATCTTCTGGGACATCCCCCTCGGCAGGCGGCGCCTCACCTACAACGTCACCTCCTCCGACGCGCCCATGACCGCGAGCATCCAGCCCCCGCTGCTGGCTTGGGCTTGGCAGATCGGGGTGGGCGACCCGTCGACGGTCCCCGCGATCGGGCGGCACTACGACTGGCTCGCGGAGCATCGCGATCTCGACGGCGACGGCTTGATCTGGATCGTCCAGCCCGACGAGTCGGGACTCGACGCCTCCCCGCAATTCGACTCGATTTGGGGGTGGCGCGCGCACGGGCGACCGGGGTTCGTACTGCTGGTGCGCCGTAACCGCCGCCTCGGCTACGACCTGCGACGCATCGCCTCGGCCGGCGGCCCGGTGTGCTGCGAGGTGGCGATGAACGTTCTGTACTCGCTGTCGCTGACGGCGCTCGGCCGCCCATCGCTGACCCCGACGATCGTGGAGCGGATGTACGACGAGGACAGCGGCCTGTTCCGCCCTCTCGCGCACCCCGCGCGACGCGGGCGCCCGGCGCTTACGTGGACCGCGCTCGCCCCCCTCGCGCTTCCGGACCTTCCGGAGGCGATCGGCCGCCGTCTGGTCGAGGAGCACCTGCTCGACCCAGCGCAGTTCTGGCTGCCGGTGGCCCCGCCCTCGGTGGCCGCGAGTGATCCCGCGTTCTCTGCCGAGGACACGTTCCTGCTCTGCCTCAGGCGCTACTGGCGCGGCCCCACCTGGGTCAATTCCGTATGGCTGGTGTGGCTGGGCCTGATTCGCCTCGGGTATGCCGAGCAGGCCGATGAGCTCGCCCGCCGCGTCGCCGGTGCGGTCGCCTCGGAGGGCCTGCGCGAGTACTACAACCCCTACACCGGTCGGGGCATGGGCGCGGTGCAGTTCGGATGGTCGACGCTCGTGCTCGAGCTGCTCGAGCCGGATCCCCGAGTCCCGTCCGCGTATCTCGAGGACGTGGTCAGCCCCCGGCCCGAGTGAACGCCTGCGCCGCCTGGGTGTAGCGGTCAAACGCCTCCTCGATGGCTGCCGGCCCGCGGGCCGGCAGCCAGAACACTCCGCGCTGGACCCCCACGACCTCGAGCCGCTCGATCCGCGCCGGATCGCACATCAGGCCGAACACGGTCACCGGCACGGGAGGCCGTCCGATCTCCTGCGCGCGGGTTCGCAGCTCCACCAGGCGTGAAACCAGCTCCTCGTCGCGTACTCGGTTGGGCATCCACTCGTCCCCGAACGTCAGCACTCGGTCGAGCACGCGCGGACCGTTGCCGCCAACCAGCACCGGGGGATGTGGCTGCTGCTTCGGCTTGGGCCAGCACCAGATCCGGTCGAAATTGACGTACTTGCCCGAATAGCTGGCTTCCTCCTGAGTCCATATCTCCTTCATGGCCTCGATCCGCTCCCGCATCACGCCGAACCGGCGCGCCGCGTCGGTGCCGTGGTTCTCCATCTCCTCGACGTTCCAGCCCGCGCCGACGCCGAACAGGAAGCGCCCCTGAGAGAGCTGATCGAGGGAGGCCACCTCCTTGGCGGTGGTGATCGGATCTCGCTCGATCACCAAGCAGATGCCCGTCCCGAGCCGCAGTCGCTCGGTCGCCGAGGCGGCCGCCGTCAGCGCCACGAACGGGTCATACGCGCGGCTGTACTCGGGAGGAAGCTCGTCGCCGCCGGGCCAGGGCGACCTGCGCTCGGCCGGGATGTGCGTGTGCTCGGGAAAGAACAGCGACTCAAAGCCACGGTCCTCGGCCATCCGCGCCAGCTCCGCAGGATCCTGAGCATCCTGCGTGGGGAAGATCGCCACTCCGAAGTCCACGCCCGGGCACCGTACCGGAAGCCAGCTCGCCGCCGGAGGACGGCTGACCTCGTCCCGACTTCGCGGCGACGAGAGGAGGGACGGGTGTACGTCATCCGGTCGCGGCGTGGGCGGGCGCTGGCGGCGTCGCCATCGGAACGTAGCCGGCGACGACGCGGGCGAGGAGGATGGCGAGGCTGGCGTCTTGCTGGCAGAGCTCGACGGTCTTGGCGGCGGTGAGCGTGAGCAGTCGGCACTCGGTCGTGCAGACGGCGGTTGCCGTGCGGCGGCCATGGGAGGCGAAGACCCCGATCTCGCCGAAGATCGCGCCGGCGGTCAGATGGGCTCCGCTTTCGGGGACCCTCACCGTGCCCTGTTGGACGATGTAGAGGCGGTCGGCCGCATCGCCGCGGCGGAAGAGGGTCTCACCGGAGGGGTGCGTTTCGAGCGTCAGGTATGGAGAGAGCGCGCGGATCGCCTGTTCGCCACTTGCGTCGGAGACGGCTGCGATCATCTTGCGCAGCTGGCGAAGCCGAGCGACGTTGAGGGGCAGCAGCGCTGCGTGCAGGACGAAGATCGGGTAAAGGCTGCCGAACTCCCCGTACGCGAGGCCGAGCAGCGCGTAGCTCATGAAGGCGACGTTGCTCACGATGGCGACGATGCGGAGTCGCAGCATCGTCCTCATGAAAAAGGTCGAGAAGACGAGCGCGGCCGCAAGCCAACCGGCGATTACGAGCCACATGCCCCACCAAGCCTCATCTTCATGGTCACGTCTCCGACGGAGTTCGTTGCCCCGAGGGTGCCGCAAACGTAGCACCTCCCCGACGGCGCGCAAAGGACGCGGCCAGCTAGTTTGGCTAACGTAGATGCATGGCGACCGAGCGAAAGAAGAGCGATGTGATGGATACCACCCGACAGGTCGAGCTCACCGACGACCAGTGGCGTGAGCGTTTGACGCCCGAGCAGTACGAGGTCCTGCGCCGGCAAGGCACCGAGCGCCCGTTCACCGGCGCGTACGTGCACGTCAAGGACGATGGGATGTACCACTGCGCCGGCTGTGGCGCCGAGCTGTTCAGCTCGGATACGAAATTCGAGTCCGGGACGGGCTGGCCGAGCTTCTATGAGCCGGCGGTCGCCGAGAACGTCGAGTTGCGCCAGGATCGCAGCCTGTTCATGGTCCGCACCGAGGTTGTCTGCCGACGCTGCGGCGGCCATCTCGGCCACGTATTCGATGACGGGCCTCGGCCGACCGGACAGCGCTACTGCATGAACTCCTGCGCGCTCGAGTTCGAGCCTCGAGAGCACTCGTAGACTCGATCACTCGAGGTCCCGGGCGGCGCGGCGCTCGCGGATCTTCACGTAGACGTAGGCGCCGATCACCAGGGCTCCCAGCACCACTGCACCGACCACGCCGGCCTGTGCCAGAACGTGCGCGGCGGCGTGGCCGCCGAAGTACCCCACGAGCCCATACGTGATCCCCCAGGTGATGCCGCCGAGGGCGTTCCAGAAGAAGAATGTCTTGAACGGCATCCGGTTGATTCCCGCCAGCCAGGCCGCGGCGAACCGCACGAGCGCGATCCATCGGGCCAGGAACACCGCCTTCGGTCCGTGACGCTTGAAGAAGCGATCGCCCGAGCGGATCACCATCAAGCGGCGCCGGTAGAACGGACCTGGCGCCTCGAGCACCTCGCGCCCGAGCCTCCGTCCGAGGAGGTATCCGATGTTGTCTCCGACGATCGCCGAGACGATCCCGATCAGGATCACGAACTCGATCTGAAGCTTGCCCTGGCTGGCGAGCACCGCGGCCAGCACGAGCGCGGTCTCGCCCGGCGAGGGAACTCCCATCGACTCCAGGCCGATGATCGCCGGTAGCAGATAGCCAAGGCCGCTCGAGATGCCGATGATCGCCGCGAGGGCGAGGGTCATTGACCCGATCCAGAATTCTCGAGCACGGCGAGCAGCGACAGGCCGAACGGGAGCGTGTGGCCCGTCGCGAGCCATCGGGCCTCTGCGCGCAGCGGCTGTTCCAGCGCCGAATTGAGCCACGGCGGCCCGATCGTGAGCTCGGACTCGTAGTCCGAGCTGCGGCGCCGGCGCCGAGCCAGCCGCACGGCCGCGGCGGGCCCAAGCAAGAGGCTGTTGAACGACGTCATGCGGCGCACCCGCCAGCCCGCATCGGCCGCCGTGGCGCGCAGGGTGGGACGTCCGTACCGGCGGTAGTGGTGATTGACCTCGTCGTGCTGCGACCACAGCGCCTGGTAGGCGGGCACGGTGAGGAGCAGCCAGCCACCCGGCGCAGACACCCGCCGCAGCTCGGACAGCGTGCGCCGGTCGTCAGGGGTGTGCTCGATCACGTCGAAGGCCGTGATCAGGTCGAACGCGCCGACCTCCCAGGGCAGCTCCTCGAGCCGCCCGATGCGCACCTCCCCCAGTCCCCGGGCGCGCGCCAGTTGCGCCGCGTCCTCGTCGAGCTCGATGCCGTGGAGCTCGCCGTAGCGCTCGAGCTCGACCAGCATCCGGCCGGAGCCGCAGCCGGCATCGAGCACTCGGGCTCGCGGGGGCAGAGGCAGCCGGTCGAGCTCGGCGCGAATTATCCGCCGGCGGCCTCGATACCACCAGTGGTGATCGTCCATGGCGAGCAGCGCATTTAGTTCCCGTTTGTCCATCTTCCGAGGATGCTGCCAGTTCGGGGCTGGCGGCGGACCCTATGGTGCAATCTGGGGGCGATGAGGCCGGCCGTTCGTTTGCCGCGCCGCGGGCTCGACGGGGAGGTCGGTTGGGCTGCCCTTTCGATGGCGCTGACCTCCCTGGGGGGGGCGTGGACCCTGCGGCTGTGGCGAGGCGATCTTCACGTCCCGTTCAGCTACGAGAACGACGGCCAGTTCTACGCGGTGCTGGTCAAGCAGGTCATCCACGGCTGGTACTTCACCAATCCGCGGCTGGGGGCGCCGTTCGGCTCCGAGCTCCTCGATTTTCCCCAGAGCGGCGACCAGCTCAATTTCGTGATCGTCAAGGCGCTCGGAGCGTTCTCGCGCGACTGGGCGCTGGTGATGAACCTGTTCTTCCTGCTCAGCTTTCCGCTGGTGGCGTTGACCGCGTACGGGGTGATGCGCCATCACGGCGCCTCACGACCCGCCGCCACCGCGTGCTCGGCGCTGTTTGCCCTGCTGCCCTACCACTTCTGGCAGGGTGAGTTCCACCTGTTCCTGGCCGCGTACTACGCCGTTCCGCTCGGTGGCCACCTCGTGCTCGCCACGTACCGGGGGGAGGCGCTGTTCAAGCGCGCGCGCGCCCGACCCCGTGGGGCGCTCGCCTGGGCATCGCGCCGTTCGGCGGCGACGGTCCTGATCTGCTGCGTGATCGCCTCGGCGGGCCTCTACTACGCCGCCTTTACGCTCGTGTTGCTCGCGTTCGCGGCAGCCGTGGTCGTCCTGACGCGCCGTTCTTGGGCCTCGGTCGCAAACGCGTCGGTCGCCGCGGCCGCGATCGCCGCGGTCCTGGCGATCACCCTCTCACCGACACTGCTGTACTGGGCGCGGCACGGAAGGGACCCGGAGGCCTTCCTCCGCACTCCTGCGCAGAGCAACGCGGGCAGCCTCAAAGTCGGCGATCTCGTCCTCCCCCTCACCCGCCACCGGATCTCCGCCCTCGGGCGGCTGAGGCAGGACTACTCCGGTCCCCTAGCCGCGCCCGAGTTCGCGAGTTCCGAGGGGGAGTCGGCGACGCTGGGGCTGATCGCTACGGTGGGCTTCGTCGTTTCGATCCTCGTGCTGGCGGCGGCGGTCCTTGGCCGGGGCTCGGGTGCACGCCGGGATCCCGGCGGGAGGTTGACCGCGGTGGCGGCCGGGGCGGCGTCCTCGTTTGTGCTGGCGACCGTCGGCGGCAGGGCGATCGCGCACGTGGTCAGCCCCGACATCCGGCAGTGGACGCGCGCGTCGGTGTTCGTCGGCTTCTTCTCGCTGGTTGCCGTCGCGCTTCTGTTCGATCGTTCCGCGGTGCGTCTGCGTCGCCGCCGGCAGAGCGGGCGGGTTCTGGCTGCTGTCCTCGTGGCCGCAATCGGTGTCGTGGCCTTCCTCGACCAGACCTCGTCGGAGTTCATCCCGCCCTATCGCCAGCTGGCCTACCACTACGACAGCGACCAGGCGTTCGTGGCCGCGATCGAACGGCGGCTGCCGCCGGGGAGCGCGGTGTTCCAGCTTCCGTACATGCCCTGGCCGGAGCCGGGGTTCGTCAACCGCATGACGAGCTTTACGCCGGCACGGGGGTACCTGCACTCGCGCGCGCTGCGCTGGAGCTACGGGGCCATGCGCGGGCGGGCCGCCGATTGGCAGGCGCAGCTCGTGGCCTACCCGGCGACCGTGCTCGCCCCGGCCGCCGTCGCGGCCGGCTTTGACGGCATCTACATCGACCGCGTCGGGTACAGGGGAGCCTCGGCGCAGCGCCTCGAGGCGTCGTTGACGCGGCTGCTGGGCGTCCGACCCCTGGTCAGCCCCGACGGCCGCCTGTCGTTCTTTGACGCGCGGGCGTACGCCGCCCGGCTCCGGGCCGCGATCGGCTCGGGCCGCTGGCTCGCGCTCCGAGACGCCACGCTGCGCCCGGTGTGGCTCGAGGCCGGCGCCGGGACGCGGTCCCCCCCTCCGCCGGACTTTCCGATCTCGGGTGTGGGGATCCATGGGCCGGTGTGGGTCCGAGGGACGGGGGTGCTCGAAGCGGTCGATCCCTCTGGGCACGGTCGGACCGCCTTGTTTACGGCACGGCTGTCGAGTACCGGCACGGGCGACCCGGCGGCGATGGTGCTGTTCCCGGATGGCTCCCGGTTGCGACTCGTTGTCGGGGGTCGGCCGGTTGCGGTCTGCCGTCGTATGACCGTTGATCGCAACGCGGGGATCGTCGTTCACGTTTCCGGTGGCGGGACCGTGCGGCTGGATCGGGCACGCCTCATCGATGGCTCGTTTCTCCCGTTCCTGCGGCCCGGGTGCGTGTCGCCGGCGGGCCCGTAGAGGCGGCTACAGGATCCCCACCGGCTGCTCGGCCGGCGCGGCGGCGGCGGGCAGTCGCAGCGTGAATGTTGCCCCGGGGCCCGGTCGATCCTCGAGCACCAGATCCCCGCCCATCCGCCGGGCCAGCTCGCGCCCGATCGCGAGCCCCAACCCAAAGCCCGCCCGCCCGGCGGTGTCGCGGCCGCGCTTGAAGCGCTCGAAGATCAGCTCTCGTTCGTCCGGCGCGACGCCCGGCCCGGTATCCCGAACGCCGAGTGAGGGTTGCGGCCCGTCATGGAGCTCGACGGCGATCTCGCCGCCCTCCGGGGTCATCCGGACCGCGTTGTCCATGAGGATGCGAAGGATCCGCGCGACGCTCCCGGGATCGCCGAGCGCCCACACGGGACCGGAGGAGTCGTCGAGCCCGGTGACGATCCCGCGCTCCGCGGTCCCCAGCTCGAACTCGGCCAGCACCGCACGGCTCAGTTCCCCGAACTCGACCGGCTCAGAGCGGAGCTGCACTTCCGCATCCAGCCTGCTCAGGTCGAGCAGGTCGGCCGCCAGGCGGCCCAGCCGGCGCGACTGGACCCGAGCACGGCCGAGCATAGAAAGCGCATCGTCGAGGTCGGGATCGCCGCTCCGCAGGTCCTCGTCCAGCAACTCGAGCATCCCGTCCAGCGACTGGAGCGGGGTGCGCAACTCGTGGGAGGCGGTCGCCACGAACGCACGCCGCGCGCGCTCCTGCTGCTGTAGCCGACGCTGCATGGTCGCGAACGTGCGCGCGAGGTCCCCGACCTCGTCGTGGGCGCGGTCGACGGGAACGTCGACGTCGGGGCCCTCGACCGAGAGGCGGAGGGCGGCCTGGCGCAAACGCCGGAGGCGACGGACCAGCCTCGCCGAGAGGGGGATACCGAGGAGCAGGGTGAGGGCGAGGCCGGCGAGGGCGGCGGTGAGGAACGCGGTGCGGACTGTCGCCACGGCATCCGTGACCTCGTTCAGCGGTCGGCGGATGGCGAGCACGTATTGGTGTCCACCAATCTTGAGGGGCTGCGCCACTCGGGCATAGTTGGTGCCCGCGATCGACCCGAAACTCTTGATGACCCGATGCTTGCGGAAGGCGACTGCAACATCGTCGAACAGGTCGTCCAGGGTGGTGTCGGAGTACCAGCTCGACGAGCGCGGAAGCACCAGGTATCCGCGGCCGGAAGAAGGATCGGGGAAAGCCAGCAGCGTGACCGTGGCGCCGATCCGAGAGCCAACGGTCAGCTGGAGCTTGCGGAGGCTGGCGCGTTCCTCTCGGCCGTGGTCGTAGTAGTACTTGCCCTCACTGGCGGACACGTCGTCCACATATGTCAGGTTGAGCGACTTAAACTCGGCCGCCGCGCTAACCGCGGCGGAGCGCGCGGTGTCCAGCTCAGCGTTGCGAAGCCTGTGCTCCAACGGCCCGAGCAGCGCCACCGCGGCGACGGCGAGCGTCGCCACGGTCGTGACCAGCACCACGCCCACGATCCGAGCGCGCAGACCGAAGGCGCCACTCCACGGTCGCGCCCGCATCGCTAGGGTCCTCGCAAGCGATACCCGGCGCCGCGGACGGTGAGGATGTACCGCGGCTTCTCGGGCTCCGGCTCGAGCTTCTCGCGCAGGTGGCGTATGTGCACGTCGATAGCGCGCGGGTCGCGGTAGGCGCTGTCGCCCCAGATCGCGCGCAACAGCTCCTGGCGGTTGAGCAACCGGCCGGGGTCGGCCATCAGCGCATCGAGGAGCTCGAACTCGGAGAAGGTCAGTCGCACCGGCTCGCCGTTCATCGTGACCTCCCGCTGAGCACGGTCGAGCATGATCGGGCCAACCACGAGCACCTCGTCGCCCATCGCCCGGGTTCCCGAGCGCCGGAGCACGGCTCGAATCCGGCTTCGAAGCTCAGCGAGCCCGAACGGCTTGGTCACGTAGTCGTCGGCGCCGGCCTCCAGTCCCAGCACCGCATCGGCCTCCGAATCGAGGGCGGTGAGCATGATGATTGGGACAACGTTGCGCCGGCCGCGCAGGGTCCGGCACACCTCATAGCCGTCCAGACCCGGACCCAGCGCAACATCGAGCAGGACGATGTCGAAGTGCTCGGTGCTGGCTCTGTCGATCGCTGTTCGCCCGTCCGGCACCCCCATCACCCGATGCCCCTCGCGCGAGAACGACCGGGTGAGCATCTCCCGCAGATCGGATTCGTCGTCGACCACGAGGATGCTGAGAGAAGTCTCGGGCGGCCGCATCGGAGCCGGGCTAGGCAGCGTCTGGCGTTCCATCGACATTCGCGTGTCGATCGTATCGAGCCCGCATTACGTTGAATAGCGGGTTAATGCGCGACGAACGTGGGCTCGCGCGCCGGACCCGCCGGAGCCGCTCGCTCGACTACCGCCGCGCGGCGGGTCCGCGGCACGAGCTGGCCAGCCGCCGCGACGGCCCAGAGCACGGTGAGCCAGGTGGCGGTCGCCAGGGCGACGTGAACCCAGACGATGTCGGTCGGGAGCTTCAGCTCGTACTGCACGCTCCCCACGAGCCCCTGGGCGGCGAGCAAGATCCCGAGCGCGGTCAGGGGCTCCAGCACCTGCTCGGAAGCGCCCCGTCGGCGGTAGAACAGCCATACCGCGATCACCGCGACGCCGAACAGCGCCGCGATCGTCGCGTGGCGGTGAACGACCCAGGTAAGGGTGTCGGCGCCCTTGAAGTGCAGGCGGTGGACGTGCTGCCCGGACACGCCGCCGGAGTGCGGACCGGCCGCCGTGGCCGCGGTTCCGACGAAAATCGTCAACGCGGCGAGCGGCGCGAGCGCGCGCACCGACCATACGGCGAGCCGGTCGGTGGAGCGGGGGCGCGTTCCCGGCTCGTGCGCGCTGCGCCAGGCCAGCGCCACCGCGGCAATGAGGATGATCATCGAGAGGCCGAAATGGCCCATCACGAATCCAGGAGCCAGGTGCTCTCGCACCGTGAAGCCGCCCAGCACCGCCTGGGCGAGCACTCCGAGGGGGAGCAGCAGCGCCAGTACAGCCAGGTCCCGCCGGAACGGCCGCCGGGTGAACGCGAGCACGGCCGCCACGACGGTTATCACCCCGACGATTCCAGAAATCGCCCGGTTGCCGAACTCGATCAGGGCGTGTGAGCTGAGCGGCGGTAGCGGAGTACCTCCGCACTTCGGCCAGTTCTCGCAGCCGAGGCCCGAGTCGGTCAACCGGACGGCGGCGCCGGTCAGAACGATCACGCTGAGCGCGGCCAGGGTGGCGTAGGCGACGCGGCGGTACTGGGTCGGCGTGACGGTCAGTCGATCGCGCAATGCGGGATCAATGCTAACCAGCATGCTCGGCGCCGGGGCGGGCGCAACTTTGAGCCGCGGGTTGTGTGTTGGATCGGAGATGGGGCTGAAACGGATCCTGATCACGATCCACGTCGTGCTCGACTGCGGTGCTCTGCTGCTGGCCGCCGGAGCTCCCCCAGCGGCGGCGTCCTCGAAGCTGATCTCGATCTTCCAGGACGATGCCCAGCTGTTCGCCAACCCCGCCGGCACGCTCGCCAA
Organism: uncultured Solirubrobacterales bacterium; assembly: GCA_963808325.1. GTDB lineage: Bacteria > Actinomycetota > Thermoleophilia > Solirubrobacterales > Solirubrobacteraceae > Palsa-465. The sequence continues at coordinate 42,412 of CAWEFU010000002.1, forward strand.
CCTCAGGCTGCTCGGAGCTCAAGTTGTCCGGGTGTCGGTCCACTGGGACGGGATCGCTCCGGGCCCCAACTCCGTCAGGAGGCCTCGTGGCTTTCGCGCGGTGAATCCGGCCGCTTATCCGCGTGGCGCCTGGTCGATCTACGACAAGATCGACACGCTGGCCCGTTCCTACGGGTTGCACTTGTACTTTCAGCTCGACAACGGCGCGCCGAGGTGGGCCCAGGGACCTGGCCAGCCCCCGCATCCGAGCTCGCATCCGGGCTGGGAGCCATCCCCGGCCGAGTTCGGAGCGTTCGTGCACGCGGTCGGGGTCCGCTACAGCGGTAACTACAGGCCGACCGGCACCTCGGCCCCGCTCCCCCGGGTGAGCTTCTGGTCGGTGTGGAATGAGCCCAACTACGGTTTTGAGCTCTCCCCGCAGGGGGTGCCGGGCCACCTCGCGATCGAGAACAGCCCCCGCCTGTACCGCAACGTGCTGGACGCCGCCTGGGCCGGCCTGCAGCAGACCGGCCACGGCAAGGACACGATCCTGTTTGGGGACCTCGGCCCCCGCGGCGGCACCTGGGGCGAATTCCAGTCCATGAAGCCGCTGGTGTTCCTGCGCGCCCTGTACTGCGTCGACTCGAGGTATCGCCAGCTGCGAGGCTCGGCCGCGACGATCCGCGGGTGCCCGACGAGCTCCGCCGGATCGAGACGCTTTCGCGCCCAGCACCCGGCGCTTTTCGCGGCGTCCGGCCTCGCCGAGCACATGTGGATGCGGTGGTATCCGCCGAACAGGGAGGCCCAGCCCGATCCGGACAACGCGTCCCTGGCAGAGACCGGGAACCTGGTGCGTGCGCTCGACGGCGATCAGGGAGCGTATGGATCCAGGGCCCGCCTCCCCGTCTATGACACGGAGTTCGGCTACGTCACCAATCCTCCGAATACCTCCACGATCCGCCAGGCCGGCGCGCCGCCCGTGAAGTACCCGTCTCCCACGATCGCCGCCTACTACCTCAACTGGGCCGAGTACATCTCGTGGAAGAACCCGCGGATCATGAGCTTCGACGAGTACCTGCTGCGGGATCCTCCACCGTTCTCAAAGCCTTACGTTTCGTGGTCGAGCGGCTTGCTCGGGTGGCAGCGAGGAGTCCCCAAGGTGACCTACGCGGCATGGCGGCTTCCTTTGTATCTCCCCGTCACGTCCGGCAGGCTGGGCAAGACCCTCGAGGTATGGGGGTGCGTCCGGCCGGCGACCTACGCTGTCCTCGATACGGGCCTGCGTCAGGTCGCCGACATCCAGTTTGCGCCCGGGGGCAGCTCATCGTTCTCGACCGTCCGGCAGGTGACCGTCAGCTCGACCGGAATCTGCTATTTCGACTTGCCTATCAAGTTCCCGACCAGCGGGTCGATCCGGCTCTCGTACACCTATCCCAGCTCCGATCCGCTGCTGCCCGCGGGCTACAAGATCTACAGTCGTCACATCTCGATCACTCTTCACTAGGCCAGCTATGCAACTGATTCGAATCCTGTTCTTCAACCTCGTCGTCGCGCTCGGTGCCCTCGTGCCAGCCACGGCGCCGCCGCCCGCGGCAGCGTCGCCGGTAAAGCAGATCTCGATCGTGCAGGACGACCACACCCTGATTACCGACCCCGCCGGCACCCTGGCGACGCTCCGGATCCTGGGTGATCAGGTCGTAAAGGTGACGGTTCATTGGCAGTCGATCGCCCCGAACTCGAACTCGGCCAGACGACCCCGCGGCTTTCGTGCGGTGAATCCGGCCGCGTACCCGCGTCGCAACTGGGCCATGTACGACCAGATCGTTCGGGACGCGCACGCCGACGGCATCCAGGTGTATTTCAACCTCGGTGGCGGGGCGCCGGCCTGGGCCGAGGGGCCCCGCCAGCCTGGGCGTCAGAACTCGCATCCGGGCTGGGAGCCATCTCCGGGCGAATTTGAGGCGTTCGTACATGCGTTCGGAGCGCGCTACAGCGGTACCTACCGTCCGCCGGGCGCCTCGAGCCCGCTTCCTCGGGTCAGCTTCTGGTCCGTGTGGAACGAGCCCAACTTCGGGTATTCGCTCTCCCCGCAGGGGGTGCCTGGCAATTTCTCGGTCGAGAACAGCCCCCGCCTGTACCGCAGCTTGATCAATGCGGCGTGGTCCGGCCTGCAGCAGACCGGACACGGGCGCGACACGTTCCTGTTCGGCGAGCTGGGTCCGATCGGCGGGACGTCCGGCTCGACCTGGGGCGAGTTTCAGGCCATGGCGCCGCTTGTGTTCCTGCGGGCCCTCTACTGTGTCGACTCCCGCTATCGCCAGCTTCGTGGATACGCGGCGGCGATCCGCGGCTGCCCGACCACCGCCGCCGGATCGCGGCGCTTCCGCGGCCAGAACCCCGTGCTGTTCCGGGCCTCAGGCGTGGCCGACCACCTGTGGATGCGCTGGTATCCGCCTAACCAGGTGTGGGCCAGCCCGGGCTCTTCGGTCCTATCCGATGTCGGCCAGCTGGTCAGCGCGCTCGACCGCCTGCAGCGGGCGTACGGGTCGGGTACCCGCCTCCTCGTCTACGACACGGAGTTCGGCTACGTCACCGATCCCCCGAACAACTCACCGCTCCGCCAGAGCGGGGCCCCGCCCACGCACTATCCCTCTCCCACGACCGCGGCGTACTGGCTCAACTGGGCGGAGTACATGTCCTGGAAGAACTCGCGAATCGGTAGCTTCGACAACTACCTCCTGCGCGACCCGCCGCCCTTCTCGAGGTCCTACGAGGCCTGGGCGAGCGGCCTGCTCGGCTGGCAGCTGGGGGTCCCGAAGGCGACCTATTCGGCGTGGCGACTCCCGCTGTACCTGCCGGTCACCTCGGCCCGGGTCGGCCAGAGCCTCGAGGTATGGGGCTGCATCCGGCCGGCGACCTACGCCCTGCACGACACCGGCCTTGCCCAGACTGCCGACATCCAGTTCGCGCCCGCGGGCAGCCCGTCGTTCACGACCGTCCAGCAGGTGACCGTCAGCTCGACCAGCAACTGCTACTTCGACGTGCGACTCTCCTTCACCTCGAGCGGCACGGTCCGGCTGGCGTACACCTACCCCAGCTCCGACCGGCTGCTGCCGGCCGGATACACGGCCTACAGCCGCCCGGTCGCGATCACGCTTCGCTAGGGGTCGCGGCGAACGCGAAGGGCAGCGACTCGGCTAGCTCCGAGAGGAGCGGCGCCGCTGAGTCGCGCGGAGACGCTACGAGCTCCACGTCAGAGGGCCAGGCGATGCCGACCTCCGGGTCGTCGTAGCGAAAGCCACCCTCCGCGGTCGGGTCGTAGTACGTCGTGCAACCGTAGACCACGTCGGCGACTTCGCTCAGCACGCAGAATCCATGCGCGAACCCCTCGGGGCAATAGAGCTCATGGTGGTTCTCGTCGCTCAGCTCGAACGCCTCCCACTGCCCCAACGTCGGCGAGCCGCGGCGGATGTCGACGAGCACGTCGAGAATCCGGCCCCGTGCGCAGCGGATCAGCTTGGACATCCCGGTTTGGAAGTGCATGCCGCGAACCACCCCCCGGCGCGAGCGGGAGTGGTTGCCCTGCACGAACTCCTGACTTATGCCGAACTCCGCCAGCGTGCTGCGGCGATAGGTCTCGACGAAGAACCCTCGCTCGTCGCCGTGGACGACCGGCTCGATCAGGATTGGGCCCTCGAGGCGTGTAGGCACGGAGCGCACGGGGCGCCAATGTAGATGAATGAGCCAGTGGCATGCGTTTTTCCCCGCTCTCGCGCTGACCCCGCCACAACCTTCTTGGGACGCTCCCCGCGTATCCATCTCTTGCCAGAATCGAAGCGGCGAGGTCAGGCTCCAGCTGGCCGGGCCTGCACGGATCAAGCCGGTGCTTGGCGGACCGCAGTGGCGCCGTCATACGCCAGCTGGCGGACGACTGCACGGCCTCAAGCCATCCCCGGGTGCGAGCCAGCTCCTGTTCGTGCGGCTGGGTCACGGTCCCGTCCTCGATCTGCCAACCATTCAGCATCTGCTCGATCTGTGCGTGAGCGTAAGGCAGCACGATGGAGCGCGCGCCCTGGCCGTACTCGATCGGCGCCAGATGAACCTGCTGCGCCAGCTTCTCGATGCGGGTGCCGAGCTCGATCGCACCCGCGTCAATCTTGTCGCTGAGGGTCGCCGTCAGCCACTGAACGTGCTGGCGCAGCCCACCCATCCGGGGATCGAGGCGCCGGCGCGCTGGCCATCCCACAACGCGCTGAGCGCTCCTGAGCGCTGCCTGTGCCTCAACGTGCGCACCTCCCTCCCATCCGACCGGTCGCACGGTCGGCGCCACACCACCCCCGGGCACTCCGTGCGCCGTGTGACGATCCAGATCCGACCCCATACCCGGCATCCCCGCCAGCCAGCCGATTCGGGCCTGACGCGAAAGTGGGCGAACGCGGTTGAAGGGGCTCGTCGCCCTCCGGGCTCCCTTCGGAGACAGGAAACCAGTACATGATGCGCTGCACGGGTTGTGTGAGAGCCGTGACGGCGCATCGACGCTAACGAGTAACCTAGCCCATCCATGCCCACCGCAATCGTGACGGGGTCAGGCGGCCTCATTGGCTCTGAATCGGTCCAGCACTTCGTCGAGGCCGGGTATGACGTCATCGGCATCGACAACGACATGCGGGCGCGCTTCTTCGGTTCCGATGCGTCCACCCTGCACACGTCCGAGCGTTTGGCGCGGATTTGTGGCGACTCGTTCCGCAGAATCGACGCGGATATCAGGGATCTCGCCGCGATCGAGCGCATCTTCCGCGAGGCCGCAGGTTCACTAGAGCTCGTGATTCATACCGCGGCGCAGCCGTCTCACGATTGGGCCGCATCCGACCCTCAGACTGACTTCACCGTCAATGCAAACGGCACCCTCAACCTGCTCGACGCGACTCGACGCCACAAACCCGATGCGACCTTCATCTTCTGCTCCACGAACAAGGTGTACGGGGACCTCCCGAACCACCTGCCTCTCATCACATCGGAGCAGCGACTCGACCTCCCCGAGGACCATCGTTTCTATCGCGGCATCGACACCTCGATGTCGATCGACTCCTCGACCCACTCGCTGTTCGGCGTCTCCAAGGCAGCGGCCGACCTGCTCGTACAGGAATATGGGCGCTACTTCGACATGCCGACGGTTTCTTTCCGTGGCGGTTGCCTCACCGGACCAAACCACTCGGGCGCGATGTTGCACGGGTTTCTCTCGTATCTAATGCGCTGCACGATGACGGGGGACCCCTACACCGTATTCGGCTATGGCGGCAAGCAGGTGCGCGACAACATCCACTCGGCCGATCTGGTGGCCGCATTCCACGCATTTCACGAGGCCCCGCGCCCCGCCGCGGTATACAACATCGGTGGCGGCCGCGCGAGCAACTGCTCGATGCTCGAGGCGATTGAGCTGTGCGAGGTCATCGCGGGACGCGAGCTCCAATGGGAACTCTCAGAGCGCCATAGGATCGGCGATCACCGATGGTGGATCTCCGACCTCGAGCCATTCCGACGTGACTACCCCCGATGGAACATCACCTACGGCGTCGAGGCCGTACTACGCGAGATCCACGACCAGAACGCGGAGCTCTGGCTGGCCGCGTAGGCATCAAGCTTGTGAGTGGCCACACCAGCGGCCTTTCATCGCCCTCACCGGTCTACGAACTGAGGCTGGTCTGCAGGCAGGAACAGGACGTCGATGTACGCTGTGGCGCTTTCCGAGATGAGGTTGTCCTCATGCTCACGCTTGCCAATGCCAGCGCGCGTGAGCCGGTGTCCGCCATAGCCGAGGCTGACTAGCGTGTTGATAAGCTGGCTCGACGACGAGCCGAGCCGCGACAGCGACCGCTCATCGACCTCGACAAAGACAGCCGGATGGTGCCTCTCGATCAAGCGGCGGGCACCCGAGAGAACCATCGACTCGGCGCCCTGGACGTCGATCTTAATGAGCGTGACTGGACGCGGATCGCTCGCCGCCAGTTCATCGAGCGTCACCCCTGGGACTGGCTCGCCATGGTTACCGAGATGATGGTCGCCAGGATGGCCGGGATTGAGGGTGAGCCGGAGCTCCCGGTGGCGATCGGCAGCCGCAGCCTGCACGCATGTGACGATGTCCGACAGGCCAGCGCGGGAAACGCGTCGGTGCAGCGAGTCGCAGTTCCGAGCCTCGGGTTCGATCGCTATCACGTGTCCCTCCGGGCCTACCCAACGCGCGAAGCGCAACGTGAAGAAACCGATGTTGGCCCCAACGTCAATCGCAGTGGAGCCGCTCGTGACGACCTCCCGAAGGCCGTCGAGGGGCCCTGCCTCAAGCAGGCGTTTGTAGGCTAGGTACGCAGACTCGAACGCACGTCGAGGGCGCGGGCGGTCGAGCAATCCGGTTTGCGCCACGCGATCGTAGAGCGGCACCAGCCTGCCGGAGATCTGATCCCTCATGCGTCATGCACCAGCGACAGCTCCTGCACGCCGGAGGCCGCTGGGATGCGCGCTGACCAGGGCACCGAGGCCGGGCGGCGAAGCATTCTCCAGCCGTCCAGGCACGTGCGCAGGAACCTCGGCCCTTCGCGGCGGACGTTCATCTTTGACTCCCCAGCGACCCGCTCTCGATAGTGGATCGGTATCTCGAGAATGCGCAGCTTCTCGCGCGCTGCGCCGAACAGCAGATCGAAATCGCCCCAGCGATCATGTCCCAACATTGGCATCGACTCATAGTCGCGACGAAGGAGCGCCTTGGTGCCGCACAGCGTGTCACTCACGCGCTGTCGCAGTACCCAGCTGACCAGAAAGCAGAACGCCTTGTTCCCGACGAAGTTGGCCGCTGGCATCGCCTCACCCTCCATCGGATATATGAGCCTCGTCCCGTTGACGAAGTCAGCGGTCCCGGCTTGCAATGGGGCGAGGAACTTTGGCAGATCCTCGGGTGCCACTGTCAGGTCGGCATCGAGGATCATTAGAACGTCGTTGCGGGCCGCGTCGAAGCCGGCCCGCACCGCGTTCGCCTTTCCGTGATTTACGTCGTAAGCAACCAGTCGAACACGAGGGTCTGTCTCCATCGTTGCCAGGACCGCGGCACGAGTGCCGTCTGTGGAGCCGTCGTCGACGAAGATGACCTCCGTCGCGGCGCCCATATCAGGGATGCGGCGCGCACAAGCGGCGACGTTGTCCTCCTCGTTGTGACACGGGACCACAACCGAGACCGAGAGATCGTCGCGCGGGATCCGTGGCCGCGCAGCAACGTATTGCGTCGACGACGCATAGCGCAGCACGGGCAGCTCCGGCAGAACGGCGTTCACCACAGTGGCGAGCACCGGGATCTGCCCGGGCACGGGCAGCGCAAGTCCCATCTCGACTACATCGAATCCCAGGACGTGCAGGATGCTCCCGATGTCGCGGTTGGTGATGAAGTTGCGGCGCGACTCGCGCGAGCGCCGACCGAAGCGGCTGGCGGCCCGCAGCAATGGGGCCCACAGGGGGTTGCTGGTGGTGAGCATGATGAGCGTGCGCTCTGTCACGTGCAGGCGGACACTCCCTAGGAGCTCGAGGACATCGGGCGTCTGGTCGAGCAGGTTCACCGACACGACATAGTCGGGCCGGAAGTCGCCTGGGAGCACGTGACCGTCCACATCGAAGGTTTCGAACCGCAGGTGAGGATACTTCTCACGCGCCAGCTGCGTGAGCCGCTCCGCGATATTGAGCCCTAAGCCAGCGCTGGGCCGAGTCGCTGCAAGCACGTCGCCCGTCCCGCAGCCGATGTCCATCACGCGCTGATCTGGCGCGACAGCGCCGGCCACCAACTCCTTGACCTGACCGTGATAGAAGCGATTGCGGGAGCGCCAATAGTCCCACTGCGGTGCGAATGAGTCGTAGTACTCGCGCAGGTTCTGCGAGGACAAGACTTGCCGACGCGCGCCGGCCCGGCTCAATGTGTTTACCCCCTCCGTCGCGTTGGTGTCATGGATCCCGGCACCTCAGATCTCGGCACAGCGAGGGCTCAGAGTAGCGGAAGCCCCAGCCGTAGACCGCGCGCACCGGCCTAGCCCGGATCGTGTGGTAGCGACCGCGCCCCCGGTTGACGGGGGCGCGGGAACGTCCGGTGGGGTAGGGATCTTGGGGTGCTGTTGTCCTGAAGCCCCGAGTTTTGGAGGTTCACCTTGTGGGTGATGCGCGAACGGCGCCCGGTAACCGTAGATGTCACGGCGGACGGCAGGGGTTTGGTGTCGCACGCTGGCAGTGCGCTGATCGCGCGGGTCGCCGACAAGTCGGGGCTGAGGGGCGCGTTGTCGCTCGGACTGGTGGTGCTCGAGCAGCAGCGTCGCGGTCATGATCCGGGCCGGGTGAGCGGTGATCTGGCGGTGATGTTGGCCGGCGGTGGCGAGTGCGTGTCCGATCTTGGAGCGGTTCGTGACCAGGACGCGTTGTTGATCACCACCCATTTCCGAGGAGGAGGGCGCGGCCGGGGACTACAAGGGCGGCTACGGGTTCCACCCGCTGCACGCCTACGCGGATGAGACCCGGGAGGCGCTGGGAGCGCTGCTGCGGCCGGGGAACGCGGGCGCGAGCACCGCCGCCGATCACAAGACGGTCGTGGACCTGGCGCTCATGAGCTCGCCGACTACCGCCGCGAGGGCCGGATGCGGTTCTCGTTCGCCTACGACCTGACCGACACGGTTCGTCAAACGATCCTCGAAATCCCCGCGGGTGCTTGGGTTCCGTCACTCGACCAAGACGGCGAGACGCGAGAGAACGGTGAGGTCGGTGAGATCACCGACAGGGTTGATCTGTCCTTTTGGCCCGAGCGGTCCAGGCTGATCGTACGGCGCGAGCGTCCGCGCCCGGGTGCGCGACCGTCGTCACCGACCATGACGGAGCGCTTCCAAGCGATCCTCACCGACAGCTCCACCTCCAACACAGCTGGTCCTGGGCCACCGAGCTCCTCGCCGCGTTCCACAAGCTCAAAGCACTGCCAGCCGCCACCGGCTGACCCAGTCAGCCGGTCCGCTCACCAACCAGCCGCTCGGCCCGCCCACACGCGACGCTGCCCGCGCCGGGCTCGAACCGCACACACGTTTCCGCGGAACTGGCTATCCGGTTCCGTCCCCCTGGGGGTCTAGCTTCCGGCTGTGGCCGTGACCGATCGGCATCCGCGTGCGGGTATTGAATACCCGCGCAATTGGCATGAGCTGCTGGCGTGGTTCGCGGACGACGCGGCGTGCCTGCGGTACCTGGAGCGGCTGCGTTGGGGCCAAGGCTTCACGTGTCGGTTCTGCGGTGCCGTCGATGGTGGTTGGTGGCAGATGGGCGATGGGTTGCGCCGCTGCGCGTTGTGCCGATCGGAGACCTCGGTCACGGCCGGCACGATCTTCGCGGGCACGCGCACTCCACTGGTGAGCTGGTTCGCGGCCATCTGGTACGTGGTCAACCAGAAGCAGGGCGTCTCCGCGCTGGGGCTTCAGCGAGTGCTCGGGCTGGGCAGCTACGAGACAGCCTGGGCGTGGCTGCACAAGCTCCGCCGCGCGATGGTGCTGCCCGGCCGCGAGCTGCTCTCGGGCGCGGTCGAGGTCGACGAAACCTACGTGGGCGCGCGGCATACGAGCGTGGGGGGTCGTAGCCTCGGGCACAAGACGACGGTGGCGATCGCGGTCGAGGGCCACGAGGCCCCCGAGCGGGTGCGGATGCGACGGGTCCCGAACGTCCAGCGCGACACCCTGACCGAGTTCGTGCTCGACCACGTGGCGCGCGGTAGCGAGGTCCGCACCGACGCGTGGACCGGCTACGACGACATCGGCCGCTACCGCTTCACGCACGTGGTGACCAACATGTCGGCCAGCGGCGACCCCTCGCACGTGGCTCTGCCGCATGTGCACCTGGTCTCCTCGCTGCTGAAGCGGTGGATCCTGGGCACGCACCAGGGCGCGATCAGCCACGCCCAGCTGGACTACTACCTCGATGAGTTCACCTTCCGCTTCAACCGCCGCCGCGCACGACACCGCGGCCTGCTCTTCTACCGCCTCCTCGAGGGCGCGCTCGCGGCGGATCCCCGGCCGTACAAGGAGCTCATCAGCAAATCGGCCGCCTGATCCGCCTCTACGGAGAATCGGGGGACCGAAGCGGATACCCAGTTCCGCGGAAACGCCTCGGCAAGCTCTCGACACGCCGACCGTCAATGCCGTCACCCCACATCACCAAGGCGGCACCAGCCCGCCATTATTTTCACGCGCCTACTGCACGATCCGGGTAGGCCAGGCTGCACCAACGGCCTCGTCGCGCTCGCAGTCGCGGCAGGTCTGCAAGGGGTTCCGAAGTCTGGGAGCGCGGCATTAACATTGCCGACGGCTGAGGACGATATGCGCGAACATTGCCAGTGACGGCATCGCCGGCCGAGACACGTCCTCGAGCGCCCTGATCAGTCCAAAACTCCAACTCGGTAGAAGCGCACGCATCGACACGCCACCGGAGAGCGGATAGCGAAAGGCCATCATGGGCCTTATCACGCTTATCTCCAGCTCTGGGAACTCGTGCTGAAACCGCTTTTGGTCTCGTACGAAGAGTATCCAGGGTAAAGCTCCGTTCGCATTGCTCAGCGGTCCGCCAGCCGCGAATGACCAAGAGGCCACTCGTGGATCAAACGGCTCATGGTGCAGCTTGCTGTAGACGAACCTCGACCACCGCGTATTCCATGGCTCGACCATGCTGATTACGCCGCCGGGCTGAAGGCAGCGCACCCCCTCACGACAGAACAGCGCCACATCAGGTAAGTGATGGAGCGTGTTCACCATCGCAATTCCTCGTAGGCTGGCGTCGTCGAACGGCAACGGCGCACAAGCGTCGACGACTCGATCAACCCCCGGGAGCTCGAGAATGTCACTCGTGATGAGGTTCTCAATATATTGCGCCATGAATCCCGCACCGGAGCCGAGTTCCAAGGCTGGCTTATCGCCCGATGGGATCGATCTTGCGATGTCCGTGTACCACTCATCGTAGATCCGTCGCAACGCGGGCTTCTCGCGGATTATCTGCCGGCGTGCCATCGTGGTCTCGGGGCTGTCGAGTGACAAACCCCCAGTCCCCGGATACTCCAGCAGCTTCATGCACCGTTCCTTCACCGCGGCCATCGTCGCCTCCCGAGCATGTCGTGCACGTCGTAGTCCGTCTCGAGCAGGAGCTCTGCAAGAGACGAACCGAGTTGACCGGTGACGTCGCTGATCAGCGCGGAGCCGCGAGCCGACATCTGCGGGAGGTTACGCCACCTGATCGGACGGCAGTGCGTCCACGATCTCGCAAACGCGATGCCTGCACACCCGCACCCCGCGGCTGAGGCGAAGTCGCTCCGGCACGATTATGATTCGGACCTCGCGATGACGACTGGGTCGGCCACCGCGCCCGTTGCCGTGCGGGCGCTCGACGTTCCCCGCGGGTGGCTTGCGTCAAGCCGCCGACAGGCCGTGTCGGCATTCCTTCTCTATTTGGCGATCACCATCGTGTACTTCGGGGTGCACGTGCTCCCCCATCTCGGGAGCACGTGCGTGTGCCTAGCGGGCGGAACGGATCCGACGACCTTAATGTGGAACCAGGCGTGGTGGCCGCACGCGCTGCTCCACGGAATGAACCCGTTCGTGACCGACGCAGTGTGGGCCCCGGGCGAGACCATCCTCGGCGGTCAGGCTCCAATATCCCCACTGCCTGGAATCGCCGGCGCGCCGATCACGCTTCTGTTCGGTCCGGTCGTTTCTTACAACGTGTGGATGCTCGCGAGCCCCGTGCTCGCCGCGTTCTTCGCTTTCCTGCTGTGCCGGTACGTGAGCGGTAGCTTCGCGGCCGGGCTGTTCGGGGGCTATCTGTTCGGCTTTTCGACCTACATGCTCGTGCAGATGCGCGGGCATCCGGAGCTCACTTTCATCTTCATGATTCCGGCCGCGGTACATCTAACGTTGCGCCTGTTCGACGATCGCATCGGCGAGCGTCGGTTCATCGTCTTGATGGCGCTGACGCTGGCCGCGCTGGGGCTGACCTCGGAAGAGCCTGCGCTGACGTTTGTGGTTCTCGGCTGCGTCGCCCTCGCCGCCGCGTACGTCCTCGTCCCCGAGGCCCGTGGGCGGATGATCGCGGCCGCCAGACCACTTCTCGCCTCGGCTGCCCTGGCGGCGCTGTTAACGAGCCCAGCCGTCTACTATGCGCTCAAGGGAAACGGAAACGCCCCGAATGTGGGCAACGGCGACATCGCCGGCGACGCGCTCGGATTCCTCGTGCCCACGAGCGTGGTCCGTCTTGGCAGGCACTACTTCGCCGCCGTCTCAGCGACGTTCACCCTCGGCGACATTGGCGAGGCCGGCACCTATGTCGGCTTGCCGCTGGCGCTGATCCTCGCCCACTACGCGATCACCCACTGGCGATCGGCGGCGACGAGGTTCCTGGTCGCGATGCTCGCGGTCGTCGTGGTGCTCGTCCTGGGCTCGCACCTGCACATCGCCGGCTACCCTACGATCCCGCTTCCGTGGAAGGTGCTCAGCGTGTCGTTGTTACGCGAGGCTGTACCCGTGCGGCTCGCGGTCTATATATCCCTGATCGTGGCGGTCATCGCAGCCATGTGGCTGGCGCGGCCGCGCACGGGCAGAGAGGCGGCCGTGAAGTGGGCACTGGCGGCGATGAGCATCGTGTTCCTCGTGCCCAACCTGAGCACCGACTACTGGCACGGTCCCGTGGTCAACCCCTCCTTCTTCACCACGAACGAATACCGAAGCGCCCTCAGTCGCGGCGAGACCGTACTCGTTCTGCCGTTCGGCCAGTATGGCTCGAGCATGCTCTGGCAGGCCGAGACCGGCATGTGGTTCCGGATGACGGGGGCGTATCTCTCGCGGAAGTACCCGGCCAGCTACGTGAGCGACCCACTGTTCCCTGCCTTGTTGGGTCAGGCACCCCCCAGTGCCGAGGCGCTGCGCTCGTTCATCGCCCAACGACATGTGGGCGCGGTGATCGTTGGCCCGGGAACCTCACCACAGTGGCCCGCGGCCCTTGCAGCGATCGGGCTGAAGCCAAAGTCCGTTGGCGGCATCGTGCTGTATCGGGTCTGACGGACGCTCCGACGCGCGGATGAACACTCAGGCTGGCTGAGCTAGCTGACTGCGAACTGGAATGGCAGCGCTTCCTCGAGCTCCGAGTGCAGCGGCGCCGAGGCGTCGCGCTGAGAGGGCGTCAGCTCAAGGTCGGAGGGCCACTCGATCCCCACCTCGAGGTCGTCGTAGCGGGAGCCGGCCTGGCCATGGTGCGCGGGTGCACCGCCTACCGTTAGACGATCGACCCGACCGAGGACACGCCACCCGAAGCTTCCTCGTCGGCTATATTCGGACGGCTTCGGAGCAGTGCGCCGTTCCTTTCTTGCGTTGCCATGTGCGCCGACTCGTCCGCTAAGTTTGCTGTCGTGCGAAAGCGGTTTGAGCGAGTGATCTGACGTGCGAAGCGATATGGATTGATCGTGGTTGCGTATGGGATCTGCGTTGGCTCATCGAACGGCAAAGTTCACCGTGTTGCCTTACCTGGCATTCGAGAGCTAGATCCGGCCGCCCCGATCTTGATCCGCACCGGTCACTCGTCGATTCATGCCGCCTACAACTCAATCCTGGAGGAGGCGGCGTCTCTCCCAGACCTTGAGTATCTAGTCCTTCTGCACGATGATGTTCATATACGCGATCCTGACTTCGAAACCAAGCTGCGAACGGCGTTTCAGGATTCCCGCGTCGCGGTTGTCGGTGTCGTCGGCGGTGTAGACCATAAGGCCATGCCGTGGTGGACCGGTCAAAAGCGGGGCTACGTAATTGACAACCAGCAAGGAATTCTCGATTTTGGTCGAGGCCGGTGGCCGGTGGACACCGTCGATGGTTTGCTACTCGCGCTCTCGCCGTGGGCGGTAAGAACCCTACGATTCGATACCGAGAGATATCGCGGGTTCCACGGTTACGATGCGGAGATATGCGCACAGGCACGTTCGTGCGGCCGACAGGTCATGGTGTGGGATCTCGATGTTTACCATGACAACGATCCAGAGAACTGGTATGGAGATCAGCGCAGTCTGCGCGCCGCCGATCTGACATGGCGCCTCAAATGGCGTTCTGATGCTAATGCGTCAAAACGACTGCGGTGGGCGGTCAAACGCAAGTCTGCCCTAATCGCGATGGCTATCAACGGCCTCCGACACACCGGACGGTGAGCGGCGCACTCGGCAAGGGTTACCTATTAGCCAGGCATGGCTTACCCGGTTGGCCCACCGCCCACCCCGGTTCAGAGAGATGCACGCAAGAGAGTCAAACTCAGGGCGCCATCGCGTTGCGGCATCGTGACGGTCTTGTCTTCGATCTTCCACCCATCGAACAGCTCGATCTCCGCGTGATTGCGCTCGTCGGTAATCAACACGACGACCCCTCCGGGCCGCACCATCCCAACAAGCTGCTCAAGGCTGGCCTGGTCCACCGAGTCCGCGCGTACGACTGCCGCAGCGACCGCTGAAGCCGGCTGGGGTAGCGGCGTCGTCACGACGTCATAGCCAAGAGAGGCGAGGACGCCGGAAATGGGTCCTCGCGTCGGGTCGGTGACAAAGATGCTGGTGCCCGGTGTCAACGTTCCTACTGCGCGGAGGACGTAAGGCAGCACGTCGGAGCGCTCGCTCTGGGTGGACTGAATCGCCGCCGGTTGAACGCGCTCCGCTAGCCCGTCTATCCGGGCGCCAAGCTCGCTCGCGCGCGCATCAACCCTCTCCCCGAGGGTCGCAGCCACCCATTGAACGTGGTGGCGTACCCCGTCCATTCGCGGATCGAGGAGCCGGCGCGCTGGCCACCCGACGACGCGCTGGACGCTCCGTAGCGCACCCTGCGCGTGGACACGCGGGGGATCCCGTCCCAGCGGTTGCGCGCTCGGTGTCCGACCGCTCCCGATCTCCTCATGAACCGCCACGGACAGGTTGGCGACCAGGGGCACGATTCCCAGTGACTGGACACGCAGCTCGCCATCGAAAGCTGTATCTGGTAACTCGAACGGGAGTACCACCTCTCGCTCGGCGCCGCCGGGAGGCAGCTCGCGCGGCGTGAGCGCCCACTCGGCGACCACTTGTCCGCCGTCGCGTGTCACCTCGACCTGCGCGATTTTCTGCCTCGGCGCCGGCCGCGATTTCATCGGTTCGGCGCGAAGCCGAAACAGCGCCTCGTGGCTTCCGGGGGGCATCGCGATCGATGGCCCACGCAGGAGAAGACCGGGACGCCCGCGCGGGGCCCTGACGCGGCGACAGACAGAGTCGCCGGCGGGCTCACCGACCTCCGTGCGCATGCGCTCGAAGTATGTCGGGCGGAACTGGTCATAGATCTCCTGGACCCGGCGCCTGACGGCCGTGGCATCGCCACGGTCTCCATTGCGCGCCTCGGCCCACCAGATGAAGGAGTCGTGGGGACGACCCTCGGCGACGATGACCCGGCGCCGCCACGGCCAGTCAGCTCCCCCGCCGAAAATGTCGAGCGGCAGCACTTGGGCGCGGTCGCGGTCGTAGCAGAGCCAGATCCCTTTCATGTCGATGTCGACGAATCCGGCGAGCTCGAGGAGCTCGACGATCTCGTCGACTTCGAGCTCGATCGTGTGCTCCGGCTGCGCCCAGGCGAGGGCGTCCGTGATGAACCGGGTTGGGCTATCGATCACCAAGGCGCCGCCGGGACGCAGCACGCGATGCGACTCGCAGAGAAACCCTGCCATGTCGTCCGGCCACAGATGCTCGATCAGCTGTCCGGCGAACACGAGATCCACCTCTCCGTCCCGCACGGGTGAGAGATCGCCGACCGATTGGGCGAGCCACTCCACGCCCTCGGGCAGAGGATCGGGCTCGGGCGCGAACAACTCCACGGCGATGTGGCGTTCTACTTGGCCGGGATAGTTCTGGCCGAACCAGGCGAAGTAGATCTGATTCGCCGCGCCAGCGCTGAGCACGACGGGCGCGTCGGTGGGCATCAGCGCCAGCCTGCGCATCCGCAGCTCGTGTAAGAAGGCGTTGAGGTCGTGGGTGGGGATGTCGTCCAATGCACTCATTTCACGTGTTCCGTATCCGCTCAGCCTAGGCCGAGGGCGTGTAGGTAGGCGTCGGCGGCCTTGGAGAAGCTACAGGTGTGGGCGTGTTTGAGCGCGGCCCGGCTGATGGCTGCTCGCTTGGTGTCGTTCGCGAGGAGCATGGCGATCCGATCCTTGAGCTGGCGGGGTGTCACGCCGGTGGGCACCTTCTCCGCCGCGTCGGCCGGCAGCTCGCTCGCCCAGCCCAGATCGGTGACGATCGCGGGAAGTCCGCCGGCGAGGCATTCGGCGAGCGCGGCCGGCGCCTCGCCGCCGGAGCCGGATTGCAGTTGCACCGCCAGATCGGCCGATCGCAAAAGCTCGGCGTAGCGTTCCGCACTCACCCCGCCGGCAAGCTCGATCATGGCCTGGGGGGCGTGCTCGCTGGCGTAGCCGTGCCAGCGGTCAGACTCGGCGGAATCAGCGGCGATCACCAGCCGCGCCTCCGGCATCTCCGCCGCGAGCAGCGCGAACGCGTCGATCAGCGTGGGAATCCCGTCCATCCCTTGTCCGTAGCCCAGGCTCACGATAAGCGGACTTGGTGCGGCAACCCCGCGCGAGGTCTCGGCAGCGTCGGGCACCCCGAACGGCACTACCGACACCGGCACCGGCCGATCGCGCGGCCCGCGGTCGAGCTCCAGCACCTCGCGCGCGAACCTCGAGTGCACGAAACACCGCTCCGCATAGCTCTGCAGCTCCCGCGTCATGTAGATACCAAGCGACGCCTGGCGGTCGAATGCCGACGCCAGACCCTGCAGCGCCTCCGCCGGCAGGCGATCGCCATACATGGCGGCGATCCGCTCGGCCAGCGCGCGCTCGGGGTCCTCGGGACGCTCCACACCCCCATACCAACGATAAAAACCGTTCAGCCGAACATCGTGCAGCACCACCGCGCTCGGTCGGCGCCGAAGCAGCTCATAGACATGACCATGGAACTCCGAGTTCCCCATGCAATACAAGACCCGATCGTGCTGACGCAGATCACCAAACTCCTCGAACTCGCGAACGCCGATCAGCCGTACCCCGCGCCCCCCCGGCGCCGCATACCGATCGACCGCACCCCTCACAATCACATCCACATCCACCCGCCGTCCCAGCTCGGCCGCCACTCGCCGGTTGTAGTCCGCGACCCACGAGCGCTCCGGCGGCCACGGCGTCACCAACGCGATCCGCGGACGCCGAGACCGACGCCGCGCGATGCCGGCAACCGCCCTCTCATAACCCTCGATCGAACGCTCCGCGACCCGCCTCCACGTGAACTCGCTCACCCGGCGACGAGACCGGGCCCGCAACCGCTCCAACACCTCCCCCGAGCACAGGATCCCCGCCAGGCACGAGGCGATCGACTCCGGATCATGAGGATCGAACGTCCCCTCCAGATCACCCAACACCTCCGGCCCGGTCGTCGTCGCGCTCGCCGCCACCGGCGCGCCGCACGACATCGCCTCCAGCATCGGCAACCCAAACCCCTCATACAAAGACGGAAACACAAACAACGCGCACGCCCGATACAAAGCACCAAGATCCGCCTCACTCACATGCCCGGTCAGCACGAGCTCATCGGCCCGGACACCCGCACGTTCGGCTTGATCTCGGAGTGACTCGGCCTGACCGCCAATCAGAATGTTCGCGATCACCAGCTGGTGCTCCGCCCGCACCGCCGCGGGCAGCCGCCCAAAGCCGGCGATCAGCCCGTCCATGTTCTTCCGGAAGTCGGCCCCGCCGACGTACAGCAAAAAACCGGGGCGTACCGCCTTCAGATGGCCTGACAGATGCGCCCAAGCCGCCGCCGACGACGGGTACATCCCCGCGAAATGCTCGCTCGTCCCCGCCTGAATCACCTGCACCCGCTCCGGTGAAACCCGCAAACGCTCCACCGCATCCTCAGCCGTATGCTCCGACACCGCCAGCACACCATCGGCATGACGGATGAGCTCCAGACGACCGGTGTAAAACGCCCGCAGGGCTGGATCGCGCAGATAGTGGTCGGGGAAGATCAGCGGAATTAGGTCGTGCAACGTGACCACGGTCGCGATCCGCGGATCCCGCGCCCAACGCGGCCACATCACATTGATCGAGGTGGTCGCCTCAAACGGCGACATGATGTGGTAAACGAGGGGCGGCTCGCCGCGCGGACCTTGAGCCGCTCGCGACCCGGGACTCCAAGCAAGCAGTCCCTTCCCCAGGAACGAGCTGAGGTTGCCCGTCAGCGACAGCGCGGGATTGAGCAACAATGAATGAAGCAGCGACGGCGTGAGCGCGTGGAGCGCGCTCACGTGCTCCGACACCTGTCGCCCGATTCCGCGCTCGAGTTGGTAGGGATTCTGGGCCCCGTCCACATACAAACAAACGGACCGGCTCGGGAGCGTCATCGCCTAAGCCACAGCGTGAGCACCCTTCAGCCTAGGCCGAGGGCGTGTAGGTAGGCGTCGGCGGCCTTGGAGAAGCTACAGGTGTGGGCGTGTTTGAGCGCGGCCCGGCTGATGGCTGCTCGCTTGGTGTCGTTCGCGAGGAGCATGGCGATCCGATCCTTGAGCTGGCGGGGTGTCACGCCGGTGGGCACCTTCTCCGCCGCGTCGGCCGGCAGCTCGCTCGCCCAGCCCAGATCGGTGACGATCGCGGGAAGTCCGCCGGCGAGGCATTCGGCGAGCGCGGCCGGCGCCTCGCCGCCGGAGCCGGATTGCAGTTGCACCGCCAGATCGGCCGATCGCAAAAGCTCGGCGTAGCGTTCCGCACTCACCCCGCCGGCAAGCTCGATCATGGCCTGGGGGGCGTGCTCGCTGGCGTAGCCGTGCCAGCGGTCAGACTCGGCGGAATCAGCGGCGATCACCAGCCGCGCCTCCGGCATCTCCGCCGCGAGCAGCGCGAACGCGTCGATCAGCGTGGGAATCCCGTCCATCCCTTGTCCGTAGCCCAGGCTCACGATAAGCGGACTTGGTGCGGCAACCCCGCGCGAGGTCTCGGCAGCGTCGGGCACCCCGAACGGCACTACCGACACCGGCACCGGCCGATCGCGCGGCCCGCGGTCGAGCTCCAGCACCTCGCGCGCGAACCTCGAGTGCACGAAACACCGCTCCGCATAGCTCTGCAGCTCCCGCGTCATGTAGATACCAAGCGACGCCTGGCGGTCGAATGCCGACGCCAGACCCTGCAGCGCCTCCGCCGGCAGGCGATCGCCATACATGGCGGCGATCCGCTCGGCCAGCGCGCGCTCGGGGTCCTCGGGACGCTCCACACCCCCATACCAACGATAAAAACCGTTCAGCCGAACATCGTGCAGCACCACCGCGCTCGGTCGGCGCCGAAGCAGCTCATAGACATGACCATGGAACTCCGAGTTCCCCATGCAATACAAGACCCGATCGTGCTGACGCAGATCACCAAACTCCTCGAACTCGCGAACGCCGATCAGCCGTACCCCGCGCCCCCCCGGCGCCGCATACCGATCGACCGCACCCCTCACAATCACATCCACATCCACCCGCCGTCCCAGCTCGGCCGCCACTCGCCGGTTGTAGTCCGCGACCCACGAGCGCTCCGGCGGCCACGGCGTCACCAACGCGATCCGCGGACGCCGAGACCGACGCCGCGCGATGCCGGCAACCGCCCTCTCATAACCCTCGATCGAACGCTCCGCGACCCGCCTCCACGTGAACTCGCTCACCCGGCGACGAGACCGGGCCCGCAACCGCTCCAACACCTCCCCCGAGCACAGGATCCCCGCCAGGCACGAGGCGATCGACTCCGGATCATGAGGATCGAACGTCCCCTCCAGATCACCCAACACCTCCGGCCCGGTCGTCGTCGCGCTCGCCGCCACCGGCGCGCCGCACGACATCGCCTCCAGCATCGGCAACCCAAACCCCTCATACAAAGACGGAAACACAAACAACGCGCACGCCCGATACAAAGCACCAAGATCCGCCTCACTCACGCGGTCGGTCAGCACGAACTGGTCCGGACCAAGCCCCGCCTGATCCGCCATCGCGCGGATCAACTCGGGCTGGCCGGGGGCGAGATGGGCGCAGACGATGACCAGCTGGTGCGCCGCCCGCACCGCCGCGGGCAGCCGCCCAAAGCCGGCGATGAGCCCCTGGATGTTTTTGCGGAACTCAAAGTACCCGACGTACAGCAAGAAACCGGGGCGTACCGCCTTCAGATGGCCTGACAGATGCGCCCAAGCCGCCGCCGACGACGGGTACATCCCCGCGAAATGCTCGCTCGTCCCCGCCTGAATCACCTGCACCCGCTCCGGTGAAACCCGCAAACGCTCCACCGCATCCTCAGCCGTCTGCTCCGACACCGCCAGCACACCATCGGCCCTACGGATCAGCTCCAGACGACCGGTGTAAAACGCCCGATTCACGGGGTCGTCCAAATACTGTTCCGCAAAGATCAGCGGAATTAGGTCGTGCAACGTGACCACGGTCGCGATCCGCGGATCCCGCGCCCAGCGCGGCCACGTCACGTCGAGCGGAGCGTATTCGAAGGGCGACATGACGTGGTAGACGCGTGGCATGGCGCTGGGTGGACCACCACCCGCACCGGCTCCCCAGCGAAGGAGTCCCGACCCCAGAAACGAGCTGAGATTGCCCGTCAGCGGCCGCCCAGGGTTGAGCACGAGGGAATGAAGGAGAGAGGGTGCGAGGGCGTGGATCGCGCGCGCGTGCTCGGACACTTGTCGGGGAATGCCGCGATCGAGCAGGAGCGGATTTTGTGCCCCATCCACATACAAACAAACGGACCGGCTCTGGAGCGTCATGGCTGCGGCTGTGGCCGTTTACATCGTTAGGACTGCTTCGGCGACGCGATCAGCATCACCACGCCACGCGCGCCCGGCGCCACCTTCTCGTCGGGCTCCCAGACCAGCGCATCGCGCCGGACCACGATCTGACGTTCGCGAACCTCCCAATCGGCCAGCAGCGTGCTCAGCGATTCCTCGTCGTAGATTCGCTCGAGTTCGGTGAGGGCACGCGTGCCGTATGGCGCCGTGAGGATCATGAATCCTTGCGGCGAGAGCAGATCGCGCACGCGGCCCAGCAAAGCCACATCGGCACCTACGCCGTGCTCGGGGCTGCCGTACACGCGTTCGCCGTACGCGCCGAGACCAACGTGCTCGATCGTCGATATCAGGAAGGCGGCCGCGAACGGCTCGGGCGCGGCGTCCCAGTCCTCGAGGAGCGAGGCATGGCTCTCGAGGTTGGGGTGTGAATAGGCCAACGGACGCGGGTCGATCGCCGTGACCTTGTAGCCGAGCGATGCTGCCGAGAGCGGAAAGGTGCTCTCGGCGCTGCCGACGTCGAGGATGCGGGCCCCACGCTCCAGGCGACTCAGCGCCGCCATCGCGTAGGGTACCTCGACGATCCGCTCGTTCACGTTCGCGGCGACCGCGCCGCCGATCGTGAGGGCAACCGCAACCGGTGGGTTGAACCACAGACCGGCTTGCGCGTAGAAGCCGTGATGACCCGCAGCCACGTTGATCGTCCGAGCAAGTGACCCGTCCAGCTTCTCGAGTGGCAGGTCGGCAGCCTGCGCGAGCCGCAGCTGGTAGTACTCCTCAAACGATCTCTCCCCAAAATCCGCCAGCAGATCACGTAGCCCGGCCTGCTGGTCGCGGAGCCCTACTTGCTCGTCGCGAAGCTCAGCTAGCCCGCCTTGGAGCCTGGCTAGCTGGTCCGGCAGCCCGGCTAGCTGGTCGGGTAGTCCCGATATCTGGTCGTTGAGCCGGCGCAGCTCGATCCCGACATAGGAAGAAATCTCCGAAGCGCTGTGGGAATATGCGTCAAACGAGCGTTCGACGGTTGCCTTTGTGCCCTCGATGCGGCTGTTGATGTCGGCGACGCGCCCATCGATCGGTGAGAACACAGGTCGGGCGAGCCTTCTGGCGACTCGCTTCAAAGTTGACTCCGGGCGTCGGTTGTTCACGCGCGCCAGCGTACCGACCGCGTCGGGCGAGTGCTCTCGATCGATCTGAGCGCTCACTGCAACCGACGGGGGGCCGGGCGGCGGTGCAGGGGCGGCGACTGGACGTGGGCGAACCGGAAGTGGGCGCGGCTGCATTGACTTGCGCAGCGCGATGTGGACGCTCGTGATGCGGTTTGACCCGACCCGCAGCACACAATGTGGACATACCGACTCTCCTCGCTCTTCTCGGGCGGCGTACTCGTGATTCGCGATTTCGGTCGCAAGGGTCCCCTCGGTGAGCGTGTAATCGATCGACGTGGTCGGGGCCCAGTCTCGGTCGGCCAGGAGAACGCGTTGGATCAGGTTGGGGGTGAACATCACCATGTGGTCCTCGAACTCCAGCGGATCGCCGTCGACCAAGAACTCGGTTGAGAACGTGGCCGTACCACCCGGCTTGAGAACGCGAAACGCTTCATCCATCGCAATGCCGATGCGATCCAGGCCGCCGAAGTGCTCGATCGATCCTGACGAGAAGATCCCATCGAAGGTCTCATCTTCGTAGGACAGCTCACAGGCGTCCATGTGCTGAACGACGAGCCGCCGCGGGTTCCATGGCCCGTCCCAGGCACTTCCAGGATTCGTGAGCATCGTCGGCGGCGCCGTGCCGACCCAGTGGCCGGGATCTGCGTACAGGTCCGTGGCGAACACGCGCCGCACCTGATTCGTTAGCCAGAACAGCGTCGCCTCGCTGCCGGCGCCGATGCCGAGCACTTCGGCATCTCCTCGCAGCACGCCACCGTCGCGCAACGCGAGGACCGCCATCGCGACCTCCCACTGCTTGCGATGCTCCCGGCCGGTCGGGAACTCTGGTGACTCCGAGGCCTCACGCGCGAACACCTCGCGGATCGCGTCCCTCACGACCCGCTCTTCGAAGTCCTCGAGCCTGACAACGCGGTTGAGCACGAACCCCATCCGGCCGCATTAAACATGGGTTCGCGAGCTCACCCTGGCGGCGGGCAAAGAAGGCGGGCCGTCTCTCGGATCACACGGTCCACCCCAGGCGAGCCAGCCGTCGCGCCGAGGCTGGCGAGCGTTTCGCCGATGTGGATCGCGATCCGCTCGGCGAGGGCACGCGATGCGGCCTGCGCAAGCGCCTCGGCGCCGGCCGCTCGAGCATCTTGCTCTGCAAACCGCAGCACCCCTCGCGCATAATCGCGCGTCCCATGACGAGCTGCGAAGTGCCTCCCGGCAGCGCCGATCGCGTGGCGACGCGCGGAATTGTCGACAAGCTCACGCAGGTTCCTACGCAGCCCCGCCCTATCCCCGATCGGAGCCTTCGCGACCGCCTCGCTCGGAACCTCCGCGAACGAACCGCAGTTGTACGTGAGGACCGGCTTGCCGAACGGCAGCTGGTACATCAGCGACACCGAGCATCCCTGATCGTCCGGGTGCCGAAGGTTAATGAACACATCAGCGGCGCGCGCGCAGCGGTCTAGCTCGTGCGGCGGCAGATCCCCGAGCATCCGGACACTGCCGGCAAGGCTGGCATGAGCGATCTTGGCCGTCAGGTCGCGCACGTACGAATCGGCAGGATCGTAAGGCCCGGCTATCACATACTCTGTGCGCGCGGCCAGGTCTGGATCCTCGGCAAGGAGATCGATCACGTCGGCGGCATGGGTGCGGGACTCCACGGGACCGAGCGTCATCAGCGTTATGCGATTGTCGTGGAGCTCGTCCTCGCGCGTCTCAGCGGGGACGGATGATGCACTCGGTCGTTGCACCGGAAGCCACGCCTCGTGCACGGGCCCCTCCCATAGCTTCCGCACGATCGCGCGGTGCCAGCGGGAATGGACGACGGCCCCGCGCGCCATCCTCAGCGCCTCTTCGGTGAACGTGTAACGGAGCAGGTCGTCGTCATCGACGCGCGTGGTCTCGGGATCGAACCACGGGCCGAGCACACGATGCGCCGTGATGAGGCCATCGATCCCGTAGTGCTCGGCCATTCGGGTGATGTACAGCTCCGGCCGGTGCAGGTGCTGAAGGTAGTAGCCGAGGAACAACCGGTGCAGGGTCACCTCGTGCAGGACGACGATCCCGGGGTGCATCCGAGCGACGTCGAAGATCCACGCGTACTCCTCGAAATCGTTGCCGAGGTTGTAGAAGACCGCGTCGAAGGATGGGAGGTCTGAGAGCGCCTGCGGTTGCGCTGTGAGGTCCGTTACGGGGACTCCGGCGGGGAAGCGGTCGGGCGGACCGACGCAGAACAGGCGAGCCTCGCACAGGCGGAGCATCGCGCCCAGTACCCCACGGCTGTAGTCGGCGATCGCGCCATCCCCAATCGGCGTGAACCAGGCGACCCTCAAGCGGTGAGCTCTTCGACCACGTGATCCCAGTTGATCCCGAGCGCTTGGAGGCGCTCACGGCCGCTCGCTCCCATCTGCGCGGTGAGATTGCGATTGGCCGCCAGTCGATCGATCGCTTCGGCGATCGAGCGTGGGTCGGGCTCTGCCACCCAGCCGGAGACTCCGTCCTCAACCAGCTCAACCGGTCCTCCGGAGTCCGTGCACGTGATCACCGGCTTTGACGCGAGGAAGCCCTCAAGCGTCACGAAGCCGTAGTCCTCGTTGAAGGGTGGAAACAGCACGCCCAGGCAGTCCGCGAGCAGCTCCAGCTTGCGCCGCTCCGGCAGCCACCCCGCCAGCAACTCGACGCGTCCGCGCAGCTCGGGATCAGCGACTAGCTTGGACACCGGTTCGAGGTCGGTCCCCCGGAAGTCAGCGTCGCCGGCGATCACCAGCCGGACGTCCGAGGAAACGTGGCGCATTGCCTCGATGGCGAGGACCTGGCGCTTGAACGGGTTGATCCGGCTCGGGAAGAAGACGTAGTTCCCGGGCTCCCCGCGGTAGTAGGACTGCTCATCGCCGAGCGGGGGGTAGAGGACGGTTGGCTCGTGCCCGTTGTAGGCACGCATGCGCCGGGCGACAACCTCCGAGATGACGTACACGCGACGCGCCTCCACCAGCACCCGTTTGTCGGCCTCGACGATCGCTCTGCGTGCGTACCGCCCCTCCGTCGTGTCAGGGAGCCCGAACTCGGAACCCCACATGTCGTAAGCGGGACGGTGCTGGTGCAACACCCAGAGGACCTTGTCGTCATGGGGGATGTAATAGGAAGGGAACTTGAACGCGATCACCCGGTCGACGTCGGTGATCCGCGTCAAGCGCACCGCGAGCACGTGCTCGAGGAGCTTCTGCGGCGGGTACCAGCTGCACGGCAAGCTCACGAGCTCGGCGCGATGGCCGTGCTCACGGAGCCGGTCGACCAGCCAGTCTGCCAACTGCTCTGCTCCCCCGCGGACGAACGGCTGCTGGGTGTTGACGACGGCGATCCTCATCGAACCGCGCCGCGGCGATCGTCACCCGTCAAGGCCGCCACGACGCGATGCCACGACCCATGCTGAGGCGGTGGCAGCAGCTCGATGGGCCGGCCGCTCGACTGAGCGATTCGATTGCACAAGCCCCGGGAAACGGCAAACGCCGCCGTGGCCTCGTCGCACGCCTGACGGTCGGCAGCCCGAAACAAGTCAAGCGCGGCGGACCGACCGTCGATGCATGGATAATGCTCGGTCAACCACAGCACCTTCCGCGGGTGGCGCAGCAAATGGCAGGGGGTGCCGGTCGCAACGAGCAGCTCGCACCACTCGCCGACATCGGTCAGTCGGAACGCGAGCAGCTGCCCGCACAGCTCGTCTGGATCGGGATCGAACGGAATCCGGATTGCCTCCACGTCGTGCCCATGGTCCTGCATCGCGAGCTCGAGCGCACGACCGAGATCGGCCTGGCCCGGCTCCCGCGACGGCCGGAAGGGGCTGGCGACGAGAACCTGCACGCGTGTTCACCCCGGCTTGGTGGCCACCAGGGCGTACTCCTGGAAGCCGAACAACAGCTCGTTGGCTTCGGCAAGGCCGCGGTTGAATGCCTCGACCTCGGCCTCATCACCCGCGGAGGCTGGCAGCGGCCTGAGCTTGTGCTCGGGCGGGACCGGCGACGTGTACTCGATCTCGGCCGGCTCGAACCCGGACGCTTCAGCCAACCATTTCAGCGCGGGCGCCGGGAGGGGCCCGACGCGGGTGAGGTCGTCGTAGAAGGTCGTGTACGTCAGCAGACACGCTGGGTTGACGGTCTCGATCACCAGCACACCACCCGGACGCAGCGTCCTGAAGGCCAACCGCACCAGCTCTATGATCTCCGTGCGCTCGAGGTGCTCGACCAGATGGGCGGCGAATATCCCTCCCTGAGACTCGCCGGGGCGGCCTTGAAGGAAGCGCAGAACGTCATCCTGGATCGCTTCCAACCCGAGCTCGCGACACCGGGCGGCCATCGCGTCGTCGCTGTCGACGCCAACTGCGCTGACGCCCGCCTCGCGCAAGAGCTCGAGAAACTCGCCCCGGCCACAGCCGGCGTCGATGACGTCGGACAGCCCCTCGAACCGCGGCACGTACCTGCGCAGGCGCTCCCGGACCTCCTCGGTGGTGCCGCCCAACCGCTCGGTGAATCCAAGGTAGTCGAGATCCGTCGAGCCCGGGCGCCCGGCTCCTACCGCCGCTCGGCGCGCCAGCGCCACCGATTTGACCTCGACCCGGGCGAGCGTCCGCTCGAGCGCATCGAGGCGCTCGTCCGTCGCGGCTTGGATGTCGAGCTGGGCCCGCACGGTCGCGGCGAGTGCCTCGAGCTGCGCTTCATGGCTGCGGACCAGCTCGTCGCTGGCCCGGTTGTGCTCGGTCTGGCGATGCAGGACCTGGAACATCGCGCGGCGCAGCGCATACCGCAAGGCCGTGCTAGCGCGGCCGACGCCCTTCAAGGCACTGGTAAGACCGAAGCCGACGAGGTCCGCCCGCTCGTCCATCAAACGCAGCGCATGCGCATGGTGTGCGGAGCGCTGGGGGTCGGCAGCCAGGAGCCGCGTGGAGGGGGCACGCAGTCCATGGCCACTGTCCTCGAGCGCTCCCCGGATACGCGCCTCGATCACGGTTCGTGGATCGAGGCGTTCGCTTTGAGATCGCGACGGCCTCGGCGCAACGGCTCGTGTCACGACATACACGAGGTTCGGGAACGACGGACCGCACTGGTCCTTCGCGATCACGTCAAGCACGAGGCCGCCCGCCCCCTCGACGGTCGTGGCCACGTCTTCGCGCGCCATCGTATACATCTCCATCTGAGGCGTGAACCCGGACAGCCCGCTCTGAGTAGTCTGTCGTTGCACCGCCGGCGCTTCTTCGTTCACCGGCGCATCGGGCCGGGCGGCGACAGTCACCGGTAACCTCACCGTGCTGGAGCCTCGATCGGCAAACCAATTGACCCCTTCTTGGACCAGGTCGACCTCTAGCTCGTACTCGCCCGGCTCGACTGGTGCAAAGACGTCCAGTTGCACTTCACACTCGGTACCGGGATTGACCGCGGAGCCGATCACGGTTCGGGCATCGTCGAACAGCACCGAGCTCCCGTCCGGAGCGCGCCAGTGATTGCCGACCCGCAGATCAGCTGAATCTGGCCACGGAACTGGGCTGTCGTTGCGCACCCTGACCCTCAGCTGAGCGACCCGGCCAGGGTTGAGGGGAGGGACCGTTCCGATCAGGGTCAGCGACGCCCGCCATGCCTCCGGCGGGAGTGTCGCGACGTCGGGGATAACGAAGCTCTCAGGGACGTTGAAGACCGCCACACCGCCTGGTCGCAGTACCCGGACAAACTCGCGGATATACCCCCGCATCAGCTCCGGCTTCATGTGCTGCAGCACGATCAGCGAGAGAATGAAGTCAAAGCTCCCGTCCTCGAACAACCGCAAATCCGGGGCGTCGTTGTGATGAAAGCGCACACGATCGCCGTTTTCGTTCAGCTCTCGAGCGCGCGCGATCATCGATGCCGCCAAATCGACCCCGTCGCACGAGGCGAAGTGCTGGGCCAGCGCGCGCGTCAACCGTCCCACGCCACAGCCGAAGTCCAGCGCGCGACCCAGCTCGACCGCCGTACCGTGGTCAGCGAGCATCCGAAGCACGTCGTCGACGTCCGCGCGGCCGGTGGCGAAGAACTCCTCCAGGTCCCAAGCGCCGCGACGCTTGTCGGGAAAGGCGAGGATCGCCCAGAGAGGATCCTGCTCGCCGAAGGCGGTCCAGTGCTGTTGCAAGCGTTCCAACTCCATCGCGAGAGTGACGGACAGTAGCGGTAGGAGCCATTACGATTCGGCCCGAGCAATGACGACTCAGGCACGCACCGCGTCCCCCCGGGACACGGACGCTCGACATGGCTCGCGACTGGCTCGAGTCGAGGCGCCACCAGGCGATGGCAGCGGTGAGCATTGCCCCAAACCGGCATGTGGTTTCGTGTGACAGGCATATACCTGAACCCGGTGCCCCCAGCGGATTACGCCGCCGACCCGCTGCTGCCAGCCCTCATCAGCCACGCTGAACCGAATCCTGGGGTCTTGCGATCATTTCTCGTCCGCCGCCACGTAGAGGCCGTGATCGTCGGTTCTGGGACCACACCGCAGCTGCCCGACGCGCTCGCCGCGCTTGGGCTGAAGCCGGTGTCGCTCGGCGGCATCTGGTTCTACGAGGTATGACTGATCTCGAAGGTGTCCGCGAGTCGATCGAGGTTGCGCTCGCCCCTCCCGTTCCGGCGCCCCTGAGTACCTCGCGCCGCCTCGCGCGCCGTGCCCTGCTGCGTCTGGGACGAGCCCGTGCTCGCCACCAGCAGCAAATCGACCGCGGTCTGTTGGCACTGATCGGCTCGCTCGATGCACGCCTGGCAAACACAGACGCGCGCGACGAAGGTCTTCAACGAGCCATCGAAGGGCTGGACACGGGGAACCGCATCCTCACCGAGAAGGCGAGCGCCCTCGCCGAGCAGGCAAGTGCACTGACCGAGCAGGCGAGTGCCCTGTACCAGCGCGTCGACGCCCTCGAGCGTCGTCTGGGACCACTCGAGGCGTTGGCCGGGGAGATCCGAGGAGTGCAGGATCCCGAAACGCGCGGACTGGAGCGGTTCGAAGCCGGGGAGGCGGGAAGCGTAATTGGCTACCGACATGCCGGCACTCCGGTCTCGCCCAAAGAGGACTATGTTGCTTTCGAGGACGTGTTCAGGCTCTCTGAGGACGTGATCCGCGAGCGGCAGCGGGAGTATCTCCCGCTGGTGGAGGGACGCCAGCCGGTGCTCGATGTCGGCTGCGGCCGGGGCGAGTTCCTCGAGCTGCTACGAGGGGCCAGGGTGCCGGCGCGCGGCGTCGACCTCGACCCCGGGATGGTGGCGCGCGCCCGCGCTAAGGGCCTGGAAGTGGAGCAAGCCGACCTCCTCGCTCATCTCGACGGTGTTCCCGACGGCTCGCTTGGGGTGATCTTCGCCGCTCAAGTGGTGGAGCACATCCCGTACCAGCACCTCCTCGCCTTTCTTCGCCTGGCGTGCCAGAAGCTCCAGCCCGGCGGATTGCTGATCGCCGAGACCGTCAACCCGCATTCCCCGACCGCACTAAAGAACTTCTGGACGGACCTCAGCCATCAGCACCCGATCTTCCCCGAGGTCCTGCTGATTCTGAGTCAGGGTGTCGGGTTCCGCTCGGCGTATGTCTTCCATCCCGGCGGCAGCGGCGACTTCGACGCCGATCGGGAGCACTACGGTGATTACGCGATCGTCGCCGAACGCGGCAGCGCGGCCGAGGCTGACGAGTAAGCGCTAATCACGGACTCCGGCCTAGCGTTCGCGAGCGCGCCCAGCGCGTGAATCCTCAAGCTCCCGTACCCGCGCCTCCAGGCGCTCAACTCGCGCCCGATCCTCGACGCGCAGCGCCCGCTCGCGCTCGAGCTCGGCCAGAAGGCCGCGCAGTGCGTCGGCCAGCGCGCGGTCGAGGTTCCGCTCGTGCACCGTGAACGGGAGCATCAGCCTCAGGACGAGACGTCGAACCACCCCGCGGAGGCCGCGCGGCGCCGGCCGAGCGCCGCGGTGTGGATCGAACGCCAGCTCATCCTCGACGGCCGCCAACCGAAGCTCCGACAAGGTACTCACGTCCGACGCCCCCACACGCGGCGAGGGGCCCTTTGGTCGATTGGCGAGGCGCTCCAGGCGAGCTCGGGCGAGGCGCCCCACGACCTCCGGTGCATAGAGGCGGTAGATGTCCCGTCGCGCTCGCTCTGCCTTCGCTCGCGCCTCGTCGGGTCGCCGCCAAACCCGCCGCATCAGCTCGGCGGCGTGATCGAGATCGGGTTCAGCCCAGCTGCCCTCCGCGGGATAGATCTCGCACTCGGGTCCGACCCGAGTGGGCTTCCAGTCC
Source organism: uncultured Solirubrobacterales bacterium (assembly GCA_963808325.1). GTDB lineage: Bacteria > Actinomycetota > Thermoleophilia > Solirubrobacterales > Solirubrobacteraceae > Palsa-465. The sequence continues at coordinate 72,712 of CAWEFU010000002.1, forward strand.
ACCAGGTAGCTGTTCTGCGACGTGGTGAAGTCTGTGTTCCCCGAGTAGCCCGTCGCGATTACCGGGGTGCCGAGCGCCATCGACTCCGCGAGCGTGAGGCCAAATCCCTCGCTGCGGTGCAGAGAGACGTAACAGTCGGCACGGGCCAGGAGGGCCGCGTTCTGAGCAGGCTCGAAATATGCGTCGATCAGCTCGATGTCGGGGTAGTCGGCAATCCTCCGGCGAAGCTGCGCCGCGAGCTCCGGCCGCAGGCGGCCGTTGATGGTCTTCAGCAACAGCCGCGGGCCCTCACCCGGAGCAAAAGCGCGCGCGAAGGCGTCAATCAGGCCGACCGGGTTCTTTCGTCGCAACGTGCTCAAGAAGTCGAACACGAACAGGAACGTAAAGCGGTCGTCCCGTGCAACTGGGAGCTCGACGCCCGATGGATCCGGAACCGCCACCGTCATCGGGATCACCACGACCGGCACGAGCGAGAGACGCCCAAGGTTGTCGGCGACGAACGTCGAGAACGCCCATATCTCCTCCAGAAGCCGAAACGACGGGAGCCAGCTGGGGGGAAGGACGTCGGTTTCCCATGCCCACTGCCCGATCGTCGGGCGGGCGGCAAGCACCTCCCCGCCGCGGGTGCGCGCGAGCTTGACCAGCTGGTCACCGGTTATGCACGCCAGGTTGAAGGCGGGCTCGAAGGGTGTCCTTAGCTCACTGTGGGCCCGATTGCCGTATCGCTTGATCGTCTTTCGCCGGGGGACGGCCGGGGCGTCCGGAGCGATCGCGGTCGTCGCGACCGGCACGCCCGCGGCCCGAAGCGCAGTTATGTATAGCCGCGCCGCCTCGGCGAGCCCAAGCGTGTCATCGAGGAAGCCGATGACGTTTACCGCCACCCGCGCGTCCTCGGCGGTGCCCACGCTAGCCATTCCCGCACGCGAGCACACGGGGCCGCGGGCGCGTCGAAGAAGCCGGAATCGGGCCGGGGGTGGCCATGTGAGGCCCGGATCGTGTCACAGGCTCAGGCCCTACAGACCATTGCTACTGTTCGCCCGGCGGTGGCCACAGTCTCAAGGGAACAGCGCTCGTTGGCGGGGGCACCGCCCACGACGGGGCCGCCGGCGATCGTGGCTCGCGGCGTCAGCAAGACCTTCCGCCTCCCTCGTCTGCAGGTCAACACGCTCAAAGAGAGGGCGCTGCATCCATTTAGCTTCAACGCCTTCGACGAGCTCCACGCCGTCCGCGAGGTCTCGTTCGAGGTTGCGCAGGGCGAGATGTTCGGGATCGTCGGACGGAATGGGAGTGGGAAGAGCACCCTGCTCAAGTGCCTCGCCGGCATCTACGGCGTGGACGACACGGGCGGCGCGGCACAGCTTGAGGTGCACGGCCGACTGTCGCCATTCATCGAGCTCGGGGTCGGCTTCAACCCCGACCTGACCGCCCGCGACAACGTCATCATCAACGGGATCATGCTCGGGTTGACGCTGAAGGAGGCGCGCGAGCGGTTCGAGGAGATCATCGCCTTCGCGGAGCTCGAGGAGTTCCTCGACCTCAAGCTCAAGAACTACTCCTCCGGCATGTATGTGCGCCTCGCGTTCTCGGTCGCCGTCCAGGTGGACGCGGACGTGCTCCTCATCGACGAGGTCCTGGCCGTGGGGGACTCCGCGTTCCAGCAGAAGTGCTTCGATCAGTTCCACCGGCTCAGGGGCGAAGGCAAGACGATCGTGTTCGTCACGCACGACATGGGCGCGATCACGCGCTTCTGCGATCGGGCCATGCTGATGGAACGCGGCCAGATTGTGTGCATGGGCGCTCCGGATCGCGTTGCCCGCGAGTACCACGAGCTGAACTTCGGGCGCCTTCCAGGCGCCAGGAGCGATGGGGGCGAGCAGCGATACGGAGACCGTGGTGCGGAGATCGTCGACGCCTGGATCGAGGATGACAGCGGGGAACGTGCCAGCGCCGTGGCCCAGCGCGAGCCGTTTTCGCTCTGCATGCAGATCGCGTTCAACGAGGACCTGCAGGATCCGGTCTTCGGCTTCCGCCTGATGAACGAATGGCGCCAGGTCACGGTCGCCTCCCGGACGGACTGGGAGCACGGGCCCAGCGGTCATTTCATGGCAGGCCAACGCATACTGATCCGAATGCGTTTGACCAACCTGCTTGTCCCGGGGCGCTACACGTTCACGCCCTCGGTGACGCGCGCCGGGCTTGGCAACGACGCACTCGACGTCCGGGAGGACTACACCGGTTTGATGGTCCACGGCCCGAACATCACCGGCGGCCAGGCGGACTTGCCGTACGAGCTCGAGATCGGGCCCGGATAGCATCAGATATCCCCCGCGCCCGCGCCACGCCGATGCTACCTTGCGGGCGGTGAGCGTCGAGACCTCCCGTCCTATGAGCGTCGACAGCGCCGCTGTGTACGGACCTTCCGCCTTCGGAGGCGGTGTTCGACGGTTCGTTGAACTGACGCTGACGCTTGCACGGACCGAATTCAAGCTGCGCTATTTCGGCTCCGTGCTCGGCTACGTCTGGTCGCTGATGCGACCGTTGTTGTTCTTTGGCGTGCTCTATGTGGTGTTCACGAAGGTCTTCAAGCTGGGCAAGGGGATTCCGCACTACGCGGTCTACATGTTGATGTCGATCGTGATGTGGAATTACTTTCTGGAGGCGACGTCAGGGTGCGTGCCGTGCCTTGTCGCCCGGGAAGGGCTGCTTCGAAAGGTGCGCTTCCCGCGGATGGTGATCCCACTGTCCGTGTCGTTGACGGCGGTCTTCAACCTGGCGATGAATTTCATCGCCGTGTTCGTATTCGCGCTCGCCAACGGCGTTACCCCAAACGCGTCCTGGCTGGAGCTGATCCCGATCGTGGGCGCCTACATCGTCCTCGCGAGCGGAGTGGGGATGCTGCTGTGCGCGCTCTACGTACCGTATCGCGACGTCCAGCCGATTTGGGACGTGCTGTCTCAGGTTCTCTTCTACTTCTCCCCGATCATCTTCACGGTGGGGTACCTGCGGTCGCTCGGTGTTGAGCGCTACGCGGTGTTGAATCCGATTGCGATGCTCAATACGCAAATGGGTCACGCAGTGATCGGGTACGTCCCGCTGTCTGGTGCGACGGCCGCGCGCTATGGCCCGGTCGCCTTTCCGAGCGCCGCGCAGGCCGCCGGCGGGTGGGGCCACGTACTCGCGCCGGTCGCGGTCCTCGTCGGCCTCTTCGCCCTGGGGTGGTGGGTCTTCATTCGCGAGGCGCCGCGCGCGGCCGAGCACCTTTAGACAATTTCTCGCTCCGACCAACGTAAGCAATGGTCGGATCGACGCCGGGCTCTACACCGCACCCAGAGTCCGCTCCAACCCCTCGCGCAGCCCGATGCGCGCCTCCCATCCCAGCTCGCGCCAAGCCCGGGTGACATCCAGGCAGCTACGGCGTACCTCCCCAGGGCGGTCCGGAGCGAACTGCGGGTGGCCGAGCGGCCGACGGTCGCTGACGTCGCCGAGCGCTTCGAGGAGGTCCAACACCGACGTCTCGCGCCCCCACCCGATATTGACAGGGCCGGTGAGCTCGGCATCGGCGGCGCGCAGGTTGGCGCGTACGACGTCGCTCACCTCGACCCAGTCGCGCGTCTGGCGGCCGTCGCCGAACACGGTGGGTCGCCGACCCTCGACGAGGTTCCCGCAGAAGATCGCGACCACGCCAGCCTCGCCATGGACGTCTTGGCGCGGGCCGTAGACATTGCCGTAGCGCAGCGACACGGTGGGAAGTCCATGGAGCCGTGTGTACAGCTCGCAGTAGCCCTCGGCCGCGTACTTGCTCTGGCCATACGGGGCGAGCGGCCTGATTGGCTGGTCCTCGGGGGTGGGGATCGTTGTAGCGTCCCCGTACAGGCCCCCTCCAGTCGAGGTGTTCACGACCCGGCGGGTGCCGGCTGCGAGCGCCGCCTCGAGGATCGCGATCGTCCCGAGCACGTTCGCAGCCGCGTCGTCCGCCGGGTCCTTTACCGAGCTGCGGACGTCGATCTGTGCCGCTAGGTGGAAGACGATCTCCGGCCGAGCGCTGGCGAGGATCTCAAAGATCGCGCCGGCGTTTCGCACGTCGGCCTCGCACAGTTCGGCGCCGCTCGACGCCGCCTCGTCAAGGTTGGAGCGCTTGCCGGTCGAATAGTTGTCGATCACGATGACCCGATCGCCGCGCGCGATCAGCGCGTCGACGAGGTTTGACCCGATGAAACCCGCGCCTCCGGTGACGACGCAGTCCATGGGAGCGGAGCTTGCCAGAAACGCGCCGGGCCCGTGCCGCGAGCGCGGCACGGGCCCGGCAAAAGGACGACCCTGGTAGGGCTGGGGGCCGTCCGAGACCCGCGAGAAAGGGGGCGATGCTCGCGGGCCCGATCGACTTCCCTGTCGGCCTAAGAGCATACAGCTGTCGCGACATGTCGCGCGAAGTATTTGCAACCAATTGCAACGAACCCGGTCGCACTTTGCGTGCAAGTGCGCAACCAGACGCCTCCCGGCTCGTTCCGACCCGTAACGTACCGCGTTCAGCGGGGCAGATTGGCAGCCACCGGCGAAAGATCAGTCATGCTTCAAGAGGGTTCCGTCCAGCCTTTTCCAGCGCCGATCCAGTCGCCACCGACGGTGGATGTCGTCGGCGTACCGCTGGCCTTGACCGACTATGAGGGAACGCTCGACTGGATCGATGGCATGGTCGCGCAGCAGCGGCGCGGCTACGTCTGTGTGTGCAACGTGCACACGGTGATGGCCTCAGCGGAGGATCCACAGCTTCGCTCCGCGATCCATGCTTCATCGATCAACGTGCCCGACGGCCAGCCACTGGTTTGGGCGATCAACGCGCTCGGATACTCGCTGCGCGACCGGGTCTACGGCCCCGAGCTGATGAAGCGGGCGTGCGCACGGGCGGCGCAGACCGGGCAGCGGTTCTATCTGTACGGCGGCCGTAATCAAGGTGCCCTGGTGCAGCTGGCTCTCAATCTCCGCCAGCGCTTTCCAGGCGTCAAGATCGTTGGCGGTTACGCGCCGCCACACCGGCCTCTGACGGGCGAGGAGCGAGACGCGGTCGTCGATGAGATCAATCAATCCCGTGCCGACGTTGTCTGGGTCGGGATCGGAGTGCCCAAGCAGGAGAAGTGGATGGCGGAGATCCGTCCCTTGCTCGAGCCGTCCGTGCTCATCGGGGTCGGCGCGGCGTTTGATTTCCACGCCGGTCTGATGCCGCAGGCACCTACCTGGATGCAGCGCGGAGGCCTCGAGTGGTCTTATCGGCTCGCCCACGAGCCACGGCGGCTGTGGCGCCGCTACACGCGCTATAACCCCCGCTTCGTCCGGGCCTTCGCGCGGCAGCTCGCCAAGCAGAGGCGGGCGCGACACAGGACGTGAGTGCGGCGATACGCCCGCGCGATAATCGCCGCGTGCAGATCAGATCCATCGATCCCAACACGCGCCCGGGTGTCCAGAGGGGAGGCGTCGTCGTTTGCATCCCTGTCGACGAGGCTTCCGAGCATCTCACTGCGTGTTTGCGCGGCGTCGCAGCGCATACCCCCAGAGAGGTGCCGATCGTAGTCTGCGATGACCGGCGCCCCGAATCCGACGGCCTCGACCCCATTCGCCAGCTGGGCCTCGACGACGCCAGCGCAAATGAGCTGTGGTATGTGCGCCCCGACCACCCGATCGGTCCTCTTGCCGCGGTGAACGCCGCGCTTGCGATCGCGGCACCGGCCGACGTCGTGCTGCTGAGCTCAGACTGCGTGGTAGCTGCGGAATGGCTGGAGGGGCTGCGCCAGGCGGCGTACTCGGACAGCCGAGTGGCCACTGCGTCCGCCCTGAGTTGCCAGGCTCTGAGCGGAGACAATGCTGCGGCGTCGGTTCGCTCTCGCTCGCTGCGCCTGCACCCCCTCCTCACACGAGCGACCGGGCCTTGCGTTTATATGCGCCGCAGTGCGCTCGAACTCGTCGGGGATCCCGATGCAGCCTTTGTGGCCGGCCCCGGTGCGGACAGTGAGTTCTCCGAGCGGTGCGTGGGGTACGGCCTGCGCCACGTCCTCGCGGATGACGTGCTGGTTCTCGACCGGAGCCCCACGGGTCGTGGCCAGTGGCCGCGTCCGTCGACGGACGGCATGGGCCAGCTTGCACGGTCTCTGACTCGCGTACGGCGCGCGCTGGGCCGCTTGTCGGTCGTAATCGACGCTCGGACCCTGTCGGAGCCGACGACGGGTACCCAGGTCCATGTCATCGAGGTCATTGCCGCGTTGGCCCGCACGGAGGGAGCAAATCTCTCCGCGATCGTGCCGGACAACGTCAGCGATGATGCCGCGCGAAGGCTTAGATCATTGCCTGCTGTCACGCTCCTTACCGACGCCGAAGTCTCGAGGCAGCGCCCCCCTCGCGCAGACCTCGTACATCGTCCGTTCCAGGTCCACAGCTACGGAGACCTCGCACTGCCGCTCGCGCTGGCGGATCGGCTCGTCATCACACAACAGGACCTGATCACTTACACCAATCCGGCCTACTTCCCATCGCTGGAGGCGTGGAACGGCTACCGCCAGCTGACCCGCACGGCGCTGGCTGTGGCCGACCGCGTGCTCTTCTTCTCATCCCAGGTCCGAAACGACGCGCTCGCCGACGACCTCGTGGACCCCACCCGGGCGAGTCTGGCGCCGATCGGCGTCGATCATGTTGTCGCGGCTCGCGATCAACGCGGGGGGCGCCCCTGGGACGCCGCGCGACTGCCGGAGGACGCGGAGGTCATACTCTGCCTCGGCACGGACTACCGCCACAAGAACCGGCCGTTTGCGCTGCGCGTCATCGAGGAGCTCCAGCGCCGCCACGGGTGGCGCGGTCGCCTCGTGTTCGCCGGTCCCCGGATTGGGTACGGCTCGTCGGCCGAGGATGAGAAGCGCATCCTGGCGGCCGCACCGGCGCTGGCCGAGGTTGTGATCGACCTGGGGCCAGTTGGCGAAGCCGAAAAGGCGTGGCTTCTCGGTCGCGCGGGGCTGGTCTTTTATCCGACGGTCCACGAAGGCTTCGGGCTGGTCCCGTTCGAGGCGGCCAGTCACGGTGTCCCGTGTATGTGGGCCGCTGGCACATCGCTGAGCGAAGTGCTGCCCGAAAGCGCCGCCGAGATTGTGGCCTGGGACGCCCCGCAGACTGCCGATCGAGCGCTGCAACTGCTGCGCGACGCTCGGATGCGCGAGCGAAACGTGCGCTCGATTCGAAGCGCCGGGGCCCGGCTTACGTGGGATGCGACGGCTGGACGCCTCCTGGAGCTATACGGCGCGACGTGCGATGCGCCGAGCCCGCCGGCGGGCGCACTGGAACGCCGTCACGGGCCCCTCACCGGCGGGCTGAGCGAAGACGCCATGCGGTTGATGGGACCGGGCGGGGCGTTGCCCGCGGACGTCGAACGGCCCCTGCTGGCGCTGGCGATGCACCCCGTCATCGGCACTCCGTTGTTCGGGGCTCTCAGGCTTGGATACCGCGCGTCTTACAAGCTGCGTCGGTGGGGTCGCGGTAACGGCGCCCGCGCGTGGGCTGTCGATCGTCAGAGTTCAGATAGGCCAGGCACTCGTGCGTGACCGAACCGGTGGCACTGAACCATTCCAACGAGCTCCGAGGTCGCGGGGCCGTGAGAATCCCGGAGTGCCCGAGCCACCCTCCGCCTCGATCGTGATCCCCAGCCGTCTTCCAGGTGACTACCTGGACACCGCACTCGCCTCAGTCGTGCCCCAGGCCAGAGCGGCCAACGCGGAGGTGATCGTCGTGAGCGATGGCCCGAGCCCAGCCGCGGCCGAGATCGCGCGACGGCACGGCGCGCAGCTGGTGTTCCTGCCGGAGAGGCGGGGGGTGAACGGCGCGCGGAACGCTGGCATCGACGCCGCACAAAGCGACCTTCTCGTGTTCATCGACCAGGACGTGGAGACGCCGCCAGGATGGCTCGACGCCGTCCTCGTGGGAGCTGACTCGAATCCGGATCGGGCCGTTTTCGGCGGTCCCATTGTCGCCCGGCTGGAGGGGGGTGGACCCCGGTCCTGTGGTCGGGAATCGCCGCCGATCACGACGCTCGACTTTGGGGCCGAGGATCGCGACGTCCCGCTCGTTTGGGGCACCAACATGGCGATCCGGAGGTGCGCGTTCGATCGCGTGGGGAAGTTCGACGGGAATCTTTCGGGACGCGGTGACGAAGAGGAATGGGAGGTTCGATGGAAGGAGGCCGGGGGTCGCATTCGCTACCTACCGAGGGCCGGCCTCGATCACCGTCGCACCTCGCACGATGCCCGGCTCCGGTCTCTGGCTCAAGTCGCCTATCGACACGGCCGCGAGGCGCGCCGCCACGACGTTCGGCGCGACACCGCCCCCGCATTCCATCGCGAGGTGCGCGTGCTTGCAGGCTGTGTCTGGCACGTGTTGCGCCGGCGCTGCCCGAACGGCATCGTGATGGCGGCCGCAAGCGCCGGGCGCCTGCGCGAGACGCTCGCCGAACGGCGCGCACCCCGCCACCGAGCCGATTACGCTGCGTCGCTCGGCCCCCTGACCGACCGCCCGAAGCAGGACGACTTTCTATCCGGGACCAGCGGCGAGGTATCAGGGATCCGGGCGACCGCCCGTGCGCTGGTCGAGGACGCCCGCGCGGACTTGTCGGCGCTGGCGCGCGTCCAACGGTGGCGGCTGCGGCGGGCTGCCGGCGACTGGCCGATTCGTCGTGTACTCGTGCTTGGGATAGAACGTACGGGCACCGCCAACCTCCTTGCAGACGCTCGCCGGGAGCTGTTGCGCTCGCGGCACGAGATCCGCTTCGCGGCCGCCCCGGTCGCAGGCCGCGGCAAGTTCGAAAACCTCAACCTGCTGCTCTCGGAAAATCCAGTAGAGGGTCGCGATTGGCTCATTGTCGTGGATGACGACGTCCGGCTACCGCGGGACTTTCTAGACACGTTCATCTTTCTCGCCGAGCGCTTCCAGTTCCGCCTGGCGCAGCCCGCTCACATTGCGCGTTCACATGCGGCTTGGCATGTGACGCGCCGCCGAGCGGGGACGATCGCCCGTGAGACCAGATACGTCGAGATCGGTCCCGTGGTTGCGTTCCACCACGTCACCTTCGACACAATCCTCCCCTTCCCGCAGCTCCGGATCGGATGGGGCCTCGACCTGCACTGGTCCGCAATCGCGTGGCAGCATGGCTGGCGCGCTGGCGTTATCGACGCGACGCCGATCCGGCATGGGCTGCGTCCGATTGCCTCTTCCTACGATCGGAGCGATGCGGTCGCTGAAGCAAGGCGCTTCCTCGCCGCGCGACCATACACCTCGGCTGTGGATGCCCAGACGACCCTCGTCACGCACCAGACATGGAGGTGAACCGCCGCCATCGTTTCACCCCGCCCGGTGGACGAAGAGCGAGCCTTGCTGCTCACCGGATAGGCCCAGCTGCGCTACCGCGTCCGCCACACCGGGATAGTCCGGATGCGTGTAGTCGTCGAAGACGACCGGCGCGCCTGGACACAGCACTGGTTGCCAGGCCAGCACCTCCGCGACCGTTTCCTGGCGCTCGTGGGAACTGTCGATATAGAGCATCCCCACAGGAGTCGAATCAGGCGGCCCTTGGGAGCCCGGTGCGGTGACAAGCTGCACGCGAGCCCGCACGGAGTGGTTCACCAGCCCCAGGTATCGGTGTGGCTCGGGCCGCTGGATCACGTCATATGTGATCACCCGTCGGTCGCTCGAGGCGAGCGCAAGCGAGATCGCCGTCCAAGCCGTAGCTGTGCCCAGCTCCACGACGTAATTGGACCCTCCCGCCAAATCGAGAAGCTTCTTCAAGTTCGGGGGACGCGTCGCCGACGTGAGGCTGAAGTGATCGTTCGTCCGCCACGCCAGCCGCCGCGCCCGCAGCTGAAACCACGCGACCGGCGGCGGCAGCATTGCCAGCTGCGCGAACCAGTGGACCTCGAAGCGCACGCGGCGCAATATCGCCCGCTCTCTCTGACCGAGGATCCGCCTGACCGCAGGTGTGTACCACCGGCTTATAGCGCCATATTCGCAGCACGGCCCTCGCGCTCAGTCGGCGTGATCGATGCCAGCCACCGGAAACGATGATGTGACAGCCCCAGCGCCCAGACGCGTTGCTAGCCTCGCCGCCGTGTCGTCACTCGCCACGGCGCAGACGCGAGCCGCGCCGGAACCGGCCGCGTCCAGCCGCAGTCGCGTCTGGAGCGCCGACGCAATCCTTGGGCTCGGGCTCGGAGCGTGCCTGACGCTGCTGGTCTTCCTGACGGCGGGCGGCGACGATCCGGCGCCGAACACGTGGGTGGAGATCGTGCTCACGCTCGTCGCCGCGTGCTCGGGAGTGGCGGTGATTGTCCTGGGCGGCCCGGGCCGTGCGTGGGGAGGAACGACGCTCGTGTTGTTCGGAGCCCTCGGCGCATTGGCGTTCGCTTCGATCGCGTGGTCGGTCGATCCCTCCACCTCGTGGGTCGAAGCCAACCGAACGCTCTCGTACCTGGCGGCGTTCGGCTCAGCGATCGCGTTCGCCCGGCTCGCTCCAGCCAGGTGGCGGGCGGTGGTCGGCGCCATCGCCCTGTGCGCGGCGGTCGTGAGTGCGTACGCGCTGCTGGCGAAGGTTTTTCCCTCGACTTTCGATCCCTCGACTCCGGTGGGCCGGCTGCGGGCACCGTTCGGCTACTACAACGCGACCGGGCTGATGGCCGCGTTAGGGCTTCCCGCGTGCCTGTGGGCGGGCGCCCGGCGAGATCACAGCGTCGTTCTGAGGGCGCTTACGGTGCCGGCGACGGGAATCCTCGTGGCCGTCCTCGTGCTCTCCGTCTCGCGGGGGGCCCTCTTGGCCGCCGTTGTTGGACTTGGGTGCTGGTTTGCGCTGGTTCCGCTTCGGTTGCGTGCCGCGCTCGTCCTGGGGTTGGGAGCTGCCGGCGCCGCCGCCGTGGGCCTGTGGGCGTTCTCCCATCACGCCCTCACCCACGATTACGAGCCTCTACATGCGCGCACGACGGCCGGGCACACGTTCGGTGTAGTCGTGCTCGTCACGCTGGTCCTGCTCACGATCGCGGGGTTCCTGACCGTGATCGGCATGGATCGTGTCTCGATCTCCGCGGCGGCGAGGCGACGCATCGGAACAGCTCTCGTGGTCCTCGTCGCGCTCGCCCCCGTCGGCGGCCTCGTCGCGCTCGCCGGCTCCACACGCGGCTTCACCGGTGAGGTGTCGCACATCTGGACCAAGCTCACGAGCACTCACGGCGCCGTCAACGACAACCCCGGCCGGCTCGTCGAGCTGTCGAACAGCCGCCCGCTGTACTGGAGCGAGGGGCTGAAGGTGGGCGAGCACTCATTGCTGAAGGGGGTCGGTGCGCTTGGCTACGCGGTCGCTCGAGAGCGCTACGCCAGCCAGAACGTCAGCGCGGGGCACGCCCACAGCTTCGTGATCGAGACGTTCGCCGACTTCGGCTTGATCGGGGTCGCTCTATGCCTCGCGCTGCTAATAGCTTGGAGCGTTGCGGTCGCTCGAACGCTCCGACCGTGGACGCGAGTGCCGGCCGAGCATGCCGCGGAGCATGTCGGGCTGCTGACCCTGTTTGCGGTCATGCTCATCTTCGGGACGCACTCGGCGATCGACTGGACCTGGTTCTTCCCGGGAGTGGCCGTGCCGGCACTTTTATGCGCGGGGTGGCTGGCGGGACGCGGACCGCTCGCGCAGCCCGTCGGTCATTCTTCGGCTCGCCGGCGTCTGACAAGAGCGCCTGCCGCTGCGGCCCTGACCGCCGCGATCGCGGCGGCGGCGATCTTCGCTGCCTGGGTGATCTGGCAGCCGCTTCGCTCCGCCAACGCGGACGCGGCCGCCAACGTGGCGGCGATCAAGGGCGACACGAGCACGGCGTTGTCCGATGCGCGCACCGCGGCCAGCGTCGATCCGGTCGCCATGCAGCCTTTGTGGGAGCTGGCGGCGATCTATGAGGCTGCCGGCGACCTGAGCGCGGCGCGCAGCGAGCTCTTAAAGGCCGTGTCCGTGGCGCCCTCCAATCCCCAGCCCTGGAGCCACCTGGCGGCATTCGACCTTGGACACCATCAGCCGCGTCTGGCCTTGAGCGAGCTGCAAACGGCCTCCGAACTCGATCCGAGCAACTCGTCGGTGGCACAGCTGATGGCTCAGGCTCGGGCAGAGATCAGCTGAGCCCGTCGCATGAGCAACTGCGGTGCGTCGTGCATCGGGCGTCACCGACAACCGATAACGCCGAGGACCGAGGTCGCTCGGGCTGCTAATAGCCCCAACTCCGGTAGAGCGCGTCAGCTTGAGCTGGGGTCGCGTAGGCGTGTTCGGTCCGGAATCGACCTCGCTCTTGGACGAACGCGACGTCGAGCTGGGCCAGAGCGCCGTCTAGCGGTCGATTGTGACCGTTATAGAAGTCCGCTACGACAAACCCGTGGTCGTGCATCCAGAACACCACCTCGTGGAACTGTGGTGCGCCGGCGACAAGCTCAAACAGCGAAACCTCGAGCAGCACGAGCTCGCTCTCGCGCAACACGTCGACCGCTCCCGCCAACACCTCGAGCTCCGCCCCCTCAACGTCGACCTTCACCACGAACGGGCCGACCAGACCTCTTTCCTGCCTCAGGTCGTCCAGCCGCAACATCGGGACCCTTCTGCGCCCTGGCGTTGCAGCATCGCCGGGGCGAGCGCCGAGGATCGAGGACAGGGTGGGAACCCGGTGAACTGCAACCTCGACTTCGCCGGCCTGTGCTCCCGCAGCCGCGGTTACCAGTTCCGCCATCCGAGATCGCTGCAAGTGCTCGAGCGTGGCTCTCCATTCCTCCAGCGGTTCGACCAACACGAGCTTGGCGTCCGGAAACGCTTGGTAGAGCTCAGGAGTGCCAGGTCCGACGCCGACATCGATCACGGTTGATGGCGCCAGGCCAAGGCGACGGTAGTGCGCCAGCACGGCCGGCAAGGTCCGCCGGACACCAGTCCTCGTCCGATGCACTTCGATCCCGCGAGCAGCCAAGCTGGTCTGAATCGCGGCTTTGAGCCGCCTCCGCAGGGGGACCAAGTCCACAGCCAGACCTTAGGCCAAACCTGAACGCCTCAACCCGCCGGAGGTAGTCAATCGGTTCCGGACGGACGTCACCGGACCGCACGCGCCAGCAACAGCCGTCGCAGCAGCGGCGGGCCTCCGACAGCGCGCACCGAGACCTCCCCGAAACCGAACTCCCGGAGCAATGAGCCGAGGGATGCCCGGGTGTAGAGGTGCAGGTGGTCGCCGAGCGGATCCGAGTACCGCGCGATGCCCCCGAGGGCCAACCGCAAGCGGCCGTGCGACGGAGTGGTCGCGAGTAATCGGCCGCCCGGCGCCAGCACCCGCCTGACCTCCGACAGCCACCTCGCGGTGTCGGCGACGTGCTCGATCACCTCGCTCGCCCAGACCAGGTCGAACGAGTTGTCGTCCAGTGGGAGCGGTCCATCGAGCGGGACGAGGCGAAAGTCGAGGCCCGGATAGCGGGCTCTCGCCCGTGAGAGCGCCTCCTCAGCCACATCCACCCCAACCACGCTCGCAGCGAGGCGCGCCAGACGCGCGGTGAATTCGCCAGACCCGCAGCCCACGTCGAGCGCCCGGTTCTCCGCACGAACCTCGGACATCAGAAACCGCAGCCGGCGCTCGAAGTCGGGCGGCGCGAGATCTTCGGGCAGGCGGCGCCAGAGCTCCTCGTAGTAGTCCTTCACCGCCGCGACCGTACAGGGCAAGGGAACGGCGCCGGCCACGCGGGCCGGCGCCGGCGCGGGCGCGACAGTCTCCAGAGAGCCCACGTGCCGACATTTGTGAGCGTTCACCTATAGAGTGATACCTGGGCATGAAGCCCTCCGATTCGCCAGGCGCACGCGATCCAGGCTGGCGGCCGCGGTTCGGACATCGATATGAAGGTCGCATACGACAGTCGCCCCATGAAGGATCCGCGCGGCGTTGGCCGGTACGCCCGCTGTCTGCTGGGAGCGCTGCGGAACAGCGATCGGGGCGAGATCGTTGAGACCCACCAGCCGCGCCGGTGCGAGGTCTTCCACGCTCCGTGGATCCAGGGCGCGATGCTCCGGTGCCCCGTGCCGATGGTCGTGACCGTGCACGACCTCGCTTCGCTCAAGCGGCTGGGCGAGTACCTGCGCGCCGGCCTTCGCAACCGGCTCCGCTACCTCGCCGTGCAGCGGGCGGATCGGGTAATCGTCCCCACCCAGGCGGTCGCGGCCGACGTGGTCGACGTGCTCGAGATTCCCGATAAGCGGATCGCGGTCGTGGGCGAGGCAGCGGCGTCAGCGCTGCGCCCGCGTCCCGAGGCGGAGGTCCAGGCGGTCCGCGAACGCCATGGCCTTCCCGAGCGCTACCTGCTGTGGGTGGGAAGCCTGCAGACGGCCGACCCGCGCAAGCGCGTGGCCGCCCTCGTGCGGACACGGCGCAACCTCCCGCTTGTCCTGGTCGGACCGACGGGTCCCTGGGCGCACGAGCTGCCGGATGTGACCCTCACCGGAATCGTCAGCGATGACGAGCTGGCCGCGATCTACACGGGAGCCCACGCCCTCGTATTCCCGAGCGACGACGAGGGCTTCGGGCTTCCCCCAGTCGAGGCGCTCGCCTGCGGCACTCCAGTGGTGGCCTGCGACGTTCCGGCGTTGCGAGAAGTTCTCGGCGGGCACGCTGTGCTCTGCCCAGTCGATGATCTCGATCGTTTGATCGCCGCCGCCGAGGCGGCCCGCCGTCCGGCACCGCCTCCGCCACCATGGACCTGGGAGAACGCCGCCGACGCCACCTGGGAGGTCTACGGGCAGGCCGCGCGCGATCCGGGCGGCCGGCGCAAGCCCTCAGGCCCACGGGTCCCCGCTCGCACCCGAACCGGCCCGGCGGATTAGGCCCGAACGCCCACCCGCCGGCGGCTCAGCGGCGAGGAGTTTCCACCAGGAGCGTCACAGGCCCATCGTTGACCAACTCGACCGCCATCATCGCCCCGAACACCCCGCGCCGCGCGTCCAACCGCCCACAAAACCGCTCATAGAGCGGCTCGGCAATCTCGGGAGGGGCGGCGTCAACGTAGCTCGGGCGGTTGCCGCGGCGGGCGTCGCCGTAGAGGGTGAACTGGCTCACGCACAGCACTTCGCGATCCCCCAACGGCTCGTTCATGCGGCCATCAGGGCCGGGAAACACACGCAGCGCCCGGACTCTGTCCGCCAGCCAGTCCGCGTCGCTCGCGCGGTCGTCACGGCTGACCCCCAGCAGCACGAGCAGTCCCGGCCCTATCGATGACACGACCCGGGCATCTACCGACACCGACGCGCGGGTCACGCGTTGTACGAGCGCTCGCAAACTGCTTTCGCCTCACGCAAGCGCGTCGACTACTTCGAGGTCGTAGCTTGTGAAGCGTTTGTCCGCGGTCATGATCGTCAGACCCTCGTGTACAGCCTGCGCGATCAGCAGCCGGTCGAAAGGATCGCGGTGGTGCAGCGGCAGCGAGCCGACAGCCAAGCCGTGGTCTGGCGCGAGTCCCAGGATGCGCACGCCACCGTCGAGGATGTGCTTGTACAGATCCTTGGGGATCGTCAGCTTTCCGAGCGATGCCTTGATCCCGATCTCAGCGAACGAGACGACGCTGAACGTCAGATCGGTGGCGCGCTCAATAGCTGCCCGCGCCGACCGACCGAGGGTGCGCTCTCCGGAGGCCCGCCAGAGGATCACGTGGGTATCGAGCAGCAGCCTCACCGGTCGCCCACGTTGGGCTCAAGCGGATCGTCGGCGAGTATGTCGTCGAGCTCCTCTTCGCTGAACTCGAAGTCGTCGCCGACCCTTACCTGCGCACCAAGCGACCCCCAGTTGGCGAGAAAACGCGCCCCGGGCCCCTCCGGCGGCGGCACCGGAACGAGCCGCGCGACTGGCACGCCGTTGCGGGCGATCTCGACCTCCTCGCCCGCCTCGACCTGTGCCAGCAGCTTCGAAAGATTGGTTTTTGCTTCGCCGATGTTGACGCGCACGCGAGCTAACTTAGCAGGCTTGACCAAGTGGTTTGGCCAACCAAATGGGTCCCGGTGCTTTACATCTCGCCCACCGCGGCCGGAACCCTCAGACCTCGCGGAGCTCCGCCGCGACCTGCTCGGGCGCGACCACGTTCAGGTGAACGCCGGCGCCGAGCTCCAATCCCGCGAAGTGCGTCAGCCGTGGCAGGATGTCGATCCGCCAGCAGAAGTGCTCGGCCCCCTGCGGCGCCGTCCGGACCCACAGGTTCAGCGGCGGACTCGCCCCGAGCCGGCGCCCCAGCCGGCGCAGGGCCTCGTGGAGCATCGCCGCTCCGGTCGGACCATCATCCTCGAAGCGCATTCGCGGGGTGCGGGGCGCGATCATCAGCTGAAACGGCACCCGGGCCCCGTAGGGCGCCAGCAGCACCGCGTCCTCGTCGATGGCCACGATCCGCTCGCGCTGGCGAACCTCCTCCTGGACGAGGTCGCCAAGCAGGTTACCGCCCATCGTCTGCGTCGCGTAGGCGCCGAAGCGCTCCCGCTCGCGGGCGATCGCCGCGGGGACGAAGGCGAGCGCGTAGAGCTGGGCGTGGGTGTGCGGCAGCGAGGCGCCGGCCTCGCGCTGCTCGTTGACGATCAGATGAAGACAGGCAGCCTCGGCATGGAACCGCATCCGCTCCCGCCAGACCTCGGCCGCGACCCGAACCTGCTCGACCGGGAGCGCCGAGAGCGAGGTGACCGGGTCGGGAGCGTTGACGATCACCTCGTGAGCCCCAACAGCCGGACCCGCCCAGAACAGCTGCTGGTTGGCATGCCGCGCCGGCTGCTCGCCATCAGCACTGAGAGCCGGGTACAGGTTCGGTACCACGCGGACCGTCCACCCGGGGGTGTTCGGCGGACCCCCGTCCGGCCGCACCGCGTAGACCTCGGGCGGGGTTCGATCCTCGTGACCTTCGGCAAACGGGTCGGACTCGGGATCCAGCGGAGGCGCCGGCGAGGCGCTCAGCTCGCCCCCCGGGCGGCCGGCCCGGGCACCGGCGACGATCGCCCGCTGCCCCGTCAGCGGATCGATGCGGACCTCGGGCATTAGCGACTCATCCCGTAACTCATCGCCCGCTTCGCGGCGATGATTTCCAGGCTGAGCCACTTGCTCAGAGCAACTTCTCCATCGCGATGTGCTCGATGCCGGCCTCCCTGAAGACCCGGCCGCGGGGACGGTAGCCCGCGTTCTCATACAGCTCCCGCGCGTACGTCTGCGCGTGCAGGACGACGCGCCGGGCACCCGCCCGGCGGGCCTCGACATCGGCCAGCTCGAGCAGCGCGGTGGCGATGCCGCGCCGGCGCGCGGACGCACGGACGGCGAGCCGGCTGAGCTGGGCGGTCGAACCGACCATCAGCACGCGGCACGTGCCCAGCAACTCACCGTCCGCGACCGCCACGAGGTGAATGCCGTCGGCATCGCGGCCGTCGAGCTCCTCGTACTGGGGGACGCCCTGCTCCACGCAGAACACCTCGTGGCGCAGCTCGAGGGCGGCGGTCATCTCCCGATCGCCGCGCACTTGGCGCACCTCATACAGCGTCGTCGAGGTCATCTAACAGCTCGCGCGATGGGCACTTGCCGACAGCTTGCCACACGGCCGGATGGTCACCCTGGAAACAGCACCTGACGGAAGCTTCCCGATCTGCTTAAATAAGACCTATCCTCCGAGCCAGGTGCGGCGAGGGGGCACCGCTTGCGGGGTAGTTCCTCGCCGTGTAGGGCTTCAACTGAGGCCGCCTGAGTCGCTAGATGTGTTGCCGCGGCTCGCATATTTAGACGCAAACCTTCCGATTCCGATGGGTGACTCCACCCCCTTCCCGACTCCTGCCGCAATCGCGCGGGCGGAACTCTTCACGCGCGAACGGTTCGTTCACGAGGGCGAGTCCCTCGAGGACGCACTCGCCCCGGGGTCCGCTCGACGCCGGGCGCTCGATGCTGCCCTGGCGGAGATCGACGCGGGTGCACACCGGCCGTCGATCGAATGGCGGCGCCGGTTCTCACTGCTGCTGGGACTGGAGCGGCTGCTCTCCGAGGAGGAGCCCCACCTCGCCGACGACACGGTCCTGTCCTCCCATCAGGTCGACGCGCTGTCGGGCACGCTGACCGCACTGCTGGCCGAGGCCCAGCGCAACGGGAACGGTTCGGGCAACGGCTCGATCGGCAACGCTCTGCCGCCAGAGCCGGCGCAGTTGGCCTCCTCGGCCATCCCCGGGGAGGAGGACTCCGACCTCGAAGACGGCGACGGCGACGATGAGGAGCCGCAGGACTGGCAGGACGAGGGCGATCTGGACGAGGACCTTCAGCTCGACGAGCCGCCCGAGGACCCGAACGCCGACCGGCGCTTCTGGTTCGAGCACGCGACCGGCGCCGGCAAGACGGTCGCCGCGCTCGGCTTCGTCGAGGCGTCCCGGACCGGGGGCATCCTGATCTTGACCCACCGCCGCAACCTCGTCGACCAGTTCCACGGCGAGCTGCGCGACCGGGGCTACCGCGACCGGATCAGCGCGCCGCTGCTCGACGGCCGCGACGCCGCCAACGGCCCCGTGACGGTCGAGACATACCAGTGGTTCGTCCGCAACGCCGGGCGGATCTCCGATGCCTACACGATCGTGATCTGCGACGAGGCGCATACGGCGCTCGGCGAGAAGACCTCGGCGTCGATCCGAAACTGGTCCGGGCCGATCTTCATCGGGATGACGGCGACCGGCGCGCTCATCGCCCGCCACGTGACCGACCTGTTCCCAACCCAGACCTCGCGCTTCGACCTCGCGCAGGCGGCCCGGCGAGGCGTGATCGCGCCGCTGCGCTGCATCCGGATCCCACCCGGGCCGGGAGTGCGGACCATCGCCAAGGTGCCGCTCAGACGGGGCGAGGTGGACACCGAATTCGACCAGGAGATGCTGGCCGAACTGCTCGACCAGACGCCGTTCAACATGGCGATCGCCGACCTCTACAAGACGCGCTTCAACGGCGTCCCCGGCGTCGTCTACGCCGCCGGTGTGCGCCACGCCTACAACGTGGCCCAGGCTTTCCGCGAGCTCGGGATCAAGGCCCAGGCCGTATCGGGCGAGACCTCCAAGCGCCAGCTTGCCAAGATCCTGGCCGATTACGAGTCGGGCAAGATCGACGTGCTTGTCAACGCCATGCTGCTGGCCGAGGGTTGGAACAGCCCCCGGGCGACGATCTGCATGCACCTCGCGCCGACCGCGTCCAAGCGCATCTACCAGCAGCGCGTCGGGCGCATCACGCGCCGGCATCCGGGCAAGGAGGCCGGGATCGTGGTCGACTTCGTGCACCCCGCGACCAAGCACGACGACCCGGTGGTGACGCTGCATTCGCTGCTCGACCGCGACGTCTATCGTGGCGGGGCGATCGTCGTCGGGCCGGTCCGGCGGGGACGCGGCCGACGGGTGCGCGTCGAGCGCAGGGTGCTGCCGGTCACGCCCGAGCCCGAGCGTCGAGCCGAGGTGTTCGAGCGGGAGCTGTGGCGGATCGCGGTCGAGCACCTCGACTACGGCGAGCAGCACGTGTGGGCGGCGCTCGCCGGCGCCCGGGTCGCCCCCAACGGCTGGCGCCGGGCCAAGGCGATGCTCCACTTCGACCGGGGCGGCGAGCTCAAACGGCGGTTCCTGCTCACCGCGGTGCAGCGCAACCGCAACTCGCAGCTGCGTCTGCGGGCGCTCCAGGAGATCGCGGCCTCCCGCGACGCGGAGGCGTTCGACACCGCGATCGACATCATGGCCGGCTGGCCGCGCGACGAGCGGCGCGAGGGCGTCAAGATCATGCTGCTCGCCCTCGCGGAGCGCCGGATCGGGCGCCGCGACCAGGCCAACGCCTGGATCTGGCGGATGGCCGAGTACACGCGCGAGGTCCACGAGGAGTACGCGGTGCAGCGCTGGCCTGAGACCAAGCGGCTCCTCGGCCTGCTCGTCAACTCCAGCGGAGCGGCGCACGCCCGCAATGCCCGTCGGCTCGTGCACGCGGCCCGCAAAGAGGATCGGCGGCTCTCGGCAGCCCTGCTGGCCGCCGCGCTCGCCCACACCCCCGAGGCCGAGGAGGCGCTCCGTGGCGCGCGCACGCGGATGGCCCGCAAGCCGGCGGCGCTCGCCCGCGAGCTGCTTCGCAACTTCCCCAAGGGCCGACGGGGCAAGAGCCGCCGGCGGCGCAAGGCGGCGGCCAACGGCGGCGCCGAGGCCGCGACGCCGGCGGTGGTCGGCGCCCAGACGGCCACGCAGAACGGCGCGGACGGCGACCAGGAAATCGAGCTCTCGGACACGCTGGAGGCCGATGCGCCCGATGACGAGCCCGAGGACGTGGCCGAGCTCGACGAGCCCGAAGACGAAGGCGAGCGCGAGGAGCCCAAGGAGCTGGGCGAGGACGAGGCCGAGCCGGAACAGCCCAAGGTCGAGGATGAAGCCGAGCCACAAGAGGCCGAGGCCCAGCGCAAGCTGGACGAGAGCCCCGACGACCAGGGCGAACCGGGTGAAAGCGCCCAGGTCGAAGTCGAGGAGTTGCCGCGCCCCCGTCGCAGGCGCGCGAAACGCGACGCCGAAGCGGCTGCCTGATTCAAAGCGCCCTCAGAACCGCTTCAGTACGGCAGTCCTGGTCAGCGTGCGGTGGTGGCCCGCGCCGTCGACAGCCGCGAAGCGCACGACCAGCGTGACCGGCCCAGTGCCCTCCAGGGGGCCGTGGGGCAGCCGCAGGACGATACGGCTGTGGGGCCGAGGGATCTGCGTCTCGGTCTCGTAGAACGACGCGATCCGTCTGAGGTGGCGCCCGCGTCGCAGCGAGACGGCGATGGTGACGTCGGCTGCGCGGGTCAGGTGAATGAGCACGGGGAGCCCGCCGCGCGAGCTCTTCGCCACCGTCGAGGGTTGCAGCCGGGCGTCGAACCTCAGCGCTGGCCCCGTGGGGCCCACCGGCCACACGCGGGCATCGCGTGCGTCGCGCGCTGCCAGCGGGCCGGTCCCGCTGCCGTGGCACGCGGTCGTGCCGCTGTCGACGACTGTTCCATCGAGCCGCTTGAACGCCCAGTCGTAGCTCGAGGCGTGCAGCGTGAGTACCAGGACGCCGAAGTCGTTCTGGTCGGATACCTGCAGGTTGGGTGGATTCGTGAGCATCGTGAACAGGCTCTCGCCGCCCGTACCGGCAACGAACTGCCGCACGCCGGTCGTGGTTGCCGCCCCTGTGGGGTCCTGCTGCGCGTAGCGTTCGTACACGTGGTCGTGACCGCTGACCACGATGTCGGCGTGGGCGTTATAGAGCGAGCTGAACAGCGGGCCCGTGCCGGGGCTGTCGTTCGTCCAGCTCCCCGAGAAGCGGGGATGGTGCCAGTAGGCGAGTGTGCAGGCGGCCGGATGCGCCGCCAGGTCCGACTGCAGCCACGACGTCTGGGCCGACGAGGTCTCGCCGGTCACGACGTCGCCGCAGCCGGAGTCGTTGCAGCTCGAGTCGAGCGAGACGATGTGCCAGGTGCCGAGGTTGAAGGAGTAATACGGCGTCGATGCGGTGGAGCCGTGGAGCGCGGCCCCGAAGTAGCTGAAGTAGCCGGCGGCGGTCGAGCTCGCGGCGTATTCGTGGTTGCCCGTGGTGGGGTACGCAATCGGGTTGAAGATGCCCCAGGTGGCACCGTAGGCACCCGCACCCGTGTACTCGCTCAGCAGGCCCGAGTTGTACTGGTTGTCGCCGAGTGGCAGGACGGCATCTGGATGCTGGGCTGACGCGAGGTTCGCGGTCAGGGACTGTTCGCAGTTGTTGCTAGTGTCGCCCGGAGCGCACGCGATGTCGCCGACAGCGACGACCACTGGATCATGCGCGGCTGCGACCACGGCGCTGGCCGGAGACGTAGCCGATGAGGAGCCCCCGGCGTTCGACGCGGTCACGGTCGCGCGGATGGTCGAGCCGACGTCGCTGGCGGTGAGCGAGTACGTGGAGGCGTTCGTACCCACGTTCTGGCACGAGCCGCTGCTACTGCAGCGCTGCCACTGGTAGGCATAGGACAGCGGGGCCGTGCCCGCCCAGGTGCCGTTAGAGGTGGTGAGTGTTTCGCCCGCCTGGGCGGTGCCCGAGATCGCCGGAAGGGCGGTATTGCTGGGGGGTGTGGCGGCGGTCGCGGTGACCATCGCGGTCTGCGCCGAGGTCGCGACGCCCTGGCCCCCGGCATTGCTCGCAGTCACCACCACCCGAATTGTGTGACCCACGTCAGCGGAGCCGAGCCCGTAGCTGCTGGCCGTGGCGCCAGAGATCGAAGCGCAGTTTGCCCCGCTCGAGTCGCAATCCTCCCACTGGTAGGCATACGCGGTCGGACTGTTCGTCCACGACCCGTTGGCCGCGGTCAGCGTCTGCCCCTGTTGCGCCGTCCCCGAGATCGTCGGAAGCGCGGTATTTGTCGGAGGCGAAGGAGGAGGCGGAGGACTACCGGTGAGCGCGAAAGCGCTCTCCATCGGTGAGGCGGAGGCGGCATTGCCGAGGGCCGGCAAGCCGAGAAGATCCTCCGCCGTCCGGAGCAGCGAATAGTGGTTGAAGGCGGTCGAGACCTTGATCGCGTTCGTGTACGGCGAGACGACGATCGTCGCGACCTGATTGTTTCCTCCGGTGTTCTCGTCCTCGTCCCAGGTGATGAAAATCGCCGTGTTGCCCGCCTGATACTGCGAGGTTGCCGTCAAAGTCGGGACAAAGCTCGAAAGGAACGAGTCACCCTGCGCGATCGTTCCGTCGTGCATATCGTCGATTGCGTTCGGGGTGATCAACGTAAAGGCAGCGCTCAAGTCAGGCGTTGAAGCAAGCGGAACATCGAAGTTGCTGCAGTCCGAGCCCAAGTTCGTGTAGTACGCCATCGGGTTGTGGCGGACCAGATACTCGCCCGAGTCCGACGCGTAGCAGTTGGACGGCATGCTCTCGAGCAGCGATCGGGACTTCCCACCCGGAAGCTGACTCAAAATCGACGGCACGTTCAGCGGATGGCTTGACGGATCGTTGTCGTCGCTGATCCCCTGTGTGCTCCCACTGGTTAGAGCGATGTAATTTGGCAGGCTCGGGTGCGCGAGCGCGAAATAGTTCGTGGCCAGCCCGTATGTGTTCGCGAGGTGATTGATATATGGCGCCTGACTCGACCCGATGATCGACCCGTAGCCATGGTTTTCCATCAATACCCAAACCACATGTGTGATCTTCCCCGAGGCCGATGTAGCGGTGACGGTTGCAGTCTGGGCCGAGGTGGCGACCCCATGACCCGCCGAGTTGCTCGCCGTCACGACCACCCGAATCGTGTGACCCACGTCAGCGGCGCCGAGCGCATAGGTACTCGCCGTGGCGCCGGAGATCGAAGTGCAGCTCGCCCCGCTGGTATCGCAGTCCTGCCACTGGTAGGCATACGCAGTCGGACTGTTCGTCCACGACCCATTGGTGGTGGTGAGGACCGAGCCCTGCACCGTAGCGCCGCTGATCGCCGGCAATGCCGTGTTAACCGGCGCCGGCGTGCCGGACGTCGCCCCATTCACATACGCGCTCCCCGGCCCCACCGGCCACGGACCGCCAGCACTAGTCCACGTACTCGGCAGACCCTTCGCGGCATAGCTCGCCGTGCCGCCGCTCGGGACATCGCGGAAATACAGCAGACCGCTCCCGCCCGTCCCACCAATCGAGATCCAATAGCGCGTTCCTGACGTCAGACTCGGCGGCGAGCCGCCAAGCTTCACGTCATTCCAGGCATTGGCAGTCACAGTCGAGAGCGTCCCGCTCGCGAGCAGCCTGCTCGGCGTGCCAGCCGAATCGCTGTAGATACCAACCCGCAGCGCACTCGCCGCGTTCGACCCGACATAGACCACCACGTCCGTCGGCACGCCCGACGCCACCGCGGTATAGCTGAACGCCTGTGTGATCCCCGACCCATTCGTATCCGGACTGGACTCCACGTTCTTGTCCCCCAGCAAAAACGTCCCGGACGCCGCGGCGGCGGCTGGTTCTGCGACCGAGAACGCCATCAGCAATCCAGCGATGATCAAGAGCCGTCTCATTGTCGTTCCGTAACCGCCCCTCGCTCTCGGTAACCCGTCGCCCCAGCGAGCTAGGCTACGTTTGCCCGGCCCTTACCGATGGGATGTCCTTCCCTTCTGCGCACCGAGCAATGGATCTCGGAGACCTCCGAGTTTCCGGGAGTCTGCCCGCGCGCTCAACAGAAGGCAATGGCTCTTCTCGCCCTTCCCGCGTTCACGCGTGAACGAGGAGACGGCTAGCCTAAGCCGCTCGTCCGGATCTATCAGAGGTCCGAGGCACCGCGCAGGGTGGATACCGGAAGCCGCTGGGTGGCGTCGGGGATCCGTCAGCCGACGAGATGGACCTCGCCGGCGTCCAACGCGACGCGACCGCCGTCCGTGACGACGATCAGGCGCCCGTCGCCGTCGATCCCCGCGCCCCGCCCTTCACCGCCGGTCCATCGCAGCTGCTTGCCCAGCAGCTCGTCCCGGCCGCGCACCGCCGCCAGCACCGACCCCGCTTCGGCCGCGATCCAGTGCTCGAGGCTCCCCAACAAGCGCGCCAGCATCGGCTCGATCGCATCGGGCTCGAGCCCGAGCGTGCCCGCGCGGTCTCGAAGCTCCGGCGGCAGGTCCTCTGGGCGCACGGCCACGTTGATCCCGATCCCGAGCACCGCCCAGCCCTCCTGCGGCCGGCCCTCGACGAGGATGCCGGCGACCTTGCGCCCGTCGACCAGCACGTCGTTGGGCCACTTGACGCGCGCGTCGGCGTCGACGACCTCGGTCACGGCGACGCCGGCCGCCAGCGGCAGCAACCGCGGGACCTTGTGGAGAACGAGCGAGCACAGGATGGCCCGGCCCCGGGGAGCGTTCCACGTCCTGCCCTGGCGCCCGCGGCCCACCGCCTGCTCGGCGGCGGTGACCAGCGTACCGTGCGGTGCGCCGTGCTCCGCCAGCTCCCGCGCGCGTTCGTTGGTTGAGTCGACGACCCGGAAATGAACCCGCGGGGTGCCGAGGGTCACTTAGTCCTGAGGCCTGACTCGAAGCTCGTCGTCAACCGACACTCCCAATCGATCTGCGGCGCTGCCGTGGTTGACGGCGATCGCGAGCCGGCGGTGGGCGTCCTCGTAGACGAGCAGCTCATCGACGGCCACGTCCGCAAACGTCCTCGCGAACGACGCGTCATAGGCGGTGCCCGCACCGGCTTCCACTGCGAGGTGATGGCCCAGCTTCAGCCCCGAGTCCGCCAGGTCTCCGTGCTCCACGTTCAGCTGGACGTTGCCGAACCGGTCGATGTACATGGCGTGCGCCACCAGCGCGCCGTCGGCGAGGCGCGGGCGCGGCAGCTCGAGCCGCACGAGCACGTCCGGATCGCACGGATCGCCGGCCTCGGAGAGCGGCGTTCCGGCCGCGAGCCGCGCGGCCACGGGAGCAAAGATGTCCCGACCGTGGAAAGTGGCCGACACCGGCTCGAGCCGGTACTTCGAGTGGGCGATGTCGACCGCCTCGAGCACGCCGCCGAACCGATCCGCGGCCAGCGACAGCAGACCGTTGTCGGGCCCGACGAGCGCGCGACCATCGGCCAGCCGGAGCGCCACCGCCCGGCGCTCCGCTCCCACGTCTGGATCCACGATCGCGAGATGGACTCCGAGCGGCATGTAGGGAAGCGCGGCGCGCAAGATCACCGCGCCGGTCCGTACATCGTGGCGCGCGATCCCGTGGGAGATATCGATCACGCGCGCCTCGGGACAGATGGTGGCGATCACGCCGTGGCACACGCCGACGAACTCGTCCTCGAGCCCGTAGTCAGACAGGAACGTGATGACGGGAGCCGCGCCCACCGGCGGTGAGCGTAGCGACTCCACAGCGGCTCACCGGCCGCTCGCGATTATCCGGTGGTGTGCTGGATTTGGGTCCCATACGAACCCTGATCCAGCACACCCCCCGCAAACGCGGCGGCCTCCTTCCCGACGATCGAGATCAGGTTCCCGAGCGCGATGTTCGCGTCCATCAGGTGTAGTCCCCACGTGGCGTTCGGGCTTGGATTCGGCGTGCGTGCGCCGTCGCGCGCCGTCACCTCGAGGACATTGGCGTCGTTGGCGGAGGAGCATCGCGCGCTGTAGGACCCGGGCGCGCTCCACCACACCGTCGGCGGCGTGGGCGCCTTGATGCCGAGGATCGCGATGCCCGCCGCGAGCGCGCTCTTCGGGTCGAACGGGGCGCTCGGGAAGATCGGATCGACGAGCCCGGAACCGCCGCCGAGCGAGGCCGGGTTCGTGCACAGCACCACGTCGTTGGACGGCGCCTTGGTGCCGAGGGTCGCCGGCGGACGGCCGAACAGGCTGCCGGCCGGCACCGGCTGGTCGAACGTCGAGAACGCGATCACGCAACCGATCTGGCTCGCCCTCCGGCACGCCGGGATGTGCTTGAAGTCGCCGCCGACGTCGGACCCCCGCTTGACGAGGACGTTGCCGCCGAGCAGGATCGCCGAGACGAGACGCCGGCGGACCGAGGCCTTGGGGTCGACGTCCTTGGCGATCAGCGAGCGCAGCACGAACGAGCCCTGGGAGTGTCCGATCAGCACGAACCCGCGGCCGTGGTTGTACTTGGCCAGATAGGTGTGGAATGCGCGTCGCACGTCGTCCAGCGCCAGCGCGGAGTTGGGCTTGGTCGTCGTCTTGCCGAGCCCGGGGATCGCGGCGAGCGTCACCTGCCGGTACATCGGCGCGAACACGCGGCACTCCTGCGAGTAGCGGGCGGCTTGGTAGAGCGCGATCGAGCGCTCCTCGGGGTCGATGTGCAGGTTCGAGTTACCCGTCATCTGGCCGCTGACCGTCGGGTACACGTAGAAGCAGTCGATCGCGGGGTGCTTGACCGCCTCGGGATGCTCGACCCGGATCGGCTTCAGGGCGGGGGTGTACACGGTGGTCGACAGACCGGGGGTGCACGGGTCGGGGGACCGGCCGGGGAAGCAGAGCCACACGGCGCCCTTGGCGCCCGCCGGGACAGCAGCCGCCGCCACCGCAAAGACGAGCGCTAACGCGGCCGCCGCCAGCCCCACGGTCGCCAACCTGCGTGTCCGACCTCGCGCGAGCTCGAGGCCGAGCGTGAGCGTTCCGATCACTGCACTCTCCTTCCCTGTTGGCACGGACCCCGGCCGGCGGAGGGCATTCTTACATGAGACAGCCCGTGAAAGATGTCTCGTGAAGCACCGGCACGAGCAACGCCGCCGCTATGCCCGCGACGACCGCGCCCCCACGTCGGCCACGAGCGCGTGCACCAGCCCCTCGATGTCGTGGCGCTCCGCCTCGACGTCGGGCTCCACGCCCCGCTCGCGCAGCGCGGCGCTCGTCACCGGGCCGATGCTGACCAGGCGCGCGCCAAGCCGCGCCCCGTCCCCGAGGGAGTCGAACAGGAACCGCACGGTCGAGGACGAGGTGAACGTGACGTAGTCGGCCCCGCGGAGCGCGGCGAGCTCGGACTCCGCCAGCGGCTCGGCCACGGTCTCGTAAACCGCGACCACGTCGACCTCGGCTCCCCGCGCTCGCAGTCCCTCGGGGAGGACGTCCCGGGCCTCGGCCGCACGCGCGATGAGGGCACGGCCGACCGGCACGTCCGCGAGCGCGTCGAGCAGGCCCTCGGCCACGAACCGCTCCGGCACCACGTCCGCCACGACGCCGTGCTCGCGGAGCGCGGCAGCGGTCCCCGGGCCGATCGCCGCCACGCGCGCGCCGGCAAGCGCGCGGGCATCGAGATCGCGCGAAGCGAGCCCCGAGAAGAGCACCTCCACGCCGTTCGGACTCGTCAGACAGATCAGGTCGTACCGACCGAGGTCGGGCAACCGGCCCAACCGCGGGACGATCCTGATTGCCGGTGCCTCCACCACCGCGGCGCCCAGCGCGCGCAGTGTCGATGCCAGGCCGCTGGCCTGCGCCCGCGCCCGGGTCACCGCAACGCTCACGCCGGTCAGCGGCCGGGCCTCGAACCACCTCAATCGCTCGCCGAGCGCCGCCACCTCCCCGAACACCGCTACCGCCGGCGCGCGCACGCCTTCCGCCGCGGCTACCGATGCGATCGTCGCGAGCGTCCCCGTGCAGACGCGCTGGTCGGGCAGCGTTCCGCGCTCGATCACCGCGGCGGGCTCGTCGCCCCGCCGCCCGCCCGCGTGCAACCGGCGCGCGATCACATCAAGCCGGCGCACCCCCATGTAGACGACGAGCGTGCCCGGGAACGACGCCAGCGCGTCCCAGTCGAGCGTCGACTCAGCCTTGGCCGGGTCCTCGTGGCCGGTGACGAACGCCACCGCGCTCGCCGCCTCGCGGTGGGTGACCGGTATCCCGGCGAACGCCGGCGCGGCCACCCCGGCCGTCACACCGGGAACGACCTCGTACTCGATCTCCGCCGCGCGCAGCGCTTCGGCCTCCTCCCCGCCCCGCCCGAACACGAACGGGTCTCCCCCTTTCAGGCGCACCACCGTCCGTCCCGCGGCTCCGTGCTCCACGAGCAGCGCCTCGATCTCGCCCTGTGGCATCGATGGACCGCCGCCTTCCTTGCCGGCATATATGAGCTGCGCGTCGTCTCGGGCACCGGCGAGCGCGCCGGCGGGGATCAGCCGGTCGTAGACGATCACGTCGGCGGCGGCGATCAACTCGAGCGCCCGGGCCGTCAGCAGCCCCGGATCCCCGGGCCCCGCGCCGACCAGGAAGACGGTCACGCGGCGCGCTCCCCCTCGGCCCGTCGGAGCAGCTCCCCGGCCCCCGCCGCCACCATCCGCTCGGCGACGATCAACCCCACCGCGTCCGCCGCCCCGCACACCTGATCGCGCACCCACGCGGAGCCATCGGGCAGCCCGACCCAGGCCACGAGCTCGACCCCGCCTCCGGCCGCGATTCGAGCGTGCGCCCCGACCGGCGTGTTGCACGTTGCGCCGAGGGCGCGGACCAGGTCTCGTTCGGCCCTCACGCACGCGGCGGCGTCAGGGTCGGTCACCCCGGCAAGCGCGCTCCGCGTGAGCGCGCTTGCCGAACTACGCGCCTCCACGGCCAGAGCCCCCTGGCCGGCCGACGGGACGAGCTCCCGGAGCACGCCGCCTACGGCATCCAGGCGCCCCAGCCGCTCGAGGCCCGCCCGCGCCAGCACCAGCGCGTCGCACTGGCCCTCCGAGAGCTTGCGCAGTCGCGTGTCGACGTTGCCCCGCACGCGCACGATCTCGATGTCCTCGCGCACCGCGCGGATCTGCGCCGCGCGTCGGAGGCTGCTCGTCCCGACCCGCGCGCCAGCGCCAAGCTCCGCCAGGGACGCGGCGCCACAGATCACGTCGAGCGCATCGGCCCGTGGCGGGAACGCGACCAGCTCCAGCCCATCCCCAAGCGCCGCGGGCACGTCCTTGGCCGAGTGCACCGCCAGATCGATCTCATCGGCGAGCAGCGCTCGCTCGAGTTCCGACACCCATCGGGATTTGTCGGCCACTCCGGCGCCTCGGTCTCCCGCGGTCGTGACCGTGACGAGCTCCGCCTCGCCGCCGAGGCGCTGTGCGACCGACGACGCCTGTGCGAGCGCGAGCGCGCTCCCGCGCGTCCCGACTCGGATCAACGCCGCCGCTGCCGGAGCCGGCGGAGCTCGGCGAGCTGATCATCAGACGAAGCGGGAAGCTCCGACTGGGCCGGCGCCTCGCCGGGCTCCTCCGCCCCTAGCGACCCCTCCTGCTCGGCGAGCCCGAACAGGTCGCGGACGAGTGCCATCCGCGCGTGCACCCGGTCATCGCGCAGCTCCTTCATCCGCACCGTCGGGTCGTGCAGGAGGCGGTTTACGATCGCCCGGGCTACCGCATCGATCCGCTCGAGGTCACGTGCCGACGCCGACTCCCACTTCCCGGCGTTCTCGTGCACGACCTGGTCGGCGATCTCCAGGGCGTGGGCACGCAGCGCTGCGACCGTGGGCAACACCTCGAGCGACCCGAGCCAGGCGGCGAAGTGCTGGATCTCCTCTTCGATGATCCCCTCGGCCTTGCGCGCCTCCGCTTGGCGCACCTTGCGGTTGCGCGCCACGACCGCCTGGAGGTCGTCGATGTCATAGAGCGAGACGCCCTCGATCTGCTCACAGTCGGCGTCGATGTCCCGCGGCACCGCGAGGTCGATCAGGAGCATCGCGCGGCCGCCGCGAGCGTCCATGACCTCGGCCAGCTCGCGCGCCTCGAGCAGCAGGTGTGGGGAGGCGGTCGCGGCGACGACGATGTCCGCCCGCTCGAGCGCCTGGGGCAGCTCGTCGAAGCTGACGCTGTCACCGCCGTAGCGCCGGGCGAGGCTGATCGCGCGGTCGCGCCGGCGGCTGGCCACGAACACCGCGCGGGCTCCGCTGTCGGCGAGCGCTCGGGCCGTCAGCTCGCTCGTCTCGCCGGTCCCGACGATCACCACCTCGACACCGTCGAGAGCCGAACGAGTCGCACCGTTCCCTGTGTTGACGAGGGCGGACGTCGCACGCGGGGCGGCCTGCTGAGCGAGGAGCTCCTTGGCGAGCGCCACCGCCACTCCGGGCAGGCTCAGCTGCCGTTCGCCGATCGCGGTCTCGCTGCGCACCCGCTTGCCGGTGGCGAGCGCGGCCCTGAACAGGCGGTTGGTGAGCGGACCGACGCTCTCCTTGGCGAGAGCGGCGTCGTAGGCGCGCTTGACCTGTCCCTGGACCTCGGCCTCACCGATGATCATCGACTCGAGCCCGGCGGTCACCCGGTACAGGTGGCGGGCGGCGTCGCAGTTGCGATGCGAGTACATCGCGGTGGCGAGGGCGGTGGGCCTGATCGCGGCCTGGCTCGAGAGCATCGAGAGCACCGTGCCCTCGGCCTCGACCGGATCACCCACGACCAGATAGAGCTCCGTGCGGTTGCAGGTCGAGATCGCGACCGCCTCGTGCACGTCGGCGTTGCCGCGCAGGTCGCGCACGAACTCGTACGCGCGGGTCTCGGGGAGCGCCAGCCGCTCCCGCACCTCGACCGGGGCCGTCTTGTGCGAGACGCCGATCGCGAGCAGCTCGCTCACGCCACGCTCTCCAGGTCGCGATCACCGCCCTCCGCCCGCCGGCGCTCCTCGACCTCGCGTCGCAGCCGGGCCAGCTCGCGCTCGGTGCGGCCGAGCCTCGTGGCCATGATCGCCACGTAGATGAGCACGATGGCGACGAACACTATGTAAGCGCCGGCGACGTACTTGCCGGCGGTGTGCAGCGGAAGCGCCGGAGCGGCGGCCAGAACGCTCACGACGGAGCCGCGCTCCTCCCCAACGGCCGCACCGACTCCTCGCCGAGCAACGAGCGGCGCAGAGCGCGAATCTGCGCCCGGGTGTTCTTCGCCGCCATCTCGTACTTCCACAGCGTCACGAATAGCAGGGCGATACCCAGGAGCGAGACCAGGAACGTCAGCCGCATCGAGCCGGGCAGGTTGCCCCCCGAGAGGGTCAGGATGCGGGGGTGGACGTACTGTTGCGCGAGCCGCACAGCGATGAAGTTCAGCGGCACGAACGCCCCGGCGGTCACCGCGAACACGCTCGCGTAGCGCGATTGGCGCTCCGGGTCCTCGATCGCGAACCGCAGCGGCTGGTAGGTGGCGTACAGCAGCAGCACGATCAGGAACGACACGAGCGTCGGCTCGTTCCACACCCACCAGTGCCCCCACGAGGCCTTGGCCCAGATCGACCCCGTGATCAAGCCCCCGATCCCGAAGATCAGCGACATGTGGATCGCCACGTAGGAGCGGATGTCCCACTGGCGCTCCCCCGTGCGCAGGTACCCGATCGCCAGCAGGCCGCCGAGGATGAACCCGCACAGAGACACGATCGCGAGCGGCACGTGGATGTAGAAGATCTTCTGGACGAACCCCTGGTCGGCGTCGAGCGGCGCGTAGAAGAACACCAGCCCAAGCGCGAGGCTGATGGTGGCGGCGGTGGCAAGCGACAGGCCGCGAAGGCCGCGCCCATAGGTCATTGCGAGCTCAGTCCTCCAGCAGGAAGTCGAACACCGCGTAGGCGAGCAGTGCGAACACCAGATCATAGAGAGCGAGGACGGCCACCCACTTGCCCGGCGGCGACCCGGAGCCGTGAACGGCGAGCAGCGGAGCGGCCGCGCGCGCGGTCGCGATCAACGCCGGGATCAGCAGCGGCAACCCGATCACCGGGCCGACCAGGTCCCGCGCCCGGGTGTTGACCGCGATCGCCGAGACCAGCGTGCCGATCACCGCCAACGCCACGTCGGCGAGCGCGAGCACGGCGATCAGCCCCGGTAGCGGTGGCCCCAGCGACGGGCCGAGCAACAGCAGCCCAAACGCCGGCACCGCCACCACCTCGAGCACGACGAGAAACGCGAACAGGGCAGTGGCCTTGGCGATGAGCATGGCGGAGCGGTCGACGGGGGCGAGCAGGAAGGCGTCGAACCCGCCCTGCTCACGCTCGGCGACGAACAGCCGGTTGACGCCGAGCATGGCCGCGAACAGCAGCGTGACGGTCAGCACGCCGGCCGCCAGCTGTCCGTCGATCGTCGCCTGGTTCAGGCCGAAATGGAAGATGACGAACGTGACGATCGAGAACAGGATCATCGCCGGGACCGTCTCGAACGTGCGCAGCTCGAGCAGCAGGTCCTTGCGCAGGACGGTCATCGCCGTCCTCACGCGTACAGCTCCTGGAGCTCGCGGGCATCGAGCTTGTCGGGCGGGCCCACGAACGCGGGGCGGCCATCCTTGAGCCCGAGGACCAGATCGGCCTCGGCCACGGCCGCGGTCGGATCGTGGCTGGTGATCACGCGCGTGGCCCCGGCGCCGCGCCCGATCAGGGGCTCCACCAGCTTGCTGGCCGCAGGGTCGAGGCTCGCCCGCGGCTCGTCGAGGAGAAGCAACGCCGGTTTGTGCAGCACCGCGCGGCAGACCGCGAGCCGCTGGACCATCCCGCGGGACAGCAGGCGCACCGGGTCGTCGGCCCGGCGCCGCATGTCGACGCTTTCGAGCAGCTCCTCCACGCGCCGCTCGCCCACGCCGTGCAGGCGCGCGTGATAGACAAGATTTTCCCACCCGCTCAGGTCCCGGTAGAGCAGCGGCTCGTGGGCGAGCAGCCCGAGCTTGGCCCGGACCGCGAAGCCCCGGCGCGGGAGGGGCTCCCCGAGGATCGAGACCTCGCCGGCGTGGGGGCGCAGCAGCGTGGCGAGGATCCGCAGCAGCGTCGACTTGCCGGCGCCGTTGTGGCCGAGCACCGCGAGCGTGGCCCCGGCCGCAACCCGCACCGAGACCCCTCTGAGCGCGGTCCGCTCGCCGAAATGGCGGGTGAGTCCGCGCAGCTCAATGGCCGGGCGTTGGTCCACCCTCGTGTTGGAGCGTCGCGACGACGTGCTCGAGCGTTGGCGCGATCACTCCGAACAGCTCCCGGATCGCTTTCGGGTTGCCCGGGAAGTTGACGATCAGCGTCCGCCCCGCGATCCCCGAGACGCCGCGGGTGAGGATGCCCATCGGCGTGTGCCTGAGCGACTCCGCCCGCATCGCCTCCGCGAACCCGGGCGCGTCGCGGTCGATCACTGCCCTGGTCGCCTCGGGGGTGACGTCGTCCTTGGTGAGCCCGGTGCCGCCGGTGGTGAAGATCAGCGACGCTCCAGCGCCAGCGTGCCGGCGCAGGACCGCCTCGATCGCCTCGCGGTCGTCCGTAACCACGTCGCGGGCGACGACCTCGGCCCCGGCCGCCTCGGCGAGCTCGGCGAGCGCCGCGCCCGAGGTGTCCTCGGAGGCGCCCGCGGCCACCGACGTCGAGATCGTGATGATCGCGGTCTTCATGCCGGCGATGACAGGATATTCGCGTGATAGCGCGTCACCTGACCAAGGTCGCCCGCACCAGCGGCACCGAGGCAAGGCGCTCGTCGGCCGTCACCAACGTGAAGTCGTGGGCGAGGGCGGTGGCAGCGATCCACAGATCGTTGGCCGGTCGCCTCCCCGTGGCCGCGCGGAGCTCCCCGTAGCGCGCCGCGACCGCATGCTCGATGGCAACGACCGGGGCCTCCGCGAGGAGCACGGAAAGCCGCCGAAGCCGCTGCGCTCTCACAACCGCGTCCTCAGCCAGCAGTACTCCTGCGTGCAGCTCGCCCACGCTGACTACGCTGATGAGCCAGGGTTCGTCCAGCTCAGGGGCACGTGAACCCACAAGCACGCTCGTGTCGATGAGCGCGGTCAACCCGACCAGGGATCGCTTGCGACGGCGGCGTCAGCGTCTCGCAGCTCTCGAAGCTCGCGTGCCCAGTCGGGATCGACCAACGTATCCCCGATAACCGCGGCCAGGCGATCGACAGGGGCCGGCTTGTGTGCAGGGGAAAGAGGCCGAAGCTCGGCCACAGGCCTACCATCGACGGTAACCGTGAAGTGCTCGCCTTGCTCCGCGCGCTTGAGCACGTTGCTGACCTGATTTCGCAGCTCGCGTTGTGCGATCGTGGTCACGCAACCATCGTAGCAATTTTGCTACGCGGCGCCACGCCAGCTACGCGCCGGGGAATGGTGATTCGATTCGCCGATGGGCCCGCTGGAGGCACTGGCAATCTTCGCGGCGGGCATCGTCGCCGGGACGATCAACACGGTGGTCGGCAGCGGCACGCTGTTCACGTTTCCCGTGCTGCTCGCGTTCGGGTATGCCCCGGTGGTGGCCAACGTGTCCAACACGGTCGGGTTGGTGCCCGGGTCGGCGTCCGGCGCGATCGGCTACCGCCAAGAGCTCAGCGGGCAGCGCCGGCGCGCGGTCCCGCTGGTGATCGCGTCGCTGCTGGGCGGGATCGCCGGCG
The DNA here is from genome assembly GCA_963808325.1 of uncultured Solirubrobacterales bacterium. Lineage (GTDB taxonomy): Bacteria > Actinomycetota > Thermoleophilia > Solirubrobacterales > Solirubrobacteraceae > Palsa-465. The sequence continues at coordinate 107,495 of CAWEFU010000002.1, forward strand.
CGGTGCTCCTGCTGAGCCTGCCGGCATCGGCGTTCAAGGCGATCGTGTCGGCGTTCATCGCGATCGCGCTGGTGCTGATCGTGCTGCAACCGCGCCTTGACCGCGCGCTGGCCGCCCACCGTCCGCGCGAGCGCCACCACGCCGGGCCGGTGGCGACCACCGTCGTGTTCGGCAGCGGCGTGTACGGCGGGTACTTCGGCGCGGCCCAGGGAATCCTGCTCCTCTCGGTCCTCGGGCTCTCGCTCGTCGACGACCTGCAGCGGATCAATGCGCTCAAGGTGGTGCTCGCGGGCCTGGTCAACTTCGTCGCCGGCGTGGTGTTCGTATTCGCCGCGCACGTGGCGTGGCTGCCGGCGGCACTGATCGCCGGGGGTTCGATCATCGGCGGGGCAGTCGGCGCGCGGGTCGGGAGGCGACTGCCCGATCCGGTCCTACGGGCGGTGATTGTCATGGTGGGGATCAGCGCGATTGTCCGCCTGCTGGCTTAATGCTCGCACTTAGCCGCGCTTCGCCGCCAGAGCCCAACCAGTGACCTATCCAGTGACCTATCGGCGACCCTAGACCAACATTGTGGTAACATGTGGCCACAAATGCCCGAACAGATTGGTATTCGAGAGTTGCGCGACCGGCTGACGGCTACGATCCGCCGCGTACGCGACGGCGAGACAATCGAAATCACGCACCATCACAAGCCCGTTGCGGTCCTCGCGCCGGTGCGCTCAGGTCGCATCGACCGGCTGCTCGAAGCCAGCGATGTCGAGCGGGCGGAGCCCCTTGCTCGACCGATCCGGCGGTTTCCGCCCACCAGTAGGCTGACGGCCAGCGAGGCGCTCGAGGACGATCGCGCTGAACGCTGACCCTCACCTCATCTACGCGGACTCTTCGGCGCTGGTCAAGCTCGTAATCGAAGAACCCGAGAGCACGGCTCTCCAGGACCACCTTTCGAGCGACTGCGTGCTGGCGACGAGCCGCGTCGCGGTCGTCGAGGTCTCGCGCGCGACCGCGCTTGCGAATCCGAGCCAAGAGGTCCGCGAGGAGGTCGACAGACTCCTTGCCTCCTGCATGTTGGTGGCTCTCACCTCACAGCTACTGCGCTCGGCGCGCAAGCTCGCTGGTGCGGCTGTGCGGACGCTCGATGCGATCCACCTCGCCAGCGCGCTCCGGATCGAGGCGGACGAGCTGCTCGCCTACGACCGGCGGCTCCTCGCAGCCGCTGCCGAGCATGGGCTAAATGCGGCCAGCCCAGGGTGACATGAGAGGCATCGCCCCTACCGCTCAGGCGTCGCGGCGCCACAGGCCGGACTTGCCGCCGGCCTTCTCGAGCAGCACCACCTCGGCGATCTGGGCCCCCCGCTCGAGACCCTTGATCATGTCGTAGACGGTGAGCGCCGCGACCGCCGCCGCGGTCAGCGCCTCCATCTCAACGCCGGTCGGGCCCGTGGTGCGTGCCTCGGCCTCGAGGGTGATCGCGCCGGCGGCCTCATCGACCGAGCCCTCCACGCCCACGAACGACAGGGGCAGCGGATGGCACAGCGGGATCAGCTCCGCGGTTCGCTTGGCCGCCTGGATGCCGGCGATCCGCGCCACCCCGAGCACGTCGCCCTTGGGGGCGTCGCCGGCGAGGACAGCGCGCGCCGTGTGCGGCGAGACCCGAACCACCGCCCGGGCGAGCGCGCGGCGCTCGGCGGCGGGCTTCTCGCCGACGTCGACCATCCGCGCCCGACCCGCGGCGTCGAGGTGCGTCAGCTCGCCGGGGCCGTCGACCATCTGGACCCGCTCTCAGGCCGGCGCATAAGCCCGCTGCGCGGAGTCGATCAGGTCGCGCACCGCCTGCGGGTCTCCTTCCCGGAGCAGCTCGATTGGATCCGGGTCGCCCTCCACGATCGACTCGAAGAACTCCTTGCGGTCCTGGTAGGTCGGCAGCGTGGCCTTGGCCCAGCCGCGAGCCTCGTTCAGCAGCACCGCCAGCACCGCGTAGGGCTCGCCGAACAGCTCGCCGATCTCGCGCTTCATCCGTTTGGCGAGCGCCGGCGAGGCGCCCGCGGTGGAGATCGCGACCGCGAGCGGACCGGTGCGAACGATCGCCGGGAGAATGAAGTTGCACAGCGGCGGCACGTCGACGACGTTGACCAGCATCGCGCGGGCCTCCGCATCCTCGAACACACGGATGTTCACGTCGGTGTCGTCGGTGGCGGCGATCGCGATCAGGGCGCCGTCCAGATCCTCGGCGCGATACTCGCGCCGCTCCCACCGAATCGAGCCCTCCAGCGCGAGCTGGACCAGCTCTGGGTGCGCGTCGGGCGCCACGAGCGCCACGTCGCCGTCGCAGGCAAGCAGGCCCTCGACCTTCTCGAGCCCAACGTCCCCGCCGCCGACCACCACGCACCGCCGGCCGCTCAGCCGCAGGCAGGCGATGTAGAACGGCGTCTCGAGCATGCCCTGGACGCAGGACTGGTCACAGATGCCCCTGCGGAGCTGGCAAACGCATTCCTTGCCTCGATAGGCCTGGGCGGGCATGAACCTAAGAGCGTACTCCGGCCGGGATCAGCCCCTTCCCCGGGCCTGGCGGATCTCATCCAGCCGCTCGCGGAGCGCCGCCTCGGCGGCGTCCGGCTCGTAGAACCGCCGGCCGATGGCCGAGTCGGGCATCAATTCCTGCGGGGATATATGCCCCGGCCGCCGATGGGGGTTGTCGTAGCCGCCGTCGCTGCGGGTGGAGGAGCGCAGGTGCGGCGGCGGCGGCTCGGCGCCCTGTTCGCGAATGTGCTCGCGCGCCGCGAACACCGCCCGCTTGGCGGCGTCTGACTTCGGCGCCAGCGACAGGTAGATCGCTGCCTGGGCGAGCGCGAACTGGCACTCCGGCATGCCGACGTGCTCGACCGCATGAGCGGCGGCGGTGGCCACGACCAGCGCCTGCGGATCGGCGTTGCCGATGTCTTCCGAGGCCAACACCACCATCCTGCGCACGATGAACCTCGGATCCTCGCCTCCCTCGAGCATCACCGCGAGGTAGTAGAGCGAGGCGTCCGGATCCGAGCCCCGGGTCGCCTTGATCCAGGCGGAGATCGTGTCGTAGTGGCGATCGGCCTTGCGGTCGTACAGAAGCGCACGCCGCTGAAGCGCATCCTCGGCGTGCGCCAGCCTCACCGCCGTGCCCCGGCCGGCGGCCTCACACGCCAGCTCGAGCCCGTTCAGCGCGGTCCGCGCGTCGCCGCCGGAGCGCTCGGCGAGGAACTCGAGCGCCTCGGGCTCGATCCGCTCCGCCGGCCCGCATTCACCCCGCACGATCGCACGGTCGAGCAGCACCCGGATCTCGGTCGGGCCGAGCGGGTCGAGCTCATACACGTGCGTGCGGGAGAGAAGCGCGGAGTTCACCTCGAAATACGGGTTCTCGGTGGTCGCGCCGATCAGCGTGATCAGCCCGTCCTCGACCGCCGGCAGCAGCGCGTCCTGTTGGGCCTTGTTGAAGCGGTGGATCTCGTCCAGGAACAGGATCGTGCTGGCGCCCGTCGTCCCGAGGCGCTGACGGGCGCGTTCGATCACCGCGCGGACCTCCGCGCGGCCGGCCTGCACCGCGCTCTCCTCCTCGAAGGCCGCGTTCGAGGCCTCCGCGATCAGGCGCGCGAGCGTGGTCTTGCCGCTTCCCGGCGGTCCGTGGAGGATCATCGAGTGAGGATGGCCCTCTTCAATCGCGCGCCGGAGCGACGACCCCGCCGCCAGCAGCCGATCCTGGCCCACGAACTCATCCAGCGTGCGCGGGCGCATGCGCGTGGCGAGCGGCGCACCGCTGAGTTCCGCTGCTTGCGGCCGCGAATCGTCGGTCTCAAACAAGCGCTCCATACCGAAAGTATGGTTGCGCCGTGAGATCGCGCCACGTGGACCTCCAGCGACCCCGCACGGTCGCCGAGATCCTCAGCGCCACCGTGACGCTGTATGCGCGCTACCCGTTGCTGTTCGTGGTGCTCGCGCTCGCGGTCGTGGCGCCGTACGAGCTCCTGGTTCTCGCCACCGTCGGGTCCTCGCCGCTCGGCGGCCGAAACGGCCACGCCTCCACGGCGCTGATCCTGATCCTGCTGGACTTCGCGTTGATCCAACCGCTGATCGCGGCGCTCTACGCCCACGCCGTGGTCATGATCGGGGGCGGCGAGCAGCCGAGCGTATCGGCGGTGGCCTCGCGCGTCGCGCGGGTGCTGCCGGTCGTGGCCGCCGCGCAGATCGTCGCCGGGCTGGGAATCGCGATCGGCTTCATCGCGTTCGTCATCCCCGGCATCTGGCTCCTGATCCGCTGGGCGGTCGTCGCTCAGGCGGCGGCCATCGAACACCCGGACTGGATGGGCGCACTGCGCCGCGGCGCCCAGCTGACCCGCGGCCACTACCTTCACATCTTCGGGCTGATCATCGTCATGGCCATCGTCAACGTGGTGCTCGGCGAGGGCGGACTTGCGGTCGCCGGCCAGAGCACCAAGGCGCTCGACGTCGCGTTCGGGATCGCGGTCGAGACGCTGATCCGGTCGTTCACCGCGCTGACCACGGCGATGCTGTATTTCGACCTGCTGGCACGGGCCGCCGACTAGGACTACCTTCCGGTCGCTTCAGGCTCTCGACCGCGCGATAGCTTGGTCGAGGTCCTCCCAGAGATCCTCGACGTGCTCCAGTCCGACGCTGAGCCGCAGCAGGCCGGCGGGCACCCGCTCTTCGCCGGACCAGCGGGCGCGGCGCTCGATCGTGGTCTCGACACCGCCGAGGCTCGTGGTGGGCACGACGAGGCGGAGTGCGGAGACCAGGCGATCGGCCGCGCCGGCGTCGGCGACCTCGAAGGCCACCACCGCGCCGAAGCCATCCATCTGCGCCCGGGCTCGCCGATGGTGGGGATCGGACCGCAGCCCCGGGTATCTGGTCATCGAGATCCGGGGGTCGCCGTGCAGGCGACGGGCCAGCTCGGCGGCGGTTCGCGCCTGCTGCGCCGTGCGCACGGCCAGGGTGCGGAGGCCTCGCAGCGCGAGATACGCCTCCATCACCCCTGGAATCGAGCCCTCGTTCGATCGATGCTCGACGAGCTGCTGGCGGCGCCCCGCATCGGCGGTGACCACGGCGCCGAGCAGCAGGTCCGAGTGGCCCCCGAGGTACTTGGTGGCGGAGTGGACGACCGCCGACGCGCCCCACGTGAGCGGCCGCTGCAGCAGCGGGGTCGCGAACGTGTTGTCGACGACCGAGCTCAGCCCGGCGTCGCGAGCGGCGGCGAGGATCACCGGCAGCTCGGCGATGCCGAGCATCGGATTGGTGGGGGACTCGAGCCACAGCAGGTCGGCGCCTGCAAAGCTCGCGAGCACGGCCTTGGTGTCGGTCACGTCGATGAGCCTCAGCCGCAGCCGGCCGCGGGCCTCGAGCCGCGAGAGCAGGCCGCGAGTGCCGAGATAGGAGTCGAGCGGCGCCACCACGGTGGCCTTCGCCGGCAGGCCGCTCAGCACGGCGGTGCTCGCCGCCTGTCCGGAAGAGAACGCGACCGCCTCGCCACCCTCGAGCGCACCGAGGGCTTCCTCGAACGCGGTCCAGGTCGGGTTGCCGTACCTGCCGTACCCGATCGTGCCGCCGTCGCGGTAGGTCGAGGAGAACGTCGGGGGCACGCTCAGCGGAGCGCCGGGCGATTCGTCGCGGCCGGCGGTCACGGCGATCGTCTCGGCGCGCCAGTCCCGATCCGCCATCGCCGTCACCGACCCACGAGCTTCAGGGCCTGCTGGTGGACCAGACCGTTGGTGGCGATCGCGTCGCCTCCGTCGGCGGTGGGTGAGCCGTTAAGATCGGTGAACCGGCCCCCGGCCTCCTCGACGATCACCTTGGGGGCGGCCAGGTCCCAAAGGGAGACGACCGGGTCGAGCGCGATCTCCATTGCCCCCTCGGCCACGAGCATGTAGGCCCAGAAGTCGCCGAAGCTGCGCGTGCGCCAGCAGCGCTCGGTCAGCGCGATGACCGCGTCGAGGCGGCTGATCTCCTGCCAGTCCTCGAGCCCGGCAAACGACACCTGCGCGTCCGCGAGCTCGCTCACCGCGGAGACCCGCAGGGATCGTCTCGCGTTCGAGAGGCCGTCGTCCACGTGGGCGCCGTGATCGCGCGAGGCCCACCAGCGGCGATGCAGTGCGGGCGCGGACACCACCCCCACCGTGACGTCCTCGGCCTCCTGCAGCGCGATCAGCGTTGCCCACACGGGGATCCCGCGGACGTAGTTCTTGGTCCCGTCGATCGGATCGACGATCCAGCGGCGGGCGCCCCCGAGCCCGGTCGAGGCACCGTACTCCTCGCCCACGATCGCATCGTCCGGCCGTGCGGTGGCCAGGCGCCCGCGCACCACCTGCTCGACCGTGGTGTCGGCCTCGGTGACCGGCGTCAGGTCGGGCTTGGTGTCAACCACGAGATCGTCGGCGCGAAAGCGCGCCACGGTGATCCGGTCGGCGAGGTCGGCCAGCTCGAGCGCGAGCGCGAGATCCTCGGGGGCAGCGGGCACGCGAACGATCCTACGTGCCGCGGACCATCTAGGCTGCGGGCAATGTCCCTGAGCGATCTCCAGGCGGAGACGACCGAAGTGCTGGCGCGGCTCGTTCGGTTCAACACCGTGAACCCGCCCGGCAACGAGCGACCGGCGATCGAGTATCTCGCCGGGTATCTCGAGGACGCCGGGCTTCGGACCGAGCTGCTGGCCTGCGATGAGAACCGTCCGAACCTGGTCGCGTACCTCGAGGGGACGGGCGACGGTCCGATCCTCTGCTACCTGGGCCACGTCGACACGGTGCTGGCCGACCCCTCGGAGTGGGCGCACGATCCCTGGTCGGGCGACGTGGCCGATGGCTTTCTGTGGGGCCGCGGCGCCCTGGACATGAAGTCCCAGGTCGCCGCCGAGGCCGTGGCGGCGGCGGCCCTCGGCCGCGAGGGCTGGCGCCCGGCAAACGGTCATCTGAAGCTCGTGTTCGTCGCCGACGAGGAGACGGGAGGAGACGTCGGCGCCCACTGGCTGACCAGCGTCCACCCTGACAAGGTCTGCTGCGACATGCTCATCAACGAGGGCGGGGGCGAGGTGTTCGAATACGGCGGCGCGCGGCGGTATGGCGTGTGTGCCGGGGAGAAAGGGATCTTTCGGTTCACGCTCACAGCCCACGGCGCGTCCGGCCACGCCTCCATCCCGCGGACCGGCGACAACGCGCTCCTGAAGCTCGGGCCGGTGCTGGACAAGCTCGCCGGGGCGACGCTATCCGTTCAACTGTCCGAAGCCCCCGCGGCCTTCCTCAGGGGCATTGGCGAGGACCCGGACGACCCCGCGGCGGCGCTCGCGCACATCGAGGCCGCCGACCCGGCCCTGCTGACGCTGCTGGAGCCGATGTTCGGGGTCACGCTCACGCCGACCATGGCCCACGCCTCGGACAAGATCAACGTCATCCCGTCGCGGGCTTACCTGAAGATTGACTGTCGGGTTCCGCCGGGGTTCGGGGAGGACGCCGCCCACGAGCGGATCGCGCAGGTGCTCGGACCGGATGGACGCGACTTTGAGATCGAGTTCACCCAGAAGGTCATGGGCAACTCCTCACCGACCGCGAGCCCGCTGATGGACGCGATCCACCGCTGGGTGCAGGCCAACGATCCGGGCGCCGACACCGTGCCGGTGATCCTGCCGGGGTTCTCGGACTCGAAGTGGTTCCGGGATGCGTTTCCCGACTGCGTCGCGTACGGGTTCTTTCCCCAGCGCCACATGAACGTGCTCGAGGCGGCACCGCTCGTGCACAACGCGGACGAGCGGATCGACGTGCGCGACCTCGGGTTCGCGGCGTCCTCCTACGTGGAAATCGCGCGCGAGCTGCTCGGCTAAGCCGTCGCCCGCGTCGCACGGAATAGACTTCCGCCGCATGGCGACGCAGGTCTCCGCGCGCCTCGACCCGGCGATCTTCCGCCTGCCCGTGGAGAGAATCCGGCAGGGCTACTACTCGGATGCGTACTTCGTCTACACGAAGCAGCTGCTCGAGTCGGAACAGTTCCATCCGCGCGTCACGATGCAGGTCTTCCAGAAGCACGACTCGGTGCTGGGGGGGATAGACGAGGCGATCGCGATCCTGAAGCAGTGCACCGGCCACGAGGACCCGGACGGGAGCTGGGTTCACGGTTGGGAGCAGCTCGAGGTTCAGGCCCTGCGCGAGGGGGATCGGATCGCGCCCCACGAGACCGTGTTGCTGATCGAAGGCGACTACACGCTGTTCGCTCACCTCGAGACCGTGTACCTGGGCTGTTTGGCTCGGCGGTCGTTGATCATGCGCAACGTGGCCGAGGTGGTCAAGGCGGCGCGGGGCAAGGAGATCTTCTACTTCCCCGCCCGCCACGACCACTGGCTGGTGCAGACCGGCGACGGTTGGAGCGCGCACGTCGCCGGCGCGATCGGCGTCTCGACCGATGCCCAGGCATCGTGGTGGGGCGGGCGGGGGATCGGAACCGTTCCCCACGGCCTCATCGCCGCCTACGGCGGCGACACAGTCAAAGCCGCCATGGCGTTCGCTGACCGCTACCACGGGGAGATGAACATCACGGTGCTCGTCGACTTCGAGAACGACTCCGTGAGGACGGCGCTCGAGGTGGCCGAGGCGCTCGGCCCGAGGCTGTGGGGGGTGCGCCTGGACACCTCGGACGACCTCGTCGACCGGGCGTTGTGGGAGGAGATGGGAGGCTTCAAGGCGACTGGCGTCAATGCCCGGCTGGTCGAGAAGGTCCGGGAAGCGCTCGACACGGCCGGCTTCAGCGGGGTGCGAATCGTCGCCAGCGGAGGGTTCACCGCCCAACGGATTCGCGAGTTCGAGGCCGAGGGGATCCCGGTCGACGCCTACGGCGTCGGCTCGTCGCTGATCCGCGGCGACAACGACTTCACCGCCGACGTGGTGCGCGTCGATGGTCGGCCGGTGGCGAAGACCGGGCGGCGGTACTCGGCGAACCCGCGTCTCGAGAGGGTTGACTAGCCTCCGCGCGCATGCTCTCCACCATCGACCACGTCGGCGTGGCCGTCGAAGACATCGACGCGGCCCTCGCTGTCTACCGCGACATGCTCGGGATGCCGCTCGTCCACCGCGAAACGGTCGCGGACCAGGGCGTCGAGGCGGCGCTCCTCGACGTCGGCGACGGACACGTCGAGCTGCTCTCGCCGCTCGATCCGGACACTCCGGTCGGAAAGTTCCTCGCCCGGCGCGGCCCGGGGCTGCACCACATCGCCTACCGCGTGTCGTCGATCGAGGATGCGCTGAGATCGCTCGCCGGCGCCGGCGTCCGCCTGATCGACGAGCGCCCGCGCACCGGCATCCGGGGCTCGCAGGTAGCCTTCATTCACCCGGCCTCGACGGGCGGAGTCCTGACCGAGATCGTCCAGCCGGCCGCGCAAGGGCACTGACATGGCAGACAACGACAAGCCGCAGAAGATCAGCATCGGGTTCGACGGTGGCCAGATCCTCAGCGCGCGCGTGGGGCCGACGGAGCTCGTGAAGCTGCGCCAGGCACTGGGCAAAGAGGGATGGCACGAGCTCACCGCCGAAGACGGGACCGTCGCGCTCGACCTGGACAGCGTCGTGTATGTGCTCGTCGACCACGAAGAGCACCGGGTCGGGTTCGGCACCTAGCTAACGCTGAAACAACGTGGAGAGGACGACCTCGGTGACCGTCCGGGTGACGCCGTCGGTCGCCCGAATCCGCTCGAGCACGAGCTCGAGGTCCTTGGTGTCCTGCGCCATGACGTGCAGGATCGCGCTCGCCTCGCCCGCCACCGTGTGCGCCGAGACGACGCCGGGCTCGGGTTCGACCGCACGCTTGATCGCCTCCCCCGGCATCGTGCCCTCGCAGTAGAGGTCGACGAACGCCTCCGCGCGCCATCCGAGCGACGGCGGATCGACGATCGCGGTGTAGCCGACGATCACCCCTTCATGCTCCAGGCGGTCTACCCGCCGCTTGACCGCCGGCGCGGACAGGTGGACGTGGCGGCCGATGTCCTGAAACGAGCGGCGCGCGTCCTCGCGCAGCAGCGCAACGATCTTTGTATCGACGTCGTCCATGGTGGGGTGACAGCGGGCGTAGACGCAACGGATCGGCATTGAGCCACCCGCCCGCCCGACGGATCATTGCACGCGTCACCACACCCCCAAACTTCAGCGTGGAGGAGCAGGAGGTATGGCGCACGGTCTGCCGGGAGCTCGCCGCTAGGTATGAGCGGCCCGCCCGCGCCGAGCATCGGGAAGTAATGGCGCGGCTCGGGCTCCCGGCGGACCGTATACCTCAGCCCGACGAGGTCTCAGAGCAATCTGTGGCGGCCGGTAGGCTTCGAGGTCACGCGGGCGCACAGGAGCCTGCAACCACTCCTTAATCCTTAGTTTGACATGAAGATAGCTATCGTCCGTATCGCCTAGGCGCACGGTCGATTCCACAGATGGCTCTCGTCTTCGCGGGTCCTGCCGCTGTGTTGGAAGGGAGCGGATTGGCACAGACGCGTTCATCTTTCCTCCACCCGGTCGAACGAGTGCGCGAGTACCTGCGCGCGATCCGGTTGCTGCTCGGCCAAACCCGCGACCAGCTGCAGGCCACGAGGATCGAGCTGGCTGCCCACATGACTCAGCTGGAGACACTCGCGTCCTCGCAGCTGGCGCACCTCGAGAGGCTCTCGGCCGGCGCAGAGGCGGCGAATGCGTCGCGGGATGCCCAGCATGCGCAGCTTCTGGCCCAGCTCGAGACTCTCGCGGCCTCTCTAAAAGCCTCGAATTCAGCGCAGCAAGCACAGCACTCGCAGCTGCTCGAGGGGCTGCGGTTGATCCACAGCCGGGGGCAGCGGGGGCGCGAGCGCCTGCACCAGCTTCGCGCCGACCCTTCCTACGGGCAGTCTTACACGGACCCCGATCCGCTCGTGTCCGTGGTGATCGCGACCTACGACAACCGTCAGACGCTTCGCGAGCGCGCAATCCCGTCGGTGCTGGCTCAGACGTACCAGAACTTCGAGATAGTGGTCGTCGGGGACGCTGCTCCCGAAGCAACGCATGATGCCATCAAGAGCTTCGACGATCCACGCATCCGGTTCGCGAATCGAGCGTACCCGGGTCCGTACCCAGCTGACCCCGAAGCTCGGTGGCGCGCTAGCGGCGTCCCACCGTACAACGAAGGGGTCCAGCTGGCGAGGGGCATGTGGATCGCGCCATTGGATGACGACGACGCCTTCCGGCCAAATCACCTCGAGCTGCTCCTGGCTCATGCCCGCAAGGAGCGGCTCGAGCTTGCGTACGCGCGTCTGTGCCAGCATGCCCCGGACGGCGTGACGACGACGCTCGGCAGCTTCCCACCCGAGCTGGGGAAGTTCGGGTTCCAAGCGAGCATCTGCATCAGCGGCATCGCTCGTATCTTCGACTACGACGTGATCGACGCCGTGCTGGGCGTCCCTTGCGACTGGGCGGTGTGTCTACGCATGCTCGAGGCGGGAGTGCGCATCGGGATGCTCGACGAGGAGACGGCTGATTACTACCCGTCGCTGCTGTGGATGCAGCGGGAAGAGTGATCTAAGGCCCCAGCTGCGCGACACCGGTAGAGACGCGATCGGCTACATAGCGGATCTGCTCCCCAGAGATCGTCGGGAACATCGGTAACGACAGCACCTCGCGAGCCAGCCGGTCCGTCACCGGTAGTTCGCCCGCTACGTGTGGCAACGCCTGGAACGCGGGCTGGCGGTGCACAGGGAGGGGATAATGGATTCCGGTCTCGATGCCCTGCTCGGCGAGTAATTGCCGAAGCTCATCTCGACGAGGCGCATGTACCACGTAGAGGTGGAACACATGCTCGTGGGCATCGTCCGGGGCCGGAGGCCTCACCATCGGATCGAGCAGCGCGGCATACACCGTGGCGGCGCGCCTCCTGGCCTCATTCCAGGATTTCAGGTGGGTCAGCTTCCTGCGGAGGATGGCCGCCTGTAGCTCATCGAGGCGGCTGTTCGAGCCCAGGATCTCGTGCCGGTACTTCTGACTCTGACCGTAGTTTCGGAGCAGCCGCAGGCGCGCCGCGATACCCGCGTCATCGGTGACGACCGCCCCGGCGTCACCGCATGCGCCAAGGTTCTTCGACGGATAGAAGCTGAAGCACCCGACATGCCCAACGGATCCAGCGATGCGGCCATGGGCACGCGCGCCGTGAGCTTGGGAAGCGTCTTCGATCAGCAGCACCCCACGCTCGGTTGCGAGCGCCGCGAGGCGATCGAGGTTCGCGCAGCGCCCGTAGAGGTGGACCGGGACGATCGCGCGGGTGCGGGGAGTGATGGCCTCCCGCACCAGGTCGACATCGAGCGTGCCGGTCACCTCCTCGACATCGACGAACACCGGAACGGCACCCACCGCGGCAATCGCGAACGGCCCAGCGATGAATGTGAAGGAAGGCGTTATCACCTCGTCGCCGGGCGCTATGCCGCATGCCCGCAGGGCGAGAATGAGCGCGTCGGTGCCGGAGCCGACACCGACACAGTGCTCCACGCCGCAGTACGAGGCGAATTCCTGCTCGAACGCCACAAGCTCGCGCCCGAGCACGAACCGGCCCGAATCGATGACCGCCCGTACGGCGTCGCCGAGAGCACGGCGAATGCCGTCGTGCTGTGCTACAAGGTCGACAAGCGGCACAGGCTGCGCCGCGACCGTCACGCGACAACACCCAGCTTCTGCTCGCGGAACTGCTTGTAGTCCCGGATGTAGTCCTGTTCGGAAAAGCGAGCCGATGCGAGCACGACGCCGATGCCTCCCGACGAGAACCCCTCGAGCTCTCGCCAGATCATCGGCGGGATGTAGAGACCGAAGTACGCGCGATCGAGGCGGAACGTTCTGCGCCGCGATCCGTCGTCGAGCACGACGTCGAAGGACCCCATAACCGCGATGAGGACCTGTTGCAGCTGACGGTGCGCATGCCCGCCGCGCGTCTCACCGCCTGGGATGTCATAGAAGTAGTAGACACGCGCGAGCCCGAACGGAACGTCCCGGTTCCCCTCCACTGGCGTGAGGTTGCCCTCGGGCCGTTCGATGCGGGGCAGTTCGGTCAACCGGCAATCCGCGAGCGATGTGTCCGTCACGCAGCCCCCTTTAGTGCGAGAAACGCAGCGTGATCGCGGATGTAGTCCTCCTCGGCGTACGGCAGCGAGGCGAGGATCAGGCACACGCCGTTCGTCGAGAAGTTCTCCAGCCGACGCCAAGTCATCGCCGGAACGTACAGGCCGTAATAGGACCGGTTCAGCGGTACTACCTCTGTGTTCGTGCCGTCATCCAGTACCACATCGAAGCTCCCCGAGATGGCGATGAGAACCTCCTCAAGCGTTCTGTATCCGTGGCCTCCACGGACCTCGCCCCCGGGCACGTCGTATATCCAGTACGCGCGGCGGATCGTGAACGGGATGTGACGGCCACCCTCGATGAACGTGAGCTTGCCACGAGGGTCGATGACCGTCGGAAGGTCGATCGTCCGCCATAGGCCCGCGTCCGGCAGATCACGCTCTTCGGGCATTTGCGTAGAGCTCGCAGCCATGCTCGGGCATGTATCGGATCATCCGATCGAGCCCGTCGATGAGCGACGGAGGGAAGGCACCGGTGCTGAGCATTGCGTCCATCTGGTCATGTGAGAAAGGCTTCACGAAATATGTGCCCGACTCCACAACGCGGAAGCCTGCACTCTCCAGCAACCCGATGAACCGCCCGCGGTCGAATTGTGCGTGATGTCCAAAATCTCTATCCCTCGCCGACGGTTGGAACACGTCCCGGATCAGGCCCATCTCGAGCGCGAGCAGCCTGTGGAACGACAACATGTTCGGGACGCTGAAGTGCGCAACCGTGTTCTCGCCACAGAGCGAACGCACGGCCTCCAGCATCCGAGCAGGATCGGGCACTCCGTGGACGACGCTGCTCACGACTATGAAGTCGAAATCCTCGCTCGCCAGGACGGGGGTGTGATCTTCCAGATAGCCTTCCCATACCTCGACACGGTTATCTCCGGCAGCGAGCTCCCGGGCGCGCCGGACAAACTCGGTTATCGGCTCGACGATCCGCCACGAGTCGAACTCTGGGCGCTGACTGAAGAGTGGCTCGAACCCGCAGCCGACTTCGAGAACTCTCCGCGCATTGTGGTCTTCAAGCCACCGCAAGACATGGCGGTGCCGGACCGCGACAAGGCGAGTTTCGAACGATTTATCCGCAAACTGCGCGATGTAGCGCTTGGCGTATTGCTCGAGACTCGTCAAGGGCCGCCGATGGTGAGCCGGTAGAAATCGTGAGCGACCGCGCGCGCACCAAAATGTTGCTTGTACTCGACAAGCCCCGCGTTCAGGAAATGACCGTCCCGCTCGGTCGAGATACCGAAGTCGAAGTACCGCACGCGCCCGCGGAAGGAGTCGATGAGGCGCGGATAGAGCAGGTCGAGCGCATCTAGCTCTCTGCCCGCCGCGGCTGGTCGCGCTGTACTGCACGTGGCAGACGCAGTCGGACAAATAGACAACCACGCCCGCTTCTAGTTCATTGGCGAGGTACGCGCCATAAAGGCGAATCTGTGCAGGGAAGCGCTCTGCGAGCGACTGAATCTCTTCCAAGCTGTGGACGGGCCGCGTGCCGTAGCGCTGATCAAGGTTGGCCTCAAGCACCGGCCAGAAGCGTTCGTATTCGTTGCTCTCGCGGACGTCGACACCTGCACGTGTCGCCTTACGCATCCTACGCCGTCGGCGGCGGCCTGCCTTCAGTTCGAACTCAGCGCCGTAGTCGATCACGCTCGTTACGTCGCGGCGGTAGAGCTGGGCGCCGTGGACGAACAGCGCGTAGAGATCCTCCTCAGCGGGGCTCGTGTGGTAGATGTGCGGCACAGGCTTGTATACGAGGGTCGTGACCCCGCGTTGCTGCAGGTGACGGACACTTGCCCCGAAGAGGTCGAGCATCGTGCCGACGGTCATCTGCTGGTCGGTCACGAATCCACCGTACGTCAGGCCTGCGTGCGAGATGATCTCGTTGCCGCGCCGCGTTGCCGGCAGGAGCGCTCGTATGGCTCCAGTGTCATCCACGGCCATCAGTGAGGCGTCGGGGAACCGATCGGCGTGATAATCCATGTACTCGCGCTGGAAGAGGAAAGTTCCGTTCTTGGAACGGGCGACGAACGCATCCCAGCGCGCCTTCTCCTCATCGGAATAGTCCTTGATCGTTGGGGCGCTCACGAGGCGGAAGGGTATTCAGTCGGCCGGTTCCCCAGGCCCGGCCTGCGTTCCGCGCTACGCCGTGGCCAGCGGTTCCAGCAGCCGGTGTGGCTCCCGCAGCGCCACCGCCACCGGATCGGTTCGAAGCTTGCCCCGCCCGCGGCGTAGCTCCGAGACGATCTCCTCTGGCGGCGGCGTTGTCCCGCAGACCGGGCAGCCGCCCGCGTCGTCGAGCACGGTGGCGCAGCGCGAGTGCCTGAACACGCGACTGTTCGGTTCGCGGTAGCGGCCTCCCCATACGAGCATTGCGTGGAGCACCGGCCACAGATCTCGCCCGGCCGGCGTCAGCGCGTAGAGATGCCGCCCGGCGTGCTCGGGGTCGCGCCGGCGCTCGAGGATCCCGTGCTTGACCAGTCCGTTGAGCCGGTCTGAGAGGACGGCCTTGGGGATGTCGAGATGCCCGTGGAAGTCGTTGAACCGCTGCACGCCGTAGAACGCGTCCCGGACGATCAGGAGCGTCCAGCGCTCCCCGATCACCTCGAGCGCCCGGGCCAGCGAGCACTCCTGCCGTTCGTATTCCTTGCCGAGCATCGCCTACCATGATAGCGCGGCTGCGGTTCGGTGATTGAACTCGAGTGTGTTACTCTTCGGGACTCAGGTTCGATCATTGAACTCAAGGAGCTGCTGCGATGAGAACCGAGGACGTTGGGTTGTACCGGAGCCCCTCGAGGGCGCTCGTGGTGGCGAGACGGGCCGAGCGGGGTAGCGATGGCACTCTCGCCGTCGCCGCCTCGGGGACCTTGCTCGTGCTGGCCGCGTTCAGCGCGGTCGTCACCACCGTCGGCGACAGTGCCCGCTCGCTGCACGGCGGCGTCGCGAGCGAGACGTGGACCCTCAGCGCGATGAGCCTGGGGCTGGCGACGGCCTTGCTTGGGGTCGGGGCGCTCGCCGACAACTTCGGCCGCCGGCGGGTGCTTGGCCTAAGCGCAGCCGGGCTCGCCCTCACCAGCGCGCTCGGGGCGGTGGCTCCGAGCATGACCATGCTGGCCGGCGCGCGCGTGCTCCAGGGAGTCGCGGGCGCCGGCGTCGTGGCCGCGAGCCTGGCGTCGATCGGCCACGCGTTCCCGGGCGGACGGGCCCGGACGCAAGCGACCGCGCTGTGGGCGGCGGCGCTCGGCGCCGGCATTGCGCTCGGACCGCTCGCGGGAGGCGCGCTCGCGGCCGGCTTGGGCTGGAGAAGCAGCTACTGGCTGCAGGCGGCCGCGGCGGTGGCGCTGGCGTTCGGGAGCGGGAGCCTTGCCGAGTCTCGAGCGGAGGTCAAGCGCCCCCTCGATCTACCCGGCTTCGTGACCCTCGGCGCCGGCATGGCGAGCCTGACGGCCGGACTCGTCGAGGGTCGCACCGATTGGTCGGCGCCGAGAACGATCGGGCTGCTGATCGGGGGCGTCGGGCTGCTCGCCTCGTTCGCGGCGATCGAGCTGGTCCGGCGGCGACCGATGGTGCAGCTGCGGCTGTTCGCCGACCCGTCGTTCGTCGCCTCGATCACCGGCGCGCTGTTCACGGGGCTCGCGCTGATCGGCTTGATGAGCTTCTCGCCGACGGTGATGGAGCGCGGCCTCCACCTCGGCGCCGTCGCCAGCGCGGCCGTCCTGGCGGTGTGGTCGGGCACGAGCATGGTCGTCTCGCTGGGGGCTCGCAGGCTTCCGGAGCGGCTCCCCTCGCCGATCCGGCTCGCGATCGGATTGACGCTTTCGGCGGCCGGGGAGCTCGCGCTGACCCGCGTCGGCGGCGACTCCTCGTGGGCCGCGTTACTGCCGGGTCTCGCCGTCGCGGGCATCGGTAGCGGCGTCGCAAACGCCGCGCTCGGGCGGCTCGCGGTCGAGTCGGTGCCGCCCGACAGCGCCGGCGTGGGAAGTGGCGCCAACAACACGGCCAGGTATCTCGGCGGCGCGGCGGGAGTCGCGCTGGTGGTCGCGATCGTCTCCTCCCATGGTGCCGGCGGTGCCGGGCTCGTGCGCGGATGGGATGCGGCCGCGCTCTTATCCGCGGTCTTGTGCCTGGCGGGTGCGGTGATCGCGGTGGCCTGCGGGGTGCGCGCGCGAGGCTGATTGGCAGCCCCCGCGCATGCGCGCGCGGGGGCTGCCACGACGCCACCTCCGTACAGTCCCGCGCGTGTCGCCTTCAGATCTCGACGCCGCCGCCCTGCTGCTCGCACGGACCCGCGGCCACGCGCCGCTCCCCGAGCGCCTGATCGCCGCCTACTCGCGCACCGGGGAGCACGCGGCCTGCTGGTTCGGCCTCGGTCTCGCCGGCGCGATGCTCACCTCCGACGCCGGCCGCCGGCGAGCGTGGCTGCGCGGCGTCCGCGTGGTCGCCGGCGCTTACGGCCTCAACTACGCGGTCAAGGTCGGGGTGCGGCGCCGCCGGCCTGACCTCGGGGGATTCCAGGCGCTGACCCCCACGGTCTCGCGCCTGTCGTTTCCGAGCGCCCACGCCACCACGTCGTTCGCGGCGGCGCGCGCCTTCGGCCAGCTTGCCCCCGCCGGAGCGCTGTATGCGGCGGCGACTGCGTTTGCGCTGAGCCGGCCGTACCTGGGCGTGCACTACCCGAGCGATGTGCTCGCCGGCGCGGTACTCGGAACGGCGATCGCCGAGCTGTGGCCATGACGATCGCGCGGACGGCGCCGCCGTGAAGGTCGGGATCGTCGGAATGCCCAACGCCGGCAAGTCTTCGTTGTTCAGTGCGCTGACCGGTGTGGCGGCGGACGCGGCCAACTACCCCTTTACGACCATCGACCCCAACGTCGCGGTCGTGCCGGTCGCAGACGAGCGGCTCGACGCGGTCGCAAGGACGCTGCAGGCGTCCAAGGTCGTGCCCGACACGATCGAGTTTCACGACATCGCGGGGCTCGTGGCCGGCGCCCATCGCGGCGAGGGACTCGGCAACCAGTTCCTGGCCAACATCCGCGAGACCGATGCGATCGTCCACGTGGTCCGCACCCACGGTGACCCGAACGTGGTCCACCCCGAGGGCCGGATCGATCCGGCGGCGGACATCGACACGATCGAGACCGAGCTGATGTACGCCGACCTCGAGCAGGCCGAGCGCCGGCTCGAGCGCGTGTCCAGGACCGCGAAGAGCGGCGACCGGCGAGCGATTGCCGAGGAGGAGTGGCTGCGGCGGCTGATCGACGCGCTGGGGGCGGGGAAGCCCGCCCGGACGGTGCCGCCACCGGCCGAGGCGGCCGACGCCTCCTCCCAGCTCCAACCGCTCACGGCCAAGCCGGTGCTGTTCGTCGCCAACGTCGACGAGGGCTCGGACGAGGTTTCCGCGGAGATCCTCGCGCACTCCCGGTCGCACGATGCGGTGGCGGTGGCCGTGTCCGCCCGGCTCGAGGCCGAGCTCGCCGAGCTCGCACCCGCGGAGGCGGCGGCGATGAGGGCCGACCTGGGCCTCGCGGACTCGGGGTTGGACGCGGTAGTCCGAGGCGCGTTCTCGCTGCTGCACCTGATCGCGTTCTTCACGGGCGGCGAGGGGAGGCCCGCCCAGTCGTGGCACCTGCGGAACGGACTCACGGCGTGGCACGCCGCCGGCATGGTCCACACCGATATGCAGCGAGGATTCGTCCGCGCCGAGGTGGTCCCCTGGGACGAACTGGTCGACGCGGGGGGTTACGCCGCCGCGCGCGAGCGCGGGACCCTGCGCATCGAAGGCCGTGACTACGTCGTCGTCGACGGCGACGTGATCAACGTGAGGTTCACGTCCTGATGTCCGAGGCGATCGTCCCCCGCTCGCTCGTGTGGGCGACCGACGTCGACGTGCCTCGATCACGTGGTCCTGCGGCGCCAGGGATACCTGGTGGTCCGATCGCCGAGCAATCCGGTGCTCTACTGGGGCAACCTGCTGCTTGTTCGACGAACCACATGGAGGTCGTCATCCGGGCGCTCGATCCCGTCGGGGACGCCGAACTGTGGGACGCGGTGGTCGAGGTGCAGGTGGCATCGCGCGACGAGCGCGAGAGCGAGGACGAGCATCGGGAGTTCTCGCGGACCCGGCAGGGGGATCTGCGTCGGTTTTGAGCTTGGGCGCGGCGCGTGGTTCGTCGCGCTTGACCCCGACAGCGGGCAGGTCGCCGGTGTGGGGTGCGCGCCGCCGCCCCGGGTAGGCCGGCCGAGTCCAGGCCTAGCCCTAGCGCGCCCAGGCCGGGGTCTGCGCGAACAGCTGCTCCGCAACGGCGAACGCCGGCTTCTGCGTGCCGTCGTAGGCGATCAGGCCCTTGTGGTTGAGGCCGTCGGGCGCGAAGCCCGCCGGCACCGATGCACCGCCGATCCAGCCGGGGGCAACGGCGAAGTCGCGCAGTATCCAGTAGATCGATCCGTTCATGAACGGGAGCTGGTCCAGGACCGCGAACGTGCGCTTGATGTAGTCGCTCTGGAACTCGAACGTCCCCTTTGCGCTCGCGGGCCCGTCGTACAGGCCCTCGGACCCGAACTCGGAGAGGACCAGTGCCTGCCGCCCATACCGCGCGCGGGTCCCTCGCAGAAACGGCTCGAGCTCCGCGAAGCGCAGAATGCGGTGCCCGCGCGGGCCGGGGTACCAGCCGAAGTAGCTGTCGAGTCCGAGCACGTCGAGCTTGGCGTAGGTCGACTGCCGCGGGTATCCGGGAAGGCCGTAGGTGTCGAGCCCGGTGAGGGCCGCCGGGTCGAGCGTGCGGGCGAGCGCGATCGCCTGGTTGAGGTAGGTTTTTGTGCCCGGGACCGCGTCGGGCATGGGCGTGAGCTCGTTCGCAACCGAGTCGATGATCACCGATGGATGACTTCGCTCTCCGATGATCGTCGCGCGTAGGAGCGCGAGCGCCCGGGCGCGGCCGGTCTTGGTCGCCAGCACCGTATCGGCGTGGTCGACGGGCGCCTGCGACCAGACCATGATCCCGGCGGCGTCGAGCGCGTCGAGCAGCGGGGTGCTCAGGAGGTAGTGGGCGCGGGTGATGTTCGCCCCGACCGATCGCAGCTCGGAGATGATCGTGTCGATGTCGCCTTCTGTGAGCGCCGCCCCGCGCCTCGACACATCCTCGTGGATCGCCGCTCCGTGCAGCCATAGCCGCTTGCCGTTCAGGTAGAGGATCCCGCCGCGCACCTGCACGCTGCGTATCCCCACGCGAAGCGTGTTTGTCTGCTCGACGCGTCCCTGAGCCATGGTCGCGACCACGACGCCGTACAGAGACGGGCTGCTCGGCGACCACAGTTGCGGCGGTCCGGGCAGGTGGACCCGGACGCTGAGCGCAGCCGAGCGCCCCGGGGGCAGCGCACGAGGCAACTGGCGCACGAACGTGAATGCCCGGCCCGCGGGCGGGGTCACCTTGACGGCAACGGCGGGGCGGAGCGCGAGCCGCGAGACGTTGCGGATCGTGCCCTGCACGAGCAGATCGCCGCACCGGTAGCGGCAACCGAGCTCTGGCAGCACCCCGAGGTCGTCGAGCCTGAGCCGCCCCACGGGCTGAAGTGACACCCCCTGCACGATCCCGCCCCAGTTCCACCAGTCCTGCGGAAAGGCGCCGGCGCCGATGAGGTTGTCGACCCGGACGACGAGCAGGTTGGACGCGCCCGGCCGAAGCGAGCTCGCGGGCAGCGTAAATGGTGCGAACGGGTCCGAGTTGCGCCCCAGCTCACGGCCGTTCAGCCACACCTCGGCGTTTCGGCGGACCTCATCGAAGCGAATGCTCCAAGAGCGGCCGACGGACGCCGGCGGCGCGGTGAAACGGAGCTCGTACCAACCGACCGTGCCGCCGTCTCCGCTGCTCGACACGGTTGGATTGAAGTCGTTGGGGATGGTCACCGGGATCGCCTGAGCGCCGGGGTGGGCACCGCTCGCCCAGTCCCGGTGAAGACCGACGTCGCCCGGGTCCGCGATGTAGCGCCAGCCAGTGGCGAGGGGGATCGGCGCCGGAGGCTCGA
The DNA here is from genome assembly GCA_963808325.1 of uncultured Solirubrobacterales bacterium. Lineage (GTDB taxonomy): Bacteria > Actinomycetota > Thermoleophilia > Solirubrobacterales > Solirubrobacteraceae > Palsa-465. The sequence continues at coordinate 128,640 of CAWEFU010000002.1, forward strand.
GGCTCACCTGCGTGCGGGGGGCCGGGCTGATCGGATCTTCTTTGCGGCTGTTCCCGCAACCGGCCGCCGTTGACGCGGCGGCGAGCGCCGCGATGACCACAACGATGCCGCGAACTCTTTTGGCGCGCACCACTGTCCCGGTTATAGGTCGCCCACCGTGTTCGCGGCCTCCAGGCGATCGGCTAGCCGGTTTAGTCCCAACCCGCGCGCGGCACGTGCCCCGCTCTGGAGATCTGTCTCGCGATCCGGCGGGCGTTCGAGTTTGACCAGCTGCAGGGTGGCGATCTCTTTGAACGCTCGCAGATCGCTCGCGGAGTCCTTGAGGGTGGCCGCGATGCGGGGGCGCTCCCCATCGGCGCCGGCGATCACCGCGTTGAGCGATCCGTGCCGGCCGAGCAGCTCCGCCGCCGTCTTCGGGCCGATCCCGGCGGCGCCGGGCAGCCCGTCGGACGGGTCGCCCCGAAGCGCGATGAAGTCGGGCACGAGCTCGGGCGTGACGCCGTAGAGACGCTTCACCCCGGCCGGCTCGATCTGCTCGAAGCCGCTGATCCCGGACTTCAGGAGCAGCACGCTGACCTGCTCGCTCACGCACTGGTACATGTCGCGGTCGCCGGTGACGATCAGCGCCTGCCCGCCGGCCCGCGTCTCGACCGTGGCAAAGGACCCCAGCAGGTCATCCGCCTCTAGCTCATTGGAGGTTTCCGATCCCCAGCCGAACGCCGCGAACATCGCCGGCGCGTGCTCGAACTGCCAGGCGAGAGCGTCGGGCACGGGTGGCCGGTCGGCGTGGTAGCTGGGGAAGAGCGAAACGCGGTAGTCGGCGGCGTCCGAGCCAAAGCACGCCACGATCGCTCGCGGGGACCGATCCGCGGCGATCCGAAGGAGCACGTTGGTGGCGCCGAGAAGCGCGTTTACGGGCCGGCGATCGGCGCCGAGGATCGAGTCGGGCAGCGCGAAGAACGATCGATACAGCAGGAACGGGGCGTCAACGGCGAGCAGTGGTCCGGCCATTGCCGCGGGAGAGTAGTCCCCGCGGGCGCGGACCACCTACGAGACGCTCACGGCGGGACCGTCCAGCCCTCTGTACACGACGCGGTAGGTGCCGGGTGCGGGTACCGTCACGGCGTAGGTCCCGCCGGCGCCGAGTCGCGCGTGGGTGAGTGTCCGCCACCGGTGACCGGCGCTCACCTGGATCGCGACGGTGGCGCCGTTGGTGCGCTCGGCGGGCGGCGCCGGGAAGACCGTGCCGCGCAACCCGGCGGGGGTTCCGCCGACCAGGTCGTTCACCAGCGGCATCAGAGCCTTCCTCGCCTGGAGGCCGATGTCCGTGAAGAGGTCGCCGCTTCTCACGGAAGCGTCAAAGCTCGCGAGTGTGCCGAGGGCGGCCGGCATCGCCGGGACCGTCGTGATCGTGGTGAACACGGCCCACGTCGAGCGCAGCCCAAACACCTGTTGGAGCTCCGACCCGGCGACCCGCGTCCGCCCCTTGGTGCCGACCACGTCCGCCGCGACGATCCGTTCGGATACCCCGTGCTTGACCACCTGGATGCCGATCAGCTTCCCCCTGACGAGCGATCCCAGCTTTGACGCCGCCACGTCGAGCGACAGGTCATAGCCCCAGCGGTGATACGGGTTGCCGGCGACGTCGTCATACGGGTCGGGCACGCCGCGTAGCCACGGCTCGGGGGTCGCACGCGGCCACACGTTCTCCACGTTCTCGGTGTGCCCGCCCGAGCTCGCCGAGAAGTACGTGATCGCAGGAGCCCCGCGGTAGGTGACGATCTGGCCGGTGGTCGCCGCCACGGCAGCGTCGGTCACCGGCGTCTCCGCGGCGACGCCTCCGTACATCTGCGAGCGGGTGTCGGCGAACAGGTCGAAGTCGGCGCCGGCGGCGCCGGCCGTGATCGCGAACGTACGAGCGGCCACGGCCTGGACCTTCAGCGCCTCGGTGGCCCACCCCGCGGGCATCTCCCACGAGACCACGCCGCGAACGTAGTCGTCGAGGCCGAGGGCGTTGACGGTCTGAACGCCTCCAGAGCCGTCCGGCCTGAACACGAGGGCGCCGCGATAGGTCCCGGTGGCGGCGAGCGTCACGGGGCCGGGACCGGTGATCACGAGGGGCGGTTGGAAGATCCCCACCTTCTTACCCGAGTGGTCGATCAGCTTGAGCGACCCGTCCCTCAGCGGCTGGACCGTGTAGGTGAGTGCCGGGTTCAGTCGCTTGGAGCCCGCGTGCGCGGCGCCGCTGAACGCTTTGGAGCTCGAGCCGGTCGACACGAGCACCCGCACCGTCTGATTGGGGTTGGCGCTGGCGAGCGTGGTCCCCCGGTAGTAGTGGGCGAGGATCCACCGGTAGTCCTTGCCGTGGAGCGCGTAGCCGTACGCCCCGTACTGGCTCATCCCGACCCCGTGGCCGTTGCCGGCGCCGCGGATGTAGAACGTGCTCTTGGCGCCGGCGGTGGCGGCGGCGGCGAGAGCGAGCGACAGGGCGATCGATGCGCAGATGACGGCGAGGCTTCGGGGCACGTTGGAGAGACACCGCCCGGGCCGCGAGGTTGCGGTTAGATACGGAGCTGAGATGGCCGAGCGCAAAGCTTCTGATGTGTTCGTGGAGTGCCTGGAGGCGGAGGGCGTTCGGTACGTGTTCGGAATACCCGGCGAGGAAACGCTGGATCTCAACGAGTCGCTGGCCGATTCATCAATTCAGTTTGTACCGGTTCGTCACGAGCAGGGCGGGGCGTACATGGCCGATGCCTACGGCCGATTGACCGGGCGGGCGGGCGTGTGCCTGGGGACGCTGGGCCCCGGGGCGACAAACCTCGTCACCGCTGTAGCCGACGCGTTCCTCGACCGCGCGCCGCTGGTGGTCCTGACCGGTCAGTCCGACCTCGAGCGCATGCACAAGGAGTCGCACCAGTACCTGGATCTCATCGGCATCTTGGGCCCGGTCGTTAAGTGGAATGCGCGCGTCTCGAGTCCCGAGATCATTCCCGAGGTCGTCCGCAAGGCGTTCAAGGTGGCCGAGACCGAGAAACCCGGGGGCACCCACCTGGAGCTGCCCGAGGACGTCATGGCCCGCCCGCTCGATGCGTCGCCGCTCCCCAGCCGTTCCCCGGTTCAGCCCGAGCCGGGCATCAAGGAGCTCCAGCGAGCGGCAGACATCATCGCCGGCGCGGAGCGTCCGATCGCTTTGGTGGGAAATGGCGCGATCCGCGCCCGGGCCGCCCGGGCCCTGCGGGCCTTCGCGCACACCACCGGGATCCCGGTCGCGGAGACGTTCATGGCCAAGGGGTTGATCGACTACGAAGACCCGTTGGCGCTCGGGACCGTGGGTTTGCAGTCCCGCGATTACGCCGTGGCCGGGTTCGACGACGCGGACGTGGTCATCGCGATCGGCTACGACCTCGTGGAGCACGCTCCCGAGCACTGGAACCCCCGCGCGGACAAGTCGATCGTGGTGATCGACAGCGTCGCCGCCGAGATCGACGAGTTCTTCATGCCCGAGGTCGAGCTCATCGGGGACATCGCGCACGTGCTGGCGCGGCTCGCCGCCGCTTGCGTGAGGCCGGCCGGCGAGGCGGTCCCGGGCCGGCTGCACCAGGTGGTCCTGCAGGCGTTCAGCGACGCGCGCGACGACGAGCACTTCCCCCTGCGACCGCCGCGGGTGTTGTGGGACATCCGCAACGCGCTCGGGCCGCAGGACCTGCTCGTCTCCGACGTCGGCCTGCACAAGCTGTGGATCGGGCGGATGTTTCCCGCCCACGAACCGGGGACCGTCCTGATCGCCAACGGGCTCGCCGGCATGGGCTTCGCGCTGCCCACCGCGATCGCCGCAAAGCTCGTCGAACCCGACCGCAAGGTCGTCGCGGTCAGCGGCGACGGCGGCTTTTTGATGAACAGCCAGGAATTGGAGACGGCCGTTCGGTTGCGGACGCCGGTGGTCAACGTGATCTGGGAGAACGGCGAATTCGGCTCGATCGCCTGGAAGCAGGACAAGAAGTTCGGGCGCCACTTCGGGGTCGGCTTCGGCAACCCGGACTTCGTCCGCTTCGCCGAGTCGTTCGGCATGCCGGCGTGGCGGTGTGCCGGCGCGGACGAGTTCAGGCTACGTCTGACGGATGCGCTGGCGCTCGACCTCCCGTCGTTGATCGTCGTGCCGATCGATTATTCGGTGGACGTGGCGATGTTCGAGGAGCTCGGGGCCGAGACGGTGGCCATGTAGCACTTTTGCGGCCGGTCGGTGTCTTGTTCCGTGACAGGATGCCCGGAATCCTGGGGCCATGCCCGGGGTGTCCGCTTTTGACGACGATCGCCGACGTCAAACGCGGTCAGTTCGCGTGGCAGACGTCGCCGGCAGGCAATGGGGCGTCATCGGCCACCAACAGTTAGAAGATTGTGGAGTTAGGCCGCGTGCCGTGGGTCGGTGGGTGGCCGCCGGCAAGCTCTACGTCATCCACCGTGGGGTCTACGCGGTCGGCCACTCGTCGATACCGATCGAGGGCCGGCTGGTCGCGGCACTGCTCCATGCCGGGCCCGATGCCGTCCTCAGCCACGCCACCGCCGCGTGGTGGTGGGGCCTCATCGACAAGGAGCCGCGCCGGATCGACGTCAGCAGTGGATCGGACGCGGGGCCCGCGACCGGGGTGATCGTTCACCATCCGCGGCACCTCGAACGGACCAGCCACCGCCGCTTCGCGCTCACCCCCATCCCCCGGACGCTGCGCGACCTCGCCGCAGCGGCGTCGCTCTACCAGGTTCGCCGCGCCCTCGCCGAGGCCGACTACCGAGGCCTCCTCGACCTCGAAGCGATCGAGGCCGCCCTGGGCCCCGGACGGCCGGGCAGCGGCAGGCTCCGGCAAGCGCTCGAACGTCACCAACCGCGGCTTGCCCGGACCCGCAGCCGGACCGAACGAGCCTTTCTCGCGCTCTGTGAGTCGGGCGGAGTCCCGCTCCCCGAGATCAACGTCAAGATCGGGGGCTGGGAGGTCGACGCGGTCTGGCGAAAGGAGCGCCTCGCCGTCGAGCTCGACGGCGACCGCAATCACCGCTCGCGGGCCCAGATCCGGCGCGACCGTCGCAAGGAGCTGTTTCTCCGCAGCATCGGATTCACCGCGGTGCGGTACGACGAGGATCAGGTCCTCGATGAGCGAGACTCCGTCCTGGCCGACGTGGTGGCGCGTCTCGAGGAAGGAGGTTGAGGCCGCGCCGCCTACAGGTTCCCCTGCGCCATCTTCCGCAGGTCCATGGCCTCGTTGTACGTGTCCTCGTCGACCCCCATCTCATGGGCCACCTCGCGCAAGAGCCGACCGGACCGAGCGGCCTCCTTGACGATCTCGGTCCCCTTGTCGTAGCCGATATAGGGGTTGAGCGCGGTGGCGGCGGCCAGCGTCGACTCGGCGGACAGATGGCAGCCCTCCTCATTCACCCGGATGCCGTCGATGCACTTCTCGGCGAACATCCGGGCCACCGAGGCGAGCAACCTGATCGACTCGAGCAGGTTGCGGGCGATGAGCGGCACTCGGACGTTGAGCTCGAACTGCCCCTGCATGCCGCCGATCGTGACCGCCAGGTCGTTGCCGATCACCTGGGCGGAGACCTGCAGGACGACCTCGGGGATCACCGGGTTGACCTTGCCGGGCATGATCGAGGAGCCCTTCTGCAGCTCGGGCAGCAGGATCTCGCCGATCCCGGCCCGGGGGCCCGACCCCATCAGTGCCAGGTCACCCGCGATCTTGGTCAGCGACACCGCGACGACCTTCAGCGCGCCCGATAGCTCCACCAGCGCGTCGCGGTTGCCTTGGGCCTCGAACGGGTCCTCTGGCGCGCGGATCTCGATCCCGCTCGAATCCGTGAGCTGCGCCCGGACGCGCGCCGCGAACTCCTTGTGGGTGTTCAATCCGGTACCGGTCGCGGTCCCCCCGAGCGGGATCTGCGCCACCTGGGGGAGAGCGCCCCGCACCCGTCGGGCCCCGAGGCGCACCTGGGCGGCGTAGCCCGAGAACTCCTGCCCGAGGGTGACCGGGACAGCGTCCATCAGGTGCGTGCGCCCGGACTTGACGACGTCCTTGAACTCCTCGGCCTTGGCTTGAAGCGACGCTTCGAGCTGGGCGAGCGCCGGCAGCAGGTCGCCCGAGACGGTGGCGAGGGCCGCCAGATGCACCGCGGACGGGAACACGTCGTTCGAGGACTGCCCCATGTTGACGTGGTCGTTCGGATGGATGCCCTCGCCTGCGAGCGTCGCGATCACCTCGTTGGCGTTCGTGTTCGTGGAGGTGCCCGACCCGGTCTGGAACACGTCGATCGGGAACTGGTCGTCGAACTCGCCCTCGGCTACCCGGTCCGCGGCCGCGGCGATCCGCTCGGCACGGTCGGAGTCGAGCAGCCCCAGGTCGCTGTTGACGCGCGCGGCGGCTGCCTTGATGCGGCCAAGCCAACGGACCACCAGCACCGGGACGCGCTCGCCGGACACCGGGAAGTTGGCCACCGCCTTCGTCGTCTCACCCCCCCACAGCTGCTGCTCCGTTTCCTGAACGCCCATGCCTGTCCTTTCGCCGTTGATGCTCTGGCACCAACGCTACTCCACCAACCCATCGATCACCCGGCACGCGGCTTCGACGTCCAACCCGAACGCCCGGTCCTCCAGGCCGTCGGACAGCGCCTCCCGAGCCCGCGTGAACAAGCGGCGCGTGCCGGCGCCGGCCGGCACCCGCCCACTGAGCGCGAGCGCGCGGACGGCCACCACCAGCTCGGTCGCGATCAGGATCCGCAGCATCCCAAGCGCCTCGGCCGTCCGGCGAGCGGAGGTCGCGGCAAGGCTGGCGTGGGCCTCGACTCCGAGGGACGCCCACACGCTCTGCGCGCCCATGGGCGTGGCGAGCGACCGGATGTCGGCAGCGGCCGAGTGCGCCGTGTACTCGAGCATCATCACCCCGGACTCCCGGCCGGGCCGCCGGGCCAGAAACGGCGGGAGACCGCTCATCCGAGGGTCGATCATCGCGCTCACGCGGGCCGCGATCAGCGATCCGGAGTGCGCGAGGGCGGTGCGCAGGGCGTCGAGCGCCGCCCCCAACTCGGCGGCATAGAAGTTGCCGTTCGAAAGCGCCAACCCGTCCCCGACGATCAGCGCGTTCTCCGGCCGGGCGTTGAGCTCGCGCGCGACCGCGGACTCGAGCGCCCCGAGCGCGTCGTGGGTGACCCCGTCGACCTGCGGCAGAACCCGGAACGGATAGGGGTCCTGGACCAGCCGATCCGGCGCGGTCGGCGCGAGCGCAGCGCCTGAGAGCAGCTCGCGCATGCGGGATGCGACGGCCGCCTGCCCGGGCGCGCGCCGCGCGGTCGAAACTCGTTCGTCGAGCACCACCGGATCGGCCTCGAGCGCTTCGAACGAGAGCGCTGCGACCGACAGCCACGCGTCCTGCAATGCCCGCGCATCGACGGACAGGAGCGCGGCCTGCCCTCCGGTAAACGCGTTGGAGCTCATGAAGCCGACGGCGTCGCGCCGGCCGAGGCGCACCGGACCCACGACAGGCCTGGCGGCAACCGGAGCGGCATCCGCGCCGTCGGGCCACACCAACCCCTCCCCCAGCAGCGCGAGCGCCACCTCCGCCAGTGCGGACAGGTCTCCGGTGCCCAGCGACCCGAGCTCGCGGACGTAAGGCGTGATGCCCTCGTTCAACGCGATCACCAGCGCGTCAAGCAGCTCCGGGAGGACTCCCGCTCCGCCGGCGCCGAGCTGGTTGGCGCGCCCCACCATTCCCGCTCGCACGAGCTCCACGCGCAGCGGCCGGCCGGCGCTCACGGCGTGGCTTCGCAGCAGGTTCCATTGGAATTCCTCGCGGTCGGCCTCGGCGATCACCTGATCGCGCAGCGCTCCGACGCCGGTGGTCGCGCCGTACAGGGCTCCTCCCCGGGCCAGACGGTGGGCGATCGCCTCCCAGGTGGCTTCGTTCCGCGCGCGCGCGTCCGCGGAGAGCGCCACCCGTTCCCGAGAGCGAGCCACCGCCACTACGTCGGCCACCCCGAGCGTCGCACCGTCGAGAACGATCATCGGCGCACGGCTACGATCGGAGCCCGTGGCTCAAAGCGAGGAAGCGGCGCGCGGTGCTGGCGCCGAACGCCCGCGTGCCGCGGGCGCCGGCACCCGCGTGCTGGCGCGCGCGCCGTCCGGCGCGCTCGTGGTGGGCGCCATCGGCTCGGTGCAGTTCGGCTCGGCGATCGCGGCGACGTTGTTCTCCGCGGTCGGCCCGGTCGGCGCCGTGCTGCTGCGGCTGGCGGCGGCGACGATCGTGCTGCTCATCCTGTGGCGGCCGTCGGTGCGCGACCGGCCACGCCGAGAGCTTCTCCTGGCCGTGCTGTTCGGGCTGATCCTGGCCGTCATGAACACCAGCTTCTACGCGGCGATTCACCGGATCCCGCTGGGCATCGCGGTGACGATCGAGTTCGTGGGTCCGCTCGCGGTGGCGGTGTTCGGTTCGCGGCGCCCCATGGACCTGCTCTGGGTGGCGCTTGCCGCCGTCGGCATCGTGGCGCTCACTCGCGGCGGTACCCACGGGATCAGCGCGCTCGGCGTCGGCTTCGCGCTGCTGGCGGGTGCCTGCTGGGGCTGCTACATCATCGTCAACGCGCGGGTCGGGCGGACGTTCGAGGGCGGCACCGGGCTCGCGCTCGCGATGTGTGTAGCGACCGTGCTGGTGTTGCCGCTGGGCGTCGCGCAGGGGGGCGCGCACCTGCTCGAGGTTCATTCGCTGCTGCTCGGCGCGGCCGTCGGGATGCTGTCCTCGGCGATCCCCTACTCGCTCGAGGTCGAGGCGCTGCGACGCATCGCGCCGTCGGTGTTCGGAGTGCTGATGAGCATCGAGCCGGCGATGGCGGCGCTCGCGGGATTCATCGTGCTGGGCCAGGGGCTTGGTACCCGCGCGCTGTTCGGGATGGCGCTGGTGGTGATCGCCTCGATCGGGGCATCGCGACGCTCGCGCGAGGCGCCTGTGGCCATGTAGTGACAAGGAGGTTCATTGTTGCGGGAGGATCTGATCTATGACCTGCGCGTGGAGCCCGACGTGACGTCCGCCACCGCCGCATGAGCGAGATGCGCTGCAAGAGCTGGCAGCAAGAAGCCGCGCTGCGGATGCTCGAGAACAACCTCAATCCCGAGGTGGCGGAGAAGCCCTCGGAGCTCGTGGTCTACGGGGGGATCGGCAAGGCCGCCCGCAATTGGCCGAGCTATCACGCGATCGTGCGCGAGCTCCAGCGCCTGGACGACGATCAGACGCTGCTGGTCCAGTCGGGCAAGCCGGTGGGGGTCTTCGAGACCCACGAGTACGCGCCCCGGGTGCTGCTGGCCAACTCCAACCTCGTCCCCGACTGGGCCAACTGGGAGACGTTCCGCGAGCTCGACGCGGCCGGGCTGATCATGTACGGCCAGATGACCGCCGGGTCCTGGATCTACATCGGCACGCAGGGGATCCTCCAGGGCACCTACGAGACGTTCGCCGCAGCCGCGCGCAAGCGCTTCGGCGGAACGCTTCAACGTCGGCTGGTGGTCACCGCCGGCCTGGGCGGAATGGGGGGCGCCCAGCCGCTCGCGATCACCATGAACGGCGGTGCCGCCCTGTGCATCGAGGTCGATATCCAGCGGATCGAGCGACGCCTGCAGACGAGATATCTGGACGAACGCGCGGGCGACCTCGACGACGCTCTCGAGCGCCTGCATGTGGCCCAGCGCGAGGGCCGCCCACTCTCCATCGGCCTCGCCGGCAACGCGGCCGAGATCCTGCCCGAACTCGTCGACCGCGGTGTCGAAGTCGACGTGGTCACCGACCAGACCTCCGCGCACGACCCGCTCAACGGCTACATCCCGGCCGGGCTGACGCTCGAGCAGGCGGAGGTACTGCGCGCCAGCGATCCCGAGGAGTACCTGCGTCGCGCCGGCCAGAGTGCAGTGGCGCACGTTGGCGCGATTCGCGCCCTGCAACGAGCGGGCGCCGAGGCGTTCGACTACGGCAACGCGCTGCGCGGACTGGCCGCGGAGCACGGTGACACCGAGGCGTTCAGCTATCCGGGATTCGTTCCCGCCTACGTCCGCCCCCTGTTCTGCGAAGGCAAGGGGCCGTTCCGTTGGGTGGCGCTGTCGGGCGAGCCCGAGGACATCTACGCCACCGACCGGGCCATTCTCGAGCTGTTCGGCGACCAGCCGCACATCGCGCGCTGGATTGAGCTCGCCGCCGAACGCGTCCAGTTCCAGGGCTTGCCGGCGCGGATCTGCTGGCTCGGCTACGGCGAACGCGATCGCGCCGGACTTCGCTTCAACGAGATGGTCGCCTCGGGTGAGTTGAGGGGGCCGATCGTGATCGGACGCGACCACCTGGACACGGGCTCGGTCGCCTCCCCGCAGCGCGAGACCGAGGCGATGGCCGACGGCTCGGACGCGATCGCCGATTGGCCGCTGCTCAACGCGATGCTCAACACCGCGTGCGGGGCGAGCTGGGTCTCGATCCACCACGGCGGCGGCGTGGGCATGGGCAAGTCGATCCACGCCGGCCAGGTGTGCGTCGCCGACGGCACCCGGCAGGCGGCGACGCGGATCGAGCGCACGCTCAGGGCGGACCCGGGCCTGGGAATCGTCCGCCACGCCGACGCTGGCTACCAACAGGCGATCGAGGCCGCGCACGAGCACGGGCTGCGCGTGCCCATGCTCGAGGACGGATGAGCTCCGCGAGGGCGCCCGGCGCCGGCGCAACCGCACGAACCGCAACCGTCCCCGCGATGGTCAACGCGCACAGCCATGCCTTTCAGATCGAGCTGCGCGGCGTGGGCGAGCGCGTCCGCGCCAAGGACGACTTCTGGGCGTGGCGCACGGAGATGTACCGGCTGGCCGCCAAGCACGACCCCGACTCGATGCGCGCGATCGGCGAGCGCTGCTACGCCGTCATGGCGCGCGCCGGCTACGGCGCGGTTGGCGAATTTCACTACGTCCACCACCGGCCCGACGGGACTCCGTACGAGGAACCGAACGCGATGGCGATCGCCCTCGCCGAGGCGGCCACCGGGCAAGGCCTGCATATCGTGCTGCTCCCCGCGGCATACCACCGCGCCGGCCCCGGGCGGCTTCCCACCGACGGTCAGCGCCGCTTCTGCGACCCCGACGTGGACACGTTCCTGGCCCGTGTCGATGCGCTGCGCGCCTGGGCCGCCGGGCGCGACCAGGTCGACGTCGGCGTGGCTGCCCACTCCGTGCGCGCGGTACCCGCCGCCTGGCTCGAGGACATCGCCGCCTACGCCGAGCGCCACGACCTCGTGCGCCACATCCACGCCTGCGAGCAGCGCCGCGAGCTCGAGGAATGCCGGCTGGAGCACGACTGCAGCCCGATCGAACTGCTCGAGCGCAGCGGCTTTCTCGGCCCGCGCACCAGCGTGATCCACGCGATCCACGTCACCGAGCACGACGTCGAGCTGCTCGCCGACTCGGGCACCACGGTCGTCGCCTGCCCCACGACCGAAGGGAACCTAGGCGACGGCCACCAACCGGCGATGCGCTACCGCGATGCGGGCGTGCGCTACGCGCTCGGCTCGGACTCGCAGGTTCGTATCGATCCTTTCGAGGAGACCAGGGAACTCGAGACCGGCGCCCGCCGCGAACGCGAGACTCGCGATGCGTTGCTGGCGCGCTCTCCGCGGACCGACCTGTGGCAGGCGCTCGTCGATGGCGGGCGCGCCAGCCTCGGCATGACCGATCAGCCAGCTGAGATCGAGATCGACCTCGACCATCCCGACCTCGAAGGGATCGCGGCCGAGGACCTACCGCACGCGCTCGCGACGTGCGCATCTGCTGGCGTGGTCACGGCAGCCGCAGTTTGACCCCCGCCAGATCCTCGTATAGCCGGATCGCGCTGATCTCGCCAGCCTCGTCGCCGTACGTCGCGCGCGCTCGCCGATGGATCTGCTCGACGAGCGCGGTGAGCTCGACCGGCATGTCCACCTCGCGCGCGAGATCGACGGCCAACCCGAGGTCCTTGGTGACCAGCCGCATGGGGAACGCCTCGTCGTAGTCGCCGGAGTCGAGCACCATGCGCACGTCGCGCTCGAGGAAATTGGAGTTGGACGGCGAGCCGACCAGTGCGGCGTGCAGCTTGTCGAGCTGCACGCCGGCCCGTACCCCGACGGTCAGCACCTTCCCGACCGCGACCGACTGGATGAACCACTCGCCGTTGGTGCCCACGTGGAAGATCCGCTTCGGATCGCCCATGACCTCGAAGAGGGGCCGCGCGCGCTCGAACACGCGCTCCTCCCCCCCGACGTAGATCGCCAGCATCCCGGCCTGGGCACCGATCGACTGCCCGGCCACCGGCGCGTCGAGAACGTCAACGCCACGCTCCCGCGCCGCATGCACCACCCGCGAGCCGACCGCGACCGAGCTCGTGCTCATGTCGATCGCGACTGCGCCGGGCGCCAGGGCACGCAGGGCTTCGCCTGAGCCGAGGAGCACCTCCTCCACCTGCGGGCGCCGGGAGCATCGTGATCAGCGCCTCCGCCCGGCTAGCGCAGTCGGCGGCCGAGCTAGCCGCCAGGGCGCCGGTGTGCACGGCCCGTCCCAGTGCACCGTCATCGAGGTCGTAGGCGGTCATCGAATAGCCTGACCGCACCAGGTGCCCACACATCGGGCCGCCCATGTTCCCTAGCCCGACGAAACCGACCCGTCTCATCGGGCCCTCACGTCCGCACGGCGTCGGAGCCGACGGCGTAGAACGCCACCGCCTCCTCGTCGAGTTCGACGCCGAGGCCGGGGGCTCGGGGAGGCGCAGCACGCCCTCGCGGTCGGCCATCAACGGAGCGGCAAGTATGAAGTCGCGGCGCTCGAGCGTCCACCCCGGCGGATCGCAGGGGTACTCGATGAACGGCCCCCCGCCGACGCCGGCGCACACGTGCAGGTTGGCGATCAGCCCGATGCCGTTGGTCCAGGTGTGCGGCGTGAACCAGCGGTTGCGCCTCAGCGCGAGCTCGGCGAACGTCCGAGTGCTCGACATCCCGAGCGCGAGCATTGCGTCCGGCTGGTAGACGTCAAGCGCATCCGCATCGAGGGCGGTCCGCAGTTCGTCGAACGTCCTGACCATCTCGCCGCCGGCGATCCGCACGCCCGTCGCCTCTCGTGTCGAAGGCGATCAGTCGGCGCAGCAACTCGACCAGATCGTGCTCGCGCTGCGCCACGCGTTCGACGACGGCTCTTTCGACTTCATCCAGCTCGCGAGCCTCTTGCACCACGGCGGCCAGCGTAACGGACAACTCTGCGCACCTACGGTTGCAGAGCAGCGAGAATCCTTTGAGCTATGAGATCGCTCTCAGGACCGTCGGTTTGTGGTCTGAATGGTCTGTGCCGCTACGTAAGGTGGTTCGCTTTCAGGAATGCGGCGGCCACCGTCGCCGGCTGCTGGTGATCGATCGCGACCGCCTTGTTCATCGCGATGATCGCCGGAGTCGTCAAGAGCGCATTGATGCTGTTGACGGTGCTCATGAGGCTCGGGCACGCATTGACCTTGTTCTTGTTGACAACGAGCGCGATGTTTTGGAAGCCGAAGATGTTCTTTGGATCCTTGAGCACCGTGTACTTGCCGCTGGCGAGCTGCGGGTCGGTCGTGAACACGTCGATCGCCTGGACCGCGCCGCTATCCAGAGCCTGATACTGGAGGCCCAACGCGAGTGACTTGAACGTGAAGTTGTCTACTCCGTAGACCTTCTTCATACCGAGCGCACCTTCCTCGCGATTGAGGAACTCGGGTCGCGCTCCGAGCGTGAAGTGCGGGATCTTCTTCAGGTCCGCTGTGGTGACCAGCCCGTACTTCTTCGCGTATGCGTTCGTTACGGCGATCGCGTCGGTGTCGAAGAACGGGGTCATCTGGCTCATGACCTGCCCGCGCTTGGCGTAGAACTGAGAGGCCAGGTTGTACTCCTGCTGCGGGCTTGTGACGGCCGTGTTGATCCCTCCGACGGTTGCCACGGACTCGCCCGTGTACTCCGGGTAGGCGTCGATCTGCCCGCTCGTCAACGCTTTGTCGACGACCTCGGTGGCGCCGATGTTCTCCTTGTAGTTGATCTTGCAGCCCTTGGCTTCGAGGGCTTGCCGGTACAGCTGACCGACGATGAATTCCTCGGTGAAGTTCTTTGTCCCGAGCGTCAGTGTGCCGCTGGAGGACGACGACGCCGCGCTCGATGTGCTCGAGCTGCTCGACCCAGCCGCGGCGGACGAGCTCGTGCTCGAGCTCGATTTGCTGCTGCCGCAGGCCGCGATCAGTAAGAGGGTCAAGAGCCCGAGGACGGCCCAGGCAAGCCTGCGGGGCGGCCGCCGGGACCCAGGTCCCCGGGAGCGCATAGGTACTACGGACATGTTGTGTGACCTCCTCGATCTGTTAGCTATGACTAGCCCGTCTCCCAACTGGCTTCGATGAGCGCGTCGGTTCTCGCCTTGCGGCCGAGCCTCCGCAGCGGGTACGGGGTGACGGCACGCTGCAACAGGCCAAACAGACCGTCGACGACGAAAATGAGGACGACGATCCACAGCGACCCGGCGATCACGCCGCCGGTCCCGTACGTGGGCTCGTTCACGATGATGTCACCGAGCCCGCCGCCGCCGGCGAATGTGGCCAGCGTCGCGGTGGCGACGACGTACACCGTCGCGGTACGGATGCCAGCAAAGATCAGCGGCAGCCCCAGCGGCAGCTCGACTCTCCGCAGCACCTGCAACGGCGTCATCCCCATCGCACGGGCTGCCTGCACCGCGTCTGCATCGGCTTCCTCCACCGCGACGTAGGCGTTCGTCAGGATCAGGGGTCCGGCGAGGACCACTAGCGCCACCATCACATTGAGGAACCCGATCCCCAGAATCCCGATGCCGATCGAGATCACCGCAAGGCTCGGAAGCGCACGCCCTATGTTCGAGGCAGAGATCGCGAGAAAAGAGCCGCGGTGAATGTGGCCAAGCCATACTCCGAGTGGGATCGCGAGCAGGATCGCGACTCCGATCGCGACGAACGAGAGCTCCAAGTGTGCGGCCGTCTTTGACGCAAACAGGCTCAGGTTGTGGATGAAGAAGCTGAACGGGTCGC
Source organism: uncultured Solirubrobacterales bacterium (assembly GCA_963808325.1). Classification (GTDB taxonomy): domain Bacteria; phylum Actinomycetota; class Thermoleophilia; order Solirubrobacterales; family Solirubrobacteraceae; genus Palsa-465. Next base: position 143,732 of record CAWEFU010000002.1, read on the forward strand.
TGGTCTGCATGCTCAAGCGCCTTGCAGTCTCCGCCTGCGCCAGGGCGTGACGACCCGCTCGAGCACCACGAGCAGCCCATCGACGACGATCGCAAGCATGATCGCGAGTGCGCCCGCAGCGATGAATTCGGTCTTGAAACCGGTCTGGATCGCCTCGAAGATCGGCTCGCCGAGCCCCCCGGCGCCGATGTAGGCGGCGACGGTCGCCAGGCTAATCGTGGTTACAGCCGCGATCCGGATTCCGGCCATGATCGCCGGTATAGCGAGCGGAATCTCCACGCGGAGCAGGCGCTGGCGCGACGACAGCCCCATCGCGCTCGCGGCCTCGATCGTCGCGTCCGGTACTGCGCGCAAGCCGGTGAGCGTGTTGCGGAAAAGGATCAGCAGCGTGTAGGAGACCAGACCGATTTCGGCTGTGAACACGTTGATGCCGGTCACCTGCACCAGCAACTCGAACAACGCGATGCTCGGGATCCCGTACAGGAACGCGCCGAGGAGAGAGAACGGCGTTTCAAACCAGTTCTGCTTGTAGGCGATGATCGCCGCGGTAAACGCAATGACCATGCCGACACCTACTGCGATCCCTGTGAGCACGATGTGCTGGACCAACCGAGGGCCAAACACGGTGTTGAAGTTGTCCAGGAACCAGCTCATGCAGAACTGATGGTTCTCTACGACGCACTTCGAGGCCCCCCCGAAGTTCGGGATTACCGGTCCTCCACCGGCGGCCAGAACTGGGTGGATCGAGACGCTCACGCGGCGGCCGGATTTGACTCGGCCGGGTCGGAGGCCCTGGCCGGTGCGATCGAGTCCATGATCGTCTGGAAGCGCGCGCTACCAACCCGCCGCTGCTCCTCGTCGATGACATCGATTCGGCTGACCCCCTCGGTGAGCATGCGCGACAGGGCGTATTGAAGGCTCGTCGTGTCGAGGACCTGCGGCGCGGGCTCCTTGTCGGCCGAGGGTGGATCGAGCTCGATGTCGCGCAGGGTCCGGACGCGTAGGCGCTTCAGTGCGCGGTCCTCGCCTACGAAGCTGGCGACGAACTCGTTGGCGGGCGAGGCCAGGAGCGCGTCTGGGGTCGCTAGCTGGACCAGACGGCCTTCGCGCATGATCGCAATCTTGTCGCCCATCTTGATCGCCTCTTCGATGTCGTGGGTGACGAAAATCACCGTCTTGCGGACCTGCCGGTGGAGGCCCAGGAAGTCATTCTGAAGGCGTTCTCGCGCGATCGGGTCGATCGCGCCGAATGGTTCGTCCATCAGCATGATCGACGGATCTGCGGCCATTGCCCGAGCGACCCCAATCCGCTGCTGTTGGCCGCCTGAAAATTCGCCCGGATAGCGGCGCAGATCGCCGTCCGGATCCAGACCCACAAGCTCTAGAAGCTCGCGTGCCCGCTCACGAATACGCGACTTGGACCAGCCCAGGAGGCGCGGCACCGAGCCGATGTTGCTCTCAATCGTCATGTGCGGAAACAGACCGATCTGCTGAAAGACGTATCCGATGCCACGACGCAGCTGAGTCAGCTCCAGCTGGCGAACGCTACGCCCATCGATCGTGATGTCGCCTTCCGTGATCGAGATCAGGCGATTAACCATCTTCAGCGCGGTCGTCTTGCCACAGCCGGAGGGGCCGATCAAGACGCAAATCTCTCCCGGCGCGACCTCGAAGCTGAGGTCCTGCACGGCTGGCTGTTCGCGGCCCGGATAGCGCTTGACGACGTTCCGAAACGCGATTTCGGCGGGAGCCGACCGCGACAGATCCTCCAAACCCTGCTCAGAGACGACTTGATCAGCTTGCGCGTCTATCGCTGTTATATATCAGAGATCTGGTCAGCGATGAGCACGCCCGGACGAGGAGCACCTTAGCCGAACTTTGCCAGCGGTCCACCGGCTGCTTCATGCCGACACCGGTCTACGGCTGCACACGCGACAATGAACACGTGAGCGACGACGTCGTCACCGCCGCACCCGAGTTCGAGCTCGAGAGCGTCGCCGGCGGCGCGGTGCGCCTCTCGGACCTCCGGGCGGACGGTCCCGTGCTCGTGCTGTTCGTCGCCGAGGAGTGCCCGACGAGCGCGATAGACGCTGCGCCGGCTCGGGCCGCTCGTGCCATCGATGTCGTCCGCCGGGATTGCCGTGGCCGCGGTGTTCGAGGATCCGCTCGAGGTCGCGGCGCGAACCGCGCGCCGAGCGGGTTTCGCTGCCACCCTGCTGGCCGAGCCGCCCCCGTATGAGGTCTCGAGGGCATACGAGCTCTCGAGCGTCCCGACGACGGTCCTCGTCGGACGCGACGGAAATCTGGTCGGTCGGGTGGTCGGTTGGGATGCCGAGGCCCTCGAGGAGCTGATCGAGGTGGCTTGCGGGGCGCCGGTTGCCGTGACGCGGGAGGCCCCGCTCCGCAAACCTGGGTGCGCGGCCAAGAGCGCGTACGACGCGCAGACGCTGAGGCTCCTGGACGCGGGCGCTGGCCGGGATGAGCTCGAGGAGATGTTCGAGCGGGGCTGGACCGACGGGCTTCCGGTGATCCCGCCCACGCCCGAGCGCGTGGAGGCGATGCTCGGCGGCCGTGATCCCGCGGCGTCGCTGGCCGAGGTTCCACCTGGCATGGGCGAGGCCACACTCGAGCGCGTCGCGGCGTGCGCCGTGCTCGCGGGGTGCAGGCCGGACTACTTCCCGGTCGTGCTGGCGACCGCCGAGGCAGCCCTCGAGCCGGCGTTCAACCTGGGCGGTCAGGCCGTTACGACCCAGCCGGCCGGACAGCTCGTGATCGTCAACGGACCGGTCCGCGACGCGATCGGGCTGAACGGCTCGATGGGTGCCCTGGGGCCGGGCTGGCGCGCGAACATGACGATCGGGCGCGCCCTGCGGCTGCTGGTGAGCCTCACCGGCGGCGGCTTCCCGGGTCGCCTCGACCGCTCGACGCTCGGGCAGCCGGGCAAGGTCGGGGTGTGCGTCGCGGAGGACGAGGAGCGGAGCCCCTGGGAACCGCTGCACGTGGAGCGCGGGTTTGATCGTGAACAGTCCGTGGTGACGCTCGTCGCGTGCGACGCGCCGCTGTCGATCTCCGACCACCGCAGCCGCTCGCCGGAGGAGCTCGCGGCCGTGCTCGGCTGGGCCGCCGCCGGCACCTGGAGCCCGAACTGGTGGCCGCTCGGGACGAGGTCGGTGTTCGTGATCTGCCCCGAGCACGCCGAGCTGTTCCGCGAACACGGGTGGGACAAGCGCCGGGTTCGCGAGGCGATGTTCGCGGCGGTGCGGCGGCCGGCGCGAGAGCTGCGTTGGGGGGAGACCACTCCGGCCGTCGACCGCGCCGGCGACGACGACCCGGTCGCGAAGTGGACGGGCCCCGACGACATCGTCCTGATCGTCGCCGGCGGCGAGGCCGGGCGCTTCTCGGCCGTATTCGGCCCCTGCCTCGGCATGAACGATGAGATCATCTCCAAGGAGGTCCGATGGACTACGTGAGCCCATTCGACGAGCGTCGGCGGACGCCCGAGCCCCTCGCCTCTCGCGCGCACGACCTGCGCGGCGCTCGCGTGGCGCTGCTCGACATCAACAAGCGCCGCGGCGATCAGTTCCTGGACCGGGTCGAGGCGCTGCTCGCTGACCATGGCGGGCACCCGTTCCGGCTGGTGAAGGAGATCTTCTCCAAGCCGGCGAGCCCCGAGATCATCCGCCGCATCGCCGATCGTGGTGACCTGGCGGTCGAGGGTCTCGCCGATTGAGGCTCCTGCACGTCGTGCAGTGTGCGCGACATGGTGCGCCTCGAGCGCTTGGGGATCCCCACCGCGGCCGTCGCCACCGAGCCGTTCATCGACGAGGCGTTGGAGCAGGCGCGCGCGCTCGGGATGCCCGACTACCGGATGGTGTTCATCCCCCACCCGGTGCAGCTCTTGACGCTCGAGGAGCTGCACGCCCACGCCGAGCGCGTGTTCGAGGAGATCGTGGCGCGGCTCACGCAGCCGGCGCGGGCGCCAGCGGGCGCCGCCGCCGGCGGTCACGCAGCCAGCGGATCCTCGAGCGGGCGCAGCTCGTCGGCGTAGCTGACCGAGCTGCGGCGCATCACACCCCGGCCGTCGATCGTGTACTGGCCGAGGCGCCACAACGGCGGGGAGTAGGCGTGCAGCGACACCGACCGCTCGCTCTCGCCGGCGAGGCGGTGGATGTGGTCCGGACCGAACGAGAACGACTGGCCAGCGGCCACGAGCCGCGTCGCCGGCTCGCCTCCAATGCGGGGGCTGGATTCCCGTAGCGCTCCCTCGATCACCCGCACCGCGCCGGAGGAGATGTCGTGGTCGTGAAAGCCCGTGTCGTTGGCCGGCGTCCAGCACAGCAGCCACACGTCGACATAGTCGTCGCGGTACAGCGATACGAAGTGGCGCGCTTGGTCGGAGAATGCGATGCGCCCGCGCCACCTCTCGGGCTGCCGGGCGAGCGCGTTGACGAGCGCCTCGAGCTCGTCACGCTCGAGATTGCGCGCCGGAAGCGATTGCCAACTCATCGACCACCTCCTTTACTGGGTCCAGGAGACGAAGTGGATTGGTGCTGCGCAACGCCCGGCTCGCGGCATCGCCCAGGTCGGGCGGCACGGGCCCGGCGTACGGGCGGTCCGAACCGCTGACGAGCACGTCGATGCCAAGCACCCGGACTGTCGCGTCGATCGCGCGAGGGCCGTAGGAGGAGATCTCGAGGAACGCGTCCTCGTCGATCACCGTGCGCAGCCCGGCGCGCGAGGCCGCCCGCTCCCCGTGCAGCGGGGCCAGCCCCGCGAGCATCGCGAAGCACGCCCGCAGCCTCGTATGACGGGCCCGCCCGTAGGCCCGGAACGCATACCACGCGGCGTGCATCTGCTGTGGGTAGGAGACGATCGCCGGCCACCACGCGGGAGCGTCGCCCGCGGCCACCGCCGGACCCGGGTGGATGAACAGCGGCCGCCCGCGCGCTTCGAGGGTGTCGAGCAGCGGTTTCGCGCGTTCGTAGCCGGCGTCATCGAGTAGCGTTGTCGCCGGGAGCTGCAACCCCACGCATCCCTGGTCGAGCCGGCGTTCGAGCGCCGGCACGTCGATTTCGGTCAGGCAGGCTGCGGCCCACACCCCGAATGGCGCCGGCAGCGCGAGCGACCCGTCGTGGTAGGCATCCAGCAGCTCCTGCGCTTCGGAGGGCGGCAAAGACTCGATGCCGAGCGGAGCCGAGAGCGAGACCAGCGCGAGGTCCAGCCGGTCGGCGGCGGCCTCGGCGACGCGCACGGTGACGTCGTGGTCGCGCGGGTCGACCTCGTAGTCGGGGACGCCGTCGACCTCGAGCGTCCAACCGCGCAGGCGGGGCGGTTTTTGGCGGCCCCGCAGGGCCGCCACGAACGGTTCCGGCCACAGGTGCTGGTGGACGTCGATCGAGGGGCGGGGCACGAGCGGCGCGCCCGCAGCCGTGTCGGCCACCCGAGCCGGAGCGCGCGCGGGCCCCCCGGCCAGCGCGCCGGACGCGCCGGCGCCCTCCCCACATAGTTGGCTGAAACGGTTCATGAACCGTTTCAGTGAACCGGTTAACGAATCGATTGTCAAGGTTGCGACGAGTGCTCGCGGGCAAACCGCGGGCAAACCAGGACGTTCTGGCACGGTCTGGCACGCTTGCGACCGGCGGCTCTCCGCGCACGACCATCGGACGCCCGCGCACGACCATCGGACGCCCGCACACAACCATCGGACCCCCGCGCGCCGGGAAGGACGGGTGTGCTGGATTTGCCCCCGACATCGGGGCTTTTCAGCACACCCTGCCAGCGATTCACGCGCGCGGAAATCGCGCAGCCTGAGTGCACCCCGGCGGGGTGTGCTGGATTTGGTTTCTGTGGGAACCCTTTTTCAGCACACCGTCCCAGCGGTTCAGGGCACCAGGATCCCGCTCGCCTCATCTGCCACAGGGGTTCCTGCCGGCGTTCCCGGTTCATCGCAAATCTCAATGACACCTTGCCGCAGCCGGTCTGGACGGCCGTCTACGCTTGCGGGTGTGGCCCAGCCAAAGCGCGTGACCATCCGTGAGGTGGCCGATGCAGCCGGGGTCTCAGCGGCTGCCGTCTCCTATGCGCTACGCGGGATTCAGGTCTCCGAAGAGACGCAGGAGCGGGTCCGCAAGGTGGCCAGCGAGCTCGGCTACGAGGCCAATCCGATCGCCCGCGCGCTGGCAAGCGGACGGACCGGAATGGTGGGGATCCTCGGGCCATCGCTGGAGGATCTATGGCAGCAGCGGTTTGTCGCGGAGGCCGGCCGCGCGCTCCTGGACCGCGACCATTACGCGCTGATCGTCGACGCGGCCGGCGATCCCGATCGCCAGCGCATGCTCGCCGCCCAGCTCCGCGACCAGCAGGTTGACGGCCTGATCGTCTCCCCCGTCGATCCGGCGGATGCCTTCTGGAACGAGCTCGCGGAATCGCTGGCGGTGGTCTCCATCGGAGATGCCCTGGCCGACGCCAACGTCGCCGGCGAGGTCCTGTTCGACAATCGCACAGGTGTGCGCGATGCGCTCGAGCAGCTTCATGCCCTCGGGCATCGCCGGCTGGCGGTGCTCCGTCCGCCCGGCGCGCCGACGAGCGACCGGCCGGCGGAAGTGTTCGTGGGCGCGGAGGCCGACCGCCTGGGGCTCGACGTGACGGTCATCAGCGCGCCGTACGAGCTGGAGGAGGCGACGGAGGTCGCCCACCAGGTGCTCGCGGTAAACGAGCGACCAACGGCGGCGTTCTGCTTCTGTGACTCGATCGCGTACGGCGTCTACGCGGCGGCACGCCAGCTCGAGCTGGCCATCCCGACCGACTTGTCGGTCATCGGCTACGACAACCATCCGATCTCGGCGTTGCTGGCGCCGCCGCTGACGAGCTTCGACTGGGATCAGGACAAACTCGTGGAGGCGGCCGTGGGCATGGTCCTGGCAGCGATCGACGGCCGCCGGATCCGGCGCTCACGAATCGTCATCGAACCGGCCGTCCGCCTGCGCGATTCGACAGCGCGCCGGCCGCAGGTGACGACCGGCGCCAGCGCCCGCCGGCCCCGGGTGTCGAACGCCCGTGGGTGACGACTGGCCCCGCGCGCGCCGGCCCCGAATGTCCAACGCCCCACGGGTGACCAAAGCGACTAGCCCGCCCCGGCCCCAAGACCCCGGTCATCCACAAAACGCGATCAGCTCCCGGGCCACGCCCACCGGGTCGTCGTAGGCCATGAGAAAACCGGTCCGCGCCAGGATTCGAAGCTGAGCGTCGGGCAGGAGGTCGAGCGCCTCCTGGGCACCCCCGAGGGGATGCGCCCGGTCCTCGTCGGCCCACAACAGCAGGACCGGCAGGTCGATCCGAGGATATGCGTCGAGCAGCTGACGCTGCGCCTCCGCTGGCCAGCGCCGCGCGAACTTCGCCCACGCCCGGGCGCGATTTCCGTTTCCCCCGACGTCGGCGAACGCGTGACGCACGAGGTCGCGGGCGGCTGGACTTCCCTGCGCGGACAGCCGCTCACCCACGGACGGCCGGAAGACCAGCTTGGCGCCGTGAGACAGCAGCCGGTCGAGCCCCGGAAGCGCGGCGGCCTTGCATGCGGCCCGCCATGCGGCGCGTTTGCCGGCGAACTCGTCGCGGCGGTGCAGGCGGTTGGGCATCAGCACCAGTCGCGTCGGCTCGAGCCTTCCGGTCGTCACCGCGCGCAGCGCGATCTCCGACCCCATGTCGTGGCCGGCGAGCAGCGGCCGGGGGCCGGCGACTTCGCGGCTGAAGCCGGCCATGACCTCCGCGAACCAGTCCGCGGTGTAGGGGTGCCGCGGCCGATCCTCGGAATCGCCATGCAAAGGAAGGTCGGGGAGCACCACCCGAAACCGCGCCGACAGCGGCGTCACGATCGGCTCCCACTCTCGGTGCGAAAGCCCTAGCGAATGCAGCAGCACGATCCCGGGCCCGGTCCCCGCCTCGCGGTAAGCGACCCGGGCGCCGTCGTGGTGGTGATAGAGCCTTAGCCGCATCCCAGCGTCCACCACATCGTCGCACCGCGCATCGGAAGCCATCTTTGCGCCGCGAGGTTGTGCAATAGCTGCAGGACTCTTTCCAACCCTCCCCAAAAGGCTGAAATCGAGCGCATGGACGCACTAAGCAGAAGCCCACTCGGCCTCTCAACCTCCCAGGCAGCCCACGCCCTCGGCGTCTCGCTCGGCACGATACGCCGCTGGTCGGATATGGGCTATCTCGAGTCCTACCGAACCCCCGGCGGACAGCGGCGGTTCAGCGCCGAGCAAATCGAGCAGTTCCTAGTCACACTCCAGCGCGGCGCCCAAGAGCCGGGGGCGCGCCACAAGCTGGCGAGCTGAGCCAGCGGCCGGCGGCGGCCACGCGATCCGGCGCGGCGGAACCGTGCCGGTGACCCCTACGCGTTCCGGGCGCGGCTGAAGCCCGTGCCGGCGAGCCGCAAGCGTTGCAGGCGCGGCGAACCCGGCGCCGGCGCACGCTAGCCGGTTCGGGCCTCCCTGATCCGGCGCTCCATGTCGAGCTCCGTGTCGAAGTCGGCGGCATCGGCGTGGCGATACTCGACGCCCTCGCCAGCTCAGCAGGCTTGCGAGCACCTCTACGTAGCCGCGCGTCCAGCTGCGACCCGCCGACGCGCCGAAGCTCCCGGAGCGCCTCGAACGAGCTCATCCTCGTGCGGTAGGTGTCGCTGGCGGTGAGCGTGTCGTATACCTCGGCGACGGAGATGATCCTGGCAATCTCGGGGATGTCTTCGCCCATCAGGCCGCGCGGATATCCGCGGCCGTCGATGCGCTCGTGGTGGGTGAGCACGATCTCCTCGACCGGGCCGTACATGCCGAGGTCCTTGAGCATGTCGGCGCCGAGCTCGGGGTGACGCTGGATGGCCATCCAATCCTCCTCGGTCAGCGTCCGTCCCCGCTCCGCGACCCGGTCGGACAGCGCGAAATGGCCTATGTCGTGCAGCAGCCCGGCGGTGTGCGCGAGCTCCTGCTCCTGCTCGCTCATGCCAACCGACTCCGCCATGTCGCGGGAGAATCGGGCCACCGCCGCGGCGTGCCGGGCGGCGCGCTCGTCGCGAACGTCGAGCGATCGCATCAATCCCGCCAGCACCCCCCACGAGAGCGAGACGTACTGCTGAGCGCGCCGGCGCGACTGCTCGAGCAGATGGGCCATGTACGAGAAGGCGAAGACGGCGGTAAGGGCAAACGCGATTCCCGGCAGCCCGACCTTGACGTATATCGCTGCGCCGGCCACAACGAGCGCCACGTTGAGCACGATCGACGGCGCGAGCGTGTAGAACGTCCGCAGGCTCATCGCGCCGTCGTGGTGCAGCGTCTCGTGGATCGGAGCAACGAGCGCGTAGCTCAGTACGTTCAGCCCGGCAGCTACGGCGGCGACCATCGCGTAGAAGCCGAAGGAGTTCGAGACCGAGGGCTCGATCGCTTGGAACACGAGCGCAGCGGCGACACCTGGAACCGCGATTCCAAACAAGTTGACGGCGATCGCAAACTTCCTCGTGTGCAGGCGCAATGCGGCGACCGCCTCCGAGAGAGCGGCCGCAGCCCACGCCGACGCCGGTCCGAGGAACACAGCCGCCAATGCGACCACGAGGAAGGACGCCGAAATGGACGCCGTACGACCCGTCGGAGCCACGGCCCACCCGGACGCTAGTGCGGCCAGCGCCAAGACTGCCGAGAGCCCATCGAGGCGATCGCTCGGCAGCCTGTACAGTGCAACGCCCGCTGACAGGACCAGCCCGAAGCTGACGACCGGCAGCACAACCTTATGCGCTCTCGCAGCACCATCTCCGCTCACGGCAGCACCGTGGGCCATGGTGCAGAGATTAACCCGATTCCCGGTCCATGCGAGGTGTGTCTATACCGCTAGCTGGTCCGCCAAGACATGCCGGCTCCTATTCCGTTGGGGGGCGCTTATAGGCAGGCAAAAGCTGCAAAAGCACGCAGTACTCTGCACAATTTCTGCCTGTAAAGTTGCGCAATAGTAGCCACGACCCACAGGTTCGACAACGATTAGGTCGAAATAGCACCGACTAGGCCACCTATCCTGCGCATGCGCTATCTCAAGACGAGCGAAGCGGCGCAGTTGCTGAACGTCAGCCCCAACACCCTCCGGGCATGGGAACGGCGGTTCGGCTTTCCTAAGCCGCAAAGATCACCGGGGAAACACCGGCTGTTTACGCACGGCGAGGTCGCCGCGCTGCGGGATGCCCTTCAGGAAGGACTCTCGATCTCCTCAGCAGTGTCCCGCGCGCGCGAAGGACTGGTGGCGGACTCCAATTCCCTCCTCGGCGCGCTCGTCTCTTACGAGAGCGAACGCGCGGACGCCGCGATCGAGGCCGCCCTGGCTCTGCGATCGGTGGAGCGCTCGGTGGACGAAGTGCTTCTCCCGACCCTCGACGAGATAGCGAGGCGGTACACGATCGACTCGGCGGCCTGGGCGTTCGCGGCCCACTGGGGGGCCGACTGGTTGCGCAGAGCCAACCGCCTCGCGCCGCCGCCCGTGCGACCGGTATCGATCGTGATCGGTGACGCGTCGCGCGATGAGCTGGACCCGGACGCGCCGTACATCCGCTCCTTGGAGCTGTTCCTGGTGCGCGCCGGCGTGAAGGTGCTCAGCTTGTCAGCGCGAGGCGTGGCCGGCATCGGCGATGCCGTCGCCGTGCATCGTCCCAACTTGGTGGTCGTTGCCGGCGGATACCTCGACGACGACACGGTCGCAAGGTGGGCATACGCGATCCGACTCGCGGTCGGGGTGTTGCCCGCCGCGGTGTACCGTAGGGGCGATCAGCGGCTGCGCATGCGCACCACAGGCACCAACGTGTTGCCGCCAGGAGCGGGCGACGCCCAACGCCGCCTGTTGGAGCTCGTGGAGGCCGACCGGGTCGAGCGGCCCGTACCCGTCGCGCCGGCGCCCCGTATCGACGACGTGCATGGCAAGGTTCAGGCCGCAATTCTGTAAACGCACCGACGCATCGTTGAAAGGGATTTCGATGATGAGACGAACAAGAGCGGGGCGACCGGCACTGGCACTGGTGCCGCCGCTGCCGCCGGAGCCGGTTGCTCCGAGCGTTTCGTTCTGTAGCCACTGCGGCGCCCGCCCCGAGAGGACCGACGCCACCTCGCGGGTATGCCAGACATGCGAGCTCGGACTGCTCCTCGAGTCGGCCGCCGAAGTCGCCCCCGCCGCCGGCAGCGCCTTCCTGGTCTTGGACAGCTCGCTGTCGATCTGTGCGGTGTCCGCGGCCGCGGAGGGGCTGCTCGCCACACGGGAAACCGACGCGGTCAACCGCCACGTGACCGAGCTGCTTGTTCCCGCGGACGCCGAAGCCCAGGGTCGGGAGAACCTCGCCGTCGCCATTACCTGGGCCGCGCGGGGCGACGAGGGCTTCCGGAGGGCCGTGGTCCGGCCGGCGAACACGTTCGGCGTGCGTCTCACGGTGCGGATCGCCGGCTGCGGCCCGAAGCGCGCCGCGCTCGTCGTGTTCGAGTAACCGACGCGGCGCCTACGACAGGCCGTCCGAAGTTCCTGTCGCTGCACGGAACCGGCCAAGGTGCAGGTGTCGTTGCGGACCTTGCACCGAGGACCCCGCGAGTCGATAAATACTCGGAGGTGAACGGGATCCGCACCAACGCAGCCGCCGCGATGCTCCGGGTGAGCACCAACACGCTGCGGAGCTGGGAGCGCCGCTACGCGTTCCCCCGCCCCATTCGGACGCCCGGCGGCCACCGCCAATATGCCCTCGCCGAGATCGAGGCGCTGCGGCTCGCCCTGGCCGAAACGCGCAACGTCTCCTCCGCGGTGGCGCTGGCGCGCGAACGCGGCGCCGGCCCTTCGTCGTCCGCGCGGCTGGCGAACGCGTTTGCGGCGTTCGACGAGGACAAGGCCAACCGCCTGCTCGAGGAGAGCCTCAGCGTGCGGTCCGTCGAGCGGACGGTTGAGGAAGTGCTGCTCGATGCGGTCGGGGCGCACATCGACCCGGACGGCTGCACCGCCGAGTACGAGTTTGCCTGGCGCTACGCGACCGGCTGGCTATCGGCGATCAAGCGGCTCGCTCCCCCGGCTGCCTTTCCCGACGGCATCCTCATCTTCGACGCGACCGCGGCCTGCGACCTGGACGCGCTCTACGCCCAGGCGCTGGAGTTGATCCTGCGCCGGGCGGGGTTGCGGACGCTGTCGCTCACGCCGGCGATCGAAACCGATCGCCTGGGCCGGGCGATGTCCGCGCTGCACCCCAGCGCAGTGGTACTAACCGGTCAGCGGGTGTCGCTCGACTCGATCGGCCGTCTCGTGTACGCGGTCCGCAGCGTCGCCCATGGGGTCGTGGTGTTCGACTATCGCGGCGCCGTCCCCGACACGGGCGCGAGCACCGTCGCCCGCCTCGGTCGGCAGCCCATCGCCGCCCGCGACGCGCTGCTGCGTCAGCTGGACTCGCCATCCTTTGCCACCGGTCGGTCGGCGGGGCCGGTCGTCACGCCGCACCTATCCTTGCGCCAAATCTGATCACAGGACGAGATCGCTCAGCGACCTCCATGGAGCTGGGCGGGAGGGCAGCCGGCGGGCTGGACGGCGCGGCAGGGCTCACTGGGCGTGGCTCGCGGGGACAGCCTCCTAATATCCGGCGCCATGCCAGTCCAGCAGCACCGCCCGGTCGATCCGCGCGCGTCGTTCTCCGAGCTCGAGGAGCGCGTTCTCGAGCGCTGGCGCGAGCGCGATGTGTTCGCGGAGTCGATCCGCCGGCGCCAGGGCGCGCCTCAGTGGGGGTTTTACGAGGGACCCCCGACCGCGAACGGACCCCCCGCCACGCACCACGTGCTGAGCCGCGTGTTCAAGGACATCTTCCCCCGCTATAAGACCATGCAGGGCTTCTACGTCGAGCGCAAGGGCGGGTGGGATTGCCACGGGCTGCCGGTCGAGCTGGCCGTCGAGGCGGAGCTCGGTTTCACCCGCAAGGAGGACATCGAGCGGTTTGGGATCGCGGAGTTCAACGCGATCTGCCGCGAGAGCGTGCTGAGCCACGTCGAGGACTGGAACCGGCTGACCGAGCGGATCGGGTTCTGGATCGACCTCGACGATGCCTATCGGACTCTCGATCCCGAGTACATCGAGTCGGTGTGGTGGGCGTTGAAGACGATTTACGACCAGGGACTCCTGTACGAGAAGCTGAAGGTCGTCCCGTACTGCACCCGCGATCAGACCACGCTCTCGAGCCACGAGCTCGGGCAGCCCGACGTGTACCGAGACGTCGTCGACCCCTCCGTGTACGTGCGCTTCCCGGTGACCGAAGCAACGGGCCCGGTGCAGGCACGAGACAACCTGGTGGTGTGGACGACCACGCCGTGGACGCTCGCCTCCAACGCCGCCGTCGCCGTCGACCCCGACCTGATCTACGTGCGCGCCAGGCAGGGCGACCACGTCTACGTCGTCGCCGAGGCGCGGCTCGAGCACGTGCTCGGCGAGGGCGCCGAGGTTCTTGACAGGTTTCCGGGCACCGCGATCGACGGCGTCCGTTACGAGCCGCCTTTCGATTTCATCCCTGGCAGCGATTACGGTCCTCGCGGGCACACCGTGCTGCTCGGTGACTTCGTGACCGCCAAGGACGGGACCGGCCTGGTCCACACCGCGATCGCGTTCGGCGAGGATGACTTCCGCCTGGGCGAGCAGTACGGCCTGAAGGTGGTCAACCCGGTCCGGCTCGACGGGACCTTCGACGAGCGGATCGGCGCGTACGCCGGCCGGTGGGTGAAGGACGCCGACCCCGACCTCATCGAGGATCTCCGCGCCCGCGGCCGAGTTTTGCGCGCCGAGACCTACGAGCACTCATATCCCCACTGCTGGCGGTGTGGCACGCCGCTCCTCTATTACGCCAAGCCGTCCTGGTACATCGGCACCAGTCAACGCAAGGACCGGCTGCTGGCCGCCAACGAGACCGTCAACTGGCATCCGCCAGGGGTCAAGCACGGTCGCTTCGGCAACTGGCTCGAGGGCAACGTGGACTGGGCCCTGTCGCGCGAGCGCTACTGGGGCACGCCGCTGCCCGTGTGGCGCTGCGCCGACGGACACATCCGCACGATCGGCTCGTTTGCCGAGCTGACCGAGCTGTCGGGCGTCGCGCTCGGAGACCCACACCGCCCGTTCGTCGACGAGGTGACGTTCCCGTGCGCGGACTGCGGCGAGCAGATGCACCGCGTGCCCGAGGTGATCGACGTCTGGTTCGACTCAGGGTCAATGCCGTTCGCCCAGTACCACGCCCCGCACGAGAACACCGAGCACTTCGAGCGGCGCTTTCCCGCGGACTTCATCTGCGAGGCGCTGGACCAGACGCGCGGCTGGTTCTACTCGCTGATCGCGGTCTCGACGCTCCTGTTTGATCGCTCCCCGTACCGCAACGTGGTCTGCCTGGGGCTGATCCTCGACGAGCAGGGCCGCAAGATGTCCAAGTCGCTCGGCAACATCGTCGATCCCTGGGACGTGATCGACCGCTACGGCGCCGACGCCCTGCGCTGGTACTTCTTCACCTCCAAGCAGCCCTGGGACGGCTACCGGTTCTCGCTCGAGACGATCGGCGAGGCGGTCCGGCAGTTCCTGCTTCAGCTGTGGAACACCTACCACCTCTACGTCCTTTACGCGAACGCCAATCGCGTCGAGCCCATGTCGCTCGGGGACGCCGAGCCGACCGAGCTCGACCGGTGGGCGCTGTCCCGGCTGCAGGCGACGATCGAGACCGTGCAGGAACGCATGGATGCGTTCGACGCCACAGCCGCCGGCCGCACGATCGCTGCATTCGTCGAGGAGATCTCGAACTGGTACGTGCGCCGCTCGCGCCGCCGCTTCTGGGACGGCGATCCGGCGGCGTTCGCGACCCTGCGGGAGTGTCTGGTGACCGTCGCGAAGCTGCTCGCTCCGTTCTGCCCGTTCCTGGCCGACGAGATCTACGACAACCTCGACGGCGCCGAGCCGAGCGTGCACCTGTGCGACTTCCCGGAGGCGGGCGCTCGGGATCGCGAGCTCGAGGCGGTGATGGCGGTGGCCCGACAGACAGTGGCGCTTGGCCTGGCCGCGCGTGGCCAGGCCAAGCTTAAGGTGCGTCAGCCGCTGCGCGCCGCGGTCGTGGTCGCGACCGGGTTCGAGCGCGAGGCGATCGAGCGGACCGCCGAGATCGTTCGCGAGGAGCTGAACGTGCGCAAGCTGCGCTTCGTCTCCGAGGCGGATGAGCTCGGTCAGGTCGAGGTCAAGCCGAACTACCGCACCCTGGGACCGCGGTTCGGCAAGCACATGCCGCTGGTGGCCGCGGCCATCGCCGGCCTCGATCCCGCTCGGGCGGCCGGCACCCTGCGCGACGGCGGCATCGTGGCGATCGCGGTCGGCGGCCAGGACCACGAGCTCGCCGAGGAAGACCTGATCGTGTCGATGAAGCCGCTCGCCGGTTACCAGGTCGAGCGCCAGGGCTCGCACGCCGTCGCGCTCGAGCTCGAGGTCGACGACGAGCTGCGCATCGAGGGTTGGGCGCGGGACATCGTCCGCGCGGTCCAGACCGCCCGCCAAGCCGCGGGACTCGAGGTCACCGACCGAATCGTGTTGACGCTCGACGGCGACGATGCGCTCGTCGCCGCCGCGCGCGAGCACGAGGACTACATAGCCGGCGAAACGCTCGCCGTGCAGGTCAGCTACGACTCGCTCGACGGCGCCGGCGAGCCGGTGTCGATCGACGGGCGCGAGCTGCGGGTCGCGGTGGCGCTGGCCTAATCATTGGGCAGCGTCGCGACTCGTCACTTTTCTTCAGGTTCCTCTTCGCCGGGCCAGGCACCGGTCAGCCGCGCGTAGCCGTGACGCGCTCCATGATCGACCAGCCCCCTGATGAGCGCGAACAGGGCGCCTTCGATCAGCAGAGCCGCCACGAGCTTGCGGTAGTCAACCTGTCGGTGCTGGGCCTTCGGAGCCTCCTGGTCGTCGACGATGCCCCAGATCATTGCGAACAGCCTCTTGCCGATCTGTCCCGCTAGCAGGCCGCTGACGATGCTGATCGGGAGGAAGAAGATCTTTTCCATCTTTCACCTCACCTTGCTTGTTTGGACGACGCAGAGCGGCGGACTCCGGCGCGCTCAGTCCTTGGGTGGGTCGCGCAACGGGAGGTAGGGCTCGCGATCCGGCGGGTGGCCGCCGATGATCTGACGGCCACGTTCGACCTCCGCGTTCAGCTCGGCTCCGAACAGGATCGCGATGTTGGTCAGCCACAGCCAAACCAGGAACACGATCACCGACGCCAGCGCTCCGTAGGTCTTGTTATAGGAGGAGAAGTTGGCCACGTAGAGAGCGAACAGGGCGGAGACCGCGATCCACATCACGACCGCGAACACGCCGCCGGGCGTGACCCAGCGAAACCCGGGCTGGCGGACGTTGGGGCCGGCGTAGTAGAGGATCGCCAGAATCACGGTAACGAACACGAGCATCACCGGCCATTTGGCGATGTCCCAGACCTGCACCGCCGAGGAACCGACCCCGATCATGTTGCCGACCTTGCCCGCGAGCGATCCGGTGAACACCACGGCTACCGCGCTGAGCGTCAACAGGATGACCGTCGCCAGGGTCACGACCAGCCGAATCGGGATCGTCTTGTAAAACGGCCGGCCCTCCTGCACGTCCCAGACGACGTTGGAGGCCCGCATGAACGCCGCGATATAACCCGACGCCGACCACAGCGCGCCGAACAACCCGACGACGAACAACACGCCTGCCGTTCCCTGACGGCTTTCGATGTTGTGGATCGCGCTGGTGAAGATCTGCCGCGCCGGCCCCGGCGCGACCGATCCCAGGTTCGAGATCAGCGGTTGCGTGACGGAATGGCCGATCAGCCCCAGCACCGAAACGATCACGATCAGCATCGGAAAGATCGCCAGCACCCCGTAATACGTCAGCGCCGCCGCGACATCGCGCAGGTTATCCGCATTGAACTCCTTGACCGTCCGTTTGAGCACCCCTCCCCATGCCGGCTTGGGCAGATCGGTGGGCTGATCGGGCGCGGCCCGGTCGACTTCACGGTGTTGGCTTGCGGTCTTGGCCATGCAGTATCAGCGCCTCAGCAGCCAGCCGATCATCACACCGAGGAAGAATGCACCCGCCGCCGCGAACGGCATCGGGTGCTCTTGCACGGTCGAGCTCAACTGCTGGGCACCGGCGCTCGCCGATTCCGGGGACGCCTGCTTTGCCTTCGCGGTGAACTCGTCCTTCTTGCCGGTGACCGTCTCCTTGACCTGCGCCACGTTGTCGGCAATCCCCTGTTTGGCGGTGGCGATCCGCTCCCGCGCTTGAGCCTTGACGTCGGTCTTAGCCGCAAGGGCTTCGACCGTGTCGCCGAGCTCCTCGCGGGTTTGCTCGACATCCGCCCGGATCTCCTCTGGGGATCTGGGCTCGGTGGAGTCCGCTTGCTTGGCTTGATCGGTGGAGTCCGCTTGCTTGGCTTGAACCTCCGAGCTCTCGGTCATCGCCGGCCCTCCTGCGCGCGTTGCTTTGCCCATTGCACGTCCTCCTTCACGCTCTCGGTGGCCTGTTCGGGCACCGGCGGCGTCGCCTCCTTCACCTTGGTCTTGCCCTGCAGCGCCAGCGCGCCGGCCGCTGCCGCCAGGACGACACCGACGATCAGCGCCGCGAGCCACGCCGCCACCGCCGTGGCCAGCGCCAGCACCGCCGCTGCGACCAGAGCGCCGGCGGCGTAGAGGCCGAAGATGCCGGCGCCGCCGAACATCCCGGCGCCGATCCCAACACGTTTGCCCTTCATCGCGAGCTCGGCCTTGGCGAGCTCAACCTCCTGGCGCGCGAGCCGGCTGGTCTGCTCCGAGAGCTGCTTTACGAGCTCCGCCAGCGGCTGCTCGCTGCCGGCGGTGTCGCGGTCTCTGATGCTGGGTTGTGTGCTCGGGTCCTGAATCTTCGCCATTGCGGCCTCCCTTCGATTGCTAGTCAGCCGAGCTGCTATTCGTGGCGCTCCCCACCCAATTCAGCACCGCTTCGCGCGCGTCAGGATTGACGAGAACGAACAGCGCTGCGCCGCCAACGGCCAGGGTCGCCAACGTGCGCCAGCGCCGCGGCTTGCGCCGTCGCGGGGGAGCAGAGAGTGCCGCCCTAAATTCCGCGAGGGCGCCTACCGCTTCCTGTAGTCGCCGCTGCAGCTTCTTGTCGCTCAGCGCCTCGCCGGCGCTTTGCTTGCGGGCTCGCTGGTAGGAGTCGCGACCCGCCTCCAGCGCACGCCACGCCGCTCCTCGAACCTGCTCGTCGTAGAGCAGCTGCTGGGCGTATGGCGCCACCGTCTTTGCTCGATCACTTATCGCCACGGTGCCTCCAGCGGGAACGGCGCCCGAGTGACGGCCGCGCCGAGCCCGTACGGGTCAGCGGTCGGGATACGGGTCATCGACGCTGTCTCCGCCGCTCTCGGTCTCCCAGGAGCCGTTGGAACACTCAGGGCAGGGGGGCAGGTGCTCGGTCGACTGAACGTCGAGCTCGTACCCGCACTCCGTGCAGCGGTAGGTCCCCGCCGATACGTCGCTGCCCGCTGGAACAGGCTCTGCCATGGCAACCTCCGCGGTAAGGGATGTGTAATCCCAGTCCGTCCCATCTATGCGGGACGCTCGCGGGGTTGCTACCCGGTTCCAAGGAACCCCAATCTCCAATTACTTGAAACTTGGGACACTCTTCCCGTCAGCCGGGGCAAACCGACCCATTTGGCATTCAGCCCTGCCTACCGCGGGTGGTCACGTGCTAAAAGTGGACCGTGGCCGACTCTGCGGAAGCGCGAGACGTCCCAGCCGCCGGCGGCGAGGCGGGGTTTACGCGTGCCGACGCGCTCGCGAGCCGTGAGCGAATCCTCGCGGCCGCTCGCGCCTTGCTGGGCGATCGTCACGTCACCATGACCGAGCTGGCATCGGCCGCGAACGTGGGCCGCTCCACGCTCTACCGGCACTTCCCGACGCGCCGGGCACTGGAGCGGGCGCTCGAGGACTTCGAGCCGCCGGCCGCCGACACGAGTCGGCCGCAAGCGGTTGGCGGCGAGGTGAGCACACTGCCGTTCCGCGTGCCGGGCAGGTTGGGGCGGGAGGCGCCACTCGCGCTCGAGGTGACTCGGATCCTCGACGAAGTCCCGTCCCACCTGGTTCCCGATCAACTCGTGGCCGAGGCCCGGCGCGTCGCGGGGGTGGCTGTGGCGTTGTACGTGGTCGAGATCGACGGCTCGCATCTGCTCCGGTTGGCGGGTTCGGAGGAGTTCCCCGATCGCCTGGACGCCCCGCCCGCCCTCGGTCCAGAGATCGTGCCGGAGGGCTTGCCGGAGTTCTACGACCGTCTGCAACACGAGCTCCCGGGCTGCTTCGCCGAACCGCTCTGGCTCAGAGGTCGGGTTACGGGCCTGCTGCTGTGCATCGGAACGCCTCTCGCCTCGCTGGCGGACATCGCCAAGCAGGGCGCGGCCGCGCTCGAGCTCGCGGGCGACTACACCGACTCGATCGAAGCCGTCAAACGCGCCCGGCCCACGACTCCCGCCGCTGAGGTCCAACAGCACCTGTTCCCACCTCGAATCGCACGCATCGCGGGCGCCCAACTAGCCGGCGTGCTCCTTCCCAGCTACGAGGTGGGCGGTGACTGGTTTGACTTCGTCGAGAACCGCGACGGCGCCTGGCTGGCGATCGCCGACGCCCTCGGCACTGGTCCGACCGCCGCCGGTCTCGGCGCCGCCGCGTTGGGCGCGCTGCGTGCCGCCCGGCGCGGCGGGCAGGACCTTCAGAGCGCGCTCACCGCGATGGATGAAACGGTACGGCGTCTGGATCACCCGGACTTCTACATCACCGCGCTCCTGGCCCGATGGCGCGCGGCGACCGCAACCCTCACGTGGGTGAACTGCGGCCACCCCAACGCCTACCTGGTCGACAGCGAGGGGACTCTCAACGAACTCGTGGCGCCCGAGCACACGCCGCTTGGTACCGGCGACCCGCAGGAGAGCTTCAAGCTAACTCGCCGCCAGCTTCACCCGGGCGAGCGGCTGATCCTGGTGACCGACGGGGTGATCGATCGGCGGATGGAAAACGGCACAACGTTTGGCGTCGACGGCCTGAAGATGTCACTCGAACGCGCAGAGAACCCCACGGCTGCTTCGACCGCCCTGGCCATCCAGCGCTCGGTCACCGACTGTTGGCGCGAGCCCCTGGAGGACGACGCGACGGTCGTCGTCATGGCTATCGAATAGGCGCAGAACGGGAATAACAGGTCTCGACGATTTCGGCGACTGATCCTTCTTTTGCCCTCCGTACTTGATCAATTGCTCATTCCACAACGCCTCGTGGCCCGGGCGATGGACGACTTCCGACGGATTGCTGACGCGGCTGTGTCGATCGCGGATGAGCTCGCGGCGTTGCGTGCGGGGTTTGAGCCCATGAGCAGTGACCTCGACGCTCTACGAGCGGCGTTCGCCGCCACCACCGATGAGCTCCAGCAGCTGCGAGGAGCATTCGCGCCCGAGCTCGCCGGCGTGAACCTGGCGGCGGACGGTCTTCATGAGGAGGTCCGGCGCCAGCGGGAGTTGATCGACAAGCTCGAGTCGACCCTCGAAGAGGTGGGACAGCTCCTCGACCGAGGGATTGCCGGACTGATCGCGACCTTGAAACCTGTCGTTCGCGACCTCGACGAGGTTCGTGAGGTCATGGAACCTTTGCAGACCGCGACTGAGCGCGTGGGGCGCGTAGCCGAGCGTTTCCCGGGTCCCGGACGGAAACGCTGAGCGTCGTTCTCGCTAGGTCAGCACCGGCTCGAGCTCGGCCTCGAGCTTGCGCTTCGGGTAGGCACCGATCACAGTCTTGGCGGGCTGACCGTTGCGGAACAGGATCAGCGTGGGAATTGACATCACGTTGTAGGTGATCGCGGTGTTCTGGTTCTCGTCGGTGTTGAGCTTGACCACCTTCAGCTGCCCCTCGCGCTCCTGCGCGATCTCCTCCACCACCGGCGCGACCATCCGGCACGGCCCGCACCACGGCGCCCAGAAGTCGACCAGCACGGGAACCTCTGATTCGAGGACCTCGGCCTGGAAGTTGTTGTCGGTGACTTCGGCGATGTTGTCGGCCATGTGGGCTCCTTGGCGATCCGATCAGTTGCTTCAAAAAGTATAGCGTGGCGATCAGGATAGGCTTGGGGTGATGGCGACGAAGGATCAGATTGAGGTACCTGGGGCAGCTTCGGCGCGGGTCGAGGACGCGCCGCCCGGCGACCCCACCAACACCGAGATCGCCGCGGCGCTGGACGAGCTCGGTGATCTGTCCGAGCTCGACGGCGCGATCAACTACCGGGTCATCGCCTACCGTAACGCGGCCAAGACCGTGCGGGACGCCCCGGTGTCCGTGTCCGCGCTGGCGCGCCAGAGTCGGGCGACCGAGCTTCCGGGTATCGGCGCCACCATCCAGGAGAAGGTGCTGGCGCTAGCCGACGAGGGAGCCATTCCGGCCGCGGTCAAGCTGCGCGCGAAGTTCCCGCCGGGCCTGATCGAGATCATGCGGCTGCCGGGGCTCGGGCCCAAGCGCGCCCGGCGCTTGTACGACGAGCTCGGCGTCGACTCGCTCGAGTCATTGCGGACCGCGGCGCAGGAGCAGCAGATCCGCAAGCTCAGGGGATTCGGGCCGAAGGCCGAGGACAGCGTGATGGCCGCCGTCGAGGCGGCCGGCGCCGCCGAGAGGCGTGAACGGTTCGTGCTGGGCCGCGCGCTTGCGGTCGCCGACCCACTCGTCGTCGCGCTCCGCAATCACCCGGCGTCGGAACGAGTGGAGCTGGCCGGCTCCGCGCGTCGGTGGACCGACAGCGTCAAGGACCTCGACGTGATCGCGACCGCCTCAGAGCCGCTCGCCCTCGCCCGGGCCGCGGCGGCGCTGGAGCTCGTCGAGCGGGCGGGCACGGCGACCGAAGCCGGCGTGCGTCTGCGCATGCACACCGGGATCCAGGTCGACATGCGGATCGTGGCCCCGGATCAGTTCGGCAACCTCCTCCAGCACCTGACGGGGTCCAAGCACCACAACATGGCGCTGCGAGACGCGGCCGCGCGCAGGGGCCTCCACGTCTCCGAGTACGGAGTCCTCGACGACAAGACGGGCGAGACGCATCGATGCAAGACCGAGTCCGAGGTTTACGGGCTCCTCGGGCTCGAGTACATCGAGCCCGAGCTGCGCGAGGACCGCGGCGAGCTCGAGGCCGCCGCCAACGGGGCGCTGCCGGATCTGGTGCAAGTGGGGGACCTGCGCGGCGATCTGCACTGCCACACGAACGCCTCCGACGGAACGGCGTCGATCGAGCAGATGGCGCTGGCGGCGCGCGACGCCGGTTACACCTACCTGGCGATCACCGATCATTCCGCGAGCTTCGGCTTCGGCGAGGATTTGTCGCCCGATCGTCTGCGCGAGCACGTGGCGCGGATCCGGGCCACCTCGGTCGACGGAATCGAGCTGCTCGCCGGCTCGGAGGTCAACATCCTGCCCGACGGCTCGCTGGACTACGACGACGAGGTGCTCCGCGAGCTCGACTGGGTGCTCGCGTCCGTGCACTCGTCGTTCCGGATGGACTCCCGGACGATGACCGATCGAATCGTGCGCGCGATCGAGCACCCGCTCGTGGACTGCATCGGGCACCTCTCGGGGCGGAAGATCGAGCGGCGGGCGCCGTACTCGTTCGACATCGACCGCGTGCTCGAGGCCGCGGCGAGGAGCGGCACGCTGCTCGAGATCAACGCCAGCCCGGACCGCCGGGACCTCAACGAGGTCAACGCTCGCGCGGCCGCCGCGGCGGACATCCCGATCGTCATCAATTGCGACGCCCACCGCGTCGGGGGCTTCGAGGTCGCCCGCTACGGGGTCGCGACCGCGCGGCGGGCGTGGCTGACGGCGGCCGATGTGGCGAACACCAGGCCCTGGGCCGAGGTGGCGGCGCTGCGACCGAGGAACCGGTAGCCCCGGCCTACGCGCGGCGCTGACTCGAGACGGGTTTGCGGACCGGCTTCTGATCGGCCGAAGACTCGGATTTTCGGCCCCACGGACGCTGCGCGACGAAGTCGCGCAGCCCCACACCGCGCTGGATGGCGACGAACCACAACAGGCCGGCAATGCACAGGATCAGGGCGACGAAGAAGTTCAGCCGCAGGCCGAGGATGTGGTTCGAGTAGTCGATTCGCAGCGTCTCCTCGAAGATGCGAAAGCCCGAGTAGCCGGCGACGTACAGCGCGAACAGCCCCGGCGGGCGGATCCGGCGGTGGTTTCCGAGCCACACCAAAAACGCGGCGAGACCGAGGTCCCAGATGATCTCGTACAGGAACGTCGGCTGGAACGTCGCGTACTGCGTGAAGTGCGGGGGGCGGTGCGCGGGGGAGATCTTGAGCGCCCAGGGCAGCGTGCTCGGCTTGCCGAACAGCTCCTGGTTGAAGTAGTTGCCGACCCTGCCGATCGCCTGGGCAACCGGCAGGCACGGCGTCACCGCGTCCATGAACCGAAGGAGGTCGTAGTTGGACAGGCGGCGGTGGGCGGCCCACAGCCCGACCAGGACGCCGGCGGCGATCCCGCCCCAGATCCCGAGCCCGCCCTGCCAGATCGCGAACGGCCCCCACCAGTGCGGCGGCACCTGGCTGGGGGTGGTGATGAGGAAGTAGATCCGCCCGCCGATCAGGCCCGCGGGGAAGGCCCACACCACGACGTCGTAGCAGAGATCGGGGTCGCCGCCGGCCTTGGCCCAGCGGTGGCGGGAGATCACGATCGACGCCGCGACCGCCAGCACGTACATGAGCCCGTAGACGTGAAAGAAGAACGGCCCGAGGTGGAAGCCGTTCGAGGAAGGGCTGGGGATGTAGGCGGGGATCATGCCGGCGGTGTCTTAAATCTAGAGAGCAAGCGCGGCAGGACTTGTTGAGAAAGCGTTTGGTCGACGGCGGCGCGCGAGAACGGTGCGAGCAGCTCGCGTGCCTTCTGGGCGTACCCGGGAGCGGGATCGTCGAGGGCGACTCGGAGCGTCTTGGCGAGGTCGGGGTCTACGAGTCGCGGGTCGAGCTCGTGTGCGATCCGCCGCGCCGGGTAAGGGCCGGGGGCCGGCGTCGTCACCAGCAGGCAGCCGTCCGCGAGTGCCTCGAGGGCGGCGATCCCGTAGTCCTCGCGTCGTGGCGCCGCGACGAACACGCGCGCCCGGCGGAGCAGCGCCCGGTACTCGGCCGGCGCCAGCCGGCCCGCGAGGTGCACGCCGTCGGTGCGCTCCGCCTGATCGGTGCCGGCGACCACCAGCGTCTCGTCGGCGCGGCGGGCTGCGGACCAAGCGCGCAGGATGTGGTCGAGGCGCCGCTTCTCGGGATTGCCGGCGTACGCGATCGCGTCGATGTCCCGGCTCCGGGCGGGCGCTCCGGAGGGTTCGACCGGGACCGGCACCACGATGTCGGGCTCGGTGTGGAGCGGGGCGAGGGCGCGCTCACTCATCCCGAGGATGAGCGGCGCCCGGGGGATTCGCCGGCGTTCCACGGGGCGCTGCCAGACGCCGTGGCGACCGGGACGGTTCTCGGCAGCGATCGAGTCGATCCAGATCGCACCGGGCTGTGGCCACAGCAGCGCGGTGCTGATCGAGCAGTAGATCACGGCTTCTGGGTCGTGTTTCGCGATGGCGTGTCGGCACGCTTGTCGGGCCGCGCGCGCCTCGACGAAGTCGGTGAGCGCGAACGTGCGGACGCGTTTCAGCGGTCCGGGGGCGACGCGGACGACGCTCGCGCCGGCGCGCGACAGCGAGTCCGTTAGCTCGGTGGCGGCGGTTCGCCAGCCGCTCGTGCTGTCGACCGAGACCACGAGGATGTCGGTGCGAGGCACCGGTCAGGCGCGCGGCCGTGCGCGAGGAGCGCGGCCCGAGGCGCCGTTCAGCTCGAACAGGTTCGAGCGGAAGCCGGGCGTTCGCACGAGCCGGATCGGGTGAAGGGGCGAGGTGTGCGCCAGGTAGAACCTGGCTCCATCGCGCTCCTCGATCGCCGCCACCGCGCTCGACTGGCGGCGCCAGGCGAGCGCCCAGATGATCGCGAACCCGGTCGCGACCGCGGGCACCTGCGGAAACAGGAACGCGACCGCGCCCGCTCCGACGGTTGATACCAGCAGCGGCCACAGCCGGTTGAGCAGCGTGCGGCCGGGGTTCGTCTCGGGCAGCGACGCCTGCATGCGGGCACTGGCGAGCAGGGAGCCGATCTGAGCCGAGGTGCTGGGCCGCCGTCCGAGCCAGATGCCGATCAGCGCCGCCACCACCCACCACCCGGCAGCGACCGGCACCACCAGGTCGTCGCCGCTGCCGACCGCGGCGGCGAGGGTCACGGCGGCAAGCGCACTTGCCGCCGCCGCACTGAGCAGGACCGTCGTTCGCAGGAAGTCCGTGAAGCGCACGGCGGGTCAGTCGGAGGCCAGCAGTGTGAGCAGGTTGCGCATGCCATCGGTTCCATCTACGACCACATCCGCCTGCTCGGAGATCCCGGACGGTCCCTCGTCCGAGCGGACGCCGACGCGGATCGCGTGGTTGATCTTGCCCTGCTGTTGGAGCTCCGCGAGCGCGCGAAACGCGTCCAGGTCGGTGGCGTCGTCGCCGGCATACATGGCCGCGTCGACGTCCTCGCCCTCGAGGAACGACGTGATCCCGGCGCCCTTGTCCATCCTCACGGGCGGTCGGATCTCGAGCACCTTGCGACCCCAGTGGGTACGCAGGCCTGCTTGCTCGGCCCGCGAGGCGAGGGTGTCGAGCGCCGAACGGGCGGCATCCTCGTCCGGCGCGCCGCGCCAGTGAAACGCGACGATCGTGCCCTTGTCCTCGAGTCGCACGCGCAGACGCCGCAGCTCGGCGGTGTCCGCCTCGCGGCCGAACTCGTGAATCCGCCGCACCCAGTCCTCGACCTTCGGATCGACGACCGCCTCGGTCCAGCCCGCCCGCAACAGCTCCGACCCATGGGTGCCGAGATAGGAGATCGTGCCGATCGACACCATCGCGCGCGCGTCGGCGGCCCGGCGCCCGGTGACGCAGGCCACGATCTTGTAGCGCCGGGCGATCGTGGCCAGGAGCTGGCGCGTGGGTTCGGGGACCTTGGCGTCGGCGGCGTGCTCGACGATCGGTGAGATCGTCCCGTCGATGTCGAGCAGGATCGCGGCCTGTCGCGGGTTCGCGCGGAGCGGCGCGAGCGCCTCGGGGAGGAGCGCTGCGGTCACGCTCCAAGTATGACGGCCGGGGCTACCACGGTTGGGACGCACTCAAACTCAAGTGCGTCCCAACCGTGGCCAGCCCCGCCTGTGTTGACCGAGTCGGGTGCGGGGCGGTGCGGTTGAGCGGGTTGGGTGCGGTCGTTTCGCGGGTAGACGTTCCCCGTGACAGTCTCATCGCGGTCGTCTGTGGAGCCCTTTGCTGAGGTCCCGCAGCCTACGGAGCCGGCGACGCCCGCCGTGCCCGACGCGCCGGTCACTCCCGCCGACCCGGATCCGGGGACGCCGGCCGACCCCGAGGAGCCCGCCACCGTCCCCGCGCCGGAGGAGCCCCCGACCCCGGTCGTGCCCGAGCCGAAACCCGACCAGGACTAGCGACCGAAAGTTTGGAGCAATCGCCGGCCGCGCGCCGGCAGCTCCGCGATCAATGCGCGCGTCTCGGACAGCCCGGCCCTGAGCTCGGTGTCGCCGACCTCGACCGGGAGCATCGAGTCCTGCAGCTCGGCGATGCCGTGGTCGGCCTCCTCGGTGGCCTCGACCGCGCGCTCGACGTAGACCCTGGGATCCCCGGTGTGCGTCCCCGGCGATGACGTCTCGAAGGTGCGATTGGGAAGCTCATATCGCCCGGCAAAGTCGGCGTATGTGCGCCGGGCCCTGCCGTACGCACCCTGGAGCGGTCTGAACATCTGCTCCTCCAGCGCGTCCGCGGCGTGCTCGTCGAGTTCCTCGTACGCCTCGGCGACGCAGGCGAGGCCGAACGCGAGACGATCCGTCGCGTCGGCGAGGTCGTCGAGCAGTTGCTGTCGGGCTTCGGCTGTCGTGTAGGCCATTGCTTTCAGAGTATTCGACGGAATTGGGCTACCCGTTACGGAGTCATTACGTATCGGTGATGTCAGCGCACGAGCATCGTCCCGCACGCCAGGTCATGACCAATACGATCGTGAGATGAACCTTGCCAGCGAGATCCTCGCGCGGCGAATGCGGTTGCCGCGGCCCCAAGCCGACGACGTCGTCTGCGAGCACGACCTACGGGCGACGATGGACGATGGGGTCGTGCTTCTGGCCGACCGGTGGGTGGAGAGCGCGCCCCGCGATCAGCCCCAGCCGACCGTGCTCGTACGCTCGCCGTACGGGCGACGGGCAGTCGTAGGCTTGCTGTTCGGCCGGCTGCTGGCCGAGCGCGGGCTTCAGGTGGTGATCCAGAGCGTGCGCGGGACGTTCGGCTCCGGCGGCCAGTTCAGCCCGTTCGACGAGCGCGCGGACGGCCTGGCCACGCTGCGCTGGCTGCGCGAGCAGCCCTGGCACGCGGGCCGGATCGGGATGATCGGACCGAGCTACCTCGGGCTCGTGCAGTGGGCGGTGGCGCCGGAGGCGGGGGACGATCTGGCCGGGCTCGCGATCCAGGTCAGCGCGTCGCAGTTCCACGGCCAGACGTACGCCGGCGGCAGCCTGTCGCTCGAGACCACCGCGTCCTGGCTCGTCCTGGTCGCCGAGCAGGAACGTCGGTTCGCGCTGCCGGCGATTGGGCGCGCGTTGCGCCGGCTTCCGGAGCTGCTGCTGGAGCTTCCCCTCACCGATCTCGACGAGCTGGCGACGGGCGCGCAGGTGCCCTGGTTTCGCGAGGCGATGGCCCATCCCGCCCGGGAGGACGCGTACTGGGTCACCCGCGACTACGCGACGGGAGTCAGCAAGGTGACCGCGCCGGTGCAGTTCGTCGGCGGCTGGTACGACATCTTCCTGCCGTGGATGCTCGAGGACTTCGCCGCCCTGCACGCGGCCGGGCGCGACCCGAAGCTCGTGATCGGGCCGTGGACGCACACCGCGCCGGGGGTGATCGCGACGGGCCTGCGCGACGGGCTCGGGTGGCTCCGCTCCAAGCTGCTGGACGACGCCCGGCTCGAGCGGCCCGAGCGCGTCCGCGTGTTCGTGACCGGTCAGCGCGCGGGCGGCGGGTGGCGGGCGTTGTCCGGGTGGCCGCCCGGGGGCGGCGAGCGACGGCTGTGGCTGGCCGACGATGGATCGTTGGCGGAGGGGGATCCCGGGGTCGGTGCCGCGTCTGGAAGCCACCGGTACCGCTACGACCCGACCGATCCGACGCCGTCCTTGGGCGGACCCGTCCTCTTGTCGCGCGAGCCGGTCGTCGACAACCGCCCGCTCGAAGCGCGCGCGGACGTGCTCACCTACACGACCGCAGGGCTGGCGTCGACGGTCGAGGCGATAGGGCCCGTGCGGGTGGAACTGTGGATCCGCTCGAGCTCTCCTTACTTCGACGTGTTCGCCCGGGTGTGCGACGTCGATGCGGCCGGCGCGGCCTGGAACGTGTGCGATGCGCTGGTGCGCGTGGAACCGGGACGGTTCGAGCAGGACTCGAACGAGGCGTGGCGCGTCTTCTTCGATCTGTGGCCGATCGGCCATCGCTTCGCGGCCGGGCACCGGATCCGCCTTCAGGTTTCCTCCGGAGCGCATCCCCGGTACGCGCGAAATCCGGGGACGGGCGAGGAGGCGACGAGTACCACGAGGCTCGAGCCGGTGGAGATCGAGGTGTTGCACGGTTCGGGCCATCCGTCGGTGCTCGTGCTGCCGGGGGCCCAGAGCTCATGACCCGGCTTCCCGGTTGTCGTTTCGATGACTAGGGGCCGGACGCAGACGGGCTTGTAATCATCGGCACAAGCGCGTAAGCGGCGCTTGCGCGGCTCTTGCCGTCCGTCTTATGCTGCCGATGTGATCCAGTCGCGCTGGATGCCGAAGGGGGACCGGCATCGAGGAGGCGCAAATGCTCCCCGATGGGGGACACGTGCATCCCCGCTCGTGTCGTTCGTGCTCGCGCTCGTGATGGTCGCCAACGCTCCGCCGGCGCAAGCCGACCGGTCGTTTACGACCCGCTTCAACGCCGACGTCCCCGGCAACATCACGATCGCGGCGAACGCGCTGATGGTGTGCCCGGCGGCGGCGTCGGGGTGCACGGCCGCCAGGAGCACGTCGCCGATCGGCAGCGGGACGAACAACCCGATCAACAACAACAGCTACAACATGGTGTACGTCAACACGGCACCAACCACGGTCCCGCCACGGCGTCGAGCCCGACCGTGACCGATGCCTTCTCGAGGCCGGTGACCGTCGTCTCGGTCCACAGCACCAGCGGGTCCTGCACGAAGGGCCACCCCGTCACGTGCAAGCTCGGCTCGATCGCGAGCGGCGCGACCGACACGATCGCGATCGTCGCTAAACCCACCACGATCGGCGAGCTGCGCAACACCGCGAGCGTTACCTCCTCCACGCCGGATCCGAACCCCGCCAACAACATGTCGCACGTCACCACGAAGGTCCGGCCAGGTCCGGCCGCCCTGCGTCTCACCAAGACCGCCGGCACGCGAACGGTCGCTCCCGGTCACACGTTCTCCTTCACGATCGCCGTCCGCTCGCTGGGACCCCAGCCGGCACTCGGCGTGCAGGTGTGCGATCGACTGGGCACCGGAATGGCGTTCACCTCGGTCGATCACGCGACGTTCCGGCACGGCAGTGCGTGCTGGAACATCGCGGCGCTGGCGAAGGGCAAGGTGCGGCGCTTCGTCGTGAAGGTGCGCGCGCTTGCGGTGGTGAGCGGTGGCAGGCGACTGACGAACGTGGCGACCGCCAAGGCCGATGGAGTCCGCGCCCGCACGGCACGCGCGAGCGTGATGGTCGCGGCGCCACCAGCCGTTCCGGTCGGCGTCACGAGCTGAGTCTGCGATGCGACCGGCTGGCGTCAGCGCGATCCGTGGCGCGGCCCTCATGGCCCTGGTCCTGATGGCCCTGGTCGCGATTGGACCGCCAACCGCCGCCGCACATGTGGTCCCGGGCCCTCCCACGCGGCGCGCGGCCTGGGTCGCTCGAATCGTGATCCCCACGCCAGCGCGGACGGCACCCGGAGGTGGCCGTGTCCGGACGGTGATCCGGACGAGCGCGGTCGGGGACGGTGGTCCGGTCGTTTTGCTGGTGCTTGGCGGCCGGACGGCGCCGAACGGGGTCACCTGGCTCAGGGTCCTGCTCCCGCAGCGCCCGAACGGGGCGTCGGGCTGGATCAACTCGAACTTCGTTGAGCTCTCGCGCACCGCGTGGCGGATCGATGTGTCGCTGCGAGCGCGCACGGTGTCGCTGCTCCGCCGGGGGCGGGTACTCGACACGTGGCGCGCGGTGATCGGCAAGCCCAGCACTCCCACGCCTCCCGGTCTGTACGCGGTCTACGAGCGTGTTCCTCAGCCCAGCCCCGGCGACTTCCTTGGCACGTGGGCGCTTCTCCTAACCGCTTTCTCGCCCGTGCTGCACAACTTCGACGGCGGACCCGGAGAGGTCGCGATCCACGGGCGGGGCGGCACCAGCCTGCTCGACCCGCTGGGCAGCGCACGGTCCCACGGCTGCATCCGGATCGACAACGGCGCGGTCGACCTGCTGGCGGCCGATGCGGCCGAAGGCACACCGGTTCAGATCAGCTGAATTCATCGCCCCCGGGACCTAAGGCTCGCGGAAGATACGCGTCGACGTCTTGACCGGGGCTCCCGCAGCAGCACGTGGGTGACTGAGTGTGTCCACAATTCATCACTCGATCACGCCGTCCCCGGTTGGCAAGTGAAGCCGGACCTCACTGCGCCGGCATCGAGAAGCCAAACATCCGATCGGCGTCGATGCGGGCGTAGAGGGGACCCGAGTCGAGGAAGTCGGTGGCCCAATCGTCCCCATAGCGCGGCACGTAAATGTCGAGCAGCGTCTGCCTGAAGGCGGAGTTTGCCTCGCTCTTGATGTCGATCGGTGTGGCGCGGCCGTGAACTGTCACGGCCAGCTCCTCCCCCGGAAGGTGCGTCGCGCTGACGTGCGGCCGAGCGCGAATGTGCACGAAGCGCACCGAGTCCGGGCTCGACCCGAAGTGAAACGCGCCGCGATAGAAGATCCCGTCCACCGGCCCGGCGATGGGCCGGCAATCGGCGGTCACCGTCGCCAGCACGAGCAGGCGCATGCCGGTCAGAAGTTCGACGAGCTGCTCGGCGCGCAGGCGCCGGTCGGGCGTGTGGATGCGCAGGAGGTGAGGGCCCGCGTTCGCGTAACTGCGATCCAGGAGGTCTTGGAGCGCCGCGATGTCGGCCGACGATTCGTGCATCGCGACAGCAAATCACGCGACGCGCACGGGGCGCCGCCTGGCGACGACCGTGGCCAGCACCGCAGCCAGCGCCGTCGCCGCGCACGAGAGCACGAACGGCGCGCTGACGCCCTGGGCGGCCACCGCGCCGCCCGCCGCCGAACCGGCCGCGAGTCCGCCCACGAGCGCCGCGGTCACCCAGGTGAAGGCCTCGGTCTCGCTCCCCGGAGTCGCGGCGCGGCCGACCAACGCGTACTGACAGGAGAACATCGGGGCGATCGCCAGCCCGGCCACGAGGCTGAGCGCGAGCCCCGCGGGCACGGACCGTGCGGCGATCAGTGGGGCTGTGCAGCCGACGAGGGTCAAGAGCAGCAGGCGATAGCGCGCACCCAGCGGTGAGCTCCAGGAGCGCGAGCCGTACCAAAGCCCGCCGGCCAGGCTCCCGGCGCTCCAGAGCGCCAGCATCAGCCCCGAGGCCGACCGCGACCCGGCGTGCAATGCCAGCGACGGGAGCCCCACCTCGACAGCTCCCAGCCCCACGCCGGTCAGCGCGATGGGCGCGAGCAGAGCCCGCAGCTGCGCGCTCCCGAGCGCCGCCGCTCGCCGCTGGGCCCGGGGCCGACTGCCGCGCCCTGCAGCCAGGGGAGAGCGCACGAACAGAACCGTCCCGCCCATGCAGACCACGCCCAGAATCAGGACCGCGGCCGCGGGCGAGATGACCGTGATCACAAGCCCCACGAGCAACGGACCGGTGATCCAGACCAGCTCCTGAGCTATCGACTCGAGCGCATACGCGGTCTCTCTGACGGTGGGGTCTTCGAGCCGCTCGCGCAGGAGAGCGCGCACCGTAGGCGCGATGGGCGGGTACAGCCCGCCGGCGAGGCCGGAGAGTGCCACCAGCGCCACCGCGTGGGCGCCGCCGCGGCTGGCGACAACGAGCGCGATGAGGACGAGCCCCTGGGCAAACGCGGTCGGCGCCAGAACGCGAACGCGGCCGAACCGATCGACCAGAGCGCCCTGCAACGGCGCCGTGACCGCGCTCGCTAGTGCGTAGGCTCCGACCGCCGCTCCGGCCGCCGGATACGAGCCAGTCGCGCCGCGCACGAGCAGGAGGATGGCCAGAGAGGCCATCCCCTGAGGCAGCCGGGCGACGAGTGCGCTCCCAAACAGGCGGGGCGCCCCGGGCACCGACAGGACGGAGCGGTAGCGAATGAACACCTCTCCAAGCCTAAGTCCTCCCCGCCGTAAACACGCTCACGTCCGAGCGGCCCCTGGCCGGAGGGACTGGGTCAGGGCGCCCGCAACGGCGGGTAGCCTTGGCTCGTGGCCACCTGGGATGACGTGCGCCGGATCGCTTTGGCGCTGCCGGAGACCGACGAGCGGCTCTCGCACGGACACGCCAGCTGGCGGGTGCGCGACAAGGGGTTCGTGTGGGAGCGCCCGCTTCGTGCCGCGGACCTTCGGGCCCTGGGTGACGCGGCACCCACGGGCCCGATCCTTGGTGTCCGCGTGGAGCATCTCGGGGCCAAGGAGGCGCTGATCGCCGACGATCCCGAGGTCTTCTTCACCACGCCGCATTTCGACGGGTACCCGGCCGTCCTCGTCTGCCTGGACAAAATCGGGCTCGACGAGCTGGGCGAGCTGATCGTGGAGGCGTGGATCGCTCGCGCGCCGAAGCGACTCGGACACGAGTACGTCGAGCGCTACTTTCCGCGCGGCGAGTGACGGGTGGGTACGTGGGTGACTTAATGCGCCTATATTCATCAAAAGGTCAACCACGTCCTTCAAGGCGCCTTTTTCAGCCGCGAGCCGGCTACGACGGCGAACGGGCCTTCGCCCACCTGGCCTTGTGGACCCGCTTCGTCGCCTGGTAGTCGGCCAGCGCCTGCACGGAGTCGACGTCGCCGAGCGTGGGATGCCACGGCACGAGATCCTCGGCGGCCCGCACCCCGAAGCGCTTGGCGAGCACCGAACCCAACGACTTGATCTTCATCTCTCCGAAGCCGGGCAGTGCCGCGAGGTTCGCGCGCAGTTCCGGCGGGCCCGCGGCGTCGTCCCAGATCCGGCCGGCATCGCCGTCGTAGTTGTCGCGGACGTGTACGGCCAGCTCATGCACGCGCTGGGCCATCGAGGCGGGGAAGCGGTGGATTGCGGGTCGCTGGCGAAAGATCGGCTCGAGGTCGAGCGAGGCGAGCGTGGCGGCATCGAGCGTGCCGGCGCGCTCGCGAAGGACGAGCGGCCCCGAGAACGCCTTCTGAACTGTCACCTGCTGGTCGAGGGCAAAACCGACCAGCAACGCCATCGGATCGGATGCGATCAGCGCGTTGGCCTCGTCCGAGTCGGTGAAGTACAGGCGATCGGGCAGACGGCGATGATAAACCGAGCGAGCTGAATCGCCTCCGAGCGGCAGAGACCCGTCAGCGTATGATCGGCCGGTGCGCGCGCCGCGAGCCCTTACCCGGGTGGTCGAGCGGTGAGCGTTGCGGCGGCCACAGCACCCGCGGCCGAGGGCCGGCGCAGCGTGTGGGTGGTGTTCGTCGGGCTGATGCTGGTGCTGCTGATGGCGGCGCTCGACCAGACGATCGTGTCGACCGCGCTGCCGACGATCGTCGGCGATCTGGGCGGGCTCAATCACATCTCGTGGGTTGTGACCGCGTACCTACTCGCGCAGACGGCCGTGACGCCGATCTACGGGAAGCTCGGCGACCTGTACGGCCGCAAGATCGTCCTCCAGTTCGCGCTCGTGGTGTTCCTGGCGGGATCGGCGCTGTGCGGCGCGGCGCAGAGCATGACCGAGCTGATCGTCTTCCGCGCCCTGCAGGGGCTTGGTGGCGGCGGCTTGATGGTCGGCACGATGGCCGCCATCGGCGACGTGGTGCCGCCCCGCGAGCGCGGGCGCTACCAGGGTTACTTCGGCGCGGTGTTCGGTCTGGCAAGCGTGATCGGCCCGCTGTTGGGGGGATTCTTCACCTCTAACCTCTCCTGGCGCTGGATCTTCTACGTCAACCTGCCGATCGGCGTGCTGGCATTCGTGGTCCTCGTCGTGACCCTCCCGGCGCGCAAGGACGACGTTCACTACCACGTCGACTACCTGGGGGCGGCGGTGCTCGCCGCCTGTCTGAGCGCAGTCGTACTGATGTGCACGCTGGGAGGGACGACGTACAAGTGGACCTCGCCGTTCATCATCGGGCTCGGGGTGGCCGCCGTGGTTCTGCTCGCGGTGTTCGTCCTGATCGAGCAGCGGGCCGCCGAGCCGGTGCTGCCCCCGAGGCTGTTTCGCAACCGGGTGTTCTCGGTCACGAGCGGCATCGGCCTGATCGTGGGCTTTGCCCTGTTCGGATCGGTCACCTACCTGCCGTTGTTCTTGCAGGTCGTCAACGGGGCCAGCCCGACCGGCTCGGGTTTGCAGATCCTGCCGCTGATGGGGGGTCTGCTGGTCACCTCCATCGCCTCCGGCCAGATCATCACCCGTACCGGTAAGTACAAGCCCTTCCCGATCATCGGGACCGCGATCATGGTGGTCGGGCTCGCGCTCCTGTCGCGGATGGACTCGCACACGACCCGGCTCACCGCGTCGGCGTACATGTTCGTGCTCGGGCTTGGGCTGGGATCCGTTATGCAGGTGCTGGTGATGGCGGTCCAGAACGCCGTCGAGTACAGCGACCTGGGAGTCGCCACGTCCGGCGCCACGCTGTTTCGATCGATCGGCGGGTCGGTCGGCACCGCCGTGCTCGGATCGATCTTCAACAATCGCCTGACCTCGGAGCTCGCGTCCAAGGTGCCCGCGAACGAGACGAGCGGCTTGGCGGGAGGAGTCGCGCACGCCAACCCGGCCGCGCTGAAGACGCTGCCGGCGCCGGTGCACGCCGCGTACATCCAGGCATTCACGAACGCCTTGACCACCGTGTTCGAGGTCGCCGCCGCAGTCGTGGTGGTCGCCTTCCTGCTCAGCTGGTTTCTCCAGCAGCTACCGCTCCGGGACACCATTGCCGCCGGCAGCGGGGTCGGCGAAAGCTTCGCCGCGCCCAAGCACACCGATTCGCTGGCGGAGGCCTCGCGGGCGCTGACGACCCTGGTCGGCCGCGAACGCCGGCGCCAGTTCGCGCAGCGGCTGGCCGAGCGCGCCGGCGTGGATCTCTCCGCCGCAGCGGCATGGTTGATCGTGCGACTGCACGAGAACCCCGGCGCGAGCATCGCTGCGCTCTCCGAGAGCTTCGACATTCCGATTGACGTCAGCCGGCGGGCGCTCGTCGAGCTCCAACAACGCGGCCTGGTCTCCGGCACCTCGGAAGCCGACGTCGACCCGGTCGCCCATCAGGTGACACCGGAGGGCGAAGAGATCGTCGAGCGGCTGGTCGCGGAGCGTCGGGCCAGCCTGGCGCGGCTGTGCGAGGGATGGTCGCCTGATAAGGAGGAGGATCTCGCTGGGCTGCTCACGCGCCTGGCGCGCGAGCTGGCGAGCGAACCGACCCGGGAGCTCGCGCACAGCGCGTAACCTTGAAGCTCGCAGCACCGGGGGGCCGGCGCACAATCAACCGGGGGATGACCACATGACGTAGCCCAGCCCGAGCTACGGCGCGCCCTGGGACGCCGCCCACTCCCGCACGCGACCCGACACTCCCAGTGCCTCCTGCTCCACCTCGACGATGGCATCGGCAGGGATGTTGTTTCGCCGGGCGGCGGCCATTATCTCCGCTGCCGAGGGCGCCTCATAGAGGCAGTAGGTGCGCCGGCGGTCGGCGCTGAGAAACGAGAACAGCCAGCGGACGCCCTCGTCGGCGTTGACCTCCTCGATCAACCTGACGTCATCCTCGCTCAGAGCTAGCTGTTCGGCGAATGCCCTCTCGATAACGAACAGCGGCATCGTGTCCTCATGCTATCGAGGCCGTTAGGCCTCAACAAGGGCGTGGCGATGGGCGTAGGAGGCCGCCTCCGTGCGATTCGCACAGCCCGTCTTGCGCAGGATGCTGCGGATGTGATTGGCGGCCGTGTGTTCGGAGATGAACAGCGTCGCGCCGATCTCGCGATTGCTGAGGCCGCGCGCGACGAGTCGCAGGATCTGCGCCTCGCGGGCCGACAGTCCGTCCGGGAGCGCCGAGGACACGGAGCCCGACCCTCCGAGTCCCAGTCTCCGGATGCGATTGCGGAGCGCACTCATCCCGATCCCCGCCGCGAGCTCGTCCGCCTCAGCCAGCAGCGACGCGGCCCTGCGCCGATCGCCGGCGCCGGCCGCGTGGCGGTGGATCATCCGGGCGTACTCGTACTCGGTGTGCGCGAGCCACGTCATCGCCTGCATCTGTCGGTTCAGCGCCATGGCGCGCTGGAAGTGATCCTCGGCGAGCTCCCACTCGCCGAGCGTCCCGGCGAGCATTCCCAGGTAGCGGTCGGCCGCGCCGTAGTAGGCGACGAGGTGCCCGATCATCACGTTCATCCCGGTCAGGGGCGCCAGCTCGCCGTACACGAGGGCCGCCGTCGCCTCGTCGCCCACCGCCGCGCACGCGTCGGTTATGTACGTGAGCGACGCGAGCCACAGGGACTCCCGCAGCGGCTCGAGCCCCGCACCGGAGATCCGGGCAAGCTCGCGCTGCGCCTCTGCCTCCATCCCGAGCTCGACGAGCAGCGACGCGAGCCCCGGGCGCCAGGGTCCGTGGTCGCGCTCGTCCGCAGAGAGGATCCGGATCACCGGCGCGAGCTCGGCCAGGCGGCCCTGCTCGCGGCGGAGGCTGAACATCTGGATTCCGTAGGTCCCCGAGGCGTCGCGCCCGGTGAGCAGCCGGCCCGCTTCCTCGGAGCGGCGCGCCATCGCCTCGGCCGCGTCGAGGCGACCGTCCGCGAGCGCGATCGCCGCTCCGTAGTGCTCGGCCACGTGAACCATGAACGGCTGTCGCGTCACTTCGGCCATCTCGCGCAAGTCCGAGACCTCGCTGCGCGCGGACGGGATGTCGGCAATGGTCACGAACGCGGGCACGCGCCACGACATCGCCTCGGCCTGGACCTCGGGGTCGCCGAGTTGCTCGCCGATCGCCTTTGCCTCGGTGAGCATCTCGATGATCTCCTCGATCGGGCTCGTTCCGCGCGACCAGTAGGAGCGCACGAGCACGGTCGCGAGGCCCGCGTCGTCGTCCAAGCGCCTGGCGAGCGCGATCGCGTTGTTGCGGACGATCGCTCCCCGCTCGTGATGGCCCCGCATATCAAGCGCCCGGGCGAGGCCGCTCAGGAGCCCCGCGCGCAGCTCGGACTCCTGATCGCCGAGCGCCCCCGTCGCCTCCTCGAGCAGGCCGACCGCCCCCTGGTCGATCCCCGGCCGCCAGCTCGCCTCCTCGTAGCCGATCGCGCCGCGCGCCAGCAGCTCGGCGTCGCCGAGCTCCCGGGCAATCTCCGCCGCCGAGCGGAACGCGTCCAGCGCATCGATCGCCTTACCGGCCCGGTGCCTCGCGGTGCC
The DNA here is from genome assembly GCA_963808325.1 of uncultured Solirubrobacterales bacterium. GTDB lineage: Bacteria > Actinomycetota > Thermoleophilia > Solirubrobacterales > Solirubrobacteraceae > Palsa-465. The sequence goes on from CAWEFU010000002.1 coordinate 181,497, forward strand.
GAGCTCGAGCAGCACCTCGGCACGCTCGGACGGCACGTCTATCCCGAGCTCCAGAGCGGCCCGCAGGAGTGCCGCGGCCTCCTCGAACGCGAGTGCCTCCGTCGCGGCGCGGGCGGCAAGCACGCTGTACTCGATCGCTCGCTCCGCCCCCCCGAGTGGGGCGGCGGCGGCGAAGTGGTGGGCCAGGTCGGCCAAGGCTCGCGAGGACCGGCGGCCGCTCGCCTCGCGAGCTTCCCCCACGCGCAAGTGCAACTCGGCCCGGCGCACGCTGGTGAGCCGGTCGTAGACCGCGCGGCGGACCAGTTCGTGGGCGAACTTGAAGACCAGACGACCGCCGGGAAGCTCCTCGATGATCCCGCTGCGGATGGCCTCGTCGAGGGCCGGAACGCACTCGCGCTCGCTGATGCCCGACCCGGACCGGACCACGTCGAGCTCGAACTCGGGGCCCGCCGTGGCCGCGACTTCGAGCAGTTCCGTGGTGGCGGGCTCGAGACGCGCGAGCCGCTCGCTGACCACCTCGCGGACGCTTTCGGGCGTCCCGAGGGCGGCGAGCGGACGGGTGAGATGCATCTCACCGCCGGCTGTCTCGATCACGCCCGTCTCGATGAGCGCTCGCCACAGCTCGCACACGAGGAACGCGTTGCCGCCCGTCAGCTGAGTGATCGCCCGAGCGACCTCCGGGAGGTCCGCGGCAAGCCGACCCTCCGCGGTGCGCTTCACGAATTCGCTCACGTCCCGGTCCGAAAGGGCGGAAAGCCGCAGGCGCACGACGTCATCGGACCGGCGCAGGTCGGCCAGCGTCTGCGCGAGCGCCTCGGGCACGTCGGCCTCGGTGTCGCGGAATGTCGCGAAGAGCAGCACTCGCCCCGACCAGGCCGCGCGGGCCAGATGTCGCAGCAGCAGAAGCGTCGGAGCGTCGGCCCAGTGTCCGTCCTCGAGCACCAGGATCACGGGGCGCCTTCGGCTGACGGCCTCGAGCAGGTCTGTCATGGCGGTGTGCAGGCGGTGACGCTCGGTGTCCGGATCGGCCTTGACGGGCGGCGGCAGTTCGCCGATTCGCGCTCCGAGGTCGGGCACGAGCCGGGCGAGCTCGCCGCCCCCTGTGCCCAGGGCAGCTCTCAGCTCGGCCGGATCGACGACTCGCGCAAGGCGCTCGAGCGCCTCGGCGAACGGGCCATAAGGAGTGCGAACGACCGCATCGCACGCGCCATACAGGACGAGGGCGCCGTCGCTCGCCGCCTCAGTGGAGAACTCCCTTGCGAGGCGGCTCTTCCCCGAACCGGGCTCCCCGCCGAGCAGAACCACGCGCCGGCCCTCGCCCTCGGCTCTCGGCAGCAGCGTCCTCAGCGTCTCGAGCTCCGCCGTCCGACCGACGAATGGGAACGGCGACGAGATGCGCAGAGCGGCGGGAAGATCGTTCACGGAGCAGCCCCGCAAGCACCATAGTCAGATCTGATCAGCGGCGCAACCGCGCCGTTGCGCGCCTCTCACCAAAAAGTAGGTCAGGCCGCGTCATGACGCCGCGCCTGCCGACGCCTAGTCTCATCGCAGCAACTCGACGACTTCGGGGCGAGGGAGTCGTGAGCACCACGGTCCCACAGTAAGGAGATGCCATGAGCACCACCGTTACACCACAGGACGCCGCGCAGCAGGGGCTGTCCGATTTTCAGGGACGGCTGATCGGACCGGCCGAAGCCGGCTATGAGGAGGCCCGTGTCGTCTATAACGCGATGATCGACAAGCGGCCGGCGCTGATCGCCCGCTGCGCCAACGCGTCCGACGTCGCGAAGGCGGTGAACTTCGCGCGCGAGCGCGGTCTGCCGCTCGCGGTGCGCGGCGGTGGCCACAACGGCGCCGGTCTCGGGACGGTGAGCGACGGGGTCGTGATCGACCTGTCGTTGCTCAAGGACATTCACGTCGACCCGAACGCCGGAACGGTCCGCGTGGGCGGCGGCTGCACCTGGGGTGAGGTCGACGGCGCCACGGGCGAGTACGGTCTGGCTACGCCGAGCGGCATCATCTCGACGACCGGCGTCGGAGGACTCACGCTCGGCGGAGGGCTGGGCCATCTCACCCGGAAGTGCGGGCTGACGATCGACAACCTACTCGAGGCCGAGATGGTGCTGGCGAGTGGGGAGCTGGTGCGCGCCAGTGCGACCGAGCACCCGGACCTGTACTGGGCGATCAGGGGCGGCGGCGGCAACTTCGGCGTGGTCACTTCGTTCCTGTTCCGCCTGCACGAGATCGGGACAGTGGTCGCAGGCCCGACGTTCTGGCCGGTCGAGGACGGGGCCGAGGTTCTGTCGGTGTACCGCGACTTCCTGCCGTCGGCGCCACCGGAACTCAACGGCTTCTTCGCGTTCCACACCGTGCCGCCAGCGCCGCCGTTTCCCGAGGAGATCCACCTGCGCAAGGTCAGCGGGATCGTGTGGTGCTACGTGGGTCCGCCGGAGGACGCCGGCGATGCGATCGGCGAGCTGCTGGCGAAGGTGCCCGAGCCGCTGATGCACGCGGTGCAGCCGATGCCCCACGCCACCATGCAGGGGATGTTCGACGGGCTCTATCCGCCGGGCGATCAGTGGTACTGGCGAGCGGACTTCGTGCGCGAGATCCCCGACGACGCCGTCGAGCTGCACGCCCGCTTCGGCGCCGAGCTGCCGACGATGAAGTCGACCATGCACATGTACCCGATCGACGGCGCAGCGCACGACGTGGGCAAAGCCGACACGGCGTGGAGCTATCGCGACGCGCGCTGGAGCTCGGTGTTCGCGGGCGTCGATCCCGACCCGGCAAACGTGGACGCGATCCGGGACTGGAGCATCAGCTATCACGAGGCCCTGCATCCCTACTCGGCCGGCGGCGCGTACGTGAACATGATGATGGACGAGGGCGAGGACCGGGTCCGGGCGAGCTACCGCGACAACCACGACCGCCTGGCGGGCGTCAAGCGGACGTACGACCCAGGCAACCTCTTCCGCATCAACCAGAACATCAAGCCGGCGGCGGACTGAGCTCGGAGGGGGCGGCGAGCGCGACGAGGGGGGCGCGGGGCGACGCGTTCTGACGACGCACAGAGGGTCAAACGCGACGCCCCGCCGGCGCGACGCGTTCTCAGGACGCACTGGGTTCAAAACGCGACGCCCCGCCGGCGCCCCGAGCGGAACCGCACCCGGCGAGCAGCACAACGATAATGGGCCGATGGTTCCGGAGGCGCCCCTGAAGCGCACCGACGGCGGCCTCGTCCCGGACGGCGAGGGCTGGTTCGTGCTGAACGCGCGCGAGGCGCGCTGGCTGGAGGGCGAGTTCGGCGCCTACACGCGCTTCGAGGGCGAGGCGAGGTTCCCGAGCGTCGGCTTGAACATCGGCGTGCTCGAACCGGGTCAGCCCGCGTGCATGTACCACGGCGAGGGCAACCAGGAGGACTTCCTGGTGCTGTCCGGGGAGTGTCTGCTGCTGATCGAGGGAGAGGAGCGGCGGCTGAAGGCCTGGGACTTCGTCCACTGCCCCGCCTGGACCGAGCACGTGTTCGTCGGCGCCGGCGAGGGCCCGTGCGCCATTTTGGCCATTGGCACCCGCCTGAGCCGCGACGTGGTCTACCCGGAGTCCGAACTGGCCCAGAGACACCGCGCCGGCGTGGAGCGCGAGACGCGCGAGCCCAGCGAGGCGTACGCGAACATTCGCGACGACGTTTCGGTGGGCTACCGCGAGGGCTGGCTTCCGTAGAGGAGGGAATTCATCGAGGGGCGTTGAGTCCATTGGTAATCTGTTGCCATGAGAATTACCATGGACTCAGTGGGACGGCTGGTGATTCCCAAGGCGCTTCGCGGAGAATTAGGAATCGCGGGCGCAACTGAGCTCGAGGTTGTCGCGCGTGATGGGGTGATCGAACTAACGGTCGCAGACGTGGCGGCAAGGGTCGAGGATCGGGACACTGGTCCTGTGATCGTCGCCGACCGCCCGATGCATCCGCTGACGGTCGAGGAGGTGCGCGCCGCAATCGATCGCGTGCGCCGATGATCACCCCGGACTCGAGCGTGACGATCGCGGCGGCGGCACCCTGGCACGTCGCACACGAGGCGGCAGTCACGGCGCTGGCCGCCGAAAGCTCGTCGCTAATCGGTCACGTCGCGTTTGAGACGACCGCCGCCATGAGCAGAATGCCCGAAGGCCAGCGCATCGCGCCGGCCGTCGTTCTGAGGTGGCTCGAGCAACGGTTTCGACCCAGGTGGCTCATGCTGCCGGCCAGCGCGACGCGGCGCGCGCTCCGAACGGCCGTCGAGCACGGCATCCGCGGTGGCACGCTCTACGACGCCCTCATCGGGGCGACGGCTTCGCACCACGGTCATACGCTCCTATCCGCCGATCGTCGCGCCGCGCCCATCTACTCCATCCTCGGCGTCCAGGTGATCTACGTCCCTGTGGACTGAGGGCGGGCCGGCCTCCGCCAGCACCGCCTGGTAGTCCTCCCAGGTGTCGACGTCGCGCGGGGTCGGGCCCGGCACGGGCACATCGACCACCGCCTCGCCGGCGCGGTCGAGCAGCTTCCACACACCCTTGTCACCGTGGAGCTCGCCCAGCGCGCCAAAAGTGCTGCGCGCGAACGCCAGCGGGTGCCCGCGACCGTCCGCATAGGCGCACGCCGCGAGCGCCGCGTCTCCCCGGCCGGCGAGGAGCGCGCGGATGGTCGACGTTTGCACCCCTGGCTGATCGCCGAGCATCAGGATGAGCACCTCGCAGCGCGGATCGACGACGCTCAGGGCCCCCGCGATCGAGGACGAGCAGCCCTCACCGAACCCACGGTTCTCGACGACCGTGACGCCGCTGAGATCAACTCCGGCACGCACCGCATCCGCAGCGCCACCGAGAACGCACACCAGCTGGTCGAACTCGCACGCCCGGGCCGTGTCGAGCACGTGGCCCAATAACGTGCCAGACCCATAAGGCAGCAGCTGCTTCGGCCGGCCCAGCCGCGCCGAGCCTCCCGCCGCGAGCACCAGCCCGGTGACGGACCAAGCCGTCATCGAGAGGCCGCGGTCGCGAGCACGGCCTGTGCGTCGCCGGACAGCGTCTGCATCCAAGCGCGCGTCCTCGCTGCGGGTCAGGCGACCGAAACCGATCGGGCGTTCGTCGTCGCCGGCCATCAGCTTGGGCGCCGCCCAAACCCTTTGCTGTAGTCGATGCCCGGCTCCTCGACGGCGACGTTCACGGTCCGGCAGCGCCCGCAGCGCACGCGGACCTTGCGGTTCATGTACTCCGGAGGCATGGACGCGGCCAGCACGTTTCCGCACCCCACACAGACATAGTCGTACTCCCCGTTGCCGCGGAACACCGGCTTGTCCGGATCCTCCTGGATCGCGGTGCCGCCGTCGAAGGGGACCTCTCCCTCCCGCGGCCGCCTCATCGTCCGCGCCGCGGTCACAGCGCGGCCAGCTTTTCCGCGAAGTCCTTGATGAGCGCGTCGAGCACGGTCACCATCACCCCTTCGCCCATCGACGCGGCCTTGCCGCTGATCTGCGCGGCGGTGTGAATCGTGCCGCCGCCATCCGCGAGAGAGAACTCTACGTCGGCGTTGGCGAATCCCTGGCCGCCCGTCTCGCGCGACTTGACCCTGAGCAAGGCCCGGTGCGCCGCGGGGTCCTGCTCGGCCACCTCGACCGTGCCGGCATAGTTGAGGGACATGGCGCCCATCTTGACCTTGATCTCGGCCTTGACCGATTCCGCTCCGGTCCTCTCGATCACGCGCCCGCCCTCCACGCACGGAATCAGGCGCTCGAGGTCGAGAATCGCCTGCCAGGTCTCCTCGACCGGCTTCGTGGTGGAGAACGGGTGGTCTAGTTGAACCATGGGTGTACGGTCCTCCTTTCATGGCACTCCAGTCCGGCAGTTACACGCTCGGGCACGACCGGGGTACGTTGTGGGTCAGGACCCGTAAGGCCGGGGCAGCGGCGATGGCGGGACACAACCTGCTGATCGAGGTCACGAACTGGGACGCGACGCTCGAGGTCGCAGCCGACAGCGCACCCACAAGCATCGAACTCACTGCCGACCCGCGCTCGCTCAAGATCCGCGAGGGCACCGGCGGGATCACCTCGCTCGGCGATGAGGACAAGGCGAGCATCGAGCAAACGATCGACGAGGAGGTGCTGAGGGGCACGGCGATCAGGTTCCGCTCGACCGCGGTCGAGGTCGACGCCGTCGGCGGCCGCGCCCGCGTCAGCGGGAACCTGGAACTCGGTGGTCAGAGTCATCCGATCGCCTTCGATGTGACACTGGGCGAGGACGGGCGCGTCACCGGCAGGACCGCCCTCAAGCAAACCGACTGGGGCATCAAGCCGTACTCGGGGCTGTTCGGCACGCTCAAGGTGATCGACGAGGTAACGGTCGAGGTCGAGGCCCAGTTGCCCGAGGCCGCCAGCTAATCGCGGTACACCGTCTGCGCGTCGAGGCCGCCCTCGACCCCCGGCGGAAGCGCGCCGCTGCCGTGTGCGTACAGGGCGACGTCGGCGATCGTCCGGGACCGCGCGGGGTCGGTCCTGGTCACGAACGCCCCGTTGTCCCAGCTCAGCTCCTCGGCCGGGGTCTCGAGCTCCACGCCCGCGAGCATCTGCGCCTTGGCGCGGATCTTGCCGGTCGCGCTGGAGATCGCCGCCGGCGTGCCGTCGGACGGGGTCGTGTTGTATCCGTGGCCGGTCCCGAACCGGTTCTCGTCGGCGGGCACGACCTTGACGTCGAGCGCCGGGACCCCGAGCTCGTTAGCGACCTGCTGCGCGTACTCGCTCTCCCTGCCATCTGACTCGGTCGTGAGGCTCAGGACCATCTTGCCCGTCGGGTGCACGCGCAGGAACACCGCTCGATATGCCTCGCCTGCCATCACACAACCTCCTCGGATTCGGCGCGCTCGGGCGCGGGCGGTTGGGCGTGCTCGCGCTCGACCGATTCTGCGCGCTCGCGCGCGATGCGCTGGCGCTCCTGGTGAGCGGTCAGCGCGTTGTGGTCCTCCCGGTCGCAGAAGCTCGGCTGCGGCCCCCCGAGCGGATGCGGGGGCACCGCGGGGCGATCGCAGCCGGGATAGATGCACTTCTTGGCCGCTGGCTCGTTCATGCTCGCCATCCGGGAGTGGTCCGCCCGCGACTCGGGCCGTACCCGCTGGGCATCGCGACCGAGCTGCCCAGAACGGGAGTCGCGCTCGGCCACGGCTCCTCGTCGCTCTGCGACCCACCTTGATCGCTGAACGATATCGCCCAACGACCACGGGTGTGGCGACGCAGGCCTCCTCCCCCGCCGGCAATCGCCTCGACCACCTCGTCGAGCGCCTCCACGCTGTGGCCGCTCACCAGCGCGTCGCAATACGGCAGCGCCGCCGCCATCCCGCCCGCCCGCGGCGCGAACGCGGTCGCGCTGACCCGTGGGTTGACCCATACGATCCGATGCGCGAGGCGCCCGAGGCGCTCCATCTCCCGGGCGACGAGGGCCGGGTCGCCCCGCTCCCAGCCGTCGGAGAGGATCACGATCACGGCGCCGCGAGCCATCCCGCGCCGGCCGTGACGATCGTTGAAGGCCTTCAGCGCCTCGCCGATCCGCGTCCCGCTCGACCAGTCGGGCGCGGCCGCCGCCGCCCGCTGGATCGCCCGCTCGGGGTTGCGCGAGGCCAGCGCGCGGGTCAGTCGGGTCAGCCGGGTCGCGAACACGAACGCCTCCGATCTGCCAGCGCGTACCCCGCCGCCGGCGGCGCAGGTCAGGAACTGGAGGTAGGCGCGGGCATAGGGCTCCATCGACCCGGAGATGTCACACAGGAGCACCATCCGTCGGCGCACGATCCGCCGGCGCCGCCGGGCGAGGCGGATCGGATCGCCGGCGCTGCGGAGGCTGCCGCGCAAGGTGCGCCGCAGGTCTATGCGCTCGCCGTGGCGATCGCGCCTGGCGCGCCGGGTCCGGCGCAGCGGGGGCGCCACCCGGAGTCTCGACATCAGCCGGTAGAGCTCGGCGAGCTCGTGCGCCTCGAGGGCGTCGAAGCGCTTGCCGCGCAGCAGCTCCTCGTCGCTCGGGGCGAGGGCGAGCGGAACCTCGCTGGACGGCTCGCGGTCGCGCCGGGGAGTGGGCGCCGCAGCATCCCGCAGCCCATCACCGGCTCCGTCGCGGCTGCCGTCTTCGCGCGGCCGCGCAGGGCGCTCGTCTGGCGGCGCGGGAACCGTTCTGACATCTTCGGTACCGGGCGGGGCCTCCTCGGGTCCGGAGGCTCCGAATACCGAGGAGAACACGGCGTCGAACGCCTTCACCTGCGAGGTGTCGGTGACGAACACCGCGCGCGCGGTCCAGTACAACCGGCGGCGCCCGACGGGCCTGATGAGCGAGAGCGCGCGCGCAAACCGCGCCGAGCGCTCCGCGGTGGTGGGCACGCCGGCGTCGTGCAGGCGCCGGCTGAACGCCGCGGCCACCGCCGGAAGGTCGAGGTGGATCGACTCGACGCCGAAGTCAGCCACCGCGGCCCACCAGCTGCTCGAGGCCCGCCGCACGGATCACGTCCTGGTCCTCCGAGTACTTCAGCACCGAGCCGAGCGTCCGGTCGATCGCGGCCCCATCGAGGCGCTCGACGCCGAGCAGGGTCAGCGCCGCGAGCCAGTCGATCGCCTCAGCGATCCCGGGCGGTTTCTGGACGTCCGAGTCGCGCATCCGCGCGACCGCGTCCGCGACCTGCACCGCGAGCGTCTCCGACGCGCCCTTGACGCGGAGGCGGACGATCTCGACTTCGCGCTGCGGGCTCGGGTAGTCGATCCACTGGTAGAGGCACCGGCGCTTGACCGCGTCGTGAAGATCGCGCGTCCGGTTCGAGGTGAGCACGATGGCCGGAGGATGCGTGGCGCGGATCGGGCCGAGCTCGGGGATCGTCACCGCCGCCTCGCCGAGCAGTTCGAGCAGGAACGCCTCGAAGTCGTCGTCGGCGCGGTCGATCTCGTCGATCAGCAGCACCGCCGGCCGCGGTCCGGGGTGCTCGAGCGCGCGCAGCAGGGGTCGGCGGATCAGGTACTCGTGACCGAAGAGATCCTCCTCGCGCAGCTGTGTTCCGCTCACTTCGGCCAGCCGGATGCTGAGCAGCTGCCGCGGATAGTTCCACTCGTACAGGGCCTCCGCGGCGTCGATCCCCTCGTAGCACTGCAGGCGGATCAGCGGCGTGTCGAGCACGGCGGCCAACGCTTTGCCGGCCTCGGTCTTGCCGACCCCCGCCTCTCCCTCGAGCAGGAGCGGCTGGGGCAGGTTGAGCGCCAGGAACATCGAGGTGGCCAGCCCCTCGTCGACGAGGTAGTCGACGCTCGCGAGGCGTCGCGCCAGCGTCTCGACGTCCGGCACGAGGTGGCTCACCTCATCGCGCGACCGCGGCGTCTCCATGCCTCTCCTCGAACTTGAGCTTGCAGCCCAGGCAGCAGAAGTAGATCGCTCCGCCCCCGTGTACGAGCGAGGGAGTGTCATCGGCGACCACGATCGTCATCCCGCAGATCGGATCGACAGCGGTGATCGGACGGGCCGAGGCGCCCACCCGCACCGCGGTCGCGTCGCGTCGGCGCACTTCGACGAGCCGCGCCAGGATCGATATGGCGATCTCCGCGGCGGTTCGCGCGCCGATGTCGATGCCGGCTGGAGTCTCGACGCGAGCGAGCAGGTGATCCGGGATACCGATCTCCCGCAGCTGATCGAGCACGGCCGCACCGCGCCGACGAGAAGCGACCAGGGCCACGTACGGCACGCCGGCCTCGAGCGCCGCGCGAAGCACCCTCAGCTCGTCGCGGCCGTGCGCCGCAACCACGAGGCCGAGGTCGCCGTCGGTGGGAAGGGACTCCCCGTCGTCGGTGGCCAGCACGGCGAGCCCGAGCTCGGGACCGATCCGCCGTAGCGCGCCCACGATCGGCGAGTCGCCCGCGACCAGCACCCGCGGGGCAGGCAGCATCGGCTCGAGGAAGATCTCGATCGCGCCGCCCGACAGGCACGGGTTCTGAACGATGACGGTCCCCTGCTCGTTCGACACCTCTTCGGTCCGCGCCGGGTCTTCGTCGCCCGCGCCGCCTTCTTCTGCGGATCCTGCCCCGCCAGGCAGGATCCGCAGCAGCACCGCCTGTCCGGACTCGATCGCCCTCAGCGAGTACACCCGGACGCTGTGTTGCGCGCAGACACCTCCGACGAAGCCCTCGATCGTCCCGTCGCCGGTGATGAGAGCGACGTTGCCGGGCTCGACGCTCGTCGGATGCTGCACACGAACGACCGTCGCGAGCACGAACGCCGAGCCCCGATCGGTGAGCTCCTTGGCCCTGCGCGAGAGGGCTCCAGAAATCATTGAGGCGGCTCGGGGCGTCCCTGCATCGCCGCCCACACGCGCGCCGGCGTGCACGGCATGTCGATGTGGGCGACGCCGTGAGTGTGGTTCAGCGCGTCGATCACCGCGTTGACGATCGCCGGCGGCGAGCCCACGTTCGGCGACTCGCCGACGCCCTTGGCCCCCAGCGGGTGGTGCGGGCAAGGGGTCACCGTCGCCCCCAGTTCGAAGTCCGGGCACTCGAGCGCGGTCGGGATCAGATAGTCCATGAACGACCCGTTGCGGCAGTTGCCCTCCTCGTCGAACGAGAGCACCTCCATGAGCGCGATCCCGATCCCTTCGGCGAGGCCACCGTGGATCTGCCCGTCGACGATCATCGGGTTGATCCGCACCCCGCAGTCGTCGACCGCGATGAACCGCCGCACCTTGACCTGAGCCGTCTCGGGATCGATGTCGACGACCGCGATGTAGGCCCCGTAGGGGTAGGTGAGGTTCGGCGGGTCGTAGATGACCTGGGCATCGAGTCCCCCTTCCATCCCTTCGGGCATCGGCTCGCCGCTGTAGGCGCGGTGCGCGATCTCCTCGATCAGCGCGCCCTTCTCCGGGTCGCCCTTGACGTACCACCGCCCCTTCTCCCACGCCAGGTCCTCGGGCCTCGCCTCGAGCATCGTCGCCGCGATCTGGCGCGCTCTGTCGCGGACCTTGCGCGAGACGACCGCCACCGCGGCGCCGCTGACCGGGGTCGATCTGGAGCCGTACGTCCCCAGCCCATACGGTGACTTGTCGGTGTCGCCGTGGCGAACCTCCACGTCCTCGGGTGGAATCCCCAGTTCCTCCGCCACGATCTGCGCGAACGTGGTCTCGTGGCCCTGGCCCTGGGGCTGCGCGCTGATCGAGACCACTGCCTTGCCCGACGGGTGCACCCGTAGGTCGGCGCCGTCGTTCATCGACAGACCGAGGATGTCCATGTGCTTGCGCGGGCCGGCGCCCACGCCCTCGGTGAAGAACGACACCCCGATCCCCATGAGCTCGCCGCGGGCGCGCTTCTCCTCCTGCTCTCGCTTGAGCTCCTCGTATCCCGCGAGGTCCATGGCGACCCGCATGGTGTTGGCGTAGTTGCCAGAGTCATACGTCCACCCCGTGGTCGTCTCGTAGGGGAACTGCTCGGGCGCGATGAAGCTGCGCATCCGTAGCTCGATCTGGTCGACGCCCATTTCCATGGCCAGCGCGTTCACCATCCGCTCGACCAGGTAGACGGCCTCGGTGATCCGGAACGAGCAGCGGTAGGCGACACCGCCGGGCGCCTTGTTCGTGTACACCGCCTTCACCTTGACGTGCGCGGCCTCCAGGGCGTAGGAGCCGCACACGATGTGGAAGAACCCGGCCGGGAACTTGGTCGGCTGCGCGGTGGAGTCGAACGCACCGTGGTCAGCGATCACGTCGACCCGCAGCCCGGTGATGCGGCCGTCCTTGGCGCATATCTCGGCGTGCATCAGGTAGTCGCGCGCGAACCCCGTCGACATGAGGTTCTCGGAGCGGTCCTCGATCCACTTGACGGGCTTGCCGGCGACGATCGACCCCGCGATCGCGCACACGTAGCCCGGGTACACCGGCACCTTGTTGCCGAACCCGCCGCCGATGTCGTTGCAACGGATGCGGATCATGTGCTCGGCCAGCCCGGCGACGTGCGCGTACACCGTTCGGTGGGCGTGCGGCGCCTGGTTACCGTTGTAGATGTCGAGCTGGCCCGTGTTCGGGTTGAAGTCCGCGATCATGCCGCACGTCTCGAGCGGCGCCGGATGGCAGCGCGGGTAGATGATGTCGCGCTCCACGACGACATCGGCCTCGGAGAACACGTGGTCGGTGGCCTCCTCATCGCCCGCCTCCCAGAGCGGGCTGGCCAGGTTGTCGACCTGGCCAGCCTTGTCGTCGCGAATCAGCGGGGTATCGGGATCGAGCGCCCTGCGGGCGTTGACGACCGCCGGCAGCGGGTCGTACTCGACATCGATCAGCGGAAGTGCGTCGCGGGCGGTGTACTCATCATCGGCGATCACGAACGCCACCTCCTGCCCTTGGAAGCGGACCTTGTCCCCGGCGAGCACCGCCTGCGTGTCGTAGGAGATGGTCGGCATCCATGCGAGACCCAGCGTCTCGAGGTCCTTGGCCGTGATGACCGCGTGGACGCCAGGATGTTTGAGCGCGCGGGAGGTGTCGATCGAGAGGATCTTGGCGTGGGCGTAGGGACTGCGGAGGATCGCGCCGTGGAGCATCCCCGGCAGTCGGATGTCGTCGAGGTAGGTGCCCTTCCCGCGGATGAAGCGCGCGTCCTCCTTGCGCTTGAGGCGGCCGAAGCCGATCGGGCGCTTTGAATCGGGTTCCGTCCCACCCGGGAGGTTCTCGGTGACGGCCATGTTGGTTAGACCTCCTGCTTCGTGGCGGCTTCGTGCTCTGCCGCCCAGCGGATCGCCGCGATGATGTTCTTGTAGCCGGTGCACCGGCAGATCTGACCCGAGATCGCGGCCCGTATCTCCTGCTCGGTGGGGTTCGGATTCTCGTTGAGGAGGGCGCGGGCGATCATCAGCATGCCGGGGGTGCAGAAACCGCAGTGAAGCGCGTGGGTCTCGTGAAAGCCCTGCTGGACCGGATCTAGGCGGCCGCGTGACTCGAGCGACTCGACGGTCTGAATCTCATGGCCTTCGCACATCGCCGCGAGCGCGGTGCACGACTTGAGCGGCCTGCCGTCCATCAGCACCACGCACGCGCCGCAATTGGAGGTGTCGCAGCCCCAGTGGGTCCCGGTCAGGCCGGGGGTGTCGCGGATGAAATGGACGAGCAGCTGGCGCGGTTCCACGTCGCGCGTGATCGGCTCGCCATTGATGGTGATCGTCAGTTGCATCTGTGGTTCAGGTCTCCTGTTTGAGGGCGCGGGCGGTGGCGCGTCGCAGGGCGCGCTTGGTGAGCACCGCGGCAAGGTGGCGCTTGTAGTCGACCGGGCCACGGCTGTCGGCGAGCGGCGAGCAGTCCTCGGAGGCCATCGTGCCCGCCTCCGCGAACAGCTCTTCGCTCGGCGAGTTGCCGCGAAGCAGCTCCTCCGCCTGGGTGGCTCTCCAGGTCGTCGGGCCCAGAGCGCTCAGTCCGATCCCGGCATCGACGATCGTGCCGCCGTCGATCCACACTGCCGCCGACACGGCGGCGATCGCGAAGTCGCCGGCGCGCCGTTCCACCTTCTCGTGCGCGCTGCCCACGCCCGGGCGCAGCGGGATCCGGACCTCGGTGAGGATCTCGGCTTCGCCGACCGCGGTCATGAACGGCCCGATGTAGAACTCGTCAAGGCCGACGACGCGCTGTCCCTCGGGGCCGCGGATGACGACCTTGGCCTTGAGCGCCGAGCAGACCGCGCTGAGGTCCTCGGCCGCGTCAGCCTGGCACAGGGAGCCTCCGATCGTGCCGCGGTTGCGCACCGGCGGGTCGGCGATCAGCTCCTCGGCGTCTCTGAACACCGGGAGCCGGTCCGCCAGCAGCTCGGACTGGAGCAACTCGACGTGGCGGGTCAGCGCCCCGATCCTGATCTCCTGGCGCTCCTCGCCGTCTTCCAGCCCCGCGCCCACATGCTCACGGATGTAGGACAGTTCGTCGAGATCGTTGATGTCGATGAGGAGTTCCGGCGTCGCCAGGCGCAGCTTCATCATCGGGATCAGGCTGTGTCCGCCGGCGATGATGCGCGCGCCGGCACCGCGTCCCTGGAGCGATGAGATCGCGTCCTCGAGGCTGGCGGCGCGTTCGTACTCGACGGGTGCGGGCGTCTGCATCAGCTCTCTCCTGTTTTCGGTTGCGCGACCGCGGTTCGCCCGGGCATCCGCGGTCGGATCCCCGGCGTCTCGGTGGGCTCGTAGCGGACGGGCGAGTCCGTGCCGATGATCGGCGAGCGAGGCATGTGCTCCGGCCGCGACTGGCGGATCTCGGGGTACAGGAGCCGCGCCATCAGGCTCCCGCGCTCCACGTCTCGTAGTGCGGGGCCCTGGGGGCTCGCGGCCGCGACCGGCGCCTCTCGCCCGAGGCGAGCGAGCGTCAGGGTCCCCTTCGTGTACACCTCGGCGATACGCGGCGCGGTCACCTCGGTGCTCTCGGGGAAATTCCGTAGCCCCTGTCTTGCGGCGCCCGGGTAGAGGCCGTCGATCAGCCCCAGCGCGTCCCTCAGCCCGGCCTTCTTGACCAGCAGGCCCTCGAGCAGATCCACCCCGGCGTCGAGGTTGCGGTTGATCGTGTTCACGACGTCATTGACGGGCGCGGTCTTCTCGATGATTCCCGTTACTCCCGCGATCGCCTGGTCGAGGCCCCTGGTGATCTTGGTCAGCGCCACGATCGTCGCGACGAGGAAGAACACGAGAGCCGCGACGATCAGCGCGACCGCGATGATCATGACTACACCGGCTGCCGGCATGGCTTCATCCCTTTCACGCGTCGTCGATGATCGCGTCGAGCGAGCCGCCGTAGCCTGCGACCACCTCGACCGTCTTTTGTACTTGGTCTTGCGTCGTGAGCAGCAGCGCGGTCGCGTCGAGGTCCGTGGAGGCGGCCTGGGCGGTCGCCGCGATCTGCTGGACGTTAGGGACGATGCGGTTCGCGGCCCGCAGGACGCCCGCGAGGAGGTACACCACGACCGGGAGGACCACCAGCAGCAGCACTGCGTCGCCGATCCACTCAAGGATCATTTTGGCCGCCTTTCCGCGACCACCGCCGCCTTGGCGGCGATCCCGGGCATCGCCCCCAGGATGATGTCGAACTGCGCGTTGATCGCCTTGACCGCCGGCTCGAGCGGTCGCAGGTGCTCGGACTCGACGCCTTGGAGCGCCTCGGCCAGCGTGGCGAGCTTAGTCGAGGTCGATTCGAGCCGGGTGCGGATGACGGTGAGCGCTGCCGCAAGCACCGCCAGGACGACTATCGTCAGCAGCACGCTGAGGATGATCAAAAGCGTCTGGCTCATGCCTCACCGTACCCGTCGGTCAGGGCATTCATGTAGCCGTCTTGGACCACTGCCTCCTCCACGATCGATCCCAGCACGGGCGCCGTTGCCTCGAGCTGGGGGATGGCTTTGGTGTTAGCCGCCACTCTGGGGGCGACCTCGAGCAGAGCGCCCGCGGATCGGTCGATGTCGGTCACGGCGCGGATCAGCACGATCAACAGGCCGGCGACGATCAGGGCGGCGACGAGGCCGATCCCGAGCGCGATGCCCCAGGCGCCATGATTGGTGAGGGCGAACGCGACCGTCATTTTCCGACCGCCACCTTTCTGAGCGCGCGTGCGGAGTGCAGGATCCGCACGCCAGAGTCGTTGATCCGCGCGATCCCGTTCAGCTCGGTTGTCTGTCGCTGGACCGTCTCCAGACCGTCGACCGCCGTCCGCGCCTGCCTAGCGATCCTCGACGCCAGAACGACGATCGTAATTACGATCGCCGCCGCGACCAGGACGATGACGATCCCAACCACCAGCCCTACATCCCAGCCGGTCGAGGCGCCGATCAAGACGGGCATGTCACACCTCCCTCGTATGTTCCAACGTTGTTCGAATGTCCGGCCGCCAGCGGACCGAGCGGACGATCCTCGCGTGGCCGAGGCGACCATTCCTGGCCAATGCTCCTTGTGAGGATCGTATTTTGATGCCCCTCGTCAAGCATCGAGATCGCGGTCGAGGTCCGTGCCCGGAGGATCGTTCGCCGACCTGCCTCGCGCACCGCCGGGCGGACGTCACGCTGGCCCCACCGCTCGGGCCCGGCCGAGCGCTCCCCGCGGCGCTCGCCGAGGAGATCGACGCCGCCGGACGTTGAGCGCGTTTACCATGCATTGGGTGGCGAACTCCGACTCCGGTAGCGGCACGGTCTCGCTTGACGACGCCGTCGACAAGACCGTAGGCGACGTCATGATCGCCAGACCTAAGACATGGCCTGGCGATGCTCCGGTGGGCGAGGTCCGGCGAGCGTTCGAGCGGCCGAGTGTCCGGACGGTGCTATTGGCCGACGGAGAGCGCTTCGTGGGCGCGATCGAGCGGGACGGACTTCCCGACGATGCTCCGGAGGCAGACCTCGCTGTCGCCTACATCGACCCTCGGCCCCTCACCGCGGCCCCCGACATGCCGGTGCCCGAGGCGATCAGACTGCTCCACGACCGCGGCGAGCCCAGGCTGATCGTGCTCGACGAGGATGGGGTCAGGCTGCGGGGGCTGCTCTGCCTCAACAACACAGCGACCGGTTTCTGCGTCCGTTAGGTGGTTGAGGTGCCCGGCGGCCCGGCCGAGGTGTTCGGGGCGTCGCGGCGGCCGCTGAGCCGCTCGCGATCGAGCACGCCCTTGTCGAGGACGTTGTCGACATCGAGCCGGACGGTGCGCATCACGCCTCCGAGCATCGCGTAGTAGCCGGCGACGAGCAGCAGCTCGATCAGCTGCGAGCGCCCGAGCTCGGCTTCGACCTCGTACACCAGCTCCCGCGAGGGTGTGCCGTGCCGAATGAGGTGGCCGACGAGGCGTAAGGAGAGCAGCTCCCGCCGGTCGTATACGTCCTCGGAGAGCTCGCCCCGCCGCACGCCGCTGATCTTGCGCTCGTCGATCCCCACGAGGCGGGCGATCTCCTGGTGCTGCACCCACTCGTACTCGGTGCCGGTCAGGCGGGCGGTGTGCAGGATCGCCAGCTCCCGCAGGACCGGATCGAGATCCCCCTTGGTCAGGATCGCTTCGCCGAGCCGCAGCGTGGGGCCGATCAGGACCGGCGCGTTGGCCAGCATCCTGAACAGGTTGATCGGCGGCTCCGGGAGGCGGGCGAGGACGGCGCGGACGCGGTCGTCGGCCGGATTCTCATCGGCATAGGGAATCAGGGCCATGCGCGCGACCCTACAGTGTGGGGTCAGTGTGGGGTCGGCGAACATGAGCGACGAGCAGAGGCTTCCGGCGACGGCGGCCGGCACCGCACCCGGAGCGAGCCGACTGTCGGGGCGGCGGATCGTCGTGGTCGGCGGGGGCAGCCAGGGAGTGGGTGACGCGGACGCGCCGCCCGGGAACGGCCAGGCGATCGCGGCGCTCGCCGCGAGGGAGGGAGCGGCCGTGGCTGTGGTCGATGTCGTCTCCGAGGCCGCGGATGAGACGATCCGTCTGATCGAGCAAAACGGCGGGACCGCGGCGAAGCTCATCGCCGATGTCGCCGAGCCGAGCGCGTGCGAGCGGCTGGTGGACGACGCGGCCGGTGCTCTGGGAGGACTCGACGCCGTGGTCCTGAACGTGGGCATCGGAGCCGGGCTGAAACTCGAGAGCACGACCGTGGAGATGTGGGACCGTGTGTTCGCGGTCAACCTGCGCTCGCACTTCCTCGTGGCGCGACGCGCGTTGCCGGTGCTCCCGCGGGGCGGGAGCATCGTGTTCATCGGCTCGGTCGCGGGCCTACGTCCCGGGAGTCTGATGCCGTCGTACGACACGTCGAAGGCGGCGCTGCTCGGGCTCTGCCGGCACGTCGCCCTCGAAGGAGCCAGACGCGGCGTGCGCGCGAACGTGCTTGCACCCGGCCTGATCGACACGCCGCTCGGACGCGTCGCTTCGAGGTTGCGTCCCGGCAGAGAGCGCGCGGCGATCCCGCTGGGCCGCCAGGGAACGGCGTGGGAAGTCGCTCACATGACGGTCTTCCTGCTCTCCGACGAGGCCAGTTACGTCACCGGTCAAGTGTTCGTCGTCGACGGCGGCCTCTCGATGGGTGCGTTCTGAAGGTATGACGCTCCGGAACCGGGTGACCCCGCTCGGTGAGCTGGTCAGCGACCCCGCGCGTGGCCTGGTGTACGGGAACCGAGGCTGCCTGCACGATCAGGCCGGGCGCATCCGCCGGCGCTACAACGGCAAGCGATGGATCGCCTGCCGGCTCAGGTTCCGGGGTTGGCGACGTCACCCCCTCATGCAGCCCGGCCGCTTCACGGAGCTCTTCTTCCTCGACGAGGCCACCGCATTTGCCGCCGGGCATCGGCCCTGTGCGCTCTGCCGGCGCGAGGACTACGAGCGTTTCAGCGAGACCTGGCGCCAGCGTCACCCCGATCGGCTCGGAGCCGACGCGATCGACGCGCAGCTCCACCGCGAACGCGTCGATCCCACCACCCGCGGCCAGCTGCGCCACCGAGCCGCGCTCGACGACCTGCCCGACGGTGCGTTCATCCTGTGGGGAGGGGAACCTCGGCTCGTCTTGGGAGGGCAGCTGCTGAGCTGGACGGCTGCCGGGTACGCCGCGCCCAGACCGAGACCTGTAGGTGCCGAGGCGGAGCTGATCACGCCGCCGTCGCTGGTAGCGATCCTGCGCTCGGGTTGGCGGACGCTCGTGCCGCTTCTTCATCCTTCGGCGTTCGGCTGATCCTTTAGGGCGCGAGGCGTTCCAGCTGCCAGCGGCCGTCGCTCATGCGCGTGTAGAGCAGCCGGTCATGGAGGCGATCCTCGCGGTGCTGCCAGAACTCGAGTGAGCGCGGGATCAAGCGGAAGCCACCCCAGTTATCGGGCATCGGCAGCTCGCGGTCGCGATGTTCGGCCGCGAGCGCGGCCACGCGTCGCTCGAGCTCCGGACGCCCGCTGACGGGGCGGCTCTGCGGCGAGGCCAACGCGCTCAGCTGGCTGCCGCGGGGCCGGGTCCGCACGTACGCCCACGATTCCTCGCGCTCGAGCCGCTCCACCGGACCCTCGACCCTCACCTGCCGACCCAGGACATCCCAGTGAAACAGCAGCGCTCCGCGAGGATTGACAGCCAGTTCTCGGGCCTTACGGCCCTCGTAGTTGGAGTAGAACACGAACCCGTGCTCGTCTGAGTGCTTGACCAGGACCATGCGCACGGATGGTGCACCATCAGCGTCGGCGGTCGCCAGGGCCGCCGCCTCGGGTTCGCGGACTTCCGCGTCGACGGCCTCCTGAAACCAGACCCCGAATTGGCGAATGGGATCGGCATCGACGTCGGCTTCCCGCAGCGGCCGCGCAAATCGGGGGACGGGCTGCGCTTCCTCCGCGCTCCGGCCCGTCATCCCTCGCTCCGATACACCCGAGCGATCATCCCAGTTTGTATGCGGGCGGCGCGGTTTTCAGGTCGCGGCGAGAGCCGGCTCGAGCTCGCACGCGATCCGTTGCACTGCTGTCCTGAGCGCGCCCGACGCGAGCAGAGCATCGGTCGCTTGCGCCAGCAGGCGACCCATGAGGCCGCGTCCCGAGACCGTGACAGACGCATGCACTTCGCTGCCGCTCGCCCGAGGCGTCGCGAGATACTCGACATCGAGCGTTATCGGGCCGGTCGCACTCAAAACCAGCCGACCGTCGTCGGCTTCCGCGACCTCGACCTCGAACTCCAAGGACCGGCCCACGAGCGCGCCTTGGACGCGCACGCGGTCCCCTGCCACCAGGCGGTCGCCGTCGAAGTTCAGGACTTCGAAGGGAACGGGGGCCCACCGAGTGATCGCGTCGGGTTCGGTGAGCAGCGTCAGCACATCGTCGGGAAGCCCGGCAACTCGGGCTTGGGCCGTCCAGGTCGCCATTGGACCACTTTCCCGCATCAGCGAGGCCGGCGCCTGTGACATTAACCACCTTCGGGATGAGCGATTGTTCGGGACGAGCGATTCCGGATCGTTTGGAGCCGTTGGCGTGGACTCGTCACGATTCAAAACCGAGCCGCTCGACCAGGAACTCTCGCTGCTCTTCGTAGAGACCGGGCGGCAGGCGGCTGAACCAAGCGCACCCGTCCGGCAGGCGCTCCGCCGCCGGCCCGCCGACTAGGTTCGTCATGAAGGCCAGACCGACCGGGGAGTCCAAACCGTTGTCGTAATGGCTCGGGTACTCGATGTACCCGAGCAGCGCGCCGACCTCGACCTCCCGCCTCAGCTCGTCCCTCGCCACTCGCCTGACGGCGTCTACTAGCCGCTCGGCGAAGAGGACCGTGCCCCCGGGGATGTGCCAAGCCCCGACGTTCGGGGGGATGTCGCGGCGCACCAGCAGCACCCCACGCTCCCGCGTCACGATCACGACCTCCACGCATAGCCGAGGCACGCGACTGAAGATCGCGTCGAACTCCGGCTTTGGAAGCCAGCCTCGAGGGCGGGCGGTTTCAGTCACGGGAGACCACGCGCAAATGTTCGCGCGCGGCGAGGTGCTACGT
The DNA here is from genome assembly GCA_963808325.1 of uncultured Solirubrobacterales bacterium. Taxonomy (GTDB): domain Bacteria; phylum Actinomycetota; class Thermoleophilia; order Solirubrobacterales; family Solirubrobacteraceae; genus Palsa-465. Next base: position 201,947 of record CAWEFU010000002.1, read on the forward strand.
CACCGTACGCGCGCTGCGGCTCGGTCCGAGCCCCCAGCTGATGATCCGCTCCGGATGAATCCGAATGAGCGGTGTCGGCAGGGCGATCGCCTCGGCCCGTCCGCGTACCTCGATCGCACGGGGACGCCACGGGTCCGTGCTCTCCACATCGTCGATGACGATCGCGGCTCGTCCAGTGCGGGCCACATCGCGGAACTTCTTCGAGCGCTCCAGTTCGTTGCCCCCGACGTCGATCGTGTCGCGCGCGGCGTTGTAGATCCATCCCACGGGGACCACGTGCGGCGTGCCGTCAGCCCCGACTGTCGCGATCCGTCCCAGTTGCCGCCCGCCGGTCAGGTACCGAAGCTCTGCCTCGGTGAAGACGCTCATGGCCGGCGGCCTGATGCCGTGCGGGCTCCGTCAGTGGACATTGGCGGTGTCCTGGATGTGCAGGTCATGGGCGTGCTGTGATCCGGCCTCGAAGGCATGCAGGCAGTGATCGGAGCAGAAGTAGAGGGTCTCGTCCTCGAACTCCTTCGTGACCGCTCTTGCGCGGTCCACCTTCATCCCGCACACCGGGTCGGTCGCTCCGCGGCGGGAGGTGAGCCAGAGCATCGCTCCGAAGATCACGATCCCGAGGACGTTCAGCGCCAGCTTGTAGTTCACCTGCAGGGAGCTGAAGATGTCCGCGCGAGTCGGACGCGGTCCTGTGGGGATCAGCCCGAGCGCGCTGAAGATGCCGTCGACGATCAGCGCCGCGATCACCATCGTCAGGAACATCAGCGCGGTGATCCGGACCGTGAACGTGGTGCCGTAGTACTTGCGGTAGATCCAGAGGATGGGGATGACGATCAGGTCGGCGAACAGGAATGCGAGGACCCCGGCGAACGAGATCCCGCCCGACCAAAGCACCGCGGCGAGTGGGACGTTGCCGACCGAGCAGACGAAGCTGAGCACCGCGATAATCGGGCCGATGATCACGTTCTCAATTGTCGGCAGCGGCGCCGGCGCGTTGCGGATGAACAGCTGTTCGAAGAAGCCGTTGCCGGACTGGGCGATGAACCCGGCGAGCAGAAAGCCGATCGAGATCTCCTTCCACAGCATCTTCCAGTCACCCCGGAAGTTGTGCGCGACGTCGGACCACGCCTGAATCGAGGCGAGGCGCTCGCGCCAGGACAGGTGCTCGCCCACTGCGCGGTGCCTATGGCCGGTGTCGGCCTCGCGAGCGTGCTCGCGGGCCTCCTCCTCGAGTCGTCGGCTCACGAACACCCGCAGCAGCACCGTCATCAGAACGATCATCACGATCCCGCCGACGTACTCCGCGAGCGTGAACTGCCAGCCGATCAGCACCCACAAGACCAGGCCGAGCTCCCACACGAGATTCGTTGAGGCGAACTGAAATGCGAGCGCCGCCACGGCGCTGGCCCCTTTCTGAAACAGGGACTTGGCGATCGCGATCGCGGCGTAGGAGCACGAGGAGGATGCTGCGCCCAGCCCGGTGGCCCAGCCGACGGAGCGGGGGCCGGAGCCGCTCATCAAGCCCTCGATCCGTTGGCGCGGCACCCAGGCCTGCACGATCGCGGAGATCGCGAATCCCAGCACGAGCGCCCACCAAACCTCCCACGCCATCAAGAACGAGTCCCTCACGCCGTGCCAGAGGACATTCAGCACATCCATATCCTCCACCACGATACCAGGTACCCCTAGGGGGTACGGGTAGTGATAAACTGGGGATATGCCGAAGAGCCAGGCTCCGATCAGGGGCTACACCGCCACCAAGGACCAGCTGTTAGCCCGCCTACGTCGCATCGAGGGACAGATCCGGGGAATCGAGGGCATGGTCGAGGATGACCGTTACTGCATCGACATCCTGACCCAGATCAGCGCCGCCCAAGCCGCACTTGACAAGGTCGCGCTCGGTCTGCTCGACGGGCACGCGCACACGTGTGTGATTGGTGCCGAGCCCAATCAGCAGAGCGAGCGGACCGAAGAGATGATGGCCGCCGTCGGACGACTGCTCAGACGCGGCTGAACCGCTGCGCCGAGCCGCGCGGTCGCGTACGTCTCGAGTCCTCTTTCGCCGGAGGTCGGGGAGACCCGACGAGGCACCGGCGCATGCAAGCCTCAGTCGTTGGTGGCGATGATGACGTCCGAGGCTTTGATGATCGCGGTGACGGAGGCACCTTCGGTAAGCGCTAGGTCGTCGACCGACTCGACGGTGATAGACGCGACGAGGCGTTGGCCGCCGACGTCAACGACGACGTTGGCGATGGCCTCGCCTCTGGTAACGCTCCTGACGGTGCCGGGGAGTTTGTTGCGTGCGCTGATCTTCAAGTGAACTCTCCTTGTCCCGGTCGCTAGACCCGGGCTGAGCGGTTGGTCGGCGGGTTTTGTTCGGCGGGTTTAGTTCCGGGTAGAGCCGGGCCGGGCAGTATTTTGGCCTCTCCGGCCCTCCGGTGTCGTATCCGCCAGCTTGGCGATCGAGCGATGTACGGCGGAAGAACGGAGGGCCGTGATGAACGGCGCGGCGGCGTCCAACGCATCCCGGGAGAGGGCGATGTCGTATTGCTCCCAGACACGGGATGGATTCGAGACAGCGGAGACGATCGGCCCCTCGCGGTAACGCTCACCCGCGCGATCGATCACGTTCTGCGGAGAGCGGGCCGTTGGGGAGTGCGTTCTCAGCAAGTTGGCCGATGAAGGCAACATCGTTGGCCACCTCCGGAGTGACCCGCCCGCCCACGTTGCGGACGACCATGGCGTCGCTCAGGCCGAGGCCGAGGAAGTGGGCGGGGTCGACTCATCATGTCTGTCTCCTGTCGCTCGGGGTGGCGTCAGCTGCTCGCCGTCACCGTGGCAGCCGAGGCAGGGGCTTGTGGTTTCGGCACGTCGGCTGTGGCGCTCGTCGGCTGGGCGGGCAGCAGCGACAGCGCCATCACGGCGCCTGCGGCCGCGACGCTGGCGGCCACGTAGTTGGCGGCAGTGAAGCCGTGGAAGAACGCCGAGCTCGCGGCACTGTGGATCGCGGTCCCAAGCCCCGGATGGCCGCCATCGGCCAGCCTCCCTGCCACGGTGAGCGCGGCACCGACGGATGCGTGGGCGGAGCGCGCGGCGGCGGCCGGCAACCCGGTGGGGAGCGCGCTCGTTAGCCGGCTGGCGTAAAGCGACGCGTACACGCTGCCGATCACGGCGACGCCGAGGGTGCCGCCCAAAAGGCGAGTAGCGTCGTTGACCGCTGACCCGACACCGGCCTTCGCCTTCGGTACCACGCCCATGATTGCCTCCGTCGCGGGCGCGCTCGTCAGACCGATTCCCGTCCCCCCAACGACCATCTGGGCGGCGATCGTCGCGTAGCCGGTTGTAGCTGATGAAGTGGAAACCCACAGATAGAACGCGGCCATCGACATCAGCCCGGATGCGACCACGAGCTTGGTGCCAAACCGCACCGCGAGCTTGGCGCCAGCGATCGAGGAGATCGCGACGAACGAAGCGACCGGCAGCAGGCGCACGCCGGTTGACAGCGGCCCGTAGCCCTTGAGGAACTGGAAGTACTGGGTGACCAGCAGGATGAACCCGGACAGGGCGAAGAATGAGATCGCGACTGAGGCGCTGGCGGCGGTGAATCGCAGGTTGCGGAAGAGGCTCAGATCGAGCATCGGCTGCTCGGTGCGCCGCTCCCAGGTCACGAATGCCCCCACCAGGACCGCGGTCAGGGCGAAGCTGGCGAGCGTCCGCGCGCTTCCCCAGCCGTGGTTCGGCGCCTCGATGATCGTGTAGACCAGCAGGGCGACCATCGCCGTCGACAGTGCGAACCCGGCGCGGTCGGTTCGCGGCGCGTGCGGGTCGCGGGAGGTCGGTACGTACCCGCCAGCCAGGACGCCGGCCACCGCAGCGACCGGGGTCATCGCGAAGAAGATGCTCCGCCAGTCCGATACCTCGAGCAGCCAGCCGCCGACGATCGGCCCGAGAGCGATCGCCACACCCGTGATCGCCCCCCACAAGCCAATCGCCCGCGCGCGCTCGCGCCGCTCGGTGAACACGTTTGAGATGAGCGACAGCGTCGAGGGGAATACCATCGCCGCGCCCACGCCCATCACCGAACGCGCCGCGATCAGCTGGCCAGGACCGTCGGTCAGCCCGCCGGCGAGGCTCGCGGCGCCAAACACCGACAGGCCCGCGAGCAGCATCCCCTTCCGCCCGAAGCGATCCGAGAGGCTGCCGGCCGCCAGCACCGATCCCGCGAACAGCAGGCTAAACGCGTCCACAACCCACTGGAGCTGCGAGTTGGACGCGTGCAGCTCGCGCACGAGGGTCGGCAGCGCCACGTTGACGATCGTGGTGTCGAGGTTGATGACAAACGCCGCCAGAAGCAGCGAGATCAGAATCAGCGGCTTATTACGTTTCATGGCTCGTCCTCAGAAGCGTGGTTGGGCAAACTCAGGACGAACTTTTAAACTATTCAGACAAGAAAGTCAAGTGAATACACAAGCCTTTCAACCCACTGCTAGAATTACTGCAGTAATGAGGTCCTACGACGAGTACTGCGCGATCGCCAAATCGCTCGACGTGGTCGGCGATCGCTGGACGCTGTTGATCGTGCGCGAGCTCGCGCTCCGCGGCGCGTGCCGCTACACCGACCTGCGCAACGGCCTGCCGGGGATCGCCAGCAATCTGCTCGCCGAGCGACTCCGTGAACTCGAGCGCGCCGGTGTGATCGCACGCGAGGACGCGCCGCCTCCGATCGCCACAACAATCTTCCGCCTCACCCCACGCGGCGAGCAGCTCCAGCCGGTGCTGGAGGACCTGACCCGGTGGGGCGTGCCGCTGATGAGCGAGCAGAATTCCGGCGATGCCGTCCGGAGCCACTGGCTGGCGTGGGCGCTCGAGCTGATGCTCGTTGACCGCCATCCGGACGCCTCCCCCGTCACCCTCGAGCTTCAGACCGGCGATCAGCCGATAGTGATCGAAACGCGCGACGGAGCGATCCACACACGGCTCGGCTCAACCGAGAGCCCCGACGCCACCCTCGCCGGACCACCCAAGCCGATCATGGGGCTCCTCCTCGGCCTACTCGAACTCGCCGACGCGAAGGCCAGCGGAATCAACTACCGGGGCGACCCCAGCATCCTCGATCGGATCGGCTCATACACAACCGCCACCGCTCCGAGCTAAGCCGGCCGCGCCGAGACGGCGCTCGCCGACGACCCGATCATCGTTGTCGGACCGAGGATTCGGGCGAGTCCGCTGCCTCCTCAGGGTTTCGGGTCGGCCTCGATCATCGGCTGCAGCTGGCGGTGAGCCAGAAGTCCCGGTGTCGCCGCGAGCAGGAAGTTGAACACGCGGTAGGCGACGACCGCGGCCAGCGCCGGCGCGAGCGGCTCACGCACCCAATAGAGCGCATAAGTCATCAGGACCTCGGTGATCCCAGCGCCGCCGAGCGGAAGCGACCGGCGCGTCGCCGCGTACCCGGTGGCGTAGGCGACGATCACCTTGCCGGCGCCGGGATTGAGGCCGAACGTGCGCAGGCCGCCGTAGAAGGCGCCGATGTCGGCGGCCCAGTAGAGCGCGGTGCCGAGCCAGGCACCCCAGTGGTCGCGCGGATTGCGGATCAGGGTGCGCAGCACGCCGATGCCCTCCAGCGCATGGATGAGCCAGCGCAGTCGCCCGATCCACATTCGCGACAGACGCTTGATCCGGTGCGGGGCGCTCGCCCAGAGACCGAATCCGAAGCCGATTGGCACGGCGATCGCCCACGGCCAGAGCAGCGAGCGCATGACGTCGGCGCCCTGCGCCAGCAGGACGATCGAGACGATGCACGTGATCGGCGCCAGCACGGCCCATTCGAGTGTGCCCAGCGCGAGTACCCGCACGCGCGCGCTGCGCTCGTCCTCGTGGAGGGCGTGAAGCATGCGCTTATCGATGCCGAACCCGCCGCCGATCGAGAACGGCCCGAAGCCGGCTATCACCACTCGCGCCACCAGGGGCAGGGCCAGCGGAGCATGTCCGTGGACCTGCGCCACGGATCGGTAGGCGAGCATGTACGCCGCGTAGGCGACCACCTCGGCCGCGGCGATCAGCGCAATCCACTGCGGATGGACGTCGCTGAATGCCCGTCCCACCTCCTCGACGCCAGTGGCTCGGGCAAGGGCCAGCACCGCCACGACGGCGACGCCCGTTGCCACCGCTGACAGCACGACGGGCCGTATCGCGAATCTTCCCGGCACCGGCCCGACGATACTCGCCGACCTCTGAGCACCGACGTCGCTCGCTCACGGTTACGCTTCTACGCCGGCGTGGACGTTCGCACCGCCATCGCTCTCGCCCTCGCGGCCGCGTCGACCACGCTCACCAACGTGGCATACCTCCGCGAGCACGACGCCGCCGCCGCTCTTCCCTGCCTGTCGTTGCGCCGTCCGGTGCACTCGCTGCACCTCTTGCTGAGCGACCGTAGCTGGATGACCGGGTTCGCGATGGAGACCGGCGGCTTTGCGCTCTACGCAGCGGCCCTGGCGCTGGCGTCGCTCGCGCTGGTCCAGAGCATCACGGCCGGCGGAATCGGGGTACTCGCCTATGTGTCCGCCCGGCTAAGCGGCCGCAGGCTCGGCGCTCGTCGGTTGATCGGCGTGCTCCTCTCGATCGCCGGCCTCCTCGCGCTCGCCGTGTCGCTGGCCAGCAGCAGCGGCGAGGGCAGCAACGGCTCGACCGTCGCGATCCTGTCTTGGATTGGTGGAACGGCGCTCCTCGCTCTCGTGGCGCTGGCTATCGGCCGCCGAGCCGGCAGGCTCGCCGTGGGGATGGGCCTCGCCGGTGGCCTCTTCTTCTCGATCGGCGACTTCTCGACGAAGCTGGCAACCCAGGGCGGCGCCCGCTTCGGCTTCGTGGTGACGCTCATCATCGGCTACACGCTCGGAACCTCGCTGCTCCAGCTCGGATATCAGCGCGGCGGCGCGCTGACCGTCGCCGGCCTCGCCACCCTGATCACGAACGCGATGCCGATTGCCGCAGGAACGATCGTGCTGAGAGAACCAGTTCCTTCGGGGGTTCTCGGTGCACTGCGGATCCTCGCTTTTGCGGCAGTCACCGCCGGGGCGATCCTGCTCGCCGCGCCGGAACGCCCGGGCTCGCCGGCTCGGCGGGATGGCGACTCCTCGCCCCCCGCGGTCGTGAAGGGAGGGCTCTAGCCGCGGGCGCCCGTGCTCGCGTCACGAGCCGAAGGGGGCAACCGCAATCGCCGGCTGGGCATGCCCGGCGAGTCCGCGACCCTGCCGACTGAGCCCGTCCGCCGGCGATCTGGACGTGGTTCGCCAAAAGACTAGGGTCGCGTATGGGGGGTCTCCCGTTGTGCGGGCTAAATGGGGTTGGGATGATCGTCGCGATGGGTGCTGGCCGGATGCGGATCGGGTGCGAGCGTGAGGCCGCCACGGTTGCTGGGGCCGATGGCGGCGGCCGGTTTAGGGGCAGTGGCGGAGGATGAGGAGTTGTCGTTGTGATGGGTAGGCGTCGGGGTTGCGCGTCGGCGCTCGCGATGGCGCTCGCGCTGGTGGTGTGTTGGTACTTGGCGGCGCAGGCTGACGCTTTCGTCTACTGGGCCAACTTTGTCGGTCCCACGATCGCCCGCGCGAATCTCGACGGCTCGGGCGTCAATCAGGGTTTCATTACTGGCGCGAGTAGCCCGGTCGGGGTGGCGGTGGACCGCCAGTACGTCTACTGGGCCAACTCCGGCGGCAACTCGATCGGGCGCGCGAATCTTTCACAATTGACGCACTCGCCAGTGTGATCGCGCCGGTCCACGTCGTCGAGGGATCGCAGACGTCCGCCGTCGACCACGCGATCTGCGACGTCATCTGGCGGCACATGCCGCACGCCCAGCATACGTTGATCGAGGGCGCCGGCCACATGATGCCGCTCACCCACCCGGAGCCGCTAACCCGCGCCCTCCTGACCGGGATCGAGCGCGCATCGCTGTCGATAGGAACCGGGTCCGCACCACGCCGGCAGGTCCCGCGTTGCGTGCGGGGTTGCGGCCATCCACCGCCCCCGTAGCGCACTCGAGGGAACGCTGGACCTCGTAGCGCTTGGCACGCCATTGTGTACCTTGCACGAAGTTACTGTCATGGTGTGGGCGCGGCGCGTTGGCGCGGTGGTGGGTTGCGCGGCCGGGGGATCGTAGCTCCCGGCTCTCGCAGAGCCCGGTGGGATCTGCCACGAGGCTCTTCTCAGGAGGCTGGCAGCCCCAGCGGCACGCACCGCGAAATGGGCGAACGGGCCGGGGTGGTCGCTCGAGCACCCCGGCTAACGTGGCTCGCCGAGGCGAGCGTCAGATTCTGAGAACGGCCTTGATCACGCGTCCTTCTTCAGCGTCGTGAGCAGCGCGGTCGATCTGGTCGAAGTCATAGTGGGTGATGATGCGCTCGACCGGGAAGCGGCCCTGCTGCCACAGCGCGATCAGCCGCGGCAGGAACACGTCGGGCACGCTCTCGCCCTCCACGATCCCCGTCAGCGTCCTCCCCGACGCAAGCATCTGGTTGACGTCGAGCGAGACCTCGGCGCCGAACGGCGGCGCGCCGATTAGGCCGCAGGTGCCGCCGGGACCTGTAGCGTAGACGGCCTGGGCGAGAACCTGCGGCGAGCCGGTGGTGTCGAGGCAGAAGTCGGCGCCAACGCCGCCCGTCACCGCCTTGACCGCCTCGATGACATCGGCCCCACCGGCGTCAATCGTGGCGGTGGCGCCGAGTTCCCGCGCCACCTCCAGTCGGGCCGGCCGCACGTCGAGGCCGATGATGGTGGTGCAGCCGGCCACATGGGCGGCCATGACCGCCGCCAGCCCGACGGTGCCGGTTCCGAAGATGGCGACGCTGGCGCCGGCATCGGGCCGGAGCGCATTCAGCACTGCTCCCGCTCCGGTCTGGATCCCGCAGCCGAACGGCGCGACGACGTCGAGTGTCACCGACGGGTCGAGCTTGGTCACGTTGCGCTCGGTGGCGATCGCATGGGTGGCGAAGCTGGACTGGCTGAAGAAGTGCGAGTGGACGGCATGGCCGTCGCTCGCGAGCGCGGTAGTGCCATCGGCGCGTGCGGCGGCGAAGTTGCGGCCCCAAAAGTCGTGGCAGACCCACGGCCGGCCCGTCTGGCACTTCGGGCACGCCCCACAGGACCCGTAGCTCAGGGCCACCCGGTCTCCCGCCGCGACTTTCCCGACGGCCGCGCCCACTGCCTCCACGACGCCCGCGCCCTCATGGCCGAGTACCGCCGGCAACGGCACCGGGTACCACTGGTCGCGGATGATCAGGTCGGTGTGGCAGATCCCGGCCGCCTCCACGCGGACGAGCACCTCGTCCGCGCGCGGCTGTTCGAGCTCGAGCTCCTGGATTGCGAACGGAGCCCCCTTGGACTCCGTGACCGCGGCACGAATCTTCACCTGTCTCCTCTCAGCCGCCGTTGGCGATCGCGGCCAGCGCGCCGCCGTCCACCGCCCACCCCGCCGCCGTCCACGCCCATCCCGCCGCCGTCCACCGCCCATCCCGCCCCGTTGATGAAGCTGCCCAGGAACACGACGACCGCATCGACCTCCTCGGCGCGCCCGGGCCGGTTGACCGGCGTGGCGGCGACCGCCATCTTGAGCCCGCCTTCGCGAACCGCCGGCCCCAGATCCCGGACTTGCCGGGTGCCATGATGCAATTGGGGTCGAGCGCATCCTTGATCCGCTCGTGCAGGCGCCGCAGCGCGCCGTCGGTCGAGCTGAACGTGGCCATCCCGTCGTCCATCAGCCCCAGAGGGGGACGGCACTCGCCGTACCCGTGCTCGGCGGCCTCGCGCACCAACAGCCGCGTGAGCTCGAACGTCTCCTGCCGCTCCATGGGGTTCCGCGTATCGGACAGGAACAGGCAGATACGGAGCATCTCGCGCAGGCCGATGACCCATTGCGCCGCGTAGTCCCTGCGGTAGTCATTGCACCGGTCGCGGACCAAAGTGTACTGCCTGATCGCGTCCCGGCCATAGAAGCGAGCTCTTTGACACGTCATCGGCTCGGGCCCACCAACAACCTAACCCCAGACGACGTCGACAACGCCGACGACAACGATCCGCGCACAAACACCGCCACAACCGGGCTTACAGCAGGCGATCTAACACCTCCTGAACCCACCCCGACCGATCACTCACCCGGACACGGCGGCAAAACGCGAACGAGACGCTGGCCGCGCGGTCTTGATTTTAATCGGTCTTCCCAAGCAGGAGCCACATTCCAGTTTCTCGTTTTCGTGTCCCGCTGTCGGCATCAGCGACTCGCGTTCTCGTCTCCTCGTTCTACCCTGTTGGTTCGGGCAGGCAGGAAGAGACGGCGCGGACGTTCGTAAACGTGTCCCGCCGCTGCTCAGGCGAGGAGCGCGCGCGACAGCGAGGCGATCCACGGGCGAGCGCCTAGACAGGGCATCGTCGCAAAGCTCCGCCGCTTCCCAGCCTTCCGCCTTCTGTTGACCCCGAGCGCTTCGCAGCGCGGCGCTCCGGCCGGGAAAGCGACCGATGCGTCGGGAGGGTTCGGTCGGCTTTAGGATCGCAGCGACCGCAATCCAATAAGGAGAGAGACTCATGGTCAAGCTTGTCGTCCTGTACGGCGCTCCCGACGACCCGGCGGCATTTGATGAGCACTACGCGTCCACGCACACTCCAATGGTGCAGCAGATCCCGAACCTGCGCCGCTTTGAGGCCGGCAAGATCCTTGGGTCTCCGGATGGTTCCGAGGCGCCGTACTACTTCATGGCGGAACTTTGGTTCGACGATCTCGAGGCGCTGCAGTCGTCGATGGGCAGCCCGGAAGGGACGGCAGCAGCGAGCGATCTGCCCAACTTCGCCTCCGGCGGGGCCACGCTGATGATCGCTGACGCCTGAGCTCGCCCGCGGGCATTGCGAGCATCCGCTCCCGATTTTTGCTCTCTCGTCCGACGCGGCCCCGTGGACTTGCCCTCGGCAGCGACAGTGCCGGCGAGACTTCGGGTACGCCGGCGAATCCGGAACCCTGCATCGGGGTCACGAACGATCGGAGTCGTCATTACGACCTGACGACGTTCGCAAACTCGCCACTGTGATCGTCAGGCGAGCACCCAGCTTCCGGACTCGGCCGCTAGAACCGCCGAACCGATTGCCTCCCCGGGCGAGCGCACAATCGATTGGCGGGCCATCGCCCACTTCATGCCCGACGGGCGGCGCTAGGCGAGCCCCGGCGCGTCCGGCCAGCGGCTGAGTGTGCGGGTGGACCAGCCAGGAGTGGGCACACCGCTGCTCGCGTGTCTCGTTGCTGCTTCGCCTGAGTCCTACGCCATCTCGCGTCGGCACGCGTCTCGTGGCCTCGCCGCCGAGTAGTCACTCGCGGTGGCGGTGGTGGCGCCAGTGTGAGTCTCTCCTTCTTGATTTCGATGGATAACGTAGCAAGCTCGTGTATTGCTCTTGAATCTTGCCCTTGACAAGCGCCAACCTCCAATGATAGGCAGCGCGTTCTACGTCGTTCGCCGAGGGAGGTGAGTAAGCATCGCATTGTTTGCTGGCGCGCCACCTGCGTAGTCCATATACATCCCTGACCTTCCACCAGATCAGCGAATCACAGCGTACTTTGTAACCCGACTAGCGGTTCCCCACCCTAAGCCGGGGTTATTCGACGTTGTGCGGGAGGGTGCGCTTGTCGTACTAAATCGCGAGTTGCCCCCGCCGAAGGCTGCGAAATAAGGACCATCGCAGAGAAGAGTCTGATGGTGCAAAATGGAGCGAAGGGAGTGAACCTGTGAAGCGACTTCGTGTCACCCAGAAACGTTTAGCAATCGCTGTCACTAGTGCCGCACTGCTTATGGGAACAGGAGTGGTGGCGCTGGGCTTGGGGTCCGCCGCAGCCGCCGGACCGAGTTGGGATGCCACGTGGGCGGCGAGCCCGATGGCGCCCACACCGTTGGTCCCGAACCTCGCCAATGCTGGGTTCGATAATCAGACTGTGCGGAACATTGTTTTCACCAGCGTAGGAGGCGGCGCGCTCCGTGTGCGTCTGACCAACACATTCGGGACAAGCGCTCTGCGGGTGGGCCGGGTGACCGTCGGCGTGGAGCTGACCGGCGCTCAGCTGGTGCCCGGTACGGTGCATCCGGTGACCTTTGGCGGTCACGCGTCGGTGACGCTGGCGGCCGGGACAGAGGCGGTGAGCGACCCTGTATCGCTGACGGTGTCCCCGCTCGAGGATCTGGCGATCAGCTTATATCTGCCAGCGGCGACCGGTCCAGCCACGTACCATTCGGGTGCTCAGCAGACCAACTACGTGGCCTCGGGCAATCACGCCGGTGCTGTGAGCCCCACTGCATACACGACGACGGACACGTCCTGGTATTTCCTCGACGGCGTTGATGTGACGAACGCAACGGCGCCGGGATCGGTAGTCGCATTCGGCGACTCCATCACCGACGGTGCCGCGTCGCAGGTGGGCGCGAACGATCGGTGGCCGAACCTCCTCGCCCGGCGACTGGACGCCGCACGTGGTCCCAACGCACCTGCGGTGGTGGACGAGGGCATCGGCGGTAACCGCGTCCTCAACGACTCGCCCTGTTTCGGAATCAACGCCTTGGCGCGCCTGAACCGTGACATGCTATCGGTGCCCGGCGTCAAGGACGTGATCCTCCTCGAGGGCATCAACGATATTGGCTTTAGTCAGGTCAGCCCGGGTCCGGACGACACGAGCGTGGGGCCGCACGGCTTCGCCCCGGTCCCGTTCGGTTGCTTTTCTCCGAACACCAACGTCTCCGCGGCACAAATCGAACGAGGGTACGAGCAAATCATCAGCCAGGCGCACGCCCGTGGCCTCAAGGTTTTCGCTGGCACCCTGACTCCGTTCAAGGGGGCGTTCTATTGGTCGTCCGCCGCCGAGGTCAAGCGCGAGACGGTCAATACCTGGATCAGGACCAGCGGCGCGTTCGATGGTGTGATCGACTTCGCGAAGGCGGTGGAGGACCCGTACAACCCGCAGTACTTCAACCCTGCCTATAACAGCGGCGACAACCTGCATCCCAACGACGCCGGCTATCAGGCGATGGCGAATGCAATCGATCTGGCCTTGCTGAACTAGCCTCGCATCGACCTGCGCAGATCGCGACGGTGACGCGACCGTCAGGCCGCGTCACCGCTCGCCCGGATCGAGCGCGAGAGTCGACTCGTTCGCTTCCCGGGGTCGAGTGTCGGCAGCTCGGGAGGCGGGTGCCCCGACGGGCCGGACGCCCCGGTGGAGAGTTTCGCACCGCGACCCCGCCGGGCGGAGTTGCCGCGGCCGGCTAGGTTGACCTGCTCGCGGCGCGACGGGCGGTCCACCACGATTGTCGTCTGGTGAGGTTGAGATCGTCGGCGACGGCCGAGGCGGCGTTGTGGCCGGTAGCCATCAGGACAGCGGGGTGGCCAGACGGAGTGATGCATAGCGATTGGGCACGCCGGTCCCGTCGGCCAATCGCTCGCCGAGCCATTGCCCTACGGTGAAGTCTCCGCCGACGGGGGTTTCCATTGACCGGAGTCGTGACGGCGGGATCGAGGCTCGTGATCCGCGTGCGGATGACCTGCTCATACTTCGCTCGACGAGCGTCCCAATCGACGTCGAGGAAGGGACCGGTTCCGAACTGCATGCGCCGAGGAGCGCCTCCCGTTCCCCCGCCGTAGAGCACCTAGAACTGCGTTAGCTCCAGATGCCCTAGGAAGACTTCTTCGCGCTCATCGCGAGCTGCACCAAGCCGGTCCAGACAGTGCGCCCAGCTCCCCCTGAGCGCATACACCGACGGTGACCGACGGAACGCCTCCCGCGGCCAAGCGAGCATTCGGTCGAGCAACCGATCGGCGGTGAACACGGACGACGACGCGCCGGCCGCGTCCAGCGACCCACCACTACCATGGATCACGGTCGGCCCTCCTATTCGAATGACCGGCCGGGCGGCTCGTACCCGCGCGCGCCTTCAGCTATGTCGTCCGACGCGGCACCGACAGGCCCGGCGCTGGATCGTCCCGGACGCTCGGATTTCGCGCGACGCGCAAGCCGAGGCGATCTCGGATCGTCAAGCAAGCACTGCCGTCGGGCGACGTTAGGCTGGCGGGTCGAGCGTCTCGAGCTCGCCACGACCGGCCGCGATCACAGTTCGTGCTACGCCCGCCCAGGAGTAGCGTTCTGCCACGGTTTGCACCAGGGCCGCGCGGGCCGCGTCCCGCAGCCTGGGAGGCGCGTGAAGCCACCCAGTCAGGCGTGTGGCGATTGAGTCCACCACGTCCGGCCCGATTGGAAATGACGCGAGCTCGCGCACTGGCTCCGGCAGCCCGTGCGCCAGCGTCCGCGACACCTCAGCCAGACCGGAGTGGGCGGCGCTGATCGGCAGTGCACCGCAAGCGGCTGCCTCCACGGCAACCATGCCAAAGGACTCCGGGAACGTACTCGGCACGACGATCGCTTCGCATAGCGGGAGGATGTCCGCCAGCTCGTCGTGCTCTAGCCGGCCCGTGAGGATCACCCGTTCGCGCATGAGCCGCGCGGCAGTCAGGTACCGGTCGCGCTGTCCCGATGCCTCGAGCCGCTCCAGGAAGGAGAGGACGAATCCCAGGCTCGACCGCGGCCCTCCCTCGGCGGCTCGCCCCATAGCGGCCAGGGCGTGGAGAGTGTGCAGCTCGCCCGAGGAGAGAGCGTCGATCCACCGCTCCACGGCGGCACGGTAGGCACCGAAGCCAATGATGGCTAGCCGAGCGGACGGGACCCGATCGAGCACCAGTGGCCACGACGCCAGCAGCAGATCGATGCCCTTCGAGACGATCAGCTTGCCGACGAACGCGATCAGCGAACCGGACTGCGCGGAGACGGCGAGCTCCGCCAGCGCACCGGCCGTCGCAGCATAATCGCGACTGAAAGCAGACTCTGGCGCCGCCCGCGCCGAGCTCGGGGGTGCGGTTTCGAGCCGCTGTGCCTCCTCCGCGATCCTCTCGGCCAGCGCCCGCAGCGCCGCGAGAGCGCCCGTGCGTTCGCGCGGTCGGAACCTGCCGACATCGACACCCGGCGGCCCCAGGCGAGTCCGGGCGGGCAACGAAGGCTCCTCGAGCGCCGCCCACAGGCTCTCGGCGACGTGGCGCGAGCCCACCAGCACGGTCTTTGCGGGCGCGATCCCCTCCCGCGCGTAGGGAAGAAAGCGTGGATATGGTTTCACCGTGTACTCGAGCGCACTGCCATGGACCTTTATGGCGTAAGGAATGTCGGTTCCTGATAGCGCTCGAGCCAGGATCGCTGGCCCCAGCACGAGATGGTTCGCGAGCGCCACATCGGCTTTGCTGCGCGACACCACGTCTGCCACCGCGCACACGTTCGATCGCAAGTACCGATCGAGCTGAAGGTCGGTCAGCTCGGGGAACGGACGCGCCTCGAGGCCCTCGTACCGATCCGGCACGTAGACCGGCAGCAGTCCTCCGATGTCGGGGCGGTACACGGTGCAGCTCGCCTCGCCGACTCGCCTCACTACCAGCTCTCCCGCGTCCCAGTCGCCGACCGCACCCACAAAGTCAAGCTCGCGCGCGTGGCGCTCCTGGCAGATCAAATGCACCTCGTGGCCCAGGCTCAGCAACGCAGCCGCCAAGTTCGCGGTGTAAACGTTGGAGCCGGTCCCGCGCAGCAGATAGCCATGGAACACCAGCACGCGCACCGGGGCGAGGATAGAACTCGGTCGAGCCCATCAGGAAGAGGCCGGCCGGGATCTCGACCATGTTTTCGTGGTTCCTCGGCCGGATCGGAGAGCGCCCGAGCAACGCTTCGGGAAGAGATGTCCCTGGGACCTCCGTGTATCAGTGAGGGCATCGGAGGATGGTGCTGACCGCCTCCTTGACCGCTACCGTGCCAGCCCTTCGGTACGCGCCTTGTCGACCTAACCTGAGCCTGGATTGCGAGCCCGGCCGCTAACGTGGAGCCTCTCGGGCGAATAGGCTGCGCCGGTAAGGATTATTCGAGGGCATTTCAGGAGGGACGCGCATGCTGAGCCGAAGGGACTTGCTCCACCGGGGCGCTGTGGTGGCTGGGGGAGCGTTGGCGCTGGGAAGAGTGCCCACCGCGTGGGCCCAGAGCCGGAAGCCGCCCGTGGCGGGGATGAACATCCTCATGTTCATCACTGATCAGGAACGCGCGATCCAGCACTTCCCGCCTGGCTGGGCGCGGAGGCATCTCCCGGGTATGACGCGTTGCAAAGGCACGGGCTGACGTTCGAGAATGCGTTCTGCAGCGCCTGTATGTGCTCGCCGATCGCGCGCGACCCTGTTGACCGGCTATTTCCCGGCCCACCACGGAGTGAAGTACACGCTGGAGGAGGACATGCCGGACGACCAGTTCCCGCAGGTCGAACTGTCACCGCATTTCAAGAACGTAGCGAGCGTCATGGCTGCTGCTGGCTACAACGTCGTCTACAAGGGCAAGTGGCACCTAAGCAAGCCGGTCGGCTCCCAGTTCGAACCATCCGACGTCGCTAAGTACGGGTTTCGCGCTGGGATCCGCCGGACGCTGGCGCAAACCAGAACATCGACCAGCACGGCGGCGGCACGACCGACAATGATGGCCGCTTCATGAATGGTAAGGGAACCGCCCAGGCGGGTGACGAGGGTGTTCTGCATACCTGAATGCGGTTTCGGCCGGCCAGCAGCCGTTCTTCATGATCGTCTCCCTGGTCAATCCGCACGACGTGCTGCTCTACCCGAAGAACTATCTTCAAGCGGGGTACGACAACTCGTGGCTGGATGGCGAGATTGGACTGCCGGCGACGGTCGACGAGGACCTCTTGAGCAAGCCGAGCGCTCAGCGTCAATTCTGCGCATCTCCAAGCTCATCGGTAGGCTCAACACACACCAGAAGAAGCACGCCTACGTCAACTTCTATGGCAATTTGATGAAGCTCATCGACGGTTATGTCGTCGATGTCCTGGATGCGCTCCAGGCACACAACCTGCTGGAGAACACGCTCGTCATCCGGACCTCCGATCACGGCGAGATGGGACTGGCGCACGGCGGCCTGCGCCAGAAATGCTTCAACGTCTATGAGGAGACGCTACGCGTGCCGCTGATCTACTCAAACCCCCGGCTGTGGAACAAACCCCAGAATTCGCGGGTGATGGTCTCTCACGTCGACCTCCTGCCCACGCTCGCCAGCCTCGTCGATGCGCCGTCGCACGCCCGCGCAAAATGGCAGGGCGTCGACTACTCCGATCACATCCTTCAGCGCCTCGCGCAGCCTCCCCAGGACTACGTCGTATTCACCTACGACGACTACCAGGTCGGGCAAACCAGCGGCCCCTACGTCAAGCCCCCGCAGCACATCGTCAGCCTGCGCGAAAGGCGCTGGAAGATCGCCGAGTACTACGACGTCAACGGCAGAATCCCCAGCCAATGGGAGATGTACGACCTCAAACACGACCCGCTCAAGCGCAAGAACCTCGCCCACACGGGCTACAAGCGAACGCCGGCGCAAGAGAAGCAGTCGCGGCGTCTGCAGCGCAAGCTCGCGCGAGTGAAGGCCACGCGCTTGCGGCCGCTGCCGAACACGCCTGAGCCGCAGGTGAAGGGAAACCCGAATAGAACCGCGCCCATCAGTGCCATGGACTAGCGGGGATTGGCACATCCGCACTACCCCGATGTGCCGGCCAACAGTAGCCTACCGGCGGAGGACAACCCGACCGCTCGCCCGACGGGGTGGGCGCTCAGGCGAGCGCGGGCAGCGCGTTTACTCCCCTGACCCCACTGATTGAGGGCGTCGCTGCTGCTGATTCCGCATCGCCGCCGCCCGTTAGCGGGCAGCCTGAGGGACGAAATCTTCGGCGATGATCCCGTCCGTGATCGTGAGGTCGCCGCTCCAGAGATCGCGCCAGGGGATCTCGAGCTTCCCTACAAATCAGGCAGAGTCGCTTCACGAAACCTGATGCTAACCCGACTCGGGCGCGCATGGTGGCCGCGAGGCATGCTGGCGAGTCGCCGGCTCACTCTTGCCACGCCCTGCTCAAAAGCCGTGACATCCACCCCGTCCGGGACGAGCCTCCCGTCCCGAACGGGCACTGGTGGACCTGCTTTAGTGACGGCACGAGCGTCTTCGGGCGGTCGCGTGCGCGCCCGCTCGGAGATGCAGTGTGACAGCGGATGGTGTCGAGTTGCTCGGACGAGCGGGCGTTCTCGACCCTGGTGCGGGACGAGGCTGGCGGCTGCTGTGCCTGTCAGGGTTCAAGGGCGCGCCGAGCCGGAGGGACAGTCGTCACGGGAGGCGCCGCGCCGCTCTCGGCCGTTGCTGGCAGCACAAGAGCCCGGGTGAGTGGCGGATGTCGGTCAGGTGTGGTGCGGCGCCCATTGGAAGCGGCGAAGCGCGACCAGGGCGCCGACCACACCCCAGATCACGACGATCAGCAGGTCGTGTCCGGACCATGCTGAGGTCCCGGGATGGCTGAAGGTCTTGAACACGGCGGTGATGAAGTGGCGGATTGGGAAGAAGGTCGAGATCTTGGCCAGCGTCGAGCCGGATTTGAGCGGGAACCACAGGCCTGACAGGAACAACAGCACGAAGAACACGGTGCTGGTCAGCGGACCCGCGGCCTGCTGGTTGGGAATCAGCGTGCTCATCGCGATCCCGAGCGCGGCGAAGCTGAGCCCACCGAGGACGAGCACGGCTACCAGGGCACCGATCCCCGACGCGCCCGATGGCAGCTGCACCCCAAACGCCCAGCGTCCCACTGCGAGCATCAGCACGACCTGGGCGAAGGCGATCAGCAGCGTGCTGAGCAGAATCGAGGTCAAAAGCGTCCAGGTAGGCAGCGGGCTGAGCCGCAGGCGTTTGAGCAGCCCGGTCTCGCGGCGGATGACCAGACTGATCGCCAGGTTGTTGAACGACGCAGCCATCACGCCGTAAGCGATGAAGCCTGGAACGTAGTACTGGACCAGCTTGATGTTGTGCAGATAGCTGACGCGCGAGGACCCGGCGCTGGCGCCCAGCATCAGCAGGAACAGGAGCGAGAACCCGACCGTGAAGATAGCGCCGACCGGGTTCAGCCAGAAGGACAGCTGCTCATAGCCGACCTGCCTAATCACGAGCCGCAGCTCGGCCAGCGCCGAACGCCGCGGCAGGAGCGATTCGCCGCGCGCGCTCAACCTCGGATCGGCGCTCCCAGCGCCGGGTCGGTCTGGAATCGGTCAGGGTCGGCGCCGGTCAACTGCAGATAGACGTCCTCGAGCGTGTGACGGCTGACGGTCAGACCGGTCACCCGGACTTCATTCTCAAGCGCCCACCTCGTCAGCTCGTAGAGCGCCTCGAGCTCACGGTCCGTCCGCAGCTCGACCCACCGCCCATCGCCGGCGACCGCCACGGGCAGATCCGCGGGCGTGACGCCAGTGGGCAGCTGGAAGCGGATCGTGGCCGCACCCTGGTCGCGGCCCCCTAGCGATGCCGGCGGGCCTTGCGCCACGATCTTGCCCGACGCGATGATCGCAACCTGGTCGGCCAGTGCCTCGGCCTCCTCCATGTAGTGCGTCGTGAGAATCACCGTTGTGCCCTCGCCGGCGAGCCTGCGCACCAGCTCCCACGAGGATCGCCGCCCCGCCGGATCAAGTCCGGTGGTCGGCTCATCAAGAAACAAAAGCGCCGGATTGCCGACGATCCCCAGGCCAACATCCAGTCGTCGCTGCTGACCCCCCGACAGCGTCTTGACTTTCGCGTCGGCCTTCTCGGCCAGGCCGATGAGCTCGATCACCTCGCGCACCGACCGCGGCGCCGGGTAATAGCCAGCGTTGCGCTCGAGCACCTGGCGCACCGACAAAAACGGCTCCACCGCAAGCTCCTGCAAAACGACCCCCAGCTGGCTGCGCAGCCGCTGCCCCGATCGGCGATCACCCGGGTCGATCCCCAGCACCCGCACCTCGCCCGTGTCGCGGTCGCGGAATCCCTCCAGGATCTCGATCGTCGTCGTCTTGCCCGCCCCATTGGGACCCAGCAGCGCGAACACCTCGCCGGCCTCGACCTCGAAGCTCACCCCATCGACGGCGCGGACCTCCCCGTACGACCTAACCAATCCACGAACGCTAACTGCCGGCACGCTTCACCTCGCCGCAAGAGATTCGCTCTATAACCGAACACTAGCGGCATCGGACGATACCGAGAGACGCTGGGCCGCATCTGCGCCAACGCGCCGCCCTCAACGAGAAAGCGCGCAGCCCGGAACCTGTGCTGGCGCGCACCGCACTTCATGGCGACGACCACAACAGGCTGGAGGATGGCTGAAGCACCTGCTCTACCACGGCCAGACAGGGGTAGAACCCAACCTGGCGGCTTCCGATCCAGCCTGCCATACGGCCCGGTTATAGGTGGTCCTCCGCGCCAATAGCCATCTAACAGCCGACAAGTCAGTGAACGGCTATGGGTGGCAGTGGAGCGAGACTCGGTCATATGAATGCCCTCTTGACCGACTGCTTGGCCCTGTAAATCGACTGCTTCACCGTCGGGCGCGGCGGGCGGGTGCGGGCACGCAGCGTGCCGCCGGGCAGCGGGTGTCGATCGTCAGGCCCGGTCCGCCAGGGACCGGCGACCGCTCGGGCGACTCGATCTTCTGACTGGCAAAACAGTCCACCCCCGTGCACGATCACCTCGACGCCGTCGGGGATGATCACCGTCACCGTGCCGACAGGTTGTAGACCTCGAGCACGGTCTCGGGATCGGCGAGCCGCGCGTGGCGCAGGTCGAGGTCGATCGTGCCGAAGGTCGAGCGCCACGAGGAGCGCCGCGGCAACGACCACGATCCGCTGCGGATCAGATGCGACGCAGAAAGCCCGGAGACGGCGGCCGGTGGGACTGACGCGGCCGCGTTGCCGGGCAGGTTCCGAGTCAGACTGGCCAGCTCCTCTTCACTGCTAGCGGCGTAAACAAGGCCCACGCGCTCCTGAACTCCTCGACGGTCAGCCGACCCTCGCCGACCGCTAGACGCAGCAGCGCGATGCAGCGCTCGCGCTCGGCGTCCGAAACGAGGATCGGCGTAGGCGGGCCTCGCTGTCGTCGCTCTTCTCCAACACCGTACCGTGGTCGGCGCCGGACGCCTGCGTTCACTCGACGACGAGCATCTCCTCAGTGCCGACGAGCGGCCCCACCGTGCGCGGAAAGCTCGACCGCGAACGCGAGCCCCCGCTGCTCAACCTGCCTAGACGAACCATCGATCTGGCGCGCGCCAACCGCGTTCTTCGATCCCGTCGATTCAGCACTAGGAGCTCGCCGTCGCAGGGTCGCGTGGCTTCTGCGTCATCGCCCACGCGGCCACGGGGCGGCCTCTGCTCCTTCGGAGCCGGCCGACCCGAAGGAGAAGTACGGGCTACGGTCGGCTGGCGGCAGCCAGGCGAGCGACCTTTCGCGAAAGCAGCATTCACGGATCTGGGCGAACTCGGAAGCGAGCAGCGGCCTGCCGGTAGCGAGCTCGTCGAATGAGCTGTCTCTGTTATCGCGGCTCACGAGCACAGTTAGTGGGTCCGGGTGCCCTCGCGAGAGCGGTCAGCTCGCCTGCTATGAAGTCTGGGTTTTCGTTCATTGAGCTTGCGGTAGGTCGCCGGAACATACGCGGGCGGTGTTGCCGATTGGCGATCGTCGGACCCCCTCGAGCGCCTGGGTGAGCTGTAGCCAGCCCGCGAACGGTGTGGCCTCGCGGTCGCGTTGTGTTTGCAACGTGCCGCTGATCGGGTCGGAATCTAGGTCGAGTTCGATCACCGGTCGAATCGTCGAGGTCGGCATGACGGCGATTGTGAGCAGCGGAGTTGTGGCTCGTATCAGGCGCCCCACCATGAGAATTGGGCGTTGGCGGCCTTGGCGTGGCAGACTCCAGTGGGGGCTAAAGTGCCAATGGCATCAGCGCAACATGGGGAGTTGGTCGAGCGTGAGGCCGAGCTTGCGATGATCGTCGGGTTGATCGGGCGAGCGAAGAGCGGATCTGCGAAGCAGCAGCCGCCGTTCCAGCAACGGGTTTGACTACGGCGACGCTGCGATCGGCGCCGGCATCACGGCCGCGATCGCGCTGCTGATCACCGGCGCCAGCCTCGCTCTCCGCGAGCGGCGCCAGCTCCGCCATCCCTAGACCCGCGCGGCATCTGCAGCGAATCCCGCGCGACCTTCCCGGGAACACGCCGGGAGAGCGGGTGATCTGGAATGATCGAGAGCGGCACCGCGGGCCTTGCCTACCTGCGCGCGCCTCGACATGCTCGCCGTCCACGAAGCGGGCCTTCAATGCCCGCAGCCCGGAGTCGGTCCCCGTGTCGACGCTGTCTGGGCAGTCGACGGTACGGCCAGCACCGGCATCGTCGCCGGGGCGCACGGGCGAGGTGATGACACCGCCTACCCCGTGCAGGACACCGCCGCGCCGCACGGAACGATCACCCTCGCGTCATGAGGCATTGACCACAACCAGTTGCATCGCCTGACGCGAGCACCGCACAGGCGGCGACCGCAGAACACCAACCCCCGATCTCGAGGTGCCAGCTCATTCAAAATAAACCAGCTTTGGGAGCGTTCGCTCAAGGGGCGTGATGGCTCGAGAGGGAGGCCCGGTGATCGGGCCCTCCCCTCGACCTCCAACTTAGATCAGGCCTGGAGGGTTCAGCGACTGGCGTTGCGGCTGGAACACGTGGCTCAGCTGATGTCCACCCGTCTTGCATGAGCAGGAGCCATCAGTAGCCGGCCGACCAATTCCAGCGCTCTCATCACGCTGTGTCGAGCTTCTGCATTGTCGCCCGGACGGACGTGGACAGGTCGCTTCTGCTTCGAGGTCCGGTCGGTCAGAAGGAGAAACGACGCGCCGGCGCGATCACCGAGCTGACGGCTCGCCACTCGTGAAACCAGAAGTGAGCGCTGAAGATCGCAATGTCACCGGGGCGCGCGGATCCGGTCGATCGCGAGCGTGGGATGCGAGCGCGTTGCAGTCGCCGCTGGACACGGCGCCAGCGACGTCTGCTTGGCTCAGCTGCAAACCGACAATCGCGTCGGTTTGCCCTTCGTCAGCGGCGTGTGGGGATCGGCTCGAGACACGAGCGCCGGAAACATGATGACCTGCCACATCCACCGCATCGCTCAGACCGTGACCGTATGGGGTCTGGCGCCGGACACCAACACGACCGTCACGATCACGCTCGCCGACGGCACCACGCGAGGCGTGCCCGTGGTCAACAACATTTACAGCCTGACAATGCGCCCGCTCCCTTGATGTACCGCTCGATGACGCTCAAAGACGCGACCGGCAACCTCCGAACCGGAGACCGCGGTGACCCGTCGGCTCGCAAGGTGGCAATTGTCTTGTGTCTGTGAGCATCGAACAGCGCCCGTACGCGCTGCGCAAACTCCGGCTCTGCCTGCTCGACGGCCTGCCATGCCGTCATACACCCCATGTCCTCACCGATGACCGACAGCAGTCCTCGTACCCGCAGCGCAGGCGGCGGATCGCCGCCAAGGCACTGCTGCGTCATGCGTCGGCCCGATCCCGAACGGAGTTGTCTGGCACCCGCTCGGCGGCCGTGCGCATACGGGGCGACGCCCGACCGGGTGCAGCGGGCGTCGGTCGCACGATGAGGCGTGAGCGGTGGCGGTGCAGAGCGGTGCTCGAGGCGGGCAGGTTAGTCTTCTTGAGTCCAGCTCCCCGAGGAGTAAACGATGCCGCTACAAGGCGAATACGAGCCCAGCTCCGCCAAATGGGTCCGTGACCAGGTCGAGGAATACGAGAGCTCGGCCGGTACCAGAGGGACGACCTTGCGAGGGGTCCCGGTGGTAGTGGTCACGTCGGTCGGCGCCAGCTCCGGGAAGCTGCGTAAGAACCCAGTGATGCGGGTGGAGCACGACGGCGTGTACGCGGCGGTCGCCTCAAAGGGCGGGACCCCGCAGAATCCGGCCTGGTATCGCAATCTCGTCGAGCATCCACTCGCGGAGGTGCAGGACGGGGCCGCCAAGGCTGATTACACCGCGCGCGAGACTTCCGGCGAGGAGCGGGCGCTGTGGTGGAAGCGCGCGGTCGAGGTGTGGCCCGACTACGCGGACTACCAAACCAAGACCGACCGCCAGATCCCGGTGTTCGTGCTCGAGCCCGTGTCGTAAGCGCGTGCGTGCGAGCGGCGGTTGCTCCTCGCGCAGCGCAGTAGCCCGTACGCGAAACGAGCCCGTCCGCCGTTTCCGTGGCGGGCGACCGCTTATCTGAACAGTTGGGTTGTGTCAAGTTCTCCTATCGGATTGGGGGGTTTGGGTTGCTCCGTGGGCGCCCGGGCTTATCTGGGTCCGCGACCGCCGGGCAGGGCGGTCGGTGGCGTGATGGGTGATTGGTCGTCCCCCCGGTCGACTCCCGCCGCTCGGTCTTTGTCAGGGTCGCCACTATGGGTGGGTGCCACAGAAGCTGATGGAGCTGGCTGGAGGCTTGAGGCCATCGTTGATGGGGGGCGGTTGAAGCGCTAGCCCCCCGGGTCAGTCGCCGATCGGTTTGAGCGCGGCGGGTCCGAGCTGGTGAAGGAGGTGGTAGCTGCGTCTGGCGATCTTGCGGGAGATCGTCAGTGACGCACGGGTGTGAGTTGAGCCCGCGGGCTTTCAGCGCGTGGTAGTCCGGGTAGTCGGGGCTGGCCGGCCGGGTGGCTGATTGCGCGGCTTCGTAGAGCGCCCAGCGGAGGGTGGGTGAGCCTTGGCGGGTGAGCTTCCCGACCCTGGCGGAGCGGTCAGAGCGGTGAACGCCGACGTCGATCCCGGCGAAGCGGACCGCCTTGCGTGATGAGGACAGGCGCGTGACGTCCCCGAGCTCGGTCAGCGTGACCAGAGCGATCAGCTCCCCGACCCCGTACGGGTCATCAACGCCTGGCAGCCGGCCTGGTGGCGGGCGCTCCGGCGCAGCCCGCGCTCCAGCTCGTGGATTCGCCGTCGAGCGTGTCGACCATGAACAACGCGACTTCGATCCGCTCCAGCGCCGGCGGTCAGATCCAGAGCCGCGAGGAACTCCCGGCCGGCCGCGCCGGCGATCTCCACCGGCACCGGCGCTGACACCGTGGTGATACAGGGTAAAGCGGATCCGCAAAAGCCATTGGGTCCCTCATCGATCAGCGCCTTCCTGAGGTGCAACCGGGAGCGCCACCGGCGGATATGCTCCGGCGGGATCCACGCCTCCGCGAGCCTGCCCCCGGCCAGCAGCCCTCGGAGCCACAACGCGTCCAGACGGTCGGTCTTCGCACGCCGCCTACGACCCCGGAGCGCGCGCGTTTCGACGGTCTCGGCCAGATGCACGACAGCGCCGGCGCGCTCGAGCGCACGGGCGACAAACAACCAGCCCGAGCACGCCTCGATCGCGACATGCACCTCACGACCCGGGAATCCCGCGACCCACTCCTCGACCGCCGCCGGCGTCGAGCCGATCCGCCCACGGATCACCTCCCCCGCCAACGAATCCACACCATCGAACGTGATCTGCCGCAAATCCACATCAAACCCGGCGACCACCGCGCCTGGGAACAGCCCCGGCATCACGAGCGCCACCTCGCGGGCAGCATTCCGAGCGACCGATGACATACCGTCGCTCACGGTCGGTACCTCCTCACCGAATTGGCCGGCCGAGCGGCTGCTACCCGCGCGCGCCTTCGACCAAAGCCGCTCGACGCGGAGGACCGACCACCTTCCATCAACCCAACCGCGACCCCCAGATCAAGGGCCGTTCACACCATCTCCGTCGCCTCAGCGGCACGGATCGAGCGGCTTCCGCACCACCGCGGCACGGATCCTCGACCGGTTCAACGCGGCGCTTTCGCCGGGCCCCCTGGCGCACTCCTTCGATGCCTCTAGGCTCTCAACACAGGGTGAGGCCGACCTAATCGATGCGTATGCCCGAGCCCAGCGGGTAACCCTTGGAGCGACCGACGCGGCCGCCCGGTCAGCGCGGTCCGACAAAGGAGACGCCATGCCCGACCGCGAGGGGAACACCAAAGCAAGCGGCGATGCGGTTCCAGACACCTCATTGCACGCCTACAAGGAGGGTCGTAAGGAGGACGTCAGCGGCAACGCCGACGCTCTGGAGTCCAACGACCCGAAGGACCAGCAGCAGGACACGCTCGAGGGCGACGACGAGCTGGACTTGCCTCACCAGAAGCACTAAGCCCTGAGAGCCGATCGTCAGGCACCGGCGTGGGCCGCGGCTGGTCACGTTCCACGGCCGGTGCCGCCCTCTCAGTGGCGCGTGGAGGAATGGAGTCCCAACCTTCAAACGAAAGATTCGTCTATGTGGAGTGGCCCGGCGAGTCTGCCGGCACGACGCGTCAGGTAGCGGGTTCGAAACTGATGACATGACCAGCTGCTGCGGAGTCCGGCATTCCGGCCGGTCCAGGACGCCCCCGTGGTTCATCCTGAAATCAAGAACCGCCCGCCGCCCACTGAGTAGCGGCAGGCGGCGGCATCAGTCGGCCACTCCTGCAACGTCGCCGGCTGGGCAGTGAGACCGCGGCTTCCCCTCGTGCTCGTCCCCGATGTTCAGCAGCGGCCTAGATGTAGTCTCGGGGCTGAGTGGCTCGAGCTGTGTTGATAATTGACATGCAGGAGGCCATGAGGCCGGCGATCTGG
Organism: uncultured Solirubrobacterales bacterium; assembly: GCA_963808325.1. GTDB lineage: Bacteria > Actinomycetota > Thermoleophilia > Solirubrobacterales > Solirubrobacteraceae > Palsa-465. Next base: position 228,522 of record CAWEFU010000002.1, read on the forward strand.
CGCTTTGAACAGCTCGCTGAGCGCGTCGCTGGACTTGCTCGAGCGGCGCGTGAGAAAGGGGTGCCGGTGATGGCGTTCAGCAGACGGGGCCGCCGGGCTCGCCCTTTGATCCCGAGACTCGCGGCTGGGAGCTGAGCGTCACCGTCGGCGTGCAGGATAGCGACCTGCGCGTGCCCAAGACCGCGACTGACAGCTTCTTTGAGACCAACCTGGCCGACCTGCTGACAGAACGGGCGATCAGCACGCTGGTGATCGTTGGCGCCGCGAGCGACTACTGCGTGGACGCCACGGCGCGCTCGGCGCTCAGCGTCGGGTTCGACGTCGATCTGCTCAGCGATGGGCATGCTCCGGCGAGCAACGGTGATCCGGATGCCGGGCTGACCGCTGAGCAGATCATCGAGCGTCACAACCGGGTGCTCAGCCCGGAGATACACCCGGGAGGATGCGTCCGCTTGATCGCGGCCGACGACGTGTTCTGCGATCAGAGCGGTCGCACCGCCCACCGTGTTTGGCTTTGGTCGACGCTGCTGCCTGGTCGCCGCCGGAGGACCCAGCCGCGGCTGCCGCTCCGGCCGGCGGGAGACCCAGAGGAGAAGTCTCGACAGGCCAGAACCGGCCCAGCGAGATAGCTCAGGCTTCGTGACGGCAGTCTGCGTTTGTGGCCTCTGCTCATCGGGAGTGTTCCTGGGCGTGTGCGGCGCAGCGAGCGGATATGACACGGCGGTACCAGTGGTCTTACGCGCCTTGCGGGCCGCCCGATCGGTCGCCCTCGTGTGTCCGGCAAGCGTGTTGCGGGTTGGGAGACAGCGACGCGCTCCAATGCTTGCGAGCCGCCCGTAGACTTTCGGCCCGCCCGTGATCGCCCCGATGCGTGGACCTGACAGCCTGCCGCAGCCCGGCCAGCGCGCGGGGACGGTCAACGAGGCAATGCCGTTTGACCACATCGTCGTGGTCATGATGGAAAACCATTCGTTTGACAACCTGCTCGGCGCGCTGCCGCGCGCCGGACAGCCGGCGGCCGATGGACTGAGCTTCGACAGCTCGGGCAGGCCTACCAACACCAATCCGGGCGCCGCCGGCACACCCGCGACGGTCACCGCGTTTGCGTTCTCGAGCTCCGCCCAGGGACCGCACGTTTCGCAAACGTGGAACGCGACCCACGAGCAGATCAACGCCGGCAAGATGGATGGCTTTGTCCGGTCGGTCGACGCGACGCAGCCGATGGGCTACTACCCGCGCGAGGTCCTTCCGTTCGCCTACGACTTCGCCGCCACGTTCACGCTGGCCAACCGCTGGTTCTGCTCGGCACCTTGCATGACCTTCCCCAACCGGCGCTTCCTCATGGCGGGGACGGCTTACGGCGACATCGCGACCGACGTTCAGAGCCTGACCGATCCACCACCTCCGAACGGCACGATCTTCGACCGTCTGCACGCGCACGGGATCAGCTGGTGCGATTACTTCACCGACATCCCCTACGCGGCCATCATCCCGTCGATCGTCGAGAAGTACCCGGGCAATCTAGCCACACTTGACGAGTTCTTCGAGGACTGCGCCAACGGAACGCTGCCGTCGGTCAGCTTCGTTGATCCTGAGGTCGGCGTCGTCTCGCTGGTCGGCAAGACGTTCGCCTCGCTGCCGGTCCTCAGGCCGATCTTCGGCGCTCTGGCCACGGTCGGCGGAGACGAGGAGGCGCCGCAGGACATGTACTACGGCGAGGCATGGGCCCACCGCGTCGTCGAGGCCGTCCTGCGCTCGCCGGCCTGGCCGCGCACGCTGCTCATCTACACCTACGACGAGCACGGCGGCTACTACGACCACGTGCCGCCCCCGCCAGCCATCCGGCCAGACTCGATCCCGCCGCGGCTTACGCCGGGCGACGCGCCCGGCGGCTATGACATCTATGGGCCGCGGGTACCGGCCGTCGTGGCCTCGCCGTACGCCAGGCCGCGCGCAGTCACCGACATCGTCCACGACCACACCTCGGTCCTGGCCACCATCGAGGCCAAATGGAATCTGCCTGCGCTCACCTACCGGGACGCCAACGCCGCCACCGTCATGGACTTCCTCGATGTCAGCTACGCTGCATGTTTGACGCCCCCGGCCATCGAAAGTCCCACGCTCACCGGCCCATCCGGGCCGGCGGCATGACCGAGCTCGAGAGCGCAGCCGGAACGGCAGCTACCGCAATCGCTTCTCCCTTCCCGCCGGTTCGGGGCGCACGAATCCTTCCGCGACGCACCAATCGCGCCAACGCAGGCTCGCCGAAGCGCGCGATCACCTTTGCTCCAATCGGATCGCGACGATCGCAGTAAGGAAGTCCAGCGTGGCTTCCCCTCTGGCTTCGGCAAACGCGCGCTGGGGGCGTCGCCGACATTTCCCCGCCCTAGACTGACGATGTGACCGCCCGCGTCACCGATTGGGGTCTCGCGGGGCTGGTCGCGGCGTTGCTCGTGACCGGCGCTCTCACGCTGTTCGCCGGCTCGCCGGGGGCCGCTTGGATCATCGCCGTTCATGACGCGTGCGGGATCGCGATCGCCCTCATAGTCATCGTCAAGCTCCGGCGCGTCTGGCCGCGTCTCGTCCGCGGCTCGCACGGCACCCACCGTCGCGCTGCGGGAATCGGCGCGGCGCTGGCGGTTGTGGGCTGCTTCGCCGCCGGGTTCCTGTGGTCGGGCGGCGTCGCCGTCGCGCCGGCCGGTTACAGCCTGCTGAGCTGGCACGACGGCCTCGGCGCGATCCTGGCGATTGCCGTGGCCATCCATATGGTGGTGCGCGCGAAGCGACTGCGGCGCCGCGATCTGGCCGGGCGGCGCCAGTTCATCACCGCGACTGGTCTGGCGGCGTGCGCGATTCTGGCCTGGCGCCTACAGCGACCAGTCGAGACACTCCTGGCGCTCAAAGGCGCCCGCCGGCGCTTTACCGGCTCCTACGAGGCCGGGTCGTTCGCCGGCAACGCCTTCCCGAGCACCACGTGGGTGGCGGACAACCCCGCGGTGATCGACCCAGCCTCCTACCGTCTGCGGGTCGAGGGCCTGGTGGCACACCGTCTCGCGATCTCGCTCCGAGAGCTCGCCGCGGCTGACGAGCTCGTCGCGACACTCGACTGCACCGGCGGCTTCTACTCGACCCAACGCTGGAGCGGGGTCAGTTTGAGTCGGCTTTTGGACCTCGCCGGCGCTGACCCCGGCGCGCGCCACGTTACCGTCGGCTCGGTAACCGGCTACCGCTGGAGCTTCGGCATCGAGGACGCACGCAGTCTCCTGCTCGCCACACATGTCACCGGCGCGCCACTCAGCCACGACCATGGCGCACCCGTTCGGCTCGTAGCCCCAGGTGCGCGCGGCTTCCAGTGGGTCAAGTGGGTGACGCGCATTGAGGTGCGACGCGACCCGGACTTCACCGCGCCCCTGTCCACCGTCTGGAGTAGCTTCGGCTAACGCGGACGGCTGGTGAACCGAGCTCACGAGTACGCCCGAACATTCCAAGCGTGTCGGTCAGCGCGATCCCTTTCATCCTTGCGCCGCCTTCCATCGCGCGAGTGGGTCGGCGACGTTCCATTCGTCCGGAGCCGGTCAGCTCGCGACAGCGCGCGTCGCCCATCGTTCCAACGCAGGCCCTGGCGGGTCGGGTGCTGATCGTTTGCGGGCTGGCGCGCGCATTCGTAGAGCGACGGGTGCGCCGCCTATGACGTGGTACACGATCGCGCCGACGTCGTTGGGTCGGGCGGGTACCTGGCTCGACGACGCGGCGATGACCGCCGGCGAGGCGCAGCCCGTGAGCGCGCGCCGTTATCGTCTGCGGCGTGGACGGAACGCTCGGCCTGATCGAATTCCCGGCTGATGATCCCGACCGCGCACGTCGGTTCTGGTCGGGCCTGATCGGCATCGAGCTCGCCGAGCGCAGCCAGGCCGAAGGTCGCGGCTGGCAGACGCAGAGCAGGGATCCTGTGCTCGGCATCCACGAACGTGGCGCCGGCCCGGGCGACACGGCCTCGCTCCCCTACTTCACCGTCGGTGACATGGAGACCGCGCTCGAGCAGGTCACGGCGCTTGGGGGGAGCGTGATCCATCCCGGGCCGCGGTGGGCGATCTGTCGAGACTCCGAAGGGAGTCCATTCGGCCTCGCTCTCGCGTCACGGTCGTAGCGCGTCGCGCGCCGGCGCGGGCAGGCCCGCCAGCGAGCGCAGGTGGTCTTGATCACGGATCGCGGGGTCAGGTCCGCCACGATCGCATCGACGACGTGATCGAGTCGACCGAGGTCAGGGCGATGTACGAGTTGCGCAGCGAACACGACTTCACCGGTGATCCGCGCGAGATCCAGGTGGGCTCTGCCCAAAGCCTGCTTGCCGCACTTGCCGCCTGACAACGCGCACGCGGGCCCGGCGACGCGCTAGCAGACCCCGAAACGCGGACTCCGCAATGCCTTCAGCCTGTCGCCGAATTGAGCGCTCGAATTCGCCCAGCTTTGGATCGTCCGGCCGACGGCCCGGCACGATCGCATCGCCTGCGGCGCGGCGGTCAACGGGCGAATTCTTCGGCGACGAAGCTCTCGTCGGGGTCGGACCACTTCGGCACGGGAGGGTCGGATTGGCTTAGTCCGAGAGCGCAGTGGCCTAGAGATCAGCGCACCGCCCGCCAGCACGACCGCCAGAACCTCGATCCTCCGCTTCACTGCCTTCCTCCATCAGAAGCCGTGTCCGGAACTCCATACCGGCGCCCGGGCGGAAACTTGCGCGTTCGCGCGCGGTGGGGCGTGCCACGGCTCGCCGACGGCCCGGGCCGGGTAGACGATCGTCGGCTGCCGGTGTTCAGCGGCCACAGCGATCAGGTGTGGCCACGAGTACACGCTCGGCATTAGCATCAGCCCGCGGCCCATAGCCGAATGGTGGAGCTGCTGGCTATAATCGCGGTTGTAGGGTGCGGGCTTCCGAATCAGGGGTTTCATCGCCTCGGGGACTTTTCGGACGGGTCGTTCGGAGCACGTGCGGGGCACCTGCCGCGCTAAGGAGGGCCGGTGGGCAGCAAGTTGAGCGGAAAACGGACATGGTTAGTACCGCGCGCTTGGGCGATTGTCGCCCTCAGCGCCGCGTCGATATGTCTGTTCGCGTCCGCCAAGGCGGCCGCGATAACGGCTAGCGGTCCAGCCCCCTCAGGGCCGGTGCCGTTGATCGTCGACACCGACATGTTCAGCGATGCCGACGACGCTGGCGCGCTCGCCACCGCGTTCGCCCTGCAGCTGCGCGGCGAGGCGAAGGTCATCGCCGTGGCCGTGAACACAAGGACCGACCGCCCGGCGGTTGCGACGAATTCGTGGAAATGCGTCGCGGCGATCGACAACTTCTACGGATTTCCCGACGTCCCGATCGGTACCCACATGCCCAACAACGGAACCGAGGTCAACATTCCCGACTTCGTGGGGCCCTGCGCCAAGCTTGCACCTACCTCCACGCCGGCGCCCGATACCGCGGTGAACGTCTATCGTCGTGCGCTTGCCTCTCAGGCCGATGGCAGCGTCGTTGTGGTCTCCATCGGGTACCTAGGGAACCTCGCCGATCTCCTGAACTCGCCGCCGGACGCGATCAGTCCCCTGAGCGGGCGCGACCTGGTAGCGCAGAAGGTGAACAGGCTCGTAGTGATGGGCGGCGGCTACCCGAGCATGACCGAGAACAACCTGGCGGGCGACCCGGCCGCCGCCGCAGACGTATCCGCAAACTGGCCAACGAAGATCGTATGGTCGGGCTACGAGGTCGGTGACGCTGTCCACACCGGTGAGACGATCTCGTCGACCCATCCACCTAGCTCCCCAGTGCGCGTCGCCTACGAGGCCTACAGCGGCCCTGGCAACTGGATCCCCTCCTATGACCTGACGGCGGTCTACCACGCGGTCCGGCCGACGGACCCGGTGCTGTCGGAGGTCGGCCCCGGCACAAACGCGATCGACGGCAGCGGCGGCAACGTGTTCACGATGGGCTCCGGCAATCAGTACTACCTGAGCCTGTCCGATCCGACAGCGCTCGATGGCTCGATCGAGGCCCTGCTCGACACGCTGCCACCAGGCCGGATCACTGGAACCGTCGTAGACGCGTCCAGTAATAGAGCGATCGCGGGTGCGCAGGTGCAGGCATACAACTCAACCGGCGATCCGGTCGCCGTTGCGGAGACCGCCTCGGACGGGACCTATACGCTCTCGGGCCTTCCCAGCGGCGGCTACGAGGTCGGGTTTAGCGCGAGCAGCAATTACCTCCCGCAGTTCTACAACGACAAGCCGACCCTAGCGACCGCAGACCCCGTTTTGGTCGCGGCGGGCTCGACATCCACCGGCGTGAGCGCCGCGCTGGCCACTACTCCACGCCCGCCATCGAATTCAGCAGCGCCGACGCTCTCGGGCACTGCGCAACCGGGTCAAACCCTGACCGAATCGCATGGCTCTTGGACCAACAGCCCGACTCGCTTCACCTATCAGTGGGAGGATTGCGACTCTGCCGGCGCCGCCTGTTCTGCGATTGCGGGGGCGACGTCGCAGGCCTATACCGTGGCCGGCTCGGACGTGGGCCACACGATTCGCGTGGAAGAGTTCGCGTCCAACGCCGCTGGCACCGGCGGCCCGGCGGCGTCTGCCGCGACCGCGGTAGTGCAGCTTCCCTCGCCGCCGCCGACATCGCCGCCGCCGCCATCGCCGCCGCCGCCATCGCCGCCACCGACATCGCCGCCACCGACATCGCCGCCGCCGACATCGCCGCCAGCCCCGCCTCCGATCGCGGTGGCCAGGGTGAGCTCAACGAAGATTCGCGCGTCGCTAGTGACGGCGTTAGCGGCCCATGGGAACGGAGCAACGATCAAAGCCCTGGTGAGCCACGGCGGCTACTCGTTTCCATTCGCCGCACTATCACCCGGCCGTCTGCTGATCTCGTGGTACCACTCAACAAAGCGCGGGAAGAACCTGCTCGTCGCGCACGTGGCCGTCAATATCCGCTCGGCGCGGGTTGTGAGGATCAAGCTCGTCTTGACCAGAGAGGGCCGCAAACTGCTGGCCAGCGCGAGCACCGTGGACCTCACCGTCAGAGGCAGCTTCACCCCCTTCGGCCAAGCCACCACCTACGTCACCAAGACCCTTCATCTGAAGCGCGGAGCTTCGGCCACTCGCTAGCCCCGTTTTCCGCGCCTGTGGGTAGGTAGTCGCGGCTGGGCACGCCCGCGTGGCTTGGGGTTGCGGGTGTTGTTGGCGGCTTGCGCTGCGTTGATGTTGTGGCAACTTGATGTTCGTGCTGTTGGCTTTCCATCCGGCGAGGCCGATAGTGTTGTGGCAACATGTTCGTCAAAGAGACCACGGTTCGGCGCGGAGAGCGCGCGTATACGTATCTGCAGCTGGTGGATGGGTATCGGGATGAGAACGGCCGGGTGCGGCATCGTGTTGTGGCAAACCTGGGTCGGAAGGAGGCGCTGAAGGAGTCCGGACAGCTCGAAGCGCTCGCCGGGTCGTTTGCCCGCTTGGATCCGCCGATGGCTGGCAGCCGCCGCGAGGTCGGGGCGCTGCTTTTGGCCTGGCGGTTCCTGCGGGAGTTGGATGTCGTCGGCGTCGTGGACCGCTCGCTGCCGCGCAGTCCGCGCTCGGTGCTGTCGGTCGGCGAGGCCGTCGCCGGGTTGATCTGCTCGCGGTTGTGCTCGCCCTCGCCGTTGTATGACGTGGCTGGGTGGGCGTCCGGGGCGGCGGTGCACGAGCTGCTCGGGATCCCCGCGGCGTTGCTCAATGATGACCGGCTCGGCCGCGCGTTGGAGACCTTCGCCGTGCACTCCGAGCAGGTCCGGGGCGCGCTCGCCGCCCGTGCGATCGACCGCTTCGGCCTGGATGTCGGCCGGCTGCATGTCGATCTGACGACGCTGCGGGTCGCCGGCGCCTATGAGGACTCGGCGCTCATCGCGAAGGGCTGGGGCGCTGACCGCCATGTTCGCCGGCAGGTCCGAGCGTTGCAGGCCGCCACGCCCGACGGCGTCTCGGTGTACTGGCGGCCGGACCCAGGCAACTCGTCTGAGCTCTCACTCGTCGGACGCAGCCTCGAGCGTCTGGCGAAGGTGACCGGTCCGGCCGGCGTATTGGTGTGCGACTCGGCGTGTGGGCACCCCAAGACGCTGGCGCAGATCCAGGATGCCGGCCTGCGGTTCGTCGTGCCGCTCAGAGCCTCAACCGGCTTTGCCGAGAAGTTCACCGCGGAGATCGGACACGGGTCGCTCAGGCCGCTGCGGTATATCGCCGCGCGGGAGAAGCACCTGCCCGCCGAGACACGCACCCGCTATCGCGGCTGCCTTGGCGAGTGGACGCTCACCTGCCCCGAGGACGGTCGCGAGCTTCCCCTCCGGGTCGCGTGGATTCACTCCTCCCAGGAAGGCCGCGAGGTCGCCGCCGCTCGCGAACGCGCGCTCGCCAAGGCCGAATCAGAGCTCGAGCGCGTCAAGCGCGGGCTTGGTGGCCGCTACTACCCCGCCCGCCAGCACGTCGAGAAGCGCGCGGCGACGATCATCGGCCCGAACATCGAGACCCTCCTGATCGTCCAGACCGGCACCAGAGCCGGCAAACCGACCCTCACCTGGCACCGCGATCACGACGCGATCGCCGCCACCTCGGCAACCGACGGCGTCTACCCGCTGGCGACCAACCAGCCCGGCCGCCTCAGCACCGCGCACGTCTTGCGCCAATACAAAGACCAACACATCGTCGAACGCCGCCACCGCGACGCCAAACACACCCTCAAAGTCCGGCCGATCTTCCTGCACAACGACGACCGAATCCACGCGCTCATCACCATCGTCGGACTCGCGCTGCTGATCTTCGGACTGATCGAGACCCAAACCCGCCACGCCCTCGGGAAAGACGAGCACCTACCCGGACTGCTGCCCGAAGACCGCGCAGCGATCCCGACCGGCGCCAACATCCTCGCCGCCTTCCAAGGACTCGGCCTCACCTACACACCCGCCGGGATCCGACTAGACCGCCTCACCCACACCCAACGCCAGATCCTCCAGCTCCTCGAAATCCAGCCGCCCTGGCCCGAGCAGAACACCTAACCCTTTTCAACTGCGGAAAACGGGGCTAGCGGGAGGAGGCGCGGATCGGGACCGCTCAGGAACCCGCGTCTAAGCAGTCTTTTGGGGCGGCCTCGCTGCCACCTAAGGACGACCACTGGAAGCGCCGTGCGAGTCGGCGATTCACAACACGTGCGTAGAACGTGGGCTCAGCCAGCGAAGTCTGCCGCCTCAGCACAGACGGATCCGCCATGGCCCACATCCCCAGTGCGAGAATTTTCCTCCAACCCCCGGCGCGGGTTCTGCGTGGTCGCCCAGGCGGACCTAGACTAGACACGCCGCTTTTCTGCTTCGAGGTCTGACCGGCCAGAAGGAGCAACCTCGCGTCGGCGCGGGCACGGGGCTGACGGCTGGCCAGAACGTGAAAGTGGTGGTCTCGATCGGATGTACCGAGGAGGGCTGGCCGCAAGCCGTTGTTGGCAGCGGGCGGTGGTGGATTGACGTGGGGTCGTCGGAAGCGCGCGCTGGGGGCGTGATATAAGCCTGCGCGCGGTGCCGTGACGCTGTCCTGACGGGTGGGGTTTCTGGGCGTGGGACCGGGCCTGCTGCTGAAGGCGCCGCGACGATCGGGTGTTCAATCCCCAGCAACTCGCACACCGGCGTGTGGGGACTCATTGGGATGGCCCCCTTTCTGGCGCCCGCGGCGCCGGTTGACTGGGCTTCATCGGGTTATTGGTCGCCGGCCGGAATCGGCTCAGCTAGCACGGCGCGCGCGGGCGGCGCGTCAAAGGGGTCGGCGAAGTACTGGGTCTCGTGCGTTACGAGACCGTCGGTGATCTCCATGACGCTGACCGAGCATGTGGGCACACCGTCATAGGTGATCACGCACTCGCTCACCCAAAGATCGCCGCCGCCCCCGATCCGGCGGATGGTGAAGTGCCGTTCGGCTGGGTTCCCGCCGCGTTGCGCTCGGATCCTTGACCTGCCTCTGAAGCGCTCGCCGGACTGCGGGTAGTCCAGGATCGCGTCTGCAGCGTAGATCGCGTGCTCAGCGTCGAGGTCCCCACGTTCGGAGGCCTCCCAGTGCTGCTGGATCCGGGCCCGGATGTCGGCGTCATGATCAATTACGGTGTTCACTGTTACCTCCGTCGTCGCGCCGGCGGCGTTGATGCGGTCATAGATCGAGCACCAGGTCGTTGCGGGGCTTTGAGCAGCAGATGAGTGCGCTTCCGTCGGCGGGGGGTTCGACCGGGTCGGGGCGATAATCGACATTGCCGGCGATGAGGGTGGTCTCGCAGGTGTGGCAGACGCCGGTGCGGCACGACCAACGGACGGGTACGTCGCATGCCTCGGCGAGTTCGAGCAGGCTCATGTAATCATCGCTCCATGGGATCGCGAGGTCGCTTCGGGCGAACTCGATGGTGGCGCCGTTTCCGGGTTTGCCGGCGGGTAGGTGGGGCGCGCGGGCAGGTGTTGCTGCGATGCCGGGCGTCAGACCTGGTGCGGGGCCGAACGGCTCGGTGTGGATGCGTGAGGCGTCGATCTCCAACGCCGCCAGACCCGCACTGATCTCGTCCATGAATGGTGTAGGTCCGCACAGGTATGCCTCGGCATCGCGGGGCGGCTCGAGTTCGGCGAGCAGTGATCCGGTGAGACGGCCCGCGCTGTCGAAATCGCGGCCTTCGAGGTCATCCGGATCGGGGCGGCTGTAGTACACGTGGGTATGTACGTTCGGAAGCGAGGCGAGGAGACTGTGGGCCTCGGCGGCGAACGAGTGCTCACGCCGGTTACGTGCGCCGTGCAGCCACCAGATCTCGCGATCGGAATGCTCCTCCGCCAGCGCCTGAATCATGGCGAGAACTGGGGTGGCACCTATCCCGGCGCTGATCAGCAGCACGGGCGCATGAGTCCGGTCGAGGATGAAGGTGCCACGCGGCGCTGCGATGTCGAGTTGATCGCCGACGGCGAGCCGGGTGTGCAGATAGCCGCTGGCGGCGCCGTCGTGTTCGCGCTTGACCGTGATCCGGTAGCAGCCGGCGTCGGGCGGTCCGGAGAGGGAGTAGTTGCGGAGCACTGACCTCTGCTGCGTGTCGGGCTGGACCCGCAGCGTGAGGTACTGGCCTGGGCGGGCGGTTGGTAGTGGTGCGCCGTTTGGGTCCTCGGGGCGTATGGATATCACCGAGTCGCTTTCGCGGGTGATTTCGGTGACGGTGAGCTGACGAAAGCCGGGCCCATGCAGGGGGCGGGCTCGTTACCGCGAGGCCGGCGTTGCCGCCGCCGGGTTCTTCCTCGAGCAAAGCTTGGAACGAAGCCTGCCAGCCGGGGCTGAGAGCAGGGATCCGGAGCGCTCGCAGCAGTTGCTGGCGCGGGTGCCCAGGGAGGTAGAGCAGCGCATCTGCCCCGGCGACCGCCATCTGTTCGGGGCCAGAAGCACGCTTGATGATCTCATCTCCCGCTTGTACCTCGCCCTCTTCGAGCACGCGGAAGTACAAGCCCGGGCGATGGTGCGAGACGAGCAAGGCGGGAATGCGCGGGTCGTTCATGCGGATCCCGACGCGGTAGCAGGTGACGCGGGGTTGGGTCACCTCGAAGGTGGCGGTTCCGATCTGGTAGCGGTCGCCGATGCAGACCTCGTCGTCACCAAGCCCTTCGACGGTGAAGTTCTCGCCGAACTGTCCGTACACGAAGTCGTTTCTTCCGAGCTCGCGCTCCCAGTACCGATAGGACTCAATCTGGTAAACGAACACCGCGCGCTGCTCCCCGCCGTGCCCCCCGAGATCGCCCTCGACGTTGAGCTTGCCAACTCGGAGGGGACCTACGACGGGGTCTTTGAAGACGCCGGTGAAAACCGTCTTCCCCTCGCGGTTGCGCGAACTCGAGCAAGCCGGCGTGATCGCGCGCGAGGACGCGCCACCACCCATCGCCACCACCCTCTTCCGTCCCCGCGGCGAGCAGCTCCGGCCCCTGCTCGACGACCTGGCCCGCTGGGGCCTGCCACTAATGATGGAGCAGAAGCCCAGCGATGCAGTCCGCAGTCACTGGCTCGCGGCCGCGATCGAGCTGATGCTCACCGACCGGCAGCCGGACGCTCCCCCCGCAACCCTCGAGCTTCAAACCGGCGACCAGCCGATCGCGATCGAACTGCGCGGCGGCGCGATCCAAACCCACCTCGGCGCAGCCGAGAGCCCCGACGCCACCCTCGCCGGACCCCCCAGGCGGATCATGGGCCTCCTCCTCGGCCTGCTCGAGCTCGCCGACACCAAAGCCCAGGGGATCAGTTACCAAGGCGACGACGCCCTCCTCGATCGAATCGGTGCGGAAACAAACCTCACGGCCTCGCCGAGCTGGCGAATCTCAATACCGACGAGTCGGACTGGTCTTTGCTATTCCACGGCGCTCCGCAACGATGGCTACGAGGTGGAGCTCGCCGGCGATCGTCGTGCGGCGCTGCAGACGCTGAGCGCCCCACCGCACCCGGCCGTGCTCGACGTCATCCGGCCGGAGTTGGACGGGATCGACGTGTGCCGTCGGCTGCGCGCGGCTCTCAGAGGTTCGCGATGCGGTGCGATCGCCGCTCAGTGTGAGTGACTACCGCGACGCTCCACCACGCATGAGATACGCCCGCCACGCTTCGAGCGCCGCCCCGGCCGGTCGAACTGCTCGAGCGGCAGGCCGCCACGGGAGAGCCGGCCGCGCCGTCCCACCCTCCTAGCGGTAGAAACGGTACGCGCCGAAGCACCCCAGCCGCCACCACCATAGCCGCGATTGCGGAGCAGGCGGGCATCTCGCCCAAGACCGTCAGACGTCACGACCGCGTGAGTCCGGCCCCGATCGCGCTCCCGAGACTGCTGCAACCACGAGTGCGACGCGAGGTCGCACGTTTCGAGTAAACACGCAAGGCTGGAGGCTAGGTCGATGACATAGAGCGTTGTTTTGGGTCCGTGCTCGGTGGCCTGTCCCTACCCCGACGTGCGTCGCTCGTAAGGGCGGGGTGCGAAGCTCGGGGGAAAGCCCAAGATGCTCCTGTTCCATCCGGGGGCTACAGGCGAGGGGAAGACCGGACGGGTGAATTGCGTGAACCCTCGTTGATGCCTCGTCAAGCGGGAGCCTCGTATAGATGGATGGTTGTGGCGGGGTGCAGGGACTCGTTGCTGTGATGCAGCGGACGCGGGCTGGTGATCGTGGCCAGCCTGGGTGAGCACCGTCGTCCCCGGGGTACAGGAGGCACCCACCCCGGTCGTATCTCGAGCGTGCGGAACGTGGTAACCCCGTCTGGGTCCGGTGCTGGTGGCCGGTAGGCCGACCGTGAGGAAGGCTCAAGTCCCTGGCGGGCAAGGATGACCGAGAAGCGAAATGCGCCGCGAGGCGCTCTGTTGTATCCCCGGGCAGCCGGGAGGAACTCGAAGGAGGGTTCTTGGGTCCAATGGCTTACCCGGATCCGAAAGGTGAAAGGAACAGCAGCATGTCAGCAAGGCGATGGTCAGCCCAGGTGTCAGGGCTGTGGTGTCGCGGGACCGTGTGATATGGCGAAAGCTGGATTGCCTAAATCCCAATCTCCAGACGACGAAACTCGGCGTCCGCCGGAAAGACACTTGTTACCGGCGCCGCGCTCTGCGACGACATCGTTCGCTGGTTGTCGCAACCTTCGGAGCGTGGAGCGTTGCCCAGTGAGGGCAATCAAGGAGATGAGTGGGACGCCTACGTCACGCTCGGACGTACAACAGAGACGAACGCGGGATCAACCCTCGGGGCGCGAGCCCCAGGGTGACGGAGTGCCCATAGTAGTCGTGGGAGTAGCGCCCACCAGGGAGGGCGGGAGAGCGCGGCAACGCGCTCGGCCTATCCGACGGAAACGCAGACGGAAATCAGAAGTACCCGAGCGTCACTCGTTTTTGGCGCTACGGTAGTGGTGGGAGTTGTGGGTTGAGGCCCGCGCGTTCGCTCTCCAGCCGGACGCGGCGCTCGGTGCTGGCCGCCTCGGTCAGTCGATCGCCGGCGTAGTGCACGCTGATCAGGTAGCTGGGGGGGACAGGGTCGAGGTTGACGCCCGGGAGTACCAGCGAGACGCGCCACCGGCCGTGGCTGACCTCGCCGTGGGCGGCACGGGCGGCCGAGCCGTAGGGGAGATTGACGCTCACCTTCACCTGGATGGTGCCGACGGCGGCCGAATTCAGCCGTCCGGCGGACTTGATCGTTCCCGTCAGGGTCAGCCGGAAGTGCCGGCAGATGGCATCCGCGCTCACCGCGGTGGTCTCCCGCTCGTCGCGGCCGCTCTCGGTCGCACAGCCCGGTCGAAGCGGGGTGGCACGCAGACCGGTGATCCGCACGCCTGCCGTCCCCAGCACTGTGTAGCGGACCGTCGCGGCGGCGCGCTGGCCGTCCTTGGAGGTCGCGATCACCGTGAAGCTGTACTCGCCGGGGGTGCTGGTGTTGATTCGGGCCGCGTTCTCGACGGTGCCGGTGCAGGAGGAGATCCCAGGACCGAACGGCCCCTCCCGGCAGGTATAGCTCGCGGCCACCGACTGACCCGTGGTGTAGGGGGCCGCGTTTGAGGGGGTCAAGATCGACACCGATGGCGGCCCCGCGACCGTGTAGCTGATGCTGGTGCTCCCAGTCTGCCCGTCTTTACTGGTGGCGGTCACGGTGTAGGTGTGCGTCCCCAGGGTCGAGGTATCTAAACGCCCCGGCGAACTCGAGCCGTTGGAATCCGTGCACGAGGAGAGTCCTGGACCGTTGATCCCCTCGGCGCAGGAGAATGACGTCGCCACCAACTGGCTGATGCCGTAGATTTGATTGTCTGCCGGCGAGCTAATGTTCGCCGTAGGTGGCGCCACCGACACCGCCACCCCCTCTGGGAACGCTGCGCCGGTGATGAAGCTCTGGTTGGCGCCGGTGCCGTCGAGGTTCGCCCGCCCGATCGTGTCCAGGTCAAAGTTGGCCCAGTAGATGTGCTGGCCGTCGACCGCCACCCCGACCGGGGCCCCGGCGCCGATGACGAAGCTCTGGTTGGCGCCGGTGCCGTCGAGGTTCGCCCTTCCGATCGTGCCCGCGACGAAGTTGGTCCAGTAGATGTGCTGGCCGTCGACCGCCAACCCGGCCGGTTGAGTGGCGCCGGTGATGAAGCTCTGGTTGGCGCCAGTCCCGTCTAGGTTCGCTCGCCCGATCGTGCCCCCGAAGAGGTTGGTCCAGTAGATGTGCTGGCCGTCGACGGCCACCCCGACTGGTCTCCTGGCGCCGGTGATGAAGCTCTGGTTGGCGCCAGTCCCGTCTAGGTTGGCCCGGCCGATCGTGTTCGCGAAGGTGTTGGCCCAGTAGATGTGCTGGCCATCGACCGCCACCCCGAACGGGGCGGTGGCGCCGGTGATGAAGCTCTGGTTGGCGGCGGTGCCGTCGAGGTTCGCCCTTCCGATCGTGTCCAGGTCAAAGTTGGCCCAGTACATGTGCTGGCCGTCGACCGCGATCCCCTGCGGGGTGCTGGCGCCGGTGATCAAGCTCTGGTTGGCGGCGGTGCCGTCGAGGTTCGCGCGTCCGATCGCGTTCTCGGAGGTGTTGACCCAGTAGACGTATGCCGGAGAGAGCGCCAGCGCCGCGGGCGCAAGCATCAACCTCGCCAATATCGCCACCATCACCAGCGTGAGCACCCCGATCACGGCGGACAGACGCCGCGCCTGCACTGCTTCGCTGCTGGCTGCCGGCGTCCGCGATTTGGGGCTGACGGCGCGCGGCCGAGTGCGGTGATGAGCGGTCATCCGCGTATCGTCTGGTGAGGCTCGTTGTGGCAAAAAACCCGGCATCGCCCGCACGGCTTGGCTTGCACCCTGGAGACACTTTAGGCGGCGCCGGAGCAGCACGCAAGGAAAAATCCCGGCTTGGGGGCGTGAGTCCGAGGCGACGACCGCAACGGCAGACGTGCCTCTCGTGAAGGCGAGCATGAAGCTGCCCGCGCGGGGCAGAACCCGCTTGAGTCGGCGCCGCGTGCCCGCCGGGCGTGCGCAGCCGGCCTGCGCGAGGTGGCAGCGACGCCGGCCGACCTCATCCTTGACAGCTCGGTCATACTGGAACGGTCCATGAGGCGATCTTAACTTCGGGGCAACGGAGGGGAGCGATGGGGAAGAAGGCTGTGACAGTTCTGGCGGCTGCTGCTGCCCTTGCTGGATCAGCTGTCGTGGGTCAGGGTCTGCTACCCGGGATCGTCAGCACCGCGCAGGCCCAGAGCGCCAGCGGCTGGAGCTTCGTAGGTCCCGAACCGCTCGAGCCCGCACACATCCTCACAGACCGGAACTGGGGCAACAGCTCGGGGCGGATCACGAGCGTGGCCGTGGTTCCCGACCACCCCGGGGTCATCTATGTCGGCGCAGCCGGCGGCGGGGTATGGAAGAGCGAGGACAGCGGCAAGACCTGGAAGCCCCTAACCGACAACGTCTCCATGGCGATTGGAGCCCTCGCCGTGAGCTCCACCGGGGAGACGGTCTGGGCTGGCACTGGGGAGATCAACGGCTCCGACAGCCAGTACGGCCAGGGCCTGCTTAAGTCGACGGACGGCGGCAAGACTTGGACGGTGTGGGGCCGAGGCCGAAGTACGTTCGGGGAGCATTTCATCGGAGGTGTCGTCGCGAACGGCAGCAGGGTGCTTGTGGCCACCGATCGGGGCGTGTACCAGTCGCCGAACAGCGGGCTGTTCTGGCGAAAGATTGACGAGCTCAACACAGTCATTCCGCCACTGAGGGAGGGCGAGGAGGTGTCGGGACAGGTCTACGAGATCCACCAGGACCCCACGGACCCCGCCAAGTACTGGGCGTCCTTCGGTGATCGCTGCGGGACCGAAGCGGGAGGGATAGCCACCTCGGATGATCGCGGGACGACCTGGAAGGTCGTGTATTCCAACGCAGGCGCCGGTCGCATGGTACTCGGAGTGGGGCCAGGCGGGGTGGCCTACGCTGGCGTGGCCGACTGCGCTGGTGCGCTGTTGAGCATCGAGAAGACCAAAGACGGCGGGAGTACCTGGACGCCGATACCTGCGAACACTCCCGGCTACACCAACTATTTCAAGGGCAATCCCGAAGCGCAGGACCAAAACGCCCAGGGCGACTACGACAACGTCGTCGGGGTCGATCCCGCCGACTCGAACCGTGCCGTCTTCGGCGGCATCACCATCCTCGCGACCAGCGACGGTGGAAAGAAGTTCACCGACATCGGACGCGTCTACCGGCAGGGGTTCATCCACCCCGACATCCACGCCATCGCCTTTAGCGGTCCCTCCTCCTTCTACGTCGGAGAGGACGGGGGCCTGTGGCACACGAGCAACATGGGCGGCACCGGGACGAAGGCCAAGGACTGGACCAACCTGAACGGCGCTCCTGGGTCCAAGGACCAGCAGGGTCTGAGAATCACTCAGTTCAACGCGGGTGTCTCCCCGAGCCTGACCGATCTCCTGGGCGGCACCCAGGACAACGGCTCGCCTGCCGCGCTGCCTAACGTCGCGCCCAAGTTGCCCGCGATGGGCGATATCGCCAGCGGCGACGGTGGGGACACGGCCATCGATCCCACCCCTAACTCCCACACCGTCTACTTCGAACAACCCAACCTGGACATCTGGCGCACGACGTGGCCCAAGGGCAAGCATGTTGAGACCCAGATCCAGCCCTGTCCGCGGCCTGAGTGCAACGACCCCAGGGGCTTCTACGCCCCGTACGTGATGGACCTGTCCAAGCCCGAGCGTCTTCTAGCCGGGACGAATCGCGTGTACCAGACCACCAACGCCAAGGCTGCTCCAGGCCCGGTGACCTGGAGCGCCATCAGTGGAAAGCTCACACTCACCGATCAGGGTGTGCTCACCTCGATCGCCCTTCCCCCCACGGGCGGCGACACGATCTTCACCGCGAGCAACGACGGTGAGGTGGCCCGCACGACCGACGCCAAAGACTGGACCGACATCACCGGCAACCTTCCCCAACCTGACAAGGCGACCAATCCGGGCGGTAAGCCGTTCTTCACCCAGGTCACCTTCAACCCGGCGAACCCCTCGCAAGCCTGGGTAACGATCGGCCAGCTCGGCGTCGGCCACCTGTGGTACACGAGCAACGCTGGAGCCCCCACCGGCACCCACTGGGTCGACCTCAGCGGCACTGAGACGACCGCCTTGCCCAAGGCCCCGGCGCTGTCAGTGGTCGAGGTGCCCGGTCATCCGGGCACGATCGACGTGGGAACGTACTACGGGGTGTGGACGTGTAGCACGTGCGGGGGCGAGTCGCCCCAAGCCAGCTGGGAGCGACTCGGCGGCACCGACCTCGCGAAGGGGGCCCTCCCGAAGGTCGAGGTTGACCGGCTGTCGGTCACGTCGGACGACAAGACCCTCGTAGCCTGGACTCACGGACGAGGGATCTGGAAGATCGGCCTCGGCGCGTCGTCCGCCCGCCCGCAGACACTGGGCAACGGCCGCTCGTTGACCGCTGGGCATCCCACCAAGCGGACCCTTCCATCCAACCAGCCCATGATCGTGGTGCAGTTCCGGAACGGGAGGATCCTCGCGGTGACCGGCACGGCGCTGCTCCCCGGGGCGCGCAGAACCCCGAAGACGGCCGTGCGCGGTGGCCAAACGGCGAGATGTGATCTCAACTTCACCGACTCGGTGAAGCCGCTCGAAGGCTCGACCGAGGTGGACCGCTGGTTCGGGGGCATCGGGTGCAACCGCAAGATGTTCATGTTCGGCACCGCCTACCTCCAGGAGACGGCAACAGCGATCGACGCCGCCGGCAACCGCTATCAGCAAGTCACTAGCAGCGCAGAGAGCGGTCGCAAAATGACGATCGTCCGCAAGCCGCCCACGCCGACGCTGCTGTACATCCGGCACCTGACCAACGTGTACTTCCCGAGCGCCCGGTTCTCCGGCAAGATCTCGATCTTCCCGGCTCCGGGCCAGAAGGCGAACGCGGCGTCAAAGTGTGTCGTCGCCACGCTCAGCGGCCACGGCGTCGGCGTCCACTGCGACTACTACACGAACCGCTTCGGGCTGAGCCCCACCGTAGGCCTCGGTTAGCAGCCGGAGCCCCGCGAACGCCCTGTGGCGGTGTCCTCGCAGGTCTGCTGATCGTCTTACGTCGAGTCGCCAAGGATCCAGTGATCAGCGGCTCCTGGCTGTCGGTAGCGGCGGCGTGCAGCGTGAAGCCGTCAAATCGCTGGCACTCTGACTTGCGTCCGTGGCGCATCTCCGGATTGACCGTCGAGTGGTGTCGAGCTCGACCACCTTGCCGTGGGACGACCGGCTCGTCGAGCCGAGGTTGGAGAGCGGCTCGAGCGGCGGGGGGTTGTCGGCGTGGACCAGCGCCATGAAGTGGGAGATTCGCTCCTTGCGGCCGGTCGGCGAGCCGCTGGGGCACGGCGCGCCCGAGCCCCCGGCCCAGCCAGTGGTCGACCACCGCCACCAAGGCCTCGGCGCGGTCGGCGCCGGGGCTGATGCGATGTAGCGGGTGACGCCCACGACAGCGCTGGCCAACCCGTGCTCGGCGAGACCGGTGTCGAACTCCGAGCGACGCATGCGCGGCGGGCCCGGGAGCCTCTCGGGGGAACGCTCGGGGGAATGGCGGGGGGAACGACGGGGCCTAAATTGGCCCGCGTTGACCCGCAGCCGGGCACCGCCCTTACGGCTCGCCGCCCGGCCACGATTCCGCCCGATACCAGGGAAACCCTTGAGCGACGCGGCGAAGGAATCGAACCTTCCAAGCCGGGGGCTGCCCGGCCCTGCCAGTTTTGAAGACTGGATGGGCCACCAGGCCCGTGCCGCGCCAGGCGGGATCCTAGGTCCTCCCGCCGGGTGCTCCGCCGGCGCCGGCAGTCACTCGCCCATGCCGTGCTCGAGCGCGCCCTTCACGGTCGCGTCGAGCGCGTTCAGCCGGTAGAGCGCCAGCGCCTCTGGCGACGCAAACCGGCCGCCGGGAGCCGATGACGGGCCGTGGTGACAGAGAACGCAGTGCAGCAGCGCGAGCCGGCGCCCCTCGTCCAGCCCCCGGCTTGGTTCGGACAGGATCCGCTCGCCGATCACGAGATGACCGAGGAGACGGCCCTCGTCGGTGAGGCCGATCTCGGCGCCGTAGGTGAACTCTCGAGTGCGCCCCAGGTCGTGCGCGATCGCCGCGGTCAGGAGCAGGTCCGGATTCAAGCGGGGATGGACCTGACAGAGGTCGTAGGCGAGCGTCGCAACCGCGACCGTGTGCTCGAGCAGCCCGCCCAGATACCCGTGGTGGCCGCCCCGCGTGCAGGGCGCGCGGCGCCACGCTGCCCGCAGCTCCACATCGGACAGCAGCCGATCGAGCAGCGACCGGAACGGGCGATCGTGGACCTCGCCCGCAAGGTGCTCGAGAAACCCGTCGAGCTCTTCGAGATCGCGAAACGTGGACGGCAGGAAGCGCGCCGGATCGGCCTCATCGGAGTCGGCAACCGGCTCGACCCTCTCGATCGCCACGACCTCGAGCACGAGCTGGTCACGAAACCGCTCTACGCGCCCGCTGACCCTGACCAACTCGCCGCGCTCGAACCGCCCCGCGAGCGCATCCGCGTCGCGGAAGGCACGCGCCGGGATCGTGCCGCTCCGATCGCGCAGCTCGAGCGCCAGGTACGACGACCCCGTCCGGGTCGTCAAGCGGTCCTTGCGGGTACACGCGAACACCCCGGTGACCTCCTGTCCCGGTCGCAGGGCGCCGATCGCGACCACAGGCGTTTCGCCGAGGCTCATGTGCCCATGATGTACGGTGAGCCGGATGCAGCCCCTTCAATGGGAATACAGACCCGACGGTTTGCGCGCCCCGGCGCTGGTGTGCGCGTTCAAGGGCTGGAACGACGCCGCCGATGCGGCCTCAACCGCGCTCACGTTCGTGGGGAGCGCCCTCGGCGCCCGCCGGTTCGCGACCATCGACCCCGAGGAGTTCTACGACTTCCAGGCCACGCGTCCCCGGATCAAGCTGGCCGATGGCGACACCCGGCAGGTCGTATGGCCGGCGGTGGAGCTGTACGAGGCGCGGGTGCCCCGCGCGCCCCGGGACCTGGTCCTGCTCGTCGGCAGCGAGCCCTCGATGCGCTGGCGCACGTTCAGCGAGGTGATCGTCGAGCTGGCCGAGGCCCTCGGCACGCAGCTGGTCGTGACCCTCGGAGCGCTCCTGGCCGACGTCCCACACACGCGGCCGGTATCGGTGACGGGACTGGCCTCCGATCCGATGCTCGTCTCGCGGCTCGGGCTGACCCGATCCTCGTACGAGGGACCGACCGGGATCGTGGGGATCCTCCACGCCGCCTGCCAGCACGGTGGGCTGCCGTCGGCGAGCCTGTGGGCCGCGGTGCCTCACTACATCGCCGCCTCGCCCAACCCGAAGGCGGCGCTCGCTTTGGTGCGAAAGCTCGAGGGCCTCGTGGGAGTGGCCGTCGACGCCTCCGAGCTCGAGACGGCCGCCTCCGACTACGAGCGCCAGGTCAGCCTCGCCGTGCAGAGCGATCCCGACGTCCAGGCTTTCGTCGAGCGGCTCGAGCAGGCTGCCGGCGACGAGCCGGACGACCAGCCCGGTCCCCTGCCCTCCGGCGAGAGCATCGCCCGCGACCTCCAGCGGTTCCTGCGCCAGCGCGGCAACGACGAACCGCCTGGCCCGAGCGTCTGAGCTGTCCGAGCCCCGCTGGCGGGCGTCCGGGATTTGCCGCGGATACCGAGGCCAATCTCGGACACCCCGGAATGGCCCGAACCGCTCCGGAGGCCCAAACGAAGCGCCGACCACTATCGCTCCGCCGCCGGGCACACCAACCGGTAATCGCACACCGAGCACGCCGCGAACGACGGCGTGGGCTCGAACCCCTGCGAGAGGATTCCCTCGGCGACCTCGAACGCCACGTCCCGGACCCACTCCGAGCGATCCGCGGCGCCGGTCGGCACCGTCACCTTCTCGTCGTCCAGCACGTAGTAGTAGGCCTGCTGGGAGGCGTCGAGGCTCCACGCTTCGCGGGCCCCCACCGCGTACAGCGAGAGCTGGACCTCGTCGGCGAGCTGCGCCGGGCTCTTCGGCCGCCCGGTCTTGTAATCGATCAGCTCGTACTCGCCCCCCGGCAGCTGGTCCACCCGATCCACCCGTCCGCGCAGCAGGTGCGGGCCGAGCTTGAACGTGAACGCCCGCTCGAACCACATCGGATTCGACTCCTCGGACTCGAACCGGGCGTGATAGCGGGTCAGGGCGGCGGCGGCCTTGCCGCGGAGCTGGCGCTCCTCCTCTGAGTCGCCGAACCCGCCGCGCCGCCACGCCGCGTCGAGCAACCCGAGTAGCTCGGCCAGCGAACCGACGCCGGCGCTGGCACGCAAGCCGGCGCCGGCGCCGTCACCGGCATGAAAGCGCTCCAGAACCTGGTGTACCACGATCCCGAACCGCTGGTGGATGGTGGGCTCCTGCGGGATCCGGAACACCCGCGCGAACTTGTACTTCAGCGGGCACGTCCGGTAGGTGTCGATGTCGGAGGCCGACAACACGACGCCGTCGCCGCGCCGTGGCAGGAACGCCTCCAAGGAGGGCTCGTCACGCGCCGCGACCACCCGGGCGCGCCGGCGCGCGTCGCGTTCGGCATCCAACAAGTAGTCGTCGAGCGTCGAGGAGCTGAAGATCTCGCGCTGCTCGGCGGTGACCGCCTGCAAGATCCGCGAGTTCACATCGCGCAGGCCCTCGGCGAGGCTTTGACCCTCGGGGCGCTCGATCAGCGCCGCCAGCTTCAGCAGTTCGAGGTACCGGACCACGGCGTGCGAGACGTCGAGGTCCGTGTCGAGGCGCAGCTCGCCAAGGCGACCGCCGGCGCGCATGGTCCCCTCGAGCAGCTCGTCGCGAAGCAGCCGGTATGTGGATTGAAGCGTCTCCGCGGGTCCGAACAGCTCCTCCTCCCGGTCCTCCCACCCGGCGCCAAGCGCGCGGCGCGCCTCCTCGACCAAAGGCGACGGTGCCAGCACCGCACTCCGATCTCCCGCGCTCGGATACGACAGGACCGCCCGCGAACGCGCGCGCGTCAAAGCAACGTACAGGCTCTGTCGCAACATCAGAGTCCGCCCCGACTCCGTGTCCGCCGGGAGCTCCTCGCGCAGTAGCGCATCGGGGATCGCCTCAGGGGGCGCCACGGCCAGACCCGCGTGCAGCCCCACCACATACACGTGGTCCACCTCCAGGCCTCCAGCAACCTCGAGCGCGACCACCTGCACCTCACGAGCGGCGGCAGGGCCGCCGCCGAGCTCCGGCTCCTCCCGCTCGCGCAGCCCGAAGTCCGCGACGGCGGCGACCGAGCGGGCGAACTCCCGCGGCGTGGCCTGCGGCGAGCGGCGCGTATAAATCGCGGCCAGCTCGCCGAAGCGGGCCAGCGCACGTAGCCGCTCGACCACGTCCGCGTGCGCGGCGAAGAGCTGCTGGCGGCGCAGCCCGAGCCGATCGATCAGCCGATGCACGTAGAGGTCGGGGCGGGTCGTGTCGATCGCAGCCGTACAGGAGCGATAGAGCTTGAGGAACACCCGGATCCGCTCGCGCGCCTCGGGCGGCACCTGGGGCGATTCGGTCGCGGCGGCGAGGGCCGAGACCATGTCGAGCTTGCGCCGCCGAGCGATCTGGGTACAGCGGGCGATATCCACCGAGCGCAACTCGATCGGGGGCCGGGCCAGCGCGCGAACGACCGCGGCCGCGTCCGAGGGGTCGGCGAGGAGCCTGAGCCACGCGAGCACGTCCCGGATCTCGGCGCGCTGAAAGAACGCGGCCTCTCCCACCACGCGACGGGGCACCGCCCGTTCCTCGAGGGCCACCGCGACTGACTGCCCCTCGCGGGCGAGCGAGCCGACCAGCACGGCAATCGCCCCTGGCGCGACCCCCTCCCGCGCAATCAGCCGCTCTACGTCGGCGGCCACCGCCTGGGCCTGAGCCCGCTCGTTCGCGCACCGCCAGAAGACCACCTCACCCCCCGGCGAAGACCCCTCCAACTCGACGCCCACGAGCGTCGCGCCCGCCCGCGCGACGCGCGAGGGGCAGCGCATGCTGCGCTCGAGGCTGATCACGCGGACGCCGGGACTCGCCTCGCAAAACCGGCGCATGCGCGCGCCGGCCGCCCCCCGGAACCCGCGCAGCCCATGGGCGGGGTCGCCGACCGCGGTCAGCCCCGAGCCCCCGACCTGTACGGCCAGCGTCGCGGGCGCGAGGTCGAGCTCCTGGGCGTCGTCGACCAGCAGATGTTCGAAGCGCCGCGCCACCGTGGGCTGCTCGCCCACCAGCCGCAGAGCGTCGCGCATCAGATCGCCGGCGTCGCGCGCCCCGACCTCCGCCAGCATCCGCTCGTGCGTCGCATAGACCTCCGCGAACTCGCCGGCCAGCGCCGCATCCGACCGCTCCACGCCGGCGTCCGCCAACCCCGCCGCCCAGCGGGAGTAGTCCTCGCTCCAGATGAGCTCGGCCTTGAGCCGATCGATGCGCCGGACGAAGCCGCCCAGCAGCGCATTTGCGCTGCCTCCGAAGTCGTGGCGCTCGAGCGACAGCTCGTCGATCCGCTCGAGCAGCATCACCAAGCGGTCCCCGGGATCGAGCATCGATTCGAGCGCCTCCAGACCCAGAGCGCTAGCACCGCCGGCGCCCCCCGGCCCCAGACCGCCCAGAACGACCGAGGCCAGCTGGATCGGCGTCAGCACGAACAGCTCGTCATAGCCACGCGTCAGCGACCCTTCCAGGCGCTCGCGCAGAGGATCGGCCCGGGCCTCGGAAGGCGTCAGCACCGCGATCCGCTCGGGCCGGGCGCCCATCCCGACGAGCCACCGGAACCGCTCCTCGATCACCCGCGTCTTGCCGGTCCCGGCGCCCCCGACCACCACCAGCGGACCGCCCGAGTACCGGACGGCCTCGACCTGAGCCGGGGTAAGAACCACGTCTGACAGCATAGGTCCGCGATGACGTCCACCCGCTCCGCAACCGAGGCAGACTGGCTCGGGGTCTGCCGGCGCGCCGTCAGCGGCCTCGCCGAGATGCTCGCCGACGCTCCGAGCACCAAGGAGCGCGCGGTCGAGACCGGGACCCGCGGCAGCGGCGGCGACCGTACGCTGGTCATCGACCGGAGCGCGGAGAGCGTCGTGTTGACCGAGCTCGACGAGCTGCGCGACCAGGGATACCGGTTCACGGCGATCTCCGAGGAGCGCGGGGAGATCGACTACGGCGACCCCGGAGTCCGCGTGATCATCGACCCCATCGACGGCTCGCTCAACGCCAAGCGCGGCATCCCTCACTATGCGCTGTCGATCGCGGTCGCGGACGGGGACACGATGGCCGACGTCGCGTTCGCGTTCGTCTACGACTTCGGACCGTCCGAGGAGTGGTCGGCGCGCCGCGCGCGCGGAGCCTGGCTGAACGGCGCCAAGCTCGACCCGTTCGCCCCGGAACGCCGGGCGCGCGACGGCCGGCTCGAGGTGCTGGGCATCGAGTCGGCGGATCCGCGGTGGGTGTCGGCCTCGATCGAGGTACTGGTCGCCTGCACGTACCGGCTGCGCGCGCTGGGAACGATCGCGTCCTCGCTCTGCCAGGTGGCGGCCGCGAGGTTCGACGGGATGCTCTCGCTGCGTCGCGCTCGCGGCGTGGACGCGGCCGCGGGCCAGCTCATCGTCCGCGAGGCCGGCGGGCGGGTCTCCTTTCCCTGGTGCGATGGGCCCCTGGCGGCGCCCCTCAGCGCCGTCCCCACCTCGCCGGTGATCGCGGCCCGGACACCGGAAACCCTGGCGGAGCTCGAAACGATGTGCGGGTGGAGCGAATGATCGACTGGATCATCGCCCAGCGGATCGCGGAGTTCGTCGCCGGCAGCGGCGACGGGCGTGCCCCGGACGCCGACCTCGCGGCGCTCGCGATCGAATCCGAGGCGCGTGTGACGGCCTACACGGGCCTTCACCCCGCGCGCCCGCTGCCCGAGCCCGAGGGCATCGGCCGCCGCGAATGGGTCGCGTCCAACATCCAGTCGATGCGCGCCCTGCTCGACCCCGTGCTCCAGCGCGCCGGCAAGAGCCTCGGGCCGTTGCGCCCGGCGGCGGAGATCGCGATGGGGTTCGTGCTGAGCACCGAGGTCGGGGTGGTGCTCGGGTATCTCGCCCAGCGGGTCCTCGGCCAGTACGAGCTCGTGCTCCTCGACGAGGCCGTCGAGGACCGTCCGCCCCGGCTCTTGTTCGTGATGCCCAACCTGGGCCAGGCGGTGCAGACATTCCGGGCCGAGGAGAAGGAGTTCGTGACGTGGGTGACCCTGCACGAGGTGACCCACGCCGTGCAGTTCGCCGCCGTGCCCTGGCTTCACCCCCACGTCGCCGGGCTCGTGCGCGAGCTTCTGAAGACCGCCGAGCTGCGCCTCGAAGCGCCGCGCAAGCTGCGGATGCCGACCGGCGAGGAGCTTCGCCAGATGGCTTCGGCGCTCCGGCACGGGGACCTCATCTCGGTCGTCACCAGCGAGTCCGAGCGCGAGACGCTCGATCGAGTCCAGGCGGTGATGGCGGTGATCGAGGGGCACGCCGAGCATGTCATGGACGCCGTCGCGCCGGACCTGCTGCCGTCGCTGCCTCAGCTGCGGGCGGCGCTCGACCGCCGGCGACGCTCGCAGTCCGGGCTTTCGAGGGTCGTGGCCCGGCTGCTGGGGCTCGACCTGAAGCTCCGCCAGTACGAACAGGGCAAGTACTTCTGCGACCAGATCGTCCGAGAGCGGGGAGCCGTAGCGCTGCGGCACCTGTTCAGCGGGCCCGAGGCGCTGCCGACGCTCGAGGAGCTGCGCGACCCGCCCGCGTGGCTGCGCCGGACGATGCCGCCCCGCGGCCTCGACGCCTCCCGGTCTCAGCGGTCGAGCGCGTAGAGCCCCCGGCGGTCCGGGACTCCCGCAAGGCGTGCTCCCCGCGATCGGCGAACCGCAGCCCGGAGCCCACGACCAGGTCTTTGACCGTGCTCGACGCGAGCGCGGCGCGGTGACGCGCTCGGGATAGGTGGCGGCGAACAGGAAGGGTCCTCCCAGAGCAGCTCCAGATGGGAGGCGGGACCATTTCGGCGCTATCGCGGGCGTTGCCAGAATGTAACCGCAGGACACACCCGGTTTACAAACATGTGTTCGATGATCCCGTAATATCCTTGTCTCAACTGGAGCGAGAAAGATCAATGGCTACCACCAGCAACCAAGGCGCGGCCACGAGGCCAGCCACGACCAAGCGGACCGCCCGCCGGTCAGCGACAACGCGCCGCACGGCTCGGACCCCGCGCGCCGCGCGTAGCGCGACGACCGCAACCTCGACCCAGCCCAAGACGCGCGCCGAGCAGGTCCAGGTGCTCGCCGAGCGGGCGGTCCTAGTGCCCGTCGGCGCCGGTCTGCTCGCGCGTGACAACCTCGTCTCGACCGTAAGGGGCATGGCGAGCCGGTACAGCACCCGGTCCGGCTTCGAGCGCGAGCTCAAGCGCTACGAGCGCCGCGGCACGACCGCACGCAATCGGGTGGAGCGTCGGGTCCGCCGCACGCGCGCCCGCCTCGAGCGCGAGCTTCGCCAGAACCGGCGCGGCATCGAGCGCGCCGTCAAGCAGAACCGGCGTCAGCTCGAGCGCCAGGTGCGCGCCGTGCGCAAGGATCTCGAGAAGCAGTCCGGTATCGTCGGGGCACGGGTCGAGAAGCTCGTGACCGATGCGCAGGGGCTGATCGGCTCGGCCTCGTAAACCACAGCTTCCCCCGCTCGGCGTCGAGGAGAGCGCGTCAGAGCGGGAAGGGTTCGCCGGCCTCATATCTCCGCCGGCGAACGCAGCACCCTCTCCTCCCTCAACCGGTGGGGCGTCACGCAAGTGGCGCCCTATCGGTCATTAAGGCCGCAGAAGCGGGTGCCTACAATGGGATTCATGCCTACTAGAGACCAAGTGATCGATGCCCTGAGGACCGTTATCGACCCCGAGCTGCGGCGGGACATCGTCGAGCTCGAGATGGTTCGGTCGGTCGAGGTCCACCCGAACGGGGTGGTCGACGTGATGGTCTCGCTGACCACGCCCGGCTGCCCGATCCGCACCCACTTCGAGAGCGGCGTGACCCAGGCCCTCCGCGAGCTCGAGGGGGTCAGCCACGTCAACGTCACCTTCGACGTGCTCTCCGATAACGAGAAGCAGGCGCTGGGGCGCAAGCTCGGCCGCGGCGCGCTGCCGGAAGGCGCGCTCGCCCAGGTCAGCAACGTGATCTGCGTCGGCTCGGGCAAGGGCGGGGTCGGAAAGTCCAGCGTGACCGCCAACCTGGCGGCGGCGCTCGCCGCCCAGGGCA
Organism: uncultured Solirubrobacterales bacterium; assembly: GCA_963808325.1. GTDB lineage: Bacteria > Actinomycetota > Thermoleophilia > Solirubrobacterales > Solirubrobacteraceae > Palsa-465. The sequence goes on from CAWEFU010000002.1 coordinate 256,823, forward strand.
AGCAGATCGGCGTGCTGGACGCCGACGTGTGGGGTTACTCGCAGCCGCGGATGCTCGGCCTCGGCAACGAGCGGCCCCGGGTGAACGCCGAGCGCAAGCTGATCCCGCTCACCGCGCACGACGGCATCAGCGTGATGTCGATCGGCTTCTTCATCGAGCAGGACGCCGCGGTGGTGTGGCGCGGCCCCATGCTCCACAAGGCGCTCCAGCAGTTCCTCGAGGACGTGGAGTGGGGCCCCCTGGACTACCTGCTGATCGACCTCCCGCCCGGGACCGGGGACGTGTCGATGACGCTCGCCCAGCTGCTGCCGCAGGCCAAGTTCGTGATCGTGACCACCCCGCAGCCCGTCGCGCAGAAGGTCGCCCGCCGCTCCGCGGAGATGGCGACCAAGCTCAAGCTCGAGATCGCGGGCGTGATCGAGAACATGTCCGCGTTTGTGACGCCCACGGGCGAGCGCTATCCGGTGTTCGGCGAGGGCGGCGGCCAGCTGCTGGCCGAGGAGCTCGAGGTCCCGCTGCTGGCGAAGATTCCGCTGACGATGGGCCTGCGCGAGCAGTCGGACGCGGGCACCCCGCTCGTCCTCTCCAATCCCGACGATCCAGCCGCCCAGGCCATTTACCAGGGCGCTCGCGGCCTGATCGCGCTGTCCCCCGTGGAGCTGCCCGTGATGCAGGCGCCAGCGCCGGCGGCCGCCCCCAAGCCGGTGGGGATGTCGCTGCCGATGGCCTAACTGCTCCTCACCGCCGCGCCGCGCGGCGGTCGGCTACAAATCCTGGCGATGGACCTGGGGCTCGTCGCGCTGATTTCCGCCGCCGCGTTGCTCGGCCCGGCGCTGTCGCTGCTGGCGCGCGGCGCGATCCCTGCGGTGGTCGGCGAGCTGCTCGCCGGGGTGATCCTCGGCAGGACGGGTTTCGGCGTCATCGACCCGGCCAAGAGCGACCTCCAGCTGCTGTACGCCCTCGGCTTTGCCACGCTGATGTTCACGGTCGGCATGCACGTGCCCGTGCGCGACCAGCGGGTCAAATCGGCGCTGGCGAGCGGCGCGGTGGCGTTCGCGATCGTGGCACCGCTGGCGCTGGCCAGCGGCGCCGCGGCCCACCTCGCCGCCGGCGGGCCGTGGCTGATCTACGCGGTCGTGCTCGTCTCATCGTCGGCCGCGGTAGCGCTCCCGGTGATCGACGAGACCGGCCTCTCAAGCCCCGCGGTGCTGACCGCGATCGCGTGGATAACGATCGCCGACGTCCTCGCCACGCTCGCGATCCCGCTCGCGATCATCCCCCACCGGGCTCCGCACGCCGCGCTCGGGGCGGTGATCGTGATCGCGGTGATCGCGGTGGTGTTCGCGGTGGCGCGGTTTCTCCGCTACAAGCCGCTTGTCAAACGGATCCGCAAGGAGGGGAAGCAGCGCCAGTGGGCGATCGACCTGCGGCTGGCCGTGATCGCGCTGTTCTCGATCGGCTTCCTGGCGGAGAAGGTGGGTGCCAGCCTGCTCATCGCGGGCTTCGGCATCGGGCTCGTGGTGGCCGCGATCGGCGGGCCGAAGCGACTCACACAGGAGGTGCTCGGCCTTGGCCAGGGTTTCTTGGTTCCGCTGTTCTTCGTGCTTCTCGGTTCCGAGATCAATCTCCGCCAGCTGACGAGCAGCGGCCGTAACGTGCTCCTCGCTTGCCTGCTCGCCGCATTGGCGATCGCCGTGCACGTGCTGACGAGCATGGCCATCAGGGCCCCCCGGGCGATCGGGCTCCTGGCCGCCGCACAGGTCGGGGTTCCGGCCGCGGTTATCTCGCTGGGCCTCCCGGCCCACGCGCTCACCCAGGGCCAGGCTTCCGCGATCTTCTGCGCCGCGCTCGCCTCGATCGCGGCGACGACCGCGGGAGCGGCGGTCCTGCGCCGCTCGCCCGCGGACGCACCTGATGGCGTCGCTACAGGTCGGGGTGGCGGTCGGCCCACGGCGCCGCCTGCTCGACCTGGTTAGCGAGCGAGAGCAGCAGGTCCTCGCGCGCGGGGCGGCCGATCAGCTGGATCGCGGTTGGTAGCCCGTCCTCGCCGTGGTACAGCGGGAGCGCGATCGCCGGCTGGCCGGTGACGTTGGCGAGCGCGGTGAACGGGGTGAAGTACCCCGATCGCCGATAGTGGCCCCACGGGTCCGGCCCGCGGCCGTGGATCTCGCCGATCGCGACCGGGCGCCGGGCGAGCGCCGGCGTCAGGATCGCGTCCCACCGCGCCAGCGACGCGACCAGCGAGCGCGCCGCCGACTCGAGCCTCGATTGGGCGGCCAGGTGGCTGAGGGTGTCCTGTGCGCGGGCGTGCTCCCAGAGCGACCAGGTGAGCGGCTCGACGTCGTCCTCGGTCGGCTCGCGGCCCGCCAGCTTGCCGCCGATCCACGTCACCTGCGAGACGAGCGGTCCGAACGCCCGCGTGAAGTCGGGCAGGAGATCCAATCCGGACCACGGCGGGTCGATCTCCTCGACCTCGTGGTCGAGCGACTCGAGGAGCGCCGCGGCGTCGCGGGCGGCCTGCTCGCAGACGGGATCTACGCGGGCATCTTCGAACGGGGGCTCGAGTGCGAGGCCGATTTTCATGCGACCTGGAGGCCGGCGGGCGAGCTCACCGTAATCACCGTGTGGAGGTGGTGCCCAACTCGCGTCGCCGGGTTCGTATCCGGCGAGCACGTCGAGCACCTGAGCGGTCTCGCCCACCGTCCGGGTCAGGACCCCGTCAACCGCCAGGAACGATTCGCCTGCCTCGGGCCCAACCGACACCCGCCCCCGCGCCGGCTTGAGCCCGACCAGCCCGCAGCACGCCGCGGGGATCCGGATCGACCCGCCGCCGTCGTTGCCGTGCGCGATCGGCACCATTCCCGCGGCGACGGCCGCCGCGGCGCCTCCGCTCGACCCGCCCGGGGTGCGCTCGAGCGCCCACGGGTTGTGCGCGGCGCCGAAGCGGCGCGGCTCGGTGGTGGGCAGGATCCCCATCTCAGGGAGCAGCGTCTTGCCGACGATCACGAACCCCGCGTCGCGCAGTCTGCGCACCAGGAACGAGTCGTGCTGCGGGACGACGTCGCTGAACAGGTCGCTGCACATCGTCAGCGGCATCCCCGCGACCGCCCGGTTGTCCTTGATCGCGATCGGCACGCCGGCGAACGGACGCGGATCGCCGGCCGCGATCGCGTCCGCGTCGCGCAGCGCCGACTCGTGCGCGACGTGCGTGAACGCGTTGATCTTCGGCTGCAATTCGTCGATTCCCCGCAGCGAGGATTCGACTAGCTCCCGCGCGGTCAGCTCACCGGCGCGCACCAGCGCCGCGAGCTCCACCGCGGGCCGGAACATGAGCTGGTTCACCGACACGGCGGGACAGGGTACCCAGCTAGCCTTGATTCATTCGACTTCGACTCACGCTAGGAGCACCGATAGATGAGCGTCACTGCAGAAGTACAGTCGGGCCTCGAGGGCGTAGTCGCTTTCGCGACCGATATTGCGGAGCCGGACCGCGCGGGCGGCGCCCTGCGCTATCGCGGCGTGGACATCGAGGAGCTGGTTGGCGCCGTCCCCTTCGAACAGGTGTGGGGCCTGCTCGTCGACGGCAAGCTGCTCCCCGGGATGCCGCCCGCCGAGCCCCATCCGCTCTATGTGCGCTCCGGCGATCCGCGCGTCGACGTGCAATCCGCGCTCGCGATGCTCGCCCCGCAGTGGGGGTTCGGGCAGCTGATCGACATCTCCGACGAGGAAGCGCGAGACAACTTGGCGCGGGCTTCCGTGATGGCGCTGTCATTCGTCGCCCAGTCGGCGCGAGGTATCGGCAAGCCTCCCGTTTCCCAGCGCGAGATCGACACCGCGCGCTCGATACCCGAGCGGTTCCTGATCCGCTGGCGCGGGGAGGCCGATCCCCGGCACGTCGAGGCGATCGACGCGTACTGGATCACGGCCGCCGAGCACGGAATGAACGCGTCGACGTTCGCGGCTCGCGTGGTCGCCTCGACCGGGGCGGACGTGGCCGCGGCGCTGTCCGCCGCGGTCGGCGCGCTGTCGGGACCGCTCCATGGGGGCGCCCCCTTGCGAGTGTTGAGGATGCTCGACGACGTCGAGGTGATGGGCGACGCCGAGCTGTATGTCAAGCAGCTGCTCGACCGAGGGGAGCGGCTGATGGGCTTCGGACACCGCATCTATCGCGCCGAGGACCCTCGCGCGCGGGTGCTGCGGCGCACCGCGAGACGGCTCGGCTCGCCTCGCGTCGAGGTCGCGGAGGCGCTCGAGCAGGCCGCTCTCGCGGAGCTCGAAGCGCGCAAGCCCGACCGGGTGCTGGCGACCAACGTCGAGTTCTGGTCGGCCGTCGTCCTGGACTTCGCGGAGGTCCCACCGGATCTGTTCACCTCGATGTTCACCTGCGCGCGCACCGCGGGGTGGTCGGCTCACATCCTCGAGCAGAAGCGCGAGGGTCGCCTGATCCGCCCCACCGCGAAGTACATCGGCCCCGGCCCGCGCCCCCTCTCGGACCTGCTGGTCTGACCGCGGTCGTCGAGCCGGCAGGGCCGTATGCTGGCCTGGCCACCGGATGACCCGCGAACGTCAGCTCGATCCCGCGGCGCTCGGCGATCACATCGATCGGCTGTACCGAGCCGCTTGGAGCCTCTCTGGCTCGCGCGAAGAGGCCGAGGACCTCGTCCAGGAGACGTTCGCCCGGGTCCTGCAGAAGCCGCGGATCCTGCACTCCGAGGATGACCTCGGTTACCTGCTGAGAGTCCTGCGCAACACGTTCTTCAGCCAGAGGAGAACGGCCGCGCGCCGCCCTCAGACCACGGCGCTGCCCGACGACCTGGATGTGATCGAAGACCGCAGCGCCACGCAACCGGAGGCCCGGATCGAGTCGGCCGAGCTGTACGCGGCGATCTCCGCGCTTCCGGACGACTTTCGCGACACGCTCGTCGCGATCGACGTCGTTGGCCTCTCCTACCGCGAGGCGGCGCGCGCGCTTCGAGTCCGCGAGGCGACGATCACAACGCGGCTGCACCGGGCGCGCCAGCGCGTCGCCACGACGTTGAGGGGAGCGCCGACTACTGAGGGACCCGCCACGCCGCCAGCTCCTGCAGCACGCGAGGACTGACGCCGGCGCCGGACAGCACGCACGTGTGACCGTTCCGCTGCCAGGTCACGATCACGCGTCCACCCACTTGCATGGTTCGCAGGACGGTGCCGTCCACGGTGCTCACGGACGCCGCCGGCTCCTTCAGCGCCGGGGCGCCGACGATCGTGTAGGCCAACCGACGGCCCTCCCAGCGGTAGTAGACGGTCACGGCGACGCGGCCGTTTGGCTTATCGGTCCGCTGGCCGTCGGCCCGCCAGCCGAATCGGTCCCAGTTGGGGAAGTAGACCTCCTCGACGTCCTTGGCGAGCTTACCCGTGGGGTTGCTCGGGTTGGGAGCCGGAGCCGCCTGAGCGGGGCCCAGTACCGCGAGGCCGGCGGCCTGCGCCACCGACGGCCCGGCGGGGGTCCCGCCCGGCAGCACGAGCGCCAGCGCCAGGATCACGGCGGCGGCGGCGCCGGCCAGGGCGCCGATGTAGGCGCCCCGCCGCCGCACTCGCGCCTTGGCGGTGGGACGCTGGGCTTCGATCCGCGCCCGCAGGCCCGCCGGCGCACGATCGGTGGCGGCGGCCTGGTGGAGCACATCCACGACGCGCCGTTCGCGCTCGTAGAGCGCGCTCAGCTCGGGCGATTCCGCGATCCGGCGCTCGGCGTCGGCCCGGCGGGCGGGATCGATCGTGCCGTCGGCGAGGCGGGAAACATCAGCCAGCTCGCGGGCGCTCGGCTGGGACTTGTCGACGCGTGAACCCATCTAATTCACTCCATTCAGCTTAACGACGCCCGGCACCGGCCAAACCTTCCCTTTACGGAGCGTTGCGATATGGGCCCGCGGCGTACTCGGCGAGCATCCGCGTCGCGGAGAAGCGCGGTCCCAGCGACCGCAGCGAGGCGCGCATCCGGGCCAGCCACGTCTCGGGCAGCCCGTGTTCGCCCAGCTCGTAGAAGGCCGGGAGGACCTCCTCGCGCATGACCTCGTGAAGCGCCGCGGTGTCGCGCTCATCCTGGCTGTCCGGGTCGGCATCGACCTCGCCGGGCAGAGCCCAGCCGTTCTCGCCATCGTAGGCCTCCGCCCACCAGCCGTCGAGCACGCTCACCTGTAGCCCTCCGTTCATGACCGACTTCATCCCGCTGGTGCCGCTGGCCTCGAGCGGAGGACGCGGAACGTTCAGCCAAACGTCGCAGCCGCGAACCAGTCGCGCCGCGATCGCCAGGTCATAGTCGTCGAGGAAGACCACGCGCTCGGCGATGATCCGCGCGGCCTTGAGGCCGAACAGGCGCTGGAGCGCTCGCTTGGCCTCCTCGTCGCGGGGGTGAGCCTTTCCGGCCAGGGCCACCTGCACCGGGCGATCGCCCCCCAGCAGGGACAGGGTCTGTTCGGGATCCCGGGTCAGCAGATCGAGGCGCTTGTAAGTGGCGACGCGCCGGGCGAAGCCAAGCGTGAGGACGTTCTCGTCGAACGCGCGCGCGGCCGCCTCGACGTACTCCCGCACGTCACTCCGGGCGAGCCGGTCGGCGACGCTGCGCGCGCGGATGAACGAGACCAGCTCGGCTCGCTGGCGGCCGCGCACTTCCCACAGCTCCTCGTCGGGTATCCGATCCACCCCCCTCCAGGTGTGCGGATCCGCCGCGCGTCCCATCCAGTCCTCCCCGAGGTGGCGGTCCAGGAGCTCGCGCATCGGCGTCCCGATCCAGGTCGGGACGTGGACTCCGTTGGTGACGTGTCCGATCGGGACGCGCTCGAGCGGCCATCCCGGCCACAGCGCGCTCCACATGTCGCGGGCGACGTCCTCGTGGCGCCGGCTGACCGCGTTCGCCGAGCGGCTTGACCGCAGGGCCGCCTGGGTGACGCCGAATGGCTCGGAGGAGTCCTGGGGATGGGTGCGCCCCAGCGCGAGCAGGTCATCCTGGTCGTAGTTCAGCTCGCGTGCGAGCCGTCCGACCGCTCGGGTCACGGCCGCGGCCGGATAGGAGTCGTTTCCGGCCGGGACGGGCGTGTGCGTCGTGAACACGGTCCGCTGCCTCGCGCCCGCGAGTGCCTGCGCGAGCGGCTCGCCGTTCCCCAGTGCCCCGCTCGCCAGCTCCAAGGGCGCGAGGGCCGCGTGACCCTCGTTGAGGTGAAGCACGCCCGGCTCGATTCCGAGCGCCCTCAGAGACCGTACGCCACCCACACCGAGCAGCACGTATTGGGCGAGGCGGGTCTCGGCGTCGGCTTCGTACAGCCGCCCGCTGATCCAGCGCTCGAGTGGGCCGTTATCGGGGACGTCGGTGTCGAGCAGGAGCAGCGGCACCCGTCCCACCTCCACGCGCCAGATCTGCGCCGTCACGATCGTGTCGGAGATCGGGACCTCGACGGTCACCGGGTGCGCATCGCCGTCGGTGACGAGCGCCGCCGGAAGCCGTGGCGGGTCGGTGTCGACCCAGTACTCGTGCTGCCACCCGGCGGCGTCGATCCGCTGTCGGAAGTAGCCCTTGCGGTACATCAGCCCAACGGCGACCATCGGGATCGCGCGATCGGAGGCCTCCTTGAGGAGGTCGCCGGCGAGGGCGCCGAGTCCACCGGAATAGATGGGCAGCGACACGTGAACCCCGTACTCGGCGCACAGGAAGGCCACGGGATGGTCGGGATCGATCTCGGAGGCCGGGGGTCGGTCGAGGTCGGCGCGAATCGCGGCTTCTACCGCGCCGGCGCGGTCGACCAGGCTCTTGTCGGAGGCCGCGCGCCGGAGCGCCGTGGCCGAGGCCTCCTGCAGCAGCCGCACCGGATTCTGGCCGCAGAGCTCGAACCGGTCGGCATCGATCGCGCGGAACACCTCCGCCCCTCCCGGAAGCCACGACCAGCGATAGTTGAAGGCGATCCGCGCCAGCGGCGCCAGCGGCGCGGGCAGCCGCTCGGCGAGGTCCGCCGCTGCCCGGATCACATCCGTGGTGCCGTCCCCCACGATCACCCGGCCCTCGTACACGAGCGGGATTATGTCCTACGCGATGATGGCCGCCATGGACCACGACTGCCGTCTCGGCGTACTCGCGTTCGGCGACTCGATCACGAACGGCGGCGGCGAGCTGCAGTGGGGCGTAGCGCTTCAGTCGTGGGCGCTGTGGCTGGCGCGGGCGCTGGGACTCGCCTTCACCACGTACGCGGTCGACGGCGCGGGCGTGGGTGACGTTGTCGGCTCGCAAATCCGCGCGTTCCAGGAGCGGACTGCCCGCCCCGACGCGCGGTACGAGCTGGGCTGCCTGTACATCGGCGTCAACGACGTGCGCGGGCTCGATTGGGACCCCGCGCTTTTCGCGCGTGATTTTGCGGCGGCACTGACGTTCCTCCGCGAGCGCAGCGATCGCATCCTCACCGCCACGGCGCCGGTCGATCTGGGCCGTCCCCGCGCCGGCGCGAAGGTTCACGAGCTGAACGGCGCGATCGAACGGACGGCCGGCGACCTCGGCGCCCTGATCGTCGACCTGCGCGACTTCGGCGCCCGCAACCTGGTGATGGCCGACCACATCCACCCGACCGCGCTCGGTCAGATCGCGATCGCCGAGCGGGCGCTGGCGGTGCTAGAACGCGATGGCATGGACGTTCGCGTGCATCCGTCATCGCTCGTGTCCTTCGAGACAACGTGGCTCGGACGGCTACGCGGGGACGCGACGTACGTCTACCGACACACCAAGGTCAGCACCCGCGCCCTCGCCTCGCGGACCCTGCCCGAGATAAGGCCCCGTGTGGGGGCCTCATCTCGGACGCCCCATGCGGTTCGGCGCCGCCCGCTGATCAGCCGCCACCCAACCGCCCCGCCTCCTGCGTAACCTCTCGCAGCCGCCGCGCCAGCGCCGGCGTCAGCGCCCCCCGCTCCATCCGCCACCGCCAGTTCCCCGACGCCCGCCCCGGGTCGTTCATCCGCGCCTCGCTCCCGAGCCCGAGGATGTCCTGGGCCTGGACCATCGCCACCCGCGCCGGCGATGAGAACGCCAGCCGGATCAGCGACCACCATGGCCGGCGCTCGCCGAGCCCCAAGCCGGCGAGCGCCGCATCCACCATCTCACGGCGCTCCCGATCCAGCCCCGAGTACCACCCTCGCGCCGTGTCGTGGTCGTGCGTGCCCGTGTACACGATCCGGTTCTCCACGTGCCGACAGAGCCGGTGGGGGCTTCGCGGCTCGTCGGGTTCGAACGCGAACTGGAGCACGAGCATCCCCGGGAGCCCGAGCTCGTCGCGCAGCCGGTGTACCGCCGGCGTGATCACGCCCAGGTCCTCGGCGACGAGCGGCACACGACCGAGCTCGCGCGACGCGGCGTCGAACACCGCGCGACCCGGACCCCGCATCCACCGCCCCGCAACCGCCGATCGCGCCCCCACGGGCACCGCCCAGTAGGCCACGAACCCCCGGAAGTGGTCGATCCGGGCCAGATCGAACAACCCCAGAGCACGCCGCAGCCGCGCCACCCACCAGCGGTAGCGTCGCCGGCGGAGCGCCGGCCAGTCGTACAGCGGGTTTCCCCACAGCTGGCCGGCGCGGGCGTAGGCGTCGGGCGGCGCGCCGGCGACCGCGCCGGCGCGGAACAGCTCCGGGTGGGCGCGATGGTCGACGCTCCCCGGAGCCACGTAGATCGGCATATCGCCAAACAACCTCACCCCGCGCTCGGCGCCATACGATCGCAGCGCGTCCCACTCGCGCGCAAACCGCACCTGGTCGTCGACCGCACCCCGGCCGGCGAACCGCTCCCAGTCTGAAATCCAGTACCGCTCGCGCTCACAAAACTCCGACCGCTCTCCCGCGGACACCGGCGCGCGGGGATCGGCGAGCAACCCGGGCCACGCCGCGAACGCGGAGCGCGACTTGTACGGGGAGCGGTAGCGGTCGGGCGGTCCCAGCGGCAGCACCTGCCACCACGACTGGCCGGCGGCCGCCAGCCAGTCGACGAACCTGTATGCCTCGGCCCCCAGCCGGCCGCCCGGAAGCGAGGTGATATGCAGCTGAACGCCGCTACTGCGTGGGAGCAAGTTCACGGGCCGTGGTTTACCCAACTCGCCGACACGGATATGTTCCAGGCATGGCCAGCACCCCCACTGCCGGCGCCAAGCCCGCGCGCGCGTCCGAGGCGATACCGCCGCCGGCCGAGCGGGCGCCCGGACGGATCGTCATCCAATACCCACAGCCCGCCGTCGACGACGGCCGCTATCCCGCCAAGCGATGCGTGGGCGACTCCGCGATGGTCGCCGCCGACGTGCTCCGCGACGGCCACGACATCCTCCGAGCAGTGGTCCGCTACCGCGGACCGGGAGACCCGGACTGGCGCGAGACCGAGATGCGGCCGATCGACGCCCACCTCGACGGCGTCCGCTGGGCGGGCGAGATCGAGCTCGACCGCGTCGGCCGCTGGGAGTACACCGTCGAGGCGTGGACGGACGTGTTCGGCACCTGGCGCGACGAGCTCGAGCGCAAGGTGGCCGCCGGCCAGCACGACCTCGCCGGCGAGATCTCCGAGGGCGTGCTCCTGTTGGAATCCGCCGCCCGGAACGCGCGATCTCCGGGTGACCTCGCGCTGATCGAGCACGCCGTACGCGCGCTAAAAGACCCGGCCGTGCCCGAAACGGCCAAGCACGACACCGCGCTCGGCCCCGAGCTGTTCGCCGCGGTGGAGCGCGGCCAGGAGCGCCACGGCTGCGCCGCCCTCCCGGCACTGAAGATCGAGGTCGACCGGGTGCGCGCGAGGTTCGGAGCCTGGTATGAGCTGTTTCCGCGCTCCTGGGGCGGGCTGAAGGGCGTCGAGGCGCAGATCCCTGCCCTGGCCGAGCTCGGCTTCGACGTCGTCTATCTCCCGCCCATCCACCCGATCGGTCACACGAACCGCAAGGGCCGGGACAACGCCCTGCACGCCGGCCCGGCTGACCCCGGCTCCCCCTGGGCGATCGGCGACGAGACCGGGGGGCACGACGCGATCCACCCCGACCTGGGGGCGGAGGACGACCTGAGATCGCTGACGGCGACGGCGAGACAACACGGCATCGACATCTGCCTCGACTACGCGATTCAGACCTCCGCCGACCACCCCTGGCTGCGCGAGCACCCGCAGTGGTTTCACCGCCGGCCCGACGGAACGCTCAAGTACGCCGAGAACCCCCCCAAGCGCTATCAGGACATCTACAACGTCAATTGGGAGTCGCCGGAGTGGCCGGCGCTGTGGGACGCGCTGCTCGACGTGATGCTGCACTGGGTCGACTGCGGCGTGAAGGTGTTCCGCGTCGACAACCCGCACACCAAGCCATTCGCGTTCTGGGCATGGCTGATCGAGAACGTCCACGCCCGTGACCGAGACGTGATCTTCCTCGCCGAGGCGTTCACCAAGCGCGCCGTCATGCGGCATCTCGGAAAGGTGGGTTTCAGTCAGTCCTACACCTACTTCACCTGGAAGAACTCGCGGCACGAGCTGACCGAATACATCTCGGAGCTGGCGTACTCGGGCGAGCAGGAGTATTTCCGGCCGAACTTCTTCGCCAACACGCCGGACATCCTGCACGCTTACCTTCAGCATGGAGGGCGTCCGGCGTTCGAGGCCAGGGCGATCCTGGCGGCCACGCTCAGCCCGAGCTACGGGATCTACTCGGGGTATGAGCACTGCGAGAACGTCCCCGTCCGCGATGGTTCGGAGGAATACCTGCACTCCGAGAAGTACGAGGTCAAGCGGCGCGCGCTCGACGGCCCGCTGCTGCCTTTGATCAAACGCCTGAACACGATCCGCCGCGAGAACCCCGCGCTTCAGTACTTCGACAACGTCACCTTCCTCGACACGGCCAACGACGCGCTGATCGGCTACGCCAAGCGGATGGGTCAGAACGCGGTGATCACGGTGGTGAACCTCGATCCTGACCGGGCCCAGGAGGGTCTCGCGATCGTGCCGGCCCACCTCGGCCTGCCTCCGAGCTTCACCGCGCACGACCTCCTGACCGACGAGCGCTACCCGTGGCGAATCGGCCCGAACTACGTCCGGCTCGAGCCCGGCATCCGGCAGGCGCACGTCGTGCGCGTAGAGATCTAGTAATGGGCGTTGGTCCCCCGACCCTCAGCCATCTGATCGCGGCCGAGCGGCCGCCGGTCCGTGCCCAGTCGCCCGAGGCCGAGTCGCCGGCCCTGGCGCAGGCCCGCCAGTGGTTCGAGGCCGAGCCCCTGTGGTTCAAGCACGCGATCTTCTACGAGATCCACATCCGAGGGTTCTTCGACGCCAACGGCGACGGCTCCGGCGAGTTCCGCGGGCTCACGGAAAAGCTCGACTACCTGCAGTGGCTTGGGATCGACTGCATCTGGCTGCTGCCGTTCTACAAATCGCCGCTGCGCGATGGCGGCTACGACATCGCGGACTTCACCGTGGTGCACCCGGACTACGGCGCGGTCGACGACGTGCACGAGCTGATCGACGCCGCGCACGCGCGCCGGATCCGGGTCATCGCCGATCTCGTGATGAACCACACCTCGAGCGACCACCCCTGGTTTCAGGAGTCGCGATCGAGCCCCGACAGCCCCAAGCGCGACTGGTACGTGTGGTCGGACAACCCCGATCGATACCAGGACGCGCGCGTGATCTTCATCGACACCGAGTCCTCGAACTGGAGCTGGGACCCGGTTGCCGGCGCCTACTACTGGCACCGCTTCTTCTCCCACCAGCCCGACCTCAACTATGACAACCCCGAGGTCCGGGACGCGATGATCGGCGTGCTGCGCTTCTGGCTCGACCTGGGGCTGGACGGATTTCGCCTCGACGCCGTGCCGTACCTGTTCGAGCGCGAGGGCACGATCTGCGAGAACCTCCCCGAGACGCACGCCTACCTGAAGCGGATCCGCAAGGAGGTCGACGAGAACTACCCCGACCGGGTGCTGCTCGCCGAGGCCAACCAGTGGCCCGCGGACGTGGTGCAGTACTTCGGGGGCGGCGACGAATGCCACATGGCCTTCCACTTCCCGGTGATGCCCCGGATGTTCATGGCCATCCGCCGCGAGGAGGCGGTCCCGATCTACGAGATCCTCGAGCAGACGCCGCGAATCCCCGAGAACTGCCAGTGGGGCCTGTTCCTGCGCAACCACGACGAGCTGACGCTCGAGATGGTCACCGACGAGGAGCGCGACTACATGTACGCCGAGTACGCCAAGGACCCGAGGATGAAGCTCAACCTCGGCATCCGCCGGCGGCTCGCGCCCCTGCTCGACAACGGTCGCGACGAGATGGAGCTGATGCACGCGATCCTGTTCTCGCTGCCGGGCTCGCCGGTCCTCTACTACGGGGACGAGATCGCGATGGGCGACAACATCTTCCTCGGCGACCGCGACGGCGTGCGCACGCCCATGCAGTGGACGGGCGACCGGAACGGCGGCTTCTCCCGCGCGGACTTCGCCCAGCTGTACGCGCCCCCGCTGATGGACCCGGTGTACGGCTATCAGGCGGTCAACATCGAGGCCCAGCTGCGGACCGCGACCTCGCTGCTGCGCTGGATTCACCGATTCATCGCGCTGCGCAAGGAGCACCCGGTGTTCGGGTTCGGCAGCTACGAGCCGATCGAGCCGTCTAATCCCCGGATATTCGCCCACATTCGCCGTTTCGAGGATGATCTGGTGCTGTGCGTCCACAACGTGGCCCGCTCAGCGCAGGCCGTCGAGCTCGACCTGAGCGCCTTGAAGGGGCGCTACCCGGTCGAGCTGTTCGGCCGCTCCAGGTTTCCGCGGATCGGCGAGCTGCCCTACCTGCTGACGCTCGGGCCGCGGGACTTCTTCTGGTTCGAGCTCGTGGCCGAGGAGCAGGAGAGGCCCGATGAGTGATCGCCTGCAGATCTCCGAGGAGGAGATCCGCCGCTGCCTGGACGAGGAGAGCCTGCCGGAATGGATCAGGCACCAGCGCTGGTACGCCTCCAAGTCGCGGGCGGTGGCCGGGATCGAGATTGTCGAGACGACGACGCTGACCGAAGAGCCGCTGCTGTTGCTGGCGCTCGTGCAGACCCGCTTTGCCACCGGCACGCACGAGCTCTACCAGCTTCCGTTGACCCTGCGCCCGGCGGGGGCGACTCCAGATGACGCGGCCATCGCCTACACCGACCATTGGGTCGCGTACGACGCGCTCGCGGCACCCGATCGCCTCGGCGCGGTGCTCCGCCGCATGGACCAGGAGGCGGAGATCGATGCGTCCGAGGGCCACTTCACGTTTCACCACACCGATACCGTGGTCCCGTCCGACGACGCGACGGCAAGGCTGATAGGAGTCGAGCAGTCGAACTCGTCCGTGGTATTCGATGAACGGCTCGTGCTCAAGGTGTTCCGCAAGCTCGAGGCGGGCGTCAACCCCGAGCTCGAGGTCCTGCGCTTCCTCACCTACCGCGGTTTTGAGAACATCGCGCCGCTGCACGGCTGGTACGAGTACGAGGGTCAGGCGCTGGCGACGACGCTCGGCATCGTGCAGAGCTACCTTCCCGACGCGACTGGCGGCTGGGAGCTGGCCCTCGATGAGATCGTCTCCCGTCCGGATTCCTTTCTCGAGCGGCTGGGCAGGCTTGGCGCGGTGACCGCGCACATGCACAACGTGCTGGCGTCCGACGCGACCGATCCCGCCTTCTCGCCGGAGGAGCCCTCGAACGAGGCCCTGTCGCTGCTGACCGCGACCATCGACGAGGACATCGAGCGGATCTTCGCCCGCCTGCCCGACGATGAGCGACTGGCCCCGATCGCCGGCCGCGGGCAGGACGTCCGCGAGCGGCTGGCCGCGCGGGCTCAGGCCGGCACCCCCGGTCGGGTGGTCCGCACGCACGGCGACTACCACCTGGGCCAGACCCTGCACACGCCTCGGGAATGGGTCATCATCGACTTCGAGGGCGAGCCCGCGCGGCCGCTTCCCGAGCGCCGGCAGAAGCGCTCGCCGCTGCGCGACGTCGCGGGGATGCTGCGTTCGTTCGCGTACGTGACCTCGGCCGTGGAGATCCTGCGCGGAACGGCGGCGCCGGAAGGCTTCGAGGAGCAGGCCCGCGAGCGGTTCCTCGAGGAGTACCTGACGCACGTCGACCCCACGCTGCTCCCCGCCGGCAGCGCGCAGATCGCGAACCTGCTCTCGATCTTCGAGCTCGAGAAGGCGATCTACGAGCTGCGCTACGAGCTCGACAACCGCCCGGACTGGATCTCGATCCCGGTCGCCGGGATCACGCGACTACTCGACGCCGAATGAGCACCGTCGCACCCGCACAGCTCGACACCCTGGTCCGCCGTGAGCACCCGGATCCCCATTCCATTCTGGGCGCCCACCCGGGCGACGGCGGCGTTGTGATCCGCGCGTACCGTCCGGCGGCCGGCGCGATCACCGCCGTGCTCCCGGACGGCACGACCGCGGAGCTCGAACAGATTCACCCCGGCGGGGTGTTCGAGGGAGTCCTCGACGGCGCCACGCTGCCGCTCAGCTACAGGCTGGAAGTCGACTACGGGGCCGCGGGGGGGTTCACGATCGACGATCCGTACTCGTTCGCTCCGACTCTCGGAGAGCTCGATCTGCACCTCATCGGCGAGGGTCGGCACGAGCGGCTGTACGAATTCCTGGGCGCACACGTGCGCGAGATGGATGGGGTGAGCGGAGTCGCGTTCGCGGTGTGGGCGCCGGCCGCTCGCGCGGTGAGCGTAGTCGGCGACTTCAACTCGTGGGACGGCCGGTTGCACGCGATGCGCTCGATGGGGCCGAGCGGGATCTGGGAGCTGTTCCTGCCGGGTGTGGAGCCGGGAGCGCACTACAAGTACGAGATCCTCACTCAAGACCACGATCTGCTGCTGAAGGCCGACCCGTACGCCCAGGAAGCCGAGCGCCCGCCGAAGACGGCATCGGTGTTGACGCTGCCGCGGCACCGCTGGAGCGACGGGGACGCCGAATGGCTCGCCGCGCGCGCGGCGCAGGAGCCGATCAGCGAGCCGATGTCGATCTACGAGGTCCACCTCGGCTCCTGGCGGCTGAACCCGCTCGAGGGCAACCGCCCGCTCACGTACCTGGAGCTCGCCGACGAGCTGTCGGCGTACGCTCGGGACATGGGCTTCACCCACATCGAGCTGCTGCCCGTGATGGCCCACCCCTTCCTCGGATCCTGGGGCTATCAGGTCACCAGCTACTTCGCCCCCACTCCCCGCTACGGCTCGCCCGACGACCTGCGTCAGTTCATCGATCGCATGCACGCCAACGGACTGGGGGTGCTGCTCGACTGGGTTCCGGCGCACTTCCCGCGCGACGAGTTCGGGCTGGCGCGGTTCGACGGCACCGCTTTGTATGAGCACGCCGACCCCCGTCGCGGCGCGCACCCCGACTGGGGCACGCTGGTGTTCAACTTCGGTCGCCACGAGGTCCGCAACTTCCTGATCGCCAGCGCGCTGTTCTGGCTGCACGAGTACCACGCCGACGGGATCCGGGTCGACGCCGTGGCCTCGATGCTCTACCTCGACTACTCGCGGCGCGAGGGCGAATGGGTCCCCAACCAGTTCGGCGGCCGCGAAGACCTCGAGGCGGTCGCGTTCCTCAAGGAGTTCAACGAGGTGGCCTACGGCCGCGAGCCGGGGATCATCACCGCGGCGGAGGAATCCACCGCGTGGCCGGCGGTCTCGCGCCCCACGTACCTGGGCGGTCTGGGGTTCGGATTCAAGTGGAACATGGGCTGGATGCACGACACCCTTGCCTACTTCCAGCAGGAGCCGATCTACCGCCGCTACCACCACCACGAGCTGACGTTCAGCCTGATGTACGCGTTCTCAGAGAACTTCATCCTGCCGTTGTCCCACGACGAGGTCGTCCACGGCAAGGGATCGCTGTACTCGAAGATGCCCGGAGACCGCTGGCAGAAGCTCGCCAACCTCCGCGCGCTGTATGCGTACATGTGGGCGCATCCCGGCAAGAAGCTCCTGTTCATGGGCGGCGAGATCGCCCAGGAGCAGGAGTGGAGCCACGAGCGCTCGCTCGACTGGCACCTGCTCGAGCGTCCCGATCACGCCGGAATCCAGGCCCTGGTGCGCGACCTCAACCACGTCTATCGCGACGAGCCGGCGCTTTGGGAGGTCGACTCGGACCCCTCGGGGTTCTGGTGGATCGAGCCCAATGACGCCGACAGCAACGTGATCGGGTTCGCCCGCTCCTCGCGTGACGGCGATCGGGTGCTGGTGTTCGCGGCCAACCTGTCTCCGGTCCCCCGCGAGGGCTATCGCCTCGGACTGCCTCGGGCGACACGCTGGCGCGAGGCTTTGAACACCGATTCGACCTTCTACGGCGGAAGCGATGTGGGCAACCTCGGCGGGGTGGCGCCCGAGCCGATTCCGTGGCACGGGCAGCCGGTCTCGGCCGAGGTGACGCTGCCGCCGCTCGCCGCGATCTGGCTGGTCCCGGACACCGAGTAGTGAGCTTCCCGTGGGAACGCCGGCTCGGCGCCCGGCCGCTCGGCGATGGCACGTGCGCATTCCGGGTGTGGGCCCCGCGCGCGGAGGCCATCGCGCTGCGGGTGGGGAGCCGGGAGGTGGAGCTCGAGCACGCCGGATATGGAATTTATGAGGTAGTCGCCCCGGCTGATGCCGGGGACGACTACCTTTTTGCCCTCGACGGCCGCCGTTTCCCCGATCCGTGTTCGCGTTCTCAGCCGAGGGGGTTGCGCGGTCCTTCCCGGGTGGTGCAAGCGCCGCAGGTGGCGCCGTTCGAGCCGCCGTCGCACGACGCGCTAGTGGTCTACGAGCTGCACGTGGGGACGTTCACTCCGGAGGGGACGTTCGCGGCCGCTGCGCGGGAATTGGCTGGGCTGGCGGAGCTGGGGGTGACCGCCATCGAGGTCATGCCGATCGCGGAGTTCCCCGGCCATCATGGGTGGGGCTACGACGGCGTCTACCTGTCGGCGGCTCACTCGGGGTACGGGGGGCCCGGCGGGTTCACCGAGCTCGTCGAGGAGGCTCATCGGTCCGGCTTGGCGGTGATCCTCGACGTGGTCTACAACCACGTCGGTGCGTCGGGCGTCAAGGCGCTCGAGGCGTTCGGGCCGTACTTCACGGATACATACGAAACCCCCTGGGGCCGCGCGATCAACTACGACCACGAGGAGTGCGATCCCGTCCGCGAGTGGGTGCTGCAGAGCGCCGAGGGGTGGATCGCCGACTTCGGCGTGGACGGTCTCCGGCTCGACGCGATTCACGCCATCTTCGACTCGAGCGCCGAGCACATCGTGGCGGCGATCGCCCGCCGGGTACATGAGCGGTGCCCGCGCGCGCTGGTGATCGCCGAGAGCGGGCTGAACGACCCGCGAGTGATGCGCGGTCGCGAGCTCGGCGGCTTCGGGTGCGATGCCGCCTGGGCGGATGACTTTCACCACGCGCTGTGGACCCTGTTGACCGGCGAGCGCGACGGCTACTACGTTGACTTCGGTCGCGTAGTGCAGCTCGCGAAGGCATTTTCGCGGCCTCACGTGCACGATGGAACTTACTCGCGCTGGCGCCGGCGGCGCTTCGGCGCCCCGGCCGGCGACGTGCCGCCGCGGCGGTTCGTGGTCTTCTCGCAGAACCACGACCAGGTCGGCAACCGGGCGTACGGAGACCGGATGCCCGCCCCGGTCCGGCCGCTCGCCGCGTTCTGCACGCTACTGTCGCCGTTCGTGCCGCTGCTGTTCATGGGCGAGGAGTACGGAGAGAGCTCTCCCTTTCAGTTCTTCTCCGACCACATCGACAAGCGGATCGCCCGCGCCACGCGCGAGGGCCGGCGCAAGGAATTCGCCGCCTTCGCGCGATTCGAGGGGGAGATTCCGGACCCCCAGGACGTGGCCACGTTCGAGCGCTCGAAGCTTCGGCGCGAGCGTGATCCTTCGCTGGGGGCGCTTTATCGAGAACTCTTGCGCGTCCGCCGGCAACTCCCGCCCGGGGATCCAGAGGAGATCGAATACGACGAGGACGATCGGTGGTTACGGGTGCGCAGAGCGCCCTTCGACATCGTGTGCAACTTCGCCGCGCGGGCGCAGGTGGTTCCGTGTCGGGGCACGGCCGTGCAGCTCGCGACCGGGCTTGGCTCGGTCGTCCGTAACGGAGGGGTCGAGCTTCCGCCCATGTCCGGCGCGCTCGTCGGATGACCGCGATATGGCCCGGCAAGCCGTTTCCGCTCGGCGCGATCTGGGACGGCTCCGGCACCAACTTCTCCCTGTTCTCGGAGCACGCTGAACGCGTAGAGCTCTGCCTGTTCGACGACGAGGGCCTCCAGACGCGCGTCGAGGTCGGCCGGCGCACGGCACTCAACTGGCACTGCTACCTGCCGGACATCGGACCCGGCCAGCGCTACGGCTATCGGATCCACGGGCCTTATGAGCCGCTCCAGGGCGAGCGCTTCAACGCGAGAAAGCTGCTGATCGATCCCTATGCGAAGGCGATCGAGGGAACCGTCGATTACTCGCAAGCGCGGCGCACCCTGCCATATGGGGGCGCCGGCGAGGACGGTGATCTCATCGCCGACCACCACGACGACGCGGCGGCGGTCCCCAAATCGGTGGTGATCGACGACGCGTTCATCTGGGAGGGCGACCGGCCGCCGCGCATCCCGTTCGCGGAGACGATCATCTACGAGGCGCACGTGAAGGGATTCACGGCGCGTCACCCGGATGTGAGGGAGGACCTACGGGGAACGTACGCCGGGCTCGCGTCCGACGGTGCGATCGGCTATCTGCGCGATCTCGGCGTGACCGCCGTGGAGCTCCTGCCCGTGCATCACATCGTGGACGAGCCATTCATCGAGGAGCGCGGACTGCACAACTACTGGGGCTACAGCACGATCGGGTACTTCGCGCCGCACTCCGAGTACGCCGCCACCGGGCGCCGGGGCGAGCAGGTGCGCGAGTTCAAGGGCATGGTCAAGGCCCTTCACCGAGCGGGGATCGAGGTGATCCTCGACGTCGTCTACAACCACACCGCCGAGGGCAATCACCTCGGCCCGATGCTCTCGTTCAAGGGAGTCGACAACCGCTCCTACTACCGGCTCGTGCCCGACGAACCCCGCTTCTACATGGACTTCACCGGGACCGGCAACTCGCTCAACGCCGTCCACCCGAGCGTCCTGCGGCTGATCATGGACTCCCTGCGCTACTGGGTGAGCGAGTGCCACGTGGACGGGTTCCGTTTCGATCTCGCCGCCGCCCTCGCCCGCGAGCTCTACGACGTGGACCGGCTGTCGGCGTTCTTCGACGTGATCCACCAGGACCCCGTGCTCTCCCAGGTCAAGCTGATCGCGGAACCGTGGGACGTCGGCCCCGGCGGCTATCAGGTCGGCAACTTCCCGGTGCTGTGGTCGGAGTGGAACGGGATGTACCGGGACACCGTGCGCGACTTCTGGCGCGGCCAGGCTGATAGAGGGTCTTTTGCGTCACGCCTCGCGGGCTCCGCCGACCTGTACGAGGCCGACGGTCGCGACCCCTTCGCGTCGATCAACTTTGTCACCGCCCACGACGGCTTCACCCTGACCGACCTCGTCTCCTACAACGACAAGCACAACGAAGCCAACCTCGAGGACAACCACGACGGCACCGACGACAATCGCTCCTGGAACTGCGGCGTCGAGGGAGGCACCTGGGATCCCGAGGTGCTCTCGCTGCGCGAGCGCCAGCGGCGCAACTTCCTGGCGACGCTGTTCTTGTCGCAGGGCACCCCAATGCTGCTCGGCGGCGACGAGAGCGGCCGGACCCAGCGCGGCAACAACAACGCCTGGTGCCAGGACAACGAGCTGTCGTGGTACGACTGGAAGGACGACCCCGACGCCGAGCGCCTGCGCGACTTCACCCGCCGGCTCATCCGCCTGCGGCGCGAGCACCCGGTCTTCCACCGCGAGACCTTCCTGCGCGGGAGGCAGGTGAAAGGGTCGGGGCTGCCCGACGTCTACTGGTTCCGAGCCGACGGCCGCAAGATGACCCGGCGCGACTGGCAGGACGGCGAGCCGGTGTTCGGGATGTTCCTCAACGGGAAGGAGATAACGGTCCCGGGTCCCTACGGTCAGGACGTGCGGGACGATTCGTTCCTGCTGTTGTTCAACGCCGACGGACAGGACCACCTGTTCATGCTCCCGCGCCGGCGGTTCGGCGCGCGCTGGGTGCTCGAGCTCTCGACCGCCGAGCCGGATGCGCAGCCCGGTAGCGCCACGTACGGAGCTCGGACCGAGGTCGCTCTCCATGCCAGGTCCGTGCTCGTTCTGAAGCGAGCGGTGTGACCGAGCTGCGGGCGACCTACCGCCTGCAGCTGACGTCGGGGTTCGGCTTCGCCGCCGCGCGGTCTCTGGTGCCGTATCTCCGCGACCTGGGCATCTCGCACTTGTATCTGTCGCCGTGTTTGCAGGCGCGGCCGGGGTCCACGCACGGCTACGACGTGATCGATCCGCGGCGGCTGTCGGAGGCGCTGGGGGGTTTTGGAGAGTTCCGTCGCCTGTCCGGCGCGGCGCGCGACGCGGGCCTGGGGCTCGTGCTCGACGCAGTTCCCAACCACATGGCCGCCGACGACGCCAATCCGTTCTGGGCCGACCGCGCGCTGCGCGACCGCTTCTTCGATCTCGATCCGCTCAGCGGCCGCTGGCGGCGGTTCTTCGACATCGACGATCTCGCCGGCGTGCGCCAGGAGGACCCGTCGGTGTTCGAGGAGACCCACGCGCTGCTGCTCGGTCTCGTGGGGGACGAACTGGTCGACGGGCTACGGGTCGACCATCCGGATGGGCTGGCGGACCCAGCCGGGTATTTGACGCGCTTACGGGAGCGCGGAGTGGAGAGGGTGTGGGTCGAGAAGATCCTCTCGCCCGGCGCCGGCGAGCGCCTGCGCGACTGGCCGGTGTGCGGGACGGTGGGGTACGAGTTCTTGAACGACGTGTGCGCGCTGTTCGTCGATCGGGTCGGCGAGGAGGCGCTGTCGTCGTTGTGGTCATCGATTTCGGGTGACGCGCGGGAATTCGATGAGGTGGCGCGGGAGTGCAAGCTCGAGCAGCTCGCCGGCAAGTTCCGGCCCGAGGTCGAACGGCTGGCCCGAGTGCTGGACGCCCCCGGGCTGCGGGACGGCCTCGCCTCCCTGCCCGTTTACCGGACTTACATCGACCCCGTTGCCGGGCACGTGGCCGACGAAGACCGCGATGCGCTGGCGCTAGCGCGACTCGATCCGGCTTTGCGGAGATTGCTGCTGCTCGAAGACCCCGCGCCACCCGAGTTCGTCACGCGCTTTCAGCAGACCACGCCGGCGGTGATGGCCAAGGGCGTCGAGGACACGGCGTTCTACCGCTACGGGCGCCTGATCGCACTGAACGAAGTCGGGGGCGATCCGTCCCGGTTCGGGATCGGGGTGGACACGTTTCACGCCGCTGGTTTGGAGCGCGCCGACCGTTTCCCTCAGAGCCTGCTTACCACCCAAACCCACGACGCCAAGCGCTCCGCGGACGTGCGCGCGCGGATCGCGGTTCTGTCCTCGATGACGGCGGAGTGGGAGCCGTTCGTGGAGCAGTTCTTCGCGTTGAGCGAGCCTCTGCGCGCGGGCGGCGCGCCAGACGACGTCGAGCGCTATTTCCTCCTGCAGACGTTGGTGGGGGCGTGGCCGATCGAGCGCGAGCGGCTACAGGCGTACATGGTCAAGGCGCTGCGCGAGGCCAAGCGCAATACGAGCTGGGTGGACGGGCGCCCGGAGTGGGAGGAGGCCGTCACGCGCTTCTGTGGCTCGCTTTACGAGGACCCTCGGTTCCTAGACGAGCTCGCCCAATTCGTGGCGCGCGTTACGCCGGCGGGGACGCGGGCGGCGCTCGGCCAGCTGGTGTTGAAGCTCACGGCGCCCGGCATCCCCGACATCTACCAAGGCGACGAGCTCTCGTTCCGCGCGCTCGTCGACCCCGACAACCGCCGGCCGGTCGACTGGCGCTGGCGCCGGTCGACGCTCGACCGGCTGATGGGCGGCGCGCCGCCGGTGGCGGGGACGCGGAAGATGTTCCTGACGCTGCGGTTGCTGGGGTTGCGGGCGCGGCGGCCCGAGCCGTTCGCGAGCTCGTATGAGCCTCTCGGCGCCGGCGAGGGCGTGTGCGCGTTCGTGCGGGGCGGTGCGGTGCTCGTCGTGGTCGGGCTGCGGCCAGCCGGCGAGCCCGAGGGGACGCTCGAGGGCGCGCCGCGCGGGCGGTGGCGCGACGTGCTCCATGGAGACGAGCGCTCGTTCGGCGTGCGGGAGCCGGTCGGGCTGCTCGTCGACGAGCACGGCATCGGGGTCTTCGAGCGGATGTAGCTGAGCGTGGGCAATACCTTTGACTATTCCGTAGTTATTGCCCACGCTCACGTCCGCGCGCTACCCAACGACCAGCTTGCTCACCGAGAACACCGCGCCGCCCGGGTCGGCGAGCACCGCTGAGCGGAAACCAGGCCGGTCGTGCGGCGCCACCACGACGCTGCCGCCTAGCTCCCCCGCCTTCGCCGCGGCCGCGTCGGCGTCGGCGATCCAGAAGTCGACTCCCCACTGAGCCGCCTCCGCCGGAATCATCACCGCGACGACATCGCGCGGAACCGGCTGCTGCGGCGTGCCGCCGACGTATCCCGGTAGCCGCCACAGGCTGGCTTCGGTGTCGCCGATGGCAAACGGCTCATCCCTCCACCCGAAGAGCTCCGAGTAGAACGCCTTGGCGCCGGCGGAGTCGGGTGTCTGGAGCGCGCTCATCGCCCACGCCGATGCCTCGTTGACGACCTGCGCCCCCTCGCGCTCGCGCGGCTCCCACAGGCACAGGATCGCTCCGGCGGGGTCGCGGATCGCGGCCATCCGGCCGGCGGGCGGCGTGTCGAACGGGCCGGCGATGACCTGGCCGCCGGCGGCCGCGGCTCGTCGGGCGACGTCGTCGACGCTTGCGACCGACACGTACGTGTTCCACGCCGGCGCGCCCGACGCCCCATCGGCGGGGAGCGAGCCCACGCCGGCGACGTCGCGGCCGTGGAGCCGGGCCACGAAGTAACGCCCCGGAGGATCGCCCGGCATCGCGCCCGGCCCCACGAACTCCCATCCCATCAGAGCCGAGTAGAAGGCGACCGCCGCCTCCGGGTCGGGCTGGAGGGTGTCGACCCAACAGGGCACTCCGGGCTGGTAGTGAGCTAACTCAGTCATCTGTGCTCCTCTCCTGTCGGTTGTGAGTCATCCGCCGGGGACCGTAGCAGGCGTAGTTGGTAAAAACAACTACTAAGTTGGCAAAACCGATCCTATGGTACGATTTCGCCGTGGGCGGTAAGCGAACATATGGAGACCGCTGCGGCGTGGCTCGGGCGCTCGACGTCGTCGGCGAGCGGTGGTCGCTGCTCGTCGTGCGCGAGCTGCTCCTCGGCCCCAAGCGCTTCACCGATCTCCGCGCCGGTCTCCCGAACGTCAGCCCGGACGTTCTCTCGCAGCGCCTGCGCGATCTCGAGCAGGCGGGCGTCCTGCGCCGGGGAACGCTCCCGCCGCCGGCGGCCTCGCAGGTGTACGAGCTCACCGATCGCGGACGGGCGCTCGAGCCGGTGGTCATCGAGCTGGGCCGCTGGGGCAGCACGGCGCCGTTCCCGGCCGAGGACGCGGTGTTCGGCGTCGACGCGGTGCTCGTCGCGCTCAAGTCTCTGTTCAACCCGTCACTCGCGGACGAGCTCGAGGCGAGCTACGAGCTGCGCCTCGATGGCCAGCGATTCACCGCCCGCGTGACGGGTGGCAGCTTCGAGCTCTCGCGAGGCCCCGCCGACGACCCGGACGCAACGGTCGAGACCGACCCGGTCACGCTTGGCGCGCTCCTCTGGCATGGCCGCGACCTCGACGAGGCGCGTCGCTCCGGGGAGGTCGCCATCGACGGCAATGAAGCAGCGGTCAGGCGGTTCCTCGGACTGTTTGAGCTGCCGCGCCCCGGCTAATGGTCGCTCGGAAGGCCGAGCTCATACACGGCGGCGAGATCATCATCGCCCCGCCGCTCGGACGCCTTGAGCATTCGATCCAGCGCCACCTCGAGTAACGGCATCCTGGCGTCCGATCCCTCCGCGACCTCGCGCACCAGTTGTAGGTCCTTTAAGGCGAGCCGCACCGGAAAGCCCGCCGGATAATCGTGGCGCATCATCTCGCCCAGCTTTTCCACACCGTAGGCCGACCCCAGCGGGCTGCCATCGAGCAGTGAACGCAATTCCTCCTGGTCCAAGTCCATCAACTCGCACAGGTGCATCGTCTCGGCGAGCGCAACGACCATCGAGATCATCCAGTGGTTCGCGGCCAGTTTGAGCCGCGAGCCGGCCCCGGCCTCCCCCACCCAGAGAATGCGCGACCCTAGCGCCGCCAGAACAGGCTCCACTCGCGCCCGTTCCTGCTCAGGGCCGGAGGCGAGGATCGTCAGCTTGCCCTCCTCGGCAGGATGCGTGCTACCGGACACGGGCGCGTCGAACAGAGTGACTCCGTTTTCCGCGGCGATGTGTGTCAGCTTGTCCGCCTCGGCCGCACCGACGCTGCTCATCTGCAGCCACACGGTGGCCGGTGGCCACTGCGGGAGCAAGGGCTCGACGACGGACAGCACAATGTCAGCGGTCGGCAGCATCGTGATCACGACGGAGGCGCTGCTCACCGCGTCATCCGCCGTGCGGGCGAGGACCGCGCCCCGCTCCTCCAGGCCTTCGACGTGCGCGGGGTCGCGGTCCCAGGCGACCACGCTCAGACCCTGGTCCAACAGCCGGCGTGCCATCGCCGACCCCATGAGGCCGGTGCCCAAGAAACCGACTGGGGATCTGTTCTCAGTGCTCGCGGCCGCCAAGACGCATCGTGGCCGAGCCTATCCGCTGCCCGAACCGGTGTGCAACGGGACCGTCCGCACCGCTCGGCGATGCAGGGTCACGCGGCGATGAGCCCGTCGAGCAGCGCGGTCAGACCGATGTCGTAGCTGTCCTTGCCCCGCGCCGGCGCCCAATACGGCGCCAGCGCGGCGAGCGTCGGAAACTCACGCCGGCCGACGCCCCTCAGGACCTCGAGCACGAACGGCGGGCGTCCGAGCGTGGCGACGCGATCGACGCCGCGGCGCACGATCAGCTCACCGACCGTGAACTGCCACACGGCCCGATAACCGTCCGCGGCCTCGGCATAGGAGAGGCCGCACGCGACGAAGCCGGCGACTATCTCCTCCATCAGCCACAGGATCGAGGGCGCGATCAGATCCCCCTCGGCCAGGACGTCGACCACCCAGGGGTGGGCAGCGAGACCGTCGCGCATCGCTCGGCACGCCCGCGCGAGCCGCGCCCGCGGCTCGCGGGGCAACCGTGGCCTCGGAAGCTCCGCCGCCAGGCGGTCGAGTAGCAGCACGAGCAGCTGATCCTTGTCGCGGACGTGCCGGTAGATGGCCATCGGGGAGCTGCCCAGCTCGAGCGCCACCCGCCTCATGCTCAGCGCATCGATGCCGTCGCGCTCGACGATCGTGCGGGCCGCCGCCACCACCGCATCGCGCGAGAGCCGAGGCGGCCGACCCACCCGCCCGGGGGCCGGCCGCGAGTCGCTCACGGTCGACGGCGGGCATTCATGCCGCGATACCGGACCCTTCGCGCTCGATGGCCGGGCGATACGTCCCGAAATGCCACAGGTTCCCGTCCATGTCTCGAGCGGCGTAGTCGCGCGAACCGTAATCGGTGTCGTGCAGCTCGGTGACGACCTCGGCGCCGGCGGCGCGGGCGCGCGCGCAGTGCTCGTCCGGATCGTCGATGGCGACGTAGATCCACCCCTTGCCGGCTCGCGAGCCCACCAGCGGGTCGTCGCGATCGGAGCCGAGCATGAGGATGCTCGGCCCGAGGCTGAGCTCGGCATGCGCGATCGTGCCGTCCTCGTTGGCGATGACCTCTCGCCGGACAAATCCGAACGCCCGCTCGAGGAAGTCGATCGCTGCCGGCGCGTCGCGGTAGCGCATGGTCGGATACAGGGTGGGTGCCTCGCTGGTCATCTCAACCTCCACTGATCGAGGATTTGCGTACGCGTACACAATGTAGATGAAACGTCCCGCGTGGTCAACCGAGAGCGTACGGTTCGTAGTGCGAAGCGGTCCACGCAGCAAGGGAGGACGAGCAGTGAGCGACGTTGTGTTGATGGAGATCGAGCGGGACGTGGCCCTGCTCACGCTGAACCGCCCGGACCGGCTGAACGCCTGGACCCCGGAGCTGCAGACGAGGTACTTCGACCTGCTCGCGGAATGCGCGGCGCGCGAGGACGTGCGGGCGGTCGTGGTCACCGGCGCCGGCCGTGGCTTCTGCGCCGGCGCGGACATGCAGAACCTCCAGTCGCTGTCCACCGGAGACGCCACGAGGTCGAGCACCCCCGAGGACCCGCGGCCAGTCGCATACCCCCTCAGCATCCCCAAGCCGATCATCGCCGCGATCAACGGCCCATGCGCTGGTATCGGGCTCGTGCTCGCGATCATGTGCGACCTGCGCTTCGCCGCCGCGGGCGCCAAGATCACCACCGCCTTCTCGCGGCGGGGACTGATCGGCGAGCACGGCATCTCGTGGATGCTGCCGAGGCTCCTCGGCCACGCCCGCGCGCTCGACCTGCTCCTCTCGGCCCGGGTGGTGCTCGGAGACGAAGCCGCCGCCCTCGGCCTGGTCAATCGCGCCGTCGACGGCGATCGGGTGCTCGAGGAGACGATCTCCTACGCCCGCGAGCTCGCTCGCGAGTGCTCGCCGGCGAGCATGGCCACGATCAAGCGACAGGTCTACGCGGACTACGACCGCAGCCTGAGCGAAACGATCGCCGGCGCCAACCAGCTGATGCTCGAATCGTTCACGGCCCCGGACTTCGCCGAGGGAGTGCGGAGCTTCGTCGAGCGCCGGTCGCCACGGTTCGCGCCGGTGACGGCCGAGGTGGCGGAGGTGGCCGCGGCCTCGCCTCAGTAGGGTCCTCGTCCGGGTGACTCGCGTTCTGCTCATCTCGTGGGAGTACCCACCGGTGATCGAGGGCGGGCTCGCGCGCCATGTGCGCAAGCTCTCCGAGCATCTCGTTCGCGAGGGGGTCGAGGTGCACGTGCTCACCCGCGGCGGCGGCCATCTGCCCGCCGAGGAGGTGCGCCACGAGGTGATCGTGCACCGCGTGCGCGAGCCCGAGTTCCCCAAGGACCCGAGCGCGTTCGTGCGCTGGGTGAAAGCCATGAACGAGCACATGCTCGAGCCCGCCCACGAACTGTCCGACGCCATGCCGTTCGATCTCATCCACAGTCATGACTGGCTGGTCGCGCGGGCGGCGCGGACGGTTGCCCGTCGCGCGGCGGTTCCCTGGCTGACCACGATCCACGCGACCGAGTTCGGCCGGCATCAGGGGTGGGTCCAGAACCACCCGCAGTCGCACATCCACGCGGTCGAGCGGGCGATGGCCCGCCGCGCCGACCACCTGATCACCTGCTCGCACTACATGCGGGGCCACGTGACTGCCGTGTTCGGCGTGCCGTCGCGGCGGATCACGGTGATCCCGAACGGCATCGATCCGAAGGACCTGGAACCTGACGCCTCCGACCTCACAGCCCTCCGGGCGCGCTACGCGAACCCCGACCAACTCCTCGTCTTGCTCGTCGGGCGGCTGGTCTACGAGAAGGGTTTCCATCTCGCGCTCGACGCACTCGCCCCCGTGATCCGGCGCCTGGGCAACGTGCGCTTCGTGGTCGCGGGCACGGGCACGGCCGAGGCCGAGCTAAAGCGCCAAGCGCGGCGCTTGCGGCTCACCGGCCGCGGCTCGTTCCTCGGCTGGGTCGGCGACGACATGCTCCACGCGCTCTATCGGGTGGCCGACCTGTGCATCGTTCCTTCGATCTATGAGCCGTTCGGACTCGTCGCCCTCGAGGCGATGGCCTCCGGCTGCCTGTGCGTGGTCGCCGACACCGGTGGTCTGCGCGAGGTGGTCCCAGGTGACGGGAGCGTCGGTCTGCGGTTCCGCGCGCAGGACGCCAAGGCACTGCGCAGCGTCCTCGAGCGGATCCTGACCGATGACCGGACCCGGGAGGAGGTCGTCTCCGAGGCCCGGGAGTATGTCCTTCAGTTCGATTGGGCCGAGGTCGCCCGGCGCACCCACGAGCTCTACCGAGCGATGATCGTCGCTCAGACGGTGAGAGGCTAAACGGAGGATTGCCATGCCCCCCAGCAGCGTTCACTTCAACGGTTCGGTCAACCTGCCCGACGCCGAAACCGTGATGCGCGAGATCAGCAAGCGCATCCCGAGAGGCGCGCGCCGGCTGACCGACGGCGAACCCGGCGAGCGCAACTACTGGATCCACTTTCAAATCCAGAAGTTCGCCGCGATGCCGGAGTTCGAGGCCGCGGGCGCCCCACGCGACGCCTACGACACGAGCGAGGCGAGGGGGCCGGCGCCCGCGATGCCCCAGCTGCGCCTCGCCGAAGGAGTCTCCGCCGACGCGGTGAAATGGCCCGACCTGGGCTACGCCGACGCGTACCGCCAGTCCTATGAGTTGTTCCGCGCGCTCCAGGAGGACGGGACGATCCCGTCCGAGGCCCGCCTTCAGCTGCAGTACCCGACGCCGCTCGCCCCGATCGCGGGGACGTTCCCACCCGAGGAGATACAGGCGCTCACGGCCTCGTACGCCACCGCATTGTTCGCCGACCTCGATCGAGCGCTGGCCGCACTTCCTCACGATCGCTGCGCGGTTCAGTGGGACGTCGCGGTCGAGTTCGGACTCCTGGAGGGCGGCTTTGGCCCGCCGGCGCCGCTCGAGCAGGTCGCGCCCGGCCTGGTTCGCTGCGCCGACCAGGTGCCGGACGATGTGCCGGTCGGGATGCATCTGTGCTACGGCGACTACGGCCACCAGCACTTCAGGCAGCCCGATTCGCTCGAGATGCAGGTCCGCGTGGTGAATGGCGTGAGCTCCGCGGCGCGCCGGCCGGTCAACTGGTTTTCGTTCACCGTGCCGCAGGCCGCAAGCGAGGAGAGCTACTTCGCACCGCTCCGGAACCTGCAAGCCGGACCGCGGACCGAGCTCTACTTCGCGCTCGTGCCCTACTACCCGGCCGACCAGCCGCCGGGGACTACCGCCGAGCAGGTCAGGCTGATCGACGAGTACCTGGCGCAGTCACCGGCGGGAAGCCGCGAGTGGGGAATCTGCACCGAATGCGGGATGGGTCGCGTCGCGGCGGAGGACGTGCCGAGGCTGCTCGACGTGCACCGCGAGATCCTCGACACCTACGCTCGGGCCTGAGACCGGATCAGGCGGGCCTGCGATCGATCACCCGCACGGCCTTCCCCTCGCTACGCGGGATCGTCCCCGGCGCCACCAACGCGACAGCCATCCGCATGCCCGTCCCCTCTCGGAGCACGCGCTCGAGCCGCTCGCGCAGCCCTTCGTCATCTCCGCCGGCCACGGCGGGCTCGCACTCCACGGTCAGCTCATCCATGGGACCCGGACGCTCGACGATCAACCGGTAGTGCGGCGCGGTGCCCTCGACCTCGAGCACCAGGCGCTCCACCTCGGAGGGGTGGAGGTTGACGCCCCGGATGATCAGCATGTCGTCGCACCGGCCGCTCAGGGCGGTCAGGCGCGCCATCGTCCGGCCGCACACGCATGGCTCCTCTATCAGGCGGCCGAGGTCCCCGGTCCGGTAGCGGATCAGCGGCAGCGCCTCCTTGCGCAGCGTGGTGAACACGAGCTCCCCCTCCTCGCCGGGCGAAAGGCGGCGGCCGTCGCGAGGGTCGATGACCTCGACCACGAAGTGGTCCTCGGCCACGTGCAGCCCGTCGCGGGCAACCAGGCACTCGCTCGCGACGCCGGGGCCGCACATCTCCGACAGCCCATAGAAGTTCACCGCCGCGAGGCCGAGCGCCCGCTCGATCTCGGCCCGCATCGCCTCGGTCCAAGGCTCACCGCCGAACAGGCCGAGCTCGAGCCGCGGCCGAGCTCGGCCTGCGTCACCCTCGTCCTGGAACGTCTGGGCGATGGTCAGCGCGTAGGAGGGGGTGCAGGCCAGCACCTGCGCGCCGAGATCGGCCAGCAGCATCGCCTGCCTCGAGGTCAATCCGCCCGACACCGGAACCACGGTGGCGCCGATCCGCTCGCCTCCTTGGTGGAATCCGAGGCCGCCGGTGAAGAGGCCGTAGCCGTACGCGTTGTGGATCACCATCCCCGGCCGAACGCCGGCCATCGTCATCGAGCGGGCCATCAGATCGCTCCAGTCCGCGAGATCGGCACGGGTGTAGCCGACCACGGTCGGCTTGCCTCCCGTACCGCTGGAGGCATGAACGCGCACCAGCGCCTCGCGGGGCACGGCCAGCAGGCCGAACGGGTACGCCTCGCGGAGGTCGGCCTTGCTGGTGAGTGGGACGCTCTCGAGCTGGTGGAGCGAGCGCAAGTCTTCGGGGGCTGTGATCCCGGCGGCGGCCAGCCGGCGCGCGCCGAGCGGCTGGCTCTGGATCACGCGCCCCACGGTCTCTCGCAGCCGCTCGAGCTTGAGCGCCTCGAGCCGCTCGCGCGGGAGGGTCTCGACCGCGTCCCAGATCCGAGGCTCAGACGCTGCGCTCATGCGCATTCCAATACCTCTCGAGGTTTCGCACGAGCGCCGGGCTGAGGTGGCAGTCGGCCTGCTCGCGCGAATACAGCGCCATGTACTCGCGGAACACGTCCAGCGGCTCTGCACCAACCCGAAGCGCGCGCCGATTGGCGGCGGCGCTGACCAGCCCGGATCCGGTGAGCGCCCGCACCCTGGCTGCAATCGCCTCGTCCATCTCCCCCGTCGACACCACCTCGTCGCACAGCAAGTCGGCGTCTGGCTCACCCGCGGTCCACTCTCGCCCGGACAGGATCGCCTGTCGCGCGGCCCGGTCGCCCACGAATCGAGGAAGGCGGAGCGGTGAGGCGCCGGGAATGATCCCCTCCTTGCGCGCGGGCAGGTACAGGCGCGAGCCCCGCGTCGCGATCACGTGGTCCACCACGTGCAGCAGCTGACAGGCGCCACCGATCGCGAACTTCTCGACGGCCGCGATCCACAGCTTCTCGGTCGGCTCACCGTCGTCGGCGATCAGGCCCCGATAGATCTTGTTGACGTAGCCCAGGTCCCGGACGACGTAGAACAGGAAGTCGATCCGGCCCTGGTAGAGGTGCGTGAGGTTGATGCCCGAGCCGAACACGCGCTCCCCGGCGTGACGGGGATGGTCGACCTCGCCACCGCGCAGGACCCCGACCTCGATCTCGGGATCGAGCAGGATCAGGTCGACCGCCACCTCGGTCGGGCCGAGCGTCGCGCCGTCCTCGGCGTTCAGGTGTCGCGGGTTTTGTAACTCCAAGATCCCCGCCCGGCCCTGGCGCACGACGCGTACAAAACCCAGGTCCGCCACGCCGGTGGCGCGGAACCCGTCGAGCCGCTCGCGGGCCTCCGCCGTCGGGCGCAGCATCGTCTGCACCAGGTGACGCCCGGGCTCCGGGCGCACCAGGATCTCCGCGATCAGCCGCCCCTGCGCCCGCTCGAGGCCTTGCTTGTCCGCAAGCCGCCGGGCCCGTTCCGCTTCCATCTCGGATCGAGTGGGCACGAGCCCCGGCATCAGCTCGGCCGCCTCATAGACGAGCTCCTCGAGCCGCAAAGACTGGCCGCCGCCGTCGGTCAGCCGGTTGTAAAGCTCGCCCGGATCGACGTCGATGCTGGTCGCCACGGGGATAAGGTTCGCACCGATGGCCGGGTCGATGGAAGGAAAGGCGGGTCTGGTCACCGGTGCGGCGAGCGGCATCGGGCGCGCGTGCGCGATCCGCTTCGCGCGCGAGGGTGCCAGCGTGATCGTCGCCGACCTCGAATCGGCGCGCGCGGGCGGAGAGCAGACCGTGCACGAGATCGCTGAACGAGGCGGCCAGGCCGAGTTCTTCCCCTGCGACGTCGCGAGCTCAGCCGACAACGAGGCGCTCGTGGCGCGCGTGGCTGAGCGCTTCGGACGGCTCGACTTCGCACACAACAATGCCGGGATCGGCGTTCACTGCCCCTTGCACGAGACAACCGACGAGGACTTCGACCGGGTGATCGCAGTGAACCTGCGCGGAACGTTCCTCGGCATGAAGCACCAGATCAAGCAGATGCTCGCCGGCGGAGGGGGCGCGATCGTCAACACCTCGTCGAACGCCGGGCTCCGCGCCGTGAAACTGCTGAGCGCGTACACCGCGAGCAAGCACGGAATCCTCGGGCTGACCAAGAACGCTGCCGTGGAGTACGCCGATGACGGGATCCGGGTCAACGCCGTGTGTCCCGGGGCGATCATGACGCCGCTGATGTCCGGCCAGCCGCCCGACCGTCAGGCCGAGATCCTCGCCCCCCAAGCAATGACCCGCTTCGGCGAGCCCGACGAGGTGGCGGCCGCGGTCGTATGGCTCTGCTCCGATGAGGCGTCGTTCGTCACCGGCGTCGCCCTGCCCGTCGACGCTGGATCGGTGGCGTGGGTGTCGGCGCACCGGGGTTAGATATCGCGTTCATCCTGCATTAGGCTGTGCGCCTTGCAGAGCGTCGAGAGGAAGGAGTGGCCCTGCTCGGCGACGAGCCGGGCCGAGCGCTGGCGGGTGTTCGGCGCCGACCCCGCTCAGCGGTTGGAGTCATGGTCAGAGATCCTGGCCGCGACGCACCTGAATTTCGACGTGCGCTTCACGCACCGCACCCCGCCGAGGTTCAACGGCGCGGTCACGCGCCGGGCGATCGGGGACCTGCGGCTCGTGGACTGCGCCGCGTCGCCGTTTCTGGGCAACCGCGGCAGTGGCGTGATCGGCGCCGGCGGAGAGGGCGTCCAGCCGGAGGAGATCTTCGGCTTTCAGTTCGTGTGCAAGGGGGTCGAGCTCGTGCGCGAGGGCGGTCGCGAGCTCGCGCTGACGGCCGGCGACGTGGTCCTGTGGGACGGCCTTCAGCCGACCGAGGTCGAGATCGTGGAGTCGTTCTACAAGCGCACACTGCTGTTTCCGCGCGAGCGCGCACTGGCCGTGTGCCCGCGACTCGCCGAGCCCCTCACGCTCCCCTCGCTCGAAGGCAGCGGGCCAGCAAGGCTGCTCGTCCGGTACATGAACGCGCTCGCCGCGGAGCTGCCCGGGCTCGACGCCGCCGCCGGCGCCGCGGCCGCGAACGCCGCGCTCGAGCTGCTGCGCGCCGCCGTGGAGCCGAACGTTCCCACCAACCGCTCCGCAACCCGGGCGGCGATGCGCTCGGAGATCCGGCGCTACATCCAGAACCATCTCCACGATCCGACGTTGAGCCCAGCGTCGATCGCCCGCGCGTACGCGATGTCGGTGAGGGCGCTCCACGCCCTGTTCGAGGAGGGGGAGACCTCCGTGGCCTGCCTCGTCCGCACGGAGCGGCTCGCGCGCTGCCTCGAGGACCTGGAGCGACCGAACACGGGCTCGGTGACCGACATCGCCTTCCGGTGGGGGTTCTGCGACGCCGCTCATTTCTCGCGCGTGTTCAAGCGCACGTTCGGCGCGACGCCGAGCGAGATCCGCCACGCCGCGCTCGCGCGCTCACAACCGCTCGAGTAGGTCCGCGACCGAGTCGACCACGGCGTCGGGACGCTGGCGCGGCGGCAGGCGCCCGAGCGCGATCGTCCCGCTGATGCCGCTGCGCACGAGCACCGTGCGTGCGCCGGCCATGCGCCCGAGCGCGACGTCCATGCCGACGTCGTCACCGATCACGGCCAGCTCTTGCGTCGGCAGCCCGAGGCGAGCGCCGACCTCCGCCACGGCCGGGCGCGAGGGCTTGCCGAGCACCTTCGGGCGGGCTCCGGTGACCTTGGCGATCGCGGCGGTGACCATCGCCCCGCGGCTGAAGATCATCCCGTTCGCCCCGGCGTAGCCCCGGGCGTAGCTGCCCGTCAAGAGCGGCGCGCCTCGGGACACCGCGCGCGCCGCCAGCTCGAGCGAGGCCATATCGACCCCGTCGACGTGGGCGACGAACACGACGCCGGCGTCTTCGCCGTCGCTCAGCGGGATCCCGGCCTTGGCCATCCGCTCTCTGATCACCTCGGAGGCGAAGAGCATCGCGGGCGCGCCCGGGTGGCGCCGGAGCAGGTACCGGGTCGCGCTCTCCACCGGGGTCAGCAGCTCGTGGTCGCCCACCGGCAGACCGTCCTCGCGAAGTCCCTGCGCGATTGCCTCCGCACCTATATGGCTGCCGTTCGTGAACAGGACCAGCGGGCGCCCCGAGGCTCGGATCCGCTCGAGCACCTCAACGGCGCCGGGTTGCGGCCGGCCGCGGCCGTCGGAGCCGCGATGGACGAGGGTGCCGTCCACGTCGAACACGAACCCGCGGGCGTCGCGGAGGTCAAGCACGGCGCCAGAGGATCCGGTCGTCGCCCTTGACGAGCTGGAGCTCGGTGATCGCCGGGCGATCGGCCAGCTCCTGAAGGAGCGTCACCAGGGGTGACCGGGCGCGCGCATGCGCGCGCCCGCGGCGGGGCGCATGCGCCCCGCCGGAGCCGGGTGACTCGGGCGCGGCCGGTTTAAGCGAGGCTGGATGCCGAGCGGGCCGCAAGCCCGAGGCTGCATGCAGCCCCGCCTCCTTCATCTGATCAACTTGCTCCTCGGGCATCGTCAACCTCAGGAGCAGCTCCTCCTCCGAGATGTTCCGCCCGAAGCGCGTCCGGGCGCCGTCGAGCGTGATCGGCCCCAGCTCGCTCAGCTTGCTCGCCTGTGGGCGGGCCAGCACGCACTCGGCGATGTTCGGATCGAGCGGCGCCGCGGGCGGGCCGTAGTGGCCGAGGAAGTAGCGCACGGTCTCGTCGGAGACATTGACCCAGCGCTCGCCGTCGATCACGTTGCGCGCCGCCTGGCTGGCCACGAACTGCGACACGGGCGTGACGAGGATCGGATACCCCATCTCGGCGCGGACCCGGGTCACCTCCTCGAGCACCCGGTCGAACAGGTCGGGGCGGCGCACCTCCTCGAGCATCCGCCGCGTGGTCGTGACCATCCCGCCCGGAAGCTGGTGGCGGTAGTACGCCGCATCGAACTCCTGCGGCTCGCCCGCCGGCAGGCCCTTGTTGCGGGCGAGGTTGTGGAAGTGCTCGGACACCGCGGCCTGCGCCTGGAGATCGAGGCGGTGCTCGTAGCCGGCGGCCTCGAGGTTGCGGGCGGTGGTCACGACCTCTGGCTGTGAGGTGCCGCGTGACAGCGGTCCGGATGCAGTGTGCACGACCTGGAAGCCCGCCTTCACGCCCTCGACGTAGACCAGCGGGGCCAGGCCGATCGTGCAATGGCTGTGCACCTCGATCGTTCGGTCGCCGGCCGCGGTTTTGAAATGCGGCGCCAGCTCCCGCACCGCATCGGGCGTGAGGAGCCCACCGGGGTCCTTCAGGTACAGGCGATCCATGTCGGCGCAGTCGGCCATGGCGGCCGCGCGCTGCGCGTAGTACCGGTGGGTGTGGACCTCGCTGATCGAGTAGGTGAGCCCGACCACGACCTGCTCGATGCCCTCGGCCTTGGCCATCGCGGCGAGTCGTTTGAGGCGGGGCGGGTCATTGGAGGGGTCGGCGATCTGAAAGCGGCGGATCCCGTTGCGCGCCACGAGCCGGAACGACAGCCGGATGACGTCCTCGTCGGCCGGCACCCAGGAGATGAAGCGCATGCCGGTGCCGATCATCCCCAGCGGGGTGTTTGGCATTGCCTCGCTGACGAGGCGGATGCGCTCCCAGGGATCCTCGCGGTGGAAGCGCACGGACACCGCCATGTGCGTGCTCGAGGTGAAATCGAGCGCTTCGTACCCGACTTGATCCATCGTTGGCGCGACCGCGAGCACGTCCGGTGTGGTCAGACCGGTGGCGCTCCACAGGCTCTGGTTGCCATCGCGGGTGGTCGTGTCGACGAAGCCGATGATCCTGGTCATGCCATCACCCGCTCGAGCCAGTCCGTGGTGACGGCACCGGCCTTGAAGTCGGGGTGACCGATCACGCTCACGAGCAGCGCGCGGTTGCACTCGACCCCCTCGACGTCCAGGTCCTCGAGCGCCTCGAGGAGCACCTCGATCGCTTGCTCGCGATCGTGGCTGTGCGCGATGAGCTTGGCGAGCAGCGAGTCGTAGTACGGCGGCACCGCAGCGCCCGGGTGGCAGTGCGTATCGACTCGCAAGTGCTCGAGGTCGGGGACCGAGAACAGGACGAGCGTGCCCGGACTCGGCCGAAACCCGTGCGACACGTCCTCGGCATTA
Organism: uncultured Solirubrobacterales bacterium; assembly: GCA_963808325.1. Classification (GTDB taxonomy): domain Bacteria; phylum Actinomycetota; class Thermoleophilia; order Solirubrobacterales; family Solirubrobacteraceae; genus Palsa-465. The sequence continues at coordinate 294,019 of CAWEFU010000002.1, forward strand.
AGCCGGCACTCGATCGCGTGTCCTCTGAGTTCGACCTCGTCCTGGGTGAACGGGAGTCGCTTGCCGGCTGCGATCTGGAGCTGGAGGGCGACGAGGTCGCGGCCGGTGACCTCCTCGGTGACCGGGTGTTCGACCTGGATGCGGCAGTTGATCTCGAGGAAGTAGAAATCGCCGGTCTCGGCGTCGACGATGAACTCGACCGTTCCGAGGTTGCGGTAGGAGATCGCCCGCGCGAACGCGACCGCGGCGTCCCGGAGCGCCTGCCGGATGGGGTCGGGCAGCGCCGGTGCGGGCGCCTCTTCAATCACCTTCTGGTAGCGACGCTGCACCGAGCAGTCGCGCTCGCCCAGGTGTACGACGTGACCTTTGTTGTCGGCGGCGATCTGGACCTCGACGTGCCGTGCCGCGGAGATGAACCGCTCGACGTAGATCCGCTCGTCGCCAAACGCGGCGCCGGCCTCGCCGCGCGCCAGGCCCAGCTGCGCCTCGAGCTCCGTCGGGTCGCGCGCGAGCTTGATGCCGCGCCCGCCTCCGCCGCCGGCGGCTTTGATCAGCACTGGGTAGCCGATGTCGCCGGCGCCGTCCACGGAGTCGATCTCGTGGCCGGGCAGCACCGGGACGCCCGCCTTCTGCGCCTCTTCCCGGGCGCGCACCTTGTCGCCGGCGAGCTCCATGACCTCGGGTGGCGGTCCCACCCACACGAGGCCGGCGTCGCGCGCGCGGGACGCCAGTCGTGGGCTCTCGGACATGAAGCCGTAGCCGGGGTGGATGGCATCACACTCGGTCGCGAGGGCAGCGTGCACGATGACGTCGTCGCGCAGATAGCTCTGAGCCGCCGGTCCCGGACCGATCGTGACCACGTCGTCGGCTGCGCGCGCCGCGAGGCCGTCCCGGTCGACGTCGGAGCATCCGACGACGCTCTCCAGGTCCAGCTCGCGACAGGCGCGCACGATCCGCAGCGCGATCTCCCCCCGGTTCGGGATGAACACGCGCTTCATGGCTGCACGCGGAACAGCGGCGCACCGAACTCGACCAGCTCAGCATTCTGCGAACAGATCTCGACGATTTCCCCGCTCACGCCGGCGGGCACCGAGTTCATCATCTTCATGACCTCGATGATGCACACGATCGTGTCCGGCTCGACCTTGCTGCCGACCTCGACGAACGGCTTCGCCCCCGGCGCCTCCGCCCGATAGAACGTCCCCAGCATCGGCGCGTCAATCGTGACCAGACCGTCGACCGTTGGCGGTTCGGGAGGACGGGAGGATGCGTCCCCCCGTCCCGCCTTGCGCACATGGAGCTCGAATCCGTCGGTTTGCAAGTGCAGCTCATTGAGCGGCGTCTCGTCGATGATGCGGAGGATCTCGCGGACGTCGTCGTCACTCAGAGGCATTCGGCGGGACTCCAAATTGGCTCATCACGAGCGAGAGTGCTGACGCCGGCGCTTTCGCCGGGCGCTCCGGGAGGCTCGTCACTGGGCGGGACTGCAGCACGAACAGCTCGCCGTCGCTGCGTCTTATCGCCCACTCGATGTCCTGGTGAGAGCCGAAGTGGCGTTCGACGTTCCGGGCGACGTCGACAAGGCGGGTGAGGGCGTGCCCGTCGAGGCACGGAGCATCGCGGCGCTCGGGCGGGACCTCGATCCGCTTGGCGCCGGCACGGTATTCGATTTGCTTGGTGGCGATCTGCTCGCGCACGACCTCGCGGGTGACCTTGCTCACCAGATAGTCGTCCGGCGTCACCTCGCCACCCACGACCGCGAGGCCGAGGCCCCAGCTGGCGTTGATCGCGACCATGCTGGGGTCGCCGGTGACGGGGTTGCACGTGAACATCACGCCGGAGACCTCAGCGTCGACCATGAGCTGAACGGTCACACCCATCGCCACGTCCTCGTGTGTCGCCCCGAGGTGTTCGCGATACGCCTGCGCCCGGACGCTGTTGAGGCTCGCCCAGCAGTCGCGGACCGCGTCGCATATCTCGTCCACGCCCCGCACCCACAGGTAGCTCTCGAGCTGGCCGGCGAACGTCGCCTCCGCGCTGTCCTCGCCGATCGCGCTCGAGCGCACGGCCACCGGTGGCGACGGCTCGCCCACGCTCTCGGCGAGCTCGGCGTAGCGCCGGGCAACCTCGTCGCGCACCGAGTCCGCCGCACGCGCTGAACTGTCGAGCGCGAACCCCGGCGGCACCGGAATCCCGGCCGCGAGCAACTCGCCCAGGGACGCGCTCTTGCCGCCGAACCGGGCCTCGTCGGCGCGGCGCAGCTCGGCCAGCGGACGGGTGTATTCCACGTCCCTCGCTACCCGTCCCGCCCGTCGAGCAGCGTGACCACGCCGGCGGTCCCGTCGACCCGGATCGTCTGACCGGTGCGGATCTGCGCGGTGGCCCGACCGGTTCCGACCACGGCCGGGAGCCCGTACTCGCGGCAGACGATCGCGGCATGTGACATCACGCCGCCGACGTCGGTGACGGTCGCCCTGATCTTCGAGAAGATCGGCGCCCATGCGGGCGAGGTGCTCCCGCAAACGAGTATCTCCCCTTCGCGGATGTCGGCGATCTCGTTTACTGAGCGGACCACGCGCGCCACCCCCTCGATCACGCCGGGTGATGCGGCCGCGCCGCCCAGCTCCCTGCCGCCCTCCTGGTGGCGCGCCCACTCCCGGACGCGTTCGGTCGTCACGCCCCACAGCATGATCGTCATCGGGTCGGTGACCGCGTCCGGCGTCACCCCCAGCGCTGGCGGCGGGGTCCATTCGCCGAGCCGCGCCAGGATGTGCTTGCGGCGCGCGACGATCGCCGGCCAGTGCTTGGGGCCGAGCGGCTGACCGCCCGTGGCCCACGTCAGCACCAGCTCATCCAGCGCGGAGGCCGCCTCGTGGCGGGAGAGCTGGAAGACGTCCTCGCCTTCCTCGAGGAAGCCGTGCTCGGCCAGCAGCGCCCCGAACTCGCGGAGCTTGTTCCACCACCTGGTCAAGAACCAGTAGTCGCAGAAGAACTTGTGCTCCTCCACGTACGGGAACACGGTCCGCGAAAGGCCGAGTAGCTCGCCGAACGTGTTGCGCGAGTCCTCGTCGAGCAGCGCGCCGTACTCATCGGCGAGGCGTTCGCGCTCGCGCTGGATCTCCTCGGTCGGACGCTCGATCTGCTCCCCAGCTCGGAGCGCGCCGATGTGCCCGATCAGCGCCGCGTACGGGATGCTCGGATCGTCGAGCCAGCTGCGGTAGTAGTGGTAGAGGCCGTCGCCGGTGGCCATGTTGAACCACGGGTCCTTGACTTCCCCGAGCTCCCGAAGCCATCCCCGGCCGGCGTCGCTTTGCGAGAGCTCGGCCTCGATCTCCTCGGGCGAGCGCCCCTCGGCGAACGCGGAGTCGACCCCGCTCTCGATCGCGAGCCGGGCGAGGCGGCGCAGCTCCGCGTCCGGCCTGAACAGGAGCACGTCGATGCCCGCGACCATCTGCGCGATGTGCTGGTCGGGTATGTCGGGCAGGTTGCCCTTGCAGAACTCGACGAACGTGGCGTACGCGCCGTAGCCGAGCAGCAGGAACTCGAAGTGGTGCTGCCACATCAGGTCGCCGAGCCGAATCACCCGGCCGTACGCGTCGAGGACCTCGTAGAACGCGGTGTTGCGGTCATCGCCGAAGGCCACCTCGTCCGGCTCGTATTCGGGCAGCTCGGGCACGCGGAGCTCCTCGAGCTCGGCGATCAGCGCCTCCATCTTGGCCCGCCACTTGCCGTACAGCTCGCTCCAGTTCTCGAAGTAGTAGCCGGCGCGCCTCTGGAAGAAGCCGGCACGCTCGGCGATCTTCTCCGGATCGGTGACCGGGTTGCCCGAGATGTACACGTAGCCGTTGACGATCCGGTAATCGATGCCCATCGCGGGCGGCACCGCGAACACCCGGTTCTGCCAGGACCCCACGGCCTGATAGGGAGAGTCGATGCAGAGCACGTCGAAGGCCGGCATCGGCACAGGGAAGTGCATCGAGTTCCAGAACCAGAACCGGTTCTCGTCCGTCTCGCGCCGGCGCTCGTCGAAGACCGCGTAGTAGGGGTACATCTCCTCCCAGCCCTCGCACCCCGGCGGGGTCTCGATCGAGTAGGGACTGGGAAAGGCGCCGATCGCGGGCGTTGTGCTGGCCATACAAAACCTCCCTGAACGTACGGGCCCGCCTCGCGCGGCCACGTGGCCCCGTCTTATACGCCGCGCGGAGCCGAAGTCAAGGTGCTTGTCGCTCCGCGCACCCCCGCTTGAGCGCTCGCGCTCGGTTGGCGCACCGTCGCCGCGGGCCGTTTACGATCGCCGCGCCGTGACATCGACGATCCGCGTTTGCGAGGTCACCGACTTCGGCGGCCCCGAGCTGCTGCGCGCCGGCGAGCGGCCGCGCCCCGTCCCCGGTCCGCGCGAGGTGGTGGTGGACATCGCCGCCGCGAACGTCAATCCCACCGACCTCGGCGCGCGCTCCGGCGTATTCCGGCGCCGGGCACCGGGCCTCCGGCCGCCGTTCGTGCCGGGCTGGGACCTGGCCGGCGTCGTCAGCGCCGTCGGCGAGGAGGTTTCGCGTTACGCGGTTGGCGATCGGGTGGTGGGCATGATTCCGTGGGCCCACATCGGCGGCCGGGTCGGCGCCTACGCCGAGGCGGCGGCGGTGGATCCCGACTGGCTCGCGCCGCGTCCCGATGGTCTCGACGAGGTGGCCAGCGCCACGGTTCCGCTCAACACTTTGACCGCGCGACAGGCACTCGATCTGATCGCCGGGCCGCCCGGGGCGACGCTGCTCGTGACCGGAGCGAGCGGCGCGGTAGGCGGTTTCGCGACCCAGCTGGCGGTCAAGGACGGGCTGCGCGTGCTCGCCGTGGCCTCCGACGGGGACGAGGACTGGGTCGCGAGCCTGGGTGCGGCCGAGGTCATCTCGCGCGCCACGGATCTGGCGAGCCTGCACCCGGTCGACGCCGTGCTCGACGCGGTACCGGTCGGCGCCCCGGCCGCGGCGGCTGCCCGCGACGGCGGCGTCGTGGTGTTCACGAGGCGCGTGGGCGATGTCGCCGGCGGCCGCGACCTTCAGGTCCACTCGCCGCTCGTGCACACCGACTCGGTCGCCCTGGCCGAGCTGACGCGCACGGTGGCGAGCGGTGCGCTCCGGACGCGGGTGAACCGGACGCTGGACCTCGCGGACGCCGGGGAGGCGCACCGGCTGGTCGAGCGCGGCGGCCTGCGCGGCAAGGTCGTGCTGACGATGAATTCGTGAGGAGGCGAGATGGCGAGGATCGTGTTGGTGCACGGAGCGTTCGGCGCCGCGTCCAACTGGGACCCGGTGCTGCCCGGCCTGCGCGATGCGGGCCACTCCGTGCACGCGCTCGACCTACCCGGCTCCGGGCGGGACCGCACCCCGCTGCCGGAGGTCATCCTTGGCGCGTACGCCGAGCGGATATGCAGTGCGCTCGCGGAGGGGCCGCCCGCCGTGCTCGTCGGGCACAGCATGGGCGGGATGGCGATCACGCAGGCAGCCGCGAACTGTCCCGAGCACATCGCCGCGCTCGTGTACGTGGCGGCGTTCCTCCCGTGGGATGGGGTGAGCCTGTCGGATCTGACCGCGCTGCCCGAAGCCGCCGGCGACCAGGTTCAGGCAAACCTGGTCGTGGCCGGAGACCCACCCGTCGCCACGCTGCCCGCCCACGCCGTGCGCGGCGCGCTGTTCGGGTGCTGCGACGACGAGCAGGCGGCCTGGGGCATTGCGCAGATGGGACCGCAGGCAGTGGCGCCGTTCATCGAACCGGTGCACCTCACCGGCCCCGGAAGCGACGCCTTCGCGGCGCTGCCGCGTGCGTACGTGGTGTGCTTACAGGACCGTGCGATCCCACCCGCGATGCAGCGGCTGATGCTGGAGCGGGCGTCCTGCGATCCCGTGCTCGAGCTCGACACCGACCATTCGCCCTGGATCTCGCGGACGGAGGAGCTGGTGGCGGCGCTGGACAAGTTGGCGAGCGCCGCGGTCGCGACCTAGTGTCACGAGTCACTGGCTCCATCCCGGCGCGCTCATCGGCAAGAACGGCTGCGCGCGATGGCTGGACTGGCCCGAAGGCCGGCGGTAGCTTGCGCTTAGCGTCCGCTCATTGCGGCGGTGGATTCACGAGTACTGCGGTCGAGAGGAGTATCGATGGGCGAGGTCGAGCTGCTGGCCCTGTACTGGACCGTCAGTGGCCCGGCCGAGGTTCACGTCGGCCGCGAGTGGAGCCTGTTCGACTGGCGAGACCGCTGTGCCGAGGCCGCCAAGGTGGGGTTCAAGGGCATCGGTCTGTGGCACGCCGATATCGACCATCAGCTCGGGACCCGCACGCTCGACGAGATGCGGGCGATCTTCGACGACGCGGGACTGAAGTACCTCCAGGTCGAGTTCCTGGCGGACTTCTTCGTCGAGGAGGGGACGCCGGAGCGCACGCAATCGGACATGCTGCGCCGGCTCCTGTTCGACACCGCCGCCGCGTTTGATGCTCACCACATCAAGGTGGGCAACATCCCCGGGACCCCGTGCGAGCTGGACCGGCTCACGGAGGCGTTTGCCGAGCTGTGTCAGGACGCGTCGAGCTACACCGACGCGATGGTCGTCTACGAGATCATGCCGTTCGACGTCAACGTCAACACGCTGGACGCGGCGCTCGCCCTCGTGCAAGGTGCCGCTCAGAGCAACGGCGGACTGGCGATCGACACCTGGCACATGGCCAAGCTCGGCATCGCCCCCGGGGAGCTGCGCCGGATCCCACGCCAGTATCTGTGCTGGGTCGAGCTATCCGACGGCCAGATCGAGAACATGCCCGATCCGGTCGATGAGACCGTGAACCATCGGCGACTGCCCGGCGAGGGCGAGTTCGACCTTCCGGGATACGTCGAGGTCTGCCGAGAGCTTGGCTACGTCGGCCCCTGGGGAGTGGAGGTACTCTCGGAGGAGCTCCGCAGCCGCCCGATGGAGGAGGCGTTCGCCCGAGCGTTCGAGACGACCGTCGCCCAGTTCCGGGCGGGCGTCGCTTGACCCTGACTGTTAGGAGGACGAACGGATGAGTGAGCTCGACACCGAACGGCTGGTCTGGATGTATAGCCAGATGGTCCGCATCCGCGAGTTCGAGGAGCGAGTCAAGCGGACGTTCGAGGAGCACCCAGGCGTGATCCGGGGCCACACGCACCTGGCGGACGGCGCCGAGGCGTCGATCGTCGGTTCGCTGGCGGCGATGAAACCCGGCGACCAGGTGATGACGACCTACCGATGCCATGGATACCCGATCGTGCTCGGCACCGACTCCAGGTCGATGATGGCCGAGATCTACGGCCGCCGGGACGGCTTGTGCGGCGGCTACGGGGGCTCCATGCACCTGGTCGACCCCGATCGGGGCTTCCTCGGCACGTCGGGGATCGTGGGACAGGGGATCCCGCAGGCCACAGGCGCGGCGTACGCGGCCCAGATCCGGAGCCGGGGCCACCCGCCCCAGGTGGTCCTGTGCTTCTTCGGCGATGGAGCGTCCAAGCAGGGCGCGTTCTCGGAGTCGCTGAACGTGGCCTCCCTGTGGAAGCTGCCGATCGTCTACGTGATGGAGAACAACTCCTACAACGTGGTCACCCGCGTCGAGCAGGAGGACGCCAACGCCGCGGCGGGCGATCCGCTCGCGATCAAGGCCCAAGCGTTCTCGATGCCAGGGGTGACGGTCGACGGCGGTGACCCGGTCGCCGTGTACGAGCAGGTCGCCCCAGCCGTGGAACGCGCGCGCTCAGGCGGCGGGCCGACGCTCGTGGAGTCGCTCGTCTACCGATTGAGCGCCCACGGGAACATCATCGCGCCGCCGGGAGTCCCCCTGCACTTCCCCGAGCACGAGGCGATCGAGGTGTTTGGCAACCCCGAGGAGTACGAGGCCGCCAAGCGCGGCGACCCGGTGCCGCGGTTCCGCGGTCGGCTCGTCACCGACGGGGTGCTGAGTGCCGATGAGGCAGACCGCATCGCCGAGCAGGCCCGCGACGAGATGCAGGCGGCCGTGCAGTTCGGGCTCGACAGCCCGTTTCCCGAGCCCGATGCGGCCCTCAACCACGTCTACGCCTAAGCACTGGGAGGATTCGATGGCACGCGAGATCCCCTACATCGCGGCGATCAACGAGGCCATTCACGTGGAGATGGCGCGCGACGACACCGTGTTGTATTTCGGACAGAACCTGGCCACCACCGAGAACGACGAGTTCGTCAAGGCGTTCGGGCACGACCGAGTGCGCGTGACCCCGATCTCGGAGACGGCCGAGATCGGGATGGCGATCGGCGCGGCGCTCGCCGGCTATCGCCCGGTCGTCGAGCTCTACATGGCCGAGTTCATGCTCGTCGCGATGAACCAGGTCGTCAACGAGGGGCCGCGCTTCCGGTACATGAGCGGCGGTCGCGTGAAGGTGCCGATCGTGCTCAAGGCCGGCTACGGCTTCACCGCCGGCTGGGCGGGTCAGCACACCGGCTCGATCTACAACATGTTCACGGGCATCCCGGGACTCAAGGTCGCGCTCCCGGCGACGCCCGCGGACGCCAAGGGCCTGATGGCCACGGCGATCCGCGACGACAATCCGGTGTGCTTCTTCCACCACTACCTGCTCACGCTCGAGCCGGGCGAGGTGCCGGAGGGCGAGTACCTCGTCCCGTTCGGCCAGGCCGACATCCGCCGCTCGGGCGGCGACGTGACGGTCGTGGCCACCGGCTGGATGGTCGGCAAGGCGCTCGCGGCGGCCGAGACGCTGGCGTCGGAAGGGATCGAGGCCGAGGTCATCGACCCGCGCACGCTCAACCCGCTCGACCTCGCGACGATCCTCACGTCGGTCGAGAAGACCGGCCGGGCGGTCCTCGTCGATCAGGCCACGCGCCACGCCTCGGCGTCACAGATGATCGCGGCCGAGATCGCCGATCTGGGTTTCCGCTGGCTCAAGGCCCCGGTCAAGCAGGTGACGGGGCTCGAGGCCACCGTGCCGTACAGCGAGCCGATGGAGGCCTACGTGCTTCCCGACGAGGAAAAGATCGTGGGGACCGTCCGCCAGGTGCTCGGGGAGGCGCCCGTAGCCGCGTAGGCACCTACCGCACCGCCGACCTGTCCGCCAACTCCCGCCGAGGCGCCGACTCCCTTGTGCGCACGCTCGATCCCCAGACCGCAGCCGACCTCCTGCGCACGATGTGGCGGATCCGTTGCTTCGAGGAGCGGGTGGCCGGGCTCAAGCGGAGCCTCCAGGTCTACGGCCTGATCCACCTCAGCGTCGGAGGCGAGGGCGTCGCCGCGGCCGTCTGCGCGCAGTTGCGCGACGAGGACGTCGTCTACAGCGGGCATCGCGCGCATGGGCACGCGATCGCCAAGGGCGCCCCGACGGAGCGCCTGATGGCGGAGCTGATGGGTCGAGTGGATGGGCTGTGCCGGGGCCTCGGCGGCTCGATGCACCTCGTCGACCGCGATCACGGCTTCTTCGGCGCGACCGGCGTGGTGGGCGGCAACCTGCCGCTGGCGCTCGGCAACGCGCTCGCCGCTCGCGTGCGCGGCGGCGACGAGGTCACGATCGTGTTCTTCGGCGACGGCGCCGTCCAGGCCGGCCACTTCCACGAGTCGGTGAACCTGGCCGCGCTGTGGCGCCTGCCGGTCATCTTCGTGTGCGAGAACAACGGCGTCGCGGAGTTCACCTCGCGGGCCGAGCACACCACGGTCGAGCTGGTCAGCGACGTTGTGGCGCCGTACGGGCTGCAGCGCAAGACCGTCGAGGGAAGCGACGTTCCGGCCATCTTCGAGGCCTTCGGTGCCTTCCTGGAACGCGCCCGCGCCGGCAACGGTCCATTCCTCCTCGAATGCCTCACCCATCGCCGGCGCGGCCACTACGAGGGGGATCCGGAGCAGTACCGAGACCCGGTGGCCGAGGAGGAATGGACCCGCCGTGACCCCGTGGCGCAACTACAGGCCCACACGATCGAAAACGGCTGGCTCGACCGGGACTCCACCGCTGAGATCGAGCGCGAGTCGCCGGCCGAGATCGAGCGGGCGGTCCAGTTCGCGCGCGAGAGTCGGTACCCCGAGCCGGGCACCGCCGAGCGGCTCGTCTACGCGAGTGCGTACGCACAACAAGGGGGGTGCGCTGAAAAAGGGTCGTATATGGAACCTTTTTCAGCACACCCCTCAGCGGTCGCTGGGCCCGACGGCGAGATGACGTTCGTCCAGGCGATCAACACCACGCTCGCAAAGGCGATGCGCGCCGACGAGCGGGTGATCGTGCTCGGCGAGGACGTCGCCGAGGGCGGCCCGTACATGGCGACCGCCGGCCTTGCGGACGAGTTCGGCCGAAACCGAGTGCTGAACACGCCGATCAGCGAAGGGGCCGTGTGCGGCGTTGCGGTCGGCGCCGCCCAGGCCGGCCTGCGGCCGGTCGTCGAGATCATGTTCATCGACTTCATCACTTTGGCGCTCGACCAGCTTGTCAACCAAGCGGCCAAGGCTCACTTCATGTCCGGCGGCCAGCTCTCGGTGCCGATGGTGCTGCGAACGACGTGCGGCGCCGGCAGCCGCAGTGGCGCTCAGCACTCGCAGAGCCTCGAGGCGTGGCTCACCCATGTACCCGGACTGAAGGTCGTGATGCCGAGCAGCGCCGCGGACGCCGCGGGGCTGCTGGCATCCGCCATCGCGGACCCGAACCCGGTCGTGTTCGTCGAGAACCGAGCGCTCTACTTCCGGCGCGAGCAGCTGCCCGAGGCGCCGGAGCCGCTGCAACTTGGCCGGGCGGCCACGCTCCGATCCGGCGCCGAGATCACGATCGTCGCCACCTCGCGGCTCGTCGGCGAGGCGCTCGAGGCGGCCGAGCGGCTGGCGGCCGACGGGGCGCAGGCCGAGGTGATCGACCCTCGGACGCTGGTGCCACTCGACCTCCAGACGATCGCGCGCTCGGTGCGGCGGACCGGTCGGGCGGTGGTCGCCCACGAGGCGGTCACGCTAAGCGGCTTCGGCGCGGAGCTCGCGGCGCAGATCCAGGACGCCGCGTTCGATCGCCTCGAAGCGCCCATCCAGCGCGTGGGTGCGCCGTTCGCGCCCGTTCCGGTCAGCCCCCCGCTCGAGGACGCCTATCGGCCCGGCGCCGGCGACATCTACGCCGCGGCGCGGACCGCGATCGAGTGGGATTGGCCCGAGGGGAAAGAACCGCCCGTCACCACCGCCCGTGTTCCAGGTGTCCGCTCATAGCCAGCTGAGATCTCGCGCACCCCGGCGCCTAACGTCCGTCCGCCCCGCGGCCCATCTGAATCAGCGATGCCCCCGGCATGCGCTCCCGAATGTCCGCATGGCGCAAGACGATCTCCAGGTTGGTCAGCGCGATCCGGGCGTGCTCGCGCGCCAGGCTTTCGGCTCGCGCCCCCTCTCGCCGCTCCACCGCCTCGACGAGGCCCAGGTGATGCCGGTGCGCCACGATCAGGATCTGACGCGATTCCGGAAGCTCGGCCTCGGTCAGGACAAACGCGCTGGGGCCGGCAAACGGCAACGAGACGATGCCCTCGAGGGCACGTACCAGGAGCGGACTGCCGGCGATCTTGAGCATTCGGGCGTGAAAGCGCTCGTTGAGGTCCACGTAGAGCTCGAACGATTCGTAGTCGGCTCGGCGAACCAGCGGCTCGATCGCGTCATTGATCGCGCGCAGGGCCCGGATGTCCCGGCGGGTTGCGCCACGTTCCGCGGCAAACCGAGCCGCGGTCCCCTCCAGCACGCCGCGAAGTTCGATGGCGTCGTTGATGTCGGCCGCGGTGAACTCGCGGACCGCATAGCCCCCGCCGTTGAGGCCGCGCAGCAATCCCTCGTGCTCGAGCGTGGCGAGCGCAAGTCGCAGCGGAGACCTGGACACGCCCAGCCGCTCGACCAGCGGCAACTCGGACATCCGCTCGCCGGGGGCGAACTCGCCGCTCAGGATCAGCTCACGGAGCCGAAGGAGCGCCCGCGTCGTCTGGGTCCGATTCGCTCGCGAGGTTCGGGACCGCTTGACCCGCGCGGTCTGGGCTGTGCTCGTCCGCGTCGTCTGGGTTCGATTCGCCCGGTTCGCCAATTGCGTGCCCGCCGTAGGGCGCCACGGCGCGCCCAAGGCACCCCGATGACGCGTCAAAACGGTCTATCGACCGCGCAGTCTATTGATGGCCGGCGCGGGGGCGCTTCCCTGTATGCAGAAGTCCGGTCAATGGCCGAGACTTGGGCTCTTTTGCGCCGTGTTAGGGAGTTCTTGCATACAGCACTCCACGCAATTAGTATGCGCCCCCGCTCGCCAAACCGGGGCGGGTTCACAGCGAGGTCACTCGAGGAGGAGAGATCGTGAGGATGGAGCAGCTACGGATCCTAATGCCGCGGACGCGGCTTTGTCTCACTCTTGCGGCGGTCATCGCGGCGGCGGTTCTAGCCGGCTGCGGGAGCAGCAGCAGCAGTTCGACCACCAGCGGCGCCGCCGCGAGCGGCACCACCAGCTCGAGCGCCAGCGCGAGCACGTCCGTCTCGACCAACACGTCGTCGTGCGGCCCGAAACCAGGCGTGAAGGCAAGCGGCACACCGATCCTGCTGGGCGCGATCGCGACCAAACAACCAGGAACCGACTTCACCGACATCCCGAACATGGCGGCGGCGTACTTCGCGTGCGTGAATGCCAACGGAGGTGTCAGCGGTCACCCGATCCAGCTGTTGACCGAGACCGAGCAGACCAATCCGTCGCAGATCGCCGCCGACGCGGCCAAGCTGGTCGCCGCTCACGTGGTCGGCATCGTCGGCAACACGAGCATCCTCGAATGCACGATCGACCACACATTCTGGGAGAAGCACGGCTACTACGTGATCGACTCCGGGATCGCCCCCGAGTGCTACTCGACTCCGAACAGCGCCGCGGTCAACATGGGACCGCGCTATAGCTCCGACGGCGCGGTCCAGTACGCGATCGCGCAGCATGCCAGCAAGATCGTGTTCGACCAGTCCAACGTTCCGGGCACCGGCTACATATTCGCTGGCCCGCAAGCGGTGGCGGCCGCCTCGCACGTGCCGATCACGGGCCTCACCGAGAACGTGCCGATCCAGGACGCCAACTCGGTGGCGCTCAAGGAGGTCGATGACGCGGGTCCCAATGGAGCGGTGGTGCTCAACTTCACGCCGCCGGAAGCGCTGGTGATCCTCCAGGCGGCGCAGAAGCTGGGGATCGAGAGCCGGGTCAAGCTATGGGGGTGCTCGACGCCGTGCAACACCGACTTCCTGGCCAAGGCGCTCGGGCCGAAGTGGAATGGGAAGCTGTTCGTCAACGCGGAGCTCACCCCGCCGGACACGACCAACACGGCGAACATGCAGCTCTACAAGGCGATCCTCAAGCAGTACGGCTCGGCCGTGTCGGGCGGCATCGGCAGCTTCAGCCAGATGGGCTTCACCGAGGCGGAGATCGCCACCCACGCCCTCGAGTCGGTGAACGGTGCTTATACCGTCCCGAGCGTCAACAAGGCGTTCCAGGACGTCCACGGGTTCACCACCGGGCAGCAGTGTGAGCCCTGGACGTACGGCAACTACCCACTGCACATCCCCAACAACGTCGACTACACCGTGACTCCGAGCAACGGACAGATGAGCCTGGCGCAGGGCTGCACGGCGATCTCTTCGGCGGATCCGCAGATCGCGCAGTATCGAAAAGTGTCGGGCGGGTAAGGTCCCCGACGGGCAAAGAGCGGTCAGGGCGCCCGAAGGGTCGTAGGAAAATGACAGGCGAACCCTAAGTCGATGCCAAGCTGGACCGACATTCAGCAGTTCCTCGTCACGGGTCTCTCCCTCGGCGGGGTATACGCCCTGTCGGGCGTTGGAATGGTGGTCCTCTACCGGGCCACCGGCGTGCTGAACCTGGCCTTCGGTGCGGTTGGCGCGATGGGCGCCCTGATCGCGTGGCAGCTGATCAACCACTCGGGCTTGAACGACTGGCTGGCGTTTGCGGTCGCGGTCCTGTTCGGCGGGGTGGTGACGCTCGCTTACGGGATGGTGTTCGGCCGCTTGCTCGCCGGACGCGACCCCTTGGTCAAGGCAACGGCGACGCTCGGGTTGACCCTGATCCTGCTCGGAGTCATGGACCTGCTGTGGACGACGAGCGGCGGCGCTTCCCGCTCACTCGTGATCCCGACCGACAACAACATGTTCCAGATCGGACAGATCTCGGTCGCGTATACGAATGTGATCGCCTTGGCGCTCGGACTGGTGATCACCGTCGTAACCGGTGCGTTCCTGCGCTACACCAAGCTCGGAACCGCGATGCGGGCGATGGCCAACGACCGTGAGATCACCGCCACCCTCGGCGTTCCGGTGCAGCGAGTCACCGCCGCCGCGTGGTTCGGATGCGGGCTGTTATCCGGCATCGCCGGCGTTCTGCTCGCCGACCTGGTTGCGCTCGACGCGACCACGCTGACGTTCCTGGTGATCTCCTCGCTGGCGGCGGCGCTGATCGCTCGCCTGCGCTCGATCGCGGTCACGTTCGCGGCCGCGATCGTGATCGGGGTCGTCGATGCGGAGCTGACCCCGATCCAGTCGGTGAGCAACTACCGCGACATGACGCCGTTCGTGCTGGCGGCGATCGCGCTGCTGGTGCTCAACCGCCGGCGCGTCATCACGATCGGGCGGCAGGGGATGTGAGCCACTAGTGGCGAACCCGGCTGGCGTCAGGAGCGAGGAGCCGACCAAGGCGACCGAGGCGACCGGAGCCTCCAACCACGCCGCACGGCGAACGCCAGCTTCCCGGGTCCCGGAAGCGAGCGCGCTCGTTCGCCCGGCGGTGATCGTGGCCCTGCTCGCGTTCGTGCTGCTCGCGTTGCCCTCGCTGCTGAGCCTCTATTACGTCGACGCGCTTACCCAGGCAGCCATCTATTCGATCGTCGCGCTTGGCCTCGGGTTGCTGGTCGGAAGGGTCGGCATGGTCTCGCTCGGCCAGGCCGCGGTGCTCGCGATGGGTGCCTGGGTCGCGGCCAGGATCCTGTTCGCAACCGGCCTTCCCTACCCGCTCGTGCTGCTCGCCGCCGGTCTCATCACGATGGTGCTGGGAACGCTGGTCGGACTCCCGGCGTTGCGGTTGAGCGGCCTCTACCTGGCGCTGATCACGCTGATGCTCGCCGGCGCGATCACCGTCGTGCTGGCCAGCACCAACTTCCCCAACGGCGGCCACGGCTTCACTGGATACAACGCCAGCACGGTTCACATCCCCCCGATCCGACGGCCGAGCATCGCCACCACCGATCCGGCTTACTTCCGCTACGTGGTGATCGTCGCCGCGCTCATGTTCCTGCTGGTGCTCGCGCACGTCAGCCTGCGTCCCGGACGCGCGTGGGCGGCGATTCGCCAGAGCGAGTCGGCGGCACTCGCGGCCGGGATCAACACCACGCTGTACAAGCTGTGGGCGTTCGCGCTGGCCTCGTTCATCACCGGGGTGGCGGGCGGACTGCTCGCCGGCGGCTCCCGCTACCTGTACTCGATCGACTTCCAGACCCAGGACTCGATCACCTTGCTCGCCGTGATCCTGATGGGCGGGATCTACAGCATCTGGGGGGCGATCGTGGCCGGGCTGCTGCTCGAGCTGCTGCCCGCTCTGCTCAACAGCTGGGGCGTCTCCGCCGACTGGCTGACGATCCTGTTCGGCGTGGGCGTGCTCCAAGTCCTCACCACGGCGCCCGCCGGACTCGTGGACCAGGTTCCCAAAGACCTCGCACGGCTGGGCCGGCTGGTGCTGGGGCTGTTCCGCCGCGCCGCGCCCGCCGCCGGCTCCTCCTCGAAATGATCGAGATCTCTGACCTTACGGTCCGCTTCGGAGGCGTCACCCCGCTCGACAGTATGAGCGTCAACTTCGAGCCGGGAACCTGCGGGTTGATCGGTCCGAACGGAGCCGGGAAGACCACGTTCTTCAACGTGCTGAGTGGATTCGTCAAGCCGGCGGCCGGGACAGTGCGGGCGTTCGGCGAAGACCTACTGCGAATGGTTCACTTCCGCCGCGCGCGCTGGGGCGTCAGGCGCACATTCCAGACCGAGCAGGCGATCGAACAGCTGTCGGTGTTCGACAACGTGGCCATGATCCACGAGCATTCGAAGCTGAGCGGCGCCTCCCGCCGGCGGGAGGCGCTCGACGCCATCGCGTTCGTGGGTCTCGACCTCGATCCGAACGCGCGAGTGGGGACGCTCGGGGCCGGGCAGCGACGCATGGTCGAGGTCGCCCGCGCGGTCGTGGGCCGCCCCAAGCTCGTGTTGCTGGACGAGCCGGCCGCCGGGTTGCCGGACGACGAGACCGAACACATGGGCGAGGTGATCCGGAGCATTCCGGAGCACAGCGGCGCCCTGACCATCCTCGTCGACCATGACATGAGCCTGGTCTCGGCGTGTTGCGGGATGACCGCCATGCTCGACTTCGGAAAGGTGCTGGCATCAGGTCCGACCGCCGAGGTGCTCCGGGAGGAGCGCGTGATTCGGGCGTATCTCGGCACCGAGGAGGTGGCGTGACGCCCGCCGACGCACGCAGCTCGCCGTCCGTCCTGTCCCTGCGCGAGCTGACCGTCGCCCGCGGCGGGCGTCCGGTGGTGCGCGAGGTATCGCTCGAGGTCCCGGCCGGCGAAGTCACGGCGTTGCTCGGCCCCAACGGTGCCGGTAAATCCAGCCTGGTCCTGGCCGTGGGTGGCGTGCTGGCCCTGCAGACGGGCTCCGTGGTCCTGGATGGCCGCGACTTCGCCGGACGCCGGCCCGAGCGTATCCGCGAAGCCGGGATCGCGATCGTGCCCGAAGGTCGGAGGCTTCTGTCCGAGCTCACGGTCGAGGACAACCTCCGCGTCGCGACGTACAGCCTGCCCCGCCAGCAGGGGCAAGACGGCCGGAAGCGCGCGCTCGAGATGTTCCCCGAGCTCTCAAGGCGCCTGGCAACCCCCGGTCGCTTGCTGTCCGGAGGCGAGCAGCAGATGCTCGTGCTGGCCCAGGCCCTCGTCTCCCGCCCTCGGTTCCTGTTGATCGACGAGCTGTCGCTCGGCCTGGCGCCGGTGATCATCAACCGCTTGATTCCGACGATTCGGGAGGTCGCCGCGGCGGGAATCGGGGTGCTCCTGATCGAGCAGTTCGCGACGGTCGCGCTCGGGCTCGCGAACCGCGCCTACGTGATGGAGGGCGGTCGTATCCAGTTCTCCGGACTGGCGAGTGAGCTTCGCGAGAAGCCCGACCTGCTGCATTCCGCGTACCTGCTGCGGGGAAGCACCCGCACCGACGGCGCCGCGGTCGCCGGGGCCCAGCCCGGGCCGGCTTGAGAGACGGCGAGCGGCGTGGGCGCTACATGACCATCACGGGTTTGGAGCACGTACTGATACTCGCCGACGACATCGAGCAGAGCCGCGACTTCTATGCCTTGGTGGGCTTGCGCGCCGGTGAGCGACCACCCCTCGAGTTTCCGGGGTACTGGATGTACGCGGGCTCCATCCCGTGCTTGCACATCGCGGATCGAGCGGCGTACGGCGCACACGCGTCACGACTTGGCCTGGACGTCGCCGACGGACAGCCCGGCGCCGGCCGCGTCGATCACATCGCCTTCACCGCAAGTGATGTCGACGCACTTAGGGATCGGCTCGCGCGCTCCGGGGTGGCCGCCGTGCACAACGCAGTCCCTGACGCGGGTCTCTTGCAGCTGTTCATCGAGGATCCGAACGGGGTCCGCGTCGAAATCAACGTGAGACGTTCCCAAACCTGAAGAGAGGTGGACATGGCTGAAGCCCCGACGGTGAACGAGACCAGCGCGTCCGGGCGGCGAACGCGGCCACCATTTCGCGCCGATCATGTCGGCAGCCTGCTGCGTCCGCCAAAGCTCCTCCGAGCGCGGGAAGAGTTCGCCCAGGGCCGCCTGCCAGGAGAGGACCTCCGCGAAATCGAAGACGATGCCATCCGCGAGGTGGTCCGGATGCAGAGCGATGTCGGCCTGCAGTCCGCCACCGATGGCGAATTCCGTCGGGCCAGTTGGCACATGGACTTCATCTACCAGCTCGGCGGGATAGAGAAGGCGCCCGGCGACATCAAGATCAAGTTCCACAACGAGCAGGGGGATATCGAATTCACTCCGGCCGCGATCCACGTCGCCGACAATGTGCACCTCGACCATCCGATCTTCGCCGAGCACTTCAAGTTCCTGCAGAGCGTGGTGGGCCAGGGAGTGACTCCGAAGCTCACCATCCCTTCACCGAGCATGGTGCACTATCGCGGCGGCCGCGCCGCGATCGATCCGAACGTGTACCCCGACGTGGACGCCTTCTGGGCTGACCTGACCACCGCTTACGCCGACGAAGTGCAAGCAGTGGCGGAGATCGGCTGCACGTACCTGCAGTTCGACGACACCAGCCTCGCTTACCTAAACGATCCGGTCCAGCGCGAGCAGATGGCGAGCAAGGGCGAGGACGCGGAGCACCTGCACGAGGCGTACATCCGACACATCAACGAGGCACTCGAACGCAAGCCAGAAGGCCTGACCATCACCACTCACATGTGCCGGGGCAACTTCCGCTCTTCCTGGGTGGCCGAGGGTGGGTATGACTTCGTCGCCGAGGCGCTGTTCGGCGGCTTGAACGTCGACGGTTTCTTTCTCGAGTACGACGACGCCCGCTCAGGTGGGTTCGAGCCCCTGCGGTTCGTCCCCAAGGGCAAGCTCGTGGTGCTGGGCCTGGTCACCACGAAGCGCGGGGAGCTGGAGGAGAAAGATCAGCTCAAGCGCCGCATCGAAGAAGCGTCCAAGCACGTGCCGGTTGAGCAGCTGTGTCTATCGCCGCAGTGTGGCTTCTCGTCCACGGTCGAGGGCAACGTCGTGACCTACGAGCAAGAGGTGGCAAAGCTCCGCCGGATCGTCGAGGTCGCCGAAGAGGTGTGGGGCTGACGGGGCACCGGGGAGAAAAACGATGCGCGCGGTGGTGACCGAGGCCGCCGGGGTCATCCATGTACGCGATCGTCCCGAGCCCGCGGATCCCGGCCCAGGCGAGGTCGTGGTCCGTCCCGAAGCGGTCGGGATCTGCGGCTCCGATTACCACTTCTTCACCGGAGAGCTGTCGGAGGCCGCGGGGGGATCGCAGTTCCCCCGGGTCCAGGGTCACGAGGTCGCCGGCACCATCACCGCGCTCGGCCCGAGTTGCCGCCCGGAGCTGCACACGGGTCAGCGCGTCGCGTTGTGGCCGCTGAGGGCATGCGGAGAGTGCTACCCGTGCCGGGTCGGCCGGCCGAACACGTGTGAGCACTTCACGTTGATCGGGATCCACGTCGACGGGGGCCTCCAGGAGCGATTTTCGCTCCCACAAGAGCAGGTGTTCCCGATCGGCGCGGGCGATTCCTCCGTCGCCGCGATGGCCGAGCCGATGTCAATCGCCGTCCGCGCGGTGAACCGCGCCGCGGTCCGGCCGCAGGAGCGCGTGGTGGTTCTCGGAGCAGGTCCCATCGGCCAATGCGTGGTGCTCGTGGCCCGAGAGCGCGGCGCCCACCTCCTGGTGGTCGATCTTCAACCCAGCCGGCTGGCCCTCAGCCGGGAGATGGGAGCCGAGACCCTGGTGTGGACCGAGCGCGAGGAGGTCGTGGAGGCCGCTCGCCGCTGGGCCGGAGCGGGCGGGCCCCCCGTGGTCGGGAGCCTCACCGAGAAGGAGCTCGATCTGTTGGGGGTGAGCTGCTGTGGTCAGGGGGAGTTCGCCGAAGCGGTGAAGGTCGTCGAGCGCAACGCGGCGCTCCTGAGCCGAATGATCAGCCATCACTTCCCGCTGAAGGACGCACCCGAGGCGCTGCGTTTTGCGATGAGCAACCCAACCGAGGTAATGAAGGTGGTGATCGGTGGTGAGTGAGCGGTTCGATTACGTGATCGTGGGCGCCGGCTCGGCGGGCTGCGTGCTGGCGGCTCGGCTCAGCGAAGATCCCGATGTGCGGGTGGCGCTGCTCGAGGCGGGGGCCGAGGACACCCAGCCGGAGATCCATATTCCGGCGGCATTCCCCGCGCTGTTCAAATCGAGCCTCGACTGGGACTTGCTGGGCGAGCCGGAGCCCGGGCTCGGCAGCCGCCGGCTGTACCTGCCGCGCGGACGCATGCTCGGCGGCTGTAGCTCGATCAACGCGATGATCTACGTCCGCGGCAACCGGGCCGACTACGACGGCTGGGCGCAGGCGGGCCACGCGGGCTGGAGCTACGACGAGGTCCTGCCGTACTTCAAGCGCTCCGAGGACAACGAGCGCGGCGAGGACGCCTATCACGGCGTCGGCGGTCCCATGACGGTGTCCGACAGCCGCTCGATGCACCCCCTGGTCGACACGATGCTCGAGGCCGCGCGGCGGGCCGGCCACGAGCACAACCCCGATTTCAACGGAGCCCGCCAGGAGGGGGTGGGGCGCTTCCAGCTCACCCAGCGCGGCGGCTTTCGCTGCAGCACGGCGGACGCGTACCTCCGACCAGCGGCCGCGCGGCCCAACCTCCAGGTGCTCACCCACGCCATGGCGCTGCGGATCTTGTTCGCGGGCGAGCGCGCGGTCGGCGTGGAGATCGCCCGCGGCGCCGAGGTCAAACAATTACGCGCCGAGCGCGAGGTGGTAGTTGCCGCCGGCGCCTACCAGTCGCCGGTGCTGCTGATGCTCTCGGGAATCGGACCCGAGGACCAGCTCGCGCCGTTGGGTATCGAGATCCGCGAAGTGCTCCCCGTCGGGGAGGGCCTCCAGGACCACTGCATGGCGCAGGTCAATTACCTGACCGACGAGCCCTCCCTGTTCCTGGCCACCACGCCCGAGAACATCGCGCTGCTCGAGTCGGAGGGGCGCGGGGCCCTGACCTCGAACATCCCCGAAGCGGCCGGGTTCTTCCGCGCCCGGCCCGGGGTCGACGCGCCCGACGTGGAGTTCCACTTCGCCCCCTCGCTGTTCTTCGACGAGGGGCTGACGGCGCCGGCGGACCACGGCTACTGCTTCGGCCCGGTCGCGATCGCGCCCACCAGCCGCGGCCGGGTCATGCTGCGCGCGCCCCTTCCGGACTCCAAACCGCGCGTGCTGTGCAACTTCCTCACCACCGAGGAGGATCGCGAGAGCATGCTCATCGGACTGCGGATGGCGCTCGAGATCGCGCGTCAAGCGCCGCTCCGGGAGGTCGAGCGAGCGCCGTTCAGCGTCCCCGAAACGGACTCCGACAAAGACCTCATGGAGTTCATCCGTCGCGTCGGCCAGAGCGTGTACCACCCGACGTCGACGTGCGCGATGGGCTCGGTCGTCGACTCAGAGCTCCGCGTCTACGGGTGCGAGGGGTTGCGCGTGGTCGACGCCTCGATCATGCCCCGGGTCACCCGGGGCAACACGAACGCGCCGGTGATCATGATCGCCGAGCGCGCTGCCGACCTGATCCGCCAGGCCAGCGGGACTCAGGCGGCCGCGGGCGTGGCGTAAGAGCTAGAACTCTTGATCGAGCCCGTGCGCGAGCAGCGCCAGGGCACGCTTGCCGTGGGCGCGCATCCCCCGGGCGATCAGCCGGCGATCATCGCCGGCCACGACCCGCCTGCGCACGTAGTCGATCAGCGCGCGGTGCAGACCGAGCAGACCGTTCGCGGCCACCCACGGCTCGGGATCCTCCGCCCCCATGCCCCGCTCCCGCGCGATCAGCTCGGCGAGCGAGCGCGTGTAGCGCTCGAAGATGAGCTGCTCGCGGGCCAGGAGGGCCGGGCTCTGCGTGATCATCCGGGTGATCGCCGCAAGCCCTTCGCCCGCGCCTTCCTCGCTTGAGGCGAGCAGGCCGCGGGGCTCGAGCGCGAACCGCCCGAACGCCTCGACGATCGACTCACCCGCGGGCCGCCCCGCGATCGCGCTCAGGAGCTCCTCCTCGAACGCCTGCATCCGGTGGTAGACCAGATCCTCCTTGGTGGGGAAGTAGTTGTAAACGGTCGCCTCGGACACGTCGGCTTCGCGCGCCACGTCCGCCACCGGCACCTGGTCGAACCCCCGCTCCAAGAACAACCGCCACGCCGCGTCGGCGATCAGCTGACGGGTCTGTTGCTTCTTGCGCTCGCGCAGTCCGAGCTCCACGGCCATACGAAACATGGTAGTCGAGGAAATTTGTGTTTGACAAATTTTAGAGTTACTATATATTTAGCGGCACCCTAAGAAGCTATCTGGAATGGAGGTGTTGCCATGAGCACGCATCCCGGCGCCGCCGCCGAAGCCCGGATCATCGCCGCCAGCGGGCGCGGCTTGGCGCTCCCGTTCAGCGGGCTGCTGCTCGTCATGTTCATCGCAGCGCTCGACCAGACGATCATGGCCACCGCGCTGCCGACGATCGCCGGGGATCTCGGGGGGCTCGGCGATCTCTCCTGGGTGGTCACCGTGTACGTGCTCGCCGCGGCCGCGACCACCCCCATCTGGGGCAAGGCGTCCGATCTGTACGGGCGCAAGAGCCTGCTTCGCGCCGCAATCGTCGTGTTCATCGCCGGCTCCGCACTGTCCGGCGCGGCCCAGAGCATCGCCGAGCTGATCGCGTTCCGGGCACTCCAGGGAATCGGCGCCGGGGGTCTGATGACGCTCGCGATGGCCACCGTCGGCGATCTGGTGCCGCCGCGAGAGCGGGGCCGCTACCAGGGCTACATCCAGATCGTGTTCGTGCTCGCGAGCGTGGCCGGCCCGCTGCTGGGCGGCCTGTTCGTAGATCACGCGTCATGGCGGTGGGCGCTATACGTGAACGTTCCGATCGGCGCTCTCGCCCTGGCGGTGCTCACGGCTTTCCTGCACGTGCCAGCAGCTCGGCGCGAGGCCCGGGTCGACTTCCTCGGCGCGGCGCTGCTCGCCGCCGCGGTCGTGGCCCTGCTGCTGCTCACCGTGTGGGGCGGAGACCGCTACGCGTGGAGCTCGCCGCAGATCGTCGGTCTGGCCGTGGCGTCGCTCGTCCTGCTGGGCGCTTTCATCGTGCAGGAGCGCCGGGCGAGCGAGCCGGTGCTGCCACTGCGGCTGTTCCGCGAGCGGGTGTTCGTCGTGGTCAGCGCGGTTCTGTTCATAACGACGCTGTCGCTGTTCGCGGCGCTCGTGTTCCTGCCGCTGTTCCTCCAACTGGTGACCGGCGCGAGCGCCACCCAGTCCGGCCTCCTGGTGCTGCCGCTGCTGCTCGCCAGCGCGGCGTCGACGGTCGCCAGCGGGTGGATCATGGCGGCCACCGGCCGCTACAAGGTCTTTCCGCTGGTCGGGCTCGTGCTGATGAGCGTCGGGCTGTTCTTGTCTCGCGACGCTCGGCGCGAACAGCTCTCGCGCCACCGCGGCGATGTTCATGGTGGTGTTCGGGCTGGGCTTCGGGATGGTCACCCAGATCCTCATGGTGGCGATCCAGAACGCCGTCGAACCGCGGGAGATCGGCACGGCCACCGCGTCGGCCAACCTGTTCCGCGCGCTGGGAGGCTCGGTGGGGACGGCCGCCTATGGCGCGATCTTCGTCAGCGGGCTGCGCCACTGGCTGCCCGACAAGCTGCCGGGAGCCGGCCGGCTTCCGGCCGGAATCGATCCGAACGGAATCCAGGCCAGCCCCGGCCGGATCCACACCCTGGCACCCGCAGTCCAGCACCGGGTCGCCCAGGCAGTCGGCAACTCGCTTCACGACGTCTTCCTGGTCGCCGCCCCGATTGCGCTCGCCGGCTTCCTGATCGTGCTGCTCCTGCGCGAGCGCCCGCTGCGAACCGCGGGCGCCGGAGCGCGCAAGGAAGCGCAAGCGCCCCGAGGTCGGCGACGAGCCCGAGCCTCGGGCGAGCGAAGCCCGGGGCGAGCGCGTCGCCGCGTGAGCAGCAAAGCGCAGCTGGCCGGCCGCCGCACTGTGCAGCGGCGGCCGGCCCAGTGACGTCAGCTCGCGCGTCAACCCCGCGGCGGAATCTGCTGCAGTGCCCAGGCGTTGCCGTCCGGATCGGCGAAGTAGACGAACCGACCCCACGGGAGGTCCTCGATGTCGCTGACCGCCACGCCGCCTTCGCTCAGCTGCCGGTGCGCGGCCTCAATGTCCGTCACGACGAGCTGCAAGCCCTTGACCGAACCGGGGGCCGCATCGACGATGCCGGTCCCGATCGCGATCGAGCAGGCCGATCCGGGGGGCGTCAGTTGTACGAAGCGCAGTTCGTCGGTCACCTGGTGGTCGTGATCGGCGTTGAAGCCGACGTTGTCCGTGTAGAACGCCTTGGCGCGGTCCACGTCCGAGACGGGGACGGCCACGAGCTCGAGCTTCATGTCCATGACTTCGGTCCTTTCGCGTTTGATTGATGTTGTCTGTCCCGGTCCGATCCGGATCTCCTACAGTGCGGAACAGAGCATTCCGTTCTAGAAATAGTACCAGATCGGAATGCTCCGTTCCACTAAATTCGCGCGCCCCCAAAGGCCCAGCAGCTCGTTAGTTTTTGGCTGGAAACGCGCGCACTTGACCAAGGGAGTACGTTGACTGCGAGTCGGTCATGACGTTGGGTCACGACCGCTCGGCGAGGTTGACAGAAAGGAGGTGGTACGCGATGGCGCGTCCCGATGGGCAGGACAACGACCCCGGTAGCGCAACGGAGACCCAGACCCCGCAGGCCGCGGAGAAGGGTACGGCCAAGCCGGCGGCGCCCACACGCAAGGACCAGGATCGGATGGCGCGGCGATTCGGTGCGGCAAGCCGCGCCGAGCGCGACCGGATCATCAGCCAGGCGCGTGAGGTCAAGTTTCCCGTCGGCCTGCGCGGCTACGACCGCGTGCACGTGGATCGCTACGTCGAGCAGGTCAACCGGTTGATCGCCGAGCTGGAGATCTCCTCCTCACCGGAGTCGGCCGTCAGGCATGCCCTCGACGAGGTGAGCGAAGAGACCCGTGACCTCCTCCAGCGCGCCCATCAGACGGCGGACGACATCCTCGCGCGGGCCCGGGCGAGGGCGGACGATTCGGTGGCGCAGGCCGAGCGGGAGGCGGAGCGAATGCGCGAGCTGGCCGAGCGCGAATCGCGCCGGATAGCCGACGCGGCCGCACACGAGTCGCAGAAGCTCCTCGAAACAGCGCAGCGCGAGGCGGCGGAGGTGCGCGAGGCGGCGGCACGCGACGCCACCGAGTTGCGCGAGTCGGCCGAGCGCGACGCCACCGAGTTGCGCGACTCGGCCAAGCGCGACGCCACCGAGTGGCGCGAGACGGCCACGCGCGACACCACCGAGATGCGCCAGTCGGCCGAACACGACACCGCCGAGATGCGCGAGTCAGCCGAGCGCGACACCAAGGAGGCGCGCGCTCGAGCGCAGCGGGAGACCGATGAGCTGCGTGCGAGCGCCAGCCACGAGGCACATGAGATGCTCGAGGCCGCGGAGACCCGCGCCCGGGAGCTGGCTCTCAACGCCGAGACGATTTGGCGGGAGCGCCGCCGTCTGCTCGAGGACGTGCAGGGTGTGGGACAGCAGCTCGTCGCGATGGGCGAAGCCGAGTTGAAGCGCTTCCCGCACTTGCCGGATGGCGCCCGGGCCGCCGGCCCGGCGCCAAGCTCAGCCGACGCGGGTGAGCGCTGATCCAGCCAGCCAGTCTCTGCCGCGCCGGTACAGCCCCTCGACCTCTGGCCCCACCGTTCCCGGCATGTCGGGCTTGACGTCGTACCCGATCGCCGTCTGCAGGTAGGCCAGGTGGCGATAGCCCGCCGGGAAGCGCGCGAGCCGGTCCGGATCGAGCTCCAGGCTCGCCGCCGGATCGACCGGGTCGAGCCGGTCCTTCTCGTAGATCGGCTGGCGCAGCACGAGGCCCCACTGACCGTCCCGGCGCTCGAGGAAGTCATAGAAGCGCCCGGTGCAGACCACGTCGCATGTCACGCCGTGCACTTCGGCCCGCTGCGAGATCGTCATCTTCGTCTGGGCGATGGCGCGTCCTCCAGCGACGTCGATTGAGGTTCCGCCCAAGAAGTGCAGGATCCTGACGCCGCGCTCGAACCCCTCGCGGCTGACGCGAATGAAATCGGCCGCGGGTCCCTGGAACCACGTCGCCATCATCCAGCCGTCGTCGTGCCAGAGCGTGGCGAACCGCTCCCAGTCGCCGGCATCCCGCCACACTGCCCAGTTCTCAACCAGCTCGCGGATCTCTCGCCGGTCGTCGTTCACGCGCGTGAATTCAAGCTCATCGGCAGCTCAGGGTCGGCAAGCGTCGGTTGCCCTGGGTGGCTCGGAATAGCCCGCCATGCGCAGGCGGCGGATGGCATCCCCGAGCGCGGGCGCACGTGGGTAGCGAATGGCGATGTGGTGAGGTGAATGGCATGCGCGCTCCTTGGCGGTCAACGGGCGCTGAACGACGGTTCGATTGCCTACCAGCGAGCAGCGCGGCATTGGTTTGCGCACCGTTGCGATCCGAGATCAGTAGAAAACCACAACTGAACGCCTCGAACCGCGGTTAACCCTGCGACCAGGATCCCCTAGATTCACGGTCGCGGATGACGCGCGAAGTAACGTGGCGTTGAGAGCGCCGGTTCTCCATGGGGTCCTCAGACCAGATTGCGTCGCTCCTCGAGTCGGCGGTGCCAGCCAACGGTGACTCCGCCGCTGTTGCGTACCCATGTGCCGTCCTCACTTATCGTGACCTGAATTCGCGCGCGGGGCGTTTGGCGTCACGCCTACACGTGCGGCCCGGGGAGCGGATCGCCGTAGTCGCTCCGAACGTGCCCGGCCTCGTGGTCGCGCTGTTCGCAACATGGAAGCTCGGCGCCGTCGCTGTGCCCCTGAGCGCTCGTTTGCGCAGCTTCGAGTTGGAACGCGTGTTCACGAACGTGGGGCCGACCGTCGCCGTTTCGCTTGCGTCGCACGGTCGGTTCGATTTGGCGGGCGAGATGCTCCGCCTCCAGAGAAAGAACCCGACGCTCGCGCAGTGCGTCATCATCGATCCGCTCGGCGACGTGATCGACGAGACGCGCTCGCCGGCCGAGCCGGTCGAGCCGCTGAGTGAAGCGGTGGCGGCCGTCCTCTACACCTCGGGAACGACCGGCGAGCCGAAGGGCGTTCTGATGTCACACGGTCAGGCCCAGGGACAGGCCGAGAACCTGCCGCTCCGGCTCGGAGACGTGGCCGCTGAGCCCGGGGGACTCGCCGCGCCGGCTACCCACTCCTTCGGTTTGGGGTGCATGCTTTGCACGCTCGCCGCGCGCGGGACGCTGATTCTCGCGGAGGTGTCGGCGTCCGCCGGACCGCTCGTGGACGCACTGCACCTGTTCAAGGCGCGAGTGCTTCATGGCTCACCGGCTCTGTTCACGAGGCTCCTCGAAGCGGACGAGGACGTCCGGATCGAACGCGGATTCACGGGTGGTTCGACGTGTCCGCCGGCGGTCTTCGAGCGATTCGAGCAACGGGGGCTGCGGCTGCTCAGCCTCTATGGCATGAGCGAGAGCGGCGGGGCGTGCTGTCCCTACAGCACTGACCCCCCCGACGTGCGTTACCGCACCGCCGGCCGCCCCCTCGCCGGCTACGAGGTCCGCACCGTCCCGGTGGAGGACCCGCCCGGCGCGACGGGCGAGATCCAGCTTCGGAGCTCGCACATCTGGCCCGGGTACCTGACTCGAGAATGGACGATCAACGACACGCCGGGCGATGGATGGTTCCGCACGGGCGACCTTGGGTCGGTCGACGAATCCGGCAACCTGTCCGTGCGGGGCCGGGCGAAGGAAGTGATCCACGTGGGCGGCTTCACCGTCTTTCCTGCCGAGGTCGAGACCTTCCTGTTGACACATCCGGGCATCGTCCAGTCGGCAGTGGTGGGCGTTCCCCATCCGGTGATGGGCGAGGTCCCACAAGCCTTCGTCGTACTCGATGACGACATCGAACTCAAGCCCGCCGAGGTCGTGCGCTTTGCGCGCTCGGGCATCGCCAGCTACAAGGTGCCGTACGCCGTCCGGATCCTCGACGAGCTACCCACGCTGCCGTCGGGCAAGTTGGACCGCAAGGAGCTTGCGCGCGATGCCCAGGAGCTTGCGCGCAATGCCGGTTAATTGGAAATCCTCGGCGAGGAGGAAGCTGTGCACACACATGCCAGGTTCGGATTCGACGACCTGAAGCGCATACTGGTGGATGAGGTCGGCATCGACGAAGATCACATCGGCGACGTTCGCTCCGCGAGGTTCGAAGAGATGGGCTTGGACTCGCTCGCGTTCATCCAGCTACAGGCCGTCCTCGAGGAGGAGTACGGCATTAGGATCCGCGATGAGGACGCCGAGCGCATCTACACGATGGACGAAGCGGTCGGCTACATCAGCGAGCGCCTCGCGGAGAAGGAGCTGGCCCAGCACGATTAGCAATGGAGCGCGCCCGACTCAACGACGCAGAGCTCGAGTACGAGATCAGAGGCTCCGGTGAGCCGGTGCTCCTCATACACGGGAGCCACGTCGCCCGGTCGTTCGTGCCGTTGCTCGAGCAGAAGGTTCTGACCGACGACTACATGCTCATCCGCTATCACCGCCGCGGATGGCTGGGGTCGAGCTCTCCCGTGGGCAGCCTCAGCATCGAACGTCAGGCGGCCGACGCGGTTGAGTTGCTCGAGTTCCTCGGGATCGAGGCCGCGCACGTCGTCGGTCACTCCTACGGCGGGGCGATCACCCTGCAGCTCGCGCACGACTTCCCGGAGCGCGTGCACTCGCTCGCGCTGATGGAGGCCGCAATGATCAGCGTCCCGCGCGGGAGGGCCGTGAAGGAGCTCATTCGGGTGGCAGGGCGCCTCTACGAGCAGGGTGAGTGGGAAGCCGCGGAGGACTGGTTCCTCGGGACACCTACGGAACGCGCCCACATCATGCGCAACGTCCCCGGCGGCTTGGAGCAGGCACTGGCTGACATGGACACTTTCTTCGGCTTCGAGGCTCCGGCGCACGAGGAGTGGGAGTTCGGCGCCGAGCAAGGGACGCGCATCACCCAGCCGGTCCTGTTCATGCTCGGCGGCGAGAGCTCGCCGCTGTACGTCCAGATCGGTGAAGCCGTGAGGGGGTGGATGCCTCAGACCGAGACGGTAATCCTCCCGGGAGCCTCACATCTGCTCCACATTCAGGATCCCGAAGGGGCCGCCATGCTCCTGCGCAACTTCTTCGCCCGCCATCCGATGCCCACTGCCCGCGCGGCGCGCGCGGCGGGGGAGCGAGCGCTGCCGCGTGTTGCTCGGACGACCGATGGTTACAACGCGACGAGCGACCTGCTCGACACGAACCTCGAGCGCGGGCGGGCGGGGAAGGTGGCGGTGCGCACGCACGGCGCTCAGTGGACGTACGGCGAGATCGCGGGGATCGTCAATCGGACGGGCAACGCGCTCCGCGGCCTGGGCGTGGAGGCGGAGAACCGGGTGCTCATCGCGGTTCCCGACTCGGTGGCGTTCGTGGCGACGTTCTTCGGCGCGATCAAGCTCGGCGCGGTGCCGGTTCCGGTAAGCCCGGTGCGCCTGGCCGAAGAGTACGTTTGGCTGCTCGCCGACAGCCGCGCCAAGGCGGCCGTGGTGTCCGAGCCGGTCGCCGCGCTTCTGCGCGAGTCGAACGTCCTGCGCGAGCCGGCGCCACCGCTGATTGTGACCGGGCGGCCCGGACCGGGCCAGCTGAGCTTCGACGAGCTGCTCGCCGCGGCCGACCCGGAGCTGTCGCCGGCCGACACGCGCCGGGACGATGTCGGCTTCTGGCTCTACAGCTCGGGTACCACGGGGCGCCCGAAGGGGGTCGTCCACCTACAGGCCGACATGCGCTTCTGCGTCGACGCCTACGGCAAGCACGTTCTGGCGATCGACGACTCGGATGTCACCTTCTCGGTCTCGCGCCTGCACTTCGCGTTCGGCCTAGGTGGCGGCCTCTACTATCCGTTCGCGGCGGGTGCCACTACGGTGCTGGTGGCCGAGCCTCCACAGCCGCGCGTGGTACTCGAGGTCACGAGGGAGTTCCACCCGACGATCCTCTTCGGGGTTCCCACGAGCTACGCGAACCTCCTGTCCACCAGCACGTGGGAGTGGAGAACGGCCGACTTCAAGCACGTCCGCTTGTGCTTGTCGGGCGGCGAGGCACTGGGAGGAGCGCTGCTCGCGCGCTGGAAGGAGAGGACGGGACTGGACATTCTCGAGGGCATGGGATGCACGGAAGCGTGCCATACCTTCATCTCCAACCACCCCGGCGACGTGCATCCGGACAGCTGCGGGACGGTCGTCGAGGGATACGAGGTCAGGCTGCTCGACGACCAGGGGCACGAAGTGGCGCCGGGGGAGCCCGGGACGCTGACGGTCAAGGGCGGCTCGATCTGCGCGTACTACTGGCACGACCAGGATCTGACCAAGGCTGCCCTCCATGGCGAATGGCTCCGCACCGGTGACACGCTCGTGAAGGACGAGCACGGACGCTTCTATTTCCACGGCCGCGTCGACGATTTGCTCAAGGTCGGCGGCACGTGGGTCAGCCCACTGGAGGTCGAGAGCGTGCTCAACGAACACGACCGCGTGGCCGCCTCCGCTGTCGTCGGCGTGACCAACGCCGAGGGCCTTGTCCGGCCGGAAGCATACGTCGTGCTCGAAAGCCCCGGTGGCGAGCAGCAGCTCGAGGGCGTACTGCGTCACCACGTCCGCCAGCGTCTCGGCAGCGACAAGACGCCGCGCGCCTTCTACTTCGTTCCCTCGCTGCCCGAAACCCCGTCGCGCAGGGCCGAGCGGTCGAAGATCGAGGCGGTGACCCTGGTCGGGGCGGGGGCGGAG
Source organism: uncultured Solirubrobacterales bacterium (assembly GCA_963808325.1). Lineage (GTDB taxonomy): Bacteria > Actinomycetota > Thermoleophilia > Solirubrobacterales > Solirubrobacteraceae > Palsa-465. Next base: position 324,691 of record CAWEFU010000002.1, read on the forward strand.
GCCGACTCGACCCTCGTCTAATGCTCGACCCCGAAGCGCGCGCGGCTCTGGACGAGATCGCCCGCACCGAAGATGCGCTCGTCCCGGGGCGGCCAGGCTTCGACCTGATCAAGACGCGCCGGGAGCAGCGGGCACAGAGCATCGCCCGGGCTCGCGCGCGTCCCCGCGCTCGGCTGGCACGGGTGACCGATCTCGACGCCGACGGCCTGCGGTGCCGCCTATTTGCGCCGGCAGGCCGGGTCCCGGTGATCCTCTATCTCCACGGCGGCGGCTGGACACTCGGGTCACCAGAGGAGTGCGAGCCCTTCTGCTGCGCGCTGACCCTTCACGCGGGATGGGCGACCGTTGTCCCGGACTACCGGCTTGCGCCGGAGTATCCGTACCCAGCCGCGCTGGAGGACATCGAGCGCGTGGTCGCTTGGTTGCGGCTCCGGGGCGACAGTCTCGACCTCGACACGTCGCGGCTGGCCCTTGCGGGCGACAGCGCCGGTGCCAACCTCGCCGCGGCCGCTGCGCTGCGCGCGCGCGAGCGCGGAGAGGCGGTGTTCGCGTTCCAGGCCCTTCTCTGCCCGGCGCTCGACGTCGTGGGCGACTTTCCCTCGCGCCGAGAGTTCGCGCGCGGCTTCGGACTGGAGCCCGAGACGATGTCGTGGAGCGTGGCGGCCTACGTGCCCGACGCCGGAGTCCGCGCGCGCGCCGACGTCTCTCCGCTGCGCGCGGCATCGCTGGCGGGGTTGCCGCCGGCGCTGATCGCCACGGCCGAGCACGACCCGCTACGCGACGAGGGCGAGGCTTACGCGGCACGCCTGGCCGATGCCGGGATCGAGGTGACCGCCACTCGTCATCTGGGTGCTGTCCATTTCTTCACGGACCCCACACGATTCAAGGCCGCGTACGCGCTTGTCGATCAGATCGCGGGTGCTTTGTGCCGTCTGGTTGGATGATGTGCAGATGACGGGACTATCGATGGTGGTCGCAGGCCCTCGAGGACTCGAATGTCGCCGCATTTGCGAAGCGGGGACTTAGGCTAGGCCACGCCCGCCGTGCGCCAGCCACCCTCGCCGTAGGACCTCCGCACGACCTCCACGTACGGCACCGGGCTGACCACTGCGCGCAGCTCGGTCTGGACGTGGGGCTCGACCGTCGGCTTCGAGGTCCCGCCGTCCGGCTCGCCCCAGACGAGCGTGACCGGCGTGCCCGGCTCGACGTGCGGCTGGTCGAGCATGGCCAGCGTCAGCATCTTGCGCTCGCTCGAGCTGTAGCCGATCCAGGTCGAGACGCCGACGAGCTCGCCGTCGGCGGTCACCTCGTCGAACGGGTGCATCGCGTACACGGCGGAGGGGAAGTCGATGAACTTCGCCCGCTCTCCCTTCCCGAACATGGTCCCGAGGACCCGGGTCACGTCCTCGTCCTCGAGCGCCAGGGTCACCTTGTGCCGGTGCGGTTGATCGGCCATCGCCTCGAGGGCCTCGCGGCCGATGAACTCATGGTCGAACTTCACCAGGTGGCCGTAGCCGAGGTCCCACGGCGTTAGGTAATAGTCCTCGATGTTCGGCGAGACGAAGCTTCCCCCGATCGACGCCAGGCCCTCGTAGCCACTTGCCGGCAGCCACTCCCGGTAAGCCTTCACAGCGTCGCCGGTGTACACCGCGGGCAGCGGCGAAGGGATCCAGCCCGACTCGAGCGCGTTGCTCGAGTACGCCCGGCTACCCACCGCGCGGATGCCGAGCTCTTCCCCGGCGGTCATGATCGCCTCGTGCACCGCTTCGCCCTCATCCCAGGGGCCGAACAGCTCCCAGCCGGGCTGGCCGGCCATTCCGTGGCGCAGCGCCCGCACCCCCCGGCCCGCGATCTCGACCGTCGTCATGTTGAAGAACTTCAGCTCGGGGGGCGTCGCGGCGAGCAGCTTCTCGATCGTCGCCATCGCGTTCGGCCCCTGGACCTGGAAGCGGTAGAAACGCCGCCGGCGGTCCGTGCGCAGGGCGGTCCGCTGGTCGAGCTCGACCTCGACATGGTAGCCCCCGGTGTTGGCGTGGTAGGTGACCCAGTTGAGCGCCGGCGCCCGCCCCACCAAGTTGTAGTCGTCCCGCGCGAGGTGAAACAGGATCACATCACCGATCACGAACCCGTCCGGCGTGCAGGGGACGAACTGCTTGGCCTTGTCGACGGTGAAGTTGTTGAACGTGTTGACCGCCAGATGCGACAGAAGCCGCTCGGCGTCCGGACCGCGGACCGCCAGCTCGGCCATGTGGTAGGACTGGTTGAACAGAACGCAGGTCCGCTGCCACGCCTCCTGCTCCTCACGCCAGTTCGTGTACTCCGGTGGCACGCCCGGGTACGGGTTCGGCCCGGTCTGCGAATTGCGAAGCAACTGCACTGGGCTCTCGGACTCTGCGAGCAGGTCCTCAAGGCTGCGATGGGTCATCTCTTCTTCCTTGTTGGCTTCTCAGCGGCCACGTGCGCAAAGCACGGCTGCGCGCTCACGGTCCAGCACCTCGGTAAGCGCCTCCACGACGCGGGACCGATGGACGCGCATCGCCTGCTGCGCCCTGAGCTCCTCGACCTCGACGGATTACGACGAGCCCGCGCGCCAGCCGCCCGGCGCGTACTCGAGTCGCGCGGTCACCGAATACGGCGCCGGGCTGACGACCGCCCGCGCGTACAGCTGCTTATGCGGCTCCACGGTCGGCTTGCGGGTCCCGCCGCCGGGCTCACCCCACACCACGTGCACCTCGCTGCCGACCTCGACCCGCGGATCGATCGTGGCCAGCGACAGCGCGCGCTTCTCGTTGGCGCTGTATCCCGTGAACATCGAGAAGCCGACCACGTTCCCGTCGGCGTCGAGGACCGAGTCGTAGCCGGCGGCGCCATAGTTGGCGACCGGCAGGTCAAAGAACAAGTAGCCCTCGTCCTCCAGGTCGAACAGCGACGCGAAGACCTTCGCCACGTCCTCGCCCTCCCAGGCCAGCGTGACCTTCTTGCGGTGCTCGTCCGACGCGATCCGCTCGAGTGCCTCACGCCCGTGGAAGTCATGGTCGAACTTGACCAAGTGGCCGTAGCCGAGCTCCCAAGGGTTGAGGTAATAGTCCTCAACGTTGTCTGAGACAAAGCTCCCGTACAACGAGGCGCTCGCCTCATAGCCCCCCGCGGGCAGCCACTCGCGGTAGCGCCGCAACGGCTCGCCGGTGTAGATCGCGGGCAGGGGCGAGGGGATCCATCCAGACTCAAGCGTGTTCGAGGCGTACGCCCGGGCGCCGCACGGCTCCAGACCGAACTCGCGGCCCGCCTCCAGGATCGTCTCGCGGACCTCGTCGTAGGTCTCATACGGTCCCCACAGCTCCAGGCCCGGCTCTCCGGCCATGCCGTGACGCAGCGTCCGCACCCGCCGCCCGGCCACCTCCATCCCCGCCATCCGGAAGAACTTGAGCTGCTCGACCGGACCGCCGTTGAGCTTCTCGATCAGCTGCCAGGCGTTCGGCCCCTGGATCTGAAAGCGCCAATACTTGCGCGTCACCGCCTTACCGTAGGGACGGCCGGGGGAGCGATCGTCGTACTCGAAGTCGAGCTTGTAGCCGCCGGTCTCGGCGTGGTAGCGCAGCCAGTTGGCGGCCGGATTGCGTCCCACGAAAACGAACTCGTCCTCAGCGAGGTGAAACAGGATGCCGTCGCCGATCACGTGCCCGGCCGGCGTCGTCGGCACAAACTGCTTGGCCATGTCGACGTCAAAGTTAGACACCGTATTGATCGCCGTATCCGACACCAGCCGGAGCGCGTCCGGCCCCTTGAAGAAGAAATTCACCATGTGGTGAGACTGGTCGAACAACACCGCGGTCTCGCGCCAAGCCCGCTGCTCGCGGCGCCAGTTGGTGAACTCGTACGGAACGACCGGATAGATGTAGGCCCCGATCTGCGAGTTTCGCAGCAGCTCCACGATGTTCGGAGCCGCGTCGAGGACGTCCTGGAGGTTTCTCTCGCTCATCGCGTCCTTCCTTCCCGCGGCCACCTCGACCGCGTGTGGTCATCGGTTCTCACGGTCTCGATCTCAGACCGCGAAGAACACGGTCTCGCTCGGCCCCTGAAGCCTGATGTCGAAACGGTAGGTGCCGTCGGCCGGCTGCGCGAGCAGCGTCGAGCGGCGCTCGGCGGGAACCGCTTGCAGCACCGGGTCGGTGGCGTTCGCCTGCTCCTCGTCGGCGAAGTAGATCCTCGTCACGCAGCGGTGCAGCATCCCGCGCGCGAACACCGACACGTCGATGTGTGGCGCCTGCGTCGTCCCGCCCGGACCCTCGACCGCGCCGGGCTTGACGGTGAGGATCTCGAAGCTGCCGTCGCCGTCCTCGTGGCCGCAGCGAGCGAATCCCCGGAAGCCTTGTAGTTCCGAGCCGCCGCGATAGCCGTGCAGGTCCGCGAAGCGGCCGTCTGGATCGGCCTGCCAGGTCTCGATCAGGTTGTCGGGGACGGGCTCGCCGTGCCCGTCGTAGACCACGCCGGTGATCCGGATCGCCCCCGGTGTGCCCTCCGCAACCGCGTACGGTCCCTCCGGCCACGGCAACCCGATCGCGAAGTAGGGACCCACCGTCTGCGAAGGAGTCGTGGCGAAGATCACTGCGCCTCCTCGAACGGCGTCGCGCCGGGCCCGCGCAGGTAGATGTCGAACTCGTAGGCCGCGGCCCAATTCGGCTCGGTGCCGTGGATCGAGAAGCTGGAGATCATCCGCTCCCGCGCGCGCTCGTCGCGTACCGAGTTGAAGATCGGGTCGTACGGGAAGAATGGATCGCCCGGGAAGTACACCTGTGTCACCAACCGCTGCGCGAACGCCCTGCCCAGCAGCGAGAAGTGGATGTGCGCCGGGCGCCAGGCGTTGTGATGGTTGCCCCACGGATATGGCCCCGGCTTGATCGTCAGGAAGTGGTAGCGACCCTCCTCGTCGGTAATCGTGCGTCCTGCGCCCGAGAAGTTCGGGTCCAGCGGCGCCGGCCAGCGGTCCCAGCGGTGCAGGTAGCGCCCGGCCGCGTTCGCCTGCCAGATCTCAACCAATGTGTTCCGCAGCGGCTTGCCCTCGGTGTCAAACACCCGGCCCGAGACCGTGATCCGCTCCCCGATCGGATCGCCCTCGTGCTGGATCAGCAGGTTGTTGTCCTCCTCTGAGACGATGCCGCTCAGCTGCGGTCCGGTGATCTCGGTGATCGTCTGCGGCAGGTACACGAGAGGCTGCTTCGGATGCCGCAGCTGGGTCGACTTGTATGGCGGGTAGTCGAGCGGCGGGTGCGCATCCGCCGGCTCGCGCACGTAGCTGGTCGGCGTCTCCGTGACCGGGTCATAGATCTGTCTTGGCTCTTCGATCTTCACGTGATCCCCTCCAGGACCGGGGCCAGGCCTTGGCGGAAGCCGATACCGAGCGAGAGCAGCTCCACGACCTCCAAATTCTCCCAGCTGGTCTCCGCCCGCGCCACCGTCTTGTTGGCGCCCGAGCAACGCGCGCGTGCGCACTCGCGCGATGATTCATCAGCACCCGATCGAAGGAGGGAGGATGACCGCACGAGTGGACAGCGACCTGCTGCTTGTGGGAAGCCTGCCGGCGGAGTCGACGGAGGCCGCCTTTCGTGCCGCCGCCGAGCTGTTCGGCGATCTGGTGTTCGCGTTGCCGGACGGCGAGACCGGCCCGCGCGCGGCATGGGTGGGGTATGAGCGCGAGCGGCTGGCGCGGCCGAATCCCGACGTGGTGGTGCTGCAAGAGACCGAGTCCCCAACGGGTATCCCGCGGCACGCCTATGAAACTCCCGTGTTCAGGATCCGCGAGGGCGTGAGCGAGCTGCACTTTGACTCCTGGCCACGGATCGACGACGCGATCGCCTCCTACGAGATGTTCCGCGCGCTCCGAGAGGAAGGCGTGATCCCTGCCGGCTTGCGCTTCCAGGTCGGGCTTCCGTTTCCCTCGAGCGCGATGAACGCATTCAAGGCGAACTTCGCCCGCGACTATCCGGTGGCCGTGCGCGGCTTCGAGGAGCTCGTGGCGCGGGAGCTGGCGCGCCTTGAGTCGGAGATCCCTGGCGAGGACTTGGCGATCCAGTGGGATTGCGCCTACGAGACCCAGGACATCGAGGGGGTCCTCGCGTGGACGACGGAAGGCGCTTGGGAACGGTTCGCCGGGCCGGTCACCAGGCTGACGCGGTTGATCCCCGAACCGGTCCTGGTCGGCTACCACCTCTGCTATGGAACGTTCCCCGAATGGCCGATGTACGAGGCACGCGACTACGCCGTACTGGTGCGGATGGCGAATTTCGCGGTCGCGAACTCCGGCCGCACCGTCGACTGGCTGCATCTCGCCGGTCCGCGGTATCTGCGCAGCGAGGACCGCAGCTTCTTCCGACCGCTCGTCGACCTGGAGCCCGCCGACGCGCGGGTGTTCCTGGGTATCGTGCTCCCGATCGACGGGGTCGCGGGGCTGGAGCGCCGACACGCGACCGCGTCCAGATACATCAAGGACTTCGGCGTCGCGATGTATTGCGGATTTGGCCGCCAACCGGGCGCCGACGGCATGGAGACGATGCGCGAGCACAGCCGCGTGGTGCGCTCGCTTCGATCCTGACCAGCTCGGTTAGATCCGTGCCGCGCTCGGCGCAAGCGACCTGGCCACACCTGCGGGCACCTGATCCTCGCTGGCCGGCGGCGTCGCGTACGTGAACCAGCTCTCGGGCATGATCGTGCCCCAGGCCTGGCCGCGGAAGCGCTCCTCGAGCGTCCAGGTGACCGGCGGCCAGTCGGGGGCGAGCAGCAGGCGGCCGTCGGTGATCACCTCGATGCGGTTGCCGCCGGGCTCGAACGCGTACAGGAAGCAGGTCTGCTGGACCGCATGCTTGGCCGGGCCAGCCTCGATCCGTACCCCGGCGTCGAGGAAGATGTCGGCGGCGCGCATCACGTACTCGCGCGCGTCGACCGCGAACGCGACGTGGTGCAGCCGCCCGGAGAGCCCGTCGGGGTCAGTCCGGCCGTAGGCGAGGTCGTAGGACTTGGGCGTCACGTGCAGCCACGACCCGAGCCGTCGCCCCTCGTCGTCAAGCACCTGCTCGCTGATCCGGAACCCGAGGTAGTCGACCATGAAGTCGCTGTTCTCGTCGATGTCACAGCACCAGACGTTGACGTGGTCGAAGCGGCGGACCGCGACGCCGCGCGTCGACATCCGCTGCGGCTGGTTCTTCAGCGCCGGAACCTGCTCGCCGCGCGGGGTGTGGTACTCGCTCTCGTAGTAGACCGCCATCTCGTGACCGTCCGGGTCGGTGAAGCGATACGAGCGGCCGTGGCCGACCGTCCCATCACTCCACCCGAGGGCGCGAGGAGTCGGCTCGAGCGCCTCCACCCGCCGGGCCAGCGCGGCCTCACTGGTGGCGCGCCAGGAGATCGTTCCCACCCCCGGCTGCTTCGCGGCGGTCAGCTCGAGCGTCGCACGCTCATAGTCGCCCCACGCACGCAGATACACCGAGCCACCGTCGCGGGCCACCTCGTCCATCCCCATCACCTCGACGAAGAAGCGCACGCTCCCGTCGAGATCGGGGGTGAGCAGCTCCACGCGGCCAAGATGCGCGAGGTCGTAAACGGGTTCGATCATGCTGATCGCTCGACGAATTCTCGCAGCCCATCGAGGTCGTAGGAGAGCTCACCGGCCTGCAGCTTCGCGCGCTTGACGCGTTCCTGCTGTTCGCGCCGGCGCGAGGCCTCGACCACCTCGTCAAGCCGCTCGGCGTCGACGACCACGACTCCGTCGGCGTCCAGCACGACCGCATCTCCGTTCCCGATCACCGCCCCGCCCACGACCACGGGCTCATCGAGCGCGCCCGGCACGGCCTTCGTCGCGCCGCGCACGCGCACCCATCGCGCCCACACCGGCAGCCCCAGCTTCACGAGCTCGAGCCGATCGCGGATCGAGGCGTCGACGAGCAGCGCCGCGGCGCCGCGGACCTTCGCTTGGGTCGCCAGCAGCTCGCCGACCAGCGCCACCGGTGACGGCTCGGGCATCGTCAGCACGAGCACCTCGCCAGGCTGCAGCGCGGCCATCGCGGCGTGAACCATCAGGTTGTCGTCCTGCCCGCAGCGCACGGTCCGCGCGGGCCCGGCCGCGCGCGATCCCGGGACCACCTGGATCAGATCGAGGTCGACGAGCCCCTCGCGACCAGACGCCTCGTACACCGTGGCCGAGCCTAGTCGCGCCAGCTCCAAAAAAGGATTCGCACTCACAGCTGCTCGGCCACCTCTGGGATTACCCGCTGAAACGACTCGCCGTAGCGCACCTCCTGGCGTCCGGAAGCGCGACGGGCGTGGTTGCCGCGCTGTTCTCCGCGCTGCCCGTAGTAGGTCTGCAGGTAGGCCTGCGCCTTCATTTCGGCCATTGCGGCCACCTTACGCTCCCACACCGAGGTGATGTCGACGTGGATGTCGGGGCGGAAGTTGCACAGCTCCGGCTGGTGGGGCTCGAACAGGAACAGCGCCGGCGGCCTGATCGTCCCGAACGCGCTCGGCACGCCTGCGCCGGCCGCGAGACTCCGCGCCCGATCCACGGCATCGTGGGCGACCGGGTGGTCGGGGTTGAACGGGTCGGCGTCGGTGTGGGTGACCAGGGCGTCCGGAGCGAACTCGCGGATCACCTCCGCGATCCGGAGCAGCGCGCCGGTGTCGATGTGCAGGGGATAGTCGCCGAGGTCCAGGCAGCGGAAATTCGCACCGAGATGGCCGGCCGCCGCCTCCGCCTCCGCGTGGCGCAGCCGCTTGACGTTCTCGACCGTCTGCCCCTCCTGCTTCCACAGCTCGCCGGACTCGCCTCGCTCGCCGTACGAGAGCGCGACCACCTCGGCCGTGCCGCCCAACTCCACACACTTGGCGATCACGCCGCCGGCGCGCCAGACGAAGTCGGCGCTGTGCGCGCCGATCACCTGCAGCCGGCGGCTCACTCCAGACCCGCCACGCGCCGCGTGTTCTGGACCGCCATCGTCGTTACCTCCTCCTCGGTGAAGCCTGCCGCCAAGAACTGGTCGGCCATCAGCGCCAGCCCGTCCTCGACGGGCGGGTTGAACACTTGACCCAGGTCGGTCCCCCACACCGTCCGCTCGGCGCCGACGGCGCGGGTCGCATCAAACACCTCCTCCCAGGAGCACTTGCCGGTGTAGGGAGTGGTGAAGGCGCGCTCCATCAGCGCGCCACGCTTCGCCAGCTCGACCTGGTCGGCGGGAGGGATGCGCTGGGAGGGAAACTCGGGGTGGGTGACCACGATCTGCCGGACGCCGGCCTGCACCGCCGCGTCGAGGAGGACAAAGATCTCGTCGCGCGCCAGGTGGCCGGTCATGAGGACCAGCTCGTGGCGGGCGATCACATCGAGCACCGACCTCGCCGCTGCGACCACCGTCCCGTCCCCATCGACCACGGCCACGGGCGAGCGGTCGACGCCGGCGTCGCGCAATGACAGCTCAAAGCGCACCCACACCGGAACCTTGCCGGCGGGGTCGGCAGCCAGCACCTCGTGCTGCTCATTCTCGGAGCTGACCGTCGGAAACCAAACGATCCGGGTGCCCTGGCGAGCGGCTACCTCGACCGCGAGCGCGTTGAGTCCGCCAACCGCACGGTTGAGCGTGATCGTGCCGAGCACGGTGACCCCCGGGACCGCCTCCCGCACGACCGCCGCTCGCTCGGTCGTCGGCGTGTAGTGCGACTTGAGGCCGAACCCGGCCAAGCCGACGTCGAGACAGCGACGAGCGAGCTGCACGTCTGTGATTCGCCGCTGCACGAAGTCGGGCGCGACATGCACGTGATAGTCGATGGCACCGCGCACGAGTTCGCGCGCGCGGTCGGACGGGACAGGATGCTCAGCCACACTCCGGGTCCAGCCGATTGCGCTTGGCCGCCCGCGATCTTAACAACCAGGCCGTCGATGGCAGTCGGGTCGCGCGGATCCGCTATGCTTTATTGAGAACTCAACTAATCATTCGCCGACGCCGGAACTGATGACCGTGACAGAAGTGACCGAGCTGACTTCCCCCTCCGCGGCCCCGACCGTGGCACTTCCGCCGACACTGCGCCTGGGCGCCGTCCACCTGACGGTATCGGACCTCGATTCCGCAACCACCTGGTACCAGCGCGCGCTGGGGCTGCGCGCTCACCATCTGGATGTAAGCAAGGCTGAGCTCGGCGATGGCGTCGAGACCGTCGTCGTGCTCCACGAGGATCCGGAGGCGCGACCGGCGGGCAGACACGCGGGCCTCTACCACTACGCGCTGCTGTACCCGGGGCGCGAGGAGCTTGCGCGCGCGGCCGTGCGAATCGCGGCGGCGCGGGCGCCGATCCAGGGCGCATCCGATCATGGGACGCACGAGGCGATCTATCTGCCCGATCCGGACGGCAACGGCATCGAGCTGGCCGCCGACCGCCCGCGAGACGAGTGGCCCGCCGGGCTTGGCTACCAGGGTGGGCCGGCGCCGCTCGACCTCGACTCGCTGCTGAGAACGATCGGCAACGAAGCCCCACGGGACCACGTCGGGGAGGGGCTGAGGATGGGTCACGTGCATCTGCACGTCGGCGACGTCGAGCAGGGTCTGGCCTTTTATCGCGACGTGCTCGGGTTCGAGCTCCGAGCTCACCTGGGGACAGCGGCGTTCGTCTCGGCCGGCGGCTATCACCACCATCTCGGCTTCAACACCTGGAAGGGCCGGGGTATCGGCCCGGCGCCGGCCCACACCGTGGGGCTCCGCCACTGGACCGTGCAGCTGCCGACGAATGCGGACGTGGCCGAGGTTCGCACGCGCGCCGAGGCCGCCGGAATCACGATCGACGCGGTCGATGGCGGCTTTCGGGCGCGCGACCCCTGGCAGATCGCGGTCGAGTTCGTTTCCACCACCGCGACCGGCCTGGCCTCACGCGCGGTTGTCGCGACCGCCAAGCCCTCGCCCTACCTGAAGCAGCTGTCCAGGCACTTCGCACACAAGCTCGCGGTCCGGTTCGATGACCATACGTCCGTGATCCCGCTCCCGGCCGGGCACGCGCAGCTCCTTGCCGGCGCGGACACGCTGACGATCACCGCCCACGCGCAGACGCCGTCCGACCTGAGCCAGGTAGAGCACGTGATCGGCAGCCACCTTGAGCGCTTCGGGCGGCGCGACCAGCTGACGGTCGCCTTCGTGCCGCTGCGGTGAAGAGCGCGTATCGCCCCGGTGCCGCTGGCCCCGCTACGACATGCGGCGTGGGGCGATCTCCTCCACTACGACTCGCCTCCGGGAGTCAACGCGGCGAAGTCGAGCTCGCCGAGCGGCGGTTCTGACGGGTCGTCAGGACCGAGAATCTGGATGGGAGCCACGGACGCCCTCCGCCTCGAGTTGCGCGAGCCAGCCGGCCGATGCCCTGGCGACTCGCGGCTCGATCCCGAACGCCGCGAGCATCTCCTCGGCGGCCCGCATCTCCTGCACGCGCCGCCTCGCGTGGCGGCGGCTCCCGGTGATCAGTCGCTCGAGCAGCGCCGAATCGGCTCGGTCGAGCACTTGCGCAAGCTCATCGTGCAGCCACTCCTCGCACCCCTCGGCGCCCGCCGCGGCCAGGCTCTCGATCGCGGCCGCGGCGATCCCCTTCATGAACACGCTTCGCAGGAGCTTGCGCGCAGCCGCCGCACCGGGTTCGTCCCCGGTGATCTGGGCCGGCATCCCGAGCACTCCGAACATCGCGACGAAGCGTTCGGCCCCCGGCCCGGAAACCAGCGCGGGAGTTCGCAGCCCGTTGCTCGGCACGGGCGCCATCAGGGCGACATCCGCGAACAGTGCGCCGGTCGGGCGGAACACGGCCGCAAGCTCCACCTTCAAGGACGGCGCGCTTGTGTTGAGGTCGGCGTAAAGCTGCCCCGGCTCGAGTGCCGGCGCCACCTCGCGCGCCACCTCCAATGCCACGGAGGCGGAATTTACGCTCAGTATCGCGTCGGCGCCGACGGCCGCGTGTCGCGCGTCCCCGGCCGCCCGGGTTCCGGGCGGCGGTTCGTCGACCGCCGGATCCCAGCAGCTCACCTCGACGGACAGGGCGGCGAGTTCGCCGGCGATCGCGCCGCCAGCCTCGCCGATGCCGAGGACCGCGATTCTCAGGCGCCGGCCGGGTTGCTCGCGGCCTCCGATCCGAAGACGGCGCGCCGGTTCCTCGCGACCGCCGATCCAAAGACGCCGCGCCGGTTCCTCGCGACCTCCCATTCGAACGCGCGACCCCGGTTCCTCACCCAAATTGTCGACAATCCTGTCGACCATGCGGCGGGATCATATGTCACGGGGAAGATCGCCGACGCCGGTATCGGAGCATTTGTTACCGTTGCCGCCGCACGTGGCCGAGCAGACAATCGCAGCGCCGAGGATCCGGGAACGGAGGCAGGGTCCCGGCAGTGGCGCCGCGCGCCGGTTCGTCAGGCGCCGCTGGACCGCGGCATTGGCGGCGGTGCTGCTCGCTTCGATCCTGTTCGTCGTGGTGACCGCCATGCGACCGGCGTTCGACGCCTACGGGTGGCTCGTTTGGGGCCGTCAGGCGCTGCACTGGGACCTGAACACGAACGCGGCGCCGTCGTGGAAGCCGCTGACGTTCCTGTTCACGTTCGCGTACTCGGTGGCGGGACGCGGGGCTCTGTGGCTGTGGATGGTGACGGCGGTGGCGGGAGCTTTCGCGGCCACGATCTTTGCCGCAAAGCTTGCCTACCGGCTTACCGGGCCGGCTCCCGGCCGCCCGTATGCCCCGATCGTGGCGGCCGTGTTCGCCGCTCTCGGGGTGCTGGGGATCGACGGCTACTGGCAGCTGATCCTGAGCGCCGCCTCGGATCCGATGGACGTCACGCTTTGTTTGGCGGCGATCGATTGTCATCTGTTGGGACGTCGGCGATTGGCGTGGGTGGCGCTGGTGCTCGTCTCGCTCGGCCGCCCGGAGGCGTGGCCCGTGACCGTCCTCTACGCGCTGTGGGCGTGGCGCGCGGTCCCTTCGATGCGCGTGTTGGTGGCCGCCGGCATCGCCGTCATACCGGTGCTGTGGTTCGGCATTCCGGCCGAGACCTCGCGCAGCTGGAAGATCTCCAGCGACGTGGCGCTCGACTCAACGAACTCCATAGCGGGGAACAAGTTCGTGGGCGTCTGGCACCACTTTCTGAGCGTGTACGAGTTGCCGATGCAGCTGGCGGGGCTGTTCGCGGTGGTGTTAGCGGTCGCGCGGCGCGAACGGACGTGGCTGTGGCTCGCCGGCGCCTCCCTGCTCTGGGTGGCCACCGAGGTCGGATTCGCGCTGCACGGATTCGCGGCCCCCGCGCGCTACCTGTGGGAACCCGCCGCGGTCATGATCGTTCTTGCCGGCGCCGCCATCGGCTGGGTGCTGGCGAACGCGCCGCGCCTGATGCTCCTGCGCTGGGTCGCTGTTGCGGCCGTCCTCGCGGTCGTGGTGACGCTCGCGCCCCATGCCGGAGGGCGCGTGCGGGACGCCAACACCTCGATCACCCTGGTGCGCAACTGGGGCCGGCAGATCGACCGGCTGCGCCCCTTGATCGCCAGGGAGGACGGGCGCAAGCGCATCCTCGCCTGTGGCCAGCCGGTCACCGTTGTCTCCTACCAGAGCATCCTCGCGTGGGAGCTTGGCCTGAACGTGATCGACGTGGGTTGGGACCCCCCCAGGTGGATCGACGCTGGCCAACCGATGGTCCTGTTCTGGCCCCAGGGCGCCGGTTGGATCGTGCAGGTATTCCACATCCCGCCGTCCCGGCGTGCTAATTGCAATCGTCTCCAGACCCACACCGCGTTCAGCTGAGAGGCCCTCGACGATGTCCTCCGTTTGCACGCAGGAGCTCGCGACCTACCATGCCGGACGTGACGCGGGGCTGGCTGCCCACCATTTGCGTCGGGATCGTGGCGTCGGATGCGCGGCGAGCTGCTCGCTTCGCTGCGGGCGTCAATCGGCTGGCGTGGAGTTTCGAGCGGCACTGTCACCCCGCAGGTGCGGGAGCGATGGTCGGCGTCGCGGGCACTGCTTCGGTGACTTTGCCGGTCGCGAGGTCGAGGTAAAGGAGGGTGCGGCCGATCCCTACGTAGGGGGTGAGCAGCGCGAAGACCACCGACCCCAGGATGTTCACGGTGGTGGTCGGAACGGTCGTGAACAGCAGCGCGAATCCGAGAATCGGCCCCGGTATCTGGCCCAGTATCGAGAAGATGAGGACGATCCACGCGGCGCGCCACCACTGGCCGCGGACCAGTCTTGTGCTGGCGCGCATGGCCTCGCGGATCGAGCGATCCTCGAACAGGATCTCCTGCTGGGCGAACCGCCAGTCCACGAACTTGCGAATGGCGAACGGGATCCCGATGATCGTCAGGGCGATCAGAATCAGCAGGAGCGTTATGAGCCACTGCACCGCGACGAGCCGCCAGATCCGTCGCAGGACCGGTGAGCAGGCACTCATGAACCCAGCGGGCTCCCCGTTCTCGACGTTGCGTAAGACGGCGATCACCAGTGCGGAGCCGACGGGCCCCGCGATTGGTCGCCCAATTCCGGCGGCGGTGGAAAACGCGATCGAGAGGCCCGTATCGGTGAACGACACGTTCGCGCCGCTCGCGCCGAAGGCGCGAAGCACCAGCCACTCGAGCCCGTCGACAGCGCCGATCAGCAGAGCCGAGGCGATCACAATGAGGACGAAGGTTGCGCCGTGTCGCCAGTAGGTGCGCGCAGCCACCAGGAGGAGCTGGCCGAGCGCGCGCGGCTGGCGAAGCGGATCGAGCTCGACTGGGCGCCATCTGGTCAGGCTCACTGGCACGAGGACCAGGACGACGAGGACCGCGGCGATGCCGAGGGCGCCGGGAGGTGTCTGCGCGGCGAGGTTCAGAAAGCTTGTGGTCGTCGCCACCGCCCCGCAGAACGCGCCGGCGACCGATGGTCCGATCACCGTCGCCCCTGGCACCTTCGGGCTCGCGTCTCGCGTTCCGTCCATCCAGGTGAACGGCTCGCGCCAAACGGTCTTGGTGTTGGGGCCCGCGGGGCCGTTGTTGAATCCAGCCTCTCGCTGGCCCCAGCGCCCGGTGTAGCTCAGCCATGCCAACGAGCCGTGGTTGCTAGGCACCTCCGGCAGCAGGATCGGCCGTGGATAGGTGGCGAACAGCGGCTTGGTGGTGTTATCGCAGCCAACCCCCGATCCGTGGCCGCCGTTGCCCAGCCAGAGCGCCGAGCCATAGAACGTCGCGTGCGAGCCGGCGGCGGAGTAGACGACCGGATGCGTCCCGCGCCGCTGGACCTTGGAAGCGTCCCAGCTCGCGTGCTCGCCGCCGGCGTGCTGGAAGAGCACGATCTCCATGGGCGCGCTCATCAGCGCCTGGGCCGGGGTGGGGGCGTCGAAGGCGAGTTGCATCCCTTCCCAGTCGCTTTCGTGCAGGTCGTTGAACTGGTTGAAGTAGTAGTAGAACCAGTACTGCAGCGTGAAACCTGGGTGCCCAGGCTGATGCGCTACGTGGGCGTACGTCACCTCAGGCGCTTTGCCGGCCCGACGCAATGCCGCAAAGTCGCGGCCGTACGTGCAGCCGGGGTTCAGCGGGTTGCCAGGAAGATCGAGGTAATAGTCCGCGCCGCGCCCGGCGAGGTCGGCTGCGGTGGGGGCGCGCTTGACGACTTGCGGGCCGCGCGGGCCGCGCTTCAGCAGCCTAACCCGCGGGTTTCCGAGAACCACGTCCACGGAGGTCGGCGGCCAGTACTGCTCCTCGGTGTTATCGCACGGAGCGTTGCGCTGCGCACGCATCATCACGATCGGGGCGTACTTGTCCGCGAGCTGCTGCGCGGCGCTCGTCGCAGCCTTCGCGGGCACGGCCGTGCACGACATCGAGCTCAACAGCGTCCCCAGGGCTCCGGCTAGCGCCCACTGCCAACCCCCGCGCCGAGTCGTCAATCGGCGCACGGGAGCGAACCAGCGGTTCGTGAGCAGCGGCGCGAACTCATCGCTGATCGGCGGCATCACTTATCGCTGCCGAGCTCGTCAGCCCTGCGCTCGTGGCCCGCAGGGATCGGATCCACCGCGACCGTCGGAGCTTCGGGAGCACCCGCGATCGCATCCCTCACGCGTCGGCGCCGCGCCTCGATCCGTTTCCAGCGTGCCTGCGCTCGGGCGAACTTGCGCCCGCCCTGATCGTACCGGCGCCGCGCCCAGACCGAGGAGGGAGACGCGAAGCGCACTGCGCCCACGAGCGATCCCAGCGGCATGAAGATGCCGATCATCGCGACGAGTGGCTTGCCCTTGAGGACCGCCACCGCGGCGAGCAGCACATCGGTGACGACAGCGGGCCGCCAAGCCGGCGATCGAGGAGTCGTTGAAGGGGGCGGCGCCCACCAAACCAGTCCACCCAGCATGAAAGCGACCACGACCACGGCCGGCCGCACTCCCCCAGCGGTGAGGCGATCGACCTGATTGGCCCCAGTATCCCGTGTGATGATTGAGCACCCCGATACCGTCGCCGACCGGCTCGTCCGCGATGCGGACATCGTCGGCCGCGAGCGGATCCTCGCCGGGGCCGATTGTGGCTTCGCTTCCTTTGGGGCCACGGTGGTATTCATGCCTGAGCTCGTGCGCGCCAAGCTCGACGCCCTGGCGGAGGGTGCGGGCCGGGCGAGCGCGCGACTATGGCAGTAGCAAGCCCGCCGAGCAAGACCATGCAGGGGGGGTTGGAGGGGCGCCAGCACCTGCTGGGCAGGCAGGGCTAGAGGAACGCGTCCGGTCGCCCGGCTTCAAATGCCTGGGCGTAGTCGAGTACTCGTGCGTCCTCTCCCCGTCTGGCGAAGAACTGGATTCCGATCGGCAGTCCGGATGATGTGCGCGTCCACGGCACCACGGCGGCGGGCTGTTGCGAAAGATTGAGGGGAAAGCTAAACCCCGCCCATTCGATCCACCGCTTGAGGCGACTTCCGGGCGGGACCTCGAGCCCCGCGTGAAAGGGCAGGACCGCAACGGCAGGGGACATCAGCAGGTCGTAGCGGTCAGTCAGAGCTTCCATGGCGCGTCCGAACTCCGTCCGAGTCGCGGTCGCCTGCACGTATCGCACCGCGTCGTAGCTCTCACCCTCCGCGACGAGCTCCCGTAGTCCGGGGTCGAGCTTCTTGCGGTCGGCAGGTGACAACGCCGAGACGCGGGCGGCTGCGCCAGCCGCCCAAAGCACCGTGAAGGTGTCCAGCAGGTCGCCTTTGGGCAAGTCGACCGGTGCGACCTTCGCTCCCACGCGTTCGAACTCGGTGATCGCCTCGCGAAAGCTCGCCGCTATCTCGGTATCGACCGTGCCGCAGGGCGGCATCGACCACGCCCCGATCTGTCTGTCCTCGAAGGTGCGCAGTGTCGAAGTCAGCGGCGAAAGGATGGCCGGTCCCTGCAGCCAGTCCCCAAGGTCCGTACCGGCCATCGCGGCGAGCATGGCCTGCGCGTCCGCCGTCCGCCGGGTTATGGGCCCGAGATGTGCGAGCGTCCCGAAGGCAGACGCAGGGTAGGCCGGCACGCGACCGTACGTGGGTTTCATCCCCACCACACCGGTGAACGAAGAAGGGATGCGGATCGACCCGCCACCGTCGGTACCGAGATGGAACACTCCGGCCCCGGTCGCGGCCGCCACGGCGGCTCCCCCCGATGACCCGCCCGGGGTGAGGTCTGGATTCCACGGGTTGCGCGTCACGCCAGTCAGCGGTCCATCGGTGACGGCTTTCCAGCCGAACTCCGGCGTCGTCGTCAGCCCGAGGAATATGACACCCGCCGATCGCAACCGAGCCACCGCCGGGGCGTCGTATTCGCTTGTTGCGTGTCCGGTCGTGCGGCTGCCCAAACGGATGGGCCATCCCTTTACCCACACGAGGTCCTTGATCGTCGCAGGTATGCCGTCCACACTGGACAGCGGCTTACCTCGCCGCCAGCGAGCTTCAGACGCCTGGGCTTGAGACACCGCCGCCTCTCTGTCTATCCGGCTGAATGCGTTGAAGCGGGCGTGCACGGCCTCCGCTCGGTCCAGTGACGCGCAAACCACCTCCACCGGAGATAGCCGCCCGGCGGCGTATGCCACGCGGAGGTCCGCGGCCCCCATTCGACACAGCGGATCGGCGTCGTCAATCGGTACAGACAACGCCGACGCGTCCTGAGCTACCGATCCCGCGCTAAGTAGGCGAGACGCCCGCTGGTGCGGGACGGCGCGCCGCTCGAGGTGTATCCCATGAGGGCCGATGCCGCGGTCGGTCGGCCGGCTGGGCGTTCGGGTCACCGCCGACGCGCTGGGCGCCGGCGGGCGCCCTGGGACTACGCGGATCGATCGCGGGCATCTCTGGACGCTTAGGTTATAGCCTAGGCGAGGTCACTACTCGCTATTCGGCTCGGCCACCAGATTGGAGCACCGGCGAACAACACTCAGCGTTCACCAACCGTGGCCTCCCGCAAAGGAACACCACTTCGGCCAGGGGCGCGTCGCAAGTTTGCAGCTGATGCGAGACGCTGCACGATTCAGCTCGCCGATGAGGATCGCCACGAAGTCGATGTCGCTCCGCCCGGAACGAAAAGCCCCCATGCACGCCGAGCCGACCACGTAAGACCCCACGACCCGCCCGGGCAGCGCACGATCCAGCCGGGCAAGCAGATCCTCAGCTGCCTCTCGAGCGACCGGCAACACGCTCGTCAGCATGACGCAGCACTTGACTGGGACTCCTCGGAGATCGATCACTGGCTGGTAGACGTCGAGAAGGCGATGGACGATGCAACGCCAGGAGAGGGCATCGCTTGGACGTCGTATTACCGCCCCGCGTACCGGCTCGATTTCGCCCCCCAGCGAGATTGGCCGACAGTCCGTGCCGAACTCCAGAGCCTGCTGCCTGCTGGCTGGCGCGTGGCCCTGTGGACCGGCCAGAACGCCAGTTAGGTCGGCGCGGATCCGAGCACCGTGGCGCCGCCGGCGGTCCGCCCGCCGGCCCTACCCGAACTCAGGGCGCCACGACCACTTCCACCAGCAGAGGCTCTCTTCGCTCTGCCAGCCCCGGCACCACCTCGTCGAGCGTGGCGATCAGCTCATCGTGGGTCCCCACCCGCCTCGAGGGGCAGCCCAGACAGCGCGCGATGCCGGCGATGTCGATCGGGCCGAACGCCGGCCAAGCCGGCGCGGTGCCTTGATCTCGGGCCAGGGCATCCATTACCGCGTAGCCGCCGTTGGCCATCACGATCAGCAAGACGCCCACGTCGTAGCGGGCGGCGGTCCACAGCGCCTGGATCGCGTACATCGAGGAGCCGTCGCCGAGCGCCGCGACCACGGGGCGCCCGGGCAGCGCCATCCGCAGCCCGATCGCGCTCGAGATGCCCGCTCCGAGCGCGCCGTTAGCGGTGCCCACGAACCCGAGGGGTTCGCGGACGGCCACGCGCCGGTAGAGCTCGGGCTGGCTCGAGGGGGTCTCCTCGACCAATACGGCCTCGCGCGGGAGCTTCGCCGAGAGTGCGTCGAACACGTGGCCGGCAAGCAGCGGCTCGCCGCCGTCGGGCGGCGTCAGAGCCGGAGGGCGCCGCATCGGCTCGGGCCGCTCCGTGTCGCGCGCGGCCACCGATCGTGTGAGTGCCCGACACGCCGACGGCACGTCCCCGATGAGCGCGAGCTCGCACGGACTGCGGTGGGCCTCCGCGGGATCGTCGGTGATCACCGCCACCCGAGTTCCGTGTGGCACGACCGCGACCGGTTCGTCGAACAGGTAGAGCCGAAAGGCGCTCGTGCCCAGCGCCAGCACTACGTCGTAGGCGGATAAGGCGTCGCGCATGAGCCGCCGGCGCCAGGGCAGGTGGCCGGCGAACAGCCGGTGGTCCTGCGCGAACCCGGCCCGGCGGGCGAACGGCTCTTGCCAGACCGGGCAGCGCAACCGCTCCGCAAGCCCCCCTACCCCTTCCCAGCCCTCCTCGCTGTCGGTCCCGCGGCCGACGACGAGCGCCGGCGAACGAGCGTCGTCGACGAGCTCCGCGAGCCGTGCGACGTCGTGCTCGTCAACGGAGCGCGGGCGCACCACCCGCGCCGGCGCCATGGCCGCGAGCTCATCGGCCTCCTCGAGCCAATCGCCCATTGGCACCACGACCAGGGTGGGGCCGTGCCCCGCCTGCGCCTCGTGGTAGGCGCGGGCGATGGCGCCGGGGACATCCTGGGCACGCGCCGGCACGGTGCTCCACACCGGGTACTCGCCGGCGAGCCGCTCCAGCGCGCGCCCGGTGAGAAACGGCTCGAAGCCGAGCTGGCGGCGGTCCTGCTGACCCACCACCACGACCAACGGAGCGCGGCAGTCGCGGGCGTTGGCGATCGCGTTGATCGCGTTGCCGAGGCCGGCAGCGGTGTGCAGGTTCACGAACGACGGCTCCTCCCGCGCGATTGCGTAGCCGGTCGCGATCCCCACCACCGACCCCTCGTGCAGTCCGAGCACGAAGCGGATGTCTTCGGGCAGCTCCCTCAGGAATGCGACCTCGGTGGAGCCTGGATTGCCGAAGATCGAGGTCATGCCAAGCCGGCGCATGACGTCGAAGGTGGCGTCGCGTACGTTCATGAGCGCTGCCACAGCGCGAGGTCGCGCTCGATCCGGGCCGCGGTCTCGCGCAGCCGGGGCAGGAGCTCGCGGCGAATCGACTCGAGCGTCCTGCGGCTGGCGTGGGTCGACAGATTGACGGCAGCCGCCACCTCACCCCGAGGATCTCGGATCGGCACCGCGATCGAGCGCAGCCCGTCCTCGAGCTCCTGGTCGACCAGCGCCCAGCCCTGCCGGCGCACGCGCGCGAGCTCGCCGCGGAGCTCATCCTCGTCGGTCAGCGTCTCCGCGGTGAGCGGCCGCAGCTCGACCCGGTCGAAGAATGAGTCGAGCGCGCGGACGTCGAGACCGGCCAGAAGCACGCGGCCCATCGACGTGGCATAGGCCGGAAAGCGGGTCCCGACCGCGATCGCCACCGTCATGATCCGCTGCGTCGGCTCGCGGGCCACATACACGATCTCGGTTCCATCCAAGACGCACACCGAGGACGAGTCGTGCACCTGCTGCACGAGCTCGCGAAGGTGCGGCTGAGCGATCTCGGGCAGAGTGAGGCTCGACAGGAACGAGTACCCAAGCTCGAGCACTCGCGGCGTCAGCGAGAACCGCCGATCGGCGGCGCGGACGTAGCCGAGATCCTCGAGCGTCAGCAGGAACCGGCGGGCCGCCGCGCGGGTGAGTCCCGTCTCGCGGGCCACGTCGGCGAGCGTCAGGCCGGGTCCGGGCGAGCTAAGGGCGCTCACCACCGACAGGCCGCGCTCGAGCGACTGGACGAAATGGCGCTTCCGCGGGGCGCGGATGCCGACGGTCCCTTCAGAGCGCGAAGAAGGCAGTCTCGCTCGGTCCTTGCAGATGGATGTCGAACCTTTACCCGCCGTCCGGCTCGCGGACGGAGCCGGTCGGCGTCTCGCCCACCGGGTCGTAGCTAGTCCGTTCCTTGCGCGTTCTCATCCCACTCCCTCCAGTACCAACGCCATACCTTGACCGACACCGATGCAGATCGCCGCGACGCCGAACCCACCGCCCCGACGCCGTAGCTCGTGGGCGAGCGTGCCCAGGATCCGCACGCCCGAGGCGCCGAGCGGATGCCCCAAGGCGATCGCGCCGCCGTGCGGATTGACCTTCTCCGGGTCGAGCCCGTCCCACTCGCCGATGTCCGCCAGGCATTGCGACGCGAACGCCTCGTTGAGCTCGACCACCGAGACGTCATCCCAGGTGATGCCGGCGCGCCGAAGTGCGCGGTTGGCCGCCTCCACGGGCGCGATCCCGAACACGTCGGGATCGACGGCCGCGGCCCCCCGCGAGGCGATCCGCGCGATCGGCTCGCGGCCGGCGGCGGCAGCCCCCGCCTCGTCGGCCAGCAGCACCGCGCCGGCGCCGTCGTTGAGCGGCGACGAGTTGCCCGCGGTCACGGTACCGCCGTCTGGGACAAACGCGGGCTTGAGCTTCGCGAGCTTCTCGAGCGTGGTGTCCGGGCGCATATTCTCGTCGCGCTCGAGCTCGGTGTCCGGAACCGGGATCACCCACTCGCCGTAGAAACCGCCCTCCCACGCGGCCACGGCGCGCCGATGACTGCGAAGCGCGAACTCGTCCTGGGCCTCGCGGGAAACCCCGTACATGCCGGCGAGCTTCTCGGCGCTCTCCCCGAGCGAGATCGTCCACCGCCCGGGCATCCGCGGGTTGACCATCCGCCAGCCGAGCGTGCTCGAGTGAAGGCCCTCGTTCCCGCGGGGAAACGCGCGGTCGGGCTTGAGCATGATCCACGGCGCCCGGCTCATCGACTCGACCCCGCCCACCACCACGACCGAGGCATCGCCGCACTCGATCGCCCGGCTGGCCTGCATGGCGGCGTCGAGGCTCGAGGCACACAAGCGGTTGATCGTCGCCCCCGGGACGCTGGTGGGCAGCTCGTTCAGGAGCCACGACATGCGGGCGACGTTGCGGTTGTCCTCGCCCGCCTGGTTGGCGTCGCCGAACAGGACATCATCGACGCGCGCCGGGTCAAGCGCGGGCGAGCGGTCGAGCAGCGCTCGCACCATGTGCGCTCCCAGGTCATCGGGGCGGACGTGCGAGAGACCGCCTCCGTAGCGGCCGAACGGCGTCCGTACCGCGTCCAGCACGTATGCCGCGCTCACCGGCTGACCAGCTCGCGCAGCGCCGCGAGCTCCTCCTCGGTCGGCGGCTCGGTGACCTGTAGATCGGACCCGACCTCGAGCTCCCAGCCGGTCTCATCGCGCACCTTTTCAACCTCCACCCCCTCGTGCACGCAAGTCAGCACGAGCTGCTTGCTCTCGGGGTGAGGCTCGAGCACGCCGAGGTCCGTGATCACCGCGGTCGGGCCGGCACCGCGGAAGCCCAGATGCTCGCGGCACCGCGGGCCGTGACCGTGCCCGACCGTGGTCACGAAGTCGAGCTCCTCGACGAACGTGCGCTTCGAGTGTGGCGCGATAACCACCACCTCGCCGCAGCTGGCCGCGATCTCCGGCGCGCCGCCGGCTCCCGGCAGCCGCGCCTTGGGATGTGGGTAGTCCCCGATGACCGTCGAGTTGAGGTTCGCGTAGCGGTCGATCTGCGCGGCACCCAGGAACGCGACGTCGATCCGCCCGGGCCCGATCCAGTAGTTGAACATCTCGGGCACCGAGACGATCGCGTCCGCGGTCTCCGCGAGCTCGCCGTCGCCGATCGACAGCGGGATGTGAAACGGCTTGGCGCCGATCGTCCCCGACTCGTACACGAGCACCAACTCGGGGTTGTGGACCATGCGCGCGAGGATCGCCGCGGTGCTCGGCCGCCCCACCCCGATGAAGACGCGCCGGGCGTGGCGCAGGCGCCGGGCGGCGACCACGGTCTGCACCTCGCCAGAGGTCACCGCGGTGGTTAGCGCCATGCCACCTCCGACAACACGTGACAGTTCATCCACTCCAGGAAAACCTCGCGGTCACGACTTACCTCATCCCAATATCTATAAAAATCGTTGTCCCGGTCGGTGATTCCCAGGCTGTAGGAGGGACGCGAGCCGCCCGGAGCCTCGGCCACGGCGTCGATCACCCAGCCGGGGATCACGATCCCGCCGGGCCGCGGCTCGAGCTCGTCGACGATTTGCTCGACGGTTACCAGTGAGCGGCGGGCGCCCAGGACCGCCTCCTTCTGGACGCCGGGAATGCCCCACAGCTGCACGTTGCCGTGGCGGTCGGCCTCCTGGGCGTGGACGATCGCGACATCGGGTCGCAGCGCCGGTACCGCCACGAGCTGCTCGCCGGTGAACGGGCAGGTGATCGGCGCGACCGTCGTGTACGCGACGAGGTCAGTGCCGAGGTAGCCGCGCATCGCCGCGAAGGGCAAGTCGGCGGCGCCCGCCGCGTAGCGGTTGGCCATGCCCGCGTGGCTGTGCTCCTCGAGCTCCAGCGGCCGCGGCCATCCGTGCTCGATCGCATCCCGGAAGCGATGGAGCGAGCCCACGCCGGGATTGCCGCCATACGAGAACACGAGCTTGCGCGCGGCGCCCATCCCGATCATCTGGTCGTAGAGGACGTCCGGAGTCATGCGGATCAGCTCGAGCTCTCGCCGGCCTTGGCGAAGCACCTCGTGGCCGGCGGCGAACGGGATCAGGTGCGTGAACCCCTCGAGCGCGACGCTGTCTCCGTCCGAGACCAGCTCGGCAACTCCCTCCCGGAGGCTGATCAGGTCCGCCATTTGGCTATTGTGCGCTATGCGGACGGTCGCACACTATGCGCACAGCGTATCAGGGTGTGGGCATGCCCAGCAAGCGCAGGTAGCGCGACACCGCCTCGGCCCGATTGGCGGCGTGCAGCTTGCGCAGGATGCTCCCCGTGTGGAACTTGACCGTCCCTGAGGAGATGACCAGCGCGTCCGCGATCGCGTTGTTCGTACGCCCCTCGGCGAGGAGCCGCAGCACGTCGAGCTCGCGCCGGGTGAGCAGACCCTCGAACACCACCCGGTCGTCGCGGCCCGCCAGTGGCAGCGGCTGGTCCAGCGGCTCGGGGGGGATGAGCGCCGTTTGCTCGTCGCCGGCCAGCGTGACCGGGGCGTCGGTCAGCGCCCCCGAGCGCGCGTTGAGCCATTCCAGGAACTGGCGCATCTGCTCGCGCTCGCGGCGCAGAGCGCGCCGCAGCGAGGCGGTCTCGTAGGCGTGGGCGAGTGCGCTCGAGAACTCCCACAGGACATCGCGGTCGAGCACGTCGAGGGGGTGCTCGGGCCCGCGGTCGGCGTGGATCACGCCGATCACCTGCGAGCCGACGACGATCGGCGCGGCGGCGTAGGAGCGCCAGCCCATCAACCCGGCCAGGCGGCGGTCGACGCGGGCATGGACGTCGGCATCGACGACGATCGAGGCCCTGCGCCGGCGCATCAGCTCGGTCTCGATCAGCGGATGCTCTAGCACCACCGGATTGGCCCGGAGCTGCTCGAGCACCTCCCGCGCGCCTTCGTCGCCGCCCGTGAAGTGCACCGCCTCCGCGACCATCGATCCTCCTCGGATCAAGCTCACGATCGCCCGCTCGAAGCGTGAGGCATTGCACAGGGCGGCGGGAGCGCGCGCCAGCATCGTGCTGGGGACGGTGATGTCGCGGAGCTCGGCGATCGCGTCCTGGACTCGATCCAGCGCCTCGAAGCGCCCCTCGAAACGCTGACGCAGACGGTCGAGGGCGGCTTCGTGTTGCTCGCGAAGCGGCCCGGCCTGCGGAGACCCGGCGGCCGCCAGTCGCTCGCCGAGACCGGCGATCAGGGATCGGAGCTCTCCGAGGTCGCCAGCGCCGGCCGGCACCCCGAGAAGGCGACGCGCCTCCGAGGTGACGTCCGCGAGCCGCCTGATGAGCTGGTCGCGGAGCGCTCCGGGCAGCGCGGGTGAGACGGGCGTCGTTAGCGTCATCGGGCGGCGCTCGCGTCGGTCGCGCGCACGTATCGAGACACCGCGTCGGCGCGGCTGGTGGCTCCGAGCTTGCGCAGGATGTTCTTGACGTGGTACTTGACCGTGCCCTCGCGGACCATGAGCGCGCGCGCGATCGCCAGGTTGGTCCGGCCCCGGGCCAGGAGGCTCAGGACCTCGAGCTCGCGGGGAGTGAGCGCGTCGACCAGCGCCGACTCCGATTGTCCATGTCCCTGTCCCGGCGCGCCGGGTAACAGACCGCCGTTGGTTGCCTCGGCCGAGAGCTGGTCCAGCCGGCCGCTCATCCACTTGATCGCGGACTGGAGCTCGGCGCGGTGCCGCTTCAGGGTCTCGCGCAGGACCGCGCGCTCGAACACGCCGGCGAGAGCCTCGGAAAAGTGGCCCATGACCTCGGCGTCGAGTGCGTCGAGCTGGCGGCCGGACGCTTCGGCGTCGGCGTGGAGTAGCCCCACCGTGTTGCCCTGAACGCACAGCGCGGCGACCACGTAGGAGCTCCATCCGAGGACCCGAGCGAGCGGAGCGGCGGCGCGCGAGCGAAGCGCCGGCACGTTGGCGATCTCCACTCGGTGCCGCGACGCGACTTCCTCCTCGATCAGGGGGTATTCGAGCCGGATCGAAGCGCGGCGGAGCTGCTCGAGCGCGAGGTCGGCCTCCGTTTGCACCTCGCCGGCCCAGATCGCCCTGGGGCGCAGGGAGCGATCGACGACTTCGCTGATCAGGACGCGGTCGAACTGGGAGCTCGTGCCGAGCTCCTCGGCGGCCCGGTCCAGGATCCCCTGCGGCGAGCCGACCTCGGAGAGCCGGACCACGGCCTCGCGGGCGCGTTCGAGAGCGTCCGAGCGGCGCACGTACTGCAGCTCCACGATCTCCCGGTCGAGCGCGAGCAACTCGGTCAGGGTGCGTTCGATCGCTCGGACGCCGGAAGGTTCAGCGGACGATCCGCGACTGCTCACGGCCCGGCCAAGGATAGGACCGGTGCGGCGCGCGGGTTAGCTCGGGCGTGCGGCGCGCTGCAGCGAATAACGCCTGGCCGCCTCGAGCCCGACGTAGCTGATGCCAGACGAGCGACCGGCCCGCTCGATCGCCCGCCAGACCTCGCCCGCGTCGTCGTAGGGCACGAGCGCGAGCGCCCGGCGATCGGATTCGAGCAGCCACAGCGTCTCGATCGCTCCAACAATATGGGCAGTGAAGGGCGAGACCTCGCGCGGATCGCCGGACTCGCCGTAGACGCCCAGGGTACGCAGGACCTCGGCCGCCCTGCGCCCTATCACCGCGATCGCCGCCCATGCGTCGGATCGGTCCTCGACGACGAGCCCCGCGACGTGCCGACGCTCGGCTTGCAGGCGCGCGTGGAGCCTGGCGCCCGGGCCGCGCTCGCACAGCACGATCACGCTGCCCGGTCCCGCCCCGCACCACCAATGGTGCCCCGCGAACAACGTGCCGCCCGGCGCCAGAGTGCCGCCGGTCAGCCGGGCGATGAGCCGGCTCAGCTGCTCCGCCGGAGCCTCGATCGTGAGCTTGGTCAGATCGGAGTGATCGAGGAGCCCGACCCCAGTCACGCACACGGCGAGCTCACCGGCGGCGCAACCATAGTGGAGCGGGGTCGAGCGACCGTTCCGGCCGGAAAAGACCGCCCCCGCCTGCCTCAGCAGCGGAGCAAGCGGACTCGATGACGCTCCCTCCGACGGGGCATACACCGACATGCCGGGACCGTACATCCGAAGCGCCCCGACTACCCTCCCCTTTATGCCAAAATTCCCTGGCCGACCGAGAAGGCTCGCCCCGCCTCATCCCGGTCGGTTGGCGCAACGAGTGCCATGACCCTACTCCAAAGGCCAGGTCATTCAGGCGATCTGGGAGTGGCGTGCGCGCTTCGCGGTGGTCAAGCTCGGGGAGTGGCGTGCGCGCTTCGCGGTGTTCAAGCTCGGGGTTTCGGCCATCAGCGGCTGGTGCCCCGCAACGAGAGAGGTGGAGGGTGGACACGCGACCCGGTGAGGTGAGCGCCGGAGCCGGAGCGTCGTCGGGGTCCGGCGACGGTCATGTACCCGAGGAGCGCTACGCGCGGGTCATGCGCATGGTCGCGGCGGATCGGTGCGTCATTCTCGACGGAGCCAACGGCACGGAGCTGATCCGCGTCGGGGGTGAGCGACCGGAGGTCGAGGAGCACCTCTGGGGGCTGACCGCGATCCTCGATGCGCCCGCGGATGTCCAGGCGGTGCACCGTCGCTACATCGACGTTGGGTGCGACGTGATCTGCACCAACACGTGGGGCCTGCCGACGGCGCTGCGCGACGGCGGGGTCAATTTGTGGGAGTCCTCCGAGCCCGTGCACTGG
Source organism: uncultured Solirubrobacterales bacterium (assembly GCA_963808325.1). GTDB lineage: Bacteria > Actinomycetota > Thermoleophilia > Solirubrobacterales > Solirubrobacteraceae > Palsa-465. The sequence goes on from CAWEFU010000002.1 coordinate 352,449, forward strand.
ATGGACGTGGCTCGGGGCGCGGTGCGTCTCGCGCGCGCGGCGGCGATCGAGGCCGGCCGGGCGGACGAGCTCGCGGTGGCGTTCAGCATCAACGGCGACGTCGACACTCCGGACGGGCGCGAGACGATCAGGCTGCTGGCGCGGGCGTTCGAAGAGGATCCGCCCGACCTGATCCTGATGGAGACGCTCTCCTTGGTGCGGAGCTCGACGTACGCGACGGTGGAGGCGCTGCTCGAGACCGGGCTTCCGGTGTGGCTCAGCTTCCGGCGGTGCCGCCATGGCGTGTGCGGCGTGTACGGCGAACACTGGGGCGGACCCGAGGGGGACGCCTTCGGCCGCGCCGCGCGGCGCTTCGAGGAGATGGGCGTGGGCGCACTCGGGATCAACTGCATCCCTCCGGATCACGTCACCGGGATGCTGTCGTGGCTGAGGGACTTCACCGATCTTCCCCTCGCCGTCTACCCCAACCTCGGTTATCTCTCGGCCGCCGGCTGGCGGGACGAGACGAGCATCGGCGGGACGCGGTTCGCGGAGCTGGCGCTGAGCTGGCGCGAGGAGGGCGCTCAGCTGATCGGCGGCTGCTGTGGTGTGGGTCCGGAGCACCTCGCCGCGGCCCGGGCGGCTCTGGACGGGACCAAGCCCGGGCACGCGCGTCCGGAGGCTCTTCCGGACCAAACCCGTCGAGTGGTGGGGGTGAACGGCGCTTCCGCGCCGGCGTGGACGGACCCTCGCGGGCGGGGCGTGTTCCCGCTCGACTTTCCCGATCTCGTGTGTGAGCCGGGCGTGTTCACGCCGACGCAGGGAAGCTTCCTGATCTGGAAGTACCTCTACCGGGAGGGAATCGGGGCGCATCAGCGGTGCGTTGACATCGGCAGTGGCAGTGGGCTGCTGACAGTGCAGCTCGCGCGCAACGGGGCCACGCACGTGCACGCGATCGACATTGATCCGGTTGCGGTGAAGAACACCTTGACCAACGCGTTCCGCAATGGGGTGGCAGACCGCGTCAGCGCATCGGTGCAGGACCTGTATCCATGGGTGCCCGAGGAGCGCTACGACACGATCGTCGCGTCCCTCTATCAGGTGCCCGTGGACCCGTTCGAGCAGGTGACCACGCACCGACCGCGCGACTACTGGGGACGGAACCTCATCGATCACCTGATCCGGCTCTTGCCCGAGGCTCTGGTCGACGATGGAACCGCCTACATCATGCAGCTTTCGATCATCGGCGAGCGGCGCACGGCGCAGCTTCTGGACCGCCTCGGCTACCAGTCCCGAGTTGTCGATTTTGGCTTCTTCGAGTTCAGCGAGCTATTCGCCGACAAGACGGACCAGATAGCGAGGGTCGAGGAACTGTCGGATGCCTACCACCTGAGGATCGGGGAAACCGATGTGATGGTGGTCTACCTGCTCGAAGTAACGCGCAAATAGTGGGGTTGCGCGTTTAACGCAAAGAGGGCTGTCGTTAAAGACGCAACGTCCGTTCGGGGCGCCGGCGGCGTCGGGCTACGGTGATGTATTTGTCGACTGCGGGGCGAGCACCCAGTCGTGGTCGGGGTCGTTGGACACGGCCCACAAGCGGGTGGGACCGGCCATCACGTTCAGGTAGTAGAGGTCATACCCGGGCGGCGTCGAGACGGTGTGATAGCCGCGCGGGACCAGCACGCAATCGCGGTCACCGAACGTCATCGCCTCCTCCAGCGAGCGGTCGTCGCTGTAGACGCGCTGCAGGCCGAACCCCCCGGCGGGCTTCATCCGGTGGTAATAGGTCTCCTCCAGGAACGTCTCCCGCGGCGGGTCGTCGCGGTCGTGCTTGTGCGGCGGATAGCTCGACCAGTGGCCCGCCGGGGTCAGCACCTCGCACACGAGCAGCGAGTCAGCCTCGCGGTCGCCCATCAGGATCGGGCAAATGAACCGCTCGAGCGTCCCGTACGCCCGGGTCTCGACCTCGGTGGCATCGCCGGGCAAAACGCAGGCCGGCGCTCCGCCGAACGGCGCCGGCGCCCAGCACAGCGCGACCTCGGCACCGCCGGCGGGGCCCCGTCTGTCGGTGCCACCCCCCACCCCGGCGCCGGCGGCCTTGATCGTCACGGTCGTGTCCGGGGGGAGGTAGGCTCCGTCGGGTTTGCCGGCCCAGGGATCGATGCGGCCGCCCAGATCGCTCCACACACCGTGGCGCGACCTGACCTCGACCACACCCGCGATCACCACCACGCAGAGCTCCCGGTCCCCCGTCTCGCGCTGGGCAACCGCGCCCCCTGGGAGCGCCAGCACCTCGAAGCCCACGTAGCGCCACCCGGCCGACTCGGGGCTCAGGCGCAGGATCGCGCCGTCCGGCTCGGGCGAAGCCGCGGCGTGGATCAGCAGGCCGCTCACCGGACCGCGCTAGTGCGCTTCCTCTCGGCGCAGCACATCGAGCGCGATGGGGTCCGCTCGCGGTTCTTCGCTCGGTTCTTCGCCGGGTGCTTTGGGATCTTCGGACATGGCAATGTCGAGTCCGGGTGCGGCCGCGGTGGTGCGCGCGTCGAGCCGTGTATCGCGAGGACGTTACCTGTTCACGTCGAGGGTTCGGCACGTGTTGGCGTCCCACACGCTCCCGCCACACGCTCCCGCCACACGCTCCCGCCACACGCTCCCGCGACACGCCGGGGGCCCGGCGCTCGCGCCGGGCCCCCGATCAAAGCGTCCGCTTGTCGCAGCGGATTACATCATCCCGCTCATGTCGGGCATGCCACCGCCGCCGCCGCCCGCGGTCTCCTTCTCGGGAACCTCGGCCACGATCGCCTCGGTGGTGAGGATGTTCTTGGCGATCGAAGCGGCGTTCTGCAGCGCCGAACGCGTCACCATCGCCGGATCGATGATGCCGGCGGCGACGAGATCGCCGATCTCGCCCGTCTGAGCGTTCAGGCCCTGGCCCTTCTTGGCCTTACGGATGTCGTTGACGACGACCGAGCCCTCGAGCCCGGCATTCTCCGCGATCTGCCGCGTGGGCTCCTCGAGCGCGCGATGCACGATCCTCGCGCCGGTGCGCTCGTCGGGGTCCTCGAGACGCGTCGAGGTTGAGAGCCTTCTGCGCGGCCAGGAGCGCGATGCCGCCGCCCGGCACGATGCCCTCCTCGAGGGCCGCGCGGGTGGCCTGCAGCGCGTCCTCGACGCGGTGCTTCTTCTCCTTCATCTCCGTCTCTGTGGCCGCGCCGACCTTCACGACAGCAACGCCGCCGGAGAGCTTCGCGAGGCGCTCCTGGAGCTTCTCGCGATCGAAGTCCGAGTCGGTGTTGTCGATCTCGGTCTTGATCTGGTTGATCCGACCCTTGATGTCATCGCCGGAGCCATTGCCGTCGACGATCGTCGTGGTGTCCTTGGCGACGACCACACGACGAGCCCGGCCGAGCTGCGAGAGCTGGGTGTTCTCGAGCTTCAGGCCCATCTCCTCGGTGATCACCTCGCCGCCGGTGAGGATCGCGATGTCCTCGAGCATGCGCTTGCGGCGATCGCCGAAGCCCGGAGCCTTGACCGCGACGCCGGTGAAGGTGCCGCGGAGCTTGTTGACCACGAGCGTCGCGAGCGACTCGCCCTCGACGTCCTCGGCGATGATCAGCAGCGGCTTGCCCGACTGGATCGTCTGCTCGAGCACGGGCAGGAGATCGCGGACCGAGCCGATCTTCTGGTTGGCGATGAGGATGTAGGGATCCTCGAGGGTCGCCTCCATGCGGTCCTGGTCGGTGACCATGTAGGGCGAGATGTAGCCCTTGTCGAACTGCATGCCCTCGGTGAACTCGAGGTCCATGCCGAACGTCTGGCCCTCCTCGACGTTGACCACGCCATCCTTGCCGACCTTGTCGATGGCGTCGGCGATCACGTCGCCGATCTCATCGTCGGCCGCGGAGATCGACGCCACGCGGGCGATCTGCTCCTTGCCGGAGATCTCGGTCGACTGCGACTCGATGTTCTTGACCACGTCTTCGACTGCCACCTCGATCCCGCGCTTGAGCGCGAGCGGGTTGGCGCCGGCGGCGACGTTCTTCAGGCCCTCGCGGACGATCGCCTGCGCCAGGACGGTCGCCGTCGTCGTGCCGTCGCCCGCCACGTCGTTGGTCGACGTCGCGACCTCGCGGACGAGCTGAGCGCCCTGATTCTGGAAGACGTCCTCGACCTCGATCTCCCGCGCGATCGTCACACCGTCGTTGGTGATCGTCGGCGCGCCGAACTTCTTGTCGAGGACCACGTAGCGGCCCTTGGGGCCGAGCGTGACCTTCACCGCGTTGGCCACCGCGTCGACGCCCTGCTCGAGCGCCTTGCGGGCCTCCGCCTCGTACTTCAGTTCCTTGTGTGCCATATGTTTCTTGTTCTCCTAGGACTGGACCTTCGCCAGCACGTCGGACTCGCGGAGGACGAGGAGCTCCTCGCCGTCCACCTTGATCTCGGTGCCGCCGTACTTGCTGTAGAGGACTTCGTCACCTTCGGAAACGTCAAGCGGGGTGCGCTTGCCCGTGTCCTCGTTGACCTTGCCGTCGCCTACGGCGAGGACCTTGCCCTTCTGGGGCTTCTCCTTGGCCGTATCGGGGAGGACGATGCCACTCGCCGTGGTCTCCTCCTCCTCAATCGCCCGCACGATCAACCGATCGCCGAGGGGCTTTAGCTTCATCTATGCAACCTCCGAATGGAAAGGGATGCGGGTGGACTTACCTTGGCACTCTCTCCCGTAGAGTGCCAGCGTCCGAGACTATAGCGCCTGCACGAGGGTTATCAAGGGCCAATTTGGCACTCTGGCCCAGCGAGTGCCAAACCCACCGTCAGTTGCGTGCGCCGCCCAGTCCGTGGATACGGTCCCGGAGTTCCGGCGGGTTTTCGATGATCTGCGAGAAGCGGACCACGGTTACGGTGTCGTCCATCGCGACCCTGCGGCCGTAGATCTGCTCGAGGAAGTGGACCATCTCGTCCACGCGCCGGAACTCGGGGTTGTCGTGCTCGATGTCCCGGGGGGAGAGGTCCCGGACCCGCTTGACCTCGACCTGGTCGATCACGGCGTTGAAGATCTTCTCGCGCGGCGAGTGCTGGTAGCCGATCGTCACCAGCACGCAGTCGTTCTTGCGGTATTTGTGGGACTTGTCGCCGAGGCGGATCGTCGCGGTCTTGCGACCGCGCCGGAGCTGGTCGGCGAACACCGACGAGTAGAAGTTCAGGACGCGCACGGCCGCCAGCCTACCGGTCCGATGCCAGTCTCGACAACGCGCGGCCCACCATCTCGCGTTCGCCCTCGTAAGTGAGCGCCGAGGCCGCCTCCTCGAGGGGCATCCATCGTGCATCCTCGATTTCGTGATCGTGATCGGCGAGGTCGCCCGACCGATACCGGAAGAGATAGAAGGCGACCCGCTTTGCGATCCGCCGGCCGCCGCGTTCGTAGCTGTACTCGATGTCGCCGAGCTCGTCCACGAGCTCTGCGCTCACCCCGGTCTCCTCTTCCACCTCGCGCTGCGCGGCTTGGGCCGGGGTCTCGTCTCCGTCCAGATGGCCCTTTGGCAGGCCGAGCACCCGGTGTCCGCTGGCGTCGCGCTTCACCGGCACGATGGCGATCACCTCGTCGTCGCGCACGACCACTCCGCCGGCCGAGAACTCCGCGTCGGGCCCGTCGCTAATAAACGTATCCCTCCAGAGCCGCGGGGTCATGCACGACCAGCTTCCCCCGCCCCTGTCCGATTATTCCGGCGCGCTCGAGCACGGCCAGGAAGCGGCTGGCCGACTCGCGCGAGGAACCGGCGAGCTGCGCGAGGTCGGCCTGCGTTGCGGTGATCAGCACATCGCGCTCGCCGGCGCCCTCCTTCTGTGCGGCGTTGACCATCTGCGACAGCACCGCGGCGACGCGGCTTTGGACCGTCTGAAAGGACTGCCGAGCGAGCCGATCGTTGGTGAGGCGTAGCCGGCGTCCGAGCGACGCGATCAGCTTCACCGCGAGCTCGGGGTGCTCGCGCAGCAACCGCCGCATGTCGGCGCCCAGGATCGCGATCGCCTCGGTGTCCTCGAGCATCTCGACCGTCGCCGATCGCCGCTCATCATCGAACATCGCCAGCTCCCCGAAGATGTCACCGGGGCCGAAGTTGGCGAGGGTGAGCGAACGCCCGTCGAAATGCTCGCGAACGGCGCGCGCCAGGCCGGAGCGGACCACGTAACACGTGTCGCTCTGGTCCCCCTCGCGGAACACGATCTCGCCGGCCACGAAGCTGCGCGGAACGGCCACCGCCGCCACCTGAGCCAGGTCGTCCTCGGCCAGGTCGGAGAAGACGGGAACGCGGCCCAACAGCGCGATCGTGTCCTCGCTCGTCGCGGCCATGGTTCAGCAGAAATACCACACCCCTGCGGGGAGAGGGCGCTCGGTGGCACGCATCCGCACCTTGAGCCGGCGGAGCGCTCAGGCGAGATCAAGCGCCTGCTCGCGCCGGCGCCGCCGCAGCGCCGAGCCAACCCACCAGCCAAGGGCGACCAGCAGCGCGACCGGCACAAGTGCCGCGAGTACGATCAGCGCCACCCCGGCGGCGACCATCAGGACCCGGCCGGCGTCGTGTGCGCCCTTGCCGATCGTGAACCCGCCGCTGTGACTGACCGCCGGCGGGATCGCTACGGCGTTGATCGTCACCGACACCTCGGTGAACGAGATCTGGTGGCCAAGCGTCCGCAGCGTGGCCTGATCGCTCGAGATCGAGGCGTCCGCATCGTGAATCTGCGCCTGGAGGCTGTCGACCTGCTCGGTCGTGACGGCGTTCGCGAGCTGCTTCAGCAGCGAAGTGCGGAGCACGCGGGCGTTGGCGAGCTGCTGGGTCGCATCCGTGTACTGGCTGGTGACGTCCTGCGTGGTGTCGGTGCGAGAGGTGACGTGGGAGTAGGCAAGCGCTGAGAGCTTCGCCATCGTCTGCTCGAGGGTCGCACTCGGAACGCTCAGCTGGAAGTCGGCATAGCCATCGGTGCCCCCGGTTTGAGTGACCTCCGAGCGCTCGACGATTCCGTTCTGCACTCCTACCACCCCGAAGACCTCCTGGGCGACGTCATCGACGCGATTGGGCGCGGCCGCGAGGCTGAGCTGGGCCGATTGGACGACCTTGCGGCCGTTGGAGGGCGGTTGGAGGTTGGCGGCGGCGGGGGGTTGCGCGCTGCCGCCGGTGGGCGGGATGGCGGCCCTGGCGCCGAAGGTGCTCGCAGTCGACGCCCGCCCCACCGCGGCACGCGGCGCAGCGGAGTGGACGGAGGGGCTCGACGACGGGGACGCCGCGGCAGCGGCGGACGAGCTCGTACCGCTGCTGGACCGCGACGGTCCGCCGGACAAGACCAGCACGACGGCCACGACGCCGACCAGGGCCGTGACCAAGCCGCCGCCGGCCGCGAGCCAACCCCACCGCCGCCGGACGGTCGCGGGGGTGGGCGGGGAGCCGGCGCCGACGAGGCCCACATCGTCCGGTCCGCGCCCACGCTCGAACCGCCGGCTCACTCGCTCATCCAGCCGCCGCCCGAACGCCGGATCGGCACCGGGTCGCTCGCCGGTCAGCAGCAGGGCCAGCTCGGCCAGCTCGGCGAAGCGCGGCTCGACCGGGTCGCCGGCCACGGTCGCGTCGATCGCGTCGAGGGCGGCGACGATCTCGGGGTCGACCTGGTCCTCGTCAAGCCGTCTCATTGCACGCCTTCCTCAGCTTCTCCATCGTGCGGTACAGCAGGGTGCCGGCGTTCGATTCGCTGACGCCGAGCACGCGGGCGAGCTCGGCGTTGGACAGACCGGCGTGGAACTTCAAGGCCACGATCTCGCGCTCGCGGGCGGGAAGCTTGGCGAGCGCCGCCCGAACGGCGGTCCGCCGTAACGCCACCTCCTCCTCTTCGGCACCCGCCGTCGCCTGCGAAGGCTCGTTCTCCGGCTCCACGGTCAAAGCCTTCAACCGCCGCCGCCGGCGAAGCTCATCGAGCGCGGCGTTGCGGGCGATGCCGAACAACCACGCTCGCTCCTCACCGCGGCGGCGGTCGAACGTTCGCCGGCGCCGGTAAGCGCGCTCGAACGCCAGCTCGGTCACGTCCTCGGCGGCCGCTCGGTCGCGCAGCAGCGTCGCCACGTAGGCGAAGACGTCGTCGCGGCTCGACCGGTACAACGCCTCGAACCGCTCCCAGGAGGTGGGCGCGACCGCGGAGGCCGGCGCTCTCAAGGTCGCGATCACACCCTCATTACGTGTCGGCATCCGATCCATCACAAGCCTCCGCGCGGAACCCAGGCAGGCAGTATTTTCCTACGCGTGCCTCGCCGTTCTGCCACCTTGGCCGTGCTCATCGGGGCGCTTGCTACAGCGCCGCCCGCGCTCGCGCAAACGGCGGCTCCGAACCCGACGCCGAGCCAGATCCAGCGCGCGCTGAAGGACGCCGTGCGCTCGCCCAATCTGTGGGCGACCGTCAACATCTGCAACACCAGGCGCTACCGCGACAAGCTCGGGATCCGAGGTCAGATGCCGGCGCTCGGATTCCCGTCGCAGCTGACCATGACGATCGGAGTCGACTACTGGGTTTCCGCCCAAAAGCAGTTCAAGCCGATCCCTGGCTTCAAGAAGGTGCTTGTCGTGCTCGGTACCTTCAGCTCCGGCGCCCAGCAGGGCGGGAGCACGTTTACGTTCATGCCCCACGCCGGTCTCCTCCGCGGCCGGGTCACGTTCGAGTACAAGCGCGCCGGCAAAGCACTCGGCTCGATCACCCGCGACACGACCGGAAACCACAAGCACGTGGACCAGGCGCACCCGCCCGGGCACAGCGCGGCAACCTGCACGATTCCTTGAGGCCGCCGGCCACGCGGGCCGGCGGCCGTAAATTCCACGCTCTCCACGGCCCTAGGCGCCCGCGAGTGCTCCAAACAAGCGCGGGTCGTTCGTGATCACGCCCGTCACCCCGAGCGCCTCGAGCGTCCGCAAGCGCGGAAGCTCATCGACCGTCCACACGTACAGCTCTCCCCCGGCGGCGAGCACGCGGCGGACGAGCCGCGGCGTCACCAGCCGCCAGTGGACCATGAGCGCGTCGCACCGTCGCGCGGACAGGGCGCGCGCGGCCCGCGCCGGCAACAGCACGCGCGCGACCTGCAGCGCCAGCACCGCGGCGGCGACCGTCCGGCGAGACCGGAACGGATCGCGCTTCAGTTTCGGGACCGACCACCCGAGCCGGATGCTCGGCTCGGCCTCGCGGATCACGCGAAGGCTCGACAGGTACTGGCTCGTGATCAGGGACCTCTCGAGCACGCCGTGGGCGCGGAGCGCGTCCAGCACCCGCAGCTCGTACCCGGGCAGCTTCAAATCCACGTCGAGCTCAACGTCGCGGAATTGCTCGGAGGCGAGGTGCGCGAGCCCCTCCTCGAGCGTGTGGGGGGAGCGCCGATCCGCATCCTGGTAATCGTGGGCGAGCACCAGCCGCTCGCCGCCGGACCCCCGCTCCGGCAGCACGTCGAACTCGATCATGTCGACCCCCGCCGCGAGCGCCGCATCGAAGCTGGCGGAGGTGTTGCCGGGTGCGATCAGGTCGGCGCCTTTGTGGCCGACCCGCCGCAGACGAGGCCCGTCTATTTCTGGCATCCCGGACACCAGTATGTCGTGCGGTTAGCGTCTCCCTGGCCCCTCGCCCGCACCCGCTCCCCGCACCGCGGACAGGGCTGGCCAACCCGGCGGTAGACGCGCGGCCGAATCGATCGCGGCCCCTCGCGCGCCGACCGCGACATGCGCGGGCGCATCGCCTCGATGATCGCCACCGCCTCTCGGTCGCTTACGCTCGACACCGGGCGCCAGGGGTCGATCGAGGCCTCCCAGCAGCCCTCGGCCTTCCAGATGTTGCCGATGCCGGCGACGTTGCGCTGGTCGAGGAGCGCGTCGCCGATCGGCCGCGTCTGGTCGTCCGCGCGCAGCCGAGCCAGGAACTGCGGAGCCCGGAATTCATCGGCCAGCACGTCGGGACCGAGCGCGGCCAGGCGCTGGTCGAACCGCACGCGACCCGCGGTCACGAGCTCCAGCAGAGGCCCGTCAAACTCCACGACCTCCGTCCCGCCCCGCCGCAGCACGAGCCACGCGCGCGAGCGCGAGCGCCCCCATCGCCGGTCCGGCCCGTAGACGCCCCACACCCCGCTCATACCGAGGTGAGAGTGCAGCACGAGGTCGCCTTCGAAGCGCAGGAAGAGGTGCTTGCCGCGCGTGTCGACCGCGGTCACCGCGCGCCCGCTCAGCCGCTCGGGCCAGCGGTCCATCGCGTGGCGGCGCTGCGGCGTCTGGATTGCGTCGGGCACCTGGCCCTCCAGGACCGGGCGCATCCGGTTTGCCGCATAGGCGATCGTGTCGCCCTCGGGCATCAGACTGCTCCTCCGACGGGCCTCACGCGCTCAGCGTCAAACGCCGCGGCCCCTCCTGAAATCCGAGCGCCACGAGCGTCGGCCCGAGCGGCGAGTCCATGGCCGGCTCCCCGTCCACCTTCTCGAGCGCGAGCCGCTTGAGCCGCCCGCGCCGCACCTCCTCCACGAGCGCCGCGAGCGCGCCCTCGAGCCGACGGTCGCCGCGCTCGACCAACGTCTGCAGCCCCCGCCCCCCGCGCTCGAGGTACACCACCGGCTCTCCTCCGGAAAGGACCACGTACGCGCCGGCGACCCGCGTCACCCGCCGCGAGGAGTCTCCGTCGCCGCGCGCTGGCCACGGGAGGGCCGCGCCGAACGGCTGCGCGGGGTCCACGGCCGCCAGCACGAGCGGCGGACTGTCATCCGCACGTTCGACCGCCCGCAGCCGCTCGACCGCACCCGGCAGGGCAAACTGGGCTCCGCCGAGGCCCTCGACGAAGTAGCCGCGTCGCGCCACGCCCAGCGTCTCGAGCTGCGAGAGCTCGGAGTAGATGCTCGAGAACCCGCCGGCGACGCCCTCGGCCAGGACCTGTTCGCGGGTCAGGACCCCGTAGCGCTCGAGCAGCACCTCCGCGAGCGCGCGCCGGCGGGCCACCGGATCGACATCCGAGCGCAACAGGGGCTCGGTCAACGACCATCGGCCCGCGACCCCGGGCGCGGCCCCGGCGCCGCGCCGACGCCCCCCGAACCTCCCCGGCGCGACCCGCGCCCGAGCGGCCCCGCCGCGCTCGCGCTGGGCTCGCGCGAGGGTCAAGCGCGGCGCCCGCAGCGGCGCGAACGCGTCGTTGGTCGCCTCGCCCGCCCAGGCCAGGTCCCAAAGCGCCTCCTGGAGCACTTCCGGGGCGAGGTCGACGTCGACGAGCAGGTCGGTGAAGAAGCATGCGCCCGCGGCCAGCCGCTCGCGTACGGCCGCGTGCGCCTCAGAATCGAGGGCGGCACCCCGAGGAAGCGGTGGCGGCCCTAGCAGACCGACGTCCTCGCGGAAGTAGAGCGCGACCCGACCCGAGTTTCGGCCGAGCGCCCCCGCCCCGAGCCACACGATCTCACCGCTCGCGCACAGCTGATCCATCCACGCCGGCGAGTAGCTGCCGACGCGGCGCGGGAGAACATCGCGCTCCCACACCTCGGCGGGCAGCGCGAGCCGCTGGAGGGGTACGAGCGCCTCGCGCAGGCGGTCGATCCCCGCGCCCGACGCGGGGTGACGGTCGACGTTCTGCCAGGCGGGCAGAAAGCGCGCGAGCGCGCGATGATCCACGGGCTCGACCTCCTTGCGGAGCACGGCCAGCGACGCCCGTCGCAGACGACGCAGCACCTCCGGGTCGCACCATTCGCGCTCGGTTCCGCCCGGCCTGAGCTCACCGCGGACCAGCGTGCCGTCCCGCTCGAGCTCATTCAGCGCCGCGGTCGCGTCGACGCCGTAGCGCTCTCGGACGTCGACCGCGGTGAACGGCCCATGGGTCGCGGCGTAGCGCCGGATCAGCCGCGCGAGCGCGTTGGGTACGTCCTCCAGGAATGCCGCGGGCAGGCCGCCCGGAGGGGCGGCGCCCAGCGCGTCCCGGTAGAGCCCCGCGTCGGTGGCGTCGATCCAGCGTTCTTGACTGGCGAGGCGAACCTTGATGGCGCGCCGCTGCCCGGCGAGCTCCTCCAACATTCTCGCTGCGTCCAATCCATCGATGACCCGCGCGCTCGCCTCTGGCGTCGTGAGGTCGCCCACGATCCGCAACACGTCGTGAAGCCCGTCGCGGTTGGCCGCGCGTCGCATGGGCGAGAGGCACTGGAGGTCATCCTCGACCTGCGCGAGCGCCGCCGGATCGATCAGGTCGCGGAGCTCCTCCTGGCCGAGCAGCTCCCGCAGCAGGTCCCGGTCGAGCGACAGGGCCGCCGCCCGCCGCTCGGCGTTGGGCGTGTCGCCCTCGTACATGTACGTCGCGACGTAGTCGAACAGCAGCGAGGAGGCGTACGGAGAAGCGGTCGCCGTCTCGACCTCCACCAGGGAGATCTCCCGCCGGTGCAGCCGCGTCAGCAGCTCGACCAGACCGGGGACGTCGAGCACGTCGCGCAGGCACTCCCGGTAGGTCTCGAGCACGATCGGAAACTCCCCAAACTTCTTGGCCACCTCGAGCAGCGACTGCGACTTGAGCCTCTGCTGCCAGAGCGGCGTGCGCTTGCCGGGCCGGGCGCGCGGGATCAGCAGCGCGCGCCCCGCGTTCTCGCGAAAGCGGGCACCGAACAATGCGCTCGAGGAGAGCTCGGAGACCACCCGGTCCTCCACCTCGCCGGGCTCGATCAGCACGAGCTCCGGGCCGGGCGGCTCCTCGGCGTCGGGCAGGTGAACGATGATGCCGTCGTCGGACCAGATGACGTCGGACTCGAGCCCCAGCTCCTCGCGGATCCTGGCGCTGAGCGCCAGCCCCCAGGCGGCATGCACGCGGCCGCCGAACGGCGAGAGGACGCACACGCGCCAGTCGCCGATCTCGTCCCGGAAGCGCTCGATGACGATGGCGCTGTCCGAGGGGACGACGCGGGTGGCCGACTGCTGCTCGCGCAAGAACTCGACCAGGTTGTTCGCGGCCCGGCGGTCCAGGTCGTAGCCGGTTTGGAGCGCCTCGGGTGACTGCTCGACCGCCCAGCGGGCGAAGGCGCCGATCGCCTCGCCGAGCTCCTTCGGGCGCCCCACCCCGTCGCCCTTCCAGAAGGGAACCGCCCCCGGGAGGCCAGGCGCCGGCGTGACGATCACCCGGTCGCGACCGATCTCCTCGATCCGCCACGTGGTCGCCCCGAGCAGGAAGGTCTGCCCGGGCCGGGCCTCGTAGACCATCTCCTCGTCGAGCTCGCCGACGCGCCGGCCGTCGGGGAGGGTCACCGCGTACAGCCCGCGATCGGGAATCGTGCCGGCGTTGGTGACCGCGAGCTGGCGGGCTCCGGGCCGGGCGCGGATGGTGTTGTGCACGCGGTCCCAGACGATTCGCGGGCGCAGCTCGGCAAATTCGGTCGACGGGTAGCGCCCGTCGAGCATGTCGAGCACGTTCTCGAGCTGGGTCCGGCTCAGCTCCGAGTACGAGTGCGTCCGGGTGATGAGGGCTTGCAGGTCCTCGACGCTCACCGGCTCGTCCTCGGGCGCGGCGGCGGCGATCGCCACGACCTGCTGGGCGAGGACGTCGAGCGCGTTCCTGGGGACGACCGTGGTCTCAATCTGGTTCTCCCGCATGCGCCGCGCGACGACCGCGCACTCGAGCAGGTCAGCGCGGAACTTGGGGAAGATCCGCCCGCGGCTGACGTCGCCGACCGAGTGACCGGCACGGCCGATCCGCTGAAGCCCGCGGGCCACGGATTTGGGCGACTCGACCTGGATCACGAGATCGACGGCGCCCATGTCGATGCCCAGTTCGAGCGACGAGGTCGCGACCAGGCACGGCAGCTCGCCGGCCTTGAGCATCTCCTCGACGACCGTCCGCTCCTCGCGGGCCAGGGACCCGTGATGAGCACGCGCGATGTCGCGCTCGGCCAGATCGTTCAGGCGCAGGGCGAGTCGCTCAGCCGCGCGCCGGTTGTTGACGAACACGATCGTCGAGCGGTGGGCGTTGATCAGCTCGAGGAGCTCGGGATAGATCGCCGGCCAGATCGAGCGCCGCGTGGCCTCGGAGCCGCCTTGGAGCGGATCAAGCTCCGGGGCTGGCGTCATCTCGGGCTCCACCATCGACTCGACCGGAACCTGGATCTGCAGGTCGAGCTCCTTGCGCACGCCCGTGTCGACGATCCGGCACGAGCGCGTCGGTCCGACCAGGAAACGCCCGATCTCATCGAGCGGCTTCTGGGTCGCGGACAGCCCGACCCGTTGCAGGTCTTGGCCGGCGGCCTGCGTCAGGCGCTCGAGCGTCAGCGCTAGATGCGCTCCCCGCTTGGTCGCGGCCACCGCGTGGATCTCGTCGACGATGACCGATTGCGCCCCGGCGAACAGCGTCCGGGCGCGCCCGGTGAGCATCAGGTACAGCGACTCCGGAGTGGTGATCAGGATGTCGGGCGGCTCGCGGAGCATCGCCTGGCGCTCGCGCTGCGGGGTGTCCCCGGTGCGGACTGCGACCGTGAGATGCGCGCCGATGCCTCTCAGCGGCGCCCGCAGGTTTCGGTCGATGTCATAGGAGAGGGCCTTGAGGGGGGAGACGTAGACGAGCCCGATGCGCTTGTCGTGGTTCGTCGGGTCGTCCTCGTTCGCGAGCCGGTCGATGGCCCATAAGAATGCGGCGAGCGTCTTGCCCGAGCCGGTGGGCGCGGAGATCAGCACGTGTTCGCCGGAGGCGATCGCCGGCCACGCTTGCTCCTGCGCGGGCGTGGGGGCGGCAAACGCTCCGAGGAACCAGTCGCGGGTCCGGGGGCTGAAGGCGGAGAGCGGCACGAGCGGGTTTCTTGAGCCTAGCAAGGGGGGAACACGTGTTCGGTCGATTTACGCGCCCGCGAGTTCACGCGCGCGCGTGAACACCTGGTCCATCATCGCCTCGGTCAGCTTTTTGGTGAACGTGTTCTGCTGGCTGGGGTGGTAGCAGCCGATCAGCGTCCAGCGGTCCAGGTCGATCGCGCTGCCGTGGGCGAAGCGAGGGCGGGGCGGGGGGATGGTGACGCCGAGCGTGCCGAGCGCTCTGAGCGCCACGTCCCACGCGAATCCGCCGAGGGTGACGATGACCTTGACCGAGGAGAGCAGGGACAGCTCGCGCACCAGGTAGGACATGCAGTTGTCGCGCTCCGAGGGCAGCGGCCGGTTGGCGGGCGGGGCGCATCTCACGGCCGCGGTGACGTAGCAGCCGCTCAGGGCGAGCCCGTCGTCGCGGGCCACGGACGTCGGCTGATTCGCCAGGCCGGCGCGGTACAGGGCGGCAAAGAGCCAGTCACCGGAGCGGTCGCCCGTGAAGATGCGCCCGGTGCGGTTGCCGCCGTGTGCCGCTGGGGCGAGACCGAGCACGAGCATCTTGGCCGACGGGTCGCCGAACCCCGGCAGTGGCCGCCCCCAGTACTCCTCGTGCACGTAGGCGGCCCGCTTGGCCTGGGCCACCTCCTCCCGCCATGCGACCAGGCGCGGGCAGCGCCGGCAGGCGACCACCTGGCGCGAGAGCGCCTCCAGGTCGTCCGGGGTCACACGCCGCTCGGGATCAGGGGGCTGATCAGCCGGGCGGCGGTCACGTGGCGCTCGCGCTCGCGGCGAGCACCCCGGCGATCATGCGGTCGATGACCGGCGCCAGCTCGAGCACGTCCTTGGGCTCGCCGAGGCGAACCTGGCGCGAGAGGAGCTCGATGATCCCCCCGACGATCGCGAACGCGTCGTAGGGCGAGCCGAACCGTGCGATCAGTCCCCGCCTCGCCGCCTCGGCATTCTCGGCGTCGAGCCGGTCGGCGAACTCCTGCACCATCTGATCGCGGCGCTTGGCGGGCTTGGGCCCCGCTCCGATGATCTCCACCAGCAGTGTCTGGGCAAAATCGGGATGCTCGGACACGGAGGTCAGGAATGCGCGCGTGCCCGCCCGCATGCGCTCGATCGCGTCGTTGCCCGCCCGACGGGCGGCATCGCTCATCGCCTCGCCCAAGTCATCGGCCGCACGGTCGAACAGCGCCAGGATGCAGTCCTCCTTGTTGGCGAAGTGCTCGTAGAAGGTGGCCTTCGACATCCCGGCTTGGCGGCTGATCGACTCCGAGCTGGCGCCGGCGAACCCGCGCGTCGCAAACTCCGCCGCCGCGGCCTCGAGCAGCCGCTGGCGCTGGCGGGGCAGCCGGACCTCGAGCGGCGGCGCATGGCGGCCTCTTGCCGGCGGGGCGTCGTCCGCGGCCCGGGGCGCCGGGAGCGCGTCAGCCGAGCGCCCGTCCGTAGTGGCGCTCGTAGTACTCGCGGTACGCTCCCGAGCGGATCGGCTCCCACCACCACGCGTTTTCGCGGTACCAGTCGACCGTCGTGGCGAGGCCTTCACCGAAGCGCACCTCCGCCTTCCACCCCAGCGCCTCGAGCTTTGCGGGCGACAGCGAGTAGCGCCGGTCGTGACCGGGACGATCGGTCACGAACTCGATTTGCGTCTCGTCTGCCCCTGTCAGATCGATGATGCGTTTGACCACCTCCAGGTTCTCGCACTCGTCAGGACCCCCGCAGTTGTACGCCTCCCCCGGGACGCCATGCGCCAGTACGTGACCGATGCCGCGCCCAAAGTCCTCCACGAACAGCCAGTTGCGCACGTTGCGCCCGTCCCCATAGACGGGAAGGTGATCGCCCGAGAGTGCGTTGAGAATCATCAACGGAATCAGCTTCTCCGGATATTGATAGGGACCGTAGTTGTTCGAGCCGCGGCAGATCACGGTCTCGAGCCCGTAAGTGTGAAAGTAGCTGGAGACGAGCAGATCGGCCCCCGTCTTGGTCGCGCTGTACGGACTCGACGGTCGCAGCGGCGAGGACTCGGTGAACGAGCCCGACTCGATCGAGCCGTACACCTCGTCGGTCGATACCTGCACGTAGCGCAGTCCCCGCTCGCGCGCGGCCTCCAGCAGCACATGCGTCCCCTGCATGTTGGTGACTATGAACGCCTCCGGACCGGAGATCGACCGGTCGACGTGTGTCTCGGCGGCGAAGTTGACGATCGCCTCGCACCCGGCGACTGCCTGCGCGACGCTCGCCGGCTCCTCGATCGCGCCGTGGACGAAGCGGAGGTCGTCGATCACGTCGTGCAGGTTCTCGCGCCGGCTGGCGTAGGTGAGCTTGTCGAGTACGGTGACGTCGTCGCCGTGGTCGCGGACGCGCAGCCGCACGAACGTCGAGCCGATGAATCCGGCCCCGCCGCAGACCAAGAGCCTCATCGCGCACCCACCTCGGCAGCGGCCATGTACTCGGATAGGCCCTCGCGCCAGCCCGGGAGGACGGGCGCCTCGGCTCGCCGCTCGGTCCCCAGCACGCTGTAGGCCGGCCGCGGGGCCGGCCGCGCGAGGTCGCGCGTTTTACCCGGCCTCACCTCGCACCGGAGGTCCGCCTCGACCACGATCTCCCGCGAAAACTCGTACCAGCTGCACGCGCCGGCGCCGGCCACGTGGACGATGCCGTCGATCGGCCGCTCGGCGAGTGTCACGAGCGCACGGGCCAGGTGGCCGGTGAACGTCGGGCAGCCGACCTGATCGTCGACGACCGTGAGCTCCTCGCGCTCGGAAGCGAGCCGCCGGATCGTCGCCGGGAAGCACGGGCCGCCCGCGCCGAAGAGCCAAGACGAACGGACGATCGTGTGACCGTCGGGGGCGCCGGCGGCGACCTCGCGCTCGCCGGCGAGCTTCGACCGGCCGTAGGCGGACAACGGCGCCGCGGGATCGGACTCGACGTATGGCTCGTGCTTCGAGCCGTCGAATACGTAGTCGCTCGATACGTGAATCGTCCAGGCGCCCGCGGCCGCGGCAACGCGCGCGACGTGACCGGCGCCGGTTCCGTTGACCCGGAGCGCGTCCGCCGGGCGCGATTCGGCCCCGTCCACGTCGGTCCAGGCCGCGCAGTTGACGACGACCTGCGGCAGCGCGTCGCCGATCGCGCGGCGCACCGCGGGCGCTTCTGTGATGTCGAGTTCCGCGCGGGAGAGCGCGCGCGGATCGTGTCCGGCCGCCTCCGCCGCGGCCACCAGGTCCTGTCCGAGCATCCCGGTCGCGCCGGTGATCAGCATCCGCATGGACGCGAAATGTAAGGGTTCGTTCAGGGATAAGTGATCGGATCGGGGCGGTCGGGGGACGAGCGGGGCTACGCGAGCGGACGGCGTGGCGCAGCAGCGCTGCGCGAGCCGGCCGATCGTGGCGCATCCGCGAAGTCATCCCGGCCGCATCCGGACGATCAATTATCCCTGAACGGGCCCTCTACGTCCTGTAGACCTACGGCGTCATGTCGGCCATCGGTGGGACCGAATCCTGGGCGCGTCCGGTGAGGCTCCTCGCCGCCGGTGGCACGATCGCGATGCGCGGCGAACGCGCGGTGCCGGCGCTCGACGCCGCCGAGCTCGTGGCGCAGTTGCCCGGCCTCGCCTCCGCACCGGGGCTCACGGCAGAGACCGTGCTCGCGCTTCCGGGTCCGCACCTGTCGCTCGCGGATGCGCTCGCGCTGGCGCGGCGGGCGTGCGACGCCGGCGACGCCGGTGAGGGCGTGGTGATCACGACCGGGACCGACACCATGGAGGAGGTCGCGGTGCTGTGCGGGCTCCTGTACGGGGGCGCCGCTCCGATCGTGCTCACGGGCGCCAACCGGCCGGGGAGCAGCCCGGGCGCGGATGGGCCGGCGAATCTCCTGGATGCGGTCGTCCTGGCCGGCGCCGAAGCGTCATCGGGACTGGGCGTGGTCGTCGTGTTCGGCGGGGAGATCCATGGCGCGATGACCGTCCGCAAGATCGACAGCACCGGCCCGGCGGCTTTCGGCTCGCCCGCCGCCGGCCCGTTGGGGCGAGTGGTCGAGCGGAGGGTGTGGCTCCATGCGGTGCCGATTCGCCCGGCTCCGCTGTCCGTGGAGCGCCTGGCGCACAGGGTCGACGTCGTCGCCGTGGGTCTCGGCGACGACGGAGCACAGCTGACGCATTCGGCCGCAGACGCCGACGGTCTGGTGGTCGTCGCGCTGGGCGCTGGCCATCTGCCGCCGGCGGTTCTGCACGAGCTCGGCCACGCGGCCGAACGGGTCCCAGTCGTGATCACATGCCGTCCCGACCGCTCGTCGATGCTGTTCGCCACCTATGGGTTTGAGGGCGCCGAGCGCGATCTGCGGGCCAGCGGAGCGGTCTGCGCGCCGTTCCTGTCCGCGCCGGCGGCGCGGATCGCGCTGCTCTGCTGCCTCGGCGCGGGACTCGATCGTGCCGCCATCGCCGGGGCGCTGGCGCCGTGGGACGCTCGCTGATCACGCCGCCGGCGCGCCACCGCGCACGGCTGCCGGCACATACGCCAGCCACGTAACCAGCGCCAGCGCCGCGGCCACGGCGAGCGGGAGGACCAGGCTCGTCCTCAGCAGCAGCGCTCCGGCCACGGCTCCGGCGAACATCGCCAGCGCGGCCGCCAGCCTCCGGGCCGAGTCCTCGCGCGAACCGCCGGCGAGCGGTGACCCCGACGCGAACGCCGTCAGCGTCATCGTGAGGACCACGGTCGACAGGTCCGGAACGCCCATGTGCCGCACGATCGTGCTGCGGACGCCCATCGCGAATGCCAGCAACACGATGACTGCGTCCGCCATAGCGTCTCCGGGTCTCACGTTCGTCGCGGAGGCCACGATCGCGGCGGCCGCGAGCAGCGACACCTCGATCGCCAGCCCGCGTGCCACCAGCATCGGGTGACGCTTCTGCAGCCGCTTGACAAGCGCGCCGCCGGCGACGGATCCGAGCAGGAAGGCGGCCAGCGAGAGGGCCGGCGCGACCACCGGCAGGCCGGCGCTCCCCGCCACCCCGAACCCGAGCAGAACCACGTTCCCGGTCATGTTGGCGGTGAACACCCGGCCCAGTCCCAGATAGCTCACTGCGTCGACGAGGCCGGTGGTAAACGTCAACACCAGCAACGCCCGGGTGAGCGGGTGCTTGACGCTCCTGACTCCGGGGAGGCGCCCCCCCGCCTCCCCGCCGAAACCCGCGGCGCCTGCGGAACCAGCCACGCTGTTCATTCGCATACCTCCTGGAGCCGTGGCGGCGTAAGCTGTTTGACCGCCGGCTAACGAGTGACGCACGAACAGGGGAGTCCAATGAGAGTTCTGTTCGTACACCCGAGTCCGCTGATGTACTCGGAGATCTTCCTCCGCCTGGAGCCGCTGGGGCTCGAGCGTGTCTCCGGGGCGGCGCGTTCGGCGGGACACGAGGTGCGCGTAATAGACCTACAGGTGTTCTCGCACGGTGATCTGGAGCGCGAGCTCGAGGCGTTTCGGCCCGAGGCGGTGGGGTTCGGTCTCAATTACCTGGCCAACATCCCGGAGGTGCTCGACCTGGCGAAGGCGATCAAGCGGCGGCTCCCCGGCTGTTTCACGTTCGCCGGGGGCCACAGCGTCTCGTTCATCGCCAAGCACGTGCTCGAGCAGTCCGATGGCGCGCTCGACGCCGTGGTGCGGGGAGACGGCGAGGTGATCACCCCGCTGTTGCTCGAGGCCGCCCGCGACGGTGGCGCGCGCGAGCTCCCGGGCGTGGTCACACGCGAAGGCCAGGGAAAAGGGGTCCCGCTGATGCTCGACTCGATCGACGAGTGCCCGCCGGCGCGCGATCTGATGCGCAGGCGGCGCAAGTACTTCATCGGCGAGCTCGACCCGTGCGCGTCGATCGAGTTCACGCGCGGGTGCCCGTGGGACTGCTCGTTCTGCTCCGCGTGGACGTTCTACGGCCGCGCGTATCGCAAGGCCTCGCCGCAGGCGGCGGCGAGCGAGCTCGCTTCGATCAGGGAGCCGAACGTGTTCATCGTCGATGACGTCGCCTTCATCAAGGCCGACCACGGGGACGCGATCGCTCGCGAAGTCGAGCGGCGCAGGGTCCGCAAGCGCTACTACCTGGAGACGCGCGCCGACGTGCTTCTGCGAAACACCGAGGTGTTCGAGCGGTGGAAGCGGCTCGGGCTCCAGTACATGTTCCTGGGCATCGAGGCGCTGGACGAGCACGGCCTCGACCTCTACCGCAAGCGGGTGAGTCCGGACCTGAACATGAAGGCGCTGGAGGCCGCGCGCAAGCTCGACATCCAGGTGGCGATCAACCTGATCGTCGACCCCCAGTGGGACGAGCAGCAGTTCGAGCTCGTGCGGCAATTTGCGTTGTCGGTGCCGGAGATCGTCCACCTGACCGTGATCACCCCCTACCCCGGCACCGAGATCTGGCACGGAGAGTCGCAGAAGCTGACCAGCCTCGACTACCGGCTGTTCGATATTCAGCACGCGGTGCTCCCGACGAAGCTCCCCTTGGAGCGGTTCTACGAGGAGCTGGTGCGGACCCAGTCGGTGATCAACCGTAAGTTCCTCGGCGTGGCGGCGGTGGTCCAGACGTTCGGCATCCTCGCTCGCCAGCTTGCCCGCGGGCAGACCAACTTCGCGCGCATGATCTGGAAGTTCAACTCGGTCTACAACCCGCGCCGCCAGTACTCGGATCACCTCCGCGAGGTCCGCTACGAGCTCCCGCCCCCGCGTCCGCACCACATCGGTCCGCGCGAGCGCGCCGAGCTGTACGTCCACCACCGCGCAGCCGCGAGCGCCGGACACGCCTGATCCTGAACGCGACGCGCGTGAACGCGGGGCGCCGGCGCTCCGGGTCTCGCTGTAGCTACCTATAGCTCGCCGGCCAGGCCGCGCTCTCAGCTTCCTCTCATATTCGGAGAGCTAATAGGGACGTGTGGCGACGATGGATCTCGTTGTCGAGTCCGGTGCAGCGAGCGCGCTGGCTCGCGCGCGGGATCACCTGCTCTCCCTCCAGCACCCCGAAGGATGGTGGAAGGGGGAACTTCAGACGAACGTCACGATGGACGCAGAGGACCTCATGCTGCGAGAGTTCCTCGGCGTTCGCGAGCCCGCCGCGACCGGACGCTCGGCGGCGTGGATCCGCTCTCAGCAGCAGGCCGACGGGGGGTGGAGCAAATTCCACGGCGGACCGGGCGACCTGTCGACGACGGTCGAGGCCTACGTCGCGCTCCGCCTGGCCGGCGACGACTCCGGGGCCTGGCACATGCGCGCCGCCGCCGCCTTCGCGCGCTCGGAAGGAGGCCTCGAAGCGGCGCGCGTGTTCACCCACATCTGGCTGGCGCTGTTCGGCGCGTGGCCCTGGGAGCGGGTGCCCGCGCTTGTGCCGGAGATCATGCTGCTCCCCTCTTGGGCTCCGCTCAACCCGTACGACTTCGCCTGCTGGGCCCGTCAGACGATCGTCGCGCTCAGCGTCGTGCTCTCCTACCGGCCACGGCGCCCGCTGCCGTTCGCGCTCGACGAGCTGAGCGGCCCCAGCGACTGGTCGCGGCCGGCGGGCACGCGGCCCGCCGGCCGCGCGTCGACCAAGCTCGACCGCATCCTCGGCGTCTACCAGCGCCGCCCGGTGCGGGCGCTACGCGAGCTCTCGCTGGCGCGCGCCGAGCGCTGGATCGTCGACCGCCAGGAGGCGGATGGCTCCTGGGGCGGGATCCAGCCCCCATGGGTCTACTCGCTGATCGCCCTGCACCTTCGCGGCTACGCCCTCGACCACCCCGTGATGCGCCGCGGGTTCGAGGGGCTCGAGTCGTTCACGATCGAGGACCGAGGCATGCGCCGGCTGGAGGCCTGCCAGTCGCCGGTATGGGACACCGCGCTGGCGCTCGTCGCGCTCCGCGACGCGGGCGCCCGCGGCGATGACCCGGACATCCTGCGGGCGGTGGACTGGCTCCTCGATCAACAAATCCTGGCCCGCGGCGACTGGGCGATCAAGCGGCCCCGGCTCGATCCCGGCGGCTGGGCGTTCGAGTTCGCGAACGCGAACTACCCCGACGTCGATGACACCGCGGAAGTGGTGCTCGCGCTTGACCGGGTGGAGCACCCGGACGCGGAGCTGGTGCAGCGGGCGATCGAGCGCGGCGCGCGCTGGGTGGAGGGCATGCAGAGCTCCGACGGCGGCTGGGGCGCGTTCGACGCCGACAACTGCCGCGCGCTCGTGCGCGACCTGCCGTTCTGCGACTTCGGCGAGGTGATCGATCCGCCGAGCGCGGACGTGACCGCGCACGCGATCGAGATGCTCGCCGCGCTCGGACGCGGCCATGACCGCGCAGCGAGCCGCGGCGTCGAGTGGCTGCTCGCCGCCCAGGCGCAGGACGGCTCCTGGTTTGGCCGCTGGGGGGTGAACCACGTCTACGGGACCGGCGCGGTCGTGCCGGCGCTGATCGCTTGTGGAGTCCCGGCCAACCACGAGTGCATCCGCCGAGCGGTCCGCTGGCTCGAGGATCGCCAGAACCCAGACGGGGGATGGGGCGAGGACTGCCGCTCCTACGACGATCCGGACTGGATCGGGCGAGGTGTCAGCACCGCCTCGCAGACGGCGTGGGCGCTGCTGGCGCTCGACGCGGCGGGGGAGCGGCGCTCGCTCGCGGTCCGCCGCGGGGTCCGGTGGCTCGTCGAGACGCAGCGCCCGGACGGTACCTGGGACGAGCCACAGTTCACCGGCACCGGCTTCCCGTCCGATTTCTACATCAACTACCACCTCTACCGGCTCGTGTTCCCGATCATGGCGCTGGGGAGGTGCGCGCGGTGAGCGGATACGCCCCGGCGCTGGGCACGATGCCCACCCGCGAGGCGGTGATGCTCCAGGCCCGGGACGAGAACTTCCCGGTCGCGCTGTGGCTGCTCGGCCCCCGCGTCCGCCGGCATCTGAAGGCGATCTACGGCTTCGCCCGGCTCGTGGACGACATCGGCGACGAGGTGGCGGGCGACCGGTTGGCGCTGCTCGACCAGGTCGAGCGCGAACTCGACGCTCCCGAGCACCCGGTGATGTGCGCCCTCGCCGAGTCCGTGCGCGAGTGCGCGCTTCCGCGGGAGCCGCTCGTTCGCCTGATCGAAGCCAACCGCCGCGACCAGCTCGTCACGCGTTACGACTCGATCGAGGAGCTGCTCGACTACTGCCAGCTCTCGGCCGCGCCGGTGGGGGAGCTCGTTCTGCACGTGTTCGGCGCCGCGACGCCGGATCGCATCGCGCTCTCGGACAGGATCTGCGCCGGCCTCCAGGTGATCGAGCACCTCCAGGACGTGGACGAGGATCGCGCGCGCGGACGCGTGTACATCGGGCAGTTCGACGGCGCGGCGCACGCCCGGGCATTGCTCGACGAGGGGGCGCCGCTCGTGCGTCTGCTCCGTGGCCGCGCCCGCCTCGCCGTCGCCGGCTTTCTGGCCGGGGGCAGAACCGCACTGGACTCGATCGAGGGCCGCGAGACGCGCTTCCCGGTGGCCTATGCAAAGGCGGTGGCGGGGCGATGACGATGCCGGCGCTCGAGGTCGAGTACTCCTACCGCGCCTGCGAGGACATCACGCGGCGGGAGGCGGCGAACTTCTACTACGGAATCAGGCTCCTCCCGCGCGAGAAGCGACAGGCCATGAGCGCCGTGTACGCGTTTGCCCGCCGCGTCGACGACATCGGCGACGGCGACGACGAGCGACCGGCGAAGCTCGCGGCCCTCGAAGCCGAGCGCGCGCGTCTGGCCGCGATCGCCAGCAGCATCGGCCAGACCAACGGGGCGCATCTCGCCGGGGGCGTGGTACGGCGACCCGGTCGCGGTGGGCTTGACGGACGCCCTCACGCGGTTCGATCTGCCGCTCGATGCACTGGACCTACTGATCGACGGCGTCGAGCTCGACGTGCGGGGAACCACGTATGAGACCTTCGATGACCTCGTGGTCTACTGCCGCGAGGTGGCCGGCTCGATCGGGCGCCTGTGCGTGGCGATCTTCACCGGCGGTGAGGCAAACGGCCACGCCACGCTCGCCGACGACCTCGGCGTCGCCATGCAGCTCACGAACATCCTTCGCGACGTCCGGGAGGACTACGAACACGGTCGCGTGTACCTGCCCGCCGAGGATCTGCGCCGCTTCGGATGCCCCGCACCGCCCGAGATCAGCGCGGAGCTCATCCGCTTCGAGGCGGTACGCGCTCGCGAGTGGTTCGACCGGGGCCTGCGCCTCGTCGACGCGCTCGACGCGCGCAGCGGCTCCTGTGTGCTGGCGATGACCGGCATCTACGGGCGCATCCTCGAGCGGATCGCGCGCCAGCCGGAGGAGATCCTCCAGCGGCGGATCTCGCTGCCCGCCTGGGAGAAGGCATGGCTTGCCGCGCGAAGCCTGGCCGGGGTGCGGACATGAAGCGGATCGTCGTCGTCGGTGGGGGGCTGGCCGGCGTCGCGGCGGCGCTGCACGGCGCGAGCGACGGTGCCGAGGTGATGCTGCTCGAGTCACGCGGCCGGCTCGGCGGGGCCGCGTACTCGTTCGTGCGCGACGGCATCCAGGCCGACAACGGCCAGCACGTGTTTCTGCGCTGCTGCACCGCTTACCGCGAGCTGCTTCAGCGGATCGGAGCAGCGGACCTGGTGACGCTGCAGCCGCGGCTGTCGATTCCCGTGCTCGCCCCGGGCGGCAAGCTGGTGTACCTGCGCCGCTCCGGCCTGCCGGCGCCGCTACATCTTGCGGGCGCGCTCGCGCAGTACCGTCATCTGGGCCTTCGCCAGCGCGTGTCGGTGGCCCGGGCCATCCAGGCCCTCGACCACGTCGACCCGGACGACCCGTCCGCGGACGCCCGTTCGTTCGGCGAGTGGCTGTCCGAGCACGGCCAGGACGAGGACGCGGTGCAGACGATGTGGGAGCTGATCGCGCGCCCCACGCTGAACCTCCTCGCCGCCGACGCCTCGCTCGCCCAGGCGGCGTACGTGTTCCAGGAGGGGCTGTTGCGTGACCCCGCGGCCGGCGATGTCGGCTATGCCCGCGTCCCGCTGGGAGAGATCCACGACACGGCAGCGCGGCGCGCGCTGGCGGAGGTTGGCGTCGAGGTTCGCCTGCGGCGCGGCGTGACCGCGATCGTTCCCGAGGTGGAGGGTTTTCGCGTCGAGATCAACGCCGCTCCCTCCCTGTCGGCGGATGCCGTCATCCTGGCCGTTCCCCACGACCGAGCAACTCGGCTGCTGCCGTCCGACAGCGGGGTCGACCCGACGCGCCTGGCCGGCCTTGGCACCTCTCCGATCGTCAACGTGCACGTGGTGTACGACCGGCAGGTGTTCGATATGCCATTCGCGGCCGGCGTCCGCACCCCGGTGCAATGGGTCTTCGACCGGACCCGCGGCGCTCGCCTCGAGCACGGCCAGTACCTCGTGGTCTCGCTGTCCGCCGCCGAAGCGGAGCTCGACATGTCCGGCGACGATCTGCGCGCCCGTTTTCTTCCCGCCCTGGCCGACCTGCTGCCCGCGGCCCGCGAAGCCCGCGTGGAGAGGTTCTTCGTCACGCGGGAGCACGCGGCGACGTTCCGCGCCGCTCCCGGCGCCCGCGCGCGGCGCCCCGGCCCGCGGACAGCGATTCCCGGACTCGCGCTCGCCGGGGCCTGGACCGACACCGGATGGCCGGCAACGATGGAGGGCGCGGTGCGCAGCGGCCACGCGGCGGCGCGCGAAGTGCTCGCGACGCTCCTCCGCGAGCCCGAGCCGAGAGCCGCGGTGGCGGTATGAGCGGTCTCACGGTCCTGGCTCCACTGTCGGTCGAGGCCCGGGCGGTGCGTGCCGGTGCCGCCTGGGCGCGGGTGCACAGGGTCGGAATGGGACCCCGCCGCGCCGCGCGCCCCGTTCCCGTGCCGGAGGGCGACCCCGTCCTCATCGCCGGGTTCTGCGGAGCGCTCGACCCGGAGCTCGAGCCCGGGGACGTAGTCCTGGCGAGCGAGCTGCGTGGGCCCACCGGCACCACGCCGTGCCCGGACCCCTCGATCCTCGCCGGCTTGCTGCGCCGCGGAGGCCTGCGCGTTCGCGTTGGACCGATTGCCTCGAGCCAGCGACTGGTCGTCCGCGAGCGCCGGCGCGTCCTTCACCGCAGCGGCGCGCTGGCGGTGGACATGGAGTCGGCGTGGCTGGCCTCCTCGACGCGCGCGCAGCCGCTGGTCACGCTGCGGGTCGTGCTCGACACCTACCGCCACGAGCTCCATCGCCCGCTGCGGACCCTCGCGGGCGCCGCCACGGCGTACCGCACGCTGCGCAGCGCGTGCGCGCTCGTCGAAGACTGGGCACGCGCGCTCGGGCCCCGCGAGGTCGTTTTGGCCTCGCCGCGCGCGTCGTGCGCCGGCGTGGTGCGCGCGGTCGAGATCGTCGAGCGCGCGCTCGAGGATCGGGGCGCACCGATCTACGTGCGCAAGCAGATCGTCCACAACGCGCACGTCGTCGCCGACCTGGAGCGACGCGGGGCGATCTTCGTCGAGGAGCTCGACGAGGTTCCCGCCGGCGCGACCGTCATCTTCTCCGCGCATGGGGTGGCTCCCGCGGTTCGCGCCGCGGCTGCGAACCGCGGGCTCGACGTGATCGACGCCACCTGTCCGCTCGTGGCCAAGGTGCACGCGGAGGCGCGGCGCTTCGCCCGGTCGGGATTCGACATCGTCCTCGTCGGCCACGAGGGCCACGAGGAGGTCGAGGGGACATTCGGCGAGGCGCCCGCTCGCACGCAGGTGATCGCAAGCGCCGAGGAGGTGGAACGTGTGCGCGTCGAGGATCCTGAGCGCGTCGCCTACCTCACGCAGACGACGCTGGCGATCGATGAGACGGCGGGCGTCGTCGACGCGCTGCGCGCACGCTTCCCGGCGCTCGTCGGACCGTCCTCGAGCGACATCTGCTACGCGACGCAGAACCGGCAGGATGCTGTCCGCGCGCTGGCGGCCGACTGCGACGTGGTATTCGTGGTCGGTTCCGGCAACTCGTCCAACTCGCGCCGCCTGGTCGAGGTCGCGGAGCGCGCCGGCTGCCGCGCGGCGCTGATCGAGCACAGCACGGACATCCGGCCCGAGCTGCTGATCGGGTGCGGGCGCGTCGGCCTGACCGCGGGCGCCTCGGCACCCGAGACCCTGGTCGCGGAGGTCGTGCGCGCGCTCGGTGGCCTGGGTGGCGCCACCGTCAGCGAGCGCACGGTGGCCCGCGAGGACGTCCACTTCAAGCTTCCGGTGGAAGTTCGACCGAGGCAGTGATCTCATGAGCGTCCCGTTGAGGCAGTCCCTGCGCATCGCCGCCTACTTGGCCGAGCAAAAGCTCCGCCGGCGCGAGAAGTTCCCCCTGCTGGTCGAGCTCGAGCCGCTGTTCCAGTGCAACCTGGAGTGCGCCGGATGCGGCAAGATCCAGCACCCCGAGCACGTGCTCCGTCGGCGCATGCCGGTCGAGCAGGCGGTTGCCGCGATCGAGGAGTGCGGCGCGCCGATGGTCTCGATTGCCGGCGGCGAGCCGCTGATCCACCCCGAGATCGACGAGATCGTCGGCCGCCTGATCGCTCGCAGGAAGTTCGTCTACCTGTGCACGAACGCGCTTCTCATGGAGCGCAAGCTCGACCGCTTTGAGCCGTCGCCGTACTTTGCCTGGGCGGTGCACATCGACGGCTTGCGCGAGCGCCACGATCAGTCGGTGTGCCGGGAGGGAGTCTTCGACAAGGCGGTGGCGGCGATCCGCGCCGCCCAGGCGCGTGGCTTCCGCGTGACCACGAACACGACGTTCTTCACCCACGACACGCCCGAGGCGGTGCGCCGCGTGCTCGACTTCCTCAACGATGAGCTCGAGGTCGACCACATGATGATCTCGCCCGCTTACGCCTATGACAAGGCGCCTGACCAGGAGCACTTTCTCGGCGTTCGTCAGACCCGTGAGCTGTTCCGGGCCGCGTTCGCGGACGGGCGGCGCAAGCGCTGGCGGCTCAACCACTCGCCACTGTTCCTGGACTTTCTCGAGGGCAAGGTGGACTTTGGCTGCACGGCGTGGGGCATCCCCAGCTATTCGCTGTTCGGCTGGCAGCGCCCTTGCTACCTCATGGCAGACGGCTACGCGCGCACCTATCGGGAATTGGTGGAGACGACCGACTGGGACGCCTACGGCCGCGGGCGTGATCCACGCTGCGAGAACTGCATGGCCCACTGCGGCTACGAGCCCACCGCGGTGCTCGCCACGACGCGGTCACTCAAGCAGTCGCTGCGCGCGCTCGTGCAAAGCTAATGATGTGCGTGTCCTTGTTGTAGAAGACGAGGCGAAGCTCGGGATCGTGTTGCGCGACGGCCTGCGGCGGCGTGGCATGGGCGTCGACGTGGCGAGCACCGGCGAGGAGGCGGTGATGCGTGCCACCGCGACCGACTACGACCTGATCCTGCTTGACGTGATGCTTCCGGGTTACGACGGGTTTGAGGTCTGCCGCCGTCTGCGAGCGAGTGATGTGTGGTCCCCGACGCTGATGCTGACCGCGCTCGACGACGTCGGGGACCGGGTGCGCGGCCTCGATAGCGGTGCGGATGACTACCTGCCCAAGCCGTTCTCGTTCGACGAGCTGCTGGCGCGGATGCGCGCGTTGGTCCGCCGGGGCTCTCCACCCCGGCCGGCCGTGCTCACGGTTGGCGACTTGCGCCTCGATCCGGCCGAGCGCCGGGTCTGGCGCGGCGGCACGGAGCTGTCGCTCACGGCGCGGGAGTTCTCGATGCTCGAGATGTTCATGCGCCATCCCGGCGAGGTGTTGAGCCGATTCGAGCTGCTCGAACACGTATGGGATGACAGCTACGAGAACCGCTCGAACGTGATCGAGGTCTACATCGGCTACCTGCGCGAGAAGCTCGACCGCGAGACGATCGAGACCGTGCGTGGCGCGGGGTATCGGCTGCGAGCATGACCGACTCGACCCTGAGCAGGGAGGAGCGGGAGCAGGCGGAGAGGCGGCGGTCCCGGACCGCGGACGCTGGCCGGCCGTCGAGGCCCGAGGCCGGCGGTTCGCAATCGGGACTTCAACGGACAGCCCTGTGGCTGCGCCGCCTCCCGTTCCGGGTGCGGCTGACGCTCGGCTTCGCCGCCGTCATGGTCGTGCTGTTCGGCGGCCTGGCGCTACTGCTTCACGAGCGGTTCGCGGCGAGCCTCGATCAGAGCATCGACCGCTCGCTGCGCACCCACTCGACCGATCTGGCCACCCTGGTCCGCCGAGCGCGGGAGCTCCCTGACCTGCCCGAGAGCGGCGGCGGGTTCGCGCAGATCTTGGATCCCGCGAGCGGCCGCGTCCTCGACGCGACTCCGGGGCACGCCCGTCCGCTCTTGAGCCACAAGGAGCTGCAGCTCGCCGCGACCGGCTCGCTGGTCGTCAACCAGAGCGACGACGCCCGGCTCATGGCGCGGCCGCTCGCCACCCGGCCGCCGACCGTACTGGTGGTGGGTTCCTCGCTCTCTGAGCGCAACCGCGCGCTCACCACGCTGAGCGAGCTGCTGTTCATCGGCGGCCCGGTGGCGCTGGTCCTGACCTGCCTGGCGGGCTACGGCCTCGCGGCGTGGGCGCTCGCGCCGGTGGAGACGATGAGCGCTCGGGCCGCGCTGATCAGCGGCGCCCCGCAGGGCGAGCGCCTGCCGGTTCCGGAGGCCAACGATGAGCTCCACCGCCTCGGCGAGACGCTCAACGCGATGCTCACCCGGCTCGAGGACGCGCTCGCCCGCGAGCGCGCGTTCGTCGCCGACGCCGGGCACGAGCTGCGGACGCCGCTCTCGATTCTCAGGCTGGAGCTCGAGCTGGCGCTCGCGTCGGACAGCCCGCGTGAAGAGCTGCAGGCACGTCTGCGGTCGGTCGCCGAGGAGGTCGACCGGCTGGTCAGGCTCGCGCAAGACCTGCTGGTCATCGCTCGCGCCGAGCAGGGCGGGCTGCCGCTCGAGAAGGACCCGGTCGAGGTGCGGCAACTGCTCGGCACCGTCGCCGCCCGCTTCGCCGCGGCAGGGAGCAGCGAGGGGCGGGTCGTTCGGGTCGAGGACTCCCGCGGGATCGAGGTGGTGGCGGACCGGGCCCGGCTCGAACAGGCGCTCACGAACATGGTCTCAAACGCGCTTCGGCACGGCGACGGCTCCGTGGTACTCATGGCCGAGGAGCTGGGTGCCAGCGCCGAGCTTCACGTGCTCGACGAGGGGAAGGGCTTCGCACCGGACTTCCTGCCGCGCGCGTTCGAGCGCTTCTCTCGTGCCGATCCCGCGCGGTCGGGGCGCGGCGCGGGCCTCGGTCTGTCGATCGTGCAGGTGATTGCCGAGGCGCACGGGGGGCGCGCTCACGTGCGGAATCGCGAGTCGGGCGGCGCGGACGTGTGGCTCGAGTTGCCTCGCATCTCGTGGGCGGACCGCCGGGCCCCGCGCGCGACGGAACAGTCTGGGTCCAGCTCCTCGGGCGGTCAAGGCGTTGGCCGCTCCGCGTCGGCTGGCGACGTTTAGTGGCCGTTACGCTTTCCGGGCGAGTGAACGAGGTCGCCGCCATCCCCGAGCTGCTGGCCCGCCGGACGGGCGAGGAGATGGCACTCAACGATCGATACCTCAACCCGCAGATGGGCCGCATCCTGCGAACCCTGGGCTTCGACAGATCCTGGGTCGGCGGCGAGCGCGCGCACTTGGTCGACTCGGACGGACAGCGCTACCTCGACTTGATCGGCGGCTATGGGGTGTTCGCGCTGGGCCGAAACCACCCCGACGTTGTCTTGGCCATGCAAGACGTGATGGCGGCCGGGACGGCCAACCTGCCCCAGCTCGGGGTGACGCTGCTCACCGGCGTTTTGGCCGAGCAGTTGCTGGCGCGCGCACCGGACAGCGTCGCCGCGATGGTGCCGGCGAACTCGGGCACGGAAGCGGTGGAGGCGGCGATAAAGATCGCCCGAGCCGCGACTGACCGGCCGCGCCTGTTGTACGCCGACCACGCCTTCCACGGGCTCACGCTGGGCGCTCTGTCGCTCAACGGCAACGACGAGTTCCGGGAGGGCTTCGGGCCGCTGCTGCCTGGCTGCGACCGGGTGCCGTTCGGCGACACCGACGCACTCGCCCGCGAGCTGGCGCGCGAAGACGTGGCGGCGCTGATCGTCGAGCCGATCCAGGGGAAGGGCGTCAACCTTCCGCCCGACGGCTACCTCGCCGCGGCGCAAAGCCTGTGCCGCGAGGCGGGCGCGCTGTTCGTGTGCGACGAGGTCCAGACCGGCCTGGGGCGCACGGGGCGGTTCCTCGCGGTCGAGCACTGGGACCTCGCCCCCGACATGATCTGCCTCTCGAAGGCGCTATCGGGCGGGCTCGTCCCGATCGGGGCGGTGCTCGTTTCGAGGAGCGCGTTCGACCGGGTGTTCGATGGGATGGAGCGCGCGGTCCGTCACTCATCGACGTTCGCCGGCAACGACCTCGCGGCTGCGGCAGCACTCGCCACGCTGCAAGTACTCGACCGCGACGGCCTGGTCGCCCGCGCCGAACGCATGGGCAACCTACTCCTCACGCTGACAAAGCCCCTGGTCGAGCGCCACGAGGTGGTGCGCGACGTCCGAGGCCTCGGCCTGATGTGGGCCATCGAGCTCGGCCCGCCAACCGGAGCCACCGGGCGCTCGCTGTTTCGCGCGGTCGAGCACGTTCAGCCAGGCCTCTTCGCCCAGCTGATCACGGTCCCGCTGTTCCACGAGCACCACATCCTCTGCCAGGTCGCCGGTCACCGCCTCAACGTCGTCAAGGCGCTGCCGCCGCTGCTGATCGAGGAAGCGGACGTGCGGCGATTCGCCGATGCTCTCGCGGATGTGGTTGCCACCGCCGAGCGCATGCCCCGGGCGATGACCCGCTTCGGGATGCGGATGGCCCGCGGCACGGCGAGAGCCCATCGGGCGCGCCAACGTACCGCCGCCCGATGAGGGCGCTGGTGACCGGCGGGACCGGCTTCATCGGCAGCCATCTGGTGGACGCGCTCGCCAGCGGCGGGGCCGAGGTCAGGGCTTTCGCTCCCCGGCCGCCACCCGACGGGACGTTGCCCGACGCGGTCGAGTTCATCCAGGGAGACATTCTCGATCCCGACGACGTGCGACGCGCCGTCGAGCGCAGCGAGGCGATCTTTCACCTCGCCGGCATGTACAGCTACGCCCGGAGCGAGGTGACGCTGATGCACGAGGTGAACGTTCACGGCACCGCCGTGCTGCTCGACGCGGCTGCTCGCGGCAGGCGGCGACGGGTGGTGCATACGAGCTCCTGCGCCACGTGCGGCCCGGTCCGCGGGCGCGCCGCCACCGAGCTCGATCTGCCCCCGCGCCGGGAGCTGGTCGTGCCCTACAAGCGCAGCAAGCTCGAGGGGGAGCGCCTGGCGCTGCGGGCGGCTCGAGACGGGGCCGAGGTGATCGTGGTCAACCCCACCGTCCCCGTCGGGTCCGGAGATGGGCGCCCCACCCCGACCGGGAAGATGGTCGGCGACGTCGCCCATGGCCGGGCGCGCGGGTATCTGGCACGGAGCGCCCTCAACGTGGTGGCAGTGGAGGACGTGGCGCGCGGACACATTGACGCTTTTGAGCGCGGCCGGCCCGGCGAGCGCTATCTGCTCGGCGGGGAGAACATGCCCGTGCGCGAGGTGTTTGCCGTCATCGCCCGGGCGGTCGGACGACGCGCACCTCCCGTGCCGGTGCCGTGGGTAGCGGCGTACGCCGCCGCCCGTCTGGCCAACGCCGTGCTCAGGCTCCACGGGCGCGAGCCGGAGCTGCTCGTCCTCGACGAGGTGCGGGCGGGGCGATTGCCGCACTCCTTCGACGATTCCAAGGCCCGAACCGAGATCGGCTATGTCTCCCGTCCCGCCGCCAGTGCCCTTGCGGAGGCTGCTCGCAGTGCGCTCGCGCAGGACGCCGATGCCCTGCATCGACCATCGGCGAGGGCGCGTGGCTAACGTACGTCAATCCTTGATCAGGTTCCCGAGGAGTGGGACGATCTGGTGATCGACATAGCCGCGCCGGGCGTAGGGGCTGATCACGAGCGCTGTGACGGCACCGTTTCCCTCTATTTCAACGGTGTGCCGCGCCGGAGATGGTACGTTCGCAGCCATGGGCGAACGACAGAACTACACCTCCGGCACGTTCTCCTGGTCGGACCTGACGACCACCGACCAGGAGAGCGCGAAACGGTTTTACGGTCAGCTGTTCGGCTGGGAGGCGGACGACCAGCCCGTCGGCGAGGGCATCGTCTACTCGATGATGAAGCTCGGCAGTCACCACGTGGCCGCGATCTCGCCCCAACCCGAGCAGCAGCGCGAGGCCGGCGTGCCGCCGGTGTGGAACTCCTACGTGACCGTCGACAGCGCGGATGATGCGCTCGCGCGGGCGCAGGAGCTCGGCGCCACCGTTCACGCCCAGGCGTTCGACGTACTCGACGCCGGCAGGATGGGGGTGGTGCAGGATCCCCACGGAGCGTTCTTCCTCGTCTGGCAACCCAAGGCGCACATCGGAGCCTCGCTCGTGAACGCCCCGGGCGCGCTTTCGTGGAACGAGCTCGCGACGCCCGACATGGATGCGTCGGCCAATTTCTACTCCGACCTGTTCGGGTGGACTTTCGACCCGATGGAGGGCACGGAGATGCCCTACTCGGTGATCAAGAAGCGGGACGGCGCGAGCAACGGCGGAATGCGTCGGACGCAGCCGGGCGAGCCCCCGTACTGGCTCGTGTACTTCGGAGCCGAGGACGCCGATCAGGCGTTACGGAAGGCCGGGGAACTGGACGCCTCCACGCTCGCGGGGCCGATGTCGATCGGTCCCGGGCGGATCGCGATCGTGCGCGACCCGCAGGGAGCGGTGTTCGCGCTCTACTCGGGCCATTTCGATCCGTAGCGCGTCGGTGGCGCCCGGCGCCCCGCCCGGGGCCCTACGAGAGGGGTGCGCTGAAAAAGCCCCGCATATGGAGGTAAATCCAGCACACCCCCGGGCCGACTCGCCGAAGTAGTCGGGGGCCACGCGCTGGACCGCCGGCACCGGGCGATGAGCTACGCCGCCGCCACCGCCGCCGGCTCCCGCGCGCCGGCGGTCACGAAGTCGCGGCCGCGGACGAGGAGCAAACCGAGCGCGGCACCCGCGAAGGCGCCGATCGCGCCCACCAGCAGGAGGTCGTTCATCGCGCTGGCAAAGGCGCCGTGGATCGCGGTCGTGGCGTCGGCTCGAATCGCCGCCGGCGCCGACCCGAGCACCTTCTGCGCGCCGCCGGCGGCCACGGCGTGCGCAATCTGGGCGGCGTGTCCGGCGACCGGCGTGCCGGTGAGCTTGGGTTTCAAGTCACTGGAGATGGCGCTCTCGAAGATCGCTCCGAGCACCGCGATGCCCGTGGCGATCCCCACCTGGCGAAACGTCGAGTTGATCCCCGAGGCCATCCCGCTGCGCTGCGGCGGGACCACGCCGATCGCGGTCGACGCGAGCGCCGGGTTGATCAGCCCGACGCCCACGCCGGCGACGATGAAGCCAGCCAGCAGGGCGGTCCAGTCCGACGAGGCGGTGAGGCCGCGCATCAGCAGCAGGCCCACCCCGACCAGCGCCATGCCGGAGCCGAGCAGCAGGCGGACGGGCACCCGAGTGGAGAGGTTCCCGGAGGCAGCTGCCACAAAGAACATCACCACGGTCGTGGGCAGGAAGCGAAGGCCGGTCTGGAGCGGCGAGAGCCCGAGGATCGTCTGTAGGTACAGCGTCAGGTACAGGAACATCGCGAACATCGACGCCGACACGGCAAACGCGACGATCGACGCGCCACAGAACGTCGGCTTGCGGAACAGGCGGAGGTCGAGCATGGGGTTCCTGCGGGTGGCCTCCGTGATCACGAACGCGATCAGCAGTAGCGCCGACCCTGCGAACAGCGCCACGATCTCGGCGCTCCCCCAGCCCACCGCATTGCCGCGGATAACGCCCAGCACGAGTAGGAACAGCGCGGCGGTGAAAGTGACGGTGCCGATCCAGTCGATGCGCGCGCCCTCTGGATTGCGCGACTCGGTGACCTTCATGCGCGTCAGGACAACGGCGGCGACGCCGACCGGCACGTTGATGAAGAAGATCGATTCCCAGCCCAGCCCTTCGGTCAACACCCCGCCGAGCAGCGGGCCCACCGCCGCCGCGGCGCCGAGCGTGGCTCCCCAGGCGCCCAGCGCAACGCCGCGTTCGCGGCCCTGGAACTCCTGGGCGAGGAGCGCGAGCGACGTCGCGAACATGATCGCCCCTCCGATTCCCTGCCCCGCGCGGGCGAAGATCAGGAACAACGCGCTCGGCGAGAGGCCGCAGAGCAGCGAGGTGAGCGAAAACAGCCCGAGCCCGATCGAGAACACGAGCTTGCGGCCGAGCAGGTCCGCGAGCGTGCCGCTGGTGAGCAGCAGCGAGGCGAGGGTGAGCGCGTAGGCGTCGATCACCCACTGGATGTCGGTGAAGCTCGCGTGCAGGGAGTTCGCGATCTTCGGCAGGGCCACGTTCACGATCGTGATGTCGAGCAGCAACATGAACGTGGCGACGCAGACGACGATCAGCGTCCACCACTTACGCTCCATAAGTGGAGATCGTACCCAGCCAAGTGCTCCCCACCGCAAATACGGTCACATTCGAGGTGCAACCGTACCTACGGCGGGAAGCACTAAGCCCGGCCGTAGACCGGAATCGCCGCCCCGCTCGTCGGGGCGGAGTCATCCGAGAGCAGGTGGGCGATCACACCCGCGATCTGCGCCGGCTTGACCCGGCGTTCGTGGTCGGCGTTCGGCATCGAGGCCCGGTTGGCCGGCGTGTCGATCACGCTCGGCAGGATCACGTTGCAACGTATCCCGTCGTCCTTGTACTCGACCGCGACCGCCTGAGCGAACGCGATCACCGCGGCCTTCGAGGAAGCGTAGCCCGCCGCGCCGCGGAAGGGCTGGAGCGCGGCGCGAGTGCCGACGCAGACGATCGCGCCGCCGCCGCTCTCGAGCAGGTGCGGCAAGGTTGCCTGCGTCATCAGGTAGGTGGCCCGCAGATTGAGCTCGAACTGTTTCTCGAACTCTTCGATCGGCGTCTCGTGCACGCGCCCGCCGAACGCGAATCCCCCGACCAGGTTGACGAGGCCTCGCACCGACGCCCCGTGAACCCCGGCCGCCGCCGCAGCCACACTCTGGACCGCGCGCGGATCGAACAGATCGGCCTCGATCAGCTCCAGTCCGTCCCGCTCCTGCATCCGTTCGCGCTCGTGCTCGAGCACCCACGGGACCACCACGCGCCACTCCTCATCGAGCAGTCGCGTGACGACCGCGGACCCCAGCCCACCGGTTCCTCCGGTGACGATCGCGGTGCGTTCCATCCTGTGCCGTCCGCGAGCCACTCTATCTTCGACGCGCGATGAACGAGGAGTTCGATACCGCCGACCGGCTCGACGCCCCGCCCGACGGCCCGTTGCGGTCGGCCGACCACATGGAGTCCGATTTGCGCGAGCTGACCGCGACGGTGCAGAATCCGCATCTGCGCCGGTTGCTCGGGGCCGTCTTCGGTGAAGACACCCCGACCTGGGCCAGCTATCGCGACGCGCCGGCCGCCAAGCGCTACCACCAGGCTTACCGGCACGGCCTGCTCGAGCACTCTCTGGCCGTCGCCCAAGCGGTCGGGGCGATATCAGCGACGTTCCCCGGAATCGACCGTGACGTGGCGGTGACTGGCGCGCTGCTGCACGACATCGGCAAGCTCGACGCCTACGACCTCCAGGGTGGCACGATCTCGATGTCGGACCAGGGCCGGCTGTATGGCGAGATTGCGCTGGGCTATTACCGGATACGGCGCACGATCGAGCGCTTGGGCGGATTCCCTGCCGACCTGGCCCAGGCGGTCCTGCACATCATCCTCAGCCACCACGGGTCACTCGAGCACGGGAGCCCGGTCGTTCCCTGCACGCGCGAAGCAACGCTCGTGCACATGATCGACAACCTGGGCGGCCGGCTGGGCAGCTTTGACCGGCTCGAGAAGGAGCTCCAGGCCGGCGAGCACTGGTCGGCGTACGACAAGGCACTGGGCGCCGGCGCGTACTTTCCGGCGCCCCCTCGGGCCGAGCGCGAAGCGGCTTAGGGCCTATGCCGCGTCCGCGAGCGGTTCCGCGGAGCGCTCACCGCCCGCCGGCTCCGGGACGGCCCCAGCTGCGCCGCCGGCCGGCGGGTCCGCACGCCCACGAGAACCGTGCGGCCGTGGGGGGCCGATTGTGACGGCGCCGAGAGGGGGCCTTGCATGTGCACGCTCACCAGGGCCGCGCTGTATCGGGGCACGACGACCTCGTAGCCGTTGCGGGGACGTGCCACGACCTCGGTGGTGCGATGTCCCGTCCAGCGGCCGTTGCTCGCGATGTGCTGGCCGGCGAGCGTCTCCCCCCAGCGCGACCGGACGGACGGAGCGAGCAGGCGCTGGACGGTCGCTGGGGCGGTCGCCGGGAGACGTAGATTGACGCGCACCGCGGAAGGACCTTTGTCGATCAGGAGAACGTGCACGAGGCCTCCTCGCAGCCGCACCGCCCACGCTTTGAAGTGCAGCGAGGGCGACGCCTGCTCGTAGGCGTGGATGAGCTGCGCCCCTGGACCAAGGGTGCGGGCGAACAGAGCGAGACCGTAGAGCAGCGGCTGGGGCCGCAGCCCGCCGGCGCCCACGTAGAAGGCCGCGTTGACGGCGTCGTCGCGTACGTGGATGTTCGCGCCCTCGACGCCCACCCGCATGAGCTCGAACAGCGTGTCCGGCGCCCACAGGGCGGTGGCAAACGTGTCGCTGACGCCTGCCTTCCCGCCGCACGTGATTGAGTTCAGCTCGGTCAGGCGAAGCGGAAGGCCGGCCGCGAGCGCGAGCCGAGCGGCCGGCGCCACCGCGCTCGCCACGCCCGCCGAGGCCTTCTCGCTGAGCACGCGGGCGATCGTGGGGAAGCCCGACGAGGACTTGCGAACGCATCCCGAGTACGGATAGCGGTGGACGCTGACAACCCCTAGCCCCGCGTGCGGACCGCCGAGCAAGGTTGCGACCCAGCTCAGATTGCGGCTCGGGTTGGCCACGGCCGGACCGAGCAGGGGCACGTTCGGCGCCACCTGCGAGAGCGCGCTCGCGTAGGCGTCGAACTCATCGAGGTAGCTGATCGACGAGAGCTTGAGCGGAACGAGATCGGTTCTGAGCGTTCCCGACGAGACCGCCTTGGACCAGTAGCGATTGCTGTAGATGTCGGGCTCATTGCCGACCTCGAAGCCGATGATGCTCCCTCGGGGCAGCGCCGCCTCGGCCTTGCGCGCCCACTGAGCCGCCATGTATGGCGACCCGGTCACGAGGTTCAGGTCGACGATCACCCGCGCTCCGGTGCGGCGGACCACCGTCGCCAGCCCGCGCCACCACGACGTGGTCAGGTCGTAGGCCCATCGCGACGCGCGACGCTCGTCCGGCGCCCAGAAGGTGCGGTCCGCGGAGTCGCCGCCCACCCTCACGATGACCGGGCCCTCGCCAGGCACGTGGATCAGCGAGAGGACGCGGTCGAACTGCACGCCGTATTGCGCGAAATGAGGAACGGCCCAGTACTCGACCGACAGCCCGAGGAATGAACGGGGAACGGTGAGCGCGTCTGGACCCGCCGACACCGTCACCGTCGCGGGGCGAGGGGGCGGGGCCGGCTGGGGGCGTGCAACCGCTTTCGTCACGGAGTCGTGATCGGGCACGGGGCCCGGGTACAGGAGCGTCGCGGCTAGCGCGATGGCGGCGATCACGAGCGAGAGGCGTCGTACGACCCGGGCCCGTCCGGAAGGCATGAACAGGCGGCCGCGACCCCCGTCGCCCCCCGCGGGCTCATCGCTCGATTGGACTTTGCGGAAGCTCATCGCGTAGGCAGTGCACCCCTTGCTTTGCGGGCTTCGGCGAGCATAAGACCCGCCCGGACCGATGAGACCCGGATTTGGCCGCCTTAACCTTGCCCTTGATAGGTCTTAACGAGTCGCAACGAGACTTGCTTCCGGCGCGCCAAATCTGCGCAAATACCGCCTCGCCGCGGCCGCTCTGTCTCGAAGACCCCTGACCCCAACTACATTAGTGGCGTGGCCAAGGACACCGAGAAGCTGATCCGCCAGCTGTCGCTGATCTCCTACCTGATGGCCGAGCGACGACCGGTGACGGCGCTGGAGATCCGGCGCGACGTCGAGGGCTACAGCGTGATGAACGAGGACGCGTTCGCGCGCCGCTTCTACGCCGACCGCTCGGAGCTCGAGGCGCTCGGGATCGTGCTCTCGGTCGAGAAGCCGATCGATGGCCTGGTCGAGCAGGAGACCTACTCGCTTCCTCCGGAGAACTTCCACCTTCCGCCGATCGAGTTCACCGATGGCGAGCTCGCGGCGCTTGGAACCGCCCTGCAGCTGCTCGACGGTGAGTTCGCCTACGCCGAGCCGCTTCGCCTTGCGCTCCAGCAGATCTCCTGGGGCCGGCCCAGCCCGCTCAGGACTCCCGAGCAGCACACGGTCGCGCTCGGAATCACCGGCTCGGCGGGTGGTCACGAGATCTCCCAGCGCCTGGCCAAGATCGAGACCGCGATCTTCCGGCGCAAGACGATTGTGTTCGACTACTACACGATGGAACGCGACGACCTCGGCACCCGCCGGGTCGATCCCTACCAGCTGCTCTACCAGGGAGGGCAGTTCTACGTGGTTGGGCGATCGCACGAGCGCCGTGCCATCCGCGTCTTTCGCCTGTCGCGGATCCGGGGGAAAGTGGGCTACGCGACCAAGGCCGAGCACGACTTTCAGCGGCCGGCTGACTTCGACCCGCGCGCGTATGCCAACCGGATCGACTGGCAGTTCGGCGATCCGATCGACACCGCCGAGATCTGGATCGAGGGCCGGATCGCCTGGCAGATCGAGCGTCATTTCGGGCGCTATGGAAACATTCGCGCCGCCGAGGACGGCGGCGCTGGCGATGGCGACCGAGTGTTCCTGACCCCCTACGCGAACGCTCGCCAGCTGATCGCCTGGGTGCTGGGCCTGGGAGAGCACGCGCGGATCCTGAGCCCGCCGGAGCTCGCGGCGGAGCTTCGCGATCGCGTCCGGCTGCTGACCGAGCGGCACACCGGAGAGCCGCAGATCGCGAAGGCGATCGCGGGTGATCGGGAGGCAACGGGCGCACCGGCCCCCGGCGACGGCGCCCCACCCCGCGAGGCGCTCTCGCGCGAACGGTCCGACGGTGACGGCACCAACGGCCATCACCCCGACACCGCGATCCGTCCCGAGCGCTTTGCCCGCCTGGTCACGCTGGCGAGCATCCTGATCGACTCCGGACGCGTCGGTCGGCGGCTTGACTCCGGCCAGCTCTGCCGCCAGCTCGGCATCTCCGACCAGGAGCTGCGCGAGGACATCTCGGTGTTGAACGTCGTGAACTTCGGTGCCGGGACCTATGTCCTCTACGCCGAGATCGGCCCAGACGGCATGATCGAGGTCGACCCCGAGCCCTACGGCGACTCGTTTGCCCGCCCCGCTCGGCTCCTCCCCGTCGAGGCCAAGGCGCTGATCGCTGCGATCGACCTGATCGGCGAGCACATACCGCAGGGCTCCCTGTCCTCGGTGCGCGGCAAGGTGGTCGCGGCGCTCGGCGAGGATCCGGTGCAGGATGGACTCCAGGTGGCCGCGCCGGGCGACGACGTCGAGATCGCAACCGTGGTCTCGCGGGCGATCGCCGGCCGGCGCCTGTTGTCGTTCGAGTACTACAAGGAGAACGAGGACGAGTTCTCGACCAGGACCGTCGAGCCGTACGCGCTGATCAACGGCCGCGAGGGGTGGTACGTGGCGAGCTTCGATCCCGCCCGGGGGAGCGTCCGGCATTTCCGGCTCGACCGGATCAAATCCGCGACGGTGACCGATGAGCGGTTCGAGCCTCGGCCCGACGTAGATCCCGCCGCCGATGTGGACGGCTGGCCGCGCACGGGGGAGGTGCCGGCCTCCCGGCGAGCCCGCGTGTGGATCTCCCCGGAGCGGGCGCGCTGGGCGCGTGAGGAGCGCACGGTCGTCGCCGAGCTGAGCGATGGCTCGCTGCTGGTCGAGCTGCGGTTCGCGGGCATCGACTGGCTCGTGCGGGAGGTGCTCAAGGAGGCCGGCGACGCCGCAGTGCTCGAGCCCCAGGACGCGCGGGCGGCGGTCCATGCCGCCGCCGCGACCATCGGCGCCGCGGCCGAGCTCGTCGCCCGCTGACGGGCTGGAGTGCCAGCCTCGCGCAAGCGGCTACGCTGGCCCCTGCCATGCAGGACCTCAAAGGGCTGATTCTGTCCGGGGGCACGGGGACGCGGCTCCGACCGATCACGCACACCAGCGCCAAGCAGCTGGTGCCGGTGGCGAACAAGCCCGTGCTGTTCTACGGAATCGAGGCGATGGCGAAGGCCGGCATCGACGACGTTGGGATCATCATCGCGCCCGAAACCGGGGATGAGATCAAAGCGGCCGCGGGGGACGGCTCGCGCTTCGGTATCAAGCTCACATACATCCTGCAGGACGCCCCGCTCGGGCTCGCGCACGCGGTGCTGACGGCCGAACCGTTCCTGGGCGACTCGCCATTCGTGATGTACCTGGGCGACAACCTGCTCCAGGGGGGAATCGAGGACCTGGTCGCCGCGTTCCGGGACAGCGAGCCCGAGGCTCTGATCCTGCTCACCCCGGTGCCGGACCCCGAGCAGTTCGGCGTCGCCGAGCTGAGCGACGGCGCGGTCGTGCGGCTGATCGAGAAACCATCGGATCCCAAAACCGACCTCGCGCTGGTGGGGGTGTACATGTTCACGCCGGTGGTCCATCACGCCGCGCGCGCGATCCACCCCTCGGGGCGCGGCGAGCTCGAGATCACCGACGCGATCCAGCACCTGGTCGACCAGGGCCACCGGGTGGAGCCGCACATCGTGCGCGGATGGTGGAAGGACACCGGACGGCTGGAGGACATGCTCGCCGCCAACCGGCTTGTGCTCGACACGATCGTCGGCAGCGTCGACGGGGAACTGATCGACTCGCGGGTCGACGGGCGCGTGGTGGTCGAACCCGGCGCTCGCCTGGAGCGATCCGCGGTGAGGGGCCCCGCGATCATCGGCGCCGGCGCGCGGCTGACCGATTGTTACGTCGGGCCGTACACGGCGATCGGGGAGGGCTGCTCGATCGAGAACGCCGAGGTCGAGCACTCGATCCTGCTCGCCGGTTCGGTCGTCTGCGACCTCGACGGCCGCATGGAATCCTCGCTGCTCGGTCGCAACGTCAGGATCGGCCGCGACCACCGCCAGCCGCGGGCCTACCGGTTCATGGTCGGCGACAACTCGGAGATTGGGATCCTGTAGCGCCCGTCGCGCCTGTCGCCTGCCTACACTTGGCGGTTGGGGATCGGGCGCCTCTGAATTTCGACCGTCCAACTCGTCGTGGTGCACAATCCGGATCCGGTCTTAACGCCGATCGCCGCGGAAGCGCTCCTCGAGCGGGAGCGTGAGGTCTCCGTTCTAGACGATCTGATCGCGGCCGCCGCTTCGGGCACCGCAGCCGTGGCGTCGATCGAGGGGCCGCCGGGGATCGGCAAGAGCCGGTTGATTGCGCAAGCGCGCCAGCGAGCGGCCGCAGCCGGTTTTGCGGTCCTGGCCGGCCGCGGATCCGAGCTCGAGCGTGAGTTCGCGTTCGGAGCGGTTCGCCAGCTGTTCGAGCGTTCGGTGACTGACGATCCGGCACCGTTGCGACGCGGGGCGGCGGCATCCGCGCAGCCGATCTTCTTCGCTGCTGGCGGCGCTGAGGGAAGCTCGCCCGGCGAGAATCCGTCGTTCGCGTCGCTGCACGGGTTGTACTGGCTGACCGTGCACCTCGCGGATCATCGACCGTTGCTGCTCGCGCTCGATGATCTGCAGTGGTGCGATGCGCCGTCGCTTCGGTTCGTTGCGTACCTACGGAGCAGGCTTGAGAGCTTGCCCATCCTTGTGGTCGTCGGTGTACGAGCTGATGAGCCGGTGTCCCGCGCAGGCTTGATCGAGGCGATCGTCAGCGAGCCGTCGACCGTGCCGATCCGGCCTCGCCCTCTGAGCGAAGCGGCGGTCGCGGAGTTGGTACGCGAGCGCCTCGGACCCGAAGCGCAGCCGGGATTCTGCGCGGCCTGCCACCGGGTCACGGGGGGCAACCCGCTGCTCACGACCGAACTGCTCAAGGCGCTCGCCGACGATGGCGTGCGGCCGGTTGACCAGGAGATCGCGCTGATCGAGGAGCTCGGGCCCAGGTCGATGTCGCGGGGTGTGTTGCTGCGGTTGAGCCGCCTGCCGGCGGAAGCGACGACGGTCGTCCACGCGGTGGCGGTTCTTGGTGATGACGCCGATCCGTCGATGATTGCGGCACTAGCCGGACTCGATGAGGAACGGGTGGCGGAGGCGATCGGGGCGCTAACCCGCGCAGAGATCCTGCGAGCGCAGCCGCCGTGGGGGTTCGTGCATCCGCTCATCGCCGCATCCATCTACAACGACGTGCTGTTGGGAGAGCGACAGCTCTCGCACCGGCGCGCCGCCGAGCTGCTGGCTGGCGCCGGCGCGACGCCGCAGCGCGTCGCAGGGCAGCTCCTGCTCGCACCCGCTCGCGGCGAGCGATGGGCAGTCGACGCTTTGGCCAACGCCGCCGCCCGAGCGCTCAGAGCGGGTGCGCCGGAGAGCGCGGCGGCGTATCTGTCGCGGGCGCTCGCGGAGGACCCCGGCGGCGACCGCCGCGGCGAGCTTCTGCTTGCCCTTGGACGGGCGGAGGCTCTGACGAGTGGTCCGGCCGCGGCCGAACATCTGGAAATGGCCTACGAGCTGCTCGACGAACCGCAGGATCTGGCCTTCGCCGCACAGGTGCTGGGCCGGGCGCTCTTGTTCACCGGGTCTCCGGCCCGGGCGGCCGAGGTAGCCCGGCGGGCGGCCGCGGGCCTTCCCGCCGAGCTCGAAGACCTGCGCGACGCGCTTGAGGCGTTTGAGCTGTTCTGCGCGTTGTTCGGTGCCGGTCACCGCGGCGTGCTCGATCGTCTGCAGCGCTACCGCGCGCGGCCGGTGGGTCCGGGCGTGGGCTCAAAGATGCTGGCAGCGATCACCGCTCAGGCTTGGATGTACGCGTGCGGTCCCAGCGACGCGGTCAGCGAGCTGTCGCTCGCGGCGCTGGCGGGCGGCGAGTTGATCGCCGCTGACAATGGACTTCTC
Source organism: uncultured Solirubrobacterales bacterium (assembly GCA_963808325.1). Taxonomy (GTDB): domain Bacteria; phylum Actinomycetota; class Thermoleophilia; order Solirubrobacterales; family Solirubrobacteraceae; genus Palsa-465. Next base: position 397,393 of record CAWEFU010000002.1, read on the forward strand.
GCCAACTGCCCGATCACTAATCTCACGTTTGCTGATCGCCCGGAAGCGCTCGACTGGTGGGACATCGCACGCGCCGACGCCCACCGGCGCGGTTCGCTGTTTGCGGTCTCAGCGGTTGACCTGTGGCGAGGGCACGCCCTGCACCGGCGTGGCGAGCTGATCGAAGCCGAGCAATCGCTCCGGGCCTGCCTAGTGGAGCTCGACCAATGGGGCTACGACGAGCTCGAGGCGCATATCTACTGTGACGCACACCTCTCCGCGGTGCTACGCGAACGCGGCGACCTGCCGGCCGCACGACGCGCCCTGGAGCGCAGCCACGATCCAGGCGGAACCGACGACGGCGCCCGCTACTGGCTCAATGCGGCAATCGAATTGCTGCTCGCCGAGCGGCGCTTCGAGGATGCCCTCGCTGCCGCTGATGACTACGCCCGGCGCTTCGAGGAGCTGGTCCGCAACCCGATGGACGCCCCGTGGCGCTCGCATAAGGCGAGAGCACTGGATCATCTCGACCGACGGGACGAGGCGGTGGAGCTGCTCGCCGCCGAGCTGGAGCTGGCGCGCACGTGGGGAGCGCCGGGAACGCTCGCGAGGACGCTGCGGACGCTGGGACGACTCCAACGCGAACGCGGTCTCGAGCACCTCGACGAAGCGGTCGGCGTTGTCGCCGGATCACCCGCCCGGCTCGAGCACGCCAAGGCGTTGGCGGCACTCGGCGAGTCGCTGAGGCGCATGCGGCGCCCGACCGCCGCGCGTGAGCCACTGCGGACCGCGCTAGAAATCGCCGAGGCGTGCGGAGCCGATGGGCTCGCCGAGCAGGTGCGGACCGAGCTCTACGCCACCGGGGCCAGGCCGCGGGCCGCGACGATCACCGGCGTCGGATCGCTGACCGCGAGCGAGCGCCGCGTGGCGGAGCTGGCGGCGGACGGGGCCACCAATCGCGAGGCGGCCGAGGCGCTGTTCGTGACGCCCAAGACGGTCGAGATGCACCTCGGCAACGTTTACCGCAAGCTGGGGATCAGATCGCGTCGCGAGTTGCCGGCGAGGCTGGCTGAATCGTGACCGGCTCGGCGTGCGACGCCGCGTCGCCGACGAGCCGAGGCCGCGACAGCGCCAGCGCGACGTACCAGACGATCGTGATCCCGATCGTCGCGGCGGCGAAATAGACGGCCAGGTCGTTCGGGTAGGACGGGAACGGGTTCAGAGAGCCGTCGAACGACAGGATCGGGACCGCGACGGCCACCGCCGCCGTGGGCCCCTTCCACCACATTCCGTGCCGGGAAGGCTCGCTCCGCAGCAGCCACAGCGAGCCAAGGGCGAGCAGCAGGTAGATCAGCGTGATCAGGTAAGTACCGGTCGCCGACACGATCAGCACCGCCTCGAGCACGTCGGGTGTGTGAACTGCCGCTCCGTAGTGCGAGACCGCCGCCCACACGATCATGATCAACGACCATCCGGCGATCACCGCCAACCCACCGATTGGCGTCTGGAAGCGCGCCGAGGTTCTGGCAAGCGGCCGCGGGAGCATGCCGTCGCGGGCAAGCGTCATCAGGATCCTCGACGCGGCCAGCGTGAACGCGATGCAGACCGAGAACAGGTCCACCACGATCATCAGCTCGACGATCGGACCGAAGGCGTGGGCGACGTAGCGCTGGCCAAGGTCCCCGAATGGGTTGCCCGACGCAAACCAGGCGTTTCGCCGCAGCGCGGCCCGGCCGAATCCGATCGCCCCGGCGTAGGTGACCAGCAGGTAGAACGCGGCGCAGACCACGATCGAGGCAATCATCGCGATCGGAATCGAGCGCCGCGGTAGTTTCGCCTCCTCTCCCAACGCCGCGACGGTCTCAAAGCCGATGAACAGCGAGAGCGCGAAAAGCATCCCGTGAAACACCGCGTTCCACGAGCTCTGGGAAGGGTCGAAGACGGCCAGCGAGTTGCCGTCGACCCCGCCGCGCGCGACGATCGCTACGGCGATGACCATAAACGGGGCAAGCGCGAGCGCCGCGGTGGTCACGATTGCGCGGATGCCGATCCGAACGCCGGCGTAGTTGATCGCGATCGCGGCCGCGAGCGCGACCAGCGCCCACAACCACCAGCCGAGACTCACGTGGAGCTCGTTCGCGAGCAGCTGGTTGGCCAGGTACCCCTCCGCCACGAACCCGCCCCCGGCACCGAGAAACATCAACCCCACAACGTAGGAACCGGCGCCGACCACCCCCAGCGACGGATGCGTCCCGCGAGCGAGGTACTCATAGGTCGCCCCCGCGCCCGCGAACCGGCGCGCGTACAGCGTCAGCACGTAGGCGAGCGCGACCGTTCCAACCGAGGCCAACAGGACCGACAGTGGCGTGTTGAAGCCGGCGAACACGGCCACCGTGCCGGCCAGAAAGCCGGCCGAGAAGATCGGCCCGATCGCGAGCGACTGGCCCAGCACTCCCGCAGTGGAGACCGAGCAACGACGTAACCCCGGCTCATGCTCGCAGTCGGTGCTCCGTTCGGGGCCCCGTTCCCCCATGACCAAGATGATCGCGGGTCATCGTCTTTGGAGCAACCTCCGCGAGACGCGACTATGCGCTGCTACAGGTCCCCTACAACGAGTACCTAACGATCGGCGAGATCGTGGGAGTCCCGGTCGTCCGATTGAGATGCGTCGGGAATTAACCCCTCCAGGACGTTCAGAAGCCCAAGCCAGCCGGCGAACTCCCGCGTTGTGCCGTCGGTCGACCGCGCAAGGCCGATCAGCGATTCGTCGACGACTTGTACCTCGAGCTCTATCCGGACTGGGTCGACCCCCATGCCTCCGATGATCCGCTGCGCGAGGCTTCGGCACAACGGGAGACCCCCCATACAGACCCCCATACTTTGGCCGCGATCCCGTGACGATGCTGACCGGAGCGCTCGCCCGATCCACCTCATCGTTAGGATCGCTGGAGGAGAGAGACAGAGGATCGCAGACGTGAGCACACCGGCCGCGACACTCGCGAGAGCGTATGGGACCCAGCTGCTCGAGCGTGAGCGCGAGCTGGCGTTGCTCGACACGGCGATTGGGGAAACGGCGTCCGGACGCGCGGGCTTGGTCGTCGTGGAGGGCGCGCCAGGAATCGGCAAGTCGCGCCTGCTGGCGGAGGCCCGAGCGCGCGCCGCAGCGGAGGGTCTGACGTCGCTGAGCGCACGGGGCGGTGAGCTCGAGCGAGAGTTCGCCTACGGCGTGGTGCGCCAGCTGTTCGAGGGAGGCCTGGCAGACCAGTCGGCGCGCCAGCGCGCGCTGGCCGGACCGGCCGCGGCCGCCGCCCGCATTTTCGCGGCCGCTGGACGACAAGGCGATGAATGGACCTCGGGCGACGGCGACCGATCGTTTGCCTCCCTGCACGGGCTCTATTGGCTGGTGGTGAACGTGAGCGGCGAGCGGCCGCTGATGATCGCGGTCGACGACTTGCAATGGTGCGACACGCAGTCGTTGCGGTTTTTGGCCTACCTCGTGCACCGGCTCGAGGACTTGCCGGTTCTGATTGCCTGCAGCGTGCGTTCCTCGGCACGCACCGCGGACGATCCGCTGCTGGCCGAGATCGCAACCGATGTGGTCAGCCAGGTGATACGGCCGCGTCCGCTGAGCCGGGTCGCGGTGGCCGCACTCGTCAGCGAGCGGCTCGGTGTGCAAGCCGACGACCAGTTCTCCGCGGCGTGCCACGCCGCGACCCGCGGCAACCCACTGTTGCTCGTCGAGCTGGCTAAGGAGCTCGAAGCCGAACGAGTCGCGCCCGACGCCGGACACCTCGACTTGGTCGCCGATATCGGACCGAGAGCGGTGTCTCGCTCGGTGCTGGTGCGCCTCGCCAGGTTGGGGCCCGATGCGCTCGCAGTAGCTCGCGCGGTGTCGGTGCTCGGTGATGGCCCGAGGCTGTCGTTGGTTGCTGCGATCGCCGGCATCGACAACGAGAGAACAGGCTCCGGCCTCGAGACACTGTTGCGCGCCGAGATCATGCGCCAACAGCCGGAAGTCGGCTTCGTGCATCCGCTCGTCGCGGCCGCCGTCTACCTGGATATCGCGCCGGTGGAACGGCGCCGCGAGCACAAACGCGCGGCGAGATTGCTGATGGATGCGGCGGCGCCGATCGAGCAGGTCGCCGCGCACCTTCTCTCCGCGCCGCCTGACGACGACGGATGGGTCGTGGACGTGCTGATGCGCGCCGGAGAGGACGCCATGCACGCCGGCGCGGCCGACAGCGCGGTCGCGTATTTCAAGCGGGCATGGGCCGAACCCCCGGTTACCGAGCAGCGTACGCGCGTGCTGCTTGCCCTGGGTTACGCAGAGCTCCTGACGCGCGGCCCGGACGCCGCCAAGCATCTGATGGAGGCCTACGAGAGCCTGGAGGACCCCTTGCACCGAGGGTCGGTGGCGCAGACCCTGGCGCGCGCGTTGATGCTGACCCGACAGTCGGCTGCGGCCGCGGCAATCGCAGCCCGCGCGGCCGCCGACCTACCGCCCGAGCTAGTGGAGCTGCGAACCGAGCTTGAGTGTGTTGAAGCTATGGCGGCGTTCGTGAGCGGCCGCGTCAACGACACGCGGCTGTCGGCGCTGCGAACGCAGCCCGTAGGTGACGGCGTCGCCGCCAAGATGCTGGCCGCAATGCTCGCGCGTGAATGGACGTTTGAGGGGGGCTCGAGCGAAGACTGCGCGCGGCTGGCCAGCGACGCCCTCGCCGGCGGGAAGCTGGTGGCGGCGGACAACGGGTTTGCCGCCATCGTCGCGCTCACCACGCTGGCCCGTGCCGATCGCGATGAGGCGCTCGAGATGTGGCAGCCCGCGCTCGCTGCGGCTCATCGCTGCGGCTCCTTACAAGCAAAGGCGGGGATCAGCTTGGGAATCGGATTCACGCTGTATCGCCGCGGGGAGCTTGCCGATGCCGAGCGGTGGCTACGTACGGCGAACGATGAGTACGCCCTGTGGAACTTGGGACCCGACCCCCCGATGACGCACTGCGTCTGTTTGCTGGCACTGGTGCTGCTGGAGCGAGGTGAGCTCGCCGAGGCGCGAGGTCAGTTGGAGCGTTGTCGCGATCCCGGCGACGGCTCCGAGGGCGCACGTTACTGGTTGAACTCTCAGGTCGAACTGTTGATCGCGGAGGGAGCCTTCGAGCGTGCCCTCAGCGTCACCGGTGAGTTCGCGCGCCGTTTCGAGCACCTGCACAACCCGGTCGACACGCCGTGGCGCTCGCACAAGGCGCTGTCGCTGCACGGGCTAGGGCGCGACGCGGAAGCAGCCCGGCTGGCGTGGGACGACCTAGAGCTGGCGCGGCAGTGGGGGGCCCCGGGTAGCGTCGCCAGGGCCTTGCGGGTACTAGGTATGGTCGAGCGGGAGGAGGGAATCGAGCACTTACGCGAGGCGGTTGCCGCGGCCTCGGGATCACCTGCCCGACTGGAGCACGCCAAGGCGCTGGCCGAGCTCGGTCACGCTCTGCGACGCGTCGGCCGGGAGCACGAGGCGCGGGATCCCCTACGCGAGGCGATCGAGCTCGCCGAGGGGTGCGGAGCAAGCGGCCTCGTTGAACGCACACGCTCAGAGCTGCAAGCTGCTGGCGGGCGTTCCCGCGCGATCGCGCTCAAGGGCGTCGATGCGCTGACGGCCGGCGAGCGGCGCGTCGCCGCGTTGGCGGCCAACGGGCACAGTAACCGAGAGATCGCTCAAGAGCTCTTCGTCACCCCCAAGACGGTCGAGATGCATCTCGGCAACGCATATCGAAAGCTCGGCATCAGCTCACGCCAGCAGCTAGCCGCAGCGCTGGGAGATACCTAGGAGGCGCGGTTCCCCGCCCTCGCCGCGCCGCGGTGTCGCGGCTGGCCGAGGAATCAGCTGACCGAAAGCTCCTCGAGCTCGGGCAGCGTGGACCCCCCCGGCCCCGCGCTCGTGATCTCGACCCGCACGAACCGCGCCCGTGCGCCATGCAGAGGCAAGACGTCAGTCGTCCCGGTGCGGCCGCTGACCGTGACCACCGTCCGCCAGGTGCTCCCGTTGGTCGAGACAAGCAGCGCGTAGCTGCCGGGCCGAAGCGTCACGACCGGACCCGGAGGCGGCGGAATGTTCGGCCCGGGCGCCGGCGGCCACTGCCGGCCCCAGATCACGGTGGCCGAGCGCAACGCTCGCGCGCCGCCGTGCAGCGGAACGGTGAGCGTCGCGGGCAGCGACACAGGCTGCCAGTCCGTCGCCGGGCTGCCGTCGACCGCCGCCAGCGCGGGCGCGCCGGGCTGCGCGCTCGAGGCCGTCGCGTTCGTGCACCGCGCGAGGTCGCTCGTCGGGCTCAGGTCCGGCCGGCGCGTGGCCATCGTCAGGGTGCGTCCGGTACGCAGCGTGCGCGCGCCCGAAGGCGTGGTGATCATCACCGCCGCGCCACGATTCAGCCTGACCGCGGTCGTGCGCAGCCCGATCGAGATCGTCAGCGATCGCCCATGCCACGAGATGTCGTGCAGGACCACCCCAGGGAGCTGGCTCGTGAGGCTCGGGTCGAGTTCGATCGCGTTCGGGGCCCAGCGCAGTCCCGAGTAGCCGTAGAGGAACTCCTGCAGGAAGCCGCCGATCCCGGTCATGAACGTAAAGGCCCCGCCGGTCCTGGTCTCTGAGAACTGGTCGAAGACGTCGCGGATGAACGGCTCGTAGCTGCGCTGGGTGTACACGAAGCTCGAGCAGCCCGGGACGCCCAGGGCCGAGGAATCGATCGAGTTCACCGAATCGCTCATCGACGGGCCGCCCGGGTCGGTGCGGGGTACGTAGTAGTTGAGGTCGCGCAGCGCCATGCCCGCCGGCATGGGATAGCTCCACGGATACTGGAGCATCGTCACGTCCGCCTGCTTGACGAGCTGTCCCCGATAGCCCGCGAACTCGGGGTGGATCCCGAGCTGACGATTGGTAAGCACACGGATCCCGGACGCGATCCGCGACCAGGAGGCCGGTGCGCTGATCGCGAGCACGCGAGCGGCCTTTACGGCATCGCGCAGGGTAGTCATGGCCGCAACGTTCGTGTACACCTCATCGCTGACGTCCGGGTTCTCTTCGTCGGGACCCGTGATGTGGTCGATGTCGTACCGACCATCGCTGGCGCGGGTGACCCGCGAGGCCCAGAACGCCGCCGCCTGGGAGAGCACCGGCCAGCCCCGCTGCAACAGCCAAGCCCGGTCGCCGGTCGCGAGGTAGTACTGCCACTGGGCCAGCGCGATGTCCGCCGTTATGTGCTGCTCGTAGAGGCCCTCGCTGTTGACCGAGACCGGCGGCGGGATCTGCTCCGTGCCGTCGAGCGCGCTCTCCCACGGATAGCGCGCGCCCCGGTACCCGGTCGCGGCGGCGTGCTGCTCGGCGGCGCGCAGCCGGTCGAAGCGGTACGCGTTCATGCCGGCCGCCAGATCGGGATGCTGGGCGAGCAGCGACGGATACATCCACGTCTCTGCATCCCAGAAGATGTGGCCGTCGTAGCCGTTGGAGGAGAGGCCAGCCGGCGAGATGCTCCAGTCGACGCCGGCCCGGGTGCTCGACCAGAGGTAGAACTCGCTGGCGTTCACGTCATTGGCGACCGTGGGGTTGCCGAGCACGTCGATGCGACCGGCCCACAGCGCCGCCCAGGCGGCGTCGTTGGCGCTCAGGAGGCTTCCGAACCCGGCCCCGGCCGCGCTGCTCGCCTGTGCCTGGGCCGCGCTCACCGGGTCGGCGGCGTTCTGCGAGCTCTCGACCCCGACGGACTTGGCGATCGTGTACGTCTGGCCGGCGGTGACGGGAAAGTTGAGCTCCTGCCCGACGCTCTGCGGTGTCGCCTGACCGACCTGAGTCGTGGTTGCGCTGATGTTGGCGCTCAGCCCGAGCTGGCTCGCGATCGCCGCCTCGATGTTCGTGCCCTGGGTCCGGACCGCCACCCAATCACGGTGCGCAGCGGTGACCCACCCCTTATCCACCTGAGTGGTCAGCGTCGCCGGCGTGCCATCGATCAGGTCGGTGACGGTCGCGGTGCCCGACCACTGCGGCGTCAGCTGGAGGCGAACCAGCCCAACGTACTGGCGCGCGCGATCGGTGAGTACCTGAAATACAAGGTTCGTCACGTGACCGTCGGGCGCGGTCCAGCGCGCCGTGGTGGTCACCATTCCGGTGTGCAGGTCGATCGACTGCCGCCAGCCGGTCGTCTGCCCGTTCGACAGCGAGAACTGCTGTCCGCCGTCGGAGAACGAGAGCGTCGACCACGTGGGGATGTTCGCGCGCTGCTGGACGCCACCGGGCGGCTGGGCGTAGAAGCCCGCGAGCTCGGATTGCGCGGGGACCGAGCCCGCGGCGTACCCCTGGCCGGCCGGAGGGACCCGAACGCCGAGCTCGCCGTTGCCGGTGAACGTCGGCGCGTACGTACCCCCGGTGCTCGTCGCCGTGAGCAGGTATGAGCCCGCCGCCTCGGCGGTGCCGCACCCCACGGCCACCGAGATGACCATCGTCATGACCGCGACCACGCCACGCAACAAACCACGCATGCCCAAACCTCCGTTCATGAACCTGATCCGGGTCTTCCACGACTCCAGGACGACGAAACACCCCGGCCCCGCGTACGCTCTGAGAAACATGGCCGACGCACCCGATGAAGTGCGCGAACGCCTCCTCGAGGCGTGGAAAGGCGAGATCGTCGCCGGCGCGGTGTATGACCTGATCGCGCGCCGGATGCCCGACCGCGAGGCCGACATCCTGCGCCGGATGGCGGAGGCCGAAGGCGGACATCGCCGCCGCCTCGAGCAGCGGATGCAGGAACTCGACATCCACGTGCCCGATCCCGCCAACGTCCGTCTGCCCTTGTGGCTGCGCCTGCAGGCGCGGATCGCGCCCATCGACCGCCTGCTCGCGGCGCGCGAGGCGGCGGAGGACGACGAGGTCGGTGACCTTTACCGGCGCTCGACTGGAGACGCGGTCACGGACCAGCTGCTGCGCGACATCCGCAAGGACGAGCGCTCGCATTCGCTCGCGGTCCAGGACATCCGCTCGGGGTCAGGCGACGGGGGTGACGGATCGACTCCCCATGTGGGCACTGGCTCCGAGGCGCCGCTGGCCGTGCCGGGCGCCCGGGCTCGGCTCGACCGGATCCTCGGACGCGAGCGGTGGCACCGGACCGGCGGCGGTTGGATCTCCGGTGCGATCTACGGCGCCAACGACGGGCTCGCGGCGGTGTTCGGGATCGTCGCCGGCGTGTCCGGCGCGACCGGCGGATCTTCCTCGGTGCTGACCGCAGGCCTCGCGGGCGCGATCGCCTCCGCCCTTTCGATGGCCACCGGCGCGTTTCTCGCCGAGCGCTCCGAGTCAGAGGTGATGGCCGCAAACATCGAGCGGGAGCGCCAGGAGATCGCCGAGCACCCCGAGGAGGAGAAGGAAGAGCTGTCGCTCTTCTACCAGCTCAAGGGAATCGACGAGAAGACGGCCGACCAGCTCGCCGAGCGGATGGGCGAGCACCCGGACGCGATGCTGCAGACTCTTGCCGCGGAGGAGTTTGGCGCCACTGCCGCCGGAGGCGGGGACCCGGTCCAGGCCGCCGCCGCGGCCGGGATCTCGACCGGTCTCGGGGCGATCGTGCCCGTGATCCCGTTCATGATCACGACCGGCACCGCCGCGATCGCCGCGGCCGCGGTGATCTCCCTCGTGGCGCACTTCCTGGTCGGCGCGGCCAAGTCTCTGGTCACCCTGCGCACCTGGTGGGCGGCTGGCCTCGAGATGACGCTCGCCGGCGTGATCGTCGGTGGCGCGACCTACGTGATCGGGCTGGCGCTTCCGACCTGAGGCCGACCAGCGTCGGCTCCCCGCAGGAACGCCAATTCTTCGCGCAGCGCGGCGACCTCGGCCTCCAGCGCGCTGACGCGGGATTCGAGGCCCTGCTCGGCCTCCGGCGCCGGCGCCAGCGCGGTCGCGGCGCTCCCGGGCTCGGCCGGGCTTTCCGCGCCCCCCAACAGGTGCTGGTAGCGGTCCTCCTTCTGGCCCGGACGGCGCTCGAGCCGGGCCACGTACTCGCGCTCGGCCAGCGCGGCCAGTACGCGCTCAACCTCGCTCAGCGACGCCACGCCCGCCATCCGCTCGCTGCGGCTCTTCAGCTCGCCGGGCGTCTGCGGTCCGCGGAGCAGCAGCACCGTGAGCACAGCGAGCTCCTCGCGACCCAGGCCCAGCGCCTCTTCCGCCAGGTGCCGGTACTTCGTCGCCCGGCTGCCGTGACCGCTGGCCAGCCGCGCCAGGCCATAGCGACCCAGCCGCTCCGCCGCCTGCCGCACGGTCGCCTCGTCGTAGGCGGTGACCGGATCGCGGTTCGTCGACTGGTTACACGCCAAGCGCAGCGCGTTCAGCGACAGCGGGTACTGCTCGGGAGTGGTCCACCGCTTCTCGATCAGGCAACCGAGGACACGCTGCTCGGGTGCCGTCAGCTCGGAGAAGTGCACCGCGCGAGGATACGATGAATGGTCACGACCGAGCAGGCTCGCGCGCTCGCCCTCAGCCTCCCCGACGCGGTCGAACAGGATCATCACGGGCGGCCGTCATTCCGCGTCTCGCGCCGGATCTTCGCCACGCTGTGGGACCCCGAGCACATGAATGTCATGGTCGACGAGCCCGGGATTCTGACCGCGGTGCAAGCGCATCCCGACATCTGCACCGAGGTGTGGTGGGGCAAGCGCCTGGCGGCCGTCCGCGTCGAGCTCCCGGCGGCGAACGCCGATCTCGTTCGCGCACTGCTGACCGACGCCTGGGAGCAGAAGAGCGGCCGCGCGGCTCCCTAGGCCGCATGTAGTTGACAGATATATCGGTGCGATGTATCGTGCCGATGCATGACCGATCAGCTCAGCGCCACCGGCCGCGTGATCCTCGGGATGCTCGCCCTCGGCAAGACGACCGGCTATGACATCAAGCAGCTGGTGGACAAGTCCACGCGGCACTTCTGGGCGGCCAGCTACGGCCAGATCTACCCGGAGCTCCGTCGGCTCGAGGAGCAGGGCCTCGTCCGAGGGCGCTCCGAACCCTCCGGCGGGCGGCCGCGGACGGTCTACGAGCTGACCGGCGCTGGTGAGGCAGCGCTTCGCGGCTGGCTCGAGTCACCCGACGAGCCGCTGTACGAGGTGCGCGACGAGAGCATGCTCAAGCTGTTCTTCTCGGACAGCGCGCCCGGCTCCCGCCCCGAGCACCTGCGGGCGATGCGTGCGGTGCACGAGCGCAAGGTCGCAGAGCTGCGGGCGATTGAGGAACACGCTCGACAGGGGCCGCCTGGGCCGTTTGGGGCCTGGCAGCTCGGGATCGAACTGCATCAGTGGATTGTCGATTGGTGCGAGCGCCAGCTCGCCAGAGAAGCGAAGGAGTAGGCCAATGTTGGGAAGACTCGCCACGTTCCTTCACGCCAACGGCCGCCGCGTGCTGGCGGTGGCGATCGTCGGCGCGGCGATCGCCGGCGCGTTCGGGCTCTCGGTGTCCAAGCACCTGAGTCCGTACGGCGCGAACGATCCGGCCACACAGAGCGTCCAGGCCACGAACCGCTTCCAGGCCGCCGCCGGCCGGCAGATCGATGCCGGGGTGGTGGCGCTCGTGCAGTCGGGCAGCGTCCGCACCGCCGGCGCCCACGCGCGCGTAAACGAGGTCGCCGCGCAGCTCCGCGCGCAGCCCGACGTGGCCCGCGTGGTGAGCTTCTACGACACCCGCGACCCGGCGATGGTCTCGCGCGACGGCCGCTCGACGTACGTCCTCGCGTACTTCAAGCCGCTGTCGGACAAGGCACTCAAGGACGTCGCCCAGCAGATCGAGAACCGCTTCTCCGGGCAGGGCGACGTCAAGCTGGGCGGCGACGCGGTCGCCAACGCCCAGGTCAACTCGCAGGTCAGCCACGACCTCGCGCACGCGGAGCTGTTGGCGTTCCCGTTCATCTTCCTGCTCTCCCTGCTGTTCTTCCGCTCGCTGGTGGCCGCGCTGCTGCCGCCGCTGCTGGGCGGGCTGGCGATCGTTGCTACGTTCTTCGCGCTGCGCGTGGTGGCGAGCTTCGCGGACATCTCGGTGTTCGCGCTCAACCTGGTCACCGGGCTCGGGCTGGGGCTCGCGATCGACTACAGCCTGTTCATGGTCTCGCGCTACCGCGAGGAGGCGGCCACCTCGGGCTTCGGAGCGGTCGCGCTCCGTCGCACGCTCCAGACGTCGGGCCGAACGATCGTGTTCAGCTCGCTGACGATCGCCGCCGCGATCGCCTCGTTGGCGATCTTCCCCCAGCGGTTCCTGTACTCGATGGGCATCGCCGGCGCGCTGGTGGCGCTGCTCGCGGCGGGCCTCGCGCTGGTCGTCCTGCCGGCGCTCCTCGCCGTCCTCGGCCCCCGCGTCAACGCGCTCGCGCCGAGCTGGCTCGCGCGCGCCGCGGAACGCGAGGCCCGGCCCCACGAGCGCGGGGCGTGGTACCGCCTCTCGCGCTTGGTGATGCGCCGGCCGGCGCCCATCGCGATCGCCAGCGCCACCTTCCTCATCGCATTGGGGATCCCGTTCTGGGGCATCAAGTTCATCTCGGTCGACGCGAGCGTGCTCCCGGCGAGCGCGAGCTCCCGCCAGGTCAACGACACCCTGAACCGAGACTTCCCGCCCAACCGGACCGCCCCGCTCGAGGTCGTCGTCGGCGCGCCCGCCGGCTCGCCGCAAGTTCGCGCGCTCGCCGCTCGGATACAACGGCTGCCTGACGCCTCCGCGGTCGCCCCCGCGCAGCCCGCGGGCGCCGAGAACTCGCTGCTGGCGGTGGCGCCGGTGCACGGACCGCTCACGAGCACCACCCAGCAGCTGGTGAAGAACGTCCGCGCGATCGACGAGCCGTTCTACGTCGGGGTCGCGGGCCAGACGGCGTCGTTCGTCGATCTCGAGCACAGCCTCGCCGTCCACCTGCCGGCGGTGCTCGGGGTCGTGATCGCGGCGACGCTGATCATCCTGTTCCTGCTGACCGGGTCGGTGGTGCTGCCGGTCAAGGCCGTGCTGATGAACGCGCTCAACCTGAGCGCCGTGTTCGGAATCCTCGTGCTGATCTTCCAGCACGGCAACCTCGAAGGCCTCCTCGGCTACCGAAGCGAGGGGGCGCTCGACGCCACCCAGCCGATCCTGCTGTTCGCGGTCGGGTTCGGGCTGTCCACCGACTACGGCGTGTTCCTGCTCTCGCGGATCAAAGAGGCGCGGGACGCCGGCGCACCAAACTCCGAGGCGGTGGCGATCGGGCTCGAACGCACGGGGCGCATCGTGACCGCCGCCGCGCTCTTGTTCGCGGTCGCGATCGGGGCGTTCGCCACCTCGCAGATCGTGTTCATCAAGGAGCTGGGCATCGGCGCCGCGCTGGCCGTCCTGATCGACGCCTCGATCGTACGGGCTCTCTTGGTGCCCTCGTTGATGGAACTGCTGGGCTCGGCCAACTGGTGGGCACCGAGACCTCTACGTCGGGTGTACGAGCGCTTCGGGTTGCGAGAAAGCGTTCCGCTGCCGGCGCCGAACTGACCGGACTTGACGTCGAAAAAACGTCGTCAAAACCGGTCACCTCTCGGTGAACTCGACGGCGCGGTCACCCGACGCCGACCAGCGCCCCCGACGCCAGGCAATCCTAGTTCCGTCGGCCAACCTCACAGCCGTCCGCGCCAGCCGCGTCTCCCCCCACAACGTCGCGCACAACGGTCGCTCTGACTCGGCAACGTCCCCGAGCCCGCCGGCCACGTGCGAGGCCGGATACGTCACGACAATCGACCCCGCCCGCACCCACACCGGAATCAGGTGCAGCGGTGTCGGGACGAGAACTTCAGACCCTCCGACCACGCGCGAGCCCGACCAGGTCTCGATCCACTCCCCACGCGGCAGCCACACCTCGCGCTCCCGAGCGCCGTCGTCGAGCACCGGCGCGACCCACAGCGCCGGCCCGTACCCGTACGCGTCGGTGATCGTCCACCCCCGCGTGTCCTCGGGATCCACCAAACACAGCGGCCGGATGACCGGCAGCCCGGTCCGGGCCGCCGTCAAGGCGGCGGCGCGCACGTAGGGCACGAGCTGCTCGTGCAGCAAGACGTACGCACGGTAGAGCTGCAAGACGGACTCGCCATAGCGCCACGGCTCCTGGGCCATCCGCGCGTGGGCGTGCATCAGCGGCGTGAAGCAGCCGAACTGGAGCCAGCGCACCATCAGCTCGGGAGGGCATCGCTCGGTCAGCCGGTGGCCCAAATACCCGCCGATGTCGTGCGACCAGTTGGAAATCCCGCTGCACGCGGCCGAGAGGGTCGCGACGACGAGTGCCCGCAGCGACCAGAAGTCGGATACCTGATCGCCGCCCCAGGTGACACCGCAAGCCTGCTGTCCGCTCCATCCGCTGCGTCCGAACACCACCCCGGTGCCGGGATGGACCTCGTCGAGCGCGCGCTGCAGGCTCAGCCGGTGAAGGCCGCCGAGCGCCCATGCGCCGGAGGCCCCGTTACGTCCGTCGGCCAACTGCACCTCATCGGGCATGTAGGAGCCCTCGCCGTCGTCGGCCTTGACCCCCTCCACCCCCAGCTCCATGACCCGCCGGGCCTGCGACCGCCACCACTCCTCGGCCGCCGGACTCGTCAAGTCAACGGGCGACCCCTCCCCCATCCACCAGGTAGCGATGAACGGCTCCCCATCGCGGTCACGGACGAAGTGCCCGGCGAGAGCGCCGGCGGAGTAGTTCGCCGCCGGCTGGCGCAACAGGCGCTCTGACTCGAGCTGCGGTGGCGACTGCCCGTCCCGTGAGTCCACATTCACCCACGGCGTCACCCACACCACGGTCCGCACACCCGCCTCGCGCAACCGGCGGATCATCCCCGCCGCGTCCGGGAACTGGTAGGGGTTGAACTCCCAGGTGTTGTACTGCGTCGCCCACGGCGAGTCGAGCACGATCGCGTCGAGCGGGATGCCGTGAGCCCGGAAGCCCGTGAACTCATCGAGCACGTCGTCCCGGTGCTCATAGATGTCGCGGCCCTTCCAGAAGCCGTATCCCCACTCCGCCAGGAGCCCGGGAAAGCCGCTCACGCGGCAGTAAGCGCGCAGAAGCGCCGCGGGAGTGGGGTCGGTCAAAAAATCCAAGCGAAGCGGGCCCGCGCGAGCGCGCGTGGAGACCGACAACCGCTCGCCTCCCAGCTCGAACCGGATACCGTTCGCCTCCGAGTGCAGCCACACGGCGTAGCCGCGGCTCGAGATCAGCCACGGCACCGGCGCGCAGTCGCCCTGCGGGATTCCGCCCTCCGACAGCATCTCGGGCGGGCAGTCCGGGCCCGTATATCGGCGGTCGGCCCCGAGCTGGACGTCGCGGCCCGATTGATCGAACTGGACCACATGACGGGCGCCGAGACCGACCAGTCGCTCGTCCGCGCGGCGGTCCCAGTCGACCCCGAGGCGGAGCGGATCGCGGTCGACGCGGAGCTCCAACGACACCCGACGATCGCCGCGAAGCAACACGCCCAGCCGTCCCACCCGGCCCTCGTCGAGCGCGAGCGCGAGCTCCAGCCTGTCGCGGTCGGCACCCAGGACTACCGCCCGCCGGGCCAACTGCCGCGGCGCCAGCTCCTCGCGCGCGATCACGCCCTCGGTCAGGTGGATGAACCGGTCGTGGACCGCTCCGTCGGCGGCCCACACCCCGCAGCGCACCAGCCTGCGGCCGGCGCGCCGGATCGTGAGCCCGAACGGGCGCAGCGACACCTCGACGCGAACGGATCCGCGCTCCAGAACCACCTCTTCGCCATCGGGCACGGGCCAATGGTTCTCGATCCGCCGCAGGCCCCATGCCGCGTTCACCAGATGGTCACAGGACCTCAGCTTGTTCTTCACGCCCTGGCCCCCCCGGCAGGTCAACTTCTCACTCATGAACCACAGGAGCCGCGCCGACATGCACGTCCATTCGTGCGCTTCGGAGCTGTCGAAGCTCGGAGTCCAGCGCTCGCTTCACATTCCCGAGTGCACGACCGATCCGCTCGAGGTCTACGAGGTGGCCAAGCGCCGCGGAATGGACTTCGTGACGCTCACCGACCATGACACGATCACGGGCGCGCTGGCGCTCGACGACCTGGACGATACGTTCATCTCCGAGGAGCTCACCGCCTGGTTCAAGGGCGAGCCGCAGGCCGTGCACGTGCTGTGCTACGGCATCACGCCCGCAGACCACGAGTGGCTCCAGGCCAACAGCGACGACGTCGAGACGTGCGCGGAGTACCTGCTCGCCCACGGGATAACGGCCGCGCTGGCGCACCCGTTCTATGCGGTGCACGCGCCGCTGACCGCGCGCCACCGCCGTCGGCTGGCCGAGCTGTTCCCGATCTGGGAGACGCGCAACGGCTCGCGGGCCAAAGAGCTCAACCTGCCGGCGTTCGTGTACATCGAGACCCATGGCGGCACCGCGATCGGGGGGTCCGATGACCACGCCGGAATCGATATCGGCCGCACGTTCACCGAGACACCGGCCGCCGCCACGCCGCGGGAGTTCCTCGCGCGCATCGCCGCCGGCGAGGCGGGCGCTCACGGTGCGCAGGGGAGCGCCGCGAAGTGGACGCATGCGGCGATGGCGCTTGCGATTCGCTCGCTCGGACCCGGCGACGGGAGACTGCGTCCTGACCCCGCGGCGGTGCTCGCGATCGTCGAGCGGGTCCTGCGCGAAGGAGACGTCCGCCACGGGGTCGCCGGCGCCGACCTCGGGCCGAACGACGCGCTCGCGCTCCTGCGTGCCTGGCTGGTAGCGATGGACCTCGACGCCGACGAGCGCAGGCTGCTCGAACTTCTCCGGGAGGGAGAGCTCAGCCATCCGGATCTGTCCCGACGGGCGCGGCGCATCCACGAGCGCAGGCTGGCGAGCGCGGTGCAGGAGATCGTCGCGACGAGCGCCGGCGGCGACGTGCGCGCCTCCGAGGCCATGCTCGCTCTGTTCGACGCATGCATCCCCGCGATCCCATACGCCGCGGCGGCGGCGTACCTCGGCCGCGAGAAGGCCAAGCTCACCCGCACCGACGGCGACCGCCCGCGGGTGGCGCTGATCGTCGACGGCGTCGGCGGGATGCACGGCGTCACCCAGACGATCCGCCAGATCCGGGAGCGGGGCGTGCGCGGCTTCGAGGTCGAGGTGATCGGCACCGATGCCGACGTGGACCGGCGGCTGAGCGCGGTGGCGGAGGTCGGCATCCCGTTCTACCCCGGCCTGCAAATAGGGGTTCCGAGCCTGCCGGCGATCGTCGACGCGGTCGCCGAAGGGTGCTACGACCTGGTCCACCTCTGCTCTCCGGGCCCGGCCGGGATCGGCGCCTGGCTCCTGGCGCGTGCGCTCGAGCTGCCGGTCGTCGGGAGCTACCACACCGAGCTCGCTCGCTACGCGGGCGTGCGGACCGGGCAGGCGCATTTGGAGACGCTCGCCGCCAGGGCGCTGGGCGGCTTCTACGGAGCGTGCGACGTGGTGCTCTCGCCGAGCCCCGCGAGCGACGAGCGGCTCGCGCGGCTGGGCATCGCCCCCGAGGGGATCAGGCGCTGGGATCGCGGCGTCGATCTCAGCCGGTTCGATCCGGCGCTGCGGAGTCCCGGGTGGTTGCCCGGGGAGATAAACCTCTTGTACGCCGGCCGGCTGACCGAGGAGAAGGGCGTCGACCTCCTCGCCGACGCATTCCTGACTGCGCGCCGGCGCGACCCCCGGCTGCACCTCGTGCTCGCCGGAGGCGGCCCCGAGGAACAACGCCTCCGCGCCCGCCTCGGCGACCGCGCGACGTTCCTCGGGTGGCTGGCCGGCGATGAGCTTGCCCGTGCGTACGCGAGCGCGGACCTGTTCCTGTTCGCGAGCCGGACCGATACGTTCGGCCAGGTGATCCTCGAGGCCCAAGCGAGCGGGCTGCCGGTCGTCGCGGTCGACGAGGGGGGCCCGGCCTCGCTGATCGAGCACGGAGCGACGGGACTGCTGGCGCCGGCGGATCCGGACGCTCTCGCAGATGCGGTGCTGTCACTGGTTCGCGCTCCGCTGATGCGCGGGCGGCTCGCGCGCGCGGCGTTCGTCGCCGTGCGCGATCGCACTTGGGAGGGCTCGCTGGACCGCCTCGCGGCGGGGTACCGGCTGGCGCTCGGGGCCGCCGGGCAGGCGAGCGCGCGCAGCGTGGCGTAGCGTTGGCCTGGCGTTTGGCGCGGCCGGCGCCTGGCGAGCGCGCCGGCGCCGGCCGACAGGAGCGGCCGGTGCCGCGGCGAAACCCGCAGCGTGAGCACCGGCCGGCTCGAGTCGTTCTCCGACGGGGTGATCGCGGTCGCGATCACGCTTCTCGTGCTCAACCTCGTGGTCCCGTCGCCCGGCCACGATCACCGATCGCTGGCGCATAACCTCGGCCAGATGTGGCCCCAGTATGCGGCCTACGCCACGTCATTCATCACGATCGGGATCATCTGGATCAACCACCACTACATGATCAGCCGGCTCGCCCAGGCCGACCGGGCGATCATGATGCTGAACCTGCTGCTGCTGCTGTGCATCGGCGCGCTTCCGTTCGGGACCAACCTGATGGCGACGTACCTGAGGGAAACGCACGGCGAGTCGCTCGCCGCGGCGGTCTACGCTGGATTGCTGCTGGTGATGTCGCTCGCATTCGTGACCTTGAACCGCCACATCCTGCTGCGCAAGGCCCACCTGCTCGGCCAGGACTTGAGCGAGGAGCGGCGCCGGCATATCCTCGCGCGCGGCGCCACGGGCCTTGCGCCGTACGCGGTGGCGACCGCAATCGCGCCGCTGTCCGCGTACGCGACCCTGATCATCTGCGCGGCGGTGGCGGTGTTCTATGCGCTGCCAATAGGGAGCGGTGGTCCCGAGAGCTAGTCTGACCACCAGGCCCCGAGCACTCGCCGCCAGTTATCCCACGCGATCGCCCTCAGCTCGTCCGGGTCGAAGCCGTCCTCAGCCAACGCGTCCAGGAGCCGCGGGGTTCCGGCCACGTCTCCGAGAGGCGTCGGGATGGTCGCGCCGTCGTAGTCCGAGCCGAGCGCGACGTGCTCGACGCCGATGCGGTCGGCCACGTACCGAGCGTGTTGGACGATGAGATCGAGCGGGGTATCGCTGTCGTCGGCGAAGTCGGGCCGCAGGAACGCGCACGCGAACACGATTCCCACCAGTCCCCCGGTCTCCCCGATCGCGTCGAGCTGCGCGTCGGTGAGGTTCCGGGAGCTGGCGCACACTGCGTGCGCGCCCGAGTGGGTGGCCACGATCGGACCCAGCTCGAGCCTCGTCAGGTCCCAGAAACCGGCCTCGTTCAGGTGACTGACGTCGACGAGGATGCCTAGTTCGGCGCACCGGCGGACCAGAGCGCGTCCAGCATCCGTCAGACCAGCTCCGACGTCGGGCGAGGAGGGCGCGATGAACGGGACGCCGTGGCCGAACCAGTTGCTGCGGCTCCACACCGGCCCCAGCGAGCGCAGCCCGGCCTCGTACCAGAACTCGAGCGCCTCGAGAGCCGGATCGATGGCCTCGGCCCCCTCCAGATGAAGGACGGCCAGCGGCGGACCACCGTCCTCTTTGCCCGCGTCGAGGTCCGCCGCCCGCCGGGCCAGGCGCACATGGCCGGCGCGCTCGAGGGCGAGCAGACGGCCGGCGACCGCGGCGGCGTCGGCGGCTGCCGGCGCGTGGTCGAGCGGCGGCGCCGGCGGGAACTCCTTCACGCCGTCATCGCGTGGCACCGGCTTTCGCTCCTCGGACGCGCCCGGGGATTTGGAGAACACGGAGAAGATGCCCCCGCGCACGCCCCCCGCCCGCATCCGCGGAAGGTCGAGGTGGCCGCCCGACCGCCCTTCGACGATCCGGTCGTGGTCGTCGCGGGTGATGGCGTCGTTGTGGCCGTCGAACACGGGGAGCATCAGCTCGGCACCCTATCGAGTGGGCGGTGGACGCAGGCGAGACGAGATGCCCGCTCAGCTCGCCAGCTTCCGATTGAACCGCCACAACGCCAGCGGTACGCAGACCGCGATGATCACGAAGCACCAGAGGGCCATCGCGACGGTGGGGTGCGCGAGCTGCCAGGAGCCGGTCGAGTGGTAGCCCTCGGTGAGCTGGCGGACGGCTGCAACGAGTGCTGAGATCGGGTCCCACTGGGCGATCGCGCGCGGCACCGCGGCCATCCCGGCGATCGGGACGAACGTGCCGGCCAGGAACGTGAGCGGGAAGATCACGATGAAGCCGAGCCCCTGCATGGCGTCCGAGGAGCGCACGAGCATGCCGAACAGCACGCCCATCCAGGTGAACGCGAGCATCCCGAACACCAGCAGCGCGGCGAGCTCGATCGCATGCCCGGGAGTCAGGTGCGGGTTCCAGCCGAGGGCCAGGCCGAGGCCGATGACGATCACCATCCCCACGACCTGCTCGCAGAACTGGCCCATGACCTGGCCGCTGATGATCGACAGCCGGCTGATCGGCATCGAGCGGAAGCGGTCGATCACGCCCTCGGTCATGTCGTTGGACGTCGCCACGCCGGCGCCGATCACGCCGAACGCGAGCGACTGGCCGATGATCCCCGGGAACATGTAGTTGGCATAGCTGATCCCCGGTATGTGGATCGCCGAGCCGAACACGTACAGGAACAGCAGGATGAAGACGATCGGCTGGATCGTGACGTCGAGCAGGCGCTCGGGGACGCGCGGGATCGCCCGCAGGCTGCGGACGGTCAGCAGCACGGTGTCTCGGACGTAGCCGACCGGCGATCCGCCGCGGCGCGGGCTCGCGGATGTAGCAGCGAGGGCGCTCATGCGGCCACCTCCTGCTCCTGCGCGTCCTCGGTCACGGGCGCGTGTCCGGTCAGCGCCAGGAAGGCGTCGTCGAGCGTGGGCCGCCGGAGCGCGATCTCGTCGACCGCGATGCCGGCCTCCTCGACGGTCTCGGCGACCCGCGCGAGGTCGGCGACCTCGTTCGGCGCCGCGACCGACACCATCCGCTGCTCGGGCAGCGGGGTGACATCAAAGCTCCCGTCGAGGGCTCCGGTCAGGTGCGCGAACGCCTCGCCGTCGGCAGCGACCACGTCGACCCGCTGCTGCCCGACCTGGGTCTTCAGCTGCGCCGGCGTGCCGGACGCGACCTCGGTTCCGCGATCGATCAGGACGACCCGGTCTGCGAGCGCGTCGGCTTCCTCGAGGTACTGCGTGGTGAGGAGCAGCGTGACGCCGTCGGCCACCAGCTCCCGCATGGTCGCCCACACGACCTGGCGGCTGCGCGGGTCGAGACCGGTGGTCGGTTCGTCGAGGACGAGCACATAGGGGCGGTCGATCAGGCCGGCGGCGAGGTCGATCCGCCGGCGCTCGCCGCCGGAGAGGCTCTTGACGAGGCGGTCGGCGAACGCCCCCGCATCGAAGCGCTCGATCAGCTCCTCGGCGATCTTCCGCGCGGCGGAGCGGCTGCGGCCGCGCAGGCGTGCCATCAGCACAAGGTTCTCGCGGGCGGTCAGGTTCTTGTCGAGGGCCGCGAACTGGCCGGTGAGCGAGATCAGCCGCCGGACTTGCTCGGATTCGGCCACGACGTCGTGGCCTCCGACTCGAGCGCGGCCGGCGTCGGGCCGCAGTAAGGTCGCGAGCATCCGGACGGTGGTGGTCTTGCCGGCGCCGTTCGGCCCCAGGAGCGAGACCACGGTGCCTTGTTCGACGTTCAGGTCCAGGCGGTCGACGGCGGTGAAGGCACCGAAGCGCTTCGTCAGCTGATTGGTTTGGATAGCGAGAGCAGTCACGCGGACGATTCTACAGTTACTGAACTTTTTCTGCAACTGAATTTTCCTGCTAGTGTTGGAGCCGTGAGCAAAGCTCCGCAAGAGGCCCCCGCGGCCGCGCCTCCGCGCGACGACGAGGCCCTGGGCGACGCCCTCGCCGACGAGCGCGTGCACACGATCCTGGTCGGCGAGGTCGGCGAGGAGATGGCGCATCTGCTCACCCGCGCACGTCGTGCGCAGGAGCAGCTTCAGACGGAGCGCCGCCCCGCGGAGGGCCTGCGCGAGCGCAAGCGGCGGCTGACGCGCCAGCGGATCTCGGACGTCGCGACCGCGCTGTTCGCCGTCCGAGGCTTCGACAATGTCAAGGTCTCGGAGGTCGCGGACGTCGTCGGCGTGTCGGAGAAGACCGTGTACAACTACTTCCCGACCAAGGAGTCGATGGTCCTGGACCAGACCGACGAGTCGATCGAGCGGCTGGCCCAGGCTCTGCGAGAGCGGGAGCCGGGCGAGTCCGTGTCGGGCGCGGTGATGCGGGCGCTCCAGCACGACAGCGAGGCCTTCGACCGCTTGCCCGACGAGCTGGTGACTTTCATCCCGATGTTCGCCGCGATGGTCGCCGCGACCCCCTCGCTCGCCGCGGCACTGATGGAGATCCAAAACCGGCTCGCGGCGGTCGCGGCCGAGGAGCTCGCGGCGCGGGCGGAGGTCGATCCCCGCGACCCCGAGCCGCAGGCCGCCGGGCTCGCGCTGGCGGGTCTCGGGCAGATCGCGTTCGACGCCCGTGTCCGCTACATCGAGGAGGGACTGCGCGGCGCCGCGCTCCGCGATGCGGTGAACGCGGACATCGCCCGGGCCGCCCGGTTGCTCGAGACCGGGCTGTGGTCGTTCGACCTGTTGGCGCGGGGGCGCCGCTCCCGCGACCAGATCAAGGAAGCCGTCAAGGCCGCAGAGGAAGCCCGAGCGCAGGTGCTCAGAGCGCTGAGGCAGGCCCGCTCGGCCTGGAGGGACCTCCGCCGGCAGGGCTGAGCGCTAACCGAGGTGCAGCCGGTGGGCGACGGCCGCGGCCTGGGTGCGGCTTGAGACCCCCAGTTTGCTGAGGATCCGGGAGACGTGAACGCTGGCGGTCTTCTCGGCCATGAACAGCGCCGCGCCGATCTGACGGTTAGTCGCTCCCTCGGCGATGAGCGCGAGCACCTGGCGCTCGCGAGGGGTCAGACCGAAGGGATCCTCAGGCTCGGCGGCGGGTTCGCCGTCATGCTCGGCGCTCGCCCGCTCGCCCAGGTCGAGCCGGGCGCGGAAGCCGAGGGCCGTGATCTCCTCCTGTAGCCAGCGCGAGCCGAGCCGGTTGGCGGCCTCGAGCGCCGCCTCGGCGGGCCCGATGGCAGCGGAGCGCTCACCGGCCTCCACGTGGGCCTCCGCCTCGCGCCAGCGCACGGCCGCCGCGAGGTAGGGGCGGTCGATCGCATCCCATGCCTGCGCGGCCTTCGACCACAGCACCGGATCGTTTCGCCCGCGCGCACGGGCGAGCTCAGCCGTGCCCGTGGCGCTCCAGGCGCGCTCCACCGGGCCGCCGTCCTGCGCGGCGGCGCGCAGCCGCTGCGTGTGGATCCGCGCCCGCGCGATCGCGTCGCGCTCGCTGCGCTGCTCGCGCAGGTCACGCGCGCGCTGGGCGATGTCCGCTTCGATCCGCGCGCCGGCAGCCGAGGCCCGTGCGATCTGAGCCACGTCGTCGGTGCACAGCTCCACGCGGTCGAGCGTGTTGCCGACCGCCGCGCGGGCGCCGAGGAGGTCTCGCTGTCGCCGGCGCAGCTCGGCGAGCTCGGCGCCGAGGGAGCCGATGAACTGCGGCTCGGAGGAGTCGGCGACCAGAGGCTCCGCCTCCCCTATGCACCGGGCGGCCGCCTCCTCGTCTCCGACGCCGAGCGCGAGGTCGGCCTCGCGTATCAATCGCAAGATCAGCTGACGCCCCACCATCTGCGAGCGCTTCGGCCCGAGGTTCGCCCGCGCCGTCTCCCAGTCACCGGCCTCGAACGCGATGTCCGAAATGGTCAGCATCATCCAGTCGCGGTTCTGAGTGAAGCGCCGCGGCGTCGCCTCCAGTCCCTCCTTGGCGACCCGGAGGGCCTCGAGCGTCCGGCCGGCGATGTTGAGAAAGTCGGCGAGGTTCGCGTAGGCGTACGCGAGCCCGTCGAGGTCGTCGTCGGCGCGCGCGATCTCCATCGCGCGATGAAGATCCGCCACCCCTCGATCCACGTCGCCGAGCGCGATCCGCGCCATTCCGAGCGTGTTGAGCACCTCGCTCTCGGATCCTCGGTCCCCGGCCGCCACGGCCGTGGCCAGGGCCGCCTCGCCGTCGGCGATCGCGTCCCGGAAGCGCCCACGCAGAGACCGTGTACGGGCCAGCCAGACGAGCAGCGACGCGCGCTCATGGCTGATCTCATCGGCGGGGAGCATCGACAGCGCCCGCTGCGCCGTCTCCACCCCCTCGAGCCCCCGGTTCAGCTGCCACTGGGCCCGAGCCAGCCGCGCCAGCAGGTCTGAGTACCGCCGGGGCTCGGCCGCCGGCTCGAGCTCGCGCAGCGCGCTCTGGAGCAGCACCTCCGCGCGCGCCCGATCGCCCGCGATCTCGTGCGCCGCGGCGGCAATCCGTAATAGCTCGACGTGGTCGAGGGGGAGCATGTCCTCGGCGTCCGGCACCCGTGGCCACAGCTCGAGCGCGCGCTCGGCGAGGTCGGCGGCATCCCCATAGGCATGTACGCCCCTGGCCGCGAGCGCCGCCCTCACGGTCGCGCGCAGCGCGGCCGGCTGGTCGCCGGCCGCGGCGTAGTGACCGGCTATCGTCGCCGCCAGCTGTGCCTGGCGATCCTCGTCCTCGGCCGTCTGCTCCTCCAGGAGCCGGGCTAGCGCCAGGTGCAGCTCCACCCGCTCGCCGGGGAGCAAGTCGTCGACCAGGGCCTCGCGCAGAAGCGCGTGACGGAACCGGAATCTCCCATCGTCCGCGGCCTCGAGCACCTGCTCGGCCACCGCCTCGCGGAGCGCGGCGTGCAGCGATTCGTGCTCGATCCCGGTCATCTCGGCGATTACGGCTTCGTCCAGCCTGCGGCCGACGGCGATCGCGCGCGCCGCGCGCTGGGCGTCGGCCGACAGGCGCTCGATCCGCAGCATGAAGGCATCGCGCAGGCTCTGGGGCGTGGCGCCACGCCCGTCGAGCCCGGCAGCGAGCAACTCTTCGGTGTAGAGCGGATTGCCTTCGCTGCGGGCGAACAGCCGTTCAACGAGCGCCTGGCTGGGCTCATCCTCGAGAATGTCCGCAAGCACCTCGGCCAGCTCGTGGCGGTCGAACGGGGCCAGGTCGACCCGGCGCGCGTGCTCCAGCCGCTCCAGCTCGGCGAGCAGGGGGCGCAGAGCATGGCGGCGGTGGAGCTCGTCACTGCGGTAGGTGAGCAATAGCACGAGCCGTTCCTGACGGAGGCTCCGCGCGAGATACGTCGCGAACGTGCGCGTGGAGCGATCCGCCCAGTGCATGTCCTCGAGGATCAGCGCCAGCGGAAGATCCTCACTGAGTAGCTCGATCAGCTCCAGGACCGCCTCGAATAGTCGCAGCTGGGCGGAAGGATCAAGCTGGTCGGACGGGTGGCTCTCCTCGTCGAGTCCTGGCAGCAAGGCGCCGAGCTGCGCCCGGCTGCCGCGCCCGAGCGCCTCGAGGGCCGGGTGCCGCTCGCGAACGATGGGCCGCAGCGCGCTCAGCAGCGGCGCGTACGGCAGCTCTCCCTCGCCCTGTTCTACCGCGTCGCCCCGGAGCACCAGGGCGTCCTCCGAATGCCGCTGTTCGAACTCCCTTACCAGTCGGGTCTTGCCGACGCCGGATTCACCGCCGAGCAGGACGAGCGCCGGCTGCCGCACCGAGGCTTGCGCCAGCGCCGTCTCCAGCTCCTCGAGCTCGAGACGGCGTCCCACGAAGCGGCTTGAGGTCAGCCTGGTCGCCGACATGCTTGAAGTATCGCCAGAGCGACCGATGCGGTGACCGCTCGCGGAGGGTGGCAACCCGCGCTGAGCGCTCGCCTGCCCTGCGTAGCTCATCGGTTCGTGCCGATGCGATTGCGTAACTGATGTGGTCCATTTCTCGCTCCTCTGAGTCGAATTCATCTGCCATGAGGATGAACTGAGAGGCGCCGGCGCACATCGGGAGAACGCAGCCGGTTCGGGTCGCGGGGGCCTTAGCCGCGGGCGGCGTACCCCTTAGTTACTCGTCGGCGGTGGGGGGCTCGTCGCCGGCGGACGCCGGCGAGGTGGGGGACCGGGTCGATTCCGCGATCTCGTGGGCCGTCACGTGCTGGGGGTGATGACACGCCGCCAGATGACCGCCGGCGTACTCGGTCAGCTGCGGCTCGACCGACCGGCAGATCTCGGTGGCGCGCGGGCAGCGCGTGTGGAAGCGGCACCCCGACGGCGGCCTGATCGGGTTAGGCGGCTCGCCGGTGATGATCGGGCGATCGCGGGCCCGGTTCTCGTTTGGGTCGGGAAGCGGGATCGCGTCGAGCAGCGCCGAGGTGTAGGGGTGGATCGGCCTCGTGTAGAGCTCCTCCGCCGGGGAGACCTCCATCAGCTTGCCGAGGTACATGACCGCGATTCGGTCCGAGACGTGGCGGACCACGCTCAGATCGTGGGCCACGAACAGATATGACAAGTGGAACTCGTCCTGCAGCTCGTCGAGCAGGTTGATGACCTGCGCCTGAATCGAGACGTCGAGCGCGGACACGGGTTCGTCGAGCATCATCAGCCGGGGTTCGACCGCGAGGGCGCGCGCGATCCCGATCCGCTGGCGCTGGCCGCCGGAGAACTCGTGGGGATAGCGGTTGAGGTGCTCGGCATGCAGGCCCACCCTCTGGAGCAGCCGGCGGCTCTCGTCCTGCATGCGATCCTTGGGGACACCGCGCATCCGCAACGGCGTCGCGAGGATCTGGTTCACCCGCTTGCGCGGGTTCAGCGAGGCCTGCGGGTCCTGGAAGACCATCTGCATCTCGCGCCGGATCGGCTCGAGCTGCTTGCGGCCGGCGCTGGTGATGTCCGCACCGTGAAAGCGGATCGCCCCACCGGTCGGATCGATCAGCCTGACCAGCGCTCGAATCAGCGTGGTCTTCCCACAGCCGGATTCGCCCACGATCCCGAGCGTCTCGCCAGAGTGCAACTCGAACGACACGTCGTCCACGGCGTGCACGAAACCGATCTTGCGGTCCACCAGCACGCCGGACTTGATCGGGAAGAGCACCTTCAGGTGGTCGACCTCGAGCAGCGGCGAGCCGTCCCGCTCGATCGGCGCGCCGGGCTGGAGCTCCGCCTCGATGCTCACGAGATCACGGTCTCCCCGCTGGCCAGGCCGATCTGATCGCCGACCTGGCGCAGGGTCCGCCTGCGGTCGGGCTCGAGCCAGCAGCGGTCGAGGTGCCCAGGCACGCCAGGCAGCCGCGAGATCAGCTCCGGGACCTCGGTGCACTTGTCGAACGCGTGGGGGCAGCGGGGGCGAAAGTGACAGCCCTGCGGAGCGTTGACCAGCGAGGGCGGGAGCCCGGGGATCGCCGGAAGGCGCTGGGAGCGGTCACGGTCCAGGCGCGTGATCGAGCCGAGCAGACCCCAGGTGTAGGGGTGCTGCGGGTCGTAGAAGATCTCGTCCAGCGTCCCCTGCTCGACCACCCGGCCGGCATACATCACCACGATCCGGTCGGCGATGTCGGCGACCACCCCAAGGTCGTGGGTGACGAGGATGACCCCGGCACTCGTCTCAGTGCGCAGCTTGCGAACCTGGTCGAGGATCTGGGCCTGGATCGTGACGTCGAGCGCGGTCGTCGGCTCGTCGGCGATCAGCAGCTTCGGCGAGCACGACAGCGCCATCGCGATCATCACGCGCTGGCGCATGCCGCCGGAGAACTCGTGCGGATAGGAGCGCAGCCGCTCGGCAGCGCGGGGGATCCCCACACGCTCCATCAGCTCGACCGCGCGGTCCATGGCCTGCGCCTTAGACACGCCGTGCTCGTGCACGCGGATCTGCTCGACGATCTGGGAGCCGACCCGGTAGACCGGATCGAGCGAGCTCATCGGGTCCTGGAAGACCATCGCGATCCCCGCTCCCCGGATCTTCTGAAGGTCGGACTCGGTGGCGGTGACCAGTTCCGTGCCTTCGAACGTCGCGCTCCCCTCGAACCTGGCGTTCGGGCCGCGCGTCAGTCCCATCAGCGTCATCGCGGTGACCGATTTCCCGGAGCCCGACTCGCCCACGACTGCGACGACCTCCCCGCGGTCGACTGTGAACGACACGCCGTCGACCGCTTGGACGACCCCGTCCTCGGTCGCGAACGAGACCCGCAGGCCCAGGACTTCCAGGAGCCGGTTGTCGGTCATCCCGCGAGCCGGATGCGCGGATCGAGGAACGCGTAGAGGATGTCGATCACGGCCGCCAGGAATACCACCGCGAACGCGGTCAGCATCGTGATCACCAGGATCGGGATGATGTCGAGCTTGCCGATCGACTCCGCGGCGAGCTGGCCGACACCGTGCAGGTTGTAGACGGACTCGGTGAGGATGGCGCCGCCGCCGATCACCTGCGCGATGTCCAGCCCCCACAGCGAGATGATCGGAATCAGGCTGTTGCGAAGGATGTGTCGGAGCAGCACCTGGCGCTCCGAGAGGCCCTTGGCCTTGGCGGTGCGGACGTAGTCCTCGTTGATCGTGTCGAGGATCGTCGATCGCAGCACCCGCGAGTAGAACCCGATGAACAGCACCGAGAGCGTGAACCAGGGCAGAACCAGATGCACGAACCACTGCGCACGGGTTCGAGGTGAACTTCACGTAGCCGCCGAGCGGAAAGATGTTGGCCTTGTAGCCGAGGAAGTAGATCAGCACCGCGCCTAAGAAGAACGGCGGGAACGACACGCCGACCATCGCGAGCACGGTCAGTACCCGGTCGGTGTATCTGCCCGCCTTTATCGCGGCTAACGTGCCCACGACGATCGAGGAGAGCAGCCAGATGATACCGGCGCCGAACGCGAGCGACAGCGTGGCCGGCAGCCCGGCGCGGATCTCGTCGAGCACGTTGAAGCCCTGCGTGTACGAGTACGCCTGGCCGGTGAAGATGTTCTTCATCGTCCGCGCGTACTGGACGTAGACTGGCTGATCGAAGCCGTATTTGTGGCGGATCTCCTGAATCTCCAGCGCGGTCGCCGTGCGGCCGGCGAGCCGCAGCGCGGGGTCGCCGTTGGGGATCGCCTCGAACAGCAGGAACGTCAGCAGCGAGATCACGAACATCACCAGGATCATCGCCAGCAGGCGGCGGATGATGAAGCGCGTCACGACTGCTCGAGCTCCCTCAGTGCGCGATGCGGACCTTGGCCCGCGGGTCTAGCGCGTCGCGCAATCCGTCGCCGAACACGTTGATCGACAGCACGCAGAGCACCAGCATGATTCCGGGGACCAGCACGTTGTGGAACGCGGCCGGAATGGTTGAAATGCCGTCCGAGATCATCGTCCCCCACGAGGCATTCGGCGGCTGTACGCCGGCGCCGAGGTACGTCAGCGCCGCCTCGAGCAGGATCGCGTTGGCCAGGATCAGCGGGATGAACACGATGATCGTGCTCGCCAGGTTGGGCAGGATCTCCGAGAACATGATCCTGGCGTGGCTGAGACCCTGCTGGCGGGCGGCGTCGACGAACTCGCGCTCGCGCAGGGTCAACACCTGGCCGCGCACCG
This sequence comes from uncultured Solirubrobacterales bacterium, assembly GCA_963808325.1. Lineage (GTDB taxonomy): Bacteria > Actinomycetota > Thermoleophilia > Solirubrobacterales > Solirubrobacteraceae > Palsa-465. The sequence goes on from CAWEFU010000002.1 coordinate 426,811, forward strand.
GCTTGGCGACGTACGGGATGTAGACGATGCCGATCACGATCGCGGGCACGAGCAGGGCCGTCCCATGAAGCGGGCCGATGCCGCCGACCGCGAGCACCGTTCCGAGCGTCACGCCGAGCAGCACCGCCGGGTAGGCCCAGATGATGTCGAGAAAGCGGTTGATGATGCCGTCGGAGATCCCTCGGAAGTACCCCGACCAGACGCCGAGGATCAGTGCCAGGACCATCGTGATGATCGTCGCCACGAAGCCGATCTCGAGCGAGTTGCGCCCGCCATAGAGCAGCCGCACGGCGACGTCGCGGCCGTTGGCGTCGGCCCCCAGGAAGAAGCGGCTGTGCCACGTGGGGCCGATCGGGATACCGGTCGGGCTGACCGCGTACTCCTGCTTCTTCACGTTGAACGGCTTGCTCAGGTACGTCTCGTCAGCCGGTCCGATGTGAGCGACGGCGTGCGAGTAGACCGGCGCGAGCAGGCAGACCACGACGATCAGCGATGAACAGTCCGCCGAAGGCGAGAGCCGTCTTGTTGCGACGGAGTCGCCGCCAGGCGAGTGCCCACGGCCCGATGCCAGGTGGCAGCCCTTCGCCCTCGGCGAGTAACGCTGCGGTCTCGCCAGAGAACTCGGTGCCGGTTGCGGATGTCGTGGCCATTGCGAAACGGGCCGGGACAGCCTACCCTGCCCCAGCCCATTTGAGTAGTCGTTACTTCAGCTGGAACGAGCTCCAGTCCCACCCGTAGACGGGGTGGAAGATGGCTGCGCCGTAGTTGATCCGGCTCGAGGTGAACTTCGGGAACGTCTGGTAGCCGAACACGGCCACGTAGGCCTTCTTGGCCGTGTACTCGATCGAGCGCCTGCCACTGGCCGGCGACCGAGCTGAGCTGGCTCGTCGGCACCGCTCCGAGCTTGTTGACCTGAGCGTTGATGAACGGGTCGTCGACCTGACCGAAGTTCTGGTTGTTCGTCGGCAGGATCGCCGCACCGCTCAGCAGCAGGTAGAAGTCGACCGGGTTCGGGAAGTCCTGGTTCCAGTCCGCGAAGCCGGTCTGCGGGTTGAGCTTGAGGTTGCCGATCGTCGTGAAGTACGTCGCGTCGGCGATCACCTTCTGCGTGGCCTTGAACCCGATCTGGTTCAGGAACGAGGTGTAGTACGTCATCCACGCCTGCCGTGGCTGGCGTGTTTCGCTCCAGACCGTGACCGGCGTCCCCGCCATGCCGGATTGCGTGACGAGCTGCTTCGCCTTGGCGATGTCTCCACCACTGGACGGGTCCCCGTACGGGCATGACGAGTTGCCGGAGGGTGGATGACCGATGATCGCCGGCGGGAGGAAATAGCACCCGTACGCCAGCGTGCCGGAGCCGAGGCGGTTCATCGCCGGCTGGCTCAGCCCGGTGACCACGGCCTCACGCGCCAGCTGGCTCGAGAACGGCTTGGCCTTCTGGTTCATGAAGATGTAGTACGTAGAACCGCCCAGGTCGACCTGGGAGAAGCGGTCCGATGCTTGCGACTTGAGCTGCGGCAGCAGGCTGCCGGGGATGGTGTCGGCCCAGTCGAAGATGTCGGCCGAGTTGTTGAGCACCGACAACGTGTTCGCATCGATGTTGGACGAGATCTTGGCGTTGATGTCCACATGACCGGCGGGGATGCCCGGGATGTTCATCGACGCCCACTTCGGGTTCCTGACCAGCGAGAACGAGGCGTTGGGGACGATGTTCGTGATCATGTACGGACCTACGCCGGGTGGCGGGTTGTTCGGTTGGTTGGTGAACGGCGTCCCGGTCGGGACCAGGCCGAGCGAGGGGAACGCGAGCACGTTGTCGAACGCCCCGTAGGCCGAGTTCAGATGAATCGTTATCTGCCCAGTGGCGTCGTTGGTGGTGATCCCCGAGATCGTCTTCGCCTTGCCGGTCGAATACGCCGTGGCGCCCGCGATCTGGGCGGTGATGAACTGACCGGAGCCGCCCCACGGGATCTTGATCGCGCGCTCGACGGTGTAGGTGAAGTCACTCGCCTTGACGGGCGTCCCGTTCGAGAACACGAGCCCCTTGCGCAGCGTGACCGAGTAGGTCTTGCCTCCGTCTGTGATCGCGGGCAGCGCCGTCGCGAGGCCTGGGATCACTTGCCCTCCGGCGGAGCCGTTGGCGTGGGCGTAGGTGGTAAGCCCGGTGTATGCGAGCCAGTCGGGCTCGGCGGCCTGGGTCGTGTAGCCCATGCCCGGGTCGAGCGAGTCAGGCGCGGTCCCCATCAGCAGCGTGACGGTGCCGCCGTTCTTGGCAGTGGACGGCGAGGTCGAGCTCGGCGTCGACGTCGTCTTGCTGGACGAGCTGCCGCACGCGGCCACTACGATCGACGCGGCCAGAGCTATCGCCGCGATCCGCGCCGGTTTGTTGTACCTCCTCATTGAGCCTCCTCCTCGAGGGTCGATGGTCAGGGGAAATCTAGTCGAACCGCGCAAAGCGCGCGGTCGCGTCGAGCTTTCCCTAATCAATCCGCAACACGCATCCTCAAACCGCTGCGGTCCTCGGTTGATGCGGAGGTTGCATCGCGGCGTCCCACCCAGGCCAGCCAAGCGAGCCCGCGTCCGTCCCGGGTGTCCAGATCGACGCCCGTGATCTCCGAGATCCGATCGATCCGATCTCGCAGCGTGTTGCGGTGCACGGGTAGCGCGGCGGCGGTGCGGCCGCGCTCAAATCCGCTCTCCACGAAGAGATCCAGGGTGCGCGCGAGCTCCGGATGGGCGTCCTCGAGGCGGCCGTAGAGACGCGTGCCGACCTGCGCGGCCACGCGCGGGGAGCGTCTCAGCAGCAGTTCGGGCAGGTATTCCGCCACCTCGACGACGCCGGAACGTCCCCGGCTGAGCGCCACCTCCACCACGGTTCGCAGCTCCTCGAGCGAGCGTCCGCGCTCGCCCCCGATCGCGGCGCGCGCCTGTGTAGCCACAGCGGCGCCGTCCAACTCGAGGCCGCTCCATGGCTTGGCCGACCTCGCGGCGACTAGCCCGGCGACGCGTCTGCCCTCCGAGACGGCAAGCGCGCCCCGGCGGCGCAGCTGCGCCGCCAGCTGGGCGTGGTATTCCGCCGCCCCGCGCGCCGAGGCGATCACGAACGGTCGCGAGCCGCGCTCGAGGTCGAAGCCGATCCGCTCGGCCAGCTGGAGGTCTTCGGGCAGCGGGGGCTGGTCGAGCGCGATCCGCTGAAGGAGCGCCCTCGCCCTGGTCTCCTCCGCGGTCGCGCTGGCCGACGTGGCGGCTGCCTCGTAGACCTCGAAGTAGATGCTCGAGACGCGGTCGACGTATTCGAACAGCATGTCCGCGGCCTCGAGGAGGGCTGGGCGCTCCTCCGCGGTGGCGGCCTCGAGCATCGCCTGCCACGCGAACCTTGCGCCCCGGCGGAAGTTCGCGGGAACGATGTCCGCCGGCGTGCCCGCGGCCGCGCGATCCCGCGCGTTGCGCCGAAACAGCTCCAGCTCGGTCTCGTCGGGCGGCCGAGCCTCGGTCAGCCAGCGGATCACGAGGTCCATGTTCCAGCGCACCCAGGCGCGGATCTCCTCGCGCGGCAGCTGCAGCCGCTGGTACTCGGGGCGCTCCCAGAAGCTGTCGAGCACGCGTTCGGTGAAGCGGTCGAGGTCGGTGCGGGCGACGATCGCTCGCAGCACGTCGCCGCGGTTGCCGGATTCCATGCGCAGCAGTATGACGCGCCTCGGTGTGCGCCATGCACAGGTAACGCGCGCGGGGACAGTGCAGGGCGTCGTTGCCGGTTGCGAATCTCCGGCCTACGGTTCGGGAGTGCGTAAGACCGCCCTTCGACTTGCGATCGCCGCTTGTATCGCCGCGTTCCTCGCCTCGCCGGCGTCGGCGGGCGCGCTCGGGGTGACCTGGATGAAGGGCTTCGGCGCCCCCGGTACTCCAGCCAAGTACGACAGGGTCGGGGTGATCAAGGTTGGCCCGGCCTCGGCCAAGAACGTGCTCGTGCTCGAGCCCGGGACTTCCGCGGGCGCGGCCTACTTCGTCCCGCTCGCGCGGTGGATCGCCTCGACGGCCAAGGGCTGGCAGGTGTGGTCGGTCGAGCGGCGCGAGAACCTGCTCGAGGATCAGTCGGTGCTCAATCTGGCCAAGGAGGGCAAGGCCAGCCCGACGGAGGTGTTCAACTACTACCTCGGGTGGCTCGCCAACTCGAAGATCAAGCACCACATTCCGACGAGCGACCTCAGCCTGAACCTGGCATTCGCGAAGCAGTGGGGAATGAACGTCGCGGTCCAGGACCTGCACCGGGTGATCGAGGCTGCCAAGCGCCTCGGCGGCAAGGTCGTGCTGGGCGGTCACTCGCTCGGTGGCGCGGTCGTCACCGCCTATGCCACCTGGAACTTCGGCGGCCGAGCGGGCGCCGACGACCTGGCAGGACTGGTCTACGACGACGGCGCGAGCTTCCCCGCGGAGAGCGCGGCCCAGGCATCCGCGGCGTTGCAGAAGCTCGACGCCCCGGGCCAGACGCCGTGGCTGTCGTTCGGCGGGATCGGCGCTCCGTTCGCCGGCCTGTTCAACGCCACCGGCTCGCTCGGCGCGCTGATCGCGCCCAACATCCCGTCGCTAGGGCAGACGTTCCCGTTGCTCCCGGCATCCCTGAAGCCGCCGGTACCAGTCACGAACCTCGCCCAGTACGGCTACGCGCTGAACGTGGGGACCTCGCCGATGTCGTTGATCGCCGCCCAGGCCCACCTCGGCAAGGGAGTCTCCGGGCGGACGATCCACGGCTACCACACCTGGGATGGCCGCGGTGCCCTCACCCCGATCAAGCGGTTCGCCACGATGTTCTCGGGCCTCGGGATACCCGGCGTCGACGGCACCGAGTGGTACTTCCCCCAGCGATTGACCGACGACACCGCGGCGGTGGGCAACGGAATCGCGAACCCCGCCCAGAGCGTCCTCGACGTGCACTCGACGATGGGCGGCCACTTGCCGAAGGCCCTCAAGATTTACGCGTTCGGGGCCGCGCTGGGCGGACCCCAGGTTCCAGCGGCGACGGTTGCCCTGGCCAAGCAGTCGGGCATCCCGATGCGCAACCTGACGCTGCTCAACCGCCAGTCGACGTACGCGCACAACGATCCCGCCGGCGCGTTCCCGCACAACGTCTTCTTCACCGATCTCGTGCGGTTTTTGAAGAAGGTGGCGGGTCGAAGCTAGTCAGAGTCGGCGACTCCCTGAGCTGCCACCCTTGGCCGGTGCGTACCGCCTGCACGGTCTGCGGGAGTCCGGCGCCGGCCGGCGCGTGGCGCTGCGCGTGCGGGGGCCTGCTCGACCTGGCCGAGGTCGCGGCGTCCGCTCTGGCCGACTTACCGCCGGCCGATCACGACTCGGGGCCCGGAGGTCTGTGGCGCTACCGCGCCTGCATCCCCGTGGGGGCCGAGGTCGCGGGGAGGCTGACGCTCGGCGAGGGCCACACACCGATCGCCTCCGCCGGGAGCGACCTTGAGGGAGTCACGCTCAAGCTCGAGTTCGTGTTCCCGACGTTGTCGTTCAAGGACCGAGGGGCCGTCGTCCTGATCGCCTCCGCGGTGCAGCGGGGAGCTCGGCGAGTGGTGGCCGACAGCAGCGGCAACGCCGGCAGTGCGATCGCCGCGTACGCGGCGCGCGCCGGCCTCGAATGCCAGGTGTTCGTCCCGGAGGGGACCTCGGCGCGCAAACGAGAGCAGATCCTCGCCTACGGGGCATCGCTCGAGTGCGTGGCCGGCGACCGCACGGCCACGATGGAGGCGGCGATCGCGGCGGTCGAGCGCACCGGAGCCACGTACGCGTCACACATCTACAACCCGTACTTCCTCCAGGGGACGAAGACGTTCGCTTTCGAGCTGTGGGAGCAGCTCGGACGCGGCGCGCCGGACGCGGTGATCGTGCCCGTCGGCAACGGAACCCTGGCGCTCGGCGCGGCTCGCGGGTTCAGCGAACTGCAAGCGGCCGGTCTGATCGAACGCGTGCCGGCATTGATCGCGCTTCAGAGCGAGCGCTGCGCGCCCCTCGCCCAGGCGTGGGCGAGGGGGTTGCGCGAGCCGGTCGACGTCGAGGTCACGCCCACGCGCGCCGAGGGAATCGCGATCCCCCGTCCGGCGCGCGGGGCCCAGATCCTGGCGGCCGTGGCCCGGAGCGGCGGGTGCGTGGTCAGCGTCCCGGAGGCCGCCATCGAGCCCGCGCAGCGCGATCTCGCTCGTCGGGGACTGTTCGTCGAGCCGACCGCCGCGTTGGTGTGGGCCGGGGCGTTGATCGCCCGCGGGCACCCGGCGATCCCGGGCGTGGCAGAAAGCGAGGCCGCCGAGGGCGGTGCGTGGGCGCGGGCGCGAGAGCTCGCGGCGGGGAGCGTGACGGTGCCGCTATGCGGGTCCGGATTGAAGGAGGCAAAAATATAGGGGTCGGTCTAGGGGTGTCCCTATTGTGCGGCCCGCCGGGCGGCGAGATCATGGATGGCGTCGTGAGCGGTATGAGGGGAGTCTCAGTCACTGGCGTGAGCCCTGGCAGGCATGGCCTTCCGGCACCGAGGGGCGCTCGATGAGCGCCCACCGGAGGGCAGCGGCCGCGGCGGCCGCGGTGTGCATCGCGGTCGGAGTTGGCGTCTTCGCCTTGACCGCCGCCGGCGCCGCGCCCGTCGCCGCTAAATCCAGGCCGCATGCGCCGAGCGAGAGGAAGCGGCCCGAGGCCAAGCGGCTGGGCATCCTCGTACACAATTTCAGCGGCAAGGACGCGGTCGGGATCATCACCAACGTCACGCCCTACGCCTGGACACTCGTTGCAAAGTACGGATCGTGGGACGCGGACTTCCCGGCGACCCTGAAGCCCGGGGAGAACTTCATTTATCGGGCTCGGCCGTTCAAGGATTACCTCACTACCCAGAAGTACGTCAACTGGTTCGTGTACCGAGCCGACACCGCGCTGAACCGCAGCGAGTATCTCTCGGTGTACATAAGAGGAGCCCATTGCGGGGGCATTTGCGACCCCCTCCCGAGCGGGGACGGGCCACCTTTGAGCATCCAGGTGAACAACACTTCCGGCTATCCCGGCTTTGACAATGGCACGGTGACTGGCAACAGGACGGTCAACCCGGAGATCGGCTGGACCGAGAGCGGCCACGACCGACGTCTTTCCGTTCGAACCTCGCCAGGACTTTGACTACACGTTTGAGGCTAGAGGAACCTACACGGTTGATGCGTCCAAGGCTCCTCACGTTGTCGACTTGCTCAACGCGATGTGCGCGGGCGCGGAGGGCACGAGCTGCGCGTTCACCGCTTCGAGCCTGACATACCACCCGGGAGAGGCGAAGCGCGACGACACGCTTATCAACTGCGGAAAGATACCCGGTGAGTCGGACTGGGCGGGCTACGGGGTCGAGGTGAAGCGCACCGCCAAAGTGTCGGTCGGCGGGGAGCTGACCGGCAGCGCCGAGGTCAAGGTTCCCGGCATCGTCGACTTCGAGACGAGCCTTTTCGCCGGATACGAGCACGAGTGGTCCCAAACGCAATCGTTCAAATTCACCGGCTTGGTCGAGGTTCCGAGGGGTTATATCGGCGGGATCTGGGACGCCCCGGAGATCGGAGTCGTCACCGGCACGATGGCCGTGCAGACGCGGCTTGCCTCCTACACCATCACCAACTTCCGCAGCGAGCGAACCGGGGTGACGCCCGACCCGCAGACCCCGCCGTTCGTGATCCTGACGAAAACGCGGAAGATGACCGATGCCGAGTTCAAGGAGCGCTGCTCCAACCCGACGCGCCCGCGGTTCACGGGATGAGGTGGCGGCGCGCACAGCCAGTCCTCCCGGGAGTAGCTTGACATGTTCGCCACCAGACGAGTGAGTGCCGCGATCGCGATTGCCGTCCTCGCGAGCGCCCTAGGAGCCGAGGCCTACGCCCATCAACGCACGGCGAGCCGAGCGACGCCGAGCGCTCGCGCATCGATGGTCCGCGGCCCCACACACCCGGCCGACGTCGGCGCGCGTCCCGCGGACGGGGCAAGGCTGTGCGACAAGGTCAACGAATGCCAGTTCACCGCGAACGACCCCCCTATCACGACCGGTTGGAGCCCCTATCAGATCCTCGGTGGTGCGGTCGACAACTGCGGCCCCACGAGCGCCAAGTACGTGACAGAGATCAGCGACGAGCGTGGAGAGTCGAACAGCACCGAGGCGGGATTTTCTTACAAGGCCGCCGGAGAGGCACTGGGATTCGCGAAGGCGTCGATCGAGCTCAAGGTCAGCAGTAAGCAGATGGGCGAGGTATCAACCACCACCACCAAGAGCGCCGAGGTGAATCTCGGGCCGGCGGAGGAGGCCTCGGTCGAGACGCGGGTCTGGACCGCGACGGTCCACTACACGGTCAAGGACCTGGTGCATAACATCGTCCTGATCCCCAATTACCAGGTGAACTTCCCCGGCTTCAAGTTCCCCGGCGACGACCAGTATCTGACGGACGGCGCGGTCCAATTCCGGACCAACCACGATCCCCTGAACACGGACGAGAAGAACGCCTGCCAGTCACTGACGCCCTGAGCCACGGCTGCGTCCCGAGACGTCGGTGGGGCGTGCGACGCGCCACCATCCCGCTGGGCATAATCATCCTCCTGGCGTCGGGACCAGAGTGGGCAGCGGCAAGCTCAGCGCCGAGGCACGTTCACGCCGGCTGGCGCCGCTGGGGTAGCACCTGGATCGAGACGCTCGACCCGGTAGGAGCCGAGCGCTCGATCGCCGCCAACGTCACTCCGCGGGGCGACCAAAACGCGGCGGCGGGTCCCAGCGAGCGCCTCTCCAACGAGCGGACGTTCACCCGGTGGGCTTACGTGACCGCGATCGAGCCGATCCGCGCGCAGCCGAACACGTCAGCCCGCCGCGTCACGTGGCTGCACTGGAAGACCGAGGACGGGTTTCCGGAGATTTATCTGTTGCTCAGCGCTCGCTGGGACAGCCACGGCCAGGAGTGGATCAAGCTACGGATCCCGATGCGCCCCAACGGACGCACCGGATGGGTCAAACGCGACGCGCTGGGTGACCTGCATGTCACCCACACGCTGCTCGTGGTCGACCGCGAACGGCTGACCATCTCCTTCTACACGGGCGGACGACTGCGGTGGAGCGCCCCCGTCGCCGTGGGTAAGCCCAGCACGCCCACGCCCGCCGGGCGATTCTGGATCCGCGAGCGGTTCAAGATCGAAGACCCCAGCTCGGGCTACTGGCCCTACGCGTTCGGCACCTCGGACTACTCCACGTTGACTGACTGGCCCGGCGGCGGCGTGGTCGGCATCCATGGCCCCTACTACGAGCCGTGGGCGATCCCCGGCCGGGTCTCCCACGGCTGCGTCCGGCTGCGCGTGGCCGACGACGCCTGGCTGGCAACCCACGTCGGCCTCGGAACGCCCCTCGAGGTTCTATAGCCGGGGCGCTCGCCGCGACGGTGTGGTACACGCAGCGCGCGCCCGCCTCAGGGGGTGTAGTTGAACGTGTGGCACGGCCGGCCGCCGCACACGTCGACGACCGCCCCGTTGGGCTCCAGGAAGTCGGACTTCTGGACCCGGGCCGCCGGCGTGTTCCGCACGAACTCGTGCGGATCCTGGTTGGTGGGAGTGTCGAGCGGAGCCAGGTTCGCGAGCGGCGGTTCCGCGACCAACCCCGGCCCCGCGTCCCAGATCACGATCGCCGAGCCGCGATACGGGTAGCGGCGGATCGCCGGGACTCCGAAGAACAGGTTCCGGTCGCGCGAGCGGTCGGGATCGAGCGCCGGCTCGTGCACTGCCGCGCCGATCGTCCGGGCCTCCACGGCGGCCGCGTACATGCTGACCTGGTGGTCGCCGTATGCGATCTGCATGAGCACCGTGTGCGACGGCGTGCCCGGCAGCGGGTGCGAGGTCATGAACTCGGCGTAGCCGTCCGGGTCGCCGCGATCCCAGAGCTGCTGGATCAGATCGAGGATCACCGGGTGCATCGACGAGTCCGGATACGAGCTGTAGAGGATCGCGCCGAATGGGGCGAAGTCCGTGCTGCGGGTGACCAGCACGTTGCCGTAGTTCATCCCCGACACGCCGAGCACCGCGCGGCGGAAGTCGGGCGCGACGGCGGTGGTCAGTCCACCCTCGATCCCGCCCTGAGAGTTGCCGTCGTAGTACAGGTTCGAGGTCTCGACCACCGGACGCCCGCTGGCCTGGAAGGCGGCGTTGGACGCGAAGCCGTGCCGGTTCAGCATCGCCCGCCCCAGGAACAGCGTGTTCAGCACCCCCTGCTGGAGGCGATCGACCGCGACCGGGAACAGGTTCAGATCCTTCACCGCCCCTGCGTCAAAAGCAGTGTCCCCGGCCGCGAGGCCCCACCAGTCGGTCGCGCAGAAGACGATGTTGTGCTCGGTCGACATCGCCTCGACGTTCGTGGCCTCGACCTCGGCGTGGGACCCGAGCAGGCCGTGCCCGTAGAGCGAGATCCGCGCCGGGTGTGACGGGCTCGCCGAGCTCGGGATGATGCACTCGAACGGAGCGGTGGCCACGTTGCCCGGAATCTGGGTGGGTAGGGCGTCGGGTCGACTGGAGCTGTAGTGGAACCCGGTGGTGGCGGTCGCCCCACACGTGATCAGATAACACGGCACGCTGAACGTTCCCTTGACGTCGCGCAGCTGGGGCGTCAAGGACCCGGTGCTGTCGATCGTGAACGCCGGCGAGCGGCCCTGGACCTTCCCGTCGGCGAGGTTGTGGTCGCCGAGCTGGGCAAACGCGTTGTTGCGAATCGCGAGCAACCGCGAGGTCAGGCTCCGCTCCGAGCCGATCGTGAAGTCCCACGCCTCGTACAGGTTCGAACGACGGATTCCGGCACGCGCCAGGGCGGCGAAGATCCGCGTATAGCGACCGCGCTGGGCGCGCAGCGCCGGCGGCAGCCGCCGATCGTCCCGCAGCTTCGCGAACCACCCCGGCGCGCCGATCACGCGTCCGCTCGCGTCGCGCAGGTTCCGGAGCGCCACGACGTACGTGTGTCCATCGGCGAAGTCGACGCCAGGGTGGATTAGGAGATCGGTGTCCTGGGGCGAGGATGCGTTCGCGTCGAGCTCCGACCAGATCAGCTGCCGCCGGCCGGTGCTCTCATCGATGATCACGATCGGCGCGCCCGGCGCGAATGCCCGCCCCATGTTGGCCAACGAGACCGCCCCGGTCCGGGCGAAGGCCTGGGCGTCGTCCAGGCCCGCCACGTGCACGACCACCGCGCTTCCCGGGCTGAAGCCGTCGTTCCGATCGTATTCGGCCACGCTGATCCGCTGCCCGCTCGTGTTGACCGGCATCGCGCCAGCCGGCAGATGCACGCGCAGCCCGGTCGCGGTGGAGCGATCCGGCCGCGTAAACAGATTGTTCGGGAAGGGCAGCAGGCATGGCGATGCGCCGAACGGCCGGCAGTCGGCGGCGGGAGCGCTCCCGGCGCTCGCGCCCGCCCCCGTGGCGAACAGACAAACCACCACAGCGGTCCCCACCAGGCCGGCCAACAGCGAGAGCATCCGTGCGAAGCGATTACTGGACATCCGTCTCCTATCAGGTGTTAGACGACGCATCAGGGTAGCGACGCGGGCGGGTTTCGGCTTCCGGCATCGCGTCCCGGTACGGTGAACACATGACGGGACCGAACGGTTCGGTGCGGGTGATCGCCACCGAGCGCGGGGGCCGTCGCGAACCCATCGCGCAGCCGTTACGCTGATCGCCGGCGCTGAGCACACAAGCCGGCGCCGGCGAGGTCTACCCCTTGTAAGCGCGGCACGGTTCGCCGCGAAGCCCCTTGCAGGGCGGGAGCCCGGTCGGCACCCTGATCCCCGGGACGACCGGCAGCACGACTCGCGAGGCCATCGAGCGCGAGAAGGCCACCGCCACCGTGGCCGTGCCGTGGGGCACCGTTTGGCCGAAGCTCCACACCGGTTGATCGCCGCTCGGGGCGCTGATCGTGATCCGGATCCGGGAGCCCGCGCGGTAGACGTGGCCCTCGTAGTAGAACGGGATCGTGAGCTCGGTGAACCGGCCTCGCGGCATCGGTGCGACGTCGGTGCGGCGGAAACTCGGGACCGGCTCGAGCAGGCTGCTCTTCGCCCGGTCGAGCTTGCGATCGCTCGCGCGCAGCCAGCCATCCTGGACGAAGAGCTCCTGGCCGTCCGGGCGCACCTCGGAGATCGTGACCTGGAGGTCCACGTCGCGCGTCGAAGAGCGCACCCAGGCCGTCAGTCCGCCGGCGCCGACGACCACGGTGTTGCCCTTCAAAGGAGCGGTGATGTAGGAGAGCGAGGTGCCCGGCGGGTTCTGCTCCCACTGGTAGGCCGGCGTCGCGCCCCACAGCCCGCCGGCACCGTCATTGCCGGTGAAGTCGGTGGGCGGCCGGGCGTCCTTGCGCCAGGTGAACGCGTCGTGGCCGGCGCCGCGCGGCGGGGCATGGCGCAACCTACCGCCTGGTCCGAGGTACCAGAACCGCGCGCGCGTGCCCGGCAGCGGGAACTTGGCAAACGACCGCTCGAACGCCGGATACGGCAGCCCGGGCTGCGAGCCTCCGGAGCCGTTCTCGAACAGGATCCGCACCGACGGCAGGCGGTTGAAGGCGGCCAGCGCGGCGGCGTAGCTCGACATGCCCTGGATCGGATCGTTGCTCGGGAGCGTTACCCCCGGGATTCCCATCGCGGTCTCGTAGAGCACCGGCGAGATCGCCCGCACGGACGCGGGCAGGTTGGGCGCCTGGCGCGCCACGTACAGCTCCAGGAAGTCGTACCAGCGCAGCGAACGTAAACGGATCGAGCGAATCGACGTGGACGCCGTTGGTGAACGTGAACCACTTGCTGCTGGTGCCGGTGAAGTGCTGGGCGAGGTCGGCGCAGTGGCCGCCGGTCTGCTCGTCGGTCCACTGGCAGGCCATGTACACCGGCGCCTTGATCTTATGCACGAACGTGATCGGATCCATCGGGTCGGCGACCGACGGGACGTAGTAGCGGTTGGCGTAGATCTTCTTTACGAGGCTGACCGCCTCGGGGTGTAGGGCCTGGTTGGCCTGGCACGTGGTATCGCCCTGCTGGATCCACCGAAGCGCCCACGGCTGGCCGCCGGTCGCGGAAGCGGGCAGCGCGTCGTGGTCTCGCTCGGCGGCCCACGACGAGCGCAAACCCGGTGTTCAGGATCCCGCCGGGATACAGGGTCGTGATGCTCGAGTCGATCACCGACAGCGGCGTGATCGCGGCCAGGTCCGGGGGGTTGGTGGCCCCAACGAACAGCTGGCTGATCCCCCCGTAGGAGATCCCGAGCATCCCCACCTTGTGGTGGAGCACCCATGGTTGCCGGGCCACGGTCTCGATCACGTCATATCCGTCAAGGCGCTGCAGCGCGTCGAAGTAGTCGAACGCTCCACCCGAGCAGCCCGTGCCCCGCATGTTGATGTCGACGACCGCGAACCCGAGGAGGTTGGCGATCTGGGCGATGCCGCTGTCGGGTCCGTGGTACGGGTCGGCGTAGCCATAGCCGGCGTACTCGATCAACGTGGGGTACGGGCCTGGCCCGGCGGGCAGGCGCACGTCGATCGCGAGCTTCGTGCCGTCGCGAACGGTCAGGTAGCCATAGCCCGAGGCGGGAATCGGCTGGTTGTAGATGCGGGTGCTCGGCGGTGCGGAGCGATCGGGCATCACGGTGACGGGGCCCGACGCGAAGGCGCGGTTCGCACTCACCACCCGGTAGCCGCCCCGCCACCGGGACGTCGCGGTACACGATCCCACCGAGCGAGCCGGCGCGCAGGCTCTCGACGACCCGCCCGCGACGGTCGAGCAGCAACAGGCGCTGGCCGGGGTGCGCGCCCGTGACGTAGACCTGCTGCACGCTGCCGCGCGCGGTGAAAGTGTGAGGCGGCGCGGCCGCGGCAGTTGTGGCGGCCGCCGCGCCGGCAGTCAGCGCAAGCGCAATCAGCCAAGCGAGGCGCTTTACGGTGGCAGGGCGGAGCAGGGGCATGTTCGGCAGGCGCACGGTGGCGTTGACAGGCTGCCGCGCCGGCCCCGCGGCGGCGGGCACTGTACACCAACGCGCCCCGGAGGCGCGCCACCACGCGGGCGACGAGGGCGCCCCCGGACCGGCCCGATCCGCCGGCGACGCGCCTAGGCGGGCGCCCGCACGGAGAGCTTGTGCACCGCCTCGATGATCGCGTCCGAGTCGATGCCGGCCGCATGCATGAGCTCGGCGGCCTTACCGGAGATCGGCATGTCACGGACGGCGAGCTTGAGGACTGGCACGCCCGGCGCCTCGGGGCCCACCGCGCTGAGGACCGCTTCTCCCAGGCCCCCTTCGGGCCAGTGATCCTCGACCGTGACGATCGCGCCGGTCTCCCGCGCGGCCGCCAGCAGCGTCTCGGCGTCGATCGGCTTGATCGAGTAGCAGTCGATCACGCGCACGCGAGTGCCCTCGTCCGCCAGCGCGTCCGCCGCCTTCTCGGCCTCCTCGACGGTGATCCCGCAGGCGACGATCGTGAACTCGTCCTCGTCGTTGCTCGAGCGGACGACACGGCTTCCACCGATGCGGATGTCCTCGTCGGGCGCCGTGCGCACCGGTGTGCCCGGGCGCAACGTCCGCATATACGAGATGCCCGGCCGATCCGCCATCTCGGCCACGAGACGCGCGGTCTGGTTGGCGTCGGAGGGGTGCAGCACGCAGCTAGTGTGCACGGCGCGCATCGCGGCAAAGTCCTCGAGCGCCATCTGCGAGGGGCCGTCCTCGCCGATCGACACTCCCGCGTGCGACCCGCTCAGGCGGATGTTCGCGCGCGATATCGCCGCCATCCGGACGAAGTCGTACGCGCGCGTGTAGAAGGCCGCGAACGTCGAGGCGAACGGAACCCAACCGCGGACCTGGATGCCCACCGCGGCCGCGAGCATCTGCTGCTCGGCGATGAACATCTCGAAGTAGCGATCGGGGTGCGCGTTGGCGAACAGCTCTGAGTGGGTGGAGTTCGAGACCTCGCCGTCGAGCGCGACCACGTCGCCGCGCATTTCTCCGAGCGCCGCCAGCGTCTCGCCGTAGGCCAGGCGGGTCGCCACCTGCTCGCCGACGTCCCAGCGCGGGAGCTGTCCGCCGGGAGTCTCGAACCGGTGCGGCGCGCGTCCGTCCTCGGGCTTGGCGACGTGAACGGTCAGGTCCCGGACGCCACCGAGCTCGTCGATGGCCTCCTCGGGGTCCTCGATCGGCTTACCATGGTGGCCGGGCTGGTTCTCGACGGCGGCGACGCCGCGGCCCTTCAGGGTCCGCGCCAGCACCACGCTCGGGCGCCCGGTCGTCTCGATGGCCTCGCGGTAGGCCGCGTCGATCGCCTCGACGTCGTGCCCGTCGATGACGATCGCGTGCCAGCCGAACGCGCGGACGCGGTCCGCGTACCCGTCCATGTCCCAGCCGAGCATCGTCTCGCGCGTCTGCCCGAGGCGGTTGACGTCCACGATCGCGGTCAGGTTGTCGAGGCCGGCCCAGGCCGCGTGCTGGAACGCCTCCCACACCGATCCCTCGGCCATCTCCGAATCGCCGCACAGCACCCATACGCGGTACGGCAGGCGGTCGAGCTCCTTGCCCGCGATCGCGACCCCGACCCCGATCGGGAAGCCCTGGCCGAGCGACCCGGTGGCGACGTCGGTCGGCGGGATCCGCGGTGTCGGGTGACCCTCGAGCCGGCTGCCGAACTGACGGAAACTCAACAGCTCCTCGTCGGTGATCGCGCCGGCCGCCTTCAGCATCGAGTAGTAGAGCGGCGAGGCGTGGCCCTTGGAGAAGATCAGGTGGTCCCGTCCCGGATCGTCCGGCTTGTTGAAATCGAGCTTCAGGTAGCCGTCCAATAGGACCGCCATCAGGTCGGCGGCGGACATCGAGGAGGTGGGGTGACCGGAGCCGGCCGCGGCGGCTGCGCGCACCGAGTCGACGCGGAGCTGCTGGCCGAGCTCGCGGCGGAAGTCTGCGTTGCCCATGGTCACGCCGCCACGAGCTGATCGCGCTTGGCCGCCACTCCGTCGAACAGCTTGTGGAAGGAGTCGGCGAACTTCTCGACTCCCTCCCGCTCGAGCACCGCGACCACGTCGTCGTAGTCGATGCCCGCGTCGGCGAACCGCTCGAGCGTGCGCCGCGCCCCGTCGATATCGCGCTCGAGGGTGGGCTCGACGCGCCCATGGTCCTGGAAGTCCTCGATCGTCTCCCTGGGCATCGTGTTGACGGTGTTGGGGCCGATGAGCTGCTCGACGTAGAGCACGTCGCTGTAGGCCGGATTCTTGGTCGAGGTCGAGGCCCACAGGCAGCGCTGCGGGGAAGCGCCCACCGCCTCGAGCTCTTCCCAATCCGGGCCGCTGAACAGCTCCTCGTAGGTCACGTACGCGAGCTTCGCGTTGGCGATCGCGAGCGTGCCCTTCAAATCGTCGTGTCCGCCTATTTCGTCGAGGCGGCGATCGGCCTCGGTGTCCACGCGCGAGACGAAGAACGAGGCGACCGATGCGACCGAGCGCAGATCCCCGCGGTCCTCGCGCAGGCGCCGGAGCCCGCGGATGTAAGCCTCGGCGGCCGCGCGATGGCGCTCCAGCGAGAACAGCAGTGTCACGTTGACCGGGATCCCGGCCGCGATCGTGTCCTCGATCGCCCGGAGCCCTTCCTTCGTGCCCGGGATCTTCACGAACAGGTTGGGCCGGTCGATCATGCCGTGAAGCCGCCGGGCTTCCTTAGTGGTCGCGCCCGCGTCGTGGGCGAGGCCCGGATCGACCTCGAGCGACACCCATCCGTCCCGCGTCGAGTCGCCACGGTCGAACACTGGGCGCAGCACGTCACAGGCCTCCCTGATGTCCTCCCGCGCGAGCGCCAGGAACACCTCCTTGGGATCGCGTTCGGTCTTGAGGACCTCCCGTAGCTGGTCGTCGTAGGCGGTGCCCTCGGCGATCGCTCCCTGGAAGATCGTCGGGTTGGAGGTCACGCCGACGATCCCCTCATCGACCAGTCCCGCCAGATCGCCATCGCGCACGAACTCCCGCGAGATGAAGTCGATCCACGGGCTCTGGCCGTGCTCAGCGAGTAATTGCAGCGGTGTGCTCATTGGCGTTCTCCCGATCGGGCTTGCAATAGGTCGTTACCCACAGGCTACCCCGGAACCGAGCCGGGTTCGCGAGGCGCTGCGGGTTCAGAGAGCCCGCAGGGCTGGAAGCAGTTCGCTTTGCGCCCAGCGGACGAACTCCGTCTGGTTGGCCGCCCCGATCTGCACCAGCGCCACCTCCCCGAAACCGGCGTCGATGAACGGCTTGATCTTCTCGACGTGCTCGTCGACATCGGCGCCGCACGGAATCGCCTCGGCCACCTGCTCGGGGGCGACGAACTGCGTCGCGGCCTCGAACGATTCGGGGTTCGGGAGGTCGGTGTTGACGCTCCAGCCGAGGCCGAACCAGCGGAACTGCTCGTGGGCGCGGCGGATGGCCGCGTCGCGGTCGGGGTCGTACGCGACCGCCATCTGCCCCACCCGAGGCTTGTTCCTGCCGCCGGCCTCATCGAACATCGCTCCCAACTCGGGTTTTGGCTCGACCGCGATCATGAGGTCCGCTTTGGAGCCGGCCAGCCGGCAGGAATCCGGTCCCGAGACTGCCACGCCGATCGGCACGCGCTCGTCCGGTTGATCCCAGAGCCTCGCCGTCTCCACGTCGAAATAGCGGCCGCGGTAGTTCACGGTCCCGTTGGTTGAATCGAACAGCGCGCCGATGACGTCGACCGCTTCGCTGAGCATCTCGTGGCGCACGCCGACCGACGGCCACCGCTTTCCGACGACGTGCTCGTTGAGGTTCTCGCCCGACCCGAGCCCGAGCCGGAAGCGGTTGCCGGACAGGATCTGCACGGTGGCGGCCTTTTGCGCGACGACGGCCGGGTGGTAGCGCAGGGTCGGGCAGGTCACGAAGCTCATCAGTCCGATCCGCTCGGTGGCCTGTGCGGCGGCGCCCAGGATCGACCAGGCGTAGCCCGAGTGTCCCTGGGCCTCGAGCCACGGCTGGAAGTGGTCGCTGATGACCGAGAAGTCGAAGCCCGCCTCCTCGGCCATCTGGACGTCCCGGACCAGCTGATCCGGCCGCGACTGCTCGCACATCATGGTGTAGCCGAATCTCGTCATGTCATGCGGGCACGGCGGCGAGGCGCCGGTCGAAGTGGCGGTGTCCGGCGATGGCCGCGGAGAAGGCCGCGGCGAACGCGTCGAGCTCGCCGTTGTCCGTTGAGGCGAGCGTCACCACGCCGGCGTCGTCGACCAGTCCGTTGTCCGACAGGTTGGCGTCGTCGATCGGCGCCTCGCGCAGCAGCGCGACCCCATCGCCGATCGCGCCGAGCGGCTTGGCGTGCTTGAACGCCTCGGCCACGTAGCGCATGGCGGCGCCGTTGCCGCGGAGCTCCTCGACGCTCTCGCGCCCGCCGGCGACCAGCACGGCGTCGTAGAGCACCGATGCCATGGTCAGCAGGCCCCGGTCAACCGAGACGCCTCCCTCGAGCGCGCCGGCGTGTGGGGCGAGGACCTCGCAAACGGCGCCCTGGGAGCGCAGGTTTTGGAGGACGTGCTCGAGCGGTCCGGCGTCCACGCCGTCGGCGGCGAGCACGGCGACCTTGCGGGTGGCGACGCTGCCGGGCTGGTTTGCCTGGCTGAGGGCGGGCGAGCTCCTCCCGTGGTTGGGCGACGTCTCGGCGGGGGTTTCGAGGCCGAGGCCCTCCGCGACCTGGCGCGCCAGCCCGTGGTCGATGTTCGCAAGGTGCTCGACCACGCGCTCGCGGATGTACTCGCGCTCCACCTTCCCGAGCTCGAACTGGAACGCGTCGGCGATGTGCTGCTGCTCCCAGTCGCTCATCGAGTTCCAGAACAGCGTGGGCTGGCGGTAGTGGTCCTCGAAGCTCGGGCTGCGCTTGCGGATCTTGGCCCCGTCCACGCGCTCGGTGTAGTGGCGGTAGGCGCCCTCGCTTGCCGCGGCGAGCGCGGGGCAGCCGCCGGCGATCGAGTTTGGGTGATAGGAGACCGGGGAGACGTCGATCCGGTGCTGGCCATAGCCATCGCGCTGGTGGTGGTGCACCTCGGCGAGCGGCCGGTTGACGGGCAGCTGGGCGAAGTTGGGCCCACCGAGCCTGATGAGTTGGGTGTCGAGATAGGAGAAGTTGCGCGCCTGCAATAGGGGGTCGTTGGTGAAGTCGATGCCGGGCACGACGTTCGCGGTGTGGAACGCCACCTGCTCGGTCTCGGCGAAGAAGTTGTCCGGGTTGCGGTCGAGCACCATGCGCCCCACGACGCGCAGCGGGACCTCCTCCTCGGGAATGATCTTCGTCGCGTCGAGGAGGTCGAAGTCGAAGTCGTGCTCGCGTTCCTCGGGCACGAGCTGGACTCCCAGCTCATACTCCGGCCCGTTGCCCGCTTCGATCGCGTCCCACAGGTCGCGGCGGTTGAAGTCGGGATCGGCGCCGGCGATCTTCTGGGTCTCGTCCCAGACCAGGGAGTGGGTGCCGAGCTTCGGGCGCCAGTGGAACTTGACGAACGTGCCCCGGCCCTCCGCGTTGACGAACCGGAAGGTGTGCACGCCGAAGCCCTGCATCGTCCGGTAGCTGCGTGGCAGCGCGCGGTCGGACATCAGCCACATGATCGTGTGCATCGTCTCGGGCTGGAGCGAGACGAAGTCCCACAGTGTGTCGTGGGCGGAGGAGGCCTGCGGGATCTCGTTCTGGGGCTCGGGTTTCACGGCATGCACGAAGTCGGGGAACTTGATTCCGTCCTGGATGAAGAACACGGGGAAGTTGTTGCCGACCAGGTCGTAGTTGCCCTGGCGCGTGTAGAACTTGGTCGCGAACCCGCGCACGTCGCGGACGGTGTCGGCCGAGCCGCGCGAGCCGGCGACGGTCGAGAAGCGGACGAAGACGGGCGTCTCGCGGCCCGCTTCGGCGAGGAAGTCCGCCTTGGTGACTTCGGGGATCGGATCCGTGCAGGTGAAGGTTCCGTAGGCGCCGGCGCCGCGGGCGTGCACCACGCGCTCGGGGATGCGCTCGTGATCGAAGCGGGTGAGCTTCTCGCGGAAATGGAAGTCCTCGATCAGCGTCGGGCCGCGCTCGCCCACGGTGAGCGAGTCGTCCGTGTGCTCGACGCGAACCCCCTGGTCGGTCGTCAGGCGCTCGTCCTCGTGCCCCACCCGGTCGCGGCTGAGGTCCTCCAGCTTTCGGTCGCCACTGCTCACGGTCGCCTCCTAGTCGTTGTCTCGTGTCGCGGCTACCCGGGGTCCGCCCGCCCTAACGGGCGCTGGCACGAGTTGGTCCGTCGCGAGACCGAATCAGGCTGGTCACCGCGAGCCCCGCTCGCCGTGGCTACGCGGGGCTCGACGACGGCGTGTCAGCTGCGTCCGCGCGCGCCGGCGGCCGTGGCGCCGGCACGGGCGGCCCGCCCAGGGGTCTTTATTGCCTCGTCCGCTTTAGGCGGCGGCTCGGTGACGAGCCGCGCGCCCCGGCCGTGAGTGAAGAAGCTGATCGACCACTGGATCATGACCAGCAACCGGTTTTGAAAGCCGATCAGATACCAGAGGTGAACGCCCAGCCACACCCACCACGCCAGGAACCCGCTGAGCCTGAGGCCGCGAATGTCGGCGACCGCGCGGGCGCGTCCGATCGTGGCCAGGTTGCCCTTGTCGCGATAGCGAAACGCCGGCGTCGAGCGGTTCTCCAGCCGCTCGCGGATCAGGCGCGCCGCGTACTGCCCCTGCTGGATCGCGACCGGAGCGACGCCCGGCAACGACACAACGCCGCCGCGATCGTCGCGCACACGCACCATGTCTCCAAGGACTATTACCTCGGGATGCCCGGGCAGCGTCAGGTCGCGCTCGACCGTCACCCGACCGTCTCGGTCTACCTCCGCGCCGGCGTCCCGCCCCAGCTCGTCGGCGAGGCGCGACGCTTTGACGCCCGCTGCCCAGATCGTCGTCGCCGTCGGGATCCGCTGATGCCCCGCACCGTTCGGTGCGACCGTGACCGCGCGCGGCTCAACGCCCACGACCATGTGGTTCACCATCACCTCGACCCCCAGTCGCTCGAGCGACCGCGCCGCCTTGGCCGAGAGGGACGGCGGGAACGTGGACAACAGCCGGTCGCCGGCATCGATCAGGAGCACCCGCGCGTCGCGAGAATCGATGCTTCGGAAGTTGCGTCGCAGCGTGTCGCGGGCGAGCTCCGCGATCTGGCCGGCGACCTCCACGCCGGTCGGTCCACCCCCGACGATCACGAACGTCATCTCCTCCTGGCGGATGCTCTCCTCCACGGTCAACTCGGCCTGTTCGAACGCGCTCAGGATCCGGGAGCGCACGGTTAGGGCGCTCTCGAGCGACTTGACCTCCGGAGCCACGTCGGCCCAGTCGTCGTGCCCGAAGTACGAGTAGCTCGAGCCCGCGGCGACGACCAACGTGTCGTACGGCACCGACGTGGGAGCGCCAACCTCGGGCACGTCAGCCAGGAGGACCTCCCGGCCGGCGAGGTCAAAGCCCGATACCTCCGCCAGCAGCACCCTTACGTTGGGAGCGGACTTGAACAGCGCCCGCAGGGGGTAGGCCACCTGGCCGGGCGATAGGGCCCCGGTCGCGATCTGGTACGTCAGCGGCTGAAACAGGTGAAAGTTGCGGCGGTCGATCAACGTCACCTGAACGCGTGCGTTTCGGAGACCCTGTACGACGCGAACGCCGCCGAACCCGCCGCCGATGACGACCACGCGATGGAGAGATTGGGGCGACGAGGTGGCGGGGGCGTGATCCATGCGGACTGAGAGTTAACCTGGTCTCGGCTTTCGATCTCGGCCGGGGCCGCGTCGACACGGTGGTCGCTGCATTAGGGTGACCAGGATGACCGCTGAAAAAGCAGGCCGCCGGGTGGTTGAGGCCGTCGTGTTCGACCTGGACGGGGTATTGGTCGACTCGGAGTCGGTGTGGGACGCGGCGCGGCGTGCGGTGGTCGCCGAGACGGGCGGGCACTGGCGGGAATCGGCGACGAGGACGATGATGGGGATGAGCTCGCCGGAATGGTCGCGGTACCTACACGATGAGCTCGAGGTGCCGCTCGAGCCGACCGAGATCAATGATCGAGTGGTCGCCCAGCTGCTCGACTACTACGAGCGCGAGCTCCCGCTCCTGCCGGGCGCGGTCGCGGCCGTGAAACGATTGTCCGCGCGATGGCCGCTCGGGCTGGCATCGTCCGCCAACCGTCCCGTGATCGACGCGGTCCTCGAGACGGCCGGGCTCGGAGGCGACTTCGCCGTGACCGTGTCGGGCGAGGAGGTCGCGCGCGGCAAGCCCGCGCCCGACGTGTACCAGGCGGCGGCGCAGAAGCTCGGGGTGGACCCGGGGCGCGCGGCCGCGGTCGAGGACTCGAGCAACGGCCTTCGGGCGGCCGCGGCGGCGGGGATGCTCGTGGTCGCGGTCCCTAACCCCGAGTTCCCGCCGTCCGCGGATGCCGTCCAGCTTGCCGCCCTGGTGGTCGAGTCGCTGGAGGAGCTGACGCCGGAGTCGATCCTGGCGGCGGCGGGAGCGTGAGGGCGGGCGCCCGGTAGAAGCTAGAGCGGCCGCCGACGCCTCATCCGACCACTCTGAACGACCCGATGTGGCTGGCGGCGATGCAGTCGCTGAAGTGGAAGCAGTCCGCGTTCTGCGCCTGCCAGTAGTACTTACCTGGCGTGGTCGCCCAGTAGCCCGGGAAGTTGAACGCCGAGGTGTAGATCCACCACCCGGGGTGGTGGCGCCAGCGCTTCAGCCCGACGAAGTCGCATCCCTTGGAAACGTCACATTTTGATTTCAGAAGGCCGTTCTTGTCCGTCTTACGCGTCCGCGCGATGGCGACGTACACGCCGACGTGCAGGACCCCTGCCTCGGTGTCCTTGACCTTGAGCGTGATCCTGCCGGCGTGAACCCGTTTGCCGTTGGGGGGCCCCAGGGCGGGACGCAAGCTTCCGGCCGCCACCGCGACCCCGGCTCCCGCGAGCGTCATCGCCAGCACCGCGGCGACGGACACGATCCGCACCGTCTTTCTGCTCATTGGCCTGCCTCCTGCCTGGTTGGATGGCTTTGCTCCGCGCGGCACCCTACCTCGCCGGCGCGGTCGACGCGACGCCGCGGGTCATAGCCGGAGGCCGCGGGTCATAGTCGGAGGCCGCGGGTCATAGCCGGAGGCCGCGGGTCATAGCCGGAGGCCGCGGGTCATAGCCGTCGTGCCGCCGCGCGTCACGGCCGTCCCCGATCTGGGTGTCCGGATTTCGCGTCGGATAATCGAGGCCAAAACCGGACGCCCCGGGCGGGCGCCTCCGAATCGTCCGATCAACCCCCGGTAGGCGGCGAACGATGGCTTGCGCTGGTAGCTGTCGGTCAAGAGTCCGTCCGTCTCGTAGAGGGCGGTCGTGGTAGACAAGTTGTCGCGGAGGTTGAACCAGCGGAAGTCGGTGACGCCAAATGTGCGCGCTATGCGCCGGACGGTCTCGACGATTTGCACGAGCGCGGCGCGCTGTTGAGCCCAGGTGTGCACTCCGGGGGTGGTGTCATAGCCGCTCTCGGTGATCCAGATCGGGACCTTCGTGCCGAGGTCGCCCAGAGGCATGAAGCAACGCCGCACCACCCCCAGCATCTGCACGGTGGCGGCCGGGATGGGGGTCGCTGGTCCCGGGATGACCGCGGGGTAGTAGTCCACGCCGATGAAGCCGAGCGCCCGCCGGAATGTGCTCCCTCCCATCTTCAGGCCCCTGAACAGCGCGGCATCGTCGGCGGCCTTGAATCGGTACGCGTACGTGAAACCGAATTTCAGCTGTCCATCGTGATGTCGCTGGGCCTCGTGGTAGGCCGCGATGATGCCTTGGACGAGCGCTTGCTCGGCGTGCGGGTATGCGCCGTCGGAGGTGTTCGGCGACACCTTGACGTTGACCTCGTTGGTGATCGTCATCGCCAGCAGATGCGGGTTGGAGCCGAATACGTCCACGACGTGGCGGACGTATCGCGTCCATGCGGCGAGGTTGCCGGCCTCGCGGGCGCTGGGGTGATAGCGGACCTGGAGCTCGGTGTCGAAGCCGGCGCGCGTGTAGGCATCGATGATGCGCCTGAAGCGCGCGATCCCCGCCTCGCCGTCGGACTCGAACAGCCGATTGACGCGGAGCACGAGCTCCTTTCCGGGCGGACGGAGCGCGCGCAGGGCGGCCACTGTCTTGGCCTTGTTGACCGGCTTGAGGTTGTTCTGGGTCGTGCCGACGCTGCCGGCGAGCTCGGGATCGATTCCGAAGCGCAGCGCCGCCGCGGGCCAGAAGGGTCCGCGGGCATAGTCGGCCTCGCATAGCGGATCAGGGGCCCGCCCTTGGATGCCGGCCGCGGTTGCGTCGCCGCTGCCGGCGAGCGCCGGTAACGCGGCGGCGGTCCCGCACGCGGCGACGCATATGGCGCTGACGGCTGCGAGCGCTCTTCGCGGCCTGCGGAGGCCGCGGCACGGAGCGGCGCTGCCCACCGGCTACGCGCGATCCCGGTGTGGACGCCCGACAACCTCGAGCACGTGCACCACGCGCTCGGTGCAGATCTCGTGGGCAACCAGACCCACGCACGCGAGCGCGGCGATGAACGACAGCGAGATCACGCAAGCAGCGATCCCGATTCCGAGCCCCACGCCCTCGACCGCGCCGGGACCGAACGCGGCCGCGACCATCATCAGCAGCACGGCGGCTGCGAGCGCCCCGAGATTGAAGAAGAAGCGCTGGCGTGAGGTTGACCGGGCCACTTCGAATACCGTCGTCCTAGTCGGCGACCGAGAGGGTATCCGCGAGCGCTCGTCGGCGCAAGAACCGTTCGCACACCGCGATGGCGTCCTCGATCGTCTCCAAGCAGAGTGCCTCCGGGATATCCGATGGCCGGTGATAGTTGAGCGGCAGCTTCGTGTGGTCCACCGAGCCAAGGTGACCATCGGGTAGCCGGCCCGGAGGGCGATGACGGCATCGGGCCCGGCCGATGGGATGACCCTGACTCCGTTGCGGTTGGGCGGCGTGTTCGAGGGCACCGCGCAGAAGGTGGGAAACGCCAACCCGGCGAGAAGGTCCGGGGCCGGCGCGAGCAGCTTGACGGTGAGCGTGCCGCCGTTGGCGACGACGCCCACGACAGCGGCCCAAGACTATCCCGCAGGCCACCCCGGTGCCAGCAACGCGGCCGCCACCGTCCTTTCCTCGTTCCATGGCAACGACAGCTCGTTCACCGCCACCTCCGCCGGCCTCACCGGCGTGGAGCGTAGCTTCATCAGCTTCTCGTCCGCGGTGAGAGTCAGTCGGTCGTGGATTAAGGTCGTGGCGTCGCCACCATGTCCTTTTGATTGACGCTCCGCCATGCGTCCAACCTGTGCGAAACGTGCTCGCGAACCTGCTCGCGCGCAGCCTCGCGATCGACCCCAGACATCAGCAGCTCGTCGTACCGAGTGTCCTGATGGCGAACCGACGCGGCGACCGCTAGCTCGATCGCCCGCGGATCAAGCGCCCGGCCTGCGGCGGTGCGGCCGACCCGCCCGCTTCCACGCGTCGCTGCGTGACCGGCGATCTGCTGCGCGCGCGCTGCCGGACAACCGGGAAACAGCCGCCTGATCTCGCTCGCCATCCGCTTCTGTAGATCGAGATCCTGCTCCGCACGCCGGGCTGCCTCTCGCTCCCGTCGGCGCGCCCGCACTTCCTCGTCGGCGAGACACGCGGCTTCCGCCCGCTCAAGCGCATCCTCCTCGACGAGGATTCCCTGGCGTTCATAGCGCCGACGCGATCGGCTGAACCGAACCACCACCGCCGACAGCCGACTGTCGGCCTTTGCGCGCCGGGTCAGGGCAGCGTCGCCCCGCGCGAGGAACACGAGATGGTCAAGCTCCGCGCAGCCCATGCACACCGTCCCGGAGCCCTCCATGATCAACAGGCCGCGGCTCTCCGCACCACAGATCGAGCACGTGAAGCCCTTGAGCGGCCAGATCACGACAAGCGCGGGCGGACGGTTTTGCCGCTCCGACAGCCGCGCTCGCTCGCGGTCGCTGAGGTCGGGCGAGAGCCAGTGGGTGCGAAACGCCCGCTCGATCCCCTCGTCGCCGCTAGTGGAGAACCGCAGCGGCTCGCGCGCTCGGGAGCGCGCGAGATACTCAGCTTCGCTTGGCTCGAGCCCTCGCGCCGTGCCCCAGTGACGTAACAGCTCAAACGCCCTCGCGATCTTCTCCGGGCCGACCTGGACGAGCTGCGCGAGATTGTCGACCCGGCGCTGCCGCCAGGGATCGAGATGAACCGGGTGGAGCCACCCCAACCCGGTCAGCACATCGATCGGCGCAACGAACTTTTGCCTGTCGAGCGCCTCCTCGGCGGCGCGTGCAACGCGCCGTTCGAGTCGCCTCATCTCGTCCACGGGCACCAGCGTCACACGGTACCGCCAGCCGGTTCGGTCGCTCCTCCGTCTCGACGTACGAGCAGAACTGAACTGGCCCTCCTCCGGAGCATCGAGCGCATCGATTAGAGCTCGACCGCTCTCGCGACGCTACGCGGCCAGCTCATCGTTGTAGCGCTCGACGAACTCTGTGAGCGCGTCGATATCGGTCGGGTCGATGCCGGCCGCCTGGGCGGCCATTACGAACCTCTTCGCTGGCCCCCACCTCTCCGGGTCGGCGACCGCGTCCAGCATCACATCCTTGAAGAGGTTCACTGCGTCGCTGGCCGTATCGACCGCCACCGCTCGGACGCCGCGCCGGCGCCCCGCGTATGCGACCCAGTCGCGCAGCACGTCGGGCACGCGCTCGAAGAACTCGGCCTCGCGGGAAACCCTGCGCGCGAGCCAGCCTGTCATGAAGATCTCGACCACGGCGGGACTCCACCTCAGCGGGCCGCCGTGGTTGTAATCGGCGCCGAACTCGATCGCCATCGCCGCGACATCCTCCGCATCCCGGTTGCCGCACCACCGCCGCCCCTCGGGCGAGGACAGGAAGTCGTCCAGCAGCAACTCGCGTTCAGCCGGCGCTGACTCATCGCGCTCGTCGCGCAGCACCGCCCCGGCCGGCAGCAGCCTGGCGCACGCGTACATGAATCCGCGCAATCGATCCACGTCCTCATCCACCGGCGGATCGAGCGTGTGATCCAAGACGTCGAGGGCGCACTCGAGGCGTGCGCGCGCCTCGCTCAGATCGAGCTCGCGCATCAGGTCTGGACACCGCTCGCGCACCTCGGCGAGCGGGCCGGCTACGAATGCATCCTTGACGATGCCGCCCATGTTGTGATCGATATACACGCAGAGCGTGTAGGGATCGGTGGTCGGCCGGGTGAACTCGATCAGGATGCTGACGCCGTCGTCGAACATGTCGTCGCACATCATCAGGGCCGCGCCTGGACGAGCCCGGCCGAGATCCTCGACCCACGGCGGCTGAGACGCGTAGCCGGCGCTCAGCCGATCGGCGGCCGCCCGCGCACGGGCTGCGTAAGAAACCCCGCCGACAGCGGCCAGGGCGCGCAGCGCCACGAGTGCGTCCACGCCCCCGACCCGCTCGAGGGCGCCGACCAGCGCGTTGCCGAACAGGCGATCGGCATCCCCGCCGGGGTCCGGCACCGGTCCGAAGCGCCACATGCCGGCGATTGCGGACGCCCACAGCTCGGCGTCGAGCGCATCGTCAAACTCCGCTGCCGTTGCGACGGCAAGCTCCGCGACGTCCCCGAGCATGTCCGCTAGCGCGTCCTCGGGTGCGAAATCAAGCCAGGGAAGGGATGGCGGGCAGGCGGGGGACGCCGGCCCGCTCGCCGCCGACTTCGAACGTCCGGCTGCCTTGCGCCGCCGTCGGCTCTGTTGCCGCCGCGTTCGCTTCTCGCTCATGCCTCACCGTCCGCTTTGTCGCTCATACATGTCGTGCGTGCGAGGGTAGGGATGGCATCGGCGGAAGACCCGGCGACGGCGCGAGAGATCGATCCACCGCTCCTAGACTTGCCAGCCGAAGAGCGACTCGGCCGGCGAGCGCCTTGCCGTCCTGCTGTCCGGAGGCGAGCCAGCCAGCAAGATGCAGCGCCATGCGGACGGGCCCGACTCGCGACCTGGGGCTCGAGGTGGGGGCGTCGGGCCGATCGACCTCCGGTGCCCCAGGCGCAGGCCGCGGCACCTCTGCCTGTTTGCGCGACCGGCTTCGCACAGGAGCGGGGAGCAGACCGTTCTGGATCGGCTGGTCCGGACCTGCCGATTTAAGGTCTCTTGCGAACGGATGGCGAGACTCGGAATCGAACCGAGGACACCACGATTTTCAGTCGTGTGCTCTACCAACTGAGCTATCTCGCCGTCGGCGCGATGCTAGCGACTCGTACCGCCGCGCCGCGCGCGAAAATCGTGGCTCAAGATGGCAGCGACCAAGCACCTTTTCGTGCTCCGCCACGCGAAGTCGAGCTGGGACGATCCCGGCCTCGACGATCACGAGCGGCCGCTCGCGCCGCGGGGCCGGCGGGCGGTCAAGGTGCTGGCGGAACATCTACGCGCCCACGACATCCACCCCGCCCAGATCCTGTGCTCGACCTCGCGGCGCACGCGGGAAACGCTCGAGGGCGTGGACCCCGACGGTGAGCGCTTGATCGAGCCGGAGCTCTACGGGGCCAGTGCCGGCGGGTTGCTCGAGCGGTTGCGGCAGGTGCCCAATGATGTCGAATCGGTCATGCTGATCGGACACAACCCGGCGGTCCAGCTCCTCGTCCTGCGGCTTGCGGGCGGGACGGGCGCCTCGGGGCGCGGCGGCGACGGTGACGGCTCGAGCGTGTCCGAGGTGCAAAGCAAGTTCCCCACCGGGGCGCTCGCGACGCTCGAATTCAACTGCTCCTGGGACAAGCTTGGCCCAGGCCGGGCACAGCTGGTCGGATTTGTGCGCCCGAAGGAGCTCGCAAGCGGGGGAAAGTAGGGCAGGTACTAGGTACTAAGTAGACGCCAGCCGGCGCAGCAACTCGAGCGCGCCGCGCTTTGACAGGGGTTCATTCAGGTTGCCGCACTTCGGCGATTGGATGCAGGACGGGCAGCCCGACTCGCACGGGCACTCACCGATCAATCTCCGCGCGTCGCGGACGAGCCGCTCGAACTGATCGAACCCCCGGCGCGTGATCCCCACGCCGCCCGGATGCCCGTCGTAGATGAAGATCGTCGGGCCGAGCGTCTGAGGGTGGGCGTTTGTTGACAACCCTCCGATGTCCCAGCGGTCACACATCGCGATCAGGGGCAGGACGGCGATCTGGGCATGCTCGAGGGCGTGCAACGACCCCAGCAGCAACTCCGCCGGAAATGGTTCGGTCGCGATCAGCTCGTCGAGCTCGTACCACAGCGCCCGCGTCGGGAACTCCACGGTCGGTAGGTCAAGGGCCTGGAAGTCGATGATCGCGTGGTCCTGAAGGCCCTTGCGCTGGTAGCCGAGCACGGTCTCCGAGTACACGACCTCGCCGAACGTGAGCGTCACGCCCAGCGTCTCGCGCCGGTCGTTGGACCGCTCGATGTAGGTCATGCTCTCGCGCTTGGCCTGCGTGAAGTAGTTTTCGCTGAAGGGCTCCAGTAGCGCGCGGCGAGCCTTTAGGTCGAGCTCTAGGACCCGGTAGGAGCGACCCATGTGCAGGTACACCGCGCCGTCGTGAACGGTCCCGTAGGCGCGCGCGGCCTCGACGGTGCCGAGCACCTCGCCCGACTGCACGTCGATCAGGACGAAGCTGTCCGCCGACGCCGACCGCAGCGCGACCCGCGCGGCCGGGTAATCGTCGGCGCGCCGCGGCACGAACCCAGTGGCGCGCTCGCGCAGGTAACCGGAACGCTCCAGCTCTTTGGCGTGCTCGCGCCAGTAGGGGCCGAAGAAGTGCTGGTCATCCTCGGTGAGTGGCGCCTCGTGGGCGGCGCAGATGAGGTGCTCGGCGAAGATCTCGGGGTTGTGGGGATCGAGGATCGCCGCCTCGACCGGCCGGCTTAGGAACTCGTCCGGGTGGCGGCAGAAGAACTGATCGAGCGCGTCCTCACCGGCGATGTACACCGCCAGCCCGCGGCCCCGCCGGCCGGCCCGGCCCCACATCTGGCGGAGGCTCGCGACCGTGCCCGGGAAGGTCACGCAGATCGCGGCGTCGAGCTCGCCGATGTCGATCCCCAGCTCGAGCGCGTCGGTCGCGACCACCCCCAACAGGTCGCCCGAGGTCAGGCGCCGCTGGATGTCCTGCCGCTGGGCCGGCGTGTAGCCGGCGCGGTAGGGAGCGACCCGGCGCGCCAGTTCGGGGTCGAGTCGGTCAACGGCGTAACGAAGGATGAGCTCGACCCCTTTTCTTGACTTCATGAAGCAGATCGTTCGCGCCCCTGCGCTGATGAGCTCCGAGAACAGCTCGGCGGCTTCGGACAGCGCCGAGCCGCGCAGGCCGAGTTTCTCGTCGACCAGCGGCGGGTTCCACATCGCAATGCGTTTGGCCGCTCGGGGGGCGCCGTCGTTGTCGATGAGGCTGAAGTCCGTGAGGCCGGTGAGGCGTTCGGCCAACTCCACCGGGTTGGCGATCGTCGCGCTGGCGAGCAGGAAGCGGGGGTCGGTCCCGTGGATCGCCGCGGCGCGCCGCAGCCGTCGCAGGACGTTGCCCACGTGCGAGCCGAAAACCCCGCGGTAGACGTGCGCCTCGTCGACGACCACAAAGGCGAGATTCGCCAGCAGCTCGTCCCACGACGGGTGGTGGGGGAGGATCCCGACGTGGAGCATGTCGGGATTGGTGAGGATCAGGTTGCTTTTTCTGCGGATCGCCGCGCGCTCGCCGCGAGGGGTATCGCCGTCGTAGATCGCGGGGCGGATCGATTTGTGCAGGCCGAACGCGTGTAGAGCCCGCGCCTGGTCCTGCGCCAGCGCCTTCGTCGGATAAAGGTAGAGCGCGCGGGCGGTCCGATCGGCGGTCAGAACCTCGAGCGTGGGCAGCTGAAAGCACAGCGACTTGCCCGATGCCGTCCCCGTGGTGATGATCGTCGGCCCGTGCTGCGCGGCCTCGAGCGCCCGCGCCTGATGGGAATAGAGGTCCTCTATCCCCGCCTCATGCAATGCATGCGAGACGCTGGGCCCAAGCGGAACCTGCGTTGTGAGCCGCGCTTCCCGAGCCCCATAAAGGTCCTCATGGACCAACCGGTCGTCGTCACGACCAGTCTCCAGCAGGCCCTGCCAGGGCTCTGTCTCCCGGGCGATGGACATTCACTGCCAGTATGGTCGCGCGCGCCATGCGGTGCCTGTACGCGGATCTCGATGGGACCCTCCTCGGACCGGGGGCGTCGCTGCTGCGGAGCGCGAACGGTCGGTTCGCGTTAGAGGGGGTGCGGGCACTTCAGGCTTGCTGGCGGGCCGGAGTCGAGGTCGTGCTGTACTCGGGCCGCAAGCAGTCGAGTGTGTTCGAGGCGGCGCGCCTGATCGGCTCCTCCTCGTACATCTTCGAACTGGGGTGCGGGCTGGTGCTTGACGGCGAGCTCGAGTGGCTGACGGGCGGAATCGTCCCGTCGACCGAGCGGGGAACGATTTTTGAACAGATCACCGAGTCGCGGGCGCCGGCGCTGCTGCTCCAGCGCTACGGCGGGCGGCTCGAGTACCACACGCCGTGGTCCATCGGGCGAGAGGTGTCGCATCTGTTCCGAGGATGGGTCGATCTGGACGAGGTTTCGGAGGTGCTGTCTGGCGCCGGGCTAGAGTGGCTCCGGTTGGTCGATAACGGCGTGGTGCGCGAGCATGCTGGTCGGATGCCCGAGGTGCCGATCGTGCACGCCTACCACCTGGTTCCGGCGGCCGCGTCCAAGGCGCGAGCGGTGGCCCGGCACATGCAGGCGCGGGGCTATTTGGCCGGGGAGTGTGTGGCAGTGGGCGACTCGCGCGAGGATCTCGAGACCGCCGAGGCCGTGCGAACGTTCTGGCTAGTGGCAAACGCCCTCGAGCAGGATCCGACGCTCGAGCGCGAGCTTGGCCGCCTTCCCGGTGTGCGGGTGGCGTCCGAGACCTACGGAGCCGGCGTGTACGAAGCGGTCGTCAGCACGCTGGCGGAAGAGCGGGGTCAGGCGCGGGCGTGAATCTGCACACCCATCCGTTAATTGGACCGCGACGCGCCATATTCTGTCTAGCCGCGCGTGGTCGTCTCCGTCGTGGTCTGCGTCTAGCTCTGCCGAGCAGATTGCCGCGCGTCCTCCACCGCGTGACCCTCGGCCTCCACGGCATCGCTGACCGCCCAGCCGAGTCGCTGCACGAGCTGCGCCGCGAAGTGGTCGCTCTCGAAGTCGGCGACGTTCACCCTCTCGCGCAAAAGGACGGGGGCCTCGTCCCGGTCACCCGTCCGGTCCGCCGTCACGATGATCTGGGGCATCGTCTCTCTCCTTCCGATCGGGTTCAGCCCGTAGGCTTGCACCCGAGTTTTTCGATGTCGTAAATATCCGGTCGCTTCGTTGTCGACGCCCAGTGAACTGGCCGGACCGTCGGCTGAAACGGCCCGATCGGCCGGCGTGGCAGTGGGCTGAGGATTGGGGCGGGAGACCCACTCCTCACGTGGAAGCGCCCCCTCGTCAGGCGCCCGGCGGCTCCGCGGCCCGTGTCGTGGCCGAGCGTCGGTCCTGCCGAGGTCGTAGCGAGGCTAGCAGGGGCCCCGGGGCGTGGGCCGCGGTGCACCGGACCCGGCGCCGAGGCCGGGGGTGGACGGGCCCCTGGGCGTGGGCCGCGGTGCACCGGACCCCGCGCCGAGGCCGGGGGTGGACGGGCCCCGGGCCAGAGCCGGGGCCGGACCGCTGGCCAATCTGCGGTCGCCCCTCCGCGCGACTGGACCCCCGGCGCTTCGATCAGAGCGTTACGCTGCGCCGCGGCGCGAGCGAGACTGCGCTTGTGTCGCGACCTGGTCCTCCCGCTCGACAGCCTCGGCGAGGCGTGAGGCGGCCTCCGATACCTCGCCAAACGCGTCAGCGACGGCAGCCGCACTGGAGCCGGTGATCGCCCGATTGAGCCCAGCAACCGCCGCATCGAACCGGCTCCACAACTCCTGGGCCCCGCGCCGGCCCGTGCCGGGACGGAGCTCATACGGCGGCATGGCCCGCTCGGCTCCGGGGATCGGGCGCCATAGCAGCCCGGAAGCGTGGGCGTGCTCCCACGCCACCTGCTCGCGCCCGGCGGCTTCGGCGAGCGCGTGCAGCCTGCCGGCGAATCCCGCGTCGGGCGGCGCCAGTTTGTGCGAACGCATCGCTTCGGCCCAGCCTTCACCGGCCTGCCGGACGGCCCGCATGATCTGGGCCTGTTGCGGATCGAGGTCGTCGCCGGCGGTCATGAATCGGGGGTCGGCGCCGGATCGAGGTTGTCGCCGGCGATCATGGATGGGGGGTCGGCGCCGGCTCGAGGTTGTCGCCGTCGGTCATCAATCGGAGTCGGGAGGAGGGTTCGCCGCTGGCTCCGAGGAGTCTTCCGTTCCGCCGTCGGTCCGGAGTACGCCGGCTCCGCGAGCCCGACCGGCTCGCCGCCCCAGAAGTCCTCGGCCGTCGGCCCACCGTCTTCCTCCTTCGTGGCGCCAACGACGCCGGTGTACGAATCGGTTAGGAGCCGCTCGAAATCGGAGCGCCGGATCCGTACGCGCCGCCCCACCCGAAGCGCTGGTAACGACCCCTGATCGATCCAGTTTCGGACCGTCTGCTGATTGAGCTTCAGCGTCGCGGCCACCTCAGCCACGGTGAGGAACGAGTCGTCAGCGTCGTTGCCAGCCACGAATACGTTCTCTAATTGAGGCAAATTGGTACCAATTCAAGGCTTATACTATCGCCTGAGGACGACGGAATCGCTAGGGTTGGCGGAAAGTCCCGGAAATGCCGCCTGAGGGAGGATTGCGCTCGCCGTGGAGTCGGACGATCCACAAAAGCACGAAAACAGGACGGAGGATCGGGGCGGCAACAACGTGGTCCCGTTCCCGCGTGACTGGCTTGGGCCGGCGGAGGAGCTGGTGCCGGTCGGGAGACAGGACCGAGTCGACTCATCGAGTGCCCCACCCGCCCCGGCGTCGGGGCCGTCGAGCGATCCGCCCTCTCTCGCTCAGGACTTCTGGGGTGGCGAAGGATCCGGCGCCATCCACGAGGCCCTGCCGGCGCCCGAACGTGAACGTCCCGCTCGTCTTGCCGGTGAACGCCATCGACTGGCGCGGATACTCACCGCGCCCGCGATTGGCCGTGTACGTGCAGCGGGTCTTACTTGGCCGGTCGCGCTGATGCTGCTGGCGGTCGTGGGGGTAGCGCTCGGCGCCGTCATTTTCACGGTCCCGGGGAGACGTGCCGCCCGGCTGGCCCGAGCTCCCGGCCCCTGGCCGGCAGTCGCACAGCGTGAGCGGTCGGCCGAGAGGTCACACGTGACGACCAACGCCTCGCTGGAGAAGCACTCGGCGCGACGGGCGGGCACGGCTCGCGCTCGACCCGGTCGCCTACATCGTGCGATCAGCAAGGCGCCGAGCACGAAGTCGACAGCGACAGCGCCGGCCGTCGTTGTCGGGTACACACCGGCCTCGGGCGCGAGCGACTCGTCCGGGACGTCGAATGGCACCACATACACGAGCTCCGGCAGCGTCTCGCCCCCGGTTGTACAGCCGGCGGGCGGCCAGCAGCCGGCGGGCGGTCAGTCGAGCGGCAGC
The DNA here is from genome assembly GCA_963808325.1 of uncultured Solirubrobacterales bacterium. Taxonomy (GTDB): domain Bacteria; phylum Actinomycetota; class Thermoleophilia; order Solirubrobacterales; family Solirubrobacteraceae; genus Palsa-465. Next base: position 461,423 of record CAWEFU010000002.1, read on the forward strand.
AGCGAGTCGAGCGGTGGCGATGCCGGCGTGTCGAGCGTCGGGTCCGGTGCGCCGAGCGTGAGCACGCCAAGCGCAAATCCGAGCACAAGTAGCGCGAATTCGGTGGCGCCCCGTCCGGCGTTTGGTGCGAACGGAGTCCTCGGTCCCGGGACGTCGCCGAACTCATGATCGCGTTTGACAACTTCGTCGGTCGGGAGGCGCGACGGGTGAGGAGGCGCGGGTCAGCAGATGACCGCGAGCGAGAACGCCTCGTTGGCCCGTTGCTGCTGCGAGTTGAGCGTCCGCAGCTGAACCAGAGTTGTCCCGGGTGCCCGAAGGACCGATGGGCCCGCGGAGCCACCGAAGGCCGTCCCGGGCCGTCTGCAAGCACTTGGCGATCACGGTGCGACGTCTGTGGAGAAGGCGTCGTGTCCCCAGGAGATCAGATATTCGCCGCCAGTGTCCGGTTGGTAGGGACATTAGTCCGCCCGCCACCGCCATTGGAAGCCAAACCGTCCAGGAGGAACGCACATGACATCGGTCGTTGAGCGTCGAGCGCCCCTTGCTGGCCGTGCCGTTGGATTCGCCGTCGCCTTGTGTTTCGCCAGCTGCATCGCGGCTCAGTTGCCAGCGAGCGCGTCCGCGGGAACATTCGAGGTCGATGCGTGCGATCCATACACAACAACGAGCGGCGTGTTCCAGCACGCGGCCGTGTTCGGGATCGGAACCTCCCTGGACTGTCCGGCCTGGGCGTCGGCACCGGGATGGGGATCTTCACGGGACCAAACACAGTGTCGGCGGGTCAGGTCGCCCGCTGGTATACGAGCGCTCCGAGTGGGCTGAGGATCGTTGCCGTCGTCATCCCGAGGAGGGATGCAGAGCCTCGGGGTGGACGACGGGACGGGGTGGGGCGGCGGCTTCTTTTGGGGCAATGGCGGCGCCGCGACCTACGACGGCGAGTCCAGCTTTGGAGCATTCATGAACACTTCGTTCTTCGAGTGGCAGATCGTGTGCGGCTGGAGCACGTGCAACGGTGACCCGCTAGTGCACACAGCGGATCTGGCGGTGAATTCGATTCGGCTGTTCGTCCAGGAGACCGGCGGTCCCTCGATAACTGCGACATCTCCGCTCGACTCCGAGACCGGCTGGATTCGCGGCAACGGCTGGCCACTGAGCTTCCAGACCGACGACCCCAGCGGCGTCTGCCACGTAGCGGCAACCGTCGGCCCTACCGATCTTTCAGGGCGCGAGCTCGAACCAGGACCACACGGTTTGGCATCAGTGCTCGGTCACACGTTTCAGCCAGACGGTCAACACAGGCCGATTACCCCGATGGTCCCCTGAGTATCGGGCTGGATGCGACGAACGCCGCCGGAGTCACCTCATCACCATCGGCTACGGCATATGTGGACAACAGCCCAGTGGGACTGAGTCTCTCGGGGCCGACGGACGTGCCATCGACGGCTGGCACGCAGTACATAACCGCGAGCGCCACTGCCGGCCCCTCGGGTGTGTCCGGTATCGGCTGCACGCTTGATGGCGCTCCGTACCAGTGGTACGCCCAGTCGACCGTCCAGATTCCGGTGTCTGGCCTGGGAATCCACCAGCTCACGTGTTACGGCGCCAACAACGCCAAGGACGCATCCGGCAACGTCGCCACATCCGAGCCACAAACTTGGGCGCTGCGCATTGGAGAACCGACGGCGATGGGGATCGCGTTCACGCGCATCGCCGATGCCCTGCGCTGCGGCAAGGTCCCCGAGCGGGTCACGGTGCCGGCGCGGTGGGTGACCGTCCGTCGCCATCACAAGCTCGTGAAGGTACGCGAGCCGGCGCGCGTCAAGGTTGTCAAGGTGATCCGCTGCCATCCCCGCACCGCGCGGAAGAAGGTCACCGTCTGGCGGACAGTCACACGTAACGGCAAGCCCGTCCGCGTCAAGCACACCGAGTGGGTGCGCGTCGTCGTCCCGCCGCACCTCGTGGCCTCCACCACCCGGCGACTGCTCCACGGCCAGGGCACGACCGTGGACGGCTGGCTCGGAACGGCGAACGGCACCGCGCTCGCCGGCCAGCCCGTCACCGTGTACTCGGCGCCAGATAACGGCCAACACGAGTTTGCGCCGGTGACAACCGCGATAACCGGCGCCGACGGGGGCTGGAGCGCTTGGATCGGCGCGGGTCCATCGCGACTGGTCGAAGCCGTCTACGGCGGATCTCCAATCCTCGAGCCGTCGATGTCCGGATCGGTCCGTGTGATCGTCCCGGCAAGGGTGGAGCTCATCAGCGTGTCTCCCCAACGAGTCGCCTGGGGAGGCACGGTTCGCATCGTCGGGCGCCTGGACGGCGGGTACCTGCCCCCAGGCGGGGCGCTGATCCGTCTGCGGATCGGCACGGGCTCGGCATACACCACCTACGGTGTACAGGAGCACGTCGGCGGCACGGGACGGTTCACCACCACCTACACCTTCGGCGCCGGCCTGCCGAGCGTGTACCAACCGTTCTGGTTCCAGCTCGCCTCGCTGCCCATGGGGTCATACCCATACGCGCCCGCGAGCTCGGGGCGCCGTTACGTGCTCGTCGGAGGCCACCCAGCCCCGTGTTGCCGCTCACGATAGGTTCCCATCTGGCACGTAGTTGGACCCTAAGGTTTCCCTTGTGATGCGTAGTTGGACCCCGGCATGGGCGGATTACAGCTTCGACTCGATCGCTAGCAAGGTCGCTGCAAGCACGCCGGCCGGCACGACCTCGCTATCCGCGCAGAACGGGTCTCGGCCGCAAACGGGACACAGACCCGCTCTCGAAATTTGCGGGGCTCGGGGCGGCGCGCCCCGCTTTCAGTGAACCGCGGTGTCGGCGACCGGCGAGCGGACGTCACGGTGGGCCCCGAAGGTGGCGAGGAGCAGGGACGCCTGTGGGTGACTTCAGACCTGCTTCTGCGTTGGGAGATGGGTCGGCCGGACGGCGCAACGAGGGCGAGCTGGGGACGCCGGGGGTCGGCCTGAGAGGGAGGTCGTCGGCCACGCTGTGTTCAGCGCGCGACGTGGTAGTGCTTCGACGAGGCGGGTCTTCTTCTATGCAAAGGGTCGCTACGCGAGCTGAAGCCTCGTCGGCCACACTGCGTCCATGGAATACGTTGGCCGGGTGCCCGCTCCTCCGCTCGACCGGTTCATTGACGACATCTACTGCCTGACCGGGGTGCCGCGCCACCGCCGGATGAACGTCCCGCCGATGCCGTCGGCCCACCTGTTCGTCAACCTGGGCGGACCGGTCCAACTGTGGGATTCAGATCCCTCGATGCCGCCGTCAGTGTTTACCGACGGGTGGTTCATGGGCGTCTGGACGCGGCGCTTCGTCGTTGAGTACCGAGCACGGGTGCGGGTCGTGGGGGTGCATTTCAAGCCTTAGGGCGTTTCGCCGTTCGTCGAAGTGCCGGCGAGCGAGCTGCGGGATCGGTGGGTGCCGGTCGACGCGGTCTGGCGACGGTCGTTGGACCGGATTCGCAACCAGATCGGCGGTATCGCATCGGCTACCGAGGCGCTGCGGGTGGTGGAGGAGGAGCTGCGCTCGCGCCTTGCCGAGGCATCGTCGCGGGGTCTCGACCTGGTCCTGCGCACAGGCGGGCGTTTGGAGCGGTTCCACGGCGCGGTCCCGGTCGGTGCGCTGGCGGATGCCGCCGGGGTGAGTGACAACCACCTCGCCACGCAGTTCAAGTCTCATGTCGGGGTCACCCCGAAGCGGGTGGCGCGGATCTACCGCTTTGCGCGGCTGATCCTGTCCGTAGACGCCTCGTGTCCGGTCGACTGGTCGGATCTGGCTCACGCGGCGGGCTACTTCGATCAGGCCCACTTCGCCAGGGAGTTCAAGGACTTCACCGGCCACACCCCGACGGGATACCTGGCCCTACGGCAACGTTTCCCCGCCGAGCCGGGGTTCCCGCCGGACCGCGGTCCGATGCCCGCTGGTTGATTTTCTACAAGACAGTCGCCCCTGGGCTCGGCAAGATCGGGACCGAATGCGCAACCCGACTTGAGGAGACCTATGGGTATCGTGATCATGCACAACGTGGTGTCGGTAGATGGCTTCATCGCCGACGACAACGACGATGTAGGGCCACTCCACGACTGGTACTTCAACGGCGACACCCCGATCACCGGAGACGGCGACGAGGGCTACGACCACTCCGGGACCGCAAGCCCGTTCAAAGTCTCTCGTGCGTCGGCGGAGTACGTCCGGTCGATGTGGGAGGCGATCGGCACGATCGTGATGGGCCGCAAGCTGTTCGATCTCGTGAACGGCTGGGAGGGTCAGCCGCCCGCGGGTGACCACGTGGTCGTGGTGTCCCACCGGCCCAAGCCCGAGGGCTGGCACCCCGAGGCCTCATACCACTTCGTCAATGACCCAGCGGCCGCGATCGACAAGGCACGGGAGCTCGCCGGAGAGAGAACCGTCGCTGTGAACGCCGGCGACGTGGGCGGGCAGATCCTCGCGGCAGGCCTCGTGGACGAGGTCGCGATGGACATCGTGCCGGTGGTGTTCGGGTCGGGCAAACGCTACTTCGGCAGCATCGATCAGCAGCATCTACTGGAGGATCCCCACGTGGTCATCCAGGGCGAGCGGGTGCTGCACCTGAGGTTCAAGGTACGCCGCTAGAAGCGATGACCGACTACAGCGACATGGCGAGGGGCATCGTCAGATCGAACCGCTACGTGGGTGACCCCGGTGTGGTTCGCGCAGTCCGATCACCGGCGGTTCATCTGGGTCTCGTCGCCCGAGCGCAGGCACTCTCGTAACCTCAAGGTGCGCTAGGAGGTGAGCATCGTCATGTTCGACTCCAGGGTCGCGGGAGCGCATGGCTTCGACGGTTCTCTACATGTCAGTCTCGCTCAACGGGTTCATCGCCCGAACGAAAGCTGGGACGACAAACCACTCGGCGACGACGGCGGCCACCTTCACGGCTGCTTCCCGGCCGGCGTCACGCCCGGCGACGCGACTTCCCGGCGCGCCTCGGAGGCGCGATCGTCGCGGACCCTGCACCTTCGAGCCGGCACCGCCGGCTGGGGCGGCGATCACCACGACGGCGTGCCGACCTACATTTGCAGCCGCCACGAGCCTCGGATCGACATCACGGCTGGCCGCTCGTGACCTACGTCACCGATGTCGAGACCGCGATGACGGGCGTCAAGCAGGCCGCCGGCGAAAGGAGGTCCCGGTCCAGGGCGCCGCGGTTGCGCAGCTCGCGCTGGCGGCCGGCGTCCGCGATGAGCTCGAGCTCCACGTCGTCCCGGTGCTGCCTGGACAGGGACGCCGGCTGTTCGACGGTCTCGATCCTGAGCACAGTGAGCTCGAGCGGGTCCGGGTCCTCAAGGGCGAGCCTGGCGTGACGCACCTGCGCTACCGCGTTCGCCGCCAACGCGGCGCATGACCTCCATGCCGGCCGCTCGACAGAACCTTCGCGTGCTGCAGGGCCTCTTCGTCCTCACGCGCGTGACCGACGTGAGCACAGTCGCCTTCGAGGCCGATCTACTCGCGCTCGTGCTCGGTCCGGACGGGGGTGCGACGATGCAGCGCGACGACAAGGCCGACGACGCGTGGGCGGCACTTTGGAACGGAGATGACGCGCACGACCCCGAGGCGACGGGCATGCTCAGCGCCATCGTGGCGCCGCTCGCTGCCGCCGAGCTCCCCGTCTGGACCGCTGCGAGCTACGACGGAGACCTCGTCCTCGTCCCGGCCGGCCGGCTGGAAGAAGCAGTCGACGTGCTGCGCCGTGCCGGGCATCACGTGGCGGTGTGAGCAGTGGCCGCGGCATCCCGTTGCGGGCTGGCCGCCAGCTCCGTCGAGAACTGCCGGCCGCCCCGCACCAGTTGCCTTCCACTTAGGGATCGCCCAGTGGGGCGAAGGTTCAGTCGTCGTTGCCGTTGAGGCCGGGAGTGAGGCCGTCAGGGCGTCGGGCGGGCGGCCACGCTCAACCAACGGGGCGAGCAGCTGTATAGTGCGCCGATCGGTGCAGTATCGCCAACGCTCGACGCGACGTTCTTCGCGCTCTCGGACCCCCAGCGGCGGGGCATTCTCGAGCGCCTGGGCCGCGGCTCCGCGACGCTGAGCCAGCTCGCTGGGCCGTCGGGCCTGACCCTCAACGGGATCAAGAAGCACGTCGGGATTCTCGAGCTCGCCGGCCTCGTCGAGACCGAGAAGGTGGGCCGGGCGCGCGAGTGCCGGCTGGGCTCGGCCACGGCGCTCGGCGAGGCGGGCGAGTGGATCGAGGCCCACCGCCGCGCCTGGGAGAGCCGGCTGGATCGCTTCGAGCGCTTCGTGGAGCGCTCGGGGTGAATCACGAGCTCCGCTACGAGCGCCTGATCCAGGCGTCTCCCGCGCGCGTGTTCGACCTGTTCACCAGTCCGGCGGGCCAGCGCGAGTTCTACGGCAACGACGCGTCGGGCTGGGTCGTGGACTCTCGCTGCGAGTTGCGCGTCGGCGGTGTCTGGGAGATCGCCTTCGGCCCCTCTCCGGGCGAGCTCTACCGGCACCGGCACGTGTTCGAGGTGATCGAGCGCCCCCGCCACCTGCTGCTTGCCACGACCGAGACCCGCATCGACGGGTCGAGGCTTGCCTTCAGCACCGAGTTCACGTTCTCGCCCCGAGACGGGGCGACCCTGATGACGATGGTCCAATGGGGCTTCCCGTCCGATGAGCTGCGCGACGAGCACGGCCGCGGTCTCCCGCACGCGTTCGACCGGTTGCAACGGGCGCTATAGCCCCGAGAAAGGAGACCGTATGGCGAAGTCCATCCTGTACATGTCGATGTCGCTCGACGGGTTCATCACCGGCCCCGACGACGGCCCTGGCAACGGGCTCGGGACCGGCGGCCACCGGCTGCACGAGTGGTTCGGCGAGCCCGTCTCCGAGCCGCCGTACTTCGACCCTCCCGGGCTGAGCGGGCACGTCTTCGCCGAGCTGATGGCAACGGGCGCGGTCGTCGTCGGCCGCAAGACGTTCGACTACGCCGGTCGTTGGGGCGGGGACCACCACGGCGTGCCGATCTTCGTGCCCACGCGCGGCACCCCGCCGGAGCCGCAGAGCGGCTGGGTCCACTACGTGCCCGACGCCACGGCCGCGATGCGCGAGGCCAAGGCGGCCGCCGGCGACCAGGACGTGATGGTCCACGGCGCCGGCCTCGCGCAGTCGCTGTTGCGCGAGGGCCTGCTCGACGAGCTGGAGATCCACCTGATCCCGCTGGTACTCGGCGACGGGCGGCGGCTGTTCGGCGCAGATCGCATCGAACTCGAGCTGACGCGCGTGCTCGACGCGCCCGGCGTCACGCACCTGCGCTACCGGGTGGCGTCATGCGCGGCCGTAGCATGATCCTGCCGATGTCGGTCTCGATGGACGGCTTCGCCGGCCGCCCGGACCGGACGATCGTCTGGCTGACCGCCAGCACCGGCTGCGACCACGCCGACCAAGCGATCGCCTCACGCTAGAGGGAGCTCCCAGGAAACGAAGGAGAATCGAGATAGGAAAGCTGATCGCAACCACGCAGGCCACCGTCGACGGCGTCATAGACCCGGTCGGCGAATGGGTGCAGCCAGACGGAGACCACGGCCACTACTCGTTCGAGCGGCAGGCCAGGTCAGGCGGGCTGGTGCTGGGCCGCAAGACCTTCGAGGGGCTGGCTGGGTACTGGCCGAGCCAAACCGGCAAGTGGGCGGACATGGTCAACGCGATGCCCAAGTACGTGGGGTCCAACACCCTGTCCGGACATCTCGAGTGGAACGCGACCCTGCTCAACCGGGACCTCGAGGACTCAATCCCCAAACTCAAGAACGAGGTCGACGGTGACCTGTTCATGCACGGGAGCGGCGAGTTCGCGTACGCCCTCGCCGAGAAGGGCCTGATCGACGAGTACGAGGTCTATCTGAACCCGCTCGTCTGGGGCCAGGGAAATGTCCACGTCCTCGGCGACAAAGGGATCGTCCGGCTGGAGCTCGACGACGTGAAGCGGTTCGACTCCGGGGTGGTCCTCCTCACCTACCTCCCCGGAGCCGGTAGCGCAGGAGGAGACGATGACTGACTTCGGCGACATGGCGAGGCGCATCATCGAGTCGAACCGCTACATGGTGCTCGGCACCGCCGACGAGGACGGCGTGCCGTGGGTGACGCCGGTGTGGTTCGCGCAGTCCGATCACCGGCAATTCATCTGGGTCTCGTCGCCCGAGCGAAGACATTCTCGGAACGTCAGGGCCCGGCCGGAGGTGAGCATCGTCATCTTCGACTCCCGGGTCGCGGTGGGCAGTGCGCGGGCGGTGTACATGTCGGCGCGCGCCCAGGAACTATCGGGCGCGGAACTCGAACGTGACATCGCCTTCTTTGATACGGCCAGCAGGGCACAGGGTCTGACCCGACGCTGGACCTTGGCGGACGTGCAACCTCCGGCGCCGTATCGGCTCTATCGGGCGACGGTGTCCCACCATTGGGTGCTCGATCCAGACAGCAGTCCCGACGACCGCGCCGACGTCGCGCTCTAGGGTGCTGTGAGCGCGGAGCGCGCCACTTGCGCTCGGGACCGCCAGGTAACCCGCCGACGTCCACATCCCCCCGAGGCCGGCGAGGCGCGCGCGATCAGCGAGCACGTTGCGCGCCAGATGCGGAGTGGCCCGCCGACGTCCTCGCACCAGGAGTCCAGCGGGCCCGAGGCCGCCCAGAGCACGAGCGTCGGAGCTTCGATCTGGCGCCTGGCGGCGCGATCGCGACGGTCTGCTGCGTAGTCGAGGGTTGCGGCGGCTCGATACTCGTCGCAGATGGCGTGGACGGTCGCTGGATCGCGCAGCGCGTTGATGTACAAGCTGCGAATGTCGTACGGGAAGGCGCCGGGCTTGATCCCCAGCCGTCGATTGCTGCACTGACGAATGCGTCGGGCGCCGCGGTGATCAGCCGCTCCGGGAGCGGCTCTGGCTGGGCCAGCAACGACCACGGCCAGTACCCGAGAGCCAGCCGGCGTCCGCCCGGTCAAGCGCCTCACTCGTCGGTACGAATCGAGGACCACCAAATGATCGACTCGCTCGTCGTGGTCGAGCGCGAGTCGATACGCCACCCGGCCGCCACGGTCATGACCCGCGAGAGAGAATCGCTCGAAGCCGAGGCGTTCCATCAACGCCACCATGTCAGCTGCCATCGCCGTCTTCGCGTACGGGGCATGGTCCGGCGTGCTCGATGGCGTCCCGCTTGCGCCGTAGCCACGAAGATCCGCGCAGACCACGGTGAACTGCTCAGCGAGCTTGGGAGCGATCCCGGTGCCACATCACATGTGTTTGCGGAAAGCTATGAAGCAGCTGCAGAGGTGCGCCCGTGCCACCCGATCGGTAGGCGATTGTTGTGGGGCCTACGTCAATCACGCCGCTCTCAAAGCCCTCGAACATGGCGTAGTCCTCAGTTCGACCGGGCGACGTTACTTGATGGCAACTTAACCCCGAGTCCCGCTCGGCGTGACCGGCAGGGGCAAGGCGCGCCGGCACCGGAGTCACCTCTTCGCGCGCGAGGTGGCCTCCGGCGCCCCGCGACAGGGCAACGGCACCGCCCTCCGTACCGCGCAGTGCAGGTGTGCCATTCCGCTCCGTAAAGGCTCTGTGGCGTTTGCAGAGCAGGGCTGTCCGGGCACCGCCGGACGCGACCGGCGGTCAGAGCATTCGTCGAGGGCGTGCGCGAGGCGCGAGATGGCTCACTGCCTGAGGAACATCGCCCCGAGCCCGATCAGTCCCATCGCGCGCCCATAGAGTTGTCGCATCTGCCCGAGCACATCCGCCTGCTGCACACGCTCCACGATCAGCTCGTCCTCGACGCGCACGTAGTCGAAGAAGCTCGCCTCATATCGGCGTTTGGTGGCTGGCGCTCCGTAGAGACGGCCGGTTGCTGTTCCGCTGGCCGTGCCGCGAGCGACCGCATAGTCGGCTGCGCCGGCGAGGTTGTGCAGCTCGACATGCAGGTCGGGAAGCGCCTTCCAGATCGTGGCCACAGAGTCCTTGGCATCCTCCCAGTTCACGAAGCCGCGCGTGAAGCCGACGCAGTTCTCCTGGTAGCGCTCGGCGTTCACGCAGCCTTCAGCGGCACCGAGGTCCTGACGGTTTAGCGCCTCCAGGAACCGGCTGTAGACCCGTAGCGCGTTGTCGGCGCTGTCGCTGCGGGCCTGCTGCTCCATGCTGCTCATGGTTCGATCCTCCGATCGTGGGTTGACTCAGTGTCCTGTCATGCAGCGATCGCTTACCGTTCGCTTGGGCGTGGTGGCAACAAGCCATGACACGATCACGGCCCACGCGTCGAGTACCAGGAGCGCGGCGGCGCTGCGCGGGTTTGGGACTTCGATTTGCGCACGCTCGCGGCTGCTCAGCCCCGCGGGGTGAGTTCGTACGGGAAGCGGGTCAGCAGCTCGGCGCCGTTCTCGGTGACGAGCACGAGATCCTCGAAGCGCACGCCGCCGATTCTGCGGTCCCACAGCCCGGGTTCGATCGCGAGCACGTCGCCGGCGACGAGCGCGTCAGTGCCCGCGAGCCCAAGTGTGGGTGGTTCGTGGACCTCGAGGCCGACGCCGTGGCCGAGTGAGAATTGAAAGCCCTCGCTGGGATCGTCGCCGGGCCCGGTGCGCTGGGTGCGGTAGCCGGCCTTCTCGAAGCGGTCGCAGACCGCGTCGTAGAGTGCGCGCCCGGTGATCCCGGGCCGCACTGACGCGGTTGCCTGGTCGAGGGCGCCGCGCACCAGCTGCTTCTGCTCGGCGATCAGTTCCGCGTGCTGTGGCTTCGGCTCACCGACGACGAATGTGCGGGTGATGTCGGCCCAGCAGCCGGTCGTTTCGTGCCGGGGCCAGAGGTCGACCTGGATCGGGAGCCCGGCGGGGAGCGGGCCGCGGCCGGGTTCGTTCCCGAAGCCGCTCCAGACGGACGTGATCATGACGTCGGGCGGCGCGGGGGCGCGTCCGGCAGCGCAGGCCGCGCGGGCTGCTTCTCGCACGTGCTCGGCCAGCAGCAGGGCGTCGTCGAGGTACAGGCGGCCATCCTTTCCCGGACGCGCCCTGGCAACGATCTGCGCTGCGGCGCGCATGCCGGCCTCGGCCGCCTGGGTTGCGGCGCGGATCCCGTCGAGCTCGGCGCCGGCTTTGCTCCGGCGGCGGAGCTGGACGGCACGGTCGTCGACGCGGAGGCGGATTCCCTCCTCGCGGAGCCGGTCTGCGAGTGCCACCGGGAAGTCGCCCGGGACCGTCGCCTCCCGCAGCTCGAGGTGTTGCGCCACCCGCACCGCCACCTCGCGCTCGGCCTCCTCGGGCAACAATCCACTCTCGCCAAGCTCCCTGAACCCGAATTCTCGGAAGTCGAGGATCTCAGCATCGGGCAGGGCCCGCTCGATCCGTGAGCGCTCGAGGTGCTTTGCGAGCACGAACCGCCGCCCGTCGCGCTCGCAGAACATCAGCGAGTCGATGATCGTGAGCGGGACCTCGTGCCGAAGCGCGGGCGAGCGCTCGGTGCCACCGAACAGAAGCAGAGGACTCGGCGCTGGTAGATGCCGCATCGTCAAGCGTTGGGTTGGGGCGTTCCGGCTCCGGTGAGCAGGACGGCGGTCGGCCCGAGGGGTAGGCGTTTGCCGTGGCGGGTGAGGGCGGCGACGCCTGCGGCGCCGGCGGGTTCGACGACGACACCGAGAGTGTCGAGGATCAGCTGTTGGGCGGGGCGCAGGTCGTCGTCGTCGACGAGCACGATTTCGTCGACGAGCGCGATCACGCGGGCGAGCGATTCGAGGATCGGCTCGGAGACCGCGATCGCCGTGGCGATCGTCTGCGTGTCTGGCGTCGAGATGACGTGTCCGGCGGCGAAACTGCGCGCCAACGCGGGTGCGCCACTGGCGCAAACGCCGACGACACGCGTCTGAGGTCGTGTGTGTTTGAGCCAGCAGGCGATCCCGGAGGCGAGCGCGCCATCGCCAATCTGCACAACCGCGAGGTCGATCGGCCCGAGGGCGTCCAGCTCGAGCGCGATCGTCCCTGCGCCTTCGGCCATCTCCGGGTAGAGCCCGTCCACGACCAGCTCTCGATCCTCGCTTGCCGCCGCGTGCTCCCGGGCGGCCCGTCCAGGCTGCGGGGAGGCACGGACGTCAGCTCCGCGGGCACGCATTCCCGTGACCTTCGTCTCCGGCACATCGGGCGATACGAACGCCTCGACGGTGGCGCCGTGGGCGCGGGCGGCGTACGCGAGCCCCTGCCCGAAGTTGCCCGCGGTCGAGCAGACCCACGTCTTCCTCGGATCCAGGCGCTCCGCGAGTAGCCATGCCCCTCGACCCTTGAAGCTGCCGATCGGCGTCAGCGTCTCGTTCTTGACGACTACCTCTCGCTTCAGCGCTGCCGATAGCTCCGGGCTTGCGAACTGCGGCGTATTGAGGAACACGGGGTCGATCCGCTCCGCGGCGGCCGCGATTCGGGCAGGTGACAGATCGGTGGGGTGAGACGGGGGTGTCATGTGTTGCTCAGCCCATGCTGCTGATGGGAGGGCAGGTCGGGAATGGGGTTGCGCTCCCGCCTTCGAGCAGCTGCTTGAGGCCGACGAGGTAGATCGCCCACTTGGTGCTGGACTGGCCCATGAACGCCGACGGCTCGCGCCAACCTGCGTGGGTAAAGGTGACCACGGTCTCATCCGCACCGCGGTCGAGGTCGTAGGTGATTGTCGTGCCAAGCCATTCGTCGGGGCCTTCGACGAAGCTCCAGCGGACCTGCTGGTTTGGTTCCTCGTCGACGATCTCGATCACGGCCATCGCGCTCCCGCCGTGGTGGCACTCGATCCGCCCGGTGGCTTGCGCGTCGCCGCGTGCGTCCTGCCACCACCACGACGCGATTCCCTCGGTCGTGGTTAGAGCCTCGTACACGCGCTCGGCGCGCGCCTGAATTCCTACGCGATGCCGGATCTCGGCCATCTTCTCGCTCCTTGAATCGGGGTTGTGTCATTCGCCGGCGGTGAGTCGGGCTCATACCAGTTGGTCCTCATGCGGGCGTCTCGTATTCGTCGCGGCGACGGAGCCACGCGATCTTGAATGGGAGGCCGTCCTCATCGCGGCCCTTGGGCGCACGGTCAAGCAGCTGGTAGCCGGTGTTGAACGCTTCTAGCCCTCGGCCGTAGCAGGAGTAGGTGTGGTAGACGATCCCGTCACGCAGTGCGAACGCGCTCATGCCGGCGTGCTCCTCGCCACTTGGCTCCTGCGTGAAATTGTGCTTCGCTCCCGCCGCGCGGCGCTCCTCGGGGAAGGACGCCCCGTAGTCACAGTTGAATTCGCTGGGCAGCGAGGACACCCATCGGAACGTCCATCCCATTCGCCGCTCGAACGCCTCGAGCCGCTCAAGCGGAGCCCGAGATGCGCAGATCATCGTCACGTCGCGATGGACCAGATGCACGATCACCCGATCAAAGCCGTCCGCCCACAACGAGCACGCCGGACAGCCCGCGTCCCAATCCGGGCCGAACATGAAGTGGTAGACGAACAATTGCGAGCGGCCATCGAACAGCTCGGCGAGGGTGCGCGGACCGTCCGCAGTGTCGAACTTGTACTCCCTGTCGACCGCCACCCAAGGCAGCTGGCGGCGCTGGCGTGCGAGCTCGTCGCTCCGGCGGGTCAGGTCCTTCTCGGCCTCGAGCAGTTTGAGGCGCGCCGCGAGGTGCTGCTCCGGTGTACCGATGGTGTTGGGTGTCATTTGAGCCTCCTATTGGTGTCTATCTATCGAGTGCCGCCCACAGGTGGGTGCTGGGGTCGCGGGCCGGGGCGGGTCGACCTACCCGCCCCGGCGCTTCGCTCAGGCGTCCGCCGTCGCGGCGAGCGTGGTCGGCGCCGCGGCCGACTTTCGGACGCGCGGCCGCTTGAGGGATAGGGCAAGGGGGATGCCGGTCGCCGAGAAGGCGACCGCGATCCAGAGCGCCTGCTTGAAGCCGACGACGAACGTGTCGGGCGAGCCATAGACCCCGTGCCGGTTGAACACCGACGCCAGCACGGCGACCCCGAACACGCCGCCGAGCTCCCGCAGCGCGTTGTTCGTCCCGGACGCGATGCCCGTCTGGCTCGGGGCGACGGAACCCATCACCTCGTTTGCGACCGTGGGGAACACCATCGATGTACCGGCGCCCGCAACGATCAGCAGCGGCACCATCTCGATGAACGCGGCGTGCCGTGTCGCGATGATCGCCAGACACCCGAGGCCCGCCGTCTGCATCAGCATCCCGGCGATCATGAACGGCCGGTTGCCGTAGCGGTCCGCCAGGCTGCCGGCGAGCGGGGCGACGAACAGCCCGGTTGCGCTCCAGACAAGCAGCTCGGCGCCGGCCTGGAGCGGAGATGCGCCCTGCGCGGTCTGGAAGAACTGCGACATCAAGAACAGCGCGCCGAAGAGGCCGGCGAACAGGCAGAAGCTGATCCCGTTTGCGGCGCTGAAGCGGCGGTTGCGGAACAGATCCAGGGGGAGCATCGGGTGAGCGGTCCGTCGCTCCCACACCACGAACAGCGCGATCACCGCGACCCCGGCGATCAGGGTCCCGATCACCTCCGGGCTGCGCCATCCGATCGTGTCCGTGCGGATGATCGCCCACGTGATCGCGAACAGCCCGGCGGTGACCAGCGCCACGCCACGGACATCGAGGCGCGAGTGATTGCCACGGCTCTCGCGCACGCGCAGCAGCGCGATCGGGATCAGCGCCAGCCCGATGGGCAGGTTGATCCAGAAGATCCAGTGCCACGAGAGCGCCTGCACGACGGTGCCGCCGAGGAACGGGCCGATTGCCCCGCTCAGCCCGCCGACTCCGCCCCAGATCCCGATCGCCCAGCCGCGCCGCTCGGGCTGGTAGGCGTCCGTGATCAGAGTCAGGGTGAGCGGCACCATGATCGCGGCACCGGCGCCCTGCAGAGCGCGGGCGGCGACGAGCACGCCGATCGTTGGTGCGAGGCCAGCAAGCAGAGACGCGCCGAGGAATGTCGCCAGGCCGATGCACAGCATCCGGCGCCGGCCGAAGCGATCTCCAAGCGCCGCCCCGGTCAGCAGTAGGCACGCGAACGAGAGGTTGTACGCGTTGACGGTCCACTCGAGATCGGCGAGGTTGCCGTGCAGCGACACGCGCAGACTGGGCAGCGCAGTCGTGACCACGAGCGCGTCCAGGAACGCCATCATCAACGCCAGCGACGCAACAAGCAGCGTCCACGTCGGCGACAGCGTCGCATCGGGGGGTCTTGAGCGGAGCATCCTCAGCATCTGATCCGTCCTTTCTGAGTCGAGAAATCGGTTGACGTCCGCTGAGACACCAGCTCACCGCGAAAGGGGTCGCGACCCCTTCTCACACCCTCTGGTGTCTAACGAGGTGATGACGACGAAAGGAACCCCAGATGCAAGGATCAGTCGATGACAGACGCGTTGCTCGACCAGGCCGCGCGAGGCGACGAGGAGTCATTCCGCCAACTCACCGAGCCCTACCGGCGCGAGCTGCAACTTCACTGCTACCGCATTCTCGGATCGATGCAAGACGCTGAGGACATGCTCCAGGAGACGATGCTCGCCGCGTGGCGCGGGCTTGAGCGCTTCGAGCGCCGCGCCTCGCTGCGCAACTGGCTGTACCGGATCGCCACCAACCGCTGCCTCAACGCGCTACGCGACGCAAGCCGCCGACCCCCGCCGGCGAGAGAGTTCGCCTTCCCCGTCCCCGAGCCCACCCGGACGGTCGAGCCCACTTGGCTTGAGCCCTACCCCGACCTGCTGCTCGAAGGCATCATCGACACCTCCCCCGGACCACACGCGCGATACGAAACGAAGGAAACCGTCGAGCTCGCATTCATCGCCGCGATCGGACAACTCCCGCCCAGACAGCGCGCCGTGCTCGTGCTCCGCGACGTTCTAGGCTTCCACGCACCCGAGGTGGCGGGCATGCTCGACACCACCGAGGAGGCAGTCAAAGGCGCCCTCAAACGCGCGCGTGCCGTCGCCGAACAGCTCGCTCCGACCGCCGACCAGGAACCGCCGCCCGCCGCGAACTCGCCACAGGAACGCGAGCTCGCACGCCGGTTCGCCCAAGCGTTCGAGACCAACGACGTCGAGGGCGTCGTGCATCTACTGACGGACGACGCCTGGCTGACGATGCCACCGGCTGCGATCCAATACCAAGGCCCGGACGCGATCCGCGCGTTCATGCGCGCCGGCTGGCACCGGCCCGGAGCCGGACACCACCGCCTCCTTCCAACCCGCGCCAACACCCAACCAGCGTTCGGGTGCTACCGGCTCGACCCCGACACCGGAATCGCACACGGCGCCGGGATGATCGTCCTCACCCTTCGAGGCGACCAAATCGCTGCAGTGACCCGCTTTCTGGACCGCAGCGTGATGCGCGGATTCGGGCTACCCGACAGCCTCCCGGGCCGGGACCGCGACGACATCCCCGATGGAGACGCAGGATGACCGAGGGCGTGCAGATTCGTCACGGGAGCGCCGACGAAACCCTGGCGCTCCTCGCGCTCTTCGACGACGCCTTGGGTGGCTAGTGGGGCGCGGACAGACGGGCCAGTGGGGGACTGAGCCGTTCTCCGCGCAGCCATGGCGCGTGGCCCGCGCCGAGAAGTGGGCCGCCAGTGGGGAGCTCTGGCTCGGGGTCGATCAGAGCGGAACGCCTGTAGGTGGAATGGTGCTCGGCGACGCCGTTGACTACGTGCCGCCGTGATGCCTCGAGAGGCCTCCTGGCGGAAACCTTAACTCCGCGCTCGTCGCCACAAGCGGGCACGTGGTGCTTGCAGAGACTTTGCTAGCGATCGGGGTCGACGTGTTGGTCCGACCTGCTTGGTCTGCCCCACGAGGAGGAGCGTTCCGTCTGGATGACGGATGCGCTCTCGGCCTCTCGCGTCGAGGCAGCCGACGTACCAGGAACGCGCCATCCTCCCGCGCCTGGCCAAGCCGTAGCCCTCGGACCTGTAGGCGCGTCAGGCCAAGATCGCGGGGTCCAAGTAGATGTCAAATGGGAAAGTAGCCTGAGCGGCAACACCCCGACCCGTAGGCGACGCTGACCCCCTCAAGAGTTGTCGACCTCGGTGGAGTTGCGGTTGCTGTCCCTGCCGTTTCACAACGGCTTGCGGAACGTGGGCATGGGCAGAGGTGCTTCCAAGCTCGTGTCGGACGAGGCGCTGCGTAGGGGCATCGAGGCTCAGGGTTGGAGGCTGACCAGCGAGGAGATCCCAGGAATCGATGAGTCGGTCCCTGAGATCGCCCGTGTCATGGAGTTGGATCGCCATTTGGCAGCTAGGGTTCGCCAGGCGGCCGAGCACGGCGCGTTCCCTCTGGTCCTGGCCGGCAACTGCAACAGCTGCCTGGGGACAGCGGCCGGCATCGGGGCGGCGGGACTCGGGGTGGTCTGGTTCGACGCTCACGCCGATTTCGATGACCCCGACGAGAACATCTCGGGCTTCTTCGACGTGATGGGACTGGCGATGCTGACCGGAAGGGGCTGGCGCGGCCTCGGCCAGACGCTCCCGGGGCTGATGCCGGTCCCGGAACGCAACGCGATCCTGGCCGCCGTCCGTGACCTCGAGCCCTACCAGCGCAGTCGGCTGGAGCGGTCCACGGTGCTGGCGGTTCCCGACGCGATCGATATGGAGCGCTTCGACCAAGCGGTGGGAGCGCTGGCGACACGCGCCTCGCGCGTCTACCTACACGTGGACCTCGACTCGATCGACATCAGCGATGCGAAAGCCAATCAGTATGCGGCCGGCGGCGGCCCTTGCCTCGAGCGGCTCGAGGAGTGCATTGGTTTGGTCTGCCGGCGCCTCTATGTCGCCGCCGCCGCACTGCATACGACCTCGCCTTCGAGGAGGACGGACGCGCGCTCGGAGCCGCTCGGCGCGTCGCGCACAAAATCGCGGAGGGCGTGCGGTCGGAGCCGGCGACCTAACGCGACCGCAGGGGCAGCGCGAGATCCTCGCTTTGGCATCCCGGACCGGCTAAGCTCTTGATAGTGATCGGCGACATCCTCCAGCCCACGCACTTGCTGTTCGTCCTGGTGATCGCGCTGTTGGTGCTCGGCCCTAAGCGCCTGCCCGAAGTGGGGCGTGCGCTCGGTCGCGGGCTACGCGACTTCCGCGGTGCCCTCAGTGGCGAGGAACCGGCTCCCCGAGAGCAGGTTCTTCCAGACACGAGGGTCGAGACCACCGAGCCAGCCAAGGAACCGGCTGAACCCGTTCGCTGAGCGGGCGTCTTTCGGGTCGTACCGGCGCGGGTCCCCGCGGATCGATAGCCGCGCTCCGGGCTGCGCCGGCGCGCTCGCGGCTCCCTTGTCGCGCTCGCGGCTTCCCTTGCTGCGCTCGCGGCCACGACTCACGATCCGCACAGCGCACACCGGCGCCAGTCGAACGGGCGCGAGATGCCTCGCAACCGCCGATCGTTCTCGTGCCACTCGCGGTTCAGGTGGCGTCCGATGACGACCACGCCGACCGGGCCGGCGCCGGCGGACTTGAGCGCGGCGGCTGCGCTCTGGGCGTTGGCGCCGGTCGTCCAGGTGTCGTCGATGAGCAGGACGCTCTCCCCGTCCAGCAGTCGCATGCCCACGAACTTCTCGGGGTCGAAGGCGCGCGGCGCGACCGCGTGCTCTGAGCGGCGGAGCAGCCGCTCGTAGCGACCGCGCGTCGGCCCGACGACCTCGGCGGCGATCCAGCGCAGCGGATGTCGCTCATCGCGATCCCGCTCGCCGGATGGGACGGTGGTGACCAGTTCGAACTCCGCCCGGCCAGCCGCGCCGGCGACGCAACGCTCGTGCTCTGTGAGATAGCGCCAGAGCAGAGCGGCTAGCTCGACGCGAAGGCGCCGGGCCGCATCGCCGGTCAGGCGCTTGTAGGCAGCGAGCGCATGATGCAGCTGCTCTCCCGCGACGCTGTAGGAGATCGGCGCGACCACGTCGATGAGCTGTTTCCCATGGGCGCACGCGTAGCACCGGGTGAACCCCTTCGTAAAGTTGAAGCAGACGCCGCACACCTCGGGACCGCGGCGAGGACCGAGCATGAAATTCTCGTACGGCTCGGTCAGCTCCCGAACGGACGGCATCGCGAGTCAGGCGACGAGGGCTCCGGAGGAGGTCAGGCGCTCAACGACCGTCGTGATGTCAGACGGCCTGCGGACAATGTGCGCGCCCGGCCGCGCCGCGCACTCGCGCGCCCAATCCTGGTCGAGCATCGACTCGAGCAGGAACACGGGCCGGCCGTGAGCGAGTGCCAAGCGAGCCTGCATCCTCGAGCCGCTCGTATGCGAAGCCTCGACAACCACCGTCGCCAGTGAGACACCGGACATCACCGCGTTGCGCATCGGGAAGCTCCGACGGCTCGGAGGCGAGTCCGGCCAGAACTGCGAGATCACCGCACACTGCGCCGCAGTTCGACGTTGCAGCTCGGCGTTCTCAGGCGGATAGGCGCGGTCGAGGCCAGTGCCGATCACCGCAATCGTACGGCCGGCCGAGGCGAGCGCGGCCGTATGAGCCGCCGTATCGATCCCCGCCGCGAGTCCAGACACCACCACGTACCCCTCCCGGACCAGATGCTCCGCGATCGCTCTGGCCTGAGCGAGTCCCCGCCTTGAAGCCAACCGTGCACCGACAACCGCGATCGATCGGGAGTCGGCCGGCTGCAGTCCACCGGCCACAAAGATGAAGGGTGGCCGGTCGTACACGACGCGCAGGTTCTCCGGATAGCCCTCGTCGAGCACCGTGAGAAGGGTCATGCCACGCTCCGACCACCGGCGCATGTCTGCTTTTGCTCGGCTCAGGATCTCGTCGGCATCGTCCGCGAACAGGCTCGCCTGCGGGTGCCGGCCTGCGACCTCATCATTTAGGACCGCCAGCGCGCTACCACGTTCCTCGACGGCGTCCGCGTACGCGCTCCAGGGCTGACTTCCCGTCCTAAGCAGCGCCACGAGAGCAGCCGTCTCCGTCACCTCGCGCATTGGCCCCCAGGCTACCGGGACGAACAGACGTTCGAGCCGGGCGTTAAGGATCGCCCGAACATGAATACTACCGATCAGCCGTTTACCGATTGCCCCGGGGCGGTAATAATGAGGTCGCTAAACCGGAGAGAGGAAGTGCCAGGTGCGGAGACGGCGATTGGCCGGATTCGTAATAGCAGCAGCGACCGTCGCGGTGATCGCAGGTTGCGGGTCCTCGAGCAAGGGCCCGGTCACGCTCAACTGGTACGTCTTCCCCGAGCCTTCGGGCTCGTTCGCCGCGGCCGCGGCGAACTGCAGCAAGGCATCGGGCGGCCAGTACAACATCAAGATCAACTTCCTCTCGACGTCCTCCGACCAGCAGCGGGTCTCGCTCGTGCGCCGGCTGGCGGCCAACGACTCCTCGATCGACATCCTGGCCATGGACGTCGACTGGACCGCCGAGTTCGCCACCGCAAAATGGGTCCGTCCGGTGCCGGCGGCCCTCAGTGCGCAGATCCGCAGCCAGGACCTCCCCGGCCCGGTGACGACGGCCACCTACAAAGGTCAGCTGTGGGGAGTGCCAATCAACTCGAACACCCAGTTGCTGTGGTATCGCAAGGATCTTGTGCCGAATCCCCCCACGACCTGGTCGCAGATGATCACCGACGCCATCGAGCTGGCACGGCAGGGCAAGCCCCACTACATCGAGGAGCAGGGTGCGCAGTACGAAGGCCTCACGGTTTGGTTCAACTCGCTCGTCAACTCCGCCGGAGGCCAGATCCTCGGGCCCAACAACACGGTGACCATCGGTCCGACGACGCGGGCAGCCGCTTTCATCATGCGCTCGCTCGCCACCACGTCGGCGGCCGACCCCTCGCTGAACGTCACGCAGGAGGGTCAGGCGGACACGGCGTTCGACCAAGGGAAGGCCGCGTTCGAGCTCAACTATCCGTTCGTGTGGGATTCCGCCCAGAAGACCAATCCAGCGATCGCGAAACAGATGGCCTACGCCCCGTTCCCGAGGGTCACGCCAGGAATCGCGCCCCGTGTCTCGATCGGCGGCTACAACCTCGGGATCTCCTCGCACTCCAAGCACCCCGATCTCGCTTTCGCGGCGGTCCAATGCCTGACCCAGCCGGCCAACCAGACGACCAACGCCGTCAAGGGCGGACTGGCGCCGGTGGCCGCGAGCATCTACTCCGTCCCCTCGTTCCAGAAGGCGTATCCGTTCCACGCGTTGATCAAGCAGCAGCTCGAGACGTACGGCCTCCGGCCCCAGACGGCCGCCTACGCTGACGTGACGCTGGCGATCCAAAAGGCGCTGTCGCCGACCTCGAACATCAACCCCAGCAGCGTGGTCAGCACATTGCGCAACGAGATCAAGCTGTCGCTCTCATCGGGGGCGCTGCTATGACCAGCGGCGCCGTCGCTGCCCCAGCCGCCGCCGCCCCGCCGCGCCGGCGTCGCCTGACCGAGCGTGCACGGGCGGAGCGTCGCCTCGCCGCGATGCTGATCGCTCCGGCGGTGATCGTGATGATCCTAGTCACGGCGTATCCGATCATCGACGCCATCGCCCTTTCGCTGCAGCGCTCGGACCTGCGGTTTCCCAGCCAGAGCAAGTTCATCGGCCTCGCCAACTACGGCCATGTGCTCAGCGCGCCGGTGTGGTGGCAGGATCTCTTGCATACGGTGATCATCACTGTGATCAGCGTCTCGCTCCAGTTCGTTCTCGGCATGTGCCTGGCACTGGTCATGCACCGGGTGATCTTCGCGAGGGGGCTGGTGCGTGGGATCGCGCTGATTCCGTACGGCATCGTCGCGGTCGTGGCGGCGTACGCATGGGAGCTTGCCTGGTCTCTTAACAGCGGCTGGATCCCGAAGCTGCTCGGGCTGACGGGCGACCCGCTGAGTCACCAGTTCGGGACCTACGTCGCGATCATCATCACCGAGGTGTGGAAGAACACCCCGTTCATGGCCTTGCTGCTGCTGGCGGGCCTCGCGCTCGTCCCGGACGAGCTGCAGGAAGCGGCGAAGGTCGACGGGGCAAGCGCCTGGCAGCGATTCATCCGGATCACGATCCCACTGATGAAGCCCGCGATCCTGGTCGCGCTGCTGTTCCGTACGCTCGACGCGTTCAGGATCTTCGACACGATCTACATCTTCAACCAGGGCGCTCAGGGCACCGAGTCGCTCTCGATGCTCAACTACTCGACGCTGCTGGACCGGCTCAACCTCGGACTCGGCTCCGCGGTCTCGATCCTGCTGTTCGTGACCGTGTCGCTGATCGCATTCGTGTTCATCAAGGGCTTCGGAGCGGGCGTGGCCCCGGGGAGTGCTGAGGCATGAGCCAGGCCGCAAAACAAAGGAGTGGGTGGTCGCTTGCGATCTTGATAGTCACCGTCTTCGCGCTCGTGCCGGTCGTATGGATCGTAATGCTTTCGCTGAAGACGTCCGCGTCGGCCACCGACGGCAGCTTCATTCCCCACCACTGGACGCTGTCGAACTACTCGGACATCTTCAAGCTCGGCATCTTCACCGATGCGCTTCGCAACTCGATCGGCATCGGGCTGATCGCGACGTCCCTGGCCGTGATACTCGCGTCGTCGGCCGCGTACGCGATCGCCCGTTTGGACTTTCCCGGGAAGGCGGCCATCCTTGCGGTCTGCCTGGGAGTGGCGGTGTTCCCGCAGATCTCCCTGGTCGGGCCGCTGTACAACCTGTGGCGCCAGATCGGGCTCTACGACACCTGGCCGGGGCTGATCATCCCGTACATGACGTTCGCACTGCCGCTGTCGATCTTCGTGCTGTCGGCCTTCTTTAGAGAAATTCCCTGGGAGCTTGAGCAGGCCGCTCAGGTCGACGGTGCGACACCGTTCCAGGCGTTCCGGAAGATCATCGTGCCGCTGGCCACCCCGGGGCTCGTGACGACATACATCATTGTGTTCATCATCTGTTGGAACGACTTCGTTTTCGCGATCTCGCTCACCTCGACCTCGGCCGCGCAGACCGTTCCCGCGGCGATCTCGACGTTCCCCGGGGTCTCGCAGTTCACTGTGCCCTACGGCGACATCGCCGCCGCGGCCGTCGTCGTGACCATCCCGGTGATGGTGCTCGTGCTGCTGTTCCAGCGCCGGATAGTCTCCGGACTTACCGCTGGAGCGGTCAAGGGATAGACAACAAGGAGCTTTGGAGAAATGGCTGAGATTGAGTTCCAGGACGTCACCAAGCGCTATCCCGACGGGTTCGAGGCGGTCAAGCACTTCAACCTTGACGTGCCGGATGGTGAGCTGATGATCCTCGTCGGGCCGTCGGGGTGCGGCAAGTCGACGGCGCTGCGGATGGTCGCGGGGCTCGAGGACATCTCCGACGGAGAGCTCAAGATCGGTGGCCAGGTGGTCAACGAAAAGGCGCCCAAGGACCGCGACATCGCGATGGTCTTCCAGAACTACGCGCTCTATCCGCACATGACCGTGCGCGAGAACATGGGCTTCGCGCTCAAGCTCGCAAAGGTTCCGCAAGCCGAGATCAACCAGAAGGTCTCGGAGGCCGCGAAGATCCTCGACCTCGAACAGCATCTGGACAGAAAGCCGGCCAACCTCTCCGGCGGTCAGCGCCAGCGCGTCGCGATGGGCCGCGCGATCGTCCGCAATCCGAGCGCGTTCCTGATGGACGAGCCACTGTCCAACCTCGACGCGAAGCTCCGCGTGCAGATGCGCACGGAGATCTCCCGGATCCAGCACGATCTGCACACGACCACGATCTACGTGACCCACGACCAGACCGAGGCGATGACGCTCGGCGACCGGATCGCCGTGATGCGCGCCGGGATCCTCCAGCAGGTCGGTCGGCCAACGGAGCTGTACAACGACCCCAACAATTTGTTCGTCGCCGGCTTCATCGGCTCGCCATCGATGAACTTCCTCCCCGGCGACCTCGAGGGTGACCAGCTGCACCTTCCAATTGGGACGGTGCGGATTCCCGACTCCGTGCGCCGGCGCCTCGAGTCCGGGGCAGGCGGCCGCCGCGGGGGCATAGTCGCCGGCATACGGCCTGAGGACTTCGAGGATGCGAGCCTGGTCAGCGACCGCTCGCGCGGGCACACGTTCAAGACGAAGATCGACGTGCTCGAGTCGATGGGCTCGGAGTACTTCGCCTACTTCGTCGTGGAATCCGAAGGCGTCTCGTCGAGTGAGCTCGAGGAGCTCGCCCAAGACGCCGGCGCCGCCGATCTTCCGCACTCGCACGAGGGCAGCCAGGTCGTGGCCCGGCTCGACGCCGCGAGCCGCGTCCGCGAGCACGAAGAGGCCGAGCTGTGGTTCAACGTCGACCACGTGCACCTTTTCGACGTAGAGAGCGGGCGCACGTTGCTCGGTGACGGCGCCGGGCCGGACGGAGCGCGGCAGCCCACCGCCGCGAGCCAGCAGCCGGCATCGGCGCCCACGGGCGGGGGCTCGCCCGCGGGCGAGCCCCCTACGGCTGGGTAACCTTCGCATCCGACCATGACCGCCCCGCGCTCCACCGGGCTACCCGGTGTGGATGCGCAACACGACTTTCTGCGCGCCCGCCGGCGAGCCATGTTCGCCAGGCTGCTCGCGCGTCTGCGCGGGGAGCCGGACGACGTTGGCGTGATCCTCCCCTACGAGGAGGTCATAGAAGCGCTCGGCTTCCTCAGCGAGCGCTCGGTTGGGCTACAGGTGGTGCCGCTCGCGCTGATCGTGGGCACCGTGGACCGTGGTCGGGACTTCGATCGCCGGTTTCGACCGACCTCGGGCCGGGTTCGCGGCCGCTGGGAGCACATCGCAACCGCGATGCGGCGCGGCGAGGCGATGCCGCCGGTCGATCTCCTCAGGGTGGGCGAGATCTACTTCGTCCGCGACGGTCACCACCGGGTTTCGGTCGCTCGGGCACTCGGTCGAACCGACATCGACGCGTTCGTGACCGAGGTGGTGACGCGCGTCGACGCAATCCGGGCGATGAAGGCCACCGATCTCCCGATGAAGAGCCACGAGCGCGTGTTCTTCGAACGGGTTCCCCTCCCGGAGAATGCGCGGTCGGAGGTAGTGCTCTCCGATCCTTGGGACTACGCGGTTCTGGCCGAGAGCGTCGAGGCGTGGGGATTCCGCGCCTGCCAAGACCGGGAGGAGCGACTCGATCGCGTCCAGACGGCTTCCTTGTGGCTTGAGACCGAGTACCAGCCGGTCGTGGCGATGCTTCGCGAGGCGGACCTGGTCCAGGGCTGCACCGAGACGGAGGCCTACATGCGGATCGCCGCCGAGCGCTACAGGTTGCTGCGCACCCACACCTGGACCGACGCGGTTCTGCGGAGGGTCATCGAGCGGCGGAAGCGGCGCCGGCGCTGAGGGAGACGGCGGAGGGCTGCGCTAGCCTGCGGCCCTCAACCGATGGCAACCCGACCTGTTCCTCGCTCTGAGAATCCCGAGCCGAAGCCCCGGCGGCGCTACGCGCGGCGGATGCCGCCCGAGCAACGGCGCGAGCAGCTGATCGATGCCGCACTCAGCGTGATCCTGGAGCAGGGCTACGAAGGGGTGTCGATCGAGGCGATCGCCCGAGAGGCCGGGGTCACCCGGCCGGTCATCTACGACCACTTCCCGAACCTCGGTCGCCTCCTTCACGCATTGATCGAGCGCGAGGAACGCTATTCGCTCGACCAACTCGCCCACGTTGTACCGAGCACTCCCGGGGAAGACGACCCAGTGGACGTGCTGGCGGGAAGCGTTCGACGGTTCCTCGATGCGGTCACCGCCCGGCCGGCAACGTGGCGCATCATCCTGCTGCCGCTGGAGGGCACACCCGCGATCGTACGCGAGCATGTTGAGATTCACCGCAAGGGCATCCTCGAGCGCATCGAGCAGCTCGTCCGCTGGGCGATCGATCGTGATCAGTTGTCGCACGACCTAGATGTCGAGTTGGCGGCGCGGGCGATTCGTGACCTCGGTGAGGAGGCGGGTCGCATGGTCCTCACCGATCCCAACCGGTACTCGCCCGATCGCTACGAGCGGTTCGTACAGTCTGTGATTAACCTCATGTGGCCGAAGGAGATGCGTGGGTAAGATCGGCGCGGATGCGGCGCACGACCGCATTCGTCGTCCAGCACCGCCGGCTGGTTCTGCTCACCTGGATCGTCCTGTTCGTGCTCGGGGGCTGGGCGGCGTCGAGTCTCGGTTCGCTTCTGAGCAACCAATTCACCGTCCCCGGGTCTGACGCTCAGGTGGCCTGAACATTCTTCGCTCGCACCTCCACGAGCGCAGCGATGGCGCTTTCACGCTCGTAATCCAGTCGACCGGGGTACGACTTGACCTCGCGGCCGTCGAGGCCGCCGCCCAGCGTGGCGCCGCGGTGCTCGCCGACGGCAAGGCGGGTCCCGTACTCCCAGCGGCACCCGGGGTGGTGTACGTCCAGCTCGAGACGTCGCTCGAGAACGCAAAGGCGTCCGACCGAACGACGGCAGTGAAGGAGGCCGTCGGCACAGTCCCTGGCGCGCGCGGGTACCTGACCGGTTTTCCGGCGATCAACCACGACACCAAGCCGTTGTACAACCAGGACCTGGCGCGGGGCGAGTCGATCGCGGTACCAGTTGCGCTTCTGGTGCTCGTGTTCATGTTCGCGACTCTCGGCGGGATCGTGGTGCCACTTGTGTTCGCTCTGATCACGATTCCGACGACGCTGGGCGGGGTGTGGATCCTCGCTCACCTGATGGAGATGGCGACGTACGTGACGAACATCGTCTCGCTGCTCGGGATCGCGATCGCGATCGACTACTCGATGCTGGTGGTCTTCCGCTACCGCGAGGAGCTCGCTCACAACGACGACCCGCACGAGGCGCTTCTCACGACGATGGCCACCGCCGGACGGGCGACGATCTTCTCCGGTTCCACGGTCGCAGTCGGGCTTGCGCTGCTGGCCTTCATCCCGCTTCCTTTCATCCGCTCGATGGGGATCGGTGGCCTGCTCGTTCCGGTGGTCAGCATCGCGGCGTCAGCCACATTGCTGCCGGTGCTTCTGTCACTCCTGGGCCGGCGGGTGAACTCGCTGCGGGTCGTGCCTCGCTCGGTGCTCGCGAACCGAGCCGCAAGCGATCACGGGTTGTGGACGAGGCTCGCGCGCACGATCATGCGCCGGCCAATCCCGATCCTGATCGCCTCCGCCGGCGTGATGCTGCTGCTCGCCGCGCCCGCGCTTGGGCTCGCCCTGACTGCCGGCGACAACCGGGGCTTTCCGGGTGGTACCAACGCGACCAAGGGCCTCTTCGTGCTCGAGCGCACCCTGGGCCCGGGTGCGCTCGCACCCAACCAGATCGTGGTCGACACTGGCCGGCCCGGTGGCGCGCTGACATCGAGCGTCGCCGCTGCCGAAGGACGGCTGGTGGCCTTGCTGCGCTCGGACCGAGCAGTCAACCCCTCGACCGTGATAGCTCCGGCGTCCGTAACCGTCGAGCAGGCCCACAGGGCCAGCCTGCTCGACCCGACCAACCAGATCGCCCAGGTCCGGGCGGCCGGGTACAGCGACTCGGGCACGAGGGCGGCCATCGATCTCGTGCACAGGATTCGTGGGCGGTACGTACCCGCCGCTGGGTTTGGTGGCGCGCAGGTGCTCGTGACCGGGGCACCGGCCTTTGGCGTGGACTTCCTCAGCAAGGCGTACGGGGCGTTTCCCTGGCTCGTGCCGGCGGTGCTGGTGATCAGCTACTTCCTGCTACTGCGCGCATTCCGTTCCGTGGTGCTGCCGCTGAAGGCGGTGTTCATGAACATGCTGTCGGTCGTGGCGAGCTACGGCGTGCTGGTGCTGTTCTTCCAGCACGGCGTCGGCGGCGATCTGCTGGGGCTGAAGTCCTCGCCGCAGATCGAGGGCTGGATCCCGATCTTCCTGTTCGCGGTCCTGTTCGGCCTGTCGATGGATTACGAGGTGTTCTTGCTGTCCCGCATGCGCGAGGAGTGGGACAACGTCCGCGACAACGAGCATGCGATCGCCTACGGCCTCGAACACACCGGCCGGATCATCACCGCCGCGGCGATCATCATGATCGCTGCGTTCTCGGGCTTTACGACCAGACGGTTCGTAGGACTGCAGGAGTTCGGGATCGGCCTCTCCGTGGCGATCCTCCTGGATGCCACCGTCGTGCGAATGCTGCTCGTCCCCGCGACCATGAAGCTGCTCGCGGAGTGGAACTGGTACCTGCCCGAAGGCGTACGGCGGGCGTTTCGGCTGCGACCGTCGCCCACGGGCGCACGGCCGGCGGCGTCGACATCGGCCGCGGGTCGGTGAGCGCTTAAACACGACGGGGACCCGCTTCCAGGGTCCCCGCCGGCGATCCCTCAGCGCGCCCACGGCCGGGTTGGGCGCTCCTCCGGGAGATCGATTCCGGGTGTTTGAACCGATGGGGGGTCTCAAAGTTGCGCAAAGCGACGCGCAATTTCTCTTGCCATACTTGATGGTCCCCCTCTCAGGGGGCGTAGCTCAGCTGGTTAGAGCGCCGGCCTGTCACGCCGGAGGTCGCGGGTTCGAGTCCCGTCGCTCCCGTTCTGCAAATGCGCGGTTTTCGCGCCTCAGCGGTCGCGCTCAGACGCCACTAAAACGCCACTACGCGTCGCGAGGAGCCCGCGGAGATGGTCCTCGGAGTCGTGCGCGAGGTGCCCGTAGTGCTTGTCGATCGTCTTGACCGATGCGCCCATCAAACGCGCAAGCTGGAAGATCGAGACGCCTGCAGCAAGCGCCTCGGTCGCGAACGTGTGCCGTAGCTGGTAGGGACCGCGACGCGCGATTCCGGCGGCTTCCAGTGCCGGATACCACTCCCGCATGCGCCAGTTATCGAGGTCGATGTAGCCGCCCCTCGGTGCTGGGAACAGCAGCGGCGTATCGAGCCGGGCGGGCAGCCGGTCGAGCGCATCCAGCGCGCGCGGCGTGAGCGGCACACGCCGGCGCTCGGTCTTCGGATACGGCGTCAGTCGGCCGTCGGTTACGCGGCGCTGCACGATGACGGCCGGGTTGCGTCGATCGATGTCGCGGCGTTCGGTAGCGATCCACTCGTTTGTGCGCAGCCCGGTCTCGGCGGCGAAGACCACGAGCGGCCCCGAGCTCTCCCCCAGCTCAGCGTCCAGCGCGTCGATCTCCTCGCGCGTGAACGGCCACACCTCGGCGCGCCGCGGCTCATGGTTCTTGCCAAAGTCGAGCGCCGGGTTGCTCGCGATGTAGCCCCAGCGCCGCGCGGCGGCAAGCACCTGCCTTAGCGCTCGCATGCGCGTGTAGCGGGCGTAATCCGATGGCTGCTTGGCGTACCAGCGAGCGATGTCGTCGGTGGCGCCCTCAAGCTCCGCGAGGGTCCAGCGTCCGAAGTGCTCGCGCGCCGGCGCAAGCCACTCGCGCAGGGTCGAGCGTGTCCGGGTTGCGACGCTCGGCTCCCACCGAGCGAGGTATTCGACACAGAAGGCGTCAAACGTGATCTCGGCCGAGGGGCCTCCGCGACGCAGTCGCGGCGCCACGTTCTTATCGAACCACGCTCTCGCCTCGGTCTTGTTTTTGAAGCCGCCCTGCTGCGGGCGCTTGCCGTCTTCGGGCCAGCGAATCCCGACAGTCCCGCGGCGCTCGGGATAGATGCTGCCACGTGTAACGCGTGCCATCGCTCGTTATTCCTCGCCTTCGCTGCTGGCGGTCAGCAGCGACGACGATAGCGTTCGAGCCGCGCCGTCGGACGTGCTGGTTACCGTCGCGTCCGGGTGTCGCGTGCGCCGCAAGCCAGTCGTTGAGCACCGGCTCGGGGAAGCGGAGCGCGCCGCTCGGGAGCCGGATCGCCGGGAGCTCATCGCGGCGAACCCAGCGGAGCACGGTCTCGGTACTCACGCCGAGCACCGCGGCGACTGCACGCGCTGTGAGGAGCGGTGCGGTCAAGCCTCCACCGCCTCTCGGCGCGCTCGCATCCGGTAGCGCTCGCAGCACCAGCGCGCATCCGGTCGACCACCGACCGGCAGCTCAAACCGACTCCCGCGGTCGGCTTGTGACCGCCTCCACGAGCTGCTCAGCGACACTGCCGAAAGTGGTACTCTTGGGGAGTTTGCATGCAAACTAGCAAAATACCACCAAGCCGCCTCCGAACGCAACTGCGTAAGTCGCGACGAGGTCGATGCTGAGGAACAGCGGCGGTACCTCAGCCGCAAACGGAGGGCGGGGTGCTCTGTGGCTGGTTGGCATCGCCGTGGATGGTGGGCTCCCCTCGCCGGCTGTCAACCAGAAGACAGCCCCGCCGGCATCCGGCCGGCGGTAAGGCACGAGTCCGGTTCTTCTGCTTGACAGCCGTCAGCGGGTCGCCCGTTCCACGCCCATGCCAACCAGCCACACCACCCGCCTCGCGCTCCGGCTGACCCGCCTTGCGTGCGACGTCGACCAGATCGCCCGTCAGCTCGCCGCTCTGGAGGAGCTCGACACCGACCCCGTACTTCCCGGGGCGATGCTACCTACTCGTGACTGCGCTCGACGAGCTCGAGAACGCGCTCTATCTCGCCGAGACGCTCGACCAGCGCCACCGGGCAGAGGCTCTTGCGGCCGCGCGCATGCTCGACCCACCCGGACCTCGCCGATCGCTCCGCGGCGTAGGAGGAGATCGGCGGCGGAGGCAGCGAGCGGTCGCGCAAACACTCATTCGCATCCCGGTTGGATGCGAGTTGTGACTCTGACTCGACGTGCAGGAATACCGTTGACAGTCTATACCTTCTAAGGTATAATTCTGGCTGTGCCTGGAGGCGCCCGATCCTTCGATAACCAAGCAGCGGCAGGTACGTGGTTGGGCGAGACGTTCGGCGCCTGGGCAGACAATCTTCCCCCTGATGAGCGTGCAGTGCTGGCTGCCTACAAGGGAGAGGAGTACCGGCCCATCAATTTGGCACTCCGGCGCGGCAAGGAGCTAACCGATGAGCAGGCAGCCCAGGTTGCGCTGCTTGACCGCGCGCTCCAGCGCTTTCGGCTCCCGGAGCCGGTCGTCGTCTTCCGCGGGTTTCATCTGAGCGGCGCCGTGGCCGTTGGCGCGCAGATCGAGGACCGCGCGTACTTTTCGACCTCGCTGCTTCGCGAGCACGCGGAGGGCTTCCTGGAGCTTCCCGGCGACCAGCCGTTCCGGCCCGCACTTGCCCGGGTGCTGCTGCCGGCGGGAATCCGCTGCGGCGCGCCGGATCTGATCGAGTATGTGGGTGAGGTCGAGATCCTCCTGCCGCGTAGCTCGGAGTTCGCGGTCCGCTCTGTCACGCGGCCTCGGGGGACACAGGCGCGGTGGGTCATAGACTTGGAGGCGAGCGTATGAGCAAGACCTCGCCAAAGATCGATCCTGAACGCGCCGACCGGTTTGTCTCCCAGGTCAGCGATTACCTTCTGCGCCTTCCTCCAGCGGCCAGCGCGGGCGAGTCGCTCGGGGCGATCAGGCACGCCCGGGGAGTGACGCAAGCGCAGCTCGCAAAACGGCTCGGTGTCGAGCAGACGCATGTCTCGCGGATCGAGCAGCGCCAGGACCTCAAGGTCTCGACCGTGCTCTCCTACCTGCAGGCACTCGACGGCGACGACGTCGAGCTACACGTCACGTTCGAGGACGGCGCACGCATCGCGCTCCATCTCCCGAGCAGCCAGCGCTAGCGTCGCGGAACAAAAGCCTGCGGCGAGTGGTCCACGCGGGTGCAGTTGGTGTGGCATGTCCGGGCGAGCACGGAGCCTCTGAAGGCGCACCTCGGCGCTGGCTTTCGCGTATGAACGCCCGCTGTCGCTCCGCTCCGCTCCGCGCCAGCACACAGTATCACCTGAGGTGAGTATGCTAGTTTGCTGGCGAAGATACCGCCGGTGTCCTCTCTATGCAAGCTCGCCTCAGAACATCGGAGATTCCTATGCGCCGCTCGGCCCTGGTCGAGTGGCCGGAGCTGTCTCGCTCCGAGCGGTTGAACCGGCAAGCGAACGACGCCCTGACTAGCGCCGGTCGGTCTGAACTGGAGCGGAGCTGATGCTGTCGATCGGGAAGCTCGCGGCGGGTCAGGAGCGGTACTACGAGCAGCAGGTCGCCAACGGGCTTGACGACTACTACACCGGCCGGGGGGAGGCGCCGGGCCGATGGCTCGGCGCCGGCGCTCGCGAGCTCGGGCTGGTGGGCACGGTGGAGGATGGACAGCTGTCATCGCTGATGGCTGGCCTGGACCCTGGGACGGGACGGGTGCTGCGGGGAAAGGACGTGCAAGTAGCGGCGCTCGACCTGACGTTTTCGGCGCCGAAGTCGATCTCGGTGTTGTTCGCGGTTGGGTCAGAGCGGATTCAACAGGAGCTCGTGCGCGCACACGAGGAGGCGGTCGAGGCCTCGCTCTCCTATCTGGAGGAGACGGCCGTGTTCGTCCGCCGCGGCAAGGGGGGGCACCGGTTCGAGCACGGCGCCGGCCTCGTCGTGGCGGCGTTTCGCCACCGCATGTCGCGGGCGCTCGATCCCCAGCTTCACACCCACTGCATTGCGGCCAACATGGCGCGAGGGCAGGACGGACGGTGGACCGCGCTCCATCACCCCTCCTTGTATCAGGCAGCGCTCACCGCGGGCTACCTGTACCAGGCGCACCTGCGCGCGCTTGTGCACGAGCGGCTCGCGCTCCAGTGGGGCGAGGTTCGCACGGGTATGGCCGAGCTCCAAGCAGTGCCTGAGCAGGTGCTCGGCGAGTTCTCGCGCAGACGGCATGAAATGGAGCGCGAGGCGGCAGCGGGCGGGCTCGCGCTCGACTCAAAGGCGCGAGGCCAAGCGGCGGCGCTTGCGACCCGGGAGCGAAAGCAGTACGGAATCGAGACCCACACCTTCCAGCAGGAGTGCCGCGCCCGGGCGGCCGAGCATGGGCTAGACCGCGCGGCACGGCGCCGGATCGAGCGGGTAGCGCTGAAGTCACTCGCGCGCGAGGTACCAGTGCGGTCCGAGGCGCCGCCCCAGGAGGTGAGCGCGCTCTTTGACTATCTGGCCTCGCCGAACGGGCTGACTGAGAAGAGAAACGCCGTCGGCGCCCGCGACGTTCTGCGCGCAATCGCGGAGGCCGCCACCCAAGGTGCGCCAATTGAGACCGTGCGCGACCGCGGGCGCGAGTTCGGCCGGCGCGCGGACGTGCTGAAAACCAAGGGCCTCGAGCTGACCACGGCGGAGCTAGTCGGGGTCGAGGACCGCCTGATCGCCGCCGCGCAGGGCCGGGCGGGAGAAGGCGTAGGCCACGTTGAGCGCCGTGCGGTTGAGGCCTCCCTGGCGTTATGCGAACGCGGGCTGACGGCGGAGCAACGCCAGGCGGTCGAGGCCACCGTTTCCTCCGGACACGGCGTGCAGGTGATCGAGGCGCTCGCCGGGACCGGCAAGACCTACACCGCGGGAGTGCTCCGATACGTCTACGAGCGCGCCGGCTACCAGGTGGTTGGGATTGCCCCGACCGGCCGGGCGGTCAGGGAGCTGGCCGAGCACGCCGGGATCCCGTCGCGCACGCTCGCGGCGGTGGTCGGTCAGTTGCGAGAGGGCGTCGAGCTGCCCGGAGGCTGTGTCGTGATCCTCGATGAGGCGGGCATGGCCGGCACGCGGGAGACCGCCGTGCTGTTCGCAGCTGCGCAGCGAGCGGGCGCGAAAGTGGTCGCGATCGGAGACCCTGGCCAGCTTCACTCGGTGCAGGCCGGTGGCTGGATGCGCGCCGTCGGCCGCCGAGTCGGGGTGCTGAAGCTCTCCGAGGTGATGCGCCAGCATGATCTCGAGGAGCGGCGGGCGCTTGCTCGGCTGCACGAAGGAGTGCGAGGCGGCTGGCTCTCATGGGCGCGCGACCACGAGCGCGTGAGCGTTGGCTCACAGCGCGAACAGCTGGTGGCGGCGATCGAGCAGTGGGCGGGTGCGGCCTCGGAGCACGGCCTCTCACAAGCGGTCCTGATCGTCCGCTCCAACGACCTCCGGCGCGTGCTGAATGAGCTCGCGCGCGAGCACGTGCGCGAGCTCGGATGCCTTCGCGCGCGGTGCCGCTACGGTCCGGTCGAGGTGGTCGTCGGGGACCGCGTGATCTGCCGTCGCAACGACCGACTCCTCGACGTCGACAACGGCACTCGCGGCACCGTCCGGGTGGTGCTTGAGGACCGGGTCGTGATCGATACCGATGCCGGGGGCGTGCTGGAGCTGCCGGCCAGGTACGTCGCGGAGCACGTTGAACATGCGTACGCCCTTACCGGTCACGGGGTTCAGGGTGCAACCGTCAGGTGGGCAGGGGTGGTCGCATCCCCGCACGAGCTGACCCGCGGCTGGTCGTACACCGCCCTCTCACGCGCACAGGAAACGACCCTGCTGTTCGTGCTCTCCGAGGACGAGGGATGGGTACACCACGAACTCGCAGGCCGGGAGGAGATCGCCCCGGAGGAGCGGGGCCGGGAGCCCTCCGACGGCGACGTGCTCGAGCGGGTGGCGAAGTACATGCTCGAGCGCGACGACGAGGACCTGGCGGTGGAGAGCCTTGCGCTCGAGCTCGGAGCCGGTCGTGCGGCCGATCGTGAGCTCGCTGCAGGGCGGCAGGCGGAGGGCGCCCCGCTGCGGGAGCAAGGCGCGGAGCGCACGCAGCAGCGCTACCAGCCGGCGACCAGCGAGCACGTCCGCGAGCACGCCGAGCAAATCGACAGGCTGCGGTCGCAGCTTCTGGCGCTCTCAGGAAGTGAGGTCGATCGGCTCGAGTCGCTGGAGCGCCAGGAGATACAACTGCTCGCCGCCGAGCAGGTCGCGGTCGCACGTCTCGCTGAGCTGCCGGCCAAGCCACGGCTTCGCCGCGACCCGGATCAGCACGTGCGCGCCAATCTGCAGATCCAGCTTGAGGGGACGCGTGCGCGGCTCGACGGGGTGCGCCAGCTTCAGGCCCGGCTCGAACAAGAGGTGGGCTCCCTTGCCGAAATCAGAGCAGAGCGCGACGGAGTGAAGGCAGCGCTCAACCAAGCCGAGGGTGAACGGGAGCGAGTGCTGCGCGAACTGACTGCCGAAACCGTCCAGCACCCGCCCCAGTGGGCGGTTCGTGCGCTCGGCCAGCCGCCCGAGCAAAAGAAGAAGCGGAGAATCTACGAGGAAGCGATCGAGCGCGCACTCCGCTACCGCGTCCAGCATCGAGTCGAGGACCGCGTCGGCGCGCTCGGCGTCCCACCGCCCGAGGGTACGGGCGAGAGGGGCAAGCACACTCGTGCCTCGCTCGCGCTAAAGCGCGCGCGAGAGCAGCTCACGCCTGCGCACGCGATCGCCAGCGCCGAAGGACTGCCGCGCCGCTGGACGGAGCTGCTCGGCCCCGAACGCGCCGGGCAGCTCGAGCAGCCGTTACACGCTGCGCGCGAGCAGGCCGCCAACCTCCCTGACGCGCAGCTCGAAGAAGACACCGAGGCAGGCAAGCTAGCGTTCGGCCACCTCGATCAGACTGTCGCCCGCCAAACCTCAAGGCTTGAGCGTGAGCACGCGGAGCATACCGAGCGAGCGCGCCGACAAACAGAGGACGCTGAGCGCCTGCGCCAACAAGCGCGAGGGCTCGGGTTCCGGCGCCGCCACGAGCGCGACCAGCTCATCTTCCAAGCGCAGGCCGCGCAGGCTCGCGCCGACCGGCAGCATGCCGACATAGCCCGGATCGAACTCGCGCTCGACCGGATGCGCGAGTCAGCTAACCACCCCGACCAATGGATCCAGCAGCACGCCCCCACGGCAATCCGAGGGCTCGCCACCCGCGACGAACTCGACCACCGTCGTCAGTTGGAAGTCGAGCACGAGGCCGAGCGGGCGATCATCCAGCCGCCCGCACATCTGCGCGAGTTGATCGGCGAGCCGCCCGTCTCCGGGGCCAAGCTCAATGGGCTGTGGGAGGAGCTCGCTCAGGCATTGGAGCGCCACCGGCTCGAACACCTGATCGACGTGGACCGCGACGGTCCGCTCGGACCCGACCCGTCACGCACCCCGTCGGCGCAGCGCTCCGAGTACGAGCGCGCCCGCCAGCAGCTCGCCGCCGAGGTCGAACAGCTACGCCACGACCGCGGGCTTGAGCCACACCCTCAAGTACGCGAGATTGTCGAACGACATCGTGAGTGCGAACGCGAGCTTGACCTTGGCCACGAACTCGACCGCTGAAGCTTTAGAACAGTGAGGAGCATTCGGGCTCGGCGTCAACCCGCAGCGGGTCTGTAGCTCAGGCGTCAAAGCCGGACAACGACACCGTGTTTCCGTAACGGTCGCTTCCGCGTCGCCTAAGGGAGTGGAGAGCCGGCGTCCCTTCCGCATCGCCCGGAAGCGGAAGTCCTGCTCGGCAGAGACGTCCGCCAGTGCTGGCCGACCGCCGGATTTGTCGGATTCCTACAACTGGATGCGGCTGACCCGAGCCGGCGGACGCACCGCAGGGCGCGGCGCCACCGCGAACGTACGAGCGGGCGCTCGGATTGCGGTTGTCCAACCTCGTGCCTACGTACGACCGGGGGTCCTTGACCGCCGCGAGGCCGGTCGACCTGGCTGCCGCTATCGCCCAAGAGCGATCACCCGGGAACCTGGGGCTGGCTCCCCTCACTTCCCCATTCAGGAACGACCGGGCGCGTCGAGCTACGTGGCGCCGGCGATCAGCACTTCTGCTTCGGCTTGGCGGATAGCCAAGGCGGCAGCGGCGAGACCAGACCCGAGTCGGCGACAAAGCAGTGCCGTGGATCGGGCTCAGCCGCTGGGTCGCGACGTAGCTCCTTTCCGCGCAGCTCGCGACTCAGGGGGAGGTCGTGCTTGGCGGGAGCAAAGCGGGGACGAGTGGCGTGTTTGGCCGGCGGGTTCGGACGTTTACCCAGTGGTACCGGGCGGCAGGTTGCGAGCTGGAGGTCGGCTGTAGCCGGACCGATGAGTTGTTCGGCGTGCGGCTGTCTATGTCCGAGTACCGGCTAAGACACGCAACGATGTGCAACCGGATCACCGATGATGGCTGACATCGCGCTGCAGAATTCCGTGCAGGCAGTCCTAGACGAGCTCGTCGCGGATGGTGATGAGGTCGGCCTCCAGGCCGCCGTGATCAAGGACGGCGTGCTGGTCGCCGACGCACAGAGCGGCGTCGCCGATCCGGTCAGTGGCGAGCCCGTGTCCGCCGGCACCTTGTTCTTCGCCGGTTCGACCGCCAAGGGCGTCCTCAGCTCCCTTGTGCATGCTCTCGTCGCGGCCGGCAGGCTCGAGTACGACCTGCGTCTGGCCGAGGTGTGGCCCGAGTTCGCCGCGCGTGGCAAGGGGGAGGTGACTGTGCGACATGTCCTCATGCACCAGGCGGGCGTGCCGGGGTTGCCGCCTGATCTGACGACCGAGGAGTTGTGCGAGTGGGATCACATGTGTGCGCTCCTCGCTGAGGCGGTGCCGTGGTGGCCGCCGGGGACCGCGTTCGGCTACCACGCCCAGACGTTCGGCTTCCTGCTCGGTGAAACGCTCCAGCGGAGGACCGGCGCATGCCTGGCCACCCTTCTTCAGGAAACACTGACCGAGCCGCTAGCCGTCACCGACGAGCTCCTCTTCGCGGTCCCGGCGCTCCTCCTGGACCGGGTCGCCCGCCAGGTGCCACCGCCGGGGCCTCCTCCACCGGGCCCTGCCCCAGGCAGCCCGCTGGCCCGCGCGATGCCGCCGGGCGCCGCTCCCGATGCCGCGTTCGCTAACCGCCGCGACGTGCTCACGGCGCAGATCCCCTCGTTCGGCACGATGAGCGCCCGTGCCGCGGCTCGCCTGTACGCCGCGCTCCTCGGACACGTAGCCGGGACGCGTCCGCTGTCGCCTGAGCAGCTCGCGGCCGCTGCCGTCATCGCCTACAGCGGGAGGGATCAAGTGATGGAGATGGAGGTCAGTTGGTCGCTCGGCTACAGCCCCGACCGGCCCGGCGGCGCGCGCTCGCGACCCGGCTCGATCTTCGGGATGGTCGGCACGAACGGATCGGCGGCCTACGCCGACATCGACACCGGGGTCGCGATCGCGCTGATGCGCAACCGATTCTCCCC
The DNA here is from genome assembly GCA_963808325.1 of uncultured Solirubrobacterales bacterium. Taxonomy (GTDB): domain Bacteria; phylum Actinomycetota; class Thermoleophilia; order Solirubrobacterales; family Solirubrobacteraceae; genus Palsa-465. The sequence goes on from CAWEFU010000002.1 coordinate 499,335, forward strand.
GGACTTCACGGCGATCGCCCGCCTGGACGACACCGTCGCCGCGGCCTACCCGCCACCCGCCAACCCCAAGGAAAGAAGCCCGCGATGACGACACCCCGCACAGAGCTCGACACCCGCTTCAGCGACCCAGGAGCACACCCCACCGGTTGGGAGGACACGCTCGAGGCGATCAAGCAGGCCGAGATCTTCTGGATCTCGACCGTCCGCACAGACGGCCGGCCGCACATCACTCCGCTCGTCGCCGTCTGGCTCGACGACGCGCTGCACTTCACCACAGGGCCCGACGAGCAGAAAGCGCGCAACCTCGCCAACAACCCGCGCGTCGCGCTGACCACTGGCACAAACGACTGGCAAAGCGGCCTCGACGTCGTTCTCGAGGGCGAGGCGGCCCGCGTCACCGACGCACACCAACTCGACAGGCTCGCCGCAGCATGGGCGCAGAAGTGGGACGGGCGATGGCAATACGAGGTCAGCCAGGCTGGCTTTCGACACGACGCCGGGACCGCGCTCGTGTTCGCCGTCCGCCCAGCGAAAGTCCTTGCCTTCACCAAGGGCGGCTTCAGCCACACCCGACATCGCTTCTAAGGCGCCGACACCACACACGACGCATACGAGCTAGACGACGAGCGTAACGAGAGCCGAACCAACCCCGCGTCTCGAGACGGAGCCCGCGTCCGGCTAGGCCGCAACAGAGTGCTGTCACGAAGCCTCGACTGTCTTGACGTGCGGCCGATCTCGATTCGACGCTTCTGCTCCGAGCCCGGGAACTGTTGAAGCAGGAGTCGAGGCGTCACGGCCGCACGGGCGACGATGCAGAAGCGGAGAGCGGACGGCGCTGTCGACGCCGGCGCTCGAATCCACGCGCTCGGATTTGGGCGGACGCACTCTCCCGTCTCGCTCATCGTGACGCGTCCTTCCGTGGCCAAGCGCTCGTGCAGCGGCGGCCGTCTGAAACGCGAAGGCGATCGCTCCGGCGAGCGGGCTCTCGTAACCGACCCTGCCAGAAATGGCCACTACGCGGCAGCGCCCCCTCGGCGCTGCGTCAACGGCGACGGAGCGTGGTGCCGGCCGAGCCGACACGACCGCCTTCCGCTTGTGCGTCCGGTCTGGGGATGTGACAACGCTCGGGTCGGATCAGTCGTAGTGCGTCAAGCGGGGCCACAGCGTCGTCCACGGGCTGGTGACGTGGCAGAGCATGACCGGGAGGCCCTGCTCTTGGTTGTTGAGACCGACGCCGTTATCGACGGTGGCGAGCGTGCGGCATCGGTCGAAGTAGGGCGCGGCGTCTGCCGCGCTGTTGAAACCGGCCAACCGCGCGCGAGTGTCGGTGACCGGGGGGATCCGCCACTCGCTGAATCCGTCGTGGCCGCTGTACGCTTGCGGGAGCTTGAGTTTCGGGCCGAGGAGATCGATCGCGCCGGCCTCGCCGTAGTTGTGAGTGAAGATCGCGGTGTGCCGGCGCTCGGAGGCTGGAATCTCCCGCCACGCGCTCGATACCGTGTGGATGAAGCTGGGCCAACCGACCGTATCGCCCTGGGCGGAATTGAGCGCGATGACAATGCTCCCCTGAAGATTACGTTCGGGTAGCAGCGGCAGGGCGATGAGGCCGCTGACCGCGGCGCTGATCGCGATCGCCGCGGCCAGGAGCGGTGTGCGGTATCGGGCGCTGAGTGTCCACTCGGCTGTCGGGAGCGCGCCGAGGCCGAGCAGGAGTGGGTACAGGCTGGCGAGGTAGTAGGCGTGCCCGTTGCCGGCGAAGTACAGGACGGCCATCACTGCGTAGGTGATCGGAAGGAACCGCAACTGGTGCCAACCCGCGCGGCGGAATGGGGCGAGCAGGCCGGCAAGCCAGACCGGCACCAGAAACGGGCTGACCATGACAAGCTGGAATGGGAAGAAGCCGGCGCGTCCCCCCTCCTGACTGCCGGCGATCTTGCCCGCGACGGTCAACTGCGGCCACCCGTGCTGCGTCTGCCAGACGACGTAGGGAGCGGCCAACACAACGGCAGCGATCGCGCCCCCGACGGCCCACGGGGACCGGAGCGGCGCTCTGGGACCAACGACCAGCAGCGTCGCCGCCATCACCGCGGCCACCAGGCCGACCTGGGGCTTGGCCTCCACGCCGAGCCCCGCCACGATGCCGGCGGCCAGGAGCGAAGGGCCGCTGCCGCGGACAATCGCTCGGACCGCCAGCCACCCGAGCACGGTCGTGCTCAACAGGTCGGGGGTCGTTGTACTGACGAGATGCGCCACGGCTAGCGCGAAACCCGACACGGCGGTGCACATCGCCGCGATCACCTGCGCGCGGGTGTCCCCGCCAAGCTCTCGCGCGATCAGCGCCGCGAGCGTCGTCGTCGCCCCGGCCGCCAGCGCCGAGGGAGTTCGCAACAGCAGAAGCGACCCCGGGGCGAGCGCGTTCATCGCCCAAGACAGCAGCGGCACCAGCGGAGGCTGGTCGGGATAACCGAACGCCGCGTGCGACCCGGCAACGATGAAGTACAGCTCGTCACGGTGATATCCGTACCGGGTGCTCGTGGCGAGCAGCACCGCAACCTGCACGATGGCGATCACCCCAACCCAACCGGTCAAGGACGGCCGCGGCGATCGGAGAGCTGCGCCAGATCGACGGTTCAAGGATCTGCGGATGATTGATTGATGGGCCACACGTCCACGGGTTCGCGCACTTCGCTCCGAACCAGGACCGCTGCAGGCTCGCGGCAGTGACCACAGTCTGAAGGTCTCAGACCCCAATCAACAACATGCCCCCGAGACTCGCCACCATCTCAGACGCCCCGCAAGCATCAGTGAGCGCAAAGCAACGCACCGCGGCGCCACGCGGCAGCCCGCCCATCCTCTGCACCGACCGCCGTCAGGACGGCTTGAACGCCGCCACTCCGGCCATCGGACGCTCGGCCGCCAGGCAACTGGTCCACGCCAGAAGCGGCCACCGGAGCCGGCCCACCGAGACGATCGCCTTCGCTGTTCAGGCGGCCGATGTCACACGAGCGCTTGGCCAGGGAAGGACGCGTCGCGATGAGCGACACCGGGAGTGCTTCCGCCCAAACGCGCTCGCCCGGGACGGGAGTTCACCGAGAGCGCAGGCTTCTGCATCCACGAAGGCCGAGGCGTCTGAGCGGCTCGGTCGTGGCCGACGCTGGCTTCTGCTTCCAGTCGGCGACCCGCTCGAGCGGCAGTCCGCGGCTAAGTTCTCAGCCGGCGACGGAGCAGAAGCCGACGCAACCCGGCCGCGGTCAGCTCTTGGGCGGTCGAATCGACGGGAGCGAAGACGGCAAACGGCGGGAGTCATGTCGAGATTTACCTAGGCACGGAGTGCCTCTGAGGCTCGCGTCCTTGGGTCGAGCTTTCCGCGCATTCCGAGACTGTCGGCGCCGGCGAAAAGATGCGCGTCCGAGACCGAATGCAGGTCTTCTACCGAGGGTGTGTGCCGCAACCCGCGCGCTGGATCAGAAAGGGACCCCGACCATGGGGACAAGACCCCGGGACAAGACCGCGCTCGTCACCGACACCACCATCAACATCGGCCGTGCCATCGGCAACCGCCTTCACGGACGGGGCGCACAGGTCGTCGTCAGCGGCTGCAGCTGGCAAGGCGGCACCGAGGTTTTCGATCAGATCCGCGGGCGGGCGGGCGCGCCAACTTCATCGCAGCGGATCTCGATGGCAGGGGTTGTTCGCCCGCCCACGCTCCCGACGGCGATGACGGCATCCCGGGGGGCGTAATGATGCGCGGCACGCCCGCCGGAACTTGCGCAAGCTCCAACGCCAGCCGCAAACCCCGCTGCCGTCTATTTCGTCAGCGACGAAGCCGCATTCGTATACGGAACCGTCATCGACCTCGACCAGCGCGGGGGCGAGTGTCGCCGTGGTCGCCGGCGCGTAAAAGCACGACCCAGCCCAAGGCGCGATCTGCGCAGCCTGCTCAAGATCGATTCCTGGCTGCTGGCGGTAGAGGATGAAGATCGGCACGCCGTCGTGGTGGTCGCCGCCCCAGCCGCCGGCCGGCTCGAAGGTCCCGCGGCCGGCGACGACCGCGCCCGTGGACATCAACTCGTCGAAGACTTCGCCGTTGACGCCCGCCGGATGCGCGACTTCTTTGCGGTCGGCGTCGGCACCCGTCAAGGCTCACTCGTGCAGGCGGTGCCCGCCGTCACCGAGGCCGTTGTCCAGTCGTTCATTGGGCCCGGCGATGAACCCGTCGAGCGACATCGACATATCGAGAACGGTTGCGCACATGGCGTCTCCTTCTTGGACTAGCTGCTCGCCCTATTCCTGAGACCGGGTGGCGAGGGAGAATTCATCGGCCCGCGGCCAGGGCGGTCGGCCGGCCCAACTGGTGGTACACCCCCAGCTGCCTTCTGCTCCTGCGTTGAAATTCGATCGCGCGGGTGACAACTCACGTTGTCGCGTCGATCGAGCAGGAGCCTTCCCGCCTGGTGGCCAGACGTCTCCCTTGTCGCCGCACCAGCGGCGCCGCCCGGACTGCTGTTTGAGCCGGCCGGCGACCCGTTGCTGAAGCCACGGTGCCTCTCGTCACGGCCGACGGGCGTGCCCACTGGTTCGCTACGGCCGAAGCCCAGCGCCTCGGTCTAACCAGACGTGCGGCAGCGCGCTTCGGCTCGTTCACGTCAGATCGCGGACGGCCGAGACTTCGTACTCAGACACTGAGGCTGAGACCATTTCGGCCTGCTGCTCGTCGCTGGGACCGTCGCCGCGAAAGGATCGAACCGCGTCTGCCGATTCCCAGCGCTCGAATACGTTGATACGACCCGCGGTGACGAGGTCGGCGGTAAGCGCGAAGTCCAGGCAGCCGGGCGCGTTGCGCGCTTGCTCGATGACCTCAACGCAGCTCTGCAGGTACGCCTCACGCTGTTCGGGCTCTACGAGAATCTGGCCTGCGACGATGATCATTGCTCCACTCCTTGCGGTGGTTGTGTATGAGTAGACCTGCCACGCCAGGCAGAGTCATCGTCGGTTGGTGTTGCGTCCACGAACCTGCGGTGCGTCGGCGCCGGGCCCGGGCGCTCGGAGTACCGTCGGTGCCGCAGGCGCGGTTTATCTGTCGCCGGGGTGCCTGGTGTGTGCGCCGTTCAGCGGCGTCCGGCGCGCTAATACAGTGCGGTGACTGATTCGCCAGTGGCCATCGTGGCGGCGCAGCGTGTCGATGTAGGTCGCGCTGCCGCAGCGGCCGTCCGGCTTGACCACGATCGCTTTGCACCGGGTTCGCACACGGTCGTTCTCGACGTCGGTGATCGTGATGTTGGTGACGTGATGGGCGAGCGGGTTACCTTCCCCCAGCTCCAGTGTCGCGCGGAGGATCTCGGCGATCCCATGCAGTGGCGCCATCCCGACGTCGGTCAGGTCGTAGACGACGTCAGGGGTGAAGAGTTCGTCGAGTCGGTCGAGCTCTCCGTTGTCGAACAGGTGGCCGTGTAGTGCGATCGTCTCGCCGATCGCGCAGCGGTCCTCTACGGTCAACTCCATCTCCTTGAGCTCCTTTCCCGGGGACATCACGCCGAGGGTCATTTCAACTCGGCCGAAGTGCGGTCGCACTTCGGGTGTCAGACTAGGCGAGGTGAACGCCCAGCCAAATCCGACCGCCTCCTACGCTCTGGCGCCGCTCAGCTGGGTGGCCGAGGAGGACCTGCTCTACGACCCCGATTCGCGAACGCTGCACCGGCCTGGCTGCCTGCTGGCGCTCCGATCGCGTTCGTCTCGTCCGGTGCCTGCGAGGTCCGTGCTGTCGCTCGTCTGGGCGCCCCGGATGTGCGAGTGCGACCCTGATGTGACGCTCGCGCTGAGCCGCAGCTAGCGGTCACTCAAGCCTGGGCGGCGGCTCCGGCACCGGCAACCTCGGCCACTGTCGGGAGCTATGCGCCAGCTTGCTCGAGAGCGCTGTAGCGCTCCACGCTGACGAGCACGGCGCGCATCTGGTTGCGCTGGGTGAGCACCAGTTTGTCGATCGTGCCGGCGTCGAGCTCGGCGAGAAGTCGTGGCAATTCGCGCATCGCCTCGCGAACGGTGGCCAGCTCGGCGTTGGTGACTTTAACTGGTGCGCTCGGTGCCATCGTGCCGCGGACCCTACGGCCCGTCCCGGACGGACCGGCGACCGGGCGTCGGCATTTCTGTCGCCAATCCGGCGACATTCCGTCCGGGACGCCTGGGAAACTCGCTTGGTGGCCTACAACCTCGAGACCGCCGCGCGCCTCCCGTGCCCTTGTCCCCGCTTTCGGCCCACCGGGAAGCACGGTGCGCGACGATAGGTTCCGGGCCGGTTGTCGGGGGCGGCTGATGAGTGATCGCCGGTTATGGCTGGAGGACGTGTGCCCGTCCTGCGGGGCGCGCCCCGCGCTGCGATGTCAGACCTGGCGGTACGACGGCAAGCCGACGCTCTTCTTGCACAGCGCTCGGGGATGGCGCCACCGTCCGTGTCCGGCGTGCAAGGCACCGCCGAGCGAGCTATGCCGGACACCGAGCGGCCGCCCGGCTACCCGCCCGCATACTGCCCGATTTCCCCCGGGGCGGCGGGAGGTGTTTACCGACGAGGGGGTGTGGGAGGAGTTGGAGCGGTGGAATGCCACGACCGCCTTCGTTCGTTTCTCCGGCGGAGGCGGTAGCCGGGGCAGCATCGGCGCGGTCACGCTCGAGGACAGCGAGAAGCGCGTGCTTGCTCGATGGGGAGTGGGGGAGGGGGAGCTCCCGGAGGCGCTCGCCGCGCCGATTTGGGGCCGCTACGGGCTGTTTCGCGGCCACCCGCGGATCACAGGGCTCTTGGTCTGGGACGTGAAGGACCGCTGCGTCCTCGTCGCCGGCGAGCGGGGCGGCGAAAAGTTCGACCAGGTGCTTGTCTCCAAGCTGGTCACCGGGACGCGGCCGGCGTCGCTACGCGACACGGCTACGCAGACCGAGCAACAGCCATGCGCCTAGACCGGGTGGCGCCGGGCGACGTCATCAAGGCGTCCATCAAGGGAAGGACCGGTATCTGGGGGGAGGTGACCGAGATCAAGGACGGGGTGGTCTACTTCACGCCGCTCTGTCCGGCGACCGGCTGGCGACACGCCAGCGCGCGCGAGATCGTCGGCCACTGGCGCAAGGCCGGGCGGAGGGGTGCCGGTCCTGACGACGACCCCGATATGCCCGATGTCGTATCCAAGCAGCAGCTCTCGCTGCCGGGAAGCCATACGTAACCTTCGTCTCGTGCCTCATCCAGAGCCGATGCTTAGCGTCTCTGCCCGCCGCTGGCCCGAAGATTGCGTGGGCACGGCTTGACGGCTCGGGTCTCGAGATTGGCGACCGAGGTACGACCAGGTGCGCGGACGAGACCTGCTCTTCTGGTCGCGCGAGACTTCTCCAACCGCGGAAAGTAGCGGCCCGGCCTGGACACGTGGCTGCTTGTGCAGCTCGTACAGAGCGGGCACGTGATCAGCGACCGGGCCGGCTATTGCTCGCGCAGGTTAAGCAAGCGCCGCGCCGTGGCGAAGGAGGGGACTCGGGATGTTGGGCATCGCTGGGCCTGCTTTCGCTGGATGCGGCCGCTCCGAGCTGCTCCCGTCCGCGCGACTCGCTCTACCTGGCAGTCGATGGCAGCGCGTCCGCGTGACGTCGCCATGTTTGAGCGCCGGTTTGGAGGGCGTCCCAGGGTGAGCCGAGGGGTGGGGTGTAGGAGAGGTCGAGGTCGGAAAGGGCGTCGACGGTCCTCCGGTTGAAGAGGGCCGTCGCTGGGATGTCGATTCGCTTGGCGATCTCGGAGCCGAGGTGGCCGACGAGCTGGACGCCGAGTAACTGGCCGGTGCGTCGGTCGCCGGTGTGGCGCATCGCGATCTTGTGGCTACCTGGGTAGTAGGCCTTGTGGTCGTCGGCTTGGGATGGGGTGGTGACCGGGTCAAAGCCGGCTGCCGCGGCTTCTGTGTCGCGCAGGCCGGTGCGGGCGGCGACGAGGTCGAACACCTTGACGACTTGGGTGCCGATGCTGCCGGCGAACTCGCGGGAGCCGCCGAGGGCGTTCTCTCCGGCGATCCGGCCTTGCTTGTGCGCGGTGGTTCCGAGCGGCAGGTAGCTGGTTCCGAGGAGTCGGTGGTGGGTGATCACGCAGTCACCGGCGGCTAAGACGTCGGGGAGGTTGGTGCGCATCTGGCGGTCGACGATGATCGCTCCCCCGGTTCCCAGCTCCGCGCCGGCGCTGGCGGCGAGCTGAGTGTCTGGACGTACCCCGACCGACACGAGCACGAGGTCGGCCGGGAACCGCAGCGGATTGCCGTCGGGCTCGGTGGCGCTGACCTCGAGGCGGTTGGTGGATCCTGGCCCTAGTTGTTGGATTGCGTCGACGCGGGTGTCGCATGACACCTCGACGCTGTGCGTCTGGAGCTCGGCGCGGACGAGCGCGCCGAGCTCCGGGTCGACGGTGGGGAGCACTTCGGGCAGCTGCTCGATCTGGGTAACGGCGACGCCGCGCGCGACGAGCGCCTCGGCCATCTCGAGGCCGACGTAGCCGGCTCCGACGATCACCGCTCGTTTGATGTCCTGTTCTTCGAGGGTTCGTATGAGCGCGAAGGTGTCTGCCATTGTGTGCAGAAGGTGCACACCCTGTCGCGGGCCGAGGTGGTCGAGCCCGGCGATAGGTGGCGTGATCGGCAACGCGCCGGTGGCGACAATGAGTGCGTCATATTCGAGGAACACGCCCGCGTTGTCGCCCGCATCGAGCGTGACGCGGTGCCCTCGGCGTCGATCTGCCGGGCGACAGTGTCGAGCCGTAGTGTCATCCCGGTCGCTTCGAGCTCCGCGATGGTTCGGTGCGCGAGGTTGCGCCAGTCGCCGACGTCGCCGGAGACGTAGTACGGAATGCCGCAGATCGAGTAGTTCGGGTACGCGTCCTCCAGGACGACGGTGACTTCGGCGCTCGGGTCAAGCTCCCGGGCGCGCAGCGCGGCCTGAATACCTGCGTCGCTTCCGCCGATCGCGACTAACCGCATCGACGTCGGCCGTCAGGAAACGAGTGTCGGCGATGTCACTCAGCGCTCGTGTGTTCGAGGACATCGCAGGTGTCGTTCCGCAGGCATTCGCGCGTGCGCTTGTGAGCGAGCGAGAAGATGTGGGTGCGGATCGCTACGTGGTCGTAGTCGTCGAGGATGCGATCGGTGCAGCCGCGGATCAGCTCGGGCGAGCGGTTATCGCCGAACTCCTCGATCAGTGCCGGCAGGAGCTTCGCCAGTCGCCATTGATGCGAGGTGCGATCGGATTGGATCTCGTCGATGTGGTTACGCAGGAGGTCCGTTGTCCGTTCGGCGATGAGGTCGCGGATCTCCCGTACCTCCTCGATCGACTTGCCCGCGGGGTCGGGGATGTCTCAGTCATCGACGCGGGTGGGGACGTAGGGGCAGACGTCGCCACAGCCCATGGTTACGGCCCAGTCGGCGTGTAGCTGCATCTCGACCGACAGGCGCTTGGGCTTGTTGCCGGCGAGGTCGATTCCGACCTCGCATCACCTGGACTACTTCGGGCCACACTCGGCGCGCGGGCTGGGAGCCGGCGGACTCCGCCCGGCAGTCGGTGGTGCAGTCGCGTTCGAAGAACGCCTGGGCCATTTGCGAGCGCCCCGCGTTGTGGGTGCACACGAAGAGCACGTATTTCATCTTGGAACCCTCCTTCGCTATGCGGCGGCGACCAGCTTCTCGGCGTACTCGCCGGGCAGGCCTGCCGCCGCTACTTCTCGGGCCACCGCCTCCGCGTCGTAGGGGACGCGCTCGATCGCGGCGGTGATCTCGCCGGCGTCGTCCAGCTCGAGGATCGCGAGCCCGGCACGCGGATCGCCGTCCTTGGGCTTACCGACCGACCCGCAATTCACGAACAGCACGCCTCCGTACTCGCGGATCCACGGCTTGTGGGTGTGCCCGAACACGAGCGTCCTCGCGGTCTCGGCGGCCGCGAGGCGCTCGTACAGACTCGCGGGCTTGTCCTCGAACAGGTACTCGTTGACCTTCCGCGGCGACCCGTGCACCAGGTGCACCTGCCGGGAGCCGAGCTCGAACCGCAGGTCGAACGGCAGCCCGCGCATGAACTCCTTGGAGGCCTGGTCGGTGTGCTCGAGCGTCCACGCGACCGACTGCTGCCCGAGCTCGCGGTCATGCTGGGTCACGTACGCGCACCCGCAGTCGTCGAGGTCGCGCGCGATCGCGTAGTCGTAGTTGCCGTAGATCGTCGGGATACCGCGGTCCTCGATCACGCGGCACACCTCGTTCGGGTGCGGGCCGTAACCGACGAGGTCTCCGCCGCAGAACAGCGCGTCGACGCCGATCGCGTCGATCGCCGCGAGGCTCGCCTCGAGCGCCGGCAGGTTCCCGTGGATGTCCGTGATCACCGCGACACGCTTCAACTGTTGCTCCCTGTTGGTCGTTGCAGTTCGAGCAGATTCGCGGCCGGCACGAGCGTCTCGATCAGCTCCCACACGTGGTGGTAGAGCTCGTAGCGAATCCGCCTGACGACCTCGATGTCCTGGCCGGCCGGGTCGGCGACTGGCCAGTCCTGATAGCGCTTGCCTGGGTACACCGGGCACACGTCCCCGCAGCCGAGAGTGATCACGACGTCGGCGGCGCGGATGACGGCGTCGGTGAGCGGCTTGGGGAACTCGGTGCTCACGTCCAGGCCGATCTCCGCCATCGCCTGGACGACGACCGGGTCGATCTGCTCGTCGGGATGCGATCCGGCGGACCGAACGCCAATCCATCCCCTCGACAGTTTGTGGGCGAGACAGGCGGCCATCTGGCTGCGGCCAGCGTTGCGCTCGCACACGAACAGCACCTCGGGGAGCGGCTTCTCGACCGCGCCCGTGGCTTGCGCAATCGCCCACAGCTGTTCGCGGGCGAATCGTTCGATGATCACGGGCAGGAAATTCGGACCGACCGTCGGCCGGTCGCCGATGTCCTCATAGGAGGCTTCGACGTAGCGCCTGACCGTCTCGGGCGAGAACACGCCGTGGAACTCGTCCGCGAGCTGCACCGCCGTGGTGTCGAGGCAGTAGCGCAGCAGGGGCGTCAGTTCGGTGAGCACGGCGATCCTCGGAAGGCTGCGGAAGCGAGTCTATAGATCGACAATCGTCAGTTCAATCGATACAGGTAGATAGATGGCCATCAATATGGAGCTCGGGCGGTGGACGGGGCGGTTGGACATCGTGCGTCGTGACTCTACATTGACATCTGTCAATTGAATCGATAGTATTCGATCTACTATGAGCTTCGATCTTCATCCCCTCCCGTGGTCGGATGGCCCCGTCGTAGTCGTTGGCGCCGGCCAGTCTGGGCTTGCCGCAGCCAGGGCCCTGAGCAAGCTCAACGTCCCTGCCGTGGTTCTCGAGGCGGGGGATCGCCCCTCGGGCTCCTGGCCGCACTACTACGACAGCCTCCGGCTGTTCTCACCGGCCGCCTACAGCTCGATGCCCGGGCGAGCATTCCCCGGCGATCCGGATCGCTACCCGTCCCGTGATGAGGTCGCGGACTACCTCGAGGAGCAAGCCGCCGCGCTCCCCGTCGAGATCCAGACCAACACCCGGGTGGCGACTATCCGTCAGGAAGACCGTGAGTTCGTCGTGGTGACGGACGACGGATGGGAGTTCCCGGCCGCCGGGATCGTCGCCGCGAGCGGATCCTTTTCGAATCCCCACTGGCCCGTCTTCCCGGGTCAGGCCAGCTTCACCGGCCGGCTCTTGCACGTGGCCGACTATCGCAACCCGCTGCCCTACACGGGCATGCGTGTGATCGTCGTAGGCGCTGGCGACTCGGCGGCTCAAGTCGCCAACGAGCTCGCGCCGCTCGCCGACGTCACGCTCGCGGCCCGCCATCCGCTCCGGTTCATCCCCCAGCGAATCGCCGGCAAGGATGTCCACTACTGGCTGGGGGAGACCGGGTTTGACTCTCTGCCGGCCGCGTGGCTGAGCAAGATCGGCGGGGGAAGCCTGATCACCGACAGCGTCGGGTTCCAGCAGACGCTCGCCGACGGCCTGCTCGACGTTCGACCGATGTTCATCGGGCTCGACGTGGACCGGGTCGTGTGGAGCGAGGACGAGCGCGAGGGGGTCGACGCGATCATCCTCGCGACGGGGTACCGGCCGAGCCTCGACTACCTGCGCGAGCTCGGCGCACTCGATCGGTGTGGCGAGCCGCTGCACGTCGGCGGGATCTCGACTACCCACCTCGGGCTCGTGTACGTCGGCCTGGAGAACCAGCGTTCGTTTGCTTCCAACACGCTACGCGGAGTCGGCGCCGATGCCGCCGCGGTGGTGACCCCGCTGGTTGCATGGATTCGCGACGCCCCGGCCGCCGTCGGGATCACCGAGTTCCAACCGGCTCCATTGACGTTCGTCAACTAGATCGATAGGTTTTTATCCATGTCCATTGAGCTAGAACTAACCCCGAAGGTCAAGCGCCCGGCGGGTGAGCCTTGCTGTGAACCCGTCGTCTACCCCGACGTCGAGCGCGAAGAGGCGATCCGGATGGCGGAAGTCGCCAAAGCGCTCGGTGACCCCGTCCGTGTCCAGCTGGTCGATGTGCTCCGAAAGCACGCCGGCAAGGTGTGCGTATGCGAGCTTGTGCCGCTCTTCGACCTCTCCCAGCCCACGGTGTCCCATCACCTCAAGGTGCTGCGCGAGGCTGGGATCGTCGGGTCCGAGCGCCAGGGCCTGTGGGCCTACTACTACGTGATCCCCGACGCCCTGGAGGAGCTGACCACATGGCTGAGCTGACAAACACGTGCTGCACGCCGGTGGCGCAGGAGACGTGCTGCGAGCCGTCCGACAAGGCATCGTGCTGCGGCGAGTCGCACGATGACGGGTGCGACTGCTCGGCCGGATCAGTCCACACCTCGACGACCACTGCCACAGTGACCGTCGAACACGTCCGCGAGACCGTCCGCGAGACCGTCCGCCAGAAGTACGCCGCCGCGGCCGTTGCCGCCGCGTCGGGACCCGCTTGCTGCGGCCCAGCAGACGACGCCGGGCTGTTCGGCGCGTCGCTGTACGCCGACAGCAGTGAGGGCGATGCTCCGGAAGCAGCGATCAACGCGTCACTGGGCTGTGGCGTCCCCACCGCCGTCGCCGACCTGCACGAGGGCGAGACCGTCCTCGATCTCGGGTCGGGCGCCGGCGCCGACGTCCTCATCTCCGCCCGCCGGGTCGGGCCAACCGGCCGGGCCATCGGCCTGGACATGACCGACGAGATGCTCGAGCTCGCGCGCGCCAACGCTCGCGACGCGGGCGTCGAGAACGTTGAGTTCCTCAAGGGGTACCTCGAGGACGTCCCGCTCGAGGACCAGACCGTCGACGTGGTCATCTCCAACTGCGTGATCAGCCTGTCCGGCGACAAGCTCCGCGTAATCCGCGAGGCGGCGCGCGTCCTGCGTCCCGGCGGACGGTTCGCCGTCTCTGATGTCATCGCCGACCCCGACATGGACGAGCAGACCCGCGCCGACATGACGGCGTGGACGGGCTGCATCGCCGGCGCGCTCACCGAAACCGCGTTCCGGTCCGCCCTGGAGACCGCCGGCTTCGGAGAGATCGAGATCACCGAGACCCACCGAGTCCACGAGCACGCCGGCTCGGCGATCATCCGCGCCCGCAAGCTCTCGCAATGACAGTCCTGCGAGACCGGCTGACGATCCGCGCCGCCGAGACCCGCGACCTCGCCCGAGTGGTTGAGATCTACAACGCCGGGATCGCCGAACGCCTCGCAACATTCGAGACGAGCCCGAGCACGATCGAGGACCTCGGCGGCTGGGTTGAGGACGGCCAGCCGTTCATCGCGATCGACAACGAAGAGGTTATCGGCTGGGCGCGAGCCGGCGCGTACTCCGACCGCTGCGTCTACCAGGGCGTCGGCGAGCACGCCATGTACGTCCACCCCGAAGCACGAGGCCGCGGGCTCGGGCGGACGTTGCTGATCGAGCTCTGCGCCGAGTCAGAGCGCCGCGGGCTGTACAAGCTCACCAGCCGGGTGTTCACCGACAACGGACCGAGCCGGGCCGCCCACCGCGCCGCGGGATTTGAAGAGGTCGGCATCCAACGCCGCCACGGCAAACTCGACGAGCAATGGAAGGACTGCGTCCTCGTCGAGTACCTTCTCGGTCCGGCAGCCGACTGATGATCTGGAGCTCGCCACGAGACAGGCCGGAGGGCTCTTCCCAAGGAAAGCGCTGGCCGTGAGTGTTCCCGCGCGCGAGCGACCCGACTGAGCGCAGGTCGCGGAAGTGGCCGAAAGCACCCCGATTCTCGTTGGCTCGCGGCTCAGCGGCAGCGACTGGCGACACGGGGCTCAGCGCGCGCGAAGACCCGCCACCTTCTCGCTCGCCTGGCTCTGCTTCGAGGGTGCTGCAACCACGACAGCCGGTTTGACTGCCGGCTCGACGGCGCTCCTCGCGAACGGACTCGATGGCGCGATCGAAGGCGTCGCCAGCGTCATCGTGCTCTGGCGCTTCTCCGGCTCGCGCACGCTATCGGCGAGCTCGGAACGGCGGGCACAGCAGCTCGTCGCGCTGAGTTTCTTCCTACTCGCGCCATACATCGCCTTCGAGGCAACCCGAGCGCCGCTCGTCGAGCATCACGCCGAGACGACCGTGCTCGGCGTCGGCCTCTCGCTTGCGACGGAGGTTGTTGCACAAACCACTCAGAAATTAAGTGCATCAATGCACCGTGGGATAACTCATGTAAGAAGGATGCGAAACGTTCGAAACCTGGGACAGCGACGTCATTTGGCTCGATATTTCGCTGGTTTCTCCCACCACTGTTAGAGGGGTCGAATTTCGGAGGTTTGCGCAACAGCCTCGACGCTGTGCATCTGCCCTTGGCTGGGGCGCGCGAAACTCCGTCTCGGCGAACAGCTCGTCTCTCCCGCCACCGCCGGTGAAGGGCGGCAGAACCTGATCTGCGCCTATCTGGCCGTCGCCGTCCTCGCCGGGTTGTTCGGCAACACCCTGTTCGGCATCTGGTGGCTCGACCCGGTCGTCGCCCTCGGCATCGCCGCGCTCGCGCGATTACCGAAGGGCGCCGCGGGTGGCGAGGCGAATCATGCGGCTGCGCGACGTGCCCCTCGGATCGACACGTTGTCTGCTGAGGAAAACAAGCAATTGGTGCGCCGGCTGGCTCGGGAGGCTGTCGGCCGGCACAACCTCGAGGTGCTCAACGAGATCGCAGCCGGAGCGTTCGCGCAAGCGGCCAAACGCTGGGTCGAGCCGTTTCAGAGCGCGTTCCCGGACTTCGAGATGGAGATCGCCGATCTGATCGCCGAAGGCGACAAGGTGGTCGCGCACGTCAGATGTTCGGGCACGCATCGGGGACATTGGCTCGGCGTCCCGGCACCGGTCGGCGCTTCGAGCGGGTCGACGAGATCTACATCTTCGAAGTCCGAGGCGGCAAGCTCATCTCGGCTCTCGGAGTCGAGGACAACCTGACGCGCATGCGCCAGCTCGGTATCAACCCTACGGAATCCTAAGCCGTCGACATCGCGATCTTCCGAGGAGTCACGAAGGCCCGCCCACTCGAATGCTGC
Source organism: uncultured Solirubrobacterales bacterium (assembly GCA_963808325.1). Lineage (GTDB taxonomy): Bacteria > Actinomycetota > Thermoleophilia > Solirubrobacterales > Solirubrobacteraceae > Palsa-465. Next base: position 514,880 of record CAWEFU010000002.1, read on the forward strand.
TCGCCCCCCGATGTCATATCCAAGCAGCGGCTCTCGCTGCCGGGAAGCCCATACGTAACCTTCGTCTCGTGCCAGCCGATGCTTAGCGTCTCCGCCGGCCGCTGGCCCGAAGGCGGACGGTGGGTGCTCCAACCGAAGTGGGACGGTTAGGTCGCTTCTCGTGACGTGTCTCACTGCGGCTAGCGATCGCGTCGTGTCGTGGCTACGACGGCGCGGCGTTGGCCCCGCCATGACGGCGTGAAGTGGGCCCCGTCACGTCCGGTTTTTTGGCGTTGATGTCGCCTGATATCCCCGGTGAGGGGAAGACGCGGCTGTCGACGCAAAAGCCCGAGCGCGTAGCGCGAGGGGGTTTGTGGCGATAGCCGCGTGCGCACCGCTGGCGGGGAGGGGTTCCGTCTGCCGTCAGCTCTACGGTTGCGCGTCCATCACGTCTCAACTTCCAGGTCCACCTCCAGGGTTGGGATTCCAGGCTTCAGTAGTCCAAGGATTCCGTGGCCTTAGGGGCGGTGCGCCGCCCGTCGGCCACCTGGAGGGCGCGGCCTTATTGCGGGATTTGGCGATGTATGAAGTTGACGCGGCCAGCTTGGCGATCGTCCTGGGGGTCGATCCGGACGTCGCTGCGGATAGGCAGCGGCGGGCTGGCTTGCGCCAAGCGCTTCCATTCTTCCTGGATGAGGCTGGCGCTCCGATCGAGTACGTCAACCGCTGGCTGCGCCAGCTTCCCGCGTCGGGCTGCCGTTCGCCGCGGACATGGAGGGCCTACGCGGAGGATTGGCAGACATGGTTTGTGTTTCTTGGGCGTCACGGAGCAGACCCGCTGACGGCGACGCGCGATCACGTCGCTTCGTTCTACGCCGAGCGGCGCTTGGAAGCGGTCGCGCCGGTGGCGCCCTCGACGTGGAACCGGTGCGTCGCCGCGCTGGACAACTTCTATGACTGGGCCGTCGAGGAAGGTCTGGTCGAGCGTTCGCCGTTCAGCTACCGCTTCGTGATCGAGGGCGGCGCCGATCGCTCTCGCACGGGCGGGCGGCGCAACCAGGCACGCGAGCGGACCGGACGGGCGCACGCCACGGTGAAGTGGCTGGAGGGCGACTACCCCCGCCTGTTCATCGAGGTCGGGCTCGGAGGTCTGACGGCCGACAGCATGGAAGACATCGCCTTTTGCGGACGCAACCACGTCCGCAACGTCGCCTTCGCCGAGCTGCTCCTCGGCTCGGGACTGCGGTCCAGCGAGGCCTCACACCTACTGGTCTGGGAGCTGCCGGCGCCGCCGCAGGGCGACGCTCCTTTTGTGACGATGGAACTGCCCGGCGGCATCGCCAAGGGAGGCATGCGGCGAACTGTCTGGGTACCGCCTCGCGTGCTGGCCTGCGTTGACAGCTACGTCTGGGTGGAGCGGACGCTGGTCGAGAGCGCGTGGCGGCCCGAGCGTCCTCTCGTTGTGGAGAACCATGATCGCGATGGAGGTCTCGTCAACGGTAGACGGGTCCGGTGGGCGAATCTCGGGGTCGCAGACCGCGAGCGGCTTGTCCTGCCCCACCCGGACCTCGCCCCTGTTGTTCCTGCGCGACGGGTCGCGTGGTGCGGGGGGACCGATGACCCGCTGGAACGCGGTGTTCGAGCGCGCCTCGAGACGGTGCCGCGCGGTGGACCCGTACTTCCCGAAGGTCACGCCACACGTTTATGCCGACCCGATCGTTAAGCCGACCCTGGCGAGAAGCTGCTGCTCACGAGGGTTCAGGCCCAGAGGCTGTCGGCATATTCAGAGGTCCTCCAGGAATCTCAGGAGCGTGTCGGGGGGCCGGTACCGGCCGGGTTTGGCGGTGAGCGGTTTGGTTCGGTCGATCGCTTGCTGCTTGTGGGTCATGTCGGCGTGCAGGTAAACGTTCGTGGTTGAGATTTGCTCGTGGCCGAGCCACAGGGCGATCACGGTGACGTCGTTGCCGGCCAGCAGCAGGCGCATCGCGGCGGTGTGTCTGAGCGTGTGCATGGTGACGTGCTTGGTCTGGAGCGACGGGCAGCTGGCAGCGGCGGTGGCGAGGTGGCGAGCGAGGCGTCGTTCGATCGCGTCGCGGCTGAGGTGCTTGCCGGTGGTGGTCGGAAACAGCGGATCGGTGGGAGCGCCGCCGACGCCGCGTTCCTTTAGCCAGGCCTTGAGCACCTTCCTGGTTGCTGGGACGAGAGGTGTTCGCCTCTCCTTGCGTCCTTTTCCGAGGGTGTGCACGTTGGCGCCCGTTGACAGCGTGATGTCGGTGCAGGTGAGGGCGGCGAGCTCGGAGATCCGCAGTCCGGCCTGGATCGTGAGTACGAGCATCGCGTGGTCGCGTCGGCCGGTCCAGGTGGTCTGATCGCAGGCCGCCAGCAGCGCGTCGACCTCGGGTTCGGTGAGGTAGGTGACGAGGTTGCGCTCGGTCCGTTTGTGCGGGATCGCGAGCACGCGCTGGATTGAAGCGGCGTGCTCGGGGTGGTGCAGCGCCATGTATGTGAACAGCGAGTGGATCGCCGCGAGGCGGTTGTTGCGACTGCGCACGCTGTTGGCGCGGGCTTTCTCGAGGTGCTCCAGGAACGCGGCGATCAACGGCGCGTCGAGTTGCGCGATGTCCAGCTCGCTGGGCGGCTTGCCGGTCCGCTTGGAAGCAAAGCCCAGCAACAGCCGGAACGTCTGGCAGTAGGCGGCGATCGTGTTCGGGCTGGCGCCGCGCTGCGCGATCAGCCGGTCTGTGAAGTAGGCCTGCATGGCGGGGGCCAGTGCGCTCATCGGACGCCTCCGAACCTGTCGGTCAGCCGGTCCGCGGCGAGCGACATCAGCTCGGGCGAGGCGGACAAGTACCAATATGTGTCCGCCGGGCTGACGTGCCCGAGGTAGGTGGAGAGCGTGGCGATGTGCTCGTCGACCTGGATGCCGGATCGGTGCCAGTCGATCAGGGTCTGCACGGCAAAACGGTGGCGGAGATCGTGGATGCGCGGGCGCACCGCCCCGGTGCGCACGCCGATCCGGGTCGTGATCTCCCTGAACGTCGTGCCCAGACAGCTCTTGTGCACGGCGGTACCGGTGCTGGAGAGAAAGAACGCGCGCGAGCGCGGTGTTGGGCACACGCGGTCTCGCTCGGACGTGTAGCGGCGCAACGCCTCCGTAGCGGTCGGGTGCAGCGGCACCAGCCGCACGCGGTCGTGCTTGGCTTGGCGGATCGTGATCAGTCCGGCATCGAGGTCAACGTCCTCGCGCTGGAGAGCGATCGCCTCGCCGACTCGCATGCCAGAGACGGCGAGCAGGCCGAACAGCGCCTCATAGCTCGCCGCGCGCAACGGACGGGACAGCCGCCGCGCTTCCCTCAACAGGCTGCAGATGTCCCGTTCTGAGAACAGGTACGGGGTCGCGCGCTGGCGACGAGTCGGGAACACGTCCGGCGGCGGGATCTCGGTCGCCGGGTCGATCGTCTGCAGGTAGCTGGCAAACCCGCGGGCGACGCGGAGCCGCTTTGCCCACTGGTTCGGATGCACCCCCTCAGGCAGCCGCGCCCAACCGATCGCCAGTTCGCTGCTGAGCGTGATAGCGCCGACGGCCTCGACGTAGGCGATGAACTGCCCGAGCAATTGCCCGTCCTCCTTGAGCTTGAACCCCAGCGCGCGGCGCAACCGCAGATACTCATCGACATGCGCTTGCAGGCCGCTCATCGCGCCATACCCTCGGGCCACGGCGCCGACAACAGCCGCAACCGCTCGACATCGATGCGCGCGTAGATCGCGGTGGTCTGCAAGCTGCGATGGCGCAGCACCTGGCCGATCCGGTAAAGCGGCACGTTGGCCTGGACCATCTCGCATGCCGCCGTATGGCGCAGCCGGTGCGACCCGAACTCCGCAATTCCAGCGCGCCGGCACCCCCGCCGCACCGTCGAGGCCACAGTCCCCGAGGCGATCGGTTCGTATGGTGCTCTGTCCCGCAGGAACACCTCCCGCCGGCTGCTGTGCGGCCGCCCGCGGCGCAGGTATGCGGCGATCGCCTCGCCCACGTCGGCCGGCAAAGGCAGGCGCTCTTCCCGTGCGCCCTTGCCGCGAACCACCAGCTCGCCCGCCCGCCAGTCAATGTCGTCAAGCCTCAGGCCGGCCACCTCGCCGCGCCGCAGGCCCAGCCGCAACAGCAGGATGATCATCGCGTAGTCACGCCGCCCGAGCGCCTGGCGCCGATCGCAGGAACCGAGCAGAGCGCGAGCGTCCGCGCTGCTGATCCCCCGCGCCAGCGATGAGCTCGGACGCCCTCTCGCAAACAGCGCCGCCCCCGAGAGGTCAGACCCCACCAGCCCCTCGATGAAGCAAAACCGCAGAAACGACCGCAGCCCCGAGACGAAGTTCTGCGCCGCACTGACCGACACACCCTCGGACTCACGCAACACAGCGGCAGTCACCTCGCCCGCGGCCAGCCGGGCAAGCCCGCGATCCGACGGCAAACCGTCCACGAACCGGCGAGCGGACACCAGGTACAACACCACCGTGCCCGCCGCCAAACCCCGCTCGGCGAGCAGATAGCCCTCAAAGCGAGCCAGCAGCACATCAGTCGGCGAACTCGCCGCCGCAGGCTCCTCGACCGCCAGCTCCCCGAGCCCGCGCAGCACATCGAGCAGGCACCTCAGGCCCGGCCGCGACAACGAATGACGGTCACACCCGCTGGCGCGCCGCCACTCCAGGAACTCCTCCACGCGCGCGCCGCTGACCTCGGCGACAGTCAGCCCATCCGCTTCCAACCACCGGCTGAACCGCGCCACCTGTCGAAGCTCACTGACCGCCGACAGCGGCGTATAGCCGCGCTCAAGCAACTCCGCCCGATACGCATCCGCAAACGGAGCCACAGGCCCCGTCATCAACACCCTGCTGACCCTGCTGGTCGGCCTAGCCATCCCTCCTCCTTCTCCGGGAACGAGCCGGGAAGGATGACCACAACCGATCGCGTTATGCCGACATCAACACCGCCAACATTCCAACGTGCTCAGACTTTCTCGCCAGGGTCGGCTTAACGATCGGGTCGGCATAAACGTGCTTGTGCCGACGTCGGCACAAACACGTCCTGCGCCACAGCTTCGCGATGGGCGTCCTGCGGTTCTTGATCGACCAGGCGGCGCGGCGCATCGAGCGGATCGAGATGTGGGCGGGCCGGGAGGAGATCGCGGGCTACTGGCGCCTGCACGACCCGCTGCTGACCCTGCGGGACCTGCTCGGTCACGCCAGCGTGACCACGACGCAGATTTACCTCAAGCTTGCCGACCCGACTCGCCTCGTCGCCGCCGGCCTCGACGACGCGCTCACCGAAGCGGAGCTACGCGAGGCGCCGGAGGAGGAGCTCGTCGCGTGACCGGCCGCGTGACCGAGGTCCCGCTCGGCGTCGAGGTGTTGCTGCCTGACGCTGGCGGCCGCCCCCGCCAAGTCATCCACGTCTACGAGCCTGCTACGCCGTTCGCGCGTCAGCTCGCACGCGCGCACGCGTCGCTGACCGGTCCGGGGGGCGGAATCAAGACGCTCGGCACCTCAGTGGCATACGCGCGTTCGATTCGGCGACTGTTGGCGTTCTTGAGCGACGGCGGCGGCTCGGATCCGGCGTCCGCGTTGTCGGTCGACGTGGTGGTCGAGTTTCTGCAGAGTCCCGGCTACCGCCGCGCCGACGAGTATGTCCTGCGCACGCTGGTGCGGCGGATCGACGAGCTCGAGCCCGGAACGGTGCCCGCGGCGCTGCTTGATCTCACGGCGGCGCCCGCGTTGACGCGGCATCGCCGGCGCGAGGGCACGGTGACCGCGCTCTCCGAGGGGGAGACGCGGCGTGTGATCGCCGCGTGCAAGCAGACGGCCGATGACTATGAGCAGCGCGCTCGAGGGACGGCGTCGCTGGTCGCCGGGCTCGGCGCGGGCGAGTTGCCGCACTGGAAGGAGCGTGCCGCCTACGCCGGCGCGCTTGATCGCCACGGGCCGTGCCCAACGGTGGCGCTTCACGAGATCTGCGGCTGGCCGCCGCCGGTGGACAACGTTGCGTACAGCCGCGAGCAGGTTCGGCGCGAGCTTTACCCGGAGGTAGCCGACCTGGTGCCGTTCTTCATCCTGTTTCTGCTCGGCACCGGGTTATCGCCGGAGGCTGGCCGCTGGTTGCGCGTTTCGGGCGTCGAGCGGATCGGCGCTGATCGGGTTCGGCTGACGTGGACGAAGCATCGTTCGGTTGGCCGCGAGAACGACGTGTTCAGCGACCAGGGCCGCTGGTCACCCGGCGCGATCGTCGCCCGCGTGATCGACCTGACCGGCCGCAACAGAAGAGACGCGGCGCCCGACGCCGCCGACATGATCTTCCTGCGTGCCGTCACCGGCGGCCAGCCGGCCGACGCGCCCGCGCACTGGCGCCCAGCGGTCCGGCTGCTGATCGACCGCTGCGGTTTGGTTGACGACAACGGCGAGCGGCTCGGGCTCGACTTGCGACGGCTGCGCAAGACCTACCTGCGCCGGCTCGAGCGCCGAACCCACGGGGCCGTTGCGCTGACTGCCGGCATCAACCACAGCGTGCAGATGGCGGCGGACCACTATCTGACGCCGAACAAGGAGACCGAGCTGCACAGCCAGGTCATCGAGCGCACGCAGCGGTCGATCCTCGAAGCGGCGCGTCGATCGCAGATCACCGTGCTGGATGAACACCTCGCCCGTGAGCTGGCCGGCGATCCAGCCCGGGTGGCGTCGGTCCTCGACGTCACGCCAGGCCGGGCGGCGAGTCTGCTGAGAAGCGACGAGCAGGACGTGTTCATCGCCAAGTGCAAGAACTTCTACGACTCGCCTCACGCCAAGCCGGGCGAGCCATGCCCGTCGGCGGTGTGGGGGTGTCTGTTCTGTCGGCAGTGCGTCGTGACGGCGACGAAGCTGCCAAATCTGCTGAAGCTGCTCGAGCATATCGACGGCCAGGCTCGTGCTTTGACGGTCGAGCAGTGGAGGGCTCGCTACGCCGCGGCGCGGGCGGTGATCGCCGAGCGGATCCTGCCGCAGTTCAGCGACGACGTGATTCAGGCCGCACGCGCCGAGATCGATCAGGCGCGGCTGCCGCCGACGCTTCAGGAGCTCGCATGAGCGTCGTCCCGGTCAAGGTTCGTGCTCGGCGGCGATCGGCGTTCGACGAGGACTTCGATGTCATGTCGGGCTACCGACTGAGCTACTGCGGCGAGTTTCCGACGGTCCGGTTTGCGGCGACGGTGTGGGACTTCACCTCTGTGCCGGACATTCCGAAGGGCCTGGCACGGGCCTACCTGGTCATCGACTGGAATCGGGTGGACTCGCGCTGGCGGGTCCTGGTCAAGGAGCTGCTGGCGGCGATGTTGTGCCCGCTCCATCCCGCCGTCGTCGCGCTGCCTCAGCGCCGGCAGTGGCCGCTGCCGTTCGTCAGTCTGCGGATGACCGTGTCGCAGGTGAGCCACTGGCTGGAGTGGCTGGACGGCGAGGGGATCGGCAGTCTCGAAGCCGTGACCCAGCAGAGCTGCGACGGCTACCTACTGCAGTTCGAGCACCAGTCGCCGGGCTACCGGATGAACCGGGTGATCGCGGTGCGCTGGCTGCGTCACTACGCGCCCGTGCTCTCAGAGGGCTACCGCGACGGATTTATGCCGTGGGGCCGGCGCAGCAGCTCGGAGGTCGCCGGCTCCACGACGGGCGCGAACAAGACGCCGCCGATCCCCGATCAGGCACTGCACGCCATGCTCACGGGGGCGCTGTTCCTTCTCGGCCGCCCCGCCGAGGATGTGATCGCCGCCACCGCGGAGGCCCGTGCGCTGCCCCGGTCGAAGACCGCCCCGTTCTCCGTGGAGCGGTTCAACGATGGCGTGGCCAAGCTCGCTCGAGACCACGTCGCGCGGGGCGTCCCGCTGCCGCGCTCCCCCTATCCGGGTGAGGACCGGCTCAGCCAGATCAACCTCGGTCTGCTGGCGCGCCGCGCCGGTGTCAAGCCGGTGTCGCCCGACGCGATCAAACCCGCGACGGGCAACGCGCTACTGCAGGCCATCGACCGTGTCGGTATCGCGAAAGGCGGGCTGCTGGCCACCCGTCGATCGTCGACACGCCGAGCGGTCCGCGGCCGTGGACCGAGCTCTTTGATGGTCGCAATCACCGACCCCTGCTGACGGTCATCGCCGGGGCGTGCACCACGGTCATTGCCGGCCTCTCGGGATTGCGCGAGTCCGAGCTGCACGAGCTTGGCGTCGGCTGCGTCCAGCGCATCGACCTGGGCGACGGCCAGGTCAGATGGCGCGTTTGCGGCAAGGTCATCAAGCATCGCCCCAACGGCGGCGAGCCCGAAAGCTGGACGGTCATTGAAGAGGTCGCACACGCCGTGAGGATCCAAGCGCGGCTGGTCACCGCCGGAGCGGATCGGCTGTTCGCGTCGGTCATGCCGAACGCCGGCTCGACCTCCCACAGCAATCTCAACCGCCTGGTCAGAACGTTCATCGACTGGCAGAACACCAAGGGCCGCGAGCTCGGCCTGCCCGCCGTGCCCGAATCGGACGGGCGGGAGGTCAGCGTGCGGCAATTTCGCCGGACGCTGGCACGCCAGCTCGCCTACCAGCCGCACGGCACGATCGCGGGAAAGATCCACCTCAAGCACATCCGCGCGAGCGTGACCGAGGGCTACTTCGGCGCCCCCGGCGAGTCCGCCTCGGCGTTCCTCGAAGACGTCGAGCGCGAGATGCAAGAGGCCCGGGTCGAGAACTACGAGCGGCGCTTTCGTGCCTGGCAAGACGGCGAGCCGCTCGGCGGTGGAGGCGCCCTCGGGATGACACGCGAGTTCGAGGCGCTCGCGGCCTCCTTCAACGGCACCGTCGATCTCAACGACCGCCGGACCAAGCAGCTCATCCGCAAGCGCGCGGGCCTGCTGCACATCGGGCCCGTCAACGACTGCCACTTCACCGATCCCCGCCAGGCCCGCTGTCTCGCACGCCGGGGAATCGAGGACGCGGACGGCCCCATCATCGCCGCCTGCCAACCCTCCAAGTGCGCCAACGCCGTCGTGACCCGCGAGCACCTACCGCAGTGGCAGGCACCCGTGCTGCAGATCGACAACCTCCTCAAAGACCGCAAAGTCCCGAAGAACGAACGTACCCGCCTTCAGCAGACCCGGCGCGAGTACCAGGCCGTCATCGACTCAATGGAGGGAACCGCCGATGGGGCAGCATGAAGGAGCCGTGCGCGCCGCGATGGACCGCCTGTTCGCCAGACAGGCCGTACACGCCGACGGGCGCCTGACCGTCAAGAACCTCGCCGTCGAAGCCGCCATACCGCGATCGACGCTCTACCGCGCCGAACCGAAGCTCATCCGCGAGTTCGAGCGTCGCGTCCAACACACCCAGAACACCTCGCTGCTGGACGGCGGCGGCCCGGCAGCGCGCGTCGCGCGCCTCGAGGCAAAGCTCGTCGCCGCGGAACGCCGCGCAGCCGGCTACCGCGACGAGCTCGAGGAGGAACGTCGCCGCGGCCGCGGCCTCGCCAACCAAATCGCGCTGCTCGACGCCGAACGGCGCAAGCTGGACGATCAACTCACGGCGAACGGAACGATCGTGTCCCTCGACGCCCACCGCCGGCAAACCCAAGGCGAAAGTAACTAGGCGAGGCTCCGCGCGGTGATCGGACGGGCATCTTCGCGCCAGCGCCGACATTCTCGGTATGCGCGGAATCTGGCGAGCCGCCCGCTGGCGCGCCAAACCACGCCCAGCCCCGAACGCAGGGCTTGGTCGGGCGTTGCGGGACGGACTGCGGATCTCGACGGCGGTGGTTGGTTTCGGTGGGCGGGCGCGGCGTTCAGGTGTTGATCGTGGGTGGGTGGGTGGTGAGTCCGCGGAGGACGAGGGTGAGCCAGCGGGCGCGTACGGTGGGTTCGCGGTCGCTGGGGGCGCTGGTGAAGAGCAGGTAGAGGTCCTCGACGGTGACGTCTGGGTGGATGTCACCGTCGTCTTGGCCGGCGCGGATGAGCTCGGCCAGGGCTGCGGTGGCTCGGTCTTCTCCGGCCTTGTTGGTGGGGGCGGCGCCGAGATCTTGGGCCGCGGCCTTGACGGCCCGGTCGGTGGCGGACGCTTCGACGACGTATTGGAGGAACTCGGCGATCTCGTTGACCGGCCGTGCACCTTCTCGGGCGCGGGCGAGGGCGCCCTGCGCGTGTTCGGCGACGTCGTCGACGTATTCGGCGATCACCGCCGCGACGAGGTCGGTCTTGGTTGGGAAGTGGCGATAGAGGGTGCCGACGGCGACGCGGGCAGCGGCGGCGATTTCGTCCATCCCGATCTCCGGGCCGTGGAGCGTGATCTGTTCGCGGGCGGCGTCGAGGATCTTCTTGCGGTTGCGGACGGCGTCGGCGCGGGGTGCGCGTGCCTGGGGCATGTTTTTCTCCGGGAGGGCCTTGACAGAAGATGAACCGTGGTTCATTCTACGTGATCATGAACGCTGGTTCATCTTACAAGGAGATCTGACATGACCACCAAGACCGCTCTCGTCACCGGAGCGTCATCCGGGATCGGCGAGGCCACCGCCCTGGAGCTCCACGAGCTCGGCTTCAGCGTCTACGGCGCCGCTCGCCGCGTCGAGCGCCTCGAGCAGCTCGCCCAGCGGGGCGTCAAGCCGGTAGCGATGGATGTCACCGATGAGGAGTCGATGCGCGCCGGGGTCGAGCGGATCCTCGCCGACACGGGACGGATCGACGTGCTGGTCAACAACGCCGGCTACGGCTCCTACGGCGCGATCGAGGACGTGCCCTTGAGCGAGGCGCGGCGCCAGTTCGACGTCAACGTGTTCGGCGCGATGCGGCTGACGCAACTGGTGCTGCCCCATATGCGCGAGCAGCGCAGCGGCACCGTCGTGAACATCAGCTCGATGGGCGGCAAGATCTTCACGCCGCTGGGCGGCTGGTACCACGGCACGAAGTTCGCGATCGAGGCGCTTAGCGACTGCCTGCGCTTGGAGGTCAAACCGTTCGGGATCAACGTCGTCGTGATCGAGCCCGGCGGCATCAAGACCGAATGGGGCGACATCGCCGCCGACCATCTGCGCGAGGTTTCTGGCAGCGGCCCATATGCAGACCAGGCAGCGGCGATGGCCAAATCGCTCGGCTCGGAAGCGAACGCCGGGCGTACCTCGCCTCCATCGGTGATCGCGAACGCGATCGGCAAGGCCGTCACCGCGCGGCGGCCCAAGACCCGCTACGCCGTCGGGTTCGGCGCCAAGCCGATGATCGCGATGCGCCGCATCCTCCCCGACCGCGGCTTCGACACGCTCATCTCCCGCGCCAGCGGCATGCCGCGCTGAGCACCCGCCGCCACACCGCCTAGGCCGGCCGGGGACTACCCGCCAGCCGAGACCCGCCTCCACCAAACAGGCCGGATCGCGCGCTCACCCGAGCCGCTATCGGCCCCTGCCCGAAGGGACTTGACCGATGTCGCCATCAGCCACGACCAGTGAACGCCGGACAAGCTTGCCAGCGGCGGCAGCCCAACTCGTCGCGCTGCTGCTCCTCGCCACTGCGCAGCTGATGGTCGTGCTCGACATGACGATCGTCAACGTCGCGCTGCCCTCGATGCAGCGCGGCCTTCACTTCAGCGTCAGCGGGATCGCCTGGGTCGTCAACGCCTACGCCCTCCCATTCGGGGCGCTGCTGCTGCTGGGCGGGCGCAGCGGGGACCTCCTCGGTCGCCGCAACGTGTTCGTCGCCGCGCTGCTTGCCTTCGCCGGCGCATCGGCGCTCGGCGGCCTGGCAACCACCTCTGCAATGCTCGTCGCCGCCCGCGTGTTGCAGGGCTCAAGCGCCGCCTTCGCTCAGGCCAGCGCGCTCGCGTTGATCGTCTCCACCTTCGCGGCCGGTCGCGCCCGCAACCGAGCGGTCGGCGTGTTCGCCGCCATGGAAGGACTCGGCAGCGGCCTCGGGCTACTGCTCGGCGGCGTGCTCGTCCAGACCGTCTCCTGGCGCTGGGTGTTCTTCGTCAACGTCCCGGTCGCGGCGCTCGTCGCCGCCCTCGCACCGCGCTCCATCCCCGCCCCCACGCGGATCGCCCGTCGGTTCGACCTACCAGGCGCCCTAACCGCCAGCGCCGCGGTCGGCCTGCTCGTCTTCGGTCTCTCGCGCGCCGCCGACCAGGGCTGGACCAGCCCGCAGACCATCCTGCCGATTAGCGCTGGCATCATCGGCCTCGCCGCGTTCGTCCTGATCGAGTCACGGACAGCCGAGCCACTCATGCCCCTCTGGGTCTTTCGCGACCGCAACCGATCCGGCGGTTACACGATCCAGATGCTGCTCGCCGCCGCGCTGTTCGGCTTCTTCTTCCTCAGCACTCTGTTCCTGCAGCAAATCCTCGGCTACGGCCCGCTCAAGGCCGGCGCCGCCTTCATCCCCGGCATCGCCGTCATGATCCTCATCGCCAGCATTGTCTCCTCACTCGTCGCGCGCACAGGCGTCCGCCCACTCGTCGCCGCCGGGACCGCGACCGCAGCCGGCGGGATGCTCATGCTCAGCCAGCTCACCCCCCACAGCTCCTACCTGACCGGGGTGATGCTCCCGATGATCGTCTTGTGCGCCGGGCTTGGACTCACCTTCGTGCCGACCATGCTCGCAGCCGTCTCCGGCGTTGACGAGCAGCACTCCGGCCTGGTCTCCGGGGTGTCAACCACCGCACTCCAAATCGGCGGGCGCAATCGGCACCGCCGCCCTGGCCACCATCGCCGCAACCACCAGCCGCCACCAACCCCACGGCACACCGCTCACCACCGCGCTCGCGCACGGCTACACACACGCCTACCAGATCAGCGCCCTCATCATCGCCGCCGCCGTCCCAATCGCAATCGCTCTCCTTCGCCTACGACCCACACACACCAACACCGCGCCAGCCCCCGAGCCGGTGCCAGCCTGACCGGGTCTACAACGAATCACGCGACAACGCGAATCCAGATCTCGCGCCGAACCCCACGACCGACCCGCAACTCGCGCCAGAAGCGAAACGGCTGCGATGTCGACCCGCGGTCGCATCGTGGCTCTCCGAACCCGAGCCAGTTCCACTTCCGAAAAGCCACCGGTCTAGGCCCGGACAGGCGCACTCATGGACACGCTGGGTGGGGAGATAAGGACGGCTTTCGACTGAACTCGTACATATTGCATCTGCTGCGGCATCGGCGACAGACGGGCAGCGCGCCACCGGGAGTTGGTGCGCGCCTGAGCGAACTCGCAAGTCGCATTCAGCCCTGGGCGACGAGTGCTTTACCTATGCAACTCGCCGGAGATGCCGCGACCGTTCCGAGTGCTCCTGTTTCGTGGGAGTAGTCATGGCCGTTTGGCCACCCGCGGGGCCGTGAAATAGCCGTCGCGCACCAGAAAACGGGGCGTTTTGTGCGGCGGCTATTTCGCCACAGCGGAAGTGTCGCGAGCGGCTCCGCCTGGCGGACAGTCGCCTTGACTACGCTTTGCGGCAAGGGTTAGGTTGGGCTGAACTCGGGGAGTTGCGTGCGGCCTTATCCCTTATGGATGATGTACGAACGGGGCTCGTCGGGATGATGGAATTGGAGGACGCGCAGGAGATCCACGTCGACCGGTTTCAGCTCACGGCGTGAGGTTCGACTCCGCCATACGCTTGAGCGCCGTCCGGTCCAGCTTCCCGGTGGCTGTGTGCGGCATGTCGTCGAGGACGACGATTTCCTCCGGCGCCTTGTAGCCGACTCTCTCGCGCGCGAACCGGATGAGCTCTTGGCTGCTCGGGCGGTCGCTGGGATCCCTGAGTGTGATGTAGGCCCGGACGTTTTCGCCGTGGACAAGGTCGTGAATCCCTATCGCCCCCGCGCTGGCGACGCTGGGGTGCTCGATCAGCGCGCCCTCGACCTCCTGTGGGCAGATGTTTGAGCCGTCGTGGACGATGATCTGCTTCTTGCGACCGCAGAAGAAGAAATAGCCGTCGTCGTCGACCCGCATCACGTCGCCGGAGTCGAGCCACCCGTCACTGAACGCGCTTGACGTCGCGTCTGGGTCACCCCAATAGCCAAGGGTCAGCGCGTCGGTCTTGATCCAGAGACGGCCTTCCTCGCCGGGCGACAGCTCCTGCGCCCGGTTGCCTCGGATTGACAGCGAGACCCCGGGGACGACCTGGCCGACGGAACCGACCTTGATGACACCGCCGGGAGGGCTCACCGTCACGAGGCCCGTCTCGGTGAGGCCGTAGGCCTCGTCAACCACGAAACCGCTCAGCGCGGTGAACTCCCGTTCGAGCTCAGCGGAAACCTTGTCGCCCGCTGCCCGGCACAGTCGCAGCGACGCAAAATCATCCTTGCATGCGCCGTGATCGCGCGTGAGCGCGAACAGCGCGGAAGGAAGCATCGACAACACGGTCGGACGGTCCTCGCGCAGCAGCGGAAGCAATTCGTCACCGTCGAAGGTCCTGGCCACGACCATGCCCGCACCCGCGCTCGGCGCCGCGAAGGCGACGTAGAAGGCGCCGATGTGCGACAGCGACGAGCCGGTGAGGACCAGATCGTCCGGGCCAAGATCGAGGCCGGCCGCCGCCGTCGCAAACATCCAGCCGAGCGTTTCGTGAGTATGTGTGACCCCTTTCGCCGGTCCCGTGCTCCCCGACGTGAAAAAGATCGCGGCGGGGGAAGCTTTGGGAGGAGGCGGCAGAGGAGAAGGCGGTTCATCGCCAGCAAGCAACTCTTCGAACGTCGGGTCGTGTCCGCTTCCTGCTCCGTAGGTGATTCTGCCCAGCGACAGCTGCGGGACTCGCTCGCTCGCGGCCAGGTCCTCATCGCGTTCGACGTGCGCCAGCAGGGCGCGCGCCTCGCTGACCGCGAGAGCGTGATCAATCTCGGGCGCCATGTAGCGATAGTTCAGAGGTGTCGCGACGAGCCCGGCTTTGAAGCAGGCGATGTAGAAGACGATCAGCGCAGGGCGATTCGGCATGAGTGAAGCGACCCGATCGCCCGGCTCGAGCCCGAGCTCGAGCAGGTTCCCGGCGAGGCGGCCGCTGAGCTCATCGAGCGCTCGCCACGTCCAGCGCATATCTGACGCGATCAGCGCGAGCCGGTCCTCACCAGCCTCGAGCCCGGTGCGAAGCAGACTGCGGGCCCCCGCCGGTCTCTCCAAAGGCCTTCCGACGGCCGCCGCCCCCGTTACCACGTGCTCCGAGCTCATGGTGCGCCCAGTCTAAGCGCCCGCCCCATGTGCAGGCAACCACCCCTGTGCCTGGCCGCTCGCAATCGTTTCATTGGGCCCCGGATTTGGGTCGCGCTGGCGCCGAGGCACTCGTCCGGGCGGGTCGCGTGCGGGCGACTGGTTTCGTCGCGAAGCTGTCGCGGGCTCTCGGCGATCGGCGTGATCCAGGCGTCGCCAACCAGTAGTCGCGTCTGACAGCGTCCGGATCGCAACAGCGATCGTGGGCGAGAGGCGCGGTGTCTGAGCGTTTCGAGACTCTTGCCGAGGCGGGGAGGATGCGCGCCGCTTTCACGAGGCGGGGATGTCCTCGGGCGGCGAGGACAGTCCGGTCGACCTTGTCCTTGACTCGGGAGGTGCTTGCTAGCCCAAACCGGTGAACGGCGGCGGTGCGGGCGGGCACCCGGAGACGGTGCGGCGAATGGTGCGCGCCCGGGTGTCGCTGGATGCCTCGAACGTCACAGTGGCGGTCAGGTGATGTGAACCTGGAGTCAGTGCGATCGAGGCGGCGTACTCACTGCTTGGGCGAACCGTGTGGCCGTGGATTGGCGCGCCGTCAAGCGACCAGCTCACCGACGAGATCATCCTGCCCTCAACTTCTGGGCGGAGCACTCGAACGCACGTGGCCGGGACGTGAGTGAGCTTGGCGGCGGCGTGGCTCCCCTGCTGCGGCTGCTCTATGGCGGGGAACACGTAGGTGGCGCCCATCGACCCGTTCGGCGGGGGCAGGATCGAGGCCTGCGTGTTGCTTCCGGGGGTCGGGTAGTAGGTGCGGATCAAGGCCCGGATGTTGTTTGTCGGCATCGGCTGTGTGGCGTCCGGGTCATCCTTGTAGATGCTCTCGTAATACGCCGCGGACGGTGTGGGGATCCAGTTGGTCGCAGGTGCGCCGGCGGGCAGTGTCGGTGCGATCCAGATCGTCACCGACCCGTTCCTGTTTCGTGCGAGCTTGCCGGAGGTCAGCTGTTGGGAGCCGAGCTGCGAGACCGGTTGGATCGGGCCCCACTGCAGGTTGACCGGACCGCCGGGGTTTTGCAGCTGGACGATCGAACCGGGCCCACCGTTCGGCCCCGGATTCGATCCTTGAATCGGTATGTCGCCTGGCGACACGGCCTGCCGCCACTGGGTCGACACCTGGAACGTGTCCGTCGTGGCCTGGGTGTTCGGGTCGACCGTCGCCGTCGGGGTGGTCGCGACGTAGTACGGCACGCCCGGCGTGAGGCCGTACTGGGCCGCGGTCGAGCCGAACAGGATCGGGCTGCTCGCTGTCAGTGGCCCCCACGCGGAGGGCTTGACCGTGATCGTGTGGGTCGACGGGTCAACGGCCGTCACTGCAATGTTCGCGGTCGAGTATGCAGTGTTCAGGACGCTCGCCTGGGTGATGAACGGGGCGGCAGACTCCGTAGTATCAACCTGGTAGAGGGTGATCGACCAGAACCCTCGCGGATTGCCCTGGCTGTCGTTGACGGTCGGAGGCAGCGAGCCCACCACGGGCAAGGTCGCCGGGTTGGTGACCGGTGGTGTGAAGGTCAGCTTGTAGGTGTTATCGCCGTTGAGCTGGGTGGCCGACGTGCCGTCGAGGTTGGTGGTCTGGGCGTAGACCGCGTCGACGGGCAGGTTGGCCGAGCCGCCGGCAAGAACGATGCCGGCTCGGCGGAGGTAGCCCTGGGGAGTGTTGGCGTACGACCCGATGCCGTGGTTGAGATAGCTCCAATAATTGGTCGCCGCGGACGTGGCCTCCGCGGTCAGCCTTTTGATGACTGCCTTATGCCCGGCGTCGTAGCCAGCCTGGAGAGCGGTGATCTGCGGGGCGCCCCAGTTACTCGGGATCCGGAAGCCGTGCGCCGCGAGGCCGAGGGGCCTGAACAGGGCCAGCGTGCGCCTCTGTGGGTACGACGGGTTGCGGTAGCGTCTGGTGGCGCGCGGCTGCGGAGGGATCCAGCTGGGCAGCGTACTCAGCGGGATCCCGTTGAGCCCAGTCCTCGCGGTCGGGAGCGGGTTAAGCCGCAGCGACTCGCCCATCTGCTTGAAAAAGGCGACCGCGTTCGTCGGGGTGGTGTGCCACTTGGCTGCACGGTCGGTCTGTTCCGCCGTTGGCGTGTACCCGGGCTTGAAGTAGGTCGGGCGATTTCCGTTGGCCTCAAACGCGGCGAGCGTGCTCATCCCGAATCGCTCGACGACGTTCGGTAAGACCGACGCAGCAGAGACAGGATCGCTCGCCGGCACAAGCGAGTCGGCACGGATCCGGATCAGGATCCACCCGAAGTTGGTGTCATACGGCAACACCCGGTAGGTGAACCCGTGGATCCGCACGATCCGCTTATGGGCGTATCGCGAGGTCGGGCCCGCGAGCAGATAGGTCTGCGCCCTCGCCGAGGGCGTCGTCCGAGTGCCGATGCTGCCCAGCGTGTTGATGAAGTCATCGAGCAGGTTGACCACGTAGTAGTTGCTCTTCGATGGCGGCACCGTGAGCACCAGCTCCTTGGTCGCGCCACGGCTCTTCTGCCCGCTGAGATTGATCATCGCGTTGAGGTAAAGCACCGACGCGTCGCCGGCGTTCGTGGCTTGGTTGTTCCACGCCGCGGGCGTCGCTAGGCCGCCGAGCGTGTTGCGCGGGGCCGTTATCAAATCGTTGTAATTCTCGAAGCGGTACACGAACTCCGGCGCGAGGCCCCAGGCATACGCCCTCGCCGCCAGCTTCTGGATCTTCGCCGGGTTCGTAACCGGTGACACGTAGCCCAGCGCGGTCGAAGGAGCGGCGGCTGCCGTCAAGAGCAAAGCCACGACCGCTGCCAGGCCGAGCATTACGACGGCTCGAGAGCGCGACACTAGACCCTTCACGTTTCACCTCGCAACACGTTGTACCCGATGGTCAGCCCGTTCTTCCTTGACAGCAGCACCCGCTGTTGCGGAAACCTTACATCCCGTGCTCGGCTGGGCACTAGGGCCTCCCTAGAGAAGTGCCTAAGTCGCCGCTGCGGGCTCCGGAATCGCGAGCCCAGGATATCGGCGACCGACAGAGGCGGCGAGCTTGAGCACCGAATCGGCGCCGTGCCGCAGAACAGCCGGACGGTCGCGCCGCCTCGGGGGAGCGGGAGGGGCGAGGCGGTCGGCGCTCGGGTGCGGTAAAGTGATCCCGGTGGCGTATGATAAGCGCCGCTGCGAGGCACTAGTTCCAACGAGATTGCACGGAACATGGCCGCTACGGACGGCCCATTTGTCGGGCGCCAGTCCGAGCTTGCGCTCCTTTCTGAGGTGCTCGCTTCGGTCCGAGACTCAGGTGCGCAGATCCTCGCCATCGAAGGCGACCCGGGCATCGGCAAGACGGGATTTCTGCGCCACTTCCTCGCGCGCGCGGATGACGTCGTGAAGCTTGAGGTCAGCGCCGACGAGACGGAGACGAGCCTCGAGTTCGGCGTGATCTCGCAGATCGTCGCTTGCGCGATTGCGGCCGGTTCGACGGGCGCCGAGAGCGCCGCCTCGCTCTTGCCGCCGCCCGGCGAACCCGCGCGCGCGAGCGCGTTTGCGGTAGGTGCGCAGCTGCTTTCTACGCTCGATTCGCTCGAGAGCCCTGCGCCGGTGCTGCTAGCGATCGACGACGCCCATTGGATGGACGTCTCGTCGGCGGCTGCGTTGCTGTTCGCGCTGCGTCGTCTTCGTGCCGACCGGGTTCTCGTGTTGCTGGTCAGCCGCCCGGGCGGCCTACAGCGCTTCGCTGCCAGCTGGGACAGGCTGCTGAACGACCCCGAGCGGGCCGCTCGGCTCGAGCTCGGCGGCCTCACCGCCGAGGAGGTGAGCCTGGTTGCCTCATCGCTGGGCTTTGGTTCGCTCTCGCGCGGCGCGAGCGAGCGCCTCCGCGCTCACACGGGCGGCCACCCGCTCTGCGTCCGGGCGCTGCTGGCGGAACTGTCCCGGGAGGCGCTCGCCGCGGATACGGGCCCGCTGCCGGCGCCGCGCTCATTTGCCGCCACGGTGCTGACGCGCGTGACGAAGCTCTTTGGGGGTACGCAGCAGCTGCTGACGGCCGCGGCGGTGGGCGGCCCACGCTGCTCGCTCGAGAAGGCAGTTGCGGTGGCTGGTTTGAGCGACTCCGGCCCGGAGCTAGAGGAGGCGCTCGCCTCTGGGTTGCTCACGCTCGTGCCAGTGAAGCGCCCAGAAGAGGTGACCTTTTCCCACCCGATGGTGCGCACGGCTATATACGACGACATCGCACCAAGGCGCCGCCGCGAGCTGCACTGCGCCTGGGCGCAGGTCACAACGGGCTCGATCTCGCTCGGGCATCGCGTCGCCGGCAGCGAGGGCTCAGACGACGGTCTGGCCCGCGAGCTTCGCACGGCCGTCGAGCGCGAGGTGGCAGACGGCGCGCCCGCGGCCGGGGTCGACCACCTCCCGTGTCGCTGCGGACCCGGGGCTGCGCGAGGAAGCGTTACTGAAGGCGGTAGACCTCCTGGGCTTCGCCGGCGACGCCACTCGCTCCCATGCTTTGCGCGAGGCCATCGTGTCCTGCCGCGACAGCGCGCGGCGCAGCTTTACGCTGGCTACGCTGGCGGCCTCCGCCGGCCGCCTGGACGAGGCAGAGGCCGCCCTCGTGCGCGTAACCGAGCGTCCCGACTTCTCGGCCGACCCGTGGCTGCGACGGCAGGTCTTCCCCTCGCTGGCGATCGTCTGTGCATATGCAGGTCGCGGCGAGGATGCAGTCGCCTGGGCGCGCCAGGCGCTCGCGGAGAGTCGCGATGGGGTGGAGCTCGGAACGGTCACCGCCCAGGAGGCGCTGGCTTTCGGTCTAGCGCTGTCTGGGCATGGCTCGGAGGGCATCGCCGTGCTCGGCGAGTGCTCGCCCGGGAGGCTTGACCCCGACCCTCTCGAGGCCGAGCTCCTCGCGATGCGCGGCCGACTCAAGCTCTGGCACGGGGATCTGCTCGGCTCGGTCGAGGACCTCATGGCCGTCGTCAGGTGGTCTCGGGCCGGGATCCCGATTCGTAGTCTGCCCAACGCCTACGGTTCGATGGCGGAAGCCGAGTTCCGGCTGGGTAAGTGGGACGACGGTCTCGCCCACGCCCACGTAGCAGTCTCGCTCGCGCAGGACTTAGACCAAATTTGGGAGCTTCCCTTCGCCCACGCGGTGTTGAGCCTGCTCCACAGCGGGCGCGGCGATTGGGAGCTGGCCGCCGAGGACGTCGCCGCAGCGCGCCGGGACGCGGAGCGGGCGCCGCTGCCGGTGAGCATTTACTACAGCTCGGTCGCCGCCGCCAATCTGGCCTCGGCGCAGGAAGATTGGGGTCGCGCGCTGGCCGCGCTGTTGCCGCTCGACCAGAACTCGCTGAAGAGCGTGGCGGTGAACCTCGCCGAAGGCTCCTCACAGACGCTCGCGGCCGAGGCACTACTGCGCACCGGCCGGCTGGACGACGCGCGGGGCGTGCTGGGCGGGCTGCCGGTTGACGACGACAACCTCCCGCTGCGCGTGGAAGTGTGCCGATTGCGAGGCGCGCTCGAGGGCGCCAGCAAGCGGCCGGCGCAGGCGCGCACTGCGTTCGATCAAGGTCGCGAGCTCGCGAGTGAACTCGAGATCCCGCTTCTGCAGGCCGGCTTGGAGCTCGAGTGCGGCCGCTTTCTGCGCAAGGCGGGCAGCCGCAGAGGCGCCGTGCAGGCGCTGCGCTTCGCCCGCGACGTTTTCGGTGCGCTCGGGGCGCGGCCCATGCTCGACCGCTGCGACGCCGAGCTCGCGGCCTGCGGCATCCACTCCGGTCGAACAGAGGGCGGGTCTGGTCTCCCTCTGAACGCGCAGGAGCAGGTGGTCGCTCGACTGGTGGCATCGGGCAAGTCAAACCGCGAAGTTGCGGCCGAGCTCTACGTGTCGAGCAAGGCAATCGAGTACCACCTGGCCAACATCTTCACGAAGCTCGGAATACGCTCGCGGCACCAGGTCGGCCCACTGCTCTCGAGTTCGAGCGAGGGCGGGACCGGCTAGCCACGGGCCGTGCGAGCCGGCCCCTCAAGGACTGGGGACTTCGCTAGGGATCACCGAGTGCCGGGAGCGTGCCAGTCTGCAATTCTGGCGGTGGCCCCAAGGAGCTACCTGTGAAAGTCAAGCTTCAAATGGAAGTGACTCGTGACGTCGACCAGCGGCTCATCGGCACAGTGAGACTCGACGATTGGCAGCTCGCATTCGACGGCACGCTCGAGCTCATGCGCGTCTTCGAAGAGTTCGTGCCGAGCGCCGTCGGCGATGATCCGCACCAAGGCGGGAGCGGCGGAGCTGGGGCCGGCTTTCGACCGTCCAAGTGACCATCCCCTTTGCAATCAGATCTCGTCGGCATCTTTGCATCAGCCGTCCCCGTGGCTACACCAACATGCCAGACGGCTGGCTCACGACTGCCTTGGATCGACATGCGGCAGCGGTCCGCCTGAGACGTGCCTCGTGGGAGCATGAGATCATTCGGCCCTGAGCGATGCCGCCAAGGTCCTCTGGAAGTGGGAGGAGGAGGAAGACGACGGAGAGCGTGTCGGGCCGGTGTGGGTCGAGCACACTGACGGCACGACCGCCCACTAGGAGCAGTGGGTTCGCCGCTCAGTCGTGTCGAGGCTTATGCGACCCGAGCACGGCTTGGAGTTCGGTCCCGACGAGTAGGTCACGTTGCCGCGTCGATCGACGAGGAGAAGCGGCGCGCGGTTCACGCGACACCGAGCTCTGCATAGGTGTAGTTCCCATCAAGGTTGGTTCCGCTCGTTGAGGCGAGCGATGGGCGGTTGGTGGCCGAGGGCTGAGTCTTTGCGGTGATGGTTGTAGTGCCAGAGCCATCTGTCAAGCGCGGCGGTGCGCTCGGTGCTTGAGCGGTAGATCGCGCCGTAGGCCCAGCCGGCCAGGAGGGTGCGGATGAACCGTTCGGCTTTGCCGTTGGTTTGGGGTCGGTAGGCGCGGGTGCGCAGGTGACGGACACCGAGGGTGCGGCAGGCGGCGGCGTGGATCGTTGAGCGGTAGGCGCCGCCGTTGTCGGTCAGGACCCGCTGCACGGTGATGCCGTGGCGGGCGTAGAACGCCACAGCGCGTCTGAGAAAACCGATGACGGTGCGCCGGCTCTGATCGGCCAGGACCTCGGCGTAGGCCAGGCGAGTGCAGTCATCGATCGCGATGTGCACGCACTCCCAGCCCGCGGTCTGGCGCATGACGCCGAGGGGGTCCTTGCGAGTTGGCCGCAGGCTCCGGGCGGCCGGTCCGGTGAACCGGGGGCCGGCGCCGCGCTGGATCCGTCCCAGCCGCTTGATGTCGATGTGGATCAGCTCGCCCGGCCGCTCGCGCTCATAGCGCACCGCGGGCTCGAGGCCGAGACGGCCGAGCTTGCCCATCCCGGCCCGGGTCAGGATCCCCGACACGGTCGAGAGCGGCATGTCCAGGCACTCGGCGATCTCCGGGCCGGTGAACCGCACCCGTCGCAGCGCCGCGATCGCCGCGACCCGCTGCTCGCTGGTGCGGTGCGGGATCCGATGCGGCGCCGAGGAACGATCCCGCAATCCGGACTCCCCCTCAGCCCGGTAGCGGCCCACCCATTTGCGGGCGCAGCGGACGCTGACGCCGGCGGCCTCCCGCCTGCGCCAACGTCCGCTCCCGCTCCAAGACCGCCAGACACAGCCTCCCGACCGCCTTTCAGACTGAGCGCCGCGTTAGCGTGCAGATTCATCCGGTGTCCTCCTTGGGACTGAGGTGCTTGGCAGCTCTCAGCCTCCAAGGGGCGCCGGATGGACCAACCTACTCAGGAACTACACATAGGCACGTCCGTCCTCGGGAGGCCTGGGGCCGACGCACGGCGTGGTTAACCACCGGCGTTGGTCCGGGAGATCCCGGGGCCAACGTTGTTGGCGTGAGATCGCTCCTGCCTTGTCGCCGGACCGGCACTGACCAGCGACGAGCCCGGGCCGGCTCTTTGCATAGGTAGATGTCAGACCTGGGAGCCACCGCCGCGTACTTCTGCTGACGCCCAGATCTAGGCGCCCAGCCGAGCGTCGAATCTGAATCACTCGCTGCGCTTCCACGGAACTAGTGGGTCCCACCACCACGTTTGACCGGAAACTCGCCGTGAATGGCGAATGGGGATGCATCTCGACCGAGGAGGTGGTGATGCGTCCCCCGGAAGTGTTCGTGAGATCGTTGTCGCATCAGGAGGCGGTGAGGTTGAAGCGGATGTCGACGCGAGCTGAGCATCAGTCGACGCGGATCCGTGCCGCGATCTTGTTGGCTTCGAACGTCAAGACGCCGGTGCCGCAGATCGCACGGATGTGGCTGACCGACGAGAGCCAGGTGCGCAAGGTCATCCATGAGTTCAACGAGGAAGGGTTCGACAGTCTGCGCCCTGACTATCGGGGCGGGCGACCCCGCCGGATCACCCCCGCGCAGCGCCAGCGCGTGGTGGCGGTGGCCGGTGCCCGCCCCGACACCCAAGGGGTGCCGTTGACACGCTGGTCGCTGGATCGCCTGTCGGCCTACCTGGCCGAGCTCGGGGTGCTGATCTCCCCCATTCATCTCTGGCGGCTGCTCGCGGAGGTCGGCCTGTCGTTCCAGCGCACGCGCTCGTGGAAGGCCAGCCCGGATCCCGATTACGAGGCCAAAGCCGCCCGGGTGCTGGAGCTCTACAACGCCGCGCCGTTCGACGGTCCCGTCATCTCGTTCGATCAGATGGGGCCGATCAGCCTCAAACCGATCCAGGGCGCCAGCTGGCGGCCGCGCAAGCTCTCGGAGCGGCTGCGGGCGACCTACAACCGTAGGCACGGGATCCGCTACATCTTCGGCGCCCTCGATGTTCACCGCGACCGGCTGTACGCCCGCATGAGACCGCGCCGCGCGGGCAGCGACGTCCTCGGGTTCATGCGCACCATCCGCATGGTCTATCCCGCCCGCCAGAAGCTGTACTGGATCCAGGACAACCTCAGCGCGAACTGGACTCCTGACATCCGCGCGTTCGCCGACGCCAACCGGATCGAACTGGTCCCGACCCCGACCTACGCCAGCTATCTGAACCGGATCGAGAGTCACTTCCGCCCGATCCAGGAGTTCGTCTTCAACAACACCGACTACCCCAACTGGGACACCGCCCAGCGCGCCGTCGCGAACTACATCACCCACCGCAACGGCGCCGACCGCGACCGACGCATCGCCGCCCTGGAACGCAAACACCGAGTCGCCGCATGACGCAGTCATTTCAGGTCAAACGTTTGGGTTGGACCCACTAGGAGGACCCGGGGGCGGCGTCGGTGCTGCGCGCCGAGCTACCCGCAAGCGGCGATCTAGGCTCAGGGGTGGGGCAAAAGGGCCATCCAGGCCGCAGCCACGCTGCAGAATATGCAAGGATCTCGCATCAGATGCGAGAGTCGCGGCCGGCAGGGTCGAGCCCGTCCGAGCGGACCGAGCGGGCGTTGGCGCGTGTGTTCGGCACAGCGCGGCCCCTCCGGGTACCCGAGTTCGTGTTCGACGCGGTCTTGGACGGCTGGCGGGTTCAGCAGGCGAGTCGGCATCTGGAGCGGAGGACGATCAAGCAGCGCACCGATCTGGTCTGTCGCGCGGTCCGCCATCTGGGCGAATGGCCGTGGGAGTGGACGCCGCTGGCGGTCGAGGAGTTCATCGTTGACGTCGCTGCTAACGGCCTTGCCCGTTCGACGATCCGGAACTACCAGGGCAACCTGAAGGTGTTTCTGGACTACTTGTGCGACACACGGTATCCGTGGGTGGAGATCTGTGAGCAGGAGTTCGGGGTGTGCCCGCGGCAGGTGTTCGATAACCAGAACCTCACGCGGCATCTCGCCGAGCTCGAGGGCGATCCGGAGAACCGGCCGCTCACCCGCGCGGAGCTTGAGCGGTTTTTCGATTTCTGCGATGAGCAGGTCGCGGCCAAGCAGCGCCGGCATCGGAAGGGGGCACTTGCTGCTTTCCGTGACGCGGTGTTGTTCAAGGTGATCTACGCCTGGGGGCTTCGCCGCGGCGAGGCGGCGATGCTCGATGTTGTGGACTTTGGTCCGAATCCGGCGGTGCCGGCGTTCGGGCGGTTTGGCTCGGTCCGCGTCCGCTACGGCAAGGGGTCAAACGGCAGCGGTCCGCGCTATCGCGCGGTGCTGACCGTGTTCGACTGGGCACCGGGGGTGGTCGAGCAGTACCTCGAACGAGTGCGGCCCCTCTACGGCCGTGACGAGCACCCCGCGCTGTTTCTGACCGAGCGCGGCGGCCGGCTCCAACGCCCCTACATCGGCCGACGGTTTGCCGAGTACCGCGATCGCCTGGGGCTTCCCCGGGAGCTCTCCCCACATTGCTTGCGTCATAGCCACATCACCCACCTGATCGAGGACGGGTGGGACAGCACGTTCGTGCAGGCCCAAGCCGGGCATCGGCACGCCTCGACGACGGCCCTTTACACCGGCGTGTCTAGCGACTTCAAAAACCAGGTGCTGCTGGCGAACATTCGAACTCAGCTTGAGCAAGGGAGACCGCGATGACCGACGTCGACTACGACTGGAACCTCCGGCTCCGGCTGGCAGAGAAGGGCATCTATAAGGCTGGCGAGCTGCGCCCTGGTCTGGCCGAGCGCGGCGTCCGTCTCTCCGATAGCCAGATCTGGCGACTGATCACCGGGCGCCCCGAGCGGCTTAACCTGAGGGTCCTCGCGGTGCTCTGCGAACTCCTCGACTGCACCCCGAACGACCTGATCACCGTCCGGGCGCTAGACCGGGAGGCGCGCCTCGAAAAGGCAGCCGCGGGTGACCGTGGGATCGCGGGCCTGACTCCCGCGAAGGCACGCATCCGGCAACGACCCCACGACCGGAAGACGTGACCAAGGTCACCCCTCGGCGAGAGCCGTGCCTCCGATGCGGACGCCTCGCCCCCGTGCAACGCCGCGTCGACGGACGATCGATGTGCGGCAGCTGCGAGCGCCGGTGGATCAACAGCAAAGCCCGCTGCGATCGTTGTCAGCGGTACCGTCGCCCGGCGCTGGGCGAAGCGAACGCGGGACTGTGCGAGATGTGCGCTGGGATCAAGAGCACGCAGGTGTGCGGCCGATGCGGGGCCGAGGAAGACCTCTATGCCTCCGCCCGCTGCGCGGCCTGCTATCTTGCCGACGAGGTCGACCGTTTCCGTGCTACCGGCGACCCTGCTGCCATCAGAACGCTCGACCGATACCTCGCCGCGCCGCACTGCAGACCGCACGGCCGGCGAACAGTGTCCTTCACTGGTTGCGCATCAGCCGCACGTCCGCGGCGCCGATCTTGCGCGACATGCTCGCTGGCGCCCGACCGATCACGCACGATGCACTCGACCAGGCTCCGGCCGGACACGCCGCCGAGTTCCTCCGCGCCGCGCTCGTCAAGCATGGCGCGCTCCCCGAACGCGACGAGGTCTGCCACCGGTTCGAGCGCTGGATCATCGCCGCCACCGAACAGCTGCCCGACCATCCCGACCGCGCCAACCTTCGCCGCTGGGCGACGTGGATCGTGCTTCGCGACCTCCGTGGACGCCGACGAGCCTCCCTGACCGCCAATGACCGAGCCGCGCGCGCGTGTGTTCGGGTCGCCCGGGACTTCATCGCCTGGCTGCACGAGCAACACATCACCCTGGAGACGACGAGCCAACACGACGTCGACCGCTGGCTATCCGAAGGCCCGATCAAGCGACACCAGATCAAAAGGTTCCTCCGATGGACGAGCCAGACCGAGCTGACCGTGCCGCTCCACGCAGCAGGCCACCTCGACCAGCGCAAGGCACCGAGCTCGCCGACGACGATCGCGTAGGCCTCATCGCTCGGCTCCTGCACGACGACGACCTCGAGCTCCGGACGCGTGTCGCTGGGCTCCTCATCCTCCTCTACGGCCAACCACTCGCACGCATCAGCCGCCTCCGCATTGAGCACATCGCCCGCCACAACGGTCACACCAGCATCACGCTGGGACGCGACAAGCTCACCCTCCCGGCGCCGATAGACCAGCTCATCGAGAAACTCGCCGACGCGCCAGAGGGCAGCACCCTCCACGACCCCGACGGTGGCGGCTGGCTGTTCCCTGGACAGATGGTCGGCGCCCCGATCACACCCGAGCGGTTGCGACGAGGCCTCATCCGGCAACTCGGAGCGCTCCCGATCCGACCCGGACGTCACAGCGCCATCACCGAACTGCTCCGAACGACCCCTGCGCCCGTCCTCGCGGATCTCCTCGGCTTCAGCCAAAACCGCGCCCATCGATGGGCACGACTCGCCGGACTCGACTACGCCAACTACGTCGCCGCACGGCAAACCACTCAGCCACCGCCCTGAAACACCTCTCTCCGCTCGGCGGGACAGGGGCGCTTCGCGCCGCACGCACAAAGACAAATACGACCAACGGCAACATCACACCCTTACCGGTTCTGATCGAAGCCCGAGCCGGCGGAGAGGTACGCGGGTGGTCGCGCCACGGCACCGATCTCACCGCTCGTCTCGGATCGCTGCTCGCACCCTTCACCGACGTCGCGTCCGGCACCACGTTTGACGGCGAGCTGGTTGCGGTCAGCGAGCGCGACGGCAAGCCGACCCAGGACTTCGCCGCGGTCACCCGCGCGGTATTCACCGGCCGGGCCGCCGCGACGGACCGGCTGCATTTCGTCGCGTTCGACGTCCTAGCCGTAGCCGGCGAAGATGTTCGCGCTCGCCCGTGGGAGGACCGGGACGCGTGCTTGCACGAAACGCTGCCGGTCTGCGAGCGGATCCGCCTGGCCGCGTCGCAGCCGGCGACGCTGGCGGCGCACGAGGCGATCGTCGCCTTGGGGTTCGCGGGCACGGTGCTCAAACGCGTGGGATCGGCGTACCGGCCCGGACGACACCGCACCTGGATCAAGCGCAAGGCGCGATTCACGACGCACGCCGAGTTGTATTCCGTTCACCAGGATCGCGACGGCTGCTGGCACGCCGTCTGCCAGCTCGATGGTCGCCGTGTTCACGCGCTCGCCGGCGCCCACACTGGCGAGCGGATCGGACAGCCCGTGGAGCTCGTCTACTCGCGCGTCGACGCCGATGGCAGCCTACGCGAGGCGCGCGTCACGCCCGTCGCATGACGGACAGCCGTCACGCATAGCGTCATGCTTGTTACACGCGCGCGGGGAAATTCAGCTCGTGGCGCCGCGACTGCAAAGCGGGGGTTTGACCGGGCCGCGCGCGTCCGCCGGTAGTCGATCGCCGTTCTGAACGAGACGCGTAATCTCGGTCGGATGTTGGATCGGCTGGCACTCCCGCCGCTGCCAGTATTGGGAGGGGAGCGCACCGTTCTGCGCGGGTTCCGTGAATCGGATATCGATGATCGGTTGCGCCATCCGATCGATCCCGAGGAGGAGGACGGCTATGGCTCCGCGTGGCGGCGCGAGTGGGATGGGCGGCGCTATTCCACGCGCGAGCAACTGACCGACGACCGCGGTCCGCCGGATCCGACCACTTACACGTGGGCGATCGAGTACGACGGTCAGTGCGTTGGCAGCGCTCGGCTTGTCGTGGATCCTGATCAACACTGCGCGACGTACGCGGTCGGTTTGTTCGTCGCCGACCTGCGCGGTCGAGGGCTGGGCCGCGAGGTGACCCGGTTGGTCGTGGCTTGGGCGTTCGACGTGCTGGGCGTGCACCGCATCCAACTGGACGTGGTGGACGGTAATCGACGCGCCATCGACTGCTACCTGGCCTGTGGGTTCCGCCGCGAAGGGGTCCGCCGTGAAGCCCAGCTCTACCCAGACGGCTGGAGAGACTTCATCGTCATGGGCTTGCTGCAGTCCGAGTACTCGTCGCTGGCGACGTAAACGAACCTGGTCGCGCAAGCGCGGCATTATCCCGGCATCTTCACCGACTGGAGATCCGTTACGGGGCGATCTGGCGGGCGAGCTCGCGCATCGGCGCAGCGTGGATCGATTCCTGGACGCAGCGGGCGAACAGCCATAGCCGGACCCGCTCGACGTCGAGCTCGAGCAGCTCCGCCATCCTGCGCGAAAGGTGGTCGGGATCGGTAGCCAGGCGCTGCTCGCAGTTGAACATGTGCTGCACGGGCTCGAAGGCGGGATCGCCCACGAATGGCTTGGGGTCGATCACCAGCCACGGCTCGCGCCGCGCCGAGAGAACGTTGCCGGCGTGTAGATCGGTGCACAAGAGGACCGTGCGGTCGGCGCTGCGCGGCAGTGCGCGCAGGATCACCATCCCGTCGCGCGCGAGCCCGGGGTCGAGACCCTGGCCGCCCCGCTCGAATTCGAGCTCGAACCACTCGGCCCACAGGTCGCACATCGCCGCGAGTGAGCCAAACGGCTCCCCGCCCGAGGGCCGGCGCGCCCACAGGCGGCGCATCAACCCCGTGATCACGACGTCCTGCTCGGGCTCCGGCAAGGCCCGCCCCAGCTGCTCTCCGGGCACGCAGCGCTCGAGCAGCAGCGCGGTCGTGTCAGCGAGCGATCGCGTCTTGAAGCACCGCACCGCGCCGTCGCCGTCCCAGAACCGAAGCGCGTCGGCCTCGTGCTCGGCCTCGCGGTGGCGCCAGCCGACCTTCAGCGCCAGGTCGTCGTCCCCGCCGCCCCGAGCGGGCGCGACCCACGCGCACTGGCCGCCCGGGAGATACGGCTCGCCGAGCTCGAGCTCCCAGTCGCACGCGATCGCCTCGATCACGTCGGGGAGCGCCGCGAGCCATTCAAGGCGCTCCGCGAGATCGTCCTCGTCGACCGCATCGGCGAGCTCGGGCGGAATCCGGATCCTCACGCAGTAAGTGTCGCCTCGGTCGACGTCTGCCCGCCAGGCGCGGTATTAGAACATCCCCTCGAAGTCTGGCTGATCGGAGCGCAACCGAAACCCGGCTCTGTGGTTCGAGCGGCCGTAGACTCGATCAATGGACCCCGGCGACGCGCTTGGGCAGGTCGAGTTCGCGGTCTTGGACGCGGTGCACCGAGGGGCGCTTCGGTCGCGCCGGACTCCGTGCCAGATTCGCGTGCTTCGAGGCCAGCCGGCCGGGCAGGCGATTCTGCATGACGTGCTGCGTCGCTGCGAGCGCGATGGGTTGCTGCGCAGCTGCCGGGATGCCTCGGGGCGCCGGTATGAGCTGACTGCGGCCGGCCGGGCGAGTTTGCGGGCCGAGCGCCGGTTCCGGGTCGCTGTAATCAGGGTGCTGGCCCGTAGCCGCTGAGCGCCCGGCCGGCACGCGTTGCGCGAGCCCGTCGACTTTCCCAGCGGCGTAGTGTTGCTAGGGATGTCGACCGCCGGTATACCGGAAGGGTCAGCTCCCAAGCTGACCTTGCCGCACGGCGACCCAGTCGCCGTGGAGTTGATCTCGGCCATTCATCGTGGCGACTTGGACGCGTTGGGCCGGCTGCTCGCTGAGCGACCGCAGCTCGCGTCGGTTCGGATGATCGGCCGCAAAGGCCTCGAGGGCGGCTGGCGCACCCCTCTGCATGCAGCCGCCGACTGGCCGGGCTACTTCCCGGCCGCACCCGCCGCGGTCGCCTTGCTGCTCGAGGCCGGCGCTGACCCCAACGACGACACCGGTGGCGATCGCCCTGAGACGCCGCTGCACTGGGCGGCGAGCAGCGATGACGTCGATGTGGCAGTGGCGCTGATCGACGGCGGCGCCGAGCTCGAGACACCGGGTGGGTCGATCGGCACCCAGCTCGACAACGCGATCGGCTACGCCTGCTGGCACGTCGCCCGGCTGCTGATCGCGAGAGGCGCGAGGGTCGACAAGCTCTGGCACGCAGCGGCGCTCGGAATGGTCGAACGGCTCGAGCAACTCCTCGCGGAGCGGCCTCACGCGGCTGGCGAGGTGTCCCAGGCGTTCTGGCACGCTTGCGCGGGCGGCCAACGACGCGCCGCGGAGTACCTACTCGCTCGGGGGGCCGATCTGAGCTGGGTACCCGAGTACGCCGAGGGCACCCCGTTGGACGCCGCCAGCTCCCTCGGCACCCGCCAGGAAAACGTTCTCTCCTGGCTGCGCGAGCAAGGCGCCACCTCAGCAACGCCACCGGACTGACCTGACAGAGCACCGATCGCGAAGCTCCAGAGTCCTTCCGGGACGCCAGTCCTGGTGGGAGCGCTCGGGAGAGACCGGGCCCCCGGCTCGGTCAAGCGATTGACAACATCGTGCTACGCGCACACGTGGTACTCCTCGGGCGAACGCGGCCGTGCCGGATCGGGGACACCAACGCGTTTCTGAGCCCATCGCGGCAGCATTGTGCAAGCGTGTCGCTGAGCGCCAGGGCCCGGGGGGAGAAGAGCGGAGGCTGGTCGCGAGCTCAGGCTTGCTCGGCACGCTGTGCGTCGAGCCCAGGGGCCAGCCCCGCTTCGATGAAGGCTCGTCGGTAGAGCGGGCGAAGCCCACGCGGAAAACGGGGCTGCGCGAAGAGTTCGTCGAGCGCCTCCCCCGTGGTGACCAGGCGCCGGTGGGCGATCTCGAAGCGCGGCTCCGATGGGTCGAGGACGACCTCTGCCCGCCACATCGAGCGGACCAGGGTCAGGCCTTGTTCGGGCCCGCGGATGCACGTTCCTTGGCTGAAGCCGAGCAAGGTGCAGCTGGTGAGCGTCGCGCATGCTTCCTCGCGAATCTCGCGCCTGAGGGTCTCAGCCGGGCGCTCGCCCGGCTCGGGTCGTCCAGCGGGCAGGTCCCAGGCCTCACCATCGCGGCTGACCAGGACCAGCAGATCGCCGGTGAGGCAGACGGCAGCCGCCCCGTGCGGCACCCCGGCGGGTGGATCGGACGGCGGATACCACGCAACACGCCACTCCTGAGCGTTGATCCAGGCCGTGACCGCCACGCCGTCCTCGGCCACGCCGTCGATGCTCGGCGGCCGGGAATCGGACCATGGCCCGTCCGCGGCGCTGCCTCGCGCCCGGTCAGCCGAGGCCATGGTGGGATTCGCCGTGTGCGCGCCGGTGACGCTCCTCGGCCGCGACTCCGCGGTCGAGGATGAGCTGGGCGGTGCTCTCGCGGCCCCAGAACAGGGTCGACAGGAACCGTCCGGGTGGGACGAGCCGCCTCGCGGTCATCTCGTGCTCGCGGGTGAACGGCTCCAGTTCGACTCTCGCCCAGAAGCGCGTCTGGTAGTAGGAGGCGCGTTCGCCGTCGAGCCGTTCGACGTGCTGGCACCCGAGATAGCGGGAGTGTACGACCCGGGCGCAGGCTTCTTCTCGCACCTCGCGAGCGAGTGTCTGCTCGAGCCGCTCGCCGGCCTCGCGCGTCCCACCAGGGAGCGTCCAGTGCTCGCCGTCCCAAGTCACGAGCACGATCAGCCCGTCGGGCGTGAGGCACAGCCCGAGCGCCTGCGTCGTCTCGGCGAGGGGCGGTCGCCAGGGCGGGTCGAACCACGCGACCCGATGCCCGCGGCCGTCCGATCGTCTCCTCGAGTACGGGTTCGGGGGTCATGGCACCAGCAGGCTGACTATCTATCGACGAGGGACCGCCGGCGGTTGGCTGTCCGGTCATCCGCTACGTGTCGGGCTGCGCGTCGCAGTCGGGAACGCGTCAGCCCGCGCCGCCGCCCACGTGCCGTGCAGCTCGGTGACGGTTGCCGGCGCTGGCCATTCGCCATCTTGCAGCCGCTCGAGCGCTTCCTGCCCGCGCCTGCTCGCGTGTGAGATGGACCAGTCGTAGGAGGTCGGCGGGCTGCCGTAGCGGGCATGCCAGCCACGCATCGCTTCGCGCACTCGTTCGGGCGTCCATTCGCGCGCGGTCGCGCCGGGATGACATTTCTTGCAGTAGGCGTACGCGTCGCCCTTGCCGTTGCGCGCGCTGGTCGGCGTGCCGCAGCTCCGGCAGACGCCCCGGTAGCGCGCCTTGACCTCCCGTGCCTTTGCGCCCGTCGCGTCGTACAGGTACGCCTTGACCGTCGCCTCTGCGCGTCCCAGCCGGTGGGCGATCTCGGCGATCGTCAGGTTCTCCTGCTCGCGGTAGTGTCGAGCAAGCGCCGCGGCGCGCCTACGCTCGCTAACACGATCACTCACCTGACACCTCCTCGGGCTGCGCTTCGACCGTCGTTCCTGGTGTCGTCGGCACAGCGGCGAACTGTACCGGACGTGCTGGACAGCCACTGACGGCGCAAAAACAGAAGCCCGGTGTTGGTGCCGTGGATGGACGACTCTGCGAAGGGCGGGGCACATTAACGGTGCGGCAGGCTTCGCGCAACGCTGCGGACCGCTCAGTCGCCCCAACACGGCTCTCGACTTGGCGCGCGATCGCGCGTCCCCCGTTTTCGCGAAGCAGGCGCCGCTGCGCGCGCGTTTCAGGACTCGCGACCTGGATGAGCATGAGCCTCGCGATGCCCTCGGCGGACCATGCTGTGCTCCGCTTTCGGCGCCGGCGGTTGCGGTTCATCGAGGTTCGAGCTAGCGATCTGCGGGGGCCGGCTCTCCGCCGTCAGCGCAGCTGGTCCACACGAGCGACGGCGTGCTATCCGGCGGCGGATGCGAGACCGATGTCCTCGGTGTTGGCGGACCGCTGGGGGAGATGAGATCCTCGGCGGATCGGGCTGCGGTTGATCGTTGGCGTGATGGCGGTCTCGAATGTGCGTTACGCCGGTGGTGTGCTCACTGTCGTGTTGTTGGGGGTGTGTCGGCAGGCTGTGCTAGCAAGCGCGTGAGGAGGTCTGCGAGGAGGTGGTCGGGGACGGAGCCGGGGTCTGCGATTTCTGCGGTGGCGAGCCCGTTGGCGAGCGCGATCGCTGTGAGCGCGAGCTGGTCGGGAGGCAGTGGCGGGGTTCGGTCCAGGCTGGTGTAGCGATGTGCGAGGACCTCGGCGACAGCGGTTCGCAGCTGGCGGTGGTGGGCGCGCACTTTTGGTCTGAGTGCGGGGGTGCGGGCGGCGTGGGCGACGAACTCCAATAGCAGCAGGCGCCATTCGCGGCTTTCCTTGAGGCTGCGGGTGGTGTCGCGCGCCTCTTCGGCGAGGCCAGCGTCGAGTTGATCAGCTAGGGCTGGATTGTTGAGCGTGGAGCGCAGGTGCTCGATTCGCTCGTCTGTGCGCTCCTGGGCCAGGGCGAGGAACAGGTCGGCCTTGTTCTCGAAGTTGTAGTAGATCGCTCCGTTGGACAGGCCGGCCAGGTCGGCGATCTCCTCGATCGTGGCTGCGTGGAAGCCGCGCTGGCCGAACACCTTGCGGGCCGCGCGGAGGATCCGCTCGCGGTTGGCCTCGCGCTTCTGGGCTCGGTTTGGTCGTGTCCTCGTTTGTGGGCGCACTCGCACGCTTGACCTCCGGTCGCTCGGGTGGTACATTCAGAGTCATACTCTTTTTAGAGAGATGCTCTATCAAGAGTATTGCTCTCATTGTATCGCCCGGAGGTGATTCCCGATGACGATGGCTTTGTCGCTACTTCCCGCGCTCGGTTGCGTCGCGTTGATGTTCGGCGGGGGCCTGCTGGTGCGGCTGGTGAGCCGGACGCCCGTGGCGCGCATGCCGCGGCTTGCGCGACGCCGATCCGCACCGACCGGCGGACCGCTCCCCGCCGCTCGTGGCTCGAGCGATACCCTCGATCGCTGACAGCGACGACGGGCCACCGCGGCTGTAACCGCTCCCGTCCATCGCACGCATGCACGACCGGCCGGCGCGCTCATACGAGGTCATCGTGGTCGGAGGCGGCCAAGCCGGCTTGACCGCCGGGCACTACCTCAAGCGAGCCGGCACGCGGTTCGTGATCCTCGACGCCGAGCGGCGCACCGGTGACGCCTGGCGGCGGAGATGGGACTCGCTCGAGCTGTTCACGACCGCGCGCTACAGCTCGCTTCCAGGGGCGCGTTTCCCAGGGGATCCCGAGCACTATCCCGGCAAGGATGAGGTCGCCGACTACCTCGAGCAATACGCAATCGAGCTCGCGCTGCCGATCACGCACGGCACACGAGCCGAATCACTCGAGCGCGACGGGGCAGGCTACCGCCTCCAAACGGGTTCAGAGACGTTTCACGCCGGTGCGGTGATCGTCGCCACGGGCGCCTATCAGAAGCCGCACATCCCGTCGTTCGCCGACGGCTTGGACGCATCGGTGACACAAACGCACAGCGACGCCTACCGAAGCCCAAAACAGATCTCGGGGGCCGCGGTGCTCGTCGTTGGAGCCGCGAACTCGGGCGCGCAGATCGCCGAAGACCTCGCCACCGACCACCGCGTCTACCTGTCGCAGGGCGGCAGGCTCCCACATCTCCCGCGCCGCATTCTCGGCAGGAGCCTGCATTGGTATGGCGACCGGCTGGGGTTGATCGCCGCCCCGTTTGAAACCTGGCGCGGCCGCACCCAGCGCGGCGAGCTGCTCGTCGGCGACAGCCTCCGGCGGCGCGCCAAACACCACGCGATCCAGCTGCTCCCCCGCACAGTTGATGCGAGCGGACGAACGGTCGGCTTCGCGGATGGGCGCACGATCGAGATCGACGCCGTGGTGTGGGCCACCGGGTATCGACCCGACTACTCCTGGATGAACGTGTCTGTCCTTGACGACCATGGTGTGCCGCGCCACCGGCGCGGGGTCACCGACTCCCCCGGGCTGTACCTCCTCGGCATGCACGGTCAGTACTCCCGAGGCTCGTCGTTGATCCACTGGGTCCGCCACGACGCCGAATACATCGTCAACCACATCCGCGCCAACTGACCGAGCGCCCAGCGCTCGCGCGGCTAGTCGGGCAGCCGTAGGCGTTTGAGCGCGATCGCGTTGACGGCGACGATCAGGCTCGAGCCGGACATGCTGGCGGCGGCGGCCTGGGGGCTGAGCGTGACGCCAAGCGGCTCGAGGATGCCGGCGGCGATCGGCAGCGCGAGGCTGTTGTAGGCGATCGCCCAGCCGAGGTTCTGGTGCATCTTGCGGCGCGTGCCGCGGCCGATCGTGATCGCGGTCGCGACATCGCGTGGGTCTGAGCGCATCAGCACGAGGTCGGCGGTCTCGACGGCGACGTCGGTGCCGGCGCCGATCGCGATCCCGACGTCGGCCTGGGCGAGCGCCGGCGC
This sequence comes from uncultured Solirubrobacterales bacterium, assembly GCA_963808325.1. Lineage (GTDB taxonomy): Bacteria > Actinomycetota > Thermoleophilia > Solirubrobacterales > Solirubrobacteraceae > Palsa-465. The sequence goes on from CAWEFU010000002.1 coordinate 550,992, forward strand.
GTCGTTGACTCCGTCGCCGACCATCGCGACCGTGTGGCCGTGTCGTTGCAGCTCGGCGACGGTGCTGGCCTTGTCGGCGGGGAGCACCTCGGCGATGACCTCGTCGATCCCGATCTCGGCGGCGACACGCTCGGCGGTCGCGCGGCCATCGCCGGTCAGCATCACGGTGCGCACCCTGCAGCTCGTGGAGCTGGGCGACTGCGTGCTTTGAGCCGTCGCGGACGGCGTCGGCGATCGCGATCACGGCGGCGGCGCGCCCGTCGAGGCCGACCTGGACGGTCGTGCGTCCCTGCCCGGCGAGCCGCTCGGCAGCGGCGCTGAGCCCGTCGAGGCTGACGTGCTCGCGGGCGAGCAGCTTGGCGTTGCCGACCGCCAGTCGCCGGCCATCGACGGTCGCGATCGCGCCCTCGCCGGGGATCGCCTCGAAGCTGTTAGCCGGCGGTGGGTGGAGCCCGCGCGCTGCGGCGGCGTTGACGATCGCGGTCGCGAGCGGGTGCTCTGAGTCGCGCTCGGCCGCCGCGACAAGCCGTAGGAGCTCGGTCTCCTCGACCCCGTCGGCGGTCTCGACGGCGACCACTTCCGGCTCGCCGCGGGTGAGCGTCCCGGTCTTGTCGAACACGACCGTGTTCACAGCGGAGATGCGCTCGAGCGCGATCGCGCTCTTGAACAGGATCCCCCGGCGCGCGCCGAGGCCGCTGCCGACCATGATCGCGGTCGGCGTGGCGAGCCCGAGCGCGTCGGGGCACGCGATCACGATCACCGTGACCGCGAACAGCAGCGCGTAGCGGACGTCGCGGCCGACGATCACCGACCACACCAGGAACGTGATCGCGCCGGCCGACAGCGCGACCAGCACGAGCCAGAACGCGGCGCGGTCGGCGAGCCGCTGCGCCGGCGCCTTGGAGTTCTGGGCCTCCTGGACGAGGGTGACGATCTGGGCGAGCGCCGTGTCGGAGCCGATCGCGGTCGCGGGGGCGCGCAGCGTCCCGTTCTTGTTGATCGTCGCGCCGACGAGCCCGTCGCCCACGGTCTTGTGAACGGGCAGGCTTTCCCCCGTGACGGTCGACTCGTCGACCTCGCTGTCGCCGTCGATCACCTCGGCGTCGACCGGGACCTTCGCGCCCGGCCGGATCAGCAGCACGTCGCCGACCGCGACCTCCGCGGTCGGGACCTCGACCGGCTCGCCGTCGCGCAGCACGAGCGCCATCGGCGGCGCGAGATCCAGCAGCGCCCGGATCGCGTCCGAGGCGCCTCCGCGCGCGCGCATCTCGAACCAGTGCCCGAGCAGCACGAACGTCGCCAGCATCGCGCCGGCGTCGTAGAACACCTCGCCCGACAGGCCGGCGGTCACGAGCACCGAGTACAGCCAACTGATCCCGACCGCGGTCGCGACCAGCACCATCATGTCGAGCGTCCGCTGGCGCAGCGCACGCACCGCCCCGGTGAAGAACATCTGTCCCGCGTACAGCACCGGCAGGCTCAACAACAGCTCCCACACGTTGCGGTCAAGGCCAAACGGCGTCGCCAGCTGACCGCCGAACAGGCTCTTGCCGACGCTCGACCAGGCCAGGATCGCGAGCGTGAACACGAGCGCGAGCACGAACCGGTTGCGCATCTCGGTCGCCATCTGCACCATCGAGTGCCCCGAGTGCCCGCCCATCCCGTGGCCCATCGGATCGTCGGCGCGCTGGACCGCCGCGGCGTCGTGCCTGAGCTCGGGCGTGCCCGGCTCGGCCAGTGGATCGCACAGGCAACTCGGGAGATTGCAGCCGGCGCACTCAAAGCCGGCCCGCTCCAGGCACCCGCGCAGCTCCTCGACCGACGTCCCTGCAGGGTCGTAGGTGACCGTGGCCGTCTGCGCGACCGGGTTGGCGTCCACCGCCAGCACGCCCGGACGCCGCCCCAGCGCCGCCTCGACCGGGGCCTTCTCGCTCCCGAGGTACTGGCCCCCCGCGTGCAGCACGATCGTCTCGGTCCGACCGCTCACCGACCGCGAACGTAGCGCAGCGTCCTCGGGATCCTCAAGCGTCATCGCCGATCACCGCCTACGAGCGGGCGATCGGACCGCCGTTCGCGTCCGACGGCTCTGGAGCTTTCGCAGATCAGATTCATGGTTCGGTAGTGGTGCGGGTCCGCTACGATCTTACTCCTACCCCACCCCAGGTGGGGTGCACTAGACCAGAAGGAGTTTGTGCATGCTGCCGCTCAACAAGCAAGAGATCCTGAACCGCCTAAAGACCGTTCGGGGCCATCTCGACGGGATCATCCGGATGACCGAGGAGGAGGCGTACTGCGTCGATCTGATGAAGCAGGTCTCCGCAGCGCAGGCCTCGCTCGAGCGCGTCAACCGGCTGATCCTCAAAAACCATCTCGAGACGTGCTTCTCGGAGGCGGTGTCCGAAGGACGCGCGCAGCCCGCGATCGCCGAGCTTCTCGACGCGGTCAAGTTCAACGCGGTGCTCACCGGGGCCGAGGCCAGCCTGGGTGGCGCCGCGGCCGGGGAGCCAGCCGCCGCGAGCGAGGCAGCGAGCGGCGCAAGCGGGCGATGAGCCACACCACCCTGACCGTCCCCGAGATGAGCTGCGACGCGTGCCGGACGACGGTCGAGGGCGCGCTCGCCGGGCTCGCGGGCGTGGCGTCGGTGAACGTCGATCTCGAGCGCAAGCTGGTGACGGTCGAACACGACGAACACCAGGCTTCGGTGTCCGAGCTGGCAGCCGCGGTCGAGGAACAGGGTTACGAGGTCACGGGCCGCGAGGGACGGTGACGGCAGCGGCGGCTGACACCCTCCACGACCCCGCTCGCGAGCGAACCGAGGCGCTGGCCGAATTGTCCGTCGCGGGGATGACGTGCGCGTCGTGCGCGGTGCGTATCCAGCGCACGCTGGCGCGCCAAGAAGGGGTCGGCGACGCGCGGGTGAACTTCGCGACACGTCACGCGACCATCACGTACGACGCGGGCAGGACCGACGTCGGCAGGCTCGAGGAGGTCGTGTCGCGTCTCGGCTATCTGGCGATGCCGCTGCAGCGCGCCGACGAGGTCGACGGCGAGCACGAGCGCGAGCGTGAGCTGCGCTCCTGGAGGATCCGGGCGGCGCTCAGCCTGCCGCTCGCCGCGGTGGTGGTGGTCCTGGTGTACGGCTTCGGCGGCGACGCCTGGGCGCGCTGGCTAGCGCTCGCGCTGACCGCGCCGATCCAGTTCGTGGCCAGCTGGCCGATCCTCGCCGGCGCGGCGAAGCGCGCACGCCGGCTCGAGGCGAACATGGACACGCTGATCGCGCTCGGGACGCTGACCGCGTTCACGTTCTCGATGGTGCGCCTGTTCACCGGCGGCGACGTGTATTTCGACAGCGCCGCCGTGATCATGGCGTTCATCATCCTGGGGCGCTACTTCGAGGCACGCGCGACCGCGCGCGCCTCCGGAGCGATCGCGAAGCTGCTCGAGCTCGGCGCGAAGGACGCGCGGGTGGTGGTCGACGGCGAGGAGCGGATGGTCCCGGTCTGCGAGGTGTCGGCCGGCGACGTGCTGCGAGTGCGCCCCGGGGAGAAGGTCCCGGTCGACGGCGAGGTGATCGACGGACGCTCCTCGGTGGACGAGTCGATGCTAACCGGCGAATCGCTGCCGGTGGAAAAGACCAGCGGCGCCGAGGTAGCCGGCGCGACCGTCAACCTCGACGGGGCGCTGGCGATCCGCGCCACCGCCGTCGGCTCCGACACGGCACTCGCGCAAATCGTACGCCTGGTGCGAACCGCGCAAGACAGCAAGGCACCCATCCAGCGGCTCGCGGACCGGATCGCGGGGATCTTCGTCCCGGTCGTGCTGGTCGTCGCGACGCTCACATTCCTCGGCTGGTGGCTGGCCGCGGGTGATGCGACGGCCGGGGTAGTGGCGGCCGTGGCGGTACTGATCATCGCCTGCCCGTGCGCGATGGGACTGGCGACGCCGACCGCGATCGCGGTCGGAACCGGCCGCGGCGCGCAGCTCGGGGTGCTGATCAAGGGCGGCGAGGTGCTCGAGGCCTCCCGCCGGATCGACACCGTGATCTTTGACAAGACCGGCACGCTGACCGAGGGCAAGATGACACTCCGGGGCCTGGTCGCTGTCGACGGCGACGACGAGCGCACGGTGCTCGCGCGCGCGGCTGCCGTCGAGGCATCCTCCGAGCACCCAATCGCCGCCGCAATCGTCGCCGCGGCACACCAGCAACGCCTGCCCGTGGCCCCAGCAAAAGATTTCCGCTCGATCGCAGGGCTCGGAGTGACCGCTCGGGTCGAAGGGCACACGCTCAGCGTCGGCCGGCGCGAGCTGATGAGCGATCGCGGGATGCCCATCCCTCCAGGGCTCGCGTCGCGCGCGTCGGATCTGGCGCGGCGCGGGTTGACGGTGACCTTCGTCGGCTGGGACGGACGCGTTCGCGGTGCGCTCGCGGTCGGCGACACGCTCAAACCAAACGCCGCGGCGATCATTGGCGAGCTTCACGATCTCGGCATCCAGGTCACGATGCTCACCGGCGACAACGCGCATACCGCCAAGGCGATCGCGATCGATGTCGGGATCGACGAAGTGCTCGCCGACGTGCTGCCCGTAGACAAGGTCGATGAGGTTCGCCGCCTCCAGAGCGAAGGTCGCACGGTCGCGATGGTCGGCGACGGGATCAACGACGCGCCCGGGCTCGTGCAGGCCGATCTCGGGATGGCGATCGGAACCGGTACCGATGTCGCGATCGAGTCCTCGGACATCACCCTGATTTCCGGCGATCTGCACGGTGTCGTCACCGCGCTGTCCCTGTCACGCCGCACGCTGCGCACGATCCGCCAGAACCTAGCCTGGGCGTTCGGCTACAACACCGCCGCGATCCCCCTCGCCGCACTCGGGATCCTCCCACCGATCGCCGCCGGCGCGATCATGGCCGCCTCCTCGGTCAGCGTCGTAACCAACTCGCTACGCCTCTTCCGCTTCGCCCCAGCGGATACCCGGCGGGCTGCCGGTCGCGGCGACCCACGCACGGTGCCGCCGGCGGGCTCCGAGAAGCCGTCATTCGCCGCCTGACACCGACCGAGCGGTCGCCCAGGCGCGCGCGTTACGCCGAATGCCACCAGAACATCGCAACGGTCGTTAGGATGAAGGGGTGCCGGGTGATCGCTGCGAGCTGCTGTGTCTCGACCTCCCGCGCGCGGAGCGGATCCGCAAACGCCTAGACCCGGAGCTGGCGCGCGAGGCCGCCGCGCGTGCCCGCGCCCTGGCCGACCCGACGCGGCTGAGCATCGCGCTCGCTTTGCGCGACGGCGAGGAGCTGTGCGTCTGCGACCTGGCGTGGATCGTCGCGCGAGCCGAGAACCTCGTCGGCTACCACCTCCGCGCGCTGCGCGACGCCGGGCTTGCCGCCTCGCGCCGCGACGCGAAGATCGTCTTCTACTCGCTCACCACGCCCGGCCGCGAGCTGATCGACGCGCACACCGCCGTCACCGAAGTCCGCGCGTGAGCATCCCGCCGATCGAGCTCCCCGTCGTGCGCGTCGCGCCGCCCAGCCCAACACCGCTTGGCGAGCGCGAGCGCGACCAACTGATCCGCCGCGCGAAAGCCCTCTCGTGGCTATCGCTCGCATATATGAGCGCGGAAGGAGCGATCGCCATCACCGCGGCGATCCTCGCCGGGTCCGTCGCGCTGCTCGGGTTTGGGCTCGACTCCGCGATCGAGGCGCTCGCCTCGGTCATCGTGATCTGGCGGTTCACCGGCAGCCGCCGGCTCAGCGAAACCGGCGAACAACACGCCCAACGGCTGGTCGCGATCACCTTCTTCCTGCTCGCCCCGTACATCGCCCAGGACGCCATCCGCACGCTGATCAACGGCGAGCACCCCGCCACTAGCTGGCTCGGCATCGGCCTCGCGATCTCGAGCATCATCGTGATGCCAGTGCTCGGCAAAGCCAAACAGCGCATCGGGCAACGGCTCGGATCGGGCGCCACCGCAGGCGAAGGCACCCAGAACATGCTCTGCGCCTACCTCGCCGCCGGCGTCCTCACAGGTCTCCTGCTCAACCTCGCGTTCGGCTTCTGGTGGGCGGATCCCGCCACCGCACTCGGGATCGCCGCGATCGCGGTGCACGAGGGCCGCGAGGCATGGCGCGGCGAAGACTGTTGCTAGCCCCAGTAGTCGCGGTCGATGCGCGGTGCGTCGATCCCCCCGGCGCTAGCGTTGTGCTGCTCCAATTCCGTGGACACTGCGGCACAACAGCCCAACAGCGGCCGGCCGCCGACCAGAACCGCGTCTGGTGCCCAATGAACCCCACTGCCGAGACCGAACGCGTCCGCCGCCTCCAGGACAAGCAGGCGCATGCCTACGACCGCCAGATCAGCCTCTTCGAGCGGATCCTGTTCGCCGGCGGCCGCGAATGGGTCTGCTCCCAGGCCCGCGGCAAGACGCTCGAGCTCGCATCCGGCACAGCGAGAAACCTCGCCTTCTATCCCCGCGACGTCGAGCTCACCGGCATCGAGCTCAGCCCCGAGATGCTGGCGATCGGGCAACGCCGCGCGCAACACCTCGGCCGTCCCGCCGATCTCCGACTCGGCGACGCCCAAAGCCTCGAGTTCTCTAACGCCAGCTTCGACACCATCACGTGCACGCTGGGCTTCTGCACGATCCCCGACACCCACCGCGCCGCCGCCGAAGCCCTCCGCGTGCTGCGTCCCGACGGCCAACTGTTGATGCTCGAGCACGTCCGCAGCCCAGCGCGCGCCGTTCGCGCCGGCCAACGGCTACTCGAGCCGCTCGCCGTCCGCTTCCAAGCCGATCATCTGATGCGCGAACCGCTCGATTACCTCCCGACCGTCGGATTCGACATCGAACTCGTCCAGCGCTCAAAGTGGGGCATCGTCGAGCGGCTTCGCGCCCGCCGGCCATCCTGAGCAACCGCTGACTCACTCTCGCTGCGAGCAGGCAGCACGCCGGGCGCTCCCGCAGTCCTGCACTCCCAGCTTCCGCGAAGCGGTTGTTTCCCGCGGTCTCGGTCTCCCGCGGTAAGGGAAGCTTTGATTACGTCAGGCAATCAGGGGCGAGATGGGCTCACTGCTGGATTCACGAAGCACCGGTCGCCTCGGCGGCAGGCCTGGCGGGCTGGTCGACTGCTGCTCCGAGGCTATGGCCGACCGGAGCGGCAGCGACGGCCAGGTGGCCGCGTGGGCGACAAAGCAGAACCGCCATCGGCAGCGTCAGAGCCGTTGATCGGGCGCTAGTAGTGTCGGTGTTCGTATCCGAGTAGAGCATGACTCGAGCGATCTGCTCCGCACTGTCGACGGAGCGGCTCTGCTCCGTCGCGTGAGGTCTCATCGGCAGGCACGCTTAGCTCGTCCCCGGCGCGCGGCCGCGGCGGCAGACCGACCCAGCAGCGGCCGGGGCCGCGGTCTGGGACGTGGGATGGGCCCGGGCGCTTTCGCGTCCGGGCCCTTCTCAGTACCCGTAGGGTCCGGTCAGCGGCGGGATGTTCGGGGCGTTCTCCGTGCCGCTGACACGTCAGGTCAGCGCGGGTTCTGGCGTTGCCTGGATCGCGGGCTGGGGCTCCTCGCCGCGGGTGTTGGTGGCCCGCAGCGCGACGAATGCCGAGGCGAGCAGGAAGATGGCGCTGGCCAGCAGGCCGCGCTGCAGCCCCGAGTTCAGCGCGTGGACCGGCGCGACGTGTGCGGCGAGCAGGTGGTTGGTGTGGCTGGTCGCCAGCGCGGTGAAGATCGCGAGGCCGAGCGCCCCGCCGACCTGCTGTGAGGCGTTGACGAGCGCTGCCGCAAGCCCGGCCTTGTCGGCCGGGACGCCGGAGTTGGCGGCGGTCGTGACGCCGACGAACATCGGACCGATGCCGAGCGACATGATCACCATGCCGGGCAGCAGGTCTGAGACGTAGGAGCCGCCGACCGGAATCCGCGACAGCCAGTAGATCCCGCCGGCGGCGATCAGCGCGCCGGCGACGATCACCGGCCGGGTCCCGACCCGCCCCAGCAGCTGCGAGGCAGCGCCAGCCGCGCCGCCGATCGCGAAGCACACCGGCAGGTACGCGATGCCGGTCTGGATCGGCGAGTAGTGCAGCACGTTCTGCATGTAGAGGGTGAGGAAGAAGAACATCGCCAGGAAGCCGGCGAACGCGATCAGCTGGGTGACGTCGGCGTATGCGAGTCCGTTGATCTTGAAGATCGACAGCGGCGCGAGCGGGTTGCGATGGCGCAGCTCGTTGATCACGAACGCGACCAGGAGCGCGACCGCGGCGGCGAGCTCGCCGATCGTCCGGCCCGCGCCCCAGCCGACGGTCGGAGCCTTCACGAGCGTGTAGACCAGCAGCAGCATCCCGCCGGTTGCCAGCAGGGCGCCGAGCGCGTCGAAGTTCTCGAGCTTCTTGCGGGGGCTGTCGGCGGGGATCAGACGGACGACGGCGCCGAACACGAGCACGGCCGCGATCGGGTTGACGAACATCACCCACCGCCAGCCGAATGCCTGGGTCAGGACTCCTCCGAGGAGCACGCCGACCGCCGACGCGAGTCCGGCGATGCCGCCCCAGACGCCGAGCGCGGTGTGCCGGTCCTTGCCCTCCTTGAAGCTCGTCGTGAGAATCGAGAGCGCGGCGGGGAGCGTCATCGCGGCGCCGAGCCCCTGCGCGAGCCGCGCGCCGACGAGCACGCTCGAGCTCTGCGCGAAGCCGCCGATCAGCGAGGAGAGGCCGATCACGACGATCCCGCCGAGCAGGATCCGCCGGCGGCCGAGCAGGTCGGCCAGGCGGCCGCCGAGCAGCATGAAGCCGCCGTAGGTCAGCAGGTAGCCGCTCGGGACCCACTGCAGGCCCGCGACCGAGAAGTGCAGCGCGTGGCGGATCGACGGCAGCGCGACGTTGACAATCGGGGCATCGACGAAGTCGAGGAACGCGACCGCGCACAGCAGCGCCAGCGTGAGCTGTCCACGGCGCGTCGCCAGAAACGATGATTGGGGCGCTACTGCAGTCATCTTGGGGACCTCGGATCGGTTGGATTGCGAGTCAGGGTCCGATGGTGCTCGTGCGCGCCGGCGTTCGCATCGTGCGCCCCCCCAAGTTCGACCCGTAGTCTTTTGCCGCCGGTACCGCTAGAGCCGACACGGCGGCGCGAGGCTACGGGGCGGCCGTGCTGCCGAGCGCACTCGCGAGTTGCGAGCGCGAGCTGATCCCGAGCTTGCGATAGATGCTCGTGAGATGTACCTCGACGGTCCGCTGGGTGACGAACAACGCTTGCGCGATTTCACGGTTGGTTGGCCCGTTGGCTGCCATCTCGGCGACGCGCCGCTCGCTGGGTGTGAGCGATTGGACGCCGCTCAGGGCGATCCGACGAGGGCGCGCGCCGGTGGCGAGCAGCTCGCTCTCGGTTCGTGCGGCGAGCGCCGCGGCGCCGCAGACCGTTGCCAGCTCGAGCGCCTGTCGAAGCTGCTCGCGCGCCTGAGAGCGCCGATTGGTGCGGCGGAGCGCGGCTCCCAGCTCGGCGCGGGCCTTCGCGTGCTCGAGCTTCGCCGGCGACGCTGCCAGCACTTGCACCGCCTCCTCGAGCAGTGCGAGGCCGCGCTTGCCGCCTTGGATGAGTCCGGCTGCGCGCATCGCCGCCCCGAGCGCCCTGGAGGCACCCCACGCGCGCGCGAGTTCGACCTCTTCCGCGGCCAGCCGGCGCGCCTGGTCTGGCTCGTCGAGCTGTTGCAACGCCAGGGCAACCGGCGAGCGCCAGGCGATGGAGGCCGGATTGCGGACGCCGACCGCCTCGTATCGCCGGCCGCCGTCGAGCAGCTCCGCGACGCCGCCGGCGAGGGCGCCCCGCAGAATGCGCAGGCGTGCGCTGCTGTTGGCGAAATACAGCCACCGAGCGGTACCCGCGAGCGCTTCCCCTCGCTCAGCTAGGCCAAGCGCGGCCGCGGCGTCGTCGAGCCTGCCCTGCTCCATAAGCGCGTCAGCGAGGAAGGCGGCGGCGTGCCCCGTGAAGCGAGCGGACGCTCCCCACTCATCGCCGATGTCGAGCGCTTCGCGCGCCTCGACGTCCGCTGCGGCCAAATCACCTCGCCACACCAGCGTTTGCGCGCGAAAGGACCTTCGTCGCGGCGAAGCCGAGCGGCGATCCGCGCCTGTGAGCCTCGGCAAGAGCATCATCGAAGATCACCAATGCGTCGTCGAGATCCGCCATAGCCAGCACGGTGCACGGCGCGACGTACGCCGTTCCAGACGGGTCCTCCCTGATCAGCGTTCGCTCGGCAAGCGCTCGGCGCGCGAGCACGACGGTGGCATCGGCGGGTGCGCCCGCCCGGGCATCATGACTCGCAAGTAATGACAGCAGCAGCTTCTCGCCAAACGTCGTGTTGGCGGGCGCCCTGCGCACGCGCTCGAGTCGCTCGCGAGCCGCGCCGTAGAGCGCCGGCGCGGACAAGCCGTTGCTGATCACTCCGGCCTCGAGTAAGCGCCCGAGCCCGACATCCGCCCCGGCGAGCTCGCCGAGCGCCGCGGAGAGGACAGCGTCAGACTCATCTTCGCCGCGAAGGAGGAATAGCTGGCGGCTGAGCGGCAGCGCGATCTCGGCTCTCCTGACCGGGTCTGACGTCAGTGCGCGGGCCGCTTTTAGATGCTCGATCGCCACGTCGCCGCTCACATGGGACTCGGCGGAGCCAAGCTCGAGCAGCACCTCCGCGCGCTCGGCTTCAGGCGGCGGCTCGGCGAGTGCGCGACGCAGGTAGGCGACAGCGCTCTCCGAAGCTCCGCGAGAGCTCGCCCGGCGGGCGGCGTCGCGCAAGGCCGCCACGACTTGTGATTCTCCAGCCGGGGTACAGCGAAGCAAGTGCGCGGCGATTCGCTCCGGTTCGGCTCCGGCGTCCGCGAGCAGACGCGCCGCCAGCGCGTGCGCGCTCCCTCGCTCAAGCGGTGTGAGTGCCTCGTAGACGGCAGCGTGGATGAGTGGATGCACGAACGCGAGCGGGGGCTGTAGCCGCAGCACATCGACTCGCGCCAGCGCGGCCGCCGCATCGGACGCGGCCTGCTCCTCGAGTCCCGCAAGCGCTGCTGCGAGACGCGGATCGGCCTCGTCGCCCAGGATCGCAACCGCGCGGGCCAGTCTCGTTGCTTCCGGCGGAAGCGGTGATAGCCGCAATGAGACGGTGCGCGAAACGGCTCGGGCCCCGAGCTCGCGCAGGCGCGGCACGCTCGCCGCGGTCGGAACGAGACCCTCGGCCAGAATCGCGCGCACGAGCTCGCGCAAAAGCAGCGGATTGCCAGCCGTCTCGCTGTGGCAGGCGGCGCAGAAGGCATCGTCGGCCTGCGGCGACACCATCTTGCGCACAAACGCGGCGGCGGCCGCGCCGCTCAGCGTACCGGGCCGAATCACCGTGGCCAGCGGGTCGGAAAGGATCTGCCCAAGGATCCCGCGATCGTCCCCGGGTTCCTCGGGCCGCAAGCCGACGATCACCAGCAAGTCGAGCCCTTCCATCCGCGGCAAGACGTACGCCAACCACCGCAACGAGGACACATCGCACCAGTGCAGGTCGTCAACCGCAAGCAACAGCCGGCCGCGGGCAGCCAGATTCGCCGTCAACCAATACAGACCGTGCAACGTCGCCACCGACGGGTCCCCGGCCGGCGAAGCCGCAACCTGGGCAGGGTCAAACACCGGCGCCGCGAGCGCAGCCGCGCCCGCCATCAAATCAGCTCGCTCCTCCGCGCACAACGCGGCGATCAACGGCTCAAACAGCTGCCGCACGACGCCGTAGGAGAACGAACGCTCAAACTCAGAACCACGCGCGCCAAGCACCTGCCATCCGCTCTCCTGGGCGAGTTCCTTCGCCTCAAACATCAGCGCGGTCTTGCCAATCCCGGGCGGCCCCTCAACCGCCAGGAGCCGACCGCCCCCATGCGAATCAGCGATCAGACCCGCTACCGCCGCCAGCTCGACGTCGCGCTCGAGTAACTCCCGCTCGCCCCCGAGCGGCCGCTCGTGTATCTCCCTGTCGCTTCGCCCGTGACCCGCGTCCACGCGGTCAAGCTACTCCGAAGCCAGGCGCCGCTCAGCTGCCGGATCTCACCGACGAGCTCGACAACCCAGGGGTTACGCGGCGATGGCCAGGCGGAGCAGCAGTCGGTCGCTGAGTTCTCCGCCGGCGACTGAGCGGAAGCCACGGCTGAGCGCCGCAGAGTTCCGCTTCGACCCGATCGTTAGCAGCGGACCTTGCTAGCGGCGAACCGCCGCGGGCCGCGTGCTCGGTTTCCGCGCGCAGCAGGGAAGTCGGCGTCGCGACCGAGATGCTCCTGATGAAGGCAGAGCAGGTGTAGGCCGACGGGGCATGCGCCGCCGGATTACGCCTCAAGCGGTCACGCCGGACTGGTGGCCCCCTTGCTGCAAGTTCGGTAGCGCCGACGACGGCGCCGAGTCGTCGCTCAGACACTTGCAGTTCGCGCGAAGCCGGTTAGCGCCGCGCGCCTCGGGCCCGCTCGATCGGACCGTCGACCCGGGCCAAGGGTCGAGATGGGCGCCTGTGGCGACGAGCAGGAGAGGCGCCACGCAACGCGCGGCGTGGGTCTTGGTTTCATTCCTGCAGGGAACTAAGCGCCGACTTCGTGGATGCTGCTCCCTTCGTTCCGGACCGGAAGGTCGCAAGGCGCGAATTGATGCCACGAGCCTTCCTCGTTCCACTGAAAGGAGGTGTCTGGTCAATCGGGTCGGCGATGCTTATGCGGTGCTCTCACGGTCGCGGGACCATCTGCTCCACGTCGCGCTCGACGGCGCGTTCGAGCTTGTGCAGCCGCCGCAGCCGCGGCGACTTGAGGGTGCGGCCGGTCAGCAGCGTGGCCAGCGCGCACGCGAGGAAGCACGCGGCTCCCAGCGCGGTGTTCCAGTTTGCCCAGGCCAGGTTGAGCAGCGAGCCGGTCGAGGGAACGAGGTAGCCGGCGATGGCCGAGATCCCGAAGAGGATGCATCCCAGCAGGTTGATTGAGGGTTCCCACCAGCCTGCGCGGCCGCGCGCGGGTCGCCAGCCGTGCCGGTCCGAGGCGCGGTAGGCGATTGCGCCCGAGATCAGGAAGCAGACCGAGCCGAATGCGTCCGGGCGCCACACGAGTCTGTCGTAGTTGGAGTTGGTGAGCGATGTGTGCAGCGCCTGATAGGTCGTGACGTTGAAGAACAACGTGCCGGCGGACTGGATCGTGGCGGCCCACCACGCCGCTCGTCCAGCGCGATCAGAATGGCGCTCGGGGAACGCGATTAAGGTCTGCAGCGCCCCGCCGGCGGTGAACAGGATCGAGCCGACGAAGAACGTGATCGCGTCGGCACTGGCTCCAACGAGCTGAGCGTAGCCCGGAAACGGGCCGATCAGGAAGCAGGTCGAGCCGAGCGCGAACAGCAGCGCCATCCAGCGCTCGCGAGTCATGGCCGACGCCTCCGCGTGTCGGGCATGGTGAATTCCCCAGCGTCGAGCGTTTGCCCTCCGGGTGGACGCTTCATTGATATCGAGAAGCTAGACGAAGTAACAGCGATATCGACACGGAACGTGTCAGCCAGCCTGCCGGCACGCTTTGGCGGCGTGCATCTGGAGCTGATTGCCGACTGGAGGTTGGCTGATATCAGTCGTGGCCTTCGCGGTTTGCGACGCGGGCCGACCGGAATGCTAAGGCGACCCAGATCCACAGGAACAGGGCGCCGAAGAGCACCCAGCGAGCGTGGAGACAGCGAGTAGGGCCATCGCGTCTATCCCTTCTCGAGGAACCTGTCGACAAGCTCGCAGGACTCAGGGCGGTGGTCATCGCCTACATTGGGTGAGGGCGGACGCGCGTCCGGTTCCCTCCGATCAGCCGTGTGTTCCGACCCCACGGGCCTGGACGGGACGCCGGTTTCGCATTCGTCCATGTGAGTCACGACCTACGCGCGAGGCCCCTGCTGGCCTCCGCGTCGAGGTTCGCGCTACTCGAGGCGCAGCTAGCTCGTCTCCTGGCCCGTGAATTCGGCGGCACACTGCTCCAACGCGATGTCACGGCACGGGGCCGGATGGGTTGAAGCGCCTGCCCGGAGCAGGATCATCCGGTTCGGGTGATTGATCGGGGCTCGGCGGCTGCGACCGTGTGTTGGTTCCTTCGACGAAAGCGTGATGATGCCGCTTAAGCACCCGCATAGTCCAAACGGATCGGCCAACGAGACGTTGTCGCTGCCGCCTGTCTCGATGCTCGAAGGTGAGCGCGTTCCGCGTCACAAGCTCCCAGCGGGCGAGCTGGCTCCCGAGGTGGCCTCCCAGATCATCCACGACGAGCTGATGATCGACGGTAACGCGCGTCTGAACCTCGCGACGTTCGTAACGACATGGATGGAGCCGCAGGCGAGAGAGCTGATGGCCGAGTGCCTTGACAAGAACATGATCGACAAGGACGAGTATCCGCAGACGGCAGAGATCGAGACGCGTTGCGTGAACATCTTGAGCGACCTGTGGCACGCACCTGACGCCGCGCAGGCGACGGGCTGTTCGACCACCGGCTCGAGCGAAGCGGCAATGCTCGGAGGTCTCGCGCTCAAGCGCCGCTGGCAGCACCAGCGCGAGGCGCAGGGCAAGCCAGCGGACAAACCGAACCTGGTGATGGGCATCAACGTCCAGGTGTGCTGGGAGAAGTTCGCCAACTATTGGGATGTCGAGATGCGCTTGGTCCCGATGGAAGGAGATCGCTTCACGCTGTCGGCCGAGGAGGCGGTGAAGCGCTGTGATGAGAACACGATCGGGGTGGTCGCGATCCTCGGGTCGACCTTCGATGGCTCCTACGAGCCTGTCGAGGAGATCTGCGCGGCGCTCGACGAGTTCGAGACCGACACGGGCCTCAACGTGCCGGTCCACGTGGACGGAGCGTCGGGTGGGTTCGTCGCGCCGTTCATCGATCCGGACCTGAAATGGGACTTTCGGCTGCCCCGCGTGGCGTCGATCAACGCCTCGGGGCACAAGTACGGGCTCGTGTATCCGGGCGTCGGGTGGATCGTGTGGCGCGACGCCGATGCGCTCCCGGAGGGTTTGATCTTCTGGGTCAACTACCTCGGCGACAACATGCCGACGTTCGCGCTGAACTTCTCGCGGCCCGGCGCGCAGGTCGTCGCGCAGTACTACAACTTCCTGCGGCTCGGGTTCGGCGGCTACGCCGCGGTGCAGGGCTACGCGCGCGAGGTAGCGATCAGGCTCGCCGAGGAGATCGACAAGCTTGCCCCGTTCGAACTCCTCACTCGGGGCGACGCGCTGCCGGTATTCGCCTTCAAGCTCGCTGACGGGATCGAGAACTACACGGTGTTCGACCTATCCAACGCGATGCGCGCCCGCGGCTGGCAGCTGCCCGCGTACACCTTCCCGAAGAACCGCACCGACCTCGCCGCGCTGCGAGTCGTCGTCCGCCGCGGCGTCACACACGACCTCGCCGACCTCCTGATCTCCGACATCAAACGAGAACTCGCGCTGCTCGACAAACAGTCGGCGGCGGTCCACACAAGTGAGAACTCGACGAGCTTCCACCATTAGCACAGCGGCGTCGTCGGCCCGGTGTCATCAATGACGACGGCCGTGTCTCCGAGCCCGCCGCGGGCGGTGCGCCCGGCAGCGACCGTTCGCCGTGCCTTGGACCGCGCGACGGAAGGACGAAGCACATGAACACACAGGACGCTACGACAGAAAGGAGCGGCAAATGTGCCGCTGGCTCGCATACTCCGGTTCTCCGATCCTCATAAAAGAGGCGCTGTACGAAGGCCCCAATTCGCTCGTCGGCCAGAGTCTGCATTCGCGGCTCGGGGCCGAGCCGACCAACGGCGACGGGTTCGGCGTCGGCTGGTACGGCGACCCCGACACCCCAGGCGTGTTCCACAGCACCGAGCCGGCGTGGAACGACCACAACCTGCGCGAGCTCGCCGGCCACATCAGCTCCCCGCTGTTTTTCACGCACATCCGGGCGGCGATCGGCAGCGCCGTGCAGCAGACCAACTGCCACCCCTTCCGCCATGGCCACTGGCTGTTCATGCACAACGGCTACATCAACGAGTTCGCGACGATCAAACGGGACTTGATTCTCGCGGTCGACCCATCGCTGTATCCGGAGATCAAGGGCCAGGCGGACACCGAGGTGCTGTTCTACCTCGCCCTCACGCTCGGCCTCGAGGACGACCCCCCGGCCGCCGTCGAGCAGGCGATCGGGCTCATCGAAGCGGTCGCCACCCGCCACGACGTGCCTCACCCGTTCCAGGGCACGATCGCGACCACCGACGGCGAGAAGATCTGGGCGTTCCGGTATTCCAGCGAGAGAAACTCCCGCTCCCTCTTCTACACCACCGACGTCCCAACGCTCCGCAAGCTATACCCCGAACGGCAGCTCTTCCAGGAAGTCTCGGACAACGCCCGGCTGATCGTCTCCGAACCCCTCGGCGACGTCGCGGGGGTATGGAACGAGGTACCCGAATCCACCTACGGCATCGTTGGCCCCGACCACGCCGAGATGCGACCATTCCAACCCAAGGCACCGTCGCCCTCGGTGCTTGCGGTCTCGTGAGACAAGCGCTCCCGGCCGAACGAGCCTAGGTTCCTGCCCGGACGAGCCCTCGCCGGCGCGTTTCTCAGGGGGACTCGTAGCTGCTTTAGACCATATGGAGGAATGGCCAGCCGGCTGTCGAAGTCAGGCCGGCGCCCCCCACGCGATCGTCGTGGCGGGTTGAAGTAGCCGCGCAGCTGGAACCTGCGCGGCGGCCACGACAACCGTATAGGAGGAGCCGACCATGACCAAGGTTCGCACCTGGGTCGGCCTGGACGTGCACGCCGTGAAGGTGGTGGCGTGCGCGGTCGACGCCGAGTCCGGGGAGATGACTGTGCACCGCCTGCCTGGTGAGACGGCCGCGGTGGTGGCGTTCTGCGCTGGGCTGTCCGCGCCGGTGCGGGCCGCGTACGAGGCGGGGCCGACCGGCTACGGGCTGGCGCGGGCGCTGATCGCCGCGGGGATCGGGTGCGTGGTGGCGGCGCCGGGGAAGATCGAGCGCCCCGCGCAGGACCGGGTCAAGACCGATCAGCGCGACGCCGAGCGGCTGGTGCGCCTTTTGATGATCGACGGCTTGCACGCGGTCAGGGTGCCATCGCCAGAGGAGGAGGCGTTGCGCGATCTGGTTCGCGCGCGGGAGGATCTGCGCGGGGATCTGATGCGCGCCCGGCATCGGCTCTCGAAGCTGCTGTTGCGCCACGACGTCCGCTACGACGACACGAGCAGCCGGTGGGGCGAGCGGCACCGCGGGTGGCTTGCCAAGGTTGATCTCGGTGAGCGCGGCGCGCAGCTGACCATGAGCGAGTACGTCGGCGCGATCGACGCGCTCCAAATCCGCCGCGATACGCTCGAGGCCGCGATCTCAGAGCTGATCGGAAGCTCGCCGTGGGCGCAGGATGTCGCCCGGCTCAAGTGCCTGCGCGGGATCGACACGCTCTCGGCGATCGGTCTGGCGGTCGAGGTCTCAGACTTTCATCGCTTCGAGCATCCCAGCCTGCTAGCCAGCTACCTCGGACTGGTACCGAGCGAGCACAGCACCGGCGAGAGCCGCCGCCAGGGCGGGATCACCAAGTCCGGCTCCAGTCACGCGCGCAGGCTGCTGGTCGAGGCAGCCTGGCATTACCGCCGAGCACCCCGCCTCGGGACGGTGCTCGAGCGCCGCCAGGACGGCCAAGACCAGGCGGTGATCGCGATCGCCTGGAAGGCCCAGCAACGGCTGCACCGCGTCTGGCGCCGGCTCGATCTCGAGCGCGGCAAGCGTCGCACGGTCGTCGCGGTCGCCGTCGCCCGCCAGCTCGCCGGATTCTGCTGGGCGATCGTCACCCACGGCGACGCCGCGATCCCCGTCCTGACCGATACCGCCAGCGTCCGTGCCGGCGGGCGACCCCCTCACGCACGCAGCCCCCAACCCCGAAGCACAGAACGCCAACCAGCTTGACCAGACCCCAACCCCACGACACTCGGCTGAGGAGGCGGCGGACGCCGCCAGGCCACCACGCGCGAGAGCATCCGCGGTCTAACTATGAGCAGCCGCCCCCAGCGGTGACGCTCGATCTTAGAGAGCGAGCTCTCACGACGAAACACGGTCCTGCGGTCCCAACCCGCGTATATGAGTCTGACCGCGCGTCGCGCAACCGCCAGGCCCGCCGCCCCCTCAGCCGAGCCCCCTTACCCCGCGGTCACCCCTCGCGACCGAGCCGCTTGACAACCATTCCTCCATCTGAGTTAGCCGAAACCGGGGAGCACCTGAACGGCGCCTAGAGCCGCTGCGTTCTCGGAACCGGGCTCGGTCATGAGGGGCCGTCGGCGTCGGTCCGGGCCGGTAGACGCTCCACCTTCTCGTTGACCGCTTTGAGCTCTGCGGTCAGCTCATCGAGCTTCCGCAGGACGGGATCCTCTCCGGCGGCTCGCTGGCGAGTCTGGGCGCGGGACACGAACCCGCTGGTGATCGACGCCGTTATCACCGAGAGCAGGGACAGGCCCCCGAGCATCAGGAACGCGGCGATGATTTTCCCGGCTGTTTGGCTGGGGACGATGTCTCCGTATCCGACCGTCGTCACAGTTTCGATTGCCCACCACATGCCGAGCCATACGTTGTGGAAGGTCTTCGGGTCGATGAGCCGCTCGACGACACCGAACACGACGACCGCGACCGCCCAGAAGGCCCCGATCATGTATGCCGCGTCGCGGGGGCGCAGACCCTTTCGCTCGAGGCGTCTGTTCAGCCATCGCTCGGAGCGACGAATCGGCGACTGTGACTGCATCGTCCCGTATTCGGCGCCTCCGCAGCGCTCCCTTGTCCCCGGCGCGAGCTGCGCCTCGGCTCGCCAAGCGATCGCCGGCAACAGGCTCGCGCCGGTGGAAACACGGGATCAACCCGTGCGTGCTCAGACCGCCATTCAGTACGCGCTCGCGCGGCGGTCGTGAACGAGGTAGGCGGTGATCAGGGCGAGTGGGAAGAAGATCAGGCTGAAGATGAAGTAGCCGATGAAGCTGTGGCCCTTGCGGCCGGCAACGCGGGCCGGCCAGAACGCAATGGCTATCCAGATCGCGAGAAACGCGACTGCCAGGAGCACCCAGCCGACCGTCGATACGGCGTAGACCGTGACCATGAGGTGGACCTCTCGTAGAGAGTTGTTGTCTGGTTGAGGCTGTCAGCGCGCCGCGGGTCTGCATCACCCGAAACGGTTGACGGTCTACCCGCGTCGGTCCGCGCAAGGGGCGTCGGGATGGTGTGAAGCCCACTCACCCGAACGGGATGATGGAGTATCTGAGCCCGGGGCTAGCGTGGTCGCGACACGCCAGACGCCGATACGCCCGCGGAGCTTTCCCCCGAGCAGGCTGATGCGACGATCCGGAGCAAGGCTTACGTCGGCCTGCTCGTCATCGTGGCGGTCATCGGCGTCATCGCGTCGCTCGCGGCGTGGTGCTTCCTGGAGCTGATCCACCAGATCCAGCAGGAGCTTTATGTACATCTCCCGCACGCTGTCGGGTATCAGCACGGGCCGCCGAAGTGGTGGTCGCTGCCGATCCTGGCGATCGCCGCGCTGATCGTCGCGCTCGCGATCACGCGGCTGCCCGGGAACGGGGGTCACATCCCGGCCGAGGGTCTTGCCGCCGGTCCTTCCGGCGGTCCGAGCGTCTTGCCAGGCGTCATCCTTGCCGGTCTCGCGACAATCGGTGGCGGCCTCGTCCTGGGGCCCGAGGGACCGTTGATCGCGATCGGTACGGGCGTGGCGGTGCTGGCGGTTAGCCTCGCTCGTCGAGACACGCCGCCGCAGGCGCTACAGATCATCGGTGCCGCGGGGGCGTTCTCCGCGCTTTCGTTCATTTTCGACTCGCCGCTGATCGCGGCGGTGATCCTGATCGAGGCGACGGGGATCGGCGGGCAGCGGCTCCGCCTGATCCTGGTGCCGGGGTTGCTCGCGGCGGGGATCGGGACCCTCGTCTCGCTCGGGATGGGGTCGTTCACGGGACTGAGCACGAGCGCCTATGCGCTACCTCCGCTGGCGCTGACGGCATTCGGACATCCGGATGTCACCGAGTTCGGGTGGACGATTGCGCTGGCGGTCGTTGTCGCGCTCGTTACGGCGGGCGTCATGCGAGGTGGCCTGCTCACCCACGGCTTCGTCACGCGGAGGTCGATGGTCGTGTGGCTGCCGATCGTCGGCCTGATCATCGCCGGATTGGCGATCGCGTTCTCGCAGGCGACCGGCAAGGGCGTGAACGAGGTGCTGTTCTCGGGTCAAAGTGCGCTGCCCGGACTTGTTACCCAGGCGGGGACCTGGTCGCTCTCGGCGCTGGCGTTGCTGATCGTGTTCAAGGGGATCGCGTACGGCTTGTCGCTCGGCAGCTTCCGCGGCGGACCGACGTTCCCGGCGCTGTTCCTCGGCGCTGCGGGAGGTGTGATGGCATCTCATCTCCCAGGCTTTCCGCTCCAGCCGGCGGTCGCGGTAGGCATGGGCGCGGCGGCGGTGGCGGTGCTCAAGCTCCCACTGTCGGCGGTCGTGATCTCGACATTGCTGACGGCCAAGGCCGGAGCCGGAGTCGAGCCGCTGATCATCGTCGGCGTCACCGTGTCGTACGTCGTGACGCTGCTGATGACCCGCGTGCTGGCGGCGGTGCGCCAGCCGGAGCCGACCCCCGAGCCCGCGCTGAGGCCGACTCAGTAGCCCCGGTCATACGGGCCGTTTGACCGGCGTCAGGTGACCAGCCCGACGATCCCCTTGATGACCAGCAGCGCGCCGATCGCAGCGAGTCCCCTCACCGCGAACACGTGCAGGTGTCGGGTGACCCAGACCTTCGCTCGTTCGATCGCCCCGGGCGTCCAATCCGGAGCGACGACGAAGGCGGCGAGCGGAACCTCGAGCAGCCACAGCATCACGAGGTTGAAGCCGATCACCAGCAGCACGGTCACCGCCGTCGAGTACTTCAGCTTGTGGATCTCATCCAGGCCCGCTAGGTACGAGGCGCCGGGCAGCGTTAGCAACGCCCCGATGACAAATGTGGTTCGGGCAGATCCCTTATTCAGCTCGCGCTGCCACCTCGGCGGACCCTTGTCGGGCTTTGCCGCTTTGCGCGCTCGTCTGCGCTCCTTAAGGCGTTCGTGATGCCCTCTCCAGAGAACCCACGCAACGACCAGCGCGAGCGCCCCGAGCGCGATGTCTACCCCTGGGCTGACAGTGTTCTCGGTCGTGTTCTTCGCGCTCGAGTTCGACAGTGAGAAGACGATCACGAGTCCGAGCGTGATGCTCGTCATGAGCGCTCCGAGGAGGTAGCCCCCCATCAGCTTCGCCGGACTGGGAAGCAGCAGCATCACCGTGGTAGCGGCGACCAGCGTCGGGTTCAGCGACGCGGTCAGCGACAGAAGGATTACTTGGCCCACAGGAACCAGCTTTGCGGCACGCCGCTCCATCGACATCGCCTGAAACGGATGATGGAACCGGGCCTAACAGCGGTTAGGCTCGCGCGCGCGGTGGAGGAACCGGCAGACCAAGAAGGCGCTCGGTCCGGTGCGGGTGAGCCGCCGGCAACGGATGGCGTCACCACGGAGGTCCAGTCCGCTGGCGCCTCCGAGAGCGCGGCGCAGTCGCCAGCGACGGAGGCACCGCGAGGCGAGCCTTCCCCTCCCACGCGCGGGCGGGTGTGGCTGGTCCGCGTGCTGATCTGGGGTACGACGGTGCTCGCCGTGCTCGGAATGTTCTCCGTCTGGTTCAACCGCCAGCTGCTCAATCCAAACAACTGGGCGAACACCAGCACGAAGCTGCTCGAGAACTCCGACGTTCGGACCGCGACTTCGAACTACCTGGTGGATCAGCTGTATGCGAACGTCAACGTCGCGGGAGAGCTGAAGTCCAGGTTGCCGCCGATGCTCCAATCGCTCGCGGGGCCCGTGGCCGGGGCGCTTCAGAACGTCGCTGTCTCCGCCTCGGAGCGCGCGCTAGCCAGTCCGAAGGTCCAGGACGCGTGGAGAACGGCGAACCGCGCCGCCGACCAGGCGCTGGTATCGATCATCAACGGAGGGAAGGGAGCCGTCAAGGTCACCGGCGGCGAAGTGACGCTGAACCTCAAGTCGGTTCTCGCCGACGTCACGAACCGCCTCGGCCTGCCAAACGTCAGCTCAAAGCTGCCTGCGTCGGCCGCGAACGTCAAGGTCCTCAATTCCAAGGACCTCAAGTTCGTGCAGGATGCGGGCAAGGCTCTGAAGGGACTCGCGTTGCTCTTTACGATCATCGTCCCGTTGCTGTATGCGCTCGCGATCTTTCTTGCCCGGGGGCGTCGCCGCCGAGCACTGATGTCGGTGGGTTTTGCGATCGCCTTCGCCGGCGTGCTCGTATTGGCCGGGCGCAAGATCCTCGAGTCGGGCGTGGTGAACTCGCTGGTCAAGCACGACGCGAACAAGCCCGCGGCCAGCGCGGTTCTGTCGATCGCGACCTCGATGCTCGCCGAGATCGCCGAAGCATTCGTGGTCGTCGGCGTGCCGCTCATCGTCGCCGCCTGGTTCGCCGGCCCTGCGCGCCTGGCGGTAAAGGCTCGCCGCACAATCGCTCCCTTCCTGCGCGATCACGCGGACTGGACCTTCGGGATCGTTGCGCTCGTCATGATCCTGATCTTCATCTGGGGCCCGATCCCGGCCATGCATCGGCCCGCCGGGATCATCGTGTTCCTCGCGCTCGCATTGGGCGGCACCGCCGTTCTGCGACAACAAACCGCTCGGGAGTTCCCCGACGCATAGCGCCGCTATGCGGCAGGCGTCGTCCCGACCTAAGCCTAAGGACGCGTCCCCATCGGACTACTCCTGACCGCCGCCGATACCCGCCGTCGCTCCCCGAAGCGGACTGGTGCTAACGCCCAGCAGCAGTCGTCAGATCGGCCGCGGCGGCACGACCGCTATCCACGATTCCGATCGCGCAGCGTCCGTCGACGACGTCGCCGCTCGTGACCCGAAGCAGCCACGATGTCGACGCTCACGCTGCCGTCGCCGCTGCTGCTCTCGGACACAGGCAGTCACGAATCAGCCGACCCTCTCATGCCTGCGCGAGCAGCAATGCGGGTCTCGACTCGCGGATGGCCCGGCACTTGCTCCTCGCCAAAACCGCGCCTCCGTGCTTGCAGGCTGGCCGCTAGCGGCCTGCTCGATCCAGGAGTCTCAGACGAAGCCCGCCGTGCTGCCGCATCCACGAACCTGCAGAACCCTCGCCTGATCCAAACGGGGCGGCGCGCACTTCCGCTCACGGCCGGATGCGGCCGCGAGCACCTCGCCGCGACAGAGTGCTTCCCGTGATGTCACAGGAGGAGCGCGAGCGCCGCCACGGCCGCCTGCCAACGCGAGCAGTAGCGCCGGCCTCGCCCTTCCGTTGCTCTAGAGCCGATCATGGATAGTGGCTTCCTGTGATCGGCGGCATCTGCCGACAGCTGATCGCCGACAGGCCGAGTGAGTGCAACAGGTCGTAGAAGTTCTCGCCGGCGGCGGTCGGGTTGCAGCCCGCCCGGTCCGTGTAGCCGCCGCCGGAGACGGCGGCGTAGGTGGCCACGCCGCTTGCCTGCGCTGCCCAGCCCGTCTCGATGCAGTCCGAGCCTGCGAACGTCGCGATCTGCTGACCGGCCGTGACGGTCTGCGGCGCGTGCACGGTCGGCACGATGTCCTCGGCCACGTAGACGAGCTTGCCGCGGTCCGGGCCATCGTTCAGCCGGTAGACGATCCCACCGTTCGGATAGGACCCCTCGCAGACCCAGCCGCCGCCGATCCCCGTGGCGGCGTAGGTGATGGTCGCATCGCCCACCGCGTCGATTGGACCCTGGGCGGCGATGTCTACGCCCATGTCGAGCCGGGTCACATCCGCCCCGCGGGAGCGAGCGAAGGGATTGACATATTGCGGGGGGGCGGCGGTCCCACACGATCCAGGGGCAGCAAGCTCGGTCTGGCCGGCGAAGCCGGCCTGCGGGAGTCCTGGGGTGGCGCCGATATACCGCCGGGCGGTCGCGGTCACCTCGGCCACGTACCAGCCCGCGTGGTTATAGGCGTAGATCGCGCCCGGCCAGTCTGACGGCGCGCCCGAGATATGCAGGTAGTTGGCTGCGGAGAAGATCGCGTCGGCAGGGTTGTCCCAGCCGGCGGGACTGTCTGGCGCCCTTGAGCCGTTGGGCGTGATCCCGTACGTGCGCCACGTTCCGGGCTCGAACTGCATCCAACCGAGCGCCCCCGTGTTCGAGGTGGAAAGGTCGCTGCCGAACGAGGTCTCGTGGTAGTTGATCGATGCGAGGTACGCCCACCCGTTTGCGCCCAGACCGTACTTCGCGGCCGCCTGCGCGTAGATCGGCAAGAGCCACGAGGGGACGCCCGCCACCGCGGAGGGTCCGCCGACACCTTCGCATGCCCGGGCAGACGGGTTCGCCGCGACCGCAACGAGGACTACCAGCACCACAACCGCGCCGAGCGCGGCCCACAGCGTGAGGATCGTTCGGACTGGCCGCATCTCCCCCGCACGTGGTCAGCACCGGGTGTCACGATTAGCCCGGGCGTCGCCCTGCCGCGCGCGCCGCCTAGCGGCCTGCGTATCCTTTTTCGTCCGCCGTGCCCGCCGGTGGATCATCCAGTAGAGCCGCCGGTTATATGCGGGGACCGCGGATGCCGCGAGCGCCAGCTCCCTGTTTGTTAGTCGTTCGTGCTGCAAGCAGGCCGCCCGCCGTGACGGATAGCTTTGCGGCTCATCGGTGCGGCGAGTGGCCGCCCATTCCCGGATTTCCCTAGCGCGCACGAGATCCGCATCGATGACTGTGTAGCCCCGCTCAAGGCGCTCGAGCGCGGCGCTCCAGGTCGGCCCGGCGCTGCTCGCGGGAACGTAACCGCACGCGCGCACGACCGCGACCGCGTGTGCGACGAACACGCTCGTGTCGATGTATCGCGCGCCGCCGGAGTGACGCTTCGTGGGCGTAGCCGCGACCCCGACCACGTCGGCTGCACCGGCGAGCGCTTCGGCGCGAGCGATCGCGGCCTCGGGCGAGTCGGCGCCGGTGTAAGGGCGCAGGCAGCTCGAGCCGAGCTGCACCGTCCGTCCCGTGGTCCGCTCGCGCAACAGGAACGTCTTCGTGCGCGGCCGCATGGTGCGGCACGCCTCGCAGAGCGCGCGGCTGGAGGCGAGCCGGTCGCGCTGGGCGTCGCTGATCGGCTCGCAGGGCTCGACGCGGGTGCCGCCCGGCTCGTGATGAAGAACGCACACGATCCGCCAATCGCCGAGGCTCGGCGTCTGGCCGTCGAGGCGGACAAGCACCAGGTCACCCTCGCGCCGACCGGTGTCCAACAGCGTGACCGCCGAGCCGCCGGCGCGTTCATAGCGGCGGCTAATCCGCGCGACCCGCGCCTGCAGTTCCGCGAGGCGCTCGACCGGAACCCTGGCTTCGCGCTCCTCGCTCCCGGCCGCAGGCGTGTCAGCCGGACCGGTGGGGGATGCCTCAGCCAAGCGAGGCCCTCCTGCCCGCCGCTGAACGAACAGTCCGGCTCGCCCGTCGCCTGGGTGACTTCCCGAGCCGGTCGTCGACCGGGCGCGGCGGCGCCTGGGCGTTGCGCCAGTAGGGTCGCAAGTCGATCCAGGCGGGTGGGATCCGTCCGTACACGCAGAGGGCTGTGTGCTCCGGGTGCTGGCGGATCGCGTGCGGCGGCGCCAGCGGCTGCATCTGCTCGCTGACGGTCGTGGACGAGCGGCCGTCGCCTCGATGCTTCGACGTGTGCTTGACGGGTTTGTGCCCGAGCAGATCGGAGATGTAACGCAGCGTCGGTGGGTCGGCGATCCCCGAGCAGAACAGCTTGCACGTGTGCGCAGCGAGAATCGACTGGCCGCGCTCGGAGCCCCAGTGCTCGAGCGCCTGCGCGTAGTCCTGAAGGACTGTCAAGAGGAGCACGCCCGGGCCGATCCCGGTCGCGGCGTAACGCGCCAGGTTCGGGATCGGCGCGATGTTCGCGACCTCCTCGAGCACTGCCAGCAGTGGCGGGTCTAGCGTGCCGCTCGGCCGCGTGGCGGCGATCGCCAGCGCGTCATCGAGCACGGTCATCAAGAGCGCGGCGTACAGGTTCGGCAGCCGGCGCTGGTCCTTCTCCGGCCCGATCACGTACAGCGTGTTCGCCTTGCCTTCTTGAAGCAGCCACTCCGCCGAGATGTCTTCCCCGGCGGTGGCCTGGAGCACGGACGGTTCCTGCCAGGCGTCGAGCGCCTCCTCGACCGTCGCCAGGAGGTTCGAGAGGTAGCGCGGGTCCTTGTGCCACACCGAGCGCCAGCTCGACAGCGCACGCGCAGCGTGCGGCGCCCTCGAGCGTTCGAGCAGCTCGGCAGCGGTGTCCGTGTCACGCGTCTCGATCCAGCTCATGACGTCTTCGAATGCCAGCCCGGCGCCTGCCGCGGCCAGCAGCGCCGGCGCCAGGAAGCGGGCGCCGGCGGGGCGCCAGTGCGGCTCGCGCTCAAAGCGCCTCGACTCCCAACCGACCTGCATCAATGTCGCGGCGACCTCGCGGGCACCTGTCCAGGTGCGCGACGCCGCCAACGGCGACCAAGCGGCGGGCGTGATCCCGGTACGTCCGCCGGCGTCGAACACCTTCACCTTACCGGCGCGCTCGCGGTAGGCGATCGTTTGCTCGAGCACGTCGAGCTTCGTGCCGGTC
This sequence comes from uncultured Solirubrobacterales bacterium, assembly GCA_963808325.1. Taxonomy (GTDB): domain Bacteria; phylum Actinomycetota; class Thermoleophilia; order Solirubrobacterales; family Solirubrobacteraceae; genus Palsa-465. The sequence continues at coordinate 577,649 of CAWEFU010000002.1, forward strand.
ACGATCTCCGGACCGGCCCACTCCCGCACGTTAGGGATCACCACTCCGCTCGTCTTCGCCGCTAGGCGGCTCGGGCCCATTAGCAGCGTCGACGACTCGCGCTCGGCGGCGATCAGACGCCCCTGATAGCGGCCGATCGTGACTCGTCCCGGTTGCGGGCGACGCACCTCGAGCTTGCGCAGATCGCCTCGCTCGGCCCACCGCGCCTCACCGGCGCGCTCCGGTCGCAGCCACCGCACGGCAGCCCAAACCGCGGCTGCGTAGGCGACGGCGCCGAACAGCGCTCCGAACACCAGCGGCGCCGTGAGACTCTCCGGCAGGAGGGCTCGCACTCCGGTCGGCCAGGCGCTTGACCCCCGGCCTGCGACCAGCGCGCCGAGCGTTCGTCCCGCGTCCGGCAGCGACAGGAGCACGGGATGCCCGGAGGCGAACAGCCCGCCGACGACGCTGGCCGCCTCCACCGCGACGATTGCCGCTGCCGCCAGGCCGCCCAGCAGGCTGAGCGCCCAAAGCTCCCGATCGCCGGACTGCTCGGTCATCCGCGTGCGACCGAGTCGAGGAACACCCGCGGCGCGACGGCACCAAACCGGCCGAGCACTGCCAGGCCGAGGAACGCGATCGTCGACCCGCATGTTGGGTGATACGCGTCCAAGTTTGTCGACGCGCCGGCGGCCGGACTCAACGCTCACTCCCCACGGTGAGCGCCGCGAACTGTGAGGCGGCCAAATGGCCGGCCATCCGCTTCGCGCCGGGCTCAAGCAGCGTGCCGAGGAACAGCTCGCCGGTCGGCGGGTGGGAGAACTCGAACACCCAGCCTGAGCCAACCCGCCGAGGGCGGGTGTACAGCACGCCATCTGCCAGCGAGCGCCAGCAGATGACCGGCCCCGCGCGTCGTCGCCAGGGATCGAACGGAAGCCACCACAAGATCCCATCCGCGCTGAGCGCCAGCACCTCGACGCAGGTTCCGATCGGCTCGCGTACCCGGATCCGGCAGGCGCAGATGACCTGCCGGCCTATCCGGCGCTCCGCCCGCAGCTCGAGCGGATCGGCCACCAGCCGGTGCGAGCGCCGCTCCGTGCTGCGCTCGAAGGCCCGGCGAAAGCGGTCTGTGAGCCTTCCGAGGATCATGTGGCCACCGCCACCAACGGGTCACGGAGCCCCATGGCCTCGTCGGTCTGGACGAGATCCCACTCACAGGGCGCCACCAGATGCCTGACGTGGTGCGCGCGGCGCCCGATCCGCCATAGCGCCTCGCCCTGCCCGAGCGTCTGGATCAGCTGCTCCTCCGTGGAGGACAAGCCGAGCCACTTGGCGGTTAGGGGCGCCTGGTGCTCGTCGTGGCGGAACAGCACCCTGAGCGCGCACTCAGACGCCAACCCCTCCGCCAGCTGCTGGGCGCGTGACCCCGCGTTGCCGGTCGCGGACAGGTCCGACAGTCGGTGAAGCGCGCTGATGTACTGCACGCCCGTCGCCCGGCCGAGCTTCAGCGCCGCCGAGTAATACTCGGCCGAACCGGCCACGCTGAACGCGCGCCATGCTTCGTCGTTGGCGCGGATCGTCTTCGTGGGCTCGAAGTCCCGGGCGCGTGCGCGGCGGTCGCGCTCGTTGCGCTTGGCGTCGAGGAACGCTGTCGCGCAGGAGAGTGCGATCGCGAGGGCGATGTTCTCATCCGCCCCGTGCGTGTGCTCAGAGACCGCCGAGATATCGATCGAGATCGCCGGCGACTCCCATGCCTCGGACCCGATCGATGTCGGCTGATCGAACATCCCGTGCAGCGGCCCCGTGCAGAGGTCATAGAGAGCGAGCATTGCCTCGCGCAGCTCTTCGAGCGCCCGTTCCTGCGTGGTGTTGAGCTCAGCGGCGAGCTCTGCCGAGGGGTCGCGCAGCTCGGCGATCACGTGCGGGAGGGTCACCTCCCCTTCCGACGGCCTGGCATCGCATGCCTCGAGCGCCGCCCGTAGACCGACCCGCTCAAACACGGTCAAGTCGCGCGCGAGCGATGCGCGAACGACACCGCGAAGCAGACTGACTCGCATCCCCGGCGTGCCGACGCGCTCGAGCGGGTTGATCGCCACCCCCGGCTCTAACCGCAACGGCACGCCGCCCATCGCCTCGATCAGCCGCCTGTACTCTCCCTTGCGCTCGATCACCTCGAACCGTCGGCCGACCACGCGGTGGCGAGAGCCCCAAGTCTTCAACAACGAGCTCTTGCCGAAGTCTTTGAGCCCCAGGACCATCATGTTCGCGTCGTGGAGCTCCCCGCGCACGTACATCCCCCACGGGTCGGGCGCGAACGGCCCGCCGTGCACATCCCATCCGATGAGCGGCCCCGGTCCCACGTTCGCCTGATGGGTGAACGGGTACGCCGCCGGCATATGCGCGGTGGTGGCAACGTGGGCGGGGCGCTCGGCGGCGCGGACCAGCCCCAAGCCGAGAATCGGGCCTGAGCCTGCCGCGAGCCGGCCCGCCATTGGCCGCTGGCTCGCCTGGCTGGACAGCGCCCTCCGGAGCGCCGCGCGATCCTGCGCCTCGCGGTCGTCGCGCGCTGCGGGCCGGGCACGGTCGAGCCGGCGGCTCACGCGAGCCCCCGGCACAGCGGCAGCCCATAGGTCCACGCGTCTTGCTGCTCCATCCACATCCGCTCGAGCGAGAGCCCGGCCGCGAGCGTGGCGGCCTCCATCTGGCGGAACGCCGCGTTGAGCTGTCCGACTCCCTCATCCACCGGGACGCTGACCGTCACGAACCCGGCAAAGCGCACCAGCGCGTGACCGAGCGCGAGCTCATGCTCGGTGCCGTGGACCGCCTCCTCGCGAGAGCGCTCCCGCGCGGTCGTGCGCCTACCGATCCGCTGGCGCAACCAGCCCTCGGCCTGCGCCTCCTGGGCGGCGGACTCTGCGCGGCGCACACCCTTGCGCGGACCCAGCACCTCCATGACCATCGAGACCGTGCGGGTGACCGGTGCGTCGATCAGCCGCTGTAGGAACATCGCACGCACGTCCTGCCGCGGCCACTCCGCGAGGTGCCCGGTGGCATGGAGCGCTCCGTCACACTGCACATGCCCTGCATGCACGTCGCGGGAGCGGGGACCGAAGTGAGCGGGTTCAAGCTCACCGCCCGACCGCTCACGAGAATCACGCCCGAACGGGTCGGCACCGTTTCGCAGAATCGCCGACAGCGCCCGGGCGGAGGGGACGGCCGCGTTGCGCGGCCCTAGCGGTTCCTGAGCCGCGACCCCGATCCGCGTCAGCTCCGACACCAGATGGCTCGTGTACTCGGCGCACAGCTCGAGCGCGCCCTCGCGGTCTGAGCCGTAATGCGCCACGTCGCGGTGCGAGGGAGCGAGTTGCAATGCCATCAGCACCTCGTGGTCCTGCGCCGCGTGTTGCTGGGCCTCGAGCAACTCCCACATCGCGCGCAGACCCCGATCCTCCCGCGCGCGCTCCGGGTCGCGCAGCTCGTGACGAAGATGAGCGTGGAGATACTCGACCAGCTCCTCGCCCGCCGCGGGCAACGAGCGTTCCCACCAGCCGATCCGGCGCACGGGCGAGCCCTCTTGCCCGAAGCTCACGAGCAGCTGCCCGTACGCGTCGAGGAGCACCTGTTGTTGGGTCTCGTCCAGCAGCACGAACGCGCGCGGCTGGCAGCGCAGCACCGCGGTGTACGTTCCCCGTCGAGAATCATGGACCACACCCAGCGGCGCGTTTCCGTACCGGGGCAACGTCGTCTCGAGCAGCTCCAGCTCCGCGAGCTCGGCCGGCTGCGACGCCGCGGCGCGGACGTCGTTGGGCTGGAGCGCCGCGCCCTGCGGCAGCTCCACCACGTGCCCCGATGTCGCTGCCATCCGGAACGTGTGAGCTCTCGCCAGCGCCGCCAGAGCAAACCTGCCGGACACCGGCACCCACTCGAGGCTCGTGTGCGCGCCGAAGCGCAACCAGCCGAGCACTCCTGCGAGGGTCAGGGTCGCGGCAAACAAGATCACGCCGAGCACGCCGCCCGAGCGCAGCAGCGCGATGGCGAGCATGCCGCCCACGATCAGCGCCACGAGCTGCAAGCCGCGCAATCCGAGAATCCAGCCGCTCGACGGGCGCGGAGGGAAGCGATACCAACGCGAACTCATCTACTCACCCTTCTTGTTCTCGGTGCCACGGCTGTTGTTCGGATCACGCGTCGTCGGCGTCGGGGGGAACGGGCGCGCCGCCGGCCGCGGCGGAGGCTGCGGGGCGGACAGTCCGGGCTTCGTCGGCCGAGATCCGCCGAGTCCCGCGCTCGCGTGCACGCGCGCCGCGGCGTGGTCGCCGACCCACTGGCCTGTCTGGCCGACCCGCCGCGCAGTGTCTGCCGCCGGGCGGACCCAACCCGCCGCTGCCGCCACCGCGCCGGCGACCGCCCGACGAGCGCCGCCAGATCCGACCCAGGCGCCGCCGGTCAAAGGCGCAGAACCGTCCAAGGAGCGGCCGCCGCCGTGGCCGCCGCCGCCGTGGCCGCCGCCGGAGCGCAAGCCTCCGGGCGAGGAGCCGCCCTGTCGGCTAGTCGAGCTGGTCTGAGTCCCCGCCCCAACGCCGGCGAACGACGGGCGTAGACCTCCGCCGGCCTCACCCGACTCCCGCGACACTTGGCCGGCGAACAGACCGCCGCCTACCCGGCCGCCGTCCGGCGCGGCGCCGCGGCGCTGGGTGCCGGAGCGCGTAGAACCCATCGCCCCAGCCTCGAGCCCCAGCAGATGCAGCAGCGCCCACGGAGCGAACCCCGCCATCAACAGGACGATCAGCCCCGAGAACACCGTCCCTACGTCGCCCCAGCCGTGCAGTCCCGTCCCGGCGAACGTCAGGTTGATCCCGGTCGTCAGGGCGATCACCACCACCGGCTGCAACGCGATGAACACAACGAGCGCCCGCGTCAGCTTGCGCAGGATGGGGTTGTGCGCCGGACGCACAGCCGCCGCCAGCGCGAACGCGTAGAACAGGATCGCGAGATAGATCGCCGCCTGGCGGAACAGGAGCTCGATCCACACCAACACGCTCGCGAGGACAGCCACGAGCGCCGCCAGGAATGTCAGCGCGCTCGCGCCCAGACCGCCGGCTGCCCCCACCCACGAATGGTCCAGGGTCGTGAACCACTGGCGCGGTGCGTACTGAGCGACGTCCGACGAGACCGCGCCCGCAACCTGCAACGCCAGCAGCGTCAAAGCGACCACGACCGCCGACCCGATCGCCGCGCGAACGATCCCGAGGAACACCTCTCCAAGCGCTGCTGGGTCTTGGCGGCGCACCGCGTCGGAGATCCCGAGCAGCGCGAAGAAGCCGGCCAGCGCCGCCGCGTAAATGAGCAGGTATTGGCGCCAGCTCTCAAAGCTCGAGGAGGTCAACTCCGGCGTGGTCGTGTCCACCATTGCCCGGTAGACCCAGCCCGTCGCGCTCTGGGCCGCTCCCACCATCCAATCGTTGACCTGGCCCATCACTCCCTGCGCCACCGCGCCGGCCGCGGACTGAACGGCGCTGCCGATGTCCCCGGGCAGCTGCGTGGCCCCATGCACAGCCTGCGAAGCGAGATTGCAGCCCGAGAACGGATTGGCCGCATTCAGGAGCAAAGCTCCGGCCGAGCAGTTGCCATTGCTCGCGGGCTTCTTCTTCGCGGCTCCCGCCTGTGATGTGGACGCGACGCCCGACGGAGGGCCAGGGGTCCCGGCCGCGAAAGCAGGCGAAGCGGCTCCCAAACAGATCGCCAGTCCGGCAACAAATGCGATGGCAGCATTCCGAGCGCTCATTGCGTTGCTCCGTCGTACGACGGGGGGACGAAGCCGGCGAGCTGCGAGGCAAACAGCGGGGCCGCGGTGTTGCTTGGATCGGACTGCGCCGTCAATGCCGGAGCGGGGGCGGAATCCGGAAGCGTGATGTTCCTGGTCACAAGCCATCTGCCACTGCTCCACTCCAGGGACGTTTGATCCAGCCCCCACGACTGCGTAGGCGTTCGCGGCTCGCCGGCGCCCCAAAAGATCTGGGTGCGCCACGTCGTCACCTGAGCTGCATTGCCTCCGTAGTAATCGAGCCGTCGCGCTCCGACGAATGCGAAACTCCGGCCGCCATGCGCCAGGAACGCCATCCCGGCGCGATCCTGCCAGCGGATTTCGGCCGCGGATCGCGCATCGGCGGCGCGATACGAGGGCGCGTCGTCGATCGCGATCAACCTGCCTTCGCGGGGCGGGTTCTGCTCGACGCTCTCCTGCTCGACCAGCACGTAGCTATCTGCCGCGGCAAGCGCGCCGCCCGGTGAGTGCACCACCCCGACCGGAATCCCATGCACGTATGAGATGGGGTCGGCGGGGCTCGGCGGCGGAGCGAGCAGTCGCGCCGTCTCGAAGCCGAACGCGACAAGCAGCGCCGCCGCGGCGGCCAGACCCACGGTGCGTGCCGCGTTCCTGACATCGAGGCGGTCGGAGGCGCGACGAGCTCTCACTGCCGTCGCAGTCATCCGCTGCCTCCGTAGTAGGGGACCGACATCCCAGCGAGCCGCTGATTCCACGCATGGCTCGTGCGGTCCGCCGCCGTGCCGTTCGTGAAGGCCGGGATCGGGGTCTGCGAGCCCGGTGCCGTCGAGCGGGAGCTGACCAGCCACCGCCCCCCGCTCCACACCAACGCCAGCGTGTCAAGCATCCAGTACTGAGACGGCTCGAACGCCGGCCCCCACACTGCCAGCTCATGCCAGACCGAGACCTGTGCGTCGCTCGGGGCGAAGGATTCGAGCTTGATCGCGGCCACCGCCGCGGTCAGGTAGCAGGAGCCGCCACACCGGCCGGCAGCGCTCTGCGTGGTCGTCCGCGGTGGCAGCGCCATCCATGTCAGGCCCTGGGAGAGCTCGACCTGGCGCTCTTGCGACGTCCAGTCGATGTCCACCACGAGGCGAAGCCGCGTGGGGTCGAGGAGCGCCTGGTCCTCGGCAACGAGATAGTTCTCGGCGGCAGCGACCGCGCCCTGCGGCGTGTCGCCGATCACCACCGGCACACCGTGCTCGAGCCGTAGGGGGCTGGGGTGCGCGGTCGTCGGTGCTGTCACCATTCCAAGGGCGGCGAGGACAGCGAACACGGCGATGGCTGCGGCGATCACCTTCAGCGCCGGCATTCAGGCACCCCCTCCAGAGCCGCCATGTGGGGCTTTCGTCATGAGCTGCGCGAGGGTCCGCATCGCTACACCAGCCCGTAGGCGGCGTTGAGGAACGCGGTCACGGTCGCGATCGCAAACGCTGAGCCGAGCGAGACGATGAATCCCTCCTTGCCGCGCGTGTGCAAACGCTCGAGATGCAGACCCTTCGAGACCGCGATCATCAAGATCGACAGCACCGCGCCGAGGCCGGCGCCCAGGAGGGCGTACATCGCCCCGATATTCGTGGCGTGCTCGATCCCCTTCACGCCGGGCGCGGACGGGTCCGGATGGATGTTGTAGGTGTAGCCGCCGGCGGCGAGCGCCCCTGACGGCGCCGTCAAGACAATCACTGCTACCGGTGCGAACGCGACGGCGAACGGCCGCACGACACTACGAATGCTGCTCATCAGATCCTCCCTTGATGTCGACTTGACTTCAGCCACGACGTCCCCCATGGCGCTGCGGCTGCGCCTGCTGCGGGTGCGGGCGCGCCGCCCACAGCTCACCGGTCAAGCTCTGTACCTGCGTGCGGTCGGCAGCGAGCTGGCGAGCTTGGCGCTGTCCGTCGATCCGTAGCTGCGCGTTCTCGCGCCGGAGCTGGATCAGCTGCGCTTGAAGGCTCGGCGAGGACACGCCGGCCGTTCCGGCCGTGGCCCGGGCGATGAGACCGGTGAGCAGCATCAGCGCGACCAGCGCGAATGCCACGAGCGTGGCGAGCCTTGGGTGCTCCGCCACGAGCCTCATCGCAGCTCCTCCACTAGAGACACCGCCAACTCCTTGAGCTCAAGCCGGGTGCCTCGCCGGAGAGCGGCCACGTCGAGGCTCGCGTGATCGAGCATCGCGTGCAGCTGCTGGTCGTACCGGACGGTAACTCTGCAGGGCAGAAGCGTTGGGAGCGCGCGGCGATCCAGTACGCCCACGTCATCGTGCGCCGTCGCCGCCTCGACTTTGTTGATTGCTAGGGTCGCGCGGTCCAGGGGCAGCTCCTTGATCGCCTCCGCGACGTTGCGCGCCGCGTGTTGCTCGGCAGTCGTGACGACCACCAGACGGTCTGCTCGCTCGATCGCCCACGGCGCGAGATCTCGGGTCACCCCCGCAGCGCAATCGACGAGCACCAGATCGAAGTTCCCGAGCAGGGCGAGCACCCGGTCAAGGTCGACCGAGGTCAGAGCGCGCATCTCTCGGGCATTCCTGGGCGCCGCGAGCAGGTTCAAGCCGGACGGCAGCCGAGAGAGGTACGGCCGCACGCGGGGCATGGGCGGGGCTACATCCCCATCGAAGTCGGCCAAAAGGTCGATGATCGTCCGCTCGCAGCGGCGGTCATTGGGAGCATGTGCGCTCAGCCCGCCGTAGTCAGCATCGGCGTCGAGCGCCACCACTGTCAGCCCGGAGCAGAGCTTCGCGATCAGCCACCCGACAGCTAGCGTCAGGCTCGTCTTTCCGGTGCCTCCTCGAGGCCCCAGGAACGCGAACCGGTTCGTGCGCGACGGCGACGGTGCGCTGCGAAGTCGCACGTCAAGCTCATGCTCGCGCGCCTCAGCCGGGGTCGAGACGAGCCATACCGCCAGGCCTTCGAGTGCGCTGCGCCAACCGGGCCTCTGGCGTGCTGGCGCCTGCGCTGCCGTCTCCGGTGCGGAGGCGGTATCCGTCACAACGGCTGGACCCGCCTGGCCAAGCTCGCTGAACCCCTCTGTCCATTCCGTGCTCATCGCGCCGCCTTTGCCATCCCGGGGCAAGCTGCACCCGGCGCACACTCAAACTTCTGACTCCCTCTCAACGCCGTGCTCCCGGCTCGGCGCGGCACGTATGCGGTGTCTTCCCGGACCATCCCTACATCACGATTACTTGGCCTGTTCGCTAGCAAACTATCAGACTTCTCTCTCCTGTCAAGTCATTGCTGGCAAACATGCGATCTCCGCTAGGCTTCACGACATGTCCCCAGAGGTGACCATCGTCGAACGCCCGCTTTCGCTGCAGATCGCGGACGCTTTTCGCATGCGGATCGAGTCGGGCGAGCTCGGGCCCGGTGACCCGGTGCCGACGCTGCGCGAGCTGGCAGATACCTGGAACTGTTCGGTCGGGTCGGCCAGAGCCGCGATCGCGCTCCTCCGCCAGCAAGGGTTGATCACCTCCGGGCGAGGGCGCCCGCCCGTGGTGCGGAAGCCTCCGCAACGCATCACGCGTGACAGCGCCCAGCACCAGCGAGAGAAGGAGTTCGCCCGCGCGCCCCTAGCGGATCGGAAAGCGACAGGAACGGCTGAGCGGGAACTCGGCCTGCCGATCGAGCGTCTTGATTTCCGACCGCGCTTCGACGTGATCCCGGCCGACGAGCAGCTCGCCGCCGCTCTTCAGGTCAGTCCCAACGCCAAGGTCCTCCGTCGGCACTACGAGTGGCGCGATCGCGACACTGGCGGACTGCTCAAGTCGAGCTTCAGCTACATCCCCCGCAAGCTGATCTCTTCGAACCGCGATTTGCTTGATCCCGGCAAGGAGCCGTGGCCGGGCGGGACCTACCACCAGCTCTCCACGGTCGGGATCGAGATCGATGTGGTAGAGGAGCTGGTGACCGCCGATCCGGCGACCACAGTGGAAAAGCACGACTGGCGGCTTCAGGACGGAGTCCCAATGCTGCGTCTGCGGCGCACCCTGATTGACACCGAGGGCCGGGTTGTGGAGGTGTCCGACACCAGCTTCCCGGCCGATCGCACGTCGATGCGCTGGACGATGCAGCTTGAGCGCTGGTGAGCATGCCTACGATCAGCGTCGTCACGGCGGTCCTGGCCGGCCGCCACCAGCACCTCCCCGAGCTCTACGCCTCGCTGCAGAGACAGGAGTTGCCGCCAGGCTGGCAGTGGCAGTGGATTGTTCAAGAGGACGGGCAGACAGGACGAGTCTTCGAGTTACTTCCTGAGGATGACCCGCGTATCTCGATGGCCACGGGACCACACGCGTATCCCGCCGGCGCCCGCACGCTCGCGCTCACCCGTGCAAACGGGGTACTTCTGCGCGCTGTCGACGCCGACGACGTCCTTCCGGACCTGGCGCTCGGGCGCGACATCGAAACTCTGCTCGAGCACCCTGAAATCGGATGGTGTACATCCGCAGCGCTCGACCTGCTCCCAGACGGCTCGCTGAGAACAGGACCGCGCGACCCCAACCCCGGTCCGCTTCCGTCGGGTTGCCTGGCCCAAGGAGAACGGGACGGCTGGCTCCAGGTCCTCGCGGTGACGATGACGACATACAAAGAGCTCGTGTGGTTCCTTGGCGGCTGGGCGGCCGTTAGCGGGGAGGATGTATCGCTTCTCCTGGCCGCCGAGGCCGTCTCCGACGGCTGGTTTATCGCGGAACCAGGCCTCTTCTACCGGCGTTGGGATGGGGCATCCACAGTGCATCTAGACAAGCTCGGGCAGATGCCGCCGAGCGCGCGTCGCGAGGTGATCCTTGGGAGGGCGAGCGCTCTGCGGCGGACCGGCATCCATTGGACTGCGCCGCCCGAGATCCGTCAGCAGATGCTCGAAGACGATGGACAGGCTGACATCGACCAATGGTTGGGTGTCCGATGAGCGGCGCGTTCCACGCCCCCCCGCGCACCCTTTCCGTCGCCGGCAGGCAACTGATCATCGGCCCGGAGCCGTGGCTGATGGGAATCGTCAACGCGTCTCCGGACTCGTTCTCCGACGGTGGACTGCATGTCGGTCTGGATGCCCAACTGAGTCTCGCAAAGCAGCAAGCGGCGGACGGCGCTCAAATCATCGACGTCGGGGGCGAAAGCGCCAGCCCAGCACGGCCGCAGCTAGACGCTGCGGAGGAGATCGGCAGGGTTGTCCCGCTGATCGAAGCGATAAGGGCCGAGCTCGACGTTCTGATATCGATCGACACGTACAAGCCCGCTGTCGCAGACGCGGCGATCGCGGCGGGGGCATCGATCGTGAACGACATCAGCGGCTTGGCGGACCGTACGCTCGCGCGGATCTGTGGCGGATCGGGCGCCGCTCTGGTCGTGATGCACAACCGGGGCCGCCCCAAGCATCGTGTGCTCGACTCAGACCTGTACGACGACGTCGTCGCCGACGTCAGCAGCTTTTTTGCGGATCGCCTCACGCTGGCCGAGACCTGCGGCGTGGAACGAGACCAGGTGATCCTCGATCCCGGTCCCGACTTCTCCAAGACCCCAGCCCAGACGGTCGAGGTTCTGCGAGCGCTTGAGGCCTTTCACGTCTACGAGCGGCCGATCCTCCTTCCGATCTCTCGCAAGGACTTCATCGGGGCGATCACCAGCCGCAAGCCAGGCGCTCGCCTGGCCGGGACGCTTGCTGCCCTGGACGACGGCCTACGCCACGGGGCGCACATCTTTCGGGTACACGACGTCGCCGCTACAGCGGACTTCATCGCTGTCCGCTCTGCCCTGAGCGATCGCTCACATCATTCTTAAGCGCGCAGAGCGATCGCTGGGCGCTCGACCAACTCGTCCGCGCCTACCATCACCTGGTCGTTCACCACGCGAGCGTATTCCTTCGTGTTGACGCCGGTCATGATCCCGTCGCGCTCTGCTCTGACTGCGATCGCCGTTGCCACCTCCTGGGCCATGATCGCCAAGCCGTCTAGGGTCTGATGCACGGTGATGAGCTCACCGAGGTCGACCTGCGCCATCCGCTCCAGACCGACGCGCTTGTAGACATCGATCAGGAGGCCGACGTCGACCGCGTAGCCGGTTGAGAAAGGGATGGACTCAAGCAGCCACCGCCGGGCGGCGATCTGGCCGGAGAGCGGCTGGCGAAACTCGGCGAGCTGGGGGTAGAAGAGCGACAGCATCGGACGAGCGAGCAGCTCCGTGACGCGGCCGCCCTGCTCCGCCCCAGCTGGCAGGTTTGGAAGACTCAGCGGGCGCGCGAATGTCGACTTGACGAAGTCCACCTCTGAGGCCACCACGAGCGGCCCGATGAGCCCATACACGTAGTGTTCGGCAAAGCTCCGTAGGTCCGCGTCCACGAAGCAGACAAGGTCCCCTCTCGCGACTCTCAGCGCTCGCCACATCGAGTCGCCCTTACCGCGAAGTGGGCCAAGATCGGGTTGAAGGTCGGCCCATCCGTAGACATCTGCGCCCGCGGATCTGGCTTCATCAGCGGTCCCGTCGACGCTTCCGCCGTCCACCACGATCACTTCGTTGATCAGGCCCTCCTCCCGCATCCGTACTAGCCGCGCGACGATGGGACCGACCGTGTCGACCTCGTTGAGCGCGGGCAGGCAGACCGACACGGTGTCGCGGCGAGCACGCAACCGCTCGTCTGTGAACATGCTCGAGGGCCAAGTCCGACGAAGGAAAGTCACTGGGATCGAGGCTACCAGTGACGTCATGGGCCGATACCGGGGGTGCGGCGTCCAGCCCGCACACGACGCTACGCACGACTCATCGTGTACGGCATAGCGTGCGATCGCGCGAGAGATGAGCGGACGGGGTATCTGAGACCGACGGGCGGCTGCCGACGTCTGGAGTGTGTCGGCTGTGCGGCCAGGGGATCCCATCCGGGCACGACCGACTACCGCATTCGGCGTGAAGGGGTCGTCTCACGGTGGACCAACGGGGTGCGCCAGGTGGCTGCTGTTTCGTGGAAGCGGGTCTCTGGTTCATCGACGTTTATGCTCGGAAAAGCCATGCACTGAACGAGCCGGCGCTGCCCACTCGCGACGAGCCCATGTATAGGTAGACGCTCGCGTGATCGTGATCAGCTGCGCGGTTATCGCGTCGTGGTGCTGGCATATGCACGTGCGTCGCGACTCGGCGAGTCGAGACCTCACTCGTGCTTCCGCGGGTGTGGTGTGGTGAGGCGCCACGGCCTCGTGATCGCCTGTGTCCGAGAGCTCTAGCGCGACGCCGGCGGCGCGCACAATGACTGACGTGCTTCCTCGAGTTCATGGTTCAGCAAGCGGCTGAGACGATGCGAAGCAGGCTGTACATCGTGCACGGGCCGTCACCATCCGGATCATCACCACGTCGTGCTGCTGAGGGCGTACCTTTGCTGAGCGGCCGCTCCGTCCGACGGCGAGCCGGCGGCGAGAGCACGAGTGCGACCGAGAACCCCGCGACCTCGCGACGATTGCTCGACGAGGAGCTCAAGAGGACGACGCGACCGCAGGGACAGTGGTTCTGTTCGCTCCCAGCAGTCATGCGGGGCGGCCCTGGCTCAGGCTCGAAGCTGGATTTCGTCGTCCTGCTCGCGCACCTGGTAGGTCGCGAGCGGCTTGGTTGCGGGGCCGCGGACGACCGCGCCGGTTTTGACGTCGAACTGGGATCCGTGGCACTCGCACATGAGCGTCGTGCCGGTCAGCTTGCCTGCCGATAGTGGACACGGGGGGTCGGCGCAGGTGCAGAGATCGTCGAACGCGTATAGCTCGTCGGCGACGCGCGCGACCGATATGCGCTTCTTGAGGTCCTCCAGGTAGTAGGGGTTGACGTAGTTGGCGGGGAGGCCGTTGGCCTGGTCGACCGTCCGGAATTGCGCCGCCTCTGTCGAACTTGCGCTCATCGGTGTGCGTCCTCTCTTTGAACCGTTATCCGATCCTGGGTCAGTGTCTTCACAGCTCGACAGTGCTGGTCATGCCGATCGTGTAAGGACGGCTTGATCCTTTGCTGAAGCCGGGTCTTGCTGCTGGCCGAGGTCGGGGACCACGATCCCGAGCTGGTCCCACCGGCCTGGAGAGGGGCGCCTGCATCAGTTGCCGCCATTCCCGCTCGTCGGGTCCCAGATCATTGTTAGGTCCGACACGTCGGTCGCATCGAGCCGGTACTCCGCCGGCGCGCCGCTCGGGACGATCGGTTTGTGCGGCATCACCGGCGGGATGCGGTCATAGCCCGATCCGAGCGGCGGCCGCGGGTCCTCGTCGCCGTTGTTGGGCCAGAATGACATCGCCCGCTCGGCGAGCGCTGAGATCGACAGCGACGGGTTGACGCCGGGGTTTGCGGGGATGTTGCTGCCGTCCATGATGTGCAGGCCCGGGTAGCCGAACGCCCGGTGGTAGGGGTCGACGACGCCTTTTTCCGGGCCGTCTGCGATCGTCATGCCGCCAACGAAATGCGACGACGTCGCCCGGTCGGCGACTGCGAACCAGGTCTGCGCGGCGCGGCCACCGAGCTTCTCAGCGACTCGGGCTGCGACGTCGTTCGCGACCTCGAGAATCGGTGGTGGTGGCTTGTCGGAGCCGGGTTTGGAGCGGAGCATGTCGTGCTCCCAGTAGAGGTCGAGCCAGTCGTCGTGGTCGCGCATGCACAGCATGTTGAAGCCGCGTTCTGACCATTGCTTCGCGTTGTCGATCGAGAGCGTCTTGCCTGGGTGGTGGACCAGCTCGTGGAGCCATGCCTTCATCGGGTGCTCGCCGCTCTCGGTCTGGGCGGTGTAGAGGAAGGCCATCGCGTCCGAGCCAACGTTGTAGTAGACCGGGCCCATCGTCGACTCTGCGTCTGCTTGGATGCACGCGGTGACCGCCGAGGTGCCGGGCACGATGTGGTGGCGTTCGGGATCGGCCTTGAAGTCCTCCTCGGAACGCTGGACGGAGATCAGCGCCTCCGAGTTCGCGCGCGCGCTTCCCCAACTCATCCGAGAGCTTGTCGAGATCGCCACGGTGCTTCATGTGCATCAGGAGTTGCGCGGTCCCGAAGGCGTGCGCGGAGACGACGACCTGCTCGGCCGTGTAACGGTGACGGCGCTCGAGGCGTCCGACCAAGCCGGGCTGGCGGGCGACGACCTCGAAGCCGCCGTCCTCGAGCGGCTTCAGCTCGTGCACCTCATGTAGCTCCTTGACCTCGGCGCCCCGCCCCTCTGCCAGGTAGAGGTAGTTCGCCGAGACCTTGTTCTTGGCGTTGTGCGCGCAGCCGATCATGCAGGCGCCGCAGCTGATGCAACCGGTGCGGGTCGGCCCTTCGCCGCCGAAGTACGGATCTGCAACCTCGACGCCGGGCGTTCCGAAGTAGATTCCGAGCGGCGCCCGGATGTAGGGCCGCTTCATGTCGCGCGCGACGCTCTTGACGATCCGGTCGCCGTCGGTGTCCATGTACGGCGAGGGCATGACCCCGAACATCCGCTGCGCCTGGTCGTAGTACGGCGCGGTCTCGGCCTTCCAGTCGGTGATGTATGACCACGTCGGCGCGTTGAAGAACTTGTCGTGGGGGTAATAGAGCGTGTTCGCGTACACCAGCGAGCCGCCGCCGACGCCAGCCCCAGACAGGACGATCACGTCGTCGAGGTACCGCATCCGCTGAATGCCGAACAGCTCCATCTCGGGCTGCCACATGAACTTCTTCACGTTCCAACTCGTCTTCGGCAGATCCTCATCACTCCAGCGCTTCCCTGCCTCCAAAACCGCGGTCTTGTAGCCCTTCTCGACGGCCCGCATCGCCGCCACGCCACCACCGAAGCCCGAGCCGATCACGATCACGTCATAGTCAAAGCCAGCCATCTAAACCCTCCCAGGCGATCGCACCGATCGCCGCAGTCTCGCCATTCGTTGCGCTCGCACGATCATCCGGTAGTGCTGAAGCGCTCGCGTCATCCCAACCGGATGATGTGTCGCCGCGTCGATGGGGCGATCGTGTGGATCCCGCGCCTCGGGGTCCCGAGGCGCGGCGAACTCGAACTCGGAGGACACGATGAGCCAAGTGACTGATTCCGACGCCACCCCGGCCGTCTCGGCAAAGGAGACGCAGACGATCGGCATCGAGGCCTACGTTTACCTGTATCCGCTCGTAACGATGGAGATTACCCGCCGGCAGATGACAAACCTCCCCGCTGGCACCAAGCCAGGCTTCGGGCCGACCGGCGAATTCGCGCACACCCGCGAGTTCCCGCCGGCCGACTTCAAAGCGGTGGTGCGGCCGAACTTCGACACGCTGTATTCGGTCGCATGGCTTGACCTGACCAGGGAGCCGATGATCGTGTCGGTCCCCGACACCAACGGCCGCTACTACCTGCTGCCGCTCTACGACATGTGGACCGACGCGTTCGCCGTGCCCGGCAAGCGCACCAGCGGAACCTATGCGCACGATTTCGCGGTCGTCCCACCCGGCTGGCACGAGACCGCCCCTGACGGCGTCGAAGTGATCCACGCCCCGACGCCTCACGTGTGGATCGTCGGACGCACCCAGACCAACGGCCCCGCGGACTATGACGCGGTGCATGTCGTGCAGGACTGCTACACGATCACCCCGTTGTCAAATTGGGGTCACGACGCGCAGCCCGTGCAGGCGAAGACCGACCCGACTGTGGACATGCAAACGCCGCCGCTGCAGCAGGTCAACACGATGTCCGCCGGTGAGTACTTCGGCCTTGCGGCGGAGCTGCTGAAGCTGCACCCGCCGCACCTGACCGATTGGTCGACCGTCGCGCGGATGCGCCGGTTGGGTCTCCGGCCCGGCGAGAGCTTCGAGTTCGACCGGCTCGACCCCGCGCTTCAGGGCGCGCTAAAGGGCGTCCCTGCCGCAGCCGTGAAACTCATGCAGGCCACCCTCCCGCGCCTCGCCAAGGTCGTCAACGGCTGGCAGATGAACACCGACTCAATCGGGGTTTACGGCAACTTCTACCTCAAGCGCGCGATCGTCTCGATGATCGGCCTCGGCGCCAACCAGCCCGACGACGCGATCTACCCGCTCAACGTCGCCGACGCCGACGGTCAACCTCTCGACGGCAACCACGACTACATCCTGCACTTCGACAGAGACGAGCTGCCGCCAGTCGACGCGTTCTGGTCGGTCACGATGTACGACGCCGAAGGGTTCCAAGTTGCCAATCCGATCAACCGGTTCGCGATCGGCGACCGCGACGACCTGACCTACAACGACGACGGCTCGCTCGACCTTTACCTGCAACACGACAGTCCCGGCCCGGAGCACGAAGGGAACTGGCTGCCCGCACCAACCGGCCCGCTCGGCGTGACCATGCGACTCTACGCTCCTGCACCGCAGGCGCTCGACGGCCGCTGGGCGCCTCCGCCGATCAGGCGAGTTGAACGGCAGTAACCAGAGCGCCGCGACGCGCTCATGATCTGGGCGATTCTCGCTGCGGTCGGCGTCCCTCTCTGGCTGTGCGCGGCCGCATCATCTCGCTGGTCCTGCGGGTTGCAAATCATGGGCGGGAGCGTGATCCCGGCCAACCCGGGTGTGAATCCGTCGCTGTCGATCTCTGCTCTGGTCGAGCGTGCGATGTCGTTCTGGCCCAACAACGGCGACCAGGACGCGCGGCCGACGCTTGGCTCCGGGCTATCAGCGGCTTGGGCCGGTGATGCCCCCTTTCGCCGATTCCCCGCAGGCGCGCCCGCCGAGTACCGCCCTCGATGCCACCGAGGTGGCTGACCTGACCGAGGTCCGGAATCCCAAATGAGAGGCGACGCGATGAGCAGAGAGGCAGTGGACAGCTGAGTCCAGGTGCACGAGCGCAGCTCGATTTCCGTAGCTTGGACGAGGCTGAAAACCTGTCCGATGGCCAGCTAACCCTATTACCTCGAGGATCTCAAGCGACGCGTTTCGGTCGCTCGCGTGAGCGGCACGCTGTATGCGTTTGGTGACCTGTGCACCAACGATGGCTGCCCGCTGTCGGCCGGGCTTCTGATGGGCACGACGTTGATGTGCTAATGCGACGCGTCGCAGTCCAACATCGAGTCGGGAACCGTTCTCCAAGGCCCCGCTGTGGAGCCGCTTGCGACCTACGAAGTTCGCGAGCGGAACGGCGAGATCTAGATTCGCGCCTGACGCCTACTTCGGCGGCGCGATCGATCTCACACGCCCCGCTGCGCAGGGCTGTGACGCTGCGCTGCGTGGGCGTCGACGCACGTTTCTGCTCATGACATCCGAGCGCCGCTTCGATGCGACATGGTGCGTGTGGATTCTGCGGTCAGCAAGAGGGAACACGTCCGCCCGTTCGTGCCACTCCCGGACGTCATCGAGTCATGTGCGGTTTTTTCAGGCGCTGGGCTTCGAGGGCGCGGTTAGGGGGAGTGTGCCGGTGATGCGGGTGCCGTGCCCGGGCGCTGATTCGATGGTGAGCCGTCCGCCGAGGGGGCTGACGCGGTCGTGCATGTTGCGCAGTCCGGCGCCGGTAGCGCGCGTGTCGACGTCGAAGCCGGGGCCGTCATCGGTGACATCGAACTTGAGGGCCTGAGCACTCTCGGCGATCGTGATGTGCGCGGCGGTCGCCGTGCGCGCGTGCTTGTACACGTTCTGTAAGGCCTCGAGGCAGCAGAAGTAGACCGCTTTCTCGGTCTCTGGGCTGTGACGGCCGAGGTTTCGGCCGGTGACGGTCGTCGGAATCGGAGCGTCGCGCACGGTCCCCCGGAGTGCCGCGACGGGACCAAAGCTCGCGAGGACGGGCGTGAACACTCCGTGAGCCAGCGACCGTAGCTCGTCGATCACCAACTCCACTTCCGCTCCGAGCTTGTCGAATAGTTCCGGCGTGCCCGATGCTTCGGTGGCGGAGCGTTCGGCAGCGAGCTGGAGCTTGATTCGCAGCGCGATCAGTCGTTGCTGCGCGCCGTCGTGCAGGTCGCGCTCGATCTGTTGACGTGCGCGATCTTCGCTCGTTGCCGTGCGGCTCTGGATCTCGCGCATATCCCGGACGAGGTGCCCGACCTCAGCGGCGAGACGTTGGTTCTCCAAGATCACAGTCGCGTAGGACGCGACCGCGTCGATGAACGCTCGCTCGGTCTCGAGGGCTTGGTCGTGGATGAGCGCGGCGACCAGCCGCGGGCCGTCATGGACCTCGGTCACGCTTCGACCCGCGCTTGCCACGGGAGCCGCTGCCGGACGGCCGTCGGCCGCCGCCCAGCGACCGTCAGCGACGGGGTAGACGATCGCGAGGGACGGGTCCTCGAACGCGTCGGCGAACGCGGCACGCATCTCCTCAGGCCCGAGCGGGGCGCGCAGCCACGCGGCGAACCGACTCAGCGACGCGCCGACGTACAGCCGCCACCTAAGCAGGCCGGCGAGAAATGCCAACGCGATCGCGGGAAGCGCGAACGCGACCGCCCACCTCAGAACGTCCAGCGCGGGGGACCCGGGCGCGAACCTGCGGATCACAAAGCCCAACGCGGTGAGGACGATTCCGGCCACCGCGACGGCGAGCACCGGCGTCAGCATCCGGCGCCTCACCTTGCTAGCGGTAACGATGCGGTCAAGGAGACGCCCCACGACCGCCAAGAACAGCAGCACGGTCACCAGCTCGCGGAGCGGCACGATCACCCGCCCGATCAGCGCCGGCTCGCGTGAGACGACCATCAACGCGTTGCGAGGGCAGCTCGCCGCGCATGTCACCCATTCCGACGGTGTGGGGTAGCGAGCAACCAGCAACGCGGTCGGTAGATATAACAGCGCGACCAGCAGACCGATGCTCGCCGCCAGCGCGCGATCCAGCCGACCGACCAGGCGCCCCTCAGGAAACGCGAGCACCAAGTACAGCAGCACCGCCCAGCCAACCCAGTCAGCCACCCGGCCGGCGCTGAAAGCCAGCGCTTCGTCGCCCGACAGCGAGAAGGTCACCCCCAACCAGACCACGCCGCCCGCCACCAACAGCGTGCCCAGGCGCCCGAACGGGACCCGGCGCCGCGCGTACAGGCCGGCAGCCACAGGGATCCCGACTGCTACCACGCGGGCGAGAGACTCAAGCCGCACCGCGCTCGGCGACATGTCCGAGACAGGAGCCAGCACAAACGTAACGAGCACCACCACCGCGACGGCGACACCGATCACCAGCTCCCTGCCAGTCCCGGCCGAGCTTCCCGGAACCACAGGCCCTGCGACTACGGACACGGCTCCGCCACGGCCGCCTCGCGCCGATCGCAAGACCGCGCCTGCGTGCGCCTTCGACCCACCACGACAACCACTCCCGGAGCCCGGCCAAGATGCCCCACAAACGTCAGTATTGCATCCAGGCTCAGCGAATGACGACGAAAAGGTGCTCGAACGCGCCCCTGGCCGACGTAGCGCACAAGCATCATCTCCTCGAGCCCGACCGGCTTGGTCTTTCACCCTCCGGAGGACAGTCGAGCAGGCGCGACGGGCCTAGCCGGTTCGGTCGCTTGCGTCCCGTGTCCAAGCGTGTCGCCGGGACGGTTGCAGTTGCGGGGCGGTCACCTGTTTAGGGTGATGGCAAACTCACGCGCAACGGGTTGAATCGCTCGGCACGATTCGTGGCGCTGGCGCGAGGCTCCAGCCCGCGCGAGCCCGGCGTATGAGCAGCGATCTGGTCGACATATTCTTGCTGTCTCTGGTCGCGGTGCTAAATCCGACGCTCCTGGCGGCGGTGACCGTGATGCTGCTGATGCCAAACCCGAAACGACTGATGCTCGGCTACCTGCTCGGCGCCTACCTGACGAGCATCACGCTCGGCCTGCTGATCGTGTTCTCGCTGCACAGCTCCGGCACCGAGAGCACCTCCAAGCACACCATCAGCCCGGTGGAGGACATTGTCGTCGGCCTGCTCGCTTTGACGATCGCGGTCGTGCTGCGGACTGGACGCGACCAACCGTTTCGGGAACGACGACGCCAGAAGAAGGATGCGAAGCTGGAAGCCAAGCAGGAAGCCGGGAAGCCGACCGAGTCGCTGGCGCTAAGGATGCTGGGCAAAGGCGACCCCAAGGTGACGTTCGTCGTCGGAGCTGTTCTGAGCTTCCCAGGCGTCTCCTACCTCGACGCGCTGGATCACATCCATAAGCTCAACCCGGGAACCGTCGCGACCGTGCTGCTGGTCCTCTTCTTCTGCGTGATGCAGCAGCTGTTCCTCGAACTACCGCTGCTCGGCTACGTGTTCGCGCCGGATCGCACACAAGACACCGTGACCCGGTTCAGATCCTGGATGGCGCGCAGCGGCCGCACCGCCGCCGTCATCGGGGCTGGCGTGATCGGCATCTGGCTAGTCGCCAGGGGCGTGATCACGCTGCTGTGACTCGGCCCGGGTCCGCGAGTCCGGCGCCTCCCGTCAAACACGTGGCTCTTACCAAGACACGCCGGACCGGTACTACCGACGAACGTTCAACTT
Organism: uncultured Solirubrobacterales bacterium; assembly: GCA_963808325.1. Classification (GTDB taxonomy): domain Bacteria; phylum Actinomycetota; class Thermoleophilia; order Solirubrobacterales; family Solirubrobacteraceae; genus Palsa-465. The sequence goes on from CAWEFU010000002.1 coordinate 598,800, forward strand.
TATGAGACGAGTCGATGACCAAGCCCGCCCGGCCCCCGGCGTTGTCGGAGTCTCATCCAACCCCAACCCCAGGTCTCGCAGCGCGCGCGACCATCGTGGCCTCACGCATGCGAACGCCGCGCTCGGACAATCGACTTTCACCTCATCGGGGTGATGTGAGCCGCCCACGATGCCAAGAGGCTGTGACGGTCAAGAGTTCCCGATCCGGAGGTCATCATGACGCTCTATGCGCTGTCAGCGTTGGGCTGGACAGCTTTGGGGGTCCTGTTTCTCATCATCTGGGTAGCGATCGCGTTCTGGCCGGCGCGCGTTGCTCGACGCAAGGGGCACAGCTTCATCGGCTACTTCATCTTCAGCTTGATCTTCTTCCCACTCGCGCTGATTACCGCCTACGTGGTTCGCGATCGGACAGCACCAGCGCACTGACACGAACACCCCTGACCAGCGTCCCCGATCACGACCTCCCGCAGCACTAACCCAAAATCAGGCCTCCCCGGTATCGCGCCGACCTCCGCGCTCCGACAGCTCGAAGCTGAGACTGGGTTGCGCCCCGCTACTCCCTTGACCGACTGCAGCAGTGCCGCTGGTTCCAGGGACCAGCGACCGCCGGCGCTGTGCGGCCCGGAGTAGATGCCCTTGCCGATGGCAAAGGAGGACTCGCGCGGCCGCCAAGAGAGTTCCGTCACAGCGCGCACGCTCCGCGTCGCAGACGGATCGGTCCGATCGTGGCTCGGGCCGCTAACTGAACGTCGGGAAGCTGCAAGCACCAAAGCGGTCACCACGGCGTCGACACCAGGACTGCCGCTCCAGGCGTTATCCGGCAGCCACGAAGTCGCTGACCATCTGGAGTGACCCCGGCCCCGTGGATTGCGATAACGCTCGTGAGTTGCGCGGAAAGCTCAAATGTAGGACGCGAGCCTTCGCTCCACACACGTGCATAGGCAAAGGCTCGAGCTCGCTCGCACCAATCGCCTTCTTCGATCCCCTTCGATTCGAGTATTACAGCTTGCCGTGGCCGGGTTGGTTCGGCTTCTGCATCGTCGCGTGCGACGCGAGGTCGCACGCATTGAGTGAACACGCAAGATTGGAGGCTGGGTCGATGACATAGAGCGTGTTTCAGGCTCGTGCTCGATGGCCTGTCCCCACCTCGACGTGCGTCGCCCGTGAGGGCGGGGTGTGAAGCTCGGGGCTCAAGCCCAAGGGCGCTCGTTCCATCCGGGCGCAACAGGCGAGGGGAAGATCGGACGGGCGAACTTGTGTGAACCCCTGGTTGATGCCTCGTGATGCAGAGTCCCGCATGGATGGAGGTTGTTGTGGCGGGGCGCAAGGACACGCCGCTGTGATGCGGCAGACGCTGGCCGGTGAGCGACTCCCGTCAGGGTGAGCATCGTTGTCCTCGGGGTAGAGGGGGCGCCCACCCCGGTCGTTGCTCGTGCGCGCGAAACGCGGAAACCCCGTCAGGGTCCGGACCCTGTGGGTTCGGTCGGCCGACCGTGGGGAGAGCTCAACTCCCCGGCGGGATAGGATGACCAAGAAGCGAACGCCGGCGGCGGAAACGCAGCGGGAAACCGGGACACGACGGTCGCGCCCTCCTCGCGATCGTCTCGGATAACCGGCCGGACACCGATCCCTGTGATCGGGCTCGAAAGGGCGCTGACGTGGTCAGGTGATCGCCGGAAGACGACGATGACGACGAGCCCAGAACCAATGGACGAACTAGACGCCGCGGCCATTGGCCGGGGTGCGTGGACCTGCGGACGACCCACCGTCAGAAGTGGATCGTAGCGCGTAATCGCCACCAGATCTCCGAGGCTTGCTTGAGCCGGATGCATTGCAAGGTGCAAGTCCGGTTGTATGTCCCGCGAACGGTTATGTTGAGGACGCGCTCGATGTGTCACGTTGCGCCTGCTCAGGAATAGCGATGAAGGCGGGCTTCCCGGGTGGCGTGGCCGTTGGGAGTAGGTCGGCCCTCGGTCTCGAAAAGCATAGGTCAGGCGCGCGCGGCTGCTATCCGCGCGGCCGGGCTATCCGAATAGGAGGAACCGACCAGGGCTCACGCTACGCGATGGGCCGGGCTGATCCTGCCCGGGCGGTGCCGGGAGAGGAGGAAGTTCGTGCTGCATGTTGGTTTGGATCTGAGTCGCAAGCGGATCGATGTCTGCTTGATCTCCGGCCAGGGCGAGTTGATCGATCAGTTCCCGGCGCCGGCGGATCGTGACGGCCTGTACGGTCTGACGCGCCGGGTGGCGGTCTACGGCCAGCCGGTCCGGGGCGTGGTGGAGTCGATGAACGGCGCCAGATTCGTGCACGACGAGCTCGTTGGGCACGGGTGGGAGGTGCTGATCGCCGACGCCCAGCGGGTCAAGGGGTTGGCGCCGTTGGCGTGCAAGACCGACAGGATAGATTCGCGGGTGCTGGCGACGCTGTCGGTTTATGACCTGGTGCCGGCGATCTGGCTGCCCACCCCGGAGCTGCGCCGGGAGCGGGAGCGTTCCCGCTGGCGGCTGCATCTGGTCAGGCACCGCTCTACTTTGAAGAACCGGGTGCACTCGACGCTGATCGCGTTCGGTTACCAGGTGCCGATGGTCGACCTGTTCGGTCACGGAGGCCGCCTGATGCTCCGCGAGCTCGACATCCCCGAGCCGTGGCGCGCTCACGCCCTCGCCAGCGTGGAGCTGATCGACGAGCTCGAGCTGCGAATCTCGCAGATCGAGGCGGAGCTCAAGCGCTCCGGCGCCGATCACAAATACGTGCCGCTCTTGATGAGCGCTCCCGGGTTCGGGTGGGTCACCTCGTTCACCGTCGCGTGCGAGCTCGGGGACATCACGCGGTTCTCGACGCCTCAGAAGTTCGTCGGCTACACCGGGCTGTGCCCGCGGGTCAGCCAGTCTGGCGACGTCAACCTGCGCGGGCCGGCCTCCAAGCGCGGACCCCGGTACTTGCGTTGGGGGCTGATGGAGGCCGCGATCCACGCGGCCCCGCATCCGCTCTACGCGGAGCGCTACCAGCGCCTGAGGCGCCGCCACGGCCGCCAGCGCGGCGCGAAGGTCGCGCAGATCGATCTTTCCCGCCAGCTCGCCACCGCGATCTGGTACATGCTCACCCGCAGCCAATCCTTCAAGCCCTTCGCTCCGGCAGGCGCCGCGTATCGTCTGGCTGCCTGACAGCCCTGTTTGGAAATGCGCCACCGCAGCGAGCCCCGATGACACCTAATCCTCGAAGTTGATGAAGCGATAGAGAGATGAGCGCTGCTCGAACCCACCGACCGACCCGCGGACCGTGACCAGTGTAGTGCCGGACTCACACTGTCGTGTCAAGCGCCATGGGCCCAACGACGCTCACCGCAGTGACCTTGCTCGGGCGCTTGACACGACAGCGCTCACCCGGCAATTCGCAATGAGGTGTCAGATCCCTGACACTAACCCACACTTTCACTTGACACGCTGCCCTCCTTCATAGAGACGATGGGCTACGAGCCCGTGAGATTCGGTGGCGGCCCCTGCGACTTGCCCGGGTGCGCTGCGAGCGCGAATCGGTCTGTGTCGTTCGCCAACTCGTTCTCCGTGCCAAGTAGTTCAAGCTATAGGAGGTGAGCGGTGACCAAGCGGCGGTTGCTGTCACGGCCGCTGGGCAGGTGCATTGGGCTGGACGTGCACCTTGACTTCATCGAGATCGCGATCTGCGAGGAGAGCAAGGTTTACTCGGCCGGCCGGGTGCCCTCGACGCTCGAGGGGATCGAGACGCTGGCCGAGAGCCTTCTGCCGAGCGATCGGGTCGCGCTTGAGGTGACCGGCAGCTCGTGGGAGATCGTTAGGCTGCTCGAGCCGCACGTGAGCAAGGTGCTCGTCGTGTCCCCCGGGGATACCGGCATCAGCCAGGCGCGGGCGAAGACCGACCGGTTGGACGCGCGCACGCTGGCGAAGTTGTTGTGGAGCCTCCTCCCAAGCCGGAACGCCGAAAGCGAACCGGCGCCCAACCCCCCGAGCACCATGACCACCTCACGCTCAACCCCTGCCAGACTCACCCGCCTGCGTCAAGCGCCCCCATCCGGCGCCGATCACCCACGCCCGCAAACAAGGCGCTTGACCCGGACGAGCTCGCCTGGACAACCGGGCAACCAATCCGGGGCGCAGCCCCAAAACCCCGATCAACCAAGGCGATCCATGCCTCACCCCAACCAATCTGCCACTCCGAAAGTCAAAGACACCAAACGGCCGCTTGACATCACCCAGCCCTTCATGGATGACATAGGAGCGACATCGGTCGTCCCCTGCGGCAGTGAGATCTCCGTTGCGTCGCGCTTTCGCGACGCCTTGCCGAGCGGCCGTCGGGCGCCCGACGACGGCTTGGTTGATCCCCATCCAACGACCGGCGGATCCGATGACTTCGCTACCACGATCCGAGACTAACCTCAGAGGCCCGTCTCGGCGGTGATCCTGCCGGATTTGACTGCCGCGGCGAGCTCTTGGTAGTCGCGCTCGTTCTGCTCGGCGTAGGCCTTGGAGAACCTGACGATTGCACGGTCGAAGCTGTCGCCGTTGCCGAGGTAGGAGGCGATCGCGATACGGTCGCCGCTGCGGGCGTGCGCGCGGGCGAGGGTCCAGCCGCACAGCCTGCCGTATGCGGTCATGCCCTTCGGGACCATCTGCTCAATCTCGGCCGAGCCCTTCCAGTCCTTGAGCTGGCGGCCGTAGAAGTCACGCTCCTGACCGTCCAGCCCGGAGTCGACGTGTAGCCAGCCGAGGAAGATGTCGCTGGTCGCCTGCATCAGCCGTTGTCCGGTGACGACGCGCTCACCGTGGTTTTTGAACTCGCTGGGGCCAAGGAACCCCTCCAACACCGACGCCTCCGCCTCCTTCATCTGGAGGAACAGCGGATCTCGGCCGTCACGGCCAAGCAGCAGTGCGATCCACGCGCGCGTGCCGACGCTGCCGACCCCGACCACCTTGCGCGCGAAGTCGGTCAACTCGAACTCCTCCAATAGCACCCGCCGGTCGAACTCGAGCGTCTCGCGATAGCCGCGCAGCAATTGGTGCAGCGCCTCGAACATCTCATCGCGCTCCTCGCCCGGCGCGAGCTGCTCGATCGGCACGATCAACGGCGACTGATCAACGATCCGGACATCGCCGTTGACCGAATGCGTCAGCTTAGAAAACGCGGCCATACTGTCCTTCGTGCGAGCCTTCGCAAGCGTCGTCTCGGTTCGCTTGACCATCTTCGCCTTGAACTGCGAGGCGAATTCCTGGACCACGCTCTCGATCTCCAGACGCGAGTACCACACGTCGAGGTTCTTCATTGCGGCGAAGTCCGCCATCGCGGTCCGATAGCGCCCAACCGTGTCGAGCACGATCCGGTCTTGGTCCTTGGCGCGAAAGCCGTTGTAGCGCGCGGCGATCAGCATGCTCACAGCCAACCGTTTGACGTCCCACTCCCACGGACCCGGGAGCGTCTCATCGAAATCATTGATGTCGAACACCAGCCGCCGCTCGGGTGAGGCGAACACGCCAAAGTTCGACAGGTGCGCGTCCCCGCAACACTGCACCATCAGCCCCGACCGCGATGTCGGCCCGAGATCATGGGCCATGATCATCGCCGCCCCGCGATAGAACGTAAACGGCGACACCAGCATCCTGCCGTACCGGATCGGGACCAGCTCGGGAACGCGTGTCTTGGCTTGATCCTCGAGCAGCGTGACCGGATCCGCCCTCTCAGGCGAGGGCTCAAAGATGGCGTGGCTCGAGCGCGGGACCTCCGCACGCGCTGCCTTCCCGCGCGCGACGCGCTCCGCTACCGACAGATGCGGCACCGCCACCGGCTTCTTCGAAGCCCTCGCCGCGGGCCGCCGGATCCTAGACGTGGTCGTTGTCATGAGTCCTCCAAGGGTTGAGATGTTGGCTTTGTGGCCACGCGCCTACGCCCTGCCGCCGCATGGTGTAGGTGCCATCAATGCGCCGGTGATCCACAGGGATCGCCAAGACGAAACCGACCCAGAACAGCACGTCGTCCCCTTAGGGAACGTCGTCAACTGCCCCGTGTCCGGCGTCGTCATCGAAGCCAGCTGAACTTCGGTCGCGCTCATCGGGTGCTGTCTCTGCGAGTTGTGTTGATCGGGACATGCCCCGAGCTCACGGCAAACGCTACGCGCCCCGCGGTGCGATGGCATCACTCGCTTCGGATGAACCTGAACCGCGACTACAGCGCCGACGACCGGATGCTCGGCGCGGATCGATTCCACCCGCGAGTCCACAGGTCGTGGCGAACCAGCAGCGTGCGGCCGACGACTCCCTGCCTGCGTCGCACGCCGCGGTGCGCTACAGATCGCCGCCGCCGTCGGCACTGGTAGCCCCGATGATGCACGTCAGCGCCGGTGAGCCCTGACAGTCGACCCTCCGGAGGGAGCGCCTAACGCGCTCCCGCGCGTATCCCCGCGTGGGGCACCCTCGGGAGACCTGCGCTTAGTTAGGAGTCACGACTTAGTTTCTGACGGTGTTATGCGGTGGTTCCATTCGCCGTGGAACTGATCTCGGGTGATGTTGACAGCGGCGAGCTGCTGGTTGCTGACCTCGACGCCCTTGGGGTAATCGCGGTCGTCGAGCCGGGCGTAGACCTTTAGCCCGGTGCTGGTGGTGGTGGCGGCGATCAGATTGATGATGACCTCGTGGCTGATGAGCGGCTTGCCGCGCCAGTTGGTCGAGATGAAGCTGAACAGCCGGTGCTCGATTTTGTTCCACTTGCTGGCCCCCGGAGGGAAATGGCAGACGACGATCTCAAGGCCCGTCTCGTTCGCGAGTCGTTGCAGCTCGACCTTCCACAGCCGGGTGCGGCTGGAGTTCGAGCCGCCGCAATCGGCGGTGATCGTCAGCGTCTTGGCATCGGGGTAGCGCTGTTTGCCGAGGTGCTCCCACCAGCTCAGGATCGTGTTGACAGCAAACGGCGCGGTTTCGTGCGAAATGCCCACGCTGACCCACCCCTCGTCGGCGGTCAGGTCATACACGCTGTAGGGGATCGCGTGACCCAGTTCCTCGTCCTTGAAGTCGTGGGTGCGGACCTCAACCGGGCGCCCCTTGGGTTCGAGCTCACGCCCGAACGCCTTGAAATCGCCGACCAGTTCGCGCTTTTTTGCATCGATGCTGATCACCGGCTGGCCGGCCTCGATCGCCGCCTTCGCGGCCTGGTTGATGTGCTCAAACTGCGCGTCGCGGTCGGGATCAGAAGCCCCCTCCCGCGTCTTGCGGTTGGACTGCAGGCTGTACCCCTTGGCCTTCAACAACCGCAACACCGTCCGATCCACCACCTGGTGGCCCATCCCGCGCAGCGCCTCGGCAAGCTTCGCCGCGCTCTTCGAAGTCCACCGCAACGGCGACTCCGGATCGCCACGCGTCGCGGATCGATCAACCCCTCCAGATCCTTCTCCAACCCGGCTCGCGCTCACCAATCGAAATCCGCCCCGGATGCCGGCGCACCCTGCCCGGCAACGGCAGCTCACCAGACTCCAAATCAGCCAGCCCCCGCGGCACCGTCGACTCCGAGATCCCCGTCGCCCTCACCACCGCCGCGATCCCACCACGCCCCGCCGATCGCGCCTCCGCCGCAGCCCACAACCGCTGTACCCGCTCATCCAACACCCCCTGCTCGCTCAACAGCCGATACCGCTCTGCGATAGCCCGCTCGTCGACCACACCAACCAGTTCTACATAACAACCCCCACCCCTTCACAAACTACGTCGTGAGCCCTTAGCACCGGCGACGTCGAGAAATTATGAGCTCGAGCGTCTCGACTAGGCAGAGTCGTACGTCGTCCGGCAAGCGGACGCGACTGGTGTGCGCGAGCTTGTGTCGTCCGCCCGCCAGTCGACCGGATAGACCCCCCTCGGGCAACGCGAACCAGGCGCGCTCGCGGACGCTGACGCCTTGGTCCACGAGTCGGGTCGGGCTCATCCATCACGCCGCCGGGCCTGACCGAGTCGAGCAACCGGCCCCAGTTCCGGCCTGGAGCTGGGAGCAGCCTGCAGCGCCTACCTCACGCGACGACCGGGATGGGGGTAGACGGCTTCCTAGGTTGGGATGGGCGCATCTCGGCGTAGTCTGGGCCGACGATCCCACAGGTGGATTCGGGGACCTCGTTCCAGACGCCGGCGAGGTCGCCGAGCGGTTCGGAGACGATCAGCCGGCCGAGATCTGCGGCCGGATGCTGACCCGCCCGCATGCCCCCGGTTGCGATGGCGTCACGATCAGCGCCTACCTCGGCTCAAGCGACGCGCTCGACAGGCCGCTGGCCGACTTCGCCGAGCTCTACGCCGACCAGAACGAACTCGACTACGCCGCGCTCAGCGCCGCCGTCAAGACCGGGCGCGTCACAGCGCAGACGGGGCTGTAGTCCCGCATCAGCGTCTCGATTCCAATCACCCGATCGGGATGACGATCGCGGGGTTGTGCTCGGCGATCATCTTTCACATCTGGTTCACGTGATGCCGATTCAGGAACCCTCGAATCTGACCGATCACGACCTCCCGCGTGCGAGGCGTCTGTTGATGCTCGAGTTTGGTTCGCGGACGGACTTCGATGATCCGAAGCTGGAGTACCGGAGGTTGTTCTCGGAGCTTTTGGGGACGTTCATGCTGGTGCTGGTCGCTGCCGGTGGCGGGCTCCTGCACGCTAAGGGGCAGATCAGCCTCGCGGCAGCGGTGGTCGCCCCGGGTTTGATGGTGCTGGCGATCATCCTGTTCATGGGCGCGGTGTCGGGCGCACACTTGAATCCGGCGGTGTCGCTGGCGTTCGCGGTCCGTGGGGATTTCCCGTGGAAGCGAGTGCCGGGCTACATCATCGTGCAGTTGGTCGGCGCCACGCTGGCGTGCCTGTTCCTGCTGGTGGTGTTCGGCAACGTCGAGCACCTCGGCGCGACCCTCCCCGGACCGGGGTACCACGATTGGCAGGCGTTCTTGATGGAGATCGCGCTGACGGGTGTCCTGCTCAGCGTGATCCTGGGTACCGCCTCGGCGGCGCAGAACGTCGGCGCGATCGGCGCGCTCGGGGTCGGGGGCTACATCGCCCTGGCCGGCCTGTGGTCCGCGCCGGTCAGCGGCACCTCGATGAACCCGGCGCGCTCGTTCGGCCCGGCGTTGGTCAGCGGCGACTGGACGGCCTACTGGGTGTACGTCGCCGGGCCGCTGATCGGCGCGGCGATCGCGGTCGGGTGCGCGATCATCCTGCGAGGTCGCGGTGGTGATCCGATCTCCCACGCGGCCGGCTCCGGCGTACTCACCCCGGGCCGCTTGGAGGACAAGGCCAGGCTCTCGCGGGAGATCGACGAGGGAAACATCGCGCCGCCCGGAGTCGATCAGACGAGCACACCCAGAGGCTCCTAGTCCGAGACAATCGCGATCCCCGTGCCGCATGGTCGCTGACGAAACCCATGGCATCCTCAACGATGATTTCCCCGACGGCGTCACCGCCGGGTCACGCCCCACCGCCGACCAGTTCGCCGGGCCGATCGCGCAAGCTGCGCTCAAGTTCGCCTCCGCACGCCACACGAAGCAATACCGGGAGATCGACCACGCGCCGTTCATCGCCCATCCAATCGAGGTCGGCCGGCTGCTTCACCGCCAGGGCCAGCCAGACGAGGTGATCGCCGCCGGGCTCCTGCACGACACGCTTGAGAAGACCGCGACCACCCGCGCAGAGCTCCAGCACCGATTCGGTACCCGCGTCGCGCGGCTCGTCGAATCGGTCTCAGACGATCCGTCGATCGGCGACCACGAGTCTCGCAAGCGTGAGCTACGCGACCGCGTCGCCCACGCCGACCCCGACGCCCTGGCGATCTTCGCTGCGGACAAGATCGCCAAAGTCCAAGAGCTCGCGCTGCTGCCACCGTCGCGGCTTCACGAAACCGCGACCCGCGCCAAGCTCGCCCATTACTGCGCGAGCCTCAAAATGCTCCGTCGAGTCGCCCGAGACGGTGCCCTCGTCGATCGTCTCGACGCCGAGCTCAGCCGCCTCCTCGCACCCACAGCCACCGGCACCCGCAGCGCCGGAGCCACCACGGCCACCGCACACTCGAAGCGCAGCAACCAGCGAGGTCGCACAAGCCGCCGAGCCTGACTACGAGCCCAACCGTGTCGGTCAGCGGGGTGGCACGCCGGCTTTCAAGCCGAGAGCACCAGCAGCAACGCGACCCAGTCGATAGCAGGCGTCAAGTCGCCGAGCAAGCGAAGCGCGAAGCCAGATGGGGGCGTCGACGCTCCCGCATCAGATCGGAGGCTGTTGCACAAAGGCGCAAGAAACTCCCTGCTCCAGTGATCGTGGGAGGAACTGCCCGAGAACTCGTTCAAATTCGCAGCTCTTGTCCCAGTCGAAATGACCGTCGTAGTCGGCGCTGGAAAGTGTTATCCCGTCGACAAATTGATGCACCAGGTTCTGGACTGGTTTGTGCGACAGCCTCAGATCGAGGAGCGACAGTCCCGACCACCCCAACGCTGGCGCGCGCACGGGACGGAGGCTGTTTCACAGAGCTCTGGGGCCGACCGGCGTCGGGGGCGCTGAAGTTGGTCGGTTGGTGACATGCCCGTCGTGAGGGACGGTGTCACCAGTGTGATGCCGTTTCAGGCCGCCAGGGTGGTTATCTGATGGCGGTGAACCTTGGTGAGGTTCTCGGTCATCATCATTAATCGCCACTCAAGGCGCACTTTGACCCTCCCCCTTCGGAGAAAGCGGATCACGCCTTTGTTGTGTTTGGTGTTACCGAATGTCGGCTCGGTGGTCTGTTTGCGTTTTCGGTAGCGGCTCTGGGCGTGCTCCGAGTGCAGCACCGTTCGCATCCACTCGTAACGCCCGCCGGTCCAGGTCTTCCGTGGCGTGCCGCGGCTGCCCTTGTCGGGCGCGACCAACACCGGGATGTGCTTGTTGGCTACCACCTCGTCCATGTGCTCCTCGTTCCAATAGCCGGCGTCGGCCGCGACCGCCTCGGGCAACTGATCGATGTCGGCCCGCTCGAGCTCATCGAGAACGGCGGTGACCATCGGGTCAAGCTGGGAGAAGTCGGTCGAGTTGTTGGTGATCTCCGCGGCCAGCACGATCTGCTGCTCGTTCACCGCGGCCTGCGCGTTGTAGCCCTGCACGAACCCGAACCCGATCGGGATCGGCTTGGAATCCGGGTCGGTGACATTCACCTTCCCCTGAGGCACCTCCGGCGGCTGATAGGGGTTGGGCGGGCCTCCGAACCGCCGCCCGTCGCGCATCCGCCCCTGCGCCCGATAGGCCTCGTAGGCCTCGTTGGCGCGGCGCTCCACGTCAAGGTCTGTCTCCAGGCGCTCGGCCGACTGAAGCAGCCGCTCCTTGCGCGAACGCTTGACCGAGTCCGGGTTCTCCCAGCGATGCCGCTCAACCTGGCGCTTGCCCTCCCGCAACCACCCCTCGCGCCCCTGGGTCCGCGCGACGATCCGCTCGGCATCCAGCTCCAGCGGAACCTCCCCCGCCGCCTCAGGCCCGGGATCCGTCAGCTCCGAGTCCTCATCCTCATGCTCAAGCTCTCGCTTGGCCTGGCGGAAGAATTCCCGCCGCCCCTCCGGCGTGCGCAGCTCCTCGGGCAACTCGTCACCACGCGCCTCACCGAACTGCTCGCCCTCGGCCTCGTCGGTCGCTCGCGTCTGGGCCAAGACCTCCCGCGCGATCTGATCGAACTGGTAGTTGACCTCCGGACTCGCGTTCCCAGCGATCCTGGTGCCATCAATCGACACCACCCCTGGCTTCACCAGCCCCGCCCGATGACACAACTTGAGCACCTCGCCAAACAGGTCGGCCAGCGCCCGCTCGTGACGGCAGATGAACCTCGCGATCGTTACATGGTCAGGGATCAAATTGCCGGTAATCACCTAGACAAGACGCGGATCGTGTACTGCAAGGACTCCAACCGCAAAGGCTCACATGAGCACGAGCGGTTCACGTTCCTCGGCTACACGTTCCGTCCCCGGCTCGCAAGGAGCCGAAGCGGCGAGTTCTTCGTCAGCTTCTGCCCTGCGGTCGCGGACGACGCCGTCAAGGAGATCGGGCGTACGATCAAGCGCTGGCGGCTGCACCTGTGGAACAGGTACACCCTCGCCGACCTCGCACAAGCGATCAACCCGACCGTGCGAGGCTGGATCAACTACTACGGCCGCTTCTACCGGTCAAAGCTGATCGCGCTGCTCAGACGCATCGACGAGTACCTCGTTCGATGGGCCACCAAGAAGTACAAGCGACTCCGCCGCAGTCAGCCACGAGCACGGCGGTTCCTGGCGAGCGTCGCACGACGAGAGCCAACACTGTTCGCTCACTGGCAGGCGCGCGCGCCGTCTCAGGCTGGATGACAAGAGCCCGGTGAGTCGAGAGGCTCACGCCGGGATCTGCGAGAGCCGGGGGGTGAAACTCCCCCCGGCCACTCAACCCCAATGCTCAAGATCAAGCAGGACGGAACCTCTTTGTGAAACAGCCTCGACGACAACCAGCAGCGCGATCTCGATCGCATGAACGGGCACATAGGCACTTGCCGATCACCCCTACCACCTACGGCGCATCGAGACTTGACACACGTCGCTCTCGCAATCCCCCAAATCCGAGCGCGACGGCTGTCTCACGCGCGCCTGGCCGCTCCTGCTTTGTCGCCCACGGGGCTGCGATGACTCGGCTGCTGCTCAGGGCGCGCGTCGGGCCGAAGCGGAACTCTCCGGCGCGGCGATCGCGCCCAGCGACACGGCTCAGGCTTCGTGATTGCAGACGTCGGGGTAGCGAGGCCCGGGTGTTCTGCGTTTCAGTGGCCGAGGCTGACCTCGATCGATTTGGCGATCGGCATCAGCACGGCGATCACGAACGTGTCGGCCACTTTTCTAGCCGCCGGCCGCGCATTCGGCGGGGCCACCAACCCAGATGCGAGGGTGAGATCGCCGGACCTCCTACAGGCCGGGAGTAGCGCGGCCGAGACGGACAGCAGCATTTTTCGCGCCGGTGTCCGTCCAGCGTCCCTCCACTCGTCACCCAGGTAGAACCAGCCGACCCAAAGGAGGGATCGATGACCACCGGATCCACGCCCAGCCCGAACGTCGCGCGGCTCGAGCGCACGTATGACGCGCCGGCGGAGCAAATTTGGGAGCTGTGGACCACCACCGCCGGCCTCGAGGAGTGGTGGGCCCCGGACGGCTTCGAAACCCGGGTGAGCGAGCTCGAGGTCAGGCCCCGCGGTCAGCTGCGGTACACCATGACCGCGACCGCGCCGGAACAGATCGCGTTCGTGCGGAACCTCGGTCTGCCGCTCTCGAGCGAGTTTCGCAGGACGTTCACCGAGGTCGCACCGCCGCCCCGCCTCGCTTACCTGTCTCGGATCGACTTCGTGCCCGACCAAGAGCCGTATGAACACCTGACGGTGATCGACATCCAGCCCCACGGTGACCGCACGAACCTGGTCATGACGCTTGATCTCCTCCACGACGAAACCTGGACGCAGGAGTATCGCGCCCACCGCGACACCGAGCTCGACAGCCTCGAGGCGGCGATCAGGCGACGCACAAGGTGATCGGGAATCCCCGGGCCGACCGACGCGACGCCGCCGCTGCCAGGAGGACGAGCCGGGAGTCGCTACGGGGTCGAGGATGGAGGCGCGGTGCTCGTCACGCTCGACGCGCTGCAGGCAGAGGTCGATGCGTGCGTCCACGCCACCCGACGTCAGAATGTCCCAGGTCGAGCGGGCAGGGCTGCCAATCGCGGCCTGAACCTGAACCGGAAAGACTATGCAAGCACCGAGCAGACAAGGAGAGGTAGATGACCCCGATTGATTCCGGCATTCGTTTCCCCGGCGAGTCCGAGGAGTACCGTCTTGAGCGCAATCGTCTGCTGGAAGCCGAGGCCGGGCTGCGGCGGGCGATCGAGGCGGTCGCGGCGCAGCGGCGTGCGCTGCCGCGGGGCGGTGTCGTTCCCGACGACTACCGTTTCGAGGAGGCATCCGACGGTGCCGAGGTGCGATTCAGCGAGCTGTTCGAGGCAGGCAAGGATACGCTCGTCGTGTACAGCTTCATGTTCCCGCGATACTCGGGGGACACCAGGCCGGGACCCGAGGAGGGCGAGACGGCGCGACTGCCGCTTTCCGAGACGCCGTGTGCATCATGCACCTCGATCCTGGACTCGCTCGACGGCGCCGCCCGTCACCTCGCCCGGCGGCTGAACCTTGCGGTGGTCGCTAAGTCGGATCCAGGCCGGATCCGCACCTTCGCACGCGAGCGTCACTGGCGCCTGCGGCTACTTTCCTCGCGACGCAACACCTACAACCGCGACTACCACGCAGAGATCCCAGAAGGCGAGCAGATGCCCGTGCTGAACGTGTTCGTCCGCGACGCCGACCAATTCCGCACACGTGGGCCTCCGAGCTCATGTACGCGCCGCGAGACGAGGGACTGGAGGCCCGCCACGTCGACTCCATCTGGCCGATCTGGAATGTGCTCGATGTGACGCCGGAGGGCCGCGGCAATGCGCCGAACTTCCCGGGGCTGCGCTACCACTGAGCAGCCCGGCCACGGATCAACGGAACCGAGCCGAGCGCTCGGCAGCGGGTGCCGCGAACTGGATCGGCAGGTCGCACCGGCGGGAGAAACCCAGCCGCGCGCTGCCGCTCCCGTCGCCCGGGGAACGAGAGGAGAAGTCCGTCGAGGCCAGAACCCGCCCGACCAGATGGCTCAGTGTTCGTGAAAGCTCGCTTCTATGTCAAGGGTCGGTCGCTATTTGCGTGGTTTTGGCCTGATGTGTGAGGGTCCGCCGGGAGCGAGAGTCGGGTCGTTTCGGGGGTGCTATCGGGTTGCTGGAGTTGGTTGAGGGCGTCAGAAGGGCAGAGCACGCGTCGGTTGGCTCGCCGAGGTTCGTGGTTGGGGTCGGTCGCGGCGATCTGCGGCGCGCGAGACCGGCGGTGAGCGTTCACCGTGGTCGATAGCGGGCCGGAGAACGGCTCTGGCGAAGGTGGTGAGTCCGGGGCGCTCTAGCTGATGCAGACCATCGGGCAGGGCGCGGCGGTGATCTGCTCGACCTCTCGCCGGGGCTTGGGTCGGTCGGGGACGGCGGTCAGCTCGAGCTTGGTGATCGATTCGGGCTCGGCGTTTTGCTGTTGGTCGGCGGGTGGCTCGGCGAGGAGATGGTAGAAGCGGCGCGCGAGGTGGCGCTTGAGAGATCGGAGCGCTCCCTTGTTGGTCTTGCCTTCGGCCTCTTTGCGCGCGAGGTACTCCTTGGTGGCGGGGTCGTGCTGTGCGCGGGTGATCGCGATCACGTGCAGCGCGTGGTTGAGCTGGCGGTCCCCGCCGCGGTTGAGCCGGTGTTGGGTGCGCTTGCCTGAGGAGCACGGGATCGGCGCGGTCCCGGTTTGCAGCGCGAAGCTCGCGTCTGATCGGAACTGCTGGTTGCCGGCGGTGTGTCCGATCAGGATCCCCGCGGTCAGCGCGCCGCAGCCCTGCTCGGCCAGCAGCTGCGGGCGGTGCGCGGTGACCAGCTCTGCCAGCTCGCGCTGCAGCTGATCGATCTCGCGGTTCAGCCCGCGCAGCTGGGAGATCTGCTCGCGCGCGATTCGGACCCGGGCGCCAGCGTCGAGCTTGCGCAGTTGCCGGTCCACGCGGTCGAGCACCCGGGCCTTGTTCAGCGCCCCACGCTTGAGCGAGCGCTCCAGCTCGGGGCACAGCTCGAGCAGGTGCCAGCGCAACCTGTTCACGGTACGGGTGCGCTCGGCGACGAGATCGTTGCGGTGATCGAGCAGCAGCCGGATCTCCATCGCCCGCTCGTTGAGGTACGCGACCGGGAACTTCTCGATCCCATCCTGCACGACAGCTCTGGCGACGGCAAGCGCGTCGATCTCATCCGACTTGCCAAGCTCGCGCTCGCCCTTGCGGGAGGCGCCCATTCGATGCGGCGGCACCCTGACGACCCGCTCGCCCGCCGCCAAGAGCGCCTGCTCAAGCCGGCGAGAACACGAGCGGCAATCCTCGATCGCCCACACCCGCTCCTCGTCGAGCTCGCGGGCCCACCGCACCGCGGCCAGATGCCCCGCGTCCTCAGCCTTGATCTGTCGGCTGCCGCGCACCCGGCCAGTCCCCTCGTCGACCGCCGCCAGCGCGTGCGACCCCTTGTGCGTGTCCGCCCCGATCACGATCATGCATACCGTCCCTTCGTTTGGTTGACGCCGAATGAAGCGGATCTCCGGCGGACAACTGTCACGAGAGGCGAAGCCACGCTTCTATCAAGTCACGCCGGCGGTCCTCGGACGGCGGCGGGCGACACAAGCTTTGCCGGTCAGGCCGAGCGGTCGACACAGTCGTCGAGAGTCAGCCCGCCGCCAGCCCGAGGACCTACCGGTCGGGTCGGACGTCACCGCCCAAACAGCCGAGCACTTTGACAGTGACAGTCGTCTCAGTCGCCTGATCAGAGTGCTCAGATTCCTCACGAGGGAGAGCCGGTTCGAGGTGGCCGTGTACTGCTGAGTCGACCCGATCGCTAGCAGGATTGGTACAAGCACGTCGGTCGGCACGCTCTCGCAATCCGTGCTGAGCGGGGACGCGACCCGCGATGTCCAGATGCGCGTCGCGAGGTCAAAGTGGGAGGGGTATCCGGCGGTGGCTCTGCCCATCTGCGGCCGGGTCATGCTCAACCCGTGGCTGTCCTATTGCGTCGTTCGGTTGCGCAGGAAGTCGAGTAAGAGCCGTTTGAATTCGCCTGGCGCTTCGAGCGGAGCGAGGTGACCAGGGCCCCTGATCACGGCATGCCGCGCGAGCGGCAGAGCCTCTGGTAGCTGCTCGGCCGGATCCCGGAAGTCTGCCATGTCGTTCTTCCCCCGCCGCCAGTAGAGCCGGGATCTGCAGTTCAGCGAGCACCTCGGGGTGCTCGTCGAGCGGATCCGGCGCCTCCTGCGCCTCGCCGGCAGCGGCCTGCATCGCAAAAGCACGACGCTGCATAGACGCGACTCGCTCGCGGAGTGCCGCGGGCGCGTGCGGCTGGGTCCAGGCTGCAACGACCGCGGCCACTGCCGCATCGATGTCCCCGTGCTCCAGAGCAGTGTTTTCAGCCTCCCGTACCGCATCCAGCGCCGGCGACGGGTCCGGCACTAGCGGAGGCGGGGAGATGAGCACTAGGGCAGAGACCGCCGCTGGCGCGACTGCCGCGGCCCGCAGCGCCACCGCCGCGCCGAACGAGTTACCGACGAGAGCTGCGCCGGCGACGTCGAGCTCCTCAGGGTCTGCAGAACATCGTCCCAGGGCGCCTGGAGTCCGTCTTCTATGACCGCCTCGCCGAACCCGGGAAGGTCGACAGCTATCGTCCGAAACCCGGCTTGCGCCAGCCAGTCAAGGTGCTCGCGCCACATTGAGCGATCAGCCACACCGGCGTGGATGAGCAGACGACCTCTCCAGACCCAGCCTCGTCATACGAAAAGCACGACCAAACCCCTAGCCTTTACTCGGTGGGCCGTGGTGACGGTGAAGCAGGAGCCTCGCCGAGAGCGGCGGCGGGCCTGCTCCTTGCCACAGCGGGTTGTCCGGCTCGGTGTTCGCTGATCCCTCTCCATCGTCCACGTGCAGGCACAAGATTTTGTGATGCGTTAGGGCTCGATCAGGCCGCGGCGGATTGCGTAGCGTGTGAGGTCGACGCGGTCGCGCATGCCGAGCTTGCTGAGGATGTTCGCGCGGTGGCTCTCGACGGTTTTGATGCTGAGGACGAGCGTCGTTGCGATTCCCTTTGAGGTGTGTCCTTCGGCTATCAGCTTGAGTACCTCGAGCTCGCGTGGCGTTAGCAGCTCGAGCTCCTCGCTGCGTTCGCCGGCGCGCGTGATGACGTCGCGGATGATCGCCTTGACGGCGGAGGGATAGAGGAACGGCTCGCCGCGTATCGCTGCCCGACAGGCGGTGACGATGTCGTCGTCGGCTTCGGACTTCAGGACGTAGCCGGAGGCGCCTGCCTTTAGCGCTTCGAAGAGGAACTGCTCGTTGTCGTACATCGAGAGGATCAGGATGCGCAGCTCGGGCCGCCGTCGCCCGAGCTCGCGGGCCGCCTGGAGACCTGTCTTGCGCGGCATGGTGATGTCGAGGATTGCAAGATCGATGTCGTCTTGAAGCGCCCGTTTGACCGCGTTTTCGCCGTCGGCGGCCTCGGCGACGACGTCCAGATCTGGCTCGGCGGTTAGGACGAGCTTCAGTCCTTTACGAACGATTTCGTGGTCGTCGGCAACGAGGACGCGGGTGACGATGGGGGTTGGCACGCTAGCCCTCTGCCGTGACCGGAACTTGGAGCCGGATCTCGACGCCGCCGGTGGGTGAGGGTTTGATCGCGACGGCACCGCCGACGATCAGCGCGCGCTCGCGGATGCCGCGCAGGCCGCCACCTTCGGCGCGCCTGCCATCGAAGCCGCGCCCGTTGTCGAGGACGCAGAGCACGACACTGTCGACGTCGTGCTCGAGCATGAGCGTCACTTCGCTTGCGCCGCTGTGTCGGGCAGCGTTCGTCAAGCCCTCCTGTGCGACTCGGTAGAGGACAAGCTCGACCTGTGGATCGAGCCCGGGCAGGTGGGTAGGCAGTTGCCGTCGCACCGTGATGCCCGTTCGGTCTGAGAACGTGCGCGCCAGGTTTGTGAGTGCGCTGGACAGGCCAAGATGATCAAGGATCTCAGGACGCAGCTCCTGCGCGGTTCGGCGGACGTCTTCGAGGCTCGCCTTCACGGCCGCCTGCGCTTCGCTGAGTGCCGCGCCCTGCTCCGGCGTCGCGTCGTGTGCGAGGCGCTTGAGCAGGAGGAGCACGCCGGTCATCGTTTGACCGACCTCGTCGTGGAGGCCGCGCGCGATCCGCTGCCGCTCTTCTTCCTGCGCGTTCAATGTTCGTGCTCCAGCCTCGCGCCGCTCCGTTTCAAGCCGCTCCATCATCGTGTTGAAGGCATGCTCGAGCGCGCCGACCTCGCCCGTGCTGTCGACCGGCACGCGCTGGCCGCCGCGCAGCACATCCGCCTTTTCCATCTGGCCAGCGAGGCGCTCAAGTGGCCGGAACAGCCGCCGCAGGATCAGCCAGTTCGCGACGATCATCAGGGCGAGACCGCCGAACAGGTCAATGATCTCGGGCACCGTTCCGTGCGTGCTGACACTAGGGGGCGTGAGTGCGAGCACGAGGCCGACGAGGAGGATCGCGGCGTTTACGAGGAAGACGCGCCAGAACAGCGGCATGTGACTGCCGGAGCGTTCCGGCAGCGTCATCCTAACGCGGGCTTGGAGGGACGGCCACGACGGGGCAGGGGCCTATGCCACTGAGCTGTGCGGAAAGCCGGCGCAGCCGACCGCGCCCACGCCGTTAACCGGCCACGCGAGCCAACCACGATCACCACTGCCGCCTCCTCGCCAGCGATCCGCGAGAGCTCGCTCGCGCGGTCGCCGACTTCCGCACGCCGATCGGCGTCGCTTTCGAAGCTGTGCTTGCCCGCGAATCCGTTCGAGCAGATGCTAACCCCCTCGGTGCTCCTTGCCCTCCGCCCATATCGACGCCGTTGGCGCGGCGGTAGCCGTCAACCACATGCACCACTATGAGCCTCAGTCCGACGCCCTCGCTCAGGCCAACCGCGACCGCGATCGCCTCTGCGGCACCGGGGAGCTCGTCAACAGCGCACACGATGGTTTGCAACACCGCCTCCCTCAGACATCTCAGTGAGCCCAACGATCTCCAAAGGTGAGCCGCAGCACCATCGGTGGTAGCGCCCATCTTCTAGATGGATCGGCGCCCCGGGCCTGCGCTGGGTTGCACATCGTGCACGGCGCGGCCGCCACGATCGCTCGCGCATCCATCACTCGCCCGGTCCTTCACGGGCGCCCGCTACCTCAAGCTGGGACGTCCACACCGCCGCCGGATCTCGGGCTTTCACAGCCGGAAAATGGGTTCCCGACCCGATACCAACCGGAACCGCGACCAGGCAAGCTGGAACACGATCGTCGGATTGGAACTCCGGCGCCGCGGAGCGCAAAGCCGCGCGAGGACATCCCCCAGGCTCCAGCGATACCCGTCGCCTGATTCGGGCGAGAGAGAGGGTTCTGTAATGGAAACCAACCCATCCCCCTATCTGCTGCGACTTACAGGCGAGCTCTCGCCGCGGCTCAGCCGCGGGCTCTGGCTAGTCAAGTGGCCGCTGGCGATCCCCCACTTCATCGTCTCGTCTTCCTCTGGATCGCGTTCTTTGTTGTGAGCGTGGTCGCGTTCTTCGCTATCCTCTTCACCGGGCGCTACCCGAGAGGGCTGTTCGATTTCAACGTCGGCGTGCTGCGCTGGTCGTGGCGCGTCGGCTTCTACTCCTACAGCGCGCTCGGCACCGACCGTTATCCACCCTTCACGCTCAAGGACGTGAGCGCGTACCCGGCCCGGCTCGACGTCGCGTACCCCGACTCGCTCTCACGCGGGCTCGTGCTCGTGAAGTGGTGGCTGCTCGCACTTGCCGCACTACCTAGTCGTCGCGATGTTTGTCAGCGGCGCCTGCGCCGCCGGGACGGGGGCGGGCGGGCAGTGGACGTGGGGCTCGGGGGGCTGGTCGGCCTGCTGGTCTTGTTCGTCGGCATCATGCTGCTCTTCACCGGCCGTTATCCGAGGTCCCTCTATGACTTCGTGCTCGGGATGAACCGCTGGGTCTTCCGCGTCGTCGCCTGCGGCACGCTGATGACCGACGCCTACCCGCCGTTCCGGCTCGATATGGGCGGAAACGAACCGCCGACCGGCAGCGCACCCGACACCATGCCGCCAATTTCAGCGTCGGCGATCTCGTGACCGTAGGCGCCGACCACGAAAGTTTGCGACCGAGACTCGCGCTTAGCCCGATGAGCCTGTCCAACGAAACCCACGCCCGTTCGAACCCCGGGCGGCTCGGCCGTCTCGCCCGTTTCGTTCCCGTGATCGCTGGCCGGTGATCGGCGCGTGGTGGCTGGCATTACGTGCTGCGGCAACGCGGCGGTCTTCTCGTTGCCACGCCCGAACAAACGCGCCGCTCCGCAGTCACGCGCCCGAGCCGACCTCGCATACGGCGCGGCGAACGTCCGGAGAATCCGTGGCGGCGCGGGGTGAAGAGCTAGGAGGGGCGCAGATCCTGGAACGGCCGCTAATCCGGGAAAGGGCATTCTGGGACCTGCGCCGCCAGGTCGTTCCGGACGCCGCGCGCGGTCCTTTCAGGGTCACGGGCTCCTGGAGCATGGGCTAGGAGCAATGGACAAGGCCGTGCAGATAAGGCTGTTCGGGGCCTTCGCGGTCCGCGTGGGCGGAGAGGTTGTGCCCGAGGGGGCGTGGCGTCTGCGTAAGGCCAAGAGTCTGGTGAAGCTGCTCGCGCTGGCGCCGGAGCGTCGAGTTCATCGGGAGCAGGCGGCTGAGTTGTTGTGGCCTGAGCGGGCGCGTGAGGCGGCGGCCAATAACTTTCATCAGGCGTTGTATGTCGCCCGGCGGGCGCTGGAGGCGGCGGGCGCAGAGACCTCGGCGGTGCTCCCGTTGCGGGACGACATGCTGGTGCTGTATCCGGGCGGGAGGGTGGAGGTCGACGTCGACGCGTTCGAGGCGGCGGTCGCGCGCGCCCGTGGAACTGGCGAGGTGTCGGATTATCGTGCGGCGCTCGAGTGTTATGGCGGTGAGCTTCTGCCTGAGGATCGGTATGAACCGTGGGCGGTCGGCCGGCGGGAGGCGGTGAGCGAGGCGCACCTGGGGCTGCTGCTGGACCTTTCCAGCCGTCTGGATCAGGGCGGGGACGCCGAGGCGGCCATCGCGGCGCTCGAACAGGTTGTGGTGATCGATCCGCTGCACGAAGGCGCCCAGCGCGCGCTGATGCAGCTGTTCGCCGCGGCCGGTCGCCGCCAGCACGCGTTGGCGCAGTATCAGCGGTTGCGCGAGGTGCTTCGGCGCGACCTGGAGGCGGAGCCCGACCCTCAGACCGCGCGCTTGTATCGGGCGCTGCTGCGTGGCGATGTCAACTTCGACCCGCCGGATCAGGAGCCGCGCCGGAAGGCGGCGCACGCGTTGCGAGCAGATCGGGATGAGCGTGCTCGTCATAACCTGCCGGTCGCGTTGACGAGCTTCATCGGGCGCGACCGGGAGCTGCGGGAGGTTGCCCGTCTGCTTGACCGTAATCGCCTGCTCACGCTCGTCGGCGCCGGTGGGTCGGGCAAGACTCGCCTCGCTCTCGAGGCTGCGACGGCGCGGCTGGGCGCGTGCGACGATGGTGTCTGGCTCGTGGAGCTGGCCGGCCTCGGCGACCCGGCGTTGGTGCCGGCGGCGACCGCCTCCGCGCTCGGTCTGACGCTTCCCTCTCAGCGCCCGGCGCTGGAAGGCCTCAGCGCCCAGCTGGCCCAGTGGCAGGTGCTGCTGATCCTCGATAACTGCGAGCACTTGGTTTCCGCCTGCGCCGTCATGGCCGGCCAGCTGCTGGGCGCGTGTCCGGGGCTGCGGATCCTGGCGACAAGCCGCGAGCCGCTGCGCGTCCCGGGAGAGGTGACCTGGCGGGTCCCGTCGTTGACACTGCCGGCCCCGGGTCGGTCGGTGACGCGTGTGGAGCTGGCCTCTTGCGAATCGGTTCGTCTGTTCTGCGAGCGCGCGGGCGACGTCGCGTCGGGCTTTGCGCTGGGCGAGGGCAACGCTGGCGCGGTGGCTGAGATCTGCTTGCGGCTGGACGGGATGCCGCTCGCGCTGGAGCTCGCTGCCGCTCGCGTGGGGGCGCTCTCGCCGGCTCAGATCGCGGAGCGACTGGGCGACTGTCTCGCCGTGCTGACGGCCGGGAGCCGGTCGGCGTTGGACCGCCAGCAGACGCTCAGGGCGACGCTGAGTTGGAGCCACGCGCTGTTGACGACGAGCGAGCGCGCGCTGTTTCGCCGGCTGGGCGTGTTTGCCGGGACTTTCGCGCTGGAGGCCGCCGAGGAGATCGCGGCGGGTGGAGATGTCGACGGCCGCCAGGTCGCCGACCTCCTGGGACGACTCGTCGACAAGTCGCTGGTGGTGGCCGAGGAGGATGCCGATGGCTTCCGTTATCGCCTGCTCGAGCCGATGCGCCAGTACGCGCGCGAGCTTCTCGTCGAGGCGGGCGAGGCGACGACGCTGGAGGCGCGCCATCACGCCTTCTACCTCGAGCTCGCCCGGGCGGCCGATCCCGAGGGCACGTCAGCCGGGCCGATCGTCGTGGCCGGCCGGCTCGAGGCCGATCACGACAATCTGCGCGCGGCGCTCGGGTGGGCGCTGCGGCACGAACCCGAGCAGGCGTTGAGGCTGGCCGTTCACATGTGGCCGATGTGGATGGCCGGAAGTCTCTTTCTGGAGGGCAGCGGTTGGCTGGAGGCCGCGCTCGCGGCGGCCCCGGCGCCGACCGAGCTTCGCGCGGAGGCTCTGCGCGCCGCGTGTGGGCTGGAGATCCGCCTGGGGCGAGGCGGCGGGGTGAGCGAGCTGGGCATCGAGCGGGTCGCGATCTTCCGGGCGCTGGGCGACCGCCGTGCGGTCGCTCACGCGCTCGATGAGGTCGGCGTCTATGAGTACATGGCCGGTCGCTATGACAACGCCGAAGGCCTGTTCGCCGAGAGCCGCGCGCTGGCCGAGGAGCTTGACGATCGCAAGGTGGCGGCAGCGGTGCTGCACTCCGTTGGGGTGCTCGCCCAGTGCCGCGGCGACTTCGCGGGCGCTCGCGAGGCGCTGCTAGACAGCCTGGCCCGGTTGCAGGAGGTGCCCGCGCAGGACGGGGAGCGGTTCTTTCGGGTGCACACGGTGGGGCTGTTCGTCGCGGGTGAGGGGCCGGGCGGCGCGCCGCGGATGTACTTTGAGGAGACCGCGCAGTTCTTTCGCCGCGTGGACGCGAGGCGCGCGATCGGCTACGTCCTGGCCGGGCTCGGCGACGTCGCCCGCGCCCAGGGGCTCAGCGAGCCGGCGCGCGAGCGCCTGACCGAGAGTCTGGCGCATTTCCGCGAGGCGCGCGACGCGATGGGCACGGCGTTTGCGCTGAACCGCCTCGGCAACCTCGCCGGCGTCGTGGGGGAGCACGAGCTCGGCCGTGAGTGGCTGGAGGAGGGGTTGGCGCTACGCCGCGAGCTGGGTGACCGCAGGGGTGTCGGGATGACGCTGAGTAACTTGGGTGTCCTTGCCGCCCGCGCCGGCGACCTGGAGCGGGGCCGGTCGCTTCTCGGCGACGCGTTGGCGCTGTTTGAGGAGACCGACGACGCGCCCGGTCAGGCGGGTATGCGGCTCAATCTCGGCAACATCGCCGCCGACGCCGGCGAGCCCGAACGCGCACGCGAGCTGCTGCAAGCGAGCCGGGAGCTGGCCGAACCGCAGCGCCTGTTTCGCGCAGCGGGCTGGGTGACGCTCAGGTTGGCCGAGCTGGCGATCGCCGACGGCGACGCCGAGCGTGCGGCCCGGCTGCTTGACCAGGCGCTCGCGCACCTGCGTCCGCTGGGCGATCGTTGGGGTGTGGCCCGCTGCTTAGAGCTTGATCAAGCGGTCGCTAAGGGGTCGCTAAGTCCGGCCCGGCAGGGTTGAGCGCGTTCGAAGAATTTCGCCTGCAAGGAGCTCGAAGACATGACCACAGAAGCGATCATCCCCCACATGCTCGGCGACGCGACGCTCGCCGAGCTCGAGCAGGGCCTGCGCGGCCAGCTGATCCGGCCGTCCGACGAGGGCTACGACGAGGCGCGCGCGATCTGGAACGGCGCCCATGACCGGCGGCCGGCGCTGATCGTCCGCTGCGCCGGCGTCGCTGACGTGATGCGCGCGGTGGACTTTGCGCGCAGCGAGAACCTACTCGTCGCCGTCCGCGGCGGCGGGCACTCCCTGCCCGGTTTCTCCACCTGCGACGGCGGCATGGTCGTCGACCTGTCCGCGATGACCGCCGTGCGCGTCGACCCGGCGCGTCGTACCGCCAGTGCCGAGGGCGGCTGCACGTGGGCGGACTTCGATCACGAGACGCAGGCCTTCGGGCTCGCGGTGACCGGCGGGCTGGTGTCGAGCACGGGGATCGCCGGGTTCACGCTCGGCGGCGGCATCGGCTGGCTGATGCGCAAGGTCGGCCTGACCTGCGACAACCTAATCGCCGCCGACGTCGTCACCGCCGATGGACAGCTCGTGCGCGCCACCGAGGAGGAGAATCCCGAGCTGCTGTGGGGCCTGCGCGGCGGCGGCGGGAACTTCGGTATCGCGACCTCGCTTCAGTACCGGCTGCATCCGATCGGCCCGATGCTGCTCGCCGGGCCGATCTTCTTCGCGGGCGACCGCGCCGAAGAGGTGCTGCGCTTCTACCGCGACTGGGTGCGCGAGCTGCCGGAGGAGGTGACCACGCTGGCCGGACTCATGACCGCTCCACCGGCGCCGTTTCTCCCCGAAACGGTTCACGGCAAGCCAATCGTCGCGGTCATCGCCGTCCACGCCGGCGAGCCCGAGCGCGGCCGGGGACTGGTGCAGCCGCTCAAGGACCTCGGCGACCCGATCGTCGACCTCATCGGCGTCATGCCCTACACGGCGATGCAGAGCCTGCTCGACGCGCTGTGGACCCGTGGCGCGCACAACTACATGCGCTCCGCCTACGTCGACGAGCTCGATGACGCGGCGATCGCGGCGATCGTCGGCCAGCACCAAGCCGTGCCCTCACCGCACTCGGAGATCCACTTGCACCACTTCGGCGGGGCGGTCGCGCACGCCGGCGACGACGATGCGGCGTTCGGTGACCGTTCGGCGCAGTACGTGCTCAACGTGATCGCGCGCTCGTCTGACGCCGAGGGCTTTGACGCCAACGTGGCCTGGGCGCGCGACACCACTCAAGCGCTGGCCCCGGTCAGCCGCGACGGGGCGTACGTCAACTTCATGGGCGACGCCCGCGACGAGCGGCTGCACGCCGCCTACGGCGAGCAGAAGTACGAGCGGCTGGTCGCGCTCAAGCGCCGCTATGACCCCACCAACCTCTTCCAACTCAACCAGAACATCACCCCCTAGTCCGCATCGGGAACGCCCGCCAGTCCGCGCGGGCAGTCGACGCAGAGCACAACGCACACGAGTTCTCGCCGGCAACTAACCGACGAGCGCAAGACGACGCACGCCATTGGCCGGCGGGCCGACCGCGCCTGCCGGCAAACCATCCACTCGACGGAAAGAAGACCGCAATGAAACGACTGCTGATCATCGCCGCGCTCCTCGGGGCGCTCGGCACTACCGCAGCGGCGCTGGCCGCGGGCGGCTCCCCGATCACCGAGAAGATCCTCGGGGCCGCGAGCATCTCGCACCGCTACACGATCGATGTCAGAAAACCCGCCGACGTGATCGTCGCCCGGGCGACGGTTCCGCCCGGCGCGAGCTTTGGCTGGCACTCTCACCGAGCGGACGTGGTCGCCGTGGTCAAGTCCGGCACGCTGACGCTCTACGACAGCGCCGACCGGACCTGCACCCCGCGGCGCTACTCGGCAGGACAGGGCTTCACCGAACACCGAAACCACGTCCATCTCGCCCGAAACGAAGGCCACAAGCAGGTCGTGGTGCTCGTCACCTACCTCGGCCTCCACCACGGCGTCAACCCCGACGT
The DNA here is from genome assembly GCA_963808325.1 of uncultured Solirubrobacterales bacterium. Taxonomy (GTDB): domain Bacteria; phylum Actinomycetota; class Thermoleophilia; order Solirubrobacterales; family Solirubrobacteraceae; genus Palsa-465. Next base: position 625,330 of record CAWEFU010000002.1, read on the forward strand.
GCCAGCCCCAAGCCCCGGGAACTGCCCCTTCTAGCTCATAGCCACGATCAGCGACCCCGTGGTGGCGCGGCCCAATCCCGAACCGGTGTCGACGTGACCGGAGATGCGCCAGCCGCGCACGCCGGCGCAGCCAAACCGATCAAAGGACGCTGCCGGCATGCGACCGGCAGGTTGCTGAACCGAACACGGCGGCGCCGCCGCCCGCGAACCGTAAAGGAGGACGAGATGAGACGGCCGATGGTCACGAAGAATGTCATGGACACGATTAAACGAAGGGCAGAAGTTGAAGGAAGAGCAGCAGGTAGGCCGTCGAGCGTGAAGCGGTGGCTGGCGCCGCGGGCGGTGATTCTGGCGGGAGCGATGGTGTTGCTCGCCGCCGGTACGGCCGGAGCGGATGTGGTGGGCTTGCCTGCTGATGGTGGGCAGGTCAACAACGACCCGGCGGTAGGGATCGATCCTGGTCAAAGCGCCGGAGCGTCAGATGTGGTTGGTGGGACGCTCACGCCGGGTGGGCCGAGGGTGCCCTGGGCGACGTTTGAACAGAAGTCCGGCAGCTCGCAGCAGATCTTCGTGCGGGCGTTCAAGAGCGGTCAGTGGGTGACGCAAGGCAAGTCGCTGAACATCAGTCCGGGCGTCGTGGCCGAGGCGCCGACGATCGACTTCGCCGGCCCCGGACGGAACGTGCCGTGGGCTACCTGGTATGAGCCCAACGCGGTGCTGGGGGGCAAGCTGCAGATCTTCGCCAGCCGCTTCAATGCCCCGGCCAACACTTGGGTTCCAGAGGGGCAGGATCGCGGCTCCAGCGTCCCGTCGCTGAACATTCACACGACCGCGGACGCCGAGAACCCCGCGGTTGCGGGCGGCGCCACCGTGGCCGGGAATGCCCCCGTGCCATGGGTGGCCTGGCAAGAGCAGGACGGGAACGTCAACGGGTCCGGCAGCCACGACCAGATCTTTGTCTCCAAGGGCATCAAGCAGGCCGTCGCGAACGCTCCGTGCACCGGACTGAAGCCCTCCTCGGCGGTGAGCGTGAGCCAATTCTGCTGGCAGCAGGTTGGACTGGATCGGCTCGCGCAGTACGGCGGCTCTTCATCGGCTGGCGATCCCACGTTGAACATCGATCCCAGCCGCAACGGGGTTGAGCCGGACGTCGCTTTCACCGGGCCCGGGGACACCGTCGCCTGGGTGCTGTGGTATGAGAAGGACGCAAGCCATCTGGGCTTGCGCAGCAACGAGCAGGTGTTCGCGGCCAAGATCGTTGCCGATCCAACGGCTGATGGCGGGTTTCGCTGGCAGGCGGTAGGCCGCGGGACGGCCGGACCCCCCGTGCAGGTCAACCCGCTGGACACCTCGGGAGCAAGCGGGTTCGGGCCCTGTGCGGCTTCGATCGCCGCTGAGGATGCGTGCTCACTGAACGCCAATCCGGCGCGCGATGCTGAGGACGTGCGGGTGGCGGCGGGCACGCTGACGCCCGGCGGCGCGACGGTTCCGTGGGCAACGTGGTCAGAGGACACCGGCAACGGTAACCACTCGATCCTCGTCTCGCGGCTAGTGGGCGGTAACCATTTCGAAGTGTTCAACGCCGGAGCCCCGATCTCCCACACCGGCCACGACGCCTCAAGTCCCGACATCACCTTCTTTGGCAACACGCCCTACATCTCGTGGCTCGAGAAGCGCGGCGGCGACCGCCGCGGCTTCTACGGCCACTTCGACACCAATGGGGTGTTCGTCGAAGACACTCCGGGTGGCGTGAAGTTGATCGGCCACCCGCGGAGCCGGGCTGATCTCCTGGAGGACGTGCGAGCGCCGATCTCATCCGCCTGCACCGCGGATCCGTTCACCAACGACGGGTCGAGTTGCCCGGTCGCGGCGGTCAACGCGCCATTCTTCCTGTTCACCACCGAGGGGAGTCCGCAGCGTCTGTTCGCACAAGCGATCGTGGGCGCAGTCAGCTGTGCGCTGTTCCCAGGCTGCAACGTCATTGTCAACGCAAACAGCGATGGCGCCGTCATCTCGAGCCAGCTCGCTCAGACCGACACCGTCGGGATCCTCGTGCAGCGGATCGTCAGGTTTACCCGCGTACACGGCAAGCGGGTGCCGGTGCTCAAGACAATCGGCAAAGTGCCGCTGGGCAAGCACCATCGCGGCCACCTGCGAATCCATTGGAATCTTAAGGTGAACGGCCACAAGCTCCACCGCGGCCAGTACCTGATAACCCTGCGCGGGTTCGATCGTCACCACGTGCTCCTCGGCGCTACGAAACCAGTGATCTTCAGAGTTCGCTGAACCAGAGCGCGAGGGTGGGGCTAGACCCTCGCACCCGGGGGCAAGGAGAGGCCGTCACTACAGACGGCCTCTCCCTCGTTCCTAGGGCGCGACCACGGGGATCATGGCGGATCTTGACGATCGCCAGGAGGTAGAAGGCGTGGTTGAGCGGGCGGTTGCCGCCAGGATCGAGGCGGTGGCGGTATGAGCGTCCGGAGGAGACGGGGACCAGCGCGCAGCCCGCCAGGCGGGCGAGCTGCGCGTCTGAGGTGAAGCGGTTGATGCCGGCGATCTCACCGATGAAGTTGGCGGCCAAGAGAACACCGATCGCGGTTCGGCCAGCCGCTCCGGAGCGACCTTGGCGACCAGGTCGGCGAGCTGGTCATGCAGCGTGGTGATCGTGCGGGTGAGCTCGCGGACGCGGCGGATCGTGTCGGGGGCGATCGCGACCCGGACCGATGGGTCGGGCGTGTGAAGGCGTCGGGTGACCTTGGTTTGCCAGCCGGGATGGATCAGGCCTTTGAGAGGGATATCCCATTCAGGCCAAAAGGTCGTGCAGCTGCAAGCGCAGCTCGTTGCCCGCGGGTTAGAGCTTGATCAAGCGGTCGCTAAGGGGTCGCTGAGTCCGGCCCGGCAGGGTTGACGGCGTTCGAAGCATTTCGCCCGTAAGGAGCTCGAGACATGACCGTAGAAGCCACCATCCCCTCAGACAGTCGCCCGATGGCAGCCCCGCGGCTTACGCCTAGTCTGGACGCATCGACCAGCCTTACAGCCACGAATAACCAATGAACGCCGAACTCAACTGCATCCTCGCTCAGGAACGCATCGGCGACCTGCAACGAGCCGCCGAACAGGCGCGACTCGCAACAGACGCGGGTACCCGGCGGCGCGGCTCGCGCGACTCGAATCCGATCACTCGCCTCAGCGCGCAACTCGCCCGTCTGACCGCACGGCTTGCGCCCACCGGGCTACGAGAAGCGAACGACACGGCTCGAACTCCCCTCGCAGACGACCCAGTCGTCGACATAAGCACCCCGACCGAAACCTCACGCGCCGATGTTCTCTGAGCCGATGGCTGCGACAAGCGTCCAAGCGTCCTCGGCAGAACCGACCGACGTGCTGGTTCTGGCCGACGGCACACGGCTTCGACTCCGGCCTCTCAGCTCTGACGACCGCGATGGCGTCGCGGCGCTGTTCGCCCGCCTCAGTCCCGAATCGCGCTATCGGCGATTTCTCTCACCGAAGCGCGAATTGACGCCTCGCGAGCTTGCGTACCTCACCGATATCGATCACATCCACCACGACGCATTCGCCGCCACCGATGAGCGCGACGGCTCGATCGTCGGCGTAGGCCGCTACGTACACGTCGCCGATCGACCGAAGGTCGCAGACCTAGCCGTCGAGGTCACCGACGAGCTGCAGAACATGGGCATCGGCACCGCGCTCGCCAGACGCACGGTGCAGCGCGCCCGCGACAACGGGTTCGCGCTGCTCACCGCCACGACGCTGTCGGAGAACCGGCCCGCGCGTGCGCTGTTGCGACGCTTCCAGTTTCGCGCTCACGCGAGACACGGGAGCGAAATCGAGCTTGAGCTGAAACTCGACCCGCTGAGCGATTGGCCCGAGAGCACTGACACGAATCCGATCGTGCGCGCCCTGCCGATGCCGACGGCCCACCCATCGCCGGAAGCCTGGCCCGCCGCCAGCCTGCCTGCCGGTATGAGCCCGACGCAGGCTCGCACCAGGGCCCGCCCCGCGCTTTGCCGCACCAGTACCGAACAAGATCACACGCTCACGCGGGAAGGGAAACAAGTTCAAATGTACGCCCAGGCGACAGTTCCCAGGTGGCGGAGGCACGGATCTGCACCGGTGGATCCCGGCACGAGTCCGAATACGACTGATGCCCCCAATCGGCAGTCATCGATGTCAATGGGCCGCCGGAAGCCATCCTCACAGACCGGGGAGGGGCGACCAACCGCAGGACACCGCGACGGAGCGTCCAAAGCTTCCCGTCGCGTCGGCCAGTAGTCCTGCACCCAAGCCCCACAAACCAACAAATTGATGTGGGAAACGAAACCGAGGGAGGAATGCGATGAGACTCGAACGTGTTAAACGCTTGGGGGTGCTTCCGATGATCGCGAGCCTTGTGTCCGCGACGGACGGACCGGCGGTGCCGGCGTGGGTGCCGGTGGTTCGTGACTCCGGCAGTGTGCATTTGGACCTCTGCGTCGATGATGGGCGCCTGGTGCCCGCCCGCGAACGTGTCTGCGATCAGCTGGCAGCCCGCGGCGCCGACGGCTTCGGCGCGAGGCGAGACCTGGGTGGTAGCGCGTGATCCTCGTTATGGCGGGCGCGACGCTGCTTGACGGGTGGGGCCGGAGGGACCCTTCGTTCACCAGGCGGCGCTGCGCTGGTTTCGGCCGTCCGGTAGCGGCACGAGTGCCCCGGGTGAGCGGCGGATGTGGTCAGGTGCGCTGCGGCGCCCATTGAAACCGGCGAAGCGCGACCGCGGCGCCCACCACACCCCAGATGACGACGATCAGCAGGTCGTGTCCGGACCAGGCTGAGCTCCCGGGATGGCTGAAGGTCTTGAATACGGCGGTGATGAAGTGGCGGATCGGGAAGAAGGTCGAGATCTTGGCCAGCGCCGAGCCGGATTTGAGCGGGAACCAGAGGCCTGATAGGAACAGCAGTACGAAGAACACGGTGCTGGTCACCGGACCGGCGGCCTGCTGGTTGGGAATGAATGTGCTCATCGCGATCCCGAGCGCGGCGAAGCTGAGCCCACCGACTATGAGCACGACGACCAGGGCACCGATTCCCGATGCGTTCGATGGCAGATGGACCCCAAACGCCCAGCGTCCCACCGCGAGCATCAGCACGACCTGCGAGAACGCGATCAACAGCGTGCTGAGCAGGATCGACGTCAATAGCGTCGAGGTGGGCAGCGGACTCAGCCGCAGGCGTTTGAGCAGCCCGGTCTCGCGGCGGATGACCAGACTGATCGCCAGGCTGTTGAACGACGCGGACATCACGCCGTAGGCGATGAAGCCCGGGACGTAGTACTGGACAAGCTTGATGTTGTGTAGGTAGCTGACACGCGAGGACCCGGCGCTCGCGCCCAGCAGGAACAGGAACAGGAGCGAAAACCCAACTGTGAAGATCGCCCCGACCGGGTTCAGCCAGAAGGACAGCTGCTCATAACCGACCTGCCTGACGACGAGCCGCAGCTCCGCCATCGCCGAGCGAGGCGGCAGGATCGATTCGGTCCGCGCGCTCAACCTCGGACCGGCGCTCCCCCCGCCGAGTCGGTCTGGAATCGGTCTGGGTCGGCGCCGGTCAACTGCAGGTAGACGTCCTCGAGCGTATGACGACTGACGGTCAAACCGGTCAGCCGAACCTCATGCTCAAGCGCCCACCGGGTCAGCTCGTAAAGTGCCTCGAGCTCACGGTCGGTCCGCAGCTCGACGGACGGCCCATCGCCGACGACTGCCACGGGCAGATCGGCGGGCGTGACGCCAGCGGGTAGCTGGAAGCGGATCGTGGCCGCACCCTGGTCGCGACCGCCAAGGGACGCCGGCGGGCCGTGGGCCACGATCTTGCCCGACGCGATGATCGCCACTTGGTCGGCCAGTGCCTCGGCCTCTTCCATGTAGTGCGTGGTGAGGATCACGGTCGTGCCCTCGCTGGCGAGCCTGCGCACCAGCTCCCACGAGGTTCGCCGCCCCGCCGGATCAAGCCCGGTGGTCGGCTCATCAAGGAACAACAGCGCGGGATTGCCGACAATCCCCAGGCCAACATCCAGTCGTCGCTGCTGACCCCCCGACAGCGTCTTGACCTTCGCGTCGGCCTTCTCCGCCAGGCCGATCAGCTCGATCACCTCACCCACCGGCCGCGGCGCCGGGTAATAGCCGGCGTTGCGCTCGAGCACCTGGCGCACCGACAGAAACGGCTCGACCGCAAGCTCCTGCAAGACCACCCCAAGTTGGCTGCGCAGCCGCCGCCCCGACCGGCGATCACCCGGGTCGATCCCCAGCACCCGCACCTCGCCCGCGTCGCGCTCGCGGAATCCCTCCAGGATCTCGATCGTCGTCGTCTTGCCCGCCCCATTCGGACCCAGCAGCGCGAACACCTCACCCGCCTCGACCTCGAAGCTAACCCCATCGACGGCGCGGAGCTGCCCGTACGACCTCGCCAATCCACGAACGCTCACCGCCGGCACGCTTCACCTCGCCGCGAGAGAATCGGTGGCTCTGAGCCCGAGGTGCTCGCGCGTGAGGCGAAAGCCGAGCGAGCGGCTCGCGCCAAACCGCTCGTAGTAACCCTCTGTCCGGGTGCGGATGTCGAGCCGCAGGCCTGCTGCACGCTCGAGTCCTTCGCGCAAGAGCCTGAAGCCGAGCTGGCGTCCTCTCCGGTTCGGGTCGACCAAGAGCATCGAGACGTGCGCCTGGATAACGCCGTCCGATTGGACCTGGATCGCGCCGACGACCCGGCCGTCTTCGATTGCCACAAGTGTCGTGACGCCCGGCGCGCTCAGCGCGCGAGAAGTCCGCTCGACGTCAACCGCGTACTCGCTCCAGCCCTCTGCGAGAACCAGCGCGACCAGGCCGTCGAGGTGGGCGTTTGCGAACGGCTCGATCGAGAGCTCGGTCATGTCGCGTCGGGCGGCTCGGCGAAGGCGATCGCGTTCCCGTCCGGATCGGGAATCTTGACGTGGCGCACGCCGTTCGAGTAGGTCTCGATCGGTTCGTGCTCGATGCCCTCGACCGCGACGCGCTCCAGGAATGCGTCGAGCCCGCTGACGGCAAGGGTGATGCGGCCCGCACCCGCCTGCGTTGCGTTTGGCTCGATGAAGAGCCAAGCGTGCTCGTCCATCTCCCAGAGCATCTCGTGGCCGACGCGACGGTCCGGGGGGCGTCCGAATAAGCGCGTGTACCAGTCGATGCTCGCGTCGAGATCGGACACCGGGACGCCGGCGAAGAGATGGGTGATCCGACTCGTCTCAGGACCAGCCTCCATGTCAGCTACAGCCACCGTCGCATCTCGTTCGCTCATAAGACCGGAAGGAGGCGTCGAACTCATCGGTCGCTACGGCTTCGTCGCCCCAGCAGCCACGGAGCTACGGCTTCTCCTTCCGCCGGCCGCCGGGCTGGAGCAGCAGTTCGCTCCCGGCCTAAGCTGGCTCGTGACCGAGCTCGTCGTTCGTGAAGCCAGAAGCGATCGCCGGGCCGCGGGACGTTCCTTCGTGTCCTTCACCAGCGGAAGCCGCGCTTTCGCTCTTGGTCTTGGCGAGCAGTGTTGGTTAGCTCCCTCCAGTTCTCCTGCTTTGGTTCTCGCGGTGGTGCGCGGGCAGCCGGGGAGTCGCGGGATGCAACTCGGCCTGTCGCGGGATCGTATGGGTGGCGTCTTACCGCGGCGTTAGCGCGATTCGGGAAGCGTCAGGGTGGACGTCCACCCGCGCAGGATGGGTTTCTCGATGGTGGTCTATAGTCGCGAGCTTGCTAGCTCGCGCGGGCCTGTTGTTGGGCGCGGCGCCGCAGCATTCGCCCCCACGTGATCATCCAGAACACGAGGATGCCGGCCAGCGGATAGGGAACGATGCGGGTGAACGCGAGCGCGAAACCGGTGGATGACGTCTGGATGACGAGCACCTTCAGCGCTGCCTCGAGCAGAAAGGCGATCCCCCACACCAGGGTCACGATCCGGAAATAGCGGGCGAAGCCGGGTTGAGTGGTGTAGCGGTTCTCGAACTCCTGTCCTGCGTCAGTGTGCGGACCCCCCATCGAGGCCAGCGCGAAGTGGTACATCAGCGGCCTTCGCGTCCGCAGAGAGGCTAGCGCCGTGATGGCGAATGCGGCCGTCACCACCGAGCCCTCCAGCAGCAGGGCGCGGGGGCTGTGGGTGATCAGCCCGAGGATCACGCCGCAGACGATGCCGCCCAGGACGACCGCGCCGACGACATCGAGGCGACGGTGGCGCGCGAAGTCAATTAGCACTCCGACTGCCGGCAAGATCCCGGAAAGGATCAGCGCCAGCACCTTAGAGGTGCCGTGATCTCGCAACACGCTGTACGCGATCAGCGGCCCGGCGACATCAAGGATGACGATCCGCCGCAGCCCGATCAGCCGACCAACCCTGCCCGACCTCCTGACGCCCTGAGTCTGATCTGAGCCCTGGCGGTCAGGCATCGCGAGCGACCGTCTGCTCCTGAGCTGGGGCGGTCGACTGAGCCGCCTGGGCGGCTTCGACGGCTGCCATCAGGCGACCCAGCAGCGACGTCAGCGTCCGTACCTCCTCGTTCGTCCAACCCTGGACCAGGGCGACGAACGACTCCACTCCGCTGTCATAGACGCGGCGAAGATGCGCCCGCCCCCGGTCGGTGATCTGCACGCGGCTGGCGCGGCCGTCGGTCGCGTCCGAGGAAAGGGTGACCTCCCCGGCCGCGACGAGCAGCCGGACATGCCGTGTGATCGTCGAGGGGTTCACGTCCAGGTACTCAGCGAGCTCGCTCGGACGCACCGCTCCGCGCTCGGCGGCCAGGCGCAGCACCCCCGTATGGACTGGATCCAACGCTATCGCAGAGGCTCGGCGCAGCCATTCACTGGCAGTCACCAGGGTCACGGCGAGCGCGGCGACGGCTTCCCGATCTGGTTGCATCCCGCAAACAGTAGGTTGATTGCTTGCGCCGCGCAAGTATCTATTCGAAACACCTCGGCGGTTCACAGAGAAGCGAGTGAGTAAGCGCCATCCCCCGCGTCGGCCACGGCGCACGGTCACGCGATCAATGGGGGCTGTCTGTGATGCAGGCACCGCAGCCAGGAGCCCCAGCACATCGATCTGCCGGCAGCGTAGCCGCTGCACCAGAACGAAGGCAGGCACATCCCTAGCGCCGCACAACAGTTCTCCTTTGTCGCCGAGGGGGCTCTGCTGGCCTGACTGCTCCTCCGCGGCCCGGGTCGCCCTAAGGACAAGCCGCGGACCGCGCATTTGAGGCCGATGACGCGCCTGGGGGTTCGTGGCAGCAGAAGTCATGGTTGTGGTCTGGATCCGTTGTTCAGGCCGAGCCGAACGCGTCTCGGACGGTCTGGGCGATCCGTTCGGCGAGGTGATGCGCGTGCTGGATTCGGGTGTGAGCACGGCTCGCCGGCGGGTGTCGTCGTTCCAGACCTGTCCGATGTCAGAGAGCGACATGGTCTCGATGTTGAGGGCCGTGATTTCGCTCAGCACTACCTACGCGATCCGAGGGTCGAGGGCGACCTCTCGCCGGGCTTGGTGGCGCTCCGGAGCACGGGCACCGGATGGCTCCTCGGCTATAGCCGGTTCGGCTGCGGCGGCGATCGCTTGCAGAGCCGCCAGGTGCCCGCGTAAGGCCGTGCGTCCTGGCTTGGTGAGCGTGACCTGCCGCCGAGAACGCGAATCCGCCCGCACACGGGAAACCTCCACGTACCCGGCTCCAGCGAGCGCTGACAGGTGCTTGCTCAGAACCGAATCCGAGATTTCCAGGCTGTCCCGTATGTCGGAGAACGGCAACCCCCGCACCGGCGAGAGCATCGCGCATATTTGTAGACGCAAGGGCGCGTGGATCAGCTCGTCGAACGCTGCTTCGCTCACCGTTGCCACGCCCGAGATGCACGACGCCGATAGGAAGCCTTCGCGGCGAACAGGCAGGCCGCAACGATCACAGTCACGGCTGCACCAAGTCCCCAGCTCGCAAGAGCCGAATTGCTGTGGCTGGCGAGCAGATGGGGGCCGATCACGCCGCCAACAAGCACCGCGACAGAGATGAGCGTCACTTCAGTGACGCCCCACTTAGGCTTCGACAATGAACGCAACGGATGCCACTGGTTACGAGCGGACATCTTCAGAAGCTCAGCAAGGAACCACACGACCGCGATGATGGTCACCACGTTTCCCGGTCCCTTGTACGCGGGCGCGACCGTCTGCGCTCCGCACAAGACGCTCAACGCGAGGATGAACCCCGCTGGGGCCATCGCACGACGAACCGATGCGTCGTGTGCCTGGCGGGCGGCCCGTAGCTGCTCTCGGGCCGCGCCGGGAGGGATCGAACCCGACGACTGATTTTCCATACCGGAAAGTTAGCACGCAACTTGCCGATACGGAAAGTCACGCGAGCTTGGACGTCCGCGCGTCCTTCTTCGATTCGTCGGGCACGAACCCCAAGGTCAGCCGCACCCTCTCCCGCCTCGCCCGCCGCTTCTCCGAGCGCGTCGCGGGCGTGGCGTACCCACGACGATCATCTACCTTGCGTGAGCAGCTGCGTCGAGCGGCCCCCGACGCTCCCGGTCGTCCGGCTGAGGACTCCCGGGCAGATCGAGCAATGGCTCGCCGGGCCACGTGAGCGAGTCGCTCAAGACCGGTGGTGGCCTACCCGTTGCCCGGACGGCGTCAGGCCATCCGATCCAGGACCAAGACTGCCGTACCGTCGCCCACGCGGCCGCCAGTGCCCGAGTCCTGCTCCGGGTGATCGGCGACACAAAGCAGCAGCGCTGAGGCGACGCCGTCGCTCGTCAGGACGACCCCAGCTTCGTGATCGGGGCAGTGTCCGGGTGGAGCCATCTTCCAGGCTCGCGACGAGCGCCACCGGGCGATCGCGGCGGTCCCGGAGTTGGCTGACCCGTCGATTCCGAGCAAGCACGATCACGTCCTTGCATAGGCGCGGACCGTACCGAGCGTCGCCGCACTTCGATCGCCGGGCCGTCGCTTGGCCAGACGGAGCAGTCATCTCGTCACTGCCAGCACACGCGCTGTCCCAACTCGTCGAGGCTGTTTCACAAAGGGGTTCCGTCCGGCTTGATCTTGAGCATTGGGGTTGAGTGGCCGGGGGGAGTTTCACCCCCCGGCTCTCGCAGATCCCGGCGTGAGCCTCTCGACTCACCGGGCTCTTGTCATCCAGCCTGAGACGGCGCGCGCGCCTGCCAGTGAGCGAACAGTGTTGGCTCTCGTCGTGCGACGCTCGCCAGGAACCGCCGTGCTCGTGGCTGACTGCGGCGGAGTCGCTTGTACTTCTTGGTGGCCCATCGAACGAGGTACTCGTCGATGCGTCTGAGCAGCGCGATCAGCTTTGACCGGTAGAAGCGGCCGTAGTAGTTGATCCAGCCTCGCACGGTCGGGTTGATCGCTTGTGCGAGGTCGGCGAGGGTGTACCTGTTCCACAGGTGCAGCCGCCAGCGCTTGATCGTGCGCCCGATCTCCTTGACGGCGTCGTCCGCGACCGCAGGGCAGAAGCTGACGAAGAACTCGCCGCTTCGGCTCCTTGCGAGCCGGGGACGGAACGTGTAGCCGAGGAACGTGAACCGCTCGTGCTCATGTGAGCCTTTGCGGTTGGAGTCCTTGCAGTGCCGGGTGGCCCGGGGGAATCTCACCCCCGGGCTCCCACAGATCCGTGCGTGAACCTCTCGGTTCACACGGCTCCTACCATCCAGTCGGCTCGAAACCGCGCTTCCACCGCCAGTGCGCGAATAGACCGGGATCCCGGCTGGTGACCCCGTCCCACCACGCCTTGAGGCGTTTGAATGCTCGTAGTCGCTTGTATTTCTTCTGCGCCCACCGCACCAGGTAGGTGTTGATGCGCTTGAGAAGCGGATGCATCTGGGTCTGGCCGAAACGTCCCCAGTAGTTCATCCAGCCTCGCACGATTGGGTTGATCGCGTCTGCGAGGTCTTCCAGAGTGTCATTGGTGCGGCGGTGAAGCCGCCAGCGGCGGACCTCCCGCCCTTTCTCGGACAGCTTCTCCTGGCTCATCGCTGGCAGAAACGATGTGAATCTCACACCCTTCCGCTTATTCAGCGCGCGGCGTGGACGGAACGTGTACCCCAGGAACGTAAACGAGATGTGCTCATGCTCACCCCGTCTGTTGCTGTCCTTGCAATACACTATCCGGGTCTTGGTCGGGTGCAACTTTAGTCCGACCTCGACCATCCGCTGTTCGATCGCTGTGCGCAGCGCGCGCGCTTGGCGTTCGCTGGCGCAGTGCACCACCACGTCATCCACGTACCGCTCGAATCGAATGGTCGGGTGTGTCCGAGCCATCCACGCATCAAACGCGTAGTGGAGGAACAGGTTGGCGAGCACGGGCGAGACCGAGGACCCCTGGGGGGTGCCGCGATTGCGCTCGTGCAGGGTGCCATCGCGATGCTTCGCGGGGGCGGTAAGCCACCGCTGGACATACAGCATCACCCACGGCAGGTCAGTGTTTGTCTCCACCGCCTTGACGATCAGGGAGTGCGGCGCGCTGTCGAAGAAGCTCTGGATGTCAAGATCCAGCACCCAGTCGCTCTCCCAGCAGCGCTTTCGGCAGACCGCTACCCCGTCGATCGGCGCCCTTCCCGGCCGATAGCCGTACGAGTCCGGGTGGAAGATCTTATCCACCCCTGGCTCCAAGGCCATGGCGACCACGGTCTGGGCGATCCGATCGGCGACGGTAGGGACCCCGAGGATCCGCTCCCCTGCGCCCGACGGCTTCGGTATTGACACTGCCAGCACCGGCGGCGGGAAGTAGCTCCCCGAGGACATCCGGTTCCAGATCCGGTACAGGTTGCCCACCAGATCCTTCTCGAACTCCTCGATCGAGCAACCGTCCACTCCGGGTGCTCCCTTGTTGTCCTTGACCCTCTGGTACGCCTCCCACACGAGGCGCTTCGGAATGTCAAACGACTTCTCCGTCGACTTTGTCTTGCTCACTCAATTCCTCCCGGACGATCCCGGTTGACTGAACGAACTGACCGAATGGTCCAGCCCCTTCGCTCCCCCTCCATTACAGGCTCACCTGTCGGTTTGGGGGTGAGAGGACGGGAGCGTCGGTCGGGGATCGCCTGCTGACGGATGCGTTCGTGGCCGCGCAGGCCGTTCTCGGAGTTTGCGCATAGTGCGGCGACCCGCCGCCGTCCTTCGCGGCAGGCTGCTGGCTGTTCACGGTCAAGCGGCCTACGAGGGAGGACGACGTGCGGGTCACGACGGCATTCAACCGGATGCTCCGGCTTCCGGGGGCATCGGTCAAGGACGTGGCGTTCGGCGGCGAGGGAGTGGTCGTGACGGTCCGCTTGCGCGCCAAGCGGCCGGTGTGCTCGGGCTGCGGCGCGCGGCGCCTGGGCATCAAAGAGCACCGGGAGAAGAGTTGGCGGCATCTCGATCTCGGCGCGAGCCGCTGCTACATCGAGTGTCGGCTCAGGCGGCTGTACTGCCCGGGTTGCGGGGATGTGTACGAGGCGGTGCCGTGGGCACGGGCCGGTGCGCCGTACACGCGCGATTTCGAGGACACGTGCGCGTTCCTGGCCCAGCAGATGGCCAAGACGCCGCTGGCCAAGCTGATGCGGATCGGGTGGCGGTCGGTCGGCAAGATCCTCGCGCGGGTCGTCGCCGACAAGCTCGACCGGGGCCGGCTGGACGGGCTCGTGATGATCGGCTGCGACGAGGTCAGCTACGGCGCCGATCGCCGCTTCTTGACCTGCGTGGCCGACCACGCCACCGGCGGGGTGGTGTGGGCCGCGCCGGGCCGCAACGCCGCCACCTTGCAGGGCTTCTTCGAAGGTCTCACCGACGAGCAGAAGGCGTCGATCAAAGCCGTGTCGATCGACATGAGCGCCGGGTATGAGAAGGCGATCACCGAAGCCGTCCCGGACGCGCAGGTCGCATTTGACCCGTTCCACGTGATCCAACTCGGCGGCCGGGCGGCCGACCAGGTCCGCCGCGAGGAGTACAACAAGCACGGCCGCTCGAGCACCGGTGAAGGGAAGTGGATCAAGGGCGCGCGCTACAGCCTGCTCAAGGACACCGCCAACCAGACCGCACGGCAGCTGCTCAAGCTCGCCGAGGTCGTGACCACCAACAAGCGGATGTACCGAGCGTTCCTGCTGCTCGGCGAGCTGCGCTACATCTACCGGCTCCCCAAAGACGAGGCCGTCGAGCGGCTCGACGCGTGGCTCGCGTGGGCGTCCCGCTCGAAGCTCAAACCGTTCATCAAGCTCGCCCGCACCATCCGCCAGCACAAGCAGGGCGTGCTCGCCGCGATTGAGCTGAACATCAGCAATGGACGCCTGGAAGCGCTCAACAGCCGCGTGCGACTGATCAGCCACCGCGCCCACGGCTTCCACTCAGCCGACGCCCTCATCGCGATGGTCTACCTGTGCTGCGCCGGCATCCAGATCGACCTCCCTCACCAATGAGTCACCCCCCAAACCGACAGGAGAGCCCCATTACAGAGGGCTCACCACTACTATGGGCCGGCCCGAGCGCGGGTCCCGCATCGGTACTCAGCGCCTCACGGTTTCTGCCGCTTGCACGCGCTCCCTCTCGCCGACCGCACCCCTGCGGAGGGCAGTATCGGGACCCGCCTTCCCACGTTCCATGTGAAAGCTGCAGACCGGGCTCGCGTCGCCTACATGCCGGGCACCACCTGGCCAGTCAGCGGGCTTCCGCCAGGCTCATCCTGGGACCTCGTGCGCGCCCCAGTTTCGATGCCGTCTAAAACTGCTTTCGACACTTCCACGGCGAAGAGCTTGCGCTCGCCTTCCCGGTCCCCACCTGACGCGCTCGACGGCGCGCCTTTTCCGCGTCGCTCACCACGAACGGCATTCAGCCGCCGCAGCACGCGGTGGTTTGAAGCCTCCCCCCGCAGGGCGACTCCGAGGGGCCAGTTCCCTCATCTTCCACACAGCATCGCATTGATCGAGACTCACCTACATAGAAACCTCGCTCTCTGCGTTCGTGGCGCAAACACGATCCGCGTCTTGTCTAGATTGAGCTCCAGACCGACCTGCGCCAACCGTTTGATGATCGCGTGGAGCACAACGCGCGCTTGCGCCTTGCTCTTGCAGTGCAGGATCACATCATCCGCGTAACGCTCAAACGGGACCTCCGGGAACTCCCGGGTCAGCCACCGATCGAGCGCGTAGTGCAGGAAGATGTTCGCCAGCACGGGCGAGATCGCCGAGCCCTGTGGGCTACCGCAGTCTCGTTGCCGGAGGGTGCCATCCTCGAGTTGCAGCGGCGCTTTTAGCCACCGCTGCACGTAGAGGAGGATCCACCGCAGGTTCGTGTGGTGAGCGACCGCCTTCAGGACGAGCGAGTGATCGAGCGAGTCGAAAGAAGACACGACACACTACCCACCTCGATGGCTTCCCGGCAACCGTCCGGATCGTGCGTGCGGGTCACCCGTTGGAGGGCCGCTCGCTTGAGTTGGCGGGCTGGATGCGCCGCCGGCGTCAGCTGGAGCTGATCCTGGTGCTTCAGGACGGCAGCACCGTCCTTGTCCCTGCAAAATGGACGGATCTCGAGGGCCACGCCGACCCGCCGCCGGCAGGGACGCTCGGGTCGCTGCAAGACCTGCTGGCGGCGCGGCGAGTGCTCGATCGAATGCTGGAGGCTGTCGTGGCGCACGAGGCGGCGCGAGATGCCGTCCTTGCCAAGCGCGATCATCGTCGACGCGAGGACAGGAGCGATGCAGCTGCGTCTGGATCTGGCGGAGGGCCCGGCGCCCGCGGCGGTGCTGTGGGAGCTCGTCGGCGAGGAGCAGCGCCAGACGGCGACGGTACTGCTGGCCGCGCTGATCGCGCAGACCGTCGTCGGCGAGCCGGCGGGCGATGAGCCGATGATGTCTTGTGATGAGACGAGCAGGTGAGCGCCGGTGAGTGATAGCTCGAAGCTGACCTCCTCGCATCTGCGCCGCCGGGCCTTCGTCTATGCACGCCTGTCCTCCCAGGCGCAGGTCGAGCACAACGTCGAGTCGACCGCTCTCCAGTACGCGCTTGTCGAGCGCGCGATCGAGCTCGGCTTCACGCGTGAGCAGGTTGTTGTGATCGACGATGACCTAGGGATCAGTGCCGATGGGACGGTCGACCGTGAGGGGTTCGGGCGCCTGGCCGCGGAGGTCGCGCTTGGCCATGCCGGACTGGTGCTTGGCACTAACGTCTCGCGTGTTTCTAGAAACAATGCCGATTGGTACCGGTTGCTCGATCTGTGTGGTGTCACTGACACTGTGATCGGTGACCTCGACGGGCTCTATCACCCCGGCTCGTTCAATGACAGGCTCCTCTTGGGCCTCAAAGGTACGATCAGCGAGGCTGAGTTGCACATGATTCGCCAGCGCCTCGATAGCGGGATCCGTAACAAGGCCAAGCGTGGTGAGCTGCGTCGCGGGCTGCCAGTCGGTTTCGTGTGGGGCGAGGGAGAAGGCGACGTGTTGCTTGATCCCGACGAAGCTGTGCACGGCGCGATCAAAACGATCTTCGATCGTTTCGCCGAGCTTGGCTCCGCGCGTCAGGTGTGGCTGTGGATGCGCAGAGAAGGTGTGCAGTTTCCACTGCGGCGCTTTCAGGGCGCTGAAATCACGTGGGTGACACCTACCTACCATCAGATTCACAATGTACTTTCGAACCCCGTGTACGCGGGCGCCTACGCGTTCGGCAAGACGCGCCGCGAGCGCTATGTCGATGAGCAGGGGCGTCCGCGCAAGCGCACTCGCAAGCTCTCACGCGATGAGTGGGAGGTCCTGATCTGGGATCACCACCTTGGCTTCATCGACAAGGCCACGTTCGAGCGAAACCAGGCACAACTCGCCTCCAACACGCGCCCGCGCGCACACGAGCCCGGCGGCGCTGTGCGCGAGGGCCAGGCGCTCCTGCAAGGCATCGCCGTCTGCGGACGCTGCGGGCGCAAGCTCATGGTCCACTACCAGGGCCGGCGTGGTCACAAGAGTCCCGCCTATCACTGCCCCAGCAGCGACCTGGTCGAGAACCGCGGGAGTTGGTGCATGCGCATCGGCGGCGGGCGAATCGAGCAAGCCGTGGTTGCCGCGCTACTCGCAGCGCTCACCCCGGCCGGCGTGAAGGCCGCGCTGCGTGCGGCCGAGATACTCGAGGCCGACCACGACGCGGCTCTTGCGCAGTGGCGGCTTCAGGTCGAGCGGGCGCGCTATCAGGCAGAGCGGGCTGAGCGCCGCTACCGCCAGGTCGAGCCCGAGCACCGCCTGGTCGCGCGCGGCCTCGAGCGCGACTGGGAGAAGGCGCTTGGTGAGCTGGCCGAGGCTGAGGCCGAGCTTGCCCTGCGCGAGCGCGAGCGCCCGCGCATGCTCACTCCCGAAGAGCGCGAGCAGCTCCTCGCGCTGGGCTCTGATCTCGGGCGGGTGTGGTCGGCGCCCACCACCACCGACCGCGATCGCAAGCAACTGTTGCGCTGTCTCATCGAAGAGGTGATCCTTGACGTCAATCGAGCGCAGCGGCGTGCAACTGTCACACTGCGCTGGCGCGGCGGCGCGCTGACAGAGCTTGCCGTTTCGCTGCCGAAGCCCCAGCCCGCGATCCGCACCGATGATGACACGATCGCGCTGATCGAGCGCCTCGCTTGTCACTATGACGATGGCAGGATTGCTGGAATCCTCAACCGCCAGGGACGGCGCTCTGCGACAGGTGAGCGTTTCACCAAAATCATTGTCGGTGGTCTGCGTCGCTATCGCAACATTCCAGGCTACAAGTCGCCCTCCGAGCCGCCCGACGGTGAGCTGCTGCCTGTCGGCAAAGCTGCCGATGAGCTCGGTGTCGCGGCATCCACACTCTTTCGCTGGCTGCAGGACGGCTTCATCCGCGGCGAACAGGACACTCCCGGCGCCCCTTGGCGGATTCGCGTCAATGACCAGTTGCGTTCACTGTTCGTCGAGGACGCGCCTCGCGGTTACGTGCCGATTGTCGACGCGATGCGAATACTCGGCGTCAGCCGCCAGACTGTGTTGCAGCGTGTAAAGCGCCGCGAGCTTGAGGCCATCCACGTACGCAGCGGACGTCGAAAAGGCCTGCGTATACTGGTTCCACAGGCCGACTATGCCCTGTTTGACACTAACGCATGAACGCGTTGGCAGTGTGACGATGGCACCAAACAGCTTCGAATGTCGGCGTCGAGCACCCACGCCTTCCCACGCCAGGTGACGGTCTGCCGGACCATCTCCAGCGCGTGGTGCGCCGATCGCCCGGGCCGAAACCCGTAACTGGTGGGCAGGAACGTCGGCTCGAAGATCGGCTCAAGCACCAGGACCAGCGCCTGCTGGCACACCCTATCCATCACGGTGGGGACGGTGGCTTCATACTGCACCTCCTGCAGCCCTGGTTTTGGTTACGGCCGGTAGGTGAATGGACTCAGTGACCAGCCGGCGGCATTGTTGCTCGACTTCCGGCGGGAATGGGATGTAGAGCCGGTTGGCGGGCCCGCGGCGGGCGGTGAGCTTGCCGGTTGAGATCCAGGCGTAGATGACGCTGTGCGAGACGCCGAGGCGCTTGGCGAGGTGTGTGACGGTGACCTCGCCGTCGCCCAGGAGCTGCTCGGGGCCGGTCAGGATGCGGTAGCGCCAGCGCAGCCATCTGACGGCCCTCTCGTCGAACGGCTCGCCTTTGCCGGTGCGCAGGCCGGCGGCGTTCAGCTGCTCGGCGATCTGCGCGTTGGTGTGGTCGGCGGCCAGCCGCCTGGCCAGCTCGACGGCGCGGGACGGCGTGCGCTGGGCGTCGGCCGGCTTGGCCGGGCGCTGGACGGTGTGTTGCTCGCTGGCGCCCGAGCGCCACCGGATCCCGACCTGGAGCTCGCGGCTGTCGGGCTGGGAGGTGAGCGTGATGTCGGCGATCATCGTGCGCAGCAGGCGCTTGCGATCGCGGTCGGCGGTGGTGTCGGCGGCCCATAGCTTGGGCAGGTCGCGGGCGAGCGCCTCGAGCTGCTCGCGCGAGGGCTCGGCGGCAGGGACGACGTGCTCGGCGAGCTCGGCCTCGGCGTCTTTGAGGTCGCGGAGCTTCTCCTCCCAGCGGTTCTCGAGGCTTCTTGCGACCAGGCGGTTGTCGGGCTCGCAGGCGTGAAAGGCGCGCTCGGCGCGGATCGCCTCGTAGCGGGCGCGCTCGACGCGCAGCTCGAGCGCGCGGTCCGAGCGCGCGCGGCGGTCTTGGTGCTCGTCGGCGGCGGCCAATGCGAGCGCGATCTCCTCGGGTGCGAGCGCCTCGAGCAGCCGGTGGGCGATGAGCTCGTCGACGCCGGTCGCCTTGACTGACCGGCACCCGGGCGTGGTGGTGTGGTTTGAGCGAGAGTGGCCGCATTCGTAGTAGCTGCCCTCGCGGCGGTGAAGCGTGGTCATCGACCCGCCGCACGCGCCGCAGCGCACGATCCCCTGGCACAGCGCACAGCCCTCGCGCGGCGGGCGGGCGCCCTTGCGCGTGTTGTTCTGCGCCAGTCGCTCCTGGTTCTCGAGGTACTGATCCCAGCTGATGTATCCCTCGTGGTGGTCTTGGATCACGACCGCCCACTCCGAGCGCGGCAGCTCGACCATGCTGGTCACGATCGCGCCGTCGGGCCTGACCAGCCGGCGATACCGGTAGCGCCCGAACACATACGCCCCGGCGTAGCTGGGGTTGCGAAGCACGCCGCGCACGCGCGCGTGCGTCAGTCTGCCCCAGCGAAGCTCGCCCGCCCACGCGCCGCCATAGGCGCGGCGCGGGAACCGCCGGCCGACGAACGCACCGACCACGCCGTAGGCCGAGCCGGTCTGCCGAAACGCCTTGAACACGTCGGCGATCGCGGCCCTGACCTCCTCGTCGGGGTCGATGATCGTGTTGCCCTCGGCGTCGTAGACGAGGCCGACCGGCAGCGGGAAGCGCAACTCGCCGCGCTCGGCCGCGTGGCGCTTGGCGCCCTGCAGCCGCACGCCCATCATGTGCAGTTCGGCCTGCGCGAGCTGACCCTTCACGCCGAGCACGAGCTGATCGTTGAAATCCCTGAGGTCGTAGATCCCGTCGGTATCGATCACCAGCGTGTCGGTCAGCCCGCAATACTCAAGCAGCCGCTGCGTCTCCGCCGAGGAGCGCGCCAGACGCGAGACCTCCAAGCCGAAGATCGCGCCGACCTCACCCAGGCACACCCGCGCGACCAGTTCCTTGAACCCCCCGCGCGCCTGGCCGTCCGAGAACCGGCCAGAGACGCCCAGATCGCCGTCGACGGCGATCACCCGCTCCGGCGCCCAACCCAGCCGGACCGCCTCCTCGGAGAGCCCGTACTGACGCTCGGTCGAGCGGAAGTTCTCGCGCAGCTGCCGGGGCGAGGACTGCCGCAGGTAGATCGCCGCCAGGCGCTCCAGGTGCGAGCTCGTGATCTTCTGCTGCGAGTTCAGCATCGGCTCCCGCCCCCAGCGCGGCGCCGAGCATGTTCGCCACCACCCAGGCCGCCTCGGCGCCGATGCCCGCCACAGCCCATCACCGCAACGCCCGCCGCCTGAGCAGCTCAAGATTGACCCGCGAGATCTCCAACATCAGCGCCTCGCCCCGGCGTGTCGCCTCGACGTGCTCTGAAGTGAGCGCGGCCAACGCCTGGGGCACGTACAGCGTCCGGCTGCGTCCGTCGCCGTACACGGTCAGATACGCGTAGGGGCCGTGCAGCTCGCCCGACCGGCAGCGACAGTTCTCGCTCGAGCAACGCCGCAGGTCGTGATGAAGCGCGCCGCGCAACGTGAGCGCCGGATCGTGAACGCCCGACGCCAGCCGTCGCCGGAGCGCGAACAGCTGCCGCTCGCTCAACTCTGAGAACTTGGTGCCCGTGCTCATCCTCACCCCTGTGTCCGATTCGACGTGTATCCGATTCGCCACCAGGCTGGCGAGTCCTTCCCTGACGCTCATCGGATCCCCGCCCCGACGAGCTTGTGCACATCGGCGTTCCGCGCATCATCAGCGCTCCAGCCAGCAGCGCACAGCACCTCGGTCAGCTGCTGGGAGAGCTCGCCCACATCGACCGCCAGCTGGCGGCGCTCCTCGCACGCCGACTGGTACGCGCAAAACGCTGCATCGATCGCCGAATGGATCTGCTGCAGCGCCCCGAGCACCGCGGCGTCGGCATCCGGTCCGCCGGCGCGGCGCGCGTCACTCACCAGCTTGGCGATCTGGCTCTGACCGGCTGGCGCGGCCCCGTCATAGACCAGCCCGAACGCGTCCGGCGCCAGCCCCGACCACAACCGCTCGTTGGCGTCGCGACTCTGCGCGTCGTTCAGCCGCCCCACAATTGCGACGTCGCGCCCGAACAACGCCGACAGCCGAGCGGCCAGCTTACGTGCTCGCGCCGGGACGGTGAGCTCATCAGTCAAGCTCGCGGCGATCACCGCCCCACCCCCTGATCGCCAGTGAGCTCCGCGACCAGCGCGACGAGCGCGGCCAGGACCTCGATGCTCAGCGGCCGCTCAGCCGGCCCCGCGCCGCGATCGGTCGCATCCTCCGGAAGCGACACGCTGCCCAAAGGACCGCCCTCGCACACGTAGATGCGACCAGCGCCGATACGGCGAACGAACAGCACCACAAGACGCTCGCCGCACAGCGGATGAAACGGATGAGTGACGACCAGCGAACCCAAAGGCCGCCTGCACGACCTTGTGGTATGCGATGACCGTCGGAATACCGAGCGGCCGCAACTGGCCTGGCCTACCCGGCTTCAGGATATGAGCGCGCCGCAGCGGCCGCGGCCGATACGTCCCGGCGCGCAACCTGTCGGCGAGCTCTTCGAGGAACTCGCCCACCCCAGAGCGCACGACGTCTTCGATCGTCATCCCGTCGACGCCCGGCGCCCCGCGGTTGGCACGGACCTCGCCCCAAGCCCTCCAGAGCACGTCGCTGCGGGCGACCTTGTCGTACAGAGCGTGGAAGCGGCGATCCTGATCCTGCTTAGCACAGCGGTAGAGCACGCGTTGGAGAGCACGAACCCGGTCCACGCCCAGGGCGCGGCTGACGGATCTAGCCGATTCGGCACTCATCAAGTCCCTCTGCTCCTTCCCGTGCATCGATGAAGCGCGGGCCCTTCCCCACGTGGCCGGCTTTCCCGACCTCCGAGTACTACGACCCGCTCCGACTGCCGCTCGACCGCCCAAGCCACTTCCCGGGTTCGCCGGTTATAGGTCAGGCATCGCTTCCCTCGCCCGCAGACGGTCGGGGCCGAGACGGCTCTCCCGGGTTCCCACGACGACCGTTCGCACGTTCAACGCCCAATACGCCGGAGGGTTCCTCAGCGCCCGCTCCTGGAACAAGAGCGCTTTCCGTGGCCTTCGCCGTCACCCAACCGGCTCGGCTCCCTCTATTCCCCGTTCAAGACGGGTCCGCTTGACGACGCTTGCTCAGGCTTCACTCACGTTGCAGACCGCGCGATCGCTCCGCCCCGCTTCGTACCCGACCTCTCGATCACGCACGGGGGCCTCGCTACCAGGGACCCAGGCGTCTCCCCGGACCGGACTCGCACCGGCAGGCCATCGTGAACTTGTCGCTCCTACGTCATGTGGTCCTCCTTTTCCTCATGGCGCCGAAGCAGTCCCGGCGCACTGGGCGAAAGCAGAAGCCGCGCTCACCGTCCTCCGCGTGGTTGACATGCGGCACTGGTGCCTATGTAAATGGATATTTGGCAGCTGCGGACCGCCGAACGGTGCTCGTCCTCATCCGGGGCGAGAATGCGGACCTCAATCGGTCCGAGGATGCGGCAGTCTGCGCGTTGGAAGGCGCACGCGCCGTCGGCTGCCGCGTTGCCCCTGTGCGGGCGGGCGGTAGTCCCGCCACAGCAGACGTCGACTTGGCTGCTTATGGGTTCCGAGGCGTCGGCGAGGGCTGTGCCGGCTACTCGATGCACGACTTCCCGTGGGAGCAGCAAGCCTCCGATCAGCTGTCGTTTGACTTCGAACACCTGGAGATTGGAAGCGCTGATC
Source organism: uncultured Solirubrobacterales bacterium (assembly GCA_963808325.1). Lineage (GTDB taxonomy): Bacteria > Actinomycetota > Thermoleophilia > Solirubrobacterales > Solirubrobacteraceae > Palsa-465. Next base: position 648,302 of record CAWEFU010000002.1, read on the forward strand.
GCTCGATGAGCCACGTGGCTCAGTGAGAACCGGATGCGTGCGAATGCGGACGTCCGGCTCGATGCTGGGCCAGAGAAACGGGGCGGCTCGAAAGACCACCACCGCGGCTCTGACGGACCGAATCACATCGTCAAGGCCGCCACCGACAGGCTTGAGGACGTCCAGCGCGAGGTCTGGAACGAAGCCAGGCGGGGCGGCCAGCCCACAGCTCGCTAAGCGCCTGAACGCGGGCCCGTCGCGCTTTGGAGGAACCCAGACAGCCTCACCGGGCGCCGAAGCTCAAGCTCGCCGAATCCAGCGGCTCAACGAGCGCCTGTACCGCGCCTACCTGCTGACCCGGGCAGCGGGGGCAGATCTACCGGGTAGTCGCCGAGCAAAGGCCGGCGCTGCTCGACGCATGCCTGATGTGGACGGGCCATCCCGCCTTGAGCCATGCCGCGAGCTCACCCGGCGGATCATCGAGCGCCGAGCCGCTGAGGCTCGGCGCCGGCGGTGCCGCCGATGGGCGAGGGCGCGCTGGCTAGCGCCGATCCGACCGCGCTTGCCGCCGAGCCGGTCGGGTTGATGCGCACCGTGTTGCCGATCGCTGGCACCGAGGTGCGGGTCGTGAGCGGGATCACCTTCGTGTCGGCTGGGCCGACAACGGAGCCGAGCCTCCGGCAGGTCAAGGAGGATTATGGGCACGCGATGGGCGACTCTGTGCTGGCCGAGTTCGGTCGGCGCCTGCAGACGGCGGTCCGTAGATCCGACACCGTCGCGCGGCTCGGCGGCGACGAGTCCGTCGTGGTGTGCGAGGACGCCGACGGGGAAGGGATGCTCTACTCGGGCCGGCGCCTCGAGGACGCGCTGCCGCTACCGCTCAGCGTCGGCGGCGTGCGGCACTGGCTGTCGACGAGCATCGGCATCGCGCTCGGGCACGGCGACCCGGACCTGCTCAGGCACGGCGACCCGGGCGTGCGGCTCGGGCAGACGCGGCCATCTACCGGGCGAAGGCGAGGGGGGCGGGCGGATCGATGTGTTTCGGTAGGGCTGCCGGCCGGAAAGCCGCGCGGTTCGTCTCACAGCGTCATCGCGAGCGGCTCTTCGAGGAGGCGGCGAACGTCCGTGAAGAACTGCGCGGCGTCCGCTCCGTAGAGGATCCGGTGGTCGCAGGCCAAGGTCGTGGACATGATGGGACGGATCGTCAGCTCCCCATCGACGACCACCGGACGCTTTCGGATCGCCCCGACGCACAGGATGGCGGCCTGCGGCGGGTTGATGATTGCTTCGAACCGGTCGATTCCGAACATCCCGAGGTTGGAGACCGTGAACGTCGCTCCGCTCAGCTCAGGAGGGGTGATCTTTCGGGCTCGCACCCTGTCGATCAGCTCCCGGGTCTCGGAGGCGATGACGCCGACGGATTTCGCGTCCGCGTCGAAGACGGTTGGCACGATCAATCCGTCCTCGGCAGCGACCGCGACACCGACGTTGATTCGGGAATGGAGCCGGAACCGTCCATCCTGGTAGCTTCCGTTGACGCGAGGATGGCGGCGCAGCGCCATCGCGCAGGCCTTGACGGTGATCGCGGTGACCGACGGCGGCAGCTCGGCGATCGCCATGAGGCGCGCCCGCAGCTCGATGGCAGCGCTCATATCGATGTCCAACTCGAGAGCAAACTCGGGAATGGTGGCTCGGGACTCCGCCACGCGCCGGGCGATGACCGCTTGCGTGCGGCCAAGCTCCTGGAAGCTTGTCTCACCCGTCGTGCTGTCGGGTCCAGAGGGCACGGCGGGTGCCGGTGCGGGTCCGGAAGCTGTCGTCAGTGTGCCACCTGGAACAGCACCCGCTGGGGCCGCCCGCGCGCTTGAGCCTGCCGGAGCGCGCTGTGCGGCCGTAACGACGTCTGCCTTGAGGATGCGACCGTGCGGACCCGAGCCGGTCACCGCTGACAGCGCTATCCCGAGCCGCTTGGCGGTACGGCGCGCTAGTGGTGAGGCTTTGGGCGCACTCTCGTGACGGGCGCCGACAGACGTCGCGCCGACTGATGCGCGAGCGCCATCACGACCATCGGCGGTCGGTCGTTCAGCGTCCTCCGGCACACGGCCGGGGGCGGGAGCCTGATCGTGAGCACCGAGATGCCCGATCACGGCGCCGACGGGCACCGCCGCACCGTCCTTGACGGTGATCGTGAGGATGCCGGGCGCGTCTGCCTCGTAGATCATCGTCGCCTTGTCGGTTTCGATCTCGAGCAGCTCGTCGCCGCGCTGCACCATCTCGCCGTCGCGCTTGAGCCACCGGAGGATCGTCCCCTCCTCCATCGAGTCGGACAGCCGCGGCATGATCACTTCAGGCATTCGACGTCTCCTGGCACGGTCGAGGGGAGCGAGGGCTTCGCGGGAAGCGAGGGAGGGGCTGGAGCTGCACGGAGCACGGCTAGTACGCGACGGTGCGGCGCACGCCCTCGGCGATTCGATCGACGCTGGGCAGCCACAGCTCCTCGAGCGAACCGGAGTACGGAATCGGGGTATCGTCGCCGCCCACCAGCAACGGGGGAGCGTCGAAAGACTCGAGCCGGCCGGTCATCAGGTGTGTCACCAGGGTCGCGCCCCAGCTCCCGTCGTTGGAGCACTCTTGCGCGACGACCAGGCGGTTCGTGCGGTCGACGCTGCTGCCGATCGTCTCGACGTCGAGCGGCATCAGTGTGCGCGGGTCGATCACCTCCACATCGATGTCCTCACCTGCCAATCGTTCCGCGGCCTCAACCGCTCGGTGGCGCATCAGCTGCGTCGCCACGATCGTCACGTCGGAGCCGGGTCGAACCACCTCGGCACGCCCGAGCTCCGCGACTCGGGCGGGATCGGGGAGCACCCCCTTGAGGTTCAACAGATGCTTGTGCTCGAACACGAGCACCGGGTCCGGATCGCGCACGGCGGCGCGAAGCAAGCCGTAGGCATCGGCGGGGGTCCCGGGAACGACGATCTTCAGCCCGGAAACGTTCAGAAACCAGTTCTCGGCGGCCTGGGAGTGCTGTGATCCGAAGCCCGCGCCGGCGCCGTTCGCCATCCGGATCGTGACGGGAAGCGTTACCTGACCACCCGTCATGTAGCGGTACTTCGCAAGCTCGTTGGCGATCCCATCGAAGCACACCGCCGCGAAGTCGGCGAACATGATCTCCGCCAGCGGTCGGAGACCCATCAGCGCCGCGCCGATCGCCGTGCCGATGATTGCCTGTTCGGAGATCGGGGTGTCGCGCACGCGGCGTGGACCGAAGCGCTCGTACAGGCCATCGGTGATCTTGAAGGCCCCCCCGGCCGCTGCGACGTCTTCCCCGAACAGGAAGACGTCGTCGTTCTCCTCCAAGGCATCGGCGATCGCCCGGTTGAGCGCCTCCCTGTACGTAATCGTGGTGCTCATGCGAAGATGTGCGTCAGTCGAGACTCGGGGGCAGGGTCAGGCCAGCTTCTGGCCCGCTCGAGGGCCTCTAAAACCGCGCGCTCGGCGTCCGCGCGCACCTGCTCGCAGCGGGACTGCTCCACTCGAGCCGCCAGCAGCGCTTGCTCATGCAGCCCGACCGGGTCCCGCTCGAGCCAGGACTGTAACTCACCATCGGGCCTGTAAGTCGCGGGATCCGAGCGTGAATGGCCCTTGTGGCGATAGGTGAGCGCCTCGATCAGCGTCGGCCCCTCCCCAGCGCGAGCGCGCTGAGCTGCCTCGGCCACCGTGTCGTGCACCGAGCCGATGTTGTTTCCGTCGATCTGAACCCCGGGGATCCCGTAGGAGGCGGCGCGGTCCGCCAGGCGCTCGATTGGCGTCGTCGTGGCGATCGGTGAATACTCGCCGTAGAGGTTGTTCTCGCAGACGAAGATCGCCGGCACCTTCCACACCGACGCCATGTTCAGCGTCTCGTGGAAGGCACCGATGTTGGCGGCGCCGTCGCCGAAGAAGCACAGCGAAACGTCGTCCGTGCCACGGTATTGCGCGGCGAAAGCGACGCCCAGCGTGATCGGCAGGTGGGCGCCGACGATCGCGAACGAACCGATTGCGCCAACGCTCACATCGGTCAGGTGCATCGAGCCGCCCTTGCCACCACACAGGCCCTCGCGCTTACCGAGGATCTCGCCGAACGAGCGGTCTAGAGGCGCGCCCTTGGCGAGGACGGCGCCGTGACCGCGATACGTGCAGGCCATCGTGTCGGTCGGACGCAGCGCCCGACAGGCGCCGACCACGACCGCCTCCTGCCCCTGGCACAGGTGCGTCGAGCCACGGACGAGGCCCTGCGCGAACAGGCGATGGCATTCCTCCTCGAAGAACCGGATCTCCAGCATCGATCGCAGCCAGCCGAGCTGCTGCTCGACCGGCACAGAGACTGGGCTGCTGGTCACTGGGCTCTTGCTGCTCATATCTGTAGGCCTCCGGCTCCGATACTTCAGTACATAATCTGGCCGCCGCTCACATTGATCGTGGCGCCCGTGATATAGCGCGCATGGTCGGAGGCGAGGAACAACACGATGCCCGCGAGCTCCTCCGGTTCCGCCAAGCGACCTAGAGGAATCATGCGGACGAAGGCGGCGAGGTCCTTCTCGGTCGACCCGCCGCGCATCATCGGGGTGTCGGCCGCGCCGGGTGCCACGGTGTTCACAGTGATCCTGTCGGAAGCCAGAGTCCGGGCGAGCCCGCGGCTCATCGACACGATGCCGCCCTTGCTGGCCGCATAGACGACCGAGCCGCCGAACCCGCCGGTCCACCATCCCTGAGAGGTGAAGTTGATGATGCGTCCTTCCCGGCCCTGCGCGCGGAACACACGGGCGGCCGCCCGGTTGAGGAAGAACGTCGCCTTCAGGTTCGAGTCCATCTGAGCGTCCCAGTCCTCCTCGGAGACCTCGTCGATCGTGCGGCGACGACGGAGAACGGCGGCGAGGTGAGCGAGCACGTCCAGCCGGCCGAAGCCATCTAGGGCGCGCCGCAGGACCTCCTCCTGACCGGTGAGATCGGTGAGGTCGGCGCCGATCGCCAGGTGGCGCTCGGGTGCCTCGAGGCTGGCAACAACCTCCTCGCAGCGCTCGACGTCGAGGTCGACGACGGCGGTCCGGGCACCTGCGCGTGCGAACGCCATGGCCACGGCGCGACCGATTCCACCCGCCCCCCCGGTGACCGTGACGCCACGATCCTCGAGCCCTAGCTCCCAGCTCATGCCGCGACTCGGTAGCGCTCGATGTAGTCGCCGTCCAACTCCCAGCCGAGGCCGGGCGCCTCGGAGAGCTCGATCATGCCATCCCGTAGGACCGGACGGTTGGCGATCAGGCCCCACCAGATCGGGTCGCGATCGGGGTGGAAGCACTCGACACAGCTTCCGTGGGGGATCGACGCGAGAAGGTGGCTCCCGACGTGCGGCTCCTCGTGATGGGCCATCGCCACGTCGAAGCTGTGCGCCATCGCCGCGACGCGGCGCCACTCGCTGGGACCGCCGGACCAAGACGCGTCGAAATTGCACACATCGATCGCGCCTGCGGCCATCAGGTCGCGGCATCCGCTGGCCGAGTACTCCGACTGGCCGGCGCAGACGCGGACTCCGGAGGCGTAGCGGACGTCGCGCATCGCAAGGCGGTCGTTGCTCCAGCGGCACGGCTCCTCGAACCACATGAGGTCGAGGTCCTCGACGAGCCGGGCAAAGCGGACCGCCTCCTTCGGCGTCCAGCCCTGGTTGGCGTCAGCGGCCAGCAGGAAGTCAGGGCCGCCCGCCTCGCGAGCCTCGCGCAGGCGCTCGGCGTCCTGCTCCGCCGAGGCTCCGCCGACCTTGAGCTTCATACCCGCCAGCGCAAGCCGTCGTAGCTCGACCACCTCGGCGCGCACGTCGGCGTCTGGCGCGTAGTAACCGCCGATCGCGATCATCGGGAGGCGGTTGCGATAGCCGCCCCACAGCCGCCAGAGCGGCTGGCCGAGGGCTTTGCCGATCGCGTCCCAGATCGCGGTGTCGGCGCAGGCGCTGGCCACGAGCCCCAGCCGCCGGTCGCGCAGGATGTCGAACGTCACGGGCCGCATCGCCTCCCAGCAGCGCTCGACAGCTAGCGCATCGTGCCCGATCAGAACCGGTTCGATCTCTTCGGTGACGATCCGGCTTAGCTCGAGCAGGCTCTTGTCCTCATCGCCGGCATACGCCTCGCCGGTGACCCCGTCTTGGGTCAGGACGCGCACGATCAGCGTCGAGCGGTGGGTCATCCGGTAGTGGGACCCGTGATAGACGCGAGCGAGAGGCACCCGAATGGGGGTGGCCTCGATGCCGACAATCGGGAGCCACGGCTTGGTCGAAGTCCCTGCGGCGGTCAGAGCGTCCAACCTTCAGTCCTTGGCGTTGATTCTGGAAACGTTTCCATAAATCTATCATTCCCTCCCGTAGGGGCGCTGCTTCCGTGCCCGGGACGCGTCTCAGACGGCCCGGTCATATCTGGAACAGCCGCTCGGCGTTACCCGAGAACAGCGCCACCTGCTCCTCGGCACTCAGCGCCGAGATGATCTCGGCGTACGCGTCGAGAACCGCCTCATAGGAGCTGAACAGCTTGTCGACGGGCCAGTTGGTCCCGAGCACACAGCGCTCCACGCCGAACGCCTCGAGGCAGTACTCAAACCACGGGCGGATCGAGTCGACGGTCCAGTCGTTGTCGCACATCCCCAGTCCCGAGATCTTGCACCAAGCGTTGTCGGCCGCGGCGAGCGTGCGGATCCCGTGCCTCCAGTTCGCAAAGTACTCGGGTGTGCGCTCGCGCGGGAAACCGGCGTGGTCGAGGACGATGGGCGTGTCGGGGAACTTCGCCGCGAGGTCGAATGCCTTGTGCATGTCCTCCCAGACGCAATCGAGGTCGCACACCAGACCGTATTTTCCGAGCAACGCGAAGCCACGGTGAAACGCGGGGTCGACGAGGTAGTCGCCCTCGGAGAAATCGCGGATGCCCCGGAGCAGCGGCGACGCCTCGCGATGACGAAGGAGCTCGCGCTCCGCGTCCGGGCTCTTCAGATCGACGTATGCGACGATCGCCTGCGGGACGTCGGTGCGATCCGCCGCCTCTTGGAGCCAGCGCGTTTCGTTGACGGGCTCGACGATCCCGAGCGCGGCCTGGACGTGCACGATCTTCGCGACGTTGGCGCCGCTGACCTCTGCGAGGAACTGCTCGGCGCCGTACAGAGGGAACTTGATCGCGTCGATGTTGCCCATCACCGGGTGGATGGCGTCTGGCTGGAGCCAGGAGTAGTAGAGGTCCGGGTGATGCAGGTCCCAGAAGTGGACATGCGTGTCGACGAACGGAAGCGCTGGCGTCACATCACCTCCTGGCGTGCCGGCCTGGCGACCGATTCGACCTGGCCGCTGCGAGCGCTGCGGTAGATCGCGTCGAGCACCTCGACTGTGCGGGCCCCCAGCTCTCCCGGTGAGCAGTTCTCGACTGACCGGCCCTGGGCCAGATCGACCAGGGCGTTCGGCGGGCCATCGCAGTTGTAGAGGGAGTCGCCGGGCCGCAGGTCGAGCCTGATGTCGTCCCCGCCCACGCGGTACAGCCACACCATCTCCCGCTGGAGGTCACACAGGAAATGGCCCTCCGATCCGATCGCGCGGATCTCGAGCTGATGTTTGTTGCCGTCGTAGCCGGCGTGAGCCGCACCGCCGGCAAGCGTCCCTATTGCTCCGTTCGCATATCGGACCGAGCAGGCGTCATAGAGCTCGACCGGCGCGTCCAGCGCCGTGGACATGAACGCGAACGCCTCGGAGCCCCGAAGGCCCGTCAGCCACAGGGCTAGTCCGAGGGCGTGCGAGAGCTGGGCCTGGCCGTACCCACCCCCCGAGAGCGCCGGGTCGGTCCAGGTCCCCGGCTCGGGCGCGAACAACGGGTTCGCATCCGGGTAAGCACCGCGGTTAGCGAGCAGCTCGCGCGTCACCGAAGACATCGACACGTTGAGCTGCTCGACCTCGCCGATGCCCGTGCGCTCGAATAGCTCCTTGGCCGACCGCAGCATCGGCAGGTAGTTCCAGCCGAAGCTGCACACCAGGTGCAGGCCGTTGCGTTCGGCGACGTCCACCAGCTCCCAGGCGTGCGCGGGATCGATCGTGACGGGCTTTTCGACCAGCACGTGTGCACCGGCCTCTAGCGCTGCCTTCGCGTGCTCATGGTGCAGCCCGCTCGGGCTCGCCACCAAGCAGATGTCGATCCCTGCCTCGATCACATCGCGGTAGTCCTCGCTCGCGACCCTGAAGGCGTAGTCGCGTCGAACCTTCTCGAGCAGTTCGGCGTCGCGCCGGCATACGCCGACAAACTCGATCTCGTCGCGGCGCCGAGCGAGATTCGGAAGGTGCGACGCGAGCGCCCATGAGCCCGCCCCGATCAGACCGAGCCGGAGCCTCCCGCTAGTCAAGGTGCCAAACCTCCTCGGCCGTGAAGGGCCGCCCGTGCTCGTCCACGCGTTGCTCGATCAGGTCCTCGAACCACTTCGACCAACGCGCGGCGACGTCCGTCGCCGACACCGTGCCGAAGGCCGTTTCGGCGTCCGGATGGCACTCAGCGTACGCGAACACCTGGTGTCCCCGCCGGAAGAGGGTGTAGTTCCGGATGCCCGCCTTCCGGAGTGCCTCGACTAGCTCCGGCCAGATTGCATCGTGGCGGCGCTTGTACTCCTCTTCGGTGCCCGGCTTCAGTGTGAAGGTGAAGCAGAAGCGCTCCATCGGCCTCCTCTCGCTCTGGTGGGTCGGGCGCCTGTGCGCCCGACCCGGCGAACCTAGAACGTGAACGCCGACAGGTTCGCCTTGCTGAACACCACCGCCGGACCAGCGGTGACGGTGCCCTGGGGTGCCACCGTGAAGCTCCCAAGGTTGTCGCAGGTGAACGACTCGCCCGTCTTGCCCGTGAGGGCTCCGGTGAGCAAGCCGTGCATGGCGCAGGTCGCCACCTGACCCTCACGCGTGAAGCTCCACAGCGCGAATTGCTTGACGCAGCCCGAGGTGACGTAGGACTTCATCTGCTGAGGGTCTCCCAGACCGGTGACCACGTATTTGTTGCAGAGGCCCTGCTGTTTGACCACCTGCGCGGCCGCGGCCACGGCGATCGTCGTCGGAGCGATGATGCCCTTGATCGTGGGGTGCTCCCTGAGCAGACTTTGCGCGTATTGGACCGCGGAGGGGGTGCTGTCGTCAGGCGGGTTGACGATCGTGACGAGTGTCATATTCTTGTACTTGGGATCGGTCTTGAGATCCTGTACGAGGATCTTGTTCCACTGGACCTGGTTGGTGTCCGTGGCCTGGGCCGACAGGATCGCGAACGGGCCGCTGTAGCCGATCTGAGAGCCGAGCATGTTGAGCTCGGTGCTCGCAATCGAGGCCGCATTCGCGCCCTGGACATACATCGAGCGGCCCGACGTCAGGACGTCGGAGTCAAATGAGACGACCTTGACGCCGCGCTGCTGCGCGCGCACTAGGGCGGGCGTGACCGCGGATGGGTTGTCCGCCGAAAGGAAGATGCCCTTGGCACCGCTGGCCGCCGCCGTGTTGACGAAATTCACCTGCTGGGTGGCCGATGCGGTGGTCGGACCCCCATAAGAGAGGTTGTATCCGAACGTCGTCGCGATCCCCTTGGCGCCGTCGTAAGCCTGCGTGAACGGCGGGATGCCGGTGAACTTGGGGATCATGAACAACTTGGCTCCGGAGCCGGAGCTACCCTTCGAACTGGCGCTGCTCGTGGAACTGCTGCTGCCACAGGCAGACAGGACCAGCGCTGCGATCATCACAGTGATCGGCGGTAGCCATCGCCACCTACGAACTGATGCCATCTTTGTACTCTCCTTCCGCCCTTGTACGGGTTCCACGTGTGCCTTAGCGGCTGTTAGCCGGGTGGTGTCTGTGCCGCGTCTGTCGCCGACGCACCTGCATGTTGTGTGGGGGACAATCCTCGACTAGCCAGATGGCACCCCCTGCTCCTGCGCCGGGCGCGCGCGGGTCGGCCGCCGAAGATTGGAAACGGCTTGAATCAAGGTCCTCGCGCCGATCGCGAGGATCAGGAGCACTCCCACGGCGATCGTCTGCGCCTGCCCGGAGACGCCGGCGAGGCCGAGTGCGCTCTCGAGCAGGGCAAGCAGGATCACGGCCAGCGCGACGCCGGGGATCGTTCCGGTGCCTCCGTAGGCGCTCACGCCGCCGAGGATCACGGCGGTGATCGCTGGCAACAGCTGATCGTTAGCGATCGTCGCCTGCGCCGTGTCGTAGTTGCCGAGGTAGAAGACGGCGGCGAGGGCCGCAAACAACCCCGAGATCACAAACGCGATCAGCCGTGTCCGCGTCACAGCGATACCGGAGAACAGAGCGGCCTGCCGACCCGCTCCGACAGCGAAGAGGCCGCGGCCGAACGAGGTGGCGTGGACCACGAACGTGAGCATGAGTAGCAGACCGACGACGACTGCCGTTGAGATCTCGAACTGGGAGTGCCCGATCGTTCCCGAGCCCAGCCTCACCAGGCCAAGCGGGAAGTTGGTGATCGCGGCGCCCCCGATGATCAGAAAAGCGACGCCGGTGTAGGCGCCGAGCGTGCCCAGCGTGATCGCGAGCGAAGGGAGCTCCAGCAGCACGACGAACATCCCGTTAATCAGACCCAGCACGCCGCCAAGGGCGACCGCCAGCAGGGCGGCGATCCAGATGTCCATCCCGTCGACCCACAGCTTCGCCATGAACACCCCGCACAGGGCGAGCATTGCCGCGATCGAGATGTCGATGTCGCCGGCGATGATTACGGGGGCCACCCCGAGTGCAAGCAACGCCAGGACCGTGTTGTTGATGGCGATCGTCTGCAGGTTGTAGGTGCTCAGGAGATTCGAGCTGATCGCCTCGCCGACGATGACCACGATCGCGATCAGCACGAGCAGCCCCGATTCCCATCGCTTGAGGTTGCGCAGCCTACTCATGTGCCCCACTCCTGCTCGACCACCGCGGTGCGTTCCACGGCGCTTTGCGCCGAGGGCTCTGCTATGCGCTGTGCTGCCACCCCCTGTGGACGAGCGCTGAGCCTGCGTCGCACGGGTCGGTTGAGGCGACGGCTGATCAGCGAATAGATGGCAACCGCGATCACGATCGCGGCGCCCTGCAGCGTCTGCTGGGCGAAGATCGAGATCTTCAGCAGGGCGAGGATGTTTTCGATCTCTGTCAGCAGAACCGCGCCGAGTGCCGCGCCGACCGGCGAGCCGGACCCGCCGAACAGGCTCACGCCGCCGATCACCGCCGCCGCGATTACGGTGAGCTCGAAGCCCGAGCCCGCTGTGGCGTCGACATTGCCGTACTGTCCCGCGTACAAGAGGCCGGCCAGGCCGGCGAGGCCGCCGCACAGCGCGAACACCTCGTACGTGCGCCAACCGGTGCGGATCCCGAGATAGGCCGCTGCCTCGGGATTGGAGCCCATCGCGTAGATGTCCCTTCCCCAGGATGTCAGTCGAGCGAGCAACGCCACCACGACCGTGCATGCGATCGCGATCCATACGAGCGGGCTGAGCCCGAGCCACGACGTCGAAACGATGTTGCCCAGCCAGTTGGGCAGCTGCGACTGGTAGAGCTGAGATCCGTGCGTGACGACAACCTGCAGCCCGCCATACACCGAGAGCGTGGCGAGCGTCGCGATGATCGCAGGCATTCGGACGCGCTCGATTAGCACACCGTTAAAGAGTCCAAGCATCGCGCCGAGGGCCACCGCCAAGACGACGCCGACAAGCGGTCCGCCGAAACCGACGTGTCCGATCAGCGATCCGATGAGGTAAGCGCTCAAGCCGAGGATGGCGCCCACGCTGAGGTCGATCTGGCGGGCCATGATCACCAGCGCCTCCCCAACGGCCACGATGATGACCAGGCTCGAGTTGTCGAGGATCTGCGTCGCATTGCCTGAGCTACGGAAGGCCGGCACGGTGATCGCCGCGACCAGGCTGACCAGCAGCAGGATGCCCAGCAGCCCACTCTCGTTCCGGTGCGCCAGCCAGCGGACGCGAAGCGCGACGCCGCCCTTGGCGAGAGCGTCGCTGGTTCGCGTCGGAGTGCCGGTGCTCACGCCGATGCTCCGCCCGCGCCAGCGGCGGCGTACATCACCGTGTCGCCATCCACGGGGCAGTCGAACTCACCGACCAGGCGTCCCTCGCGCATCACCAAGAGCCGCGTGCTCATCGCCCGGACCTCCTCCAACTCGGAGGAGATCAAGATCACGGCAACGCCGCTGCGGGCGAGCTCAGCCACAATCCGCAGAACCTCGGACTTGGTCCCCACGTCAATCCCGTGCGTGGCCTCGTCGAGGATCAGCACCCGCGGCGAGGTCGCCAGCCACTTGCCCAGCACGACCTTCTGCTGGTTGCCGCCCGAGAGCGTGGTCACCAGCTCATTGAGCCGGCCCGCTTGCAGTTCGACGCGCTCCGCCAGTTCCTGGGTGCGGCGGCTCATCTCCCGGGTGCGGAATACCCCGGCCCTGTTGACCAGCTTCGACCAGATCGACATCGTCATGTTGAGCGGCACGCGCATGGTCGGGACCAGGCCGTGAAGAAGCCGGTTCTCCGGTAGGTAGGCCACCCCGCACTTGACCGCGTGGCGCGGCGACTGGGGCACGAAGGGCAGGCCATCAAGCGTGATCTGGCCGCGGTCGATCGGGTTGATCCCGAAGATCGACTGCGCCAGTTCGGTCCGCCCGGCGCCCACCAGACCGGCCAAGCCGAGGATCTCGCCGCATCGCACTGAGAACGAGATGTCCTCGAAGTAGCCGTCGCGACTGAGCCCCGTGACCTGGAGCATCGTTTTGCCCGGCTTCGTCGGACGCGCCGGGTACGGGTCGGAAATCTCGCGCCCGACCATGAGCCGGATCAGCTCAGCGACCGGCACCTTCCCGCTCGGCCGCTCGGCCACCTGCTGCCCGTCCCGCATCACCACCACGCGGTCGGTGACCTGGCGGATCTCGTCGAGCTTGTGGGTGATGAACATCACCGCCACCCCACGGGAGCGGAGCGTTCGAATGATCCCGAACAAGCGGTCGATCTCGCGGCTCGAGAGAACCGCCGTGGGCTCGTCGAGTATCAGCACGCGAGCGCCGGTCGACAGCGACTTGCCGATCTCGATCAGCTGGCGGTCGGCCATTCCGAGCTGGGAGACGGGAGTGCGCACGTCCATCTTCACCCCAAGCTCGTGCAGGGTCGCCTGGGCCTCCCTGTACATGTCGCGCCAGCGGACCACACCGTGCGCGGTGGGATGCCGGCCGGCGAAGATGTTCTCGGCGACGTCGAGCGTCGGAAACACCATCGGCTCCTGATAGGTCGCGGTGATGCCGAGCTGATGAGCCTCGCGTGGGTTGCCGAACCTGCGCTTCTTCCCATCAACGACGACGTCGCCCTCGTCAGGTGAGATCACCCCGGTGAGGATCTTGACCAGGGTTGACTTGCCAGCGCCGTTCTCACCCAACAGTCCCAACACCTCACCCGCACGCAACTCGAGATCGACGCCGCGCACCGCGTGAACACCGCCGAAGCTCTTGCTGATGCGGTGCAGCGCGACGACGGTACTCCCGTTACCCGCGACGTCAAGCGTGCCCTCGCGACTGTCGATTGCAGTCCGCATTCTCCGCTCGGAATCGATTCTAGCAACGATTCCGGGAGCAGTCGTGTTCGCATCGAATTAAGCCCGTGCCCGCAAGCGCATCGGTTCGGCGAGCCATCGCTAGACCAGCACCGATCGGATCGACGTCGCCTCCCGGCCGGTGAGCTCCGGCAGCCGGCCCAGTTCACGCACGACTGCATCTCCGATCTCCGACGTCGTGGCGGCTCCGCCGACATCCACCGTGTGTGGTCCGGTGGCGCACACCGCCTCCAGTGCCAGGATAACCCTGAAGGCATGCTGCGCGAGCCCCAGATGCTCGAGCATGAGGGCTGACGACCAGATCGCCCCGCACGGGTTGGCCAGGCCCCGGCCGGCAATGTCGGGGGCAGAGCCATGGACGGGCTCGAACAGGCCAGGCTGCCCCTCCAGACCGAGGTTGGCGCTAGCGGCCATCCCCATCCCTCCCTGGAGGGCGGCCGCGAGGTCGGTGAGAATATCGCCGAACAGGTTCGACGCCACCACGACGTCGACCGAGGCAGGCTTGGCGATCAGCCGTGCGCACAGTGAATCCACCAGCACCCGCTCGATCCGCACCTCCGGGAAGTCCCGGCCGACGTCCTGAACGACGTCGTCCCAGAACGTGAACGCGTACCGCGAGGCGTTGGACTTGGTGGCGCTGATCACGACGCCGCGCCGCCTGGTGGCCAGGTGGAAGGCGTACCGGATCACCCGCTCGCAACCCACGCGGGTGAAGACGGTCGACTCCACCGCGACCTCGTTGGACTGTCCTCGATGGGTTCGCCCGCCAGCGCCTGAGTACTCCCCCTCGGTGTTCTCGCGGATGAACACCATGTCGACGTGCTGCGGCTCGCAGTCTGCGAGTGGGCACGGGATGCCTGCCAGCAGGCGCGCGGGACGAACGTTGACTGCAAGGTCGAGCTCCTGGCGGACCTTGAGCACCAGCCCCCACAGCGCCTCGGGGTCGGGCACCGAGGGGTCGCCCACAGCGCCCATCAGAATCGCGTCGTGCTCGCGGAGAAGGTCGATGCCGTCCCTCGGCATCATCGTGCCCTGCTCACGCCAATAAGCCGAGCCCCAAGCTAGTTCCGTCCAGCTGATGCCCGCGTCGAGCGCGTCCACGACCTTACGCGCCTCAACGATCACCTCTGACCCGATTCCGTCTCCCGGCAGTAGGGCAATCCTCATCCGAGCGCCTCGATGGACCCACCGACGCGATCAGTCCTTAGCAGCACCTCGATGGGTGGATCAACATCGGGGTTGATCCGCCGCCATTTCCCGACGAGATCCTCGTCGCTCAGCGGCGCCGCCGACGCACGCTCCGCCGTACGCCCACCAACGGTCACACGCGAGACCCGGCCGACCCGGAGGCGTACGCGCCCGCGCAGGGCGACGACGCTCGGCTCGTCCACAGGGCAATCCTCCAGGTCGAGACCGCGCAGCGTGACCGCGACCGCATGCTGACAGCTCCACCACGCTTCCTCGGCGTCACGCGGCGCCGGAATCCCCGCCAACGCAGCCGCCGCCTCGGGCACTTCGACCACCACTTGGCGGTCGCCGCCAACCGGCGCAAGCTCCTGAGCAGCCTCGACGATCGCCTGCGTAAAGCCCGAGGTGGCATATCGACGGAAGCTCACCTCGCTAAGCGCAGGTCGCTCGCGGCGTGTCAGCAAGACGTCCGGCGACCCTCGCATGGCTGCAAACAGTCCCTGGGGGTGCTCGAGCCCGTGGCGGGTCGCGGCCAGGCGATCGGATCGAGCGCACCGCAGTGCTGTGTCAGCCGCATGGGCGCGGTGCAGAATGCGCGTTCCGGTGCGCTCGAGGATGCATAAGATCGAGCCGCCCGTCACCGAGATCGCGTGCCCGGCAGCGTTGCCAGGATCTGTTCCCAACGCGAGCGCGGCCGCAACGGCTCCACCGATTGTCCCCGCGGTCGCGGTCGCATGCCAATAGCGTCGATGCTGCGCGCCCAGCGCCGCGCCCAGCCGCGCTGTCACCTCATAGCCTGCGTGAGCGGACCGCCATAGTTCCGGCTGCTGAGCGCCGGCGGCCCGCAGCACCGACCATATGATCGCACCCGGGTGGGTGACCGACGGCCAGTGCACGTCATCGCGGTCCCCCATGACCGCGACTCCGGCATCTCCAAGCCCCTCAGGCGCGGTTCGCCGCCCCGCAGTCAGACAAGTGAGATAGTCGAACAAGGCACGAGACCCGGCACGGCGCGCTTCTGCCTCGTCGTAGCTGTCGAGCACCGCAGCGATGAGCTCGTCGGTGAGTGTCAAGACGGAAGCGGATCGAACGTTGTCGAGGCTGCAACGGCCTTTGCAATCGCGTGCGCAGCCGCGGTCCTAACGATCGGGCGGCTCACGCGAAACGGTACTTCCGGAGCACCGATTCGCGCGGCTCGATACCGTGGCCCGGCTTACGCGGCACATCGATCCATCCGTCGCGCTGAGTAATCGGCTCGTCGACTAGCTCGTGCTGCATGGGATTCTCGTCGGGCTTGAGCTCCTGCAGCAGGCAGCGCGCCGTGCTGGCCGACAGCGCGATCGACGCGGCGGTGTTGACCGCGCTGGACCAGGCGTGCGAGTTGAACCACAGCTCGGCGTCTTCCACGAGCTGGATCACGCGCAGTGCCCCGGTGAGGCCCTCGGCACGACCGATGTCACACCCGACGACGTCAACGATTCCAGCCCCGATCAGCTCCCGGAAGCCGTGCGCATCCCACTCCCGCTCGCCCGTGGCGATCAGCGTCGTGACGTGCTGGCGCAGCCTGCGAAAGCCCTCGACATCGTAAGGCTCGAGCGGCTCTTCGATCCACTTGAGGTCGTACCGCTCGAACGCCTGGGTGCGCCTGACCGCATCGCCGAGGTCCCAGACCAGTGACTGCCCACGATCGATCATGATCCACGCGTCGGGTCCGACCGCCTCGCGCAGTAAGCGGACGAAATCGATATCGCGCCCCAGCTCGTAGCCCAGGCGCGCCTTCCCCCGCTTGCCCATGCCGACCTTCACACCGATGTAGCCCTCGTCGCGAACATAGCGGCCATGGCGCTCCGCCTCATGCTCGATGCTCTCGTCGAACGCGTGGGTTGACGCGAGTGCCGGCAAGCGCTCGCGATGGGCGCCGCCGATCAGGCTAATCAGCGGCTGCCCCAGCAGCTTTCCCTTGAGATCCCAGAGCGCGATATCGACCGCCGACAGGGCGAACGCCGCCGGCCCGCCACGGAACGCATACCACCAGGTTGCCGCCTTGATCTTGCGCCAGGTGGCGACGTTCTCCATCGGGTCGGTACCGACGACGAGGTCGGCCATGCCCTCGAGGAGCTTCTCGGTCGCGCGGGTGGCCTCCGGGAACTGCGTGATCGCTTCTCCCCACCCGACGGTGCCGTCGCCGGCCTCGGCCCGCACGAACGTGAGATAGCGCAGGTTGTCGTTGTCGTTGGGCTCGGCGTAGCAGACAGAGAACGGAGTGAGGCCGGTGACGCGGGTTATCGGACGAATCCTCGATGCCTGGGCGTTTCGAGCACGCTACAGAAACGATTGCAGGGACTCACCGCGGTGCCGGCCCACAGCTCTCGCGGGGCACGAAAGTGGTGGGCAGGACTACATCCCGCCCCACCGTGGCAGGATCGCGGAGGTGGGCCAGCAGCAGCTCTGCCGCGGTCCGTCCGATCATCACCAGGTCGCGGTCCACGACCGCGATCCGTGGGCGATACAGACTGGCGATCGCGAGGTCGTCGCACCCCACGAACGAGAGGGCTCGACCAAGCTGGAGGTCGCGCTCGGCGATGATTTGCAGTGCCCCGATCATGATCTGGTTACCTGCCGCGATCAGCGCTGTGGGAGGCTCGGCCATGTCGAGGAGTTCGCGTGCGGCGCGCATGCCATGCTCGACCGAGAAGATCCCTTCGCGGACTATGAGGGTCTCGGGCGCCAGCCCGTGCTTGGCGAACGCGGCCTCGACGGCCTCCCGGCGCTGGCGGGCAGGACGCAGTGCGTGTCCGCCGATTAGCCCGATCCGCCGGTGGCCGAGCTCGAGCAGCCGTTCGGCCGCAGGGCCCATGCCGCCCCTGTGGTCAGACAGGACACGGCTCGCACGTACATGCGGCGGCAAGTCGCGCTCCACCACGACCAGCGGCTGGTCCAGATTGGCCAGCGCATCAATGGTCAGTTGGTGACTCTCGCTGACCAGCAGCACGATCAGGCCATCTGCTCGACGTTGCTCGAGAAGCTCGATGTTCTGGTAATCGAGATCTGGATCGACAAGCGAATTCGTGAGCAGCATCGAGTAGCCGGCTTGCTGCAGCGTGCTTTCGGTGCCTTTCACGATGTGAGCCAGAACAGGGTTGGAGATGTCCCCAGCGACAAAGCCGATCGAGCGGGTCGTTCGGCTGCGCAAGCCCTGGGCGAGCAAGTTGGGCTTGTATCCCAGCTCATCGACGGCGGCGAGCACACGCCGGCGCATCGTCTCGCTCACGTCCGGGTGGCCGGAAAGAACACGCGAAACCGAGGA
The DNA here is from genome assembly GCA_963808325.1 of uncultured Solirubrobacterales bacterium. Lineage (GTDB taxonomy): Bacteria > Actinomycetota > Thermoleophilia > Solirubrobacterales > Solirubrobacteraceae > Palsa-465. The sequence continues at coordinate 666,394 of CAWEFU010000002.1, forward strand.
CATCGCGACACCAGCGCGATTGGCGACCTCACGCATACCGCCTCTTGCGTGGCCTCGGCTCGCGTCGACGGGCTGCCCGTCGGATCGCGTCATCGCGCCGCCGGTGGCCGTGTCCTTCATGCCCACATGTTGAATGGTAACGATTCCGGAACGATCCTAGCCTCGTCTCTTGACAGTCCGCCGAACACGTGTTATAAACACACGGTTCCTGGAAACGATTCCGGCATCGTATCTAGAGCTCAAGTCGGGAGGGACGAGATGACTCTGCGTCGGAAGGTTCCCGCGCCGAGCCTGCGTAATGCTGCAGTAACTCTCGGGACCTTGGTAGTACTAACGATCGCCGGGCTCGCAGCTCGCGCGCCGATCGCAAGGGCGAGCGGCGTCCCGGACCCCGGCGGTCCGGGGCCAATGGCGTTTCCGGCGTTCTCGGCGACGACGTTCGGAACCCCACCCGCAGCGACAAGGGTGAAGTTCCGCTGGTGGCAGCCGGTTGCCGACATCAACGACGCCCAGATCCAGAGCGAGGTCAAGACGATGGCCGGCAACTTCGGCGGCGGGTTCGAGCAGAACGGCTTCCCGGTGAGCAATGCGCCAGAAACCCTGCGGTCTGGCTTTTGCAACGGCTGCACACCCCAGTTCATGACCTTCGCCGCCGGCCAGCAGTTCCTGCAGCAATATGGCTGGGGCAGCCCCTTGTGGTCGCACCGCACCCAGATCTACCAGCAGGCCGCGGCCCAGAACGGTGTGATCGGCGACATGAACGAAGGGTCACGCTGGGACAACACGGCGCCGACCGTGTACAGCCCGAACCAGGAGGCCGACGCGCAGGATCTCTCCTATGGCGTCCGGCAGTACCAGCCGGGACAGAACCCCAGCGGTGAGTTGCCGACCATGAATGCGCCGGCACTCGGCGGCGAGAGCACCACGCTGACGGTGCAGGCCAACCCCGGAGATACGAACATCCAGGTGCAGAGCATCGCCGGCCTCCTGGCGGGTGATCAGGCCACGCTTGGACAGGGTAGTGCCGCGGAGACAGCCACGATCAAGAGCGTCGGAACCCCCTCGCCCGCAGTGCCGCTCTCGCAGCCCGCGCGCGCGGGTTCGAGCGTGATCCACGTCGCCCCGGCGAGCACGACCACCGGCGTGCCCGGCACGGGGCAGGCCGCGGCGCAGTTCGTCCCGGGTGAGAGCGTGACGATCGGGTCCGGCGCGGACGCGGAGAAGGACACGATCGCCAGCATCGGCACCTACGACGTGGCCAACCCGACGACGCTGGTGCTTCCTCCCGGCGCATCGGGGACCGTCGCCGCGCCGGCAGGCGCCACGAACGTCGAGGTGGCGAGCACGAGCAACTTCCTCAAGGGAGACACGATCACGATCGGCACCGGATCGACGGCGGAGTCGCGCACGATCACGAGCGTCGGCGGCTCTGCGAGCGGCACCACACTGTCCGCGGCCGCAAGCGCCGGCGACCTCCAGATCAGCGTCGCGAGCGTGACCGGGCTCCTTGCCGGCCAGTACATCACGATCGGCCAGGGGACCAGCCAGGACGTCGACAAGATCGCCACGATCAGCGGCAACACGCTCATCCTCTACACCCGTGTGCAGAACTCGCATACGGCTGGCGATCCCGTCGCGCTGAAGTCGATCGGCGTCACCTTCACCCCGGCGCTCAACAACAGCCACGAAGTCGGTGAGACCGCGATCGACACGGGCACCGGCATCATCCTCAAAACCCCGCTTGCCCACGACCATCCGGCCGGCGATAACTTCATCGCCCCAGGCACCGGCGTGACGCTGACCGCGCCGCTGAGCAAGACCCACCTGGTGGGGGCCAACGACGCCACATCGACAACCCTGTCCGCGCCGGCTGCCGCAAACGCGACGAACATCAAGGTCGCGAGCGTGACCCACCTCGCGCCGGGCGACAAGCTGACGATTGGCCAACCGGGCTACATCGAGACCGTGACGATCCAGACCATCGGCTCGGCTGGCGCCACAGGCACGGGGGTCATGTTCTCGCCGGCCCTGTCGAAGTTCCACTACAGCGGCGATCCGGTCGTCGACGCGACCAACGGCAACGTGACCAATGCCAGCGGCGGCGTGTCCGACATCGAGCATGAGTCGCTGGTCGCAGCTCTGCTGGTTCAGTGCCTCCCGCCAAGCATTGCCGACAGCGAGGTCCCGCAGACCACGTCGCTGTCCGCCGCGGCCACGGCCGGCGCGACCACGATCACGGTCGGCAGTGCTTCGAACCTTGCCGTCGGTGACTGGCTGACGATCGGCACGGGAGCCACGGCTGAGACCAAGACCATCAGTGCGATCACGGGCACCACGGTGACCCTGGACAGCGGCCTGGGCAGCGCGCACGCGTCAGGCGAGGGGGTGTGGGACACCTGCACATCGGCCCCGACCGGGGGCACCCGCGAGCTCGATCCGGCGACGACCATCAACGTCACGAGCCAGGTCAAAGCGAACGCGCTCAACTTCACCGAGGGCTCGCTCAACTACACCAGCGGCTCGCTGCCGGCCGGCAACGGCCAGCGGTGGGAGCTGATCGACTTCTATCTCCATGGCGACACGCAGACCAACAGTGGCGGGACGGCGACGACGCCGAACCAGTGGCTCGGACACCTGAGCGTCGCGAGCGCGAACGCGATGGCGGACTACTTCGACCACAACATCCTCAACGACCCCTCCACGCAGGCGGCGATCGCCTACCAGGGCAACCACACGGGCACGCCGGCCGTGTTCGAGGACTCGCTGGAGAACGACAACAACGTCAACTGGGTTCCCGAGATGATCTCCTCCTGGCGTTCAGACGTCGGCTACGACCCAACGCTACTGCTCCCGGCGCTCGCGGCTACCGGGAGAAACGCGATCGCGACACCGGCGTTCGACTTCCCGCAGAGCGACGGACAGGGCGCCACGCTCGGCTGGCGGGTCCGCGACGACTACGGCCAGATGTGGAACGACCTGTACATCAACAACTATCTGAAGACACTCGACGACTGGGCTAACTCGCACGGCCTCGTGGCGCGTTTCCAGTCGTACGGCGATCCAATCGACGAAGGTGAGGCGTCCGCGAACGAGGGCATCGCCGAGACCGAACACCTCGAGATGGCGGGAGTGGACGAGACGCAGCAGTTCAAGGTTGCTGCCTCAGGCACCTTCCAAGACTCCAGCCCGCATTTCCTCTCCGATGAGTGCTGCGAGGCCCCTGGCGTGGTGTGGGCCGATCCCTTCGGTATCGACGGCACCGGCAGCGGACCGTCCCCAGACGCCACCGAGCCCAACGCCGAATCGGTGTACGCCGACGAGGCCGGCGGGGATAGCCAGATCATCTACCACGGCTGGCCGTACACGATCGGCGCGGCCGGCACGCGTGCGTTGTGGCCAGGCAACACCTACGGCGGGGACGATAGCTACTCCGCAGCCAACGGACCCAATCAGCCGCAGTTCGCGGACGACCGCAACAACAACGTCAACGTCGCAAGGCGCGCCCTCATCCTACGCCAGGGCGAAGCGAGTTTCGACGTCGCCGTCTTCCATGAAGACTTCGGCCTCGGGGACCAAGGACAGGATACTGGCCTGGCCAACGGCTGGGACATGGGCACCGTCACCTCGAACGGCGTCACGACAACGCCAACCTCAGGCAAGGTGATCCGCAGCTCATCGTCACTGGCGCAAGCCGGATACTTGTACGGATACGTTAGCCCGGCGTTCTTCCGCTACCTAACGGCGACCTTCGCCACCGATCCCCTGGACGGAAATGCCGGCAAGGTGCTGTTCCCCGGTCGCGGCGACTACAGGTCGCTGCTTCTCTACGACCAGTCTGTGATGCCGGTGGACGTGGCACAGAAGATCGCGGCACTGGCCGGCCAGGGCCTTCCGATCGTGATCGTCGGCCAGGTGCCGAACGCGGCGCCGAACGCCTCCGGCGGCACACTCGTTGGCATGCGGGCAGCCGACGCGCAGGTGCAGGCGGCAATGGCCAAGATCACCGCCTCGCCTAACACCAAGGTCGTGACCGACTCGACAGCGGCGAACTCTCAGTCCTCCGACGCCAACGCGCCCGACGCCCTGAAGTCCCTGGGGATCGACGCCGCGACGCAAATGAACACGCCGTCTGCTGTCAGCGGCACGACCGCGACGCCCGTCCTCGGCATCCGCAGACACGCTAGGAACCTCGACTACTACCAGCTGCTCAACATGAGCCCGAGCAGCACGGTCCACCCCTCGGTCACGCTGACTGGGAGCGGCGTCCCCTACCTGTTGGATACCTGGTCGGGCAAGATCGAGCCGATCGCCAACTACACAGAGAGCCGCGACCGCGTGACGCTATCGCTGCGCATCGGCCCCGCGAACGCAATCGACATCGCGATCACCCCAGGCAACGACATCCTCAACGCGAAGCCGCCGGGCTGCTGTCGGCACGCGACGAGCACGACCGCCAACGCCACGTCGGAGGCGGTCGACAACGTCGTCTACAACAGCGCCGGCCAGCTCATCGCGCGCGCCTCGACGAGCGGGACGTACACGACCACGCTGAGCGACGGCTCAAAGGTGACCAGCGACATCAAGGTGCCCGCGATCAGCCCAAGCTCGACCGTCTCCCTAATCGGCGGCACGCCGACCCTGACCAACTGGGACCTGTCGGTCGACAGCTGGACACAGACGCCATCGGGCGATCCCACCCAGACGCTCCACACACCGATCCCCGTGAGCGGCACGATACCCGTCTCGCCCTTGAGTGGCGTGTCCGACGGCTCGCTACCATCGTGGACGGCGATCACCCCGCAGAATATCCCCGGGCTCGATCCGGGTGACAACCTAACCAACGCCGCCGGGATCGGCACCTACACGACCTCGTTCACACTCCCGTCTGACTTCCCGACGAGCACCGCCGGGGCCTACCTGAACGTCGGCGCAGCGGTCGACACCGTCGATATCTGGGTCAACGGGACCAAGGTCGACGACGTCGACGAGAACGATCGCAACCAGGTTGGCATCGGCCCCTACCTCAGGCCCGGCTCGAACGATCTGAAGATCACTGTCGCGACGCCGCTGCGCAACGCGGTCGCGGTCGCCCCGGCGACACCGGCGACGGGACAAGTCGCCAACTCCTCCGAGACGATCGGCTCGCTCCAGGGCGGAGCGAAGATCGCCAACGTCGGCCTGATCGGCCCCGTAACGCTGAAACCGTACGGACAGTCGGCGCCGCTTCAAAGCGCCAGATAACACCAATACTGGCCCGATTGAGTTACCGGGTCACCCGACAAACGAAAATCAGGTGTCAGAGTTCCGACGCCGGGAGCTCGACGAATTTCCCCTGAAGCGACGATGAGCCGCGGCCGCCAAGATCGACCTTGGCGTGCTTCCGCTCGGCGACAGAAGTCGCCCGAACAGGCTGATTTGCTGCGCGCGACCCAGGGACCTGCAAGCGCTCCTCCGACGCCCTCCACCGGTCTCGTTTGCTGGCGTCGGAGGACGAGCCAGACCGACCCGACGAAGCAGAAGACGCGTCGACTGAGGGCCGCGGTAGGGTCGGCGGGAGGAAATCAGGCTAGTCGGCTAAGCCGTGCAGTCCAGGCGCCTCCCGCCGACCCTACCGCGCCAGATTGAGGTCCGCATTCTCGCCCCGGACGAGGACGAGCAGCGTTCGGCGGTCCGCAGCTGCCAAATATTTATTTACGTAGGCACCGGTGCGCATGTCAACCACGCGGAGGACGGTGAGCGCGGCTTCTGCAATCGCCCAGGAGGGATCGTCCCGAACGCCGCGACCGGACGAGCGCTTTGCCACGGTTGCGGCAGCCGCGTCGACCGCGGGCCGTGACCGCCCCCGATCGCCGAGTTGTGCGCTCCGAACAACCGGCGGCTGCTGTCAGCCAGCCGCCCAGTCGCGCGCCGCCCTTCCCCAGGTCACGCAGACGCCGGGACCGTGGTGGGCGGTCTTGCTGCTCGCGCAATGGGGCAAGCGATAGCCGTGACGGTTGACGCCACCGTCCCAGATCCATGGAAGTCGGATGCATCTGTTGCGGTCGCCACGGAGGGCTGGATAACCCGCCCGGAGGCCGTCCCGCAGTTTGGTCCCAAACATCGTCTCGCTGTGCATGCACGACCACGACACCACGACGCGTTCATCCTCGACGAGCGCCGAATCGACCGTCGACCTCGACGGCCATCGATCAGCTTCCGACCTCGACGAGCTCGACCTGGGCGAGCAGACCGGAGCTGTCGCCTGATCGAAGCTCCGCGCCGAGCGGCCTGTTCCCCGGGCGGGAACGGGAGGCCACGGCCCGCCCTCGCAAGCTCCGGGCTCACCCCGGCGCGACGGCTTGAAGTGGACCGCCGGCGACCCGGCAGAATCACATGGCCGCCGACGCCGAGCGGGGGCCCAGCCCTACTAATCTCCGCGCAGCACGATCAACGCGTGGTGCTGAAGCGCAACGCCGAGAATGCGCGAGACGGTGTACGAGATCGTGATGATCCGTTCAGGCGCTACGTCTCGCAGCGCCTGTGCCACATCACGCTCAAGCCTCGCGGAAGTCGGGGCGAGAATCCCGATGACTCTTGGCTCGTGGGCAATAACTGGAAAGATGCCATCGGTTACGGACAGATCTGACAGCCCCCGGGGTTTCCCGCTTACCAGGAGCACGCGACGACGCGACCGTTAGGCGTCGGCAGCCGAGCGTCGCCCATGTCCGGTGATCCTTGGGCTACCGGGCTGCGTCAGACAAGGCTGAGCCGTCAAAGGACTCCGTGAAGCCAACAGCGCGGCTCAAGGAGAATCATCGCGTTGGCCGGCCCACATCAAGGATGCGATCAACCAGATGCTGGGGTCCAACCTGAACAGGATCGGCCCGGCGTCTGGCACGGTGACCGCTGGGCATAGCTCTAGCCCCGCGCGGGCGTCACGGGCGCCCGGCATAACCTCATCGAGGCGCCCCGCACGGAGAGCTCCGCGTCGACCTCAGGCGACGGCTCCAGGCTGGGCTCAGCCGACGGCTGGAGAACGCGTGCTCGATCCCTCTCGGACCGCTGGATCGGCGCAAGCGATTGCACGCGCGGTCGATGCGGCAAGCTCGAGCGTGACCCGCTTTGCGCTCGCAAACCGACGTCACAGTGTCTCCGCGGGCCGTGCACGCATGCTCCGTCGTGAAGACCCAGCGGCTTTAGTCTGACGCGTGCCGCGCCGGCAGAGAAGCCCAAGACGGGCCCGTCACGGTGGTGTCCGTTGGGGTTGGCTGGCGTGGTCACGCTCCTGTCACCGCCAGGGTCTCGGGCGTCCGGGCGCGCGCGTCGCCGGGCCGTGAGCAGCGGGCGGAGACGCCGTGTGGCCGGAGAGATTCCGGCCGGGGCCTGTTCCTATGTGTTCGCGCGAGGGGGAGCTCAGGCCACGCGTCAGCCGAGCCCGAGTGCGAACACGTGCATGGGATAGGTGCCAGGGGCGCTCGGCACTGTCGGCAGTGTGACGCTCGACACCGTCTTGCCGGGTTGCAGCGGGATCGAGACCGCGAACACATTCGCCGTCTGCCTGCGGTGGCCGGTCACGCCGCCGTTGCCGTCCGCCGTCGAGTCGTTGATGTACGTGGTGATGGCGATCGTCGTATTGGAGGAGTCCCTCGGCGGGTAGAACCAGTCGTCGAGCGTGAGCTCGTAGGGTTGGACGGTGCCGTCGGTGTAATGGATCGCGCCCATGCCGGACGCGCCCGTCTGGCTTGAGGCCCCGAGCACGGTCAGCTGCGTGTTGGACGGCGAGCCGGGGAGTGAAATCGTCTGGCCGTTGGAACGCACGCTGTCGGGGGTTCCGGCCGCCACGTCCGGCCACTGCAGCGTGGCCGGACCGACGGTCAGTGTCGCGCCGGGATCCAGCCCCGCCGCGACGAGCGCCTGTTCGGAGTAGCTGTTGCCGGAGCCATCGAAGTCGGCGGCTCCGATGTCGCCGTTATCGCTGATCGCGACGGTGTCGTACGCGGCCGGCAACCACGGGTACACGATACTGACCGGCAGCTCGGCCGCAGCCAGCGGGTAGCGCTTGCCGCGGTCTGTGAAGCTCGGGCTCAGGCGAATTGTGTAGGTGGCGGGCGGCTCGCCGGTGGCGACCGACACCGACAGGGTAAGGCTGACGGTGCGGTGCGCGGGGACCGACACCGGGGACGTGGCCGGCGTGACCGTCACTCCAGACGGCGGTGAGGGCGCTAGCTGGAAGGTCGCGGCTCGGTCCAGATGGCTCGTCATCGTCACCGTGGCGGGAACGGACTGGCCGGGACGGGCAACCGTCGCTGCGCTGGGCATCACGGTGATCCCGCGCCTCACGTCGACCGTCGCGGTCACGCTTAGATCCCCCGCGCCGTCGACCCCCGCAGAGGACAGCTTCGCGGTGAGGGCGGTGATGTTGCCCTGGGCTTGTTCGCCCGCCGTCACGCGGAAGTTGCGTATCGTGCTCTGCCCGGGCGCCAGCGAGAGCGTCGCCTTCCGCGCCGCGCGGACGACCGTCCAGCCCCGCGGGGTCCGCAGTGTCACGGTGCCGCCCACGATCGGGATGTCGCCGTGGTTGACGAACCGCGCCCTGGCGCTGAACGTCGCGCCGGGATCGACGTCGGCGGGCGCGGTCAGCTCGGCGTAGCGAGAACCGATCGTCGCGGTGACGGTCAAGCCGCCGCGCAGTGGCAGCGACGTGAGCGCGGATGAGTCGCCTACGTAGACGGAAAAACGGCCGTCGGGGAGAGTCCATCCGTTCGCGGCGGCGTCGAAGTAGGACACGTCGTGACCGGTGATGGGGAAGCTGACGGTCCTCGACTTGTGGGGCGACAGCGTGACCCGCCGAAAGCCCTTCAGTTGTCGCGGGGGCTCCCCCGCGGCGGCCGGGTCGCCGAGGTACAGCTGGACTACGTCGCTGCCTCTCACCGAGCCGCTGTCGGTGATGCGCGCGGTGATCTTGGCGAGCTGAGCACCCTGACCGGCGGAGCTGTCCGGCCCGGAGGCGAAGTTGATGAATGATCTCGGGCTGATGGTCAGGTGACTGAACCGGAAGCGCGTGTACGAGAGGCCGTAGCCGAACGGGAACAGCGGCGCGACGTGATGGGCGTCGTAGTAGCGGTAGCCGACCTCGAGTCCCTCGGAGTAGTGGACCTCGTGGCTGACACCGGGGAATCGGGACGGGGATATCGTCGGGATCTGAGACAGGTTGGCGGGAAACGTCTCGGGGAGATGTCCGCTCGGGTCGGTTTCGCCGAACAGCACCGAGGCGATCGCGTTGCCGTCCTCCTGTCCCGGGTACCACGCCTCGAGGACCGCCTTGACCTTGCCCAGCCACGGCATCAGCACCGGTCCGCCCGTGTTGAGCACCACGATCGTGTTGGGGTTGGCCGCCGCCACGGACTCGATCATCGCGTCCTGTCCGTTCGGCAGCGAGATGTTCGTCAGGTCGCTGCCCTCCGCCTCGGGGTCGCTGGCGAACACGACCGCCACCTGCGCGCTATGGGCCGTCGCGGCGGCGGCGGTCGGATCGCTGCCGGAATAGGACGTGACCGTCACCGCGGAACCCGCGCGGTCGGCGATGCCCGTCAGCGGGCTGACCACATACGGTGGCCTGACGTACGCGCCGCCTCCGCCCGCGGTCACGGGACTTGTCGTGCCGTTGGAGCCGATCACGGCGATCGACTTGGTCGCGGCGGTGCTCAGCGGCAGGATATGGCGGGCGTTGCGCAGCAGCACGGTTCCTCGCTCGGCCACGTTCCGCGCGAACGCGTCGTCGGTCGGGCTGTTGGCCGGGGTCGACAGCGTGCCGGTCGGCGGATCGTTGAACAGACCGAACCTGAACATCTCGGTGAAGATCCGACGGACCGCCTCGTCGATCGTCGAGACCTTGACCTCGCCGTCGGCGACGGCCGCTGCCAGACGGCCGTTGTCCCAGAAGTAGCTCCCGCGCTCCTGGTCGAGCCCCGCGTTAGCCGAATCGATGGTCGAGGAGTTGGCCCCGCCGTCGGACCGGATAAAACCCCGGAAGCCCCAGCGTCCGTCGAGGATCCCGGTGAAGAGGCTCGCGTCCTCGCACGAGTACTCGCCGTTACGCGCCGCATAGGAGCACATGATCGAGGCGGCGTTCGCCCGTTTGACGGCGCTGTAGAACGGCGGCAGGTAGATCTCGTGCAGCGCTCGCGTGCCGAGGATCGAGTCATAGCCCGGCGGCTGGCGGTACGTCTCCTGGTTGTAGGCAACGAAGTGCTTGACATCGGCCATCACGCGCTGACTCTGGAGACCCTCGATATCGGCCGTGCCGAGCGCTGCCGTCAGGAACGGGTCCTCGCTGAACATCTCGAAGTTACGCCCCCACCGTGGGTCGCGCTGGATGTTGACCCCCGGCCCGAGGGCCATCGCAATGCCCTTCTCCCAGTGCTCCCGGCCGTTCACCACGCCGTACTGGCGGGCGAGCGAGGGGTCCCACGCCGACGCCAGCGAGACCTCGGCCGGCAGCTGCGTGACACCGCTGGGCCCGGCGCCCACGCCGAGCGAGTCGTCCTGCTCCACCAGGTCGGGAATGCACAGCGCCGGCTGGGGCGGCACGTACCCCTCATATCCGGCGTACGGACCGCTGCGGGTCGCTCCATTGACGTACATCTCGGCGATCTTCTCGGCCAAGGTCATGTGCGAAATCAGCAGGCCGACCCGCTCGGATATCGGAAGCGACTGGTTCAGCCACGGGCACCCCGTCGCCGAGGCGCCCGGGGCGACCCCGAGGCCGCTCGCGCCACCGGCGCGGGTCGCAAGCGGGCCGATCACAGCGATGAGCCCGCCCACGCTCACGCAGACAGCCGCGAGGCGGCGCGCCGATCGCCGCCGGCGAGAACGAAAAAAGGTCTGACAGGCTTGCATCGAGGGTTCAGCGAAACTGGCGACGACTCGAGCGGATGACCGCCAAGCAGCCGTCGGTTCGTAGAAGTGTGGGGTGGCGAGCGGTCACGATCACTAACCCGCTCCGGCCCGGATAGGTGCGCAGGAATAGCGCCGCCGATGCGGCCCTCAGGGCTGAAAGTCAGACGGAATCTGCCCGATCCCGGCCGCGGGCCGTTCCAGCGATAGGGGTGGACGGCCATGACCGGTGATGTCCACGAGTTCGACGCTCGTGAAGGCGGCTTCTGTCGCGTGTTGCTGACCTACGACGCCCCGGGTTGGACCGGCAAGATGAGCGCTCACACCGACGCGTACCACGGCTGCTTCGTGAGGCTGGTTCCCAATGAGCAGGTCGTCGAAGGTGGTCGAGTTCGAGACCGCCGACCCCGAGCTCGTCGGCGAGATGACGATCACGACAACCCTCGCCGACGCCGATGGGGGCACCGACGTCTCGATCGTCCACGAGGGACTGCCGGCCGGCGTCTCGTCTGCCGATAACCAGACCGGGACGCGTATGGCGCTCGCCAACCTCGCCGCGCTCGTCGAGACGCCCGAGTAGGCCCCACTCTAAGCGAGGCGGGACGTCGAAAGCGCCCACTCGATGTCCGTAGGCGGATCCACGAACGCACGCTTCGGGTGCCCAGCGACGCCAACAGGCCTGGGGCCGCGGGCGTCTCAATCCCGAGTGCTCTGCGGACACGGCGCTTTCGGAGCGACGTCCAGCGGCAGTGGATGGGTCGCGAGTTGGCGATTGGAGGCGTCACGAGTATCGTCCAGGCGGTGACGGTGAAGGCATCGGAGTTCATCGGTGGGCCTCACGATGGCGAGGTCCACGAACACCCAGATCCAATACCCGACGCGCTGTTTGCGATCACCTTTCAGGACGGTTCCCGCTACGCGCGCGTGAGCGAGCGCAGGGCGGAGAATTCAGACGACGTCATCGGCCTGTTTCGATTCGATCCAACCAGTGTGTTGGCGCGCGACGCGCTGACCGCATTGGGCTTGCCACCCGACACGCCGTGTTACGCCCCGCCGAGCCCGCCCGCGCCGGGCAGCGTCTAACTCCATCCTTCAGGCACGGCGAGCCCGGGCGTCCTGCTGGTCGCCGACCTCCAGCGATCGGCGGCCTCCCCCCGCTTGTCCCTGCCGCGGATCACCGGCGAATGCGGCGAGTGGTTGTGTGACTCTGAGAACGGTGAGCGGAGACGTAACGTTGAGGCCATGAGCGATCCCGATCGGAACCCGCCAGCCAAGACAACTCGCGGCGTCTCGGCCCTCGATCCGTGTCAGATCGCAGCGTTGGCTGCGTTTCGCCGTCCCGGCAGGGATGCCGATAAGTCGCTTTGCGCGGACGCCGTCGCGCTGCAACATCTTGGGGGTGCGCAGGCGGGCCATGACATCAGTCCGAGCCTCGCCCGCAGGGTATACGCGGGAAGTGAGGGAACCGTTCACGTCGTGCCGGGAGCCGGCGCGGTGTGCTACATCGCGGTCGGTGCCAGCGGCGAGACGATGGTTGGAACCACCACGACGACGCTCGCCGCCGCGGATGGCCTGGGGCACATGCGGTCGGGGAACGACCAGGTAGTGACCCTTGTCGGCGTCCTTCCTGACGGCGGACACGCTCTCCAGATCATCGACGGCGCCGGTCGCGCCCTCGCTGTGCCGTTGAGCCCCGATGATGGCTACTGGATCACCGTCGCGGACCCGGTGGACATGATCTGGACCAGACGGGACGGGACGACTCATCACGCTCCGACCGGTCTTTTCAGCCACCCGAAGAGTCCCTGACCCAAGACCCGCCGGAGCGGGTCAAAGACGTGACGTAGGTGCAAACACCCGCCGGCGCGCGTCGATCGTGTGCGGCGGACCACCGAAGGACGATCGAGCGAGACGACTCGGATGTCACAAAGGAGCTTGGCATACAGTGAAACCACCGTCTCAACGGGGGAAGGCGATACGAAACCGGGCGAGCCAGCTACTGGGCTGTCGAGATCAGGGTCAGGCGCGGCGCGCGCTGGGGCGTGGGTTCGCGAATCCCCGAGTCAGGTCAGAGAACCGGCTCCCCAGTAGAACGGCTCGGCGGTCTGTGTGACCGTGATGCGCCATCCGAGTTGTCGCAGCCGCCGTTGGAGCTGGCTTGCGTTGTAGGGCACTTTGACCACGTGGTAGGCCGTCCCGCTGATCACGCGGCGACGGACGACCGGCGAGCTTTCGCCATAGACAAGTTCGTCTGGAGTTCGATGGGCGTCGTCGACGAAGAACACCCGGCCGTCATCTCGCAGGCAGTCGGCAACCAGCGACCAGAACGACTCGAAGCGCTCGGGCGGGACGTGCGAGAGCCAGAACGCGAAGAACACGACGTCATAGCCCCGTCTGGCTTCCAGCTAAGGATGTCGGCTTCGGCGAAGCGAACGCGGGCGTCGTCAATCCTGGCAGATGCGATCGCGAGCATCTCCGGCGAGGCGTCTAGCGCGAGAATGCTCGCGGCGTGACGAACAAGCTGGCGCGTCCACGTGCCCGGTCCACACGCGAACTCGAGGACATTGCCGGTCGGCCGGAAGGCCTCCAGCGCCGTCAAAAGCTCGCCGCCCCACGCGCCGGGGATCGCGTGGTCCTCGTACTCGCCCGCGATCGCATCGTAGTAGCGCGCTGCTCACCAATGACACGCTCGAGCTCGGGCACGTGGGTCATCGTGTGGAGAGTTTCCCAGCCAGCGATGACCGGGCGCGGGTGGTCGCCGGTTGGGGACGATGAGAATGCGTGCGCCGCGCGGCACCCGCAGGAGGGCCTCGCCGTCGACGCGCGATACATCGCCGACGCCTCGCGTATGCGCGTCGAGCCTCTGGGTCGGCGTGGGATACCTGAACGCTACGCGGACGGCGCGCCTATGCCAGAACGCTGAGCCGGTGCCGACTGAGCCCCGTGCGGCCGCGCCGTCCGATCACAGCGCGACACTGGTTGACGATGCCCAAGGACGATCTCGAGCTCGTACTTGGGAGGCTCCCGTCACACCGCCTGATGGCCCAAGTTCCGGCGCGCTTGCGGCCCTGGTTGTTGCCATTCGATTGGGACCGGGACCAGCTCTGGCGACTCGATCTCCAGCGCTCCCAGCGCCCACTCGATGACTTTCGCTGGCACCTGGATCGCCCGTGGTGGCGCCACGGGCGATCGTGGTTTCAGATCACCCCTCGCCAGTTTCAAGCAAACCCGGCCCTCTACCCTGAGCACGCTCAGCGCATCGCCCACGCCGACCTCTCCTACCCCCTACACATAGTCCGCCGCCGCCAGCGTTGGCTGATCCTGGACGGGATCCACCGGCTGCTGCAGCACGAGGTGCTCGGTCACGAGGTCCTCGACGTGCTGATCCTTACACCCGACGACGTTGTGAGCATCGCACGAGATCCCTCCCGCCCACACACCTAGCGACAGGTCCGTGAGCGAAGGCGCTTCGACCGCGTGTTCAGCTGGGTTCGCTAGAGCGAGCGCCGTTGCCCGCGAAAGGAGCGTCCGGCGGGAGCAGCAAAACCAGTTGGTCGCCGTCCTGCGCCCAACGGAGGACTTCCACCACGCTTCCGCTCGCGGCGTGTCGTCCGGCCGCATAGCGCACGGCGGTGGCCTTACCCGCGAACGTCCAAGCCTTTCCAACGCCAAGGTCGACGACGCTGAAGCTCTCGGGCATGCCTAGATCGTAAGGCAACGCTCAGCGGACGGCTCCAGCCACGCGAATGCGCGCGCCCGTCGGAAGGTTCGAAGATTCTCGGCGTCCTTGCAATCAGGCGCCTGGCGTGACCGGCGTTGTCCTGGCATGCCGCATGTCCACAGGAGGTTGAGATGGGTCAGCCGGTAGTTTGGTTTGAGGTCCTTGGCAAAGATCGGGATCCTCTGGTCGCGTTCTACAGCGAGTTGTTCGGGTGGGAAGCTTCGCCGGTAGAGGGTTGGCCGTATTCCATGGTCGACACGGGTGGAGAAGGGATCGGTGGCGGCATAGGCCCGCCACCTGAAGGCTCGCCGGGCCACGTGACGTTCTACGTAAAGGTCGACGACGTGGGCCGGGCGCTCGACCGCGCCGAGGCGCTTGGCGGCGGCGCGGTGATGGGGCCTATGGATATGCCAGACGGCAGCACGACCTGGCATGAGCCTGTTGGCGTCCTCGACGGGGATGTCGGCGCCGCAGATCGCGGCGGTGGTGCGATACGCCACAGCCCGAAGCTGCGGATCTACCTGATGCCGACAACCTCTCCGCGCCCAAGACCCCCGACATCCGCGCGTGGGCTGAGGAGAACAACGTCGAGCTGGTGTTCACCCCGACCTATGCGAGCTTCCTGAACCGGATCGAATGCCACGTCTGGGCGATCAAACGAGTTCGTCATGAACAACGCCGCCTGCCGACCGGGACACGTTCAAGAAAGCGATGGCCGACCACATCCACGACCGCAACGGCCCTCACCGCGCCCACCGCCTGATCCAGACCGAACGCCGGCTACACATCGCTGCCTGACCCATGACACCGCTTCCCGGGAGACCCACTAGACGGAGGTAAGGCTGCCTGCCGGCGCGGGGACCGTCTCGAACTCGCCGCTGACGCGCGCCGGCTCGCGCCGGCGCGGCAACAGCACCAGGACAACCGCCTCGATCGCGAGCGCAGCCAGCAGGATGATGAACGGATCCAGCGCGGCGCGAAAGCGGGGCGTTCCGGTGGTGATCGGCGCCTCACTGAGCCAGATCACGAACGGGACGATCCACAGCGAGAGGGGTATCCGGCGCACCGCGCGCGTGAACAGCCCGCCCAGCGCCAGCAGCCCGAGGACCCAGAAGCTGAACACCCCCAGATGGGCGAAGAACTCCGTCGTGTCGGTATCGGTGTGCGCGCTGCGCTCGGCGACGAACAGTCCCTGCAGGTCAAACAACCTCATCGTGTTCCAGAACATCGCCTGGATCGGGTACGTCGGGTGGTGGCCGATGTAATGCAGCACCGCGGACAGCTCGCGCGAGTTGCGCTGCGCCTCGCTGAGGTGGGAGTTGGTCTGGATCGCGTGGTAGTTGCGGTAGCCACCGATCACCCAGATGAAGTGGTGCTTGGCGGCGAGGTCGTTGTAGGTCCCGGTCAACGTGGGCCCGAGCTCGGTCGTGACGGGAACGAACGCATGCTGCGCGATCGCATTGCGGACCGTCCACGGCGCGACCGTCAGCGCCATCAGCGCGATGAGCAGCGCCGGTGCGGCCGCCGCACGCCACGACAGCCTCGGTTTCGGCCCCCACACGATGACCGCCAGCGCCATCCCGACCACCAACCCGTTGCCACGCGTAAGGGACGCCAGGCCCGTGAGGAAGCCGGCGAGCGCAACCCACCGGCACCTGTGGACCGAGCCGCGCGAGTACAGCGCGCAGTTCGTGGCTCCGAGCACGAGCGGCACGAACAGGGCCTCGGTCATCAGCGCCGTCCCGACCACCACGAGCGGTACGTAGACGGCGGCGATCGCGATCGAGATCAGGGCTGCCCTCCGTCCGGCGACCTGAAGGACCATCAGCCCGATGAGGGCGACGGTGACGGTGGAGAGCACGGCGAGCACCAGCCGCGTCTCGGTCCACACGCCGTGCGGGACCCCGAGAATCAGGTAGACGCCCGCGAGGAAGAACGGAAGCCCGGGCGGGCGGTAAGCGCTCGCGCCGAGCACCCAGCCGTGGCCGTGCGCCAACCCCGTGCCGAGCAGGTCGTAGCTGCCCGCATCGAGCACCGCGCGGTAGTTGTGGCTGTGAAGCACATAACCCACGCGGATGAGGAGCGCCAGGAACAGCAGCGCACCCGCGCTCCAGTACAAGCGGGTCTTCGGGGTCGCGCGTTGCCAGCGTCCCGCCGGGCCGGTTTCAGGGGGCGCGGACACAAGCAGGCATGCTAGGTGGGCCGACCTCGGCGTGGTGAACATCGCGACCGACTCCGAGGGCAACCGCGCCGCCGGGGCGCAGCTGAACGGTTTGCGCCGCCGCGCCGCCTCCGCGGGCGGCTGCAGAAGAAGCGCACGCGCTCCGCCCGCCGCCTCCTGAGGCGCCGTGCGGGACGCGAGCGGCGGTTCGCCACCGACGCCAACCACCGGATCGCCAACGAGCTTGTGCGCCGGGCCGAACGCACCGGCCGCGGGATCGCCCTCGAGGATCTCAAGGGCATCCGCGGGCGGATCAGGGCTAAACGGTCGCAGCGCGGCGCACTGCACTCCTGGGCGTTCGCCCAGCTCAAGGAGATGACCGTCTACAAGGCCCAGCTCCACGGGGTCCCCGTCACCCCCAACGTCGATCCTCGCAACACTTCCCGAAGCTGCCCCCGCTGCGGGCACGCCAGCAAGCAAAACCGACCCTCTCAGGCCCGGTTCCGCTGCGTCGAGTGCGGCCACCAAGGCCACGCCGACCACATCGCGGCCCGCAACATCGCGGGCCGGGTCGCCGTCAACCGGCCGAACGTCCCGAGCCATGTTCACGCCAGTGCACATCGCTTGAAGGACAAGCCCACGGCTTCAGCCGTGGGTCGTTGACTTGTCTCTTCCGAAGGCGAGCCGGTAGCCTGCGCGATTGCCGGCGCCCAACAGAGTTAGAACCCCGGTCAACCTACTGGTCGGTCAGGATGGACTGATCGCTGAACACCACGCGGTTGGGACGATGTCTAGAAGTCATCGGCGCGAGTGAGGGGGAGATAGCGCAGACGGCTGTCGATGCGCGTCGTCACCACCCCGAGCCTCCCCTGCCGGTTCTTGCGGACGATGATGTCCATCTCCCCCGGCCGCTCGGAATCCGGGTCGTAGTAGTCGTCCCGGTAGAGCATCATCACGCAGTCCGCATCGGCTTCGACCTGGCCGCTCTCGCGGAGGTCCGAGAGCACCGGGCGCTTGTCGGGCCGCTGCTCGACGGCCCGTGATAGCTGGGCCACGGCGATCACCGGGCACTTGATCTCTCGCGCGAGACGCTTGAGCCCGCGGCTGAATCCCGAGACGTCCTCCACGCGGCTGCCAGAGGGTTTCTCGGCGCGCATCAGCTGGAGGTAATCGACCACGATCAGTCGGAGGTCGCCGTAGCGCACCGCGATCTGCCTGGCTTGCGCGCGGAGCTTGAACAACGACACGTCCCCGTCGTCCAGCAAGTGGAAGGGCACCCCTGTCGCTTCGGCGGCGCCTTTGAGCAGCGCCGGCCAATCATCGGGCTTGACCTTGCCGAGGTGTAGTCGCTCGGGGTCCACCCCGGTCTCCGCCGCAAGGTGGCGCTGCGCGGTTTCGGCGTCGCTCATCTCTAGCGACGCAAAGAGCACCCGCTGCCGCTCGTGCATCGCGGCGTGGCGCGCCAACTGCAGTGCCAAAAGGCTCTTTCCCGTTGAGGGCCGGCCCGCCACGACGTACAGTCGTCCGTCCTGCAGCCCGCCGAGCAGCCGGTCAAGGTCGCGGATGCCGGTCGGGAGCCCGGGAATGTCGCGATCGTCCCTGGCGGCCTGCTCTAGCCGATCGATCTCCTCGGCGAGCGCGTGCTCCAGCAGCCGCTGCTTGGTTAGCACGTCCTGGCCCCTCAGGGCGAAGATCAGTCGTTCGGCCTCCTCGATCAGGCCCTCTCCCCCACCCCGCCGTTCGGCCACCTGCGCCTGGATCTCATACGTAGTGCGCAGCAGGGCCCGCATGAGGGCGTTGTCGCGCACGATCCGGCCGTACTCGCGGGCATGCCCCGCGGCCGGCACCCAGCCGGTGAGCTCGTCGATCGCTTCGGGCCCGCCGACCTGCTCGAGCCGGCCGCCCTGGCGCAGGAGTTCGGCAACGGTCAGATGGTCGATCTTGCGGGAGGACTCTTGGAGTTGGAGCATCGCCGCAAAGACGAGGCCGTGCTGCTCCCGGTAGAAGTGCTCCGGACGCAGTTGCTCATCGGCCAGCGCGTACAGGTGGCGCTCGTCGAGGAGCACGGCGCCAAGAACTGACTTCTCCGCCTCGAGATTGTGCGGCGGCGTCGCCGCCGGCGGGCGAGCGCCGTTTGCGATGGTGATCATGCCGCGTGCTCCGCTGACGGTCCGTTTGACTTCTCGCCAAGCTCGGCCCAAAGCTCGGCATAGTGGCGTTCGGCAAAGCGCATCGGTTGCTCACACAGCACGGACCAGCGGACCCGCTCGACGAAGCGCACCAGCAGCTCGCTGCGCGCTGCGAGTTCCTCAAGCGCGGCGGCGCGCCCGTCCCTGCCATGCCGTTGCACTGCGCGCTCGAGTGCCTGCTTGGCCTCCTCCCAGCCGAGCCCGTATCCCGCGCTGCCGATCCGGCCAAGACCCGCGATCGCGCGCTGTCGACGTGCGTAGGCGCGGGCGATCAGCCGGTCTGCGACCTTCGCGAAACCGGGCATGGACAGCGCTTGCGAGCCGAGAATCTCGTCGGTGACCATGTAGGTGAGAGCGTCTGCGAGGCGCTCGCGAGGGTGGCGCTCGAGCAGCGCCCCGGCGGAGGCCAGCCAGCGTGAGCGGTCGGCGTGGTAGTCGCGACGAGGACCGTCACCTAGTGCCGGCCCCCACGCCGCGAGGAGCGCCTCGCACAGCTCCTGCTCGGGCGAGCAAACCCCCGCTCCCCCACCGCCGGCAGCCCCACCTGGGGTGGGGGTGTTTTCTATCAATCTGTCTTCTACGGCCGATCCCGCGCGGGCGTCTGAGGGCCGAACCCCGGTTCGCGAGGCGGGCGAATTTCCGCCCTGGGAGTTCCAATCCTCGGCCCTGGCGGTTTCGTTAGTCGGGGCTGCGAGTTTCGTCCTTCGGCCCTGCCAGTTCCGTTCTTCGGACCTGTGGGTTCCGTTCTGCGGAGCTGCCGGTTCCATTTCTCGGCCCTGGGGCGCGCCGCGATCGATTTCGCGCGTGGGAGCTTCATGGATGGTGTAGAGGCTGGCGAGGTTCCGTCCCCCGTTAGGCGGGCGGCGGCGCGTGATCGTCAGCACCCCAGCTGCTTGCAGGAGCTGGTTGCACTGGTCGAGTCGATCGACGTTGAGCCCGGCGCTTGCGGCGATGTCGGCTCGCGACACTTCGGCGCTGAGGCGATCGAGCTGTCCGCGCTGTGCGACGCAGAACTCGAGCAACACGATCACAAGGCCGAGCTCTCGCAGGAGGTGCCCGCCTTCGCGCTTGGCGGCGAGCCGTTCGGCCATCGCGACGGTGATGCCGGTCCATGCCCCGTCCTGTACGAGCAGCTGAAGTACGCTGACCGTCGCGCCCCGGTCGGGGTCGCTCTGACGCTCGTAGGAGACCACCCGGGCGCGCTGCAGGAAGTCGAGCATCAGCTTCACGTTTCGTTTCGCGACGCCGCCGCGCAGCGCGAGCAAGTCGTAGTTGAACTCCAAGCGCCGATGCTCCCCGGTGTGCCGTTGCTCGTTGGCGATCTGGCAGAGCAGGGCGTAGAACCCAATCGTCCGAAGACGACGCGGTCCACTCACCTCATGGCGGATCGCGCGGACTGCCTTGAGCCGGACCTGAAAGAACGGCAGCTCGCGACGGTCGCGAACGACCGCCCGGGCCGCCGTGATGGTGCGATCGTGACGGCCGGTCAATCTGAGCGCTCCGCGGAGAGCGATCGCGCGAGCACGGTCGGGCCTGAGCCTTCGCTGGGCCGTCGCGCGGCCCCAGCTCGGACCCGGTGGTTCGCGCGGCCCACGAGGCAGGATTCGCCCGCCCGATGGCTAAGATGGCGATTGGATTCAGGCATTCGTGTCTGACCGAAGCGTCGCCCCTCGCACGGGCGACGCTTCTCTTCCGTTAAGCAACCGGTGCGGTG
>CAWEFU010000003.1:0-125979 GCA_963808325.1 uncultured Solirubrobacterales bacterium
CCCATGACAGCCGGGCCCTGGTGGCCGATGTGCTCGAGCAGCTGCGCTGGGTCGGCGTTGAGCCACCACAGCCGCCAACCAATCCACAACAGTCGCCCGACTTCGCCGGCAACCTACCGCCGACATCGAGACACCGGCCGCTGGCCGAGCAAGGCGTGGTTGGCGGGCTTGGCGTGCCAGGCTTCGCGGTCGATCAGATCTGAGGCGATGCCCGGTCGTTACGGACGCTGGCGACCGCCGCCGCTGGAGCCGTGCCCGGACTGCGGCTGGTGGCATCGCGAGCGTCACTGTCCGATGTGCGTGGAACGTCTGCAGGAGCGCCGGCGCGCGGAGGACGCGCGGCTCGCGCAGTGCGCCGACGCCGCGTCGGATATTGCGCGCCGCGCGGGCCGCCGGCCGTGGCTCGCGTAGCACTGCTTGGTTGTCGTCCATCCGGTCCGGGCGTCGAGCTCGCCAGGTAGGGGGGATGACCTCGGCGGCGACCGGGCAGCGGCATCGTCCACGGTCGACTTCACGCGCGGCCCTCCCCGGTTCGAATCGGAAATTTTGGGCCGGGATGGTGCCCATCCACATGATTTTCGGGTCGGAACCGAGGAGAATCCCCGGTTGATGGCAAACCCGGGCGCACCATCGCACCTAACGCCGGCGTCAAAGAAGCTGTTTCGCAAGATCGCGAACGATTACGCCCTGTGGAACGAGTCACATGCGCTCGAGGTGCTCAGGTTGGGGTGTGAGGCGATCGATCGCGGCACCCAGGCCCGTCGGGAGATCGAGGCGAATGGCGCCGTGTACGTCGATCGATTCGGCGCGCCGCGGTCATCTCCATGGACCATGATTGAGAGGGATGCCCGGCTTCACGCGATCAGGGCGTTTCGCGAGCTCAGCCTTGACGCCGGCGAGTACACCGACTCGCGGCCGCCGCGCGTCGGCTCCGGGGCCCTGAGCTGATGCCGGTCAGGCCCCGCCGCCGACGCGAGCATGTTTTGGCGCTGACACTGCGGCGCTATATGGCATTGCAGCTCGGACCCCAGCATGACCTGGAGCCGCTGGAACAGCTGCGCCTAGTTTGGGTCGAACATCGGGCCAGGTTCGGCCCCGACAGCTGGGCGCCGATGTTCTGGGAGCGTGGCGTCGATCTCCGCGCCGAGGACACGCTTCCCGCGGATCGTGAGGTCGGCTGTCCCGGGATCCCGGGCTAGTTGATCGGTGTGCGCCGCAGAGCGTCTTGGATCGCCTCGCGGACGCGCGCCCGGTGCTCGACCTTCGCCGCCTCGACCGACTCGGCGAGCCGCCGGTAGGCCGCGGCGCTGACGCACGTCAGCGCGTCGCCGCGTCTCCCATAGGCAATCCATCGGCGAAGGGTTCTCTCGGGGACGCCGACGGCTTCGCTCGCGTCGACGATCGTGGCGCCGGCGGCGAGCATGTCACAGACTAGGTGCAGGAGATGGTTGTTGATCTGTGGCGGCCGTCCGTCAACGCTCGGCACGAGCTCAGCCTATGTGCTGTGGGTTGTCGCGTCTACGCTCGCGGCGGATCGCCCCGAACGCCCGAATGAAACGCCCGGGCGCTCTGCCCTTCCCCGACATTTCACGCTGCCGCCGCGTCGGCGGGTAAATTGGGTTGCGTCGCGGCGGCTCTGATCACACTTTGTCGCCATTGAGCCGGACGCCGCTCCTGAGGACAGGGGCGGCGTTCGCGCTCTGCGGTTCGAAGCCATCCGGAGCACCACATACGATCCGGTCCGTGATCAGAGTGGCGGCAGATCAATGGCGATAAGCGGCAAGGGGCTAGCCGCCGAACCGCGACCGCTTCGAGCGAGGGACCCCGCGGTCCAGGAGCTCAAGCGTTGTAGGCACGAGGCCTTCACCGCCTCCAACGAGTGGGCTCGCCAGCGTCAGCGCGAGCTCGACGCCGACGCGGATCCGCTGCCGAGCTGGGAGGACTTCACCGAAGCGCTCCGCGAGCAGCTCGCCGAGGTTCGCCGCCGGCGGGCCGAGCACCCGAACAGGGTGCTCGTCCTGGGCAGGCACCAGCTGCACGCGTTCCGGGGGCTTCGGCGCGCGCACGGTGCCGTGCGTCCAACGGCTCGGCCGCGGCGCGTTCACCGTCGGGCTGCTGCGCGCCGCGCCGCCCGCAACGGCGACTCGGGCGGCACCGATCCCCCTGACGACGACGACGCGGAGTTAGACCTCCCGGACGGGGCCGGTCCGGGACCAACACACGTCGCGGTAATCCTGCGGCGTTATCTCGCCGAGCTGCGGGAGCGGGCGGGGTGAGCGTCAATCACGGCGCCATCCCGGTTGAGCTGCGCGGCCGCGCACACGTAGCCCGGCTCGTCCGGGCGCTTCGGCGTGCTCGCGCGCCGCCGCGTTCGCTCGTGCGCGGTGACGCGGACGCGCGTGGTGGCGCACGCCCCAGCTCACATAGGCGGCGCCCGGGTTGACGGGCTCGGGCGCCGGAGGTACGGCTGTGTACGAGCACGACGATTATCCACCACGCGACCCGGACGACCCCGCCACCTATGGGCTCGACGGCACGTGCGAGACGTGCGGGCGGGACCTCGACGACGATCCGGACGGCGGGCACGACGCTTGGCATTCGCAGTGCTGGCGCTGCTGGCGCGGCGAGGATGACGACGACCCGGAGCCGGGAAGATGAGTCGGCCGCGGGGGTGGATTTCTGATTACAACCCTCGCTCGGCGACGCTCGAGCTCCTGTCTCAAGTCGAGGGTGTGCTTCACACCTACGCAGCCGAGCTGCCGCTGACTGCGCGCCAGGTGTTCTACCGCCTGGTCGCGACCGTCAACTACCCAAAGAGCGAGTCGGGGTATACCCGCCTGCAGGAGCACCTCGCGAACTTCCGGCGTGCCGGGATTGTCGATTTCTCGACGATCCGGGACGACGGGACGATCGTGGAGCGGCCGTTCGAGTACAGCTCGGTCGCGCACTTCATCCGAACCGCGCGGAGGCTCGCTCAACAAGGCCAGGGGGTTCGGCTCGAGGGTCAACCGCAGTGGATTGAGTTGTGGTGCGAGGCGGCGGGGATGGCGCCGCAGCTCGCGAGGGTTGCCGGCGAGTACGGGGTCACCGTGTACTCGTCCGGCGGCTTCGACTCGGTCACCTCGAAGTACGAGGCGGCGATGAGGGTGCAGGGGCGGGACGTGCCGACGGTGGTCTTGCACGTCGGCGATCACGACCCGTCTGGGCTCGCGCTGTTCGAGGCGGCCGCGGAGGACGTCGAGGCGTTCGCCGGGTACGACATGGTGCGGTTCGAGCGGGTCGCGGTGACGGTCGACCAGATCGAGCGTTACCAGCTGCCGACGGCGCCGGCGAAGGCGCGAGACAAGCGCTCGGCGTGGGTTGGCGGCGGCACCGTCCAGGCGGAGGCGTTGCCGCCGGACGTACTCGCCGACGAAGTCCGGCAAGCCGTGATTGCCGAGTTGGACATGGAGGTGTTCGGCGAGGCGCAGGAGACCGAGGCTCGTAACCGCGAGGCCGTTTGGCGGGTCGTTCAACAGCTCGAGGACGCTGGCGACAACGAAGTCGACGACGAGGACGACGACTGATGGCCGGCGCGCGCTCATTGTCGGACGAGCACGCGGCGATGCTGCGCGCGTCTGCGATCTTTGACGAGGTCGCCGGCGCGCGCGGCTACTTCACCGCCACCAAGCGCACCGAGCTCGCCGACCTCGGGTTCGCGCGTTACCAGCAGATCACGCCGGCGCTGGTCGTGCCGGTGTGGGGTGTCGAGGGCGAGGTCGTCAACTATCAGTCGCGGCCGGATCGCCCGCGGGTTGACGCCGCCCGCGGCCGGCAGATTAGGTACGAGACGGTCGCCGGCAGCACCATCCGGCTTGACGTGCCGCCCGCGAGCCGGTCGCTGCTCGGCTCGCCGGCGGTGCCGCTATGGATCACCGAGGGCGCCAAGAAAGTCGACGCGCTCGTGTCTGTCGGCGTGTGCGCGATCGCGCTGCTCGGCGTCCACTGCTTCGACTGTGACGACTGGGGCCGGATCGCGCTCGACGAACGCCGCGTCTACGTCGCCTATGACAGCGACGTGATGCACAAGCGGTCGGTACACGACGCGCTCGAGCGGCTCTCCAAGCTGCTGCGCGGCCACGGCGCCGAGGTCTCGTACGTCTATCTGCCCACGGTCGAGGGCAAGATCGGCGTCGACGATTTCCTCGCCGGCGGCCGCACGATCGAGGATCTCTACGGGCTTGCCGAGGACGAGCTCCGCGAGCCCCCGTCCGAACCGAAACCCAAGCGGGCGGCGGCGCTCCCGACCGCGTATCTGCTCGACGTGATCGAGCGGCTGCTGCGCCGGTTCGTGCGGTTCCCGTCCGAGCACGAGTCGGTGGCGCTGGCGCTGTTCGCGATGCACAGCTGGGCCCTCAAGGCGGCGCAGGCGACGCCCTACGTGCTGGTGGTCTCGCCCGAGAAGCGTTCGGGTAAGACGCGCGCGCTCGAGGTCGCCGAACTCGTCGTCCGCGAGCCCGTCCGCGCCGCCAACATCACCGCCGCCGGCGTGTTCCAGGCGATCGAGGAGTGGACGCCGACGCTGCTCGTCGACGAGCTCGACGCCGTGTTCGCCTCGAAGTCAGAGCAGGCCGAGGCGCTGCGCGCCGTGCTCAACGGCGGTAACCGCCGCGGCGCCGACGTCGTCCGCGGCAGCCAGGACGGCAAGCCGCAGAAGTTCGGCATCTACTGCCCAAAGATGCTTGCCGGCATCAACACCGGCAGGCTGCCGGACACGATCCGCGACCGGTCGATCGTGATCTCGATGAAGCGCAAGCGCGCCGGCGAGGACGTCGACGATCTGTTCCCCGCCGAGCTCGCCGAGCAGCTCGCCGAGCTGCGCCGCCATCTCGAGGATTGGGCGGACGAGAACGTCGAGCAGCTCGCGCGGTGGCGCCGGCCGGGTCGAGTCGCCGCGCTCGACGATCGGCTGCAGGAAGCATGGGATCCGCTGCTGGCGATCGCGTCACTTGCCGAGGCCGGCTGGCTGGAGAAATCCCGGCTTGCCGCGACAGCGCTTGCGAAGGGCTCCGAGGACGCGTCGGAGGCGGCGCACGGACACGTGCTGATCGAGGCGCTTCGCTCAATCTTCGGCGACGAGCTCGCGCTCTTGTCCAAGACGATCTGCCAAGCGCTGAACGACGACGACGAACTCCCGTTCGGCGCATACTCCGGCGGCGCCGGGATCGCGGCGCGGGACCTCGCCAAGCTGCTCAAGCCCTACGGGATCAAGTCGAGCAATGTCCGGGTCGGCACCGAGCAGGCCAAGGGCTACAAGCGCGAGGACTTCGAGGACGTGTGGCGCCGATACGCGCCCCGCACGGACCCGTCCGGGGATCCGTCCCAAGCGTCCCAAGCGTCCCAAGCCAATAACGGCGGGAGTTTCGCCGGGACGTCCCAGGCGTCCCAGGCGTCCCAGGCGTCCCAGGAAACCCCCCGTGAACACTGGGATGGGACGGATGGGACGGACGGGACGGACGATTGGACGCCCCCGCGCGACGCGCGCGTTTCGAGCAATGGCGCCGGGCCCGAGCGGCGCGAGCCGCTCTGCCGAAACCCGGCCCACCGGGATTCCGATTGGGCGTTCCCGCTCGGCGAGATCTGGATCTGCGGCGTCTGTCACCCGTCGCCGGCCGCCGGCGTTGTGTATCGCAACGCGAGAGAGGCCGTCTAGTGTGAGCCGCCCGCGCGTTGAGGTCGCCGTGCCAGCACTCGCACTGCGGCGCGCCGAGGCCGCAGCCGCGCTCGGCGTTTCGCTCGAGACGTTCGACGCGCACGTTCGCCCGCACCTCGCCTCAGTCCAGGTCGGCGGCGTGATCGTCTACCCGCGCGCCGAGCTCGAGCGGTTCCTTGCGCAGAACGCCACTCAAGGCGATCCGCAAACGAGCCGATACCCGTAACTACATGGTTCGCGACGTGTATACGTTACATGATGACTGAATCTCACCCCACCATCGCCTGCGAGTTCTGTGGGCGCCCGCTGCGGGTCACCAGCCCGCACGCAACCCGGCTGCGCTATCACGCGACGTGCAAACGCGAGGTCGACCGGCTACGCCATCAGCGTTTGCGCGACGTCGTCGGTGCCGGCACCGAGCACACGCATGTCTGCGACCAGTGCGGCGTCGAGTTCGAGGCCAAGCGCGCGGACGCCCGGTACTGCTCGCCGAAGTGCCGCGTCGCCGCACACCGCGAACGCGCGTTGGTGCGCTGATGGCGCTCCCGCAAGGCATCCGCCTCCGCCACGGCCGCGGCTGCGCCGCCGACCCCTGCACGTGCTCTCCGGCGTATGAGGCGGTCGTCCCGGCCCGGGACGGCCGCAAGCTGCGCCGCAGCTATCGCAGGCTCGCCGACGCGGTCGCGTGGCGCGACGCGACACGCACGGGCGTGCGCGACCGGACCGTGATCGCCCCGACATCGATCACGTTCCGCGACTACGCCGAGCGGTGGCTCGACGGCGCACGCACCGGCATCAACCTGACCCGCGACCTGTCGACCTACAAGCCGTCGACGGTCCGGGCTTACGCCAAGCACATCCGCCGGGTGTACCCGATGGTCGGCCACCTGCGAGTGTCCGACGTCGAGCTGTCCGACCTGCAGGACGCCGCCAACGCTCTGACCGCTTCCGGGCTGACGGCGTCGAGCGTGCGCAACACGCTCGACCCGGTCCGCAAGATCTTCGCCCGCGCGGTCCGCGACCGGCTGATCGCCGTCAACCCGACCGTCGGCCTCGAGCTCCGGGCGCCCGATGGACGCCGGGACTGGGTCGACACCCCCGAACGCGTCGCCAGGGCGCTCCAGGTGCTCCCGGAGCGCGAGCGGGGCCCGTGGACGGTCGCGTTCTACTCCGGGCTCAGGGCGGGGGAGATCCAGGCGCTCCGCTGGTCGGACGTCGACTTCGATCGCGGCGTGATCTGCGTGGAGCGTTCCTGGGACCGCAAAGTCGGGCCGATCGCCCCGAAGAGTCGGGCGGGACGCCGCCGGGTGCCGCTGTCGATGCTGGTCCGGCGCGAGCTGCGCGATCTGCAGCTGCGCTCCGGGCGCCGCGGCGACGAGCTCGTGTTCGGCCGGACGGTCGAGCAGGCGTTCGCTCCGCAGACGCTCCACCGCCGCACCAAGCAGGCATGGCAGGAGGCGGGGCTAACCGCCGAGTGGCAGGCGGACGGGATGCTCCCGCCGGGGCTCCACGACGCCCGCCACCACTGCCTGACGCATTGGGGGCGTGTGTGGGACGTCGGCCGGCTGCACCAGGCGTCCGGGCACTCCGACATCCGCCAGACCCAGCGCTACCTGCACGTCCCGCCGGACCGTGACGCGGAGGACGCTGCACGGTTGGATGCATATCTCGGCGTCATGTGATCCGGGAGCTATCGTAAGCTGGGGTGGCGGAAACACACGAGTTGAGAGAGGAGGGGGGTCGTGATGACCGGGTCAAACAAGCCGAAAACGGGGGCGCTCACCCCGCCACGGGCAGGCGAAAGCGGAAAGACTCCTCAGGAGAAGGCGGCACGCGCGATAGCGATTCGGGAGAGCACGGCGAAGGCCCGGAAGGGCAAGCCATTGACGTTCCCGAGCCGTCGGCTGCAGGACTAAGTTTCCCGGTCCAGACGCCGCTATTCCACGCGCAGCAAGCGGATCGATACGCGCGCCAAGAGCTGATTCGCGCGTACGAGGATCTCCACGACTGCCGCCTCATCGTCATGATCGACGTGATCTTTCCGTACAGCGTGACCTTCTTTGAGGAACTACTGGTCGGAGCCGACAAGGATCAGGACCTTCATCTGATGCTGGACACGCCCGGTGGTGATGGTGAAACCGCGGTTCGCTTGGTACGGGCCGCCCAAGCGCGGTCTCGAGAACTAACCGTGATCGTGCCGAACCAAGCCAAGAGCGCCGGCACGATCCTTGCCCTGGGCGCTCACCACATCCTGATGGGTCCGACGAGCGATCTCGGTCCAGTCGATCCTCAGTTTCAGAATCCGACAGGGCCTGGGCTGTACTCCGCCAAAGATCTCATCGCTGCCGTCGAGGCGGCTGAGCAGGCGGTCACGAACAAGCCCGACACATACGCGCTGCACGCGTCGCTACTGGCCGACGTCAATGCGCTCATGGTTCAGCAGGCGAGATCGGCCATGGATCGAACTGGAGACCTCGTCAGGGAGGCGTTGGGGAGCCACCCCGACCGCGATCCAAAGGAAGTGGCGAAGATCGCGAAGGCCATCAAGAAGACACTCATCGACCTGCCGATGAATCACGGCGCGGTCTTCGGGGCTGCGGATGCTAACCGGGTTGAGTTACCCGTGATCGAAGCCGACCCCGACAGCGACCAGTGGAGGCTGATCTGGCAACTCTGGACCAAGTACTTCGCGCTCGGGCACCAGGTCTACGAAGGACGTCTCGCCTCGCAAGTGCTCAGCGGATAGGGTCACGCAAGGGGTCACGCACCCCGCGAAACGCCCGTGTTTACAAGCGGAGAGGGGGGGATTCGAACCCCCGAACGAGGTCAACCCCCGTTACGCGATTTCCAGTCGCGCCCGTTCAACCGCTCCGGCACCTCTCCTGAGAGCGGATCTAGCCTACCGCGCCGGCGTGGCTGGGCGGGGGACCGTCTTCTCCGGTCGAGTGGCGCCCGCCGCGGGAGGACGGGCGCCCGGCCACCGTCGCCGTCAGACGGCGCCCGGCCACCGCCGGCGTCAGATGGCGCCCGGCCACCGCCGGCGTCAGATCTGCCACGCCCCGTCCCGCAGGAGCGGCACCTCGCGTCCCTCCCGGTCGACCCCCATCACCATGACGTCGTCGGCCCCGATCATGAAGTCGATGTGGAGATCGCTGCGGTTGATGCGCTCGCGGTCGGCGTCGCGGTCGACGGCGAAGTCGAAGCCCTCGCCGAGCGCGATGTGACTGGCGGCGTTCTCGTCGAGCAGCGTTTCGAAGAAGACGGTGCCGAGTTGTCCGATCCGGCTATCGCGATCGACGAGCGCGACCTCGCCCAGGCGGGCGGCACCCGCATCGTGGTCCGCCATGGCACGGAGGGTCTCCGCCCCGTGATCGGCATCGATCTCGACCGCGCGTCCGCCCTCGAACCGAACGCGCAGGCCTTCGATCCTCACGCCCGAGACGAACAAGGGCTTCCTCGAACGGACGACGCCCTCGACGCGAGCGGGATCCGGGGTCGTGAATACCTCCTCGGTGGGGATGTTCGGCGCGTGCGCGATCCCATCGACCGTGGAGATCCGCGCGCACTGCCATCGACTCGAGGCGAACAGCCCGATGCTTAGGTCGGTGCCCGGACCCTCGAATCGCAGAACGTCCAAATCGAGCTCGGCCAAGCGTCGCGCCACCGACTCCAGCCGGTCCATTCGCCCCACCCAAGCCGCGACCGGGTCGTCTTCGTCGAGCCGGCACGCGTGCGCGATCTCCTCCCACAGCCGCTCCAGCGCCTCCGCCGGCTCCAGTTCCGGGTAGACCAGCTCGGCCCAGTCCGGGGTCGGGCACGGCGCGACGGTCCAGTTGACTGTGCGCTCGTTGACCACCTCGATCGATTCCTTGATCCGAGGGAGCAGGTCCTTACCGAGCAGCGCCGGGTCGACCCCGTCCATCAGGTGCGGCGCGACCGGGCCAGTCAGGGAGACGGTGGCGCATCGGTGCTCGCCCAGCGCCCGCACCCGCTCCCCGTACCAAGGGGGGACGAATTCGAGCGTGTCGGGCGCGGCGCGCAGAGCGCGGGCACGCTTGAAGTGAAGGTCGAACACGCTCAGGTCGACAAACAGCGCGCCGCGGTCGTATGCGGCTTCCGCGACCGCTCGCGCCAACCCCTCCTTCCCGGGCTCGGAGGAGACCGCCACGATCTGACCCGGCTGAACGTTCGCGCCGAAGCCGACGATCAGCTCGGCGAGCGCGCGGGTCGCGTGGACCCCGGACGATCGCTCACTCATCGAGCGGGCGTCCGTTCCGCCACCGCGCAACGAAGACCCTGCGCGCATCGACAACGATCCTGTCCCCACCCGGCATGCGGGGGCAGAATAGCCATCTTAGAGTTCATCTCCAATGTCGGTCGAGTTGCGCCATCTCGACGAGCACCGGGCCACCGTACTGGAGTCGCTGTGCGAGGCGATCGTGCCCGGCTCCACTCGAGTCGGCCCCATCGTCTACATCGACGCCCTGCTCGGGCAGATGTCACCGGCGGAGCGGGACCTCGCGCTCCAGTCGGTCGATGCGCTCGCCGACGCCGCGCCGGGGGGCGCGGAACAGCTCGCGGCGCACGCCACCACGCCGGCCTTCCTTCACGTGCGGGCACTGGCCATCGAGGCGTTCTACAGCGACTTCCTGGCTCCCGGGGCAACCGGTCCCAGCGCGTACGAAGAGATCGACTTTCACTCGCCGCTGGCCATGCGGATCAAGAAGGACTGGTCGTATCTGGGGGTCGCGGGATGAGCGCGGGTATCGGACGGGATGGGCGCGGGTATCGGACGGTGAACGGGGGGATGATGGGATGAGCGAGCACTTCGAGGTGGTCGTGGTTGGCTCGGGCGCCGGCGGGGGCGTCGTCGCCGGCGAGCTCGCGGAACGAGGCCGCTCCGTGCTCGTGCTCGAGGCGGGCGGCCACTACACGGCCGCCGACTTCACGCGCTGGGAGAGCCGCGCGGCGCACGACTACTGGTGGCCGCTGCGGTTCGCATTTCCCGCCGGCGACCCCGGCTTCGGGCCGGTCGCGCTGATCGCGGGCCGCTGCGTCGGGGGCAGCACGACGATCAACACGAAGGTAGCTCTCAGGGCCAGCCAGCGCGAGCTCGACAAGTGGTACGAAGCGACCGGGCTCGAAGGCGAGCAAGGCGAGCCGATCTCCAGAGGGTATCTCGATCCCTATTACGAGCGCGTCGAGCGCTACCTCGGGGTCCGCGAGCGGACCGACGATTGGGACCTCAAGGCGTGCGTCCGGACCGCCAAACGGGGGTTCGAGGCGGTCGGCGCGGCGCTCGAGCCAGTGCGCGCCTACACCGACGAGAACTGCATGCAGTGCGGCTCGTGCCTGCAGGGCTGCCCGACCAACGCCGGCAAGTCGACGATGAACACCTATATCCACCGCAACTGGATGTCCGGCGCGCTCGAGCTGCGCGCCAACTCCCCCGTCGACCGCATCCTGATCGAGAACCGGGGCAGCGGACCCGACGCCACCGGGGTCGAGTACATCGACGCCACCGGGGCGCGCCACCGCGTCGACGCCGACGTCGTGGTGGTCGCGGCCGGCTCGCTGAACACTCCGCAGATCCTCAAGCGCTCGGGGGTCCCAAATCCCTCAATCGGCAAGCACCTGGGGCTCCATCCGGCGCAGTTCGTCTTCGGGCTGTTCGACGAGCCTCAGGACTCGCACATGGTGGCCCCGATCACCGCGCACTGCATGGACTTCGCTGCCGATGACGCGGGTGGGTTCGTGGTCGAGGCGGTCACCGTCCAGGATCCGATCGGCTTCACGGTCGGCCTCTGCGACGAGAACGGGCCGATGTGGGGCCAGCCGCTGGTCGACGCCGCGCGCAAGTACCGCCACTGGCTGGGGTTCTTGAACATGTCAAACGACGACAACAACGCGAGCGTGAGTGTCGAAGAGGATGGGACCGAACGCATCGTCTCGGACTTCCAGCCGAACGAGCTCGAGCGCATCCGAAACGCCCAGGACTTCTCCCGCCGCGTGCTCGAGGCTGCCGGCGCCACCCGGATCCTGTGGTCTTCGCTGGCCACCACCCACATGCAGGGAAGCTGCCGCATGGGAGGCGACCCGGCCACGTCGGTGGTCGACCGCCACGGCGAGTCTCACGAGGTGAAGCGCCTGTACGTGTGCGACAGCTCGCTGCACCCGAGGACCCTGTCGGTCAACCCGTCGCTGACGATCATGGCGCTCGCGAGCCGGCTCGCCGAGCACCTTGACTCGGGGGCGAACGGCCACCTGCGCGGCCGCCATGAGGAACTAGTCGCATAAAAGGGTTGACGGCCGGCCGCGCGTTGCCGCAAGGCTTGTACCTGGGGCATCATTGTCTGACGCGCCACAACACCGTCAACTGGAGGAGACGATGCGCAACGGGCTGATGATGGACGACTATCCACTCTCGCTGACGGCGATCGTGGAGCGCGCCGAGCGTCTCACCGGCAAGCGCAAGGTGGTCTCCCGCCGCCCCGACGGGACGATTCACCGGACCACGGTGGGCGATTGCGCATGCCGTGCCAGGCGATTGGCCGGCGCGCTGGCGGGTCTCGGGATCGAGGAGGGCGACCGGGTGGCGACCCTGATGTGGAACGAGCCCGAGCACCTAGAGCTGTACTTCGCGGTACCGCTGATGGGCGCGGTCATCCACACCCTCAACCCGCGCCTTCACCCGGAGGAGCTCGCGTTCATCGCCTCCGACGCCGAGGACCGGGCGATCGTCGTCGACGAGTGTCTGCTCGAGGTGTTCGAGAAGTTCCGCAGGACCGTCGAGTTCCAGCACGTCATCGTCGTCTCGGATGGGGACACCGCCCGCCCGGTGCCCGAGGGGACGATTTCCTACGAGGCGATGATCGAGGCCGCCGAGTCGGTGCAGTGGCCGGCGCTCGACGAGCGCCACGCCGCGGCCATGTGCTACACGTCGGGTACCACGGGCCGCCCGAAGGGCGTGGTCTACTCGCACCGCGCGCTGGTTCTTCACTCCCTTGTCGCGGCGCTCCCCGATCAGATGGGCATCGCGTCACGCGACACCGTCCTTCCGGTCGTGCCGATGTTCCACGCCAACGCGTGGGGGATTCCGTACGAAGTTACGTTCGCCGGCGCCGCGCTGGTGCTTCCCGGACCCCGCCTGGACCCGGTGAGCGTCCTGGATCTGATGGCCGGCGAGCGCGTGACGATGAGCGCGGGGGTGCCGACGGTGTGGATGGCGGTCCTGCAGGCGATCGACGCCGAGCCCGAGCGCTGGGACCTGAGCGCGCTGGACAGGTTGATCGTCGGCGGCTCGGCCGTGCCGCGCAGCCTGATGGAGGGATTCGACCGCCACGGCCTGACGATCATCCAGGCGTGGGGGATGACTGAGACCTCGCCGCTCGGAAGCGTGTGCCGCCTGCCCTGGGATCTCGACGACGCATCATCCGAGGAGCAGTACGAGTTCCGAGCGCGCGCGGGGATGCCGGCGCCGTTCGTCGACATCCGCGCCCGCGGCGATGACGGAGAGCTGATCCCCTGGGACGATCAGACGATGGGCGAGCTCGAGGTGCGGGGCCCGTGGGTGGCGTCCGAGTACTACCGCGGCCAGGGGGCCGAGAAGTTCACCGACGACGGCTGGTTCCAGACCGGCGACGTGGTGAAGATCGACAGCCGTGGGTGCATCCGCATCTGCGATCGCTCCAAGGACCTCGTCAAGTCCGGGGGCGAGTGGATCTCCTCGGTCGATCTCGAGAACCTGCTCATGGCCCACCCGGCGGTCGCGGAGGCGGCGGTGATCGCCGTCCCGGATGAGCGCTGGGGCGAGCGACCCCTGGCGGTCGTCGTGTTCCGGGAGGGCGCGCAGGCCAGTCCCGACGAGCTCCGCACCCACCTCTCGCGCGAATTCACCAAGTGGCAGCTGCCGGAGCGCTTTGAGGTCGTCGAGGCGATCCCCCGGACCGCGACCGGCAAGTTCAAGAAGATCGAGTTGCGCGAGCGGATCGCGACGGCCCCGGTGTCGAGCTAACAAGTCGAGGACGGGGCGGCGACGCCGGCCCCAGCGCTCGGATCATCGACGACGCCGACGTCCACCGAGCGGACGACCGCACCGAGGTGAACCACGTACCAGACGCCGCGCCAGGAGATCATCGAGGCGATCCCCAGCGAGCGGAGCTGGCCGCCTCGCTTGTACACCACGCGCGAGTTCGGAACCTCGTAGTAGCCGACCCGGTTGTCGCAGGCGCCGGGATCGACCCAGTGCGCGTAGTCGCTCGGAACCTCGACCCTAACCAGCCGAGCCCCGCCGCCGACGAGCGCGTGCGCGGCAGCGAGATCGAGCCGGTATCCGCCCACCAGCCGGCTCGTCCAGTCGGCGTGCGGATCCGCGATCGCCTTCACCTGCGCGTACGCGGCCTCGGGGAAGAACGCCGCCATCGCGTGCGCCGGCGAGCCGGAGGAAATGCCGCGCCACAGGTTCCGCGTCAGCTCGCGCAAGCAGGCGCCGGTCGCGGGTGGAAGCTGCGGCGTCTGCGGAAGGGCGCCGGCGTTCGGCGGGCAGGCCGCACGCCGCTCGCGCGGCCGGGGCGGACCGTCGCGACTGTCTGGGTCGCGGTCGCGGCCTCGGTCGCGGTGGATGTCGCGACCGTGGGCGACACCGTCGTGGACCCTGTCGCGTGCCGCGCCGAGCCGCCACAACCCGCGATCAGCACGCCCGCGATCAGAACCGCCGCACTACTTCTCGAGTACCTCGCGCACCTGCCGCGCGATTTCGAGGTCTTCCCGGGCGGCGATGACCAGGGTTCTGACGGAGGCGGCGTCGGCACTGATGTCACGGTCGGAGGGCCCATTCTCGTTCCGCGTCGCGTCGACGGCGATGCCGAGAAAAGCGAGTCCATCGGCAGCAAATGAGCGGATCTTCGGTGAATTTTCGCCCACCCCTCCCGTGAAGACGATCGCGTCGAGTCCGCCGAGGGCGGTCGCCATGGCCCCGATGCCCGCGCGCAGGCTGCGGATGTAGACGTCAACCGCGAGGCGCGCGACCGAGTCGTCACGCCCGAGCAGTTCGCGCATGTCCGCCGTACCGGACAAGCCCATGAGTCCCGAGCGATGCTCGAGGGCATCCGCGAGCTCGCGCGGGTCCACCTGGCGATCGGTGATCAACCAGGTGAGAAGGCCTGGGTCGATCGAGCCCGAGCGCGTGGCCATCACCAGGCCCTCGAGCGGCGTGAAGCCCATGGTGGTGTCGACGCTCTTTCCGTCCCGGACCGCTGCCAGCGACCCGCCGGCGCCGAGGTGGCACGTGATCACCAGGAACCGCTGCCGCGAGCGAGCCGTCAGCTCGGCCGCGCGCCGCGCGGCATACGCGTGGGACAGGCCGTGGAAGCCGTAGCGTCGAAGCGCGTAGAGCTCGCGCCATCGCTCCGGCAGGGCGTACGTGGAGGCGGCTGCGGACATCGTCCGGTGAAACGCGGTATCGAATGCCGCCACCGCCGGCAACTCGGGCCTCAGGTTCGTTATCGCGTCGAGCGCCGCGAGAGATTTGGGCTGATGCAACGGCGCCAGGTCCACGAGCTCGCGCAGCGCGCCCTCGACGGCAGCGTCGAGACGAACCGGACCGGCGAACCGCTCACCCCCGTGCACGATGCGATGACCGACGGCGTCGGCATCGGGCATATCGGCGAGCGCGGCGGCGACGGCGTCTCGGTCGATCTGCGCCTCCGGCGCGCTCAGCTCGCGCGCTGCCAGCACGCTGTCCTCGTGGTCGAGCACCGCCAGCTTGAGGCTGCTCGAGCCGGCGTTGACCACGAGTACGCGCACACGGGATTAATTACCAGTGAAGCGCGCTCGCCCTGTGCGTCATGATCGCCTTCGACGTCTGGGACGCTCCGGCGCCCACGAGGGCATTACGTCGGTAGTCTGTCCATTCGATGTGTCGCTGGCTCGCTTACACGGGAGCGCCCGTCCTCATCGAAGAGGCGCTCTACAGCCCCGTCCATTCGCTGATCGACCAGAGCCTGCACTCCCGCCTCGGAGCGGAGACGACGAACGGCGATGGATTCGGCATCGGCTGGTATGGCGACACGCCGACCCCTGGCGTGTTTCGCAGCATCGAGCCGGCGTGGAACGACCAGAACCTCCGGGAGCTCGCGAGTCACGTGAGCTCGCATCTGTTTCTTGCCCACATTCGGGCGGCGATCGGGTCCCCGGTGCAGCAGACCAACTGCCACCCGTTTCGCCACGACCGCTGGCTGTTCATGCACAACGGATTCATCGACGGCTTCGCCGCGATCAAGCGCGACCTCGCGCTCGCGGTCGACGAATCGCTCTATCCCGAGATCAAGGGCGGGACCGACACCGAGATCCTGTTCCATGTGGCTTTGACGCACGAACTCGAGGACGATCCGCTCGACGCCATCGCGCGCGCCATCGGCCTCGTCGAGGACTACGGGCGCCGGCGAGGGATCAAGTATCCCTTCCAGGGCACGGTCGCGACGTCCGACGGTGAATGCCTGTGGGGGGTCCGCTACTCGACCGAGGGCAAGTCGCGCTCGCTCTTCTACTCGCGCGACGTCCGCACGCTCAGAGACCTGTATCCCGACCGACCGATCCTGCAGAAGGTCTCCGATGACGCAAGGCTCGTGGTCTCCGAGCCGATCGGTGACCTGCCGGGCGCCTGGGTGGAGGTGCCCGAGTCAACGTGTGGTGTGGTCGGCTCCGGGCAACAGGAGCTGCGCCCGTTCGCCGTGAAGCCACCGCCGGCGTCGGTCAGCATCCCCGCCTGAATGGCCCTTCCCAGGTGCGCGCCGGGTGCTAGCCGGCGTCAGCCTCCGAGGCTCCGTTCGCCGCCGGTCGGTAGGTGAGAATCGCTACGCCGTCGCCGACGGTCTTTGAGTCCACGAGCCGCAGGGACGTCTTGTCGGAACCTTCTCCGAACAGCCGCTTGCCGGTGCCGAGGACGACCGGGAACACCATCAGCCGCAACTCGTCGACCAGACCGTGCTCGAGAAGCCCCTGGACGAGCTGCGCGCTGCCCGCGACGAGGATCACGCCATCGACGTCTTGCTTGAGCCTCGAGACCTCGTCGACGAGGTCGCCGCTGAGGACCGTGGTGTTGTTCCACTCGGCATCACGCAGGGTCGACGAGACGACGTACTTCGGCATGTCGTTCATCTTCTTTCCGAAGTCGTCATCGTTCATCTTGGGCCACGCCGCGGCGAACCCGTCATAGGTCACGCGCCCGAGCAGCTGGGCCTCGGCCTCGGACAGCTCATCGACTTTGAATTGGTCACCCTCCTTTCCGCGGTCGATCGCGAACGTCCAACCGGGAGCAGGGAGTGAAGACCGCCTCCCGCGGAGCGGTCGACCCCGAGCTGATGCGGTACGTGGGCCGGGCGCTCGACGCTTAGCGCGCGCGGGCCCGGCTGAGCGTGGCCGCGCCCCGCACGGCGAGGATCTCGGCGGCGTGCATCAGCTGCTCGCGCGCCCGCATCGCGCCGGTCATGGCCGGCGGCCCGAAGCGCAGCTCGTCGTAGGAGACCGGCCGCCCCCCAAAGTGCTCCTTGAACTGAATGAGGCTGGCCTTGCCCCCGGACTCCCCGAGGTGCACGTAGTGGCACCCGCTCGCAGCCGCGCGTTCGAGCGTGTGAGCGAGGAGGAGGTGGTTGGCGTACCGGCGGTGGACCAGGGTTTGATCGCTCGAGGCTCGCCAGTAATGCCCGTGCACGCCATCGAGCAGCGCTATCACAGACGCCGCGGGCTCTCCGTCCACCCGGGCGACGGCGACCTGGCAGCGCTCGCCGAGGTGGTCGGCGATCGCCTGGTAGCGGGCCAATGGCTCGCGGTGCTTGGCCAGCGCGACCGCCAAGGCTCCGGGAATGCCCCGTCTGCGTGCCAGCTGCTCGGTCCAGCGGAGGTAGATGTCCCAATAGAGGCGCATCGACTCGCTTCCGCGACCCCACTGCACCTCGACGCCGCGTTTCTGTGCCTTTCGGACCTTGTTCCGGGTGTCCGAGCTGAAAACCTTGGACCACAGCGCGCCAAACCCGGCGCGCACATCCACTATGTGGGCGTCGTGGCGAACCCGGGCCTGCGCGGGCGCGCCCACCCACGCGTCGTCGGTCACCGGACCGGGGCTGATGACGAGCTGGGCGTCATCTCGCAACAGATCCTCCAGCACCATCGCGACGTGGCCGGCGTCCAACGGCCTGGACCCAAACGCGCCACCGAGCCCCCACCCGACGGGCATCGACCAAGTGCTGGGCCACGCCGGACGGGAGGCTCGGGACCGAACGAGGGGCAGCACGATCCGCTCTCCGTCGGCGGTTTCGTACAGCCGGCTCACATCCTGGAATTCGCCGGTCGCGCAACAAGCCTCGAGCCACTCCGGGCGGTGGAAGATCGTCGCCTGGGTGCTGGCCTGCCACGTCGCCATCCAGGCCTCGCGGGGCGCGGGACTGGCGATCCTCAAGGGCGCAGGCGGGCCTGACACAACCGTGGGTCGGCGCCGGGTCGCGCTGTCGCGTCGAACGCTCATCATCACGGGCGGTACGCGTACGCGGCGACCCAGCCGATTTGCGCGTCGACGCGACCGGGCGTGGTCGCGTTGGGGCAGGGTGCCGAGGGGTCATCGCAGGTCCCGGTCTGCGTCTGGATGTCCAGCTCCATCGGCTCGGCGGGCACCGCGCGACTGACGACCGCGGCCCACACCCGGCCGTCGATCGTGTACGCGAGCCTGCCCGGCGTCCACTGCACGCCGAGGACGTGCCACCGGGTGAAGTCCGCCCACAGCGTGCGCTGGATCTGGAAGTTTCCCGCTCCGTAATGCAGGGTGCCAGCGATGTCGCGTCGCAGGCCCTGCTCTCCGCCGTTCTCGGCGAAGTCGATCTCGGGCGGCCATCCGCCTTCCGATGGCCACAACAAAGCCACGACCGCGACGCCTCGTCCACGATCCATGCGGAGCTCGACCTCGTACTTGCCGTAGGTCTGTCTGAGCGCCCGGGCGCTCGAAACGCCGCCCGAAACCCAGCGTCCGCCGAACCGACTGTCGCGGTAGGTCTCGAGGTTGAGGATGCCGTTCCGCACGACGACATGGGAAGGCGCCCACCAGCCTCCCGGGTCGCCGCCCGGCTGTCCCGAGTAGCGACCCCACCACGACGATCTCAGGCCTGCCTTGAAGTCGTCGAAGAAGACCAGGCGCCAGGGGCCGCTCGCGCGCACCACCCTTCCCGGAACCCCTCGCGCCCCTGAGCGATCCCCCGCGCGCGGGATAGCGAAGGCCAACGCGCTCACGGCGCCGATCGCCAGAACGCCGATGGCCGCCGGTACCACGAGCCTCCGGGCGCGGCCACGGGTCAGTCCCGGAATCCGATCACCTCCTTTACCCCACGGCGCACGAACCGGTCGGCGGCGGTCAACGGCAGGCGCTCGAACCGGTACCCCGTGTAGTGCATCTCCTGGCCGCCATAGTGCTCCTTGGTGTGCGCCAATGTCGAGGCGGGGGCAGAGTCGCCGAGGTTAAAGCAGCGGTGACCGGCCTCGCAGGCCTCCTCCAGCGCCCGGCTGACCAGCAGTTGTCCCGCTCCCGTCCGCCGAGCACGCTCCTTGTCGATGGCGTTGCGCCAGCCGACGGCCTGACTGCCATGCACGAGAACGATGTTCGCTGCCAGCGGCTCACCCGCGCGCCACGCGACCATGACCCGGCAAGCGGGACCGAGTCGCTCCGCCACCGTCCGGAACTTCTCCCAAGGATCCCGTTGGCGAGCTCTCCAACGCGCGAGCCACAGCGGCTCGTGCTGCTGCTGCGCCCAGCGCACCACCGACCGTCGATACAGCTCATAGAACACGGGCATGAGCCGGCCGGTGTCGTCGCGCTCGACCGTCACGCCCATTCGCTCGGCGTGACGGCAGCGGCTGCGGACACTTCCGTGGAACCGCTTCCAGACTGTTCCGAAGCCGCCCGAGAGATCGACCACATGCGTCATGTGCGGGGTCCGGGTGACGTCGCTCGGCACCGACATGTCCCATACCGCCGCCGTGGCTGCGGACGGCTTCACGCCGATCAGGAGCGTGTGCTGGTGGGCGAGGTCAGTCACCACCCCGCTGACGTCCGCGACGGTGAGCCGTCCTCGCGAGCTCAGCAGGCCACCGTTGCTCCAGCCGAACGGCATCGAGCTCGCGACGCTCACGGGCAGGCGCATGCGCGCCAGCGGCAGGATGAGCTCCTGGCCGTCATCGGTCGCGTAGGCGCGAGTGGCGTCCTGGAAGCGCCCCGACGCGCATACGCAGTCCATCCAGGGCGGCGTCTGCGACACGGCCGCCTCGGGATCGAGCGCCAACACGCGCCTCCAGGCCTTGCGGGCATTCGCGCCGACCGCTGTCAGGCACACGGTCACAGCGAGGCGAGGACGGGAAGGACGTTTCGTTGCTCCCACGCGCGATAGCGGAGGCCCGTGGGC
The DNA here is from genome assembly GCA_963808325.1 of uncultured Solirubrobacterales bacterium. Classification (GTDB taxonomy): domain Bacteria; phylum Actinomycetota; class Thermoleophilia; order Solirubrobacterales; family Solirubrobacteraceae; genus Palsa-465. The sequence continues at coordinate 20,134 of CAWEFU010000003.1, forward strand.
GGGGTCTGCTGGCGGGCGTGCACCGCGACGTGGCGTAGCCAGTAGAGCAGGAGAAGGTGGCGCTCCGACAGCGAGCCGCAACGATGCCACCCGCCAAAGCGATCGAGAAAGCGCAGCTCGTCGCCCGACCATTCATCGCCCTTCAGGAGGTCGCGGACGATATGTCCGAGCTCGCGGCCGGTGAGGAGCCTGCGCGTGTATAGCACCAGGTGAAAGAAGTCGTGCATGGGAAGCTCGTTGGCCCCTGACGCCTCCCAGTCGATGATGCCAGCCGGCGCCGCGGCGGCCGGGCCGGCCTCGCCCCAGAGCACGTTCCCGAGCCAGTAGTCGCCATGTATCCAGCCCGCCGAGAATGCCTGGCCGGCAAGCGCGTCGTGCAACTCATCGCGCAGCAGCTCGAGGTGCGAGGTCAGCAGCCGGCGCCGCATGGGCCGCGTCAGCTCGCGAATGTGCGCGTCAACCCAAGCCTCGGCAACGTCTCGCCGCAAAATCGTCGCGGTCCGGCGGTGCAGCGCGTCGATCGCGCCGGCGGCCATGTTCAGCATGCGGCGACGCACGGTGGCGCTCGACAGCTGGTCGAGCGCGGGACGTCCGGGCAGCGCGCGGTCAACCCGGTACGGACGTCCGTCGACGCGCCCCTGCGCGATCGCGCGCGGAATCAGCTCCAGCCAGCTTCCAAGCCGGTCCTCGCGACGCAGCGCCGACAGAGCCTCGTTCTCGCGCTCGAGGGCGAGTCCCGCGGCCGGCGTCATGGCGATCTTGATCACGGCGCCGGGCCAATCGCCAGACGACGCGATCCGCACGACCGCCAGGCCGGTCGACGTGAGCTCGGTGGCCTGGACGCCCCCGCGCCGAACCGCGCCACTCGCGGCGCCCGTATCACTGAGCGACTCGGCGTGCGTGGTCAGGATCGTCTCCGCCAGGCCCTGGAGAGCGATCAACGTGTCCCTCGCTGCCATCGGGCGGTCAGCTCACGCCACACGATCGCGGTGATCTCGGCGCGCACCTTGTCGGCATCGACTCCGGCGTCGATCAGCTCGGCCGAGCGCAGTCTCGCCGGAAGCCGGGCGTACATCCGGCGCTCCGACTCGAGCTCGGCAGCTGGATTCTCCTGCTTGCGTCCGTAGGCCACGCACCCGGCGACGTCGAGCACGGCCGCCACCTGTGCGCGGGGGATCGAGTGGGCCAGGACCCAGAAGTAGGCGCGCTTGGCGGCGACGAGCGGAGGTCGCGGAGGAAGCAGCGCCTCATACACGTAGCGGTCGAAGATGACCAGGCGCCCTCGTGTCAGGTGGTACTGGGCGACGAGGTAGCGCCTCCATATCGTCAGCGGGCGAGTCAGGATCTCGACCGCGGCCATCGCCCGGCCGCGAGCCCGGTCCGCCGCCTTCCAGATGCCCATGTACACGACCCGTGATTCGAACGGGAAGCAGCTCTGCACGGCCGCGGCGGCGGTGGACTTGCCCACTCCGTTGGGTCCAAGCAGCGCGACACTGATCCCCCTCCGGCGAGGGATCAACAGCGGCTTGCGAGCCAGCCTCGCGAGCCTGTGTCCCCCGGCCCGCAATCGCTCGCGTACCGATCGGCGACGTCTGATCCCCGCGGCGAGCCGCCGGCCCATCTTGCTGAGCGCGTTCCAGTCCTCGCGGACTACGGCGCGCATGAACTCGATCGGGGCGAACCGGCCTCCGGCGGCCAGGCATGTCGCGGTACCCAATCGAGAGGAGAGGCCGGCTCGGGCCAGGCTCCGCAGCTGAGGCTGATGATGGGCCGGTACGCGACCCTTGTCGAGCAGGCAGTGCAGCAGGAGCAGCCAGAAGGCGTCGCCGTCCGAGGGCACGACCATTCCGTCGCGCCGCCGGCGGCGATCCAGCACCTCCTGCGCCGCTCGGTCCAGCCGCCAGGCCCGCGGGGCGCGAAACGAGACCGCCGTCGATACATCCAGCACCAGCCACCGGTCGGAGATCCGGTCGTAGGAGACGAGGATCAGGTCCGGCGGGGCGTCCCACCCGGGGAGCGCCACGAAACCGTGGTCCGCGGCCACGTCGCGCAAGGCGTGGGCGTCCGACGGCGCCACGAGGATGTCGACGTCGCCGCCCGGCGCCGCCGGGTCCGACGGCACCCGCAGGAGGGTCCAGCGAACGCGGCGGTGCTCCAGCGCAGCAAAGAGCCTCCGCAGCACCGGGTGTAGTGCGGCCGAGGGCTCAGGGGTGGCTTCGCCGGCGGCGACTTGGGGTACGCCGCCGGCGTCCATGCGATGCGGCAGCGCGACGTCCGCCGAGTCAAACGACGTCCTCCAGGTGATGAGCAGCCAGGTGGCGACCACGACCTGGGCGCCGACCCACGCGATCCCGACGGCGGTCACGCCCCCGGCGTGCAGTAGGGGCGGCGCGGCGGCGAGCGCGATCACGGCTTCGCCGCCGAGCGCCAGCAGCGCGCGACGCAGGCGTCGCTGCACGCGCGCGACGCTCACCGACAGCGACAGGACGAAGTTCGGAATCGAGCCGAGTGCGAGCAGTCGCAGGAGATTGGCGCTCCCCGCGGCGTAGCCGGCGCCGAACAGCGCCAGTATCGACGGGGCGAGGATCGCCAGCAGAGCCGCCACCGGGACGAGGATGCGACCACCCTGGATCGCGGCCTTGCGAGTCAGCACTCCGAGCGCGGCGCGGTCGCGGCTCCCGTGCAGCAGGAGCGAGGTGCCGATGTTCTGCCCGAAGGCGTAGAGCGGCAGTGTCACCGCATAGGCCAGGGCCCAGTACGCGTTGGTGGTCGCGCCGGCGATCGCGGTGATGATCACCGGCATCAGGTTCGCGGTCGACAGGGATGCGACCGAGCACGCGTAGTCGGCCGTGAAGTAGCGCGCAAACGCTCGGTCCCGCAATCGCAACACTGCGGTGCTGGCGCCGCCTGAGCCCCGGCGCACGAGCCGGGTGAAGATGATCGCGTTGACGCCGATCACCGACACGAGCATCGCCAGCGTCCACGAGACAAAGATTCCGTAGAGCGGGAGCGAGGCAGCCAGCGCGGCCAGCAAGCCCAGCTTGAGAACCGAGAACAGCGCGTTCTCGACCGGCACCCACACCGCCCGGCCGCACGCGGTCAGGACGCTGTCCTGGATCGTGAACAGGCACCAGGCGAGCGTGGAGCAGATGAACCACGCCTGCAGGCCATGGTCGGATCTCAGGAAGCCGAGGTGCGGCGCCCACGCCCCGACGCCGAGGATGAACGCCGCGGAGGCGCACACCGCGCAGCCCGCGGAAGCGCCATACGCCCAGATCACCCGGCTCCGAGTGCGGTGGCCGCTCAGCGGCAGGAAGCGGACGATGATATTCGGCAGGTTCAGGCTGGCGATCCCGGCCAGGAACATCATGCTCGAGATCAACGCGGAGTTCAGGCCGACGGCGTGCGGGCTGTAGGCCTTGGCCGCGACGATCCAGTAGACGAGCCCGACGGCGGCGGTGAAGCCGGAGTTCAGAGCGAGCGCGTATCCGTCGCGGTGAAGCGGCACCCGGAGGTGCTCGACCAGCCGGCGGCGAACCCCGCGCGGCGAAACCGGCGAGCGGACGACCGTCGAGGCGAGAACCTCACCGTGGGGCATCGCGCCGTCTTTCGCGGGCTAGGCCGGCCGCGAACCCGGCTGCCGTCACGAGGAGCGAGGCGAGGATCGCGCCGGCGCCCAGCGCGGACTGCCGATCTCCTCGGCGCACTCCGTCGAGCAACAGGCGGGGCACGGTCGCGGTGAGCAGCAGCCTGGCGTAGCTCCGTTCGGGTCCGACCGCCGGGAGCCTGTACATTCGCTGCAGGCGCCCCTTCGCGATCCCTTCCGCGAGCGAGCGGCGGATCAGGTGCCGCCAGGAGACGCGCGTCGGGGGCACGAAATGGTGCACTCGCGCATCGGGCACGTACCGGATGTGACCAGCGCCATGGGCGCGCTCGAGGCGCAACCCGAGCTCCGTTTCGTCGCACGTCTGGAGCGCGTGGCCCCGCTTGCCGAAGCCGGTGGCGAAGCTGCCGACGGCCACGAGCTCCCGACGCCGGAAGGCCATGTTGCAACCGATGGGGTTCCGAATCGGCCCGGCGTCCTCGCGATGGCCGCCGTAGGTACAACCGACCACCCACAGCAGCGCGTCGCACATCCATCGGCGCTCCCCGCCCCAGCGCGGGACCACCGGGCCGCCCGCCGCGAGGATCTCCTCGTCGGCGAACGCGGCCACCATCGTGGACAGCCACCGGACGTCGACCGTCGCGTCATCGTCGACGAAGGCCACGACGTCGGAGCGGCACGCCGCGAGCCCCAGGTTCCTGGCTCCCGAAAGCCCCGGGCGGCTGGTCTCGAGCAGGCGCACGTCCAAAGGAAGCAGGCCCGCCAGCTCCGACGCGAGCGACCGGTTGTTGTCCACGACCACGATCAGCTCATCGGGTCTGCGGTCCCCGGCCAGGAGCGCGGCGAGGCAATCGCAGACCAGCGCCACCCGCACGCGGCTGGACGTGCACACGACGACCGCTGCCGTCAGCTCGTGCTCTGTCCCGATGGGCACGCGCGTCAGCACGGAGCGTTCCTTTCCCGGAGCAGGCGCCGCCGCTCGCCGCGCAGTCCGGCCGCGAGCGTGCTGATCGTGATCGGCTGCCGACCGGAACTCCAGATCAGGTCCACATGCCGGGCGAATTCGCGCCGTGACACCACGCCCCAGAAAGCGCCCGGACGATCGTTGACCGAGTGATACAGGAGGACCGGGATGACCACGGTGCTCATCGCCGGACCCGCCTCTCGATCGGCGGCGAGTATTTGAAGACCCAGTCGGTGGCGCGTCTGTACACGAGCGTGAACGCGCCCGAGCGCGCCAGCGCCGCGACGAAGCTCCTCACCGAGCCCCTCGGCAACAGGCCGTTGAGCCGGCCGTACCCCTCCTGCGCGCTCGACAACACGACGTACGCCGGGTGGCGGCGCTGCTGTCGGACCAGCCGTTCGAGCCGCGCGACGTCGGCGGCGCCGAGGAGGTGCCCGGCGAATCCTGGCTGCTCGAGCAGCGACGGCGGGTCGGCGAGCGAGACGAGCGGATAGCGCGCCGTGAGGCGATTCGGGGCGTTCGGGGCCAGGTCGATCCGCATCGATCCCGGCGGCGCGTGCTGCTCATACCAAGTAGACGCCGCGACGTCGTCAGCGGGGATTCGGTTGGCCAGCTCTTGGCCGAAGTACGCCGGCAGAAGGAGGGCTCCGATCACGGGCGTGACCGCCACCAGGCGACGAAAGCTCAGATGCGCTTCTCCGATTGGCGAGGACCCCCGCGCGCAGGCGAACGCCGCCAGGAGCCCCAGCCACGGCAGCGCGAACAGATACGCGCGGAACGGCCCCTCGCCCCCGTACGACTGCAGGGCAACGCCGAGCAGCGGGGCGACGATCAAGCAGGCCGGTACCAGATCACGCTTCCCGCCCCGTAACCTCCGGGCGAATCCGATCAGCGCGAGCGCGACGATCGCCGCCATGACCGCGGCGGGCGCATAGAAGCTGACCGCCGCGCCGGGCAGGGCGGCGCCTACGCTGCGCCCCGGCACCTTCCCCGGGCTGGGCTCGATGAGCCCAAAATGCGCGTGTAGGAAAGGCCAGGCGAGCGCAACCCACCAGACCTCGACGGCCAGCATGGCGGCGACGACCCCTACGCCCGGCAGGTCGCGATCGTCTCGCCGACCCGCCGCGTGGGCCGCCCGCCGCCGAAGCGGGCGGCCGAGCCGCCCCGCCGGCGCGCGCCCTAGCCACGGCGCGGGCGCGCGCCGCGAAGCCCGCTCGGTGCCCAGGACCGCGACCAGAGCCCTCTGACCGCCGGGTCCCGCCGCTCGCACGCGGATCGGTCCCGCGTGGGTGAGAAAACGGCCTGAACGGCTCGGGCGGGAGGTCGAGCCCACCTCGGCGAGTGGAGGCTCGAGGGGGCCGGGATAGCGGACCCAGCGCCGGAACAGCGCCAGCGTGCCAACGCTCAGGATGAGGAACACCGGCGACAGCTGGTGGCTCGTGACCACCGCCACCACGCAGGCGCCGCCGCCCACAAGTGCGGCCCTCGGGCCCAGCGGCGCCGGGGACAACTCGTCGTCGGGGAGGCGGGGTGCAAGCCAGCGTCGCCCATTGGCGGATCGGCGCCGCCACCGGTCGGCGGCGCGGCGACCGCAACGCAGGAACAGTCCGATCACCACGAGCGAGAGGACGAACCCGAACGCCTGCGGCGCGAGGTAGTCCTGACCAACCCAGTTGCCGAGGAGAAAGAACAGGGTGGCGGTCCAGAGCAGCCGCTCGTCGCGGGTGACGCCGCGCAGCGCGAAGCGGACGGCCGCCGCGCCCACCAGGTTGAAGAACAGCTGCGCCCAGCCGGCGTATTCGATCGGCCCCACCCCGGAGGTCTTGCTCAGCCACGCGTTGGCGGCGAAGAAAGACGGCCAGTTGTTGTAGATGTCGACGGTCCGATCGGCCGTGCCGGTGGACGCGATCAGGTTGATCACACCTAGGTGCTTGTAGACCCAGGCGTACCGCGGCTCGTCGTAGAGGATCGCCGTGGTTGCGTGCAGCACGACGATCAGCGCCAGGATGTAGAGGCCCAGCACCCTGGGGTCGAGCCCGTCGCTGCTGGCCGCGATGGCAAAGCCGACCAGCAGGAGCGCGCAGGCGAGGAAGTACGTCGCCGGCATCGCCTGCAAAAGTCCGAGTCCCCCGATCCGGTTCAGGTGGGCGCCGAGCAGAGACTCCGTCCACGCGAGCAGGGCCACGATTATCAGCGCGGCGTGCGTGTGCGCTTCGGGGGTGATGCGGCGGGCGGCGAGGCGCGCGCGAGCGAGCGCGGCGCGCGCTCCCGCGGTCGACGGGCGAGGCGCCGAGAGCCTCGCGAAGCCCGGCGCGACCGCCATCAGGCAGAGGCCGGAGAGCCCGTACAGAAACGCTCGCGGCCACCACGCGCCCAGCCAGAGCATCGTCTGGGCGAGGACCGCGGTGGCGCCCAAGCTGATGCCGAGGACCAGTCCCGGCTCCGGTCGTCCCCGCGCGACGGTAAGGAACGCGGTGCCGGGCGCTAGGCACAGGAAGGCGAGCACAGCCGTCATCCGCACCGCGGCTGGAAGATCGAGTGCCACGGCCAGCGCCGCCGCGACGCATGCGGCGGCGGTGCCGAGCACGATGCCCTCTCCACGGGACACCGCCCCGCGCGCGGCCAGTTGCCGGGCGCGGGGGACCGATGCCGCCCCGCGCGTGGCGAGTCCTCGCGCGCGCGTCAACAGGCAGCTCAGCACGTAAGCGGCCGGCCCGGTGAGCATCCCCAGCCGCTCGAGCCACTCCAGCCGGCGCGGGTAGTCCGGCGGCTTGCCGGCGTTCTTGCGCGAGCTCGGGTCGCGGGCGTACCGGATCCCTGCCGGCACCGCCCGAACGAAGCCGCGGCGATCGGGCCCGGCGAAGAGCTGCTTGGCGAGCACCGCTCCGAGTCCGACGCCGTAGCGGTACACCTGTCGGCGCAGACGCGGGCTCCCGTCCGGGTGCTGGTGCCAGACGATCGCTCGCGGCTCGTACGACACCGCATGCCCGGCCCGCAGCAGGCGGATATACAGGTCCAGGTCCTCCCCGCCGGTGGTCGGCGTTCCGGGCCCCAAGTCGGTGTCGAACCCCCCAAGCTCACGAGCCACCTCCGTCCAGACGACGGTGTTGGCCCCGGACCCGATCACGCCCGGGGCGTACGGGAAGAACGGAATGTCGGCCCGAGACTCGGGATGCCGGAACGTGCGCCGCCGGAAGCCCTTGCAGAAGCCCGCGAACTGCTCGAGTAGCACCTGGCTGTCGGTCTCGAGCTCGAGCGGGAGGATGAGACCGGTCACGCACCCAATGTCGTCCGCGCGACGGAGTGCCTCTACGCCGGCGCGGATCCAGCCTCGGTCGACGACCACATCATCGTCGGTGAATGCGACCACCTCGTGAGCGGCGCGAGCCAGGCCCGCGTTGCGAGCCAGGGACGCGCCCGGCCGACCCTCCTCCACGTAGCGCAGGCGCCTCTCCTCGGGGAATCGGTCTGCGAGCATCGCTTCCGTGTCCGCCGCGTGGGGGCGGTTCTCCACCACGATCACCTCGAACTCCTCGTAGTCGCACGCGAGGATCGAGGAGATGCAGCGTTCGAGCGCGGGTGGATTGCCGCACGTCGCCACCACCACGCTGACCGCCGGAAGCGCCCGAGAAGGGAAACCCCGTCGGTCGAGAGTGGGTGGAGCGGCCAGCAGCGGAATCCGTTGTGCGAGCGCGTGATCACGCCGCGTGTGCGCCTCGCAAACCTCGGCGGCGAAGCGCCACACCAGCCCGTCCGCGAGCTGATCGCCCGACGGTTGCGCGCCTTCGCGGAGCGAAAACGTGGCAGTGCCGATCGGATCTCCGCCCAGATGGGCGACCACCAGCAGCGACCGATACGGAGGGCGTCGGTCCCCGCGCCGCACTCGGAGATCGCTGACCGGAGCTCCCAGATCGAGCGTGCGGACGGCGACCGGGGCCACGAGCTGCGCCGCCGGGACAATCTGACCGCCGAGGCTCACGCCACCCGAATCCGGGGAAGTTGCGTTATCGGTCTCCCGCCCTCGATCAACCGCCTGTACAGATCCCACACGCGATCGACCACCCAATCCGGGGAGGGGACGACGGCTCGTCCAGCTGAGCTGGCGAAGCAAGCACCGGGGCGGGCCAGTTCGGTGATCGCGTCCGCCACCTCAAACGGCGATCCGCGCGGCGAGACGAACTTGACCCGGGCGCCGGCGAAGCGTGCCGCCGCCTCGCGATGGACCGGGAGCTCGGACGCCACCACGGATGCACCCGCCGCCAGCGCCTCGGCCACATGCAGACCGGAGCTGTGATCGTCGTGGAGGGCCACCACTGCGGCCGCCGAGCGCAGCCAGCGATACAGCTCGGCGTCGCCGACAGGACCTACGAACTCCACGCGCGAGGACACGCGAAGATCGGCGGCGTGTGCCTGAAGGCGGTGCAGGAGAGGCCCTGAGCCGGCGACCACCAGCCTGAAATCCGCCTCGAGGCTCGCCATCGCCGCGATTGCGCGGTCGATGCGTTTGCCTCGATCGAGCCGTCCGACCGCAAACACGACCCTCCCGGTGTGCGGGAACGGTCTGGCCGCTCGTATCGCGTCGGCGTCGACGCTGACGGGGATAACTGAAACCCGTCCCACCGCCTCGGGCAACCTCTCGCAGAGCACGTCGCGCTCGTAGCTCGAGTTGCACACGATCTCGCTGGCGCGGGCGATGGCCGCCGCGGTCGTGCGGGCGTGCGGCCAGGCCGCGAGCCGCTGGATCGGAGCGTGCGGGGTGAACACGCAATGGCGAGAGCCGCCGCGAATGACGGCAAGCGCCAGCCGCGCGTCGGCGGAGTGCACGTCGGCCACATCGAAGGAGCTCGCCACCAGGCGAAGTAGGAGCGCCGGAGATCGCTGGGTTAGGAGCTCGACGTCTGCGCCGCGCTCGGTAAGGCCGTGCGCGAGCGCCCGCACGTGCCGGGCCGCGCCACCGCGGTGGGCGAGCTGACCGGAGGTGACGAGAGCGATCTTCATCCGGCGAGCACCCGGCCGGCGATCTGCGGCAAGATCGAACGGGCCGGGCGGGTGCGGAGGCGTTCGACCGCGATCGTGCGCAGGACCCGGGTGCCATCGCGGATGGCGTGGAGGTGGCTACGCCCGTGCATCCGCGCCTGCTCGTAGCTCGGAACCTCGTGAACGACGAGACCGGCCTTCGCGATCCGGATGTTGATCAGCGTCTCGACCTCGAAGCCGTCGCAGTCCACGCGCATGTACCGCAGGCATCGGGCCCAGAAGGCGTTGTAGCCGTAGCAGAGATCCGTGTAGTGCGTTCCGTACAACGAGTTGACCGCGGCGTTGAGGGCTCGGTTGCCCAGGGCCCGGACAAGGGTCATGTCCGCGGTTGCCCCGCCTTGCGCGAACCGCGATCCCTTGACGAAGTCGGCGCCGTTGCACAGGGCCGCGACGAATCGCGGGATCTCTGCAGGATCGGTCGAACCGTCGGCGTCGAGTGAGACGACGATGTCGCCGGTGCAGGCAGCGAATCCCTCCGCGAGGGCATTGCCTTTCCCGTTGCCGGTCTGAGTGAGGATCCGTACGTCGGGGCGCAGAGCGCGCGCCACGCTGACCGTGGCGTCGATCGAATGGCCGTCGACGACGATCACTTCGTGCAGCCCTCCGGGCAGCCGCGAAAATACGTAGGGCAGGTTCTTCTCCTCGTCCAGCGCCGCTATTACGACGCTGACTCGCAGACCGAGGTCGGCGAGGTTCGATGCCCGTGGAAACGGCACCGGCGGCTCCCCTGCATTCGCGGCTAGCACCCGCTGACTGGCCACTTCGACCTCCAGTTGAAACAGGATCTCGACGACCCGGAGGATCTCGACGACCCGGCCTAACGCCTGGGAGTGAAACTCGGTGCGCCCGGCTCGACTAGAGCGAACCTCGCGATGGCGGTCATCTCACCGATCCATGACTGGATGGCCGCCAGTCACAGATCAGATGGCCCGATGGTGGTTAGTGGCGATGCGAATGCCAAACGCTGAGGGATTAACTCCTCACCGGGGTGATCACGTTTCCCGTATCATGGCGTCGGCAGACCAGGACTCAGATCTGCCCAGGGACCCGGGTGGAAAAGGGGGTCGGGTTGGTAGGTACCGGATGAGCCAACAAGGAGCGTTGCAGGACGAGCAGGGTGGCGGCAGGGTCGCGCGTCTCTCCCGCGGCGCACTGTTCTCGCGATCGCTGGCCGTGTTGGGAGCGCTCGGAGGAAGCGCCCTCGGCGCCGCGGATCTTGCCGCTTCCTCGGGCTCGCAGTCCGGCTCGGGCCCCTCGCCCGCCCGCGATCAGGAGATCCTGAATCTCGCTCTGCTGGTGGCGCGATTGCAAGCCGCCTTCTACGCGGACGCTCTGCGCGCCGGGCGCTTGACGGGCGAGAGTCATCAGTACGCCGACGTGGTCGGCAAACAGGAGCAGGCCCACGTTGAATACCTGGCCACGGCCTTGGGCCCGGCCGCGAACAAGAGCCCGAGCTTTCATTTCGGCGACGCCACGAGCGACCCGACGAAGTTCATCGCCACAGCCGTGTCGCTCGAGTCGACTTCGCTGGAGGTCTATAACGGACAGGCCGTCAACCTGACGCCCGCGACGCTGGCCGCCGCGGCTCGGATCGTGTCCGTCGAAGCACGCCACGCCGCGTGGGCGCGCGCTCTCGCTGGGGAGGACCCCGCCCCGGCCGCGGTCGATGTCCCGATCAGCGTGAATCAGGCCAAGAGCGTGATCGCGCCGTTCATTGGATAGCGATGACGCGCGACGGGATCCAGTCCTTCAGCCTCGGTGACTTCGATGTCGACGGCGCGGTGCGGGAGACGTTGAGTCGCCTTCCGGGCCACACCCGCGCGGGATTCCTGCGCCGGGCGGCAGGTGCCGGAGCGGCCGTCGCCGGCGCGTTCGCGCTCCGGCCCGGCACGGCGGGGGCACGTGCCGGCGCACCATCCGGCGACATCGCGATCCTCAACTACGCGCTCTCGCTCGAATACCTGCAAGCGTCGTTCTACACGGAGGCGGAACGCATGGGAGCCTTGCACGGCGCGCTGGCCCACCAGGCCCAGGTCGTCGGCGCTCACGAGCGCGACCACGTGAAGGCGTTCAAAGCGGTGCTCGGGTCCGCGGCCATAAAGCAGCCGAGCTTCGACTTCCACGGGGTAACCGCGAACCCGGATGCGTTTCGCAGCACCGCGGTCGCGTTCGAGGACCTGGCCACGGCGGCCTACAAGGGGCAGGCCCCCAACATCCAGTCGGCCACCTACCTCGCCGCGGCGCTCGCCGTTCATTCGGTCGAAGCACGGCACGCGGCCTGGATCAGGCGGCTGGCGGGATTCCTCCCGGCCGCAAACGCGTTCGATGACCCTCTCGACGCCCCGCGCGTCATCGACATTGTCAACTCGACCCACTTCGTGACGCTGCAATCTCCTGCGACCAGCGCGCGGAGCTCTCCTGGGTTCACGGGTTAGAGCGAGGAGATGGCACGAGTCCGAGGCCGCTCAGGACAACTGCTCTGGGTGGTGGCCGGAGTCATCCTCAGCGCGGCCGTGGTGGCGCTGCTCTCGTTCCAGGGCCTCCCGTCGACATCGAGCGCCACGAAGCGCGGGCGGCCGAGCGGCTCGCAATCGGCTTACACGCTCACCGCGCTTCCGTCTGCGTTCACCGCCCAGCGGGCGGTGCCGCTGACCGATGCCACCGAGGCCACGCGCTGGGCGCCTGTGCTGCGCGCTACGGTGGCCCGGCGCGCGCCGAGTTTCGAGAGCGCCGTCGTGGCACGGCTCGCGACCCACACCGGGGACGGCACCACGAACATCGTGGTCGCCGACGGCGAGGCCCAACGCCTCGGGGTGCTGTGGGAGCGGGTGCGCCTGGCCGTCCTGCCCAATGGGACTCAGGGCTGGGTCCCTCGCGGTTCACTCGGCGGCTGGACGTTTGTCGATACTCGACTCGTTGTCAATCGGGAGCGGCTCACCGTCACCCTGCTGCGGGCGGGGCGAGTCGTCTTCCGGGCACCGGTCGCGATCGGGGCTCCTGGCACGCCGACGCCGGCAGGACAGTTCTACGTCCGAGACCGGTTGAGTGGCTTCTCAAACCCGATGTACGGCCCGCTGGCGTTCGGGACGAACGCACGCTCGCCCACGCTCACCGACTGGCCTCAGGGGGGAGTGGTCGGAATCCACGGCACCGATCGTCCACGTCTGATACCGGGGCGCGTCTCCCATGGCTGCATCCGTCTCAAGAACGCCGCAATCGTTAGGCTCGGAAGGCTTATGCCCGTCGGCACGCCGGTGACGATCATATGAGGCACCCCCTCCGAGCGTCCACGATCCTCTGCGCCGTGGTCCTGGTCGCCGGGGTCGTCGGTGTCGCCCCCGCGGCGGGCGCCGGGTCCCCGACCCAGACCGCCACGGCGCCCCAGCAACTCGTCCACGCGTATCCGCTCGGGCCGCAACGGCTCTGTTGCACCGGCCAAACGGCCGCGAGCGGCCACAACACGTCGAACCGGGGTGGCCGCTCGACCGCCGAGAACGGTCCGCGACAAGCGGTCGTCTCGTCGGCTGGGCGAGCGCGGTCCGGCACCAGGTCGGCCGGCGCCAGCGCGAAGGCCGGCTCGTCGGCCACGATCGTGATCGTCATCGGCATCCTGGCAGCGCTTCTCCTGGCGTCAGCGGCGGGCGGGATGTACGCGAAGCGTCACCGACACGCGCGCGCTCGGGGGACGGTTCCGGTCGGGCCATATGCGTACGAAACCGCCCGATCGGCTCGCGCCCTCGGCAGTGCCCAACGCGTCGGCGAAGCGCCGGCGCCGGCTCGGCCGGCCACGGAGGCGGCCGAGCTCGCGTACCGTCGTGCCGACAGAGCCGGTGACGCGGCGGGCGCCTTCAATCTCGGTGTTCTGCTCCACCGGCGCCAGGACATCGCAGGCGCGACCGCGGCCTACGGGCGAGCTGAGCAGAGAGGCGACCCTGACGCGGCTTTCAACCTGGGGGTGCTGCTCTACGAGACCGGCGATCTCGACGGGGCCGAGGCCGCCTGGCGCCGATGCGTCCAGCGCGGGCACGCGAGGGCGGCGGCAAACCTCCGATTCCTGCTCGAGCGTCGGCGCGAGGCCCGGGTGCTCGACACCCCGGAGGTCTTGGCCGCGACCGCCGAGTCCGAGGAGCTCACGTACCGCCGCGCCGATGAATCCGGCGACGCCGCGGGTGCTTTCAACCTCGGCGTCATGCTCCACCGGCGCCGGGACGAGGAGGGTGCGGCGGAGGCATATCGGCGGGCGGAGGACAGAGGGGATCCGGACGCCGCCTTCAACCTCGGTGTGCTGCTGTATGAGGCGGGCGACCTCGATGGCGCCGAAGCTGCGTGGCGGCGATGCGCCCAACGGGGCCACGCCAGAGCGGCGGCAAACCTGGGATTCCTCCTTCAACGGCGCGGCGAGCTGGAGCACGCCCATCACCGATGATGAGCCCGGTTAGGCGTTCGCCGAGACAGCATCGCGACAGTGTCGCGATCCTGTCGCGACACCCACGTCCCGCCGTTGTCGCGATAGTGTCGCGGCAGCGAGGGTACGACCAGCACCCCAGCCTTCGATCCACGACTCACCAGCCGTATGGCGTATGACCGCACCAGAACAAAACCGGAGAGGACGACCCATGTCACCGTCCGCGCCACAGCGAGCCGGCGGGCGAAGTCCGTCGACCACGGACTTGCCCTACGGCCCGCTGCCAGTCCGATCTGATCAATCGACCGTCGGGGCTGCGAGCTCCACCCAACAGGATCCGGTCCTCAGACTGTCCAGCGTGGACGCGGAGCCCTCGGCCGGCGGTGGTGCGGAAGACCGCGACACGGACCGCTTGACGGACGAGCCCCCCATCGAGGCGGGCTCGTCTGAGCCACGCGTGGACGCCGCCCGCCACGAGGGCGGCGATCAGCCCGCTGGCGAGCGCGTGCCGGAGCCGTCTTCGGAGCTGGACATCGCCATCGATCGGGGCGAGTCGGACGACGACGTTCACTTCGGCGTAGCCGCCAAGGCGCTCGGGGTCTCACGGAAGACCGTTGAGAGGATGGTCAAGCGCGGTCAACTCGAGCGCGGGCCCTCTCAGGCTCCCGCGACGGTTTCGAAGCGCGCCTTGGTCGCGGTGCTCGAGCAGCGCCGGCGGGACGTCAGCCACCTGACGGGAGCAACCGCTCTCGCGCCCGGGCAGCCGGGCTCCGCGAACCTCGACGCGCCGTGGCCAGAAGACGCCATGACGCAACTGCAGGATCTGCTGCGTCCGGTGCTGGAGCCGTTGCTCGAGGATTTCGTCGCCGCGCGCACCCGCGTCGCGGTGCTGGAGAGTCAGATGGAGGGCATCGCGGCGCGCTCGGCACAGGAGCGCGCGCGCGACGAGCTGCTGCTGTCCCTGGCGACGGGCGGTTGGCGCGAGCGCCGAAGGGCGCGCAGGATGGCCCTACGACAGTACGTTCTGCGAGACGACATCGGGCCGTAGCTGCTCGGCGGGCGCCCAGTTGGCGTCGATCAGCAGCGACATGAACGCGGCCCCGTGCGGGGTGAGCTCGGCGACGCTCGACTTCACCGCGTGAATCGGACGGACCATGCGCTCGACGCCGGCCACGCGGAATGGCGCCAACTCTCCCCGCCCGATCTCATCACGGACCAGCAGCCGCGAGATGAAGCTCACACCCAGGCCATCGGACACCGCGCGCTTGATGGCCTCATAGGAGTCGAACGCCCAGATCTGCGCCGGCTGGCACTCGGCCTGCGCGAGATACCGCTCGGTCACGAGCCTCGTGCTGGAGCCTTCGGAGCCGAGCAGGAGGCTGGTACGCGAGAGTTCCTCGCGGCTCACCAAAGCGCCGTGCCGGAACAGGCCTACCGGCGCGATTCCGACCAGCTCGTCCATCAGGATTTGGGTGCGAACCACGGGTTCTGCCGATGCGACCTCGCCGGCGATTCCGATCGTCGCGCTTGCCCGGGCGACCTCCCGGATCACGGTCTCGCTGGGGACCGTGCGGAGCTTGACGCTAGCGCCGGGATAGCGTTCGGAGAATTGGCGCAGGATCGGAGGCACCAGCGCGATGCTGGGCGTGAGGCTGGCAGCAACGATCAACTCGCCCCGGCCGCGGGAGTCGAGCTCGTCGAGAGCCCAGCGCATGCTGTCCAGCGTCGCGAGCACCCGGGCCGCGTGCGAGGCGACGATCCTCCCCGCGGGCGTGAGGGTGCTACCGCGTCCCGTTCGGACGACCAGCCGGTGTCCGATCGCTGTTTCGAGCGTTCGAAGGTGCATCGATGCCGACGGCTGCCCGATGGCGCATGTCTCGGCGGCGGCCGAGATGGACCCGGTTCTGTCGATTTCCAGCAGGATCCTCAACCTCAGGGGGTGGATGTTCTCCATCTGCACCTGCCGCAGCACTCCCCCCAGTCCGACCTCGGTGGGATCTGATGAACTTGTCTGCCGACCCCAGGGGCGCGAATCCGGCGATGCGTTGGGGACCGGATCGTCGGGTGCTGGTCGCACCACGCCGACGCTGCGGGACAGTCCTTGTACCAGTCGAGGTCTAGGCATCATCGTGATCCTCCTGCCCACGTGGGGCTCGGCTGCGCTACGGCTTCGCGGAGATCGAGCAGCGCGGCCCGAGCCAGGTGCGCTATCTCCCCACCATTCCCGCGCTGATCCGCCCGGCGGTAGGCCGCCTCGGCGTCGGCGAGATCGCCGCGTTCCTCGAGCAGCACGCCAAGGTTGAACGCGGCAGCGGCATCGCCGCGTTGATCCGCTCGGCGATAGGCCGCCTCGGCCTGTGCCGACGCGCCGCTTTCCTCGAGCAGCACGCCGAGATTGGAAGCCGCCGCTCCATGGCCATGCTCGTCCGCCCGCCGGTAAGCGGCCGCGGCGCCGGCAAGATCGCCGCGTTCCTCGAGCAGCACGCCGAGATTGAACGCCGCGGTGGCCTCCCCAGGGTGATCGGCCCGAGCGTGCGCCGCCGCGGCGTCATGGCCGAGCGCGCCGGCCCCGTTCGTGTGGGCGAGCGCGCCGGCCCCGTTCTCATGGCCGAGCGCGCCGGCCCCATTCGTGTGGGCGAGCGCGCCGGCCCCGTTGGTGTGGCCGAGCGCGCCGGACCCGTTCTCATGGCCGAGCGCGCCGGCCCCATTCGTGTGGCCCATCGCCGATGAGCTCGATGAAGCTCGCTTCCCCGCCCTCCGGCGCGCGTACCGGGAGGCGACGAGGATTAGCGCCGCACCGAGCGCGAGGAGGATGGCCAGCAAGGCGGTAGCTGCTGTGCCGGTCCCGTGGCTCGGCCCCTTGACGCTGGTCGGGATCGGGCTCTTTCCGGCTCGGCCGCCGGCCCCGTGGGGCGCCGGAACGAGGACGAGGGACGGATGCTGCGAGCCGTGGGGTCCCGAGGTGTGGAGCGGCCGCACTGGCTCGGCAATGCGGGCCAGGGTCGGGGCCCCGGCGATGCCGTTGGCCGGCAAGCCATGCGCGGTCTGAAAGCGGCGGACCGCTCTCGTGGTGAGCGGGCCATAGCGCCCATCGATCGGGCCGGGCGAGTAACCGGCCAGCGCGAGGCTACGTTGCAGTGTGCGTACCGTTTGCGACCCGGCTGGTCCGCTCCCGGCACCCGGGGACAGCTCCTGTCCAGAGCGGTTCAGCGCCGCCCATGTGTCCGGGCCAACGATGCCGTCGACCTGCAGGCGCTGGGAGGCTTGAAAGGCGATGACCGCGCGCGAGGTGAGTGATCCGAACCTGCCATCGATGGGACCTGGGCCGTAGCCCGCCGCCGCCAGACGCCGTTGCACCTCCCGTACCAGCGGCGACCCGTGCGCGCTGGCGTATCCGCTCCCCCACGCCAGCAGTACCTTGGACGGGGTGCGGTGTGAGCCGTTGCCGTTCGCCGGCGCTCCAAGCGCAGTTGCCGGGCAGGCGAGCGCGAGCGCGAGCACGCACGCCGCTGGCGCCCATCGTCGTCTGTTTCTGGGGTCGCGCACGCTGCCCCTGGTCTGATGCATCCTGCTTTCTCCTCATCTGAGTACACGCTCCCCGGCGGTGTTCCCGGCCCGCGGGACGGCTCTACCCCGGCATCACGTAGCGACGCAGCCAGCCCTACGCGACGTGCGCCGCTGAAACGAGACGTTCGGTCGTCAGCCAGGGCGGTCGAGCCGCGGCGCGAGCGGCGTCGATCGCCAGGGTGCGCACTTCAGCGCGATCCGCTGGAGGCGCAGGTGCAGTAACGAGAGCGCCATCAGCGCCAGCAGAGCACTGGTCGCCGCACCGCTCAGCGGAGCAGTCAGCGGCCGACCGACGTGGCCCACCGCGAAGACCAACGGGCCGACCAGCGCCAACGGGCCGACCAGCGCCAACAGGCCGACCAGCGCCACTGCGGCGATCGCGGCGAGGCCGATTGGGCGAAGCTTCAATCCGTTGCGGCACATTCCAATCACGACCCATTTCGTGTCGGTGACACTGACCGGCCCCCCGGCCGTGGCGGCCAAAGTAATGCCTATCAGTGTACCGAGCAAGGTCCATTTTCACGAATTCTTCGCAATTTGCGCAAAATAATTTAACGAGTTTGATTGCAAATGACGGTGGAAAATGGTATTGCGACATGTCGCGACAGGCGTCTATCTCTATCGCGCGCTCCGGCGCGCACGCGGCGGCCAGTGCTCGTAACGAAGGCCTGATCCGGCGGCAGTGCTCGTAGCGAAGGCCTGATCCGAGCGCGGGCCGGCCGCCTGGATCGGATTGGCGTCGGGTCTTAGGAGGGCGCGTTCGAGCCGGCGCTGATATCCGTGGGAACCGCGGCGGCGCCGTTCGAGCCACCGGCGCCGGCTGTGTCGCTGGATGGGACGGCCGCCGCGGGTGTTTGCGCGGCGCCGGCGGAGTGACGCGATCCGTCCCCGCCGACCGCGCCACCGGACGGGTTCGCGTTCGCAGTTGCGGCGGGTGGGCTTGAAGCGCTCGATCCGTTGGCGCCGGCCGAGGTGGTGTTGGCGTCGGTCGGGGCTGCGGCCGTGCCCGAGCCATCGTCATCGCCCGAGCGCGCGGTGACGTCGGGCGCAACGCCCGAGCCGGACGGCGTGGAGGCTGCACCGGTGGAA
The DNA here is from genome assembly GCA_963808325.1 of uncultured Solirubrobacterales bacterium. Classification (GTDB taxonomy): domain Bacteria; phylum Actinomycetota; class Thermoleophilia; order Solirubrobacterales; family Solirubrobacteraceae; genus Palsa-465. Next base: position 38,800 of record CAWEFU010000003.1, read on the forward strand.
GGGGCGGAGCCCGTGGAGGCAGTCGACGTAGGAGCGACGGAGCCCGTGGAAGCAGTCGGAGTGCCGGCGGTGCCTCCCGAGGTATTCGGCGACGCCATTCCCGAACTCGACCCGGCGGTGCCGTTCGAGCCGGCCGCCGTGCTGCCGGAAGCGCTGGCTGCGTCGGACCCGAGCGGGACGGTGGGGGCGGGGGCCGGCGCTGCGTCGGACGACGGCTTCGCCGAGCCCGCGGGAGCCGCGGCCGGGCCCGAGCCGGTCGAGGCCGTCTGCGAGGACGCGCAGCTCGACGGGGTCGGCGGCGCCGATCCGGTCGACGTGCCGGCGGCCGGAGAGGCACACGTTGCTGGGGCGCCGGAGCTCGAGCCGGCGGAGCCCTCGCTTGGTGCGGTGGTCGATGTTGCCGTGCCCGTGGCCCCCGAGTCGGTAGCGGTGGTGCTCGTGCTCGTCTGGGGCGTGCTCGTCGCGGCGGAGTTGGTCGTCGCGGTCGCGCTCGTCGCGGCGGAGCTGGGCGTCCCGGCTACCTTCGGGCCGGATGGCTTGGCCGGCGGCGCTGGGGCCGGTGCGCTCTGGATCACGAACATGCTGGAGGTGACCGGGGGCGGCGTCGTGGTCGGTGGCAGTGCATGGCCCGGAGCGACGACCCCGGTGGCGATTGCGACCGCGGTGACGATCTTCGACACGAGCGCCGTCGGGCTCGCCCGGGTCAGACCGCCGACGACCGCGAGCATCGTGCCTCCGGCGGTGAGGCCGGTGGCCACGGCGGCAGCCGGCGCGGTTGCAGCCACGCCGATGCCACAGGCCCCTGTCCCGGCGCCGGCGAGGCCTCCGATCGCGCCGGCACTCGCCGCGACCGCGCCTCCGCCTCCCGCGGCCGTCCCGCCGGCGACCGCACCGCCACCGGCAAGCGCGGCGCTACCACCGCTCGCGCCCGCCCCGGCGGCGACGATACCTCCACCGCCCGCGATGCCTCCGCCCCCGGCGATCCCACCAGCGCCGGCGATACCTCCACCAGCCGCCACCCCGCTTCCGCCCGCGTGCGCCGCTGCGAGCACCCATGGCTTGAGCTCGGCGACCAGCGGGACAGGAAGGATGAGCGCGAGCGCCGCTCGCTGACGGTGCACCTGTCTCTCGAACGCTGCGCAGCTCGGACAGCGGTCGATGTGCGCCCGGGTCATGCTGCGCGGCAGGATCTTGCCCCGGACCGTAGCCAGCAGTTCCCGGGTCTCGGTACACGAACTAGCCCGGGCCCGCTGGCCGCGCAGGAGCGCCTCGCGCGCTTGGAAGATGAGCGCTTTTACCTTCTCGCGACGCACCCCCAGGACCGACGCGATCTCGGTGTGCGAGTGATCGCCCAGCTCAAACAGAACGAGGGCGGCCCGCTGGTCGTGCGGAAGCCGCTGGATGTCCTCGAGCAGTTCGCGCAGCTGCTCCCGCTGTTGGACCAGGTCCGCCGGCCCATCCGGGCATGACCGATCGGCGACCGGACCATCGACGCACACCGCATCGGTGCGGCCCCGGAGCTCCGACAGGCACCGGTTGCGAGCGATCGTGTACAGCCAAGGGCGCAAGGAAATGCCGTTGTCCCCACCACGCAACGCCCGGTACGCGGAGACAAACGTCTGCTGTAGAGCGTCCTCGGCCTCCTCCCTGCTTCGCAGCATATGCACGCAGAATGCGAGCACACCGCGGGCGTATCGATCGTAGATCGCTTCGAAGGCGCAATCGTCGCCGGCGCGTACCTGCGCAACGAGCTCGTCGTCGGTGAGCCCTAGAAATAGTCTGCGGTCCATCGCCGGACGGCATCCCACGGTTAATGTGGTTGCCCCCATCTCTGCAAAGTATGCGCCTTCATGGCCTCGAGGGTCGAGCCGAGACATGCGAGATCTTGATGGGTGACATGCGGTGCGCCCATCTTGTGGCCGCCGGCGATTGTCGAGATCGCACCGATGGCCTAGACTCGGCTGAACCGGCTGCCCGAGATGCGTCGCGCCACGCATACACCGGTCCGGGCAAGACGGCGCCCCCCAGACAGCGCCCCGGGGTACCGGTGCCCCGGGGCGCCGTCACTGCCTCGACGGTCAGGTGTTGCCCCCATACTGCGCGCCGTTTCCGTCATCGGCTGCTTCACCTGTATGAACGCGACCGCGGCTCAAAGGTTGGTTTTGCCGCCGAGAAATTGCTCATCGCGCGTCGCCGCGCAGCCCACGGATCGTCTCGCTGCGCCCGCCGAACAGAAAAAGCGCGCCGAAGGCGGTCATGATCGCGAGGGAGACGAGACCGCCGCCTGGATCCCCGCCGATCCACAACAACTGCACTGCTGCCGATCCTCAAACGAAGCGACCAAGGCTCAATCGCGTGGAACGGATCGGGCACGGTTGGCTAAGGTTCCCGACGTCCCCCGACGAGAGGAGCCGCGCATGCCAAACCCGGTCGTTCATTTCGAGGTAGTCGGCAAGGACGCCGCCGGGCTGCAGAAGTTCTACGGAGAGGCTTTTGGCTGGCAGCTACAAGACGTGATGGATGGCGCCTACTACATGGTCAACACCGGTGGCGAGGGAGACGTCGCGGGCGGTGTCGGCGCCGCACCCGACGGGAGCTCCGGACACGTCACGTTCTACGTCCAGGTCGACGATCCCGCGGCCGCGCTCGAGAAGATCAAGTCGCTCGGCGGCAGCACCGTGGCCGAGCCCATGGAGGTCCCGGACGGGCCGACGATCGCGATGTTCGCGGATCCCGAGGGCCACGTCGTCGGGCTGGTGAAGGCACAGTAGGCGCGACCACAGGGGCTGGCGGCGCCGTTTACCGCGGCGCCGCCAAGGCAAACGTGGTTTGACACTGCCGAACGGAGTCTGGTAATCTCGGCCGCGCCTGTGGTGCTTGTGGGCGGCGTTTGCGGTCGGCCACGCCGAGGTCGAGGGTGGTGTCGTGAGCGCAGTCAGACTCGGAGCCGACGTCTCGATGGAGCGCCAAGCTTGTGGCGCGTAGCCAACGGCACATTTATCGCAACGGACAGCGATCTCCTCGATCCAGCAGGAAGCAACCCGGGCACGCCGAATTCTCGGGCCCAACAGCGGTCATAGCGATGATTGCCGAGCTCGAGAATGAGGTCGTTTCCTTGTACCCAACGTCTTGGGAGGAGGGCATGTGGCAGTAGCTGATTCACCAGCGCGTCGATTGGGCTGGCGCGCAGGACTCGGCGGCGAGTTGTGGGCCGAGTTCTTCGGAACGTTCATCCTGATCTGCTTCGGCGATGGGGTGGTGGCCATGCTCTGGGCCCTGAATGGGTCTGGGCGCTCGATCCCGACCGTCTTCACGCCGGCGGCTGGGATCTTCTCTTCACACGCGCCCCTCCTGGGCAGTGGCGACTGGCTCCTGATCACGTTTGGATGGGCGTTCGCGGTCACGTTCGCCATCTACACCGTGGGTGGCGTCACCGGCGCTCACATCAACCCGGCGATCACGCTGGGCGCGGCGATGCGCAAGGCGTTGCCGTGGAACAAGGTCGTGCCCTACTGGGTGGTCCAGGTGGCCGGCGCGTTCGTCGGCGCCGCGCTCGTGTTCCTGGTCTACAACAACGCGATCAACCACTTTGACCAGGTGAACCACCTCGTCAAGGGCAGGACGCCACCGGCCATGGGTAACTCACTCGCGACGTACAGTACGTTCGCCACGTTCCCGGCGCCGTACTTCCACAACGTCTTAGGACCGATAGTGGACGAAGTCGTGGGTACGTTCTTCCTGGCTCTGTTCGTGTTCGCGGTGACCGACGAGATCGCGCTTGCACCGGGCTCGAACTTGGGGCCGCTGATCGTCGGCTTCATCGTGCTGGCGATCGGTATCTCGTTCGGCGCGAACTCCGGTTATGCGATCAACCCGGCCCGTGACTTCGGCCCGCGGCTCTTTGCCTGGATCGCGGGCTGGGGCAGGTTGGCGATGCCTGGCGACTACGGATGGATAAACACCTACTTCTGGGTGCCGATCGTCGCACCTCTGATAGGGGCGGCGCTGGCCGTCCCTGCATACGACATCGGAATGCGGAAGATCCTGCTGGCGCGACAAGCGGCAGCAGAGCCGACACCGGAACCCGGCGGCGAGGTGCCGCCGACGGCGGGGCCGCCGGGAGGACTGCCGGCCTAAACGCAACCTGGCAAGACAAGGACAACCGGGCGGTGGCGCTGCTGGCGTCGCCGCCCGGGTCGTTTATTGGAAGCACCAGAAGGGCGACGTCCTCGGGACGCTTGGCCGTCACCGAGACCGCAGCGAGCCGGCGAAGACGCGCTTCACTTGTCGGCGCGCAGCGCGGAGGAGAAGCGAACGAAATAGTCGACGCCGGACCAGACGGTCACCACCGCCGCCACGCCGAGCAGCCACTGATCGAGGTATGCCCCGGCAAACGTGACCTCGGGCCGGAGCATGATGAGCGAGAGGGCCGCGAACTGCGCGGTGGCCTTCCACTTGCCGAGCATCGAGGCTTCGAGATGGAGGCCCTGGGCGGCGACCGCGGCACGCAAGCCGAGCACGATGAGCTCGCGGCCGATGATCGCCAGCGAGAGCCAGGGGGAGGCGCGTCCGGTCGCGACGAGCGCGATGAGCACGCCGGTGACCAGCAGCTTGTCGGCCGTGGTGTCGAGAAACGACCCCAGGCGCGAGCTCACGTTCCAGCGGCGCGCGAGGCGTCCGTCGAACCAATCCGTGCTTGACACCGCGAGGAACACGATGGCCGCAGCCGTCCAGGAGTGGCCGAGGATCAGGCCCATCACCACCGGGGTGGCCACGATCCGGATGCTCGTGCCGGCCAGGATCAGTGCGCTGGCTCGCGCGCTGCCTCTAGTACTCGCCGTTCTCAGCGCGCCAGCGTCCAAATCGCAGCCGATCGTACCAGCGGGTTATGAGCGTCCCAGCTCACCGTACGTGCCGATCGGCAGGCAGCAACATGAACGCGCCACCCTGGAGAGGCCGGATCGCGCGGAAGTGACGTTGATCGAACGTGAGCAGCCTACGCGTACCCAGCTTGCGCGCGAGCACTGCAATTGAAATTTCGGCCAGCCCCATCCCGAGATCCGCGTAGCGGCGAGCCAGCGCGAGCGCGGCAGCAGGCGTCCGGATCTGGCGTCGTTGGGAAATTGTTGCGAAAACGAGCCGCGCTTGTGTGTCCATCACAATGGGCCGCCGGGCGAAATCGCGGGAGCGGGCACGTGCGTGACTTAATGCGCGTATGTTCGTCAAAAGGTCAACCACGTCCCGTCGGGGCGTGGTGCCTAGATACGTCGGTTGTTAGCGGCTCACAACTCGGGTGCGCCGGTCGCGGTTTGTGCGACAGGCTCTGGGCGAGGGCAAAACCGACGGTCTGTCTTACGAGATGAGGTCCGCGCCGCACCGGCGGGCCTCGGCCGAGTCGCGAGCGCCAAGCGCCCGCCGCGCGGCGTCAGCGGCGCCGGTCAGCGCCACCGACCTCAGCGCTTGTTTGACCTCCGGTACGAGCGGAGGGGCCATGCTCAGCTCCCGGACTCCGAGGCCCACGAGCAAGACCGCGGCGGCGGGGTCTCCCGCCAGCTCACCGCACACCCCGACCCAGCGCCCGTGGGCCCGGGCGCCTTCGACCGTGGCGTGCACGAGCCGCAGGACCGCGGGTTGCGGCCCGGCCAGCAGCGCCCCCACGTGCTCGTTTCCGCGCTCGGCGGCCATCGTGTACTGGGTGAGGTCGTTGGTGCCGAGCGAGAAGAAGTCCGCCGAGGCGGCGAGCTCCTCGGCTTGCAGGGCCGCCGAGGGCACCTCGACCATGATCCCGACCTCGAGCCGCGCGTCCACTCCCGTGGCCTCCCGTGCCGAAGCGACCGCCGCCAGCCCCGCCTCGAGCTCGGCCGGAGTGGCCACCATCGGGAACATCACCTTGAGCGGATGCTCGGCCGCGACCCGAAGCACCGCGCGCAGCTGAACCGCAAGCAGCTCGGGGTGCTCCAGCGAGAGCCGGATTCCGCGCTGCCCCAGGAAGGGATTCTGCTCGGGCTCCATCGGCAACGCCGGCAGGGGCTTGTCCGCGCCCACGTCGAGCGTGCGCACGATCAAGGGACGGCCGTCGAGCGCCTTGGCGATCCGCGTGAGCGTCTCGACCTGCTCCTCCTCGTCGGGAATCTGGGGGCGGTCGAGGAATAGGAACTCGGTCCGCAGCAGGCCGACGCCGTCGGCTCCGAGCTCGACGGCCGCGGCCGCCTCGTCGGCGGCCCCCAGGTTCGCCGCCACCTCAACCGCAACCCCGTCCCGCGTCACCGCCGGCTCGCCGGCTCGGCGCCTCGCCGCGGCCCTACGCGCGGCCGCGAGCTCGTTCGCCCGCCGCGCGCGCTCGCCCTCCTCCTCGCTCGGAGCGACCAGCACGGTTCCCTCGCCCCCGTCCAGGAGCACCGGCGTGCCTTCGTCCACCGCCAGCACCGATGGCCCCAGGCCCACCACCGCGGGGATCCCGAACGCCCGCGCGAGGATCGCGGCGTGCGCGGTGGCCGTGCCGCGCGCGGCGGCAATCCCGCGAACCACCTCCGCATCGAGCGAGGCTGCGTCGCCGGGCGTGAGCTCTGAGACGACCAGCACTCCTGCCTCGCTGACCGTGGCCCGCGCCTGGCCTCCGGAGAGCGCCGCCAGCACGCGCCGTCCCACGTCCTCGACGTCGGCCGCCCGCTCCCGCAGGAGCTCGTCGTCGAGTCCCCTCCAGGCTGAAGCGGTCTTGCGGCTCGCCTCCCCCCATGCGGTCTCCGCCGCCGCCCCCGCTTCGATCCGCTCCCGCGCCGCCCCCACGAGCGCGTCGTCGTCGAGCAGCGCGAGGTGCGCGGCGAAGATCGCCGCCTCGGTGGCGCTGCTCCGGCGCGCCACGTCGTCGCGATCGTGCTCGATCGCGGCCCGTGCGGCTGCCCGCGCCGTCTCGAGCCGCCCCCGCTCCACCTCGGGTCCCCGCGATGGCCGCTCGGCCAGCGGGCCGAGCGGCTCGTTCAGATGGCGGACCGGCCCAAGGGCCATCCCCGTGGATGCGGGAAGCCCATGCAGCACGGTGCCCGGCTCCGGTGCCGGCATCGGCACATCGCGATCGGGCGCGCCAGGCGCGGGCTCCTCTTCCCGGGCGGGAGCCGCGGAGTCCGACGCCGCATCCGCGGCGCCCGCGCCGGCAGCGGAACCATCGCCTGCCACCCCCTCTCCGAATCCCTCGCCCGCGAGCTCCTGAAGCGCGGCCAGCGCCTCGTCGGCCTCAGGGCCGGTCGCCGTCGCCACGAGCTCGTCGCCCTTGCGCGCAACCAGCGTCATCAGGCCGGTCAGGCTGCGCGCGCTCACCGGACCGGCGCCGCCCGCCTTGGCGAGCCGCAGGTCGGCGTCGTAGCGGCCCGCGAGCTCGACCACCAACGCGGCCGGACGGGCGTGCAGGCCGATCTCGTTGAGCACCGGAATGCGCACCTCGGGCCCCGCCGCCGGCGGCGCGCCCGCGTCCGCCGCCCTCGAGCCTTCCGCCCCCGCTCCCTCGCCACCGAGCTGCGCAACCTTCATCCCGATCGCCTGCCGCGCCTCGGCGCCGACCTCGTCCAGCGAGGCGCCACCCCGCGCGGCGGCCGCCGCCGCCACCGCACCCTCAACCAGCGGCGCCTCGCTCAGCGAGACGCGACCGTCTGACCCCAGCAGCTCGACCGCCATCTCCGCGCTCATGAGCGCGCTGCCCAGATCCATCAGCACGAGCACCCCGTCGTCGCTCATTGCGCGCTCGATCGCGGCGCGCACTCGCTCCGCGTCCGTGCCGATCGACCCGTCCTCGAGCCCGCCGGCGGCCTCGACCGAAACCTCCTCGCCTCCCATCTGCCGCGCGAGCTCGACCACGCCCTCGGCGAGCGCCGCGCTATGCGAGACGACCACGATCCCGACCACGTCCGGCGGACCTTAGAGCCGGTAGGCCTGATGCAGCAACTCGACCGGATGCACCGACCGCCGGTGCGTCCCGTGCTCGATCATCCAGCGGCAGGTCTCGCTGTCACACGCCACGATCCCGGCCCCCGAAGCCGCGACCTGATTGAACAAGTCGGCGCCGGCATCCATCGCGATCTGGTACTTCTCGCGTTTCAAACCATATGTCCCGGCGATTCCGCAGCAGCGGGCGTCGAGCTCGCGAACCTCGAGTCCGGGGATGAGGGCCAGCAGCTCGAGCGCGGGCTTGCCGATCCAGTGGCCCTGCTGCTGGCACGGCGCGTGGTAGGCGACGACCTCCTCCACCGGCTGAAAGTCGGTCTTGAGCTCGCCCCGGTCGTGGAGCTCGAGCAGCAGCTCGCAGATGTCGTACGTCTGGCGGCTCACGAGCGCCAGGTCCGGATCGTCCTGGAGCCCCAGGATCTCCCGCGCCTCGCGCTTGAGCATAACCGTGCAGCTCGTCGCGTTGCCCACGATCAGCGTGCCGTCGCGGGCGTGCGGCGCCAACGCACGCGCGAGACGGAGCACGTACTTGCGCGCGTCCTCGAACAGGCCGTTGGACTGAAGGGGAAGGCCGCAGCAGTCCTGCTTCGGTACCTCGACGCGGTAGCCGTTGTGCTCGAGGACCGCGACCACCTTCTCACCCACGTCGGGCTCGTAGTACTCCGTGCCGCAGTTGTGGAAGTAGACGATCTTGGTGCCGGCGGCCGGGCCCTCGTGTTTTCGAGCCCAGCCGCGGAACGTGCGGCCGGCGAACTTCGGCAGCGGCGCGTCGCGATGGATGCCGAGCAGCCGCTCCGTCAGCACCCGCGCCGGCCGCGCGCGCAGGACCGCGTTCACGAGCGGCGCCACGGGCGTGCCCAGCCGGCCGAGCACGGTGGGGCGGGCGATAAGACGATCGCGGAGCGGCACGCCGTTACGTTGCTTGACCGCGTACCGGGCGTGCGCGTTGAGCTCGGCGATGTGCACCCCTTGCGGGCAGTGCATCGTGCACAGTCCGCAGCCCGAGCAGTAGTCCACCGACCACTCCTCGGGAGGCTGGCCGAACGCACGGTAGCGCTCGGCCTGGGGGCCCGCGTATTTGGGTCCGGGGAACAGCGGCGTCACGTTCGAGACCGGGCACACGGTCTCGCAGATCGTGCACTTCACGCAGTGGTCGAGCGAGTTGCGCAGAGGTTCGTGCAGGAGGTCTTCGATCATGCCGCGGCCGCCGCTCCCTCCCGTTCGAGCACCGCCTGCGCCGCGACGTGCCCGCTCGCGAGCGCGATGCCCTCGCCCGAGCCCTCGCGCCATGGCACCGCTCCGGGGAGCGCGGCGCCGGCCACGAACACGTTCTCGGTCCCATCTGCGAGCAGGGTGGAGTCGACCGCCACTCCCACGGTCGACATGGGCTGCGGGCCGAAGTAGTCCGCCGCGAAGCGCGGCTCCCCCGAGGCGGGCATCCCGCGCAGGGCCAGCCCCAGGATCGTCTCGCGCGGGTGCCAGTCGGAGCCCAGCGTGATCGCGCCTGAGGTGAAGCCCCCCGTCGCGAGCACCACCCATCGCGCGCCGAACACCGTGTCGTGGCCGCTGGTGTGCGCTCGAACCGCGCTCACCCGCTCGCCCTCGCGCTCCACGCCGAGCGCCTCGGCTCCGACGATCAGCCGTCCGCCCGCGGCGCGGAGCGCGGCCACCAGCGCGCTGTACACGCGCATCCCGGGAACCGAGGGCGGGAGCGTCGGCACCTCGAACACCGGCCCTCCGAGCCGGCGCTGGATGTCAGACCAGGCGCCGTGCGGGTCACGGAGGCCCAGGATCGCCGGCAGCGCCACCCGCTCTCCGGGGCGCAGCAGCAGGGCGAGCCGGCCGGCGAAGGCGGCTCGAAACGCGGGGTCGTCAAAGCGGCGCGCCAGACCCAGCGCGTTGGCCTCGACGCGCCCCACCTCGACCTCGATCTCCACCGCGCGGGCTTCGATCCCGCCCCGCCGGAGGTTGCCGGCGCACAAGGAGGCATAGAAGTCCCGCAGCACGGGCAGCCCGACGACGCACACCGGCCCGCGCGTGTCGCCCGCCGCCATTGTCTCGGGGACGAGTGCGGAGGGGCGAAGCGCTCCGACGGCCGTGGGGAGGAAGTGGTTTCGCTCGAGGCCTCCCGTGTATCTATATGCGGGCTGAGGTCCCGCCTCGACGCGGTCGGCGAACCACTCCAGCGCGGGCGCGACCGCGTCCGCGCCGATCTGCGCGTAGGGATGATCCGGATGGGCCGCGATGAAGCCGGGCAGCGCGTCCGCCGGCTTCTCGACGCGCTCGGGGTCGTACCCCAGCACGCCGATGGTGCCGGGAGCCAGATGCGTGGATCCGACTCCCCTGGCGAGCACGCACACGCGGGCACCGCCCTCGGCCAGCCGCGCCGCGGCGGTGAGGCCGGCGACGCCGGCCCCCAGGACCACCGCGTCATAGTGAAGCGTTGGGCTCATGGCAGGTGCTCGATGTCGAGCACGCCCTGGAAGATCCAGTCGTCGAGCCTTGCCTGGCGGAGCTGATCGCCGTAGAGGATCGGCCACACGCCCTTCCAGCGCTCCTTGACGTAGTCGACCAGCGCCCGGTTGGCCTGCGAGGTCTCGATGCCGTCGTGTCCGTGGAGGATTCCCGCGGCCCGGTAGATGCAGAACCCTCCCTGGCAGGGACCCATCCCCAGCCGGAGCAGGCGCCGGACGTCGTCGAGGTCGGTGGTGCCTCGCCGCCGGATGGTGTCCTCGATCCGCCGTCGCGGGATCAGCTCGCATTCGCAGATCAGCTGGTCGTCGCGCAGGTGCTGCTCCCGCCGGTCGAGCCGGTCCTCGATGCGTATGTATTCGCCGTCCTCGGAGCCCGGGAGGCGCTCGGTCGCCGTGGTGCACGGTCGCGGATCGCCGAGCTGGCGGCAGACGGCGTCGACCGTGTCCTGCGCCATCAGCCGGTAGGTGGTGAGCTTGCCGCCGGTGATCGTAAAGAAGCCGCTCACGCCGTCGCGATCCATGTGGTCGAGCAGCGCATGGGCGCGGGTAACGTCACGCGAGGACGATCCGCCGCCGTTCTGCTTGGTGTCCTCGAACAGGGGACGCACGCCCGTCCACACGCGAAGCGCGCGCGCGTCCTTGAACCCCGGTACGAGGCGCTCGCCGTCGGCCAGCATCGCGTCGACCTCGTCCTGGATCACCGAGTGATCGTCCGGATCCTCGGTGTCGACGTCGGTCGTCCCGACCACGCAGACCGTGCGGATCGGGACGATGATGTCGCCGTCGGTCGGCATCTGGCAGCGGTTGACGACGGTGTTGACCAGCCGGTGGTTCATGGCGATCATGATCCCCCGGCCCGGGCGGACCTGGACGCCCTCGATTCCGGCCAGCGTGGCGATCTTGCCGGCCCAGGCACCGGACGCGCTGACCGTGATCCGGGCTTCGACGTCGAGCTCGTCTCCGGTGCGTGCGTTACGCACCCGCGCGCCCTTGACCTCGTCGCCGTCCCGGTGCACGGCCACGGCCTCGTGGTACGGCAGCACCCGCGCGCCGCGCTCCTGCGCACCGCGCGCGAGCGCCCACACGAGCCTCCAGACGTCGATGCTGGCATCCGGGACGCGAAAGGCGCGCGAGATCCGCGGGTTCAGCCTGGGTTCCTCGCGCAGGGCCTGCGCCGGCTCGATCTCCTCGCACGGCACGCCCGTGTCGCGACATCCCTGGGCGAAGCGGTCGGCGTAGGCGGGGTCGTCGAACGGGGTGGTGACGAAGTACCCACCGGTGTCCTCGATCGAGTCCGGCGCGACGTGCCGCACGATGGTGTTCTCGCGCGCGCATTCGTCGGCCGCCGATGGGTCCTTGACGGCGTAGCGGCCGCCGGAGTGCAGCAGGCCGTGGAAGCGCCCGCTCGTTCCGGTGCCGAGATCCCCCCGCTCGACCAGCACCACGTCGAGCCCCCGCAGCGCCGCGTCCCACGCTACCCCGGCGCCGGTCGCACCCCCGCCGATCACCAGGACGTCGGTGCTGAGGTTCTTCACGGGGTCAGCTTACTCCTGGAGGTAGGGTGCCGCCGGGGCGCCGGCTTGGTGATTGCCGGCGCCCCGGAAAAGCGTCTCGGTCGCCCTACTCCAGCCAGTCGAAGGTCCGCGTGACGGCCTTCTTCCAATAGCGGTAGAGGTTTTCGCGGTCGGACTCGGCCATCTTCGGCTCCCAGCGCTTGTCCTCGATCCAGTTCTCGCGGAGTTCGTCCTCGGTGTTCCAGAACTCGGTTGCCAGCCCCGCCGCGTAGGCGGCGCCGAGCGCGGTTGTCTCGGCGACCTTCGGCCGGATCACGGGCACGCCCAGGATGTCGGCCTGGAACTGCATCAGGAGCTCGTTGACGACCATCCCGCCGTCGACCTTGAGCGACTCGAGGTGCACACCCGAGTCGGCTTCCATCGCGTCCGCGACCTCGCGGCTCTGGAACGCCGTGGCCTCGAGCGCCGCGCGAGCGATGTGCCCGTTGTTGACGAAGCGGGTCAGCCCGGCGAACACGCCGCGGGCGCTGCCCTTCCAGTACGGCGCGAACAGCCCGGAGAACGCCGGCACGATGTAGCAGCCGCCGTTGTTCTCGACGGTCTTCGCGAGGTCCTCGACCTCCGGCGAGGTCTTGATCATCTTGAGGTTGTCCCGCAGCCACTGAACGAGCGCCCCGGTGATCGCGATCGAGCCCTCCAGGCAGTAGACGGCCTTCTGGTCGCCGATCTTGTATCCGACCGTAGTGATCAGCCCGTTCTTCGACTGGACCGCCTCGTTGCCCGTGTTGAGCAGGAGGAAGTTGCCGGTCCCGTAGGTGTTCTTCGCCTCGCCGACCGAGAACGCGGTCTGGCCGAACGTCGCTGCCTGCTGGTCGCCGAGGTCGCCGGCGACCTGGATGCCGTTGAACGCGCCGTTCTTGATCTCGCCGTACGGATCGGCCGACGGGCGGATCTCGGGCAGCACCGAGCGCGGGACGCCGATCGCGCTGAGGAGCTCGTCGTCCCAGTCGAGCGTCTCGAGGTTCATCAGCATCGTGCGGCTCGCGTTCGAGACGTCGGTTATGTGCAATCCGCCGTTGGTGCCGCCGGTGAGGTTCCAGATGCACCAGGTGTCCATGTTGCCGAAGGCCAGATCGCCGGCCTCGGCCCTCTCCCGCGCCCCGGAGACGTTCTCGAGGATCCAGCGGACCTTGGGACCCGAGAAATAGGTGGCGATCGGAAGCCCGTTCTTGGTCCGGAAGCGGTCCTGCCCGCCGTCCTTCTCGAGCTCGGAGCAGATCTTGTCGGTGCGTGTGTCCTGCCAGACGATCGCGTTGTAGACCGGCTCGCCGGTGTTGCGGTCCCAGACCACGGTCGTCTCGCGCTGGTTGGTGATCCCGACCGCGGCCACGTTGCCCGCTCCGCCGCTGACCTTGCCGGCGGCGGCGTCGATCACCTGTTGCGACCGCTCCCAGACCTCCTTCGGGTCGTGCTCGACCCACCCGGGCTGCGGGTAGATCTGCTCGTGCTCGCGCTGGTCGACGGCCACGACGTTGCCGCCGTGGTCGAAGATCATGCACCGCGTGCTGGTTGTGCCTTGATCCAATGCTGCGACGTAATCAGCCATCCGAGTTCTCTCCTTTCAACTTGCCAGCGTCTCGGCAGCGGTAGTCATCCGTCCACGTTTCTCTTGACGTCAACCTGCCAGGGCCTCCGCGGCGGTCTGCAACAGGTAGTAGGAGGAGGTCGCACCCGGGTCCTGGTGATCCCGGCTGCGCTCTCCCAGATAGCTCGCCCGCCCCTTCCGGGCGACCAGTGGGATCGTGTCCCGCATGCCTTGCTCGGCCGCGCTCGCCGCGTCTTGCAAGGCGGAATCGAGATCGTTTGCCCCTTCCAGCGCCTCGACCGCCGGCAACAGGGCATCGACCATGGTCTTGTCCCCCGGCTCGGCCTTGCCGCGCGCCTGCACTCCCTGGACTCCCTTCCGCCAGGCGGCGGCGTACCCCTCGACGTCCACCTCCTCCTTGCCGCTCAGCGCGGTTCCCATCTGCAGGAACAGGGTCCCGTACAGCGGGCCCGCCGCCCCGCCCACGCTTGAGACGAGGGCCATCGCCACGGTCTTTAGGACTCCCCCGATGTCCGCCTGCTGTTGAGCGCCGAGCTGCTCGAGCGCCTTGCGCATCCCGCGGTCCATGTTGGTGCCGTGATCGCCGTCGCCGATCGCGGTGTCGAAGCGCACGAGCTCCTCGCGGTGCTCCTGCATGGAGGCTGCGAAGCGGTGCATCCAGTCGCTGACCGTGTCAGTCGTGACCGCCAAGACTCAGGCGCCCCAGCGGAGGCCCGGCGTGTTCACGGGCGCGTCCCAGTAGCGAATCATCTCGTCGTCGAGCTTGAGCAGCGTGATCGAGCAGCCCTGCATCTCGAGCGAGGTGATGTAGCTGCCGATCAGATTGCGCTCGATCTGGATCCCGCGTTCGCGCAGGAGCTTCGCCACCTCGTTGTACATCACATACAGCTCGATCTCCGGCGTCCCGCCCATGCCGTTGACGAAAGCCAGCGCCCGGTCACCCGACGAGAACGGCAGGTCCTCGACGATCGGGGTCACCAACCGCTCGGCGATCTGGGAGGCGGGACCGATCTTCTCCCGGAAGCGACCGGGCTCACCGTGGATCCCGATGCCGATCTCCACCTCGTCGTCGGCGAGCTCGAAGCTCGGCTGGCCGGAACCCGGGGTGATGCACGGAGTCAATGCCATTCCCATCGACCGGCCGTTGGCGTTCACCCGGCGGCCCAGCTCCGCCACCTCCTGAAGTGAGCGGCGGTCCTCGGCCGCGCCGCCGCAGATCTTCTCCAGGATGACGGTGATCCCCACCCCTCGCCGTCCCGCGGTGTACAGGGAGTCCTCGACCGCGACGTCGTCGTTGGTGACCACGGACTCGACCTCGACCCCGTCGGCTCGGGTGAGGTCGGCGGCCATATCGAAGTTCATCACGTCGCCGGTGTAGTTCTTGACGATGTGCAGCACGCCCGCACCGCCGTTGACGGCCTGGGTGGCCGCCTGCATCTGATCCGGAGTGGGTGAGGTGAACACCTCGCCGGGACAGGCGGCGTCGAGCATGCCGGGCCCGACAAACCCGCCGTGCATCGGCTCGTGGCCGGAGCCGCCTCCGGACACCAGCCCGACCTTTCCGCTCACCGGTGCGTCGGCGCGGACTACATACCGTGGTTCGTAATTGACCCGCACGCGATCGGGGTAGGCGGCCTCGACGCCGTGCAGCGCGTCCAGGACGACATCGTCAGGGGCGTTGATCAGCTTCTTCATGCGGCCTCCAGCAACGCAGCGCAGTTAGGAACAAGACGCCCGCGACGGGGCCACTTACATGGCGCACGGGTCCGAGCGGCCTGGTGGGATTGAGGACGCGCAACTCGCCTTGAGCGGTTCCTTCAGCACAGAAAATGCCGAACAAGCACCCTCCTTCGAGCGGATCGCTCTCCACCCACGAGCGTCGGTTTGCGACAATAGCGGAAATCGTTCGCCAATGTCAAACATCGTTCGGGGAGGATCCTACCGAAAGCGGGGTAGTCCTAAGCGGAACGCGCGTGACCCACGGACGGCGAGCGACGGGAGGCGGGTGATCTGAGGAGGAGTAGGTGTCCGGACCGATCCAATCCATCGAGCGCGCTGCAGCGATCCTGCGGCTGCTGTCCGGACGGTCCCGCCGTCTCGGTGTGGTTGAGATGGCGGGACAGCTCGGGTTGCCGAAGGGTACCGTGCACGGGATCCTCCGGACGCTTCAGTCGGTCGGCTTCGTCGAGCAGGATCGGGACTCGGGCAAGTATCAGCTGGGTGCGGCCCTGCTTCACATCGGCTCGAGCTACCTCGACGCCAACGAGCTGCGCACGCGCGCCCTGAACTGGGCGGATGCGCTCGCAACGCAGAGCGGCGAGAGCGTGCGGATCGGGACGCTGCACGAGAAGCAGGTGCTGATCGTCCACCACGTGTTCCGGCCCGACGACAGCCGCCAGGCGCTCGAGGTGGGGAGCCTCGTCCCGGTCCACGCGAGCGCGCTGGGGAAGGCACTGCTCGCCCATCACAGGTACCTGTTAGCCGACCTGGGCCCGGGTCCGCTGCCAAGCTACACGCCCGCGACGATCACCGATGTGAAGCAGCTTGGCCACGAGTTGGAGGAGATTTCCGGCCGGGGTTGGGCAAGCGAGGTGGGGGATCTGTTCCCCGGAGTGGCGTCGATCGCCGCTCCGATCGAGGACCGGCGCGGCGTGATCGCCGGGGCCATCAGCATCTCGGGGCCGATCGAGCGTTTGTGCGAGAGCACCGTCCCGAGAGGGGAGCTCGTCGGCTACGTCATGGAGACCGCGCGAACAGTTTCTCGCGAGCTGGGGGCCATTCCGTGGTAGGAATGCCCCTGGCATGAGTGGGCGCTACGTAGTTTCCATCGATCAGGGAACGGCATCGTCGCGGTGCCTGGTGTTCGACCACCGCGCGCGGCTCGTATCGGTGGCCCAGAAGGAGCATCGCCATATTTACCCCATGCCCGGGTGGGTCGAGCACGATCCCGACGAGATCTGGCGCAACGTCCTCACGGTCGTCGCCCAGGCACTCGAGAAGGCGAAGCTCTCGCCGACCGAGCTGAGCGCCCTCGGGATCGCCAATCAGCGCGAGACGACGGTCCTGTGGGACCGTCGCACCGGACGGCCCGTCCACAACGCGATCAACTGGGAGGACACCCGCACCGACCGGCTATGCCAACACCTGGCCGAGGAGTACGGGCAGGAACGCTTCCGCGAGAAGACCGGTCTGCCGTTGAGCACCTACTTCTCGGGCCCCAAGGTGCGCTGGTTGCTGGACCACGTTCCGGGTGTGCGAGAGCGCGCCGAGGCCAGCGAGGTCCTGTTCGGCACGATGGACTCCTGGCTGCTCTGGAACCTTTGCGGCCGCCACGTCACGGACGTGACCAACGCCAGCCGGACACTGTTGATGAACATCCACACGCTCGACTGGGACGACGATCTGCTGTCGATGATCGGGGTGCCCCGGGCGATGCTTCCCGAGATCAGGCCCTCGTCCGAGATCTATGGCGAGGCCGGGGTCGCGCTCGCGGGCGTCCCGGTCGCATCCGTGCTCGGCGATCAGCACGCCGCGCTCGTCGGGCAGACCTGCTTTCACCCGGGAGAGGTGAAGTGCACATACGGAACCGGGAGCTTCCTGCTCCTGAACACGGGCGATCGGCCGATCGTCTCGGAGCGCGGGCTGCTGACGACGCTCGGCTACCAGCTGGGCTCCGGCCGTCCGACCTACGCGCTCGAGGGGTCCATCGCGATAACCGGCGCCCTCGTCCAGTGGTTTCGCGACAACGTCGGTCTGATCGGCAGCGCGCCCGAGATTGAAACGCTCGCGCTGACCGTGGAGGACAACGGTGGCTGCTACTTCGTGCCGGCGTTCTCAGGGTTGTTCGCGCCACACTGGCGCAGCGACGCCCGCGGGGTGATCGCCGGCCTCACGGGCTACATCAACAAGGGCCACTTGGCCCGCGCGGTGCTCGAAGCGACCGCCTGGCAGACGCGGGAGGTGGTGGAGGCGATGCACGCCGACTACGGCAGCGCGCTGCTAGAGCTTCGAGTGGACGGTGGGATGACCGCGAACAACTTGTTGATGCAGTTCCTCGCCGACGTCCTCGACGCCCCGGTGATGCGCCCCATCGTCGCCGAGACCGTTTCCCTCGGCGCCGCGTACGCGGCCGGCCTGGCGGTCGGCTTCTGGCCGGACCTGGACAGCCTCAAGCGCAACTGGCACAAGGCGGCCGAGTGGCTGCCGAAACTCGATCCCGAGGTGCGCGAGAAGGGCTATCGAAAGTGGAAGAAGGCGGTGGCGCGCACGATCGAATGGCTCGACGAGGACGACTGGCTGGCGGCGGATCTTGCGTCACTCAGCGGCGCGCAGGTAAACGCATCCAGCTCCGGGCCGCCGCACGCTCCGCTCTAGGAGTACGGGAGACCGCTTCGCGTGCGGCGGCAGCGTCCACAGGCCGGCATCCAGCCGCCTTTAGTCGCCTTCGAAGAACCGCTGTACGGTGTCGATCGTCGCGGACACGTCTTCGATCGGCGTGATCGGCTCGCCGAACGAGATGCTCACCGGATGGCGCTTGGACCCGTTGTGACTCCGGATCCGCGACGGCCAGAAGCGCCCCGGCGGCATCGCGTCGCGGGTGCCGGTGATCCGGATCGGCACGATCAACAGCTCGTGGCGGGCCGCGAGCACGGCCGCGCCCCGCCTGAGGCGTCCGGGTCCACCGCTGCGCGACCGGGTCCCTTCTGGATACAGCAGTAGGTTCCAGCCCTTGTCGAGCAGCCGGTCGACGTGGCTGGCGGCGTGCCTTTTGAGTCCGCCGCCGCTGCGATCCACCGGGACGGTGTTGAAGATCAGCGAGACGACAAACGCGACCATTCGGTTGCGGTAGAAGTAGTCCGTAGCCGCGGCCACCACGGTGCGCTTGCGGACCCGGCGCGGGAGCGCGGCGAGGATCACCGGCGTATCGAGATGGCTCACGTGGTTTGCCACCAGGATCACGGGGCCTCGGACGCGCGCGAGCTTGTCGCGTCCGCTGGTGTGCCTGCGCGTATAGAAGGTCAGGAGGGGGTTC
Organism: uncultured Solirubrobacterales bacterium; assembly: GCA_963808325.1. Classification (GTDB taxonomy): domain Bacteria; phylum Actinomycetota; class Thermoleophilia; order Solirubrobacterales; family Solirubrobacteraceae; genus Palsa-465. The sequence continues at coordinate 57,361 of CAWEFU010000003.1, forward strand.
AGCACGAAGCGCAGCACGGCTTCGCGCGTGGCGATCGCCGGGCGCGATCGCGCCACGGGAACGTCCAGCTGGGGAGCCGCGGGGATTAGCTCTCGCGCCCGCCGCTTGAAGCGCTCCGGTGCCGATGCCTGGCGCCGAATGGGAAGCCACTTCGGCGCCGCGGTCCCCAGCTGCCGCGCCCCGCGCTTCACGCGAGCGGGCAGCGGCGTATCACGCCGGACGGGGAGCACGCTCCAACAACCCCGGCCTGTAACAAACGTTACAGAGACAGGTCAGTTCGGGACCGTCCTAGGTCCAGGGCAGGCTCGAGCGCGTCTCCCAATAGCTCTCCGGCGCTTCGGTCATTGGCGCGAGCTCCTTCTCCAGAGCCGGGTCCCACTCGACCTCGAACGCACTCAGATTGCTCGTGAGCTGGGCGACCGTGCTCGCGCCGCTCAGCACGGTGTCGACCCACGGTCGGGCCAGGACGCCGGCGAGAGCGAGCGCGTCCTCGCTCACGCCGATCCGCTGCGCCGCGCGCGCGAGCGGCTCGATGCCCCCGCGCGGGCTCAACCGACCGTTGGCGAGCGCCTCCTTGACGATCACCCCGAGACCCGCCTCGTGCGCCGACTGCAGCGCCTCGCCGGCGGAGCGCTCGAGGAGGTTCCAGGTGGCCTGCACGGTGTCGAATCCTCCGATCCTCACGGCGTGCTCGATGGTGGCCGCCTGCTCGGTGCCGGTGACGCTCATGCCGATGGCTACTCCCTCCGCTCTGAGCGCCTCGAGCTCTCTGCGAACGTCGGGGTCGTCGAGGACGCCGCTCGACACCGTCGCTGAGTGGATCTGGTAGAGCGACACGTAGGGACCGAGCAGCTCGCGGGTTTCGGTGAGCTGGCGGCGGAGGGTGTCGGCGCTCAGATCCTTGACCTCCGGCGGATCCGCGGCCACCCGCCAGCCGGCGGTGTAGGTGTAGCCCCACTTGGAGCTGACCGTGACCTCACCAGGCCGGAGCGATCGCGAGCGCAACCACGAGCCGAGGAACTCCTCCGCTCGGCCGTAGGAGCGAGCGGCGTCAAAGTGCCGGACGCCGGCCCGGTACGCGGCGTCGAGCACGGCATGACTGCGATCGGCGAGCCCCTGGACCGAGCGGTCCTCGAAGTCCTCGCCGTGGCCCAGGTTCAGATACCCGGGACGTCCCAGGGCCGCGAGCCCGAGCGAGATCGCGCTCGTTGAGATTCCCGTCTGGCCGAGCTCCCTCAGCCACCCTCGCGCAGGCGCGACCACGGAGCGGTTATATCGGTCGCGCGACCATCCGTGGTCCCCGGCCTTGCGTTGTGCGCGGTCGGATAGGCGCGCAAGACCGCGAGCAACTCCGGATCCTCGCCGCCCAGCGCCATCCACGCGGCCCGCAGTCCGTCGCACGCCGCGGTTCGGAGGACCGACGGGCGATGCTCGAGGTGCCCGGCTACTACCGAACCCGCTGGCGGGCGGATAACGCACACCGCGGGGGCGTGATCCGGGTCTTCCATCTGCACGGCAAGCTCGGCGGCGAGCGCGTCGTAGCGGAGCGAGCGTGTGCGGCGTAATTCGACGAGAGCGGGATTGATCTTGCGCAGATAGCCATCCGTGAGCCGCGCGACCAGCGACGAAAGCGGAGCATGCCGTACACCGTGGGGCCGGGTCTGGAGGACGAGCAGGTCCGTGGCGGTCGCGCCCGCCGCCTGTACGGGGATTGCCTCCGCCAGCGTGGCGTCGAGAAGCCTCATCCCTCGGAAGCCCACCGGCGCGCCGGCGAGCCAGGGGAGCCGGCCCGACGCGCGCAGCGCGGAGCGGATCTCCTGGTCGGTGGCCAGGTCATGGAGGTCGATGACCGATGCGCTGTCCGCGTCCGTTGCGGTGCAATGCAGTTCGATCCCGCACGACTGGATCGCCTCGAAGCGAAGCGGCCGCTGCCGCGTCCACACGTGGTCGATGACGTAGTCCATGTCCAAGAAGGGGCCGCCTCGCAGGGCGCGCCTGACGCTCGCGAAGCGAGGATCGCCGAAGCCATGCTGGTAGAGAGCCGTCAGGTAGGCGGCCTGGCCGGCGAGAAAGAAGGCCGCGTTGAACGCCCCCGCCGAGGCGCCGTGGACCTCGTCGAACGAGTCACGTAAACCGAGTTGCTCGATCGCCGCGGTCATCGCAGCCGAGACGACGCCCCGCATCCCGCCGCCCTCGATCACGAGGGCTACGCGCCGGCCGTCGCTCCGGGCTCCCGGGCGCGAGCCTTCGCGGCGGCGGCGCTGCAGGATCTGCACCACGGGGTGACCGCGCAGGTCCGCGGTCACGGGGACGTGGGGTCGATACGGATCGGAAGCCAGGCGGCGCAGGAGCATCGCCGGCGTCAGCAGCTGTCCGCTGGCTCGGTCTCGCAATCGTCCTCGGCCGCGCCGGCGCCAGGCCGGATTTGCACGAGCAACTGCGCCAGCTGCTCAGATCGTGGCTTGAGTCCCACGGCGGCGACCGCCTCGTTTGCCGATCTCGCAGCGGCCCGGCCGACGATCCCCAGACGAAGGGCTGGGCTGGCGAACAGCCAGGCAACAAGGTCGAGCTCGTCGGTCGCCACGCCGACATGGTAATCATCCATTCACCTCGATCCTTGAGTAGGGTCAAGGCTCTGGCGAGGTGCCTGCGGTCACTGGGGCGGGGTCGAAGGAGGGCCGGGAGCCGGGTGCACCGGCAGAATCTCCGGAGGTCGCGGAGGCTGGGTGAAGTCGAAGTCGGAGCTGAGGTCTCCGAGAGCCGGACTCGCCTCGCGCACGTCCGGTCGTGGGTCGGGGCGGCCGTCGGTGGACGGGTCTAGCCGCTGGCCGCCGAGGAAGTCATCCTCGATGAACTTGGTGTAGTTGTCGTGGCTCAGCAGCTGGTGATCGATGTACCCGCGCCGGGCGTAAGGGCTGATCACGATGCCCGGGACGCGTAGGCCCAGGCCGTTCTCGTCGATGACCGGCGGCACCACATGGTCATAGAAACCTCCCCAGTCATCCCAGGAGAGGAAGATCGCCGTGCTGTTCCAGTCGGGGCTCTCCATGATCGCGTTGATGAGCCCGGTCACATAGGTCTGACCTGCGCTCACCAGCGCCGGCGGGTGTTCGGACACCGTCCCGTTGGGATCGATCCACGATACGGCCGGGAGGGCCCCGGCCTGGGCCGCCACGAAAAAGTTGGTCAGCGACTGCACGTTGCCGAGCTGCCCGTCCTGCTGGACGTCGGTGAAGTGCGGCAGCGGATTCCAGATTCCCGGAGTCTGCGGGCCCTGCTGTACGGGTTTGCACGTCATCGCGCTGTCGTTCTCACAGTCGGGCTCGGTGCCCTTGAACACGTAGTAGGCCCAAGGCACGCCGTACTCGTGCAGCAGGTACGTGAGGTCCGTCCAGGCGTACAGCGGGGTGGTGTCGAGGGGCGCCCCCGGCGGGTTCGGGCTCTGCAGGGCATTCGTGCACGACGACGGCTGGAGTGGATTGGTGCAGAACGCCGACCACTCCGAGACCTGGTAGAGGTGCTCGGGCAGGCTCCAGGAGGCGTTGGGCTCGAACATGTTGTCCTGGAGCACGAAGTCCTGCGCGTAGCGCCAATAATTGGGGATCTCGCGGGCGTCGTGGTAACCCATCACATCCACGCACTTGCTCGTCGATGACGTCGTGCACGGACTGCAGTTCGGATTCGTGGTCGTGCACCCCTGGCCCTTCTCGGCCTGGCCGACGAAGCCGTCCATCTTTCCACCGTCAATGTCGGCCGTGGCGTTGCTCTGGCCGTGCGGGCCGCCGTAGTTCAGATCGGCCGAGTCGTGGAACGGCTTGACGCAGCCGCCGTTCACCGGATCGGGTACACAGACCCCGGGTGGGATCCCGTCGGCGCCCGGGAAGGTGCCGAAGTAGCTGTCAAACGAGCGGTTCTCCTGCATGATGATCACGATGTGGCGGATCTTGTGGATACCCATGTATTCGGCCGTCACTGTCACCGTGGGTGAGCTCGAGAGCACGTTGCGCGAGTCGGCATTCAGCACGACACGGAACGTGAACGTGCCCTCGCTGGCGAGCTGCGTGCTCGCCGTGTAGTCAGAGAAGGCATCCAGCGGAGCCGTGGTTAGCAGCGTCCAGGTGCCGTCCGGCTGCTCCTCTTCGAGCAGCACCGACTCGCCCGCGTGGCTTGGCGTCACGTGACCCGAGAGGGTGAAGCTCTGCCCCGGGCTCACGATCGTCGAGGACGCGCTGACTGACACCACCGCCTCCACGGCCTGCGCAATCGTGCGGCTGCGGCGCCGGCGCGCGATCACGTAGAAGCGCCGGTTCGTGTAGACCACGCCTGGGGTGCGGCGGAACACGTAGGCGCTGTGACGGTTGGTGGTCGTCACGGCGACGCGCACGAAGCGGCCGCCCGTGGGAAGCTGACGGTACAGCGACACCGCGGTCCCGCGCCGGGCGCCGGGCACGCGCCCCGACACGAGCACCCGTTCGCCGGCCACGGACGGGTTGGGAGCCGTGGAGATCGACGGTTTGGCCGGGGGCTTGTGACGATGGTGCGCCCGGCTTGCCAGCGAGGTGCTGGCCAGGAACGCGGCCAGGCCACCCGCCACGACCACCAGCAACATCAACCTGGTCAGCAGTCGACCACGCACCGGCACCTCCCGATCTCGACCTCGCAAAGGGAATCCGAGCGCCTGCTAGAACCCCACAGAGGGGCCAGAGTTGCGATCGTCAGTACCGCTCAGGTACGAATGTCTGCTCTTCGATCGGCGGGCGGACGTATGGGTCCTCGGTGCGCGGCGGCAGCTCGAGCGGCGGGGGAGTGAGATCCTCGTAATCGATCAGCGACAGCAGGTGTGCGATGCAGTTCAGGCGCGCGCGACGCTTATCGTCGGCTTGCACCACGTACCACGGGGCGACCTTGAGGTCCGTGTAACGGAACATTTCGTCTTTCGCCCGCGAGTAAGCCACCCAGCGGGCGCGCGACTCCAGGTCCATTGGGCTCAGCTTCCACCGCCGCATGGGATCGTGCACGCGGGCTTGGAAGCGGCGCTCCTGCACTTCGTCGGAGATCGAGAACCAGTACTTGATCAGCTGGATCCCCGAGCGAACGAGCATGCGTTCGAACTCCGGACACGACCGCATGAACTCCTCGTATTCGCGCTCGGTGCAGAACCCCATCACCCGCTCCACGCCGGCGCGGTTGTACCAGGAGCGATCGAAGAGCACGATCTCTCCCGCCGACGGGAGGCGCTGCACGTAGCGCTGGAAATACCACTGGGTCCGCTCGCGTTCGGTTGGCGCGGGCAGCGCCTCCACGCGGCAGACGCGCGGGTTGGTCCGCTCGGTGATGCGCTTGATCACCCCGCCCTTACCGGCCGCGTCGCGCCCCTCGAAGAGCACCACGATCTTCAGGCCCTGAGCCCTGACGTACTCCTGCATGATCACCAGCTCGCGCTGGAGCTTGAGCAGCTCCTTCTCGAACTCCTTGCGTCCGAGTCGCTTGTGCTCGCGCTCGCCGAGTGCGGCCGCGCCGTCAGGCGACGCCCGATTGGCGGTCGCCTTGCGCTTCGCCCGCTTCCCATCGCTGTCGGTAGACCTGGCCTTAGCCATCGGCTCGTCCTCTCCTCGGGACGGCATAGTCTACGGCGGCCGCCTAGCGCGAATCAGCTTCCGAACCCGGCCCGGCTGGTGTGTAGTAGTAGTGGTAGCCCGGGGTCACCTGATCACCCCCAGGTGTGCCCACGTCGGCTCCGCCCGCCGACGGCGAAGCCACGGCCAGCACACGCGCGAGCATCAACAAGAAGATCACTGCGGCCACCACCAACCAGGCCAGCGCAAGCGGCGGCTGGGTCTTGCTGGGGCGGGCACCGCCCGGTCGCGTCCGGCTGCGTGCCGGCGACGGGCGGGGCGGCGGCGGGTCATGCCGGAACCGCGGCGGGGGGACGGAGGGCCTGGGGGAAGGCCGGATCGGCGCAGGGCCCGGGTAGCGGTCGTTCAGGCCGCCGTAGGCGAGCAGCTCGCGGAGCGCCCGCTGCCATTCGCCGGCCGGGGGCCGGTTGGCGGCGTCAGCACCGAGCGAGCGTGACAGCAGCTCCCGCAGCTCCCGGGGCACGTTGCTGACGTGGGAGGTCACCAGCCGCGCGTCGTGCGAGCGCGCGAACAGTCGCAGGACGACGAGCCCCAGCTTGTAGGCGTCCGCCGCGCGCGTGCGCGGCGGTTCGTGGAACTCGGGCGGGACCTGCCAGTCGGCCGTCTCGACGGACGCGAGCGCCTGGCGGCCGTGAAACACCATCGAGTCGCAGTCGATGAAGCAGACCGGCGGACCCGGCACCCCGAAGCCGACCAGCAGGTTGTTCGGCGCAATGTCGCTCGCCACTATTCCGTGTCGGTGCAGGGAGGCCAGCGCGCCGCAGATTCGCTCGGCCATCACGGTTCGCATCGTCGTGTCGAGCCGAATCCCCAGCCCGCGCAGCTGTAGGTAGTCGTCGCCGCCGAGCAGGTGCTCGAGCGAGAGGAGCACGCGCTGGCGCCGCCCGCTTGGCATCGCGAACGGGACCTCGAACCGGTCGCTCACGTCGTGCATCGCGATCCCCACTGGCCTACCGCCCGCGGTCACGATTGCGAGCGGCCACGCTGCCACACGGTGCAAATGGCCTCGATGCTCCCGGTCCAGTGCCCGGCTCCAGGCGATCATCTCCGCCAGGACGGCGACGGCGCCAGCGGGTGGCGGACGGCGATAGAGCTTGACCACGACGGGAGCCGCGCCCAGCGCCGGCGGGATGCGCGCCGGCCTGTAGACGCGGCCCTGTCCGCCGGGACGTCCGACCGGCACCCGCTCACCGAATTCCTCGAGGCGCACGACCGACGGTTCCCGCGAGAGCGTTGCGGCGGCTGCTGGAATCTCGCGGGCGAGCGCGCTCACGGCTCGCGCGGCGGCCAGACGGCGACCAGCGTGCGGTCGTCGTCGTACGTGCTGCGGCTGAAGTCGAGTAGCCGAGCGAAGTCGACGATATCGGGCGGGTGTGACAGCTCGCGGGCAAGCGTGCGCCCCACCTCGCCGCCTCCGTCGGCCAGCGGCAGCGAGAGGCCGTCGGTGCACACCAGCAGCACCTCTCCGGCGCCGAGCCGGCGCTGGCTGGCGCGGACCGCGCGTGCGTGGCGCGGAAGCGCCTGGACGCCGCCGCCCACCAGCCCGTCGGCGTCGTCGGTGTCGCCCACGACGAGTTCGAACTTGCGTCTGGCCAGAACGTACGCCGGCGAGTCACCTACGGTAGCCAGTTGCACCCGGCACGTTTCGTCATCGCCGCGGTCTGATTCCTCAGCGCTGGCCGGTTCGCCGCGGTCTTCCTCGTCCGCGTCCGTGCAAGGGTCGTCTCCGGTGGTGATGGCGGCAACGATCAGCGTCGTGGCCAGCGCTGCCGCGGCCGCCTCGACGCTGGCCTCGGGGTCGCCGCGCTCGCGGCGGTGCTCCTCGACGAGCGCCCAGGAGGCCTGGTCGAACACCTCGCTCCAGTCGAGGTGTTCGACTCGCCCGTGATCGAGCTGCCGGCCGACCGCGCTCACCGCGTGTCGCACGGCCAGCGCCGCGGCCAGGTCCGAGCGCGCCGCGCCCGATACACCGTCCGCCACCGCCACGATAAGCGTCCGCGTCGGAAGATGAGCGCGCAGGCACAAGTCATCCTGGCGCGGACCACCGGCGTAGCGCTTGCCCAGCCCCCGCACGGAGGCCGCCCTCACCGTCAGTCCGAACGCGGCGCCACCGTCGGCCACCGTGTCCGGCCGGTAGGGCTCGGCCACGGACAGTCGGGGTTCGATCGGCGGACCGGGTTCGCCGATCGTCAAAGGGCCGCGCGCCAGACGGGTACGCCGTGCGGCGACCCGCACCGCCAGCGCCGGCCCGCCTGTGGCGGACGACCGTGGAGTCGCCGGCTCGACGCTGCCCTCCCGCTCACCCGCGGTCATCGTGGGCGTCGCTAGACGATCGGAGCGTCGAGCTGCACGAACCCGTCGGGCTTCTCGAACTCGAGCGTCTGCTCGCCGCGGTCGAGCCGCTCCGCCGAGGAGACCATCGAGTTGAGCATCGAGGCGGCGAACTCCGCGATCGCCCCCGCGGTAGACACGCCTTCGCGCATCATGAAGGCGTGCGCCGGCGAGGTCGCGAGCTGCTGGATGACCTGCGGATCGGCGTCTCCGACCCCGAACGCGAGTATGTTCGGCCGCTCCTTGAAGCCCGGGTCCTTCACCTCGGCCAGACGCTCGTGCCACTTCGACTCCCTGTCGGTGGGCTGACCATCCGATAGAAAGAACACGGCGGGGCGGTGGACTTGAAAGCCGCTCACCTTGAGCAGCGCCACATCGGCCGGAACGGTGTGTCTCAAGGCCTCAAACGCGGCGGCGTAGCTCGTCCCCCGGCCGCGCGTGGACAGGGTCGGGAGCATCAGCTCCTCGCTGAGCTCCGAGAGTTCGAGGCGGGTCTCGGCGGTGTCGGCGAAGGTGATGATCCCGAATCGCACCTTCTTGCCGATGAGCGGGTGCTTCGCGACCTCATCGCGCAGGTCCAGGAGCCCCTGATTGACCGCGGCGATCGGATCGCCCCGCATCGAGTGGGACTCGTCTCCGACGAAGTAGATCGGCAGAACCTGCCCGATCACCTGTCCCGCATGCGCGGGCGTCGGAGTTTCGGGAGCGCTCGCCGCGGATGGGCTCGATGCTTCAGCTCGGCTCGCGCCCGGGGCTGCTGGGACGGGCGCCGACTCGTCGGCTTGACCGGTGGAGGGTAGTGACACTTTCATCGGTTACCTACTGTGACGGTTCGCATTGCAAGGATGAGCTAGCTACGAGGTAAGAATGGGGGGCGCATCACGCTTCTGGCACCGGCCCCCAGGACCTACCCCCCGGTGCTCTACCCGGCTCACCTTGTACACCAGACGGACTCCCAGCTCCGGGAGGGTGGCCGAACAGCTCGGCATGGTTGATGGCGCGCCTCACATCGGAAGGGGTGAGGATGCCCACGATGCTCGCGCCCTCGACGACAACCGCTCGCCGATCAGGTGAGCTCTGCATGCGCACCGCAACCTGGGCCAGACTGTCGTCGGGACCGCACTGGACGATCTCGGTCGGCCGTGCCGCGGCGGCGCCGACCGGGGTGGTGTGCCAGCGGTCGCGCGGGAGCGCTGCTATCCGCGTCGCTGTGACCAGTCCGACCAGTCGCCGGTGTATGTCGACGACGGGGAACGAGGAGAATCGGTTCGGCCTGACATACCGCTCGATCACCTCGGCCACGGTGGCCTCGGCCGGCACCACGAGCGGGGCGCCCGTCATCGCGTCGGCGACGCGGAGGTCGCCCTCGCGGGATCGCTCCCTCACCTGCTGGTGCTGTTGGCCGGCGGCGACCGTGATGAACCAGCCGATTACGACCAACCAGATACCTCCGAGCGCGCCGCCGGCGAGGAACTCAAGCGCGCCCACCGCGATGAGCCCGATGCCGCAAACCTTTCCGACTCTGGCGGCCACGGCCGTGGCTCGGATGCGGTCGTGCCAGTGTCGCCACAGCAGTGCTCGCAGGATCCTCCCGCCGTCGAGTGGGAAGGCCGGCAGCATGTTGAACAGCGCCAGCACGGCGTTGATTCCCGCCAGCCACGCGAGCGAGCTCACCAGCAGAGGGCTGGTGCCCACGGCGCCCAGCACCAACGCCGCCACCCCGCCAACCGCGGCAAGTCCGAGGCTGGTAAGAGGACCTGCGCCGACGATCTCGAGCTCGGCGCGCGGATCGGGGGTATCGCCCTCGAGCTGGGCCACCCCCCCGAAGATCCACAGCACGATGCCCTTGACCTCGACCCCGCGCCGGCGAGCGACCAGCGCATGGGCGAGCTCGTGAGCCAGCAGGCTCGCGTAGAAGGCAGCGGCGGTCAGGAGGGCAAAGACCCAATAGGCCGACGTCGTGTAACCGGGCGCCGCGGATGGGAGGAGCGTGCCCGCGAGGCTCAGCGCGATCAGCAGGAAGATCGGCAGAAGGCTCCAGTTGATTCCGATGCGGACGCCGCGAACCTCGCCAAGGTGGAAGCTCTCATTCATGCACACGAGTCTTCCCGAGGCGCTTATGAAGACGATAAGAGGAGCCTATGAAAATGCTCTCAGCTGAGCACCCAGAGCACCCCGTGCTCGCGCGCGAACTCCAGGCACTCTCGACGGCCGCTGGTGCCGAGGCCGCGGAAGGCGAGCTCACCGTTCGCGCCGACCAGCGACCAACCGTCCTCGGTAGGTAAGAGGATCAGACGGCGCCCAGTGGCGGGCTTGTCGCCCAAACGGACCTCGAATGCCGCTGGTTTGTGCGCGAGCGCGTTCATGTGGGGACATCATGGAGCCCGGGCGTAAGGAAGATGTGGCTTTTACTTCGGAGTTCTCTAAGACTCCCCGGTCAGCGCGGAGAAAGGCGGGCCGGCAGCCGCCGGCGCTGCGGCCGGTGGTTGTAGCGGTGTTCGGGGCGGGGGGTGGCAGGGCCGTTGGGTCCCTCGTGCAGCGCCATCTGCAGCACCTGGGCGAGGTGGAGCGCGCTCCGGTCCGATCCATGTTCGATCTGCGAGCGGCAGCTGAATCCGTCGGTCATCACGAGCGCGTGCGCCGAGGCTCCGCGCACCGCCGGAAGCAGCGTCCGCTCGGCGGCCTTGACCGACACCTCGTAGCGCTCGCCGCGCTCGTAGCCAAACGAGCCGGCGAGACCGCAGCACCCCGTATCGAGCACCTCGTAGTCGAGCCCGATCCGGTCGAAGACGGCTTGGTCGCAGTCCGTGTCGCTCGTCGCCCGCTGGTGGCAGTGGAAGTGCACGAGCGCCTTTCGCTCTAGCCGCGGCATATCCCACTCCGGGGCGTGAGTGGCGAGGAGTTCACCGAGCGAGTGGGTCTGGCGTGCGAGGCGCTTCGCATCCTGGTCGTGGGGGAGCATGTTGGTGAGCTCGTTGCGGAACACCGCTCCGCAGCTCGGCTCGAGCGCGACCACGGGCGTACCCGCGCGGATCTCGTCTCTGAGCCCCTCGAGCAGCTGGTGCAGCAGCCGGCGAGCGAGCTTCAGCATGCCGTAGTCATACAGCGGGCGCCCGCAGCACAGCGACCTCTCCGGGACGGCGACCTCGAACCCTGCCGCCTCGAGCACCTCGGTCGCGGCAACCGCAACCTCCGGGTGGAAGTGGTCGTTGAACGTGTCGGGCCACAACAGCACCCGTCGGCGCCCGGCGCCGGTCGCCGCCGGCCGGCCGGCGAACCAGCTCTTGAACGTGCGATGCGCGAACGGCGGCATGCTTCGCCCGGGAGCGATTCCCGCGATCCGCTTGCCCAGCGCGGCGAATGGCTGCCGCTGTGTCAGCACGTTCGCGAGGCGCGGCGCGCGGGCCGCGAGCTGCGCCTCCCAGCGGATCAGCCCGAGCGCGTAGGCCTGCCTCGGCCGCAGGCGCCCGGCGTAGTAGTGCGAGAGGAACTCGGCCTTGTAGGTGGCCATGTCGACCCGGACGGGACATTCGTGCAGGCAACCCTTGCACGCCAGGCACAGGTCGAGCGCTTCCTTGACCTCCTCGTTTCGCCACCCGTCCTCGAGCGGCGAGTCCGAGCGCATCATCTCGAACAGCAGTCGCGCCCGGCCTCGCGTCGAGTGCTTCTCTTCGAGCGTCACCTGATAGCTCGGGCACATCACCGCGTTCTGGTCGCGACATGCCCCGACCCCGAAGCACCTCTCAGCGGCCGCGGCGAAGCTGCCATGGTCGCCGGGAAAGCCGAACTGCGTGCTGACCGGCCGGGTGCGGTAGGTGGGGTCCATGCGCAGGTGGGTATCCAGCGGATACGGGTCGACCACCTTGCCGGGGTTCATCTTCCAGTCCGGATCCCAGATCGCCTTGAACTCCCGGAAGGCTTCGACCAGCTCGGGACCGAACATCTTCGGCAGCAGCTCGGCGCGGGCGTGGCCATCGCCGTGCTCCCCGGACAGGGAGCCGCCGTAGCTCGCGATCAGGTCGCCCGCGTCCTCCATGAACGCGCGGTAGTTGCGCACCCCGTCTGACGTTAGGAAGTCCCAGTCGATCCGCGAGTGCACGCAGCCGTGGCCCACGTGGCCGAACAGGCACGAGATGCGACGACCGTGCTTGTCGCACAGCTTCTCGAGATCGCGCAGGTAATCGCCGATCCGCTCGGGCGCGACGGCGGCGTCCTCCCACGAAGGCCATCCGGGATGCTCGCCGGGAATCTTGCTGTGGCCGACGCCCCCTTCGCGGATCTCCCACACCTGCGCTATCTCATCGACGTCTTCGTAGAGCTTTACGCGCTTATGACCCCCGGTCTTCCTGACCGTCTCGGTGAACCGCTCGGCCTGCTCGTCGGCGTCTTTCTTGGAGTCGCCTCCGAACTCGACCAGGAGCCACGCGTCGCCGTCGGGCAACAGGTCCGTCCGCCGCTTGCGACCCAGCACGATCTCGTTTCGAACCAGCCGCCGGTCGAACGTCTCGAGACCGATCGGACCGAACTCCATGACCCACGGCACCTGATCGGCCGCCTCGGGACAGTCCTGGTAGCCAACCAGCACGAGCGACCGGTGCTGAGGGCTGTCGATGAGCTGGCAGCGCGCCTCGAGCACCAGCGCGCACGTCGCCTCCGTGCCCACGATTGCCGCCGCGAGGTTGAACCCGTGCTCGGGCAGGAGCCGATCGAGGTTGTAGCCGGAGATCCGCCGCGGGATCTGCGGGTAGCGTTCCCGGATCAACTCCGAGTACCGGTCGCGCAGGTCGCGCAGCTGGGCATAGATCTCTCCGCTGCGCCCGCCGGCGGCGATCCCGTCCTCCAATTCGCGCTCGTCGAGCGAGCTCGGCAGCCTCATGCGGGTTCCGTCGTAGAGCACGACATCGAGCGACTGGATGTTGTCCGCGGTGACGCCGGCGATGATCGAATGGGTGCCGCACGAGTTGTTGCCGATCATCCCGCCGAGCGTGCAGCGACTGTGGGTGGCGGGGTCGGGCCCGAACGTCAAGTGGTGCTGCTCCGCCTTGTCGCGCAACCAGTCGAGCACGATCCCCGGCTGCACGCGCGCGAAGCGCCGCTCGGGATCGACCTCGACGATCTTGTTCATGTACTTGGAGAAGTCGAACATCACGGCCTCGTTGACCGTCTGGCCCGCGAGCCCGGTGCCCGCGCCGCGGGCGCCAACCGGCGCGCCGTGTCGCCCGCAGATCTCGACGGCCGCGATCACATCGTGTGCGTCGCGGGGGATGACCACCCCGATCGGAAGCTGCCGGTACACCGAGCCGTCGTTGGCGTACAAGGCGCGGCTCCCGGGAGAGAACCGCACCTCGCCGCGCACCTGCCGCGAGAGCTCCCGCGCCAAGGCGCTCGCATCGACCTCGCGCGCGGCGGACCGTGGTGGTGTGGCAAGGGAGGCCGCCACCATGTCAATCTCCGTCGCCGCGGTGCCCGTCGCCTCCGGGAAGCTTGTCCGCAACGCGGTCCTTGGCCCGGGCTAACACCCCCGCAGGGCTGCTCGAGTACTCCATCTCTCGCGCGAGCACTCGCGACATCGTCAGCGCGATCTGTTGGCGGTTGGGCTCGCCTCGCGCGAGCCCCCATGCGAACCCCTTGGCGTGCTCGCGATTGATCGTGGGCGTTACTGGCACGTCGTGCGGGTCGACCACCGCTTCGATCACCGCCGGCCCGTCGATGGCCAGAGCTTCCTGCAGCTGATCGCCCACCCGCGCCGGATCCTCGATCCTCACCCCCCTCAGCCCGCACGCCTCGGCGACCTTGACGAAGTCCACCGGGGCGAGCTCGACGCCGTACTGAGGATTTCCCAGAAACGCCATCTGCTCCCACTTGATCAGGCCCAGCACGTCGTTTCGCATCACCACCACCTTGACCGGGAGCGCGTGCTGGGCGAGCGTGGCGAGGTCGCCCATCATCATGGTCATCGAGCCGTCGCCGGTGAGTGCCACGACCTGCCGGTCGGGGTAAGCCACCTGCGCTCCGATCGCGTAGGGCAGCGCGGCCATCATCGAGCACATCGTTCCGCTGAACGAGAACAGCTGCCCGCGGCGCAGCTCGGTCCTCGCCGCCCAGGTGGTGACCGTCCCCGAGTCCCCGCAAAGGATCGCCCGATCAGCCATCGCCTTGGAGAGATGGAAGGGGACCGCGTCCGGCTTGATCGGCGGCTCGTGCGGCTCGGCGCGCTCGGCCTGCAGCGCCCGCCAGTCCTCCATCTGAGCCTGAGCCCGCTCCAGGAACGAACGGTCATGCCGGTGCTGCAACAGCGGCTCGAGTTCTCGCAACGTGAGCTTGGCATCGCCGCAGAGCCCCACCTCCACCGGATAGCGCAGTCCGATCCGCTCCGGGCGATCGTCGATCTGCACCCCGGCCGCCGAGCCCGGCTCGGGCAGGAACTCGATGTACGGACTCGAGCTCCCCACGATCAGGATCCCGTCACAGCTCTTGAGGGCGTCCTGCGCCGGCCGCGTGCCGACCAGCGCGTACCCGCCCAAGCAATACGGGCTGTCATCTGGGACCGCGTCCTTGCCGAGCATCGCCTTGACGATCGGCGCCCCCAACTTCTCCGCAACGCGCTCTACCTCCTCGCCCGCGCCGCGGGCGCCCGCGCCAATGAAGATCAATGGCCGCTCCGCGCCCGAGAGAATCTCCGCGGCCTGTTCGACCCGCTCGCGGGGAGGCAGTCGCCGGCCGTCGATCGTGGTCACCGAAGAATGGCCCTCGATGTTCTTGATCGAGCGGTCTCCGGTTACCGCGTCACCCGACTGGATGTCGATCGGGATGGCGATCGCCGCCGGCCCTCGCTGCCCGATCGCCGAGCGGACGGCCATATCGACCACCGGAATGACGTGCGCCTCCCCCATGATCCGCTGGCTGTACACGCAGGAATCGTTCAACGCGAAGTCGTGGTTGATGTCCTGTAGGTAGTGAGTGCCGATCACGTCGTGGTACGTCATGCCGGTGATCGCCACCACCGGCGACTGGTCGATGCGCGCGTCGTACAGGCCGTTCATCAAGTGCACCGCGCCGGGCGCGGCCGTGGACAGGCACGCCGCCGGCCGGCCGGTGAACTTCCCGTAGGCGCAGGCGGCGAGCGCCGCGGTCTCCTCGTGCCGTACGTGGATGAAGCGAATCTGCTCCTGGTGGGTCCGAAGCGCCTCCATCACCCCGTTGATGCCGTCGCCCGGCAGCCCGAACACGACATCGATCCCCCACTCGATCAGGCGCTCCACGAGCTGGTCAGACGCGGTCTTGTTGGCCATGTTCACTCCTTGCGATCCTCGTGGGCTGAAATGTCGTATCGCGATACCCGTACCCCCCCGGTGTCTCGACGAATCGGCCGCGATCACCATGCGGACACACCGTCGGCGTCGGAGCGCTCCGGACTGCGCGGAGTCAGGCGCCGGACCCGGTCGGGCTAATCACCACCGGACCCGGTCGGGCTAACCACGATCGGACCGGGTCGGGTTGATCCCTTCGGCTACGCGGCGGACCTCGGCTTGGACGGAGAGGTCGCCCAGGAGGAGCACGGGCGGCTTGCCGCCGGCAGCCGCGGCCACCCGCGAGCGGGTGTCACGACAACCCTTCTCGCGGACCGAGCCATCAGCCCTCTGCTGGTGGCCGTGGTGGGAATCCCTGGGTCTTCATTGCGCACCTCCTTCGATGAGGTGCTACGCCCCCGGCCGTCCCGGCCGGGGGCCAGCCGAGCTCAACTCACCGCCGAGCGCGAGAACACGCGGATCGAGATCGCGGTGAGCGCGACGGCGTACAGGGCGACGACCGCGAGGCTGAGCCACGCTTCGACGGTCACGTTGTGCATGCCCCATATGTCATGGAGCCCCTTGCCCCTGGGGTCGATGAACCCGTAGCGCATCAGCGCCAGCGCGTGCGTGAGCGGGAACGCTTTCGCGATTGCGGTCAAGACGCCGGGCATCGCACTGATCGGGTACAGGGCGCCGGCGAAGAAGAACGGCAGGATTGCCACGGCGGGCGTTGCTCCCACGTAATCCTCCTGCTTGGTCACCTTGCTTGCCAGCGTCTCAGCGATGCCGTACATGAACACCGTGAACAGCAACGCGGCTGCGACGAACCAGCCGACGCCGGCGCCAGTGATGTGGAAGGCGCCGCCTCTGATCGCCGAGAGCCCGATCAGCACGGCGACCTGGAGGGTTGCCAGCCCGATGGCCACGATCAGGTTGCCGAGCACGAGGTACGCGCGAGGCACCGGGGCCGCCAGCAACTCGCGCTGGGCGCCGCTGTGCCGGTCGACCAGCACGCTTAGACCGGCGAAGATGCAGCTGAGGGGTATCACCAGACCGACCGAGCCGACCCCGACGAACGAGGTGTAGTCGACGTGGGAGTGAAGGCCGCCCGTGGCGACCTTGAGCGCCGGCGCCACGACGAGGGCCAGCAGCACCGGGCCGAGCAGCGGCACGGCGATCTGGCGCGGGGTCTTGGACGTAAGCGACGCCCTGCGCCTCGCGAGCGTCAACAGCGCGCTCGTAGGTGGCGTGCGACCAGGCGCGGGGAGGGGGATGGATGGAGCTTCGGCAATAGCGGACATTGAGGTGTCTCCTAGGTGTCGCTGGGTTCAGGCGGCCTCGTCCATGCGAGCGCCGGTCAGTTCGAGATAGACGTCGTCGAGGGTGGGGACGCGGGTAGCGATCTCCGAGACCCGAAGGCGCTCTGAGTCGATCACCGCGAGCGCGTCGGTAGCGGCGTGCTCGTGCAGGGGCACGGTCACCCGCGCGCTGACCGCGAACGCGTCGTCGCGGGCGACGCCGCGTTCCCGGAGCGCGGCCAGAGCCGCCTGTGGGCTGCCGTCGACGCGGAACTCGAGGATCTCGCGCCCGAGGCCGGCGAGCAGCACCTGGGGGCTGTCCAGCGCGACTATCTGCCCTTCGTGGATGATCGCGACCCGATCGCAGAGGCGCTGCGCCTCGTCGAGGTAGTGGGTGGTGACGAGGATCGTCATGGCCTCGCGATTGCGTAGGCCGACGATGACGTCGAGGAGCTCGTGGCGAATCCGGGGGTCCAGGCCCACGGTGGGCTCGTCGAGGAACAGCACCCTCGGCGTCGAGACCAGCGCGCGCGCGATCTCGAGCCGCCGCCGCTGCCCGCCGCTGTAGCTGGCTACAGGACGGTCGATGAGCTCAGACAAACCGACCGCGTCTACCAGCTCCGCGATCCGCACCCCGGCCCGCGCGGGGGGACGGCCCAGAGATGCGCGTGCAGCTCGAGGTTCTCGCGCCCGCTCAGGGCGCCGTCGACGACGGCGTCCTGAAAGACCACGCTGCTCACGCTTCGGGCGAGCAGCGGCTGGGTGGCCACGTCGTAGGTGGCCAGCCGGGCAATGCCTGAGGTCGGCCGGACCGTCGTGGTAAGCATCCCGATCGTGGTCGACTTGCCGGCGCCGTTCGGGCCGAGCAGCCCGAACACCTCTCCGGCAGCAACCTCGAAGTCGATGCCCTTGACCGCCTCGACTCCGCCGGGATAGGTCTTGCGAAGCCTCAAGACCTCGACCGCCGGCATTCCGGCGTCCACACCAAGCCCGCCGATGCTCCGCGGGGCCGGACGGAAGCCGTCAGTCGCGGGGTCAATAGCGGTATCGGCGACCTGCCTTTGCTTGAGCTTGCTCATTGTCAGCTTCTCCCCTTTCGGGTAGTAGTGATACGCGTCGAGCACGTGACGATACAGTAATGTAACGCTACATGCAAGCCACGAAACCTTAACGGCCGAAGAACTGCTGGCTTCAACCCCGGCCGCCCTGCCCCGGCATCGGTGGCGTCTGAGACACTTGCCGCGATGACGCCGCGAGAACAGGCCGAGCCGATCGATCCCGTTCGCGCGCGCGCAGCGGGCCGCCCGCTGGACGAGAACGTCGATGCCGCGATCCTCGACACGGCTTGGCGGCTGCTGCTCGAGGAGGGCTACGCACGGATGTCGATCGCACGGGTGGCCGAGGAGGCCCGCGTCGGTCGCCCGGCGATCTACCGCAGGTACAAGAACAAGTCAGAGCTCGTGGCCGCGGTGCTTGCCGACAAGCAGGCGCGGAGCGCGCCCATCGACACCGGCAGCACGCGCGGGGACCTCATCGCGCACCTCGAGTTTGCCCGCCGGCGGTTTGCGATCGAGCTGGCGGGGACGATGATCGTGGAGGGGCGTAAGCACCCCGAGCTGCTCGAGGGCTTTCGCCGCGGCATGCTCCAGCCTCGCCTCGGGGACATCGTCGCCGCGCTCGAGCGCGGTAAGGAGCGGGGAGAAGTCCGGCGCGACCTCGATTCCGAGGTCGCCGTGCACGCGCTCATGGGCGCGTTCATGTACCACCGGATCGCGGAAGGTCAGCCTCGCAAGGGCTGGAGCAAGCACGTCGTCGAGACCCTTTGGCCGGCGTTCGCGGCCTGACCGGCGCACGCACGCAGGCGTTCGCGGCCTGACCGGCGCACGCAGGGAGGCGTTCGCGGCCTGACCGGCGCACGCAGGCAGGCGTTCGCGGCCTGACCGGCGCACGCAGGCAGGCGTTCGCGGCCTGACCGGCGCACGCAGGCAGGCGTTCGCGGCTGTCCAGCTCGGCGTCATGGATCGCGGCCGCGATCTCCCTTTGACAGCTAGTCCTACTAGGACTAGTCTACTTTGGACATGAACGAGGGCCACCTTACCCCCACGGGCTACGTGGTGCTTGGGTTGGTGTCGGTTCGGCCGCGGGCTGGCCACGAGCTGGCTGGCTATGCGGAGCGATCGATCGGGAACTTCTTTCCGCTGGCGCGCAGCCATATCTACTCGGAGCTCGACCGGCTGTGCCGGCTCGGCCTGCTCGAGGCGACGGAGGTGCCGCAGCAGCGGTTTCCCACCAAGCGTGTCTATGCGATCACCGCCGATGGCGAGGACATGCTCCGCGAGTGGCTCGAGGATTCGCCGGTCGGCACCGACCGCCAGCGCGACCTGTTTCTGGTGCGGATGTTCTTCGCCGATCGGATGTCGCCGGCGCGGCTTGAGGCGATCCTCGGCGAATATGCCGCCGAGGCTCGCGCGCGGCGAGATCGGCTGGCCGAGGTGGTCGTGAGACTGGCGGACCGTCCGCAGGCGACGTTTCGGCGTGCGACGGCGATGTTCGGCTTGCGCCGCGAGCAGGCGAAGCTCGATTGGGTGGCCGAGGTCCGCCCGCTGCTCCTTGCGGCCGCCGCCTCCGGCGTTTCGGGAGGGGGCGAGGAGTGCTGAGCTTGCAGAGGCGGCTCGGATGATGAAGGGGCGTACCGCGTACAGCCGGGCGCTGGCGGTGTTTGATCCCACGGCTATCGTCGCCTCCCTGTGCGACGACGTCACGATCCGGGTCGCCGTTCACGACGAGCCGCTACGGGGAAAGGACACCGCAGCGTTTCTGTTCGGGGTACTTACCCAGGAGTTGACGCCGTTCGAGCTGGCCGAGGAGATTGTGGAGGCAGACAAAAGCGTGGTCTCGTTCGAGACCTCGCTGCGCGGGAAGCCGGCGCACGGGTTGAACGTCGTGGCGCTCCGGCCCGATGGTCTCGTCGGAGAGTTGACCGTGTTCTTCCGTCCGCTCGCCTCGCTTCAGCTCGTCGCCGAGGTGATCGGCAGTCACATGGAGCAACGGTTCGGCCCTCGCGAGGGGCTGCCCTGAGGCTCGAGCGGATCCTCGTTGTGGGCGTGACGGTCGAGGAATGGTGCGGTCGCACGATCTATCACCCCACCACAGGTGCAGGATCGGCGTCGACGAGGCACGGTGATTACGGTGGAGCGGGTGTCTTGGCGAGTAGACATTCGACAGCGATGCTGTAGTCGAGCCGGCCGCCGGCCGACAGGGGAGCCCAGGTGTTGCCGTCGATGTGAAGCCCGAGGGCGCGGTTTTGCTCTGCGCAGCCGCATCCGGCCGCTGGTCTGTATCCGCCCGCCGGCGCAATCTCCCGCCCGTCCGGTCGGCGGAACCGTAGCCCGCCGGAACCCCGGCGCTCAACGGTGAAGCCCCCCTCGTGCACCAGCCGGTGATGGTAGGAGCACAGGTGGATGAGGTTCTCGAGCTTGGTCTCGCCGCCCCTGGCCCAGTGGTGGATGTGATGCGCGTGCAAGAAGCGGTTGTGCGTGCAGCCGGGAAACCGGCAGCCACTGTCGCGCGCCCTGAGCGCGCGCCTCAGCGCCGGCGGAATCGTACGCGTGCGCCGCGAGATGGACAGCGGCCGCCCGTCGCGTTCGACAATCCGCGTAACTGCCGCATCGCAGCCGAGCCGGCGGGCCGTCTCCGGCGCCAGGGCGGGCCCATCGTAAAGCTCGCAGCGTTCGCTGATTCGCTCGGCCGCGAGCGTGCCCGCGTCAACATGGACGACGAGCTCTACCGGGTCCGCGCCCGAGCGACGCGTCTTGCCGAAAGCGAGCGCGGCGCGCGCCACCCCGGCCAGCGCCGGGCCCTCCGCGGCCGTTAGCGCGGCTAGCAACAGGGCGCCGTCCTCCGCCGGCAGGCGGCCCTCGAACGACAGCGAACCGTCCTCTTCCCAGTTCCAGCTCAAAAAACGGCGCTCGTGCGCCTGCCTGGCCTGCTCCAACGTCGCCCGCTGAGCGCGACAGAAGCCCCGCACGATCTTCTCGAGCTGCGCCCCCGTGGCATGTCGAGCCAGTTCGAGCAGCTCCGACTCGGTCTCGACGCTCGCGATCCGCGTGATCGCTCGCACCTTGCAGAAGGACAGCTGTCCGCGGAAGAACGCCTCACGCACCAGCGGCAGCTCGCGCAGGCGCGCGGCCACGCGCACGTGCTCGCGCGCGGTGCCCAGACCGATCGAGCAGCGCCACGAGAGCCAGTGCGCACAGCTCTTGATCCCGTCGGCGGCCCACCCGCGGCGTTCGTCGAACTCAGCGATCAACGTAAGCCATCGGCAGGTGGCCGCTGCGATGTGAGCACCGAGCTCGCGGATCTCCGACTCCAGCTCGCCGAGGGAGAGCGGCGGGGACTGCGCATCGACGTCCAACGGAGCATCCGGAGCTGACAGCTCTTGCTCAGCCAAGTTATCGGAGACCGCGACCGAACACACGTTCGACAGGATAAGCGTACGCGCGGACGGCCAGAACGTCGACGCGCCGCCCGAGATCACGGACGACGCTTTTGCCGCTCCCCTCATCGCAGTTGGCCGAGCGGCAACGTGGCCAACGGCTTCGTAACTCCGCGCATTCCTCGAGTGGCCGGGCCGGCACGGCGTGGACACTCGCGCCCGCGCCTGGAAGGCGCAGGCAACCTCGCGGACGCTGTTCGCGGATGCCGACGGGCGAGTCAGGGCGAGCCTGAGTCCATGTCCGCGCAGCCAGCGATGGCAGCCGAGCAGAGCTTTGGAGACAGCGCTCAGCTCGGAGCCGGCGGCCGCTGCTTCGGCACATAGTCGAGGTGCACCCCGTCGATCGACCAGATTGCGCCGGCGTCTCCGTGATGCACCGCGAGCAGGTGAAGTAGTCACGCAACGCCTGCTCATACGTGAGCGAGCCGCTGAGGAGCTCCTCGGCGGCCGCGATGATTCGCAGCAGGTCCTCGTGGACCCCGGCGCGGGTCATGCTCGGGGTCCGCGGGCCGTCGTCGCCATCATCGCCGGTCGAAGCGGGATCGAACTCCGTGAAGCATGGGTACCGGTCGCGGTTGGGGAGGATCGAGCGGAACGTAACGTGGTTGAAGAAGTACTCGAACCACGGTCCGCCCGATAGCGCGAGCCACGGCGGCCGTCAATTCACCGGCGCGGTCGCTGAGCCTGCGGCGCGCGGCCGCCCGTGCCCGGCCCGGCAACTGCAAGCTCGATGACGTAGGCATCCGAGACGAATGGGCAAATCCCGCCAGCTCCACGGCAGTGGCCGAGTTGAGCGCGACCGCGACTTGCCGAGTCGGATCGGCGGCGTGGTGGCCGAGGCAGTAGTGGAGCGCCTCCACGGCGTGTCCGACCGGAGGGGCGTAGAAGAATTGACCAAGACGCGCTCCATGGATGCCTCGGAATACTCCCCGAGCGGTTGCCTAGGATCTAACTGTGGAACCGTTGCCAATGGTGGCATCGTCGTGCTCGTTGGACGAGCTTGAACTGCTAGAGCAGCTGCAGCGTTATCGCGCCGTCGGCGAAGGTGCGGAGGTGATTGCCTCGGACAAGCGGCGCCGAGTGATCCGGGTTGCCGAGGCCGTGCCTGATTCGCTCGTTGCCCGCCTCATCGAGGTCGAGCGATCCTGCTGTCCGTTCTTCGAGCTCACATGGGATCGGGGATCTCGCTGCCTGACGGTCGCGGTAACCGCACGCGATCAGGAGGCGGCACTCGACGCCGTCGGCTCGGCGGTCGGAGTGAGTCGCGCCGCTTCGCCGTAGGAGGCGCGCCTTCCGTTGGCGAGTGCGCCCGCCACAGATTTGGACTGCGCAAAATTCACCAAACGTGCTGTGAAGCAAGTCCACCAAGCGCTCACGCGCCGCCGTGAGCATTCCGCAAGTAATTCTCGCTTGCAACCGGCGGCGCAACTACGCGACCGTACGCGGGCCGGCTCGCAACCGTCGCGTCCGATCACCGAAGGCGGTGGCCTTCACACCTCCTCGGCTCCCCTTACAAGTTCCCGCAAGACGTCTTTGCCGATGAAGCTCATCGACAGCAGCGCTCCAAACAGGATCACTGCGTCGATCGACTCGCGTCCTTCCTTGGCCCAGTAGACGTCCTCGAGGTTCAGCCACAGCGCGAACTCGTCGAGCGTGAGCGCCGCGCCGGCCCCGTAGGCGCCCGAGGTCAGCGTGGAGATCTTCCGATCTTTGGTAGCGACCCCAATCTCCAACATCCAGAGGTAGCCGACGAGCAGCAGCCCGATGATCCCGAACGTCATGTGGTGTATGTGCCGCCCCCCCGGAGAGATGTTCCCAAATGGCCCGATCCCGGCTCGGATCGCATGGGTGATGCCTCGGACCGTCGCGAACGAGAGAAAGAAAGAGACGGAACTGGTGAGCTGGCGCTCCTTACGCAGGTCACTCGCGATGTGCTTGCGGTAGAGGCGCGGAATCGTCCGGACGCGGGCGAGCGGGTTGCTCACGCCGGGCGGAATACCCGTACCGGGGCGAAACCAAGCGCGAGGTTGCTCCTGACTGTGAGTAGGTGGTTGCGGCGGGCGATCTCGAGCCCGGTTAAGACGAGGCCGAGCACCGCGACCCCAAGCACGGCGCCGAGCTGGCGCGATTGCGTAACAGGCCTGAGGACAGGCCCCGCGCCTCGAGCGGGGTGGCCCCGACCGTCGCCGCGGAGCCCGCGATCGTCGCGATCGGCCTGGCGATCCCGAAGGCAAGAAACGCGGGCAGCAACAGCACCACCTCCCGCTGATCAGCGAGCAACCCAATCGCTGTCAGGGCGACGGCCGCCAGCAGTATCGAGCCTCCGGTCAGCGTGCGCGTTCCGATCTGATCGGTCATTCGTCCCACCGAGGTCGACAGCAGCGGAGCCATGGCCACAGTCGGCAGCGTCAGCGCGCCGGCGACGGCGGGGCTGTAGCCGAGCGCCAGCTGGAGGTAGAGCGTCAGGTATACGGTCAGCCCGAGGATCGCGAACTGGATCGCGAACAGCGCGCACAGCGAGCCGGTTACGGCCGGAATCTTCAGTAACCAGCGGCTGATGAGGGGATGCGGTGTCCGGCGTTCCACGACCGCAAAGCCCGCCAGCAGTGGCACACCGCTGCTCAGCAGGCCCAGGGTCACCGGCGCGGTCGGACCCCAATCCTGCATGTTGCGCAGCGCGAGCACCACCGAAACGAGACCGCAGACCAGCAGGACGAGGCCCGTCACGTCAAGCGGTTCTCGCACGACGCCTCTGCTCTCGGGGAACCAACGCACCGCGATGGTGATGATCGCGGCGATCACTGGAAGGTTGGCCAGAAAGATCCACCGCCAGCCGACCAGCTCGACGATGCCACGGCCGATCAGCGGGCCAAGGGAGAGGAACGCGGTCGCTCCGGTCGACATGATCCCCATCGCCCGGCGCCAACGAGGAACAACCTGCGGCGCCCGTAGAGATCCGCGAGCCTTCCCGCCGCTGCCATCAGCGAGGCCAGGGCTAGCAGATGAGCCCCATCACCCACTGCACCTCGGCGCTGGTCGCCCCGAACTCGCGCTGGATCGTGCGCAGCGTGGTGACGACCGCGGTCTCGTCGAGAAAGGCGAGACCCGTGGCCAAGCTGGCGGCCAGTAGGACCCAGCGCTGCTGTTTGCTCTACTCGCTCACGCCGGCGTACGACGCAGCCCTGCGAGCATCACGCTTCCGGCGATGGCCGCGCCGGCGAACACCAGCAGCGGCAGCCTTATCAGGATCGCGGCGAGCGCCCCACCGGCCAGGCCGGAGATCGATTCCGCGCCGACCTGCATGGATTGATTGTTGCCCATCGCCCGGCCCTGCTCGCGGTCGTCCGCGGCTAGCGAGAGCATCGCCGCACAAGAGGGCAGGCACACCGCCAACGCCAGGGCGGTGGGACCGAGCGTGAACCACAACGACACCCTCGACCTCGGGACGACGATGACCGCCATCAGCACCCCCATCGCCAACGCGCTGAACAGCGCCAACGTCCGCGGCCGTGCGTGCCGCGAGAGCGCACCCACCAGCCACACGTTCGCGATCACGATGGGGACAGCGACGTAAGCGACGAACTCCGAGACCCTCCCCACCGGGAGGTGAAACTCATCGACCAGATACATCGGGTAGACGCGGAAGAAGCCGAAGATCGCGAGATACAGGGTGAAATTGATCAGGTACAGGGGGCGCAGCCCACGGTCCGTCACGATCCGGGCAAGGTTCGTGAACGAGTCCAGGTAACCACCTCTCTCGTCCGCTTCTCGATGCGTTTCGGGGAACCATGCGATGATCGCGAGCAAGACCCCGGCGAGAAGTACCGTCACCGCCCAGTATGGAGTGGCATAGTCAAAACCAGCCGACCAGCGAATGATCGGCTAACTTCCCGCCGCCAAGTGGCCCGACCACATAGGCGAGGCTCGCGCTCAGGTAGATGTATCCGAACAGCCGATTGCGGTCGGCGCGAGGTGCGGTGTCAGCGATAGCGCCTTGCGCGATGACGACGTTCGACTCCGACAGCCCGGCCAGAAAGCACGTCAGCATCAACAAGGGCAGGCTCTGAATCGCCAACGCCGTCGCGATTCCGGCGTATAGCACGGTCGAGGCGGACAGCGAGCCGATCAGAACCGGGCGGCGTCCGTAGCGGTCAGATAGCGCGCCGAGGACCGGCGAGCCGAGAAACTGGCCCAGCGGATAGAGCGCCAACAGGAGACCGAGCACGAGGCTGCGCGCCGTCAAGCTCGCCGTTTGGGGAAGCATTCCGTTGTCGTTGCGCAGGACCATCGGCGTGAACGCTGCGATCATGAGGCTGTAGCCAAGGAAGCCCACGAACACCACCCCGTACGCCGGCAGGAGACTGCGAACACCCCTCGCGCCCATGCCACGACGATACGCGCTCCGCGGTGGTGCTGCCTTTGGGATGCTCCTAATTCGGCGTCACCGTGGGCGTACTCACCTCGAGTCGCCCGAGCGAGGCATGCTCAGAGATGACTCAAACCCGGTTTAGGGCCACGGGGCGTAGTGGCGGCTTGGCACGTACGCCTTACATTCCGAGGAAGTGAAGGCAGATCGACCGGGGGTCGGTCTTCTACTAGTCTGACGACCTCGCACTGCCTGTGTCACCGACGGAAGGAGGGGATGATCGTGACCGGACCAGTCGCCCCAACCTTCGCCCGTGCGGTTGTGCTGGAGGTGGACGGCTTCACGCGCGGCGGGAAGAAGGTAACCACCGCGGCAGGCATCATCAACTGGCGTTCGTGTTCGACAATCAGCCGTCGGGTTCGAGGTTCAGCAGCGCCACGATTGTCTACGGCCCGCAGTTCGCGAAGATCAAGGGCTACCGACAGCCGTTCCTGGAGGACCTGCCGCTTTCGAAGGCCCCGAAGATGACGCTCGCGGCGGCGGTCGCACGCTTGAAGCAGGCCGGCTTCACCAAGGGCTTTTTCAACGTGACCGTGCGAAAGCCGCTGGCGCCGACGCGTTTGAACCCCCTGTACATCTTTACCGTCGGAGCGGGTAGGTTCGTCGCCGTCGACACAGTGACGAAGAGAGTGCAGCGATTCCGCTAACGAGTTGGACTCTATGACGCGCGAACGGCTGGCCTAGTGGCCGCCGATCGGTCGATCACCAGGCGGGGTGGGACGACGGGGGGCTCGCCCCCGTGTGCGAGCTGCGCAGCACCTGAATCGTGCGGGCATCCACCGCCTCGTGGACGAGAACGCCACCCGCGTCGATTCCTTCCCGACAGCAGCGCGCGATCATCACGACATTCAACTGGGCGCCGCCTCGCATTCGTCCCGATCGGCGAGGATTCCGCTGCATGAATGGCTGCGAGTGAGGAGGTTCAGATGGCGATCAAGCTGACGGTGATCGGCGGCGGTTCGACCAGGTTCGTGCCGACGTTGATCAGACTGTTGATGAAGTCCGAGGTGCTGCGCGACGCCCTGGTCACGCTGATGGATACCGACGAGCGGCGGGTGCGGACGATGGAGGCGTTGGCCGGGAAGCTGATCGCGAGCGCCGGGGCGCGTCTTCGGGTGAAAGCCACGCTCGATCAGCGGGAATCGCTGCGCGACGCCGACTTCGTGATCACGACGATCGCGGCGGGCGGGATGGACGCGTGGGAAAAGGACATTGAGATTCCGGCTCGCTACGGGCTCATCATGCACGTCGCCGATTCGGTTGGGCCGGGCGGGATCATGCGGGCGCTTCGCAACGTGCCGATCCTCGTTGCGGTCGCTCGTGACGTGGCCGAGGTCGCGCCCGACGCGTTCATCTTCAACTATGCGAATCCGGCAAGCGCCGCCGCGATGGCGCTACAGACGGTGCCGGGCGTCAACTCGGTGTCGCTGTGCGACTGCGCGTGGGTGCCTCGCAACCTTGGCTGGCTCGCATGGCAGGCCGGGGTGGAGCCCGAGGATGTTGCGATGCCCCCGGTCGTCGCCGGGATCAACCACTGCGCGAGCATTGTCGAGCTTCGGCTGCGGGACGGCCGGGATGCGTTAGCGCTGGCACGCGCCCGCGCCCAGGAACCGATTGAGAAATGGGCGCTCGAAACCTATGGAGTGCTCCCGTACTGCTGGACTCACTGGGTCGAGTTTCATCCTCAGATGCAGTACACCGAGGAGCCTTACAACGGCCGGGCCCAGGGCCTTCGCGTCCGCTATGGGATGCGCACGCGCGACATCGGCGACGAGCGCGGCCGCGTCAGCCGGCTCTTGAGGTTGGCCGACGAATGGACGCGGCCCGGCGCTGGCGCCTCGATGCTGACGGACCCGGCGCACGGCGTTGAGGACTTAGGTGTCGAGGTGATCGACATCATCGAAGCGATCGTCGAGAACCGCAACGACACGCGCATCGTCAACACCGTCAACCACGGAGCGATCCCCAACCTTCCGGCCGATGCGATCGTCGAGGTGAACGCCGCAGTCAGCGCCTACGGCCTTCGCCCGATCTACGCGGGACCGCTACCCGAGCCGCTCGCCGCGCACCTGCGTCAGTACGTTGCGCTCCAGAGGCAGATGGTCAAGGCCGCGCTCAGCGGCGATCGCCAAACGGCCCTACACGCGTTCCTGCTCGAACCGACCATCGCCGCTCGCCTCGACCTCGATCAGATGCAGGCGCTGCTCGACGAAATGTTGGCCGCTCACTCAGAGCAACTGCCGCTTTTCAGCTGACGTCGCGCCCTATGGCACCAACGAGATAGGCCACGATCCGTTTGGCGTCGAGGCCGTCGGGAGCAAGATCGGGGTTGTACACGCCGATGCTCCATCCTCGACAGCCATCGGTGCGCAACGCCGCTTTTGTGATCGCCGTCAACTGTGCCAGGTCAGCCCTTGGGGCATCGACGGATCGTCGGCGGCGCCGCAAGCGCGAAACTCTTGTACGTCGAGCACGTCCAGATCGACGTGCGGCCACCAACCGGATGCCTCAGCGGCAACGTCGGCGGCGGCCTGTGCCGCGATGCGCTCGGGATCCCGGCGTACTTGCGGCGCACTGTGGAGGCGGACGCGACCCGCGATGCTCGGCACCCGGATCTCCCGCCGTAGTTTGTGTCGCGCTGCCCATCGGAGCGCTGGAGTGGCGCCGAGGAGGACCGAACAGTCACCTCCGTAGAGGACCGGGAAGCGGCCAGCTCGCAACGCCGCTTCCACTCGTGCATTGGCTTCCACCATTCCCAACAGGAAGCAGACGCCAATGAGATCCACCGACTCACCGAGGAGAGAGAGCGTCAAAGCCTCCTCATTTCCCGCCCTGAGTTGATCGCTGGAGGATGTCCGTAGACAATCGGGTCCGACTGGGTTGACTGAAGACATCCACTGGATTTCGAATGCGCTCGCCTGAGACTGCTCGAGCAGTATCGGGGATCCGCGCACGATCGCTCCAGCCCAGCGAGACTTGCGCTTCATTCACGTTGCGGAGTCTCGGGGTAGTAGTAGCCGTGGGCAGCGCGACTAGAGTGTCGGCGTGGAGAGCTTGCTCGAACGCGAGCACGAACTCGCAGCGGTAGAGGACCTGCTGGAGCGTCAGGGCGCCGTCCTGATCGTCCAGGGTGGGGCCGGTATTGGAAAGACCGCGCTTCTCGATGCTGCGTGCCGGCGAGCCGCGGGCCTTGGGCGCGAGATCGTTCGCGCGCGGGGTTCGGAACTCGAGGCGCCCTTCGCGTTTGGCGTCGTCCGCCAGCTGTTTGAACGGCGCTTGGCGGGCGCTGCGGTGAGCGAGCGCGGCGCGTTGCTGACGGGCCCGGCTGCCGCGGCGCGGCCGTTGCTGTTGGGAGAGCCAGATGAACGGTCGGCGTCCGATACGTCGTTTGCGGTCTTGCATGGGCTTTATTGGCTGGTCGCAAACCTCGCAGATCTGCGGCCGCTGGTGATCGCCGTCGACGACGCGCATTGGGCGGATGAGGCATCGCTGCGCTGGTTGGCGTATCTGGCGGCGCGCCTCGAGGGGCTGGCGCTGGCGTTGCTTGTAGCTTGCCGACCGAGTGATGCGGCACGCATGGATCCGTCGTTGGAGACACTGCTCGGCGAGGCCCGGGTGGTGGTGCGCCCGGCGCTTTTGAGCGAGGGCGCGGTCGGCACGCTTGTGTCCGCGGCGCTCGGCGGTAGCGCGAGCAGCGAGCTGCGTGGGGGCGTGTGGGCGGCAAGCGGCGGCAACCCGTTGTATGTGGTCGAACTACTCCGGGCGGCCGGGTATGAGGACCGCCCGCTCACTGAGCTGGATCCAGCGGCGCTCCTGGCCGGTGGGCGCGATGGAGTGGCGCGCCTGGTGCTGGCTCGGGTGCGCGCGCTGGGTCAGAGCGCGTTGCGGCTCGGGCAGGCGCTCGCGGTGCTTGGGGATGGCTGTGAGTTGCGCCACGCGGCGACGATCGCCGGTGTGGAGATGGCCGATGCCGCGCGCCTGGCTGCAGGCCTAGTTCGTATCGAGGTGCTGGCTGGAGACGATCCTCCGTGCTTCCTTCATCCGATCGTCCGGGATGCGATCGAGGCGTCGCTCGCCAGCGACGAGCGTGAGGCCGCGCATCGCTCGGCCGCCCGCCTGCTTTACGACGATGGCGCCTCGCCGGGAGAGGTCGCCGTGCACCTGGTCGGCTTGCGGCCCGCGGGCGACAGCTGGGTGCTCGGCCGCTTGCGCGAGGCTGCGCGAGCGGCCATGCGCAGCGGTGCGCCGGGCGCCGCGGCCGACCTGCTTCGCCGCGCGCTCTCGGAGCCTCCGGCGCTCGAGGGGCGGGTCGAGATCCTGCGGGAGACCGCTCGCGCGGAGGCGAGCACGGGGCGCGAGATCGCGTGCGTGCACTTGGAGGAGGCCTTACGCGCGTCCACTGATCCGCGAGAGCGCGCTGCGATCGCCCTTGAGGTCGCCGAAGCGTACGCGGCGCTGTTTCGGTGGGTGGATGCGGTTGATGTCATCGAGCGCGCGTTGGTGGAGCTCGGTGATGCCGACTGGGCACTCGCGGCCCGGCTCGAGGGCGAGCTCGTGGTATGCGGTCTTCATGACGCGCGTCGCGCGTCGCGGGTCGGGCCGGTGCTCGAACGGCTCTCCTCGCGGGTCCTCGCGGGTAGTCCAGCCGAGGCGCTGGCGGTCGCGCGGGGTATGGCGATGGTCCTCGGCGGCCGGCCAGCCCGTGAGGCGGCCGCCCCGCTTGAAGAAGCGCTCTCGCGCGCGGACGCGCGTGCGGAGAACTGGGACACCCGGGCGGCGCTGTTGTGGAGCCTGGTGGCGGCCGAGCGCTTCGACGCGGTAGAGACGGCACTGGAACCGATGCTCGCCGAAGTCCACCGGTCGGGGAGCGCGCGAGGACTGGTCGCCACATACAGCACCCTGGGCTTGCTCAAGCTGCGCGTCGGGGCGCTTCCGGAGGCTGACGCAGCCGCACGGATCGCGCTGCGCGTGTTAAAGGAGGGCGACTTCGCCCCGGGGCTCGCGTTCGCGGCGACCGTTCTGGCCGAGGTCGCGGTCGAGGCCGGTGAGCTTGAAGAGGCGCAGGCGCTGCTCGCGCTTCTTCCCCAAGAGGGCTGGCCGCCAGGCGTCGGCACCGTCCTGATCCCGGCCGCGCGCGGACGACTCCGGCTCGCGCAGAACCGTTGGGCTGAGGCGCTCGCGGACTTTCAGACGTGCGCGGCGATGTTCAGCCCCGAGGTCTGGGGCATGGAGATGCGCGACGTCGGGTACCTCCACGCCCGCGCCGGCGCGGCTCAGGCGCTGCTGCTGCTAGGCGATCGCGAGGACGCGCGTGCGACGGCGCAGGCCGAGCTGGTCGACGTCAGGACGTTCGGAGCGCCCCGCGCCCTCGGCGTCGCCCTGCGCGTCGCTGGACTCGCGCAAGGGGGTGAGCGCGGGCGGGAGCTGCTCGCGGAATCCGTGGCCGTCCTCGGGGATTCGCCGGCGCTGCTCGAGCGGGCGCATTCGCTCGCTGCGCTCGGGGCCGCGCTGCGCCGCGCGGGTCGGCGTGCCTCCGCCCGCGAGCCGTTGGCGGAGGCGCTCGACCTCGCCGCCCGCTGCGGAGCCCGCCCACTGGCGGCCCGCGCGCGCGAGGACCTGAGGGCGACGGGAGCCCGCCCACGACGGCAGTTGCGCACCGGCGTCGAGGCGCTCACCCCCAGCGAGCTGCGCGTCGTGCGCCTCGCGGCTGCGGGCCGCACCAACCGCGAGATCGCCCACGAGCTGTACGTGACCCTCAAGACCGTCGAGGGTCACCTGTCGCGGGCTTACACCAAGCTCGCCGTCGAAGGCCGTCCCCAACTGGCCCAGGTCCTGGAGGGGGAAAAGTCAAGGGTGCCCACCCTCTAGCGAAGGACCAATCGAGCGCGCCACCCTTCGGTCCACACTTAAATAACCGAAGGAGGTTTGTCGTGACCATGACCACGAGGGAGGCGTTTGAAAGGGGAACCGATACCTTCAACGCCCAAGACATCGACGGATTCGCCGAGGTGCTTGCTGACGACGTCGTCTTCACGGCGCCCGGAGGGATGCGCGGCGCGGGAAAGGCTGCCTGCGCCGAGTTCTACGGCGGCTGGTTTCAGGCATTCCCGGACGGGCACGTCGAGGTTCACAGGGTTCACTTCATCGACGACGTCGCGGTCGAGGAAGGCACGTTCACCGGGACCCACAACGGCGTCCTCCACACCCCCACCGGCGAGGTCCCACCAACTGGCGCCGCAGTCAGCCTCGACTACATCCACGTGCTGCGGTTCCGCGAGGGCAAGCACATCTCGTTCAACCTCATGTTCGACCGGCTCCTAATGCTGGAGCAGCTTGGACTCATTCCCGCCCCCGCTTCTGCGGCGTGAACAAACCCACCCAGACATGGCTGTTGGTGTAGCGAGACCGACATCGAGCGCGCGAAGTCGTCTGGTGCCTCCGATCTCGCTGCTCGTCACCGACCTCGCGGTGATGCGAGCTGCGTTAGCCCATCGCCTTCATCGGATGAACCGCGCCGGAGGCCGGGACAACTAGGCCGGGTACATGGTCGGGCGCGGCAAGGATTCCCGCGGCAAGGGCAGCAAGGACAAGTGCCGTAGTGATCCTCGCGCCACGGGGCCAAGGGCCGACCTTCTCGAGGGCGACCAGTGCCGCGATCAGCACCATCCAGGTCAGGCTCATCACTCCCAGCGCGAACAGTGCGACCATCAGCGCCCATGAGCAGCCGATGCACCAGCCGCCGCTGCGGGCCCCCATCGCGAAGGCTGCCGACGGGCCTTGGGGCGAAAGAGGCGTCCGGTCCCCGAGTTGTCCTCTGCACCGCGCCAGGCAAGCGCGCTTGAGCGGGATCAGCTCGTAGGCGGCTGCTGCCGCGATCAAGCCCCCGGACAGCCAGCGTCCACCAGCGTGCCAACCCAGGTCGCTTGAGAGCAGCGCCTTTCCGAGCTCGAAGCTCCCGTATGCCACAAGTCCCGCGACGCCCCAAACGAGCAGGTAGCCACAGGCGAACGGCAGCCATGGGACGGGCCGACGCGCGCGGCTGAACGTCACGTATGCCGCGACCGTGGGAGCGAACGAGGGGAGCATCATCGCCATCATCATCACGATCCACGAGCTCGTGAACCAGCCGAGCGTCCCCAGATCGCTGCCGGGAGCCGCATCCATCCCGTCCATCCGCCGGGCTGTCCACCACCACGCCAGACCGGCCGCGGTCAACAGCCCGGCGACCGCTCCCGGGTGTTTGCGCACAAGCTGAAGCCCGGTCATCGGCGCGTTGCGGGGTCGGAGATGTGCTCGTAGGAGTCGTGGTGTCGGATCCAGGACTGGTACACCGGATCGCGCTCGTCTCGACCGGACGGCACCAAGTCGAGGATGCCGTAGTAGGCCATCACCACCTCGAGCCCCCTGGCTGTGGTCGCATAGGCCAGATACACGTCTTCGTCTGAGCGCGCGAAGACGGTCAGGCCCGGTCCCTCCGTGAAATAGCCGACCACGTCGTTCCCGGTCGCGGACGCAAATTGCGAGACGAATGACGGCACCTGGTCGGCCCACTCGCTGACCTCATCTCTTGTCGCCGAGTGATGAAAGTCCCAGTTGAAATCGCTTTCGTAGCTCGATGCCCAGTTGAAGCTCCAACCCATCCGCTCCCGAAAAGCGAGCAGCTTGTCGATCGGCGCACGTGAGATGGCGATCATCGTCACGTCGCGCGCCTTGAGGTGTTCGACGACGCCGCTGAAGCTGTCCGCGATGGAGGAGCAGACCGGACAGCCTGCCTCCCAGTCGGGCCCGAACATGAAGTGGTAGACCACGAGCTGAGAGCGACCGTTGAACAGTTCCCCCAACGTCTTGGGTCCATCGGCGGTCTGGAACGTGTACTCCTTCTCTATCCGCACCCAGGGAAGCTCCCGGCGCTGCCGAGCGAGCTCGTCGCTCATGTGGGTGAGTTCTTTTTCGCCCTTCAGCAACTCGGCGCGAGCGGATTCCCATTCCTCGCGGGTCGTGACCTTGTGCTCCGGCATAGCTGGCTCCTCTTCTCGTCCGACGGGTCGACTATATAGTTAGCAAAATGGCTAACGATACGTTCAGCGCCCTCGCTCATCCACTGCGGCGCGAGATCGTCGAACGCCTCAGCCGAGGATCGGCTACGGTCGGCGAGGTGACCAGCGACTTCGCAGTCTCGAAGCCGACCATCTCCCGCCACCTGCGAATGCTCGAGGAAGCAGGAGTCGTTTCGCGCGTGATCGTAGGCCGGAGGCATCGCCTCGCACTGCGGTCCGACACCCTCGCCGACGCCGAGGAGTGGATCGAGCAGCAGCGCACCCGGTGGGAGCGCCTCTTCGACGTCGTCGGCGACTACCTCGAGGACGAAAAGGAACGATGGTGACCGACGACTCGGGTCACGTCGTGCGGATCGAGCGGACGTTCCACGCTCCGGCCGAAGACGTCTTCGACGCCTGGACCAGTCCCGAGGTAATGCGGCGCTGGTTCCATTGCGAGCCCGACTGGGAAACCCCGGAGGCCGAAGTCGATCTGCGGGTCGGCGGAAAGGTCAGGGTGGTGATGCGAAGGCCCGATGGCACGGAAGCCGCCGCGCAAGGCGAATACACGCTGATCGACCGCCCACATCGGCTCGAGATGACCTGGACCTTCGACGACGATCCCGCCAACGAGCAGGTGCTAGCGCTCTCCTTCTCGGAGTCCGACGGCTCGACCACCGTACTAATGGTCAACGGCGGCATCTCGATCGAGAAGCGCCGCGACGACCAAGAGTGGGGCTGGCGCGGATGCCTCGATGAGCTCGAACGGCTATTGACCCGGTGAGGGATTCGCCCTAACGCAGAAACGCCCGGCTGCTCTCGCGGTCGGCGACGTAACGCAGCATAGGCCCGAGAACCAGTTCAGCCATCGTCGAAAGCCGCCATGGCTCCCGAGGTGGGTCAACTCGTGATGTTGACGGGTGCGCCTAGGGGAACGTGCTCGGCGATCCAGGTGATCGGTCCGTTGTCGATCCGGATGCAGCCGTGCGACCGGGCGCTGCCTAGGGGATCGAGCAGGCTCGAGCCGCCCCGGCCGTGGATCGCGACGCGGCCGGGACCACCACCGAAGCTCTGGAGCGTTGGCGAGAACGCGGTCAGCGGCAGCGCCCACGGGCCCAGGAAGTCGTCCGGACTCGGCTGAGCGTTGGCCTCGTAGACGGAGAACAATCCGTACGGCGTGGGGGTGGCGGCCTGGCCGACCACGGCGCGATAGCGAGCGAGCAGGCGACCTGACCGGTATACGACCACGGCGCGCGCGCGGGTTCGGATCACGATCCAGTAGGGCGTATGTGAGACACGCACGAGGTTGCGCGAGATCCAGCCCGTGCTCCTGTTTGGGCGTTCGGGCAGCCGCACCTCGAGCCACTGCTGGCCGCGGCGGTCGGCGGATCCGAGCACGAGCAGCGTGAGCGGCTCCGCCGACCAGTCGGTGGCTACTGGAACCCAGGCGACCCGGTGGCCGTAACCTGGATGCGCGCGAGCGAATCCCGGTGCGACCATCAGGGCTGTGTCGGCACCGTCCTGGCGGGAGGGAGCCGGTATCGACGGCGGCGGTGAGCTCGCCGATTGCGCGGGCCCGAGCCGGGCCCCGGACGCAGCGGGCGCGAGGCCGGGCCTGGCCGCCGCGACTCCGGCGAGGATCGCAGCGGCGAGCGCAGGGGTGACGAGCCAGCGGCGGAGCGACACCGTGCTCCTACCCGGTGACGCCTCCCGGCGGCGGCAGCGGCGCGATGACCCGCACCGTCGCCCGCGCGCGCGCCTCGCGCGCTCCCGCGGCGGTGGCGCTGGCGTGGGCCGTGCGGGCACCGCGGGCCCCCCGCAGGGTGCGCACCCTGACCGTGAAGATCGCGCTGCGGCCCGCCCCGAGCTTGCGGAGGGTCCAGCAGTACACGCCATTCTTCAGCTTCGGCTTCGGATGCCCGGACACGAGCACCAGTCCCGCGGGCAGCACCTGGCAGACACGCACGTCGCGCAGCGGTACGTCGTTGTGATTGATCACCTTGATCGTGAAACCGACCCGCAAGCCCGCCGGCACCACGGACGCCGAAGGACTGGTGCGGATGTCGATCACCGGGGTGACCTTCGTGCGCGTCCGCGACAGGTTGTTTGTGGTGTCGGTATCGCGATCGGCGCTGGTCGCGCTGCCCGCGTTGATCTGCTCGCCCGCGACCCTGACCTCCGCGATGATCGTGATCGTCACCTCCTTGCCCACGGCAACCGTGCCCAGGCGGCAGAACACCGGCGGCCCGGCCTGGCACTCGCCTTTGCTCGAGCGCACGGAAAGTATGCGCAGTGGCAGGGTGGAGGTGTCGGTCACGCGAGCGTCGGTTGCCTTGTCCCCGCCACGGTTGGTGACCTTCAGCGTGTAGGTCAGCTTCTGGCCCGGGTAGGCCGCCGCGGCGCTGACATGCTTGACGATCTGAAGGTCAGAGGCCGGTTGCGGCGCCGTCGGAGGCGCCGGCACATCGATGTTCGTGTGCGAGGCGTTGTTGCTCACGTCGGTGTCGAGCTGGTCCTGGGTGACGGTCGCGGTGTTGGTGAGCGCGCCGTGGAAGCTCGGGACGATCCGCGCCACAACCAGGATCTGGGTGGCGCCCCCGGTTGGCAATGAACCCAGCGCGCACGAGAGCTCCGCGCCAAACGTACACGAACCCTGGGCCGGGTCCGCCGACACCAGCGACAGTCCGGCCGGAGCCGAGTCCGTCACGGTCACCCCTGTGGCGTCGCTGGGTCCGTGGTTTGACACGACGAGGGTATAGGTCACCTGACCGCCTGGCGCCACCGTGCCAGCCGAGGCCGTCTTGGTGATCGCGACGTCGACCTTCTGGTTAATGGGCTGGGTGATGGTCGAGGTATTGTTGGCCAGGTTCGAGTCGGGGGTGGCGCTCATCACCTCTGCGGTGTTGGCGATTCGATGGTCGACAGAGCTGGCGACGTGCGCTACCACGGTTAACGTCTCGGCCGCGCCAACCGCCAGCGAGCTCACCCGGCAGGTCACGGTGTCGGAGGCGAACGCGCAGCCCGGGCTCGCCGACACGAACGACAGCCCGGCTGGCAGGCGGTCGGACACCACTACGTCCTGGGCCGGATCGGGCCCGTGGTTGATCACCTCTAAGGTGTAAGTAGTGTCCTTACCGGGGACGATCACCTCCCCTAATGCGCGCTTGACAATCTGCAGGTCCGCCCGGCAGGCTCCTGGGTCGCCCGCCTGAATGAACGTGGCCGTACCCGAGCCGTTCCCCGCCGGGGCGTCGCTCCCGGCGGCGCCCGCGTCGGTAACCGCGGTGGCGGCGTTGGCCACGCTCTGGTCGCCGCATGTCGCCGGGCCGACAATCGTCTTGAAGCACACCTGGACCGGGTCGCCGGCGAACGTGGCCAACACCGTCGTCGGTTTCGGCGTGTGCGCGCCCCAGTTGATCGACACTGCTATCTGGAGAGAGGTGGTGGACCCGGCGTACGATATCGAGGAGATGTCGATCGTCTGCTGCGTGCTCGGGAACACCCGGTCCGTCCACCCGGGCACCGGGTTACCGTTGGCGTCGAGGATCGACACCGCGACGCTGTCATAATCGGTTGACGTCACACCACTGAGCACCAGGTTGTTCCAGCCGGTCACGTGACCTGGCCGGCCGTCGCAGTAGGAGGACTCGGGAGCGAGGTTGATCACGGCGGCGCCCTCGCTGCACGTGGTGCCGCCGAATGTGGCGCTGAACACTTCGAATACGCCCGCGTCCCCGAGCTCCCAGACGCACCCCGGGTTATCCGGATCCTGGCGAACCGTGTAGGCGCGCACATTGCGGCCCGAGCTGGCCTGCACGAACCCGCTACAGGCTGAGTTCGTGGCGAAGCTCCAGCACGCGTACGTGGCCCTGAACCCCGCCGTCTCGTTGGAGTATGGGAAGTAGAGCTTAGCGCCGATGCTCGTGATGCTGCCCAGCCCGGCGCGGGTCACCGTGGAGCCGGGAACCTGCTGCGGCCACGGCGTCGGAATCAACGTCCCAGGGGTTGCTCCCCCCACCAAATAGCACTTGAATGGCGCGCTCGTGGCGTTGGTCGCAGCCTGACCGCAGACACCGGTGACGTTCCCGCTCGCGCTCAGCGTGGGTGCCAGCACCGCGTTGAACTGCGTGGCGCCGCCGGCGATGATGAAGTCGGTCGCATATCCCCTGACCGGAAACCCCGGACACAGCGCATTCGTCGTCGTGTCGATGCAGGTCAGATCGCGGCTGCCGTTGGGCTCGGTGATGTTGCCCAGCACGTAGCGGCCGTCGAAGGCCTGCAGCCGCGAGTCCAGCGACGTCCGCAGGATCGAGCTCGCCGGGTAGCCCGGAATGGCCTTGATCGGATACGGGCCCCCGCACGCCGCGTTCGCCGAGGTGTCAAAGCAGTACACGTTCGCCTGAGCGTCGACGAGGTAGTAGCGGCTGCCGATCACCGCGCCGCCGTCGATCGCCGCATGCCACTCGCCGCCCTCGAGCTTGTTGGTGATCGGCGAGACCCCCAGCTGCGTATAGCCGCACGACGTCTGCGCGATCACGTCGGCGCACAGCACCCCGATCCCGCCCTGACCGTCGACTCCCACCGGGAAGTAGATATGTCCGCTGACCGCGTCGACGTCGGCGTTCGGGGCGTACGCCGTGCCGAGCGTGTCCGGGCCGGTCGAGAACGGGACCCCGGCGGTCGCCGAAACATAGGCGCCGACCCCCGGGTAGCCGGGGCACTCCTGCCCGCTCGACTTGTCATGGCAGTCGAGCATCGTCAGCGAAGAGTTCGGCCCGTCGTGATGGTGCACGTTGTAGACGTTCTCGCCGATGAACAACGGCTCCCAGCCATCGCCGTTGGAGGTGCCGGCGCTGAACCCCCGCGCCGGCGGTGGCACCGGGCTCCGGCTGCCGGTGGAACCTGGTCCATTGGTGCCGGTCGCGCCTACCGCATTGACCCCGGAGGCGGGCTCGGTCGTCGTGTAGCTGGCGCCGCCGTCGGTCGACCACTGCGGGCTGAAGCCCGGCGGAACCTGCAGCGAGCCCGGGACATACGTGTGGTTGCCGACGAGAGGGTCGGTGATGTTGACTTGCGCGTCGGCGCTAGTGGTGTTCCGATACGACAGGACCCAATCGAGCGTGTGTCCGGCCGCCGTCTGTCCGGAGGCGCTCCCGGTCGCGGTCGAGCCGGTGGCCTCATCGACGCCGGACTTCGAGAAGGACGATACCGCCGTCGTCGCGCCGCCCGCGGAGGCTACGCCAACCGTCAGAAGACCTAGGGCCACCCCGGTGACGATCAGCAGCCGCCACCGTGCCCCACTCGCGGTCAGACGCCCGAGGCCCGAGCAACGACGCCCGAGGCCCGAGCAACGCATCCGGCTACGCTGCTGACCAGACGACCTCTGCATGGCTGCACCACCCCTCCCAACGGATTTTGCTTCCGGCCGGCCCCGCTCGGCGTCCGAAGTGCCGCAATGGATGCCCCGCGTGCCGGTCATAGTCGGCTCGTCGGCGCTCCGTGGCGTCGCTCCGTGGCGTCAGTGACGCGCGATCTCATCGAATGCCCCCACCTGGTGAGAGAGCTTGGGTTTCCGCTACGGGTCGCATAGTGGATCGCGGACCCTGTGGAAGGCCTGTGGAAACCCTGTCGCCTGGCCTGCCTGCGTGCCGTTCGACGCCCACGTTCGGTCGCTACACGCACGCGGCTTGCCGGAGTGCCAGCAAAGGAACCTCCGCTTCAGCCGTCTCGTCTGAAGACCTCGCACTCGGCCTGCGCGTACCTCCTGAGCTCCTCGGCGAGCAGGCGTCGCTGGCGGTCCGTGAGGTCTCCAACCCGTTTGACCTCGCTGATCCCATTCCGGTAAAGGAACTCGCGAGACTTGGCGCTGCCCCAATTCCGCTGGCTGGCCAGCAGCTGCGCCAACGGCCACCTGCTTGCCTCAACCGGACAGTCGAGGATGATCTCGGTGGCCGAGAGTTCTCCGGCGCCGATCCGTCGCTTGAGCTCCGACCGCGCGCGTCTGATCGCGTTCGCCCTCTCGAGCGCAAGCAGCTGCTGTGGCCGTCGAACCATCGTTTTAGCCAGTAGCACCTCGACCTCGCTCCCCCCGGAGATGCCCCCTGGATTCGCCGTGCGCGTCCTCCACCTGTGTCACGGCGTGTGGTCTCCACGAAGTGGACCGGCAGGGTTGACGCGGCCGGGGCCAAGCCGTTCCGCGCGCGCTCTCGCCGCTCGTGCGGTCGGTTGTGTTCGATCTCATGAGCGTCCCGGTGTCGTTACGGAACTCAGGTTGCGATACCGGTCGCATGTTTGAACGCGGGGCCTGTGACAAGCCTGTGAAAACGCTGTCGCCGAGCTTGGCTGCGTGCCGTCGCGGTACCGTTCGTCCATGGAACGGGAGGACGCGCCAGGGATCCTGCTGTGCGGCCGCTTTGACGTGACGGTGGACGGGCGACGCATCACGCAGTCGCTGCCGGGACGCCAGGGTCGACTGGTGTTCGCCTACCTCGCGTGCAACCGGAGCCGCGCCGTGACCCGCGACGAGCTCATCGACGTGCTGTGGCCCTCGCAGCCGCCGACAAACCCCGAGCACGTGCTGGGCGCGCTGATCTCGAAGCTCCGGCGCGTGCTCGGGGCAAGCGCGCTCCAGGGCAGGCGCGAGGTGACGCTCGTCCTGCCCGCGAACGCGTCGATCGACCTGGAGCTCGCGGAGGAGGCCCTCCAACGCGCGGAGCTCGCGCTCGAGGCAGGCGACGCGAGGCTGGCGTTCGATCAGGCCCAGGCCTCTACCGGCGTGCTCGCGGGACAGTTCCTTCCCGGGCACGAGGGCCCGTGGGTGCAGGAGCAAGGTCGCGAGGTAGAGGAGCTGCGACTGCGCGCCCTCGAGTGCGTCGCCAGGTCCGGGCTCGTTCTCGCAGGCGGTCAGCTCGCAACCGCCGAAGCGGCCGCCCGGGGCCTGATCGATGCGGAGCCGCTTCGAGAACGCGGATATCGCCTGCTGATGGACGTGCTTGCGACGCGTGGGGAGGTCG
Source organism: uncultured Solirubrobacterales bacterium (assembly GCA_963808325.1). GTDB lineage: Bacteria > Actinomycetota > Thermoleophilia > Solirubrobacterales > Solirubrobacteraceae > Palsa-465. Next base: position 97,888 of record CAWEFU010000003.1, read on the forward strand.
CCGCCGCGCTGCAAACGTACGAGCAACTGAGGGTCAGGCTGCGAGACGAGCTGGGGGTCACGCCCGGCTCGGCGATGCGCGCCCGGCACGAGCGGCTGCTGGCAAGCGCTGATGAGAACGATGCGTCTGTGGGCGAGCGCTCGGAACCCCCCGGTCCGCCGCGACGAGTCGAGCGGAGACTCGCCACCGCCCTCGCGGCCGAGCTCGGCAGCGATACTCGCGACGACGATCCCGGCCACACCAGGGCGGCGACCACCCGCACACGCGCCGGATTGCGCGGCCTGCCGGAGCGGTTCGGCGCCACGATCGAGCGGTCGGCGGACCCAGCCGGTCTGGCTCGACAGAGGCCGCCTCGCCAGGCCGCCGAGCGTCGGCAGATCGTCGTGAGCAAGCTGTCCCCGCCGGTGCTGCGGCCAGGGATCGTCGATCGCCCGCTCCTGATCGACGGCTTGCTCGCTGCGATTCACTCGCCCGTTGTCCTGGTGTCGGCGCCGGCTGGTTACGGCAAGACGACGCTGCTCGCGCTGTGGCGCGAGCGCGACCAGCGGCCGTTCGCGTGGGTCTCGCTTGACGCCGGGGACAACGATCCGGTGGCGCTGGTCGCGGCCGTCCTCCGCGCGCTCGATCCGGTGCTCGACCTCGACGATGCGCTGGCGGAAGCGCTGGCGGTCACCGAGTCTCCGCTCGAGGAGGTTGTGTTGCCCTCGCTGGTGAACGCGTGCGCCGACGCCGAACGCGCCTTCGTCCTCGTACTCGACGATCTTCACCTGGTGACTGACACGCGGTCTCTCGCCGCGATCGGCTACCTCGCGCAGCGGCTGCCGACGGGCTGCCAGCTCGCGCTCGCGACGAGGACGAAGCCGGCGCTCCCGCTCGCTAGCTTGCGCGCGCACGGCAGGCTCGAGGAGCTGCGCGCGGCCGAGCTGTCGTTGCGGGACGCCGAGGCGGAGGCGCTGCTCGCCGCTGCCCGCGTGCGCCTGAGCGACGATCGAGTTGCGCGGCTAGTAGAGCGGACGGAGGGCTGGCCGGCGGCGATATATCTGGCCGCGCTGTCGCTTCGCGACCGCTCGCAGCCTGACGAGTTCGTGGATCGGTTCGCGGGAGCGAGCCCGCACCTTGCGGATTTTCTTACCGAGGACGTGCTCGCCCGCCAGCCGGACGACGTGATCGACTTCCTCCTGCGCACATGCGTGGTCGAGGAGCTGACCGGGTCGCTGTGCGACGCGCTGACCGGCGCAACCGGCGCGGAGGCCACCCTCCGGGAGCTCGAGCGAACCAACCTGTTCGTCGTCCCGCTCGATGAGGAGCGGCTGGCCTACCGCTATCACCACCTATTCGCCCAGTACTTGCGCGCCGAACTTGCGCGCCGAGAGCCGGAGCTCGTCCCAGAGCTGCACCGGCGCGCCTGGCGCTGGTATCGCGAGCGCGGCCTGATCGGCCGCGCAGTCGCACACGCGCAGGCCAGCGGCGACGTCAACGTAGCGGCCGAGCTGGTCGCGGCCTGGTGGCTGCCGATGTCGGAAGGCGGGCAGGGAGAGACGCTGCGCAGCTGGATCGCCGGGTTCGACGATGCGCAGATCGAAGGCCACGCGCCGTTGGCGATCGCGGCGGCTTGGGTCACCGCGATCGCGGGCGAGGGCGAGCGAGCCGCGCGCTTCGCCGAAGCGGCGCGACGCGGGTCCTGGGAGGGGGCGATGCCCGACGGGTCGGCGTCGCTCGAGTCCGCGCTCGCGATCATGTCGAGCGCGTTCGGCCTCGGTGGGCTGACCGGCATGCGCGCGGCGGCGCAGCGGGCGGTCGATCTCGAGCCGGCCACCAGTCCTTGGCGACCGCTCGCGCTGATGCTTCTCGGGATTTCGCGAACGTTGCAGGGCGATTTCGCGGGCACACACGCCGTCCTCGATAAGGCTGTCCAGCTCGCCGGCAACCAGACGCCAATGGTGGCGTTCTCGCTCGCCTACCTGGCGGTGATCGCGCTCGAGGAGGGAGACGAGGAACGCGCCTGGCGCCACGCACGGCGCTCGCACGCGATCGTCGAGCGACCGAGCCTGCGCAACTACTTGCCGAGCGTCTGCACATATGCGGTGGTCGCGAACCTGCGGATCCGGCGCGGCGACCTGAACGGAGCTGCTGTCGCAATCGAGCGGGCGAACGAGCTGCTGCCGCGCATCACCGAAGCACAGTGGTGGCTGATGATCGAGACGCGAATCCGGCTGGCGCCCGCGCTGGTCGCGCTCGGCCGTCGCGACGAGGCGGCGACACGCCTCGAGGAGGCGGCGGCGCTGCTCGCTGCGCACGACGACGCCGGCGCGCTGCACGACTGGCACGCGGAGGCGAGCCGAAGGCTGCACGGTCGCCGCTCCCGGAAATCCGAGCGCCTCGGCGACGCGACCCCGGCGGATTCAGCGCCTGCTCACGATCGACCTGACACTGCGCGAGATTGGGCGCGAGCTGCACCTCTCGCACAACAGCACGAAAAGCCACGTGCCGTCGATCTGTCGGAAGCTCGGCGTCGCCTGGCGAGCAAAGCTCGCGGGGGCCGCGGCGGCCCGCGGTGAGATGCCCCCGGGCTGCGCGATCCCATCGATTTGTGGTGTCGGTTTGGCCACGACACCCATTTCGGATGGGTGGCCCGGAGTTCAGTCATCAGCCAGCCAGCCAGCGGAGAGGGGGGGATTCGAACCCCCGAAGGACGAAACCGCCCTTACCGGTTTTCGAGACCGGCGCGGAGTGCCCGAATCGCCCGTGAAATAAGGGCTTTGAGCGCGAAGGGAACGGAAAAGGGAACGAAACTGAAATCTCGTGCAAGGCTCCTGTGTTGATGCGCCCGCGCATCCGCGCGGCCAGGTTCGCGCATAGGCGTACCGGGCCAACGGTGATCTCGGAACGTGGGCCATGGGTATGTGTTGGGTCGACACCGACACCCGAGCCTACGGCCGACCCCTGACGCCCTGAGCGTTGCGCGCGCCTGACGCGCCGGCGGGTGCGTCCACGCGTTCAATTGAACGTCGCGTAGATCAGGTCCTCAGCGATGGCGGCGGGTCCGCTCATCGCCGCCCGGCTGGATGCGCCGGGAGCGGGTGTGGTGACCGAGCATCCGCACGCTGAGGCAACCATTCCGGGATCGCCTCCGACTTGGTGGACACCTCGAGCCGCTCGATTGCGGCGATCAGTTCGACCAGCTGGTCGCCTGCTCGCCCGCGGGCAGCGCATGGCTGTCACGCCACGTCTTGACGGTTACCGCGTCCGTTCCGGTTGTGGCGGGAACATCCTCGTGCGACATGGGACCCCGCCGACACAGGAGCTCCAATAGATCCACGAGTACGGTCGCCGAGCCGGTCGCCATCGTCGCGACCGTAGCTTGGTTCCCGACCATCGCGTCAGGCTGACGGTCCGTCCGGCTGGTTCGTCAGGGCTCTTCGCTTGCGAGCATCTGCAGGTCCTTGAGCAGGATCTCGAGCCGGAGCGGGTCGTGTTCCATTGGTGTGAACCCGAGGTGCTCGTAGAACTCCGCGGTGCGCTGACCGAGCGCGTCGACCACCAGCGCGCGGACGGCGATCAGCCGGCTCGCTTTCAGCGTCAGCACGGCGGCGCGCCAGACCAGCTCGCGGCCGATGCCCGCCTTGAGCGGCCTGGTCGACCGCAAGCCGGGCCAACAGCACCACCGGGATATCGTGCCTCGCCATCCCGCGTCGTGTCCGAGCGCCGACGTGAGCTGGGTCAACCGAGCCGGCTGACAGGGCGAAGTAGCCGACGGCCGCGCCGTCGGCGTTCTCCGCGATGTAGACGCGGGTCGACCCAGCGCGCGTCGCCGCGAGCCCGTGGTTAACCAGCCAGGAGTCGAGCTCCGGGCGCCCGCTGTTCAGCGTCGGTGGCGGCGTTTGGAGCACCGCAACCCGGATGATGGCGCTCACTCTTTCGGAAGCGGATGCAGCGACATCGTGCGCCGGAGTCGCTCGTTGGGATTGGGAGGAGCCTCCAGCCGCTCGACCAGAGCGTCGTACGCATCGTCTGGGATCACCAGCTTTGCGCTGGGATGCGGCGCATCCAACGGAACCGACGGCGAGACGGGCTCGCCCGCGCGCGGTTCGTCGTGGGCCTCACCGAGGGTTTCTTTGAGGCGCTCCACCTCCGCGGCCAGCTCTGCCTGCCGCCGGCTGAGCTCGCGCAGCTCCGCCTCGATCTCGCCAGTGGTTGCCATCAGCGACATGGTAGGTCCTCGGATCGCCGAATCGACCGCTGTCGGCGCGGCGCGACGGCAAGCCGCGCGGCCTCCTGGCCAGTCGGCGTGATTCTTGGACGTCGCAAGCCGCCAGACGGGGCTCTTCCGATCTGTGTCGTCCGGCGCCGGTCGTAGGTTGTTTTCGTGAGCGCGATCTCTCGCAACGCCCCGTGCCTGTGTGGTAGCGGGCGCAAGTTGAAGCGCTGCTGCCGGGAGGCGCTCGAGAACCCGGCGGTCTTGGCCCGCCAGCACAACGCAGTCGGCTCGAGGATCCAGGCATGGGCGTTCGAGCGTTACGGCGAGCAGGTCGCCGCCGCGTTCGACGAGCTCGTTGGTGGCCGCGATGGCGTCGTACTCGGCGACGCGGACCTGCAGTTGATCGGGACGTGGGCCCTGAGCGAGCGCGGGTGGGACGATCGCGCAGCGCTACGCGAGCCGCGGCGACATCTCCGAGCGGGAGCGTGACATCGCCGGCCGTATCGCGGCCGCACGATTGACGCTGCTGAGGTTGGACCGCGTCACGCCAGGCCGGTCGATCGAGGTCTATGGCCTCACCCGCGGCGAGCAGCTGCTCATCTCCAGCCACGATGTCTCTCGATCTGTCCGGCGAGGCTATGTGATCGTCGGACGGCTGATGGCCGGGCCGCCGGCGCCGACGCTCTGGGGACCGGTGGTGGTGCTGGACCGCGCGTCCGGTCCCCAGCTCAGCGAACTCCGACGGGATAGCTCGCGGTCGCTCGAGGTCCAGCGCGAGCCGGCGGGCTTGGCGATCGCGCCGCACGCCGCAGCCCGCGAGATCACCGCGCTGCTGGCGGCGTCGCTCCGCGACACCCAGGCCGAACGGCCTGCGGCGTAGCGTCGGTCTCAGCCGCCACAACACTACGGTGATCGCCGCCGGCGGCGTGCCGACTGCCGCTCGATCAGGAGAAGGCGACAGTGTCGCAAGCCCGCGAGTAGCGATCGATCCGCTTCTGCACGTCGGGGCATGAAAATCCGCTCGTGAGGGCTCCGTCCGACCCCGACTCTACGGTCGGGCGATCCGGGACAGGGGCTTTCATGGGAGAACCGCAGACGGGCAGGCCGTTTTGGACGATGCGCTGCGAGCGCGGGCTTGTCTCTTTCTTGGCCGCCCCTGCGACTCGCCCGGGTTGTGCTTCGAGCACGTATCGGTCGTTGTCGTTCGCCCGCTGGTTCTCCGTCCTGTCAATCGTTAGGAGGTGATTCGTGAGCGAGGTGCGATACGTGCACCGTTGGGCTGGCCGCGGGCTCGGCCTCGATCTGCACCGCGACTTCTGCGAGGTCGCGGTCTGCGAGGAGGGAGTAACGCATTTCGGCGGGCCGCGTGAAGACGACCGACGAGGGAATCGAGTCGCTGATCGCGAGCCTTGAGCCGAGCGACCGGGTGGCGATGGAGGTCTCGAGCGCCGCGTGGGAAGTCGCGCGCAGGATCGAGCCGCACGTGCAAAAGGTCGTGGTGTGCTCGCCGGATGACACCGGGATCGCGCACGCGCGCACCAAGACCGACAAGATTGATGCGCGCACGCTGGCCACTCTGCTGTGGAAGGGGGAGCTCGACGCGGTGTGGGCGCCGGATGAGCGGGTCCGAGTTCTGCGCCGGCGGCTGTCGCGCCGCGAGCAGCTGGTGCGGGCCCGCACCAGGGCGAAGAACGAGGTGCACGCGGTGTTGATGCGCACGCTGCAGGGCAAGCCGCCGTGCTCGGACGTGTTCGGCAAGAAGGGCCGGCAGTGGTTGTGGCATCTGCAGCAGCAGCTCGCGGTCGAGGAGGCAGAGACGCTCGCCTCGGCGCTGCGCCAGATCGATTTTCTCGAGTCAGAGATCGCGGAGGTCGAGCGGCTCATCGCCAAGCAGATCCTGAAATGGCCGGAGACCAGGCGGCTGTTGACGGTGCCGGGCGTGAGCCTGATCACCGCCGCGACGTTCCTGGCGGCGGTCGGCGACATCAAGCGATTCCCCAGCTCGCGCAAGCTGGTCGCCTACCTCGGCCTCGATCCGCGGGTCAGGCAGTCCGGCGAGCAGCCCGCCCGCCCGGGCAGGATCTCCAAGCGCGGTTCGGCCTCGACCCGCTGGGCGCTAGTCGAGTCCGCCTGGTCGGTGGTCAACCAGCCCGGGCCGCTGCGCGCGTTCTACCTGCGGGTCCGCGCGCGCCGCGGGCATGGCAAGGCGATCGTCGCCGCCGCGCGCAAGCTCGCGGTCCTGTTCTGGTGCATGCTCACCCGCTCAGAGGACTACGCCCACCAGCAGCCGTCGCTGACCGCACGCAAGACGCGGCTGCTCGAGGTCAAGGCTGGCGTCCCGACCGTCAAGGGCAAGCAGACCGGGGTGTTCGCGACCCGTGAGCGGATGCGCGAGGCCGAGCGCCAACTCGCCGAGCAGGCGCAGGCCTCCTACGAGCGCAGCATCCGCGACTGGCAAGCATCCGCGCCGAAGACCAAGAACAGCGAAGCGGGCGCGAGCGTGACGGCGGGGTGCGCATAGTCAAGGCCCTCTAAGGGCAAAGTCGCGCGACAGGCCGGTCGAGCCCCTGACGCCTGCTCTTTGACACGTCATCGGCTCGCGCCCAGACCACAAGCTACGCCTCCTCACCGACGTCGACAACCCCGACGAGGATCGCCCGACCGCAAATACCGGCGATCACCCGCCCGATTGACACCGCCGACGGCAGAACCGAGCTCACAGGAGCCGATCTAACGGCCTCTACAACCGCTCCGCGACCGATCGGCCACCGAAAACGAGCGCAAATTCCGTCAGAAATGTTCAGGCGCATCTTGTTTTTCATCGGTCGTCCAAACCAGCCACGTCGCGGGCGGCGATCAAGGCACCCGCGCTCGCAAGGATGCGTCAGCCGGCGCGCAGCGACGAGCGCACGGCGTCGGCTGCTCTGTTGCCTTCGCCAGCAAGCGTCTCGCCGACGCGGGCTCGTGGGGTGTCGAGGTTTTGTGAATGCGGCCGGCGCCGGTCCGACCACCTCGAGGAGCAACAGTCTTGACGCTCGCAGCTCCGAGATCGGCGGGTCCTGTTTAGCAGCGGCCGCGTTGCTGCCGCTGCTGCCTCGCGACCAATCGGTCCGTGGGCGTGGCCCGCGGTGGGCGGGACCGACCCTGGAAACCGGGTCCAGGCCCACCACGGGGCGCGGTGCCTGTCTTCGTAAGTCCCGACGCACGCTCGTTTCGAGGCGCGGCCTCCGACTTCTCGTCTACCGCCTGTTGTGCGCGATGACTGGGAACAGTCCGTGCAACGAGTCAGGGAATGATGGCTGTGAAATCTTCGTCGGTAAGCGTTCCTGCCGCGTTATAGGTGTTTATCGAATACTTGAGGGGACTATTGGTGCAGACTCCCGCGACCACGGCGGAGCCACCTTGGGGCCCACCACTCTCGTTGCCGAGCGACACCAGCACCACGGCGTTGCTGAGCGTGATTGTCGGGTCCGGTTGCAGGCAATACTCCCCCGTACCGGTGCGGGTGACCGACACCCAGCCCGTGAGTCCTTCGGGCCTGAACGATGCCGGTGTGGTTGCGTTGCCCGGGTACACCGTTCCCACGTCTCGCAAGGTTCCCGCTGGTCCTTGCGGTCCCTGGGGCCCCTGCGATCCCTGCGGCCCCTGCGGCCCAGTCGCGCCGGTCGCGCCGGTGGCGCCGGTCGCGCCGGTGGGTCCGGCCGGCCCGGCCGCGCCCTTTGGCCCTGTCGGTCCTTGCGGCCCTCGCGGGCCGGCCTCGTTCCAGCTGATCTTCTTGTCGCCCGTGTGGCAGGGCGCCTTGTACAGCGCGCGGCTGCTCTTGTGCACGCATGCGCTGATCGTGCTGCCGCCGCCGGCGAGCGCGTAGCCGCCGCCGGCGACGAGCAGCGCGAGCGCTCCGACGATCGCGGCTGGGGTGGCGCGGGCTGGAAGTAGTCGTCTCATGTGGACTCTTCTTTGTGATTGGCGGCGGGTTGTGCTCCGTGGCGACTTCGGTCTCTAGGGCCGCGAGTTGGTTGCTCGAGCGCTCCGATCTGTTCGCTCGCCTGGGCGAGGTTCTCGTGGTTCAGGCCGTATTGCTGTTGCACGCGTTCCCCGGCGAGCTGCAGTCGGCGGTGCCGGCCGGCATCGGCGCCGCGTAGCGGGTCGCGGCGAGCGCCGGCGCGGCTGCCACCACCGAGGCAACGGCTGCGCTCGCCAGCGCAAGCGTCAAACCGGTCCTAGTCAATCTGGGCGGAGCGATGGCGCTGCCGCTCGTCGGTCGACGTAGCCAGGATGCAGGGGTCATCGCTTGACGCGTCCTGGACGGGTAGCGGTCGACCGTCGACGGCGTCGTTGACGCCTCGGGCCGGACTCGGCGCTACCCATGGCCAGCAGCGCTTCGTGTAAGTCGTCCGAGAAGGCGTTTGCGGGCAGCCGATCGGGTCCAATCCAGATCGCGCCGAGAGCGGCTCGAACGTCCTCTCGACCGTCTCGCGTGGCCTCGTAGTAGCGAGCGCGCCGGGCGCGCCCCGCATCGGTGAAGGTTGTCATCAATGCGGCAAACGTCTTGGATACTCGCCGCATGCGGCGAAGGCGTTCAGTTCGTCGTTCGCCGTAGGGGCGCAGGGCGGGTGCTGTCCAGTCTTTAGAGCTCAACAACAACTCGCTGAGTTGGCGGACATCGCTGAGGGCGAGCGATAGCCCTTGCCCGTCGACCGGGTCGTCATAGCCCCCGGCGTCTCCAATCAGAACAATCCCGTCGGCATACGGCTCCTCACACCACGTGTGCTCGCAGCCGAACGTTGCGCACGGTCCTGCCGGGGCGACGTCCCCCAGGCCCATCTCCTGCGGGATTGCGCGTAGCCCGGCGAACGCTTCGATCATTCGCTGCGCCCCCGCGGGTCCGGCCCACCGAGTTGCCTGCTCGTTGGCGTGGCAGGTGTACACGCGGAGACGACCGTTCCCCTGCGGGAACACGTAGAACTGGAGATCTCCTTCGACGCCGATGGCGTAGTGGTCGGACGGCCAGCACGATGCGCCCTCGACGAGCAAGCCGGCGACCACATGGGTGGGTGGGGCTGTATTCATTTGGATGCCCGACTGTTTGCGCACAGTCGACGTTCGTCCGTCGGCCCCGATGACTAGGCGCGGTCGCACCTCCGTCTCCCGACCGTTGCGGTAACCGATTGTTGGTCGGTCCCCCGTCTGCACCTGCACGCTGGCGACGCCGCGCACGATTTGCACTCCTGCGCGCGCGGCCTCGTCGGCGAGGGCATGGCAGCTCTTCGGATGTGAAGCGCACACCGGCCCGGAGACCCCTGGCAGGAAGGTTGAGTTGTCACGAGCGGAGGCTGCTGCGATGGACGGGTCAAGCAGTTCGTCGAAAGGCACGCTGTAGCGTCCGTCGACCGCCTGCGTGGAGCGAATCGCATCTTCGAGCCCGAGAGCGCGTGCTTCGAGCACGCCCCACGGCGCCATGTACTCTCCACGTACGCGGTCGCGATACTCGAGCTGGCGCTCGAGCAGCAACACCTCGATTCCGCCTCGCGCCAGGACTGCGGCGATTGAGGCGCCGGCGATGCCTCCGCCAACAACAACAACGTCGGGATCACTCGATCGCACGGGATCACGCTCTACTTGGCTTGCGGGCGACCGTGACGAGGTATTCGCTCGCGGCGCGGAAGCGGCTGTCCGCAGCGGCGTTCATCTCGTTGCTGAGGGCGACGAGCTCGGAGCGAAGCGCCTCCCAGCGTCCGGTGGCCGTGAGCTTGTTACGGGCCTGCAGCAGCGGGCCGTAGAAATCGGCCAGCAGATCGATGAATGCTTCGGCTGAGTCGGCCTCGAAGTGCAGAGCGTGACGCTCGAACGTCAACTCGACCGGGTACTCGGCGAAGAGCCGCTCGACGTGCTCACGCTGGCCCCAGCCGGCCGGCGGGGAGGCGTACTCGGGTGGCGGTGGGAGGTACGGGCCCATGATCGTCCAGAACCGCCCGATGTAGCCGTCGGCAGCCCAGTTGCCCAGCGCGATCGTGCCGCCGGGGCGACAGACGCGCACGAGCTCTGAGGCGACGACCTCGTGACGGGGGACGAACTGCACGCCGAGGCTCGAGAGCACATAGTCGAAACGCTCGTCTCCGAAGGGCAGATCCTCTGCGTCGGCAGTGATCCATTCGACCTCCACGTCCGACCGCTGGGCGCGTCTGCGCCCGGCGGTGAACAGCTCGGGCGTCAGGTCCGTGGCGATCACGTGAGCGCCAGCGCGGGCAGCGGGGATCGAGGCGTTCCCCGTACCCGCGGCCACGTCAAGCACGTCCGCGCCCGCCTGCACACCGCCGCGCTCCACGACTCGCTCGCCCACATCGGTCACAAGCTCGGCGACCCTCGCGTAATCACCCGATGCCCAGGTCTTGTGGTGGGCATCCTTCAGAGCCTGGATCTCGGCGGTGATGACAGACATGGCACTCCCTTTCGATTCGTTGCGCGATTGCAGTTCGCAGTCCACCACCACACGAGCGGCGCGCCATCGCGCGAATCAGCCATCTTGCGCTGGCCCGATCGGGCCATCTTCGTCTGTGCTCAGACGATCAGAGCAGCCCGGCGCGCGCGGCACGCGCGGCAGCGGCGGCACGGGTGGGCAGCCGCAGCTTCGCCAGGATGTTCGCGACGTGGCGATGCACCGTGTGCGGACTGATCACCAGAAGCTCGGCGATCTGCGCGTCGCCGAGGCCCTGGGCGACAAGCCCGAGAACCTCTCGCTCGCGCTCGCTGAGCTCATCCAGCCCGTTCTCGTTCAGCTCGTGTGTCGGGGCGGGCGGCGCCTGGATACCAAGAAACGGGGCCACGGCGCGCAGGACAGCCTCGCCGTCGCCATGCCACGGCAGGTGGGCGTCGCCCGGCAGCGTCACCAGCTCAGCCCGCGGCAGTAGCGCGGCGACCTCGCGAGCGCCTCTCAGGCGCATCGCACGATCGTGCTCACGATGCACGACGAGCGCCGGCGCGCCGACCCGCGGCAGGTCCTCGCGCACGTCGGTCTCGTAGATCAACTCAAGCAAACTCGCGGCGACTTGGGCATCAGCGCAAACGCGCTGGGCCGCGGTGAACGCACCACGAATCTCCGGCGACCAGCTAGGCCCGAACATGTCCGCCAACAAGCGGCTCCCCAACCCCCAGTGCGAACGCACCAGCTCGACCATCGCCCCCCGCGCCTCCGGACGCCCAAGCGTGTGCCCGTCGGCATAGCTTCCGTACAGCACCAGGCGATCGACACGCTCAGGCCAACTCGCGGCAAAGCTCACTGCGGTACACCCCCCGCACGAGATGCCCATCAGCGTCACACGCTCCAACCCCAGCTCCGCAGCCACAGCGCACAGCGTGGCCAGCTCGAACTCGGGCGTGAACGTCTGCTGCGGCCGCTCCCGGTCGGAGAGGCCGGTCCCAACGCGGTCATAACGCACGACTGTCCGTTCGGCCGCCAGGCACTCCACAAAACGACGCAACGGATCGAAATGCCAATCCTCCGCCGCATGCGAGACCCACCACGCCGGCAGCACCACCGCCGGACCGCTCCCGACCACCGCAAACGCGACACGTCCCGCATCCGGAAGCCGCGCGAAGCCGATGGTCTGTCGCATCAGCCCACAGTAGCCACAGGCCAGCGTCGACGCCACCCAAGCGCACCCAGGGATCGACGCTCCCGAGTGCTCCGGGCAGAACGACACCTTGCAGCGCGATTCGTCGACACCAGCGCCGGAGCGATGGGCGGATAGCAGGACCGGCGCTCGGTTCGCCTGCGGGAGCCCAAGCAAGCGACGCCGCCAAACAGGTGCCCGCACTGGACGACGACGAGAACTGCGGTGTCGGGCTTTCGCAAACCGACGATGCGGAAGCCGCCCGAGCGCGTTCGAGGGAACGAAACGTCAAGCATGCTGGCCCGCGTTGACCCACGTTGGCCCGCGTTGCGCGATTGCACCGGTGTGCCGAGGGCGGATGAACCGGTCGGCGCCGACCCTGGTCGCGCCCGTCGCCGGGGGAACGAGAAGGGAACGAAGCCCCCGATCGCCGCCGGAGCCGCGTTGACCCGCGCTGACCCACCAGACCAGCGCCGGAACCCCCAAACCCAAACCCAAAAGAAAGCGGCTCACACGGTCCGCCCAGCGGAGAGGGAGGTGTCTGGGTTCAGGACATATGTCTCAGGTGATAGGTCGCTCATGTCTCGGGACATAGGTCTCACCGCGTTGCTGGGCTGAGGCTGGGTTCTGGCGATGGTCGCGGAGGCCGAGCCCGGAGGGCGAGGCTGTAGCGGCGATCGCCGGGCGCGGCTTGTCCGGGGGTGCCGTGAGGCTCGCGGGCATGTCCCGAACTCGCGTCGCTGTCCTCCAAATCGTTGCCAAGCAACTGACGGTCACCGCTGCTGCTGCCGAGTACGGGATCTCCCGTCGGCACCTACACCGCCTCCTCGCCCGCTATCGCGAGGGTGGTCTCGACGCGTTGGAGCCGCGGTCCCGCCGTCCGAGAAGAACGCCGATCGCGACCCCGATGGTGGTTCGCGAGCGGGTGATCGAACTTCGCTCGTCGCTGACCGCTGCCGGGCTGGATGCCGGCCCGGTCACGATCGGCTGGCACCTCGAACAGGAGGGCCACACGCCGCCGGCGTCGGGGACGATCAGCCGGATCCTGACGCAGGCCGGGCTGATCAACCCGCAGCCGCGCAAGCGCCCGAGGTCGTCCTACACGCGGTTTGAGATGGCGCAGCCGAACGAGATGTGGCAGTCGGACTTCATCCACTGGCAGCTGGCGGACGGGACCGATGTGGAGGTCCTGAACTGGCTTAATGACCACTCCCGATACCTCCTCTCCTGCACCGTCCATGCGCCCGTGACAGGCGATGACGTGCTCGCCACATTCCTTGCCGTCATCGATGATCACGGCGCTCCACAGAGCACGCTGACGACAACGGGCGGGTCTACACCGCCCGGTTCGGCGGCGGGCGCAACGCCTTCGAATACCTCCTCCCGATCCTCGGCATCCGCCAGAAGAACGGCTCGCCGGGACACCCTCAGACCCAGGGCAAGACCGAACGGTTCCACCAGACCCTGCAGCGCTGGCTCAGAGCCAGGCCGCCCGCCCGCACCATCACCGAGCTCCAACGACAGCTCGACGAGTTCCGCCAGCATTACAACGAGCGTCGCCCTCACCGCGCCCTGCATCGCAGAACCCCCGGCCACGCCTACCGCGCCACCCCCAAAGCCACACCGGCCACCAACGGACACGCCCCCGGCCACTACCGGCTGCGCTACGACCGGCTCGACACCACCGGCAAGATGAGCCTCCGCCGAGCCGGACGCATGCACCACCTCGGCGTCGGCCGCGCACACGTCGGCAAACGCGTCCTCGCGTTCGCCGACGACCACCACATCACCGTCGCCGACCTCACCACCGGCGAAGTCCTCTCAACCCACCAGATCGACCCGACCCGCGCCTACTGGCGCAACCAAAACAAAGAACCCGGCCGCTGGCCACCACCCCAAAACTGAGACCCATGTCCCGAGACACGAGAGACACATGTCCCGAGACATCACACCAGCACCAGCCAGCGGAGAGGGAGGGATTCGAACCCTCGATGGACGAAGCCGCCCATACCGGTTTTCGGGGAGTGTCCTAGGAATTGTGTAGGCACGAGCGAAAGGGATCGCTATGCCTACGACCACCAGAAGCAGGATCACCAAGAACAGCGGGACCGTGTTGGAGCGCGACGGCCTGGGGCTGGAGGGCCTCGAGCTTGGGATCGCGCCGGGGTTGACCGGCGACGATCGCAGCGAGCGGGAGCGAGCGGAGATCGGCGCTGGGCGACCTCGGCGCGGCGCGCCCGCCGCGGACCCCCCGGCGCTGCCCGACGCGCTTGTCGGCGAGGCGGTCGACCGCGCGGCTGGCCGCCGCCGGCTTCGCCAAGCTCTCGGGGTGCCGTCCGACAGGCGGATCAGCGATGAGGTGATCGACGAGCTGCTCGCCGGCGCCTCGAGCGAGGAGGAGATCGCCGGGCCCGGCGGGCTGTTGGCCGAGCTGACCAAGCGGCTGGTGGAGCGGGCGATGGAGGTCGAGCTGACCGATCACGTCGGCTACGAGCCGCATCAGGAGCCGCCCGGCGGCGCTGGGAACCAGCGCAACGGCACAAGTCCGAAGACGCTGATCACCGAGCACGGGAAGGTGGCGATCGACGCTCCGCGCGACCGGGATGGCAGCTTTCGGCCGAAGATCGTCAAGAAGCGCCAGCGGCGGTTCGTCGGGTTCGACGACAAGATCCTCGCGCTCTACAGCCGCGGGCTGTCGGTCCGCGACATCCAGGCGCACCTGCAGGAGATCTACGGTGTGGAGGTCAGCCGCGACCTGATCTCGCGCGTGACCGACGCGGTCATGGACGATGTGCGCGAGTGGGGCAAGCGGCCGCTGGAGGACATCTACCCGATCGTGTTCCTGGACTGCATGGTCCTGAAGATCCGCGAGGGCGGCAGCGTCCAGCGCCGCGCGCTGTACCTCGCCTTGGGCGTCACGCTCGACGGCGACCGGGACGTGCTCGGCATGTGGTTTCAGGAGACCGAGGGCGCGAAGTTCTGGATGCAGGTGCTCAACGATCTGAAGACGCGCGGGGTCCGCGACATCCTGATCGCGTGTGTCGACGGGCTGACCGGTTTCCCGGAGGCGATCGAGGCGATCTTCCCGTGCACAACCGTCCAAACGTGTCTGGTGCATCTGATCCGCTCGAGCCTGCGCTACGTCCCCCGGCGCGAGCGCGAGCAGGTCGCCCGCGACCTGAAGCCGATCTACACCGCCGAGGACCCGACCAGGCCCAGGACAGCTCGAGACCTTCGATGAGAAGTGGGGACAGCGGTTCCCCATGATCTCCCAAGCGTGGCCGAACACCTGGGAGCGACGTACACCCTTCCTCGCGTTCCCGCCTGAGGTCCGGCGGGTGATCTACACCACGGATGAAAATGTCAAGGGATTGGGTTCGCGATTCGCGTCGTTTTCGGGTGATGGATCGGTCGCGGCGAGTGCTCGCAGGCCCGCAGATCGCCTCGTGTGGCGCTGGTCTCCCGGCCGCGGTGCATTTCGGGCTGCTTTTGGGCGTGCAGAAGCGTCGCCGCGTTGCGACGTCGTTTGCAGCGCGGGTGTCAGCTGGCGTTACGCTTCGGCGTGGGCGTGGTCGACCCCGGAGCGAAGCGCAGGATCTGGGACTGAGGCCTGCCGCGCAGCTTGCCCCACAGAGGGCCTTTGAAGTCGCGTCCCATTGGCGGCGGCCACGCCCGGCTTCTCCCCCTTCGAAGGCGCTTTTGACTGCCACTCTGCGACGAGCTGACGGTATGACCGTTCGGCCTGCTCGGCGAGCTCGCGCTCGCGCCGGCGGACCTCCTTGAGGTTGTACGCGGACGCGTGGCCCTTCTGACCGCGCCGCGAGGGCATTCCGGCGCGAAGCTCGAGCTTGCGCAGCTTCTTCTCGGTCAGCGACGAGCGGGCGTACGCGTAGTCTTCGCCGCGCTCGATCATCGTCCAGCACAGGCACGCGAGCTTGCGGGCGGTGGCGACCACGGCGATCTGCATCCCGCGGCGGGAGCGCACCCTCTCGAAGAAAGCGCGCAGCGGCCCGGGGGTCTTGACCGCCACCCACGCGGCCTCGACGAGCATCCCGCGGGCGTGCGCTCGCCCCTGCTTGGTGATCCGCCCATGCGAGGCGGGCTGACCGCCGGATTGGCGCACCCGCGGGTTGAGCCCGAGATAGGAGACCAGCTGCTCGGGGCGGCGGAAGCGCCGGAACTCCCCGACCGCCGCGACGATCGACAGCGCGATCGTGGCATCCACGCCCGGGATCGTCATCAACCGCTTGACCTCGGGGCTGTGCAGCGCGACGCGCCCGAGCGCGGCGTCGATGATCCGCAGCTCCTGCGCATGGAAGTCGAGCTGGCGCAACAGCGCCCCAACCGCGATCTCCTCATCGGGCGGAAGCGGCTGGCGCCCGAGCCACACTTGGCCCTTGATCCCGAACAGATCCGCCGCCGGGCAACGCGGCACGAGGTTGCGATGCAGGACCGACTGCACCTGATTCTTGATCCGGGTGCGCTGGCGAACGATGTGCGCGCGGCGGGCGACCTGCCGACGCAACGCCTGCGTGCCCTCATCGGCGACCCACACCACGGCAGGTAGTCCGCCGCCAACAGCTGACAGAGGACCTCGGCGTCGACCTTGTCGGTCTTGACCTTCGCCTCGGCGATCGCCCGGGTCTTCTGCGGATTGGAGACCACCACCCGCTTCACGCGCGGCTCGATCAACCGCACGATCGCGTGCGTGTTACAGGTCGCTTCGATCGCAACCTCGTCCTCGGGGCCGAGACTATCCGCGAACACCCGCAACGCCTCCGCGCTCGTCGCGATCTGGCCGGCCTGGCGAACCAGGCCGTCTTCCCACACCGCGATCTGCGCGAACTCGCGGTGCACATCCAGTCCGATACACCTGCGTCCCATCACGAACCTCCAACAATTTGGGTTGATGGTTTGGGAGGACAGGCGGGCGAACGACACCTACGGATTCGCGCTCCAGGCGCATCCGGGTTAGTCGCAGGGGCGGCCAAGTACTAACTCGGGCTCAAGGCCCACAGTGCGATGAACGGCCTGCCCGGCCTGCGTTCGCTCCCGGATGCCCCTTGTCCCGGACGGTCGGACCGTACTCACCGAGCCCGAAGCGCACAACGGCTGCAACGGCTCGGTCAGGGGACACAGCGGCATCTACCGCCTTTCATACCGGATACCAACACGATCGAGGCGCTCAACCGGCAGCTCCGCAAGGCGATCAAGACGAAGGGCAGCTTCCCGAACGAGGACGCCGCCCGCAAGCTCGTCTACGTCGCCCTGCAGAACGCCGTCCCGCAATGGACCAGAACCCGGAACTGGACAACGGCGCTGCTCGCGTTCAAGATCCACTTCGGTGATCGCGTCCCTGACACTGCAAACTGACTGTCACTCGTTGCCACTCACGGAGTAACTGTTACACTTAACCCATCAAGCCGCCTACACAGTTAACCTGACACCCTCGGTTTTCGAGACCGGCCTGCTCGGCTCGAATCGCCTATGAAATAGGGGGCTTGAGCGCGAAGGGAACGGAAAAGGGAACGAAACTGGAATTTCGTGCAAACGTCCTTTCGTGACGCGCTCGCCACGCTGGGCGGCCAAGTTCGCGCCGCTGCCGACCGGTCGCCAGCGTCGGCACGGGAGCTTCCGGGCCCCGATAGTCACCCGGCTGTGGCGGTCTCTCCAGTGGCGAGCAGACGACAGCTGTCGCGGAGGGCGGCTCGTGGCGCTTATGCTGGCTTGGCGGCTGCCCGGCGCGGGCTTGTGCGTCGCGCGCGCGTGCGGCGTCTGTTCGCGCCCGCGTGCGCGGTGGCGGTCACGACTGCGATTTCGCCGTGCTGGACGGTTGAGCCGGCTGTGCGCGCGGTCTTGGTCACAAGCCGAGCGGTGGCTCCCGCGGGAGCTACGTCGAGCACGAACTCGGTGCCGAGCTTGCCGACTACCGCGATGATCGTCTCGAAGTCGGGGTTCTGCTCGCCCGATTCCATCCGCGCGATCCGTGGCTGCGAGACGCCCAAGAGCTTCGCCAGCTGCCGCTGGTTTAGCTCGTGATCGGATCGGTAGCCGATCAGCATCGCTGCGAACTGCCGCGCGGGCGTCAGCCGCAGCCACTCGGAGCGAAACTCGTCATCTTGCGCCACCTCGCGCTCGAGCAACTTGCTCATGTCAATGTCGCGTTTCAAAGCCATCGTCCGATAATACATGAGTAATCAGTCGGCAGGAAGGCCGCGGGCCGCCGGCGTCGGGCGTCAGCGACAGCACGGTCCATGTCCTTCGCGTGGTCGACCGCGACCGAGACGATCAGGTATCCGTCGCCGCGGCGCACGACGAGCGGCCTGCCCTTGGTGCGGCCATGCCGCGGACGCAGCTCAAACAGGTCTCTCTCGCCCGCCAGCGACTTGATATGGGGTGGAACCAGGCGTGGTCTGAGCTGAGTCAGCTTGTCGACGACGTTGAAGACCGCCTTGCGCTCCTCTCTCGACTTCACCGCCTCGAAGTCACGCACCGCGCCTTCGTCGAAATCGACAACCCACCCTTGCCCTGCCGACATGGCGCCAACCGTACGCGCCAGCCCAGACGCAACACCGGTCGCGGTCAGCACACCCCGCTTAGAGTGCCGGCCCCGCTTGGCCAGCGAGAGCTCCTCGGTCCGACATACCGTCGAAGCCGACGACTGCCGCTCGGCCGAGAGAAGGCGACAGCCTCATGGCCAACGAGTAGCCGTCGATCGGCTTCCCCGCCTCGTCCGACGGGGAACCGAGGTCAGCATTGGTGGCTGCTGTCGCTCGTGGAGGCAAAGCGGTCACCGCTTCTTCGGTTCCGCGTCGAGCGCGCAGCGACCGATCGCGAATCCTCTTGGGGAGGCGATGTCATCGGTCGATGCGCGTGGCCCGCTCGAATATGTTGGCAATCTCTTTTGCGTAGTGGTCGATGTCGAAGTCGGGGTCGTGGCTTAGGAGGGGTGGGGCGGTGTCGATCGCGGCGCGGATCGCGATTGCCATGGTTCTGGGGTCGAAGTCTTCTCGGAGCTCGCCGGCGGCTTGGGCGCGGGCGAGCAGGTCCACGAGCGGGCGCGCGGCTACCGGAGTGTTGGGGCTCCTGACTCGACGTGGCCCTTCAGTGGCGACGCGATGGCGGAGAATCTCGACGACGGCGATGAGGTAGTTGCGGTGCTCTCGCATGAACGCGAGGTTCGACTCGATGTACGCGCGCACCCTGGCCGGTCCGGTCGACTCCGCGAAGATCCGCGGTTCCATGTAGGCCCTGGCCCGCGCGACAACCTCGCTGATGACCTCGTTCATCAGCTCGTCCTTGCCGGCGAAGTGGTAGCTGATCAGGCCCCTGCTGATCCCGATCTTCGCTGCGATGCGGCCGAGCGACGCGCGGGCGTATCCGACCTCGGCGATCGTGTCGATCGCCGCGGCCACGATCTGTGCCCGCCTGGCGGTCTCGATGAAGGTCCGTTCAGGGTCCGCGGACCCCGGGCTTGGCTCCATGACCAAAAAACTAGCACAGCCACAGCCTCTACTGGCTACATGTTCCCAAGTATTTGGCAGATCGGCCAGAGATGTGCTAGGGTGGAGCCATCGACTGGCTAGCAACGCATCCCGGAGCAATTCGTTCGAGCGAGCGCGTCGAGGCGTGCTCCGCGCCCGATCGTTCGCGCGAGCGACCGGCGCTGGCGGTTGAGCATCTGGGCAAGCGCTTCGGTGACCGTGTCGCGTTCGATGACGTTTCGTTCGAGGTCGGCTACGGCGAGGTGTTCGGCTTCCTCGGTCCGAACGGGGCGGGGAAGACGACGACGGTGCGGACCTTGGGCACGCTGATCGCGCCGAGCTCGGGCTCGGCGAGCGTCGCCGGCCTTCCGCTGAGCCCGGAGAACGGCCTGGCGATTCGGGCGCGGATCTCGATCATGCCCGAGTCCCCGGGCCTGTACCGCCGCCTGACCGTGTCTGAGAATCTTCGCTGCTTCTCCGGGCTCTACGAGCTGGATGACGTTCCGGGCCGGATCGAGCGGGCGCTGCGGGCGGTCAACCTGCTCGACCGTGCGGGCGATCTGTGCGGTTCGCTGTCGAAGGGGCTGCGTCAGCGGGTCGCGCTCGCCCGCGCGCTCCTAAACGACCCGGCGGTGCTTTTTCTCGATGAGCCGACTTCCGGGCTTGACCCAGTCGCCGCCCATGACGTGCACGAGCTGATCGTCTCGCTGCGCCAGCGGGGGGTGACGATCTTCCTGACCACCCATCGGCTGGAGGAGGCCGAGCGGCTGTGCCATCGGGTCGCGATCCTGAACACGACGATGCGCCTGATCGGCCGCCCCGAGGAACTGCGCGAGCGGCTGTTCAACCGGTCCCTCGAAGTGCGTGTCCGGGGCTCACTCGAGAACCCGGGTTCGGTGTTCAGTGAGCTGGGAGGTGTCGATGGGTGGCAGGCGTCTGGATCGGGCGGCTATGAGTTGACCGTGTCGGACGCGGAGATCGCCGCCCCGGCGGTCGCGCGTGCGCTGGTGGGCGCCGGCGCCGAGATCCTGTCCATCGGCGAGTCCCGCCATTCGCTGGAGGATGTCTACCTGCAATTGATCGACGAGGACGTGGAGGCTAAGCGGCGATGAGCTTCAGCTGGACACGCGTGAGAGCAATCAGCGTCAGGGAGCTCAGCGACTACCGTCGCAATCGCTTCGTGATGGTGTTCGGGATGACGATCATGCCGCTGATCTTCATCGCCGTTCCGACAATCTTGCTGTTTGGGACTCCCGCCGTGGAGGCAAGCTCCAAGCTTGATCACCGGGTCGGGCTGTCGCTGCTGTACATGCTGCTGATCCCCGCGCTCGTTCCGTCCACGCTGTCTGCCTACTCGGTCGTCGGCGAGCGCGAGCAGGGAACGCTCGAGCCGATCCTGATCACCCCGATCCGCCGCGAGGAGTTCCTCGTCGGCAAAGCGCTCGCGGTCCTGATCCCGACGCTCGTGGTCGCCTACACGATATTCGGGATCTTCCTCGGGCTGGCTGCACTGGTCGCTCATCCGGCCATGAGGACCGCGATCTTCGCCGGGTCGCACATCCCGATCCAGCTGGCGTTCACCCCGCTGCTCGCCGGCTGGTCGATCTGGGTCGGGATCGCGATCTCCGCCCGCTCCTCCGACGTCCGCGCTGCCCAACAGCTCAGCGTGCTCGCCAACATACCCCCGATCGCGATCGTCGCGCTGATGGGATTTGACGTGATCCCCCCGTCAACCGGCCTGGCGCTCGTCCTCGCTGCCGTCCTGCTCACGCTCGACGCCCTCGGCTGGCGGGCCGTCGCGGCGATGTTCGACCGCGAACGACTCATCAGCGGAACACGCACGTAACGCCCCCTGATCCTCGCGAAACCTCAGCCTGATCCACGAAGCACCTCCGATCAAACAACCGAAGGAAACCTGGAATGTCATCCACCCTCACGCTGAAACGAGCGGCCAGCGGCGCCATGGAGCTTCGCCGCGGCCCTTTCGAGATCGTGCTGGACGGCAGCCCGGCCGGATCGATCGACCGGAACCAGACCGTCGAACTTCACGTGGAACCCGGCCCGCACACGCTTCAAGTCAAGGCCGGCCGATACTCAAGCCACACGCAGTCCTTCGACGCGGCAGACGGCACGAACATCCACTTCCGCTGCAACAGCTCGATCTGGTGGCCCCGGTACCTTGCGTCGCTCTTCGTGCCCACGATCGGCGTCAAGCTCAAACGCGAATAACCCGCGTCGTAGACCCGGGGTGCCCGATGCGGGTCCAGTCAGCGGCTGAGTTTCGGTCAATAACAGGGTGCCCGTTGGGCTGTGGGAGCGCAAGTCGTTGGGGCCGTGGACCGGGCGAGCGCTTGGGACGACAACGAGAACTGCGGTGTGGCACTCTCGCAAACCCGGTGGCTGTCGGGAAAAGGGGGGTCCGTCCGGGGTCGTTAAGTTAATTCAATTCCGGGATGCCCCAGAACTTCATCGCTTGCGATCGCGACCAGGCTTATTTGATGCCGCCGTCGCTGTTGGAGTGGATCCCTGAAGACCATTTGGTGTGGAGCATCCTGGGCTCGGTCGATGAGCTGGATCTGACCGAGTTCTATGCCGACTATCGGGCTGATGGTCATGGCCGGCCCGCATATGACCCGAAGATGATGGTTGCGCTTTTGCTGTACGCCTACGCGCGCGGGAACCGCTCGTCGCGGGGAATCGAGCGCTCTTGCCGGGAAGATGTTGCCTATCGGGTGATCTGCGCCAACTTGGTGCCTGATCACTCGACGATCGCGGAGTTCCGCTGCCGGCACGAGAAGGCGCTCGGCGAGCTGTTCACCTCGGTGCTGTCGCTGTGTCACAAGGCGGGGCTGGTGAAGGTGGGTGTGATCGTGGTCGACGGGATGAAGGTGGCGCCGAACGCGTCGCTGGATGCGAACCGAAGCTATGAGCAGATCGTGCGCGAGATCCTCAAGGAGGCCGATGAGATCGACCGCCGCGAGGATGAGCTTTTGGGTGACGCTCGCGGCGATGAGCTGCCGGAGAACCTGTGCACGCGCGAGGGTCGCCGCCGGGCGTTCCGGGAGGCCAAGCGCCAGCTCGATGCCGAGCGCGAGCCGAACGCCGACGGCGCCCAAGCGGAGAGGACGGACTGTGGGGAGCCGCTCGTGACCTTCGATCTTGACCGCGAGCGCAATGTCAACAGCGAGACCGGCAGGCGCGGCTGGCGCCGCGAGGGGCGCAAGCAGCTTGACGCGTTGCGCCGCCAGCAGGCGCGGCCGATCGCCCCGTCACGGCCCGAGCGGCTGCGGGAGTCAAAGCGCCGGCTTGAGGAAGAGCATCGGGTCGATCTGGAAGCGAACACCGCGTATGAGACCTATCGGGCGACGAGGCGCGACCGGCTTGGCCGCGGTCTGAGCCGCCCGCCGGATCCCTATACGCCGCCCGAGAAGCCGGAGGGGACGATCAACACCACCGACCATGACTCGCGGATCATGCGCACGACCGGCCAGCCAGCCGTCCAGGGCTACAACGCGCAGGCGGCCGTCAACGAGCGCCAGATCATCCTCGCCGTCGATGTCAGCGTGCAGCCCGGTGACTTCGGCAACCTCGAGCCGATGGTCGACGCCATCGTCGAGGAACTGGAGAAGGTGGGTGTCAGCGAGTCACCCGAGACGGTCGTCGCCGACGCTGGCTACTGGCATAAGCAACAGGTGGAGAACATCGTCGCCAACAAGCACATCCAAGTGCTGATCCCGCCCGACTCCGGGTTACGCAAGAGCGCCCGCCCCGGATGGAACAAGGGCGTCTACGCGCACATGCGCCGAGTGCTTGAGACCGAGCTCGGGCAGAAGCTTTATCGAAGACGGATGGCGACGGTCGAGCCGGTATTCGGCCAAAACAAATTCAACCGCGGGTTCCGACGATTCCAGCGACGAGGACGGGCCGCCGCGCGATCGGAGCTGCGGTTCCAGGCGGCAACGCACAACCTCCTGAAGCTCTACAGCCACCAGATAGCCGCCGCGGGAGCCTGAAACCGGCCCTGCCGACGCATTCGACCCATCACGCCACAGCCGAGTCCGCCAGCCCATCCCGATACGCCCGATCGCCGTCGTTTGTCCGACAGCCACCCGCGATGCGGAAGCGGCTGCGCAGCGCGTTCAAGGGAACGAAACGTCCGGCACGCTGGCCCGCGTTGACCCAGGTTGGCCCGCGTTGCGCGATTGCACCGGTGTGCCGAGGGGGGATGAACCGGTCGGTGCCGGCCCTGGTCGCGCCCGCCGCCGGGGGAACGAGAAGGGAACGAAGACCCCGATGTCGGCCAGTCCCGCGTTGGCCCGGGTTGACCCACCGCACCAGCGCCGGAAGCCCCAACACCCAACAGAAAACGGCCCAAGCGGGCCGTCGAGCGAGGAGTTCACGTTTGGCCGTTTGCGGGCGCTTTCTGGTTCGTCTGTAGGTGCGATCACGGCTTAAGCGCCGGTTCTCCACACCCGGCGTGGCGGGCTGGCGACCGCGGTGGCCGGTGTGGCGCGCTCACCGTGGGGGGTGCGCGGCTTCTAGGTCGGCGATCCCGATCTGCTCGAGGCGGGCTACCAGTTCGCGGATGCGGCGGTCGTTCTGGATCCAGGGTTGGTAGCGCTCGCTCTGTTGGGGGGTGAGGCGTCGGGTGATGGTCTTGCCGGCGACCTTGCGTGTCCATTGCCAGTAGGGGCCGTGGGGGCGGGGTGGGTCGGCTTGGCAGGCGCAGCCCGCTCGGCCGCAGCGGGTGTGGCGCTGTTGGATTGAGCCGGGCAGGATTTTGCCGGTGCGCGCGAGCTTGGTGAGTTCGCTTGCGATCTGGCGGAACTCGTCGCGGGCTGGCTGATCGGGGTTCATCGGGGCAGTTTGGCAGAGGGGTCTGTCGTGACGTCCGTCTCGGACAGTATATGTACTGTCCGATGAGTCTGGAGGGGTCAGCCCCGAAGGCCCGGGCCGCGATCGGCGCCTACTCGCCGCCGGGACTGTCTTGTTCGGCGGCCGCGTTCGCCCGCGAGGTCGTGAGCCGGGCGGCTCCCCAGACGCCGGCCAGGGCGAAGGCGCTTCTGTTCGCGGCGGGCCGGCTGGCCGCGTTCGCCGAGCGGTTGGGGCTGGGGGTGGAGGAGGCGCTCTTATCAGAGGCGGTGATCGAGCGGTTCGTGCTGGTGGGCTGCCCGGCGGTCTCGCCGGCGACGCGACGCACGCTGCGAACGAACCTCCGCTCGCTGGCGCGCTCGATCGAGCGCTATCCCAAGCCGCCGCCGGTGCCGCTGGTGCGCGAGCGCGCGAAGGCGCCGTATACCGAGGCGCAGATCGAGGGGTATCTGCGCCTGTCCGCCGCGCAGTCAACCGGGCAGCGGCGGATGCGCACCAGGGCGCTGATCTGCCTGGGTGCTGGCGCGGGGATCGTCGCCGGAGAGCTTCGCCACGTGCGCGGCAGCGACATTGTGCAACGTTCGGATGGCGTGCTGGTGCTCGTCTCGGGCCGCCGCGCGCGCTCGGTGCCGGTCCTTGACCGCTATCAGCAGCCGCTCCTGTCCGCGGCCGCGTTCGCCGGCGAGCGGCTGATCTGCGGCGGGCGCGATCCCGCCCGGCGCAACGTCACCGATGAGCTGTGCCGGGCGCTGTCGGCCGACCGCGCGCTGCCGCGGCTTGAGCCCGGACGGCTCCGGTCCACCTGGCTTATCGCGTGCGCCCGCCAGATCGGGCTCGTGGCGTTCATGCAGGCGGCCGGCGTGCGCTGCACCCAGCGGCTGGGCGACCTGCTCGCTCGGCTGCCTGAGGCCACCGAGCCCGAGCTGATCGCGCGCCTGGGAGCAGGCACGTGAGCGAAAAGCTGGCGCTGGTCGAGCGGATCATTGACGCCTCCGGCACCGCCCGCGCGATCGAGGCGCGCCTACCCGTCGGGGTCAGGCCCCGGCAGCTGCACGCGCGCACGCTCCTGGCAGGCATGGTGCTGACGATGCTCGACGCCCGCGCCGCGCTGCTGCGCACCGTGCACCGCACGTTGATAACGCTACCCGCAGAAGATCAGCGCCGGCTCGAGGTGATCACCCGCTGGAACGACAGCCCGCACACGCTCACCTACCGCCAGCTCGAGTACACCCACCGGCTGACCGCCAAAGCGCTCTCAAAGCCACAGCCCGACGGCAGCCCCTCCCAGGCGCTCTCGGAGGTGCTCGACCAGCTGCTCGAGGCCAGCGTCCAGGTGCTGGGCGAGCCGGCCAGCAGCAGCTACGCGGTCGACTGGACCGACCATGCGACGTGGGCGCGCCCCCCGCGCAAGCACCCCACGAGCGCCGACCCACACGATCATCAACCCGCACCAAACGACGCCGACGATCACGCCGAGCAAGCGCCGCCAGAAACGCACGCCCCGTGCGCCGACCCCGAAGCAGCCTGGGGGCACCGGCGCGGCGATAACCCAGGGCAAAAGGACGAGAGCTTCTTCGGCGACTACCTGCAAGCGGTCACGACCGTCAAAGACGAGCACGGCCCCGAAGTGCCAGAGCTCGTCCGCCGCATCCAGCTCGCCTCCTGCGACCACGACCCGCCCGCCCAGATCGTCCCCGTCATCCAGCGCATGCACGACAGCGGCATCGACATCGGCGACCTCTTGGCTGACTCCGGCTACAGCTACCGCGTCGCTGCGGACTGGGCGCTGCCACTCCGCAAGCTCGGCGCCAGCCTGATCCACGACCTGCACCCAAACGACCGCGGCCCCCACGGCACCCACCACGGCGCGATCTGCCACAACGGAGGGCTCTACTGCCCCGCCACCCCCACACCGCTGCTCGAACTCTCCCCGCTCGCACGCGGCGCCACCGGCGAGCAAGCCCACACGCACGATGCCCGCTGCCGAGAACTCGCCCGCCACAAACTCTCGCCGATCACACGCCACGACCAAGACGGCTACCACCGCGTGACCTGCCCCGCCGTCCAAGGAAAGCTCCGCTGCCCGCTCAGACCCGCCTCGATGACGCTACCGCACAAGCGCCCGACGATCCTCAAGACGCCCCAGCACCCACCCACCTGCTGCACCCAAAAAACGATCACCGTCCCGCCCGAGGTCAACGCCAAAACCACCCAAAAACACGACTACCCCTCGCCCGAGCATCGCCGCTCCTACAACCGACGCTCCGCCGCCGAGCGCACCTTCGCCACCACCACCGACCGCGCCACCAACGACCTCTCCCGCGGCTGGTGCCGACTGACCGGCCTGACCCCCAACGCGCTCTTCGTCGCCACCGCGTTCATCGCCCGCAACATCCGCGTGGCCGACGCCTTCAACGCCCGCCAGACCGAGGACGCCCGGCGCGCCCGACAAGACCTCCCACCCAAACGCCGCCGGCGCCGCCAGCACACGCTCGACGACCTCGCCCACGCCGCCAACGCGCCACCCAACTGACCCGCCGCCGACGAGAACCACGACCATCCCAAGACACGACCCGCGCCCACGATCAGACAACGACAAAACGAGCCGCAGCCAGCCCCCACCACCAACCCCACCCCCGCCCGGCCACCCAACGCCAAGCCGCGGTTCCCTCCGACCCAAACGTGAACATCAACCGAGGTCAAACGTGAAGACCTCCGAGCGGAGAGGGAGGGATTCGAACCCTCGATGGACGAAGCCGCCCATACCGGTTTTCGAGACCGGCGCGGAGTGCCCGAATCGCCCGTGAAATAAGGGCTTTGAGCGCGAAGGGAACGGAAAAGGGAACGAGACTGAAATCTCGTGCAAGGCTCCTTGACGCGCGCGCCACGACCGGCGCAGCCAGCTCCGCGTGGAGGCGTATCGGGACAACGGTGATCTTTCGGCGCACGGCGGGGCCATGGGCAGCTGTTGCACTCAGATCCGAGCTTACGGCCGACTCCTGACGTTGCGGTGGGTGTGGTCATTTCGGGCGCGGCGACGAGTTCAGGTGAAGCTTCGGCCTTGAGTGTCGTGCCGCGGTCGCAGGTATCCTCGGTGAGAATGGCTCGACGCGCTGATCAACTGTTGCCCTCGTATTCGCCCCGGCTTCGCCGCTTGGCGCAGACGCGTGGGCTGAGGCTTCCGTCTCGCCGGCTGGTCGATGTTCTAGCCGAGCGCGGTGCGTTGCGGGGGCCGGTTAGCGACGCCGGTTCGCGCGCGGTGCATGAGCAGCGCGGCGAGCGTGGCTGAGCCCGAGCGAGGCGCCCTCTACGTCGACACCTCGGCGCTGGTCAAGCTCGTTGTCCGCGAGGCCGAGAGCGATGCGCTCGAGGAGGAGCTCGGCCGTTGGAGCGATCTTGCCACAAGCACCATCACCTCGATCGAGTTCTTCCGCGCGGTTGCCCGGGCGCGAGCCGATTCGACCGCCGTGGTCGCCGACGAGGAGACGGTGGTCGGCGTGCTCGCCTCGGTCGCCGAGATCCCGCTGGACGACGATGTCCGCGCGACCGCCGCGTCCCTGACCCCAACTGAGCTGCGCACACTCGACGCTATCCATCTGGCCTCGGCGCTTGCTCTTGGTGACGATCTCGGGGCAGTTGTGACCTATGACAGCCGGATGCAAGCCGCGGTCCTGGCCAGCGGGCTCTCCCTGATCGCTCCTGAGCCTGTCCCGGCCGATCCCAGCGAACAGCGGGAAACGGGCGGTTGACCCGCAGCGAGTCGAGCGCCGCGGCGTGACACGGTTCTTCGTCGCGGCCGAAACGGGGCTGCCGAATGCCCAGACTGGCTTCTGCGTTGCCAGAGGAAAGGGACGGCGCCGGTACCCGAGCAGTGCCCATTGATCGGCTTCTTCGTTTCGTCCAATGCGAACATGTCGTCGAGCTCGTG
>CAWEFU010000004.1:0-167330 GCA_963808325.1 uncultured Solirubrobacterales bacterium
GGCACTTCGAGAGAGCTGCGGTGGCGCCGCCTACTGCGGCGGTGGTGCGGACGATCAAGAGCTGGCTCCAAGCCGCCGTCGCACACATGATTGGCTCTTTACAGGCCAAGCTGCCCGCGCCGGCCGGCCGATACGGGCCGCGAGTGCGCCGCGAACGTCACAGCAGCCGAGTAGGCTTTTGTCATGGGTCTGCTCGACGACGCGATCCGGGAACACTTGGATCTCAAGCGCCGGCACGGCGCGGACCCCGCGGAAATTGAACGAGCCGAACAGGAGGCCCTCGGGCCGGTCCGGCGGGGCCCCGAGGAACCGAGCGAGCTTCCGCTGGAGCCCGCCGCGGTCGGAGAGGACGATCCAGAGCATCGTCGCGAGGAGGAACTCGAGTGGGATGAACCTCCCCGCCGTGATGCCGGCGGCGACTCGCGGTTCTTCCCCGACCCGGGAGCCTCCAACGAGGAGTCGGCTCATCTACCGGAAATTGGTCACGACGAAGACGAGGAGCAGACCCCCACTGAGGAGCATCAGCCTGCCACTCCACCGTCGCATCCGACCGAGCCTCCTGGCGAAGAAACCGCCGAATACAACGTCGACCTCGAAGAGCCATCAGAGAAGCCGCGCGAAGACGTGCTCGAAGAGACTCCCGAGTTCCTTCAAGACACACCGGACCACGATCGTCTCTGGTTCGAGCAGCGTCCGCCCCGCGACTTCGACTTCGACGGCTAGTTCCCCCGCAGTGCGCTAATCGATCCCGGTGACCGGGCGGTCCCCGTCCGCCGTTAGACTCGCTTCGCTCGGGGCCATAGCTCAGTTGGGAGAGCGCCTGCTTTGCAAGCAGGAGGTCGCCGGTTCGATCCCGGCTGGCTCCACTTGAGAAAGTCCTGCTAATCGGCGGGTTTTGTATCGCGGGTTGGGTGTCCGGGGGAGTCTGGGCAGGCATCATGGAAGCGTTTTGGAAGCGTCAGGAAAGCGCGGCGCAAGCTGCTCGTTGATCTGGTCGGTGGACCGCTGCGCGCCGACCTGACCGCGACACCCCAGGTCTCTTTCACTGTTCCAGCGAGTCCCCCTGCCCGGAGATCATCCAGTCCCGATTTGGGCGCGGCCCGGACGGCCGCGCCCAAATCGGGACTACCCCAGCGGGAGGCGGCGTTGGATCTGACAAGGCTCCCTGCGGACTGGTTGTGCCGCCGCCTCATTGCTGACCGGATGAGGGCCTTGACTCGCATCTCGGAGACGAGGACTTCGAAGAGCAGCTACCCATCGAAGCGTTAGCGAACCTAGCGACGCACCGCAAACGCGAACGGCGCGATCCCCACCTCGCCGAAGCAGTGGCCCGGCGGCGGAACGCGGCTGGCGACTCCTTTCGTGGCGAAGCGCAAGCCAGCCTCGACGGTCTCAGGCGAGCAGAGCGATCGTCAGCTGTCGGCGGGTGCTCGCCGGCCGACAGGCCTGTAGCTAACGGTTCCAGCCGACGCGCATCTGGCGAGGTGCGGGGAAGCCGGCCGGTCGCGGTCAGAGACCTGCATGCCGTCGGCGGGGTAATCATGGACAGCGCCGACGACACCACGGCAGCGCCGCCCGCCGTGTGGGCCGCTTTCCGCGTTTCTCTGAAGCGAGCAGCAGTCTCCGAACCGTCACGACAATGCTGCGTCTCGTCCGCAGCGAGTGCGTCCGCCGTCCGGATTGTCGGCTCGCCAGCTCTCGCGTCTCGGGCGAGCGACAGTCATGCGATCACTTTCCGTTCTGCTGTGGGGAAACGCCGCTGTCCGCACTAACACGCCGAATTCGTGGAGCGTTAGGCGGCTTTTAGGTGGGATTCGAAGATGTCGGTGGCGAGTTCTCGGCGGCTGCGCACACCGACCTTCTCGAAGATTGATTTGAGGTGGTCTTGGACGGTGTATGGGGAGATGAAGAGCTTGGAGGCGATCTCGCTGGTGTTGAGGCCGCGCAGGACGAGCAGCGCAATCTGTGTTTCGCGTTCGCTGAGCTGGTGGGCGCGGGCGATCAGCGCCGCGACCTGGTCGGAGGTGGCGCGCTCGAGCACGATTGCGGTACGGGGCTTGCGATCGCGGCGGGTGAGGTGGGTGGCGCGGACGTGCAGCCAGGTTCCGGTTGGTAGTCGCACCCGTGCGCTAGGGATGATCTCGTTGTGGCAGTCGTCGGCGCGGGCGCGGGCAGCACCTACGACGGCGGCGATCGCCGACGGTGGGATCTTGAGATCGGCAAATCCCCATTCGGCGAGCCAGTGCTCAGCCTCGGGACTGATCGAGTCGACCTCGTTGTCTTGGTCGAGCACGATCACGCCGGGCATGACCGGTGTTGCCGTACCGGCGGCGTGCTTTGGGTCGGCGAGGATCCAGCGGCGCAACGCATGCGCGAGCTGAGGGACGAGCGCGTCGATTAGCGCCACCTCACTCGAGGTGAAATCCGGTTGGCGCCGCTCGATATGCAGCAACCCCCAGTGCGTGCCGTCGACCACCAGCGCGGCGCGGAGCTGGTGCTCGAGCCCGCTCGGCGCAAGGACCCGCTGGTAGACCGGGCTGTGTTCGCTTTGCTCGTCGACGACCTCCGACAGCCGCGCGACGTAGCGCCCCGACCTGGCCCGCGGCCGAATATCGCGCGGTACAACTCCCCGGGCGACCAACTCGTTGACCTCCCAGATCAGCGAGGTGGTGCAGGGGATCGTGGTGCCGGTGGCGCGGGTCGGCAGCAGCGACGCCGGGTCGACGGCTCCCCAGCAGAACGCGTCGAACGGGACGACGCGCGCCAGCGCTTCGAGCAGCTGGGCGGGAAGCGTCGCGAGGTCCAGCGGAGCGTTGGCCAAGCGCTCGAACCGGCGGGCATGCGCGGCGTGCTCCTGGGTCATACAGCGAAATGTACGCCCCGACTGCGAGGCGCGAAATCCCAGGATCGCTGGGATAGGCAGGGGCCACATCGCGACCTACTCTCGCTCGTCGTCCGGAAACTGGAGGTGATCGTGGAGCCGCTCTCGCTCCTGAATCATCGAGCGGAAGCCGCGCGACGCCGGTCTACCTTGCCCGTTGGGACAGCTACCCAAGTAGAGGGCCTTCGGGTGCGTGATCCACCCGCCTGGACGGCACACCACCGTCACCCCAATGACAAGCCACCACGAGCAACAGGAGACAAACATGACAACGGCCGCGATCGACAGCGCGCTGGTAGGCGCGTGGCATGCACACCTGACCTTCACCGAGGGGCCGCGCCAAGGCGAACGTGAACGGCTCCGCTGGACTTTCCTCCCCGACGGACTGATCGTGGGTACCGACGCGGAGAATGGTCAGCTCCCCCCCGCGGTCGGGGAATGGACTGCCGCAGGCGATCGCTTCTCCTTCTGGCTCAACGCCGTGCGGAACGACCCCGCTGGGCGTCCGACGACCATCGTCTACGGCCACGGCCAGGGGACTCTCGCAGCCGACGGGCAGACGCTCACAGCGAGCGGCGGAAGCGAGGTCTACGGTGGGAGCGGAGAGCTGCTCGCAACGAATCGCACAGACGCCCACGCGACCCGAATCGAGGCAGCATGAGCTATACCCGCGAACCGGACTGGATCACGACGTTCCGGATATCGCTGCGCTCGAGCAAGGAGCAGCACGAGCTGCTCGCGCAGCGGCGCGAAGAGCTGGGGGAGGACCGCTCTGCCAGACGGAGCGCGAGTGGGCGGAGCTGATCGACGCGGTCAAGGCAGAGCCGGACCGCCGGCACCGAGCCGACCGATCCGCGGATGCTCGAGCTCGCGCGCCAATGGCGTGGGCTGATCGAGCAGTTCACCGGCGGCGATGAGGGCGTCCGCCGGTCGCTTGGCACGATGTACCGCGAGGAGGGGCCGGCGGCCGCCTCGGGGGATGGTCGACCCGGAGCTCATGCGGTACGTCGGTCAGGCACTCGCAGCGCGGGGGCAATCCAATTGACATGCGGGCGGGCGGCGCTGCTGGCCGCGCAGGGACAGCTTTCAAGGACCGGTTACGTTGTGCGCGATGGGTCTCTATCCGGGCACGCCTTACGACTACAGCAGGACCGCGCGGGGCTTGGTGTTCGCTGCTGGTGCCTGCCCGCTCGAGGAGGCGGGTCGCGTTGTGGCACCGGGACCGCGAGGCGCAGGCGGTCCGGGCGGTGAAGACCATGATCTTCGTCGTTGCGGAGGAGCGCGGGGACCTCCTGCGGGTGTGGGACATCATGGCGGCGCGCCTCGGGGCGGACACCGAGCACGGCCCTTGGCGTCTCGCTGCTGGGCTACCCGGAGCAGCTTGTCGAGATCGAGGGAATCGCGGTCGCCGGTTCCGGCACTTGAGGCGCGGGGGCCGCTTGCGACCCGCTGTCAAACACGGTTGCTCGGCTGCCAGCGTTTCCACTCGCCGGGGGAAGCTGAGTGCCCGCATCAGACGGGCGAGGCCGCTGTCCCTGCGTCGCCGGTTTGCGAGCAGCTCGCTTCGCTCCGGGCATGGAATACCCGCGCTTCACGCGCGTCTTGGGGGGCGAACGCCGCTCGATTGGAGGTTTCATGTCGCGGGTTCTCAAACGTCTACGTCTCGGCTTCGGTACCTGCGCGGTAATCGCGGTCTCACTGCTGTCTGTGGTGCCGAGCGCTTGCGCCGATTGCTCGATGGACCCCTGTCCGACGGGCACGATCATCGCGTCGCCGGCGCTGGCCGTGCGCGACCGCCCCGCGTTGGACGCGACGGCGATCGGGAAGCTTCTGTATGGCGAGAAGGTGTCGATCTGGCATCAAGAGCGGGTCAACAATCAATCGGGTCGGGTCGACGGCCCGTACGGCCCGACCGATGTGTGGGACCTGATCACCAATCCCTATGACCCCAACGCGTATTACCCTCGACTGGACCCGCCCCGCCACCGAATCTCCTCACGACGCTCGGTCGCGAGGAGATTCGCTCTCCATAACCAACGATTCCTGCCGGCAACACGGCAAAGGTTGCCGGTCACGGCACTAGGCCGTGCGGCGCATTCGCCAGTCCCGTCGCGATCGTATATGTAAGGCCCAGCATGCCCAACCCGCACGACCTCGGCTGGTACGCGTCCCAGAGTTCGGTGACGAGCCCGGGAGAGCTGGGCTCGCTAATGGAGGACATCCCCAGGGGCCTCGCTGAGATACGGGAGGCAGCCCACGGGCTGGTTATCCACTACCGCGCCGACCGCCCGTTGGCGGCCGGTATCCCGCAGGAGCGGCTCAGAGAGATAGACAGCCGTTACGGCGAGACGATGCTCGCTCGTGTAACGGAGCTCCGGTACGGCCCACTGGCGGAGGCACGGCAACCGCACGAGCGCCTGGTCGGGTGCTGCCGCGACTTCACGGTCTTGTTGCTGGCGATGGCGCGGGCGCGGCACGTTCCCGCCCGGGCACGCGTCGGCTTCGCATGCTACGCCGTCGCGGGTCTGGGAATTGACCACGAAGTGGCCGAGGTCTGGGACGAGGCTTTGAGGCGCTGGCGCCTGGTAGACGCGAACATTGCGGAGGGTCACGTCGATCCCAGCGATGGGGCCGAGCTCGATCCGCTCGACGTGCCAAGGGACCGGTTCCTCGTCGCGGGCAGGGCGTGGCAGCTGTGTCGCGCGGGCGAAGCCGATCCCGAAACGTTCTTGGTGGGCCCCGATGTCGATGTGGAGATGACCCGCGGCTGGCCGTATCTGCAGCACAACCTCGTCCACGACCTGGCGGCGCTCAACAAGGACGAGATGCTGCTGTGGGACGCGTGGGGTCTCGCCGATCAGCCGGTGACGGGCGAGCGCGACCTCGAGCTCCTGGACCGCGTCGCCAAGGTGACGGCGGCCTACGACCCGCCGCTTGAGGAGCTGCGCGACCTTTACGCCGCCGACCCCCGCCTGCCGGTGCCGCCCACCGTCACCAGCTACGACCCGCTCGGCGGCCCGCCTCGGACGGTCGCCGTACGCCGGCGCCGCCGCGCACGGCTCTCGTGACGACCTCAGGGTGCGCGACCTGCGTTCGTTGTCGCACACGCATCTTTGCTCCGACACCGACAGTCTCGGATTGCGCGGAATCCGCGTCAGTCGACGACGTTAGCTACAGGCCTGTCGGCCGGCTAGCCCCCGCCGACAGCTGACGATCGCTCTGCTCGCCTGAGACCGTCGAGGCTGGCTTGCGCTTCGCCACGAAAGGAGTCGCCAGCCGCGTTCCGCCGCCGGGCCAGTGCTTCGGCGAGGTGGGGATCGCGCCGTTCGCGTTTGCGGTGCGTCGCTCGGTTCGCTAACGCTTCGGTGGGTAGCTGCTCTTCGAAGTCCTCGTCTCCGAGATGCGAGTCGAGGCCCTCATCCGGTCAGCAATGAGGCGGCGGCACAACCAGTCCGCAGGGAGCCTTGTCAGATCCAACGCCGCCTCCCGCTGGGGTAGTTCCGATTTGGGCGCGGCCGTCCGGGCCGCGCCCAAATCGGAACTGGATGATCTCCTGGCAGGGGGACTGGCTGGAACAGTGAAGGCTGAGGTGCCGCGGTCAGGCCGGCGCGCAGCGGCCAACCGACCAGATCAACGAGCAGAACGACACCGCGGGCGAAACCGGAGCGTCAGCGAGCCGCTCGGCGAGCGGGTCGAGTTCGACCGTTAGCCGCTTGCGCCTTCGCCCACCGTTCGATCTCGGGACGCAGCCAAAGCTTCACTCGGCCGTCCCCGAGGTCGACCACAGGGCGAGGCATGTCGTCGTACCGGCGTTGGTAAAGGCTCACACTATTGCGATGCGACAACCCGAGGATTTCGGCGACCATCTGGGCGTCGACGAGGTCTTCGGTGCTCACGCGGGGACTCATTCGCTTAAGGCTACATTCGTAGACGGATCCGTCCGACCGACCCGGTAGTCTTCAGCTATAGACAAAGAGCTGGCCCCGGCGGTGCGCGAACACCCCGGGGCCTGGCCGAGACCTATAAGGGAGGTCACGACAATGGCAGCGTACGCCACAGCGCAGCGCGAATCCTCGGCTCGCGAACTTAGTCTCGCGACAGACCTGACTGGCCCCAAGCGAACAGCCGGAGCAGCTGAGCCCTCGGGGAGCGGTAAGGGATTGACGGAGTCGGCGATCGTCGAGCATCTCGTCGACCGCCTCGCCGAGAAAGTCGCGGCGGTCATCGCGGAGCGATTGAGTGCCGCCGACGAGCGAATCGACGAATGGTTCGACTCTCGTAACGCAGCCGAGTACCTCGGCATTCATCGGGACACGCTCCGGAAACTGGCGGCCGAGCGCGCCATCCCCACCGAACAGGATGGACCCGGCTGCAAGCTGTACTTCCGGCGCAGCGACCTCGACGCCTGGCGGCGGTCCGGTGGTCGACCGCGGCACCTCATGCCCACCCTCGGCCTCGCGGCGTAGGTGTCGGCCATGACGGACAAAGGAGGCGCGCGACGCATTAGCGTTGAGCGCAACATCTATCGGCGACGCTCCGGAATCTACGAGATCGGCTACAGGGACGGGGCCGGCAAGCAGCGATGGCGGAGAGTCGAGGGAGGGATCACTGCTGCCCGGGCCGTCCGTGATGAGTTGCTCGCCCGCAAAGCTCGTGGGGAGCGTGTTGCGACGAGTCCGCGCCTTCGGTTCGGTGACGCAGCCGCCCAATGGCTTGCCGGACCTGTGGTCGACCTGCGACCGGCGACGCGGAGCTGCTACCGGAACGCTCTCGAGCAGCATCTGCTCAAGCGATTCGAGCAACGACGGCTGGACGCGATCTCGCCGGACGACCTTGCCGAGATGGTCAGGGGTCTGCGGGATGAAGGATTGGCAGAGTCGACGATCGTGATCGTCATAGGTGTCGCGAACAGGGTGTACCGCTACGCCTCTCGCCGGCTGGGCTGGGCCGGCGCCAACCCCGTGTCGTTGATGCTTTCGTCCGAACGGCCGAAGCCCGCGCAGAGCCAGCGCCGGCGTGTGTTCGAGGCGCGCGAGCTGGAGCAGACGATCGCAGCCGCGGACGAACCGTTCCGAACTTTGTTCACCGTGGCGGCGCTCACCGGGGCCAGGCTGTCTGAGCTGCTCGGGCTAACGTGGGGCAACGTCCGCATCCAGGATGTCGATGACGCGGAGATCGAGTTCGCGTGGCAGGTGGACCGACAGGGCAACCGGCAGCCGACCAAGACCGATGGTTCGGCTCGGACGGTGCCGATTCCTCGAGCGCTAGCCCTGATGCTGGTCCGCCATTGGAGGGCATCGACCCACACCCGTGCCGACGACTTCGTCTTCGCCACGCGGACGGGTCGCCCGCTTGGCCAACGGAATGTCACGCGTGCACTCCGGAACGCTCAGACCAAAGCAACGGACGAGCAGGGCAACCCGACCTTCCCTGTGCTTCACGACCACGGTCAGGCTGGTCGGCCGCGTCGCGTACCGCACGGCACGCTACCGTCGATGCACAGCTTCCGTCACACCGTCGCGAGTCGGGCGCTCCTTGCGGGCGAGAGCGTCGACGAGGTGGCGTTCCTGCTCGGACACCGAGACGCCAACGTGACGCGAGCCGTCTACGTGCGGGAGATGGCCGATGCGCGTCGACGAGGGATGAGGCGGTCCCGGATGATGGCCGAGTACGGAGAACTTCTCGGAGCCTCCGGCGATCACGACTCTCAGTGATCACTCGGGCGGGAACAGCTTCTCGAGACGCTCGGCGTAAACGCCGTAGATGTACGGGCCCGGCCTCCGGGCCCTCTGCATGATGCGGTGACGATTCTCGACGAACAACGCCGCTGCTTCGTCGCCTTTCAAGTTCGCATTCGTCACGACGAAGGCTCGCGCGCCAGACTCCAGCACGGCTTGTTGCTCGCGAGGCTTGCGCCTGATCTGATCATCCTTCATCAGAATCACAAGCCCATCCGCAGTCACCTCGCGGATCCACGTCTCATCCGAGACGAACTCCTCGGTCTCCGGATAACGCTCGATGGTCTGCACCGATAGACCGACCGCGCGCATCGCGTCTGCGACTATGTGTCTCCCGAGGCTTCGGTCGAGAGAGAACTCGGGCTGAGGCTCAGCTCGGCGGCTTGGTCTGGGCACGGACGATCGCTTCCACCTCTTCGTCGCTCAAGTCGAAGTCGTATGCGATCGTGCGCAAAGCCTCGCCGGCCCAGAATCGGTCGAGCACGTCCTTGACCCTCGCGCCGGCGCGCTTGATCAAGGGGTAGCCGAAGCCGACTCGGGGGTCGACGACAACCTCGGCTGGCCCATACGAGGGAAGCTCGAGTCGCGTTGCATATCCATCGCCGGCATAGCTGATGAGCTGCAGTTGGTCCCTGACGGTTGCCGTCAGCTGGCGCTGCCGTGTCCGGGCGACATCGAGATCGTCGTCCTCAGCTGCGTACCTCACGAGCAATTCTGCGCCATCTGTGTAGAGCAGCCGGGACGCCAGCGCGTGTTGGAGTCCCAGCTCGGACTTCACGGCCTCCACTCCTTGCCGTATCCGACGACGGGGCACGCCGGCGCGTCGCGCTGTTTGGAGCACGAACGCCTCGGCGAAACCGATGAACGGGATGCCAGCCTCATAACCCTTGCGGGCTACTGTGGTGACAAGCGGCTCGTTGTCCTGCCGGTGGCTGATCCAGGCCTGAAGAGTCGACACGGGCAGGCCCAGGTAACGAGCAGCCTCAGACGTCGTGTAGAGACCCATGCTTACGCGCCGGTCGTCCGGGGGAAGCTCATCGAGTTGGTGGCGTTTGTCGATCGTGGTGGACAGCGCTGCGGATCTCCTTGCGCATTCTCTCGCTCCTGCGAGATTCGGCGCAACCGGGTGTGCTCCTACCAGGTTAGTCTGGCGCTGCGAACGGACGTTCGAGCCCGTGAGGACCCCAAGCAACGTGCTGGGGGCGAGCCGCCGAGGAGGTCGGCTCCGTGGGTTCCTCATCGCCGCCCGGCGCGGCCGGGCCGCCTGCCGTGGTCGTAACGTCCCTGTCGGCCTGAGAAGCTTGAGCGAACCCCCCGCCCCATGGGCCGCGTAGCCGGCCTGGTCGACAACAGAAGCCCCCGTCCCGATGGCCCCGGAGCATGGAAGCGTTATGGAAGCGGCAGCCACGGCCAGCGCACCCTCAGACGATCCGCAGATTTGCAGCAAACCGGGTATTTACAGGGGAAACCAGGATCTAGCCCGCAGCCGAAAGTCCCGCGTGCTCTTTGCAAGCAGGAGGTCACGGGTTCGAATCCCGTTGGCTCCACTTGCAAAGTCCCTGCTAATTCCTTGCATTCGTAACCGTTCGGTAGTCGGTCTCCATACCAAGGATCGCCTGCTTATCCGGCGAATATTGGCTGTGTGGATCGCGCGGAAGCGGAGGCTGTATGACGGTGGACGGGAGGCTTGTGTTGAGTTCTTGCTTGAGCTGACCTCGGGGTATGACGCGCAGATCGCGCGGCTCGAGGAGCGGATCAGGCGGTTGGAGGAGCAGGCCCGGCGGGACTCGCGCACGAGTTCTAAGCCGCCGTCGTCGGATCCGCCCAAGACGCGTCAGCAGCGGCGGGCGGAGGCCAGGGCGAAGGCCAAGGAGCTGTTGCGTGGGGAGCGCAAGGCGGGTGGCCAGCCTGGGCACAGCGGCGTGGGCCGGGAGCTCACGCCTGAGGATCAGGTGGTTGAGATCGTTGATCACTATCCGGAGGCTTGTCGCGGGTGTGGCCGTGAGTTCCTGGTGGGTGAGCGCCGGGCGGGCGGGCGGTTCGGTCGCCACCAGGTGGCGGAGCTGCCGCCGATCGGCGTGATGGTGGTCGAGCATCGCACCCACCGGATGCATTGTCCGGCCTGCCGGGCCAAGACGACCGCGCAGCTGCCGGCCGAGATTGGAGGCTCGGCGTTCGGTCCGAACTTGCAGGCGGCGCTGGTGACGCTGACCGCGCGAAACCGCGTGTCGCGCGGGGGATGATCGAGCTCGCGTCAGATCTGTTCGGCGTCGGCCTGTCGGTCGGCACGGTCGATCAGGTCTGTCAGCGCGCCTCGGACGCGCTCGCCGGCCCGCTCTTCCAGCTGCATGACTGGGTGCTCGACCAGGCCGCGGTGCATGTCGATGAGACCGGCTGGCGAACCGCGGGCGACGGTCGCGCGCTGTGGACCCTCACCACCCCGGGCGCGGCGCTCTTTCAGATCGCCAAGCATTGCAACCGCGAGCAGTTCCAGGCGCTGATCGGCCCCTATCCGGGGATCGTCGTCTCTGATCGTTGGAACGGCTTTGAGCACCTGGACCCCGAGCGGCGGCAGGTGTGCTGGTCACATATCGAGCGCGACTTTCGCCGCCACTCGGAAGGGCTGGCCGAGCAGAAGACCTTCGGCGAGCAAGGCCTCGAGCTGACCGACCGCGTCTTCGCCGCCTGGCGCGCCTACAAGCACGAGCATCACGATCGTGATCAGCTCAAGGCCGAGATCGCGCCGATCCAAACCGAACTACGGCCGCTACTCCAAGACGCCTCGCCCAAGAGCCGACGCACCCGCTGGCACCGCCGGTTCGCGAACAACCTGCTCAAGGTCTGGCCCGCGCTCTGGACGTTCGTCACAATCGAGGGCGTCGAGCCGACCAACAACCCTGCCGAGCGTGCGCTCCGCGGCCCGGTCATCCACCGAAAGCTCTCCCACGGCACCACCAGCAAAGACGGCGAACGCTTCGCCGAACGCGCCCACTCCGCCGCCGCCACCTGCCGCCTACAAAACCGCTCACTGTTCGCCTACCTACGCGAACTCCTCCTCGCCCACAACCGGGGCGACCCGTTCCCCGCGCTCACCTGACCCGGGACCCGGGACTGAACGGTTACGGGTTCGCCGCTGACCCCGCCCGCCCAACGTCAACTTTGTAAGAAACGTCCCGGAGTACGGCCGGGGTCAGCGGCGAACCCAGAAGCAGCGACACGTGACCGGACGTCTAGCACTTGAGCTGGTCGGAGGACTTGAGACGAAGAGCCTTCTCAGAGGGTGGTCAGCGGGTCCGGGCGGGCTGACCGTAGCGCTGCCGGGATGCTTCACCGGAAGTCCCGAGCATCGCGCCGATCTGCTGCCATGAGTAACCCTCGGCGCGAGCCAGGCCCACCGCATCGGCGAGCTGCGCTTCGGCGCGAGCGCGCTTGAGTGCCGCCTGGCGCACCGCCCTCAGCGCAGTCGCGTCTTTGATCTCATCGCTATCGGGCTCGTGGCGCTCGAATCGCTGCTGAAGCTCGTCCGCCTGGTCGAGGATCTCTTTGAGGCTCCGGGGCATCAGGAAGGCAGGTACTTGGGACGGGCTGGCATGGCGTGGACAATCACCGGACCCTCATCGGAGGACACGACACCGATCTCGTACAGGTTGGCCGCGGAATCGGGTCCAATCAACATCATCAAGCCTTCCTCGAGGTCCTCGACGCGAATGGGGTTGTTGAATGCATGGACAATCATTTCTTCGGAGACCCCGTGGCGCAGAGCGCTTGGGGCTGTGGCCGGAGGACCCATCCTAACAAGTTACCTTGTCGTTCCCGGACTAGGGTCTTCTCGCGCCGGCTTCGATGCCGCCACGCCCACCGCCAAAGCCGCACACCTCCAGGACGGAACGGCCAGCGGCGCATATCTCTGGACCGTGCGGCCTTCTTCGCTAGACACTCTTAGGCCCTTCGCCGGCCGTGCTCACTCGCCGAAACCGCCTGCGATTCCCGGTCTGCGGTACAGCTCGGCGTCCTCCACGGTCACCTCCCGCGCGAGAACGCTGCGGTAGTTCAGGGTTGCGTTCCCTTGGTGAGCCTCAAAGGCGATTCCTACCGGCTCAAGGACAAGGACCTCGGCTCCCCGCCGCCCGCGAAGAGCCCCGAAATCGGGTGACCAAACGGTCGCCGCGTGCTCCCCGAGAGCCTTAGAACGTCGCACAACGCAGCGCTCGCGGCGTGGACGCAGCGAAACCGGCCAAACCGGCCGCCACGGCCACGGTCACCGGTACGAACGAGCCGCACCCGGCCCCCCACCGGGGCTGAGGGGGCCCCCGACGAGCCGCGCAAGCGGCTACGCGCTCCGCTCGTCGCTTCGCTCCTCACTCCGCGCGAAGCCGCTTATGCCCACCCCGATCCGTTCTCCCACCACACTCAGGGTGGTCCACTTTTCAGCCGGCGTAAGTGGTCCACTCCTCGACCGGCCTTGACACAATCAACTGTTCTCAATTCAGCGACTCGCCTCCATCCTGGAGATCAAAGACTTGCTGGTTGGGGACGGGCCCGGATGGGCGGTCGTCAACCAGCAAGTATCCCGTGGCCACACACGCCAGGCTCACGTGTCGCTCAGGATCGCGACCGCGACGCCACAAGCAGCCGCAAAGCAGGCCGGATGAGCCCCGTGATCACCGACTCAGGGTCAAGGCAGTTACCGCTCACCGATCGGAGTGCAAGAGCGCGTCCCGGAGGTGCCGCGTTCCTCCAGCTCGGCCGTCTCGTCTGGGCCCAGCCCCTGCAAGCGCATCCGGCAAAGCGCTCAGCCGGACGCGGCGCCGGTGACGACTCCCAAGGGGCCGAAGGCGATCGTACGATCCTGCGCCGACGGCCGTGAATCGGGCCATACCTTCGTCGCCGATGCGCTCGCGCGACGCGGGGCGGCGGGCGGTCAAAAGCAACCGTGCGGATCCTGTCAGTCGCGCGGGCGAGATTATGTGCAGGGTGAAGTCCGCGAACCAGGGTGCCGGCGAGTGGCGTCCGGTGAACGTAGGCGCGCGGACAGACCTGGCCGAGCAGAAAGGAGCAGTGCCGTGCTGGTGCGACGCGAACTCGCGGCGCGGAGCGCGAAGCCGCTCACGGGCTGGATCATCCGGCCGCATGAACAAGGTCGAAGCGGCGTCGGGGGCGACCGTTGCGCCGCACGCGTTGTCGATGCCGACGGTGACGAGCCGCTGGCGCCGGAAGCGTCGCTGCCTCTGCAGCGGGACGTCAGACCTCTAGCATACGCGGAGTTGTGCGCGAGCTGCTTCCGGCTGATCTTCGGCGACGTGCGGGCGTGGAGGACGCGACTCGGAGAGGCTTGCAGTGGTTCGTCATGCCGGTTTGGATCGCAGCGGGACTGGCTGACTGGTGGTGTCATCGCCGTAGCGACATCGAGCACACGGCTGGCACAACCGAGTCGGTGATCCATGCGGCGATGATGATCGAGGGTGGCCTGCCGGCGCTGCTCGGGCTTTTCTGTGAGATCGATGCTGCAATGCTGGCCGTGACCTACGGTGCGCTCACGCTTCACGAAGTCAGCGGGATCCTGGATGTTGCCTACGCGGATGGCCGCCGCGAGGTGACAGCGTTCGAGCAGTACGTACACGGTTTTCTGGGGCGCGTGCCGATGATGGCGACCTTCTTGCTGACTGTCCTCCACTGGGACCAAGCGCAAGCTGCCGCCGGGCTGCGAGGCCGACCCGACTGGCGGATCAAGCCGAAAAGGCGACCATTGAGCCCGACATACCAAGCTGGGAACTTGGCCACCCTGGGTGCGCTAGTCGTCGTGCCGTATGCCGAGGAACTCGTGCGTTGCGTGCGGGCTGGCCGCGCCAGCCCATAACTGGTTCCGGCGCGGCCCATCGTTCGCCGTGGAGCCGGCGGGTTCTGCACGGTCTTGGCCCCAGGCCCCGGAGGAAGCGGGCGAACGGGCAGCCGCCCGGGTTGACGTTGTGCTGCTCAGTGCAGCCGCTGTCCACCCACGTTACCGCTGGCGCATCGAGCTTCTGGGCCCACCACACTCCGTCCGGGCCGGCGACCCGCTCCCGACAGGCGCACGCGAAACGCCGGCGGTCGCGGACCTGGTGCTGCTCCTCCAGTCGAGTCACATTGCGCTCGAGTCGCATCGGAATCGTCCGCACGGCCGGTCCGCCTGCACACGCTCTTGAGCGAAGACGATCGCCGCTCCGGCCTCGACCGGGGCCGGAGCGGGCCGATCCCCTTGTCGCCCACCGAGCAATATTTGTCAGACTGCTCCGTTCGACGCGAAGCGGTAGCCCCGCCTGGACCGCTTGAGGCGTAGAGGAGTTGTCGCGGCCGCCCGATGCCGCGTGCCTCCGAACGGCGGCCAAAGTCATGGTGCGGCACGTAGCCGACGAGGGCGTCGTCGCCGATGCGATAGTGGCACGCTCGCGACAAGTCTTGCGGCCATGACGGCCGTACCGTCCGGAGGTCGGGGGATTGCGCGAGATAGGTTCGGGCTCTCCGTCGTCGCCAACGCGGCGCTAGCTCCGCCGCACCGGGGAGGTGATCTAAGAGCTGCGAGTTGCGGTCGCCGGGCCCGTGGTGCGACCGTCTCGCTGCTCGTCCCGCTCGGGCTCCGACGGTCAGACTCTGTCGCTACTCCGCTTCCGGAAAGCTCACGCTCGCCGGGAGGCGCGCCCAGGAGGGCGACGCCGACGTCGACGCTCGGGCCCTGGACGGGCTGGGCGCTTGAGGTAGAGCGCGCTCCAACTTGTACGGTGAAGGGATGAGCGCGAGAACGACTTCACAGCACAAGATCGGATCGGGATTCGGGGCACAAAGCACGGCGGCGGAGGTACTGCGGGGAATCGACCTGTCCGGGAGGCTGGCGATTGTCACCGGCGGCTACTCGGGTATCGGTCTTGAGACGACGCGAGCGCTCGCCGGCGCTGGCGCGGACGTCGTCGTCCCGGCCCGCCGGAGTGACGCCGCGGCCGCGGCGCTCGAGGGCATCGAGCGCGTCGAGGTCGATCAGCTGGACCTCGCGGAGCTGGCGTCCGTCCGTGCGTTCGCCGATCGCTTCCTCGCCAGTGGCCGCAGGATCGCGATCCTCATCAACAACGCCGGGATCATGGCTTGTCCGGAGACGCGCGTGGGGCCTGGCTGGGAGGCGCAGTTCGCCACCAACCATCTCGGCCACTATGTGCTCGTGAACTTGCTGTGGCCGGCGATCGCGGGCGGCGATAGCGCCCGCGTCGTCGCGCTGTCCTCGATCGGGCATCGCCGTTCGGCGATCCGCTGGGATGACGTGCAGTTCGAGCGCGGGTATGACAAGTGGCAGGCCTACGGACAGGCCAAGACGGCGAACGCGCTGTTTGCGGTGCAGCTCGACAGGCTGGCGCGCGACGCCGGCGTGAGGGCGTTCTCGGTGCATCCGGGCGGCATCTTCACGCCGTTGCAGCGCTACCTGACCAAGGAGGAGATGGTCGCCGCCGGGTGGATCGACGAGCATGGCAACGTCACGTTCAGCAGCTTCAAGACGCCCGAGCAGGGTGCCGCGACCTCAGTGTGGGCAGC
Source organism: uncultured Solirubrobacterales bacterium (assembly GCA_963808325.1). GTDB lineage: Bacteria > Actinomycetota > Thermoleophilia > Solirubrobacterales > Solirubrobacteraceae > Palsa-465. The sequence continues at coordinate 16,174 of CAWEFU010000004.1, forward strand.
GACCTCACCGCGGCTCAACGGCATGGGCGGCGTCTACTGCGAAGACTGCGACGTCGCCGAGCCCGCGACCGACCCCGAGTCGCGTCACGGAGTCCGCGCCTACGCAACCGATCCCGAGCAGGCGGCGCGGCTATGGGCGCTTTCCGCTGAGCTGACCGGCGTCGACGCGTTCGCCGCGGGCGCGCCCTCGTAGACCGCGCCACAGCGCTCGGGGACTCGCCGCGGAGCGATGCCCTGGCCCGGCGATTGCGCTCAGTCGTTACGAAGTCCACACCCTCGCCGCATGTGTCACGGACCGTGCTTCGGTGCACCTCGGCGACCCGGGCGGCGCGCAGGTCCCAGTCCAATCGCACCAAGAACTCGAGGCCCGCGGCCGCCGCCGCTGACGGTGAGCTCCGCTGCTGCGCCAGCGAGAACTTTGGCCCGAGCCGGGACCACTGAATTTCACCCAGCAGCGCGACCCGCGGCGCCGAACCGACACCGGCGGCGAGCCGGCGCGGACCACACGCTCCGGTCATCGCCTGGTCGCCAACGCGATCGCGCGGCACGGCAGGCGAGAGGGCAAGAGCAATCGTGTGGACCGCGTCGGCCGGGCTTCAGACCGTGGGGTTGGCGGTTGCGAGCTTCGAGCGCACGCGCACGAGCGGCGCGTTGGGGTCGTGCGGCTGAGGAATCGCCGCGAGCGTGAACTCGGCGATCGCGCCCGGGCGAAAGACGAGACAGTGAGTCGAGCCGCCGAATTGGAAGTAGCCGAGCTCCTCACCCTTCCCGGCGTGATAGCCGCCCGTGACCTTGGAGTCGATCAGGCACGAGGAGACCTCCGACATGCCGACCGGCACGAACGCCATCAGCCCGATGACGGGATCGTCGGCTTCGATCAGGATGATCGCCCGAGCCGCAACGTGGGCGAGGTAGGACTGCGAGTTCATCGGCTCAACCGCGTCCTTGCCTTCTGAGTCGGCCTCGGAGTAGTAGGTGCCCGGTTGGACGAACGCTCGGACGATCGTGCCCGCCACCGGGCTGTGCCACCGGTGGTAGTTGGTCGCGCTCAGAAACGCTTGATACACCGTCCCGCCGACGAACTGATCCACCGAAGCATCATTGGCCAGCATGTCCTGAAGCGAATATGGCTGACTCTTGATCCAGAAGCGATCTTGCCGCTGGACGTCGGTGCTGATGCCGTAGGGCAGCGACTCGCAGGCGCTCACGATCACCTTATCGTCGTCCGGGGAATCCACCGGACGAGCGCCGTCCTTGAAGCGCCGCGTAAAGAACTCATTCCATGAGGCAAAGCCCCAATGCTCGTCCTGCGGGTCGTACTCGAACTGCTCGATGCCCACCGCCCGCTGAGCCTCGGGGGACTTCCAACCCGACGGCGAATCGTTGAGCACATAGAGCGAGTCGCCGCTGCCCAGAAACTCGCACCAGACGGTCAGGATCTTCTTCAGCATCGCGTTGATCCGCGGGTCCCGATAGGCCGCGAAGCCGGCCGGTGTCCCCATCGTCCAGTCGAGGATCGCACCCAACGGGGTCGCCACCATCGCGGAGCCGAACTCGGGCGCCATCCTCAGCACCTCGTTGATCAGCCGCAACAGCTGCTCGACGCTCTCCACATGCCGCTTGCGGTACGGCTTGGTGGCGGGCACCTGCGCGATCATCTGGTTGACGTACATCCGCACCACCGGATCGCCGTCAATCAGCTCCTGAAACTCGCTCATGACCGGATGAAGCACAATCGGCTCCCCCCGCGCCTCCACCCGCTGACGATGGCCGTGAAGCCAGGCTTCCAAGTCCTCCTGGTCATCCGGCAACCACCCGGCCCGGCGCCGTACGTCCAGCGCATGCGGAAGAGCCATCACGGAAGAAAACGTACCCGCGGCGCCCCAACTCAACGCAGACCCCGCTGGCAGCTGATCACCCCGCTCGCCGCGGCACCAGCGCGCGCGCTGACACCGACCGCACCCAACGGGCCACCGGACCGTTGACCAGCCAGCCGCGACGAACCCGGCATCTCGAAACGATGAGCGATCGCGGCAAACTTCGGCATGTCGCCGCGGGTACCGCAGAACCCGCGGAGTGATCCCGTGCGCGGCGCGCTCCTGCTGATCGCAACAGCGGGTATAACCGCGACGCTCGCGACTGGGCGCACGCACGAAGTCCCCGCGCCGAGGCCGGCAGACGCCTCCTATCCGTTGAACCCGAGCGCCTAAATGCGACCGTTGGCCGCGAAAGCACAAATGTCAAGGCCGGTCGAAAACTGACCCCTTAGCGCCGGTCGAAAATTGACCCCCCTCTGGGCGTTAGGGGGGATGGCTGTGGGGCCTGGGAGTACTGCTCGCGACAGCGACTGCGCGCGGAGCGAGGAGCGGAGTGACGGGCGGAGCGCGTAGTCGCTTGCGCGTCTGGTGGGCCCCGCATGTCAATGATTTCTGGGGCTGGCTTCCGCCGCTTCACCTGTCATTGTCGGCGGCGTGCACGAGGACGAGCTGATGCGCTTGACCAATCATCATGCGTCGGCCGCACCCGCGATCGAGGAGCGGCCGGGGCGCTATCTGGGGTACTTCGAGAATAAGTTTGGCGAGCAGCTTGTGTTCGTGCATGACGACGGCGAGCTTGACGCCAGCGCGCTCGATCCGCTGGCAGTGCACGCGACGAAAGTCCTTCGCGCGCTGCAGCGCGGTCGGCGCCGACGGCGTCCCGCCCACGGTCCGCAACCCGGCGCCGGCCTCGTCGGCGCGCACCTGCTCCAGATCGGAGAAGAACTCCCCGCCGATAAGCTGCGACTCCGCCAAGGACACCACCAGCTGTCCCGGCGAAAGCCCCCGCCGGCGGACCTTCACCGGCCGCGCGCGGCGCTCCGCCTGAAGCTCGGCGTCGATCAGCTCCACCAGCCGCAGCCGCCTGGCCAGCTCGCCGGTGACCGCCAGCCCCGCATACCGCACGAGCGAAGGGTCGTTCTCGCCCACCACGATCCGTCCGCGCCGCGTGACACCGTTAACGGCCGTCACCCCCAAGGTGACCTCCCGTCACACACGCTGGCAGGATCGAGCACCCCGCCAGAGTTACACGTACGCCAGACGGAAAGCCCCGCGTTTGCGGGGTTTTCCGCGCTCAGCGGACCATCGTTAACACACCGTTAACCGATTTGCGGAGCAACGTGCGCTCCCGTTATCCACTGATCTAGGTCTGACTCGGGTAGCGGGCGCATCACGTCCCGCTCCTCGACCAGTCGGTCGATCGGGCGGGCCCGCAGCGTCTTGTGCGTGCGGGCGTTGGCCTTCAAAAACCACGCGTCGAGCTGCAGCTGGAAGTCGAGACGATTCGCGAACCGCCGGCCCGGCTCGAAGTTCGTCTCCATGTACCCCTGCAGCCGCTCCACCGCGCCCTTCGCCTGCGGATCCGCGGACTCGCAAAAGTGCCAGCCCACCGGCAGCCGCCCGCAGAACGCCGCATAACTCTCAGTCGGCCGACCGCCGCCGGCATGCAGACACCCCTCGCGATCCCAAACCATCAGCTCCGGCAGCGCGCCAATCGACCACAAGCAGCGGGTCATCCCCCACAGCACGTCCGGCGCCTCCTTGCTGAAAATCAACGCACCCGCGCCAGCGCGCGAGTACCCCAAGCAGCACACCACCACCCACGCGCGTCGGACCTGCCCGTGACCAACTGGCACCGGCGCCGAGGGCTCCCACAGATCCCACTGGCAAATCTCGCCCGGCCGATACACCGTGCGCTGATGCGTCCTGAGCCTCAAGAAGATCGGGCGGACCTCGCGCAGGTAGTCATCGACGATCGTCTTGCCGCCATCGAACCCCAGCGGCTCGATCTCCTCCCGCACCCGCACGCCCGGGAGCTTCGGGTCGTCCCGCAACAACACGTGGATCTCATCCTTGAACGGATCCAGCTTCGAGCCTGCCGGCTCCCTGAACTTGCCTGGTTTCGACGGAGAGTTGTTAGTAGTTGAGTAGTTAATTATATCATTCAGTGCAATTCTTCTGATCCGTACGTCGGAGAGGCCACAGTCAGGGCGTCTCGCAGATCGGTCACTATTGGGGCGGGTTATGTGTGGAGCGCAGCGAGAGTGATTAGGACGAAGCCGGCTATGTCGAGCGGGATCCGCACGTTGTGGAGTCGGTCCCAACGTCTGCGCAGCCGGCGCCAGTCCTCTGGGTCGCCGTGGTCTTCATCCCAGCGAAAGACGCGGAGGTTGATCGGCATGTTCCCGATCAGCGTGATCGCCAGCATCGTCGCGTAGCAGCCACCAGCCCCGAACGCGAGCGCCTGAGGTCTACCGTCCAGGCCAGAGGCGGCAACGAAGCACGCCGAGGTCGTTGCGGTCATCAGGAAGGGGTCGATGCTCCCGAACCGCTTGTAGATGAGCTTCTCGGCATGGACCTGCTCTGCGTGCTCGAGCTTCCACAGGGTTGGGTGGACGATCCCCCAGGACGTCAGTTCGCTGCCCGTAAGCACCCCGGAGAGCACCACTGCGCTAAAGGAGCGGCCGTCCATAGATTGAGTTGTACACCGGACCAGGCGTCAGGAGCCGACGGAGAGCGCTGTGTTGGGAGTACGCGGTGCCGGCGGAGCGTTCGACCAGGAAGCGGTCGACTCGGGCGACATGACCGAGAACCCTGCGGCAGCACTCGAAGAGTGCGGCGGGGTCTGCCGCGGGCAAATCGCGGCGGTCGGACCAGGACTCCGTCCAGGCCGTTGCCCCTGACCACCTGCTCCTGGGCCTCCTTGTCGGACAGCATCGGTGAAAGCACGCGGAGGATCAGCTCGCGGTAGATGAGCCAGCAGTTCGACCGGCTGGGCCCCGCCCGAGGAGCGTGACGCGCACCAGCCGGTACGCCGCGCTCGGTCATCGCGGCGATCAGGTTCTCGGTTCCGTCGCGCAGCGGCGTGCCCGGCTTGCGGGGACTCGGCGTGCCGAACGCACAGATCACCGCCTCGCGCCCGGCCACCGCACGGCCGAGAGATTCCTGGTCAAGGACGTCGCCGGCGACAATCTCGACGACGCGGGACAGGACCGCGCGCCGGATCTCGCACCAGCGCGGCGGTCGCGTCCCCCGGCTAGCGACGACATCTCGACCGAGCCCGCACGTGGCGCCAACTACGGGATCTCACGGGTGTTCACGCTCCAGTCGATCGCTGGTCATTGGTGACGATCTGGGTGATCATCCTGGTCGTCACGTCAGGTTCCCACGAAGCCGATCAGCCACCTCAACAGCGGAAAACGGGACTAACGGTCGTCGTCGACGTCGATACGCTCCTTGCGAATCTCCTCGGAGACCTCACGCTCCTCCTCGTGGGTGTCCTTGCTGAGACGCACGCGCTCCTTGGGTACCGTGCGCTTCTCGACTACCGCCTCTTCCTCGTGCAGCACGACCTCGTGCTCGGCTTCCGAGATCTCCGGGCCCGCCATCGCTTCATCCATGTTCTCGTCGGTAATCGGCTCGCGCTCGACCCGAACCTCTTCGCGCCGCACGGGAACCGTCTTCTGAACCTGCTCGGTCATTACGTACTTGCGCAACCTGGCCCGACCACGCTCTTGCTTGGCGGTCCCCACACGCAGCTCCTCCTCCGAGCGCGTCATCGCGTCACCGCCTTTGGCCGTCCCCGAGGACGGCTCGGGCGCGCCCTTCGCGGTGGTGCTGCCCTCAGTCGTGTAGGGGACGCCGTAATGCTCGAAGAGGCGCCGCTCTTCCTGCTCGGAGAGCTCCTGATCGGCATCGATCCGCGGAGCGTCCTTCACTTGCTCCTTGGTGATCGAAACCTGCACGTTCTCACCTGTCGGCTTCGCACTACGGATCGGAACGAACGTCTTCTTGGTGCCGAACAAACCCGTGTTGACGAGCGCCCACTCCGGCTGACCGCCCTGCTCGTCGTAATAGAGCTCCTCGACCTGCCCTATCTTCTCCCCCCGGCTATCCAAAACTGTCCGACCGTGAAAGTCGTGTGCCTCTGTGGTCTGCGGCATGGCTTCTTCCCTCCGCTCTGGCCCCAGCTAAGTGGGACGGATTGTCTTCCTATCACTACCCGGAATCGGGACGATCAATCCGGCTTATGTCTCAACTTGAGACAGAAGTGGGATCTTTTCAGGACGATCTCCGTAACGAGTGGGGATTCTGGATACCTAAGAGCAATGGATGGGGCCAAGCGCGCAACCGAATCACGAGCGAAGGGTCTCGCGATCCGGCGAGCGGCCAACGCGGGCAGACGCACTCGCCCGGCGCCGACGAATCCTTCAAGCCGCCTCCGCGCTCAGCGGCGACCGGCACGTGACGATGAGCGAGCTTGCCGCCGCGGCCGGGGTTGGGCGCTCGACGCTCTACCGGCACTTTCCAGCCGCGAGGCCCTCAACCAGGCACTCGAAACACTCGAAACCGATTCGGGCGAAGGCGCGGCGGGCGCCGCTGCAGGCGCTGGGTGACCGCCTCGGGCTATTGCTGCGCGAGTTGGCTGGCAGGTCGCGACGATGTCGTTCCTCGCTCCGGGAGGCCTAGGGCGTGAGCACCCGCTAGCGCTAGCCCTCGAGGTCACGCGTGTGCTTGATGAGGTACCCCCGCATCTCGTGCCCGACCAACTCGTCGCTGAAGCGCGCCGCGCCGCCGACGTGGCGGTAGCGCTCTACGTCGTTGACATCGACGGCTCGCACCTGCTGCGTCTCGCGGGCTCGGAGGAGTTTCCCGACCAGTTGAACGCCCCGCGCGCGATCCGCCCGGAGATCGTGCCCGAGGGACTGCCTGAGTTCTACTACCGTCTACAGCGACGGCTCCCCGGCTGCTGCGCCGAGCTGCTATGGCTGCGCGGCCGGGTACTCGGCCTGCTTGCCTGCGTAGGCACACCGCTGGCGTCGCTGAGGGATGTCGCCAAGCTCGCCGGCGTGCTGCTACCCGGCTACGACGTCGGCGGCGACTGGTTTGACTTCGTCAAGAACCGCGACGGCGCCCGGCTCCCGGTCGCCGACTCCACCGGCAAAGCCCCCACCGCCGCCGGTCTCGGCGCAGCCGCCCTGGCGCGCTACGCGCCGCGCGGCGAAGCGGCCGAGACCTCCAACAGGCGTTGCGGACCATGCACGAAACTGTCCAACAGCTCGGCAACCCGGAGTTTTACGTGACCGCGCTCGTCGCACGATGGCGTGCCCCCACCGCCACGCTTACCTGGATCAACTGTGGGCACCCGTCCGCCTACCTGGTCGGCACTACCGGAGAACTGGAGGAACTGAAGGGTAACGAGCACGCCCCGCTCGGCACCGGACCCACAGATCCAAGCTACCAAACTAACGAGCGCCAATTGCACCAGGGTGAACGACTCATACTTCTCACCGACGGGATGACCGATCGAAAGATGGAGAACGGCGGCAGGTTCGGCATCGAAGGCCTCAAACATGCGCTCGAGCGCGCAACCCCACCGCCTCATCCACTGCGATGGCCATCCAAGAGGGCGTTACCGACTGCTGGCGCGAACCCCTCGAGGACGACGGCACCGTCGTCGTAATGGCCATCGAAGAGCAGCTTCGTCGGTCGTCATATCACGACGGAGACCATGCGCGTTAGGCTTGCTGAGCCCGATTGAAACGGCCAAAGGAATGCTGCCCCCGCTGCGCCACGCGTCGTCCACCGAGCAATCCGCGATCTCCATGTGCACGTCGTTCGCCTGTACGGTCTTGGCAGCTCGGGGAATTAATTACGTGCGGGAACGCCGACGCCCGATGCCCGCTGTCCGCAGTCGCGCTCGCAGGTTATGGCACGCGCCGCGGAGCTCAGATCTGCGCGTGCATCACTTCGTGCCCGGCATTGGAATCATTGCAGCCGCTGGCGCCGCCGGGATCCTATCGCGCACCGACGACACAGGCGTCTGGCTAAGCGCTCCCTTCGGGTCCGGACTCGCGTTGACCCTGGACGAACTTGCTCTGCTCTTGGATCGCAAGAACGCCTACTGGACAAGCGAGAGATTCGCGCTCTCCCAGGCCGCCTTCGCCACGGCGGTCGGGCTGGGCCTTACCGCCCGCGTCTACGCGCGCGGTCGCCAAATCGAGACGACCATGGGCTGTCGAGCGCGCCGCTAGCAGATCGTCACGCGCCTGCGTCCGCTCGAGGAGATGCGCCCATCGGCCAGATCCGCTGCTCCGGCAGACTCGGAAGCCTCCCAACCTCCCTACGTCGCGTCATAGGTTGTTGGGAATCGAAACGGTCGCACAGAACGTCGCGATGCCCGAACGGAACAGCGCCTTTCTGTCCGCAATCGGTCGGCCGCGACAGCGATCTCACCCTTACCGGCGATGCGCGGCTCCCCGCCCTCCCCGCAAGGACGCCTCCTTCGCGCCGGACGACGGGAACCGACGAGCGGCCCGCGTCGGGCTTCAAATTTTCAAAGTCCGCCGGCCGGCGCCGCCGCATTCAGTGGGCGTTCGCCGGCAGCCAGGCAGCGACCGTCTGCGTTCCACACACGTACGCCATCCGCACGGCCTCGATCCCCACGATGTACACGCGCACGTGGTGCCCAACCACCGGACCCGCCTCGACCTCCAGCAGGCGATGCGCCCCTTTCAACGAGCACCGCTCGCGCCTTCGCTGGAGCGGTCCATTGCTCGCATCGATGACAACGTCAAAGCCCACGAGCGCGGCTTCCCAAACCAGCGCCGGTCGTGGGGCGACGGGATACCGCGCGGCGCTGCGGCTGGGGCGACGGGATACCGCGCGGCGCTGCGGCTGGGGCGACGGGATACCGCGCGGCGCTACGGCTGAGCGCGCGAACCTCGTGGCCGCCGCGCGAGAGCGCCACGGCTGTGCGACGCCAGAGGGCCGGGGCGATTTGCGCACTGCCCGCCCAGAGCGGCCGCATACAACCCCAGGCCGAGTGTCGCCGCGGCGTGAGACGAGCGAGGCTAGGGACGCAAGGCCGGCGCGACGCAAGGCCGGCGCTGTGGGGAAGCGCGAGGCCGAAGACGGGGCCGCCGGGGCCGATGATGATCGCAATTCCGATTAAGGCCAGGATCACGGTGACCGTCACCTGGGCGCCCAGCAGCCAGGATGGTTCGACTGGAGTGCTCGACATCCGCCGTAGCACGCCTTGCTGGGGTCCCACAATAGCGCAATGATATCATACCTGGAGCTGATACAATATGCGCGTGATATCGGGTACCAATGCAGTGGGCGAGGCGGCGGACCACAGTCCCTCTTCCCCGCGCCGCGCTCATGAGCAACGATCCGCTCGGGTCATCCGGGGACTGTCCGCGATGGGAGGTGTGGTCGCGGGGGTCGCGCTCGGCGTCGCGCTGATCACAGTGGGCACCACCAGCCACACCGCGCCGCTGAAGATCGTCGGCGTCGTCCTGCTGGTGCTCGCGGCCGCGCTCGCCGGCGGATTCTTCGTCGTGCCGCCAAACGTGTCGCGGGTGCTGATCCTCTTCGGCCGCTACGTCGGGACCGTAGCCGAGGCCGGATGGTGGTGGTGCAACCCGTTCACCAAGCGCGAGAGGGTCTCGCTGCGCGTGCGCAACTTCCAAGGCGAGCGGATCAAGGTCAACGACGCCAGCGGCAACCCGATCGAGATCGCCGTCGTCGTCGTTTGGCACATCATCGACACCGCGAGAGCCGTGTTTGACGTTGCCGATTACGAGCAGTTCGTAGTGGTGCAGAGCGAAACGTCACTGCGCCACCTCGCCAGCCAGTACGCCTACGACGATTACAAGCAGGACTCTATCTCCCTGCGCGCCAACGCCGACGAGGTCCGTGAGAGCCTCCAGGCCGAGTTGCAGGCGCGGCTGCGGGTAGCGGGTATCGAGATCCTCGAGACCAGATTGACCCACCTCGCGTACGCGCCCGAGATCGCCGAGGTGATGCTCCGCCGCCAGCAGGCCGAGGCAATCCTGGCCGCCCGCAAGACGATGGTTCAGGGCGCGGTCACTCTCGTGCAGATGGCCGTCTCGCAACTGGCCGACTCAGACCTCATCGAGCTCGACCCCGAGCGCAAGGCCGCGATGGTGTCAAACCTGATGGTCGTCCTGTCCGGCGACCACTCACCCACTCCTGTCCTCAACACCGGCAGCCTCTACACCTAACGACGCTGAAGAATGGCTGACAGTAAGAAGTTTCTGCTCCGACTCGATCCCCGCCTCTTCGAGGCGCTGCGCCGCTGGGCCGACGACGACCTGCGCAGCATCAACGCCCAGATCGAATACCTCCTCACCGACCAGGCCCGTCGCGCCGGACGCTTACCCAGGCAAAACACCCGGCGGTCCCCCCGCGACAGCTCCACAGATGAGTTAGACCTCGTCGAGCCGACTGCGGTCTCGACGAGTGGCAGAGCGCGTCGGTGAGCGATGGCGGCACCGCCCTCACACGGGAAACGCAGCCCGCGGCTCATCGTGATCGAACCGTAAGCCCGCTCGACGGCTCGAACGGCCGAACGAGCTACCAGCCTGAGTCGGAGACTTCCTCGCGGCGAGCCGGGGGCGCGGCGGACGCCGCGCTGGGCTCGGTCGTCGGCGCGGCGACATCCGGACTCCGGAGCAGCGCGCCCGGGGAATCATCAGAGTGGGCCGCGGGAGGTGGCACAGATGGAATCTGGTCCTCGGGGTGTTCTCCGCTGATCGAGTTTCGGAACTCCTTGAGCCCCTGACCAAGGGCACGACCGGCATCAGGCAGTCGCCTCGGTCCGAGCAACACAAGGGCGACGATCAAAACGATGAGTAGGTGAGTGGGTTGAAGGATGTTGGTGAACAAGTCGGTTGCTCCTTAGATCGCGGGGACCGGAGTTCGGTGGCAGCTCCGGCCCCCCCACAGCTGCATTGCTTCCTACGAGGCCACCTCCCGACGAGCGGCGTCCGCTTGGACCGCGAGCCGCATCAGCTTGCGGAAGAACCTTGGCGGCTGGCCCTCGAAGAGGTTGTCATCCGTCAAAGCCTTCACTGCGGCGACCGCCCCGGAATTGGCCGTCGAGGACGGCCGGATGACCGACACCTTCGGAAGGCCGGAGCTAATGAACGTGCAAGGCTCCGGCAGGATGAGGTTGGTCTGCTGGAGCTCGTCGGTGTTCGAGCTCAGATCGGGGAATGTAAGTCCGGTCACCGGATCGGTCACGTTGTTCGGTGGAGCCACCGCGGTTGACACTTTGTCGTGCCAAAGCGAGAAGTGATCGACCTCGGTGCCGCCGATGCTCGCCACGATTCGCAGCACCTCGACGCTCGAGACCTGCTGGAGCAGGGTCGTGTACAGACTCGATCCACCCTGCTCGATGAACGCGAAGTGAAATGACGCGGTGTTCGCGATCGCTTGAATCCGCGCCGGGTTGCTCTCGTCCGCCTTGCTGGTAGGGATCGCCGGCTGGTTCTTGATCGTCAGCAGCTGGGCGAACGACGCCCCGCCGAAATCCACGTTCGCGGTGCTGCGATATCGGGTGTACCAGCTGGTGTCGACGTTGAGGTTCATGAGGTTCGTCAGCCGGCCTTTGTTCTTCGCCCCGGTTGCCGCGCTGCTGGGCAGATTTCGAAATTCGTCCAGGTCGACCTTTCGCCTGCCGTGGGCCTCGAGGTAGGCGTTGAGGAACGCGGCGTGGCTGAACTCGTCGTCGGTGTTGTCGGTGACGTACTGCGGCATGTCACCGTCAATGCTCTGCAGCGCGGCCACGTAGGGCGCGTTCCCACCGCCGGCGGGAACTCCCGGCGACTCCCCGTCTGATTTGCCGTTGACGGAGACGCCGCCGAGCTCGGTGTACTGCTCCCAGAGATCGCTCTCGATGAGCTCTGCCGCCGCCAGGAATCGCAGGATCGCCGCGTCGCCGTCCGTGAGCCGGGCCGGGTCGCTCGCGGCGGCCTCTGACGCCAACAACGCGCTACCCGGCACCGCCGCGGCGCTCGCGATGGTCATTCCCTTCAAAAACGAGCGGCGTTTGATGACCTGATTCCAGTGGGCCTGGACATCGTCTCCGGCGGCGACGGTGCTGAACGACGCACGCCCATTGGACAAGAGCTGGTCGGAGCTCCGCATGGTGTGGCCTCCCGTGAGGTTTGAGTTTGGCGGTCTCGGGGCCCCACCCCCGTCCTCACCTATGACGCCACCGGTGACGAATCCTTCCCGCTCTCGCTCGACACCATCCGCCCCTGGACGGAGACGGCAGACGAGGGATCCTTCGCCGGATCCCTGGCCGCTTGACGCGGTGTAGCGCGAAGGCGGCCTCGGGGAGCCTTGCGCCCGTCGATCGTTATCCGTGGCGGCGGCCGCCGCCCCCGTGATCGCTAGCGGTCGTTGCCCGCTCGCGGCCAGGTGATGTAGTCGGCGACTGCGCGGTTGGTGGTGTATTCGGGTCGGTAGCCGATGTCGCGCTCAAGCCGGCTGATGTCGAGGTAGGTATCCGGGCCTGGGCCGTCGGGGTCGTGGCCCTCGCCAGGGTCGGCTTCGCGCCGGGCACGTGCTCGGCGATCGCCGCCATGAGCTCCGCATCGCTGGTGGCGCGGCCCGATCCGACGTTATACGTGGCGTGCGTGAGCGTGTCGCTGGTTTGCAGGAGCGCCACTGCTCGTGCGCAGTCTTTGAGGTAGCACAAGGCCCGCGCGGTATGTGGGCCGGTGCTAGCGATCATAGCCACCAATCGTTAGCGGGCTAACGATCGCTCTAGACTTCGGCCGGTGAGCGAGTTCCTCACCCTCTTCACCCGCGCCTCGAAGGTCCTGCGTGCCTCCGCGGACGAAGCCATGAGCCGACACGGAGTCCGCGTGGGACAGAACATCATCCTCGAGGCGCTCTGGCAGGAGGACGGCCTGACGCCGGGGGAGATCGCCCGGCGCCTCCAGCTCGCCACGCCAACGGTCGTGAATGCCGCCACCCGCATGGAGGCCGCCGGCCTCTTGACGAGAAAACGCGACGGTGCGGACGCACGCTTGGTTCGTCTGCACCTCACCCCCCGTGCCCGCTCCGTGCAAACCGCGATCCGGCGAGAGCGATCAGCCCTCGAACGACGCGCCACACGCACCTTATCCAGTCAGGAGCGGCGCCACCTGCACTCCGCGCTGACGAAGATCATCGACGCGCTCTCCCACGACCAGGAACCCCGTCGACGGGAACCTGAGCGCCGCGGAACCTCGACCGTCGCGGCCCGCGGCGGGCGCGTCCACTAGACGCGCCCGCCGGGTGGAGTGCTTTTGAGTTTTTCGCTATGCGGTCTGTGCTTCGGGAAGCACGACCGCGATCGACGCATCGGGTTGCGACCGGCGGTGTCCGCTGGTCAGGGTGGCCGCGACAATCCCCACGGCAGAGAACCCGACGGCGACCCAAACCGCGGGAGTGAACCCGTGGATGAATGCGTGAGGGCCCGCGTACCCGCCATTGTGGATGAACACGGAAGCGAGGACAGCGACACCGAAGACGCCGCCCAGCTCGCGGAGCGCACTGTTGGTGCCCGAGGCGACGCCGGCTTCCTGCGCCGGGACCGAGCTCATGATCGCGTTCGCAACGGTGGGGAAGCAGAACGAGGTGCCGACCCCGGCCGTGGTGAACGCCGCGCCGAGCTCGAGGTAGTCGACCCCACCGGAGACGATGCTCGCCACCCACGCCAGACCCGCGGCCTGGAGCGCGAGTCCGAGCACCATGAACGGCCGGTTGCCGTAGCGCTCGGCGAGCGTGCCGGCGATCGGTGCGACGATCATGGGCGGGAACGTCCACGGCAGCAGCCGGAGCCCGGCCTGAAGCGGCGAGTTGCCCAGGGCGGTCTGCAGCAGCTGCGACATCAGGAACAGGGCGCCGAACAGCCCCGCGTACATGAAGAAGCTGACGGCGTTGGCGGCGGAGAACCCGCGGGAGCGGAACAGCGAGGGCGGAATCATCGGGTGCTCAGCGCGCCGCTCCCAGGCGATGAACGCCGCGAGCAGCACCACGCCGCCCAACAGGGCCGAGAGCACCTCGGTGCCGGTCCAGCCGACGCTGTTGGCCCGCACCAGCCCCCAGGTGAGACCCAGAGCGCCGCCCGCAGCCAGGACGAGCCCAGGCAGGTCGAGCTGGGGCCGTGGACCGTAGCTTTCGGTCAGTCGCCTCGCGGCGGTCGGGACGAGGGCCACGCCGATGGGGACGTTCAGCCAGAAGATCCAATGCCAGTCGATCCCACTGACGACCGCGCCGCCGACGAGCGGCCCAGCCGCGACGGCGAGCCCAGCGATTCCTCCCCAGAGGCCGATCGCGGTGGCGCGCTTCTCAGCCGGGAATGCCTCCGAAATCAGCGTCAGCGTGAGCGGCGTGACGATCGCCGCGCCGGCGCCCTGCAGCACCCTCGAGATCACGAGCGCCTGCAGGCTGGGCGAAAGCGCCGAGGCGACCGACGCCAAGGTGAACACGGACAGTCCGATCGTGAACATGCGTCGGCGTCCGAACCGGTCGCCGAGCGCCGCTCCGGTCAGCAGCAGGCACGCGAACGCAAGGTTGTACCCGTTCACGGTCCACTCGAGCCCCGACAGGCCGGCGTGCAGATCGGCGCGGAGCACCGGCAGCGCCGTGGTCACAACCAGAGTGTCGAGCGCGGTCATGAACGTGGCCAGACCGGCCAGGACGAGCGTCCACAGCTGATGCGGGGCGCCGTGGTTGTTTGAGCTGGGTCTCATCAGATTCCTCTCCTTTGACGGGGTTGACGTGCCTACGACGAACGGGAGGCCGCGCTGGGGACAAGGTCCCTGTAGGTCCCAGCCCCGCCACGGGCCGCATACGCGAAGGGGTGGTGAAAGACGTCGAGCGGGGACTGACCCTGGCGTACGGCCAGCTCAAACGCCTCGCCCGTCTTCGTGTCGCTACAACTCGGCGATCCGCCGCTCGAGGAAGCGCCGCTCGCGCTCGGAGGACGCGAGCTCGAGCGCGCGCCCATAAGCCGCGCGGGCCTCTTCGTAGCGGCCGAGGCGACGCAAAAGCTCGGCGCGGGTCGAGTGCAGGTACTGGTAGTCCTGGAGCTCCAGTCGCTCGACGATCTCGAGCGCCCGTTCGGTGGCGCCCGACTGCGCGATCGCGACCGCGCGGTTAAGCTCCACGACGGGCGAACCGGTGAGGGCCGCCAGCTGCTCATACAGCGCCGCGACCTCGGCCCAGTCGATCTCCGCTGAGGTCTGAAGCGAGGCGATCGCGGCCTGGAGCACGTACGGCCCCCGGCCGCGCAGCGCGATCGCGCGCTCGAGCGCTGCGCGCCCGCTCGCGAGATCCGAGCCATCCCACAGCGACCGATCCTGGTCCTCGAGCAGTACGAGATCGTCGTGCGCGAACCTCGCCTTCCGCCGGGCGTGCTGGACCAGCATCAACGCCAGCAGCCCCTGAACCTCCGACTCGTCGGGCATCAGCGTCGCCATCAGTCGCCCGAGCCGGATCGCCTCCGCCGCCAGGTCGACGCGGCCGCTGTAGCCCTCGTTGTAGATCAGGTAGACGACCGCCAGCACCGCATCCAGCCGGTCCGGCAACAGGTGCTCGGCCGGCACTGCGAACGGAATCCCGGTCGCTTTGATCTTCGTCTTTGCCCGTGAGAGGCGCCGTTTCATGGTCTCCTCGGAGACGAGAAACGCGCGAGCGATCTCCTCCGTCGAGAGTCCCCCGAGCGCCCGGAGGGTGAGCGCCACCTGGGCATCCAGCGCCAGCGCGGGGTGACAACAGGTGAAGATCAGCTCGAGGCGCTCGTCCTCGATCACGGTCTCGTCGATCTCATCCACGGTTGCCTCCTCGAACTCGAGCAATCGGGTCTTCTCGGCAAGCGTCCGCTCGCGGCGGATCCGGTCGATCGCCCGGTTACGTGCCGTGACCATGAGCCACGCGCCCGGGTTGGCCGGGACGCCCTCCCGAGGCCAGCGCTCGGCTGCGACCGCGAACGCTTCCTGGGCGGCCTCTTCGGCGAGGTCAAAGTCGCCGAGGAAGCCGACCAGCGAAGCCAGCACCCGGCCCCACTCATCGCGGAAGACCCGATCCAGCAGCGCTACTGCTCCACCAGCGGCCGGATCTCGACCGAGCCCCCGATGCGCGCCGAGGGGATCCGCGAGGCGAGCTCGATCGCCTCATCCAGATTGTCTGCCTCGAACACGAAGTATCCGCCGAACACCTCCTTGGTGTCGGCGAACGGGCCGTCGGTCGTCAGCGTCCGCCCGTCCTGCACGCGCACGGTGGTGGCTGTCGACACCGGCTGTAGCTGCCCACTCTGTACGCAACGCGGATCGGCCCGCAACGCCATGTACTGGCCAAACGCCTCCTCGTACTCGTCCTTCGAAAGCGCTTCGTGTGAGCCGGGTTGTGCATAGATCAACAGGGCGTACTTCACCTCGAACCTCCTGAGAGTTGAATTGTCGCCCTTACGACGAATCGGAATCCCCAAAGGGGACACCGGGCCGGGGCAGCTTGCGTGCATGCCCCGGCCCGGCCTTCGGACGAACGGCGGCATGCCAAAGGGGACACCGGATGGCGAAGTCCCGGCCGGGTACGCCGCGAAAAGCGACCCCGAGAGCCTCAGCGCGTGGTGGCGCGGCACCACTGGACGGTCGTGGCGCCCCAAGTGAATCCGCCGCCGAAAGCAGCCATCAGCACCCGATCGCCGGGCCGCAGCCGACCCTCTCGCTCGGCAACCGAGAGCGCGATCGGAAGCGTCGCCGCCGAGGAGTTCGCATAGCGCTCCACGTAGTCGACGACGCGTTCCGGCCGCAGGCCCAAGCGCTGTCCGACGGCGCGGATGATCCGCGAATTGGCCTGGTGGTAGACGAACAAGTCGATGTCCTCGATAGCGAGGTCGGCGAGCTCGAGCGCCTGGACCGTCACATCGGCGAGCGACTTCACCGCGGCTCGGAACGTGTCCTGCCCGCGCATCTGGATGCGGCCGGCGCGCTCGAGCCTGATCAGGTCGGCTCCTCCGGCGTCGGTTTGGAGCACCAGCGGGCCCACGCGGCCATCGGCGTCCACGCGCGCGCTCACAACCGCGGCGCCGGCGCCGTCGGCGAACAGCGGCGTCGTCTCGCGATCGGAGAGCTCCAGGAACCTCGAGAGGAAGTCGGCGCCCACCACCAGTGCGCGCCGGGCACGCCCCGATTCGATCTGTCCGCATGCCGTGGCGAGTCCCGCGAGCCATCCCGTGCAGGCGGAGCCGATGTCGAATGCTCCGGCCTGGTCGGCTCCGATCAGCCCGGCGACCACGGGCGCGGCGTTGGGCGTGATGTCGTCCGCGGTCGAGGTCGCGACGATCACGAGATCCAGGTCGTGCGCGGCGATCCCTGCCCGCGAGAGCGCGTCGCGTCCGGCTCGCGCGGCGAACTCGCTCAGCCGTTCATCCGGGGCTGCCCAGGCGCGTTCGCCCGTGCCGGTGCGCTTGGTGATCCAGGACTCCTCCACCCCGAGCAGCGCGGCGATCTCGCGGTTCGGGACGAGCCGTGCCGGGAGCGCCATGGCAACGCCCGTGATCGCGGCGCCGGTCGCGGCTCTCGGAGCGCCGTGAAGGCCTCCGCGCACGGCCAACGGGGCCGAAGTTGCAGAGCCGCGAGCCACGGCCCGAGTCTAACTTGGCCCCTCGACCTCACGAGGGCGCGACCCCGCGGACATGCAGGCGCGCCACCCTCGCAATGTCAACGGCCGACTAGGGGTGCGTGAGGCGCCAGACCAGAGACGGGGACGGCAGGTCGCGCGCCGCAACGAGGCGAACCGTGTCGTGTTGCGTACCGGCGGCTATCACGGCAGTCCCCACTTCCTGGCCGGCACTGACGGAGCCGCTGATCACGGTCCTCGTCACGATCGTGGTGTGGGTACGCAGCCCCGGCCAACCGACGAGCGAGGCCGATGTCGCAGCCTGCAGCGGGACGCGATCCGTCCACGGCGCCTTGATCCACGCGAGCGTCGTGCCCGGTCTGATGACGCGGCGCCTCACGACGACGCGGCGCGCGCTGTCGAGCAGCGCGGTGCTGGCGGCGAATGCCGCCGCGATGATGCTCGGCTGCGCTCCGCTCGCCAGTTGATGCAGCACCGCTCCCACGATCGTCACCATGTGCCCCGCTAGCCGATCCTCCGCAGCGAACAGAAAGCATCCGCCCGCCTCTGACGTGGTGCCGGTCTTTATCCCGACGATCCCGTCTCGGCCGAGCAGCGCGTCTTTGTTGTACTGGCGCCCGGCCACGGGCAGATTCGTTTGCGCCATTCCCACGATCTGCGCGAATACCGGAACTGCCATCGCCCGCATCGCGAGATGCACCTGGTCGCCGGCGGTGCTGACGGTGCTCGCCGCCACCCCGCTCGCGTCGGTGTAGTGCGTGCGGGCGAGGCCCATCGCGCCCGCCGTGGCGTTCATCCTGCCCACGAAGGCGCGCTCGCTCCCCGCGTCCCACCTGGCCAGCATGGTCGCGATGTTGTTGCCAGAGGGAAGCAGCAGGCCCTCCAACGCCTGGCGCTCCGTGAGGCGCTCGCCGGGCTGGACCGGCACCACTGACTGCCCCGTGTTTCGGTCGGCATCGAAGACCGCCACGTCCGCAGGCGTGACCGTGATCTGCGGGCCAGCCGCGCCGACATGCAGAGGGTGATCGTGCAACACAACGTACGCGGTCATCACCTTCGCGATGCTGGCGATTGGGGTCGGCTGCCCCGAACCGTGAGAACCCATCAAGCCGACTCCCTCCACTGCGACCGCGGCCTGACCCTGGTTCGGCCACGCAAGGGCCGGCCGCGGGCCCGAGAACCCCTCGGCGCGGGGCGCCGCGACCACGGTGGCGCTGGGCGGAGAGCGAACGAGCGCGTACACGACGTAGGCAGCCGCCGCCAGCAACAGCACTAGCCCGGCCAGCACGCCCCACCAGAGCCGCGGCACGCGCCGCCTCTTGTCGGGCGGACGGATTGGGCTAAGCGTGGTCAACGAACCGACCTCGATGCTTCCGGTAGCTGCCCCCCGCGCCCTCGTATAGCACCGAGTGGACCGCGCCGCAACCGCCCGCGGCAGTTTTATGAACCGCCGTGCGTTAACAGAAGTAGAGGAGCATGGACTGCGACCACTCAGGGACCTACAGCGGGGCGAGCCGATACGTCCGGGAGACTGGTCAGTTGCGGTTCGTCCTGGTGTGCGACCGGTGCGGTGCGGAGCGCAGCGAGCTGACAAGGCTCAGCTACCGCCCGCACGCGCGTCGCGCCATAGCCCAGGCGCCCGCACCGACCCCAGGAAAGCCCGGCCTCACTCGGTCGGATCTCTAGTAGGCGACGCGCTTAAGCAGCGCTCGCCGCCGCCGCCGCTGCGCCCGACGCCGGCGCCACCGCGCGCCCGCGCACCAGGTCGGCAGCCTTCTCGGCGATCGCGATCGTCGGAGCGTTCGTGTTGCCGCGGGGCACAGCCGGCATAACCGACGCGTCGACGACGCGGAGCGCCTCGAGGCCGCGAACTCGGAGCTCCGGATCGACCACCGCCAGAGGGTGGCGGCCCATCTTGCAGCTGCCGACGGGGTGGTAGAGCGTCTGCATCGTCGAGCGCGCGTACTCGAGAATCTCCTCGTCGCTGTCTCCCTCGGGCGCATACAGCGCACCCTGCGAATAGCGGGCGAGCGGCTCGGTATGCCCGATCTCCTGGCAAAGACGTACCCCCTCGATGATCGAGCGCCGATCTTCCTCCTCGGCGAGATAGTTGTGCAGTATCAGCGGCCGCGCCAGCGGGTCCGGCGAGACGACCGCGACCTGACCGCGACTCGCCGGCTTCAGGACACACGCGCCCGCCGCCCAACCGTGCTCCGGCGGTGGCAGCAGCCCCTCATCCATGTACAACGCCGGCACCGCGTGGAATTGGATGTCCGGTGCTGTCAGGGCGTCGCGCGTGCGGTGGAAACCACCGACCTCGGCGATGTTGGACGTGAGCGGCCCCTGGCCCTGTTGCAGCAGTGCCAGGTTCTCCTCGGTCGCCGCGTCCTTGAGGCTCACCGGATCGTCGCAGGCGTAATTGACACCGGCGTTCGGGTGGTCCTGTAGGTTGAGACCGACACCCGGCAGCTCGTGCACCGGCTGGATCTGAAGGGCCATCAACTCGTCGGGCCGGCCGATGCCGGAGTGGGTGAGGATGACCGGCGACAGGTAGGCGCCGGCGGAGAGGATCACCTCGCGCTCGGCGCTGAAGCGGATGAGGTCATCGAGCCGAAGGCCCTCGATGCCGGTGGCGCGGCCGTTCTCGACCACCACGCGGGTCGCGTGGAAGTGGGTGACGAGCTCGAGGTTGGGGCGCTCCAACGCGGGGTGCAGATAGGCGACCGCGGCCGAGCAGCGCATCCCCCCGCGGCAGGTCACCTGATACCAGCCCACGCCATCCTGGCTTGGGCCGTTGAAGTCGACGTTCTCGGGCAGACCCACCGCTCGCGCGGCGTCGAGCCAGGCCTCACACAGCAGACTGCGGGCGCGTCCGTCTTGAACCGACAGCGGACCGCCGACGCCGTGATACTCGTCGGCTCCGCGCTCGTTGTCCTCGGCGCGTTTGAAGTAGGGCAGCAGGTCGTCGTACCCCCACCCCTCGCAGCCGTACACGTCGCGCCATTCGTCGTAGTCGGCGCGGTTGCCGCGGATGTAGATCATGGCGTTGATCGACGACGATCCGCCGAGCACCCTGCCGCGCGGCAGGTAGATCCGCCGCCGGTCGGCGAACGGCTCGTGGTGGCTGGACAGGTCCCAGTCGTGGCGGCTGCGAAACATGGACCCGTAGCCCGCGGGCATGTGGATCAGGTCATCGTCGTCGCGGCCGCCCGCCTCCACGAGCAGCACCTTGATGTCGCGGTCCTCGCTCAGGCGGTTGGCAAGCACACAGCCGGCGGACCCAGCCCCAACGATGATGTAGTCGTAGCTCTGCACCGGTCTCCTCCGAGGAATCGTGGTGGCATCCGATTCTCGCCGCCCGGCAACGGCGGGTCAAGATGAGCGCGACTGTGGGCCGTGCTCGACGTCGATCGTCGGCAGGTCGCGCACCTGGTCCTTGGTCAGCTTCAGCCGGACTCCGTCGTCGACGCTCCTCACCGCGCCGATCGGGATCGCCACCGTCTTCGCGCCGAACAGATGGCCCTCGTCGAGCAGGAAATGCGTCACGTGATGGTCGGTTGGGTCGATCACGAGTCCGCGGACCCGCCCGATGTTCCCATCGGTGGCGTGCACGTGCTCGCCGCGCCGCACCTCGACCTCGCCCACGGGCACGCGGTCGAATGTCTCCTCCTCACGATGAATTGTTCTTCCAATGTCGCCGACGCCGGCGCGTCCCACACCGCCCACCGAGCCCATGCCTGACAGGCCGAGCCCGTAGTAGGGGAGCGAGAGCATGTCCTGCTGGCTGTAGCCGTAGTCGCCGGGCGCCCCCGAGAGCAGCTGCGTCTCGTCGGCCTCCTCGAGGACCTCGAACTGGGCCCGGGTGCATTTCAGCCGAACCTCATCTCCCGCCGAGACCACTAGGTCGATCGGTACCAGTCGACCCTCGCCCCTCCGGTGCGGCGGCTCGACCGCGAGGTGCGTGATCGCCCGCGCTACGGGATTCACCACGACGCGCCGGAGCTCGCCGCAGATCCCGTCGGTACAAGCGACCTTGCTGCCAATGACGAACTCGGTGGCCTCGCTCAAGCGATGCAGCGTACAACGAGACCGCTTGCGGCGCCCGCGCTCGCGCCCACAACTCAAAACCGCGTCTGGTCTAATTGGGTCGACCGTGGCGAACGAGATGGCCTTGACGCCGGCGCCCGCGCTCGCGGAAAGCGCGGCTCGGCTTGGCACCGAGTCAGCGTTCTCGGTCCTGGCGAGGGCGAAGGAACTGGAGCGTCTCGGGCGGTCGATCGTTCACCTCGAGATCGGCGAGCCCGATTTTCCGACTCCCGGGCACATTGCCGAGGCCGCCATCGACGCTATTCGGAGGGGCGAGACCCACTACACCCCCAGCGCCGGGTTGAACGAGTTCCGCGAGGCCATTGCCGCCGACCTTGCGGAGAGCCGAGGGATCGACGTCTCGCCGGCTCGGGTCCTCGTCAGCAACGGGGCTAAGCCGTTGCTGTTCTTCACGATCCTCGCCGTCTGCGACCCGGGGGACGAGATCGTCTATCCGGATCCGGGCTTTCCCATCTACGAATCGGCGATCCGGTGGGCGGGTGGAGTGCCCGTGCCGTTGCCGCTGCGGGAGGAGCTTGATTTCACCTTCTCGTTGGAGGACCTGAGTGAGCGTCTGGGAGCGCGAACCAAGCTTGTGATCCTCAACTCGCCGAACAATCCAACTGGCGCCGTCATTCCCGCTGGCGTTCTGCGCGCAGCTCGTGACTTGATCCTGCAGACGCCGGCCTGGGTGTTGAGTGACGAGGTTTACCGAAGGATCGCCTATGACATCGAGGTGGTCTCGATCGCCAGCATGCCCGGGATGCTCGAGCGCTGTGTCCTCCTCGACGGACTGTCGAAGACTTACGCGATGACTGGGTGGCGTTGTGGATACGCGGCCGTTCCCGAAACACTGGTCGAGCCGCTGACCCGCTTCATCGTCAACTCGGTTTCCTGCGTTCCGGCGTTCGTGCAGTCTGCCGGTGTGGCGGCGCTGACCGGCCCGCAGGAAACGGTTGCGGCGATGGTGGAGGAGTTCCACGCCAGACGCGACCTGGTCGTGTCGGGCTTGAACGCCTTACCCGGCGTCTGGAGTCGAGTCCCCCGGGGAGCGTTCTACGCGTTTCCCGATGTCTCGAAGGTGCCCCTGGGAGCCGAGGAGCTGGCCGATCAGTTGCTCGAGAAGGCCGGCGTCGCGCTACTCGCCGGGGACGGGTTCGGCGCCTGCGGTGCCGATCACCTGCGCATCTCGTATGCCAACTCTCGGGACCGGCTCGAGGTGGCACTCGAGCGGATGGAGAAATTTCTGCGCGCCCTCGATCACGAGCACTGAGCTCCCGAGCCGTGCTCCTGCCGCATGCACGCGCGGGCAGCGTTTGACGCGCTGGCAACGAAAGTTGCAAGACCGCTGGCGTGGCGCGTCTGTACATAGGGATCGTGTCGCGTGCGGCGAAAGTCCTCCTCGTTCCCTAAGAATCACACTGAGAGGAGGCGTTGTGGCCGACTTCAACAGGCGTGGCGCGGTGCTCGAGGAGCCGGCGGAACGTCGCTCACGGTTTGGCGATCTAGGTGATCGCCTCACGCGGACTTTTTCCCCCAAGCCCGATCAGGGTCGAGCGCGCCCGAAGCCGAGGGCACACGTGGATCGCACGCTCGACACCCCGCGACCCGTGGACTGGGACGAGCCCATGCCGCGGTTCCCGATCACCCGGCAGGGTTACGACTGCGCGGCCGTGGACGAGCATGTCGCCGAGCTCGAGCAGGAACTCATCGACCTCGATCGGGAACTGGCGGAGATCCGTGCCCGGACGGCGTCGAAGGGCGACGTTGCCGCCGAGATGGAGCGGATCGGAGAACAGACGTCGGCGATTCTGATCGCCGCCCATGAGCAGGCTAAGGAGACCACGCGGCGCGCCAAAGAGGAGGCCGACCGCTGCATCGCCGATGCCGCGTCCAACGCGGTCGCGACCACGGCCGACGCGCAGCGCCAGCTGCGCGATCTGGAGACCGAGAAGCTGTCGCTCGGCCGCGAACGCGACCGGTTGGTCGAGGACATCCGGAGCATCGCCGCCTCGCTCACTTCACTCGCCGATGGTGCCGCCGACCGGTTCCAGCCGAGTCCCGACCACGTCGGTCCGATGACCGCGGCGGCCTCGCAACCCGCTCCGACCTCGAAGCCGGCGGTCGTCGCGCAACCCGCGACAAACTCGCAACCCCGGGGGCCGATCGTCTCCGAACCCCAAGAAGCGTCGAGCTCCGCGGATCAGCCCACGGTCGAGGACGTGCACGAAGACTAAGTCGCTGCCAGAGGAGCCACACCCGCGGCACGGGCAGCCCCCGGGCGGCGTTCGCGTGGCAAGATCCAACGGATGCAGGATGGCACTACGCGGGCGCGGCTCGATCCCGACACCGATGACCGGTTCCTGCCGCTTCGCCGCCGGCTCGAAATCACGTCGTTCGGGCTCAACCAGATCGTGCTTCAACCCGGGCAACGAGGACGGATTCATCGTCATCGGGGCCAAGAGGAGGTCTATCTCGTCCTTGAGGGGCGCCTGACACTCGCGATCGAAGGCGAAGAGACCGAGCTCGAGCAGGGCGATTTGATCCGGGTGGCGCCACGACTGCGTCGACAGCTGGTCAACCGCGGGCCGGGACGGCTGGTGCTGATCGCGCTCGGAGGCGCGGGCGAGCACGAGGGCCGCGATGGCGAGGCCTTCGCGTCCTGGGAAGACGACGTCCCGCTCTCGCCGCAGGAGCTCCCGCTTCCGCCGGATCTGAGCGCCGAGGAACGTCGGTCGTGACGCATCGCCCGGTGTACCGTGGTGGGGCCATGACCCAGGGCACGATCTCTCCCACCCAGGCGGCCGAGAACCCAATCGATCCGGGGGTGCGTATCGGCCACGTCCATTTACGCACGGCGGACATCGATCGCGTGCGTGACTTCTACGTCGGTGTGCTGGGCTTCGATGTTGTCGCCGAGGCCCGCGACGTTCCCGGCTGGGGCACCACCGGTGATGTTCTGTTCGTCTCGGCGGGTGGATACCACCACCACCTCGGCTTCAACACCTGGAAGTCCGCGGGTGGGGGCCCGCAGCCTGACGGGGTCGCGGGCCTGCACCATGTTGCGATCAACTACCCCACGCGCGCCGGCTTGGCCGACGCGGTGCGCCGGCTGCAAGCGGCCGGCATCCCGCTGCGCCAGCTCTCCGACCACGGCACTCACGAGGCGGTGTACCTATCGGATCCGGACGGCAACGACCTCGAGCTGGCATGGGACCGGCCACCGGATCAGTGGCCGCAATCCGAGGGTGGCGGGCTCGCCCCGATCTTCAACGATCTCGACCTCGACGATCTGCTCTCCGAGCCTCCCCCGCCGACGCGGACCTAGCTGGGCGCCCAGCGACCGGCGTCGGCGGGACCGCACCCGCGCCGGCGCCTCAGACACGCACCCCACGGTCCGCGAGCCACTCGAGCACGCTGGCCGGCGGGTCCCCGTGCCATTCCGCCCTCGCGGCTAGTCGCAACAGCTCCTGCGGATCGCGTTCGCTCGCGCCGTGGCCCCGCCTCGAGGCCAGGTACAACACCACCGCGTTGGCCATGGAGACGGCGGGGTTCTCGATCTCATAGTCGACACCCTCGCTCGCCCACGCGAGGCGCTCCTCGAGATTCTGGACGGCCGTGATCGGCTCATCGTCATCCTCGAACTGCTCCTCGAACCGGCCCAGGTCCGGATCGAGATCGTCTGGATCACAGATCTCGACCGCGCGCCGGACGAGGTCGGAGACGGTCGGCGTCTTAGGGTCCATTCCTCTCCTCCTTCATATCAGAGTCCCGGATCGCGCGGGCCACGCGTCGGT
Source organism: uncultured Solirubrobacterales bacterium (assembly GCA_963808325.1). Lineage (GTDB taxonomy): Bacteria > Actinomycetota > Thermoleophilia > Solirubrobacterales > Solirubrobacteraceae > Palsa-465. Next base: position 41,540 of record CAWEFU010000004.1, read on the forward strand.
GTTCGCGCATCGTCTCCATCCCATTCGCGCCCGGCTGACGGCCGAACCCGCAGTACATCGCGACGCCGAAGTCCGAGAGGTACTTTGAGGCCGTGGCGCGACGGCGCTTCAAGCCGGGAATGCCGTCGAGCGGGAGCACGATGCCGAGGTAGATACGCGTGTCAGGAGTGTTCAGATCGCTCAGCGGCCGGAAGAAGCTCTCATCCTCGCTACGCAGATACCGGGGCCCGGCCATGTGCATCCCGTGCGCCCCGGTTACCGCGACCGTCTCCACGTCGGGATGCGGTCGGACGAGCCGCTCGCGCTCATATCCGATCACTCCTGACTCGCGAACTCATTGGGCGTCTCCTTGGTCTCCGAACGACTGGTGGGCTGTGAGTAACAGATCGACGGGTGCGTTGTCTGCTTTCATGACTGCCACTATTGCTATCGAAAGGAATGTGATGGAGCACACTCAGGAGCTGGCGCTGCAAATTCGCGCTCGCATCAGCGAGCTGGAATCCGATCTCGAAGCGCACCGTCGCGCGCTGGCGGTGCTCGAACAACCACAGTCCCGTGCCCAACCGAGTTCCAACGGCGCGCGTCGGCGTCGCACTCCCCGCCGCCGCGCGGCAGTTTCGACTGAGGCTGTCTTTGGCGCTCTGAACGACGGCAACGATCAGGCAGCGGTGATCGCGAAAGAGTTTGGTGTGTCAACTGCTGTGGTGCGCCACCGGCTCGAGCAGCTCGAGCAAGCGGGCCGCGTGAGCAGATCGGGTCAGCGTCGCGGTACTCGTTGGCGCAGCCACGCCGCGAACTGACGGCTTCCGAGCGCGGAGGCCGTCGCGCTCATCACTCGGGTCTGCGAAAAGCGATCCAGCTTTTCGCGAGCGGGCCGAACCGTTCGGCAAATGCCGGCCCGAAGAGCGCCTCGAACTCACGACGTCCGAGTAAGGAAATGGCGTCCGGGTCGCTCCCCGACGCTCCCAGTCGCCAGTACCGCCGACGCCAGGACGCGGGCAACCAGTGCGCCGCCGGCAGCAGCGAGTGCGGCTCCACGGGGAAGCCAAACGCCGGAGTCTGCACGTACCAGCCGCGCGCGACCCGACGAACCTCGCGCGCAAAAGCCGCCCTGCTGTCGGGTGCGATGTGCTCGATGACGCTGTTTGCGTAGGCGAGGTCGAATTCGTCATCCAAAAAAGGCAAGCGCTCGGTGGCGTCCGCGCACACGAAAGGCCCCGGGTATTCAGGATGCTCGTTCATGTCGACGCCGGTGATGTCGAGCTCCGGCGCAAGCTCTCTCAGACCGAGCCGGCCGCAGCCGATGTCAACGATCCGGGTGCTTGGACCGATGGCGGCCAGACGGACGAATTGCTCGACGCGGCGACGCCGCGCGCGCTGTGCAAACCGCTCCGCCACGCGCACGAGCGGTCCCTGGGCAGTCGGGTAGACGCGCGGATACGACACGCGCCGAGCAATTCTGGCATCAGTGCAATTCTCCGCGGGTCAGTTCACCGACAGACACGAAGAAAGGGTGGACCGCCGGCCGCTTAAGCGAGATCCTCCAGGCATGGTCACTCCGACACGACGCAAGTTCTGGGGCTGGGGCCTCGAGGGAGAGGGCCTCGCCGACGGCGAGGTCGAGCAGCTCGGCACAGCGTTTGCGCAGCGCTTCGCGATCGATGGGGTGCGCATGCACGAACCGCCCCGAGTCGATGAGCTGGATCTCGCGCCGCCGCGGCTGGCGCCGCCCGCGTCGCTGCAAGCGGCGTTCAGCGCCCATCCGTACGAACGGGCCGCTCACACCTATGGCCGGTCGTTTCGCGATCTAATCCGCGCCTTTCGTCGTGACTACGCGCATGCCCCCGATCTCGTGGCCTTCCCCCGCGACGAGAACGAGCTCGTCGCGATCCTCGATTGGTGCAGCAGCATCGACGCCGCGGCGATTCCGTTCGGGGGAGGCTCGAGCGTGGTTGGCGGCGTGGAGCCCGACGTCGGTGACGGCTACCGGGGGGCGGTCAGCGTCGATTTGCGCAACCTTCACGGCGTGCTGGAGATCGACCAGGTCTCCCGCGCGGCGCGGATCGCGGCGGGAACGCTCGGCCCGGCCTTGGAGGCGGAGCTGAAGCCGCACGGACTCACCCTGCGCCATTTCCCTCAGTCGTTTGAGTTCTCGACCCTCGGGGGGTGGATCGCGACCCGGTCGGGGGGCCATTTCGCGACCCTTTACACCCACGTCGATGAGTTCGTCGAGGCGGTGCGCGTGGTGACGCCGCGCGGGCTGATAGAGACGAGGCGGCTTCCGGCCTCGGGCGCCGGCCCATCGGTCGACCGGCTGTTTTGCGGCTCTGAGGGCACGCTTGGGGTGATCACCGAGGCGTGGATGCGGCTTCACCCGCGGCCTCGGTATCGCGCCGGCGCCTCGGTGTACTTCGCGGATTTCGCGGACGCGGTCGAGGCCGCCCGCGAGCTCGCGCAGTCGGGCCTTCATCCGAGCAACTGCCGATTGCTCGACCACGACGAGGCGCTTCTGTCGGGAAGCGGCGACGGATCGCACTCGATCCTGGTGCTCGGCTTCGAGTCGGCCGACCACGAGCTTGGATCGTGGATCGCGCGCGCGCTCGAGATCTGCAGGGGGCACCGGGGTGAGCAGCGCGAGGAGGCGAAAGACCCGGCCGGGTTGTGGCGCGCCGCGTTTCTGCGGGGTCCCCACATGCGCGACGCGTTCGCGCGCCTCGGCCTCATCCACGAGACGTTCGAAACCGCCGTGACATGGAGTCGCTTCTGGGAATTTCACGAAGGCGTGCAGGCTGCGGCGCGTCAGGCTGCGCGCGAGGTTTGCGGTGGCGTCGCGATCTCGTCTCGCTTCGCGTACGTGTACCCCGATGGGCCGGCACCGTATTACTCGGTCTATGCGCCCGGCCGTCCCGGCCAGGAGCTCGAACAATGGGATCAGATCAAGGTCGCGGCGGCGGAGGCGATTTTCAGGCTGGGAGGGACGATCACTCATCACCACGCCGTCGGGCGCGATCATCGCCCGTGGTATTTGCGCGAGGTGCCCGAGCTGTTCACCGACGCGCTCCGCACCGCTAAGGCGGAGCTAGATCCTGCCGGGATAATGAACCCAGGAGTGCTGATGCGGCCGCTCGGTGCCGCGGACTTCAATCGAGGGGGAGATGGACGATGACCAGCGTGCTCTCGAAGACCCCGGAGACACCCGGGGACCAGGCCGTGGCCGGCAAGGTGTTTCGCTCGGAGCTGAACCCTGTCGACTTCCTTCACAGGGCGGCGTACATGTATCCCCAGAAGACCGCTGTCGTGGAGGGAGAGCGACGCTTCTCCTACGCTCAGCTCGCGGAGCGATCCTGGCGACTTGCCAACGGTCTGCGCTCGGCTGGGCTACGCAAGGGGGACCGCGTCGCGACGCTGCTCTTCAACTCACCACCAATGCTCGAGGCTCACTACGGAGTGCCGGCCGCCGGCGGAATCCTGGTCGCGGTCAACAACCGCCTCTCGAGCGCCGAGGTCGGATACATCCTCGAGCACAGTGGTGCGCGTTTCCTGCTGCTCGACACCGAACTGGAGCCTCTGGTCGCGCCACTCGAGCTTTCCGGGATGACGATGATCCGCTCCGTGAAGGAAGGAGGCCCGGGCGATCCGTACGAGGAGTTCCTGGCCGCGGCGTCGCCGGAGGTGCCGGCAAGTTGGCTGGAGCACGAGGAGGAGACGATCTCGATCAACTACACCTCCGGGACCACGGGGAGGCCCAAGGGGGTGCAGTACACGTACCGCGGCGCCTACCTCAATGCGCTTGGCGAAGTCATTCACGCGGGCATGGGCACCGATTCTGTCTACCTGTGGACGCTTCCCATGTTCCACTGCAACGGCTGGTGTTTTCCGTGGGCGGTGACCGCGGTCGCAGCTTGCCACGTGACGCTCAAGGCTGTCGACCCCGAACTCGTCTGGAAGCTGATCGACGAGGAAGGGGTAACCCATTACAACGGCGCGCCCACCGTGCAGCTGATGATCATCAACCACGCCAAGGCGCACCGCCTGGAGCAGCCGGTAACGGTGATGGTGGCCGCCGCCCCGCCCTCACCCACCCTGTTCGCGCGAATGCGCGAGCTGAACTTCCGCGTCGTGCACGTCTACGGCTTGACCGAGACCTACGGTCCGGTCACCGTGTGCCCCGACCAGCCGGCGTGGCGGGCACTACCGCTCGAGCAGCACGCCAAGCTGCTGGCGCGCCAGGGACAGGGCTACCTCTCCTCCGATCTGGTGCGTGTGGTCGATGAACAGATGAACGACGTCCCCCAGGACGGCGAGACGATGGGCGAGGTGCTGATGCGCGGCAACAACGTGATGAGCGGCTACCTCAATGACGACGCGGCCACGAACAAGGCGTTCGCCGGTGGCTGGTTTCACTCCGGGGACCTCGCCGTGTGGCATCAGGACGGGAACATCGAGCTGCGAGATCGGGGCAAGGACGTCATCATTTCTGGAGGCGAGAACATTTCGAGCATCGAGGTCGAGCAGACGATCGTTGCTCATCCCGCGGTGCTCGAGTGTGCGGTGGTCGGCATTCCGCACGAGTTTTGGGGCGAGCGCCCCAAGGCGTTTGTCACGCTGAAGGACGGGCCACAGCCCACGGCGGAGGAAATCATCGCCTTCTGCCGCGAGCGCCTGGCCCACTACAAGTGCCCCGACGCGATCGAGTTCGGCCCGCTCCCGAAGACGTCCACCGGCAAGGTGCAGAAGTTCGTGCTGCGCGAACGCGAGTGGGCGGGTCACGGTAAGCGCATCGGTGCGGCTTGAGAATCCAGGTGCTTGCGTTCACTGAACCGAAGCGTAGGAGGAAGCGATGACCACACAGACCTTTGTCATTGTTGGCGCTGCCCTGGCCGGGGGCAAGGCCGCCGAAGAGCTGCGCAGGGAAGGGTTCGACGGCAAGGTGTTCCTGATCGGCGAAGAGCCGGAGCTCCCCTACGAGCGCCCGCCGCTGAGCAAGGAGTACCTCCGCGGGGAGGCACCGCGCGAGAAGGCGTTCGTGCACGCCCCGGAGTACTACGGCGAGCAGGAGATCGATCTCCTCGGCGAGACTCCGGTGACCGCGATCGATCCCGGACGCTCGCGAATCTCGCTGGCGGATGGGGGCGAGCTCTCGTATGACCGGCTTCTGCTCGTTACGGGGGCGGCGCCGCGCAAGATCTCGGTCCCGGGCGCGGACCTCGACGGCGTCTGCTACCTGCGCACGTTCGCCGACTGCGACACGCTGCGGGAGCGCCTCAAGGAGAGCGAGCGGGTGGTAGTCGTCGGTGCCGGCTGGATCGGAGCGGAGGTCGCGGCATCGGCGCGGCAGCTCGGCGCGAAGGTCGCTGTGGTCGAGCCCATGAAGGTGCCGCTCGAGCGCGTACTCGGCCCGGAGCTGGGCGCCTTCTACCGGGACGTGCACCTCGAGCACGGCGTCGAGTTTCTCCTGGGCACCGGGGTCGAGGCGTTTGAGGGCGACGGCTCGGTCCAGCGCGTGAGGACCAGCGACGGGCGGTCGCTGGATTGCGATTTCGTGGTGGTGGGAATCGGCGTGACCCCACGGGTGGAGCTGGCCGAGGCCGCTGGCCTCGAGATCGACGACGGGATCGCGGTCGATCAGTCGCTTCAGACGAGTGCGCAAGGTGTATTCGCCGCCGGCGACGTCGCAAACGCCTGGCACCCGTTCTATGACCGGCGGATCCGCATCGAGCACTGGGCCAACGCGCTGAACCAGGGTCCCGCGGCGGCCCGCGCGATGCTCGGCCGCGACACCGTCTACGACCGTACGCCGTATTTCTTCTCAGACCAGTACGACGTCGGGATGGAGTATCGCGGGTATGCCTCCGACTGGGACCAGGTCGTGTTCCGAGGCGATCCCGCGAGCCGCGAGTTCATCGCGTTTTGGCTCAAAGGCGGAACCGTACTGGCGGGTATGAACGTCAACATCTGGGACGCCGGCGACCAAATCGCCGCGCTGGTCCGACACCGAACACCGGTTGACGTGCGTCGCTTGACCGATGCCGACACGGCGCTGGACGAGCTCGCGCCCGCTGATGTTCACCAGGCTCCATGAGTTCACAGTTCTTCAACACCCGGCCCTGAGGGCTCGCCTAGGCTGATCCGCGAGCAAGCATCCAGGAGCTCAAGGTCAATGAGAGGAGTGACGATGCCTCGTTTTGTACGACGTCGCGCGCTTGCGGCGGCATCGGCGGTGGCGCTCGCGGGCGCCCTCGCCCTGGTTGGCACGGGCGCAGCAGCATCCGGCAACAGACGCGCGCCGGCGGTGCGGCGCGCCTCGGATTCGACCACCTCACCGATCAAGCACGTGATCGTGATCATCGGCGAGAACCACACGTTCGACAACGTGTTCGCAACCTATCGGGCGCCCTCCGGCCAGCACGTCAAGAACCTTCTCTCGGAACGGATCGTCACGGCGTCGGGCGGCCCCGGGCCGAATGTCTCCAAGGCGCTCCAGCAGACGGCCAGCGACCGCACCACCTACCAGATCGATCCCACCGATACCGGCCCCTACCAAACTCTTCCTCAGCCCAACACGACTTCGGTCTCGCAGGCTTGTAGCGGTCAGGCCAAGGACGTCCCTGACGCGCGCTTCCCGTCGGATCTGCGGAACGCGCCCTACCAGATCACCAAATACGTGCCCTACTTCGATTCCCATGGCCAGTACAACCAATTCGGGACGTGTGAATTCAACGGGGCATATGTCGGCGATCCGATCCATCGCTTCTACCAGATGTACCAGGAGGTCTCGAACGGCAAGCACGACCTGTGGACCTGGGTCCACGAGACCGCCGGCGACTCGAACGGAGCTCCGCCGCCCAGTCCGTTCACCGAAGAGTCCACCAACCAGGGCGCGGTCGACATGGGGTTCTACAACATGGCCGCCGGGGACGCCCCGACGTTGAACTTCCTGGCGCGGCACTACGCGATGTCCGATAACTATCACCAGGCCGTGATGGGAGGCACGGGCGCAAACCACATCGCGTTGGGCACCGGTTACGCGGCCTTCTACCAGGATTCAGGCGGCAAGCCGACCACCCCTCCGGCGGGCGAGATCGAAGACCCCAATCCGCAGCCAGGCACCAACAACTTCTACACCCAGGACGGCTACGGCCAGGCCGGCACCACCAACGGCGGCAGCTACTCGAATTGCTCCGATCATTCGGCTCCGGGCGTGAAAGGCGTGTTCGACTACCTGGACAGCCTCTCGTACAGCACCTTTCGCAACGGTGACTGCGCTCCCGGTCACTATTACCTGCTGAACAACTACAACCCGGGCTACAACGTCGATGGTTCCCTCAACACCTCCACGTTCACCGTCCCGCCGCAACACTCGTGGCCCACGATCGGCGATGAGTTGTCGGCTCACAACATCAGCTGGGGCTATTTCGGGGAAGGGTTCGACAATGGCAAGCCTGGACCCAATTACTGTGGCATCTGTGACCCGATGCAGTACGCCGGCTCGATCATGACCAACCCGGCCAAGCGCGCGAACATCGAGCATGGAACGGAGGACTTCGACGCCGACGCGGCGAGCGGCAACCTGCCGGCGGTCACGTTCCTCAAGCCGGGCGATGACGACGGGCATCCTGGTTACTCCACGCTCGCGGCGTTCGAGGCGTTTGTGACGCACGCCGTCGACGAGGTCCAGAACAATCCCGCGCTGTGGCGGAGCACCGCGATCTTCGTGACGTTCGACGAGGGTGGCGGCTACTACGACTCGGGCTACATCGAGCCGGTGTCGTTCTTCGGTGACGGCACCCGCGTGCCGATGATCCTCATCTCCCCATACGGCAAGCCAGGGTATGTGAGTCACGCGTACACCGACCACGCGTCGATCCTGAAGTTCATCGAGCGCAACTGGCGGCTTCCGCCGCTCTCCGCGCGCAGCATCGACAACCTGCCCGACCCGATCAGCCGCCGCTCGAACGCCTACGTGCCCTCGAACCGCCCGGCGATCGGCGATCTGTTCGACATGTTCACGTTCGGTAGGGCTGAGGCCTCGGGCCGACCGCCCGCTGAGAGAGGCAGAGGCAGGCGCACCGCAGCAAGGGTGGCTCGGGTGAGCGACCTGCAGCGATAGTTGCCTGGATCCCGGCCGGCCCGCGTGGCCGGCCGGGATCGTCATCGCTTCTCGCCTAAGAGCCCGCGCAGCGCCTTTCGGTCGAGCTTGCCGACCGCGGTGAGCGGGATCGAGTCGACGATGTGGATCTCGCGCGGGTATTTGTAGCCGCCGACGCGCCGCCGCGACCACTCCACCAAATCGTCGCTCGAGGTGCGAGCGCCCGTTCGGAGGGTCACGAATCCGACCACCTCCTCGCCGTGAAGGCCGTCGGGTCTTCCGACCACGCCCGCCATCTGCACCGCTGGATGCTCGACGAGTGCGTCTTCCACGTCGCGCGGATAGATCCCCGATCACGTGGCGCAGCTCCTGGGCTGAAAGGAGGAACGCTGCCGGCGTGATTACCGCGCCCGCGCGCCAGAGCGCCTGGTAGGCGATGCCGACCTCGGGACAGTTGGCCATCGTTACGACGACGCGCTCGCCCGGAGCGACCCCGAGCCCGCCGGACCGCCGGCAGATCGTCTGCCACGGAACTTCTAGCAAGCTAACTATTTGCGCTATGATGGTCCCGTGACCGCGATGGTCAGCACACCGATTCCCTCGCCAGTCGGCGCCCCCGAGCCCACCTCGGCGCCGCAGCCGTTGGCATCCGATCTCTGTTGGCTGCTCGGGCGCGCGAGCCACGCGCTGATGACCGAGCTGACCGCCGCGCTCGAGGGATCGGGGATCTCACCGCGCGAGCACTCGGTTCTCGCCACGGCAATGACCGGGGACTTCACGCAGACCGAGCTCGCCCGCATGGTTGGGCTGGACAAGACCACGATGGTGGTGACGGTCGACGAGCTCGAGGCGGCCGGTCTGGCCGAGAGGCGGCAGTCGAGTGCCGATCGCCGCGCACGCGTGATCGCCGTCACCGACGCCGGCGAGCGGAAGGTGAAGGAGGCCGAAGAGGTCCTCGATCGCGTCCGCGAAGACGTGCTGGCCACCCTCCCGGAGCCGGATCGCGAGGTGTTTCTCCGCGCTCTCGGGCGATTGGCCTGCGGCCGGCTCGCAGAACCGGTTGCGTGCGCGCATCCGGTGCGCCGGCGGGCGTAAGTCAGTAAGGCCTGCCGCCTCTCGGGCTAAGGCCTCAGGCGACCGCATCGGCACCGAACTGCCGATGCGCCGGAGCGTTTCGCAGCGCATCATCCTGGAAGATGCTCGTGGAGATTATCTCGTTGCAGATGATCTGCTACGGTTCTTTCTTGAGACCCGACTAGACACAGGAGACCTCGATGACTTCACCGGTGGCCACGGTGCCGAACCAACTGGAAAGCCGGAGCGATCGCCAGCGCTGGATTGCGCTCGTGGTGCTCTGCGCCGGCTTCTTGATGATCATCCTCGACCAGACGATCGTGAACGTTGCGCTGCCCACGATCCAGAATGACCTGCACTTCTCGCAGACGAATCTGGCCTGGGTCGTCAACGCCTATCTGATCGCGTTCGGTGGCCTGCTACTGCTGGTCGGGCGACTCGGCGATCTGCTGGGACGGAGGCGGATCTTCCTCGTCGGCCTCACGGTCTTCACGCTCGCATCGCTCGTTTGCGGCCTGTCCTCGAGCCAGGGCGTGCTGATCGCCGCTCGGTTCGTGCAGGGCGCGGGCGGAGCCATGACCGCGGCCGTGATCCTCGGCATGATCGTGACGATGTTCCCCAAGCCGTCGGAGCAGGCCAAGGCGATCGGCGTCTACAGCTTCGTCGCGGCGGCGGGCGGGGCGATCGGTCTGCTGCTGGGAGGCGTCCTCACCCAGGGGCTCAACTGGCACTGGATCTTCTTCGTCAACGTTCCGATCGGAATCGCGACCGGCTTCTTCTCGCTCCGGCTGCTGCCCTCCGACCAGGGGATCGGCCTCCGCGAGGGGGCGGATCTGCCGGGAGCGGTGCTGCTGGTGAGCGCGCTGATGCTGGCCGTCTACACGATCGTCGAGGCCAGCCACTATGGCTGGGGCTCCGGCCACACGCTGGGACTCGGTGCGGTCGCGGTCGGGTTGCTGGCGGCGTTCGTCGCTCGCCAGGCTCGCGCGGCGAACCCGCTGATGCCGCTGCGCGTGTTCAGCTCGCGTACGGTCACGGTCGCGAACCTGATCCAGGCGCTGTTCGTCGCCGGCCTGTTCGGAATGTTCTTCCTCGGCGCGCTCGAGATGCAGCGAGTCCTGCGCTATGACGCGATCGAGGTCGGCCTCGCATTCCTGCCCGTCGCGCTCGGGATCGCGGCGCTGTCGCTCGGCTTCTCGGCGCGGCTGATCATGCGATTCGGCGCCAGGCCCACGCTGATCGTCGGCACCGCCCTGGCCGCGGCGGGCCTGGTCCTGTTCCGCGGCGCGCCGGTGCACGCCCACTACCTCGCCGACCTGCTGCCGACAATGGTGCTGCTAGGAGTCGGGGCCGGACTCGCCTTCCCGTCCGTGATGACGCTCGCGATGTCGGCTGCGACGCCCGAGGATTCCGGGCTCGCGTCCGGGATGGTCAACACCACCCAGCAGGTCGGGGGTGCGCTCGGGCTGGCGGTGCTGGCGACGCTGGCCACGACCAGGACCAACCACCTGCTCGCGCACGGGGGCTCGTTCGCCTCGTCGCTGACCAGCGGCTATCACCTCGCGTTCACGATCGGGGCGATTCTGGTGATCGTGGCCCTCGTGCTGGCGGTCGCGGTGCTGCGCCCACAGACTGCCGAACCCGCCGAGCTCCCCGTCGCCGAGCCGGAGTCGGTGTTGCTGGAAGAGGCGGCGTAACCCGTCACATCGGCCGCGCCGCTACCGCCAGGCGGCGCGGCCGAAGTCCACCCTTTGCCGGGGCCGCGCCTGACGATGGAGCCCGTATCGTTGCTGGGGGATGACGACCGAACCGGAGACCGAGCAGGGCCCGGCGCTCCCGCTCCCCGACCGCGAGCGAGTGCTCGAGCACGCTGAGGAGCTCATCCTCTCCGCGTGGCGCAGCTTCGACCGCTTCCGCCCCCATCAACCCCTCCCCGACGACCGGCATCTCGAGCTGCTGAGCGCGGCGCTCCCCGCGGCTCCGTCTGATCCGAGCGCCGCGCTCGACGCCGCCGCCGACGTGCTCGACGTCTCGATCGCGCAGACCCGACCACGGTTCTTCGCCTACATCGGCTCATCCGGACTGGAGATCGGGGTGCTGGGCGACGCCCTGATGGCCTCGCACGACGTCAACGTCGCGGTCAGCTCCGGAGCGGCCGACCTGCTCGAGGCCCAGACGGTCCGGTGGGTCGGACAGTTCGTGGGGTTCGACGACGATGCCGCCGGGCTGGTGGCGTCCGGAGGGACGATCTCGAACCTGACCGCGCTGACCGCCGCCCGCGAGCGTGCGATCCCCGGATTTCGGCACGAGGGTGCGGGCGGACGGCCTATGGCGCTGTACTGCTCGGCCGAGGCCCACTACTCGGTCCGCAGAGCTGCGGAGGTGCTCGGCATCGGTGGAAACCAGGTGCGCGGGATCGAGCTTGACTCAGAGCGCCGGATTGACATCACCGCGTGCGCGCAGGCGATCGACCGAGACCGCCGGGGCGGCATCGTTCCGGTCGCCGTGGTGGCCACCGCGGGGACGACGCTGACCGGTGCCGTCGACGATCTCGAGTCACTGGCCGACGCGTGCGCCGAGCGCGACGTGTGGCTGCACGTAGACGGCGCCTACGGGCTGCCCGCTGCGGCCACGCGGACGGCCGCCCACCTGTTCAAAGGGCTGTCGCGCGCCGACTCCGCGACCGTCGACGCTCACAAGTGGCTCTACGTCCCCAAGGCCTGCAGCGTCCTGCTGGTGCACGATCTGGCGGCCTTGGAGCACGCCTTCTCGCATCAGGAGGGTTATCTGCCCCACGGCGAGCAGATGCACGCGGTCGACCGCACCCTCGAGTACTCGCGCCCGCTCAATGGGTTGAAGCTCTGGCTCGCCTTCACCGTGCACGGCGCTGATGCGATCCGCACCGCAATCGAGCGCAACCTCCACGAGGCCCAGCTGCTCGCATCGCTGCTTGCCGCAGACGAGCGCTTCGAGCTGTTCGCGGAACCGCAGCTCTCGGCGGTGTGCTTCCGCCGCCGGACCCTCGACGGGCTCTCCTCGGACGCGGTCAACGAGGCGCTGGCGCGGGCCGTCGCGGCCGACGGGCGGATCCTGCTCGCGCCCGCCGAGGTCGACGGCGGCATCTGGCTGCGGGCGTGCTTCGTCAATCACCGCACCACCGACGAGGACGTGTACGCGATCCCGGAGGTCGTGGCGGAGGTGTCGGAGGTTATGGACGACGCGGCCGAGGTGCGGCGCTGAGCGCGCGGGCGGTCAGCCAGGCGCGCGGCCGGGTCGAGGTCGAGGGCGTGAGCGTCCCGGTCGAGCACTTCATCGAGGGCCGGCGAGTCCGCTCCGAGGAGCGCTTCGAGGTTCGCAGCCCGATCGATTGGGAGGGCTGGAAGCTCGCCGACGTCGCGGCCGGCGGCCGGCTCGAGGTCGATGCCGCCGTCGCCACCGCTCGCCGCGCATTTCCGGCGTGGGCGGCGATGGGACCGGAAGGACGCCGCTCGGTCCTCATCCGGCTGGCCGACGCGATCGACGCCGCGGTCCCGGAACTGGCAAAAGTGGAGACCGTCGACAACGGCTCGATCCGCGAGGCCATGCACCTGCGCGTCCTGCCGCGCGCCGCCAACAACTTCCGGTTCTTCGCCGATTACGCCGTCGAGCGCCTCGGGGAGCCGGATCGCACGCTCCCCGGCGGCGAACGCAACCGGGTCCGGTACGACCCCTGCGGGGTGGTGGCCGTCTCGACGCCGTGGAACGCGCCCTTCATGCTCGCGACCTGGCGCGTCGGGCCGGCGCTCGCCGCCGGCAATACGGTGGTGCTCAAGCCCCCCGAGTGGGCGCCGCTCACCTGTTCGCTGCTCGGCGAAATAGCCAATCGGGCGGGGCTGCCGCCCGGGGTCCTGAACATCGTCCACGGCACGGGTGTCGGCGCCGGCTCGTCCCTCACGGGTCATCCCGGAGTCGACCGAGTGGCGTTCACGGGCTCCCCCACGACGGCGCGGATCGTCTACGGCGACGCCGCGCCCAATCTTGTGCCGGTGTCATTCGAGCTGGGCGGCAAATCGCCGTTCATCGTGTTCGAGGACGCGGACCTCGACGCGGCCGCGGGCACGGCGTGCTACCAGTACGACAACTCCGGGCAGGTTTGCCTGGCGGGCTCGCGTCTTCTCGTCCAGAGCTCGGTCCTGGACGACTTCCTCGAACGGTTCAACGCCCGCGTTGGTGAAGTCCGCGTGGGAGACCCGCGCGAGGCGGAGACGACGTACGGACCCCTGATCCACCCGGTCGCGCTCGAGCGGGTGACCGGTCAAGTGGAGCGCGCGATCGCGGCCGGCGCGCAGCTCGCGTTCGGCGGCCACTCACTCGGCGGCCTGTACTACGCGCCCACCCTGTTCGTCGATGTTCCGAGCTCGGCCGAGATTCTCCAGCGCGAGGTGTTCGGTCCGGTGCTGACGCTCCAGACCTTCGACGACGAGGCCGAGGCCATCCGCTTGGCGAACGCCACCGAGTACGGCCTCGCCGCCACCGTCTACACCGGCTCCGAAGCCCGCGCGGACCGGGTCAGCGCGGCGGTCGTGGCGGGCACCGTGTGGGTCAATTGCTTCTATGTCCGCGACCTGGAGACGCCGTTCGGCGGGGCCCGGCACTCGGGAATCGGCCGCGAGGGGGGCCGCCACTCGTTCGACTTCTACTGCGACGTCAAGACCGTGTGCGAGCGCACGTCTCTCTTCGTTGGCGACTCAGGTAGCGAATGAGCCGACGAGCTGGCGGCAGAGCCGGCCAACTTCCGCCGGGTGGCACTTGGGCGGGCTCGCTGACGCGGACGGCAAGGGCTAGGCGAGTGTGACCTCGATCGGCAGGTGCCTCAGCCCGTTGGCGAAGTTCGAACGCAGGCGCACCGGCTCGCCGGCGAGCTCGATGCACGCCACCCGGGAGACCAGCTCCTCGAGGTACACGCGCACCTCGAGCCGCGCGAGGTGAGCGCCGAGGCAGTGGTGTGGCCCTCCCCGACCGAACGTGAGCTGGTCGGTGGGGTTGCGCGCGATGTCGAGGCTATGGGGATCGGGGTAGTGCTCGGGATCGCGGTTGGCCGCCGCGAACCAGACCACGACCTTGTCGCCGGCGGCGATTTCGGTCCCCCGGACCGTCACCGCCTTGGTCGCGGTGCGGCGGAAGAACCACACCGGCGAGGAGTAGCGCAGCAGCTCCTCGACCGCGGACGGAATCAGACTCGGGTCGGCGCGCAGCCGCTCGTACTGGCCGGGGTTGCTGGCCAGGGCCAAGGTGCCGAGGCTGATGGCCTGCCTGGTGGTCTCGTTGCCGGCGACGATCAACAGCGCGAACGTGTTGTCGAGGTCGCGCTCCGACAGCGGCTGGCCTTCGATCTCCGCGCGGGCCAGCAGCGTGAGGACGTCATCGCGCGGGCAGGCGCGCCGGTCGGCGTAGAACGCCCGCCCGATCTCGCACATCTCGTCGGCCCACGGGGAGCCGAACGGCTTGTAGCGATCCTCCTCGCGCTCGGCCGAGAACGCCAGCTCGCCCACCAGCGCGGGATCGGTGTCGACGAGCAAACGGTCGCCGAGCTCGATCAGGTGGGGGAGGATCTCCTCCGGAAGTCCCAGCACGTGGGCCAGCACCCGGATCGGGATCGGCGCCGCCAGCTCGCGCGCGAGGTCGAACGATCCCATCGGCAGCGTCCGCTCGAGCAGATCCGTGATCAGCGCGCGGAGCCACTCCTCGGACCGACCGACCGCGCCGGGCGTGAAGTTCGTGGAGATGAGCCGCCGGTAGCGGCCGTGCTTGGGCGGGTCGAACTCGAGGAAGTTGCGCCGGGCGTCGAGGACGTCCTCGGGCAGGTCCTCGATCGTCGCCGCGCCGCCGACCTCGGAGGAGAACGTCTCGGGGTCGCGCACGACCGCGAGGACGTCGTCGTACTTGGTCAGGGCCCAGAACCCGCGACCCTCCCGCTCGGGATGGAAGAAGACCGGCGCCGCGCGCTGGAGGCGATCGAACACCTCCCAAGGCTCGTGGTCGGCGAACAGGTCGTGGTCGAGGAGATCGACCGACGTGAGGTCCGTCGCACTCGCTCCCATGGCCGGGGGAGGGTACCAGATTGTGCGTAATGTATCCAAAATGCTCACAGGCGCGGCGCGTACTCGGCGAATTCCCAGTCGGTGACCCAGGCGTTGAACCGCCCGAGCTCTGCCCCCTTGATCGTCTTGAACGTCTCAACCAGCTTCTCGCCCACGGCCTCCACGACCACTGGGTCGTCGTCGAGCGCGGACAGGGCGCGCTCGAACGATGTCGGCAGCGCCTCGCCCAGCATCTCCTCCGGCAGCTCGTAGATCATGCCCTCCAGGGGCTCCGGAGGCTCGAGCTCGCGCCGGATGCCGTCGAGCCCGGCCGCGAGCGCCGCGGTGTAGGCGAGGTACGGGTTGGCGGTGCCGTCGCCGAGGCGGATCTCAACGCGGGTTCCAGGACCGCGGTCCTTGGGGACCCGGACCAGCGTCATCCGGTGATCGTGGCCCCAACAGCAGCGGGTCGGCACGAGCGCCTCGGCGCTTATCCGCCGGTACGCGTTGACCGTCGGATTGAAGAACACCATCATCGCGGGACCGTGGTCGAGCACGCCCGCGATGAAGTGGCGCGTGATCGCGGTCAGGCCCTGCGCACCGGCCGGATCCTCGCAGGCGTTGGCGCCGTCGCCGTCCACGAGCGAGATGTGCAGGTGAAGGCCCGAGCCCTCGTCGTCGTTGAACGGCTTGCCCATGAACGTAGCCAGCAGCCCGTCGCGTGCGGCGAGCTCCTTGACCAGCGCCTTGTAGCGAAACGCTCGGTCGGCGGAGTCGAGCGCCAGCGTGTGCCGCAGGTTGATCTCGAACTGGCTTCGGCCGTACTCGTGGGCCGCGGCGATCGCTCCCAACCCGAGCTCGACCGCGGCGTCGAGCATGCGCGAGAGCGTCCCCCTCGGGTCGGCCACCTCGCCGACGGTGTAGACGGGGCTCTCCTGGCGGGCATAGGCCCGGTAGCCGTTCGGTGCGGAGGCATCGGCCTCGCACAGGTAGAACTCGAGCTCGGGTCCGATCACGGGCGAGACGCCCAGCCCGGCGAAGTCCGCCAGCGTACGCTTGAGCGCGCCTCTCGAGTCGACCGGCCACGGGTCGTGGGTCACCGGATCCTCGAGATCGACGATGCACGCGGCCACGTCCGGCTGCCACGGAAGGCGCACCAGCGTTTTGAGGTCGGGCCGGGCGAGGAGGTCGGGGAAGCCCTCCTCGAAACCCGCGATCACGTTGTGGGCCAGGTCGACGGTCATGATCGCTGCCACGAAGCCGATACCCTCCTCGGCGGCGTGCGCGAAGGCGGAGCTCGGGATGTCCTTGCCGCGGCAGATGCCGTGCAGGTCGGCGTACTGGAGCCGCACCGCGCGGATGCCCACCTCGCTCAGGTCCGCGAGGCTGCCCGCCAGATCGCCGCCGGCGGCCGCGCGCGCGTCGAGATCGTGGCTCATGACCCTCCTCTGCGTTCCGGTTGTGCGAATGCCAGCGTACTCACGTCCACGACCGAGGCGCCACCGTCGACCGTGAGCACTGCGCCGTTGACGTACGAGGCCGCGGGGGACGCCAGCCAGACGATCGCCTCGGCCACTTCCTCGGCAGCCCCGGCGCGCTTTGCCGGGACCTCGGTGTGAGCTAGCGCGTAAGCGCCCGCGCGGTCAGTTCCCCGCTCGGCGGCCAGCTCATCCATGGCCGTGTCCGCCATCGGGGTGCGGATCCAGCCCGGGCACACGCAGTTGGCGCGGATCCCCACCGGCGCGTAGTCGAGCGCGATGCACTGGGTGAGCATGATCAGCCCCGCCTTCGAGGAGCAGTAGGCCGCCGACCCGGGGTCGGCGCGCAACCCCGCGAGGGAGGCCACGGTCACGATCGCGCCCCGTGATTCGATCAGATGGGGGAGGGCGGCCTGGCAGGCGAGAAACGCGCCGGTCAGATTCGTCGCCAGCACCCGGTTCCAACGCTCGACGGTTTGCTCCCCGAGCGTCCCGGACGCGCCCACACCGGCGCTCACCACCAGCGCGTCAAGGCGCCCGAAGCGCTCGAGGCACCGCTCCACGGCATGGCGCGCATCGTTCGGACTGCTGGTGTCCGCGGCGACCCAGGTCCCGCCCACCTCGGAGGCCACCTGCTCGAGCGGCGCTCGCCGGCGACCGGCCACGCAAACCCGGTACCCGTCGCGCGCCATCCGGCGCGCCACCGCCGCGCCGATTCCGGTGCCGCCTCCCGTGATCAGCACGCTCGGCGTCGGCGCGCGTTCCTCCATCAGTCGTGCAGGAACTGCTCGACCAGCGACTCGGCAAACGCCTTGTCGGCGAGCTGGTAGGCGAGCGCGGTCATCCGCCAGGAGTCGGAGAGGTAAAAGCGCTCATACAGCTCGCCGCGTCCGCCGAGCTCGGAGCCCAGGAAGTCCCAGGCGAGGCGGAACAGGCGGATCCGGCGTTCGGCGCCGGCCCCAGCGGCCTGGAAGTACTGCTCGATCTGGTCGCGGAGCGGACCGTCGAGGTCGGCCTTGGCGGGGGTGGCCATGAAACCGCCCCCACCGATCAGCTGCAGGAACTCGTTGCAGCGCGGCAGCCACTTCGGCATCTCGCCGCGGAGGGCCAGGAAGGGGCGGTCGTCGGGGTACATGACGCCGCCCTCGTCGAGGGAGGCGCCCGCTTCGGCCGCCACGATCGCGGAGCGGGCGAGCTCGGACATCGCCCAGATCTGGCCGAGCTTCTCCTGGATGTGGTCGAACCGCACGACGCCCGTGGTGTTCGCGATCACGTGGCCGAGGCCGAACGCGAAGCTGAGCTTGACGTAGGCGCGCGTGAATGCCTGGTGCATGATGTGACCGCGCCAGCCGGTGTCCGAGATCACCTCGCTGTAGCCGATCGTGTCCCCGTCCAGGAACACTCGCTCTTTCGGGATCTCGACGTCGTCGAAGATCACCACCGCGTCCATCTCGTCGAAGCGCGCGGACAGCGGGTAGTCGTAGCGGTCGCGCTGCTTGGAGTAGCTGTCGCGGCAGATGAAGCGCAGACCGCGAGTGGTGATCGGCACGGCAAAGGAGAGCGCGTAGCGGCCATCCTGAGGGCGGATGTCTGAGCCGGGGTATATGAGCAGCTCGTCGGCGAACGGCGCCAGCGTGGCGAGCATTCGGGCCCCGCGCACGACGATTGAGTCCGAGGTCTCGCCGACCTTGTGCAGGGCGACCTGCCCCATCGCCTGGTCGGCCTCGGGCTTGGTGCGGTCGACCTGCGGGTTCATCAGCGCGTGCGTGGTCGAGAGGTCGCGGTCGCGCATGTAGGCCTGGTAGGCGACGAGCTTGGCCGCGCCCTGCTCGTTGTCGCGCCGCGCCCACACGTCCGGGCGCCCCGCGAAACAGGCGAAGGTGACGTTCAGGTAGTCGGGCGTGCGCCCCATCACGCCGCCGGAGATCGCGGCCACCAACTCGAACGCGCGCCGGCGCCTTTGCAGATCCTCACGAGTGCGCGGGATGAGGTGGGTGACGTTGACCAGGCGGCCGGAATCGTCGGGGGAAGGCGCGAGCATCTCCTCGGCGTGTTCGTGCTGGAGGTCGAACACGCAGGCCATCGACAGGGCGGCGGAGCACAGCTCGGCATGCTCGAGAGGGTGACTGATCCGCTCGCCGCGCAGCCAGATCTCACGACCCCCCTGGCGCAGCCCCTCCAGGAACTGCTTTCCCGTCCGGGCGCCGGTGGCCTCCCGCACCTCGAGGGGCATCAGTCGACGCCTCCGACCGCCGGCAACGGCGCCCCGAGCGCCTCGAGCCCTCGGCGCTCGGCCTCCACCGCGGCTTGGTCGAAGCGGAAGTACGAGCGCGGGGGGAGGATCCCCCAGGTGTTAGACGAATGGACGTCGTCGGGCCAGTCGCGCGGCTGATGATCCGGCTCGAGCTGCTCCATGTCGCTGAACAGCTCCACGAAGCACTCCTCCTCGGGAATCCTCGCGTACGCCGAGAGGTTCCGACCCAGTCCGTGGCGCAGCGGTCCCCAGGCGAGCCAGCGGCCGTGCTGGGCCAGATGGTCGAGCGCAACCCGCAGCTCGCCCCAGTCGGTCAGCTCGAACGCGATGTGGTGCAGGTGGGCATAGCCCTTCTCGACGAACGCGACCGTGTGGTGGTCGGCGTTGATGTGCAGCCACGTGCCCTGATCGCCGAGGCGGTCGGTGATCCGCATCCCCAGGACCTCGCAGTAGAACTCGGTCATGCCGGTGAGGTCCGCGGTCAGCGAGTTGACGTGTCCGAGCTTGCGGGGGTGGAACGCGGGCAGCGTCGACGTCGAGCGCGCCACCGGTGGGCGAGGATCGTCCTCGGCCGTGAACGGGACCAGCTCGATGCCGTGATCGTCGGGATCCTGAAGGTAAACGGCGGCGGCCGAGCGGCGGTGCGGTATGCCGAGCCGCGCGAGCTCGTCGGCGGCGTCGACGAGCGTGATGCCACGGGAGAGCTCGTACCCCGTGTGGTCGGGTCCCGGCTCCGGCGCCTGCACCAGCTCCAGCGAGTACGGCTCGTAGTCGCAGGCCAGGTACGAGCGGTCAGCGCCGTGATCCCGCACCGTCAGGCCGAACTGGATTGCCCACCGCGCTGTTGCCTCCGCGAGATCCTCGACCCGGAGGCAAACGTGATGGATGCGGCGGAGCGAGATCATCGTGAGCGTTTCGTGGTGAGCGCGCCGGCGGGCGCGGGACCCAGCGTAGGCCGAGACGCCGCAGCGTGGGCAATAGCTGTCGCGTAGCGACAGTCATTCCGCACGCCCAACCAGCGGCACAACCAGCTTTGGATACAATATTCGCGTTCTGGTGACGGGTCAAGGAGGGGCGGGGATGGTGCGCGATGTGCACACGCGGCCGGGTCTCAGCGCGCGCGAGCGCGAGCTGATCATCGTCGCCGTGCTGACCACGGTGGGGTCCTGCGACCCGCAGGTCCGCGCGCACATTCGCGCGCTTCGGCCGATCGACGTGCCGTGGAGCGACATCGAGGAGACGATTCTCCAGACCACCCCGTACGCTGGCATCCCCCGAGCGATCAATGCGATGAAGGTTCTTCGCGACGAACAGGAGGCTGGCCAGTGAAAGCAGTCCGCTTCGTAGACCCCGACGGTGAAACGAGAATCGGTGCGCTGACCGACGGCACGATCCGCGACGCCGGCGCTGCCGGCCCCCATGGCTTCGTGCCGACCGAGGAGGCGTGGGCCGCGATCGACGGCGCCGCCGGACCCGAGTATGCGCAGGACGACGTTCGCCTGCTGCACCCCGTGGTCCCGAACAAGATCCTCGCCATCGGGCTCAACTACCGCACCCACGCCGCGGAATCCCAGCTCGACGTGCCGTCGGTGCCGGTCGTGTTTGCGAAGTTTCCCTCCTCGATGATCGGCCACCGCGAAGAGATCGTGATTCCGCGCGAGGAGACCCGCCCCGACTACGAAGGGGAACTCGCCGTCGTTCTCGGCCGGCGCACCTTCCGCGCGGAACGCGAGAGCGCGCGCGCCACGATCGGCGGCATCTCCGCGATCCACGACGTGACCGGGCGCCGTGCCCAGCTTGAGACGCCCCTGCGCCAGTTCACGCTCAGCAAGAGCTTCGACACGTTTTCGCCGATGGGGCCGTCGATCGCCTCCATGGACGGCATCGACCTCGCCGACATCGACGTCCGCACGACCGTATCGGGTGAGCTCATGCAGGACGCCAACACGCGCGAGTTGATCTTCGCGGTCGAGGAGTTGATCGCCTACCTGTCGGCCGGAGTCACGCTCGAGCCCGGTGACGTGATCGCGACCGGCACACCCGCAGGCGTGGGCGACTCGCGGAACCCTCCGCGCTACCTCCGTGACGGGGACACGGTCGACATCTACGTAAGCGGAGTCGGCACGCTGTCGAACCCGGTCCGGCTGGAGCGCCGCTAGGCCAGGCGTCCGCTTTCGGCGTCGCAGATCGACGTCAAAACCGGTCACTCCGGGCGGGTGCCACCTCCGATGATGTCCAGGGAGCGTCTCATTGCGTCGGCGACGTGTCGCCGGGTCAGGGACTCCGCGCGGCGCCCGTTGCCCTCCTCGATGGCCAGCAGGATCTCCTCGTGCTCGTCGGCGTCGAGCTGCATCCGCTCCGGGCTCTCGCTCTGGCGCTCGTAGATCACCTCGCCGATTCGCGCCACCCAGAGCCGCTCGACGAACCGCAACAGGAACTCGTTGCCCGCCGCGGCCACCAGCGCGATGTGGAACTCGCGGTTGGCGTCGAAGCTGCGCGCCACGTTCGGGATCGCCCGGCGCTGCGCCGCCAGAGCGCGGCGCATCCGCGCCAGAGGCTCGGGAAGCGCACGCGCGGCCGCCAGTCGCGCGGCCCCCGGCTCGACGACGAGTCGCGCCTCGTACGCCGGCCGCATGTCACCTCGCCGAACGTCGGCCACGCGCGCGCCGCGGTTCGTGCGCATCTCGACGAGCCCCTCGGCCGCCAGTCGGCGTAGCGCCTCGCGTACTGGCGTCCGGGACACTCCGAGCTCCTCGGCCAGGTCCTCCTGGTGCACTCGCGCGCCACGGACGAGCGCCCCCGTGGTGATTCGCTCTCGGATCGCGACGTAGACCTGGTCGACCACGCTCGCGATCTGAAGTCGCTCGGACTCTGCGCGTTCACCGTCGGCAACGAAGGGCGTTGCGCTTTCCATCGTCGATCACACCACGGCCGCCACGTCCGCCAGCGCGGCGGCCGTAGCGTCGACCATCTCCTCGATCTCCGCCTCGCTCACGATCAGCGGCGGCGAGAACGCCAGCGCGTTCGCGTACGGAAGCGCCCGGCCGATGACGCCGTGGGCCGGTAGCGAGTCCGCGACCGCCGCCGCGGCGACCGGATGCTCGAGCGCCACGGCCTGCATCAGCCCCTCACCGCGGACCTCGGCCACCCCGGGGCGGTCGAGCAGGCCGTCCAGTCCGCCCCGCAGGCGCGGGCCGACCGCGCGTGCGCGTTCAAAGAGCCCCTCGGAGCGCAGAATCTGGAGGTTCGCGACTCCAGCCGCGCAGCAGGCGGGATGGCCGGCGTACGTGCCCCCGTGGGTCAGCATGTACTGATCGTCGGCCTCCAGCCAGGCGCGCACCCGCGGGCCGACCACGACTCCGCCGAGCGGCTGATAGCCGCTCGTGATCGCCTTGGCGAACGTCATCAGGTCGGGCGTCACGCCGTAGTGGTGTGAGCCAAACCAGGATCCGAGGCGCCCAAAGCCCGTGATCACCTCGTCGAGGACCAGCAGCGCGCCTGACTCGTCGCACACCTCGCGCAGGCCCTCCAGGTACCCGGGCGGCGGCGGGAACACCCCGCCCGCGCCGATCACGGGCTCGGCGATGATCGCCGCGATCCGCTCGGGGCCGTGATAGGTGACCGCGTCGCGCATCGCCTCGAGGCTGTCGCGCGGCACCTGGTAGAAGTCGGGCAGCAGCGGTCCGTACGGATCTCGGTTGGAGGGCAAGCCCCCGGCCGAGGTGCCGCCGAGCATCACCCCGTGGTAGGCGTAGTGGCGGCTGAGGAACACGGTGCGGCCGGCGTCGCCGGCGGCCTTGTGGCCGGCCCGGGCCAGCTTCACCGCCGTGTCGATCGCCTCCGAACCACCGCACGTCCACAGCACGCGCGCGTCCGGGATCGGCTCGAGCTCGAGCAGCAGCTCGGCCAGCCGTTGCTCCGGACGGTTCGTAAAGCGAGAAAACGTGTGGTAGGCCTCGAGCTCGGCCATCTGCGCGGCCACGGCCTCGGCGATCTCACGCCGACCATGCCCGGCGGCGCAGTACCAGAGCGACGCGGTGCCGTCGAGGTAGCTTCGCCCCTCCGAGTCCCACACCCGGCAGCCTTCGGCGCGAACGATCTCGAGGTAATCGGCGGCGGGACGCGCGGGCACCGCGAATGGATGAAGCACCTTCGGGACGGTCATCGGGCTACCTCCACCTCGCTTTCGGCTTCTTCCTCGGGGATTGCAAGCGCCACGTGCAAGGTCTGCGCGGTCACGGCCGGCTGCTCGCCGACCTCGGGCAGTTGCGCGTCGGACTGGATCACGCGGTTCTCGAGCCGGCCGATCCCATCGACCTCGACCGCGACCGTGTCTCCGGGCTGTACCGGGCGGGAATTCGCCGGCGTCCCGGTGAGCAGCACATCTCCCGGCTCGAGCGTGATCAGCCGCGCCAGGTCAGCGATCTGGTAGGCGAACGAGAACAGCAGGTCGGTCCCCGTGTGGCCGTGCTGGACCTGCTCCTCGTTGACGAACGTACGAATCGTCAGGTCCTCGGGATCGACTTCGCCCGCGTCGGCCATCCCCGGGCCGAGCGGACAGAACCCGTCCTGTCCCTTGACCCGGAGCATCGAGCCGCGATCGGCGTGGCGGAAGTCGTGCACACCCCAGTCGTTCGCGACGGTGTATCCGGCCACGAAGTCGAGCGCTTCATCGACTGTGACCTCGCGGCAGCGACGTCCGATGACCACCGCGACCTCGCCCTCGTAGTTCAGAAAGCGGCAGCCGCGCGGACGCGCCACCGGCGCGAGGTGAGCCGAAAGCGACGAGGGTGGCTTCATGAAGTAGGAAGGCGCCGTGGGGAACAGAGCCATCCGGTACTCCTGGGCGCGCGAGCGGTACGCCAGGTGCGTCCCGATGATCTTCCCGGGCGTGACGGGCGCGAGCCACTCCTCGACGTCGCCGACGGCAATCGCGATGCCGTCGGCGACGACTGAACCCTTGTCCAAGATCCCTTCGATCACGCGACCCTCGTGTCGTATGCGTACGTGCTTCATGTCCGTGGCTCCCGCTCGTGCTGGGCGACCACGTCAACGCCGTCCACCGTGTAGCCGAACGAGAAGCGGTAGCCGCGCAGCATCTCGCGAGGCGCGATCGCCTGCAGATCCTCGAGCGTGTCCTCATACAGGCGCAGCTCGGGGGTGCCTTCCCAGATCACGCCCAGATCTCGGTCGCGTCCTCCCGCCCGGACGAGTTCGAACACGTCCGGGCGGTCGCCCGAGGCTGCCGGGAAGTGCCTGGTGTTGTACATCGGTGGTTCGTTGACGGTCGGTCCGCACTCGCTCACGTGCTCGAGCGTCACCACCAGCCGCGCGATCTGCCGGTCGTTGGCCGTGCAGGTCGCGCCGAAGCGCGCGCCGGCGTGTAGCTTCGGCGTGGCTTTGCCGGCGGCGAACAAGCGCGTGATGTGGATCGAGCCTAGCTTCTTGGGAAATCCCTGGATCCAACCTCGGTACATCGCGAAGTCCTTGTCGACCCAGATGTAGACGCAGCGGCTAACCGGCGTGCCTTCGAAGCGTGCGCCGACCACCAGGAAGAACTCGTGGTACTGCGATTGGATCGGATCGACGAGCTCGTGCAGATCCTCGGACGTGGACTGCCAGTCGGCGAAGATCGCCGCCACCGCCCCGGGATCCTCGGCCAGCTCGAGTTCGGCCGGCAGCAGCGCCGCGACCGCCTCGGGGTCCGTGCGGTATTCCGCGATGAGGAAGTCGCCCGAGTAATGCCAAGGCGGATGCGGCACGATCCCGGCCCGTCCGTCGGGAGACAGAGGCGCCGTGTACCCGCGCAGCGTCATGTCGCCCCCTGAGGCAGCGCGGTGCATTGACTCGCCATCACTGATGGAATGAATACATTATGTGCCGGCTGGACGCAAGCCGGCGCCGGCCATCAGCGCTTGACGTACACGGCCACGCGTACGGCAAGCCCCGTGGAATAGATGTGCGGGGCGCTCACGGCGATCAGACGCAAGGCCGGATTATGGTAGAGCGCCGCGGACCACCTCGTCGTGTAGCGACCGATGAGCTTGAACCAGAACGGCGACTTTTGGGTGAAGACCGGCGTGACGAGGACCACCCGTTCGCCCGGGGTGACCGATCTGAGCATCGAGGCGAGCCTCCGTGGCGAGGCATGGCGGAAACGCTCGAGCGCGCTGCGCCAGTCCATCACCCGGGGGTCGGGGACCGGTCCGAGCGGTGTGCCGAAGTGCTTCACGTGGGGGAGGTAGTACGCGAGAGTGGGGACCTGCTCGGGCTGGGTCGAGAGTACGAGCGCGTCCGAGCCGATGTGTTGCCGGACGTGGGCCACGGCGGCTGCGACGTTGCTCTTGGAGTCCAGGGACGTGGGCACCGGATCGAGCACCCAAAAACAGGCTATGAGCACCAGCGCCACCAAGCCCAGCCGCCCCGCCCGGCCCAGTCCGAGGGCGAACAGAAGGATCAGCGGCCCCACGATCACGGCCAGGTAGCGGTTCGCCCAGGCCGGGGTCGTCTTGGAGTAGAGCCACGCGAGCAACAGCGTGCCGATGCCGAGCACCAGCATGACCTCGATCGCCAAGCCCAGTCGGGACCCTGCCTTCGGGAACCGCCTGATGGCCAGCAGCCCCGACCCCCCGGCCAGCAGCAGCGCAACGGCGGCGCCCCGGCCGCCCACAAGCGAATACAGCCCTTGGGTCACCGACCACACGACCGGCGGAAGGTCCCAGGGTGCGCCGGTGTGCCGCGCCTGATAGATCACGGTCGGAACCCACGGGGCGTAAAGCACCAACACTCCCCCGAACCCGAGAAGGCCGTCGCGCCACAGGGCGCGGCGCTCGTGCGGGAACTCCCGCACACAGAGCAGGAAGGCGATCCCACACATCACGGCGAGGAACAACGCCCAGTTGTGTGTGTACATCGACGCTGCCAACGAGACGATGAACAGGGGCAGGTAGCGCCGGTTTCGCTTTACGAACACGTGCAGGAACGACGCGGCGACCAACAGCGAGAGCAGGGCGAGGAGCGCATACATCCTCGTCTCCTGCCCGTACGCGGTGAGATACGGCGCGCCGGCGGCGAGCACGGCACCGATCAACCCGGCGCGGCGGTCGAACAGGCTCGCGCCGCCCCAGTAGGCGACCGGAATCGTCAGCAGCGCAAAGATCAGCGACAGCTCGTGGGTTGCTACTTCGCCGTTGCCACGAAGCGCCATCCACCCGTGCAGCAGCACGTAGTACAGCGGCGGTGAGCCGTCCTGGCGCAGTAGCCCGGGGAGCTGGCTGAGCGGGTGCGAGGAGATTCCGACCGACAGAGCCTCGTCCACCCAGTAATGGACGTGGAGCGCGCGGGTACGCAGCCAGAGCGAGACGAGCACCAGAACCGCGATCGCTCCAGCGCTTGCCCAACGCGACAGCCGTGCGCCCTCTCGGTGGACGACGGTCCGTGTGGAGAGTGGCGCGGGCGCCGGCTTGGAGACCTCGGGCGGGGCCTGAAGTGCATCGGGCGCGGGGAAGCTTTCGACTGACATCGGAGCGTGGTTACCCGGCGAGAGCAGTTCGGAGCGGTGGAGAACGGGTCGCAGGAAGTAAGGAGCTGTGCACGCCCTTCCCAACCCAACCGCTCAGTATGCCCGGTTGACGGTTGCGACGCGGCGTCGAAGCGTTAGAAAGCTATTAGTTCGGTGCCTAAGTCGCGGTTCCTGGCCCGGCCGGCGAGGTTACCGGGGCGCGCCTGAGCGGGCGCGGGCGGCGGCATAATCAATGAACGAATCGAGAGCCTCGGGCTGCGCGAGCGCGTCGCGGCTCGCGACATTCCCGGGCTCAGCGCCGAGCAGAATTCTCTTGACGGGAGTCTCGAGCTTCTTGCCCGTGAGCGTGCGGGGGATGGCTGCAACAGCGACGATCGTGTCGGGAACGTGTCGCGGCGAGAGCTGGTGGCGCAACGTCGCGGCGATCCGGTCGCGCAGCGGCTCGTCGAACCGGGAGCCCTCGGCCAGCACCACGAACAGGACCAGCTCGCCCATGCCGCCCCCCGGATCCTCCAGGTGGACCACGAGCGCGTCGACGATCTCGGCGAGCTCCTCGACCACGGAATAGAGCTCTCCGGTGCCGAGCCGGACGCCGCCGCGGTTCAGCGTTGCGTCCGAGCGGCCCGTGATCACGCAGCTCCCGCGTTCGGTGAACTTGATCCAGTCGCCCTGGCGCCACACGCCCGGATAGCGATCGAAGTACGCCGCGCGGTAGCGCGAGTCGCCCGGGTCGTTCCAGAGCGCAACCGGCATCGAGGGCATGGGCTGCGTGATCACCAGCTCGCCGAGCTCGCCGACGACGTCGTTACCGTCCTCGTCGAAAGCGTGCACGTCGACTCCGAGGCAAGGGCCTGAGATCTCCCCCTCGTACACCGGCTGGGCGAATGAGCCCGACACGATTCCCGTGCACACGTCGGTGCCGCCCGAACCGTTGATCAGCACCATCTCCGGGCCGAACTGCTCGTAGGCGTAGCGGTAGCCCTCCGCCGGCAGGGGCGAACCCGCGGTGCACAGCGCGCGGATGCTGCTCAGATCGCAATCGCGCGCCGGGTTCAGGCCCGCCTTCCTACACGCCATCAAGTAGGGAGGGCTCACGCCCATCACTGACGGCTTGGTCTCCTCGGCGAGCCGCCACTGCTGCATCAGATCGGGCCACGCTGGGTCGCCGTCGAGCATCACGATCGAGGCGCGGAGCAGCAACGCCGACACCAGCGCGTTCCACATCATCCACGCCGTGGTCGAGAACCACATCAAGCGTCCGCCCGCCTTCAGGTCCCAACCCAGCCCCTGGTTCTTGTGGTGTTCGATGAGCTGGCCACCATGGCCGTGGACGATCGCCTTGGGCAGCCCGGTCGTTCCGGACGAGAACAGCACGTAGAGCGGATGATCGAACGCGACCGGCTCGAACTCGAGCGGGCCGGATTCGGCGAGCAGCTCGTTCCAGCCGATCGCGACGGGGATGGTCGCTTCGCCGTAGGGCACGTGGACGACATGCTCGAGCGTCGGCAGTTTGGCCCGGATCTCTTGCACCTCGGCGCGGCGGTCGACGTAGCGGTCGCGGTGGCCGTAGCCGCCGACGGCGAGCAGGACGCGCGGCTCGATCTGGGCGAAGCGATTGATCACGCTGCGCGCGCCGAACTCCGGTGCGCACGTGGCCCAGATGGCGCCAAGGCTGGCCGTCGCGATGAACGCAACGAGGGTCTCGGGCACGTTGGGCAGGTATGCGACGACGCGATCGCCGGGACCGACACCCAGCCGCTGAAGTCCGGCCCGCGCACGGGCGACCTGCTCGCGCAGCTCGCCGAACGTGAGCTCGAGCGGTGGGCGGCCCTGGGAGCGGGCCAGGACCGCGACCCGACCGCGATCCTCCTCGCCTCCCACGAGATGCTCGGCGTAGTTGAGCCGCGCCCCGGGGAACCACTCCGCACCCGGCATCGTGCGCTCGGCCAACACCCGCTCGTACCGGGAGTCGGCACGCAGGCCGAAGAAGTCCCAGATCGAACCCCAGAACCCTTCCAGATCGTCCACGGACCAGCGCCAGAGCTCGTCGTAGGTCTCCGTGTGGCGGCCGCGCTGCGTCCGCAGCCACTCCATGTAGCGGCCGATCTCGGTTGTCTCTCTGAGGTCCGCCGGGGGGGTCCAGAGAATCTCGCCGGTCATGCGTCCCGATGCGCCGACGAACCCCGTCCGTCCTGACGGCTCGGCGATGCTTGTGCGTCCTGCAGGGCCCGCCACACCCGCTCGCCGTTCACCGGCATGTCGATGTGGCGGACACCGAAGGGAGCGAGCGCGTCGATCACCGCGCCGTGGACCGCCGGGGTCGCGCCGATCGTGCCCGACTCCCCAATTCCCTTCGCGCCGAGCGGATTAGCCGGCGTGGGCGTCTCCATCTCGACGAGTTCGAATAGCGGCAGCTCCGTGGTCCCGGGGAATTCGTAGGTGACGAGGTTCGCGTTCTGGGGATTGCCGTGCTCGTCGTAGGTGAGCTCCTCATAGAGCGCCTGGGCGATGCCGGCGGCGAGGCCGCCGTGCACCTGGCCTTCGGCGACGAGCGGGTTGATGATCCGCCCCGCATCATCGAGCGCCACCATTCGTTTGAGCTCGACGGCCCCCGTCTCGGTGTCGACCTCGACCACGGCGAGGTGGGCCCCGAACGGGAAGGTCGGCCCTGGTGCCCGGAAGTCGACTTCGGCATTCAGCTCGGCAAGCCGGCCCTGATCGCGGAGCCGGCGCGCCAGCTCGCCCCAGGTCAGGGCCGGTGACGGGGCGCCGGCGACGTGAAACCGACCGTGCTCGAGGTCGAGGACCATGTCATGGGCGCTCGCCTCGAGCTCGTCGGCGGCGAGCCGCTTGGCGAGCTCCACGAGCTTCTCGGAGGCTTGGCCGGCCGCCACCCCCCCGATCTGGGTCGACTTCGAACCGTATGTACCGGTGCCCCTGGCGATTCTGTCGGTGTCGCCCTTGATCACCGTGATCCGCTCGAGTGGCATACCCAGACGCTGGGCAACGATCATGGCGAACGTCGTTTCGTGCCCCTGTCCCTGCGACAGCGAGCCGGTCTTGACGATCGCCTGGCCGTCGGAGGTGATCTCAACCGCGCCGAATTCCGTCTCGGAGATCCCGTTGGTGACCTCGACGTATGTGGACAGCCCGATCCCGAGCTGGCGGGGCGTGCGGTGCAGGCGACGGTTTGCCTGCTCGTCGCGCAAGCTCTCGTAGCCGGCAGCCTCGAGTACGCGGGTGAGAGCGCCGCCATAGTCACCGGAGTCGTACACCGCCCCCGATGCGGTGGTGAACGGGAACGCGTCCGGCTCGATGAAGTTGCGGCGCCTGACTTCGGCGGGGTCCATCGAGAGCTCAGCCGCGAAGCTGTCCATCGCGCGCTCGAGCATTTGCGCCGCTTCCGGGCGCCCCGCACCGCGCACTGGCCCCGTTGGCGTGGTGTTGGTGACCACCGCTTTGACGTCACACTCGATCTTCGGAATCCGGTACACGCCGCTGGCCATCATCGCGGTGAGCATCGGGAGGAACGAGCCGATGCCGGGATAGGCACCGGCGTCCTGGAGGATCTTCAGCCGCAGCGCCTCAACCCGGCCCTCGCGAGTTCCCCCGATCTCGAACTCGATTCGCTGCGCCCGTCCGTGGTGCATCGCAACGAGGTTCTCGCTGCGCGTCTCGGTCCACCGCACCGGGCGCCCGGTGGCGCGTGCAATATAGGCGACGATCACATCCTCGACGGCGAGGCCCTTGCCGCCGAAGCCACCGCCTACGTCGGGCGCTACGACTCGCACCTGCCGGGGATCGAGCCCGAGATTCCCTGCCAGGCCGTCACGGTCCTGGTGGGGAGTCTGCGTCGACATCCACATGGTCAGCCGCCCGGCCTCGTCGAACCGGGCCGCGTTCGCTCTTGGCTCGACTGGGCAGGGGGCGATCCGCTGGCTCACGACGGTTCCAGAGGTCACCGTCTCGCACGAGTCGAACATGTGCTCGTCAGGCTCCGCGGGCGGGTTGTGAAGGCACACGTTCGTGCCCACCTCGGGGAACAGCACGACTTCGTCGCGCGCGGCCTCTTGTGGGTCGGTTACCACAGGAAGCGGCTCGAAGTCGACGACGACGAGGTCCGCCGCGTCAGCTGCAGCCTCGCGGCTCGCTGCCACGGTCACGGCGACGATCTCGCCGACGAACCGCACCGTGTCCGCCGCGAGAGGTGACCGGAACATTCGCTCGTCGGCCGGGATGAACGGCGGCGGCGAAAACGGCTTGAGGGCGGCGTCCGCGGCCGTGAACACTGTTGTCTCGGGAAGCGCCGCAGCCGCTGAGGCGTCGATGCCGGTGATTTTGGCGTGCGCCCAGGGCGACCGCACGAAGCCGACGTGCAGGGCGTCGGGCAATCGGATGTCGTCCACGTAGCGCCCCTCGCCCCTGAGGAATCGTGGATCCTCTCGCCGGCGGACCCGTTGTCCCACGACATTGGCCAAAGCCGGGGAAGCTTTACATAGACGGCAGGCGACCAGGAGAGTTCATGCGCCGGCGCGCACGTTCGCGTGCGCCGGCGTCCTAGGCACCCAGGGCTTGTTGGCCGCCGGCGCACTGGCGTGTGCGCCGGCGGCCAAGACGCGGGACGGCGGCCGAGTGTCGTGACCCTAAACGCGGACGGCCACGAGCCCGGCCGCGAGGAGCACGAGCGCGAGCCACAGGGCGGACAGGGCGCCCTCTAGTGGCTCAGCCAGTCGGGTTCGGTCGAGCTCGACCACGCGGCCATCGGTCAACCGCTGCTCGCCGTGGAGGTCCGCGGTGCGCCGGCGCAGCTCGCGCACTGGCGTCGAAAGGCGGCGCTGGGCGGCGCTCAACATGCAGCAGGCCACCGCTACGAGAATGCCCGCCGGCCTGATCACCAGCGCGCTCGAGAAGTAACCGGTGAATGCCGGAAACCCGCCCCACGCGATGGCGAACCAGGTGTCGTTGTGGAAACGCCCCCCAAACAGCTCCAGGTTGTACAGCGGGACGATCGCGGCGCCGGCGACGACCAGCGGCGCGAGCAGCGGAGAGACCACGACGATTCCGATGGCGCCGATCGCGACGGCGCCAGCCAGGCCGGCGACGGCGAGCGAGATCAGGGTGGCACGGGACAACCTGGTCTTGAGGGGGCGACCGCGGAGCTCGTCGAGGGCGTGCGCGCTCACTCCCACCGCGAGGAAGAACGCGGCCAGAGCGGCGCCGAGCCGGTTGGCGTAGAGCGTCGGGGCGGCCGCCGCGCCGAGCGCGATGTAGCTCAGGTGCCAGGCCGTGTAAGGGGGGTGAAGGAGCGTGACGAGATCGCGCCAGCCGCCGGACGACAGCGCGTAGAACGCAGGGCGGTCAAGCTCAGTCACGTCGCGCGTCGCCTTCCTTAGTTGCCCACATCACCAAGCCGGCGCCGAAGCTCATCCGCCGCTGGCCCACTTTGCTGAGCCCGACCGAGCGCCACAAGGCGGGAAGGTCGGGTTCGGCGGCGTGAAAGTGCTCGATGTTCGGGCCGAGGAAGTGCCCGACCTGCGCCCAGGCCGGCGAGACGAGGCGGCCGAGCAGAGGCAAGCCCGCGCGCGTGTACAGGCGCCACATCGCCCGCAGCAGCCCGCGGTCCGGAACCCCGAACTCCACCATCCCGAGCGTGCCGCCGGGCTTGAGCACGCGGACGAGCTCGCGCATCGTCGCCGTGCGGTCGTCGACATAGCGAAGGAGGTAGGTGAAGGTCAGCGCGTCGAATTCGTTATCGGCGAAGGGGAGTCGCTCGGCCTCGCCTCGGAGGAACGTGATCCGCTCAGCGAGCGCGGGGCGGCTCGCCAGCCGAGCGCGCGCGCCGGCGAGCATCGCCTCACTCTGGTCAAGCGCGACCACCTTGCAGCCGCCCCGCCGAACGAGCTCGGATGCCACCAACCCAGTTCCGGTGGCCACATCGAGCACGAGCTGACCGGGACGGGGGTCGACGGTCTGCACCATCGCGCGACGCCACCGTGGATCCTGGCCGAACGAGAGCACGGCGCCCATTCGGCCGTACTCGCTCGGGAGGTTCTCGAACAACTCGAGCGCATGACGCTTGCGTGGAGATGCGGGTGTGTCGACGGGCGCTGCCACCGCCGGGTCAAGCCTACGCGCTACTGGGGATGGTCGCCCTCGCCGGCCGCCGCCGACCGGACGGCGTTCGCGATGCCAGACGCGGCACCGGTGGTCCTCATCTCCGCCGGCGGCCCGCCGGACAGCAGCCACGCCTCGCCCGTCCAGGTCACCGATGAGCGCTCCGCCAGCTCTCCCAGCGCCTTGGTCACAGTGGGCCGGCGGGCCGCCACCAGGGCCGCGAGCATCGAATGGGTCAGATGAAGCGGCAAGTACACGCCTCCCTGTCGAACGATCCCCCAGCGGTCGGCGAGCTCCCAGAAAAGCATCTGCAGCCGCAGGTCGATTCGGGGCTGCTGAACGATGGCCATGGTCACCGCCAGGTAGCGTGCTCGCCGGAGCGCCCGGGCGAACAGGGACGACATCGCCTCCGGGTAGCGGCTGAGCCGGACCACAAAGTCGCCATCTAGGACAGCCACCCGGCTCGGGCGCAGTACGTGCCACTTGCCCGTCCGGGGAAGGGTGGCGGCGAGATCCTCGTGCCGCCCCGGGGAGAGCAAGTCGCCGGCGCCCAGCAGTTCGGCCGCGAACCGTCCCGCCACCCCGACCCGCCGCGCCACCAGCCCGTCGAGGATCAACAGCCCCATACCGAAGCTGGAGTTGCCGGTCTCATCAATCGGCCTCCACGGTCCGGTGGGAAGTTGGATCGTGCGGGCGAGGCAGTCGTTCACCGCGGCGGCCAGTCTCTCTCCTTGCAGACCGCCCGCCAGCTCCGGATCCTCGACCAGGATCGGGCTTGCCTCGCCGTCTGCCGCTTCAACTACTCGCATTCAATGGTTCTTCCCGGATCGGCAAGGTTCTGCGCGCGAGCCGGCTTGGCGTGTGCCCGGCGCCCGCTGGCTTCTGGCTACGGCCCCGGCGGGAGCCGGTCCGGGGGCCGGACCCTCCGTGCGGGTGGGGTGGCCAGTCCGTTGGCCACCCCACCTTTATTCCGTGCCCCCTTCTGTGTGCCCCCATTTCCCTGCCCCCCAGGGGCTTTCCAACATGCGTGGAGTGCGGGTGGACGCGTGAGAGGAGTTTGAGGTCTGACCTACGACCCAGTGCTAGCGGAAGTCTTCCCGCCCAACGGGAGAGACACTGAGGAGCCGGCCGCGAGAGGGGTGAGGGTTTTTCTCCTCACCGCCGAAGCGAGAGCTCATCGCTCGAGGATCTCGTCGAGCGTGCGGCCACTCACAACTGATTCGGGGCGCTCGACGGTGACCTCCGAACCGGGCCGTGCATCCTCGTCCTGGCGCTTGATCAACAGCCATTGGGCTTTGTCTCCCGCGCGGGTTCGCTGGAGGGCGAAGCCCCCGTGCAGCTTTTCGCCCTCGAGGACGAACACGGCGTGGCCGCGTGTGAGCGCCTCGGGCCAGGGCACCCGCCCGCCCTGCTCGTAGGTGCCTTGATCCCAGACGATCACACCGCCTCCATCGGTTCGGCCCTCGAAGGAATTGTGCTCCTTCGAGTGATCCTCGACCTCGACCGCGAGCCGCTTGACCGACGGATCGAGCGAGGGGCCCCTGGGGACCGCCCACGAGCGCATCACACCCTCGACCTCCAGGCGCAGATCGAAATGGTGTGCGGTCGCCGCGTGCTCCTGAACCACGAACACGCCGGCAATGACCCCGCGAGCGGCAAACTGCTCGTGACCCTCGACCTTGACCTGAGAGAGCTCGAACCCGGTGACTCGAGCGAGGCTCGAGGGATCGCGGAGGAAGGCCACCAGCTCGGCGACAGCCCGCCGCTCGCCCTCGGCGTGAACTCGCAAAACGCCGTCTTCGTCGTTGCGCACCCAGCCCATCAGCGTCAGCTTGCGACTCCGCTGGACGATCGCGTCCCGGAAGTCAGCGCCATTCACATCACCGCGCACCACGGCGCGTATGGCCTCGGTAACCGCCACAAACCCTCTCGGAGAGATCGATGAAGGCGTAAGGGTGACATGGGTCGTGGTCGCGGGCAGTCGCGCTCGCGCCGGTCGCTGGCCGGCTCGCTGGACGGCCCGGTTGAGCAGCCCGGGGCGTCGGGCCACCACGACGACCGGCGGCGCAGGTTCGCTCGCCGCTCCGGTGCGCCCACCGTGGGGCAGCTCGGTGTGAGGGCCGGCAAGACTCCGTGGCGGGTGAGGACGTCCGGGCCGATCCGGCGCGCTGTGTGCCGAGAGCAAACGCCGCCGGATAGAGTCCCGGCGTGAGCATCAGGCGCGGAATCTTCCTGGCTCCGTTCGACGAGCTCGTGGATCCGCGGTTGCTCAGCGAACTCGCCAAGCGGGCGGAGGCGTGCGGCTGGGACGGCTTCTTCCTCTGGGATCACGTTGCCTATCGCCCCCCAGTGAAGGCGGTGGCAGATCCGTGGGTGGCGCTGGCCGCCATTGCGTGCGCGACCGAGACGCTCCGCCTGGGACCGATGGTCACACCGCTTGCGCGTCGGCGGGTGCAAAAGCTGGCGCGGGAGACCGTCACGCTGGACCATCTGAGTCGCGGACGGCTGACGCTGGGAGTGGGGCTGGGTAGCGACCGCACCGGCGAGCTCGAGCGCTTCGGGGAGGTCGCAGACGCGCGCGAGCGCGCGATCCTGCTCGACCAAGGGCTCGACAGGTTGCGGGGGTTCTGGGGAGGGGACTTCGAGCCGCTTCCGATCCAGAGCCCCCGGATCCCGGTGTGGGTTGCGGCCCGTTGGCCGAATCGGCGGCCGCTGCGGCGCGCCGTCGCCTGGGACGGACTGTTCCCGATCGACCTTCCCAACCCGGACGCGCTGACGGCGCTGGCCGGAGAGGTCCGTGAACTGCGTGACGGACGCGACGGTCCGTTCGACCTCGTCATCGAAACTGCGCCCGGCGACGATGTCGATCCATGGGAAGCCGGTGGTGCCACCTGGGCGCTCACTGGCTTTAGCATGCAGCCTCGAGAAGCCGAGGTCCGCGCCACGATTGAGGCTGGCCCCTAGCACGCTGCACGCGTACGGCGAGGGTATTGGGAGCGAAGCGTGACGGGCCGGCGCCGCGCGCAAGTTTGTGACGCGGGGCCACCCATCGCGCGAACGCGACCGCGGCCATCGCGCGCACGCGACCGTGCACGGCTTGATGGGCCAGGGCCGGTAGGGTGCGGGGGGTGGTGCCGACGTCACAAACACCTGCTGCGCGACAAGGCTCATGCCCGAGCTTCAGAGTCTGAGCGCCGAACAGCGCGAACTTGCGCCGCCGGCCCCACCACCACGGACCGCGAGCGTAATGAAGGCCGTACTGACCGACGTCCGGTTCTCCGATCCCAACTGGATCTTTGAGCGTAAGTTCGACGGAATCCGCTGCCTCGCGATCCGCTCTGGCCGTGAGCTTCACCTGCTCTCGCGCAATGACCTGTCACTCAACTCCAGGTATCCGGAGGTCGCGGACGCCGTAGGCGCGGAGGCGTGCCAGGAGTTCGCCGTTGACGGCGAGGTGGTGGCATTCGATGGCGCGCGGACGAGTTTCGCGCGTCTGGTGCAGCGGGCGCGGCATTACGTGCCGGTGTTCTTCTACGCCTTCGATGTGCTGTGGCTCGAAGGGCACGATGTGCGCCGGCTTCCTCTCCGAGCTCGCAAGCGGCTGCTGCGCGACGCGCTCGATTTTCATGGGCCGGTCCGCTGGACGCCGCATCGGAATCGCGATGGAGAGGCATTTTTCGCCGAGGCCTGCCGCAAGGGATGGGAGGGACTGATCGCCAAGCGTGCGGACAGTCCGTATGTGGCGACCCGCTCGCGAGACTGGCTGAAGCTGAAGTGTGAACACGGTCAGGAGCTCGTGATCGGGGGGTACACCCAGCCGCGAGGCGCGCGCGTCGAGTTCGGTGCGCTGCTGCTCGGCCACTACCACGATGGGCGGCTCGAGTACGCCGGCAAGGTCGGGACCGGATTCGACACGGAGACGCTCCACTCGTTGGGCGCCCAAATGCGCCAGCTGCGGCGCGACGACCCACCGTTCGCCGATCCGGGCAGCATCCGCGAGCGGGGGGTGACCTGGGTGGACCCGCAGCTGGTTGCTGAGGTTGGTTTCACCGAGTGGACTCGCGACGGGCGGCTGCGCCACCCCCGGTTCCTTGGACTACGGGATGACAAGGCCGCCTCAGAGGTGGTGCGAGAGGCAGCGGGGTGACCGAGCAGCTACGTGTCGGCCGCCGCGATGTGCGGATAACCCATGCCGACCGAGTGGTGTTCCCGGGTGTCGGCCTGACGAAGCTGGATATCGCGCGCCACTACGAGGCCGTGGCACCGCTAATGCTCCCCTACGTCCGCGGCCGCCCGTTGGCGCTTCAAGCGTTTCCCGACGGGATCGACGCAGACGGCTATTTCCTGAAGGCGGTACCCAGCTACTTCCCGGACTGGGTCGACCGCGCGACCGTGCCTAAGACTGGCGGCAAGATCACACAGGTTCTCGCCCAGCATGCGGCGACGCTCGTATACCTCGCCGGCCAGAACGTGGTCACCCTTCATACGTGGCTCTCACGCGCTGATCAGCCGCGCAAACCCGACCGCCTCACGCTCGATTTCGATCCCTCCGGTGGCAGCTTCGAAGAGGTTCGCGCGGCCGCGCGTACAGCCGGCGAGCGCCTGCGCGACCTCGGCCTCTTCCCCTACGCGATGACGACCGGCTCCAGAGGCGTACACGTGGTCTGTCCGCTTCGGCGGGGGCCGAGCTTCCCGGACGTCCACGGGTTCGCGCGCGCGCTCGCCGAGGAGATGGTGTCCGACGATCCCCGCCACCTCACGCTCGAGTGGCACAAGGCCGAGCGCGGCGAACGGATCTATGTCGACGTCAATCGGATCGCCTACGCCCAGCACGCAGTCGCGCCGTACGCCGTACGGTCGCGCCCCGATGCACCGGTGGCGGTTCCGCTTCACTGGGAGGAGCTCTCCAACCGTGCTTTGAAGCCGGACGGCTGGACGGTCAAGAACGTCGCTGCCCGGCTGGCAGACGGTGACCCGTGGAGCGGCATGTACCGCCACGCGCGGGCGTTGCCGACGCGCTGAGTCTTCGTCGGTGGTGGGCTGGGGTTGCCGAGCTCAGGCGCGGGCGCGGTCCCATCGGCGCGCCAGGGCACCGACCCAATCTGCCGCTGCGTGCGGGTCCTCCGGGGGCGTTTCGACGAGCACGAGCTCACCGACGCCGAGTTCCGTAAGCGCCCTCGCGTCCCCGGGCTCGCCTCCTTGGAGGGCCACGGCGAGCCGCAACTCGCGCATGTCACGACCTGATTCCCGGCACAGCTCTCGCAGCGCGGCAAGCCGTTCGCGGACGGCCTCGACGCCCGTGAGGTTGAAGCCGTACCAGCCGTCTCCCCACGTGGCCACCCGCCGGAGCGCGGCGTCGCTGTTGCCGCCCAGCATGACCGGGACGCGGCGGCCCCGGACCGGCTTCGGGTTCACTCGAACGTTTTCGAACGCGACGAATTCTCCGGCAAACGACGCGACGTCCTCACGCCACAGGACGCGCATCGCCGCGACGTATTCCGCGGCGCGCTGCCCTCGACGCTCGAAGGGCACGCCTAAGGCAACAAACTCCTCCCGCGACCAGCCGACACCGACCCCCAGTGTCAGGCGTCCCCCCGACAATGCGTCCAGACTCGCCACCTGCTTCGCCAGCACCACCGGGTTGTGTTCTGGCACGAGGAGCACGCCCGTGGCGAGCTCGATGCGCCGCGTGGCCGCTGCGACAAAGCTCAAACCTACGAGGGGATCGAGCCAGTCGGCCGCTGCCGGAACCGCGATCTGGCCGTCGCTGGCATACGGGTATCGGGACTCGGACCGGTCCACCATCACCACGTGCTCGCCCGACCACAGCGTCGCGAACCCCGATGTCTCGGCGGCCCTCGCGACCGCGTCGAGCACATCGCGGTGAGCGCCGGCGCCGATCCCCAATGCGTGGAGGCCGAGTCGCATTCGCGAGATCGTCCCACACGGGCTGCCTCAGTCCGCGCTCGCTGCGTTCGTTAGCCCGTGCTGACGAACGTGCAGCTGTCGACGCGCTTACCCGATGCGTTCGGTCAGGATCGCGCGAGCGTCGCGGCGCGAGGTGGTTCACCGTGATTACGGCGCGCGGCCGTTGACCGAGCGCCGGGGCGTGGCTCTCGGCGGAGACTAGGTGAGCGTGACTGGCCACCTCCTTCCTTGTGCCTCTTCCCGGCGGAGGTTTTCCGCCGCGGCAACGGCGTCTCGGCGTGAGTGCACATCTAGCTTCCGCATGATGCTTCTAACGTGGCTGTAGACCGTCGTCTGAGACAGCACCAGGCGTTGCGCGATGCCTGCCGTGGTGGCGCCGTCACGGAGCAGTTCGACGATCTCCCACTCGCGTGTGGTCAGACGGCTGTGCAATGGACGCCATCCGGACGTCGGCAGCTCCCGCACCAGCTCGAGGAGAGGCATCATCAGCGGCTGTGGAATGATCGCCTCACCGTCGGCAGCTCGCACGACCACGCGTGCGAGCTCGTCCGGGTCCACCTCCTTGCCTACGTGCCCAACGGCGCCCGCACGCAAAGCGGCGAGCGCCGTTGGCTCATCATCGACCGAGATCGTGAGGATCCGGGTCTCCGGGGCGACGACGAGCACCTTGTCTATGAACTTGACGCCGCCGTCGGGGGGAAGGCCCGTGTCAATGATCACCACGCTCGGGTGGTAGTAGCGCACGAGTTCGAGTGCCTCGCGGCCTTCGGCGGCGGTGACCACGATCGCCACCCGTTCCGCCTTGTGTAACGCGGTTCGCATCATGCCTCGCGCAAGGCCATCGCGATCCGCGATCAGCACGCGCAGGCGTTCGTCAGCCGTAGCGCTGGGCGACTCGCGCACGGTTCGCTGAGGACCGTCGTGCCGGACGATCACCGGTCACCCCCCTGGTCCCCGACCTTCCCGGCGGCGAGCTTCGAGGTCAGGTCGCGCGCCGCGGCGCGTGCCCGCTCTGCGATCGCCTCGTTGCCGAGTCGGCCGGCTCGCCGGTAGGCCTCCAGTGCTCCTACATGGTCGCCGTGTTGGTCGAGCAGCACCGCGAGGTTGAACGCGCCGTGGGCGTCACCGCGCTCGTCCGCTCGCCGGAAGCAGGCCTCGGCAGCCGCTAGGTCGCCGTGTTCCCCGAGCAGGACACCGAGGTTTGCCGCGGCGGTCCCATGCCCGAGTTGGTCGGCCCGTCCGTACGCGTCCAGCGCTCCTCTGTGGTCGCCTTGTTCCCCGAGCAGGAGTGCGAGATTGAACGCGCCGTCCGGGTCGCCACGTTCGTCCGCTCGCCCATAGCACGCTTCAGCCCCCGCCCGGTCGCCGTGTTGTTCGAGCAGAACGCCGAGGTTTGACGGTGCGGTCGCATGCCCGAGCTCGTCCGCTCGCCGGTACGCCGCGACGGCTCGGGTGAGCTCTCCGGCTTCCTCGAGTGCGAGCGCCTGCCTGAACACGCGATCGGCCTCCTCGGCTACTTGTGTGCGGTTCGAGTCTCCTCCTTCGTTGGGTCCCGGCGTCGTTGTCGTCGCCCGTGGTTCATCTGCCGTCCATGCCTCCTCCGGGGTCCGTGCCTCGACCGCCGCACGTGCGTCATCCGGTGTCGGTGCCTCGGCCGGTGTCGGTGCCTCGGCCGGTGTCGGTGCCTCGGGCTGGGTCTGTGCCGTACCCGGGATCTGTGTCTCGACCAGCGTCCCTGCCGCGCTCGTCGGTTGTGTCTCTGTCGGCGAACCAGCCGCGGCGGACTTCCACCGATCATCGACCGGCGTCGCGGGACCGAAATGCCCATTCATTGCCTGAGCCGACCCGTTTCCGGAAGCGCCGTTGGACTGAGCGTTGGCGAACGCAGACCGCCTCTCGCGACGCCTGGCGACGAACGCCATCGTGACGAGTACTAGCATCGCGGCCAGTCCGATCAGCAGCGCGATGACTCCCGACGGTAGTGAGTTCGGGGAATGACTCCTAACGTTGGTCGGCACCGTGGTGTGTAGGGGCTGACGATGCGCGGCATGTGGCCGCGGGTGCCCTGACCGCGATGACGGCCTGGCGGCGCGATGCGCCGGTGCCGGGCGCGCTACTTGGCGGACGTGGCTCGGCATCCGGGCGCCCAGGCGCCCCAGGGTAAGCGGGCCGGCGATGCCGTCGGCCTGCAGACCATGGCTTGTCTGGAACCGCCTAACCGCGAGTTCCGTCCTAGGGCCGTACCGCCCGTCGATCGGTCCGGGTGTGTAGCCGGCGCTCGCCAGGCGGCGCTGCAGGCTGCGGACGGATCCTGACCCCGTTCCCGCGTAACCGATACCGGGATACAGGATCGTGGGCGGCCGGCGGATCGCTGCGAGCGTCAGCGGGCCGGCGACGCCGTCGACCTGCAGACCGTGCTCGGCCTGGAAACGCATGACGGCGTGCTCGGTGAGCGGTCCGTAGCGTCCATCGATCGGGCCGGGTGCGTATCCCGCACCAGCGAGCCGGAGCTGCAGGGCGCGCACCGGCGCCGCTCCATATTGGCTCGAGTAGCCGGTCCACGGTCCGAGGACCACGGCTCCGGTGGGAACGGCTTCGGTGTGATTAATGTGATTAGCGGCAATTGATCGTTGTTTGGGGTCGGTGGTTGAAGGCTGGGGGTGCAGTCCGTTGGCTGACCCCGCTCGTGCCGGCGCCGCGTAGAGGCCTAAGACGAGCGTGCTCGTCGCGAACACCGTGGAGATTGCCTTCGTCCACGCCCAATTCGAGCGTGACATGAGTCGTTTCTCCTATCGCTTGCTAGAAGGGCAACCCAGGCTCAGAAGCCCGGGGCACAACCTGGGAGACCGACTCGGGCCTTAGCCAGGCCGCTCTAGCAAGAGCGCATAGGGGTCCGGCGCTCGAGAGAGCCGGAATGTCCGCAGTGTGCACAGCACACGCGGGACAAATAGGGCCGCCAGCGCGAGGAGCGCGGCGACGCCGAAGAAGAAGCCGCCCGAACCGCCACCGGCGGCGGAGTCTGCACCGGTCCCAGATGGGCCACCGTTCGGAGCGACGGGTGCCGCGGGACCGTGGATCGGGGCGACCGTCCGCGGGGAACCGGCAAGGCCGGTTCGCTGCAGGAAGAAATCATTGGTGAGGGACGGCAGAAGTGAGGAGCCAAGAGGCGTGCTCGTCGAGGAGAGCGGCATCCCTGAGCGCGTCGCCGCCGTCAAGGCCGGCGTCCTCGTGGCTGACAGGAACCTCGTTGTTGGAGCTCCCGTTTGGGGCGAGGGAGCGGTCAGCCTGCGGGGGAGGGGCGTCACGGCCGGCGCCGGCGGTGGCGGTCCGGGCGGCAGCGATCCCGAGGATGGAACGCCGGCGACCAAGTGACCGACGCCACCGCTGTCCGAACCCGCCTGACTGGGCGCGGTGGTCTGCGCGGCCGAGGCCACCGTCCGGCTCGGTGCTTCCGTGACGGGCGCCAGCGTAGTCGCGATCGCTCCCGCGACGGGAGCGAGGGCCCTGGTAATCGGCGCCAGCGGCCGGGTAACGGGCGCCAGCGTCGTGGCGATGGCTCCGGTCACGGGGGCCAGGGCCTGGGTGACCGGGGCCAGAGTGGTGGCGATGGCTCCCGTGACGGGCGCCAGGGTCTGGGTGATGGGCGCGATGGCGTTGCTGACGGCCGTCGTCACGGGCGCGAGGGTCGAACCGAGCGTTTGGGTGACCGGCGCGATGGCGTTGCTGACGGTCGTCGTGACCGATGCGAGGGTCGAACCGACGGCCTGGGTGACCGGCGCGAGGGCGTTGCTGACGGCCTGGGTGACCGGCGCGAGGGTCTGGGTGATGGGCGCGATGGCGTTACTGACGGCCGTCGTCACCGGTGCGAGGGTCGAACCGACGGCCTGGGTGACCGGCGCCAGTGTGTTGGTGACGGCTGCGGTGACGGGGGCCAGGGCCTGGGTGACCGGCGCCAGGGTGGTGGTGATGGCTCCGGTGACGGGGGCCAGGGCCTGGGTGACCGGGGCCAGCGTGGTGGTGATGGCTCCGGTTATCGGGGCGAGGATCCAGCTGGGTGACCGGCGCCAGTGTGTTGGTGACGGCTGCGGTGACGGGGGCCAGGGCCTGGGTGACCGGCGCCAGGGTGGTGGTGATGGCTCCGGTGACGGGGGCCAGCGCCTGGGTGACTGGGGCCAGCGTGGTGGTGAGCGTGGTACGGCGCGAGGGTCTGGGTGACGGGCGCGAGTGTGTTGGTGACGGCGTGGGTGATCGGCGCGATCGTCTTGCTCACGGTGGTCGTGATCGGTGCGAGGGTCGAACCGAGCGCTTGGGTGACCGGCGCCAGCGTGTTCGTGACGGCTTGGGTGACCGGCGCGAGGGTCTGGGTGACGGGCGCGAGTGTGTTGGTGACGGCGTGGGTGACCGGCGCGAGGGTCTGGGTGACGGGCGCGAGTGTGTTGGTGACGGCTTGGGTGACCGGCGCGAGGGTCTGGGTGACGGGCGCGAGTGTGTTGGTGACGGCGTGGGTGATCGGCGCGATCGTCTTGCTCACGGTGGTCGTGATCGGTGCGAGGGTCGAACCGAGCGCTTGGGTGACCGCCGCCAGCGTGTGCGTGACGGGCGCGACCGTCGACGGGATGGCTCCGACTACCGGCGCGATGGTCTTAGCGACGGCACCACCAACCGGGATAGCCGCTGACCCGATCGTCGAGGGGACCGGCTGGGCAAGAGGCGCCACCGTCTTCGTGATCGGTACCGTAACGGTGGCGGCGGTCTTCGTGACGGGGGCGACGGCGTTCGTGAGGGGGACGACGACGTTGGCGCCGGGGGCGACGGCGTTCGCGACTGCCTGGGACACGGGCGTGGTGGGTGAACCGATTGCGTGGCGGACGGGGCCCGCAGCATTGGCGATCGGCGCGGCCACGGCGGCAATCGTCTTGGTCGCGGGGGCGACAACGTTCGTGACCGTCTGGGTCGCCGGGGCGGTCGGCGAGGTAACTGTCTGTGCGACGGGTGCCAGGGGCTTTGTGACCGGTGCCGTAACGGTGGCGAGCGTTTCCGTGGCCGGCGCTGCACTATTCGCGGTGGTCTGAGCCGCCGGGGCGGTGGTGCTGGTGACGGAACCGAGGGTCTTCGCTGCCGCGGTGGTGAGCGATGTGGTCGGGCTAGCGACGGGCGCGGCCGGATGGGTCGTGCCCGTGGTTGCTGGGCTAGTGGGGCCGGTGGTGGAGCTCAGCACCTTTGTGGCTGTCGCCGGGACGGGCGTAGATGAGCTGGTGACGGGTGCCACGGTGTTGCTGGCGGCTTGCGTCGGTGAGGAGGCCCTCAATGCGGCAGTGGTGGTGGCGGGTGAGACGGTCTTAGTGGGGCTCGACGCCGCTGAGCTGGCGGTACCGGTGACGGGAGCGGTCGAGCTGGTGATGGTCTGGGTCGCCGGGCCGGTGGACGAGGTAACTGTCTGTGCGACGGGTGCCAGGGGCTTTGTGACCGGTGCCGTAACGGTGGCGAGCGTTTGCGTGGCCGGCGCTGCACTATTCGCGGTGGTTTGAGCCGCCGGGGCGGTGGTGCTGGTGACGGAACCGAGGGTCTTCGCTGCCGCGGTGGTGAGCGATGTGGTCGGGCTAGCGACGGGCGCGGCCGGATGGGTCGTGCCC
The DNA here is from genome assembly GCA_963808325.1 of uncultured Solirubrobacterales bacterium. Lineage (GTDB taxonomy): Bacteria > Actinomycetota > Thermoleophilia > Solirubrobacterales > Solirubrobacteraceae > Palsa-465. The sequence continues at coordinate 85,691 of CAWEFU010000004.1, forward strand.
GTGGTTGCTGGGCTAGTGGGGCCGGTGGTGGAGTTCAGCACCTTTGTGGCTGTCGCAGGGACGGGCGTAGATGAGCTGGTGACGGGTGCCACGGTGTTGCTGGCGGCTTGCGTCGGTGAGGAGGACGCCAATGCGGCAGTGGTGGTGGCGGGTGCAACGGTCTTGGTGGGGCTCGGCGCCGCTGAACTAATCGTGTTGGTGATGGGCGCGACGGTCTTGGTGGAACTCATCGACGCCGGAGTGCCGGCGACAGGTGCCAGGGCGGTAGGGATTGCTTGAGACACTGCCTGGGTCGCCGGGGCGCTGATGGTGGTGGTTGCTGCCGGAGTGGTCGGCGTGGTGGTGGCGACGGGAGCAGTTGCCTTGGTGGCGGTGCTGGTTGTGGCTGTGGTCGCCGGGGTGGTGGTTGCTGCCGGGGTGGTCGGCGTGGTGGTGGTGGCGGGGGCGGTTGCCTTGGTGGCGGTGCTGGTTGCGGCTGTGGTCGCCGGGGTGGTGGTTGCTGCCGGGGTGGTCGGCGTGGTGGTGGTGGCGGGGGCGGTTGCCTTGGTGGCGGTGCTGGTTGCGGCTGTGGTCGCCGGGGTGGTGGTTGCTGCCGGGGTGGTCGGCGTGGTGGTGGCGACGGGGGTAGTTGCCTTGGTGGCCGTGGTGGTTGCGGCCGTAGTCGCCGGGGTGGTGGCGGGGGCGGTTGCCTTGGTGGCCGTGGTGGTTGCGGCCGGGGTCGCCGGGGTGGTGGTGGCGGGAGCGGTTGTCTTCGTGGCCGTCTGGGTTGCCGGGGCAGCCGGCGAGGCGACGGCCGGGGTCGTCGGCGTGGTGCTGGTGCCGGTCTGCGGGGCGGCGGTGGTCACTGGGGCGGCCGCGGTCCCAGCGGCGCTGGCAGTCGACGGCGTCGCGCCGGTCGGCGCGGCAGCCGTTTTAGCTGTATTTGCAGCGGTACTTGGCGCCGACGCGACGGGTGTCGCGACACTGGTCGGCGCCGGCGCCGGTGCATTTGGAGCGGGAGCGGAGGGTGTCGCGGCGGTACTGGTTCCGGCCGCCGGTGCGCTTGCCGCGCTGCTGGACGTCGGCGCAGACGGCGTAGTTGCGCTTGCGCCGGTGCACGTGGCCGGGGCGGGGGCGGTCGTGACTGTGTTGGCGGCGCACGTAACCGTCCCAGTCGCGCTCGACGGCGGGGACGTCGGGGTGCTCGCCACCGCGCTCGCTGCGAAGACCGACGTGGCCCCCACTGCCAAGACGATCAGCGAGATCGCAACAAGAACCCTGACGCGGATCCTATGCATCCGCGTTGTTTTACCCCTGTGCGCCAAGGTCAAAGCTCAATCTGTATTCGGAATGCAAATACCTGTGCCCCCTTATCGGCTCGATCTACGCCGTCGGCCGCCCGGGCCACATCCCATAGCCCGAGGTGCGCGCAGATTAAACCGCAGCTTCTCCGCCAGCGCGCGGGTTACGACTGGAACTGCGACCGTGCAACGTCCTGATGAACGAATTCAGCCGCACTCGATCGGTTCCGGTCGGTTGCCGGTGTTGCTGGATGGGGAGTTGGCCGCCTCCCCTATTGATTATCGAAGAGGCTCAGACCAGTGCTTCGGGTTTCGACTCGGGCGAGTCGGTCGCGACCATTGGCGCGGCAGCGTCGCGGGTCCCGATCGCGAGCAGCTCGCGGATAATCGCCAGCACGGCGGCGTGGGTTTCGTCGCCATGCTTTGAGATCGCGTGCACCGCGTGCGTCCCGACGGACTCGAGCGAAGGGTGGCGATTCGGGCCGATCGAGCGTAGGCGCTCAGGAAGGAGCAGTCGGGTCCAACGCCGGCGCTGGAACTGCGATGCCCAATTCGTCAAGTGCTCCGCCCGGAGTCGCTGGACATCGGCGGAGGTGCGGCTGCCCACGACGTCGGCGGCGTACGCGTACAGATCCTGCCGGCGCGCATCGTCGATGGAGTCGTTGTAGGCCCGAAGGAAGGATCCGATCACCGGGCACACTGACGCCGGATGGTCTGTGAACGGCTCCCCCGCGAGCATCGAGGCAAGCTCCATCACGCAGGCACCGTCGTCCGGGGAGGTGTGCTTGCCCTTGCTGAGTTTGATCGTTTGGTGGGTGGCGCTAGACATCTGCCCTTCCTATCGTTGCGTGGACCGCTGACACTGAGGATTCCCGCATTCGAACTTCTGCAGTCTACGCCGCTCGAAGTGCCGGCTGGGGAAGGATGGCGCGCAGCGGCGCGGCGCCCTCAGCGAGCCGCTGCGGCGAGCGTTGCGAACCCGGCGTCGAGCAGCTTCTCGGCTTGCTCGGTCGCGTTTGCGGAATGCAGAAGCACGACCCCGAGCCAGGTCCGCCCTCGGCGAGCGGAAGCGACGAGGCAGACCCCAGCGGCATCGGTGAATCCGGTCTTGACGCCATCCGTACCCGGGTAGCGGAGGAGAAGCAGGGGGTTGTTGTTGTACAGATACAGCCTGCCACCCTTGATCGGGAACGGAAGGATCGCGCTCCGTGAGGCGACGATGGGGGCGAGCTGGGGCGACTGCAAGACAGCGTGAGCGAGATCCGCGAGGTCGGTCGCGCACGAGTAATTGTCCTGATCCACGATCCCGGAGACCGTGGAGAAGTGGGAGCACCGCAACCCCATCGCCCGTGCCCGCGCGTTCATCATCTCGATGAAGCGGCGCTGGTTGCCGGCCACATGCTGGGCCAGCGCAATTGCGGCGTCGTTTCCAGATGGAAGCAGCAACCCGTACAGGAGCGCCTCGACGAGCACGCGCTTGCCCAGCGGCAGGAGTCCCACCCCGGAGCCGACGAAATGAGTGGCCGCGGTTGTGATCAGGGCGAGGTCGCCGGGCTTTGAATGGGCAACCGTCACGAGTGCCGTCATCATCTTCGTGAGGCTGGCGATCGGCAGGATGCTCCCCGGGTCGCGGGCCCACAGCACCCGACCGGTCCTCACGTTGAAGAGCAGCCCACTGACCAGGCCCTGCTTGATCTGGACACCGACGCGCTCGGCCGGCGGGGCGAGCTGGGTGCCATAGCTCGTGAAGACGGGCGGCGCCTGTGCCTTCGCTGATCCCGCCGTGCCGCCGGCGGCGTGTACGACCGCCGGCGATCCAGGGCCAGCTGCGTCGGGCGCCATGAACACCAGCAACGCGACGGCGCCCACAGCGACGGCAAGGGCCACCGCGCCCACCAGGTGGCGGAGACGCCGGCCGCGGGTCGGGGGCCGATGGCGCACCCGTCCTTCCTCGCCCAGAAAGCGCGTTTGAGTCACTCACGTGGAGGTTGCCGCAGCGCCCCGACGATGCCAACCAAAAACAGCACGACTATGAGGATCGCCAAGATCCCTGGGACCGTGACGCCGTTGCGCGCGAGATCGAGCCCGGTCAGTACACCGAGGCCCGCGATGAACAGGAGCACGATCGTAAGGACCGCGACGCGCACACGATCAGTAGATCGGACGGGGCGGCGGCACCTGCTTGTGTTTGGTCGCAAGCAGGCGGACCGCCAGCAGGCCGAACACGAAGCCACCGACGTGCGCGAAGTACGCGACTCCGCCGCCACCGGTGGGGCTCGTGAGGTTCGTGGCTCCGAAGAGCGCTTGCAGCACAAACCAGACGCCGAGAAATAGCACCGCGGGCACCTCGATCACCGTGAAGAACAGAATGATGATGATCAGCGTAAGTACGCGCGCGCGTGGATATAGGACGATGTAGCCGCCGAGCACCGCTGCGATCGCGCCCGACGCACCGATCGTGGGCACCGTCGAGTGCGGATTGATCGCCACCTGGAGCGCCAGGGCCGCGATCCCGCCGACGATGTAGAACGCCAAGAACTTGACCGGCCCCATCGCGTCCTCGACGTTGTTGCCGAATATCCACAGGAACAGCATGTTTCCGCCGATGTGGAGGATGGAGGCGTGCATGAACATCGCGGTGAGCACCGTTTGCCAGGCGGGAAGCGGATTCGCAGCCGCGATCCCGTTCACATCGAGCAGCCGCGTGTTGCACACGACCCCGAGGGGCTGCGTACCGGTCGCGGTCTGGCGGGCGACCTCGGCGCAATGGACGCTGGGGTGAGTCAGCGCATAAGGGATCGCGCCGTACTTGAGCACTTCTTGCGTGTCCGGTCCGCTGATGAGCGCTCCTCCATGCCGGATCACCAGCAGATACACGACGAAGTTGGCGACAATCAGCGCCGCCGTGACGAACGGAAAGCGATCGGTGGGGATGTTGTCCTTGATCGGGAACACGCGGGCGGGAGACTAAGTGGTAGGCCCAGCCAGGCCACCCTCGAACGCTACGCGCGGCTGACCGAAGACGTCGACCGAGGCGATGCGCCAGGGCTGACGGGAGTCTCCGTCGAGGGCAAACATCCAGCGCTCGTTGAAGCTGATCGCCCGCGTGGGGCTTCCGGCGAGGACCGCGGTTGTGTGGCGGTCCTCGATGTATCGGCGGCCGGCTAAATCGACGTCAATCGTCATCGTCGGTGGCTCAGCGGCGGCGTCCACCGCGACGATTCGGATCTGCTTGACCGTTGGTCCGCGTACTACCAGCCGCGTCTTGCCGCTCGGGTCGCCCGGGTGGAGAAGCTCTCGCACCGCGTGAGGATGCGCGATCGCCCGCAGCGCGGCGTCGTCTCCGTCAACCGCGCGCGCCCAGGCAGCCACCGCCCGCCGTGCGGCGACCTCGAGCACATCCGGGGAGAAGCGTCCGTCGGCGAGGCTCAGGTCGAGGGCTGCGGCACGGGCGGCGCCCTCATACTCCAAGTCAGCGACCTCCGCCACCTTGGTTCCCTCTGGGAGCGCATCGGCGACGGCGCCTTCGACCAGAGCCTCGTCACGCATGGCGCGCTCGTCAGACCAGGCCGTGGCCACGATCTGACGGTCGAGGGCGTGGGTTCCCTCGGCCCCCTGCTCGATCGACAGGAGCACCCAGCGGCCGTTCCGCCTTCCGAGCGTCCAGAACTCGCGCAGGCTACTGGTCTCGCCCAGTCGCCCCGTGCGCTTGATGTGGTTGCCGTACGGATCCTCCACGTAGTCGCGCAGCCGGGCTCCGATACGGACGACGACCTGATCGTCATTTCGGTCCCCCGTGCGGTTGAGACCGACGTACTCGACCAGCGGCGCTCCGAGCGGCTGGACGCGATTACGCCAACCCCTCCGATCGAAGTCGTCAAGCCTCCGCTCCCATTCGGCGAGCAGGCCGGGCGCGACGAGCTGGGCGAGCCGGTGGCGATCGGCCGCATCCCACGCGGCCTGGATTTGAGTGAATAGGCGAGCCGCCGCGGGTTTTACGACGTCTGGGGCGAAGGCCGGGTCGTCGTCGGCGGCCTCGGCGGCCGCGAGCTCCACGCGGCGCTCACGGCGCGCGGTCCGTCGGCGCGAGGTGCGTCCGGAGCTGTGCTGCGCCGACCAGACTGCATTCGTCCGCAGGAGGAGTGCTCTGAACACCAACACGATGACGAACAGTCCGAGCAGGACCAGCGCGCCGATTCCATGGCCGATGATCGCCACCCGGATCAGGATCTGAAAGATGATGTACAGCGCGGCACCGCCGCCGCCGCCCCCACCCTCGCCGCCGCCTCCACCGAAGCCCGCCGACCCTCCGCCGGCCGCGGCCAGTGCGGGCGGGGCGAGGATCAGGGCGCCGGCGAGCATGATGACCGCGGCGATCGCGATGTGCCGGCGCCGGCGACTCATATCACTGTGGCCTCCGCAGACCGCCCGACGACGCGGCGGCGATTCATCTCCCGCGACCTCCGCCAGCGGCCCGCTGCCGGGCTCTCGTTGGGGCACGTGTTGATCGGCGTGGTAGCTGCTTCGCACGAGTGGGCCCGCGGCGACGTGCTCGAACCCGAGCGAGTACGCCGCCCGCTCTAGTTCGTCGAACTCGTCTGGGTGCCAGTAGCGGACGATCGGCAGGTGGTTGACGGTCGGCCTCAGGTACTGACCGACGGTCAGCACCTGGACATGGTGCTCGCGAAGGACGCCGAACGCCTCCACCATCTCGTCGAAGGACTCACCAAGGCCCACCATCAGTCCGGATTTCGTCACGATCTCCTCGCCGGCCATCTCCTTGGCCGTCCGGAGCACGCGGCAGGAGCGATCGAATTTGGAGCCCCGGCGAGCGACACGATAGAGCCTGGGCACCACCTCGACGTTGTGGTTGAACACGTCGGGTCGCTCGGCGATCACCTTTGCCAGCGGCATCTCCTCACCGCGGAAGTCTGGCGTGAGGACCTCGACCTTGCATCGCGGGGCTTGCCTGCGGATCTGACGGATCACGCCCACGAATCCAGACGCTCCGAAATCAGGGAGATCGTCGCGATCGACGCTCGTAATCACGGCGTGCCGCAGGCCCATTCTCGCCACGCTGCGGGCGACGCGTGCCGGCTCGAGCGGATCGAACCAGGTGGGCTTGCCCGTCTTTACATTGCAGAAGCCGCAGCGCCTCGTGCACGTGTCCCCGAGGATCATGAACGTCGCCGTGCCGCGCTGCCAGCACTCGCCGATGTTTGGACAGGCGGCCTCCTGGCAGACCGTGTGAAGGTTCTCGGACTCGATCAAGCTTTTGAGCTCGCGGTAAGCCGGCCCGCCGGGCGCGGGCACCTTGAACCAGGGAGGTTTGCGTCCACGATGGGGCTGGACGTCGGGTCCGAGGACCTTCAGGACGTTGCCAATACCCCCGGGGTTGGAGCGGGCCCTGGTGGCGTTGGGGTGCCGACGTTCTGTCACAAACCCAGGGTATCGCTGCGCGGATTTGTGTCAGAGCGTTGCCCACGTTCCACAGTTTTCCGGTCACGATCGGACCGATGCCAGAGGTTACGAGAGAAACGCAAAGAGGGCCGTCGTTAGAGACGCAACGTCACCCGGATGAAGCGCTGGCGGAGCTGGCAACGGCTCTCGTGGTGCCTGGGCGCGCGCGCCGCAGGCAACCGGGCATCGACGTACATAGCTCGACAACGCTGGCCGCCGCGGACATCGCACGTAAAGACAACGTGCCCTGCACCACCGTCTCCCGCACCGTCCTCGACCTCTGTGACGTGATCGCGCCGCGCGGGGTGGAGCGCACGCTCGATCAGGCAGAGATCCTCGAGGTGCTGGACTTGCGATAGCTCCAGGACCAGATCGCCCGAAACGCCAGCCGACCCCGCCGCCCGGAGGCTCCGCACGATCCTCGAAGACAGCTACACCGGTCGAACACTCACCTAGAACGAGTTCGAGGAGGTGTTTTTCCTGCTCTGCCGCTCTTACGGCATTCGTCAGCCAGAGGTGAACGAGTTCGTCGATCCGCGCGACGGCGAGCCCGCGATCAGGGCCGACTTCATCTGGCGCGCCGAGCGGTTGGTCGTCGAGACCGACGGCCGCAGGACGCATGGGACAAGGCAAGCGTTCGAACGTGACCGGCGCAACGATCAGCGCCTCATGCTCGCGGGATGGCGATCGATCCGAGTCACTTGGCGGCAGCTCGTGAACGAGCCGGAGCGGGTCGCCAGGACGATCATCGCGCTGTTGCGCCGGTAAGCGCCGCCGGCGCGGGCAGCTTCGATTTGACGGCGGGCCCCGACCTTACCGAACCGCCACGGCATCGCCGGCGCGGGACTCGAGCCGCGCCAGGCTGATGAGCCGCTGCCGGCACCCGAGCGCCTCGGCCACGCGCCAGGCCGCTCGGCGGCGGAAGCACTTCATGGCGCCGCCGGCGCGGCCGGTCTCCGCGGCGAGCGACGTCATCCGGACTCCGTCGAGGCCGCACGGGACGATCCACTCGAACGGCTGTATGTCGTTCTCGATGTTGACCGCGAACCCGTGCGTGGTCACCCCTCGGGCGATGTGGATTCCGATTGAGGCGATCTTGCGCTCGCCCACCCACACCCCCGTGTAGTCGCGCCCGTCCTCGGGACGCGCTCGCGCGGACACCCCCTCGTCGGCCAGCGCGATGACCAGCGCCTGTTCGAGCGTACGCACGTATCCCAGCACGTCATTTACGCGGACGATCGGATAGCCCACGAGTTGGCCCGGACCGTGATAGGTGACCTTGCCGCCTCGATCGGTCTCGAAGATGTCGATTCCCCGCCGGCGATACCAGTCCTCGCCCATCGGCAGCTCGCCGGGACCAGATCGGCGGCCTCGGGTGTACACGGGCGGGTGCTCGAGCATCAGGAGCACGTCGGGAAGCTCGTCCTGCTGCCGGGCGGCCCGCAAGCGCTCCTGCAGCGCCAGGGCCTCGCCGTATTCGACGGTTCCCAGCTGACAAACCCACAGCTCGCGCATCTCGATCGATCGTAGAGCTAGGAGATTGTGACGCCTTCCAGGTGACGCTTGACGGTCGCCAGGAACTGGGCGGCGAGCGCCCCGTCGAGCGCACGGTGGTCCCAGCTGAGTCCGAGAATCGTCATCGGACGAATCGCGATCGAGTCATTGCCGGCGCCGTCGGTGATCACCACGGCCCGTTTGACCACCGCCTCGAAATCAAGGATTCCGACCTGCGGCAGGTTAATGATCGGCGTGGCCATGATCGAGCCGTACTGCCCCGGATTGGTGATCGTGAACGTGCCGTCCCGTACGTCGTCGGGCGTGAGCTCCCGCGCACGCGCGCGGCGCGCGAGGTCCTTGATCCGAGCGGCCAGTCCCTCGACGGACAGCTCGTGCGCGCGAGGGATCACCGGGACGATCAGGCCGTCCTCGCCGAGCGACACCGCGATCCCCAGGTTCACGTCGGTGTGCTGGGTATAACGCTCGCCCTCGAGCCACGCATTCAGCGCGGGATGCTCACGCAGCGCGTCGATGACGGCGCGCGCCACGAACGCCAGCGCCGTCACGCGCAGGCGTGCGCGGGCCGCCTCGACCCGCGACATGTCGACCTCGATCCAGGTCGTGCAGTGGGCGGCGGTGTCCAGCGAACGCTTCATGTGCTCGCCGATCTGGCGGCGCATCCTCGAGAGCTGTCCGCCCTCCGCGGCGAAAACCGGCGCGGGCGGTGGCGGCGCCACCCCGACTGGCGGTGGCGGTGTCTCGGGTGCCGTCGGCGTAGGTGACCCAGGTGGCGTCGCAGGTACGGGCGGCCCCGCCGGCGCCACTGGCTCCGGCCGATAGGGACTCTCGATGTGAAGCGGAGCTTGCGCTGCGGCTCCCGCCTCCAGGTAGGCGAGCACGTCCTGCTTCCGGACCCGCCCGCCGCGTCCGGTTCCTTCTATCAGGGAAAGGTCGATGCCGTGTTCGCCCGCAATGCGCTGGACCACCGGCGAGTAGCGGCGACGGTTGGCGTTGGCGCCGGCGGGTGCTGCCGACGCAGACGACCCGTTCCGGCCGTCGCGCCTTGAACCGGATTCAGGTGCATCATGGGGAGGCGGCTGGGTACCCTCTGCCGAGGCATGGGCGCCAGCCGCTCGGGCGCCCGCCGCGTGTTCGCCCGCGGCAGGTTCGCCCGCCGCAGGTTCGCCCGCCGCAGGTTCGCCCGCCGCAGGTTCGCCCGCCGCAGGTTCGCCCGCCGCGCCGCCGGCCGCCGCGGAGGGGGTCGCCGGCGCCACTTGGGGAGAAGTCGGGCCGGCCGCGCCATCCGGGCCGGCGCCGGGCGCCTCTGGACCGGCGCTGGGCGCCTCTAAACCGGCGCTGGGCGCCTCTAAACCAGCGCCGGGCGCCTCTGGACCGGCGCTGGGCGCCTCTAAACCGGCGCCGGGCGCGACCGCAGCTGATCCGGACCCGATCCGCGCGAGAACCGTTCCGACTGACACCGTGGCGTCGACCGGGACCAGGATCTCTGCGACGACGCCACCGATTGGCGCCGGCACCTCGGTGTCGATCTTGTCGGTGGAGATCTCGCAGATCGTCTGGTCCGCCTCGATTCGATCACCGATCTCTACCCGCCACCCCACTACGGTGCCCTCGGCCACCGACACGCCCATCTGCGGCATCGTCACATCGACCAGGCCGGCGCTCGCGGATGTCTCAGTACGCGAGGAGCTCACGGCAGGCCTCCCTTACTCGTTCCACCGAGGGCAGCACCGCCTGCTCGAGCGGCGGTGAGAATGGAATCGGCACATCGGGGGTCGAGACCCGCACCACCGGGCCGTCGAGATCCTCGAAGCCGTGCTCCGCGATGAGCGCGGCGACCTGGGCCCCCGCAGCGCACGTCGTGTTCGCCTCGTCGACGATCACGACCTTCGAGCACCGGGCGACCGAGTCGAGGATCGCGTCCGTGTCCAGCGGCACGAGCGAACGCAAATCCAATATCTCGACGGACGCGCCGTCCAGGTTCTCGGTTGCCTCGAGTGCGGTATGGACCATGGCCCCGTACGCGATCACCACCAGGTCGCTCCCCGGCCGCGCCACGCGGGCCTTCATCGGCGTCTCGACCATGCCTTCCGCGACCTCCCCCTTCACCCGCCGGTAAAGGTGCTTGTGCTCCATGTAACAGACGGGGTTGGGGTCGTGGATGGCGGCGTGCAGAAGGCCCTTGGCATCGGCAGCCGTCGACGGCGCGACGACCTTGATGCCGGGCGCGTGCATGAACCAGGCCTCCGGATTCTGGGAATGGAAGGGACCACCCGAGAACCCACCGCCCGAGGGAAGCCGCACCACCAGAGGGACCGCCAGCCCCTGCCGGTAGCGCATCTTGCCGGCCACGTTGACGAGCTGATCGAAGCCGCAGGAGATGAAGTCGGCGAACTGCATCTCGCACACCGGCCGCATTCCGACCACCGCCGCCCCGATGGCGGTTCCGATGATCCCGGACTCGGCGAGCGGGGTGTCCATCACGCGATCGGGGCCGAACTCGTCGATGAACCCGTCGGTCACCTTGAAGGCGCCGCCGAACACGCCGATGTCCTCGCCCATCACCAGCACGCGCTCGTCGGCACGGAGCTCATCCCGTAGAGCTGCGGAGATCGCTTGGAGGTAGGTCATGGTCGCCATCAGGAGACCACCTCGCTCCGCAGCGCTCCGGCCCCGGGCGCCCCCTGGCCCTCGGGCTCGGGTGCCAAGAACCCGCTCCAGCGAGCCAATCCATCCCCGAGCGGCTCCGCTTCACCCTCATGGAAGACGCCCTCGGTGGCGGTGTTCGGATCCGCCATCGGCGACGCCAGCGCCTCCTCCGTCGCGGCGTCGATCTCCGCGCGAACCGAGGCCCGAACCTCGTCGATATCGACTCCCAGGGAACGGAGCCGCGCCTCCTGGCGCTCGATCGGGTCCCGCTTGCGCCACTCCTCGACCTGCTCCTTGGGCACGTACTTCATGTCGTCGTGGGCCGCGTGGCCGTGCATCCGCATCGTTTCCGCCTGGATCAGCGTCGGTCCCTCGCCGTCCAGGGCCCGGGCGCGGGCCGATCGTGTGGCCTCGAACATCGCCTCGGCGTCGTTCCCGTCCACGGTCACTCCGATGAACCCATACGCGGCCGCGCGCTCGACCGGATTGACGGCGAACTGCTTATCCAAAGGGGTCGAGTACGCGTACTGGTTGTTCTCGAGCACGAACACGACCGGCAGCTTCTGCACCCCTGCCCAGTTCATCGCCTCGTGGAAGTCGCCGCGCGACGTCGAGCCGTCGCCGAACCAGGTGAGTGCGCAGCGCCGCTCGCCGCGGATCTTGAACGCCATCGCCATGCCGGTGGCGACAAGCATCATGTCGGGCAGCATCGACACCATCCCGACGCATCCGAGCCGGTAGTCGCCGAAGTGAACGTTGCCGTCGCGCCCTCCGGTCACGCCCGCGGCGCGACCCAGGTACTGGGCGAAGATGCGCGTCGGGGTGACGCCGCGAATGATGTGAGCGGCCAGGTCACGGTGCAGAATGCAGAGACGGTCCTCAGGAGCCATCGCGAAGGCGGCGCCGGCTGATACCGCCTCCTGACCGTAGCCGTCGTAAAACGATCCCGGGACCTTCCCCTGACGGTACAGGGTCATCGCTCGCTCCTCGATCCCACGCATGAGGAGCATCGCTCGCAACAGCCAAACTCGATCCTCGAGGGTCAGATGGTCGGCGACGGCGGCGGTTCCACCAGCGACCGGCTCAGCCATGTGGGTAGCCATCTATGGGTTTGCCTTTCTCCTGTCGTCCGGATCGGGATCTCCGTCCGGACCGCTTCATGGGCGTCCCGGGATCTCCGGTTGGCCCCTCGATCGGGCAGGGTCGAGCTTACTCCACCTCCGGGTGGAACCGACTGGGTGGGGCGCGGCTTGCGGGGCGCGATCGGCGTGACGAACCGCAGGGAACCTGAGTCGGGCGCGACCGGCGTGACGAACCACAGGGAGCCTGAGTCGGGAAAGCCCAGCACGGTTACCCTTCAAGCATGGACGGTGCCTGGCTGCGCCGCATGCGCTGGCGACGGCGTGGCGCCTGGCTGTGGCCCGCGTTCGTCGCCCTGATAATCGTCGATGCGGTCATCGGCCACCTGCTGCCGCTGGCGGGCCAGACCGAGACTTTGGTCGGCGCCGGCCTCGCGGCGCTCGTCCTCAACCTGCTCGCCGTGCTGCTTCTGTCACGGCCACTCGGCGCGGTCCTGCGACGGGCGCGCGGAGACCTGCCGGCGATCGTCGCTCGCGACTACGCGGGCACCGCGGCGATAGTGGCGGTCTCGGCCGGGCTGCTCGCCGCCGGCCTCGTTCACCGCGACACGATCCTCCAACAGCAGCGCACGATGCGCGACGCGATCGTCAGGGCACAGGCCTGGATCGGCGACCGGGCGCCGGCCGAGTTCCGCCGCAACCTCGCGCTCGTGAGCACCTTCACGATCCAAACGGGCAGCATCTACCGGACCTGCGTGCCGAGCGACGACCGCCGGCGGAGCTTTTGCGTGATCGTCAAGACGAACCTTCCGTTCGCTCAGAGCGTTACCTTCGCCGGCTATGAGCCGAACTCGGTGTTCGCGGAAGGGGTCAGCTAGCTGAGCCCGCCCGCGCCTCAAAGCACGAAGCGCGTCGCACTGATCGCAGCGATCCTCGGGTCGGGGATCGTGTTCCTCGACGGGACGATTGTCAACGTGGCGCTCCCCGCGATCCGGGCTGCGCTGCACGGTGGTCTGGCCGAGCAGCAGTGGGTCGTGGAGTCGTATCTGCTCACCCTCTCGTCGTTGCTCCTGGTCGGCGGCTCGCTGGGCGACCGGCTCGGGCGCCGGCGCCTGTTCGCCGCCGGGCTGATCGGCTTCGGCGCGTGCTCGCTCGTGTGCGCGATCGCGCCGAGCAGCGGAGTGTTGATCGCCGGGCGCGCCGCGCAGGGAGTCGGCGGCGCGCTGCTGGTCCCGAGCACGTTGGCGCTGCTCATGGATACGTTCGACGAGACCGAGCGAGCGGGAGCGATCGGCTCCTGGACGGCATGGACGGGCGTCGCCACCGTAATCGGTCCTCTCGGCGGCGGGGCGCTGATTCAGGCCGCGTCATGGAGGTGGATCTTCGCGATCAACCTGGTTCCGGTCGCGATCACGCTCATGCTGCTGTCCCGCCTCCCCGCCGACCGTCCAACTCCGGGCCACGTCGACATCGTGGGCGCCGTCCTGTGCGCACTCGGACTCGCCGGTCCGGTGTTCGCGCTGATCGAGCAGCCCACCTACGGCTGGAGCGACCCCCGCGTAGCAGTCCCCCTGATCGCGGGCATCGCCGTGTTCATCGGGTTCATAGCGTGGGAGGCGCGAGCGAGAGAGCCGATGATGCCGCTTCATCTGTTCAAGGTCCGCAACTTCGCGGTCGGCAACCTGACCACGCTAAGCATGTACGGCGGCCTCAACGTGGCGACCTTCTTCCTCGTCCTCTTCCTCCAGCAGGTCGGAGGCTACACGCCGCTCCAGGCGGGCCTGTCGCTACTGCCGCTCACGGTCATCACCTTCCTGCTGGCCCGCCGCTTTGGCGTCCTCGCGGACCGCATGGGACCGCACCTGTTCATGGCCGGCGGCCCGATCGTCGCGGGTCTCGGGCTGCTCATGCTGGTCGGGACCGGTGCGGACCCCAACTATCTGACCACCGTCCTGCCGGGCATCGTGGTATTCGGGCTGGGGCTGTCCGCCACAGTCGCGCCGCTGACCGCGACCGTGCTGGGATCGGTCGAGCCCGGCCACTCGGGGCTCGCCAGCGGGGTAAACAACGCCGTGGCCCGGGTCGCCGGCCTGCTCGCGATCGCGGTGCTCGGCGCGGTCGTCTCGGCCAGCTTCGCCAGCAGCCTGGATCGCGACCTCGCGCACCACCCGCTCACTCCCCAGACCACGCGCGGTCGTCGCGGTCGACCGCTCGCGTCCGCTCGTCACCGACCCGGGCGCAGTCACCGAAAGCGAGAGGCCCATCGTTCACCAGGCGCTCGTCAACTCGTCGGTTCACGCGTTCCGCGTCGCAATGGGGATCGGGGCCGGGCTCACGATCCTCGGTGGCGTTATCGCGCTGATCGGGATCGCCAACCCCCGGCGGGAGGTCCCGTGCGCGGACTGCCCCGGCGGCGCCCTCGCCGGCGCAAGCCGCTCGATCACCCCGCGCGAGCGGCCCGCGTCGACCTGACCCGGTTCGGCGGTCCCCCCGAACCGCGGCGCCGCGGCACCACCCGCAGCAACACAGCCGTTCCGGGCGCGACGCTCACCAGCACCGGGCCGCCGGCCACAAACGTTCGGTCCGCCCACACGTCGAACACGGAAAAGGGCCGGGTGGACGGGAGCCGGAGCATCCCCGGGGTGAGGCGAACGGCTGCCGGCTGAAGACCTTGGTTCACCACCGCCACCGCGGCGGCGTGGCCGGACAATGGCTTGACCCAGGCCTCGGTGCCTCCAAACCGAAAAGCCAAGCGAGCCTGGACAGCCCGCGGATCCTGATCGATCGCGATCGCCGCCCGGTTGATCAACATCGTCCGCGTCCATTCGGGCATCGTCATGAGGTCCGCACTCACTACGAGCGGGGCGGCGAGGACCGCCCACAGCGTGAACTCAGATTGCGCCTGGGACGGAGTCATTCCGGCGTTGGGGACGAGGTAGTCGGGGTCGTTCCAGTGACCGGGCCCCGCGGCCCCCGGATGCGCCGCGTCCAGCTCGAAGTTCGAAATCACCTGGGCGTACTGGACGTCGCCCGGGAACCCGAGATCCGGTCCGGTTCGCCAGCTGTTCGCGATCGCCGGGCCATACGTGTATGACGCGTACGCCGACTCGGCATACGTCGGGGTCCCAGCCCCGTACTCGTTCGGCAGCCCCGCGTTACAGATGTTGAACAGCATCGGCCGGCGGGGCTCGTCGTTCAAGATCGCCTCCCCGAACGCCCGATACGCGGCCGCCGGATCGAGGTGCAGCGAGTCGCCGCCACAGAAGTCCACCTTGACCGCGTCAAATCCCCACGAGGCGAACGTGTCGACGTCCTGCTGGTAGTGGCCGTAGCTCCCCGCCGGGTGCAGGACCTTGCCGCAGGCGATGCTCCCGGCGTCGGTGTAGATGCCGGCCAGCAGGCCCTTCGAATGTATGTAAGCGACGAGCCACTGCATCCCGTGCGGCCATTGAGTGGGATCCACGACGATGTTGCCCAAGGGGTCGCGCGTGCCGGTCCACCAGCCCCCGTCGATCCAGAGGTAGCGGTACCCCGCTGCCCGCAGGCCGCTGCTGACCATGGCATTGGCGAGCTCGACGATCGTCTGCTCATCGATCGCGGTGCCGAACGCGTACCACGTGTCGATGCCCATGTACGGGTTGCTCGCGAGGCCCTCGAACCCCCCGGCCGAAGCCGGCGGTGCGAACACCAGCGCCAGCGCGCACACGGCGACGGACAGACACGAACGGAGGCGCGCGCGACGCACGGACCCGCGAAGGATAAGCCGCTACGCCGCCAACCTCGTCGCAGCGACGCCCCGCGGCCCGCGCACCGCTATCAGTGCGCACCCCGTGCCCGCCCACAGCACGGCGGCCAGCGCCAGACAGGTGGCCGCGAGCAGCCCGATCCCGAGCAGCGCCGAAACCATCGCCGGCGGCCCCAGAACGGGCAATCGCTCACGAAACGAAGACGAGCCCACGCGCGGCCAGGACAGGCTGGCGGTGGCGAACCCGCTCGCATACATGGCGAAGATCGCGCCCGCGTGAACCCGGGAGACACTCAGCCCACCCTGAAGGTGAAGGGTCACGCTGAGCAGGAAGCCGGCGTAGCAGGCCATCACGAGCACGACCGTCGCGACGCCGGGAGCGACGCCCGCCAACCGCAGCACGTCAAGCTGCAGCACCGGATCCCCTCCGCGGCCTCGGACGATCTGGCCGACACCGACCGCGAGAACCATCGAGTAGGCGCCGATCGCGCGTGCCGGCCGACGGAGTGCGCGAACGGCTGGCAGAGGACAACAACACGTCCCTCCGCGAGCTTGCGAGCGCGCTTGCGGTCTCGCCCCACCACCTGAGCCGGGTGTTCCGCTCCATCTGCGGGCACTTGATCGCCCGCCACCGGATGCGCCTGCGGGCGCGCGCCGCGGCCGAGCGCCTCATCACGGGCGACCACGACCTGGCCCGGCTCGCGGCCGATCTCGGATTCGCGGATCAGAGCCACCTCTGCCGCGTGCTGCGATCCGAAACCGGCACGAGTCCGTCTGCCCTCCGCCACGCCCTCGCTTCGGCGTAGGCTTCCGCGCCGGTGGCCGACGCGTTCATAGCCCTGGTGACCGGTGCCTCGAGTGGGATCGGCGAAGCGACCGCAAGGCGGCTGGCGCGCGAGCCCGGCGCGCAGCTCGTGCTCGTCGCCCGCCGCGAGCAACGCCTCAAAGCCCTCGCCGACGACCTCGGCGGCGCGACCGTGGTCGCGCTCGACCTCACCGACCCGAGACGCGCCCAGGCGCGTCCTCGACACAGTGCAACGCCAGTACGGCCAGCTGCACATGCTCGTCAACAACGCCGGCGCGTCGTGGCGCGCGACGTTCGAGGAAGGCGGCTGGGCCAACATCGCGCAGCACATGAGGCTGAACTTCGAGGCGCCGGTCCGGCTGACTGAAGCGCTGCTACCGCTGCTTCGGCGGACCGCACGAGAACAAGCAAACACAACCCGGCCGATATCGATCGTCAACGTCGCCAGCACCTCCGCGCGCGTTTCGCGCCCGAACGCCGGCGGTTACTCGGCGAGCAAATATGCCCTCGCCGGCTGGAGCGACGCCCTCTATGCCGAGGAGCGCCCCCACGGTGTCCACGTCGGGCTCGTGCTGCCGGGGTTCGTCTCGACCGTCGGCTTCCCGGCGACCGAAATCCAGGCAAACGCGGCGACCCGGTGGATGCTCTCCAGCCCGGACAAGGTGGCCGAGGCGATCGTCGACGCGGGTCCCGGCGGCAAGCCCGAGCGCTACGTCCCGCGGCCCTACTGGCTGGCCGCGGCGGCGCGGCTGCTCGCCCCCGCCCTCGTCCGCCGGGCCACCGGCGGTGGCCTGTTCACGACATCGACCCCCGGCCGCGAATAGCCCGCACCCCCGCCCAAGCACGGACCCGGCCCAGACACCGCACCCGACCCACTTCTAAGCTACAGCTCCGTAACAAACGCGAAACAGGAGCAGCTCCCCATGAATTCAAGCGTCCGCCGCGCCGCGGTGCTCGGCGGCGTCCGGATCCCCTTCGCCCGTCAGAACGGCCCCTACGCGAAGGCCTCCAACCAGGACATGCTGACCGCGACGCTCGACGCCCTGGTCAAGAAGTTCTCACTCGAACGCGAAACGCTCGGCGAGGTGGTCGCCGGCGCCGTCCTCAAGCACAGCCGCGACTTCACCCTCACCCGAGAGGCCGTGCTTGGCACCCGGCTCGACCCGGCCACTCCCGCCTACGACGTCCAGCAGGCGTGCGGCACCGGCCTGGAGGCGGCCATCCTGATCGCCAACAAGGTCGCGCTGCGCCAGATCGACGCCGGCATCGCGGCCGGAGTCGACACCACCTCGGATGCTCCCATCGCGATCAATGAGGACCTGCGCCGGCTGCTCCTCGATCTGAACCGCTCCAAGAGCAACGCCGAGCGGCTGAGGTTAATCACAAAGGTCCGCCCCCAGCAGATCGTCCCCGAGCTACCGCGCAACGCCGAGCCGCGCACCGGCCTCTCCATGGGCGAGCACGCCGCGATCACCGCGCGCGAGTGGAGCCTCACGCGCGAGGAGCAGGACGAGCTCGCCCTCCACAGTCACCGCAAGCTGGCGGCCGCCTACGAATCCGGCTTCCTCGACGACCTTGTGCTCCCGTTCCTTGGGCTCGAGCGCGACCAGAACCTCCGCCCGGACACGACCATGGAGCAACTCGCGAAGCTGAAGCCCGTGTTCGGCGGCGAGGACGGGACGATGACCGCCGGCAACAGTACCCCGCTCAGCGATGGCGCGTCGGCGGTCCTGCTGGCCAGGGAGGACTGGGCGGCCGAGCGCGACCTTCCCGTACAGGCCTACCTGACCGACGCCCAGACCGCCGCCGTCGATCACGTCCACGGGCGCGAGGGCTTGCTGATGGCTCCCACTTACGCCGTGCCGAGACTGCTCGAGCGCAACCAGCTCTCGCTACAGGACTTCGACTTCTACGAGATCCACGAGGCGTTCGCCTCACAGGTGCTGTGCACGCTGAAGGCGTGGGAGGATCCCGTTTGCTGCCGGGAGCGACTCGGGCGCGAGGAGCCGCTCGGTCCGATCGACCGGGAGAAGCTGAACGTCCACGGCGGCTCGCTCGCCGCCGGTCACCCATTCGGTGCGACCGGCGGGCGGATAATCGCGGGGCTCGCGAAGGCGCTGGCGGAGAACTCAGGCGGCTCGCGCCGAGGACTGATCTCGATCTGCGCCGCGGGCGGCATTGGCGTGACTGCCATCCTGGAAAAACCATGACCGACCGCTATCAGCAACTCGCCAACACCCCGATCGGGCGGATGGTCACCAAACAGATCGGATTGCCGGCGCCGGTGGAGCTCGAGCGCTACGAGCCCGGCCAGCCGGTGATCTCGGGGCCGGCGCTGCTGGGCGCCGCACACAATGCCCGCCTCGCGGGGCCAGCCGCGGCGGTGCTCGCGGCCGTCGGTGCCGACGTGCACACGGCCCTCGACGATGAGGCGAGACAGGCGGCCGCCGAGGCGGGGCTCGACGCGGCCGTGTTCAACCCACAGGCCGTCCCCGAGGATGAGAGGTTCAAGGCGCTCGTGTTCGACGCGAGCGGCATCGGCTCGAGCGAGGCGCTGCGCGAGGCGTGGGCGTTCCTGCACCCGACGATCCGGCGGGTGCGCCGCTCGGGCCGCGTGATCGTGCTGGCCACCACTCCCGAGGAGTGTGGCGAGTTCCCGGCTGCCATCGCGCAGCGGGCGCTCGAGGGGCTGGTGCGCTCGGTCGCCAAGGAGGTCGGCCGCGGCGCCACCGCGCAGCTCATCTACGTGGCTCCCGGCGCCGAGGGCGCGATCGAATCGACGCTTCGGTTCTTCCTGTCGCCGAAGTCCGCGTACGTGTCGGGCCAGGTGGTGCGCATCGGCGTCGCCAAGGCCTGGCCGGAAAGGACCGACTGGAAGCGACCACTCGCGGGCAAAGTGGCGCTCGTGACCGGGGCCGCGGGCGGCATCGGCGAGTCGATCGCCGAGGTGCTCGCCCGCGACGGCGCTTATGTGGTTGGCGTCGACCTTCCCGCGCAATCGGTGGAGCTCGAGGCCGTGACCGGCCGCCTCGGCGGGTCCTCGCTCAAGCTCGACATCACGGACCACGACGCCCCGGAGCAGATCGCGGGCGAGCTGCTCGGGGCGCACGGTGGCGTCGACATCGTCGTGCACAACGCCGGCATGACCCGGGACAAGACGCTCGGTCAGATGAGCGAGGAGCAGTGGAGCACGGTGATCGACACGAACCTGACCGCCCCGCAGCACATGGATCGCGAGTTGTTCGCTCGCAAGGCGGTGCGCGAGAACGGCAGCGTGGTGAGCGTCTCGTCGATCAGCGGGATCGCCGGCAACGTCGGCCAGACCAATTACGCGACCGCCAAGGCGGGCGTGATCGGGATCGTCGAGGCGTTCTCCTCGACCTTGGCCAAGCTGGGGGTGACGCTCAACGCGGTCGCCCCGGGGTTCATCGAGACGGGGATGACCGCGGCCATGCCGATGGCCAGGCGAGAGGCTGCACGCCGGATGAACAGCCTGGCGCAGGGCGGCCTGCCGATCGACGTGGCCGAGACGATCGCCTGGCTGGCGAATCCCGCCTCCGCTGGGGTCACCCGGAACGTGGTTCGCGTGTGCGGACAGAGCCTCATCGGGGCCTGAACAATGGCCGTCAAGGAGCTGAGCCGCTCGCCGAACATGGCCGTGCTGTTCGCGCGCGCGGGCGTGGCGCTGATTCCCGGCGCGTCGCGGCTGCCGTTCGTGAGCGGCGATGCGGACGAGATTCCCGACCTGACGCTGGCGCTCGACGATCTGACAATCGACCGCGACCGCCTCGCGCAATACGACCGGGTGTGCAGCTTCTCCCTGAGCGACTCGGCCCCGGCCACGTATCCGCACATCCTCGCGTTCCCTCTCCACCTCGCGCTGATGACCGAGGGGAGCTTTCCGTTCCCGCCGATCGGGCTCGTGCACATCGCCAACCGCATCACCCAGCACCGGCCGATACCTATCGGCGAGACCCTTGCGCTCAGGGTATGGGCGACCGGGATCGAGCCGCATCCGCGCGGGCGGCAGTTCTCGATCCGCACCGAGGCGCGGGTGGGCGGCGAGCTCGTGTGGGAGGAGACCTCGACGAACCTGCAGCGCGGCCAGGGAGGTGGCGGCGGCGATGCCCGCCCGCGTGGCCGGCATCGCCGGGACACGGGGTCCCTAGAACCGGTCGCCACCTGGGCGCTTCCCGGCGACCTGGGCCGCCGCTACGGATCGGTGTCGGGCGACCTGAACCCGATCCACCTCCACGCGCTCAGCGCCCGCCCCTTCGGGTTCCGCTCGGCGATCGCCCACGGCATGTGGACGAAGGCGCGCTGCCTAGCGGCCTTCGCGCCGAGGCTCCCCGATCGCTTCACGGTCGAGGTGGAGTTCCGCAAGCCGATCCTGCTGCCCGGCACGGTTCAGTTCCTCGAAGCCCTAAGCGACGACGGCATTCGCTTCGGCGTTCGCGACGCGGCGCACGAAACGCTCCACCTCGAAGGCGATGCAGAATGGGCGTCTTAGCCCCGACAGCGGCGCTCGTCGGCGAACTCGTCGAACAGCGCGCGCAGGCGATCGAGCACGGCCGCCGCGGCGAGCAGTTCCTCCTCGTCGAACTCGGCCATCGCGGCGCGGTAGCGGGGCTCGATGCGGGCCCGGCGCTCCTCGACGAGGTCACGCCCGCGGGGGGTCAGCGAGGTGAGCACGACGCGCCGATCACGGTCGGAGCGCACCCGCGCGACGAGGCCGTGAGCGGCCAAACCATCGAGCATTTCGGTCGCGCTGGCCGGGCTCAGATCGGCCGCATCGGCGAGTTCCCCGGTCGACACAGCATCGTGACCCCGCAGGCAGAACAGCAGGCTGTACTGCGCGTCTGAGAGCTCGCCCGGGTGGTGCGTCTCCCGGCCCCGAAGCCGCCGCAGCGCGGCCATCGCGCCCTTGAAGGCCTGGCCGACCCGCTCGATGGGATCGAGCTCGGCGCCCGCGCTCCGGGAAGCTCCGGCGCGCGAGCCCGCGGGCCGCGCGCCGGCGGATTGGTCATTCAGGGATGCGGTGCCGGTCATGCCGCGATCGCCTCCGCCATGGTATCCGCGGACACCCCGGCGGCCTTGGCCGCTCGCGCCGCGCGCTCGGCGCGGAGGAGGATGATGCAGGGGACGATCGCGAGCGCGGTGAGTCCGGTTGCGGTCCAGAACGCAATGCCGTAGGCGTGGGCGGCGCCGGCAAGCGTGTGGACACCGGTCAGCGCCCGCTGCAACACAACCGCGAGTACGGCCGTTCCGATCGACCCGCCCACTCGCTGCAGGACGTTGAGCTGCGGGGTCGCGTCGGCCAGCTCGTGGCGCTCGAGCGATGCGAACGCCGCGGTCATCGCCGGCATGAAGGCAAAGCCGATCCCGGTGCCGCGCAGGAACATCGCGACCGACAGGTACGCGATCGAGGTGTGGTCGCCGATCAGCCCGAACGGGATGGTGGTCAGCGTGGTGACGATCACGCCGAACAGGGCGAGCGGACCTCCGCCCATGCGGTCTGCCAGCTTCCCCGCGAGCGGCATCACGAGCGCCATGCCGAGGCCCTGGGGCGCCAGCAGCAGCCCGCTGTCGAGGACGCTCTCGTGGCGGACTCCCTGCCAGTAGAGCGGCAGCAGAATCATCCCGCCGAACAGCGCCGCGCCCAGGCAGAACATGGCAAACGAGGCGGAGGAGAACGTGGGTCTGCGGTACAGGCGCAGGTCGAGCAGCGGCTTCGAGATCCGCAGCGCGTGCATCACGAACGTGGCGATCAGAGCCAGCCCGGCGACGATCGGCAGGATCACCTTGACCAGGCCGAAGTGGCCGGTGATGCCGATCTCGGCCAACCCGTAGGTGAGCAGCGGCAGGCCCGTGGCCATCAGGGCCAGGCCGAGGAAGTCGAGCTTCTCGGCCGCTGCCGGCTTGACGCGGGGCAGGATCCGGATGGCCAGCGCGACCGCGATCACTCCGATCGGGACGTTGACGTAGAAGATCCACCGCCAGCTCGCGTTATCGACGATCAACCCGCCGATCGTCGGCCCCAGGATGGGAGCGAGCATCGCCGGCACCGCGACCATGCTCATGACGCGCCCCATGCGCTTCGGTCCGGCCGCCTCGGCCATCATCAGCTGGCCGATCGGCAGGATCATGCCGCCGCCAACCCCCTGGAGCACGCGGAACGCGATCAGCTCCGTCGTCGAGTTGGCAAGGCCGCAAAGGGCCGATCCCGCCGTGAACAGGACCAGGGAAACCAGGTAGACGCGCTTGGCGCCGAATCGCTTGGCGGCCCAGCCGGTGACCGGGATCACGGCCGCGAGCGAGAGCATGTACCCGGTCACGACCCACTGGATCTCGGCGATCGTGCTGTGAAGTTCGCGCCCCAGCGTGGCGAGCGCGACGTTGACGATCGTCGTGTCGAGGATCGACATGATCGCGCCCACGATCACGACGGCGCTGATCCGCCAGACGTAGGCGTCGATTCGATCCGACTGGGCAGGGGCAGAGGTAGACATCGGGCGCAGCGCTAAACGTTAGGGTCCGAATCTTTTACTGTCAAGGGCCCCTTGTCTATCGTGCCTCCCGTGACCACATTTGCCGACCTCGGCCTCGAGCCAAACATTCTCGCCGCCATCCACGACGTCGGCTACGAGGCCCCCAGCCCGATTCAGGAGCAGGCGATCCCGCCGCTGCTCGAGGGCCTCGACGTGATCGGTCAGGCCCAGACCGGATCGGGCAAGACGGCCGCGTTTGGACTGCCCATGCTCCAGTACGTCGATCCCTCAGACCCCGAGGTCCAAAGCCTGGTCCTCACCCCAACCCGCGAGCTGTGCATACAGGTCACCCAAGCGCTGCGAACGTATGGCAGCCGCAAGGGCGTCGACGTGGTCGCGGTGTTCGGCGGCGCGCCGATCCGCTCACAACAGGCCCAGCTGCGCGCCGGCGGCCACGTGGTGGTCGGGACGGTGGGGCGGGTCAAGGACCTGATCTCGCGTCACGCCCTGATCCTCAACGCCTGCCGGTTCGTGGTGCTCGATGAGGCCGACGAGATGCTCGACCTGGGGTTCCTGGAGGACGTGGAGAGGATCCTGTCGCTGACGCCCTCGAGCCGTCAGACCGCGCTCTTCAGCGCGACGATCCCGCCCGCGATTCGCCGGCTGGCCGATCAGTACCTGCTCGATCCGGTGACCGTCAAGGTCAGGGCGGCGACGCTCACGGTCGACACGGTCGAGCAGTTCGCCCTCGAGGTACGCCCCCGCGAGAAAGCCGATCGCCTCGTGGAGGTGCTCGACGCGGAGCGGCCGGAGCAGGCGATCGTGTTCGTGCGCACCAAGGTGCGCTGCGAGCAGCTGTTCCGGACGCTGCGCGACCGCGGCATGGACGTCAAGGCGCTGCACGGCGACATGACCCAGGGAGCCCGCGACGGGGTGATGATCTCCTTCAAGGAGGGCCGCCTGCCGCTGCTGGTCGCGACCGACGTCGCGGCGCGCGGGCTCGACATCTCGGGCGTCTCGCACGTGATCAATTTCGACGTGCCTACTTCGCCCGACGTATACGTCCACCGGATCGGGCGCACGGCGCGCGTCGGCCGCAGCGGACGCGCGATCACGTTCTTCACCCCCGATCAGCGGCGCGACATCCAGGCGATCGAAAAGCATGCCGGAGCCAAGCTGGCGCCGTGGGTCAAGGATGCTCATGTCGCTCCGACGACCGTACACGCGAGGCCGCGCCGGCATTCCAAGCCCCACCTGTCTAAGAGCAGCGATGCCCCACCGCACAAGCTGATCTTCGCGGGCGGGCGCGCCACTGGGCTCGAGCCTTCGGACGTTGTCCACGCGATCACCGCGGCCACGGGGCTCGACGGAGAGGCCGTGCGCAACGTCAGGGTGCTGGAGCGCTTCACGTTCGTCGAAGTCCCCCGGGACGAGGCGGACCGGATCGTCGAGCTGGTGAGAGGCGCCGATCTGGACGGCCGGAAGCTCCGGCTGGAAGCGGCCAAGGTTTGATTGCTCGCTTGGCGTTCGTCGCCATATTCGCTGCTCTCGGTGGAGTCGGGTGGGCCGCCACGCAGCTGCCGGCCAACTCGCAGTCACCACAAAATCCCTCCCCGGCGGCTCGAACTACCTGGTGCTCGCCAACCCGTCCATCGCGGTCACGGGGCCGCGAGCCAGGTGACGGTCGGGTGCACGCTGTCCGTTCGGCTCGACCAATCAATTCCGGAACATCACCTTCCCGGCGGCGCCGGGGGTAACGCAGCTCGGAGTGATCCCGCTCCAGCTCGCCTCGGGGTCGGGGACTGCGACCGTGGCGTGCTCGACCGACGCTCCGGCCTCGACAGCGGTCACCGGGCTCTCGGGGCTCAACGCAATCCAGACGGGCACGAACGGTTAGCCCGCACGCTGGTTTGGGACCGGCGCCGCGGGCGGGGGAACCCGTGGGACCGGTCGCCAGTAGTCTCGGTGCAATGAGCACAGCCCACATGCACACGAGCCACGGCACCATCGAGCTCGAGCTGTTCGACGACGACGCTCCGAAGACCGTCGCCAACTTCCGCAAGCTCGCCGGTGATCGCTTCTACGACGGGGTCATCTTCCACCGCGTGATCCCCGACTTCATGATCCAGGGCGGCGACCCGGAGGGGACGGGCACCGGCGGTCCTGGCTACACGTTCGAGGACGAGATCAACGAGCACAAAGTGGTGCGGGGCGCGCTGGCGATGGCCAACGCGGGGCCGAACACGAACGGCTCGCAGTTCTTCATCGTCACCGTCGACAGCGCGCCGTGGCTGGACGGCAAGCACACCGTGTTCGGCCGCGTGACCGGTGGGATGGACGCGGTCGACACGATCGAGGCCGTGCCGACCGGCGCCCGGGACCGCCCGGTGGATCCGCCCGTGATCGAGTCGATAGAGCTCGATCCCGCGGACGACTGAGGGCGAGCCTCGCGGGCAGGCGGTGCGGATCCTCGTCCTCGAACACGAGCCGGATGCGCCGACGGCGCTCCTGGCTGACTGGGCCGCGAGCCGCGACCATGATCTCGACGTGGTCCCCGTGCCGGCGCTCGAGCGCTGGCCGGAGCTTTCAGAGGTCGACGCCCTCGTCAGTCTCGGCTCGGAGCGCTCGGTCCACGCCTCCCCCGAGGCGTGGATCGGCGAGGAGATCGAGTTTCTCCGCACAGCCCACGGTTGTGAGGTGCCGATCCTCGGAATCTGCTTCGGGGGGCAGGCGCTGGCGCGCGCCCTGGGTGGCTCGGTCGGCGCCGAGGAGAAACCCGAGGTCGCCTGGCGGCTCATCTCGAGCCTCGACCCACGGCTGATCAACCCCGGCCCGTGGTTCTTCTGGCACGAGGACCTCTTCACGCTGCCGCCCGGCGCCCGGTTGCTCGCCGGAACCGAGTCGCGGACGGTGGCGTTCACGGCCGGCGCAACTAGTGTCGGCGTTCAGTTTCATCCCGAGGTCGACGGGGACCTTGCGCGGTACTGGATCGAGCTCGGTCGCGCCAAGCTCGAGTCCTACGGCGTCGACGTCGCCGCTCTCGAGTCCGAGGTGGAGCGGCACGCCCCGGGCGCGCCGGAGTGCGCGTTTGACCTGTTCGACCGGTGGGTTGCGTTCACCCGCCGGATCATCCCTCCGATAGCCTTGACCGAACCCTAAGAGCCCCGACACGGGGTGCGCTGAAAAAGGGGCCCATAGGGGCCCTTATCCAGCACACCCGTCGAAGGAGAAAGCGATGGCGAGCGCCACAGAACAAGAGTCGGCCGCGAGCGGCGATGGTGCGGGGGCCGCCACGATCGAGGTCGAGAACCCGGCCACCGGCGAGGTGATCACGACGATCCCGATCCTGGGCCCCGAGGAGCTCGAGGCGATGGCGGCGCGTGGACGCCAGGCGCAGCTGGCCTGGGAGGCGATGGGCTTCGATGGACGCGCCCGGGTGCTGCGCCGCGCGCAGAAGTGGATGCTCGAGAACGCCGATCGGATCATCGACGTCGTGGTGTCCGAGACCGGCAAGACGCACGAGGATGCCCAGCTCGCGGACTTCGGCTACACGGTTGCCGCGCTCGGGTTCTGGGCCAAGGAGGCGCCCAAGTACCTCGCCGATGAGCGGGTGCCGTCCTGGAACAATCCGGCCGCGCCGGGCAGGAAGCTGATCATCCGCTACGCCCCGGTTGGCCTGGTGGGCGTGATCGGCCCGTGGAACTTCCCCATCACGAACTCGTTCGGGGACTGCATCCCCGCCCTGGCGGCGGGCAACAGCGTGATCCTCAAGCCCAGCGGGGTCACGCCGCTGAGTGCGCTGCTGATGGAGGAGATGATGCGCGAGTGCGCCCTCCCCGACGGCGCCTTCCAGGTCGCGACCGGGGACGGATCCACCGGGGCGGCGCTGATCGAAAAGGTCGACTGCATCATGTTCACGGGCTCCGAGCGCACCGGGAAGTCGGTGATGAAGGCCGCCGCCGAGAGGCTCATCCCGTGCTACCTCGAGCTCGGGGGCAAGGACCCGATGATCGTCCTCGCCGACGCCGACATCGAGCGCGCGGCCAACGCGGCCGCCTACTGGTCGATGAACAACGGCGGCCAGGTGTGCATCTCGGTCGAGCGAGCCTACGTCGAGGCGCCCGTCTACGACGAGTTCGTCGAGCGCGTCTCCGACAACGTCAGGCGGCTGCGACAGGGTGCCCCGGCCGGCGTCGGAACGGTCGACGTGGGCGCGGTCATCTTCCCCCCGCAGCTCGAGACCGTTCAGGATCACGTCAAGGACGCGGTCGACAAGGGCGCCAAGGTGCTCGTCGGCGGCCATCCCCGTCCCGGCCCGGGTCACTTCTACGAGCCGACGGTGCTCGTCGAGGTGGACCATTCCATGAAGATCATGCGCGAGGAGACGTTCGGCCCGACGCTGCCGATCATGAAGATCTCCGACTCCGAGGAGGGCGTCCGCCTGGCCAACGACTCGCCGTACGGCCTCCAAGCGAGCGTGTGGACCAAGGACGTGGAGCGCGGCGAGACGCTCGCGCGGCGCATCGAGGCCGGGGTGGTATGCGTCAACGACGCGCAGATCAACTACAGCGCCCTGAATCTCCCGATGGGGGGCTGGAAGGCCTCGGGCCTCGGCACCCGGCACGGGGCGGCCGGGATCCGCAAGTACACGAAGGTGCAGTCCCTGCTGGTCACTCGCTACGCGCTCAAGCGCGAGCCGTTCATGTTCCCCTACAAGGCCAGCCGCACGATGGCGCTGCGGAGGTTGTGGGGGTTGATCTACGGACGCGGCAGGCGCGACTGACACGCGGGCAGTCCCGCCGCCGCATAGGCCTCGGACGCGTCGAGCGTCTCGTGCTCTAGCAGCGCCCACGCCAGCGCGTCCAGGCGAGCGCGATTCTCGGACACGAGCGCGGTGACGTCCGCCTGCGCCTCTGTCGGCCAGGCGACGTACCTCGCGGTCGAGCTCGCGCCGGGTGTACGGAGACACCTCTCAGGGTCCTCGCCGGGGCGGCCCTGGTAAGCGGCCGAACAGAAGAGCCTGCCTGCTGTCTCGCCAATGACCGACCCGCGGCGCGGCGACCCGTGCCCGGGTACGCCCAAGTTGTGAAGCCCACGTCGTTCAACCACCTCAGAAGCGTTCTCCCGGCTCGGCGCGGAGATGTCCCTTCACGCTCGCCGGTAGAGGCGTGCTGGCTGCGGCGCGGAAGCTGCGTTCCGAAGACGCCGTGCTCCCGGATGGTTGGTGGGGGGAGTTCGAACGAGACTTCCGCGCCTACACGAGCACCAAGTGGCGCGAGGCACGGGAGGCGGAGCGGCAAGCATGAGCCGCGCACGGAAATGAGAG
The DNA here is from genome assembly GCA_963808325.1 of uncultured Solirubrobacterales bacterium. Lineage (GTDB taxonomy): Bacteria > Actinomycetota > Thermoleophilia > Solirubrobacterales > Solirubrobacteraceae > Palsa-465. Next base: position 114,038 of record CAWEFU010000004.1, read on the forward strand.
CGCGGGTTTCGGACGACTGGCGGGCACGTTCGCCATATCCTCTGAACGTCCGGTCGCCCGTGGAGCTCCTCGGGCTTAACCGTCGAGCCGAACGCGACGTCGAACAGTCACCGCCAGTGACGCGCGGCCGACGAGCCGCTGCGCGCGAACGCTCCTTCTGGTGAGGCCGCGCCCGCGTGCTGCTGGCGGCAGGCCGCCGGATGCTCGAGCCTCGATGCCCGGCGGCGCCGGTGCCCCGCACCGGGCGCGCCACGCGCGCAGGTTGATGAAGCCGTGAGCTCCTGGTCTCGAGCACAGGCGCGGTCACGCCGACTGTGGAGCGTCGGCGGGCGGTGGCTCGAGACACGGAGCGGCGGCCCCGCCCGCACGAGGGTGGTCCTCCTGCTGGCCGCGGTGCTGGCGGCGGACACCGCCGATGTGGCCACGATCGGGGCGACCGCCGCCAAGCTCGAGACCGCGCTTCGCATCTCTAACACTGAACTCGGCCTGCTGGCGTCGATTCCGTCGCTGATGACCGCGCTCGCCACCGTGCCGGTCGGGTTGCTCACCGATCGCACGAACCGTGTGCGTCTGCTCGTCGCCGGCGTCGTCGCCTGGAGCCTCGCCGAGGCCGTGAGCGCCGTCTCGCTGTCGTTTCTGATGCTGCTGTTAATCCGGATGGCGCTCGGCCTGTTCGTCGCGCCGGCGGGACCGACGCTGTCATCGCTGGTCGGCGACTTCTTCCCGGCTCGCGACCGCGGCTACATCTACGGGTTGATCCTGAGCGGCGAGCTCATCGGAGCTGGCTTCGGCTTTCTGATCAGCGGCGAGTTCGCCTCGCTTCTCTCCTGGCGCGCGGCGTTCATGGTGCTCGCGGTCCCCAGCCTGGCGGTCGCTTACGCGATCAAGCGCTGGCTGCCCGAGCCGGCGCGCGGCGGTCAGAGCCGGCTCGAGCCGGGCGCGACCGAGATCATCGCGGCCGGGAGTCGGGCGGCGGCGCAGCGGGCGCCGGCCGGTCATTCCGACGAGTTCGAGCGCACCGCCGCCCAACGTGGGGTTGCCGAGCAGGACATCCGGCCCGAGGAAGGCCTCGTGCTCGATCGCGACCCCACCGAGATGTCGCTTTGGCGCGCCACTCGTTACGTCCTCCGGGTCCGCACCAATGTCGTGCTGATCGTCGCCTCGGCGCTCGGCTACTACTACTTCACCGGCGTTCAGACGTTCGGAGTCGAGCTCGTGCAGGGCCGCTTCGGGCTCTCGCACGGGGTGGCGACGCTCGTGGTCGTCGCCCTCGGTGTCGCCGCGCTGATCGGCGTGGTGGCCGGCGGGTCGCTGGCTGACTGGCTGCTCGGTCGAGGCGAGCTGAACGCGCGCGTACTGGTCGGCGGCGCCAGCTACGTGCTCGCCGCGCTGCTGTTCCTCCCCGGGCTGCTGCTGATGCCGTTGGCCGCCGCGGTGCCGTTCTTCCTGCTCGCCGCGGTCGCGTTCGCAGGCCGCGACCCGCCGCTCAATGCCGCCCGGCTCGATGTGATGCACCATCGCCTGTGGGGTCGGGCCGAGGCGGTCCGCACCGTCCTGCGCCGCTTGATGGTCGCCGCCGCTCCCGTCTCGTTCGGAGCACTCGCCGACGCGCTGGGCAGCGGCCGAACCGTCTCGGGCGCGAACGGCTTTGGCGCCGGCGCCAGCGCCCAGGGTCTTCACGTCACTTTCCTGGTGCTGCTGATCACGCTCGCCGCTGGAGGCGTGCTCACGTTCGGCGCCCGCTTTACCTACCCTCGGGATGTCGCCACCGCGCTCGCTTCCGAGGAGCGCACCGCGAGCCAGGCTGAGCGGGCCATCCCGGCACGCGCCGGGGTCGCGGGGGAAGGTGGCAGGGCGTGAGTTCGCCCGGCCGCCGGCGGGGCCGGAGACTTAGAGTCGAGGAGTGACCTTCCCTCGTGCCTGCGCCTCGCCGGCGGTTTACCACCCGCCGGCGAGGCTCCCGTGAACGGTTGGCAAGGTCCAAGATTCGGCTACTGCCCCTGCTTGACGCCCGGCTCACCAAGCTCGAACTGGATTGGGTAGGTGTGCCGCCCGCCCGGTTCGTTCGCGGCCCGCCGATACTTGCCAAGCGGGAATACGACACGGCCGAACGTGCTGACGAACATCATCGCCGTTGCGGCGTAGAACGCGGTGAACGCGGAGGCCATCGTCACATAGCCACCAACCTTCTCCCAGCCTGAGCCCCCGATCAGGTAGAAGACACCGAGGAATCCAGCCCCGACCCACAGCGGCCACAACACGGCTGAGAGGGCGAGGCTCTCGCCGAGCGAGGCGATCGCGCCGGCGAGCGTGATCGCGGCCAAGACGAAGAACCAGTTGACTACCCTTACTTTTGGGCGCGAAGGGACGCAGGAATACCGTTCGTTCGTCGCATGACGGGCACGGGCACCCGTGTGTTCGACGATTGACAGTCCACCAGTTCACGTACTCGTGGCGCGGTGTTAGCTCGCGGGCGCACTCGAGTACTCCGCCCGGCGGTACGCGAGCGGCGTCCGAGCCGCCGGGTTCCGTCAGCGTACGAACGTTTCGAGTTGTGAGGACGCCCGGCGGGGAACTCAGGGCGTGTGATGTCCGTCCAGCGACTGTCGGCGCGCGCGCGGCTCGACGATTCGCCGGAGGCGTTGGCGCATGCTCGAGCAGAGGCGGCCGCTGGCGATGAGTCCTGGGAGCAGTGGGTGGCCGAGTATGAGCGCGGCGAGGCGCTGATCATCCAGCTCGAGCTGACGATCTCGTACACGGCCGGTGAAGCGCAAGAGCTGGGTACATGCAGCCGGGGCCTGTTCGTGGAGAGCGACGGCCATCCGGCAAAGGTCGAGCAGCAGATCGCCGAACTGGCGTCGGGAGACTTCGTCGAACTCGCCAAACAGCTCGTTGCCCGGGGCCACCAGATCGACGTATACGACCTTGGCGAGATGTACGTCCACGTCGAGCTCGACGGCGACCTCCGCCGCTGTCTCGAGACCAGGCGCACCCAACGCCGCTCTTCGGCGGACTACTCGCCGTCGGGAAAGTGGTCCGCTCGGTCGCGCCTATCGCCGCCCTTTCGCGGGCCGCCGTGACCGGTCGTGAACCTCCTGAAGCTCGGGCGGGGGCGGACCGAGCAGCAGCCATCGAGACCGCGGCCGCGGCCGGATCCGGTCTTGTTCGGTCAGCCGCCCGAGCGCGGTGGTCACCGACGGCCGACGCGCGCCGATCACGGCCGCGAGCACGTCGTGGGTCAGGCGAACGTTGATGCGAACCCCGTCCGGGGTCACGGTGCCCCACCGATCCGCGAAGTGCCACAGGACGATCAGTAGCCGGTCGTCGATACGACGCAGGCCGCAGACCGCGAGGTGAAATGCCAGCCAATGGCTTCGCTGCATCAGGCGCCGGGCGATCGCCGCCGATATCTCCGGCCACGGGGCGATGCGCTTGAGAAACCCACGGCCGAGCACCGCCACCTCGGCGGGCTCGACGACCTCCCAGTCGACCTCGCTCGCGACCGAGTTGTCCGGCCCGATGCGAAGCCAGGGCTGCAGCACGTCGCCCGGACCCAGGAGCTCGGCACAGGTGTAATCCCCGACCGTCACCTCCCGCGCGAGCAGGCCGTCGACGAGCAGCAGACCGAGATTGGCCACGCCATCGATCTCGTCCGGGGCCACCAACCACCGCCCCGCCGGGAAGCTGATCAGCTCCGCCAGGGCGTGCTGGCGCGCAATCCGCAGTTGCTCGCTGTCGAGGTCCTCGGCTAGGTCCGGGTCGGAATCAAGCACCGCGACGAGGGTGCGCCGCTCACTCATCATGCCGTGTCCATCCTGGCGCCTCATGACCTAGCGAATACCCGCGTATCGGGACCCCGACGCCCGCGGCTGGGTGCCGTGTAGCGGAACCGCATGTTTGCGCGGGCGTCGCTCTCATCGCCCAAGCCAACGCCATCTTTCGTCCTTGGCATTCAGCGGCCCGAGCGGACGGCGGCAGCTCCGGCAGCTGCCGCGGCCGCGCCGAGGCCGGCAAGAAGCATCCCGCGGCGCTTGGCGAGCTCGTACTGCGGGCTGACGGCGTGCGCACGCTCGTCAAACGGGCCGTGCGCTCCGCGATCCTCGTCGACAGGCTCGAAAAGGTTGTCGTGACCATGCGGCTCGAGGGGGTGCTCGGTCAGCTGGGACTCGAAGCCGCTCTTCGCGAGACAGCGATCAAGTAACCACGGCGCTACGCGCTCGCCGATGATGTTCATCACGGTCGGGATCCCGACGTAGATCTGACGCCGTTTGTGGTGAGCTGCGTAGTGGATTGCGTCCGCAGCAACCTCGGGCTGGTAGATCGGCGGCACGGGCATCGTCTGCTTGGGAAGCTTGGTGCGTCCCCAGGTGAATTGGGTCGTGTTCAGGCCCGGAAGCTGGATCATCGACACCTGGACCTTCGACTTGTTGTGCAAGAGCTCGGTGATCACGCTCTCGGTGAACCCCTTGCACGCGTGCTTGGCGCCGCAGTACGGTGCCTGCAGGGGGATGCCGCGGTAGGACATTGCGGAGCACACTTCTCTGCTGGACCCGGTGCGGGGCGGAAGCTTCGTCCTCGCCCCCGCCGTCCCGTTCGAGGCGCGGAGGTCCTATGTGCACGATACGAACGTCCTCCAGACCGAATACGTGACCGCCGAGGGAAGCGCTCGCGTCACCGAGGCCCTGACCATCGACACGAGCCAGAACGCCCCGTGGCGCGAGCTCGTGCGACAGGTGGAGGGAGTGTCGGGGATCGTGCCGATGAAGTGGCGAGTTGCGCCGCGGTTCGACTACGGACAGGTATCGCAAGAGCCGGTTCCCTGCCCCGGCGAGCTGGTGTACCGCCACGGAGGGCTGCGAGTCGCGATCAAGGTCTGGGATGTGGGCGAACCGCAGGTCGATCACGGGGCTGTGCAGGGCGAGTTCGGGGTCCGGGACGGACAGCAGGCGATGCTCGTGCTGGTGGCCAGCGACGACGTGGCCTTGCCCAGCCCCGAGCGCTCCGACGTGGAGCGGCGCTTGAAGGCGACCATCGCGCTGTGGCGCGAGTGGGTCGGGCGGACCAGCTACGACGGCCCGTTCAAGCCGGCGGTGCAGCGAAGCCTTCTGGCCATCCGCCTGCTCGCCGACGGCCGCACCGGCGCGATCACCGCGGCGGGTACGACCTCCCTCCCCGAGGCCATCGGGGGTGATCGCAATTACGACTACCGCTTCGGCTGGGTCCGCGATCTCTCCTTCACGGTCGACGCGCTGCTGCGTGTCGGGATGGAGGAGCTCGCGCACGCGTCGGTGGGCTGGCTGTTGGACGCGGTGGCCAAGACCCATCCTCGCGTCGACCCGGTCTACGGGCTGACCGGTGCTGTGGTGCGCTCGCAACAAACGCTGCCGTTGCGGGGCTATCGCGGGACTGGGCCCGTGCACGTCGGCAACCGGGCCGGCCGTCAGCTTCAACTGGGCGGCGTCGGCGACCTGCTAGAGACCGTTTGGCGCTACGTCGAGTCCGGCCACGTCCTCGCGCCGGCCACGGGAGAGCGGATGGCTGATTGCGCCGACCTATTGTGCGCGATCTGGCGGGGCGGCGACGCGGGACTGTGGGAGCTGGAGGAGCGGGCGCAGTACGCCACGTCGAAGATCAGCTGCTGGACGGCCCTGGATCGTCTGCTGGCGCTCGTGCGGGAGGGACAGGCGCCGGCGAGACACCTCGATCGCTGGACGTCGGCTCGCGACCAGATGCGCGCATACATCGAGACCGGGCTGTGGTCGGCTGGGCGCCGGAGCTACCTGATGAAGCCCTCGGGCGACACACTCGACTGCGGCGTGCTCCTGGCCGCGCGGCGCGGCTTCGCGGACCCAAAGGGCGAGCGGATGCGAGGAACGATCCACGCCATCCGGCGCCAGCTCCATGCCGAGGGTCCGCTCTTCTACCGCTACAGCGGCATGCAGGACGAGGAGAATGCGTTCCTCGCCTGCTCGTTCTGGATGATCGAAGCGCTCGCGCTCTCCGGTCGCACCGAGGAGGCGGGACAACTGATGGAGGAGATGGTGTCGCTCGGCGGCGACCTGGGGCTCTACGCCGAAGAGATGGAGCCCGGCACCCACGCCATGCGGGGCAACCACCCCCAGGCGCTCACCCACCTCGCGCTGATCAGCGCAGCGGATATCCTCGCTGCCTCGGTGCGTCCAGCTCAGGCGCGCAGCCCGCTCTGACGGGCGAGGCTGTCGAGAATCCGCGGCGGCTCACCGCGCATCAGCCAGCGATGGCGATCAATCCTCACGGTGCGACCGTGGCCCTGCAGCCGACCCACGGCTGTGCTTACCGAGGGTCGCTGTGCGGCCAGCATGTCCGCCAGCTGCGAGTGAGTGATCGGCAGGTCGAGCATGATGCCGTCGCGCGTCACGCGCCCGAAGCGGTACGCCAGTTCCCAAAGCGTCAGCTCTAGCCGGTCGTCCACGCGCGTCACCCCGTTGATGGCGGCCTGGAGGCTCAGTCTGCGCGTGCGCACGATCAGCCGCTGGATCAGCGCGGCGTGGATCTCGGGCCAGCGCGCGGTCCGGAGCGAGAACCCGCGGTCCAGAAGCGCGACCCGAAGATTCGAAACGACCGAGGCGTTCACCACCGACGGAATCGCCAGCTCGTGACCGCCGCCCACCCACGGGCTGACCACGTCTCCTTCACCGAGCAGCTCGACGTGCGAGCGCGGACCGGAGTCGATCTGGATCACGATCATCCCCGTCAGTACAAGCGCCCCCAGCCCGGCCGGATCGGGGGGCGGAGAGAACCTCCAGCGGCCCGGCTCGAACTGGAAGGCCGGAGCGAGCGACGCCCCAACCGCGAGCCGGCGCTGTCCCGGGTCGATCCCGCTGCCTAGGTCGGGATCCGCCTCGAGTACCCGGACTGCGCTGGCGGTCTCAGAAAGCACTCGACGAACGCGGCCGAGGGTCTCTAGCGCTGACAAACCTGGATGCCTCCAATCCGTGCTTATTGGAACAGATCTCGGCCCTACGGCGGTCGTAGCTGCGGGTCAACCGTCGTGCTCTGACAATTCGGGCTGGTCCGACCCGGCATGCACGCGGCATGCCGGGTCGGCTTCAGCGGTTCATGCGGACGGGGGATCCGGAGCGTGCCCACGGCTCATCGCAGGGACACCCCGAGCAGTCGCTCGAGCTCGGCGATCGTCTGCTCCGAGCTCACGTGATGGATCGTCGCCATTCCGAGCTCCGCGGCCGGCTCGAGGTTGAACGGCAGATCGTCGACGAACACGCATGCGCGCGGCCCGACGCCGATGCTCTTCGCGCCCAGCGCGTAGATCTCCTGCGTCGGCTTGCGCATTCCGACCTCGCCTGAGATCACGGTCCCGTCGAACAGCTGCGCGAGCAGCGCGCGGTCGTAGCGGCGCGTACCCCAGGAGTTGGAGATCAGCCCGGTTCGGACGCCGGCCTCCCGCGCCCGCTTCACCGCGGCCAGCATCTGCTCCTCGGGCCGGGCGCCAGCGAACAGCCGGTCGATCAAGCCGGTCGCGCTCACGCCGAGCAGCGCCGCGAACTGCGGTTCGAACTGTTGCTCGGGAAGCTCGCCGGTCTCGAGCCCGATCAGCAGCCTTCGGCAGCCGCGGTCCTCGCGAAAGCGCCGCCCGATGGTCTCGGGTTCGAGCCCCTCGATCTCGCAGAACGATTCAAAGGAGGCGAACGGGCTCGTGGTCAGCACGCCGCCCCAGTCCACGAGCAGGCCGCGGTACGCGCCGCGGCCGTTCTCAGAATCCATGCCGCGTCACGTCCAGCGCCCGCTGCGCGAGCTCGAGGACGCCCTCGCCGAACGAAAGGAGATAAGGATCGTCGGTCGAGCCCAGGACCGCGCGCTTGTAGTTGCCCTCCATGAACACCACCGCCTTCCACAGCGCCAGCGTCACGTACCAGTCGAGCGCCTGCACCGAGCGCCCGGCGCGTTCCTCGTAGCGCTCCACGAGTTCCTCCCGCGGGGGGAAGCCCGGAAGCTTTGTGACGCTGTGCAGGTTGAACTTGCCGACCCGATCGCCGGCCTGCGTCCAGTGGATCATCATGTAGCCGACGTCGGCGAGCGGGTCTCCGATCGTCGCCATTTCCCAGTCGAAGATCGCGACCAGCTGGGCCGGGGCCGTCACGGCGAACATCGTGTTACCGAGCCGGTAGTCGCCGTGGACGATCGTCGCCGGCGGCGAGTCCGGGAGGTTCGCCGCCAGCCACTTGCCGATCTCCTCGACCTCGGGCACCTCGCGCGTGCGGTTGTGCTCCCACAGCCCGGTGAACCGGCGCAGCTGACGCTCCAGGTAACCCGTGGGCTTGCCAAATCCCTCCAATCCGACCCGGGTCCAGTCGACCGAGTGCAGCTCCACCAGCGCGTCGATCAGCTCATCGGCGATCCGATCGCGCTGGGCGGGCGTGTCGAGCGCCTCGGGCATCGAATCAGTGATCACCTCGCCGGACACCTGCTCCATCACGTAGAACGGGGCGCCGATCACCTCGAGGTCGTCGCACGCCGCGAGCACCTTGGGCACGCGCACCGGGGTGTGCTCGAGCGCGCGCAGGAGACGGGCTTCGCGCGACACGTCGTGCGCGCTGGGAGGCAGCGGCCCCCGCGGCGGCCGGCGCACCACCACGCCGGTGGACAGCGCGAACGTGACGTTGGAATGGCCCTCACCCACCGGCTCCGCGGTCAGCTCCGCCGGCGTGTCCAGGTCGTGGGAGGCGAGGAACTCCCGCAGCGGATCGAGCACGAGCAGCGGCTCCCGGGCGTTCTCCGCCGCCTCCGCGTGGGTGCGGACGACGTCGTCGGGTGCCAGCGTCGTTGTCACTGGGCCAGCAGCTTAGTCGCCCACCTGCCGGCATCCAGTGCTGAACAGGCGATGAACAAGGCCCCGCCGGCCCTCCTACCGGCCTTTCGCTGCCACAATCGCCCGCATGGAGGACCATGCCCGGGGCTCGGTGCTGGTCGTCGATGACGAGCCGACGATCGCCGAGGTGGTGGCGCGCTATCTCGAGCGCGCCGGCTACAAGACGCGGGTCGCGTGGGACGGGGTGCAGGCGATCGAGGCCGCGGCAAGCAGCCGTCCCGATCTCGTGGTGCTCGACCTGATGCTTCCCGGCGTCGACGGGCTCGAGGTGATGCGCCGGCTGCGCGATCACGACCGCGACCGGATCGCGGTGATTCTGCTCACCGCCAAGGGCGAGGAGGCCGACCGCATCATCGGCCTGCGTCTGGGCGCCGACGACTACGTCGTCAAGCCGTTCTCGCCCGCGGAACTGGTCGCACGAGTCGACGCCGTCCTGCGACGCGTCGACACCTCGCCCGGACAGGCGGCGCCGATCGAGCTGTCCGACCTCACGATCGATCCGGGCGCTCGCCGGGTGTTCGTCCGCGGCGAGGAGGTAGCGCTGACCCAGCGTGAGTTCGAGGTGCTGCTGTTCCTGGCTCGTCATCCGGGGCAGGTCTTCTCACGCAATCAGCTGATGGATGCGGTCTGGCAGTACTCGTTCTACACCGACACCTCGACGGTGACCGTTCACATCCGTCGCCTGCGCGCCAAGATCGAGCCCGACCCGTCGGAGCCGCGCCATATCCAGACCGTGTGGGGCGTCGGCTACCGGTTCCAGCCATAGTGGTCTCCTTTCGGTCAAGGCCGGGATCGGGATGACCCGGATCCGCAGCTGGGCCGGCTCGCTCTCGCGCCAGTTCGCGCTGGCCGTCGCGATCGTGGTGGCGCCGGTGCTGCTGGCGCTGATCGGATTCGGCCTGCTGATGGTCGTCTCCGGCCACGACGCCAGGGTGGTGGCGGCGATCGTGCTCGGCGCGGGGGTGATCGCGGTGGTGGCCGCGAAGCTGCTGGCCGCGGGGATCCTCAAGGATGTCCACGCCGTCCGCGACGGACTGACGGCGGTCGGTCGTGGAGAGCGCGACGTGGTGATCCAGACGCGCGCCCGCGACGAGCTGGGCGAGCTCGCCGACGCCGGGAACGCGATGATCGCCCGCCTGCGGGCCGAGGAGGCGATGCGCGACCAGTCCGACGCCGCCCGCCGCAACCTGGTGGCAGCCGTCTCGCACGATCTGCGCACCCCGATCACCTCACTGCGCCTGCTCGCCGAAGCCGTCGGCGACGACATCGTCGATGAGCAGACCCGCCGCGGCTACCTGGCGCGGATGCGGACCCACATCGACGCCCTGAGCTCGCTGATCGACGACCTGTTCGAGCTCTCCCGGCTTGAGGCCGGCGACATCCGCTGGACGCTCGAGCGAGTGCCGCTGGGTGAGCTCGTGGGCGAGACGGTGGCGGCGATGCGCGTGCAGGCAGAGGTGAAGGGGGTCGCGGTGAGCGCAGAGGTGCCCGATGCGCTGCGGCCCGCTCGAGCGAACCCGGAGAAGCTCCAGCGGGTCCTGTTCAACCTGATCCAGAACGCGATTCGCCACACCCCGGCGGACGGAAGCGTCGTGGTGCGAGCCGCGCCGGTGGCCGACGCGATCGAGGTCGAGGTGGCCGACACCGGCGACGGCATCGCCCCCGAGGAGCGAGACCGGGTGTTCACCGCGTTCTACCGCGGCGGCGTCGATGCCGCGCGCACGAGCGCCGGCGCGGGCCTGGGACTCGCCGTCTCGCGCGCGATCGTCGAGGCTCACGGCGGCCGGATCTGGCTCGCCGAGGCGGCCCGGGGGACCACCGTGCGGTTCAGCCTCCCGGTGGCCGGCTAACGCGGCTCAGGCCGCAACCGCGGCTCAGGCAGCAACCGGCGCGTGCCCGCCCACGACGCGGTCAAAGCGCCAGCCCGCAAGTTCGTCGCGGCTGCCGGCGAGACCTACGACGATCGCGCCCGTGCGCTTCTCGATCATCCGCAGCAGGGCGGCGAGCCGGTCCCGGATGCCGGCGGCGCCCGACTCATCCGACGCCAGGTCCGTCTCCGCATCCTCGACAAGCACGGTCACCCGGTGGGGCCGACGGCGCGCGATCTGCTCGATCAGCTCCTCGTCGGTGTCAAGTGGTCCAACGATTGCCAGTAGGTCACTCATGGCGCCCAGTCTTCTTCGGCTACGTAAAGCGAGCTTCAACGCCGGCGAACAATCGGTTACTAAAGGTCGCGGGCTGCATTCTTACCGCCGCGGATACGTACGCCGGGACGCACTAACCTCGGTTACACGCATGCCGGAGCTGCCCGAGGTCGAGATCACCGCGCGCCTGATCGGTGCGGCGGTGCGCGGCGCCCGCGTCGACTCCGCGCTGGCGCCCGGGATCAACGCCCTCAAGAGCTTCGACCCGCCGTTGACGGCGCTCGAGGGGCGCGCGATCGAGGGTTTCGACCGGCGCGGGAAGCTGTTCCTGATTCGGTTCGACGGCGACCTGACGCTGCTGATCCACCTGATGTCCGCCGGCCGCCTGCAGCTGTTCGACACCCGGGCATCGCTGCGCGACCGCACCTCGCGGGTGCTGCTCCGGCTCGACGACGGGAAGGAATTGAGGTTGCGTGAGTTCGGCACGCGACAGAGGGCTTGGGCGAAGTTGCTGCGCGGCGCCGAAGTCGACGACGAGGAGACGATCGCGGACATGGGCCCCGAGGCCTGGCCCCATCCGCCGGCCCTCGCGCCGCTGCTCGACCAACCCAGGCCGCTGTACGCGCTGCTGCGCGACCAGCACGTGATCGCGGGGATCGGCCGGTCGTGGGTGGACGAAATCCTCCACACCGCGATGATCTCGCCGTTCAAGCGGGGCTCCGACCTCGACCCAGACGAGATCGACCGCCTGCGGGAGGCGATCGCGACCCGGCTGGGGGGAGCCCTCGCCCACTACGAGGAGATGCTCGAGCTACCGATCCCGGACAAGCTGCCGATGCCGTTGACGGTCCACCGCCGCAACGGCGAACCGTGCCCGCGCTGCGGAGACCGACTCGAGGCGGTGTTCTACGAGGACTACGTGATGTGCTACTGCCCGACCTGCCAGACCGAGGGCAAGCTGCTCAAGGACAGGCGCCTGTCGCGGCTGCTCAAGTAAGTAGGATCTCGACGGCAATGGCACCTCAGCCCGGCGACCAGGCCCCCGACTTCACGCTCAAAGACCAGCACGGCAACCCGGTGGCCCTATCGGGGCTCCGCGGCCAGACCGTGGTCCTGTACTTCTATCCCAAGGCCGACACGCCTGGCTGCACCGCGCAGGCGTGCGGAGTGCGCGACCACCGCCCCGCTTACCAGCAGGCGGACGCGGTGGTGCTCGGGGTCTCGCCTGACCCAGTCAAACCGATCGCCAAGTTCGACGAGAAGTACGGGCTTGGTTTTCCGCTGCTCTCCGACGAGGATCACGCGGTCGCGGAGGCTTACGGCGTGTGGGTGGAGAAGACGAGGTACGGGCGCACGTACATGGGCAACGAGCGCACCACGTTCGTGATCGGCCCCGACGGCACCGTGCGCGAGGTGTTCCGCAACGTCAAGCCGGCCGAGCACGATGAGCTCGTGCTGGGCGCGCTGTGAGCGCCGGGCCCGGACCTGGGCGCTGCCGGGGGCCCTCGCCCGGGCCTCTGGGCGCTACTGGAGCCCCTCGCGCGCCTCGCGCACGAGGGTGACAGCCTCGGGGAACACGGTCGCCATCACCCGGCGCAACTGCTCCGCCTGCTGGTCGGTGGTCCCCTGGATGTTGGCGCGGTTCATGGCGGCGACCGTCAGATCGACGGCGAGCTTTATCGCGTTGTCGGCCCAGGCCAGGCGCTGCGCGCCCTGCATCTGCTCGGCGAACTCGCCCAACCGGCGCTGAAGCTCGTCTGGATCCCCGAACAGGCCACCGAAACCGCTTCCTTCCATGCGGTCTATGGTAGCCGCCATGTCCGCGTGACGCCCGGCGCGGACGTACACTGGCTGCCTGGTGGTTCCACAGACCACGATGAGCCCTGACGAGCGACTCCACTACGAGGCGCGCGTGCGCACGCGCCAGGCCGTGATCGCGGGTCTCGCCGGAGTCTTTCTCCTCGTGGCGTCGATCGTCACCCTCGCCGGTCCGCATGCCACGGTCAGCGAGCTGACCCTCGACCTCATCACCGCGAACAAGCGCTTCGCGCTCGACGTGATCGCTGCCGTGATCAACGCGCTCGGATCCCTGACCCTCGCCGCCACGCTCGTCTATCTCTACGGCGCCGCCCACGCTCGCAACGCGAAGGTCCAGCCGTGGCTCCGGATCCTGGCGATCGTCGGGGGCGTGGCCGCGGCCATCGCGGGCATCGGGTACGCGGTTCTGATCGCCGTCAAGGCGCATCAGTTCGCCACCACCGGCAGCCAGACCTATCAGGAGGCTCACAACCTCACGAGCGGGAGCGGGCTCGTGGGTCTCCAGCTCGTCGGCCAGGCATCCGCGTTGCTGCTGGCGTTCGCGTTCGTGCTGATATCGCTGGGCGCGATGCGGGCGGGACTTCTCACCCGTTTCATGGGGTACCTCGGCGTGTTCGCCGGCATCCTCATCCTGTTCCAGATCATCCAGGTCCCGATCGTGCAGGCGTACTGGCTGCTGGCCCTGGGATATCTGATCTCGGGCCGCTGGCCCTCGGGCGTGCCCCCCGCCTGGCAGACCGGCAAGGCCGAGCCGTGGCCGTCGAGCCAGAGCCTCCGGGAGCAGCGGGCGCAAGCGGCGGCGGCCCGCGGTGGCGGTCGCCCGGGCCGTGGTCGAGCCAAACCGGCGCCGACGCCGGCCCGGGAAACCGTGGGCGCGCCGGCACCGCCCGCCACCCGCGCCGGCACTCCGAAACGCAAGCGCAAGCGCCGGAAGTAGAGGGTCGCAGCCCGAGTGGCGGCCGCCCGTCGCCGTCCAGCGGCCGTTCAACGCGCTATCGGCGCCGTTCACCGAATCTGCTGTTGCCAGCCGGCGGGGCGCCGGGCAACGTCCCGCGCGACCGTTACTCGTTAGGAGGTATTAGATGGAAGCTGCTCGTGTCCCTGGGCGTGAGGCGGACGTCGCGCCGGCGCCCCCTGCAACAGAGCCGACGGGCGGGAGGCTCGCCGGCTGGACCCCGGCGGACCCGGGGCCGCTCGGCCTCGCGGCGTTTTCCGGAACGACGTTCGTCCTCAGCCTGGTCAACACCGGTCTGGTCGGGAGCCAACGCTTGCCCCTTGGTGGCCTCGGGGCAATGGTTGTAGCGCTGGCGCTCGCCTACGGCGGAATCGCTCAGTTCGCGGCGGGGATCTGGGAGTTCCGGACCGGCAACACGTTCGGCGCCGTGGCGTTCTGCTCGTTCGGCGCCTTCTGGATCTCGCTCTACTTCGTCGTCCACTCCGTTGCACAGAACGCGCCGCGGGAGGTGTTCAGCGGGCTCGGGCTGTACCTGTGGATGTGGGGGATCTTCACCGCCTACATGTTCGTCGCCTCGCTACGGACGACGGCGGCTGTCGCGGGGGTGTTCCTGCTGCTGGCGATCACGTTCATCATCCTGGGCATCGGAAACTCGGCGCTCGCGGGCACCGCTAAGGCCACCAACGGCACGATCAAGCTCGGAGGCTGGGTCGGACTGGCGACCGCGATCGTCGCGTGGTACGCGTCCATGGCGGCGGTGGTCAACTCGACGTTCGGCCGGGTCCTGATGCCCGTGGTCCCGCTCCGCCGCTGACGAGCACGCTCTCGAAACCGTGAGCGAGTACAACTAAGGTCAGCAAAAAAACGCAATCTGCGGACAAGCCCGGGCGCCGGCTACTCGAGCCGGCGCCGCGGGCTGCCCGGGGCAACAGGGATAAGGAGAGCTACCACATGGCAGAGACCACAGAAGGGGCAGCGCAGGCGCAGGAGATCGCCGGGGAGGAGCTGTCCGAGGCGCAGATCGCCGTTCACTGGCGCGAGGAGGAGTACTACCCGCCGCCGGAGAAGTTCGTCGCCCAGGCGAACGCCAACGATCCCGCGATCCTCCAGCGGTTCAGCGAGGAGCACTACCCGGACTGCTTCACCGAGTACGCGGAGATGCTCCAGTGGGATCGCAAGTGGGACACGATTCTGGATACGAGCGATCCGCCGTTCTGGAAGTGGTGGGTCGGCGGACGGCTGAACGTGTGCGTCAACTGCGTGGATCGGCACTTCGACTCTCGCGGTGACAAGAACGCGTTGATCTGGGTGCCCGAGCCGGAGGACGCCGAGACCCAGGAGATCACCTACGCGGAGCTCTACCGCCGGGTCAACGAGTTCGCCGCGTTGCTCAAGGACTTCGCCGGCGCCAAGATGGGCGACCGGATCACGTTCCACCTGCCGATGGTGCCCGAGCTGCCGGTGTCGATGCTCGCCTGCGCGCGCATGGGCGTCATCCATTCGGAGGTGTTCGGCGGCTTCAGCGGAACCGCTTGCGGTCAGCGGATGGCCGACGCGAAGAGCGCGATCCTGGTGACGATGGACGCCTACTACCGCAACGGCGACCTGATCGATCACAAGATCAAGGCCGACGACGCGATCGAGGCGGCCCGCAAGGAGGGGATCGAGGTCGAGAAGATCCTCGTCTGGCGCCGGATTCCCGGCGAGTACCACTCCAAGAGCGAGATGGTCGAGGGCCGGGACTTCTTCATCGACGAGCTGCTCGAGCGGTACCGCGGGCAGGAGGTCGAGCCGGAGTCGATGCCCGCGACGGCGCCGCTGTTCCTGATGTACACGAGCGGCACGACCGGACGGCCGAAGGGCTGCGAGCACTCAACGGGCGGCTATCTCTCGTACGTGACCGGCACCTCGAAGTACTACCAGGACATCCACCCGGACGACACCTACTGGTGCTTCGCCGACATCGGCTGGATCACCGGCCATTCGTACATCGTCTACGGCCCGCTCTCGCTGGGCACCACGAGTGTGATGTACGAGGGGGTTCCGACGTATCCGGACGCGGGTCGACCGTGGCGGATCGCCGAGAAGCTCGGCGTGGACATCTTCCACACCGCGCCGACGACGATCCGCATGCTGCGCAAGCTCGGGCCGAACGAGCCGGAGAAGTACAACTATCACTTCAAGACGATGACGACGGTCGGTGAGCCGATCGAGCCGGACGTCTGGCGGTGGTACTACGAATTCGTCGGCAAGGGTCACGCTGCGATCACCGACACGTGGTGGCAGACCGAGAACGGTGGCTTCCTCGGGAGCACTTTGCCCGGGCTCCAGCCGATGAAGCCCGGCAGCTGCGGGCCGGGAGTGCTCGGCATCTACCCCGTCATCTTCGACGAGAACGGCGATGAGATCCCCGCGGGCTCGGGGAAGGCGGGCAACATCTGCATCCGCAACCCGTGGCCAGGATCCTTCCAGACGATCTGGGGACAGCCCGAGCGGTACGTCGAGACCTACTACGCCAAGTACAACAAGGACAAGGACAGCAAGGACTGGCACGACTGGCCTTACTTCGCCGGCGACGGCGCGGTGCAGGCGGCCGACGGGTACTTCCGGATCCTCGGTCGCGTGGACGACGTCATCAACGTCGCCGGCCACCGGCTCGGGACCAAGGAGATCGAGTCGGCCGCGATTATGGCCGATGAGGTCGCGGAGGCGGCCGCGGTTCCGGTGATCGACGAGGTGCGCGGCAAGATCGTCGAGATGTACGTGGCGCTCAAGCCAGGGTACGAGCCCAGCGACGAGATCGCGAAGAAGGTCTCGCAGACGATCGTCAAGGAGATCGGGGCGATCGCGCGCCCGAAGAACGTCTGGATCGTTCAGGACATGCCGAAGACGCGCTCGGGCAAGATCATGCGGCGGGTGATCGCCGCGGTGTCCAACTTCGCCGACGTCGGCGACGTGACGACGCTCGCCAACCCCGAGATCGTCGACGAGATCCGCCACCACGTCCAGAGCGAGAAGCTCGCGCACGGCGAGACCCCCCGCGAGCTCACGGAGAAGGAGAAGCAGGAGATCGCGGCGTACGGGCAAGCCGAGTAGCGCGACCGTCCCGAGGTGCGCGCTCCCGGTCATCGGGGGCGCGTGCCTCGCCTGATTTTGCCTGCTGCCATCGTGGGTAGAAGTTCTCCATGGCACGCATGGAGACAACTTCAAACCTCGAGGCGGAACTCGACAAGCTGCTTGAGGTCGAGCGCTTCGACCCTCCCGAGGAATTTCGCGAGCATGCATTGCTCGCCGACCCGTCGGTCTACGAGGAGGCCGAGCGGGACTGGCAAGCGTGGTGGCTGAGCCAGGCCAAGGAGCTGAGCTGGTTCAAGGAGCCCACCGAGGCACTCGACGACTCCGACCCGCCGTTCTACAAGTGGTTCGCCGACGGGAAGCTCAACGCGTCGTACATCTGCCTGGATCGGCACGTCGAGGCCGGACACGGAGAGCGGGTGGCGTTCCACTGGCGGGGAGAAGAGGGCGAGGAGCGGGATCTCACCTACGGAGATCTCCATCGCGACGTCCAGCGGTTGGCGAACGCGCTCAAGGATCTCGGGATCGGCAAGGGCGACATCGTCGGCATCTACCTGCCGATGATCCCCGAGGTCATCGTCGCGATGCTCGCGTGCGCGCGGATCGGGGCGCCGCACAACGTCGTGTTCGGGGGCTTCTCCGCCGACTCGGTGCGGGAGCGCATGGAGTTCTCGGAGGCCAAGGCCCTGATCACCGTGGACGGCGCGCGGCGCAAGGGCAAGACCGGCCCGATCAAGCAACAGGTCGATTCCGTGATGGCCGATCTCGACACCATCGAGCACATCATCGTCGTCAAGCACACCGACGCCGAGTGCGAGATGAAGGACGGCCGCGACGTCTGGTACCACGAGGTGATGGAGAAGGCCGGCGCCGAGTGCCCGGCCGAGGAGCTCGACGCCGAGCATCCCCTGTACGTGCTCTACACCAGCGGCTCGACGGGCAAGCCCAAGGGCGTCCTGCACACGACCGGCGGCTACCTCACTGGCGTCGCCTCAACGCACCGCTACGTCTTCGATCTGCATCCGGACGAAGACGTGTACTGGTGCTCGGCCGACGTCGGCTGGGTTACCGGCCACTCCTACATCATCTACGGCCCCATGGCCAACGGCGCCACCAGCGTGATGTTCGAGGGCGCCCCGGACTACCCGCACAAGGGGATCTGGTGGGAACTGTGCGAGCGCTACGGCGTGACGATCTTCTACACCGCGCCGACGGCGATTCGCGCCTGCATCAAATGGGGGACAGAGCACGTCGAGAAGCACAACCTCGACAAGCTCCGCCTGCTGGGCACGGTCGGCGAGCCGATCAATCCCAAGGCATGGCTCTGGTATTACAAGGTCGTCGGCGGCGAGCGGTGCCCGATCGTCGACACCTGGTGGCAGACCGAGACCGGGCAGATCATGATCACGCCGCTGCCGGGCATCGTCTCGACCAAGCCCGGGTCGGCGACGTTCCCGTATCCGGGGATCGCCGCCACGGTCGTCGACGAGCGCGAGGGCAAGGAGCTCGAGCCCGGAGAGCCGGGCCTGCTGGTCCTGACGAGGCCGTGGCCGGCGATGCTCCGCACCCTCTACCGGGAGGACGAGCGGTTCATCGAGCAGTACTTCTCGAAGTTCGGCAAGGAGACCTACCTCGTCGGCGACGGCGCGCGCAAGGACGAGGACGGTTACTTCTGGATCATCGGGCGGATCGACGACGTGGTCAACGTCTCGGGCCACCGGCTCTCGACCGCGGAGGTGGAGTCGGCGATCGTCTCGCACCAGAAGGTCGCGGAGGCCGCGGTCATCGGCCAGAGCGACGAGGACACGGGACAGGCGATCTGCGCGTTCGTGACGCTCGAGGGCGACCTCGAGGGCACGGAGCAGCTGGAGCAGGAGATCCGCGACCACGTGGGCAGCAGGATCGGCAAGTTCACGCGCCCCAAGCGGATCATCTGGGCCGACGACCTCCCGAAGACGCGCTCGGGGAAGATCATGCGCAGGCTGCTGCGCGACATCGCCGAGGGCCGGGCGCTGGGCGACGTGACCACCTTGCGCGACCCAGACGTGATGTCCCAGCTCGAGGACAAGATCAACGCCGAGCAGGCAGAGGACGACTAGTTGGTTTCCGCGGGAGGCGCCTGCTTGTGGCTAGCTAGGCGCCTCCCGAAGGTTCGCTACGGCTGTGCGCGCTAAACCCCGAGGCGCTGGGCCAGCTCGGCCACCTGCCGGCGGGCGATGGGGATCGTCTGTCCGTCGGCAAAGGCGAGCTCCGCGGTCCCGCCCAGCAGCGGGCGGAGTTCGACCGCGCGGGCCAGGTTGGCCACGTACTGGCGGTGCACCCGCGCGAACCCCAAGGGCTGCCAGCGGGCCTCGATGTCAACCAGGGTCGCGCGCAGCAGGTAGCGGCCGTCGTCGGTCACGATCCGGACGAAGTCACCGTGGGACTGCACGTAGAGGATCGAGCTACGGGCGATGAGGCGGGTCGCCCCGCCGCGCACGTTCGCGACCGCGATAATCTCGCTGTCCGGGGGCGGGCCGGAGGGCCGTGAGCGGCCATTGCCGCCGTCGTGCTCGGCGGCGTCGACGGCGCTGGCGACCCGCTCGAGTGCCTCCTGCACCCGGCGGCGGCTGACGGGCTTTCGCAGGTAGTCCAGCGCTCGCAACTCGAACGCGTCGACCGCGGCGTTGTCATACGCGCTGACGAACACGAGCTGGGGTGGCGAGGCAAAGCGGCGCAGCACGCGCCCGAGCTCGAGTCCGTCCAGGTCGGGCATCCGCACGTCGAGGAAGATCGCGTCGTAGCGGTGGTTGGACGCCTTGAGCAGCGCGTCGTGGCCGTCGGAGGCGCATTCGACGCCATCGACCGACGGGAAGCTGCGCAGGAGGCGGGCGAGATCCTCGAGCTGGCTACGCTCGTCGTCCACGGCGAGGATCCTCAGCCGATCCGCGGTCATCCGGTCCACGCGAGCTCGCGCCCGGCGCTCTCGCCGTGCAGGTTGGGCACGGTCATCACCGCCGTGGTCCCTTGTCCGACGCGCGACTCGATCTGAAGCGCGTATCGCTCCCCGAACGTCGCCCGCAGCCGCGCGTCCACGTTCGAGAGCCCGATGCCGCCCCCGGCGCCGGCGAGGACCGCCGGCACCCGGTCGGCCTCGATTCCGACCCCGTCGTCTGAGACGCGCAGTTCGACGTCGCCGTTCTCGACGTGGGCGGCGATCATCACCCGCCCCGTACCGGCGCGCCGCTCCACTCCGTGGCGGACCGCGTTCTCGACCAGCGGCTGGACGGACATGGCCGGCACCACGGCGCTGCGCGTCTCTTCGGGAACCTCCACCGTCACCTGCAGGCTGTCCCGGAAGCGCGCTTGTTCGAGCCGCAGGTAGCGCTCGACGTGAGCGATCTCCTCGCCGAGCGTCACATACGAGCGGCCGTCTCGGAACAGGTAGCGCGTGAACTCGGCGAAATCGCTCAAGAGCTCCCGCGCCTCGTCCGGGCGGGCATGGATGTCGCCGGCCACGGCGGCCAGGGCGTTGTAGATGAAGTGCGGCGAGATCTGCGCGCGCAGCGCCCGCAGCTCCGCGCTGGCCAGGCGCTCTTCCTGCGCCGCCACGAGCGACAGCTCGACCTGAGCCGAAACCAGGCTGGCGGCCTCGCGGACGACCTGCAGCTCGGCCTGACTGGGGCGGCCCACGGCGCGATAGAACGCGATCAGCGTCCCCGCTCGCTTGCCCTGGACGATCAACGGCACGAGCACCGCGGATCGCAGGGGGCATGTGGGATCGGACGAGATCAGCCGAGGTTCCACGTGGATCCCATGGTCGGGCGTGCGCTCCAGCAGGCGCGAGAGCAGATCGCCCGGGCGGACCTGCTCGCGACCCTCTCCGTCGATCGCGAGCACGGCGCGCGTGTCGGCCAGCGCGATCGCCGCCGCGCCCGTCAGCGCACGTAGATACGGGACGGCCTGGCCGGCGGTGCGGGTGGTGAGCCCACGGCGAAGGTGCGGAAGCGTCGCAGTCGCAGCGTGGAGCGCCGACTGCATGCCCGCGGCCTCGGGCGTCGGGTCAACCGTCCGACGGCGCAGCGCTCCCCACGTCGCGAGCACGACCGCGGCCAGCCCAACCCCGAACAGCACGCCCAGCGCGAAGTCCATCTAATCCTCGGTGCGTTAGCTTAGAACCTGCCACGGTCAGGCGCCCCACCTCGCCCTTGAGTCGACCCGGGCTTGGCGCGATGATGGGTCCATGAGCTCTACGACCACGATCTCCTCCTACGAGGAGGCGCGCGCGAATCACCGGTGGCAAGTCCCCGCGCGCTACAACATCGCCGCCGACGTGTGCGACCGCCACCCGCGCGACAAGCTCGCGATGATCCACGAGGACTTTCAGGGGCGCGCCCGGCGCGTGACTTGGGGGGAGCTCCAGGATGCCTCGAACCGCTTCGCGAACGTGCTCACGGCGCACGGCGTGGAGCGAGGCGACCGGGTGGTGATGCTGCTCCCGCCAACCCCCGGTACTGCCGCGGCGTTTTTCGGCACCTGGAAGATCGGGGCGATCCTGCTCTCGATGTCCGTGTTGTACGGTGACGAGGGCATCCGTCATCGGCTGACGGATTCCCAGGCGAAGGTGCTGGTCACCGATGAGGTCAACGCCGAGCGGATCGAGCGCTCGCTGGTGGAGCATCTGCTGATCCTCGACGACGACCTGCTGTCGCGCGGCTCGGCCGCGTTCGAGTGCATCGATACCGCGGCCGACGACCCGGCCCAGCTGTACTACTCGTCCGGGACGACCGGGCTGGCGAAGGGCATCCTCCACGCCCACCGGTACATCCTCGCCCACGAGGAGTTCATCTACTGTCATGACATCCGGGACGGCGAGCTGTTTCACGGCATGGGCGAATGGGCCTGGGCCGCGGGAATCTGCCCGCTGCTGGGACCCTGGCGCCTCGGCGCGGTGCAGGCCGTCTACCAGCGCTCAGGAGGTTTCGACCCCGATAAGCAACTCGACTTCCTCTCGCGTCACGGCGTCGCGAACGTATTCGGGACGCCGACCGCGATCCGCTCGATGATGTCGATCTCCGATGCCGGCGCGCGATACCCACAGAAGTTCCGGATCGTCTGCTCGGCGGGAGAGCCGCTGAACCCCGAGGCGATCCGCTGGTTTCGGGAGCAGTACGGGGTCACGGTGCTCGACTACTACGGCCTCACCGAGTCCTATCCGTTGTGTGCTAACTACCCATTCATGGAGGTGCGGGAAGGATCCATGGGCAAGCCGATGCCGGGGTGGGACGTGGAGATCCTGGATGAGGACGAACGCCCGGTGGCACAGGGCGAGCGCGGTGAGATCTGCCTGCGCGCCCGCTCGAATCCCCACTACCCGCTGGGCTATTGGAACCGTCCTGAAGAGGACACCGAGGAGACGTTCGGCGGCGAGTGGTTCCACACCAAGGACGCGGCCAGGACCGACGAGGATGGTTACTACTGGTACGAGGGACGATCGGATGACGTGATCATCTCGGCCGGCTACCGAATCGGTCCGTTCGAGGTCGAGTCAGCGTGCCTCGAGCACCCAGCGGTCGCCGAGGCGGCGGCCGTGGCCTCTCCCGACCAGCGGCGCGGGAGCGTGGTCAAGGCATTTGTGGTGCTCGCGACGGATTACGAGGCCTCGGATGGTCTCGCGGACGAGATCATGGCGTTCGTTCGGGACCGTTACTCGGCTTACGCCTACCCGCGGAAAATCGAGTTCGTGAACGACCTGCCCAAGACGCTCACGGGCAAGATCCGACGGATCGAGCTCCGCCAGCAGGAGCAGGGCGGGGCATAGGCTCCGGCGCGATCGCCGCGCACCGGGTTTGGAGTCCCCAGCACCAGGGACCGACGCCGCAGGTCCCGGATTCGTCCGGGACGTGCTCCTGCTCGACGGCTCGACGCTGCGCCTGCGCGCGACCACGCCGCAGGACTTGGCGGACATCAAGGCGTTCTACGACGCGCTATCGCCCGAGAGCGTGTACCTGCGCTTCCACGGCTTTCCGAACGTGGGCCTCGCCGCGCGCGCCCACGCTGACGCCGGGGGCGTCGACCGCGTGGCGCTGATCGGCCGCCACGGCGATCGGATCGTAGCCGCTGCCAGCTATGACCTCCTACGGGAGCCGGGGACGGCGGAAGTCGCGTTTGCGGTGGCCGAGGACTTCCGGCGCCGAGGCGCCGCCACGCGGATGCTCGAGCAGCTCGCGGAGGTCGGCGCGCGGCGCGGGATCCACCGCTTCGACGCGGAGGTTCTCGCGACCAATCATCCGATGCTGTCCGTGTTCGAGCAGGCCGGGTTCGCGGTCCGTCGCCACGGGCTGGGCGGCGAGGTGACCGTCTCGCTAGACATCGAACCCACCGATGCGACCCAGGAGCGGATCGACGAGCGCGACCACATCGGCGCGGTGGCGTCGCTCAAGCCGATCCTGTCTCCGTCGTCAATCGCGGTCGTCGGGGGGCCCGGTGGTCCGGAGGACGTGGCGGAGACCGTGTTCGCCCGCATCCTGGCCGGCGGCTACCGGGGGATGGTGAGTCGCGTCGGCGATCTGGTCGAGCTCGACGCGCCCCAGGACCTCGTGATCGCTGCGGTTGCCCCGGCTGACGTGGCCTCTGTCGCCTCCTCGGCCGCGCGCCATGGTGTCAGGGCGCTGCTAGTGCTCACGGGCGAGTCCGAAGGCGACGAGTTGGAGGACGTTCTGGCCCGGCGCGACCAGCTGCTGGAGAACGCGCGCAGCGGCGGCCTGCGCGTGATCGGACCGGGCTCCCTGGGTGTGCTCAATTCCGATCCCGCCGTTCGCCTCAACGCCACCTTCGCGGGCGCCTCGGCGATCCCCGGCCGGCTCGCCGTGTGCTCACAATCGGGAGCGATCGGGATCGCCCTGCTCGGTCAAGCGGCGGCGAGGAGCATCGGGGTGGCGAGCTTCGTCGCGCTCGGAGACCGTATAGACGTCTCCACCAACGACCTGCTCGAGCTGTGGGGGGAGGACGAGCGCGCCGCGGGAGTGATGCTCTACGTCGAGACGTTCGGGAACCCCGAGCATTTCCGGCGGATCGCCGAGAGGGTGTCGCGGCGCAAGCCAATCCTGGCCCTGAAAGGGCTGCGCGCGGCGGAGGCGCTCCGCACGGCTGGTGGCCGGCGGGGGCACGCGGGCTCGCACACCGCGGCAGCGCTGCATGGCGACATGGTCGCGGATGCTTTGTTTCATCAAGCGGGGGTCTTGCGCTTCAAAAGCGCCGGCGAGCTGTTCGATGCCGCCGAGTTCTTCGAATGCCAGCCGCTTCCGCTGGGTCGGCGGGTCGCCGTCGTGAGCAGCTCGAAGGGGGTCGCAACGCTCGCGATCGACGCGTGCGCGATGCGTGGCCTCCTCGCCGGCCGCAGCGACGACGATGCGCCGACGCCGTGGCTGCTTGGTGCGGGTGCCCGAGCGGATGATTACGCCGCGGCTCTCCTCGCCGCGCTGGAAAATCCGAGCACGGACGCGGTGATCGTGACCTGCGTTGAGCGCTACGGCGGGGAGCCCGAGCGGGTGCTCGAGCTGGCAGCGGAGGTGTCCGCGCGACAGGACAAGCCGGTGGTCGCGTCGATTGTGCGCGCCGACGGCACGCTACCCGACCGCCGCGGGCGGCGCCTGCCCAACTTCCTGTTCCCCGAGGAGTGCGCGGAGGTTCTAAGTCGCGCGAGCGAGCGGCGTGAGTGGCTATCGCGTCCGCTCGGGGTGCGCCCCAGCTACGGCGATCTAGACGAGGTGCTAGCGCGTCGGCAGATCGACGCCTGCCTTGGCCGGACCGGGGGAGCGGGGGGTTGGCTGCACCTTCTCGAGGCGGAAGCTCTTCTTCAGAGCCACGGGATCGAGGTGGCGCGCGGGCGCAAGTGCGCGACGGTCGAGCAGGCAGTGGCGTCAGCCGTCGCGCTCGGTGGGTCGATCGCGCTGAAGGCCGACTTCCCGCCGCCCGCCCACGCCGCCGACATCGACGCGGTGTTGCTGGGGCTCGAAGGCGAGACCGCCGTTCGGGCCGGCTGGGGCGAGCTCCAGCGACGGGTCGAAGGGGCCGGCCGAACGTGGCACGGGACGATCGTCCAGCGGCTGGAACCGCCCGGGGCCGACGTGCTCGTCGGAACGGTCAGCGACCCCGATCTGGGGTCAGTGATGGCGGTGGGATTGGGCGGCCGGCAGGCGGGTTTGGGGGGCACCGTGGCCTTCCGGCTGCTGACCACGACCGACGTCCAGGCCGAGGAGCTGATCGCCGCCTCCCCGCCGCTCGTCGCCCAGCTCGAGGGCTTCCGCGGCCGGCCGAGGCTCGACCACGCCGCGCTGCGCGACCTCCTGCTGCGGTTCGCGCAGCTGCTGCGCTGCTGTCCCGAGATCGTCGAGGCCGATCTGAATCCGGTCCGGTGCATGCGCGCGGGGTGCGTGGTGCTCGACATGCGTGTGCGCGTCGAGCGCCGGCGCCCGCGCGAGCGCATTAAGACCTGGTGAACGCTGTCAATCCTCCGTCCGCCGGGATTGCAGTGCCCGGGCCGCTGCGATAGCGTGCCGCCGTTAATCCGGGGGGAAGAACAACTCACAGGGAGGAGGCTCCATGCTTCGGAGTCGGGCTGTATTGCCCGTGGTCGTATGTCTCGCGCTGGGTGCGTTCGCGTCCACCGCGGCGGCAAGTCCGACCTTTCATCCGCGGGTCAGGAACGCGCTCGGACTGATCCCGCCGGTCAACAGTCAAGGGAATTTCAACACCGAGCCGACC
This sequence comes from uncultured Solirubrobacterales bacterium, assembly GCA_963808325.1. GTDB lineage: Bacteria > Actinomycetota > Thermoleophilia > Solirubrobacterales > Solirubrobacteraceae > Palsa-465. Next base: position 139,641 of record CAWEFU010000004.1, read on the forward strand.
GAGCTCGGCGTGTTCACGCCGGTCGTGTACCACGGCGGCAAGACGATGACGGGGGGCGTCACTGTCCACACGATCTTCTGGGCGCCATCGGGATTCGCGTTCCAGGGATCGACGGGGGCCGGCATCCCTACCTACGAGGGGATGATCGAGCAGTACTTCACCGATGTCAGCCACGTCAGCACGGGCACGACCGGTAGCCCGTGTACCTCGAGTTCGTGCAACGACTTCGCGGTTGAGCCTCAGTACGGCTGGGGGACCACGCCGGGAGGCGTCACCTCGGGGCAATACACGATCCACTACAGCGCGGCGTCGGACGTCATCCTCGACACCGATCCGTACCCGTCTGGCGGATGTAGCTCGCCCCAGGACACGAAGGCCTGCATCACGGATACCCAGTTGCAGAACGAGATCGACCAGGTGATCACCAGCCACGGCGGTTCGCGCGGACTGAACAACCTGTGGTACGTGTTCCTGCCGCCGGATGTCGACGAGTGCATCACGACCGACGTGTGCGGGACCAACGCCTTCGGTGGCTACCACTCGCTTTCCAACCTCGGTCATGGTCTGACGATCTACGCCCTGACGATCGATCCGTTGATCGAGACGGGTTCGATTGCGCAGGGCGCCGATCCGCAAGGGAACCCCGACGCCGAGGTGACGGTCGACATCGCCGATCACGAGACCAACGAGGCGATGACCGACCCCGAGGGCGTCGGCTGGATGGACCCGAACGGGTTCGAGGTCGGCGACAAGTGCGAGTTCGGGCCCCAGCGCGGGACGCCGCTCGGATTCGCATCCGACGGCTCGCCGTTCAACCAGGTGATCAACGGCCACAAGTACCTGACCCAGGAGATGTGGTCCCAGGCCGACGGCGGTTGCGAGCAGGGCACCACCAAGACCATCGCTGACAGCGGCCTGCCGCTGCCCCAGGTCAACCTGACCCAGTTCGGCTCGGCCGTCTCGGGCAACACCGAGAACAACACCGGCGGCATCGGCGTGACCGTATCGCTGGTCCGTACGGACTTGAACGGCAACCCGATCAAGGTCTCGGCCTCGACGACGACCGCCTCGGACGGCAGCTGGTCGGTCACCCTGCCTGGGCACGCCGTCGGCGACGACCGAGATGAGGTCGACGTCGACTACTCGGGCGCCGGCGCTCCGACGCCCAGTCATCAGGTGATACTCACCGGCAACGGCGGCAACCCGTTCACCGAATCCGGATGGACCGGATGGACCGATCTCGACAATGGCTATGCGCTGACCAACGGCCCGCCGTCGCTGACGATCGGTCCCTGCTTCCAGACGGGGGTCGAGTCCTACGAGGTCAACGGCACCGTCGGGGCCCAGTCGCCGACGGACTTCTGCAGTACGTCCGCCGACACGGCGACGGCTCCGTTGAGCGGTCCGGTCGGGCCCGCTGACGTGGTCACGGTGAGCACGAACGACAACCGTGCGTTCCAGCCGTCCGATGCGGCCGTGCCCAACCCGGCCGGTGGACTGGTGAACATGACCATTCCGGTCGGCGAGGCCGACGCCGTGTCGCTGTTCCAGAACCCGCTGACGATCGCCACGGGCATCCCGTTCACCCCGACGGGCTTCCCGACCTGCTCCGCCGACCTCACGGCACAGTCGGTGACGTGTACGGGGCTGGTCCCAGGTCGCAACTACCAGGTCAACTCGACCGGGGCGACCGCGGACGGCAGCGGCACGATCACCGTGTCAACGCCGGTTCACCGCGGCACGTCGCTGACCCTGTTCAACGGGGCCAGGGCCCTGACCGCGCTGCACGTGGCCGACCTGCAGGTCACCATCCTCGATGCCAGCCCTGCGACGGTCGCGAGCGGCACCTGCGCGCCCGACGAGTGGACCGGCGGGCCGCTGACTGCCGCGCCGACGAACACGGAGGCCGGAGGCCCCGGCGTCGCCCTCAGCGGCGCGGCGTGTCCATCGAGCGGAGACGCCGCCGGCATGTCGACCTCCAGCGTCGCTCAGACCGACGAGCTAAGCGGTGGGCAGACGGGGGTCAACCTGCCGGACGTTCTCGATACCTCGCCGCTGTTGGGCGAGACGCTGTACGGCAGGTTCACCGTGCTGGCCGAGTCGACCGGCGCCACCCTGCCGATCGCGGTCAGCATCGCTCCGGCGTCGGGCGGGGCTCCGGTGTTCACCGCTGCCGACACCGACACCGCCAACGGCGTGCCGGTTCCGGCGCTGGCGCCGGGTCCCTACAAGGCGACCTGGACCGTCATCGATCCCAACGGGGACACGAGGATCCTGACGACGCGGTTCATCGAAGAGTCGGCGTTGCAGGGCCCGCCCGGACCTCCGGGGCCGCGAGGCCCGCAGGGTCCGCCCGGGAAGGTCCCGAAGTTCAAGGTCACCTGCCAGCTCCAGAAGCAGCACAAGATCACGTGCACCGTGAAGTTCCTGAAGGCGAAGAACACCAAGGGCACGCTGCGGATCTCGGTTGCCCGGGGCAAGCACCTGGTGGCCCTCGGACACGCCCGCATCGTCCGCGGACAGGCGAGCATGACGATGCGCGAGCTGCGGCGAGTTACGCGTGGTTCGCTCACCATCACCGTCGTCCTGAGCCAACCCCACAAGGCGGCGGCCACGAGGACCGCGGTCGTCCATGTGAAGTAGGGACTCGCGCGAGCACGTCCCGGTCCTACCTGCGCCCTCGGCCCGCACACGAGCGGGCCGGGGGCGCAGCATGTTTGCGCGCCACGCGCGGGCGGCGAAGCCCGGGGCTACTTCTTGATCACCGTGCCGGTGCCGCCCAGCACGTACCACCTGGCGCCCGACTGCAACACGCCCTCGCCGAACGTCTGCCCCGCGCGACTGTCGGCGACGTACGTGTACAGAGGGTGGCCGGCGTAGGTCACCTGCGTTTTGCCGTTTGAGAGCTTGATCGTGCCGATCAGCGACCCCTTCACGCCTGACTTCGCGACCGGCTTGCCCGTCGTGGTCAGCGCCGGCCAGACGGTCAGACAGCTGATTCTCGTGATGCAGTTGTCCTTGTTGCGCTTGTCGGCGGCGAACATGTAGAGCGTCCGGCCACGTCCGTTGACGAGGATCTTTCCGAACTTGGTTTGCCGCAGCTGGAGCGTTGCCCGGCTACCGCTCGCAATTGCGAGCCCGGCCGTGACAAGCCCGGCCAACGCGATTGCGATCACGCCGCCGGTCAGCAGAATGACGATTCGCCTCACGAAACCACCTCCAGGTCATCCGGCCGTTTGCGTTCTCAGACGCCGTGATGATGCCGGTTCTTCCCGGGAGATGCGCCGGCGCCGTGATGATGCCGGTTCTTCCCGGGAGATGCGCCGGCGCCGTGATGTGCCGGTTCTTCCCGGGAGATGCGCCGGCGCGGGTGCGGGTCGGGCTCAGGATCCGGCGGGAGCGCGGGCGTGCGTACGGATCTCGGCCAGCATTCGCTCGAGCCGCGGCTCGGTCGCGCGGTCGACGTGCCTCATGGCGTCCGCCACAGCTGGGTGAGCGGCTGCGATCTGCGCGTGCATCTCGTGTGCGACCGCTCTGTAGGTGGGGTGGCCCTCGCGTCCGGAGCGCAGCTCTATCAGCTGCATCGCTTCGCGCGCATTGAGGTCGAGCAGATATCGGATCCGGTAGCCGAGGCACAGCCCGTACGGCGCGGCGGTCGCGAGCCCGCGGTCGACGAGTCGCTCATACTCGTGACGAGAGACCTCAAGCGCGCGGCGGTACTCATCGCCGCAGCCGGCCAGCTCGATCTCCTCGGGAATACCTGCCCCGAGCTCAGGACTGAGCGTCTGCCATTGGGCGGTGAGCATGCGGTGGCGCTGGAGGTCGCGGAACGCGCCGTAGTCGGAGACGATCTCGAACCGGTAGCGCAGCGCTTCGAACCCGCGCCCGGGCCGGTACCGGCGGTTGGCGCGGTCTCCGATGAGATCGCCGAGGAGTTCCACGCGCTCCTCCGCGCCGAGCCCGCTGATCGCCTCGCGGATCGACTCCTCCGAAACCGCGCTGGCCTCGAACAGCAGGGCGGTGAGCAGGTCGTCTTCGTCGCCGTCGACGCGCAGCAGCCTCACCGACGGACCGCCGTGCTCATCGGTCGCGTGCTCATCGAGCCCGAGTCGCCCGGCCCACCGCTCGCCCGCCCGCGCTCGGGACTCGAGATACCGCGTCCACTCGCCGCCTCGATCGGGGCGCTCCACGCGCGCGACGAAGCTCGGCATCACGGCCTTCACCTGTTCGAGGATCATCCTCCCGTAGCTCCGGGCCTCGGGCAGGGGGTGCCCGAGGAGGTGGAGGATCAGCTGCTCGTACGTCTGGCCGCTGGCGAAGATGCCCATGTGAGACAACGAGCTCGCCGGCAACAGGCCGCGCAGGAGATCGAGTGCCTTGGCCTTGATGGCCCGCGCGTGGGCAGCGGGTGCCTCGTCGCCGGCGCGCGGGAACTCGTCCTCGGCCCAGGCGACGACGCGCGGAAGCGAGCGAGAGTAGATCGAGAACAGCGCATCCATCGCCTCCACGTATTCCGGGCCGAGCTCCGGGTCGCGGTAGTAGCGATAGCCGCCGGGCGGGTCGGGCATCGGGTGGTCGTAGGCGATGTAACGCGTCGACTGCTCGAGGTAGGCGGCCAGCCGGGGGCGCTGGAGGATCTTCGTGAGGATGTTCGACACCCACTCGCAGGCGACGTGCCCGCCCCCGAGCTGCGCGACCGAGTCGTCGCCATAGCCGAGGAAGATGCGCTCGTAAAGCCGCGCGGCGCGCTCTCCCTCGGGACCTTCGCCGGCGATGCCGTCAGCGCGGACGTCGCCGGCGAACTCGTCGAGAAACAGCCGGCGGAGCGTCCCGGGATAGCGCGAGTAGCGTGCGAACAGCGCCCCCTTGACCGTCTCCGGGAGGTTTACGAGGGCAAAGACCGGCAGGTCGAGGTTCGTAAAGTGGGCCGCCAGGCGGTCGCGCTCGGACTCGGTGAAGCTCTCGACCGGGTATTGCACGGGCGGCTGATCGTAGCGGCGGGACCGGAGGTCCCGCGGGACCGATCAGCCGGCGAGGGTAGTGCTGAAGCCGCGACGGCTTTTGCACGCGGCGAGGTCGGCGAGGCCTCAGGTCGCTCGCGCGTCCTCAACCGCGGAAAGCGCCGCGATGAACGGCTCGCGAACCGAGGGGTCGCAGTGTTTCAATTCGAGCACCCGCTTGTCGGCATCGGGGTCGCCGCCCGCCGGATAGTCCTGGCCGGCGACGCAGGCCAGAGGCAGCGAGGATCGACCGTCCCAGCGAGGCCCGGGGAATGTCACGTCGAGCGTGATGCGCCGGCCCGCAACCCGGACGGTCAGATAGCGGTGCACGTCGGTGAGACCATCCTCGGGGACGACCGCGCCGGCCGCCTCGCCGAAGAGCCGGATGGCGCCGCGGCGATCCAAGCTGTAGACGCGGTGAACGATCTGCGGATCGGTGTCTGGGAAGCGCTCGGCGAGTATCCCGGCGAGGAAGAGATGCTTGGTGGAGCATGTGCCCCGGCGCTCGCAGAGCATGCTCTCGACCGTGCGATCACTGGGTCGCCCGTAAGGCAGCGCGCGCACCGCCTCGACAAGCTCGACCAGGGTGCAGTCATCGCCGCGCAGCGGGTCCACTGGACAAAGACTAAGGCCGTGAGGGGATTCCGGCAGGCCCCCCGGCGCCTGTCAGCCGGCGTGCTGCGGATGCCCGGTGGACTGGCCGCCCTCCTTGGAGGCGCCGGGATCGTCGGTTGGCTTGCGCGAGCGACCCCCCTCGCGCTCAGGGCCGCCGTCAGCCTCGTGCTCGGCCTCGGCCTCTTCGGCGTTCTGATCTGAGACCGACCCCGGAGGGTCCTGGGTGCCGAACGTCTCCTCCGTGTCTGATCGCCGTTCTTCCATGGGTAGTGGCTACCCGTGGAGCGCGGAAAGAATCGCGCTCCTGCTCAGGCGGGCGACGCGATCGCCGGCCGTGGATTAATCATCGAGACTAGCGACCGCCGTTCATGGATAATAGGGTGCCGTTGCAATCCATTTAGCGGGCCCGGCCAGCTGGCGGCCGTGGGTCAGCCCCGACGGGCTCCGCGCCCGATGAGGAGGGGGTCGAGGTGAAGCGCACCGGGCTTTGGCGTTTCGGTTCTGTCGGAGTCGTCACGATCTTCGCGTTCGTGATGCTCGGCATCGGCAACGCGGCGCAGGCGGCGCCCAGCGCCAATCAACACATGGCGATCAACTGCGCGTGGGCGAGCGCCATGTGCACCGAGGTGGCGAACTCTTACCAGGTGTTCGGCCATTACGTCGGTCACGACGAGCCGTCGGTGTTGTTCGATTCGCACATCAGGGGATCGGGCAACCACATGCGCTACAACCTGACGCTGCCGACCGACCCGTCCGCGAATCATCCCACGAAGGTGGGCAAGTCCTACCAGTTCGAGCTCTCCGGGGCGGATTGGCTCGGCATGGCGATGTGCGACACCCAGTCGTACCCAGAGCAAGTGAGTACTTGCCCGCCCGACAGCGATAGCAACATCCTCGATCCGGCGGTCTCCCCCGACCACGTGGGGGAGGCCTACATGGAGATGCAGTTCTATCCGCCCGGCTGGGTGCCCTGGCCGACCTGGGCGGTGGCTGTCGGGGCGAGTTCGTGCGATCCCACCCACTGGTGCGCGGCGCTCAACATCGACAGCCTCTCCGACGATCCGGTAACTGGCCAGACGAACAACGCGACGTGCCTCAACCAGGTCGGTGAGGAGTACATCAACTTCGCGTTCATCACCAAGAACGGCGTGGCGACGGGTCCGGCGAACCCGGTCGACTCGACCATCGGACAAACTTTCACACCCGACCCATCCAGGGACCTGTTCATGAGCTCCGGGGACCACCTGCAGGTGGCCTTCACGGACACACCGGACGGGCTCAAGGTCACGATCCACGACCTCACATCCGGCGAGTCGGGGTCGATGACCGCGAGCGCGGCCAACGGCTTCGGCCAAGTGAAGTTCGACCCCAACGGCTCTGGATGCACGGAGATTCCCTACGACTTCCATCCCATGTACTCGACGTCGACACCGCAGACGCGCGTCACGTGGGCGGCGGGCGGATACAACGTCGCGTACGACACCGAGATTGGCCACTTCCAGTTCTGCAACGGCCCGAACGCGATCCCGGCCACACAGTTCGGCTTGGACCAGAAAGGTAATCCGACGACGTGCCCCGCCGGCAACACGGAAGGGCAAGGCGCCAATGCCTCACCGGCGGATGGCGACGATCTGTTCTGCTTCCCCGGTTCGGAGGCGCTCCTGTACCAGGTCACGGGCTGCTCGTACACGAACACAGGGTTCGACGGTGCCTCGTACCAGCCCCTGTGGCCGGACGGCAACACCCGGCTGCATCCAACGCCGCTGCTGTTCTCAAGCCCCGAGACGGGCCCGCACTACAACGCGCAGTACGAGCACCCGGCATTCGAGACTGACCTGCCGGACATCGAGTCCCCCAACCCGTGCAACCGGACCACCGGGGTGGGGTGCACCCTCATCCCCATCACCGACACCGGTCAGCCGGCTGCCTTCTATCCGTTCTACACCACCTCCAGCACCTCAGACGGGTGCGTCTGGGAGTTCGGCAACAACATCCCCGGCGAGACGAACAACTTCGGCGAGAACGCCGAGTACGGGAGGCTGTTGGCGCAGACCTACACCACCAAGGGCGGTGGCGTCGAGGTGCGCCTCAACGACTTCGAACACATCCTGCGCGGGAACCCCTGTCCGCAGAGGTAGGAGAGGTGGATACGCGCACAGCAGCCCGGCTCGCGGCGAGACAACCGAAACACTCCCCTAATACGGGCGTGGTTGACCTTTTGACGAATATATGCGCATTAAGTCACGCACGTGCCTGCCTCCTCGGGATTCCGCTCGCGGGCCAGGTGTGCGGCTTTTGACGTGCTGAGCGCGGCCAAAACCCGACACTCCTGAGAAGTAGGTAGCTGAGCTAGAAGATCCCGCTGATCGCGTGACCCGCGTGCGAGGCGAGGTCGAACAGCGGCGAGGGGAAGATGCCGAAGAATACCGTTGCCCCGGCGAACACCAGCGAGACCAGCACGACGCCCGGGTGGGCGAACCGCAGGGTGGCGATCGGCGAGGAGGTCGCCGGCGCGCTCCCCGGCGCGGTCCCCGGCGCACCGTTTCCGAACGACGGCGCCGGGTCCCCCTCCGGCGCTCCTCCGGAGATCGGCGGGAACGCCGGCTCGCCACCGCCACCGCCGGCCGCCGCCGCCGGCACGGGCGCCGGCACCCCGGCGCGCATCCACATGGCCGCGATCACCCGGAGGTAGTAGCCGAGCGAGATCATCGAGCCGACCACGAGCACGATCGCCAGCCAGGTGTAGTTCCCGTCGACCAGAGCGTGGATCAGCTGGAACTTGCCGATGAACCCGACCGTGCCCGGGATCCCCGCCAGCGACAGCATCGAGATCGTCATGGTCCAGGCCAGCCAAGGGTTGCGGGCGCCGAGACCGGCGAGCGCGGCCACGTCGTCGCCGTCCGGACGCACCTGCTGCTGGGCCACGATCACCGCGAAGCCGGCGATGTTCATGAACAGATATGCCACCAGGTACAGCACGGTGGCCTGAATTCCAAGCTGGGTCCCGACCACCACCCCGCCGAGCATGTATCCCGCCTGCGCGACGCCCGAATAGCCGAGCATCCTCTTCAGCGACGACTGACCGAGGGCGCCGACGTTGCCGACGATGATCGTGATCGTCGCGATCGCGGCCAGCATGGGCGCCCACTTGTTCTGCGCCCCGATCGCCGCGACGTCGAAGAACCGTAGGAACACTCCCAGGGCCGCCGCCTTGGTCGCGGTGGCCATGAAGGCGGTGATCGGGGTGGGCGCGCCCTCGTACACGTCGGGCGTCCACTGATGAAACGGCGCGACCGAGGCCTTGAAGGCAAAGCCGACGATCACCAGGCCGAGCCCGGTGAGCAAAAGCGGGTCTCCCAGAACGCCCCCCAGGAGCTTCCCGGCTGACAACGCCGAGGCGATCGCCGAGAAGTCGGTGGCGCCCGTCGCGCCATAGATCAGTGCGAGCCCGTAGGCCAGCGTGGCCGACCCCACGGAGCCGATGACCAGATACTTCAGCCCGGACTCCAAAGAGCCCTCGCGCCGGGTCTCGGACGCGCACAGGATGTACAGGGGGACCGACAGGAGCTCGATCCCCAAAAACAGCGTGACCAGGTTCTGCGCCGAGACGAACACCGCCATCCCGAGCACGCTGAAGATCAACAGCCCGAAGTACTCGCCCTGGCCCGACTCTCCGGGTGCCGCCACCCGCCAGGACAGCAGCACGGTGGCGATTCCCGCGACCGAGAAGATCATGTCGAGGATCAGCGCGAGGTCGTCGATTCGAAGGGCGCCGGAGATGATCGACGCCGGATGGTCAAAGCGCCAGATGCACAGCCCGATCGTGACCCCGAAGGTGACGATCGCGAACGCCGGCACGATCCGCTCGCGCACCAGCTCACTTCGCAGCAGGCCGAGCAGCAGCAAGACGATCCCGCCGACCGCCAGGGCGACTATCGGCGACAGCGACGACCAATCGATCGGCGGGCCGGCGAGGTGATGGGTCGCGGCGTCGTGCGCCGCGGCCGTGATCGCGATCACGGCCCGCCTCCTCCACCGACTCGCGCGTAAGCCGTCCGCCCGGCCCCGACGGAAGCCGTTCGCCCGGCCCCGACGGAAGCCGTTCGCCCGGACCCGATCGCCGCCCGCGCGCCGGAACCCCTCGCGGCCAGGACCTGCGCCGGCGCCACCGTGGTCTTCAGCGTCGCCTCAGACCGGCGTAGCCCGAACTGGGGGTAGAAGGCGAACACCACGACCACCACCACGATCGGCGCGATCACGGCGAAGTCGGGCACGACGATCTCGCGCGAGGCCACCTCTCTGCCGGCGCGGTTGTGCATCGAGGTGATGAACATCCGCAGGGCGTAGTAGGAGGCGGCGATCACGCCGGCGAACGCGATCGCCGCGATCGCCAGCTTGCTCTGGAACGTGCCGAGCAGGATCATGAACTCCCCGATGAAGTTCGGGGACCCCGGCATCGCGAGCCACGCGAAGGCCACGATCACGAACAGCGACGCGAGCACGGGCGCTCGGAACGCGATTCCGCCCATGTCGCGCAGGTCCTCGGAGCCGCCGGCGCGCCCAGCGAGCACGGCCACGATGAAGAACGCGGCCGCCGTCACCAGCCCGTGGTTGAGCATCTGCAGCAGCGCGCCCTGGCCGCCCTCGGGTCGCAGCGAGAAGATCCCGAGCGTGATGAAGCCGAGCTGGGCGATGCTCGAGTAGGCCACGACCATGCGCGCGTCGGAGGTCGTGAAGGCGACCGCCGTCGCCCAGAAGATCGAGACGAGCGCGATCAGCAGCATCAGCGTCTGGAAGTGGACGGACGCGTACGGGAACAGCGGCAGCACGATCCGCAGGAAGCCGTACGCCGCGACCTTCGCCACCACCCCCGAGAACACCGCCACGACCGGGATCGGCATCGCCTTGTAGCCGTCGGCCAGCCACCCGTGGAACGGCACGAGCGGCATCTTCACCAGGAATGCCACCGCGAAGCACAGGAAGATCCACTCCTGCGAGGCCCGCGACAGGGGCAGCGCGCGCAGCGAGGAGAGCACGAACGTGATCGGCGTCCCGTGCTGCGAGGAGGCCAGGACGCCGGTGGCGATCGCCGCCGCGAGCATGAAGAACGAGCCGACGAGCGTGTAGATCACGAGCTTGGTGGTCGCCCGCACGCGCTCCCCCGTGCCCCACATGCCGACCATGAAATAGAACGGGATCAGCATCAGATCGAAGAAGGCCACGAACAGCGCCAAGTCCTGCGCGCAGAACGCGCCCAGCACCGCGCTCTCCGCCAGCCCGAAGAAGAAATAGAACACACGTGCGCGCTCCCACTCCCGGAATGCCGACCACACCAGCGAGGCGCTGAACAGCAGCGCGGTGAGCACCACGAGGGCGACGTTCAACCCATCGAGGCCTAGCTTGTAATGGATGCCGAGCGCCGAGATCCACACCTTGTCGGTGACGAACTGAAGCCCCGCGTGACCGAGTTTGAACCGGGCCAGGAACGAGATCGCGATCCCCAGCGTTACGAGGCTCCCGGTCGCGACGAACCGACCGACCAGCGCGCGCGGGGCGAGAAGGGCAGCGACCAGGGAGATCGCGAGCGGCAGCCAGATGAGGATCGAGAGGGTCATCAGGAGGAGGAGATCAGGAAGTAGAGGGCCACACCGGTCAGGCACACGATCATCAGCGCGGCGTAGTAGCGGAGAAAGCCGGTCTGCGCGCGCCGCACGGCCGCCGAGCCGGCGCGCACGATCCCGGTCGTGCCGCCGGTGACCACGTCACCGATCACCACGCGCTCGAGCACGGACTGGGCGAAGCGGCCGACCCACAGCGACGGCCGAACGACCACGAGGTCGATGAGCTCGTCGAAGTACCACTTGTTGACCAGCAACGTGTACACGGGCGCGAGCCGCTCGCGCAGACGCGCCGCCGTGCCCGGCGCCGCCACCCAGACCCGGTAGGCGATCGCGATGCCGCCGATCGCGATCAAGGCGCCGATCGCCAGTCCGATCCAGTCTGCCGAGGTCGACGGCAGCTGCTTGGCGAGGTGCGAGTCAGCGAACGTCGGGCTGAGGAACCGTTCGATCCCGGAGTCGACCCCCGGAATCTGGAGTACGCCACCGACGATCGCGAGCACCGCGAGCACGCTCATCGCGACCTTCATGGGCAGCTCGCGCTCGGCGATGAAATGCCCTGGGCCGGGAAAGCCGACGTCGGTGTCCTCCTCCTCGCCCGTCATCGGATTGCGCGGAACGTCCGCGTGGTGGAGGTGTCCGTGTTCGAGCTCCCGCGCCTCCTCCACGGGTTCGCCGAGGAACGCCCGGAAGATCATCCGGAACGTGTAGATCGCGGTCAGCAGCGCGCCCACGTAACCCGCGATTCCGAGGATGATGAACCCTCCGCCGCGGTGGTCCAAAAAGGCAAGGATGTCGTCCTTCGACAACCAGCCTGAAAAAGGCGGCAGGCCCGACAGGGCCAGGCCGCCTATAACAAAACAACCAAACGTGAACGGCAGCGCCCGGCGGAAGCCGCCCATGCGGTCGAGCGACTGGGCGCCGGCCATCGCGCCGATCAGCGAGCCCGCGGCCATGAACAACAGCGCCTTGAAGAACGCGTGCGTCATGAGGTGAAACAGCCCCGCCGAGTACGCGCCGACCGAGACGGCCATGATCATGTAGCCGATCTGGGACATCGTCGAGTAGGCGATCACGCGTTTGATGTCGACCATCACGAGCCCGACGGTGGCCGCGATCAGGAGCGTCAGGCATCCCCCGATCGCGCCCACGTCGGCCGCGGTGGTGGCCTGTTCGAACAGTGGGTGCATGCGCGCGATCAGGTACACGCCGGCGGTGACCATGGTCGCCGCGTGGATCAGCGCCGACACCGGGGTGGGGCCCTCCATCGCGTCCGGGAGCCAGGTGTGCAGCGGGACCTGGGCCGACTTCGCGAACGCGCCCACGAGCAGCAGCAGGCAGCCGGCGACGAGATCGGGGCTGTTGTGCGCGAATACGTGCGGAACGGCGCCGAACGTCTTGACGAAGTCGACCGTGTGCGTGTGCTTGAAGATGAAGAACGTGCCGAGCACGAGCCCGGCGTCCCCCACCACGTTGATCACGAACGCCTTGATTCCCGCTCCCGTGGCCGTGGTGCGCCGGTACCAGAACGAGATCAGCAGGTACGAGGCCGCCCCTACGAACGCCCAGCCGATGATCAGCAGCACGAAGTTGCCCGCCAGCACCAGCAGGAGCATCGAGAAGACGAAGTAGTTCAGGTAGGAGAAGTACCGGCTGAAGCCCCGGTCGAGTGTCATGTAAGTGACCGAGTAAAGGTGGATCAGCATCGACACCCCCGACACGACCAGCGCCATGTACACCGAGAGCGGATCGACCAGGATCGAGAGCTTCGCGTCGACCCCGACGCTCGAGTCATAGCTCCAGAGGGTCGAGGTGAACTGACGGTGATCCGGGGTGTGGCCCAGCAGCGTCAGGAGCGCCGCGATCGAGAACGCGAACGACGCCGCGATCGCCGCGGTGCCAATCCAGCCCGCGCTGCGCGCTGGCAGCCGTTTGAATGCCAGCCCGATCAGCACCGTCCCCACCGCCGGGCACAGGATGATCAGCCATCCGAACGTGGTGGGCGCCATCCGCTACCCCTGAAGCTCGTTCAGCTCATCGACGTCGACCGGGAGCTGGCGGCGATAGATCGCGACGATCAGGCCGAGGCCGATGGTCACCTCGGCCGCCGCCACGACCATCACGATCAGCGCGAAGATCTGACCGTCCTCGCCGCCCCACATACGCGCAAAGGCGACCAGCGCGAGGTTGGCGCCGTTGAGCATCAGCTCGAGGCACAGCAGGATCACCAGCGGGTTGCGGTGCGTGAGCACGCCGGTGGCGCCGATGGCGAAGATCAGCGCCGAGACGGTCAGGTACCAGCCGATCGCCACCTACCAGCCACCTCCGCCCCGCGGCCCCTCTCTGGTGCCACCGATCTGCTCGATGATCTCCTCCACGGACGGGGAATCGGCCACCGGGTTGGTGTCGGCGCCCTCGGCCATCGTCCCGGTGTAGGCGGGCCTCGGTGCCCTGATCTGCAGCTCGAACGCCTCACCGGGCGGCTCGAGCCCGCGCCGCCGGCGCGCCAGCACGACCGCGCCCACCGCCGCCACGAGCAGCAGGATCGACGCGATCTCGAACGGGAACAGATACTTGGTGAGAAACAGCGTGCCGATGTGCTGAGGGGTCCCGAAGCCGAGCCGGTACGGCGCGCCCTTACTCGAGATGCCCTTGAGCGCGGAACCTAGGATCGCTATCCACAGCTCGATCACCAACGCCAGCCCGAACAACGGCCCGAGTACTCGCAGCACCGCCCCGGCCGGAACCTGCTCGCCGCCGCCCACGTAGGCGACCACGAACACGTACAGGACCATCACCGCGCCGGCGTAGACGACGACCTGCGCGGCGGCCACGAACTCCGCGCGCAGGAGCAGGAACAGTGCCGCCAGCGAGACCAGGTGCACGATCAGCGCGAGCACGCTGTAGAACGGGTTTCGCATCGTGACCACCCCGACCGCGCCGGCCACGGCCCCGATCGCGGCGATGAAGAAGATGACCTGGCTCACTCACCCTCCGACCGCAGCGGGGTGCGCTCGATCGGCTCGGCGAGCAGCATCTCCTTGGTGAAGATCAAATCCGACCGGGTGTAGTCGGAGAGCTCGTAGTCGTGGCCCATCGTGATCGCGTCGAACGGGCAGGCGACCTCACAGTAGCCGCAGAAGATGCAGCGGCTCATGTTGATCTCGTACACGGCCGCGTACCGCTCGCCGGCGGACACGCGCAGCTCGGGCGTGTTCTCAGCCGCCACCACGCGGATGCAGTCCGCCGGACAGGCGGCCGCGCAGAGCGAGCAGCCCACGCACTTCTCGAGCCCGGGGTGGGCGGGATCCGAAGTCTCGAAGCGGTGCAGCTTATGACGGCCGCGGAAGCGCGGATAGACCGGCGTCTTCTCCTCGGGGTACTGGATCGTGACCGGCCCCTCGACGATCCTGGCGAACGTCGTCTTGAGGCCGCGGAGCGTCTCGCCGAACGCTCGGTACGCGCCGGCCGCGGGCCCGCGCGCTGGCGAGCGCACCACCTCGATCACATCTGGGCCGGGATCGTAAGGAGGGGTCATGCGACGACGATGATCGCGGTCACGAGCAGGTTCAAAGTGGCAAGCGGGAGCAGGATCTTCCACCCGAACGACATGAGCTGGTCATAGCGCAGGCGCGGCAGAGTGGTCCGGACCCAGATGAAGAAGGTGAATACGAGGATGATCTTCACCAGCACCACGATGGGATCCACCCAGCCCGGCGGATGCAGCCCAAACGGCAGCAGCCACCCGCCGAAGAAGAGCGTCACGGCGATGGCGGAGACCACGATCATGTTCGCGTACTCGGCGAATAGATAAGCCACGAACGGCGTGCCACCGTATTCGGTGAAGTAGCCGATGATCTCGGTGTCGGCTTCGAGCAGGTCGAACGGCGCGCGGTTGGTCTCCGCGAACGACGCCACGAGGTAGATCAGGAAGCCCGCGAACTGCGGGATGAAGAACCACAGCCCCTCCTGGGCGTGCACGATCCCGGTCAGCGACAGCGTCTGGGCGGTGAGGATCACGCCGATGAGCGCCAGCGATTGCGAGACCTCGTAGGAGATCAGCTGGGCCGCCCCGCGCATCGCGCCGAGGAACGCGTACTTCGACCCTGACGCCCAGCCGCCGAGCATGATGCCGTAGAACGAGATGCCGGCGAGCGCGAACACGTATAGCGGGCCGATCGACACATCGATCCCGTACAGGCCCACGCGCTGGCCGAAGATGTGTTGCACGCCTCCGAACGGGATGATCGCCAGCGCCCCGACCGCGGTGACGATCGCGATCACCGGGGCGATCCGGTACAGGAAGCCGATCGAGGTGGCGGTCCGGAACGGTTCCTTCATCGCGAACTTGACGATCTCCGCGAGCGGCTGGAGCAGGCCGAAGGGCCCGACGCGGTTGGGCCCGTAGCGAGCCTGGAAGCGTCCGAGCAGCTTGCGTTCGTAGACGATCAGGATCGGGAGCATCGCGAAGATCACGGCGAAGATCACGATCGACTTGATGATCTGGACCCACCACGGCTCGAAATAGTTGACGTCGGCGAAGGCGATCACGGCTTCCGAACCGCTATCTCATCACCGGTGAAGGCATTGGCGGAGTCGGCGGCGATCCCCTCGGCCAGGAAGGCGGTTCCCTCCGGCACCCCCGATCGCACGGCGGCCGTCGCCCGCAGGCGGGTTCCGTTCTGGGCCACGTCGACCGTGGAGCCGTCGGCTATCGCAAGGCGCTCGGCGTCAAGCGGTGAGAGCTCGACCTGCTGGCGGGCGATCGTGTACTGCAGCGACGGGGAGACCTCGACCTCGGGTGCAGCCCAGATCGGGCGGTATCGCCCGAGCCGCAGGGTTCCGTTCTGCGGGAGTGGAGCGATGTCGTGGACCGGGGGTTCGATGATCTCGCCCGCGATGCTCGGAAACGCCGAGGCTTGCGGTCGCTCTGGCCAGCGGACCCCGCCGCCGCCGAGCTCCTCGAGCGTCAACCCCTTGTAGAACGGCACCGCGTCGACCAGTTGCTTGAACGCCATCCCGCTGGTCAGGACGCCAAGGTCGACGCCGACTCCCTTGGCCAGCTCATTGATCACCCACCAACCGGAGCGCACCTCGCCCGGGTGGGCGATCGCCATGCGCAAGCGCTGGAGGCGCCCGTCGGGGTGCACCACGGTCCCATCCTTCTCGGCATATGAATCCGCGGGGAAGATCACGTTCGCGTGCTCGGCCAGGCCCTCGGTCAGGACCGACGCGTGCGCGACCACCAGCCCGGCGTGGTGCAGGGCGCGCTCCCACAGCTCGCGGTCGGGAAGGTCGCGCACCGGATCGGTCTGGAACAGGTACAGCGCCGTGATCTCGCTTCCGGTGGCGGCGCTCGCCATCACGCGCGCGTTGTGGCCGAGTTCGCCGTGCAGCTCGTGGTAGCCGGGGCCCGCGTCCGGAAGCACGCCGGCCTCGCGCAGGCCCCGGCCGTTTGATCCGGAGGGGATCTCCAGCAGGCCGGCGCCTTCTCGCCCCGAGAGCCCGAGGTGGTTGGCGATCGCCGCGAGGTACTGGGCGCCCATCCCTATCTGCTCGCCCCAGACGATGACCACGTCCTCGCCGCCCTGCGACATGAGCGTGGCGAGGTCGCGGATATGACCGGGCGCGCTTTCCCCGCGCAGGGCCGCGAGCAGCTGGGCGAGGATGATGCCTTCACCCCCCGGCGGGTAGCGGACGACGAGCTTGGCGTTCGCGTCCAACGCGCTCGGCCGATCGGTCGCGATCGCGAGCTGGACGCCGCGCCGGCGCACCCCCTTGCGGATCCGGAGGTCGAGGATCGGCGCGTCGTCGAGCGGCTCACAGCCGAACACGAGCACGGTGTGGGCGAACTCGAGGTCGGGCACCGTGGCCTGGAGGGCTGGGTTGCCGAGCACCCGCTGCACGAGCACGCTCGGCAGCGAGCCATACCGACTGGAATCGATGTGCGGAGACTGCAGGGCCTCGCGCATCAACCGCTGCACCAGGAACCCCTCCTCGTTGGTGGCCTGGCCGCCCACGAGCGCGCCGACGTGACCTTTGTGGCGCCCCAGGCCGGCGGCCGTGTCCAGGGCGCGCTCCCAGGACACGGGGCGCAGCTCTCCGCCGTCCCGGACCAGGGGTTGCGTGATCCGCTCGTCGACGTGGATCGCCTGATAGGCGAACCGCCCCTTGTCGCACAGCCAGCCATCGTCGACGCCCTCGTGTCCGGGATCGCGCGCCAGCACGCGCAGCACCTTCTCGTCGCGCACGGTGAACTCGACGTTGCACTGCGACGGGCAGAGGGTGCAGATCCCACCGGCGCCTTCGATGTCCCACGGCCGGGCGCGGAAGCGATACGGCTGGGAGGTCAGCGCGCCCACCGGACACAGCTCGATGATGTTGCCGCTGAACGGCGCCACGTACGGGTGGCCGTCGTGCGTGGCGACGAACGTGTCCGCGCCCCGCTCGGCGAAGATCAGCTGGTAGTCCTCGGCGATCTCCTGGGAGAAGCGCACGCAGCGGTAGCAGAGGATGCAGCGCTCGCGGTCGATCGCAATCACCGGGCTGAGCGCGAGCGGCTTGACGAAGTGGCGCTTGGGCTCGATGAACCGCGAGCGCCCGAGGCCCCAGCCGAAGGTGATGTCCTGAAGCGGGCACTCGCCGCCCTTGTCGCACACCGGGCAGTCGAGCGGATGGTTGACCAGCAGGAACTCGACGATCGCGTTCTGGGCGTGGTGGACGCGTTCGGTCTGGGTGTGGACGACCATCCCGTCCTTGACGGGCGTCGAGCAGGAGGTCTGGAGCTTGGGGATGCCCTCGATCTCGACCAGGCACATCCGGCACGCCCCGACCGGGTTGCCGAGCTTCGGCTGGTAGCAGAAGTACGGAATCTCGACGTCGCCGTACTTGGCCGCGTCGACGAGCATCTCGCCCTCGGGTGCGCGCACCTCTCGACCGTCGATCGTCAGCTGGATGATCTTCTGTTTGGGGCGGGGCATTCTGTTTGTCGGATTCAGCGCACCAGATGTGACGGGATCTCTGTCAGTGCACGGGGAGGGGACCGGCGTGCTCGTCGGCCACGCCGAGCGCGATCACATCCTCGAGCTCGCCCACCCCGGCGCGCTCGCGCGCGGCTTCGATCTCGGCCTCGAGCTCGTCGCGGAACTTCTCGATCATCGAGCCGACCGGCATCGCCATCGCATCGCCCAGCACGCACAGGCAGTTGCCGATGATCTGCGTCTGGACCGAGGCCATGATGTCGAGGTCCATCGGGGTGGCCTCGCCGGACTGGATCCGGCGCACCATCTTCAGCGTCCAGTTCGTGCCCTCGCGGCAGGGAACGCACTTGCCGCACGACTCGTGGGCGTAGAACTTGACCAGCTTGTGCATCACCTCGAGCACGGTGTGCGAGTCGTCGACCACGATGATCGCGCCCGAGCCGAGCATCGAACCCGCTTTCGCCATGCTGTCGAAGTCGTACGGGAGGTCGAGGTCGTCCTTGGTGAGAACCGGCGCGCTCGATCCCCCGGGGAACCAGAACTTCACCTCGCGGCCTTCGGGCGGGCCACCGGCCAGGTCGTAGATGAGATGGCGGGAGGGGACCCCCAGCTCGATCTCGTAGTTGCCCGGTCTTTGCACGTCGCCCGAGACCGAGACCAGCTTCGTCCCGGTCGACGTCTCGGTCCCGATCTTGGCGTACTCGGCGCCGCCGAGACGGATGATCGTCGGAACGGTGGCGAGCGTCTCCACGTTGTTGATCAACGTCGGGCCGTGGTAGAGGCCCTCGATGGCCGGGAAGGGCGGCTTCAGGCGCGGGTTGCCGCGCTTTCCCTCCAGCGAGTCCAGCAGGCCCGTCTCCTCGCCGCAGATGTAGGCGCCGGCGCCCCGGTGCAGGACGAGATTGAGGTCGTGCCCTGACCCGAGGATCCTCTGGCCGAGGTAGCCCGCCTGCTCGGCCTCGGCGATCGCCGCCTCGAGGATGTCGGCCTGGTTCGAATACTCACCGCGGATGTAGATGAACGCGCGGTTGATCTCGGCCGCGTAGGAGGCGATCGCGATTCCCTCGATAAGCATGTGGGGGTTCTTCTGCATGAGCTCGCGGTCCTTGAACGTGCCCGGCTCCGACTCGTCGGCGTTGCAGACGAGGTACTTCTCCATGTGGCCGCGAGGCAGGAACGACGCCTTCTGTCCCATCCGGAAGCCGGCGCCTCCCCGGCCCCGGATGTTCGACTCGGCGATGCTGCTCAGCACCTCGTCGGGGGTCATCGTCAGCGCCTTTCTGAGCGCTTGGTATCCGCCGCGGCGCTCATAGACCGGCAGCGTGTTGAGGCCCGGCTCGTCGATGCCGTCGAACAGCAGCTTCATTCGTTGTCCTCGTTGGTTTCGTTGCCGGCGCCGGCTTGGTTGCCGGCGCCGGCCTCATCGGCCGGGATCTCGATCGGCGCGGTCGGGCCGGGCCGGTCGACGGTGTCGCCTTCGGGGCCGAGGCCGGCGGTGTCGGCCCGCGGGATACCCGGTTCCGGTGGCGCGAACTCCTCGGCGCCCTCGGCCACGCCGGGATCCGCGCACCTGCGGTAGCGGAGCTGCTTGTGCTCGAGCACCGGTCGTCCGGCGCGGAGGTCGTCGACGATCCGGGCGGCGTCGTCGGTCTCGAGCGGCCCCACGTACTCGCCGTCGACGGAGGCCATTGGAGCGATGTCGCACGCGCCCAGGCACTCGAACGACATGACGTGGACATCGGGGTGCTCGGCTGCGGCCCCGACCATGGCGTCGAAGAAGTGATCTGCTCCCCGCAAGGAGCACGAGATGTTCGTGCACACGTAGACGTCGTGGTGCTTGGGACGCGGACGTGTCTCGAGCATGTCGTAAAAGGTCGCCACCGAGGTCAGGTAGGCCGGCGTCACCTGCATCACGGCCGCGACCTGGTCGATCGCCTCGGGCGAGCACCAGCCGTGCACCTCTTGCGCCGCGTGCAGCGCAGGGATCGCCGCCGAGCGGCGGTCGGGGTACTTGGCCATGGCCGCCTCGATCACGTCTTTGAGCTCCTGTGGCACGGGCGTCGTCGCCGGGTCGGGAATCGTCGCCGGGTCTTTGGTCAGGTCGACGGCCTCGTCCCAGCCGGGGACGCGCGAGCCGTGGCCGAAGCGGGGGACGGGGACCGGGGGGGTCACCGGTCCGGCCTCACCGATCGATTCCGCCGGTCGGCCGCGACGCAACTCAACGGTCGATTCCCCCGAGGATCGGGTCGAGCATCGCCAGCGTCGCGATCAGGTCGGCGATGTAGCCGTCGCGGACCATCGGCGCCAGCGCCTGGAGGTTCGAGAAGCTTGGATCGCGCATGTGCACCCGCGCCGGTTTGGCCGACCCGTCGGCGCGCACGAAGCAGCCGAGCTCTCCGCGCGGACCCTCGATCGGGTAGTACGCCTCCCCCGGCGGCACGCGGAACCCCTCGGTGACGAGCTTGAAGTGGTGGATCAGCGCTTCCATGCTCGTGGCGAGCTCGTGGCGCGGTGGCAGCGCTACCTTGCGGTCGGGCGAGATGAAGGGCCCTTCGGGGAGCCCGGCCAGCGCCTGCTCGACGATCTTCGTCGACTCGTACAGCTCGGCGTGGCGGACCCGATAGCGATCGTAGTTGTCGCCCACGGTCCCGACCGGGATCTTGAAGTCAAAGTGGTCGTAGCTGGAATAGGGCTGCGCCTTGCGCAGGTCCCAGGGATTGCCGGCGGCGCGCAGCAGCGGGCCGGTGACGCCGAGGTTGAGGAGCGTCTCCTCCTCGACCACCCCAGTCCCTCGCAGCCGCTCGAGCAAGATCTCGTTCTTCTCGAGCAGGTCGGCGTACTGATCGGCCCGGGTCGGCATGATCTTGATGAACTCGCGCAGCTTGGTGTCGAACCCGCGCGGGATGTCCTCCATTACGCCCCCGACCTGGATGTAGCGCGTGTGCATCCGCTGGCCGGAGGACATCTCGAACAGGTCGAGCAGCTTTTCTCGCTCGCGAAGGGCGTACCAGAACACCCCGATCGCTCCGAGGTCCAGCGCGCTGGTACCTAGCCAGAACAAGTGCGAGGAGATGCGGTTGAGCTCGAGGTGGAGGACCCGCAGGTACTGGGCGCGCGGCGGTACTTCCAGGCCGAGCAGCGTCTCGACCGCACCGCAGAACGCCATCGCGTTGAAGTAGTAGGCGAGGTAATCCATCCGCTCGATCACCGGGATCACCTTCCAGTACGACTTGTCCTCGGCTGTCTTCTCGATGCCGGTGTGGATGTAGCCGATGATCGGTTTGATGTCGCGGACGACCTCACCCTCCAGCGTCGAGAGGAGCCTCAGCACGCCGTGGGTCGAGGGATGGTGAGGACCGATGTTGAGCGTCAGCAGCTCATGGGTCTCTTCGCCTTCTGGCTCGGCCGAGAGCGTGATCGATTCCTCGCGACGGCGATAGTCGTCCGTGAGGCTCACTGCCACCTTCCGTAGTTCTGCTCTTCGTTGTAGGTGAACAACACCGGCTCTCCGCCGACCGGGAAGTCGCGTCGCTGCGGGAAGCCCTCGTAGTCCTCGGGCATCAGGATCCGCCGCATGTCGGGGTGTCCGTCGAAGATCACGCCGAACATGTCGTAGACCTCGCGCTCCGGGAAGTTGGCGCCGGGGAACAGATCGACGACCGACGCGATGTGCGGGTCGTCGGTGTCCACGCGCGCCTTTACGCTGATGCGGTCGACCTGCTTCATGTCGAGCAGCTCGTAGAGAACGCCCAACCGGGGCTCCTCCGGGTAGTAGTCGACGCCGTGCAGGCTGGCCAGGAACGTGTAGCCCTTCGTCTTGAGGTGCTCGAGCACTTTGCTGATCTGCGGCGGGTTTGCTATCAGAGCGGCTCGGCCGCGATGGAACTCGGTGTCGACGATCGACTCGGCATCCAGCTCGCGGAGCTCGTGAGCCGCCAGCTCGAGGCCGGTAGCGTCAGGCACCGGCCGTGTCCCCGGGCTGGTAGACGTTGATATCCGCGCTGGTTACCGGCGCCTCCCCCGGGAGCAGCTCCTCGGTGCCGACCGCGTCGTAGCGCTCGCGCCAGCCCTCGGGCGCGTGGCCCTGGATCTTCGCCCGCAGCCTGAGGATCCCGTGGAGGAGGGCCTCTGGCCGCGGTGGGCAGCCCGGGACATGCACGTCGATCGGCATGAACTTGTCCGCCGGGACCAGCGCGTAGTTGTTGTACACGCCCATCGACGAGCAGCACGCGCCCATCGAAATCGCCCACCTCGGCTCGAGCATCTGGTCGTAGAGGCGGCGGATGATCGGGGCCATCTTGATCGAGACGCGCCCCGCGAGGATGATCAGGTCGGCCTGGCGGGGCGAGGCGCGAAACGCCTCCCAGCCGAACCGCGCGATATCCACTCTCGACGCCACGATGTGGATCTGCTCGATCGCGCAGCAGGCGAGCCCGAAGGTCAGCGGATAGATCGAGTTGCCCTGTGCCCATGCCACGGCCTTCTGGACCGTGGTCGTGAGCACGCGCTCCTCGACGTAGCGCTCGAGATCCTCACCATCGAGGTCGCCGCGCAGCATGTCTCGCGCCTGGAGCTGACGGATGCGAAAGTCGCTCGTGGATACCGGCTCGCGCTTTATTTCCACTCCAGCGCTCCCCTGCGCCAGACGTACACGAACGCGATCATCAGCAGCACGACGAACACGCCCGTCTCGGTCAAGGCAAACGTTCCGAACGCCCGCAGCTGGACCGCGATCGGATAGAGGAAGATGACCTCGATGTCGAACAGGATGAACAGCATCGCCACGAGGTAGAAGCTGATCCCGAAGCGGAACCCAGCCCGGATGTGGGACGGCAGCCCGCATTCGTACGGCTCGTCTTTGGAGCGATTCGGGCGGCGCTTGCCCAACAGCACGTTGAGGACCGCGAACAGCCCGCCGACCAGCGCGCCGAGTATCAGGAAGACAACGGCCGGTAGGTAGTCACGGAGCACGACAATCCGTTATATCACCGCGTCGGGTTAGCTTGTAACAACATGTTACTTAGTGCGAAATGCGGCTATGTGGCGGGCTTGCCGCGGGATCTTTCCTAAAGGTGAAGGAGGTTCATCTAGTCGTCGGGGTGCTCGCGATCGCGCTCAACGCGATCGCCGGGCTGTACGGTGCCTGGTGCTGGTGGCGGGCGCGACCCAGCGCCTGGTTCTGGCGAATACTCCGCGCCGGCCAGGCCATCGTCGTCGTGGAGGTTGCGCTGGGCGGGGTGCTCGCGTTACTCGGGCGTAAGGCGAGCGGACTGCACGTGCTGTACGGCGTGTTGCCCCTGCTCGTGTCACTCCTGGCCGAGCAGCTGCGGATCTCGATTCCGCAGATGGTGCTCGACTCCCGCGGGTTCGAGTCCGCGCAGGCGGTGGGGGAGCTGCCCGAGGAGGAGCAGCGCGGAATCGTGGCCACGATCCTTCAGCGCGAGATCGGGGTGATGGCGCTGGCCGCGATCGTCGTCGTGGTGCTGCTGGCGCGGGCGGCCGCGACGGCGGGGTAGGTATCGCGGCTGGCTGTAGGGGGCCTCGGCGGTCTCGGGGGCCCCCGGGTCTGGCGAGTCGGGGCCCCGGGTCTGGCGAGTCGGGGGCGGTGGCCGGCCGGGCAGCGGCCGCGGGCGTCCGGTTTCCGCGACGATCACCGTCGCGAAAAGCGGACACCTCGACGCAGTTAGACGTGCGGGCCAGCGCGGAACGCTGATCAGTCGCTCGGCAACGGCACGGCGTGGTACCGGCTGGCGTACCACAACAGAGGATTCCCCTGCCCGAGCCCCATACCCGTGACCTCCCCGATCGCGATCGTATGGTCGCCTCCCGGCATCAGCTCACGCAGATCGCACACCGCCCACGCCAGCGAGCCGTCGATGATCGGGACGCCGGACTCGAAGTGGTGTCCGATCCCCTCGAGCTTCTCCGTCTTCGGGGAGCTTGGAGGCGAAAACGCCGGCCAGCTCCTCCTGGCCGGCGTTCAGCACGTTCACCCCGAACCGCCCGGCCTCACGAACGATCGGCAGCGTCCGGGCGCGGTTCTCAAAGCACACCAGGGCCAGGGGCGGATCGAGCGAGAGCGAGCAGATGGCGTTGGCGGTCATTCCGCCGGCGCCCGAGGGGCCGGCGCTGGTGATCACCGCGACGCCGGTGGCGAACCTCCCGAAGACCTCGCGGAACAGCTCCGGACCACCGTTTACCACCATCGTCGCGGGTTATATCGCCGCGGGTCCGAGGGGGCGCGCTGAATAAGGCCCCCATACGGTGCCTTTTTCAGCACACCCTCGCCACGCGCAGAAAGCCCGGCGCCGGCCCCTTGGTTGCCGCCATTGGGGACGCACGCGAACAACGGACTAGAGGCGAACGTCACTCTGGCCGGCGCCGGGATCGCGAAGATGTTTCGGCGCTGACGCGCCGGCTCCTCCCTGGCTTCGCGTTTACCGGGGCGCCCGCGCTACGACGTCACCGTCAGCGTTCCATACTCCCCCAGCGCCTGGTCGGCCTGGATCGTGGAGGCCATCTGGTAATCGCCCGGAGCGAGCGACAGCGAAAGCTCGGCCGTCTGGCCGGGCCAGATCGGCTGAGTCGAATCGACGGTCTGCCCCTGGTTCGAGACGACCAGGTTGTGGGTGAGGACGCCGTAGTTGTGGACGACGATCGTCAACACGCCGGCGCTCACGCGCGCATTCTCAGGTGTCAGCCGATACTCCGTAAGCCCCAGTTGCAGCGTGCGGCTCGCTCCAACGTCCTCGGTATGGCCGCATCCGGCGACCATGAAGATGGCGGCCGCGATGACCGCGAGCCGTGGTGAGCGCAGCGGCTCTGGCATGGGGATCTGATTATGATCCGGACCTCCATGCGCCGGCCCGCAAAGGTCCTCCTAATGAGTGCATCGATCGCGGCCGCGGGCCTCGCGACCGCGTGCGGCACGCAACGCATCAGCATTCCGAAGTCCGATCCGAACTACACCTCCAATCTGCTCGGCGCGCAGCTGTTCGCGCAACGATGCTCGGGCTGCCACACGCTCTCCTACGCCGCCACCCACGGGTCGGCGGCCAACCCCCGCACGGCCCAGTTCAACAACGGCCCGAACTTCAATGTCCGCTGCGAGCGTCCGATCACCCGAGTGCTGTACGCGATCCAAAACGGCGGGTTCTCGGGCGCGATCATGCCTCAGAACGTCGTCGTCGGACCCGACGCGATCGCGGTGGCAAGGTTCGTCGCGACCTATGCGGGACGCCAGGCCAAGACCGCGCCCGGCGTGACGCAGTGCGTCGACCTGCCCATCGGGACGATTCCCGCGACCACGCCCACGGCGACCACGGCCACGGGCTCCCCCTCGACCACCACGGCCACGACCCCCACGACGACAACCGCGACCACCGCGAGCCACGCGAAGCCGGGCACGGCCGCGAAGAAGAAGAAGTAGGAGAGCCCGCGTTCTCGACATCCAGCTGATTCGCCGCGATCCGGACACCGTGCGGGCGGCGCTCGCTCGTCGCGGACCCGAGCTGCCGGCAGCGGTGGACCAGCTGCTGGAGCTGGACGAGCGCTGGCGCGCCCTCGTCGCCCAGCTGGAGGAGCTGCGGGCCGAACAGAACCGGGCGAGCCGCGGCCGCCGGGGGCCGCCAACTCCCGAGGAGCGCGAGCACCTCGCGGAGCTCGCGGAGCGCGGACGGACGCTCAGCGACCAGGAGGCGGCGGTGCGCTCGCAGCGCGACGCCGTCCTCTCCTCGCTCCCGAGCCTCCCGGCCGCCGACGCGCCCGATGAGGACACGGTGCTCCACGAGGTGGGGGAGGCCGGGGCCACGGGCAAGGACCACCTCGAGCTCGCGGGACCGAGGATCGACATGGAGCGGGCCGCGCGGACCTCGGGCTCGCGGTTCGCCTACCTGCTCGGCGACCTGGTGATGGTGGAGTTCGCGCTCATCCGCTACGCGCTGGAGAAGCTGCGAGCGGAGGGCTTCGAGCCCGTGATCCCGCCCGTGCTCGTCCGCGAGCAGGCGCTGTACGGAACCGGCATGCTTCCCGACACCGAGCAGCAGATCTACACCGTCGCGGACGACGACCTGTACCTGGCCGGGACCTCAGAGGTGCCGCTCGCCTCCCTTCACGCCGGCGAGATCCTGCCCGCCGATTCGCTCCCGCTCCGGTATGCCGGGTTCTCCACGTGCTTCCGCCGCGAGGCCGGCGCGGCCGGCAAGGACACCAGAGGAATCTTCCGCGTGCACCAGTTCGACAAGGTCGAGATGTTCAGCTTCGTGCTGCCGGAGGATGGACTCGACGAGCACGAACGACTTCTGCGAATCGAGGAGTCGATCCTCCAGGAGCTCGAGATTCCATATCGGGTGGTCTCGATAGCGGTAAGTGATCTCGGCGCATCGGCTTCCAAGAAGTACGACTGCGAGGCGTGGCTACCTGGGCAAGGCCGTTACCGGGAACTGACCTCGACCTCCAACACGACCGACTTCCAGGCCCGCCGGCTTGACATCCGCTACCGGACGCAGGACGCGAGGCCGGCGCACGTCCATACGCTGAACGGCACAGCGCTGGCCGTCGGCAGAACGATCATCGCGCTCCTCGAGAACGGTCAGCAGGAGGACGGCTCGGTGCGGCTACCCGAACCGCTCGTGCCGTGGGGAGCGCCCGCGGTGCTGCCCCCGGCCGGGTAGGTCGTTCCAGCGCTCCGCGGCGCCGGCCCCGGGCCGAGTAGACGGGGACTAAACGGCGCGCAGGCGCCGTGCCGGCGTATCTTCGAGGACGACGAGCGCGGCCCGCGGGGGGCCGCACGGCGCGATCCGAGCGCGCATCCGCACACCGAACGTGTTCCACGGACGCACCACCGCGCTTGCACCTTCGTCGCTGCCCGCCGCCGCGTCGGCGATCGCGCGGGCAAATCCCCCGGCGGAGCCGGGCTCGGCGTCGGCAGGCACGAGCAACTCACCCACTGGGCGGTTGACCGCGGACTCCTCCGCGATGTCGAGCAGCCTCTGGGCATGGCGCGACATCGCCTGGATGAGCAGACTCGAATCGATGACCAGGAAGGCGTCCTTCGGGCGCGGCGCCACGTCCTTGCGGGTCTCGAGCAGCAAGCCGAGACCGCACGACATGCACACGCGCGCGCCGGGGGCGGGCGCGCCTTGTCCCGGCGCCGGCGCGGCGCAATGGCCGCAGAACCACCACCACTCGACTTCGGCGGGAGACGCGTTTGCGCCCTGTACGAGTCTCAACGCCGGACGGGATCCTTCCATTGTCCTCATGCCCTTACCCTGATCGTAGCTTTTCTGATCTCCGGAGTGTTGGCGAGACCCGCCAAGTTGTACAATCTCCACGGCTTCTTTTTGCCGATGTGCGCACCGATTTTCCGCAATATCCGTAAATCCGTGTGGGGATCGGGACGGCCATATCGCGGAGCGAGCGGTGGGATGGGGACGGCCATATCGTGGAAGCGAGCGAGCGAGCGAGCGGAGAGGGGGG
>CAWEFU010000005.1:0-212452 GCA_963808325.1 uncultured Solirubrobacterales bacterium
TTCCCAGCGTCGAGGGCGCCGGCATCCAACCACCCAACAGCCGGCGCTGGCGCCCCGCGCGCAGCACCTCGCAGTCCTACCCATGCTGTCCGCGCCCAGCACCATCGCGCAACAACAGCGCCATCACCTTGCGCCCAGCGTTGGCAGCCCCCGGCCGATCACTCTTCAGCCGCACCAGCCGCCCCGCCAACGCCTCGACCCCAAGCCGCCCGGCAAGCAGTCGCCACCAGCATCACCCCCGCGTCCGACACCGCCCGCTCGTCATCGAACTCGACCCGCAGACCGTCTAGTCCGCGCAACTCCGGCTCGTCATCGGTCACCACGAAGGTGACTCCCTGTCCGCAGGCCCCGGCTGCCCCATACAGCGGTTAAAGCCCTGCACAGGAGGTCATTCTTCACATAGGCTCGGACAGAACCGGCCTACCCATCCGGTGGATCCAGGCTAAGCTCGGCTTCGTGGTTTACAAGAAAGGAACTCGACGATCGTCGGTGAGTCGCGCGGGCGCAGGAGCGCCATGAGTCTCCCGTTGACGGGGTTCTGGAAGGAGCTACGGGCGTTCGGGCTGTTGCTACTCGATGAGGCCGTTGCACAAACCCGCCAGGTAGTCACTGTTAGAGTGACAGTGGGAGGGACCGGGTTCGAGTGCCCCCAGATTGAGGGCGCTATCCCAATTTTGTGCGTCGTTGGCAAGCCCCCACAAACTGTTATCCCAGCGACCGAATGATGTACCAGGTTCCTGAGTGGTTTGTGCAACGGCCTCCTATTATTGCCTGGCAGTCTGCCCGGACGAGGGTGCTGGCGCTGCTGCACGTCCATGGCCGAAGCCTCTGCCGTCGCGAGCGGCAGCCAGAACTCCGGTCGAGCGCCACCCGTAAGTGCCTGCCTGCGTTCGTCGCGACGGCCCGACGGCCGTGACCGCGGGCTCAGCGCAGGAAGGCGCCGTTGCGCTCGCGGCCCATCTCGGCAAAGCCTCGGTCCGTGCTGACGCCGGGGTCCGACCTGAAGCTGAAGCCGAACTCCGAGACTTCGAACTCCGCTGTCGACCTTGAACACCGCGAAGCGGGCGAGGAAGGCGGCGGGGTCGGTGGGAGGGACCGTTGCGACCCTTGCCGCGATCGACGAACGGGTCGGTCGCCTGCCACTCGATGTGGAAGCTCAGTGTTCGCCGGCGTGCTGTTCGGACCGAAGAGCACGTAGTTCTCGATGACCTGGATCTCCTCGACGTCGAGCACGGCACTGCGTCCGTCATCGCTGACGTGCAGGGCGTCGGAGAAGTCGACGCGGAAGTGTCCAGAACAGGCCCGAGGCCAGCACCCCGCCGTTGAGGTCGTGGGATTCTGCGAGCCCCAACTCGGCTCGAACAAGTCCACTCGGATGAAGGAGAACGCGCCGAAGCCCCAGGGTGCCGTCGGAGGCGATGTACTTGCCCTGAAGGACGGTCATATGGGTCTCGAGGTTGTACGTCGCCCAGGTCGCTGCGGGTCGCGGTGCCGGCGTGGTAGGCCAGCGCGGAGAAGCCGCGAAGTCGGTGATCGTGCTCGGATCGACGTCGAAGCCCCTCAGGGTGTTATGCGAGAAGGGCAGCGTCACCGTCGGGTCACCGGCCGGCCAGAGATGGATCTGCGTGTGGTTCGGCGGCGTGACGCCACCGGGGATCGGTGTTGGTGGCACCACCGCCTGCCGATGAGGCTCATGGCCCCAGGCGGCGGCGCGCCCGGGTCTGGCGAGTGTGGCTCCCGTTACCCCCGCGGCGGCTGCGGTCGCCGTCTGGACGAACCTGCGCCGGCTGATCGACGCGCTGTGGGCCGTGGACCCCATAGACCCCTCCTTCACCAACGATTCAACGAACCGATACTCCTCCGCGGGCGGCGAGATGTCAAGGTAAGGCTGTAATCCCGCGGCGAGCGGGCTTGGGCGTCACCGCCGGTGGGTGCCGCTGCGACGAGGGCATGGCTGCTTCGGGCTAAGCGGAGCACTCGCGCGCGGTCATTGCCGGAGCTTCGACCCGCGGGCTTCGGGGTGGGCCCTCAAACGCACGGTTGTGAGGGCTGCATTCGCGGGCATGGGTCGCTCGTCTGGCGCGGATGATCCAGCTTCCGCATTTCAATTTACCCAAGCAGCTGAGCGATCAACCCGGGAGGAAGATCAGACGGCTGGTTTAGCCGCGACCCTCACTGCGTACTCTGAGCCGCACATGATGCTTGCCTGAAGTCTTGGATCGCGACGTGCTTGATGACCCGGTAACGACCCGGTGGCACGTCAGCCCAAAGCTCGAGCTCCTGAGGGAAGAATTCTGTCTGGGGGCATCGCGAGCGCCGCCAAAATGAACCCAGTCCCTGGCTCTTCGACGCCGGGCTTCAACCGATTCTCCATCCTCTTGGCGCTGCACCGGATACGGATGGCCGATGCCGCCGCCACCGGGACCATGGTTCACGAGAGTGAACTGCAGGCTCTCTCCGGGCGATAACCGGTGTCGTCTCGGCTACAAGCTCGGCACCCATTCGTCGGATGCTTTCAGATGACGCAATCGCAAAACCATCGGCTACCGCTTAGGACGTCCGTAACAGGACGCCACCCGAGGTCTGATTGGACTTCCGCTTCGACCACATCGCTAGCAAAGGAGGCGGCAAGCGCTCCGTCCGGGAGCTTGTCGGTCCTGTTTGCTCTCGCGGAGGGGGCCGGTGTGGGCGACGGTGCCCCCTTCCGGGCGGTCCTGGTATTGCCGGCAGCGACGGTGTCAAGGTGCGAGTCGTCAATGCAGATGGTTGGTCTACTTGCGTTCGGCCGTCCGCACGGGTTCTTCGTCGGCTCATTGCAGGGCCAGCGTGACGGCGTCGTCGAGCGTCGGGCGTGGGCGGTCGGCCGTGGCACGCAGGCTCTCTGCGCCGATGGTTTCGTGCGTCCGCCTCATATGTCTGGCGGTGGCGCCGCATCCGCCTAGCCGCGCGACCGCGTCGGTGTTTTCGATCGCGGTCCAGAGACTGACGGCGCTTGCGGGATGCCGCGCTCGGCCGCTGCGCGAGCGTAGTCCGAGCGAACACGCGTCCGGCGTGGTCGCCGATCGGTCGGCGAGTGCGAGGGAATCCCGAGCCCGCAGTTCGGCTTCGTCGATTCGGCCCGCGTTAGCGAGAGGTTTGCCAGCTCCGCAAGCCTCCCGCTCTCCCACCAGTGGACACCGACCTCACGGGCCATCGTCGCACTCATCTCGAGCAGCTCGAGCGCGCGCTGCTCCTCCCCCGCGTCGCGGGCGATCGCGCCGCGCGTTCCCAGTGTTTGGGCTTGACCCCAGCGGTTACCCGCTCGCTGGTGGATCTGGTGGCTGGCGTCGTTGAGCTCGCGCGCGCGGGCGAGATCGCCGCGCCGCATGGCGCTGATTGCGAGCCGGTGCAGAAGGGCCGCGCGTCCGGGCTCGTCGCCAAGGCCTCGAAGATGGCGAGGCTTTGCTGGTAGAGCGGCTCGGCCGCTTCGTCTTGGCCGGCGATGTCCGTCGCGCTACCGTACGCTCGCAGGGCGTGAGCGCGCAGCACAGGCGCGACCGCATCGACCTCCGGCTGACCCAGCAGCGCCCGGAACCATCGCATTCCTCCGCGCGGGTCGTGCGTTACCCAAAAGCGTTCCATCGCGATCGCGAGCTCCAGCCCGAGCGCGACCGAGCCGCTCGCGACTGCCCACGCGAGCGCCGCACCAATGTTGTCCTGCGCCGCGATCGCGATGTCGAGCCGCTCATCTTCGACACCGCGCCGCACGGCGCTGATGTCTGCGCTCTGGGCGAGCGCGAGGAACAATCCCAAATGTCGACGATGGATCTCGTCTGCTTCCGGCGACGCCTCGAGTCGCTCGAGCGCGAACTCTCGGATCGTATCCAGATACGCGAAGCGGCCTTCCGGGGTTCTTCCCGACAGGCTCTGCTCGAGCAGGGTCGTCAACCCGTCGAGGTCGGCGTCGCAGACGGCCGTCGCGGCCTCGCGGTCGAAGCTGCCGACGAACACCGCTAGCCGGGCGAGCAGCTGCGTCTCCTCGCTCGAGAGGAGGTTGAAGCTCCACTCGAGCGTCGCGCGTAGTGTCTGCTGGCGCGCGGGTAGGTCGCGCGGGCCGCCGGTGAGCAGCGGCAGCCGGGGTTCGAGTCGCTCCAGCAGCTCGCGGGGGGTCAGTATCCGGGTGCGTGCCGCGGCAAGCTCGATTGCCAGGGGCAGCCCATCGAGGCGGGCGCAGATGCGGCGGATCGTCTGTTCGCCTGCCGGCTGCGGGGCGAAGCTAGGGTCTGCTTCGTGTGCGCGCTGGTGAAAGAGCGCGACGGCCGGTACTTCTGCCAAGGGGTGGACCGGGTATACGTGCTCACCGGAGAGGTGCAACACCGCACGGCTGGTGACCAGCAGGGTCAGGCGCGGCGTGCGCGCGAGCAGCTCGCTGAGGATCGCTGCCCCGACGCGCAGGTGCTCGGCGGTGTCGAGCACGAGCAGCAGCTCACGCCCTCGAAGCACCGTCGCCAACGTGTCAAGGGGCTCCTCGCCGGGGACTTCCTGGATCGCGAGCGCGCGTGTGATCGCACCGGGGACGAGCGCTGGATCGCGTAGCGGCGCCAGCTGGACGAAGGCGGCGCCGTTCGCAAACGAGGCCGCGGTCACGCGGGCAGCCTCGAGTGCAAGTCGCGTCTTGCCCGAGCCGCCCGCGCCAGTCAGGACGAGCAGACGCACGTCGTCGCGAGCGAGCAGGTCGCGCAGCTCTGACAGCTCGCGCTCGCGGCCAAGGAGCGTGTTCGGCGCCGCTGGGACGCCGATCAATGGTCCCGCGGCGGCGGGCGCGACCGCTAGCGCCGGATCCTGTTGGAGGATGCGCCGTTGCAGCTCGCGCAGCTCGCTGCCTGGCTCGAGCCCCAGCTCGTCGCGCAGCCATGCGTACACAACGGCGTATACCTCGAGTGCTTCTGTTTGCCGCCCGCTGCGATACAGGGCGAGCATTGCCTGCGCCTGTAGGCGCTCACGCAGCGGGTGGGCGGCGGCGAGGCTCTGCAGCTCGGGTAGGAGATCGTCGTGGCGGCCGAGCTCTAGCTCTGCCGCAATCCGCTCCTCGAGCGCGACCAGCCGTAGCTCCTCCAGCCGCTGCGCCTCCGCGCACGCGAACTCCTCGTAGGCAAGCTCGCCATACGCCGGGCCGCGCCACAGGCCTAGGGCACGCCCGAACATAGACGCGGCCAGCGCATGGTTCCCGCTAGCGGCAGCCGTTCGCCCGTGATCGAGCAGACGCTCGAAGCGAGCCACGTCGAGCGCGCCATCGTCGAGCTCGAGGACGTAGCCGCCGCCGCGTGTGCGGATCGCGAGCGGCGGTCCGAGCAGCTTGCGCAGCTGCGATACGTATACCTGCAACAGCTTGCGCGCCGACGCCGGCGGCGCGGCTCCCCAAACCGCGTCGATCAGAACGTCGGACGGGAGCGCTTCGCCGGCCCGGATCGCCAGCGCCGCCAGCAACCGCCGCTGCTTGTTGCCGCCTAGCGGCACCGGGCCGCTGGCGCCCACCAGCTCGACCGGCCCCATAACGCGAAGCTCCATGATCGTCCCTCGCTTGTGATTGTGGCGCGCGCGCCTCTACCACGAAGCCGCGCCTATACCAAACCTATACCGGTGCGCGCCACCGTTCAGCCTCCAATGCAGCGCGCGAGACAGACGGGGAAAGGACCGGCCTTGGCATACGCATTCGTGCAGGACATCGCCTCAAGCTGGGAACAGTACGAGCGCGTTGCGGCAGGGCTAACCGAACCGGCTCCGCCCGGGCTGATCTTGCACCTCGCCGGCCCAACCGACGAGGGCTTTCGCACCATCGACGTGTGGGAGACCGAGCAGGCCTTCAAGCGCTTCCGGTCAGAGCGTCTGCAACCCGCTGTTGCGGCGCTCGGCGGTCCCTCACGTCCGGAGCCCACATTTCGCGACCTGCATGCCACCCACCTCGTCGTCGGATCGATCAAGTCACCCCATAGCAGCCCAGCACGAAAACGACGGGCCTAGGACCATCCACCCGAACCCGGAGAACAGCGCATGAACACCCGCATAATCACGCGCATTACCGCAGCCGCCCTCGCGGCGACAGCTGCCGCAATCCCGATCGCGGCCGCGACCGCAGCGCCACACAGCCTGAACATCAGGGCAACGCTGAAAGTCACAGCTAGCCGGCCGCCTGCCTGCCAGGCGGGCATCTGCACCATTCGAAACCATGGCACCGGCCACATGACTCACTTTGGCAAGGTGGCCTTCACCACTGTGATCATCGCCGACGGTAACCAACCGCCATGTGGCCCCGGATCACAATGGGTCAACCGGATCATCCGGACGATCCACACCGAGAAGGGCAACCTCGTACTACACGAAGCTGGCCTGCAATGCCCGCAGCCCGGCGTCGGACCTCGCGTCGACGCCGTCTGGGCGGTGGACGGCGCTGACAGCACCGGCGTCTTCGCCGGAGCGCGCGGAGGAGGCCAAGACACCGCCTACCCCGTACAAGACACCGCAGCTCCGCGAGGAACAATCACGCTCGCATCCTGAAAAGACGACCGCCCAGAGGTCCATGACTAATTCACGCCTCATCACGAGCGGCCGGTGGCTCCTGGCCGCCGCGCGTCCCACAGGCGCCCGACGGCGATCCGTGAGCTCGCAAAGATCACGGAGCCTCCGTGATGCAAAAACCGCCCGAAGCCCTTACGTTGCGCTGATGGACTGCTGGGACTGTATTCGGAGCATGGGGCGCGCCGGGTACGCGGGGACCCCGCTGGGGCTGCGCGTGGTCGCCGCCCTACTTGTAGGCGTGTGTGGGCTTCTGGCGGCTGCGGCGGCGCGTGCTGCTCCGCTCTCGAGTGCGGAAGGCACCCAGTTCTCCGGGCAGGTGGGCACGCTGACCACGTCGCACTGCGACACCCTGACGGCGGGTCCGAGCGGGACGATCAGCTGGGGCGACGGTCAGTCCTCGTCGGCGAGCTACACGTACGTGGTGGGTACGTTCCCGAACCAGTACACGGTGAGCGGCTCGCACGCGTACGGCGAGGAGGGGGCCTATGTCGGTACGGTGAGCTCTTCCTACGCCTGCGGCGGGACGTTCACATTCTCGTCCAGTTTCTCGGAACAGGTGAGTGACGCGGCTCTGAGCGCGACGGCGGGGAGCGTGTCCGCGACGGCGGGACAGCTGTTCAGCGCATCGGTGGCGAGTTTCACCGATGCCGACCCGGGCGGCACGGCCGCGGACTACACGGCCCAGATCGACTGGGGCGACGGATCCAGCAGCACGGGCTCGATCACGGCCGGTGGTGGCAACGGGTTCGTTGCGCAGGGCAGCCACAGCTATGCGACCGCCGGCAGCTACCAGGTCACCGTCACGATCACCGACGCGGGCGGGGCCAGCACGGTCGCCCACGACAACGTGAGCGTGGCGGCACCCAACCCACCGTCGGTGGAGGCGAGCTTCATCTACCTCAACCTGGGGCAGGGCATCGCCACGGCAGATGCCTCGGGATCAGTTCCACCAGGGGGGCGGGCGGCCCGGTTCATCTGGCACGTCTCGGGCGCCGCCCAGTCTGACGTCGTCTGCCCAGGCTCGGACCCGAGGCTCAGCTTATTCACGCGCACGGCGCTTAGGGGCGCGGTTTCGCTCACGACTGTCGACGCAAACACGGGCCGATTCACAAGCACGAGCCGGACGCTCGATCTCTCCGGCCCGAAGCTTCCGAAGTTGCCGTTTCCGAGGCACCGCGGTGCTCACGTCGGGACGGTCGTGCATCCGAGCTTCTCGATTCTCGGCGACTGCGAGGGCCTGCCCCTACCCGAGACGCTTGGCGGCCATGCCTATGGTCATGTCAAGGGGGGTCAGCCTCCACCGGGTCCCGGCGGCAGCCCGCCCGCGGAATGCGGCGGCCAGGACATCCAGTTCGGCGCTGTTGACGCGGCCGGATGCCTCTATCAGCTCACCGACCTTTCCCAGCTGGCGCCGGCGGACTACGCGCCGATCGAGCGCATCCTCTGCGGCAAAGACGCCTACTTCTGCGCCCCGGCGCTGGTGCCGCGGGCGGAGGTCAACGGGCACGCTTTCGGGGTTAGCGTCTCCAGCGCCATCAGTCCGGGAAACGCCTTCGTGGGGTACGTCTCAACGCTGAGGCTTGACTACATCTCCTATAGCCCGGTGCGGATCGACGGCCTCGACTTCGACCCCGAGAACGGGGCCCCCATCGTTCTGGTGCCGAGCCTCGATCTCGTCGTATCGGACGACGTCACAGTCCGGCTCGCCGGCTTCCCGATCCAGCATTCCAACAACCTCGCCCTCTACCTGCCGGACGCGGGCGGCTTCGTGGGTGAGTTCGCGGGGGCCAACAAGCTTCCGATCATCGGCAGCCTGCCGTTCGTCGGCGGCCTCGGCGTGAACATACACAAGGCGGGCGCGAAGCTCAGCAACGGCGACACCTGCCAGTACGACTGCTCGTCGATCACCGTACACGTGGCGCTGCCTCCCCTGTTCACCGACCTCAGCGACAACCTGCTCACCGCCGACGGGGTGGTCACCGCCGACAACCCCACTGGAATCAACCTCGACTCACTCGAGGTGAAGGTGCCGCATGCCGACTTTGCGGGCGTCGGACTCAAGGACGCCGACTTCAGCTACCACCGCCAGACCGATGCGTTCCACGGCGCGGCAACGCTTGAGCTGGCGATCATAAGCGTCGGAGGATCCATCGATTTCGTGCACGGCCACTTCAATGGCGCCAGCGTGCTCGCCGATGACCTCAACATCCCGCTGGGCGAGGGAATCTTCCTCAACGAGCTCGACGCTGGCTTCTCGCTCAACCCGACGACACTGACCGGCGGTGCGTCGGTAACCGGCGGCCCGGAGGTGCTGGGTGCCACACTCGTCAAGATCCACGCGGGCCTCGTGCTGCAAACCCAGCCCTTCTCCTTCGACCTCAACGGGCAGGGTTCGATCCTCGATCAGCCGGTCGGAGACGCGTATTTTCACATCGACGACCAGGGAAACATCGGTCTCGGCGGGACCATGGATCTGAATCTCGCGTCGGTATTCGAGGCCACGGCCGGGTTGCACATCAACGTCGACGTTCCCCAGGGACACTTCCAGGCCGACGCCCTCGCCGACGTGTGCACCTTCGGCCTGTGTGCGGGAGGCGAGGTCGTGATCTCCGACGCCGGAATCGGCGCGTGCGCAGATCTCGGCTTCACCCACGCCGGCGGTGGGATCCAGTTCCCCAGCGGTGACGTCACCATTTTTGGCGACAGTTGTGATGTCGACATATTCCGCTCGATCCACGGGGCCGCCGCTAGCCTCAGGCAGGCGAGCGCCACCGCTGTTCCTGCCTTCACGGTCCCCGCGGGCCAGCGGGTCGCGGTGATCGGGCTCGTTGGCCAGGGCTCGTCCCCGCGCGCCACCCTGCGCGGGCCCGACGGGCGCACGATCGACACTCCGACCACCGCGTTCCTCAAGGACCCCAACGAGGTAGTGATCCGTGACGACCTGCGGACGAAGACCACCTACTTCTTCGTCAACCACCCGGCCGCCGGGAGCTGGACGGTGACGCCCGACCCAGGATCCGCGCCGATCGTCAACCTCGAACAGTCGCACGCGCTGCCCAATCCATCGGTGCAGGCCTCCGTCAAGCTCGCGCGTAGTGGCCGCGCTCTGCTCCACTACTCGCTGCTACCGATCTCAGGCCAGAAGGTGACCTTCGCCGAACAGGCCCGCGGCGGAGCGCTGCGACTCATTGGCAGCGCGCGCGGCGTCCGCGGCACGATCGCGTTCCGCCCCTCAGACTCGCTCGCAAGCCCGCGCGCAATAGTCGCGTTGGTGGCCCAGAACGGCCGCCCGCGAACGGACATCGTCGTCGGCCACTTCACCGCGCCTACCCCGCGAGTCCTCTCCGCCCCCACGGGGCTGCGGATCCGCCGCCACGGCACGAGCGTCACGGCCAGCTGGGATCGTGTCGCCGGGGCAAAGGGTTACCTGTTACTCGTCCACTTCAGCGATGGCCGTGACCAGTTCCTCGACACGCGCGCCACCCAGGTCACGATCCACTCCGTTCGCGTCATCAGCGGCCGCTTCGAGGTTGCCGCCTACTCCGATCTCACCCGCCACCACCTCGGCCGTCCCGCCCACGCCAGCCTGCGCTCCGGCAAGCAGCTACCAACGATTGCGATCCGGCCGATCGCCCTGTAGCGAGCATCGCTCCCCGGACTTCGCGCCGGTCGACGAGCGGACGCGAGTGATCTTTGCCGCCGATGCGCAGCGCGGCCCGCCCCTGAACGAACGAAACAGCGGGCGTGCGCCTGAGCGAAAGCTGCATTTGGACGGGCATGTGACTATCCTCGCGCGACACCGGCAGCGTGGACCCGGTTACGCAATATCCACGACGAGCGATAGCGTCCCGCGTCGCCCCCGAGCTCAACCAGAGTGCCGAAAAGGACGGGCACCGGAAGCGCCGGACGCCTCGCCGATGCCCAACCTGTGCATAACATAAGCAGCGGCGCCACAGTCGCCGACAACATCCTCGGCGAGACCGGCTCTCGCATTCGTCCAAGAGCAGTCACGCCTCGCGAGCCATCTACGTGGTCGCTGTTGGTGCGGAGGGGCAGTGATCCGAAGGCCAGAGCGGGCCCGGCGCGTGACTGCCTTCGGACAGACGCAGCCACGGACGCCGCGGCTCGGCATACCCGCGCGGACACGAAGGCAGGGCGGGTCAGCGGCGGAGGCAAGAGACCCGAGATTCGCCACCTGCGGGGCGCGGCGCTGCCGAGGGCCGGCACCTGCTCGATGACGAAAGGGGAACCGGCGCAGCCGGCTTGAAGCCGGCGGCTTGTCGCATGGTGACAAACGGCGCCGCCGCCGGACCGGCGCCGAGCCGTGTGCGGCTTGCTGCCGCTTCACCAGGCATCTGGGAAGCCAGACAGGAGCTCGACGACGTGATCGCTCGGGACGAGCAGGGATCATCTCGTGGGCAGCGCCTGACTGCTGGATCCACCGGGCGATGCGTGAGCCGCGCGGGCCGGAGCGGTCGTCAGACGCGCCGTCCGCGAGCGGACTCTCGCTTGCAGAGGCGGAGCATCAGGGCCGGCGCAGGCACAACCCGGTGGTCGCCGGACGAAAGCAATCGCCAGCGACTGCCGCGCAGCACTTGCGCTCCCGCCCAGAGGCAAGCGTCGGCGATCGCGCCGGCAGACGACTGCTTTCGCCCTGGCGGCCGCTCCGAGCTGGTGATTGCCTTGGCGACAACGCGCTGCTCCGCCGGCATTCGCAGGGGCGATTCCTTTGCCACGCAAGCGGTCGCCGGCTCCACTGCCGCACCCACGCCTGACGTTCGACAACCGGTGACTAATGAATCGGGTTCAGTGGGCACTTCTCCGAGAGGCGGCGCAGCGGTTGGACGGCTGGGACCCATCCGCCGGACGCCACCGGACTACAGGAAGAACGGGCTCCACTCGTCCCACTCGTCCGCGCGAGGCTCATGGTCAAGGACCTGCTCGGGAACTCGCTGACTGAAGACCTCAAGCCCCCAGCGTCGTCCGCTGCGTCCTCCGGTATCGCCCATGCCCGTCCATTTCCAGTAATCGGCGATTGGGCGCACGGCCGGATCCTCCCGAGCGATCAGACGCAGCATTTGCGTGAAAAACACGCCGATCGGGGTGACCTTTTGCAGTTCTTGGGTTGGGCCGAAGTACCCGCAGGTGATGCC
The DNA here is from genome assembly GCA_963808325.1 of uncultured Solirubrobacterales bacterium. GTDB lineage: Bacteria > Actinomycetota > Thermoleophilia > Solirubrobacterales > Solirubrobacteraceae > Palsa-465. The sequence goes on from CAWEFU010000005.1 coordinate 11,709, forward strand.
CGCCCTCAATTCCTCGGATTCCGCGGGCAGCGGGAGACGCGGCCCAGACGGCGGCCATTTGATCACCCGCCATGTACCTAGGTCGGCAACACAGAGGACATCCAGCATCTCACGGGGGTGCTCCACGACAGCGGTGTCTGCCTTTTGTAGCGCGCGATCGATGTTGCCGATCGGGTCGGACTGAGGCGCCTTCCATATGTGGGAGTGCGCGAGCAGGCCGAAGATGGGAGGACTGAACAATTCGCGATACGGCGTGCCAGCCCGGATGAACAGCTGCCGTCTAATGGCGGCAGCGGTCGCGGCGGCCTCAGTCACATGCTCCGGTCGCAGCGTTAGTTTGCACTCGAACGCTGCGACGATTCCGCCTGCAAGATAGGTCTTCTTATCGAGTAGCTTCCGGGGATAGGACGGCGAGAGCACGACCACATCGACCTGTGGACTTCGAAAGCCGAGCTCCGTGATGATCGTGCCCTTTGTCCTTACGTGGTACCCCGGCGGTAGCCAATCACTCAGGAGGGCTTTCCAGTTCTCCTCGCCCTCGTCACCAGCTGTGCCCGGATCCGATCCGGCGCGCGCCCTGATGCGCGTGTATTCGGCAGAGATCTCGGCTCCCGCTTGCTGTACGAATTGCTTCAGCTCGTGGGGAACAGGATCCTGAGTGTTCTCGCGGTCGGTCATCTAGCCGCATTCAATTCGATAGAGGCTCCCAGTGGCGCCGCAGAAGAGCTGGAAGCGGGGCTGGATGGGTCCACCGGATTAGGCCTCGGTCGGCTGCACGAACGACTGCTTTCATCGTGCCGTCGACAGGAGCTGGCGACTTCTTCGGCGACGAGGCATCACTCGAGCCGGCGCGACCGCACGAGCGCGTTGCCACGATTGCGCAAATGCGCCCTCACCGGCGCGCCATTCGGCGGCCGTGAGGCTTCGGGCGGCAGTGCTGCAGGCTGCGCGCACGAGCGTAGGGGGCTGAGGTCGTACTCGATGATGTCGGGGCCGTTCGTTGCCGGGGCTGCAAGACGATGATGAGATGCTGGTCGTCCGCGCAAGCGACACACCGATCTTGAGCCCGAGCTGTGGCGATGCGGGGGCAGAAAGGGTCGCGAGTGTCGCGCCAGAGTCGAGGCCGCAATCGTCGTGGAGCCGTCGGTGGGTTGGCGGGCGAGGGGCGCCCGCTCGTGGAGCATCCGACCGTAGTTCGCTCACCGGCGACGGTCAAGCTGCTGGGCTGCTTCCCGGTCTCGGGAGCATGACGGTAACCGCGCACGCGCTGCGCGCGTCAACGAACGATCCACGGGATCGGCCGATACGGTGATGACCTCGGCGGTGGTGGCCGATATCCTGGCAGCTTTCGGAGCAGCGGCGGACATAACCTGCGGCGTGCGGTCGGACATAACCTGCCGCGTGCGGTAAGCGTTTCAGCTTGCCCAAAGACTCACTTTCGAGTGAAACACAAACTCAGCTATAGGTGTATATACGTATCCATTTGTGCCTATTACGTCGGGTCTTGCGCTCAGAGTGAGCGGACCAGGTCCGTGACTCATCTCCTACGATCACCCGGCAGCCGGCGGGCTATCGGCAGACGATGTCAGTTTTGTGACGTGAGGTGGTTTAGCGTCGCGGTGCTGCTTGACACCGCGCAGGCGCACGGGTAGCGTGGGTGGTTAGTTCGGTTCGATCACGGCTATCCGTGATGTCTCGCGTGTCGCACAGGGGAGTCCCGTAGCGACGCTGCGCCTGGCTCTAAAAGGATTGCGCTAGTGATATCTACTCGCCCGGGCAGCGACGTCGGCGTGTGGTGCTGGCTACCGCGCTAACGCCGTGAAGCGAGATCACACCGATCAGGGTGACGAGGGAGTTCTTTGTCGCGGGCCTCCAATCGGACGGGGGCGGCGAATACCAGTTGTCGCCGCCAAACGATGGGTTTCAGTCTCGCGTAGCTAAGGAGCTTTGGCAATGACATTGAAGATGATGAGCGCTGGATCGAGAAAGGGGAGGGCGCGACGGCGCGCCGCGACGTGGCTGGTCGCGGCGGCTGCCGTGGCCGCCGGCGTCACGGTCGCCTTGGTTGGCTTCACCTCCACCACTTCGCACGCTGTCGCCCAGACGACGCCAGCGACGCCGGCGTGCACCCCGGGGACCGACGTTCAGACCGCGGATGGACCGGTGTGCGGCGTCACGGCAGACGGTGTCACCTCGTACCTGGGCATCTACTATGCGGCGCCGCCGGTGCGTTGGGAGCCACCGGCGCCGGTCACGCCGGGGACGACGACGCTGCAGGCGACCACGGAGGCGATCCCCTGCCCAGCGCCGGGGGCGGCGGCTAATGCCAGCGAGAACTGCCTCGACCTGGATGTCCAGGTGCCGGCCGGGACGACGCCGGGAGAGCGGCTCCCGGTGATGTTCGAGATCCACGGCGGCGGGTTCATCGTCGGGGCGGCCTCGGCGAACGGCTCCAACCTGGTCACCAACGGTCACGTGATCTACGTGACGATCAACTATCGGCTGGGGATCCTCGGGTTCATGGCCAACAAGGCGCTCGGGCCGAACTCGGGTGACTACGGGCTGCAGGACCAGCAGGCAGCGATGCGGTGGGTGCAGCAAAACATCGCCAGCTTCGGTGGCGATCCGCACAACGTGACCATCTTCGGTCAGTCCGCGGGCGGGGCCAGCGTGTGCGACGCCATTGTCTCCCCGACCGCGGCGGGGCTGTTCCAGCGCGGTATCAGCCAGAGCGGCTTCTATAACTACCTCAACAACACGATCTGGGCCACCGGGGACTGCAAGTCGCAGCTGTTCACCGAGGCCCAGGCCCAACAAGCAGGTGCCGCGTTCGCGAACAAGGTCGGCTGCGGGACCGCCAGCGACGTGATCGCGTGCCTGCGCGCGTTGCCGGTGCAGACGCTGCTGAACGACGCCGGGCAGATCCAAAACCCGACCGCAGGCGGCACAATCGCCCCGACGCTCAACGGCACCACCCTGGTGATGTCGCCCGGCAAGGCGTTCGCCACCGGCCACTTCAACCGGGTTGGAGTGATGATTGGCGTCGACCGGGACGAGTTCAACGGCGGCGTCTACAACACGTCAACCGTCGCGAGCACCCCCGCCCAGTACCGGACGCTGGTCACCCAGCAGTTCGGCCCGCTCGCACCGACGGTGATGCGGCTCTACCCGTTGTCCCGGTTCCCGGCCCCGTCCCCGTTCATCGCCTACCGCACGATCATGGCGGACTCCGCGTCCGTCTGTCCGGCGCTCCAAGCGTTCGCACGGATCGATAAGTACACGAAAGAGTACGCGTGGGAAGGCGACGACGCGGACACGCCGCGGCCGACGCCGCCGCTGGGGCCGCTCGGTTCCCCGCACGTGGCGGAGAGCGCGTTCATGTTCCCCAACCCGGCGCTCACGCTCGACGCCAACCAGCAGGCGATGTTCGCGCAGGTCACCCAGCAGTGGACCGGGTACGCACGCACCGGCAACCCAACGGTGCCCGGTACCCCACTGTGGACGCGGTACACCAAGGCGAACCCCAACGTGATGTCGCTGGTCGAGGCGGGTGACAGCGCGCTCGACCCGACCAGCACGATCGCGATGCAGCACCAGTGCGGGTTCTGGGACGCCGCCACCTGGCCGGTACCCCGCCACTGAGCCAGACCATGTTCCGCCAGCCGACCCGACTGGACGGCTAGCAGCGTGACATAGGAACGACCCATCCTCCGGCTGGCGGCGGTATCACCGCCGGCCGGAGGTCCGGGCAGGCAACGTGGCCCGACATTGGCACCCGAGCTCGGGCCCGGGAGCGCACGGGAATCGCGGGGGTCGTTCTCGTTCTCGATGGGCCGGCGGTGAGGAGATCCGATCGCGCCTTGACGCCGTGGACAGCGCACGGAGGCAACATTCAGGGGGACGTGAAAATGCTTCGATGACCGCTTAGGTAAGGAGATCGCGAAAGGCCGATTGCCGGCCCACAGGAGATGACGGCTGCCGGACGAGGACAGCGGTGTCAGCCTCCGCGCCACCGGTCCGACAGCTGTCGAAATCGTCTCGATGAAGGCGGTCAAGTCCGCCAGTCCCTTCCGCGTGGGCGAAGCGGGACCACCGGAGTTGGGTTCGTTGCCGGTGCCGGCGCGACCAGCATCTGAAGCGCGAGCTGACGAAGAGCCATGACGGAGCGGCTCGCCACAACCTGGTGCCGACCGCAGGCTTCGTTTCGAGCGCCCTACATATGGGTATCGTCGGTTGGCTGGTGCCACCGGTGGCGGAAAGTCGCGCGTGTGTGGTTGGCCGCATTTTCTTGTTCTGCATCGTCGAGGCTGCCGCCACGCCGAGTCTTGCTGCACGCGGCGCTCGCGCGCCTCATGAGCGCTTCGAGTGCGAGAGTCCAAGGCGGCAGTTCTGGTATTTCGTTATGGCGCGAGCCGTACTGATCCGTGGTCCGCCACCGCGACTCGGGCAGCGGCTGGGCGAACACTAAGCCGGCCGCCGCTCTCGGTGTGATGTCTTTCAACTTTGTTGGCGGGGACCTTGGGGCAGCCATATACCGATAGGGGTGAGTAATCGTGAGTCTAAGCATGAGATGGAAGAAGGTCGGGAGTGGGATGGTCGCGCTTTCGGTTATTGCGGGCGTGACAGCTGCTTTTGTGTTCGCATCAACACCGTCCAGCTCGGTGGCCCAGTCCGTGGTGCAGCCGGCATGTACTGCTGGCACAGAGGCCATGACGAAGAGTGGTCCGGTATGCGGCGTGACAGCAGATGGAGTGACCTCATATCTCGGGATTCCGTACGCGGCTCCACCCGTGGGCGCTCTCCGCTGGGAGCCACCGCGGCCCGCTACGCCCTGGACCAGTACTTTCCAAGCCACAGTGGCGGGCAACATCTGTCCTGGGCCGAGCGTGACCGGCGGTCCGGTCACGGGCTCGGAGGATTGCCTGAACCTAAACGTTCAGATCCCCGCCGGTCCCCCCTCATCGGGGTTGCCCGTGATGGTGGAGATTCATGGCGGCGGGTTCTTGGACCCGATCGGCCCACCTAACGGCGCCCACCTGGTGTCCGCCGGTCATGTGGTCTACGTGGCCATGAACTACCGCCTCGGCATCCTCGGGTTTATGGCCAACAAGGCGCTCGGCCCCCACTCGGGCGACTATGGTTTGCAAGATCAGCAGGCGTCGCTGCGATGGGTTCAGCAGAACATCGCCGCGTTCGGTGGCGACCCGCACAACGTGACGATTCTCGGTCAGTCTGCCGGTGGCGCCAGCGTCTGCGCACAGGTCGCCTCGCCCACGGCGAACGGTCTCTTCGAGCGGGGGATCCCTGAGAGTGGTTTCTACAACGCCGCGATCGGCCCCAATCAGGTCTGGGAGCCTGCCGACTGCAAGTCACAGATTCCAACCCAGGCGCAGGCCGAGCGGGCCGGTGCGGTGTTTGCTGCAAAGGTGGGATGCAATCCCACGGATGTGGCGTGCCTGCGTAGCCTGCCCGCCGACACGCTCGTCGAGGCCGGAGGCAAGGTGGATGACCCGACGGCCGGCGGCACCAGCGCGACGATCGCTCCAACCATCAACGGCACTACCTTGCCAATGTCGCCTGCCAAGGCGTTCAGAACCGGTCACATCAATGACGTCGGTTTGATGAACGGCGTGGATCGTGATGAGATCAACGGCGGAGCATCGCTGACCGCCCCTATCGCGAACACTGCGTCCGATTTCTACAGGCTGATAAGGAAGCAGTACGGGCCTCTCGCACCGAGGGTATTGGATATCTATCCCTTGGACCGGTTTCCGTCGCCGTTCATCGCCTACCGCACCGTGGTGGCCGACTCTGACTCGGTCTGTCCCGCTTTGACCGCCGACCGGAATCTCTCGAGGTACATCCCGGTGTACGCGTGGGAGAACGACGACGCCGACATGCCGCCCGACTTCTTCCCGCAGTTCCTGATTCCCACCGACCCCTACGGCGCCTATCACATCGCAGCCGACCCATTCCTGTTCCCGAACCCCTCGATCACGCTATCGCCAGATCAAGCCGCCCTCGCGCAACAGTTCACCGCGCAAGCGGTCGGCTACAGCCGCACCGGCGATCCGACAGCACCGGGCACGCCGATCTGGACGCGATTCAATCACCGCCGCCAGAACGTCATGACGCTGGTCCCCGCCGGCGACAGCGCGCTCACCCCGGCCGCAATCATCGCCGAACAGCACCACTGCAACTTCTGGGACGCCGTGACTCCAAGCGCAACCTCCTGAGCCAACCTCTAACGGAATCCGGGCGGTGGAGACCACTCCGCCGCCCAGACATCCACGTCACACCGCCGTCACCCAACTCAACGCACTCGCCGCGTCGCTGCCAGCTAGGCTCCATCGGAGTCGATAAAGAGACCGGAGATGGCGTTACTCCTGGAAACCGCGCTCTAGCTGAGAGGGAGTCGACCGACCGCGCGCCACTAGCGCGAAGTGATTGAAGAGGTTGTGTCCGGGATGAGCCCCCAGCGTGATGGACAACGGCGACATCGGCGAGGGCGCCTTCTGCAAAGCCCAGCACGCAGGCGTCCGCGATCACGCCGCCGACGACTGCTTCCATCCTGTCGCGACCATCGAGCTGGCGACTGCATCGGCGACGCGGCGATCATCGCGGCTCGGGCGCGACGATTGGTCTCGGCCGGTCGTGCCCGTGGCATGCGGCTTTGGGGCTCGCAGACGGCGCCTGGGGCGGCGAGCCCGCCGCCCCAGGCGTATGCCATCGGGTTGAGGAGAGAGGAGGCGCACTCACCGGCGCCGGGCGAGCGTTGAGCCGGCGGGAATCATCGGTGCGGGCCGCTCATGGACCGCGTGGATGATCTCGGTGCTGTCGATCCCACGCAGGTACGCCGAGGTGATCCCGAGGTCTGCATGCCCAAGCTGTCGCTGTATGACGAGCAACGGGATCCCCTCGCGGGACATCTCGACAGCGTGGGCGTGCCGGAGCTGATGCGGCGCCAAGCGGCGACGAACGCCGGCGGCCTGGGCGGCGCCACGTAATTGGCCACGGATCCCAGCGGGGGCGCATGGCCGGCCGCGGGTGGGGCCGCGCAGGACGCAGAACAACGCGCCGACGGGCAGGGTCGTGCGGAGTTCGAGCCAGGGATCGAGATGGTCCCAGGCCCAGCGGTCCATCCCGACCTCGCGCCGCCTGCCGCCCTTACCGGCGCGGATGAGGACGGCGCCGCGCTGTCGGTCAAGGTCGGTCTCAGTCAGGGCGAGGGCTTCGCTGATCCGTAACCCGGCGCGCCACAGGACGATGATCACGCCGCGTAGCCTGATGCCGTCGGGCCCGTCCCCCGCCGCTTGCATCACGGCGACGATCTCCTCGACGGTCGGTGGATCCGGCGGATACCGCAAGCCCTTGTTCCGCGGCGGGCGACCCTGGTGAAAGCTGGACAGAGTCGCGGGCGATCGGCGCCGCCCCGCGCAATCCAACAGTGGTACGGATTCCATGACGTCCTCCTCTGGACGACGATCGAACCCCAGGATCGTCCTGCGCTCCGACCAGTCGGTCCGATGACCGCCAATGGCCGGGCCCACCCCGGGTCGGCCTCGAAAGCACTCGTCAGCTCGCACCCGCGCGGCCCTCACCCCAACGCGCGAGCCGTCGCCAATGCAATCGCCGCGCGCAGGGACGACGAATGACAAAAGCAGTCGTGACAAGCCGTGGCCTCTCGCTCAGATCGCGTCGCCGCTTATGTCTCCGGACACGGTTGTCAGCTGCCGTGCTGTGCGCGCCGCGATGATCACTGCTTCGCCCAGGGAGCAGCCACGCCGCCCGTGCTGACCCCGCTGCTCGTTCTGGGCGAACTCGAAAGCGAGCAGCAACCGACTGCTAATGAGACCGGACGAGTGCTTGCCGGGTGCAACCGGGCAGGCCGGGGGTGCCGACCCTCGCCGCTCGGTCACTCGGTGTAGACCGGCTGGCCGTGCAATGCCTGCGCGACCGTGCGCATCACCGGAATGGTGGAAAGCGTGAGTCCCAGGAAGCCCAAGCTCCAAAGCGCATCGCGAACGCCCTTGTCAGACGACGCCAACGAGCCCGCTGCGAGGACCACGCCAGAAGCGATGACGCCCCCCAAGCCGGCCACCGCCACGAGGATGCGGTTCAGCGACCCCTGCACGATCGCCCTATCACCGCCCGCGTAGCGCTCGGTTCGCATCACCAGGCGCCCGGACCGCCACTGGCTCGCGATCGCCTCGGCGTGCTCTGGCAGCGTCCGCAGAGCAGGAAGAACCCGGACGAGCTCCTTGCGCACCAGCTCCTCGGGACTTCCGAGATCGCCGGTGGTCTCGGTTTGCACGAGCTGCTCCGCCTCCTGGGCCAGCTCGAACGTAGGGTCGAGCGCCTTGAGCGTCCCTTCGAGGGTCAGCAGCGTCCGCGACAGCAGCAACATCGATCCCGGAGGGCGGAGATCGTGGCGCTTCATCACGTCCATCACGCCGGCCATCGCGGCCGGGGAGAGTCCACCCGCCTGGACCTCGCCGAGCAGGATTGAGAGATCGCGCTCGAGCTGGCGCATGTCGATCGTGTCGTCGTTGACGAGGTACGCACCGCCCCGGGCGACCAGCGACCCTTCCCGGAGGGTAAACCCGACCGCGATCCCCATCAGCGCCTCCCGGGTCACCGGATCTATGCGACCCACCGCACCGAAGTCGAGCAGCCACAGCGTACCCTCGGCGTCGATCAGCACGTTGCCCGGATGGGGATCGGCGTGGTAGTAGCCGTCCTGCAGCATCTGGCCCATGAACGAGGCCAGTAGCCGGCGGGCGAGCTCCGGCCTGGGAACTGGCGAGGCTTCGAGTGTGTCGGTGTCTGAAATCGAGCGACCGACGACCTCTTCCATGACCAGCAGCCGACCACTCGATAGCGTCGAATGGACCGCGGGGATTTCGACGCCCGGATCGGCGGCCCGGCTCTCGCGCAGGTGGATCCCGGCGTCGGCCTCGCGACCGTAGTCAAGCTCGGATTGAATGCTGGTGATCAACTCGTGGGCCAGCTCGAGGACTCCCATCCGGTGCGCCGACTCCACTCGGCTGTCCAGCCGGCGCGAGACGAACGACAGCACGGCCGAGTCCCGCCGGACGATGTCGTCGATACCCGGCCGCTGGACCTTGACCACGACCCGTTGGCCATCGTGGAGCTGCGCGCGGTGAGTCTGGCCGATCGAGGCGGCGGCCAGCGGCTCGACATCGAAGGCGGCGAACGCCTGGTCGACGGGCTCCCCGAGCTCGGCCACCATGACCTCCGCCACCTCGTCTGGCGGCACCCGAGCGACGTCCGATTGCAGGCTCGAGAGCGCGGTGGTCAGGGTCTCGGGAAGCAGATCGGTACGGGTGGCAGCGATCTGCCCGAATTTCACGAACATCCCGCCCGAGCGCTCGAGCACGAGGCGAATCCGGCGGGCGAGATCCGGCGACGACAGTGCGGCGGGAGACCGGTAGCGGACGTGGAGCAGATTCTCGCGGCGCGCGTTGCCGACTAGTTCGGTGAAACGACCCAGGGGGCCAGAACCGCCTTGGTGGCCCGGATCGGGTGGCGCAGCGGGCTTCGTCCTGTCCGGTCCTTCTCACGGCCGCGGGTAATCAGATCGATGATGATCGCCACCGGCAGCGCCACCAGGACGCCAAAGAAAATCGACATCGGAATCACGAGCCCGGCGTGCTGGTTGCCGGGACCGAGTGCGACTAAGCCGGCGATGAGGCCCAAAAACCACCCGATGATCGCGGCGATCGCGCTGCGCAACCGGACCACCCGGAGGCCGAGGACTCGGCCCGTGATCAGACCGATGGCGGCGATCCAGAACGGCAGGATGAGCAGGTAACCAAGCCCAAGTTCGATTCTGACCAGGGGTGGTCAGCTCCTCTAGTTGTCTCCTGGTTTTCGACCGGCGGTGGCCTGTTTTTGACCGGCGTCGGTGGCCTGGTTTTCGACCGGCCTTGACACGAGCTCAGCCTTTTGGGTTTCCGTCACTGCACTGGGAGCGGCGAGGGCTCGGTGACCGGCGGTTGGCCCGATGGCGCAACTGGAGCCGGGGCACCGCCGGCCTGGGCCTCGAGCACCTTGTTCCAGCTGGACTGGAAGATGTATTGGGCGACTGGGGCAATGAAGATCCACAGGATGAGGCCGAGGCCGGCCTCCATACCGGAGAGCTCCGTGAGCCGCTCACCGCTATTGAGTCGCTTCCAGGCGTTGTAGAGCGACACGAACGCCGGGACAATGAGCAGCGCGCCCAGCGTCACGGCGAGGACGGATGTACCGGGGCTGTCGCCGAGCTCATCGCTGTTCCTGGCTCTGCCCACTGCGGCCATCTCTTTGTTGACGAAGTAGTACCAGAAGATCAAATAAATCCCGAGGGTGACGAACCCCAGGGCGACAACGCCCAACGGGTTGCGAATTTTCCCCTGAGTCCCGGTGCCTTCAATCTGAACCGGATCTGCCATCGTAGCCCTCGCTTCTAGGACCCCCGCAGATAGGACGGGTCCTGTCTTGTAACGGCGTTTCTTGCGCTTTTGAACGAAACACCCGTGGGGCCCGCGAGGAGCGAATGGTGCCCGCCGCAGGCCTGGGCGAGAGGTCCGCGCAGCAGCGACTGATAACGGCCCATCTCGAAGCTAGTCCCGGGTGCCTAGTTGTCTATGGCCCGCTCAGGCCTAATTGGGGGGTCCGAACGGGCCGGTAGGGGACCGGGACGGGTTACGGGCGCTGTGCGCACCTGGGCCTGTGGGTCTTTACTCGAGCGTTGGTAGATTGGGGCCAGGAAGAGCTGAGGCCGGGATCCCTGCGGATGCAATCTGAGCAGAACCCCGTTGCGGAGCACCGCCGGCTGGTTACGGTGGTGCTGGTCGATGACGAGCCCCTGATCCGCAGCGCCCTCGCCCAGGTGCTATCGGTCGGCGGACTCGATCTTGTCGGGGAGGCCGCCGATGCGCAGGCCGCGATCAGGATGGTTCTCGACCTGCGTCCTGACGTCGTGCTGATGGATCTCAGGCTGCCTGGTATGTCGGGTGTGGAGGCGATCGGGCAGCTTGGTCTGCTCGCCCCCGCTTCGCGTGTGCTGGTACTCACTCGCAGCGAGCAGAACCGCGTGGTCGAGGCGATCGTCGCCGGCGCTAGCGGCTACATCCTCAAGAGTGCGCCACCCGAGGCGGTCGCTGCTGCCGTCAGGGCAACTGCGGCCGGAGAGTCGGTCATCTCCTCCCAGGTGGCTGGAAAACTGCTGCAGCGGATCCGCGAGCGGGACATCCCCGTCACCACCACCAGCCATGACGCCGCCAGCGCCATCCGCGCCGCCCTGACCGTGCGCGAACTAGAAATCTTCACAAACCTCGCCAGCGGCAAGAGCAATCACCAGATTGCGCGCGAGCTCTCGCTCAGCACCAACACCGTACACAACCACATCGCCAGCATCCTCGCCAAGCTTCACCTCGACAACCGCATCCAAGCAGCCGTCCAAGCCGTCCGCAGCGGCATCGCCTAACTCCCGGTTCGAGACACCGGCGTAGCCCGGGATCGCGGGCTGAGCAAGTACGTTCCGCGACCGACCTTCTCGATCCTGCATCAGGCCGACGCTGACGCGAAGGCGGTCCCCTTCCGGGCGTAACCCTCAATCCGTGTGCCGATAAGGAGGGATAGGCCCCTGGTTCCAGTGCAGGATCGCCCAATCGGGGAAGGCGTGGGGGTTGGGCACGTCAAGCCGGGTGCGCGGGCCTACGGTCTGTGCAAGCGTTCGCGGCTGTCAGAGCCTGGCGAGCAGGTGTAGCCGTTCGCCTCGTAGAAGCCGGGTCCAGACTCACACGTGCTCTCGGCGGAACGCCCGTCCACGAACCCACTTCTGAAGCGCGAGACGGTGCGACTCACGTGCCACTGGCTGCTGCGTTCACCAAGGACCAGGCGCCAGATCAGGCGTTCATCGCCGTGGCACGCTCTTCCGCTTCCTCGCGGCAAGCTGCTCAAGCGGTAGCCAGCCGCTCGCGGCTGCCTGGGCGACAGCGGGGAAGTGTCGGGCCTCCCTTTACTCTTTCCAAATGCCAGAGAGCTTCTGTGTTGTCGACATTTGCGCTGGCAACGACCCCCAGGGGGACGGAACCGGATGGCCAGTTTCCGCGAAACCGAATGCGCGCCGGCGCGACGACGCCACGGGGCAGACTGCCCTGTGGAGTCGCGGAAACGCTGTGCACACGGGCGGTTCCGCGAGACTGAAACGCACGTGTGCCGGCTGGCCAGGCCGTGCAGAGAGTCGCCATCCAGAGAATCAGTTCTCGAATCGACACCGAACCTCACCCGAACGCCCGGAGGCAAACCGGAATGCCGCTCTCCAGCGACCCCGAGCGCCGAAAGAAGCAGCTGGCGAACCTGCGCCCGGCTGGCGCCACGAAGCACGGCGCGACGAGCGAGCGCAGTCTAGAGCCGCGGCGCGCCAAGCATTGTGCCGAACTGCTCGAGCACTTTCCCCAGATCGACACATTCCGGCTCTCGCTGTCTGCGACCTGTTGGCCCGGTGGATCATTGCCCGCGAGTTCCTCGACGTGCACGGGCTGATGCGAAACACGCGGCAGGCGCATCCGGTGCTCGACCTCGCTGACGCGGTGGGAGCGTCGGGCGTGAGATTGCCTCTGGCAGCTATCGCCCGCCCGGCAGCCAGCAGCGCCGCGGCAGCCGCCGATCGAGCTGTCCAATCCCGCGAACCGGGAGTACAGGCACCTTTTGCTGCGGGCCGTCAACGTGGCGCGCAAGCGAAAGCAGGGCCTCGAGGTGCGCCCGTCCGAGATGCCCGAGCCGTTGCACGGCGATCAGGCTCGATCAGCGTGGACTCACCGACGACGAACTCGAGGACTTCGAGCAGGCCTACAAGCGAACCCGGAGCGATCACTGCGCAAGGGTGTTCGGCTGGGCGAGATCAAAATCGGCGTTTCCGCGAAACCGAACGCGCGCCGGCGCGCCAACGTCGCGTCCCGGGATCCCGCCAAAACAGTTTGAGATGTCCGACTCGGCTGCCCACCGCCTGCCCCTCCAGGACTCATCGATCAGCACCTGGAGCGCGTCGTGCTGCGATCGCCTCAGCCTGAACCCCGAACGTGCACGGCGGGAGATCCGCCTCGAGGATTGTTCGATCACGAGCCGGTTGGCGACCTGAGCGACGCGCGCCACCACGTCGTCGCCGCGTGCGCGGAGAGCGTGTGCGAACAGCCGCGCGTAGCGGACATCGTCGAGGTACCCCTCTTCACGCAGCACCTCGATTGGTCGCGGGCAGCAGAGATCACGCCGTGCGGGCGACCGGGCGCAGGCGCGACCGGAATCGGTGTCGCCAGGTGGGCTTGCTGACTGCTTCGGGATGGCGTGCTGCAAGGTCGAAGTAGAGGAGCGTGCGGCCAGTCGCGACGTAGGGCAGGAGCAGCGCGAAGATGACTGAGCCGAGGGCGTCGATGAAGTTCAGCGAGAGGTCAGCGAAGATCAGGATCATGATCAGGACCGGTCCCGTGGCCACGCTGAGCAGCCACAGGAACCCGGCGACGCGCGCCGCCCGCCACCACTGCCGGCGCACGATCCGGGTGCTTCCCCGGAACGCGTCGGGGATCCGCTTGTCCTCGAAGAGGATCTCTTGCTGGACGAACTGCCAGTCGACGTACTTCCAGATCGCGATCGGAAGCCCGATCACGGTCACGGCCAAGACCGACACGATCAGGTTGGTTAGGAGCTGAGCCACCACCACCCGCCAGAAGCGCTGGAGCATTCCCCGGTAGGAGTTCACGAGCCCGAGGGGGCTTCCAATCTGCAGGCCGCGGATGAACGTGATCACCACCGCGGCCACCACGGCATAGCCCAGGGAGCGGCCCAGTGTGCCGACCGCGTCGGTGATCGTGGTGGCCAGGCTGCCACCCCGCAGGGCGGCGTGCAGGAGCCGCTGGATCCCGTAGACGGCGGCGATGATTGGGATCGAGCTCAACCCAATCGGCACCAGCGTCCGCCAGTACCGTCCGTATAGCTGTCGGGCGGTTCGCAGGAGCTGGCCGAACCTCCGCGACCGCCGTAGGCCGGTGAGGTCGATGGGGCCCCAGTTCGTGATCGCCGCGGGTATGGCCACGAGCAGTATCAGCACGAGAACGATCACGATCACGCCCCCGCGCGACCGCGTCTCCAAGTTGACCAGCCCCGACACGTTCTGGACGGCGCTACAGAAGACGCCGGTGACCGGCGCCCCAAGCGCGAAGCCGCCGGGTAGCTTGGGGCTGGCGAGCCGGGCGCTGTCCATCCAGCTGAAGGGCTTCAGCCATTGTCGCTTGGTGTTCGGGCCTTGGGGACCGTTGTTGAAGCCCTTCTCGTGCTGGCCCCAGTGACCCCGGTAGGTCAACCAGGCAAAGGGGCCGCCTTGGCCCGGATCGGTGGGCACGATCACCGGCAGAGGCCGCACACGGTCCAGCGGCCGGGAGGTGTTATCGCAGCCCAGCCCCGATCCCCCGCCCCCGTTTTCCACGTACACCGCAGACTGAAAGAAGGTGGCGTGCGAGCCGGCGGCCACGTAGACCACCGGATGCGTGCCCTGCTTCTGGACCTTCGCGTCGTGCCAGCTCGCCTTCTCGCCCCCGCCGTGCTGAAACAGAGCGATCTGATCAGGTCCCCGGTCTAGCGCCTGCTCAGGGCTGCTGGCGTCAAAGGTGAGCTGCATCCCCTCCCAGTCGCCCTCGTGTAGATCGTTGAACTCGTTGAAGTAGTAGAAGAACCAGTACTGCACGGCCAGCCCCGGCTTGCCACGCTCGGTGGCGATGTGGGCATAGGTGACCAGGGGTGCCTTGCCCGCCCGCTCCAGAGCGGCCTCGCCCTCCGCGTACGTACATAGATTTCCGAGCACGTCTCCGGGGAGGTCGAGGTAGTAGTCCGGTCCTAGCCCGGCGATGGCCGCCACGGTTGGTGCGGTCTTCACCACCCTGCCAGCGTGCACCAGCCGCACCCGTGGGTTTCCAAGCACCGCCGTCACAGCCGTCGGCCGATACTCCTCGGCGCCGCTGGGGCCGGGAAGCAGCCGGATCGTGATGTTGATCGAGAATCCCTTGCTCTCCTTGCCGGTGTGGCACGTCGGGTCCTTCGCCGCGCGGAGCATCATGATCGGGGCGTACGCATCGACCAGCCTCCGCGCCGCTGGCTGCTGCGCCTGCGCCGGCTGCGCCTGCGCGTCCGCCCCGGCGGCCGCCAGCCAAAGCGCGGTGGACACCCCTAAGACGAGCCTCCCCGCAGCCCACGCACGCCGCGAGCTCACGGCCGCGCGCCCTCGCCGGCGGCCGCTCCCAATCGACCCGTCGTGTGCGCTGCTGCGCCCACCGCCACCCGCGCGAAGTGACTGCTCTTCAGCGAATGGGGGTCGCTTGCGGATAACTCATCCTTGCACGATCCCGTTGGGCAGCGAACGTGGCGCCGCCGCATCGGCGACGCCGGCGGCTCGGTGTGCAGGCGGCCGCCCTCCGGCGGCTCTGGGGCTGGATCCAGAGAGCTCGAGTGTGATCCGGACGGCCACCACCGAGTAGAACGACGACAGCAAGACGCTCGCAAGCGATGCGCCAAGCCAGTCGCCGACAAGTCGGCTGCCGAGGATCCCGCGGGCGGCGTCGACCGCAGCGCTGGCCAGCAGACCCCCAATCAGCGCGATCGGCACCAGCACCACGAACACCTTCCAGAAATGAGGTCGCACGAGCTGCCTGCCGCCCTCACCCAGATCATCCAGAAAGTGAGCGGGAAGCGCGAGGCGCGGCGTGATAAGCCCCGAAACCACCGACATCAATGGCTCAGTGTCGCCCACCCCCGCGGTCGGCCATCCGGCAGTCGCGAGCACCCAGGACCTTCCCATATCCAAAGACCCCGCGAACCAGGTCCGCGTTTTGCACACAAGCGACCACACACAGCCAGAGGGTCCTGTGCTAACCCTTGCGGACAGAGGTGCTGCCGACCGTCGCGCTCAGCTCGATGACGTTGGCCGCCGTGGGGTCGTTGGGCACCGCCACGTTCTCGTCGCCGATGGGACCCGAACCGAGGTCGTCATCCTCGACGAGCTCGGCTACCTGGGACTGCCCGAAGGCGCCGCCGAGCTCGTTTTCCAGGTCATCTCCGAGCGCAACGAACGCGGCTCGCTGATCTGCACCACCAACCTGCCTTTCGGAGAATGGACCAAGGTGTTCCCCGACCCGCGGCTGGCCAAAGCCGTCGTCGACCGGATCACCCACAAGGCGCACATCATCGACACCGGCGAGGAGTCCTGGCGCTTCCGCCACGGACTCGAGCGCAAGACGCGCAAACAAGCATGAGCGCCCCCACCAGGAAGCCCGCGGCAGGCACGGAGACAGCAACAACGAGCCAATCCGAGACGCCAAGCAGAAAGTACATCCCCACCATCAGCCCTAGATACGGGACCAGCGACGTGCCAATGTCAAGCAGACTGCGGCCGAGGCGGGGCCGGGCGTAGGGGGCCGGCACGCCACGAGGAGCCTTCCACAACGCCGATCGTACCCAGAGAGAGAGAGAGAGAGAGAGACCCCAGCACGTGTGCGACGAGAGCGCACCCGACGTCGCGCCGGGCAAGGCGAGGAGCTCCAACGATGCGGTCGGTGGCCGATCCGCTTACGCACGTTTCGGCACATCCGAGCTTTACGTTGGTCTGGATCGCAGATCGTTGGACGCGTTCGGAAGGAGGAACGTCTGGTCGAGCGTTGTCCTGTGCTTCCTCGGCCCAGCACGATCCGTGGTTGGGTGTCGAGCTCGTCTAGTCTTCCCTGACCGACCGGCTCTAAAGGAGAGACGATGCCGCTACAGGGCGAATACGAGCCAAGCTCGTCGAAGTGGGTGCGCGATCAGGTCGAGGAGTACGAGAGCTCCGGTGGGACCACGGGAACGACTCTGCAAGGCGTCCCCGTGGTCGTGATCACCTCGGTTGGCGCCAGCTCCGGGAGGCTGCGCAAGAACCCCGTTATGCGGGTGGAGCACGACGGCGTGTATGCGGCGGTTGCCTCCAAGGGCGGCGCTCCCCAGCATCCGGCCTGGTACCGCAATCTCGTAGAGCATCCACTGGTGGAACTGCAGGACGGGCCCGCCAAGGGCGACTACACCGCGCGTGAGGTTTCCGCAGACGAGCGCGCGGTGTGGTGGAAGCGCGCAAATGAGGTCTGGCCAGACTACGCCGACTACCAGACCAAGACCGACCGCGAGATCCCGGTGTTCGTTCTGGAGCGCGCGGACTGATCGGACCGTTCGTGACGCGGACCCTTGCTCTCGCCTGAGCACGCTGCCTGGCTCTCGCCAGCAGCACAGCTTGAACCTCCGTATCTGTCCGCTGAAACTTCCCTGCTGAGACGGCGGCGCCCGCCGGTATGGGAGTGCTTGTCGAGGCTTGAGTTGTTGCAGTCGGCGATCGTCAACGAACACCGCGGGGGATGGGCTCTGCAGGGGTCTTACCGCCGGTTCCCTTCCGGGAGCGGCGGTGACCGGCCGAGATCACGGACATGCGCTTGTCGGGCAAACCGGAAGAGCGCCCGGTAGAGGTCGCGTCCCGGGACTGCTGTAACTCCGCCGTGGCACTGGTTCCCGGGTGGCGGTCCGTCTATATGGCGGTCATCTCCTCGGGGTTCGTTTGTTCGGCTGGTTGGTATCTGATGCGGTCGAGGCGTTGGGGGTCGAGTTCGGTGAAGATGACGCCGTTGATGGCGTGGGTGATGACGAGGTCCAGGACCCCCCAGCCGAGCCAAGGCAACTCGTTTCGCCGGGGAATCGGCCGGTCACCCTCGCCCGGCGCGTCACCTCGCCGAGGGATCTATCGGGAGGGTTCGTTGACCGCCAGCGCCGGCGTCGGACTCGTAGGAGACCTTGGCGCCTTCGCGAAGGTGTCGATAGCCGCTCGAGTTGATCGCCGACTGATGGACGAAGACGTCCTGCGTGCCGTCATCGGGGGTAATGAAGCCGAACCCCTTCTCCGCGTTGAACCATTTGACGGTTCCAGTGGCCATGTTGGTCCTCGGTGTTCTGGTGCCGCGAAACGCGGATGAAGCCAAAGCAACGACCACGGGAGCTGGCATCGTGTCAGCTCGAGCCGACTGCTCGAACGATCATCGACGATAACAACCACGCGCCTGGGGCCGCTCGCTTCGGCAAATTCGATCGGGGCATACACGCGGCGCCCGAGGCGCGCGACATCTCGCTCCCGGCTGGCCGTGTCCACATCAAAGGCCTGTTCGCGTCTGTGGTCGAGCCTCGCGACGACGATGCCTCGCCGCTTGGCACCGGCTTGCCCACCCCTATCTCGCGATTGATGCCACCAAGAAGAAGCGTCGTCATTTGCGACTCGGTTTTCGGGGGTGGCGGCGGGTAGCGCTTGTGCTCCTCCGCAATCATCTTGCGACCGTCAGCGAGCCAGCCTCGACTTGCCGCCGAATCTTTTTGCAGCTTCGCACGACGCGGCTCAGCGGCACGATCACCGATAGAAGCCATCAACCCGGTCGAGCTGCGGGACGGCGCCATCTGGTTGGTCGCCTGACGCACGGTCCCAGGTCGTCGTCGCGCCCAGCCCGGAGATCCAGGCTCACCTCGAACGGGCGTCTAGGTTCGGTGCCTGAGCCTGCTCGGCGCAAATCCGGAAGCGGTCTGGACGTCGTCGCGGAGGTTCTGGGCTTCGGCGAGGTTCTGGAGCTTCTTGAGCGAGTGGTGCTCGATCTGGCGGATGCGCTCGCGAGTGACGTTGAACGCGCGCCCGACCTCCTCGAGGGTGCGCGGGTGCTCGCCGCCGAGGCCGTAGCGCAGCTCGAGCACGCGCCGCTCGCGGTAGCCGAGGTTCTCCAGCGCGTCTCGCAGGGCTTCCTTGGTCAGGATCTCCACGGCGCGCTCGTACGGAGACTCGGCGTGTTCGTCGGCGATCAACTGACCGAACTCCGACTGCTCCTCGTCGCCTACCGGCTTCTCAAGCGAGATCGGCGCCAGCGCCAAGCGCCTGATCGACTCGACCTCCTCGGGCTCGACGCCGCTCACCTCGGAGGTCTCCTCGACGGTCGGCTCGCGGCCGAGCCCAGTCACCAGCTTGCGCTCCGCGCGCCCGATCCGGTTGAGCTTCTCGACGATGTGGACCGGGATCCGGATCGTGCGCGCCTTATCCGCCAGCGCACGGGCGATCGCCTGGCGAATCCACCAGGTCGCGTAGGTCGAGAACTTAAAGCCCCTGTGGTAATCGAACTTCTCCGCCGCACGCACGAGACCGATCGTGCCCTCCTGGATCAGGTCGAGGAACGGCAGCCCCTGGTTGCGGTAGTTCTTCGCGATCGAGACCACCAGCCGCAGGTTCGACTCGACCATCTTCTGCTTGGCGTCCAGATCCCCCCGCCCGATCCGCTTGGCGAGATAAACCTCCTCCTGAGCCGTCAGCAGCCGCACCTTGCCGATATCCCTCAAAAACAACTGCAGACCGTCGGTCGTCCCCTCTGGCTTGAGATCCAGCGCAGCCCGGCGGCGGGTGCGCCTCTCCGGCGCGCGGTCGATGTTCAGGCTAGCCGCGGTGGCCGAGTCGATGTCCTCGACCACCTCGATGTCACAGCGCTCGAACAGGCCGTGCAACTCCTCGACGTCCGTTTCCTCAAGCCCGACCTCAGCCGTGACGGCCGTGATCTCGGCGTATGTGAGCACCCCGACCTGCAGCCCGCGCGCGATCAGACCCTTGACCTCTTCAAGCTCCTGAAGCTCCGCTGCTGACATCCGGTCACCTCTCGCTAGGCCACGCGGCTCAAACCGGGCTCAAGTCGCGGCCCGGCGCGCCGACCAGGCCCAAGCGCGAACCTTCGGTGTGGCGGCACCGTTCGCGTCGATGACGCCCGCCGGCGACAGCCTGGAGAGGGCGCGGCAGTCGCGGCGGCGCGGCCGACGTCGAAGCTCGGCTGAGACGGGAGCGCGGCGGCGGCATCTCACGGCCTCGTCGCCCCCGCCCGGAGCGCGAGAGGACGGCTGGGGCGTGTGAGCTCATAGAGTGCGCGTCGCAACGTTCGACTGCGAGCTGCACTCGTGCGTGCTTTGAGTTCGCGGCCAGCCATTACCTCGCCGACCTGCCCTTTTGCTGCCCCGCGCTCAAGGCGCCGCCGTGCGGCGCGCCGCCGCGTGTCGCGATCACGCGGGACCCGACCATCTCAACCAGGCCGCGGACCGACTCCAACAGGAAGCCGCAGACGGGGCATCGATCCCCGACCGGCTCAGCTTCGCTTTCCGTGGTGTGTAGACGCGTCTTGCACCCCAGACACTTGAAATGCGGCGTCGGCTTCGTCTCCTAGTCGTGAACTCGCGTGAGGTACGCAAAGCGCGCCTCGCTCGGACCGACCGGGTCTGCTTTGGCGCGCGCGCTGAGAGGTCGCCGGGCGTTCAGACGGCGTTGCGCATCGATCGCTGGCCAGAGCCGCCGCGACCCGCGATCGCGATTGAGTTCGCCTCGCCTGCGCGCTGCCATGTCCTGTCGTAGCGTGTGCGTCATGGTCTTCAACCCTTCTCGTCCCTCTGTTGGGTTCGCGCCGAAGGGAGAGGGCTAGAACCCCCGAGCGTTCAATCAGGTCGGGACGCGTCCCCCGGAGCGACGGGGTAACGGCCGTTGAAGCAGGTCACCGGCCCCGCAGGCAAAACCAGTAACCCCCGCCTCTCGCCTCGCGGCGCGGTTGCGCCGTCGGTGGCATTCGAGTTTGGGATGAGAATCCTGGCCGCAGGGCCAGCTGGTGTTCGACTGTACTCCTATCGCGGGCGTTTATGTGAACCGGACCTCAGAGTCTGCACGGACTCGTCCGCGGCATCGACTAATTCCTCGCCAGCGGCCGGGCACGTCTCTCTCGGGGCGTGCGGTCACGTCGCCGCATCCCGCACCCGCCGCTGAGTATTCGCGTAGGGTTGCTACAAATCGCCTCCCGCGCGCCTCGACCGGACTACTGTTTCGGCATCGATCCGTTGAACAGCGAGCCGTGCGCCTGGTGCGGGGACGACGTCGGCCCTGACCACGGCTTTCGCGCCTATCAGCCGGCCATGGGGCGCCGCGCCGTCTTCTGCCGGCTCGAGCACATCATCCCCTGGGCGATCCAGGGCTCGCGCTGGGGGGCCGGCGGCCTGAGGGAGCCGGCCGGCACCGAAAAACCGCCTTCGCGCTGCTCGCATTGCGTCGCACAGCTCGACGAGGCGTACGTGCTACTGGTGCGCCATCGCGGCGGGCACCGTATCGCCGACGGCTTCTGCAGCGTCACGCACATGCGCGACTGGGCCAAAGCCGGCGGCCGCTGGCGCTAGCAGGCGCGCGCCTCGCTCAGCTAGCTTCGGCGAGCAGGAGCTCTTGGCGCGCGCGGCCCCAGCGCACGACCGAAAGGCGGTGGCCGCGCTGGACGCCGTTAGCGGGATCGAGCTCGAAGGCGCCGAAGAAGGTCGTCGTGTGGAGTCGCCGGGCCGCGCGTAGTGGGTGGTCCGGTCCGAGCTCGAGGCATCGGGCCGCGATGAGCGCGGCCGCATAGGCCTGGGCGGCGACGTAGTCGAGTTCGCCGAGTGCGCTCGCGCGGGCGTCGGCCAACAGCTCCGCCGAGCTTGGCCCGAGCTCCGGCGAGGTGCCGGTCTCCGGGTGCCATTGCACGGGCGCGAGCAAGCCCTCCGGATCGCCGCCCAGCAGGGCGGGAAAGGCGGCGAGGCCGGGCGAGACGCCGCCCCGGAGCGTGCTGGGGGCTAGGCGGGCCAGGGCGCGGAACAGCACGACTTCAGCCCCGACCGGCCCACAGGCCAGGATCGCGTCCGCCCCGGCAGCGGCGACGGCGGCTGGCGGGTCGCGGAAGGAGAAACCGGCGAGGATGCCCAGGCCGAGCGCTTCGTGTGCCCGCTCGATCCCTTCCCGAGCGAAACCGGCGAAGCGACCGCTCGCGGTCACGAGGGCGATCGTGGCGGCCGGCCGGAGCGCGGCGACCGCCCGACCGAGCGCGACCAGGTAGCGGCTGGCCGGGGACGGTACCGAGACCACGCCAGGGAGGCGCTGGACGTCGTCCGCGGCGGCGCCGTGGTTCCAGACGACCGCGCCCGGCCGGGCCGCAGCAACCGCACGCGCCGAGTCGCTGCCGTAGGGCCCAAGCACGAACCGGCACCCTCGCTCGACGAGCTCCCCATGCAGGCGCGCCGCGCGCGCGGGCTGGCTTCGGTCGTCCTCGACCACCAGCCGCGTCCCCGAGCGCACTGCCCACAGCTCAACCCCGGCGCGCACCTGCGCGCCCTGGACCGCGTACCGGCCCGTCGCCGGCACGAGCGCCCCTACAGGCGCCGGACGACCTCCTCCAGCGGCCAGCGGCACCACACCTCACGTGGGAGCGCTTCCGGGTCCCGCGCGCGCCGGATAGCCGAACGAGAGCACAATCTGTACCAGCTGACCCGCCACGAGTCCCAACAGCTCGGCCAGACTGTCCGGGCTCGCGATTCCCATCGCACAGGAGACGACCCTCTCGTTCCACGCGGCGAACGTCATGTTCTGGGCCGCTCGCCGGGCGTCGAAGGCGACCGGACCCTCGCTGCTGAGCACAATTGCGATCACCAGCGGGGCCTCGAGCAGGTTGAGAGGTGCGTAGACGGTCCGCGCAATCCGGTCGACCAAACCGCAGTCACCTAGCTCCAGGAACCGCAAGGGCTGACGGTTCTTGGCCCTCCCGCGATGCCCGTGGCGTCGAGAATCCGGCTCACCGCGTCCTCCGGAACTGGCGTCTCGGCGTACTGCCGCTGGGTCGCGCGTGCTCGCACTGCGAGACAGACGTCCACGCCCGGAGCGTAGCGCCGCGCCGGCCAAACGATACGCGGCCTCAGCTCCCGCGCATCAGCTGCCCGCCGGTACGCGGCGAGCAGCGAACAGAGGGCCGCCGCACTCAGGGCAGTAGCCCTCCCAGCCGGGACGACCGTTGGGCAGGGTCACCTCCCGCGCGTCGGCGATCGTGACCTTCGCGCCGCAAACGCACCACGCCTGCGGACCGGGGGCCTGTGCCTCCGAGGGTCGCGAGCTCCGCTCAACCATGCCCGACAAGCATATTCGCGCTAGGGCCTTTCAGCGGGCAGCTCAAACAACCAGGAGAAGCGTTACCGCTGCTCCAACTCAGCCCCACCCAGCGAACCGACTCACTGCTGGCTCAGGATCAGAGGAGCAGTGTCAGCCGGCCCGTTCGATCTTCACCAGGCCCTTCCAATGGAGAACGGCTGCACAAGCGCCCGGCCTGGTGGCTGCTGCTCTTCGATCTCGAACGGGAAGCGGAGCGGGCGCCGGGCCAGCGAAACAGCACCGCGACGTTCGCTGAAGGTTCGTTTGCGAACGCCCTCGGAGCCGTGCTCTGACGGTACCTAGCTGCGATGTGGCCGCGACGACCAGCCGCCCCCGCGCTCCAGGCCGGTGCACACCTGCACGCCGATCCGGCCCGCCCGGCTGGCTGGCAGGACTCGGCTGCGTCAGCACCTCACCCCTGGCCCAGGCCTCACGGATGGGGTGCCCCGACACCGGACTGCTCGTCGTTGTCGACTTCGACACGCCAGCGGCGCGCGCGGTCGGGCTCATCACCGCCCACTGGCGCCACGGCAGACCGTCCACCGCGTGGTCGGCCCCCGAGGACCTGACCAGCGTGACCGCGGCCGCCGCGGCCGTGGTCGCCGAGGCACCGGCTCGAGCGGTCACTAGGGCGTCCTTCGCCGGGCCAGCGAAGGCCGCGATCAACGAGCCCGAGGAGCGTCTTGACGACGCCATGAGTGACAGCCGCTAACGGCCAGCGGTCAGCTGGCTCACCGAAAAGGTCGCGCCCGCCGGGTCGGCGAGCACCGCTTCGCGGAACGGCCCTGCGTCCTCGGGGCCCGCGACGACCGAGCCGCCGAGCTGGGTGGCGCGCGCGGCGGCGGCGTCGGCATCGGCGATCCAGAAGTCCGCCCTCCAGTGGGCCACCTCGCCGTCACCGGCACGCGCCATCACCGCCACGACGTCGCGCGGCACCGGCTGCTCGGGGACCCCGCCCACGTAGCCGGGGAGGCGCCACAACAGCATCGGGCCGAACGCCTCCGTCGTCCAGCCGAGCACCGCGCCGTAGAACGCCTTCGCGCCCTCGAGGTCCGGCGTCCGCAGGAAACTCATCGAGTAGGCGCTCGGCTCGTTGATGCGCTGCGCGCCCCGATGGGCGCCGGGCGTCCACACGCCGAACACCGCGCCGGAGGGATCGGCGACGATCGCCATCCGCCCGCCGTCGAGGCTGCCGAAGGGCTCTGCCAAGAGGCTGCCGCCGGCCTTCACCGCGCTCGCGGCAAGAGCGTCGGCGTCATCGACCCACACGTAGGTGGTCCACGCGGGCGGCATTCCGGCGAGCGGCGGCGAGCCGATCGCGGCCAAGTCGCTCCCACGCAGCCGACACACGTAGTACCGCGTGTCCGTACCGGGCGGGGTGCCCTTCTCCACGTCCCAGCCGAACACGCCGGCATAGAACGTCGCCGCCGCGTCGGGGTCCTCCTGCCAGGTGTCGACCCAGCAGGGGACGCCGTGCTCGTACCCGTCGCGCTCGGTCAAGGCCGTCATAGTAGATATTTGAAAAATCGCGGCCGGTGGGTCCTCGGGGGGCCGGGACTCACCTGGTCGACCAGGCGACAGCAGTCAAGCGTCTGGCTGGAGTGTCCCCCGCGTTCGCTGAGCGTTCCCTTGCGGGCGCTCCCGAAGGTACGCAAGCGCGTCGACGCCGGGTGATGGCGAGTTATCAGCCGCTCGCGATGCCGGAGGGGCACACGGCCTTCAGCGCCCGGTAGATGTCCGCGGTCCGGCCGCGCTCGGCGTGCATATGCACCGCGATGCCCTTGCTTTCCCGAACTACAAGAGGGAGCAAAAATGGGCCGGCTTCTGGTTTCGCCCAGCAGGAGTTGTGACGAGCGCCGCGGCGGAACGAGTGCTTTGCGACGAATGGAATCGCCAGCCCGGGCGTACGCCGCGCGATCGCAAAGGCGAGAGGCTGTCGGAAAATGCGGAAAGAGCGCGATCTGTGATCGCCCGTCGGTTTGAGCGAAACCCGCGGTTCGCGAGCCGCCTCCGCTGGTGTCAGGCGGTGTTGGCGATCCAGTGGTTGTGGAGTTTGAGCAGGTTGTGGGTCGCGGCCACTAACCGCCACTCCGACTGCGCTGCGGCTCTGCCTCTTCGCATGAATCGATCGATACGGCGGTTGTATTTGATCTGCCCGTAAACGGGCTCGGCAGTGATCTTCCGCTGCGCGTAGAGCTTGCGCCCGCGTTCGGTTGACAGTTTGCGGCGCATCCGCTCGTAGAGGCCGTGCTCCCACCCGGGGCGTTTGCCCTCGCGCATCGTGCCATCGGGTGGGATCAACACCTCGATCCCACGATCCGCGATGGCCTGGATCTGGGCGGTGTGCCAGTACCCGGCGTCGGCGATGACCGTCTCGGGCTGCTCGGTCACCTCGTGTCGCTGCAACTGCTCAAGGGTGGTGTCGAGCATCGGTTCCAGGTGTCCGAAGTCGGGAGCGTCGATCTGTGACCTCGGCGGCGAGGATGATCTGCCGGTCGTTCACCACGGTCTGCGCGTTGTACGCCTGCCGCGGCGGGGTGCCCTGTGTCCGCATCACCCGCGAGTCCGGATCGGAGAGGTTGATCGTCCCCTCGGGCGGGCGGGACAAACGGCTTGCTGTTTCCGCGCAAGCGACGACCGAGCGTGTCGCGAGCCGTCGCCCGCCAGCGCTCATACAGCTCGTTGGCCGCAAGGTCGACCTGATGGTTCTCCTCAAGCCGCCTAGCGGCGTCAAACAGCCGCTCGTCGCGTCCGCGCGGGATCGGCCGGCCCTCCCGCTGCCTGTGCTGCTCAAGCTCGCGGCGCGCAACGCGAAACCACTCGCGCCGACCGCCCTCACGCGTCACCGACCGCTCCGGATCCACCTCCAGGTTCGCGCCAGGCTCCTCGTCCTCGCGGTTGGCGGCGCCCCTTACGCTCCTGGATCCGACGCCTCGCCTCCTGAAGCGCGGCCCGCCGGCCCTCCGCGGTGCGCAGCTGCTCGGGCAGCTCATCGCCGCGCGCCTCGCCGTAGAGCTCATCCTCGCGACGATCCGTCTCCTCGGCCTCGCGCAGGATCTCGGTCACGATCTCACGGTAGGAGCGGTTCCGATCCATCGACGCGTTCGCCTTGACCTTCGTCCCATCGATCGTGATCACCCCGACCGACACCAGCCCCGCCTCGCGACACAACCCGAGGACGTCCTCGAACAGCTCCTCGATCTCGGACTCATGCCGACGGCGGAACTCCGCGATCGTCGAGTGATCCGGCGTGCGCATGGTCGTGATCACCTTGTACGCCACGTCCTCCAGGCACGCCCGCTCGATCCCCCGCGAGGACCGATTCCCACGCGCATACGCATAGAGAAGTAGCGCGACCATCATCGCCGGGTCATACGCCGGGCGACCCGCACCCTCGAGACGGTAATCGTCATAGAAGCGGTCGAGATCCATCTCCTCCACCGCCCCCAGAATCGTCCACACCAAGTGATCCTCCGGCAGCCACTCCGTCAACGACGGCGGCATCAACAACAGCTGACCACGGTCACAACTAACGAAGTTTCGAGCCATGCCGGAAGTGTCTTAAATTAAACCGCCCAGACAGCACCGATATTCCGACAGCCTCGCGACGAAGCGCAACTCCGCGGCGACGCGGTGCTAGCCGTCGACGAGCAGGCAGATACTCTCGGGCGCGGTCGCGTCAGTTTTAGGCTTCGCGGCCACCGAGCCAGGAGCCAGCCGCTGCGGCAGCGACGCGATCGCAAAGACTAAGCAGCAGGGGGAGATCCTGCCGTCGCCGGGCGTGCGCTCCGCGATCGGGAACCAGCGCTCTCTGCGTCCGTGGAGCGGGGTCCGAGCCCTCATCCGGCCGGTTTGCCAGGGCGACAGTTTGCGGTCGCTCGCAAGACGGACCAGTGCTTTCAACGTCGCCTTCGGCGGGAGTACTCCCCGTCGGAAGACGGCCCGTCCGGGCCCGTCTCCCGCCGGGGAGTCGATGCAGCCCAGGATGAGACCACCCACACAAACAACTTGAGGTCTCTCAAGAAGCGCGATCATCGCCCGATCGACGACCGCGCTGCCTAGGACGAGTGCGTCCGGCAGCTATTTGCTTCGAGGCCCATCGTTCAATCTCGGAACGGAGCCAGAGTTTGGCGCGCCGATCGCCAAACTCGCGAACAGGGCGTGGCATGTCGTCATATCGATGCTGATACACGCTGACGGTGTTGCGGTGCGCGAGGCCGAGGAGCTCCGCGACTCCGTTCGCGTCGAGGAGCTCGTCGACGTCTACCTTGCGGCCCATACGACCAGATTACTGCAGTACTCGGATCCGTCCGAGGCGTCGATTAGATTGCAGTAGTAATCGAAAAGACGGCCCCGGCGGTGCTTGCGACACCCCGGGGCCTGGCCGGAACCTGATTGGAGGTCCGACAATGTCAGCGTACGCCTCAGCCCTCCCAGACATCAGTAGCGCGATTCGCGGTCCGGTCGCCGACAGCCTCACGCGCGATGAAGTGATGACTGCTCGTGAGGTAGCCGATCTGCTGAAGATGCCTGTGTCGACGATCTACCAGCTCGCCCGGCGTGGCGACCTTCCGGCGCGGCGGCTTGGCAGGACGTGGCGGTTCCTGCGGCCGCGGCTCGAGGAACTGCTGGCCAACTGAGTGCCGGCCCTACGCCGCTTGAAGCGGCTTCTCCGACTCAAGCGAGAGGTCGAACCCGGCCAGCTCGATTGCGACCGAGGGGGCCTCGTCGGCTTCGGGCGGGGCCAAATAAAGCGCCACCGCCTCCTCGACGGACTCAATCAGCTCCGCCACCGTGTCGCCGGAGGCAAAGCAGCCAGGCAGCTCGCGGACCTCGGCCCAGTACGAGCCATCTTCGTGGTGAACGTCGACGTGTAGCGCGCGGTGCTCCATGGCGGCTCGATCCGAATCGATCATAGACCGGCCTGCCTCCGTATCGCCGCATCGAGGCCTTTGCTGTAGGTCCGGCCCTTGTGCTGCGGCAGCGTGATCGGACGCTTGCCCGGCTTGACCATCTTGACCTGGTGCTTGCCGCCGCGTTCGAGTACCCAGCCCTCGTCCTCGAGGACCTTGATCCACTCGCGCTGGTTACGCGGCACGGGCGCGCTCCGGCGACGCCGAGCCGCCTGCGAGGGCGCGGGTGAACCGATCCGCCAGCTCGCCCGCCGGCCGTGCATGTAGGTACCGCTCAGTCGTCGTGATCCGCGAGTGGCCCATCGCTGCCTTGACGCTCGCCAAGTCGATGCCGCCAGCGACGAGCAGAGAGCCGTATGTGTGGCGCAGGTCGTGAAAGCGGAGCGGCTCAAGGCCAGCTGCGTCACGCGCGCGCTCGAAGCGCCGGCGCAGGGCTGACGGGTCGAGCCGGCGGCCGAGTCGATTGGCGAAGACGTAGTCGTCGGGCCCGGTGAAGTCTTCGCGGCGGCTGACGCGATCGAGGGCGGCGGCGGCCTGATCAGCGAGTGGCACCTCGCGGGCGCGCCGGCTTTTGGTCGACCGAAGCTCGGTATCGCCGGAGAGGGAGCGGCGGACGATGATCTTCCGGCCGCCGAAGTCGACGTCGCGCCAGCGCAGCGTCACGAGCTCGCCGCGGCGGAGGCCAGCGTAGGCCGCCACCCGTATGAGCTCGCCATCCTGAACATCGTCATCGGCACGAGCCTCGATCTCCTCTGGGCTCAACGCTGGCCGTGAGGAGTCGCGATGTGCGCCGGCTGCGAGCGAGCGGGCAAGCTCTTCGATCTGCTCTGACGAGTAGAAGGCGAGCGGGCCGCGGTCAGGCTCGCGCCGACGGTCGGCGTACATAGCGGGATTCGACGCCAGGCCGTAAGTGCTCGGCCGCGCGCCGTAGTTGAAGATCGCGCAGACGAGCTGGCGGACCTTGTTGACGGTCCGCGGAGAAACGGCGGTGGATGAGACTTTCCGCAAGAGATCGTCGATTTCCCGTGTCGTCACTTCGCGTGCCGGCCGATCTCCCAAGGCAGCCATGACAAGACCGCGTGACGTGCCTGTACCGCGCCGGTACGCCTGCCCCGGCTCGGCGAGCAGCAGACGGTGGTCTCGTAGCGTGGACGGCTTCGCACCCTTCACGTGCTCGAGCCACCTGAGATAATCGGCTGCGAGCTCACGGAACGTGACGCCGCGCCGGCGGCGCTCCTCAGCGTCACGCTCGAGCAGTGTCTCCTCGGCATCGTGCTCGCGGACGAGCGTCAGCATCCGCTCAGCGGCCTCG
This sequence comes from uncultured Solirubrobacterales bacterium, assembly GCA_963808325.1. GTDB lineage: Bacteria > Actinomycetota > Thermoleophilia > Solirubrobacterales > Solirubrobacteraceae > Palsa-465. The sequence continues at coordinate 40,984 of CAWEFU010000005.1, forward strand.
GCCTCAGTCAGCGTTCCTCGGGGTGCGCGGCCGCGCTTGCGACGCCGTCCGCCGCTGCTATCCGGCTCGACCCACGCACGACCGAGCGCGCGGATTACTGGCTGTCCGTTGCGGGACCACTTGGCGTACCAGAATGGGCCGGTCGCTCGCTGCCGGATGAAGGGTCGTGCACTCGGATTCGGTGCCATCACCAGCACCGTACACAGCGCCTCGGACGGAAAAGACGGAACGGGCAACGGTTCGGGCAACAGCTTTTCGGGCAACGGGCGCGGGCAACGTTCTCCGCCACAAACCCCTATTTCAAGGGTGTTTGAGGACCTCCGATCGCCCGTAAATGCAGCAACGACACCTTACTCTCCGGCCTGTCACGCCGGAGGTCGCGGGTTCGAGTCCCGTCGCTCCCGCTTTCTGTCTGTCGTCGGAAGCCGACCCGAGTGAGGCGCAAGTCGCGCCGCGCGGGTTGGTGAGGTTGGCACCGACGTTGACGATGTCAAGCCATAGGAGCGCCGGTGCGAGTGCGGGTCCGCACCGCCTCGGGACGTGATTCCCTGGGCGCTCTGCCAAGCGCGACAGCGTCGGTCTGCACGCAGACGTCGGACCTGAGACGGAATGCCGTCACCAGTTGGCGCAGTGCGGGATACATAGGAAAAGTCAAGCTCGGAGGTGTTGATGCTCCTCGCACTCGCAGTCATCCTGTTGATCCTTGCCGTGATTGGCGGGATCGCGATTCATCCGCTCCTGTTCCTGATCGCGATCCTCGCGGTTCTGGCTTTGTTCGCCAGCCGCGGTCGCGCGCTGTTCTGAGAACCTCGCGATCGGGACTTGAGGGCTTGGATCAGCCCGCCAAGGCTGTTCTGGAAGCTTCACGATCGGGACAGTGGGGGCGCCGGCCAGCCCGCCAAGGACTCGGCGGGCTGGCCACGGGGGCGCCGCGCGGCTCGAGCCGCTGTCATGCGGCGGAACTGCGGTCAGGTCATCGCCGCGACCAACCGGTGATGGCGTAGCCGCGCAGGCGGAGCTCCGTGCAGCATCCCATGCGCCGTCGTCTCGGCGACTATGCGCGCCCGATGCGGCGAGTTCTCCCACCGCCTTGGTGACCGACGGTCGATGGGCTCCAACCAGGTCCGCCAGGCGCGGGCAAGGCGCGGCCAACGGCACGTTGATGGCTTCCGGCACGACGCACCCCCATCGCTCGGCCAGACGCCAGAGGGTCAGGAGGAGACGATCGTCGACGCGCTGGGTGATGGCCGATCGCAAGCGCCACCGTCAGATGGTGCGCCCGGCGGGTGCCACGCGCAAAGACCTCGGGCGCCGAGGTTCTTGGCCGGTCGCGCTCATGTTCGACCTGCGATCGTGGTTTCCGAGGTGGGCGCGCCAGCTGCGGGGAGCGGTTCGCCGGTCTCGAGCAGCGTCTTGAGGTTCGAGAGGATGTGGGGCCAGCCCTGGCTGATGGTCTCCAGCACGGCGCTGCCGGGCTCGAAGTCGTCGTGCACGACGGTCAGCTTGACCAGCTCGCCGAGCTCCTCGAGCCCGAAGGTGACCTTCGAGCGTGGCTCGGCAGCGACGCGATCAAGGAACTCATCGCTGAACCCGACCCGTTCCTGGACGACCCTCCTCCATTCGGGTGTGAACGTATGCCAGGTGTACGACAACCGGCGGTAGGGCTCGGACTCGAGGATCACCTGCTCGGAGTCGGCGATCGTCACACCCCACTGGTGAAGCGTGATCGTCGAGCCGGTGCTCCAGTCGGTCTCGAACGCGACTCCCCAGTAGCGCTCAGTGAACGCGGGGTCGGTTAGCGCTTGCCAGAGGCGCTCCGGAGTGGTGTGGATGTAAGTCGTGTAGACGAACGACGGCTTGTCCATCGGGTTGTCCTCCAGGGCTCGTTTGAGGTCCGATAGGGCGCGGACCCGTTGACGGTCGTATTGGTCGATCCAGCGTTCGGAGATTGCCTGGATGGGCGCGGGATTTAGATAGTGGAGCTTCTCCCGCCCGCGCCACACGGTGGTCACGAGCTGGGCGGCTTCGAGCACCGCGAGGTGCTTTGAGACCGACTGCCTGGCCATGTCCATGCCGACGCACAGCTCACCCAGCGTCTGCCCGTTCCGAGCGTTTAGGCGGTCCAATATCCGGCGACGGCTCGGGTCCGCCAGCGCCCGGAACCCGTCGTCGATCTCCAATAGATAGGCAGCCATGAGGCTGCACGAACATATGCAGCCGATTGGCTGCATGTCAAGTCGGCGCAGCCCTCCCTTGCCAGTCGGCTCGCGGTCGCCTACGGTGCGGGCTATGGCTGAGCTGCCTGATCCGGGAGCGTTCGGCGCCGCGTTTGTGGAGTTCATGCACGCGATGTCGTTCGTCGCCGAGCACAAGGAGTCGGCGGTGACCGTGCGCTTGCGCGAGCATCTCGGCGCTGATCCGAAGGCGCTTCCGACCACTGGCGCTGAATTTCCGCTCACCGAGCACGCCAACCTCCAGCTGGCGATCAACGCGGTCCTGAGCGACGCCGAGATTGTTGGGTTCACGACTCGCCACGGCGGCTTTGGCTCTGTGGGCTTGGCCGAGATCGTCGCGGGTCAGGGGATGACCGGGCCGATCTCGTTAGGCCCGGTCCAGTACACCGACGTCGAGGTCGGTGACGGTCGCGTCATCCAGTGCGTGGCGAGCGCATTGTTCTTGACCCGATACGCGGGGGAGGCGGTCGCGCTGGTGCTCTCCCGCGGCGGAGATCACCCGATGGCGCCGTCGGCGCTCAAGCTCGAGGGCGTCTCTCCCAAGCACGGTGTGGTCTCCGAGCTGCTGCGCGAGCTACGCGCCGCGATGCGCGAGCACAACGTCTTCCGCGGCCGCATCATTTCACTGCACCAGCACGGTCATCACGAGACGGTGAGCGTGCAGTTTCACGCCGTGCCGGCCGTGCAGCGCGACGGCGTGATCTTGCCCTCTGGGACGCTCGAGCGCCTCGAGCGCCACACGGTTGGGATGACCCGAATGACAGAGCGGCTGCGGTCAGCGGGTCAGCACCTCAAGCGCGGCGTGCTACTGCACGGGCCGCCGGGCACGGGCAAGACGCTGTCGGTGATGTACCTGCTGCACGCGATGGCGGGTCGGACCACGATCCTGTTGACCGGCAGAGGCCTCGGGCTGATCGAGCAGGCGCTGGCGATCGGACGAGAGTTGGCGCCGGCGACGTTTGTCTTTGAGGACGTCGACCTGGTCGCCGCCGAGCGCACTATGCCTTTCGACAGCGAGGGCGGGTTGTTGTTCGAACTGCTCAACCAGATGGAGGGGCTAGCCGAGGACGAGGACCTCCTATTCCTGCTGACGACTAACCGACCCGACCTCATCGAGCCCGCGCTAGCGGCGCGGCCCGGTCGCATCGACCTGGCCCTCGAGATCCCGCTGCCCGACGACGACGGACGGCGGCGGCTGCTGGCTCTCTACGCCAAGGGCATCCCCATCGACCAGAGCACCCAGGACGCCCTCGTCGAGCGCTCGGCCGGAGTCAGCGGCGCGTTTATCAAGGAGCTGGCGCGCCAGGCATGGCTGCGCGGAGCACTCGAGAACCGCGACGCTCCAACTGGCGAGAACCTTCTCAGCGTTCTCGACGAGCTGCTCGAGGAACGCTCGACGCTGACAAGACGGCTACTCGGTCAGCCCGGCGACGGAGCCGCCGCCGCTCAAGGAGAGGGTCCGTTCCCAGCGATGTTGCACGCCCTCAGCGCCGCCGGTCTCCCAATCCCGCCTTCTCCCTCCATTAGTGGCGATCAGCCTGGTCCGCCGTAGGGCCAGCGGCACGTAAGGCATGCCGCAGCGCAGAATTCCATCTGCGTCGCATAGCTGGGCCACAGTCACGTCTTGGGGCAAATGACCGACCGTATAGGCAACCCTCGGACGGGACTGGCCGGGTGCCTGCTGGCTCGTCTGCCCATTTGGGGGGTACAACAGGCAGCCAGTGGCTGAGATCTTCGAGTGGCAGGGCAGGCAGATCGCCTGGGAGCAGGTCGGAAGCGGTCCCGCGGTCGTGCTCTGCCACGGCACCCCGTTCTCCTCGCTGCTGTGGCGCCCGTTCGCCAGCACCCTTGCCGGCGATTTCTCGGTCTACACGTGGGACATGCCGGGCTACGGGCGGTCGTCCAAGCATCCCGAGCACCCCGTCGACTTCGGCGCCCAGGCCGAAGCATTCGCCGCGCTCATTGATCACTGGGGCGTTGAGCGCCCCCACGTAATCGCCCACGACTTCGGCGGCGCTGTGTCGGTGCGCGCACATCTCGTGCTGGGCGTTCCCTACGCGTCGCTGATGCTCATCGACGTAGTCGTGATCCCGCCGAGCGGATCGCCGTTTTTCCAATTCGTCCAAGAGCACCCCAACGTGCTCAGCGAACTACCGCCCTACATCCACGAAGCGATCGTGCGAACCTACATCCAGGGGGCCAGCCATCGCGGGCTGCGTACGACGGATGTCGACGCGCTCGCCGCACCGTGGCTGGACGACGTGGGCCAACCCGCGTTCTACAAACAGATCGCCGACTACGACGAGGACTACCTGGTCGAAAACGAGCGGCGGCTCGGACAAATTGAGATCCCCGTTCGCATGCTCTGGGGGACCAACGATGTTTGGATCCCAACCAACACAGGAAGGCGGCTCGCGGACCTGATCCCGGGAGCCAAGTTCACACTGGTTAGCGAGGCCGGGCACCTCCTGCACTACGACGCGCCCGTCGCGCTCGCTGACGAGATCCGCGCCTGGCTTCAGAGCGCACACTCGCCAAGCTGAAAGAGTCACGTTGCCGGCATTTGTCACCGGCCGCTCGCGCGTAAACGTCGCCACGAGTCAACCTGAATGAAGCCGTTGTCAACCGACCGCTCGTCGTATCGCGCCGGCTCACAACCAGCAAGCGGACGCGAACGAATCAAGCCGAGCAGCACGTGCGACGTCGTCGCAAGCGGGATGCGCCCGGGATGCTAGTCCTGATAGGACCGCGACGCCGTTTGGCCTAAGTGCACGGCTGCCGCGTGCACCGATTGGAGGGACTCGGCCAATCCGTGGGGCATCGGTTGCTCGAGTGTCGTGGTGTGGTCTTGAGAGTGCGCCTCGATCGGGAGGGAGGATCGTGACGCCACCGTCGCCGCGGCCCGCTCGGGGCTCGCGAGAACGCTGACCGTGTGATCCAGGTGGGCCGCGGCCGCGTCGGTCAGCTGACGCAGCCCGGTTGTGACACGTTCCGGGGAAACCGTGAGCTCGAGTTCGGTTTCTTGCTCCCACAGTTCCTGTGCCGCGGCCGCCATCCGGGTCGCGGCATTCAGCGAGGCACCATTGAGTGGGATCGGCTCGCCGATCGCCCGGTCGATCACCGCGACCAGGTCGTCATTGGCCGCGCGGGCCGCGCGCCGCGCGGCCAGCCGCTGGCGAGCGGGATCGTGACCAATCGCATGCAGGAAAGCGGCGTTGCGTTCGAGCGCGATCCGGCTGCGGTCGATCACGAGGCCTCGTTCGCTGCCGGGCAGGATCGCGGTCGTGGCCAGCAGGCCGATGGCAGCGCCGAGCAGGGTGTTGATCACTCGGGGTCGGCAATTCCCCATTGCCCGAGGTGCGGAACGTTGAGCAGCACCAGCGCTAGCGGCGTGATGAACTCGACGGCGAGGCCGTAGTTGACCCCGATCAGGCTGACGGCGAGACCAGCGAGGACAAATAAGGCGACCACCAGGGCCCAGGCGCCGTCACACTGATCACAAGCGCGACGCCGATCAGCGCCCCCAGGACGGTTCCGCCGACCCGGTGGATGGTCGAGGTGGTCGACAGCGAAAGCTGCGGCTTGATCACGACGGCAATCGTGATCAGCACCCAGTACCCATCCTCAAGACCCAAAGCGAGGCCGATCGCCAGCCCGGCCGCGGCGGCGATCGCGAACCGCGCCGCGTAGCGAAACCAAACGACGACGGGGTCACCGATTTGCTCGCAGCACCGCCCACGCTCCATGCCCGGACCGCGCTCGCCGCGCGAGACTGTGCCCGCCGGCTCGTTCACCCCGGACCCACTCATCGATCCCGCGAGCTCCCGGCCATCCGCTGGGGTCGCCGCGACGCCGCGCGTCACCTGCGTCGCAGTCAAGGCCGCGAGCGACCCGGCCCTGGGGGGCGCTTGGCTGTGCCGCCGTCTACTCGAGGCATGCCCTCCAGCGGTCCCGGGTAGGGCCTGTCCCATGACCGCTGGGATGATCGTGATTGACATGCTCAACCCATACGAACACGATGATGCCGAGCCCCTCACGGCGTCTGTGGAGCGGATGCTCGACGACCTGTGCGCCCTAGTCGGAGCGGCCCGTGAGGAGGGGCTGCGCATCGTCTACGTCAACGACAACCACGGCGATTGGACAGCTGGACCGAAGGACATCGCCCGGCGGGCGCTCGCCGGCGCCAGGCCCAAGCTCGTCGAGCCGGTGCTGCCCCCTGACGATGCCCCGTTCATCGTCAAGGCCCGCCATTCGATCTTCTACGAGACACTGCTCGAATACCTGCTGCACCGGGAGGACATCACGCGCCTGGTGCTGGCCGGACAGGTCACCGAGCAATGCGTCCTCTATTCGGCTCTCGACGGCTACGTGCGCCATTTCGAGGTGGTCGTTCCTACCGACGCCGTCGCCCACATCGATGAGCAGCTGGCGCAGGCGGCGCTCCGGATGATGGAAACCAACATGCACGCCCAACTCGCCACGGGTCCTGAGGCTGTGCTCAGGGCGTGCCGAGCCTGACGGCGGAGCATCGGCAAGCAGGCTCCGCGCGCAAGATATCCGGAGCGTGCAGCGGGACTGGTGCCGCCCTAGCCACGAACGGAGGCTCTTGGCTCGGCGCGCCCGGTGCCAGTGGCCTCCCGGGTGAACGCCCCCGCCGCTTCGATCGCATCCGCGGCTTCGGGCAGGAAAGACCAGAACAGGTGGAATCCGTGCGCGTCGACCGGAAACAACTGAAGCCGGGCATCAACGCCGTACCTACGCGCGCGGGCAGCGAGAGCCTTGGCGTCTGCGAGCCTGGCGTCGCCGGTGGCGGCTTGGATGAGCACCGGCGGCAGGCCGGTCAGGTCAGCGGATAGCGGGTTGACCACCGGGTCGTCGGGCGGGTGTCCGGCGAGGTACATGGCGACACAGTTTCGTGCCTCCTCGTCGGCTGCCAGCGGGGCGATGACGTCGCTGGGCGCGCGCTCGAGGCGGAGGGCGAGATCCAACCACGGGCACATCAGGACCGCCGCGCCCGGCTGCGGAGCATTCTCCTTCGCCAGGGTCAGCAAGAGCGAGAGCACCAATCCGCCACCGGACGAGTCGCCAATAACCGTCACTTGGTCGGGCGCGATTCCCCGGTCGAGCAACCATCGGTATGCACTCAGCGAGTCCTCGACCGCCGCTGGGAACGGGTGCTCGGGAGCGAGGGAGTAATCCGGGACGAGGACCCCGCTCTGCGCCGAGGTCGCGATCGCGCCCGCCAGGGGCTGGTAGCCGAACGCCGACCCGAACACGTACCCGCCGCCGTGGAGAAACAGCACGGTCGCGGCCGCGTCTTCGGCCGGGGCAACGACTAACGAGGAGACCCCGCCGGCGGTCACGGGCCGCACGCGGGTGCCGGGCGGGGGCGACGTTTGCGCGAGCAGTCTTTCGCCGGCGGCGCGCGCCTCCTGCAGGTCGGCCTCGGGGCCCAATAACCCCACCATCGGCTCCCAAAGCTTGGTGATGCGGCTCAAGAGCTCGCCTCCGACTGCGAGGGTGGCGGACACCGCCTCGTCGACGTCCCGCAGAACGTTGCGAGACCGATCCAGCAACGCCTCGCCGGCGATCGTGAGCTCGACCCGGTGCGTCGAGCGGCGCAGCAGCTCGCAGCCGAGCAACTGCTCGAGGCCGCGGATCTGGCGGCTGAGCGCGGACTGCGAGACGTACAGCCGCTCCGCCGCGCGGCCGAAGCTCAGCTCCTCCGCGACGGCTACGAACGCCCGCAGGTGCCGGAGCTCGATCCCGTCAGGGGCCTGGGGGAACGGAAGCAGATGTCCGGGCTCATCCATGCCCCGAGTATGGCCCTACAAGCGCCGGCTTGTGATGCCAAACGTTCATAACCGCGTTGTGTGATCGGACTTTCCCCTTCCACGAGCGGCTGGAATGCTGCCCCCGATGCAACGCACTGACCCCCGTACGGACGAAGCCACAAGCGGTTCCGTCCTGGTAGCCGGACTGACGCTGCGCTTCAGCGGGCGCCGCCTGGGCGGTCGCGTTTACTGGCCCCGGGAGGAGGCTGGCACCGCGGGCTCGCCACTGATCTTCGTGCCGAGGGTAGGCGAAGCCGAGACCTCCCACCTGCTGTCCTGTTTGCTCTGCTCGGTTGCAGGCGGCGTGGTGCTCGCTATCCCGAGTCCGCGCGCGACCGGCAACGACTATGAGCTGGCGGCGCTCGGGTGGGCGGTCGAGCATGCCGCCGAGCTCGGGGCCCGCCCGGAGCAAGCCATGGTCGCGGGCGAAGGCGATGGCGCAGCCCACGCCGCCCGGCTCGCGATTCGCGCGCGCGATGACGGCTGGCCGCAGCTGCGCCGCCAGGTCCTCGTGTTTCCGACCTTCACTCAAACGTGCCCGATGCCGTTCCTGCTCAGGGGCGTCGCGCCCGCGACGGTCATCAGCAGCGACACACGAATCGACGACGGGATTACATACGCGGCCCGGCTGCGAGCCTCGGAGATCGAAGTACACCTGCTTCGCCACTCGCCGCCGATTCTTCCCGGGCACGACTACTTTTCGATCGGGCTTGGGGGAAGGGCGGTATGAGGAGAATCGTTGCGTGCCTGTTCGTCTCGGTCGACGGGGTCGTAGGAGAGCCGGCGGAGTGGCTGGCCATGAGCGAGGAGCAAGCCGCGACGATCACGGCGCGGACGGCGTCCTTTGACCTCATCTTGCTCGGCCGCGCGACATACGAGGAGTTCGCTAGCGAGTGGCCATACCGGTCGGGTGACTTGGCGGACTTCATCAACGGCACTCGCAAGCTCGTCGTCTCGACCACCCTCGAATACGCCGGCTGGCAGAACACCGACCTCATCGACGGCAACGCGCTCATCGGAGAAGAGCTGTCGAGATTGCGCGGCGCTCCGGGAAGGGACATTCTGGTGCTCGCAAGCGCGACTCTGGTTCAGTCCATGCTACGCCGGGCGATGATCGACGAGCTGGTGCTCCTAGTCGAGCCCCTGATCAAGAGCCGCGGGAGGCGACTGTTCGACGAACTCAGCACCGAGGTGCCGATGCGGCAAGTCAAGTGCGTCACACTCGACGGCGGCCTGGTGTCTATCAGTTACGGGATCGATTCGGGCTCCGCAAGGAGTGCCACGCAACAGACACGACGACCCCTCGTAAGAGCACCGGAGCGAACGATCATGCACACCAACCCTGACCCAATGACCCGGGAGCTGGATCATCGCGTGAGCGACGGAATCGACGTGAGATTGCTGTGGAACCCACTGACAAACCGCGTCTCGGTCACCGTCGAGGACGAGCGGACCGGCGGGTTCTTCAAGCTCGACGTCGATCCCGAGGAGGCCCTGACCGCGTTCCACCACCCCTACTTCTATGCCAGCCGAGGGTGGACCCACCATGCGCTGGCCGCGTAGAGCAACCACCGAGGACAGGCCGTGCGCAGCGTCCCGAGCGTCACGCCCAGGCTACGTCCGATAGGGCCTGGAATCCCTCGCTATGCGCCGCGTGCGCGGTACCGCAGTCCGTCGAGCGCGATCGCGAGGATGTGTTCGATCTGGTCGGGTTCGGCGCCGGGGATCTTGGCGATCCCGCCGACCATCTGGATGATGTCCCAGAGGCTGGTGTCGGCGCGGACGACCTGGGCCTCCTGGGCGCGTTCGAGTAACGGCTGTCCCGAGGTCACCAGCCACTCGCGGCACGTCTTGAACAGCGGCGCGTCGCGGTCGAGGTACTCGAGCAGTTCGTGTGCCAGAGCCTGCTTGGTGGCGAGGTAGCCGACCAGGCGGTGCACCCAGGCGGCGAACGCGTCCCACGGAGGGAGGCCGTCGAGCTCGGCCGCGGAGCGGCATAGGTTCTCGACCTCGTCGACGTAGACCGCTTCGAGCAGGGCCTGACGATTGGGAAAGTTGCGGTACAGGGTCCCGATTCCGACCCCGGCCCTGCGCGAGATCTCTTCCAGCGACGTGGCGTCTCCGCGTTCGGCGAACGCCTCCCGAGCGGCCGCGACAACCTTGTCGTAGTTGCGACGTGCGTCCGCGCGCTTCGGCTTGCGCGTCAGGGCGTGGTCGAGGATTTCGCTGGTGGTCATGGAGGTGGGACAATTTTCCTTGACAAACCGGAGGGGGCCTCCGCTATAGTGTCTTCCGGAGGCGGCCTCCAGTTACTTCCGGAGGATGCCTCCAGTTTATCACCGATTTCCTCCTACCGGACCCATATGCCCCCTATCTCTCTCTTTTCAGCCGGCGGCGAGCAGCGCCGCTGGGTGGTGCTAGCAGTGGTCTGCCTAGCCCAGCTGATGATCGTGCTCGACACGACGATCGTGAACGTGGCCCTCCCGGCCGTGCAGCGCGACCTGCATTTCGCCCAGGGAACCCTCACCTGGGTCGTCAACGCGTTCCTGGTCACGTTCGGGAGCTTCTTGCTCCTCGCCGGCCGGCTGGGCGATCTGTTCGGCCGCAAGCGCATGTTTCTCGCCGGGGTGCTCGTGTTCACGGCCGCCTCGGCGATCTGCGGGCTCGCACCCGACCGGGGTGCGTTGATCGGCGCACGCTTCATCCAGGGCATCGGCGCCGCGATGCAAGCTTCGGTGATCCTGGCGATCATCGCAACCGAATTTCCCCAACCGAGCGACCGCGCCCGCGCAATGAGCGCCTACGTCTTCGTCGCGGTGGCCGGGGGATCGCTCGGACTGCTTGCCGGGGGTGTGCTCACCCAGACCCTCAGCTGGCACTGGATCTTCTTCGTCAACCTACCCATCGGCGCGGTGACCATCGCCCTCGGTCGGGACCTGATCCCGAGCGATGAGCGCGCCGGCACCAGAGGCCGCGTGGACTGGGTTGGATCACTCCTGGTCACCGGCTCCTTGATGAGCGCCATCTACGCCATCGTGCACGCGAGCGGGCACGGCTGGGGTTCGAGCTCGACGATTGGCTTCGGAGGCCTGGCCGCCGCGCTTATGGCGGTCTTTGTCGCCGTCGAGGGCCGGATCGAGAACCCGATCATGCCGCTGCGCATCCTGCGCGTGCCAGGACTCCTCAGCTCGAGCGTGGTGCGGGGCTTTCTCGTTGCCGGCATGTACTCGACGTTCTTCCTCGGCACGCTCTACCTGGAGCACGTGCTCCATTACGGCGCGCTGCAGACGGGCCTCGCGTTCCTACCGTGGACGATGACGGTCGCGGCGCTCTCGCTCGGTATCACGGCCCGACTGGTCGAGCGGTTCGGCGCCATGCGAGTGCTGGTCCCTGGGATGCTCACCGCGATCCTCGGATTGGGCGTGCTCACGACCGTGGGCCCTCACACGAGCTTCTTCCCGACGATCTTCCTCGCTTACCTCACGCTCGGACTCGGCATCGGCACAGCGTTCATGCCGCTGCTGACGATCGCAATGGCCGACGTCCCGGCCGCTGACGCCGGGCTCGGCTCGGGGATCATCAACGTTGCCCAGTATGTCTCCGGGGCGCTCGGCCTCGCCGTCCTGGGCACGATCGCCACCAACCGCACGCGGGCGCTGGAGGTGGCCCACCACCCCGTCGTTGGTTCGCTGCTCGCGGGGTATCACCTCGCGTTCGCAATTAGCGCGGCGACTGTCGGCGTAGGCATCCTTGGCGCGCTCATCCTGCTACGGGCGCCCCGAACACATCAACCCGAGGTCGTCGCTCACCACGGATCGCGAACGCACCACCCCGAGGTCGTCGTTCAGCACGGGGCCCACCGTCCCGAGGAGTTCGTGCCCGACCTCGAGCACCAGGCCGCCTGATTTGAGCGGCGCAATCAGTTATCGAAATGCCCACCTCGGCGGCCCCTGGTCGCCATCGCCTCAGGAGCCTCATGTCCACCCTCACCACCAATCCCCCGCACCACACCGCCAGTACGCACCGGGCCCAGATCGTGGCCGAAGCCGTGGTCTCGGCCTACATCCACGAGATCACCCAGAACCACCGTACGCGCGACCGCGCCCGCTCCCATCACGGCGGCACGGAGCGCTCGCTGAGGGCGCTGACCCGCTCGCGGCTGGCCGGCCGCCCACAGGATCGCGCGCCGACGCCGCAAGGCCCGCCTTCCCTGGGGCTCGCAGCCTGAGCCCGACCGTCGCAACTCCGGTCACGTGAAGGTGAACGCGGCGGGTAGCCGCCGGCCGTTCACGGTGGCGGAGGCGTCAGGTGTCGGTTGCATCGCGATCGGAGAGCGTCCTTCCGCGTACGTCGACCACGCGGAGCTGGTGGCCATCTGGATCGGTGATGTCAATGAACGTGCCGAAGCGCTGTGTCTGCGGCTCCGTCACGGGCACGCCCTTTGCCGTGAGCTCGGCGTGCAGCGCACGGGCGTCATCGCACCGGAGGGTGACGTCGGCGGATTGTCCGATCCGGTCCTGCTTTCCCCATCCGGTCGCGTCGGCGAGCATGAACGCGGTTTGCCCGCCCTGAGGCGCGACCTCGATCCAACGGCCGATCCCGCCCAGGCCTGGCTGGTCGGCGTTGAGGTCGAAACCGAGCGTGTCGACGTAGAAGCGCCTGGCACGCTCCTGGTCTGCGACGTACAGCGCGACGGTGTGAAGCTCAGTGATCATTGGGATCTCCCCTCGGTCGGTTCGACGCATCGTCTCGGGTTCGCGTGGGTTCGTCGCCGGCGCCGCGTTCGTGATAGCCCGGGCGGGGCTCGAACAGCTCGACGAGGTTCCCGGCCGGGTCCTCGACCAAGATGGTGTTCACGGCCACCCCCGCGACGATCTCGGTGCGGAACCGTGCGCCCTGGCGGCGCAGCGCGCCGACAGCGGCGGCGAGATCATCGACGCGAAGCGCAATGCGGTTCCAGCCACCAGGCTTGGGCGCGGTGCCGTCGGGCAGCACGTGCGGCTCGCCGGGCACGCTGAGCAGGAGCCGCAGGTCGCCTCGATAGAGCATCGCGAACGCCGGCGAGGGCCACAGCTCCTCCTCGAACCCCAGAAGCTCGCGGTAGAACGCGACCGCGGCGTCGAGATCGTCGACGAAGTAGCGGACGGTTGGTGGCTCCCGGAGGGCGAGCGCCTCCGTGCCCTGGATGCGCCGCAGCAGCGCGGTGGCGAACTCGGGACGGGGTTCGATCGGCACGATCGGCAGCCACAGCCGCTCCAGCGGATCAGTCATCGCCGTGCGACTCCTTCAGGTAGATGCGTCTCAGGGCGGCGCGAGCCCGCGCCAGTAGCGTCTCGGTGGCGTGGACGCTGCGCCCCAGATGCTCGGCCACCTCGGGCACCGACAGCCCATCGAGGTAGCGCAGCGTGAGCGCCAGGCGTTGCGGGGCGGAGACGCGCAGCAGCGCGCTTTGCGCGGCCTCCGTGTCTAGGAGCTCATCCCAGGGGTTGTTTGAGCCCTCCTGGTCGTGTTCGACCGCCGCCAGCCCCCGCTGCTCACGCTCGACGCGACGCCAATGATCGACCAGCTTGTGGCGCGCCACACCAACCAGCCATGCGATCGTGAGCTCCCGCACCTGCCGCCGCTTGACGGCCGCGACCGCAGCCATGAACGTCTCGGCGGTCAGATCTTCCGCGAGGGCCACGCTGCCGCAGCGCGGCAGGAGGTAACCATAGACGTGGGGCAACGCCACGCGGTAGATCGCCACGACCGGATCGAGACTCGAGGGCTGCTCCTGGATGTCGATACCCAATCATCGCTCCGCGGCCTCCAACTCCGAACATCGAACATGATCGTTTCGGAGAGAAGCCCGCGCCACCGGGACCGGAGCCGGAGCCGGAGCCGGAGCCGCCCTGACGGTGAGCGCCACCAGCGCGGCGGCCGCGATTCCCAGCCCACCCGCTGTCAGCAATGCCGCATTCAATCCGGACGCGAACGCCGCATGGATCGCCGCGTCCAGCCCGCTGCGCTGCAGGGACCCCGCGCGCGCCACGAGCGTCTGCGCCTGTCCGCTGATCAGGTCCGCCGCCACCCGCGAGCTGTGGGCGAGCTCGTGGTTCCTCAGAACATCGCTGATCCGGGCCTGGCCGATCGCCCCGAGGACGGCGATGCCGAGCGCATAGCCGAGCTGACGCATGGTGTTGACCGCGCCGGCCGCCATCCCGCCGCGATCGCGCGGCGCGGCCTCGAGCGCCGCAGAGGCGATAGTGGGCGAGGCCAGCCCGACGCCCAAACCGGTGACGATCAGCCCCGCCACGAGCCTTTTCCAGGTCGATCCCGCGGCGAGATGTGCCTGCAGCAGTGCACCGGCGCCGATCAGGGAGAAGCCGGCGGCGATCAGCCAGCGGGCAGATCTGCCGTGCAGCATGCGGCCGACGGCGAGGGCGCTGATCAGCGCCGCCACACTCAGCGGCACGAGGGCCAGCCCGGCATCGATCGGTCTCATCCCGCGGATCGTCTGAAGCCACAACGACGAGAAAGGCAGGTAGGCAAATGCGGCCACCCCGAGCAGGAGCGATCCCGCCATGACACCCGAAAACGCCGGCCGGCGCAGCAGCGAGAGCTCGACGATCGGGTTCTTCGCCCGACCTTGGCGGACGATGAACGCAATCAACGCGGCTGCGGCGAGCGCCAGCCAGGCCTCCGTCTCGGTCGCGGTCCATCCCACTTCGGGGGCGCGAGTGAGCGCGTACGTGAGCGCACCGGCCGCAAGCGTAAAAGCGGCAATGCCGAACACATCGATCCGCGGGCCGTGCCTGCGCGGCTCGCGCGGAAGCGCCCGGAGACTGAGCGCCACCGTGGCCACAGTGATCGGTAGGTTGACGAAGAAGATCCAGCGCCACGACAGCGCCTGGGTGAGCAACCCGCCGGCAATCGGACCCGCCGCGGCCGCCGCTCCGTTGACGGCGCCCCACGCGCCGAACGCGATGCCACGATCTCGCCCCTCGTAGCTGGCGTTGATCAGAGCGATCGTGGTGGCGAACATCCCGGCGGCACCGACACCCTGAAATCCACGGGCCACGATCAGCGTCGCAGTTCCGGGCGCAAGTCCGCCGCACAGCGATGAGACGGCGAACAAAAGAAGGCCGACCAGGTAGACGCGTTTACGTCCCACCCGGTCAGCAACCGCACCCGCGCCCAGCAGCAGCGCGGCCAGCGCGATCGCGTAGATGTCGATCACCCACTGCAGCGAGGTGAACGAGGCATGCAGCTCGATCGCCATCTTCGGGAGGGCGATGTTCACGATCGTGACGTCGACCAACAGCATCAACGACCCTAGGCAGACGGCGAGAAGAGCAATCCATTTACGCATGCCCACAGCCTGCCCCACTGGACGAGCAATTCCCAGCAGTTGCGCATATATCGTAGAATTCCGCCATTCCCCGTACCGATACGATCGGAAATCTCAAACTAGACCGGCTGGATCGTCAGATCATCCACGCCCTGGTTGTGGATGGTCGGTCCCCGTTCTCGCGCATCGCGGCTGTGCTGAGTAGCTCCGAGCAGACGGTCGCGCGGCGATACCGGCGGCTTCGCGAACAGGGGGTGATCCGCGTCCGCGGGCTCCGGGGACCGGCCGACGGAATGCTGGATTGGTACGTCCGAGTTCAGGTACGGCCGGGAGCGGCGGACTCGTTGGCCGCGGCATTGGCGCGGCGCCGGGATGTCTCATGGGTAACGATCACCGCCGGCGGGACCGAGGTGGTGTGCTCGACCCGCCCTCGCACGCCCGACCAGCGCGACGCACTGCTCCTCGAACGTCTCCCCCGCGCCAGCCCGGTTACCAGCCTGACCGCGCACGCGATCCTTCATCGCTACGCCGGCAGCGGCTGGAACGAGTGGACGGCATTCGACGATCCGCTTGATCCGGAGCAGACAGAGGAGCTCGCTGCACACCGCGACCCGCGGCCGCAAGGTGTGGTCACCAACCAGATCCCCGCCCCCGATGCCGCCCGGCTCACGCCGGCGGACGCCGCGCTCGCGTCCGCCCTTCACGAAGACGGGCGTGCCACCTACGCGCAGCTCGCCGCCGCCACCCGCTGGTCAAAGGGCCAAGTCGCTCGCCGTCTGGCGTCGCTGTTTGCTTCCGGCGCCCTGTACGTCGACGTCGAGATCGCCACCGAACTGCTTGGCTTCTCGGCACCAGCGCTTCTGTGGATCGCGGTGCCGCCGTCGGAGCTGACCGCCGCCGCGGAACGGATCGCGGCGGCGCGAGAGAGCGCGTTCGTGGCGGCCGTGAGCGGGCCCGCAAATCTGCACGCGACCGTCGCGTGCCGCGACCCCCACCACCTGCACGAGTTTCTCGTCCGCGAGATCGGCGCGCTGAAGGCCGTACACACGGTCGAGACATCGCTCATGGCACGGCGAGTCAAACAAGCCGGGAGCATCATGAGAGGGCCGCGACTGCCCGAGCCGGGGTAAGGCGCGCGGTGGCCCGGCCTGCGGTGCCGGGCCACCGCGTTGAACGTGCTCTTCTCAGCCATGCAAGCGTGTCGCGATGCCCGGATAGTCGAGCACGAACCCCGCGTCGTCGAACCGAATGTCCGCGGCGAAGTCACCTGCCGTGAAGCGGACCAAGCCGTTTCCCAATGGCTCGTACCGCTGCTCGGACCTGCTGACCTCGAGCGAGGGGACATCAACCCAGCTCATGACGTACTCGTGCGGCGGGCCGTCCTCCAGAAGTCCGTCCCGGATCACGGGAAGCGAGTTGAACAGGGGTGACCAGCCGAGGTCGAAGAAGTCGGCATCTCCGAGCTCCAGCTGCCGCGACCGTTGTCCCACGAGCTCCAGAGCGAGTCTGTTCGGCTCGACCCGGTAGCGCAGCTCGTAGGCCACACCGAGCTGAGTGCCGATGGCCGTGAAGTCACGAGCGCGGCGCTCTATGTGAGCGACCTCCATCCGCGCCGCACCATCACCGATCCACACGAGAGCCGTTGGCATCGGCCAAATCTAGAGATCCGCAGCTACTGGACGCGTTGCAGGCTTCGGGGCCCTCGAGAGGGCGACCCGGGGCGCTGGTCCCTAGGAGGGCCGCAGCCCGCCGTCGATCAGTATCGACTGGTTGGTGATGTACGGATTGCTCACGATCGCGGCGATCAGGTCGGCGACTTCGTCGGCCTGACCCAGGCGGCCGACGGGAATCCGTCGCGCGAGCCCCTGGAACGCCTGCTCATCAGCGCGGATCATGTCGGTGGCGATCAGCGCGGGCGCCACCACGTTGACCGTGACGCCACGACCGGCCGCGAGCTGTGAGAGCGAGTGAGCGAGTCCATGCAAGCCGGCCTTGGAGGCCGCGTAGTGCGGCCCGACGATTCCCCCGGTATAAGCGGCGACCGACGAGAGCATCACGATCCGCCCGAAGCCGCGCTCGATCATCCCACCGATCGCGGCGCGGGCGACCAGGAACGGCGCCCGAAGGTTGATCGCCATCACCCGGTCCCAGGTGGCGGCGTCAATCTTGCGGGGATCCTGCTCCAGTGGCTCGTTGATCCCGGCGCTGGCAATGAGGATCTCGACCGGGCCCAGCTCGCGCTCCACCTCCGAGACCAGCACGCTCGGCGCCTCGGCGTCGGCCATCTCGGCCGCGAACGTCCTGGCCGCGCGACCGAGCGCCCGGACTTCGCCTGCGACGCGCTCTGCCGCCTCGGCGCTCGAGCCGTACGCCACCGCGATGTCGTGTCCATCGCGGGCCAGGCGCACCGCGCACGCCGCGCCGATCCCCCGCGAGCCACCGGTGATGAGGGCGAGCGCCACGCGGCCCTAGCCCTCGAGCAAGACCGTGTCCTCGTGTGAGTACGCCGGCGCGCAGCAGCACCATAGAACCAACGGCTCCCCTTCCTCGGCCCACAACTTGTGCGCAACGCCGGGCGGTATGACGACACAGTCGCCGGCCCGCACCTGCCGTTCCTCCTCGCCGAGGCGCATCCGACCGCAACCGCCGGTGAAGAGATAGATCTCCTCACTGCGGCGGTGAAGGTGAGCGACGGTAGCGGTTCCGGGCGCCACGATCGCCTCGGCCAAGCTCTGGTTGGTCGCGTTGCCCGACGGGACCCCCGCGAGCTCCCTGATCGAAGAGCCGTCTGCGGTGATGAACGCCTCGCGTTGTTCGCGCCGCACGATCTCCATGTTCTACGGAGCCTAGACGGTGCCGCCTATTGGCGGGACATGACCGAACGCGGAGGGCATGACTAAGTTGAGGCGAGAGTCTCGCCTCTACGCACGCACCGAAAGCCGACGTGGCTCATGCCGGAATCGATCATCTGAGGTTGGCGGGCGGCGGGGCGGTAGCGCAGGCAGTAGGTGTCGGCACAGAGGTGATCCGACCTTGACGACCCTTGCGCGGGTCCGAACCTAGGTTGCGCGCGATCGTAACTTCCCTCGATCGTGCCTCTCGGCAGGTCGGGCATGCAGCAGGGCATTCTGGTCTCATGTGTGCGCGTGTACCAGTCGCTCGTCCACTCCCAGACGTTGCCGTCCATGTCGTGGAGGCCGTAACCGTTGGGTGGATATGACCCTACCGGTGTCGTGGTGCCGTAACCCTTGTTCACGCACCAGGGAAAGCCGCCGTGCCAGTAGTTCGCGAGCCGCTGTCGAGGCGTTTCGGGGCGGTCGCCCCACACGTATGCCGCGCCATCGAGCCCACCCCGAGCCCGCGTATTCCCACTGCGCTTCGGTCGGCAGCGCCTTGCCCGCCCAGGCCGCATAGGTGGCCGCATCTCGTAGGCGACGTGGACCACCGGATGGTCCTCGCGACCGGTGATCGAGCTGGCCGGGCCGTGGGGATGCTTCCAGCACGCCGCGACGGGTCCAGGCCCACCACTGGGTCACAGGCACGCGTGAGAGAATCCGCGTTTGTGGGAGCGACTGTTAGGGGGCAAGTCTGACTGGCTCGCCCGGCCGCCGAGCGGTGCTGCAGGTCGGGGCCGCGGTTGCGCTGCTCGCGGCTCTGTCGTTGTTCGCGCCGCCCCCAGCCAGTGCGTCGACGAGCGCCGCCCAGCAGCTCGCCGATACCTACTCGCCGATCGTGATGATGCGCTCGCAGCAACAGGGGCTCTGTGACTCCTCGGAGGAGCAGTACTGGCCCCCCACGTCGGTCGACGTGGTGCTCGGCAATCCCCGGGTGAGACTTCTGAAGCGCGACTCCCATGGGACGCACCTCATCAAGCGCGCGCCCACCGCGGCCGATCTCGCCGAGCGCGGCCCGAGCTATTACCTCGACCTGCCGGGCAATCCCCTTGACCCGGGCTGCAAATACGCCCACGATTTCGCTGCCTTGCGCCGGGCCGGCCACGCGCCGGCGGTGACCTACGCCCACATCGCGCGCGAGCCCGGACATCCCGGGCTCGCGCTGCAGTACTGGTTCTTCTACTACTTCAATCAATTCAACGATCTGCACGAGGGCGACTGGGAGGGGATGCAGCTCGCGTTCCACGCGGACACCCCGGCCCAGGCGCTCGCCGGCGCGCCGTACGAGATCGTCGTCTTCCAGCACGCCGGCGGAGAGCATGCCAAGTGGGACGATGCCAAGGTCAAGCGCGAGGGAACGCATCCGGTCGTCTACTCCGCCGCCGGGTCGCACGCGACGTTCTACGGCTCGGCTCTGTATCTGGGAAACGGCCAGAACGGCTCGGGTGTCGGGTGCGATAACACCAGCGCGCCCTTGATGACGGAACGGCCAGGGGCAGTCCTGCTTCCGGACGTACCCGTGGCCAGCGGACAGTTTGCGTGGCTGACCTACACGGGCCGCTGGGGTCAGCGCGAGGCGGGCTTCAACAATGGGCCGGCAGGGCCGAACACGAAGACGGTTTGGCGCAAGCCGTTCACCTGGATGGACGGCACCCGCGACTCGAGCCCCACGGTGCCGGGCGGAGCGCTGATCGGACCGTCGGTCGCGGGCGCATTCTGCGGCGCGGTGGCGAACGTCACGGGGTTCCTCAACCTGATGGCAAGGACGACTCCGGGAGCGATCGGCCTCGCCGCGGGAATCGCACTGCTGATCGTGGTGCTGGTGAGCTTGACCCGGTGGCGCCCGGTTCAACTGCAGCCGCTGCGCCAGCCGCGCGCGCTCGGGCAGTTGCTGCTCACGGCCGGGCGCTTGTATTGGCGCCACGGGGCGACGCTCGTCCTGATCGCTCTGGCCTCGCTTCTGCTTATCGGTGCCCTCCAGGAGCTGCAGACCCTCATCCTGCGCGCCCTCGGCGGAAACGGCTCGGGCATTGCGTTCACCGACTCGGGCGCGAACATCCAGATCTCGACGTCGGCCGGCCTGGGACGAACGATCGCCACGCCGATCGCGTCGGGGGTCGTGGTCGCCTTCGTGCGCGATCTCGAACGCGGTGCTCCGGCCGGCTTCGGTACCGCCTGGCGCGCCGTGCTCGGTCGTCTGTGGCGGCTGATCGCGGTGGAGTTGCTGGCCACCATCCTGGTATTCGCAATGCTGATCACGATCATCGGCATCCCGTTCGGGATACGGAAGTTCGTGGACTGGCAGCTCGCTCAGCAGGAGGTGCTGTTCGAGGATTGCTCGATCCGCGAGGCCCTACGCGGCAGCACGCGCGTGGTCCGCGGGCACTGGTGGCACACCGCCGCTGTCGCGGGGGTCTTCTGGCTGCTCAGCCAGATACCCGGCCCGTTTCTGGGCTTCGCTCTGCTGTTCACCACCGTTCCGATCAGCAACGTAGACCTTTTCGGCGCGGTGATCTCCGCCTTGTTGCTCCCGTACGTCGTGGCCGGGCGGACGCTGCTCTATCTCGACCTCGTCGCCCGTAGGGCCGAAGAACCGCTACCGGCGCCGCTCAGCCTTTCGCCTGCATAAGCCCGCCGGTTTGGCGCCCGGCGCGCGCTGGCGCCGTGCGACCTCGCCTCGGATCCTGCCCACCGATCGCAACTCTGGTCGACCCCGATGGTTCGAGACCTCGACGCGCAACCCGCGCCTGGCAACCGCGACCTACGAACGGAGCGCCCACATGATCGGAATCCTCATCCGGCACGCCCGTGGCCACGTTATCGCGTACCTGGCACTAGCGTGCTCGCTACTTGCGCTTGGCGGCGCGGCCTATGCCCAGTTCCAGATCCCACCGGGAGCAGTCGGCGAGCGTCAGCTCCGCAACTACGTAATTGATCCAGTCAAGTGGGATCCGAACTACACCACGGGGTTCGTGCGTCGGTGGGCGACAGTAAACGCCTCCGGCTCAATCATGTCCACCAGCCCAGGCGGGCAGAGCAAGGCCACCACCACAGGTAACGTCGTAGTCACCTGGGGCGACGCCTTCGCGGGGTGGTGTGCCCCGATTGCGACCGTCATGGGAGGATCGGCCAGCCCGCCCCCACCCACCACCACGACCAAGACCGCGACCACAACCACGACGACCACCACCAGCACCACACCAACGCCTCCGGTGAAGCCGTCCGCCGGCGCGTATGCCGACGCCAGCATCGTGCCCCGGAACGGGCAGTCCACGTTGGTCGCGGTTGCCACGTACGACTCTCTCGGCCAGCCCACTCCGGAGCCGTTCTCGGTCGCGGTGGCCTGCGGGCCAGGCGCCGGGTCGGGACAGACCTTCCCAACGAACCTCCCCTAGTAACTGGTTACGAGGCACTCGATCACACTTGAATATGCGGTGTCGTGACCCATTCTCCCGGCGTGCCCGCGTGAAAGTAACCGTAGCCGCGGTGTAATAGCCACGTAGCTGCTATCTGCCGACCAACAGGGGTCAGGCGGTGGCGGCTGGAGTGATTTGAGCTTTGTGAACGCAGCGAGGAGCTCGGTACCCCACGGCCAGGTGTCCTGTAGGTGAGCTTGGCGCGTCGGCCGGAGAACGCGAGCCGGCCGGCGGGGTGCAGCAGCCGGTAACGCAGCTGCTTCGGTTCGGCCTTGGCGAGCTCGCCTGAGAGCAGCAGCGCCTGGGTCCAGACGATCAGGTCGTGGGCGAGCATGACGATCTCCAACCACACCTCATTCAATGCGAACTCCTTGAACGGGAACTTCTGAAGGCCGGTGTCCTTGTCGTCGCGGATGCGGTCCTCGACCCGGGCACGCTGGCGGTGGCGGCGCTCCCGGATCGCGATGTCATCGTCATGCTGGTCGGTCAGGATCGCCTGGAAGCGCAGCCGTCGTGGTCGGTGAACGACAGCTGCGCACCGGGTGCGGGCGCTCGCGCCGGACGATCAACCTGGACCCCTCGGGCGTCCGTCACGCATCACCCCCAAGGTGAACCTCCAAACCTCGGGATCAAGGACCTTCAGCAAGCCCAAGAATCCCGCTCGCACCGGACGCTTCCGCGCCCCCGCCCACCCGGGGTGCGGTCATTACCATACCTCTACTGCACGGTCGGGGCTAAAAGCAGGCCACAGCGCCGGTGACAAGACGTTCAAGGTTCACATCGATGGGTACAACCTGTTGCCTTACCTGACCGGTGAAGTGGACAAAGCCCGCGCCCAGGGTCGTCTACTTCTCCGACGAAGGCGACCTAGTCGCGTTGCGATACGACAACTGCTAGCTCAAACCTGCACCTCGCGACCGTCTCCTCCCCAGTGGATATGGAACGTGCCCTCACGGTCGGCGCGCTGATAGGTGTGGGCCCCGAACAGGTCGCGCAGACCCTGGATCAGGCTCGCCGGCCCCCGGGCGCGCCGGTAACCGTCGTAGTAGGCGAGCGACGACGAGAACGCCGGCGTGGGAATGCCCCACTCCGCGGCCTTGGCGACGACCCTGCGCCAGGGATCCTGGGCCTCCTCGAGCGCGGTGGCGAAGAACTCCGCGAGCATCAGGTTCCCGAGCCTCGGCTCGTTGTCGTAGGCCTCCCGGATGCGATCGAGAAAGCGCGCGCGGATGATGCATCCCCCGCGCCAGATGGTGGCCATCGAGCCCAGGTCGATGTCCCAGCCCTCCGCCTCGGAAGCGGCCGCCATCTGCGCGAATCCCTGCGCGTAGGAAACGATCTTTGACGCATACAGGGCGTGCTCGAGATCCTCCGCCAGGTCCTCTCCGCCGCGACCCGACGCCGGGGGCCCGGCGAGGCGGCCGGCCGCCGCTTCGCGCTGAGCCTTCAGCGCGCTCAACGTCCGCGCGAACACGGCCTCGGTGATCCCGGTGAGCGGAACCCCGAGCTCGAGCGCGTTCTGAGCCGTCCAGCGGCCCGTCCCCTTCTGTTCGGCGGCGTCGAGGATCACGTCGACGAGCGGCTTCCCGGTGGCCTCGTCGACCTTGGCGAGCACCCGGGCCGAGATCTCGATCAGGAACGACTCGAGCTCGGACTCGTTCCAGGACTCAAAGCGCGCGGCGATGCCCGGGACATCGAGGCCGACGCCGTTGCGCAGTAGGTCGTAGCTCTCGGCGATCAACTGCATGTCGGCGTACTCGATCCCGTTGTGGACCATCTTCACGTAGTGGCCGGCACCGTCCGGGCCCACGTACGTGCAGCACGGCGTCCCGTCGACGTTGGCCGCGATCGCCTCGAAGATCGGCTTGACCGACTCTTCGTACGGCTCCCGGTCGCCTCCGGGCATGATGCTCGGGCCGTGGAGCGCCCCCTCCTCACCGCCCGATACCCCCACGCCCAGGAAGTGAACGCCGTGCTCCGCGACAGCGGCGTGCCGGCGCTGCGTGTCGCGGAAGTTCGCGTTGCCGCCGTCGATCAACACATCGCCGGCATCGAGGTGCGGCACGATCTCCTCGACCACCGCGTCGGTCGCCGGGCCGGCCTGGACCATGCTCATCAGGACGCGGGGGCGACCGAGCGAGCCGACCCACTCCTCGACCGATTCGAAGCCCGTCAGCGGGCCCTCGGCGCCGTGCTCGTCCATGAACCTCTGCGTGCGACTTGTGGTGCGGTTGTGCACCGCGACCGGGATGCCGTGGTGGGCGACGTTGCGCGCCAGGTTCGCGCCCATCGTCGCCAGCCCGGTGAGGCCAAAATGAGAGTCGGTGTTCATAACCTGAATGATTGCGTCAAGCGAGTGCGGGCGGCGACCCACGCCACCCCGACCAATCTAGTCAACGCAGGTTGATGAGAGCGGACACGAGGCGATCGCACGCCTCGCTGACCCCATACCGCGCGGCGAGCGGCTGCATGACCTCTTCGCTCTCCGGATACGCGTCTCGCCGGCCCTCGGGAAGAGCGATCGGCAGATCGGCCACCGGCGGCACCACCCGCATCGCGTTCTCGAGGTACTCGCGGTCGCCGTCGCGCAACGCCCTATCGCGCAGGATCCCCGCGATGTCGCCGTGGCGCCGGATCATCCCGGCCGCGGTGACGCTACCCACTCCCTTGAGACCGGGAAGGCCGTCGGAGGGATCTCCGCGCAGGATCGCGAAGTCGGCGTAGCTGCGGCCGGGAATTCCGTAGCGCCGGGTCACCTCCTCCTCGTCGATCACCGTCAGGCCCGACTTCTCGGGATACAGGACGCGCACTCGAGGATCCTCAACCAGTGCGAACAGATCCCGGTCGCCGCTGGCGATCTCGATCGTGCCGGAGGCGAGCTTCGTCCAGGTGGCGATTACGTCCTCCGCCTCATGGTCGGCCACTCCGACCATGTCGACGCCGATCCCCTCGAGCAGGCCGCGGATGACGGGAATCTGGGGCTCGAGCCCAGGCGGGACCGGCTCGGCGACTCGGTGGGACTTGTAAGTCGGGATCAGCTCCACCCGCCAGTCCGGACGCCACGCCCAGTCATCGGCCACGGCGAGACGACGTGGCCGGCGCTGGACGATGAGGCGCGCAAGCCGCTCGAGGAAACCCTGGACCGCGTTGACCTGGCGCCCGTCCGGCGCCCGGATGCTCGCGGGGACCCCGTAATAGGCACGGAAGATCAGGCTGGATCCGTCGACAAGCAGCCAATCGCACGCCACGGCGCCACCATTCTGCCGCGCCGGCGGAGGCGGTCGATCCCAATCAGCGATTGCTGACCCGCCGCCGGCGCGCATCGCCGGCGGCGGGAATGGTCGTTCCGTCAGGACGCGGCGGGTTCCGGGGCGGGCAGGGCCGCCAACAGCTCTTCGGTCGCGGCCTCCTCGAGCGCTCCGTGATCGCTCTCGCCGGCCTCCGAGGCCTTGACGACGTCGATCGCGATCGAGCGCAGCTGCCCGGCGATCTCGCTCAGCGCGATGTCGGGGTGTCGCGCCGCGGCGGCCGTCGCGAGGCTCGCGGCCTGGAGCGCCATGCGGAGCACGTCGCCGCTGCGCCAGGGCTCCTCGAACTGAGCGGGGAGCTCCCAGGCGGCCAGGCCGAGCTCGCGAACCGCATTGGCGAGCTCGGGTTGCGGCGGTCTCCCGCCGCGCACGTAGATCAACACGTTCCGCGCCAGCACGCGGGCGCTGCGACCAGCGAGCTCGGCGTGACCCAACGTACGGGCATAGCGCTCGAGCTCCGCCCGTGCCGGTCGGCGCAGCGGGGCCCAGCGAGCGGTGTCGCTCCCGACGACGAGTGCCTGCCTGAGCTCGCCGATATTCGCCTCGACGTTCTCCGCCGCCCGTCCGGCTGCCTCCGCATGGCGGACATCGCCGACGGCCAGGGCCGCGGCCGCGTCCTTGAGGAGGACCCCGAGCTCGCCGAACACGGCAGCAGTGGCCCGCGTGACGCCGAGCACCGGGTCGGGCGGGAAGATAAGTGTGTTCACGGTCAGCGCTACGCCGCCCCCGATGAGAACGTCGAGCAGCCGCACCGTCGGCGTGGAGGACAGCGTCGCCACGAGGATCGCCGATACGGCCGCCTCGCCGACGAGCAGCTCTCCGCCACCGAGGATCACCGCGGCCAGCATCGCCAGCACCACCAGGAGCCCGATCTGCGGCAGACCGCTCCCGATCGCCCGTACCAGCAGGTCGGCCACCAAAATGCCCAATATCACTCCCGCGATCAGCTGCACCGCTCTCTGCCGCCGCGCGCCGAACGCCGCTCCCAGCGAGATCACCGCGGCGATCGATGCGAACGCCGGCCGGTGCTCGACCCCCAACAGCACGGCCACATACCACGCCCCGACCGCTGCGAGGGCGGTCTGCAGAATCGGCCAAACGTGCCCGTGCACCCTCTGGCCGGCCAGCTGGATTGGTCGTGTCCTCACGCTACAAACAACCCCTTGCTGAGGAGGTGTTACAGGAGATCAGGCGCCGTCGATCGCCGTCCGGCGCCCTACCTCTTCCCACTCTAGAAGCTCGCCGGTGAGCTGATCGAGGCGCGAGCGGATGCTGTCGATGGCGTCGCCGCCGAGCACGAGCCGGAGGGGTGGATCCTCGGCGTCGAGAGCGGTGAGGATGGCTTGCGCCGCCTTGGCCGGATCCCCGGGTTGCAGACCGTCGTTCCCGCCCACGTACTCGCGCGTCGGACCGACCGTATCGGCGTACTCCGGCATGGCGCGGGATTGGTAGGCGGCGCTCGGGCGGAACAGGCCGGTCCGAAAGGCGCCGGGCTCGACGATCAGTGTCCGGATCCCAAACGGCGCGACCTCGTCGTGGAGTGCCTGCGTGAGGCCCTCGAGCGCGAACTTCGTCGCGCAATAGGCGCCGAAGCCGGGCGCCGTGATCTGTCCGCCGACGCTCGACATCTGCACGATCGCGCCGCCGCCCTGAGCTCGCATGTGTGGCAGCACGAGGCGCGTGAGTGCGGCCGGCGCAAAGAAGTGCAGCTCGAACAACGACCGGAGCTCTTCCTCGGTGGTCTCCTCGACTGCGCCGACCTGGGTCCGCCCGGCGTTGTTCACCAGCACGTCGATGCGCCCAAAACGCCCGATCGCTTCCTGGACCGCCCGCGCTCGCGCTGCCCCATCGACTACGTCCAAGGAGATCGCGTATACGCGGTGATCCTTGGCGAGATCGGCGAGGCGGCCCGCGTCTCGAGCGCTCGCAACGACCCGATCGCCGCGCCCGAGCGCGGCGTCGGCGAGCTCGCGTCCGAACCCGCTGGAAGCCCCGGTGATGAACCAGACTCTGCTCGCGTCCATGGCTCAGATCATTCCAGAGCGTCAGCGCGGGCTCAGCAGGGCCGGCAGGTCCGCGATCGAGTCGATCGTGGCAGTCGGCTCGACGCCCGAGCTTGCCGCGTCACGGCGATCGTATTTTCCGGTCCGCACCAGGATGCCCGCGAGCCCGGCCGCGATCGCCCCGCCGATGTCGGTCTCGATGTCGTCTCCGACCATTGCCGCGGCTCCTACGTCGACGTCGAGCTCGGCCAGGGCGAGCTCGAAGAAGCTGCGCGCCGGCTTGCCGACCACTACCGCGTCGCGGTGGGTCGCGAACTCGAGCGCGGCCACGAACGGGCCGACGTCCAGCGACAATCCATCCGCCCGCATCCAGTAGCGGTTCTTCTGCAGCGCGATCAGCTCCGCTCCCGCCATCACGGCCCGGAAGGCCCGGTTGAGCACGTCGTAGCCGAACGCCTCCCCGAGGTCCCCGACGATCACCGCGTCTGCCTGCCCGCCGTGGTCCTCCATCAACTCCGCGAAGTCCTGCTTGACCTCCTCGTTCATCACGAGCAGAGCGCTCCCATGGCCACGCTGCTCGCAGTAACGAACCGCAAGTCGGGCCGGGGTCAAGAGCTCGTCCGGAGCGACGGTGAACCCTAGCCGCCCGAGCTTCGCCACGGTCTGGGCGTGCGAGCGTGCCGTCGTGTTGGTCACGAATCGCAACCCCACTCTGCTCTCGCGGAGCGCGCCGACCGTCTCGCGCGCACCGTCGATCACCTGATCCTCGACATACAGAACGCCATCGAGGTCGATCAGGACGGCTCTCACAGCGTCGAGCGCCGCGGTCACGCGGCCAGCATCGCACACCCGGTGTCGAACCGATCCCGCCCACACGCGTGCGACTTCACCACACCGTATAGGCTCCACGACGGCGGAACGGGTCGGTCCCGCTAGGCCACCCAAGCAACCCTATGCCGACCGACGTGACAGTGGTGCTCCAGGACGAACCAGGTCAGCTGGCGACGCTGGGAGGTGCCATGGGTTCGGCCGGGGTGAACATCAAGGGCATGTGCGCGTTCACCGGTGAAGGTCGAGGAATCATTCACCTTCTGATCGAGGACGAGGCCGCCGAGCGTGCCGTGGCCGCGCTCACCGCGGCGGGCATGGGCGTCGCCGACCACCGCGCGGTGCTCGTGGTGGACATCGAGGACAAGCCAGGTTCGCTGGGGGAGCTCGCCCGTGAGCTGGCCCACGCGGGCGTCAACATCGAGCTGCTCTACACCACGTTCGGAGGCGTCAAGGTCGTGATCGCCACGGACGACCTGGACAGCGCGCGGGCCGCCCTGGACTGACCCTGCCGCACCGGCGCTCGATGCGATGCGGCCAGGCGCGCAGCTTCCGCCGCCGAGCTCCGAGGACGTGCCGAGCATCCGGCGCCCGCGCTAGCCTCTGCCGCTCGCGACGGGCTGAGGGCCTGTAAAGGCGGCAAACGAGACGGAGGACAAACTGTGTCTACGCTGACTTCAGCACTGAAGACCGAGACCACAAAGCAGATTCTGCGCAAAACCGGCATCCGGCCCGGGCCGAGTCTGCGCCAGCACAAGACGCCCCACTACCGGATGCCGAGTCTGGAGGCCGCCGGCGGATACATCGTGCTGGACAAGTACCGCGGACCGGAGATTCCCAAATCGGAGTGGGAGGACCTCACGTTTACGACGTACGCCACCGACCCGACGACGTTCCTCGCTCCGATCACCTCGGCCAACGGAGAGATCGAGCTGAAGGGCTTCTGGGAGCACGGTAAGTACGACCTCGACGGCGTGTGGACCGATAACGCGAAGAAGTGCCCCACGCTCGTCAAGTGGGTCGAGTCGATGGGCGTCCGCTTCGGTCGCGTGCAGCTGCTCCGCATGAACGCAAACACGCTGCGCGAATGCCGCTGGGGGTTGCACCTGGACGACAACAACCGGGGCAATCCGGAGACCAACGGATGGGTCGTGCGCATATGGCTGGAACTGACCGACGACCCCTCGAGCTCGCTCGTGGTACGGCCCACGGAGTTCGACCGCAAGAACGAGGTTCAGATCAAGCTGCCGAAGTTCCAGCAAGTGGTGGTCGACTCGGAGGCGCTCTACCACGGTGGCTACCACACCGGCGCTGAGACGCGTTACGCGGTCATCGTGAGCGTCGAAAGCGGCCCCGATCTCGAGCGCTGGATCGAGAGCCAGCGGCCGAAATAGCCCGGAGCCGGTTGGACCCAGCGCGGCGAGCTTCGGTGGCTCGCACGCCCGAGCAGCCACAGGCACGCAACGAGGATCAGCCGCCGACTGGCGACCAGTCCGAGCGGACCCTGCTGCTCAGCGTCGATTTCGAGGACTGGCACCAACTCGTGCGGCGGCGGGTGAGCGCATCGGGCTGGCAGCGTCCCGGGCCGGCGCTCGCGCGCCAGACGGAGGCCCTGCTCGACCTGTTGGACGAACTGCACGCAGGCGCGACGTTCTTCGTTCTCGGAATGGCCGCCAGGGCCCACCCGGACCTGCTGGAGACGGTCGTGGCCCGCGGGCACGAGATCGGCTGCCACGGCGATGCCCACCTCCCCGTGTTCGGACAGACGCCGCAGGAATTTGCCGCCGACCTGCGTACGGCGCGGTCGACGATCGAGCAGCTGACCGGCCATCGGCCGATCGGGTACCGGGCGCCGGCCTTCTCGATCCCGCGCGACGCAGGGTGGGCGTACGAGGTGCTCGAGGCCGAGGGATTTGCCTACGACTCGAGCCAGCACGAGTCGCCTGCCGGCCGCGGGACGGCCGTGGCGCCGTATGAGCTCGAGCTGCCAAACGGACACGGCCTGTGGGAGCTGCCGGTCGCCGTCTGGAGCGCCGGCCCTGTCAACCTCCGGGTCGGTGGAGCGTCGTATTGGAGCATCGCTCCCCGGCGCGTCGTATTGCACGGACTCTCTCGCGCCGGTTCGCTCGCCGGGCTGTACCTGCACCCGCACGAGCTCGACCCCCAGCCGCTCGACCCGCTCCTCCCCCCGGGCATCGCCCTCTCCCCGAGGGCCCAGGCAAAGCTCCGCGCGGTGCAGCGCAACGCCGCCCGGCGTCGCGCGCCCGCGGTTCTCCGCACGATCGCGCGGCGCTTCCGGTTGATTTCCTATGGTGAGGCTCATGCGACGCTCAGCGCCGGCAGCGGAACGCGTCCGCGCGCGCTTTCGTGAGAGAGCGCAGACCTTCGACGACCTGTACGAGGACGAACGGCCGCTCACGCGCCAGCTCAGGCCGGGGCTGTTCCGCCGCCGCCAGCTTGCCGTCGACACGGTGGGCGCATATCGGACTCCCCGCGTGCTAGATGTGGGTTGCGGCTCGGGCCGGATCGGCGAGTTCGTGCTCGAGGCGGGTGCCTCCGAGTACGTGGGGATCGACTTCGCTGAGCCGATGATCGAGCTGGCCCGGTCTCGCCTCGATCGCTTCGGATCACGCGCCAAGCTGATGCTCGAAGACTTCATCGCCGCCGGCATCCCAGGCCGATTCGACGTCGTCCTGGCGCTCGGACTTTTCGATTACCTGCCCGAGCCGGGGCCCTTCGCGCAGAGGATGTTCGAGCTCTGTGCCGAGCACGGCTGCCTGGTGGGCTCATTCCCCGCCTGGTCGCCGTTGAAGGGGCCGATTCGGAAGCTCCGCTACGAGTGGATCGGCAACTGCCCGATCTTCAATTACACCCGCGAGGGGCTCGAGCTGATGCTCACCGCCAGCGGGTTCGGGCGCTTGGAGATCGAGAGCCCCTCGAACAGCGGCTATCTCGTGCGCGCGTATCGCGGCTGAACGCGCCCTCGAGCTGCGGCGGAAAAAATGCTCATAACGCCGCAACATTCGCCGCCGGGACCTGTTCTAATGACTTGTGCCGAGTCCCTGGGGCGCCAACTCAGGGAACGGGGAACCCGAGTTGTTGGGGCGAGTCCGGCGGTGATCCGCTGGTAGCACTCACTTAGAGCGCGAGCCCGTCAGCTAACTCCGTAGGCGTCAGGCGGTGAATTGTTGTCGCGCTCAATGGGGGCGTCGCGCGCCCCGAATCGAACATCGCGAACATCGTTATCGGTCCCCAGGCCTGATCCGGGCTTGTGGCGCCGCCTGCTCGGCCTCGGCTTCGTGACGCTCCTGGCCTCGCTCGGCGCGTGGACCGCTCCCGCCGGTGCGCTCGCGGCCGCCCCCACCAAGGTGGTCCGCTACCGCGGCTACAGCCTCGCCGTGCCCGAGAGCTGGCCCGTCTACCGCTTGGACACCGCCCCCACGACATGCGTGCGCTTCAATCGGCACGCCGTGTACCTCGGCCGACCGGGCGCCGATCAGCGCTGCCCCGCGCACGCCGCCGGTCGCACGGAAGCCATTCTCGTCGAGCCGCTTCAGTCGCGGGCGAGCCGCGCGGCGGCCGGCGCCACCGCCGCGGCGCTGCCGGCGCCGAGCGCGGTGGGGGCGGCTGCGGGAGACCACTCCTCGGCGCAGCTGGTGGACGCCGCCCGCGGCGTGGTCGTGACCGCGACATGGAGCCGGCATCCCGCCGCCATCCAGCGTGCGCTACACGTTCGCTCGCTCCTTGGAGTTCTCAGAGGCAGTCCCAGCCCG
Source organism: uncultured Solirubrobacterales bacterium (assembly GCA_963808325.1). GTDB lineage: Bacteria > Actinomycetota > Thermoleophilia > Solirubrobacterales > Solirubrobacteraceae > Palsa-465. The sequence goes on from CAWEFU010000005.1 coordinate 72,604, forward strand.
GCTCGGGCGGCCAGCGCCGGGAGCACGCCCGCGCAGCCCGGCCAGGTGTACCGCGGCTTGGGGTTTGACCCCTGCTCCACGCCCAGCTCCGGGCAGATGTCCGCGTGGAGCTCATCACCCTATCGCGCCATCGGCGTCTACCTCGGGGGTGCCAATCTGGCGTGCTCGCAGCCGAACCTGACTGCGGCGTGGGTGAGCCGGGAATCGGCCGCCGGCTGGCACCTCATCCCGACCTACGTCGGCCTCCAGGCGCCGTCCAACTCCTGCGGCTGCGCCTCCATCTCCCCGGGCAGCGCGGCGAGCGAGGGCGCCGCCGCCGCCCGCGACGCGATCGCTCAGGCGCAGGCGGTCGGCTTGGGCGCGGGCAACCCGATCTACGACGACATGGAGGCATACAACCCCGGCGGCAGCAGCACCCCAGCCGTGCTGTCCTTCCTCGCGGCCTGGACGGCGCGACTGCACGCCAGCGGCTACAAATCCGGGGTCTACAGCAGCTCAAGCTCCGGCATCGCCGATCTCGCCTCACGGTACGGCACCGGGTATCTGGAGCCGGACGACCTCTGGATCGCGAACTGGAACGGGGTCCGGAACACGGCGGATCCGAACGTCCCGAGCGGGGACTGGGCATCCCATCAGCGACTCCACCAGTACAACGGGGGCGTCAACGAAACCTACGGCGGCGTCACGATCAACATCGACGGTGATTACGTCGACGGCGCCACCGCCGCGGCGGGCAGCTTCGCTCCCGCCCTTGCCGCCGCGCCCACCCTTTCGGTGTCTCCCGCCGCCGACGGCTCGATCGAGCTCTATCCGAGCTGGCTCGGCAGCAGACAGGTCAGCTCATGGCAGGTCATGGCCGGAACGTCGCCGACCTCGCTGACCGCGCTTGGCCACCCGGTCGCCGCGAGCAACGGGACAGAGGTCGTCGTCCACAACGCGTACCACTACTTCGCGGTGCGTGCGCTAGGAGCTGCCGGGCAGGTTCTCGGCACCTCGCCGCTCGCCGTCACCCCTCGTTACGTGGCGATCTTCGGTGCACGGGCGTTCGTCCCGAGGCAAGGCATCGCCGAGCTGCCGGTCGGGTGCTTCAGCCCGGTCCCCTGCCAGGTGACCACAACAGTCACGACCGGAAGACGTAGGCTCGTCAAGACCGGTCCAGAGGTGATCCCAATGGGCGGTGGGTTCGTCTACTACTACCTTTCACGCACCGGTCGCACGATCCTCAATCGAGCCATGCCCCACCGGCTCCACGTACAGATCACGGTGCGTGACGCGTCGGGTGTAAGCGCCACCCGTCAGCTGAACCTGATCCGGTTCGCCACCTCGGGCCCGAACCCGGCCGGCGCCGTTGCCCAGTCTCAGGCGCTGCGGATCATCGGCGGTACCGACTTCGTGTCGGCCGGATGGACCGGCGGCACGCTCGCCGCATGCTTCGCCGCCAGTCCCTGCAACCCGAGCACCACGATCACGGCCGCGGGAACGGTCATCGCGCACACCACCTCCGGCTTCCTCGGCGTGAACGAGCTCGGCTACCTGCCTTTCACCCTGACCCCCGCGGGTCACACGCTGCTGACACGCGCACGAGGAAATCAGCTGCCCGCGACGGTCGCGATCACGACCGGCGGGACGACCGCGACCGCACAGGTCGCGCTCGTGACATTCAACTGAACGCGCGCCCCAGCCAGGAACTCAGATGAGCAGCAGCGCCAGGCTGTACAGACCGTCATCGCTGGTGGTCTCGCCCGCGAACAGCAGCAGCGTCCCGGACGGGCGGCTGACCGTCTTCACGTGCTGGAGCTCGAAGCTGGGCGCCTGGCCGGTCCCATCGGGCAGAGTCCAGTTCCCGCTCGCGGTTCCGGTGTTCAGGTCAACCTGGAGCGACACCGGAAACTGAGCCGGGGCGCCCCCCGATGAGGAAAGAACGTCTCCGTTCGAGCTCTGGCTCCGGATCGTGCCCCGCTGGCCCGACGGTGTGAACAGCGATATGTCGCCGCCGGCGAGGAACGAGTCGACGAACAGGTCCTCGGTGATACGGCTCAAGGAAAACGAAATGCCCTCGTTCGTGCCCGGGCTGATGTAGTCGAATACCTGAGTGAGTGCGTGCTCGGTGTCACGCTTCTCCGACTGCTCGGTTGTCATGCCGTTCTAATCCCCTTGCGCTGGATGATGGATGTCATCGACACGCTAGTCCAAGGCATGGACATCATCGTGTGACAAATTTCCGTTCCTTGAGGGCGGCGCGAAGTTGGTTCACGCACCGATGCACGAAACGACGTGTCGCCATACCCCGTTCAACCAGCGGATGTGGCGGTGATCCCCGGCGCGGCAGGCGCGGTACGGATCGAGATGGATCGGGACGATCCCGGCCGCATGGGCTCCGGTGACGTCCGTGGAGAGCATGTCGCCGACGTGAACCGCCCCTCGGGCCTGTACTCCGGCGCGACGGAGGGCGGTCCGGAAGATGTCCGGAGCGGGCTTCTCCGAGCCCACCCGTCCAGAGTCGATCACGTCGCTGACGAGGACGCCGGCGCCGGGCGTCGTGTCACAGATCCCGGCGTCGCGCAGGTTGCTCGCCGCGTGACCGTCGGAGTTGGTCACGATGACGACCGCTATGCCCGCCCGTCCGAGCGCGGCGATCGTGGATTTCGCGTGCGGGGCCGGCTCGCTCCACAGGATCGCGCCCGACAGACTCCGGTCAGACAGCCAGGAGATCGCCTCGACGGCGTCCGAAAGGCGCCCAGCAGGGACGCCCAAAGCGCAACAGAAAGTGAGCACGTAGCCGTCCGAAGGGGCGCCACTGCAGGCGTCGCGGTCGAGGCGGCGGACGGCCCGGTAGTGGGCTCGCGGGACTACCGAAGGGTCGACCACGACACCGACGCGAGCCAGCGCGCCGGCGACGAGCCCGCGGTCGGGAAGCACGATCACTCCGCCCGCATCGAGCAGCACCGCGCCGCAGGCGATCCGCTCTTGTCGCCGGAGGTTCAGTCCTCGCGCAGCCCTCACATGAGCGATTCTTCCGGGTGCGATGGGTAATCGTCCGCGCCGCTTCTTTGTCGTCCCGCACACGCATTGGGACCGGGAGTGGTATTGGCCGTTCGAGCGCTTCCAGCTCGAGCTCGCACGCGTCGTCGATCAGGTGATCGACGTGCTCGAGCGGGATCGGAGCTTCAGCTCGTTCACGCTCGACGGTCAGGCGATCGTGCTCGAGGACTACCTGGAGGTCCGGCCAGAGAACGAAGCCCGGCTCCGCGTGCTGCTCGAAGCCGGCCGGATCGAGGTCGGGCCCAGCTACGTGCTCCCAGACGAGTTCCTGGTCGGGGCGGAGCCCCTCGTGCGGAACCTGCTGCTCGGACGGGCGGTGTGCGAGCGCTTCGGGGGCAAGCCGTCGCCCGTCGGATACTTGCCCGACAGTTTCGGCCACCCGCTCCAGCTCCCGCAGGTGCTGGCCGGGTTCGGCATCGGGAGCTTCATCTTCTCGCGGGGACTGGGAGACGAGCTCGACGAGCTGGGAGTCGTCTTCCGCTGGCGGGCGCCGGATGGCAGCGAGGTCCTCGCGTTTCAGCAGCTCCCCGACTACGGAGGCTTCGCCGCCCTCGCGGGCGTCGAGGACGCGGAGACCCGGGTGCGTGACGTCGTGCGGCGTTTCGGGGCGGCGCTCGCGATGGCGGGCATCGACGACGTCCTCCTGTGCAACGGTTCCGACCACCTGCCCGTTATGCCCGAGCTACCGCGCTACTGCGCCGACCTCGAGCGACGCTTCCCCGGATCCCGCTTCGTGGTCTCGCGATACGACGACTACGTGCGCGCCGTCGACGAGGTGCACGTGCCCAGGAAGGCCGGCGAGCTCGTAGGCAGCCGGCTGCAGAACGTCCTGCGCGGCGTGAACTCTGCCCGCCTATACATCAAGCAGGCCAACGAACGCGCCGAGCGGCGGCTGCTCACCGTGGAGACGCTGGCCGCGCTGCAAACCCTGCGCGACGCCACCCCGTTCCCGCGCTCGGACTTCACGCTCGCCTGGCGGGACCTTCTGCGATGCCATCCGCACGACACGATCTGCGGGTGCTCCTGCGATGAGGTCCATCGCGACGCGCTCGTCCGCTACGAGTCGCTGCACCGCAAGCTTTCGGTGCTCGAGAGCCGGGCGCTCGACGGACTGGCGGCCGACTCTCCGGCCGACCGGTCCGTGGGAGTCGTGAACCTGCTCCCCTACCGCCGCTGCGGCCTCGTCGAGGTGCCGGGCGCCGAGCCGGTCGTGGTCGAGATCGACGGGTTCGCCGCCGAGACGCTCGACCTCTCACCGCCATCGCCGCGCCGGATCGCCGGAGTTGCGGACACGCCGGTCGCTCGTGGTGTCGCGGCCATCGAGAACGACCGGCTTCGGGTCGAAGCTGCTCCCGACGGCACGCTGACGGTCATCGACAAGCATCGGGGCCTGCGGCTCGAGCGGGTGCACGGGCTCGAGGACGAGGCCGACATGGGCGATCTCTACAACTTCTGCCCGGTCCCGGGCGAGCACGCTCCGGTGTGGCGCGCGGAGAACGCGACGGCTCATGTCTTGGCCGAGGGCCCGCTGGTCTCGGAGCTCGAGGTTCGCCTCGAGGCCGAACGTCCCGCGGGCCTCGACCAGAACTTCCGCCCGCTTCGCGGGGCGGTACGGCTGAACGTCACGACCGTGGTGCGGCTCGTGCGAGGCAGCCGCCGCGTCGAGCTTCGAACCACGGTCGACAATGCCGCCCGCGACCACCGCCTCCGCGTCGTTTTCCCGACCGGCCGCGTTGCCGGTCCGGTTCGGGCCGAGGGCCAGTTCGCCGTCGTCCGGCGACCGCTCCGGCCCGCGCGTCCCCGGACCGAGTGGGTCGAGCCGCCCGATCCGACCGGGCACACGCTCGGCGCCCTCGCGCTGGGGCCGATCGCGCTGTTCACGAAGGGTTTGCCCGAATACGAGGCGCGCGAGGGCCGCGACGGGGCCGAGCTGTGCCTCACGCTCCTGCGATGCGTCGGCATCATCTCGCAGCCGGGCGGCGCGCTGACCACGCGCCCGCAAGCCGCCGGGCCACAGGTCAGAACCCCGGAGGGCCAGTGCCTGGGCCGGCACGAGTTCGAGTACGCGCTGATCCCCGATGGCGACGCGCTCGACGACTTCGAGCTGTTACGCGAGGCGCAGGATTATCGCTACGGCTTTCTCACCGTCCCGGCGGCGGTCCATTTCGAACCGCCGCTCGCGCTCGAGGGCGAGTTGGTGTTCTCGTGCCTGAAGGGAGCGGAGGACGGCGATGGACTGATCCTTCGCTGCTTCAACCCGTCGGACACCCCGGCCACGGCTCGCATACTCGGCGACGTCGCCGTCTCGCGCACCCGACTCGACGAGACCGACGAGGAGTCGATCGACGACGGCGTCGTGAAGCTACGCCCCGGTCAGGTCGCGACGCTGCGCCTGCGCCGGCGATAAGGCTCCGCACTCACGCCGGGCGCTGGAACAGCAAGCCGTCGAACGGAAGCGGTGGTGTCGTCGTGGACAGCGCGCGCGAGAGCTCGCGCGGCGTCAGGCGGACAGGCCTCGTGGATTGCAGGCGAAGGACCTGAAACTGACTGACCTGGAAGACCGGACCAACTCGATGGAAGCCGCGCAGGTGGATCGAGGTGTCGAGTAACGACGGGGACAGGTTGCAGGCCGACCCCCACCAGCAAAACCACGCTTTCGGCAGACCCTCCGTGGCCGCCACCACGTAGAGCTCGTGCACGCGCGCGCCGGGGGCCTTGATGAACCGCAGCCCAGGCATGTAGAGCCGCAGCGGCAGGATTCCGGGGTAATTCTGGAGCAGGAGCGCGCGGCCACTGCCGACCGGCAGCTGCGGGCCGATCGCCCGGGCGAGCCCCCGCCAGTCCGGGCGCTGGAAGTGTCGGTCGACCGACACGCTGATCGCGGCCACGGCTCCGATCGCGCACAGCGTTCCCGCGCCGACCCACCCAAGCCACCCCGCGCGGCGCGCGCCCAGTCCAGCCGCGATCAGCACGATCAGCGGAATCAGCACGACGATCAGGTTGCGGGTGATGAGCTCGTCGACGCCGAAGAGGATCAACAAGAGGCTCAGCGCGAACCCGAGGAGCACGAGCGTCGCCGCGATGAAGGCGCCGCGACGCTCGGCGGGGTCTGCTCGCCGCGCCAGCATGAACGCCGCCAGCAGGACCGCCGCCGCACCCGCGAGCTTCAACACGGTCCGCGCCGGCGCTCCCGTACCGAGCAGCAGCTGTGGCGCGAGCTGGCTGAGCCGCTTGTTCAACGGCCACCACGCGATCCAATTGGCGTTTTGCCTCTGCGTCAAGGCGATCGGCAGTAACGCACAACCCACCGCCGCCACTCCGGCGATGGCCAACAGGACCCTGCGATCGCGCCGGTGAACCCAAAGCAGCCAGACTGCCTCTGGAACAATCGCTAGCGCGCCGAAGTAGTGGGTCGCGAGCGTGAGGCTCGAGACCACGAACCACGCGATGATCCAGCGCACGGACGGGCGCGGCAGACGGACGTGCGCGAACGCGAGCAGCGACAGCGTGGCCCACAGCACCAGGAGCGAATAGGACCGGGCCTCCTGCGAGTACCAGATCAGCAACGGGTTGAACGCGGCGAGCGCGGCAGCGACCAGCCCGCCGCGTCGGGAGATGAGCTCTTTCGCCGCGGCGTAGATGACGGGAACGGTGGCCACCCCAGCGAGCGCCGACAACGAGCGCAACGCCGCCTCCCCGTACCCGAAGACCCTCACCCACACCCAGGCGACGCAGTAGTACAGCGGCGGCGTCAGCTCCGTCTTGGGCAGCAAGCTGAACATGGCGCTCGGCGAGCGGTGGACGAGCACCACGGTAAACGCCTCGTCGTACCAGAAGCTCTGATGCCCGATCCGCCAGAACCGCACCGCGGCCGCAACCATGGTCAGACCGATGACCGCGACCGTCGCGCGGTCCGCGACGCGAACGGCCGGTCGCGCGCGCGTCCTGCGCGTACCCAAGGTATCGGCAACAGTCCCCGGGATCACAGCGGCAGGCACCTTAGCGCCCAGACGGTGGACAAACCAATAGTGCAGCGGGCCATGAGAGCATTCATGCCTATCGCAGCACCTGACCTGACACCGACCGCCTCGGGCGAGCGCACGGCCCACGTGGGGGAGCTGAAGCTCTGCTACGAGACGTTCGGCGACCCCGCGGCTCCGCCGCTCATGCTGGTGATGGGTCTGTCCTCACAGATGATCCTGTGGGACGAGGACTTCTGCGAGCTCCTGGCCGCCCGGGGCTTCTGGGTGATCCGGTTCGACAACCGCGACGTCGGTCGCTCGACGATCATGCGGAAGGCGCCCGTGCCGAAGCGATGGCAGTTGCTGACTCGCGATCCTCGCGGCGCCGCTTACTCCCTGGATGACATGGCGGCCGACGCGGTCGGCCTCCTCGACCGCCTCGAGATCGGCGCCGCGCACGTCATCGGCATCTCGATGGGCGGGATGATCGCCCAGCTGGTGGCCATGAGCCATCCGGATCGCACGCTCTCCCTGGTCTCGATCATGTCCTCCACGGGCAGCCGCCGCGTCGGTTATCCCAGCCCGCGCATGGCGCTCCGCCTGCTGCGGACGGTCCCACGCGATCGCGCCGGGTACATCGCGGACCACATCGAGACCTACCGCGCGATCGGCTCGAAGGGGTTCAACTTCGAGGAAGAGCGAAAGCGTGAGCGCGCCGGCCGCTGCTTTGATCGCGGGATCCATCCCGCCGGCAGCGCGCGCCAGCTGGCCGCGGTCGTGACGGCGGCCGACCGGACGCCGCGGCTGGCGCGGATCGGCGTCCCGACGACCGTCATCCACGGCGACGCCGATCCGCTGATCCACGTCTCCGGCGGCCGCGCCACCGCGGAGGCGATTCCCGGCGCCAGGCTGCTGATCCTGCCCGGGATGGGACATGACCTTCCGCGTGAGCTGTGGCCGCAGATAATCGGAGCGATCGTGCAAAACGCGAGCCTAGCCGCCGCGTGACGCCGTGACGGCGATCGCTCAGCTGAAGCGCCCTTTGACCGCGACCGCCGGGGGAGTTCCGTGGCTGCCGGTGTGGTCGGTCCCCGCGGCCATGCGGGCCGTTCGCGCGACGGTCGTGGTGGCGGGTCTGTTCGCGTTCTGTGACCAGGTCGTGGGCAACCTTCAGATGGCCACGTTCGCCGCCTTCGGCGGGTTCGCGACGCTCGTGCTGGTCACCTTCGCCGGGACCTGGCGCGACAAGGTCGCCGCGCACGCAGCGCTCGCGGTGGCCGGAAGCGTGCTGCTGACGATCGGCACGGCGGTCAATTCGTCGACCGCGCTCGCCGCGATCGTAACCGTGCCGGTGGCGTTCGCGGTGTTCTTCGCCGCCGTCGCCGGGCCGAACGCGGCGGCCGGCATCACCGGGGCACTGCTCGCTTACGTCCTGCCCGCGGCGTCACCCGGGACCGTGAGCATGATCCCCGACCGGCTGGCGGGCTGGTGGCTCGCGTCCGTCGCGGGGACGGCCGCGGTGTTGCTGTTCTCGCCCCGCCCGGGCGGCAGCCAGCTGCGCGCCGGCGCCTCGAACCTCGCCTCGGCGCTTGCCGATCAGCTCGACGCGGCGCTGCGCGGTGAAGCCAGCGACGAGCACCTGGCCGCGCTGCTCGCCGCCAAAGAGGATCTCGTCACGCGATTCACGTCGACGCCGTACCGCCCCACCGGTCTCACCGCCCGCGATCAGGCGCTCGCCAATGGCGTCGAGTCGCTCGAGTGGTGCACCGCGCTGGTCGCCGACGCCGTGAGGGAGCGGTCCGATCTTCGCGACGCGGCGCCCGCCGACCGCGCGCTCCTCGCGGCCGCCAGCGCTGCTCTGCGCGACGTGGCGTCTCTATTCGCCGGCGGCGACGCGCGTCCCGATATGGAGCGGCTGGAGCGCTGCCGCGTCAACGCCGCCGCCTGGCTCAGGCGGCTGACGCCCGAGCGCGAGGACTTCCGCGAAGCCGCCCGGGCCTCGTTCCACGCCCACATGATCGCGGTCACGGTCATCTTCATCGCGGCCAACGCACTCGTCGCCTCGGGACTCGCCGATCCCGAGTGGCTAGCTGCCCTGCGCCTGCGCTGGTTCCAGGGACGAGCGGTGCTGCCTCCGCCACGGCGCCGGACGACGAGCCTGGCCGCCATCGTGCTGCGGGATACGAGCCTGCGCTCGGTCTGGTTCGTGAACAGCCTCCGGGGGGCGCTGGCGTTGGCGGCGGCAGTGGCGATCGCCGATCTGACCAGCGTCCAGCACGCGTTCTGGGTGGTGCTCGGAACGCTCTCCGTGCTGCGCACGAACGCCTCTGCGACGGGGGCGACCGCGCTGCGGGCACTGGCCGGCACGGCGATCGGCTTCGTGGTCGGCGGGGCGCTGTTGCTGGCCATCGGCAGCAGCACGACCGCGTTGTGGGTGGTGCTGCCGATCGCGGTGTTCGTGGCCGCGTACTCGCCCGGGACCGCCCCGTTCGCGGTCGGGCAGGCGGCGTTCACGGTGACGGTCGCGGTTCTGTTCAACCTCCTCGTGCCCGTCGGTTGGAAGGTCGGGGTGGTGCGAATCGAGGACATCGCGCTTGGTTGCGCGATCAGCATCGCGGTCGGCTTGCTGTTCTGGCCCCGGGGCGCGGCGTCCGTCGTCGGAGACGACCTCGCCGATGCGTTCCGCCGCGGCGCGTCCTACCTGAGTCAAGCGGTGGGCTGGGCAATCGGGACGCGAGCCACCGAGCCGGATCTGGCGGTCCAGACGCTGAGGGCCGGACTGCGGCTCGACGACGCGCTGCGCGCCTTTCTCTCAGAGCAGGGAACCAAGCACATCGAGAAGAAGGACCTCTGGCGGCTGGTCGGCGCTTCGATGCGCCTTCGTTTCACCGCCCACGCTGTGGCGGGCCTGCCCGGCGACGCGACCGGCGACACCCCCGCGCGGGTCGCACTCGGCAATCGAGTGCAGACGCTCGCGGCGTGGTACGAGCAACTCGCCGAGCTGGTGGGAAAGCCCCATGGCCGGCCGGTCGCGGCGCTCGAGCCCCCGAGCTTCGCCGACGACGACATCGTCGACGGATCGTCGGGTTCGCGGTACGGCATCTGGCTCTGCGAGCACCTCGATCATCTGCGCGAGCACCTCGGCGAGCTGGTGCGACCAGCCGCGCAGGTCGCGGAGATCCGCCGCCGTCCTTGGTGGCGTTAGCGCCCGCGATCGGGCCTGCACCGCGCCGCCGATTAGAGGTTGCGAGTTTTACGACACTCCTCTTCGCGTTTTTCTCGCAGCCCCTGCGGTCACCAACCGTCCCCCGTTTTCGCGGCCCGGACAGCGCGCGCCTGCGCCTCGTCCATCCACATCTCCCAGCGGCCGGAGGCAGAACACCTGGCGTCGTGGAAGTGGTAGGGGCGGCGACCGCCGAATTCGGTGTGACGCAGGTTCGAGACGCCCCCGAGCACGGAGGCGATCCGGCGATGTGGCCATCCGATCATGTCCTCGATTAGCGGGAATGGGCGCGGCCGGTCGGGGACAGCAGCCAGAGCATCGAGCAACTCCCGCATGAGGTCGCTGCAGCGGTCATGGAAACGCTCGATCTCGCCTGGATCGCTCATCGCGTTGTCGGGCGCGTGCTCGGCCATCGGCGGTGTGCTCGAGCTGCGCAACATGGCTTCACGGTAGCGCCCGCGCGGGAGAGATAATTCACCAGTGGCCTACGACGAGGATCTCGCCAACCGCATCCGCGAGCTCATCGGCACGGAGGCGGGCGTGACCGAAAAGAAGATGTTCGGCGGCCTGGCGTTCTTGATCGGCGGCAACATGTCTGTGAGCGTCAGCGGTCAGGGCGGGCTGTTGCTCCGCTGCGATCCCGAGGAGACCGGGGCGCTGCTGAGCAAGCCCCACGCAGCGCCGTTCGAGATGCGGGGGCGCGTGATGGATGGATGGCTACGGGTCGATCCGGAGGGCGTTCGTACCAAGCGCCAGCTCGAGCGGTGGGTCGATCGGGGCGTGGCCTATGCGCGATCGCTGCCGCCCAAGCGGTGATCCGGCTTGTTGCTGCGTAACCCGCGGCGTGCCGCCTGAGCTCCGGGGTATGCCGCGTGACTCGGCGTGTTGCTGCAACCGCGCCACGGTGCTAAACCCTCCAATAGGTTCGAACAGCCGAGAGGAGCAAGAGGTGAGCTTCAGCGAAGGGCGCGAGTACAACGAGGACCCGACTCAGGGCGGGGAGGCCGGGGAGAGGCCCGGGGAGGATCCGACGCAAGGCGGCGAGTACGGCGAAGATCCGACCCAAGGCGAGGAGATCGGCGAGCGGCCGGGGGAGGATCCAACGCAAGGCGGCGAGTACGGCGAAGATCCGAGCCAAGGCGAGGAGAGGGGCGAGAGGCCCGGGGAAGACCCCACCGAACGAATTTAGCCGCTTCGCAAGCTCCCGATCCCGAGCGAGCCATCACCCGCCGGCGCCTGCACAGTCGAGGGCGCGGCCTCCCCTGGAGTGGGCGGATCGTCGAGGAAGTCGATCGTCGGCACGTAAAACAGGTTGCCGGTCACAGCGGTCGAGAAGTCGAGGATCCGATCGGTGTTTCCCGGCGGATTGCCGATGAACATGTTCCTCAGCATCTGCTCGATGACGTCAGGCGTGCGCGCGTACCCGATGAAGTAGGTGCCGAACTCGCGCGCGCCGACTCGGCCGAACGGCATGTTGTAGCGCATGATCTGCTGCTGTTCACCCTCTTCATCGAGGATCGTGTTGAGCGCCAGGTGCGAGTTCGCGGGCTTGACGTCATCGGGCATCTCGATGTCGCTGAGCTTGGTGCGGCCGATCACCCGCTCCTGCTCCTCGACCGTCAACGCGTCCCAAGCCTTGAGGTCGTGTACGTACTTCTGCACCACCACGTAGCTGCCGCCCGCGAACTCCGGGTCCTCGTCGCCGATCAGGACCGCAGCGGCCGCCGCGGCACCCTCCGGGTTCTCGGTGCCGTCGACGAAGCCGAGGAGGTCACGCTCGTCGAACGACCTGAAACCGTGCACCTCGTCGACCACTCGCGCTAGCCCGTCCAGCCGGTCCGTCAGCCGCTGGGCGAGCTCGAAGCACAGGTCCAGACGGTGGGCGCGAATGTGGAAGAGCACATCGCCGGGCGTCGTGATCGCAATGTGCCTCGGCCCCCTGAGCTCGGGGAACGGATGCAAACCGGCCGCCCGCGGCCGACCGAACGCGCGGTCCCAGAGCTCCGACCCTAGACCGACCACGCAGCTGAGGTCACCCTCGGGGATCCGAAACCCGACCGACCGCCTGAGTCCGCTGACGTCCGCCAGCAGGTCGCGAAACTCGTCCTCCGCTCCCGCCTCGACCGTCACCACTAGGAAGATCGCCGCCTCGGTAAGCGGGGTCAGGACGCTTTGCGCCTCGCCCGTCACGCCGCGGCGCCGCGCTCGATCATCACGGACGTGGCCTTGACCACGGCGGTCGCGTTCACGCCCGCCGCCAGCCCGAGCTCCTCGATCGCGTCACGGGTGATCGCGGCGGTGATGAGGAACGGTCCAGCCTCGATCTCGACCAGGGCCATCACCCCGTCGGACTCGACGGAGCGCACCACGCCGCGGAAGCGGTTGCGCGCCGAGCGGTGGGTGCCGGTTTGATGGCGCTCGGGCCGCTGGCTGAGCCGCCGGACCTCGGAGCTCGGAACCAGCCGGCGGTTTCGTGAGTCTCGCTTGGTCTTGAGCCGGCCGCTCCGATCCCAGCGCCGCAGGGTGTCGACGCTGACGCCGATCGCGGACGCCGCTTCCCCGAGCGAAAGGTCTCTCGCCATTCGAGTGGAAACGGTACATGGACTGCGCCCACGCGGGTCGTTCCGACCAACGCTCAGAGGGCGTCGATGAACGTCTTGAGGGCATCGGCCGGGAAGTGCACATCGATCGCTTCGCCGGGACGGACCCCGAGCTGTGAGAGCGCGCGCTGCAGGGCAAGCGCGGTGAGCGGCGGATCGCCGGCGATGAGCACGCGCGCGAGTGGCACAGTGGGGCGTATGCCCGCGATTGTCCGCCTCAGCCGGACCGCCGGCGTGCCAGTCGCCGGCGCTGGTCCCAAAACCAACCCCTCCGGTCGGTAGAAGACGGCCGCGGTCCCGGACCGCGCATCCGCCCGGAGCTCGATGTCGCCGAGTGCGATCCTGCCCTCTCTGACGGTGCCATGGCCGAGCTCCACCCAGCCGACGAGTCGCGCGACGTCGGCGTCGCTGGGGTGTAAGGCGATGTCCTGGGGCGCTTCGGTCTGGCGCAGCCGGCCGCCCACGATGACCGCAACGCGGTCGGCCAGGGTGAGCGCCTCTTCACGGTCGTGCGTGACGTGTATGGCTGGGATGCCCAGATCTGACAGGAGGTCTTGAAGGACCCCTCGGAGCTCGTCGCGGCTCGGCTGGTCGAGCGCCGAGAGCGGTTCGTCGAGCAGCAGGAGATCTGGGTGGCACACAGGGCACGGGCAAGAGCGACGCGTTGACGCTCGCCGCCGCTGAGCGACCGGGGACGCCGATCCGCATGGTCCGTGATCCCGAGCCGGCCGAGGAGCTCCGCAACGTGGTCGTCGCGGTCCTCGCCGCGCGCCCTGGGCCCGAAGGCGACGTTGTCGCGCACGGAAAGATGGGGGAACAGCGCGGCGTGCTGGAACACGAAACCGATCCGGCGCTGCTCGGGAGGGACCCGGGTCAGGTCTCGCCCGGCGAGCCGTACGCGGCCGGCGGTCGGCGGGCGAAATCCAGCGATCGTGTCGAGCAGCATCGTCTTACCCGCGCCCGAGGGGCCGAGAACGACGAGGACATGGCCTGGGCTGACCTCGAGGTCGACCGGGCTCAGGCTGAACGAGCCTGCGATCGTCGAGAGGCCCTCCAGGTACAGCCCCGGGTCACCCGCCGTCACGATCGACCGCCCAAACGCCCCATCCGGACGCGAGCGTACGCAGCACCAGGAAGGTCGCCAGCGAGACGAACAGCAGCAGCACCGCGGCGGACGCCGACTGCGTCAGGCCCGAGCGCAGGAACAGGTTGTAGATCTCGACCGGGGCCGTGGCCGGGTAGAACGCCAGGATCACCACCGCGCCGAACTCGCTGATCGAGCGTGCGTACACCAGGACCGCGCCGGTGAGGACGGCGCGCAGCGCCAGCGGCAGCGTGACCCGGCGGAATGTGTACCCGGGCGTGGCGCCGAGGCTGCGCGCGGCGAGCTCGTAGCTGGGATCGATCGCCTCGAACCCGACCCTGGCGCTGTTGACCGCAAACGGCACGCTTACGAACAGCATCGCCGCCACGATCCCCCACTGGGTGCCTAAACGAATTCGAGCGTCAGAGACTGACGAGCCGGGTCGCGGTGGCCTTCCACGTGGCGATCACCTCGCGACCGACGGCGAGGTGAAGGTCGTCGATCGCCTTACCGGTGACCTCGGCGACGAGGGGCTGACCGGCGGCGAGGCCCAGGCGGACGCGATTGCCGATGGTGGTGACGGAGGTGATCTGCGCGGTGAGCCGGTTTTGCGCCGATTCATCGGCGGCGCCCGGGGTTGGCCGACCGTGATCTCCCAGGGATAGACGCTGAGCGCGACCCGGCCCGTGCCGCGGTCCGTCGTGCAGGCCACCCCGCCACCGTCGAGATCGACGATCGTGAGCTCGCCATCGCCGGTTCGGGCGCTGCCGGTCAAAACCACCGCGCCGGCGAAGTCGGCCACGAACGCGGTTGCCGGCGCGGCCGCGAGCTCGCTGGCGCTTCCGCGCTGGATGAGCCGGCCGCGGTCGATCACGCCGATCTCGTCTCCGAGCAGCGCGGCCTCGCCCCACTCGTGTGTCACGAGCACTACTGGAACCTCGAGCGGTCGCAGGATCGCGCTCAGCTCGCGGCCGGCGCTGGCGCGCGTGCGCGCGTCGAGCGCCGACAGAGGCTCATCGAGCAACAACACGTTCGGGCGGGGTGCGAGCGCCCGGGCGAGCGCGACCCGCTGGCGCTCGCCCCCCGACAGGGTCGAGGGTTTGGCATCGGCGCGGTCGGCCAGCCCGAACTGGTCGAGCAGTCCGTGCGCGATCGCCCTGCGGTCACGGGACGACATCGATCGCAGTCCGTACGCGACGTTGCGCCAAGCGCTCAGGTGCGGAAACAGGGCGTAGTCCTGGAACACGTAGCCGCAGCGCCGGCGCTCCGGTGGCCACCACACCCCGTTGCGGGTATCGACCCAGACCTCGTCACCGTGCGCGATGCGTCCGCGGTCCGGGCTTACCGAGCCGGCGAGGATCCGCAGGATCGTGGTCTTGCCCGCCCCGGAGGGTCCCGCGAGTGCGAGACAGCGCCCGGGCGGCACATCGAAGCGGATGTCGAGCTCGATGCCGCCGACCGCGTGCGCAAGCTCAGCGTGTAGCACCGCCGACGGTTATCTGTCCCGGCACGAGCTTGACCGCGAGGAGCAGCCCGGCGGAGACCGCAACCAGGATCGCCGAGAGCGCCAACGCCGCGGGAAAGTCGAGCGTGAATTGATCGTAGATCGCGAGCGGCACGGTCTGAGTGATACCGCGAAACGACCCCGCGAACATCAGCGTCGCGCCGAACTCTCCCAATGCCCGACCCCACGCCAGCGCGAGTCCGGCGATGATGCCCGGGATCGCCACCGGCACGGCCACCCGGGCGAAGCTCGCCGCTTCGTTCGAGCCGAGCGTCCGCGCAGCTTCCATCAGGGAGCGATCGACGGCTTCGAACGACGACTGCGCCTGGCGCAAATAGAACGGGGCGGAGACGAAGGTCAGCGCCACGACTACCGCGGCCGTGTCGAGAACCAGGGTGTTGCCGAGCACGCCGCCGAGGATTCCCTTGGGACCCAGGGAGGCGAGCAGCGCAATGCCCGCGACCGCCGGCGGGAGCACGAGCGGCAGCTCGACGAGCGTGATCACCAGGGACCGGCCGGGGAACGATCGCGTGGCGAGCAGGTACGCCGCCGGCGTGCCGACCACGATGATCAAGCCGACCGCGATCGACGTCGTCTCGAGGCTCACCCGCAGCGCGTCGGTGGCCTCGGGATCACCCAGGCTCCGGATCAACTGCCCGGGTGCGGTGTGGGTGAAGATCGCCACGACCGGCAACACCAGGAACGTCAACGCGATCGCTAGCGCGGCGCCGAGTACCACCGGAAACCACGTGCGTCCCATCACTTTGCCGGCGGCGGCAGGAACCCGGCCTGCGTGAGGTCGGACCGGCCTGCGCCGCTCAACAGTCCCGAGATGAACGCCTGCGCCTGGGTCGGATGGGGATCGCCCTTGACGATCGCCACGCCATACGCGACGACGGGCTGAAGCGACGCCGGAAGCGGGATCGCCTCGAGTGCCCCCTTGGTCGCCCGCACGTCGGTCACGTAGGTAAACCCGGCGTCGACCGCGCCCTCGGTGAGCTTGCCGACGATCCCGCTCACGTCGGCCTCTTCGGAGCGAGCGTTGGCCAGGATCTTCGCGCTCTGGGCCGCCCCCAGCCGGCCGAGCACTTCGCGGGTATAGGAGCCGATCGGGACGGTCGCCGAACCGATGGCCAGGGTCACGCCGGACTTCTCGAGATCGCCGATGCTCCTGACCTTCGATGAGCCCGCGGGGACCGCGATCACGAGCTTGTTCGCCGCGAACGTCACCGGCTTGGACACCAGACCCTTGGCGTAGAGCGCGTCCGGGAGCTTCATGTTCGCCGAGGCGAACACGTCGGGTTTGATGCCCTGCTCGATCTGAGCCGCGAGCATGTCCGAGCCGGCGAATGAGTAGCGAACGCTGGCCTTCGAGAACTGCTGCGCGTACGCCGTGAACGCGGACTTGAGCGAGGCCGCGGCGGACACGGTGAGATCGGGCTTTCCGGCACCGCCAGTGCTGCTGCTGCCGCTGCTGCCACAGCCGCCGAGCGCGAGCAACACCGCTCCGAGTGCGGCACCGAGCCATCGTCGCCTCATTGGAGTCTTCCCATGCTTACCATAGCATTGCATAGGTAGTCCCGGCTCGTACTTGCGGATGGCATCGCCCCGGCCGGCTTGCGTGCCGGCCGGGGCGTCATGGACGGTGCCGCTGTTCGATTCCGATCTTCAGGCCGCCGCCGGCGCCTGGAGCACCGACGCCTCGCCCGTCTCGGCGCCGACGAAGTCGCGCCGGCGGATGAGCGCGACGGCGGCGAATGCGGCCAGGGCCGCGACGATTGCCGCGATCAGGATGATCGTGTCGAGGCCGTCGACGAACCCGGCGCGGGCCGCGTGACCCACCACTCCGCGCAGCGGCGCCGGCGTGGAGCGCACCGCCTGCGCGGCCCGGCCGTCGCCGACCGCGCTCGCGAGCGAGTCCGCGTGGGCGGCGAGCGGCCCGGTGCTGAGGTGGCCGAGCACCGAGGTGTGGGCTCGGCTGGCGAGGACGCTGCCGAGGGTCGCGACGCCGGTCGCAATGCCGACCTGGCGCAGGGTCGAGTTGATGCCCGAGGCCATCCCGGCGCGCGCCGGCTCGACGACGCCCACCGCGGTCGAGGCGAGCGGGGTGTTGACGAGGCCGACGCCAGCTCCGGCCAAGATCATCCCGGGGAGCAGATACGTCCAACTGTCGTCGGCCGACAGGCCGCGCATCATCAGCAGGGCCAGGGCAACGAGGGCGAACCCCGGACCGATCAGCCAGCGGACGGCCACCCGGCTCGACAGCCGTCCGGCGATCCCGGCGGTGAAGAAGATGGCCAGGGTCAGCGGCAGCAGCCGCAGGCCGGTCTGGATCGCGGAGTATCCGAGGACGCTCTGGAGGTAGAGCACGATGTACGTCAGCAGCGAGAAGATCGAGGCGGAGATCGCGAACGCCGCGATCAGCCCGCCGTTGAACGTGGGAACCCGGAGCAGCCCCAGGTCGAGCATCGGTGCTCGCGATCGCATCTCCACCACCAGGAACACGCCGAGCAGCAATCCTGCGGTCGCCAGCGAGCCGACGACGGTCTTCGAGCCCCAGCCGTCCGGGTGGCTGCGGATCAACCCGAACACCAGGGCGGTCAGCGCGGTCGTGAACGTGGCGAACCCGAGCCAGTCCGGACGCCGGGCCACCGGAGACCGCGACTCCCGTACGCGCATCAGCGTGAGCGCCAGAGCGAGGATTCCGATCGGCACGTTGACGAAGAAGATCCAGCGCCAGCTGAGACCGCTCGTGATCGCGCCTCCGATCACGGGTCCGACCGCGACGGCGACGCCGGTCACCGCGCCGAACACGCCGAAGGCGGTCCCCCGCTCGCGGGGCTCGAACGCGTCCGCCAGCAACGCGAGCGAGGTCGCGAACATGATCGCGCCGCCAATGCCCTGCAGCGCGCGGGACAGCGACAGGAACGTCGCGTCGGCCGCCAATCCGCACAGCGTCGAGCCGACCGTGAACACGACGATCCCCACCGCGAACACCAGCCGTCGGCCGGCCAGGTCCGCGATCGAGCCAGCGGTCAACAGTAACGCGGCAAGCGACAGCGCGTAGGCGTCGATCACCCATTGAAGGTCGGACAGCGACGCCTTGAACGCGTGCTGGATATCCGGGAGCGCCACGTTGACGATCGTGATGTCGAGCAACAGCATGAAGACGCCGGTGCACACGGCCAGCAACGTCCACCACTTACGAGCCATGAGTTTCTCCTTTCCTGAGCACACGCTCAGGATAACATATATACTGAGCTGGTGCCCAGAAAATTCTGCAAACGGCCCGTCGCCCGCGAATACGCTTCACCGGCATGACCGAGGAGCTGACGAAACGGCGCGGCCGCCCTCCGTCGGGGGGACGGGAGGCGATCCTTGCGGCCACGCTCGAGCTGCTGCGCGAACGCGGCATCGGACGGCTGACCACGCGCGAGGTTGCGGCGCTCGCGGGCGTCTCGGACGCGAGCATCTATTACCACTTCAACGACCGGGCGGGGCTCCTCCAGGCCGTCTTCGAGGAGGGAGTGCGTCCGCTCCAGGAGCTCGCCGCGCGTGGGCTGTCGGGTCCGTTCGGGCGAGAGCTGCTGCTGGCGCTCGGCGAGGCGATCGAGCGGTTTCTCGAGCAGGCCCTGCCGGTGCTGACGGCCGCGCAATCGGACGTCGAGCTTCGCGACAGGCTCGCCGCCTATATGGACGAGCACGATCTCGGACCCCACCGCGGAGTGCAGACGTTGGGCGATTACCTGGAGAGCGAGCAGCGCGCCGGCAGGGTCCGCGCCGATGTCGACCCGCACGCGGTGGCGCTCCTGTTCGTCGGGACGTGCCTCACCCGCTCCTACCAGCGCCAGATCCCGACCCACCGGGCGCAGCTGCCGCCGCTCACGGACGTGGTCGACGCGCTGGTGAGGATGCTCGCGCCACCTCGCGAATGGAGCCCCTGTCGGCCACGCCCTCCAGCTCGTCCGCTAGAGGCAAACGGGGGCGCTTGACAAACCTAATTACATTAGATAAATATCTAATTATCGTAGGTAGGCCGCTTTCGACCGAGGAGCTGACATGAACACCTCCACCGTCACCCCGAACCTGACGCAGCTCACGCGCTTCCACTTCGTCAACGCGTTCCTCGTACCCGAGGACGACGGCCTCACGCTCGTCGACACCACCCTCGGTGGAGGCGCCGACGATGTGATCAGCGCCGCCCAGCGCGCGGGCGCGGAGATCCGCCGGATCGCGCTCACCCACGGTCATGGCGACCACACCGGGTCGGTCGACGCGCTCCGGGAGCGGCTGGGCAACTCGGTGCCAGTGCTGATGCCAGAGCTCGACGCGCGGATTCTCGCCGGCGAGAAGGTCGTCGACGGCAAGCTCCCCGGCTCGTGGCCCAAGAACTTCAAGACCACTCCGGATGTGCGGCTGGCGGCCGGCGATCGCGTGGGCAGCCTCGAGGTGGTGGCCAGCCCAGGCCACAGCCCCGGCCACGTGGCGTTCATCGACACGCGCGACGGGACGCTGATCGCCGGGGACGTGTACACGTCGTATGGAAGCGTTGCCGTCACCAACCACTTCTACCTGCGCTTCCCGTTTGCCGCGATGGCAACGTGGGACAAGGCCAGAGACCTCGAATCGGCCCGCGCGCTCCGCGCGCTGGACCCCCCGGTGCTCGTCGTCGGGCATGGTCCGGCGGTACGGGGACCGGGCGCGGTCATGGACCGCGCGATCGCGCGCGCTTCCAAGCGCTGATGGCGCGAGCGGGGCTCGACACCGACGAGGTGGTGCGCGCCGGCGCACGACTGGCCGACGCCGAGGGGCTCGAGGCCCTGACCCTGGCCCGCCTCGCGGACCAGCTTGGGGTGCGCGCTCCCTCGCTCTACGCTCACGTGTCCGGGCTCGACGATCTGCGAAGCCGCATCGGCGTCCGGGGGGCGCTCGAGCTCCTCGAGGAGCTCCAGGCTGCCGCGGCGGGCCGGGCCGGCGTAGACGCCCTGGCCGCGGTGGCGCGAGCGTACCGGGACTACGCACTGGCCCACCCGGGCAGCTACGAGGCGCTACAGCGGGCGCCCGATCCGCGTGATAGCCAGGCGAGTGACGCCACGGCACGCGTCGTCGGCGTGTTGTTCGCGGTCCTGCGCGGATACGGACTCGAGGAAGACGACGCGATCCACGCCACGCGGGTGATCCGCTCGGCGCTGCACGGGTTCGTATCACTCGAGCGCGCCGGCGGTTTCGGGCTTCCGCTCGCGCTCGACGAGAGCTACGCGCGGTTGATCGGGTTGCTCGACCGCGGTCTGGCGAGCTGAGCGAGCGCTTCGAGCTCCTCCTCCGAAGACCACGCCCCGACCGAGGCCCTGACCACGTCGAACGCCGGGATGCTGCGCACCACGAAGCGGTCGGCGGCGAGCCGCTCGACCTCCTCCTTGGCGTCGGCGGCCTTCCAGGAGACGAGGGTTGAGCGGCCGCGTGGCAGAACCTCGAGGCCGAGCTCGGTCAACCGGTGGGCGAGCGACGCGGCGAGCGCCGCGGCGCGGTCGTGGACCCAGTCCCAGCCGGCATTGGCGAACACTTCGAGCGCGGCGAGGCACCAGGCGCTGCGGATTCCGGTCGGGAACCCGAGGTCGAGCCGGGCGGCGCCCTCGGCGGGGGCGAGTTCGAGTGCCTGCTCGGGATCGGCGAGCGAGCCGTACCCAGGCCAGGGGATGAGCAGCTCCTCGAGCCGCTCTTGGCGGACGTACAGGCAGCCGCTTCCCTCGGGTCCGCACAGCCACTTCTGTCCCGAGGCGGCGTAGAAGTCGCAGCCCAGCGCGCGGACGTCCACCGGGATCGCGCCGATGGCCTGCGCGGCGTCCAGCAGCACCGGAATGCCGGTTTGCGCGAGCGCGGCGGTGTCGACGAGCCGGCCCCTCACCCAGGACACGTGCGAGCAGGCGATCAGCCGCGTCTTGGGCGAGACCTGGCCGGCGATCTCGTCGAACGGGACGGTGCGTACGGAGATGCCGTGTCGGCGGCGGGCGCGGCCGAGCGGCGCGAGGAGCCCGGGGTGCTCCTCGTCTGTGGTGAGGATCTCATCGCCGGGCCGGAGATCGAGGCCCGCGATCACGGTGTTGACCCCGTCGGTCGTCGAGCCGGTTAGGGCCAGCTCGGAGGGGCCGCAGCCGAGGAGGTCGGCGTAGGCATCGCGCAGCCGGTCCCGGAGCGCCATCAGCTCGGTGAAGTACTCCTGTCCGCAACGGCCCCGCGCAGTCTCGAGATCGAGCCGCCGGTGGGCGGCGTCGGACGCACGGCGGGGGACCGGGCCCTCGGTTCCGGCGTTCAGATATGACAGGCGCTCGAACACCGGGAACGCGGCGCGGAACGCGCTTGGGGTCGCCGGGTCGGTGACTTTGCTGGGCGGGGCGATGGTGTGGTCGGGCATGGCCGTATTCTGTCCGAGCGTGTGCTTCGCCTTCGACGCTCGCCCACCGGCGGTTCCGGGTGATCTGGTTCTCGCCCCGATCGCGGGAGGCGCAGGCGCCGAGCTGCTCGAGCTGACCTCGGCCGACGGAACTCAGTTCTCGGCCGCGCTCGCCCCATCCGCGGATGGCCGCGGATCCGGGGTCGTGATCTTGCCGGACGTGCGTGGGCTGTACCCGTTCTACTCGGAGCTCGCCGAGCGGTTTGCCGAGGCCGGGCATCACGCGATCGCGATCGACTACTTCGGCCGCACCGCCGGGCTGGGACCCCGCGACGCTGACTTCGAGTACACGCCCCATGTCCAGCAGCTGAAGGTCCCGCAGGTCGAGGCCGACGCGATGGCGGCGCTCGAGGCGCTCCGTGAGCGCACCGGCGCCACCCGGGTGGCGACTGTGGGCTTCTGTCTCGGGGGCTTTCAGTCCTTCATGGCCGGGATCGACGCGGGCGATCGGCTCGAGTGCGTGGTCGGCTTCTACGGCCTCCTCGGCCCGCGGTTCGAGGTGGCGGGACCGCTCGAGCGGGTCGGGGATTTCAAATGCCCGGTGCTGGGGCTGTTCGGCGGCGCCGACCGAGCGATACCCACCGAACAGGTCGAGGAGTTCGACGCCCGGCTGGACGAGGCCGGGATCGAGCACGAGATCCACATCTATCCCGGCGCTCCGCACTCGTTCTTCGACCGGCGCTTCGAAGAGCACGCCGAGGCGGCGGAGGACGCGTGGCGCCGGATGCTCGGGTTCCTCGCGCGCGTGGGCGGCTGATCGGTTTCAGTCGTCCGCGGAAGCGTCGGTCTCCGCGAGCTCGCGCTTGAGCACCTTGCCCGTCTGATTGCGAGGCAACGAGTCGATGAACACCACCTCGCGGGGGACCTTGTATCGCGCGAGATTGTCGCGCACGTAGTCCTTTATCTGGTCCTCGGTCAGCTCGGCGCCGTCCCGGAGGACGACGAAGGCCTTCAGGCGCTGGCCGAACTTCTCATCCTCGACGCCGATCGCGGCGGCTTCCTCGATCGCTTCGTGTTCTCCGAGGAGCTCCTCGACCTCGGCCGGGAACACGTTCTCGCCGCCGGAGACGATCATCTCGTCGTCGCGGCCGTCGATGAACAGCCGACCTTCCCGGTCGAAATGCCCGACGTCGCCGCTCGCCATCAGCCCTCGCACGCGCTCCTTGTCGCCCCCGCCGGTGTAGCCCTCGAACTGGGAGGCGTTGCCGACGAAGATCCGGCCGCTCTGCCCGGTCGGGAGCTCGTTGCCGTCCTCGTCGAGAACCTTCACCACTGACCCCCGCACCACCTTCCCGACGGTACCCGGGGCGGCCTCGAGGTCCTCGGGCGTGGCAATCGTGGCGTAGGCGACCTCCGTCGAGCCGTAGAGGTTGTAGATCACGGGCCCGAACACTTGCGTGGCGCGCCGGGCGAGCGAGGGGCTAAGTGCGGAGCCGCTGACGAAGATGATGCGGAGCTGACCGGGGCCCGGTTTGTCCGCGAGGAGCGGCTCGCGGAGGTCGACGATCCGTTGGAGCATGACGGGCACAGCGACGAGCGCGGTGGCCCGATGCTCTCGGAGGCTCGCCACCGTCTCCTCGGGATCGAAGCGCCGGCGGATCACGAGCGTGGACCCGAGGGCGACGCCGACGAGGGCCTGCATGAACCCGAGCGCGTGGAACATCGGGACGCACAGCTCGGTGACCTCCTTGGCGCGGAACGGGACCTTGCTGAACAGGCCGCCGAGCAAAGACATCGAGCGTGGCTCGCCGCGCGGGGCTCCCTTTGGTGAGCCGGTGGTGCCGCTGGTGAGGATCGTGATCCGCGCGGGCGCTCCGGGCTTCGGCGGAGCCGTCCGCCTAGTGCCTTCGATCAGAGCGTCGAGCGTGTCGTCGCCCGGGCTCTCGCCCCAGGCGCGCCAGTGGCCGTGGGGCGGATCGACGTCGGTGAGTGCGTCCGCGTACTCCTCGTCGTAGACGAGTAGATCGGTGCCTTCGCGGAGAGCGACCTCGCGGATCTGGGGGCCGGCGAACGAGGTGTTGAGAAGCACCACCCGTGCTCCGCACTTCGCGCCCGCGAACACGGCCTCGAGAAAGCCCCGGTGGTTGCGGGCGAGGACCGCCACGCCCTCCCCGGGCTTCAGCCCCCGCTCTCGCCAGGCGTTCGCGAGCGCGTTGGAACGGTCGTCGAGCTGCCTGTAGCTGAGTTCGCCGCGCTCGTCGATGATCGCCGGACGCTCGCCGAATCGGATCGCGGCGGCGACGGCGGCGCCTCCGAGGAGCCCGTAGCGCTCGAATCCGTGCAGCATGCCCGCCACGCGGTGCGGCAGCTGGGGCTCGACCATGCCGCTGCGCAGGCACAGCAGGGCGAAGTAGGCCTCGTCGCCGAAGCGCTCGGCGAGTTTTGCCGCGCCTCCGACGAGGGATTTCGTATCCAGACCGAGGTCCACGATCGCAACTTTCCCTGATGTCAGCACCCTACGCGAGCCGGCTCCGCCTGGGAAGGTTCGTGTGGCGTCCGGCGTCTTGCACTCCAAGAGAGGCCAGTCACCTTCTCCAGGACTCAGGCAGCGGGCCTGCGGCCAATTCGCTGCGGCTCCTGAACTGAGACCGGCGCCGCCGTCGACCCCACGCGGCGGCGGCGCCAACTCATTTCGTGCCGTGGTGCGGTTGGTTTGCCGGCGCCGGGGTAGCTACCTGTGCGATGGTCACCGGCCTGATCACGTTGCCCCTGCGTTTCGGCGCGTGCGTCGCTGTCGGCGTTGCGGACGGCGGAGGACGCGACCGAGCGGGCACTGCGCGTCACCGGTCAGGTCAGGACGCCGGTTCTGCCGGGACGCCCGCGCGAGGCCGAGCCACAGGCACATCAGGCGGTCCCGCGACCGTGGCCAGACCAGACCCGATCCCAGCCCCGCCCGGCATCGAGGAGCAACCCGACGCTGCGCCGCTCGTCAGCGAGCCGGAGCCCCGGCTCACGTCTCCGAGGAACCCGAGCTCGTCAGCGAGGTGGCCGAGCTGGGCGCGGAGGATGGCCTGGCCGTGGCTCGGTGAACTAGAGAAAAGGAGCGGCAATGGCCGGATCGGCAACCCTGAACGAGCGCGACCAGAAACTGACGGAATGGCTGGGCGAAGCACACCGAAAGGAGGCCGAGCTCGAAGCGGATCTCGGCGCCCACATCGCGCTGACCCAGAAGCAGTCCTACAAGAAGCGTCTGCAGAAGCACCTCACCGAGACCCGAGACCACAAGCGGCGCGTCGCGTCGCGGATCAAGCAGCTGGGCGCGTCGTCTCCCAGCCCCGGGGTTCCCGGAGTGCCCGGAGCGATGGGAGAGGTTGCCGGCAAGGCGCTCGCCGCGGTCAAAGGTCAGGTGGGAACCGCGCGCGCCATCCTCACGAGCGAGCCCGAGACGCATCTGCGAAACGCGCAGGAGGAGCTGCGCGAAGAGCAGGTCGAGATCGCGCTGTATTCGCGAATCGAGACGTTTGCCGAGGAGGTGGGTGACCGGGAGACCGCGCAGCTGGCCCGGAGCATCCGTCGCGACGAGGAGCGGATGGCGAAATTCCTGGCCGCGGAGCTCTCCCGGCTCGTCAAGGACGTCGTGCGGGCCGAGATCCCGCGCGAGCAGCGCGCCGGCGGCTCGCGCCGGCGCACTACGGCATCGCGCCGGCGGACGAGCGCGTCGCGGCGGCGGACGCGCGGGGCCACCGGAGGGCAGCGGACGTCCGCGCGGGGCACGGCCGGCGCCCGCGGCTAGATCGCAGCCCCGCCGACAACGCCCCTCGGTCGATTTCGGCCGTGGCGCCCCCCACGGTGCGCCGCGGGCCCCCACGGTGTGCCGCGGCGCGGGCCGGCGACGTCTTCGCGTCGGCCGATGAGTCCTGGCGGCGCCCCCGGTCTTAGTGGCGATCCATTTTTCGAAATCGCTACGGAAGGGGAGCCACGTGACGACCGAAACGGTGAACCAGCAACGAATCGGCGGGATCGAGCGCTCACGCTGGATCGCGCTCGTGGTGCTGTGCGTGGGCATGCTGATGATCGTCCTCGACGTCACGGTCGTGAACGTCGCGTTGCCCTCGATCCAGAGCGATCTGCACTTCTCGCAATCGAGCCTTGCCTGGGTCGTCAACGCGTACCTGATCGCGTTCGGCGGATTGCTACTGCTGGCCGGACGGCTCGGAGACCTGGTTGGACGCCGGCTGGTGTTCATGGTCGGGCTTGCGATCTTCACGGCGGCGTCGCTGTGCTGCGGAATCGCGCAGAGCGAAGCTGTGCTCGTGACGGCCAGGTTCGTGCAGGGCGTCGGTGGCGCGATGACCTCGGCCGTGATCCTCGGAATGATCGTCACGATGTTCCCCGAGCCTCGGGAGCAGGCCAAGGCGCTCGGCGTCTACAGCTTCGTCGCCTCGGCCGGCGGCTCGATCGGGCTGCTGGCGGGAGGCGTGCTCGTCCAAGCGATCAACTGGCACTGGATCTTCTTCATCAACGTGCCGATCGGGGTCGCGACCGGCCTGTTCGCGACGCGCGTCCTGGCCAAGGACGGGGGCCTCGGGTTGCGCGCCGGGGCCGATGTGCTCGGCGCGGTGCTGGTCACGAGCGCGCTGATGCTCGGCGTGTACACGATCGTCAAGCCGGCGGCCGACTACGGCTGGGGTTCCGGCCGCACGCTGGCTCTCGGCGGCGGGGCGCTCCTCCTCCTGGCAGCGTTCATCGCACGCGAGGCCACCGCGCGGACGCCGTTGGTGCCGCTGCGAATCTTCCGCTCGCGCAACATCTCCGGGGCCAACCTGATCCAAGCGCTGCTCGTTGCCGGCATGTTCAGCCTGTTCTTCCTCGGCACGCTGTACCTGCGGAGGGTGCTCGGGTACGACGCATTGCGGATCGGACTGGCGTTCCTGCCCACGACCCTGATGATGGGCACTCTGTCGCTGCGGTACTCCGAGCGGCTGGTCATGCGCTTTGGCGCGCGAGGCACCCTGATCCCGGGTCTGGTCCTGATCGCGGCCGGTCTGGCGCTGTTCGCCCGCGCACCGGTGCACGGCCATTACCTGACCGACGTGCTGCCGACGCTGGTCCTGCTGGGCGCCGGCATCGGGGTCTCGTTCGCGGCGCTGATGACGCTCGCCATGTCTGACGCGGCGCCCAGCGAGGCCGGCCTGGCGTCGGGCCTCGCGAATACGACCGCGCAAGTCGGTGGAGCGCTCGGTCTGGCGGTGCTCGCGACGCTCGCCGCAACTCGGACCAACCACCTGCTCGCGCACGGAGATTCGATGGCGTCGGCGCTGACCGGCGGCTACCGAGTCGGTTTCCTGATCGGGACCGGTTTGATCTTGCTGGCCCTCCTGGTGGCGGTCACGGTGCTGCGGCGCCCCACGGCCGCTGCGAGGGACGCCGGCGCGCGCGAGGTCCTTGGCGCGCGCGAGGACGCCGGAGCGCGCGAGGACGCCGGAGCGCGCGAGGACGCCGGAGCGCGCGAGGGCGTCGGAGCGTGCGAGGGCGCCGGTGATCCGCCGGGCGGCCACGAGGGCGGGCACGCGGATAGCCGCGACCATCAGCATGCGGCCGGCCACGCGCGCGACCACACCGCCGGTCACGCACCGGGTGCGGACCGGGTCGGCGCGCAGTCGCTCTGCTCCGAGGCCGTGTGACCGCTCCCGGGACGCTGATGCGGCGCCGATGGCCGCGCGGACGGCCTTCAACGGCGTGAGAGGGTCCGCGATCTGACCTTCCCCGCCGCGGGCCGCGACTCCGACGGTCGAGCGGTGTTGGGGAGACGAGGGCGGGTTCCGCTCTTGATCGCAAAGCACTGGAGGTAATCCCTGCTCGCCCCGACGTGACAGTAAGGATCGCTGTGCGACGAGCTCGGGCAGGGGTGCGCTGAAAAAGCACCGCATACAGAGGCTTTTTCAGCACACCTCCGGTTAGTCACTCACGCTTACCCTGGTAGGCGAGCGACCGCGCCGGTCGCCCTGGGGGCGGGGCGACCGGAAGCGGTCCGGGTCCCGTATCCGCGTATCACGGATATCCCTTGGCCAGCAATTGCGCGCCCTTCACGTTCTTCAGGTACGCGCGGGCCAGCAATTTCGCGAGCGCGCGTTTGCGCGCCGCGGTGGCGCGAGGCCAGTTCACCGTGACGGTGATCAGCTGCACCCCATCGGTCGTCATCACCTTCTTCTCCGCCGGGAACCAGTACGCATCGATCCCGAGCCCGGTGACGGGCTGCGGGGCGGCGATCATCCGTTGAGCAGTGAACTGCTGACTTTCCTCGACCTGGGTTCGCTCGAGCACGAAATAAGGCTGCGGCCCGTTGTCGTCGTTCGCTACCACCTGGACGTGGGTCCCCTGAGCAAGGTGAGCGTCGAACGTGCACTGCGGGTAGCCGTTGTTGCCGACGGAAGCTCCGACCGCGACGCTGCTCGACGGCAGGGCGAGGAAGTGACTCAGCGTGTCCCGGGCCACAGGTAGGCAGACGGACACTCCTTTTGGTCTCGCCGAAGTGCTGGTGGTGTGCTTATCGGCGGACGACTGCCCGCAGGCGGAGACCACCAGGACAGTCGCCGCGGCTAAGCAGGCGCTCTTCATCGGGTTTCCCATTGCCGCTTCCTCCTCCTCCGATAGTCACGCGCTTTGACGCGAGAACCACACACCGACATGGCGCACCAGCTGCCCGCCTGGTTCCGGCTGTGGTCGTAGAACGCCCAGCCGCAGTGCTCGCCGCGGCACGCCTTGAGATGAGACCAGCTGCCGTCCAGCTGCGCGATGGCCACGATCGTCGCGATCGAGGCCAGCGCCGCGTCGAGGTCCCGACGCTCGGCTTTGAACTCAGGTCGCTTCCGGGCGTCCAATTGCAGGAAGAGCCCTCGACCGCGAAGCGCTCGATTGAGGCGCTCAACCGCCTGGCGATCCTCCTCGGCGCCGTTGTTGAGGAACAGCATTGCGCGCAGACCCTCCCGGACATCCACAGTCCAGCGCAGGTCAGCGGGCCCGAGCGCTGTTCCCGGCTCGAGCAGCTGGTGGTCGGAGAGCCATCTCGAAAGTGCTGAGGGGCTAGAGAACTGCTCCGGGCGACCCCCTTCGAGATCCCAGAACGTGTTGGCGAACGACTGCACCAGCGCGAGCAAGCCCGGCGCGGGCTCACGCTCCCCAGGTTGCCTCTCGACGGGCGGTGCGAGGAGCCCGAGCGCCAGCTCCTGCGAGCTCGGACCATCCCGATCAGCACGTTCCTCCGTCACCAGCAAAATGATAAACGTTGGTAACGCAGTGAGAAGTGGAACGCCCCCCGCTCGCGGCCCGCGTCATCAACTTGTGAACCCCCGCCGAGGAGCGCTGGGTATCGTTCGAGGGGATGGCCGGCCCGGGTCCCTTGGGGCGTGAAGAGCTCGAGCGCCTCGACGCTTATTGGCGTGCCGCCAACTACCTCTCGGTCGGGCAGATCTATCTGCTCGCCAACCCGCTGCTACGCGAGCCGCTGAAGCTGGAGCACATCAAGCCGCGCCTTCTCGGCCACTGGGGCACGACGCCGGGGCTGAACTTCGTCTACGTGCACATGAACAGGGTCATTCGGCGCGAGGACCTGAACGCGATCTACGTGACCGGACCGGGTCATGGCGGCCCCGGCGTCGTCGCCAACACGTACCTCGAGGGCACCTACTCGGAGATCTACCCGCACATCGGGCGCGACGAGGAGGGATTGCGCCGGCTGTTTCGGCAGTTCTCGTTCCCGGGCGGCATCCCGAGCCACGCCGCGCCCGAGACCCCCGGCTCGATCAACGAGGGCGGCGAGCTCGGCTACTCGCTCGTGCACGCCTACGGCGCGGCTTTCGACAACCCCGACTTGCTCGTGTGTTGCGTGATCGGCGACGGCGAGGCCGAGACCGGACCGCTCGCGACTAGCTGGCACTCGAACAAGTTCCTCGATCCCGCGACCGACGGCGCGGTGCTTCCGGTCTTGCACCTCAACGGCTACAAGATCGCCAATCCGACGCTCCTGGCGCGCATCCCAGAGGACGAGCTGCGCGCGCTGCTGGAGGGGTACGGCTACGCGCCCCGGTTCGTGGCCGGCTCGGAGCCCGAGCAGATGCATCAGCTGATGGCCGCGACCCTAGACGAGGTCGTCGAGGAGATCCGCGCGATCCAGCGCCGGAGCCGGGAAAGCCATGACGTGGCTCGGCCACGCTGGCCGATGATCGTGCTGAAGACCCCGAAGGGGTGGACCGGTCCGAAGTACGTCGACGGCGTGCCCGTCGAGGGCACCTTCCGCGCCCACCAGGTCCCGCTCGCGGACCCTGCCAATCCCGACCACCTGAGAGAGCTCGAGTCCTGGATGCGCTCCTACCGGCCACAGGAGCTGTTCGACGACGCCGGCGCTCTGCGCGCCGACCTCGCCGCGCTCGCCCCCGTTGGCCACCGCCGCATGGGGGACAACCCGCACGCCAACGGCGGCTCGCGACCACTCGAACTGCTCGACTTCCGTGATTACGCCGTCGACGTCCCCATCCCGGGAGCCTCAACGGCAGAGTCCACGCGCGTTCTCGGCGGGTTCCTGCGCGACGTGATCAAGCTCAACCCGAGGACGTTCCGGCTCATGGGCCCCGACGAAACCGTGTCCAACCGGCTCACCGCGGTGTTCGAGACCACCGACCGAGCCTGGGACGCCGAACGCGTCCCCGGCGACGATCATCTCGCGCCCGAGGGTCGGGTAATGGAGGTCCTGAGCGAGCACCTGTGCCAGGGTTGGCTCGAGGGTTACCTCTTGACCGGCAGACACGGGCTGTTCAACTGCTACGAGGCGTTCATCCACATCGTCGACTCGATGTTCAACCAGCACGCCAAGTGGCTCGAGTCCACGAACAAGATCGCCTGGCGGCGGCCGATCCCGTCGCTCAACTACCTCCTCTCGTCCCACGTGTGGCGCCAGGATCACAACGGCTTCTCGCACCAGGACCCCGGGTTCATCGACCTCGTGGCCAACAAGAAGGCGGGAGTCATCCGGGTGTACCTGCCACCGGACGCCAACTGTCTGCTGTCGGTCGCCGATCACTGCCTGCGGAGCCGCCAGTACGTAAACGTGATCGTCGCCGGCAAGCAGCCCGCGCTCCAGTACCTGTCGATGGACGATGCGATCACCCACTGCACCCGCGGCCTCGGCATCTGGGAATGGGCCAGCAATGACGACGGCGAGCCCGAGGTCGTGCTGGCGTGCGCCGGCGATATCCCCACGCTCGAGACGCTGGCCGCCGCCGCGCTTTTGCGCGAGCACCTGCCCGATCTTCGCGTGCGGGTGATCAACGTCGTCGACATCATGCGCCTGCAGCCGGAGTCGGCTCATCCGCACGGGCTGCCGGAAGCGGAGTTCGACGCGCTGTTCACGCGTGACAAGCCCGTGATCTTCGCCTACCACGGCTATCCGTGGCTGATCCATCGCCTGACGTACAGCCGCACCAACCACGACGGCATGCACGTGCGTGGCTACATCGAGGAGGGCACGACCACGACGCCGTTCGACATGGTGATGCTCAACGACCTCGATCGGTTCCACCTGGTCATGGACGTCATCGACCGGGTCCCCGGCTTAGCGGAGCGGGCGGCCGTGCTGCGCCAGCACATGGGCGACGAACGTCTGCGCCACCGGGCGTACACGCGTGAGGTAGGCGACGACTCTCCGGATGTCCGCAACTGGGTCTGGCCGGGTCGGGCCGAGCTGAGGCAGAGGCAGGCCGTGAGGCAGACCGACCGGAGCGAGGCCGCCGCTACACGAACGCCCCCACGCCCGTGATGTCGCGACCGACGATCAGCGTCTGCATCGTTTCGGTGCCCTCATAGGTGTGGATTGCCTCGATGTCCACCATGTGGCGGATAACGTGGTTCTCGAGCAGTAGACCGTTGCCGCCGAGCATGTCGCGGGCCTCCGCGCAAACCTGACGGGCCTTCCGGGTGTTGTTGAACTTGGCCAGACCCGCGATCGTGTCGGTGAGGTGGCCGCGCTCGGCGAGGCGTCCGATCTGAAGGCAGTAGAGCTGCATCGCGGTGACCTCGGCCAGCATCCTGACCAGCCGCTCCTGAACGATCTGGAAACTACACAGAGGGCGCCCGAACTGCCGGCGGCGCTTCGAATAGGTGAGCGCGGCCTCGTACGCCGCCACCGCGTGCCCTAGCGCGGACCAGGCGCAGGTACTGCGTGTTCCGGCGAGAACCCGCGCCGTGTCCTTGAAGCGCTGAGCGCCCGGGAGGCGATTCTCCACCGGCACGCGCACCGAGTCGAGAGCGATCTCCGCCTGCCAGATCGCGCGCAGCGACCCCTTGCCTTCGATCTCCTGCGTCTCGAAGCCCGGTGTGCCCTCCTCGACCAGAAAACCGTGAACCTCGCCGTCCTCCGCCCGGGCCCACACGACGACGACGTCGGCAAGGCTGGCGTTGCCGATCCAGCGCTTCGCGCCGTCGATGACGTAGTCGCCCCCGTCGCGACGGGCGGAGGCCTCGAGCGATACGGAGTCCGAGCCGTGCTCGGGTTCAGTCAGCGCAAACGCCCCGAGCTTCCGCAGCCGCGCCATGTCGGGCAGCCACCGTTGCTTCTGGTCCTCCGAGCCGAACAGGTAGATCGACTTCATCGCCAGGCCCGACTGCACGCCGAGCACGGTGCCGAGGCTCCCGTCGCCGCGGTTCAGCTCCATGTTCGCCAGGCCGCACGCGATGGGGTCGAGACCGGGGCAGCCGTACCCCTGGATGTCCTCGCCGATGATCCCGAGCTCGCCGAGCCCTTCGATCAGCGGCCAGGGCACCTCAGCTCGCTCCCAGTAGCCGCCGATCACCGGCAGGACCTCGTCGTCCACGAACGTGCGC
Source organism: uncultured Solirubrobacterales bacterium (assembly GCA_963808325.1). Classification (GTDB taxonomy): domain Bacteria; phylum Actinomycetota; class Thermoleophilia; order Solirubrobacterales; family Solirubrobacteraceae; genus Palsa-465. Next base: position 105,285 of record CAWEFU010000005.1, read on the forward strand.
ACGCGCCGCAGGACTTCGAGCTGGGGCGCGGTCAGCTGCTCGCGCAGGAAGAAATAGTCGGTGCTCAGCGAGTGGCCGAGATCTTCGAACAGCGGGGGGACGGTGAGCGTTTCCATCGCGGCTCCTAGCGGTTAGGGGCTAACTTCGAGCGCCGACCGCGCCGCTGCTCGAGTGCCTGACCGCGTTCGACTTGTCAGCGGCTGCCGTCAATTCGCGAGCGAGCCCTCCAAAGGGAAGTACATCGTAGGCCCCATCGCGGTGGGTGGTACGCTGGTAAGCATGCTGTTGCTCCGACGGTGACCCTGCAGCCGCCTAGGCCGAGCGCCGCCTCGGTCCCTGGTCCCTGGCCACGCCGTCCTTTGAGGAGCAACCGTTGTTCGCTGTTGATGTATTCAATCTGGAGAAACGCTTTCGTCGCGGACGCCGCGGGCGGAGCCGTATTGTCACCGCGCTGGCCACGGTGTCGTTCACGGTGCAGCGCGGCGAGTGCGTCGCGGTGCTCGGCCAGAACGGGTCTGGCAAATCGACGCTCGTCCGGACGTTGTCAACGTTGCTACTGCCCGATGGCGGCCGGGCACAGGTGTTCGGGCACGACGTGGTGCGCGAGGCGGGAGCGGTGCGGCGCTTGGTCAACCGGGTGTCGGTCGAGGCGTCCTTCTTCAAGCGCATGTCGGCGGCGGAGAATCTCTCCTACGCCGCGCGCTTCTACGGACTGACGCCGGCCGACACGCGCGCTCGTATCCCGGACATCTTGGAGCGAGTGGGTTTTCCGGTGGGTCGTGCGTCCGAGCCGATGGAGGATCTCTCGCGGGGGATGCAGCAGAAGGTGGCCCTCGCCCGCGCGCTGCTCACCTCGCCGGTGCTGCTGTTGCTCGACGAGCCCACCACCGGCCTCGACCCGCGCTCGAAGCGCGAGGTCCAGGCGTTCATCCGCGAGCTGCGCGCCGAGCACGACACAACGATCCTGCTCTGCACGCACGACCTGTTGGAGGCCGAGACCCTGGCGGAGCGGGTCGGGATTCTGCACGCCGGCCGCCTGCTCTCCCTCGAGCCGGCGGAGGAGCTGACGCGAAGCTACGGCGCGGCCAATCTCGAGGAAGCCTTCTTCACCGCCACCGGGATCGAGCTCGAAGAGGACACGGAGGAGGTGATCACATGAGCCCGGACAGGAGAAGCGGCCCCGGCGTCTCGGACGCCTTGGCGGGCTACCCGCGGTCTGCCATCACGGGCGACGGGGGGCTGCGCGGGCAGCTGATCGGCTTGACCGGCGTGGTCGAGCGCAACGCCTATCTGATCAAGCGCTATGGATGGTGGGAGCTCGCGCTGTTCGTCTGGACGGTGGCCAACACGCTGAGTGTCGTGTTCATCGCCAAGGGCGTGAAGGCGACCGGCGGCCACCTCGACGTGCAGCGGGCCACTACCACGCTCCTCATCGGCGCGGTGATCTGGGCCTACCTGGGGATCATCTTCGAGATCCTGACCGAGACGGTCGCCTGGGAGCGCTGGGAGGGCACGATCGAGTACACGTTCATGGCGCCGCTGAAGCGGGCCGTGCACCTCGGCGGGATGGGCCTGTTCGCGGTGCTCTACGGCGTGCTGCGCACAGCGCTGCTGTTCGTGGTCGTGGCGCTGTTCTTCGGGCTTCACTTCCCGCACGCCGACTTCGCGACGGCGCTGGTCCTGCTGGCGGTGGCCTCGGTCTCGTTCGTTGGCGTGGGCATGGTGACCGCCGTACTACCCCTGATCTCGCCCGAGAAGGGAGCGCAGCTCGGCTTCATCGCCCAGGGCTTCCTGCTCGTCGTCTCGGGGGTGTACTACCCGGTGACGATCCTCCCGCAGTGGATGCAGTGGCTCTCGACGATTTCGCCGGCGACCTACGCGCTCCGAGGAATCCGCGCGGCGGTGCTGGACGGCGCCGGCCTGGGCGCATGCTGGAGCGATCTGTGGCCGCTGCTGGTGCTGGGCGCGGTGACGATCCCGCTGGGATTACTCGTCTTCCGGACCGGCGAGAGGTACGCGAAGCGACACGGAAAGCTCAAGCGGTCGGGGTAGGATCGGCCGTCGCCGAGACGCGATGACCGAGCTGCTCCCGCCGCCACTGCCGCAGGGTTTCCGAGTTGGACATTGGACCGATGCCCGCGCCCGAACCGGGTGTACGGTCGTGATACCGCCACCCGGCGCGCGGGGCGGCGTCGACGTGCGCGGCGGCGGCACCGGCACACGCGAGCTCGAGACGCTCTCGCCGCTGGCCAACGCCGAAGGCCCCACGGCGGTCCTGCTTACCGGCGGAAGCGCGTTCGGCGTCGCCGCCGCTGACGGCGTGGTGCGCTGGCTCGAGGAGCGCGGACTGGGGCGATGGACGCCCGCGGGCCCGGTGCCGCTGGTTCCCACCGCCGTGGTGTTCGACCTGGTGGAGGGGAGCTCGGGCATACGCCCGGGACCGGACGAAGGCTATGCCGCCTGCGAGAGAGCGAGCGGGGGCGTGCCCGCGCGGGGTCGCGTCGGGGCGGGCACCGGTGCTGCCGTGGGCAAGGTGCGAGGCCGTGCGGTGGCCACCAGCGGCGGCGTCGGCTACGCGGCGGCGATGCTGGCCGGCGGAGAGACGGTCGCGGCGGTCGCGGTCGCGAACGGGTTCGGAGACGTGATCGGAGAGGAGGGCGAGTTGCTCGGCGCGCCCCGGGACGAGCACGGCCAGCCGCTGCGCAGCGCGGAGCTGATCGCACGGATGCCGAGTCCGCCGCGGCACATCCTGGACGCCGAGAACACGACGCTCGCGTGCGTGTGCACCGACGCCAGGCTGGACAAGCGCGGCTGCGCGATCGTCGCGCGCGTCGCGAGCGCCGGGATCGCTCGCGCCGTCGACCCCACGTTCACCCCGGTGGACGGCGACGTGATCTTCTGCCTGGCCTCGGGACCGGAGCCGTCGCCGTCTCCCGGGCTCGAGGCATCGTGGGGGCTCACGGTGCTGGGGACGGCCGCAGCGACGGTCACGGCTGCGGCGATCCGGGACGCGGTTCGCGAGGCCCGTTGAACGGCTCGATCCGGAACACGGGGTGGTCGGGCGCGATCCGGCGCAGATCCTCGTCGCTCGAGTCCGGACCGACCCCCTCGAAGAAGACGCCCACCTCGACCCTCCATCGTTTGAGGTACGCCCGCAGCACGGGCGGCTTGTCGTCATCTGCGAGCTCGGTCGCGGTGAAGCTTTCGCTGCGTCGGCCGACCAGCAGGCGCCCCCCGCCGCCGGCGCGCAGGTTGCGAACCCACTGTGTGTGGCCGCGCGGCGCAACGAGGTAGCGCGCGTGGTCAAAGGTCAGCAGGTTCACCGGAGTACGGCGCGGCTCCCCGGTCTTGCGCCCGGGGACCTCGAGCACCCGTGAGCCCATCACGCTGATCCCGGATCGCGTGAGCAGCGCGACTAGCGGGTTGAAGACGTGGTTGGTGAACCAACCGGGACGCCGATACCTCGCCGGCACCTCGTCACCACACTCCCGCGTGCCCGCGATCGTCCCGCACCGCGTAGCGCGGAGCCCGCCAGCTCAGGCGCTCGATTTCGAGCATGCCACGAACGTAGCCAGACGTGGTTGATCTAATGCGCGTATAAGGGCCATTGGATCAAGCACGCCCCCGCCGCCGTGCGGCCCGAACAAGCCACCGGCAGCTCGGGGCGCGGAGCCGGCGCCGCTCGCTCACGGTTCGCCGTACTGCTCGATCGCGTAACCAAGCAGACCGCAGGCCTCGAGCGCGCCGGCGGGCGCGCGGAACGTCACCTGGACCACACCCGGGTGGCGTCCGATCTCGATCGCGCCGGCGATCGTGGCCCGGTTCTTGACCTCCGGCACCGACAGCGCCAGCAGCTCGGCCGCTCTCGCGAGCCCGTTGTCGGTGGCGCTGTTGAGGTCAGGACCGGTCCCGATCATCGAGATCGGCAGGGACTGCTCGAGCTCCTCGACGCCGTAGCGGCGCCCGAGCGCGAGCGCGCGCATCCGCTCCTCCCCCGACAGCGGCCTGGCCAGGAACGGCAGGTCCTCCGGGAGCGGGAACAGGATCGGACCGTCGATCCCCAGCCCTTTGACGACCTCGACCTGGAGGGTCACGGTGCCCGATACGTCGCAGGTGTGCCCCGCGATCTCCCCGTCGCCCTGCAGCGCGTGCATGTCGCCGAGGTACACGCCGGCGCCGTCGAGCTTCACCGGGCAGATGAGTATGGAGCCGGCGCGCACCGCGTCCACGTCCATGTGTCCGTCGGTCTTGTGCTCCTGGAGCGCTTGCGGGGTCAGCGCGTACCGGTGCGGCGCGGCGATCAGGAATGATCCGAAGTCACCGGCGTTGTGGGAGTCGGGGATGGTGGTCGAGGGGGACGTTCCCAGCTGCCCCAGGAACGGCCGCACCCTGGTCGCGAGCGCCACGATGTCGTGCGGCGCGAAGGTGAGGATGGGGTTCTGGACGGAGTGGTCGGGAAGGGCCGCGAACCGAGCCGACTCCCGGGCGAACGACTCGGCCGCGCCCCCCGGGACGGTCAGGCCCACCGTGTGCAGCTCGTCGAAGGCAATCGTGTACCCGTTGGTGAACGTGAACGGGGTGGCATCGGCGCCACAGACAGCGCAGCGCACCGCCTCCGGCCCGATTCCCTCGACGCGAGTCTCGGGCCACTCCGCGCCGCAGCCCGGGCACACCGGCGCGCAATAGGGGTCGCCGTTGAAACGACCCTCCATCGGCTGATCGTTTCCGGACGCGGTGGCCAGTGAGGTCACCTCGATGTCCTTGATGCGAATGGCGACCGCGTCGCCGACCGCTGCCTCCGCTACCGCGACGGGCTGGCTGACCTCGTGGCCGCCGCGGATTGATGGGGTGATCATCGGACCCCAGCAGCCCGGGGTCGAGTTCCACACGATGTGGCCACCGTTCGCGACCGGACCGAGCATCGCGACCTCGGGGCCCAGCAGACCGTTGGTGAAGGTATCGACGAACACCGTTTGCTGGCCCTGCTTGATTCCGACTTCAGCTCGATCGACGGCCATCACCTGCTCCCTTCGGGTCGTTGGAAACAAACGAACCGGCGCGGTCAACCTCCCGCCACCGGGGCCAGGAGCGCGACCTCGTCACCGTGCGCGAGCTGCCGTTCGCGTTCGACGTGCACGCCTCGGACAACGGGCAGCGCCGAGCGGAGCGCCGGCGCCAGCTCGGGGTGGCCGGCCGCCAAGCAGTCGTAGACATCATCCACGGTCGCGCCGGCCGGAAGCTCCAGGCGGAGCATCGGCGCCTGCGCAAACCGAGCGATGCCACTGCCGAGCCGAATCCGAACCTCCACGATGAACGCTCCGAGCCAGGAGGATACGCTCGGTGACCATGGCCTTCGTACCGCCCGCCCGGCATCTCCTCCGAGCCAAGGACCTCGCGGACGCTCGCTACTTCGAGCCACTGGATGTGGATGACCTGGCGCGGGCGGCGGGCCTGTCCCGGGCGCACTTCAGCCGCGAGTTCCGGCGCGAGTTCGGAGAATCACCGCATGCCTACCTGCTGACGCGCCGGCTCGAGCGGGCCGCCGCGCTCCTGCGGGCGACCGACCGCTCGGTGGCCGACATCTGCTTCTCGGTCGGCTTACAGAGTGTCGGTTCGTTCACGACCAGCTTCACCCGGACGTTCGGGAGCCCCCCGACCGCGTACCGCGCCAGGTTCCCGCCCGCGGCCGATTACGCGCTGGTCCCGGCGTGTGTCGTCCGCTTCTACGGTCGTCCGCAACGCAGCACGTTTCGAGAAGACAATGGATCAGGGCTGGATTAGGGTGGCCCCTGTCAGCAACACTCCGACCAAAGGAGGACACCATGATCAAGCTCTCCACCGCGCAGCTCTGGGTTCACGACCAGGAGGAAGCGCTCGCGTTCTACACCCAGAAGCTCGGGATGGAGGTTCGCGCCGACGTGACGCTCCCCGAGCTGGGGAACTTCCGGTGGTTGACGGTCGGACCCGCCGGACAACCCGACATCTCGATCGTCCTGATGGCGATTCCCGGCCCACCGGTGATGGACGCCGAGACCGCAGAGCAGGTCAGGGCCCTGATGGCCAAGGGCTTCGCAGGAACGGTGTTCCTCACGACCGACGACGTTCACGCCGATTACGAGCAGCTAAAGAGCCGCGGTGTCGAGTTCACCGAAGCCCCTGAGGAGCGGCCGTACGGGATCGACTCCGGCTTTCGCGATCCGTCCGGCAACAGCCTGCGCCTCACGCAGGTCCGCGATCTGTCGACGGTCTGAGCCCGCCGGTGCACGCTCGCCGCGTGCGGTTCACGCGGCGAGCGGCAGCCGGACCGCCCCGGCCGCTGCGGCCACGAGCCCGTCGAACAGCGCCCGGTGCGCGCCGAGGTGCACGAGCATCTCGGCGTGCCACTGCACCGCGAGGACGAACGGCCGGACCGGATCCTCGATCGCCTCGATCGTCCCGTCCGGCGCACGCGCGGACGCGCGCAGGCCGGCGCCGAGGCGGTCAACGGCCTGGTGGTGGAACGAGTTGACGCGCAGTCGCGTTGACGCGACCACACGCTCGAGCCGAGTTCCCGCGACGATGTCGACGAGGTGCGTCAGCGACGCACCCTCGTCGCTCTGCCGGTGGACGATCGCGTCCCCGACCACGTCGGGCAGGTGCTGATGAAGCGTGCCTCCGCACGCGACGTTGAGCGCTTGAGCTCCGCGGCAGACGCCGAGGATCGGCAGCTCCAGGCGCAGCGCCTCGCGGACCACGGCGTACTCGAACGCGTCAAGCCGAGGCTCGGTCGACCCGAGTTCCGCATGGGGACGCGCGTCGTACGCGGCCGGCGCAAGGTCGGGCCCGCCTGAGAGCAGCAACCCGTCCAGGCGCGCCACCAGCGCCGGGATGGCCGCCAGCTCGAGCGGAGGCATCACGACCGGTACGCCCCCCGCCGCCTCGACCGCGCGCGCATAAGTGATTCCGAGGGCCATCTCCGCGTGCGGGGGCTCACCGTGCCGGCGCAGCGTGGTGAGCTCGCCGGCGCGGAGCTCCGAGGTCGTGACTCCGATCAGGGGCTTCATATCAGCAGGATCGCCGCAAACTCGGAAAATCTATATCGACATGTGGACAAACTTCGGCTCTAGACGCTTGTCCGCGTGTCAGCTCGAGGGCCGGCGCGAGCGCCGCTCGGCGCCAGATCCCACGGCGTAAGGCATCGGCGAGACCGGCGTAAGGGGTCGCGTCCCCGAGGTCTCTCCTTTTGCCCGATGTGCGAACCATGTCTTAGGCGCATCATGGACTGCGTCGAGGAAAGGAACGCAGAAATGTCGGCGATACATGCGATAGCAGCAACTGAACACCAGGCCGATCTGCTGAGGGCGGCCGAAGAATGGCGTCGCGGTTCCGCCAGCCGCCCGGCGAGCCGTCCGGCCGGCATCCCCCGGGCAACCGTCGCGCTGCGGCTCGCTCAGTCCGACGAGGGCCGCGTCGTCGGCCGCCTTGCGGCACTGGATGATGCCCCGGCGCTCGAGGGCCAGGCCTTGCTGGCGCTCATCGACGGGGAGGCGGTCGCGGCGTTGTCGCTCGAGGACGGTCGCGTGGTGTCCAACCCCTTCGTCCGTACGCACGACGCGATCGCGCTGCTGCGCCTGCGGGCCGAGCATCTGAGGGGTGGCAGCCGGCGTCGTCGGTGGTGGCGGCCGGCACTACGGCCCCGCTTCGCCTGATCTCGGGGGCCGGGTCCTCAGGTCCGGTGGTGGTTGACGACCTCGACGTTGTTTCCGTCGGGATCGAGGACGTAGGCGGCGTAATAGCCCGGGTGGTACTGGGGGCGTACTCCCGGCGCGCCGAAGCTCTGGTAGCCGGCGCCGGTGGCGGCCTCGTGGAACCGCTGCACGGTGACGTCATCGTCGGCCGGAAACGCGATGTGCAGGTTCTCGGTGGGGCTGCCGGAGACCAGCGAGAAGGAGCCGCTGGTCCCGACGAACTGGACCCGCTCGGGCGTGTCGCGATCGATTCTCAGGCCGGCGTGCGGCGCGATCGTCTCGTAGAAGCGTTTGGCCGGCGCGACATCGGCCACCCGGATCCAAACGTGGTCGATGATTCCTCCGCTTCGCAGCGTCCCATGATGAACCGCCTCGGCGCTGTTGCCGTCGGGATCGAGCAGGAAGGCCCCGTAGTAATCGTCGCCGTACTCGCGTCGGACCCCCGGTTCCCCGTCATCGGTGTACCCGGCGGCGGTTCCCGCACGCCAGAACTGGTCCACCTGCTCGCGCGTGGGCGCGACGAAACCGACGTGCAGCCGTCGCGTCACCGGGCGCTCCTCGTAGGCGCCGGTCAGCGAGAAGTCCTGCCACTCCGAGAACCACCTGGTCCGGTAGGTCTCGTCGATCCCAAGCGTGGCCAGGACCTTGTTGTAGAAGTCCTCCGAGGCGCTCCTGTCCGAGACGCGGATCGTCACATGGTCGAACACGACCGCGGAACTCTATTCGCGGTCCGGTGTGGGACCTCTTCCGGCCGACCTCCGCATCGACCCTGCCTCGAGCATGCAGCGCCTGAGGGGCTATGAGGAGCGGCTACGGGAGGACGCGACCGAGAGACCGCGGCTCTCCCTGGAGGCTTGGGGTCGGACACGGAAGGGAATACATCCGGGTCTGGCGCCGGCTCACTTCCAAGCGCTGATCGCGGTTGGCATGGACGCTGAGGCGCTCGCGGCCGGTGCGCCCGAGCGGTGTGTGGAAGGCCGGCGGGTGGGCGGTTGGCAGATGGCTGAGGCACTGGACGCTTGGGGTTCGCATGGCTCTCGATCTCCCGGAAAGGACTTCGGGGATCGTGCCTCCAGAACCCCCGTGCCGCACCGGGGCCCTCCCCGATGTTGTCCCCGACATCGGGAGCGCCCCGCCGCCGATGACCGGGATCACCTCGTTGGGGTGATGTGCCGCGCGGCTCTCCCGGCGATCGTCTGACGCCTATGCCCGAGGGCCTTTCGGCGAGCGAGGTCGGCAAGGAGATCGCCGAGCATCGCGAGCACACCGAGCACGCCGAGCACGCCGAGCACGCGACGACGGACCACGCTCAGCGCGACCGCTGGATCTCGATCGCCGAGGCGGTGATGCTGTCGATCGTCGCGCTGCTGGCCGCGTGGTCGGGGTACTCGGCCGCCAAGTGGGGCACCGAGTCCTCGCTCTCGCTCGCGAAGGCATCCTCGACACGGACCAAGGCCAGCCTCGAACGGCTTCAGGGCAACCAGATCCGCACTCTGGACTCGGTGTCGTTCAACGCCGCCGAGACCGCCTACGCGTCGCACGACACGAGGCTCTTCAAGCTCGACCTCCGCCGGATGCGCCCTGGCTACCTCCCGGCCGTGAACGCCTGGCTGGCCCTCCACCCACTAACGAACCCCAAAGCCCCACCGGACCCGTCCTACATGCCGCAGTACAAGGTCGCGCAAGAGGCTCGGGGGGCGGCTCTCGACGCGCAGGCCGATGCCTACTTCAGCGAAGGCGAATCAGCCGCAGGAACCGCGGACAAGTACGTGCGGCTGACCGTGTTTCTCGCCGCCGTGCTGTTCCTCGTCGGGATCGGTAGCCGCTTCCCGGTCCGCATGGCGCGCTACGGCCTGAACCTCGTTGCCGGCGTGCTGCTCGTCATATCGGTGGTGCAGCTCCTCAGCCTTCCCGGACCGCCGTCGTAAACCCGCTGGCGGTTAGGCTGCGGCTGTGCGGTTCGTGATCTTCGGCGCGGGCGCGATCGGCGGGGTAGTGGGTGCGCGGCTGTATGAAGCGGGCCGCGGGGTGGTGTTGATCGCGCGCGGCGAGCATCGAGACGCGATCGCCGCGCGGGGTCTGACGCTCGAGACGCCGCAACAACGGGTCACGCTGCCGATCGCGGTGGCCGGCGCACCGGGTGAGGTCAGCTTCGCTTCGGACGACATCGTGCTGCTGGCGACCAAGGGCCAGGACAGCGAGGCAGCGCTCGACGCACTGCGGGACGCGGCGGTCCCGCCGCCGGCGGTGGTCTGCCTGCAGAACGGCGTCGCCAACGAACGGGCCGCGCTGCGGCGCTTCCCGCACGTCTACGGGGCGGTGGTGATGGCACCGACCGCCCACCTCGAGCCGGGCGTCGTCCAGGCCTTCGGGGCCGCGCTCACCGGCGCCATCGACGTCGGCCGTTACCCCAGCGGGGTCGATGAGCGCTGCCGCGAGCTCTGCGATGCGCTGCGTGCCGCTCGCTTCAGCTCGCAACCCAGGGCCGACATCATGCGCCTCAAGTACGCGAAGCTGATCGCGAACCTCGCCAACGCCGTCCAGGCGATCTGCGGTGCCGAAGCGGACGGCGGGGAGCTCGTCGAGCGCGCTCGCGAGGAGGGCCGTGCGGTGCTGCGGGCGGCGGGGATCGAGTTTGCCGCCGACCACGTGAGCGACGTGCGGGGGCGGTGGGAGCGTTGGGAGGTTGGTTCGATCGGGGGTCGCTCGCGCGCCGGCGGCTCGACCTGGCAGAGCGTCACCCGCGGCGCCGACAGCGTCGAGACCGACTATCTCAACGGAGAAGTGGTGCTGCGCGGTCGGCTGCTGGGGATGCCGACGCCGGTCAACGAGCTGCTCCAGGCGCTGGCCCGCGAGACGGTGCGCGACCGCCACGCCCCCGGCTGGCTAACTCCCGACGATGTCCTGGCCCGACTGTGACAGGCCGTAGTCTGTCCGGCATGGAGCGCGTGCGCGTGACCATCTATACGGACCCCGGCTGTCCGTTCGGGTTCAACGCCCAGCGGCAGGAGGCGCAGCTGTTGTGGCACTACGGTGACGCCCTCGAGATCACGCGCCGGATGATCGTGTTGGTCGAGAAGAGTTCCTCGTTTGAGGAACGCGGATTGAGCCGCGAGATGGTGAGCGCCAACGCCAACCGGCTGCGGTCACTGTACGGGATGCCGATGCTGACGGAGCCTCGGGAACGTCTGGCTGCGACCATCGACGCGTGTCGCGCCTACGTGGGCGCACGGATGCACCACCCCGAGCATGCCAACCGCCTGCTCCGCGCCCTGCGCCGCCGGGCGTTCTCGGACGGGGAGCCGCTCGACGACCTCGGCACGCTCCGAGCGGCCGCGGGCGATGCCGGTATCACACCGGATGCGCTCGAGGCGTGGCTCGGCGACGACCAGGTGGAGGCCGCGGTGCGCGCCGACATGGCCGATACGCGCGCCCCGCTTCCCGAGGCGCTGGCCCTCCCGCACAGGCTCTCCCGCAGCGACGGAAAGCTGCGCTATTCGACGGCCTCGGCGGTGTTCGAGCGGGACGACCGGCGGGTCGTGATGGCCGGCTTTCAGCCGTTCGCGGTGTATGAGGTGGCGATGGCGAACGTCGCGCCCGACGTCCCTCGTCGCGCGCCCGCGGAGACCGTGGACGAACTGCTGGCCTGGGCCCAGTACCCCTTGGCGACGGCCGAGGTCGCGGAGCTTAGGGGCATCGGGCTCGACGCCGCCCGGACCGAGCTCGAGCGGTCCGGAGCCCGGTTCGCGCCATCCGCGCAAGACGGCTATTGGTCGCGCGACTGAGCGCACGATTTGATAGGACTCCCGGCCGTGTGGAGGAGGCTGGTACGCGGCCGGTGGGCGGTGATCTGGCTCGTCGTGATGATCGCCTGCCTGGGAGGGGCGGTCTGCGCGTCGGCGATGTCACGGCCGCCGGCTAGCGGGCCGGCGGCCGTGAAGGCGAGCGTCGCGTTCCCCAACGATCCCGGCTTCGCGGGCTGCGAGCTCCAGGCTCCCCTCACCGGCTGCAACGACAACGAGCAGTGGGATCTGTTCGGTCCGTTGGCCGGCAACGACTGCCCGGCGCCGGGGAACCTCGCGCTGGTGAACCCACACCCCGACGGCGGCCTGCCGTGTTGGGCGCTCCACGCGACCGACCCCCAGCACGCCTCCGGAGTGAACATGACCGGCGCCTGGGCACAGCAGAACCTGGGGCGCCACGACGTGCTGATCGCGTACATCGAAGGCGGGGTCAACTACGACAGCGATTCGATAAAGGACGGACTCGACTCGGTATTCCTCAACCGCGGCGAGCTGCCATGGCCGGAGGACTCGGGCGGCCGAGATCGCCACACCTACGACCTGAACGGCGACGGCCGCTTCGACATCCGCGACTGGGCACAGGATCCGCGGGTCAACCCGCCGTGCCCGCCCGGCGTGGCGCCGTTCGTCCGCCACGAGGAAGGCGTCACGTGGTCGTGCGTCCCCGGGGGACACCACCGGTATCTGCACAGCGTCCATGTGGGCGGCGTGCTCACGCCATACCTCTCTCCCGAGGACCTGATCGCGGTCTTCGGCGACTGTCGCATCGTCCGCCACCGGGTGAGCTTCTGCCGGCCCGGCCATCACTACGACAACGACGGGAACGGCTACCCCAACGACATCTCCGGCTGGAACTTCGACCGCAACAACAACGACCCGCAAACCGAGGACCGCGCGTACAACCACGCCCCGAGCCTGATCTCGCTGCTGGGCGGTGAGGCCAACAACGACTTCGCCGGCGTCGGAGTCTGTCGCGAGTGCATGGTCGTGCCGGTCAAGGACGACGCCGAGCCGCTCGGGCGCTCGGACCGGTGGGGCGAGGCGATCCTGTATGCGACCGACCTCGGCGCGACCGCAATCTCCTCGGTGGTCGTCGAGTACGACTACTCCTCGTTCTCGCAGGAGGCGGTCGACTACGCCTACGACCACGGCGTGCTGCTGTCGCTGGACTCCAACGATTTCGACGCGATGGACCACAGCGACGGGATGCTGTTCTCCCGCGTGTTCCCGGGCAACTCGCTCACCGAGGACCAGCCGCCGCCGGGCACGCAGTGGTTCCGGGCACGGTCGAACGTCACCAGCTACGGGACCCACAGCATCTTCTCGGGCGAGGAGAACTCGACCTCGGGCGCGACCCCGTTTCAGGCCGGGATGCTCGCCATGGTGCAGTCGGCGGCGCTCGACGCCCGCGGCCGCGGGATCATTCCCGACCGCCTGACCCCGGACGAGATCAAGCAGGTGGTGATGGACACCGCCAGCCCGGTGATTCCCCAGACGCAGGCGCCCGGCGTCGCGCACCAGTGGCCCGGCAACCCGGGGAGCGCGACCGACGCCACGCACACCAACTGGTCGACGCAATACGGGTACGGCCGCCCCGACCTGGGGGCGGCGACCCGCCTGGTGCTCTCGGGCCGGGTGCCGCCGACCGCGGAAATCGACTCGCCGGCCTGGTATCAGTACGTCGATCCGGCGCGCAAGCGGTCTCTGACCATCGCGGGCTCCCTCGCGCCGAGCCGGTGGCGGTCGGGGGGCCGCGCGCGCTGGTGGCTCGAGTGGGCGCTCGGCGCCAACCCCTCGGACAGCGACTTCCACACGATCGCGCAGGGGGTGACCGGCCACCGCCTCTCAGGCACGCTCGGCGCGCTCGACCTCAGCCAAATTCCTGCCAGCTACTACGAGCACGCTCCGGGTTCCACGCTGCCACCGGACGGTCCCGAGCAGTACACGCTCACCTTGCGCCTGCGGGTGGTCGACTCGGGCGGCTTGAAGGCCGAGGACCGTCGCACGATCGGCATGCGCCACGATCCGGCACTGCTGTCCGGCTTCCCGAGGACGGACCGGCGGCGAGATCGCCGCCGGACCGAGCTACGTGGACCTCGAGGGCCGCCATCGGCTCGACCTGGTGTACGCCACGGCCGACGGCGATGTGAATGCCCTGCGCCCGGACGGCAGCGAGGTCCCGGGCTTCCCGGTCTTCACCGACCTCGATCGCCAGATCGATCCCGCGAACCCCGAGAACTTCGCCGCGCGCGCGTACCGGACCGTGCCGGCGCTGCGGGACGTCCGCGACCCGGTCGTCGGGATCGCCGTCGGCGACCTGTTAGGAGACGGCACCCTCGACGTGGTGGCGACGACCTCGAACGCCGACGTGTACGCGTGGGATTCGCACGGGCGCAGGCTGCGCGGATTCCCAGTCTCCTCAGCGCGGCAGTACTGGACGCTGCCCGTGCCCACGCCGGCGGCGCCGACGTCGCACAGCCGCCTGCCCGCGCGCGGGGCCTGGGCCCCGCCCGTGCTCGCACCGCTCGAGGGCGGCCACCGGCTCGACATCCTGATGAGCGCCTTCGACGGGCACGTGTACGCGTGGCGAGGAGACGGCAACGCGGTTCGCGGCTGGCCGGTGGAGGTCAAGCTCCCGGCGGCCGACTTCGCGCGGCTTGGTGTCGACCCGGGCCGATACATCCGCGACTCCAAGCTGATGTACGCGGTGGCGGTCGGGAATGTGCTCCACACCCGCCGACCGCAGGTGTTCGCGTCGAGCTTCGAGTGCGATGGAGCGCACCCCGCCGCCTTCCTCTACGGGATCTGGGGGGACGGCGACCGCCACGCCGGAGGTCCATACCTGCCCGGGTGGCCGGTCCGCCTGCCAAGTGTGCAGGAGTGCTACGACCAGTCGATCGACTTCGTCGGCGAGGGCACCAGCCCGCCGGTGATCGGCAACTTCGGCGCGGGAGCGCTCCAGGTCCTCTCCAGTCCGGTCACCGGCCCCGTGTATGTGATCAACGGCGACGGCACGATCGCGCGCACGCTCTCGCTGGGTTGCTCGAGCGCGGCGTGCGCGCCGAACCCGCCTTACCGGCCGAGCGGCGACGCGGTCACGATCACGCTGACCGGCCAGGGCGGCCTGGGCGACCTGATGAACACGGGAACGCCCCAGTTCCTTCAGAGCTCGGTCGGCGCGGAGTCGTTGTCGCAGGCGCTTGGGTCCTCCGGCCAGGCGGCGCTCCCGCAGGTCTATGAGAAGGCGTGGAACGTCGGCAGCGGCGATGTGCTCCCCGGGTTCCCCGTCCGCCAGGACGGGTTCCCGTTCTTCGACGCGCCGCTGGCCGCCGACCTCGCCGGCGACGGGACGCGCCAGGTGATCGAAGGCAACGACTCCTACTGGATCCACGCCTGGGACATCCACGGCGGCGAGGCACCCGGCTTTCCCAAGTACACCGGGCAGTGGCCGAGCTTCAGCGGCGTGGTCGGCGACGCGACCATGGACGGCCGGCTGCGCTACGCGGTCGGAACCCGGGAGGGCTGGCTGTTCGTCTGGCGCGTGCGCGGCAACGCCGCCCTTGATAACTCCTGGTCGCACCTGCGCGGCGATGACTACAACGCCGGGCTGTACGGCTCGGACTCACGCCGGCCCGAGGCGATCCTCGACCTGCGCCGCTTCGGCCGCGTCCTGATCTGGAGCGCACCCGGCGGCGACTACGAGCTCGGGCGGGCGTCGGCGTACGAGGTGCTCGCCTGCCGGGACGCCGGCTGCAAGCGTGCCCATCGGTTGCCGGGTACTTTGCGGCCTGCCGCCGCCGGCGTCCTGCAGAAGTTTCTCCTGCCTCGCCTTCCGCACGGAACCCGCTATCTGACGGTGCGGGCGACGAACGCCGCCGGCAACCTGTCGAGCCTCGGCAAGGTTGTCAGGGCGCCGCAATGACAGCAAGCTTGCAGGGCGCCGCGCGGGGGCTCGATAGGGTTGACGTGCGGCGATCCGCACTCACACCTCTCTAGGAGGGACCATTGGCCAAGAATGATGGCGACCTTTTCGATCGGCTACGTCAGGCCGGCGTGCGCAAGAAGGTCGCAAAGACACTGAGCGAGATAGGCGCGGACGCCAGCAACAGGACCGTGCAAGCCGCGCGGGGCACGGCCGCTCAACTGCGCTCGCTTGCCGACGAGATCGAGCGCCGCTTGCCGCGCGAGAGGCCAGCCGCGAGCAACCCTCCCCGGCCCGCTCGCCGGCGGAGCACCCGATCTGCTACGCGCACGCGAAGTTCGTCGACTCGGGCCACGCCCCGCGCGTCGCGGTCCAGGGCCGCCGCCGCAACTCGGACGAGCAGCGCCCGAGCGCCCCGCGGCCAGAACAAGGCCAAGATCCTTGCATCGCTCAAAAAGGGCCCGAAGACCGCGTCCGAGATCGCCAAGGAGACCGGGATCGGGACCGGGACCGTTGGCTCCACGCTCACCAAGATGGCTACGGCGGGTGACGTCGTCAAAGCCGAGCGCGGTTACGGACTCCCGAAGTAGCGTTTCGTAGCACTGGCCCGGCGGCGGCGCCTGTCAGACTCGGGTGATGGCTGACAGGCGAGCATCCCGACCGACCCGTGGTCGGGTCGCGCGGACGGCGCGGTTGGGACGCGTGGCGGCCGGGGGCGCCGTGCGCTTTGCCGCCGATCGCGTGGACGGGCGCGGCAGTGCCGAGGACCAGCGCCGGCGCCGGGGCGACCGTGTGGTCGCCAGCATCGACGCGCTGGTCGATCAGCTCTCGGCGATGCGCGGCGCCGCGATGAAGGCGGGACAGGCGCTCTCGACGCTCGAGTTCCCGGGACTCGACGACGTGCAGTCCGCTCACCTGCAGCGCCGTCTGGCGGAGCTGCGCGACGACGTTCCGCCCGTGGGTTGGAAGCAGATGCGCAAGCTCTTGACCAAGGAATGGGGAGCGGAGCCGGAGCGGGTGCTGGCTCGGATCGACCCGGAGCCGGTGGCGGCGGCAAGCATCGGTCAGGTGTATCGAGGCCTGACCCATGACGGCGTTGACGTCGCGATCAAGGTCCAGTACCCGGGGATCGCGGAGGTGGTCGAGTCCGACATGCGCAATGTGACCGCGCTGCTTCCGCTGTTGCGCCAGTTCAGAGGAGATCTCGACGTCAAGGATCTGCTGAACGAACTGCGCGAACGGATCGCAGAAGAGTGCGACTACGAACTGGAGGCGGCCAGTCACCGTCGCCTGGCTCGCTACTGGCGCGACCACCCATTCATCCTCGTTCCCGGCGTCGAGACCGGGCTCGCGCGCCGGCGCGTGCTCGTCACCGAGTGGGTGGACGGCATCGGCTTCGAAGAGGTCATCCTCCAGCCCGATGCCGTGCGCGACCGCTACATCGAGATCGTCTACCGCTTCTACTACGGGACCGCCTCGGCGCTCGATCTCGCGTGCGGCGACCCCCACCCCGGAAACTACCTGCTCTGCGCCGACGGCCGCGTGGCCTTCGTCGACTTCGGCATGATGCGCCGGCTGCCGCCCAATTATCTGCGCCGCGAGGCGGCCGTCGCGCGGGCCGCGCGCGAGAACGACGCCGACGCATTGGTGAACGCATTGAGCGGGCTGGGCTATCTGCCGGGCGAGCGCTCGGATTGGGACGGCGAGGCGTTGCTCGATCGGCTGCGTCGCGGGTCGAGTTGGCGGCGGTCCGAGGAGCCGGTCCGGCTGGATCCGAACCACCGCCGCCGGCCGCGCTCAGGCCGCGGCGAGGCCCCCACCGACCACGGCGGGCAGCGCCCGCGGCGCGATCAGGCCACGAGCGACGAGGGCCTGCGGCGCCCTCAGCTGAGGTTGCCGCCCGAGGCGCTGCTCCTCCGTCGCATGCAGGGGCTGCTCTATCTGACCGCGCTCAAGGCGCGGGCCAGCGCGCGCTGGGGACCACTACACCGAGAGCTGCTCGAGGGCGCCGAGCCCGTCGGTGAGCTGGGGACAGCACACGCCTCCTGGCGCGCGGCGCACCGCCGATAGCGACTTGCCGGCATCGTCTCGCGTTCACTGCACCCTTAGCGAGTCGGCCAGTTGTGGACCGGTTCGTTTGAGTGCATGTGCTCGCGGTAGAGCCTGGTCATCTCCCGAAGCGCTTCGTGTCGCTCCAT
This sequence comes from uncultured Solirubrobacterales bacterium, assembly GCA_963808325.1. Lineage (GTDB taxonomy): Bacteria > Actinomycetota > Thermoleophilia > Solirubrobacterales > Solirubrobacteraceae > Palsa-465. The sequence goes on from CAWEFU010000005.1 coordinate 122,935, forward strand.
CCCCCGCTCTCGGTAGAGGCGGTGAAACACCTGGCTCTGCCAGGAGGCGCCGTTCAGCAGCGTCACACACCGGCGCTCGATGATGGCCAGCAGGCGCTCGGCGTCCGCGTGGTCGACGCCCGTGCGTCCGAGGCCCTCGTGCGCGAGCGGTAACAGGCGCCTGAGCACGAGCTCGGCCGCGGGGACCTCCCCGACCCCGGGCCAGTACACGCGCGCATCGATGCCGTCGCGGGCACCGGCGTGGAAGTTCTCCTCCGCGGCCGAGAACGACATCTGCGACCACACCGGACGTTCCTCGTCCGCGATCACCCGCACCAAGCCGTAGTAGAACGCGGCGTTCGCGAGGATGTCGACCACCGTGGGACCGGCGGGAAGGACGCGGTTCTCCACGCGCACGTGCGGCTGGTCGCGCACGACGTCGTAGATCGGGCGGTTCCACCGGTAGATGGTCCCGTTGTGGAGGCGCAGCTCGCCGAGACGCGGAACGTCGCCGCGCTCCAGGGTCGCCAACGGATCCTCCTCCTCGCAGACGGGCAGCAGCGCCGGGAAGTAGCGCACATTCTCCTCGAAGAGGTCGAAGATCGAAGTGATCCAGCGATCTCCGAACCACACGCGCGGGCGGACCCCTTGGGCCTTGAGCTCCTCGGGACGGGTGTCGGTGGCCTGCTCGAAGAGCGCGATCCGAGTTTCCCGCCACAGCTCCTTGCCGTCGAAAAACGGAGAATTCGCCGCGACCGCGACCTGAACCCCCGCGATCGCCTGCGCCGCGTTCCAGTAGCGAGCGAACGCCTCGGGATCGACCTGCTGATGGAGCTGGACGCTGGTGCACGCCGCCTCCGGAGCGATCGTGTCGGCATGGGTCGAGAGGCGCTCCACCCCTGCGATCGCGATCTCGAGGTCCTCCCCGCGCGCCGCGAAGATCTGCTCGTTCAGCAGCGCGTAGCGCGGATTCGCGCTGAACGTCTCGGCGTGCAGATGTCGGGCCTCGATCGTCGGCAGGATCCCGATCAGCATCATGTGCGCGCCCACGGTGCGAGCTCGCTCCTCGGCGTCGTTGAGACTGGCGCGTGCGTCGCCCTCGAGCTCTGAGAACACGTTGCCCTCGAGCAGCCGTGGAGCGACGTTGATCTCCACGTTGAACTGGCCGAGCTCGGTCTGGAAGCGCGGATCTGCGATCGCTTCGAGCGCGGCGGCGTTAATGAGCGCCGGCTCGCCGGCATCGTCGGTCAGGTTGAGCTCGATCTCCAGACCGAAGGACCGCCGCTCCGGGTGAAATCGCGCCTCGGACAGCATCCGGGCAAACACATCGAGGCAGGCGTGGACCTTCCGTCTGTAACGCCGGCGGTCTTCTCGGGTGAACGTCTTGGAGGCGACCTGCTGGCCCACGGGCACAGTATGGCGTCACGCTTCCAGGGACCGAAGATCGGGGGGGACGTCGACGGCGTGCTGCCGGAGCACGTCGAGCGGGACGACGTCGAGGGCGCGCTCGTCGGTGGAGGCGAGCACGACGTACGCGGCCGCGCCGGCATGATGGGCGCGGAGCCAGTTGACAGCGGTCACGCACCAGCGGTCGCCGGGAACCAGGCCGGGGAATCGGAATTGCGGGACCGGCGTTGAGAGGTCGTTGCCGATGCTTCGCTGGTGCTCGAGGAACTCGGCCGTCACGACCGCGCAGATCGTGTGGCTGCCCACGTCTTCGGGCCCGGTACGGCAGCACCCGTCACGGTAGAAGCCGGTCAACGGGTCGCTGCTGCAGCTCTCGAGCTCCCCGCCGAGCACGTTGCGGTGAGACATGGCGTCAGTATCGCGCGATGATCTCGGCCCGCCGGAATCGGAGGGTTCGTAGGAAAATAAGATCGGTGCTGAGGCAGTCTGGGTCCGCGAAGTCATCCAGGCTGCATCAGTGCCTAGATTATTTTCCTACGAGCCCGTAGGCTCGCGCCATGCGCTTCAGTGCCGATCGCACGCTCCGCCTCGCGCCGGCGACCGCGGTCGATTACCGCGAGCTGGCGCGGCGTCGCCTCCCCCGCCAGCTCTTCGACTACATCGACGGGGGCGCGTACGAGGAGACCACGATGCGCGCGAACTTACGCGACCTGGAGCGCGTGTCGCTGCGACAGCGAGTGATGCGCGACGTCTCAACGCGCGATCCCGCAGTCGAGGTGCTCGACGAGAAGCTGGCGATGCCGGTCATCCTGGCGCCTGTCGGCCTGGGCGGGATGTTCGCGCGCCGGGCCGAGGTCCAGGCCGCGTGTGCCGCGGAAGCGGCTGGTGTGCCTTTCGTTGAGGCGACGCTCTCGATGTGCAGCATCGAGGAGGTGTCGCGGGCCACATCCAACCCGCCGTGGTTTCAGCTCTACGTGATGCGCGATCGGGGCTACGCGGAGGAGCTCATGTCGCGTGCTCGAGCGGTGGGCTCACCCGTCCTGATCCTGACCGTCGACCTTGCCGTGGTGGGAGCGCGGCATCGCGAGAGGCGCAACGCGATGGTGGGCGACGTCACAACCTGGGCCAAGCTCGTTCGAGGTCTCGACGTGGGCGCGCATCCGCACTGGATCCGCGATGTGGCCCTTGCCGGCAGGCCGCTGACGTTCGGCAACTTGGAGAAGGCGGTCCCGCGGGCGACGACGACCGCCGCGTTCCGGGAATGGATCAACACTCAGTTCGACCCGAGCGTCACCTGGGAGGACGTCGCGTGGGTGCGCGAGCACTGGAACGGCCGCCTTCTGGTCAAGGGTGTGCTCGACCCGGAGGATGCTCGGCGGGCCGTCGACGCCGGCGTCGACGGCGTGATCGTCTCCAACCACGGAGGACGCCAGCTCGACTCGGTCCCGTCGACCGCGCGTGCGCTGCCAGAGGTCCTCGACGCCGTCTCGGGCCAGGTCGAAGTGCTCGCCGACGGTGGCGTCCGGTCGGGCCTCGACGTGTTCAAGATGGTCGCTCTGGGGGCGAGCGCGGTGCTGATCGGACGCGCCTGGGCATGGGCGGTGGCGGCGCGCGGCCAAGCCGGCGTGCGCGACCTCATCGAGGCGATCGGGGCAGACATCGACGTCGCGCTGGCCCTCACCGGGCACACGTCGTTTGCCGGCGTCGACCGTTCGGTGCTTTACTTACCGAACAGGTCGCCGAGCCAAGTCGAGACCTGAGCCCGCGTCCGAGGAGGGGCCATGCCGAAAGTCGATGTCGACGGTATCGGGATCAACTACGACGTACAGGGCGACGGCGAGCCGCTCGTACTGATCCCTTACCTTGCGGCCGACCATGCCTGCTACGCGTTTCAGCTTCCCGCCTACACCGAGCACTTCCGCTGCATCTCCGTAGATCTCCCCGGGTCCGGGGAGAGCGACAAACCAGAGGGCGCGTGCTCCATGGAGAGCTACGCCGACCAGGTATCCGGGTTCCTCGGCGCGATTGGCGTCGAGCGCGCGCACTTGGCCGGCGTGTCGCTCGGGGCGGCCGTGGCGATGCACCTGGCGGCGCGGCATCCCGAGCGGGTGCGAACGTTGTCGCTGCACAGCGCGTGGGATCGAACCGACGAGTACCTGCGCACGATCGCGGAGATGTGGCGTTCGCTCGCGCTCGCGCTGCCCACGATCGCGGATACGGTCATCCAGGGGATATTCCCGCTGTGCTTTACACCCGAGATGTACGTCGAGCGACCCGAGTACGCGCAGTCCCTCGCCGATTTCGTGCGCGGACGCCCAGCGCAGCCGCGCGAGGCCTTCCTGTGGCAGAGCGACGGCGTTCTGGCGCACGACGCGAGCTCGGTCCTCGGGAAGATCCAGGCGCCGACGCTCCTGACCTTCGGCGCTCGCGACCTGGTGTGCTCGACGCGCTTTGCGGACCCGCTCACCGGCGGGATCGCCGGCGCCGAGCTGATCGTCTTCGACCACCTCTCCCACGCCGGTCTCCACGAGGATCCCGAGACGTTCAACAACGCCACGCTCGACTTCCTCGAGCGTCATCGAGCGTAGACACCGCCCGGAATCGCGACCTCGTTCATCGGCCGAGAATCGCATCCACCTCTGTCCGCGTGGGAAGCGAGGGCTGCGCGCCCGCGCGCGAGGCTGCGAGCGCCCCGGCCGCGCAGGCCCTCGCGAGCGCGTCGGTCCGCTCGAAGCCCTCCAGCAGCGCCACCACCAACGCGGCGCAGAACGCGTCCCCGGCCGCAGTGCCGTCCACGGCGTCGATGTGCGGCGGCCGGGCACGGGCCACTTCATTGCCACCTTCGAGCAGCACCGCCCCCTCCGCGCCCAAGGTCAGCGCCACCAAGCCGGCGTGGGGGCCGACCCGCTCGTACTCGTACTGGTTGACGACGAGCAGGTCGGGGTCGAGCTCTAGTGGCCCTCGAGCGGGTGCCGCGTTCAAGCAGAAGAAGCCCGCGCCGGCCCTGGCGGCCGCGACAACCTCGTGCGGGATCTCGAGCTGGCACATGACCGCATCGGCCTCGCCCACGTCCACCTGGTCGGGGGTGAGGCGCCGGTTCGCGCCCGGGGCGACCACGATCACGTTCTCGCCAGTGGCGTCGACCAGGATCAGCGCCACTCCGCTCTCGCCTTGATCGCGGGCCACGCCGGTGGTGTCGATGTCCTCGCGCTCGAGCGACCGGAGCACCAGGTCGTCGGAGCCGATCCGACCGACGAACCGCACCCGTGCCCCGAGCCGCGCGGCCGCCACGGCCTGATTGGCGCCCTTGCCGCCGGGTACCCGCTCGAACACCGCGTCGGTCACGGTCTCTCCGGGACGCGGCAGCCGCTCGCAACGGGCAACCAGGTCGACGTTCGCCGAGCCCACAACGGTGATTCGAGGCTCTCTTGGCACGCGTCAAATGCCTTACACGTAGCTTTGAGGCGCGCGCTTCAGCCGCGCCCAGTCGTCGGGGTCGTGCCCGAGCACGAGGAGCGCGTCGGTCTGGTGCGCGAGCTCGCGCAAACGCTCGAGCGATCGCCGCGCGTCGTCGCGTGAGAACAGCGCGCGCGGCTTCGCGCGCCCCTCCCACTGGGCGCGATTGTCGGCAGCGTCGGCAGTGAGGAGAACGGCGCCGGTCTCCTCGAGGTCGAGCAGAACCGACATGTGGCCGGCCGTATGTCCCGGGGTCTCGAACAGGAGGATCGTCTTGTCGCCGAACAGGTCCACCTCTCCTTCGGCAACCTCCCAGCGCAACTCGGGGCGGTCGTAGTCCCGGCGGACGTACCCGCTCTCGACCGGCGACCGCGCCGCGCGTGCGGCTTCGAGTTCTCGAGCATGAACCACGACGGTGGCGTGGGGGAAGTGGCCGAGGGCACCGGTGTGGTCGATGTGCAGGTGAGTCTGGACTATGTGCCCGACCGACTCCGGCCCGACCCCGAGTCGCCTGAGCTGGGCCGCACAGTGCTGCTCCTCGGTCATCCGAACCTCGAATTGGTCCGCTAGCCCGCCCCAGTGCGCGTGCGGGTCGCGCGCCACCGCAAGCGGATTGCCGCCGTCGACGATGACGTCTCCCTGCGGGTGGCGGATCAAGAAGAACGGGACGGGTACCTCGAGCCCGCCGAGGCCGAGCGTGCCGCTGTCGAACAGATAGAGCGAGGGTCCAGCCGCCACCGGCCAATCGTATGCAGCGGCGGGCGGGAGACGACGTTCAAGCAATCCGCGGCCGCATTCTTTACGGTCAGCACGTACACGGTCTCGGAACAGGAGCGAGCATGGCAACTAACACGCCGATGCAACTTGGGATGGTGGGGCTGGGCCGGATGGGAGCCGGCATCGTCCGCCGCGCGATGCGCGACGGCCACCGGTGCGTGGGCTATGACCGCAAGCACGAGGCCGTGGCGGCGTTGGCCGGCGAGGGCGCGGTCGGTGCAGACAGCCTCGAGGAGTTCGCAGCCAAGCTCGAGAAGCCGCGCACGGCGTGGGTGATGGTCCCCGCGGGCGAGATCACCAACCAGACGATCAAGGACCTCGCCGGGGTGCTCGAGCCGGGCGACGTGATCATCGACGGCGGCAACACGCACTACCGGGACGACATCCGCCACGCCGCCGAGCTGCGAGAGAAGGGGATCCATCACATCGACTGCGGCACCAGCGGCGGGGTGTGGGGCCTCGAGCGCGGCTTCTGCCTGATGATCGGCGGCGAGGATGAGGTCGTGGAGCGGCTGTATCCCCTGTTTGCCTCGATCGCCCCGGGCGTCGACGCGGCACCGCGCACGCCGGGGCGGGACGGTGCGCCGAGCCCCGCCGAGTACGGGTATCTCCACTGCGGCCCCAACGGCGCAGGTCACTTCGTCAAGATGGTCCACAACGGCATCGAGTACGGGATCATGGCGGCCTACGCGGAGGGCCTGAACATCCTTCGCAACGCCGACGTGGGCAGGCGGCAGCTCGAGTCTGATGCCGAGACGGCGCCGCTCGAGCACCCTGAGGACTACATGTACGACATCGACACCACGGACGTCACCGAGCTGTGGCGTCGAGGAAGCGTGATCGGCTCCTGGCTGCTCGACCTCACGGCCGAGGCCCTTCTCGAATCACCCAATCTCGATGACTTCTCCGGGCGGGTGTCGGACTCCGGGGAGGGTCGGTGGACCTCGACGGCGGCCATCGAGGAGGGCGTGCCGGCTCCGGTGCTCACCACCGCGCTGTACTCGCGCTTCAGCTCGCGCGGACTCGACGACTTCGCCGACCGGGCGCTCTCGGCGATGCGCAAGCAGTTCGGCGGCCACGAAGAGAAGGTGATCGACTGACTGCGGCGTCAGCCACGCGGGCTGACGCCGCAGCGATCAACGTCAGGGAGCGCCGGCCGCGCCGTGGTGGTTCGTGCCCAGCGCGGAGGCCATCGTCTCTGTGCGCCGATGCGTGAGGGCACGCCCTCCGTCACCGCGCGGCGGGTGGCCGCGTACCGGCGCCACGTTCGGGTGCAGCCCGCGGAGCTCGACCGGCTGGCGAGCGCGATCGCCACCCGGCCGGTTGTTTTCGGCTTCCGGGCCTTCTCGACCGGACGTGAGCAGCTCGACGCCGTGGTCGGCAGGCTGCCGACCATCCGGGCTCGCGCGGGGGCCATCGCCGAGCGGGCTCGCGCCGCTCTCGGGGTCCGGATTGAGCCAGCGGGTCTGTTAGCGTATGCCCCGGCTCTCGTTCGCAAGATCGCCGCCTGGCCGGACGCGGCACGCACGATCGGCTCGGACGGACCGACTGAGATCGAGACGGACGCCCAGGGTGATGGCAAGGGACTGTTTGACCGGACCGCAGGCGCTGCACGGGCGGCGGCGAGCCGGCACGCGTGCCGCCGGTCCTCGGATCTCCGCATCACCGTCGCGGCGTCTGATGGTCCGCGGCGCTCTGCTGACGCTCGTCGTCCTCAGCGTCGCCGGATGCGGAGCGAGCAGCGCCACGAGGAGCACCACGACCAGCGGCGTGACCGGCACGCCGGCCAGCGACGCGTCGAACAGCGCGATCCCTCAGCCTCGGCCGCAGGTGATCGAGCCAACGGCCGGCGTCCAGGCGAGTGCGCAGGGCGTGGCCGTCGCGCCGAGCGATCCCATCGGCGACCCGACCGCCCATGCACCCCCGCTCTCCGAGGTGAGAGCTGAGCTAAGGATGGAGCTGATCGCGGCCACGGTGTCGAGCGCGACCTACATCGACCCCCTGCGTTACGTCACGGTTTGGGAACGCACCGACCAGGGGGTGGACGCACAGATGCCGGTGGGAGCACCGATTCTGGCGCCGTGCCGAGTCAAGGTTCTGGCGATCATCCCGGACTGGTATGCCGGTCAGCCTCTGGTGTACTTCGAGCTGCTGGACGGACCGGACGCGGGCAAGGTCCAGTACGTGGCGGAGGAGATCACCGACATCGTCCCGGGCGGGACCATCCTGCAGCAAGGGCAACCAATCGCTCGCTACGCGGCGTCGGGCACGGGCATCGAGTTCGGGTGGTCGACGCTCGACGGGGTGACGCTCGCGGTGGCGACGGGCGGCTACGAGGAGGGTCAGATCACACCGGCGGGCCGCTCGATACGCGCCTGGCTGAACAGCCTGGGCGCGAACGCCGGGCCCGATTTTTGATCGCTGGACCCATTTGAAGGCCTTCACGGCGTAGGATCGCCGCGGTCATGCAGTCCACCACGAGGAGGGAGCGCCATGCTGCACAGCACGCCACGCCGGGGGGCGTTCGTCTTGGCCGCGACCGCGACGTTGACGGCGGGAGCGATCGTTGCCGGAACGAGTTCCGCCAAGCCCGCCCGGGCTCACGCCGCCGGAAGGACGGTGCACGTGATCGAGCATGCCATCACCGACACCGAGATTCCCACCGGCGGCGGCAAGGATGTGAAGGGCAACGTCTTGACGTTCAACAACCCCGTGTTCAATGTCGCCGACACGAGGCAGGTGGGACATGACGAGGGGTTCTGCGTCCGGATCGCGCCCATGCTGGGAATCTGGGAGTGTCTGTGGACGACGTTTCTCAGGGCGGGACAGATCACCGTCCAAGGGCCCTACTACGACACCCGCAACAGCGTGCTGTCGATCACCGGCGGGACCCGGGCGTACCGCGACAGTCGCGGTGAGATGAGGCTGCTGTCACGAAACGGCGGCAAGGAGTACGACTTCATTTTCAAGCTCAGTTGAGAGTGACACGCTGATGCCTCGGCCCGTCGCGGTCGTCACTGGAGCCGGCTCTGGGATCGGTCGGGCGGTGACCCGAGCCCTTCTGGGAGCCGGCTACCGCGTGGTCCTCGCCGGCCGTCGCGAGGATGCCCTGCGCGAGACGCTAGCCGATGCTCCGGCGGCGCGCGAGACCGCACTGGTGGTCCCCACCGACGTCACGGATCCTCGCGCGGTGCGGAGTCTGTTCGCGCGCGTCGCCGACGCGCACGGGCGTGTTGACCTGTTGTTCAACAATGCCGGCGTGTTCGGCGCGCCGGCGCCGCTGGACGAGGTGAGCATCGAACAGTGGCGGACGGCGGTGGACACGAACCTCACCGGGAGCTTTCTCTGCGCTCAGGAGGCGTTTCGAGCGATGAAGGCGCAGAATCCGCAGGGCGGTCGCATCATCAACAACGGCTCGATCTCGGCGCACGTGCCGCGACCGCACGCCGTTGCCTACACCGCGACCAAGCACGCCATCACCGGGCTGACCAAGGCCATCTCGCTCGACGGGCGGGCGTTCAGCATCGCGTGCGGGCAGATCGACATCGGCAACGCGGCCACCGAGCTGATGGCGAGGGTTGGTCAAGGTCAAGGGGCACTCCAAGCCGACGGGTCGCTGCGCGTCGAGCCGCTGATGGATGTGTCCCATGCTGCCGATGCGGTGCTCTACATGGCGGGGTTGCCGTTGGACGCAAACGTGCAGTTCCTGACCGTGATGGCGACGGACATGCCGTTCATCGGCCGCGGGTAGGCTGCAGTCGTGCCCGAAGCCGCCCGGGATGCAGACAAGAGCTGGGACGTCGTCGTGATCGGGGGCGGTCCCGCCGGCGAGAACGCCGCGCACTACGCGGTCAAGGGCAGCGATCGCAGCGCGGCGATCGTGGAGGCCGAGCTGGTCGGAGGCGAGTGCTCCTACTGGGCGTGCATTCCGAGCAAGGCTCTGCTGCGGCCGGTCGGGCTGCTCGACGACGGGCGTGCGGTGCCGGGCGTCGCCCAGATGCTCTCCGGTTCGCTTGATGTCGAGGCGATCCTGACCCGGCGCGATTCGTTCGTCCATCACCACGACGACAGCGGGCAGGTCGAGTGGGCCAACGGGTTCGGCATCGACGTGATCCGGGGCTGGGGGCGGCTTGCCGGCGAGAAGGCGGTCGAAGTCACCGCGGACGATGGGAGCACCAGCGTTCTGCATGCCCGGCGGGCCGTGGTCATCGCCACCGGAAGCAGGGCCGCGATTCCCCCGGTGCAGGGCTTGCGCGAGGCCAGGCCCTGGAGCTCACGCGACGTCACCAACCTGCGAGAGGTGCCGGGCCGGGTCGCCGTCATCGGCGGAGGGGTCGTGGCTTGTGAGTCGGTCACCTGGCTCAAGGGGCTCGGCGCGCGCGAGGTCACGGTCATCGTGCGCGGAGGAGCGCTGCTGGCCAACCAGGAGCCATTCGCCGGCGCGCTGATGGCCGACCAGTTCGCCGAGCACGGCATCAACGTCCTCTTAGACACCGAGGTGCAATCGGTGCGCCGCCCGGGAGTGGAGGACACCGGCGTCGGCAGGATCCATGGCGGTCCGGCCAGCATCAGCGCCGGCGGATCGACGTTCGAGGTGGACGAGATCGTGGTGGCCGCGGGACGTAAGCCGACGACCGCCGACATCGGGCTCGATTCGGTCGCGGTCGACACCGACTCACGTGGCTTCCTCTCGACCGACGACCACATGGCAGTCAATGGTCGGCGCGATTGGCTCTATGCGATCGGCGACGCGTGCGGCCGAGCCCTGCTGACCCACATGGGCAAGTACCAGGGGCGGATCGCCGGGGACGTGATCGCCGCGCGCGCCGAGGGACGATCGACCGACGGCACCCGCTTCCGCGACCTGGCCGACCACGACATGGTCCCGGCGGTCATCTTCTCCGAGCCGCAGGTGGCGTCGGTCGGGCTCACGGAGGCGGCGGCCCGCGACAAAGGGATCGATGCGGAAGCGCTCGAGTACGAGCTGGGGTCGATCGGGGGAGCGGCCCTGCTGCGGGACGGCTACCGCGGTCACGCCAAGCTCGTCCTGGATCGGGCCAGCGACACGCTCGTCGGCGCGACCTTCGTCGGGCCCGACGTCGGTGAGCTCCTGCACGCCGCCACCACCGCCATCGTGGGCAAGGTGAAACTCCAGACGCTGTGGCACGCGGTGCCGTCCTTTCCGACGGTCAGCGAGATCTGGTTGCGCCTGCTCGAGTCGCGGGGCTGACGGCAATCGTCGGCGTGGCTGACGGCGATCGTCGGTGGTCGACCATTTTGCGGGTGATGATTCGGGTGATAGCGTGCCCCACCGGAGATGTTGGGGAGACGCTCGCCACGCGCACGGTGGGCGCGGCTCGCGTGGGCGGCTGCGCTGGCGATGTGTGTCCTGGTGACCGTGGGAGGTATCGGTTCTGCGGCCACGCCTCAGGGTTCGGTAGGGATTGACAAGTCCGTCGTCGGGCTGAGTGGCGCGGCCACCCCGGGCGATGGATTCAGCTACCAGCTGACCGCGCAGTGCTCGAGCCTCACCGTGGCCTGCGTCGGCGCGACGGTCACCGACGTGCTGCCGCCCGAGCTCGAGGTGATCCCGAGCGAGCTTCCTACGAGCAACAGCAGCCAGATCGTCTCCTACAACGCGGCCACGCGCACGTTGAAGGTCACGTTCATCGAGCCGCTGCCACCGCCTAACCCGCCGGGCTCCACCGGCCTGCCGGCGGGCTCGGTCAGACAAGTGTTGGTTGGGGTGCGGCTGCCCGCGGATACACGGCTGCCGGACGGCTCGACGATCTCCAACACGGGGCAGATCGCGGCCGACAATGCGGCGCCGGCCAACAGCTCGGCGGACGTGAACGTCTCGATCCCGCGCGCGGTTCGCCCCGTGGCCACCAAGTCATGGCCGGACTCCTCGCCGGTCGCCTTGACGGGGGCGAAGAGCAGGATCACGCTCGGAATCCGCCACGCCTCTTCGAGCTCGGCGCAGGTGACTCAATTGTCGGTCCGGGACAGCAACCCCGACACGTTCGAGAACTTCGACCTCGTGTCGGTCGGGCCCGTCGATCGCTTTCCGGCCGGGGCCGACGAGGTCGCGGTAGCGGTCTGCACGCAACCGATCGGTACGCCGTGCGCTCCCGACCAGTACAGGCGAGGGCCGTTCGGGCGCGGCCCGGGCGTGGAACTGCCGGCCGGCGTGAGCGCGGTGGACGTCACCGGCGTGGAGTTCGTGTTCCGCAACGCCGCCGGAGGTGTGCTGCCGGCCGATCCCAACGAGGGCAGGGTTTCGTTTGAGGTCAAGCTCCGCGACACGATCCGCTCGAGCGGCGCGCCGCTCGATCCCAAGACGACCAAGACCGGGCGCAACTGCGCCGATCCGACCGCGGTCGAGAGCGGTAACGCGGTCACCGGGCCGACGGCTTGCGTTGGCTTCTCGATCCTCCCCAACGCGGCGACGATCAAGGTCGATAAGCGCTTCTTCTCGGACCCGAGCGGCTCGTACAGCTCGGGCGGGGTCGCGGTTGCCGGCCAGTCCTCGCCGGTGTCAGCACTGACGTCGGCCAAGAACACCTCGCCGTTCGCCGTCTCACAGTTGACGATCGTCGATCCGTCTCCGACCGCCGTGAGCCGTTTCTCGGATTTCGACGCCGACTCGATCCGACTGCAGTTCCCGGACGGCGCGACGGACGCGACGGTCACGGTCGACTGCCGCGACGGCGCGACGCACGTGGTGGGACCGCTGCATCCCCCGCCCCAGACCGTCGAGCTACGGTCGACCGGCTGTCCTGCCGACAGCCCCCCGGCCAAGGTCACCGCTTCGTTCACCGGCACGAAGCCCGACGGCGCTCCGGGGATCGTCGCCGGCGCGACGGCCACCCTCGGCCTGCACGGCAAGCTCAAGCACGACGTCGCGCCCGGGCGGGTCAGCGACTGCGCCGAAGGGCACATCCCCAATGAGGGCGGCCGGGGGGCGGCGACCGGAACGGGTTGCGCGGAGGTGACGGTCGAGGCGCCGCGTAGCACGGTGGCGGGCACCAAGTCGATCGACGGCGGGCTCACCGCCGGGCAACTCGTGCCGGGGCAGCCACTCGGCTTCAGCGTCAACTCTTCCAACAGCGGCAACCTGCCCGACAGCGAGTTCGTCGTCCAAGACCCCGCCGACCCGGCGGCGGCGGGCAACCCGTTCGACCTCTTGCGGCTGACCGACGCGAGCCTATCGACGTTGCCGGCGAGCCTTCGAGGCGACCTGGTGATCGAGGTGTTCGACTCGATCACCAGGACCTGGGTGACCTACGACTCGGCCAACGCGGGACTGCTGGACGCCGCTCGCGGGATCAGGGCTCGGCTGGTCAGGGGCACGGTGCCGCTCGGCGGTCAGGTGCATCTGGGCTTCAGCGTGCTCGTGCGCGAGGGCGTCCCGATCGGCGCCACGCTGCAGAACTGCCAGCGCACCTCAGCGCGCACCGCCGTGGGCGAAGGATCGGCGGACGTGTGCGCCCCCCGCCTCGAGGTCAAGGCGCCCTCGGCCGGCGGCGCGGTGCAGAAGGCGATCGCGCCCTCGTCGGTCGCCCGCCACCTCCCGGGGGTGCCGCCACAGACCAGCCAGGTGCGCATCCAGGCCCAGAACACGGGCACGATCCCGCTGAGCCGGATCGTCGTCACCGACACCGACGCGCCGTTCTTCGACAGCGTCGACCTGGCGCGCCTCGACGCGGTGAACTTCCCGCCGGGCGCCAACCGGGTCCAGGTCGACGCCTGCACCACCGGCTGTCAGAGCGGCGCGTTCATCGACGGCGTCCCGACCGCGAGCAACCGCCCCGCTTTGCCGGCGGGGGTCGCGCCCGCCGAAGTGCAGGGTCTGCGGTTTACGTTCACCAACAGCTCGGGCGGCTACGTCCTCACCCCCGGGAGCAACTTCCCCGGCGGGCCCCCGTGCCCCAACGCGAGCATCTGCTTCAGCGTCGCGCCTCGGGTCACGCTGCGCTCGGACCCGAGCGTCAACATCCCCGACTCGCTGTCGGACACCGCCGCGGCCGCCGGCGAGAGCCAGCTGCAGGTACCGGGCGCGACCTTCCCGATCGGCGACACCACCGCGCCGCTCAGCGTCGTGAAGGGCACTACCGAGCTGTCGGTCGACAAGAGCACCGGCACGCCTGTGGCCGGCCCGGGCGAGCCGATCCCGTTCGAGCTCAAGGTCACCAACAGCGGGACGGGCGCCATCCCCGACCCGGTCATCTCGGAGCCGGTTCCCGCCAAGCTGGTCTTCGACGGGACCTTCACCGGGACCGGCGGGCTCCCGTTCACGATCGAGTCGAGCGTGCCCGCCGGCACGGCGCCGGTGCCCTCTCCCGTGTTCACCGCCGAAGTCAACTCCGCCGAGGGCGGGCGGGTCGCTTCTTTGAGATGGGCGTTCCCGGGGTTCGACCTCCTCCCCGGATCGACGATCAAGATCGTGTTTCGGACGACGTTGGCGCCGGGCTTGGCCGCCGGCGAGCGGGTCGAGAACAGCTTCGGCGCGAGCAGCAGCGAGCCGTCCATCCAGGCCACGTTGGGCTGCACTCCGAGCGCCGGGGCGGTCACCGACGGGCCGTACGGCAGCGGCCGCTTCTGCACCTCCAAGGCCGCGGTCACCTCCCGCGGCGGTAGCGCGCTCGACGCCCAGAAGTGGGTCACGGGCGATCCGGCGCTCGGCTTCTATAACACCGCCACCGACACCTACGTCAAGCCGGGCGACATCTCCTGTCCGCTCCTGGTCGCGGAAGGCGCCGACTACACGCGGTTCCCCTGCATCGCGCTGGTCCTCGCGGGCCAGCATTTCCGCTTTCTGCTGAACGTCACCAACATCGGCAACACGCCCGCGACCGAGGTGCGCCTCGTCGACGGCCTCCCCCACTCGGGCGACACGGGCGTCAAGCTCACGGGCGAGCACCGTGACACGCAGTGGAATCCGCGCCCACGGCTGGTCGCCGAACCCACGCTGGTCTCCCCGGGCGTCAAGGCCAGCGCGCAGTTCTCCTATACGGCCAACCCGAGGTCGTGCACGGACGAGCTCCTCAGCCCGCCGAAGAGTTGCCCCGCCGGCCAGTGGCTGCCCGACTTCTCAACCGATGCCGAGGGCTTCCGCGCGTTCGTGACGTTCCCGAACCGCCTGGCGCCGGGAGAGAGCTTTGCCATCCGGGTGCCCATGAGCGCCCCGGTGACGCTCGAGCATCCGCCGGGCAGCCTCCCGATCGCGTGGAACAGCTTTGCCCACACCGACTTCGTGCTCAAGCCCGGCGCGACCAGCCCCAGCCAGCTTCCGTTCGTCGAGCCGCCGAAGGTCGGCGTCGCGCTGCCGTTCGGCACGCTTGAGATTCAGAAGGAGAAGACGGGTGCTCTCGCCGGTCAGGCCGCGGGGCCGTTTGCGGCCAGCTACGAGTGCACCGTCACACCCGCCGGCGGCAACCCCGTGTCGGTGGCGAGCGGACAGGGCGAGTTCAACGTCGACCGCCCGTTGGTCGTCGCCGAGGTGCCGGTCGGCGCGGAGTGCAGCGTCTGGGAGACCGAGACCGGGGGCGGCATCTCGGACCACCCATTGCCGGAGACCGCGATCAAGACCGTTATCACCGCGCAGCACAACGGCAACACGTCGGTGATGCTGGCAAACGACTTCCCGCTGCCGCCGCCGCTGGCGGCGCCCCCGCCCGGCACTCCGGCAACCGACGCGCAGCTGATCGTCTCCAAGCACGTCGACCGCGCCACCGCCAGCGTCGGGGAGCCGCTGATCTACACGATCGAGGTCGCGAACGCGGGGCCCGCGACCGCGACGGACGTCCGGGTCAGGGACAGCGGTTCGCCAGGGCTGAAGCTGGTCGCGACGAGCGTCAGTCAAGGCACCTGCTCCACCGGACCTCCGCTGGCATGCGCGCTCGGAAGCCTGGCCGTCGGCGCGCGCGCGACGATCATGGTCGAGGACACCACGACGAGCGCCGGGCTGATGCGCAACACGGCCACGGCCACGGCCGATCAGGCAACCCCGACGCCGGCGAGCGCCAGCGCCCTCGCGATCACGGACGTGAGCACGGGTCACGCTCGCCTTCGCATCGCTAAGACGCCGGCGTTCCGGACGGTGACGGCTCGAACGACCGTCGCATATCGGATCCGTGTGCAGACGCTCGGTTCGGTCCCGGCGGTCGGAGTGACCGTCTGCGACCGGCTCGGCCTGTATCTAACCGTCCGCTCCGCCCCGGGTGCGCACTTCTCCGACGGACAGCCGTGCTGGACGATCCCCGTCCTCAACCCGGCCCAGCCGCGCGTCTTCACGGTGAGGGTGCGGGCGCTCAACGTCCCGACGGCGCTCACCGCCCGCGATACCGCCAGCGCCGGCGCGGAGAACGCGTCTCGTGTGGATGCCCGAGCGGCGCTCCGCATCAAGCCGCGGCGCCCGCGCGCGCCGTCGCCGGTCACCGGCTAGCGTGCGGCTAGCGTGCGGTCGGCCCTCCTGCGTCTCGCCGGACCCCGGGTCACCGGGCGGCTCGCCCCTTGCGCAAACCCCGAGCGCGGGTTTAGAGTCGTCGCGTACCTGCACCACGACCTCTCGGGGGAATAATGGGTCTTCTCGACGATGTTCTCGGCAAGCTCGGAGTGGAGGGCGGCCAAAAGGGTGCCGTGGGCGCCATCAGCAATTTCGTCAGCAGCCAAGGCGGCTTGCAAGGACTGGTGGAGCAGCTGAACAAAGGTGGGTTGGGCGATCAGGTCAAGTCCTGGGTCGGCACCGGTCACAATCAATCCGTGAGCGGCGAGCAGGTCCAGCAGGCGCTGGGATCCAACGAGGTACAGAAGGTTGCCGACCAAACCGGCACCTCGCCCGATCAGGCGGCCGATATGCTCGCACAGACGCTCCCGCATCTCGTGGATAAGTCAACCCCGGAAGGCGAAGTCCCCCAGCAGGATCCGCTGGCGGGTGGGCACGAGGCGGTGCAGAACGTTCTCGGCTGAGTAGCCCCGGGCTTCGGCCCGCGTTCATGGATCAGAAGTGGGCGCGACCCTGGTTCTTCGCGACCGCGGCCTGCGTCTTTGCTGGAGTCGTAATCCAGCTGTTCGTCTCGGCGAACAACAGCGCGCTCTTCGGCGGCTCGCCCCTGGGGCGGGCTCTCAACGTCTTCGCGTACTTCACGATTCAGTCGAACCTGATCGTGGGTGTCACCTGTCTGCTGCTCGCGATCGACCTCCAGCGGTCATCGACGGTGTTCGCGGCCTTCCGGCTCATCGGCGTGGTCGCGATCACGGTCACGTTCGTCGTGTTCCACGTGGCGCTCAGCCACCTACTCGACCTCGACAGATGGGCGCAGGTCGCCAATCAGCTCCAGCACACCGTGGTGCCGGTGCTGGCCGTCGCCGGCTGGCTGATGTTCGGCCCCCGTGGCCTCACGTCGGCTCGCATCGCGCGCTTTACGGTCATCTTCCCGCTCGCCTACATGGCGTTCACCTTGATCCGCGGACCGCTCGCCTCCGACTTCTATCCGTACCCGTTCGCGAACCCCAAGCAGCTCGGGTACGTGGCGGTCACGCTCAACGCCCTTTGGATCGCGCTGCTGTTCATCGGCATCGCCGCGGGCGCCACCGCGCTCGACCACAGGCTGCGCGGAGGCGTAGCGAGCGCCTCGCGAGTGGCCTAGGTGTCCGTCACGTCTTCTTGAGCCTGCCGTTGACGCAAGTGAGCCCCAGCTTGCGGTAAACCGCTTCCTTGCTGCTCGAGCAGAACTCCCCCGCGTGATACTTCTTCGTCGCAGCGTTCTTCGCCGCGACGCCGGCCCGAGTGGAGGTGGTCGTACTCGTTGCTGTGGTGGGTGTTGTCGACGTTCGGGTTGCGGTTGACGACGAGGCCGTGGATGTCGTTGTCTTCGAGGTTGCGGACGATGCCGACGAGCTGCTCTTGGAGCCGCAGCCTGCTGCGATCGACGCCAACACGACTGCGGCGCACGCCATCGCTGTTGCCCGCAAGGGGCGCCCGAAGATCATTGCCTCACCCGCTTGTTCCTCGTTGATCGGTGGACAGCCGGAGCATCCGAATGCTGTCGTTGGTCTGGAGCCTCAGATCGTGGCCGGCGTCTGCTCCGTGATCGGCTGACCGGCACTGGCCGCAAGCGAGTGGATGGATCCGATCTGGTCGTTCGCCGACAGGACGTCCGCCGGGTTGGCGCTACCCGACTTCATGTCCGAGGGGAGCGACTTCAGCTTGTCCTGAACCGCAGTGATCGGAGCGACCAGCTTTGACAGCGTCGGATCGGCCTGGGCATCGGTAAGCGCCAGCTTGAGCTCGTGGATCACGAACGCGGCCGCCAGGCCGCCCTTGACGAGCGCGGCCTTGTGTTGGAGCGGATGCGCCAGGTAGCCGGCCTTAACCGGCTTGTAGATCCACCGGTGAAAGGCACCGAACGCCAGGCCCGCGTGGAGGACGAACTTCGTCTTGGCGAGGTGGATCGAGGTGCTCGTCGTGCCGGAGCTGGCGGCGGCCGAGCTCGTCGACGTCGCGGGAGCCGCCGACGACGACGAGGACTTCGACGAGCCGCACCCGGCAGCGGCGAGCGTGAGCGCGACCAGGACAATCGCTATGATCGTCCGTCGGCGATGACCGCTGACGCCGCCGACTTCCCCGGTAACGTCGCCGGCCGGCGTGATTGGGGAGGCGCTCGCCCGGTATGTCATCTGTTTGCGGTCCATGTGACCTCCGTTCGGCTTCACCGCCGGGTCGGCGGGTGTGGCGATCACCTACTACCCGGACCGGCGTCAACGACCGCGACGCCCGCTTCCCCGCATGCGCTTGTTGGCTAGTTATCGGCGGGAAACGCCGGACGCGGCCGGGGAACCCGCCAAACGCTCGTGTCTAGCAGCACTTAACCATGTTAGAGGCAGGGTCGAGGTGTTGGTTGTGTTAAGTACGTCCTGTTCCTGGTACGCGAGCCGGGGCCTGCGGCGCCCCCGAGTTGTCGCTCCGCGCACTGTTCGGCGAATGAATTGTCGCTGCGCGCACTATTGCTTGGCACCGTTCAGCGAGCGCAAGGCAGTGCTCGGCGAGCCAGACGGAGACAGAGAGGGAGGGTTCTTCGATGCTGGGCCGACAACGGGATCCCGCCATTCGGAACCGTCGACTGCTACGAGACGTTGGCCCAGCGGATGGGCGGACTGCCATCCACGCGGAGTTCGCGCGGTTGTTCACGTTCCCGACGGTCTACCACTGTGGCCGGGGCTAGGCCAACAGCAGCTTCGACCTGGTGTACCCGATGGTGCAATGGGTTGAGCAGGACAACGCCCCGAGCCGGCTCACCGCTACCGACCCCATCAACGACACGACCTTGACGCGACCCGTCTACCCCTACCCACATATTCCACGGTACGACGGGACCGGCAACCCCCAATGATGCCTCGAGCTTCCATGCCGTCATCTCACCAGGTGCCCACTACACGAACTGGATCGGCAATTACCTGTTCTACCAGCCGGTCGGCGGCGACGAGGGCGGTCGGGGAGCGGGAAGCCTGGCGCGAGCGGGTGGCGGATCGCCCGGCTTACTGCTTCTAGCGCGGCCCGCCCGGCCGGGGGCCGCGCTACGTTGAACGGGCTGTATCCGCGGTGTCAGCGCTTCGTCCAGCTCAGTACGGTGGCGGTGCCCGCTCGGTGAGGTGCGCGGCCGGCCGCGATGTCCTCTCGGAGCCGTGCGAGTCCTGCCCGTAGCTCGTCGGGATGGTCGCGCCGCATGCGCTCGAAGAAGCTCGTCTGGCCTCTCTCTGCCGCCTGCAGCACGCGTGCAGGGTCGGCAGACAGAGCGGCCAACGACGCATCCTGCATATCCTCGAACTGGAACTCGATGAGCCGCGCTCCCGGTAGCTGCTGGAGGATCGCCGCCCGCCGGGGGTGAGTGGCGTCCATCCAGGGTCGGCTGCTCGGGAAGTAGTCGAGGATCCAGAGCGTCGCGGCGTCTTCGCCGGTGAAACCCATCAGCACGAGCCGCCCTCCGCGTCTGAGGATCCGCTGGGCCTCGGCCAGCGCCGCGGCGCGATCCTCGACGTGGTGCAGCATCGAGATCATCGCCGCGGCATCGAACGCGGCATCGTCGAACGGCAGCCCCTGCGCGTCTGCCTCGATAGTCGCGAGCCCCTTGGCGGCAGCCCGGGCGAGCATGTCAGCCGAGCGGTCGATGACGACCGGCTCCCATCCCTCTCTCTTGAGGGCGAGCGCGTAGTTGCCCGTGCCGCCGCCGATGTCGGCGAGCCGGCGGCCGGGCGCACCTCGCAGCGCCTCGCGCAGACGCCGAAGAACGGACGGACTCGCCGCGCGCGTCTCGTCATACCGCTGCGCTTGGCGAGAGTAGTCCGGCAGTAAGCTCACGCTCAAGAGCTTGACACGAGCGGTCCCCATGTCGGTTCGATCTGCTCCCACGGGCACCACGTGGGACGCTTTCTGCGATAGCCTCCGTCCGCCGCGCAAGTGCCGTCCATGACATTCCTTTCCGCGACTGAGCGCCGGAGCCCCGCGCGATCGCCGAAGCCGGCAACGGGGAGACGTATAGGTGGCCGGCGCTAGGCGCGGTCCGCACGTGCTCGAAATGCGCGTGTCATCGGTTGACGCGCTATTTGCCGAGTTCCACGCAGAAACGATCAGCGAGCGGCCGCTGTCCGATGGCGCACGCCTCTATGTACTCGATCTGTGGGAATCGGCGGGCGAACCAAAGCCCGAGGCACTGGTCATCCGCGCCCCGGTCGGCGAACGCTCGCGCACCGACGAGCACGCGGTGAAAGAGGCCGTGCGAGGCGACTTTCTCGACCACAGTGGCCCATTTCACAAAGCGGCTCACTTCTCGCATCGCGAGCGGCTCGCTGCCTCGATCGGGATCGCCATCCTGCTGATCTCGATCGCGATCTCGACCACCCTGGAGCAGCTCACCGGCAACGTGATAGTGGCCGGTCTCGCGCAGGGCATCGTCGTCATCGGATGGGTGGCGCTGTGGGTGCCCGCGCAGCGGTTCGCGGTCGACCTCGTCCCCCACAGGTTCGAGCGACGCTCATACGCGCGGCTCGCCCAGCTCGAGATCCGCTTTGAGTGGGAGGAACGCGGCGCGTCCCCGATGGAGAGCGAGCGAATCTCGGGGATGCAGCTTCAAGCCGGGCGCCGGAGCTGAGGCGCGCGTCCGTCACGATCGCCGAGGCGGCGGTAAAGCACGCGCTCGGCGACGGCATAGCCGTTGGTCTCGTAGAACTTCTGGGCGCGGGCGTTGCCGCTCATCACGGCGATCTTCACCGTGTCGAATCCGCGATCGCGGGCGATGTCTTCGGCAGCACCAAGCAACTTTCGACCCAGGCCGGCCGAGCGCTGATCCCTGGTCACGACGAGCGTCACGACCTCAGCTGTGCCCCCTTGGACGTCGAACGTGTCGTCTGGGCCGTCCTCGAGCCCAACCATCACATAGCCAATGACGCGCCCTTCGTCGTCTGTGGCGGTGACATACGAGGCCCCCTCTGTCAACAGCTGACGGTACCAGCGCAGCCGACTTGCCCAGGAGCAACCGAGATCTTGCACCAGACCCCGGTACTCGGAGACGCGGAGATGATGGCGATGCAGCTCCTCCCACAGCGGAGCGAGATCTAGGAGCCCTTCGACGTCATTCCGGGGACTGCTGATGGAGAGGGTCACTCCAACGAGTATCGCAACCAGTGGAAGTATTCGGTCGCTTCGCGTTTAATGTGTGTTGCTGAGAGCACGCGACTGAAGCCAACGAGCGACGCCAAAAAAGTGACTGCTCTTCGAGAGGCACCGGTCAAGAACATGCGCTGGGTCCCCTCAGGCGACTTTCGCATGGGCTCCGGGGACTTCTACCCCGAGGAGGCTCCCGTTCATCGGGTCGAGGTCGATGGTTTCTGGATCGATGAGCATCCAGTGACCGTGGCCGAGTTCCGGAGGTTCGTGAAGGCCACGGGCTATGTCACCTGCGCGGAGCGCAGCCCGAATCCGGCCGATTATCCCGACGCCGATCCGGCGTTGCTGGTGCCGGGCTCGCTCGTGTTTCACAAGACCCGCGGCCCGGTTGACCTGCGTGATCCTCGTAATTGGTGGGCGTGGACTCCGGGAGCCTTCTGGCGCCGGCCGGAGGGACCGGGGAGCAACGTCGGCGGGCGGGAGCATCATCCGGTTGTTCACGTCGCGGTCGGGGACGCCGAGGCGTACGCGGCGTGGGCGGGGAAGGAGCTGCCCACCGAGGCTCAGTGGGAATACGCGGCTCGCGGAGGGCTGGATGGTGCCGTGTTCGTGTGGGGCGACGAGTTCGCTCCGCGAGCCCGGCCGATGGCGAACGTCTGGCAAGGTCGGTTTCCGTGGGAGAACCTCGTCTCCGACAACTGGGAGGGCACCTCGCCGGTGAATCGGTTCCCGGTGAATGGTTACGGGCTGTATGACATGGCCGGCAACGTATGGGAGTGGACAGCCGACTACTTCACTGCGCGGCATGCCGCCGATGCCAGCAAGGCCTGCTGCGTGCCCCACAATCCGCGCGTCGCATCGCCCGATGACCTCGACGCCTCAGGTCGGGTCGGGGGGCACATCCCGCGCCGGGTGATCAAGGGCGGCTCTCACCTGTGTGCTCCCAACTATTGTCTCCGGTACCGGCCGGCGGCACGTCAGGGCGAGGCAATCGATACCTCCACCTCTCACATCGGCTTTCGTTGCGTGGTGAACGTTTGACGGTTTCTAGCGTGACGCTGGTTGCCGGGGAGACGGTAGTTGACGCCCGTGCGGGTGAGCAGCACGATCCGCCCGTGGGCGCCGCGCGCCCGCCGCGTACACGTTGGCGCCGTCGCGCGAGATGGTCAGCCCTTCCGGATCCTTTAGGGTCCGGCCAAGCGAGCACGCGACCGCGAGCACGTAGATCGCGCGGCCAGTGGTGCCGGCGGGCTGTGCGAGCTCCCCGGTGCTCGCGCTGCGAGCGAAGGTCGCGACGCTGTTGGAGAGCGCCGAGGTCGTATACACGTCCTGGTCGTCGGGGCTGACCGCGACGGCGTCCGCACCGCCAGCTGCCTGCCGACGCCGCAGTCGCTGAGCGCACCCGTCGACCGGCTGCTCCGCGATGCAACCCGCGCTGCCGGCGAGCTGCCTCAGCGTGCCGCTCGACGGATCGCGGGCGAACGCCAGGATCGCGTCGCCCTCGAACGAACCCACGTACACGCTGGTGGCTTCGGGACTCACAGCGACGACATCGGGGCCATGCAGTGCACGGGCACTCGCACACCGAGGGCCGGCGGTGGCGGCGATGCAGCCGGTTGAGTCGGTCGGCCGGGCGAGTGCGCCACTCTTCGGGTTGCGCCGGAAGATCGCGGTCGAGTCGCTCGTGGCAGAGGTGGCGTGGACGTTGCGTCACAGCGGCTCTTGACGCGCTGTGTTCGTTGCGGCCGGGTGTGCGACGGCGCTGCGACGCCGTGGTCGCACTCGGTTGGATCGATCTACACGGGGGGTGCATCGGCCGCGGCGTCTGCCGATGCGCTCGCCAGCGCCGGGGCCCGGCCGTGCGTGACCGTCTGGAGGGCCTGGTCGATGATGGTTACGGCGAGGTCGATCTCGTCCTCGCTGACGGTTAGCGGGGGAGCCATGCGGAGGCAGCTCGCCTGTCCGCCCGTGCCGCCGCGCACTACGTTGACGGACAACCCGCAGCGTTGACACTCGTCGGTGAGCGCCAGCCCGAGCGCGTTAGCCGGCTCGCGCGTCTCGCGGCTCTGCACCAGCTCGAGGCCGCAGAGCAGACCGAGCCCGCGCACGTCGCCGATTTGCTCGTGGCGCTCCGTGAGCTCCTCGAGGCGCCCGAGCAGATACGCACCGCGCGCTTTGGCCCGCTCGGCCAGGTTTTCCTCCTCGACGATGTCGATCACCGCTCGCGCGGCGGCGGCGGGTAGCGGATCCGAGACGTGTGAGGTGAGATGGGTGAAGCCGCGCGCGTAGCAAGCTTCCTCGATAGCCGCGCTGGTGACGACGGCGCTGATCGGGATCCCCCCGCCCAGCGTCTTGGAGAGCACGAGCAGGTCGGGCACGATGCCATAGACCTCAAAGCCGTACATGCGGCCGAGTCGCCCAAGGCCTGTCTGGCACTCGTCAAGCACCAACAGCATTCCTCGCTCGTGCGCCAGGTCTGCCAGCCGCGCGAAGTAGCCGGCCGGCGGCACGATCACCCCGCCGGCGGACAGCACCGGCTCCGCCACCACCGCCGCCGGCGAGCCGACGGACGCGTGGTCGAACAGCTCGAAGCCCACGTCCAGGCACGTGCAGTCGCAGGCGCCGTCGCAGTGGCGGATCGGGCAGCGGTACGCGTATGGGGCCGGTAGCGCGAACACGCCGGGGGCGGCGGGCCCGTAGCCGCGCCGGCCGGCCGCGTAGGTGACCGAGGCCGCGCCGGCGGTCACCCCGTGCCAGCTCCGCAGCAGCGAAGCGACCTCGAACCGCCCGCTGGACATCTTCGCCATCCGCAGAGCCGCCTCGATCCCCTCTCCGCCCGTCGACAGCAGCATCACACGGCGCAGAGGCTCGGGGAGCGTTCCGACTAACCGGTCGGCTAGGGCGAGCACCGGCTCGGAGAGCATCCACGAGTTCAAGTGCATCACCTCGCGGCACGCGCTCTCGATTGCCGCGATCACTCGCGGATGGTTGTGGCCCACTGTGGCGCAGATCTGGCCCGCGGTGAAATCCAGCACCCGTCGCTCATCCACCATCTCAACAAACGACCCAGAGGCCCGTCGCACCACTCCGTCGACAAAATCTCCGCCGTAGCGGACCAGCAGACTTGCGCGTGCGTCCATGCGCCGCAGCCTACAGCGACACCGGTAAGACCGCCTGCGCCCCGCCACGCAATGTCCGCCACGGTATGGAAAACGGCACCTCTGTCCTAGCGCCATCAGCACGCGGTGCGGAACACGGCCCCGCGGCGATCAGCTACAAACCGTCCGGGGAGCTACCCGCGGCACGACGGCGCGACAGTCTCGCGGTTGGACTCAGGGCCTGGAGTATCACGCTCCTGTCGTTAGCGCATAGGATCGACCGGTGGCCAAGCGCGCAAGAAGAATGGAGTCGATCCGGGGCTTCGGCATTGACCGGGTGGCCGCGGCGGCCGACACAGCGGCGGGGGATCGGCCTGTGCTGCGCCTGGAGAATCTGGATACGGACCTGCCACTGCCACCGGAGGCCGTGCCGGAGACTATCAGTGGGCTTACCACGCCGCGGGCCAACAGTTGGCTGCCCTTCACGGGCGACGTGGAGCTCCGCGCCGCGGTCTCCGACTTCACCGCCGCGCGCACGGGGCACCGCTACGATCCTGAGCGCGAGATCGTGATCACGAGCGGGGGGATGGAGGGGCTGCTCGATGTCGTCCTCGCCGTCGTCGATCCGGACGACGAGGTTGTAGTCACCGATCCCACATACGCGGGCATCGTCAACCGCGTCCGGCTTGCCGGCGGGGTTCCCCGCTTCGCCCCGTTTCGTATCGAGAACGGCGAGTGGCGACTCGATCGGGACGCGCTGGTGGCCGCAGTCGGCGAGCGAACAACGGCCTTTCTGCTCATGAGCCCATCGATGCCCTCCGGCGGTTGGCTGGATCAGGGCGATTGGCAGCTCGTCTGCGACCTCTGCCGGGACCGCGATCTCGTCCTGATCTACGACGCGGCCATGGAGCGACTGGTCTTCGACGGGCGTCCGTTCATCCACCCGCTCCACTTCGAGGGGATGGCGGAGCGCACGCTGGTGGTCGGCTCGATGTCCAAGGAGCACCGCATGATCGGCTGGCGGGTGGGATGGGTTTGCGGGCCGCCCAGCAGTGCGGAGGACGTTGGCTGGGTGCACATCTACAACACGACGACGCCCACCGCGATCGCGCGCGCGGCGGCGACCGCCGTCCTCCGCGGCGACCAAGGCCACGTCCGGCAATGCGTGCAGGAGCTCCAACGGCGGCGCGACTGCATCCTTGAAGGACTTCCGGGTTGGCCGTTCGTTCGTCCCGCCGGCGGCTGGTCGCTGCTACTTGATGTCGCCGCCCTTGGCTTTTCGCCCGAGCACGCGTCCCGTCTGCTGCTCGAGCAGTCCGCGGTGGCAGCGACCAGCATGACCGGCTGGGGAAACGCCGTCGCGTCCCGCCACGTCCGCTTCGTCTTCAGCGCCGAACCGCTGGCACGGCTGCGCAGCCTCCCGCAGCGGTTGTCCAACACCAGACTGGCGGGCGCTGTCGCTGGCCGATTCGGCTCGCTCTGACAGAAGCGGGCGGGCGCTGGCGACCCGGCGGGGTCGCCAGCGCTTCATGCTTCAGTCCCAGCGGCTGATATCGCCGCCCGGGAAGGGGTTGAAGCCTTGGCCTTCGGCTCCGGACTTGAGGCTCATGAGGTAGGCGGCCCAGTTGGTCGAGCAGCCGTTCATGAACTCGTTCTCCGCCTTCCATCCTTCGTGGCTGAACAGCAGCGTGGTGCCGCCGTCGTCGCGGGGTGTCAGCGCGAAGGTGACGCGCGTTTCGAGCCAGTCCTGCGGACCCTCGACGCAGCGCCAGACAGCGCGTCGCGGTGTTCGCTCGAGGACTTCGAAGACCGCCGCTGCTTTCTGGAGGTCGCTGAAGTAGACAGCGAGCCGGCCGCCCACGGAGTCATCGCCGGCGACTGGGTGGGCCGTCCACCACTGCTGGATCCCTTCCTTGGTCGCTGCGAGTTCGTGCACACCCTCGGGCGGCGCGTCGATCGAGAGGCGGTGCAAGATGTTCGGCATGTTGGGTGTCCTTCCTGTGGTTGGGGGTTGCTTGTGCCGGTTCAGGCGGGGATTGGCAGGTCAGCTGGCTCTGCTTTTCTCGATCTCTCGCGCCGGGATGGAGTGATGGCGATGCCGCTCAGGGCGGCGAGTACGGCGAAGCAGGCGCAGGTCCAGAGCGCCGGCCGGAAGCCGGCGGTGACAGCGGCGGGGCTGGCGAGGTGGCCGTGGGCGGCGAACACGGCGCTGGCGATCGCGAGCGCGAACACGGTGCCGAAGCGCTGGGCCATGTAGTTGATCCCGGACGCCTTGCCCATCTCCTCCGGGGCGACGGCGTCCAGAACGGTGGTGGGCACGGTCGGGAGGGCCATTGAGATGCCGATGCCGGCGACGAGCAGGGCACCGTCGAGCTCGATCCAGCTGGTGGCGAGCGAGCCGCGGGCGGCGACCCAGACGTAGCCGAGCGCCTGCAGCGCGAGGCCGACGACCATGATTGGACGGCGTCCGATCCGGTCGGAGAGGGCGCCGGCGAGCGGCGAGACGATCATCGGAGTGGCGAAGAACGGCAGCAGGCGCAGCCCTGTGCCGAGCGGGGAGTAGCCGCGCGCGAGCTGGAACTCCTGCGTGACGAAAAACGCGGCGGCGAAAGTGGCGCCATGCAGGAAGTAGGTGGTGAGGTTGCCGATCGCGAACTCGCGGCTCGCGAACAGCCGCAGCGGCACCATCGGCGCGGTGGCCCGTCGCTCCCACCACAGGAATGCAGCGAGCAGCAGGGAGCCGCCGCCGAGGGCCCCGACGATCTCGGTGCTGGCCCAGCCGACGTCGTTGGCGCGAGTGAGCGCCCAGACGAATGCGACGACCCCGGCGGTGACGAGCGAAACGCCGGCGAGGTCAAGCCGCTCCGGCGCGCCGTGGCTCTCCGGCAGGGTCCGCAGACCGAGGAGCACAGCGGCAAGCCCGATCGGGACGTTGATCCAGAAGATCCAGTGCCAGTTGATTCCTTCCGTGATCGCGCCGCCGACGATCGGCCCGAGCGCGACGGCGAGACCAGCAAGCCCCCCGTAGACGCCGACGATCATTCCCCGCTTCTCCGGCGGGAACGCCGTCGTGAGAATTGTGAGGCTGAGCGGCAGCACCGCCGCCGCGCCGAGCCCCTGTACCGTGCGGGCGGCGATTAGCTCGCTCACGTTGGGTGCGAGCGCGCACGCCGCCGAGGCAAGCGTGAACAGGGCCAGGCCGCTGTTGAAGAT
This sequence comes from uncultured Solirubrobacterales bacterium, assembly GCA_963808325.1. GTDB lineage: Bacteria > Actinomycetota > Thermoleophilia > Solirubrobacterales > Solirubrobacteraceae > Palsa-465. Next base: position 150,529 of record CAWEFU010000005.1, read on the forward strand.
GAGGCGGCGGCCGAAGCGGTCGCCGAGGGCCGCGGCAGTGATGATGCCGGCGGCGAAGGCGATGCCGTATGCATTGACGGTCCATTGCAGCGAGGAGACGCCAACGTGCAGGTCCCGCTGCATGCGGGGAAGCGCCGTGATTACGACCACCGCATCAAGGACGACCATGAAGTACGCGGTCGAGGTCAGGCCGACAATCCCACGGAGGGCTCGACTCGTTGCCGGTTTGCCTGTCATCTCTGCTCCTTTCGTCGTGGCCGGTTCGTCGGCCGGTTTTGAGTTGGTGACGAACGGAGGGACGCCGGGCGGACATGCCACCGTGAAAGACCGGCGCGGTGTCCGTTTGCGCGAGCGCTATTCGTCTAGTAGGCAAACCACGCGGGAAGGAGATCTGTTGAGATACGCACTGCTGGCCTACCAGAACGTCGAGGTTCGCGATCGGAGGCCCGAGGCGGAACAACGTCGGATCAATGCTGGAGTGGCCGAGGTTCTGGCTCGGCCGAATGTGAGGGGCTGGCTGCGGCTCCAGGACGTCGAGTCGGCCACGACGGTGCGCCAGGATCGAGGCAGGACGTTGTTGACGGACGGACCGTTCGTGGATAGCAAGGACTTTCTCGGTGGTTTCATCGTCGTTGAGGCGGAGAATCTCGACGGCGCCCTGTCGGTGGCGAGCGAACTGCGGGAGTTGACGGGGGCGAGCGCGATCGAGATTCGGCCGGTCCGCGAGGAGCCGCTCGTCGGTGCTTGAGCGGGTTTTCCGCGAGGAGTGGGGGCGGGTCCTGGCGTCGCTGATCGGCTTTCTCGGCGATATCGAGCTGGCCGAAGACGCCGCGCAGGAAGCGTTCGCGGCCGCGGCCGAGCGTTGGCCGAGCGATGGGCTCCCGGCGAATCCGACGGGCTGGTTGATCACGACCGCTCGCAACCGCGCGGTTGACCGCATCCGGCGTGAGCGGACCCTTCAGACCAAGATCGAGCAGCTGGAGCGCGAGCTCCGAATCGAACCGGAGGAGGAGGCGATGGACGAGACGGCGACGTTCCCGGACGAGCGCCTCGAGCTGATTTTCACCTGTTGCCATCCGGCGCTCGCCCTCGATGCGCAGGTCGGGCTCACGCTGCGCACGCTCGGCGGCCTGTCAACCGAGGAGATCGCGCGCGCGTTTCTCGTCCCGTTTGAGACGATGAGCAAGCGCCTGACCCGCGCAAAGCACAAGATCCGCGACGCGCGCATACCGTTTGCCGTCCCGCCCGACCACCTGCTGCCCGAGCGGCTCGATGCCGTGCTCGCGGTCATCTACCTGATCTTCAACGAAGGCTGGGGCGCAGGCCGCGTCGACCTCTCGGCGGAGGCGATCCGCCTGGGGCGTTCGCTGATCGAGCTGATGCCCGACGAAGCCGAAGTGCACGCCCTGCTCGCGCTCATGCTCATGGGGCACGCGCGCAGCGCCGCACGCATACGCGGCGGCGAGCTCGTCCTGCTCGACGACCAGGACCGCTCCCTGTGGGACCAGCACCAGATCGAGCAAGGCCGAAGGCTGCTCGAACGCGCGCTCGCCCTCCACGGGATCGGGCCCTACGTCATCCAGGCAGCGATCGCCGATCTCCACCTCCAACAGCCACGCGACTGGGAGGAAATCGCGCTCCTCTACCAGCGGCTGGAGGACATCACCAGCTCGCCAGTGGTGACGATGAACCGCGCGATCGCCGTCGCCGAACTCGAGGGACCGCAAGCAGCCCTCGCGCTGCTCGACCGCCTCAAGCTCGACGACTACCGCTACTACCACTCCACGCGCGCCGACGTCCTGCGACGCCTCGGCCGCCACAATGAAGCGCGCGCCGCCTACGCACGCGCCCTCGAGCTAACCCAGCCCGGACCCGAGCAGCAGTTCCTCGAGAACCGCTTCACCGAGCTCGCCAAGAGCGCGGAGCAACACTCCGAGCCCTAAGCCAAGCCCATGGATCGCACGGCGGACCGGCGCGTCCGTCATCACGCGCCGCTTGTTCCGTCGGATCCGCCGAGCGAGCCCTTGTCTGACCCGGACTCGGGCGGAGGCTGCAATTCGCGCGCTGGTGGGCGATTCGGGTTAGATGTGGATCGCGCCGTCGTCGTGGAGTGTCCAGCCGGGGTTGTACGCGACTTCCCATAGGTAGCCGCCTGGGTCAGCGAACGCTCCGGTTGTGCCGCCCCATTCGGCGCGATCGGCAGGGCGCACGGCGGTGCCGCCCGCGCGCTCTGCCTCGGCCAGCACGGCGCCGACGTCCTCCGGCGAGCTCACGTTGTGGGCCAGCTCGATGCCCGGCGCGCCGTGCCCGCCGAGCGCGGCCCAGAGGCCGAAGACCATTCCTCCGGCTTGGAGGAAGCAGACCTCGTCGTCGGGCTGGCGAGCCCCGGACCAGCCGAGGGCCTCGTAGAACGCGCGGGCGTCGGCGAGGTCCTTGACGCCGAGCGCGATGAAGCTGATTCGGAGTTGCATCGCGTCAGTCCTTGGCCGGGGTGAAGCCGAGGTTCAGCACGCCGGTCGTGAACGTCGGTGCGCTCTGTAGCTCGAGGCGGACGGCCGGCTCCTCTGGCGGAAAGAGACGAGCCAGGCCGTCCCCGACTACGATCGGGTGACGAGCGGGTTGATCTCGTCAAGGAGGCCCTCGCGCAACAGCCAGCGGACGGTCGTGGGGCTGCCGGACATTGCGAGCGCGGGGTCACGCCGGCGGTCATCCGGCGGTCAGCCGTAGCGGAGTTGCTCCGCCCAGTCTTGCGGTCGTCCATCGGGCGTTAGGTCGAGCATGTTCCAGAGCGGTTCGAGCGTGCCGACGTGGCGGGGATCCTGACCCGGGTCCGTGGGTGCGTAGAAGAGCTCCGAACTCCAGAAGTGCCTGATCACGTCCCCGTGGCGGTGAAACACGGTCAACATCGGCCGCTGCGTTCCCTCAGGCGTCTCGGCGTGATAGTCGAGGTTGTAGGTGTTGGTCGCCGAGGACAGGAACCGAAGCCGCCGCCACCCGCGCTCCTTTACGAACGCGAGCAGCCGCGGCAGCGAGGTCTTGGCCACGACGGCGAGGTTGACGTGCTGATTCAGGTGCTCGGCGGCGCCCTCGAGCTGATCGATCAGCGCCACGCACGATGGGCACGGTCCTTCGGCCAGCGGCAGCAGCGCCGTTTGCCCGGTCGTGGGGCCGGGCGTCAGATCGCCGGGATCGCGCGGAAACATGAAGCTGTAGACCACCAGGGAGTCCATGCCGGGCGCGAACAGCTCAGACAGCCGCACCTCGATCGGTGCCCCGTCAGCCGCGGCTCCCTCAAAGAGATAGTCGCGCGGCACCCGCCCGCCCGGCGGCAACGCGCGCCTGGCAGCGGCCACCGCCTCCATCGCACGGCGCAGCTCGATCTCCTGACCAAGCAGCCGATCACGCGCCGCCCGGTACTCCCGCGACTCACCTGGAAACGCAATGCCCATGGTTCTCCTCTCGCCGCATTCCCATCGCAGCCTCGACCGACCGCGATCCGGGCCACCGGACTCTTGGACCGGCCGAGGTCTCAGAACTCATCGATCGGGCTTGACGTGTCCGCCCGGCGGCCGTCCGTTCGTCATCAACTCAAAACCGGCCGGCGAACCGGCCACGACGGAAGGAGCAGCTCAATGACTGAGTCCGACAACATCGAGACCATCACGCGCTTCGAGCACGCGTTTCGCGCGGGCGACCAAGCGACGATCGACGAGCTCTGCGATCCCGGCCTGGTCGACCACAATCCAGCGCCCGACCACGAGCCGACGCTGGCCGGCTTCAAGCAGAAGATCGCTGGCTTCAAGACGGTCTTCCCCGACCTCGAGGAGGACCTGCAGCACATCATCGCCGGCGGGGACACCGTCGCCACCCGGTGGATCGTGACCGGTTCTCAGCAGCAGGAGTTCATGGGGATCCCCGCCACCGGCCAGACGATTAGGGTCGAAGGCATGAACTTCTACCGCCTGAAGAGCGGTCGCGTGACCGACATCTGGACGCAATTCGACGGCATCGGCATGATGCAGCAACTCGGCGCCATCCCCGCCTGACTCGGGTCAGCCCTCAGGCGTGCGAGCGTGGACGGCGGTGAACGCGATCGTCTGCGTGCCGAATCGCCGCGACCGTGCCCGGCTGTCGCACGCCCGGTAGGGCGACGGTTTGAGGTGTCGCCGTAGCGCTTGCGCTCGATCGGCCGCGTGGTGAGGGCGGAGCGTGGCGGGACGTGCTCAGCGGGTGGACGGGCGAGGCGGAGGGACACCTGGTGGTGGGGGCGGCGGGATCGTCGTGAGCGCGGGCGCGACGTCGGGCCAGATGAGGAGTATCCGGCAGGGGGCGTGATCGACGACGAAGCGCGCGGTCGGCCCGAGGCTGCGCGGTCCGAGCCGCGCGCGGTCGCCGTCGCGAGCGAGCACGAGGATGTCCATTGAGGAGGCGGCGGCCACGACCTCGTGTTCGACGCGCCCGCGGCGCGCCTGGAGTGTGGCGGGGCGGCCGAGCCTCGTGTGCGCCTCGGCGAGCAACTGTTGGACGGCCTGGTCGGAGATCGCTCGCAGCGGCTCGGGTGCCGCGTGAGGCGGTGGGTGCCGGCCCAGCAGGCCGTGGCGCGCCGCGCTTGCGAGGGTTTCGGCCTCGGTGCTCGCAACGTGCAGCAGCGTCACGTCGGCGTCTGAGGGGAGGAATGCCGCGGCTTCGGTGACGGTGGCCTCCCAGGTGTCCTCGATGATCCAGACGAGAGCGCGCATGTCTGTTTAGGCCTGTAGAGCTAACGATAGGAGCACGGTCGCGGCGACGAGCCCGGCGGGGACCGTGAGTGCGCCCAGAAGGAGGAACTCGCCGAGCTCGACGTCGGTGTCCTCGGCGTGCAGCACCCGCCGCCAGAGCAACGTGGCGAGCGATCCGACATAGGTGAGGTTGGGGCCCACGTTGACGCCGATGAGCGTCGCCAGGACAGGTCCAGTGCCGGCGGCGGCCGTCACTGGGACGAGCATCAGTGTCGCCGGCAGGTTGTTGACGAGGTTCGCGAGGATTGCGCTCAGCGCCGCGATCGCGAGCAGCTCGGGCAGCGAACCGCCGGTGGGGAGCACGGCGCGCACCGCCGTGTCCAGGCCGTTGCCGCTCGCCGCCTGCACGATCACCCCGAGCCCGAGGACGAACATGAGAAAGCCTGGCTCGGCGGCGCGCACGAGCGCCACCGGCGTCGCCGCTCTGCGGATGAGCGCCGGGACGGTCATCGCCGCGGCGCCCGCGGCGGCAAACCACACCGGCTGTATGCCCAACACCGAGCTCAGCGCGAAGCCCGCCAGCGTGAACGCGAGCACCGCGACCGCGAGGCGCGGCAGCTCTGGGCGCGCCGGACGCGTACCCGCCTGGCGGGGGCGTTGGAGGTCGACCGCGAAGAAGCGCCTGAACACCACCCACTCGACGCCTACCGCGGCGATCGTCGGAAGCACCATCAACGCGGCGAACCGAGTGAACGACAGCTTGCTGGCATGGAAGGCCAACAGGTTGGTGAGATTGGAGACGGGCAGGAGCAGCGACGCGGAGTTGGCCAGATGCGCGCACGCGTACACGTGCGGCTTGGCGCTGGTGCGCATCCGCGCCGCGGTCGCGAACACCACCGGCGTGAGCAGCACGATCGTCGCATCGAGGCTCAGCACCGCCGTGACCGCCGTGGCGATCACGAACACGAACGCCAAAAGCCGCCGCGGACTGTTCCCCGCGCCGCGGGCCATCACCGCGCCCACCGCGTCAAACAGACCCTCGCGCCGGCAGCCCTCGGCGATCAGCAGCATCGCTGCCAGAAAGCCAACCGTTGGCCCCAATTCACGAACCGCGGCGCCCGCCGCCGAAAGCCCGACCGCGCCTACGATGACCAGCAGGACGGCGCCGCCGCAGGCAGCCAGCGCCTCAGGCACATACGGCGGCCGCGCCACCGCTACCCCGAGCGTCGCCGCCAACACCACCAGCGCCAGGGCCAGCGCGAAACCATCAGTCACGCCGGCTGCTCCTCCTGCTCCGACCGCCCGCGGGTCCGCGGCCTCGCGGCCGCGCCGGCAGCAGCGCGAACACGAACGCTACAAGAAATCACACGCACGATAAGCATCCTTAACCGATAAGTATACTTATCTAATGTCCCGTATGCGGTCAACCTCCGAACGGACGCCGCCGAAGCTCTGGTTGCGGCCGCTCCGATCGCGAGTCGGGCGGTTTCTGAACCAATCCACCCCTCCACGAGGTTGGTCTCCAGCAGCGGGCCGGTGGTTGCCCAGCGGTGTGAGCGGATCGCGAAGCGCAGGAGTGTTTTGACGTAGGAGAGCGGCATGACGGCTAACGGTCGGGGGGCGAATCCGGCGTTCTTGACCATCCAGGCGAAGGCACCGCGTCGGTCGCCGGTTTGCAGGGCGCTCATAGCCGTCGAGCCGGTAGAGGTCAAAGGATCGGCTCAGCGGCACTCCTGGCTCATAGACGAACAGCTGGTCGAATGCCGGCTGTCGCCGAGCTGTCTCCAGGACGATCAGGCCCCCAAAGCTGTGTTCGAAGGCGGCGGCAGCCCGGGTGTTCTGCGCGACGGCGATCAGATCAGCGCACTCATCGGCGATGCTGTGATCTGGACGCGTTGCGGCCCGCTCGTAGCTCGCGCCCGGCGATTCATGACGTGGACTGTGAAATGCCCGGCGAGGGCCCGTGCGAGCGGCAGATAGCTCGAGGCGGTGCTAAAAGGACGCCGCCGACGATGAGGATGCCGGGTCCGGCGCCGAGTGACAGGTAGCCGATCGTCGTCCCGTCGGCGGAGACCGCAGAACCTGGCCGCGGCTGCGCATCTGCGGTCATATTCCACTCCCGCTGCTCTGAGCGTCCTGTCGGTCGTGATCGAGCTGGGTGAGCAGGCGTCGCGTGTCGCCCCGGTATCGGTCATATGAGATGCCGGCTCGTTGGACGAACTCCTCAAAGCGTCCCTCAAGCAGTTGACCGCGAATACGACACGCCGATCTGCCGGCGAAGCATCCCGTCGGCCGCTCGGTCGAGACGCGCGGTGAGCTTGTGGAGCTCGTAGCTGTCGCATCCGCGAGTTGTCTCAAACAAGTCGCCACCGTGGCCGTCAACTCACCGTCGCTGATGACCAAGCGCTCACCTAGTCAGTTTTGCCGTCTGCCGGCGCGCCTCGTGGCAGCCGGACTACGAACTCGGCTCCGCCGCCGTCGGCGCTCATGGCCTCCACGCTGCCGCCCATTGCGACCACGAGTTCCTTGACGATCGCGAGTCCCAGCCCCGAGCCGACTGGACGCTCGCTGCGGTAGCGGTCGTGGAGATAGAAGCGCTCGAACGCGTGCTTGACGTCCTCCGGGGTGATACCGGGACCGCTGTCGCGAACGGCGATCTGTCCCGCCGCCGCCTCGACGACTACTGAGCCTCCGGCCGGGGTGAGCCTGAGCGCGTTCTCGATCAGGTTTGAGGTCGCTTGCAGCATGCGGCCTTCGTCGCCCATCGCCCAGGTGGTGCCGTCGGGGGAGTTGCTCGAGAGCTCCACTGACAGCTCGCGAGCTTTCGGTAGGTGGCGCTGGACCGCTTGTGCGGCGATCGAGGAGAGGTCGATCGGTTCGTGGGCAACGGAGAATCCGGCGCGGCCGAGGCGCGCCAGGTCGAGCAGGTCGGCGACCAGCCGCTGCAAGCGGTCGGCCTCGGAAGCGATCACGCGACTTCCCTCAGCGGGCGTCACCGCGTGCTCCTCGATGGCCTCGGCGTAGCCGCGGATCGAAGTGAGGGGCGTCTTCAGCTCGTGGCTGACCGACTCCAGGAAGCTCCGTTGTGACTCCCGCGCGCGGGTCAGCTCGCTCGACATATCGTTGAACGACCGGCCGAGATCCGAAAGCTCGTCCTCGCCGTCGACTGGGACCGCGACGCCGGCCTCGCCCGAGGCCACGCGGCGCGTCGCGACGGCGAGATTTCCGATCGGGCGGGTGAGGCGGCGCGCGAGCAGATACGCGAGCACCGCCGCCAATAGCGCGCCGCCGACACCCGCCAGCGCCAGGCTGACGAGGAATGGCCGCCACTCGGCGAACGCCAGCTTCGCCGGGCGGATCAGCACGACTCGTCCGCCCGCGGCCGTCCCGCGCGCTGCGTATAGGAACTCCCGGCCGTTTACGGCCGCGGTTCCCTGGACCTCGCCTGTCGCTGGGATCACGGCCAGAACGGCGTCGCTGCGCGGCGGACGAACCGGCCGCGGACGCACGCCTCCCACGCGATAGACGCGCTCCCCCGGTGAAAGCGCAGCCGCGGCGACCACGTTTGCCTGCTGCTCGAGGTTCGCCATTCGCTGCGAGGAGATCCGGTGCCTGACCAGCACCACCGCCACGCCGACTGTGAGCGCACACGAGGCGATCGCCGCCAGCGCGAGGTAGCCGAGCACCCGCCGGCGCAGCGTCATCCGCTCGCCTTGTAACCCAGGCCGCGGACCGTCTTGATCAGATCCGGGCGCCCCAACTTCTTACGCAACTGGGCGACGTGCACCTCGACCGTCCGCGTCTCACCAGGAGTGAGGAATCCCCACACCGACTCGAGCAGTTGATCGCGGGTGACGACCTGCCCGGCGTTGCGCACCAGATACTCGAGCAGGTCGAACTCGCGCTGGGTCAGCTCGACCTCGCGTCCGTCGACATACACCTCGCGGGCGCCGCGCGCCAGCGTCAACGGCCCTAGTTCGGTGACCTCGTCGCTCGTGACGGCCCGGCCGGTCCGCCGCAGCACCGCCTTCACCCGCGCGGTCAGCTCGCGCGGAGAGAACGGCTTAGAGACGTAGTCGTCGGCCCCGACTTCGAGGCCGGCGACCCGGTCGGGCTCCTCGTCGCGTGCCGTCAGCATGATCACGGGCACTTCACCCGCCAACCGGCGGCAGACCTCGAACCCGTCGATTCCGGGAAGCCCGATGTCGAGCACGACGAGCTTGATCGGGTGGCGGCGAAGCTCGATCAGCGCCTCCTCGCCGGAACGCACCCACAGCACGTCGTAGCCCGCGCGCTGCAAATACGTCCTCACCAGCGCACCGATATTCGGCTCGTCCTCGACGACCATGATCATTGCGGCCACAGCGACATCGTAGGCGCGCTGAGTGCCGCCGACGGGATGCCTTTACACACAGCTGACCTACGGCTAACGACCTGCTTGCACGCCCGGACGATCCTCCCCCGAGCAAGCACGCACACACACGAAACGAGGGGTCCACATGTCGTTCATTCGCAGACACTGCAAGTTACTCACCGTAGCCGCCTCATGCGTAGTGATCGGAGCCGGCATCAGCGCGATCACGAACGCCGGCGCGGCAACACCGAGCACCCGCACCAACGCGACTACGAAAGCCCACGGCCGGCTCGTCGGGCTACATGCACTCAAGCGCGCGGTCCACGGCCAGCTCGTCATACCCACCAAGAACGGCTTCAGCACCATCACGTTCGACCGCGGCACGATCGCGTCGGTCAACGGGCAGCAGCTGAGCATCAACGACGGAACCAAAAAGCACACCTATAACACCGTCACGCTGTCGATCCCGGCCGACGCTCGCATCCGCGATAACGGGCGACAAGCAGCGATGACCGATCTGAAGGTAGGACAGCGCGTGCTCGTGATACAGGGTCCCAAGCGATGGTTCGTCATCGCCCACACCCCGCGCACCGCCTGATCTACGGCGGATCCACCGCTGGGTAGCCCCGGGGCGCCCACCCCGGGGCTACCCGCAGCACGTTCGTCGCGCGGTCAGGCCGCGATCCGGCCGACCATCGGGTCGCTCCCACACGTGCGAACGCACTCAAGCGGGGAAACTCGCGGTGGCCAGAGCCGCGGGAATCGGATGAGCCGGTGCGCGGCAGACCTGGGTGCTCCCTCGCTCGCCATCGCAAGCACCACTCCGCGCATGCGAGATCGGCGTCGGCGTCACGTGCTGCGGAACCCAGGCAGCGAAGGCCTCGATGCCGCAGATGACCTGTTCAAAGCGCGGTGAGTGAAACAGGTCGAAGGAGTGACCCGCACCGGTTAGGGGGATGTAAACGACCGGGCTTTTGCCGCCGGTGCGAAGACGGTGCACGAATTGGTCGGCCTGGGCTTTTGGGATTAGCACGTCGTCGTCGCCGTGCGCGACCAGAAACGGCGGCGCGTCGCAGCTGGCGTAGACCTCGGGCGAAGATGGGTGCGGTCCCACGCTGTCGCGCTCGCCGTAGTAGCCGTACAGGCAGATTGCGGCGCTCACTGCGGTGTCCGAGTGCTCGAAGCCCGGCTGGAACACCGGATCGTTGGCGATGAGCGCGGCCATCGCCGCCAGATGGGCTCCGGCCGAACTCCCGGCCACGATCACCACCGACGGATCGGCACCATATTCGGCGGCGTGTGACCGAGCCCAGCAGATCACCCGCTTGGCGTCGATCAGGGAGTTCGGGAAGCGCCCGGCCGCACCGAGTCGGTAGGTGGCGCTGACGCACACCCAACCCTGGCGGGCGAGCCGGTGCAGCAATGGCCGGCACTCGCGGCTCTTGCCGCCGATCTGGAAGTGGCCGCCGTGGAAGTGGATCAGCACCGGAGCACCGGCCACGGCCGGTGCGCGTCGGCGATACACGTCGAGCCGGTGCCGTCGGCCTCCCGGGCCGTAGCTGACGTTCTTGACCCGCTGCACGTTCAGAGGCAGCACTGGCAGAGGCGCGACGAGACTGCGCGCCAGGCGACGCCGGCGTGATCGGGCACTGCGGCCGGCGATCGAGCGCCAGCCACGGCCAAGCGCCTCGTCAAGCGCCGTCTCGACCACCGGGCCTGCCTGCAGTCCGCGTCGAACGACGTTGAGGAGCCCGAGTCCCGTCAACGTCATCAGCGCGAGGATCGCCGCGCCTCCCGCTGAGGCCAGACCACCGACGATCAGCTCGAGCACCGTCGCGCCGAGCAGCGCTCCCAGCGCGACCCCTGGCAGCTCGTTGACTAGGTGGCAAACGAAGAACGCGGCCGACGCAAGCCCTCGCGGCCGACGGGGCGGCCACAGAACGAGCCCCGTGTCCAGCGCGACGATCGCGACCAGCTGCACGTACCAGCCGGGCACCTCAGACCACGTCCGCGAAGCGTAGAAGATCCTCGTTGAGCGGCTCGGGGTGGGTGAGGAACAAGCCCTGGGGGGCGTCCTCGTACGGAACGCGAACCCGCCGCCGCCCGGGGCCCGAACCCGAATGAGAACCACTATGTTGGAGGTGCGGCGCCTCCGGGACGCCAACGCTGGACTGGCGCGCGAGAGTACGCCAGCGCGCGATCGCGACCAAGGTTGCGAGCGAGCCGGCTGCGCCGGCGAGCGCAAACGCCGCGGTGGCCCCGACGGTGTCCACGACCACGCCCGCGACCGCGGCGCCGCCGCCGGACTGCAGGTCGCCGTCGAGCTGACGGATGGCGACGACGAGCGGGCGATCCGTGCCCAGGCCCGCTCCCGGCGCGTGGAGATCGAGACGATGGGCGACTTCCGCCCCGCCGCAGCAGGCTCGCCGCCGGCGCTCGTGCTCGGCTACGCGCAGATGCCCGAGCCCACCATCCGCGCTGGGGTGCGCGAGCTCGCCGAAGCCGTGCACGCAGCCAGGCGAGATCAGGCGCCCCAACGCGGCGGCCACAAGTAGGTCCCATGGCAACGGCACAACCCGGCAGATTTGGTGCGACGCCCCTGGCTCTGGCGGCGAGAACCAGGAGTGGTAACCCACCCGGGTCCCGCCGGCGAGCCCTGCCCTCTCGGTCGACCCGGGCCCTTTGAGGTCTCCTGGCGACCAGCCCCACAGCAGGCCCGAGCCGATGAATGATCCTACGCGGACCGCTACCTGCCGGCGCGGTCGCGGTGCCTGCACCCCGGCCAGCAGCAGGGCCGGCGCTGGCCTTCCTCGAGCTCCTCCTGGGTCCGCCGAATGCGGCGCTCTCGGGTAGTCGCCTGCTTTGCATCCTCGACCCAACAGATGAACTCGTTGCGGGCTAGGGGCGTGATGTCGTTCCAGGCATCGAGCGCCGTGGCGTTGGAGATCAGCGCCTTACGCAGGTCCGCGGGCAGCTGATGAACCACCCCACCGGGCACTCTCTGGCCGTTCACAGGCCCATGGTAGTGAGCCGGGACCCCCGCTACACCATCCGCTTGTGGGACGCCCTGCCGCCGCACTGTGCCGCCGCGAGGCACGTGTTGCTTTGGCGGGCTAACGGCCATCCCGAGGACGAGCCGGCGGATCGATTTGCCCGCGGAAAGCAAGTTCCGACCCCTCTCGTGAGACGGCTGTCACTGTCAGAGTCATCGGCCGTCAAACCGCCCAATAGCAATCGACACTTGACCTAGACGCGAGTCAGTCGCCAACCCAGCAGCGTGACTGGTTCGGCGGCCGGACCGGTTCGCATGAGCATCAGCCGACGGCACGCGCCTGCTGCAATCGCCCCACAGGGTCGTCATGAGCGCCGGCCACCAGACGACGACTGCTCGCCGACGGGGTCGTCACCCACGCTTGGGCTCGGCGATGCGCCGGGGTGGGCCACGGCACTGGCTGCATTCGCCGCCATACGGCTTTTGGCTACTGGTCGCCGCCGTTAGCAGAGGAGCGCGGAGTCTCGACGTCGACGTTTCGCGGCTCCTCCATCTGACCAATCTGGTGGCGGCAGGCCATGAGGTCGAGTCTGTGGCTAAGCAGGCACCGCCGTTAGGCGTCGTGGATCGAGTCAACGACGGCGGAGCGTTGCCTACGCAGTTCAGAACGCGACGTGCACGAGCTCGAGATCACGCGCTCTCGGTTCGCCGGGGCTGAGGGGACTCGGGGTCGGTGCCTAGCACTCGCTCTGGCAGGTCGTCCGGGGCACCGTTGTCTTTGATCCCACTTCGAGCGAACGGGACACCCGCCTTGCCGATTGACCGGGAGCCACGTTCCGCGGGAGCGAGACAAGCTTTGAGTGTCGCGTCTTCCAGGCGTTGGGACAGTGGGGGTTGTCGCGCGTCGGCGGCCTGCCCGAGCCGAGGGTCCGCTCACCCGCCGCGCCGACAGCACCCGCAAACCCGCCGCTTCCGCGCGCGAGCGAGACCGTTGGGTCCCTGTTGCTGCCGAATTACCGGTTGCTCACCTCTCAGCGGCGCGGGCCGCCGCACTCCGCCTGGACAAGACGGGAAGCGTGCCGCAGCTCATGCGTACTTGGTCCGATGCTGGCGCAGCCATTGCTCCACCGATATCGCAGGATGCCCGGTCAATTCGGCCACGGTGCTGGTGACCAGATCGGCGTCACCTCGCCGCCAGGCGCGGAAGTGCGCAAGCACTCCGATCTCGGCTTGCTCCGGCGTCATGCCAGCTTGCTGGACGAGCATCTTCCGGAAGGCGTCCTCGGGGAGGTCGTTGTAAACGACGGGCCGGCCCAGGACCGCGCTCAGGCGCCGCGCCACCTCGGCCATGGTCAGTGCCTCGGGGCCGGTCACCTCGTAGTTATGCTCGGGCTCCGGATTCCCGGTCAACAGGGCCACGCCGGCAGCTGCTGCGTCGTCGGCGGCGATTAGTCCGACCCTCCCGTCCCCCGAAGAACCCCACATTGCGCCCGTGTGCTTGATCGCCTCGGCCTGGCTGAGCAGACTCGTCTCCATCACACTGTTGGGCGAGAGCAATGCCCACCGCAGGCCCGATTCGCGCAGCGCGGCAATCGACGCGAGATGAAGCGCGTCCAGCGAGTCGCCGCGGTGCTTCACTGCTCCATAGAGCTTGATTATCAGCTCGACACCCGCCGCTCGGGCCGCTCGCGTGACAGCGCGCTCGCGTACATCGATCCGATCGTCCATCGGCGAGACGAGAAACACCCGCCGGACGCCCTCCAGGGCCGCTGGCAACGTCTCGGAGCGGTCCATGTCACCGACCACAATCTCGACGCCCGCAGTCTCCAGATCCTTGGCCCGGCATCCGTCACGAACAAGCGCCCGGGTCGGCTGACCGGCGTCAAGTAGCCCGCGGGCGACGCGCGAGCCGAACATTCCGGTTGCCCCGGTAACGAGGATCATCATCACAAAATACTCTGGCAAGCTCATCGCTTTACGGTTCTGGGCCTCGGCCGATGGGTGGAGAACTCAAACGACTCCTATTGGCTGGCCAACCCCAACCACCCCTTCCCGCAGTTCTCGCCGATCCTCGGGCCCTACTAGACCGCCCAGCGCTTCCGCACCCGCCAGGGAAACCTGATGGTCGAGGCGCGACTGGCCGCCACCGACGGCTACGGGCGCAGAGGTTTTGACGTCCGCACCATGGAGCGCATGCTCGACAGCTTCGCCAACTACGGCGCCAAGCTAGTCACCAAGCAGCTCGCCGCGGCCTGCGACTCCCGTCCGCTGATCGTGCTCCCATCCGGCGCGGTCGTCGACGTGCGCTCGGCCTGCCCCGTAATGCGGGACTATCGCGGCACCGGGCGACTCGTCGACCCCGGCGCCTGGCTGTTCACCACCTGGGTCAACGACATCCCAACCGGCATTCCCTGGCTCGACCGCTTCGATCCATCCAACCCACTGAACACGCCCAGAGTGCTCGACCCAAACCCGACACCCTCAACGCACTTGGCGAGGCGGTCCAGGAGCTCGAAGCGCACCACATCCCGCTTGACGCAACCCTGGGACAGGTCGTCTACACGCGCCAGACCGGGCGCAAAACACCGATCGCCGGCTGCTTCGGCTGCTTCGAGACGATCGACGCCAGCCACGGCACAGTCGCCGACGCCGCCCCCTACGGGCAGATCACCTTCGGCGACTCACTGATCTTGATCACCGAGTTACGCAAGAACGGACCACGCTCGGAAGGGACGCTCACCTACTCCCAGGCGACCGACCCAACCTCCAAATGGCACAGCAACCTGACCCGCCTCTACGCCCGCGCCAGATACGTACCGCTGCTCTACTCACCCGCCCCCCTGCTAAGCGACCGCGGAGCCAACACACAGCAGCTGACTGCGGCCAGCTGAAACTTCTGGCTACAGCAGGCATCGTCCACGGCCCGGGCACCTCCATTGGCCCGACCTCGACGTCGACCTGTCCCTCGAGCGCTTGGGGCGATATCGAGCGCCCGCCAACGTGCTCCTTGCTCCGGGCTCGAAGGACTCACGAACCGGTCGTCGCCGCAGCACAGGTGGTCGGTGCCATCAGGCGCCAGGACCCGCCAAATCACACGTGCGTCCGCCAAACCGATTCGGCTCCCGCCGCACAACGCTCTTTCGAGTGACTGTCGACTTCTCTATAGCGGATCGTTATAGTTATAACGACCAATCGTGAGGAGTGGGTGATGCCTGAGGCAGGTGCGACCGCCGGGGGTGTCGAGATCGGCGACCGTGCGCGCTACGACACATTCATGGACGTAGTTGTCAATCGGATAACCACGCGAGCGTTTCGAGTGGACTACGCGGTCCCGCGGGAGCATTTCGAGCTGATCGTCGAGGCAGCGAGACACAGTCCTTCGGGAGCCAACGCTCAACAGTGGCACTACATCGTGGTCAGCGACCCGAGGTAAAGCGTCAGATTTCAGACTACTTCGTTGCGGAGCAGGCCCGTCGGGCGCGGCTCGGGATGAAGTTCCCGACCCCGAACTACCACGGGATCGCGACCGCGCCCGGTGTCATCGTCGTGGCGACCGACTTTTGGCACATCAGGACCTTCCCGGTGTTGCGCAATGAGGATCCCGACTCGCCGGTCAATCGCCCCTATTACGAGAACGCTGAGCGCATCCTGCTGCAAAGCGTCGCGGCCGCCACGATGTCGGCGCACCTGGCGGCGGCGGCGTTGGGATATAACGTGTGGTGGGTCACGGCGATCGGTCAGCAGGACGCGCAGAAGGCGATCAAGCCGCTGTTGGACGTTTCCGAGGAGATCTCGATCATCGACATCATGTGCTTCGGGCCGCCGGCTAAACCGATCTACAAACGCTGGAAGAAGGGAGCTCAGCCAGATCATGAGCTGGGACCGATTCGATCGCTCCCAGCACCTGACCGACGAGCAGGTCGAGGACTGGATCAAGACCCAGCGCCATCGCGTGATGTACCGCTCAGAGGAGAACGTCGACTGACGAGCCAGCAGGAGCGTCATGAGTGAACCGGCGACGGCTTGCCGCGAACATGTCGGGTTCCTGTTGCGGCTCGCCTACCAGCGGGCCAGCGCAAATGTAAGCGACGCGATCAACGCGATGGGTCTCACCCCGATGCAGTTTCAGACGCTGCGACGCCTGCACGAGCGCGGCCCAATGACCCAGAACGAACTCGGTCGCAGCGTCGGGATGCCGCCAGCCAACATCCATGCCACCGTGCAGCGTCTGCTCGCACGCGGCCTGGTGCTCAGACAACCCAGCGCTACCGACCGGCGCGTGACGCTCGTCAACCTCAGCACGACCGGGCACAAGACGCTCGTGAGACTACTGCCGGCGGCCGACGCGGCCAACGCCCGCACCCTGTCCATGCTCAGCGCCGACGAACAGGACACGATCATGGGCCTGCTGTGGAGGATCGCAACAGAGCCCGTTATGGATCAGCCGGCGTAAGAGCCCCACCCACCCGCCGCCGACAAGGCTGGCCATCCCACCCCGCACCACGCCAGCCGACCCGTGGGCCGCACCCGGGCACGTCTCCGGACTCGGGGTCGATCGACTTGGGCAGGCCGACATGCACCACCTCAGGTTGGACCTTCGCCGCTGCCGGCGTCCGCCCGGCGCCGCTCGCGATTTCAGATCCGAGCTCAGCGAGAACGTCAGCCACCGGAGCGGCGCGGGTTGCGGCGCTGGCGTTGTGAGGAGCTCGAGCGCACCCTCGGTTTTCGTCTTGCTCGACAGCGCCGTCAAGACCACCGAGCAGCTTCAGCGCCGCCGGTTCCGGGGGTCGCTCGTCGGGCTGTCGAGCGGGGGTGATCGTGGCGATCTGTCGCGGCGTGGCTGCGAGAGTGCGACGAACATCGGCAGCGCGAGCCGAACCTTGGCGGCCGGGCGGCCAATCCGTCGCGCGACCGCTCGCTGGCCGCACCCAGCGCGCACCGCCCGATAGCGCTTTGACCAGACCGAGCGGCCCGAGCGAACTGACCCCGCTCTCGGGCCAGCGCCGGAACAGCCCGGCGAGTACCGGCCTCGCAGATCATCGCCGCCGGCACCGGCGAGCGCCGCGGCCACAGCGGCAGGTCCAGACGTCTAGGTCGAAAGCAACCGTTGAAAGAACGATCGATAGCGCTGCAATGCGACGCGCAGCTCCTCGGTTGAGATATCCTCGCCGCGGTCCCACTGTCCCTCGAGCCGCTCTCGCTCCTGCGCGAAGCCTTCGGCGAGCTTCTGCATGAGTTCGGCAACCAGTCCGTCCGCATCCTCCACGGCTCCGCGAGGTTGGTCAACGAAACGGGTCTGAACCTCCTCCCACCGCCGTTGTAGAGTGGCGGTCAGTTCGGCGGGAAGAAGCGCCGCCCCGTTACTTAAGCCAGAGGTTTGTGGTCCTGCAGAAGATGCAGGCGTCGCCGCGTTTCCAGCTTGCGGTGCAGGGTCACTGATAGATGCGGCGTCGGGAACGGCGTCTTCACTTTGGTCAGCTGGCTGTCGTTCGCGGGTTGGCCCAACCCTCTCCGTTTCTGCTTGGTCGTAGAACTGGATAGGCTCTTCCCCGCCGCCCCGACGACCCTGCTGCTCGTGGGTGATGGCCCCTGACGGGGGGTCGTTGGGTGAGGCCAGGTCGCGGGTGCTCAACGCCTCTTCACTGCGCTCCATCGGTCATCTCCTTCTTGTCGGCTCGGGTGGAACTGCGGCCTGCTCACCATGGTCATGGTCATCCGATGGCGCGGTATCACCGAGGGCGAGCAGGTCATCGAACAGGGCTCGGAAATGGACCATGGACTCGCGCAGTTGCTCGGTGTTGGCTTGTCCCTCCTGAGCCGCAACCGAGATTGCGTGGGCTGCCCGATAGTTCTCGACCACGTCCGGGTGCTTGACTGATAAGTCAGCCGAACGCTGCTCGAAATCTTCGTCCACCGGATAACCTCGGTCGTGCATGACCCGCTGCACGAGCACATGGGCTTCGCCAACCGCTCGTCCCGGATCATCGACGAAGGAGCGCTGAACGACCCCCCAATGCTTGGCGTAGCGTTCGCGGGCCGCGGGCTCCAGGGGCCGGATCTCGAATTGATCGAGGCGCTGACGACGCCGTGAGAGCTCCTCCTCTGCAGAACGTTGGTCGCCGCGCTCTGCCACCACCCGGCCGTACTCGGGCCCGAAATCATCTTGCAGTTTTCGGGAGCGTTGCTGACGCGCCAGGAGGACTCCGATGACGATCAACAGCACAACGAGGACAGCCAGAAGCACCCAGGTCATGGGTCTTCTCTCCTTTCCCAGTTTCCGCCCGAAAGCGGGTCGACGGTCTCGGCGACAAGCTACGCAGGGGCGACGGAACCGGCGTGAGCAGCGGTTTGGTCGCGTACGTACGCCCCCAGACGTTCCGTTAAGTACATCTGGAGCGCCAATCCGGATGGAGAGTGTTTTCAGTGATCTGCGCTACTGCCCGGCGGGCGGAGGGTAGTGTCACGAGCATGCACCCACATGCCGATAGCCCTTGACTCTATGGCCGACCTGATCAGCATTGTTGACGCCGACCCCGATCTCGCCGACCTCCTCGACGGTTCCGAACTCGAACGCGCTCGTCGCGACGCGCTGACTCGTGTACGTCGCCTCTCCGCCGGTGAGTGGGATGCATCCGGCTCGATTGAGCCGGATAAGCATCATCGCGGCTTTCTGATCATCGTAGGGCTGTTGTCGCGGGAGGTGAACGTTCTCGGGCGTACCTGCGTGGAGCTGCTCGGCGCCGGCGACGTTCTGCGCCCCTGGCGCTGGGACTCCGAGGGGTCACACGTTCATGCCGAGGTGGGATGGATCGTGCTCGAGCCGACGCGGCTTGCCGTCCTCGACCACGGTTTGGTGGTGCGGATGAATCCGTGGCCGCAGCTCGGCGTGGAACTGTTTGCCCGCGGCACACGACGGGCACATCATTTGGCGGTCGCTCTCGCGATCGCCCATCACCAGCGCGTGGACGATAGGCTCCTCCTCACCCTATGGCATTTGGCCGAACGCTGGGGACGGGTTCGGCCGGAGGGCATCGTCGTGCCGTTGCCGCTATCTCATCAGCGTCTGGCAGATCTGGTCGGAGCCCACCGCCCGTCTGTTACCACAGCTATGGGCGAGTTGGCGCGCTCCGGTGCCGTCAGTCGACGAGGTGATGGTACGTGGATGCTCCATGGCTCACCGCCCGCCCAGATACGCTATCACCGTTTGGTCGCCGCGATGACTTGAGCGTTGAACCGCTGGCTTGAGTGTGTCGGCGATAGGATGGCACGCCGCTGTTCAGGATCGCCGCTCTTGATCTACGGTCTCATCGTCCCGTCGCTTCAGGACAGCGTGCCGCGGCGGCCCGCGAACAAGACCAGAATCGCGAGGATTGCGATGAGGAACAGGAGCGGGTGGATGACGATGCCACCGGCCAAGGCCAGAATCAACAGAATGCCTGCGAGTGCGAAAAGCATGAACACCTCCGGGTTGGGGTTAGCTTGTCTATCCCGCCTCCAGCGGCGAGGGCGAATCCCGGTCGGGGCGCAGACGTCTCGGTGCGGACAGCCCGAGTGCGGGCACTCTGGCCAGAGTGCGCCGATCCTTTGGCCCAATCGCGCCAGGGGCGGAGGGGGGAAGGCCGCAGCTACTGCGCCGCTGGACGTCCGCTTGCCGAGGCCCGCTCGCCGCGTCTTTGAGTTTGGGCGCGATCGCCTCGAGCACGACTTGCGGATCGCCATCGGAAGTCGCATCCTCGCGCGGGGAGCGCAGCATTCAGATGCTCAGCCTGATGCCCAGTTCTGATGCCCAATTCGAAACACGAGCCGCCTCGGGCTCGCAGCGACGTCGAAAAGCACCTTGGTTTCAGGACATTCCGCGGGTGGGCGGTGACGGGCTCGAACCGCCGACTTCCTGCTTGTAAGGAGTCAGCAGGGGTTGTCGTATCGTGGTCCGATCACGATTTCTCCCGTCAATACGGGGCGCTTGGTCATCAGGTGCGGCGGGATGATGACCCCGCTAACGATTCCTCAGGCTTTCCGCCAGGCTTCCATCACATCGGAGGCCTGGCTTCCTTGTCAGCCTCGTTCAGCAGGCCACTCTCCAGCGCCCGCTCGATCACGTCGACGACATGCTCCGCCTTGCCGATCGCCTCGTTCGCCTTCTCTTCGCTGACCTCAGGGCTCACCGTAGTCATCGTCAGTCCCCCCCGTCTCAAGCTGACTGAGCTCACGACCCACCTCTGCGCCGAGCATCGGTGACGACCGTGCAAAATTCGAGAACTTGCTCCGCAGTCCGGTATGCGTCCTCGGCGGCTCCTCCCCAGCTGCCTCAAGCGCAACCCGTGCGCGTAGAACGCCGCGTAATACGCGCGCGACGTCGCTTGTCGCGGGTACCCGCTCTCGACGAGTTGACGAGCCGCCCCGAGCTCCTCGCGACTGGCCGCCAGGAGGCTCAGGGTCGGCCCTCCAGCACCGACGTGCCCTCTCTGAGAGCAGCCCCGACAAACGTCCGTGCGTCCGGCCGCGCGCTCGCCTCGGCAATCGGGAATGCCTGAATCGCTCGACGTGAGTCCGCTTCGAGGTCAAAAAGGATGTCCACCATCCGATCCCGCTCGGCCACTCGATCGCCTAGCTCGTCCATGACCACCAGCAGGTCGACGTCCGATTCCTCATGTGCCTCTCCGCGCACCCACGAGCCAAAGAAGACCACGTCGACCAGCCGGTTCCGTACGTGGCCTTTCGTCGCCGTACGGCTTCGCGGGCAACCCGCAGCCCTTCGCCGGGATCCTCGGCCGACCGCAGATCCTCGCGTTTGACTCCAGGCAGAAGCTTTGTCATACCCATAATGGTGACCGGTCCGCCGGCTGACCGACGTGGAGCGGCAGTTGAGCCGTGGTGGAGTCGGCTTCAGTGACACGTCGGCATTCGGCATTGGCCGCGTGCCAGCAACGGCGTGGCTTGGCCGCATGTGGCTTAGGGCAGGTCGTCAGCTTAGATCGCGTCGAGCCGCCGGCCACCCATTGCAGGGAGGAGATGGTCTGTAACGCATTTCGATAGCACTCCTGGGCCAGCAACTAGCCGTCGAGGCAGCCAAATGCTCCTGCTCGTTCGACAACGCGAGTGTCGCATGCGACGCTGCCCCCCTTTGACGAGGGCGAGGGCGGCGGCGTCTCGGCTCGTACGCACAAGCTTCGGCGCCGCCGGGTAGCTCTGGACTTTCGCTCACAGGCGGGGCGGCGGTGGCGCCGCAAGCGTTCAGCTGGAGTGCTGCACGAGTCCAAAGCCCAACTCTGCTGATTGGGCTGGGTATCGTGCTGTGGGCAATGCCGCCGGAGACGCGCTACGCGAAGAGCGGTGAGGTGAGCATCGCCTACCAGGTCGTTGGCGATGGGCCATTCGACCTGGTGTTCGTGCCTGGGTTTATCTCGCATCTGGACCTGCAGTGGGCTGACCCGCGCATCGCGTCCTTTCTCAATCGGCTTGCGTCCTTCTCGCGGCTGATCCTGTTCGACAAGCGCGGCACGGGGCTTTCTGACCCGGTGGTCGCGCCGGCGTCGCTCGAGGACCGTATGGACGACGTGCGCGCGGTGATGGATGCGGTCCGTTCAGAGCGCGCCGCGCTGCTCGGATTCTCGGAGGGCGGGCCGATGAGTGCTTTGTTTGCGGCTACTTATCCCGAGCGGACGCGTGCTCTGATCCTGTGCGGCACCTTCGCGGCCGGAACGCTTGATCCTGACGACAGCCCAGGCGGGCAACGTTGGGTCGATGCATTCCGGCCCCTCTTCGATTTGGCCGGGCATTGGGGTGAGGGCCGCACGCTCGGGGTGCTCGCGCCAAGCGCTGACAGTGAGAGCGATCGCATCGGGCGCGGGATCTTCGAGCGCTCGGCGGCCACACCCCAAATGGCGCGCACCGTGCTCACGATGGCGGTCGACACCGACGTTCGGGACGTCTTACCCACCATCCGCGTGCCGACGCTAGTGCTCAACCGCCGGGACGAGTTCGTGCCCGTCGAGCACGCTCAGTATCTCGCCGAGCACATTCCCGGCGCACGGCTAGTCGTGCTTCCGGGAGCTGATCACATTCCCTTCTACGGCGACGCTGGCGGTTATGCCGAGGAGATCGCGGAGTTCCTCACTGGCGCTCGCCATGCTCCCCCGTCGGATCGCATCCTGACGACCGTGATGTTCACCGACATAGTCGGCTCCACCGAGCGCGCGGCGGCTCTCGGCGACGCGCATTGGCGTGAGCTCATAGCCGCTCATGACGAGCTGGTTCGTTCGGAGCTCGAGCGCCACCGAGGCCGCGAGGTCAAGACGATGGGCGACGGCTTCCTGGCCACCTTCGACGGACCGGCGCGCGGGATCCGCTGCGCACGACGGATCGCGGACCAAGTCGCAACGCTGGGCATCGAGGTGCGGGCCGGGCTCCATACCGGCGAGTGTGAGCTCATCGGTGACGACATCGGCGGTATGGCCGTCAACATTGGAGCGCGGGTCGGGGCGCTCGGAGCCCCGAACGAGGTGCTCGTCTCGAGCACGGTCAAGGACCTCGTCGTTGGCTCTGGCATCTCGTTCACAGATCGCGGTGTCCATGAACTGAAGGGCGTGCCCGGTCAATGGCGCCTGTTCGCCGTAGGCAAAGTGGCGCCCCCCAGTAGCCGGCCCGTGCCCGAGGCTCGCGACCGCCTCGAGCCCATTGCCGACTCCTGAGAGCACGCGCGTCGTGGGGCCCTCGCAACGCCAGGGCGAAGGACAATCGCTGCCGACGCACGCCGGACTGGCGGACCAGCAGTGCCGTCTGGGCAAATCGGGCCGGCTGAGACTGCCCCCTTGCACGAGGACGAGGTGTCTCGCGACGACCAAGCCGCCGGCCGTCCAAGACTGCCGTCACTGTCAGAGTGGTCGGTCTACTGGGCGGTGACGTCCGACCCGTCCGGTTGGTCCCGGGCTGCGACGGGCTGACTCTCGACTGCCGCGTCGACCGCCTCTCGACTGCCGCGTCGACCGCCTGGGTCTGACCGGCGAAGCTCTTGTCGCCCGTCGCTGCCCGAGGACCTTCGGCGTGACTTGATAGAAGCGTGGCTTTCGCCTCGCGTGACGGTTGTCCGCCGGTGATCCGCTTCGTCGGTGGTTCACCAAAACGAAGGGACGGTCATATGATCGTGATCGGCCAAGGGCGCGCTGCGCTCCTCAAACGACACCTCGCCCGCCACTTCCACAAACTGCTCTCAGAGCCATCCGCGACCAGCAGGCCACAAACAGCAGACCGATCACCGAGCCACAGCCGGCGGCGACCAACGGCAAGCCGCCGGAGATCCCGCGGCGTCCAAACCGGCGAGGGCCGGCCGACCCGGACATCCCCGGCGTGGCGCCTCCCCGATGGTCTGCATCAGCAGTCCAACATCGAGCACGACGATCGCCGGCCGCTCTCCGGTCCGCTGCCGACCGCGGCGAAGCCTCCCCGCCCGCGTCGCGTCCCCAAATCCCCGTCATCGGCGCAGCGACACGCTCATCCGCGTCAATCCGCGCGTCCTGAGCCGATCTGAGGCCTGCGCGACCCGCCCGCGACCGATAGCACCCCTCAATCGCGGGTCACCGGCTCTCACCTGCCACCGGCGAGACCACCCGAAACCCGCAAATAGCGCCTCACCCTTGACATAGAAGCGAGCTCGTGGCCCGGAGCGGAAGCCCGCCTATGGTTTGGCAGCGAGCGCTAAGGAGCGACTATACGCCGCCATGACGCCATCGTTCGCCGCAACGGCTCGCCGCGGGCGCTGCCGCTCCGATCGAGGCCGACGCGTGAGAGATCGTGCCGTCGCTTCCGCGAAGCCGACTTCTACGGGGGCTACTGGGTCGCCCCCCAATGAGTCGTCGGCCAAGACGAGTGCCAGGGTTGCCGCGTCGCACCGGTGCGGTTACAGTCGTCCTGAACGACGGCGCTGACGACCAGGGAGGCACAACATGGCGCTTATGCTCTTCAGCTTCGAGGTGGACAACTACGAGGAGTGGAAGCAGCTATTCGACTCAGATCCCGCCGGCCGGAAGTCGCTCGCGAAGGGGCATCGGATCTCTCGCTCGGTCGATAACCCCAACGAGATCTTCCTGTCGGTGGAGTACGCCTCGTCAGACGACGCCAGGACCGTGCTCGCGCGGCTTCAGGACGCAGGAGTCTTCCAAAGATTTCACCCGAGGCTCGGCCCAGCGATCACGGAGATCGTCGAGGAAACTACGTACTGACACCCGGCCGGCCCGATCGATTAGCGACGCTCTGCGTACGCGAGCGCCCCGACAGTTCCGCTCTGGCTGAAAGCGCGAGCTAACCGCAGGTCGGGAGGTCCAGACTTGGCCCGAGGCTTCTGCTCAACCGTGGACGTGAGCGCGGCGGACCAAGCTGCCCCTGGGACGGGCAGGAGCAGCGATCGGCGGCGCAGCGATGCCAGCTCTGCGTACGCACTATCCCCGTCGCCGGCATTCACGAGGGCTGGCGCTGATCTCAGCGCTGGACCCGGTAGTGCATGTGGGTGACTCCGTTCTCCCCTTCGAGGATCCGGGTGCGCTCCAGCTCGATCTGCGTGGCAGCGAGGCCCTCGAACAGTCGGCGCCCTTGGCCGAAGAGCACCGGGACGACGTGAAGCTCGATCTCGTCGAGGGCGCCGGCGGAGTGCGAGCTGCGTGATCCGGGCTCCGTGGACCAGAACGTTCCTCTCTCCTGCGGCTTCCTTGGCTCGATTCATCGCAGTCGCGATGTCGTTCACGTAGGTGACCAGCGGCCACTGCTTGAGATTGGCGGGATTCTGGCGCGTGAGGACGAAGATCGGCACGCCGTCGTGATGGTCACCGCCCCAATAACCGGCAGGCTCAACCGTTCCCCGGCCGGCGACGACCGGGCCGCTGGACATGAACTCGTCGACGACCTGGCCGTTGACGCGGGACCGAACGAGCGCTTCCTTGGGATTGGGCCTCGGCCCCCGTCAACCACTCGTGCAGGCGGTACCCGCCGTCACCGAGGCCGTTGTCCAACCGCTCGTTGGGCCCGGCGATGAACCCGTCGAGGGAGGTGGACAAGTAGAGAACGGTTGCGGACATCGCGTCCCCTCTCTTGGAGTATCTGCTCGGTTACGCCGTAGAGTGGTGTGGTTCACACGGTTCGGTACACCCGGAGGTTGGCGCTGTCGAACGCCGTTGTGTCGACGAGCTCCAGGCGTAGCGGGGCTGCCAAGTCTTTGAACATCGGAAGGCCGCTGCCGACGGCGACGGGATGAGTGATGAGTCGGTACTCGTCGATCAGGTCGTGGCACGCGAGCGATTGAACGAATGTCGCGCCGCCGTGGGCGAGAAGGTCTTTCCCGGGTTCACGCTTGAGCCTGGCGATGTGCTCCACGAGGTCGCCGCGGACGATCTGTGTATCGCCCCAGTCAGCCCGATCGAGCGTGTTCGAGAACACGACCTTCGGGATTTCGTTCATCGGAGCGGCGTAGGCATGCGTCGATGTCGGCCAGTAGCCGGCCATCGCCTCATAGGTGACCCGGCCCATCAGGTGCGCGCCCGCCTCCCGCACCCACTTGAGCTTCAGCTTGGTCAGCTCCGGATCCTCGGGCGGTAGGCCCCACTCGCCCTCCATCACGGGCACCGATCCGTCGCCTCGCGGAATCGCCACGATCCCGTCCAGTGAAACGCCCATCTGAAGAACTAGTCTCCTCGTGCCTTGCTCCGGCATTCAGATCAACCCCTTTCTCGGTTTCGACGTGCGATTCGCCGGGCCGCACAACGCGACCTTACTTGTCCTGTCGGTTAATTAACCATATCATTAAGTACAGCGATGCCCGCCGACCAGCTGAGCGTCACCTTCGCCGCACTCGCGGATCCGACCCGACGCGCGATCCTCGCGCGTCTCGCCCAGGGGGAGGCCACGGTCAGCGAACTCGCCGAGCCGTTCCCCCTCAGCCTTCCAGCCATCTCCAGGCATCTCAAAGTCCTGGAACGAGCCGGACTGATCACGCGCCGTCGTGCCGCGCAGTCACGGCCGACCAGCCTCCGAATCGACGCCCTAGAAGAGGCGGAGGAGTGGATAGACACCTGCCGCGCGACGTGGGAAAGTCGCATGGACCGCCTCGCGGCCCATCTGGAGGAGATCCAGCACAACCCGAGCGGCGAGAGATCAAATGACCAGCGAGCCACGCCCTAGACTCCCCTCACGCCGAGAAGTTCGCATCACCCGTCTCTTTCGCGCGCCGCGCGAAGTTGTCTTCAAAGCCTGGATCGACCCCGACCAAGTCGCGGCCTGGTGGGCGCCCAAGGAGTACGAGATACCCCGCGAGACGATCGAGATCGAACCACACGTCGGGGGGCGCATCCACTTCTCGATGGTCGAACTGGCAGGCGAAGCCGTCTACCGGGTGCGCTTCACAATCGTCGAGATCTCCGTGCCGGAACTACTCGTGCTTGCCTCCGACCCTGACCCAGAGATCGGCCTCTTGTACCCAATGATCACTCGGGCGGTATTTGAGACCGAGGGCGACGGCACGCTCGTGATCGTCACCCAGGGTCCGCACAGCGAAGACACGCAAGACGGAGCGACCGCCGGATGGCTAGGGTGTCTCGACAAACTCGAGATCCTCCTACGCTCGTGAGTAACCCGCACGCGCGGCCGTCGCGTTACGCCGCACCCACAGACGACCACAGCGGGGTCGATCGGGCCAAATCGACCAGCCAAATCGCCGCCAAATCAACCCACGCAGCCACACCAAGCCCCAACGAGCAGTACCGGTCGACGCGAGCCCTACGCCCACACCCGCCGAGCAAACGCCAATTCCGAGTATCCGGCCGCCTGCCGCCTCTGGTTTGCGTCTGACTTCGAGAGGTCGGGCCGTTTTTCAACCTAATCCTGGGAGGCTCTCGGGGCCCTGAACCAGGAGGACGGAGTGGTGGAGAACGGCAAGCGCTGCAGGCGCCGGCAGCTGTCGCCGGAGGAGAAGTGGGAGGTGTTCTTGGAGGTCACCTCGCAGGAGCTCTCGCAGGCAGACGCGGCGAGGAAGTGGGGCGTGGACGTGTCGGTGATCATCCGCTTGCGGGCGTTGGCGAAGGACGCGGCGTTGGCGGCGTTCGCCTCGGCGAAGCCGGGGCGTGTGCCCTCGCCCGAGCGGGTGGAGCTGGAGGCCGCGCTGGCGGAGAACGATCGGCTGTCGGAGGCGTTGAAGGAGGTGGCGGTGGAGTTGACGTTGTTCCGGGGAAGGCAGCGCTCGGGCTTTTCGGCCCGGTCCCCGCGCGCGTGAGCGCGCAGACCAAGCTCGAGCTGTTGGGGCTGATCGACCAGGCTGTCGCCGACGGCTGGGCGCACGCCAGAGCGTGCCGGGTGCTTGACGTCGCCGACGTCCGCGCGCACCGCTGGCGGGCGCGGTTGCGGGAGACGGGCTCGCTCGAGGACCGCGATCCCGGCGGCGGCGCGGTGCAGAGGCTGCTGGCCTGGGAGGAGCAGGCGATCCTCGATCTGATCGAGACCTGGGGCTGGGTCGACCGGTCGCATCGCAAGCTCGCGCACCGCGGCTCCTACACCGAGACGGTGTTCGTGTCGCCCTCGACGCTGTTGCGGGTGGCGCTCAAGCATCGGGTGACGCTGCCCGGCGAGCCGTTCCGACCGAGACCCGTTTTGCCTGCTATGCCGCAGGTTCCGTGGGAGCGGAACCGGATCTGGATCTGGGACGCGACCCACTTCACCCGCGCCAAGCGGGTCGCGTACGCGATCCTCGACGTCGTCACCAGATACTGGATCGGCTATCTGCTCTCGACCGAGCAGACCACGACCCAGGCGCAGCTGCTGTTCGCCCGGGCGCTGGAGGACCAGGGGCTGCTCGGATCGGACGGCACGCCGCTCGCAGGCGATCACGGCGGGCCGATCCTCGCCGCCTGGTCTGACAACGGCGCCGAGATGACCGCGATCGACACCCGCCAGTTCATGGCGCTGATGGCGATCGCCCAGCACCACGGACGACCCGGCACCCCCACCGACCAGGCGCACGTCGAGAGCTTCTTCAGCCACCTGAAGGGTGACTGGCCGCATCTGACCAGCATCACCGACCCGGCCGCGCTCGACACCGAGCTCGCGCGGATCCGACGCGAGTACAACACCGTCCGGTTACACGCGATCGGCTACGTCACCCCCGACGACGAGCACCACGGCCGCGGCCCTCAGATCCGGCGCGCTCGCCACGCCGGCATGCGCCGCGCTCGCGCGCAGCGGATCAAGCAGAATCGAGCCGGCAAGTCATGACCACCGTGCCTGACATCGACCGCGCTCGCTCGCTCGTGCTTCAGCGGGACGGAGCGTGCCTGCGCGAGGGGGTCGCCCGCTCGCACCGATGCGAGCGGAACTGAGCACGGACGACGCCCCGAACCACGACCACCAACCGGCCCCAACAACACCCTCAGCGTTGGGTTAGAAAAGTCGGCCGCTCGTCTACTGGAGAGTGATGGTGCTCGATCGAGCCGGGAAGGCGGACGCTGGATTTGCGCGCGTGAGTCGAGCTCACAAGCGACGCCGGTCGGGCCGCGGTTCTCGTCGGCGAGCCGCACGCGGCTTACCCGAACCGCATGATCCGCTCGAGGACGTCTTCGAATCTGGTGGCGAGTTGTTTCTCGCCTTCGGCTATACGCCGGGCGGCGCCGTTCGGGCCTCGCGTGGAGATCGTCGACGGCGAGCTGGTGTTTCCTGATGAGCCAGCCGTCGACCTCGACTCGATCGTCGAACCGGAGGACGAGGATCCTCCGCATTGGGATCCAACACCGCCTGATCGCGACAGCCCGTTCTGAGCGACGACCAGCGCGCGGAACAGCCTTCGCGGGAACTGCGGCTCGTCGATCAACCCGCAAGTGCTGGTGCGACAGACCGGCCGCGCCGAACCGCTGCCCGGGCCAGCCGGCCGTCCCACGTGACGATGACGAGCGCAGGATCGTCAACGCTGAGGGCTGTAGCGAGGTGGACTGCGTCGTAGCCGCGTAGTGCGTGCTCCTGCGCCAAGCGACCAGCTTCCCGGGCGAGCGCCTCGTCGACGCCGATCCGCCGGACGGAGGCCACGGCCGCGTCCAGATCGGTAATGGCTCGCCGCAGCCCGCGCGTGTCGATCCTGCCGGCCCGTGATGCTGCCCCCAGTGCGGCGCGTGCCTCCGGATAGATCAGATGACTTGAGACCTTCAGGTCCGCGACGTCCCACAGTTCGTCCACCAGCTCGGAGCCCTCCTCGGCGACGATCAGCTTGACCAGCGCCGAGGTGTCGAAGTACGCGTTCAGCGTCGCTGATCCGCCACGAGATCTGAAACCGCTGGGCGAGCCCTCACCCGCCCGCGTCGCCGTGGGCGCCAGGCCGCGCTTGGGTCAGACACCAGACCACGCATCCGAAGATCCTCGAGCGGATCGTGCTGATCAACCGGAGCGAGGCGAGCGATCCGCTTGCCACGCATCGTGACAATCACCTCGCCACCGTCCGCGGCATGCCGCACGTACCGACTGAGGTGATCATGGAACTCGCGTACGCCAACCTCGTGTTTGAGTTCGTCGTGTGGCGTCATTGCGCTCAGTATAGGCACCACACGGACACGCCCGCCGCTGTCGCAAAGGGCTAATCGCGGCAGCAAGCAGAAGCCCGACAAGACTGCCCCCCGCCAGCGGCCGCGGTCGCCTCGGCGGCCGAGCCTTGGGCAGCTGCTGCTGACTTCTGGTCGCCATGGCGAATCGGCGGGAGCAGTCAACGCCTCGGGCCTCAAACGGCGACGAAGCGGGTGTCTCGCTAGGGCTTCGAGCCGACGCCTCGCGCGCGTCTTTCCGGCGGGGCCGACGCTGCTCTCCTTAGGCCGTAGGGGGAGGGGCCAGTTATCAGTCGTAGCTTCCTTGTTCCGATCTGATCGGGGAAGCCAGCCGGCGCTGCTCTCGCAGGTCGTCCGCTGCGAGCGTCTCAAACGCGCGAGGCAGGCGCTCGACGGCTCTCGCATCGCAGGCCAGCAGCAGTGAAGACTTGCTCCCTGATCGGAAGCGCAGACGGATCGGCCGGTGTGCTCAACCGAGAAACGCTATCCGCGCGCCTGTGGCGGTCAGACCAGCTCGATACCGAATTGGCCGGCGAGCGCGCCGGCACGCTCACGCCGAGTCGCGAGTTCTGCGTCGGACAGAGTCGGCGGCGGCGAGGTGCGGCTCCGCACAGGGTCGCCGAACGTCGCAAAGTAGTCCTCGAGCCCGGCGGGCGCGACCAGGCACAGTATCCGCGCGGTGGTGTCTGCCAGATTCCTAAAGGCGTGTGGCGCAAGCGCGGGGATGTTCACCGTCTGGCCCGGGCGCGCGACGACGGTCTCGCCGCGGACGGTAACCTCCAGCTCGCCCTCGAGTACGTGGAACATCTCCTCGAATGTGTGACGGTGCGGCGGTGGGCCGCCAGCGGCCGGGACGCTCATGTCGATCAGCGAGTAGCGCCCGGCGGTCTGGGCGCCGCTGATTAAAATCGTGTATGTCGACTCGCCGATCGCGAGGTGAAGCAGGGTCGGGTCATCCGGATCGGTCAGCGTGAGCAGGCGGGTGAGGTCATCGTTGCGAAGCTGTGCGTACGTTTGGTTCATCGCTGTGCTCCTATTGGTGCGGGGGTGCCCGGGTGTGTGATGCGGGCAAGTAGCGCGTTGGCAGGGAGCCTCGCAGGTTTAGAACCCCACGAACGCAGCCACAAAGCACGTAGCGCGCCGAGGCCGAGGCCGGTGCGGGCGCCGAATGCTGCCATCGTATATCCGACGACGATCGGGGCACCGAGGGGTAGAGTCTTGGAAGACGACCGCTGCGGACGAATTGCGTGACGGAAGATGCAGCTCCCGGCGGAGATCCGACTTCCGCTTCGGCTCGACCACGAGACGAAGCAGTAGCGACGCGCCCGCGGGTCGGTCGGCGACAAACCAGCAGTGTGTTGCCGTAGTCGGACACGATTACCTTGGCCGTCGCACGCGCTGCGCAGGTCTCGATCCGAACGGCTCCTCTTGGGCGGGTCCGATCGCGCGCGCCGCGTAGATCGCGACGATCGCTTCGTCGCAAGGCAGTCACCAGCTCGGCGCGGCGGACAGGACGAAAGCACTCGTCAGCCGGCGCGATCGTGTACGCCTGCGTCTGGGCGAAGGGAGCCGTTGGTCGTAACGAGCCGTAGCGAGGAAAGTGACGCGCCGGCCGCGAGTCCCCCCGCGTTGCGGATCAACGACCGACGTGAGAGCTTGCCACTCGTCAGGTACCGCGCCAAGTCGTCGAGCCGCGCCTCAGCCTCGCGGTGCTGCTGATCGCTTCCGACACGGGCGCCCCTTCGATTAAACCCGGCTAAGCGACCCTACCGCGCTGATCACAACGTGCAAACCCGGGCGATCAGGGGTCCGGAGAACTAACCGGGAGGGGGGGCCTCGCCGGCGCCAGCAGCCGGCTGCTGTGCCTCTGCGTGGTCACCCATGCCGGTGTTATCGGCAGGGAGCGCGGACTGCGGAGCGCCCGACTGGACCTCCGCCTTGAGGCGGGCGAACTCGTCGTCGACGGCGCTCTTGGAGCCAAGCTGGTCGAGCTGGCGATCGACGTCGTCCTGCCCGGGGCCGAGCGCTGTCAGATCCTCGAAGGTTACCGCCGCCTGAAGCTCATCGACGGCCTCCGCGCGAGCCTTCATCGTCTCGGTCTTGTCGAGGGCGCGCTGCGTCGCCATACCGACATCCGCCATCGAGTCACCGACTCCCGTGGCCGCCTCGGAAACCTGCACCTGCGCCTCGGCAGCCGAGTACTGGGCCTTGATGACCTCCTTCTTTGAGCGGAACTGCTCTGTCTTGGCCTCGAGCTGCTTCTCGGACTCGATCAGCTTCTCCTGCTCTGACCCGAGCTGTGCGATCTGTTGGTCGAGCGAGCCAGCCTCCTGAACGGTCAGCTGCTTGCGCTCCAGCGCTGCGCGAGCAAGATCCTCACGTCCCGCGGACATCGCCTCGCGGGCCTGAGCGTCGAGCTTGGCGCCCTGTTCACCCAGCTGCTGCTGCTGAAGCGCCAGCCGTTTCTTGGCGGTGACGATGTCGGCGATCCCCTTCTTGACGTTCTGGAGGTTCTCGACCTGGCGCTGATACGCATAGTCGAGCGTCTCGCTCGGGTTCTCGGCGCGGTCAAGCCGCTTTGAGATCTTCGACTTGACCACAGTCGAAAGCCGTCCCTTCAGTCCGGACATCGAAACCTCCTAGCGGCTTCGTAATGGGCGTGGCTCACTCATCTGAGCGTACTCCGGGCTCACCGGCCGGCTTCCAAACCGAACGGGGTAGGTAGTAGTTCAGAACCCGAGGCGGTCACGGGCGTGCCGTCTCGACGCCAGTCGAACACCGCGACGCAGGCGGGCGCCGACGGCTGCTGCACACGAGGGCGTGACTGCTGGTCCAGGTCTGCGAGCACCCGAAGCGGAAGTCGCGGGCCGGTTGTCGCAGAGGCGACAATGCAGAAGCCGACGGAAGGTGGCGAAGCAAGCTCTCGGTACTCGGATCGGCGCGGTTGAGCGAGGCGATTGGCGCGAGCCAGGTGGCGCTTTGCTTAGGCATCCACGTGCAGTGGAGGCTCGCGTCGGGGGTCGAGCTTTGTAGGGTCGGCGGGAGGCGTCCAGGGACCGCGCGGCTGAGCCGACTGGTCCGGGGTTGCCTCCCGCCGCCACATCGAATCGGGTAGAGGCCAGGCTCGCCCTGGCCCCTCCCACACCACCCGGCATGCGGGTCCGCACCGGGCGGTTCGCTCAGCATTCCCGGAAACGACGGTAGGGAACGGTGAACCCTTTCAGGCCCATGGTCTTGTGCCAGTAGGCGTTGGGCAGGGCGGTCTGGAGCGGCCAGGACCCGGCGACGCGCCAGTAACCCTTCTGCGAGGCCGCCCACGAACGGGCGTCCCGCTCGGGGATACCGAGCGCGCGCAGGTTCCGGTAGCGCGTTTGTGGGCGCTTCCACTCCTTCCAGCGCACCTGTCTTAGCCTGCGGCGCAGCCACTTCTCGAGCCTCTCGAACGGCAGGATGCTGTCGGCGAACGCGAAGTACGCCGTCCACCCGAGCGTGAAGCGGTTGATCTCCTTGATCCGCCGCTCCATCGACACGCCCCGGTTGCGCGTGGTCAGCTGACGGATCCGATCCCGGGCTCGTTTGAGAGCCTTCGGAGCGACCGCCACGCCGATCCTGCCGTCCCGATAGCGGAAGAACTGCAACCCCAGCAGGGGCCGCTCGACCGCGGGAGCGACCTTCGACTTCTGTCGGTTGACACGCAGCTTCAGGCGCTGCTCGATGTACTCCGTGATGCTCGCCATGACGCGCTGTCCCGCGCGCTCGCTCCCGACATAGACACGTCCGTCGTCGGCGTAGTGCACGAACTTGTGCCCGCGCTTGTGGAGCTCCCAGTCGAGGTCGTCGAGCATGATGTTGCTGAGCAGCGGCGAGAGCGGAGACCCCTGAGGGGTCCCCTCCTCGGTCGCGTGCACCAGCCCACCATCCATGACGCCCGCCTGCAGGTAGCGCCGGATCAGCTTGAGCACCCGCTTGTCATGGACCCGTCGTGCGACCCTGGCCATCAGAGCGTCGTGCTGAACGCGATCGAAAAACGAGTCGAGATCAAAATCGGCGCACCACGCCGCGTCATCCGCGATGAACTGGCGTGCCCGCTCCACAGCGTGATGCTGCGAGCGCCCCGGCCGAAAGCCGAAGCTATGGGGATGGAAATGCGGGTCGAACACAGGCGTGAGCACCTGCGCGATGGCCTGGCAGATCAACCGATCCACCGCAGCCGGCACCCCCAGCATCCGCAGACCACCCGAGGGCTTGGGGATCATCACCCTGCGGACCGGCTGCGGCCGGTAGGTGCCCGCCTCGAGCGCTGAGCGGACCTCCGGCCAATGGTCATATAGCCACGGCCGCAGCTCCTTGGTGCTCATTCCGTCGGTGCCCGGATGGTCCGTCGGGGTTCCCGACGGGCTGCGCGTAGAAGGCGGGGCGGCCCGGGCGAGTCTGCACCACGAGGCGAAGCCCGATGCCATCAAGGGGCCGGTCCGTAAACGCGGTGGGTGTGCGATGAAGGTTGTTGGTCTTACTCGCGGAGATCTCCACGGGTGTCCCAGATGCCTCGTCCACGGGCTCGCGGGGTGGTTCGATGCCTCGTCCACGCGGTTCGCGGGGTGGTGCGGGACGGCGATGTTCGAGAGGGCGTCGCTCGCCGTGGAGAAGTCGGCAGAGGTCGTACTACCGGCGGGATCGATGGTCGCCGGGAAGGACCGAACGCGAAGCCGAGGTGCAGGACGCCCGTGCTCGTGGGATGGACGTTGAAGGCAGCCAACCCCTGCGGGGGCCTGGGTGGGACGGTCCAAGGGTGAAGCCCGAAGACTCCCGCTCAGGGCAGAGTCCATCCTCGGCGCCTGGCGATACCGCCCCTCACCCCGCCGAGGCGAGCCTGTGGGAGCTGTTCTTGTCCCGCGAGAATCTCGCCGAGGCGCTCAGACGCGTCGAGCAGAACGCCGGTGCCCCGGGTTCGCCGGTTATAGGCCGGGCATCGCTTCCCGCCACCCCACAGGCGACGGGGCCGAGACGGCTCTCCCGAGTTCCCAGGACGACCATTCGCACGTTCAACGCCCCTATACGCCGGAGGGTTCCTCAGCGCCCACTCCTGGAACAAGGACGCTTTCCGTGGCCTTCGCCCTGCGCGGACCGGCTCGGCTCCCTCTTGACCCACCCAAAGGCGGGCCCTCCTTGACGACAATTACCAGGGCTTCACACGCGTTGCAGACCGCACGATCGATCCCGCCCCGCTCCGCACCCGGCCTCTCGACCACGCACGGGGGCTTCACTACCGGGGACCCAGGCGTCTCCCCGGACCGGACTCACACCGGCAGGCCGCCCTGAACTTATCGCCTCTACGTCATGTCGATCATCCTTTCTTCATGGCGCCGAGGCAGTCTCGGCGCACCCGCGCGTTGCAGGTCGATGGTTCGGTCGGGCGAGGTTCGCGTCGCGGCGCGAAAGGAGGTATCCGCGTCGACGACCGAAGCAGCTCTTCTGCTTCCGCCCGGTGATGGAAGCGTTCAGCTGCCGCTTGCGGTCGGCCGCGCTGGCGGCTAGAGGCTCCGGCGCTGCGGTTCGCCGTTCGGCTCCACGACGTGTGTCCAAATGCGCGGTCACGCTGCGTCGTATTGACAAAGTCAGTAAGGAGGGATGATGTCCCAGTACATGCTTTTGCTGTATACGACCGAGGAAGAGGAGCGCGCAGACCGCGGGGCCGAGTGGCCGATGTGGTCGGAGCTGAACCGGAGCCTCGAGGAGGCCGGGTTGCTGGTCACGACCGGCCGCCTGCACCTGACCACGGCCGCCACGACCGTCAGCGCGATCTCTGGCGAGACGGAGCTCACGGATGGCCCGTTCGCGATCACTAAGGAGGTGCTCGTGGGCTACTACCTGATCGAGGTCGAGAACCTCGATCAGGCGCTGGGCGTGGCCAGGCGGGTCCCGCTGATCCGCTATGGATGCGTCGAGGTCCGCCCCGTCATGGACCTGTCGGTTGAGTGATCCGACGGCGGATGCGGTCGCCCGCGCGTTTCGCGACGAGCGGGCGGCTGTGCTGGCGACTCTGATTCGTCATGTGGGCGATTTCCAGCTGGCCGAGGACGCGGTCCAGGACGCCTATGCGGCCGCGCTCACCACATGGCCGCGCGATGGCGTTCCGGCGAATCCGGGCGCGTGGCTCACGGTCGCGGCGCGGCGGCGCGCGATCGATCGCCTGCGCCGCGACCGCTCGGTGGCGGATCGCGCCGAGCGCCTTGCAGAGCTCGTACGCATCGACCAGCAGGAGCACCGGGCCGTGATCGAAGAGAGCTCGATCGTCGATGATCGCCTGCGGCTGATCTTCACCTGTTGCCACCCGGCGCTGGATGTGTCCGCTCGCGTGGCGCTGACGCTGCGCGCGCTCGGTGGCCTCACGACTGTCGAGATCGCGCACGCGTTCCTGGTTGCCGAGCCGACGATGGGAAAGCGGATCGTGCGGGCCAAGCGGAAGATCGCCGACGCTCGCATCCCGTACGAGGTGCCACGCGACGAAGAGCTGCCAGATCGAGTGCGCGGGGTGCTCCGCGTCGTCTATCTGATCTTCAACGAGGGCTACTCCGCCACCGAGGGGGACCGTCTCGTGCGCGAAGAGCTGTGCAAAGAAGCGATCCGGCTGGGACTGCTGCTGCGCGAGCTGATGCCCGACGACGCCGAGGTGTGGGGACTGTTCGCGCTGATGCTCCTGCATGACTCGCGGCGCGTCGCGCGTGTCGACGAGCACGGCCGCTACCTCGCGATCGGCGAGCAGGACCGCTCGCGGTGGGACCAAGCGCGCATCCGCGAGGGCCTTCGGGCGTTGGAGCGTTCGGTGCGTCTGCGGCGCCCTGGTCAGTACCAGCTGCAGGCGGCGATCACGGCGCTCCAGATGGAGGAGGAGCCCGACTGGCGGCAGATCGCCGACCTCTACGGGGCGCTCGTGAAGCTCACACCAACCGCGGTGATCGAGCTCAACCGTGCCGTCGCCGTCGGCTTCGCCGACGGCCCGCAGGCAGGCCTCGATCTGCTTTCGCCGTTGCTGCACGATCCGGCGCTCGAGCGCTACCAGCCGCTGCACGCCGCCCATGCTGAGCTGCTCAAGCGCGCCGGTGATCGCGAGGGCGCTGCGCGCGCCTACGAGACGGCGATCCGGCTGAGTGCCAATGCCGTCGAGCGGGCCGAGCTCGAGCGGCGCCTGCAGGATCTCTGAGCAGGCTGTCCAAATCGCCGCTCGGGCTGCGTCGGACTAGTGAGCCCGCCTCCGAGGGGCGGCGAACAAACCACTGGAGGTCCGATGACATCACAATCACCCCATATCAATCGCTGGCGCGCGTTCGCGCTGCTGGCAGTGTCGTTCTTCATGACGGTCATCGATCTGACGATCGTCAACGTTTCGCTGCCGACGATCGGCCGCGACCTGCACTTCTCCCAGACCAGCCTGCAATGGGTCGTGACTGCGTACGCGCTCACGTTCGGTGGGTTCTTGCTGCTCGGCGGCCGGGCCGCCGATCTACTCGGCCGCCGCCGCATCCTGATGCTTGGGCTCGCGCTGTTCAGCGCCGCGTCGCTGGCCGCTGCGCTGGCAACCGGTGCCGGCTTCATGATCGGAGCCCGGGCGGTCCAGGGCACCGGAGCAGCGATCATGCTGCCCGCCGCTCTATCGATCGTGATGAGCATGTTTCAGGAGGGCGCCGAGCGCAACAAGGCGCTCGGGATCTGGGGCGGGCTCGGCGCCGGCGGCGCGACGGTTGGAATGATCGCCGGAGGCCTTTTGACCCGGTACGCCGGCTGGCAGTACATCTTCTACCTCAACGTCCCCATCGGGGCGACGGCGCTCGCGCTCGCACCGCGGATCGTCCCCGACAGCCGCCTCGACGGGGTGCGGCGCAAGTTCGACGCGCTCGGCGCGCTCGCCGGGACCGCCGGACTGGTGCTCCTGGTCGACGCGATCTCCCAGGCACCGCAGTACGGCTGGGGCGCCAGCCGCACGGTTGGGGTACTCGCCGCGGCCGCCGCGCTCCTGACCCTGTTCTTGATGCTCGAGCGCCGGGTCGAGGCGCCGATCCTTCCGCTGTCGATCTTCCGGCTGCGCACGCTCTCGGGCGCGAACGTCGCCGGGCTGCTGTTGGGCGGCAGCTTCTACGCGTTCATCTTCGTCGGCACCCTGTACATGCAGCAGGTGCTGCACTACAGCGCGCTGCAGACCGGCGTCGCCTGGCTGGCGGCGTCACTGACATCTATCGCACTCGCCGGGCTCTCGCAGCAGCTCGTCACGCGGGGCGGGGCGAAGATCGTGATGGCGGTCGGGATGACCCTGATCGGCGCGGGCGCGCTCTGGGCGACCCAGGTGCCCGTCCACGGCCACTTCGTCGGCAACCTGCTCGGGCCGTTGATGGTCGCCGGCGCAGGCACAGCGTTCGCGTTCATCCCGATCTCGATCGCCGCACTCGCCGGCGTGAAGGAGCAGCAGGCCGGGCTCGCGTCCGGACTGCTGAACAGCTCTCAGCAGCTCGGCGGCGCGATCGGGATCGCGATCGCATCGAGTGTGGCCGCCGGTCAGACCCGGGCACTGCTTCACGCCGGCAGCCATGTGCCCGCGGCGCTCACCGGCGGCTTCCAGCAGGCGTTCTGGGTGCTGGGCGCGATCGGCCTGCTCGCCGTCCCGGCGATCTTCGCGCTCGTGCGTCGCAACGAGCTCTCTGACGCAGTGGCCAGGACCACCGTCGGCGAGCCGCAGCCTGCCCTCGCCGCCTCGAGCTGACCCTCCTTCCACCAACCAACGCTAAGGAGAAACAACGATCAGCGAACCGTCAGACAAGACCACGATCGTGGTCGGCGCGTCCCGCGGCCTTGGCCGCGGGATCGCCACCGCGTAACGCCAAGCGATGCACAACAACCACCACCCAACAACGAACCAGGAGTCAACAATGCGCCACACATTGGTCACCTACACCGTCAAGCCCGGACGTGAAGAGGAGAACGCCGCGCTCGTGCGCGCCGTCTTCACGGAACTCGAACAGACACAACCGACCGGACTTCGGTACGCGGTCTTCTACCTCCCCGACTCGCGCCAATTCATACACCTATACACCGACGAGGGGAGCGCGACGGGCGTGCAAGGACTGGCCTCGTTCGAAGCCTTCATAGCCGGCGCGAAGGAAATCCACGAACAGCCGGCCACCTTTACTAAGCCCGAACTGATCGGCGACTACCGCACCTTCGACGAGTGACCGCCCAGCGTCCGCCGGCGGACCTGCATACCCAGCCAGCGTCGGCCGGCGGACCTGCACGCCCCACGGCCGGCACGACGGACGACACCGGCGGTGCCCGCACCGGCGACGTGCATCGTGCATCACCAACCCGCCCGATGAAGGAGAGAACGATGGCACAGGATCATGTCTCGTACGTCGATCACATTTCGGTCATTTCGGTTGGGCACGAGGCGGCGCCGCTGGCGGTTTGGGTGCCGCCGCTGGGCATGACGAAAGACGATATGCGCCCGGTGCTCGAGTCACTGGCCGGTGCCGGTTTTCGCGCCGTCAGTCTTGATCCCTGGCAGCACGGCGAGCGCGGCACCGAGTCCGCCGACGAGATCCGCGCGCGTGGTTCGCCAACTTCCGGCGTCATATGTGGCCGATCATCGGGCAGACAACCCTCGACTGCCTGCGCGTCATCGACCACTTCGGCGGTGGGCCCGTCGTTGCCGGCGGCACCTCGATGGGCGGCGACGCCGCCGTCGCGCTAGCCCCGTTTTCCGCGCCTGTGGGTAGGTAGTCGCGGCTGGGCACGCCCGCGTGGCTTGGGGTTGCGGGTGTTGTTGGCGGCTTGCGCTGCGTTGATGTTGTGGCAACTTGATGTTCGTGCTGTTGGCTTTTCCATCCGGCGAGGCCGATAGTGTTGTGGCAACATGTTCGTCAAAGAGACCACGGTTCGGCGCGGAGAGCGCGCGTATACGTATCTGCAGCTGGTGGATGGGTATCGGGATGAGAACGGCCGGGTGCGGCATCGTGTTGTGGCAAACCTGGGTCGGAAGGAGGCGCTGAAGGAGTCCGGACAGCTCGAAGCGCTCGCCGGGTCGTTTGCCCGCTTGGATCCGCCGATGGCTGGCAGCCGCCGCGAGGTCGGGGCGCTGCTTTTGGCCTGGCGGTTCCTGCGGGAGTTGGATGTCGTCGGCGTCGTGGACCGCTCGCTGCCGCGCAGTCCGCGCTCGGTGCTGTCGGTCGGCGAGGCCGTCGCCGGGTTGATCTGCTCGCGGTTGTGCTCGCCCTCGCCGTTGTATGACGTGGCTGGGTGGGCGTCCGGGGCGGCGGTGCACGAGCTGCTCGGGATCCCCGCGGCGTTGCTCAATGATGACCGGCTCGGCCGCGCGTTGGAGACCTTCGCCGTGCACTCCGAGCAGGTCCGGGGCGCGCTCGCCGCCCGTGCGATCGACCGCTTCGGCCTGGATGTCGGCCGGCTGCATGTCGATCTGACGACGCTGCGGGTCGCCGGCGCCTATGAGGACTCGGCGCTCATCGCGAAGGGCTGGGGCGCTGACCGCCATGTTCGCCGGCAGGTCCGAGCGTTGCAGGCCGCCACGCCCGACGGCGTCTCGGTGTACTGGCGGCCGGACCCAGGCAACTCGTCTGAGCTCTCACTCGTCGGACGCAGCCTCGAGCGTCTGGCGAAGGTGACCGGTCCGGCCGGCGTATTGGTGTGCGACTCGGCGTGTGGGCACCCCAAGACGCTGGCGCAGATCCAGGATGCCGGCCTGCGGTTCGTCGTGCCGCTCAGAGCCTCAACCGGCTTTGCCGAGAAGTTCACCGCGGAGATCGGACACGGGTCGCTCAGGCCGCTGCGGTATATCGCCGCGCGGGAGAAGCACCTGCCCGCCGAGACACGCACCCGCTATCGCGGCTGCCTTGGCGAGTGGACGCTCACCTGCCCCGAGGACGGTCGCGAGCTTCCCCTCCGGGTCGCGTGGATTCACTCCTCCCAGGAAGGCCGCGAGGTCGCCGCCGCTCGCGAACGCGCGCTCGCCAAGGCCGAATCAGAGCTCGAGCGCGTCAAGCGCGGGCTTGGTGGCCGCTACTACCCCGCCCGCCAGCACGTCGAGAAGCGCGCGGCGACGATCATCGGCCCGAACATCGAGACCCTCCTGATCGTCCAGACCGGCACCAGAGCCGGCAAACCGACCCTCACCTGGCACCGCGATCACGACGCGATCGCCGCCACCTCGGCAACCGACGGCGTCTACCCGCTGGCGACCAACCAGCCCGGCCGCCTCAGCACCGCGCACGTCTTGCGCCAATACAAAGACCAACACATCGTCGAACGCCGCCACCGCGACGCCAAACACACCCTCAAAGTCCGGCCGATCTTCCTGCACAACGACGACCGAATCCACGCGCTCATCACCATCGTCGGACTCGCGCTGCTGATCTTCGGACTGATCGAGACCCAAACCCGCCACGCCCTCGGGAAAGACGAGCACCTACCCGGACTGCTGCCCGAAGACCGCGCAGCGATCCCGACCGGCGCCAACATCCTCGCCGCCTTCCAAGGACTCGGCCTCACCTACACACCCGCCGGGATCCGACTAGACCGCCTCACCCACACCCAACGCCAGATCCTCCAGCTCCTCGAAATCCAGCCGCCCTGGCCCGAGCAGAACACCTAACCCTTTTCAACTGCGGAAAACGGGGCTAGCCGGCATCGATCACCGCGTGACCCGAGTGGCCGCGATCGTCGCCACGCCGGACTGGACCCGCCCCGGGATGCGCGACATCGGAGACCCATCGCGCGTGCTGCCCAGGGCGACGCGGACAGCTACGCGCAGTGGTTCTTCGACCGCCTCGACCCCCTGACACACGTAGATAACTACGCACACAGGCTGGCGATCCTCTTCGAGTGCGGTGCCGACGACGTGCACGTGCCGCCCGACGGCCCCCAGCGCTTCGCCGCCGCGCTCGGCGAGAACATCCGCGTGAACATCCGCGCCGGCGTCGGCCACATCGACGGGGCGAGCAGCCCAGAGCTCATCGAGCGCTGCATCTCCTGGCTGCGCGGCTGATCACCGTCCAGCTACGTGCCAGCTGACCCCGTGTCGTCTGCGTCGAAGCTGACCGGCGTGGACGCGGCCCGTTCCCAGGCGGACTGTTGGAAGCGCATCATTGCGGCGAGCGCAGCCAGGGCGACCACGCCGCCTGCAGCAAGCGCGGCGGCCAGCGAGTGCTCCGAGGCGACGGCGGCGAGCAGCCCGATAGCGGAGCCGGCGAGTACGGCCGTGATCACCGCCACCATACCCGCGACCGTTCGGAAATACTGCCAGCGCCCAGCCCACAATCCCTGCACATTAAGCCGGTGTGGTTCCGGGACGCTCATCAGGTACGGAGCCAACTCTGGCGCCTCGTCGAAGTAGTAGCCGCGTAGCAGCGCGATCCGATTCGCGTACCCAAGGTCCTCAATCCCGCATTGCAGCACCCGCTCGAACGTCACGAGCCCAGTGAACGCGAGCGTCGGCAGGATGACGAGCCCGGACGCATAGAAGGCGGTGCCGACGTGGCTCGCCGTCGCTATCAATCCCAGCGCGACCAAACCTCCGGACACGGAGGCAAGGAACATCGTCGCACGACCGGTCGACTCGCCGATCGTGGCCGCCCGCGCGCCCTGGAGCGTGAAGTGCTCAGTCGTCGCGAACG
This sequence comes from uncultured Solirubrobacterales bacterium, assembly GCA_963808325.1. Lineage (GTDB taxonomy): Bacteria > Actinomycetota > Thermoleophilia > Solirubrobacterales > Solirubrobacteraceae > Palsa-465. Next base: position 192,822 of record CAWEFU010000005.1, read on the forward strand.
TGACCGCGGCCGGCCGCGGATCCCCGTGTGGCCGATGGGCGGCCAGACTCGGGTCGACGTCCGTCGTGTCTCCGCCTTCCGCGCTTCTGGTGTCTTCCGGCATGAGCCGGGGTCCTTTCCGTTTCCGGCGCCGCTCGGTGCGCGATCGTACCGTGCCCAAGCAGGACTCTCCCGGCCGCTGCGGGTTCGCGGCAGCGCCCGTCCATAACGATCCTGACAGCAGGGTCGAGATGCTGTCGTGCGCTGCGAGTTGCCGTCCCGCTCGACGACGCGTGTCCAAATGCGCGGCCGCGCTGCGTCGTATTGACAAGTCAACTATCAGGAGCAGCAACATGGTCCATCCACAGATCACATACCTCGGCCCGACCCACCCGGAACGCCCACGCAGGATCGGGACGACGACGCGCGAGCTTGACAGCCGCAGTAGCGACGGGATCGATGTCCGTCTGCTGTGGCACCCCCACGACGCCCGGGTATCCGTGGCGGTTCACGACACCAAGACCGGTGACGCCTTCGAGTTGCCGGTGCCAGACGCAAGCCGAGCGCTCGACGTCTTCCACCACCCCTACGCGCACGCGGACGGCCGCCCCGCCCGCGCTACCGAGCCCGCCACCGGCGCCCCTGGCGTCTCATTCGCGGCGCGCCCTCTCGGCCACGCTCACGACACGGCCAGCTGATGATTGACACGCGAGACCCAGATCGAGCCCAAGATCGAGGTGCGCACCTATCGCGCCCGTGCGGGCCAGCGGGCGCGGCTGATGGCGCTGATGCGCGAGCTCGCGTTCCCGGTGCACGGCAAGTAGGAATGCGGGTGCTCGGTCCCTTCCCTTCGCTCGAGGATCCCGTGACATTCGCCTGGCTGCGCGCTTTCCCCGACGGGGCGAGCAGAGAGGAGCTGAAGCGGGCGTTCTACGAGGGACCGGAATGGACCCGGCTAGCTCGAGGGGCTTCTCATGCCGCTGCTTGAGGACCACGCGGCGGTCCTGGTCGAAGACCGCGACGGGCTCTGAGAACAATGGCCAGACGAATGAGCTCGCCCCCGGCAGTCCTCTTGGAACGTCTCGGTTCGCTGGAACTCGACCAATCCCAGCCCGAGATCTACGATCGGCCAATCGGGCTGAGGGTCCTCTACCAGGATCCGACCTCCGGTGCCGAGCATTGTCTGGTCCGCTATCCGGCGGGTCTACGTGCCGATCACCACCGCCACAGCGCCGCAGCGTTGGGCTGATCGCGGTGGTCACGCATCTCGTGAACACTCCCAACTGGGCGTCCGAGGTCGCGATCCTGGTCGGGCTCGGCGTGGGGATCGACTACTCGCTGTTCGTGGTGAGCCGTTTCCGCGAGGCATACCAGGCCAACGGCGGCAGGTCCGAGGAGGCGGTGGCGGTGGCGATGGATACCGCCGGGCGGTCGATCGTGTTCGCCGGCAGCTGCGTGGTGATCGCGATGCTCGGCATGTTCAGCGCGCGGATCGACTCGCTCTACGGCGTCGCGGTCGCCACGTCGGTCACCGTGCTCGTGATGCTGCTCGCCGCGTTGACACTGCTGCCGGCGCTGCTGTCCTGGTCGGGCGCGAGGATCGGCGCCCGCCGCCGCGGGAGGACCTCCGGGGAAGGCGGCGCGTGGGCGCGCTGGGCCGGGCTGGTTGCCCGTCGCCCGGCCGTCTGTGCGCTCGCCGCGACCGGGCTGATGCTGCTGATCGCGGCGCCCGCGCTCGGGCTGCGGCTCGCCTCAAGCGACGCCAGCAACGACCCGCCGTCCACCACTACCCGCAAGGCCTATGACCTGCTCGCCCAAGGGTTCGGGAAAGGGTTCAACGAACCGCTGCTCGTCGCCGCCAAGCTCCCAGCCTCCAACCGGGCTCGCACCGTCCGGCAGCTGTCGACAGCGATCGGCCGCACCCCCGGGGTGGCGTCGGTCGCCAGCCCACAGCTGAACGCCGCCGGCAACACCGCCGCGATCACCGTCTATCCGACCACGGCGCCCGCGAGCTCGCAAACCTACAAGCTCGTCACGCACCTGCGAGACCAGGTGATCCCATCCGTCGAACGGACGACCGGAGCGACCGTGTACGTCGGTGGCTGGACCGCCCAACCGTCGACTACGCCCACATCATCGCCAACCGGCTACCGCTGTTCATCGCCGTCGTGATCGGCGTCTCAGCGCTGCTGCTCCTGCTCGTGTTCCGCTCGCTGATGATCCCGATCCAGGCGGCCGTCATGAACCTTTTCACGTTCGCCGCCTCGCTCGGGTTCGTGCAAGCGGTGTTCGAGCGCGGCTGGCTCGACGGGCTGTTCGGCGCCCAACGCGCGCCGATCGAGTCATGGCTCCCGGTGATCATGTTCGCGGTCGTGTTCGGCCTCTCGATGGACTACGAGGTGTTCCTCATCTCCCGCATCCACGAGGAATGGCAGCGCACCTGCGATCACACCGCCGCGATCAAACAAGGACTGACCCGCAGCGGCAGGGTGATCACCGCCGCCGCGGCGGTGATGATCGTCGTGTTCGCCTCCTTCGCCCTGAGCAGCACCAACCTGCTGAAGCTGATCGGCCTCGCGCTCGCCGGTGCCGTGCTGCTCGACGCGCTCGTCATCCGAACCCCTCCTGCTCCCGGCCGTGCTCCAGCTCCTCGGTCCGCGCGCCTGGTGGTACCCGCAATGGCTCGCACGACGCACCCCGACGATCGCCGTTGAACCCAAAGCCCCAACGCTCACCCCAATCCCCGAACCCGTGCCCGCAGATTCAGCCCGATGAGCGCACCAACGCCGTATTTGTGCGCCCTGACACGACCATCACCCCGCACTCGGTCGTCGCGCAACGCCCGCATAACCCCCTGGCGCGGCAGAGGAGGTGCCTTGCCGGATGACCACCAGCAGCTTGAACAGCGACCGCGTGGAGGCCAAGACTCCCTCGGCGAGAGTCCGGACGCGGCAGACGAACCCCGACCGGTTGATGAGCTTGCCCGCTCGAGCTACACGGACGCGTTCCGAGTCACCCGGTCAGCCGCCGCTGACCGCTCGGCCGAGGAGTGGATGAGGGATGCCCTCGAGCATGCACCGTGGCCGCTGCGTTCCTTCATCCGGGTGGGCTGGCGGACGGTGCTCGGTTTCCGCTCAGGCCCGCGTGGATCACCGGCGCACGTGCTCGGGTGGCCGATCGGTGCGGCAAGCGCCAGGAGAGTCGTCCTCGAGCAACAATCACAGCTGATCACCGCGCGTCTCGTCCTGCGCGTATCCACGTCCGAGATCGAATGGGCAACCTTTGTTCGATATGAGCACCAAGCGGCGCGCGCCGTTTGGCCGATCGCCGGCTTACTTCACCGCCGGATCGTTCCCTACGCGCTGCACCACGCCGCCCGCCAGCATCCACTACCAGAGCAACGGTCGCCGCCACCAGGCCCGAGATCCCATAGAGCGATCTCCAGCGACACGCCTTCGGCCCAGGCGTTACCGCCCCCACCCTCCCCGACCACGTCCCTGCCCACGCACGAGACGGAGCTATCGTGCGCTGCCACCGGCACCGAGCCCGCACCGGCACCCTGCCAGGAGGCGCTGCCGCGCTAAAGCGCCGATAGCACGTCGCCCTTTGCGTGTGCGAGCACCAGCCAGGGTGGTTGCTGATCTCGCTCTCCCTGGACGAGGCACAGAAGCGAGCCGCCGTGCGCCGATCGCCAGGCGCTGCGTAGGCACGAGCGCGCCGGTCGCACACGCGACGCCAACAATGCTCGCTCGTGCGTGGCGAGAAACTCCGCAGCTCCCGACGGCTCGCGGCATGCCACCGAGCGCTTCTCGTCTCGCGCCGGCCACCAGCTCAGATCGTGGTCGCCCGACGACGCTTCCGCCTCGATCAGCCCAGATCCGGAAGCGGAAGCGCCGGACCCAGAGCCGGTCCGGCGACAATGCAGGAGCGGTGGCGCACGATCAGCGGTTGATTCGACCCCGCCGGAACCACGCGATTGCGAACGCGTGGGTTCGTCGCTGGCGCGCTCACTGACCGACGCTCGTGCTTATTTTATGCAGAACTTGGCACCCGACGACCGGCGCGACGCTGCTGCCTGTCGCCAGTCCGAGGCCGGCGCCCCGCGCCGGTGTTTGTTGGCCCGTTGGCGCACAGCTATCGTCCGCATCGCCATCGCGGAGGGCGGAACCGCACCGGCCCGTGACGCGCGATAGGCAACTCGTCCTTGCGGCCTGTCATTCGTACCGAGCGATGCGCCTGTTCTCGCGCGGATCCGCAGGTCGGCGTCAAGGGGCATGACCGCGTCCCGAACTATCGGGGTTCTTTGTGCATGCGGTCGCCTCATTGCATGCCCCCTCGCGCGTGGCTGGTCTATGTTGGCGGTTGGTCTAGCAGCGCTCGGGCGAGCAGGTCTGCTAGCCAGTGTTCGTACTGGTCGGTGGGCCACCGACGTTCGTGGACGAGCGCGCGGTAGGTGCGGGTGGTTGCGATTGCCCAGATGATGTCGGCGGCCTGGGTCTCGGACATCCCGGCGCGTAGGGCTCCGTTGCGAGCCAGGGAGCGTGCGAGCCGACGTTCGTCTTTGTAGCGCGCCTGTCGTTGTTGCTCGTAGATGGCGGCGATCTCGGCGTCCGAGCCGGCGGCGGCGGCCAGCACCTCGTTGATCGCGGCGCTGCGGCTGCCGATTCGTGTCGCGATCGAGGCGAACAGCGCAATTTGGTGGCGGGGGGCGGTCTCGCGCTCCATCGCCCGCCAGTCCGCGCGGTCTGGCAGCGATCCGGAGTGATCGTCTCCGACCACGCGGGCGTCGATCAGTTCGGCGAGGATCGCGCGCTTGGTGCCAAAGACCGCGTAAAGGGTTTGGACGGCGACGTCAGCCTGATCGGCGATCGCGGTCATCGTGGTGGCGGTGTAGCCGTCGCGCGTGAACAGGGCCTCGGCGGCGTCGAGGACGCGGCGGCGGGTCTCGAGCGCTTTGCGTGCTCGCCGGCCGAGCGGGGTCTTGACAGAGGCGTCCATAGCTCAGTAGAGTAGTACTCTATTGATGGGCCGCCATTCTATCACGGGTGGACGTGGATCGGGAACCGGGACGGCGTCATGGATGTCTCTGGGTGGATAGCGCACTGGGCAAGCTGGACGCCGGCCAACGCGGCGCTGCGCTTCGAGAGGGGCCAGATCACCTACGCCGAGCTCGAGCAAAACGTTGGCTCGGTGGCGGCCTGGCTGCGGGCCAGCGGCGTCTTGCCCGGCGACCGCGTCGCCTATCTGGGGCCTGGCTGTCCGGACCTGCTCGAGGCGTTGTTCGCCTGCGCGCGTCTAGGCGCGATCTTCGTCCCGCTCAACTCAAGGATGCCCCCGGCCGAGCTGCGCGTGTTCGTCGAGCACACGCGGCCGCGGCTGCTGGTCGCCGAGCAGGGGTTTGAAGGGGTGGCTCTCGACAGTGTCGGCGCCCTGGGGCGCGACCGGGTGGAGACGTTCGCCCTGGGCGGCGAGCTCGCGGGCCGGGCCGCGCAGCGGGTGTCTGCGACCTCGAGCATCGAAGCGGCAACGCCCGCTCTGATCCTGTTCACCTCCGGTACCACGGGGCGCCCGAAGGGCGCGACGTTCACGCACCAGAACATCGCCTTTAACGCCCTGAACGTGATCACCGCAGTCGGCCTGACCGCCGCGGACGAGATCCTGACGGCCGTGCCGATGTTCCATACCGGCGGGGTGTTCATCCACACCCTGCCGGGCCTGTGCGCCGGCGCAACGGTCACGATCCACCCTCGGTTCGAACCCGGCCAGGTGCTCGCGGAGATCCAGCATCGGCGGATCACGTTGTTCGCCTGCGTGCCCGCGATGACATTTCAGCTGACGGCCGACCCCGCGTGGAACCGCGCCGATCTGAGCAGCCTGCGGTACGTGTTCACCGGGTCGACGGTCGTGCCGCGCAGCGCGATCGAGCCCTGGCAGGCCAAGGGTGTTCGGATCGGGCAGGGCTACGGCTCAACCGAAGCCTGCCCGACCGCCACCGCAATGCCCCCCGGCAGCCCACCGGAGGCCGCGCTCACCGCGGGCAAGCCGACGCTCTACACCCAGGTCCGGATCGTCGATGTATCTGGTCGGGACCTTCCGCCTGGCCAGCCGGGGGAGGTGTGGTTGCGCGGGCCCGCCGTGATGCAGGGCTATTGGGAGAACGAGCAGGCCACCCAGGAGGCGTTCTGCGACGGCTGGTTTCGCAACGGCGACCTTGGAGTGCTCGACGATGACGGCTTTCTGCAGATCGTCGGCCGGCTCAAGGACATCATCATCGTCAGCGGTTCGAACGTCCACCCGAGCGATCTGGAGGCTGTGCTCGACGCCTGCGCCGCGATCCGCGAGGCGGCCGTCGTCGGCAGACCCGACGATAAGCTCGGCGAGGTGCCGGTCGCCTGCGTTGTGCCCACCGCCGACGGCACACTCAGCGCCAAGCGGGTGATCGGACTGTTCGAGAACCGGCTCGCCGCCTATAAGCACCCCCGCGAGGTGATCTTTCTCGACGCGCTGCCGCGCAACTGGCACGGCAAGATCGATCGTGTCCGGCTGCGTGACCTCGTCGCGCAGGCACAACAGTAGTAGCCGCCCCGGAACACCATCCTGAGGGCGAGTCGCCCGGAGACGTTGGAGGGTGTCGGGCGTGCTGGTGGCTTGATGACGTGGTGGCGGCGTTTGCGCGCCCGCGAGCGCGCCTACCAGGTCTAGCGGAAGCGTCACGACGTGCGCGCGTTGTGTCGGCAGCGTGTCAGCTCGCTCAACAGGCGGAGCTGCGAGGCGAGCGGGCCGTGTTGGACGGCTGGAAGGAGCGGGCGGGGACGGTAGGTCTCACCCGGCCAGCACCTCCGACCGGGGGCTGGCAGGGCGAACCCACGTCAAAGGCAACGATCACCGCCGAGGAGGGTTGACAGAAGCGTCCGTATGAAGTTAGAGTACTACTCTATTGTTAGGTTATCAGTCTATCAATCGTTTGGGACACGGCCGGTTGGTCGGTGACCTTGATGCGGCGGCCAGTGGACTTGGGAGTCGCGTTATGCGCCGATCGCGCCGTTGAGGAGGGCTCGGAGGGCGTCGGTGTAGATGTCGAGTGCGGCACGGCCGCGGCGGGTCAGCGCGACCGTCGTTTGGGATGCTGGCCCGCTGCCGGTCTTCTCGCTGGTGATGTAGCCGGCGTTCTCGAGCTTTCGCAGATGCGTGATCAGGTTGCCGGGGGTGAGCTTGATCATGTCCTGGAGGCGGATGAACGTGAGCGCGTCGCCGTCGGGCAGCGCGGCGAGCGTCGCGACGATCTGCAGGCGCGCGGGTGCGTGGATGACCGGGTCAAGGGTGTCTGCGGTCATGTCGCCGATCGTGGCGTGCGGATCAGCCATGCCTGGAGGGCGGTGTAGGCGAGGAGCACGACGCATAGGCCGACGCCGTCGCTGAGCCACATGCCCCGGGGCCCGGCGAGCGCGCTGCCGGCGGCGACCAGCGCCACTGCGATCGAGACGGCGAGCGCAGGCCAGTCCTCGCGCGTGGCTGAGCGCCCGGCCCAGAAGGCGCCCAGGACGATCAGCGTGGCGGTCACGCCGTACATCCAGTAGACGACCGGGTGGTTGAGCCCGGCCTGCGCCAGAGCGCCCATCAGCAGGTAGGCAGCGAGCAACGCGCCGGCGGCTGCGGCGGCCTCGGCTCGCCGTCGCTGCTGCGAGCGGCCGGTCACGCCCGCGGTTGCGCGGCGGGCAGCGATCGCGACCGTCGCGAGCCGGATCGCCACCAGCGCGTAGAGGACCGACAGTCCCGCAGCGGTCGGCCCTTTGAACGGGTGCTGGTGGCGCACCGAGAGCCACACCGCGCCGAAGCCGGCCAGCACGGCCACCGCGGCGACCAGCGTGAGCCAGGGCGAGTCGAAGTCCAGGTCGCGCTCGGCCTGGCGGCGCGTTCCTTCAAGCAGCCGGGCCGCGTCGCGGGGATCCATTCCCTCGCTGTCGTGCGTCATGTCGTGGGGTGAAGCGTTCCGTTCATCGTCCGGTCCTTCCTATGGTTCGCAGCGCCAAGCCACGTCGCTCGGTGCCAAGTCATGAGTTCAGGCCGCAAACCGATCCGCTAGGAGAGGCGCAGCCGCTGCTCTGCATCGCGTCGGTGCGCGAGCCGGAATAGACGGTAAGCCCAGCCGAAGTGCACCACTGCGAACGGGACCAGCAACCAGCCCCACGCGCCGCGGCCCGAGCCGGCCAGGATCGCGGTCAGGACCAGCAGCCAGACCCCGATCGCGACGCGCAGACCCCCGACCTGCCGGGGGTAGCGTGAGCCGAGCGTGAGCAGGCTCCCATTAGTTGATTGGTCGGCGCTCATGATCCCTCCTCGGGTCATGTCCTCGGTAGGTGCCTGGGCCTTTAGTCCCGGGCAATCCGAATGACTTTGTAGCGCAAACCTAGCAGGGTTTGCATGACAAAGTCAAGAGCCACCCGCTTCTGCGAAATTAGGGCCCGCCGACGGTTGGCTGTGGTCAACAGTCAGGCTTCTGCTCCAAGCCTGGCGCAAGCCGCAGCGGAAGCGGAGGACTGGCAGCCGCGTGGGCGAATAAGGAGGAGCCGTTTGTCGGACGTGCGGATCCTGCTAGCACCGGGGCCAGCGCGTGCGCGAATTCCGCGCTGTGGAGGTGCGAGCTCGTCAGCGACGAACGTGCCCGTCCGGCGAGCAAAGCAGAAGCCGACGGCCGGACGCACAGCGCTGGCCGCTGATGCCAAAGGGTGCGAGCGCCCAGCGACCCGGCGGGCGCCGCGCTCAGCTTGTCGGCAGCAGGCCGAGCAGCACGGAGAACAATGGCGTCACGAGGCGCGAATGCGGATACACGCGGTAGGTGTTGTAGGCGGCGCCGTCTCGCATCGCGAACACGCTCCAGCCTGCGCTCACGGAAACCGCCGACTCGAGGTCCGGCGCCCCGATCTCCTCGCGGTAGTCGCGCAGCCATTGCGGCGCCTCGCGGACCAGTTGGCCCATGTCGAACTCCTCGCGAACGCCGCTCGACATCTCCTCCCGTCGGAACGCGTAGCCGTAGTCGAACAGGAAGTCGCTCCCGTAGGCGGATACCCACGGCACCGTCCATCCGCGCCGCTGCTTGTAGGTGACCAGCTTCTCCAGCGGCGCCTGCGACATGCAGATCAGCGTCAGGTCGCGGTCATTCAGGTGGACGACGGTGCCGCTCAGGCCGTCGGCGAGCGACGAGCACCCGGGGCATGCGACCTTCCAGTTCTCCCCGAACATCAGGTGGTAGATGAGCAGTTGCGAGCGTCCCTCGAACAGCTCGGGCAACGACTTCGATCCGTCCTCGGTCGCGAAGCTGTACTCCTTCTCGACGGGGATCCACGGCAGCTCGCGACGCTGCCGCTCGACCCGCTCGGCGTGCTCCTCGAGCTCGCGCTCGGCGGCGAGCAGCTCCTTGCGAGCCGCCTGCCATTCCTGCTCGATGCTGACCTTCATCGGACCTCCTTCGCGTTGAGCTCGTCCTGGTTGAAACCCCGGGAGGGCGGAAAACTCATCGGCAGCCCGAACGCCTCGAACAGGCCCGGCCGGTCCCAGTGGACGACCTCGATAACGCGCCCCTGCTCCACGCGCAGCACGGCGAGCGCGAGCGGGCGATAGCCGCGCTCGCCCGGCGCCCACAGATAGACAGCGAGCCCGGGCTGCAAGTTGGCAGCGGCCGGGACGAACCGGTGCTCACCCGGCGCGGCGTGCTTGTCGCTGGCGCGACGGAAGGCGTCGAGGCCGTCGTACCAGACCGCGCGGGGCGGGAACGCGAAGCGCGCGTCGGCGCCCACCAGCGCGGCGAGCGCCGCGAAGTCCCGGCGGTCGAGCGCCTCGATGTAGCGCCGCGCGACCTCGCGCTCCTCCAGGTCGGATCCTCCGAACGGACCCACTCGACCCGTCGCGACGGGAGGCGGTCGCGCAGACCGTTGCGCGCGCGCTGCAGCGCGCTGTTCACGGCGGGCACGCTCGTCCGGAGCAGCCTCGCCGTATCGCGGGCCGAGAACCCGGCCACGTCACGCAGGATCAGCGTCGCGCGTTGACGCCGTGGCAGGTGCTGGATCGCCGCCACGAACGCGATCTCTAGCGTCTCCCGGGCAACCGCGGCCTCGTGCGGATCGACCAGGCGGTCCGGGTAAGGGTCAAGCCACGCCACATCGACCGCGACCGGCGGCACGTCGGCCTCCGGGTCAGCGGCGGGCGCGACGTCCGCCGGCAGCAGTCGCGGAGTGCGGCGTGTCAGATGGTTAAGACACGCGTTTGTCGCGATGCGGTACAGCCAAGCGCGGAACGACCACCGCCCCTCGCGCCGGAACCGCGCCCGCGCCCGCCAGGCGCGCGCGAACGTGTCCTGTACGAGATCCTCGGCATCCTCGAACGACCCGACCATGCGGTAGCAATGCGCCTGCAACTCGCGGCGATGGCGATCGAACAGCGCGGAGAAGGTGATCTCGTCGGCGTCCATCGCCGATTCAGACCGCGCCTCCCCGCGCGACTCATCGGTCCAGCACCACGATCCAGATGGTCAACACCGGGGCCGAGGGAGACGGCTTGTGCTCGCCGAGCGTGTTGGCTACGCGCGGCGCGAGAGTGCGGCGCAGCTCGTCGATGTCGCGAGCCTGTCGAGTCGAGCAACGGCGTTCCGCCGCGCCGCCATCATGGCGCCGAGGGTGGGGCAGAAGTTCACGCCTTCCGCGCGCGAAGGAGGTCTGAACTCGGCGCACGCGATATACCCGCGCGACTCTCAGAGCAGGTGTCCGGCGACGAGCTCCAGATTGCGCCCGAGGGTCTCGAGATCGTCGGCGGCTCCGTCCAGCAGACGGGCGTCCCGGGCAAGGCGATGCCGATCTCCGAGCTCGAGGTGCCCGCACCGGAGGGGCCATTCGGCGCTGCCAAGGGAGTCGGCGAGGCGCCTGTGGTTGGGGCGCCCGGCGCGGTCGCCAGTGCGATCGCTCCCGCGTCGCAGGGCCTGCGGATGCGGCGACTGCCGATGACCTCGGAGCGGGTTCGGGTGATGCTGTGCGGCACCGGCGCCAGCGCGGCCTGACCGATATCGCCTTTCTGCCTCGCCTAGGCCAACGTCCTATTTGGTCCCGGGCGATGTGAGTGGGGACGCCGCCGCGGCTTCGCGCGAGCTGCTTACGGCGGGTTCAGCGCCCTGAACCGCGCGTGCCAGGAGTTCGCAAAACGTTCTCCGCTCGTCTGCGTCGAGAGCGCGGAACACGTCGTCCTCGATTTGCTGCTGGGTGCGAGCTGCCCGTTCGAGCGTTTCACGGCCCTCCTCGGTGATGTAGACGCGATGGCGGCGGCGATCCTCATGGTCGCGGCGACGGGTGAGATACCCGGCGTCCTCGAGGTCGTTGAGCAGCAGCACGACGTTCTTGGCATCCATGCACAGCGCGTCGACGAGCTCCTGCTGAGGGGCGCCGTCATGGTCGCCCAGGTAGCTCAGCGCCATCAGGAGGCGAAGATCGATGCCAAGCATCTCGGCCGAGCTGTGGCGCATCACCTGCTTGGCCAGACGGGCCAGAAGCAACGAGGTGCTCGGTCTATTGGGGCAATTCTCCGAGCTCATCGACGCCATTATAGCGCAATTTTCGGTATTGTGCCTGCAGGAGCAATTATGGGCGTAACGCGGTTTATTTCCGCTACAGGGATGATTCATGATATGGTGTTGATACGTGCACCGCAACCCAAGGATCGCAATGAGACTTCCCCTCCTGACCCAACGCGCCGCCCACCGCTCTCGGCCGAGCGCTCGCCCCGACGCTCCGTCGCCCAACCGATGGGCGGTTCTCGCCCTCGTGGGTGTCGCCCAGTTGATGGTCGTGCTCGACGCGACGATCGTGAACATCGCGCTGCCCTCGGCGCAGAAGGCGCTGCACTTCTCCACCGACAACCGGCAGTGGATCATCACCGCGTACGCGCTGACGTTCGGGAGCCTCTTGCTGCTCGGCGGCAAGCTCGGCGACCTGTTCGGTCGTAAGTGGACATTGATCGGAGGACTAACGGGTTTTGCCGTGGCCTCGGCGATCGGCGGCTTGGCGCAGTCCTTTGCCGTGCTCGTCGCGGCACGGGCACTGCAGGGCGCGTTTGGCGCGCTGCTCGCCCCTTCGGCCCTGGGGCTGTTGACGGTGACCTTCCAGGGAGCTCCCGATCGCCCCAAGGCATTCGGAATCTTCAGCGCGATCGCGGCGGGTGGCGCTTCGCTCGGTCTGCTGCTCGGGGGCGTCCTCACCCAGGCCATCTCTTGGCGATGGAGCCTCTACGTCAACCTCGTGATCGCGGTCCCCACGGCAATCGCCGCGCTCCGGCTACTCACTAGCGAGCGGCCGTCGGCGCGTGTCCATTTCGACCTGCCGGGCCTGGCCGCCGGCTCTCTGGGCCTGTTCGCCCTCGTCTATGGCTTCTCGAACGCCGAGACACACTCGTGGTCAAATCCGATCACGATCGCCGCGCTCGCCGCCAGCGGCGCGCTTCTGGCCGGCTTCGTCCTGATCGAGCGGCGGGCCGCGCACCCGCTGCTGCCATTGCACATCGTGTGGGACCGTGCCCGGGGAGGCGCCTACGCAACGATCGCTCTGGCGGGCTCGGCTGTATTTGCCGTCTTCCTGTTCCTGACCTACTACATGCAGCAGAACCTCGGCTTCTCGCCACTGAAGACCGGCCTGGCCTTCCTGCCCATGACCGTCATGATCGTCCTCACCGCCACCACGGTGCAGACGAGGGTGCTTCCCCGCACCGGAGCCAAGCCGATCGTCATCGCGGGCATGACCCTCGGAGTGATCGCGATGCTCCTGTTCACGCGGCTGAGTCCCGGCGCCAGCTACGCAACTCACGTCCTTCCGGGTCTGATCATCATCGGCACCGGTATGGGCATGATCTTCGCGCCGGCGTTCTCGACCGCCACGCTCGGAGTCCGGAGCAGTGACGCCGGGATCGCCTCGGCGATGGTCAACACCTCCCAGCAGGTGGGCGGTTCCGTGGGAACCGCGCTGCTGAGCACGATCTTCGCGAGCGCCGCCGCCACCTATGCCACGGCCCACGCGCACACCGCGCACCTGGCCACCGTCGCCTCGATCCACGGTTACACCACCGCGTTCGAGTGGGCCGCCGCGCTCTTCGGGGTCGGATTGCTGGTCGCGGTCCTGGTCCTGCCCTCTGGTCGTGTTCGCACCCGCCCCGCTGAAGCGCAGGCGCCGGCCGAGCTCGACCTCAGCCCGCAAGGTGCCTAACCCAACCTCTGCGGCCAGCGCACCAGTACGGCGCCGCAGCCGCCACCAGTCAAGGAGATCTCAATGAGCAAGCAATCCAAGAAGACCACGCTTCGACGTACATATTTCATCTCCAAGCGCGCTACCCCCGGCGTCCTCAACCACCGGCTGACATCCACCGCGGATGACGCCCGAGCCTCCGATGAGGCGAGACGACCCGCCCGCCTGCGGCGCTGGTCGGTCGCCGACCTGATCGCCCAAGCAGCCGCGCGCCCGCCCGCCCCCAGGACGTCGTCCTAAGCGCCACCGGGACGGCGATCGGTGAGACTCTCCAATCGCCGTCCCGCCCATCCGACGCCGGGACCCCAAAGCAAGTCTCGCCGACCGGCGCACGACCTCGCGCTGATCGACACGTCCCGGACATCCCGTCGGCCAGGGCGTGATCGACCGGATCCCGCCGGTCCTGCGCGCCACCGCGCCCGCCCGGACGACGGTGAGCATCACCGGCTTTGAGCAACTCCATTCCACGGGCGACGGTGGTGGCGGTGACCCGAGCACCCTTGTCGAGACGCTGATCGGTGGGCTCCCCGCGCTGGTCGTGCTGACGCCGGTGTTCGGCTCAGCGCTCGCGATCGTGCCGGCGCAGCGATCCCCGCGATCCTCACCAGCCTCCTGCTCGCTGTTGGTGTCCAGCAGCTGACCAGCGTCAGCTTCCCGTGGAATATCTGGTCGCGCTGATCGCTCTCCGCGTGGCGATCGACCATTCGCTGCCGGTCGTAACCCGGTGGCGCGAGGAGCGCGAGCGGGGGCTCGAGAACGAGGCGGCGATCCTCGCCGCGGGGCGACCACGGGCCGGGCCGTAATGCTCAGCGTCTGACCGGAGCCGTTGGGCTGCTCTCCCTGCCCGCGCTGCCCGTGCCCTTCCTGCACAGCTTGCTCGCCCGCGCCACGGGTCAGTGGGCCGAGATCCGGCGAACGCAGGACCAATCCGTAGCGCGATCCGAGTGCTCCACGCGTCCCCGTCCTCGAACCGGATCCCGTGCCGCAACAGCAGCTTCGACAGCCGATGCCGGCAACGCATCACATCCACCCGGACCGCCTCCCGGGCCCCAATCAGGTCGCGCAGCGCCTCCTCCTCGCGGCCCGGCACGCGGACCGGATGCGGCTCGCCCGCAAGCAGCAACCGCGCCAGCAGCTCCGCGTCGCGGCGATCGGTCTTGACCGGCTCCCCGGACTCCGCGCGGAATCTTCGACCGCGCCGCGACTACGCACCCGACCTCACGCCGCCCCAGCTCCCGCGCCAGCCCGTACCCGGTCGGGCCCGCCTCATACGCCGCCCGCACCGGACCGGGCAGCCCCGCGCAGAACCCGGCCACACGAGCGATGTCCGCGGTCATCGAAAAGAACCCAAGCTCGCCCGTCTCCATGTCCAACACCGCCGCGACGATCTTCGTCGCGTGCACGTCCAGACCGACGAGAGTTCTAGCCTTCGCCACGGCTGGTTCCTCCCATGCGCTTGTGGGCGCCGCGCGGGGTGCCACCCGCACGGCAAACAATCTCCCCACGCACGCGTCGCGGGGAACCGGCCAATATCTACAGAGAGGGCCGGACAACAACCTCCATATGGTCTCAAGCGATCACGCTGGCGCAGCTACTGCTTCGATGGACGGGCAGACGCTCGGCCGGCCCGCGTCGCGTGCATGCGTGTGGGCGGAAGGGGGGGCGAGTTGCGATGGTCCGGCAGGATCGCGTGTCGGGGTGGGGCTCGCCAGCTCATAGGCTTGTCGTATGAGTCGCTACGGAAAGCGGGGGGATGTGGTGGTGCACGAGGAGGAGCCGTTCAACGCTGAGACTGGACCCGCCGCGTTGGCCGAGGCTCCGGTGACCGCAACGGATGCCTTCTACGTGCGCTCGCACGCCGCGGTGCCGGAGATCGACCCCGAGGCGTGGCGGCTGCACGTGGATGGGCTCGTCGAGCGGGAGCTGGATCTTTCTCTTGCCACCTTGCGCGAGGCGTTCCCGGAGCGCGCTGTGACCGCGACGCTGCAGTGTGCGGGCAACCGGCGCGCGGGTCTGATCGCGATCCGCGACATTCCGGGCGAGGAGCCGTGGGGTGCGGGCGCTACTGGTACTGCGACGTGGACCGGCGTCGGGCTCGCAGACGTGCTCGCGCTCGCTGGTCCGTTACCCGAGGCCACCGACGTTGGCTTCGCCGGCGGCGACCTTTGCCTCGAAGCGAAGCCCGCCGAGCGCTTCGGCGGCTCGATCCCGTTCGAGAAGGCCTGTCGTCCCGAGGTCCTGCTCGCATGGGGGATGAATGGAGAGCCGCTCCCGGTCGTCCACGGCGCGCCGCTGCGCGTGGTGGTGCCCGGCTACATCGGCGCGCGGTGCGTCAAGTGGCTCGAGCGGATCGAGATCCGCTCGAGGCCGTGGGAGGGGTACTTCCAGCACGTCGCTTATCGGCTGTTGCCACCGGACGGGAAGCCGGGTCCGGGGGCGGGGATGCCGCTCGGCCTGGTCGCGCTCAACTCCGACGTGTTGTCTCCGGTCGACGGGGAGACGGTCGCGGCTGGTCCGGTCGAGGTGCGCGGCTATGCGTTCGCCGGTGGGGAGCGGTATGTCGCGCGGGTCGACGTCTCGATCGACGGCGGAGCGAGTTGGTCGCAGGCGGAGCTGCTCGAGGACCTCGGCCGGTGGGCCTGGCGACAGTGGAGGATTACCTTCGATCTCGCGCCCGGGGAGCACGAGATCCTCGTCCGCGCCTGGGATTCCTCGGCGGCCACGCAGCCGGAGGAAAACGCGACGCTGTGGAACCCCAAGGGTTACGTGAACAACGCGCGCCCACGGGTCCGAGTACGGGCCGCGCAGCCTAATTCGATCCGCGAGCGTGTCGGCCCGGATTAAACAGCCGGCCCTTCCCTGAGGCCTCCTTCAGAACTGCGAGAGCACAAGCACGGGCAGCAGCCGGCTGAACCGCAGACTCTCTCTTTCGCCCAAGCCCGCTGGCGCGACGGCGATCGGCAGCGCGTCTGGTCGTCCTAGAAGCAGCAGCCGTGTCGGCGCACGCATTGACTCGAGGCTCCCGATCGCAGACACGATCCGGTCACGCCGCGTAGTCCTCGACGGCGAGGGCCGACCCGGACCGCGCTGATCGCTGACGCTACTCATCCCGCCTGAAGGACTCACGAAGCGTCGCGGCTCCTTCTCGATCAAAGCGTGTCAAGGCCGTTTGAATTCGCACCCTTCTGCGCCAGTTGAAAAATTCAACCGGCAGAGGGGGTGAGTTTTCCACCGGCGCCGACAAAGCGTCAGCGACTCGGGCCATGGCCGGTCGGGTATTGATCAGCTATGGAAGCGATGATTGCGATCGAGTCTGTGCGAACGATCGAGACGAGAGGCGGCAACGTGCGCTATGTGGTCCGCGACACGGACGGCAACCAGTACACGACGTTTCGTGAGGCGATTGGCGACAGGGCGCGCGTTCTGCCCGGCCGAGCATGGATGCTCGGCAGCGTTTCCGCGCGCGACGGCGGCGGTCCGCCCATAAGCACCGCCACCTCTCGACGCCTCGCCGATTGCTCGGCCACCAACTCCGGCCCGCAGACCTTCGGACATGTTGGTGGACGGCTAGGGACGTTTCTGGACATCTCCGGACGTCTTGCCCGATGGCCAGGCACGTTTGCGGACTTTTCCCTGGTTTGACGGGACGTTTTGGGCGTTTCGGCCTGCAGCACCGTTGTGCGTACAGTGTGGTCCTGTCAACGAGAGAGGGCGCTGGGCTTCAGCCGTCAGCAGATAGCCGCGGTGAGTTTGCATGAGCCCGACCATCTTCCGTGACGGACCATTCAGGTTCTTTTTCTTTTCGCGCGAGGAGGAGCGGATCCACGTGCACGTCCAGTCGGCTGACGGCGAGGCAAAGGTGTGGATCGAACCGGACATCGAGCCGGCACGGAACTACGGGTTGAGCGATAAGGACTTGAGCCGCGTCCTAGACTTGATCGTCGAGCACGAGCAGGAGATACGGGATGCCTGGAGCCACCACTTCGGAAGCTGAGGTCACGAACATCTCGAAGCACGGCTTCTGGCTGCTTGTCGACGGCCGCGAGTTGTTTCTCCCCTTCGAGGAGTTCCCCTGGTTTAAGCTGGCCTCTGTCGGGGCGATTCTCCGCCTCGAACGTCCCGCGCCAAGGCACCTCCATTGGCCCGACCTCGACGTCGACCTGTCCCTCGACTCGATCGAACACCCTGAGCGGTATCCGCTCAAGTCGAAGCTCTAAGCGGTCTGACGCGAGGCGGCCGCCCCGCGTCGGAGCGGGCCGGCGAACGACCCCACCCGCAGAGCGCGCGTAGCGCGCCCAGCCGGGACTGGCGCTTTTGGGCGATTGCGATCGTGCCGCGTTCCTACGGTGGCGTCCCTTTGGCGCTGTAAATTCGCCGCGGGGTAGGTTCCCGGTGGGGTCAGTCTATGCGGTCAGGCTGGGCGCTCACCTCCTTCTCGGGGCCTCGATTTGGGGGGTGCTATCGGTCGGGGGTGTCCGTCGGAGGGCGTGAGAACGGCTTAGGATGCGCCGATCTGCAACGCGTGGGTTGCGAGTGGTGGTCGGGTGGGGCATTGGGTGGTTTTAGCCGGCGGCGAGCCCACCGACCTCCTCGGTGATCGTTTCTTCGGGCTCGGGGTAGCGGACTCGGTTGAGGTGCTGGTGGTCGAGTTGGGTGAAGCGGATGCCGTTGGTCTCGTGGTTGATGACGAGGTCGAGCACGGCCCAGACGAGCGTGAGGCAGCTGGTCTCGCCGGGGAACCGGCCGTTCACCTTGGTGCGCCGGCGGACCTCGCCGAGTGAGCGCTCGAGCAGGTTCGTCGATCGCCACCTGCGGCGGTGCCTGACCGGGTAGCGCAGGTGCACGACGAGCGCGTCGAGGTCCTCGGCCAGGCAGTCGGCCGCCGACTTGTAGCCGGCCTTGTCGAGCTGCGCGACGAGCGCCTGGAGTAGTTGCTTGGCGTCCTTTCTGCTGGTGGCGTCATCGAGCGCCTGCCAGTAGGCGTGCTTGACGCGTTCGCGCTCGCGTTCGGGGAGCTTGGCGTAGAGGTTGGCTGCCTTGTGCACACAACAGCGCTGACGGTCAGAGGCGGGCCAGCACACCTCGATCGCCTTGATCAGCCCGGGGGCGCCGTCGGCGACGATTAGCATCGGCGCGCCCAGCCCGCGGGCGATCAGGTCGCGGCCGAGCTCGAGCCAGTCCTCGTATGACTCGCGCATCCCCAGCATCACCGCCAAGAGCACGCGCTCGCCGGCGTCTGTGAAGCCCCAGGCGACCAGGATCCCCTCCTTGGGCCCGTCGGGGCGGACCGCCTGATAGGTCGCGTCGAGGCACAGCGCGACCAGCGGGGTGTCGTACAGGCTGCGCTGCTTGAACTGATCGAAGCGCTCGCGGAGCTCCTCACAGATCCGCTGCACGGTCGACTTCGACAGCTTTCCCAGCCCGGCCTTCTCGGCCAGCGACTCGACCTCGCGCATCGACAGGCCCCTGACGAACGCGCCGATCACCATCGCCTTCAATGGCTCGGTGCGCAACAGCTTCGTCTGTCGGCGAAACAGCTTGGAGGCAAACGTCGCCGCCGCCTCCCGAACCTGCGGCACCTCGATCTCGAGCTCGCCCTCGCCGGTCGGCACCGTGCGCGAGCGAAACCCGTTGCGCAACCCGCTCTCATAGTTACGAAGCCCGCGCTGGTACTCCGGCCGGCGCTCGTAGCGAGCCCGACCCAACCAGGCATCGAACTCATCCTCCACAGCCCGCTGAATGATCAGCCTGGCCCCGAGCTTGGCCAACTCAGACAGCGTCTCGCGCGGGTTCTCGCCGATCCCCACGGCGAGGAGCTGCTCGATCCGAGCCTCAATCTCCGCCGACGGCGGTACGGTACGTCTCACGGGTCGCGGTAGGGACGCCCGTTGCCGGGCGCCCCCGCGCAGATCCCAGCGTGCGGAACTACCGCACTGGGCTCCTCGCTTGGGTTCTGGCGCGGAATCGCGCGTCAGGCCAGGGATGCAGGATCCGGGGCGGTGGGAGCCATCGATCCGCCAGGCGGCTCATCCGTTCCCAGTCCAATCTGAAGCGCTGGCTGCGGCGCCGGAGCGCGGTGAACCAGTGCCGTTGGACTTGGTCGCGGAATGTTTTGGCCGCTCTGATGTTGCCGGGCACGGCGTAGTAGCGGTAGTGCCCTTGCACCACGCGCTCAAGCCACCGGCCCTGCTCGGGGATGGGCAGGTGCCGGCGTCGCTTCTGCTCTTCCTTGACGGTCTTCAGCTTCGCCCGCAGCCGCTTCTTCTCCGTCACGCGCCGGAGCGCGAACCGTCCGCTCCTGTCCTTCGCGCAGATGTGCGTGAAGCCCAGGAACGCGAACGTATCCGGCTTGCCGAGCCCACGCTTCTGTCGACGTTC
>CAWEFU010000006.1:0-459161 GCA_963808325.1 uncultured Solirubrobacterales bacterium
GGTGGCGAGGCGCCCGAGAGCGGTGTAGGTCGCAATCTCGAGCGCTTCGGTCGCACACGCATCCTTCGCGTTCTTGAGGACCTTCTCCTCGCCGCCCGATCCACGCAGCAGGTCAAACGGCGCCTTGCTCAGAGCAAGGCTCTGGCTGACTAGCGTCTCAGCGAAGCCGACAAACAACTGCACCGGGTTGCGGCCTTGTCCAAGCTCGCCCAAGCGCTCCTGGATCCGTTGAGCGTGCCGGCGTGTTTCATCCAGATGCTTCTCGAGCCCGTCGCGGTAGGAGCCGCGTGGGGTCATCGCAATCTGGGACCGAAGAACGCTCACCAGGCCGACTTCGCTGGCGTGCGCTTCGCCCAGATACTGCACGACCTTTTGTTCTGACTTGCTCATCAAACTGCCTCCATCGTGATGTCGGTAAAGGAAAGATCTCGCGTCCCACCCCGAGGCGCCCCCACGCGATCCTCACCGAGGAGCTACCCGCTCAGCATCGACTTCACTCACAGCCAGGACCTGATGCGCCCGTTGATCGCGCACGACCGGCAAAACCCGCGGCGCGACGGTGTGGACGGCAGCTGAATGTCCGCGGCCGACACCAAGCATGCCTCGCCGCGGCCCCGCTCCTATTTAGAAACGGTGCTTATAGGTCGGTAGCGAGATTCGTCTTTGACTTCTAGGTCGGGGAACAGGCATCATTAGTGTTGTAGTAGCTCTCCTCCCTCGAGCGCGCCCCGAGTCTGGCCTCATATCACGCCGGTACCGCGGCGTTCTCACTTACCCAACACGACGCCAAGGCGGCCGCCGTCCGACGCACAGGGTGCGTAGTAGCCAAGGTAGGCCAACGTGCGTTTCGCCACGGAGTGCCGGAAGTGGTTCACCCAACCTCGCAGCACCCGGTTTGAGCGCTGCGAGGAGTTTGGACAGTTCCATGCTGGTAGTGGAGCGGCCGGTCAGGGCCTTGGCCTTACGGCTGATCGAGGCCAGAGCCTCGATACAGACGAGGGTGTAGACGTAGCGCTTCGGGTGCTGGGGGCGGCGGATGATCCGCCGCCCGAGGAACACGAAGCCCTCGGCGAGCGTCGTCCTACTCGGCTGGACCGCGAACCGAGCCCTGGTCGGACTCCGGCTGACGCGGCGGTGGGACGTGACCTAGACCGGCGGCCGCGCGCATCTCGAGCCCGCGCGCGAGCCAAGGGAAAGTTGTAGGCTTCCCGGCCGGCCCGGGAGTACGACGGAGGAGGGACTCATGCGCTGGAGGATCACGTCCAGATCTCGGTTCGTAGCGGTTCTGTCGCTATTGGGGGTTCTCGCCGCGGGCGGTGTGGCGCTCGCCGCCCCGAGCGCCTCCCGTCACTCGGGCCTGCCGGCCGCGCGTGTCCTCGGCGACCAGTCGAGCTCGCCGCAGCGGGTGGTGGTGTTCCTGCGCGACCAGCACCGAGATGTGCCCGCCACGCCGGGGTTGATCGGCAGGCGGGCGACGATGATTCGAAGCGATCAGAGCCCGCTGCACGCGTCGGTGGCCGGCTCCGGCGGCAGGGTGACCGACACCTATCAGACGGTCAACGCCTTCGCCGCGACCGTGTCGGGCACCGAGCGCGCCAAGCTCGCGGCGAACCCGGCCGTGGCCCAGGTGGTCCCGGACGCGTTCGTGCGGATGCTCGATCCCAACCAGACGAGAACGGTCGCGGCCGCGCGCGGCGTGCGGGCCGCGGCCGCTTCCGGGGCGTCGGGGCCGAGGGCGCTCGCCGCTGAAGCCTCACAGCAAATCTGCCCGTCGAACCCCAGTAAGCCCCTGCTCGAGCCCGAGGCGCTGTCGATCATCCACGCAACCGAGGCTCAGCAGCTGGCGACCGGCAAAGGCGTCAAGGTCGCTTTCATCGCCGACGGCCTCGACATCAACAACCCCGACTTCGTCCGCCCCGATGGTTCGCATGTGTTTGTCGACTACCGTGATTTCACCGGCGACGGCCCCAACGGCCCCAGCGGGGGCGCCGAGGCGTTCGGCGACGCCTCCTCCATCGCTGCGCAGGGCACGACCTTGCACGACCTCTCCAGGTACGTCAATCCGGCACACCCACTCCCGTCGGGCTGCAACGTGGTGATCAAGGGCGTGTCCCCGGGCGCTTCGCTCGTCGGCATGAAGGTGTTCAGCGCCAACGGCGCCTTCACCTCCGTGATCCTCCAGGGGATGGACTGGGCGGTGGCGGTCGACCACGTCGACGTCCTCAATGAGTCGTTCGGCGGAGACAACGTTCCCGATACCACCCAGGACGCCACCAAGGAGTTCAACGACCTGGCGGCCGCGGCGGGAGTTACCGTGACCACGGCGAGCGGCGACCAGGGCACCGCCAACACGATCGGCTCTCCGGCCAGCGACCCGACCGGAAGCGCGATCGACGCGGGCGCCACCACCCAGTTTCAGCACTTCGCGCAGACCACCCGCGGTGGCTATCAGCTGAGCCCTCACGGCTGGGTGAACGAGAACATTGCCGAGTTCAGCTCGGCGGGTTTCACCCAGTTCGGACGGACGCTTGATCTGGTTGCTCCCGGCAACGAGAGCTACGAGACGTGCACCCCGAACATCGCGATCTACACGGAGTGCACGAACTTCGCCGGCCAGCCATCGGACATCCGCTACTTCGGCGGCACCAGCGAGTCGGCGCCGCTGACGGCGGGTGTCGCGGCGCTGGTGATTCAAGCCTACCGCGACACCCATGGTGGCGCGAGCCCCTCGCCGGCGCTCGTCAAGCAGCTCATCGTGAGCAACGCCAACGACCTGAACATCCCGAGCACCGAGCAGGGCGCCGGCGAGCTCGACGCGCTGGCCGCGGTGCGCGCCGCGGAGTCGGTCAACGGAGGCTCGGGGAGCGGGAACGGGCGGCTCGTCAGCCCCGGTCAGCTCGACTTTGCGGTACCGGGCGGGACGTCGACCGGATCGGACGTGACCGTGACGAACCTCGGCTCCTCCACCGAGACGATCAAGGCGCGGCTGCGGACGCTCGACGTTCCGGTGAGCGACCACAGGGGCGAGGTCACTCTGAATCCCGGTACCGATCCCACGTTCCTCGATCAGCTCGGGGTCTCCCAGTCATACAAGGAGATCCAGTTCACCGTTCCGCCCAACGTGGACCGGCTCGACGGATCGATCGCGTGGCCCGGTCCGACCGCGACGGTGAACATGACCCTGTTCGACCCCGCGGGGCGCTTCACCGCTTTCACGTATCACCCGGCGGGGGGCGGCGCCGATTTCAGCCACATCGACGTCCGCAACCCGCCGGCGGGCATTTGGACCGCCGCGTTCTTTACGCCCACGTCGGGCGGCTTCACCGGGGCGGTGCACTACGACCTCGCGACCGCCCGCTTCGGGACCGTGGGTAGCGTGACACCCTCGTCGATGACGCTGGCGCCGCACGCCACTGGATCGTTGCATGTGTCAGTCACCGCCCCATCGGCCGCGGGTGACTACAGCCGCGACCTGGAGCTGATCGGCAGCGGCGGCAAGACCACCGTGGTTCCGGTCGTGGTGCGCTCGCTCGTGTCGCTCGCTGGCGGAAACGGCAGTTTCACCGGCACGATCACCGGCGGCAACGGCAACGGGTTCGTCGGTCGCGAGGACACGTTCGCGTTTGACGTCCCGCGCGGCGCGCCCGCGATCCACGTGCAACTGACGCTGCCGCACGATCCGAACACGTTGCTGCTCGGGTACCTGGTGTCACCGACGGGCCAGGCACTGGGCCAGAAAGCTTCGGCCCAGAGCGCCACAGGCACCGTGATGCTTCAGATGTTCAAGCAGGCCCCGGCCCCCGGCCGCTGGCAGTTCGTGCTGATCACGCCAAATCCGGTAGGCGGCACGACGACCGCGGCCGTGTTCACCGCGACCATCTCCACGTCGGCCCCGCCGGTCAGTGCCACCGGTGTGCCGGACAGCCCGTCGACCGTGATTGCGCGCGGCAATGTGGCCCAGGCGACGGTCAAGATCACGAACAACGGTAATGCGCCGTTGGACGTGTTCGTCGATCCCCGGCGGGCGCAGCGGACGTTCTACGGGCTGCTCGCGATCACGCCCGCGACGGGCGTCTCGCTGCCCCTGAACACTCTCGCGCCGCCGCCGGAGTTCGTGGTGCCGACGCAAACGGACGCCGTGTTCGCGGCCGCGCAGGGAACGGCTCCGATTACGTTCGACTGGGGATTCAACGACCCGGACCTGGAAGCACGCAGCGTCGGAAACGTGGCCTTCGGTGCGTTCTCCTCGCCCGAGGTGACGCCCGGAGTGTGGTTCATGGCTCCGGCGCTGATCGGTCCGTTCACCGGCCCAGCGAGCGGCACCGTCAACACAGGTATGGCGGTACACGCGCGAGTATTCGACACGTCCGTGACCTCCTCGACCGGTGACCCGCAGCTCGCCGATGTGCAGGCAAGCCCACCACCGGCTAGCCCCATCACCCTCGTCCCCGGCGCGAGCGCGACGATTCCGGTTACGTTCACGGCCACAGGCGCCAGCGGCACCCTCGTGCGAGGCGACCTGTTCATCGATGACCAGGAGCCTGCACTGGGGGCTGACAACGAGCTAACAACGATCCCGTACGAGTACAGGGTGGGCTGAGCGAGTGACAGTGGGCCGTGACCATGACGGGGATCACCCGTGACAACTGAAAGCGAGCCCCCACCGAATCGCGTCGTTTCCGAATCACGAAGAGGTGCGATGGGGCCCGCTCCCTAGCCGCGAGGTCGGGCTTCTCGTTCGCGGCGACCGTGATCAGGAGCAGTAGCCCTGGCCGTGTGGGCGACAAGGAGAAGTCAGGCGCACGGTCGTGCGATCTGCGCCTGTATGAGCTCGATGCGAAACGCGTGATACGCAGGCTCGTCGCGGTTCTCGATGGAGTGAGGACCTTCAGGGTCAAGCCACTCGGTCTTCGGCAGCACTTGCTTGGGGAGACTTCGATGCCAGGTTCGTCTGCCGATGAGACCCCGGTGCAACCACCGCCCCGTCAAGTTCATCCGGCCAAGGCCAGGGTTCGCGCGGCAGGCCTTGTTCAGAGGAGCGATTCTCCATCGATTGGGTAGGCGACAGAGGAGCAGGCGGGCGACGACAGTCGAATACGCTGCTCGGGTGTTGTCAGCCAATTGGCTGGGGCGGCGGTTCCTGCCGGTTGGTCCGCCCTCGGTAGCGCGTGTTGGGTTTCTTCGGCGTTGGGTCGTCCGGTCCGGCGTCACGTCACGGCCGGACCCGCGATGTCGGGATCGCGGGTTTGCCCGTCAGCAGGATGACGCTGCTCACGAGAACGAAAATCAAGAAGAGCACGAAGCGCGATCAGGTCAAGGACTAGCCCGAAAGTGGCGATGACGCCCCCGAGGCCGAAGCCTTGAAGGAAGAACAGGATCCCAGCGAGGATCGAGACCCACGCAAGCCAACGCGGCAGCACGCCGCTCCTGATCACGAGCAGCCGCGCTGCGATGGCAGCCAGACTACAAAAGACGTCCCCGACGCTGTCGACCGCGAACGTCATCGGATAGAGCGCGTAGGCGACGCCCTGATCGTGTTGATCGCTAAAGGGCGCGAGTTTGGCGCCTAGCAGTCCGGTGATGCCGATGTCGCTGACAGGATGCAAGGCAACGAAGAGCACTGCGCCGACCAGCAGCAACAAGCCGAGGATCCGCGACCGGATCGGTGTCCGCGCGCAGCAGGCTGAACAGGCTGCAGAGGTAGATCACAAACGTGACGGCGTACACGACGGAGAGGTATGCGATCACCAACAGCCGGTCGCGGTGCTCGGGAAGTGGCTGGCGATCTTCGCCGCCGAGTCATCCTGGCTCAATCCGACTCCGGTCGAGACGACGGACTCCACCACCAGCGCGATCACACAGGATGCCCGCCACCCACGCGTACCGCTCCCACGACCTCGTCGTCCGGTTCAGCACCACGATCCGATATTTCCCGGGCGCGTCGCGCCGAAACGCGACCCTGACGGAAGCTCTCCTCGGCGAATCCGCCTTGGGGGGCGGGGCTCTTCCTCGCATGATCCCGCCGCACGCGCCGCCAACCGTCCACAGGAACGCCGCGAGTGGCGCTGCGGAACGAAGTCTCGTCCCGCCTGGCGACGTACGCACTCCGGCGCTCGACGCGGACACCGGCCCAAGCCGCTGGCGCCTATCGCGACAAATGCTCGTCGGGCCGTCCGACAACATCGCTGCTCGGTTCACGAACCAGAGCTGCGCGGCCACCATGCCACCGAGGTCGAACTGCTCCTTCAGGTCAGCGGGCAAGGAAAGCAGCGCTCGTGGATCGATCGCTGTAGCGGGCGATCGCCCACCGGTCAACAAGTGTTGACAGAATGGTCTGGTCAATGTATGTTGACGAGTCGTGGACAGTGTCGAGAAGAGCAGCCAAGCCGCCGCCCTGGCGGAGTCGGTCGACAGCGCCGATCCGGCCGTCGGTCTGAGCGCGGTAGCGTCGCTGCGGGCGCTGCTTGAGCGTGTGGAGGTGTTGCACGTTCAGCACGCGCGCGCTCAGGGGTGGTCGTGGCAGCAGATCGGGGCTGCGCTGGGCGTCTCCAAGCAGGCCGTGCATCGCAAGCACGGCGGCGGACGCGGGTTGCTGCGCCGCGGTCGCGGGTGATGTTCGAGCGTTTCACGGCACCGGCGCGAAGGGTGGTGGTGATCGCCCAGGATGAGGCGCGCGGGCTCGGTCACGAGTTCATCGGCACCGAACATGTGCTGCTTGGTGTCGCCGTGCAGGAGGATCAGTGGGCGGCCCACCTGCTCGCGCAACGCGGCCTCACGGCGTCCTGCGTGCGGGACGAGATCGAGCGAGTCGTGGGACGCGGCGCCCAGGCCAGCGTCGATCCACGCATCGACCCGGTCGCGCTGGCGACGCTCGGGATCGATCTGGAGGAGGTTCGTCGTCGCGTCGAGACTACGTTCGGGCCTGGAGCACTCGCGCGCAAATCGGGCTGCCGACGCGGTCGGGAAGACGGGCAATTGCCATTTACACCGAATGCCAAGAAATCGCTCGAACTGGCGCTGCGCGAGGCGCGCGCTCTCGGCCACGACCACATCAGCCCGCAGCACATCGTCCTCGGACTGCTGAGGTCAAAAGGCGTCGCCCGGCACATCCTCACCGATCACGGCGTAGATCCCGCGGTATTCCGCTCACCGGTCTTCAAGCCCGACCGGCAAGCCGGGTAGACGCCCGCTCAAAACAAAGGCTGTTTCCCGACCCGCGGTTCTAGGCCGCGGGTGTCCCACGGGATTTCTCACCAGAGACGAGAACCAGCGTTCTCATCGCGACCGCCAGGCTGTTGATTCCCTGGGCTCCGGAAGTCAGCGCGATTCGGTAAACGGACATCGCGACGTCGCGAGCGACAACGTCACTCTGTGCGAAAGCAGCCGCCGGGCGACACTGCGCGTGGTCGATCTTTGCTGCTGTCTCCGAACACCGGCGGTTTTCGATCATTCCACCACTCCGGGTCCATACAGCAAGAGTGGTGGATTCGTGGCTGAGCGGGCACCCGTCCCGCTCCGTCCATCACTACCGAGATGGAAGCGTGGCGTCGATCAACCGGCCGACATCGGCGTGATCGCCCCGAGGGGCGGGCTCGCGGACAGCCCGGCGCAGGTGCGCAAGCTGGCGTAGTGGGCCAGGGCGCGGCGGGTGGCGGAGCCGTGGTCCACGATCGGCTGACCAGTGCCGGACACGACCGCGGGGATGAACCGCGCGGTCAGCGGCGCGTGCGGGTGCAAGGTGAGCCTCAGCACCCCGGTGGCCGTGCTGTAGGAGTTCTCCCACCACAGGAAGTTGCCCATGCCGTAGGCGATGAACGTGTGGCCAAGCCAGCCCGAGCCCTGGAGCATGTGCGCATGCGCGCCGATGATGATGCTCGCCCCCGCGGCGGCCAGCTTCGGCGCCAGCGACAGCTGGTTCTGGTCCGGGCAGGCCATGCCTTCCGTGCCCCAGTGCATGAACACGATGACGATGCGGGCGAGCCGTTTCGCAGCCCGGACGGCCGCGAGCGTCTGGCCCAGGTTGATCGCGTTGGCCTCGCCCGGCCGGTATGCCGTGGCCACCCAGGACGAGGCCAGCTCGGCCACCTGGGATACGCCGACGATCGCGATCTTCGTGCCGTTGATCGTCGTCACGTACGGCGCCCAAGCCGCCGCCGCGTTCACGCCCGCGCCCACGTAAGGGAAATGCGCCGCCTTCGCCGCCGCGAGCGTGTCGGCCAGCCCGGTCTGCCCGAAGTCGAGGATGTGGTTGTTGGCCATGGTGACCAGGTCCACGCCGGCGTCGCGGAGCGCGGTGAAAGCGCCCGGTGTGGTGGCGAAGTGGTAGGTCTTCGGCTGCGGCTGGCCTCGGCTGGTGACCGGGGTCTCCAGGTTCACCGCCGTGAAGTCGGCCGACTTGAGCACGGAGGTGATGGGCCCGAATGTGGTGGCCGGATCCTTCAGCAGCCGCGCGACGCGCCCGGCGAAGTGCACGTCTCCGGCGAAGGCCAGCGTGATGTCACCCGAGGCCGCCACCGGGTGGCGGTGCTTGACGACCGGGCGGGCCCGGTCGGCCGCCGCCGCCGCGGCGTGCCGGGCGGGAGCGCCGGCCGAGCAGGCTGCGGGCAGCACAATCAGGGCGCTGGCCGTGACGATGAGCAGCCGCCGGGTTACCACGGGCCTTAGCCTACGTCCGCCGGACATCTTCCGTCTTCCTGGTCGCAACCGGGGCTTTGCCAGACGGTCCAACGGCACGGTCGCTACCCGGCGATGTGCCGGCAACGAAGAGACGCACCGTTGCCGTGGTGGTTCGGAAGACTGTTGCTCCCGCCCGCTAGAGCCCGTCAACGCGCAGCACCACCAGGTTCGGCAAGCCGAGTTGCCGCTGCTCTACGTCAACCAGTGCCCGAAGCGGGTGCGTCACTCACACGCTCCCCGACTGGAAGCGCTCGCAGAGTTGATAGACGCATGCAGATCTCCACTTCCCAAACGAGGGGAGCGTCGCCGGGCGGCTGCGGCGGGCATGGACGCTTCCACTCCGTCCGGAGCCTGCCGAAGCAGTGCTGGTGACCCGGGCCGATGGTCCAGAACTGTGACGGGATAACAGCCTCAGGTCGTCGCCGAGGAGCTCGAACGCTGGTGAGGTACCCACACCTCAATTTCGGTACGTTCGACCAGAAGCAGTCCTCAATCCGCCGTTCCCGTTTGCGTCGTCGCCCTCCTGCCGTAGCGCATGATCGTCAGCGGATCCCCGGGGATCGGCTCCATCGACGGCGGCGCCCAGCGTGACATCAGCACGACGCCGACACACATGACCAAGAGCGTAAACACAACACCGATCAGAGCGGGAACCGTGCTGTCGAGGCGCTCGCCGAAGATCAGCATCCCGAGGATGATGCTCGCCAACGGGTCGACGATCAGGAGCGCGGGCTGAGAGGCCGAGAGCGGGCCTGCGTTAAAGGCGGCCTGGGTGAGGATCGCGCCGAGAATCCCGCTAAACACCAGCGCGTAGAGCGGCCAGTGGTCAAATACCCCCAGGAAGCCGTGCTGCTGCAGCGTGTCGGTGAGCTTCTTGACAAAACTGGCGTCCACCGACCACACCACTGCGGCGGCGGCGCCTATGCAGCCTGCTCGCCGAGCCGGAGAACCGCGCCGCCCGACCACCATCAACACGGCGGCGACGAAGCTCCACACCGACAGAGCAACCGCCCACTCCACCGCCTTGGGGACGCGCGTGCCACCGTGGAAGTTGGCCACGGCCAGAAACGCGCCCAACCCCAAGCAGATCAGGCCGGCCGCGTACCAGGACTTCACCGGGATGGCGTCGTGCAGGCGAAACTCGCGCAGCGCCAGGGCAAAGATCAGCTCCACGACCAGCAGCGGCTGCACGACGGCCAGCTCGCCGAAGTACAGCGCCACGCCGCTCAGCACGAACACGCCGACCGCGAACGCTTGTCCCACCAGCCAGACCGGCTGGTGGACCAGGTACCACCCCGTTCGCCATCGGGACTGGCCCTTAGGCGCCGCGACGCCGGCCAATCGCGCCATCACCGCCCACGACGCGTTGCAGAAGGCGGCCCCCAAGGCGCAGATAACAGTGAGCACAACGACCCTCCTCAGTTCTGGCGGGGCCTGCCCCGAGATCGCAGCTCAGAACGTAGAAGACCCGAGCATTTGCTCTGGTCTCGACTCAACTCAAGACGCACAAGTAAACACAGCTCGCCAGCGAGGCCGATCGGCTAGCTCGGCTCGCGCCTGCTCGGACCAAAGCGCCGGGAAGCGCACCCCGTCAGACCGCCCTCCAGACAGCAGTTGGCTTAAGACCGCGGACGATGGGCGGCTTGGCCGCCCACGACCGGAGGTCGCACTTCTCATAGGTCGTCGGACACCCTCCGTCGGCCGGGCTCCGACGCAGCAGCCGCCGCTTGGTGGCCGCGTGGGCGACAAACGAGGACCGGGCGCGAGCGCGGAAGGCCGGCGACGGGGTACTCGGATTCACGCATTGGGAGGAGCCGTGGCGCCGCCCCAATCGTGAACGAGGGTTTGCATAGGCACCCACGTGCACCGGATTCTCAGGCGGTGGGTCGCGTCCACCGCACGTTCGGGGACTTTCCCGGGTCCGGCGGGATGCTTGTCAGTGAATCAAAGCAGGACTCGTGGGTGGTGCATGAGGTCTCTGCGATTCGAGAGTCGGCGTGGTGGCGTTGGAGTGTCTACCGGATGGGCGTGGTTTAGGTTGCGATGGGTGCGGGTGTCGGTAGCAGCTGTTCGACTGCGTCGGCTGCGCGGGTGGGACCTCCGGCTGCCGCGAACCCGGCCGCGACTCGCTGGGCGCCATGTGTGCAGGTCATAGCTGCCTTGACCTTCTCTCGCAGGCGCTGCGCGCTCAGCCGCCGGGCGGGCAGGCGTGTGCCGGCGTCTGCGACCTCGACGCGGCGGGCGACCTCGAGTTGGTCGCGGCCGAAGGGAACCGCGCACACGGGTACGCCGACGGCGAGCGCTTTCTGTGTTGCGCCCATACCGCCGTGCGTGATCGCGCAGGCGGCGCGTTCGAGCACCGGCTGGTGTGGGAGGAACCGCTCGACGCGGGCGTTTGGCCGCGCCGTGAAGTTGGCGGGATCGACTGTCGGCAGCGTTGCGATGACCGTCACGGACTCGCCGGCCAGCGCGTCGAGCGCTGTTTCGACGAGCCGGCCGTCGTCCTGGAACTCTGAAGAGGTCGTGACCAGGACGATCGGCCGGTCGACCCGCTCAAGCCAGGCTGGCGGGTCGGCGGGCGGCTCCCACACACAGGGGCCGACGAGCAGAACGTTCTCGGGCCATCTCGAGCGGTGATACTCAAATGGCTCGGCGGTCATGTAGATGAGCAGCGGCGGCGTTTGGAACATCTCGGTTGGGTCTCGAAGCGCCGGTGCGCCGATCCGCGCGCGAACCGCATTGATTGCTGGCAGCAGCGAACGCGCATAGGAACCGGTTAGGACGGGCCGCAGCACGCTGTCGCGGGCCCGCCCAGCCGGCCCGCGGGCTGGAGCGAGACCGGGGCCGAAGGGAGGCACCTCGGGCGAGTTCTGCGGTATGGGATAGGGACACCACGCTGCCCAGTCGCGAGAAGACGCTTGCGCCATGGCGCACGCGCCCCAACTGTTGATGTCGACCAGCACCAAGGTGGGGTCGACGGCGTTGATCGCCGCGCGCAGGTCGGGTCCGTCGTGCTCGGCGCGGCGGGCGAACGTCCGCAGAGCCCGCTTGAGCGCGGCCTGCGGCGTGCGCGCGAGGTAGTCGTCGTGACTGATTTGCTCGATTGCCCCGTCGATTGGCTCGACGTCGAACCCCCGCGAGCGCATCTGCTCGACCTCCGAGGAGAGCGTCCGCACGGGTGGGTGAGGCAGCGAGCCGCGCGTGCAACCTCGTGGCCGCGCGAGCGCAGCTCGTCGAGGATCGGGGTGATCGGGAACAGGTGGCCTCGCGCGGGCGAGGTGTAGGCAAGGATTCGCGCCATCATGCACCCCTTAAGAGTCCGTTTACGAGTTCGCGGATCGCAAGCTCGGTCTGCCTTCGGCTAAGCCCTGAGTCCCGGCGCAGGAGCTTCCACGTGTACACATCGCAAACGGCGACCAGCTGGGCCAACAGCCGTTCCCGCTCCACCCCCGAGCGGCGGTCGAGCGCTTCGGCGAACATGCGCGCGCACCACGCACGATGAACGTCGCGTCCGCGATCGACGATCAGTGTTAGCGCGTGCGCTCGCTGTTCCTCGGCCAGCATCTTCACCACGCGATCGCCGAGCTCCTCGTAATGGTCGATCAGCGCCGACACGGTCTCCGCCAGGTCCCCGGGGACGGCGCGATTGCGCTGCAGGCCGATCCGGTCTCCTTCCCGCTCCATTCCCGCCGCCAGCAGGCCATCCTTGCCCCCGAAGCGGCGGATCACGGTCTGGGTCGAGACGCCGGCCCGGCGTGCGACCTCGTCAAGCGAGATGCTCATAGTGGGACGCTCCCAAAACAGCTCCACCGCCGCGTCGAGAATCCGCTCGGCCGTGGCCGCCGCAGAATCCGCCCGCGCCTTCATCCGGTAAGGACGGCGGCGAGATCTCGTCTGTACTTTCACGTTAGGAACCCTAACGCGAAATTACCAGTTAGTCAAACGATGATGAGCCCGAGGCGCGGAACCCGCGCGGACCAGGTCGCTCGCTCAGGCCCGCCGAGACCACAGCCGTGGCGTGAGAGCAGGTCTTCGCCTCGACCACCAGAGCAGCGGGCGGCCGGGTGTGCGTCGCTATTGCTTCGCGCCGAGACCATGGCCGTGATCAGCACGACACGAGGCGGCCTGGTGTCACGCGGCTCGTGACCTCGCGGCCGATTCGAGCCGCTGGGCAGTCGCAACGAGCCAGGTCTTGACGGTCGCGAGCTCGTCCGAGCTCAAGCCCCGCTCGGTCGCCCGTTCGAGCGCTCGAATCGACGGGTTCGCAGCCTCGAGCCGCCGTTGGCCCTCGCTTGTCAGCGTCGCTTGGAGGATTCGACCATGCGTCGGATGCGGACGTCGCTCGATCAGGGTCTCGCGTTCGAGCGTCCCCAGTACCCCGTTCATCGCCTGGGGGGAGGTATAAACCCCGGGCGAGATCGACGCCCGCCAGGTGGTGCTCGCGACCGGCTACGAGAACGAGCCGCGCGTCCCAGATTGGGGTGGCCGCGAGCGCTTCGGGGAGTTGATCACTCGGCCGAGTACCGCAACCCCGATCGCTTCAGCTCAAGGCGCGTGTTGGTGGTCGGCCCCGGTTGCTCGTGCATGGACATCGCCCACGGCCTCGCGACGGGGGGTGGTGAAGGTCTGGCTGGCGGTGCGAACGCCGCCGACGATCATCTTTCGTGAAGACCCCGGCGGCTTGCCGGGCGACTGGATCGGCACGGCGATGCTGCACTTCCCGACCCGGTTCGGGAACGCGTCCGCCCGCTTCGGAAGTCGCCAGGATTTCGGCGACCTGAGTGAGCGTGGCCTGCCCGTCCCCGAGGAGGGGTTGATGACGCGCCTTCGGCGTGACCGCACCGCGCTCTCGATCGTCGACAAGGAGGTAATCGAGGCCGTCAAGCAGGGGACGGTCGAGATCATCGCCGCGGTCGAGCTTCGGGTCCGCCACGGCCGGCCGCCCGCGATCGTCCAGGACACCGAGGTGGCCGACCAGCGGCTCGAGGGCTCGGCGGTAGCCGGTGGCGCAGATGATCGCGTCGGGCTCGGCACGGCTTCGGCCGGCGAGGTTGACCCCCGCGGAGTCGAGCGACTCGAGTACCTGGAAAATCGCCACGAGTTCCAGGAGCAGGCCCACCTCCGCACCTTCATCTTCGACGACCTGTGGAGCTCCGCGGTCTTCACCCGGCAATGGGCCCTGCGCGCCCGCGCGGAGATCGAACGCTGGCGAGACCTCACCCCAACCCCTGCCAAACACCGGCGCGCGCTGAAGCGCATCCGATCCCTGACAAATGATGCATCAAGCCTGAATCCCGCTCCGATCGCGACGGCGACAAGCCAAGAGCCTGCTCTCAAGCGACGCTCGCGGCCCCACTGAACGGCAGCACCGAGCAAGATCCTGCTCGACATTTGGCTCGCCGACACGCCCCACGGGATGCACCGTTCCTGGCCGCGGCGGGCAAGCCGTTCGCCGCAGCCCGACCCCAATCCCGGCGACGTCGCATCGCGACGTTGCTGCTCCCCTCCGACCGAGCGCTTGCGCCCGCGTCGGTCTGCCACCCTTCCCGATCGCAACAGGTGGATCAGCGCTGCGGTCAGCGCAACCGACACACTCGCATCGGCAGGCAATCCGACAGCCAGCACGGCCGCCCCAAACTGACGCACTAGGACCAAGCGGGAGCAAATGGCGGGTTACGCTTAGGAGAGGGGCACAAGCGGCACGCGATGCACCGGGCGCCAAGCTCTGCGAGGCACGGGCGTGCCTGTCGCATACGCGGAGTCAGCGCATGCTGGCTCGCGCTTGGCGCCAAACTCCACGGCTCGTCACGGCTCGCGCCAGGCGAGCGCGCAGGGCTCTTTTCACGAACCGCGGGCCACGAGATCGGCCGGCGGCGGCCGAACGATTCTGCTGCTTCCAGTCTGCGCGCTCCCGAAGCGGAAGCCGCCCGGCCCATCGCCGGTGGGGCAATTATGCAGCAGTGATCGGCGCGGGCCATCGTTTGCGAGCGGCGTAGCCGGGCAAGACACACCGCGGAGCCACCGCGCTGTGAAACGACCTCGGCGACTAGCGCTCTCCGAGAGCTGACGCAGCTGCCAGGGTCGCTCGCAGCTGGCGCAAGCCGGGAGGCTGTGCGTAGTTAGGACCGCGGGTACGATTGTCCTCTATTGAAGTTCAGCGCCAGACCAACTCGCCGTCGGAGAGGCGGATCGCGGCTCTGAGCGGCTCGAGACTCGGCTGCAGGGCTGGCGGTGAGCTGGATCAGCGGCACGATTATCCGTAGGAGGGTCAGATGCCTGGACTGTCCGGTCGCATCTCAACACTCACGAAAGCCAAGATCTCCCACCTGCTCGACCACGCTGAGGATCCAGCGGAGACACTCGATTACGCCTACGAGCGCCAACTAGAGGATCTGCAGAACGTCAAGAAGGGAATCGCCGACGTCGTCACCGCGAAGAAGCGGCTGCAGCTCCAGGAGCAGGAGCTCCACCAGCAGATCGACAAGCTCGACGGCCAGGCGCGGGAAGCAATGTCGGCCGGGCGGGACGATCTCGCCCGTGCAGCACTCGAGCGCAAACAGCTGATCACCGGCGAGGTCGGCTCGCTCGATCAGCAAGTCACAGAGCTGGAGTCAGAGCAGAACAAGTTGACCCAGTCCGAGCAGCAGCTCCAGGCGAAGATCGAGCAGTTCCGCTCCAAGAAGGAGGTCATCAAGGCCCAGTACTCCGCCGCCGAGGCGCAGGTGCACATCTCCGAGGCGGCCACGGGGGTAGGAGACGAGATGGCTGACGTCGGGGCGGCGATGCAGCGCGCGATCGACAAGACCGACCAGATGCAGGCACGCGCCTCGGCGGTCGAGGAGCTGCAGGCAGCAGGGACATTCGAGGACCTGACGGCGCTCGGCCCCGGTCAGGACGACGTCGACCGCCAACTCGAGCAGCTCGGCGCCAAGAGCGAAGTCGACGACGAGTTCGCCAAACTCAAGGCTGAGGTCGGCTCAGGGGCACAGCAGTCAGCGCTCCCGCCCGGCCCGCCGGCCGCCCCGGGGGAGGCGCAGTCCTCACAGGCCGACGGCGGCGGCGAGCCGAAGTCGGGTTAGGGCTCGGCAGAAGCGCTCGGGAGCGGGAGCATGATCCGCTCGCCAGAGCAGGAGCAGGCCAGAGGCGGACCTGCCGGCGTTCGCGAGATGCCTGCGCAGTCAGGGCGGGCCCGCGGTGGCGGTGGCGCCCGCGAGGAATGCCGGCGCCTAGGGTCGTCCGGCGGGCGCGCGGACGGCGACGATTCGCCATGGCTGGTCGTTGGGTCCATCGAGGGCGAGTGTCCAGCGCTCGGTGAACGTGATCGCTCGCGACTGGCTGCCGGCCACGACCGCGGCCGTGTCACGATCCTCGATATAGCGACGGCCGGCGAGTTCGACGTCGATCGTCATCGTCGGTGGCTCCGATGCGGGATCGAGCGAGACGATCGAGATGTGACGCACTTCGAGGCCGCGCACGACGAGACGTGTGCGCTCGCTTGGGTCGCCGGGATGCAGCAGCTCGCGCGCGGCGTCGGGGTGCGATAGCCGCAGAAGCGGACCGTTGTCGCCGTCGACCGCGTCGGCCCAGGCAGCGACGGCACGGCGAGCGGTGACCTCGAGCACGTCGGGCGCGAACCTGCCGTCGGCCAGCGACAGGTCGAGCGCGGCGGCCCGTCCATCACCGTTGAAGTCAAGATCAGCGACCTCGGCGAGCTTCGTTCCTTCCGGCACGGCGTCTTGCACCGCGCCATGCACCAAGGCCTCGTCGTGCATCGTCCGCTCATCGGCCCATGGGGTAGCGACGAGCCCCTCGCTCAGCCGGTGTGCACCCTCGCCGCCCTGTTCGATCGACTGCAGAATCCAGTGCCCGTCTCGCTTGACAAGCGTCCAGAACTCACGCACGCGGCTCGTCTCGCCAGCGCCGTCGACTCGCCCCACGCGCTGTCCGTATGCGTCCTCGACGTAATCGCGAAGCCTCGCCTCGATTCGGACCACCACACGGTCCGCGGGATCGTCGCCCCGGTTGGTCAGGCCGACGTACTCGATCGACGGTTCGCCGAGCGGCTGTACACGGTTGTGCCAGCCCTTCCGATCGAAATCATCCAGACGCCGCTCCCACTCCGCCAGCAGCTCCGGCGCCACAAGCCCGCGCAAGCGGACGCGATCGCCAGCGTCCCAGGCGGACTGGATGTCAACGAACAACCGGGTTGCCTGCGAGCGAACCTGCTCGGGCGCGAACGCCGTGTCGTCCTCGGCCGCCTCGGCCGCGGCGAGCTCCACGCGCCGCTGACGCTGGCCCACCCTCCGGCGCGAGGCCGCGCCCGCGCTCTGCTGACGGCGCCACCACATCATCAGCCGGGGGAGCACGAAGAGCACTACCACAAGGACGAGGATGAACAGCAACACGCCGCCCCCGCCGCCGACGGGAATGAAGAAGAAATGCCCGTGACCGAACCCACGGCCAAAGCCACCGCCGCCGCGGCCGAAGCCGCCGAATCCCGAGCTGCCGCCGCCGGCACGCGCGAGCGCGTCCGGTGCAGCGAGGAGCGCCGCCGGGATCGACGCCGCGGTCGCGTTCAGCGCACACTTCATACCTGCACCGGGCGAGCCAGCGGCTCCACCGCGGGTTCAGCCTGCGGCACGCGCTGGTCGGCGAGATAGCTCGAGCGCGCGAACGGCTGGGCCGCGGCCTGCTCGAACCCACGCGCGTACGATGCGCGCCCGAGCCTCGCCAACCGATCCGGATGCCAATAGCGGACGATCGGCGGGTGGGGCGTACGTACCGGCCGACCGTCAGCACCTGGATTGGAGCCAGACGCGGTCACGTGCTCACGGGCAGGCTGCTCATCCATGAGTTCAAGGCTACCGAGACGACCTCTCGCTCAGAGCGGTCCCGGCTCAGACGGGCTGACCTCGTTCCGCTTTCCTGTCTGGGGCGTGGCTTCGCCCGGGCGTGTTCAGGCGGCGGCGAGGCGCTCCTGCATGCGGTCGAAGAACGTCCCCCAGCCTTCGGTGGCGCGGTCGTACTGATCGGGCGACATCGACCCGCGCTGTTCGAAGAGCATCTCGGTGCGGCCGTCGCCGAGGTCGGTAAGCACGACAGTCACGAGCTCGAAGGCATCGACGTCCGGCTGATCCGTGACCGTGAAGACCAGTCGCTCGGGCGCTTTGACCTCGCGATACTCGCCCCTCCAGTCGATCCGACGACGGCCGGGAGGGGCGAACATCGTCAGGCGCCACGCACCGCCGGGCCGCACGTCCATCGACACGCTGGAGAGCGGGACCTCGCATTGCGCGCCGCCGTACCAGTCGGCGAAGCTCTCGGGCTCGGTCCACTCACACCAAACGCGCTCGCGCGGAGCGTCGAACACGCGCCTGATTCTGATCCCGTGCTCGCTCGCGCCGGGGCCGAAGCGCTCAGCCACCGCCAGCCTCGTTCTTCTGGGTCCGCACGCGCTGGTCGAGCTGGTCGAACCCTGCCTCCCAGAATCGATGGTAGGAACCGAGCCAGTCGGCCGCGGCCTTCAGCGGTTCGGCGCGGAGCCGCGACGGGCGCAGCTGCGCCGAGCGCCCGCGCGTGATCAGTCCCGCGCGCTCCAGTGCTCTGAGGTGCTTGGACACCGCCTGGATGCTGATCGGGAACGGCTCGGCCAGCTCATTGACCGTTGCCTCACCGTCCGCGAGCCGCGTGAGGATCGCGCGGCGCGTGGGATCGGCGAGCGCCGCGAAGGTCAAGCTCAGTCGGTCGTCAGAGACTGTCTTCATCTGATAGGTTTAACAACCAGCAGGTTCAATATACCGCCGAGGACGGAGGCTCCATGGGAAGGATCGTAGTTACCGAGTTCGTTTCACTCGACGGCGTCATCGAGGACCCGGGCGGCGCCGAGGGCTTCAGGCACGGCGGCTGGTCGTTTGAGTTCTCCCGCGGCGAGGAGGGCGACAGGTTCAAGCTCGACGAGGCGCGCGCCGCCGAAGCCCTACTCCTCGGCCGCGTCACCTACGACGGGTTCGCCGACGCATGGCCCAAGCGCGAAGGGGAGTTCGCCGACAAGTTCAACAACATGCCCAAATACGTGGTCGGCTCAAAAGCTAACCCGGCCCGGTGGAGCAACACGACTGTGCTCGAGGGCGATCCCGTCGAAGCGGCACGACGGGTCCGAGACGACCACGAGGGCGACATCGTCGTCCACGGCAGCGCGCAACTCGCGCAGACCCTGCTCGAGCACGACCTCGTCGACGAGCTGCGCCTGATGGCCTTCCCGGTCGTGCTGGGCAGCGGTAAGCGCCTCTTCGGGGACAGCACGGACAAGAAGACTCTGCGACTGATCGACTCGAAGGTCGTCGGCGAAGGCGTCGCAATCCTCACCTACGAGCCGGCGCGCGACGGCGTCGCGTAGGCGACCACGCGCCAGCTCCACCCGGACCCACCCAAGGCCGGCCTCCTCGAAAGACACGGTGCACGCTGGGGCTCCGAGGCCGAGCCGTTGCCCTTAGGCAACGTACGGCCAGCGTGGGGCCACGGGTGTGGCCGGACCCCGCTCTACGGTCTAGGTACCACGCTAAAAGGATGCCCCGTGAACTACCGACAATTCATCAAGAAGCTCATGATCCCGGATGGATTCACGGCGCCGAGGCGTCTGCGCTTCGAGCACCTAGAAGCACGAGCCATCACGCGCGCCGACCTCCGCGAGGACGTGCGCGGCATCAACGCCAGCCTCGAGTTGATCACACGCACTCGCGGCGGCGGGTGGCCGACCGGGCCGGTCACAGAGGCCATCGACTTCGTTGACCTCGTCTGGCACGAGCTCGAGTTTCGAGATGGGTACTCATTCACCTACGCCGTCTACGACGCGAGCGGAACCTACATCGGCTGCTGCTATCTGTACCCACCCGGCCGCCGCACCGACCTCTCCGAGGCGCTCCTGGAATGTGACGTCGACGTCAGCTGGTGGGTAACTCCCGCCGCCTACGAGCGCGGCGATTACGCCAAGCTGTACGGCGCTCTCCGACACTGGTTGGCCACCGAGTTCCCATTCTGGCGCCCCTACTACTCAAACCGGGAGCTCCCTTTCGAGGCCGCTGAGCCCGACGCGCCGGCGACATGACAGCAGACACCCAGATGACCAGCCAGATACCGCTGAGAACCCGCACCCAGATCCACAGGGCCGGGTGATGCCTCTCCTCCCATGAGGTGGGATGCCGCAGTCGCATTCAGGTCGCGTTTCTGAGCGGATCGGCGGACTCGGCCAGCCCGGGCCCCCGCTGACCTGCCGCGGCACGAGCCATCAGCACCAGAGGATCTCCTGTTCGTGCTCGCCGCGGAACGCTCGCGGATAGAACGCCAGTAGGCGTCGGTAGCGGCGTTCAAGATCCGTCGGAATCGCTCATGCCTTCGCCACCCCGCCATTCACATCCAGCCGCGCCATCGCGACGTGCGCGTTGGCGCGCAAGCGAGCCGCCTCCTCGGCCAGTCGCTCCCCACCTGCGGGCGTAAGCGCGTAGTAGCGACGCAGCCGGCTGTCCACGATCTCCTCCCGGTCCACCTCGATCAGCCCGTCCGCGCGAAGGCGCTCCAGGGCCGTGTACAAGGTCCCGGCGCGCAATCGGACCCGCCGCTTGGAAATCTGCTCGACGTCGGTGATGATCCCGTAGCCGTGCTGGCTGCCCGCGGCCAAGGCTGTGAGGATCAGGAACGTCGCCTCCTGCATCGCACGCCTGCTCATAAGAGCAGCATATATCGTCGAACTGTCTATGCAAGCCCGGCCTGCCGCTCTTCCGTGATCCGGCCGCCCGGATGTTTTCGATCCCGTGATCGCTTGCTGCTAATCCGCGCGGCCGTACGCGACTGGACGTGTCTGATCTGAGCTCCATTCGTTGAAGGAACCGTCGTAGACCCCGTCGCAGTGGACTCCGATCCGCTCGAGTGTGAGCATCGCGAGGGTCGCGGACACGCCGCTACCGCAGGTTGCGATGAGCTCGCGCGGCGGACGGTCAGGGTCGATTCCGGCGTCGCGGACGAGCCTGGCGACCGCTTCTGGGACGGCCCACAGCCCGGTCGCCCCATCGACGAGCTCCTGGTAAGGGAGGCATCGCGCTCCGGGTATGTGACCGGTGTTGGCGACCCCTGGTTCGCCGAGGAACAGGTGTCTCGGTCTCGCGTCCACGAGCGTCGCGCCACGCTCGCACGCATCGACTACCTCGGCCAGCGTTCGCCTTAGCCTCGGCCTAGGGCTTGCGGAGAACTGCGCCGGCGGGCGCTCGAGTATCTCATCAGTAACGGGACGCGCCTCTTCATTCCAGGTGGTCCAGCCACCATCCAGCACGCGACCCTCGGCGCCGTAGTAGCGGAACGCCCACGCCACCCGCGCCGCGAAGATGCCGTAGTAGTCGTCATAGGTCACGACCAGATCGTCGTCGCCGATGCCCAGCTCGCCGGCACGCGCAGCGAACTCGAGGGCGCTGGCGACCTGCACCGGCACGGGATCGTTGAGGTCAACGAAGTCGTGCTCCCAGTCGACGAACGTCGCGCCGGGAATGTGCGCAACCGCGTATTCGGCGCGCTTGGCGTGCGGCGAGGACGAACTCGGGTGTCGGCCCCGCACGTCGAGGACTCGGACGCGGGGATGCTCGAGATGATCCTCGAGCCAATCGGCCGAGACAAGCGGACCGTCTGCAATCTCCAATACCGGCAGCATCGCTATCGCTCTCCTATCGCGAGGCGCGCCGCCGGCTCGGTGGCGGTCGCCTACGCCTCTTCGGCCATTGCGATCAGATCCTCACGGCTGACCTTGCCAACCAGCTCCGGATGATCGGAGCGCATGTGCGCCTCGATGGCCGTCGCCGCTTCCTCGACGGTCTCACCGCGTCCGAGGAACCCGCACTGGCACCGGATGACCTTCGCCATGACCTCTCCTTTGGTTACGAGCGCCACCTTACGACCGCCAGTTTGCACGCTTCTGCGATTCTCCTTGCACCAACCTTGAAGAACAAGGGACCGACTCGAATCCAGCTATGCGGCCGACTAGCAGTCGAGCTCGCCGGATGCGACCTGACCCCAAAGCTTCCCGGCGGGCAGGCCCGCGTGCTGTTCACCTACCTGACCGTCAACCGGGCGCTCCCGTCCCGCCGCGATCAGATGATCGAAGCGCTCTGGCCATGGCGCGCGCCCGCCGGGGCGGACGCAGCGCTTAGCGCGCTGCTCTCGCGGCTGCGCAGCGCGGTCGGCGCCGACGTTCTCTGTGGACGCACGGAGATCCGCATGCAACTCCCCCACGACGCCTGGATCGACCTCGAAGCGGCCGAGCAGGCGATCCACCGGGCGGAAGCTGCCGTCGCCCAAGGAGACTGGGCACGGGGCTGGGGGCCCTCGCTAATCGCGCTATTCACC
Source organism: uncultured Solirubrobacterales bacterium (assembly GCA_963808325.1). Lineage (GTDB taxonomy): Bacteria > Actinomycetota > Thermoleophilia > Solirubrobacterales > Solirubrobacteraceae > Palsa-465. Next base: position 22,063 of record CAWEFU010000006.1, read on the forward strand.
GCCCGACGCGGATTCTTGCCCGGCGACGACCTCCCCTGGGCCGAGGAGCACCGACGCCGCCTCGAAGACATCCGCATTGCCGCGCTCGAGTGCTACGCCGCCGTCGCGCTCGGAGTCGGCGGAAGCGAACTGGCGCCAGGAGAACGCTCGGCGCGCGAGCTCGTCGCGGCCGCCCCGTTTCACGAACGCGCCCACGCGCTGCTGATGCAGATCCTCGCCGCGCGCGGCAACTCCGCCGAGGCACTCCGCGTATATGAAGCGCTGCGCGAACGGCTGCGCGAGGAGCTCGGCGCCACCCCGGCACCCGAGCTGCGCGAGCTCCAAGCCGAGCTCCTGCGTCGCTGAGATCGGCCTCAGACCCGCCGCCGCCCGCGCGATCGGAGCGAGAGTCGGGAGCCGACCGCGCCGCGGGCGAGAGTGCCGAGATCGTTCCGATGTATGAGCTTCGGTCGCCCTCATGGCGCGCGGTCCCAATCTTGCAGAGCGAGCACTCTTCAGTCGCCGGTCGCTGAAGCGGAATGACGCTCTCGGCCGCGTGGGCTGTGCGGCAGGCGAGTCGGTAACGATGGGTCGGGAGTACTTCGACCGTTGATTGATTGACAAGGCGGCAACCGTAAGGCTAACCTTACCGTTCGTGGCAGCTTACCGAGCAGCGCGGATCGATCCGTGGGCCGCGCTGGGCGATCCCACCCGCAAAGCGATCTTCGAGCGCGTGGTCGACCGGCCGCGAGCGGTGGTCGAGCTGGCGGGCGAGCTGCCGGTGAGCCGCCCCGCGGTTTCGCAGCACCTGCGGGTGCTCAAGGACGCCGGGCTGGTGACCGACCAGCCAGTCGGAACGCGCCGTATCTACCGCGTGGCTCCGGATGGGCTCGCGCTGCTTCGCGCCGATTTGGAGCGTTTCTGGGGGAAGACCCTGGCCGCCTACAAGGCGGCAGCGGAGCAATCACTCGGGGAGGACACATGAGCACTGAGACTCAGGACACCCGGAACGTGGTCAGCGCCTCTGTCGTCGTCGCGGCCCCGGTCGAGCGAGCGTTCCGGGTATTCATCGAGCAGTTCGGCGCGATCAAGCCGCCCGAGCACAATATGCTCGGGGTTCCGATCGCCCGGACGGTGATCGAGCCGCACGCCGGCGGCCAGGTGTACGACCACGGCGAGGACGGAAGCGAGATGCGCTGGGCACGGGTGCTGGCATTCGAGCCACCGAGCCGCATCGTGATCAGCTGGGACTTCAGCCCGCAATGGGAGATCCAGACCGAGAACACCAGCGAGGTGGACGTGCGTTTCATCCCGGAGAGTCCTGACCGCACCCGGGTCGACCTCGAGCACCGCAACCTGGACCGCCACGGCGAGGGCTGGGAAGCGATCCGGGCAGCCGTCGAGGGCGGTGACGGTTGGCCGGTCTACCTGCAGCGATACACCGGTCTCATCGCGAGCGGAGCCGGAGGCTGGGAGGGGCGGGCATGAACAGCCACACCCGGGTTCCGGGCACCACGGTGAGCCGCTCGGTCGTGGTGGAAGCGCCGGTCGAGCGCGCGTTCAACGTGTTCGTCGAGCACTTCGATCAGATCAAGCCACAGGAACACAACCTGCTCCGGGTCGATATCGCCGAGAGCGTGTTCGAACCACGCGTCGGCGGCCAGCTGTACGACCGCGGAGTGGATGGGAGCGAGTGCCGGTGGGCGCGGGTGCTGGCCTACGAGCCACCACACCGAATAGTGATCAGCTGGGACATCAGCCCACAGTGGCAGCTCGAGACCGACCGCGACAGGGCCAGCGAGGTCGAGATCCGGTTCATCGCCGAAGGTGCCGAGCGCACCCGAGTCGAGCTAGAGCACCGCAACCTGGACCGCCACGGCGAAGGATGGGAAGGACTACGCGAGGGCATCGGCGGCGACCAGGGCTGGCCGCTTTACCTGCAGCGCTACGCCAATGTCCTTGCGGAGGGCTGACGGAACCAATGACCACGAGCCCCGAAGTCGCACGAGTACCCGAGGAGGTCTTCGCCTACGTCACGGACCTCACGCGCTTCGTCGAATAGCACGAACGCGCCGCAGACGGCCGCACGGACGAGTCATGATCCAGCTCGACTTCATCGGCCACGAGATCGGAAAGCTGCTGGTCCCGAGGTTCGTGCGGGCAAGTGCATGCGAGGAGATGGCGGTAAATATGGCCGCGCTCACGTAGCGCCTCGAAACAGCCCATGAGGTAGCAACTAGCCTCACGCTGGGCGCCGAGTAGTTGAGCGCGCGCCTCGTCGAGCGGTTTCTCCTCTCAACTCACAGTGCGGCCGGCGGCGGCGCCGACGATCGCGGCGAGCTCCGCCTGCGAAATCGACTGGCGTAGCGTTTTGGTCGCCGCGGAGTCGGCCGCGCGCAGGAACGTGCAATTGACATCCGACTGACGGAGCCGCCGTTCTATCTCCTTGTGAAAGGAGATCGCGGCATCGTCACTCAGGTCGGAGAACGTAGGTCGAGAGTCACGCGACGTGGCACACGTGTGTCAGGGAGATCGATGACGGGTTAGGGTCGGCAGGCCCCGCCGGGCCACATCAGATACAAAGCGTCGATGTCCTGCCGCGCCGGGGCGAGTGTCGCGGAATCCGGTGAGATCGCACTTCGCAGTCTCCACGTCCGCCGACGGCGCCGCACTCGCGAGGATCATGATGCGGCCTCCCGGTCGCGCAGGGGCGCACACTGGGGCAGAACTCACGGCGGCGCACCTTTATTGCGAGGACGATCTGTCGCGGCGGCAGATCGCCGACCGCCTCCGCGTCTCGCGCTCGACGGTGTCCGTCCGCTCCACCTCCCGCGCGCAGGGCACTCCGCGGTGCAGCGCGTGGTCGTAGACTCGCCTCGCACCCATGCGAGGAGGTCTACGATGGTGATCCGCAGCCCGTTTCCGGATGTCGAGATTCCGGAAGTGCCGCTTACCGACTTTGTTCTCGCTCGCGCTCGCGAGTTCGGTGAGCGGCCTGCTTTTATCGACGGGCCGAGCGGGCGGACTATCACGTATGCGCAGCTGGTGCGCTCAGTGCGGAATGTCGCCGCTGGCCTGGCCGAGCGGGGCCTCGGCAAGGGAGAGGTGTTCGCCCATTGCGCCCCGAATGTGCCCGAGTTTGCGGTCGCATTTCACGCCGTCGCAACCGTCGGTGGCGTAAACACGACGGCCAACCCGCTGCTGACCGCGGATGAGCTCGCGGCCCAGCTGCAGGACTGTGGCGCCCGACTCCTGGTGACCGTGCCTGAGGTGCTGGGGAAGACGATCGCCGCGTCGGAGCGGGCCAACGTCGAGGAGATCTTCGTGTACGGGGAGGCCGCCGGCGCGACGCCGTTTGCCGCGCTGCAACAGGCGGGCTTCGAGCCGCCCGAGGTGACGATCGATCCCGCCGAGGATCTCGTAGCGCTCCCTTATTCCAGCGGCACCACTGGTCTGCCCAAGGGCGTGATGCTCACTCACCGCAACATCGTCGCGAACATCTGTCAGGTCGCCGCGCGCGTACAGCACAGCGAGGATGAGTCGAGTTATGAGCGACAGCTCGCGGTGCTGCCGTTCTTTCACATCTATGGGCTCGTCTCGCTGATGAACATACCCCTCTACTTCGGCGACACCGTCGTGACGTTGCCGCGGTTCGAGCTATCCGAGTTCCTGCGCATGCTGCAGGACTACCGGATCACGCGCACCGCGCTCGTGCCGCCAATCGTGCTCGCGCTAGCCAAGCATCCGCTCGTCGACGAGTTCGACCTCTCGAGCCTGGAGCTCCTTAACTCAGGCGCTGCGCCGCTGTCTGCTGAACTCGAAGTGGCTTGCGGTGAGCGGCTGGGTTGCCGGATGCAGCAGGGCTACGGCCTGACCGAGACGAGTCCGACCACTCACTGGGTCGGAGACGAACTCGCCGGGCAGATGCCCGGCTCGATCGGCCCCCCGGTCCCGAACACCGAATGCCGGATCATCGACATCGCGACCGGTGAAGACGTGCCGGCGGGCGAGCCGGGGGAGCTGTTGATACGGGGCCCGCAGGTGATGAAGGGTTATCTCAACAACCCACAGGCAACCGCGCACGCGATCGATCCTGACGGCTGGCTGCACACGGGCGACGTTGCCAGGCTAGAGTCCGACGGGTCGATGTGGATCGTCGACCGGATCAAGGAACTGATCAAGTACAAGGGCTACCAGATCGCGCCAGCCGAACTCGAGGCACTGCTGCTCGCGCACCCGGCGATCGCCGACGCGGCTGTGATCGGGATCCCCGACGTGGAAGCTGGCGAAGTACCAAAAGCATTCGTCGTCCCCACCGGCTCGATCACACCCGAAGAGGTCGCCCAGTACGTGGCCGAACACGTGGTCCCATACAAGAAGGTGCGCGCCGTAGAAATCGTCGACGAGATCCCGAAGGCGCCCTCCGGCAAGATCCTGCGCCGCGTGCTGGTCGAACGTGAGCGGACCGCGGCCGCTGCTCGCTAGCCTCGCCGGCAGGCAGAGCGCTTCTCAGATCGAGATCCAGCAGCCTCCGCCCGACTGCTCAGTTCGAACCGATCCAGGAGTCCCGCCGCCGACCGCGTCGCTCCCCCCAATCACGCGCGGCATCGAGCCTGGTCTGCGGATGGCGCCACGCCTGACCTCTGTGGCTTGGCTGTGACCAAATTGGGCAGTCCGCGTCCGGCTGCCCGGTTAGCGGCCCAGACGGGCAAGTGGCCGAAGGAGCGGTTGAAGACGGCCTCGTATCCAATCCAAAGATCCCATTCGCGGGGGTCGGGGCCGAATTGGACATCGGCGACGGCGCGGAGCTTGGTCATCTTTTGCAGCTGTTCTGAGTTAGACCTTGTGATACGCGGCCAGGGTTCGCGCGGGCCGAGTGCCGGACGAGCTGACGTCAACCAAGGTGACGTGTGTGGCGTCGGGCCCGAGCGCCTCGCGCATCATGGCCAACCCCGGCCTGGTCTGGGCGACGAATCGCGCCCTCGCCGGCCTCGGGCCCCGCTTTCAGGAGGGAACCGCCCGCGTGACGTATTCGTTCTGGGACTCGTAGACGAAGGCGTTATGCCGCAGTGCTGTGCCGTTAGAGGTCATGGCCGAATGGATCCAGGCATGATCCTGGATACCCCACTACGCGTAGTACGGCGCCGGTAATGGATTTCAAGTCGCGCTGCTCCCGATCGGCGCGGGCTGGGCGAGTGCTTGGCGGAGCTTGGTCAGGGCGGCGGCCTCGATCTGCCGCGCCCGCTCGGCGGTCAGTCCTAGCCCTGCGCCGAATTTCCTTCAGTGTTCGCGGTTCCTCGCCTAGCCCGTAATGGCTGCGAAGCACCGCGCACTCCCGTTCTTCCAATTGATTGGTCAGGTCAAGCACCTCATGGATCTCGAGCGCATCGAGCACCTTCTCGTATGCCCGCTCGGCGAGGGGATCGACGATCGTCTCCCCGATGTCGGGCAACCGGCCGAGTGAGCTCGGCGACGAGCTCCCGCATGGCTTTGCGCACCCAGAACGAGGCATACGCCCAGAACGGCGTGTCGAGGTCCGAGTCGTAGCGCCGCGCGGCGAACAGCAACCCCGACACGCCCTCCTGGAGAAGCTCCCGACGCTCGACCCGGCTGCCCTGGAAGCCCCGGGCGAGGCTCGCGATCGCGGGCAGGAAGGCCTCGACCAGCCGGCGGCAAGCGGCAGCGTCGCCGCACTCGGCCGCGATCACCAGATCTCGCTCCTGGCGCGAGGTCAGTCTGTGCTGAGCCAGTAGGAATCCTCCGGTCCCGAAGAAGGACCGATTGTCGCACTCCCGACTCGGGTTACCTACACGGATCCGCAGGCCGCGGCGGTCGGCGCAACCGAGGCCGAGTTCAGCGCCACCGCGATGTTGTCGGAGGTCGCCAAGACGGCCACGTATACCCACGCGTACGCCGAGTCGAACGGGTTCCTGACGATACAGCCGTTCCCGAGCTTCTCCGAGATCCACGCCGCGGCGCTGAAAGCGCTCCGACACAAGATCGCCACGGCACCACAACCCGTCGCGACGGGATCATGATGATCGTTGCCATCAACGACGCCGCGTCCCGCGTCGGCGGGTCATCGCGATCGCAATCGTCCCCGCTCTGATCGGCGCCGCCGCCGGTCGCACCGCGATGTTCGTCTCCGACAACCGCTTCGTGATCACGTCTCAGGGCTGCCTCGGGCAAGGCGTCGCCTGGGCCAGAGTCCCCTACCTCACTCTCACACCCCGTCGCCGCTGTCATACTCTCTCATCACGATCCTCTGACGAGCGGCTGGATGTGGTGCCCTCGGGCAGCTTCTGAGAGGCGATCGGTTCCCGCTGAGCTTTCAGCCCAATACTCACGGGTCGCTTGGCGCCTCCCGTGTGTGTTCGGGCACATTGACGTAGAGTTATGGTGACCAGGGACCTTCTGAACGATTTTCCCGACTGGGCGCTCGGACTGATCGTCGTATCCGGGACCGTGATCGTGGCGCTTGTGGGCTTCGCTTTGGTGCGCAGGTTTCTGACTGCCTGGAGAGCTGAGCGCTCAAGCCAGGTCATCGGCGGCGCCGATGCGATGGTGATGACGATTTTTGCCCTGGTTCTCGCATTCGTCATTGTCAACCTCTACAGCAGTTACGACGGCGCGACGAACAATGTCGCGGCTGAGGCGACGTCGCTTACCGAGCTTGTGCAGGACGCAGGCATTCTGCCGCCGGCAGTACGGAGCAAGGTCAATCGTGCCGTTGCGCTGTACGCCCTGGAGGTCAGGGATCGCGAATTTGGCAAGCTGCGGGACGGACGCGACGATCCGCGCGCGCAGGAGCTACTGGGCAACGTCATCGCCACGCTCGAGGCGTACTCGCCAACGACGAACGCTCAGGGGGCGTTCTACAGCTCAGCAACGAGTACGCTGCATTCGATCATCAGCGAGCGTGAAAGCCGGCTCGATGCGGCCGAAACGACGATCCCGAAACCGTTGTTGGTGCTGATGATCATTCTGGCCGTACTAACGCTCGCCATCTCGCTCTTGATCGAGACCCACACAATCGGCGTGGACCTCGTGATCGTTGTGAGCATCGCGATCGTGGTGAGCGCCGGTCTCCTGACGGCGCTCATCCTCCAATACCCGTTCTCGGGCTCGATCGCCGTCAATAGCGACCCATTCAACACCGGCCTGCTAGGTCACCTCGTGCGTGGGTACGGCTGACGAGCCGTGCTGAGCACCGGACGGGTGTCGGCGGCGGGCTGGTCCGGGAACGTGGGTTGTGATTCATCGTCGCTCCTTCGCCGGTGTGAGCTTCCGGGCTGAGGGGAGCGCGAAGCTCCGGCTGTGCTTGGGCTGCGAGGGCCGGTCAGCGGGCTTGGCCGTCACGGCGACGGTGACTTTGCCGGGCGGGACTGCGTTGTCGTTGCTGTCGGCGGCAGCCCGACTGGGTCGCCGCATTCGTCGAGATCTGGTTTGCCGACGTCGACGAAGCGCACGCCGGTGGGGTGGGCCGCAGTGGGCAGGTTCGCCGCGCCAGGTAGGCACGTGGTGCCGGGCGCGTCGGCAAGCGGCATCGAGCTCGCGGACTCCGAGCGGTTGACGATTGTCAGGGTAGGTGGCCCAGGGGCCCGGGGAGGCCCCGGACTGGCAAGGCCCAGCTTCGGCCCGTCCTCGGCCGCCAGCTCGCCAGCCCGCCGCAGCAGACCAGCACCCGTCCGTGCCCACTGCTCCGTTTCGCCCCGGGCAGACGACCGTGTCGAAGGTCCTCAGGCGTGGCCGGGCCGCCGGCCGCGCGCCATGCAAGTCGTTGGAGATGTGATCATGCTGGTCGGCTCCTCAAGCAGGCGCCGCGCCTCGTCGATCTCGCCGCTGTCTGCGCCGAGGCGGATCATTGGTTCTCTCAACCGCTCGACCGTCAGCGACATAAGGCGGGAGGGGAGCAACCCGCCCGGGTAGCAGCGTGCGACGTAGTCGGCGTGCACCTCGACGAGTCCGGCTGCGCGTAGGTCGCCCAACAGGCGGGCGCCGTAGCCGGGATCCCAGCCACCGCTCATCGCTGCGTCGAGGAACTGCGACCAAACCCGCTGCCACACTGCGCTGGTCGGCGACAGCGCCACCGTGGTGAAGTCAGGAGCAACCGTGGCCACCCACCCTCCCGGCCGTGCAGCGCTCACCAGGTGCTGCAACGCCCTGAGTCGGGGCGAGAGAAACATCAGGAGCAAGCGTGCGTGGACGAGGTCAAACGCGGCTTGCGGCAGCTGGTCGGACAGGAGGTCGTGGCGGCGCACCTCGACCCGATCGCTCGCCAGCTCATCGAGGAGGCTCGTGTCGAGATCCACCGCTAGCACCGAGCCAGCGCTCCCGACCCGCTCGGCGAGCATCCGTGTGACCGACCCTCCACCGGCGCCGACATCCAGGCAGCTCCAACCCTCGCCGACGCCGATCGCGTCCAGCTGACTGACGGTCAGCGGATCGTGGTACTCCTCCAGCAACTTCAGCCGAGCCCGCTCCACGTCTGGCGAGCCTCGCTGTGAGAGAACGTATTCAGTCAGTCCCGGTCCCTCCGATCCAAACTGGATTCTAGATTCGCTGACTCCCAGAGTGCCTGGTATACGTGTCTAGGGTCCGCCATTGCCGACTTTCTGCTAGTCAAAACCGGCCGCCGCAAAATTCCGGAAGGGACGGTTTGCATGAACCAATTCGGACTTCTGTGAACTTCGTCGAGCACATCGTCGGATCGCCGTTGGTGGCTTGCACTTGGGAGCAGGTCACAACAACGGGCCAGGAGCACCGGGTCGTGCCCGATGCCTGCGTGGATCTGATCTGGTCCGGGGAGCGGCTGAGCATCGCCGGTCCCGACACCGGCGCGCGAATTGTGCGGCTGCCCGCGGGCTCGCGGCTGGTAGGCGCACGGCTTCGGCCAGGTGCAGCCGGGACGGTGCTGGGATTTCCGGCGTCGGAGCTCCGCGATCTCTCGCCGGATGCTGCCGAGGTGCTCGGACGCGACGTGGCAGCAGCCCTCCTCGAGCAGCTTGAGGCGGGCTCGGACGCCCAAACGGTGTTGGCGCGAGCGCTCGAGCTGCGCGCCGTACCGGGGCCCGATCCGCTCGTCCGGGCCGCTGTCGCGGCGTTGGGGCGCCCCCGGGCAGGCGTGGGCCCTGTTGCCGCGGAGTTGGGCCTGAGCACGCGCCAGCTGCAGCGCCGCATCAGCGACGCGGTCGGGTACGGGCCGAAGATGCTTCAGCGCGTGTTGCGCTTCCGACGGCTGCAGGCGCTCCCGGCCGCGCCCCTGGCCGAACTGGCGCTCGACGCAGGGTATGCGGACCAGGCCCACATGACCGCCGAGGTTACCCGCCTGGCCGGGATCTCACCTGTCCGATTTCTCAAAGACCGCGCGCTCACCGCCGCCTAGCGTGTACGCGCATGCCCATCGATAAACCCGCCGCCGAGAACTTCATCTGGTCGGCTGCCCGTTTGGTGGACCGCCACCGCTACGCCCGGCTGTTTGCCCACGGGGCCGCTGAACCGGTCGTGGAGGCGCTCCGCGGCTACCGCAACCCCGACGGCGGCTTCGGCCACGCGCTGGAGCCCGACCTACGCTGTCCCAGCAGCCAACCCGCGCCTACGCTGTACGCGCTCGAGATCCTGGGCGAGGCAGACGCTGCCGAGAGCGAACTCGCGCGCGCCGCACGTGTCTGGATCGCCACAATCGCCGAGCCAGACGGCGGGATCCCGTCGGTGCTGCCCGGCTTTGAGGGCTACCCACACTCGCCCTGGATGTCGCCCCAGCCAGGGTCGATGCTGACTCTCGCCTTGGCGGCGGCTTTTCACGACAGCGGCATCACGGACGATGACTGGCTCACGCGCGCCACCGACTGGTGTTGGCATGCGATTGAGACGGAACAGGAACCCAGGGGCTACTGGCTGAAGTACGCCTGCGCCTTCCTCGACGCCGTGCCCGACGATCAGCGGGCTCGTGCAGCGATCGCTTCGCTCGCCAGGCGCGTGGATCCAGCTGCGATCCTGCCCGTCGGGATCGAGGGAGAAGCTCTGCGACCGGTCGACCTCTCGCCCCGGCCACACACACGATCCCGCGCGCTCGTCAGCGACGCGCGGGTCGAGGCCCACCTCGACCTCGTCGAATCCGAGCAGCAGGAAGACGGCGGCTGGATGTTCGATTGGCTGGCGTGGTCGCCGGCGCAGACGACCGACTGGCGCGGCACCGTGACGATTCGCGCGCTGACGTGGCTGCGCGACAACGGACGCCTGTGATCAGGCCCGGCTGCGCGCCAGGCTCATTGATCGCTGTCACACCTCCAGGTCGCCGCGGGTCATCCCGGCGTAGCCGACAGACCAATCGATCTCAAAGGAGGGTGCCGATGGCGCGGATTCAAGGGGTGCGGCAGGAGCAAGCCGGTCCGATCGTAAGCTCGTACCGGTTCATGCTCAAGGGCATGAGGAAGATGACCGGACGTGAGGCCGCGCGTGGCAGTGGGATCGAGCCGATCGAGCTGTGGGCCCATCAGCCGAAGATGATGAGTTGCATGGGCAGGTTTCAGCAGGCGGTCAGGAAGGGAAACACCGTCGATGAACGGCTCAAGCACCTGGGTCGAGTTGAAGGGCGCGCAGATGATCGGCTGTGAGTTCTGCGTCGACCTTGGCTCTCGGATATGTCGGAACTCCGGCTTCTTGGTCGGATGAAGGAACACTTCACCGACGAGCAGCTCGTGGAGATCACTGCGCTGTTGACGCTGGTCAACCTCGACCGCTTCAACGCAGCACGTGCCGGAGAGTCCGCGCTGGCTGTTCATCCACGGTCGCGACCGCGCGTAGGCACCGGCATTGGCGGGATCATCGGGCCGCAGCTGTTCGCTCCGCTGATCGCCACGGGCAAGGCCTCGGAAGTGTTCAAAGCACTCGCAATCGGGGCGGGCTTGATGATCATCGGCGGGGTCGCCGAGATCGTCTTCGGCGTGAAGGCCGAACGCAGGGGGTTGGAAGGCATCGCCAAGCCGCTGACCGCCGTCGAGAACGCGCCGCATAGATCGACGACGCCCGGACCGGTGTCGCCGAGCTCTCGCCCAGCGACGGGTTGAGCCCAACTCCGGGATGTGAGCCCACGCGAGGCGCGTCAGAGGCGCAGCCTCGGTTCCGCGCGTCGCATTCACAGCCAAACTCCTAGAGTTACGCGCCTGTGTCCGCCGAGGAAGTCGACGAGTATCTAAGTGGGCTCGAGGAGCCCAAGCGCAGCACGCTTAGAACGCTGCGGGCCACGATTCTCGAGGTCGTCCCAGACGCCGAGGAGGTGATCTCGTACGGGCTTCCCGCTTTCCGCGTACGCGGTTTGACCGTCGCCGGCTTTGCCGCGTTCAAGAATCACCTGAGCTACCTGCCGTTCAGCGGCTCGGTCCTCGGACAGCTGGCCGACGAGCTCGGGGGCTACCAGATGACCAAGAGCTCCCTTCACTTCCCCGTCGACCGCCCCTTGCCGAAGGCGCTCGTTGAGAAGCTGATCTCGGTACGTCTGGCGGAGGCCGGCCGGCGCTCACGCTGACCCGCGAGCGGCGCGTGGGACGCGGCGCCATTGACGTCAAGCACTTTGCTGACTAAGGTCAGAGAATGCCCGATGCGATGGTCGACCAGATCCGTCGCTTCAACCGCGTTGTGACCGAGCGCGTGGGGGCGCTCAACGACCGCTTCCTTGGCCTCGAGAGGCCGCTGGGCGAGGCCCGCCTGCTCTGGGAAGTAGGGCTCGACGGCTCCGAGGTGCGCGTGCTGCGCTCCCGGCTCGGGCTCGACTCCGGGTACGTGAGCCGCCTGCTGCGGTCACTACAAGCGGCTGGGTTGGTCACGCTGGCGGCCAGCGGTCGCGACCGGCGGGTTCGGGTTGCCCGCCTTACCGCCGCCGGGCGCCGCGAGCGAGCGGCGCTCGATCAGCGGTCGGATGAGCTGGCGCGCTCGTTGCTCGCACCGCTTAGTCAGCGACAGCGGCAGCGGCTTGTCGCCGCGATGCGCGACGTCGAGCGCCTGCTGCTCTGCGGGATCGTCGAGATCGGTGTCGTCGACCCCGAGCACGCCGACGCGCAGTATTGCCTCGGCGAATACGTCGCTGAGCTCAACCGGCGCTCGACGCGTGGCTTTGATCCCTCGGTCGGGGCCACCGCTCTGCCCCACGAGGTCCGACCGCCCGCGGGCCAGTTCTTCGTCGCCTACCTACATGGCGAGCCAATCGGCTGCGGTGCGGTCAAGCACCACGCGAATACCCCGAGCGAGATCAAGCGCATGTGGATCGCTCCCCAAGCGCGCGGGCTTGGGCTCGGCCGCCGCCTGCTGGAAAAACTCGAGGACTGCGCGCTGGCCGGTGGTGCGCGGGTGGCCCGTATCGAGACGAGCGCGGTGCTCACCGAGGCGCTTGCCCTGTACCGCTCGGCCGGCTGGGTGGAGGTGCCGCCATTCAATGACGAACCGTTTGCAGACCACTGGTTCGAAAAGGTGTTGAGCATCCGAACCACCGCCGCGGCCTGACCCCGACCGCTCGCACTGAGTTTCATCAGGCCATCGAGCTCAACTGGCAACTAGGTCGACTGGCCGTCGAGCAGGCCGAGCTGCACGGCAACGGGCTCGATGCTCAGCTCCATCAAGAACTGGAGATCGGGCGCAGGCAGGTAAGCGGTCACCGCACGGGTGACCGCTTCCTTGGCTGCATCCCGGTCGGACCAGTCCGCGGTGCGCAGCGCGTCGATGAACGTGTTGATGTATCGCTCCTGCCAGTCAAATGGGGCCGATCCGCGGGGATCGCCGTGGCCGAGGTGCACTTCGGCTCCAGGCGCCAGCTCGGCGCGGAGCCGCGCGATGTTCGCCAGCCACGATTCCCAGAACCCGTCCGCGAGGTAGCAATGCACGTGCTCGTAGGCGGCATCGCCCGCGAACGCGACCAGGCGCTCATCGCCGACCAGCCACACGCTGTCGTGCGGCGACTCGCCCGGGCCGAGATCCATGACGGTGAACGGAACACCGTCGAAGCTGACCGACTCCCCGTCGCAGAGCGTCTGGCTTGGAAACCTCCGCTCGCGGGGCCACTCGTCGCCGAACATCGGCCGGATTATCTGCTCTTTGACTTCGTCGTCGCGGCGGATGACCGTATCGACGCCGCTGGCGGCAACGAACGGTAGGTTGCCGTCTTCGAGCAGCTCGACGGCGCCACCGTAATGATCGGGATGGGCGTGGGTGACCAGCACCGCAAGCAGCGGCTTGCCCAGCTCTTGCACCCGCGATCGAAGTGCCCTCGCGTCGGTCACGGTGAGCGTCGAGTCGATTACCACCGCGCCGCGGCTCGTCTCTACGATGTATGCGTTCACTGGCATGGCCGACGCGGCGTACCTGTGAACGCGGACCTCGGACCGGAGACCGCTCAACTTACTCCCTCCCGGCGATCGTTGAGCGTGTCAGCGGTGATCCGCTCGGCGAGGAGCTGATCGAGCGAGCGCGGAACACGCCCGGTGAGCTGCGCGACGGTGTTCGTCACCTGTGCTGCGAAGCCGTCCGCGCCCGAGCGGCGGTAGTCGGCAAAAAGCTCGACCAGGGCTCGGACCAGCCAGTCGCCAAGCCCCGAGCCCACGAGCGCGCCGGCAACGGCCTGGTCGGGCGCATCGACGTAGCTGATCGTTCGCCCCATCGCATCCGAGAGCTTGCTCGCGACGTCGTGATAGGAGAGCGCGTCCGGCCCGGTGACGTCGTAGGCGCGCTGCTCATGCCCAGGCTCGGTGAGGAGAGTCGCACCAACCGCGGCGACGTCCCGTGTGTCGACCATGCTGATCCGAGCAGCGCCGGCGTTGGCGTAGAAGTTCCCGTCCTCGTCGATCGAGGGGATGGTGTTCTCGGCGATGTTTTGCATGAACATGTTCGGCCTCAGCACCGCGTGCTGCACGCCCGAGTCGTGCAGGTACGCGTCGCACACGCCGTGATCGCGCACGAAGGTCGCGCCCGACCCCGGGTCAGAACCGAGGATCGAGCTTCTCACCAGCAGCCGTATCCGGGCTTCCTTGGCGACATCGATCGCGTTGCGGTTGAGACCGACCTCGTCCTCCGCGGGGCCGCAGAGTAAGAACAAGCGCTGGGCGCCCCCGAGCGCGGAGCGCAGCGAATCGGCGTCCGCAAGGTCGCCGGTCACCGCCTGCACGCCTTCTGGGAAGGAATCGCTGTGCTCGGCGGCACGAACGAGGGCGTGGACGGATTCTCCTCTTCGCACGAGCTCCTCGATCAGCGCCGAGCCGATCTTGCTGTGCCCCCCGATGACGAGGATTTCGCCGCTCATATGCCCAGTGCCTCGATCAGGGCCTGCGCCACCTTCCGGCCCGAGTACTGCTGCTGTCCGGTGATCAGCCTGCCGTCGCGCACCGCGAACGCCTTGAAGAGTCCACCTTGGACGTAGTTCGCCCCGCGTTGCTTGAGCGTCTCTTCGAGCCTGAACGGCATCACCCGCTGCCCCACGAAGCTGTCGCTGTAGTCCTCCTCGAGGTTCGAGAAGCCCGTGACGGTCTTCCCCTCGACCAGAAGGGAGCCGTCCGATAGCTTGAGATCAACGAGCGCCGCCGTGCCGTGGCAGTAGATACAGGTGGGCTTCTCGGCTTCGTAGAAGTGGCGAATCGCGTTGTGAACGTGTTCGTTGTCGCGGAATGTGAACATCGGCGCGAGGCCGCCGGCGACCATGATCGCGTCGAACTCATCCAGGTCGAGGTCCGCGAGCTTCGGCGTGCTCTCCAGCAGTGCCATCAGCTCGGGCGTGTTGACGAACCCCATCGTGATCAGGTCCTCCGAGGACCACTTGGACTGATCCCGCGGGTCGCTGAGCGCGTCCATTTCCACCTTGCCGCCGCCGGGGCTGGCGATCGTCACCTCGACTCCGCGCTCGGTCAGCTCGTAGTACGGGTGCGTCAACTCGGCGCCCCAGAACCCCACCGTCCACCCCACGGTGATGGCGATCGCCGGATTCGAGACGACGATCAAAACCTTCTTCGGCTTGGACGAAACGGTGTCGACTCGCATGTGATGATCGGTGACGATCTGTTCGTTGGTGGCTGGCAAGGCGTTCTCCTTGTTAGGCGGGGACTTGGGCAGATGGAGGTCCGGGAGTGAGACTGGTCCGCTCGAGCAGACGGAGGCCGACGTCGCGTGGCACGCCGGCGTAGGCGATGCTGACCGCGAGCATCATCGCCGGCTCGACCAGACGAGCCGCGATGAGCGGACCGGCGTCAACGGCATGGGCGCCGATGTCACGCACGAGCTGCTCGACGAGTTGCTTCGCGCTCGGGTCATCGCCGCACACGAAGACGGTCGGCTCCAGGTCCATGTCATAGCAGAGCTGTCCGGCGGCGATCGCGCCCGCGAACGGAGGCAAAGCCGCGACCACACGCGCACCTCGGGCCCGGCGAGCGACCTCCTCCGCGGCCGAGTTGTCAAAGCCGATCGCCAGCCCGGTGTAGTCGGGCTTCACGGCGTTTACGCAGGACCACAGCACTCGGCCGTGCAGCGAGCCGGCGTCGGCGAGAGCCGCGCCTATCGCTGCGAACGGCACCGCGAGGATCGTGGCGTCGCCGAAGGCGGCGGCCTCGGCGTTGGATCCGACGCGCGCGCGCAAGCGGATAGCCGCGTCCTGCGCGGACGCTCCACCGCCGAACATGATTCCGTGGCCCCTCTGGGCCAGGCGCTCGCCGAGGGCCGTCCCGAGGCTACCGGCACCGATGATCCCGAGATTCACCGAAAGGCCCTGCGATCGTTTTCTGCTGACGGCATTGGCAGTAGCGTGAACCTGGATCGCGCGGCGAGCAACATCGATCCGGTCTCGGTCTACACCGTCTCGATATGGCGGCGCCCTCGGCTTGTGTGCCGAGGGCGCCCCAAGTAGCTTCAACCCTGCCGATGCTCGAGCTTCGCCATCTGCGTTACTTCATGGCGGTCGCCGAGGAGCTCAATTTCAGCCGCGCCGCGGAGCGGCTGCACATGGCTCAGCCCCCGCTCAGCGCGGCGATCCGTCAACTCGAGCAAGAGCTCGGGACCGAGCTGCTGCTGCGCACCACTCGTGAGGTGCGTCTCACGGAGGCGGGACGCAGCTTCCTCGAGGGTGCCCAGCGAACGCTCGCCGAGCTCGAGCGGGCGCGCCGTGACGCCCAGCGTGCGGCCGCCGGCGAGCTCGGCCAGCTCCGGGTCGCCTTCAGCTGGAGCGCCCGGTTCGAGACGCTTCCGACGATCGGCCGTGCCTTCCGGCTCAGTCATCCAGACGTTTCGTTGCTGACCGAGGAGATGTGGAACGCGCGGATGCTTGCCGCACTGCGCGCCGGCGCGATCGACGCTGCGTTGTCGCTATGCCCGGAGATTGCCGGCGAATTCTCCTACGTGCCGATCCGCAGAGAGCCGGTGATCGCGCTCCTCGCGCGGTCGCACCCCCTCGCGGGCGAGAAGGCGATCGACCTGCGACAGCTTGCCGCGGATGAGTTCGTGCTGTTCCCACGAGAGTTAGCTCCCCGCCTTTATGACTTCATGGTCGGTCTTTGCCGCGAGGCAGGGTTCGAGCCCGCGGCTCGCGGGGAGTCGTTCCACAGTGGCTGGGAGCTGCAGATCCTCGCCGACGTGGATGTTGTCGCGCTCGCCCCTGCCTCCGTGCGGCTCGAGCTCCCGCGAGGCATCGTCGCCGCGGTCATCACGAATCCGCCGGCGCAGCTGGAGACCGTGATCGTCTATCGCAAGGACGATCCCTCCCCCGCCAATCGGGCGTTTCGCGAAGCCGCGGTCGCCGCGTTCTCGTCGTCTGGTGACGCCTTGAAGGCGCCGGCGCGCCGGCCTCCGCCTGAGGGGGCAGCACGCCCGAGGGCGAGCGGATCCTCGCCGTAACGCCGCTCACCGACGCTTCCTGTGTCAACACGGGCACGATGCCGGCGTCCCGCCGGTGGTGGCCCACGGGTATCTTTGCCGGCAATGCCGTTCTTCGGACATAAGACGCGCCGTGAGCGGGAGTGGGAGGAGGTTCGCGGCTCCGCTCAAGATGACGTCGTCGCACTCGGCGATGACATCCGCTCGCTCGACGTCGACATCGGCATGCCGGGCGTCTCAGACGAGGCAAAGCAGCGCTACGAGCAGGCGCTCGAGGCCTACCAGCGGGCCAGCGAGACCTTCGATCGGGCGAAGCGCCCCGAGGATCTTGCTCCCGTGAGCGAGACGCTCGAGGAGGGGCGGTACGCGATGGCATGTGCCAAGGCCCTGATCGACGGCCGGCCCCCACCCGAGCGAAGGCCGCCGTGCTTCTTTGACCCTCGTCACGGACCTTCGACCGAAGACGTCCAGTGGGCACCGCCGGGCGGTTCCTTGCGGCCCGTACCGGCTTGTGCCGCCGACGCGCTACGGATCAAGGAAGGCTTCCAGCCGCACGGCCGGCAGGTGACGGTCGACGGTCGAGCGACCGACTACTGGAATGCTCCACGTCATTACGGACCGTGGGCGGGCGGCTACTTCAACGGCTTCGGGGGCGGCGGTCTGCTGTCCGGGCTGCTGATGGGCTCGGTACTTGGGGCGGGCCTCGGCTTCGGTGCCGAGGCCGTCGGCGACCTGTTCGGAGGCGATGGCGACGGCGATGGAGACGGGGGCGACGGCGGCGACTGGGGAGACGGCGGGGACGGCGGCGACGGGGGTGGCTGGGGAGACGGAGGCGACGGCGGGGATTGGGGTGGCGGTGGTGACGGGGGCGATTTCTAGCTCTAGCCGAGGGCCTGCGGACTCGGCTCACCCCCGCGCCGGCCGCCAGGGGCCGCGGCGTTCGAGGACCAGTATTTGTTGAGCTGTCGCGCGTACGCGTAGGCGTACCTGTGCAGCCCCTCGAGCAAGCGGACTTCGGTGGGCGACAGCCCCGGATGCCACATATCGACGATCAGCACGATCCGGTCCTCGCCGGTGTGATTCCAAGCCTCGTGTTCGAAATGATCGTCGAACACGAGGCACTGCCCTTCGCGCCATTGCCGAGTCTCGTCGGCCACCCGGATCGCGCAATCCCCTTCGGGCACCCGGATCCCCAGGTGGCAACGTACCCTCAGGTTCGTGGGGCCGCGGTGAGCCTGAATGTGCGTTCCACCGCGCATCCGAGACGCGTAGATCAACCCGGCGACGGTGCGCATGGCCGGGTAGGACTCGATACCGCGCGTGGTCACCGGGCACGCGTCGCACATCGCATCCCTCCGACGTCCGCGTTCGTAGAGAAACGCCACATCCCACTCCCCGGATCGCTTGATCCGTTCGCTTTCCCGGTGAAATCGCGAAGACTCGAGCGCCAAGATCTCATCCCGAATCGCGTCATAGTGCGACTCCAGGTAGCTCACCAGGGGAAACTCCGAGGGGTCGTACCAGGGCTGGCTGTCCAACTGCGGGTAGAGCCCTCTCAGGGGGAGCTCGTCCGCGTGACCGAACGTGTCGATGTAGCGGTGGAACCGCTTCCTACCCGCGGCCGCATTCGGCAGCATGGCTGGCTGCTCGGTGGACTTCGACGAGTCGCGTTCGGAGACCGCATCGAGGTGACCACGCGCCAATGTCTCGTAGAGCGCGCGCGGGTTGGCGCGCGCGCCGGCTGACTCCGGTAGCTGCAGATCGCGTGGCCGTGCGAGCACCCGCGCGAGCTCAAGCCATTCGTCGAACGTCAGCCGCTTGTCCCAAGCTGTACCGAGGGTAAGAAGTCGCCCGCGAGCACATCGCGCCCACCAGCGGGCCATCGACATGCTTCCCCGGGCGCGCGACAGGTAGGCCTGCCAAATGCATGGTTCGGGCACTACTGGACAGGCCGCCGCCGCCAGCGCCATCAGGTTCGCCATCGCCCCAGGGTCGTCGGCTCGAGCCATCCCGTCCCGGTACGCGCGCCCGGTGAGCGCCTCATCCTCCTCGGAGAACGCGGCGAGTTCAGCCACGAACAGAGGAAGGGTCACGGCGTCGCTGTCGATCAGCAGCTCTGCCAAGTCGCGCACGTCCGTCAGCCACGGCGCCGGCGATCCATCCTTCGCGCGCGCCTGCTCGGCCGTATTTGCCATGTGCAGAAGTACGAGCGGGTCCAGCTCCGCTCGTGTGGCGGGCGGCTGAGCGTACGCGTCTCGATCGCCGACACCAGTGAGGCCAGGGAGATCCCGAGCCCAGATATGCGTACCCGCGAACAGGAGATCGCGGCGGGTCACGCAGAACAGATACGCCAAGCGCTCGGCTTGATCTCCCGCGACCCGGGCCACATCTTCTCGCCTCGACAGGGGCAGCAGCCGCTGGGCATAAACGTCGGTTCCGTACACGCTGTGCACCAGCGCCGCGTGCTGGAGCACGAGCGGTTGCTCCCAGCGACGGACGATCTCGTAGGTCCCCACGAGATGGTCGAGTAACGTGCGACCGCCCGCGTGAACGAGTCGCTCGGCTCCGTGCGATCGCAGAAAGCTGATGATTTCGCCGGCCCGGGCGTCGCGTCCACTGTCGCCTGCCTTAGAACCTGACATATCTCCGTCTCTCAGTGTCGTATCTCTGCACGCTGCCGGATAATGCCCGCTGCGATGGTCTACTGGGGTGCGGGACCTGCTCAATCTGCCGGTCGACGACGATGCCGTGGATGTCGTGCTGTCGGTGTTCGGGCTGGTTTTCGCGACGGAGCGAGTGCCGGCGCCGAGGCACGACCGATGAGTCCGCCGCCGACTCGTGGTCTTAGCTGCCGAAACGACTTCGAGGGAGGACGAAATGCAGACAGTTACCTCAGCCGACGGAACGCAGATCGCCTACGACCGCTACGGCAACGGTCCCGCGGTCATTCTGGTCAGCGGCGCGCTGGGTTACCGCAAGCTCAAGAAGTTTGAGCAGATCGCGACCGCGCTGTCCGAACACTGCACCGTGATCAACTACGACCGCCGCGGGCGCGGCGACAGCGGCGACGCCGGCCCGGTTTCGGTCGAGCACGAGGTCGATGACATCACGGCGTTGATTGGGGCGGTCGGCGGGCGAGCGTCGCTGTGGGGTTGGTCGTCCGGCGGCGCGGTTGCCCTGCGCGCGGCCGCCGCCAACGTCGGCGTCGAGAAGCTCGCGGTCTACGAGACCCCGTTCAAGACCGACCCCACCGCCAAGTATCCGGCTGACGACTACGGCGCGCGGCTCGATCAGATCGTCGCCGCCGGCGACCGCGCCCGCGCCGCCAGGCACTTCATGCGCAACGCCGTCGGGATACCCGGGCCGCTCGTCACGGTGATGTCGCGGCTGCCGATGTTCAAGGCATTCGCCGCCAACGGCCTCACGCTGCCGTTCGACTACGCCGCGCTCGGCGACCACAACATGCACGGCTCGCCGCTCCGAGCCGAGGAGTGGGCGACGGTCACGTGCCCGACGCTGGTCATATATGGCGCCAAGACCGCGAGCGGCCTCAAGCACGCCTCGCGAGCGCTGGCGGATGTGCTCCCGAACGCGACGTCGCGCGAGCTCCCCGGTCAGAACCACAACGTCGCGCCTGGCGCGATCGTGCCGGTGCTGGCGGAGTTCGTAACTGGATCGGCGACCGTCTCCGCGTGAGAGGCGTTATCGGAGCCAGGATCGGTGCGACATTTAGCGGCGTTCGTGGGCCGGGAGCGAGCTCCCGGCCTGTGACATATTCGTCGCGTTGCGGTCCGCCAGGCTCATCGACGCTGTCCGAGCGATCACGCGCCGTCGCCGGCTAGCGTACGCGCTGGTTGCGGTAGTCGTAGCCGCGGTCGCCGCGCTCCCCGCCCGCGAGCTGTTCGCCGATAACGACGCCGACGCGCGGCCCACGATCCCGAAGTACGCGCTGCGGATCAACATAACCCCGCGCCCGATCAGCCGACCGATCCCATCGGCGTTCATCGGGTTCTCGATCGAATATGACTCTCTGCTGCCGTATTCCGGGCGCAACCCGGCGAGCCCGAACCCCACGTTCATCCAGCTCGTCCGGGCGCTCACTCCGGGCGCGTCGCCGGTGATTCGCTTCGGCGGCGACACGACGGACTGGACGTGGTGGCCGACGCCGGGCGTGTCCAAACCTCCGGGTATCCGGTACACGCTCACCGAACAGTGGATTTCGATGGCCCGCGCGACCGCGCAGGCGATGGGCGCCCGCCTCATCCTGGGAATCAACTTCGAGGCGGACGATCCGGCGATTGCCGCGACCGAAGCGCGGGCTCTGCTGAAGGGCCTGGGCCGGAAGTTGATCGTGGGATTCGAGCTCGGCAACGAGCCCGAGGCGTACGGGGCGCTGGGCTGGTACGAAACAGCGGGTGGGGTGAGCGTGCCCGGGCGCCCAGTGACCTATGGCTTTGGTTCCTACCTGCGCGATTACGCGGCGATCAGCTCCGCGCTGCCACATGGCGTGCCGCTCGTCGGACCGGCTTCAGGTGCGCCGGCGTGGATCGCCGGACTCAATCGGTACCTCAGGGCCAGCCCGCACGTTCGCCTCGTGACCTTCCACCGGTATCCGCTTCACCGCTGCTTCACGCCTCCTGGCTCGCCGACCTCACCGACGATCCCCCACCTCCTCTCCCGCGACGCTTCGGTCGGTCCGGCGGCAAGCCTTCAGGACGCTGTGGCGGTCGCGCATCGCCGCGGGCTCCAGTTCCGTGTGGATGAGCTCAACGACGTCTCCTGTGGTGGGGCGCGCGGAGTCAGCAACACGTTCGCCTCGGCCCTTTGGGTCCTCGACACGCTCTTCAACATGGCCAAGGTCGGAGCCGACGGGGTCAACATCCACACGTTCACGGACGCGGTCTACGGACCTTTCACATTCGCCCGCGTCGCAGGCCGCTGGAAGGCGCATGTCAAGCCCGTGTATTACGGGCTGCTGATGTTCGCGCGCGCGGCGCCCGCCGGTTCCCGACTGTTGCTCGCCGAGGCCCCCGCACGACCCAACCTCCGGGTCTGGGCCACGCGGGCCCGGAGCGGGACCGTGCGGATCGTTCTGATCAACGATGCCCGAAACCGGGCCATCACCGTGGCCGTCCGCCCGCCCGGCGCGAGCGCTACCGGAACTCTCGAGCGCTTGCGCGCGCCCGGACTCAGGGCCACGGCGCACGTCGCGATCGCTGGTCAGACCTTCGGCGCTCGGACTGCTACCGGCGAGCTGTCGGGCTCATCCATCCCGGCGACTCTCCATCCCATTCAGGACCACTACGTCGTCCAACTTCCGCCGGCGAGCGCCGCGCTGATCACGCTCGCCAGGTCCAAATAATCGTCATCGGGACATCAGCGGCCCTGGACCGCGCGGCGTCACTTCAGCGGAGTCGATTGTGGTGGCGGCCCAAGCGGGCGACCACCGGGGCCGGAGGCGAACGTCATCCAGGAATGAGACGGCTGCTGGCCGACGCCGGGCCGCTTCCAGTCGCACACGCCGCGGCGAAAGATGTGCTCCATCTCCTTCCACTGGTCATCCGTGAACCGGACCTCGTAGCTCGAGCGATTCAGAGGCTGCAACCGGCACTGTCCGATGTCGTCGGATAGGGGCCCGCCGGCGGCGATCCTGGCGTCGCCGTAGTGGGGGAACATCCGCCGGCACGAGCTCGGGTTCGTGATCTCGCGGTCGGCGAGCGTGAAGCAGGCGTCTACGGCGGTCGCCGGCTTATCTCGGGCGACCTTCACCCACAGCGGGGCTGAGCTGTGGTCGTTCTCCATCGCCGACAGCCAGCGGTCCATGAGCAAAAACGACTTTAGGGTCAGGAACTGATCCGGAGCCACGCCCGACAACGCGCCGCGCGCGGGATAGGTCCAGATGATCTGGTTTCGGTGGTTTCCGTTATCACTATCGAGCCGGGCACGCATCTCCCACGAGTGAAAGCTGGTGTGGATTTCGTGGGTCTCGCTCCAGTCCTGAAGGGAGATGATCGGCACGCCCGGCAGGCCGCGGCCGTCGTTCACCTGACCGGAGCTGTAGAGCGTCTTCAGTGACCCTGGATCGGCGACGCTGCGCGAGGGGACGAAGGTGTCGTCGATGTCCAATCCGCCGATGTCGCGATTGAGATCGATGAACTGCGCTGGTCGGATCGCCCCCGAATTCAGGGCGTTCAGGCCATACTGGACGCCGAGGTTGTCGAACGGTGACTTCGCGAAGCCGTGCGCGATCTGCTCGGCGTGGCTCCTCCATTCGAACGGGGACCGCTTGCCAAGAATTGGCAGCATGAAGTCCTGGAGCGTGGCTCGACAGCCGGTGGGATTGGTAACCGGGTTGTAGTCCTCGGGCGGCGGGCCACCGCAGCCGTGCGTCGGGTTCTCGACCGACGCGAACGTCGCATCCCAGGTTTCGCAGTCGCTCGGATCGCGATGGCCGTCGACCGCGGCCCGCTGCGCGGGGTCCCAGAGCTGGGGCGAGGCGTGGTTGAAATAGTGGTCGAGCAGGTGACAGTCCTGAACCTCCACGCCCGTGCTCCAGTTGTCGGGGAACACGCACGCCGGCAACAGGCCGTCCAACAGGCCGGGATAGGCGTTGGCGACCTCTTGCTGGCCGATCGAGCCGCCCGAGCAGCCGCTGGCGATCGTGTAGCGGATGGGGCCGTAGCGGTCGACGATCCGCTGCTTGAGCATGACCACGGCTTCGGCGGATGTCACCGTGTTGCAGTTGTTGCCCAGAACGTTCATCGACGAGCCGGCCACCATGAAGCCACGCGAGAGCGCCATGCCGTCCAGCACGTTCTCGGGACTGGCCTGCGAGTGAACAGTCCCGCAGCTGGGCCCGAACGCGTACAGGACCTTGTGGTTCCAGCCCGCCTGCGGGGCCCACGCCGTCCACCGCTTCTTCGGGTTGAACAGGGCCGCGATCTCGTAGATGCCCCGATCCTGGGTTCCCTCCTCGACGCGCACGACGTACGGCACGGTCTTGCCCTGGTCGGTCGTCGTGGTGGCCACGTCGCCGGGCGGGCGGGCGGGGTTGTAGGCCTGAAAGCCCAGTGCTCGATTGGCCGACACGTACACGTAGGTGAACTTCGTCGGTGCGTCGCACTGGCCATCTGTCGGCGGACCTAGGCCGTTGCTCGCCGTGGTGCACTGCCACGGCTGGATCTGGAAACCGGAGAAGATCGCTCCGGCGATGGGGTGGTTGCGGATCCGCAGCTGGGCGCCCGAGCCATTCGGCAACCGCGCCACCAGCACGTTCGCGCCGTTCCGCAGGTCGAAGAGCAGTCCTTCGAAGTGCCGGTCAGGGCGCACGGCGAACTCTCGTGTCACGTCCCGACCGTTCAGTTTCACCTTGATGCTCACCGGTCTCACCCCTGCCGGCGGCACGATCCGCACGAGCGCCTCCCCGCCGGAAACGAGGTCGGCGCGACCCGAACTAAGCTCGATCGCCATCCGGCTCGAGGCGCCGGCCCCCGCAGGCACCGCCAGCGTCACGAGGGCTGTCCCGCACGTGCAGGCAATGGGCCCCAGGCGGCTTCTTGCACTCATCCGCTTGACCGCAACCCCTACGCGCGACACCCTGTCGATCGCGGCACTCTATGTGGTCGTGAAGGCACCGTCAACTCGCCGCGTGCCCGGTCCTCGGACTGACCTCAGGGCCGCCGCCCAACGCGGTCGGGACCGATAGGTCGCAATACTGGGGCGAGTGCCACGGGTACGATCAGATCGGTCCGTCGGGGGCCGCTCGGACTCGCCTGATCGGCGGGAGAGCTGAGGTGGCGGCCCGCGACGCGGCCGGAAGCGCCGGCCGCGAGGCGGTGCGCGCCACGAGGTGGGCCGCCCACCTGGTGCGCGGCCAGGTCGTAAAACACGTCGGAGGTCCCGCCCGAGCTCGCGTGATCACCCTCTTTGGCGCCGTCTTGGCGCTCCAGGGTGCCGATACGGCAACGGTCGGAGCCGTGGCGCCGCAGCTCGAGAGTGCGCTGCACATCGGCAACACGAAGATCGGGCTCCTGAGCTCGGTGACGTTGCTCGTCGGCGCCGCGTTCACGCTTCCGGTCGGGCTACTCGTCGACCGGATCAAGCGCATCCCGATGCTGTCGATCAGCATCGTGCTCTGGAGCGTCGCCTCGCTGTTCAGCGCCTTCGCCGGCAGCTATTCGAGCCTGCTGCTCACGCGCCTGCTGCTCGGCGCGGTCACCGCGACCGCCGGCCCGGCCATCGCCTCGCTGACCGGCGACTACTTCCCCGCCCGGGAGCGGGGTCGGGTCTACGCGTACATACTGGGCGGCGAGATCGCCGGCACCGCGATCGGGTTCATCATAAGCGGAAGCGTGGCGAGCCTGATCACGTGGCGGGCCGCGTTCTTCCTGCTGGCGATCCCGGGGTTCTTCCTCGCGCGCGAGCTGTACCGAACCGTGCCCGAGCCACTGCGCGGAGGACAGAGCCGGCTCACGCCCGGCGTCGTGGATCTCAAGCAGGCGGTCGAGGAGGCGGCCGCGCGGCCGGATGCGGACTCGTGGCTCGAGGAGGACGAAGAGCCGGAGGCGGAGTCGGACGACCTCGCCCGCGAGGCGGCCAGACGACTCGGGGCGACCCCGGATCCGAAGCTGGTGCTGGACACCGATGCGCGAGCCCTGGGGTTGATGCCTTCGATCCGCTACATCCTCTCCATCCCGACCAACATCCACATGATCGTCAGCTCCTCGCTGGGTTACTTCTACTTCTCCGGTCTGTCTACGTTCGCGTTGCTGTTCGTGCGCGGCCACTACCACGCAAGCCAGGCCACGGCCGAGCTCGTGCTGGCGCTGCTCGTGGCTGGCGCGATGGTCGGAACCCTGGTCAGCGGACGCATCACAGACGAGCTTGTCCGGCGCGGGTACCTCGAGGTGCGCGTCTGGGTCCCGGCGCTGTGCTATCTGGCCGCGGCCGCCCTGCTGATCCCGGGCGTCCTCGGCAGCCATCTGACGCCGGCGATGTGGTTCGACATCGCCGGCGCCTCGCTGTTGTCGGCCGCCAACCCGCCGCTAGACGCTGCCAGGCTCGACATCATGCCCGCCGGCCTTTGGGGCCGCGCGGAGAGCGTGCGCACCGTGCTGCGTTCGCTCGCTCAGGCGCTCGCGCCGCTGGTGTTCGGAGCGCTTGCCGATGGGATCGCCGGCATCGCCCCCGCGCAGGCTCCGATTGGGACCCACCCTGGACCGATCTCGCCGAGCGCCGCCCGGGGACTCGAGATCTGCTTCCTGCTGTTGTTGAGCACGCTCGCCGCCGCCGGCCTCGTCCTGCTGCGAGCGCGGCACACCTACCCGCGCGACGTCGCCACGGCCGCGGCCTCTCATCAGGGTTCAGAACCTCGTTGACGGACCGTGAACAAGGGACGGCCGGACGTCACCGGCAAGTGACCTCGGCCGAGGCGCGCGCCGCACTTACGCGCGCGAAGGCTCGCCTCGACCTTCTGGAGCTCTACGAGCGCCCGGTGAGACTCGCCCGCGTACGGGTCGTCGCCCCGGGTTGGCTCTTCCGGCTGCCGTGGTTTCGTCGCTTCGACGGCTATGCGATGTGGAACCTCATCCTCCTCCGGTCGGCCGAGCTCATCACGGACGACGAGCTGATCTGCCACGAGCTCTGCCACGTCTGGCAGATGCAGCATCGCCCATTGCGAATGCCCCTCTCC
Organism: uncultured Solirubrobacterales bacterium; assembly: GCA_963808325.1. Lineage (GTDB taxonomy): Bacteria > Actinomycetota > Thermoleophilia > Solirubrobacterales > Solirubrobacteraceae > Palsa-465. Next base: position 48,572 of record CAWEFU010000006.1, read on the forward strand.
TATCTGCGATCGGGGTACGCGCGCAACCCGTACGAGGAGGAGGCACGCGGGGCGTCCGCCTCACCCGCACCGCCCGGTTCGTAGCCGGGATACGGGCCCAATTGGGTGGGGTGGCGGCCGACGGGAAGCGCCGGGCCACGAATGTCAGCGTGCAGACACCCCGGTTAGGCCCGGCCAAAAGGGGCGTTAACAATCCGCGTCAATGGATCTACGCGGCAAGGAGCCGGATGCGGGTTCAGCGTCTGCCGCAGGCCGCGGGGACCGCGCACATCCGCGTCGCCGGTGAGCTCGACCTCGCGACGGCTGACCTGTTGGACGAGGCCATCGCCGGGGCCTTGGTTGAGCGGCCGGAGCGCCTCGTCGTAGACCTCGAGGGCGTCACGTTTGCCGGCGCGCAGTTGGTGCATGCCCTGGAGAACGCGCAGAATCTGATGGGTGAACGGCGATCGGGCGTGCGCGTGGTCCGGCCGAGCCGATCGGTCATGCGGGTTCTGGCCATCTGTGATCTCGATCATCTGTGCGCCGAGCGGTCATAACGGGGCGCACAGGTCTACGATCAGCCGATAAGCGGAGGGCCAAGGATGACGTCGGTTTCTACGGGTTCGGTGCTCGATCGCGATCCGGATCTGGGCGAGGATCTCTCGCCCGATGAGTTCGCGGTGGCACGAAGGCACTCTGTCGCCCGAATCGTGCACTACCAAAAGGGTCCCTGGCACGCCTCGGACGACGATTTTGACGCCGTCGGGAGCCTCGGGCTTCTGGTGATCGACGGGCTGCTCGTCCGGAAGGTCACGGTCGGAGAACGCTCCTGCGCGGAGCTGCTCGGGCCGGGCGACGTCACTCAGCCATGGCTGAGAGTCGGGGCGGAGGCCTCGGTGAACACGGAGGTCAGTTGGCAGGTGGCACAAGCTCTGCGGCTGGCGGTGCTCGATCGAGCCTTCGTCGCGCGGGTGGCCCGCTGGCCGGAGATCTCCGCCGCCGTTGGCCGCCGAGCCATGCTGCGCGTCTACTGGCTGTCGTTTCACCTGGCCGTCTGCCACATGCGAAGGGTCGATGACCGCCTGATGCTCGTGCTCTGGCACTTCGCCGACCGCTGGGGCCGGGTGACGCCTCGCGGCATCAAGATCCCGCTTCCGCTCACCCACAACCTGCTCGGGCTCGTCGTCGGCGCGCACCGTCCCTCGGTGACGTCCGCTATCCGCTCGCTCACTCAGGCGGGGCACCTCCAGCCGTGCCCCCACTCGCAGTGGCTGCTGTGCGGCGAGCCCCCCGAGGAGCTGCGAGGCATGCATCAGCACGCCGCCCGCTATGACACCCCGGCGCCGCTCGAGATCAGGTGGCCGAGCTGAAGCCGGCCATGGGTTCGTCGACCAGTAAGCTCAGTCCCGTGAGCTCCGTCCCCGATACCGGATATCGGAACCTCCTCGTCTCCTTCCACAACCACGCGGCGTGGATCACGCTCAACCGCGCCGAGAAGCGAAACGCCCTGTCGCTTGAGCTCATGGACGAGGTCATCACAGCCCTACGCGAGGCCTCATCCCAAGCCGGGACGCGCGCCATCGTGATCGAGGCGGCCGGAGCGGCCTTCTCCGCCGGACACGATCTGTCCGAGATGATCGGGCGCGAGGAGTCGTTCTACCGTGAGCTTTTCGCTGTCTGCACGGTGATGATGGAGACCATCCACGAGCTGCCCCAGCCCGTGATCGCCAAGGTGCAGGGGATCGCGACCGCGGCCGGGTGTCAGCTCGTGGCCGCGTGCGATCTGGCGATCGCCGCAGACGGGGCGCGCTTCGCCACCCCCGGCGTCAACATCGGCCTGTTCTGCACCACGCCGATGGTGCCGGTCTCCCGCGCGGTGGGCCGCAAGCGGGCGATGCAGATGCTGCTGACCGGGGAGCCGATCGCCGCGGCCACCGCGCTCGATTGGGGACTGATAAACCACGTGGTGCCGGCCGAGGAGCTCGACTCCGCGGTGGACGAGCTGATCGACTCAATCGCGCGCTCGAGCTCCTACACCATCGCCACGGGAAAGCGCGCTTTCTACGCCCAGGTCGACCAGACGGAGCACGGCGCCTACGAGCACTGCAAGGTGGTGATGACCGAGAACGCGCTCGCCGCCGACGCGCAGGAGGGAATGACCGCGTTCCTGGAGAAGCGCCCGCCGGTCTGGCGCGGTGAGTAGCGTCGTCGTCGGGCCAGACCGTCAGGGACCGTAGCGCTCCGACTCCTCGATGGTGGTCTCCGCCGTCGGTAGCGCCTCGAGTCGCGGGTCCGGGATCGGCTTGCCACTGACCACCGACAGCCCGTAGGTGCCGGCCGCGAGCCGCTCCTCGGCGCGCTGAACGGCGGCGAGCTGGCGGCGGAGATCCTCGATGCGGCCGGCGTCGAACTCGTCCTGGTAGAGATCCTCTGAATCCACGTCACCTGGCTCGAGGCGCTCATCGCCCTCCAGGGGCCCTTCGCGCTGGAGAGCGGCCAGCGATTCTTCGACGCGTGCTCGCTCGCGTTCGAGCAGTTGGCGTGCGCGCTCGGGATCCATGACCGCAGGCTACTCGAAAGCGCTGCCGAGGCCGGCAGCCGGCGCAACCTTGACGCCGCGCTGGTGTTCCCGTCACGGTGTCTCCGGTCAGTAAGGTGTCCCGTCGTGGCAGCGGTTCGTGCTAGCGGCCTCGCTAAGCACTTCGAGTCGACGTGCGCGCTCGACGCCGTCGACCTGACCGTTGCGGAGGGCGAGGTGCGAGGGTTGCTGGGTCCAAACGGCGCCGGCAAGACGACGCTGCTCCGGATCCTGCTCGGGCTAGTGCGAACCGACGCCGGCTCGGTGCAGCTGTTCGATCGGCCGCTCGACACCTCTGATCCGGCCGCGCTCGCGGGGGTGGCGGGGTTCGTCGAGGATCCGAGCTTCTATCCCTATCTCTCTGGCCGGGTGAACCTCGAACTGCTGGCCGAGCTGGACGGCGACGAGGCACGGACGAGAATCGGTTCCGTTCTGGAACGGGTAGGCCTCGCGGCTCGCGCCGGCGATCGCGTGAGTGGCTACTCGACCGGAATGAAACAGCGTCTCGGTATCGCCGCATCCTTGCTGCGTGCACCTCGGCTGCTGCTACTCGATGAGCCGACCGCTGGCCTTGACCCGGCCGGAGTGCGCGAGGTGGGAGAGCTAGTTCGCGAGCTGGCCGCGGATGGGGCGGCAATCGTGCTCTCGAGCCACCAGATCGGCGAGGTCGAGAACGTCTGTGACAGCTTTACGGTGCTGCGCCGCGGACGGGTGGTGTGGGACGGAACCGTCGGCGAGTTGCAGTCCCGCGCTCAGGCTTCCACGTACGCGTTGAGGACCAGCGACGACCCCCGCGCATTGGAAGTGGCCGAGCGCCGGGAAGGGGTCCGCGCGATGCCCGCGCGTGACGGTGGCCTCGTCCTCGGCGCGGAGGAGGGATGTCTGGATCCGTTCGTGCTCGCGCTCGGGGAGGCCGGCGTGGCGGTCCGCCGCCTGGAGTTGCTGATCAGTCCCCTCGAGTCGATGTTCTACGCGCTTACGGGCGAGCCCAGGGTTGATCCGAACGAGCCAGCAGGGCGCGAAGAGCGAGCGTTCGCAGAAACGTGACCAGCACGGGCGCAACGGGCGCGGCAGCGCTGCCTCTTCCCGGGTTGGAGCGGACCGACGGAGCGGTGCGGAGCGTGTATCGCATCGAGCGCCGCAAACTGGCCTCCCAGCTGGCGATCCGTCTGGTGGCGCTGATCTGTCTGGTGGGTCCGTTCGTGTTCACAGGCATCCTCAAGGTGCAGAGCGGAAGCCCCACGGACACGCTTTACGGCGTCTGGGTCCACTCCTCGGGGTTTGCCGTCTCGCTCGTGCTGCTGGCATTCGCGGGCTCCTGGGGCTTTCCAATCGTCGCCGGGATCGTGGCCGGGGACATGTTCTCGGCCGAGGACCGATACGGGACCTGGAAGCTCGTGCTCACCCGGTCGGTCACGCGCAGGGACGTGTTCTTCGGAAAGCTGCTCGCCGCGGCCACCTTCCTGATTGGTCTTGTCGTGCTGACCGCCGTCTCGAGCTTGGTCGCCGGCGTGCTCCTGGTCGGAGATCAACCGCTCGTCAGCCTGAGCGGAACGCTGTTCTCGTCTGGCAAGTCACTGGCGCTCGTGCTCATCAGCTGGCTTGAGTGCATACTCCCGGCGCTCGCGTTCGGGAGTCTCGCCGTGCTGTTCTCGATCGCTACTCGCAACGGCATCATGGGGGTGATCGGTCCGGGTCTCGTCGCGCTTGCCATGCAGCTGCTGCTCCTGGTCGGCTCCGGGATCTGGATGCACATGCTGCTCGTGGGCTCGGCGTTCGGAGGGTGGCATGCCCTGTTCGATGCGCACCCCTTCTACGGACCGCTGCTCGTCGGGGTGGTCGTCAGCGTCCTAGGGACCGCGGCGTGCTTGAGCGCCGCCTGGACCATCCTGCGCCGGCGCGACTTCGCCGGGGCGCCGGTAACCCGCCGCCCGGGGTGGGCGATGCCGGTCCGCGTCGCGGTCGCGCTCGTCGGGCTGATCGCGCTGCTCGCGATCGCCGGCAATTGGGGTCCGGTTGGCATCACCGCGACGCGGCTTCAGGCCAACCTGATCCCAACCTTCAACCGGCTCACGATCCTCCAGCAACGCGAACTGGGACGACCCGTCGCGCCGGGGGCCAAGCTCAACATCGTGCTGCCGAGCTGCAGCCGTCGGGGCAGCACCTCCCGGGGCCCGGGTGACTGGATCTGCACGCTCAACGTGCTGATCCCGACCGCGGGTTCGCTGCCCCCGCAACCGACGCCGGTGACCTATGACGTCAGCGTCCAGTCCGACGGCTGCTACAAGGCCCAGTCCCCGCCGGCGTTCATCGGCCAGCAGTTGATGCGCGACTCACAAGGACACAACGTGGTCAACCCGCTGTACACGATCTACGGCTGCTTCAACACGATGTAGCGGCAGCTACGCTTGCCGCATGGGCCTAGTCGGACCGCCGCCGATGTCCTTCAATCCCGTGCGGCGGTTGGCGGGCGACCTGCTCGCCGAACGGCGCGTCGAGGTCCCATTCCCGCCGGGCGAGACGCGGTTCAGCGTGCGGCGAACGCGCGGGTTCACCCTCGATCCGCTGTCGCTGCTGCTCGATGCGTACGAGCGCTTCGGCCCGGTCTTCACCATGCGAGTGTTCCACGGCAACAGCGTGTTCATGATCGGCCCCGAGGCCAATCACTACATCACAGTCTCCCACGCGGACAACTTCAACTGGCGCGAAGGACACATGGGCGATCTGACCGCGCTGCTGGGCGACGGTCTGCTGACGATCGACGGCGAGTTTCATCACCGCTCGCGCCGCATCATGCTGCCCGCGTTCCACCACGAAACGATTGCGATCGCGCTCGCGACCATGGAGGAGGAGATCGACCGCGCACTCGAGGAATGGCGCGACGGCTCCCGGATCGACATCTACCATTGGACGCGGCGGCTGGCGCTCAGAATCGCGATGCGGGCGCTGTTCGGCTTCAACCCCGACGCCGCGGGCGCCCAGGTCGACATCGCGCGGAACTTCGAGCAGGGCCTTGGATTCTGGGCGCGCGCCTACTGGCTCCAGGTGCTGCGCGGGCCGGGCACTCCCTACGCCCAGATGCAGAAGGCGCGCCGAACGCTCGACGTGATCATCTTCGAGGAGATTGCGCGGCGGCGGCGAAGCGGCGAGCGAGGCGAGGACATATTGAGCTTGCTGATCGATGCCACCGATGAGGACGGCAACCGCCTCAACGATCGGCAGATCCGCGATGAGGTGATGACGCTGTTGTTCGCGGGGCATGACACGACGACCTCGACCGTCGGATTCATGTTCTACGAGCTCGCCCGCCACCCAGATGTCGCCGCCGCGCTGCGCGAGGAACAGGAGCGCGTCCTCGGCGGTGAGCGCCCCGATGCGGCGCTATTGATGGGAGGCAAGTTGGAGCTCCTGGAGATGGTCCAGGACGAGACGCTGCGCATGTATCCGCCCGCCTGGATCGGCGCGCGCAAGTCGATCGAGACATACGAGTTCGCCGGCCAGACCGTGCCCGGCGGTTCCTACGTCAACTACAGCTCCTGGGTCTCGCATCGTCTGGCGCACGTGTTCCCCGAGCCGAACGAGTTCCGTCCCGAGCGCTTCGCTCCCGCGGCCAAGGCGGTGCTCCCGAAGGGGGCGTACGTGCCGTTCGGGGCGGGCTCGCGGATCTGCATCGGCATGCGCTTTGGCAAGCTCGAGATCAAGGCGATAGCGAGCGCGCTGCTGCAGCGCTTCGAGTTCGAGCTCGAGCCCGGCTACCGGTTGCGGATTCGCCAGATGCCGACGATCGGACCCCGTCACGGAGTGCCGCTGATCGTCCACCGGCGCGACCGGGCGCCGGCGCAGCGCGCGCCGCTCGCCGCCTGATGCTCCGGCTCGGCCCCGATCAGCCTTGCGGGGTGGGTATCGCGATCACCGTGAACGGGAGTTGCGGGGTTGCGCCCATCTTGTCGAGCTGGCCGTTTACGACCAGCAGACGATCGCCTTCGACCGCGACCGCGGTCGGAAACGCGAACTGCTCGCTGTGCAAGGTCGTCGTGATGCGACCCCTCGAGCCGTCTGCCGCGAGATCGACGACGGCGATCATGTTCTCGGCGTTGACGGCGACGTACAGAGTTGAGCCCGAGATCGCCATTCCGTCGCTGTGCTCGAGCGGACCACCATCGAGCGCCACTTCCTGAACTTTCCCGCTCTCCAGGGCGATTCGCCAGAACCGTCCCAGGTTCGTCTGGCAGGCCACCAGGTGACGCCCGTCGGGGGTGAGCACGATCCCGTTGAGGTTCAGTCCTTCGGACCAGGGAACACCCTGCTCGGCGAGGTCCACCCAGGGATCGAGTGACCGGGCCTCGCCCTCCGCGCGGAAGAGGAGCGAGATCAGCGAGTCGGTGACGTACGCCTCGCCACGGGGACCGAACGCGATGTCGTTGACACACGAGGGGCGGCCCCCGACGTCCAAGCCGGCGAGCAGCCCGCGGCTGGCGAGGTCATAGACCCAGAGCGTGCCGTCGTAGCCCCCGGCAGCCCACAGCCGTCTCAGTCCGTCCACCTTCACCCCCGCCACGGAGCTGCGCCCGCCCTCACCTGGAGGCGACCAGAGCTCCACCCGACCGCCGCTCGACAGGCGATAGAGCGCGCCGTCGGCGAGGCTGCCAACGTACGCGTCACCGGTGTCCTCGTCGACGCCGACGCTCTCCGGGAACACGGCTTCGCCAGGCAGCACGAACGTCTCGGTCGCCGGCGTGGTGGTCTCGCTGTACATGAGTTCTCCTTTCCGCGTGGTGGGCGCCATCCTCGCGCCACCGTCCTCCGAAGTCCAAGACAAGCTGGCGTTACATCGGTAGGTTGCGCCTATCGATCGTCCAGACCTGCGGCTGGTGCACTACTTCGTGGTCGTGGCCGAAGAGCTTCACTTCGGCCGCGCCGCCGCTCGCCTGCACATCGCCCAGCCGTCGCTCAGCCAGCAGGTTCGCCACCTCGAGCATCAGCTCGGCGTGACCCTGCTCGACCGAACCAGCCGCCGCGTCGCCCTCACCCCCGCCGGGCAGGTACTGCTCAGCGAGGGTCGTCGGCTGCTCGCTGACGCGCAGCAGGTGGTGCGGGCTACCCGGGCTGCCGGATCGGAGCAGTTGACGATCGGCTTCTACGGATCCGCGGCCAGCACCATCCTGCCACGCGCGCTCCGCGCCTTCTCCGAGGACCACCCCGCAGTCCGGATCTCGGTCCGCGAGCTCCTACTCGGCCGCCTCGACGACGTCATCGGCGGAAACGTCGACGTGGCGTTCACTCGGCTGCAGACGGGCCAGGCCGAGGTCCAGGTCGAGGTGATCGCTCGCGAGCCGCGGCTGGTCGCGCTCCCGACGGAGCATCCGCTCGCGGCTCGTCCGTCACTGACTTTCTCAGACCTGCGCGAGGAGAGCTTCATCACCAACCCGGTCGTCCCCAGATCGGGCTCGCCCGCGAGATGGCTGGCCGAGCAGCGACGTCACGGACTCCCTGGACGTGTCGCAGCCGAGGCCGCCAGCCTGCAGGAGATCCTCACCCTGGTGGCAACCGGGCAAGGGATCTCCCTTGTTCCCGCCTCCGTGGCGCGCCACTATCCCCGAGCCGACGTGACCTACGTCGAGGTGACGGACGCCGAGCGGGCCTTGGTGTCGCTGGCCTGGAATCCTCGGCACCTGCGCCCCACGGTCGAGGCGTTCATCCGCACGGCGCGCCAGGTCGCCGTCGCTGCCCGGCCGAACTGAGGCGCTAAGCCTTGCGCGCACCCAGATGCGAAAATCGCGCGGTGGGGTCGATTCGGTTCACCGCCACGCTCGTGCCGCACGGTCCGGCCGCGGCCGTTGTGCTCGACGGCGACCAGGTGGCCGCCGTCGGCGAGGGCGCCAAGCGCTTTCCAGTGGCGGCGACCGTCAACGGCTACACGTGGCGCACGACCGTGGCCCGCATGCGAGGAGAGTCCATGGTCGGCTTGAGCCGCGCGGTCCGGGAGGCGGCTGGGGTGCAGGCTGGCGACACGGTCGAGGTCGAGCTCGAGTTCGACGACGCCCGCCGCGAGGTCGAGGTGCCCGAACCGCTCGCCGCGGCGTTGGCGGCGCAGCCACCACTGCGCCAGATCTTTGACTCACTCTCCTACACGTATCGCAAGGAGTACGCCCGCTCGGTGCGGGAGGCCAAGCGCGAGGAGACCCGTGAGCGGCGCGTGGCCCAGGTAATCGAGAAGCTTCGCCAGCGCGAGGCGCGCGGCTGAGCAGCACGCGCCCGCACCACCACACAGCAAGGAGGTCGAGCTTGAGCTACGAGACCGTGATCTGGGAGCAGTCTGGGGGTGTGGGCCGCCTGACCTTGAACCGTCCCGACACCCTCAACGCGTGGACCGATCAGTTCGGCCGCGAGCTGAGGGACGTCATCGAAGGCGACGCGGCACAGGAGTCGGTGCGTGCGGTGCTCGTAACCGGTGCGGGAAGAGCATTCTCCTCGGGCGCGGACCTGAAGGCCGGATTTCATCCCGCCGAGGACGGGATGCCCGACATCCGGCGCGAGCTGCACGAGGTCTACCACCCGGTAATCGCGGGCGTGCGCCGCCTTCCCAAGCCCATGGTCGCGGCGGTGAACGGACCTGCCGTGGGGATCGGCTGCTCGCTGGCGCTCGCATGCGACCTCGTGCTCGCCGCCGAGTCGGCCTTCTTCGGGCTGGCGTTCGTGAACATCGGCCTGATGCCCGACGGAGGCTCGACCGCGTTCGTGCCTCCCTCAATTGGCAAGGCGCGCGCATTCCAGATGGCGTTGCTCGGCGAGCGCGTCCCAGCGGCGCAGGCGCTCGAGTGGGGCTTGATCAACTGGATCCATCCCGACGCGGAGCTGTTGACCGCGGCTGAGGCCCTCGTCGGTCGGCTCGCGGCCGGGCCCACACGCTCATACGCCAGCTCCAAGCAGGCGCTCAACCGGTTCATCTACGGCGATCTGCAGGCTCAGCTCGAGCTCGAAGCCGAGCTCCAGCACGCGCTCGGGCGCAGCAAGGACTTCATGGAGGGGGCGGCGGCGTTCGTCGAGAAGCGCCAACCGGAGTTCGTCGGCGCTTAACCCGGTGGGCCGTCCGCGACCGATCGTGCTCGTCCCAGGGGCCTGCCTCGGAGGCTGGGTGTGGCAGGACGTCGCCCCGGGCCTCCGGGCCAGCGGGCACGGGGTCTACCCGGTGACGCTCACGGGGCTCGGCGAGCGGGTGCATCTTGCCGGCCCGAACGTCGACCTGAACACCCACATCAACGACGTGGTGAACCTGCTCGAGTACGAGGATCTCGATCGGGTCGTGCTCGTCGGGCACAGCTACGCCGGGATCGTGATCACGGGAGTCGAGGATCGGAGCGCACCCCGCCTCCGTGCCTGCGTGTACTTGGACACCTCGCCGATTCCAGACGGTATGGCGCTCACCGACGTCCAGCCGCCGGAGATGCGCGAACGGCAACGACGCGACGTCGATGAGCGGGGCGACGGCTGGCGCTGGCCGGTTCCCGATCGCGCGACGCTCGCCCCCGGCACCTACGGAAGCATCAGCGGTTTGAACGACGAGCACCTCCGAGCGTTCCGCGAACGGGGAACGCCACAGCCGTACGCGACGTTCACCACGCCGCTGCGCTTGCAGAATGGCGGAGCGGCGCGGGCCGAGCGACACGCGGCGATCTTCTGCACCGCGGGCGGGATCACAGTCGAGCTCATACGTCGGCTAATCGCAGACGGCGACCCGCGCGCCGCCGGGTTTGCGGGGGACGACTGGGAGCTGCACGAGCTCCCCACGGGGCACTGGCCGATGTTCTCGGCCCCCGATGCTCTGGCGGATCTTCTGCACGAGATGGCAGCTTCCGCCTGACGGGCCTGGCGGGGCCCGTCAGGCGGATGAGACCTGCCCGGCCGACCGATCCGCCTTTGGGCGGGGGGCTACTGGAAGATCTCGGTGGTGCAGTCCCCGCCCGGGAGGTGGATCTCGTGGGGCCGTGCTCCGTCGGCCTGCTCGTGGAAGTCGACGAAGAACTCCGGATCGAGCGTGTAGCGGCCGTCGGGCTGGCGCTCCAGCTTCACCAGCCACCCCTCGATTCCGGGATAGAACTGATTGTCCCAAGTGGAGAACAGCGAGTTGGTGACGTAGACGCGGTTGCCGTCGAGCGAGTTCTGGATCATCTGTGGGCCGCCACCCAGCGGACCACGCGCCTTCGGGTGACCCCCGTCGCGGCCGAGCAACCCGCCCAGCCACACCTGCGAGCGCAGCTGCGGGTTGGAGGGATCCGAAACATCGTAATGACGGACGTCACCGTGGAGCCAGTTCGAGAAGAACAGGTCCTTGTCGTCGAGCGACATCACCAGATCGGTGATCAGTCCGGGCACGCCGCCCTCCAGCGGCCAGCCCTGCAGCTCCTCGTTGGGGATGTCGATCACCTTCTCCGCGGCCCAGCTGCCGTTGTCGCGGTGGAAGCGAATGATGTTGCTGGACAGCGTGACACCAACGAACCCCTGCGCTGAATCCGGATCGTGCTGCCAGCGGATCTCGAGCGGGATCCATCCATCGTCGCCAAGATCGAGCGTCTGGACCTTCGCGTGGCGCTCCAGGTCCCAGAAGTGCAGCCTCCGCCCGTACTTGCCGGCCGCCACGTCGGCGGGGTTGAACCCGTCGAGGAAGGTGTTCGGCGAGGCCCATTCGCTCGAGATGAGCGTGTTCAGGCGCGGCTGATACCAGAAGTCGTACATGAACTCCTGGCCGTTCTTCTCGCGCTCCCAGCGCTCGGCGATCGAGAAGTCGCGGGCGTCCAGCACCGCGAACCCGCCCGGCAGGTTGCCGTCGGCGTCCCCGAGCATCGAGATCGTGATGATGTCGCCCGGCATGCAGTGCACGGTGTGCGGCGCGCTCAGTCCGAGCTTCTCCTTGACCTCTTCGCCCTCGATCACGTTCTTGATCCGAGGCGCCCGCGGCTCTGAGATGTCGATGACATGGAGGCGCGAAGAGCGCATCCCCGGGACGATCAACGTGTCGCGCTTCAGCTGCGAGTGGCAGGCCGAGGAGCACGCGTTCCATCCGAAGTGATGCAGCTCATCGCCGATGTTGGGCATCTCGGTGCGGTGCACGATCTGCCCGTAACTCGGGGAGCTCGGATTCACGTCGACGACCGCGATGAAATCGGGACGGTTGATTCCCGTTCCCTCGTACAGGGCCGCGACGTAGACGAACTCCTCCGGCGGCTGCTCGCGGGCGTCCTGCACCGACGCGTACCCCGGCCCGCTGTGCTCTTGTTCAGCGTGAGAATGCGCGCTCATCGTCTTCGCAGCTCCTTCATTTTGGGATTTGCCCAAACTCCACAGGACTTATAGCAATCACTCCCACGTTCGACCTCCAGAGCCACTCGCACCACTCCGACGGCACCCTCGCCCCGCGGCACGTGGTTGCGGCCGCCGTGGCCGCCGGGGTGGAGCTGCTGGCGCTGAGCGACCACGACACCGTCGACGGTGTTCCGGAGGCGCGCGCCGCCGGCAGCGAACTCGGCGCTCACTTGATCTCAGCGGTCGAGATCTCGGCGATCGACGAAAACCGTACGGACCACCACATCCTCGGCTATCTCATCGATGAGCGCGATCCCCTGCTCTCCGAGCGGCTCGGCGAATATCGCGCCGACCGCAGGCAACGGGCTGTCGCGATGGCGCAGGCGCTGGGCGAGCTCGGCTTCGAGGTCGACGAGGATCTCCTGCGACGCCGGGCGGCCGAGGGCAAGTCGATCGGGCGCCCTCACCTCGCCCACGCGGTCCTCGCCGCACCCGCCAATGCCTCTCGATTGGCCGCCGAGGGCCTGGCGGATCCGTCGGCGTTTCTGGAGGCCTACCTCATCGAAGGCCGCCCGGCCTTCCGCCCCCGCACCTCGCCGACCGTGCGCGAGTCGATCGCCGCCGTCCACGACGCGGGCGGCGTCGCGGTGTGGGCCCACCCCTTCTGGACGGGCGCCGGCCGAGAGGAGGTGCTCCGGGCCATAGACCGCATGCACGCGCAGGGGATCGATGGCGTCGAGTGCTTCTACCCGATGCACGGCCCCGACCAGGTGCGGCTGCTGACCGGACGCTGCGAGCGGCTCGGCCTGCTGACCACGGGATCGTCGGACTTCCATGGTCCCGATCACCCGGAGTTCTCGAGCTTCCGGGCATTCGCCACGTACGGACGCGAGCCTCGGCTCGGTCCGATCGCGGGTTGAGATGACTACGCGGCCACGCTGCGCTCGGCCAGGTGCTGGCCGACCTTGCGCTTGACCCTCTGGAGGGCGTTGTCGACCGTCTTGCAGTCACAGCCGATCCGCCGGCCGACCTCTTCGTAAGAGTGGCCGTCGAGATACAAGGCCAGGACGCGCGACTCGAGCTCGGAGAGCGCGGTCGAGATGCAGGCGACGAGCGCCCGCAGCTCCTCGGAGGAGATCACCTGGTTGACCGGGTCATGAACGGAGGACCCCGGAAGGATCTCGTCGAGCGTGGGCTCGGTGTCGCCAGCGGCCCCGGCGGGACTGCTGGAGAACGAGACGTACTGGTTGAGCGGGCTGTGCTTGTTTCGCGTCGCGGTCTTCACCGCGGTGATGATCTGGCGGGTGATGCACAGCTCCGCGAAGTTGCGGAAGCTCGATTCACGGTCCGTTCGGTAGTCGCGGATCGCCTTGTACAGACCGACGAGCCCCTCCTGGATGAGATCGTCGGAATCCCCGCCGGCGAGGAAATAGGACGAGGCTTTGAGCCGCACGAAGCCGTAATAACGGCGGACGATGTGGTCATACGCATCCGGGTGCCCCTGCTTGGCCAGTGCGATCAGGTACCCATCCTCCACCTGAGGATGAGGGTGAGAACTAGTGGAGAGTCGAGCCACGAGACGTCCCTTCTCGAGCCGGCCCAAGAAGGTCGCTCGAATGGATTTCGTGGCGCTTTACCTCCCCTCGCGCCGCACGTGGTCAACCGCAGCAGCATAAAGCTTGAGTTGACCCTTATCTCCCGGCGCGGCAGCTTGACATAGCAATGCTCGTCTGTCAAGGGCGAGCACCGGTTTCAAGTGCGACGTGCCGCGGCCGCGTACAGCAGCACGGCCGCTGCCGCGCTCACGCTCAGCGACCCGATGCGGCCCCGCACCGGGATCGAAACGAGGGCGTCACAGGTGACGGCGACCCGGGGACGCAGACCGCGACCCTCGGACCCAAGAACGATCACCACACTGCCGTCGTAGTCGACGCTGTCGTGAGCGACCGAAGCCCGCGGCTCGGCCCCGTAGCACCAGCTGCCGGAGTTCTTGGCGTCGGTCAGGAAATCCGCCAGGTTGCGAACCCGCACGATCGGCAGGTGCTCGACCGCGCCCGCCGACGCCTTGCACACGGCCGCCGTGACTTCCGCCGAGCGCCGTTCGGGGATCACCACGGCGGTGGCGCCGGCGCACTCCGCCGTGCGGCAGATCGCACCGAGGTTCTGGGGATCCTGGACCTGATCGAGGGCCACGATCAGCGTGCGGCCGCCGGCCAGGACCTCGGGCCCGTCCGCGTAGCGAAAGGCCGACACCTCGGCGCACATCCCCTGGTGCTCGCTCGATCCGCACCTCTGCTCCACCTCCTCGGCGGTGGCTATGACCACATCGACACCGCCCTGGGGCAGCCACGGCTCGCGCGCCGCGTTCTTGGTCGCCCACACCCGTCGTAACGCGCGCGGGCCCCGGATCGCCTCCCGCACCGGGTTGCGGCCGTAGATGATCACCTGACGGCCAGCAGCTCGGGGCCCTCGGGGTTGTCGCGGACCTCCCAGCCCAGGCTCCTGATCTGATCGCGCAGCCGATCGGCCAACGCGTAGTCCCGCTCGGCGCGGGCCTGCTCGCGGAGATCGCTCAATTCGATCACCTCCCGCGGAATCTCGGCCGGCGCGACGTCGAGCAGGTTCTCGAGCCCGAGCACCCCGAGCATCTCGCGCAGGTCCCGGTCGCCGACGCGGTGCTCGGACCGGTTGGCCTCGCGCACCCACTCGGCGACCGCCGCCAGCGCTCGAGGAGTGTTGAAGTCGTTGGACAGCGAGGCGAAGAACTGCTCGCGCAGCGCCGCCGACCAAGTGGGAGAAGCGCCTGGCTCGAGCCGGCGTCGGGCGGCCTCCTCTATGCCTCTGGCGCGCTCCCTCGCCTCGCTCAGACGGTCGTGGTCGAACTCGACCGGCTGGCGGTAGTGGCCGCCACAGAAGTACATGATGAGCGCATCGCGCCCGTACCGCTCGAGCGCCTCGTGGAGCACGAACACGTTCCCCACGGACTTGGCCATCTTCGCCTGGTCGAGCCGGACCATCCCGTTGTGCACCCACAACCGCGCCAGCGGCACCCCGTGGGCCGCGAACGTCTGCGCGGCCTCGTTCTCGTGGTGGGGGAAGATGAGGTCTTCGCCGCCCCCGTGGATCTCGAAATCGAGTCCGAGGATCGCCTCGGCCATCGCGGAGCACTCGATGTGCCAGCCCGGCCTTCCTTTTCCCCATGGAGAGCCCCAGGCCGTGTCCTCGCCCGGCTTCTGCGCCTTCCAGAGGGCGAAATCGAGCGGGTCGCGTTTGCGCTCCGCGCCGTCGATTCCCTCCCCCTGGTCCATGTCGTCGACGTTGCGATGGGAGAGCTCGCCGTATTCGGGATAGCTGCGCACCCGAAAGTAGACGTCGCCGTCCGCGACGTACGCATGCTTACGCTCGATCAGCCACTCGATCAGCTCGATGATCTCATCGATCGTCTGGCTGGCGAGCGGCTCGTAGTCGGGCCGGCCGAGCCCGAGGGCGTTGGTGTCCGCGATGTACGCGTCCGTCATCGAAAGTGCGAGCTGCTCGCTTACGATCCCTTCCTTCTGCGCCGCGGCATAGATCTTGTCGTTGATATCCGTGATGTTGGCCACGAACGTCACCTCGTATCCCTCGTGGACGAGGAACCGCTGGAGCAGCGAGAAGACCACGAACGGACGTGCGTTGCCCACGTGGATCCGCCCGTAGACCGTGGGGCCACAGGCGTAGATGCCGACCTTGCCGGCCTCTCTGGGCTGCAGTACCTGCAACCTGCCGGTTCGGGTGTCATGCAACGAGATGACTCGCACGATCGGGCAACCCTAGTGGTTCCCGGCGCGCGTCCGACTGGTGAACCGCGAGGACTCAGGTTGTTAGATCGCTCTCCAATCGAGCTGGGCGACCGCTCCGCCGGCGACCGAGACCCCCCGGTTCCATGCCTCGCCGCGCACCCACAGCGTGTAGGCGCCGGCGGCGAGCCCATCGAACACGGCGGTGAACGCGGGGCGGCCATCGATGGAGCGCTCGAGCACCTCTTTGTGACTGCGAGCTAGATCATCGCCGGCGGGGCTGATCTCGACCTCGACGCCGTGCATGTCCGCATTGGCGCGGACGATCAGCGCTCCGATATCGCCCCCGATGTCGAGCACCACGAACTCCGGGTGCTTGCGCGCGGAGTAGATCTCGTGCATGTCCGGCCGCTGGCTAACTCGGCGGATTGTCGAACCCGTCGAGTGCGGGCGCGAGGTACGGAAATGCGGCCTGGTAGCGCCCGGGCGCCGGGATGAGCCCCTCGGTCAGCTCCCCGGCCGCCGCGTCCGGCGTGAAGGAGCTGTCCACCAGCGCGAACGTCACGCCAGCGATGGCCTGCAACTCGATGCTGACCACGTCATCGAACACGCGCCTTCCGTTCGGGAACCCCGCGAGGTCGCCGCCGAGAATCCCGAACCGGTTGGTCGCCCCGAGGTCGACGTAGAAACCTTCGTTGCGTTGACCGGCGAACACCTGCACGCCGCCCGGAATGCTGTGCACTGCCGCCTGGGCCAGCGCGGCATAGTTCGGCGTCGACCGAGGACCGATGTTGCACGGAGGGCACGCCAGGCCGTCGCCCAGCACGCGCGCCCGAATCCTGTGACCGTTGCGGGAAGTCCCGAACGCGGTCGTGTCGTCCCCGTCGACGCGGGTCACCGAGTAGAACTGGCGCTTGTTCCAATTCGGACTGTCGAGCGACGTGATCGGACCGTGTTCTAGAGAAAGATGTTCGGATCACGGAGGGTGGTCTCGAACGGAGCGGCACGAAGTTTGAGATCAGCGTGACCGTGTCAGGCTGATCGGGACTGACGAACGCGTAGACGTCGGTGTTGTCGGCAACCGGGTCCTTGCTGATCTCCGGCGCTTCACGGTGCGAGGACACTGGCACCACCTCCATTCGCGAACGGGTCCGGCGGAGCGGCATCGAGGAGCCGCTGCGCGAGCGCGCGGTCGCGGTACGTGGTCTCGGTCGTCCCCGACAGGATCGTCACCTCGCCGCGCGCGGCGTCGCGCACGTAGGCGATCACGGGCTCCCGCGGGGTTCGCGAAGCCGGGCTCTTGACGACGCGCGCGTCCTTCGTGGAGATCGCGGCCGCCGCGGGCACACCCACGGCCGCCATCCCGGCCGCCACGCCGGCGGAACCCTTGAGGAAGGACAGGCGGGTCACGCCGTCACCCTCCGGCTCCAGATCGGTCACTCCTGGCACCTCCTCTTTATCACCGGATGGGCCGGTGTAGGGATACGTGGTCGATGCCTCCAGTACGGAGCGGGAGGCGAATCGGATCAATCGCCGACGCGTGTCCCGGCGCGGCGCAGCTGCGGCGCGCCGCGCCGGCGAGTCACGCTCGCTTGCGCGCGCGGAACCGAAGCGACCGGCCGCCAACGTCGACCTGCGGATCGGACAGTCCGGCGCCCTCCAGGCGCGCCGGAAGCCCGCGGGGCTCGACGAGGTTGAGCGTGTCGCCGACGTGGATGAGCTTGAACATCCATCCGACGCCGAGGCTGTCGGTGCCGGCGAACGTTCCTTCGGGGGCCAGCACCCGGGCCACCTCGGCGAACGCCCGATCCTGCAGCCGGCGGGTGGGGATGTGGTGCAGCATCGTGAAGCAGACCACCGCGGAGAATCGACCGTCGGGATAGGGCAGGTCGGTGGCGTCGCCTCGGGTGACCGAAACGGACTCCGGAAGCTCGGACCGCAGACGGCCCGCGTAGCCCTCGTCGAGCTCGACGACGCTGAGCTTTTCGGTCCGCCCGGCGAGCAGCTTGGTGGTGGCACCGAACCCGGGCCCGACCTCGAGCACGTCGCCCCCGAGTTCCACGCCTTCCAGGCCCCAGGGCAGCAGCTCGGAGCGCACCCTGCGCGACCACCAGCGCGATGAGCACAACACGTTGTGGATCCGGTTCACGGGTACGGGAGCGTAACGGGCTAGGGTGATGGAGTGAGCGAGCGCACCCCGGGTCGTACCGTGCTCGGCGACCGAGCGGTCCGCTTTCAGGCCCTCGCCGGCCTGACCGCACAGGTCACCCAGGGTGCCGGCGGCATCGGCATCATCCTGGTGGTCCGGGAGCACGTCGGCTCGCTCGCCATCGCCGGCGCGGTGCTCGGGGCTCTGTCGATCGCCGCGGCGGCGGCGCGGCCGCTTCAGGGACGGGTGATCGACGCCGGCGGCGGCGCGGGCCTGATGGCGCTCTGCGGCATGGTCCATCCCGGCGCCCTGGCCGGCATCGTGGGGCTGTCGCTGGCCCACGCTCCGGGATGGGCGTTGATCGCGCTCGGGGCGGTCGCCGGCCTCGCGCTCCCGCCGGTGTCGACCGCCATGCGCGTGGCCTGGGGCGAGCGCTTCCCTTCAGACGATCGCACCGCGGCCTACAGCCTGGTTTACCTGACCCAGGAGCTCTCGATCCTGGCCGGTCCGCTGCTGTTGTCCGGCCTGATCGCACTGGCCTCGGCAGCGGTGGCGCTGCTCGGCGTCGCGGCTGTGTCGGCGGTCGGAACGCTCGCCTTCGCGGCATCGATCGCCGGCCATGGGGCGTCTCGGCGCGCGCGCCGCAAGGACCGCGACCGCGGTCGGGGCGTGTTCCGCTCGCCCGGCATGCCGGCGCTGCTGACGATCGCCGCGCTCGTCGGCGGCGTGGTGGGGGGACTCGAGGTGGCTACCCCCGTGTTCGCTTCCGAGCACGGAGCTCCGGCCCTGGCCGGTGTGCTGATCGCCCTGCTGTCGGTCGGCGGCATCGCCGGCGCGGTCACGTACGCCAGCCGGACCTGGTCCGCCCCGCCCTCCCGGCGTTTGCCGGCGCTGCTCGCGATGCTGGCGGGCGCAGCCATCCTCATGATCCCGGCCGGTAGCGCGTGGCTCGTAGGCGCTCTCATGCTGCTCTGCGGCGTGTCGCTCAATCCGGCGCTGACGACGCTGTCGCTGCTCGTGGAGCGTCGGGCGCCGTCGCACGCCGCGGCGGAGGGCTTCGGCTGGCTGTCGACCGGGTTCGCGGGCGGGACGGGGGCCGCGAGCGCGATCGCCGGGATGGTCGCGCATCATGGTCACGGGGCGCGGTCGGCGTTCGTCGTCGCCGCCGGCGCTGGAGTCGCGGCTGGGCTGCTGGCCGTGGCTGCCCGCGGTCGCAAGGAGTCCTCGGGTGTGACGATGGTCCGGCGCTAGATCTCCGCTGGATCGTCGGCCCGGACGCGCTCCACCGTGGCCACAGCCAGCGCCGCCGCGCCCTCCTCGCGACCGACGAAGCCCATGCCCTCCCCGCGCGTCGCCTTGATGCTGACGTGCTCGCGCGAGATGCCGATCGCGCCGGCCACCGCGTCGCGGATCCGCTCGCGGAACGGCCCGATCCTGGGGCGCTCCATCAACACCGTCGCGTCGACGTGCAGCACCGCGAAGCCGCGCTGCGCCAGCAACTCGACCACCAACCTCAGAAGCTCGATCGAGTTCGCGTCAAGGTAGCGCTCGTCGGTGTCGGGGAAGTGCTGCCCGATGTCTCCCAGCGCGCATGCTCCGAGCAGCGCGTCGGTGATGGCGTGCGAGAGCACGTCGGCATCCGAGTGTCCCGCGAGGCCGCGCTCGTGCGGGATTTCCACGCCGCCGAGCACCAGCCGCCGGCCTTCGGCGAACGGATGGCAGTCGTAACCGATGCCGGTCTGCACGCTCACGCTCGGCGCTCTGATAGCAGCATCTCCGCGAGCCGCAGGTCGGTGAGGCTGGTCACCTTGATGTTCTGAGGTTCCGCGCGCGCCACCCGGACCCGACCGCCCGCGATCTCGATCAGCCAGGCGTCGTCGGTGGCCGAGGCGAGCACCTCGTCGGAGGCGTTGAAAAGTGCGTCCTCGAGCGCCGCGCGCCGGAACACCTGCGGTGTCTGCACCGCCCACAGGCGCTCGCGATCGAGCGTGGCGGTGACGGTGCGCCCGTCCGCACCCACCTCCTTGATCGTGTCGCACACCGGCGCAGCGGCGATCACGGCGTCGGCGCCCGTCTGAGAGAGCTCGACGAGCACGCGGGCGAAGAGCTCCGGAGGGGCGAGCGGACGCGCGGCGTCGTGGACGATCACCGGATCGCCGGGGGCCGCGGCACGCAGCGCCTCCCGGACGGAGTGAGAACGCGTCTCCCCGCCCGTCACCGCCACGAGCCCGTCCGGCGCCACTCCGTACCGGGTCTCCGGCGGCAGCGCGACCACGATCTGCTCGACGTCCGGAACGGCCCGCAGCGCCTCCACGCTCCACTCGAGCATGGGTCTGCCCGCAAGCGGGACGAGCGCCTTGGGCCGGCCCGACCCAAGGCGCTCGCCACGTCCAGCGGCCACGATCAACGCGACCGCCATCGCTGTGCGGACCTACTTCGCGGCGACCGCCACCTTGCCGTTCTTCCTGCCATTGGACGACTCGGAGAGCAGCCCGTAGATGTACTCGTCAACCTGAACCTCGTCCATCTCGAGCGCGTACATCAGCTCGGAGGCAAGGATCTTCTTGGCTCGCGTGAACATCTGCTTCTCACCAGTCGACAGGCCCTTTTCGGCCTCGCGGATGGCGAGGTTGCGCACGACTTCGGCGAGCTCGTAGATGTCGCCGGTCTTGATCTTGTCCCGGTTGTGCTTGAAGCGGCGGTTCCAGTTCTTGGGCATTTCCGAGCACTCGTCTGAAAGCACAGCGAGGACCTTCTTGACGGTTTCCTCGTCGATCACGCGGCGCAGGCCGGCGAGCGCGGCGTTCTCGGTCGGGACCATCACGGTCATGTCGTTGTGGAGGATCTTGATCGTGAGGTATTCGCGACTCTCCCCGAGCACTTCCTTGACTTCCTTGCGAAGCACTTTGCCCGCACCATGGTGCGGATAGACGACGTTGTCGCCAATTTCGAACTCGATGTGGGGGAGTGTCTCTTCGGTCTCGAAGTCCTCCACGTGCTCTTCCATTAGCTCGGTGATGGTGTCCTCCCTTGGTCCGGGTGTAACGGGCGCGAGGCCCCGCACACGTTTGCAGTGCATGCATCGGCAGGGACTACGTCTGTAGGTACCGATCCACCAGGTTGATCTCTTGCTGGCGGCGAAGGCCCTCGCGTATGTCCTTCGCCCGGATCTCGCCGACTCCGTCGACGGTCTCCAGCTCGCTGTCCGTGGCAGCGAGCAACTCCTCGAGTCCTCCGAACTCGTCGACGATCCGTTGTACGACGAGCTTGGGCAGCCGAGGAATGCGTCCCAGAATCCTGAATCCCCGTGGAGACACGGGATAGTCGAGGGTGTTCAGCTTGCGGTCGTAGCCGAGCAGCTCGGCGAGCCGACCGAAGTCCAGAAGATCTTGATGTGGAAGCCGTACCAGCTGGTCGAAAGCGTCGGCGAACGTCTCATCGGTGTCTTCGATGAGGTAGTCGTGGACCAGCGCGGCCTTGTCGGCGGAAACGCCGACCATCGTCTCGTCGAGCTGCATCTCGATCAGGCGCCCCTCGGTCCCGAGCTCGACGATGTAGCGCTCGATCTCCACCGCCATCCGCGTCACCAGCTCGGCGCGCTGGAGAACGGTGAGCACGTCGTGCAACGTGGCCCCGCCCTCGAACTCGAGCGCGGTCAAGCGCGTCGAGACCTGATCGAGGCGGCTGCGGTACTTGTCCAGGGTCGCGAGCGCCTGATTGGCCTTGGCGAGGACCACCGGGATGTCCTCGAGGATGTACTTGATCCCATCCACGTACAGCGACACGACCTCGCGGCGCTCGGAGATCGCGATGACGAGCGCGTCCGTCTGCTTGGAGACGCGTTCTGCCGTGCGGTGGCGGGTGCCCGTCTCGAGCGTCAGGATCGTGGGATCAGGGGTCAGCTGGACGTTGGCGTAAGCGATCTTGGTCGCGTTCGAGCTCAGCGCGATCGCCCCGTCCATCTTCGCGAGCTCGTACAGGAACGTCGGCGAGTAGTCGAGGTCGAACTTGATGCCGCCCGAGAACAGGAACGCCAGCTCGTCGACGTCGCCGATCACGATCAGTGCGCCGGTGTGCGCGCTCTGGATGTTGTCGAGCCCCTCCCTGAGCGCCGTGCCGGGCGCCACCATCTCCAGCGCCCTCACCATCCGGGAGTCCTGCCTTGACTCGAGCTCTCCTTTGAGCTCTTCCCCGGAACGCGGCGGCATGAAGGGCGATTTTAGCCTTTTTGCAGGGTCCGTCGCCCTCCCAGACGCACCTGCGCTAGCGCGCGAGTGCGCCTGTGAGGGCGACCGGACCCCGCTTAAGAAGCGTTCTCTGGCGCCGGCCTCTTTTCCAGCGCGCTTGCCAGCGCTTCACGCAGGGTCCGATGCCTCGCCGGTTCCACGACTGGCGTTAGACCAAATTTGTCTGCTTCGGCGAGGCGACGGTCGGCGTGGGCGACGGTGCGGAGCTCGCCGGTCAGACCGAGCTCGCCGAAGCACGCGAGGGGGCGGCCGGTGCTTGTACTCGCCAGCGCGGTCCGCTTGACCGCGCTGGCGACGGCGAGCGCCACTGCGAGGTCGGCGCCGGGATCCTCGACCCGGACACCGCCGACCACGTTGACGAACACGTCCGCGGCTCCCAGGCCGATACCGGTGTGGCGACCGAGCACGGCGAGCACGAGCGCGACCCGGTTGCGCTCCACACCCGAGACGACGCGCCGCGGCGGAACGAGCTCGGAGGTGCATACCAGCGCCTGCACCTCGACGAGCAGGGGCCGCGAGCCCTCCATGGCGCACAGGACCACACTTCCGGGCGCGCGCGTCGCCTCGCCCACGAACCGCGCCGATGCGTCGAGCACCTCCACCAATCCGTGGTCGTGCATCTCGAACACGCCCGCGTCGTTCGTCGAGCCGAAGCGGTTCTTGATCGCCCGAACCGTGCGGTACGTTCGCTCGCGCTCGCCCTCGAACTGCAGCACGCAGTCCACCAGGTGCTCGAGAACGCGGGGCCCCGCGAGCGCGCCGTCCTTGGTCACGTGGCCGACCAGCAGGACCGCGATCTGCAAAGCCTTCGCTACCCGCGCGATCTCCCCCGCGACCGCTCGAACCTGCCCCACGGACCCGGCCGCCCCCGAGAGCTCCGCGCAGTGCAGAGTCTGCACCGAATCGATGACGCACACCTGTGGTCGCTCGCGCTCGAGGGTGGCGAGGACGGCGTGCAGATCGGTCTCGGAGATCACCGGGATCCGCAGGGCCGCGCCGCCTCGCAGGCGCTCCGCCCGCAGGCGGATCTGCGCCGCGGACTCCTCGGCCGAGACGTAGAGGGTCCTCCGGCCGCCGCTCACCAGATTCGCGAGCGCCATCGTGGTCAGCGTCGACTTGCCGATGCCCGGGGCGCCGCCGATCAGCACGAGCGAACCGGGCACGATCCCTCCGCCGAGCACGTTGTCGAGCTCGCCGATGCCGGTGCTCAGGCGAGTCTGCTCGGTGGCGGAGACGTCGCCGAGCGCGACGGGCGCCACCGCGATGCCGATGCCGGCGCCCCGGGGCCGGCCGTTTGAGCCGGCGCCGGCCGCGCGGCTGCGGGCCGGCAGCTCCTCGACGATCGTGTTCCACTCACCACAGCCCGGGCACTGTCCCGCCCAGCGGGGCGTGACGTGCCCGCAGGCCGAGCAGACGTGGATCGTGACGGCGCGAGACATGTGCGAGCAGGCTACGCGCCGGCGCCGACGTCACCCGCGGCGCCGACCCGGGGCGACTGTGACCCAGGCGGCCTACTCGGATTCGGCCGGGGCGTCCGCGGCGGGCGGCTCGCTCTGCGCGGGCTCCTCGGGTTCCTCGGTGGAGCCGCCCTCGGCTCCCACGCCGACGGGCGTCGGCTTCGGCGCCGGCTCGATCACCGTCAGCTTGACGTCGGGCTCCTCGGCCGCCTCCGAGTTGTCGGGCTTGTCGACCAGCACCGTCGAGCCAGACGGCACCTGGGCGCGCAGGACGAAGTCCGCGAGCGGGTCCTCTACGTAGCGCTGGATGGCGCGGCGCAGCGGCCGCGCGCCCATCGCCGGATCCCAGCCCTTGTCGACGAGCATGTCCTTGGCGTCCTCGGACAGCTCGAGCTGGAGCTCGCGCTCGGCCATCGACTCGCGGATCCGCCGCAGCAGGAGGTCGACGATCTCCTTGATCTCGTCCTTGCTCAGCTTGTGGAAGACGATCACCTCGTCGATCCGGTTGAGGAACTCGGGCCGGAAGACCTTCTTGAGCTCGCCCATGATCCGGTTCTTCATGTCGTCGTAGGTGATCCCGGTCTCGTCGTCGGAGACGGCAAAGCCGAGCGGGGTGTTGCGGGCGATCTCCGAGGCTCCGATGTTCGAGGTCATGATCACGATGCAGTGGCGGAAGTCGACCGTCCGGCCCTGGGCGTCGGTCAGCCGGCCGTCCTCGAGGATCTGAAGCAGGATGTTGAAGACGTCCGGGTGGGCCTTCTCGATCTCGTCGAGCAGCAGCACGCTGTAGGGCTTGCGCCGCACCGCCTCGGTGAGCTGTCCGCCCTCGTCGTAGCCGATGTAGCCCGGGGGTGAACCGACGAGCCGTGAGACGGCGTGCTTCTCCATGTACTCGGACATGTCGATCCGGACCATGGTGTCCTCGTCGCCGAACAGGAACTCGGCGAGCGTGCGCGCGAGCTCGGTCTTGCCGACGCCCGACGGCCCGAGGAAGATGAACGACCCGGTCGGGCGCTTGGGGTCCTTGAGGCCGGCGCGGCTTCGGCGAATGGCCTTGGAGACGACCTCGATCGCCGGATGCTGGCCGATCACGCGCTTGTGGAGCTCGTCCTCCATGCGCATCAGCTTCGCGGTCTCGGCCTCGGTGAGCTTGAAGACTGGGATGCCGGTCCACATCGAGACGATGTCGGCGATCTCCTCCTCGCCGATCGCGGGGCGCTCGGTCGACTCGCCGGCCTCCCACTGGTCGGACAGCTCGCGCTTGCGCTGGGTCAGCCGGCGCTCCTTGTCGCGGAGGTTCGCGGCCTTCTCGAACTCCTGGGACTCGATCGCCTCCTCCTTGGCACGGCGGGTCTCCTCGATCTCATCCTCGAGCTCGCGGTACACCGGCGGCGAGGTCATCGACTTGATCCGCATCCGGGAAGCGGCCTCGTCGATCAGGTCGATCGCCTTGTCGGGCAGGAAGCGGTCGGAGATGTAGCGGTCGGCCAGGTCGGCCGCGGCGTCGAGCGCCTCGTCGGTGATGTTGACCTTGTGGTGCTGCTCGTAGCGGTCGCGCAGGCCCTTGAGGATCTGGACCGTCTCCTCGGTGGTGGGCTGGTCGACCGTGATCTTCTGGAAGCGACGCTCCAGGGCGCTGTCGCGCTCCAGGTATTTCCGGTACTCCTCGAGCGTGGTCGCGCCGATCGTCTGCAGCTCGCCGCGAGCCAGCGCCGGCTTGAGAATGCTTGCCGCGTCGATCGCGCCTTCGGCGGCCCCCGCGCCGACGAGGTTGTGCAGCTCGTCGATGAACAGGATGATGTCGCCGCGCTGGGTGATCTCCTTCATCACCTTCTTCAGGCGCTCCTCGAACTCGCCCCGATACTTGGAGCCCGCGACCAGGGCGGCCAGATCGAGCGTGTAGATCTGCTTGCCCTTCAGCAGCTCCGGCACGTCGCCGTGCGTGATCCGCTGGGCCAGCCCCTCGACCACCGCTGTCTTTCCGACCCCAGGCTCGCCGACGAGCACGGGGTTGTTCTTCGTGCGGCGGGAGAGGATCTGCATGATCCGCTCGATCTCGGTCTCGCGCCCGACCACTGGGTCGAGCTTGGAGTCGGCGGCGAGCTTGGTCAGGTTGCGCCCGAACTGATCGAGCAGCTTGGAAGATTTCTTGCCCTCGCCCTGAGCGGCCGCTCCGGCGCCGGCGCCCGCGCTTCCGGAGCGCTGGCGGCTTCCCGGTCCGGACAGCATCCGGATCACCTCGTTGCGGATCTTCTCGGAGTCCGCGTCGAAGTCGAGAAGGATCCGGGCGGCGACACCCTCGTTCTCGCGCACCAGGCCGAGGAGGATGTGCTCGGTGCCGATGTAGTTGTGGCCAAGGCTCAGCGCCTCGCGCAGCGCCAGCTCGAGCACCTTCTTCGCTCGTGGCGTGAACGGAATCTGGCCGGAGGTGACCTCTTCGCCGGAGCCGACGATCCGTACCACCTGGGCGCGGACCCGCTCGACGGTTATGTCCAGGGATTCGAGAACACGTGCCGCCAAGCCCTCCTCCTCGCGGAGCAGGCCGAGCAGGATGTGCTCGGTGCCGATGTAGTTGTGCTTGAGCGTTCGCGCCTCTTCCTGGGCCAGGACCACGACCTGGCGGGCTCGCTCTGTGAATCGCTCGAACATGAATCTTCTCTCGGTGGGGCTGGTACTCGGGCGGTCGGTCGACGTGGTTGTCCGGGTTGTTCTCCTACGCTGCCAGAGTCGTCAAGTGTTCGGTGCGCCTGCGGGGTCGCCAACGCTCCGGTTGTACTCATCTATTCGGCACATCGACCGGATTCGATGAGTGCAAACGGGTTCGTTCTGGGCCATATGGCAGTCTACCAACAGCCCGTCGGCACCCTTTGTGGCCTTTTTCTCGTTCACACCGCGTTCATCTGGGGCCATCGAGTACCCACGTTAGCGCCCATGGGGACGGTTGTCCGGAGGTTCCGAAGGCGTCTTTCCGGCGAAGTGTTGCCTCTTTCCGTCGTATCGCGCGGGAAAAAGGCGACGCCTCGGCCCCCGACCGCGCCGTCAGTCCCTCATCGCAGGAAACAGGACAACCTCCCGGATAGAGCGGGTTCCGGTCAGGACCATCACCAGCCGGTCGATCCCGATCCCGATCCCGCCCGTCGGCGGCATGCCATGCTCGAGCGCCGCCAGGAACGCCTCGTCGTACGGCTGCGCCTCGAGATCCCCGGCGCCGGCGAGCGCTCGCTGGTGCTCGAAGCGCCGCCGCTGCTCGTCGGGGTCGTTCAGCTCCGTGAACGCGTTGGCGATCTCGAGCCCGCCGATGTAGGCCTCAAACCGCTCGGCCAGTCCATCCACGGTGCGATGGCGCTTGGCGAACGGCGAGAGCTCGACCGGATAATCGAGAAGGAACGTGGGCTCGATCAGCGCCGGCTCGACGTGCTTTGAGAGCAGCTGATCGACCAGCTGCGGCCAGGTGTCCTCCTCGGGCACGCCCAGGCCCCGCGCTCGCATCTCCGCGGCCAGCGCCTCGCGATCCCGGAAACGCAGAATGTCGACCCCGGTCCGGTCGACGATCGCCTCGGCCAGGGTCTCCCGCCGCCACGGCGGGGAGAGATCGATCGGCCCTGCGTAGCCGACCTCCGAGGCGACATACGCGACCAGCCGCTCGCACCGATCCGCGACGTCGAGGTAGTCGGCGTAAGCCTCGTACCACTCGAGCATCGTGAACTCGGGGTTGTGCGTCGAGTCGATTCCCTCGTTGCGGAAGTCCTTGCCGAGCTCGTACACCCGCTCCAGGCCTCCCACGATCAGCCGCTTGAGGTACAGCTCGGTGGCAATCCGCAGGTACAGGTCCCGATCGAGCGCATTGTGGTGCGTCGTGAACGGCCGGGCCGCGGCCCCCCCGTAGAGCGGCTGGAGGATCGGCGTCTCGACCTCTATGAACCCCTCGGAATCTAGAAACCGGCGGATCGCCGAGATCACGCGGGCGCGGGTCATGAACAGCTCGCGGGCATCCTCGTTGGCGATCAGATCGAGCTCGCGATGGCGGTGGCGCGTCTCGATGTCGGTGAGCCCATGGTGCTTCTCCGGCGGCGGCCGCAGCGACTTGGCGAGGACTCTGTAGTCGGTGATCCGGAGCGTCAGCTCCCCGCGCCGGGACACGAACGCGATCCCATCGATTCCCAGCAGGTCGCCGAGATCGAGCGAGAGCAGCTGCTCCATGCGCTCGGGGCCGAGCTCGTCGACTCGCGCCTGGAGCTGGATCCGCCCCGAGCGGTCGATGAGGTCGAGGAACGCCATCTTGCCCTGGCCCCGGCGCGCGGCCAGCCGTCCCGCCACCCGGTGCGCCACGGTTGTCTCCTCACCCGGCGTGAGCGAAGCGTGCTGCGCGCGCACCGCGGCGATCGGCTCCACGCGATCGAATTCGTGCGGGAACGGCTCGATCCCGGCCGCACGGAGGGATTCGAGCTTTCGGCGGCGGGCGGCGAAGACGTCCGAGGGCTCTTCGCCCACACCCACGCTCGCCCCTACCTGGCGGCGACGTCGATCTTGGTGATCTTGAGGCGGCGCTCGCCGCGGGGAGTGCCGAACACGACCTCTTCGCCGCGCTTGCGGCCCATCAGCGCCTTGCCGACCGGCGACTCGTTGGAGAGCTTCGCCTCCGCCGGGTTGGCCTCGGCCGAGCCGACGATCGTGTACTTGTTGGACTTACCGCCTTCGTCCTTGACGTGCACGACGGAGCCGACTCGGACCACGTCGGTCCCCAGGTCGGAAGCGTCGATCAGAGTCGCCGAGCGAAGCTTCTCCTCCAGCTGGGCGATCCTGGCCTCGACCATGGCCTGCTCGTTCTTGGCGTCGTCGTACTCCGCGTTCTCGGAGATGTCTCCGAACTCGCGGGCTTCCTTGATCCGAGCCGCGATCTCGCGGCGGCGGGTGGTCTGAAGTTGCTCGAGCTCGGCCTTGAGGTTGGCGAGCCCTTCGGGGGTGAGAATTACGTCCTTGGGCATTGCGTAAAAGACCTGCACTTGGAAGCGATTTGGACGAGAAAAAACCCGCTCTGAAAGCGGGACGGGCTCACACCGGTCTGGCGTGGGCGGATGAGTATAGACGCACCGTCTAGTGCACTGCCCCGGTAATCAGGGCCAGCACACTGGTGGGTCCTAGTGGAGTGGTTCAGCAGGCGCCTACCGGCTCGAGAACGCTCTCCCGTACCAGCGCCCCCGCGGCCCCGAGCGTCGGC
This sequence comes from uncultured Solirubrobacterales bacterium, assembly GCA_963808325.1. GTDB lineage: Bacteria > Actinomycetota > Thermoleophilia > Solirubrobacterales > Solirubrobacteraceae > Palsa-465. Next base: position 77,276 of record CAWEFU010000006.1, read on the forward strand.
GCCGTTTGGAGCGCGGCCTGCAGGGCCCGCGCCGCGGCGGGCGTAGGCGCAAGCCGTTGGACGTACCACGGATAGAACTTGCGCAGATAGCGCGTGGCGCGCTCGTCGCCGAGGTGCTCTCGCGCCCGCTCAATCACCCAATCGAGCTCGGCGAGGATCTCCTCGCGGTCGGGGTCGCCGGCCTGCAGCCCGAGAAGCTGCGCGAACAGCCACGGGTTGCCCAGCGAGCCGCGGGCCAGCAGGACGCCCGCCGCGCCGGTCCGGTCGAACGCCTCCCGAACCTTGTCCGCATCGTCCAGGCCGCCCGAGACGAGAACCGGCACGGGCAGCTCCCCGGCCAGCTGCCGCACCAGCTCGTAGTCGGGCTTTCCCTTGTGGCGCTGCGAAGCCGCCCGCGGATGGATCGAGACTGCCGCGACGCCCGCCTCGTCGACTAGCCGGCGCGCCAGGTCGACGCCGGCAAGCTCACCGGCGCGCCAGCCGGTGCGCAGCTTGACGGTGACCGGCAGCCCGCTGCCGCGGGCCGCGGCGCGCGCCAGCGCGACCGCTCGGGCCGGGTCGTCGAGCAGGGCGGCCCCGGCGCCGGTCTTGCACACCTTCGGGACCGGACACCCCATGTTGATGTCGATTAGGTCGGCGCCTGCGGCCGCTACCCGCTCGGCGGCGGAGGCCATCACCTCCGGGTCGTGCCCGAACAGCTGCATCGACACCGGATGCTCGTCGGGGTGAATCTTGAGCAGCTCCCGGCAGGTTCGCTCATTGCGGTAGTGCACCGCGAAGCTCGACACCATCTCCGAGACCACCAGCCCGGCGCCATATCGCTTGGCCTGGAGACGCACGAACCAGTTGCCGATCCCCGCCAGCGGGGCGAGCACGACGCGGTTCGAGATTCGTATCCCACCGAGGGTCCAGCTGTCCGTGAGAGCTCGGGCCATGACCGGTTCATGGTACGAATCAGTCATGGACCTCGTTTCTCTTCTTCGCCCGTGGACCGAGATCATGCTCGAGCAGGTTCCGGGCATCGAGCTGTTCGACGTCCACACCCACCTCGGACAGAACGACCCCGACGGGATGCGTCAGACACCCGAGCAGCTGATTGCCGGGCTCGAGGCCGTGAATGCTCGCGGGGCGTTCGTGTTCCCGATGCACGAGCCGGACGGCTATTCGCAGGCCAACGACGCGGTGCTCGCGGCCGCCCGCGAGGCGGACGGGCGGCTGGTCCCTTTCTGTCGCGTGAACCCGCACGACGATCCGGTGACGGAGGCCGAGCGCTGCCTGGACGCGGGAGCGCGCGGGATCAAGCTACATCCCCGCGCCGAGCAGTTCACGCTCGATCACCCGGGCGTCCGAGCGCTGATCGCGCTTGCGAACGAGCGCACGCTGCCCGTGCTGATCCACGCCGGTCGCGGCATTCCCGCGCTCGGCCTGCACGCCGTGGATCTGGCAGGCGAGTACCCGAATGCGAGGCTGATCCTCGCGCACGCCGCGATCTGCGACCTGTCGTGGATCTGGCGCGTGGCACCCGATCATCCGAACCTGTTGTTCGACACCGCGTGGTGGATGCCGGCGGACATGCTGTCGCTGTTCTCGCTGATACCCCCCGGGCAGATCCTGTTCGCGAGCGACGCCCCCTACGGGTCGACCGCGCTGTCGCCGTCGTTCCAGATCCGCTCCGCGCTCCAGGCCGGGCTCTCGGGCGATCAGATCCGTTCGGTCACCGGCGGGCAGGCGCTCAGGATCGCGGCCGGGGAGCCGCTAGAGCCCGCCGGACCGGCCGTGGGCGAGCGCGAACGCGCCGGTCACGTCCTGCTCGACCGCGTATCCGAATTCCTGCTGCTCACCGCGATCGCCGCGATGCGCGGCGGCGACCCGGCCGAGATGCTTGCGCTCGCGCGGCTGTCGTGCGATGTGCCAGACGACGTCGAGGACGCCCCGGTGTTCGCCGCGATCCGACAGCTACTCGACGATTTCGAGGCGTACGCCGACGAGCATCCCGCCGACCGCCGCCGGCTGATCTTCCTGATCCTCGCCGCGACCGTGGCCCGTACTCCGGACGTCCCGGTGCCGGGCGCTGAACGCCGCGCCGCTAGCGCTGGCACTAGCTTTGATTCCGCTGCCAGATCAGCCGCAGCCCCCTCAGCGTAAGCAGGTCGTCCACCTCGTCGATCGTCTCCCGGATGAACGGGACCAGCACGCCCGCGAGCCCGCCCGTCGCGATCACCGTGGTCTCCGGGCCGAGCTCGGCGCGCAGCCGGCGGACGATCCCCTCGACCTGGCCGGCGAACCCGAAGACGGTCCCGCTCCGGATCGCCTCCACGGTGGACTTGCCGATCAGCGCCCGAGGCTCCGCGAGCTCGACCTTGGGCAGCTTGGCGGCCCGCTCATAGAGCGCGTCGATCGAGATCTCCGCGCCCGGGGTGATGATCCCGCCCAGATACTCGCCCGCCGCCGAGACCACGTCGTACGTGATCGCGGTCCCGAAGTCGACGATCACGCAGGTGTCGTGGACGCGCTCATAGGCCGCCACGGCGTTGGCCAGGCGGTCCGCCCCCACCTCATACGGATTGTCGTAGCGGATCGGCATTCCGATGCGGATCGCGGGGCCGACGACGAGCATCCGCTGCCCGAGATACCGGTCGGCCATCAGCGTCCACTGCTCGGAGAGCTGTGGCACGGTCGAGGAGACGATCGACTGATCGACGTCGCGGAACGACAGGCCCCTGAGCGCGAGCAGGTTCGATAGGGCCGCTCCGAGCTCGTCGCCGGTGGACTCGCGGATCGTCGCGAAGCGCCAGTGCTCCGCCACCGGGCCATTGGTGTCGCGGAAGACGCCGAAATGAGTCTGGGTGTTGCCGACGTCGACGACCAGGAGCATCGTTTCAGCGCGAACCCTAGACCAGCGGCTCCCCGACGAGCCGGACCTCCTGGCCGGCGCCCAGCGCCGCGAGCGCGTCGGCCAAAGCCCCGTCGCCCGGGAGGGTCATGTCCGGATCGAGCTCGAGCAGCGGCACGAGCACAAACCGGCGCGAGCGGACCTCGGGGTGTGGCAGCGTCAGCCGCTGTGAGCGGTACTGAAGCCCGCCCAGCAGCAGGACGTCGACGTCGATCTCCCTGGGACCGTGGCGCACACCGCCCGGTCGCCGGCCGAGCGCCCGCTCGACCCGCTTGCACGCCTCGAGCAGCGCCTCAGGGTCGTGCTCGGTCTCCACGCGCAGGCAGGCGTTGAAGAAGTCGCGCTGGTCCAGAACGAGCCCCACCGGCTCGGTCTCATACACCGACGAGGAGGCCACGACGCGCACGCCGTGGCGGGGCAGCTCCGCGACGGCATTCTCCAGATGCGCGCGGCGGTCTCCCACGTTGGACCCGAGGGCCAGATAGCCGGTGTGCGTCATTCGGCTTCGCGCCAGACCTCGACTGACACCTCCGAGACGGGCAGAGGGATCGGCGGCTCGGGCTTTGCCGCCTTGACCCACACGGCGTTCACGTCGTACTGCTCCAGCAACCGGTCCGCGATCGCCGCGCACAACCGCTCGAGCGTGCGGTAGGTGCGCTGGTGGGCCACGAGATTCGCCACGTCGCACACCTGGGCGTAGTCGACGGTGTCCTCGAGCCGGTCGGTGACGGTGGCGTCGGAGTCACCGACGTCGATCCGCAGATCCAGCAACAGGCGCTGTCCCACTTCGCGCTCGGCGGCCGTCACACCGACGTGCGTGAACAGCGAGAGCCCGCTGACTTCGATCGCGACCTCGGGCTCGGGGTGCTCCTCGCCCTCCTCTTCGTCTTCTCCTAGCTCGTCGAACTCGTCGGGCTCCTCCATGGCGCCGTGACCGTAGCAGCCGCGACCTCCAAGGCGTCATGGACCGGCGCTACGTCGTGCACGCGGAACACTCGCACGCCCCGCTCGTACGCAAGCACGCTGGTCGCGATCGTGCCGGCGACCCGTTCCTGGGCCCCGCGTCCGGTGAGCTTGCCGAGGAACGACTTGCGCGACGTCCCGATCACCACCGTCCGGCCGACCGCGACGAGCTCGTGGATACGCCGCAGCAGCTCGAGGTTGTGTCGCACGGTCTTGCCGAAGCCGACGCCCGGATCGAGCAGGATGTGCTCCTCCGCCACGCCCTGGTCGACCGCGAATGACATCCGTTCAACCAGGAACGCTTTCACCTCGCTGACCACGTCCTCGTAGCGGGGGTCCAGCTGCATCGTGCGCGGGTCGCCCAGCATGTGCATGAGACAGCAATCGGCGCCGGCGCCGGCGATGATCCCCGCCATCTCGGGATCGCCTCGCAGCGCCGTCACGTCGTTGACGAACGTGGCGCCGGCCTGGAGCGCGGCCGTGGCCACGGAGGCCTTGTAAGTGTCGATCGACAGCTGCGCTTTCGTTCCCGCGGACACCAGTCCCTCGATCACGGGCAGCACGCGGCGCAACTCGACCTCCTCTGGGACCGGAGCCGCACCGGGACGGGTCGACTCGCCACCGATGTCGAGGATCGCGGCACCTTCGGCCTCGAGCTCGAGTCCATGGGCGATCGCCGTTGATGGATCTAGGTATAGGCCTCCGTCGGAGAACGAGTCCGGCGTTACGTTGACCACACCCATCAGGCGGTAGCCGCCGTCCTCTGGCGCCTTCCGCGTGGCCCCCTCACCGGCCGAGTGACTCACTTCTCCTCCTCGTCGGGCCAGCGTCCGTGCCGGTCGAAGTACTCGCGCGCCGCCTCCTCGCGTTCGCGATCGCGGTTGCTCTGCACGCTCATGCGGTACATCCAGTTGAGCATCCACACGATCAGCGCCGCGATGATCAGGCCCACGCCGGCGGCCGCGGTGCCGGTATGACCGTGGCCGATCACGATCGCGACCACGCCCGCGACCGCGATCGCCACCGGTAGCCACACCCTGGTGACGGCGAGGAGCACGCGACCGGCGTCCGTTTTGCTACCCGAACTGTTCCCGTCGGCCATGACTGGATAGTGTCCCGAACGTGCAGGGCTCGTCGTTCGAAGGGAGGGTCACCCGCCGTACGCTTCTCGGCGCCGCGGCCGGCGCCGGCGCGGCGATCGCCACTCGCGGGCTGCCTGCGTGGGCGCGGCCGGTGCCCGGCGCCGGTCGCCTCCGCAAGCCCGACAGCCTCCCGTTCCCCCATCTGCCGGCGGGTACACCCCGCTTGCGGCGGATCAAGCACATCGTGGTGCTGATGATGGAGAACCACTCATTCGACAATCTGCTGGGCCTCGTCCCCTGCCAGGTGCCTGGTCGCGAGCTGGTCGACGGTCTGACCCGCCGGCACGGACGCTTTGTGAACTTCAATCCCGGCCCCAACGGCAACCGGGTCTATGCGCAGCACATGAGTTCGCCGTGCCAGCTCGTGGGCCACCCCTCGCAGAGCTGGAACGCGAGCCACCAGTCTTACGACGGAGGGCGCAACGACGGCTTCGTGGAGGCCAGCGGACCGGTCGCGATGAGTTTCTGGGACAAGCAGGATCTGCCGTTCACCTACTCACTGGCCAAGCACTTCCCGATCGGCGAGCGCTACTTCTGCTCGGTGCTCGCCCAGACCTATCCCAACCGGCGCTTCTTCTTCGCCGGCACTGCCTCGGGCACGATCTCGACCACGACGGCCGGGCTCCTTCCCAAGGCCGCCAACGGCACGATCTTCGACCGGTTCGACGCCTACGGCATCGACTGGCGCGTCTACTACCAGCAGATCCCGAGCGCCCTCATTCTGCCGAACTTCCGCAACAACCCGCCGCAGGTGGCGCGCACGAGCCCGTTCGACCGGTTCCTGACCGACGCGAGCGCCGGCTTGCTCCCCCAGTTCACGTTCGTGGACCCCAACTACTCGACCACCTCGGAGGAGAATCCGCAGGACATCCAGGTCGGCGAGCAGTTCATCGCCCAGGTCGTCCAGGCGCTGATCAGCGCGCCGACCTGGAATGACACTGCGCTGTTCCTCACTTACGACGAGCATGGCGGCTACTACGACCACGTCCCACCGCCGCGCGCGATCAAGCCAGACACGATCCCGCCGATGCTCGCTCCCGGCGACATCCCGGGCTCCTACGGCCGCTACGGCTTCCGCGTGCCGCTGATCGTGGTCTCGCCCTGGGCCAAGCCGGGGTACGTGTCGCGAGTCGTCCAGGACCACACGTCGCTCAGCGCGTTCATCGAGCACAAGTGGAACCTCCCGGCGATGACATACCGCGACGCGAACGCTGACCCCATGACCGACTATTTCGACTTCCGCCGACCCGCCTTCGCCGCGCCACCGCCCCTCGCCGCGGCACCCCCGCTCGGCCCGGGCCTCGCCAAGTGCCACGCCGCCGGCCTGAACCCACCGCTGCCGTCCGGTACCGGCGCGCGCGCCGAGTCAGACGTCAGCCGGTTACTGGGAGGGCGAGCAACCTAGCCCGGCTTGGGTCCCGTCCCTTGCTCACCCGCATGTCGACAATCAGGATGCTCCCGCGGGCGCCCTCGATGCTGTAGAAGACGTAGCCCTGATAGGCGCGAAACCGGTCGAAAAACTCCTCCCAAGCGTGATAGCCAACGCCGGGCCTTATCACCGCCCCGTCCGGCGGCCTCGACTCGAAGGCGGACTTGCTCGAGCTGGGCAAGACGCGCAGCGCAAGGGTGCTGTTGTCGTGGACGTGAAAGCCTTCGGTGGGAAACGCTTCGCTGGGCGCCGCTCCGATCAGCCCGGCTGCCGACGCTACCACAGCGAGCGCCACGATTCGCCGCACGAGACTCGTTGTCCGCATAGCAACGGGCTCCCTTCTCGTCAACCGATCCATGCATGATCGGCCTACCGGCTTTGCGGCACAACCCGGGTACCCCTATACCGACCCCCATACTTTTGGTTTTCTGACCGCGACCGTCGGGTCGCGTCGGAAGCGGTGGCTACTCGGCCGTCCCGCCGGCGAGTCCTGGCCGCGGCAGCGGCCGCGGCGCCTCGCGCCCAGCGCGCTCCCCGGCCGCCGGCGGGATCGGCACCTCGGGGGGCGGGGGCGCTTCGGCCCCGAATACCTCTTCCTCGGTTCCGCCGGCAAGCAGCGCCTCGAACTGCTCGCGCTCGATCGTCTCGCGCTTGACCAGGATCTCCGAGAGCTTTTCGAGCGAGCTCTTGTAGCGGGTCAGGATGTCCTTGGCCTGCACGTGGGCCGACTCGACGATCCGCCGAATCTCGTCATCGATCTCCCGCGCGATCTCATCGGAGTAGTCCGGCTCCGCCGAGAACTCGCGTCCCAGGAACGGCAGCCCGTGGTCGTGGCCGAACACGCGCGGCCCCAGCTTCTCTGACATCCCGAAGCGCATCACCATCTGCTTTGCGGTCGCCGTCACCTTCTCGAGGTCGTTGGACGCCCCGGTGGTGACCTCGCCGAAGATGATCTCCTCCGCCGCCCGGCCACCCAGGGTCATCGACATCGTGTCCTGCAGTTCGGCGCGCGTGGTCAGGAACTTGTCCTCGGTCGGTAGCGCGATCGTGTACCCGAGCGCCTGCCCCCGCGAGATCACCGAGATCTTGTGGACCGGGTCGGAGTTCGGCAGGTAGTGGCCGACGATCGCGTGGCCCATCTCGTGGTAGGCGGTGATCAGCCGCTCCTTGTCGCTCATCACCCGGGTCTTCTTCTCCGGGCCCGCAATCACCCGCATGATCCCTTCCTCGAGCTCGTCCTGGGCAATCTCGCGCTTGCCGTTGCGAGCCGCCAACAGCGCCGCCTCGTTGACCAGGTTCGACAGGTCGGCGCCGGTGAACCCCGGCGTCTGCCCGGCCAGCACGTCGACGTCGATCTCCCGCGCCAGTGGCTTGCCGCGCGTGTGGACCTCGAGGATCTTCTTGCGCCCGAGCCGGTCCGGCCGATCCACCACGATCTGGCGGTCGAAACGGCCGGGGCGGAGAAGTGCCGGATCGAGGATGTCGGGCCGATTGGTGGCGGCGATCAGGATGATGTTGTCCTTCATCTCGAAGCCATCCATCTCGACCAGCAGCTGGTTCAGCGTCTGCTCGCGCTCGTCGTGGCCGCCGCCGAGGCCGGCACCACGGTGGCGTCCGACCGCGTCGATCTCGTCCATGAAGATGATGCACGGGGAGTTCTGCTTGGCCTGTTCGAACAGGTCCCGCACGCGAGAGGCGCCGACGCCGACGAACATCTCGACGAAGTCAGAGCCGGAGATCGAGAAGAACGGCACCCCGGCCTCGCCCGCGACGGCGCGCGCCAGCAAAGTCTTTCCGGTCCCCGGCGGGCCGTACAGCAGGACCCCCTTGGGGATCCGGGCACCCAAGGCCTGGAACTTCTTGGGATTCTCGAGGAACTCCTTGATCTCGTGCAGCTCCTCGACCGCCTCGTCGACGCCGGCCACGTCGCGGAACGTGATCTTCGGCGAGTCGACCGACATTCGCTTGGCTCGCGACTTACCGAACGACATCACCTTCGAGCCCCCGCCCTGGACCTGGTTCATCAGGAAGATCCAGAAGCCGATGAAGATCACGAACGGCAGGATGTAGGTCAGCAGAGAGAGCCAGCCGTTTGACGTCTTGCCCTGCACGTCGAGCGCGCCGCCCACCGCCTGGGTCTCCGTTTGCGCGTCGTTGATCAGCGTCGACGCGTAGTCGTCCGGATAGCCGACCGTGTACTTCGCTCCGCCGTACTGCGGGAGCATGGTCACGTTGACCGTGTTGTCCTTCGTGTGAATCGAGAGGCTCTTGACCTGCTTGTTCTGCAGCTGCGCGAGCAGGTTGCCGAACGTGTAGTGCTGCTGGTGGCTCGAATTGCCGATCAGCTTCTGCGCGAAGAACGCGAGCACGACCACGATCAGAATCGGGAAGGCTGCGCTCTTGAAGAACCTGCTCATGGGGAGAATCCGCGCATTCAGAAAGCCCGGTGGAAAGCGGGACAAGTCAAGCCTAGCACCTGGATTTGGGCCTTTCGCCTGGACGCACCGGGGGTTTCAGTCCTTTAATGCCGCCACGAAAGGCAGGTTTCGGTAGCGCTCGGCGTGGTCGAGCCCGTACCCGATGGCAAAGCGATTGGGGATCTCGAAGCCCACATACCTGGTTCTCAGATCGACCTTTCGGCGCTCGGGCTTGATGAGCAGCGCGCACACCTCGAGCGAGCGAGGGTTGCGCCCGGCCAGGTTGCGCAGCAGGTACTGCAGCGTGAGCCCCGAATCGACGATGTCCTCGACGATCAGCACGTCGCGTCCCTCGATCACCGCGTCCAGGTCCTTGAGGATCCGGACCACGCCCGATGATTTGGTCGCCGAACCATAGGACGCGACGGCCATGAAATCGACTTCGCAAGGAATCTCGAGGTGACGCATCAGATCGGACAGGAAGAAGACTGCCCCCTTAAGTACGCCCACAAGGACCAAATCCTTGCCCGCGTAGTCGTGTGACACTTCCTCGGCGAGCTCTCGGACCCGCCGCTCGAGGTCCGCGGCCGGCACGAGGATCTCCCCGATCGCGTCGTCGTCGTGCACCTGAATTTGAGTCTATTTAAGGGGGACGCTTGCGCGTCCCCCGGGTTTGGCTTCCCGTACGCTCAGCCGCACGGTCTGGACCGTCGCGTCCGTGACCTTGAAACGCTCGGAGGTGGCGACGCCGGCCACCCATGCGATCTCACCCTCCGACTCGACCACCGCCACGCCCGCACGGTCGCGCCGTGGGACTCGCCTGGCCGTGAACAGGTCCTGAAGGCTCTTTCTGCCGCCGAGGCCAAGCGGAGCCATCCGGTCGCCGGGCCGCCAAGATCGCACCAGTAGCTCGGTGGCGAGCGCGCTTCGGTCGAGGGTCCCGGGTCCCGGCTCGTCATCCGCCGCGCCCAGCTCGCAGCGCACCTCGTAGCCGCCGAACCTCACCGCGCCCGGGATGGACAGGCGCACCGGCGCCGGCGCGACCGTCGGCCCGGCGCGGCCGCGTTCGAACCGAAGGACGCCGTACTCGGCGACCGCCCGGAGGTCGCCCGCGATGTCGAGCGTGGTGGTCCCGTGCTCGCCGAGCGCGGCGATCTCGTCGGCCCTTCGAGCCGCGCCGGGTGCGAGGCCTCCTGCGGCGTCGTCGGCGAGACGTTGTACGACGAGGCGTCGTAGCGCGACGGGGAGTTCGCGCAGGCGACCCAGCTCGACGCGGTGGCGACCGTCGAGCACCTCCTCCACGAGCCCGTCGAGTACAGCCGCCTCATCGCGGAGCGTCTGCGCGAGCGCCAGCACGTTGTCCTGAGCTCCCGGGTGGATCCTCTCGAGCGCCGGCACGAGCGAGGAGCGGACCCGGTTGCGCGCGTACATGTCCCAGGCGTTGCTCTCATCCTCGCGCCAGGTCAGCCCCCGCTCGGCGCAGTAGGCCGCGGTCTGTTCGCGCGTGAATGAGAGCAACGGCCTGACCAGCGCCCCGTCGCGGGCCTGCATCCCGAGCAGCGCGCGCCGGCTCGGAGCGGATGCGAGCCGGTAGAGGATCGTCTCCACCTGATCGGTGGCGGTGTGGCCCGCGGCGACGTCGGCTCCGCGCGCCTTGGCGATCTGCCCGGCCATCCTGTAGCGCTCCTCGCGAGCCCACGCCTGGAGGTTGCCCGCCCGTGGGCGACGCGGCCGGCGGACCGCAAGCGATACACGGGCGCGCGCGCAGAGCTCCCGGCAGTGCCGTTCGTCCGCACCCGCGGCGTCTCGTAGACCGTAGTTGACGTGCAGGGCGCTCACCGCTTCGCGGCCCGCTACGCGTACTGCCAGGTCGAGCAGACACGTCGAGTCTCGTCCGCCCGACAGCAGCACCACGACCGCGCGGCCGGGCACGAGCAGAGCCTCCGCGCGCACGCGCGCGAGCATCGCGTCCGCCGTTGTCGAACCGCTGAGCGCCATCGCCAATAGTTTCCCGCTAGCGCCAATACCCGAGCGTGCTTCGGCAGGACGGTGGGGTACTACGGTCACCCGCCCCGCCTCATACCCGATCGCGCTCCGGCAAGCCGGTGGGGTACGTGCGTCTGGTCTCCTCGAGTCGTTGGGAGACCGGACGCACGTACCCCACCGGCATACTCGGCGGCGGGGCCCCGGTGAGAGCGAGTCCCCGCCGCCCGCGGGCGTAACGGCCCGCTGCGTCGGCCGTAGGCGCTCGTCACGTTTCCGGCGGCGCCTCGCGAGTCACTGATGCAAGCACCAGCGGACCCACGTTCCGGCCTGTTACCTGTGTCGCGCCCTTAGGTCTACTCGTCCGAAGGCTTCATGTCAATGCCGCCGTGGCAAATCGGCGCGGCGTTGCGCGGCACCATCGAACGAGCGGGCTCGAATCACTACGCTCGGCCTTCTACATGCCGATCCACCTGAGGCCGAACGCTCCGCTCGCACCGCGTGTGCTGCTGCCAGGCGATCCGGGCCGGGCAATGTTGCTGGCGCGAGACCTCCTCGATGAACCGAAGATGTTCAACCATCATCGGGGTCTCTGGGGTTACACGGGACGTGCCCGCGATGACGAGTTGCTGACCATCCAGAGCACCGGCATGGGAGGGCCCAGTACAGCGATCGTCGTCGCCGAGCTGGCCGATCTTGGCGCCAAGCGGCTGGTGCGGGTGGGCACCTGCGGCGCGCTGCACCCCTCGCTGCGCCTCGGCGACCTGCTGGTCGCGCGCGAGGCGATCTCCTCGGATGGGACGAGCCGCGCGCTGGGCGCACCCGACCGCCTCGCCCCCACACCCGGCCTTCTCGATGCGCTCCTCGCTGTCACGGAAGGCGCGCCCGGCGCCCACGCCGGCGCCGTCGCCTCGACCGATCTCTTCTACGACGGTCCGCCCGACGAAGAGAAGCGGTGGATCGCCGCCGGCGCACTGGCGGTGGAGATGGAGGCGGCCACGCTGTTTGCCCTGGCTGCAAAACGCGGACTCGAGGCTGCCGCCTTGCTGATCGTCTCGGATCTCCTCGTCCCCAGCCGGGTGCGGATCGGCGAGGACCCGTTGCACGAGGCGGAGCACCGCCTGGGCCAGACCGCCCTACGCGCGCTCGCGCCGGTGCAGCAGACGGCGCCGGCGTGACTCGTTATGCGGGCTCCGATGTCTGCGGCGCACTGGCGGACGCTTCCTCGATATGGCTCAGCCGCTCCTCGATCGCGCTGAGCCGCGCATCGATTCCGCGCGAGGCCGCCGATGCGTCCACGCGCTGTTCGATCCGATCGAGCGCGTCCTCGATTCCTTCGAGTCGCTGCGAGACCGAACGCAGGCGTCGGGTCAAGCGCTCGATGTCACCGCCCGACGGTAGGTTCAGTGCGCTCATGGCCGCTTCCTGCGCCCTCAGCGCGCGTTCGCGGGCCTCGAATGCCGCGGACAAGGCCCCGCTGACCACGGAGCTCTCGAGCAGTTCCTGCGCGATCCGGCCGATCGCGTCCTCGCCGTGGCGGGTGACCCGCTCACGCAAACCCTTGTCCTCTGTCATGTCATTTTCCGAGCCCAACGTGTTCTGCTCCGATTTCCGTTTGCCGGAGGCCGAAGCCACTGTACCGGCGGCGCGTCGCGCTCGCCTCGGACCTCATCTGCTTCAATCTCAGCTCGAGGGTTACGCCGTCCCGAACGTCCGGCCAATGGCTAAGGAGTCCGCCGCGGGGGCCGATACGAATCCGGGGCATGAAAACCAGTAGGCCGGGGTATCGAGGCCGAGCAGACCAGACGACCGATGGGACAGTTTCGCATTGCAAACCCAGGCCGCACTCAGTAGCGTCCTGGTCGTGCCGCGACGTGGCCGCGGCGCGGAAGAGCTGCGCATGGCACGCGGCGGGAGGACAAGCCAAACTTGCTGAGGAGCCGGAAGCCCGGGTGTGTGGCGGCCGCGCCTTGGAGCGCGAGGCTTCGGGCTGTGGCGCTCACGACGGGCGTCGTATCTGCGCTCATGCTGATCGCGCAGATCCCGTCCGCGTCCGCGGACGTGTGCAAGGTGATCGTGAAGGTGCTGGCCACCGGGAAGCTGAAGACGTTGACGGTCAATGCCCGGTCGGCGGCTGACGTCCAGCCTCCGAAGGGCACCAAGATCCGGAGCGTGTTGTGCACCCCGTCGTCGGGCACGACCTCGACTTCGACCTCCACTCCGACCACCTCGACCCCCACGACGTCGACCTCGACCACCGACACGAGCTCGACTCCAACCACATCGACGACCACCTCGACCCCCACGACGTCGTCCTCGACCTCGCAGCAGCCGCCGCCCAAGACGACGAGCACCGGGACCGTACAGCCGCCCTCGCACCACAACACGTCCCCCGCCCCTCCCAGCAAGCCGAAGCCGACGCCTAAGCCCAAGCCGGCGCCGAAGCCCCAGTCAAAGCCCCAGCCCGCCCCCAAGCCGTCCAACAACCATGCCACGAGCAACAGCGGTGCGCCGACGCCGTCGAACCCGACGTTCTCATTTGCGCTGCCCGGCCCGGCGCCGATCGGCGTTCCGAACTTCTTCATCGACTCGTTCCGGATCCCACCGTTCCTGTTGCCGATCTATCAAGCCGCGGGGATCCAGTACGACGTGCCGTGGCAGGTGCTCGCCGCGATCAATGAGATCGAAACCGACTACGGCCGCAACCTGTCGGTTTCGAGCGCCGGGGCCGTGGGCTGGATGCAGTTCCTGCCCTCCACCTGGAAGGTGTGGGGGATGGACGCCAACGGCGACGGCGTGGCCGATCCCTACAACCCGGTAGACGCGATCTTCTCCGCCGCTCGGTACCTGCACGCGGCCGGCGCCTCGCAGAACCTCTCGCAAGCGATCTTCGCCTACAACCACGCGGACTGGTACGTCCAGTCCGTGCTGCTGCGGGCGAAGCTCATCGGCGGGATGCCGAGCGCGCTGATCGGAGCGTTGACCGGCCTGGTCGAGGGTCACTTCCCGGTGGCGGCCCCGTCGAAGTACGCGGATGATTCGGTGCAGCAGCTCGCGAGCCGCCGGATCAACGGCTCCAATGCCGCGATCCCGATCGACTCGAATCCGAACGCCAAGGGTGTGGTCATCTTTGCCCACAAGGGCGCTCCGGTGATCGCGGTCAACGACGGAAAGGTCCTCAAGATCGGATACAGCCCGTCGCTGGGGCGCTATCTCGAGCTCCAGGATGCGACCGGCAACGTGTACACGTACGCGCAGCTGGGGTCCATCCCAAAGCTCTACCCGGTGCCCAAGCCGGTGAAGGTAACCGCGGCGCAGATCGCCAAGCAGCTCGCCGTGGCTTCGAGGACGTCCCCTCCCAAGGCCCCCGCGAGCGCCGGATCGCAGCAGGCCACGCCGCCGCCCACGACGTCCAGAGCGACTAAGGAGATCAAGAGCTCACCCGCGACCTCGCAGACCACCACCGAGACCACGTCGATCGCGACCCCGATGGTCAAGGAGCGCCTGTTCGCCTATCCGTCGCGTCCGGCCTCGTACGCCGCCGGCGGCGCTCAGCAGGTCCGGAACACCCCGGTTCAGATCTCGAACTTCAACAACTACTTCTCCGACGTTCTTCACCTCCCCAAGAATGAGTACACGCTAAAGCCGCTGAAGGCCGGCGCGATCGTTGTGGCGGGAACGATCCTGGGCCGGATCGCGGCGGGTACCCCCCAGGACGCATCGCATCTGTGGTTCATGATCCGGCCCGCTGGCAAGAACGCCCCCCAGATCGACCCCAAGCCGATCCTCGACGGCTGGAAGCTGCTCGAGGCCACCGCCGTCTACCGCGCGCGCGGCGTCGACCCGTTCTTCGGTCCGGGCGCCAAGAACCCCACGATCGGCCAGGTGCTGTTGATGTCCAAGGCCCAGCTGCAAAACCGTGTGCTGGCAGACCCCCATGTGCAGATCTACGCCTGCGGTCGACGCGACATCCAGGCCGGACTCATCGATCGGCGAATCCTCGCGGTCATCGAGTTCCTGTCCGCTTCGGGCCTGTACCCGTCGGTGTCGGGGCTTGAGTGCGGTCACAGTCTGACCGCATCAACCGGCGTCGATGCCGCCGGCGCCACCGGCTCGAGCGTTGACATCTCCGCGATCAACGAGATCCCCGTCAAAGGGCATCAGGGCCCCGGCTCGATCACCGACATCGCTGTCCGCCGGCTACTCACGCTCCAGGGCGCCATGGCCCCGGACGAGATCGTCTCGCAGATGACCTACAAGGGCCAGAACAACACGCTCGCCCTCCCGGACCACTCCAACCGGATCCAGGTCACCTACACGCCGCTGTTCGGCACCAACAACAAGCTCTCGGCCGAGGTGGCCAGTGTGCTGCAGCCCGGCCAATGGATCCAGCTGATCAACCGCATCAGCCAGATCCCCGAGCCTGTCGTCCCCATCGCGCCTAGCAGGTACGCGATCAGGACCACCGCCGGCGCCTACTAATCTAAGGCGTCGCGATCGCGCCGCTATTCCGCTTCAGTCAGCTCGAGTTCCCCTTGGCGCTCGGTCCCCCGGACGGCCGCTACCTCCTGCGGCCGCCCGCTGATCCCGCCGACGCCCCACCCTCACATGTGCTCGTGCTCGCGACCCTCGGCGCACCCGAGCGCCGCTCGCGTGGAACGCTCCGCAAGAAGATCAAAGTTCAGCCTCAACCCGAGCCTGCGCTCGTCTCGACTGGGAGGGCGACGATCGTGACCGTCGGCGAGCGGTTCGCGGACGCCCGGCAGGCCGCGGCCTGGCTATCCGCCGCGGGAGAGACCGAGCTCGCTGCGGACGTCGCGGTGCTCAACCGCGCGCTGCACGCCTTCAGGCTCGCGAGCTCGGATCCCTACTTAGGTCCGGTCGCTCGCCACCAGGCGCTGGTGGCCCGCATCGGGTACGGCGCCGGCGAGCAGGTGGCGCACGGTCTGTGGACCGAGGCTCGCGAGTTGATCGCCGGCACGGCCCGTCGGCGTCGCGCCAAGATGCTCCAGCCGCAGGCGCGGCTGGCGGCCGTGCTGAGCGGCCGCGAGCACGCGCTCGCATGCCAGGAATTGGCGCTGCGCGCCAGGCTCGACCTCGACCACGGCCGCGACCGCGAGGCGGCGCTCCAGGTACGCGTCGCACTCGAAGCAGCGATCGCTGAGCTGGCGAGAGATCCGACCGGGCCCGTGCTCGGAGTTCGGCTCGACGAGCTCCGCGCCCAGCGCGACCCGATCGCCGACGCGGCCCAGACGGCGCTGACGGGCGGCCTCTCGCCCGAGGATCGCGAAACGGTGGCGCTCACCCTCGGTCGAATCGAGGCGGCGCTCAGGGCACGGGCGGCGGCGAATGCGTGACGGTCAGGTTTAGGGCCCGTCAAGCGCGGCGAGCACCGCGTCGAGATCGTCGACCACGTCCCCGCTCATCCTCGCCGTGGCTCGGTCGTCGAACGGTGTCCTCCCTTGGGTGAGGATCGCGAGTGCCCCGCCGGCGCCGAGCGTCAGCTCCGGTAGCTGCGCCACAGGGAACACCTCGAGCGAGGAGCCTATGCAGAGCAACAGATCACATCGGCTCGCCAGCTCCTCGGCCCGGGCCAGCGCCAGGGGCGGCAGATACTCGCCGAACAGCACCACGTCCGGCTTGAGCGCCGTGCCGCAGTCGCACCTGGGCACCCCCTCGCGGTCGGCGGCGAGTCGCACCCGGACTTCGGGCAGGGGGTAGCGGACGCCGCAGTCCAGGCACGAGGAATGGGCGATGGTCCCGTGCACCTCGATCAGCTCGCGCGAGCCCGCGCGCGAGTGCAGGCGATCGATGTTCTGGGTGATCACCGCGGCCAGGAGCCCGCCTCGCTCGAGCTCGGCGAGCGCCAGGTGGGCTCGGTTTGGAAGCTTGTTCTCGAGCGTCTGGAAGCGCTGTCCGTAGAACCCCCAGAACGACACCGGATCCCGGCGAAACGCATCGATATGTGCGACCTCCATCGGGTCCACGTTCTCCCACAGCCCGGTCCCGGGAGAGCGAAAGTCCGGAATACCGGACGGAACGGAGATTCCCGCGCCGGTGAGCGCGACGACCGACCCAGAAGCGCGAATCAGCTCGGCCAGGCGGGCGGCGGTGGTGGTCGGCGTGGTCATCGGCCCCTCAACGTAGCGCTGTCTCTAGGGCGGGGTCTGCGCGCCGTGCGTGGAGAGCTCGGCCGCGAACCGGCTCAGGGTGGTGCTCAGCGACGTCGTCATCGGCCGCCTCACGAACAACACGTCGATCAGCGGGGTGAGCACGGAGCGCTTGATGATCTCGTACTCGAGCGTGAGCCTCACCTCGACGCCGTCCACCACCGGAGCGAACGCCACCGTCTGCCGGCCTCGGATCGAGTCGTCGCGTACCTCCACCGTCTGGCCGCCGAGCGGCTCGCGGGCGAGCACGCGCTCGACCACGCTGCCGCGCCCCGCCGGCACCGATTCCCATCTGACGGCCGAGCCGGGGTCCGGCCAGCTCGCCGAGACGTCGATGACGCGATCCAGACCATCCACCCAGGCCGGCCAGCGGGCGGTGTCATACCAGCACCGCTCCGCGTCGCGCACGGTCCCGGAAAGCACCACCGCGACCGTAATCGCTCTCATCAGGTCGTCGATTATTCACGGACCGGCAAGCCCCATGGCGCCGGCCCGGTACGCTCCGATGAACCTCATGACCGAGACCCTCCCAGAAAGCATCGAGCCTTACGAGAGCATCTCCTCGAAGGCCTACGAGCACCCAGCCGACAAGGCGGCTACCGCGGCGCTGCACGCGGTGCCGATGCTCGACACCGTCGTGCGCAAGCTCGTCGAATGGCGATACGAGCGCGCGCTTCGGCAGTTCTACCTCGGGAATTCGGTGAAGGTCGGAGAGAACCAGCTCCCCGAGCTGTGGAGCGCCCACAACGGGGTCAGCCGAATCCTCGACATGCCCGAGCTCTACGACCTGTACGTCACCTGGGGGGTCCGCGGTGGCGCCCAGGCGGTCGGCGCCGGCAAGCCGATGATCGTGGTGGGCGCGGAGCTTCTCCAGCAGCTCGGGCCCGGTGAGCAGCGCGTGGTCGTCGCCCACGAGCTCGGTCACATCCTCTCCGACCACGTCCTCTACCTGACCGCACTCGACATCCTGCTGAGCGTCGGCAACGGGATGCCGTTCTTTATCGGGATCCCCTTCCGGGCGGTGAAAGCGGTGTTGCTCGAGTGGTATCGGGCCGCTGAGCTGAGTTGCGATCGCGCCGCCACGCTCGCCGTGCGCGATCCGCGCATTGTCTGCCGCACCCTCATGGTGACCGCCGGCGGCATGCCCGCCGACAAGCTCAACCTCGACGCGTTCATGACCCAGGCGATGGAGTACGAGACCTGGGACGACCCCAGCGACCGGGTCCGGCGCTTCTTCCAGGAGATCGGGCAGAGCCACACGTACGCCGTGCGCCGCGTGTCCGAGGTGATGAAGTGGGTCCAGGCCGGCGAGTACGACCGGATCGTGCGCGGCGAGTACCGCCGGCGCGACCAGGAGTCCGACGTCCGCGACGAGGCCAGCGACGCGATGGAGTTCTACGCCGAGCGCTTCCGCACGATATTCGCCGAGATCGGAGAAAACCTTTCGAAGGCGGGCTCGCAGCTCGGCGGGACGGCCGACCAGCTCGCCGACTGGATCCGCGCCCGGGGCGGTCAGTTCGGCAAGGGGGGCGGTCCGTTTGGCCGGGGCGGCGGGCCGTCGGACGACGACGAGGCGTAGGCCGGCGCCAGCGTCCCCGAGGTACGAGTCGCGGACTCAGTCTCCGCACTCGGAGCGGCCCCGGCACCTCGCCTCGACCACGTGCGGTCGCCCCGACGGAGCGTGGGCAATATCTAAGGAATATCCATAGGTATTGCCCACGCTCCCATCACCGCTTGACACGCGAGGTGTCAGCGATATATCGTTACACATCGTTGACGTACCCGATGACGAAAGGATGGCGATGATGATGGCTGGCGGCGGAAGGCGCAGACACGCGCGGATCGACAAGCTCGAACGGATGGCCGCGCTCGGACATCTGACCGGCGACGTGCCGTACGGACCGGGCCCCGTGTTCGGTGGCCCGCCGTTCGGCGCGGGACGCGGCCGCAGGCGCCGAGGCGACGTGCGGACGGCGCTGCTGCTCCTGATCGCCGAGGAGCCGCGCAACGGATATCAGCTGATGCAGACGATCGAGGACCGCAGCGGCGGTCGGTGGCGCCCCAGCCCCGGATCGATCTACCCGACGCTTGCGCAGCTCGAGGACGAGGGCCTCATTCGGGCCACCGAACGCGAGGGAACCAAGGTGTTCGAGATCACCGACACCGGTCGCGAGCATCTCGATCAGCATCACGAGCGGACCCCGCCGTGGGTCGACGTCGATGAGCCGGAGGCGTTCGCGGACCTCCGGGCGCAGATCAAGCCGCTGCAGGTCGCGGCGATGCAGGTCGCTCATGCGGGGAACAATGGCCAGATCGCGGCGGCCGCAAAAACGCTCGCCGAGGCCCGGCGCAACATCTACCGGATCCTCGCCGAGGAGGATGAAGCAACGGACACGGATGCCTGAGCGCGTAACGTACGAGCACGGCATGGGAGCGAACCTCGACGGCAACGGACACGATCCCCGCCAGGCGATCGTCGTGCGGGGACTCGTCAAGAACTTCGACGAGGTACAGGCGGTGCGCGGCGTCGATTTCGAGGTCGGCACCGGCGAGGTGTTCGGCTTCCTCGGGCCGAACGGCGCCGGCAAGACGACCACGATCAACATGCTCTGCACGCTGGCCAAGCCGACCGCCGGGTCGGCCTCCGTCGCGGGACACGACGTCGTCGACGACCGCGACGAGGTCCGCCGCAACATCGGTCTGGTCTTCCAGGATCCCACGCTCGACGGCTACCTGACCGCCGAGCAGAACCTGAGGCTCCACGCGGAGCTGTACGGGGTGCAGGGCGACCTGGTCGATCCGCGCATGGAGCAGGTGCTGACCATGGTGGGACTGTGGGACCGGAAGGACTCGCCGGTGGCGACCTTCTCGGGCGGCATGCGCCGGCGCCTCGAGATCGCCCGCGGGCTGATGCACTCGCCGCGGGTCCTGTTCCTGGACGAGCCGACGATCGGCTTGGACCCGCAGACCCGGCGGCTGATCTGGAACTACATCCGCGAGCTCAAGGTGCGCGAGGAGATCACGATCTTCATGACCACGCACTACATGGACGAGGCGGAGTGGTGCGATCGGATCGCGATCATGGACCACGGACAGATAGTCGCCCTCGACAGGCCCGAGGCGCTCAAGGAGCGGGTCGGAACCGATCGAGTATCGATCCACACCGACGACAACGAGGCGGCGATCGCGGCGCTCGCTGAGCGGTTCGGCGTGGAGGCGCGCGTGGCCGAGGGCGCGGTGGCATTCGGGGTTCCCGCCGGCGAGGAGTTCGTCCCCCGCCTGTTCGCCGAGCTGGGCGTCCCGATCAGGGCGGTGAACGTGTCCCGCCCCACGCTCGACGACGTGTTCATGTCCTACACCGGGACCACGATCCGCGATGCCGAGGAGGATCAGGCCAAGCATCGAAACCGCGTGATGATGCAGATGATGACCGGAGGTAGGCGATGAGCACCACGGCAGACCGAGCACAGGCGACGCCGCCGCCGAGTGCCCCGACGACGCCCGTCGTCCGCGTCAGCGTTCCCAAGCGGAGCATCGCCTCCGAGCTGCGCGCGATCAAGATCGTGTGGAAGCGCGAGCTGATCCGCTACCGCAGCGACAGGTTGCGAATGGTCACCACGCTCGTCCAGCCGCTCCTGTTCCTGTTCGTCCTCGGCTCAGGGCTCCAGCACCTCGCGGCGGCCGGTACCCACGGCGTGAACCTCAAGACGTTCCTGTACCCGGGCATCCTCTGTATCGCGGTCATGTTCACCGCGATGTTCTCCGCCGCGTCGATCGTGTGGGACAGAGAGTTCGGCTTCCTGCGCGAGATGATGGTCGCGCCGGTGCGCCGCAGCTCGATCGTGATCGGCAAGTGCTTCGGCGGTGCGACGGTGGCGTGCATCCAGGGTGTGATCGTGATCTGCCTGGCGGGTCTCGTCGACGTCCCGTACGACCCGCTGCTGATCCTGGGGATCTTCGCGTTGCAAATGCTGCTCGCGTTCTCGATCACGGCCTTCGGCGTGATGATCGCGATCCGGATAAAGCAGATGCAGTCGTTCATGGGCGTCATGCAGATGATCATCACGCCGATGTTCTTCATCTCCGGGGCGCTGTTTACAGCGGCCGGCCTCCCGGTCTGGCTGACCATCCTCAACCGCATCGATCCCCTGACCTACGCGGTCGATCCGATGCGCAAGCTCGTGTTCAGCCACCTGTCGATCTCGCCGGCGGCGAAGCGCGCGCTCGACCCGGGCGTGACGTGGTGGGGCTGGCACCTTCCCGGGCTGCTCGAGGCCGGGATCGTCTTGGCCCTCGGGGTCCTGATGCTGGGAATCGCGATCTGGGAGTTCAGCGGAACCGAATAGGGAAGTTCACATCCCCCGTGCACCGGCGCCGGCGTCAGGGGGTCAGACGGGGCGGCGTAGGGTCCGAGCTGATCCTCGTACTCGTGCCTCAACTTCGCGGCCGCGTTCATCTCGATCATCGTCGCCATCACCATCGCCAAGCGAATCATCAACACGATGGGCAACCGGATCACGAACGTCGAGTCTCCGGCGCCGGGCTCGGCAAGAAGCTCGACAAGAAGCGGCGACCAAGAAGCCGAAGACCAAGGCGACCGCGGAGCTGATCGCGCGGCCGAGCTCGGCCACGCTCCTCGCCACGCTTCGGCGGTGACCGTCGCCGCCGGCGGCACCTCCTGGCCGGGATTCGAGGGGTGGCTAGACTCGGCGCCTCGGTGGCAACGACTCGACGCGATCCGGTCCAGCAGCGCAGTCGCGCTCGTGTCGAGCAGATCATCGCGGCCGCCACCGACATCCTGTACGAAGACGGTGTCGACGCGCTCTCGACGCGCGTGATCGCCAAGCGGTCGGGCGTCCCGGTGGCGACCATCTACCGCTACTTCGAGAACTCCGACGCGATCCTCGCGGCGTTCCTCGACCACGAGATGGAGAAGCTGGACGACGAGGTGACGGCCGCCGTGCTGGCCCTCGAGCGGGTCACGCTGCGGAGTCTGATCGAGACTGCGACGTTGGCGCACTTCCGCCATCACCAGCGTCATCCACAGACGGTGTCGGCCTGGTTCGGAGCCCGTCAGAGCCCGGCCGTGCGCACTCGCGTCAAGCAGCAGGATGCCCAGCTTGCGAGCTGGCTCGCCCGCGCGGTCGAGGTCGCGGGGTTCCTCCGCGAAGACGCGCCGCGCCTCGGAACCGGATTGATCGTGCGGCTCACGGACCGGATGTTCGAGTACGTCCTGGCGGAGGTCCCACCCGCGGACCAGGAGACGTTGGTTCGGAGGTTCGTCGACATGGTCGCGACCTATGTCGAGCGGGGGGCCACGGAGGTCGGGCTCGAGGGCCTGCCCACCGACGAGTTCATCGCCGCGCTCGGGACGGCGCCGGCGCATTTCGTAGTCGACAGCGCGGCGAAGCCGGGGCACGAGGACGGCGCCGGCGCGCGAGCCCGCGGAGGTCCGCGAACCTCTGAAAGCACCGGTGGCGCACGCGAACCTCTGGAAGCACCGGTGGCGCACGAGATGCGCGGGCCGCGACCGGCTAGATAACCGAACCCGACTCCGGTTCGGATTTTCGCTATATTCCCGCGTCAGCGGCGAATGATCCGATCGCCGCTTGCCCACCGGGCAAACGAAAGCGTCTAGGCAGTGGGAGGGAGAGCGATGAGACCCCGTATCCGCAGCATCAGCCGCGTCCTCGGTATCGCGCTGCCGAGTGCGATCGTGGCCCTGATGACGTTCATGGCCGCGAGCGCCATCGCGCTCCCCACCATCACGGAGATCCCCGCTGGCAGCGGGCAGCACGGCCACCCCTACGACGCCGTGCCGGCCACGCCGATCATCCCGAACGCACCGTCTATCGATCTGGCGCAGTACGGATACGTGGAACGCGAGTTCGAGATGTCCGGCGGCGCGACCGTCTACAGGCAGAACGGTTTGTGGCTGCCGGACGGAAGATGGGGCGTGGCCCCCTCGCAGACGGGCGTGCCCTACTCGACGCGCCTGTTGGTGCGCTACCCCACGGACCCGGCGAAGTTCAACGGGACCGTCGTCGTGGAGTGGCTGAACGACACCACCGGGGGCGACCAGGATCCGGTGTGGTCCGAGCTCTACAACGAGATCCTCAGCCAGGGCTACGCGTACGTCGGAGTCACGGCGCAGGCGGCGGGCATGGCCGATCTCGCCGCCTGGGACCAGGAGCGGTACGGATCGCTCGGCGACAGCAATGACGGGCAGTCGTACGACATCTTCACGCAGGCCGCGCAGGCGATCAGGGCGGACAGCGGGACGCTGCTCGGCGGGCTGACGCCGAGGCGGGTGTTCGGTCTGGGCGACTCGCAGTCGGCTTTCCGCGTGGTGACCTATGTGAACGCTGTGCAGCCGGTGACGCACGCGTTCGACGGCTTCATCGCCGTTGGCCGCGCCGCGGTCGGAGCACCGCTCGGCAACGGACTCGTCTCGGCCTTCCCGCTCCCGGCGCTGATCCGCACCGACAACACGACGCCCTACATCCAGCTGAACACGGAGGGCGACATCGTCGAGCTTGGGGCTGCGCTCTCTCGACAACCGGATAACAACTACCTCCGGACCTGGGAGCTCGCGGGCGCGTCACACATCGACGCCCACGAGGCTTCATACGAGCTCGAGACGCTCGCCCGCGACCAAGCCACGGTGCCGATCCCGAGATGCGTGTTCGGCACCCCGATCGAAGGAACCGGCACTCCCCTCGACGGGATCAACCAGGTCAACAACATGCCGCTCTTCGAGGTGGAGGACGCGGCGCTCGCCGCGCTGCAGAATTGGGTCGCGAGCGGGGTGCAGCCGCCGCACAGTCCGCAGATCTCCACCACGCCCTTGTTCGGGGTCCTCGTAGTCAACCGCGACCGGTACGGCAATGCGCTCGGCGGAATTCGGCTCCCGGACATCCAGGTGCCCACCGAGCAGTACTCGCCGATCAACTTCTCGCAGGTGAGCCAGAGCGAAATTTCCAATCCGGGCGCGCTGTTCAACTTCGTGACCAGCTCGCTGCAAGCGCTGGCCACGGGCAGCATCAACAACACCAGCGTCCGGGCGGCGGGTCTCTGCCTGCTATCGGGCTACTTCCTGGACTTCAGCAGCTCGACCCTCTCGCAGCTCTACCCGTCGCACGCCGCGTACGTTTCGAAATACACCGCCGCGGCGAACGCGGCGGAGAGCGCCGGCTTCCTGACGCCGGCGGACGCCGCCGCGGCAATCGCTGCCGCGCAGGCAGCGCCGATCCGGTGAGGAGGCAGCGGACTTCCACACTGGCAGGGGTCACTGGCAGGGGGAATGGTCCGCCGCCCGGCCCGCCAGCCGGGCGGCGGACCTGCCAAACCGGGTACTAGACGCCCGTCGTGGCCGGCTCGCCAGCTCGCCGCGGCAGCAGCGTCTCGCGCGCGATCACCAGCCGCTGGATCTGGGCGGTGCCCTCGTACAACTGGAGGATCTTCGCGTCGCGCATCAGCTTCTCGACCGGGTACTCCTTGATGAAGCCGTAGCCGCCGTACACCTGCACCGCGTCGGTGGTGACCTCCATGGCGATGTCGGCCGCGAATCGCTTGGCGTGCGAGGACTCGAGCGTGTTGCGCTTGCCCTGGTCGAGCAGCACGGCCGAGTTCCACACCGCCAAGCGGGCCAGATGCACCTTCGTCGCCATGTCGGCGATGATGAACTGGATCGCCTGGTGCATCGCGATGGGCACGCCGAACTGGACGCGTTCCTTGGAGTAGTCGATCGCGAACTCCATCGCAGCGCGCGCCACGCCGGTGGCCATCGAGGCCACGCCGGGGCGGGTGCGATCGAGCGTCATCATCGCGATCTTGAATCCCTTGTTCTCCTGGCCGACGAGGTGGTCCCGCGGGATCTCGACGTCGGGAAAGGTGATCGTGGCCGTGTTCGACGCGCGCTGGCCCATCTTGTCCTCGTGCTTGTCCACGATCACGCCGGCGTCGCGCGGGACGATGAAACACGAGATTCCCCGGTGCCCGGCCTCCTTGTCGGTCTTGGCATAAACCGTGTACCAGTTGGCGTACTCGCCGTTGGTGATGAAGCACTTGGAGCCGTTGATGATCCACTTGTCGCCCTTGCGGACGGCGGTCGTCTTCATCGCCGACACATCCGAGCCGGCATCGGGCTCCGTGAGGCAGAAGGACGCGAGCAGCGGCGCCTCGCTCAGCCGTCCGAGGTAGTCCTTCTTGAGCTCCTCGGACGCGGCCAGCGCGATCGGCGCGGTGGCCAGGCCGTTACAGGAGAGCGTGGTGGCGATCCCCGAGCAGCCCCAGGCGATCTCCTCCTCGATGATCGCGCCGTCCAGATAGCCGAGGCCCGGTCCCCCGTACTCCTCCGGAAGATGGCTGTTCATCAGTCCCAGCCCCCAGGCCTTCTCGATGATCTCCTGAGGCCATGTGCCTTCCTTGTCGTACTCCCAGGCAACAGGCCGGATCTCGTTCTCCGCGAACTCATGCGCCATCTCGCGCATGCCCTGCTGTTCCTCTGTGAGCGTGAAATCAACCACTTGGGGTCTCCTTGAAAGTGGGCGATTGACTAGTCAGTCAACCGATTCACGCTTAAGGGTAGCCCATGATGCGCGACACTCGCGTGTGCAGCGCGCGTTCGGCACAATTCGCGTGTGCAGCACGCTTTCGGCACCGTCCTGTGGGTCGTATGCGGCGCGAGCGCGCTCGCGGCGGTTATCGCGCTGTTCGTCGGTCGGAAGGTGTGGGACGAATACGGCAAGAGTCGCCTCGTGCTCGACTCCGATGCCGGGCACGATGAGGCCGCGGGGTCTCCGGCGGCGCTCCCTGAGCGGGACGCCGAGATCCGGGAGCTGATCGAGGCGCGGAACGCGCTGCGGCGGCGTCGCGGGGAGCCGGCGCTCGACCCCGAGGTGGAACTCGCCCGGCTGACCGCACCGCCGATCGACGCGAGTCTGCGCCAGGAGATCCGCGAGCTCGTGATCGCGCGCAACCACCGCCGTATTCGGGCGGGCAAGGAGCCCCTCGACGTCGAGGCCGAGATTCGGCGCGAGATCGAGAGCCTTAGCGAGCTCTGAGCAAGCTGTCCGCGTCTCTTCAGGTACGCTGAAGGCGAGATGGCTGATCCCCGCCGATTTGAGCTCGAGGAGCTGGTCAACCGCCCCGGCACCTACTTCAACCCCCAGACCGAGGTCCTGGTGGTCGTCGACGACTCGCCTGAGATGGACGCCGAGATCTTCAACATGGAGGAGTTCGAGGGCGCCGAGTGGGTGCTGATCTCGGACGACCTGGCCGTCGACGAGAACCGACGCGACGAGCTGCTCGAGACCTTCCAGGTCCGCTACGCGCCCGTCGGGGGCAGCGACGACGACACCGACGCGGAGTTCGAGGAGGACGAGGAGGACGTCGGTCGCGAGTAGCCGGCCGCTAGCCGCGGCCGCTAGCCGCGACCGTTAGCCGCTGCCCAGCAACGGCGCGCACTCCTGCATCCTCTTCACGTCGTTGCCCGCGTTCTGGATGCACTGGCCGTACTTCTGAGCGTTCGAGGCGGCGCTCGAGCTCGACCCGGATTCCGCCGACCCGCCGGTCGTGCTCCTACCGCTGCCGCTTGTCGCGCCTCCATTGCCCGCGCTCGTCGTGGCGCCCAGGCCGGCGCCGAGCGCCTGTATGAAGGAACGCATCTTGCTCGTGAACTCCGAGAACGGCCGGACGGTCGTCGGGGCAGTAATCGTCTGGGGCTGGTTCAGGTTCGCGTACTGGACGGTCAGGGCGATGGCGGCGGAGCGCATCCCCCCGAATAGGGTCGAGACCTGACCCGTGACCGGGAGCAGCAGACTGATCGACATCCTGCGCATCGTCTTGTCGCTGCTGCCCGTCCATACATCGAAGCTCGGATTCTGGATCTCCCTAGCGATGCGGTCCCTGGTCTTCGGCGAGATCCCGCCCGAGAGCCGGTTCGCGCCGGAGACGCCGATCGTCGAGGCCTTCCGCAGGAAGGTGTTGAGGTCGTTCAGGAGGTCAGGGACGTTGATGCCGGCGTGGATGTGGGTGGTTGTGGTGCCACCCATGTTCTCGGTGCCGACGACGGTCGGGTTCGTGAGCCAGTGAAGCGGCTGGATCCCCAGGTTGGCGAGCGTTCCGGAGCCTGCGCCCGACCCGGACGATGATGTGATCCCTGCGAAGCTCGACTCGAGTTTCTGGAATGTCGCCTGGGGGAGCCGGTAGCTCGTGCCCTGGAGCGTCACGTAACCGGCGGTGCCGGTCGAGACGATGCCGAGCGACCCGGTTTGTCCGAGGGCGCTGACCGTCACGCTGAAGTCCGACCGGGGAAGCTTGCCGGAGCCGGTGGACTGGAACGGCCCGCCGAAGCTCAGCGAGATCGGGCCGCTCAAGGTTCTCGATCCGGACGGCTCGATCGTCAGGCTGAGGTCGAGATTCCCGCTATCTACCGTGTGCGTGCCGCTGAATGTCTGCTGGAGGAGGCTGGAGGCACCCGGCGAGCTGCTGCTGCCGCACGCGGCCAGGATCGTCACCGACAGCGCAACGAGCAGCATCGCGAGCGAGACCCGATGCCCCCGAGTCCGATGAACCCTTTGCATCTCACTCCTCCGTGGACGACGCCTGATCGGCTGCGAATGTAGCATCGGCTCGGTGCGTCGGCGCCTGTTGGGCCTGCTCGTGCTGGCCATGTTTCCGTCCAGCGCAGGGGCGGACCCGGTCGTCGTGCTCGGACCGGGCCGCCATGTCAGCCATCGCAACGAGCCGTTCCTCGCTGGTCCGGTTATGACACCGGCGCCGGGGCCGCCGGCGGGCACCGCGACCGCCGCTACGAAGCCCCGCAATCCTGGGCGCACGGTGAGCAGCGAGCTCGCGCGTCTCCGCAACACGGGCGCGATCGCCCCTCAGGCCTACGGCACCTACCGCGTGAGCCTGGGTGCGGCGCTGAACGCGGTAGGGCGCCTGCACGGCACGCGCAGAACCGAGCTCGCCGCGGTGATCGAGAACCTCCATTGGATCGCGGCCTCGGGCCAGATGACCGCGACGCGGCTGCCGGCGCTGTTCGAGACGCTGGACCGCAACCGCAAGTGGTGGACGACCGGGCCGCTGCTGAACTCCGGGGCCCTCGTCGAGTTCGCAGGCTCCCAGGTCGTCTGGGAGTACTACCCGGGCCAGGGAATCGAGCTTCAGGTGCTAGGCAGCTTCGGCAAGGCCGATGGGCTGTACACGGCGGGTCCGCCGAGCTATCCCAGCCTGCGCTCGTTGCTCGGCGAGCTCATTCCGCTTGCCGCGCGACGCGCGGGGGGCCTGGCGTGGGAGTACTACTTCACCTTCGACGGCGGTAAGCCGCCATGGGCGAGCGCGATGTCGCAGGGAACGGCGCTCGAGGCGCTGGCGCGTGCCTACAAGGCGTTCGGCGACAGCGCGTATCTCAGCCTCGCGCATCGCGCACTGCCGATCTTCACCGCCGCGCCGACCGCCGGCGTCCGGGAGGCGACGCCGGCCGGCGCGCGCTACCTCCAGTACTCCTTTGCCCCCAGGCTCGACATCATCAACGCCTTCCTGCAGTCGCTGATCGGCCTCTACGACTACGCCCAGGTCGGCACCGACCCACTCGCGGCCAGGCTGTTCGCGGCCGGGGACGCGGAGGCTCGCGCCGAGGTGCCGCACTTCGACACCGGCGCCTGGTCGCTATACCAGCCGGGGGTCGAGGACACCCTCGACTACCACGAGCTCGTCACCGGCTTCCTCGACCAGCTCTGCTCGCGGACGGGCGCACCCGCCTATTGCGTCACCGCTCAGCATTTCCAGGCGTACTTGAAGACGCCGCCGGCTCTGCAGCTGCTCACGGCAAGCGTCCGCGCTGGGAACCCCGCCGCGATCCGATTCCGGCTGTCGAAGTACTCGCACGTGGGGATCGTGGTCTTGCGGGGCGCCCAGACGGTGTTCCTCACGAGCGCCAGCTTCTCCTACGGGACGCGTGCGTTTTCGATACCCGCCTTGAAGCGACGGGGGATGTACACCGTACGTCTGGCGGCAACCGACCTCGCCGGAAACTTCAACCGAGTCATCGGAACGGTTCGGGTTTCCTAGTTGTTCGGGATCACCCTTAGACTCGCCCGCGCATGAGGCCGCGCACGATTCTCTACACGGGGAAGGGCGGAGTCGGTAAGACCTCGATCGCGGCCTGCACGGCGCGCAGCTGCGCGGCCGCCGGCCTCCGAACCCTGGTGATCTCGACCGATCCGGCCCACAGCCTCTCGGACGCGCTCGAGGTGGGGCTCTCCTCCCAGCCGCGGCCGGCCGGCGAGAACCTCTGGGGCCAGGAGGTCAACGCGCAGGAGGAGCTCGAGGTTCACTGGTCGGGCGTCCAGGACTGGCTGGGAGAGCTGTTCCTGGAGCGAGGACTGGATCGCGTGTCGGCGGAGGAGCTGACCGTGCCGCCCGGAATGGACGAGCTCTTCTCCCTGCTGCGCCTGCAAGCGGTCCACGACTCCGGGGAATGGGACGTGATCGTGGTCGACTGCGCCCCGACCGGCGAAACGCTCCGTTTGCTGTCGTTTCCGGACGTCGCTCGGTGGTGGATCGAGAAGGTGTTCCCGCTCGAGCGGCAGATCCTCGCCGCGGCGAGGCCGATCGCGCGCTCGCTGCTCGACATCCCGCTCCCCGACGCGGCGGTGTTCGCGGACGTTCAGCGCCTCTCCGAGAACCTCATCGCGATGAACGAGATCCTCCGTGACCGCGAGCGCTCCACGATCCGGCTGGTCATGAACCCCGACAAGATGGTGATCGGGGAGGCCATGCGCACCTTCACGTACCTGAACCTGTACGGGTACCTGACCGATGCGGTGATCGTCAACCGGATCTTCCCCAGCACCGTCGGCGACTACTTCGCCGGCTGGCGGCGTGTGCAGGCAGAGCATCTGGAGCTGGTTCAGTCGGCGTTCGCGCCGGTGCCCGTGCTGTGCGCGCCCTACTTCGAGCAGGAGGTCATCGGCGCAGAGATGCTCGATCGACTGGCCGACGCCGTCTTCGGGGCGGGCGGCCATGAGCCCTCGGCGGTGTTGCACGACGCCTTGACCCAGGAGCTCAGCGTCTCCGCGGACGGTGCCCGGCTGCGGCTGACGCTGCCCTTCGCGCACAAGGGCGACATCTCGCTGAAGAAGATCGGGCTCGAGTTGATCGTCGGCGTCGACGGCCAGAAGCGCGTTATTTCCCTCCCCTCTGCGCTCGCCGCCTTCAATCCGACGGCGGCGACGTTCGAGGACCACACCCTCGAGGTCACGTTCGATGGAGTCAGGCGCAACCACTGAACAGGCGCTGCGTGCGCTCCAGGAGCGCCTGGATGAAGCCTCGGCCGCCGCCGAGCGGCTGATCGCCGACGCGGCCCGAGCTGCGCCCGCGCCGAACCCAATGCCTCCCCCCGCGGGCTGGCAACTGCCCGATGAGAAGGGCGCATCTCGCCTCGGACCGGACGTCGAGGCGCTCGTCCAGTTCGTCCAGTCCCTGCGCGACCTGATCCCACCGGACGTGCAGCGGCGGGTGGCCGAAGCCGTGCGCGAGGTGCTGCTGGCGATCCGGGCCCTGATCGACTACTACCTCGAGCGCCTCGACACCGGCCGTGGCGAACCGCCCGAGGTTCAAGACATCCCGATCCTCTGACATCGCCGCTGGAGACCGTGTCCGGCGCGCTTAGAATCGATGCGGTGAGTCAGGGCCGCCCCGCCACGAATGCAGGGAGCCGCATCGGCTCCGGAGCGGGGCGCGTACTGGCGGCCTGGCGAAACCTGCCGCACGAGCGGCGCCTGGCGGCAGTGGCGGCCATCGGGCTGTTCCTCACTCTGTTCCTGCCTTGGTACCAGGAGACGATCATCGCGAGCGGGAAGGCCACGAAGCTCCAGTCGGCCACCGCCTCGCTCACGGGCTGGGGAGCCTTCTCGTTCGTGGAAGGAGCGATCCTGATCGTCGCCGTCGGAGTGCTGGCGCTGCTGTTCCAGCGCGCCGAAGGTCGCGCCTTTCACCTGCCCGGCGGCGACGGCGGCGTGATCCTCGCGGCCGGCGCGTGGACGTGCTTGCTGGTCATCTGGCGCATGTTCGACAAACAGGGCACCACCGGCCACGGCCAGTACGCCACCACGTACGGCATCGAGTGGGGGATCTTCGTGGCGCTGGCGGTCGCGGCCTTCCTGGCCTACACGGGCTCGAGGATCAGGGCGGCGCACCGGCCCGAGCCTCCCCTCCCCGGCGACGCGGAGGGACCGCGCGGCTCGCGGCCGGCGGGCTCCCCTCCGCGAGATGATCCTCCGCCCCGACGCAGAGCGCGCCCAGCCCCGCAGCGCCCGCCCCGGCCGCGTCGCAGCGAGTGGTTCGAGCCAGTCGTCCCGGATGACCCGCCGACGATGAAGCTCGGCCGGCCCTCAACGCCGGCCGGACAGCGCGAATCGCCGCCCGACTCCGACGAGTCCCCAACGATCCCGCTCGAGTCCCGCAAGGGCGACGAATCCATGCCCTGACGCGCCTCGCTCGCGCGGCTGGCCCGCGTGGCCAGCCGCGCGAAAATCGGGCTACTGGGCCGGCTGGAGCGCGAAGACGTAGTAGGCGCTCACCAGCCCGATCACGAGAATGCCGGCGATGATCAGCGTCCGCGACCGGATGATGTGGCCGAAGACCCCCAACAAAAAGCCGAAGCCGAGCACCGCCGCGAACAGTCCCAGATGCGAGGACCGGACGGCGACGGCGAAGAGGACCACACCCAAACCCTATATTTGGGCGTCGAGGTCGATGCCGGTCACGCAGCCCACTTCCGTCGAGGATGTTGCCAACGGCCTGAGGCAGGTCGGGTACCTGCCCGGAGAGTCGACCGCGCTCGTCTCGTTCCTGGCCACCAAGCTCGGCAAGCCCGTGCTCGTCGAGGGCCCGGCCGGCGTCGGCAAGACCGAGCTGGCCAAGGCGCTGGCCAAGTTCCTGCAGCGGACCCTGGTCCGCCTCCAGTGCTACGAGGGCCTCGACGAGGCCAAGGCGCTGTACGAGTGGAACTACCGCAAGCAGCTGCTGCGGATCCAGACCGAGTCCGAGGACGCCTCCTGGCGGGACGTGCAGGACGACATCTTCGGCGAGGACTTCCTCCTTCCCCGGCCGCTGATGGTCGCGATCGCCTCGGCGCAGCCCGTCGTCCTGCTGATCGACGAGATAGACAAGACCGACCAGGAGTTCGAGGCGATGCTGCTCGAGCTCCTGTCCGACTTTCAGATCTCGATCCCCGAGCTGGGCCGGATCGAGGCGCGAACGCGGCCGGTCGTCCTGCTCACCTCCAACAACACCAGGGAGCTGACCGAGGCGCTCAAGCGCCGCTGCCTGTACCTGTGGCTCGACTATCCGGACCTCGAGCACGAGCTCAACATCGTCCGCCTTCACTCGCCACAGCTCGACGCGCAGGTGGCGCGCAAGCTGGTTGAGATCATCCATCAGATCCGCGAGCTCGACCTGAAGAAGCCGCCCAGTATCGCCGAGTCGATCGACTGGGCCCGGGCGCTCCTGCTCCTCGGTGCGGACGAGATCGACCACGCGACGTTCACGGAGACCATGAGCGTGATCGTCAAGCATCGGACCGATCTGGACACCGTGGCGGCGCGCGTCGGCGTCAAGCTCGACTCCGCGGCCGATGCCGCCGCCTAACCGCGCCAGCATCTACGGCGGCATCCCCGACCGACGTCCCGGCGGATTCGACGGCCAGCTGCTCGCGTTCGCCGAGGAGCTCCGCGAGGAGGGAATCGCGGTCGGGACCTCGGAGATCCTCGACGCGTTCGAAGCGCTCGATCACGTCCCCTGGACGATTCAGGCCGATTTCAAGGAGGCGCTCGCGGCTACGCTCGCGAAGTCGCCCGAGGACCGCCGCGTGTTCGAGCTCGTGTTCGACCGGTTTTTCTTCCGCGCCGCCGAGGCCGAGGCGGCGCGCCGGCGCATCACCGAGGGCGACGGCGCGCCTGACTCCGACGCCGAGATCAACCTGGACACGCTGCGCCAGCAGATCGCGGCCGCGCTGAGGGACGGGTCGGACGCCGCGCTGCGCGACCTCGCCCGGCTCGCGATTGCCGCCCTGGCCCGAGGGGAGGGTTCCGGCGTGCTGGGCGTCGATGTCCAGCGCATCCGTCGGGCGCTCGGTCTACGACCCGAGCCCCAGCCGGAGCTCCCCGAGGGGGATCCCCGCCGCCACGGCGTCCCCCGCGAGCAGCTCCGCCGGTTCGAGCAGCATCTCCGGCGCGAGCTCGAGCGGGATCTCATCGAGCGCACCGCATCGCTTCCCCCCAAGCGCCCGCTCAACGACCTCGATCGCGCGCTCCCGAGTGGGCCGATCCAGGATCTCGCCGCCGTCCACCGGGTGGTCGCCCAGCTCAAACGCCGCCTGGCCACCCAGGGCCACGAGCTCAAGGGCCGTAAACGCCACGCCCACGTCGACGTGAGGCGCACCATGCGGGCCTCGCTGCAGACGGGCGGGGTGCCGATCGTCCTCAAGTACCGCCCCCGGCGCCCGCGCCGGCCCGAGATCTTCGTCCTGTGCGATGTGTCCACGAGCGTCACGAGCGCGAGCACGTTCTTCCTCAGCGTCCTGCACGCGCTCCACGACGCGTTTCGCAAGCTCCGCTCGTTCGTTTTCATCGAGCGGATCTCCGAGGTGACCGACGTGCTCGAGCGGGAGCGCGACTTCCGCGCCGCCAGCGAGGCAATCTCGCGCGATGCCGGCGTGGCGGACATCTCCGGCTACACCGACTACGGGCGCGTCTGGACCGAGTTCCTCGCGCTGATCGAGGACGAGCTGCATCCCCGGGCGACCGTGATCGTGCTCGGGGACGCGCGGACCAACGGGCGCCCGCCGCGCGACGATGTGTTCGCCGCGATCACGGCCAAAGCCGGCCGTACGTTCTGGTTGAACCCGGAGCCGCGGCTGTACTGGAACTACGGCGACTCGGTGATCGCGGCCTACGAGCAGCACTGCGTCGCTTTCGAGTGCTGGCGCACGGACCAGCTCGAGGAATTCGTCAAGGCGCTGACCCGCCCCGAGGTCGCCTGACCGGCTAGAAAGGCTGGTTCTCGCCACCGAACACGGCGCTTACCGAGCCGTCGGTGAAGATCTGCTTGATGGTGTCCGCCAGCAGCACGGCGCACGAGACCACGACCACGTTGTCGGGGGCCCCCGGACGGAGCGGGATCGTGTCGGTGACGACGATCTGCTCGAAGGCCACGCTCGACAGCGTTTCGTAGGCGGCGCCTGAGAACACCGCGTGGGTCCCGGCCGCATAGACGCGAGCCGCGCCCTCGTCGAGCACGGTCTGCGCCGCCGCCCGCAGCGTGCCCGCGGTGTCGATGATGTCGTCGAAGATCACCGCGGTCTTTCCCTTCACATCACCGATTACGTATCCGGCCTCTTCGGGCTGCGTGGCCGGGTGCTCGCTGGTCATCAACGCGAGGTCCGCGCCGATGGTCTCGGCGAACTTGTGGTTCAGCTTCACGCGACCGACGTCCGGGGAAACGACCACCAGATCCTCGAGATGGAGGTCGGCGAAGTACTCGGCGAGCATGAACAGGGCCGTCATATGGTCCACCGGCTTGGTGAAGAAGCCCTGCACCTGTCCCGTGTGCAGGTCCACGGTGAGCACGCGATCGGCCCCCGCGGCCTCGAGGATGTGGGCCGCCAGCCGCGCGCTGATCGGCTCACGCAACGCCGACTTCTTGTCCTGGCGCGAGTAGCCGAACCATGGGATTACCGCGATCACCCGATGCGCCGAGGCGCCCACGGCCGCGTCGATCATGACGAGCAGCTCCATCAGCGCGTCGTTGGCGGTGATTCCGGTCTCCGGATTGGAGCAGGTGGGCTGAACGATGAACACGTCGGCGCCGCGAATCGATGCCTCGTAGCGGCAGTACACCTCGCCCGCCGAGAAGGTTTTCAGCGTTACCGCCCCGAGCTCGATCCCGAGCGTATCGGCGATTTCCACCGCGAGCTCGCGATTCGCGCGCCCGGAGAAGAGCATCAAGCGCTTGCCCGTGACGATCGGAAGGCTTCCCGATGCTGCCCTCGGCTCGCGTGGGCCCATCTCCGCTTGGGGAGTCTAGAGCAGGGGTTGCCTCCAATCTCCGCCAATTTGGCCCCGCGGCCCTTTCCTCGGGCGGCCGGCCGCAATACCCTGAACTGTGTGAAACGCCTCCGCACGGGTCTGTCTGCGGGCCGATGAGCGCGGCGATCCCAGCGGTCAATTTCGGGGCGACGGCGGACTTCTCGCTGGGGGTCGAAGAGGAGCTGCTCCTCGTCGACCCGGTCACCTACGCGCTCGACCATTCCGCCCCCCAGGTGCTCGAGCGGATCTCGGTGCCGCCGAGCGGAGGCGGGGCCCACTCCGAAGCGTACGCCGGGCTCATCGAACTCGCCTCGCCCGTCTGCGCGGACGCGACGGACGCCGCCGAGTCCCTCGCCGTTTTGCGCGCATGCCTGCGCGACGCCAGCGCCACCGTGATCGGCGCCGGCCTGCACCCGGATGGCGCATTCGGTGACGTGGTGCACTATCCGAGCGAGCGCTACCGCCTGATCGCGTATGAGATGCGCGCGCTACAGGCACGGACGCCGACCTGCGCGCTGCACGTGCACGTCGGCATGCCGGACGCGGAGGCGGCGATCCGTGCCTACAACGGACTGCGCGAGACGCTGCCGCTGCTGCAGGCGCTGGCCGCGAATTCGCCATTCTGGCACGGCCGAGACTCGGGTCTGGCGAGCGCGCGGGCCCAGGTTTTCCGCTCGCTCCCGCGCTCGGAGATTCCCCAGGCGTTCAGATCATTCGACCATTACGCGGAGCGCGTGGGGGCGCTGGTGGCGGCCGGCGACCTCCCCGACTACACGTTCCTATGGTGGGACATCCGACCGCACCCGGTGCTCGGGACCGTGGAGGTCAGGGCCATGGACAGCCAATCGTCTCTGCGCCACGTCGCGGGTCTGGCGGCGCTGGTGCAGGCGCTCGCGTGGCGGGCGGCCGAGGAGCCCTGGCCGTGGAAGGAGCGCGACGTGCTCATGGAGTCGAGCTTCCGCGCTGCCCGCGACGGCCTCGAGGCCACGCTGTGGGACAACGGGGCACTACGTCCGGTCCCGGAGGTGGCGCGGGCGGCGATCCGGCGCGCCGCGCCGTACGCGCGAGAGCTCGGCTCCGAGGGAGCCCTCGAGGAACTCGAGCGCCTGCTGGTCGAGGGCAACGGCGCCATCCGCCAGCGTGCTGCCTTCAGACGCGGCGGCATGCCCGCGGTACTAGCCGAGCTCGCGCACGACACCGCAAGGGCCGAACCTGCGGTGCTCTCGGCTGGCTAGGAGCGCTAGCGCTGACTGGAAGACGTGCCCGCCGCCTCGGCCAGCAGTCTGACGTACTCCCCCGCGCTGGCGGGCCGATCGTTCGCATCCTTCTCCAGCGCCAGCAGTACGGCCTGCCCAACCGCCGGAGAGAGGTCGGCGCGGAGCCTCAGGGGGTCGGGCGGCTTGTCCTGGAGATGTGCCGACAGGATCCGCACCCCATCGATGTCCGCGAACGGCGGCTGTCCGCAGAGCGCCTCGTACAGGACGCAACCCAGAGCGTAGGTGTCGGTCGCGGCGGTGACCGCCTCGCCGCGAATCTGCTCCGGCGCCATGTAGTCCATGGATCCGAGCGTTTGGCCGGGCGCCGTCAGCATGCTCCCTTGGGTGTCCTTGGCCAAACCGAAGTCGGTGATGTACGCGCGTCCGCGCTCGTCGATCAGGATGTTCGCGGGCTTGACGTCGCGGTGCACCATGCCCGCGGCCCAAAGAGCCTCGAGCCCGGCCGCCACGTCGCCGCCGACGCGCACGACCGTGGACACGTCGAGCCTCCCGTCCTGCTTGAGTGCTTGGGCCAGCGTGCGCCCGTCGATGAACCGCTGCGCCATGTACGGCAGATCGTCGTGCTCGCCAGTGGAGAGAACGGGGACGACGTTCGGGTGCTTGACGGTCTGGGCGATCCTCGCTTCACGCGAGAACCGCCTTCTGAACGTCGGGTTGCGTGCGAACTCCCTCCTGACGAGCTTGAGAGCCACCCTCGTGCCGTCGGGACCGGTCGCTCGATAGACCCTGCCCATGCCTCCCTCGCCGAGCAGCGCGCCTATCTGGTACTCGCCGATGCGGGTGCCGATCCACCGGTCGCCGGAGTCGGATCCGATTCCGATGCGCGCAGGATAGGCAAGCACCCCAACCGTGGCAAGCGCCCCACGCGACAATAAAATCGTGAGGCTTTGCTAAAGACGAGCACGATCGTGCTTGGTCGCACGTTGAACGGGCGCTACCGCGTGCTCGAGCCGATCTCCGCCGGCGCGATGGGCGCCGTATACCGCGCGCTCGATGCTCGAACGAACCGCGAGGTCGCGCTCAAGCAAGCGACCCATCCGGGCGGAGACCAGCGCTTCGAGGTTGAGGCGAGGCTACTGGCCAGCCTTCGTCACCCGCGGGTCGTTCGGACTCTCGACCACTTCTCGGATTCGAGCGGTCATTACCTCGTGATGGACCTCGTCCCCGGCAGCGATCTGGACAAGGTTCTCAAGGCGCGCGGTCAGCCCGGTCTTCCCGTCGCCCAGTCGGTCGACTACGTGCGCCAGGCGTGCGAGGCGCTCCAATACGTCCACGACCAGCAAATCGTTCACCGCGACGTCAAGCCCCAGAACATGATCCTCTCGGCGGAGGGCATCGTGCTGGTGGATTTCGGCATCGCCCGTGTGCTCGAAGAGCAGGAGCCACTGGGCACGGCGGGAATCGGCACGCCCCGCTTCATGGCCCCCGAAGTGTTCGCGGGCGGGCGGGTCTCACCGCGCGCCGATGTGTACGGCATCGCGGCAACGCTGTGGACGCTCATCGCCGGCGAGCCACCCGTATACGCCGACGGCAAGAAGCTGTCGAGCATCAGTCCGGATGTCAACCCCGAGCTCGAGCGCACGATCGCCGCCGGGCTGGAGATGATCCCGGAGCGGCGGGTGGCCTCGGTCGCGGCGTTGGCCAAGGCCCTTGGAGCCCCGCTGGCGGCCGAGAGGGGCATCTCGCTCGCGATCTCGGTCGACGTCCCGGACGCGTCCCGCAGCTTGATGGAGGCGGTCGTGCACACCGCGTCGGGCGTGTTTGGCGCTGCCGCGGCCTCGATCGCGCTGATCGACCAGACCACCGGCGAGCTGGTCTACCAGTCCGCGTGGGGTGCGGGTGCCCGCGAGATCGTCGGCGTGAGGCTCTCCCCCGGAGCGGGCATCGCCGGAGGGGTGGTCCAAACCGGCTCGGGCGAGGCTGTCCGGGATTGCCGGACCGATCCGCGCTTCGCGTCCAGGATCGCCGCCGGGACCGGATATGTCCCCTACACGATGCTCGTGGTGCCACTCAAGCGGGGAGGCCGCCCGATCGGCGCCCTGGCGATCCTCGACCGCCGCGACGGACGCAGCTACCGAGACGAGGACGTCGAGGCCGCCACGCTGTTCGCCGATCTCGCGGTCAAGGCCCTCGAGGCGTCTCCGGGAACGTTCACCAGCCTCGGCACGACCGGCCTCGCGTGACGTCCACCGGCTTCGGGATCGTCACCTCCATGTTGCTGACCGGCGCGTTAGCGGGCGCGGCTCAGGCTCAAACCGTCACCGGTGTGAGTCCGTCCTCGGGACCACCGACGGTGTTCCTCGCCACGCCGCAGGTCCTCGGTAGCACTCGCGCGGCGCTCTCCGGCACCATCAACCCTGACGGGCTCGCGACGACGGCGTTCTTCCAGTACGGGACCGACCTGCGCTACAGGGGACCTGGTGCGTCGGAGGTGCTCTACGACCATTCGACGCCGCCGGCCGTGGCCTCCGACTCCACCAGCCGCGAGGTGTCCGCCTCCATCTCGGGGCTGGTGCCGAACGCCGTCTATCACGTGCGCCTGTTCGGGGGCAACAGCGACGGCAGCGTAGATGGACCGGATGTCACCTTCATGACTCGGAAGGACCCGCCGCCGCCCCGCCCGACGCTCGGCCGGACCGAGACCGCTTGGCCGGTGAGCGGCCAGCTGTTCGTGTCGGCCGGCAAGGCGTTCCTCCCGCTGACCGAACCACACCCGATTGCTTCCGGAACGAAGATCGACGCGCTGGACGGGACTTTGCGCCTGATCGCGGCGGCCGGGACCGGCAAGACTCAGAGCGGCGTCTTCCGCGGCGGGGTGTTCAGGGTCAGCCAGACCGGCTCCGGCTCGAACAGGGGTCTGACCACCCTTTCGCTGGTAGAGGGAGGGTTCAAGGGCGCTCCCTCCTACGCCACATGCAAGTCCGCCGCGCGGCGGGCGCGCGCCAGCCACCACGTGCTGCAGCGCCTCCAGGCCACCGCGCATGGAAGCTTCCGCACCCGAGGTCGCTACGGCGCCGCCAGCGCCACCGGCAGCGCGTGGTCGATTGCCGATCGATGCGACGGCACGATCGCTCGCGTAACTCGCGGCGCGGTCAGCCGTCACCGACTTCGTCCGGCACACCACCGTCACCGTGCACGCGGGCCACATCTACTTCGCCGCTGCGAGCAAGGCCAAGTAGACGGCTGTTCGTGCGCCGCATTCTGACCTCTGCGCTAGACTTCGCTGGGCCGCGGGCACGCGCGGGACGGTATGGAAACCGCGAACAAGAGTTGAGGGGGAGATGTCCGAAGTTACCGGCCGCTACAGGTGGATTGCAGCCATCGTCGTGTTTCTCAGCCTGGTCGTGGTCCCGACCGCGAGCGCCGGCAACAAGCCGTATTCGGTAGTCATTTCGCCAGGAAACGTGAGCTCGGGGACCGCCACAACGACGGCGAAGATCAACAACGAGACCTCGCACCAACGGCTCGGCGCGGCCAACCTGGTGGCGCCGGCGCAGTTCACGATCACGAGCATCGTGAGTCTCTCGGTGCCACCACCGGCTACGGCGACTCTCGTCAAGAGCTGCACCGCCAGCGGGGTCACTGGGTCTTGCGTTCAGTTGCGCAACCTCGCGCTCCCGCCCGGTCGGTCCGTCACGGTGACGATGATCGTCAACACGTCCGCGGCTACCTGTGGGTCTCCAACGTCTTACAGCTGGAGCGTGCAGGCCAAGCAGGCCAACAACTTCAACGGCGTGGGCAACGACCTGGATCTGGATACAAACCACAGCAGCCTGACGACGACCGTCTCGTGCGCGGGCGCCAGCACGCCCTGCCTGCAGGGAAAGTCGTGCTCGATCAGCCTGAGCACGTCAACCAGCACGGTTGACGCCACAGCTAGCCCGAGCACCAACGGGAGCAACGACGCCGGGACGCTGAGCGGCACGATTGACCCTGGGCAGCCGCTGATGTGCTCGGGGTACTCGGCGAAGGACCGGAACTGGTACGGCGTGGTCGAGACCCCAGTCAGCGGCGCGATCTATCGCGCGAAGACGATCACCTACACGCTCAAGAACACGAGCCCTCAGGGAGTTGAAGTGTGCTTCGGCGCGCCCTACGAATTCGAAACGATAGGCGACCAGAAGGCGCCGCCTGGGACGTTGCCGGACGGCTCTTCCGGGTTCGTCGGACTGCTGGAGCACTGCGAGTCGTTCCCCGAGCCGCCTGAGGCATGCGTAGCATCGATCACGGGCGTGCCGGATCCCAGCATCTCCTCGGGGCAGAACACGGTTGCCACGATTCGGATCGACGCGGGGTTGCCGGGCGATCCTTGGGGGCGAATGTAGCCCCACAGCCTGACGCCGATCGACCGGCTGTCAGCGGGACGCCAGTTTGACCCTCGAAGGCAGTTCAGCCAGCAGGGGCCTCGGCAGCCGGTCGATCTGCAGCCGCGCAAGGATGGCGTCCCGCTCGCGCGCATCCTCCAGCTGGGCGGCGCCGAGCGCATCGAGCACGTCGACGGTGGCGGCGATGTCGTACTCCTCGCCTCGCTCGCGTGCGAGAGCCAGTGAGCTCATCAGTTCGCGCTCCGCCGCGTCAACCTGTCCCAGACGGGCAAGGGCCATGCCGCAGATGCGGTGCAGCAGCGCCCCGTACCTCCCCGCTGCGTTGAGTTCGTCGCGGGCGATCGAGAGTGCTCGGGATGGGTCTCCCGCGAACGCTTCCGCTTCGGCGTTCAAGGCACTGGCGAAGCCAGCGTAGGCGTCGATCCGGAACCGGCGAAATTCAGCCATCGCCGCCTCGAGCAAGGGCATCGCGTCCGCGTGCCGGCGGTCGCGTGTGGCCACCCGGCCGAGCAATAGGGTTACGAACGCGACGCTCTGACGTTCCTTCGTTGCCGTCCAGACGCGACGCGCGCGCTCCAGGTGAGCACGCGCCTCGTCGAGATGCCCCTGGTCGGAGAGGATCTCTCCCAGGTTGCAGTCGGTGTACGCGACATCGCCAGGCTTGCCCGCGCGTTCGCTGCACGCGCCCGCCCTTCGATATAGCTCGACCGCCTCGTCCCAGCGACTTCGAAAGTAGGCGAACATCCCGAGGTTGTTGAGAACTGTTGCCTCGTGCTCGGGATCGCCGAGTCGCTCGTAGATCTCGAGCGCGCGCCATGAGTGCGTCGCCTCATCAGGACGTCCTGATTCGACCAGTGCCCAGTCGAGCGCGTAGGAGGCGTGGGCGAGGGCCCTCAGCTCCCCGACCGCTTCGGCTCCCGCGATCGCCTCGCGACAGAGGGCCGCCGCCTCGGACCAGCGGCCTTGCCGATTTCGGGCGCCTCCCAGGAACGAGTGAAGGCGCGCCCGCCAGCTGGTCCCTTCGGCGCTCTCGATCCCAGCAATGGCTCGCAATCCCCGGTTGAGCCAGCGAACAGCTCCCGTGGGTGACTCCCGCTCACCAGCGACTTTCGCGTGGCGGTAGCAGAGGCGGGCCTGCGCGATCGGGTCGTCGATCAGGAGCCTGCGTGCCTGGTGCAGCGCCCGCGTGGCGGCGTCGGGTTCACCCGCGCAGCGCAGCGCCTCGCCCAGCTGTTCCCATGCCTCCGCCAGCGTCTCACGATCGACGGCGACGCCATCCGCCCGGCCGGCTTCAATCGCCATTCGATACAACCTTGCCGCGTCGGCGTGCGAGAACCGCTCTGTCGCCCGCTTGGCCGCGACCATCGCATACCGGTGCGCCCGCGCGTAATCGCCGGCCAGCGAGAAGTGGTGTGAGAGCACCGCCGGGTCGGCGTCGAGCTCGCGTCCCAGGTCGTGCTCGAGCCTCAGCCCAACCGCCATGTGAAGCTGGCGCCGCAGCTTGAACGGGAGGCTCTCATAGGCGACCTCCTGCACGGCGGGCCGTTTGAATCGCACGTGGCCGTCGGCCTCACGCGCAAACAGTCCCGACAGCCGGTCCCAGAATCCCTCCTCGGGCAACGGCATGTCCGCCGCGACGACGTCGGCCAGCCGCGTCGGGTGGAACGTCAGGCCGAGCACGGCCGCGCGCCGAACGACCGCGCCGTCACGCGGGTCAAGGGCATCGATGCGCGCCATCGTGGCGGCGCCGACGCTATCGGGGAGCTCGTCGCGGCTGCCGGCCGCGGCTGCGGCGAGCAGGTCGAGGAGGAACTCGGGACTGCCGCCCGAGCGCTCGACCGCAAGTTGCAACACGTGCGGAGGCACCTGGGCCGCTTCAGGGGTCGACTCCGCGAGCGATCGCGCGTCCTCCGGGGGGAGAGGGCCAAGCTCGATCCGCCGATGCTCGTAATCGGCGAGGCCCATGCCGCCAGCCACGTCGCGGCGCGTAACGAGCACCACCCACGCCGAGGACTCGATCTCGCGCGTCAGCGCCTCGAACAAAGCGGCGGACGCGGCATCCATCAGGTGCGTATGCTCGACCTGAACAATCGTTGGGATGACCAACGCACGGGCGAGGAAGCGAAGCACGACCTCGTGCAGCTTTGCCGACCGCGCCTCCGGAGCCAGCTGGTCGACCTCGCTCGTGGACGGGCCCTCCAGGTCGAGCACGATCGCAATCAGCGGAAGCCACGGCAGCAGATCGGGCTGCGCGCGCCGGAGCTCTGCCTCGAGCCTCGCCAGCACGACGGTTTCGGGGTCCTCCCAGCCCAGCCCCAGCAACTGGCGCAGCAGATCGCGCCACACCGCGTACGGCGTGTCGCGCGTGTAGACCTCGCACGCCGAGTGCAGCACGTTCATGGCCTCACCCATCTCGCGCGCCTCTTGGAGCAGGCGCGACTTGCCGCTGCCCAGCTCACCGACCAGCTCGATCAGCGTCCCCGCGCCGCGGCGCGCGCCGGCGATCGCGGCGCGCAGCACATC
The DNA here is from genome assembly GCA_963808325.1 of uncultured Solirubrobacterales bacterium. Lineage (GTDB taxonomy): Bacteria > Actinomycetota > Thermoleophilia > Solirubrobacterales > Solirubrobacteraceae > Palsa-465. Next base: position 120,496 of record CAWEFU010000006.1, read on the forward strand.
GACCTCGTGCTGGCGACCAACTAGCGGCACGCGCGGACGTTTCATTCCTCGGGCAGCGGCCCGGGTCACCGGCCCAACTGCCCAGGCCTCCACCGCGCGCGACTTTCCCTTGACCTGGAACGGGTCGAGCGGGGTCTGCTCGAAGGCCGTCTTCGCCCGCCGCAGGACCTCGCGCGTGGCGTAGATCTGGCCGACGCGCGCCCTTGCCATGAGACGCGCCGCAAGATTCACGGTGTCGCCCATGACCACATACCACCGTCTGTACGGAGGACCGACTTCGCCGGTGAACACCGGACCTCGGTTCACCCCCACTTGGACGGGTAGCGGCGGATCAGCCTCGATGATCGTGCGCAGGGCGAGCAGCATTCGCTCCTCGTCCTCGCCGACCGCCCGCGGGGCGCCGGCACTCAAGCGGATCTTGCCGCCGTTCGAGGAGATGTCGGAGTCCAGGAAGCACACCTTGTAGCGTTCGACGGCATCCTGCACGACCCGCACGAGCTGGTCGAGGCGGGCTGCGGCGGCCTCCGCGCCATCCCGCGCGAGCACCCAATCGAGCTCTCCGAACTGAAGGAACGCAACCGTCGCGGTCCGATGCTCGGGTGCCGCGTGCCCACCGAGCACGTGCGTGCGCACCGTCGTGGGCAGGCAGTCGGCGATTGCCTGGGCCGGCGGTCTCGCCGGTTCGGCCGTCGGTGTCCAGTCGGACGCCGAAGGTGATCGTGCGAGCACGACGCCGGGCCCTGCTCGAGCGCCCAGACAGCTCCGCGGCAGCACCTTTGCCGTATCGGCACTTACCAGGATCTGTCCCGCCGAGGCGAAGCTCTCCATGGCGGCAACCGTCGTGGCCGCCGAACCGCCAACCAAGAGCTCTCGGTGCGACCCGCCAACCAAGAACATGGCGTACGAACCGCCGTGCACCCCCACGGACATGCGAAGCACGACGTTGCTTCTGCCGGCGCGGATTCTCCCCACATCCCGGAGGGTGCGCCGCATCGCAATCGCCGAGGCGCAGGCTCTCAGGGCGTGTTCGTCCCCGTCGAACCACAGCAACATGGCGTCGCCGCCGAACTTCAGCAGCGAACCACCGCGCGTGTAAGCCTCCGCCAGCAGGGCTGTAAAGCACTCGTTGATCGTGTCGACGAGGTGCTCGGCTCCCTCCTTGCCCGTGCGCGCCAGCCGCTCTGAGAGACGCGTAAACCCCGAGACATCGGCAAACACCATCGTGCCCTGGAGCGTCTCCACCAGGCTCTCGGGCGTCCGCGCCAGGCGCTCGACCAACATCCTCGGGACGTGGCTATACGCCGTCCCGGTGTCGGATCTCGCCTCCAAGCACAACCCCCGATCAGCGCGTTACCACCCGCGGCGCGTGCGCCGCTCACACGGCAAGTGTAAAGCCGGCGACCGCTCGCGCTAGCATTCGAACGGACCTGGAAAAACAGGGGGGCTGGCGGGAAGGCCGGCTGAGATAGCGCCCACGCACCGCACGCGACCCGGCGCTGACCCTTCGAACCTGTGGGGTAATGCCCGCGAAGGGAGCGACAACAGAGATGTCAGAGGCTCCCACAGAGGAGCCTCTTGATCTTCACGGCCCCGGCGGCGTCCGGGTCCAAGGAGTGAGCCGCACGTTCCGCCCGAAGCGGGGCGAGATCACCGCGCTCGCCGGCATGTCGCTGCATGCCCAGCCGCACGAAGTCGTCGCCGTCGTGGGCCCGAGCGGGTGCGGCAAGACGACGCTGCTCGAGCTGATCTGCGGCTTGCAGACCCCCGACTGGGGAACCGTCGACTGCGCGCCGGCCGCCCTGATGCCGCAGCGGGACCTGCTGCTGCCCTGGCTGAGCGCCATCGACAACGCCGGCCTCGCGCTGCGCGCTCACGGCGTCTCGCGAGTGCAGGCTCGCGCCGCCGCCGCTCCCTGGCTCGAGCGCTTCGGGCTCGAGGGATTCGAGCGGACGCTGCCGGCCGAGCTGTCGGGCGGCATGCGCCAGCGCGTCTCGTTTCTGCGAACGCTGCTCGCCGGCAAGCCGGTGCTCGCCCTCGACGAGCCTTTCGCCTCCCTCGATGCGATCACCCGGGCCGAGATGCAGGGCTGGCTTGCGCACGTGCTCGCGAGCGAGCCCCGCACGGTGCTGCTCGTCACCCACGACGTGGAGGAGGCGGTGGTTCTGGCCGATCGCGTGGTGGTTATGTCGCCGCGCCCGGGGCGCGCGGTGGCTGAGATCGAGATCGAGATGCCGCGTCCGCGCCGGCGGACCGACCCGCGAGTCGTCGAGCTGCGCGAGCACGCGCTGGAGGCTCTGGGGGTGGGCGCGTGAGCCGGCGCGCGCGAACGTCGCCGGCCAAGCTACGCGTAGGAGTCGGGGCGATCGCGCTGCTGCTCGTCCTCCTCGGCGCTTGGGAGCTGTACGTCGATCTGGGCGGTGCGGACCCTTTGATCCTTCCGGCGCCCCACTCGATCGGGAAGGCCCTGTACACCGATCGGTCGCTGCTATGGCGCAACTTCCTGGTGACCGCCCAGGAGGTGCTCCTGGGGATCGTCGTCGCCACGGTCTTGGCGTTCGCGTTGGCGGTACTCCTGCACTTCTCGCCCGTCGTGCGCCGGGCCGTGTACCCGTTGCTCGTCGCGTCGCAGGCACTACCGATCCCGATCGTCGCGCCCGTGCTCGTGTTGTGGCTCGGGTTCGGGATCCTGCCCAAGCTGATCGTGATCGCACTGGTGTCGTTCTTCTCGATCGTGGTCACGACGCTCGCCGGTCTCGCCGCAGTTGACCCGGCGTTGATCAAACTGATGCGGACGTTCGACGCCACACGGCTGCGAACGTTCCGTCACGTGGAGCTCCCGGCCGCGCTCCCCGGGCTCTTCACCGGAGCGAAGATCGCGGTGGCTGTGGCGGTCATCGGCGCGGTCTTCGCGGAACTGTCGGGCTCGAGCTCGGGGCTCGGATACCTGTTTCAGCAGGCGAACGCGCAGATTCTGATGCCCCGCGCGTACGCCGCGGTTGTGATCCTGTCCGTGTTCGCGATCGCGCTGTTCGCCGCATTGACCGTGGCCGAGCGGCTGCTGCTGCCGTGGGCCTACCAACCGAGAGGAGACCTCGCGTGATCAGACGCGCCCTGAGGCCCCTGACCGTCGTCGCGAGCGTCGCCCTGCTGTCGCTCGCGCTCGCCGCCTGCGGGGAGAAGAAGACGGTCCTGACCGCCTCCCCGTCACACAACCAGCCGCTCACGCTGATGCTCGACTGGTTCCCCAACGCTGACCACGTCGGTATCTATCAGGCGCTGGCCGAGGGTGACTTCACCCGCGCTGGGCTCGATGTCCACGTTCAGGTGCCCTCCGACCCATCCGCGCCGCTGAGGCTCGTGGCTGCGGGCAAGGCAGACGTTGCCATCTCCTACGAGCCCGAGGTCCTGCTCGCGCGCAATCAGGATCTGCCGCTGGTGTCGGTGGCGGCGATCGTCCAGGAGCCGCTCACCTCGATCGTCTCGATCGGCTCCAAGCACATCACCTCGGCCGCCAACCTCCGGGGTAAGCGCGTCGGCGACGCCGGCATCCCCTACCAGCACGCCTACCTGACGACGATCCTCGCGCACGCCGGCATCCCCGCTGGCTCGGTCAAGGAGATCAATGTCGGCGACAACCTCGTGCCGGCGATGCTCTCGGGTCGCGTCGACGCCACGCTCGGCGCCTACTGGAACTACGAGGCGATTCAGCTCGCCCAGCTGCACAAGCGCCCGAACGTGATCCACATGGACCAGGTCGGAGTCCCCACCTATGACGAGCTGGTGCTCGTCGTCAGCAAGAACATGATCGTCAACCACGCATCGGAGATCCGCCTGTTCGTGCAGGCTCTTGCCCGGGGGTACGCATCGGTGCGCGCGGACCCGGCCGCCGCCGTGCAGAACCTGGTGCGCGCGAACCCCGGGATGGATCCGAAGCTCCAGCTCGCGAGCGTCCGCGCGACGCTGCCGGCGTTCTTCCCGAGCAACCCGAACAATCCCTGGGGCTGGCAGGATCCGACCCAATGGAACGCTTACGGCCAGTGGATGATGAGCGAGCACCTGATCTCCAATCCAAACGCGGTGATCGACGCCTCAACCAACGAGCTGCTGGCGGGGAAGGGGCTTTAGCCAACGCCAGGCGACCGGACGTTGCGAGAGAAACGAGACCATATGGGACGTTTCTCTCGCAACCCCCTACCACCGCGACCACCAGAGGCCGAGGTGCTGCTGCGACGTGACGACCGCGGCATGATCGCGATCGGGCAGCCGTCTCACGCCTGGATCTCGGGGCAGCTCGCGCGAGCCTGGGGCAACGATGAGTTTGGTGGGGTGGAGCCCTACGAGGAGGTGTGCCTCGGGGCCGAGCAGCACGACATCGGGATGGCCGCATGGGATCTCGAGCCCACGCTGAATCCCCAGACCGGGCTCCCCCACTCGTTTCTCGAGATGCCGCTCCACACTCACCTGGAACTGTGGACAGCGGGGCCGCGCCGGCTGCTCCGCCAGAGCCGATACGCCGCGCTGCTCGCCTCGATCCACGGCCGGCGCCTGTACGAGAAGCGTGACCTGAACGAGCTGGCGCCGCCCGACGCCGCTGCCGTGCGCGAGTTCCTCGAGGTGCGCCGCCGCTTCGAGGAGCAGCTGCTCGCCTCGCTGCGCGCCGATCCGGCCACCGCGCCCGCTGCCGCCCAGGAGGTCGTGGCGCGCAACAGCCAGCTCGTCTCGACCTGGGACTTCATGTCGCTCGCGTTGTGCCTCGACTACCCCCCGCTCACGATCCCCGACGTTCCGAGCGCCACCGACCGGGTGCGTCTCGCGCTCAACCCCGGCCAGCAACACCACCAGGTGCACCTCGAGCCCTGGCCGTTTGCCATCCCCAGCCTTACCGTTCGCTGCGAGGGCCAGCGGCTGAGCGGCCCCTACGAGACGGCTGCCGCATTGCGCGATTCGCTCGCGACCGCGCCGTGGGAGACGGTCGAGCTGGAGCTGGTCCCGTAGATCAAAGGGATCGGAGGAACTCCAACAGCGGCGCGTTGACCTGCTCGGGGTGGGTGAGGTTGGAGGCGTGCGGTGCGCCTTCGATCCGGACCACGCCCACACACCCGGACAACCCCCGGCAGAGCTCCTCGGCGAGCTCCATTTCGATCGACTGATCGGCGGTGCCGTGAAAGACGATCGCCGGGCACGTGATCTCGCCCAACCGGTCGGTGATGTCTTCGCGATCCAGCAGACAGTCTCCCGGCGCTCGCATGTTCTCGGTCGGCAGCTCCTTCCACTTCGCTATCCAGACCCGGCTGAGCTCGGGGTCGCCGATGATCAGATTGGCGATAACCCCGGTCAGGTCGTCGACCGGTCCGACCTGAAGCCACGTCTGCTGCATCTGACGGTAGGCGGGCAGTCGCTCCGCGTCCTCGGTGCCGGATTGAGTGTCGATCAGAACGAGAGCCCGGACCCGCTCGGGGGCCAGGAGCGCCGCCCGCAGCGACAGAAAGCCGCCCTGCGACATGCCGCCCACGACGGCCCGGTCGATACCCAGATGGTCGAGCAGGCCCAGGCAGTCGCGCGCGGAGTCCCAATAGGTGAACGGCTGGCCGTCGAACTCGGTCTCTCCGAAACCGCGCTCGTCCCAGGTGACGACCCGAAACTCGGGTGAGAGCGCCTCGACCTGCGGGGCGAACATCTCACGGTCCATCAGGAAGCCGTGGGCCAGGATCACTGGCGCCCCGTCACCTCCGCTGTCGTCGTAGCGGATGTTCTGACCGTTCACTTGGGCAAAGGGCATGAGTCTGGCGGCAATCTATTTCATTGCGGCGGCCGGGCGTGCCAACGGCTAGCCTGCGCGGTTCGTTGCCGCCGATCAACCTCTACAGCGACACCCAGACCCGTCCCACCGAAGGGATGCGGGCGGCGATCGCCGCCGCGGAGGTGGGCGATGAACAGCGCGGGCGCGATCCAACCACCTGTGCGCTGCAGGACCGGGTGGCCGAGGTGCTCGGTCACGAGGCGGCCGTGTTCCTCCCCAGCGGGACGATGTGCAACGAGATCGCGTTTCGCGTCCACGTGCGCCCCGGCGGGGACGAGATCATCCTCGACCGCACCGCCCACCCGGTCAACTCCGAGGCCGGTGGGCCGGCGCACCTGTCCGGGGCGATGGTTCGCACGCTCGACGGTGACGGCGGCAGGTTCACCCCCGAACAGCTCGCGGCCGCGATCCGCCCGCCCGGGAACCGCCACGCGCCGCGCTCGCGCGTGGTGTCGGTCGAGCAGACCACGAACTTCGGGGGCGGACGTGTCTGGCCGCTCGAGCAGGTTCGGGCCGTGCTCGAGGTGGCGCGCGCGAATGGTCTCCGCACTCATCTCGACGGCGCCCGGCTGGTGAACGCGGTCGTCGCTTCCGGCAGGCGGCCGAGTGACTACGCCAGTGGCTTCGACACCGCGTGGCTCGATTTCAGCAAAGGCCTGGGGGCGCCGATCGGCGCGGTGCTCGCCGGGTCCAAAGAACTGATCGAGGAGGCCTGGCGCTTCAAGCAGATGCTCGGCGGAGCGCTGCGCCAGTCGGGGATGATGGCCGCCGGCTGCCTGTACGCGCTCGACCATCACGTCGATCGGCTCGCCGAGGACCACGAGCACGCGCGGCTGCTGGCCTCGGGACTCGCCGAGGTCCCCGCGGTCCAGATCGATCCGGCCGCCGTGGAGACGAACATCGTCCTGTTCGAGGTGCCGGACGCCCGTGCCCTCGTCGAGAGCCTCGCCGACCGCGTCGAGCTCCAGGCGGTGGATGCTCACCGCGTCAGAGCGGTGACGCACCTCGACATCTCTGAGACCGACATCGACCGCGCTCTGACCGCGTTGTCAGCCGCGCTCGGCTGACAACGCGGGAGATAACGCTCCCGACAACGCCGTCATCCGGCCATGGCCAACGCCCGCCACGCGGGCGAGGTCACTCGCCGGGCTTGGCGAGCAGGTGAACGTCGATCAGGAACGTCCGGCTGGCGACGATCGGGAGCACGTCGACGGCGCGGCGGGGACCGGCGCGACCCGAGCGGGGGACCTTGTGCGCGGAACGTCGCTTCACGAGCGCGACGGTGACGACGCCGGCCACGAACCCCGTCGCGGCCATGGCGGCGGCCTGAATCGCCGGCAGCGAGACCGGAGAGGAGCGCTCGAGCGGCCGCGCCTCTTCGGCCAGCACGGGCAGCCCGTCGACAGTCTCATCCTGGTCCTCGATGACCACGTCCTCAGGATACGCCCCCTCGATCGGGTGACCCTCGTTCATCGCGGCGACATGGTGACAGCGTGGCCGGTCATGTTCAAAGGCCCGGTCCGGGCGCGCTGTTTCCGGGCGCCCCGTTACGATACGGGCGGCTCGATCCACATGCCGACCTCGATCGACGTTTTCGCCAAGGCTCGTGAGCACGAGCGGCTGGAGCAGCTCAGGGCCGCCCGGGAACTCGACGCCCTGCCCTACTTCCGCATTCTGGAAGGGCCCACGTTGCCAGTCGTCGAGATGGAAGGCAAGCGGCGGATCATGCTCGGCTCGAACAACTACCTCGGGTTGACCGGGGATGAGCGTGTCAAGCAGGGGGCGCTGGACGCGCTGCATCGCTACGGCACCGGACTCACCGGCTCGAGGTTCCTGAACGGAACGATCGATCTTCACCTGGAGCTAGAGCGAGAGCTGGCCGACTGGCTCGACGCCGAAGCCGCACTCGTGTTCACCACCGGTCATCAGGCCAACCTGGGCGCGCTGGGAACGATCCTCGGCCCGAGCGACACGGTCGTGGCCGACTCGGGCGACCACGCTTCGATTCTCGATGGCTGCCTCCTCTCGCGGGCGAAGCTACGGCCGTTCAGGCACGCGCGGATGGATCGCCTGGAGCACACGCTGCAGAAGGCGGCCGGCGACGGCGGCGGCATCCTCGTGGTCGTCGACGGGGTGTTCTCGATGGAAGGCGATGTGGCTCCGCTCCCGGAGATCGTCGAGCTCTGCCGCCGATTCGGCGCGCGGCTGATGGTCGACGAAGCGCACGCGCTCGGGGTGCTCGGCGCTCGCGGCGCGGGCACGTCGGAGCTGTTCGCTCTCGAGGACGAAGTGGACCTGCGGATGGCCACGTTCTCCAAGTCGCTTGCCTCCTGCGGCGGCGTCATCGCCGGCCCTGCCGATGTGATCGAGTTCCTCCGGATCCAATCGCGCCCGTTCATGTTCACCGCCTCGGGAGTCCCGGCGGCGATCGGCGCCGCGCTGGCCGCGGTGAAGATCTGCCGCTCGGTCGAGGGGCGTGAGCTGTTCGCCCGGGTACTCGACAACGCCCGCTATCTCCACGGCGGTCTCAGTGACCTGGGCTTCCGGGTCGTCAAGCCGACAACGCTCGCGGACGGCACTGAAGTCGTCACACCAGTCGTGCCGGTGGTCGTCGGCGACGATTGGAAGGCGGCGCTCCTGTGGCGGGCGCTGTTCCATGCGGGCGTGTACGTGAACGTGGCGCTTCACCCCGCCGTGCCGCCGGGCGGCGCGTTGCTGCGGACGAGCGTGATGGCGACACACGATCGGGCGACGCTGGACCGCGCGCTCGAGGCATTTTCCCAGGCTAAACGAACGTTCGAGGCCGAGCACGGGCCACTCCCGGGGAAGTCTTAGCGCCCGCCGGGCTGTCGCTTATTTGTCCAGTTCAGCACAAGGCCGCCGCATAAGAAAAAACACGCTCTGAGCGCATGCCGGCTGAGATGTGACGTTGCTGTTACTCAGCCATTCGCGTAGCGTCCCGGTCGTCGTACGGTGGTCGGCCGAGCGGCGCGAGGGCAATCGGGGGGTAGGAGATTGTCGGCGCGGCAGGGGCGACATGGAGCCGTGTGCTCAGGAGAAGTGCAGTACAGGCGGGCCCGCATCGGCCGGACCGCAGCGTGCCCGTGGCCAAAAGGAATAACGTCCGCTTCGGCGGACAGGAAGCAGGGAGTGAGAGTTCGAATGACGGAGACCGCCATCATGACCCCGGAGCCTCAACGGATGCGGGCTCTGGAGCGGGCGAACGAGATCCGGCTCGCGCGTGCGGAGCTCAAGCGGCGGATCGCCGGCGGCGGCATATCAGCTGCCGATGTCATCCTGGCCCAGCCATTGGAGGCGCGAAGCTGGGCTATAGGTGACCTGCTGATGAGTCAGCGGAGGTGGGGCTACACGCGATCCAGGAAGTTCCTCTCGCAGAACCTGATCAGCGAGACCAAGCAGGTGGGAGCGCTGACCGAGCGTCAGCGGTTGATGTTGGCAAGTCAGCTGGCCTCGTGCCGTTCCCGAGACATGCAGCTGGTCGAAGCGTAAGGGTGCCCCCGAGACCGGTCCCGCGCCACCCACGGATGTGAACTCAGGTGGCGCGGGGCCTACCCAGCCGCGCTGTCCCCGCCGGGGCCGCCTACCGGATCAGAGTTGAATCCCCACCGGTACCGGACTCGCGCCGGCGAAGAACAGAAACCACACCGCGAACACGAACAGGGTGAGTCCGGCGCTCACCACGAGCACGCTCTCGAGCACGTTGTGGCCGGGATCGGCGTGGCCCCGAGACCGGCAGTTTGACCGATACACGTTGCTGAGCTTCGCCAGCACCGCCGCGAGCAGCGTGATCGTCGCCACCACGCCGATGAACATCGCCCCGAGCGCGGCCCCCAGCGAGGAAGTCGAGCCCTGGATCTGGGAACCGACCCACAGCCACAGTAGCGGGGTCCCAATCCACAGCACGAGGCTGCCGATGAACATGATCAGCACGACCAGGGCAGCGCCTGCACCCGTCCTCAGCAGCTCGCGCATCCCAGCCTCAGGATAGCTGTGGGGTTTGGGTCAGGGTCGCGGCCGAGCGGGCCGGCGACCCCTGGCTAATGGACAGCCCGACGACAGCTTGACCTGCCACCAGCCCATGAGCATCCCGATCAGGCCGAGGCGCGGTCTGACCTGCCACACGCCGCATCCGGGCTCGCCCAGATCGCGGCACGCCACCCGGACAGACCGATGCTTCTCGGGCTCGAGCAACATCCGCTCGAGCAGCACGCGGTTGGCTGCTTGAGCGTCGGCGCGCTCGGTGATCGTCAGTCGTGCGGCGCGTACCCTCTCGGCCAGGTCGTCGCGTACCTGCTCGAGCTCGCCGAGATCGAGCAGTCGGGCCTGTCGCGTCCTGGCAATGGGCGCCTCGCCCAGCCCCCCCATGGGAAACGCGGTGACGAACGCGTCCGCGAGCTCGCGCTCGAGCTTGGAAATCTGAGCCCGCAGCGATCGCCGGGCGGCACGCTCACCATCCTCGACGGCCGGTGAGGGGACCGGGCGCGGGACCGTCTCGCCACTGGTGAGGTGCTCGCGGACGTCCATCAGTGCCTCCTTCGATGGGCGACGCCAGCTTACCACCGACAGTCCTTCCCGCCGTAGCTCCGGTCCGGCAAGACCGGCTGTACTTGCGGCGGGGAAGGCATAGGCTCTACGCCGTCCGCAGGCTCTCCACGCACACCCATAGGGCTTCCTCGACGTGGATCGCCGGCACGCCCTCGACGGCCACCGCGAACAACGTGATCCGTCCGCTTCTGCTCGTGGGCAGATGCCGTGGAGCGACGTCGCCGAAGAGGAGCGCGTGGATGCAGCGGCGGTCCGCGACGACCAGCCGGCCGGGCGTGAGGACCGGAGCGGCCGAGTCCTTGCCGAGGCGATCCCCCGCGACGGTGGCGCGGATCCCGAGGCCGGCAGAGTCCACGAGGTCCGCGTCGAGCGCCCAGACCGGCACCCCCGTCTCGACCAGCGCGATCAGCAGTGCGTCCTGCACCAGGTCGCGCGAGGAAAAGCGACCCTCGAGCAGGCGGCCGAGCGCGACCTGCTCGCTCGGGATCCTGGTGATGTCCGGATCGAGTCCGATCTGGTGAAAGAACGCTCGATACGCGTGCGGGATCGGCTGCGTTCGCATGGCGACGACGCTCGCGCCTCGGTAGCGATCGGACAGCTGCTCGAGCCGCCGCTTGACTGCGGGCGGGCTCGCGCGGACGCCGCCCTCGACGATCACCCAGTCGAGGCGAAGGCCGGGAAGCTCGGCGGCCACGACCGGATCGACGAAGCCGCCCGCGGCACGGAGCTCGAGGTCCTCGCTCACCCGTTGACGAGCGCGCGAATCTGGGCGGCGAGCGCCGTGCTCGAGAGCCAGTGGGTGCCGACCAGCCGATTGGCCACCGCCCCGCCCCGGTGGGCGAGCTCGATCAGAGGGCAGACCTCGACCGCGTACGTCTGTCCGACCAGACCGTCGAGGTCGTACGCCACCGGGATCGTCCAGTGGTGGGCGCGCACATCGGCCGCGGTCGTCGCGTGGGTGCCATGGACCGCCACCGCCGCGAACTGCACCGCCCCCGGCGCAAACTCATGCGACACGGTTTGGAGCGTGTCGACCTCGCGCTTGCACGTGCTCGAGCCGGTGACGAAGAACGCCAGCACGAGGGGCCCTCGGCCGGCCAGCAGGCAGACGTTCAGCGCGCGCCGGTCGTGCCTGGCGAGCGTGCACGGCGGATTGAGGTTGGCGTCGCCGTTGAGAGTGGAAGCGGCGAGGGGCGCGGCGAAGAAATGGAGCCTCTGGCCGGCGGGAATCCCCGCAGTCCCGACGCCGTGGGAGGCGAACTCGTAGATCGAGAACGCGACGACGAGCGCCAGTCCGAAGATCCCCATCGCCCAGCGGTAGCGGCGCGTGTCGAGCACCGGCGGAGGTCTGTCGCGCACGCGTGTGGCGTCCGCGGCGCCCCGATCGGGATCCAGCCGGCGAGGCGGAGTCTGCCGGGCGTCGGTCACGCCACGCGGGCCCGCCGGCCTGGACGCGGCAGCCAGGACGCGGCGCGTCGCGCCCGCCGCCGCGCCGTCTCAGCGAAGGGTCTGCTCTGCTCCGAGAGCACGAGCACCGACGGCAGCACCAGCAATACGCCGGCGAGCGACACGGAGAGATCGATGAGCGTCACAAACCCGAAATCCCTGAGCATCGTGATGCTCGAGATCACCAATACGCCGAACCCGGCGATCGCGGTTATCCCGGAGGCGAGGACCGCCCGGCCCGTCGAGCCATATGTCCGCACGAGCGCGTCGGCCAGACCGTATCCAGCGCGCCGCTCCTGCCCGAAGCGTTCGGACAAGAGCACGCTGAACTCGGTCGAGATCGCGATCACGAGCGCCCCCAAGGTTGCCGACATCGGATTGAGCGGGATCCCGATCAGGAACACGATCAGCGCGGACCAGCCGGTCGCCAGCGCGATCGGCACCACCGGGACGAACGCCCGTCGCGGCCGTCTCAACACGACCAGCAGCACGAGGGCAACCGCCACCAACCCCGCTAGCAGCGTCAACAGCCGCCGGCCGGACGACGACAGGGCGCTGTTAGCCTCAGCCGCAAGCACCGGCAGGCCGGCGAGTCGTGCGGTGATCCCGGCGGGAGGATGCAGCTGGGAGCGCATGTAGTCGATTACGCGCTGCTGGCGCGAGAGGGGCATCAGCCGGATCCCGAACGCAAGCGTCGCCTCACGGCGATCGGAGGTGATCACCGCTTGCGAGAAGTAACTGGGGACGGCGTCCAGGAGCGCTTGGATCGTGCTCGCGCTCGGCGGGGCCTGGGCGGCACCCTGTCCATTCGAGAACAGATCGGGCAGCGAGAGCGCCGGGCACAGCGTCGCCTGGGCGCACCCCTTCGTCTCGACGTAGCCGTAGTGAGTCAGCAGCGTGTCCTCGTAGCCGAGCATCCACCCGATCGCCCTTGGCGTCGCGACATCCGCGGCGTGAACTGTCACGTCGATTTCGCCCGACACGCCGGTCACCTGCTCGAGCGCGCGAAGGTCGCGCAGCGCGGGCATGTTCGGCGGAACCAGCTTCGTGACATCGGATTGGACCGCGGTCTGGGTGTCGGCAACCCAGCCGAGGAGCGCCAGCAGGACGCCCACCACGAGCACTCGCCCGGGGCGCCGGATCGCGCCCGACAGCAGCCACGCCGGCACGCGCCGCAGCCGGGCCCCGGCGCGCCCTACGCGGCGGTCGCGCACGGACTGCATAGGTGCGACCACGCGCGCCGCCACGCCGCGCAGGATCTCCGATGCCCCCCGCAGCGAGGCGCCGACGAACCCGCCCTCGCGATCGGCGAGCGCGAGGGCCGCGGACCCCGCGGTCAGCGCACACGCCAGCGCTATGGCGATCCCGGCGACCAACAGGACGCCGAATCCCCGCACCATCGGGACCGGTGAGAGCAACAGCACGAGGAAGCCGGTCGCGGTGGCGAGCGCCGCGGTGGCGATCGTGGGGGCGCTACGTGCGGCCGCGTGGGCGACCGCATCGGCGGCCGGGGCCTGCGCCGCCAACCCGATCTCGCGCGCTTCCTGGGCCCGCGACTGGAACTGGATGGCGTAGTCGACCCCGAGACCGATCAGGATTGGCAGCACCGCGATCGACGCCAGCGTGAGCGACGCGCCGAGCAGAGAGATTGCGCCAAACGTGATGCCGACCGCCGCCAATGCGATGCCCAGCGGCAGCAGCCGCGGCCGGCTACCGAAAACGAGCAGCAGCGCCACCGCCATCACGATCAGGGCCGCGACGAGCAGGCCGGAGATCGATCGCGTGATCTCGGACGCGAGGTCGTTGATGACCACGGGCACGCCGGTGACCGTGTAGGTCCCACCGTGTCCGAGCGCGAACATCGGCATGTTCACGGCCTCGCGGATCCACCCGATCGCGCGGCGCTGCTCGGCGTCGGTGAGCGAGGCCTTCAGGCGAACCTGGATCAGAGCTGAATTGGCGGTGGGGAACAGGTACGCGAAGCGTGCTTTCGGTTGGCCTGCGCCGCGCGTCTGGTCGAACACCACCTGCGAGATGAACTGCTGATCGTCGATCGACACCGGACCGGAGATCCCGGAGTCCAGCGCCAGCTGCTCGAGCTGCTCGAGCTCCTGCTGGTACTTGAGCGTCGCGGCCGCGTTGGCGACCGTGGTGGCCTGCTTGGTGCTCATGCCGCGGCCGAGCGCGAGCTTGTAGGCGGCCTGTCTGGCCATGGCGATCCCCTGCGCGGCGCTCGTGGTCAGCGCCCGGATCTCCTGGTTGACCGCGTCGACGGCTCGGTTGAGAAACGTCCCGGGCCCATAGACGACCTGCACAGGCCTGGCCCTCATGAGCTTGCCGCAGGGGCTGGCGTAGCCCCCGTACGGACGGCGCGATCCGACCGGCGCCGGGGTGAACGATTGAAGCTGCTGGTTGGCGACGAGCACCTGACCGCCTAAGCACGCCTCGAGCTGGCTGACCGTGGCCAGGTCGCTGGTCTGCACCAGATCGGGCAGCCGCTCGCGAACGAGAACGATCACGGCGTCGGCGCCGAAGTGGCGGTGATCGTCGTCGGTCGCCTTGAAGCTGGCCGCGGAGCGGCTGACAAACGTGTCGCTGCCCGCGTTGGGCTGTAGAGAGAGCGCCAGTGCACCACCGGCCGCGGCGAGCGCGATGACGATCCCGAGCGTCACCAGCGGGCGGCGGGCGGCCAGCTTCGCGAGCCAGGCAAACCTCTCCTTCATGTGGAGCTGAGGCTATCGGCGTCGAAGTGGACCCGCGACGCTATGGGGCCTATCTCATTAGGAGCGGGACGGATCCAGGCGTGCTCCTAATGAGATAGGTCCTTAGTCCATCGTCAGCGGACCCTGCGACTCACCCGAGAGGAACTGGCGGATGAAGGGGTTGTCGGAGTTCAGCATGTCCTCCGACGGCCCGGCCTCGACGATCCGTCCCCTCCACAGCACGTTGATGTAGTCCGCCACGCGCCGGGCGGTGAGGATGTCGTGGGTGATCACGCAGAACGTCGGCAGGTGCGGCTTCTGCTTGGCCTTGGCCTCCTCCATCATGTCGCGGTGAATCTCGAGGATCAGCTCCCCGAGCAGCGCGGTGCGAACCGGGTCGAGACCCGAATCGGGCTCGTCGAAGAGCACGATGTCCGGCTCGAGCACGAGCGCGCGTGCGAAGCCGGCCCGCTTGCGCATGCCGCCCGAGAGCTCGTTGGGCATCTTGTCGCTCGCGTCGCCGAGACCGACCTCCTTGAGACGCCGCATCACGATGTCCTCGACCTCGTCCTCGCCCTTCTCGGTGTGCTGGCGAAGCGGGAACGCCACGTTGTCGAAGAGGTTCATGGAGCCGAACAGAGCGCCATCCTGAAACAGCAGACCGAACTTCTTGCGCATCTCGAACAGGTCGTCGTCGGGCATGTTTGGAACCGACCGGCCGTGAACCACGATGTCGCCCTGGTCGGGATACAGGAGCCCGACCATGTGCTTGATGCACACCGACTTCCCGGTTCCGGACGGGCCGATGATCATCGACACCATCCCCTCGGGCAGGCCCATGTTCAGCCCACGCAGGATCCGCGCCCGGCCGAAGGATTTGTACACGTCGAGGAACTCGATCGCATCCGGACGGCCCGACGGGTAGACGCGGTAGCTGTGCCACCGGTACTCCTCCTCGGAGGCGCCCGACGGCGGCCCGGGGCGCGGCGCTGGCTCATCGACGACCGACACGCGCGAGGACGGCTCCTGCGGAGCAATCTCGACTTCGTGGTCGAGGTTCTCCGGTCCGGGCTCGGGGTCGCGCCGGCCGTCGAGCGATGCCGGCTCCTGCGGCCGCTCGCGGTCGCCAGACGAATCTCCCAACCCAAAACTCATTGTCAGCCTCCGATTGGTGCTCTCGGGTTGGCTCCCCAGAAGAGCTGCGTTCCGAGCATTCCGATGAGATGTACTGCCACGATGTTCAACACCATCGACTTCGCGGTCGCCGTGCCGACGCCCACCGGTCCGCCGCTCGCGTTGTAACCGTAGTAACAGCCTACGAGCACGATCACGGTGGCCATCGCCATGGCCTTGATCAAGCTATATAAGAGGTCCGGCGGGTTCTGGAACTGCCAGAAGATCAGAAAGAACCCTCCCGAGGATACATCGCCGATCTGTTGCACCACCGCGATATAGCTGGCGAAGAATCCCGCCCCGATCGAACACAGGTACACGAACGGAAGCACCATCCAGGCGGCTAGCAGGCGCGTCGCGCATAGGAACGTGACGCCGCTGATCCCCATCACCTCGAGCGCGTCGATCTCATCGGAGATCCGCATCGAGCCGAGCTCCGCGACGAGACCGGTGCCCACCTTGGCGGCCATCATGTACCCGAACGCGTAGGGCACGAGCTCGCGCAGGTCACACCAGGCCGCGAACACGCCTGCGTACGCGGGGACGCCGTTCGCCCGGTCGAAGTACGCGCCCTCGATCCCACACTGCAAGCCGATGATGAACACGAGGCCCCAGATCACAAGCGTCGAGGAGACGATCAGGATCCCGGACTGACGCAGCGCCTCGCCGAAGAACTTGAACACCCGCAGCCGGAAGACCTCGCCCACGATCCTCGAGGTGAACTTGACGATCTCCCCAAAGGACTCGATCCAGCCTCGGGGGATGGTGAGCAGGCCCTCCATGATTACTTGACGATCGTGGTGATCTCCGGATGCGTGGCCAGCAACGTCTGGGTGAAGGCGTAGTTGAACGCGAAGATCCCCAGAAACGCGATCACCACGGCCTGGTTGACCGCGCGCCCGACCCCCTCCGCGCCGCCCGAGGCGGTCATGCCCTTGTAACAGCAAACGATCGCGATGATCGCCCCGAACAGCGTCGTCTTGACCACGGACCCCCACAGGTCCGTGGTCGACGCGTTGTTGAAGAACGTCGCCCAGAACGGCCCCAGCGGCGCGTGGTTGACGATCGTCGCGAGTATCCCGCCGAAGATGCCGAACAGGAGCGCGTAGATGTCGAACAGTCCGGTGACGAGCATCAGGGCCAGGAAGCGCGGAACCACCAGGTTCTTGATCGGGTCGACGCCGAGCACCTGCAGCGCGTCGAGCTCTTCGCGGATCTTGCGGGCACCGAGGTCTGCGGTGATCGCCGTCCCGGCCACGCCGGCCAGCACGATCGCATCGACGAACGGTGCGAACTCCCTGATCGAGGCGAGCACGAAGAAGCCGCCGAGGCGGTCGAGGGCCCCGAACAGCACGAGGAAGTTGGCGGCCTGAAGCCCGGGCGCGCCGTAGCCGAACGCCACCGTCGAGACCAGCAATGGGAACCAGCACAGTTTGAGCGCGAACAGGAACTGCCCCACGAACTCGCTGCCGTATGGATATGGGGGACGTATCGCGGAGACGAGCGTCTTGCCGGTGAGGATCATCATGTTCCCCACCTCCTCGAGCACGTTCCGCATCGGCGGGAACGATCGTTCGGCGACTGCTCGGATCAACGGTTCACAGCCCTCCCTGGGGTCCGCATGCCGCGCCGCGCGGCGGGAGGCTAAGCCTACGCCACGGCGTAGGCAATAACCAACTGGCAACCGACCGGCGACCGCCGCCCCAAGCGGCCCCCGCGCGCTCTCCCTGGTGGTATGTTCGGGCCGCGTTGACCGGTCCGAGAACGCGTAGTTCCGGGATCGTGGCCGCGATCGCGGTCGCCCTGACGCTGGGCGGGTGCGGGGGCAGCACGCGTCAGGACGCAAACGAGCCGAGCGGGAACTTCACGGTGAGCGTGCCGGTCGCGACGTTCCCGGCGCTGCAGCGCCTGGCGCAGCACACGCACCTGGTGCTGTCGGTCCGCAACGCCGGCAGCAGGACCATCCCCAACGTGGCGGTGACGATCTGCAACATCACGTGCGCCTATCCCGCGCCGCCGGGCGCGGGCACCGATGCGCAGGCGTTCGCTCAGGACTCCCAGCAGCCCTATCTCGCCAACCCCTCGCGGCCGATCTGGATCGTTGACCGGCCGCCCGGGCCGTGCCGGTTCAGCTGCCTCGCCGGCGGCCCGGGCGGAGCCGTCACCGCGTACTCGAACACTTGGGCCCTCGGTGCGCTACAGCCCGGCGCGACCGCCACGTTCGACTGGGGAGTGACCGCGGTCACGCCCGGCAGGCACGTCGTCGCCTGGGAGGTCGCCGCCGGCCTGAACGGCAAGGCCAAGGCCATGTTGGCCGACGGCGCGGTGCCTTCCGGCACGTTCACGGTGTTCATTCGCTCCGCCCCTCAGCAGACGCACGTCAACGACGCCGGCCAGGTGGTGCCCGGCCCGTAGGGGGGCGGAGCGCGCGACAGCACCCTGCGACGCGAGAACGGACCGGTTTTGGCCTCGCTGAGAGCCTGTCGCACAAACCGCGACCGGCGCACCCGTGTTGTAAGCCGCTAACAAGCGACCTATCTAGCGACCTATCTAGGCACCACGCCCCGAAGGGACGTGGTTGACCTTTTGACGAACATACGCGCGTTAGGTCACGCACGTGCCCGCTCCCCGCGATTTCGCCCGGCGGCTCATTGTGATGGACACAAGCGCGGTTCGTTTTCGCAACAACCTCTGATCGAGGTCAAAAGCGGTCACCTCGGGCGAGGCCCCGGGGCAGGCGCGCCGCGTACCGAGCGAATCGACGCTACGCCGAGCTCGATGTCGCCCAGATGTTGACCCCGCCCTCGACCGCGTAGCGGTCGATCTCCTCGAGCTCCTGCGAGTCGAGATCCATGTTCTGGAGCGCGGCGACGTTCTGCTCGAGCTGCGCGACGCTGCTGGCTCCGAGCAGCGCCGAGGTTATGCGCGGGTCCCGCAGGACCCACACGATGGCCAGCTGAGCGAGCGTCTGACCCCGCCGCTTCGCGATCGCCGCCAGCCCGCTGATCCGCGCCAGATTTTCTTCGGTGATCATCTCGCCGGAGAGGTAGTTGCCGCGGCGCACGCGGGAGTCCTCGGGGATGCCGTGGAGATATTTCTCGGTCAGCAGGCCCTGGGCCAGGGGCGAGAAGACGATCGCGCCGACTCCCTCGCGATCGAGCACGTCGAGCAGCTCATCCTCGATCCACCGGTTGAGCATCGAGTAGGAAGGCTGGTGGATGAGCAAGGGCGTGCCCAGCTCATTGAGGATCCGCGCCGCTTCCTCGGTCCGGCGCGGACCGTACGAGGAGATGCCGACGTAGCGCGCCTTGCCCTGCCTGACCGCCGCGTCGAGCGCACCCATTGTCTCCTCGAGCGGGGTGTCCGGATCGACCCGATGCGAATAGAAGATGTCGACGTAATCGAGCCGCATTCGCTGCAAGCTCTGCTCGAGACTCCCCAGCAGGTACTTGCGCGAGCCCCACTCGCCGTACGGACCCGGCCACATGTCATACCCGGCCTTTGTCGAGATCACGAGCTCGTCGCGCCAGTGCTTGAAGTCCTCGGCGAAGATGCGTCCGAAGTTGATCTCCGCGCTTCCGTAGGGCGGCCCGTAGTTGTTCGCCAGATCGACGTGTGTGATCCCCAGGTCGAAGGCACGGCGCAAGATGCTGCGGCTCGTCTGAAGCGGCCGGTCGTCGCCGAAGTTCTGCCACAGGCCGAGCGAGATCGCCGGGAGCTTCAACCCGCTGCGCCCGCAACGGCGGTACTGGGCGGCGTCGTAGCGATCCGTCGCGGGCGTGTAGAACTTGGGGCCGAGGTTCTCGTCGTAGGGCATGAGGACGAGTATCCCACCGCTCCGGACGGTCGAGCAGGTCACGGACCGCGGAGGCGTTCAGGTTTCGCCGCGGCCATCGTGCCCGGTCTCGGTTTGGACATTTGGATAAGCATCCCATCCGCGCGATCGCCTACATTTCGCGGACGGCTTCTGGGGGGTGTCAACTCGGGGCCGTTTCCGCGCGCCTGCCCGCAGGCCCAAGCCGCCAAGTCAAAGGAACAGGAATCGCATGCCCCGAATCCGCCAGCAGAACGTCCTCGCGGCCCAGTGGGCCCCGAACGGGGCCGCCCTCGGCGCCCCCGATCTGACCGTTGCCGACAACCAGGTTTTCGGATCGAGCGTCTTCAGCCCGGCCGTCCAGCGCCAGCGTCTGCCGCGGGATGTGTTCACCCGGTTGCAGCAGACCCTGGCTCGCGGCGAGGCGCTCGACACCTCACTGGCTGACGCGGTCGCGCTCGCAATGAAGGAATGGGCACTGGAAAGGGGCGCCACCCACTACACGCACTGGTTCCAGCCGCTCACGGGCATGACCGCGGAGAAGCACGACAGCTTCTACGCGCCGACGGGCGAGGGCACGGCGCTGGCGGAGTTTTCGGGCCAGGAGCTGATTCAGGGTGAGCCCGATGCGTCGTCGTTCCCGACCGGCGGGATCCGTGTCACGTTCGAGGCGCGCGGCTACACCGCGTGGGATCCCACCAGCCCGGCCTTCATTCTCGAGAACCCGAACGGCGCCGTGCTCTGCATTCCGACCGCTTTCGCGTCCTGGACGGGTGAGGCGCTGGACCACAAGATCCCGCTGCTGCGTTCGATGGACGCGCTGTCGAAGTCGGCGATACGCGCGCTCCGCTTGTTCGGCGACTCGGACTCCCAGCGCGTGTTCACCACGGTCGGTGCCGAGCAGGAGTATTTCCTGATCGACGAGCAGTACTACTTCGAGCGTCCCGACCTCATCACGACCGGCCGCACGCTGTTCGGGGCCAAGCCGCCCAAGGGCCACGAGCTCGACGATCACTACTTCGGCTCGATCCCCGAGCGGATCCTCGCGTACATGCTCGACACCGAACGCGAGCTGGCGAAGCTCGGCGTACCGGTCAAGACCCGGCACAACGAGGTCGCGCCCAACCAGTACGAGATCGCGCCCGTGTTTGAGAACTCCAACGTGGGCTCGGATCACCAGCAGCTGACGATGCAGGTGATGCAGAACGTGGCCCGGCGCTACGGGCTCGTGTGTCTGTTGCACGAGAAACCGTTCGCCGGCGTGAACGGTTCGGGCAAGCACAACAACTGGTCGATGGGCACCGACACTTCTCACAACCTGCTCGACCCGGGCGACACTCCGCACGACAACCTCCAGTTTCTGTTCTTCTGCGCCGCCGTGCTCGAGGCGGTCAACGAGCATCAGGGCCTCCTGCGGGCGTCGATCGCATCGGCGGGCCAGGACCATCGCCTGGGCGCCAACGAAGCTCCGCCGGCGATCATCTCGGTCTTCCTCGGCGCCGAGCTCGAGAAGGTGTTCGGGGCGATCGAGCGCGTCGAGGCGCACGAGTCGATGCCCGGCTCGTTCCTGGGACTTGGCACGCCAGTCCTCCCACCGCTCCCGCTGCACGGCGGCGACCGCAACCGCACGAGCCCGTTCGCGTTCACCGGCAACAAGTTCGAGTTCCGGGCATTGGGCTCGAGCCAGTCGCTGTCGCTTCCGAATACGGTGTTGAACACGATCGTCGCCGAGTCGATCGACAAACTCGCCGACGAGCTCGAGAGCGAGTTGCAGAAGGGGACGGACCTCGAGGCGGCGCTTCGGCCGATCCTCCAGCGCAGCTGGACCGCCAACAAGCGGATCGTGTTCGGTGGCGACAACTATGCGGAGGAGTGGCACGCCGAGGCCGAGCGGCGCGGACTGCTCAACTTGCGCGCGACGCCGGATGCCCTCCCCTACCTCGTCTCCGACGAGACCACGGCGCTGTTCTCAAACTACCGCGTGCTCTCGGAGCGCGAGCTCGACGCGCGCCACGACGTGTTCCTCGAGCAGTACGTCACGAAGCTCAACATCGAGTCCGAGACGGCGGCGTCGATCGCGCGAACCGCTCTGCTACCGGCCGCCGCGCGTCACCTGAGCATGCTGCTCGAGGCGCAGCTGCCCGAGCTCGCGCAGGAGACCTCGGAGCTAGTCGAGGAGTTCACGCAGGCCATCCACGCTCTGGAATCGGTGAACCTGGCCGAGAACCAGCCGCACGAGCCGATCGCGCACGCCGAGTACATGCGCGATGAGGTGATCCCGGCGATGGCGGCGGTGCGGACGGTGGCCGACAAGCTCGAGCGAATCGTGGCCGACGATTTGTGGCCGCTCCCGAAATACTCAGAGATACTCTTCATTAAGTAGCTATTTGGGCGCTGCACGCCGCTGGGAGAGGCCCGCTGGGTTTCGGAGTCGCGGCGCGGTACGCGCACTAATCCGCAACCCCCAGCGCGGGGGCCTCCCGATGGTCCGCAGGCCCAACAAATTTCGTCGTTACCGCGCAACTTGTCGCGTTTCAGCCGGTTTTTACCGTCCGTGGGTTTCCGCATGCCGGAGGACCGTGTAGCGAGCGGTCGCCGAGCAGTCGTGGGGGACGCTCGGTCGCGCAGTTTGCTTGTGACGTTGGCGTTGATCGGAGCCGTGCTGGTGACCACGCTGTCCGGCTCCGCAAGCGGCGCATCAGGCGGCAGCGGAACGCGTCCGACGATGCCAAGGCAGCGGCACGCCGCCGCGGCGTCCGGCCCGTTCGCGAGCCGCGGCATGTGGATCTGGGAGCTTTCGAGCAGCGATGGGGGCAATCTCGGCGCGATCGTCGCCGACTCACGGCGCTACGGACTCGGCACGCTCACGATCAAAGCGGGTGACGGGACCGGCACCTGGTCGCAGTTCAATCCCGAGGTC
The DNA here is from genome assembly GCA_963808325.1 of uncultured Solirubrobacterales bacterium. GTDB lineage: Bacteria > Actinomycetota > Thermoleophilia > Solirubrobacterales > Solirubrobacteraceae > Palsa-465. Next base: position 142,917 of record CAWEFU010000006.1, read on the forward strand.
GTCTCGACGCTTCACGCCAACGGCATCCACGTGTGCGCGTGGCAGTACGTCTATGGCAATCACCCGATCCTCGAGGCGCAGGTGGGAGCGGCGGCGGTCAGAGACGGCGCGGATTGCCTCGCGATCGACGCGGAGAGTGAGTACGAGGGCAAATACGCGCAGGCCCAGACGTACATCACGCAGCTGCGCAAGCTGATCGGCCAGAACTTCCCGGTGGCGCTCGCAGGCTTTCCGTACATCGCATACCACCCGGCGTTCCCGTACTCGGTGTTCCTCGGGCCCGGCGGTGCGCAATACAACACGCCGCAGATGTACTGGAAGGACATTGGCGTCAGCACCGACGCCGTGTACTCCACCACCTATGAGTACAACCGCCTCTACGGGCGACCGATCGACCCGCTTGGGCAGGTGTACAACTCCCCGCCGCCCGGCCAGATCCTGCGCTTCCGCCAGCTCTCGAGGCTCTATGGCGCGTCCAACGTCGGCTGGTGGGATTGGCAGGAAGCGACCAGCTCCGGCTGGCGCGCGCTGTCTCAACCTATCGGGTCGCTCGCCAACACCAGCATCAACGCCTCGCTCGTGACGGTCGGACTCCGCGGCGTGGGTGACTTCGTCGTGTGGGCGCAGGAGCACCTGTTCAGCGCCGGCGAGCCGGTCGCCATCGACGGCTCGTTCGGACCGAAGACGTTGGCGGCGGTGGAGAACTTCCAGGCTGCCCACGGACTGCCCGTCACCGGCCTGCTCGATCCCCGGACGTGGCAGGCCCTGCTCCGCTACCGGCCGGTTGCCGTCCGCTGGACCAGCAGGGGCGCGGTCGTGGCCGCCGCCGCGCGTGGCGGCGTGCTCACGCTGCCGTTGCCGAAGTCGGCGTTCCTGCCGGCGAAGCGCGACGAGCTCGCCGGCGCCGGCGGCGCCGGACGCCCTGGGCACTCCGGGCGCTGACCTCTCGCTGACCTCTCGGCTTTACTACGGGAGCCGTGAGAGACAAGAGATGGCTCTGGATAGCGCTGCCCGCAGCGGTGCTCGTGGTCGCGGTCGTATCCGCGGCGTCGAGCGGATCCGGCAGTCACGACACGACGACGCCCGCAGCCGCGCCCCGTCATGAGAGCTCCGCCCGGGCGTCCACCCCCACTCGGGCAACTGCGCCGCAGTTGCGCGCGGTCTCAGCGCAGGCGATCGGGTCGCTGTCCGCCGAGGTGCAGGACGCGGCGGTCGCGCCGCTCGGCGGACACCGCCTCGTTCTGCTCGGCGGCCTCGACGCCGTCGGCGCGTCGACCGCCGACATCACGACAATCGACGGCGCAAGCGCAGCGAGCCACGGCACGCTTCCAAACGCACAGCACGACGCGCAGGCCGCGACGCTCGGACGCTACGTGTACGTGTTCGGCGGCGGTGAATTCACTACCTACGACCACATCCTCCGATATGACCCGGCCACCGGTTCCGTGGCCCAGGTTGGCGCGCTTCCAAGACCCGCTTCCGATGTAGCCGTCGCCGCGCTCGGCGGCACCGCATACATCGTCGGCGGTTTCGACGGCACGGACTTCTTGGACACGATCGTTGCCTGGCGTCCCGGAGGTGATGCTCGGACTGTTGGTCACCTACCGACCGGCGTCAGATACTCAGCGGTCACCGCCAACGGCGACAGCCTGATCATCGCGGGCGGCACCGTCCCAAGCGGTGTGAGCGAGGACATTTTTCGCTTCGTCCCTGCGAATGGCACGCTCGCGCGGATCGGCCGACTGCCGGCACCGCTGACACACGCTTCGGCCGCGATGCTCGACGGGCGCGTGCTGATCGTCGGCGGGCGCCACCTGGTGAGCGGCGATCAAACGGAGGCGATCCTCGCGATCGACCCGCGCACAGGATTCGTCCGCCGCGTAGGTCACCTGCCGCGGCCACTGTCGGACACGGCGGTTGCCACCATCGGCTCGCGCGTGATCGCAGCCGGCGGCGAAAACGCAGGCGCCGCCCAAGCGACGATCCTGGCGCTCACCGCCTCACCGTGAAACGCGCTCGCTCCGTGCACGATCGGATGCATTTCCCACCACTGCGCGGTTAGTGTCCATACTGCGTGCGCACAGCCCTTCCAACGCGCGTGTCAACCGTTCGACGTACGTCGCCTCGTTACGCAAAGCTTTGCCCATTCATCACCTCTAATTTTTCACAAGGAGATGGTCATGCCGCCAGCCAGGAAGACGGCCGCTCGCAGACCAGCGAGCCGCTCGACGAGTCGCTCGACGTCTAGGTCGAGCACGAAGTCCGCCCCCACCCGCCGCGAGTTCGAACGATCGCAGCAGCGCATCGAGAAGCTTCTCAGCGACACGAGCGACGCGATCCAGGCGCTCGGTAAGAACTCGAGTCGTCAGGCACGGGGCGCCTACAGGGACCTTTCCAAAGCGCTTACCGCCGTCCGCCGCGACGCGCAGAAGGCGAACAGAGCCGCGCTCAGGGAGTTCGACAAGCTACGTGACGCCGTCACCCCCGCGAAGGCGTCGACGCGTTCCACCGGCAGGAGGACAAGCGGGTCCCGCACGTCGTCGCGGCCGAGCGGCACGCGCTCCACGTCTCGCGCGTCAGGCTCACGGACCGCGTCGCGTTCGGGCGCTTCGCGCGCGAGGGGGACGAAGAGGCGCACCAGCTAAAGAGCAGGACCGGCCGCTCAAAACGAGGACGTCCGGCTTGCGCGCTCAGCGGGGGTTCCACGCTCGCGACGCGCTCGCGGCAGCCTAGGGTGCGAGAACCGAGCCGGGCTCGATCCGCATCGGCTCCTCAGCACTCAGTTCGACCGCACCGCGCACGACCACGCCACCACCGAACGTGACATCCCCGTGCACCACGAGCCGCTCCGCCTCGCGCAATGAAGGCGCCCCATCGGGGAACCGAGCTTCGAACTGATCAAGAAACTTGTAGTAGCGCTTGTCGAGCTCGACGTACGGCAGCTTCCCGTCCAGCTCGTGCACCGGCTCGACGCGCATGTCGTCCGTGACCGTGTAGGCATCGGAACGCAGCACGAGCAGGTCATCGGTTGCTTTGACCGGAACAAAGCGGCTGCGTGGGACGCAGAGCAGCCGCGCGCCGGGAAACGTCCCGATCGCCGCGCCCATCGCACTCTCCAACTGGAGCACCGGAGTCGAGTCCTCATCGCGCGGGTCGACGGTCTTGCGATTCACGATCAGGGGCAGCTCGAGCACGCCGCCCGAGCTTTCGAGCGTGTCCGACAGCGCGACGAGGTCGACCCACAGGTTGTTCGTGTTGTAATAGCGCCACCGCCGGAAGTCGCGGAAGGATTCCTCGTCCTCCGCGGGTGTTTGAGCGGTCTCCCGCAGGACCAGCCGGCCGTCCGAGCGGCGACGCGCAATATGCCCGCCCTTGCGATCGGCCTCGGTACCCTCCACCACTTCCATCAGGAAGGGAATGCCTTCGGCGGCGAGATGACCGGCGATTCGCGCTTCGAGCGTCGCACCGAGATTGTCCGAGTTGGAGATCATCGCGTAACGGAACCCGCGCTCGAGCAGAGTCGCGAGCATCCCCGACCGACGCAGCGCGCCGTACACGTCCCCGTGACCGGGGGGGTTCCACTCGAGCGCCGGGGTTCCAGAACAGCTCACCGGCCGCAGCGAGTCGGCATCGAGCTTAGGAACCACGCTCTGCATGAAGTCCGGAGGCATATCGCGGTCCAGCTCGGGGTGGGCGCCCAAGGCGCGCAGCGTCTCCGGCCGCGTAGATTCGCTGTCCATGAGGACCAGCGGCAGGCGGACCCCGTAACCGCGTCTGAGCGCCAGCGTCTGCCCGATGATGATGTCCAGAAACGAGAGGCCGTCACGCGCCTCCACCAGCGACTTGGGGCTGCGCAATCCCATCGTCGTCGCCAACCCGCCGTTCAGCTTGATCACCACGACCCGCTCGAGCGCTTCGGCGCCCGACACGTCGGGCAGCTGCTCGAGCGCCGGCACGTCACCCGCCGGCTCGAGCTCCGCCGTTGGCAGCATTCCCGTCTCGCCGCCGGTCAGCCGCTCGTAGGCCCGCCGAAAGGCGCGGATCGCCTCTTCGTGCTGGCCGGCGCCGCGCATCTTCTGCTCGGCTGCCTCGAGACCGGTTGCGTTCATCCGCGCTCCGATAGTGACTGACCGTAGTACGCCTCGGGGCCGTGCTTGCGTTGATGGTGCTTTTCGCGCACGGCGTCGTCGAGTGGCACCGCACGGGGCTCGAGCAGCGTGGTGAGCGACGCCATCCGCGCCACCTGCTCGAGCGTCACTGCGTTCTCGACCGCCGCGAGCGGCGTCTGTCCCCAGCAGAATGGCGCGTGTCCGCGAACGAGCACGCAGGGAACCTCCGAAGCGCCGCGTGATCCCACCGCCTCGATCAGCACGGTGCCGGTTGCCCCCTCGTAGTCGGACTCCACCTCTTCCGCGGACAGCGACCGCGTGACCGGGATCGGGTGCGGCGAGAGATCGGCGTGAGTCGTACCGAGCAATGGGATCTCGCGCCCCGCCTGGGCCCACGCCGTGGCCCACGTCGAGTGCGTGTGCACGATCCCGCCGATCTCGTCGAACCCTCGGTACAGCGCGAGGTGCGTGGGCGTGTCGGTGGACGGATTGCGCTCGCCGTCGACGACGTTGCCGTCCAGATCGAGCACCACCATGTCGGCGGCGGTGATCGAGTCATAGGCGACGCCGCTCGGCTTGATCACCACCAATCCCCGGTCGCGATCGATCCCGCTCACGTTCCCCCAGGTGAGCGTGACCAGCCCATGCTTGGGGAGTGCACGGTTGGCGGCCAGGACCTCCTCTCTGAGCGCATCGAAGCTCACGGCTGAACCGCCTCAGATCTCCTCGTAGTCGAGCTCGAGGATCTCCGCCAGCCGCCGCCAGCGCGCGACGTGATCGCCCAGGTTGGTGACGAAGTGATGGGGGGCGCCGAGTGACAACCAATCGTCCATGAAACCCTCCATACCCTGATCGGGACGGAAGTGAAAGTAGTGCATCTCGACCTTCGGCAGCTCGGGGGAATCGAGCACCTCGCCCTGTCCCACCACCAGCCTCCAGTACTCACCCTCGATCGGCACCAGCGCCGCCGTGGTGGCGGCCCCGGGCTCGGCCGAGAACACCGGGGTCGGGGGGTTGTCGAGCCCGCCGATGCCCAGCTCTCGGTCGATCAGCCGGACGGGCCGGTCCCGGCGCGCGATCTTCCAGTTGCCCTCCCCCATATGGCTGATCAGCACCGAGTCGAGCTCCCAGTCCATCGCGTACATCTCGCTGAAGTGCGCCTCGCCGATCATCGCCTGCGCGGCGCACATCAGCGACGCGGTGTTGGTGTCGCCCTCGGCGGCATATCCATAGCCGTCGGCCATCAGATCCGACGCTGCCAGCAAGGGCAGCTGCTCAAAGCGGCCGTCGCCCGCGATCGAGTCGAAGTGAAACGAGAACCCGTCGTAGCCCCCCACCTCCAGCAGCTCCCGGATCGCCAGCTCGAGCCGAGCCGCATACGCATGGCGCGATCGCGGCAGGTCGGCGGCGACCTCGAACCGATCGGCGTGACGGGCGAGCAGGGCATCGACGTCCGCACCGCCCACCGCCTCCAGGCGCGACACCAAACCGCCTAAATCCTCGCTGATCACCGCCGGCCCGATCTTCCGCAGCATCGCCGGCGGGTCGTAGAGGATGTCGCCCATACCGTTCATCGGGTACCCCAACAGCGCGATCCGTGACCGCCGGAGCAGCCGCGCCGTCCGCGCGGCGCGGGCCCAGTCTTCGAAGTCCCGCGAGAAATCGGCCGAGCGCCAGTCGCCGGTGATCACCGAGAACGGGACTTCCGCACGCACCAGCGCGTTGGCCTGATCCTGCGCCCCGTGGATTCCCTGGTTGTACGTCAGGTCGGCCATGTCCCACTCGGCACTCACCGACCGCTCCGGCTGGATGTTCGCGAGCAGCACGGGCACCGGCGCCTCGAGGAGCGCGCGCACGGTCCGCATCGCAGGACCGTAGGTGAGCATCACGATCATGATGCCGTCGACATCTGCGTCCAGGAGCTCGGACACCACAGCCTCGACGTCATCCCGGTCCCGGGCCGGGCGGACGAACAGCACGTCGGCCGCGCCGGAGAGCTGAGCCGCCACCTCCCTCGCGTACCCGGCCTGGCGATCGGTGATCCCGGGGAGCATGTCGTCGTAGAGCGCCTGCATGATCCCGAGAAACCCGATCTTCGGCTGCCCACTCACGACGTGCTCCGCTCGCCGGCCCGAATCTGCTTGAGCCCGTGAAGCAGCTCTACCTGCGAGCGGCCGAGCAGGTCGTAGAGGCTCGAATAGATCGCGTACACCCGGTCGTAGACGGCGTGCGCCGCCGGGTCCGGCTTGTACGTTCGAGCGATCTGGGGCCGGGCCGCCGCGATCGCGCCGCCGATGTCCTCAAACGCCCCGCCGGCGACCGCCCCGAACAGCGCCGATCCACGCGCCGGTATCCCCTCGGAGGCGGGCACGTGTACCTCGAGCCCGCTGACGTCGGCGAACATCTGCATCAGCAGCGGGCTGCGCTCGGCGATGCCGCCGCAGGCCACGATCTCCGAGAGCTCCAGGCCGTGCTGGGCGAAGTTGTCCATGATCCGCCGGTTTCCGAACGCGATCGACTCGAGCAGGGCTCGGTAGATCTGCTCGGTGGTGCTCTGCAGGGTGAGCCCGCACAGCACTCCGGACAGGTCCGCGTCGGCGAGGATCGAGCGGTTGCCGTTCCACCAGTCGAGCGCGACGAGGCCCGTCTGTCCCGGCCCTATCTTCCCCGCCTCCCGCTCGAGCTCGCGGTATGACTCCGGGTCGCGCCGGCCCGCGACGGTCTCCACGAACCAGGCCAGCATGTCGCCGGCCGCCACCTGCCCCGCTTCGTACCCGTACAGGCCCGGCAGAATCCCGTCCTCGACGACTCCGGTGATCCCGGGCAGGCGGACCTCCTTGGGCGCGACGATCATGTCGCAGACCGAGGTGCCGACCACGGTCACGTACGTACCGGGGCGGTCCACACCACACCCCGGAACCGACACGAACGAGTCGACGTTGCCGACCGCTACCGCCACCGAGGCGGGCAATGTGAGCCCCTCGGCCACCTCGGGACGCAGCGTGCCGGCGCGCGTTCCGAGCGGCACGAATGAGCGCCCGAGCTTCTCGGCCGGCGTGTCGAACCCCGGGTACGCCGCCTCGAAGAACTCCCTCGACGGCAGACCGTCCCGCGGCGACCACAGCGCCTTATACCCGGCGGTGCAGCTCTGTCGGATCTCCACTCCGGTCATCCACCGCACGATCCAGTCGGCCGCCTCGATGAACGCGTGCGCCTCGTCGTAGATCTCGCGATCCTCGAGCCACACCTCGATCAGCTTCGGGAAGTACCACTCCGAGGAGATCCGGCCGCCGTAGCGGCCGAGGAAGTCCTCACCGCGGTCGAGGGCCACGTCGGTGAGGCGGTTGGCAACCGGTTGAGCGGAGTGGTGCTTCCACAGCTTCGGCCAGGCGTGCCGGCGCCCGCGCCAATGCTCGAATTTGCACAGCGGGGTGCCGTCGCTGTCGACGGGCAGCACCGTGCACGAGGTGAAGTCGATCCCGATCCCGACCACCTGAGCGGGATCGACCCCCGCCTCGGCGATGACGTACGGGATTCCATCTTCGAGCACCAGCACCCAGTCGTCGGGATCCTGGAGCGCCCAGTCCCCGGGCAGCTTCTCGCCGGTGCCCGGCAGCTCGCGATCGATCACCGCGCGCGGATACTGGACCACCCCGGCGGCGAGCTCTTCGCCGGTGCGCAGGTCGAGCAGGAGCGTGCGTCCGGATTCGGTGCCGAAGTCGACACCGATTGCGTATTGACGGTCGTTCACGGCCCGGGCCGGTGGTTCCCGCCGTAAGTACGGTCGCACCGAGAGTGGTCATGGGCGGATGACTGGCGAGGACGCAGGAGGCGACGCGCAGCAGCGCTGCGCGAGCCGACGAGGACGAAGCCAGGCGCCGCCCAGCCGGATGACTCGGGCGCGGCCCATTCCGGCGAGGCAGGATGCCGAGCGGGCCGCAAGCCCGAGCGCTCGAATGTGACCGTATTTGCGGCGGGGGCCACCAGGGCCGTGGCGGTGCTCACTCGGCCGTGTCGGGGGAGGCGGGATTGGCGGGGGCGGCGCTGCTCGCGCCGGCGGCTCCCGCGCCATTGCCCGATCGCTCCGCCAGGCGCGCTCGGCGGTACTCCTCGACCACGATCTCCGTGAGCTCGTCCACCGAGGTCTCCGAGGTCGGCTTGTCGAGCACGATCACGCCGTCCTGGATCAGGCTGACCCGGTCGCAGGCCGCGAACACGTGCACGTAGTTGTGCAGGATCATGACGATCGAGACGTTCCCTTCGGCCTTCAGCCGCGCGATCAGGTCGAGGATCATCGCGCCTTCCTTGGCGCCCATCGCCGCAAGCGGCTCGTCGAGCAGGATGATGTCCGCGTCGCCTGAGACGGTCCTCGCCACGGCGATCGCTTGGCGCTGACCGCCGGACAGGCGAGCGACGGGGACCTCGAGGCTCGGTATGTTGATGCCAATCTGGTCCAGGGCCTTGCGGGCCTCGCGCTTCATGAGCGCGTTGGACAGGAACGGGATCGGCTTGTGCACGCGCTCGCGGCGCAGGAACAGGTTGTGGTAGACGCTCAGCTGGTCGACGAGCGCGAGGTCCTGGAACACGGTGTCGATCCCGTGGGCACGCGCGTCGTCGACGCTCTTGGGGAGGTACGGCTCGCCCTTCAGCCACATCGTGCCGGTGTCCGGCTTGTGAAAGCCCGAGAGGATCTTGATCATCGTCGACTTGCCGGCGCCGTTGTCGCCGAGCAGCGCCAGCACCTCGCCCTTGCGCAGGTGCAGGTTGATGTCGCGAATGGCCGTGATCGGCCCGAAGCGCTTGGCGACGTGCTCGACGCGCAGCACGTCGTCGGGCGCCTCGGCGGGCCCGACGATGTGCTCGCCGGCGAATGCCTGCTCAGCCACGGCCCGACCCCACTCGCACGCGGCGGACGATTACGTTGAGCGTCATCGCGATGAGGATCGCGATCCCGAGGTACAGGTCCAGGTAGCTCGCGCTCACGCCCTTGATCGTCAGCCCCTCGGTGAGCATCCCGAGGAACAGGGCCCCGATCAGCGCGCCGACGATCGTGCCGTCGCCGCCGGTCATCAGCGTGCCGCCGATGATCGCCGCCGCCACCACCTCCAACAGGATTGTGTTCGAGCCCGATGGGTCGGGGGTGGCGCTCGTGGTCCGGACCACCTCGAGGATCCCCACGAACCCCGAGAGCAGGGCGGCGAGGACGAAGTTGCGGACGAGGATTTGACGCGTCCTGATCCCCGCCTCGGCGGCCCCGAGTCGGTTGCTACCCACCGAGACGGTGTAAATCCCCCAACGACTGAACGACAGCACGATCTGCAAGACGATCACGATCCCGATCGCCCAGAACAGCTCCGAGTACGTGCCGCCACCGAAGATCTGCGCGAAATTGTTCACCGCGCCGATCTTCGTGCCGGGGACCTCGACCGGAGTCGAATGCGAGATCACGAGCGACAGCCCGTCCAGTAAGAACAGCATCCCCAAGGTCGCCACGAACGACGCGATCCCGACGTACGCGACGAAGATCCCGTTGACGACGCCGATCAGCATCGCGATCAGCAGTGCGACGATGATGCTCGGGTACAGCGGGAGCCCGGCGTGGTGGAACAGGTGCCACATGAACGGTGTGAACAGGTACACCGCCCCGACGGACAGGTCGATCTCCCCGAGGATCATCACGAACACCTCGCCGGCCGCGATGATCGCCAGCGGGGCGAAGTACGGCAGCAGCGATTTGAAGCTGTTGGCGGTGACGAAGTTGCTCGTGGTGATCGCGAAGTAGGCGAACGTCACGAGCGTGACGACGATGATGCTCCCCTCGCGTAGAGTCAGGACCTTCTTCGCGATGGAGAAGGCACCACCCGCCCCTGGGGCCCGGCGCGGTGCCGGACCCCCCGGTGCCGGCCTCGTCTCAGCGCCTGACGTGACCGCCATCTCTAGCGCTGCCTCCCGAAAGGCATGACGCGATCCTACTACCCGCGTGCGCTCAAATCATGCTTTCTGGACGCCGACGCCGGTACCGGTTCCCTCGTAGCGGCTCTTGGTGCTGTTGTAGGGGACGATGCTCGTCTTGTCGAGGAACTTCAGGCCGGTGTTCACGTCGGCGATCCCGGTCAGCTTCTGGGTGATGTTGTACATGTAGAGCTGCAGGATCGGATAGAAGCCCTGCAGGTAGGGCTGCTGGTCGATCGTGAACTGGATCTCACCGGCCGCGAGCAGCTGCTCGGTGACCGGGGTCAGGTCGTAGCCACCGCCCTTGACGCCCTTCGAGCGCAGGCCGAGCTTCTGGATCGTCTGCGCGAGGCCCTGGGTGCTCCCCGCGTCGACGGCGAAAAGGCCCTTCGTGTTGGGGTGGCCAGTGGCGTAGGAGTTGATCACCGACAGCTCGGCCGGAACCGCGGCACCGGTAGCAACAACGTGGGGCGTGATCGAGGGATGGCTCTTCAGCGTCAGCTGCGCGCCGTCGATCCGCGGCTGGATGTTGAGCGCGCCAGGCGTCGCGATGAACAGCGCGACGTCACCCGACGGCACGAGCGACGCGATGTGCTGACCCATCTGCCTCTCCGGACAACTTCAGGTCCTGACCGATGTAGGCGAGCCGCGGGTTGGTGGGCGCATCGGCGTTGTAGGCGACGACCGGAATCCCGGACGAGAGCGCCTTCGCGACCGGAGCGTTGAACGCCGTCAGATCGACCAGCGACACCCCGATCCCGTTCGCCCCCGCGCTGACCGCGCTGTTGAGGGCGTTGACCATCTCCGAGACATTGCTGGTCTGGGAGCCGGTCCACGAATACGAGCAGCCGAGCAGCTTGCAGGCGTCCGAGGCGCCGTTCTGGGTCGGGGTGAAGAATGGGTTGGTGGTCACGTGGTTGACCAGCGTGAACTTGTAGCTCGCGACCCGAGCCGAAGATGCTCGCCGCGTTGGCGCTCCCACCAGCGGCCGTGGCCGTCTTCGTGCTGCTGCTGCTGCTGCCACACGCCTGCAGGATGAATGCTGCCATGCCCGCGGCGCCTCCGGTCAGCGCCGTCCGCCGCGTCAACTGACGCCAGTTCTTGAAGGGGGTTTCCTCCTCCTTGCGCTCGTCCCACTCCAGACGCTCGATTGCGTCGCCCAAGATGTCCGAGTCCGACATGTTCCTCCTCCTCTTGTCCGGAGACCTCTACCTCGAAGCGAAAGCTCTCAGACTGCGGCCAGGTTGTCCACCCGAATTAACCATCTGCGAACGCTTCGACCCTATGAGCGCAAAACCTTCCAGCCTGAGTCAGCGCGTGCATGTTAGCGATCACATACGTGTCATGTCAACCGCGAGGGGGCACCGTGGTGCTCGCGCGGACGATCAGATCGGGCTGCACCTTCGAGCCCGGCGCAGCCGGTTCGCGCCCCTCGATCGTCCGCAACAACAGGCGAACGCCCCGGCTGCCCATGTCGTCGAAGTCCTGACGGATGGTGGTCAGCGGCGGCGTGAAGTACGGGGCCTCGGGGATGTCGTCGAAGCCGACGATGCTGACCTCGTCGGGGATCGCGCGGCCGGCCTCGTGCATCGCGCGCAACGCTCCGAGCGCCATCTGATCGTTGGCCACGAAAACCGCCGTGACGGCCCGGTCGCGGCTCAAGCGCCGTCCGAGGTCGTAGCCGGCCCGCGCGCTCCAGTCGCCCTCGAGTGGCACCGGCACCTCCGCCCCCGCGGACTCGAGTGTCGAGCGCCATCCGTCGAGCCGCTGCCGCGCCTCGAGGAAATCGCGCGGGCCGGCGACGTGCCAGACCGTCTCGTGCCCGAGGTCGAGAAGGTGGCGCGTAGCGCTCGTCGCCCCGGCGACCTGGTCGACGCTGACCAGCGGCAGCGCGTCCGGCGGGCCCGCCTCCACGGCGACGATGGGGATCCTCTGCGGGGCGTCCGCGAGCGCGTCCGCGCCCTCCTGATACGGGGCGATCACGAGGATTCCATCCACGCCGTGAAGCTGCAACCGGTCGATCGCATCGACGAGCGACGATCGGTCCAGCGCCTTGAGGCTGGCCACGATGATGAAGTAGCCGGTCTCGTGCGCAGCGCGTTCGATCCCACACAACGTCGAGGCGGGGCCATAGAGCGTCGTGTCGAACGTCACCACCCCGAGCGTGTTCGACCGTCCGGTCACGAGCGCCCGCGCGGTCGGGTTGGGGCGGTAGTCGAGCTCGCGCATCGCCGCGAGCACCCGCTCGCGCGTCTCCGGCCGCACGTGGCTTGATCCGTTGATCACCCGCGAGACCGTCTGGTGCGAGACTCCCGCGAGCCGACCTACGTCCGACATGACCGCGCCGCGTCGCCGGCGGGGGGTTGGTATCTCGAAGTCGGCGTCCATGGCGCGCACGGGCTGCAACGTGGATCTTGGCGCGGGCGGATGTTAGCGCTAACGCAGGCTTTCTACGATCGGATCGTGCTCGCCGCTCCGCGGAGAATAAGATCGCGCCGATGAAGACCAGCCTTGGCATCTGGGCGTTCGGCCCCATGATCACGCGGTTCGTTCCGGTCGGATACCAGCCGGAGCACACCTACGAAGACGAGCCGGTAGCCGAGAAGGTGCACCGGGCCGTCGAGGGGCTCGGCGACCTCATCGACGGCTACGAGTTCCATTACCCCGGCGAGATCTCTCCCGACAACCTCGCCGCCATCCGCTCCGCCCTCGACGGCCACGACATCTACTGCATCGCCGGGGGACTGCACCTCGACCCCCGGTTCGGACGCGGCGGTCTGATCAACCCCAACCAGCACGTGCGCGCCGAGGCCCGGCGGATCCTCCGCGAAGCGGCCGAGTTCGCCGGCACGCTCGGGGCGAACATGATCGTCTGGCCCGGCGGCGAGGGCTACAACTACCCCTTCCAGACGCCCTACGTCGACTCGTGGCGGTGGCTGATCGACGGCCTCGGCGAGGCCGCCGAGATCTGCGCCCGGCACGACGTGAAGCTTTTCCTCGAGCACAAGAACTCCGAGCCGGCGATGAAGATCCTGATGCGCAACATCGGGATGTGCCTGTACGTCGTGCACCAGCTCCGCATGCAGGGGATCGACAACGTCCAGATCAACATGGACTGGCAGCACCTGATCATGAACGGAGAGCACCTGCCCGAGTACGCGGCGCTGCTCGCCTCCGACGGCCTCCTCGGTCACCTGCACGCCAATTCGGGCTGGGGCACGTTCGACGACGACAACATGGTCGGCGCGACCGCGTTCATGGAGACCCTCGAGCTCGCGCTCGAACTTCGCCGCAGCGGCTACGGCTCGGCGGGCGAGCGCCTGGGCTTCGACCTGTACCCGTATACCGAGGACCAAGTCGGCGCGGTCCGGCGGTCGGTGATCCAGTGGCGGTTCATCGATTCGGTGGCCGCGCGCATCGACGACGGCGCACTGCGCGAGGCCCAGCAGGCCAAGGACGCTGTCCGCGCGTACGAGATCGTCTACGCGGCGCTCGGCGCGTGACCGACGACCCTCTGGTCGGGCTCGACGTCGGCACCTCGGGCGTCAAGGGCCTGGCCATCGATTCTGAGGGGACGGTGCTGGCGCGTGCGGAGCGGGGATACCCGTTATCGACGCCCCAGGCCGGTTGGGCGGAGCAGGACCCCGAGGACTGGTGGCGGGCCACCGAGGCGGTGCTGGAACAGCTCCAAGCCGATGCCGGCACACCAGCCGGCATCGGCCTGTCGGGTCAGATGCACGGCCTGGTCGCGCTCGACAGCAGCGACCGCCCCCTGCGCCCGGCGATCCTGTGGAACGACCAGCGCACCGGCGCCGAATGCAAGGAGATCGAGGACACGATCGGCTTGGAGCGGCTGATCGAGCTCACCGGCAACCGAGCCCTCCCCGGCTTCACCGCGCCCAAGCTGCTGTGGCTGCGCCGGCACGAGCCGACCATCTACGCGCAAATCGCGCGGATCGCCCTGCCCAAGGACTACGTGCGCCTCAGGCTGTGCGCCGAGCACGCCACCGACGTCTCGGACGCCTCGGGGATGCTCCTGCTCGACGTCGCGGAGCGGCGTTGGAGCGAGGAGGTGCTGGAGGCGCTCCGCCTCGACCCGGCTTGGTTGCCGCGCCTGCTCGAGAGCCCGGAGGTGTCGGGCGCGACGCGCGCCGGCGTGCCGGTGGGCGCGACGCGCGCCAACGTGCCGGTGGCCGCGGGCGCCGGCGACCAGGCAGGCGGCGCGCTCGGCGTGGGTGTCGATCGGCCGGGGCCGCTGTCGGTCGTGCTCGGCACCTCGGGCGTGGTGTTCGCGGCGCTCGACCACTACGCGGCCGACAGCGCCGCCCGCGTGCACGCCTTCTGCCACGCTGTGCCCGGCTCCTGGCACGCGATGGGCGTGATGCTGTCCGCGGCGGGCTCACTGCGCTGGCTGCGCGACACGGTCGCTCCCGGGGTCGCGTATGACGATCTGCTGGCCGGCGCCGACGCGTGGCCCGCGGGCACCGAGGGGCTCATCTTCCTCCCGTACCTGGTCGGCGAGCGCACTCCGCACGCCGACCCCGACGCCCGGGCGGCGTTCGTCGGGCTGGGTATCCGCCACGACCGCGGCGCTCTCGTCCGCGCCGTCCTCGAGGGCGTCGCGTTCGGGCTGCGCGACTCGCTCGACCTGATCGCCGAGCTCGGTGGCGTGCCGGCGCTCGGTCGCGTGTCGGGCGGCGGCGCGCGCAGCGAAAGGTGGCTACAGATCGTCGCATCCGTGCTCGACCTGCCACTCGAGCGGGTCGCGGTCGACGAGGGGGCGGCATTTGGCGCGGCGATTCTCGGAGGCGTCGCGGCAAACGTGTGGCCGGATGTTCACGCCGGGGTCGCCGCCACGGTCCGTCCCGGAGCGCGCATCGAACCCGTAGCAGACTGGGTGCAGACGTATCGCGACTGCCAGGAGCGGTTTCGGGCCCTCTACCCGGGGGTGCGCTGAATCTGCCCCCGTATGCGGGCCAAATCCAGCACACCCTCGTCGGAATCGCTATGCCAACGTGCCTACCTCGGCCTCGACCGCGGCCAACAGCGCCCCCGACCTAACCAGCTCCTCGGCGGCCGCTAACTCGGGTGCGACGTACCGGTCGGGCCCGGGACCCCCGATCCGTCGGCGCACCATAGCCAGCGCGGCCGCCGTTCCCGCCGCCGGCCGAAGCGGCGCCCGCAGATCGAGCCCCCGCGCCGCGCACACCAGCTCGACCGCCAGCACCCGCGACAGGTTCGACACCGACGCACGCAGCTTGCGCGACGCGCCCCACCCCATCGACACGTGATCCTCCTGCATCGCGCTCGTGGGCAGCGAGTCGACGCTCGCCGGCGCCGCCAGCCGGCGGTTCTCGGCGACGATCGCCGCCTGCGAGTAGTGGGCGAGCATCAGCCCGGAGTCGACCCCGGGATCGTCGGCCAGAAACGGCGGGAGACCGTGCGAGCGGGTCGCGTCGAGCAGGCGGTCCGTGCGCCGCTCGGCGATCGCCCCCACCTCGGCCGCCGCGATCGCCAAAAAATCGCACGCCAGCCCCACCGGCGCCCCGTGGAAGTTGCCGCACGACTCCACGCGACCGTCCGGCAGCACCATCGGGTTGTCGATCGCCGAGCGAAGCTCCGCGCCGGCGACCGCGGCCGCATGCTCGACCGTGTCCCGTGCCGCGCCCACCACCTGCGGCGCACACCGCAGGGAGTACGCGTCCTGGACGCGCGGATCGCCGAATCTGTGGCTGGCCACGATCTCCGAGCCCGCGAGGAGCGCGCGCAGGTTGGCGGCGCTCGCGGCCTGGCCGGGCTGGGGACGCAGCGCGATCAGGTCCTCCGCGAATGCGCGGTCGGTGCCCAGCAGCGCCTCGACCGACATCGCCGCCGCCACGTCGGCGACCCGCAGCAGTCTCCGCAGGTCCTCGATCGCGAGGATCAACATGGCGAGCATCCCGTCGGTCCCGTTGACCAGCGCGAGCCCCTCCTTCGCATGCAGCTCGACCGGCTCGATCCCCGCCTCCGCCAGCGCCTCGGCCGCAGCCCGCCGCCGACCGCTGCCATCGAATACCTCGCCCTCGCCGATCAGTGCCAGCGCGCAGTGCGCGAGCGGTGCGAGGTCCCCACTCGCGCCCAGCGATCCATGCTCGGGCACCACGGGCGTGATACCTCTGCCCAGCAGCCCCAACATCGTCTCGACCACGACCGGCCGAGCCCCCGAGTAACCCATCGCGAGCGTCCGCGCACGGAGCAGCATCATCCCCCGCACCACCTCGCGCTCGACCGGCGGTCCGATCCCGGCGGCGTGCGAGCGGATCAGCGCCCGCTGCAGCGCCACCCACCGGCCCGCGGGAACGCGCACGAGAGCGAGCGAGCCGAACCCGGTCGAGATCCCGTACCTCGGCTCGTCCGAGGCGGCCAGCTTGCTTACCACGGCGGCGCCGCGCTCCATCGCCGCGCGGGCGTCGGCTCCCAGCGACACGGGGACGTCGGCGCGCGCGACGGCGACGACCTCGGGCGGCTCGAGTCCGTCGGGCCGGAGCTGCACTGAACCGGCGACGGTCATGGCCCGGACGCTACTCGAGCAGCCGCGCGCCCGGCCCCGGCCGAACCTCGATCGCGCCGTCGGGCGTCTCCGCGCCCGGCGACAGCAGCCCGAGCACGTGCCCGCCGAAGCCGCCCCCGACGATCCTCGCCCCGAGCGCCCCCGCGCTCTTCAGCTTTCCGATGGCCTCCTCGACGGCGGGCGTGGAGACCTCGTAGCAGTCGCGCAGGCTGGCGTGCGAGGCATCGAGCAGCCGCCCGAGGCGCTCCATGTCGCGGTCCCGAAGCGCGGACACCGCCTCTTCGACGCGCGCGTTCTCGGTGATCACGTGCTCGGCGCGCTGCTTCAGCGGCGAGTGCAGGCGGGCGGCCTGCTCGAGCGTCGCGTCGCGCAAGCTCTGTACGCCGAGCCGCTCCGCCGCCCGCGCGCACTCGGCACGACGACGGTTGTAACCGGAGGCGGCGTTGGCGTGTCGCTCTCCCGAGTCGAGCGTCACCAGGCGATAGTCGTCCAGCTCCAATGCGACCGGCGTCACATCGAGCGAGCGGAAGTCGATGCGCAGCGCCCGGTCGCGTTCACCGAACAGCGATGCGAGTTGGTCCAGAAGCCCCGTGTTGGCGCCGACCCAATCGTTCTCGACCTTCGAGCCGATCTTGGCCAGCTGTATGCGGTCGAGCTCCGGAGCGTCCGTCAGTGTGACCAAGGCGAGGATTAGAGCGACCTCGAGCGCAGCCGAGGACGACAGGCCGGCGCCGCGCGGCACTTTGCCGCTGATTCGAAGGTGCGAGCCGCGCACGGGCACATTCGCCCGCTGTAGCTCCGCGACCGCACCGTGCACGAACGCGCGCCAGCCGCGAACGCGGCGGGGTCGCTCGAGGTCGAAGCTGTGCTCGGCATGCAGGTCGACCGCGACCGCGTCGATCCGGTTGGCGTCGATCGCGCGCCCATCCACCGTAACGCCGTCATCGATCGCGAACGGCAGCGCGAGTCCCTGGTTGTAGTCGGTGTGCTCGCCGATCAGGTTGACCCTTCCGGGAGCGAACGCAATCACGTGTTCACGCAAGGTCCTCTAGTGTCCCTCCTGTGCCGGTGAATTGGGGAATCATGTCCACCGCGAACATCAACCGTCTGTTCATCACGGGGGCGCGGCAGGCGGATGATGTTCGGATCCTGGCGGTCGCGAGCCGGGACCGGACCCGTGCTGAGAGCTACGCGCGGGAGTGGGGCATCGAGCGCGCCCACGGCAGCTACGACTCCCTGCTCGCCGATCCCGACGTCGAGGTCGTGTACATCTCGCTACCGAACTCCTTCCACATCGAGTGGACGGTCAAGGCGCTCGAGGCGGGGAAGCACGTGCTCTGCGAGAAGCCGCTCAGCCGCCGCGCGCGCGAGGTGCGCGACGCGTTCGACATCGCCGAGCGCGAGGATCGCCTGCTGATGGAGGGGTTCATGTACCGCCACCATCCGCAGACGCGCCGGCTCGCCGAGGTGATCGCGCAGGGCGCCGTGGGGCGCGTGAGGATGGTGCGATCGGCGTTCAGCTTCGTGGCCGATGACCCAGCCGACGTCCGCCTGACCTCGGCCCTGCAGGGCGGAGCGTTGATGGACGTGGGTTGCTACTGCGTCAGCGCGGCGCGGATGGTGGCCGGGGAGCCGCATCGCGTCACGGCCGAGCAGGCCATCGGCGGCGACGGCGTCGACGTCGCCTTCGCGGCGACGATGCGCTTCGCGGATGAGATTCTCGCCCACTTCGACGCGGGCCTGTTGCTGGAGACCAGCGAGGAGCTCGAAATCGTCGGCGACGAGGGCGCGTTGTTTCTCGACGACCCGTGGCACTGCCGCAACCCCGGGATCGAGCTACGACGCGACCAGGAGATCGAGCGGATCGCCGTGGAGACCATCGATCCGTATCGCCTGGAGGCGGAGAACATGTCCGAGGCGATCAGAGGACGGGCACCGCTGCTGCTCGGTCGAGAGGACGCACTCGGGCAGGCCCATGCGCTGGAGGCGCTCTACGAGGCGGCGGAGAGCGGGACGGCCGTGACGCTCACCCCGGTCCTCCGCGATTAATCAGAGCGCCGCTTCCAACTCCACCGGCTCGTGACCCGACTCCCGTAGACCCTGCTCGTACGCCTCGATCACCGCGCGGAGGACGGCCACCCGGGCGTAGGGCTTGCTCTCGGCCGCGATCAACCGCCACGGCGCCTGGTCGTGGTCGGTCTCGCGCAGCATGTCGGCGATCGCGCGCTCGTATTCGGATCGCTTGGAGAAGTTGCGCCAGTCGTCCCCGGTGAGCTTCCAGCGCTTGAGCGGATTGCGGTCGCGGGCCCGGAACCTGTGCAGCTGCTCCTTTTCGGAGACGTGCAGCCAGAACTTCACCAGCACCACCCCCTCGTTGCAGAGCGCGCGCTCGAAGTCGACGATCTCCGTGTATGCGCGCCGCCACTCGGGCTCGCTCACGAACCCCTCTACCCGCTCGACCAGAACCCTCCCGTACCACGAGCGGTCGAACACGGTCATCCCACCCCAGCCCGGGATCGAGGGCCAGAAGCGCCACAGGAAGTGATGGCGCTTCTCGAGCTCCGAGGGCGCTCCGAACTCCGACACGCGGACGTGCCGCGGATCGAGAGCGCTGGTCAGACGACGGATCGCGCCACCCTTGCCGGCGGCGTCCCACCCTTCGAACATCACGCAGAGCGGAGGGCCCAGGGAGCCGTCGCCAATCAGGCCGCCGGCCTGCAATCGCAACGCCAGCAGCCGCTGCTGGGCGTCGTGGAGCTGCTTGCGGCCCTCCTGGCCGGACAGCTTCAGCGACAGGTCGACGTCGTCGAGCGCGGCCACCGAATTATTCTGGCAGCGTCGTGGCGGACACGAACGCTAGCCCTCCGAGGCGCCTCACCGCGGGCGGGCCCCACTACTACCCGCTCCGGGGGGACTCGGACATCGGCGGCGAGGTCTACGAGCGCACGCTGCTCGAGCGCCTGCCCGCGCACGGAGTCGATCTGGTCCTCGGTCTGCCCCGAGATCACCGCGTGGCCGAGCCTCCGCGCGGGTGGCGCGTCGACGTCCTGCGCCACCGGCGCGGCCTGCACTGGGTGGGCGCCCCGCTGGCGTTCACGCCGTATGTGGTGCGCCTGCTCCGCTCGCGCCAAGTGGATCTGCTCCGCGCCGAATCGGTCCGCTACTGCGGGCCGGCGCTCCTCGCCGGAAGGGCACTCGCCCGTTCGCGCGTGCCGGTGGTCATTCACCAGCATCACCTCTTTCCGCGTTGGGCGCGGCTGGAGGCGGCGATCATGCGGCGAGCGGACGCGGTGATCACGGTCTCCGCGTTTTCACAACGCCGGCTGGTCATGGCCGGGGTCCCGGCCGAGCGCATTCGCGTCGTGCCCGAGGGAGTGGCGAGACCTGCGCCGACCGGGGGCTGGACCGGTGCCTGGCCGCAGCCGGGGCTGCGGCTGCTCCACGTCGGGCGGCTCGAGCCGCGCAAGCGACCGTGGGTCGCGATCGATGCGCTCGCGATGCTGCAGCGATCCGGCGTGGCGGCCTCGCTGGTCGTGGCCGGCGAAGGCCCTCTCCGCGAGGAGCTGCGAAGGCGGGCCGGCGTGTTGGGGGTGAGCGAAGCGGTGTGGTTCGCCGGGCGCGTCTCGGAACCCGACAAGTGGCGGCTCTACGACAGCGCCGACGTTTTGCTGTTCGCCTCGGCGCTCGAGGGCTTCGGCCTCGTGGTGGCCGAGGCGCAATCACGTGGTGTGCCGGTGGTCGCGGCCGCCGGAACCGCAACTGCCGAAGCGCTCGATCCCGGCCGAAGTGGCCTTCTCACCGCCCCCGATGGCGAGGCATTCGCGGCCCAAGTGCGCGCGCTGACCGACGAGCCGCGCCGCCTCGAGATGGGGGCCCGCGCCGTGCGGCACGCCGAGCGGTTCGACTGGGACGCGTGTGCGGCCGGAGTGGCGCGGGTGTACCGGGAGCTCGTCGATCGCCGCCGATGAGGGCTCGGGCGCACCTCGCGGTCGCGCCGGCGGCGGTCAGCCCGCCGCTCAAGGCGTTCGAGGAGAACGTCACTTCGCAATGCGGCGAGGACGGGGTGATCCGCAGGGCGCTCGAGGTGATCGGGGTCCGCGACCGCTGGTGCGTGGAGTTCGGCGCGTGGGATGGAAGACACGCGAGCAACACGTTCGCGCTGATCGACCGGGAGCGCTATTCGGCGGTGCTGATCGAGAGCGACCGCGCGCGCTATGAAGCTCTCGCCCGGACGCACTCCGGACGTGACGGGGTGAGCGCGGTTCATCGGCAGGTGGGATTCGAGGGCTCCGACCGGCTGGATGAGATCCTCGCGCCGACCGCGGTGCCGGAAGACTTCGACCTGCTGTCGATCGACATCGACGGCAACGACTACCACGTGTGGGCGGCGCTCGAGGGCTATCGGCCGAAGCTCGTCGTGATCGAGTTCAACCCCACGATCCCGAACGAGATCGACTTCGTCCAGCCGCGCGACCTCGCGGTGAGCCAGGGTTCCTCCCTCACCGCGATCGCGAGGCTCGCGGCCGCGAAGGGTTACCGGCTGATCCACGCCACCACGGTCAATGGCATCTTCGTCGACGAGCGGTACTTCGCGCGGTTTGGGATCGACGACCCTTCGCCCGCGGCGCTGCGGGCCGACCTCTCGCAGGTCACGTGGTTGTTTCAGACCTACGACGGGGTGCTCCGTGTGGCCGGAAACCAGCGCTTGCGCTGGCACGACGTGCCGCTCGATGCCTCCCGCCTTCAGGTGGTCCCCCGGTGGCTGCGGGGGTTTCCTCCCACGCTCACCATGGGTCGGCGGATCGCCTGGCGAGCATGGCGCGCGACCCGCGAGCCCCGAGCGGCGCTCGATCGCCTGTCCCGGCGGCTCTAGTCGCCTCGCAGCGCGACGAGGGCCGGGGTCGTGCCGGCCCTCTGTCGCGGTGCGCCTGGGGATGTGCGGCGGGCGCTAGCTCCGCGAGGTGCTGCGCGGCTCACCGCCCTCGTAGGTGCTGCCCGGCTCGTCGCCCTCGTAGGTGGTGCGCAGCTCGTCGCGCTCGTAGGTGCCGCGCGGCTCGCTGCCCTCGTCGTACGCGCTCGAAGTCCCGGCGAACTCGTCGCGCTCGTCATCTTCGATCAGCTCGTGATCGGCCAGCCCCCGTTCGTGCAGGCCGGCCTTCTCCTTGCGAAGCTCCGCCTCCGCGCGGTCGCGGCGAGCCTCCTGCTCGGCGATCCGAGCTCGCTGCTCGGCCAGCTCGGCCTGCCGGTCGTGCGTCTCGGCGATCTCCCGGTGTTCGGTTATCGCCCTCTCGCGGCGCTGATCGAGCTCGCGCTCGCGCCGCCTGACACGCGCCCGCTCGCGGGCTCGGGGAAGAAGCACAAACAGTCCAACCAGGATCGCCAGGACAACCACAACGATCACGACGATCGCAATCACGGACATACCTCTGCCTCCTTATTTGATCTCTCATAGCGCTGCCCGTTCAAGTCGGCGCGCAAACCCCCTGACCGGATTTCGGCCGGCACCGGCTCAGCCGTTGCGCACGTACACCGCGAAGAAGTCGCGGTCATCCGGGGTCAGGTAGCGGGTCGCGTCGCGGTTCATGTCTGGCAGCAGCTTCGCGGGGGCGAGTGCACCCAGGCCGCCGTAGAAGTTGAACGTGACCCATGCGGAGTTGATATCGAGCTCCATCGCACGCACGGCCCCGGCACGCTGAAGGATCAAAGCGAGGCTGGTGGCGGTCTGGTTGTCGGCCGCGGCATAGAGCACGTCTCCGCGAGCGTCGACGCCAACGCCGGAGCGCCACACCCGTATCGCGTTGCCGAGCGTCGCGCCCCACAGCGGTCCGTCGCTCAGCTCGGGGTTCAGTCGACCACCCTCGACGATCAGTGGGAGGTTCTGGCGTGCGAACTCGACGTTTGGCCCCGGATCCGGGCCTCCGGACCAAGTCCGCACGTCGGCCATACCGTTGCGGTAGCGGATGAACGTGGCCTGTCCGTCTCGGAGCGGCGAGTAGACGTGACCGAACGCGACGAACCCGGCGCCCCCGTCCTCGAGCTTGAAGCCGCTGTTGAACGTGGCCAACAAGCGAGCGCGCAGCTGCGCCGGGACTTCGGCGGCGACGGTGCCTGAGTTCGGGGGCTCGTATCGACCGGGATACAGCTGCAGCCAGGCGCGGGAAGCGTCAATCCAGGCGACGCCGGCGACCATCTGCGGGTAGCTCGGGTCCGGGCGGAACGCGGTCACGAGGACCGGCGGGGCACCGCGGACGAGTGGCCCCGTCCCGTGCCAGACGCCCTCCCCCGGCAGCGGCGGGTAGATGAGAGGCCTGATCGGCGGCGGCCGGTAAGCCGCGTTTGCAGCCGCGCCCGTGACCCCGACCGCGGGTAGCGACTTCAACGGCGGCCCGCCCCTGGACGGGGCATTGAGCGAGTAGTAGAAGCGCTCGACGTCCGAGACCAGCCACGCCGCGCCGTTGTCCCGCAACCACTCGACCGCGCGCAGCCCGAAACCGACGTTGGACGGCCGCATCATCGCGCTCGCGAACGACACGCACACCACGAAGCTCAGCAGCAGACACGTGAGCACGAGGATCCGGCGCAGGCGCGCCCTCGGCGCGGGGCGACGCGGGCGCGGCCGCCGGCGCGGCAGCTCGCCCGACGCAGGACGCCGAGTGGGAGCCCGCGCTTCTCGGACAGCTTCCGCTGCGGTGTTTGCAGCACGCGCCTGCACGACCGGTGCCCCTTCCTTCGGGCCGGCGGCGCTCCTTCCTGCGGCCGCATGAGAATGCTCTAACTACTACGAGAGCGCGCGCTCGATCGCGTCGGCGAACTCGTCGACGTCTTCGTCGGTCGTGTCCCACGAGCACATCCAGCGCACCTCGCCGATGCGCTCGTCCCACACGTAGAACGAAAACCGGTCCTGCAGCTTGGCGATCGCCGCGCGCGGCAAGGTAGCGAACACCGCGTTCGTCTGCACCGGTCGCGTGATCGTCAATCCGGGCATGTCGCTCACCGCCTCCGCCAGGCGCGCCGCCATGGCGTTCGCGTTCTCGGCGCAGCGCCGCCACAGCTCGTCGGCCAGCAACGCCTGAAACTGTGCCGCCAGAAAGCGCATCTTCGAGGCCAGTTGCAGGGACTGCTTGCGCAGGTAGTCGAAGCCGTCGGCCAGCTCGGGGTCGAGGATCACTACGGCCTCGGCCCCGAGTAGCCCGTTCTTCGTGCCCCCGAACGAGAGGATGTCGACGCCGAGGTCGCCGCTGACCGAGCGCAACGGGAGCCCGAGCGCCGCCGCAGCGTTGCTCAACCGGGCGCCGTCCATGTGCAGGACCATCCGGTGGCGACGGACGGCGTCTGCGATCGCACGCACTTCCCTTGGGGTGTAGATCGTGCCGAGCTCGGTGCACTGGGAGACGGACACAACCCGAGGCTGCACGGCGTGCTCGTCGCCCACACGCTCGATCAGGCTTTCAACGCACTCGGCGGCCAGCTTTCCGTCCTCGGTGTGAGCGATAAGGAGCTTCACGCCCGCCATCGCCTCGGGCGCGCCGCACTCATCGACGTTGAGGTGGGCGGTCTGGGCGCAGATCGCAGCCTCCCACGGCCGGCACGCCGCCCGCAGCGAGAGCACGTTGGCGGCGGTGCCGCCCCACACCAGGTACGCGCGCGCATCAGCGCCGAAGTGCTCGGCGAACAGCTCCTGCACCCCCCGGGTCCAATCGTCGTGACCGTAGCCCTTTACGTGCCCCACGTTCACCCGCGCGATCGCGGCGAGCACCTCGGGATGGATCGTCGCCGCGTTGTCCGACGCGAAGCCGCGGGCAGGATGCACGCCGGCAGCTTAAAGGCACCGTTCTGCGCTGGGCGTGCGAGGCTACTCGTCCACGCCGCTGAGACAATGACGGGTGCGTGAGCCAGCCAGAGACCCCCGTTGAGCTAGAGCCCCTTCCTCCCGGCACCGGTCAGATAGTGCTGTCGCCCTCGGCACCGGTGGAGGCCCCCGCCGAGATCGTCCGCGACCTCTACCGGCTGAGCGACCCCGCGCTCTCCGAGCTCGGGCTCGACCAGTTTCTCGATGAACTCCTCAACCGGGTGCGCGATGCCCTGGGCGTGGACACGGTCGCGATCCTGCTGCTGGACCCCGAGGCGCAGCAGCTGGTCGCCCGGGCCGCTAAGGGGCTCGAGGAAGAGGTCGAGCAAGGCGTACGGATTCCAATCGGCAAGGGGTTCGCCGGCCGGATCGCGGCCGAGCGGGTGGCGATCTTCATCGCCGACGTGGACCACGCCGACATCCTCAATCCGATCCTGCGTGAAAAGCGGATTCGCTCGCTGCTGGGCGTCCCCCTGATCGTCGAGGGCGACCTGATCGGAGTGATGCACATCGGGTCCCTGCAGTCCCGGGAGTTCGACGAGGAGGACCTCGCTTTGCTCGAGGTCGCGGCGGCACGCGCGGCGCCCGGGATCGAGCGGGCACGCCTGTACTCCGCGCTCGAGCGCGAACACCGCGTGGCGGTGCTCCTGCAGCGAAGCCTGCTGCCGAGGGCCTTGCCCGACGTGGTCGGAGTGCCGGTGGCCGCCCGCTACCTCTCGGCCCGAGACGAGGTCGGCGGCGATTGGTACGACGTGATCGAGCTGCCCGAGGGCCGGATGGGCATTGCGATCGGCGACGTCGTCGGGCACGGACTGGGGGCGGCCGCACTCATGGGACAGCTGCGAACAGCGCTGCGCGCGTACGCGCAGGAGGGCCACGGCCCCAGCCGCACGCTCGAGCTCGTCGACCGCTTCGTCCAGGCCATGCCCCAGCAGCCGATGGCGACGGCGGCGTATGCCCAGTTCGACCCCGAATCGGGAAAATTGGCCCTCGCGACGGCCGGGCACCTCCCGCCGGCGATCGTCGGCCCGCTCGGCCACCGGTCCCTCCAGGTGACGCCCGGGGCGCCGCTGGGGGCGTTCCCGTACGGCGCCGCCCCGGAGCAGGAGCTGACGCTTCAGAGCGGAGAGGTGATCGTGATGTACACGGACGGGCTTATCGAGCGCCGCGGAGAGCCGCTCGAGCTCGCGATCGACAAGCTGCTCGGGCTCATACGGTATGCGAACTCGGCGGAGGAGGCCTGCCAGCTTGCGTTCGACGGGCTGGTCCCCCCCGAAGGCCTGGACGATGACGTGGCGATCGTGGCGCTCCAGAACGCGCCCGTTCCGGACGCGCTTCGGCTTGCGCTTGCCGCGGACCCGAAGGTGCTCGCGCAGGTGCGGCGGGCGGTGCGCCGCTGGCTGCGCGGGTACGGGGCGGGCGCCGAGCGCTCGGGAGAGATCGCGCTCGCCGTGAGCGAAGCGTGCGCGAATGCGATCGAGCACGCCTACGCTCCGGGTCCCGCTTCCTTCGAGCTGCAGGCGGAAGTGGTCGACCGTGACGCGGTGTTCACGGTCCGAGACTGGGGACGGTGGCGGCCGGCGCGCCGCGGCAGCCGCGGCCGCGGCCTCAGGATCATCGACGCCGCGATGGACGACGTGAGGGTCGAGACCACGCCGACGGGGACCACTGTCGTGATGCGGCGGCGGCTGCGAGCGGGATGAGGCTCGCAGATGTCGACTTCACCGAGCGTGACGGCTCGGTGATCGCAGCCGTCCGGGGCGAGATCGACATGTCAAACGCAAACGCGCTCGGCGACGCCGTCGGCAGCGCGACCCCCGGCGATGCCCTGCGCGTCGTCCTCGATCTCAGTCGCGTGCACTATTTGGACAGCGCGGGCATCCATTTGATCTTCCGGCTTCGCCAGAGCCTACGAGACCGCGACCTGGAGCTCACGGTCGTGATCCCGCATGAGTCGCCGGCCAACGACGCGCTGCGACTGGCGGGGTTGATGGGGCGCATGGACGTCGCCCGGACGCTGGAGGAAGCACTCGGCGCTTAGGACGCGCCGGCTCATCGGCGTGCGTCCGGACGTGCACCCCTGTCATCACTCGAACTCCGGCGCCGTCCACCCGGGCAGGACGTCGGGTAGGCCGTCGCTGACACGGTCGGTGAAGCGGGGACCACGCTTCTGAAGGAACGAGGCGACGCCCTCGACGACATCGTCCGACCGGCCCCGATAGAACATGCCGCGCGAATCGGCGCGGTGGGCGAGCATGGGGTGCCCCGCGCCGAGCATGGTCCACATCATCCGCCGTGCGAGGGCCACCGACACCGGCGCGGCGTTCTCGGCGATCTCCCGTGCGATTACGCGGGCGGCGTCGAGCAATTCGTCCGCCGGGTGGACGCTTCGCACGAGCCCGCCCTCCAGCGCCTCCTGGGCGTCGAACACGCGGCCCGTGCCCGCCCACTCCATCGCGCGGCTGATGCCCACCACTCGCGGCAGGAACCAGCTCGAGCACGCCTCGGGCACGATCCCGCGGCGGACGAAGACGAACCCGATCCTGGCCTGTTCGGAGGCGAGGCGGATGTCCATGGGCAGCGTCATCGTCGCGCCGACGCCGACGGCGGGGCCGTTGATCGCGGCGATCACGGGCTTGAGCGACTCGAATACCCGGAGCGTGAACTCCCCGCCGCCGTCCCGAGGAATCGTGGTGTCTCCGGCATCGCCGTGCCTGAATGTCTCACCGCCCTCCTGGAGGTCGGCGCCGGCGCAATATGCGCGCCCCGCGCCGGTCACGATCACCGCGCGAACCTCGTCGTCGGCGTCGGCGCGGTCGAAGGCTGCGATGAGCTCTCGCCCCATCGTCGCCGTCCACGCGTTCAGCCGCTCGGGCCGGTTCAACGTGATCGTGAGGACACCGTTGTCGAGATCCGTGATGATCTGCTCGAACTCCATTTGCGCGCTCCTGCGGTCGACGGTTGTCTGGGGCGCGTGGCCACGCGGGTCACGCGCCCACGAGCAAACCTTGCCATAAGCGTGTCAAGGTTCGGTAGCATGATTGCGATGCGCGACTTCTTATCGGCCACGCGCGAGCGCATCATCGTCTACGACGGCGGGATGGGCGCGACCCTCGAGCAGTTCGAAAGGCTGTCTCTGGAGCGCGATTACCGGCTGCCGGGGCGCTGTCACGAGGCGCTCGTGCTGAACCGGCCGGACGTGATCGAGGGCGTACACGCCTCGATGCTCGAGGCCGGCGCCGAGGTCCTGGAGACCGACACCTTCCAGGCGTCGCGCCTGAAGCTCTCGGAGTGGGGCCTCGAGGACCACACGCTCGAGATCAACCTCAAGGCGGCCGAGATCGCCCGCCGGGCGGCCGGAGAGCATCGCTTCGTCGCGGGGTCCATCGGCCCTACCGGCTTTCTGCCCGCCAGCGACGACCCCACGCTCGGGCAGATCCGGTTCGGAGAACTGGTGGACGTGTTCGACGAGCAGGCTCGGGGACTGCTGTCCGGAGGGGTCGATTTGATCATCATCGAGACCGCGCAGGACATCCTCGAGGTCAAGGCGGCGGTGTTGGGCGTGCGCAGGGCCTTTGCCGAGACCGCCCGCAGCGTCCCGATTCAGTGCAGCGTCTCGCTTCTGCCCCAGGGCGGCAAGATGCTGCTGGGGACGGACATCAGCGCGGTGCTGGCGACGCTCGAGGCGCTCGAGGTCGATGTGATCGGGCTCAACTGCTCGACCGGACCCGAGGACATGCGAGACGCGATCCGCTTCCTGGGTGAGAATTGCCCGGTTCCGGTCCACTGCATCCCGAACGCAGGGCTGCCGCTTCAGGGACCGGGCGGCGAGACGATCTTCCCGGAAGAGCCCGAGCCGCTCGCCCGCGTGCTGGGGGAGTTCGTGGAGCGCTACGGCACCTCGATCGTCGGCGGCTGCTGCGGGACGACGCCCGAGCACATCCGCGCGATCGCCGAGCGGGTGCGGGGGCGACGGCCCGGGGAGCGGCCGGAACGGCGCCCGCCCCACGTCTCGAGCATGATCGCGGCGACGCCTTTGGTGCAGGACCCGCGGCCGACCCTGGTGGGTGAGCGGGTCAACTCGCAGGGGTCGCGCAAGGCCAAGGAGTTGCTGCTCGCGGACGACTACGACGGGCTCCTGACCGTGGCCGAGGATCAGGTCGCCGGTGGCGCGCACGCGCTCGACGTGTGCGTCGCGCTGACCGAGCGACAGGACGAGGCCGAGCAGATGAGGGAGATCGTCAAGAAGATCTCGTTGTCCCAGCCGGCGCCGATTCAGGTCGACTCCACCGAGCCCGAGGTGCTCGAGGCCGCGCTCGAGCAGATTCCGGGCCGGGCGATCGTCAACTCGATCAACCTTGAAGCGGGGCGCGCCAAGCTCGATCGAGTGGTGCCGCTGGCGCGCGCGCACGGCGCCGCGCTGATCGCCCTGACCATCGACGAGGCCGGCATGGCCAAGACGGCGGATCGCAAGGTCGAGGTCGCGCGGCGGATCCGGGATCTGTGCTGCGAGGAGCACGGACTCGATCCCGAGACGCTGATCTTCGACTGCCTGACGTTCACGCTGACGACCGGTGACGAGGAGTGGCGCCCGAGCGCGGTCGCGACCATCGAGGGGATCCGGCGGATCAAGCGGGAGATTCCCGGGGTAAAGACCTCGCTGGGGGTCTCGAACGTGAGCTTCGGGGTCTCGCTGCCCGCGCGCAGCGTGCTCAACAGCGTCTTCTTGCACCACTGCGTCGAGGCGGGACTCGATTTGGCGATGGTCAACCCGAACCACATCACCCCGTACGCGGAGATCTTGGGCCCGGAGCGGGAGCTCGCCGACGACCTCGTGTTAAACCGGCGCGCCGACGCGCTCGAGCGGTTCATCGCGCACTTCGAGGCCAAGGGGGATGGCGGCGGTTCCGATGGCGGCGGCGAGGCCGCGGATCCCACGGTGGGGATGGAGCCCGAGGAGGCGCTGCACTTCCACATCCTGCGCCGGAAGAAGGAGGGGGTCGAGGACTGGATCGACCGCAGCGTCGAGAAGCTCGGGGCGGTCCCCACTCTCAACGACGTGCTCCTTCCGGCCATGAAGGAGGTCGGGGACAAGTTCGGCGCCGGCGAGCTGATCCTGCCATTCGTGCTCCAGTCGGCCGAGGTGATGAAGCGCGCGGTCGCTCAGCTCGAGCGCTACCTGGACAAGCTCGAGGGCTACTCCAAGGGGACGGTCGTGCTCGCGACGGTGTTCGGGGACGTCCACGACATCGGCAAGTCGCTGGTGAACACGATCCTGACCAACAACGGCTACACAGTCGTGGATCTCGGAAAGCAGGTTCCGATCCAGACCATTCTGGACGCGGCCGTAGAGAACGACGCGACCGCGATCGGCCTGAGCGCGCTGCTGGTCTCGACGTCCAAGCAGATGCCGGCGTGCATCCAGGAGCTCCAGGCTCAGGCGCTGCGATTCCCGGTGCTGGTCGGGGGCGCGGCAATCAACCGCAACTTCGGCCTGCGCCTCGTGTACCCGAACGGGTCCGAGTCCGAGGAGGTCTACGAGCCGGGGGTGTTCTACTGCAAGGACGCGTTCGAGGGACTCGCGAAGATGGACCAGCTGATCGACCCCGGCGCGCGCGACGGGCTGCTCTCCTCGACCTTCGAGGCCGCGCGACGGCTGCGCGAGCAGCCGGAGGCTTCCGACGACGATGCGCCTTCGGTCGATGACGCGTCGGTGCGGAGCGCGGCGCGGGTTGACGTCCCGGTGCCCGAGCCGCCGTTCTGGGGAGTGCGCGAGATGGACGTCGACATGGACGAGGTCTACCGGCATCTCGATACGCATGTGCTGTTCAAGCTCCACTGGGGTGGCAGAGGGGTGAAGGGCGAGGAGTGGCGGCGACTCCTGCGCGACGACTTCCAGCCCCGGCTCGAGCGCATGTGGCGCGAGCAGGGCTATCTCCATCCCCGCGCGCTGCTCGGCTACTTCCCGTGCAACTCCGACGGCAACGAGCTCGTTGTATGGGATCCGGACGCGCCAGGGTCGCGCGAGCTCGAGCGCCTGGTGTTCCCCCGCCAGCCCAGGCACGACCGGATCTGCCTGGCGGACTTCTACCGGCCACTCGACTCCGGCGATCTCGACGTGGTCGCGATCCAGGCGGTGACCGCCGGGGATGAGGTGACCTCGCTGATGGCACGGCTCGAGGCCGAGGGGGAGTTCTCCGAGCAGCTGTTCGTCCACGGGCTGGGCGTGCAGACCGCCGAGGGCATGGCGGAATGGCTGCACGCCCGCGTCCGGTCCGACCTCGGGATCGCTCCGAGCCAGGGGCGCCGTTACTCGTGGGGATACCCGGCGTGCCCCGAGCAGTCAGAGCACGAGAAGGTGTTCCGGCTGCTCGACTCGGAGTCGATCGGGCTGCGGTTGAGCGGCGGGTATGCGGTCGAGCCCGAGCAGTCCACGCTGGCGATCGTCGCCCACCACCCGCAGGCCGTGTACTTCGGCATGAAGTCCGGCTTCCTGCCCAAGACCGACAGGCAGGCCGCCGACGAGCTGATCGCCGGCACCGAGAAGGACCCCACACGGGTTGCGGAGCTCACGGACTCCAAGCCGCCCGAGGAGGGTGGCGATGCCGGCTCCGCGGAGAGCGAGCCCGCGATGGCCGAGGCCTGAGCTCCAGGGTCTGGTGGAGGTCGCGGTCCGCTCGCGGCCTAGTGCATCGACATCGAGGACGTGGTTCCGCCGCCCGGGACCGTCAGCGCCGGCACCTGGTCCGGCGCCAGCGCGACGCCGATCGCCAGGGCTGCGAGGATCACGGCGACCGCGGTCACGGCTGGCCCCCGCCACGGCAACAGCTTCTCGCCGGCGATCAACGCGCCGATCACGAGCATCCACGCGATGCTCATCGCACCCAACGCGAACAGCGCGGCCATCAGCGCCCAGCAGCAGCCGATGCACCACAAACCGTGCTCGGTGCCCATCTCGATGGCCCCCAGGCGCCCGTCGCGCCAGTTTCCGAGTATGAACGCGAGCGGGCCGCGGCACCGCGCGAGACATGCTCCCTTCAGCGACGTGAACTCGTAGGCCGCGGCTGCGGCGATCACCACCACCGCCGTCCAGCGCCCGGCGCTGTGCCAGGCGAACGCGTCGCCGGCCCAGGCCCGACCGGCCTTCAGCACCGCGTATCCGAGCACGCCGGACGCTCCCCAGACCAGCAGGTAGCCGGCGACGAACAGGATCGTCGTGCCCCTGGGGCCGGCGCTTCCCTGCGCGCGCCGTCCGCGCTGCACGTTGCGGTAGATCAGCACCATCGGCGCGATCGACGGAAACATCATCGCGGCCATCATCACCACCCAGATGCTGATGTAGAAGCCAAAGGCGCCCGGATCGGTGCCGGGCCCCATGTCCATGCCGGCCATCCGCAGATCGGTGACCACCCAGGCCACGCCGGCCAACGCCAGCAGCGCCCCGATCGTGACGAGCTGGCCGGCGAGCAGGTCGCGGGCGGGACCTCGCCTCAGGCGCGCGATCTCAGGCGGACCAGGCGAAGTGAGCGGAGAACCCGGATTTGCCGCCATTGTCGATGGTCATCCCGAACGCGCTGAGGCGCGAATTGTCGTCGGCCTTGGCGATGGTCAGCTCGCTACCGGCGGGGTGAAACACACCGGCGAGCCGCGCAGGCTCGCCGGTCTCTATGCCAAACGGGACGACGTCCTGCACGGACACCCGCCCGCGATCGCCCACCGTGAGGTGGTGGCTCCCGTTCTCGGCTGAGAACTCCATCGGCACTCGCTCGGCCCCGAGCTGTTCGCCGACCAGGCCGGCCAGCGCGCCCATGGGACCACCTAGCTGCCCCCCGAACACCGCTCCGAGCTTCTCCGCCTGCTCCTCGGTGGCCTGGTCATCGATCAGCACCCCGAGGCGCCAGTTGCCCTCGTGCATGTACTTCGGCGTGTCCGCGACCACGGCCAGCGTCAGATCGCTGACGTCGACTCCCTCCACCTCCCCGGAGTCGACGTGGAACGCGAGCACCACCCGGCAGCGATCGTAGTCGGCGCCGAGCGCCAGCGATGCCGTGCAGGGACAGACCACCTCGCACGAACAGTTCTCGAAGTACCTCCCCTCGATCGACCAAGCCATGACCGTCACCTCCTGTTCGCGGGCCGCGGATTAGTTCGGACCATAGCGGGCAGCCAGTGATTACACGACAACGGACGGCGAAAGGAGCCGTGATGCCCTGGACCGAACTGAAGCCGCGCAAGTTTCCGGCGATGGAAAAGCAGCTCCACGGGATCTCCCAGCAGACGATGGAGGACCACTACAAGCTCTACGAGGGGTACATCAAGAAGGCGAACGAGTGCCGCAAGCTCCTCAACGAGTTCGAGTACTCGAAGATCGAGGGCAACCAGGTCTACTCCGACCTGCGCGCCGTGTCGATCGATTACACGTTCGCGCTGCTGGGCTTCAAGAACCACGACCTGTACTTCGGCCACCTCGGCGGCGACGGAGGCGGGCCCACGGGCCGTTTCGCCGAGCTGATCGAGAGCGAGTTCCACGGCGGCGTGGAAGAGTGGGACCAGGCCGTGCGCAAGGCCGCCTCCGCGGCGCGCGGCTGGGTGATGGTCGGCTACGACCTGAACGACGGCTCGCTGTTCAACTACATCATGGACACGCAGAACCTGTGGGCCGTCTACAACATGGTCCCGGTGCTCGCGATCGATGTCTACGAGCACGCCTACGTGCGGGACTTCGGAGCGACCCCGGACGGCCGCAAGCAGTACGTCGAGGCGTTCTTCCACAATCTCGATTGGGACCACGTCAACCGGCAGCTGGCGCAGGCGGAAGCCGCCAAGCGAGGTGCGGATTCGGCGCAGGAGCACGAGCAGGTACCGGTCGCGCGCTGACACCATGTGAGGGTGTCTCGACGACGGGGGCCGGGGCGCCTCGCCTCGGTGTGCTGGATAAGGGTCCCCATGGAACCCAAAGCCAGCGCACCTACGGGCGCGGCGCGAGCCGCCGCTAACCCTCGGCCTTGACCGGCGCTCGTCTACGGCGCCGGCTCGGCCGCGCCGGCAGCTTCACGGGCGTGGCGTGCATCGCCCGCAGCCTGACCTCACGCCAGGACATGCCCTCCTTGAGGAGCGCCGGCATGCCCATCATGATCGCGGTGGTGACCTCGACGGCCTGGAGGATCACGCCGTACGCAACGCCGGTGCCGTAACCCACGTGCCAGCCCGTGTGCAGCACGGCGGCACACGCCGCCTGGAACACGCCCAGGTTCGCCGGCGTCGCCGGCAGCACGGCGGTGATGTTGACCGCGAACAGAACCGCGGCAGCGGCCGCGAATCCGGTCTGATTGGCGAGCCCGAGCGCTACGAGCAGCATGTAGCAGGACAGACACTGAAGCCCCCACGCCGCGAGCTGAGCGCCGGTGGCGATCGCACCGAGGCGCGGGCGGCGGAAGACCGTGAGGCCGGCGCGGACGCGCATCATCCCCGCGCGGGCCTGCTCGGCCGCAGCCTGCAGCCGGCGAGGACGCGAGCCCCCCGAGCCTTGGCGCAGGAGGATCGGTGAGAGCAGCACCACCACGAGCAGGACCAGTGGCGCGATGGCCGCGACCACCAGCGCGTCCTGATGGCCGTTGAACAGGTCCACCGAGGAGAACATCACCCCGCCCAGGACGGCCAAGGCGACGATGTTCAGGAGCGTCTGGGAGACGACCGTGCCGAGCACGACCGGGAGGTTCTCCCGCGGTCGGCCGGTTCGCCGGGCGACCACCAGCGCTCGGGAGGGCTCGCCGAGACGCGCCGGCAAGGTGGAGGACATGAGCACCCCGATGAACGTCCCTTGGGCGGCGTCCGACAATCGGATTCTTGCCCGCGGAAGGGCGGCCTTGAGGATCGCATGCCACGAGAACGCGCGCATCACCATGGCGCTGCACATCACCCCGAGCCCGATCAGCACGAACGTCGGACTCGACGCGACCAGTGCCGCGGCGATATGGCCGAGGCCGATCTTCTGCAGCGCCATCACCGCCAATACGGCGCCGGCAAGGGTCACCGCCGCCAGCCCGAGGCGGCGCACAAGCGCCAGGCGGGCGGAGCCCCGTCCGACGGCCGCGGTGCGCGGCTCGGGGCTGGGCAGCCGTCGGGCCGGGACGCGGGGCTTGAGGTCGGCGGGGCGAGCTCCGATCCGGACCGCCGTGCGCTGGACGACGCCCTCCGGGGCCGGGGTCGCGATCGCGTCCTCGTAGGCGCCCATCACCTCGCCCGCCACGCGAGGCCAGGCGAACCTCTTGACGTCGCGCGCCGCCGCGCGTGCCATGTCGGCGCGGCGCGCCGGCTCCTCGTACAGATCGCGCAGCGCCTCGGCCAGCGCGAGCGGGTCGCCCGGCGGTACGAGCAGGCCGTCGACGCCGTGCCGGACCACGTCCCGGTAGCCGGCGATGTCCGACGCCACCACCGGAGTCCCCGCGGCGAACGCCTCGGTCAAGACCATGCCGAAGCTCTCGCCCCGCAGCGATGGAGCGCACAGCACGTCGGCCTGCTCGAGCTCACGGCGCTTGAGTTGATCGTCGACCTTGCCGAGCGCCCGAACATCGCGGGCGTCGATCAGCAACGGCGAGAGCTCCTCGTGGGATGGCCCGATCACGGTCAGCTCCGTCGGGATGTGCTCGCGCAGGGCCTCGAACGCGCGTAGGAGCAGCGGCAAGCCCTTGCGCTCCACGGATTGGCCGACGAACACGATTCGAAGGCGGTCCCCGTGGGGTCGCATCGCGGCCCGCGAGGCTCGCTCGGGATCGAGGTGAACGCCGTTGGGGATCACGCGGTAGTGGCCGCCGAAGAACCGCCTGGCCGTCCAGGCCGCCGCCTGCGAGACGGCGATCCGCACGTGCAGCCGGTTCATCATCCGGCGGGCGCCGAGCACGTTCGCGACGCCGTTCGAGATCCGGTTCTCGTTGTAGGTGTGAAACGTGCCCACCAGGGGCAACCGCGTCCCATCCGTCGCCACCCATGGAACCACGGGAGCGATGGGCTCGTGTACGTGCACCACGTCATAGCCGCCGGTGCGCAGCTCGCGCTGCATGATCGCCACGCCGTGCGGGGTGATCGAGAGATTCGACACCGCGCCGTTGGCTTTGAAGCCGACCGTTCGCCCCAAGGAGACGAGATATTCCGGCGACTCCAGTGGCTGTGGACGTGCGCCGCGATGAAGCACAGCGGAGCGGGTGTCCGGCGGGTCGAAGGGGGCCAGCACATGGACCTCGTGGCCCTCGGCGAGGAATTGCTCCGCGAGCGCCTCGATGTGCCTCGTGACGCCGCCGGGATATGTCCAGGAATACGGCGACACGAGAGCAATGCGCATACGTCCCATCCTAGCCGCTGGTCCCTGCCGGCTCGGGCGGCTTTGATCAAGTCTCAGGCTTCTCTTACCCGTTGCGCTCACGGGGATCGCCGGTTGTAAACCATCGGAGAGCACCGGTTTCAGGTGATCGCGCTGCGTATCATCAATCACGCATGCCAGTACGGCATTTCGTCAAATACACCTTCTTCAAGATCGATCCCGCATGGCGGCGGCTCGACGATGAGCGCCGCTCTGCCGACAAGCGCGAGTTCATCGCCGCGTGCGCGGATTTCGCCGACGGTCACCTGCTGCGCGCCTTCTCGCTCGTGGGGACTAGGGGCGACGCCGACCTGATGCTCCTGTCCCAGGCCCAGAACCTCGAGCGGATCCACGAGTTCCACGTCGTGCTCGCGCAGAGCGGCCTGATGAGCTGGGCCACCGTTCCCTACTCCTTCCTGGCGATGACCAAGCCCTCCGAATACTCCGAGGAGTCGCGCCTCGAGGTCCGGCCCGGGCACAGCAAGTACCTGTTCGTCTATCCGTTCGTGAAGACCCGGGCATGGTATGCGCTGCCGGCGGAGGAGCGCTGGCGCATCATGCAGGACCACATCCGGGTGGGACGCGAGTATCCGTCGGTGGACATAAACACCACCTACTCGTTCGGGCTCGATGACCAGGAGTTCGTGGTCGGGTTCGAGACCGACAACCCGGCGGACTTCCTCGATCTCGTGCAGCGGCTGCGTACGACCGAGTCGAGCTCGTACACGCTCCGCGACACGCCTACGTTCACGTGCATCTCGTGCTCGGTGGAACGCGCCCTCGGCGCGCTCGACGGAGCCTCGCTGACAGTGACCGCATGACCACCGATCCCGTCAGCCTGGCCGCCGACATGGACGAGGTCCGCGACGTCACCGTGATCGGCGCCGGCCCGGTCGGGATGTGCACCGCGTTCTGGGCGGGGATGCGCGAAGCCTCGTCGCGGATCATCGACTCCCTGCCCGAGCTCGGGGGTCAGCTCACGACGCTGTACCCCGAGAAGTGGGTGTTCGATGTGCCCGGACATCCACGCGTGCTGGCGAAGGATCTGGTCGAGATGCTCCGGGTGCAGGCGCTTGAACAGTTCGACGTGCCGGTGCATCTGAACGTGACGGCCGAGACCATCTCCTGGGAGGGTTCGGACGAGGACCGGGTGGTGGTGCTGCACACCGATCGCGGCGAGCTGCGATCGCGCACGGTGATCGTCGCCGGCGGGCACGGGGCGTTCGAGCCCAAGAAGCTGCCCGGCTTCGACATGACGCCGTGGGAGGGCCGCGGCGCTTACTACATCGTCGGCGAGAAGTCCGTGTTCGAGGGCAAGCGCGTGATGATCGTCGGCGGTGGCGACTCCGCCTGCGACTGGGTGATCAACCTGCTCGACACCGCCAGCTCGCTCTCGCTCGTCCACCGGCGCGAGGGGTTCCGGGCGCACGAGGTCACGGTCGGGCAGGTACTGGAGGCGGCCGAGCGCGGAGACGTGGCCCTGCACGTGCCCTTCCAGATCAAGGAGGTCTACGGCGACGGCAGCGTCGAGCGCGTGCTCCTGTTCCATTCCGAGGACGAGGCCCACGAGATCGAGGTCGAGGTCGACGCGATCCTGCTGCAACTCGGGTTCAAGACCGCGCTCGGACCGCTGAAGGACTGGGGGTTCGAGGTCATCAAGGGCGCGATCGCGGTCGACCAGGTGATGAAGACATCGCTGGAACGAGTATGGGCCTGTGGGGATATCACCACGTTCGACGGCAAGCTCAAGCTGATCGCGACCGGTTTCGCCGAGTCCGCGATCGCCGTCGCCCAGGCCGTGCACGAGATCCGGCCTGAGGTCAAGATCCAACCGAAGTACTCGACCAATACCGGGGTCCCGGGGGCGGTTGCCGGGCAACCGTAAGCCGTCGGGGACGGTGGCGCAGCGCCGGCGCGAGCCGGCGGGCGGGGGCTCTCGCGCGGGCGCCGGCGCGGGCGCCGGCGCCGGCCCCGCCGCGGGCGCCGGCGCGGGCGCTCGCGGCGGCGACGCGCCTACGAGCGCACGTACGCGATCTGGCGCGGTGCCCGAGACCGTGGCCGTCGAGCACCTCCGCGCCGCCGACCCAGTGCTGCGGGCGCTGATCGACGAGATCGGAGTCGACGGAGTGGCCGACTGGCGGGTGCGCCGACAGCCGGACCACTATGCCGCTCTCGTGCGCTCGATCGTCGGCCAGCAGCTCTCGACCAGGGCCGCCCGGGCGATCTTCGGGCGGTTGACGGAAAGGTTCGGCGGACGGGCGCCGACGCCGGCGGAGGTCCTGGCCGATGAGCCCGACGAGCTCCGGGTGGCCGCCGGCCTGTCACGGGCGAAGGTCACGTATCTGCGGTCGCTGGCCGAGCACGTGCTCGAGGGCTCGCTCCAGCTCGACCGCCTCGACGAGCTGCCCGACGACGAAGTGGCGGCCGAGCTGGTGGCGATCCGCGGGTTGGGGCGCTGGAGCGCGGACATGTTCCTGATGTTCCAGCTCGGTCGGCCGGACGTGCTGGCGGTGGGCGACCTCGGGATCCGGCGGGCGGTGATGATCCGCTACGGGCTGCCGGCGCTGCCCAGCCCGCCGGAGCTCGAGGCGATCGCCGAGCCGTGGCGGCCCTACCGGTCGCTGGCGTGCCGCTTTCTGTGGCGGTCGATGGCCACGGCGCCGGTGTGAGGGCGGGCGCGCGGGCGAGCGCCGCGGCGCGGATGATCGCGCCGGCGCGCGCCAATCATCAGCGTGCGCGTGCGCCAACCATGAGCTTGCGCGGGCGCCAACCATGAGCTTGCGCGCGCGCCAACCATGAGCGTGGGCAATACCTATGACTATTCGATAGGTATTGCCCACGCTCCCGGGAGGATGGGAGATTTCTCGGACAAGCCCGAGATATATCTCGCGCTCGCGGCGCCTGCGAGAACCCGACCACAAAACGGGGGGCCGAGAACCGGACCGAAACGGACGGCCGGCGACTTAGACCGCCGAGACCTCTTCCTCTTCGGCCACCCGGAACGACGACCCGCAGCCACACGCCGCGATCACGTTCGGGTTGTCGACCTTGAAGCCGGCGCCTTGGAGGTCATCGACGAAGTCGATGACCGATCCCTTGACGTATGGAAGGCTCGGCCGGTCCACGAGGAGACGGATGCCCTTGTCCTCGAACACGCTGTCCCCGTCGCGCTGCTCGTCGAACGCCAGCGCGTACTGGAAACCAGAACAGCCGCCGCCGCGAACTCCTACTCTGAGGCCGGCGGTCTCGGCCACGGTCGCCTGCGCCGACAGGAACTCGCGGACCTTCTCCGCACCCTTGTCAGTCAGATTGATCATGCTTCATTCAGTATAGCCGCGGGCCCTCGCTAACCTTCAGGACATGTCGGCAGGCCCCGTCTCAGCCACCCCGGATGAGCTCAAGGCCCGGATCGAGGCCGAGATTCCGCACGCCCGCGCGGTCGTGACCGGAGACGGCCACCACTTCAACGCGGTCGTGTCCTCGCCGGCGTTCCGGGGCCTTTCCCGGATCGCCCAGCACCGGCTCGTCTACGAGGTGTTCGGAGACGAGGTGGGCGACCGGATCCACGCCCTGTCGATCCAGACGAAAGCCGACGATTGAAGGCAACTCGCGGGGCTGGGAGGCCCGGCGGAGGAGACGAACCATTGAGCGATGAGAGCACCAACCCCCTGCGCGACGAGATCCAGAAGGCCATCTCCGAAAATCGCGTGATCCTGTTCATGAAGGGCACCCCGGAACAGCCGATGTGCGGCTTCTCGGCCCGGACGGTCGCGGTTCTGGAGTCGCTGCGCCAGTCGTTCGCGGCGGTGGACGTCCTGCCCGATCCGCGGATCCGGCAGGAGCTGTCCGCGCTCTCGAACTGGCCGACGATCCCGCAGCTGTTCATCGACGGCGAGCTCGTCGGCGGCTGCGACATCGTCACCGAGATGTACCAGTCCGGTGAGCTTCAGGAGGCGCTCGGATTGGATGCCGGCGCACCGGGTCAGGCGGCGCCGGAGCCCGAGGCCGCGCCCCAGCAGCAGCCGCTGTCCATCGAGAACCGCCTTTAGAGGGCCGGCCGCGTATTCGCCGGGCGGCGCCGCGTCTTCGCCGGGCGGCGCCGCGCCCTGGTGCTGCCGACCACCTCGAAGTGCAGCTTGATCGCCCCCGTGATCAGCAGCGCCGGGTCGCGGTACACGGGCGTCGGCATGCCACCCCTGCTCCACCTGATCCGCAACCCGTCGTAGGTGGAGATGACGGCGAACTCTGAACGCAGCGTCTGCATCGACGTCGCCTCCGGCGGGGGCGGCGCTGACCCAGGCCCGCCGCCCAGCAACGCGACCAGGCTTCCGGTGAGACCTGCCGTCGGGTTCGCCGCCGGGGCTGGACCCTGCGGACCATCCAGCGTCGCGGTCAGGGCCCCCCGGGAGCCCGCCGGGATCCGGAGCTTGAACGGAAGCTTCTCGAGCGCCCCGCGGAATCTGCGCACGAGCAGATGGACCGTGACGACCTCACCCGCTCGCACTCGTCGAGGAGCTCGAACGCCGACGATGACCCCCTCGAGCAGACCCCGTTGGGCCTTGATCTGGGCCGTCACGCTCTCGACGTGCAGCGTCGCGAACTGAACCTGCTCGAGTAGCCCGAACGCCGCCGCCAAGTCCATGGTCACCCCCGTGGCGAGTTCGGGCGGTCCCTGAGGATTGCTGTCGCCGGCAAGCCCCGTTCCCACGTACCGCTTGCAGAACCCGAGGGGTTGGCGGCTCTCCCGGAGTCGCAGGGTGACGCACATGCGACCCGACTCGTTGGCCGGGGGACCGTTGTAGATCTGGGTCGCGGCCTGGCCCGCTGCCACGGGCGCGACCAGGTCGACGAGCGAGGTGCCCAAGGGAAGGCCCACGTCGGTTTCGTCGGCCACCTCGGTGTCGAGCCGGAGGACGTTCCCCCCGTCGAGGTCGTTCGCGGTCACGTTCACCGGAACGAGCGGCGGCGGCTGCCCGAGCTCGCCGACGACCGCATTCGGCGTATCACTGGTCAGGGTGCCTTCGGTGTGACCCGGCGCGGCGAATTTGTAGCTCGAGCCGAGCGGATTCCCGATCACGGAATAGACGTACGCGTCCTGGAGCAGGAGCGCGCGCCGGCCGGCGCCGTCGAGCTCGTGCCCGAACGCGTACACGGTGTTCCCGTCGCGATACGTCACCGTGCCGATCGCGCCCATCGGTATCGCGCCCACGGAGTAGCTCGCCGCTACCGACGCCCCGGGGACGAGCGGCTGCAACGGGAAGTTCGTCGCCGACCCCGCCGGCGCGGCGAGCACCACGCGCCCCACGCGCCGGCCGGCCTCCTGGAGCACGTTCAGCATCCCCGGCGAGAGCCCGCCAACGGTCAAGGGACCGACCAGGGGCCTCACCCGCGCCGTGAATCTCGTCGCCGACGGCGGCGCGTACACGGGCTCGCCGAGCATCTGCTCGATCGGGGTCACCAGTGCGTCGTAGTTGCCGAAGTCGCCTACGCCCTCCGAGATCGCGCCGGCATTGCGCATCGTGCCGAACGCGTCCGGGCAGTAGACCGGGGACCCCGAGAACCCCTCGGCAATTCCGGTCCCCGCGACCGCCGGCCCGGACGCCCGGACGAGGATCCGGGCGCCTTCGCCCGGCTCCTGGACGACGCCGATCACGTGGACGTCGACCGTTGAGATCGCGGTGCCCTGGGTGACGGTCTCCCCGGTGCAGTCCATCCCGGCCTGCACCTCGGACAGCGGCATGATCGGGCCACCATCCGCGAGCGCGCCCGTTGCCGGCAGTGCGAACGCCGCAGCCACGCACAAGATCAAGGCTCGGAAATGCATCGGGCGTGGCTTCCAATCCGGCGGGGGCGCGCAAGCGTATCTCACTCTCGTGCGGATAGCATCATGAGATGACCAGCACGGCGCGCCCGAGTGCCGGCACCCTTGCGCCGCCCACCAGCCCGGTTGTCGCGCTTCGATACGCCGACGGGGTGCTGTGGGCGATCGACCAGACCGAGCTACCGTGGCGCGAGCGCGACCTCAAGCTGACCGACGCCGACGAGGTGGCCGCGGCAATCAAACGCCTGGCCATCCGTGGGGCGCCGCTGATCGGGGTGGCCGCGGGCTACGGCGTGGCGCTCGAGCTCGCCCGCGACCCACGTCCGGAGGCGCTCGAGCGCGCGTGCGCGCTGCTCCGCGACGCGAGGCCGACGGCCGTCAACCTCGCTCGCGCCGTGGACCGGGTTGCCGGCGCGGCGGCCGCCGCGGCACGGGCCGAGCGGGCCGACGCGGCGCTCCATGAGGCCTGCGCCATAGAAAACGAGGAGCTCGCGGCCAGCGATGCGATCGCTCGACACGGCGCGGAGCTCCTTGCCCCCGCGAGCCGGATCCTCACTCACTGCAACACGGGCGCGCTGGCTGCCCCGGGCCGCGGAACCGCGCTCGCGGTCATCGCCGAGCTCGCCGTACGCGGCACACTGACCGGGGTGATCGCGACCGAGTCTCGGCCGCTGCTTCAGGGGGCACGCCTCACCGCCTACGAACTGTCCCGGCTCGCGATTGCGCACCAGCTGATCGTCGACTCGGCCGCCGCTGGCCTGATTGCCTCCGGCGCAGTCGACGCGGTGATCGTCGGTTGCGACCGAGTGGCCGCGAACGGCGACGTCGCGAACAAGGTCGGCACGTACGGTCTCGCGCTGGCTGCGAGCGCAGCAGCGATCCCGTTCGTGGTGGCCGGACCCACCTCCACGATCGACGAGCACTGCCCGGGCGGCGATCGGATCTCGATAGAGGAGCGCGACCCCGACGAGGTCAGCTCCGTCGGCGGCCGGCGACTGGCGCCGCCCGGCACCCCGTGCCGCAACCCGGCGTTCGATGTGACCCCAGCAGCACTGGTGACCGCGCTCGTGACCGAGCGCGGCATCGCCCGACCGGTCACCACCCAGTCGCTGCTGGCGCTGGAGCAGTGAGGGTCGCGCGTTCGTACGCCCCCGACGAGGTTCGGATCGAACGCGCCGAGGACCCGGAGCCGGGGCCTGGGGAAGTCGTCTGCGACGTCCTCGCCTGCGGCGTATGCGCCTCCGACGTCCTGGACTGGTACGTGGCGCGCAAGCTCCCAACGGTGCTGGGCCACGAGCTGGCGGGCATCGTGCACGCCGTCGGCCTGGGTGCCGACGGCGTGCAAATTGGGACCCGGGTAGCGATACACCATCACGCGCCCTGCGGCGAGTGCCGGCGCTGCCGCCGCGGTCACGAGACGCTGTGCGAGCGCTTCCGGGCGACCAACCTCCACCCCGGTGGGTTCGCCGAGCGCTTG
Organism: uncultured Solirubrobacterales bacterium; assembly: GCA_963808325.1. Lineage (GTDB taxonomy): Bacteria > Actinomycetota > Thermoleophilia > Solirubrobacterales > Solirubrobacteraceae > Palsa-465. The sequence goes on from CAWEFU010000006.1 coordinate 186,031, forward strand.
CGGGTGCCCGCGGAGCTCGTTGGCGAGCTGCTGGAGCTCCCCGACGACATGGATGCCGTCGCAGCCACGTTCGTCGAGCCGCTGGCGTGCGTGCTGCGCGCCGAGGATCGAGCGAGGCTCCAACCCGGCGACAGCCTCCTCGTGGTCGGCGCCGGCGTCAACGGTCTGCTCGCGATCGCCTCCGCGCACGCCCGCTCCGTGGATGCCGTGTGGGTGCGAGAGCCAAACCCCGACCGGCTGGCCCGAGCTCAGGCTTTCGGGGCCGAGCGCCATGGCAACGAGCTGGTCGACGTTGCGATCGTCTGCACGCCGAAGCCCGACGCGATCGCGGACGCGGCCGCCGCGCTCGCGCCCGGCGGCACGCTGTGCCTGTACGCGCCGCCGGCTCCCGAGGCGCCTCCCGCGTTCGACGGCACCTCGCTGTTCATGCGAGAGCTGACGATCACCGCCAGCTACTCGGCGGGCCCGAACGACATGCGCCGCGCGCTCGAGCTGATCTCGTCCGGGCAGATCGATCCGCTTCCCCTGGTGACTCACCGGCTTCCGCTCGAGGAGACCGCGGCGGCGCTCGCGCTCCAGCGCGGAGGCGGCGCGCTCAAGGTGGTGGTCGTGCCATGAGAGCCGCGCTCCTCTACGGCCCCGAGGACCTGCGCGTCGAGGACGTCGAGGAGCCCGAGGGGGAAGTGGTCGTGGAAGTGCAGGCAGCCACGACGTGCGGCACGGACGTGAAGATGTGGCGTCACGGACACCGGGCGCTGCCGCCCTACCCGTGCCGGTTCGGGCACGAGACCGCCGGCGTCAGGCTGGATACCGGGGAACGTGTGCTGGTCTCGGACTCGATCGCATGCGGCGAGTGCGCCCCGTGCCGGGCGGGCCGGCCGCAGATCTGTCGCGCGCCGATCTGGGTCCTGGGGGGATTCGGGGAGCGGATCGCGGCACCCCCCGAAGCGCTTCACCCCATCCCAGACCACCTCTCCCCGGCCGCCGCGGCGACCGCGGAGCCGCTCGCGGCCGCGATCCACGCCATTGCCCGCGGCACGGACTCGGGCGACGTCGGCGTCATCGGCGGCGGACCGATGGGCCTGATGCTGGGTGCGCTGATGTCGGCCGAGGACCGCTCGGTCACGATCGCCGACCCGCATCCTGAGCGCCGCGCCCAGGCTACGCAACTCGGCGCCAGCGCCGTCGATGCAGACAACCTCGGCCAGCATGACTTGGTGTTCGAAGCGGTCGGGAGACCCGCGGCGTGGCGCGCCGCGGTCAGCGCCGCGGCACCCGGCGGCGTCGTCGTGTTCGTGGGCGGCTGTCCCAAGGGCGCGGAGGTCACCCTTCCACCCGGACCGATCCACTACGACGAGCTCGACCTGCGCGGCACTTTCCACCACTCCCCTGCCGAGATCGATCGCGCCCTGGCGATCCTTGGAGCGGGCGGGATCGAGTGGCGGGTGCTGCTCGGCGAGACGATCTCGCTCGAGGAACTGCCTCTGGCGCTCGCCGCGCCGTCCGGAGGGCCGGCCAAGAAATGGGTGGTGGATCCTCGCCCAAGGGGTATCGACGCCGGCACGTGAATTCGAGGTACTTCGCCCGCCTCCGGGGCTACATACGCCGGCGTCTGAACTCGAGGTACTCCACGATGCGGCGCGAGTCGCAGATCGCCTCCCCGTCGATCACCAGCACCGGCACCCTTCGCTGGTCGGTCAACGCCTCGACCTCGGGTCGCCGTGAACGGCGTTGCGGGACCCTCACTTCCGCAAACGAGATCCCCTCTCGGCCGAGCGCGCGCGCCACCTTGCCGCACGGGCACAGCCAGTTGGTCGGGGTCGTGCAGCGATAAAGCGTGGCCACCGACCCCGGACGATAGAGCGCCTTCGCGCCCAGACCACTCAGCCGAGCCCGGTCCGCCTGAGGACGCTTGCCGCCGCGCGCAGCGGCAGTGACTGGCGCGAGCCGGCCGCCGGCAGCCGGCCGCCCTCGCGCTCGCGATACCAGGCAATGGTCTCCTCCAGGGCGTCCTCGTGCGGCGAGGTGCGCCATCCCAGCTGTTGCTTGGCTTTGGTGTTCCTGAACGCCCAGTTGAGCGAGGCCGCGCGGATCTCCGGCGGTGGCGGCATCGCCATGCCGGGAACGCGCTGCCCCGCCGCGGCCAGCGCGAGCGCCACCGGGACGGGGAGCTTCACCGCCGGCGGCTCCACCCCGGACAATCGGCCCAGGTCGGCGAACAGCCGGTCCAGCGTGTAGTTCCGATTCCCCAAGATATACCGCTCCCCCACCGTCCCGCGTTCGTCGGCCAGCAGATGACCGCGGGCCACGTCCTCCACGCCGACGATGTTCAGCGTTCCGTCCACGTAGGCCGGAATCCGGCGCAGCATGAACCGCCGCACGAGCGCCGTTGAGGAGCGTCCCGGATCGCCCGCACCCAGCGCGTACGTCGGGTTGACGATCACCAGCGGGAGCCCGCGGACGACCAGGCGCAGCGCCATGACCTCCGCCTCGTGCTTGGAGTCGACGTAGGCGATCCCGTAGCGGCCGGCATCCCAGACGTTCGTCTCGTCGGCGGTGGCGCCCTTCGGAGCGGGACCGACGGCGGCGACCGACGAGGTGTAGACGACGCGCTGCACGCCGGCTCGGAGCGCCTCCTCGAGCACGATACGAGTGCCCTCGAAGTTCAGCGCGAACGCCTGCTCGCGTGGCAGCCCGAGATTGGTGGTGCCGGCGGCGTGAAACACGCGATCGACACCCCTGAGCGCCCGCCGCATCGACTGCCGGTCGCGCACGTCCGCGCGCACGTGTTCGACCGGGAGGCCCCTGAGGGCGTCGAGCCTCGAATCCGCACGAACGGTGACCCTCACCTCATCGCCTCGCTCGACGAGCAACCGGGTGATATGCGACCCGATGAAACCGGTCCCGCCGATAGTCAGCGTGAGGGGCACCTCAGCAAGCCCAGTGTAAGGCCGCGCCCTGATCCTCGCCAGGACTCCGGCCATTAACAACCGCTCGCGCGCCGGTTTTCACCACGCTAGGGTCCCGCCGTCATGGCCGTCGCGATCGTCACCGACACGTGCCACTACCTTCCCCGCGACCTCATACAGGCGCAGGGGATTCGGGAGGTCAGCCTGTACCTGCACTGGGACGGGGAGACCCAACGCGAAAGCGACATCACGAACTATGACGCTTACTACGAGCGCCTGCGCAGGGCCCCCGAGCTCCCGAGCACGTCGCAACCGTCGATCGGGGACTTCCTGGCCACGTACGAGCCGCTGCTGCGCGCCGGCGACGACGTCGTGTCCATCCACCTCGCCGGCGGCATGTCCGGGACGGTGCACGCGGCAGAGCAGGCGCGCGAGCAGCTCGGAAAGCTCGCCAGGCGCGTACACGTGGTCGACTCCGCAACCGCGTGCGGCGGCGAGGGGCTGGTCGCGCTGGCCGCCGCCGCGGCGGCGCGAGCCGGGGCCGACGCGCCCGCGGTAGTGGGGCGCGCCCACCACGCCCGGGCCCAGCTGCGCTTGTGGTTCGCGATCGACACACTCGAATACCTGCGGCGGGGTGGCCGGATCGGCGGCGCCCGCGCGTGGCTGGGCTCGGCGCTGCAGATCAAGCCGATCCTGACCGTCGAGTCCGTAATCACGCCGGTCGAGCGGGTGCGCACGTCGCGTCGCGCGTTCGAGCGCCTCGTGGAGCTGCTGCGAACGCGAGCGCGGGATGGAGCTGACGCCTGGGTGATCCAGCACATCCAGGCCTACCGCGAAGCCGAGGAGCTCGCGAGGCTCGGCCGCGAGATCTTCAAGCGCGAGCCGCTGGCGGTTTCCCAGGTCGGCCCGGTCATCGGAGCGCATGTCGGACCCGGGCTTCTGGGTGCCGGCGGAATCCCTGCCAGCCTGATCTAGGAGTGATCTAGGAGCCGGAACGGCGCCGGCGCCGGCCGAATGCGATCGCCCCGATCGCAGCCACCCCACCGCCGAGCACGAACCCGGCGACCCCTGCCCCGATCACGATCTCGCGCTGGTGGTTTCGAAGCTGAGCTCGCCAGTCGGTGAGTCGGACCACTTCGAGGCGCAGCTTCTCGAGCGAGGTCCCGAGCTGCTGGCGATTCTGCTCGATCGAGGCGCGGATCTCCTGCGGTGAGCGCGCGGGCGCGGGCATCAGGGATTGGCCTCGGTGCGGGTGGGTGCGGGCACCTGCTCGCCCTCCCTACGCGCGGGCACGGGCATCAGCCGATCGGCCTCCGCCCTGGATACGGTCTCGCGGATCCGCTTTGCCTCGTCGATCGCCATCGTCGGGGTCGGCGCCCCGACCCGGAGCTTGCGCCACGCGAACAGCCCCGCGACCAGCGCCAGGGCAAACAACACCCCGGTGACGATCAGGAAGCCGATCCAGAGGTCACCGGCCCCGCTGACAAACACAGCGTTCAGTGCCCAGGCGATCGTCTCCATCGCAAACCAGATCCCGAACACGGCGAACACGGCGCCGGCCCCCACGGCTATCGCACCCCTGGCGATGCTCGAGATCTTCGCGGTCACCTCCGCCTTGGCGAGCTCGATCTCCTCGCGGACGAGCACGGACATCCGCTCGGACACCTCGGTCACCGCGGTCGCGATGTTCTCGTTCTGACCGCTCTCAGTGGACAAGGCGCCTCAGGATCTGGGCGAGTAAGAAGCCACCCGCGAACGCGGCCCCGACGGCCAGCTCGGGGCGGTCGTTGATCAACTCACCGGCGCGGTCGGTCAGCGGCTTACCAGCACCGTCGGTCGCGGGCGACCCCGGAACCGCGGGCAGCGAGCCCGCACCAGCGGGGGCTGGCTGGGCGCTCTGACTGGGGGGCTGATCGGTCACTCGGGTGGCTCTTCGCCGAAGACGCGCGTCCAGATCAGCGCTGCCAATCGCGCCGCGACGATGCTTGCGAGCGCGCCCGTGCCGGCGAGCAGTCCGGACCAGAGCAGACGCTTGACCAAAGGGCTCTCCGTCATCCGTCGGGATTCAATCAGACTTGCCGGGCGTTGCGAGACCGGCGCCTGCTCCGAGCTCATCGCTCGAGCCCCCGGCAGATCGTGTCGACGATCAACCCCTTGGCGCGTTCGAGCTCCTCATCGCCGGCCTCCTCGGCCTCGAAGATCCAGCTCGTCAGCACCTGCTCAACGAGCCCGTAAAAGGCCAGTGAGGCGAACTGAGGGGTGATCTCCTGTCGGAACGTGCCCTCGGCCTGCGCCCGCGCGACGATGGCCGCGATCTGCTCATACGCCTCGCGGATCTTGGTCAAATGGGTGCGGCCGAACGTGTTGGCGGCACGCGTCACCTCGACGATGATCACCTTCATCAGGTCCGGGTCGTGCCGGTAAGAATCGATGATGAAGGCCGCGATCGCGTACAGCTTCTCCCGGGGCGAGCTCCGCGACGCGTCGGCCTCGGAGATCGCCGCCAGCATCACGTCCCATCGCTCCAGGAAAAGCGTGTCGAGGATCTCCTCCTTAGAGGAGAAGTAGTGGTAGACGAGCCCGTAGGCGACACCGGCCTCGTCGGCGATGTCCGAGACCCGGCAGGTGTGAAATCCCTGACGCGCGAACACCCGCACCGCAGCGTCGAGGATCACGCGGCGCTTGTCGACCGCCGCCGTCGTCGCCGAAGCGGTCATAGAGCCGCCGTGGGATCGCGCACGTCGCCCCGGCGATGAGCGAGCGACGGAAGCCGTTGCCTGATATCGCGCAGCGCCGCGAAGTCGAGGTCGGTCACGATCACGGTCTCGGAATCGGGGGCCAGAGCGAGCACGAGTCCCCAGGGATCAACGATCATCGATCGGCCGCCCGCGCGGTGCCCGGGCGGGTGGGCCCCCACTTGATTCGCGGCTACGACGAAGCACTGGTTCTCGATCGCCCGCGCCCGGAGCAACACCTCCCAATGGTCGCGGGTGGTGGCGAGGGTGAACGCCGCCGGAACCGCGATCACCTCGGCGCCCCGCGCGCTCAAGACTCCGTACAGCTCGGGAAAGCGGACGTCGTAGCAGATCGTCAGACCGATCAGGATCCCGTCCGCCAGCTCGGACACGACCGACTCGTCACCCGCCTCCTCGGTCGCTGACTCCGCGTACTGCACCCCGTCGACCTCGACGTCGAACATGTGAATCTTCCGGTAGACCGCGCGCAGCTCTCCGTCAGGTCCGACGTGGACGCTCGTGTTCGCCGTCTTGCTGCGGTCCTCGAGCTTCTCCGCGATCGATCCGGCCACGAGATCGATCCCCAACTCGCGGGCGGCCGAGCGCGCCCAGGTGATGCAGGCGCCATCGAGGGGCTGCGCCCCGGCCGTCATCTGTTCGGCGGTTCCCAGCACGCTCCACTTCTCGGGCAGCACGACGAGCTCCGCCCCGCGGCCAGCGGCCTCCCGAACCAGGCGGTCGGCCGAGGCCAGGTTACGATCGATGTCGTCCGTGGAGTTGAGTTGTACCGCGGCGGCGCGCATGGCTGACCTATGGGTATCAGATCACGACGCGTGGTGGTGGGCGCGTCGGAGCGCCGCCAGCAACAGCTTCGAGTGCATCGCGCCGATCAGGTCACGGAGCGGTTCGGCTCCAGAGGAGATGATCTCGACCGCGCGCTCGACCGCCACCTTGCCCGCCAGGCGGTCGAGCAGCACCCGCACCTCCTCGTCCACCAGCGGCTCGAGCGCGTGGCGATAACGGAGCGTGTCGTACACGGTGAAGCCGATCGCCTCCTCGTAGCCCCCGGCGCGGAAGCGCGATATCGCCTCGATGATCGCGACGTCGTCGGCGTCATAACCGCGTGCGGTAGGGCTAAGCACGCCGATGTCCTCGAGCCGCTCCAAGACGTTCTGCGGCATGGCGTAGGTCTCCCGGACCTTCGTCCGCGACACCCGCCGCGTCTCGCGAGCCTCGATCGCCTGCTCGAGGATCCTGTCCTCGAGCTCGATCAGCCGCGCCGCCCGTTCCGGATCTGAGCCGATCAGGTCGCGGATCACCCGCAGAGGCATGAACCGTTCCTCCTGCAAGCGCTTGATGAGCCGGACCCGGTCGACGAACTCCACCGGGTAGTAGGCCATGTTCCGGCTCGTGCGCACGACCTCGTCGTCCGTGCCGAGCAGCCCCTCGCGCAGGTAGTGCTTGATCGTCCCGGCACTGACCCCGGAGCGCTCCGCGAGCTCGGACATCCTGAGCATCCCGTTGGCCGCGGTCGAGGTCATGATGCGCTCATGAACGACGCGCGCGCGGCCCCGGTGGCCGCGGGCCCCGCGACCGCCCCGGCGTCGTGGAGCGCGGAGATCTCCTGGGCGGAATATCCCGCCGCCCTGAGGACCTCATCCGTGTGCTCTCCGAGCGCCGGCCCCGGCGCGCGGGTGGGATCGCCGGGCGTGCGGCTCAGCTTGACGGGCAGCCCCAACAGCCTGACTGGCCGCTCAGCCCCCGGCTGGTCCAGCTCCACCACCATCTCACGTGAAGCCACCAGCTCCGACCCCAAAACCTCGTCCAGGTCGAGGACAGGTTCCAGGCAACAGTCGTGCTCGGAGGCGAACGCCCGCCACTCCTCGCGGGTCCGCGCGGCGAAGAGCTCGCACACCGCCCGATGGACCTCCGACCCCGGTGGGTCGAATGCATGCTCCAGCAGGTCCTCGCGGCCGACGCCGACACAGAACGCCCTCCAGAACTTCGGCTCGAGCGCGCCGAGCGTCACGTAGCCGTCGGCGCACCGGTAGGGCCGGTAGCAGGTCAGACCGCCGGCCAGCGGCAGCTGCCCACGATCAGGCCACCTTCCAGTCGCCAGCGCGTCCGCCGCCACGAACGCGAGCCACGCCATCGACCCGTCGAACATCGAGCAGTCCACGAGCTGACCGGCGCCGGAGCGCTCCCGCTCTCGCAGCGCGATGAAGATGCCGACCAGGGCGGTCAGGGCCCCGCCGCCGAGGTCCGCGATCTGTCCCGCCGACTGAACCGGAGGACCATCGGCTTCTCCGGTGAGCCCCAGGATCCCGTTGAGTCCGAGGTAGTTCATGTCGTGGCCGGAGCGGTCACGACTGGGACCGTCCTGACCGTAGCCCGTGATCGCGCAGTACACGAGCCGCGGGTTCTCGAGGCGCAGGCGCTCGAAACCGACCCCGAGCCGGTCAAGGACGCCGGGACGGAACGATTCGAGCAACACGTCCGCGTGTCGCGCCAGGCGGATCAACACCTCCTTACCGGCGTCGGTCTTCAAGTCCACCCGGATCGACCGCTTGCCGCGATTGAGCGCGAGGAACAAGGCGCTGCGCGCGCTCGGATCAGCGCCTGCATAGTACGGCGGCGACCAGCGGACGTAGTCGCCCATGCCCGTGTCCTCGACCTTGATCACGTCAGCGCCGAAGTCGGCGAGCAGCAGCGAGCAGAACCCGCCCGGGAGCAACCTTGTCAGGTCGAGGACCCTCAGGTCCGCCAGCGGTAGCTCACTCATGCCCTCACCGGCGTCGGGATGCCCAACAGCTCTCGGGCCTCGGCGACCGTCGCCGGCCGGCGCCCCACCTCCTCGGCCATCTGACGCGCCTTGGCGATCAGGTCTCCGTTGGAGCGCGCCATCGAGCCGCCAGGCAGATAGAAGTTGTCCTCGAGCCCGACCCGGATCGACCCCCCCAAGGTCAGCGCGGCGGCCACCAACATCCACTGGTCGCGGCTGATCCCGATCACGCCCCAGTGCTGGTTGCCGGACGGCATGTTGTCGGCCATCGCGGCGAGGTTGCGGGCCGTCGCGGGCACGCCCCCGACGACCCCCATCACGAAATCCGCGTGCAGCGGCTCGTCGAGCAGACCCATGTCGAGGAGCGGGGCAAGCGAGCCGACGTGGCCGAGGTCGAAGCACTCGTGCTCGGGCTTGATCCGAAGGCGGCGCATCGCCTCGAGCAGCTCGATGATCTCCTCGAACGGGTTGGCGAACACGAACTTGAACACGAAGTCCTTGCGCTTGCTCGAATACTTCGCGTAGTTCATCGAGCCCATGTTCAGCGCGGCAACCTCCGGGCGCCCGGCTTCCAGGTACGCGATGCGCTTGGCGACGGGCACGCCGATCGTCCCGGTCGAGAAGTTGATGATCGCCGCATCCCCGACCTCGCCGACGATCGCGTCGCGGATCGCCACAAAGTCTTCGACCTCGTACGACGGCGTGCCGTCCGGCCTGCGAGCGTGGATGTGGATGTGGACCCCGCCCTCGTCGACGATCCGGCGGGCCTCGGCGGAGTACTCCTCGGGCGTGTACGGGATCGCGGGGCACTGATCGCGGTTGGCGATCGCGCCCGAGATCGCGCACGTGATCACCACAGGATCCGCAACGCTCACACCGGCACCACTCCGTTGCGCTTCCAAGGCCGCGGCACTCGCTTGCCGGCGGCCATCTCGAGCGCTCGGCAGATCGTGGGCCGCGTTTCGCGGGGATCGATCACGTCGTCGATCATGTCGTTGCCGGCCGCGATGTACACGTCGATGATCTTGCGAAACTCCGCGATCAGCTCCGCTCGCTTCGCGGCCGGGTCATCGGCAGCCTCGACCTGCTTGCGGAAGATGATCTCCACCGCGCCCTCGGGGCCCATCACGCTGATCTCCGCGGATGGCCAGGCGACGATCAGGTCCGGCTCGTAGGCGCGGCCGCACATCACGTAGTAGCCGGCGCCGTAGGCCTTGCGCAGGACGACCGTGATCTTCGGAACGGTCGCGTTCGCGGTGGCGTACAGCATCTTCGCCCCGTGGCGGATGATGCCGGCCTCCTCGACCTTGGTCCCCACCATGAAGCCGGGCACGTCCATCAGGTAGACGAGCGGGATCCCGTAGGCGTTGCACAAATTCATGAACCGCGCCGCCTTGTCGGCCGAGTCGTTGTCGAGGATCCCCCCGAGCTGCTTTGGCTGGTTGGCGACGATGCCGGCGGGCCGGCCACCGAACCGGGCCAGGCAGGTGATGATCGTCTTGGCGAACTGCGGCTTGAGGTCGAAGTACTCGCCGTCATCGACGATCCGGCGAACGACCTCGTACATGTCATACGGCTTGCGGTTGGAATCGGGAAGCACGTCGAGCAGCTCCTCGTCCCCGCGGTCGATCGAGTCGGTGCACGACACCACCGGAGGCGGCTCCTCGCAGTGCGAAGGGAAGTAGCCGAGATATCGCTTGATGGCCTCGATGCACTCCGGATCGTCAGCGACCTCGAGGTCGCCGACGCCGGACTTGCGGCAGTGCACGCGCGAGCCGCCAAGCTCCTCCTGGGTCACCTCCTCCCCAACGGCCGCGCGAACCAGGTGGGGGCCCGCGAGCGCCATCGAACCACGACCGCGAACCATCGGCACGAAGTCCGCCAGCCCGGGGATGTACGCGGTCCCCGCCGCGCACGGCCCCATCAGCGCGGCGACCTGGGGGATCACGCCCGAGTTGATCACCTCCTCGCGGAACAGGTGCCCGGAGCCGGCGAACAGCGACCCCACCGCCTCCTGGATCCGAGCGCCGGCCGAGTCCAGCAGCCAGATCATCGGGATCCGCTTCGTTAGCGCCAGCTCCCGCAGCCGTGTGACCTTGAGCTCGCCGGTCATCCCCATGGACCCCGCCATCACCGTGAAGTCGTAGGCGGCGACAGCGACGATCCGACCGTCGACCTTGCCGTAGCCAGTGATCACTCCGTCCGCCGGCGCCTCGCGACCTTCCATCGCGCGCTGCGAGAAGTGCGGGCGGCCGTGGATGCCGAGCTCCACGAACGTGCCGGCGTCGATCAGCAGATCCAGGCGCTCGCGCGCGGTCAGCTTCTCGGCCGCGTGTTGGGTGGCGATCCTCTCGGGCCCGCCACCCTGCTTGATCTGCTCCCGCCGAGCGCGCAGGTCGTCGGCGAGCGGTCTCAGCAGGCTGGGAGCGGTGGCGTCGGTGGTCATGAGCTAGAAGTGGGACGTGCTACTTCCTACTCTGCCAGGGTGAAGACTGGGGCGTCAAGGCGCCCCTACCGTCCCTTCCAATCGGGCTCGCGCTTGTCGAAGAACGCCCTGACTCCCTCGGCGAGATCCTCGGTCGAGAACGCGATCGTCAGCTGCGAGCGCAGGAACTCGATCGCGTCGGCGAACGCCATGTCCTGCTGGCGGAACATCGCATCCTTGCCCAGCCGCATCATGACGGGCGAGGAGCGGGCGAGCTTCTCCGCCCACTCGCGGACCGTGTTCTCGAACTCGCCGGCGGGCACGACCCGGTTGACGATGCCGATCCGGTGGGCTTCTTCGGCCGAGATCTGCTCGCCTAGCAGGAGCAGCTCGTTGGTCGCCTTGCGCGGAACGTTTCTATAGATCAGCGCCATGATCATGAACGGGAACACGCCCACGCCGATCTCCGGGGTTCCGAAGCGGGCTCCCTCGCGGGCGATGATCAGATCGCAGGCCAGCGCGATCCCCAGTGCGCCCGCGAGCACGTGCCCGTTGGCCGCGCAGATCGACGGCTTGCCGAGCTCGCCCAACAGCCGGAACACGCGCGGGAAGCGCTCGGTGGCGAGATGCTTGTGCACGAGCGGCACGTCCGCGCCAAAGCCCGCGAGGTTGGCGCCGGCGGAGAACACGCGCTCGTGGGTGGAGGTCAGCACCACGCAGCGCACCTCCGGGTCCTCGCGCGCGGTCTCGAGCGCATCGATCATCTCCCCGAGCAGTTCGTCGGAGAGCGCGTTGCGCGTCTCGGGTTGGTCGAGGGAGATCGTGGCGACGCCGCTGTCGGACACTTCGTAGCGCAATGTGGCGTAGGGCATGAAGCGGGATCCTCTCACAAGAAGTAGTAAGTAGGAAGTCCTACTGTTTACTTTCTCGTCGGGTACCGGTACGGTCCTCTGCCATGACAACCGTCGATGTCCTCAAACCCGACTTCGCGACCCAGCGCAAGCATTTCATCTTCACCGACGAGCACGAGCAGCTGCGTGAGTCGATACGCCGTTTCGTGATCAATGAGCTCCAACCGCACGCCGAGGAGTGGGAGGAGACCACCTTCCCCGACTGGGTCTTCGGGCGGATGGGCGAGCTCGGCTTCCTGGGTCTCGACAAGCCCGAGGAGTACGGCGGTCAGGGCGGCGACTACTACACCACGCTGGTGCTCGCCGAGGAGCTGGTGCACGCGCACTGCGGCGGCCTCGGCATGGGGATCGCGGTGCAGACCGATATGGCGATGCCGCCGATCCTCAAGTTCGGCACCGAGGAACAGAAGCGCGAGTGGCTCGTGCCGGCCATCCAGGGCAAGAAGATCCTCTGCCTGGGAATCAGCGAGCCCGACGCGGGCTCCGATGTCGCTGGAATCAAGACCCGCGCGCGCAGAGACGGCGACGAGTACGTGATCAACGGCTCCAAGACGTTCATCACCAATGGCCACCGCGCGCACGGCATCGTGCTGGTCACCAAGACCGACCCTGAGGCGGGGTACGACGGGTTCACGCTCTTCTTGGTACCCATGGACCTGCCGGGCGTGATCCGCGAGAAGCGCCTCGAGAAGCTCGGCATGCACGCCTCCGACACCGCGCTGTTGGCCTTCCAGGACGTGCGCGTTCCCGCGTCCGCCGTGCTCGGCCAGATCGGCAAGGGCTTCTACCACATCATGTGGGAGCTCCAGGGCGAGCGCCTGATCGGCGCGGCCGGATCAGTGGCCGGCGCCCAGCACGTGTTCGACCGCACGCTTCAGTACGCCAAGGAGCGAACCGCGTTCGGCCGCGCGATCGGTCACTTCCAGGTCATCCGGCACAAGTTCGCCGAGATGGCGACCAAGATCGAGACCGGGCGTCAGATGGTGTACACCACGGCCTGGCGCTTTCAGCACGGCGAGTACCCGGTCCGCGAGATCACGATGGCCAAGCTCTACGCGGCCCGCATCGCGGTCGAGGTTGCGGACGAATGCATCCAGATCCACGGCGGGAACGGATACATGAAGGAGTACGGGATCGAGCGCTCGTGGCGCGATTTGAGGCTGAACCGCATCGGCGCCGGCACGGACGAGATCATGCTCGACGTGATCGGGCGCTCTTACGGTATTTAGAGCATTGGGACGGGTGTGACATTTCTCCATTTGAGAAGTGTCAGCTTGTGAGATAGTACGCCAATCTAAGGGGCAAACAAAAGGAGAGCCGGATGGCACTCGCAGAAGACGAGCGCATCGCGCCGACGTCGCGCAAGACCAGCCGCTATGGCTGGCTACCGGACCTTCCGGATCCAAGGGACCGGATATTCAACCTCGAGGAGGCGATCTCCCGGCCCGATCAGGTGCCGCCGAAGGTCGACCTCAGCCCGAACATGCCGCCGATCTACAACCAGGGGCACCTCGGGTCGTGCACGGGCAACGGGATCGCTCGCGCGCTCGAGTACGAGCAGACCCGTCAGGGCGAGCCGGCGGTGACGCCCTCGCGCTTGTTCATCTACTACAACGAGCGGGTCATCGAGGGTACGGTCAGCCAGGACTCGGGCGGGCAGATCCGGGACGGAATCAAGGTGGTGGCAACGCTGGGCGCGCCGCCCGAGTCGGAGTGGCCCTACTCGGACTCGAATCCGGGCCCATTCGAGCAGAAGCCCCCGCCCGACGTCTACCAGGACGCGACCAAGCACGAGGCGCTGGTGTACAAGCGGGTGCTGCTCGGCGGCGCCGGCGCCCCGCTGCGCACCGCCCTCGCGGCCGGCTACCCAGTGGTCTTCGGCTTCAGCGTGCCGATGTCGTTCGAGGACGGCTCCTGGGACCCGACCAAGGAGCCGCTGCCGGTTCCCGGGCCAGGCGAGCAATTCATCGGCGGCCACTGCGTGGTGATGAGCGGCTATGACTTCACTCGCACCAGGTTCAGCGACCCGGCATTTCAAATCGAGAATTCGTGGGGCACCGGCTGGGGTATGGGCGGGCGCTTCTGGATGGACGCGCACTGGTTCGACCCGAACGCGGGGCTGGCGTCTGACTTCTGGGTGATCAGAAAGGTCACGTAGTCGCTCGGCGGCCCACACCCGCCGTTCACGCATAAGCAGCAGGAGCTCCGGGCCGCCGTGCGGCGGTTCGTGAAGAGCGCGCTTCGCACGGGTATCACAATGTCGCCGTGGACTCGATGCGCGGAAAGCTCCTGATTGCCGGCCCCCGGCTCCTGGACCCGAACTTCTGGCGCACGGTGGTGCTCGTGATCGAGCACACCGAGGAGGGGGCGCTCGGCGTGGTGCTCAACCGGCCGTCCGAGACGACGGTCGGCGAGGCCGTTCCGCAGCTCGAGGACCTCGTCGACCTGGGCGATCAGCTGTTCATCGGCGGGCCGGTGCAGCCATCCTCGGTGATAGTTCTCGCCCAGTTCGAGGATCCGGACGATGCGGCGCTCATCGCTTTCGAGGATGTGGGGGTGCTCGGGGCCGGCTCCTCGCCGGAAGACGGTCCGGTCGCCGCAGTACGCACGGGCCGCGCGTTCGTGGGCCACTCGGGCTGGGGACCGGGACAGCTCGACGGGGAGCTCGAGCGCGGCGACTGGATCCTGGAGAGCGCCCGGCTTCCGGATGCATTCACCCCCGAGCCGGCGACGCTGTGGTCCGAGGTGCTGACCCGCAAGGGCGGGAACTACGCGCTGATCGCGCGCATGCCGCCCGATCCGTCGGTTAACTGAGCGGATGGCGCACGACCATGTCCACGTGACGCGAGCCACCGACGGCCGCGCGCTGACCTTCGCGCTGGTCCTGATCCTCGCCTTCATGGTCGCGGAGGTCGTGGCCGGCGTCCTGGCGTCGTCGTTGGCGTTGCTGTCGGACTCGGCCCACATGCTCACCGACGCCGCGGCGCTGGGCCTCTCGCTGGCCGCGGCGCGCTTGGCGGCGCGTCCCGCGCGGGGCGCGATGACCTATGGCCTCGGTCGAGCGGAGATCCTGAGCGCCCAGGCCAACGGGGTAACCCTGCTGATCCTCGCCCTGCTGATCGTTTTCGAAGCGATCAGGAGGCTCCTGTCGCCGCCGGGGGTGCACGGCACGCTCGTGCTCGTGGTCGCGCTGGTGGGGATCGTGGTGAACCTGTTCGCGGCTCGCATCCTCGCGGGCCGATCGGGCGAGACCCGCACCCTCAACGTCGAGGGCTCCTATCGGCACATCCTCACCGACCTGTACGGATTCATTGCCACCGCGCTGGCGGCGGTCGTGATCATGACCACCGGATTCGACCGCGCGGACGCGATCGCCTCGCTGCTCGTCGCCGCGCTGATGTTGCACGCCGCCTACGGGCTCCTGATCGCATCGGGCCGGGTGTTCATGGAAGCGGCGCCGGCGGGGCTGGACCCCGAGCAGATCGGCCGCCTGCTCGCCGCCTACCCGGGAGTGGTCGAGGTCCACGACCTCCATGTGTGGGAGGTCACGTCGGGGTTTCCGGCGCTCTCCGCCCACGTCGTGGTGCGCGCCGGCAGGGACTGCCACGAGCTGCGCCGGGCACTCCAGCGGCTGCTCGAGGAGCGCTTCGACCTGCACCACACCACGCTCCAGGTCGACCACGAGGCGGCCGCGCAACCGCCGCTGCAGATCGAGGTCGCAGGGCAGCCTGAAGAGCGGAGGTAGACTGGCGCGATGAGAGCCGTCCGCCCCTGCCGGGCCCGATGAAGGTGGTCAAGCCGGGCCCCGACCGAGAGGTGCCTCGCGGGGTTGTGGGAGGCTCGGAGATCTCGCAGGCCACCGCCGGTGCGCAGAACATCTACATGGCCGTGTTCCGCGTGCCGCCGGGAGCACAGTCGCGCCCGCACTACCACGAGGGATGCGAGAGCGCCGTGTACATGCTCTCTGGGGAACTGCGGGTCAGGTGGGGCGACCACCTCGAGCAGGAGCTGATGCTCGAGCCGCGCGACCTCGTCTACGTCCCGCCGCGCGAGACGCATGTGCTCGTGAACCCTTCGAACACCGAGCCCGCGGAGTACGTGGTCGCCCGCGACTCGCCGCTCGAGGACGCGGTCATCGTGCCGTGGGCGGAGGCGCCGTGAAGGGGCGTCCGAGATAAGGCCCGTGGTAGGGGCCTTATCTCGGACACCGCTGCGCTTCGCCCAGCGAAAGGCGGCAGCCGCTGAAGTAATCCCCGGCCGGGGAGAGCAGGTAGCAGACGACGCCGGTCACCTCCTCGTCCGCGGTCCGCGCGCCCGGGGCGATCATCGTGACGGTGATCTGATGGCGCGCCCATTCGACCGACAGTGTGCGCGCGAGATTCTCGAGCGCCGCGCGCGTCGGTTCGGCGAACGCGCCGGCATCGGCGCGCGGGCCTATCAACACGATCTTGCCGCCGCGCCCGCTGGGGATCAGCTCTCCGGTCGCGAACTCGCGGATCATTACCCAGGCGTGCTCGAGCGCCGTCCGGAGCCCTCTTGACCCACCGCCGGCGAACGCCGCGGACGCGTCGTACACGAGCGCGTGCAGAGGCGCCCGGGCGCGAGCCCAGGACCCCACCACTTCGCCGGCGATCGCCTGCTCGACGTCGGGCTCGAACGGCTCCGTGCGAGCGCCCAGCTTCACCAGCGACGACTCGAGCGCAGGTGGGGCGCCCGCGAGCGCGATCGAGCGGCCCTCGAGAAGCTGTTCGCGCAACCCCGTCATCGGCGCGACACGCTATCTCCTGGACCTCGCGGCGGACGAGTACGATCGTGCCCGGAGACGGAAGGAGCAGAGGATGACGTTGTCCTATTCGCACGGGGCCTGTGACGAGCCGCTACTCGGCGAGACGATCGCCCACAACCTCGAACGGACGGCAGCGCGGGTGCCGGATAGTGACGCACTCGTGTCCTGCCGTCAGAACGCGCGCTTTACATACGCTCAGTTCAACGAGGCCGTCGAGCGGTTGGCGGGAGGCATGCGGGGAGCCGGCCTGTCCAAGGGAGATCGAGTCGGAGTCTGGAGCCCGAACCGGGCCGAGTGGGTGCTCGTCCAGTACGCCACGGCCAAGCTGGGAGTGATTCTCGTCAACGTCAATCCCGCATACCGGACCACGGAGCTCGAGTACGCGCTGGCACAGTCGGGATGCCGCTGGATCCTCTCCGCGCAGGAGTCTCGCGGCTCGGATTTCGTGGCGATGGTGGAGCAGGTACGTGGGTCGGTGAGCTCGCTCGAGCGCGCCGTGTTCTTCGACACGGAGGAGTGGGAGGAGCTCGCGGACGGGAGCGGGGTCGGAGGCGTCGCCCATGACGCGGTTCGAGCCTCGATGGAAGAGCTCGACTTCGACGACCCCATCAACATCCAGTACACGAGCGGCACGACCGGCTTTCCCAAGGGCGCGACGCTGACGCACCACAACATCCTCAACAACGGGTTCTTCTGCGGGGAGCTGCTCGGTTACTCCGAACGCGACCGGATCTGCATTCCGGTGCCTCTATATCACTGCTTCGGGATGGTGCTGGGCAACCTGGCGGCAACCTCGCACGGGGCCTGCATGGTCTACCCCGAGGAGACGTTCGAACCCGAGGCGACGCTCGCGGCGTGCGCGCAGGAGCGGTGCACGAGCCTGTACGGCGTACCGACCATGTTCATCGCCGAGCTCGGCTTGGCGAACTTCGGCGACTTCGATCTGGGCGCGCTGCGGACCGGGATCATGGCCGGCTCTCCATGTCCGATCGAGGTGATGAGGCGGGTCTCCTCCGACATGGGGATCGACGAGATGGGGATCGCGTTCGGGATGACCGAGACCTCGCCGGTGACGACCCAGGTGCGTCGTGATGACACGCTCGAGAACCGGTGCGGGACGGTGGGCCAGGTCATGCCACACACCGAGATCAAGATCGTCGATCCGGCTACCGGACGGACCGTGCCCCGGGGCGAACCGGGAGAGTTCCTGGCGCGCGGCTACGCGGTGATGCGGGGCTATTGGAACGATCCCGAGCGAACCGCCGACGCGATCGACGCCCAGCGCTGGATGCACACCGGTGACCTCGCCACGATGGACGAGCAGGGCTACGTCCGCGTGGTGGGCCGGATCAAGGACATGATCATCCGCGGCGGCGAGAACGTCTACCCCCGGGAGATCGAGGAATTCCTCTACACGCACCCCGAGATCGCCGACGTACAGATAATCGGGGTTCCCGACGAACGCTACGGCGAAGAATTGATGGCCTGGATCGTCATCCGCCCGGGGTCGGCGCTCACGGAGGACGCAGTGCGCGAGTTTTGCCGGGGCCAGATCGCCCGCTTCAAGATCCCCCGCTACGTGAAGTTCGTCGAGTCCTTCCCGATGACCGTGACCGGAAAGGTGCAGAAGTTCAAGATGCGCGAGGAGGCGATCGACGAGCTTGGGCTGACCGGCGCGGCGGCGATCGCTACGGCATAGGACGCGCGCGGCGGCGCGTCGCGGCCCCCCGCTGCCTTCCACGCGCGACTCGCAGCCGCTCGCGCGCCATCCGCGCCGCCCCCTTGCGACCGATCCGCCCGAGCTCGGCGTGGAGCTCGCGGATTCTCCCCAGGATCAGATCCGCCGCCTGCTGCTGTTGCTCGCGCGTGCTGTTCTCGATCACCGGAAACTGGAGGGGCTCACCGAATCGGACCGTCACCTGGGGAAACTGCAGCCGCTTCCAGTTGCGCACCTGGTGTGAGCCGAGGATCGCCACCGGAACGACCGGAGCGCCCGACTCGAGCGCCAACCGACCGATCCCCGGCTTGGCCTCGTCCGCGATCTTGCCGGTGCGCGAGCGCCCGCCTTCGCAGTACATCACCACCACACCTCCCCGATCGAGGATCGTGAACGAGGTGGTGAACGCGTCTTCGTCGTGATAACCACGGCGAACCGGGTACACGCCGCCATGGGTGAATAACCAGGTCTGCGCCTTGCCGCCGAATAACTGCGACTTGGCCATGAACTGCACCCGGCGGCGGATGAACGCACCGGTGAAGAAGTGGTCCATGAACGACGCGTGGTTCGGAGCCAGGATCACCGGACCATTGGGAACGTTCTCGGTTCCGAACGCTCGCGCGCGATAGGCGATCAACGCGTGGACGACCGTCGCGATCCGCACAAGCTCGTATGCCGCCCCCGGAGGACCGGCCCGCGTGCGCGCATGGAACGGATCGAAGTACTCCTTCGGTCTCGGATCCTTGTAGACCTGCGGCCTGAGCTCTACGTCGGTGGTTGGCACCGCGTGTACACGTACCCCGGGCCGTGCCGTACGTCACGCTTCGGCGAGCCTGGCAGGCGCTGACCGGGCTGAACGCCGACGGGCACGCGCGGTCGATCGGGGTGTCCAATTTCCAGCCCGAGCATCTCGATCGGATCATCGACGCGACCGGCGTCGTTCCGGCCGTCAACCAGATCGAGCTGCACCCGCGCCTCCAGCAGCGCCAACTGCGCCGGTATCACGTCGAGCACAACATTCGGACCGAGGCGTGGAGTCCGCTCGGCAAGGGCATCCTGCTCGGCGATCCGACGCTCGAGTCGATCGCCTCGCGCCTACGTCGCACGCCGGCGCAGATCGTGCTGCGCTGGCACATTCAGCTCGGAAACGTCGTGATCCCGAAGTCCGTCACGCCCAAGCGCATCGAAGAGAACTTCCAGATCTTCGACTTCGAGCTGACCGAAGATCAGATGCGGGACGTGGAGCAGCTCGACGCCGGCGAGCGCACCGGGCCCGACCCGGATACGTACGGCTAGCGTTCGGGCTAGATCCCGCCCCGGGCGACGATCAACGCGCCGAGCGCCGCGGCGATCAGCAACGCCACGACGAGCAGCGGTAGCGCCAGCCCGAGCGCCGGCCGCGTCGGCCGGCGACGCGCCAGGTCACGCCGCGAAACCGAGCTGATGAAGACGCTCTTTCCCTCCATCTCTCCTCCCACGAGGATCAAAGACCAAAAGACGAGGTTCAGTCAAGCGGGCGGTCCGGACGGAACCCGGAATTAGGCGGGAATGGCCCGTGCTCATCCGGGCGCTCCACGGCCACGGCTATCCTGCCGCACCAATGCACCCGCACAGGAGGACCGCTTAGGTTGCCCGAGATCGAGGCCCATATCACGGGAACCGTCTGGAAGATCGAGGTCGAGGTGGGAGACAACGTCGAAGAGGGCGACACGGTCGTGATCCTCGAGTCGATGAAGATGGAGATGCCGGTGGAGGCCGAGGATCAGGGGGTGGTCAGCGAGATCCTGTGCGAGGAGGGACAGTCGGTTTCCGAAGGCGATCCGCTCGTTGTCCTCGAGTAACCCCGGCGGACGCCTCTTGCTGGACGAGCCGGCACCCGGCGTCGCGCGCCTGACGATCTCCAATCCGGGCCGGCGGGGCGCCCTCGATCACGCCATCCTCGACGGCTTCGCCTCCACGATGCCGCGGCTCGACGCCCGCTGCGTGATCATCACCGGCGAGGAGGGCACCTTCTCGGCGGGCTACGACCTCGGCGACGTCTCTCAACTTGGGGTGTTCGCCGAGGAGGCAGAGAAGCTCATCGCCCATCCGTTCGCGGCCGCGATCGACGCGGTCGATGCTTATCCCTACCCCACCGTCGCCGTGCTCAATGGTCACGCGATCGGCGGCGGCCTCGAGCTCGCGCTGGCCTGTGACCTGCGGATCGCGGCCTCCACTATCGCCCTTGCGATGCCGCCGGCCAAGCTCGGGCTCGTCTACTCGCACACCGGGATTCGCAGGTTCATCGACGCGATCGGAGTGGCGCGAACGCGCGAGCTGTTCCTGGTCGGCCGCCGGATCGACGCTCGTACGGCACGGTCCTGGGGACTGGTCAACGCGGTTGCCGAGGACGGACGCCTCAGCGAAGAAGCGCTCGAGCTCGCCGTCGAGATCGCCGGCAACGCTCCCCTCGCTCAGGTCGGCAACAAGCGCGTGATCCGCGCCGTGCAGGACGCCGGCACCCAGCTCGACGCGGACACTGAACGCGAGCTGATCGAGCTGCGCAGGTCCTGCTTTTCCTCCGAGGACTTCCGCGAGGGCGTGCGCGCGTTCGCGGAGAAGCGCCCGCCGCGCTGGCGGGGCCGCTGATCCGCCGGCATCGCACCCGCTTGCCGGCGCCGGCGGCCACGCGGGCCGCCGGCGCCGAGACACCCTATGCCGGGCCCACGTGACGCGCCGCCAACAGCGACAGCGCCCAGACGCCCCGGGCGGCGATCAACGCGCGACGCAAACGGCGCGTGCGTGATGGCTAGTCCTCGTAGGGAGAGAAGTCCCGCTTCCGGGCTCCGCAGACCGGGCAGAACCAGGTCTCGGGTATGTCTTCAAAGGGAGTGCCCGGCGGTATTCCGCCGTCCGGGTCACCCTCTGCCGGGTCGTAGATGAACCCGCACGACTCGCACATCCACTTCACCGGCCGAAGCGTAGCGGTAGGGTCGAGGTCGTGGAGATGGAGCGACCCGGGCCCGGCGAGGAGCTCAATGCGGGTGAAGAGACCGTCCCGCGGCCGGCCGCGACCGTGATCGTGCTGCGCGGCGGGGACGCCACGCTCGAGGTCCTGCTCGTCAAGCGAAACCCGCAGGCGCGCTTCATGGGCGGGGCATGGGTGTTCCCGGGTGGGGCGGTAAATCGCGGCGAGGGCCAGGGGGACGAGGCCCTGCGAGCCGCGGCGATCCGCGAAGTGGCGGAGGAGGCGGGCATCCGGATCAGCGGTCCCCAGGACCTGATCCCGTTCTCGCGCTGGATCACGCCGGCGGAGGTGAAGATTCGTTTCGACACCTGGTTCTATCTCGCTCCGCTGCCCGAGGGGGCAGAGCCGACCGTGG
Source organism: uncultured Solirubrobacterales bacterium (assembly GCA_963808325.1). Classification (GTDB taxonomy): domain Bacteria; phylum Actinomycetota; class Thermoleophilia; order Solirubrobacterales; family Solirubrobacteraceae; genus Palsa-465. The sequence goes on from CAWEFU010000006.1 coordinate 207,658, forward strand.
ACGGCCGCGAGGTGGTCGACGCCCGCTGGTACGCCCCCCGCGTGGCGCTCGACGCGGCGAGGGCGGGAGAGCTGTTGCTCGTGTTTCCGACGATCAAGCACCTCGAGCAGCTCTCGAGTTTCCGCTCCGCCGAGGCGCTGATCGGGCACGCGCGGGGGCGCGACGTCCGCCCCGTCCAGCCGCGCGTGATCGTCTCGGGCGAGACGGCGCGGATCGTCCTGCCCGGCGAGGCCGGCTACGACGACTGAGGCCGACATATACTCGCCCCGTGACGGCCTCGCTGCCACCCGACGTACAAGCAGTCTTCGATCGCTTCATCACCGCCGAGCTGACGACGATCGATCAAATGGGCCAGCCGATCACGTGGCCGGTGACCCCGTATTACGCGCCGGGAGAATCGCGTATCGACGTCACGACCGGGCTCGGCTACCCGAAGAAGGCCCACGACGCCCGGGCAAACCCGCTCGTGGCGCTCCTCTTCTCCGATCCGACAGGAAGCGGAGTGGGCGAGCCGCCGCTGGTGCTCGTCCAGGGCTCGGCGCAGGTTGACGACATCGACCTGCAAGCGAACCGGGAGCGCTACGCCCGGGAGTCGGCTCAGAAGCTCCCGGAGGCCTCGGTGCTCCGGGCGCCCGACCCGATCAAACGGTTCCTCGGCTGGTACTACAACCGGATCTACATTCACGTCCGTCCAGAGCGGATCTACGTGTGGCCAAACCGCGACATCTCCGGCGAACCCGCCTTGTACGACGCACACATGGAGGAGGTTCGCTCCGGCCACTCCGAGGAGCCGGCTCGTTTCCACGCCGATCCTCACGGCGGGGTCAGCGACTGGAACCAGAGGATCCGCGACCTCGGCACCCGCTACCCGACCGCGGTGCTCTCGATTGTGTGCCCCGATGGGTTCCCATTCGCGATCCGCGTCCCGGTGCACCTGGACGAGGCGGCGCGGTGGATCCGGATCGAGGGCGCTCCCGAGGGGATCCCGTTTCAGCCCGGCCTGGCCTGCTTGACGGCTCACCAGCACGACGAGCGGTTCACGTGGTGGCGAAACTTCCAAGTCCGGGGCGACCTCGTCTCGGTCGACGACGGCTGGGCGCTCGTTCCCCAGAAAGTGCTGAGCGGGCTCGAGGCGCCGCCCTCGAGGTTGGAGATGCTGCGCACCACCGTCGGCAAGGTGCCGCGGTTGCGCCGGACCGCCAAGCGAGAGCTCGCCCGGCGGGGTGGGTGACCGCCGGTCGGCGCCCGGCACCCCCGTGGCAGCGCTCTGGTCTTAGCCGCCGCCGTAGCTGACGATCAGATCGGTCAGAACGCCGACCAGGAACCCGGCCGTGACCATCAGCAGCCCGAGCTCGCGGTAACCGTAGCGGCGCATCCCGTTCCAGACCTCTCCGATCACGTACAGGATCGCGCCGCCCGCGGCGGCATAGAACGCGAGCTCGAGCGGGTCGCTCGTGACCGCATAGCCGACCAGCGACCCCACGAACGTCGGCCCCCCGCCGATTAGCCCCGCCAGCCCGAGCCAGCGCCATGAGGGCTTGACGTCCCCAAGCGGACCGACGATCCCGAATCCTTCCGTCGCGTTGTGCAGCGCGAAGCCGATGATCAGCACGGTCGCGAGGCTGATCGCTCCCGCGCGGGCGGAGACCCCGATCGCGAGCCCCTCGGCGAAGTTGTGCACTCCGATCGCGGCGGCGATCGTCAGGCCGGTGCGAAGCGCCCGCCGGCGGCTGGCATCGAGCTCGAGCGCCAGTGACTCGGCCTCCGAGACGGTGAGCGCTGCGGCATCGGCGCCCCCGGCGATCGGCGGCGTACGCGCGCCGAGCGGGCGCATCACGCGCTCGAGCATCGCGAGCCCGGCGCTGCCGGCGGCGAACCCCGCGCCGAGGAGCACGACCAGCCAGATCACGTACGCCAGCGAGTCGTGGTGATGCTTGAACGACGTCAGCGCGGAATCGACGATCGAGATGCCGTTCGAGAGCACGTCGACGAAGATGAACGCCAGCACGCCGACGGAGAACATCGCCAGCGCCACGCGCGCACGTCCGGAGAGCAGCTGCAGACGGCCCACCGGCAAGCCCAGGTAGATGGTGAATCCGGCGAGGGCGCCAAGCGCTACGGTTTGTGCGAAGGACACGGGGCTTACGAAGAGTTAGGGGACCCTAATGACCTGGCCCGAGAGCCTACCACTTTAGGGCGGCCTAAGTCCAACCGGTGTGCTCGGACTTACGTTCGAGGTCGGGCCCCGACCACCTGCGTGCCGCGCCGTGTCCCGGCGTCGATCAGCGGCCCGCGGTCGGGCCGGGCATCAGGTGTCCGAATTGAGATCGGGAAGCCCCAGCGCCTGAAGCCAATGGTTGACCGTGATGTTGAGCTGGGTGAACTCGCCCGTCCAGATCATCACGCCCATGCCGATCAGGACGATTCCTCCGGCGCCGATCACGATCGGGTAGTGCCGCTTGATCACGGCGAACGCCGCGGTTGCCTTCCCGAACGCGAGGCCGGTGATCAGAAACGGCACGGCCAGCCCCGCGCAGTAGACCGCTAGTAGAAACGCGCCGCGAGCCGCCGAGGACGACACTCCGGTCGCGGTGACGATCGCTCCCAGCGTGGGCCCCGTGCACGGCGTCCAGGCGAGCGCAAACGCGGCCCCCGTGAGTACCGGCGCGCCGGGACCCGCGCGCTGCATCAATGGCCCCACGTGCCATTCGCGCGCCACCCGCGGGGCGAACGGCGCGAGCACGAACACCACGCCCATCGCGATGATCAACGCGCCCGAGATCTTCAGCGCGGCCGGCCCGGTCAGCGCGCTGCGCAGCGCAGCCTGCCCGAGCAGCCCGAGCGCGATGAAGATCGCCGAGAAGCTGGCCACGAACAGAAGGCTCGGACCGAGCACCCGGGACGCCCGAATCTCGCCGGGCGCGACGCCCGCCACCGCCGAGATGTATCCCGGCACGAGCGGCAGCACGCACGGCGACAGGAACGAGATCAGCCCGGCACCGAAAGCCACCGGAATCCCAATGCCCGACGTAGGATCCGCCATTCTTTAGGCATATACGGTATCGCCGAGCGCTGCTCGTCGCCCCGCACCAAACCGCAACGCAAGCCCAATATCGCGGGGCCGCCGAACCGTACACCGGGCTCGCTGGAAGTTCGCCCCGCCGTCCGCCGACGCGGTGGTACTTTGCGGCCATGGCCACAACCACAGCATCTCTTCAGAACTTCATCGACGGCGAGTACGTCGATCCCGTCGAGGGTCAGACCGAGCCCGTCCTCAACCCCGCGACGGGCGACGTAATCGCGCATGCTCCACTCTCAACCGAGGCGGACGTCGATCGGGCGGTCACGGCGGCTCGCAATGCGTTCGACGGTTGGGCCACCACGACGCCCGGCGAGCGCGCCGGCATGCTCCTGAAGCTCGCGGACGCCATCGAGGAGCACGGCGAGGAGCTCGCGGAGCTCGAGTCCGACAACGCGGGCAAGCCGATCGAGGCGTTCCGCAACGACGAGATCCCGTTCATGGTGGACAACCTGCGCTTCTTCGCCGGGGGGGCCCGATGCCTGGAAGGTCGCGCCACTGGCGAATACCTGGGCGGGTATACGTCGATGATCCGCCGCGAGCCGGTCGGCGTGATCGGGCAGATCGCCCCTTGGAACTATCCGCTGATGATGGCCGTGTGGAAGATCGGCCCCGCCCTGGGGGCGGGCAACACGGTGGTGCTCAAGCCGGCCGAGACCACGCCGCTGACCACGCTGAAGCTCGCCGAGTATGCGGGGGAGATCTTCCCCAAGGGCGTCCTCAACGTCATCACGGGACACGGGGATCCGACTGGGCAGGCCCTCGTCACCCACGACCAAGTGGACATGGTGTCGCTGACCGGCTCTGTCGAGACCGGGAAGTGGATAGCGCGCGCGGCGGCCGACACGCTCAAGCGCGTCCATCTGGAGCTCGGTGGCAAGGCGCCCGTAGTGGTATTCGACGACGTCGACCTCGACACCGCCCTCGAGACGATCGCGGGAACCGGCTACTACAACGCCGGCCAGGACTGCACCGCGGCGACCCGCGTGCTGGCAGGCTCCAAGGTCTACGACAACGTCGTCGGAGGCCTCGCCGAACAAGCGGGCGGCCTGGTCCTCGGCGACACCCGCTCGACGGACACCACCCTCGGTCCGCTCAACTCCGCTCGGCAGCGCGAGCGTGTGGAGGGCTTCATCGAGCGCCGTCCCCGAAACGCGGAGGTCGTCACCGGCGGCCGTGAGCCGGACCGTCCCGGTTTCTTCCTCGAACCCACAGTGGTGGCGGGCTTACGCCAGGACGACGAGATGATCCAGCGCGAGATCTTCGGCCCGGTCATCACCGTGCAGCAGTTCTCCGATGAGGCGGAGGCGATCGCGTGGGCGAACGGCACTCCGTACGGCCTGGCCTCGTCCGTATGGACGCGCGACGTCGGGCGCGCGATGCGCGTCGCCAACGCGCTCCGCTTCGGCTGCGTCTGGATCAACGACCACATCCCGCTGGTGTCCGAGATGCCCCACGGCGGCTTCAAGCAGTCGGGCTACGGCAAAGACCTCAGCATGTACGCGCTAGAGGACTACACCGAGGTCAAGCACGTGATGGTTTCGCTGTCGTGAGAGCTCTCGTGCGGGAGTCGCTGTCCCGAGAGCTCTCGTTCGGGAGTCGCTGTCCTGAGAGCCTCTCGTGCGGGAGTCCTGAGGAGGCCGTCAGGAACTTCCGCTTGGACCAGGCGTTACAGTGACTGCCGAGGATTCCAGTGGAAGCGTCCGCTCTCCAAGCACCGGCCGGAATCTCGCCGACCCGCGTGTCGATCGGGGCCCCGCTGCTTCGGCTACGCTCGGACGCACAGCTGGTGGCCCTGTTCCGGGCCGGCCACGATGAGGCGTTTCGGATCATCCACGACCGCTATCGCCAGCGTTTGTTCGCCTACACGCGACAGATGCTGCCGCACCGCCAGGATGCCGAGGACGCGCTCCAGGACGTGTTCGTTCGTGCCTATTCGGGCCTGCGCGCGAGCGACAACGACCTGGCTCTACGCGCCTGGCTCTATCGCGTGGCCCACAACCGCTGCATCGATGAGCTGCGTCGCCCCGTTCCCCCCTCCCCCGAGTTGCTCGAGCTGGTGCGCGCGCCGGAGCATGACCCGATCGCGGAGGCCGACAGGCGGGAGTCCCTCCGTCGCCTGATCGCCGATGTGCGCCGGCTGCCCGATCAGCAGCGTTCGGCGTTGCTGATGCGGGAGCTGGGCGGCATGACCTACGCGGACCTCGCGGAGGCGCTGGGCGTGTCGATCCCCGCGGTCAAATCGCTGCTGGTGCGAGCCCGGGTGGCGCTGGCGCAAGCCCTCGAGGCGCGTGACACCGCGTGCTCGGAGATCCGCGAGCAGCTGTCGCTGGCGCGCGATCGTGGCGTGCGCCCGGGCGGCACCGCGAAGCGACACATGCGCGACTGCGCGGGCTGCCGCAAGTTTCACCGGGAGCTGCGCGTCGTGGGCCGCCAGTTTGCGGCAATCATTCCCGCTGCCGGGCCCCTCGGGATGCTCGCGAAGCTGCTCGGGCTGGGCGGCGTCGGCGGCGGAGCCAGCTCATACGCGGCCGCGGGTGGCGGAGCGGCCGCGGCGGGCGGTGCTGCCGGCACCGGGGCGGCCGCAACCGGTGTGCTCGCCACGAGCGCGGGTCACGTCGCGACGCTGCTCGCGGCAGCGATCGTCACCGCAGGCGGAGCGGTCGAGATCCAGCACACGATCGCTGCCGCCCCCGCCCACCACCGCCATCATCACCACCGGCTCGTCCGAGCGCCGGCGCCGCGCCACGCGCTCAAGCGGGCGAGCAAGGCCGCGACCGGCCCCGCCGACGTGATCTCCCCGCCCGCGGTGACGGCCGTCGCAGGCGCGGCTGGATCCACGCCGGCGCGTCTGCCGGCAGCGATCGCCACGCCGCGGGCCCAGAAGCCGCTGGCCGTGAACGGCACCCCCGCCTCGCAGGTGACCCTGCCGCCGAAGCCGAGCAGCGAGCCGCCGGTCGGCGGCGGCAAGAGCGCGAGCGCCTATGACACCGCGCCTGGTTGGTCCGCCCCGAGGAGCAACACCAGCACCGCCGGGGCCATGACTTCCGGCGCCGGTCCGGCCCCGTGCGCCACCGGCGCGAACGCGGGCGGCACGAACCCCGCCACTGCGAATGCCGCCGGCACGACCGCAGGCACTACGAGCGCCGGCACCACCAGCGACAGCAGCACCAGCGGGCCGGCCACCAACTCAACCGGCACCGATCCTGCCGCCGGCACCCCGAATCCCAGCGCCTGCGCCGGTACTGCCCCCGGCGCGGGGGGCGGGAGCACGAGCACCACCGCCCCGAACGCCGCAAGCACGCCCGCGACCTCCACCAGCCCCGCCGCACCGGTCGCCCAGACGGCGAGCCAGACCAGCTCGGGATCCACGGGCACGCCCACCGGCAGCGGATCGGTACCGGCCCGCTCTTGATCGTTCGGGTCCGGACATCACGGATGACCTCGGGCGCGGACGTTTAGTGCCACGGACCGTCGGTGTGCCTTCCGGTGATTAGGGTGCGCGTGTCGCGAGGTCCGGGGGGCGTCGGGCAAGGACGCAGGTGCGACGGCGCAGCAGCGCTGCGCCGAGCGTCGAGGACAGCTGGATGACTCGCGCGCGGCCCAATCAGGCGAGGCCGGATGCCGAGCGGGCCGCAGGCGCGAGCCGGCGGTCATCCGGGCCCGCGACACGTATGCGCTGATTGCCGGAAGGTGCACTAGGGCCATCGAGCGCTACCTGGAGAAGCTCGACCACGAGGAGGTCCTCGTCCGTCGAGGACGGCGATCCGGGCTTTACACGTTCGTCGCCGTCCACTCGACGATCCGCGGCCCCTCGCTCGGCGGCTGCCGGATGTGGGCCTACGACGATTCCCGCGCGGCTCTGCGGGATGTGCTGCGGCTCTCGCGCGCGATGACCTACAAGGCGGCCGTCGCCGACCTGCCACTAGGCGGCGGCAAGGGCGTGATCATGACTCCGGTTCTCGGGCCTCTCACCTCAGAGCGTCGCCACGCCGGACTGCTCGACTTCGCCGACACCGTAGAGGCGCTGGGGGGCCGGTACATCACGGCCGAGGACGTCGGGACTTCGAGCCGCGACATGAGCGTGATCGTCGAGCGCACCCGCTACGTGGCCGGTCTCCCGCGCCGGCGGGGAGGCTCCGGCGATCCCAGCCCGTTCACCGCGTTGGGCGTCGAATCGGCAATCCGCGCCTGCTGCGAGCGCGTGTTCTCCACCGATTCGCTCCGCGGCCGGTCGATCGGCGTGATCGGGCTCGGGCACGTGGGCTCGCGGGTGGCCAGGCGCTGCGCGCGCGCCGGGTCAAAGCTGCTGCTCGCGGATGTCGACGAGTCCAAACGACGCCTCGCCGACGAGCTCGGGGCCCGCTGGACGACGCCCGAGCGAGCGCTCACGGCCACGGTGGACGTTCTCGCCCCGTGCGCTCTCGGAGGGTTCCTCGACGATCAGACCGTGCCGCGCCTGGGCTGCGCGATCATCGCCGGCGCCGCCAACAACCAGCTCGCCGATGAGCGGATCGCCGATGTCCTTGCCGCCCGCCAGATCCTGTGGGCCCCCGATTTCGTGGTCAACGCCGGCGGGCTGATCAACATCGCCGAGGAGTTCGGCGAGTACGACCCCGCCGCGGCTCGACGGCGGGTGCGCGGGATCTCCGACACGCTTCGCCAGATCTTCGAAGCGGCCGAAGCAATGGACGCCACCCCGCTGACCGCAGCCATGGAGCTCGCGCGCCGACGGCTGGCCGCCGGGCCGGTGCCGGCGCCGGCGCCTTGACGGCGGGGTCAGAGCGCCACCGCCGGGCGCTCCACCCCATCGGGCAGCCGTCCCTCGTCGGCGAGCTTGTCCAGATGCGCGGCCAGCGTGACCGCGGCGGCGGGGCGAAGCGCTGCAGGCGCGTCGCTCCAGACCTCCTCGAGGATCTCATCGACGCCTCGCCTGCCCGCGTCCAGCGCCGCGATCAGCCGGCGCTCGCGCTCGAGCCGGTGCGCGATGTACTCGTCGAGCTTTGCGGAGGGATCGCGCACGAGCGGCCCGTGCCCGGGGCAGATCACGGTGAGCTCGCGGGCCCGCAGCTCGGCCAGCGCGGCGAGATAGGTCGCGAGCGCCCCGGGAGCGGGCCAGATGAACACACTGCCCTCGCCGAGCACGGCGTCGCCCGTGAGTGCCGCCGTGCCGGTGATGAACGCCAGATGGTCTGGCGCGTGGCCCGGAGTGCTCACGGCCTCGAGCGGGCCGAACCCGCTCGACTCCTCAAGCAGCACGTCGACGTCGCCACGCGCGGCCGCCAGCGGCGCACCGGGATAGCGGCTCTGGAGGGCGGGCACCGCCTCCGAGTGATCGATGTGGTCGTGGGTCAGTGCGATGCCGCCCAGGCCACCTCGGTGGTCGATCTCGGAGACCAGCGTCTCAACGTGCTCGGAATGCGCCGGCCCCGGGTCCACGACCCACGCCGGTGCGCGGCCGACGATCCACGAGTTCGTTCCCGCCAGCGTGAACGGCCCTGGATTGTCGGCCCGGATCCCAACCAGGTCGTGGCCCGGCACGGTGAGCCGCCGCATCAGGCTGCAGGGATCGTCCGGGCCCGCTCGATCGGCCAACCCGCTCGCTGCCACGTGCCGACCCCACCGTTGGCGACGTGGATCACGTGCTTTACCCCGTGTCGGATCAGCAGCGATGCGGCGACCGCACTGCGCTGACCCGAGGAGCAGATGACCGCCAGTGGGCGCTCCGCGTCGACCCCTTCGGGCACTCCGGCGATGTCGTGGTAGGGAACGTTGACCGAACCGGGGATGTGCCCATCGTTCCACTCGGCGCGCGCTCGCACGTCCAGGATCTGGACCGCATCGGCCCGGTCGTGGAGAGCGGAAACGTCGATTCGCTCGATCGACTCCGTGGGCCGCTTTTCCTCTCTCCAGCTCTGCATGCCTCCCCCGAGGTATCCGGCGATCCTGCGGACACCGACCGAGGCCGCCAGATGCGCCGCGTGAATCGCGTCGGCGTCGTGGCGACCCACGAGCACGACGTCACGGTCGCGGTCCGCGATCCACGCGAGTTTTGTGCCGAAGCCGGCCCGCACCGCGGGATTGCAAAGCGCTCCCGGCACATGGGCGTCATCGAACTGGAGATCGGTCCTGACGTCGACGATCAGCGCGCCCTCGGCCTGTTTGGTCACGAGCTCTCTCGGCGACAGCGCCCGAAGCGCGGCCGGTTCGGAGATCAGCGGGCCGCGGTTGATCGCGACGATTGCTTGGAAGTTCGGCGGCTGAGGCCCCAGCCCGGAGGTCGTCTCGCGCACGAAGTCGTCCTCGTCCTGCAGTGCGAGCAACCGGTTGTGCCGGCGCTCGAATGCGATCGTCGATGAGACCTTCATGTCCATACCGGGCCCACCACACAGCGAGCCCCCCAGGTGCCCCGGCCATATCTCGCACTCCCCCGGCAGCGCAAGCAGCTTCTCTCGAAGCGATTGGAAGATCGCGTGGGCGCCCTCCTCCTTGTCGACCGCGAGGTCGGGACGGGCGATGTCGCCCACGAACAAGGTGTCGCCGGTCAGCACGGCCCAGGGCTCCGGCCCGCGCGCGGTGTCGATCAGGGCAAACGCAGAGTGCTCGGGGCGGTGCCCCGGCGTGTGCATGGCGCAAACGGTCACGCTCCCCAGGCTGAGCTGCCAGCCATCGTCGAATGGGTCGTGGTCATAGGCGGGACCGGCCAGCCGGTGAATGTGGATCCTCGCGCCGGTCGCGGCAGCCAGCCGTCCGTGTCCTGAGACGTGATCGGCGTGGTTGTGGGTCTCGAGGACGTGCTCGATTTGCACGCCCATGTAGCGCGCCAGAGCCAGGTAGCCCTCGACGTCGAGCATCGGATCGACGACCGCCGCGACACCGGCGTGCTCGTCGCCGATGAGGTACGAAGCACAGCCTAGATCGTCGTGGATGAACTGTCGAAAGATCACGCGTTGCCCCAGCGGGTGCGGAGGAATATATCCCGCGCGACGGAGCCGAACGAGCGCGCTCACGCTCTAGGCGACCAGCCTGCGGACGAGGTTCTCCCACGCGTCCTTGCAATCCTCGATCGTCATCCCGCGGTCGAACTCGTGCTGGATGAGCTCGGGAGCAAGCGCGCTGAGGATGACGTCAGTGAGGTATTCGGGGTGGTCAGCCTCGAGCTCCCGCAAGAGATAGTCGATATGTGCCGTGTAGGCGGCATGAACGGGGGACCGGTAGCGGAGCGCGGCTTCGGGCGGCTGGGCAGCCAGCAGCAGGTCACCCCGCTCCGCGGTGAGCTCGATCAGCGCGTGGCCGAACGCGATCAGCCGCTCGGCCGGCGGGGCACCCGGCCCGAGCGGCGCCGGACCACGGATGAAGCCCTCCTGCAGCCGGCGCTCCGTCTCGTCGAGCAGGGCGTGGAAGAGGTTGGCTCGATCCCCGAAGCGGCGGAACAGGGTGCCCTTGCCGACGCCGGCCTGGCACGCCAGTCGATCCATGGTGATCGCTTCAGCGCCGTGATCGCGCAGCAGCCGCTCCGCGGCCTCGAGGATCGCGGCCCGGTTCCGGGCAGCGTCGGCTCGCTCGGCCCGCGCGCCGGCGAGGAGTGGAAGCTCCACTGGAGGCTGCACGAGAGCATCGTAGGAGGGGGCGGTCGACGCATATATCCGGACCATGGTCCGGATATATGATACGCTGATCGACAGTTACCGGACTGTGGTCCGGTTGCGTCCCGGATATCAATTCAACCACCTGAAGAAAGGACTTGCCGATGTCCGTCACCGACGTAGCACTCAGCAGCACGGGCCTCCCGGTTGGCACCTGGAAGCTCGATCCCACTCACTCCTCCGCGAGCTTTGCGGTCAAGCACATGGGCGTTTCGACGTTCCGCGGCCGTTTCGAGCGGTTCGACGCCACCCTCACCGTCGACGAGGACTCGGCGCAGCTGGCCGGAACCGTCGAAGCATCGTCGCTCGTGGTCAAGGACGAGAACCTCCAGGCTCACCTCGGCTCCCCGGAGTTCTTCGACCTGGAGCGGTACCCGCAGATCACGTTCCACTCGGACTCGATCCGCCGGGAGGGCGATGAGCTGATCGTCGACGGCCAGCTCGCGATCAAGGATCACACGCATCCGGTGGAAAGCCGCGGGACGATCGCCGGCCCGGCCCTCACGCTCGGAGATATCACCAAGCTCGGCATCACGCTGGAGACCTTCGTCGACCGCACGGAATTCGGCCTGAACTGGAACGCGCCACTGCCACAGGGTGGATTCGCCGTCGCCAACGACGTCAAGCTGACCGTCGAGCTGGAGCTCGTTCAGAGCTGAGCCCCGATGGAGATACTCGGGGTCGCCGGTTCCCTGCGCCGCGGCTCGTACAACCGGATGCTGCTCCGGGCGGCGGGCGACTCGCTTCCGCCCGGAGTGCGGTTCACCGAATACGACGGGTTGAAGGCGATACCCGCCTTCGACGAGGACGACGAGGCGTCGCTCCCCCTGTCCGTCAGCCGCTGGCGGGCCGCGATCGCCGGCGCCGACGGGATCGTGTTCGCAACGCCCGAATACAACTCGTCCGTTCCCGGCCACCTCAAGAACGCCATCGACTGGGCGTCGCGGCCGGTCGGCGAGGGGGTGTTGCGCAACAAGCCGGTCGCGGCGATCGGCGCGAGCACCGGCATGTTCGGCGCCGTGTGGTCACAAGCCGAGCTGCGCAAGGCGCTCGCCGCCGCCGGCGCCCGCGTCATCGACCGCGAGCTGGCCGTTCCCTTCGCGCACGAAGCGTTCGATGAATCGGGATCGCTCCGGGACCACGACGTGACGCTCGAGCTCGACAACATCCTCGTTGAGCTGCTCGACGCGATCAGACAGCGGGTGGCCGCCTAGCTCCCCGAAGGCTCGACCTGCACCGAGGCGGCGCGTTTACCTCCTTCCTACGCGTCCCTGGCGCGCTGAGGAAGCCGCCAAGCGGGGCGTCCCCTGAACCTCAACGCGGCCGAGAAGCTCACCAAGCGTCCCTGCTGCTCGTCGTAGAGCTTTAGCCTCAGAGCGCGGATGCCGTCCCACAGAGTCAGCGTCGGCACGTCGTGGAAGATCGGGTTCTCGTCGTGCGCGCGCTGAAGGTTGTAGTTGGGGATGCGCGGGCTCAGGTGGTGAACGTGGTGTAGGCCGATGTTTCCGGTGAAGAACTGCAGGACCTTCGGGAGCTTGAGGTACGAACTACCACGAAGCGCCGACTCCGGGTAGCTCCAGCCGTCGTGGCGCTCCCAGTAGACGCCCTCGAATTGGTGCTGCACGTAGAAGAGCCAGATTCCCGCCGCCCCGGCGAGCATTGCGCTCGGCAGCTGCACGAGCAGAACCGCCTTCCAGCCGAAGAGCGCGCACAACGCGGCGATCAGGGCGACGAGTGCGACGTCGGTGGCGACGATCATGCGCCAGAAGCGCGGCCGCGCCCATCCCGGCACGAGCCGGGGTTCCAGCATCATCGCCCAGATCGGCCCGAGAACGAGCATCACGAACGGATTGCGCATGAGCCGGTACGCAAGCCGACCCGGCCACGGGCGCCCCAGGTACTCCGCCGCCGTGAGGGTGTCCACGTCCCCCCTACCGCGTTGGTCGAGGTCGCCGGCCGTGGCGTGGTGGACGGCGTGCTCGTGCCGCCAGCTGTGAAACGGCGTGAACACGATCACGCCACACACAATCCCAACCCACTTGTTGACCGTGCGGCTGGGGAGGAACGAACCATGCGTGCAGTCGTGGAAGACGATGAAGGTTCGCAACAGGAAGCCAGCGGCCGGCACGGCCAACAACAGAACGAGCAGGTAGGAGACGTGTAGGACCGAATACATCGCCGCCGTCAATACGAGGTACGGAACGACGGAGGTGGCAAGGTCCAGCACGCTGCGCGCTACACGGGGCTCGGCGTATGGCGCCAGTCGTTCCCGCCAGAACGAGGACTGCAAAGCTTCGGTCTCGGTCAAGACCCCCCCTTCGTTGGCCCGATGCCGCAGGTAGAGCCCATTAGTCCGGTCTCGCTGCGATGATTTGAGCGCGGATCGCAGCCCGCGCGCGCGGCCGATGAAGCTCCCTCCAGCGGCTGCGCGGAAACCACGCCCTTCTCGCGGGGCATGTGCGCTCGACGGGCGCGTGATCGCGACCGCCCGATCGGCGCACGGTCACCAGCGGTAAAGAACGCCCAGCTCCGATTGGCGCGCGGTTCCTGCACGACCACTCCTGACGGGAGTTGCGTTGCCTTCTCAACGCCCCCGCTGGCCGCCTTATAGGCCGCTGCGGACGCGCGCTACTTCGCCTACATGTACTGGACCCTGGCCTTACCGCCCTCACGAAGGCAATCGCACCTAGCGTCCAGCGATGAGCACTCTACCCCTTTTAGGCCAGCGCAATCGGCCGGGGTCACGAGTACGATTAGCGGGGGTTGTGAAGGAGGCGCCCGGTCCGGTCGGGCCGCGGTCGCCAAGGTCAAGTATCCCGCAGCACGAGTGAGGACCGAACAGCGCCAACGATCCAGGGGTCGAAGGTGAGCGCCAGCGGCCAAGAAGGACGGGGCGCCCCGTCGCTTGCTGGCGGCCGGCTACTGGCGGAGATCACCAATCGGATCGTCGCGTTGATGCGCGAGCACTACGGGCGCGGACCGGTAAAAGCCAAGACCTATGTGCTCGACAACCTGATCGTGTGCGTGCTCAGTGACGGGTTCACCGCGGTCGAGCGGACGATGATGGAAGGCGGCGAGCCAGACCGGGTGCTGGAGATGCGTCGCGGCTTTCAGCGGGTGATGAAAGAGCGCTACAGCGACCTGATCGAAATGCTCACTGGGCGCAAGGTGCTGGCTTTTCTCAGCCAAGCCCATGTCGAGCCCGATCTGACGATCGAGGTGTTCCTGATGGACGGGCCACTGCCCGGTTTCGGTGCGCTCGAGCTCGTCGATCCCCCGTCGCCCGACGTCGGCGATGCGCGGGCGTGATCTCGTGGCAGTTCCGGGATTAGGATGCGCAGGTCATGGCTGGGCGCAAGGACATCGATTTCAGCTATTCGTTGACCGATCGCGTCATCCGCCTCGCCTTGGGGGAACTCGCGGACTTCAGCGGAGCCAAGTACGACGGCGATTTTTCGCTCTCCCTCGAGGAGGCTCAGCGGCGCAAGCACGACTACGTAGCCGAGCAGATCGGGATTGAGCCGGGGCGACGCGTCCTCGACCTCGGCTGCGGCTGGGGCGGGCTGCTCAATTACGTCAGACGCATCGGTGCCACCGGGCTCGGCGTGACCTTGTCCTCGGCCCAGGTGACCGCCTGCCGTCACCACGGCCTCGACGTCCACCTCTACGACGCGCGCCAAGTCACCCGCGACAGCTTCGGCTCGTTCGACGCGGTCGCGAGCCTCGGGGCCTTCGAGCACTTCTGTTCCCCGGACGACCACCGGGCGGGGCATCAGGAACAGATCTATCGCCGCTTCTTCGAGCAGGTGGCGGGCGTGCTGCCTCACCATGGCAGGTTCTACCTGCAAACGATGGTCTTCGGACGGAACATGATTCCAGTGGAGCAGATCGACCGCCAGGCCCCGCGGGAATCGGATGCGTGGTACCTCGCGATGATGGGGGCGGCGTTCCCGGGCTCCTTCCTCCCCTTCGGTCAGGACCAGATCATCCGCTGCGCCGACCCATATTTCCGCCTGGTGTCCGCCGAGAGCGGCCGGATCGATTACATCGAAACGATCCGCCAATGGGACATGCGGACCGAGTCGTGGAATCCCAGGATGGCATTGCTCAAGCTTCAACTTCTCCCGCGCTGGCTCACGAGCCCCGACTTTCGGTTTGCCTACACCTCAGGCGTCAGCTCCAACCGAGTCTGCTTCGAGCGAGAGCTGATCGACCACTATCGGCTCGTCCTCGAGAAGACGTAGAGGCGCGGCACGCTGCGCCGGTCACCGGTCCTCGCCGGCCGGCGCGTCAGCGGGCTTTGTCGGCTGCACGTCACCCGCCCGCTTCCGTGCGTCCTTCTTGGCCTGCTTCTCGAGTCGACGCTCGCGAAGCCTCGTCTCACGGGCCAGCTTCGCAAACGTGGTCTTCTTCTTACCGCTAGAGCCCATGCGCGCCCATCCTTACGTTGTGGGGTTCAGCGGTCGTCGATCCACACGGTCCGCTGTCGGATTCGGGCTCGTTCGCCAAGCCCATGCAAGCGGCGGGCGCTGCTGAGACCCCAGCAGCGCCGCGCGCTCGATCTTTGACTAGATCACCTTGACGTTGGCCGCCGCCGGACCCTTCCGGCCCTCTTCGGTCTCGTAGCTCACCTTTGCGCCCTCGGCGAGCGACCTAAAGCCGTCGCTCTGGATCGCGCTGTGGTGAACGAACAGGTCCTGACCTGAGTCGTCGGGCGTGATAAAGCCGTAGCCCTTGTCGTTGCTGAACCACTTCACGGTTCCTGTAGCCATTCATTCCCTCCCGGGAGTCGTGTGCTGCGATACGCGGGAGGTGCAAGAGCAACCAATACGAACGCTGGCACTACTTCACCGGGCTCGGCGCCCGGCACGAACCCTCAGTCTAGCCGCCCGACCTCTCATCCGCGGACCGCCTCACGGTCGACGGCGCCGAGCACTCAACCAGCGCGGTGCTCCTCGTCGTAACTTCGCTTCACACCGAGTGCCGTCGCCGGCGGATGACTTGCGAAGGGCCGCTCAGGGGTGGGCGTCAGAGTTCCGCGCGCGGACGCGCCTCGCGAAGGCGCTGCTTGGCGCGTTCCAGCTCAGCTTCGAGCTCGTGCAAATGGGCGTTGGAACCCTGGCCCCAGCGGTAAAGCTTGGCCCGGAGCAAGGCCACACGGTCACGGTAGTAGAGCACGTCGGCTCGCAGCAACTCAATCTCGCGGCCCCGGCTCACGGGTCGAACTCCAACACCGAGTACGCGCTGCAACCGAGGATCTCGCGAACACCCTCCCGATGCTCGTCCGGCTGGCGCCAGACGATGAACGGCTGACGCGCTCCCATGTCGAAGATCGCCATCACCGTCCCCCCGCGCAACGGGTCGCACCTGCCCACCTCGGTGACGCAGTCAACGCTTCCGCGACGCGTCCACAGGCGCAGGATTCGGCGAGCACTAGGTCGGCGGCCTATCTCGAGCTCGATCTGTGTTCGCATCTCGACGTACGCCTGCTCCGCGGCGCCCACGTTGTCGCTCAGGCCCGGGATGAAGAACGAGGTCACGCCTGCTCCGCGGCGCCCACGTCGTCGCTCAGGCCCGGGATGAAGCAGGAGGTCACGCTACAGCCCGCGGTCGCGAGCGTCCTTGTTCAGGGCCGCGCTCATCGCCGCGGGCTGAATCTGGGCTCGGAGTTCTGCGAGCAGCTTGCGTTGCCGCTCTGACTCGCGGTGCACGGAGTCCTGAAGCCCCTCCACCATCTGCTCCAGGTGCGCGATCCGCGTCTCCAGATCATCGATTCGGGCAGCATCCGCGTGGTCGCTGGCGGCCGGCGAGGGCTGCGCTGCCGCGGGGGTCAGGCGACGGAGCTGCCGGATCCGCGTGATCAATCCCTCACGGTCACGCATGGTCATCTTCGCCCACGCTCGGTCTTGCGTTGAACCGGACGCGGCGGATACCGCCTGCGCTCCTCGTCTGTCATCTGTCGGATCACCAGCGAACCACTCTGGACCTGCTCGCGGACCAGATCGAGCTTCGCCAGCCGCTTCTCCTCGGCCCGTTCCCGTGCCGTCTTCACCACATCACCTCGACCCTTCTCGGCTTCACGGCATCACCTCGGCCCTTCTCGCGATCGAACCGAAGCGGGCGGGGTGAAGCGGATGGGGTGGGCGGACAGACGGGAGGCGGGCGCGGCTCGTGACGTACGCCCGGAACTTCCATCTTCGCTATGACCGGGGCGGGACATCGGTCTCCTCGTTCGCCGGCGCGTCACACATGATTGGAGGGAGATTCGCTGCGTCGGCGGGGAGAACCTCACGAGCGATGGCGTCGCCCGCGCATCTCACGGTAGCACCCCGTGGCGTCGACGAAGCACTCCTGGCGAAGGTCGCCTAGCGCGGGACCGCGCCGATAAGCGCTGTCCGCGCTGATACCGGAAGGCTTTACCGTCAGGGCCGTCGGCGGCCGTGAGATTCTCCCCGTCGGCGGCCGTGAGATTCTCCCCGTCGGCGGCCGTGAGATCTCTCCGTCGGCGGTCGTGAGATGCCCCTCGGTGGCCATCGGAATTTCGTACGGGCGGCCACTAATTCCCCCACTGGCGGCCACGAATGTCCCCACGGATGTGCGGACCTTGCGGCAACGCATTTCGCTATGGGCATTGCATAGCTAATATGTGGACGTGCCGTCGGCTCCTTCCCGCGCTGCGCCGACGAGGGCCTATCGCTCCGCGATTCGTGAGCGGCGCGCTCGCGAGACGCGCGAGCGGATCCTGGCCGCAGCGGGGGCGGAATTCGTGCGTGCGGGCTATGCGGGGACCACGTTACGGGCCGTTGCCAGCGCGGCGGGCGTGTCGATGCCGACCGTGGAGCTGGTGTTCGGCACCAAGTCGCGGCTCTTGCAGGCGGCAATCAGCTTCGCGATCCGAGGTGACGCGGATCCGATTCCCATGCTGCAACGGGACTGGGCGGCGAGAGCGGGGGCGGCTGCGTCGGTAGTCGAGTTCCTGACGATCGTCGGGCGGGTCCTGGCCGAGGCCGCACAGCGATCCGCGGGACTGGTCGTCGCCGCGTTCGAAGCGGCGAATGTTGATGAGTCGATGCGCGCGCTGGCCGACGAGCTGCGTATTCAGCGAGCCGAGACTGCCGCCTGGATCGTCGATGGCCTGATCAGGCGCTCGCCGATGCGTGCCGAGATCACCCGGAAACAGGGGATCGACATCGTGTGGCTGCTGATGGACCCACATGGGTTCTGCGCATTGACTCAAGACCGCGGCTGGACGCGACGCCAGTTCGAGCGATGGTTCATCGACACCGTCTCCCGGCTCCTGGTGGGGGCGGAAACGACGGGTCCCGAGACCGAGCTCGCGTCGAGTTCGCGCTCGCGCCGATCCATACCAAGCCCCAGACAAGAGAGGACACGATGAGCGAATCGCCCGAACGGCCGCCGACAGCCCGCAAGGATCGAAACGTGGACAACCGCCTCGCGAGGCCCGGGTCGATCACCTACCTCCACATCCCCGCGGCGGACGTCGGACGAGCGGCCGCCTTCTACCGCGACGTCTTCGGTTGGCAGATCAACAACCCAGACAGTGACCGTCCGAGCTTCGACGACCCCAGCGGACAGCTCAGCGGCGCATGGGTCAGCGACCATCTCGCCGCCACCGAACCCGGACTGCTGCCCTACATCTACGTCGACCGGGTCGAGGAAACGATCACCCGGGTCCTTGCCCAAGGCGGCGAGATCGTCACCAAGCCCTTCCACTCCGGCCTACTCACCATCGCCACCTTCCGTGACCCCGCCGGCAACGTGCTCGGTCTATGGCACGACACGACACGCTGAGTCTTTGGGCCGGGAGATACTCCGCGCGGGCGCGAGGACTCCTGGCGACCCCCCGCTCAGCGCGGACCCATCCTCGCCAGTTCGCGCAGCGGCCAGCCGGCGCACTGAACTGCCCCGGGATGGAGTCGCAGACGGTCTGGTCCGGCGCCGATCGGACTTTGTCGGCAGCGTGGCTCACGTACGCTCGCCGCGCGCACATCAAGCGAGGAGGCACCCGGATGGAAGCCGCCAGAACCAGAACAGCCAGATCCCGCTGATCCTGATTCACGGACCGGGGGGCGCATCAGTCCGGCTTTCGCCATTCTGTGCGAGGGAGGCTACGTGTGGGCGTACTGGACGGTGTACGACGGCGCGTACGAGCCGGGTCGAGGTCGCTGACCTGTACCTGCGCCGCGTTCGATTCGGCAGCGGCATGGCGCTTGGCACGACGCGGATATACGGGAGCAACCTGGCGTTGTTCTTCGAGTTCCGCCTGGCGACGGGCCGCTCGCTGCGTCTGACCGCTCTGGAGTTCGATCGTTTCATGCACTACCGCCCAGGTGCGCGACCCGGTCGACGGCGAGGATGGCCAAGCGAGCCCTGACAAGCTCCGGCTGGTTGTCGAGCAGGAGTTCGCTCAGGTGTTCAAGGTTCTGGCGCGGGAGGGCAACACTCTGTCTGACGAGTTGCTTCGGCATCTGACGGCTACGGAGCTGACCAACGGGTTCGCCAATGGTTCCTACTGGTCTGCTGAGCTTCGAAGCTCTTGCCGTTCGGCGGCGTGCTCGACGCGCCCGAGCCGGCGAGGCACCAGGCCCATAGAGCGACGAGGCGATGGACCTCGAGCTGACCGACGAAGTCGCGGTCGTCGCCGGCGCCAACAAGGGCATCGGCCTCGCGGTCACCAGCTAGCGGTCAAGCACCCGTCTTCGGTCTGTCTCCGCGGCTGCCAGTCGGTTGGTCGCCCGCTCCCGGAAAGCCTTGACGATGGTAGGCGACTGTCGGGACGCTGATGAACAGCGGCATGGCGCCGTAAGGAGGTGCGCGCGCCCCCGAGCTGCGGGATGACGAGCCTGCGCTGAGATGCTCGATCGCGCCGCGGTAGAGCTCCTCCGTCTCGCGACGGCCAGCGAGCAGCGCCCTCGAGTGGAGCGTCGCCTGAAGGTTCAGCCAGCGTCACGCCAAGGCGGTCGTCGAGGTGCCAAGGGTCTCCAGGAGCGCGGCGAACTACCGTAGCGACGGCGAGCTGGGCGCGGAGCCGAGCTGCGCAAAGCACCGCGTCGACCTTTTCGGGCCTCGCTCAGCAAGCCGCAGGTCGTTGATGTTCACGATGCGCACGAAGTCCGGCGGCCTCGCTGCTGCCTGGCCAGTCGAACTCTGGTGCAGCTTCCAATCGAGGCACTCTCCCCGCCGTTGGGATTTCTGCTCCACAGTGACAGATGGTTCACCTCTCTCGGGCGGTGAGTGTGCTCGGGAGTGGCGCTCGCTCGAGCGCAGCGCGCATCCCGGCGATCGCGTCAAGGAGCGCTGACAACGGTCTGAGTAGCAGCGTCGCGCGTTCGACGCGTCCAAGTACGTCGTAGTTCTCGTCGAGTACCCCGGTCATCCGGCGATCGTCGTGGGCGGCGGTGATGATCGTCACGACCTGGCGCTCGGCCACAAGCTCGCGCCGGGGTGCGATCTCGTCCAGGACGCTGCCAATTGTCATCAGGATGTGGGCGACGTCCGCGCGGCCCCGGTAATCCGTGACGGGGCTGTGGAAGATGACGTCCTCGCTGAGTACTTCGTCGAGCTGGTTCTCAGGGTCTCGTTGCATGAGTAGAAGTAGTTTCGATGGCATGATTCCTCCAGTCAGTTCATGCGGGGTCCCAGCCCGCGCCGGTTGCTGGGTGTCCGTGGCTGAGAGTGGCGGGCCCTTTCCGAGACAGCGCTCTTGGAGTCGTACTCGTGCTCCCCCGCGGCCGGACGCACCTCACCAGGCGAGCGTCGGTCGATGAGCCTGACATCGACCTGCGGGCGGGCGAGCTTTCAGTCGCGCCCGTAGGCCGCCGAAGCCGCCGACGACGACGACCACTCGGTGGCGAATCGCGCATTTTTGTTAGCGGGCTCGCGGCCGCGGGCCGGCGCGTGAACAGCGCCGCGCACGCGACGGCGCTGATGGCGAAGATGCCGGCCACCCATGCGAACCCCACCGCGTACCCGGGTACGGCGGCATGCCCGACTACGTCGGGAACGTGGTGTGCGCCGGCGAGGTAGTGGCCGCTCGCGCTCGCCGCGATCGTCGAGAGCAGAGCGACGCCGAGGGAGCCGCCGACCTGCTGCGATGCGTTCAGGGTGGCCGATGCGACCCCTGCGTCGCTCGCATCGACGCCCAGGGTGCCGTTGCTGATCGAGGTCGAAAACACAAGTCCGAGCCCGGCGCCGATCACGATCAGCGCGGGGAGCATGGTTCCGGCGTAGGAGGAGTTGACACGAATCTGGGTCAGGTAGAGCACCCCCAAAGCCCCCAGCGTCATGCCCGTGGCGATCAGCCGTCGGGGTCCGAAGCGCTGCTGGAGCTTGGTCAGGCCGAGAATCGCCGCGCTCGCGATCGTCGCGGTCATCGGCAGAAACGCCAGCCCGGTGGTGATCGGCGAGAAGCCGCGGGTCTGCTGGAGGTAGTAGGTGAGGAACAGGATGACGGCGAAGATCGCCGCTCCGGCGACGCCGATCGACAGAAACGATGCACCGCGGTTGCGGTTCGCGACTACCCGCAGCGGCAGGAGCGGAGTCCTGTTTCGTCGCTCGAGCGCGACGAACACCCCGAGCAGCGGCACTCCCGTTGCGAGCATGCCGATCGTCAGCTGGTTACCCCAGCTCGTTGTCTGCGCATGCGCGAAGCCGTAGACGAGCGCGAACAGGCCCGACGAGACGGCGACCGTGCCGGGGATGTCCAGCCTCGGCCGCGTCTCGGGCCGTGAGTTGCGCACCAGGATCAGCGCACCCGCGACCGTGACGGATGCGAACACGAGGTTGACGTAAATGCAGGAGCGCCAGCTGAGCGCTTGCGTGAGCGCGCCCACGAGCAGGAGGGCGATCGAAGCGCCGCTGCCGGTGATCGCAGCGAAGATCCCGAATGCCTTCGCGCGCTCGGACGGTTCGGTGAAGGTGGTGCTCAAGAGAGACAGCGCGGCGGGGGCGAGCATCGCCCCGAACGCCCCCTGCACCGCCCGGGCCGCGACGAGCGTCCCGAAGGACTGCGCCACGCCGCCGACAGCGGACGCGAGCGCAAACCCCGACAGTCCGGCGATCAGCGTCCATTTGCGTCCGGACCAGTCGCTGAGCCCGGCCGCCGAGCAGCAACAGGCTTCCGAACGCAAGCGCGTACCCGGTGATGATCCATTGACGGTTGTCGTCGCGAAATGAAGCGCAAGGATCATCCAAGGCGCGTGCGGTTCGACGTGGAAGAGATCATTTGAGGGCTCCGATCGGAGAACTGGGGTGCCGCCCACGCTATGTCGCTCTGCCCGAGATGTGAAAGACCGCTTTGCACTCTCTTCAGTGCAGGGCGGCATCACCGCCCATCCGGCCGCACTGCCGTCCCACGGCTAGCATCCCTGCGGTGACCGATCTTCGTCGGTTGCAGTACTTCGTCGCGGTCGCGCAGGAGCGTAACTTCACGCGCGCGGCTGAGCGGCTCCACATCGCCCAGCCTGCGCTCAGCCGACAGGTAAGGTTGCTCGAACAGGAGCTGGGCGTCGAGCTGCTCCATCGCACGACGCACGAGTTCGAGCTGACCGAGGCGGGCGAGTTCTTGCTCGAGCGCGGCCCAGCGCTGCTGAGCGCAGCGGACGAGCTGTGGCGGAGCATTCGAACCTACGGCACCGGTGACCACGGCGCGGTGGTAGTCGGGTACGGAGCCAGCGCCAGCTACGAGACGGGCCCGCGCCTCCTCCAGCGTCTCGCGGAACGGCATCCGGGGATCAACATCACCACCTCCGTGAGGTCGACCGGGGAGATCTTGGCGGCGGTGAGCAACGGCTCGATCGATCTTGGCCTGATCCGCTGCCCGCCACCGATGCCCGGGTTGGAGACCCGCCTGATCCGCCTCGAGCGCCAGGTCCTATTGCTGCGCCGAGACCATTGGCTGGCCTCCCGTCCCTCAATCAGCATCGCGGACCTCGCAAATGAGACCTTGGTACTTCACCCGCGCGAGGCGAATCCCGGCCACTACGACGCCGTGCTGAATCTGTGCCGGGAGCATGGTGTCGAGCCGCGGGTCCTGTTGCGAACCCTGACCTTCGACCTGCGCTACAGCCCGATCGTGCAAGGCGACGCCGTGTCGATCGTCGGGGAATCGACGACCTCCGGGCTGCCGGATGAACTCTGCTGGGTCTCCCTGAGCCCACACCCGTGCTTCGAGATCAGCCTGATCGCGCGCCGTCACCGCCGTTCTCCTGTGGTCAGCCGAGTGCTCGACACCGCGGTCGCGATCTCAGACGACCTCGGCTGGATCTGAGCCCACGTGCAGATCCCGACGGACGCCGATCATGCCGGTCGGCACTGAAGAGATACCTGACCGGTCTTTCACATCCAGCGCGCCGAGACCTACCGTGCCGGCAGATGAAGCTCCCGCATTCATCAACGACCAACACATGGAGCGACGAAATGAATCACATAGTCGACAGCAAGACGGTGCTGCGGCGATACGTCGCGGCAATTCAGGCCGAGGACGAGCGGGCGATCCGCTCGTTCTTCGCAGCGGATGCGACCTGGACGCTGCGAGCCGGAGAGTTGCCGACGTCAGGCACCTGGATGGGACGCGACCGGATCATGGACGGGTTCTTCGCGACCGCCATGGCGAACTACGAGCCCGGCTCGGTCGAACTCGAGATCACCGCGATGATCGCCGAGCAGGACCAGGTTGTGCTGCAGTGGACAAGTCGCGCGCGCACCCGGGACGGGCGCGCATACGAGAACGGCTGCATCGGGGTGTTCACCCTCCGCGCCGGCAAGATCCAGGGCGTTCGTGAGTATATGGACACGCTCTACGCCGCCAGCGCGTTTGCGCGCGCGGGGCGCCCCCGCGGCGTCGCGGCCGGAGGGATGTGACATGCGGATCTTCGTGGCAGGCGCGAGCGGTGTGATCGGAGTCCGGCTGCTGCCGCTGCTGGTGGCCACCGGGCACGCGGTAGCGGGAATGACCCGCTCGCCGCGCAAGGTCGCCGAGCTGGTGGCGCTCGGCGCCCAGCCGGTCGTCTGCGACGTGTACGACGCCGAGGCTCTGAGTGCGGCGGTCGCGGCGTTCGCACCGGACGCGGTGATGCATCAGCTCACCGATCTCCCCGACGACGCGGCGAAGATCCCGGAACTCGCGGCGCGCAACGACCGCATGCTAGGCGAGGGGACGCGGAATCTGCTCGCCGCCGCCCACGACGCGAACGCACGACGGATCTTCGCGCAGAGCATCGCCTGGGAGCTCCCCTCGGAGCGGGGCATGACGTACCGTGAGCACGAGCGCGCGGTTCTGGACGCCGGCGGAGTCGTCATCCGCTATGGCCAGCTCTACGGCCCGGGGACCTACTACGAGACCGAGCTGCCGCCTGCGCCGCGGATCGGGGTCGAGGCCGCGGCACGGCGGACCGTCCCGATCCTCGAGGCGCCCCC
Source organism: uncultured Solirubrobacterales bacterium (assembly GCA_963808325.1). Classification (GTDB taxonomy): domain Bacteria; phylum Actinomycetota; class Thermoleophilia; order Solirubrobacterales; family Solirubrobacteraceae; genus Palsa-465. The sequence continues at coordinate 231,820 of CAWEFU010000006.1, forward strand.
CGGCATCGTCGAACTGGTCGACTGACAGCCGCCCGGTCTCAGTACACGACGGATTGGCTCGAACCACTCGCGATCAACACCCACCCGAGAATGAGGACATCGACCATGAAGTTCCCCGACGACAAGCTCAAGGCAACCCCCGGCGCGGAGGCCGCGCCTGGCTCGATGCGACTGCTGGTGACCGGCGGGGCCGGCGTTCTCGGCCGCGCGTTGCAGCCGTTGGCGTGGGCTGGCGGACACGAGGTGCAAGCGCCGCGCAGAGCCGAGCTCGACCTGTTCGATCGCGCCGCGGTCGCGCGCGCCACGCGCGGGATCGACGCGGTGCTCCACCTAGCAACCCGGATCCAGCCGCTCGAGCAGCTCGAGAATCCCGACGCCTGGCGCGAGAACGATCGCCTGCGAGCCGACGCCTCGAGGATCCTCGTCGACGCCGCGCTCGCGAGCGGCGTCACCGTTTACGTGCAGCCGACGGTTACCTTCGTTTATCCCCCAGACGGCCCAGCCTCCGAGGAGACACCGCTTGGGGATGTCTCCGCGATCCTGAAATCCGCTCTCGCCGCCGAGCGCGAGACCGCTCGGTTCGCGCGCGGTGGGCGGCGCGGGGTCGTTCTCCGGTTCGGACTCCTCGATGGGCCGGGCACCGGCCACGACCGTCCCGTTCCCGCGCTCGGCGCAACCCTTCACGTCACGGACGCGGCCCGCGCGCTCCTGGCGGCACTCACCCTCCCCAGCGGGATCTACAACGTGTGCCGCGATCACGAGCGCGTGTCCAACCGCCGCTTCACGCAGGCCGCCGGGTGGCATCCACAGCATTAGCGGCCGCCCCTCCTCCGCACGGACCGCACAACTCGAAAAGCGCTTGGAGGTTCACGATGATCGAGCTCGAGTACGAGATGACCTATGCCGAGACCATCGAAGGCCCGATCGGACCGACCGCCGGCTCGCCGCTGGGCGAGCGGATCTGCTGGCAGATCGCGACCGCGAGCCTGCATGGCCCACGGATCGACGCCAGGCTGGCGATGCCCGGAACTGACTGGATCCGAATCGGGGCCGGCGGCATCCGCCGCCCGGACGCCCGCGCGCAGCTGATAACCGACGACGGCGAGCTGATCCTGTTTCGCTATGACCTCGCGGTGATCCGGACCAGTGAACGCTTCATCGCCGCGCTGTCGTCCGGCGAGCCCACGGCGTTCGAGGACCAGTACATGCGAATGGCGCCGCAGTTCGAGGTCGGCACCGGACGCTATGCGTGGCTCGCCGAGAGCATGTTCCTCGGGCGGGGCCGGATCACCGGCCCAAACGCGATCGCCTACGAGCTGTATCGGGTTCGCTGAGCGACCGCGGCGGTAGACGCCAAGGAACGGATCACCGCATACGTCCATTTGGCACTAGACCATCAGGCGCGTCGCGACCGGTCAGCGACCGACGTCGAGCGTCGTAATCGCCGGCACGGTTCTGACGGACTCCAGGCGCCTCATTCGTCCGGACCCGAGGGTCCGCCGACACTGCGGCTACCGAGCGTGCTAACACGCGATTGAAATGCAATCCCTATGCCAGGGAGGCCGTCGATGATCGCGGTCCAGCGGCTTTCAGATCCTCGGGGGGGTCACATGGAGGTCGACTCGGAGTCCGAGGGCGGCCACGTGCTGCTGGCCAACTACTCCAACTCCACGTGGGGAGCGATGCATACGCGGTGGCGGTTCGAGATCTCTGACGGCAAGATCACGCGGTCGAGGCCGGGCAGACGTAACCGACAACCACACGGGCAGGGCGGCGTGGATCACTCACCCGCCTCACGCGGGCTCGAGGGTCAGGCGCGGTCGAGGATCCAGATCCGCGGCGCGATGACCGCGTTGACCTGGAACAGGACGAGCACGCCGATGGCAACGTAGGTGTTGATCAGGCTCGTGAGCGCTGCCAACGCGTAGAGGCACTGGTAGACCACGATTCGCCGCGTCAACGCCACGCGCATCTCGGCACTCGTCTCGTCGCTCATCAAGCTGGCGCGGTCGGCGTAGCGGAGGCTGGCGAACAGCGCCGCGCCGAGCGCGAGCAGGTTCAGCCAATAGACCGCCATCGAGGACCGGTACGTGATTTCCTGCGCCAGCAGGCTGGTCGAGAACGGCATCAGCGTCACCGCCAGCAGGAACGCGAGATGGATCCAGGTGAGCGCACGGTTGCTTCGCGTGAAGCTCTCAAGCTGTGTTTGCTGACCCACCCAGAAGATTCCGAGCGTCAGGAAGCTCATCGCGTACGGCAGCAGATGCGGCGCGACGTTGTGCGCCAGGTCGTGTAGCAGGACGTGCTCGGAGCCGCCTCCGCTGGCTGACCAGATCGGACGCTGCGCGCGCGTATGAAGGACCGGGGCCTTCAGATCGAGCACGAGTAGCGTCATCGCGACCGCGAACACGCCGTCGCTCAACGCGGCGAGACGATCGAGGCTTGAGCCGGCGAACCGCTGATAACTGGTCGGCATCCGCGCGCTAGCAGGCTACCTGAGCCCCCGGCGGTGGAGTCTTGGTGCCCGTCCGGGCGCGGTGCCCGGACGACCCACTGGCGATCGAGTTGGGGGCGGCTAGCTTTTTTGAAGCGCCTCGAGGCCGCCTTGGAGAAATTGGAGCACCTGGTCGAGAATCTCGATCACTCGCTGATGGTCGGTTCTGTCGGTGTCCGCCCCAAGCGCGTCCCGAACGGTCGTTAAGGCGGCTGTCACGGAGGCAGCAATCAGGGGAGGGCGGACATCATCGGGGATCGGCGGCGAGGCCTTTGGCGATCGATTCTGCAAGCACGGGCCCGAGCCCGGCGATGTGCGCCCTCATCCTCATGAGAAGCTCGGGGTTGGCGGCGACGATCTTTTCGTAGTAGTCCTTCCGCGTCCGGCTCTCCTGGGCAGCAGCACATGGAAGCTGCCGCGATGGCTCGAGCCACGTCGCTGAACTAGGAAACGTGGAACGAGGCGCCCAAACCAGACGGCCGACCCGGTGTCGAATGCGGACAGCTGCCGTTTACCGCACGCGCAAAGCAATCGCTCGAACTGGCTCATCGACGAGGTGAGGCCTCAGCGTGAGGGCGACGTCGAGATCTGCGGACTTGTGCGGTTAGGTAGTTTGCGCTGCGTCCGGCGTAGCGCACCGGTGTGGCTCAGAGGCCGAATAGCAGGGCCGGGATCGTGTTCGTGGCGGCGTGAAGGAGCCAGCACGGGCCGATGCTCTCCGATCGTTGGCGCAACCAGCCGAGGACCAGGCCGGCTATCAGCTGAAGGGGGAGGAGTGGCCATAGCGCGACGCGAACCAGGAGCAGCAGGATATGCGGGGCGAGGAACACCAGTGCCTGGAGCAGGTTGCCTTTCCCAAAACCGAAGCGTCTGAAGAGCACACCCGCGATGAATCCCCGGAATAACATCTCCTCGGCGAGGGCGAGCAGCACGATCGCGGCGTAATCGCTGGCCGTGCGCGGCGAGCCGACGATGTTCTTAGTGTGACCGTGCAGAACACTGGTGGGAATGATGTTCAGCAAGAGCGCCGCGACCGCGGTGACCGGCACGATCATCGCCAATGCGATCAGGTACGGTGGCGCTGTGCCTGGCTGCAGCCCGATCATTTTTCGGGCTCGAGTTCGGGAGATTCCCGCGCGTTCGAGTCTGCGGGCGTAGATCACCGATGGGAGGCTGAGGAGTACGAGCTCGAGCAGTGCGGAGCCCATGTCATTGCTCCCGCGTGAGGTCGAACTGCTCCTCGTCGATCCAGCTCGTTTCCCCCGTCAGTCCGGTGCGCGACTCGAGGGCATCACTCGTCGCGACGTACTCGAGCAGCTCGCCGGGCTGACACTGGAGCTCGCGACAGATCGCCTCGAGCGTGGAGAAACGGACGGCTCGCGCCTTTCCGGTCTTGAGGATCGACAGGTTCGCGACCGTCAGGCCCACGCGCTTGGACAGCTCCGTGAGTGTCAGGTCGCGTCGATAGAGCAGGCGCTCCAAATGCACAAGGATCGGCATCTCGACGCCTCACACGGTGAGGGCTTGCTCCTCGGCAAGCTCCGAGCCGACACGGAACGCCGCCGCGAGCGTCAGCAGCAACAGTCCTAACAAGACCACCGTGACGTCGAGGCCGAAATGTGCGCGGACGATGAGGCCGCGGGCGACCAATGCATGCTTCAGATACAGCGTGCCGAGCCACACGCACACCGAGTGCGTCAGCTCGAAGCCGATCACCCCCCAGCCGATTCGCGTCAGCCGGACGGAGTTCTCGCGAGCGAACGTCCGGCCTTGATCGAGGCTTGCCAGCAGCCGCCGGAGCTGGTGCAGGATGAACAGCCACCAAGCGGCCGCCACCTCAAACACGGCGCCCGCCACGAGGACGAACGCGATCCGCGGGCGAGCGAACGCGAGCTGGCCGCTCCCAATCCCGACCGTGGCCGCCGCCGTGCTGAGCTCACGCGCGGAGATGTGATAGCTGCCAGGAGGAAGCCGAAAGTAGAAGTCGAGCTTCAGCGCGCTCCCCCGAACCAAATGTGCAGCCACGACTAACAGCAGAATCGTCGCCAGCGCGACCGCTGCGATCGATCCCCACCACACGACGGCGGTAACCGTCGCGAACCATCCTGATTTGGATCTCATCCGCGTCACCACCGATCAGTCTCATCACTGCATATCGATAATCGATATGCCCTGCTTGGGGCTAAGCCAAACATTCAGCGCCTGCGGCGAGTGGGATCCCGCGTGAGCGTCCAAACCGCAAGCTCCGGGTTGTGCCTTGCTTCGGCCCGAAGCAGCATGAGTGTGGCGAGCCGACCCTGGGGAGCCAGGGGTCTTTGGTCGCGTGGGCGCGCTCGCGCGCGGCGATTCCGGGCTACGGATCCTCCACAGTCGAGCGCCGTTTTTTGCCGATGGCCAGTCGAGGCTGAGGTGACGCCGGGGGGTGGTGGAATCGTTTCCAGTACTCCACCGGCGAGACGCCGAGACCGCGTTGGAAGTGACGATGGAGATGGCTCTGGTCGGCGAACCCGGTGGCTGCTGCGTGTTTCAGCGACGATATGTCCCGCTTCTAGCCCGGATCGTGCAGTAGGCGCGTGGAGGTAACGGCGGGTGGGCCGCCTTGGTGATGTGGGATGACGGCGTTGATGGTCGGCGTGTCGAGAGCTTGCCGGGGCGTTTCCGCGGAACTGGGTATCCGCTTCGCTCCCCCGATTCTCCGTAGAGGCGGATCAGGCGGCCGATTTGCTGATGAGCTCCTTGTACGGCCGGGGATCCGCCGCGAGCGCGCCCTCGAGGAGGCGGTAGAAGAGCAGGCCGCGGTGTCGTGCGCGGCGGCGGTTGAAGCGGAAGGTGAACTCATCGAGGTAGTAGTCCAGCTGGGCGTGGCTGATCGCGCCCTGGTGCGTGCCCAGGATCCACCGCTTCAGCAGCGAGGAGACCAGGTGCACATGCGGCAGAGCCACGTGCGAGGGGTCGCCGCTGGCCGACATGTTGGTCACCACGTGCGTGAAGCGGTAGCGGCCGATGTCGTCGTAGCCGGTCCACGCGTCGGTGCGGACCTCGCTACCGCGCGCCACGTGGTCGAGCACGAACTCGGTCAGGGTGTCGCGCTGGACGTTCGGGACCCGTCGCATCCGCACCCGCTCGGGGGCCTCGTGGCCCTCGACCGCGATCGCCACCGTCGTCTTGTGCCCGAGGCTACGACCCCCCACGCTCGTATGCCGCGCGCCCACGTAGGTTTCGTCGACCTCGACCGCGCCCGAGAGCAGCTCGCGGCCGGGCAGCACCATCGCGCGGCGGAGCTTGTGCAGCCACGCCCAGGCTGTCTCGTAGCTGCCCAGCCCGAGCACTCGCTGAAGCCCCAGCGCGGAGACGCCCTGCTTCTGGTTGACCACGTACCAGATGGCCGCGAACCAGCTCACCAGTGGAGTGCGCGTGCCCGCGAAGATCGTGCCGGCCGTGACCGAGGTCTCCGATCGGCACAACGCGCAGCGGCGCAACCCATCGCCCATCTGCCACCAACCACCATCGACGGCACCGCAGAACCGACACGTGAAGCCTTGGCCCCAACGCAGCCGCTCCAGGTACCGCAGGCACGCCGCGTCGTCCGCGAACCACGCCAGCAGCTCATGCCAATTGCGCGGGTATTCAATACCCGCACGCGGATGCCGATCGGTCACGGCCACAGCCGGAAGCTAGACCCCCAGGGGGACGGAACCGGATAGCCAGTTCCGCGGAAATGTGTGTGTGCGGTTCGAGCCCGGCGCGGGGAGCGGCGATCGTCGCGTGTGGGCGGGCCGAGCGGCTGGTTGGTGAGCGGACCGGCTGACTGGGTCAGCCGGTCCGCTCCTGGCAGCGCTTTGAGCTTGTGGAACGCGGCGAGGAGCTCGGTGGCCCAGGGCCAGCTGTGTGACCTGGGTTGAAGGAGCCGCGCGGCCGGCGGCGAAGTTATGTAGCGCGATGGCAGGTCCTGCGCGGTGCCATAGGATTGCGCCATGCCGTTCACGCTCAGGAACATCAAGGAGGATCTGGAGGACGTCGGCTCTAGGTTCGACGGCGCGCCGGACCTGGAGTTCCGCTTGGCGACCGGGGCGCTCGAGCTCGAGGAATCCGGCCTGAGCTACCAGCGCGTCCCGCCCGGCTACCGCTTTCCGTACGGCCACACGCACAAGAAGCAAGAGGAGGTGTACGTTGTCCTGCGCGGGAGCGGGCGGATGAAGGTCGACGAGGAGATCGTCGAGCTCAAGGAATGGGACGCGGTGCGCGTCCCGCCCGGTACGTGGCGAGGCTACGAGGCCGGGCCGGAGGGCCTCGAGATACTCGTCATCGGCGCGCCCAATCTCGGCGAGGCCCCGCGCGAAGACGTCGATGGTCAGCGCGACTGGTGGGCTGAGTAGTAGAGGCGTCCGGAAGTTTTGATCGTTAGGCCGCGAGTCGGAGGTCGGGGTCGCGGTCGGCGATCTTCGCGAGGACCTGGTTCAGCCACGAGGCCTGCACGGGCAGGTGGGTCAGCCGCGCTGTGGCGTTGCGTCGGCCATCCTTTGCAAGAACGCGCGGCCGCAGTGGCTTGAGCCGTTGTGCACGACCCAGAACACCCGACGCTGAGCTCGATATTCACGACCTCGTCAACCAAGCGGCCGAAGGGGCGATCCGGGTCTTCTCCTCAACTCGGTCAAAGAGATTGGCGTGGTGCACATACCACGCCGCTATGTACGCGAGCGTGCCGCCACGCCGGTACTCGAACTCGACCAAGCTTGGCCGTCCCGGCCCTGGCCGGCACGGTCGGATGCCCGCGGCCGAGCGCCTGCAGTTGCGACTTCTCGTCGGCGGGTGGGCGCTTCACCGGCTCGAGATGAGCCGGAGCGCATCGGCCGCCGCACAGCCGCTTTCTTCCTTCTCACCAGCATGGCCAACCTCTCAGGCGTGATCGTGTTCGCCGCGCTCTACCTGTCCGGGGTCCTCGGCCACGACCCCCAACCCCGCGCTCACCTACTCGTTCCATGCCGCGGCGCTGATCGCAACCGCGCTCGTGCTCGCGCTCCCCGTGGTCCTGCGGCGCCTGCCACAGCTGACGCCGCAAGCCACGCGGTGAAGGAAACTCAGTTCGGCGATGCGGTTCCTCCCGCTACCCGGTGGCGGAGGGTGTCCGCGACGGGCTGATGCTGCTCCGGCAGCGGTCCCTCGGGGTGATAGCGGGAATCGGTCGGAACGACGGCCCTTTGACCTCGCTGCTGGGAATGTGCTTCCGCGCGTTCGGCGGCTCACCGCCGATCGGCGTGCTGGCGCTCGGCTACCTGATCGGCCAGCTCGGCGGCAACCTTCCCTGCCCGGCGGTCTGGTCGGCATCGAAGGAGGCCTCGTCGGCACGTTCGCGCTCCTCGCCCAGCCGGTCCCGGCGCGGTAAGCAACCGGACGGCCGCCCAATCGAGGCCCGCGTAGGCCGTCACCCTGTCCCTCTTTCTCGGACACTTTAGGTTCCGATACGCCGCGCATACCGCTCGTGTGTCACAGCCGGGGCTGCCGTCTTGTCTTGTGGGGTATAGATGATCTTCGGTCAAGGAGTTGATGATGAGAGTGTTTGTGGCAGGTGCGACGGGAGCGATTGGAAGGCAGTTGGTGCCGCGTCTGGTGGCCGCCGGTCACCAGGTCGCGGGCATGACACGCAGCGAGTCCAAGCAAGCGATGCTCGCCGAGCTCGGTGCGGTACCGGTCGTCGCGGACGCGCTTGATCCCGATCAGGTCGCGGAAGCCGTGGGGCGGGCGAGGCCGGACGTGATCGTCCATGAGCTGACCGCGATCGGTGGGGTCGACATGCGTCATTTCGATCGCGACTTCGCGCTGACGAACCGTCTGCGAACCGAGGGCACGGACTACCTGCTCTCCGCAGGGCGGGCAGTCGGGGTGCGACGGGTTGTGGCACAGGGGGTGGGCGGCTATGCCGCGTACGCACGAACCGGCGGGGCGGTGAAGAGCGAGGAGGACCCGCTCGACCGGATGCCCGCACGCGAGATGCGCGAGACCCAGGCCGCGATCCGTCATCTCGAGGAGGCGGTTCTTGAGGCGGAATGGACGGAAGGGATCGTGCTGCGCTACGGCGTCTTCTACGGGCCGAGCACGTCGATGGCGCCGGGGGAGGAGCAGTTCGAACTGGTTCGCAAGCGTCGGTTCCCGCTGGTCGGCGACGGCGGAGGCGTGTGGTCGTTCATCCACATCGCCGACGCGGCCGAGGCGACGGTGGCGGCGATCGAGCACGGTCACCGCGGCGTCTACAACGTGGTCGACGATGACCCCGCCCGGGTCGCCGAGTGGCTGCCGGCGCTGGCGCGCGAGCTCGGCGCCAAGAAGCCAATGCGCGTGCCGCGGTTCGTCGGGCGGCTGTTCGCCGGGGAGGCCGGCGCGGTAATGATGACCGAGGTCCGCGGGGCGTCGAACGCGAAGGTGAAGCGCGAGCTGGCCTGGCGCCCGGCGCACCCAAGCTGGCGGCAGGGTTTCGCAGCGGCATGACCGATCGCGAGCAGCTGCTTGACGAGCTGCGGCCGGTCTCGTTCGCGATCGCCTACCGGATGCTCGGCAGCGTCGCCGAGGCCGAGGACGTGGTGCAGGAAGCGCTGCTCCGGCTCCACCGCGCGCTCGAAGACGGAGAACAGATCCAATCCCCCAGGGCCTTCGTAGCGACGGTAACCACACGGCTGGCAATCAACGAGCTGCGCTCCGCGCGCGCCCGCCGCGAGCGCTACGTCGGGGAGTGGCTCCCCGAGCCGATCATCACCGACAGCAGCGATGACCCCGCGCGACACGCGGAGATGGCCGATTCGCTGTCGCTGGCGATGCTGGTGCTGCTGGAGAGCCTCTCCCCGGAGCAGCGCGCCGTGCTGCTGTTGCACGACGTATTCGACTACGACCACGCGCAGATCGCGCGGATCATCGGCAAGAGTCAGGACAACGTGCGCCAGCTCGCCACCCGCGCCAGGCGGCACGTCGAACAGCGCCGACCCCGCTTTCAAACGACGCGCGCGCAGCAAGAGGAGCTGGCACGACGGTTCTTTCAGGCCGCCGAGCAGGGGGATCTCGCCGGGCTCGAGACGCTGCTCGCTCACGACGTGCAGCTGACCGGCGACGGCGGCGGCAAAGCCCCGGCGCTCGCTCGGTCGCTGCGCGGGCGCAACCGGGTCGCACGCGTGCTGATCAACTGGGTCCGCTTAGCCGGCCGCGTTCCGGGCGTGTCGTTGCGCCCCGTCGAGGTCAACGGCGGCCCAGGAGCGCTCTATCTCGACGCGCAGCAGCGGCTGATCGCCGTGGTGGCGCTCGACATCGCCGGCGGTCAGATCAAAAGCATCAGCTCGATCGTCAACCCCGACAAGCTGGCGCACCTCGGACCAGTCGGCGACCTCACATCGCTACTGAGGGCCGCGAGATGAGCCCCGGCGCTCTTGCCGCGTCCCCGGCGTGCGGCTGTTAGCGGCCGCGCTCCCGGCGGCACCCGTCCACTCACACGCAAGGAGCACAAGCCGCGTCCGGCCCGCGAGCGGTCAGCTCGGGTCGGGGTGTCACAGCCGGAGGCGGTGTCTTGTCTAGTGGGGTGCAGGTGAAACCGGCCAGAGGAGCTGATCCAGATGTCAACAGGCCAGCCAACGGGTGACAAAGCGACGTTCGGGCGTTTCTATGACGCGATGAACACCCGGGATGCCGAGCTCATCTCGAAGACGATCGACGAGCTCGTCGAGCCCGACGCGCTGATCCGCACGCCGTTGCCAATCGAAGCCACCGGGGCGCGAAAACTTAAGGAGGTGTTCGCGAGGCTCCATCGGGCCTACCCCGACCTTCACGTCACGGTCGAGGATGTGATCGCGGAGGGGGACAAGATCGTCAGCCGCAACACGGTCACCGGCACCCACCGGGGCGAGTATATGGGCATCCCACCAACCGGCAAATCGGTCACGTACAACGAGATCTTCATCGTCCGGTTCGCGGACGGCCGAATCGCCGAGACCTGGGGGGTCGTCGACGTCTTCTCGCAGATGAAACAGCTAGGCGTGATTCCCGCCTAGTGATGCCTCTAGGAGCGGATTGCTACCGGTTCGATGGGAGGGTCGGCGCATGGTGGTATTTGTAACCGGAGCAACGGGCAAAGTTGGACGCCAAGTGGTGGCCGGGTTGCTTGACTGCGGCTCGGCCGTGCGAGCCCTGATTCGCGACCCGGACAAGGCTCTGCCTGCCCGGTGGTGTCGAGCTGGTCAGCGGCGTTCTGGGAGCGCCGTAAGCCCTCGCAAAGCATGTGGAGGGCGTCGACGCGGCGTTCCTGGTGTGGCCGTTCCTGAGCGCGGAAGGCGCGGAAGAGGTGGTAGCTGCGCTGGCTGCGACCCAGCGCATCGTCTATCTGTCCGCCGAAGCCGCGGGCAGGCGTCCTGACTCCTCCTGGGCGCAGGTCGAGCGCGTGATCGAGCGCTCTGCCAGCGACTGGACGTCTCTTAGGCCGACCGGGTTTGCCGCCAACACGTTGATGTGGGCCGAGCAGATCCGCAGAACGGGGGTGGTGCGCTGGGTCTACGGTCAAGCGGCCCGCTCGCTCATCGACGAGCGCGACATCGCCGCTATCGCCCTCCGCGCGCTCACCGAACCCGGCCACGCCGGCAAACGGTAGGTCCTCATCGGGCCGGAGACGATCACGCAGGCAGAGCAGGCGCAAGCGATTGGCGAGGCGATCGGACAATCAGTGCGGCGGGAGGAGCTGTCGCCGGCTGACATCAAGGATCAGCTAGCCGGGGTGCCGGACACGGCGCTTGCCACCTGGGCAAGCTTCGTCGGCACCCCCGAGATCGTCACGCCGACGGTCCGGGAGATAACCGGCCGGCGGCGCGGTCGTTCGCACGGTGGGCGCGCGAGCACGGGGACGACTTCCGATGCGCGTCCGGGAGGACGCCCGCGCCGCTGGCTAGCGCGATCGTACTCGCGGGCCATTGCTGCGTCGCTTCAAGCGGAGCTTGAGATCGCCGGTCAGGGGAATGAGTACGATCACGACCGCGAGCTCGAACCTTAAGGGAATCGTGGCGCCTCGCGGATGACGCCTTTGATCTCAGCGCAGCGGGCGGCATTCAACGTGCCCGCGGAGATCGCGTACTTCAACACCGCGAGCATCGCGCCGCAGTTGCATGTGGTGCGGGAGGCAGGGCACGTCGCGCTTGAGCGCCGCGGCAGGCCATGGACGATCCGCGCAGCGGACTGGTTCGCGGATGTTGAGCGGCTGCGCTCCTTGTTCGCGGGACTCATCGGCGCGAGCAGTGACGGCGTGGCGATCGTCCCGGCGTCGAGCTACGGCCTGGCGATCGCAGCTCGCAATCTGCCGCTCGAGACCGGCCAGCAGGTGCTGGTGCTCGCCGAGGAGTACCCCTCCGGCATCTACACCTGGCGGGCCGCCGCGCAGCGATCCGGCGCCGAGATGCTGACCGTCACCCGCGAGCCGGGCGAGGGCTGGACCGATGCTGTGCTCGCCGCGCTCGATGAGCGTGTGGCGATCGTCAGCGTGCCGAACGTTCACTGGACCAACGGCGCGCTCGTGGACCTGACTGCGATCTCGAAGCGCACCCGCGAGGTAGGCGCGAGACTGGTGATCGACGGCAGCCAATCGGTAGGCGCGATGCCGATCGACGTAGCCGATTTGCGCCCCGACTTCCTCGTATGCGTCGGCTACAAATGGCTGCTGGGCCCGTTCAGCGTCGGCTACCTGTACGTCGCCGAGGAGCACCGCGCCGGCGAACCGCTCGAGGAAAACTGGATCAACCGCGCCGGCTCCGAGGACTTCGCCGCACTAGTCGACTACCGGGACGCCTACCAGCCGGGCGCGAGGCGCTTCGACTCCGGCCAGCGGACGAAGTTCGAGCTCATCCCGATGGCGATCGCCGCGCTCGAGCAGATCGTCGCTTGGAACATCCCAGCCATCGCGGAGACCCTAGCCCAGACCACCCTCGGCATCGCCCGCCAAGCGTCAAGCCTCGGTCTCGACGTCGCCCCCGAACGCGAGCGCGGTCCCCACATGCTGGGCATCGGCCTCCCCGAGCGTGTGCGCACGCGGGCGTCTGCCGCGCTAGCCGAGGCCGATTGCTACGCGGCCTTCCGGGGATGCTCGCTGCGTATCTCCCCCCACCTGCACACGACCGATCAAGATGTCGAGCGCCTGCTCGCCGCGCTCGCGCGGGCCACTTAGCTAGCCGCGGCGAGCACCTTTGCCTTTCTCCAAGCCGCCCGTTCCGGCGCTCATGCCCACACCCTGCCCGACAGATAAGTCCCACAGCCAACAGAGACCCACATTCGCGGGGATTTTCTATCGGGTGCCCGGATTGAACCGGGTACCAAGCGGCGAAGTTGCCGGTTCCGACGCGGTGGGGCTCCTCGCAATCCCCTGATGTAAACGAGGACGGCGAGTGCCACGGGGCGGCGGGTCACGCACCGCGCTCGATGGCGTGCCTCTGCCTCGAGCCGATGCGCGAGGCGTTCGCCGACGCACCCGATGGCTCTGGTCACCGCACCGCGCTCGCCGTACACGTACGTCGCACCTGCAGCGGGGCGCTTGTCGTCGCCGAACGCCATCTCGTCGAATTTCTACTACACCGGATCGTAGGTGTAGGGAAGATCTGGCGACTGTGTGACGTCATCCAGGTGAACAGTAATTACAGGCCGATGCCGCATCCGTCAGAAACTGACAGCCGCAGCTCTTCGGCCGACCTCATCCAAGGAGCCACACTCATGAATCGCACTCGTCTGTCACTATCGATCGTTGCCGTCGTAGTTGCCGCCGTCATCGCGGTGATCGTTTCGACCGCTGGCGGAAGCACCACGAAGGCGCATCCCGCGGTGGCGGCAAACTCGGTGATCTCGGTCGAGCAGACGTCCTTCGGCAAGGTGCTGACCGACGCCAACGGCCGCACGCTGTATCTGTTTGCGGGCGACAAGCCCAACCTGAGCACGCTCTCCGCGGCGGGTCGCGCGTTCTGGCCGCTATTCACGTCGACCACGAGGCCGTCCGCGACCGGCGGCGCGCTGGCCGGCGAGATCGGCACGGTCAGCGGCGGCAACCAGGTGACCTACAACGGACACCCTCTCTACTACTTCATCGGTGACCATAAGTCGGGCCAGACCGCTGGGCAGGGACTGAACCAATTCGGTGCCCGCTGGTACGTCCTCTCGACCCCCGGCGCCGCGATCACTTCCGCCCCGATCTCCAACGCGCCGAGCAACTCGACAGGGGGCGCGTCCACGTACGGCTACTGATCGCAGGCGAATCCCGAGTCCGCCGCGCGCGACGTGTTATCCGGTGCGGTCGCGCAATCCTCATTCTCGTTGCGTGCGGCGGACCTGACATTTCCACGGTGCGACGGTGCGAACGCCGACCCCGGCCGGCAAGCGGGCCAGGATGACCGGCAGCACCGCGAACAGAAGCAGCAGGCTAGCCACTGCGGACGGCTGAGGGACACGGAGAGGCCCCGCGCCGAGGCATCGGGCTTGTCCTCGCGCGGCGGGGGTCGACGGACGTGCCGGGTAGAGGAACTGGCCGATCCCGTCGAGCGGTCCTCGGTCGCGGGGTGCGAACCGTTCCAGCGCACCGTTGACCTCGTACCGCGGCCCACAAACGCGATGCCCTCACGGATGAGGGTGCGGAACCGGCCCGAGCGGGTGTGGCGCGCGGCCCCTCCTGATGCTGCGGACGTCCTACAACGCCACCGTCGCAGCGCACACGAAGCTGCCAGAGGCCACCGCATAGCGGACTGGGTAGCCGATGTGTAAACGGGGCGACCGCGACCGTGCCGCCGGGTGTGCGCCCTCCTGGTCATAGCCGCGAGGCGGTGATCGTCTCGCCCTCGACGGGCCCGGGGGACCCGCGGCCGTTCGTGTATTTTCACCGCGGCCCCGAAGGCTCGCCGGTGCCCGCTCCTCTATCAACGCGCCGACGGAGGTGTTCAGCGGGCTCGGGCTGTACCTGTGGATGTGGGGGATCTTCACCGCATTCCCGCAAACGCCGGGCCGTCCTCGGCGGCGGAGAGGCAAAGCGCTTCGTAGTGCAGCGCACAATTACTATGATGTATAGTACTATCTCTGCCTAATAGCTGGTCGCCGGCAGACGCATCGACGTTCCTCCGGTCCGCGCCGACGAGCGCAAGGATCATTCGACGGGGGCGGACGCCGGTTCAGACGCGCGAGCCCGGATCGAGCGCGCACGCCGTCGCCGCCGACGCGCAGATCGCAGCCGGTTCGCAGGAATGAATCCCCACGCTAGTCCGCCGAGCACAACGGGGAGGGACAGCGAGATTCCGCGGTACAGAAGCACCGCACCGCTCGCGGGGGCCGCGGGCGCGCCGTAGAGCACGAGGGCTCCGATCAGGCCACCCTCGACGCCGCCGATGCCTGCCGGAAGAGGCAGGACGGTGCCCAGGGAACCCACCAGGTACCCCATCACGATCACGCTGATGGCGGGTGTTCGGCCATACGCGTGGAAGGCGGCCCACAGCACCGCGTTGTCAAACGCGTAATAACCGATGGCCCCGGCGAGCTTCCAGTTTCCCTCGGCCACTATTCGCCGCGCTTCCGAGACGCCCTCGCGGCAATGCGCGGCGGCCGCCATAAGGCGGCGGCCTCGTTCAAATCGAGGCTGCGGGCGGTGCGAGGGGGAAGCTCGGGTGATCATCCACACGCCCGCGACGATCGCCAGGGCAACGCCGGCTTCGGGTAGGGTGAGAAGCACGTTGTGGGGCCCCCGTGGCCAGCCCAGCCATAGTGCGATCCCAAGGCCTCCGAGGACCAGGAGGCCCGGCGCGTTGGTGAGGATCGTCAGCGCGACCGTCGACCGCGTCAGCACCGGAAGCGGTGTGGCCTCCGCGCCTGCCGCTCGGGCCGCCACCCCCGGCCCCACCAGCCCTCCGGCCGGCAGAAGGGTGATCGCTCCGAGCGCTCGGAACCCGGCGCCGAGCCTTTCCCGCGGGCTCAACCGCGTACCGAAGATCAGCGCGAACACTAGGACGAACCCCAGCATGGACAGCAGCTCGAGGACGGCCGCCAGCGCGATCCACTTCGCGCATGCCGCGACGAGGCGAGCCGGCATGTGAGCGAGCGGCGGGACGGCAAGGAATGCCACCGCGACCACCACCAGCGTGCCTACTCGCTTCCACTGGAGTGCTCGCGTCGCGGTCGTCCGGAAGATTATGCGAGGCGGCGACAACGCGCGGACCTAGGAGCGCGAGTCGGCCGTTTTCGCGGCGACGGCCCGGGAGCCACTCCGCCGCCTGGCGCGAGCGCTCCTCAAGGAGCCAACGCCGGCGACGTTTGCGCACAGCACGGCCAGCGCCATGCCGCTGACAAGCTCGTTCAGCCACGCTGCATGATCGGTTGCGTAGCCGAGCAGCCAGGGCCTCGCCGCCAGCCAGAGCCCGCCGAGCAAAGTCACGAAGGCGGCCGGACGGAGGTTGACCATGATCAGCGCCAGCGGCGCAAAGCCGAACACCACCGAGACGTGGTTGGCCACAGCCGCGTGGCTGTCGGCAAACCCCCACAGCCATGGGGAGAGCGCGACCCACAGAAATATCGCTCCTCCCGCAAGCTGGCGTCGGTCCGGAGAGGGAAGGGTTCGGAGAGCGTTCATTCGATTACCTCCAGGACGGGGCGTCCAAACATTGCGAAGAGCAGGTAGGTCGCGGGGAGCCCGAGCAGCAGCACGAGCAGCAGCACGATCGCGAGCGCGATCAGCGCAGGATGCGTTGCGGTCAAGTGGGAAAGCGCGGCGGCTGGAAAGCTCATCTACTACAAAGCGTAGCAGATGTCCGCCGCCGATCAAAAGAAGGGCGCTACTATTCTGGATAGTATTCAATCTGCCGTAGAAACCACGACCCAAACTTAGGAGCCGGCCATGATCAGCCGGGAGGCCACCACACCCGATCGTGAAGAGACCATCGCGCAGGCGCGCGCGATCCGAGTAGAGCACGCCACGACGGCAGCGCTCTACAGAAACCGCGTCGAGCCCGCTCGCGCCCGGGCTCCGCACCGCGGGGTGCATCGGTGGACCGACGAGCATCGGCGCTCGGCGCCGAGCTGTCGGCAGCTCGGCGAGATCATCCGACGCGAGCGCGAGGCGGCATGAGCGCTCCGACATCATCCACCCATGGAAGCTTGCGAGTTCCACCGCCCCTCCATGAGCTCGAGGCGGAGGTCATGGAGGCGGTGTGGGAGCGCGGGGAAGCTTCCGTCCGCGAGGTCATGAAAGCGCTCAACGCGGGGACCGACAAGGAGCGCGCGTACACGACGATCATGACGATCATGGCCAGGCTCGACGGCAAGGGGCTCCTGGAGCGCCACCGTGAAGGAAAGACCGACCTCTACTCGCCGCGATACACGCGCGATCAGTACGCGGACCTTCGCGCCCGCGCCGAGCTCGACTCGATCGTCGATCAGTTCGGCGAGTTGGCGCTCGCCCACATCGCCCGCCAGTGGGCCGGGCTTGACCCGGAACGCCGGCGTGCGCTTCAGCGTCTTGCTCGTGAGAGGTGACTCCCCCATCGACCGTCCACGCCACGGTCCCGTGTTCGGGCTGGCGGTCATCCTTGGGATGGTCGGCATAGTTGCGGCCGCCGCCGCCGTCGGCGCCGCGATCGGCTCCGTCCACCGGGCGTCGACCGGCGCCGGTCACCTCAACGTGGCCGGTCTCGTACTCTCCTACCCCGAACTGAACGGCGCGGAGTGGCTCCTGATCGGGCTTGCCGCTGTCGGAGGCACCGCAATCACCGTCGCGGGACGATCGGCCTGGCGCCAACGCTCCACATATCGCAGCTTCATCGAGCGGCTTGACGTCCTCCGTGGCCTTGATGGTTACCCGACCGTCAAGGTGATCGCGGGAACGCGACCCGAAGCCTTTTGCGCCGGATACGTTAGACCGACGGTCTACATCTCGAAGGGCGCACTCGACTCGCTGACAAACCCCGAGCTCGAAGCCGTGCTCGCGCACGAGCACCATCACCGCTCGGTTCGCGATCCGCTGCGCTTCGCGTTTGGGCGCACCCTCAGCCAGGCCGTGTTCTTTGTCCCGGTGCTCCGGTCGCTCTCCGACCGGTATGCGGATCTCGCCGAGCTGAACGCCGACAGAGCAGCGGTTCGGGCCAGCGCGGGTCGTCGGGGGCCGTTGGCCTGCGCGCTGCTCGTGTTCGATGCCAGCGCTCCCGCCGGGGCCAGCGGCATCTCGTCCGCGCGTGTGGACTCGCTGCTCGGTGAATCGTCCCGTTGGCGGCTGCCCGTGTGGCTGATGGGGGCATCGCTCCTCTCGCTCTCCGCCCTGAGCCTTCTGATCTGGCAGGCCAGCGGGGCGGCATCCGTCCGGGCCACGTTCAATGTGCCGATCCTCTCCTCTCAGCCGTGCGTGGCGATGATGCTCGTGATGCCGCTGCTGGGCTGCGTCGCCGCCTTCGGGCGCCGCGCACGCGCACGATAGATCAGTCCGCGCGCGTCTGAGACGACGAGTCAACCCACGGACTGCTAGCGACACGCGATCCACGCTCGTCCCGTGGCCATCGCGGCCCGTCGGTCTCTGGCGGAAGACCAGCTGCGGGTCCTTCTTGACCTACTACGTAGAGTAGTGTTATGCTGCGTAGTAGTAGTAGTACGTTGATGGTTTCTTCCTCGAACGATTGGAGAGCTTGTGATCAAGCGCATCGCCCTCGTCGCCACCGCAGTGGCGCTACTCGTGAGCCTCGCGATGACTGCCATTGCGAACGGACGTACCTTCCGGCACCGCCATGGCGTCGTGCGTGCCCGCCTGGCCTTTGACACTCCCGACCAGGTGATCCAGTGGAACCAGGAACTGCAGAAGGTCCTGGTCGCGCCCGGCGCGCAGCCGGCCTCGATTCAGCCCACGCGCACGATGGCGATCACCCAGATCGCCGTCTACGACGCCGTGAACGGCATCCTCCGCGGCGGTGAGCCGCTGCTCGTAGACGTTCATGGACCCCGCCGCGCCTCCGCTGATGCCGCGGCGGCCGCGGCAGCACGCACCGCGCTCGACGCGCTCCTGCCCACCCAGCAGGCGACGATCGACGCGTTCTTCCAGGCATCGCTGGCCCAGGTCGGCTCTGGCGAACGCGTCGAGCGAGGCATCCGTTTCGGTGATGAGGTGGCCACCGCCGTCCTCGCCGCACGGGCCAACGATGGCGCTGCCGCGACTCCTCCGGTGTTCACTCCCGGCACCGGACCCGGGGAATACCAGCTCACGCCGCCGGCGTTCGCGCCCGCCGCTTTCACTCAGACACCCCGCGTGAGTCCGTTCGTGCTCGAGAACGCCGGCCAGTTCCGTCCGGCCCCCCCGCCGGCGCTGACGAGCCCGAAGTACGCGGCGGACTTCAACGAGGTGCACTCCCTCGGTGAGCTGAATAGCACCACTCGCACCGCCGATGAGACCGCGATCGGCAAGTTCTGGGGCGCCGCCCCGATCTGGATCGTGTGGAACCAGATCGCCGACCAAGCCGCGATCGGTTTTGGCGACGGCCTCCAGCAGAACGCGCGCCTGTTTGCCGCGCTTGATACGACCCTCGCGGACGGCGCGATCGCTCTGTACGACGCCAAGTACGCCTACCACCGCTGGCGACCGATCACAGCGATCACCGCGCCCGCCCAGGGGAACCCCAACACGACAGCCGATCCGAACTGGGTGCCGCTGGCCAACACGGCAAACGACCCGAGCTATCCGGGCGCTCACGCCACCTTCAGCCAGGCGGCCGCGACGGTGCTCGAGGACTTCTTCGGCACCGACGTGTTCTCCTTCTCGCTGACCAACCCGTCTGTCGGCATCACCCGGACGTTCACGAGCTTCTCGGAGGCGTCCGATGAGGCGTCGGCGAGCCGCATCTTCGCCGGGCAGCACTTCCGCTATGACGAAGAGTCGGGGCAGACGCTCGGGAGTCAAGTGGCCGACTTCGTGGTCGACCACGCCCTACTGCAGTCAGGCAACCACCGCCGGTAGAGATGACGAGTTGCGTCCGCGTAGACCTGGAGCAACTCGTGCCCGCGCCCTCACCCCGACACCTGCCGGCGCGCGTCGCCAACGCGCGCCGGCAGTGGGGCGCCGCCCGAACCAGCCGAGGGGTCGTGTTCACCCTGCTGGCAGGATCCAGCACGGCCGGAGGATTCCGCGCGGAGCGGTCCGTCTTCATCACATTTGCAACGGCGGTTTGATCTCCGACGGCATCACGGGCGGCGAAGCCGGTCCGGCGTCCGCAGCGCCAAGCCGGAATTCTCGGGAGACGTTGGGAACAGCTGCGATTGCCGCGGTCGAGCCATCGCCGCCAGGCCACACTCTGTCCCCCGGCTTAGTCACACCGACATCGATTGTGATCGCGTCGAGGATATGCTGAATGCTCGGTCGGATGGGTGCTTGGCGGGACGTCGACGCGGCGGCGTCGTTGTTGGCTGGGCCCCGCGGGCGAGATCGAATAGGTGGGCGTGCTCGGCCTCGTCGAGTTCCAGCGCGGCGGCGCCTAGCGAGCGCGCTGCTCGAAGACGAGCAGCGTAGCGCCACCGATGTGCTGCGCGGGGTGCGCTGGCGGGTCGAGGCCGGCGAGCGCGTCGGTTTGGCCGAGCTGATGCAGGCCACGAGGGCCGCGACAGCGGTATTTGACCCGTCGCTGGCGCTGGATTACGCTCGCCAGGCTCATGCCATGGCGGGCTCGGCCACGACGGCTCTGGCCATGGCCGGTCCACTCATGTCACTCGCGCGCTTTGCCGAGGTCGAGGCGGCGCTAGCGCCCTATGAAGGCCAAGAGTCGGGCGAGGACGAGGCCGCCATGACGCTTCACTTCCGCGTCGTGGCGCTGCAGATCGGGCTTCGCCGTACGCCTGACGCGCTGGCCCTGCTCGATCGCTACGCAGACGCATACGGGTCGGACTCCTGGCGCCGGCGAGTGCGCGACGAGCGCATCGGGGTCACCACCCACGCCGGACATCATCTGGAGGCCGCCGGCTTGCTGCACGAGATGCTGGCTGACCGTGGGACCAGCCAAGAGGAGTTCCGGCGCGCGTGGTCGGGCCCGATCGCGCTCGTGTACTCGGGCGACTCGGAGACGGCCCGCCCTTTCGCCGATCGGGTACTCGTCACCCGCGAGGCGCCGGCCGCGGACGTGACCGAGGTCATGGCGTGGACAGCGGCGCGCGCCGACGCCGGCATCGACTGGAACCGGATCGAGGCTGCGCTCTGTCCGATGCTCGACGGCGCATACGAGACCGGCAACGTCGTGCTGGCCGAGGTCTGCGGGTTTTGGCTGGGCAGCGTCGCCCTCGCCCGCGGCCGGGTCGTGACCGCACAGAACAGGCTGGCCGCCGGAGTTTCACTTCTGCAGGCGCAGGATCCGTTCGCTCTACACGTCCTCACGCTGGCTATGCTCGCGCAGGCTAGGGCGATGCAACGCGACCTGGCCGGCGCCCGCGGCACAAATGGCCGAGGCCGAGGCAATCCTGGCGCGTCGCCCCCTCACCTGGGTCGAGGAGGCCGGCCTCGTTCGCGCTGGGGTGCGCATCTCGTTGGCGGAGGGCCACCCGGTTCACGCCCAGACGGCGGCGCTCGCGGCGGCATCCCGAGCGGGTCAAGTGATCGGCCACCGAGCGACCTCGCTCCACGAGGCGCTACGAGCCGGCGCAGCGGCCTCGCAGGTGGCCCGCGGCCTGCAGGACGTGGCATCGCGCTCCGATCTTCCGCTCATTGCGGCGTATGCCAACCACGCGGCGGCATCAGCTCGCCGCGACGGGAAGCTGGAGGCGGCGGCGGAAGACTTTGCCCAGATCGGGGCGCTGCTGCACGCGGCCGAGGTCAGCGCCGAAGCCGCCGCGGCGCACGCGGCCGGCGGTGACCGGCCACAGGCCGTTGCGGCCGCAGAGCGCCGACGCCAGCTCGTCACGCACTGCGAGGGGGCGTGGACGCCGATGCTGCGCTTCGCCGATCGCGGCCGCCCACAACCTCACAACGCGCGAGGCGGAGGTGACGGCACTGGCGCGTCGAGGACTGACCAACGCGGAGATCGCCGAGCGCCTGGTGCTGTCGACGCGAACGGTTGACAGCCATATGCAGCGGATCTACGGCAAGCTCGGAATCAACCGCCGCCAGCACCTGGCGGAGATACTTCCGATCGACCAACCCTCACGACGCGCACCGGTCCTCCGCTCGAGCCCGATAGCGCGACAGATGCCTTGATAGCACCCCGGGGCGGAGATAACCGTCACCCTCAACGACCACCCAGCCGTCAGACTCCGCAGCGATCGCCGCCTCCGCCGCCAGAAGGTTGCGAGATGATGTCTGGAAGAAGTGCATCACCGCGTCTTCGTCCGGGTCGGGCGCGTTGGAGACGTCGGCGACGGCCTCCGCCCCCTCGAGCATCGACCTCTGAACCGAGCGCCGCCGACAGCCAGCCCGATGCTCGTGCTCGCGCCTTACTCGTGAAGTGTCGACCCTGCGTCACGCCCCGACGCGGCCGTGCGGGCAGCGGCCCAGGTCGATCGCTCGCTGTATGCGCCGCGGCGGACGCGAGGTAGATATCAACAGCTAGAGGCTCCTTGTGATTCCAGCCGCCCACGCCGGTCAACGCCTGGAACATCGGCGCGACGCAACGGCGCTCGAGCCCCGCTCACCCTCGGGCGAGCACACGATCGACCACAACCGCGAGGTCCCGCCAGGCGGCGAGGTCGGGATACAGCTCAAGGCACCGCTCGATCCCGCGCACGATCACGTCGAACTCACGGTGATCGATCCCGTAGACGAGGATCACGCCCGCGTGCGAGCGCTGCGCCGCCGCCCACTCGCGCAGGATCGCGGGAAAGTCGCGAACGTTGTGGGTCACGAGGATGCGCTCCTCCGCGGTTGCCGTGGCGAGCACCTCCTCGTCGTCGAGCCCCTCGAGCGCCGGTTCCTGATCGAGCGCGTGAACGTCATGGCCAAGGGCGTCAAGCCTTCGGCCCACGCGCGGGCCCGAGACGTGCGCGTCGAGCAGCAACCTCACCGCCGCCGCTCAGCGACGCGCCGTCTGAAGGAACGGATATAGGCTCGTCAGCTCAGACAGCGGCCGCCGATTCTCCTCCAGCAGCACCGCGACCTCCTCCGGGAACTGCTCGGCGTACGCGCGCGCCGCGCGCACGTGCCGCTCGCCGAGCAACGGGTGATCGGCGATCAGCGCCACAACATCATCCTCGTAGGAGCCGAGCAGCTCGATGATCTCCCACACGTCCATCCCGCCGCCGATCACCCACGCCCGACGCGGCCGGCCGCGGAACGCGATCCCGGGATGCAACCGCGACTTCGCCGCCTCCTCGGCCAGCTCCCCGACCACCACGCTCCGCGACCGCCCCGACCGACGCGCCTCCTCCGACACCAGCAGATTCGCCAGCTCGCCCAAACGGATCGAGAACGGCTGGGATTTCGGCGTTCTGGCCACAGTCACTACACTGTAGCATACGTAACGGGGCCGCGGAGATTCGGGCGCGCAGCGGGCTCGGCATCAGTTGCCGATGGAGAACACCCTCCTGTTTGGCCGCCGCAAACTTCGTTCATCGAAGCGGGGTTTAGGCAGTGAAAAGGGCATACCTACGCGGTACACCAACCAGATCGGCCCGGCAACACGGCCGCCACCACATAGAAAACCCCCGCGGCAGCAGGGGATTCACAAACCAAATCGGGGCGCCCGGATTTGAACCGGGGACATCACCGACCCGAATTATGGGCGAAATCTGGCCCCACCACGGGAAATGCCTGCAAATTGACACGTTGACGTGCCGAGCGCCTCTCCTCAGATCGTCGGATTTTGCGGCGGACTGCCGGGGATTAGGCAGTGAGATCGAGTTACTGCCCAATGCCGAGAACGCCGACCAGGCCCGGCCACAACTCAGGCTTCGCGCGCGGCGAGTGAGCGCGGTCACCGACAGCGACGACGAGCTCTTGGGTCGCGGTAGGGACGGGCCTTCACCTGTGAGGGCTCGGCCCGCCCCCCGCGCAGATCCCAGCGTGCGCGTCTAACGCACTGGGCTCCTGCCTCGGGTACCAGCGTCGAACCGCTTGTCAGGCCACGGGTGCTGGATGCGGGCCGGCGGGAGCCATCGGGTAGCGAGGCGATCCATGCGCTCCCAGTCCAGGCGCGTGCGCTGGCTCCGGTGCCGGAGGGCCCGGCGCCAGTGCCATGCCACCTGGCCACGAAACGCAAAGAGCGCATGGCCGTTGCCCGGCACCCCGTAGTACGCAAAATGCCCGCGCACTACGCTCGCCAGCCATTGGCCCTGCTCGGGGATGGGGTGATGGCGCCGTAGCTTGAGCTCGTCCGTGACCTCTCGCAGCTTGGCGCGCATTCGCTTGTTGATCGTGATCCGCTTGAGCATGAAGCGCCCGCGCCCGTCCTTCGCGCACACGTGCGTGAAGCCCAGAAACGGGAACGTCTCCGGTCGCCCGAGGCCCCGCGCGCTGCGATCCCGCGCGGCGAACCGCCCGAACTCGATCAGCCGCGTCTTCTCGGCCGCCAGCTCCAGTGAGAACTTCGCGAGCCTGTCGCGAAGGTCAGCCAGGAACCGCTCGGCGTCGTCACGATGCTGAAAGCCCGCGATGTAATCGTCGGCGAAGCGCACAAGAATTACATCCCCGCGCGCGTGCCGCCGTCTCCACCGGTCGGCCCACAGGTCGAACACGTAGTGCAGGTAGACGTTGGCAAGCAGCGGTGAAACTGACGCCCCTTGCGCGGTTCCCTGCACCGTCTCCGACCACTCCCCGTCCTCGATCACTCCCGCCTTCAACCACTTGCCGATCAGGCGCAACATCCGCCGGTCGGCGATCCGGTGCTCCAGAAACCTCTCCAGCCAGCCAAAATCAAGGCTGCCGAAGAAGTCGTGGATGTCCGCGTCCAGAATCCAGTTCACCTTCTTCCGCTCGATCGCGACCGCGAGCGCATCCAACGCATCATGCGGTGAGCGCCCAGGCCGAAACCCGTACGAGAAGCCGAGAAAGTCCGTCTCATAGATGGCGTTGAACACCTCGGCGACGGCGCGCTGAAGGACCTTGTCCTCCACGGCGGCGACGCCCAACGGCCGCTGCCGCCCGTCCGCCTTCGGATTACACCCTCCGAGACGGTCTCGCCCGATAGCCCCCGCGCTGGACCCGGGCATGCAGGTCCCGAAGGTTCTCCTCGAGACCCTGCCCGTAGTCCCGCCAGGTCACGCCGTCCACCCCCGCCGCCGCGTCTCGACTCAAGGCCTCATACGCGAAGCGCAGGCGATCGACGGTCACATGGTGCAGGAGCGCGGTGAACCGCACCTCCTTGTCCTTCCTTGCTGCTCGGCGCACACGATCCAGCGCGCTTGACACGCCCTCCCCGGCACAATGTCCGGAGCGTGGTTTGCTGGCCGTGTTCCCCTTGGCCAGCCCCTTCCCTCCACCGCCCCCGCACCCGGTCTCCCGGGCTTGTTCGGCGGCTTCGCCGGTACTACTGGCCTGTCCGACTTCCCGCGCTCGTGCATCTCGGGCTTACGGCAGTCGCCTTCCCCGAGCGGCCCGCCCCCAGCACGACCAGTGGGCGCTTCGCCCATTTCGCTGGCCGCCCGGACGGGCGAGCGTGGGATCTCCCGGTTCTCGCTCATAGAGGTTCCGTGCTGCACGGGATCTCCGACCGCGCGGGGTCCGCCCAGAGCTCGCGCCTAGCGCTATGGGCGATGTTGCCTTCCGCCTGCCATGACGGCGTCGGCACCCCGAACTGACCCTATTTCGCGGCTCAATAACCCAGCCCGCACGTACCGCAGCCGACGCTTCGCCGACGCCCTCACGGACACCGACGCACAGCTCACGGCCGTTGTGGGTCCTACTCCTTCAACTAGGCTCTCTCATCCCCACCTCTATGACGTTTATCCCCGCACCATAGCTCAGGGCCCGCGTCTGAGCGCCGCCGGCGAGAGCCTCCCCCTGACCGAACGCTTGCGGCATACTCATGGCATGGCCTCGCAACCTTCATCCTCGGACCGTTTCTCGGTGGCTGAGTTGACCATCCGCAGCGCGCAGAGCGACCTGCTCGAGGTCGTTCCGCTCGATCTCGGCCCGGACGCGCCGGCGACGGCGGCACTCGAGGTTGAGCGCGGCCCGGAGCCTCGCGACCTGCGTCAGCGTGGCGACTAACTCGCCGGTCGCATACCTGGACTCCTCGGCTCTCGTCAAGCTGATCGCGATCGAAGCGGAAACCACCGCACTCCGGCAGGAGCTACGCCATTGGCCTGACCGCGCCTCGAGCCTGCTCGCCACGGTCGAGGTCGTTCGGACTGGGCGCCGCCTCGGCGGTCACGCTCCCGCCATCGCGGCCGGCGTACTTGCTGGGTTGCGGTTGCTTGCAATCGAGCCGATAGTGCCGGCTGCTGCGCAGATCGGTGGGACGACGCTGCGCTCGCTCGACGCGATCCATCTCGCCACGGCCGCAAGCATCTCGCGTCAGCTCAGCGCACTGATCACCTACGACCAGCGCATGATCATCGAAGCCCAGGCCCTCGGCCTGCCGGTACTCTCGCCAGCCTGAGATCGTCTCGCCGTCGGCGGACAGGCCTCTCCCCTCGCGAGGTCGCCCCTCCGCGCAAGGCAGGCCGTGCTGCATGGCGAGAAAGTCCTTGCCTGGCGGGAACAGCAGGTCTCGCAGCCGGTGCTTGTCCGCTGGGGGCGAACCCGAAGCGTGGCGCTGACGATGCGCCGCGGGGCGCCGAGGCGCCGCATGATGCTCGCTGCGACGATCGGACCGGTTGGGGACACGATTCGTCCCAAGAAAGTAGTCGACACGTTCTGCCTCCGCTGCGCACCGTGAGATCCGCGAGTGAACACGAACAAAAAACCCAGCATTTGCTGGGTTTTTTGAGTCGGGGCGCCCGGATTTGAACCGGGGACCTCACCGACCCGAACGGTGCGCGCTACCAGGCTGCGCCACGCCCCGAATCGACCCAGTATTCCACAGCCGGGGGGTGCCCGCTCGGCCCGCGGACCCGCCCGGATATAGTCGGTCTTTGCAGCGTCAAAGTAACAATTGTTGTGATTGTGTTGAGACCGTCCGCCGAAGACGGCATACTGAGCCGTCCAGTGCACTGCGGCTAAAGGAGGAGCAGGACCAATGGCCATTCACCTGACGCCCACTGAACTTGCACGAGAGTCCGGGCTCGAGCGCCGAGACGTCATCGTGAAGTGCGTCGAATTGGGCGTCCCGATCTTCAACGGCCGGATCGACAAGACCCTCTTCCTCTCGAGCCTCCGCGAGACCACCCGCCCCCAGCAGCCGGAACCGATGCCCGCCCGCGGATAGCACCGGCGGCCACTGAGATCGAATTTTTGAGGGCCCGGCTTGCGCCGGGCCTGTTTGTGTCACGGCAGCGCCGGTGCGCCCGTTGTGCGGTTGAGTTTCCCGGCGCTCTACTCCCCGGCGGATTGGCGCAAGAGCGTCGAGGTGGTCTGCTCGAGGATCTTCCTCCACGCGCGCGTCTTCTCCCGCTCGGCCTCGAAGTGCTTGACCACCTTCCGCACCCGGGTGGCCGAGATCTCGATTCCGTGGCGCGCGCAGATCCGCTTGAACCGCGGGTAGTCGTTAGCCAGCTGGAGCGTCACCGACTGGAAGCCGTGGCGGGCGATGTCGACGCGGGAGGTGTAGTTCATGACGCTCGTCTGGAACATCAGTTCGTCGTTTGGCTCGGGCTCGATGAGGATGATGTCGACCCCCGGGTAGCGCTCCTCCCACCGGCGCGCGATCTCGTGTAGACGCTGGTAGGCCAGGAGCTTGAACGCCTGGTAGCCGATCTGCGGGAAGCCCATGTCCGAGACCCGGCGGACACGTGAGCCCGTGATCGTCGGGATCTGCTTCTCGAAGTCGTTGACGTAGGGCACGAGGGGGTTGACCACCACGATGAACTTGGCGCCGGCTTCGACCGCGATGTCGACGTTCGTGGTCGACACGATGCCGCCGTCGACCAGCTCGCGGCCCTTGATCTTGACCGGCTTGTAGATCATCGGCAGCGCGCTCGAGGCACTCACCGCGTCCGAGATAGGCACGTCGTCCCAATCGGCGGCGCCAAAGACGATCCGCTCGCACGTGTCGAGGTCGGTGGTGGCGAGGTAGAGCTCGGCCGAGAGCAGGCGAAAGTCGTCGGTGCGGTCGGGGTCGGACAGGATCGCCCGAACGTAATCGGAGATGCCCTTGCCGCTGTAAAGACCGGAGGGAAGCGCCTCTGCCAGGCCGACCACGACGTCCATCGCGGACACTTGCCCGGGGTCGCGCACGAGCGTCCGCACCAGCTGGGCGAGGCGCAGGGGGATTAACAACCCCTTTGTGAGAAATTCGCTGTAGTTCGGTCTCAGCAGTGAAGTGACGCGCGCGTCGCGGAACGGCGTCGGAACCTGCTGGACGATGACCCGCATCATCTCCTCGGGCGTGACCCCGTTGGCGACCGCCGCGGCGACAAACGCGCCCGCGCTCGTGCCGACGTAGACGTCGAATTCGTTGACGGTGCGGTTCACGGACAACAGGTCGAGCGCCCGCAGCGCCCCGATCTCGTAGACCCCGCCGGTGAATCCGCCCCCTCCGAGCACGAGCGCGGACTTGGAGCGCTTCGCGCGCCGTCTGGAGGCTGTCTCGCGTGACGCCGGTCCCGGACGCTCGGGCGCTGCGGCATCGAGCTTGACGACCTTGCCCATGCTAAGAGGCATTTTAGTTGCGATGGACCGCAGCTTTCGTGACCGCGCCGGGTTACATACGGTCGATGCGCGCGTTGGTGGCGATGGTCGCCGGGGTGTGTGCGCTGGGTATCGCGCTTCCCGCATCCGCTGGGGCGCAGCCCACCGCAGCCGCTCAGCGGACCCTGCAGGGCGCGCTCACCCGGGAAATCCAGGCGGTCGGCGGGGCCGACGGCGCCTACGTCCTCGACCTGACCGCCGGACAGGCGCTCTACTCCGACGCCGCCGGAGTTGGGCGGCTTCCCGCCTCGGTCGAGAAGCTCTACACGACCTCGACCGCGCTCCTCCGCTTCGGGTCAGGTGCGACGCTGACGACGAGCGTGTACGGCCGCGGAGCCTTCGACAGTCGCAAACGCTGGCGCGGAACCCTGTACCTCAGGGGCGGCGGCGACCCCACTTTCGGCTCTGCGAGCTTCGACCGCTCCGCGTACGGCGCCGGCGCGACGATCGAGCGCCTAGTGGCGAACGTGATCCACGCGACCGGTATCACCGCCGTCCAGGGTCGCGTGGTTGGCGACGAGTCCTACTTCGACTCCTTGCGCGGGACCTCGGAGAGCGGCTTTCAGTTCGATCCTTTCCTCGAGGGTGCGCTCAGCGCGCTCGCCTTTAACCGCGGGCTGATCAACGGGGGGTCGGCGTACATAATCCACCCCGCGTTGTTCGGCGCTCAGCAGCTCGCCGCCACGCTGCGCGGCGCCGGCGTCAAGGTTCCGGCTAGGACGCCGATCGGCGTGGCCAACACACCGCGCGGAGCGCACCTCCTCGGCCAGGTCCACTCTCCCCGGATGGCCACGCTGATCGCGCTGACGAACACGCCGTCGGACAACTTCTTCGCCGAGATGCTCCTCAAGGGCCTCGGCGCCCGTTTCGGGACGGGAGGCACGACGGCTTCCGGGGCGGCGGTGGTGCGAGCGGAGCTCGCCAGCAAATTCGGGATCCACCCACGCCTCGTCGATGGCTCCGGCTTGTCGCGGGTCGACCTCACTAGCCCCTTCCAGGTCGTGTCCCTGCTCCGGCAGATGGCGCACAACGGCGATTTTGTGAACTCGCTGGCTATCGGCGGCGAGACCGGCACCCTTCAAGCCGAGATGAACGGGACCGTCGCGCAGGGGCGCTGCCGCGGCAAGACCGGTACCCTCCACGACGTGGCGAACCTGGCCGGTTACTGCCAGGCGCTCGACGGACATACGCTGGCGTTCGCGTTCCTGATGAACTCCCAAAGCGACCCGGACGTGGCGCACGCGGTCGAGGCGAGCATGGCGGTCGCGCTCGCCAGGTACGACGGCTGACGACGAAAACCATGAGTCGAGAGTCGGTGCCCGCGACACACCGGGCGATCGTCGTTCACCAACCCGGCGGCCCCGATGTCCTTCGGCTCGAAGAGCGGCCAGTTCCCTCGGCCCGTCCTGGGTGGGTGCTCGTCCGGGTGCGCGCGTTCGGACTCAATCGCGCGGAGCTGATCACCCGGAGCGGCGGCTCGGGCGATGCGGTCAAGTTTCCCCGGGTGATCGGGATCGAGTGCGTCGGCGAGGTGGTCGATGCGCCCGCCGGCGAGCTGCAGCCCGGACGGACGGTGATCGCCGCGATGGGAGGAATGGGCCGGGCATTCGACGGCGGCTACGAGGAGTACGCGGTTCTGCCGGCGACGAACGTGATCCCGGTGCAGACGCGCCTCGACTGGGCGACGCTCGGTGCGATCCCCGAGACGTTCGGCACCGCCTGGGGATCACTGCAAAAGCTCGCGCTCCAGACCGGGGACTCGCTGCTCGTGCATGGCGGCAGCTCATCGGTCGGGATGGCCGCGATCACGCTCGCGAAAGATCGCGAACTCACCGTGTTCGCCACGACCCGCCAGGAGACCAAGCGCGATGCGTTGACGGTGAACGGCGCGGACCAGGTCCTGATCGACGCCGGGAACATCTCCAAGCCGGTGCGCGAGCTTTCACCGGGCGGCGTTGCCGGCCTGTATGAACTGGTTGGGCCGCGCGCGCTGCTCGACGCGCTGCACGCGGTCGGCCAGGATGGCCGGGCGTGCATCGCCGGCTATCTGGAAGACGAATGGGATCTCGGTCCCGGTGAGGCCGAGGCCCGGCGGCTGGGCATCCCGCTGGCCGTGTACGGCAGCAACGAGATCAACCGCTCGAGCTACGGCGCCGCGTTCCAGCAGATCATCAGCGCGGTCGAGGAAGGCCGGCTTCGCGTCAACCTCGACCGGACCTTCCAGATGGACGAGATCGTCGAGGCACACCGCTACATGGAGGCGAACCGCGCGACCGGAAAGCTCGTCGTCCTAACCGAGTAGCTCGAGCAGCCCCTCCTCGTCGATCACGGGGACCCCGAGGCGCTCTGCCTGAGCGAGCTTGGAGCCGGGGCTGTCACCGGCCACGACGTATGCGGTTTTGCGCGACACCGACCCGGTGACCCGCCCCCCGGCCGCGACGATCATCTCGGTCGCTCGCTCGCGTGTCAGCTCGGGAAGCGTCCCGGTGAGCACGAACGCCTTGTCGGCCAGGGGTCCTTGTCCCGGGCGCCGGCCCCTCCTCCTCGAACCGCAGCCCCTGCGTTCGCAGATCGTCGATCAGCGCGAGCATCTGTTCGTCGTGCAGCTGCGAGTGGATCTTGCGCGCCATCTTCGGCCCCACGCCCTGAGTCTGCTCGATCTCCTCGGGGGTGGCCTGAAGCAGCGCGTCGATCGTCCGGAAGTGCTGGGCGAGGTTGCGGCCGGTCACGTACCCAACCTCCTCGATGCCGAGCGCGAACAGCACCCGCCCGAACGGCTGGCGCTTTGAGGCCTCGACCGCTGCGACGAGCTTCTCGGCCGATAGCTGGCCGAACCCCGTCTGCTCGGCGATCTGCCCGGCATCGAGACGGTAGAAGTCGCCGGCGGTCCTGACCCATCCGAGGTCCATGAACAGGCTCACCTGCTTCTCGCCGAGGCCGTCGATATCCATCGCACCGACGAAATGCTTGAGTAGTTGCCAGCGGCGCCCCGGGCAGTCTCGGTTCGGGCAGCGCGTGAAGACGGAATCTTCGTCCTTGGTCGTCTTGGTGTTGCAGATCGGACAGTGCTCCGGCGGACGAGGGGGTTGCGGGCGGTCGGTCCGCTCGGCCACGTGCGGGGCCGGCGAGAGGACCTGCGGAATCACGTCGCCGGCGCGGAGCACTATCACTTCCTCGCCCTCGCGGAGGTCCTTGCGCGCCAGGTCCTCCTCGTTGTGCAGCGTGGCGAGCTTGATCGTGACCCCGCCTACGTGCACCGGCTCGAGCATCGCGTAGGGATGCAGATCGCCGAACTTCCCGGGATTCCACCCGACCTGCTTGAGCTTGGTGACCGCCGTGGTGGGCGGGAACTTCCACGCGATCGCCCACCGAGGCTCGCGCCCGACCACCCCCAGGCGGCGCTGGAGCTCGACCTCGTTGACCTTGACCACCGCCCCGTCGATCTCGAACTCGAGCGAGCCGCGCCGCTCCTCCCAAGACCCGCATTGCGCGACGACCTCGTCCTCGGTCCGCAGCTTCTTCACGTCGGGATGGACGGGGAAGCGGTGCGCCCGCAGCCATTCCAGCGCGTCCCAGTGGGCGTCGAACGTGATCCCCTCGGTGGCGCCGATGGCGTAGCACCACAGCGACAGGGGCCGATCCGCCGCCAGCTTCGGATCGAGCTGACGGATCGTGCCCGCGGCGGAGTTGCGGGGGTTCATGAACGTGGACAGCCCCGCTTCGGCGCGGCGCTCGTTGAGCTTCGCGAAGTCCGGCAGCGACATGTACACCTCGCCCCGGACCTCCACCAGCCCCGGAGGATCCTCCACGTCGAGCCGCAGCGGGATCGAGGGGATCGTGCGCAGGTTGTGGGTCACGTCCTCGCCAATCTCGCCATTTCCTCGGGTGGCGCCGCGCTCAAACACCCCGTCGCGGTACAGGAGCGAGATCGCGAGCCCGTCGATCTTCGGCTCGACGACGTACTCGAAGTCGGGGTCCTGGATCCCCTCCCGCGCCAGATGGTTGCGCATCCGTTGGATCCAGGAGCGCAGCTCATCCGCCGAGCGGGCATTGCCCAGCGACAGCATCTCCTGGGGGTGGCGGACCTTCTCGAGGTCCGAGACCGGCTCGCCCCCGATCCGCTGTGTCGGCGAGTCGGGCGTGACCAGCTCCGGATGCTCGACCTCGATCGCCCGCAGCTCGTCGAGCAGCGCGTCGTACTCCTCGTCGCCGATCTCCGGGTCGTCGAGAACGTAGTAGCGGTAGCCGTGGTAGTCCAGCAGCCGCCGCAGCGTGGCGGCGCGCTGCTGCGGAGCCTCGGCGCGCGCCGGCCGTGCGGGGTTCACTCGACCACCTCGCTCGCGGCGGTCGCGATCAGGCGCCCCAGGTCGCGGCGCTGCAGCGCGGAGAGCCCCTCGCGGTCGGTCAGGTCGAAATGGATCGGGGTAACCGCGATCTTGCCCTGCGCGACGGCGGCCAGGTCGGTCCCGGTCTCGTCGCGCTCGTAGCTGACATCGCCGTAGATGCGGTACAGGCGCCGGCCTTGGGAGCCCTCGTCGATCAGCGCGAGCTCGTCCCGATAGACGCGCTTGCCCAGCCCCGCCACGTCCACCCCGATCGGATCTGCCCCGGGGACGTTGATGTTCAGCAGCGTTCCCGGCGGCAGCGGTTCATGCTCGAGCTCTTCGACCAGGCGCGCGGTGAACGCCGAGGCGCGATCAAACGTGAATCCCTCGCCGGCGCGGAAGTCGAGCTCGAGCGCGCTCGACTGCTGTGAGACCGCGATCCCCGGCAGTCCCAGGACGATCGCCTCGAGCGCGGCGGCGACCGTTCCCGAATAGGTGATGTCGTCGCCGAGGTTCGAGCCGTGGTTGATGCCGGAGACCACCAGCTCGGCGCGGAACTCCTCGATCAGCCCGAGCCGCGCCAGGCGCACACAGTCAACGGGCGTGCCGTCGGTCGCGTAGCCCACCGTTCCGTCACCGAAATCGACCTCCTGCACCCATAGCGGCCGGCGCGTGGTGATCGACCTCGCCATCGCCGAACGGTTGCCGTCGGGCGCGATGACCGCGAGCTCGATCCCCGGCACCCGCAGCAGCGCTCGGCGGAGCGCCTGTAGCCCGGCCGCCTCGATCCCGTCGTCGTTGGTGAGCAGAACGCGCATATCGATTTGATCCTAGTGGTCGTCAACGGAAGTACGGTCGGACCGAGAGCGGCCACGGGCGGTGCCCGGGGAGGACGCAGGTTGGGGCAATACCGGTGTTGCATTGCCCCAACCGAGGACAAAGCCGGGGCAGGCAGGGGCCGGTCGAATCCGATCGTATTTCCGTTGGCGGCCACTAACCAGGCTCCCGGCCGCCAGGACCGGCCAGCGGGCCGGTCCTGGCGATGCTGCGCTCTTGCTGCTCGAGGAGCCGCTCGCCTCCGTATCCGACCGCCGCGAGGTACAGACCGTGCGCGGGCGCGGTCGGGCCGGCGGCCGAGCGCGGTCTTCCCGTCAGCAGCCCCGTGAACGCCGACACCGTCCGCCGTCCGCTCCCCACCTCGAGCATCGTCCCGACCAGCACCCGGTTCATGTTCCGCATGAACGAGTCCGCCTCGATCCAGAACTCGAGCAACCCCCGATCATCGTGCCGGCGCCAGCAGGCGGCGAGCACATGCCGCGTGAAGCGGACGTGATCGGTCTCGGTGGGCGTGAAGGCGGTGAAGTCTTGGGTGCCGATCAGGGCCGCCGCGCACTCCTCGAGCGGATCGAAGTCGAGCCGATGCGGCCAATGCAGCACCCGTCCGCGCTCCAGGGCGCTGCGCGCCGGTCGCGCCAGCACCCGGTAGCAGTACGCCCGGGAGGTGGCGTCGCGGCGGGCATCGAACCCCGCCCCGGCCGCCGTGCACGAGAGAGCCGCCACGTCATCGGGCAGCAGCGCGTTCAGGCTCCTTACCGTGACGACCGGGCCGGAGTAGCTCGCCACCTGCCCCCACGCGTGAACCCCAGCGTCGGTCCGCCCGGCGACCGTCAGCGGCACGCTGTCGGCGTGCAACACCACCGCCAGCGCCCGCTCGATCTCCTCCTGAACCGTCCGGGCACCGGGTTGCCGCGCCCACCCCGCAAACCGGCCCCCGTCGTATTCCAGGACGAGGCGCGAGACGAGATCCGGCTCCTGGCTCGTGCGAGCTCCGCTCCTGGATTCCGGGAGGCCGCTGCGCTCGCACGAGCGGTCACCACCGGCCAGCATCCGGCTGGCCCTCTAAACCAGTTCCAACAGAACCATCTCCGTCGAGTCTGACCGCCGCGGGCCCAGCTTCAGGATCCGGGTGTAGCCGCCGGCCCGCTCGGTGTAGCGCGGGGCGATCTCCTCGAAGAGCTTGTAGACCGCGAACTTGTCCTGTCCGAGCGCCGACAGGGCCTGCCGGCGCGCGTGCAGGTCACCCCGCTTCGCCAGCGTGATCAGCTTCTCAATCTCGGGCTTGACCGCCTTAGCCTTCGCCTCGGAGGTCTGGATCCGCTCGTGGGCGATGACCTCTTTGCTCAGGTTCATCAGCAATGCCTTGCGATGAGACGAGCTGCGGCTGAGCTGATATCGCTGTCGCTGGTGGCGCATGGGTCCGGGTTCCGGCGAGACCTTACTCGTTGCGCAGGCCCAGGCCGCGCGCGTGCAGCGTCTCGATCACCTCGTCGATCGACTTCTTGCCGAAGTTCGGGATCGCGTTCAGCTCCGACTCGGTCTTCGAGACGAGGTCGCCGACCGTCTGGATGCCGGCCCGCTTGAGGCAGTTGTACGAGCGCACGCCCAGCTCCAGCTCCTCGATCAAGATGTCGTCCATCGCGTTTGGTTGACGCGAAGGAGCCCCGACCATGCCGGCGCCGGCGAGCCCCGGCTCGAGCGCCCCGGGGGTCCCCGCCTCGCGAAGCTCGATGACCCGGTCCGCATCGGTGAAGATCGCCAGCTGCGAGATCAGGATCTCGGCCGCCTCGCGGAGCGCCGCGTGCGGGTCGATCGATCCGTCCGTCTCGATGTCGAGCGTCAGCTTGTCGTAGTCGGTGCGCTGCCCCACGCGCGCCTGCTCGACGTTGTACGCGACCCGGCGCACGGGCGAGAAGATCGAGTCGATCGGGATCACGCCGATGGGCTGATCGGGAGACTTGTTCTCCTCGGCGGGCCGGTATCCGCGCCCACGGCCGATCGTCAGATACACCTCGAGCTTGGTCTTCTTCTCGAGCGTCGCGATGTGGGCGTCGGGATTGAGGATCTCGACCCCCGAGGGAAGATCGATGTCCTTCGCGGTGATCTCACCGGGCCCCGTGACGACGAGCGGGGCTTCGATCTCCGTCGCGTCTGAGTGCATCCGGCACACGATTCCCTTGAGGTTGAGGACGATGTCCGTCACGTCCTCCTTCACGCCGCGGATCGTCGAGAACTCGTGAGCCACCCCCTCGATCCGAACGCTGGTCACGGCCGCGCCCGCGAGCGAAGAGAGCAGCACGCGGCGCAGCGAGTTGCCGAACGTGTAGCCGAAGCCGCGGTCGAGCGGTTCGATCGTGAACGATCCGCGGTTGTCATCGACATTTTCGCTGGAGATTCGGGGGACTTGGAAGTCGAGCATCGGGGTCCTAACGTCGTGGTGTTCCTACCGCCGCCTGAGCGGTGTGAGCGCCGCGCACCGCCTGGAGGCCTTGCGCGAATGAGGCTTCGTTTTCTACTTGGAGTACAGCTCGACGATCAGCTGCTCCTGCACCGGCGCGGCGATCTCTCGCCGCTCGGGCTTGCGGAGCACCTTGGCCGTGAGCGAATCGTGGTCTGCCTGTAGCCATGCCGGCACCTGACCGGTGAGCTCGGTCGCGTCGCGGATCACCTGCGTCGCCTGCGAGCGGGGGTGGATCGCGATCACGTCGTTCTCCCGCAGCTGGTAGCTCGGGATGTTCACGCGCCGGCCGTTGACGGTCCAGTGCCCGTGGAGAATCAGCTGGCGCGCCTGGCGTCGCGAGGCCGCGAAGCCGAGCCGGACGAGCACGTTGTCAAACCGGCACTCGAGCATCCGCAGCAGGTTCTCACCCGTGATTCCGGGCTGACGGGAAGCCTTGTCGTAGTAGTTGCGGAATTGCTTCTCCAGAACGCCGTAGTAGCGCTTGGCCTTCTGCTTCTCGCGCAGCTGCACGCGGTACTCGCTCTGCCTCTGGCGCCCACGGCCGTGTTCGCCGGGCGGATAGGAGCGACGCTCGACTCCGCACTTGTCGGTCAGGCAGCGCTCGCCCTTCAGGAACAGCTTCTGGCCCTCGCGCCGGCACTGCTTGCACTGTGGCCCGGTGTCGCGTGCCATGGCCTATACCCTCCTGCGCTTGCGCGGCCGGCAGCCGTTGTGCGCCTGCGGGGTCACGTCCTTGACGCCCGTCACCTCGAGCCCGGCGGCCTGAAGCGAGCGGATCGCCGTCTCGCGCCCGGAGCCGGGGCCCTTCACGAACACCTCGACGCGCTGGAGGCCGTGCTCGATCCCCTTGCGGGCGGCGGCGTCGGCCGTCACCTGCGCGGCGAACGGCGTCGACTTGCGCGAGCCCTTGAAGCCGGCGCCGCCGGCCGATTCCCACGCGATCACGTTGCCGTCGCGGTCGGTGAGCGAGACGATCGTGTTGTTGAACGAGGTCTTGATGTGAGCCTGGCCTATCGGGATGTTCTTGCGGACACGGCGGCGGCCGCGCTGAGGACGTCGCGGAGCTGGCATCTACTTCTTGGTCGCCTTCTTCTTTCCGGCGACCTGCATGCGCTTGGGCCCCTTGCGGGTCCGGGCGTTGGTCTTCGTGTTCTGCCCGTGCACGGGCAGCCCGCGGCGGTGCCGCAACCCGCGGTAGGAGCCGATCTCCTGTAGCCGCTTGACGTTCTGCGAGCGCTCGCGGCGCAGGTCACCCTCGACGGTCAGATTCCCGTCGATCAGCTCACGGAGCTTGATCACGTCGTCTTCGGTGAGATCGCGCACCTTGCGGTCGGGCTCGATCCCGACGTCGGACAGGAGCTTGTTGGCCGTGGGCCGACCGATTCCGTAGATGTAGGTCAGCCCGATCTCTACGCGCTTGTTGAGTGGGATGTTGACGCCCGAGATGCGTGCCATCAGCCCTGCCGCTGCTTGTGTCGCGGATTCGAGCAGATGACAAGGACCCGCCCCTGACGGCGGATGATCTTGCATTTCTCGCACATCGGCTTGACCGACGGTCGTACTTTCACGCTCGCTTCGCTCTCGTCGTGAGTCATTTACAGTGGTCCCTCAACCCGGCTCTGGCGACCGGTACGGTCGCCGCTACCGCGCTGAGGAGCGCCACGCAGCGTCGAACGTTCGCGCTACGAGCGCAACCCGTCATGTTAGCAGGGGACGTAGGCCGGGCTGCTGGGGCGGTCAAGCCGCCGCGCGGCCGTTGCCGGCTTCGTGCCAGGGCGTCAGGATCCGCGGCCCGTTGGCGGTGACGGCGATCGTGAACTCGAAGTGGGCGGCCAGGGACCCGTCCTGGGAGTAGATCGACCAGTGGTCCTCGCCGACCCGGATCGCGTGCCGGCCGGCCGTCACCATGGGCTCGACCGCGAGCACCATCCCGTCCTCGAGCGGTATACCGGTGTTGGGATCGCCGTAGTTGGGGATCTGGGGCTCCTCGTGCATGCTCCGCCCGATCCCGTGGCCGACCAGCGCCCGCACGATTGAGAGGCCGGCGTCCTCGACGTGCTCCTGGATCGCGTGCGAGACGTCTCCGAGCCGCCTTCCCACCCGGCATTGCTCCACCGCCAGGTACAGCGACTCCTCGGTGGTACTCAGGAGCTTGCGCGCGATCGGCGTGATCGGTCCAACCGAGAACGTCCGCGCCGCGTCGGCGACCCACCCATCGCGAATGACGCCGATGTCGACCGACAGGATGTCCCCGCGCCCGAGCTTGTAGGGCCCCGGAATGCCGTGGACGATCATCGAGTTCGGCGAGGTGCAGATCGAGCCCGGAAAGCCCCGGTAGCCCTTGAACGCGGGCTCGGCCCCCTGCGAGCGGATGAACCTCTCGGCGGCCTCGTCGAGCTCGCGGGTAGTCACCCCCGGTCTTACCTTGCCGGCGAGGAGGTTCATGGTCTTGACCAGGATCGCGCCCGCATCGGCCATGCGCTCGATCTCTTGTGGGCTCTTCTTGATGATCACTGCTGCTGGCTCGCGGCCGTTCAGACGTTTTCCTCGAGACGAAGCGTGGCGATCACCGCCCGGATGTGGTCGTGCACGTCGGTGGCATCGCGAGTGCCGTCGATCTTGCGCAGCACCCCCTGCTCGTCGTAGTAGTCGACCAGCGGCTCGGTCTGGTCGTGGTACACGCGCAACCGGTTGCGGATCACCTCGGGCTTGTCGTCGTCGCGCTGGATCAGCTTCGACCCATCTTGGTCGCAGACGTCCTCGTGCTTGGGTGGGTCGAACTCGATGTGGTAGTTGTGGCCTGCCTTGACGCAGACTCGCCGGCCGGACAGTCTCCGGACCAGCTCGCTGTCGGGGACGTCGATCAGCAGGACCGCGGTCACGCGGCGGCCCAGCTCGGAGAGCTGGCGGTCCAGCGCATGGGCCTGCTCGATCGTCCGCGGGAAGCCGTCGAGGATGAAGCCATCTTCGGCGTCGTCCTCCTGCAGACGCTCGGCGACCATGGCCACGATGAGGTCATCGGGGACGAGCTCCCCGGCGTCCATGTAGTTCCGCGCTTCCCGACCCAGCTCGGTTCCTCCCTTGACGTTCGCGCGCAGCATGTCGCCCGTGGAGATGAACGGGACCTGGAAATCGTCTTGCAGGCGTTCGGCTTGCGTTCCCTTGCCCGCGCCGGGCGGACCGAGGAGGATCAGGTTGAGCCCGGACATGGGACCCACTGTATCGGCGAGGCGTCGGGCGCGCCAAGAATCCGCGGCGCGGCGCGTCATCGGGGGTGGCGCCGGCGGTCCGGCAACCCAACGTTGCGTCAGAAACGACTGCATACGGGGCGTTTCTCTCGCAACCTCTTGCGGGGGCCAACAGGGCGCCACCCTCCGTAGTCCGGTCCACGCCGGCTGGTTACTTCAAGAAGCCTTCGTAGTTCCGCATCATCAGCTGCGCCTCGAGCTGCTTCATCGTGTCGAGCGCGACGCCGATGACGATCAGGATCGAGGTTCCCCCGAAGAAGAAGTTGGCGTTCGTCTGGTTGATCAGGACCGTCGGCAGGGCCGCGATCGCGGCCAGGAACAATGCTCCTGGGAACGTCAGGCGAGCGAGGATGCGGTCGAGGAACTCGGCCGTGGGCCTACCTGGTCGGACCCCGGGAATGAACCCGCCGTACTTCTTGAGGTTGTCGGCCTGGTCCACGGGGTTGAACGTCACCGCGGTGTAGAAGTAGGTGAACAAGATGATGAACAGGCTCTCGCCGAGAACGTAGTGCCAGCCTTGCGGGTTGAAGAAGGACGAGACCTGGTAGCCGAAGCTGTGGACGTTGGTCTTGCCGATCAGCTGCCCGATGGTCGGCGGGATGGCCATGATGCTCGCCGCGAAGATCACGGGGATTACGCCGGCCATGTTGACGCGCAACGGGAGGTAGGTCTGGCCGCCTTGGGTCATACGTCGGCCGATCACCCGTTTTGCGTACTGGATCGGGATCCGCCGCTGCCCTTCCTGGACGAACACGATCGCGGCCACCACGCCGATCGCGATGAACGGCATGACCACCCGGAACACCTGGTCCGGGTTGTTCCACCACGACTGGACGCCGTGCGGGATCCGAGCCACGATGCTGGCGAAGATCAGCAGCGAGATCCCGTTGCCGATCCCGCGCTGCGTGATCAACTCGCCCATCCACATCAGGAGAACCGTCCCCGCGGTCAGCGAGATCACGATCAGGAAGACCTTGGCGAGCGTGAAGTTCGAGATCAGCGTGGTCCCGGCCTGCTTCTGGAAGCTGCGGAATAGGAACACGTACCCGATCGACTGGGCGAACGCCAGCCCTACCGTCAGGTATCTGGTGTACTGGGTGATCCGCGCCTGCCCGACCTCGCCCTCCTTCTGCAGCTTCTCGAGCGACGGCACCACGACGGTCAGCAGCTGCAAGATGATCGAGGCGGTGATGTAGGGCATGATCCCGAGCGCGAACAGCGCGATGCGCCCGAGCCCGCCGCCCGAGAACAGGTTCAGCAGGCCGAGGATGCTGTTGCCGCCGAAGTTCTTCTGAATCGCGCTGACCGCGGCCGAGTTGATGCCCGGCGCGGGGATGTGCGTTCCCAGCCGGTAGAGCGCGAGGATCGCCGCGGTGAACAGGATCTTCTTGCGGATGTCTCCGACCCTGAACGCCCCGAGGATCGTCGAGATCATCGCCGGGACCTCACTCCGGGATCGCCCCGCCCTCGGCGAGCACGATCACCTGACAGGTGCCGCCGGCGCCCTCGATCTTCTCGCGCGCGGCGGCGCTGAACGCGTGCGCGTGGACGGTCAGCGGCTTGGTCAGCTCGCCCTTGGCGAGAACCTTGACCGGCACTCCCTTGCGTGTGCCAAGACCCTTCGCGTGCATCGCCTCAAGAGTAACGGCCGCGCCGGGTTCGAACCGCGCCTCGAGATCCACCAGGTTCACCGCCTGGGTGCGGGTCCGAAATGCCTCGAACGGCATCGACTTCTTCATGTGCGGCCCACGGAGCTTGCGCATCCGCATGTGAATCGGGTTCTGGCCGCCCTCGAAGCGAACCCGCCGTTTGGCGCCCGACCGAGAGCCCCAGCCCTTCTGGCCACGCCCGGCGGTCTTGCCCGTCCCCGAGCCCTCGCCGCGGCCAACGCGCTTGCGGGCCCTCCGCGAGCCCGGCGCCGGCTTCAGGTTGTGCAGGCCGATCCGCTCGGGGGCGGGTTCCCCGACCCCGGCCTCCTGCGCCCTCGTCTCGTCCGCCGCGCTCACGAATCCTCCTCGGTGACCTCGACGAGATGGCGCACCTTGTGCACCATGCCGCGGACCTGCGCCGTGTCCCGATGCTCGACGGTATGCCCGATCCGCCGCAGCCCGAGCGACCGCAGCGTGTCGATCTGCCGCTTATCCGCGCCGTTGCGCGACTTGCGCTGCGTGATTAAGAGCGTGCTCACGGTCACGACTCCTCGGGCTCATCAGTGGCGGCTGGGACCGCAGCCGCGCCCACTCGCGTCACCTCTGTCTCTTGACCTCCGTTGGAGCTCCCAGCGGTGGGCGCGGATGTCGGTTCAGCCGCCAATTCCGGTTCGGCCGTCAAACCGAGCACTTGGTTTACCGACAGGCCCCGCAGCTCCGCCACCTCGTCTGGCGTGCGCAACGACTCGAGCCCGGCCATGGTCGCCTTGACGAGGTTGATCGGGTTCTGAGAGCCGAGGCTCTTGGAGAGGATGTCGTTGATCCCGGCGAGCTCGAGCACCGCGCGCACCCCGCCGCCCGCGATCACCCCGGTACCTGGAGCCGCCGGCTTCAGGAACACGCGACCCGAGCCGAACACGCCGGTGACCTGGTGGGTGATCGTCGAGCCGTGCTTGGGCACGCGATAGAGGCTCTTCTTGGCCCGCTCCACGGCCTTCTGGATCGCCACCGGCACCTCGTTGGCCTTGCCATAGCCGACTCCGACAACCTCTCTCTCGTCGCCGACCACGACCAGCGCGGTGAACGAGAAGCGCCGGCCGCCCTTGACGACCTTCGCCACGCGGTTGATCTCGACTACCCGCTCCTGGAGGTCGAGGCCCGAAGACGAGACTGTGCGATCACGTGCCATGCCGTCGTCCAGCGTAGCCCATCAAAATTGCAGGCCGCCCTCGCGAGCGCCGTCGGCGAACGCTTTCACGCGCCCGTGATACTTGTAGCCGCCCCGGTCGAAGACCACCGTCTCGATCCCCGCGGCGCGCGCTCGCTCGGCGAGGACCGCGCCGGCGCGCCGGGCCTGCTCCATCGGGCCCATCGAGTGCAGATCGGGCTCCGTCCAGGCCACCGCGGCCAGCGTGCGGCCGCCGCCGTCGTCGATCACCTGAGCGAAGATGCCGCGGTTCGAGCGGAACACTGAGATCCGGGGACGCTCCGCGCTGCCGCGGATCTTCGCGCGCACTCGCCGGCGCCGCTTGAGGCGCCTCTGTGGTTTGGTCGCCACGGTCACGCCCGCTTCCCGACCTTCCGCGCCACGTACTCGCCCTCGTAGCGAATTCCCTTGCCCTTGTAGGGCTCGGGCTTTCGCTGCTTACGTATGTAGGCCGCGATTTCCCCGACCTGCTGCTTGGACGCGCCTCTGACGACGATCCGGGTCGGCGCGGGCACCTCGAACTCGATCCCGTCTGGAGCCTTCACCGACACCGGATGGGAGTAGCCGAGCGCCAGCTCCAGGTCGCGGCCGCGCAACTGCGCGCGGTAACCCACGCCCTGGATCTCGAGGCGTTTCTCGAAGCCGTCGGTGACTCCCTGGACCATGTTCGCGATCAGCGTCCGCGTCAGCCCGTGCAGCGCACGGTGCTCGCCGCGGTCGGTGGGCCGCTTGACCAAGATCTGGCCATCGACGTGCTCCACCTGGATGCTCCGGTTCACGCGCTCGAACAGCTCGCCCTTGGGGCCGTTGACCGTGACCCGCTCGGGCTCGATCGAGACCGTGACTCCGGCCGGTACGGGAATTGGCTGCTTTCCGATACGAGACATGGCTTCAGGGTGTCTACCAGACCGTCGCCACAACCTCGCCGCCCACGCCCTGCATCCGCGCCTCGTGACCCGTCATCACGCCCCTGGATGTCGAGATGATCGCCGTGCCCATGCCGCCCTGAACCCGAGGGATGCTGGCGTGATCGACGTAGGTGCGCTGGCCGGGCCGCGAGACGCGCTGCAGGCCCGTGATGACCGGCTTGCGGTCCTCGGTGTACTTGAGCGTGATCGTGATCTCCTCGCCGGGGCGTTCCTGGCCGGCGGGATGAACCTCGTACCGCTCGATATAGCCCTGTTCGGCGAGGATTCGCGCGAGCTCGCGCTTGAACTTCGAGGCGGGGATCGTCACATCGCGATGCTGGGCCTTGGCGGCGTTGCGCAGCCGCGTGAGAAAGTCTGAGATCGGATCGGTCATGGACATGGCGGCCCTACCAGCTCGACTTCGTCATCCCCGGGATGTAGCCCTCGTGCGCGAGTTCGCGCAGGCAGAT
Source organism: uncultured Solirubrobacterales bacterium (assembly GCA_963808325.1). GTDB lineage: Bacteria > Actinomycetota > Thermoleophilia > Solirubrobacterales > Solirubrobacteraceae > Palsa-465. Next base: position 275,130 of record CAWEFU010000006.1, read on the forward strand.
CCGGCACACGCCGAACTTCCGATACACCGCTCGGGCCCGGCCGCAACGACGGCAGCGGCTGTACGCGCGGGTCTTGTACTTGGGCGTCCGCTGCTGGCGAACGCGTTGTGAAACCTTGGCCATGTGCTCCTCTACGTCGGTGTGGCGGCCGCCTGCGGACGGCCCTCCCTTGAGAACGGCATCCCGAGCGCCTCGAGTAGGGCGAACGCTTCCTCGTCGCTGGCCGCCGTGGTGGTGATGACGATGTCGAGCCCGCGGATCTGATCGATGTCGTCGTAGTCGACCTCGGGGAAGATGATCTGCTCGCGGACGCCCATTGAGTAGTTGCCCCGACCGTCGAACGAGCGCGGGTTCAACCCTCGGAAGTCGCGAATGCGCGGAATCGCGACCGACATCAGGCGGTCCAGGAACTCGTAGGAGCGCTCGCTGCGCAGCGTCACCGCGACGCCGACCGGCATTCCCTCCCGGACCTTGAACTGCGCGATCGACTTGCGCGCGCGGCGCACGTTCGGCCGCTGGCCGGTGATCGTCGCGAGCTGGTCGGTGGCCGCCTCGAGCAGGCGCGAGTCCTGCTTTGCGTCGCCTACGCCCATGTTCACGGTGATCTTCTCTATCCGCGGGGCCTGCATCGGCGTCGAGTACCCGAAGCGCTCGATCAGCGCCGGCCGGATCTCCTCGAGGTACCTGTTCTTGAGCCTCGCGCGTGGCATCAGTCGAGCCTCGCTCCGCTTCGCTTGGCCACCCGGTAGCGCTTGCCGTCCTCGAACTCGATCCGGATCCGCGTCGGCTTGTCATCGCGCGGGTCGATCAGCATCACGTTGGAGATGTGAATCGGCCCCTCCTTCTCGATCACGCCCCCCACCTGCTCGGCCCGCTGCGCGCCGGCAACCTGCTGCGGGCGCTGGTGGCGCTTGACCATGTTGAGCCCCTCGACGTACACGCGGTGCTTGCTCGGCTCCACGCGCAGCACCCGGCCGCGCTTGCCGCGGTCCTTGCCACCGACCACGATCACCTGGTCGTCGGTCTTGATGCGTGCGCTCACGACTACAAAACCTCCGGGGCGAGAGAGACGATCTTCATGAAGTTGCGCTCGCGCAGCTCGCGCGCGACCGGTCCGAAGATACGCGTGCCGCGCGGATTGTTCTGGTTGTCGATGAGCACGGCAGCGTTCTCGTCGAACGCTATGTAGGTGCCGTCCTCGCGGCCGTAGGACTTCTTCGTGCGAACCACCACCGCGGTGACCACCTCGCCCTTCTTGACCGAGCCCTGGGGAGTGGCCTGCTTGACCGTTGCGGTGATCACGTCGCCGACGCCGGCGTAGCGGCGACGGTGGCCGCCCTTGACGCGGATCACGAGGATCTCGCGGGCGCCGGTGTTGTCGGCCACCCGCAGGCGAGTCTCGTTCTGGATCACCCTATTTCGCCCTCTCCACCACTTCGACCAGACGCCAGCGCTTGGTCCGCGACAGCGGGCGGGATTCGCGGACGATGACGGTGTCGCCGATATGGGCGTCGCCAAGCTCATCGTGAGCGTGCAGCGTGCTCGACGTGCGGACGACCTTCGCGTAGCGGCGGTGGCGCCGCGTGACGTCGATCCGCACCGTGATCGTCTTCTTGGCGCGATCGGAGACGACGACGCCCTGGCGGGTCTTCTGCTTGCCGGGTTCGTGCTCGCGCGGCGGGGTGGTCGCGGGGGCGGTCCTGCTCGCCCTCGCCTTGGCGCGTTCGCGCTGGCGCCGGAGCCGCCGAACGGCGGCCTTGCGCCGGCGCTCGGCGAGGCGCTCCTCGTGACGCTCCTCCGGGGTTCTGGGCGTTCGGACGGGGACCCGGGCCGACTTCGCGGTCCTGGCGCGACGGCGGCGCTCCTTCGGCGCCACCGCCTCGGCCGGCTCGGCCGCGGGACCCGCCTCGGCCGTCGGCTCGGGTGCCACCTCCGCTCCGGGCTGCGCGGCCGCGTCCGGCTCCGAGGTCTCCGCGCCTTGCTCTGGGGTCTCGTTCGTCGCTTCCTCAGCCATCATTCTCTTCGCTCAGTTCCATCAGTTCTCGCTCGCGCGCGACCGTCAGAGCGCGCGCGATCTCGCGCTTGGCGCGCTTGAGGCCGGCCGTGTTGTCGAGCTCGCCCGTGGCGTGCTGAAAGCGAAGGCCGAACAGCTCGCGCCGTGCGGTCTCGATGTGCTCGCGGAGCTCACCGTCGCTCATGTCACGCAGCTCGGCAGGCCGCATCAGCCCTCCTCCCGCATCACGAACTTCGTCCGCACGGGCAGCTTGTGGCCGGCCAAGCGCATGGCCTCGCGCGCAAGCGGCTCGGGCACGCCGGCAAGCTCGAACATGACCCGTCCGGGCTTCACGACCGCGACCCACCCCTCGGGCGAACCCTTGCCCGAGCCCATCCGCGTCTCGGCGGGCTTCTTGGTGAACGACTTGTCGGGATACACGTTGATCCAAACCTTGCCGCCACGGCGGATCTTGCGGGTCATCGCGATACGCGCGGCCTCGATCTGCCGGTTGGTGATCCACCCGGAGTCGAGCGCCTTGAGCCCATAGTCGCCGAACTGGACCTTGACCTGCCCTCGCGACAGGCCACGGCGCCTTCCCCGATGAACCTTGCGGTGCTTGACACGCTTGGGAGAGAGCATCAGCCGTTTCGTTCGCCCTCGGCCCCGCCGTTCGCCGGACGCGCGGCCGGACGGCCTGACGGCCGGCCCTGGCCACCGCCGCTTCGTCCCCGGCCGGGCCCTGAACCTCCGCGGCCACCGCCGCGCGCACCCCCAGCCCCGCGACCACCCCCGGCGCGCTCGCCACCTCCCGAACCGCCGGAACCGCCGGCGCCGCCACGGGCACCGCCGCCGCCGGAACCGCCGGCGCCGCCACGGGCACCGCCGCCGCCGGAACCGCCGGCGCCGCCACGGGCACCGCCGCCGCCGGAACCGCCGCGACCACCCGAGCCGCCCGGACCCCCACGGCCGCCGCTTCGACCGCGACCATCTCGGCCACCGCGACCATCACGACCGGGGCGCTCCGGGGCCTGAGGCGAGGGCTCGTCCATGATCGTCAGATCAGCGCCGGTGTAACCCTCGGGCATGATCTCGCCCTTGTTGATCCAGCACTTCACCCCGATGCGGCCGAAAGTCGTGCGCGCCTCATAGAAGCCGTAATCGATGTCCGCGCGCAGCGTGTGCAGCGGCACGCGACCGTCGGAATAGCCCTCTGTGCGGGCCATCTCGGCGCCGCCCAGGCGTCCCGAGCACTGCACCTTGACGCCCTTGGCCCCGGAGCGCATGGCGCTGGTCAGCGCCCGCTTCATCGCCCGACGGAAAGCGACCCGGTTCTGCAGCTGCTCGGCGATCGACTGGGCCACCAGACGAGCGTCCAGCTCCGGACGCTTGATCTCGAGGATGTTGACCTTTACCTGCTTGCCCGTGATCCGGTGAAGGTCGCGGCGCAGCTGATCGACCTCCGAGCCGGACTTCCCGATCACGATCCCGGGCCGCGCCGTGTGGATGTTCACCTCGACCTCGGTCGCGTTCTTCCTGATCGTGATGTCCGACAGACCGGCGTGCGACAGACGTCGAGTGATGTGGTCCCGGATCTGCGTGTCTTCGTGCAGGTAATCCGCGAAGTGGCGCTCGTTGAACCAGTTCGACTTCCAATCGTGGATGTAGCCCACGCGCATCGACTCGGGATGAACCTTTTGACCCATAACTAGTGCTTATTCCTTTGGCGTGAGCAAGATCGTCAAGTGACTGGTGCGTTTGCGGATCCTGGTCGCGCGACCCATCGCGCGCGGCCGGAACCGCCTGATCGTCGGACCCTCGTCGGCGTGAATGGCCTTGACGTAAAGATCCTCGCCGACGAGCTCGTGGTTGTGCTCGGCGTTTGCGACCGCGGACTCGAGCAACTTGCTCCAGTCGCGCGCAACCGCACGCGGCGTGAGAGCCAGGATAGCTCGCGCTTCCTCAACGGTCTTGCCGCGAATGTGATCGCACACGAGGCGGGCCTTGCGGGCGGACGTCCGGACGTACTTGGCCTGCGCGCGCACGACCGGTATCGGGGCATTGGGGTCCCGTCTGGCCCGCCGGCGCACCGGCGCCGGCCTCGCGGGCGGCGCGGGTGCCTCCTGCGTCTCGGCAGCGGCGGGCCCGCGGCGGAGCCCGCGCCTCCGCCGGCCGGCTTCCTCGACCTCGGGCTCGGCCTCCGCCTCTTCTTCTTCTTCCCCCTCCTCAGCCTCCCCCTCGGCCTCGTCATCGGCCTCGAGCATCACGTCGGATGCCTCTTCCTCGGCCTCCTGGTCCTCGGCAGTTGGCTGAATTTCGTCGACCTCGGGCTGCTCCACCTGCTCCTCTTCAGCCTGAGGCTCGGCGCCGGACGTGACCTCCGATGCCTCCTCACCGCGCTTACGCGAACGGCGCCTACGCCGGCGCGGCTTTGGCTCCTGCTCTTCCGAGGGCTCGATCTCGGGGGTCTCTGGCGTCTCTTCGTCGCTCATCGTCTCTTGCCTGTACCGGCGTGACCGCGGAACAACCGCGTCGGCGCGAACTCCCCGAGCTTGTGCCCGACCATCGATTCCGAGATGAACACCGGCACGTGCTTGCGCCCGTCGTGCACAGCGATCGTGTGCCCGACCATCTCGGGGAAGATCGTCGATGTGCGCGACCAGGTCCTCAGCATGCGCTTCTCACCCGAGGCGTTCATCGCCTCGATCCGCGCCATCAGCCGGTCCTCGACCCACGGTCCCTTCTTGCTCGATCGGCTCATCGCTTCTTACCCCTTCTCCGGCCGCGCACGATGTACTTGTCCGACTGCTTTCGCTTCGGCCGGGTCCGGTAGCCGAGCGTCGGAACCCCCCATGGCGTGACGGGGTGGCGGCCCGGTGTCGTCGACCCCTCGCCGCCGCCGTGCGGGTGGTCGACCGGGTTCATCGCCGTGCCGCGCGTCTGCGGTCGCACGCCCATGTGGCGTTTGCGCCCGGCCTTGCCGACATCGACGTTCTGGTGATCGGTGTTGCCGATCGTTCCCACGGTGGCGCGGCACTCGGCGCGCACCATCCGCATCTCGCCCGACGGGAGCCGCAGCGTCACGTGGTCGCCCTCCTTGGCCAGCAGCTGCACGCCCGCGCCGGCCGCGCGCGCCAGCTGCCCTCCGCGCCCGGGCACCAGCTCGACGTTGTGGACCACCGTGCCGGCCGGCATGTTCGCCAGCGGCAGGCTGTTGCCGACGCGGATGTCCGCTCCCGGCCCGGATTGCACGGTCATCCCGACGCGGAGCCGCTGCGGCGCGAGGATGTAGCGCTTCTCGCCGTCGGCGTAGTGCAGCAGCGCGATGTACGCGGAGCGGTTCGGGTCGTACTCGATGTGGGCGACCTTCGCCGGCACCCCGTCCTTGCGCCGCTTGAAGTCGATCTTGCGGTACAGGCGCTTGGCGCCGCCGCCACGGTGGCGCGAGGTCTTGCGGCCGTTGACGTTGCGCCCGCCGGATTTCTTGAGGCCCTCGGTGAGCGACTTCTCGGGTTCGGAGCGGGTGAGCTCGGCGAAGTCGGGGTAGGTGGCGAATCGCCGCCCCGGCGAGGTCGGTTTCGGGCTGCGGATCGGCATCAGTTCGTCACCCCCGAGGGAGCGTGGGCAATAACTACCGCTATTCGCAAGTTATTGCCCAAGCAACCGTGGGGTTGCGCGTACAAACAGATCATTCGCCGCCCTCCAGCCCTCTGAAGATCGGGATCGTCTCGCCGGGCCGCACCTGCACGATCGCCTTCTTCCACTCGCGCGTGCGCCCCGACGTGTGACCGCGGCGCTTGGGCTTGCTGGGCACCGAGGACGTCCGGATGTCGACCACGTGAACGTCGAACAGCTGCTCGACGGCTTGGCGGATCTGCGTCTTGTGCGCGCGGTCGTTCACGCGGAACGTGTACTTGCCGGCCTCGGCGAGCACGAACGTCTTCTCGGAGACGACCGGACGGATGATCACCTGACTGGGCTCCATCACCCCTCCTCGCCAGCGACCGCGCCCGCACCCGCCGGCGCCTCGCGCTCCGACGCGCCGCCGACCGCCCGCGCCACCATCGCCGGCAACGCCGCCTGCGATACCAGCAGCGACGTCGCGCCGATCACATCGGCGACGCCCGCATCTTCGACCGGCATCACGTCGACGCGCACGATGTTCCGGAACGACTTGCCGGCTGCCGCCTCATCGTCCGTCACAATCACTAGCGTGGGGTTGCGTGCGCCCCAGTCGAACAGGAGCTCGGCGGCCTGCTTGGTCGAGGGTGCATCGAAGACCGACGCGTCGAACACTGCCAGCGATCCCCGCGAAGCGTGCACCGAGAGCGCGCTGCGCAGCGCCGCCCGCCGCGCCTTGCGGTTGACCTTGACCGTGTACGAGCGCGGGACGGGACCGAACACGGTTCCGCCGCCCGCCCACAGGGGAGACCTCGTGGACCCAGCGCGCGCCCGGCCGGTGCCCTTCTGGCGCCACGGCTTGGCCCCGCCGCCGCGGACCTGGCCGCGTGTCAACGTCGAGGCCGTGCCCCGCCGGCGGGCGTTCAGCTCCGCGCGGACCGCCTCGTGCACAACCGGCATGTTGAAGCGCGCGCCGAACGCGCCCGCGTCCAGCGAAACGGTCCCCCCGCCGAGCACGGGAGCCGAAAGATCAGCCATCGCTCCGCACCTCCACCACACCCCCGCGCGGACCAGGCACTGCGCCCCGGACCAACAGGAGGTTCTGATCGGGCAGGACCTCGACCACGGTCAGGCCGCGCTGGGTGACGCGTCCCCCTCCCATGCGACCCGGGCCCCGAAGCCCGCGAAACACGCGCGAGGGGGTCGCCGACGCGCCGATCGATCCGGGAGCGCGCACGTTGTGAGAGCCGTGCGAGGCGGGACCGCGCTTGAAGTTGTGGCGCTTCACCGTGCCCTGAAAACCCTTGCCCTTCGAAAGGCCCGACACCTTCACCTGATCCCCGGCCGAAAACGCGTCACAAGTAACGGTCTCCCCCATCAGCAGCTCGCCGGCCTCGTCTCGGAACTCGCGCACCACCCGGTGCGCCGACGTGTCGGCCTTGCGCAGGTGCCCCAGCTCGGCCCGAGACAAAGACTTCTCACGACAGCGATCGAACGCCAGCTGCACCGCCTCGTACCCGTCGCGCTCAACCGTGCGGATCCCGGTCACCGGACACGGTCCCGCCTCCAAGACGGTCACGCGCTCGACCCGTCCATCCTCCAAAAACCTCTGCGTCATGCCGAGCTTCCGAGCCAGGATCGCCGCCATCTCAGCAATCCCTTTAGGAGGCCAGCCTGATCTCGATGTCCACGCCGGCGGGAAGATGGTCGAGCCGTTGGAGGGAATCGACCGTCTTCGGCGTCGGCTGGTGGATGTCGATCAGCCGCTTGTGCGTCCGGATCTCGAAGTGCTCGCGCGAGTCCTTGTCCTTGAACGGCGAACGGATCACGGCGTAGACGTTCTTCTCGGTGGGCAGCGGCACCGGACCGGAGACGGTCGCGCCCGTGCGCGTGGCCGTCTCGACGATCTCCTTGGCCGCCGTCTCGATCGCCGTGTGGTCGTAGGACTTCAGGCGAATCCGGATCTTGTTCTGGGCGATGGTTGCCATTACCGCTCGACGATTACTTCTCGGTTTCTTTCAGTCAAACGGGCGAGCCCCGGGCTCGGGGCCCGCCCTCAAGGTCGTATCTACTCAAAAACAAGGCGGCGGGGCCGAAAGGCCCACGCCGCCTTAATCAATCACTGAATGACTTCGGTCACGACCCCCGACCCGACCGTGCGGCCGCCTTCCCGGATTGCGAACCGCAGGCCCTGGTCCATGGCGATCGGCTGGATCAGCTCGATCTCCATCTGGACGTTGTCGCCGGGCATGACCATCTCGGTGCCCTCGGGCAGCTTGGCCACCCCGGTGACGTCGGTGGTGCGGAAGTAGAACTGCGGGCGATAGCCCGTGAAGAACGGGGTGTGACGACCACCCTCCTCCTTCTTCAGGACGTACACCTCGGACTTGAACTTGGTGTGGGGCGTGATCGAGCCCGGTTTGCACAGCACCTGCCCGCGCTCGATCTCGTCGCGCTTGGTGCCGCGCAAGAGACAACCGACGTTGTCGCCCGCCTGGCCCTGGTCGAGGATCTTCTTGAACATCTCCACGCCGGTGACCACCGTCTGCGTGGTCGGGCGGATGCCGACGATCTCGACCGGCTCGCCGGTCTTGATGATCCCCTGCTCCACGCGCCCCGTGGCGACCGTGCCGCGGCCGGTGATCGAGAACACGTCCTCGACCGGCATCAGGAACGGCTTGTCCAGATCCCGTACGGGCTCGGGAATGTAGGTGTCGAGCGCCTCGGCGAGCTCGAGGATCTTGGCCTCCTCGTCCTCGTCACCCTCGAGCGCCTTGAGCGCCGAGCCGGCGATGAACGGGATGTCGTCGCCGGGGAACTCGTACTCCGACAGCAGGTCGCGGATCTCGACCTCGACCAGCTCGAGCAGCTCGGGGTCGTCGACCATGTCGGTCTTGTTGAGGAACACGACGATGTAGGGCACGCCGACCTGGCGGGCGAGCAGGATGTGCTCGCGCGTCTGGGGCATGGCGCCGTCGGCGGCGGACACGACCAGAATCGCGCCGTCCATCTGCGCCGCTCCGGTGATCATGTTCTTCACGTAGTCGGCGTGACCAGGGCAGTCGACGTGCGCGTAGTGACGGTTGGGTGTCTGGTACTCGACGTGGGAAGTCGCGATCGTGATCCCCCGCGCCTTCTCCTCAGGAGCGTTGTCGATCGACTCGAACGACCGCACCTCGGTGCCACCGAACTTCTCGTTCAGGACCTTGGTGATGGCAGCGGTCAGCGTCGTCTTTCCATGGTCGATGTGACCGATGGTCCCGACGTTGACATGGGGCTTGTCGCGCTCGAACTTGGCTTTCGCCACTTTGGTGTCGCTCCTTCTATTTCAGGGGGTGTTGTTCGTCTCGGGACGAACCTGTTCAGGATATAAGCTTTGAGTTCGAGGCTGCTGCTACGCCGCCACCTGCTCGCCGACCACCTTCTCGGCGATGTTGGGCGGCACCTCCTCGTAGCGCTCGAACTGCATGGTGTAAGTCGCGCGGCCCTGGGTGTTGGACCGAAGGTCGGTGGCGTATCCGAACATCTCCGCCAGCGGCACATGAGCCGTGACGACCTGCGCGCCTGAGCGCTGCTCCATCCCACTCACGTGGCCGCGCCGGCGGTTCAGGTCGCCGATCACGTCGCCCATGAACTCCTCGGGCGTGACCACCTCGACGCCGAACACGGGCTCGAGCAGCACCGGCTTGGCCCGCGCCGCGCCCGCCTTCAGCGCCAGCGACCCCGCCACCTTGAACGCCAGCTCCGATGAATCCGTGTCGTGGTACTTGCCGTCGGTCAGCGTCACACGCACGTCGACCATGGGATAGCCGGCGCGGGGACCGTTCTCCATCGCCTCCTCCACGCCGCGCTCGACGGCCGGGATGAACTCGGTGGGGATGGCCCCGCCCTTGATCCGGTTGACGAAGTCGAACCCCTCGCCGGGCGCCGGCTCGACGTTGAGGTAGACGATTCCGTACTGGCCGGCGCCACCGGTCTGGCGCACGAAGCGGCCCTCGACGTTGTCCGCCGTGCCCTTGATCGTCTCGCGGTAGGAGACCTGCGGGCGGCCCACGTTCGCCTCGACCTTGAATTCCCGGAGCATCCGGTCGACGAGCACCTCGAGGTGGAGCTCGCCCATCCCTGAGATCTCCGTCTGGCCGGTGTCGTCGTTGGTGCGCACCTGGAAGGTGGGATCCTCCTCGGCGAGCCGGGACAGCGCCGCGCCCATCTTCTCCTGGTCGGCCTTGGTCTTGGGCTCGATCGCGACCTTGATCACCGGCTCTGGGAACTCGATCGTCTCGAGCCGGATCGGGCGGTCCGGCGCGGACAGCGTGTCGCCGGTCACGACCTGCTTGATCCCGACCGCCGCGGCAATGTCGCCGGCGTGGACCTCCTTGACCTCCTCGCGCTCGTTGGCGTGCATCATCAGGATGCGGCCGATGCGCTCGGTCCGGCCCGTGTTCACGTTCAGCAGACGCGTGCCGGCCTCGAGCCGGCCCGAGTAGACGCGGAAGTAGGTGAGCTTGCCGACGTATGGGTCGGCCATGATCTTGAACGCGAGCGCGGCGAACGGCTCGCCGTCGTTCGCGTGGCGCACGGCCGGCTGCTCGTCGCCGTTCTGCGACCCCTTGGCCGGCTCGAGGCCCTCGACCGGAGGCACATCGAGCGGGCTCGGCAGGTAGTCGAGGACCGCATCGAGCAGCGGCTGCACGCCCTTGTTCTTGAAGCTCGAGCCACACAGCACCGGGGTCATCTTGATCGCGAGCGTGGCCTTGCGAATCGCGGCCTTCAGGCGATCGGCCGGGATCTCGACCTCCTCGAGGATCATCTCGAGCAGCTCGTCGTCGTAGTGCGAGACCTCCTCGAGCAGGTGCTCGCGCGCCGCGGCGGCCTGCTCGGCGAGCTCCGCCGGGACCTCGATGACCTCCTGCTCCTTGCCGAGCTCGTCCTTGTAGACGATCGCCTGGTTGGCGACCAGGTCGACCACCCCGCGGAAGTCGGACTCCACGCCGATCGGGAGCTGGATCGGCACCGGGTGCGCGCCGAGGCGGTCGACCATGGTCTGCACGCCGCGATCGAAATCGGCTCCGATCCGGTCCATCTTGTTGATGTAGGCGATCCGCGGCACGTGGTACTTGTCGGCCTGGCGCCACACGGTCTCGGACTGGGGCTCGACGCCGGCCACCGAGTCGAACAGCGCGATCGCGCCGTCGAGCACGCGCAAAGAGCGCTCGACCTCCACCGTGAAGTCGACGTGGCCGGGCGTGTCGATGATGTTGATCCGGTGGCCCTTCCACTCGGTCGTGGTCGCGGCCGAGGTGATCGTGATTCCGCGCTCCTGCTCCTGGGCCATCCAGTCCATCACGGCCGCGCCCTCGTGAACCTCGCCCATCTTGTAGGTCCGGCCGGTGTAATAGAGGATGCGCTCGGTCGTCGTCGTCTTACCGGCGTCGATGTGAGCCATGATCCCTATGTTGCGAATCTTGTCGAGTTGGAATGTGCGAGGCATGTGTGTCAGCGAGTCGAGCGTAGGCGGCTGCGGACATGAAAAAGGGCCCACTGGGCCCGTTCACGACGCAGCTGCCGGGAAGGGGCGGTTGTCTAGTAGGTCGGCATCTCCATCGTCTGGATCCTCCGCGCCCGGGAGCGCGCACAGATAAGCGCCGCGCCACCGAGGCGTTTACCCAGCATAGCACGGGGCAATCGGCGGTCCGGGGAGTTCTTGATGGGTGGGCGGCCCGTACGAGATGCGGCCGGGCACTCGGGTCCTGGTGCCGCCGCCGGAAGGGTCCTGCGGACAGCGATCCTCGCCGGCGGGTTGCTCGGCGCGGGGCTGCTCGTGGTCTCCGAGTTCACGGCGCTGTTCACCGTGCACGTATCTGCGAGCGGGGCGCCGATCAAGACCGTCCGGACCGGAGCGCACCACTCCTACGCGCTGATCCCGATCGGGGTGTTCGCTGCCGTCCTGGTGCGCGGTGCCGTTCGCGATGCCAGCCGGCCCGCGCTGATCGCTGTGGGCGCCCTTGGCGTCGTGGCGCTGCTGATCGCCCTGCTCGGCGACCTTCCCGACGCCCAGGCGACCGGTCTCGTCGGCTCGAGCGTCACGCGCTATTCGGACGCGATCTCCTCCCCCGACGCCGGCCTGTACCTCGAGACGCTGGGAGCGATCATCCTGATCGTCGCCTCGGGCGCCGGCCTGCTCCTGCTCGGATCCAGTCGGCCTGAAACTCGTGTGTCGGCATCCTGACACTCGGAGCCGAGGGTTCATAAAAGGGGGATCACACCGCTACGCTTCAGTGAAGCGAGGGTCGTCCACCGCAGCCCCCGGTCCCGTGTGGTGGGCGCCCTCGCCTCTGTTACGGGACCTTCTATGCGCTCACGGAAACCGATGCTCGGCGTGGTGGCGGCGATGTTCGCCTTACCCAGCGTCGCGGCCGCAGCGAGTCCCGCTCCTCGCTACTACCTGGCCCTCGGGGACTCGCTGTCCCAGGGCGTACAGCCCAATGCCGTCGGTCAGTCGCTCGAGACCGACCAGGGCTACCCCGACCAGCTCTTCGCGATCGAGCGCCGGCGGATCCCGAACCTGAAGTTGGTCAAGCTGGGCTGCCCCGGCGACAGCACGACGAGCATGCTGACCGGTCACGGCAACCAAGCCGGCGCAAAGTTCTTTCGCTGCGATCGGACCGGGGGCTCGCAGCTGAAGGCGGCCGAGCTGTTCCTTCGGACCCACCACCGGCGGGGCGAGGTGGCGTTGGTGACGATTGATATCGGCGCCAACGACGTCGACCTCTGCGCCGCGCCCGGGGTGAACGTCGGCCAGTGCGTAGCCGCCGGGGAGGCATCGATCCGACGCAACTTGCCGCTGATCCAGCGGGGGCTGAAGAAGGCCGCTCCCGCGGGCACTGTGCTGGCCGGCATGACCCTCTACAACCCGGTGCTTTCCGGCTACTTCAACGCGAGCGCATCAGTGCAAGCGCTCGCGGCTGCGTCGGTCCCCATCCTCAAGATCATCAACGGCGAGATCACCGCCGCGAACCGGGCCACGGGCTTCAGGACCGCTGATGTCGCGGGAGCGTTCAAGAGCTACGACGGGACCGGCAGCGCGTCTTACAACGGCCGGCTGATCCCTGTAAACGTCGCCACGGTGTGCAGCTGGACCTGGGCATGCACCCCTCCTCCCAGCGGCCCCAACATCCACGCCAACAAGAACGGCTACGCGGTCATCGCCGGCGCGTTCGCGCGCGCGATAGGACGGTTGCCTCAGATCAACCCGACCCCCTCCGGCGGGCGCGGTTGAGGCGGGACCGCAGCATCAAGCATCGCCTCCTGATGGGTGTGCTGAAAAAGGGCCCATATGCGAGCCTTTTTCAGCACACCCCCGGCGCCGGCGCGCATGTCCGGGTATTGCGCCCCCGCCTGCGGGCGGCTACCAGCGTCCGTTGGTAGACGTGCCCGGCGCGTAGTCGGTGCCCGGCCGGGCGAGTGCGCGGCGGGTGCGGCTACCAGCGGTAATGCGCGAACGCTTTGTTCGCCTGCGCCATGCGGTAGATGTCGTCCTTGCGCTTGTACGCGACGCCCTGCTGCTGCTGGGCGTCGAGCAGCTCGTTGGCCAATCGCTGGGACATGTTCTTCTCGCGCCGCTGACGGGCGTACTGGACGAGCCAGCGGACCGCGAGCGTGCGCGCGCGGCGCGCCGGCACCTCGACCGGCACCTGGTAGGTGGCGCCGCCAACGCGCCGGGAGCGCACCTCGAGCACCGGCGTCAGCGCCTTGATCCCCGCCTCGAGCTGCTCGACCGGGTTCTTCCCGGTGCGTTCGGCCAGGATCGCGAGCGCGTCATAGACGATCTTCTCGGCCACCGACTTCTTGCCGTCCAGCATGACCTTGTTGATGACCTGCTGGACGAGGCGGTTGTGGTTGACGGCGTCGGCCGGAATCGGCCGGACCTGAGCGGCGGCGCGACGCGGCACTACTTCGCCTTCACGCCGTACTGCGAGCGCGCCTTCTTGCGATCGCTCACCCCGGCCGCGTCGAGCGTCCCGCGAATCACCTTGTAGCGGTATCCGGGAAGGTCCTTGACACGGCCGCCGCGGACGAGCACCACGGAGTGCTCCTGGAGGTTGTGGCCCTCGCCGGGGATGTACGCGTTGACCTCCATGCCGTTCGTGAGCCGCACGCGCGCCACCTTGCGCAGCGCGGAGTTCGGCTTCTTGGGGGTGGTCGTGAACACGCGCGTGCAGACGCCGCGGCGTTGGGGCGCCGCGACCTTCTTCTTGCGCCCCTTGCCGGTCTTCAAGCCGGGCGTGGCGAGCTTTTTCTTGGGCGGCGTGCGGCCCTTGCGGATCAGTTGGCTGGTGGTCGGCATGCGAATGGGCAGGGTAGCAGGGGCCGTGAGCGATGCCGTGACCCTGCGGTGACCCTCGCCCCCGTCAGGCCGCGACCCCCGCCCCCGTCACGCCGCGACCCCCGCCACCGCCTCGTCGACCAGCACGTAGGGCACCCCCACCGCTTCGGCGACGGGTTTGTAAGTCACCTGCCCGGCCGCGACGTTGACCCCCAGCTTCAGCCCAGGGTTCTCGGACACCGCCTGGGGGACGCCGGCCGAGGCCAAGTGCACCACGTACGGGATCGTCGCGTTCGTCAGCGCGTACGTCGAGGTGATCGGGACCGCGCCGGGCATGTTCGTCACGCAGTAGTGGGTGATCCCGTCGACCTCGTACGTGGGGTCCGAGTGGGTGGTCGGCCGGGAGGTCTCAAAGCAGCCCCCCTGGTCGATCGAGACGTCGACCAGCACCGCGTGGCGCTTCATCAGCCCGAGCTGCGCCCGTGTGATCACGTGCGGGGCACGTGCTCCGTGCACGAGCACCGCGCCGATCACGAGGTCCACGGCCGGCAGGCGCTGCTCGATCTCGAGCGTCGAGGCAAAGCAGGTGTCCGCGCGCCCGCCAAACGCGATGTCCAGCTCCCTCAGGCGGTCGAGGTTGCGGTCGTACACGTAGACGGTCGCCTCCATCCCCACCGCGACGAACGCCGCGTGCATCCCGACCACGCCGCCGCCGATGATCATCACGTTGGCGGCGGCCACTCCCGGCACTCCGCCGAGCAGGATCCCGCGTCCCCCCAGTGGCTTCTCGAGGATGAACGCCCCGGCCTGGGTGGCGATCTTGCCCGCCACTTCCGACATCGGCGCGAGCAGCGGCAGCCGACCCCGCGTGTCCTCGACCGTCTCGTACGCGATGCACGTGGCGCCGGACGCCATCAGCCCGCGCGTCAGCGCGGCGTCCGCCGCGAGGTGCAGGTAGGTGAACAGCGTGTGCTTCGGCTCGAGCTGCTCCACTTCGTCCGGCTGAGGTTCCTTGACCTTGACGATCAGCGTCGCCTCCTCGAACACGGCGTCGGCGTCCGGCACGATCGACGCGCCCTGCCCCGCGTACGCCTCGTCGGTGATCGCCGAACCCAGCCCGGCGCCGCTCTGCACGTACACGTCGTGTCCGGCGTCGACCAGCTCGCGGACGCCGGCCGGCGTCATGGCCACTCGGTACTCATCGGACTTGACTTCGGTCGGGACCCCGACTTTCACGCCCACACCACCTTTCTCACGCCACCAGCTCCCGGCCCCGCAGCGCGAGCCAGAACTCGATCCGATCGCGAGCGCTCGATAGATCGCGGCCGGTCAGGTCCTCGACCCGCCGGATCCGGTACCGCAGCGTGTGTCGATGACAGTACAGTCGCCGGGCCGCTCGCTCCCATTGTCCGTTCTCTTCGATGAAGGCCTCCAGCGAGCGCATCAGTTCGCCGCCGTAGTGGCCCTCGCTGGCCTCGATCGGCCCGAGGACCGAGTCGCAGAAGAGCCGCAGCGCCTCGTCGTCCTGCAGTGAGAGCAGTAACTGAAAGGAGCCAAGGTCTTTGTAGGTAGCGATCCGCGCCGACCCCGACGCCGCGCCGACCGCCACCGACCCGTTGCCGGAACCCGGGGTCGAGGACACCCCGAGGGCAAGGGCCTCGACCGCGCACCGCGCCTCGTGGAAGGAGCGGCGGGCATCGCCGCCCGGGACGGCGCGGCCCACTCCGAGCAGCAGCGACGCGCCGAGCTCGGAGTCGAGCCTGGCGCCGACCCGCTCGGCGAGCGCGAGCAACTCGTCGTCGGGCATCCCCGCTACCAGCCCGCAGGTGAACTGGCCGCTCGAGGCCACCAGCGCCGGCATGACCTCGTCGCGAAGCGCCAGCAGCAGCGCCGTCTCGGTTGGCGCGGGAGAGCCGCGGCCGCCGCCCGGGCGCTGCACCACGATCGCGGCGACCCGGTCCGAGAGCCCGAACGGGGCCAGTCTCCGGGCGAGATCGGCGCCGGCGAGCTCGCCGCGGACGACGGCCGCGAGTACGTCCCCCGCGAGCCGCCGCTCGGTGTCCCCGGCGACCCGCGCGCGCAGGAGCTCGAGTGCGACGATCGTCACCGCCTGGTGCAGAGTCAGGCGGTCGAAGTCCGACAGGGGCCCGGTGTCCTTGAGCGCGACGAGCCACGCCTCGGGCAGCCGAGCCGGTCCCGGGCCGCCGGCCGAAGTCCCGCGACCGTCGGACGCGACCGGAAGCGCCAGGCCCTGGTTACCCTCCTCCACGGGCGGCACGAACGCACGCACCTCGCGCCGGCGAGCGCGGTCGCGCACCTCCCGCTGGAGGGCCTGCAGCGCGTCGGCGTCGATCACGCGCCGGAACGCGCGCTGCATCAGCGGCTCGCCGCGCGCGTCGAACACCAGCACGGTGGCCCCGATCAGCGTGGCAATCGCGCCGACCAGCGCATCGAGCCCGCGCTCCGAGAGCACGATCCGTTCGAGCCGCTCCTGGGCCGCGAGCGCGCGGCGGAGCACCGCGTACTGCTCGTTGACCAGCTGCGTGAACGCGGCCTCGGTGACGGCGATGAACGGGAGCTCGTAGGGGACTTCGAACACCGGGAAATCCCGCTCGGCGGCTGTCTGGAGGATCGCCGCTGGAACCTGACGATGGCCGAATCCGGTGCCGAAGCCGAGCCCGGCGAGCTGGTGGTCGGCCAGCCGACTGACGAACTCGCGCTGGCGCTCGGCGTCGTCGAGTTGCAACCCCGTCGTCAGCAGCAGCTCGCCTCCGGACAGCCACGGCGTCGGATCGAGCAACTCCGTGATGTGGACCCAGCGAACCGGCAGGTCGAGGCCACCCTCGCCCGCCAGCACGCGAACGTCGAGATCGCCGAGTAGGTCGCGAACCGTCAGCATGTGCGCGTCAGGGGGCGCGTCGTACCCGGCCGAGATCAGGATCCGCCGTGTGAACCTGCATCCGCTCGCCGGCCTCGGTCAGCACGCCGCGCAGGATCGACTCGATCTCCGCGAACTCCTCGGGGCCCGCGATCAACGGCGGCGAGAGCTGAATCACCGGATCGCCACGGTCGTCGGCGCGGCAGATCAGCCCGCGCCGGTAGAGCTCTCCGGACAAGAAGCCTCGCAGCAGCGTCTCTGACTCCTCGTCCGAGAAGGTCTCCTTGGTCGCCTTGTCCTTGACCAGCTCGAGGGCGTGAAAGTAGCCCGCACCGCGAACGTCGCCGACGATCGGAAGGTCGCGCAACGAATCGAGCGTGGCGGCGAACTCGGCCTCGTGGGCGCGCACGTGCTCGAGCACGCCCTCGCGCTCGAACGCATCCAGGTTGGCCATCGCGATCGCGGAGCTGACCGGATGGCCCCCGAACGTGAAGCCGTGGGTGAAGCTGTTGGCTCCGCTCAGGAACGGCTCCACGACCCGATCCGACGCGATCACAGCGCCCATCGGCGCATACGCGCTCGTGAGCCCCTTCGCGGTGGTAATGAGATCGGGCTGGTAGTCGTAGCGCTGGCAACCGAACCACTCCCCGAGCCGTCCCCAGGCGCAGATCACCTCGTCGGAGATCAGCAGCACGTCGTTCTCGTCGCAGATCTCGCGCACGCGCGGGAAGTAGCCCTCCGGCGGGGTGAAACAGCCGCCGGCGTTCTGCACCGGCTCGAGGATCACCGCCGCCACCGTGTCCGGCCCCTCGAACTCGATCCGCGCCGCGATCGTCTCGGCCAGCTGGTCCTCGGTCACTCCCGGCGGCAGTCGGTAGGTGTTCGTGTTCGGCACATGGGCGGCGCCCGGCGTCAGCGGCTCGAACGGCTCGCGCAGAGCGGTGATCCCGGTCGCCGACAGCGCCCCCAGGCTCGTGCCGTGGTAGGCGATCTCGCGCGCGATCACCTTGGTCTTGTTCGGCTTGCCGGTCAGCTTGTGGTACTGGCGCGCGAGCTTCAGCGCGGACTCCACGGCCTCGCTGCCGCCGCTGGTGAAGAACACACGATTGAGGTCGCCGGGGGCCAGCGATGCGACCCGCGCGGCGAGCTCGATGGCGGGCGGGTGCGCGTAGGACCAATTCGTGAAGAACCCGAGCTCCTTGGCCTGGTTGGCGCCGGCCTGGACGAGGTCCGCGCGCCCGTGCCCGATGTTGACGCAGAACAGCGCCGAGAGCCCGTCGAGAAACCGGTTGCCGTGCTCGTCGTAGACGTAGCAGCCCTCGCCGCGGACGATGATCGGCACCTCCGCCTGGTCATACGCCGACAGCCGTGTGAAGTGCATCCACAGGTGGCGCTTGGCCAGCTGCTGAAGCGTGCTCTGCCCTGTCCTGACTGCGGTGTCCGTGCTCGCCATGGCTCTCCTGACGCCGTTGTGCCGTTTTGTACAACGGTACCGACTAACAACACCATGAACAATTGTCCGTAGCGGCGTATGCGTTGCTACCCATTGTCCGCCCGCCTAAAAATAGGGTCTCGCTCATGGAACTGAACTATCACCGCGCCGGCAACGGTCCCCAGCTCGTCCTGATCCATGGGATCGGTAGCCGCTGGCAGGTGTGGCAGCCCGTCCTCCCCCAGCTCGAGCGAGAGCGCGAGGTCATCGCGATGGACCTCCCGGGGTTCGGGGCCTCCGCGATGCCCCCACCGGGCACTCCCGCCGGCGTCGAATCGTTGACGCGCCTGGTCGCCGAGTTCCTCGACGGACTCGGCATCGACCGCCCCCACGTGGCAGGCAACTCGCTCGGCGGCTGGATCGCGCTGGAGCTCGCCAAGCAGGGCCGCGCGCGTTCCGTCACCGCACTGTCCCCCGCCGGCTTCGCCACGCACCTCGAGGCGCGCTTCGCGCGGGCGTCGTTCGAGTTCACCATTCGCGTCGCCCGGCTGCTCGCGCCACGCGCCGAACGCGTGGCCGCGCGACCCGGCCTGCGAACCCTCACCGGGTGGCAGTTCTTCGCCAGGCCCGGACAGATCCCGCCGGCCGACGCCGCCGCGACGATGCGCGCGTTCGCGGGCGCCCCCTGGTTCGACGAGACGCTGACCGCCGCCGCCTCCGACGCGTTCACCGGCGGCGAGCAGATCAGCGTGCCAGTGACGCTCGCCTGGGCCGAGAAGGACCGGGTGCTGCTGCCGCGCCAGGCCCCGCGAGCCGCCGGGGCGATCCCAGGTGCGCGGTCGGTGACCCTCACCGGGTGCGGCCACGTCCCGACGTACGACGATCCCGACCAGGTGGCCGGCGTGATCCGGGACGGCAGCTCCGCGTAGCCTTACGCCGGGGTGATCGTGGACGGCAGCTCCGCGTAGCCTTACGCCGGGGTGATCGTGGACGGCAGCTCCGCGTAGCCTTACGCCGGCGCGCCGGCCGCCCGGACCGGCGCCGGCATCAACCACGCCGCCGTCAACACGAGTCCGAACGCGAGGCATTGGGCAGCGAGCGCCACCGGATTGGCCGACAGCGGATCGCCGAACACGATGATCCCGCCGACGATCCCCGAGACGTTCGCGGCGGTGCTGGTCACGGCGATGACCGGCACGGCGTCGCCGTCCTGGAACCCCTTGGCCGACGCATAGAACGCGGCCACGCCCGCGGCAATGCACACCAGCGTCCACGGAGTGAGCAGTCCGGCGACGCCGGCTGAGCCGATCAGGCCGGAGATGGCCTTGATCGCGACGTCGGAGACTCCGAACATGATCCCTGACGCGGCGCCGAGCATGAAGCCGTGGTGCTCCTGGGGCGCTCCGAACCGCGGCCCGGCGATGAGCAGCAGCCCCGCCGCGATCAGCGACCCCTCGAACGCGATCATGCCGGGGACCGAGAAGCGCGAGTGCGCTCCGTGCGCCGCCGGCAGCGTCACGCCCAGCAGCATCAGCCCGATCGCGGTCAAGGCCAGCCCGGTCCATTGCCGGCGCCCGATCCTCACCGCGAACATCCGCTCGGCCATGATCGCCAGCAGCACTACCCCGCCGGCGAGGACGGACTGCACGAGCGACAGCGGCGCCATCGCCATCGCGCCGACGTGAAACAGCCACGCGCCGGCGCCGATCGCCATCCCGACCGAGAACAGCGGCGAGGCGAACAGCGAGCGGGCCGAGCGCAAGGGGCGGCGCATGTCGACCGGGGGCGCGGCGCGGGCGCCGCGGTGCTTGTACAGAAAGCCGGCGTTGGTGGCCAGAGCGCACGCGACCGCGAGCAGAATGCCGACGATGAGGGTCATGAATTGGGGGGTCCGACGGGGCCAGGCGACACCGGGCGGCGCCTCACGCTGTTACTCGGCAACACGCTTCGTCACCTTGAATGCAACGCGCCGGACGACGCCGAATGTACAGGTTCCATATAGCTCGCGCGCCGCGCGGCTCTGACAGCTTCGAGTAGTTACATAAGAGGTCCCTATGAGCAGACCGCTCCTCCTCATCGACGTGGACGGCGTGATCTCGCTGTACGGCTTTGACTCCGCCGCGCCCCCCGCCGGCCAGTTCATGCTCGTCGACGGGATCATGCACTTCCTCTCGGCCACCGCGGGCGGGCACCTCCGCGTGCTCGCACGCTCGTTCGAGCTGGCCTGGTGCACCGGCTGGGAGGAGAAGGCCAACGACTACCTGCCATCGGCGCTGGGCCTACCCGGATCGCTGCCGCACATATCTTTCGACGATCCGACGCGTCTGGTGGCCGCCCATTGGAAGCTGAACGGAATCGACCGCTACGTCGAGCAGTCGCGTCCGCTGGCCTGGATCGACGATGCCCACGACGACGGGTGCACCGCTTGGGCTGGCGAGCGCGACGGGCCGACGCTGCTCGTGACCACCGATCCCGCCGTCGGCATCACCGACGCGCACGTGGCCCAGCTACTCGGCTGGGCCGTCGCGACGTCCCGCCAGGCCTAATCGAAGGAACCGTGACGCCCCGCCCCGGCGCGAAAGCGCTCCAGGCCGGCCTGCACCTCCGCCAGCGAGCGCATCCCGTGCTCGAGCTCGTTCCCCATGGCGTCCTGCTCCTCGAGCCCCTCCTGTTCGAGCAGCGACAGCCGATCCTCGCGCAGGCATGTTTGCGGAAAGCGAGCCAGTTCGTGCGCCAGCGCCTCCGCGGCGCCACGGCTCTCGCCGTCGCCCACCACCCGGTTGACCAGACCCATCTGAAGCGCTTCCTCGGCGCCGATCGCGCGCCCGGTCAACACCAGGTCCATCGCTCGGCTGACCCCGATCAGGCGCGGCAGTCGGACCGTCCCGCCGTCGATCAGCGGGACGCCCCAGCGCCGGCAGAAGACGCCGAATACCGCGCTCTCCTCGGCCACCCGCAGATCGCACCACAGCGCGAGCTCGAGGCCCCCGGCGACCGCGTGTCCCGCGACGGCCGCGATCACCGGCTTGCTCAGCCGCATCCTGGTCGGGCCCATCGGTCCGGCGCCATCGGCCGCCACCCGGTTACCCTGCGCCGACCCCACCTCCTTGAGATCGGCGCCGGCGCAGAACACGCCGCCCTCCCCGTGCAGCACCGCGACAGCGGCGTCGGAGCCCCCCTCGAACCCCGCAAACGCTTGCTCTAGCGCCGCGGCCGTGGGCCCGTCGACGGCGTTGCGGCGCTCCGGGCGAGACAGCAAGACGGTCGTGACCGGACCGTCCCGCTCGATTCTGACCGCCTCGCTCACGGAGCCCCCACCGCCCGGCGGACGAACGTCTCGAGCGCCTCCAGGATGTGATCGGTCGAGGGGGTGTCCCGGGCCAGGGGCGAGAGCGGGCCCACCAGCGCCTCGCCGCACCCTCCGACCAGCGCGGCCGCCGTCAGCTCGACGTCCTGCTCGGGCAGCTCGCCGGCGTCGATCCCCGCGCGAAGCGCCTGCGCCATCAGCGCGCTGTAACGCTCGCGGTAAGCCAGGCGCTCGGCATCGACGAGGGGGTCGACCGGCTCGGCGATCAGCGCCCAAGCCAGCCTGGGCCTGGCCAGTGCGCGCCTGGCAAACGTGGCCAGCACGGTCACCACCCGGTCGACGTGTGAGGCGCTGTCCGGCATCCCCTCGGCCGCCTCCCGCATGGCCCGTAGCTCGCGATCGCACACCGAGCGGAACACCTCGACGAACAGCTCCTCCTTGGAGGAAAAGTGGCGGTAGAGCGTCCCCGCCGCCACGCCGGCCCGATCCGCGATCGCGATCACCGACGCGGCGCCGTAGCCGCCCTCCTCGATCAGCTCGCGGGCCGAGCGCTCAAGCCGCTCGCGGGTGGGGGTCAGGACCTCGGTCATCCCTTGAACGTCGAAGCGCCGTGGTCGCCGAACGGCTCGTCTCGCCCCCGCACCGCGGCCCGAAATCCCTCGCGCGCGGCGGTCGCCCGAAACGCGTAGCCCTCTTCCGTGTGGCGCGCGATCCCGTCGAACACGGTGCCAAGGATCTGGGTGCCGTGGAGCCCCTGGTTGTAGAGCGACTGGTTGATCAGCAGCTTCATCATCTGCAGCTGGTTGACTGGGAGGCGCACGATCCGGCCGACCAGGGTCTCGGTTCGCGCGTCGACCTCCTCGGGCTTCGGTGCCTCGATCGCCAGGCCCCATTCGAGTGCCTCGGCGCCGGACAGGCAGTCGCCGGTGAACAGCAGCCGCTTGGCCCGCTGCGGTCCGAGCCGGTACGCCCACATCGAGGTCGTCGGGGAGCCCCACACGCGCGCCGGCGGGTAGCCGATCTTCGCGTCCGCGGCGATCACGAGCAGGTCCGAGCACAGCGCCATGTCGGTCCCGCCGGCCACGCAGAAGCCGTGGACCTTGCACACCACCGGCTTGCTGCAGTGATACAGCGTCATGAACGCGCGGATGTTGCGGCTCATCATTGCGTAGTCCACCATCGGGTCCCAGACGCGAGCCGGGTCGTGGTTGGCGGCGATCACCCGCGGGTCCAGCGGCGAGCCCGGCTGCACAGTGCCGGGCTCGCCGGCAAGGGCGTCCCGTCCTTCGGCTGACTCCACCAGGTCGTAGCCGCCGCAGAACCCCTTCCCGTTTCCCGACAGCAGCAAGACCCGCACCTCGGGGTCGAGGTCGGCACGCTCGACGGCGATTTCGAGCTCCGATAGCAGCCCTCGGTTGATCCCGTTGCCGCGCTCGGGGCGGTTCAGCGTGATCCGGGCGACGCGCTCAGTCACCTGGTAGATGACCGCACTCATGCTGGGAAGGCCCGTTCGATGATGGCCTTCGTGTCGACCCCCGGCGGGAGGGTTCCGTACACGCGGCCGCCCTCGCCGGCGAGCCGCGAGGCGCAAAACGCGTCGGCGACCGCCGGCGGCGCGTGGCGGACGAGCAGCGACGCCTGGAGCGCGAGCGCCAGCTCCTCGACCACCCGGCGGGCCTGAAACTGAGGATCGCCTTCGGAGAAAACGGTCTCGGTCGCTTCGCGCACGCGTTCGAGGTGCCGGTCCAGGCGCGGCTCGGCGCCAGCCGCCAGCTCACACTCGGCCAGGAACGCCGGCAGGCCGTCGGGCTCCTTGACCATGGCGCGCATCACGTCCAGCGCGGCGACGTTCCCCGACCCCTCCCAGATCGAGTTCAGCGGCGCGTCGCGATACAGCAGCGGCATGCCCGAGTCCTCGACGAACCCGTTCCCGCCCAGGCACTCGAGGGCCTCGGCCGCGTGCGCCGGCGCGCGCTTAGACACCCAGTACTTCATCACCGCCGTGGCGAACCGGCGGAACGGGGCCTCGCCGGGATCGTCGTAGGCCCGGGCCACCCGCATCGCGCTCGCGGTCGCCGCCTCGGACTCGATCGCCAGATCGGCGAGGACGTTTCGCATCGCCGGCTGCTCGACGAGCAGCGCGCCGAACGCGGCGCGGTGGCGGCAGTGGTGGATGGCCTCGAGCGTGCCGCGCCGCAGCCCGGTGGTCGCGCCCAGCAGGCAATCCAGCCGGGTGTGGTTGACCATGCGGATGATCGCCGGAACGCCGCGCCCTTCCTCACCGACCAGCCGGCCGTGGGCGCCGCGGAACTCGACCTCCGATGAGGGCAGCGAACGGGTGCCGAGCTTGTCCTTGAGCCGCTGGAACTCCATTCCGGCGCCCCGCTCGATCAAGAGGCACGAGAGGCGGGTGGGCGGGTCCCCGGTCTGCGCGAGCACCAGGAACACATCGCACGGCGGATAAGAGCAGAACCACTTGTGGCCGTGGATCTCATAGAGGCCATCGCCGGCGGGAACTGCGCGCGTGATGTTGGCGCGCACGTCCGAGCCGCCCTGGCGCTCGGTCATCGCCATGCCGGCGAGGGCCCCCTGCTCGTAGTCGGGCTTCGTGAGGCGAGGCTCCCACTCCGCGGCGAGCTCGGGCGCGCCGTCGCGCAGCGCCGGCACCGCCGCGTAGGTCATCGACACCGGACACATCACGCCGTCGTTGGCGTTGCCCCAGAGCGTGAACAGCGCGGCCCGCGCCACGTGAGCACCGGGCTTCTGCTCACGCCACGGAAGCCCCGCGATCCCGCGCTCGACGGCGCCGCGCAACAGCCAGTGCCAGGAGGGATCGAGCTCGACCTCATCGACGCGGTTGCCGTAGCGATCGTGGGTGCGGAGGATCGGCAGGTTGCGCTCCGCCCGGCGCGAGTGCTCGCGTGCCTCGAGGCTCCCGGCGACGGCACCCGCCTCGCGCGCCCGATCGACGGCCCATCCCCCGCCCTCCCGCTCTAGCGCCTCGCCGAGCGCGAGATCGAGCTCGAACAGGTTGACCGGCTCGAGCGGCGGGGCCTGGTTGAGGACTTCGCGAGCCGGATTCGTCACTTCGATCGTGGCCACCATCGCTCCTCGTCGTAGACCTGGAAAACCGCACCCTAGTGGGCGCGTGAATCTTGATTCACATCGTAGTGAATCGTGATTCACGAGGCAATGGCACGGAGGCGCGGCGACTGTCCGCTTTTGACGTCGGCGGCGTCGAAGGCGGACAGTTCGGCCACTGCCGCCGGCAACCGCGCTGTGATACCAACATCGCGTGCCGATGTTCCTGGTCACCATCCACCGGTCCGGGCCCGAGTGGGATCCGTCATTACCGATGGAGGAGCAGTCCGATTGGGCCGAGCACGCCGCGTTCATGGATGGCCTCGTAGACGAAGGATTCATCGTTCTCGGCGGCCCGCTCTCCGACGGCACCCGCGTGGCGCACGCGGTCGAGGCGGAGTCCGAGGAGGAGATCCGGGCGACGCTCGCCCGCGATCCCTGGAGCGAGACACACCTTCGGGTCGGGTCCGTCGAACCGTGGGAGATCCGGCTCGACGGCCGGAGCGCTTAAGCCGCGGCCGCCGCCAGCAGCGACTGCTCCGCCACCCGGTCGGTGGCGTCGTCGGTGCCGCCCAGCAGCCGGCGCGAGAGCTGCGCGCGTCGGAAGAAGAGCGGCGCGTCGTGTTCCCAGGTCGCCCCGATGCCGCCATGAACGTTGATCATCGAGCGTGCGGCCGAGTCCAGCGCGTGGCCCGCCGCCGATCTCGCGGCGCTCGCCGCGAGCGGGAACTCATCGGGTTTGGACTGGCGCGCCCAACCGGCGTAGTACTGAAGACCGCGTGCATTCTCGAGCTGGCGAAGGACCTCGGTGAGCTCGTGTTTGATCGATTGATAGGAGCCGATCGCGCGGCCGAACGTGAATCGCTCCTTGGCATAGGCGACGCTCACGTCCAGGCACGTCTGCACCCCGCCCAGCGACTCCGCCGCGATCAGCGCGTGCGCGAGGTACCAGGCATCGGCCAGCACGTCGGCGCCCACGCCGAGCAGACGACCTCGCGCCGAGGCGAACGCCACGTGTCCGAGCGAGCGCGTCGCGTCGTAGCGCGTTACCGCCTCAACCGTGACCCCGGGGGCGTCGGCCGACACGGCGGCGGCCACCGGCGAGCCGTTACGGTCCTCGCCGATCGCCACGAGCAGATCGGCACCTGGTGCGTCGGGCACGAAGGCAACTTCTCCTTCGAGCACCACTTCGGCGCCTTCGACGCTTGCGTGGGGCGCCTCGGCGCGAGCGAAACCGCTGCGCGGCTGCACCGTCCAGCCGTGCTCGAGCTCGCTCGGTGGGCGCGCCGGCACGTACGCCGGCCGCCGGTCCCCGGCCGCGACCGCGCCGAGTGATTCGTCGCCCGCCGAGTTCAGGATCGCGGTTGCGGGCAGCAGTCCGAGCAGCGGCACCGCCGCCAGCACCCGGCCGCACTCCTCCGCCACCAGCAACGCGTCAAAGGCGTCGAGCCCGGCGCCGCCGTGCCCTTCGCCGATCAGAAGTCCCGGCCACCCGGCCTCCACGGCGAGCGGCCACAGATCCGGCAGCGCACTTGGATCCTCCAAAGCCCCGCGGGCGGCCTCGACCGTCTTGTGCCGAGACAGCGCGCCGCGGGCGGCTTCCCGCAACAGCACCTGCTCGTCTGAGAGCGCGAAGTTCATGACGCCACCGCCTCGCGCTCCTTGGCGCGCAGTTCGCTGAATGGCATGCCCTTGTCGAGCCGCGGCTCGGTCGGGAGGCCGAGGACCCGCTCGCCGATCGTGTTGCGCAGGATCTGTTCCGTGCCGCCGGCGGACTTCAGACCCGGCAGGAACGAGATCAGGTAGCTCCAGTCGCTGTCCGCATCGAGCGCTTCCGGCCCGATGACGTCGGCAGCTAGGTCCGTCGCGATGACGGCGGCGTTGACCATCGTGACCTTGGCCAGGCCGGCCTCGGGCCCCGGGATCTGACCGCGAGCGAGCATGGTGAGGGCCCGGTAGCCGTTGAAGCGCACCGCCAGGAGCTCGGTGATCACGTGGCCGAGCCGGCGGCGCACCTCGGGGTCGTGCCTCGCCGCCCGATCCGACGCGATCATCTCCGACAGCCGCGCTGGCGAGCCGAAATTCTCAGAGCCGAACCCGATGGTCAGGCGCTCGAACATGAGCACGGTGAGCGCGGTGGCCCAGCCGTTGCCCACCCCGCCGACGACCGCGTCCTCATCGAGCGGGACATTGTCGAGGAACACCTCGTTGAACTCGGCCTCGCCGGAGATCTGGCGTAGTCCGCGCACCGAGACTCCGTCGGCGTCCATGGGGACGATGAACATCGTCAGGCCCTTGTGCTTGGGAACGTCTGGATCCGTGCGCGCGAGGAGCAGCCCGAACGAGGCAAACTGGGCGTTGGTCGTCCATACCTTCTGGCCGCTCAGCGTCCAGCCTCGGTCACCGTTGCGGCGGGCGCGAGTCTGGACCGCCGCCAGGTCCGATCCGGCGCCGGGCTCGGAGAACAGCTGGCACCAGACCTCGTCGCCGTGCAGCATTGGCCCGAGGTAGCGGCTCTTCTGCTCCTCGGTCCCATGGGCGATGAGGCACGGACCAAGCATCCCGATCCCGATCACATCCAGGATTCCGGGAACATCCGCGCGTGAGATCTCCTGGTTGACCGTCACCTGCTCGATCGGCCCGAGCCCCTGTCCACCGTACTCACGCGGCCACGTCACGCCGGCGAGCCCAGCCTCGGCCAGCCGCCGCTGCCAGGCGCGTCGCGAGGCGATGTAGGCGCCGTCCTCGGAAGATCCCGATCGCGGCGGGGCCTGGAGCTTGTTGGCCTCAAGCCACGAGCGCACGTTCTCGCGGTATGCCGCCTGCTCGGGCGTGTCGTTCAGGTCCAATGTCGTCTCCCGTCGGTCCGTGAATCCAGATTCACGGGCATCTTACCCGCTCGCCGAACAGGGCTGTTCATCTGAGGTGCGATCGCCTCCTCCACACCCCGAGGTGCGATCGCCTCCTCCACACCCCGAGGTGCGATCGCCTCCTCCACACCCCGAGGTGCGATCGGCTCCTCCACTTGTTGGCCGACGTGGTCCTGCCATCTGTTGTCGCAGAACGATATCGTTCAACGACAAGGCCCGGGCCGCCGCCGCAGGGTCAACCGAGTCGCCGTGGACGCCCGCGCCGGCGCTCGAGCCGTGGCCTCAGCCGGCGCGAGCCTCGCCCCTCACCGGGCGGGCCGGTCACACGCTCGCTGCCTGACTTGCGGGCGCGTTCGCGCTCCTCGCGCTCGCGCGCCGCCCGGGCCTCCCGGGCGCGCTCGCGATCTTCGCTGAGTCCGACCTCCAAGAACACGAGCGCGGTGGCGACCACGCACCCGAGGCTGATCAGCACCAGCGCCAGGATCTGCCCGGTGCCTCCGCCGAACGCCACCGCGCCGGCTACACCGGCGAGGACGAGCAGGCCGGCGCAACCGAACGACAAGATGCGCGCGCGCTTGGTCATGGTGGCGATGAGGCTCCGGTGGTGCGATGAGCGGTCCTCCGGAACGTTAGATACAGGCGTCTAAAAGCTCCAGATGACAACCCAGCCGACGTAGAGGTGCCCGGTGTCGCCGTCGTTGGAGCCCGACGGCTCGACCTGAAGCTGCCAGCGATCCGGCAGGGACGTAACCTCATTCGTGCTCACTCCGAGTAGGTTTCCGTCGATGTAATAGCGGCGGAAGCCGGGACCCCACTCCTGAGTGTAGACATGCCACTGGGTGGTGTTGAGCGTCTGCGTGTCGAAGACGTCCTGTGCACCTGACCCGCCCCAGTGGGCATACGCGCTGAAGCTCGAAGCGTTGAGGGGTCCCTCGGGAAAGTCAGACTCCGCCGACGGCGAGTCGCTGTCGTTCTGCGGCCAGAGCAGCATCGCCTGATAGAAGTCATCGAGCATGTGTGAGTCGGCGGGGACGATCTTTTCGCAAAGCGAGTACCGGCCGTAGGTCTGAGCCTGGTGACCGCCCGGAAACGGCGATGGGTTGGCGGCCACAGGGGTGCCGTTGTAGTTGTGTAGATACCAGTCGAGGACCCCGTCGTGAACCGATTGCACCACGCTCGGCATATAGCCCGGGGCGCCTCCGCTGTAGGTCGACGTCCACCCGTCGCCGTACTCATCCCAACTCATTCCGTGGTCACCGGTGTATACGGGGGCGTCTCCGCCCGAGGCAAACGAACCGACTGGGGCGTTCTTCGTGAAGTCGTCCTGGCCTTCGAGCGTCCAGGTGTGACCTCCCGCGACGACATTTCCGTTTGGCATCGGCGGGCAGCCGTCGAGACTACTGGTTGACCGAGGACCGGCTGGACCGCTCGGGCCGGAGGTGGTCGCGTTACCACGCGACGTCCCGCTCGGCGACGCCGCGTTCGGCGCTCTCCTCCGGCGGCCCTTCCTGGCTGCGCGGACCATCAGTGCTTCTCGTGCGTGCAGCCGGTAGAGGGGCAAGCACAGCCGAGCGCGATGCCGGGAGATCGAACATAGCGGGCGCCCGCCCGTGGTCGCGACCGTAAGTCGCGAGCCGGCCGCCAGGCGCCCATGGCTATGGCCTGACCTCACGACCACCACCACGGGTGCGCGTGGGCGGAGCCGAAGGGTGTGCCCGGGCCGCAACAGGTAGAAGCGCAAGCATGGCCGAGCGCGATGCCGGTCGATTGAGCACAGTGGACGCCGGGCGGCGAGTCTCATCGTCGCTTGTGAGCCGGCGGCGAGTACCGCGCGGCCACCGCTTGCCGCAGCGAGTACGGCAAGCGCCGTTGCGACGAGGACGCGTCTCATCTGGCCGCCGCAAGTTACCCACGTAAGCGGTCGGCAAAGCGCCTTCTTTCTGGAACACGGTCAGCAGCCTCCTGAGGAAGCGGTCCTATGCAGGCCGTCTGCGCGCAACGAGTGCGCCCAGGAGGGGATTCTGCGTTCGCCGGTAACCTGCCGCCGCCTGAACGCTCGAATGACGCCACTTGGCGCCTCCCCGCACGGTCGGCACGCCCTCCTCATTCAGCTGGTCGGCAATCGCCTGCAGCGTCATCCCTTCAGCGCGCATCCTTGTGATCCGCTCGCTCAGATCGGGATCGTCGCTCACCGAACGGCGTCCGGTTGACTTGCCCCTCATGCGCGCGGCCTCGAGGCCGTTGCGCGTTCGTTCGCTGAGTCTGACTCGTTCCCATCGGGAAACTTCGATCAGCATGTGGGCGGCAAGTCTCCCGTCATCGCTCTCGGTGTCGAACGCATGATCGGCGGCGACGAACCGCGCGTTCAGCGTCGTCAGCCACTCCATGATCGTGCCGAGCTCCGCCGCCGAGTAGGTGACCCGGGAAAGCTCCGCCACCACGAGCCCCTGGGCTTCGCCAGTGGCGATCCGCTCGAGCGCGTACGTAAGACCGGGGCGCGAGAGGGCCTTGCCGGTCACAGGTTCTCGCTCTCCCACCACCTCGTTGAGTATCAGTCCGCGACGCTTACACTCGCGCTGGATTACGGTCGCTTGCTGCTTGACTTCCTGGGTGCCGGCGCTCCCGCTGCACAAACAGCTGGCGTAGCCAATCACTGGCGTACCCGGGTCGGCGCCCCCACGCTCGATTTCAATTTTTTCTCGCATCTTCGTGCCCTCCTGACGTGAACCGAACTCGCCCGCGACCAAGGGCGATAACGGCCCTCGCGTCGCGACCGCGACCGCTGCCATCTCGGCAGCGGTCGAGCTTTGCCAGCGAACGACGGAAAGTCGTCCGCGACTCAGCTATCCGGGTCGCTCGAGGCGCCGAGCCTCCACACACATGAAGTGGGCGGTCGGCGGGGGGACGAATTTCAGACAGCGCTCGGCGACGAGCGCAAATGCCTTCATGAGCGCCATGGGGCTCGCCGCGCCACCTGCACCGGCCGCCGGTGGCGCGCCGCCCTCGGGGCCACGGGAATCGTGCGGCAGCGTGTCCGTCACGGATGCCTGCGGCGGAGCGACGGGGTCCTCGGCGTCCGGGTGCCGCGTGCCCGCCACCCGCGCTCGACGAGCGCCGACGAACTGAATCACCGACGGGAGCGCGGGCGATTGCACGGCAACCAGTCCGCTTACCGCGGGCGCCGGAGTGGGGAGACCATAGGCTCCGACGAAGTTGCCCGTGATCAGGTCGAGGTGCGCGGTCGCCTCGTGCGCCGTCATCAAAACGGGACCCGCCGGGCTCGTGGACGGGCTGCTCGATGGGCTCGGCGTGGAAGGGTTCAGGCCGGCGCCCGGGCCGCCCCCGGGCTGGGGACCGACGACGAGCGTGGCGGCGCCGCCGAACGAGTTCGCTGAATTCGGCGCACTGGTGCCGGACTCGCCGGCGGCCGTCGTCGGCGGCGGCGCCTGTGAGATCGTGGTGGCGCTGCCGGCGGCCGCCGGATTAGCCGCCACGACGGGAGCAGTTTGCGTTGGGACCGCGGTGGGTTGTTGAGAGCCGGGCTTGGACGGGTCCGCCGCGGGACCACTCGACGCGGCCGCCTGCGGATCGACAGGAGTGACGGCGACGGTCGAATCGCTCACAGACGGGCTCTTGGTCGGCGTCACGGTGCCCGTTGAGGGTGTGGTCGGTGTCGCGGTGCTCCCGGTGGACGGCGTGGGCGTCGGTGTGCTGGGGCCGGTTGAGGGTGCGGTCGATGGGTTCGCCGTGCCCGTCGGCGGGGCGGCCGGTGGCGTCGTGGTGCCCGTTGGCGTGGGGACGGCCGGCGTTGTGGTTTTTGTTGACGGCGTCGTGCTGGGGGTCGTCGGCGTGGGCGTCCCTGTCGACGGGCTCGTCGTGGGCGCCGGAGTGCTGCTCGACGGCGCCGTCGCCGGAATCGTCGGCGGAGACGCGCCCGTGGACGGGGTCGACGTGGGCGCCGGAGTGTCCGACGACGGGGTCGTCGTCGCTTGCGGCGGGTCGGTTACCGGCGTTGTCGCCGGCACCGACCCACTCGCTGGTGCGTCAACCGGGGACGTGGCCGACGCGTTCGGAACGAGCATCGCAATGAGGACCAAGAGAACGCACGCGGCGGCAGCACTATCTATCCGCCAATGACGGAGACGACAGGACATGCGCGCCCCGATGATCATCCGGGTGGCCCCCAACTGATAACTCGCATAGCCGACTTTGCCGAAGCTGGCACAAACGGATGCGGCCAACTATCCGACAGCTAGCGCAAAAGCGATCACTTGATGAACGCTGGATAGCCCCACGGCCCATTGACGTCCGGTCCTCGCGGTGTGTTAATCGACACGCAAAGGTTTTATAGGGGGCGCGCGGGATGTGCGGCATCATCGGCTATGTCGGCAGTCGGCCCTGTCAGCGGCTGCTGCTAGAGGGGCTACGGAGACTCGAGTACCGTGGATACGACTCGGCGGGAATCGCCTGGCGCGAAGGTGAGGTGACGCGGTGCATCCGGGCGGTGGGGAATCTCGACTCGCTCGAGGCAGCGCTGGTGCGGAGAGCCGACGGCACCTACGCGAGCGCGACCGCCACCCAGCCCCTGTCGGCCGGGATCGGACACACCCGGTGGGCCACCCACGGTGGGGTCACCGAACGAAACGCCCATCCCCACGCAGATGTCAGCGGTCGCTTCAGGATCGTGCTCAACGGGATCATCGAGAATCACGTCGAGCTGCGTGAACGGCTGGCCGCCGATCTGGTCACGCTGCGCTCCGATACCGATGCCGAGGTCGTGGCGCACCTGATCGCGCTGTACTACTCGGGAAGCCTGGCCGACGCGGTGCGACGGTCACTGGAAGATCTCGAGGGACATTACGCCCTGGTGGCTATGTGCGAGGACGAGCCCGATACGCTCGTCGGAGTAAGGCGCGAATGCCCGCTGGTCGTGGGCCTGGGACGCGGCGAGCAGTTCGTCGCGTCCTCGATTTCTGCCTTCCTCACCCACACCCGGGAAGTCGCGGTGCTCAGGGACGAAGAGATAGCGGTGATGCGACCGGACGCCGTTGAGGTGTTTGATGTCTCCGGGCTTCCTCACCGACCTGACTCCACCGAGGTCGAGTGGGACGACGATCGCTGCGAAAAGGATGGATTTGAGACCTTCATGCTCAAGGAAATCCATGAGCAGGGCGGCGCGGTGAGAGAGACGCTCTCGCAGTGGCGCGGCAGCGTGGCGCGGGAGGCGAGCGGGGTCCTCGCTCCGGATCGCCTCCGCAACGTTAAGCGGATCATCGTCGTCGCGTGCGGCACGTCGTATCACGCCGGGTTGGCTGGGAGAAACGCGATCGAGCAGTGGGCTCGTATACCGGTGGATGTCGAGGTCGCTTCCGAGTTCCGCTATCGCGAGCCGATCATCGAGAACGGCACCCTGGTGCTCGGGATCTCGCAGTCCGGCGAGACTGCCGACACCCTCGCGGCAATGCGCTTGGCCAAAGCTCAGGGAGCGATAGTGGTGGCCGTGACCAACGCTCCGGCGAGCCAGGCCACGCGTGAGTCCGACGCGGTGCTGTTTACGCGCGCGGGGCTTGAGATCGGAGTCGCGGCGACGAAGACCTTCGTCGCTCAGGTGGTTCTGCTCTACGAGCTCGCGCTTCGATTCGCCGCCGCCAACGGAGCGCGGTCAGAAGCGACGCTGAGCGATCTGCGGTCCGCGCTCGAGGATCTGCCGGGACTGATCGATCGTGTGGTCGCGTCGGTTGATGAGCCCGTTCGTGGGCTTGCGGAGCGCTTGGCCATGAGCCCCTTCTTCCTTTACCTCGGGCGCCTGTCGGGTCTGCCCGTCGCATTGGAAGGTGCCCTGAAGCTCAAGGAGATCTCGTACGTGCCCACCGACGCATACGCCGCAGGCGAGATGAAGCATGGCCCGATTGCCCTGCTGGGACGGGAAACGCCCGTCGTGTGCGTGGCGACCGATCGCCGTGTGCTGCCGAAGCTGTTCTCGAACCTGTCAGAGGTCCGGGCCCGCGGTGCTCAGGTGCTCGCGATCGCCAGCGATGGATGTAAGGAGATCGCCGAGCACGCCGAGCACGTTATCTACATCCCGAGCACCGATCCGCTGTTACAGGTCGTGCTGGCCGTCGTTCCCCTGCAGCTGTTCGCCTATCACCTGGCTCGCGCTCGCGGGCTCAATGTGGACCAGCCGCGAAACCTTGCCAAGACAGTCACAGTCGAATAGCCCGGTCGTCGTTCTCGGCGGAGGTCGAGGACTGGCATCCGTGCTGGAAGCATTACGAGACGAGTTCAGCCGGCTGACGGCAATCGTAAGCATTGCCTACCAGGAACAGCAGAGCGGCGAACCGGAGCAGCGCGTGAGCGGCGCCGCCGTCGAAGACCTGCGCCGCTCGCTGGAGACCCTCGCCGGCGAGGAGGGGGCGCTTGCGCGGGCGATCAGGAGGCCGGTGTCGATCGACCGGCTGGGCCGGTACACGCTTGGGAACCTCGTGATCCCTTCGGTCGCGGGCGCCTTGGGCGATTATGCTCGAGCGAGCACCTGGCTCGGCGAACAACTCGGCATCTGCGGAGCGGTGATGACGGCCACGGTCCAGCCCGTTCGGCTGGAGGTCGAAGGCACCGAGGATGCTCCGAGAGCCAGGTCGTCTGGCCCGTCTCCGCGCCGGCCCCGCCGGCTGCGATTCCTCGGCGAACACGTGAAGGCTCCTGAGGCGGCGATCGACGCGATACGGCACGCGGGGTGGGTGCTCCTGGCTCCCGGGTCGCTGTACCGAAGCGTGCTGGCCACAGCAGCCGTGCCGGACCTCGCGTGCGCCTTGAGAAGCACCCGCGCCCGCGTGCTGTGGATTTCGAATCTTGATCCGGGCTCGCGCGAGATGGCGAGGATGAGTCCAATCGATCATCTCCGCGTGCTCCGACTGCACCGGATCCGTGTAGACGCGGTGATTTACGACCCATCGGCGAGCCTCGCCTTTGAGCCCCCTCAGCTGAAGCGGTATGGGGTGGAGTCGGTACCGCGGGAGCTGTGCGGCAGCGATGACCCTGCTCGGCACGATCCCGAGCGGCTGCGCCTGGCGCTGGCCGAGCTGATCGCCTCCCGGGCTACGAGCACCGCGGTCAGCTGAGAAGGTGCCCCCGCCGATGGCGGCGGGTGTCGAGATCCTGGATCAGCCGCCGCCGCTGACCGTTCCATTGCCGGACGAGCCAGAGCCGCCGCCGGAGCCACTGCCCGAGTTTCCACTTCGACTCGAGGGCGTCGGTTGCGGCGCGGCCGGCGGCGGGGACGGGACCGGCGGGGAGGGAAGCGGGGACGCGACCGGCGCCGGCGACTGGACCGCGGGCGCGGGCGATACTGCAGGCGCGGGCGCCACGGCCGGCGCCGGCGAGCTCACGGCGCCGGCGCTTGCACCACCCGAGCCCGTGCTCTGAACGGCGGAAATCGCGGGCGAGGGGGAGGCGGCGATGGCAGGCGTGGCGCTCGGAGCCACGTTCACTGACGGAGGTGTCCGGGGCGACGGCTTTGGTCTCGGTCTCGGTTTCGGCTTCCGCGTTATCGCGTGCTCGCGGGCCGCCCTTCGCTGCAGCTGAGGCGGCAGCAGCGGCTCGAGGATGAGTTCCGTTGCCCTTTGCTGATGCGCGGTGGTGGTGACCGCTTGAGCCACGAGGGGTCGCCTCGAGGTGCTGGTCGGCAGCAACGTGACGACAGCCGCCGCCCCAATTCCCAACGCGGGCACGCTGATCGCGATCGCCGCCCTGCGCCCGGAAAGCGGGCGCCGCCGGCGGCGAATGCGATGCCCCTGATCAGGTCTAGCGGCGAAGAACGCTGGGAGATTGAACGCGGCATCGGGATCGCCGCGTTCTTGGGCACGACGGAACGCCGCGTCGGCGGCGGACATATCGCCCCGCTCGGCGATCAGTAGACCCAGGGCGCACGCCGCCGCGGCGTGGCCTCGCGCGTCTGCGAGCGTATACGCCTGCTCTGCACCGGCGAGGTCGCCTCGCT
Organism: uncultured Solirubrobacterales bacterium; assembly: GCA_963808325.1. GTDB lineage: Bacteria > Actinomycetota > Thermoleophilia > Solirubrobacterales > Solirubrobacteraceae > Palsa-465. The sequence goes on from CAWEFU010000006.1 coordinate 310,634, forward strand.
CCTCGAGCAGCGCCCCAAGGTTGTATGCGCCGTTGGACTCCCCGCGCTCGTGAGCGCGGCGGTAGCACCGCTCCGCGTCGTCCAGCTCGCCGCGCCTCTCCAACAGGACGCCGAGGTTGAGCGCCGCACCCCCATGGCCCCGTGAATCGGCTTGCTGATACGCGCGCTCGGCGCTGGCGGGATCCCCACGCTCCTCGAGGAGCACACCGAGCTTGAACCTCTCGACGGCATCGCTCAGCCCGTCCGAGACGGTTACGGTGACGCCCCCTTGATCCAGTGCTCCGGGGGATTTCTCGCTCACGGTCGCCATTCCTCGCATCCCGCGACCCCGTTCAGCGCCGCTTGAGCAGCACGATCCTCGTGACCGTGCGGTGCTGTTCGGCCGCGTCAAGGGCCGAGAAGCGCAGGACGAGAGTGATCCGATTCCTGGCCAAGAGCCGGCCTGCCGGTAGGCGCAGGGAAATTTGGCTATACCGCTTCGGGATCTCCGACTCAGTCTCGTAGAACGAAGCGATTCGCTGTAGATGGCGGCCACGACGGATCGACACGCGCACAACTACGTCGCACATGCGCGAACAGTGGATGGCCACCGGAAGCCCCCGAGCCGCCACTGCGGTGAGTGATGGATGAAGCGGCCGCGCGTCGAAGACCAGCTGTGGCCCGGACGGGCCGGCGACGCTCCGGGTACCGAAGTGACGAACCGCGGCAACGCTCGCAGATCCACTGCCTGGCCCGTGGCAGGCGGTGGTTCCGCTGTCGATGACCCTGCCACTCGTGTTCAAAAACGCCCAGTCGTAGCTGCTGGCGTGAAGCGTCAGCTTGAGGACACCGAAGTCCTGGTCGTCGGAGGCCTGCAGGATGTTGTGCCCCGGCGAGTTACCCATCTGGAACAGGCTCTCGCCGCCAGTTCCCACCACGAATTCCCTGATCCCATTCGTTGCCGGACTTCCTGAGGGGTCCAGTTGCGCTGTCCGCTCATACACGTGGTCGTGGCCGTTGAGCACGATGTCGGCGTGGGCGTTGTAGAGCGCGTCCCACAGCGGGCCGACGTTCGGGCTGTTCCCGGCCATGCCCCAAGAGAAGGCCGGGTGATGCCACATCGCGAGTACGCACGCGCTTCGGTTGGCCGCCAGATCGGACTGCAACCACGACGTCTGTGCCGATGTGGTGTTTCCGGCAACCGAGTCCGCGCAGCCGGAACTGGAGCAGTTTGAATTGAGCGCGACGATGTGCCAGGTGCCGAGGTTGAACGAGTAATAGCCGCCCGGCGGCTTGGCGACGGCACCGAAGTACTGGAAGTAGCCGGCCGCGCTGGAACTCGCGGTGTACTCGTGATTGCCCGGAATGGGATGCACGATCGGGTTGAACACCCCCCAGGTGGCGTTATAGGCGCCGGCACTCGTGTACTCGCTGAACAGCCCGGAGTTGTATTGGTTGTCGCCCAGCACGAACACGTCAGCGGGGTTTTGCTGCGCGGCGAGCGTTGCCGTCTGTGCCTGCTTGCACGAGTCGGTCGTATCGCCGGCTGGGCAGGCGATATCTCCCACTGCCACGGCGGTTGGGTCGACCGCCAACCCAATCACCGCGCTGGCGGCAGATATCGCCTCGGTCGAACCCGCCGTATTGCTTGCGGTCACCGAGACGCGCAGCGTCGAGTCCATGTCCTGGGCCACGAGGGCATACCTGGAACTCGTCGCGCCGGCCACGTTTCCGCAGGATCCTCCGCCGGCGTCGCAGCGCTGCCACTGATAGGCGAACGAGGGGGCCGGATTCCCGGTCCACACACCGGGTGCCGCGGACAATATCTGGCCCTCGATGGTGTTACCCGACACCTGGGGCGGCGACGTATTGGTCGGCGCCACTGGAGGCTGCGGCGGCGGTGGCGGCGGGGGCGTGGTCGTCGTGGCCGTGGTGGTCGTCGTGGGCGTGGTGGACGTCGTCGACGGCGGCGGGGGCGGCGGCTTCGGCTTGGGCTTCGGCTTGGGCTTTTTGACCCTTACACACTGCTGGACGCGGGTATAGACGATCTTCCCGTGAACGCGTAGCACTCGGCCGTGCCTGCGGACCGGCACGCGGACGAGGCGACGTGCGTAGCCGGCGCGGCACTTCACCGGGTGAGGTTTGTTCTTGGCTTGCGAGGCCGCCGCGAACGCGACGGCGCCCCCCGCGAGAAGCGCGATGATCCAGGTGCTAACCCGCGGGGCCCAGCGAAGCGCGCCGCGCAACTGCGCGCAACACGCGGCTACCGTCTTGCGGCCCACGACAACAGATCCGGTGTCCCTCGGTGATACCCCATGCCTGAGTATCAGTTTGTCCGCTCACCGGCCGACCGGCTATGGCCCTCCCCGCCCCTCCTGCGTTCAAGGCTGAACGCCGCGCGCGAGTGCGTCATCGTCCATTCTGTCACATCCTGTGCATTCACGCCTGGCTGCCCCGGTCAGCTCAAGGTGCATCGACAGTAGTTCACCCCGTTGAACGATGTATCCGCGAGGTGACCCATTTACAGACGTGGGCTTCGACCGGCAGACTCATGCCCATGCCAGGACGGCTCAGTCGGGATGTGGCGAGGACCGAGAACACCATCCACGAGGCCCGCGCACAACATGCCGTCTAAGCATCGCTCTCGGCGTGAGCTCGGATCCGAGAGCGAGCCTGCCGACCAGATTGCCTACGAAGCGCTCACCGATCTGAGTGCGTATGCGCTGACCCTCGACGCCGAATGCCACCGACTGGACGATCGGATCTTCGCCCTCGCGGAAGTTGAATCAACCGTAACGGAACGGCGCGAGTTGCTCCGGGAGCGCGACGACATCTCAGAGCAGCTGAGCGCGCTGCGACACACGATCACGTCACTTCAGGATCAGATCCGCGAGCAAGGGCAGGTTGGTCGCCGGCGGCGACCGCGCGAACGGCGCTAAGGCCGGCCACCCGATCCCAGCCACTCGATCAGAACCCGAACTTTCCGAGCATCGAGTTAGCCGACGCGGCGTTGCCCAGCAGCGGTAGCCCTAGCAGTTCCTCGGTCGAACGCAGGAGCGAGTAGTGGCTGTACGAGGCTCCGTCTTGCACGTGGTTGGTGTGGGGCGAGATCACGATCAACGGTACGCGGTTCGTGCAGCCCAGGCACGGTCCGCTGTCTTCGTCCCACGTGATGAAGATCACCGTGTTCCCGGCTTGATACTGCGGGGTGGCCATCAAGGATGGGACGTAGCTCTTCAGGAAGTTATCACCGTCGGAAATACTGCCGTCGTGCATGTCATCGATCAGATTCGGTGTCACGAACGTGAACGCCGCGCTCAGGTCGGGCATTGCTCCAAACGGGACGTCAAAGCTTGAGCAGTCTGAACCGAGGTTGGTGTAGTACGCCTCCGGGTTGTGCCGAACCGCGTATTCGTCCGAGTCAGACCGCGCGCAGTTCGAAGGCATGCCCTCCTCCAGCGACCGAGATCGTCCGTTCGGTAGCTGGCTGAAGATCGACGGTACGTTCAAGGGATGGGAGGACGGATCGCCGTCGTCCCAGATCCCTTGGGTGTCTCCACTCGTGGCCGCAATGTAGTTCGGTAGGCTCGGGTGCGAGACGGCGAAGTAATTCGTCGCCAGGCCGTACGTGCTCGCCAGCGTATTGATGTACGGCGCCTGGCTGGACCCGATGATGTCGTCGTAACCGTGGTTCTCCATGAAGATCCAGACCACGTGCTGGATTTGTGGCGAGGTGCGGCTGGATGTGGTCGATGTCGGAGCCGATTTCGACGGTGTTGCACCGGAGGTAGCGGTGGACCCCGCTCGGTGGCGCGTCCTTGACCTGGTATGCCCGCGGCGACGGCGGGGGTTGCCCTGACGAGCGCACTTATGGTTGCGAGCACGCTTGTGGTGTCGGCTCGGCGCACAATGACGTTTCCGCGAACGGTTACGGTGGTGGTCCCGGGCCGCGACGGTGGCGGCCCCTCCCATCAGCAGCCCACCTGCCGCCAGAACGGCAAATAGCAAGATTCGTCTCACTGGTTTCGCCTCGGCATCGCGAACGCGACAAGGCCCTCCATCGGTCCCTCCCGTGTCGAATTGCGCGCCGGCCGGCGCGGCGCTGTCGGCGCGCCCCGTATACCCTCGCGATCGGGTTCCTACGCGCTCAATTTGCCTCGCCCGTCGTCGGCGCGTGGACGCATCTGGGCGGTCGAGGCGCGGCTGCGGCGGGTTCCAGAGAACTTATGCCTTGAGCGCGAAGGTCTTTCTCGTGCTTACGGGCCTGCTGCCGATAGCCGTGAACGTGCCCTTCGCGGTCAACGCGAGGCGAGTTGCGCGATTCAGAAGTTGTTCGCCTTCAGAGGTGAATCTGAGCACGATCGTCCGCGTTCCCGGGGACAGGAACGCCGTCTGTCCTGAGGCCACTAGCACCGGTGACGGCCGGAACCGCCAGGACTTGGGGAGCCGTGGACCGGCCAGAGCCCCATACCACCGCACCACCGCATGACCCGCTTCGGGCGCGCGGAAGCGCAACGAAAATCCACGATGCTCGACGAGCTGGGCGATCGTCGCTGACCTTGGAGAGGGAGTGATCTGCCGTCGGATGATGGCGGTCAACTGAGCGGCGTTCACGCGTGGCGTGCCGCGAGGCGCGCCCCCGAGCGCCGGCTGCGCGCCGGTGCGTTGATCGACCGGGCGGGTAGTCCCGCTGCCGTTGGCCGGGCTCTCGCTGGCGCTGCTCCCGCTGGCGATAGCGCCGCTCCCGTTGCCGGTACCGCCGGCGCCTTCCGGACCCGTCGGCAGCGTATAGACGTCGGAACCAAAGGCGGCCGCGCCTGCCGCCTCGCCAATCCGTGGCAAGCCGAACAGGTCCTCGACGCTTGCGAGCATCGAATAGTGGTTGTAGCTGGCGGTAGAACTCGTCCCCGCTGCGATGAACGGCGACAGCAAGACCGCGCCGACGTCACCTCCACCCGGGCCGGTTCCGCCCGGCAGGAGGGAATTCGCCTCCTCGTAGGGACCGGGCACCTCGTTGCAGCAAGCGCTTGCCTCCCCCACCGCCTCATCGAACGTGATGATCAGCAGCCCGTTCTGCTTGAAGGCCGCAGACGATGTGATGATCGGCACCCAGGTCTTCAGGAAGCTGTCGGCCTGGGCGAGTCCACCGGGTCCGCCGTTAGGGCACGTCGCGTAGTGGCCATCATCGCAGAGGTCGGGGGTGATGAAGACGTAGTTAGGAGTCGTCGCCGTGCTTTGGAGATCGCTCGGAAGCTGATTCAGGTTGACGACGTTCGCGTTGCATTCGGCCGGGTTGTCGATCACATAGTGGAAGTAGACGAAGGGGTCGTGGCGGGTGGTGTACTGGTCCAGTGGGGTGGGCGTCTGCGTATCGTCGCCGGCGCCGACCGGAGGATGACCGCACGTCGCCGATTCGCGGGTCGGATCCGCGCCCATCCCGTCCTCGTACGCTCGCCAGGTCAGCCCCGCGGCATCGAACTGGCTCATCAGGCTGGGAACGTCGGCGGGGTATACGCACCCTTCGTCGTTCTCCTGGCCGCTCGAATCCACGGAGTGCGCCGGGAAGTCAACGAAGCTCGTGCAGTCAGTGGAGGTCAAGGGGTTCGGTGCCTGGCCACTGACCATTGCGATGTAGTTATCGAGGCTGGCGTGACCGATCCCGTAGTAGTTGGGAAGGTAGGCGCCCTGGTCGACGAGCGTTTGTGAGAGGTACGGAGCCGGAGAGCCCGCCGCGAATGTGGTCGAAGCGCTCTCGTTCTCGTCGATCAGGACGAATACGTGCTTGATCGGGGGCGGGCTGTACGCGTGTGCCGCCTCGGGAGATAGAGCCCCACATAGCAGCGCGGCAACGAGCAGGCAGCGCACGGCCCGAGGACGATGCTCTGAGCGGCGCGCGGCCTGGGGCCCGCGGTCTGAGGCGGGCGCGCCCCCGGGAGGGCGATCTGAGCCGCGCGGGCCTCTGCCCCCACGGTGGGTTGCCCTCACGATCCGGACCAGTCCTCCCCACCGCAAGTACGGTCGGAAAGGACTAATGGCCCTGGTAGGCGTAGGCCGCGACCCATTGGATCTGGGCATTTACATGGGCCGGGGTTTGCCCGTCCGGGCATGGCGCATAGGAGTCACCGCAGGTCCCGGCTTGCGTCTGCAGGTCCATCTCCATCCGCTGGTCAGGCACCGCATCGCTCGTTACGAGCGCCCATTGCCGGCCGTCGATCGTGTAGATCAGCTTGCCCGGGAGCCACTCCACCCCGACCGTATGCCACCGGGTGACGTCGACCCGGAGCGTGCGCGCGATCTGAGCGTTATCGCTCCCGTAGTGGAGGGTGGCAGTGATGTGGTCTCGAGCCGTGGTCTCCCCGCCGTTCTCGGCGAAGTCGATCTCCGGTGGCCAGGTGTTGCCCGACGGCCACAGCAGAGCCACGAACGCGACCCCTTTGCCGCGATCCATCCGGACGCGCACTTCGTACTTCCCGTACGTCTGCGTAAGGGCCGGCGCGCTTGAGACGCCGGCCGATACCCACCGCCATCCGTACCGGGGGTCGCGGTATGTCTCGAGGTCGAGCACACCGTGCCCGACCACGGCGTGCGCGGGGGACCACCATCCTCCCCGATCGCCACCGGGCTGGCCGCTGTAGACGCCCCACTGCGAAGATCGCAACCCGTGCCTGAAATCGTCGAAGAAGACCCGACGCCACTTGCCGGTCGAGGAGACGCTCAGTGCGACCGCGCCCGCGAGCGTCGCTGCCGCCGCGAACACGGCGGCGATGACGATCGCTCCAGGCGCCAGTCGTTTCGTTTGGAAACGAGTCAATCGCGGAATCCGATGACCCTCTTCGCCTGCGCGCGCACGAACCGATCAACTGCGGTCACGGGCAGACGCTCAAATCGGTAGCCCTCGTATCTAGCGTCGCTGGCGCCGAATCCTTTCTTGTTGTGCGCCAGAGACGACGAAGGCGCCGAGTCTCCGAGGTGATAGAACCGGTGGCCGCTTTCGCAGGCCTCTTCGATCGCCAGTTGATGGAGTAGCTCGGTTGCGCCGGTGCCACGGATAGCTTCCTTGTCCATCGCGGACCGCCACATCGTCGAGTGGCATCCATGGGTGAGGACTAGTACCGAAGCAATCGGCTCGCCGCCGCGCCACGCTACCCAGACGCGGCATGCCGGTCCGAGTCGCTCGGCCACGTGCTGGAACTTCTCGGGAGGGTCTCGGTGACGCGCGCGCCAATGGGCGAGCCAGCGAGGCTCGTGCTGCTGGCGTGCCCAGCGGTCCACGGACTTGCGGTACAGCCGATCGAAGATGGAAATGAGACGACCGGTGTCGTCCCGTTCTGCCGACACACCTCGTCGCAGGGCCTTGCGGCAGTTGCTGCGGACCGTCGAGGAGAACGCATGCCATACCTTGTCGAATCCTCCTGACAGGTCCACGATCTGGCTCATGTGTGGTATCCGCACGGCTCCGTCGGGTACGGCGGGCGCCCATGCGTCGACCGTCACTGGAGACGGACGCACATCGATCAGCAACGAATGTTCACGCGCTAGGTCGGCCACCACGCAGGCCACGTCGTCGACCGACACCCGACCGCGGGAGCTGACCAGGCCGCCCGGTCCCCAGCCGAATGGCATCGAGCTCACGGCGCTCACCGGCCTGGGCAGGCGTCGGCGAGCCAGCGGGAGGACGAGGTGATGGCCGTCCTCGGTCTCGTAGGCGCGAGTTGCGTCTTCGTAGTGGCCAGACGCACACACACAATCCATCCATGCCGGTGTTTGCGAGGCGAGCGCGTCCGCGTCGATCGCCACCGCCTGCTTCCAGGCCTCCCTCGCGTTAGCACCAACGGCTTTCAGCTCCACCCTCACAGCGACTCCAGTACAGGTAAGACGTTGCGCCGTTCCCACCACCGGTACCGGTATCCGACCGGTGAGCCCTGCTGGCGCGCGTGGCCGGCAACGTGGCGCAACCAGTACAAGAGCAGCATGTGGCGCTCTGAGAGCGTCCCATCCGGCGGCCACGCCCAGTAGCGGTTCATGACGGCGCGTTCCTCGGCCGACCATCGATTGCCGCGGAGCTGATCATGGAGCATCTGGCCAAGCTCACCGCCGGTGACGAGCCGCCTGGTGTAGAGCAGCAGGTGAAGCACATCGTGGAACGGAGGCTCGAGTGGCGCCGAGGCTTCCCAGTCGACGATGCCGCTGGGAGACTGCGTGCCGGAGAAGAGCAGGTTTCCGAGCCAATAGTCTCCGTGTATCCGAGCCGCCGCGAGCGTGCCGGCGCCGACCGCGCCATGAAGCTCGTCGCGCAACCGCTCGATGCGGTAGGCAACCCACCGGGAGCGCCCGGCACGACCCGAGAGCTCGCGCAACGGCGCATCGACCCAGCGCTCGGCCACGTCGGGGCCGCCTGCGACCGTGCCCGCCGTTTGCCTGTGGAGGACCGCGATCGTCTCGGCCGCGGCGCTCATCACGGCGGGGCGAGCAGCTCTCGTCGGCGCGGTCATAGAGCGCCCATGGAGTGCCGAGTCGAGGCGGTAGCTGTGTCCCGCCAACACGCCATGCCCTCGCGGACGAGGCAGGAGATCCCGCCAGCCGTCCAGGCGCTCATCGGCATGGAGCGCGGTGAGGGCGGCCATCTCGCGCCCGAGCAGACGCTTGCCTTCCCCGGTGGCGGTGACCTTGAGGACCGCACACGGCGGGCCGCCCGGCGGTCCGAGCTTCACAATGGCGACGCCGGCAGAGGTGAGGGCCGCGCCGCACGTCATGACCCCCGCCGGAAGCGCCTCAGAGTGGAGCGCCGTGATTTCACGTGTCAATGTCTCAAGCCGCATCGTCACACCGGGGCATATGCGCCGTGCCAGCGGAGCGTGAGCTCGCGCCAGACAATCGAGGTGATTTCCGCACGCACGGTGTCCGCGTCGGCACCGGCATCAACGAGCTCAATGGCAAACGAGCGCCTGGTGAGCTCTCCGTACAGCTGCCGTTCGGATTCGAGCTCCTCGGGCAAGGCCTCCGGTTTTCTTCCGTATGCCACATCTCCGGGGACGTCGAGGAACACCGACACGCACGGGGGCGGAAGGGCCCGGGACAGGAACCGGAAGTAGATGCGCTTTGCCACCAGTAGCGGAGGGCTCGCGGGCAGGAGGGCGTCATAGACGTACCGATCGAATACCACCAATCGACCGCGAAGCTGGTGGTATCGGGCCACCACGAAACGCCCCCAGATCCGGAAGGGTCGGACCCCGATCTCCACCATAGCTGCCGCTGGCCGCCGGGGCTTTACCGACATCTTCCACATTCCCATATAGACGACTCGCACCTCAAACGGCAGGGACCTCCGCAACTCGGCGGCGGCGGTTGACTTGCCGACCCCGTTTGGACCCAGCAGCGCGAGCCCCAGCCCCCGCCGGCGTCGGATCAACAGAGGCTTGCGGGCGGCTCGCGCGGCCCGGCTCAGCATCACCTTCAGCCGCTCGCGCAGCGGTCGCCGTCGCTTCAGCTCGGCCGCGAGTCGGACGCCGAGCTCCCTCAGCGCCTCAGCGTCCCCCGATCTTGCGGCGTCGACGAAGTCGCTCGCCGCAAATGCCGGCCCCGCGGCCGAGCACAGCGAGGCTTCCAGCCCCGATTCCATCGCTCCGGACGCGAGTCTGCCCAGCCTCGCCACGTGGTGGGAGGCCACGCGGTCCTTGTCGAGCAGACAATGGAGCAGCAGCAGCCAGAACGCATCCGCATCGGAGGGCAACGCGATGCCCTCGTTCATCCTCCTGCGTCGCAGGACGTACTCGGTAGCCCCGGGAAGTTTCCACGAGTGGGGGGAGCGGAATGACACGCTGGTGGAGACATCGAGCAACAACCACTGGTCGGAGGGCCGGTCGTATCGCATGAGGATCAGGTCCGGGGCGGACTCCCAGCCGGGAAGGGATACGAATCCGATCTCGTATGCCGCTGCTCGGAGCGCCGCGGAGTCCTCCGGCGCCACCAGGAGATCAACATCACCGGTTGGCGCCGCCGGGTTCGAGGGTATGCGCAGCAGCATCCAGCGCAAGCCCTTGCGTTCTAGCCTCGCAAATAGAGCGGCGAGAACGGGATGCACGATGCTCAGCTCGGAGGTTGGTGCGAGGACGGGATGCACGACGCCTGGATCGGAAGTTGGTAGATCGGGCTGGCGGGGTGAAAGAGGCGCCTTGGCATCGTCCTCGCGCGGCGCGACGCGCGGCGCCCCAGCCGTGGCCGGATGCCGGGTGTCGACGCTGAAAGAACGCTTCCACGTGAACAGGAGGCCCAGGGCGACGACGGATTGTGCGGCTGCCCACCCGAGCCCAACACCTGTCACCCCCATCGCATGGATCAGCGGCGTGGCGAGCCCGAGCGCGATCGAGGCCTCCACTCCGAGTGCGATCATCGCGCGCCTCAGGCGGCGCTGGACCCGCGCGATGTGAACCGCGAGCACGAGCACGCAGTTCGGGAGCACTCCTATGGCAAGCAACCGCAGAACCGTGGTGCTCCGCTCCGCGTAGTCGGGGCCGAAGAGCGACAACAGATACGGCGCCAGCAACAGGAGCAGCACCACCGATGGGACCAGAACCCGAGCACCTTGGAGCGCGGCCTTCCGAGCCAGCACCGGCAGCGCCGCGCGATCGGTGGTGCCGTGCAGCATCAACGAGGTTCCGATGCTCTGCGAGACTCCGTAAAGCGGCATCGCGACCGCGTAGGCGAGTGCCCAGTACGCGTTGGTGGTCGCACCGGCGACCGCGGTGACGATCACCGGCATCAGGTTCACCGTGGAGAGCCAAGCGACCGAGCAGGTGTAGTCAGCCGCGAAGTAGCGCGCGAACGCGCGGTTGCGAACGTCGAGCCCGGCTCCCCGGCCTCGCGGATCCGCCCTCCGCAGCAGCCGAGTGAAGATGAGGAGGTTCACGCCGGCAACCGACACCAGCATCGCGATCGTCCACGAGATGAAAATCCCGTAGCGCGGAAGCGCAGCAGCCGCCGCGGCGAGAAGCGCCAGCTTTACGAAGGAGAACACGGCGTTCTCGACCGGTACCCAGATCGCTCGCCCGAGTGCGGTAAGCACGCTGTCCTGGATGGCGAACACGCACCAGGCGATCGTCGAGAACACGAACCACGCCGCCAGGCTTCGCTCGGAGTGCAGGAAGCTCAGGCGAGGGGTCCACGACCCGACTCCGACGATGAATATGATCGCAGCACACGCGGCCGCCGCCGCGGAGGCGCCATAAGCCCAGATGACGCGAGTGCGGATGCGGTCTCCGCTCTCCGGCAGGAACCGCACCAGGATGTTCGGCAGGTTGAGACTGGCGACCCCGGAGAGGAACATCATGGCCGATATCAGCGCCGAGTTCAGCCCGACGTAGTGAGCGCTGTACGTCCTCGCGGCTAGGACCCAATACAGCAGGCCCGTCGCGGCGGTGAACGCCTGGTTGGCAGCCAGCGCGTACGCGTCGCGGTGAAGCGGCAGCCGCACGTGCTCGAGCAGGCGGTGCCGTAGATCGACGGCGGACCGCGGCGTGTTCGACCGGCTCGGAAGAAGCACGTCAGCGGGTCGCAATTGGCTCACCAGCTTCCGTGCACCTGTTGTCCGATGATGGCTCTGCGTGCTGTCCTTCGCGCGCAAGCCCAGCGAGGAAGGCCGCACCGGTTACGGTCAGAGAGGCGATGATCGCGACGGCGCCCAGGGCCGCGTCACGATCCCGCCGGCGGACGCCATCGAGCAGCAGCCGCGGGACGGCATCCGCGAGGAGCAGCCGCACATAGCTGCGCTCGGTCCCCAACGCGGGTTTCGCGTAAAGCCGCTCCAGACGACCCTTGGCCAAGCCTTCGCTGAGCGAGCGGCGCATCAACAGCCGCCACGAGACCCGGGTCGCCGGGACGAGATGGTGCACCGGCGCTTCGGGTACGAATCGGATCCGATCCGGTCCGTGCGTACGCTCCAGCCGCAGCGCGAGCTCGGTCTCGTCGCATGTCGCCAGGGCGTTTCCGCACTTTCCGAAACTGGTCTCGAAGCTCCCGAGCGCGATGAGCTCGGGACGCCGGAAGGCCATGTTGCACCCGATCGGGTTGCGGATCGGACCCGCGTCGGCCCGATGTCCGCCGTACGTGCAGCCGACCACCCAAAGCAGCTCATCCGGCATCCACCTCCGGTCCGCTGCCCATCGCGGCAACACCGGACCACCCGCCCCGAGGAGACGCTCGTCGGCCGCGAATGCCTCCATCAACGAGGACAACCAGCGGCGGTCGGCTGTCGCGTCATCGTCGAGGAAGGCGACGACATCCGAGCGGGCGGCCGCGATCCCGACGTTCCGCGCCGCGGACAGACCTGCCCGCCGGCACTGGAGCAACCGCGTTTGGGGCGGCAACGAGCTCGACAGCTCCATCGCAAGCGCTGGATTGGTGTCGACGACGACGAAGAGCTCGTCGGGCTGGCGCTCTCCGCCCACCACCGAGTCGACGCAAGCCCGCACAAGTGGTGCACGCTCCCAGCTCGAGGTGCAGACGACCACCGCCGCCGTGGGCATCCACGACTCCTTGCGTCCGGTGCGCGCGGGCATCAGCATGTTTCCCTCCGCGCCACGCGCAACCGCCTCCGTGAGCGACGCGCCACCCGATACACGCGTGTGCGAACGCGTTCTCCAGCCCAAGACAAAGGGACCCCCTTTCCTAGTAACACTTCGGCGACCCGTTGCGCCGACGTCGCGGCGGTCACCGTGAAGCGGGCGATCGCGAACGGATCATCGTCCTGATGCGACACGGCGTTCTTGACCGACGTCGCCGAGCGGTAGCCAGCCCTGATCACCGCATCCCGAACGCGCCCGTCGTAGGCGCCGTGCGGATATGAGAAGGAGTCGACGGGGTGTGAGGTCAATTTCTCCAGCCAGTGCTTGGCACCGTGAACCTCCTCTTCCAGCTCGGCATCGTCGAGCTCGTCCAACCGTCGGTGGCGGACGCCATGTGCGCCGACCTCCACGCCGGGCAGATCGGCGAGAAGCGCGATCTGCGCCGGCGAGAGCCGCTGGGGGCGTCCGATTTGGCCCGCGGTCACGTAGACCGTCGCACCTAGGCCGTGTTGTCGCAGGGCATCGACCGCCTCGTACGTGTCGCTGTAGCCGTCGTCGAAGGTCACCGCGACCGGCCTGGGCGCAAGCGAACGCTCGCCCCGCAGCATGGAAGCGAGCATGTTGATAGTGAGCGACTGCCTACCCGCCGCCGCAATCACCTCGACGTGCGACTCAAACTGCGCTCTCGAGACCGCGCCCCATGACTCGCCCGGCGCCGGACCGTCGCTGACCGAGTGGTACAGGAGAACCGGAATAATCACCGCCGCCCTCCCAGAGGCTGCGGAGTGGACGGTTGGGATGGAGCCGCGCCGTACCGGAAGATCCAGACCGTCGGGAGGGAATAGACGAGGCCGAACGCCGGCGATTGCTCGAGCGCTCCCACGAAGCTGGTGAGCGACCCCGCGGGCAGCAGTCCGTTGAGCCGCGCATAGTCCTCCTGCAGCCGCGACAGGACCACGTAGGCGGGCCGTGCGCGTTGCTGCTGGATCAACCGGATCAGGCGAGGAACGTCTGAAGCACCGAGCTGATGTCCGGTGAACTGCGCTTGCGTCACCAGCGTGGAAGGGTCGCTCAGGTCAACCAGCGGGTACCGGGCAGTCAGTCGATCCGGCTCATTCGGGGCGAGATCGATGCGCATCGATCCGGCGGGAGCACGCTGCTCGTACCAGAGGGACGCCCGGACGTCATCGCTCGTGACGTGGTTGGCCAGCTCCTGTCCGAAGAAGGCCGCCAGGAGGCAGACACCAACCGCCGGCGTGACAACCAGCAGGCGGAGGCGGCTCATCGGCACCTTCCCCCGTCGCCAGCGTCGAGCTGTGAACGCAAACGCGGCCAGGAAAGACAGCCACGGGAGCGCGAACAGAAACGCCCGGTAGGGACCCTCCCCTCCGTAGGACTGCACCACGACAACCCCCACCGGGGCGGCCGCCAGGCAGACCGCGGTCAGGTCCCGCTTGCCCTGAGCGAACCTGCGCACGAACCCCACGGAGGCTAATGCCGCCATCAGCATCATCACCGCGGCCGGTGCGTAAAAGCTGAGTGCCGCTCCCGGCGGCGCTTGGCTGAGGTTGCGGCCCGGTGCCGCCGCACCACCCCCACCCGGATCGACGAGGTTGAAGTGGGCCTGCAGGAACGACCAGCCCAGCAACACCCACCACAGTTCGATCGCGGCCATCGCCGCGGGGACCCAAAGGGGGATCTTGCGTGTGATGAGAGCCAGCAACAACACGCTTACCGTCAGCATCACCGGAGAGAGCTGGTGACTGGTGACGATGGCCACATAGCACGCGCCGCCGGCGACTAGCGCCGCGCGCGTGCTGATCGGCGGCGCCGCCCGCTCGTCACCTTGCCCCGGGCGGGGGAAGATGGCTTGGGGGAACCACGAAGTGAGCGCAGCGGGTCCGCGGCTCGGCCAAAAGCGCGGTTGTACGCCCTCGCGGCCGCACCGCAGGCACAACCCGAGTACCACCAGCGAGAGAGCAAAGCCAAATGCCTGGGGCGCGAGATAGTCCTGTCCCACCCAATTGCCGAGCACGAACAACAGGGCGGCCGTCCACAGCACCCGCTCGTCGCGGGTCAGCCCGCGCAGCGCAAACCGGACGGCGAACACGTTGAAGAGGTTGAACCACAGCTGCGCCCATCCGGCATAGGCGATCGCCGCCAGCCCCGACGTCTTCGTGAACCAGGCGCTCAGCGCAAAGAACGAGGGCCAGTTGTTGTAAATGTCAACCTGGCGGTTAGCGTGACCGGTGGCCGCGATCAGGTTGATCACGCCGAGGTGCGGATAGGTCCACGCGTATCGCGGCTCCTCGTAGAGGAACGCCGTGGTCGCGTGGATCACCACGATCAAAGCGAGCACATAGGCGCCGAGCAGGCGCGGGTTTGGTTCCCCGCTTGTGACCGCGACGGCGAAGCCGGCGAGCAGCAACGCGAATGCGAGGAAGTACGTCGGCGGCAGCGCTGACAGCAGTCCCAGACCATCGATGCGGCCGAGGTCAGCGCCCACCAAGGACGTCGCCCAGGCGAGCAGCGCTACCGAGATGAGCGCAGCGTGCTTCGCCGCGGCCGATGTGATCGCGGGCCGGGGAATCCGCGGCCGCCCCCTTCGGACGCGCACCGCATAGCCAGCCGGAATCCTCACCCCGGCCGTGGCGAGGCGCCGGGTCAAAGGAAGCAGACACGCTGCCGCTACCCCGTAGAAGACCGGTCGAGGCCACCACGCGCCGAACCACAGCATCGACTGGGCGACGAGACCGGCAAAACCCACGCTCGTCCCGATGATCAGCCCGGGCTCGACCGCGCCACCGACCGCCGTCAGCCACGCGATTCCGGGGACCACAGACACGAACGCCAAGAGGAATGGGAACCGGACCGCCGCCGGAGCGTCGAGCAGCACGAGGATCGGAGCCATGACGCACAACAAGGCGCCAGCGAGGGCGAGTCCATCGGGAGGCCCCGTCCGGTGGCGCTCGACGTTCCGGCGCCACGCAAAACGGCTCCGCCTGGGCTCGACCTCCTGGAACCAGGAGACGCTGATGGGCTCGCCGCCCACGACCATGGCCCGCACAATCCGAAGCGGTCGCGGGCTCGGCGCGCGCGGCGCTGTCAACCGCCGGGCCTGGACCATCAACGCACTCAGCAGGTACAGAGCCGGGCCGATGAGCATCCCCAGTCTCTCGAGCCACGTGAGGCCGCGCGGGTAGTTCTCTGGTTTGCCGGCGTTCTTGCGGGACCCCGGATCGCGGAGGTAGCGCAGTCCGGCGGGTACAGCTCGCAAGAAATCGCGGCGGTCGGGGCCGGCTATCACCTGCTTTGCCAACATCGCTCCGAGGCCGACGCCATAGCTGTAGACCTGGCGGCGCAGGCGCGGCCTGCCCCCTGGATGCTCGTGCCAGACGATTGCTCTCGGCTCGTATGACAGTCCGTGGCCGCTCTGCAGAACGCGTGCTAGCAGGTCGATGTCTTCGCCGCCCTTCGCCGGCGTGGCGGGACCGAGCGCCGGGTCGAAGCCACCGAGCTCGCGCCCGACCTCGGTCAACATCACGATGCTGGCCCCAGAGCCAAGCGTCCCGGCCGTATAGGGCAGGAGCGGATTCTCATCCCACGAGTCGGGCAGGCGGTACGTCCGGCGCCGGAATCCCTTGCCGAAGCCGGCGAACTGCTCCAGCAGCAGCTGACTCTCGCTCTCGAGCTCGAGTGGGAGGATGAGACCGGTTACGCATGCGATGCCGCGCTCGCTGGTCAGGGCCCCCACGCTGGCGCGGAGCCAGAGCGGATCGACGACGACGTCGTCGTCGGTGAACGCGACGATCTCGCCCTCCGCCTTGGTCAATCCCGCGTTGCGGGCGAGCGACGCGGACGGCCGGGGTTCCTCCACGTACCGGAGCGCTCGCTCGCCGGGAAAGCGCTCGATGAGCATCCGCGCGGTCTGCGAGGAGCCAGGACGGTTCTCGACTACGATCACTTCGAAGTCGTCGTAGTCGCACTCGAAGATCGAGCGCAGACAGCGCTCCAGTGGCCCCGGGTTGCAACACGTTGGGACGATTACGCTGACCAGGGGTGACGGCACCATATGCGCGCCGTTGCGAGCCTTGGCGATATGCGAGAACGGATCGGGCTCCTGGCGGCGATCATGCCGGGCATAAGCCTCGGTCAGTTCGACTCCGAGCTGGCGGCGCAGGCCACCAGCGAGCTGGGCACGCGTCACGAAGCCGTCGGGGTCGACCGGGAACGTCGCCACGCCGATCGGGTCCTCCGCCAGCCGGACCACCGCCAACAGGGACCTGTAGTCCTGTCGCATGTACTGATATGACAGGTCGAGGTCGCCCAGCGGCCCGTCGAGGTCGAGGACCCGCACCGCCACGGGCGCCCTCAGCGACCCGACGCCGTCCGTGACCAGAGTCACGTTTGCCATCCGTTCACGCGATGCGCCGCGATGCCTGCGACGCCGCTCTCGGCAGGGTCTCGCGCCGGAAGGGGCCCGACACCGGCCAGCTCGGCGTAGAGCCTCCACGTGGCGTCGATGACAGGTTCCCATGACGGGACGGTGAGAGAGAGACCCCGAGTACTGGGCAGCACGGAGACTCGAGCGGCCTCGTCGATCGCGTCGGCCACATCCAGCGGAGAGCCCTTCGCCGGAACGAAGATCACGTGACCACGACCGGCTCGCTCAGCGGCCTCCCGGTGAATCGGGAGGTCAGTCGCAACAACCGAGGCGCCGGCTGCGCGGGCTTCGGTCACCTGCGACCCCGAGCCGCGCTCCGCCGCCAGCGAGACCACTACTCGCGCGGTTCGCAGCCACCGGTAGAGGATCGCGTCCGATACCGCACCGACGAACTGCACGCGTGATGCGATGCGCAGGTCGGCTGCGTAGGCTTCGAGCCGATCGCGCGCGGGTCCATCTCCCACGACCACGAGCCGGAATTCGGGGTCGAGGCTCAGCATCGCCGCGATCGCGCGCCTGACCCCAGTCAGACGGTCGAGCCGACCGACGGCAAGCACCACCGGTCCGGCGGTCACGAACGGTATGGCTGCGTCCATTGCGGCCACATCGACCGCATCGGGCACGATCCGAGTGCGGTTTGCAGCCTCGGGAACCGTCTCGCACAGCAGATCCCGCTCAATCTCGGAGTGGCAAACGATCTGCGCGGTCGAGGCCATGACGGCGCGCGTCGCCCGTGTGTACGGCCAGCCTAGAAAGACATCCAACGGGGCGCCGGGCGTAAACACGATCCGACGGGCGCGAGTGCGCGCCACGGCGACCGCCAACGGTATGTGCCTCGTGTGGACATCGACGATGTCGAACGTCTCGGAAGTCAGCCGAAGCCGCTCCCGCAGCTTCGGCGCAACGGCGAAGCGGAGCGGGCCGACGGCGGTGGGGAAGCGCCGGACGATCACCCCTTGGTACTGCTGGAGCCCTGCCCGCGCGGACCCTTGGGTTAGGATCTCAACCTCGACCCCGCGCCGGGCCAGCCCCCGGGCGATCTGATCCACCCGACGCTCCACCCTCCCTGGCTGCGGCAGGAAGCTCGACGCGACCAGCGCGACCTTCATCCGGCGAGCAAGCGGTAGGCGATGCGGGGCAGAAGCGACCTTTGGGATGCCGTCGACATCCGCTCGAGCACGATGGTGCGCAGAACCCTGGAACCGTCGCGGACAGCGTGGAGGTTGCTCGCCCCGTGCAGGCGCGGGTGTTCGTCGCTCGGAACCTCATGGACCACGAGCCCAGCCTTCGCAATCCGCACGTTGATGAGCGTCTCGACCTCAAACCCGTCGCAGTCGACGCGCATGTAGGGCAGACAGCAAGCCCAGAAGGCGAAGTAGCCGTAGCAGAGATCCGTGTACTGCGTTCCGTAGAGTGCGTTGACAAACGCGTTCAGGACCCGGTTTCCGACGCTACGGACGCGCGTGATATCGGTGCTCGATCCGCCCTGCGCGAAGCGCGAGCCCTTGACGAAGTCTGCGCCGTGGCAAAGCGCGGCCACGAAGCGCGGTATCTCCGCAGGGTCGGTAGACCCGTCGGCGTCCAGCGCCACGACGATCTCTCCGGTGCACACCGCAAAACCGTCCGCGAGCGCGTTGCCCTTCCCTCGCCCGGTCTGAGTCAGGATCTGGACATCGGGACACATTCTCCGCGCGACCGCCACCGTGTCATCGGCCGAATGGCCATCGACGAGGATCAACTCGTGTAGTCCAACCGGTAGCCGCGAGAGCACGTGCGGCAAGTTTTCCGCCTCGTTCATGGCCGCGATCACGACGCTCACGCGCACGCCCAGTTGCCCCAGGCCCGGCGCGCGCTGCCGGGATCCGACCGGTCGCGAGTGACCGTTCCGATGTGGCTCGACGTCCCCGTCCCTGATGACCTCGAGCTCCATCGAAGACATTAACTGCTCGTCTTGGTGAAGCACAGTAAAGCCCCCTGTAATTGCCCTGTGATCAACTCGTGATCGACTCGATTATGGCCTGAAGAGGGCGGGATGCGGGCGAAAATACGCATGACGCCGCCAAGGGTTTACGTCATTGACGTGAATCTCGTCTCCTAATGCGTCAGCATGCAACCGTCGTATCGGCCGGGGTGGGGCAAGCCTCATTACCAACTACAGGATCTCCAACAAAGGGGGCAGGATGTTGAAGCAGTTAGTGCGCCGGTTGCCTTCACCGGCGATGGTCGTGGCAGTGATCGCGCTGATCGCCGCCGCCGGCGGCACCGCTGGTGCGGTAACGAATTCGGCCGGCAATAACAAGGCGCGCACGGCCAACAAGAAGGTCGTGGTGCATGTCGTTCGCGGCCCCCGGGGCTACCGCGGCGCCACCGGTCCCGCCGGCCCTCAGGGTCCGCAGGGCCTCAAGGGTGACGCCGGGCCCGCCGGCCCCGCCGGTCCCGCCGGTCCGCAGGGTCCGAAGGGCGACAAGGGTGACACGGGCGCAACGGGCCCGCAGGGTCCTGCTGGTCCTCCCGGTACTGGCGGTGGAAGCGTGACGCCGAACGTCTACAACAGTGGCGCCCAATCTATTGCTACTGCCGGCACGAAACCGTGGACCGAACTCTGCCCCACGGGCCAGAAGGCAATCGGCGGCGGCGTGGGCACGAGCGGCACCGGTGTCTACGTCGTCGACTCCTATCCGAGCGACAACCTCGGCAACACGCCCGCCTCGGGCACAGCTGCGACCGCCTGGACAGCGGACATAAATGTCCCCGCCACCGGCGGGAGCATCACGGTCTACGCGATCTGCACTCCCTGACCGACCTTGCACGGCGCCCGCGGCACGCGTCCAGGCCGCGGGCGGCCGTGCAATCGCTGTCACTCAGCTCCGGGCGCCGCGCAGTCCCTCCCGCTCCGCCTCCTCGAGCATCTCGATTGCGCTGCGCCGGTTTGGCATCCCGAGCTTTCGCAGCACCGACGCTATGTGCCGACGGACGGTCACTTCCGAGATTCCGAGGCGAGACGCAATCTCGGCCGTGCCCTCGCGCCTCTTCAATCGCTCGAGGACCTCGAACTCGCGCGCCGTCAGCTCGACCTCCACTCCAGACGATCGGAGAGTTACCCGACGCCTGGCTCCGCGCTCGCGAAACTCGGCGATCAAGCGTGCGGTCATCGCCCGCGGAACTGCCGCCTCGCCGTGAGCGACGCCGGCAATTGCGTATGGAAGACGACTCGCGGATGTGCTCATCAGCAGGTACCCGTCGGCGCCCGCCCGCAGTGCGCTCAAGAGCTCCTCGTCGGAGGCCGTCGCCGTCATCACGACGATCTTTGTCTCCGGGAGCGACTCCTTGATCTGGCGGGCGGCCTCGATGCCGCTACCGGGCAGCCCGACGGCGAGCACGCAAACGTGCGGGCGCTGCGCCCCCGCCATGCGCAGGGCATCTGCGGCGTTCGACGCCTCGGCCACCACGCGGAGGCCGTGAGGCTCGATCGCGCGCTTGATTCCCGCGCGCGCGGGAATGTGATCGTCCGCGAGCAGGACCTTCAGCTCATCCGCATTGGAAGTGACGGCGTAACTCAGTTGTGCCCCCTTGCAGTCCCGTATGCGCCATCGCGTCAGCGGCACTGCTGCTCGAACCCGGCAGCCAACGTTAGCACGCCAGAGGCGCTCCCGCGTTCGTCGTTCATGTCTGAACGCAGGAGGGGCGAGGAAGGCCATAGGCGGCTGGCTCGTGAGCATCCAGACTATGCGGTGAATAGGGGCTGGTAGGCCACGGTGAACCGGCGACTGCGCGGACCGGTGGTCTAGCCACGCATGAGCCATAGTTTTCGATGACACTGTTCTCAACTCGGCGCAGGAGTGTCTTACTCTGCTTGTTGGTGAGCGCAGTTACGTGGGGGATGCTCGCCGGCGTGGCAAAGGCTGCGCCGACTAACACTGCGCTGCCAACCATCACCGGCACCGCTCAGCAGGGTCAGATCTTGACCCTGCACCAGGGCACTTGGACTGACGCCATAACGCCCACGATCACGATCACGGACCAATGGGAGTCCTGCACAAGCGTTACCACGTGCTCGCCAATCAGCGGCCAGATCGGAGCCACCTATGCGTTGACCGCCGCCGACGTCGGACGCACGATTGAGGTTCTGGAGACTGCTTCCACCACCACGGACGGAAGCGCAACCGCTCCCTCCGCCCCGACCGCGGCCGTGATCGCGCTCCCCCCGGTCAATACGGTCCCTCCAAAGATCACCGGGACGGCGCAGGTGGGGAAGGTGCTGACCCTCACCAAGGGGACGTGGACGAACAGCCCCACGATCACGGACCAGTGGGAGGACTGCACGGGCGCCACATGCACTGCGATCACCGGCCAGACCGGGGCCACGTACACGGTCACGGCCAGCGATGCCGGGCACACGATCAAGGTGCTGGAGACGGCGACGAACAGCGGCGGCACGGCGAGCGTTTCGTCCGCCCCGACGCTTCAGATCGTCGCGCCACCAACCAACCAGTTCCCACCGTCGATCTCGGGCATCCCGCAGCAGGGCGGCCTGCTGGCAGAGAATCACGGCACCTGGACAGGCAGTCCGACGTCGTTCAGCTACCAGTGGATGCGCTGCGTGAGCTCCGTTTGCACGGCGATCCCTGGGGCGACCAGCACGCTATACACCCCGACGGCCAGCGATGTAGGTGCCCAGATCCTGGTCGCGGAGACCGCAACCAACGCCGGCGGTAGCAGCCCGCCCGCCGATTCCGCACTTACCGGCGTCGTCACGGCCCCGCCGGGCGTCGTGCCGGTGCCCGTGAGTACCTCGGCTCCGACGGTATCCGGAGTTCCCCGACAGGGCCAGACCTTGGTCGAGGCCCACGCGTCCTGGAGCAACAACCCGACCTCGTACCGATACCAGTGGGTGGACTGTGGCGGCTCTGGCTGCGCGGCGATCCCGGGCGCCACCGGGCAGAGCTATACGCTGACCGCCTCCGACGTCGGGCAGAGCATCTACGCGGTCGAGACGGCGTCCAATGCGGGAGGCAGCGGTGCTCCCGCCGGCTCGGCGCATACGGCGGTGGTGAGCGCCACGAGCGCCACCTCGCTTGTGGTCTCGCCGAGCGGCGCGCTCACAAACCAGACCGTCACGCTGGTGGCGACCGTCAGCTCTAGCTCTCCGAACGCCAACCCTGCAGGATGGTTGACGTTCTACGACGGCGGCAGCGCGATCAGCGGCTGCGCGAACGAGGGCTTCCAATCCGCCGGCCAGAGCGCCATCCTCGTGTGCCAGGGCTCGTTCGGCGCGGGCGCTGCCGGCCTTACGGCCGTGTACACGCCCGGTCCCGGATCACTGGTCGGGGCCTCGGCCAGCCCGCTGACGATGCTCGCCGTCGGAAAGGACTCCACATCCGTTTCGCTCGCCGTCACCAAGCAGGTCGCGCGCGGCAGGCGCGCGACCTATACGGCATCGGTCGGTCTCCCGGTGAGCAATTCGGGCCCAATCGCGCCCACGGGCTCGATCGAGTTCCTCGACGGCGGCCGAGCGATCCGAGGGTGCCTGAGCCGCCCGCTCAACCGCCTCAGCGCGACCTGCGTGATTAGCTACAAGTCGCGAGGTAGGCACAACATCTCCGCCCGATATACCGGCGATTCGAATTTCGCCTCCTCGACGTCGCCGAGCCGATCTGTGCAGGTCGGCAAGGGCTCTCCGGGGACTGTCGTGCTCGGCTTCATCGGCTCGACGCTTCAGTGGCAGTTCTACTACCACCCCGCCTACACGCAGGTGACGATGCTGCGGGCCGACGGGCTGACTCACGGGATGAGCGTCACGCTCGCATGCCAGGGCCCGCGCTGCCCGTTCGGCCTGGTCTCCATCCCGATCAGGACCGCTTCCTCGATCAACCTCCTGCCCGCGTTTCACGGGCGGCACCTGCGAGTCGGGTCACGGATCACCGTGCGGATGACGCGGCCCCACTGGATCGGCAAGTTCTATTCCTTCACGGTGCGAGCCGGTCACGGGCCGGTGATCATCCTCTCCTGCCTCGGCGTCGGCAGAACGCGCCCCGGGGTGGGCTGCTGAGGACGGAGCTGCGTATCAGCTCCGGGCGGCGGCGCTCATAAGGGCGGATGTCCCACAGCAGGCGGATCGCGACGACCCCGCTCGGACATCCGTCCGTTCGGCCTTCCGCTCGTTGACACGAGGTTTACACTTTGAGAAGCGTAGATAGGTTTTGGGACTTAACCACACGAAGTGGAGCCCGGGGGTGATGGATGAAACGCTGCGTGCAGCACGGCCGGAGTGGGCTGGGCCGAGGTCAGAGATCGCCGTGACCGACCGACCCTGCAAGACGGACACAAACTCGGCGGTCCGAGGCCAAAAATGGATATTGGGATCCGTGCTGCGCCCATCAGAGCTATCTCGCCTGACCTGACGGCGGCGACACGATCGCGCTCCGCGCTCGCGATCGCCGTTCTGTCTGGCATAGGCGTCGCGGCTGCGCTGTTCCGGCCCGGTCATGCAGTGAATCCCGGCGCTCGGGCCGCGCTCGAGACCACGATCACCCTCGCGGCGATCTTCAGCGCCGGCCTGTTCACGGCGACGTTCCGCCGCAGGCGCCAGTTGCTCGACCTGCTGCTGCTGTGCGCGCTGCTTGCGGTCTCGCTCGCGGATTTCGTGCATTCCGCTGCGGCCTGGACTAGCCGCGGCGTAGGCCTGGAATCCGATACCGGCGCGGGTCTAGGCGTTCTGCTAATCGCCTCGCTCTCGTTCGCCGCTGCCGCGTTCGCCCCCCGCAAGACGATTCCGGGCGCCCGCGGCGCACGGGTCGCCTTGGCCGTCGCCGCCGGAGCGGGCGCGGTCGTGCTGGCAGAGTTGCTCACGCCGATCGTCGGTTCTGACGGGGACGCCGGCGCTATGAAGGACGCCGGCATGGCGGGCGCTGCCACCCATCCCGTAGCGCTCGCCGTCCACATCGCGTCCGCCGCGATCCTGATCGTCTCGGCGCTCGCGTTCCTGGTCCGGTCCCGGCCCCGTGCGAATGAGGGGGGGATGCTGGCCGGGGCGTCGTTGTTGCTGGCCGGCGCCAGCTTGCAGTATCTGGTGATGCCGGTCGTGGCCGTTGAGTGGGTCACTCCCCGAGGAGGCCTGCGCCTCGCCGCCTATGCTCTGCTCCTCGCGACCGCGTGCGGACGCTACGCGAAGACCACGCGCTACGAGGTGCATGACGCAATCAGCTCGGAGCGTGAGCGAATATCCCGCGACCTGCATGACGGACTCGCGCAGGACCTCGCTTGCATCGCGGCACAGGGGCAGCGGCTGGGTTGCGAACTGGGACCAGAGCATCCCCTGATGGTCGCCACCCGGCACGCGCTCGCGGCCGCGCGCGGCGCCATCGCAGACCTGATTGCCTCCAGCGCCCCGAGCACCGAGGCGGCGCTGCGGCTGATCGCCGACGACCTCGAGCACCGCTACGGCGTCCAGATCCAGGTGCGGATCGAGTCCGACTCGGCGACCAACCCGACCAAGGATTTGGATCCCCCCCAACGCGAAAATCTCGTGCGGATTGTGCGCGAGGCGATCGTCAACGCTGCTCTCCATGGCACCGCTCGGCACGTCGACGTCGTCCTGCTGCGCCGTGGAAGGGATCTCCTTCTGCGAGTCTCGGACGACGGCAGCGGGATCGCCGCCACAGACCGCTCGGGGTTCGGTCTGCGTACCATGCGCGCCCGCGCGGCCTCGCTCGGGGGTCAGCTGAGCGCGCACGCCCGGCCGGGCGGAGGAACCGAGCTCGAACTGCTCGTCCCATGATTCATGCCCGACCACCTACCGACGCCGCAAACGGCAGCGACCCCAAGGTCATCGTGGTCGACGACC
Source organism: uncultured Solirubrobacterales bacterium (assembly GCA_963808325.1). GTDB lineage: Bacteria > Actinomycetota > Thermoleophilia > Solirubrobacterales > Solirubrobacteraceae > Palsa-465. Next base: position 335,460 of record CAWEFU010000006.1, read on the forward strand.
ACGAGCTGTTTCGGCGGGGACTCATCGAGTTGCTCGAGGAGCGGGGAATCCAGGTCGCCGGTGAGGCGGCGCTCGCAGCGGACGCCATTCGGCAGGCCACCGAGCTGGGCCCCGGTGTGGTGCTGATGGATCTGAGCATGCCCGGCATGTCCGGGATCGAGGCGACGCAGCGCCTGTCGGCAGCCGCGCCCCTGGCCCGCATCCTGGTGCTCACGATGATGACCGACGATGAGCACGTGATGAACGCACTGCTGGCGGGCGCCTGCGGCTACCTCCTGAAGGACGCCCCGATCAGTCAGATCATCGAGGGCATCCGGGCGGCAGCACGCGGAGAGTCGATGATCTCGCCGCGGATCGCGTGCCGCCTTGTGCAGCGCATGCGCGAGCCCGAGGCGATCGAGCCCGGGCTCGTCGGGGCGGACATGACACCGCGGGAGCTAGAGGTCTTGGAGCTGCTGGCTCGGGGGCTGGACAACGCGGAAATCGGACGAGCGCTGTACCTCAGTCAGCACACCGTCAAGAACCACGTCTCGAACATCCTCGTCAAGCTCCAGGTCGAGAACCGCATTCAGGCCGCGGTACGAGCGGTGCGCGGGGGTCTGGTGTAGGCGCCCTTACGGACGGCTGCAGGCAGACCTGCGCCCGCCCGAAACCGGGCGGGCCAGGTTCAATTCAAGCGGGTCGGTTGTCGAACTCCGGCGAGGCGACCGGCATCGGGGCTCGCCGAGCCTAATCGAGCTCGACGCCCGAGTCTTCGGCGCTGCCCTGAGAGTGGAGAAACCGGGGAGAAGTGTGTACGCTTGGCTTCAATTCCCGGGGGGGCCTTCGAGGGTCGGATCTTGGGCGAGGCCTTACGAACCTTCAAACATTGCGGGTGGCGTGCCATTTCGTGCTCGTTGTCTCGGTGGGCGCTGGGTGCACGGCTCATGCTTGGGGCAGCTCTGTCCATCGCAGTGTGCGCGTGGGTTGCCCCGCCCGTCGCGGACGCGGCGGGGCCAGCGGAGACGATCACCGTGACCCTGTCGCCGAGCACGATCGTGGCCGACGGCACCTCAACGAGTACAGCGACCGCGACTGTACTCTTCGCCGGAGAACTCTTGCCGGGTCAGGCGGTCGTATTCTCCTCCAGCGACATCGGCATCCACTTCAGCTCGACCACAGACCATCTCAACGGTACCTACACCGCCACACTGACCAGTTCGACCAAGGTCGGTATCCCGACGATCACCGCCACCAGCGCGTCCACGGGGCGCGCGGCCTCGGGCCAGGCCGCGCTTACACAGACTCACGGTCCTGCGAAGACCATGACCCTCAGCCTCGAGCCCCGGTCGATCATCGCCAACGGAACCTCGTATGCGACCGCCGTAGCCACAGTTGCAGACGCTAACGGTAATCTAGTTCCGGACGATTCCGTCGTGTTCTCCGCCTCCGATCCCCGCGCTGAAGTCTTGGGGGTCGCGAACAACGGGAACGGCACGTACAGCTCGGTGATCAGGAGCTCGACGAGGCCCGGTGCGGTTGCGATCCGGGCAACGGATCTCACTGCCAACATGAGCGTTCTCGCCGTGTTGAGAGAGACGGCGAGCGGCGGCAGCCTCCTGTCGGTCGTAACGATGCAGTGGACCTTTCAGTACTCCCCCACCTACACGAAGGTCCTTTCACTTGTCGTGAACGGCGCGCCCGTCGGCGCCAGCGTGCTCGTCGACTGCCACGGACGAGGATGTCCGTTCACCGAGCACCGAACTGTGATCGCTGAGACCAAGCGGTGCGGGCCGAAGGGCAAGCGCAGGTGCGCAACTGGTGGGACGATCGACTTAGCCCCCGATTTCCAAAAGCATCGCCTGCTCGCCAGGACTCGGATCACGGTTGCGATCACGCGGCCTCAATGGGTAGGCAAGTACTACCGGTTCAACACGCGCGCGGGCCGCGCCCCGCGCGTACTGGTCGCTTGTCTGGCTCCCGGCGCCACTCGCCCGCACGTAGGCTGCTGAGCGAAGAGCTCTCGCCCTGAGCGAAACAGTCGGGCCCCGAACTAGAGTTGCTCAACGAGCAACTCTAGTTCGCCGACCCCCGCGAGCAGCTTCTCGAGCACGGGAACCGCCACCGGCGTGGCATGTGCGGAATCGGCTACGAGGTAATGGTGATGGAGCCCCGGTCCGCCGTTCACTTCGCTAATGACGCCGCCGGTTTCGCTCAGTGGTCGCTCGATGTCCGTGGTGACCACATCGACGCCCGCCAGACGCAGCCCGACGGCCCTCACCGCGGTCCGGGCTTGTTCGAGGATCGAGCTGGAGACCTCTCCTCTCCACGTCTCGTTGTCTCGGGCCGCGTTGTTGTTGGTCGCGATGCGCAGCGCAAGCTGCTGCCCCTCCGGCAGAACGGAAGACAGCGCCAAGCCGGCACGTCGAAGCGTGAGGACCGTGTCGAGGCTGAGGCCGATCAGCGACAGCCCCGCCGCGCCGCATGCGTCCACCCGCCGCTGATTCTCGCGTCTGATCAGCTTTTCAATTGTCGCGTGGCCGTCCCCGGTCACGTTCGCGGGCACGCTCCGCACGACGTCGAGAAGCTCGCCATCGAGCAGCAGGAGGCGAAAGACCGGGCCATCGATCTGTCGCTCGATTAACAACCGGTCAACCTCCTTACCGGCGTGCCAGCGCGCCCGGAGCAAGTCGTCTAGCGACTCCACGCCCGGAACCACGCCGTGACCCCCACCTGTACCGGCGGCTGGCTTGACCACGCAGGGGCCCTGCACGCTCGCTAGGAACGACGCCGCCGGGCCGGGGTCATCCGCGGTCCACTCCAGGTAGTCGGTATGAGGCACGCCGACGTCACTCATCAGCCGGTGCACCACCGTCTTGTCCAGCGCCACTTGGAGCGTGACCGGATCATCCAGAGGCACGAGCTGGTGGTAGACGCGCGTTCGGGTCCGGTTGCACGCCAGCTCGAGCAGGCCGGGCGCGAGCCGCGTCACCTCCGCTCCGCATTCCTCCGCCGCGCGGGTCCAAATGTCCTCGTAGATCCTGTCTCTGGCTGCCGGACCCAGCCCGGAGAAGAGTCGCTCCGAGCGAACCCGCCGCACCAGGGGCCCGACGCCGCACGCGTAGGTCATGTCGAGCCGGGCGGCTATTGCGCGGCCACGCCGGCCGTAGCCGCCGGCCAGTCGGTCCAGCGCGCGATTGGTGCTGGCGGGCTTGGTGAACCGGCGCTCGCGAGGTCCTGAGCCCGTGGACGGAACCGGGTTGCCCTTCGCTTGAGAAGCGCGGGCGTTGCGGATCATCAAGGCAGCCCGGGCCATCGCAGGGGCCGGGTCATCGAGCCGGAACGCCGGGAACACTTGCCTGTGCAGCAGGCTCTTGGCCCAGGCCTTCGTCGAAAGTTCGCCTTGGCGACGATAGCCGGACAAGCCCCGCAAGTCGCGGGCAGGATCCCACAGGTGTAGACCCACGCGGTATTCCTCGATCGGAGGGGCTGGGCGCTGCAATGCCCGGTTGTAGGCCAGGACGGCAAGATCGACCCCGGCAATTCGAGCGAGCTCGTTGGACAACGTGAATCGTGGGTTGCACTCGATCAGAATGAGCTCTCCGTCGCGGGCGTCGCGCTTAAACTCGACGTTTCCCAGACCGCGCAGCCCCACGGCCTGCAGGAACCGCAGACCCGCCGCGGCCACCCCAGGGTCACGCGTCGTCTCGTGGTACGTGCCGACTCCGAATCCCGGAGGACACTGGCGGATCTTGCGCTTCGTAAAGCTCACGAGAGTCTCGCCCCGCTCGTCGAGATATCCGTAGTAGGAGACGAACTCGTCAGATTCTCCGTAGATCACTTCGGTGGCGAACATCTCGACGTCCATTGCCGCGAGCCGCGTGTACTCGCGTCGTAGCTCCGAGGCATCGTTCACTACCAGGACCTTGGCGCCAGAGGCGGCACGGCGCGCAAATACATGGGATCGAGCGGGCTTGAGCACGCACGGGAACTGAAGCCGCTCGATTGCAGCGTCAAGCCCCTCCTCATTGCTGAACCGGACGACATCCGGAACCGCAATCCCGTGCTCGTGCGCAAGTTCGTACGTCCGCAGCTTGTCCAGCATGGCGAGAACGACCTCATCGTCGCCCTCGACCGGGTGATAACCGTGCGCGACGAGCTCGGCGCGGTGGCGGGCGATCAGCTCCACGCCATCATCCGCGCCGGCGAGCACGACGGCCCCCAGATTGGCTGAAATCAGCCAATCGAGCATTCGCTCCGGGGGCTGCTCAGCACCGAAGTCAACGAATTCCGCGACCGCCCGCGAGCAGCGCGCGACGGCTCCCGGGCAATCCAGCACGTGGACCGTGATGCCCGACGCATGGAGGCTTCGAGCCACGGATAGGGCGGTGATGCCGCCCCCGAGCACGACAGCCGCAGGCTCACCGCTCATGACTCTTTCGCGGTCCGCTCGCGGTCCGCGCCCCCAATCGTCCTGTCATGGGCCCATCCTCTGAGTACTTGGATCACCCCGGGCCGGGATCTCGGGCGCCGGATCCGCCTGGATCTTGGCGTTCGTCTGCCCGCAATCGATTGTATGGGGCAGTCAAGCCCCCGTGGCTTCGTCACGCCCACGATGGCCTTAGGCTCCGTGATGCTGTTTTTGAGTCGAATGTGTAGCTCTGCCAGCTTCTTGATAGACCTGCCAACTTCTGTTGAGCCTTTGCGTTAAAGGGCTATAGTTCGTAAACAAGTGCGGGGACGCGCTGAGGCAAGGGGGCCGGCGGTCGGTCTCGTGGTCGATGCACGGACGCAAACTCAAGGGTGATCTCGCAGTTGCGAGCCGATGAGCCGTCCCAGATGGAGATGTCGCTGGACTCCCAACCGGGCGCCAACGACCTAAAGGTCGGCAGCGCGCTCCTGCAGAGGGCAGCGGTCGCAGGTGCTCCGGACGCCCGCCACGTAGCGCTTGCTTCCGCGGCTGAGGTTGCCAGCTCCGGCGGCTCCGTCCTGGTCCCGGTCGCGGAGGACTTCTCCGGGAAAGCGCCTGCTCATTTGCTCGACGCCCGCGCTTGGACGAGGACGCGCCTCCTGGTGGATGCGGCGATACTGTGCTTGGCCGGTGGCGTCGCAGTCCTATCTTCTCGAACGGGCAGCGGTCGCACGCATCCCGGGCTGTCGGTCGCGTTTGTGGTGCTGGGACTCGGTCTGCTGTGGGCAAGGCACAATCCCGATGACCGACTCCACGCCTCGGCTTTAGACGCTGTAGCGCACGCGCTGGTGATCATTTCGCTTGCCGCCCTGCTCACGATCGCAGCCGGTTCAATACTTGGAACAGGACATCCGGTGGCGCAGACGCTCCGGCTGTGGTTGTTCGCATTGATTTTTGTCCCCGTCGGCCGGACCGCCTTGCTGTCCTATCGGCGGCGCGCGCTGTCCAAGCCCGCCGTGGCCACGCCCACAGTGATCGTGGGAGCCGGAGCTGTCGGAACGCACGTTGCAAACCGCTTGCTCGCCGATTTCGAGTACGGACTGCGCCCGGTGGGCTTCTTGGACACAGCTCCGATTCCGAGCTATGACCCGTCGAGGATTCCGTCGGTCCCGGTGCTGGGGGGCCCAGGCGATCTTCGTGAGGCGGTCGCGCGCGTGGGGGCCGGACACGTGATCTTCGCTTTTAGCTCTGAGCCGGACCACGTTCTCGTTCAGAAGGTAAGGGAATGTCAGGACCTCGGGGTCGGCGTATCGCTGGTGCCGCGGCTCTATGAGGCAGTGAACGAGCGCGTCATGATCGAGCACGTCGGAGGCCTGCCGCTGCTGTCCCTTCGCCGAACGAATCTCCGCGGGTGGCAGTTCGCGGTGAAGCACGCGTTCGATCGAGCCTTCGCGCTCACCGCACTTGTCGTGCTGGGCCCGCTGCTATTCGCGGTCGCCGTCGCCGTCCGAGTGACGTCGCCAGGACCCGTGCTGTTCCGCCAACGGCGCGTCGGACGCGATGGCCGGACGTTTGAACTGTTGAAGTTCCGGACCATGGTCGACGTCGCCAACACGCATCCGTTCACGCCTCCGGAGGGCTGCGCACCGGGCGGAATCGAAGGCAAAGACCGCCGCACATCCATCGGCCCTTGGCTCCGTGGCACATCGCTGGACGAGCTGCCTCAGCTCATCAACGTGCTTCGCGGCGACATGAGCCTCGTGGGCCCGCGGCCGGAGCGACCCGAGTTCGTCGAGCGTTTCGACCTCGAAGTCGATCACTACCGTGACCGCCATCGGGTCAAGTCGGGCATCACCGGTTGGGCCCAGGTGAATGGCCTGCGGGGGCAGACTTCGATCGCCGATCGCGTGGAGTGGGACAACTACTACATCGAGAACTGGTCGCTGCGGCTTGACCTGCGAATCCTCCTTCTGACGGTGGCCGAGGTCCTCCAACTCCGTGACAGCAACCCTGCCTACCGACAGCCACGGCAGCGCTAATCGGCTACCAGCGACGGCGCGAACACCCGCTGCGGCGAAGGCGCCAGCCGGGCCGCAAGGCCACGCAGCCCGGCGGCCCGAGCAAGTGCGGCGAGCGGCGGTCCGTTGCACAGGACACCTCGGAAGGCTCCGGCTCCATGCGCCACATGCATGATCGCAAGCACCACCGGCACAAGCATCGCATCTCCGGGTTGTTCGGCGGCCTCGGCGCCCAGCCACCCGGCCGTGACCAGTGCGGCGCCGTACACCGCGAGCGCGCCCCGCGCAAGTCTACGGAGCCGCCGGGGTGCGGTCACCGCGGCCCACATGGTCAACACGACCGCGGGCGCGAGCAAGTGCGATCGCCGCATCGTGTGCGGATGGCGCACGGCCGTTTTCTCGCGGTACTCGCCGTATTGGAAGTACTGCCGAACCAGCGAACTCAGGGAGTCGCGCGGCGTGTACCACGCGGCCATACCGGTCAGGCAGATCAATCGTTCTCCGCTCGCCAAAAAGCGTCCAGCCATCTCCGAATCCTGGTTGCGCAGCCAGGCTTCATCCCAGCCTCCGTACTCCAGCAACGTCGAGCGCTCCCAGACGCCGGCGAACAGGCCGGAATCAAGTTCGAATTCCCTCGTCGCCGAGTCCCGTCCGTCGGCCCATTTCTGAGAGCCTCCACGCCCGAGACGCGTCTTCAGCGCAAGTGCCACAGCGCGCGAGACCCGACCACGACCACTGGGGGCTGCCGGGCCGCTCACCCAGCGGGTGTCGCCGCGAGCCAAACGCTCAATCCCCAAAGCGATGTAGTCCTCGGGATACCACGTATGCGCGTCCATGCGCGCCACCCACCGTCCACTCGCGTGCGCGAGCGCCACGTTCAGTCCGCTCGGTGTCGTCCTCCGCGGATTCTGGAGAACACGGATGCGCGGGTCCTCGCGTGCGAGATGCGACAGAATCTCACGAGTCCGGTCGCTTGATCCCCCGTCGACCAGCAGAAACTCGAGCTGTCCGGAGAACCTCTGCGCCCTCATCGCCGCCACGCAAGAGGCGATATGGCGCTCCTCGTTGAGCACCGGCACAAGTACGGAGCAGTCGATGATATCCCCGTCCTTGGCTACATCCGGCAGAGTATTCACAGGTAGCCCATCCGCGCATCGTCCGGGATACATCCAGTGACGTTATAACAAACCCCCAAAACCACGTGTCATTTTAGCGGCGACGATGAGTCCCCGGCAAGTACCCGGTCTTCAATTCACTCGGACGCGAGGTGAAGGACAAGCCGCGGCTCGATCGACGGGGGCTGGGCATGCCTGACGTGCTCGTTCTTTGTTACCACGCTGTCAGCCCAACCTGGAGGGCTGCCGTTTCCGTCACACCCGAGGCGTTGGAGGCACAGCTCGCCAAGCTCATTCGAGCCGGCTGGCGAGGTACAACTTTTAGCGAAGCGGTACTGAACCCACCATGGACACGAACACTGGCTGTGACATTCGATGACGCCTTCCTATCCGTGCTAAACCTCGGACGACTGATCCTCTCACGGTTGGGCCTCCCCGCCACGGTGTTCGTTCCAACCGCATTTGCGTCCCAGCGACAGACATTACGGTGGTCCGGCATCGAACAGTGGCTGGAGACGAGAGACGCGCCAGAGCTCGATTGCATGAGTTGGGACGACCTCGCCCTCCTCGTCGACGAGGGGTGGGAGGTTGCCTCGCATAGCCGCTCCCACCGGCGGTTGACCGGACTGAACGATCACGCACTGCGCTTCGAGCTTGAAGAGTCTCGCCGCGAGTGCGCCGAACGTCTGGGCGTTCCCTGCGACACTCTTGCCTACCCATACGGTGACGCAGATGCGCGCGTCGCCGAGTTCGCCCGCGCTGCCGGCTACAGGGCCGCAGCCACCCTCTCGAGCAGCCTTCGGAATGCGGGTGCCCATCTGTGGCCGCGGGTGGGGATCTATCACGATGACCCGATGTGGAGATTCGGCCTTAAGGTCAGTCCAGCCGCCCGGCGGCTTCGGGCTTATCGGATTTGGCCGGCTCACGAGTAGCGTATCGGTGATGTCATGACGTTCAGCCTGATTTATCACGACGTGGCGCCTCACGGTGATGAGGACCGCTACGGCTTTCCCGGACCTGCGGCGGCACGCTACAAGCTCAGCCCGGCGAAATTCGAGGCGCACCTCGATGCAATCGCTGCGACGAACGTCGACGTTGGGCTCGCCGCCGACCATCCGCAGGCGGCGCTGACATTTGACGATGGCGGGGTGTCAGCACTGTGGGTTGCCGAAGCGCTCGAGCGACGAGGGTGGCGCGGACACTACTTCATCACCACAGGACGCATTGGCACACCGGGCTTTGTCGGCGTCGACGAGATCGCGGAGCTCGTTCGCCGAGGCCACGCGGTCGGGAGCCACTCGCATTCACACCCCACCTACATGGGAGCGCTCAGCCGCGATGAGATCGGGCGCGAGTGGCGCCGTAGCCGAGATACGCTCGGCGAGATTGTCGGCGCGCCGCCCGCGACCGCGGCCGTTCCTGGAGGATATGAGTCGCCGGCAGTCATCGAGGAGGCGGCGCACGCCGGCTACCGCGTCCTCATGACATCCCGTCCGCGCGCCAGGGTCACACGCCATGACGGCATCGAGGTTCACGGACGCTACACGGTTTGGGCGGGCACCTCCCCGGCCCGGGCCGCCGCCTACGCGCGCGGGAACCACCTGGCGCGGGCCAGCCTGTGGATCGCGTGGGAGGCGAAGAGGGCCCCGAAGCGGCTCAGCCCGACCATGTACGAGCTGGTTCGGCAGCGGTGGGCTCGGCGACAGCCCCCCACGAGCCGAAAGTCTGGATGAAGGTAGGCCCTGGTGCTTGCCTGCCCTCCCAAACCTTGCCATTATTCGGAATATGGCCGCAAAACGCGTCTCTAGTGGGCGCCCGGCTGGGGGACGCAACCCCCCGGGGGCTAGCCAGTCGGGGTATCGGGAATCGGTACACGCTGCGCATGCGCAACCGCAATCGTTGAAGCGTTACTACCGAGTGCTGATCGAGCATGCGTGGATCATCGTTCTGTGCGTGCTCGTCGCCGTGGGCGCTGCTGCGGTCTACGTCGTGACGGCTCCGCGCAAGTACACCGCGCAGGCGCAGATGCTCGTGACGCCCGTACCAGCGTCCAACTCTGCTCTGATCGGATTGCCTGTCCTTCACTCTTCCGGCGATCCAACGAGTGATGTGCTCACCGCAGCAAGCCTGATCACCACGACGCAAGTCGCATCCGGGGTCGTAGAAGCATTGCAGCTGCGTGAGACCCCAACCCAACTGCTCTCACAGGTCCAGGCCACCCCCATCGGGCAGAGCAACCTCGAGGCGGTGCAGGCGGAGGCCTCGTCACCCGCTAAGGCGCAAGCGATCGCCAACGAGTTCGTCCTGCAGGTTGTCGTGACGCGCGCTGTGACTCTGCACGGGGCGCTCGCAACGCTGATTCCCGCGCTAAGGGCTCAGGCGGCGGCCGTACCTGCTGGGCAGCGGAACGGACCCGGCACGGTCGGCGATCAGCTGTTCCAGCTTGAGCAACTTGCGAGCAGCAACGACCCCACGATCACCATCGCCTCTCTCGCGGATCGTCCAACCTCGCCCTCGTCTCCGCGGACCAAGCTAACCCTGATCGCCGCATTATTCGGAGGGCTGATTCTGGGCATCGGAGCCGCCTTCGCGTTTGATGCGCTCGACCCTCGCCTGCGGCGCGAGGATCAGCTCCGAGACGGCTTGGGCGTTCCAATCCTCGCGAGGATTCCGCGCGAGCGCCGAGCGGCCCTGGGACGGCCGATCCTGCCTGACGAGCTCTCGTTCGGCGGGGTCGAGAGCTACCGAACCCTCCGCACCATCCTCAAATCGCGCTCCGGCGGAAGGCCGCGCTCTATCCTCATCACGGGTTCGGAACCCGCCGAGGGAAAGACGACGTGTGCGATCAACCTTGCCGCTGCCCTCGCTCATGGGGGATCCGGCGTGATCCTGATCGACGCCGACCTTCGCCACTCGTCGATCGCGAGCGCGCTGGGTCTGCAGATCGACTATGGGATCGATGATCTGCTGACCGGACAAGCCGATCTGGACGAAGCCCTGGCGGTCGCTGACTTCGGCAACGCCACGGTTGGCGTACTGGCGCTTAAACGTCCGGACGCTGATCTGGCTGACCGGTTGACCCCTGCGGTTGCACAGCACTTGATCAGGCAGACAATGGCCGTGAGCGACTTCGTGGTGATCGACTCGCCGCCGCTCACGTCAGTGAGCGACGCGCTTCCGCTTGCCGAGCTAGCCGACGAAGTACTGATAGTCGCTCGCATTGGCGCGTCGAAGCTCACCAAGCTACGGGAACTCCACGACCTACTCTCGGACCAGGGAACCTACTCGACGGGGATCGTGATCATCGGTCAGCCTGGTCCGCCCGGGAGGCGGGACCGGTATTACCGGCCTGATTCCGACCGGCCGAGCATCCAGGACGGACAGCAGTCGGACCCGGACCTGGACGCCGTTCAGCGGTGGGCGAGATCCAGCGGCCGCTCGACCGGCGCCGCTTCGGATCGTCCCTGACCGATGGGCTTCGCGGCCCGGCTCGGCGTACGCAATCCGACCTGGATCGGGCTGTTGGCGATACTGGCAGCCGGGCTCGGGATCACGTCCGGCGTTCAGCCCAAGCTCGGTCTCGAGGCCACGCTGGGTCTCGTGTTTGTCGCGGCAGTCCTCGGCAACGTCACCCTGGGTCTAGCTCTATTCACGGTGCTGTCGTTCCTCGTGGTGATAAATGTCGGCGGGGGGGCGCTCAGCGTGATGAAGGTTGCTGGGCTGCTGCTGTTCATGTCGTGGCTTGCGGCAGTGGCAACACGGCGCGAGCGCGAAGTCCGGTCGCTGGTGAAATCCGAACCTGTGCTCGTAGTAGCGGCCGTGGCGTGGGTCAGCTGGGCGGCAATCAGCGCCGTTTGGGCCGAAAGCTCTGGCGCGGCTCTCAGTTCTTCTTACCGCCTACTGCTGGATGTCCTCCTGCTTCCTATCGTGTTCGGCGCGATTCGGAGCCGAGAGCACTTCCTTTGGATCGTCGGCGCGTTCGTGTTCGGCGCCACCGTCTCCGCCGCGTTTGGACTAGTCCAGTCCGGCGGCGCGCGTGTAACTGGATCGATTGGCGACGCGGATGGCGAAGCCGCATTGCTCGTTGCCGCACTCATGCTGGCGGCGGGACTCACCGCAGCGTTCCCGCGCGGATCGCGGCGTCGGCTGTTGTCGATGATCGCTGGCCTCATCGCGGTCATCGGCATACTCGGCACCGGCTCACGCGGTGGTGTCGTCGCTCTGGGGTGCGTGCTGGTGGCGGCGGTCGTCTTCGGTGGGCGGTGGCGCGCGCAAGCGTTCGCACTGCTAGTCGCGGCGACCGCTGCGGCTTCGGTCTACCTGATCGTTCTGGCGCCATCCTCCGCCAGTCAGCACCTGGTGACGAGCAGCTCCACAGGAAGGACCGACCTCTGGAAGGTGGGTGTGCGGATGTGGACAGCGCATCCGCTCGTGGGGGTCGGGCTAGCGAACTTCCCCATCTCATCCGTACATTACGTACAGCAACCCGGGGCGCTCACACGCGCGGACTTGATTGTCGACGTCCCCAAAGTAACCCACAACATGTACCTGGAGATACTCGATGAGTTGGGACCTCTGGGCCTCATCGCCTTCCTGACGTTGGCGGGAGCATCCATCGTCGCGGCGCTCCGTGCTGCTCGAAGATTCGAGAACGCGGGCGACGTTTCCTTCGAGTTGCTGTCGATGAGTTTGGCGCTGGCCATCGTCGGGCTACTCTGTGCCGATTTCTTCATCTCCGGACAATACGAGCGCTTGCTCTGGCTTCTGCTGGCTCTCCCGCCTCCATTGCTGGCACTCGCGCCCTGCCGCCCGGACGTGCGTTGATTGAGGGCACAGTCCAAGGGGGCTCTAAGCAATGCGCGCGGCCTGATCACGAACCGAACCTTGAACTTCACCACTCACTACGAAGCAGGCCGGAACGTTCCGCCGGATTTCCATGGCTCGTAGCCAGCCCTGACCGATGTTTCCCCTGCCGGATTCCCGCGATCTGAATCACGAGTACGCGGTGATGCCTAATCCGTTCTTCAGCGTGCTGGTGACCGCGTATAACCGGGCAGATCAGGTTGAGCGCTGCGTGAACAGCTGCATCCGTCAGACCATGCAGGACTTCGAGATAGTCGTCGTCGATGATGCGTCCACGGATGCCACCGAAGCCGTACTGGCTGCCCTTGATGAGCCGCGTCTGCGGATCGTGCGTCACGACCAAAACCGTGGTATCTCGCCGGCGCGAGCCACAGCCGTCAACCACGCGCGCGGCGAGTGGCTCGTGATGCTTGACTCCGATTGGGAGCTCTTTCCACATTCTCTCGCTCGCCTCAGAACGCTAATCGACGGGCTACCGCCCGGCGTGCGCATCATCCGAAGCCGCCTCCGATGGGACGACGGCTGCGTCGGCCCCACCATCATGCCAACTGGGATCACCGGCTATCGAGACCGTCTGCTCTGGCATGAGGCGCTGGTCGCGGAGAATGTGGTCCGCACTGACGGGGGTCACTGCATACACCGCTCCGTCTTCGACGTGACGAACTACTTCGACGGCCGCCGGGGTGCGATGGAAGCGTTGTGGGAGCTAGACCTCGCTCGCGTGGAGCGCAGCCTTTGGGTGGCCGACGTCCTCGGACTCGAACATGCCGATGCGACGAACAGCCATAGTCGTGACTCACGGGCGACCGTGATTCCGCGGCTGCTCAGCGAGGCTCCCGATTCGCTTTGGATGGCCGAGACCATGCTCCACCAGCACGCAGACGGACTCGCTCGCCATGCTCCGCGCTTCCGCCGGCGGATCATGGAGTCTGCAGCACGCGAGGCCTTCCTCGCCGGTCACCGGCTCAGGGGGACCCGGCATACCTGGGCCGCCGTGCGCGCCGGCGGCGCTTCGCCCAAGTTGCTGGCAACGCTTCTGCTCGGGATGATGGGCCCGCGAGCGCTTGCGCAAGCGAAGGCGACCGGGCGCAAGGCGCGCGCTTGGCACAGGCGACGCGTTCAGACGGGCACGATCCATTGATCGGAAGCGTGAGGCATAGGCGACGCGGGCTCACTCTAGACTCGAGCGCTGCGGGTCTATCGGCGGTAGACGAGGTGCAGGGTCGTCGGCTGGCCGACGCGGGGGCCATTCGGAACACGCTCCTTCAGCTCATGACAAACATGGCGGGCGTGGTCTTCACAGGAGCGCTTACGCTGTTCCTCGTCCGCGTGCTCGGCGCGTCGGGGTACGGGCGCTACGCGCTCGCCGTGAGCATCGCCGGCCTTTTGGTGCTTCCCGCTGGGCTCGGACTTCCGATGGCGATAGCGCGCTTTCTCGCCGATCACAGAACCAACCTCGACCAGCTGCGTGCAATCGTCGCACTGGGGATGAGATTGCAGGTACCTGCGGCGCTCCTCGCGACAGTTGGACTGTTCGCGGCCGCCGGTCCAGTTGCTGCCGCATATGGAGACCCGCGTCTCGCATGGCCGCTGCGCTGCATGGCGCTCGCGGTGGCCGGCCAAGTGCTGTTCGGATTCCTTAGCTATGCCGGCGCGGCGCTCCGCCAGTCCGGCGTGGCTCTCAGGATGGCCCTAGCCGAGAGCGCCACCGAGACATCGGCGAGTATTGCCCTAGTCGTCGCAGGAGCGGGCGCCGCGGGCGCCGCATTGGGCAAGGCAATTGGCTACGCCCTCGCGACCGCTGCGGGCGTATACCTCATGCTGCGTCTCCTCGGCGGCCCGCCCTGGCGTGCCCGGGCTCGTCCGCTGGTGGGCGCGCGCGAGGTCCTCGGATATGCCGGTGCGACGTTCGTCGTCGATCTTGGCGTCAGCGTGATTGCCCAGGTGGATATCCTGCTCATCGGCGCGCTCCTCACCTCGGCGGCCGTAGGGAGCTTTAGCGCGGTCATGAAGATCATGACGGTTCTGGGCTATCTCGGAACCGCGGTCGCCGGTGGCGTCGCCCCTCGGCTTTCGTTCGGCAGTGGCCCTCCGGACGCCCGAGCCCTGAGCCGAGCCATCCGCTACCTATTGATCGTGCAAGGGCTGGTACTCGCACCGATGATCGTCTGGTCCAAACCAATAGTGGAGCTGTTGCTCGGTCGCGGATATCCGGAGTCTCCCGAGATCATGCAGGTACTGTCGGTCATGGCGTTCGTGTCCGCGCCGGCCGCGTTGATCTCAGTGTCCGTAACCTATCTCGGCGCGGCCGGAAGACGTGTCCGGATCGTACTCGTCACCCTTGTGCTCGGACTACTGTGCACCTACTGGTTCCTCCGCATCCTCGGTCTCGTGGGTGCTGCGATCGCGGACGACATCGTGGCGACTGCGTACGTATTAGCCAACCTCTGGATCTGCACCCGCTTGGTAAGCGTGGATGTCCGCACGCTGGGACTGACCGTCCTGCGCGTCCTGGTAGCCGGCCTGGCGATGGCGCTGCTGATGCTTGTCGTCGGGACCGACCACCTTTCTCCGGTCCAGTGGCTGGTCGGCGGTGCTGCCGGCGGAGCCGTCTACGCCGCCAGCTTACTCGTTACCCGCGAGCTCTCGCTCGGCGAATTGCGGACTCTCACTGAGAAGCTCTGGCGTGAAGCACGCCCATCGGTTTCGCCGGGCTGATCCAGCGAGGTCGGTCCAGAGTGATCCAGGGCGACATGATCACCGCACCGCATTTGGTGCCCGTTATCAGTTCACGGTCCGGTCGGATACCCGACGATCGTATCCCGCACCGACTCGTAGCTAGACCCCATCGCCGGCGCGCCGTGAAAAAAGGTGCTGGTGTAGCCCGCGGGAGAGTTATTGCGGTAGTTGTCGAGCTGAACCCAGTTGTTGCTTCCGGTTGTCGCGCCGGGTATGAGCGTTGCATAATGCAGCGTCGTGGTACCGCAGCCGGTGAGATTAGAGGCATCCGGGCAATCGGGACCGTTGAACGTCACCGGGTTGCCGTCCTTCCAGATCTCGAGCTCGCCAACCGAGGGATTGGTCGAGAACACGATGTGCTCGATGAAATCATGCCATCTACCATCATTAGCAGGGGTTGATCCCATGTAGTAAATCTGCCCGCCGCCCGAAGAGCCACTCGTGTTGCCGCCGGCACAGAACACAACAATGGCTCCTTGCTGGCAGATGTCGAGCGCATTGGAAGGACTGCCGCTCGTAGGCTCGCCGAATTGCTCATCAAACTGAACGAACCTTCCGTTGCCACCAAGGTTTGAGGATTGGGAAGTGGGAACCAGGATCGGGATGCTGAAATACTCATCCGCCCCAGCAGCGATCATCTTTGGCGAGATCCAATCCATCCTCTGCTGACAACTCCAGGCACAGGTGTTTGGGCTGACGGTCATCTGTAGAACCGTCTGCCCGGTACCATTCGGGTCGGAGACGCATGTGAGCACGCCGCCTCCGGAGTCCGTATACCCGGGGCTCGGGCTCTCAAGCGGGTAAAGCGCAGTACTCCCGCACCCAGGCGAAAACGTACCGAACCATTCGGGCGGCGACGCCGGAGCGGACGGAAACCACGCGGTGGGCAATGCTCCCGATGCTCCCGACGGAGCTGTGACCCCTGACGAGCCAACCGGCCGTGGATGGCGATCTCTGCGCCGGCGATGATGGGGGTGCCGCCGGCGCGCTTTACAGCGCGAATGATGTTTTCGGTACGACCGACGGCCGACACGAGAGGGCTTGCATGTCGAGCCGCTACGCGACCGGGGCTTTCCGCTATGCGCTCGGACGGCAAGCGCTTGGCTTGTCGGGAGGAACATCATGAAGCCGCCAACGATGATCCACATACGCATACGCATGCACCTTGGAGCCATACGTGTCCATTCCCTCCAGATTTAGGGGCGCTCATCCTCGGGGACGACTACGGCGAGCTGATGGCCGCCGGAACTCTATCGGGCTTCCTCGGCGCAAGTCGTATTCCTCCTCACGAGAGCGGAACGCTTCTTCGCGTGATGGCCCGACGAGCACCATCCTGAGCCGGTGATCAACCGGGAGAAGTCAAACCTGATGTGCCCTCTCCCCCCTGATCCTTGATCTTCCCTGCAAAAAAGCTCCCGGTGCTCGCAGCACCCCATATTCCGCGACCGGCTTAGGCCTCGCTGTCCGGCTCGATGGTCATTGACGGCTCCACCAGCTGATCCAACCTCTCATTCCCCCCCGGCACAGCGGTCACGGCCGGACTCCGGTCGTCCACTCACACCATCCTCGATCGAGGGCAATCGGCACCGCAGTTTTCGGCAGCCCCGCCGCCCACTCCAACCATTCTCTTCTTCCACGGAAGGCTACTACTGACGCCGGGCGCCAGCCTTTGACCGCCTAGCTTGCGCTTCCCGATGTGCCCCATTGAGGAAAGTCACCAAACGCTCCGACTGAAACTCGAGCGTGAGCCTATTTGCGCGCTCGAAGCCCGCGGCACTTAGGCGCCTTCGCAGATCGGCATCAGTGGCAACGCGCCACAGGGCTTTCGCGGCCGCATCTGGGTCCCCTGGCGGGACCAGCACCGCGGCCCTCCCAACCCCGGCCCGAACGCCGCCGACTGCCGTAGCAACGACCGGCAATCCAGTCGCGAGCGCTTCGATCAGCACTTGCGGAAAGCCTTCTGTCCAGGAAACGTGCAGCAGTACGTGACAGGAACGATACAGGTCCAACAGCCCGTCTCCCATCGGAACATACCCCAGTAGCTCCGCCCGGTCAGCGATCTCCAACTCACGCAGGCGCGACTCAAGTGCTGCCTCGAGGTCACCCTGCCCGCAAACGAGAAGCCGCCACCGCGTGTCTCGGGTCAGCAACAAGGCCAGCACCTCTGCCAACATCAGGGGATTCTTCTCCGCATCCAAGCGGCCCACGCTCAACACACGCAATTCGCCCTGATAGTCACGCGGCGTCTTCGGCGGTCCCACGGCCGCGGCCGGAACAAGCGACACCGCGAGTTCAAGCACGGCCGGGGCATGCGCGTAAATCTCACTCAATTCTGCGCCAACCGCGACGACCGGTAAGCGCTTCGCAAGCTGTCTCCAGACGCACTCGAGCACATCGGCGGCCCAATGCATCCATCGCCTGCCCGGCCGGCGCATCCTGACGTAGGCTGGCCAATTCTGCCGAACACCTAGTACCACCGTACGACGCCGGCAGAGACCCAGCAAGGCCAGCAATATCGCGTGTGGATATGGCCCGAGTACCCACAGCACGTCGATGTCGTCGAGTGCGCGGTTCATGTGGCGGAGTGATCCAGCAAGCGACCGAAGCGAAGCGCGAGCATCAGCGAGACTGCCGTAATGCGGTAGCGGAGCCAGCGCGATGCCCGGGGGTAGCGCATACTGCGCCTCCCCACCGTCGGGCGCCAGGCGGCCGATTAGCCTTAGGTGCTCCACGTAGGAGGCGAGTGAAGCAAGAAAGACCGCGAACGCCCGCTCGGCGTACGTTACGCCGGCGACGCGGCGGTAGACGTAGTCAGTGTAAACAGCCAACCTCATCTAAAGGTATGCGTAAGATCCCTCAGAGTTCATGCTACGGAGACGAAGCCCCTCATCAACCGGCGTCGCGCGGCCACTCCGGGAAGGGTACTAGGTCAGACGAGAGTTGAGAACTGACCGATTCGCGCCCCATGCCAAGGCATCGCGATCCTGAGTCCCTCAGGCGTCTCACGAACGCTACCTCGCTCCTAGAATACAATTGGCCACAAATGACGACCCGGCTGACCCGATCTCTGTGAGTGCGACCTGGTCGTGGGGTAGCGCTCGTTGCGCTCCGGGGCCGAGTGCACGGGACCGACTTTCCCATGGGCCCGCAGCAAGCTTTGGCCCCGTCCTGCCGCCAGACGCGGGACTCTGAAGGGTGCAGACGTCACGCCCCTTGCGCGTACTATTGCTTGTGGATTACGTGACGCCGGTCGGTGGTGCCGAGCGCTTTGTCATGGGCCTCGCCGAGAACTTGCCGCGCGACCGCATCGAGGCATGGGTATGTTCGACGCGGGTCGGAGATCAAGAGGCTGTCCGTGCCCTGATGCGTGCGCACATCCGACACATCAGCCTCGGTCGCAAATCGAAGCGGGATGTTCACCGACTGCAGAAGCTCGCCGTACTTCTGCGCCGAGAACGTTTCGATGTGGTCCACGCCCACAAGTTCGGTTCGAACGTCTGGGGGTCACTCATCGGCCGCGCTTGCCGCGTCCCAGTCGTGCTCGCGCACGAACATACCTGGTCTTACGCGGGCAATCCGCTGCGGATTTGGATCGACGGGCACGTAGTCGGCAAGCTTGCGACTCGCTTCATCGCGGTCTCTGAACACGATCGCGAGCGTATGATCGCATTGGAGGGCGTCCCAGCTGGCAAGGTACTCGTCATGCCGACTGGCTACGTCCCGTTTCCGTTTTCACCTCAGGACACCGACCTTCGAGCCGAGCTCGGTCTTGCCCGCGACGTACCACTTGTCGGCGTCGCTGCCGTTCTACGCAGACAGAAGGCTCTCAACGTGCTTGTCGACGCACACGCTCGCCTGATCACTCGGGTGACGGATGCACATCTCGTAATCGCCGGCGATGGTCCGTGCCGACATGAG
Organism: uncultured Solirubrobacterales bacterium; assembly: GCA_963808325.1. Lineage (GTDB taxonomy): Bacteria > Actinomycetota > Thermoleophilia > Solirubrobacterales > Solirubrobacteraceae > Palsa-465. The sequence goes on from CAWEFU010000006.1 coordinate 354,503, forward strand.
CTCGAGCGCCACATCGACCGATTGGGCATTGCAGGATTCGTGCACCTTCTCGGACAGCGAAGCGACGTCACCGCGATTCTTCATGCCGTTGACGTGGCAGCGCTGTCCTCTGACTGGGAGGGCATGCCGCTCTTCGTGTTCGAGTGCATGGCGACCAACACTCCACTGGTAGCAACCTCGGTGGGGGGTCTACGGGAAATCATTCAGACGGGAACGACCGGAATGCTAGTCCCCCCGCAAGATCCAGCGAAGCTGGCTGACGCGCTACAGATGCTGTTGACTAACCCTATTCTCGCCAAGCGACTCGCTGCCGCCGCCTCGCGTCGCCTAGAGGAGTTCACAATCCAGGCGGTGGCGATCCGCTTCGCCGAGCTGTACGAAGAGCTTTCCCGCGCGGTCGACGGTCGACGTTGGGGTAATGCCGGCAGTGCACCCTGAGGCGCACCTGGACCGCGCCCCGCCATGATCCGCCTTCGAGCTATGAGCAAAACGAAACCCTGGCTGGCGACCGCCGCCCTTCTTATCGTCCTGCTCGGAGGTGGGGCCGTGGTGAGCTGCGGAGGTGGCGGCAGACCTGACCATTGGTTCGGCATTTACTCGGGGACTCCTGGCTGCCCGACTCTAGGGGGGAGCACGACGTACGGCAATCCCCAGAATACACTGTGGCAGTTTAATAGCTGGAATCGCGGCCCGCCGCCTCACGTGCGCTGCGTCGCCGATCCATTGGGATCTGGAGCGATGGTGCAGGCGTTCTCCATACCAGATAGCGACAGGATAGGGAACGGGTCTCCGCGAGGGGATTCGTTCGCGAATTATCCCTTCGAATCGGGCATGGACAGGTACATCTCGATCCCGATGTATACTCCTGCGAGCAGGGGTGCCCCTGGTGCCGGCAACGTCGTACTGCCATCCAATTGTGGCAGCAGCGGCCCGACGTTCTTCCTATTCTCGCAGTTGGAGTGGCCCGGTGAGGAGCCCTCGCCGGCACTTAGGGTGACTTGTACGAACTCCGGCGGCGCGGTTCGCTGGGCCATCGACTGCTGCAACAAGGCGGGCGAGGTTATCTGGACGGGACCACCGATAGACAACGCCTGGCACGACCTAATCCTTCATCTGCATTTTGAGTCGGTGCCCGGCAGATCGAATGGCTGGCTTCAGGTCTGGCACGATGGCGTGCTCCAGACGCTCAGGAATGGCCAGACCACGATGGGGGAACTGCACTTCCTGCCGGCGGGTTATAATTACACTGCGCTTGCTCTCGATTCGTACCGCTCCAACGTAGGCTGTTCTGTGTATCGCTTCATGTGCGGGACGTACAGGCTCTACCATGGCGCGGCCGCTATTGGCCCGACCTACGCATCGGTGGCGAGCACCATTTCTGACCCGCCCCACGGACCCTGAGGGGGCGTGCTAACCGTGTCCGCGGACCGACAGGCAATTACTGGACCGGTTGGGGTGATAACACCTGGGTAGTCACTCCCTGGGCAGCAGCCCGCTTACGAGATAGCGAGTTGGATGGGTGGAACCTGACCAATCGCCAGTAGCTGGTCAGTGCGAACCGACGTCCATGCGGCACATCCGCCCCAGAGGGGGTAGTGGTCTGAACCCCTTCCGGCCACTTTCCGCGGCTGCGAGCCCGGGGATCGGTTGCCTCCTTGCTTGTTCCTGAAGACCCAGAGCCCTATCCTCCTCCCATGGCGAGGCGACGCGCCGGGGGCCCATCGGCAACGAGACGTCGACCGGTATGGACGCAGCTCGAGACCGGTTATAGCTGGGATGACTTGGTGCTTCCCGATCGCGAACGGGATCTCCTCCAGGCGATCGTTTTCAGGGCCCGAGCTAAAGGACGCATGTCGTCGGATGCATCCCTCAGGCCGCGTCGGCGCGAGGACGCTCGAACGGCACTGTTCGTCGGGCAAACCGGTACGGGCAAGACAATGGCGGCGCAGATCATCGGCGCCGCCCTCCGTCTACCGGTGTTCAAAGTCGAGCTCCGCGACGCGCTGTCTCGAACGGAACAGGAGACGGAGGCGGTCATCGGTGGAGTGTTCGCGTCAGCCGACGAGTCCGGTGCCATCTTGTTGTTCAAGGGCGCCGAGCTGCTCGTGCCAAGGCAATCACGAGCAGAGCGCCGAGAGCGTCTGGCAGGGCGAGTGGCTCAGCGGCCTGGCGAGGATCGGTTGGCCTCGAAGAATGGAGAGACGGATTCCGCGCTCGGAAGGAGATTCTCGGATCTCCTCGAGAGGGGTCGCCGACATGACCGGCTTGTCATCTTCGCGGCCGCGCCTACGGGCGGTCTCGAACCGTCGTTTGCCAGGCGCTTCGACGTGGTCGTCAACTTCCCGTTCCCTGATAGCACCGCGCGCAAGGATATATGGCGCAGAACACTTCCGGGCGATGCCCGCGTGACTGAGAGCGGGCTCGACTACCTCGCGAGGTGGTTGCGCTGGCCTGGGAGCACCATCCGGAGCTGCTGCGAGGCGGCGGCCTCCAATGCCGCGGGAGAGGGCGTCCCGATGCAGCTGCACCACGTGGCGAGGATGCTGGAGAGGGGATATCGGAGGCGGGTTCCTCCCGCCTACGCCGAGGAGGCGCCGTTCAGTAAGCCGACACAGGAAGCGGCGGCTTCGGTCGAGCCGTTACCTGAAGAGTCGCGCGCCGGGTCCCGAGCACCTCAAGTCCTTCGCCGTACTGGAACGAAATGGGCGTTGAGCGGTGCCCTCATCGCAGCCGTGGTCGGCGCCGTGGTCGCAATAACCCGCCCGAACGTCGTCTCTCAGGCCAACACGAACGCCCGTGCCGGGGTGGTACGAATATCGTATCCGGCGAACTGGCGGCACGAATCTGCGACAGCGACGCCTCAACTTCGACTTACTGACGAGCTAGCCCTTACTGCTGCGGCTCCCGCGCGTGGCTCGCTGCTGGTCGGAAGGACGCCAGCGGATTATGTGAACGCGTTGCCACAGAGCCTGATCGCGGGGCTGGCAGCTCGTCCGCAGATCGTCAAGATTGGTCCGGTCAGTCTCTACCGCTACGTGAGCTCGCCGCAACCCGGCCTCAGGACATCCCGGGCGGTCTACACGGCACCGACCACGGTCGGCACCATTGTCGGCGTATGTACGACGACGGAAGCACCGGCCAGCTTCATCAGCAACTGCGAACACGTGCTCGGGACCATCCGACTGACCTCTGGGAGCTTCCTGCCGCTCGGTCTGACCACAAGCTACGCGCGTACGATCAACGCGGTGATTACCAAGCTCAACGCGGTGCGCTCAAGCGCGGGAGCAGAACTCGCGCATGCAACCAACGCTCAGGCTCAAGAGGTCGCGGCCGCGACACTGGCGAGGGCCCACGCCGAGGCTGCCTCTGACCTCGCGCGCACGAGCGCCGGCTCGGCATCGGGCGCCAACTCGGCATTGGCGAACGCGCTTCTGATGACTGCCAACGCGTATCGTGCGCTAGCGCTGGCCGCTTCGCGCGCCGACCCCCGCAGCTACGGCGCGGCCCGTGCCGAGCTCGCGCGCGCGGCAGAGGCGCTAAGCCTGGGGTTCGCACAGATTAGTAGACTCGGCTAACGAGTCGCGTGACTCTCGAGGTGTCAGCCTCCGCCGCTCACCGTTCCCGAGTTGCTCTGTGACACGCTGCTGCTGTTGGTGGACGATGAGCTGCTGCTATTGCTAACGGTCGAGCTGCCATTGCTGCTGGAACTGCCGGTGCCGCCTCCCGTTGAGGTGCCGCTGGGCGCCGTGCCGCCCCGCGCCCCGCCACCCGAGTTAGCGCTTCCGGAGTATTGGCTGCCGGCGTAGCCGCCCCCACCGCCGGTGCCGGTGCCGCCGGGGCTGGTTGCGGCTCCGACCACCTCAGTCGAGCCCGGGCCGGCGAACGATCCAGCTGGAGGCGAGGGGGCCACGACGCCTGACGAGCTGGCGCCACTCGAGATGTCCTGGACCGCGGGAGCAGCAGCGGGCGGCACCGAGCCTGTGGCGACTGCTGGCGAGCCAGATTGGTGAGGCGCCAATGACCTCGCTTGGTGTTGTCGTTGCTGCCGGAGCTTCAGTGGCGGAGGCGGGGGAATCGGCGCGACAGGCACGACAGCCACAGGAGTTTCCTGCACCAAGCCTGTCGGCGAGACGTGTCTGCCTCGGCTGGTGGCGTGCGTCGTCGTCCCGGCTCGCACCATGATCGCGGCGCCGAATGCCGCGACCACTATGGCAACGCCAAGCAGCACTTCTCGGAACGCGACCTCGCGTTGCTTAGGCGCTCGAACTGACCGCGATCCGTCGCCGACAAGTCTACCGCCAGCAGGTGCGCCAACTGCCACGCTAATCCCCTCGTTCGCAGATTCCCACTCGGGCAGTATACGCTCACCGGAGCGACGCTGGAAGGGAGACAGAGCAGGCCCCAACGGAGATCTCGACCACTGTGGCTCCTCGACCACGGCACTCCGACCGCGGAAGCGCCATCTCGCTCACTCGATTCTTGCTAGGATGGGCTCGGAGATTGATGCCTGCACAATGTGGGTGGCCGTGTGGGCAACACAACAGGACAGCCGTTGGGTGCGGGTCAAAGGGGCAATCGTTGAGATTTCTCGCCGACGTCGTGTGGCGTTTGCGGCGTGCGGTAGTGCTGTGGTGTGCTCGCTCGCGAGCGGTATCGCCGGGATTGGTCTGCGTAGTGATCGCGGCCTCCGCTGGCGTGCTCGCCCTGGCGCAGGTGAGCTCGGCGGCGTCCTCGCCCGCGACGTTGACTGCCACCCCGGCTGGCGCCGCCATCGGCTCGGTTCTCTCTTTGACGGGTTCCGGTATGCCCGCAGGGAAAACGGGGACGATCTGGCTTGGCTCCGTGCGTGTGGCTCGCTTCAGGGTTGACCGCCGTGGCGACTGGTCCGCTTTGGTGCGCGTCCCGTCCAAGACCCCCGTTGGAACAATTCGCCTCCGCACTGCGGTGGGCGCTTCGGCGATCGTCGGTTCGTTCGCAGTAACTAGGTCGGTAATTCCGGGGTCGTCGGACACGACGATCTCAGGGCTCTCCACCGGTCAATGGGTTCGCCTGTCGCCCACCCGAGTTGGTCGCGGCTCGGCGGTGCGACTTCAGGCGACGGGATTTCGCCGCCACGCAGTTGTTCAGCTATGGCTCGCCGGTCAGCGCCTCGCGACTTGGCGGACGGACCGCAGAGGTACGGTGCGCGGATGGTTCGCGGTGCCTGCCACCACGCCGGTCGCCGCTTACGTCCTGTCCGTCCGCTCAAGCGGTCATCGCCTCAACGTTCGGCTAGTGGTCACTGCCAGGTCCCCAGGATCAGGCGTCAGCAGTCACACCGGCCAGCGAGGTGCTTCGCGCGGCAACGGCGGTCAGAATGGGAAGCCCGCCGGACCCGGCGGCCAACAGCAGCTCCCCGAGGCACCCAGCCCTCACGCTCCCGCGTTTGCGCCAGCGTCGCCACCCGCAAGCGCGACCGAGCGAGAGACCTACAGCTACATCTTTGCCGCCACAGGCACGCCTGCGCCGACCTTCGCCGTGGTTGGAGCGCCGAGCTGGTTGACCATCGGGTCGCAGAGCGGCGAGCTCTCGGGGGCGCCGCCCTCCGGGTCGGGCGGCACCTCCGTGACCTATTCGGTGATCGCGAGTAACAGCCAGGGCACGGCAAGTGCCGGGCCGTTCACGGTCGAGATCGCATACGCGGCGCCCACAATCGAGCAAATTCCGGATCAGTCGATTTTTCGGCAGGTTCAGATCACGCCTATCGCGCCGGCCATCACGGGCAAGGTCACTGGCTTCTCGGAGTCGAATCTGCCCGTCGGACTGGCCCTCGATACCGGCACGGGGATGATCTCCGGCAGCCCAACAAAGCTCGGCACCGGGGTCGCGACGGTGACAGCGACCGGACCCGGCGGCACGGCGTCGACCGCGTTCTCGTGGACGGTGAAGGACCCCGTTGTCGACGCGGTCGGAGATATGGCGTGCGCATTCGATGACCCCAACTACAACGGCGGAAACGGCGAGCCGACGGTCCAACCGCCGGGTTACAATTGTCTTCAGAAATACGTATCCGATCTGGTCGTGAATCCGCTGCCGGATGCGTTCCTAGACCTCGGCGACAACCAGTACAACGCCGGCTCGCTCTTCGATTATCAGCATGTATTCGATCCGACGTTCGGGCGTGCGAACGCCGTGACCTACCCGAGCCTCGGAAACGCTGAATACAACGACGGGAGCTCGCCTCCCACCGGATTCTTCTCCTACTTCAATTCGACAAACGTGTCGTCACGAATTCAGGCCCACGGGGGCGACGTTTCGCATTTCTCCGCCGGGTATTACAGCTTCAACCTCGGCACCTGGCACATCATCGCGCTCAACTCGAACTGCGAGGGTACCTACGGCGTCAGTGGCGGGTGTGCCGCCGGCAGCCCGGAGGAAGCATGGCTGAATAACGATCTGAAGGCCACGACGCGAAAATGCATCTTGGCGTACTGGCACCACCCGCTCTTTTCGGCGTTGGCAAACGAGCCCGCGATCAAGTCCTTCTGGGCAGATCTCTATAACGAGCATGCGACACTGGTGCTGAACGGGCACGGCGACCACCATTACGAGCGGTTTGCGCCCCAAGATCCGAACGGTAACGCTGTCGCGAACGGGATTAGCGAGTTCATCGTATCCACCGGCGGCCAAAGCCACGGCGTTGTGCCGAGCAGCACCCTTTCCAACAGCGAGACGGCCGACTACAAAACCTTCGGCGTCCTCCGGCTGACCCTACAGCCCGGAAGCTACGACTGGCAGTTCATCCCCGCCTCCGGTGGCCAGCCGTGGGACGGCTTCAAAGACTCTGGCTCAGAGTCGTGCTCATGAGGGTTGGCCTCTCACGCGCAAGAACGCCGATCCGCAGCAGGTGGCCAGCTGACCTAGCTTTAATGTCCACCAAACGATGCTGGCGCTCCGGCTATAGGGGCCTCCATGGCCTTCTAGCTACGGGGTTTGCCCAAGAGATGCGCAATGATCACGCGGAGGGCGGCTCACATCCCAAGTCCGAGCCCTCTGGGGCGAGCGACGGGGAGCTCGGCAGGCACGTGCAAGTTCTGGGTGCCGCGACATTTATCAGCGTAGGAGGTACAGATGCACATCTTCGCCTTTGACCCGGAGGATTACCGGGACCAGTATCAGCAGCAGGGATGGGCGCACATCCAGGGGGGTCTCGATCCTGAGTTTCTTGCCGAGCTCCAAAGGGTGGGAAGAGACCTCGCGCACGTTGAAAAGCTCGATCGGTTCGCGATCAAGGGCAAGAAGGAGCAGGCGCTGTACGAGTTCCCCGCGAGTACCCGCTACCCGGACGAGATCTTCGACACCGTCGCTTCCGTGTGCGGCTTAAGGCGGGAGTCGATGACCCTCTCAGAGCGCCACATCCAGCTCTATGAGCCGGACGCGAATCCTCACCCGCAAGCACACAAGGATCGTTTTCCGTCACAAGTCTCCGTTGGTCTCTCGATCGCCATACCGGAGCAGTCCCGTCTCGTGCTTTATCCCTACGACTGCCGCGAGCTCAACCCGTTCAACGCCGCAGCGGCATTGATTCGCCACCTGCAACCGAATGAGCTTCCAGAGGTCGTGCTGCGGGATGCGCGCGAGGTCGAAATCGCCGATCGCCCAGGCGACGTCGTGATGTTCGGTGGCTCGACCACGTGGCATCTGCGACGCCACGCTGCAGGTGCGATCAATCTATACGTGAAACTGAACGATTTCGATTGCGACCCACTCGGCGAAGACCCCCGTACGGCCGCCCGCCGCGACCATACCCTCGAGACACTCGCCGCCGCCAACGGCGGCCCGTTCGACGGGGTGACGGTCAAGGTCTCCCGACGGCTCGACTCGATTGCGAGACGCCTGACGCTCGGCGATCTCGAGGAGGTGCTCGAGGCGTCGCTCTATGGAAGCGAGCCGTTTGGGATCACGGCGGCACAGCTCCGCCTGCTTCGCGCAGCACGTGAAGCGAAGCCCCTCGATCGCCTTGTCGAGGAAATGGGGACGAACGGCCGAGCGCGAGAGGACGCATTTGCCGACGCGACGCGCCTGCTCGAGCTCGGCGCGCTGGACGTCCTCGCTGAGGCGTGATCGCGGCCCCGCCCGCCACTTCGCATAGATCGAGGGGCCTAGATCTGGGGCCGGCCGCGTGGTGGATATAGCGCAGGTCCCGTGGACCATCCTGGGGATGGCATCACGGCGCCGTCGGCGGAACGGGCCCTAAGTCCGCAGGAGTCGCTGTCCACGCGCTGTGTCCCCAGCTCCCCGGCACTCCTTCACAGACCATCGCCCGTAAGCGTGGAGCGTCAGGTGCGGCGCCACAGCGGTGGCGCGGAATTCGTAAGAAAGATCAAGTTTACCCGGACCTGCGAAGTTATGTGGCGCAAAATTGACGTACGGGCGAACCACCGTGCCAGCCTTCGCCACGACGGCGGCCGCCGGTCATCCTCTAGTCCACTCGAACCTTCTGGTGACAACAGCGGCACGGAACTCCCCCGCCAGGGGCGTCCGTTCGTCTGGAAAAAGCAGCCATTAGCTGAACGGGAGCGCGTCAATGAACGGAAATTCGTCGCTTCGACCCCCGATCCGCTTAGTCCTTCTCTTCGCGATCGTGGCTTGGTGGGCGCTTCCAGCGACAGCCGAGGCGGCTCCGACCGCGATCAGCTTGCAGCTCTCGCCGGCCAGCGTGATAGCGAACGGCACCTCCACGGCGACCGCCACAGCAACGGTGACGGACGCGACCTCTACCGGCTCGGCGGGCGAGACGGTCAGCTTCACTGCAACCGGGGATGCCGTGACTCTCAGCGCTTCCTCTTGCGTCACAGGCGCCGCTGGCGCCTGTACTGTCACGATCACAAGCTCGACCACCGTCGGGACCACGACCATCACGAGCATCCCACCTACGTTCTCGGACCCCGCGCCTCAGTTACCGCAGCTCAGCATGCGTGGTAGCGCACCCTGCTCACCAAGTGATAGCGCCGCTTTGTCGTCGCCACGATCTTCACGACCACGCTTCCGTTCTTGGGCAGCCGCCTCAATGTCACGTTATGCCAGTGACCCCTCTCGCGGACCACGTGGCGCCCGTTCACGTAGACGTCGATCTGTACCACCTGCCGGTGGTGACGGATCAGGTTCCGCAGCCGAAGGAACAGAGTTCGCTTGGCCACGCAGCGTTTGCTTGACGGAAGACCTGCCTGGACGGGCGAAATCGGCGTTCCGATCGCGGTGACCGGGTTGCTCTGCGGAAGGCCGTTGTTGCCCTGGGGCGAGCCGCCCGACGCGGGCGCCCAGGACTTGGTGAGCTCGGCATACCACATCTGCGCCAGCCAGTCGACCGACGGATGAGCTGATCCCACGCACTGGAAGTTGGGGGTGCCGACACAGCGCCATGGGGAGGTCGCGGTCGGTTTGATCATGTCGGTGTCGAAACCGTTGAACACGATGAGGCCGTTGTTGCTCGCGTAGGCGAGCTGGGCCCCGGCCTCATTCCGTCCGTTCGTTCCGCTTACCGCAGCAAACCAGCGAGGATCGTCGGAGACAAGCAGGTTCGCGTCGCCAACCGCGTCCGTGTACTGCTGCAATTCGGGGAGGTTCACGTAATTCGGGTCAGCGGGATTCCCGCTGATAAGCCCGCTGTTTTCAGTGATCTTCGTAGTGCCGGCCGTCAAGCCACAGTTGGGGCACCCGGCCCCATCCTGTGTCGAATAGTTCCCGGGCAGCAGCCAGGAGTAATCGTTCAGGTGCGTCTCGTCGGCGTCGTGGATGAGGAGCTTGCCGCCGTTGGCTACGAACTGCGTCAGCGCAGCTTTCGCCTCTGCGCTTAGCGCGGTCACATTGACCTCGATGAGCGCGACCGTGTCGAAGTGGGAGAGGTTGGCGGGCGTGATCTGGTTCAGCGCGAGGTCGCTGAACGAGAACTTTGCGAACGATTCATCTGGCCGGCCACTTACATAGGACGAGATCGGCATGTTGCCGTCCTGTCCATTCGTCCCGGCTGGCGGGACAGGATGGTTCGTCGGAATCAACGCCACGTTGTGGCTACTCGTCGCGGCCATCGCCGGCGTGGCAGAGATTGCGATCGCCGCGCCAAGGATCGCGGCGACCGCCAAGCCACGCGCGATGGTCGTGGATCGGAACCTCCCTTCACGCGTCGCGCCTGCGCCGGGCGGTATCCCTCTCACAAGAGCTTTGGCCACTCGCGCCGAGCCGCGAAGCGAAAGTCTCATTCTGCTACCCCCTTCGTGGGTCTATCACTGGCCCCTGGGCACGGTCGGTGGCCCCCAGCCATTTGGCGAGGCCCCTTTGCTGCTGCCGACGTCAGGCTTGCCAGCGACCCCAGCCGCCGCTCTCAAGCACTGGCCGCGACATCATATCCAAACGAGGCAAGGCGGAGAAAGTTGCGGCGCGAAACGGCCTGGTGGCACCCCGGCTGGTCGAGCCGACGCCGACGGATCTCCAGTGGGCGCCCCCGGGTGCCGCGGCCGCCTGCCTCCGGCAAGCGAGGAAGCAAATTCGTAGGCGCAGGACCTTGCGCTGGGCGGCACTATCGCTCATCATTATTGCCAAAGACGGCCCATCAGGAGGGCCCTGGCACTTTTGGGGGTGTTGGATGTCCGTTACTCAGCAGCCGGTCAGCAAGCCGAAGACGGCCGAGATGCACCCTGGACCCGGTTTCCGTGTCCGGCGCTGGATCGAGCGCCCACCGGACGACGTCATGCCGCGGCTCGCCCGGTTCGAGACCCCGACGATCTCGGACCTGATGAATCGCCTCTACACGATGTCGCCGTTGATCAGGAATGTCACCGATCCATCGCTCCGCATCATCGGGCCGGCGTGCACCGTGAAGGTGTATCCGGGAGACAACCTCATGGTCCACAAGAGCCTGGACATCGCGCAGCCCGGAGATGTCGTGGTTATTGACGCTGCTAATTCAGGCAACACCGCGGTCCTGGGCGATCTCGTGTCGACCAAGGCTCGCCATCGTGGTATCGCGGGCTTCGTAGTCGACGGGCTCATCCGGGACCTGCCCGGTATCCGGGCCCTCGAGGACTTTCCGGTTTTCGCGCGCGGCGTGACGCCGATCGGCCCGCTTCATCGAGGGCCCGGCGAGATCAACCATCCAATCTCGGCCGGAGGCATAGTCGTACACCCCGGGGACATCATCGTTGGCGACCTCAATGGCGTCGTGGTTGTCCCGCGCGGGATCGCCGACGACTTGATTGCTCGACTTGAAGCACGCGAGGCAGCGGAGTCACAGTACACCGCCGCCGTGGCCCGCGGAGACTTCTCGAATGACTGGGTCGATCAAATACTCTCGAACAACGGAGTCTGCGTCGAGGACGCTGATAGACACCTGAAGTCATCCCGCTGAGCGCGTTGTATCAACCGCCCTCTTAGCGGCCGCGGAGCGCAGGAGAACTCGATCCCGGGGCAAGGTAACCAAGTGCGCAGCGTTTCGTTCATCGGGTACGGCGAACTCGCGGACGCACTGGCCCGTGCTCTGTCCGCCGCGCACGCCGACCTTCAGGCGTACGTCCGTCCCCGGGCCGGCGCCACGGGCGCGGATTCGCGGCGCGAGCGCATGCGCGCTGCAGGCGTCCGCGCCGCAGGATCGCTGAGCGAAGCGGTGAGAGAAGCCGAGGTCGTGATTGCCGCCGTGCCAGCCGCCTCCGCCACGGAGGTCGTCGAGGCTTGCTCAACCCACCTGCGGCAAGGCCACCTTTACGTAGATCCATCATCCAGCCTGCCGGTCGTAAAGCGAAGCGCTGCCGAGCTCGTCGAAAGGGCAGGGGCGGAATATGTCGATGCCGCCGTCCTGGGAACAGTGGTGACCGCCGGCGCGCGTGTCCCGATGCTAGCCGCAGGTTCAGGTGCGGCACGGTGGAGGAACGAGGCTTCGGCCGTCGGACTGAACGTGACCGCCATCGGGGGCGCCGCCGGCGATGCCGCCCTGGTCAAGCTGCTGCGCAGCGTGTTCATGAAAGGGCGCGACGCACTCGTGCTCGAGATGCTGCTGGCGGCGCGCCGGCATGGTGTGCAAGATGCCGTGCTGGCCAGCATCGATGGGGCGGGGGAGCAGGTACCGTTCCCGAGTCTGGCGGAGCGCGTCATGTGCTCCCTGGCCATATATGCGGAGCGCCGCGCCGACGAACTTGCCGACGCTGCGACCCTGGTACGGGAGGTGGGGATCGACCCTCTGATGACGGAAGCTGGCGAGAGCCGGCTACGACTGCTCGCGGACTCTGGGCTGCGCTCCCACTTTGGCGGCGAGCGCCCACGCGATCTGGCGGAAGTGCTGAGTTCTTTGGACGCACTCGAATCAGTACGCTCCGCCGACGCCGCGACCGCAAGCTGACATCTGTTGCCGGGCCGCCCCCGAAGGAGGACGACCCGGACTTAATCAGACAGATTCAGCCGGCCCCTTATGACTCGTCCTCGTCGGGGACGTCGAGTTCGCCGAGCTCATCGGCGAACCCCAGCGACGAGGAGCCGTTGCCAATGTCCTCCAGGTCGGAGAGGTCGGGCTCGAGGCCTCCCCCGAATCCGGCGAGCGACTCGCCATCGGTCAGACCGAGCTCAGCGGCAAGGTCGTCGTGATCGAGCAGACCGACGTCGTCCATGCCGCGCGGCAGCGGCTCGGACGGCTCGATCTCAATCCGGCGGTAGCGCTTCAGGCCCGTCGCGGCCGGGATCAGCTTGCCGATGATCACGTTCTCCTTGAGCCCGTTGAGGCGGTCGATCTTGCCCTCGAGAGCCGCGTCGGTGAGCACCTTGGTCGTCTCCTGGAACGACGCCGCCGACAGGAAGGAGTCGGTGTTCAGCGAGGCCTTGGTGATCCCAAGGATGATCTCCTCGGCCTGGGCCGACTCGCCGCCCTGCTCGACGACGTCGCGGTTCACCCGCGCGTACTCCTGACGATCGACGAACTGGCCGGGGAGCAGGTCGGTGTCGCCCTTCTGGTCGACCCGTACCTTCTTCATCATCTGGCGCACGATCAGCTCGATGTGCTTGTCGTTGATGTCGACCCCCTGGGACTTGTAGACCTCCTGGACCTCCCGGACGAGGTACAGCTCGGTCTCGGTCCGTCCCCGGATCGCCAGCAGCTCGTGCGGGTACAGGGACCCCTCGTTGAGCTGCGTTCCCGGCTCGATCTTCTGTCCGTTGTCCACGAACAGCAGCGTCCGGCGCGGGAACGTGTGGCGATGCTCCTCACCGCCGTCGTCGGTGATGACGACCGTGACAGCCTTGTCGGACTCCTCGATCGTGACCTTGCCGCCGACTTCGGCGATCTTGGCCAGCCCCTTCGGCTTGCGGGCCTCGAACAGCTCGACCACGCGGGGCAGACCGTGGGTGATGTCCGCACCGGCGACGCCGCCGGTGTGGAACGTACGCATGGTCAGCTGAGTGCCGGGCTCGCCGATCGACTGCGCGGCGATGATCCCGACGGCGTCACCGATCTGAGCGAGCTTGCCGGTCGCGAGCGAGCGGCCGTAGCAGCTCTGGCAGACCCCGGTGGGAGCCTCGCACTTGAGCACTGACCGCACCGGGACCGTGATTGGCACGCCCTTGTCGGTGTCGTCGCTCCAGGCGTCGACGATGTCGGCCAGCTCGGCCCGGTCGATCTCCGCGCCCTTCTCCACCATCACGCGCCCGCGCTTGGTGGCGACGTCGCTGGCGGCAATACGGCCGATCAGGTTCTCGTTCGGGTCGCCCGTCGGACGCAGTCGCCGAGTCTCGGGATCGACCTCGAGCTTCGAGATCGGCATCTCGATGTACTCGCCGGTGCCGCAGTCCTCGGTGCGGATGATCACGTCCTGCGCCACGTCGACCAGCCGGCGGGTCAGATAGCCCGAGTCCGCCGTGCGCAGGGCCGTGTCTGCCAGCCCCTTGCGCGCGCCGTGGGTCGAGATGAAGTACTCGAGCACGCTCAGGCCCTCTTGGAAGGAGGCCTTGATCGGGCGCTCGATGATCTCGCCCTTCGGGTTGGCCATCAGACCGCGCATCCCCGCGAGCTGCCGGATCTGCGAGAACGACCCGCGGGCGCCGGAGTTGGCCATCATGTAGATCGGGTTGAGCTCGTCGAGATGATCATTCAGAGCCTGACCCACCTCGTTGGTCGCGCGGTCCCACAGCTTGGTGACCGCCTCGTGGCGCTCCTCCTGGTTGATCTCGCCGGCGTAGTACTGCGCCTCGATCGTCGAGAGCTCGGCCTCGTAGCGACCGAGAATCTCGGCCTTCGTCGGCGGGGTCTGCACGTCGTTCTTTGAGATCGTCACCCCCGCTTGCGTGGCGTAGTGGAAGCCGATGTCCTTGAACGCGTCGAGCACCTGGGAGATCGTGGGAGCGCCGTAGCGCTGCACGAGGTCGTCGACGAGCTTGGTGGTGTCGCGCTTCTTCATCGAGCGGTTGATGAACTCATAGGTGGTGGGGTCGAACTGCTCGCCCAGGGCCTCCTCGAGCGCACGCTCGATCTTGTCGTTGTAGATGATTCGTCCCACGGTGGTCAGCACGTGGCCGCCTTCACGCCCCAGGGGGCGGTACTCGGCCAGATCGTGCAGCCTGACCACGCCGTGCTCATAGGACCACTCCGCCTCCTGGGCGGTGCGGAACACGTGCGGCCGCGGGTCATGGGTGGCCGGATCGATCTGCGACAGCGCAGCCGCGTCCGGGCCGTAGGTCAGGTAGTACGCGCCCAGCACCATGTCCTGCGTCGGCGTGGCCAGTGGCGCGCCGTGCGCGGGGGACAGGATGTTGTTCGCCGACAGCATCAGGATTCGAGCCTCGGCCTGGGCCTCGGCCGACAGCGGCAGGTGAACTGCCATCTGGTCGCCGTCGAAGTCGGCGTTGAACGCGTGACACACGAGCGGATGGACCTGGATCGCCTTGCCCTCCACGAGCACCGGCTCGAACGCCTGGATGCCCAAACGGTGCAGCGTCGGTGCGCGGTTGAGCAGCACGGGATGCTCGTGGATGACCTCCTCGAGCACGTCCCACACCTCCGGGATCATCGAGTCGACCATCTTCTTGGCCGCCTTGATGTTCTGCGCCGATTTGCGCTCGACCAGCCGGGCCATGATGAACGGCTTGAACAGTTCGAGCGCCATCAGCTTCGGCAGGCCTGCCTGGTGCAGCCTCAGGGATGGCCCGGCGACGATCACCGAGCGGCCCGAGTAGTCGACACGCTTACCGAGCAGGTTCTGGCGGAACCGCCCCTGCTTGCCCTTGAGCATGTCTGAGAGCGACTTGAGCGGCCGGTTGCCCGGGCCGGTGACCGGACGTCCCCGGCGGCCGTTGTCGAACAGGGCGTCGACGGCCTCCTGGAGCATCCGCTTCTCGTTGTTGACGATGATCTCGGGCGCGCCGAGGTCGAGCAGCCGCTTCAGCCGGTTGTTGCGGTTGATTACCCGGCGGTAGAGGTCGTTGAGGTCCGACGTCGCGAACCGGCCACCGTCGAGCTGCACCATCGGCCGGAGCTCCGGCGGGATCACCGGCACCGCCTCGAGGACCATCATCTCGGGCTTGTTGCCCGAGTGGATGAACGCGGAGACGACCTTCAGCCGCTTGACCGCTCGGGCCTGCTTCTGGCCCTTGGCCGTCTTGACCTGCTCCTGCAGGTCGTCGGACTCGGCGCCGAGGTCGACCTGCTGCAGCAGGTCGCGCACGGCCTCGGCGCCCATCCCGCCGCGGAAGTAGTCGCCGAACCCGTACGGCGAGCCGAAGCGATCCTTCAGCTCACGGAACGTCGTCTCGTCGTTGATCACGTCCTTGGCCTTCATCGTCTTGAAGAGTTCCCACACCTGGCGCATCCGCTCGGCGGCGTCCTCGATGTAGGCCTCGGTGTCGTCGATGTCGGCCTGAACGCTCTTGCGCAGGTCCTTGAGGTGCTTCTCGCGCTCCTCGTCGGAGAGCTTGGCGACGTTGACGCCAAGCGTCTCGGCCCACAGATGGTCATCATCTGAGAAGTCGCGACTCTGCCGGCCTGACTCCAGGTACTGCTCGCGTCTGGTCAGCGACTCCCTGAGCTCGAGGATGCGCTCCTCCTTCTCGGCCGCGTAGGCGTCGAGGACCTTGTTCACCTCTCCCTCGAGCGTCTCGAGGTCGCGCTCACGGGCCTCCTCATCTACCCACGTCACCATCGAGGCGGCGAAGTAGAGGACCTTCTCGAGCTCCTTGGGCGCCATGTCGAGCAGGTAGCCGATGCGGCTCGGCACACCCTTGAAGAACCAGATGTGGCTGACCGGGGCGGCCAGGTCGATGTGGCCCATGCGCTCGCGGCGAACCTTCGAGCGGGTCACCTCGACGCCGCAGCGCTCGCACACGATTCCCTTGTAACGGACGCGCTTGTACTTGCCGCAGTAGCACTCCCAGTCCTTGGTGGGGCCGAAGATGCGCTCGCAGAAGAGCCCGTCCTTCTCGGGCTTCAGCGTCCGGTAGTTGATGGTCTCGGGCTTAGTGACCTCGCCGGAGCTCCACGAGCGGATCTGCTTCGAGGACGCCAGCCCAATCTCGATTGCGTCGAAGTTATTTATGTCGATCAAATTGAGTCCTTCGTCTGTTTAAGTCTTTGGCTGGTGGTGATGCTGCGTAGCCGGTGAGGGCCACCGACGGAGCTAGCTTTCGTCCTCCTCGGGGACGCCTTCTGCCTCTCCGGGAGCCAAATCCTCGTCGATCATGGGATCTTCGTCTTCGGCGAAGTCCTCCATCTCGAGCTCCTCGCCCGGCTCCATGTCCGAATCCTCGACCTCGGCCTCCTCCTCGGAGGCCTCGACTGTCTCGCCCTCGTGCTCGGTCGTCTCGTCGGCAGCGGCACCGTCGGTGGCCCGTACACCGCTCAGGTCGATCCCGAGCTCCTCGGCCGCGCGCAGTAGGTCGTCGTCCTCCTCGCGCATCTCGGCGCGCTCGCCCTCCTCGGAGACGACGTTGACGTCGAGCGCCAGCGACTGCATCTCCTTGAGCAGGACCTTGAACGACTCGGGAATCGATGGCTCCGCGATGTTCTCGCCCTTAACGATCGCCTCGTAGGCCTTGACCCGTCCGACCGTGTCGTCGGACTTGATCGTGAGCATCTCCTGGAGGGTGTACGCCGCGCCGTAGGCCTCGAGCGCCCACACCTCCATCTCGCCGAACCGCTGGCCGCCGAACTGCGCCTTGCCGCCCAGCGGCTGCTGCGTGACGAGGGAGTAGGGGCCGGTCGAGCGAGCATGGATCTTGTCGTCGACCAGGTGCAGGAGCTTCAGGATGTACATATATCCGACGGTGACCTGCTCCTCGAACGGCTCGCCCGTGCGGCCGTTGAACAAGGTCACCTTGCCGGAGGCCTGCTCGCCCTGCCGGCGCTTCTTGTCGACATCCATCCTGATCGAGCCCTTGTGCTCCTCCTGCCAGCGGACGAGCGCCTCGTCGACGTCGGCGACCGTGGCGCCGTCGAACACCGGCGTGGCCACGTAGACCCTGCCGCCGTCGCCCGTCGCGGCCTTGTGACCGTCGGAACCGTCGTCATACCAGCCGTTGGCCGCGACCCAGCCGAGGTGAGTCTCGAGGATCTGACCGAGGTTCATCCGGCTCGGCACGCCGAGGGGGTTGAGGATCACGTCGACCGGGGTGCCGTCCTCGAGGAACGGCATGTCCTGCTCGTCGACGATCTTCGAGATCACGCCCTTGTTGCCGTGACGCCCCGCGAGCTTGTCGCCCTCGGCGATCTTGCGCTTCTTGGCCACGAACACGCGGACTAGGTCATTGACTCCCGGCGGCAGGTCATCGCCCTCGTCGCGGCTGAACGTCTTGACGTCGATAACGACGCCGCCCTCGCCGTGGGGCACCTTGAGCGAGGTGTCGCGGACCTCGCGCGCCTTCTCCTTGAAGATCGCGCGGATCAGCTTCTCCTCGGCCGTCAATTCCGTCTCGCCCTTCGGGGTGACCTTGCCGACCAGCAGGTCGCCGGAGGACACCTCGGCGCCGATGCGAACGATGCCGCGGTCGTCGAGATTGCGCAGCGACTCCTCCGAGCGGTTCGGAATATCGCGCGTGATCTCCTCGTCGCCCAGCTTTGTGGTGCGGGCGTCGATCTCGTACTCCTCGATGTGGATCGAGGTGAGCTCGTCGTCCTGCACGAGGCGCTTGGACAGGATGATCGCGTCCTCGAAGTTGTAGCCCTCCCAGGACATGAAGGCGACCAGCAGGTTCTTGCCCAGCGCCATCTCACCGCCGTCGGTGGCCGAGCCGTCGGCGAGCACCTCGCCCTGCTTAACGGTGGCGCCGACATCGACGATCGGCTTCTGATGGATCAGCGTGCCCTGGTTGGAGCGCATGAACTTCTGCAGCTCGTACGCGTCCTGGCCGCCGTCCTTGCCATCGACCACGATCTGCTCGGCGTCGACGTAGGACACCGTGCCCGGAGCCTCGGCCATAATCACGTCGCCGGTGTCGATCGCCGCGCGGCGCTCCATCCCGGTTCCGATCAGCGGCGCGTCGGTGACGAGCAGCGGCACCGCTTGAGCCTGCATGTTCGAACCCATCAGCGCGCGGTTGGCGTCGTCGTGCTCGAGGAACGGGATCATCGCCGTGGTCACTGACCAGATCTGCTCGGGCGAGACGTCGATCAGGTCAACGTCCTGCGGCGCCACGGTCACGTACTGACCGGCCTGGGTACGGCACAGGATCTCCCCGCCGGTGAGCTTGCCGTGCGAGTCCACCGGCGTGTTCGCCTGCGCGATCAGCTGCTCCTCCTCCTGGGTGGCGTCCAGGTGGACGATCTCGTTGGTGACATTGCCGTTCTTGACCACCCGGTACGGAGTCGTGACGAACCCGTGCTCGGAGATCTCGGCGTAGCTCGAGAGCGAGCCGATCAGGCCGATGTTCGGACCTTCCGGGGTCTCGATCGGACACATCCGCCCGTAGTGAGTGGGGTGCACGTCGCGCACTTCGATGGGGGCGCGTTCGCGGGTCAGACCGCCGGCGCCCAGGGCTGACAGCCTCCTGCGGTGCCTGAGACCCGCGAGGCTGTTCGTCTGGTCCATGAACTGGGACAGCTGGCTAGAGCCGAAGAACTCCTTGAGGGCCGCGACGACCGGCCTGATGTTGACGATCGTCTGCGGGGTGATCGTGTCCGCGTCCTCAGTGGTAAGGCGCTCGCGGACCACCCGCTCCATCCGGTACAGGCCGATCCGGAAAGCCTCCTGGATCAGCTCCCCGACGGTCCGCAGACGGCGGTTGCCGAAGTGCTCGTACTCGTCGAGGTGATCAAGGATGGGCTCGCGGGGCAGCGCCGCGGCCTCGGCGGCGTAATCGGCTTTGACCTCGTCGTCGTTGTCCTCGGCCATCCCGAGCAGCGTCGGCAGCGACACGAGCTCCTTGACCAGCGCGATGATGTCGTCGTGCGTGAGGGTCCGGGTCTCGAGGTCGATGTCGAGGCCGAGGCGCGAGTTCAGCTTGTAGCGTCCCACGCGCGTGAGGTCGTAGCGCTTGGGGTCGAAGAACAGCTGGTGCAGCAGGGCCCTGGCGGCGTCGACCGAGGGCGGCTCGCCCGGGCGCTGCTTCTTGAACAGCTCGATGAGCGCGCCCTCCTCGGAGCGCACCATCTCCGGGTCGGCCTCGAGCGTTAGGCGGATGTAGAGCGAGTTGTCGAAGAGGTTCAGGATCTCCTCGTCTGAGGAGTAACCCATCGCACGCAGAAGCACGGTGACGGGCAGCTTGCGCTTGCGGTCGATGCGGACGTAGACCCGTCCCTTCTTGTCGATCTCGAGCTCGAGCCACGAACCGCGCGCGGGCATCAGGTTCGCGATGAAGACCTGCTTTTCGCGGTCCTTGGGCTCCATCACGTACGCGCCCGGCGAGCGCACCAGCTGCGTGACCACGACGCGCTCGGTGCCGTTGATGATGAACGTCCCGCGGTCGGTCATCCACGGGAAGTCGCCCATGAACACGGATTGCTCGCGGATCTCACCCGTCTCGCGATTGATGAAGGCGACGGTGACCGTGAGAGGCCGCGCGTAGGTCAGATCCTTCTCGCGGCACTGCTCGAGGCTCGCGACGGGCTCGTCAAAGGTGAACTCGCCAAACTGGACGGCGAGGTTGCCGGTGTAATCCTCGATCGGCGAGATGTCGTCGATCGTCTCGCGCAGGCCGCCATTTTCGGGGTTGGTCAGCCAGTCGAAGGACTTGCGTTGGATATCGATGAGGTTGGGGACTTCGAGAACCTTGTTCAGACGCGCGAAGCTACGGCGCGTCCGGGGGGCGTGAGTGGTTGCCAAGACGGCGACTCCTCGGGCGGTCGAGAGGGAGGCAGGAGCGCCCCCAGAGTCATCTCCGACCCCTAAAAGGGCGCGACCAACAAAGATAGCACACGGCATCGCTGCCCTGTGCAGGGGCTACCAGCTCTCACGGACCCCGCCCCTGGCAACCGCGTATGTGGCGCGGCACCGCATGGTTCGGGCGGCTACGACTATTGGCTGACGCGGGGAGTTTAGGGGGAAATTGCTCAGGGAGCAAGGCCGGGTGCCGGCGGGGCCGCTGGCGCGGGCCGCGCGGGTCCCGGCGCGCCGGCGGCCCGGGCGGCGACAGTACCGATCGCGGGGCCGGTCACGCCGGCGCCGGCGGGGCGGCCCGCGCCGGCCGCGGGACCGGTCACGCCGGCGCCGGCGGGGCGGCCCGCGCCGGCCGCGGGACCGATCGCGCCGGCGCCCTCACGCGCCCGACTGACGGGCATCACTCGCCCTACGGGCGGCTCGGCCACCCCGCCGCCCCGCCCAGCAGGACGTGCGTGACCTTATGCGCCTATACGGATCAAAAGCTCAATCACGTCCCTTTATCGGCGCCGGGCGCGGGCTCTCGCTACTTCAGCTCGACGCTCCCGCCGGCGTCTTCGAGGTCCGCCTTGAGCTTCTCCGCCTCCTCCTTGTCTACCCCCTCCTTGACCGGCTTGGGGGCCTCGTCGACGAGCGCCTTGGCCTCCTTCAAGCCAAGGCCGGTGGCAGCGCGCACGACCTTGATCACCTGGATCTTCTTGTCGCCGGCGGCCGTAAGGACGACGTCGAAGCTGCTCTGCTCCTCAGCCTCTTCGCCGCCGCCGTCGGCCTGGGCCGCGCCGACCGGCGCCGCCACCGCGGCAGCAGTCGCCGAGACGCCAAACGTCTCCTCGAGCGCCTTGATCCGCTCGGACAGCTCGAGCACCGAAATGCTCTTGAGCTCGTCGATCCATTCTTGCGTGGTTGGCATGTTTCCTCCTTACGCCTCGGACTCTCCAGCGAGGCCGCCGGTGGCCGGGTCAGGTTGTTCAGATTCTTGTTGCGGGGCGCCGGGCTCGCCGCTGGGCCTGGCGTCGGGTTCCGGGCGCGCTTGCGCGCCCGCTGGCGCCTCAGGTTCGGCGCCCGCTTCCGACTCCGCCGGCACGGGCGCCTCAGCCTCCGCCGGCGCCTCAGGCTCCGCCGGCACGGGCGCCTCAGCCTCCGCCGGCGCCTCAGGCTCGGCCGGCGCCTCAGCCTCCGCCCGCCGGAGCCGGCGCCTCAGTCTCCGCCGGCGCCTCAGCCTCCGCCGGCGCCGGAGCCGGCGCCTCACCGCTGACGAGCTCCCGATCCGCGATCTCCTTCAGCTGGATCGCGATCCCCGCGATTAGCGCATTCAGTGTGCGTACGAGCCCGGTGATCGGTGATGCGATCGTGCCGACGAGCTGCGCGTGGAGCACGTCTCGAGCCGGAAGGCGGGCGATCGCTCGGACATCGTCGGCGCTTAGCGCGCTCCCGTCCATCAGGCCGCCCTTGAACTCCAGGATATTCAGGGCTCGGGCGGTGTCGCTGAGCGCCTTGGCCGCAACCGCCGCATCGCCGCTCACGAGCGCGAGCGCCGTGGGGCCCTCGAGCAGCGGCTTGAGCGACTCCGCGCCGGCCTTGTCGGCCGCGCGCTCGGTGAGCGAGTTCTTGACGATCCGGAACTTCGTGTCGGATTCGCGGAGCCGCGCGCGCAGGCCGGCCGCCTGGGCGACGGAGATGCCCCGGTAGTCCACGGCGAAGACCGCCTGGGCGCCTCGGATCTGCTCGGCGATCTCCTCGACTACAGCTGCTTTCTGGTCTCGGTTCATGGTTCCTCTCACGAACGACGCCCGCCGATCGAGGCGGGCGCCCACACCGAGACCGGGAAAGCCGGGCTCAGATGAAGAGGCTCGCCTGCCCCGGGCTTACGCGCGCGGCGCGCGGCCGGAGGTCTCGGGCTGCGTCTCTTTGAAACTTAAGGACCAGTCTACGCCGCCACCGGCTCCTCGACGATGTCGCGGGTCCGCGACGGGTCCACCTTTACGCCCGGGCCCATCGTGGTGGCAAACGTGACCGACCGGATGTAGCGCCCCTTGGCCGCGGACGGCTTGGCGCGGATCAGCTCGTCCATGACCGCGGCGTAGTTCTCGAGCAGGCGGCGCTCGTCGAAGTCGCGCTTGCCGATCACGAGGTGCACGATCGCGTTGCGATCGGTGCGGTACTCGACCTTCCCCGCTTTGGCCTCCTCGACCGCGCGGCCGACGTCCATCGTGACCGTTCCGACCTTGGGATTGGGCATCTTGCCGGCGGGACCAAGGATCCGGCCGAGCCGGCCGACCACGGGCATGAGGTCGGGGGTCGCGATCGCGACGTCGAAGTCGTCGAACCCGTCTTGGATCCGTTGCGCGAGGTCCTCGGCCCCGACGACGTCGGCGCCGGCCTCTTCTGCCTCGCGGGCCTTGTCGCCCTGGGCGAACACGGCCACGTTGACGTCCTTCCCGAGCCCATTCGGCAAGGCCACGGTGCCGCGCAGCTGCTCGTCGGCGTGCCGGACGTTCAACCCGGTCCGCACGTGGACCTCCACGGACTCGTTGAACTTGGCCCGTCCGAGCTGCTTGATCAGCGACACCGCCTCCGCGGGCGAATATTCGCGCTCGCGGTCGAACCGCTGCTTGGCGTCCTCGTATGACTTTCCATGCTTTGACACGCCTACTCCACCTCCACGCCCATCGAGCGAGCCGTGCCCGCGATGATCTTTGCCGCCGCGTCTATGTCGTTCGCATTGAGGTCGTTCATCTTCTTCTCGGCGATCTGGCGCAGCTGATCCTGGGTGATCCGCCCGACCTTCTCGCGGTAGGGCTCGGACGATCCCTTCTCCAGCGACAGCGCCTGCTTGATAAGCACCGCCGCCGGCGGGCTCTTGGTGACGAACGTGAACGAGCGGTCCTCGTAGACCGTGATCACGACCGGGATCACGGTGCCGGCGTCGGACTGCGTCTGGGCGTTGAACGCCTTGACGAACTCCATGATGTTGACGCCGTGCTGGCCGAGGGCCGGGCCCACGGGCGGAGCGGGGCTCGCCTGGCCGCCCGGCGCCTGCAGCTTGATCTGGGTCAGAACTTTCTTGGCCACCGCACGAACGCCCGGGCTAGATCTTCTTCACCTGATCGAACCCGACCTCGACCGGCGTCTCCCGGCCGAAGATCGAGACCAGAACCTTGAGTCGCTGGGCATCCTCGTTGACCTCCGAGATCTCGCCGGAGAAGTCGGACAGCGGGCCCGATATCACCTTGACGGACTCGCCGATCGAGAACTGGGCCCGGCTGCGCGGGCGCACTTCCTGCTCACGGTGGAGCAGGCGGTTGACCTCGTCCTGCGTGAGCGGGACCGGCTCGTTGGATGCGCCGACGAATCCGGTGACGCCGGGTGTTCCCTTCACGAGTGACCACGAGTCCTCGTTGAGATCCATGTTCACGAGCACGTAGCCGGGCATCGTCCGTTTCTCGACTGTGACCTTCTGGTTGTCCTTCATCTCCGAGACGGACTCGGTGGGCACGACGATCTGCCTGACGGCGCGCTGCTGCCCGAGCGACACGATGCGATGCTCGAGGTTGTGTTTGACCTTGTTCTCGTGACCCGAATATGTGTTGACTACGTACCAGCGAAACATTTCTACTCAGTCCTTCGCGGGCCACCTGCCCACGCAACTTTTGAAGATATCGCTCGGCCTCCGGCCTCGCCCGACTGCTTGCGCTGCGCGCCGCGCTACTTGAGGATGTACGTGACGATCTTGCCAGCGGCCCAGTCGGCAACACCGAGGAACACGCCGGCGACGATCACGAACCCGATCACGACTCCCGTAGCCTGCATCACCTGACGGCGGTCGGGCCACTGTACCCGCTGCAGCTCGCGCCAGCTTCCTTGGAGAAAGTGTAGGAAGCGGCCGCCGACCCAAGGCCGACGCTCCGCCACGGCCGTGCCCCGGGCCGTGAGCGCTCCGGCGCCGGCGGACGTGCGGCCATCGCCGGCGCGAGGAGCGCGACCGTCCCCCGGCCCGGCCGGATGAGCTTCCGACTCAAGCTCGTCGTACTCGCCCTGCTCCTCCTCGGCCTCCACCTCGATCTCATCGACGAACTCCGGGTCCTGGTCCGCATCCAACAGCCCCGAGTCGGCCTCATCGAGTACCTCTGGAGGCTCATCGGCCTCGTCTGAGAGCTCCGTGGGCCCTTCAGCCTCAGCCTCGTCGATCAGGTTCCGGCGCCCGTCCGCCTCGTCCACGCGGTCCTCGGCCGGACCCAGGCTCCCCGTGCGCTCATCTGACTCATCGACGACATCCGGCCGCCCGACCTCGAGCTGCGCCTCGGCGAGCTCGACGTCGGGGGTGGCATGGCTGATCGGCGACGGCGCCGATTGCTCCCGACGGGCGCGGGCGGCCGCGACCGACTCGGGTCGTCGCGCACGCCGTTCCTTTGCTCGTTTGCGGTTGCGAGCCACGAACTGCCTCAGTCAGCTCAGCGCGTCTCGCGGTGCGGGGTGTGACGCCTGCACCAACGGCAGTACTTGCGCAGCTGGAGTCGCTCGGGGTTGTTCCGCTTGCTCTTGTTCGTCTGGTAATTGCGGCGCTTGCACTCTTCACAAGCGAGAGTTGCCGCGATCCGCACGTCTCCACGGGCCATCTAAGCGTTCCCGTCCGGGGTGGTCAGGGCTCTGGCCCGAAAGCGGGCGTCAAAACTAACGCCGCCCCGGCGCCAGAACCCTGAGTGTAGCTGTTCGGACTAGTCCTCCCCACCGCAGGCACGCCCGCATTCGAGTAGCCCCGGGCGGCGGCTGGCTTCGTCCTCGTCGGCTCGCGCAGCGCTGCTGCCTCGGGCTTGCTGCCCGCTCGGAATCCTGCCTCGCCTAAATGGGCCGCGCCCGAGTCATCCGGCTGCCTCCTGCGTCCTCGCCAGCCATCCGCCCGTGACCGCTCTCGGGGCGTCCGTACTTACGGCGGGCAGGACGGACCTATTCGCGCAATTCGACCGGGGAGAGCTCGAGGTCGAGCAGCTTCTCGCCCCGCAGCACGCGGACCGTGAGCCGGCGGCCGATCGCGTCATCGCCCATCAGGCGCTGGACATCGTCCACGCGCTCGATCGGGCGCTGATCGAGCTCGACGATCAGATCCTCGGCGCGCAGCCCCGCGCGCTCCGCCGGGCTTTCCGGCGAGACCTCGACGATCTCCACGCCCGAGCCCCGCCCCAGCCGCACGCGCGCGTGCGGAGGCAGGGGCCTGGGACCTCCGGCGATCCCGATGTACGCGCGGCGGACGCGCCCATCGCGCATCAGCGAACCGATGATCTGCCGGGTCGCACCGTTGATCGGCACCGCCAGACCAAGCCCGACCCCGGCTACGGCGGTGTTGATGCCGACCACGCGGCCGCGGCTGTCCACGAGCGCTCCGCCCGAATTACCGGGATTCAGCGCCGCGTCCGTCTGAATCACGTTGTCGATGAAGCGCGTGGTCCGTCCCGCACGGGCCGGGAGAGACCGGCCCAACGCCGAGACGACGCCTGCGGTCACCGAGCCCGCGAAGCCGTTCGGGTTCCCGATCGCGACAACCAGCTGGCCGACGCGCAACCCCTCCGCGTCACCGAGGACCGCCGGCGCCAGGTCGTCGCCGTCGACGCGAATCACAGCGAGGTCGGACAGCGGGTCGAGTCCAACCACGTGGAAGTTCAGCTCACGGCCATCGACAAACGACGCGCGGCCCGCAGCGGGCCGCGCCTGGGAGCCAGGGCCACGGCTGGCAACCACGTGCGCCGAGGTCAGCACGAAACCGTCGGGGGTGAGGGCGACCGCGCTGCCGGCGCCCGTCGGGACCCGGCCCGCCCGGGTCCGGCGCATCAGGCGCAGGTTCGCCACCGAGGGCGCGAGCCGCTCGGCCACGTCCACGACCACACGCGAATAGGCGTCGAGCGCCTCGGCCTCACGAGGGTCGGCTCCGCTCAGATCGGGTTGGTCCAACACGGTGCTCATCGACTATCCCTCCTAGAACGTGACCTCGACTTCGCGCTCCTCGGCGCCGCGCACGATCGTCAGCGCCAGCCGGCCCTCCGCACTCGCTGCATCGAGCGCGTCGTACAGCGCATCGACTCGCTCGATCTCCTGACCACCGGCGCCGACGATCAGATCGCCGCGCTCCAGGCCGGCGTGCTCGGCGGCGCTGCCCTCCTGGACCGCGCGGATGAGAACCCCTTCGCGCTCGGGTAGTCCGACCGCGCGGCGCAACCGGCGCGCGACCCGTGGCGGCGCGACCGCGACGCCCAGGCGGACTCGCTTCGGCGGCTCTCCCCGGCCGAGGCCCTCGACGCGCTCGCGGACGGCGGCGTCGGCGGGAATCGCCAGGATGAGGCCACCGTCGACGCGCACAGCGTTTATCCCGAGCAGGCGGAACGAGCTGTCGATCAGCGGCCCGCCCGAGGAACCTCGTGGCAGCGGCGCCGTGTGCTCGATCGCGCCCGCGATCCGGCGGCCACGCGGGCCGCGGAAGCTGCGGGCGGTCGAGGACACGAAGCCGGGTGTGACGCGCAGCCCGCGCCCGCCCGGGTTGGCCAGCGCGAACACGGCACGCCCGATCTCGACCGAGTCCGTGCCGGTCTCGGCCCACTCGATCGGCTCGACGTCACCGGTGTCGACATCGATCACCGCGAGGTCGAGGTCCGGATCAGAGCCCGCGACCTGACCGCTCTCCCGGTGGCCATCCGCGAACACGACCGTGACGTCCTCATGACGGACGTTGTGCGCGTTGGTGAGGACACGCCCGGGCGCGATCACGACGCCCGAACCCACTCCCCAGCCTCGGCCAAGACCGACCACCGAAGGACCGGTGCTTTCCGCCGCCTTCTGAACGGCGGACTCCAACTCTTCAAGCAACGACATTTCCTTCTCCTTGGGCGGTGGCGCTAGTTGCGCGCCACCCGTCTCTACACTAGTTACTTGCAATGTGCAAGTCGCTACTCTACCACACGGAATCAGGGGCGGGGACCACGGCGCCGGCGGACCCACGTAGCGGCGGACCCCGAAATTCCGGCGCCGGCGGACCACGCAGCGCCGGACTCCGAAATTCCGACGCCGGCGGTCCACCAAACTCCGGCGCAGGCGGACCACCAAACTCCGGCGCAGGCGGACCACCAAACTCCGGCGCCGGCGGACCACCAAACTCCGGCGCCGGCGGACCACGCAAACTCCGGCGCCGGCCGACCACACAACCCCGGCGCCGGCGGACCACCAAACTCCGGCGCCGGCGGACCACGCAACCCCACCGCCGGCGGCCAGAAGTCCAGCGGAGCCGGTCCGTATCCCTACGATTCCAATTGATATGGCCGAGGCCGCGGGACCAACCGAGCCCGAGCCGCCGGACGGCGGCTCAGCGCTCGCCGAGGCGCTCGCCACCGTCGGCGACCGCTGGACGCTGCTCCTCATCGCGGCCCTGCTCGACGGGCCACGCCGGTTCGGCGAGCTGCAGGAGCAGGTCGAGGGCATCGCGCCCAACGTCCTCACTCAGCGGCTGCGCCAGCTCGAGCGCAACGCGCTCCTGGTGGCGCGGCCGTACTCGGAGCGGCCGCCGCGCTTCGTCTACGAACTCACGGCCGCCGGCCGGGAGCTGGGCGGAGTCCTGAGGCTCCTCGCCGGATGGGGGGCGCGCAACGCCGAGGACGCCACCGCGCCGCGACACGTGGCGTGCGGGACGCCGATGGAAGCCCGGTGGTGGTGCCCCACGTGCGAGCGTCCCGTCTCCGACGAGGAGGGCGAGGAGCTTCACTTCGCGTAGCGTCGCGATCTTGCCGCACCGCGGCAAACGCCTGCGCGCACGCCGCATGAGCAACGTCTAATAGCCGAGCCGGTTGACTCCGCCACCCGCGGGCCGGGAACATTGCCTCCATGTACAGGTTGATCGGCCTCGCGGTCTCGATCGGTTTGGCCGATTCGCTGAATCCGTCCACGATCGCGCCGGCGCTGTACCTCGCAACGGGACAGCGGTCACGCGAGCAGATCACGGAGTTCAGCCTGGCCGTATTCGCGGTCAACTTCGCATGCGGGGCGGCTGTGGCGCTCGGGCCCGGGCAGCTGATCCTTTCGCTCGTGCCGCATCCCGAACGCGACGTTCGCTACTCGCTCGAGATCGTGGCAGGGTTGGCGATGCTCGTGGCGGGGGGGCTGCTGTGGCGGCATCGCGGCCGGCTTGCTGACCGTAGCCTTCCGCAGGTCGATCCGCACGGGCGGTCGTCGAGCGTCCTCGGCGCGACGATCAGCTTGGTCGAGTTCCCGACCGCGTTTCCGTACTTCGCCGTGATCGCCGCGGTCGTGGCGTCCGGCCTCGGACCGACCCGGCAGCTGGTGCTGCTGCTCATCTACAACGTCTGCTTCGTGCTCCCGCTGGTCGCGATCATCGGGACCCTCGTCTTCGCCGGCGACAGCGCGCAGCGAGTCCTGAACACCGTCCGGAACTTCCTGCAGCGCAATTGGCCGACGCTGCTCGCGGCACTCGCCTTCGCCGCGGGATTTTTCGTGGTGTTTCTGGGCGCCACGGGCCTCGCGAGCCACGCGCACGGCGGTTTGGGTCGGGCGGCGCGCCGGCTGCACCACATCGTGACCCACCCCTTAGGCGGGAAATGAGCGCGTCAACCCGCGTAGTGTCCGCTTAGCGCTCCCGTGCAGCCCGGACTAGACCGCGCATCCCGGCCAGCCAGCGCTCGTGGTCTGCGCCCTTGAGCGCGACGTACTTGGCGACCACCGGGTGGGGCAGGATCAGGAAGCGTTCGTCGCGGATTCCCGCCACCGCCGCGTCGGCGACATCGGCGGGTTCGAGTAGCTCGTCGCGGAGCAGCGCGGCAGCGCCGATCCGGTCCTCGAACGCGGTCTCGAGCATCGGCGTGCGAACCCCGAGCGGGCACAGGCACGACACCTTGATCCCAGCGTCGCCGTAGTTGATGGCAATCCATTCCGCGGCGGCCACCGCGGCGTGCTTGGTGATCGAATACGCCAGCGCCGAGACCTGGGTGAGCAGGCCGGCGGCCGAGGCGGTGGTGAGCAGGTACCCCTCCTCGCGCTCCACCATCTCGGGCAGCACCGCCCGCGCCGCCCAGATGTGGGCCATCACGTTCACCTCCCAGGTGCGCTGGAGCTCATCGTCGGGCGCCTCGGGACCGCCGCCGGGACCGGGGACGCCGGCGTTTGAGCAGAACAGGTCGATGGGGCCGCCGCGCTCGTGGGCGCGCTCGACCAGCGCGCGGATCTCCTCCTCCCGGCCGACGTCCGTCTGAACCCCCACGCCACCGACCTCACGCGCGACGCTGTCAACCGCATCGAGGTTCACATCCGCCAGGACGAGCGCGCGCGGGCGCTCGCAGGCGATCCGCTTCGCCAGCGCGCGCCCGATGCCGCTGCCGGCGCCGGTGATGACCACGTGTCGCTCCGCAAGCTCCATGACCGAACGCAGGGAGACATTACTCGAACTTGAACTCAGATTCAACGCGGTGTAGGGTTTGCGGCGTGCCGATTCGCGAGCCCGCACCCGGTGTGCCGAGAGACCTTCCCGCCACCACGCGCCGGCCGCCCGCAAGCGCCCGCGGAACGCGCACCCGCCAAAAGCTCGTCCAGGCCGCCCGCCACGTCTTCGAGCGCGACGGCTTCCTCGACGCCCGCATCACGGACATCACCGAGCGGGCCGGCGTCGCCGCCGGCTCGTTCTACACGTACTTCAAGAACAAGGACGATGTGTTCGCCGCGGTGATGGAAGAAGTCAACGAAGAGATGCTCCATCCCCGGCTGCACCTCGCGGCCGATCGCGACGATCCGGTCGCCGTCATCGAGGCCACCAACCGCGGCTATCTCGCGAGCTACCGGCGCAACGCGAAGCTGATGGCCCTGCTCGACCAGGTCGCGCACATCGACCCGGACTTCCGGCGCATGCGACTCCGACGCGCGGAGGCGTTCGCCCGTCGGAACGCTCAGTCAATAGCCCACCTGCAACAGCGGGGCCTCGCCGATCCGGAACTCGATCCGCAGCTCGCCGCCGATGCTCTTAGCGCGATGGTCGGCCGGATGGCGTACTTCCGCTACGTCCAGGGCTACGGAAACGCCTCCACGCCGGCGCTGGCGAAAACGCTCACGCGGCTGTGGACGAATGCGCTCGGCATCACCCCTTAATCAGTGACCCATCCTGGAAAACCTTACCTTCTTCGCGGCTGCGAATCTTCGCCTGCTCGGTCTTGCGGCCCGCTCGGCATCCAGCCTCGCCAATTCGGGCCGCGCCCGAGTCATCCGGCTGTCCTCGTCGGCTCGCGCAGCGCTGCTGCGCGTCGCCTCCTGCGTCCTCGCCATGCTCGATTCTCGCGCGCGAACCAGGCAATGATTTCCCGGATGAGCCACTGGGTCGCTCAAACAAACACGAAACGCACCCGGAACGCCGCCGCAAGGAGATGACACACAGATGGAGTTCGAGCTCTCAGACCGCTGCACCGAGTTGCGCGAGCGCCTGCTCGCGTTCATGGACGAGCACATCTACCCCGCCGAGCCCGTCTACTACGAGCAGCGTCAGGGCTCCGGCGACCCGCACTCTCACCCCCCGGTGATGGAGGAGCTCAAGGAACGCGCCCGTGAGCTCGGGCTGTGGAACCTGTTCCTCCCCCATGCTGAGCCCGACCTGCCCGCGCCCGGACTGAGCAATGTCGACTACGCGCCGCTGGCGGAGATCATGGGCCGCACCCACATCGCCTCCGAGGCGTGCAATTGCGCGGCGCCCGACACCGGCAACATGGAGGTGCTCGCGCTGTTCGGCACCCCCGAGCAGAAGGATCGGTGGCTGCGGCCGCTCCTCGAGGGGGAGATCCGCTCGGCGTTTGCGATGACCGAACCCGACGTCGCCAGCTCGGACGCGACCAACATCGAGCTTCGGATCGAGCGCGACGGCGACGAGTACGTGCTGAACGGCCGCAAGTGGTGGACCTCCGGGGCGCTCCGCGAGCGCTGCCGGATCCTGATCGTGATGGGCAAGACCGACCCCGACGGTCACCCCTACCGCCAACAGTCGATGATCCTCGTCCCGCGGGACACGCCAGGGGTCAAGATCCTGAGAAACCTCCCCGTGTTCGGCTACATCGACCAAGAGGGCCACGCGGAGATCATCTTCGAGGACGCCCGCGTCCCCGCCTCGAACCTCATCGCCAACGAGGGCGACGGGTTCCTGATCTCCCAGGCGCGCCTCGGGCCGGGGCGAATCCACCACTGCATGCGCTCGATCGGGGCCGCCGAGCGCGCCCTCGAGCTGATGTGCGCCCGCGCCGCCTCGCGCGCCACGTTCGGAGCGCCCGTCAGCGAGCGGGCCAACGTCCAGGACTGGATCGCCGAGTCGCGGATCGAGATCGAGATGGCGCGCCTGTTGACCATGAAGGCCGCGTGGCTCATGGACACCGTTGGCAACAAGCACGCCCGCACCGAGATCGCCGGGATCAAGGTCGCCGCCCCGAACGTCGCGCTCAAGGTGATCGACCGCGCGATCCAGGTTCACGGGGGCGGCGGGGTCAGCGACGACTTTCCCCTGGCCATGATGTACGCGCACCAGCGCGCGCTGCGCCTCGCCGACGGGCCGGACGAGATCCACAAACGTACGATCGCCCGCCACGAACTGCGCCGGGCCGAGCGCGTCCCCGAGCGCGTGGCCTGACCTCAACCGGACTCGGCGTGCTTCTTCAGCTCGCCGGCGCGCGCGTTGATCAGCATCGCGCGCAGGACGTCGACGAGCGGGCCGCGGATGATCATGCCGAGCATCCGTCCCAGATCCACCTCCAGCGAATACGTGGCGCGGGTCCGGCCGCCCCCCAGGTCCTGCAAATCCCAGCTGCCCTCCACCGACCGCAGCTCGCCCTTCTCCTGCCGCCAGCTGAGCCGCGTCGGTGCCTCGTAGCTGAAGCGCACGGTCGACTTGATCGAGCGGACCTTGGCGTCGGACTCCGATTCACAGAGCGTCGCGCGGCCCTCGCCGTCGCGTTCGAGCGCCCGGATCGCCTTGAGCCCGCCCTGCCATTGCGGGGCCGTCTCCACGTCCTCGATCAGCGCCCACACCCGATCGAGGGGGGCGTCGATGTCCGCCGAGGAGCTCCCAGTCAAGTTCGCCATGGTGCTCGGAGCGACCGTACAAGGTTTCGCGCGGGCGGGCGGCTTGTGGCTCGCCCGCCCGCGAACCTGCGCTTTCAGGAGTGCGGGCCGGCCCCGTTGGCCGAGATCAGGCGCACGTCGTCCGGCGCCGGCCGGAGGATCATGACCTCGGCCGGAACCTTCTCGAGCAGCCACTCGAGGTCGTCGGCGCTGAGCCCAACCCTCGGGCTCTCGGTCGCCGAGACGATTATCCGGTCGAAGTGCTCGTCCTCGAGCAGGTGGCGCAGCGCGTCCCGGTAGGAGCGGCCGCGCGCGATCCGGGCGTCGACCGCGATCCCCTGACTGACGGCCCGCTGCTCGATCGTCTCGAGCAGCGGCATCGCGTTTGAGCACTGCGCCGGCAACGGCGAGTCGAGCGGCAGGTTGCGCGGCACGCGCGCGAGGTAGGCGGGCATGATCGTGGCGTTCTCGGCTTTCGCGAGCCGCACCGCGGCTTCGAAGGCCCGGCGGGAGATGGCCTGCCCGGTGAACGGCAGCAGGATGCTCCGAACCGGTCGCGGTCGCGCCTTGCCGGGGCGTCGGCCGTGCGGGGGAAGCCAGAAGCCGGCGGCGAGCCCAACGGCCAGCGCGGCCACCGCGATTGCGATCACGACTACGGCACTCATGGTTGCGCCTCCTTGGCCCGGTGGCCGCGGTCGGCCACGATGCGTACGTCGACACCCGGGAGCAGCTCCATCAGGCGCTGGGGCAGGGGAGTCCGGAGTCTCGCCAGCCCGCCGGGACGCCGGCCGCGGCCCATCAGCACGTACGTGGTCCCTTGCCGGCGCGCGACCTCGGCGACCGTTCCGGGGATGTCGTCCGACTCCTCCACGAGCAGGCGCGCTCCGAGAACCGAGGCGAGCTGGCGCAGCGCCGCCAGCGAGGTCTCCTGCTCGGCCGAGAGCTTTCCGCTGGGCGGTTGCACCCAGAGGATGTCGAGTTCCGCCGCGAGGCGCTGGGCCGAGCGCCAGGCCCGGCGGACGAGGCGCTGCGCGCCCGGGTAGGGCTCGACGAGCGCCAGCAGCCGCTCGCCGACCGCCTGCGGCGCGTCGGCCGCGATGGTCTCCTCGCGAGAGCCAATCGCGGGCTCCACGGTGGTCAGCCGCTTGTGCCCCACCTCCTCGGCGACCTGGCGCAGCGCGACCTCTCGCAGCGCCGAGAGGTTCTCGATCCGGAAGAAGTTGTTGAGCGCCGACTCGACGCGCTCGGCGGGATACACCTTGCCGGCGCGGAGGCGGTCGATCAACGCCTCCGGGGTGAGGTCGATCATCACGATCTCGTCCGCGCGCCCGAGGACGTCGTCGGGAATCGTCTCGCGCACGCGCACGCCGCTCAGCTCGGCGATCTGGTCGTTGAGGGATTCGAGATGCTGGACGTTGACCGTGGAGAGGACGTCGATCCCGGCGGAGAGCACATCCTCGACGTCCTCGTAGCGCTTGTGGTGCTCGACCCCGGGGGCGTTGGTGTGCGCGAGCTCATCGATCAGGCAGAGCTCCGGCGCCCGGCGCAGGATCCCCGGCAGGTCCATCTCCTCGAGCTCGGTGCCGCGGTACTCGACGTGCCGGCGCAGCAGCACCGGGAGCCCGTCGGCGAGCCGCGCGATGTCGGCGCGGCCGTGGGTCTCGAGCAGCCCGATCACCACATCGCGACCCGCCTCCTGCTCGGCCTGGCCCTCTTGCAGCATGCGATACGTCTTGCCGACGCCGGCGGCCATGCCCAGGAACAGGCGCAGATGACCCCGCCGCGGCTCGTTCACGCTCTCAGGAGCGTCCAACTCGGACGTCAGTCGTTGACTTCCAACCATCTCGACACTTCTCGCAGCTCGGTCGTGAGGGCGTCCGCATGCATCCAGACATAGCAGGGGCCGCCGCCGTCGCAGAGCAGGTGACGCAGCCGCACCACGCCGCGGGGGTCGACGGGGACGTCGGAGCGCAGCCGGGCGCAGACGTCGAGGATCTCGGGCAGCGCCGCGCGCACCTGCCGGCGGCACGGCGCGATCACCGCGCTGGCCATCGAGCGGCCGGGAGGCCGGTAGGATTGCTCGACCAGCCGCTCGAGCGCTCGCGTGAGCGCGCGGCGCCTGCGGTCGCTCGTCACCTGCACCGCGCGGGCCGCGTGAGCCGGTGAACGCCAGGTGGCGACGCCGCGAGCGAGCTGGCGATCGAGCCACGGGCCCCGCACCCGCGCGGCGATCCGGTCGAGCAGCCGCGGAGGCCGGGGGGAGGTGCTCCTTGGGAGCGGGAGGGATGTGAGCGCGTGCGTGTGTCTCATGCGCCCAGCAGGTTGTGGATGACTAGATCGATCAGCTTGATCCCGATGAACGGGGCGATGATCCCGCCCAGCCCGTAGATCATCAGGTTCCTTCTCAGGAGCGCGCTCGCACCGACGGGGCGGTAGCGAACCCCCCGGAGCGCGATCGGGATCAGGAGCGGGATCACGAGCGCGTTGAAGATGATCGCCGAGATCACCGCGGACCTTGGCGTCCCGAGGCTCATGACGTTGAGCACGTGGAGGGGCCCCGCGCCCCCCTTGGTGGCAGCCCAGGTGGAGGCGAAGATCGCGGGCAGGATCGCGAAGTACTTGGCGACGTCG
Organism: uncultured Solirubrobacterales bacterium; assembly: GCA_963808325.1. Taxonomy (GTDB): domain Bacteria; phylum Actinomycetota; class Thermoleophilia; order Solirubrobacterales; family Solirubrobacteraceae; genus Palsa-465. The sequence goes on from CAWEFU010000006.1 coordinate 389,524, forward strand.
TTGGCGATCGAGAACGTGGTCAGCGCGCCACGCGTGATCAGCAGCTGCTTGCCGACTTCGACGATCTCGATGAGCTTCGTCGGGTTGGAGTCGAGGTCGACCATGTTCCCAGCCTCGCGCGCGGCCTGGGTCCCGGTGTTCATCGCCACGCCGACGTCGGCCTGAGCGAGCGCGGGGGCGTCGTTGGTCCCGTCGCCGGTCATCGCGACCATCCGTCCGCCCGCCTGCTGCTCCTTGATCAGCGCGAGCTTCGCCTCGGGCGTCGCCTCGGCGAGGAAGTCGTCCACGCCGGATTCGTCGGCGATCTTGGCCGCGGTGAGCCGGTTGTCGCCGGTGATCATGATCGTCCGGATCCCCATCGCCCGCAGGTGATCGAAGCGCTCGCGCATCCCCTCCTTGATCGTGTCCTTGAGATAGATGACGCCCATCACCTGCGAGTCGGACGCGACCGCGAGCGGCGTCCCGCCCTCGCGGCCGATGCGGTCCAGCACCGGCTGCAGCTCGGCCGGCGCCCGGCCGCCTTCAGCGCCGATGAACTGGATGATCGCGTCGCCGGCGCCCTTGCGCAGCATACGGCCGTCGAGGTCGACCCCGCTCATACGCGTCTGAGCGGTGAACGGCACGAAGCGGGCGTGCAGGTTCGACATGTCGTGCTCGCGGATTCCGTATTGCTTGGCGAGCACCACGATCGAGCGACCCTCCGGGGTCTCGTCCGCGAGCGAGGCGAGCTGCGCCACCTCGGCCAGGTCCGCCTCGGGCACGCCCGGCATCGGGATGAACTCCGAGGCGAGCCGGTTGCCGATCGTGATCGTGCCGGTCTTGTCGAGGAGCAGCACGTCGACGTCGCCGGAGGCCTCTACCGCGCGTCCGGAGAGGGCGAGCACGTTGCGGCGCACGAGCCGGTCCATGCCCGCGATCCCGATTGCCGACAGCAGCGCTCCGATCGTGGTCGGAATCAGCGCCACCAGCAGCGAGATCAGCGTCGTCTCGGAGATCGGGGTGTGGGCGAACAGCCCGAACGGGCGCAGGGTCGCCACGACGATCATGAAGATCAGCGTCAGCCCGGCGAGCAGGATGCCCAGCGCGATCTCGTTCGGGGTCTTGCGGCGCGCGGCGCCTTCGACCAGCGAGATCATCCGATCAAGGAACGACTGCCCGGGCTCCTGGGTGATCTCGACCACGATCCGGTCCGAGAGGACCCGCGTGCCGCCGGTGACCGCTGATCGGTCGCCGCCGGACTCCCGGATCACGGGCGCGGACTCGCCGGTAATCGCCGACTCGTCTACCGACGCGATCCCCTCGATCACGGTCCCGTCGCCCGGAATCAGCTCGCCCGCCTCGACCACCACGATGTCCCCTTTGTCGAGCTCCGAGGCCCTCTTCGTGCTGCCATCCTGCAGCCTCGCGACGGTCTCTTGGCGCATGGCGCGCAGCGTGTCCGCCTGCGCCCGGCCGCGCCCCTCGGCGAACGCCTCGGCCATGTTCGCGAACACGACCGTCAGCCACAGCCACACCGAGATCATGAACGTGTACCAGGCCGGATCGTTACCACCCAGGGCCTTGCCGCCGAACACCTGGATGAACCAGGTGACGGTGGTGATCGCGGCGCCGATCTCGACCACGAACATCACCGGGTTGCGGATCTGCACCCGCGGGTCGAGCTTGGTGACGCTGTCGAGCAGCGCGCGGATGACGATGTCGCCGCGGAACAGCGAGACCGCGCGGCGCTCCGGAGCGGGGGCGGTGCGTTCTTGACCGGTGCGTGTGCCTACCGCCATCAGAGACCCCGAGTGAGCCGGTCGAGGGCGAGGTTCAGCTGCAGCACGTTCACACCCGGCTCACCCGAGAACCCGAGCCCGCGCCCGTGGGTGTACTTGGAGACGAAGGTGTCCACCTGCGACAGTGACAGGTGACGAACGGCCGCGACCCGGTGGGCCTGGATGTCGGCGTTGGCCCGCGAGATGTCAGGATCGATCCCCGACGCCGATGTGTTCGCCGCGTCCACCGGAACTTGGGCGACGGTCAGCCCCGGGTCGTAGGGCTTCTCGAGCGCCAGGTAGGACTTGATGTTCGCGGCGATCGCCTGTTCGGTGGCGACGTTGTTCGGGCCGAGGTTCGAGAACGTGGTCGCGGCGCCACTGTTAGGCGGTACGGTCGCGGACGGGCGCGACTGGAAATACCGCGGGTCGGGGTTGGTCACCGGGTCGCCGCTCTTATCGCGGAGCGGCTTTCCGTTCCTCACGACCTGGTCGGCGAACTGCTGACCGATGACCTTCGAGCCGACGAGCTTGCCTTGGACGTACACCTTCTGGCCGTTGGCGTTGCCCGGGAACGCCACCTGGCTCACGCCAGTGACGACGAGCGGGTAGATGACCCCGCATAGAAGAGTCAGGACGATGATCCCGAGGGCGGAGGTGACGATGTCGCGTTTCATGATCAGTACAGGTGTCCGGTGAGGCCCTGCACGATCGGTCCGAGCAGCAGGGCGGGGAAGAACGTCAGGGCGCCGACCAGGATGATCACGCCGATCAGCAGCACCACGAACGTGGCGTTGTCGGTGCGCATGGTCCCTAGTCCGGCGGGGCTGATGCGCTTGCCAGCCAGTGAGCCTGCGACCGCGAGCGCGAACAGAATCGGCGCGAAGCGCGCGAACAGCATCGTGAAGCCGCCGAGCAGGTTTGCGAACGTGATCCCGTGCGACCCGAGATTGCCCGCGTTCGGCTGGATGAATCCGGTGTAGCCGGGAAACGCCGAGCCGTTGTTGTTGGCCTGCGATAGGTAGGCGTAGAAGGTCTCAGAGAAGCCCTGGGGCCCCGTCGCCGCAGCGGAGATCGACGCTCGGCCGGCGCTGCTCGCAACCGCCAGCGCGGTGGCGAATAGGGCCGACAAGGGCGTGATCAGCAGCCCGATCGCGACCAGCTTGATCTCCCGCGCCTCGATCTTCTTGCCCAGGTACTCCGGTGTTCGCCCCACCATCAGACCGCCGATGAACACCGCCAACAGCACATAGAGGAGGACCGAGTACAGACCCGTTCCGACGCCCCCGAAGATCACCTCGCTGGCGCTGAGGTTGGCCATCGGGACCGCGCCGCCTATACCCGTGAACGACTCGATCGAACTGTTCACGGCGCCGCACGAGGTGACTGTCGTGACCACGTCGAACAGCGCCGACCCGGCGATCCCGAAGCGCTGCTCCTTGCCCTCCATGTTGCCGCCGCTCGACCCGTGGATCACGGCGGTGTGCAGCCCGGCGGCGTGCTGCGCCGGTGACCCGTGCGCCTCGGCGATGTACGCGACGCACGCCGCGCCGAGGAACATGACCGCCATCGTGGCGTAGATCGCGTAGCCCTGCCGGCGGTTGCCGGCCATCCGGCCGTAGGTGAACACGAGCGCCGCCGGGATCACCAGGACGCTCAGCATCTCGGCGAAGTTGGTAAACCCGCTCGGGTTCTCGAACGGGTGCGCGGAGTTGGTGTTGAAGAAGCCGCCGCCGTTCGTGCCCAGCAGCTTGATCGCCTCCTGGGAGGCGACCGGGCCCATCGCGATCGTGTTCGCGAGCCCGGTCGGACCGTTGAAGTTCAGGTAGTGCGAGAAGTTCTGAATCGACCCCTGGAACACCAGGATCAGCGCGAACAGGAACGAGATCGGCATCAGCACATACAGGACCGTGCGCACCAGGTCCTGCCAGAAGTTGCCCAGGCTCTTGCCGCTGCGGGAGGCGATCCCCCTGATCAACGCCACCGCAACCACGATCCCCACCCCGGCGGAGAGGAAGTTCTGCACGGTCAGCCCAGCCATCTGGCTGAAGTAGCTCATCGTCGTCTCGCCGCCGTAGTACTGCCAGTTCGTGTTCGTCACAAACGACGAGGTGGTGTTGAACGTCACGTTCCACGGTGCGGAGTGGAAGTGCTGGGGGTTGAGCCCGGTGAAGTTCCACAGCGTCTGCGTGCGCAGGATGAGATACAGCAGCAGCCAGCCCGCGAGCGAGAAGATGATCAGGCTCTTGGCGTATGCCTTCCAGTCCTGTCCCTTGTTCGGATCGACCCGCATGACCCGGTACAGCAGCCGCTCGGGTGCGCGCAGCAACGGGTCCATGAGCGTGCGCTCGCCGGTGTACACGGCCGCCATGTAACGGCCGAGCGGCAGCGCCAGGAGCGTCAGCACGACTACGAAAAGCAAGATCGTCAGCCAGCCGAGGAAGGTCATGCGTCAGGTCCCCTCCCCGCCGTGCCTCAGAACTTCTCCCCGCGCAGCAGCGCGTACAGGAGATAGACGCAAACGATCACCGTCACGACCAGGCCGAAGAAATCCGCGCCGCTGATGTGCGCGATGAATGCTGCGAGCGGCGCGGTCAAATTCGCTCGATCGCGTAGATGAGCCCGAACAGGACGGCGAACATTGCGACTCCGAGAACGACTGCGACGATGTCCACGCGACCAGCATTGATCGCGCGCCGTGAAGGACCCATATAGAAAGCGCCCGCGGCCATAAAGGTTCTGTGAAGGAGCCGCGCGGAATCGGTATCGTGACCTGACTCTCAGGTGAGCCGGGAAGTCTGGTCGGCGCCGTGTTTGCATGCCGCCGCTCGCAGCCATCCCCCTCTTCCTGGCCTCGTTGACGGTCACGTTGCTCGCCGCCCGCCTGTTCGCGCGGAGGCTCGACCGGCTGGGGATCCGGTTCGGCTTTCCCGAGGCCCTGATCGGCCTCCTCACCGCGCTAGCGGCCGACGGACCCGAGATCTCCTCCGCGCTGTTCGCGCTGATCAAAGGGGCTCATAACGTGACCGTCGGTGTGCTCGTGGGCTCGAACGCGTTCAACCTCGCGGCGATGATCGGCCTCAGCGGACTGCTCGCCGGGGCGGTGATCGTCTCGCGCGAGGTCCTGGCGCTGGAGGGGCTGTTTGCCGGCGCGATGACGATCATCGCGTCGGCGGTGCTGCTTCGTTGGGTGGCGGCGCCGACGGGCGCGATCCTGGCGGCATGCGCAGCGATCCCCTACCTGGTGATCGTGCTCGGCGGCGCAGAGCTCCTTGCGCACCCCTGGTGGTCCGGGCGGTTCGCCGGCGCGGCTGCCCGCTTGCTCGCGGCGCGGCCGCGACGCCCGCCGTCGCCGAAGGCATCGATGCCGGACGACCCCGCGCACCACCTGTTCGCGCTGATCGTGCTGGACGTGGTCTTGATCGCCGCCGGCAGCGCGGGCATGGTGCAGGCGGTGCTCTCGCTGGGCCACGACTGGCGCATCTCGCAATCGCTCCTGGCGCTGATCGTGCTCGCCCCGTTGACGAGCGTGCCAAACGCGATCACCGCGGTGCGGTTGGGTCTGGCCGGCCGCGGCGCGGCGCTGGTCGGCGAAACGCTCAACAGCAACACGATCAACGTCGGCGCCGGCGTGATCGCTCCGGCCCTCTTCGTCAGCTTCCCCGCGCTCACCGGCGCGGGGAAGCTGCAGCTGTCGTGGATGGTCGCGATGACGTTGGTGTGCCTCGCCTTGCTGGCTCCGGGCCGCGGCCTGAGACGAGGCGGCGCGCTCGTTCTGATCGTGCTGTACCTAGCGTTCGCAGCGACTGCCGTCGCCTGAACGCCGAGACCAACCAGCGGGGTGGTCACGAGTCAGACTGCGAAGCGGTAACCAACCCGGGGGTCGGTCTTGACATACCGCGGCCCGTCCACGGGCTCGATCTTGCGGCGGAGGTTCGCGACGTGCGCCCGCAGAACCTGCGTGTCGTCGGCATACGACGATCCCCACACCGCGACCAGCAGCTCCCGGTAGGTCACGAGGCGGCCGCGGTTGCGCACCAGCACGCGCAGCAGGTCGAACTCCTTGGGCGTCAGATGAACGTCGTGACCGTCGCGGCGGACCACGCGTGCCGCGAGGTCGACCTCGAGGCCGTCCGCCCGCATCACGGTCTCCTCGGCTTCGGCGCCCACCCGGCGCATCACCGCTTCCAGCCGCGCGATCAGCTCCCGCGGCCCGAAGGGCTTGGTCACGTAGTCGTCCGCGCCGGCGGCCAGCGCCTTGACCTTGGCATCCTCGTCGCCGACCGCCGAGAGCACGATGACGGGCATGTCGCTCCATTCGCGCAGCCGGCGGCACACCTCAACCCCGTCGATGTCCGGCAGGACCAGGTCGATGATCGCCGCTTGAGGGTGACGAACGGCAGCGAGGTCGAGCGCGTCCTCCCCGCTGTCGGCTGGGAGCGCCTCGTAGCCGGCGTCGCGCAGAATCACGCGCAGGGCGCGAAGGATCTGGGTCTCGTCGTCGCAGACCAGAACCAGCGACCGATCGTTCACGCCGGCACCCGCGAGTCGACCGTCTGCGACTCGGGCGCCACGGGCAGCTCGACAGTGAAGCTGGTCCCCTGACCGGGCAGCGAGGTGACCGAGATGCTCCCGCCGTTTGCCTCGACGAACCCTTTGGCGATGGCCAGGCCCAGCCCCGACCCTTTCCACGCCTCCTGACCCGGCTGTGGGCCGCGGTAGAACGGCTCGAATACGCGGTCCTGCTCGGGCCGGCGGATCCCAGGTCCCTGGTCGACGACCCGGATCACCACCCGGTCGCCGGACACCCGAGCGTGCACCGAGACCGGCAGGCCGCCCGAGTACCGGCGCGCGTTCTCCAGCAGGTTCACGAACACCTGCTCGAGCTGCGCCGCGTCCGCCAGCACCACCGGCACATCCGGGTCCACGGACAATCGGACCTCCCCGGGCGCCGTGGTCAGCGCGTCGGTGGCGGCCAGGAGCACCTCTTCGATCGAGATCCAGTCGCGCCGCGGCTCGGCCCGGCCGGCCTGCAGGCGCGAGAGGTCGAGCAGCTTGTCGATCAGCGCAGAGAGCCGCTCCCCCTCCTCGACGACCGCGGCGCTCAGCTCCGTGCGCTCCTCGCCCGTCAACGACGCCGCCCCCAGCGCGTGCCCGGCGGCCACGATCGCCGTCAGGGGCGTACGCAGATCGTGCGAGACGGCCTGGAGAAGCGCGGTCTTGAGCTCGTCGCTGCGACGGAGCGCGGCCGTCTCGACCGCCTCGGCTTGCATCGCGTCGCGGTCCAGAGCGATCGCCACGAGTGCTTCCAGGGAAGGCACGACGTGGGCGCGCACACGCTCCACGGTCTCGGCCGACAGATTCCGTGGTATCAGCAGCGTCGCGATCTGCTGCCCCCTGCCGCCGTGCAGTGGGATCGCCACTCGGCGATTATCGGCCGCCGCCGCCCCGAGCTCGATCGAGGCCGACGGCATCATCATCGCGGTGGCGACCCGCCTGGCCGTGACCCCGAGCGCCTCCCGAGTCTGCGCGCCTGCCAGCAGCTCGCGGGCGAGCCCGGCCGCGATGTCCGCCTCCTGACGGCGTCTGGAGGCCTCGAGCGCACGGCTTCGCGCGATGTTCGCCAGCGTGCTGACCGCCGCCGCGGCGATCGTGAACGCGGCCAGCGCCACCCAGTTGCGCGAATCGGCGATCGTGAACCGCCCGACGGGCGGGATGTGGAAGAAGTTGAACGCCGCGGCGCTCGCGACCGAGGTGAGCAACCCGAGGGCGAGCCCCCAATAGGCGGACACGAGCAGCACGGCCGGCAGGTAGACGACGCTGAGCGAGACGGCCGGTGCGATCGCCTTCAACGGGTAGATCGCAGCCGTCGCGACCGCGACCGCGAGCGCAGCAAAGGCCAGTCCGGCCCACACCGGAGGGCGTTCGCGCGTGAACGGCTGGAGCCCTGCGTTGCGAGGAGCCACGGCGATCAGCGTACGCCTACGAACAACCCCGAGCGCGGTGGCACTGCGGGACGATTCATGGCAAGCTTTGCTAGAGCGATGGTCGAGCCGTCCGCATTCGAGGTCGCGATCGAACGAACCCCGAGCGGCGCGACGATTCGCGTCCGCGGGGACATCGACATCGCGACCATCGCCCAGCTCCAGGAGGCCCGCGAGCAGGTCGTGGCCGAGAACCCGCAAGCGATCGTGATCGATCTCCGCGAGGTGCAGTTCGTCGACTCCTCGGGGTTGAAGTTCCTGTTGCAGACGTATGCGCTCTCTTTGCGCGCCGGTTGGAGGCTGGCGCTGGTGAGACCACCGGAGAACGTGATGCAGGCCTTCGTCCTCACCGGTGCCGACCAACAACTGCCGTTCGCCGATCCCGACGATGCTGCCGACGATCTGTCCGGCGCGGCCGGCGCCGGCGGCGCGTCGGGCTCGAAGCGGGCGATCAGGGTCGACATCGACCCCACGGTGGAGGCGCCACGTGCGGCGCGTGCGGCCCTCGAGGACGTGGTCGCGGATCATTCCCTCGCGGGGAACCACCTCGACACGCTCAGGCTGCTCGTCTCGGAGGTCGTGACGAACGCGGTCGTGCATCCGGTCGTCGAGGACGAGTACGAGATCGGGTTCAGCGTCGCGGTAACCGATGAGCTGACTCGTGTGGTGGTCAGCGACGCCGGCATAGGCTTCGATTGGCCGGCGGAGACGTCTCGCAGGGAACTCGGCGGTTACGGGATCCTGTTGATGGACAAGCAAGCCTCGCGCTGGGGCACGCTCCGGGCGCCGGGTCGTTTTTCGGTGTGGTTCGAGGTCGATCATGGGCTCGCCGGCGGCGGCACCGGCGAGCAGCGGGCGGCGTAGGCTGGCGTAGGCTGGCCTAGGCTCGGGTCAGTCTCACTCCACCTTCACGACCACCGCCGTCACGTCATCCTGCAGATTCCCGCCGACCGGGAGCACCTCCTCGAGCACCTGCCGGCAGAGTGCCCCGGGCTCCTCGGATCCGGCGCGCACGGCATGGGCCAGCCGCCGCATGCCGACCTCGAGCGACTCGACGCGGCGTTCGATCAGCCCGTCGGTGTAGAAGACCAGGATGCTGCCCTCGCCGAGTGACGCTTGGAAGTCCTCGTAGACGATCTCCTCGAACCCCATCAAACCCTCGCCGCCATGGAGGAAGCGCGTCTCGCCGCTCCAGGAGCGCAGCAAGGGGGGCAGATGGCCAGCGCTCGCCCACGAGATCGAACCTCCCCGCGGGTCGATGATCGCGTAGAGAACGGTGAACATCTCCTCCTGTGCGAGCGCGAGCTGGTGCTGGTTCAGGCGCGTCAAGACCTCCGCGGGGGTGCGCCGTCCATCGTCCGCAACCGCGAACGCGCGAGTGACGCTGCGTAGCTGTCCCATTGCCGAGGCCACCGGTATCCCTCTTCCGGCGACATCCCCAACCACCACGCCGAGCCGGTCCCCGGGTAACACGAATGCGTCGTACCAGTCGCCCCCCACCTCTGCGCCGACGCCGGCGGCTTCGTAGTGGGCGGCGAGCGTGATCCCGTCGATCTCGGGAAGCTCCTTGGGGAGCAGGCCGCGCTGAAGCTCGACCGCGATGCGGTGCTCCTGCTCGTGCAGTTGCGCCCGCCGGATCGCCAGGGCCGCGCGGTCGCCGGCGTCGTACAGAAGCGAGCGCTCCGCGGCCGCGAAGACGCGACCGGCGGCAAATCCCAGCCGCAGTGCGCCGCCGGTCTTGCCGTCGATGATCATCGGCGCTTCGACCCATTGCTCGAGTGGCGCGTGGGGATGGTCGGCCTCGAGCACCCGCGCGCCTCCCTCCGCGGCGCGTACGCGAATGGGCTCCTCCGCGTCCCCAACCGAGCTGAGCGCCACCTCGGCGACCTCGGCATCGAACAGCTCGGCCAGCCGAGGGGCCAATTCCCGCAACACCTCATACAGCGACAGAGAATCGATCGCGCCGCTCAACGCCTGGAGCTTCGCCAGCCGCTCAGCGCTGGCCTCCGCGTGAGTGCGAGCCGCGTGCTCCATGAGGAGCTCCGCTCGAGCCTGCTCGGCCCGCCGCCGGGGTCGGAGGTCGACCCATTGGGCCAACAGCAGGGGCTGGATCAGCTCCGTGGGCTCGATCGCGGAGGCGACCAGCGTGACCCAGACTTCCGTGCCCGTTTGCGTGATCAATCGCAGGTCGGCGCCCTGGGGGGCGGAGCCGTCGGCCTCGGGCTGCTCACGGATCGCGTCGTCGAGAGCGGCGAACAGCGCCTCACGATCCTCGCGGTGGCACAGCTCGGCGACCGGCAGACCGTGCAGGTCCCCCGGATCGCGTCCGACGAGCCGCGCAAAGGCGGGATTGGTGCGGACGATCGCACGCTCGCCGTCGAGAACGGTGCGGCCGATCGGAGCGGCCTCGAACACCGCCTCGAGCACCGCCTCGGAACGTTTCAGCGCGCGCCGGTTGCGCTCGAGCTCGGCGAATACAGCGACCTTGGAGCGCAGCAGCTCGGCATCGAAGGGCTTGAGCACGTAGTCCACGGCACCGATGCCGTACCCGCGAAGGATGTCCCCGACCTCGTCGCGCGCGGCGGTCAGGAACACGATCGGAACGTCCCGGGTACGCGCCCGGCCCTTGATCAGGCGAGCCGTCTGGAGTCCGTCGAGGTCGGGCATCCGCACATCGAGCAGGATCAGCGCGAAGTCGTGCTCGAGCAACAGGCGCAGCGCCTCATCGCCCGAGCCGGCCGCGATCAGCGGATAGCCGAGCGGCTCGAGCACACTTTCGAGGGCGCGCAGGTTCTCGGGCCGATCGTCGACCAGGAGGATCGGTAGCACCCGGGCGGCGATCAGTTCGGTCGAAGTGCCGCGCTCGGCGCGCTCCGCCGCAGGAGGATCTACGCGTCGAGCCACACGCGCATCATCGAGACCAGCTGCTCGACATCCACGGGCTTGGTGATGTAGTCCGACGCCCCCGCGGTGATCGCCTTCTCGCGGTCGCCCTTCATCGCCTTTGCGGTGAGCGAGATGATCGGCAGATGCTCGAAGCGCGGCATCGATCGTATCGCCCGCGCCGTCTCGTACCCGTCCATCTCGGGCATCATGATGTCAAGCAGGATCAGATCGGTGTTCGCGTGTTGCAGCAGGCGCTCGATCCCCTCGCGTCCGTTCTCGGCGAACACGACCTTCATCCCCCGTTGCTCCAGCGAGGAGGTGAGGGCGAACACGTTGCGGATGTCGTCGTCGACCACGAGCACCTTCTTGCCCTGAAGCGCCGCGTCGCCGGTTCGCAGCGCACCGAGCATCCTCCGGGTCGGCGCCGGCAGCTGCGCCTCGACCCGGTGCAGGAACAGCGCGGCGCGATCGACCAGCCGCTCCGGTGAGTCGGCCACGGTCATCACGGCCGTCTTCGACAGCGCATCGAGGAGCGCCCGGTCGGCGTTGTCCAGCTTGGCATTGGCGTACGCGATCATCCGGCGCTCGCGCAGCATCGCGTCCGCGCTGACGTCGCGCAGCAGCTCAATCCCCCGACGGGGACGCGTGCCGATCACCACGACCGCCAGGTCGAACGCCTCTCGGCGAAGCCCGGCGAGAGCGTCCGCCGCGTCGATCCGCTCGAGCGCGACCTGGTCTGAGCCGGTGAGCAAGGCGACCGTCTCGTCGTCGAGGCGCTCATCCTCCTCCTCGACCAGAGCGATTCGCCGTTCCGGCATTCCGGTCAGGCGCTCGAGCTCGGCGAGGGCCTGCTCGAGCTCGGTGCCACTCACCGGCTCCTCGACGAACATGGCCGCACCGGCGCGTAGCGCGTCGATCCGACCCGCTCCGTCTCCGATCATCAGCACCGGGACATGGCGCGTGTCGGGATGCTTCTTGAGCTGCCCGAGCACGGTGTCGACCCGAGGCAGGTCGCCGGCGAGGACCACCGCCGCCGGCCGGTGCTCGCGCGCCAGGCCGAGCGCCGACGTCGGGCGGGTCGCCAGGACGCCCTTCGCCCCGTGGCCGTGCATGGTTTCGAGCAGCGCTCGCGCTCGCTCTACTTGCGAGTCGATCACCAGCACGACGCGATCGTCGGGCTCGAGCTGCACGGAGTCATCGGCCAGGGAGACAGCGGTCATCTCGGTCGATCGGCCGTTCGTGCGCGGCACGTCAGCGGTCAGCGGCGTCAGTGCTCCTCGCGGCTCGAGCGTCGCCTCGGCCACCCGCTCGGTGAGCGGCAGGAACAACGTGAACCGGCTGCCCAGGCCCGGCGTCGAGGAGACCTGGATCTCGCCGCCGAGCATCCGCGCGATCTCCCGCGAGATCGATAGTCCGAGGCCCGTTCCCCCGTACTTGCGAGACGTGGTGCCATCCGCTTGCTGGAAGGCCTCGAAGATCGCGCTCAGCGCGTCGTCGGGTATCCCGACCCCGGTATCCGTGACCGTGAAGGAGATCACCTGCTCGGCCGCGCCCAGCGTCTCTGCTCGGAAGTCGTAGGGCTCCGGTGGTAGGCCGATTGCGAGCGTGACACCGCCCTCGTCGGTGAACTTGAACGCGTTCGACAGCAGGTTCTTGAGGATCTGACCGAGACGCTGCTCGTCGGAGACGATCGACGGAGGCAGCGCGGGATCGATCTCGACCGTGAAATCGAGGCCCTTCTGCTCGGCCACGTGCCGGAACGCCCGCTCGGCATCCTCGTAGATGTCAGACAGGGCCACGAGCGCCATGTCGACTTCCATGCGGCCCGCCTCAACCTTCGACAGGTCGAGAATGTCGTTGATCAGCGACAGCAGATCGTTGCCGGCCGAGTGGATGGTCTGCGCGAACTCCACCTGTCGCTCGCTGAGGACGCCGTCCTCGTTCTCCGCCAGCAGCTTCGAGAGGATGAGCATCGAGTTCAGCGGGGTGCGAAGCTCGTGCGACATGTTGGCGAGGAACTCGGACTTGTACTTCGACGACAGCGCGAGCTGAGCTGCTTTGTCCTCCAGGCCGCGCCTGGCCAGCTCGATCTCCTCGTTCTTGATCTCGATGTCGCGGTTCTGCTCGGAGAGCAGGCGCGCCTTCTCCTGAAGCTCGTCGTTCGTCTTGCGGAGCTCCTCGGACTGCTTCTGAAGCTCCTGGGTGAGGCTCTGCGATTGCGCCAGGAGCTCCTCCGTGCGGATGTTGGCCCGCAAGGTGTTGAGCACCACCCCGATCGTCTCCGTGATCCTGTCCAGGAAGTCGCGGTTGACGTCCGAGAACGGCCGCAGCGAAGCCAGCTCGATCACGCCCAGCACCTGGTCTTCGAACAGCACCGGCATCACGATGAGGGCCGCCGGCGTGGCCTCGCCGAGGCCGGAGCCGATCTTGATGTAGCCCGGCGGCACGTCGCTGAGCGCGATCGTCTTGCGTTCGAACGCGGCCTGGCCGACGAGCCCCTCTCCGATCGCGAACCTGGTGGGCATCCCCGCGCGCTGCGGCGCGTATCCGTAGGAGGCGATCAGCACGAGCTCGGTCCCCTCCTCGGCGCCCGGCTCGGCGAGGAAGAACGCACCGTGCTGCGCTTTGACGGTGGGCGTCACCTCGCTCACGATCATCTGCGTGACCGCCGCGAGGTCGCGCTGGCCCTGGAGCATCCCGGAGATGCTCGCCAGGTTTGACTTCAGCCAGTCCTGCTCGGCGTTCCGCTGGGTCGTCTCGCGGAGGTTGGCGATCATCTGGTTGATGTTGTCCTTCAGCTCGGCGACCTCGCCCTGAGCCTCGACCGCGATCGATCGCGTCAGGTCGCCCTGGGTCACGGCCGTCGAGACCTCCGCGATCGCCCGCAGCTGGGTGGTCAGCGTGACCGCGAGCTGGTTGACGTTCTCGGTCAGTCGCCGCCATGTGCCCGAGACCCCCTCCACCTCGGCCTGACCGCCGAGCTTGCCTTCCGTGCCCACTTCCCGCGCCACGCGCGTGACCTCCGCGGCAAAGCTCGAAAGCTGCGCGACCATCCGGTTGAGCGTCTGCTTGAGCTCGAGGATCTCGCCGCGGGCGTCGACGGTGATGGTCTGGGTGAGGTCGCCGTTGGCCACGGCGGTTGCCACCTGGGCGATGTTCCGCACCTGGTCGGTGAGGTTGCGGGCCATGAAGTTCACGTTGTCGGTCAGGTCCTTCCACGTCCCGGCGACGCCGGGCACCTGCGCCTGCCCGCCCAGCATTCCCTCGGTTCCGACCTCGCGTGCGACCCGCGTGACCTCCGCCGCGAACGAACGCAGCTGGTCGACCATGCGGTTGATGGTCTCCGCGAGCGCGGCGACCTCGCCCTTGGCGTCGACCGTGATTTTTCTCGACAGGTCACCGTTCGCGACCGCGGTGGTCACCGTGGCGAGGCTCCGCACCTGCGTGGTCAGGTTGGAGGCCATCAGGTTCACGTTCTCGGTCAAACCCTTCCAGGTGCCCGACACGCCCTCGACCTCGGCCTGGCCTCCGAGAATCCCTTCCGTGCCCACCTCTCTCGCCACCCGCGTCACCTCGGCCGCGAACGACCGCAGCTGATCCACCATCGTGTTGATGGTGTCTTTCAGCTCGAGGATCTCTCCCCGCGCGTCGACGGTGATCTTCTTTGACAGGTCGCCCTGCGCAACCGCGGTGGTCACCCCCGCGATGTTGCGGACCTGGTCGGTCAGGTTCGAGGCCATGAAGTTCACGCTGTCGGTCAGGTCGCTCCACGTGCCCGACACTCCGGCCACCTCGGCCTGACCTCCGAGCTTGCCCTCGGTACCGACTTCTCTCGCCACGCGCGTGACCTCGTCGGCGAACGCCGAGAGCTGGTCGACCATCGTGTTGACGGTCCGCTTGAGCTCCAGCACCTCGCCCTTGACGTCGACGGTGATCTTCTGGCTCAGGTCCCCGTTGGCCACCGCGGTCGTGACCTGTGCGATGTTGCGCACCTGGTCGGTCAGGTTGCGCGCCATGAAGTTCACGTTGTCGGTCAGGTCCTTCCAGGTCCCGGCAACGCCGAGGACCTCGGCCTGACCGCCCAGGATTCCCTCCGTACCGACCTCGCGAGCCACGCGCGTGACCTGGTCGGCGAACGCCGAGAGCTGGTCGACCATCGTGTTGACGGTGTTCTTCAGCTCGAGAATTTCGCCCCGGGCGTCGACCGTGATTTTGCGGCCCAGGTCCCCGTTGGCCACCGCGGTGGTGACGTCGGCGATGTTGCGCACCTGGTCGGTCAAGTTGCGCGCCATGAAGTTGACGTTGTCGGTGAGGTCCTTCCAGGTACCCGCCACGCCCTCGACCTCGGCCTGGCCTCCGAGGATCCCCTCGGTGCCCACCTCTCTCGCCACGCGCGTCACCTCGGAGGCGAACGACCGAAGCTGATCCACCATCGTGTTGATGGTGTCCTTCAGCTCCAGGATCTCGCCCTTGACGTCGACGGTGATCTCCTGGCTCAGGTCGCCGTTCGCCACCGCGGTGGTCACCTGCGCGATGTTCCGCACCTGATCGGTCAGGTTGGAGGCCATGAAGTTCACGCTGTCGGTGAGGTCCTTCCATGTGCCGGCGACGCCCGGGACGGCAGCCTGGCCCCCGAGCTTGCCCTCGGTGCCGACCTCCCTCGCGACGCGCGTGACCTCGTCGGCGAAGCTCGAGAGCTGATCGACCATGGAGTTGACCGTGGTGCCGATCCGAGCGAACTCCCCTTTCACCGGTCGCCCCTCGATCTCGAGCGCCATCTTCTGGCTCAGATCGCCCTCCGCCACGGCCACGATCACGCGCGCGACCTCGGTCGTGGGCCGCACGAGATCGTCGATCAGGCCGTTGACCGAATCGATCGTGGTGGTCCATGCGCCCTCGGCGCCGTGAAGGCGAGCGCGCTCGGTCATCCGGCCCTCGCGTCCGATGATCTGGCCGATGCGCACGAGCTCCGCTTCGAGCGCGGCGTTGCGGGTGGCGAGCTCGTTGTATGCCGCTTCGAGCCGGCCGACTGCGTCTTTGCGGCGCGCCGGCAGTCGTACGCCGAAGTCCCCGCCGGCAGCGGCTCGCAGCGCCTGCTCTACCCGATCGAGCGCGGCATCTCGGGTATCGCCGCGTTCACCATTCTTGGCCGCGAGCGCCCCCGAGGAGTCCTTCGTGGCCGGCTTTGCCCGCCGGCCATCGGATTCCCGTCGCCCCGGAACCGTTGTCTTAGCCATGTACGCGCCCTCAGATTGGTTGATTGGCCCCGGGTCGATGGGCCGTCACGCCAGGTCGAAACCGCCCCTCCAGACGCCGGGAACACAGAGTCCACACTCCGCTCTACCGATTGTCAAGTCCCGGTTGCGGGGTGAGTCGCTGCACTTACGTTACAACTCGGACGATGACCCGCCGTTCGACGGCCGCCACCGCCGGAAACCAGCTGCTCCTTCCGCCGCTCGCCATGCCCAGCGAGCGGGAGGCGCTGCGATTCGGCGAGCGCGCGCTGAATTACGGCGAGCTGCGCGCCGTGGCTGCGCAGCTCGCCGGCCCCCTCCGCGGCGCCGGCCGGGTGGCGGTGTGGGCCGAACCGGCGCTCGAGACCTGCGCGGCCGTCGTCGGGGCGCTGGTCGCCGGCGCGTCCGTAGTCCCCATCAACCCCAGGTCGGGCGAGCGCGAGCTCAGCCACATCGTCAAAGACAGCGAGCCGGCGGTGGTGCTGGCGGCGCCCGACGCGCCGTTGCCGCCGGCGCTCGCAGCGTTGGAGCGCGTGGACGTCGACGTCAACCAGCGGGGCTCGGATGAGCGGATCCCGGGCGAGCCCGACCCGGAGTCGCCGGCGCTCGTCGTCTACACGTCGGGGACGACCGGCCCGCCCAAGGGTGTCGTCCTGCCGCGCCGTGCGATCAGCACCAATCTCGACGCCCTGGCCGAGGCCTGGCAGTGGACCGAGCGCGACGTGCTCACGCACGGGCTGCCGCTGTTTCACGTCCACGGCCTCGTGCTCGGCGTGCTCGGTCCGCTTCGCCGCGGCGGAACGCTGCATCACCTGGGGTCGTTTTCGATCGACGTCGCGGCGGCCGAGCTGTCGGGTGCGGCGACGATGCTGTTCGGCGTACCGACGATGTACCACCGCCTTGCCGAGGCCGCGGAGCGGCACAGGAATGTCGCCGACGCTCTCCGCCGAGCCCGCCTGCTGGTATCGGGATCGGCCGCCCTCTCGACCGCCGACCACGAGCGGATCGAGCGAGCCAGCGGTCAGCGCGTGATCGAGCGCTACGGGATGACCGAGACGCTCATGAACTGCGCGATGCGAGCGGACGGAGACCGCCGCCCCGGCACCGTCGGACGGCCGGTCGCAGGCGTGCAGCTGCGCCTCGTCGACGACGACGGCTCGGTTGTCGAGGCCAGCGACGGCGAGACCGTGGGCGAGATCCAAGTCCGGGGGCCGAACCTGTTCCTCGGCTACCTGAATCGGCCCGACGCGACCGAAGCGGCGTTCCGCGAGGGCTGGTTTTGCACCGGAGACGTCGCGACGCGCGAGCCCGACGGCTACATCCGGCTGATCGGGCGCCAGGCCACCGACCTCATCAAGAGCGGCGGGTTCAAGATCGGCGCCGGCGAGATCGAAGCCGCTCTCCTCGATCACCCCGCGATCGCCGAGGCCGCGATCACCGGCGAACCCGATCCCGACCTCGGGGAGCGGATCGTGGCGTGGATCGTTCCCGCCGGTGATCCGCCGCCGTCCGAGAACGAGGTGGCCGATCATGTCGCCGCGCTGCTGGCGCCCCACAAGCGCCCGCGCGAGGTGCACTTCCTCAGCCGCCTACCGCGCAACGAGCTCGGGAAGGTGATGAAGAACCGGCTGGGGTAGCGCAGCGGTGTCCGAGATAAGCCGCGATACTGGCGGCAAATCTCGGACATCCCGCGCCGGGCGCCCAGCAGGGGTGTGCTGAACAAGGGTTCGTATACGACCCTCATTCAGCACACCCCTGGGAGCGCGGTGGGGGGCGGCGCCGGCCCAAGGCCCGCGCCGCCCTCCTCCGGCTAGATGTTCCCGTCGCCGTCGCTGGGCCCGCCGTTGTTGTCGCTATCCATGTCACCGCCGTTCCCCTGGGGGATACCGCTCGTGGGCGGCGGGGGCGGTGGCGTGGTCGTGGTGGTCTGAGGAGCGGGAGCCGGCGCGGGTGCCGGGGCCGGCGCGGGCGTGCTCGCCGGTGCCGGTGTGGTTGCCGGAGCGGGCGTGGTTGCCGGCGCCGGCGTCGTCGCGGCCGGCGCAGGCGTGGTCGCGGACGCGGCGGGCGCACTGGCCGGCGGAGGCGGTGGCGGCGTCCGCACGACGAACGTCCTACTGCTGCCGACATTCGCCTCGCCCACCAGCGTCACGACGAGATGGTGACGGCCGGGCGTCAGATTGTGAAAGACGACCCGGTTCGATCCGCGCACGGTGCGGTGGTCGAGCGTATAGCGGAACGGGTTGGGGCCGGAGGCCTTGCCGCCAAAGAGAGCAACCCGGACCGTCACGACCGATCCGGTGTGCGCGCCCGCCGGCGGAGAGAGGATGCGAAGGGCGGGTTTCGGTTTGGCCGGGGCGGCGGTGGCCGCCGCCACCGCGACCGAGGTGGTTGTGTGACTGCTGCTCGAAGAGGAACTGCTCCCGCAGGCGCTCGCCAGGAGGCCCACGAGTAGGGCGCCCAGCGCCCAGGTTGCCTTGGAAGATCTGATCTGGAGGATTCTCATTGGAACGCCCTTTGTCGGGTTCGTGTTAGGAGATCGCCACCCCCAATCTGCGATCGCTGTCCCCTGTGAGGACGCCCGCGGGGTGGGTCTCCTTCCCGCCACTACTTCTGGAAGTGTGCGGCCAGGATGTGCGGGATCTGCCCCGGCTTCGCGCCCGGGAGCGGCGGCGCGACCCAACAGGCCTGGTTGGTGCCGCTGGCCGGCCGTTCGCCGTTGCCTGGGGCGCCGGTGGGCCGGCAGTCCCAGGAGGGCAGGGCGAAGCTGCCGGGGAACCTTCCCCCGGCGGAGAAGCTCTTTGGGTCGGCGAGCCACAGCGACGGCGGATACGTGTTGCCGCGGCTGTTTGGGTCTCGCTTCGACGCGAGGCCGCCCTGGGTCTCCGGGCCAACCGGCGAGAATTGCCGCAGGTAGTGCCCGCACGGAGCGCCGGCGCAGTCGAGGCTGCCTCCGTAGGCGGTCGTCTTCGCCGCGAGCCCCACGGCGCCGACCGAGATGAAGTCCGAGAGCAGCTGCTGGTGCAGCGACAGCCAATTCAGGATCGGGTTCAGCTGTTCCAGGAACGGCGCAAGCATGCCGAGCAGCGGCTCGGCACCGAGCAGAACGTCCCGGAAGGCGGGAAAACCCGTCTGCGAAGCAGTCACCAGCGGCCCCAGGTTGTCGAACAGCTTCAACAGATCGGGCGACAGCGTTTGGATTGAGGCCAGGGTCGGCCCGAGGTCCTGGGCGACCGGCAGCAGCTCGAGGACGAGCGGATTGGTGTCCCGGGCAAAGCTCTGAAGCGCAGCGAACGTCGCCCGGGTCTGGGTCAGGAAGGCCGGGAACGCCTGGATCGTGGCGGCGAGCTGGTTGTTGTTGGCGGCGGTGGTGGCGAACGTGGCCCCGGCGCTCGTGATCAGGTTGCGCAGCGCCGCCTGATTGCGGCTCAGCGCCGTGAACGTGGTGTTGCCTCCTTGGAGCAGCCGCACGACCGCCCCGTGCTCGATGTTGAGAACCTGGAGGACGTCGGTCGCGTTGATCGCGAACGGCGGCAGGTTGCCGATCACGCTGTTGAGGTTCTGGCCGTTGCCGGCGAGCGCGATCCCGAGCTGTCGCTGCCAGACCTGGAAGGCCCGGCGGGTGGTCGGATCGAACGCGTCGAAGATCTGATCGAGCTGCACCGCCGGTTGGACGTTGGTTCGCGACAGCAAGCCTCCGTCGGGCAGCGTCGGCGCGCTCGGCGATCCCGGGGTGAGCTCGACGTAGGTCTCGCCGAGGATCGTCTTTTCGCGCAGGATCGCCCGCGCGTCCTCGTGGATCGGCGCGTACTGGTTGTCGAGCTGGATCGTCGCGATCGTCCGATTGCCCTGCGGGTCCCGTGACTTGGCCACCACCTTGCCCACCGATACGCCGGCGATCCGCACGTCGGCCTGCGTCGCGAGTTGCTGGGCATAGGGGAACGAGGCCTCGAAGCGATAGCCCTGGGCCTCGAACGGGATCGTGCCGCCGAACGACAGCCACAGAAACAGCAGTAGCCCGAAGCACGATAGGGCGAACAGCACCATCGTGATGATCTTCGCCACCGAGGGAGGACGCGTGACCATCAGCCCGCCCTCGCGGTCAGGGTCGACTTGACATCGCGCGCGGCTCCCAAGCCCGGGCAGAACGCCCTCATCGGAGCGAGGTTCAGCAGGCCTCCGACGAGCGCGTAGGGCCCGCTCGTGAGCAGCCCGATCTGGGAGCAGCTGAACTGTATGAACAGCGGGCGGTAGGGGCCGTTGGCGTCCTGAAGCGAGAACAGCGTGCGCGTGTTGTGGCCGAGCCACGCCAGCCACCACAGGTAGCCGTGCTGCGCGCCCCCCGGGAAGTACCCGAGCATGTTGACGAAGTGGTTAAGCACCCCGAACACCTTCTGCAGGTTGGGCGTGGCGGTGGCGAGCTCGGTCGCGGCCGGGCGTAGGTTGCGGACGACCGGCTGCGCGGCGACGACGAAGGGGCGGATCTGGTCGCGGACGATCGAGCAGGTCGAGCGCGGCGGCCCGGATGCGCACGTCGCCCCGCCCGGTCCCGCGAGCGCCGTCAGGGCCGCGTTCGCCGCCGGCAGCGCCCGCGCGGCCGGCAGCAGGTTCGTGGCCGTGGGCCCGAGCTGGTTGGCGAAGGCCTGCACCTGGCCGAGCGTCGTGGTCGCCTGCCTCAACGTTGGCGGGAGGTCGGCGACCGCGCGGCTGATGTTCTGATCCTCCGAGGCAAAGGCCCGGAAGACCGCCGCGCTCGAGCCCACGAGCTGGACGATCTGGCCCTGCCTGGCGGCCAGCGCGGTGTTCAGGCGCTGGAGCGAGTTGACCAGCCGCCGCAGGTCGGTCGCCCTGAGCGCCAGGGCGCTGCTGACGCGCGCCAGATCTTGATGCGTCGGCTCGAAGCGCTCGAGCACCTGGGCCAGCTCGTTGCCGCCGCCGTCCTCGAGCCCCTGCCCCGCGCCGTTGACGAGCAGGTTGAGATAGGCGCGCGAATCCGCGTCGAGCGAGGAGAGGATTTCGTCGAGGTTGGTGTCGGGCAGCGTGTTCGACACCGGGATCGTGAACCCGGGCTTGGCGATCGGCGCGCCGGCCGATCCCGGAACCACCTCGATGAACATGTCCTTGAGGCCGGTACGCGGGCGCAACAGGGCAGTCGCGTCGGTGTGGATGAGGTGCTTGTACTTCGGGTCGATGTCCATCTGCACGACCGCGAGGCCGTTCTTCAGCGTGACGCCGCCGATCTGCCCGATCTGCACCCCGGAGACGCGGACCGACTGGCCCTGCCCAGGGGTCACCGCCTGGGCGGTGGACATCTCGGCATACATCCTGATCTGGGCGGGCGCCCACGGGAAACGCAAACCCTCGTGGTTGAGGATGTAACCCGCGACCACGATCGAGAGCATCAGCAGCACCACGATTGCCACGAAGTCGGCGAGGTGGTTCTTGATCGCGCGCTTCATCTCTACCTGGGGGTGAGCGTGGGCCCGGTCGCGGCGGACAGGTTCGTTATCGGAGGCTGGGTCTCGCAGGGCACGCCCGGCTCGAGCGGCGGGCGACGCCCTCCCGGCGGCAGCGTCGGCTGGCTGGCGATCAGCGGCGCGACCGCCTGTCCGAACGCGCCGGGCGAGAGCGAGTAGGTGAGCCCGCCAGCCGTGAACAGCACGCGGATGTACGGGCCGTTGGCGTCGAAGTTCCGCGACTCGCCGGCCAGCCCGGGCAGGTAGTCGACCGCTTCGACGAACACCTTGTGCGGCGGGAACCCGTTCGAGGCGTTGAAGTGCGGGTCATTCAGCGTGAGCTGCGACCACGGGTAGACGACGGTCGCCAGGCAGCTCGATGCTGGGCGGACGCCGTCTCGCATCAGAGGGATCGTCTCGGCGGTCAGCCGCGCGAGTGGCGGCACCGTCGCGGCGAGGTCCGGGGCCAAGCCGCCCAGCTCCGAGGGCGCGACGAGCAGCCGCAGCTGGCCGATCAACGGCAAGCTCGCGTCGATCGCGGGACCGGCTGACTTCACTCCGGGGATCAGCGCCGAAGCGAGCGCTTCCAGCGGCGGGAAGGCAGCGTTTAGCGAGTTGAACGCGGGGGTCGCGGCCGCGAGCGTCTGCGGCAGCTCCGCCACCGCGTTCTCGAGCGCCACGTTCTGGCGCGCGAACGCCGCCGCGGTGGTGTTGAAGTCGGTGATCAGGCCCTGGAGGTTCGCCGGGTTGGCGTCGAGTGCACCGGCGACCATCCCCTGCGCAGCGATCCAGTTCGACACGTCGTGCGGTTGGATGCCGAGGGCACTCTGGGCCACGATCGAGGAGTACTTGTACGCCGGCAGCCAGAACGGGATCGAGGCGTTGTAGCCGGGACCCCCCTGCTTGACCGCGGTGCCGTACTGGTCGAGCAGGATCTGCAGGTTGCGGCGCGTGTCAGCTTGCAGTGAGGTGAGGACCTGGTCGAGCTGGACGGGCGCTACCCCCTGCCGAGGCGAGAACGTGTAACCATCGGGAGCCGTCGGTGCCGACGGGGTGCCGGGACTCACGTCGACGAAGAAGTTCCCCTCCAGGAACGTGCGCGGGCGGATCCGGAACGTCGCATCCTTGTGCAGGGGGAGGCCCTGATTGTCGATCTCCAGTGTCACGTTGGCGGCGGCGCAGCGACCTTGGGACGTTCCACCGGCCGGGCAACCCGACGCAGGACTGACGCTGTCGACCTTGCCAACGTTGACCCCGGCGATCCTCACCAGTGAACCGGGGCGCAGACCGTTGGCGCTGGAAAAGGTCGCGTGAACGGTGAACGGCGAGGCGAACGGGTTGGCGAACTTGGTGAACACCAGGTAGATGATCAACACGAGCGCGACGATCCCGATCACGCCGGCCGTCAACGTGCTCATGCCTCCTCGGCGTCGTCGAAAGCGGCTCATGGGTTCGATGGGTTGTTGGGAAGCTGAGGTCCGGTCGGGGGGTTGCGGCTGAACGTCTCACCGGCCGGAACGTGGGCGCGGCCGTGGAACGTCGGTCCTTGGTCGCCGGGTGTGTGGGGCTCGAGGGCGAGGTTGCGGCCCTCCGGGTCAGCGCTGTTGAGCTTTTTCGGCCAGCCCCGCTGGCCGGTCTCGCAGTCGGCGTTGCCGTTGTTGTCGATCGCCGCGCCGTAGGACTGGGCGTGGAGGAACTGCTGTCCGCCGAACACCGTCAGCGGCGGGGCGTCGCTCCCCGAGGTGCCGTTGACCGGCGTGGCGGCACCCTGCTGGCCGACGCCGCCGCCCGACGGCGCCGCGAGGTTGATCATCGCGCGCTGGGCGAAGCCGTAACGGGTCAGGGCGGAGAGATGCTCCGCGACGTACGTCCACCAGTAATTCCAGTCATCGCACACCGTCTGGTACGGACCGAGGTAGCGGACCATCGGGTTAAGCGTTCCGACCGTGGCGGTGAGACCGCTGAGCGCCTCGTTGGTTCCCGGAGCCAGCGCGAGCTGCTGAAGCGCACTGAGCAGCTGCTCGAGGTTCGCGTTCAGGATCGGCGTGCGGGCGAGCGTGCGGGTGCCCGCCGCGACGGCCGGGTTCAGCGTCGGCAGCGCCGCCGCGAGCGCCGCGGTCGCGGGTGTCAAGCTCCGGCCGAGGGTGGTCAGGTTCGCCAAGAACGGCTGCTGCACCCGCAGCGATGCGGTCCCAACGCTGAGCGTCGATGGTGACTGCGCGATCGTCGATTCGAGCGCGGCCGGGTCTCTGGAGAGCGCTTCGAACGTCGTCGCCATGTCGGTGAACAGCTGCGCGAAGACCGGGGCCACTGGCCTGATCGTCCCGGTGAGCACGTTGAGCGACTGCAGAAAGCCGGTCAACTGGCTCCGCGGATCTGACAGGTAGCGCGCCACCGGCGCCAGGTTCCCCAGGAGTGCCGGGAGGGTGGCGATCGTGTCGTTGAGCGACGAGCCTCGGCCGGCCAGAGTGTCTCCCAAACCCAACAGGGTCAGCTGGACCGCTCGCCGGGTCTTGGGGTCGAACGTCTTGAAGACGTCGTCGGACTGCACCGGCACCCGGGTCTGTGAGACCGGCAACGTTCCGCCGTCCGGGACCAGGTTCGGCGATACGCCCTTGTGCAGGTCGACGTACTTCGCGCCGAGGACCGACACCGGCCGGATCGTGACCGTGGAGTCGACCGGGACGGTGCCGTATCCCTGGCTCAGCCGGAGCGTCAGCTGTGCGCCGACCCTCCCGTCGGGCAACCGGACGGGATCCATGGCCGACACGATCCCGACCCGGTACCCACCTTCGCGCACGTCGTTGCCGGGGATCAGGTCCGCGCCGTTCGCGACGTCGACCTTCAGCTCCTTCGTCGGCACGAACGGCAGGCCGCGGTTGGCGTTGTACGCGAGGAACACCCCGACCAAGACGATCAGCACGGTCACCGCGCCGACGAGGACGGGGTTGGCGAACGCTGAACGGGTGTTTCGTCTCATCCCGCGTTCATGGGTCGAGGAGGTAGTTGAGGAGCTGGCGCGCCTGGTCGGCCGGCGCCGAGCCGCCAGCCGGCGCCGGCCGCGACGAACCTCGGCTTGCCGCGGGTCGGTTCGGACTCGCGGAGCTCGCCGCCCCGACCGCGCGCGGCGACGGGCTCTTCGTGGTGCCGGCGGCCGGGGCGGGGCCGCCGCCCGCGTCCCCGGCTGCTGAATCGGCCGCGGTCAGCCGGCAAACGCTCGTCCGAGGGCCGCGCTCGCCCGGCGGGGCGCCCCCGGGATCAGGTACGCACGCGCCGGGATTCGTAGGATCGGGCTCGTTGACGCCGGGCTGGTTGGGCCCGAGCCACGCGTAGCACTGGCGATAGCTCGGACCGAACTGCTTGAGGCTGAGCGCGATCGTCGCCGGCGTGGCGTACGGCGAGCACTTGGGGTCCACGAACGAGTCGACCGCCAGCAGGTGGCCGAAGGGGCCGAACGTGTTGATCGAGAGCGTCTGGTTGAACACGTACTGGAGTAGCGCCTCGAGTCCGGTGTAGCCCTGACCGCCGGGGCTGCGCGGATCGGCCTCAACGGCGCGGCCCCGGTCGTCGAGGTCGTGCAGCACGATCGCGAGGTTCTGGGCGAGCTCGGGCGTGTGCTGCGCGAAGCCGCCCAGGAGGCTGACCGTCGGCCCCGCGGCCTGTACCGCGGCCGTCCCGGTCACCGACGCCTGTCCCAGCGACCTGATCGCGGGGAGCGCCGAGCGCGCGAAGTCCGGGAGCATGCCGAACAGGCTGTTCAGCTGCGCCGCTGACCGGTTCAGGTTCGCCAGCACGGGCTCGTTGGCGCTGGTCGCCGCGCTCAGCTGCGCGAGCGCGGGCCGGAGCTGCTCGAGGAACCCGGGCAGCAGCTGGAGTGTTTGTCGCAGGCTCGCCTGCTGGGTCGCGGTCGCCGACGCGGTGTTGTTCGCCTCGGTGATGAAGCGCTGCACCCCGGCGCTGTTGTTGGCCAGCGCCGTGGTCACGGCGTCGGCGTTCACGGTCAGCTGCTGCAGCGTCCTCGAGTCGTTGGCGAGCAAGGCGAGCAGGTTGTCGGTCTCGGTGATGGCCGGGACCGCCCGCCGGAGCGCCTCTTGGAGGTCGCCGCCGCGGGCCGCCGCGGCCGCGCCGAGCTCGTTGATGATGAGCGTCAACCGCTCGCGGTAGGGCAAGCGCATGACGTCGAGCAGCAGGTCGACCGGGATGGTGGACTGGGTCTGGCTGAGCGGGATCGTGCTGCCAGGTGCCAGCACCTGGCCGCGCTGGCCCGGTTCGCAGTCGATGTAGTACTCGCCGATCAGCGACTGCGGCCTCGACTGGCAGGACGCGTCCGAGTGAAACGCGCCGAAGCCGCTTCGGGTCACCTGTACGGTGACGAGGGCGTAGCACTCGCTGGTCTCCCCGCCCCGGCAGGCCGCGGGGAGGTCGATCGAGTTGATCGTGCCGGCGCGGACCCCGGCGATCCGCAGCTCGGCACCGGACACGAGTCCGAACGCGTTGTCGAGCTGGATCTTGTACGTGCCGAGCGCGCTGGGTTCGCTCGTCGCCCCGGTGGCGATCACCGCGAAGCCTCCCAGCCCCAGGACGATCGCGCCGATCAACAGGATCCGCCTCATGGGCCCGTCGGCACCTGCCTCGGGTTGCAGGGAAACCCGCTCTCGGGAAAGAACAGCGCGCCGCGCTCGATCGACCCCGGGCACCGGTCGCCCTGGAATGCGGTCAATCCGCCGCCCGGGCCGGTGAGCAGCTGGATCACCTTGGTTATCTGCTGCGCCAGCGGAAGCGAGCTCACCAGCGAGCTGTCGGCCTCTGAGAGGACCCCCAGTGTCGCCGCCACGCGGCTGGCGCCGCCGTTGGCGTCGATCGTTCCGGGATGTGAGAAACCTTCGAACCATCCGGTGAGATCGACCGCGTACGGCCGTGCGGTGGCGAGCTCGGGAATGAAATCGCCGAGCGCAAGCGTCGACTCCGGGAACGCGCCCGGTCGCACCTTCCCGTTGGCATAAACGTTGCGCACCGTGGCGTCGGCGAGTGGCACCCCCAGCCTGGTCAGGTCGATCAGGTCGTTGTTCTCGCCGGGGCTCGAGATGAGCTGCGAGAGCGCACGGACCGTCGGGACCGCGTCCTGGGCCAGCGGCCGCAGCTGCACCAGGAGCTGCTGGAGCTTGGGAGCCACCGGCTTGGCGACGTTCACCAGCGGCGTCAGGACCGCGAGCGCGTGGTTGAGGTTGCGGAACGTCGTGATCGCCAGGCCCATGAACCCCGGCAGCCGCTGAATCGACTGCCCGAGCGCGGTCCGTTGCGCCGCCAGCGCCTCGGTGGTCTTAGACAGGTTTGTGACCAGCCCACTCAGATCGGCGCTGCGCTGCGAGAGCGTGGAGACCAGATCGCTCGAGTTGACGATGAAGTTCGTGAAGCTGGTCGTGTCACGGTTGACCTCTGAGAACAACGCGCTGCTCGCCACGATCGCCGGGTTCAGGTACACCCACCCCGCCTGGGCCTGCCGGCCACGGCCCGCATACTGGGATGCCGATCCCTGGACCACGTCCTGGAGGCCCTTCAGGGTGGCCGGATCCAGCGTGTTGAACAGCTGGTCGAGGTCGACCGCGCTCGTCGTGTCCTCGGTACTGAGGATGCCGTTGTCCGGGATGGAGGGCGCCGTCGCCGGACCGAGGCGCAGGTCGATGTAGCGGTTGGCGATCCCCGACAGGGAGGCTTGGCGGACGGTTGCCACCGTGCCCTCGTGCAGCGGGCTGAAGGTGGAGTTGCTGATCGAGAGCGTCAGCTTGGCCTGGCCCTCCGGCGTCAGCGAGATGCCGGAGACGGATCCGATCGGGTTGCCCGCCACCTGCACCTGGTCGCCGGTGACGATCTGGCTGGCGTTGACGAAGATCGCCTGGACCTGGTAGCTGCTCCCGGACGACAGGATGATCACGACGACCGCCACCAAAACCACTGCGAGGGTCGCGACCGCGGCGACCCTTCCGATCACCGTTGACTTCCGCACCGCCGATCCTGGCCGATCGTTTCCCCCCGACCGGTGAGTCGGGAGCCTCTCCAGCACGAACCTGCCGATCACGCTACAGCGGTCCAGCTCGAAGTGTCAATGGACAGCCGCGCCGGGGACCTGCTTGCAATTTTGCTGATGGCCTGCTAACCTGCAAGCAGATCAGTTCCCCCCTCACCCAGGAGCAGACAGATGGCTAACACCCAGACCAAGAACGGTGCCCCCACCTTCGATGCTGCCTTCGAGCAGGTCAAGGAGCTCAACGAGCAGGTCATCGCGGCCGGTCGCAACGTGGGCAACCTGTACGTCGATTCTTATGAGAAGGCGGTCAACCGTGCGGTCGACCTCCAGCTCAAGGTCGCCGGTCTCACTCAGCAGGAGTGGCTCAAGAGCCTGATCGAGGCCCAGGCCGACTTCACCCGCGAGGTCGCGGAGTCCTACACGACCGCCGCGCGCAGCCTGCTCAAGTAGGCTTTCAAAACCAGACCCAGAAAATGAGGAGCACCGATGGATTCCATCGGTGCTCTTCTCGTTGGAAGGAGGCCACATGGACGCTGTGTCTCGCCCTCACGTCACGTTGCCGACCGGATCGTCGGCACTGCTGGAAAGCTGGCTGGAGGGCTGGACCGCTGGCCTCCGCGGCGTGAGCGAGTGCTTTGCCGCCACGCTCCGGCGAGGCTCCGGCGGGCTCGACCTCGCCCGCTGGTTCGAGGTGGCCTCCGCGCGCCGTCGGCCCGCTTGGGCGACACCGCACGAGACCGTGTTCGAAGCGCCGGTCGGCCGGCTGCGCGACTTCTCCATCGGACAGAGCTCTGAGAATCTGGTAGCGACGCTGGTGCTCCCACCCCAGGCCGGCCACGACTCCTGCATCGTCGATTACTCGCGCGAGCAGAGCCAGATGCGGACGATCCTCGATTCGGGGCTCACATGCGCCTACTCCCTCGATTGGATCGGCGCGACGCGCGAGACCGCAAACGCGTCGATCGGGGACTACCTCGATGTAGTCGATCGGGCGGTCGGACACTGCGGCGGTCGGGTCAACCTCATCGGCGACTGCCAGGGCGGGTGGCTCGCGGCGATCTACGCGGCGCTTCATCCCGAACGGGTCAACACGCTCACGCTCGCCGGCGCGCCGATCGACTTCCACGCCGGCGTGCCGGTGATCGGCGATCTCCTCCGCCGCCTCGCACCCGGTGGAGACCTCCGCTTCTACGAGGCGATCGTGGCGGCAGGCGGCGGGATCCTGAGAGGCAAGTACATGCTCGCGGGATTCATCACGATCAAACCCGGCGATGAGATCTCACGCCAGCTCGAGCTGCTGGCGCATCTCGACGATCCCGCGCACGTCGACCGCTACCGCGAGTTCGAGGACTGGTTCAAGCACACCCAGGACATTCCGGGCGCGTTCTACGTGTGGATATTGCGCCACCTGTTCCGCGACAACGAGCTGATCGAGGGCGCACTCGAAATCGGCGGTCAACGTGTGGACCTGAGCCGGATCGACATGCCGTTGAACCTGCTCGCGGGCGCCGCCGACCACATCACGCCGCCCGATCAGGTGTTCGCGATCGCCGAACACGCCGGCACCGCAGCGGACCTTGTCCGGCGCGACCTGGTCCCCGGTGGGCATCTCGGGCTGTTCATGGGACACCGGGCGCTCGGCGAGCACTGGCCGCCACTGCTGGCCGAGGTGCTACGTCACTCGAGGCAGGTGGCCCGAGAAGCCGTCAGCGGGCGGTCCAGCCCTGGTCCATCATTACGGGAACGCCCGTGAACGCCCGCCCCGCGGGGCCGGCGAGGAAGGCCACCACCTCCGCGACCTCCGAGGGCTCTATGAGCTCCTTGACGGCGTGCGGCGCGAGGATCACGTCCTCGAGGACGCGCTCCTCCGGCAGACCGTGGGCTCGCGCCTGGTCCGCGATCTGATGCTCGACCAGCGGCGTTCGCACATACCCGGGGCAGACCGCAGTCGCCCTGATCCCAGCGTCGGCGCCTTCCAACGCCAGCGTCTTGACCAGTCCGATCAGCCCGTGCTTGGCTGACACGTAGGCGGCCTTGTACGGCGATGCGACGAGACCGTGCACCGAGACGATCGCGATGAAGCGCCCGGAGCCGCTGTCGCGCAGCGCCGGCCACGCGTGCTTGGCCAGCATGAACGGGCTGGTCAGCATCAGACTGACGATCGTCTGCCAGCGCTCCTCCGGGAATTCATCGATGGGCGCGACGTGCTGGACACCGGCATTGGGCACCACGACGTCGAGTCGACCGAAGCGCTCGCGCGCCGCAGCGACCGCGGCGGCGTTGGCCTCCGCGAGGGTCAGGTCGGCCTCGTAGGCGACGCCGGGTCCTTCCGGATCCGGACGAAGGTCGACCGCGAGCACGTTCATCCCGGCTTCCTCGAGCCGGGCCGCCACAGCACGGCCGATCCCGCTCGCAGCGCCCGTCACGAGCGCGGCCTTGCCCTCGAGACTCATTTCGCCCGCGAGCGGTTCCTGGCACCGCGGTTCGCCGAGGATGCCCGGGGAGACGTCGACACGAATGCCTCGTACACCTCGCGGAGGGCGGTGCGCTGACGTGCGGTCAGGCGCGGGTCCTCACCGATGGCGTTGAGCACCTCACTGTCCTCCGCGTCCGCGCTGGGCGACTTCACTCCCGCCTGGGCGTAGAGCGTCTCCGCCGAGACCTTCAGCGTCCTGGCGATGGCCTCGAGCACCTGCTCGGACGGCGCGCGCAGGCCGCGCTCGATCTGCGACAGGTACGGATTCGAGATTCCAGCCAGCTCGGCGAACTGCCGCATCGAGAGCTCCGCCAGCTCCCGCTGCTGGCGGATGATCTCCCCGAGCGTCGTTGCGGAGCCCCTCGGCTCGTCTCCGGGCATCGCGGCGCCTACATGTCCTGGCCGCCGTTGACGTCGAACACCGCGCCGGTGATGAATGACGAGTAGTCGGAGGCCAGGAAGTGCACCACCCGGGCGATCTCGTCCGGCCGCCCCAGCCTGCCCACGGGGATCTGCGACCTGATGCGGTCGAGCACCTTCTCGGGCACGTGCTCGAGCATCTCGGTCGCGATGAACCCCGGCGCCACGGTATTGACCGTGATCCCGATCGAGTCGTCCGAGAGCTTGTCGGCCTTCTTGAGCTGGAAGCAGGCCTCGCGGGCCAGGGTCTTGGTCAACCCGAACAGCCCGGACTTCGACGCGGCGTAGTTGGCCTGCCCGATGTTGCCGATCTTGCCGATGATCGAGCTGATGTTGATGATCCGCCCGGTGCCCTGCTCGATCATGTGCGGCAGCACCGCCTGGGACATGAAGAAGGCGCCGCTCAGGTTGACCGCGATCACCTTGTACCAGTCCTCGTCGGTCATCTTCAGGACGGTCTTGTCGATCGTGATGCCAGCATTGTTGACCAGGATGTCCAGACGGCCGTGCCGGTCGATGACCTCCTCCACCGTGCGCCGGCAATCCTCCGCGGAGCCCACGTTGCCCTGGTGGATGCTCGCCTCCACCCCGTGCTCGCGAAGCTGAGCCACGAGCTCGTTCGCGTGCTCGGTATCGCGCCCGTAGCCGGCGGCCACGATCGCGCCCTGCTCGGCGAAGCTACGGGTGATCGCGGCGCCGATGCCGCGCGTTCCGCCGGTCACGAACGCCACCCGCCCGGTCATCCGGGGGCGGCGGCGGTCGGCGGGGAACACCTCGGTCTCGGGGACCACGGTCGGCGGAGCCTTCGATTTGCTCGTTGTCTCGGTCGTCATTGATCCTCTCCTCTGGTTTGCTGTTCAGCGCTCCGAGCGTTCGGCCAGCCAGGCGCTCATCTCGGGCCAGATCTGCTTGCGCGCGGCGGAGCCGGCCATCAGACCGATGTGACCACCGGGGCGGTCGAAGTGGGTGACGTCCTCGCTCGCCACCAGATCGAAGATGGGCATGGTTCCCGCGCGTGGCGCGATGTGGTCGGCGCCGGCGGTCACCACCAGCAGGTTCTGATCGATACGCCGTAGATCGACGATGTGCCCCCGCAGGCGAACCCGGCCCTCGGGCAGGGCGTCGTCCTGATACATCCAGTGAATCCATTGAGACCAGGCACGCCCCGGGAAGGGCGGGTTGTCCCCGACCCACTTGGCCATCGGCTGGTACGCCTCAGGTCGCGCCGTTCCGTCCAGGACCCCCTCCGCGAGCTTGCGGTACGTCGTCCAGAAGTTCGTGACGGGCTTGAGCAGCTTGTTCGCGAAGTCGACGCCCCGCCCGGGCAGGATCCGCCACTGCTCGGCGACCCACTCGGTGTCGAAGTCGGGATCGCCGACCCAGGCTGCGTACGTCGAGCCCCGTCCGACCACCGGCATGGTCAGCAGCACGAGGTTGCGCACGCTGGTCGGCGCATCTCCGCGGTCGAGTCCGCAATACATCGCGCACAGCGTGGCGCCGATGCACCACCCCATCAGCGTCAACTCCTCGGCGCCCGAGGCACGAAGCGTCTCGCGCACCGCCCAGTCGAGCTCGTCGCACACATAGTCGTCAATACCCATCTCGGCGTCTTCTTCATCCGGCACCCCCCAGTCGACCAGGAACACATCGAATCCCTCGCCGAGGAGATACTCGACGAACGATCCGCCAGGTCGCAGATCGAAGATCTCGGGCCGGTTGATCAGGGCGAACACGAGCAGGATCGGCACGGCGTGGGACCGTTCCGAGGAGCGGTAGCGGTACAGCGTGGTCTTGCGGTGCGTCCAGACGACCTCGCGCGGGGTCGCTCCGGTCACCGCGTCGTCGGTCGTCAGGATGATGTTCGTGAACTCGAGCCCTGCGGTCGGCGCCCGCCGGAGCCGGTCGACCGCGCTCATGGAGCCTCGGCGCGCTCGCGCGCGAGTTCGTCGCGCAACTGCTCCAGCTCCTGGAGCAC
Source organism: uncultured Solirubrobacterales bacterium (assembly GCA_963808325.1). Classification (GTDB taxonomy): domain Bacteria; phylum Actinomycetota; class Thermoleophilia; order Solirubrobacterales; family Solirubrobacteraceae; genus Palsa-465. The sequence continues at coordinate 421,734 of CAWEFU010000006.1, forward strand.
GCGCTCTAGCTTGTCTTCGGTGCGGTTCAGTTGCCGCGCGAGCCGAGTGATGTCGGCCCGGCCGGCGAGCCGCAAGTTGCGCAGCAGCAGGTCGGCGAGGTCCCAGCCGATCCGCGTCAGCGCCGCGGCGTTTTCCGCCCCGAGCGCCAACAAGCGTCCGAAGCTTGGGGTGGAAATCGCTTTCTCGAGCGCTGCCGCGGCCTCGGTCTCGGCTCGCTCGTAGAGTGCCCGAATCTGATCCTCGGGCGTGGGAGCTCCGTCAGAGGTGTCAGCCATCGCCTGGTTGTACCGCCTGGTGGCCGGCGCCACAAGGGTGGAGGGTCATACGAGAGCTGGGACACCAGCAGGAACGACCGCCTCGCCGAACGGTCTCGCTCGGCCCTCGAGACTGTTGCAAAAATCACGACCGACTCGTCCCGGTTGTGGGGCGCTGACAGGCGACTGACCGGGACATCCCCGCGATGGAGCGGACATCCCCGCGATGGAGCGGACATCCCCGCGATGGAGCGGACATCCCCGCGATGGACCGGGACACCCCCGCGATGGAGCGGACATCCCCGCGATGGAGCGGGACATCCCGCCCCGAAGCGACGTGATTGACCTTTTGACGAACATAGGCGCATTAAGTCACCCACGTCCCCGTTCCTCGGATTCCGCCCGGCGGATCGTTGTGATCGACGCACAACGCCCAACGCCCAACGGGCGCTCAGAGCGCCGTCTTCAGCCAGCGCTCCCAGCTCTGCTGCGCGTCTGCCGGATCGACGCCCTCGCGGAACACGTGGATGCTCATCCCGACCGGGCCGCCGAAGGCGTTGCGGCCGAAGAAGCAGTAGAGCGAATCGGCCGTGCGAATGCCCAGGAAATTCGGCCGCTGATAGTCGATCACGCCCTCGATCGGCTGCACCCCCTGCGGGGTGAGACGCACCGGGTCGCCCTCTCCGGCGTGATCGTCGAGGCCGAGAGCCCGCTGGAGGCGCTCGAACCCGTCGGGCGCGGACGACGTGGGTGGCCCCTGGATGCCGGCCGGAACGTCGCCGACGTAGGTGGCGGGGCGCCCGTTGAAGTGCTCCAGGTACTGGGCCAACGTGTGCAGGTAGAAATCGGTGTGCTGCTGAATGGCGTCGTACTGCGCGTCCCAGTTGTCGACGAAGATCCCACTGTGGGCGTAGCGCAGCAGGCTCGTTCCGCCCTCGCGGCCTTCGATCACGTACTCGAGCGCGTTGAACCAGTCGCCCTGCTCCTGGCGCACCACGAAGTGATGTGGGGGCTCCCAGGCCTTGACCGACGAGCCCTGTGGATCGATCTCATTGGGAAACAGCCACGCCGCGTTGCCGGCGGTCGTGGCGACGGCTTCCCAGACCTGCTCGGGATTGGCGGGCAGGATGACTTCGCGGCGGCATTCGAACTCGCGGGGCATGTCATGACTCCTTGGTGCCCGGCTCATCCCCTTGGATGGGGCCGGGGTTGTCGTGGTCGTGGTCGGCTACGGGACGGGTGATGCTCGGGTGAAGCCCGACGATCAGGCGGTGCTTGCGTCCGCCGGCAGCGTGCTCGTCGTGGTACTTGGAGACGAGGGCCTCGACGGCATCCATCAGCTCGCCGGCGAATGCCGCGCGGTCCGAGGCGGAGGCAAACCTGACCTCCGTGTCGATGGCAAACGTGGCCAGTGGACGGCGGGCGGCTCTGGCGCGGTCGATCAACTCACCGACTTCTCCGACCAATCGGGAGGCCAGCGCGAGCAGCCACAGCGCCGAGAGCTGGTCGGGAGACCGGTCGGGGTCGGGGGCCACCGCGGCGAGCGCCGCAGGTGAGATCACATAGGACGCGCCGGTCGCGCGCATCACGCGTTCGGTCATGTTGCCCCTGCGCCGCTCCTCGACGAGCTCGATGAGCCCGTGGCGCTCGAGCGCCCGCAGGTGGTAGTTGACCTTCTGCCGCGCCAGCCCGACCTTGGCCGCGAGCGTGGTGGCCGACCCAGGCTCCGCGAGCTCGGCGAGCAGCCGGGCGCGCACCGGATCGAGCGAGACCTCGGCCGCGGCGGGGTCGTCGATGACCGTCACGTCGATCATGCCCACATGGTCTCGCGGACAAGTTATTTTGTCAAGACAACTTTTTTTGTCGGGACGCCCGGATCATCGTTTCGCGGGGTCCGACAGCCGGCGCTCGAGCAGGCGCCGCTCTGCCTCGTCGTGCACCAGCGCCACCACACGACCTTGGGCTTCGTCGGCTTCGCGAGTGCGACCGAGCCGGCGAAGCGTCTCGCTCCGCGTCGAGTGGTCGTAGTGGAAGTCTTCGAGGGCGAGGCGATCGATGATCTCGAGCCCCTCCCCCGGGCCCCGTTCATCGGCCACCGCGATTGCTCGGTTGAGCTCGACGACGGGCGAATCGGTCAGACGCGAGAGCTCGCCGTACAGCGCGGCGATCTGCGACCAGTCGCTCGCCTTCTCGGCGTGCAGCGAAGCGATGGCCGCCTGCACGACGTACGGACCGCGCCCCCGCAGGGCCAGGGCCCGGTCGAGCACGGCCCGCCCCTCCGCGATCTGCGCAAAGTCCCAGAGGGAGCGGTCCTGGTCCGCGAGCAACACCAGGTCGCCGTCGCGGAATCGTGCCCTGCGGCGCAAGTCTAGGCTGCGGCCCTCGCTTACTCCCTCGCGGCAACCGACATGCGCGTCACTGCGCCGCCTGCGCGACGCCCACCTCCCGGCCGTTGGCGGTCAGCCTCACGTCGACGTTCCCGCGCGTCGCGTTCGAATACGGGCACACCTCGTGGGCGCCGGCGACGAGCCGCACGGCCTGCTCGGGATCGGTGACCTGCGGCAGCGTCACGTCCAACTCGACGGCGACGTTGAAGCCGCGCTCCTCGGTCGTGATCAGGCTCACGCGGCTGTCGATCGAGACGTCCCCGACCTCGGCCCGTTCGCGTCGGCCGACGACGCCAAGAGCGCCCTCGAAGCACGCCGCGTAGCCGACCGCGAACAGCTGCTCGGGGTTCGTCGCGCCGCCTGGGCCGCCCATCTCGGGCGGAAGGCGCAACTGGAGGTCGAGCGTTCCATCGCTCGTCACGCCGTGGCCATTCTCTCGTCCACCCGTGATCGTGGCCTTGGCGGTGTACACGGTCTTCGCCATCGAACGCTCCAGTCTCTCGTGCAAGCTTGCGTGCACAACGATCATACGCCGCCGCTGGCGCGATCGGGTCGGCCGGGGCGCCAGCGACCAGAGGCCGGTGGTTTCAGCGACTGATCTTGCTCGAAACCCGCGACCGCGGCGCGCTGAAGAGGCGCCGGACGGGCCCGGGAACGCGAAGGGAGAGGCGCTGGCCGAAGGACGGCGGAGCCTGCCAGCGTCGCGGATCGAGGTCGGCACCGCACAGGGCGCACCCCGCCGCATACGGAGTGACTCGCTCACCGCACTGGGGGCAAAAACCGGGATGCACGTACGCGATGATCGCCGGCGCGGTGTGCGCCGGATAAACGCCGTGTGAGTCCCGCCGAAGAATGCGGGCCGTCGCCGCTTTCGGCAATCATCCCGCCGTGGACGATTCCGACGTCGCCGAGCCCATCCCGGACGTTCCCCGGATCCCCGGCTCAGCCGGCGCGTTGATCTTCGACGTGGCGGGCCGCCTGCTGATCCTGAAGCCCACCTACAAGAAAGGCTGGACGATTCCCGGCGGTCAGATCGAGTCAAACGGCGAGTCGCCCTGGGAGGCGTGCCGGCGCGAAACCCGCGAGGAGTGCGGTCTGCACCTCGCCGTCGGTCGGCTGGTGTGCGTCGACTACCTGCGACCCAAGGCGAACCGCGTCGGCGGGGTCCGGTTCCTGTTTGACTGCGGCACGTTCGCCGACCGGCAGCTCAGCGACATCAAACTCGACCACGACGAGATCGCCGATCATCGCTTCGTGGCTCCGGCCGATGCCACGGCGCTTCTCAGTGGGCCGGTTGGACGCCGGGTCGCCGCTGCACTCGGCGCGAAGGAATGCCTCTACCTCGAGGACGGCCGTCCGGTCCCCGGGTTGAGCGGGTGACCGCACTCGCGCGATGTGCCTCTCAGGCCGGTGGCTCGCACTCGGAGTGGCCGGCTGGGGCCTGCCCTTCGTCGTGCTGGCAGGGGTCTCGAATGAGGCGCCCGCGCTGGTGTTGCTGGCGGTGGTCGGTGTGGCCAACGCGATTGTCGACGTCGCGTACTTCACGCGCCAACTCGGTACCGCCGACTGCTTCGGGGAGATCGCCGGCCTTACGGGAAGCCGGCGGACCGCTACGGTCCGCGCGGACACCGAGCTCGTGCTTCTGCAACTGACCAGCAAGCAATTCGTCCTCGCGGTCAGCGGCTACACCCTCAGCAACACGCAGGCGTACGCACTCGTGGAGGAGCGCCTGGCGCGCGGAGTGTCCAGCACGGCGGGAAGGTGGCGACGGCCGAATCGGAAATTCGGGGCGTGAGCACAAAGCCGTTTGACCTCGCGCGATAGGGGTACGCCAACGCTATGCACGAGCACGCGCAGCGAGACGAAGACCGCGAGGAGCAGCGGCCTGCCGAGGACCAGCCCGACGAGCCCGGCGCGGAGGGCGGTTCGAAGAGCCCAGCCGCCGACGAGCTTCCTGCGATGCCGGCCGAGGACGACTCTCCGGTCGGCGACACCGATCAGCATTCCGACGTGTGACGTCGGCGCGCGGGCGCGGCGACAACGGGCGCCGGCGGCAACGTCCGCGCGCGGGCGCCCTCGACCACGAGTTGTGATGCCCTCCTCGGGGTAGAGCAGGGACATTCACAACGTCTGGATCCTCATCATCAAGGGGCTCGCCGGGGGAGGGCTCGTGGTGATTTTTGCGCTCCTGTCCGAAGGGCTCTCACCGAAACGGTTTGCCGGCCTGTTCAGTGCCGCTCCCGCGGTCGCGATCGCTGGTCTGACGATCGTCCTGCTTGACAAGGGCGCCCACGACGCCCATCAAAACGCGGTGGGAATGCTGGCGGGAAGCGCCGGGATGATCGCGTACGCCGCTGCGGTCGTCCCCTTGCTGCGGCGACTACGCGCTTCCCGCGCCGCGGTGGTCGCCCTCGGCGCCTGGACCGCGATGGCCGCGTTGGTGGCAGTTCCGGTGCTCGTGTCATGAGCACGGTCGACAGAGAAGCCACCATCCGCGAACGGGTGGAGGAGCGTCCGTCGCTCGAACTCAAGAAGGTCCGTGAGGTGCGGGTGAGGGACCTGGGCTACCGCTTCCTCGCCGGTGCGCTGACCTCGATCGCGGCCGGTGCCGTAACGCTGGCGTTCGGCGCGCGTACGGGTGGCATCCTGCTCGCGTTCCCGGCGATCCTCGCGGCGAGCCTGACGCTCATCGAGGAGCAAGAGAACAGCGCCGAGGCGCGCGAGGACGCACGCGGCGCCGTGATGGGAGGTTTTGCGCTGGGCCTGTTTGCCGCGGCTGCCGCTCTCGCCCTGGGCGCGCTGAGCGGCGCGCTCGCCCTGCTGCTCGCCGCCCTTACGTGGTTGGTGGTAGCCCTTATCGGCTACGCGTTGGCCTGGTTGGGTTGAGCGCTGCCGCGGTCATCAAACGCCGGCGCTCGCGCGTGCCGCGAGGCTCGCCACCAGAGTCGTGGCGGCGCTTTGGAATCGGGCGAGATCGCCATAGGGCCTGGCCACCAGCATCGCCCCTTCCAGACTGCTGATGATCATGCGGGCGGTATTCCGGGGTGGCCCTTCGAAGGTGAGGGTGTTGTCGCGCCGGCCTTTGTCGAGCACCCCCTCGAGCCAATCCTCGTTGTCGTCGAAGAACGCGACCACGGCTTTGCGGACCGGCTTCGGCAGCGTCTGATACTCGGCCGCCAGCATGCCGCAGAGGCACATGCGCTGGCCCCGGAGCGCGTCGGCATATAGATTCGCGTACTCGGTGAGCTTCGCCGCGGCATCGCCACCGTGGCTGTCGATCTCCTCGAGCGCTCGCGCGAACCGCTCGGCGTAGCGCGTGATCAGCGCTTCACCGAGCCCCCCCTTGTCGGGGAAGTGGTAATGCAGGCTCGCTTTGGTGACTCCCAGCTCACCGGCGATGTCGGCATAGCTGAACGCGTTGAACCCTCGCTGTTGAACCAGGCGCTCGGCGCTGTCCAGGATCCGCTGCGCGGTGTTCCTCTTCGCTCCGCGCCCTCCAGAGCGGTTGCTTGTGGTTTTGGCTGCCACGCGGCGATTGTCGCAGATCTAAGCTTGACTTTTTACCTACTAGTAGGTAAAAATATCGGGGTCATCGGTAGGCCAATTGGTGAGGCACGCCGAAGGAGCCGAAGCCGCACCGGGGTAAGGACAAGGAGGAAGCGATGGAGCGGGGAGATGGCTACGTCATCGCGCACCGTGATGAGCTCGAACGGACCGGCAACTGGGCGTTGGTCCGCCGGTCGCTGGATTGTCAATCGTTCGGCGTCAACCTCGTGGATATCCCGCAGGGCGATTCCCTGCCCGAACACGATGAGACCGAACGCGACCAGGAGGAGTTGTTTTTCGTGATCTCCGGCTCGCCGTCGCTGGTGATCGACGGCAAGGAGCACGCGGCGCCGCCCGGTACGTTCGCGCGCCTTGCCCCGGCTCACCGGCGGACCGTGCGCAACGATGCCCCGGAGCCCTGCGCGGTGCTGATCGTCTCTGCTCCGACCACGAGCGGCTACACGCCCATGGAGTGGGCGTGACCGACGTCGGCGGTCCTGCGGGCTGGTCCTATCACGCCGGCTCGCGGGAGCTCCAGGATCAATTCGACACGCGACGGCTGGCCGATCGGCTGGCGGAGAAGTTCCTCTCGCGTCCGGTCATCGACGCAGCGGACCGCGCGTTCATCGAGCGCATGGACATGTTCTTTCTCGCGACGGCGGACTCGGGCGGTCAGCCGCAGTGCTCGTACAAAGGCGGAGATCCCGGTTTCGTCCGGGTGCTCGACGAACGCACGGTCGCCTTTCCGAACTACGACGGAAACGGGATGTACCTGTCGATGGGCAACCTGCTCGAGAACCCGCGCGTCGGAATGTTGTTCATCGACTTCGTCTCCGCGCGCCCGTCCCGGCTGCGGCTGGGCGGCATCGCCGGGATCGACGAACGCGACGAATTGATCGATCAATATCCCGGCGCGCAGTTCGTCGTGCGGGTGCGCGTCACGGAGGTGTTTCCCAACTGTCCCCGCTACATCCACCGCATGGCGCTCGTCGAGCGGTCGCGATTCGTCCCCCGGCCAGGACGGGAACCTCCAATACCGAGTTGGAAACGATCAGATTGGGCATGCGACGTGCTGCCGGCCGGCGACCCGGCGCGGTTCGTTCCCCGAGAGGCGCGCTAGCAACTCCTACCGCGACCGACAGGGCCCGATGACGCCCGACACCGGGCTTGACCTCGTCACGGGGGCCTTCAGCTACTCAGGATCCGCCATCGCCGAACGGCTGCTCGACTCGGGACGAGCGGTCAGGACGCTGACGTTGCACCCCGAGCGCCGGCATCCGTTGCAGCGCCGGGTCCAGGCCTTTCGCTATCGCTTCGACGACCCGGTGGCGCTGGCCCGCGACCTCGAGGGCGTGGGCACTTTGTACAACACCTACTGGGTGAGGTTCGACCGCGGCACAACGACGTTCGCCACCGCGATCGCCAACTCGAGAGCGCTGTTTGACGCCGCGAGGCGCGCGCGGGTGCAGCGCGTCGTGCATCTCAGTATCGCGAACCCGTCCGCCGAGTCAGAGCTCCCGTACTACCGCGGCAAGGCGCTCGTGGAGCGCGCCCTGGCCGAGACCGGCGTCCCGTATTCGGTGGTTCGGCCGACCTGGATCTTCGGCGGCGACCGCGATGTGCTGACCAACAACATCGCGTGGATCCTCCGGCACATGCCGATGTTCGCGCTACCGGGAAGCGGCCGCTACCCGGTCCAGCCGGTGCACGTCGATGATCTCGCGCGGATTTGCCTGCAACTCGCACACGCCGACCGCGACCTGACCGTGGACGCCGCTGGGCCCGAGACCATGTCCTTCGAGGAGCTCGTGAGGTTGGTCCGGCGAGCTGTTCGCTCCATTTCCCCCATCCTGCACGTCCCGCCGGTAGCGATGGCTTACATGTCGCGCGCCCTCGGCGTCATCGTTCGCGACGTCGTCCTCACCCCCGAGGAGATCCGCGGGCTTACCGCCGGCCTGCTCGTCTCCCACCAGCCGCCGCTCGGACGCATCGCGTTCAGCGAATGGCTCGCCGAGAACAGCGCTTCCATCGGCCGCTCGTACGCGAACGAACTCCAGCGCCACTTCTCAACCCACCCCAGGGAGCGCACGTAATTCGTTCACGAGCAAGCCCGAGCTCGGCCGGGAGCCACACGAGCCGATTCGCATCCAGCTCGCCCGCGGTCCTCGCCCGGGCGCGTGGTAGCGAGCGCCACGCGACGTGCGGGTTTACTGCGCTGTACGAGCAGAGCCCATCGATTCATTGGCTCGCGTCATGCTTCCTCGTATGCGGTTTGCGATCTCAATTCCTCAGCACGTCGGCGACGAGCGGTTCGACCCCGGCGCGTTTCGCGCTCACCTAGAGCGAGCCGAGCAGCTGGACTTTCACAGCGCCTGGACCCAGGAGAGCGTTCTCGGCTCTGCGTCCAACCTGGCCCCGATCGAGAGCATGACCTATGCGGCCGCGAGTACGACTCGGCTGCGCCTGGGCTGCGCGGTGTTCGTTACGCCGCTGCACAGCCCGATCCACCTGGCCAAGAGCCTCAGCACCCTCGACCAGTTGAGCGGAGGCCGCCTCGAGGTGGGCGTCGGCACCGGAGGGCGAGGCAGGATGTTCTCCGCCTTCGGGGTCGATGACCGTATCGTGGGTCGCTTCAGCGAAGGACTGGCGCTCATGAAGGCGTGCTGGACGGAGTCCCGGATCACGTTTCAGGGGCGCTTCTGGCAGCTCGACGCGGCCGCGATGGAGCCCAAGCCACTGCAGAAGCCCCACCCGCCGATCTGGGTCGGCGGCAACCATCCCGCCGCGCTTCGGCGCGCGGTCAGGCTGGGCGACGGCTTCTTCGGCGCCGGCTCGACGACCACCGCGCGGTTCGCCGAGCAGGTGGAGCTCGTCCGCGAGGCACTCCGGGAAAGCCGACGAGACCCCGACTCCTTCCAGATCGCCAAGCGCGTCTACATCGCCGTCGACGACCGGCCGGCGCGAGCCCGAGAGGAGATGGAGGCCGCGCTGCGCCATCACTACGGGCGCGAGGGGATGGCTCCAGTGGCGGTCACCGGTACGCCCGAGCAGTGCGTGCGAGGGTTGCGCGACGTTTCGGCCGCCGGCGCCGAACTGATCGAGCTGAACCCCATGTTCGATGACGCGCAGCAGATGGAGCGCCTCGCCGCCGAGGTCATCCCGGCGCTGGTCTGACGATCATCCGGACCTCGCTACGGTCTGCTCCGTGCCCCTGTCTCACAAGACGACCAGCGGCGGCGTTCCATTGGCGGACCTGTGAGATGACGCCGGCCGATGTCAAGACCTCACCCGCTCGGGACGAGCGCTTGCTCGCCGTGTGCGCCGCGCTCGTCACGGTCGGCGTGTGGGCCTCGGCGTTCATCGGGATCCGCTCGGCCGGGAGAGAGCCGCCGTGCTGATGGGCTGGGGCATCCTCGGCGAGGTTCCGCCCCTGCTGGCACTGCCCGGAGGCGTCCTCTGCCTGGCCGGCGTCGCACTGTCGCGGCTTCCGCGACGGCGGGCACGCAAGCCGTGCCCGGCGGAGGTCGCGCTGGACACGGCCGCCGGCGGGTGAGCCCGCGCGCGGCCGCCGGCGGGTGAGCCCGGGCGCGGCCGCCGGCCGGTGAGCCCGGCGCGGTAAGGTCGTCGCGACCATGACCGGCGCAGTCAACGTGGGCGAACACCGCGAAGCGGCGGAGCTCGCGGTCGAGCTGGGTGCGCGCGGGGTGGTCGGGGTTGCGGTCTCCTACGTCGACAACAGCGGCATCGCGCGAGTCAAGACGGTGCCGGTGCGGCGGCTCCAGGACGCGGCGAGGCACGGGATCGGGATGTCCCCGGTCTTCGACGTGATGATGTTTGACGACTCGATCACGGCGAGCCCCAGCTCGACCGGGCCGGTCGGCGACCTGCGTCTGTTCCCGGATCTCGAGCGGCTGGTCGTGCTCGCGGGTCAGCCCGGTTGGGCCTGGGCGCCGCTGGACCGCCGGACGCAGGACCGCGAGCCGCACCCTGGTTGCCAGCGCACGTTCGCCCGACGGATGCTCGAGCGGACCGTGGGGAGGGGACTGCGGGCCAGCATGGGTTTCGAGGCCGAGTGGGTGCTCGATCGCGGCGCCGGCGATGAGTTCGTCCCCGCGACTTCTGGTCCCGGGTACGGGATGGACCGCTTGATCGAAGTCTCCGACTACTGCCGCGACGTGTTGGCGGCGCTCGAGGGCGAGTCGGTGGACGTGCAGCAACTGCATCCCGAGTACGCCCCGGGACAGTTCGAGCTCGCGGTTGGGCCGGCCGATCCGGTGACCGCGGCCGACCGCATCCTGCTCGTCCGTCACACCATCCGCGCGCTGACGCATCGCGCGGGGATGCGCTGCTCGTTTGCCCCCGCGGTGGTGGTCGGCGGCGTGGGCAACGGCTGTCATCTGCACACCAGCCTGTGGCGAGAAGGACGGAACCTGATGACGGGAGGTCCGGGGCCGTACGGCATGTCCGATGAAGCGGAGGCGTTCATCGCCGGCGTGCTCGACGGCCTGCCGGCGCTGCTCGCGATCGGGGCTCCGAGCGCGGCGAGCTACCTGCGGTTGATCCCGCAGCGCTGGTCGGCTCCGTATCGCGGTTGGGGGCGCGAAAATCGCGAAGCCGGTATACGACTGGCGGCCGCTTCTGAGGCGGCCAACTTCGAGGTCAAGTGCCTCGATGCCAGCTCGAATCCGTACCTGCTGGTCGGTGCGGTCCTCGCGCTCGGCCTGGCGGGGATCGATCGAGGTCTATGCCTTCCGCCCGAGGTCTCGGTCGACCCGGCGACGCTGTCCGAGGACGAGCTGGCGGCGGCGAGAGTGGAGCTGCTGCCGCGCAGCCTCGAGGAGGCGCTCGAGCATTTCCGCGAGTGCGAGCCGCTGGCCGAGGCGATGGGTCCGCAGCTGTTCGCGTCGATCGTCGCGGTGCGCGAGACGGAGGTGGCGTATTTCGCCGACGCCTCCGAGGAGGAAATCGTGGCCGCCACGCGCTTCCGTTATTGACCTTGGATGTAGCGGTCATCGGATATCCCTGCCACGGAGTCGCCGGCGGGAGTCGCCACCGCCGCCGGCTTGTGGCTCGGCGGCGGTGGTGGATGGCTCGACGAGGTCTCAAGACGCGCCCTCTGAACCGCGTCTCATCCGGTTGGGCCCGGACCTGACGCAGACGCTAGCGTTGAAAAGGTGAACGATTCCTCCACGCGCCGGCCGGTGATCCTGGCCGTCGACGACGAACCCGCGGTGCTGGCGGCGGTCAGCCGAGACCTGCGCCGGGGGTTCGGAGAGCGCTACCGCATCGTGCGCGCACCCTCGGGCGCCGAAGCGCTCGACCTGGTCGGGCAGATACGCGCGCGCGGGGAACAGGTGGCGTTGTTGGTGGCCGACCAGCGGATGCCCGCAATGTCGGGGACCGAGTACCTGGCGCGGGCTCGCCGGGTCGTGCCCGAGGCCAAGCGGGTCCTGTTGACGGCGTACGCGGACACCGAGGCGGCGATCCAGGCGATCAACGAGGTCTCCCTCGACTACTACCTCCTGAAGCCGTGGGATCCACCGGAGGAGCTCTTGTTTCCGGTGGTGGAGGATCTGCTCACGACCTGGGAGGCCGGAGCGGCCCTCGAGGCCGGAGGGGTCCGGGTGGTAGGCCATCGCTTTTCCAAGCAGACGCACGACATTCGCGACTTCCTGGCTCGCAACCGGGTACCGGCTCGGTGGCTCGATGTCGAGCGCGACGCCGAGGCACGCCAGTTGCTCGCGGTCGTGGGAGTGGATGCCGAGCGGCTGCCGGTGGCGTTGCTCGAGGACGGGTCGGTCCTGGAGCGGCCCACGATCCTCGAGCTGGCGGAGCGACTCGGAATCGCCGCCCGTCCGTCGGCGGACCACTATGACCTCGTGATCGTCGGTGGTGGGCCGGCAGGCCTGGCCGCCGCGGTGTACGGCGCTTCAGAGGGACTGCGAACGGTGATGGTCGAGCGGGAGGCTCCCGGCGGACAGGCCGGACAGTCCAGCCGGATCGAGAATTACCTGGGGTTCCCAGCGGGCCTGTCGGGCTCCGATCTCGCGCGGCGCGCCACCGATCAGGCGCGGCGGCTCGGAGCGGAGTTGCTCACCGTCCAGGACGCGGGCGCGCTGCGGGTGGAGGGGGCTGGACGGATCGTCGAGCTGACCGGCGGCGGCGAGCTCAGCGCGAACTGCGTGCTGGTCGCCTCCGGCGTCTCCTACCGCCAGCTCGCCGCGCCGGGCTTTGCGCAGTACACGGGAGCGGGGATCTACTACGGGGCGGCGTTGACGGAGGCTCGCGCCTGCGCCGACCAGCACGTGGTCGTGATCGGGGGCGCCAATTCGGCGGGCCAGGCCGCGGTGTACTTCTCCGGCTACGCCTCCAAGGTTTCGTTGCTGGTCCGTGCCCCGTCGCTCGACAAGTCGATGTCGCGCTATCTGATTGACCAGATAGCTGGGCTGACCAACATCGACGTGCGGACCGGCACGCAGGCGGTGGCCGCCGAGGGGAACGACGGGCGCTTGAAGTCGTTGAAGATCAGGGACACGGAGGGGCGGGATTCGCTGGAAGAAGTCGACGCCTGCTTCGTGTTCATAGGCGCTGCTCCGCGCACGGACTGGCTCGAGGGCGTCGTGGCGCGCGACGAGCGAGGCTTCATCCTCGCCGGACTCGACGCTCGTCAGAACGGATGGCCGCTCAAGCGCGACCCCTACCTGCTGGAGACGAGCGTCCCCGGCGTGTTCGTGGCCGGGGATGTGCGGGCCCGGTCGATAAAGCGCGTCGCCAGCGCGGTGGGCGAGGGCGCGATGGCGGTGTCACTGATTCACGAGTACCTGGCGGGCGTGTGAAGCATCCGACGGTCGAGCAACTCCGGACGATCGATCTGTTCGACGAGCTCGACGACGCCGGCGTGGAGCGCTTCGCTCAGGCCGCGGAGCTCCGAGAGCTCCTGCCGGGCGAGATGGTCGCCGAGCAGGGCAAGTCGCCGTCGTTCCACCTGCTTCTCGCCGGCTCTTTGGATCTCGTGGTCGCCGATCCGGCGGGACACGTGGAGCTCGTCGCGCAGCAGATGGCACCGACCTGGATCGGGGCGATTGTCGTGGTCACCGGCGGAGTCTCGGGGGTGAGCATGCGGACGGCGACCGACGTGACGCTTGCGGAGATCCAACCTGAGGAATTCATCGAGCTCGTGCTCGCGCACCGCCCGGTGTTCGATCGCGTCATGCGCCAGGTGCGTCCGGTGGTCGGCCGCATCGCCGCGCTCGAGCAGAACCGGGAGCGCCTCGCCTCGCTCGGAACGATGGCCGCCGGCCTCGCGCACGAGCTGAACAACCCGGCCTCGGCGGCGAGGCGAGCGGCGGCCGATCTGGCCGACGCGCTTGACGTGCTCGGCTCCACGATCGCCTCCTTCGTCGAATCCGGCGTGGAGCGCGAGGAGGCCGAGCAGCTGGTGGAGCTGCAACGCGAGGCGCTCGCTGGGCGAGACGCCGGCGAGAACCGGGACGCGCTTGGGGAGGCAGACGCAGAGGATGATCTGCTCGAAGCACTCGAGGAGCTCGGCGTACCGGAGCCCTGGAGGCTCACCGAACCGCTGGCCTCCGCGCGGGTCGACGCGGCGTGGCTCGAGCGCGTCCGGGAGCTGGCCGGACCTGCGACGCCGGCCGCGCTGCGCTGGGTGGCGGCGTCGCTGATCGCACGCAACCTCGCCGACGAGCTGGCGGAGTCCACGAAGCGCATGAGCGCGCTCGTGGCGGCGGTCAAGTCATATGCCTACATGGACCGGGGTGAGCTCGTCGAGACCGACATCCACGAAGGACTCGATACGACCCTCACCGTGCTCGGCCATAAGCTGAAGCACACCGAGATCGAGGTTGTGCGCGATTACGATCGTTCCCTGCCCAAGCTCACGGTGCGCGGAGGCGAGCTCAATCAGGTGTGGACGAACCTGATCGACAACGCGATCTCCGCCGTCGGCGATCGCGGCAAGATCACGATCGCCACGAGCCTGGAAGGGCCGTGCGTGCGGGTCGACGTCGCCGACGACGGGCCGGGAATCGCGCCGGAGGCGCGCCCCCACATCTTCGATCCATTCTTCACCACCAAGGATGTGGGGCAGGGAACCGGGCTTGGACTCGACACCGCCCGACGCATCGTCGTGGAGCGCCATCGCGGCAGCATCGACTTCGAGAGCGAGCCTGGCCGAACCGTCTTCCACGTCTGGCTGCCGCTGGAGCCCGCCTCGGTGACGCCAGCGGTCACCCGCCGCGCTCCGAGCCGCGGTTAGGTTGTATTCCGACAGTCGCGCGATTGGAGGATCGTCAAGGCGAGCAGTATTGAAACGACGAAGAGGACCCACAACCGCGCAACGGACCTGAATGTCACACGATTCACGGGGTAAGCAGGCGCCAGGCCGTGAAGCGCGGAGACAAGCCGTCGGTCCCGGTCGTTCCTTCGGCAGAGGGCTGCGCGCGATCGGGCTCGCGGGCGAAGATCCTCGGCTGCTGCGAGGAGCGTACGTCACTGACGGGATCGCTCTCTACGAGATCATCGGCACGCAACGAGGGCCGGGAGTCATGGGGGTCTCCACGGTTCGCGTGATCGTCGAGAACTGCCGCAACCTCCGCAGGCTCAAGTTCCTTCCCGACAAGATCAGACGAAGCTTCAGCCTCGTGCGGCACGCTCCGATCGGCCACTGCCCGGATCTCGTCGAGGACATCGTGTGGTAGTCACACGCCCTCCACGGCGCATCTGTCCGCTGCACGCGGTTGAATTCCTTATAAATATCGACGTTTCAACCGCTGGAGGAGTGCCGTGGCGCTAACACAATCGCAGTTGGTAGCTGCCGTCGCCGACCGCGCGGACCTGAGTAAGGCCGATGCAAAGCGAGCGCTCGCGGCGCTCGATGAGGTCGTGGTGCAGGAGCTTTCGAACGCCCAGAAGGTCAGGATCGGGGGCGTGGTCCAGCTGACGGTACGGATCAAGCCCGCGCAGAAGGCGCGCAAGGGTCGCAACCCCGCGACCGGGCAGGAGATCACAATCTCCGCCAAGCCGGCCAGCGTCGACGTTCGCGCACGGGCGCTCGCGCGAGCGAAGGAAGCGCTGCCTTCGGTGCAGAAGGCGCGCCGGCGCCTCGCCAGCTAAGCGCTTCCCGCAGCAAACCGAGTACACCTGTCTCGCCTCGATCGAGACCCGCGGCCGGAGGCGATGAGCCATGTTGACTGGCCGTAGTACGATCGCTCGCGCACCGACCCCGAAGGATCTGGAGCGAGATGAGCAACGGCGTGCTCGAATTGCGGCGCTTCGACCCCGGCGATGCCCGCCTCGTGCGTGAGCTTCACGACCTGGCGCTGACGGAGGTGGGTGCGCATCTCGGTCGTGCTCCGTCGGACGACGATCTCGACGAGATCCCGGCGACCTACCTCGAGGACGGCGGTGAGTTCCTCATCGGCATCTACGACGGGCGCTTGGTGGCGATGGGAGCTCTGCGTCACGTCACGGGCACCGTCGCCGAGCTCACGCGAATGCACGTACATCCCGCCTTTCAGCGTCGCGGGTTCGGCAGGTTGATCCTCGCCCGCCTCGAGGCCCGCGCCCGTGAGCTTGGCTACCGGCGGTTGCGGCTGAACACGACCGTGGTTCAGACCGCCGCGCAGCGGCTGTACGCAACCTCCGGCTACCGTGAGGTCGGCCGCGGCCAGTTGGCCGGGGTCGAGGTCGTCTATTTCGCGAAGCCCCTGAGCGTGTGAAAGCCCGGCGTTGTCCACATCTCCGCGCGCTGGCGCTATTGCGCTTCGTCCCCCGGTAGGAGCACGGTCCCGAGGATGCGCCGACGCCGCCCCGGCTTCGGTGCGTTCGCCAGGCGGGGCTGCGTCAGGCGCGCCAGGTCCCGCAGGAACTCGGCGAGCTCGCCGTCATCCAGCCACATGCCCGCCATTCGAAACCCGACACCGTCGCGCAGGAGGTCCACGTCGTCCCGGCTCAGGTAGCGGTCGAAGTCGCCCAGCAGGCCGGCAACGAAGGCCATGAACGCCTGACGGTGATCCTCGCGGCTCATCCTGCCGAGCTCGTCGAGGTTGATGCTCGCAGCGGCCACGCGCAGCACGTACGTGCGTTCGACAGCCCCGCGGACTCGGCGTTCGCCAACCACGCTCAACACGCCGGCGTCAACGAGCAGGGCGACGTGCCGGTACAGGCTCGCCGGCGGAACGTCGGGCAGCGCCGAGCGTAGATCGGCGGTGGTCAGGGCACGGTCCCCGAGGAAGGCCTGAATGATCCGCAGGCGGACGGGGTGCAGAAGGAGATCGGCGCTGGTCATGTCGCGTTTTCCGCTCCCCTGGTCACTCTCGCGTTTCCGGCTCCCCGGTCACTCTGGCGTTCCGGCTCCCCCGGTCACTCTGGCGTTCCGGCTCCCGGTCATCTCGTGTTTCGTCTCCCGGCACTATTATCAATTCTGGTAATGTTATTCACTCGGAGAACAAACTCAAGCGTCTCGAACCGAAGGAGGGTCTGCCATGTTCGCTTTAGTCAGGCTCAAGCGCAATCGGGGTAGTGCGGCACGTCGAACGGAGGGCGTTCGCGTTCGCCATCTCCTCATCGTCGTGGCGGTCCTGATTGAAGTGGCCGGGCTCTGGCTTCGCGCCCACACCCTGGGCGGCAAGGTCGTGGTCCGCTGCCGCAAAGGCCACCTGTTCACGACGATCTGGATTCCGGCCGCCTCGGTGAAGTCGCTGCGGTTGGGCTGGTGGAGATTGCAGCGCTGCCCGGTTGGCCACCACTGGTCTCTCGTGACACCCGTCAACGAAGCCGACCTGACCGATGAGCAGAAGCGGGTTGCGAGCGAGCACAGGGACATCCGGATCCCCTGACTTCCGAACGAAGACCAGCGCGCCATCCGCACCGGTTTCGACCGTCTGTTGCCCGGCGGGAGAGCTCTCAGGCCGCCGGGTCCAGCGCGGCCCGCAATCCAGCGATGTCACGCGATCCGAAGACGACGCGATCGCGGGTAGCCACGTAGACGAGATCGAGGTCAACTCCAGCCCGTGCGATCTTGCGGGTCAGGTCGGCGAGGACGCCCGGGCGGTCCTCGACATCAACCACGACGACCTCGCGCTCGCGCGTAACCGCGAGATGGGAAATCGCCAGCGAGTGCTTGGCGGCCTCCGCATGCTTGACAAGGATGTGGAGCTCGGCTCGCTCACCTGACCCGATGCAGGTCGCCGCCGCGATGTTGACGCCGGCGTCGCTGATCGCGGCCGCGACGCGTGCCAGCGCGCCGGGTGTGTTCTCGATGTCAATCGCCAGGTCGAACGGCATCTGACTCGTGCCGCGTCAGCCTACTCAACCGACACCCGGCGATGGTGAGCGATCCGCAGGGATCGCATGTCGCGAGCCAAGCGACGCGCCGCGCCCGGGGCTCCCGGAAAGTCCTTGCAGCCGATCGCGGAGATGCACAACATCCGGGCGGCGGCCAGTGAACAGCTCGCAGCCGAACCGTGCGTCCAAGCGCGCCCGGCGGACGACGTCGGCCATGAACGCGTCGCAGGTGATCAGGCTGCAATGGGTCAGAGCCGATGCCAGGGCGTCGAGGTCGGCCGCGTCGCTCTCACGCGGTCGGCGGAGCGGAAGCTCATGATCGATCGTCCACGCCATCCGGCGCCGAACCTCCCGCGCGCGCCGATCGGGCCTCGGCGGTAGGTGTCGGTCACCAGAGAGTTCCCGCAGCAGCGCCATCAGCCCGAGATCCGGGCGTGGCAGCGATTCCCGCAGGTGGACCGGCGACTCGACCACAATCACGGCCCTGCGCTCGACGGCTTGACGCAACACGGGCTCCAGTTCACGAAACGCCGGCTTCGCCTTAGCGATCCCGCTCAGGTAGTTCTGGTCGAGATAGAGCGGAAGGGGAGATTTCATGAGGGGTGACGAGCCCTGCTCTGGGGACTACAGACTTGACGGTACCTTGGTGCCGGCAAAGCGCCTTCGCGTGCCGGCGCGGTGCACCACGAACGCGGCCGCTTGGTCGGCGACGGCACCAACGTGTAACGTCGCGGCAAATGAGTTTCCGCGACGCGCGGGCCCGTCGTCCAGAGCAGGCGCGAGAGCGCCAAGCGCGCGTCAGGCGCGAGCGATTCGCCGCGCTCGGCTCGCTGACCTTGGTCGTCGCCGTCGTGGCCACCGTGGTGCTGACCTCGGTGGGCGGATCAGGCTCGCACACCTCGAAACGCGGATCGGCAGCCTCCGCCAAATCTTCGGCCGGGACCGCTTCGGGGGCGTCCGGCGCCGGCGCGGCCGGGACCACGACGGTTCCGATCCTGGCGTATCACGTGATCAACGTCGCGCCGGCCGGGAGCTCCGCGTCGCCGGCTCTGTACGTGCCGGCGGATGAGTTCTCGAGCCAGATGGCCGCGCTCAAGGGAGCCGGTTGGCATGCCGTGACCCTCGACCAGCTCGAGGCCTACTGGACGCGGGGCGCCTCGCTCGGCCCAGGTAAGCCGATCGTGATCAGCTTCGATGACGGTTACGCCTCTCAGTACACAAACGCGGTACCGGTCCTAAAGGGGCTTGGCTGGGTGGGGGTCGAGAACCTCCAGCTGAGCGGGCTCCCCCCGTCGGACGGAGGGATGACCGACTCGCAGATTCGAGGCCTGATCGCCGCGGGCTGGGAACTGGACAGCGAAGGAATGACCGGGACCGACCTGACCACGGTGGATTCCGGGCAACTCACCCAGGAGGTGACAAACGCACGACAGGGGCTGCGCAGCCGCTACGGGGTTCCCGCGAACTGGTTCAGTTACCCGTTGGGCCACTACGACGCGACGGTGATCAACGCTGTCCGCGCTGCGGGATTCGTGGGCGCGACGACGTCGATCTCGGGATGGGCGAGTCCGCAACAGGATCGCTTCCGCTTGCCCCGGCTGGAAGTGGTCGGGGGAACCAGCCCGTCGCAGCTGCTCTCGCAGATCGCATCGGCCCAAGCAACCACATCGGCTCCCCCGTCCTACAGCGGCCCGGGCACCGCGTGACTCCCCGGGAACACGACGAGCGCGCTAGCTTAGGGATTTGTTCGGTGGGCGCTACGCCTGCCCCCAAAAACCTCGATCGATCCTGAGGGCAGAGATGTCGTCTGACGCCGCAATTGATCCGTCCGTGGCCCCATCCGGAACCGGGTGCGCCGAGTGCCTCGCCGAAGGCGGTTGGTGGTTTCACCTGCGCCGGTGCGCCCAGTGCGGGCACATCGGATGCTGCGACTCGTCGCCGTCGCAGCACGCCAGCCGACACGCCGCTGACGCGGGGCACCCGTTGATCCGTAGCTTCGAGCCGAGCGAGGACTGGTTCTGGGACTACTCCACCGAACAGTTCTACGAGGGTCCCGCGCTGGCTCCCCCCGAGCATCATCCGCTCGATCAGCCCACGCCGGGCCCCGCCGGCCGTGTTCCGGCGGACTGGCAGCGCCACTTGCACTGAGGACCGCGCCGCACTTTATAGTCGCGACCCACGGCGCACGACCCAGTCGCCCTTTCGCGGTTGGTTTGTGCCTCGTCCCTAGCCTGGGGGCGGCCGGAGGACCGGCCACCGGCCCCGCTCGTGCCTAAGTTGGAGCCGCAGCATCGGGCCGTCGAGGCACACCGGGTCATGGACTCGGGGAGGCGGGCGGCAAGCTCGTCGTCGAGGTCGCATAAGCCGGCGGACTCCGGCCCAATGGGGACCAAGAACTCCTGATGCCTCATCAACTCTCGCGCTACGGCCAAAGGTCCGTGGAGTCGTACGGACGCGAAATCAGGCTGCGCCCCTGGCGATCCTCGCTCGGATGCGCCACAGTTTGCGTATACCAGAGGATCAGCGCTTGGCGGAATTTGGATCGACCGTGGAGCTTGCGGGAGCCACCCAATCACGAGGCAGGGTCTTGCGCTACCTCGCTCCCCTTGCGCTCGCGGCCTTGCTGGCCGCCACCGCCATCGTGGTCTTGACGTCTCCCGGCATCTCCGGTAAGCACGGCAGTCAGGGAAACCTCCCCCACCACGCACTCCGCCGCCCCCCTCCCTACTGGATCGTCCGTCCCGGCGACACGCTGGCGCAAATCGCGCAGAAAACCGGACTGACGGTCGCTCAGCTCGAGGCGTTCAACCGGAACACCGATCCCAACGCACTTCTTCCCGGACAGCGACTGAACCTGTGGGCGCACCCGCCGATGCCACGCCCCAAGCCCCCTGGACCACGCTTCTGGACAGTCCGGCCCGGCGACTCGCTCGGCTTGATCGCCGACAAGACCGGGATCAACCTCAGCAAGCTCGAGCAGCTCAACCCCAAGCTAGCGAGCAGCACACTGCAACCCGGAGATCAGGTGAGGCTGCGTCCCTGACCGCCGTCACGCACCCTCCACGAGTTGCTCGAGCAACCGTCGAAGCACGCGACGGTCAGCAGGTGAGAGGGGCTCGAGCAGGACGTCCTGCGCGGCATCAACCCTTTTGTCGAGACGGTTGAGGACCGTCCTCCCGGCCGGGGTGAGAGCGACCACGTTGCGCCGGCGGTCTTTCTCATCGCGCACGCGAGCCACGAGGCCCCGCCCCTCGAGCTCGGTGAGGATGGCGTGCAGGTCGCTGCGGTCGATCCACAGCCGGCGTCCCAGAGCGGCCTGACTCGCGGCTCCCTGCTCTGAGAGCGCAGTCAACACCGAGAAGTGCTGCCTCCGTGCGCCCTCCTGCGCCAGCTCCTCGCTGACCAGGCGCTGGCCCCTCCGCGCGATCTCGCTGGCCAGCCATGTCGGCAATCCTCGCAGGCGCCTGGGCGGGTCGTAGTCCGCATGAGCGGTGGGAGCTTCGTCCACGATCGCATACTCTAACGTGGACATGCCAACGTTGGGCTAGCCAACGTTGACAATCCCAACGGTTGTGTGGTAGGTTGGTATCGCCAACGTTGAAGACCCCAACAAAAGGAACGAATCCATGTCCGCCACCCCCACCTTCGGCACCCAGGTCATCGGCCAGACCGAGAAGGCACTCGGAGCGATCCTGGACCGGCAGCTGACTGGGACCGGGCTCACCGAACCACAGTGGGTCACCCTAAGCGTAGCCCTCGCCGGCAACGATGCTCTGGATCGCGATCAGCTGAGCGGCCGCATAGCTGGCGTGTTGAAGGTCAGTGAACCCGAAGCGCGGGCGCGCATCGCCGAGTTGGCCGACGCGCGGCTGCTGGATGCCCCAGATGGCACAGGATCCCCGACACGGCTCACCGACGCCGGGCGACAGCTCCACGCCCGGATCCGCGCGGCAGTCACCGAAATCACCCAGCGGCTGTGGGGCGACCTGCCGACCGATGACCTGGCGACCGCGGGTCGCGTTCTGAGCATCGTGCTGGAGCGAGCCAACACCGAGCTCTCAGGGCCGTGACCCCGCGAAATTGGTGTCCTCCCGCTCGGGTCCCGGCGTTTCACCGAACCGGCGCTCGGTAGCGCGTGGACATGAACGATGCGCAGCTGGATCCCCTCCGGGCCGTCGAGCGCCGGCCGCGGCAAGAAGACGGCTACGAAGTGGGACCAGTGACGCGAGCTCGGGGAGTCAGCACGATCTTCCCGTGCAGGCCTCCGCGCTCCAATCGGGTATACGCCTCGCGGAAACGCTCGAGCGGCAGAATCTCGGCCACGCGCACCGTCAGCTTGCCCGCAGCCGCCAGGCCCGCCAACTCCGCTGTTGCATCGGCGTCGGGCTGCACCTGCACGGTCTGAGGAGCTATTCCTCGGGCCGGGTCGGGCACCGCCCATGGGACAGTGGTGACGAACGCGCCGCCGTCGCGCACGCAGACCAAAGCCGCGGCGCCCAGTCCCGCCGTGTCCAGGCAGGCATCGACACCGTCCTGCCACCGGCCGCGAATCTCGACCTCGAGCTCTCCTTCGGTGTTGACGATGGTCTCCGCCCCCAGCCGGCGCGCCTCCTCCGCGTCGGAGTCGCGCACGGCAGCCACGACTCGAGCTCCCCGTCCCGCTGCGAGCTGCAACGCAAAGCCGCCGACCATCCCGGCGGCCCCCGTCACGAGCACGAGATCGCCATCGGCCACGCCAGCGGCATCTACGAGCAGTCGCCCGGTCAGCCCACAGACCGGCAGTGCGCTTCCCGTCGGAAAGTCGAGGGCGTCGGGCAACGGCGCGAGGATGTCGGCGGGCACGGAGATCCGCTCGGCCAGCGCGCCGACTCGCATCCACGGCTGCGGCACGAAACCGAGGACGCGCCGGCCGTCAGGGGTCTCACCCGCGAAATCCCAGCCCTGGACCTGGGGGAACTCGCTGACGCCGCCCATCGCCACGAACGCGCCCTCGGCGCTGGCACGGTCCCAAGGGCCGAGAGACACCGCCCGGATGTGCACGAGCTGCTCCCCGTCGGACGGTGTCGGGTCGCTTACCTCCGCGAGCTCGAGCCCGTCGAGTCCCGCGAACGAATCCAGAACCACCGCGCGCACGGCGAGAGTCTCGCATAGCGGCGGCCCACACCGCGCGGAGGGCGGCTAACTGGCGCCCACGAGGTTGCTCGCGCCCGTCGGGTGCCCCACACACGCGTCCAGACCCCGGCGGACTTGCGCGGGAGACGGCGGGTCGGTCGCGAACAGCTCCGGCACAGTGACGGAACGGAGATGTCGCTGATGCAGGACGGGCAGGAGCGTGGTCAGCGCTCGGATCGTCTGGCCGCGATTCTCGTGCATGAGGATGATCGCCCCGGGTCTCAGGTCTGACTCCACGTTCTGGATGATTCCGGCCCAGTTCGCGCCGAGCGAATCACGTGAGTCCATCGACCACATGATGTCCAGCAGCCCCAATCGTCTCGCGATCTGATTGACGGCGGCGTCCTGCGCGCCGTACGGAGGGCGGAAAAGGTCGATCGGCTGACCCGACTCGCGCTCGATCAGCTGCTTGTCACTCTCGAGCTCCGAGGTGACCTGGTCGGGCGGCAGCTCAAGGAGGTCGTAGTGATGGAAGGTGTGGTCGGCGAGCGTCGCGACCTTCAGCTCTCGCTGGAGCCAACCGGGCCAAGCCTCGATGCTCTTGCCGACGACGAAGAAAGTGGCCCGCTCATGGGCCTGGGCGAGCTTCTTGACCGCGTAGTGCGTGTACACGCCGGGCCCGTCATCGAACGTAAACGCCAGCTCGTGTCCGCGGGGTCCCGCGCAGTACACCGGCAAACCGAGCGCCGCCAGCCTGTGGATGATCGCGTCACCTCGAGCCTCGGGAGAGGTCGGCCGAGCATGGGGTGTCACCGTGCTGGCATAGACCGCCGGCTTGGCGGCGCCGGGTCGCGCCCGGTGCGCCCCAGTTCCGCCGGTGCTCGCGATCGTGATCACGATCGCCACGATCACCGCCAGCAGGGCTGCGCCGAGCACCGAAGCACGACGCCGGCGCAGTCGAGCTTTGGTCTGGGCGCGGCGAGCGACGACGTTGTCGGGAGGCGGCGCCATCCAAGCCGGAATGTAGCGTCCGCGGGGGCGGCAGGCGCCCGGCCATCGCCGACGGTACGATCCGGGAGTTCAGCGGTTGGCTCGGCCCGTTGAGCGCGCTCGCGAGAATGATGGGGATCCGTCGCGTCAGCCTGATGTCCCCCGAGAGGGAGTGACGCATCTTAGATTCCTGCACAGACACGACGAACCAGCCGGCACGCCGCGAGAGGATGCGCGAGAAGCTCTTCGCGATCGGAGACGACTTCTGGATCGAGAACGAGAGCGGTCAGCGTGCCTTGGAAAGTCACTGTCAAGGCGCTTCGGATCGGGCGGACGTTCATCCTCGCGAGCCTTCGGGAGAAGAGCTGTTCAAGATCCAGGAGAAGGAACTCCGCTGGGACCGCCTCGAGATCAGGGTGAAAGACGGCGGTGAGCTGAGTGCCCAGGGCGACATCGTTTTGATTCAGCAGCCGGCTCAGGAGTCGCAGCGAAACATTGGTTTTGTCCGACTGAATCGTTGTGGGGTCGCGGGGGGTCTACATAGGGTTGATTCAGAACGAGAAAGGACAGGAATTGTCGAAATTCGTAGACGAGCGTTCGAGGAGCCAGAGCCGGGAGACGCGACCGAGCGGTAGAGAGGCTGAGGGCGCGCAGCGCGCGACGTTTGCTGCTGGGTGCTTCTGGGGCGTCGAGGCCGCGTTCCGTGAGATCGAGGGTGTCGTAAAGACAACTGTCGGCTATACCGGCGGGACTGCCGCCGACCCCAGCTACGAGCAGGTGTGCTCCGGCGCCACCGGGCACGCCGAGTCCGTTGAGGTGTGGTTTGACCCCACGATGGTCAGCTACGACGAGCTCCTGGAGGCGTTCTGGTCGATCCACGACCCGACGACCAGGGATAGGCAGGGGTGGGACTTCGGCAGTCAGTACCGCTCGGCGATCTTCGTCCACGACGCCGAGCAGGAGCGCTGGGCGATCGCGTCTCGCGATGAGCACCAGGGTGGATTGCCCAGGCCGATCGTCACCGAGATTGTCCCCGCGCCGACATTCTACGACGCCGAGGATTACCACCAGCGCTACTTCGAGAAGCACGGCGGCGCCTTCTGCGCGACCACCGTCAGGTAGCGCAAAGGAGGGCGCGTCGACAACGTGCGCGCCGTCCTCTGGACGCCATCCGACGAGAGCCCGACGCGGGCCCGACCCTGTCGCGGCTGTCCTACCGGCTGACCTTGATCGTCAGGTCGGTGTTGTTGCCAACAGTCTCGGCCCGGGGTCCTCGGCGTAGTCCAGGGTGCAGCGACCGTTCGCGCCCGGGGCTCGCGAACCTCGCGCAGTCGCCGGTGGCCGGCGCGGGGTCCGGAGGCGTGGAGCTGTCGCCTGCGTCGCTGATCCGCGAGTCCACCTGCTTCGAGCAGAGTGCTTGGTGACCGTCTTGGCGGCGCCGCGGACGCGCCGACGGCTGCGATTGTTGCGCTTGCGGCGGGCAACCCGTTCGCGGCCGTGCATCCGATCCGACTCATGGCGTTCCCCCTTGTGGATGGTGTTCTGTGGACCCGGCGTTCCAGGGCTGTACGGGGATCTCGAGGATGGACGAGGAGGTGGAAATCGTTCTCCTCGCACAGGGGTAGGTCCCCGTCATCAGTTCGCGAGGCCCACCCACGGCCTCCGGGGAGGCGTCCACGGTTCGCGTGTTGATGCTGTGGTCGCGTGCGCCGCTTGCCTTTGGCTGCTCATGCAGCGGAGCCCTACCTCGGACGCCTCAACGGCGTTTGGCTGAATGCTCAGCCCGAGCCGCGGGCGAAGAAGTTCACGTCCACGGGGTTGACCAGGTCCGGCGTGGTCCAACCGTCGAGGTCGTATTCGGCCATGCACTGTTCGGCGAACCCCTTGTACCGGTCGGCCTGTCCACTGGCCATGGCCGAGAACAGGACCTCCATCCGGATGTTCTCGCTGTTTCCGCTGTAGTTGCGTTCATAAAGCTCGTGCCGACCGCCGAACTCGCTTCCGACGGCGTCCCACAGCAGCTTCATCAGCTTCACCCGCTCGACGGCCTCGATCCCGTTGGATCCGCGGACGTAGCGGTCGAGGTACTTTCGAATGTCGGGGTGCTTGAAGTCCCTGGCGTTTGAGTTGATGTAGATCAGGCCGCTTGACACGGTCTGCTGAATGATCTCCTTGACCCGGGGATATCCGATCGTCGAGAACAGCCGGTACGCCATGGCGTAGTCCATGTTGGGGAGCATGGCGCCCTGCTTCCAGGGCTGCGGCTCGCGCGCCATCGCGCTCGCCAGGCCCCACAACAGGTTGCGCCACGCGAGCACCTCGCCGACCTGGGCCTGGACGCCGCGGAAGTCCTTGGTGCCGGTGGCCTCGACCGCCTTGATCAGCAGCCCGCCGAGGAAATCGAGCTTCACCGCCAGCCGGATGCACCCGTGAAAGCAGAACCGCGGGATGAACCCGGTGAACGGGAAGAAGTTGTTGGCCTTCTCGATGTCGCCGTACACAAAGACGTTTTCCCACGGCACGAGAACCTCGTCAAAGATGAAGATCGCGTCGTTCTCGTCGAGCCGGCTGGAGAGCGGATAGTCGAACGGACTGCCCATCACCTCGGCGACCATCTCGTAGGAGGGACGGCAGATCAGCTTCACGCCCGGGGTGTCCATGGCGACCGCGCAGACGATCGCGAATTGCTTCTTCTGGACGGGCACCGGGCCGTAGTGGGCGATGAAGTTGAAGTGCGTGAGCGCCGAGCCGGTGGCCACGACCTTGGCCCCGCTGACGACGATGCCGTCGTCGCGCTCGTCCTCGACATGCATGAACACGTCGCTGACCTCCTCCAGCGGCCGGTTGCGGTCCACGGGGGGGTGGATGATGGCGTGGTTCCAGTAGAGCACCCGCTCCTGTGCCTCCTTGTACCAGCGCTTTGCGTTTTCCTGATACGGCTCATAGAAGTCGGAGTTGGCACCGAGCGTGGCCAGGAACGCGGCCTTGTAGTCGGGACTGCGTCCGAGCCAGCCGTAGCTCAGCCGCGCCCACTCGGCGATCGCTTCGAGATCCCCGACGCAGTCCGCGGCGCTCCTCGGGAAGCGAAAGAACTTGTGTGTCCGGCCGCCGCTTCCGGTGTCGGTCTCGGTGGTGATGGCGTCCTGCGTCTCGTCGTCATGCAGCGCGTTGTACAGCCGGGCGATCGAACGAGTGCTGTTTCGAAAGGCCGGGTGCCTGGTGACGTCTTCGACGCGCTCGCCGTAGACGTACACCGCCCTGCCGTCGCGGAGGCTCTCTAGGTACTCATCACCGGTTAGCGGCCCAGACGTCTTTGCTGTGCTGTCGAGCATCTGCCTTCTCCTCACTCGCCGTGTTGCTGATCGCGCCGACTGAACCCTGACAGGGGGCTTAGAATTCCTCAAGATGCCCGGTTGGCGCCCGTGCGGTTGCGGCAGCGTCTAGGGCTCGCGCAGGCGCGACGATCGTCTCTGGCCCCCAGGAGGAATCGATGAGCACTCGCAACCTCGCCGACGAGGAGCTCACGCAGGCGGTACTGAGCAGTTTCAGCGGGTGCCGGTCGGAGCGCTTTCAGGAACTCATCCAGAGCCTAGTGCGCCATCTCCACGCGTTTGCCTCCGAGGTTGAACTGACCGAGGAAGAGTGGTTTGCGGGGATCGACTTCCTCACCCAGACCGGTCACATCACCGACGACAGACGACAGGAGTTCATCCTGCTGTCCGACGTGCTGGGCCTCTCGATGCTGGTGGTTGGGTTGAACCACCACAAGCCGTCCACCGCGACACCCTCCACGGTGTTCGGCCCGTTCTTCGTTGAGGGCTCACCCCGGTTCGCCAACGGCGAGGACATCGCCAACGGCGCCCCCGGCGAGCCCTGCCTGGTGCAGGGGCGAGTGATCACGGTGAGCGGCGAGGCGGTGCCCCATGCACACATCGAGGTTTGGCAGGCCGACGACGACGGGCTTTACGACGTCCAGCACGCGGACCTCACCGAGCCTCGTGGCCGTGGGCATCTGTACGCAGGCGACGACGGCCGGTACTGCTTCTGGTCGGTCAAGCCGACCGCCTACCCCATACCCGTGGACGGCCCCGTGGGAAGGCTGCTCGCCAACTCCAACCGCTCCCCGATGCGCCCGGCGCACATTCATTTCATGGTCAGCGCGCGGGGTTACCAGACCGTCACGACCCACGTGTTCGCCGACGGCGATCCCTACCTCGATTCCGACGCCGTCTTCGGAGTCAAGAGCGAGCTGATCGCGCCGCTAACCCGGCACCAGCCAGGCCGTGCGGCCGACGGGCGGGACCTCGACGTACCGTATTGGAGCATCAACTACGACATCGTGCTCGCACCGGACGATGCCGGTGACATGTCGGGGCGCACCGGCGACTTGAGCAGGCGGTAAGCGAGGTCGACTCGCTGCCGGCGCGTGTCAATTGATGTCTGCGCCGAGCGGGGGGTGTTAGGCGAGACACCCCGGCGAGATCAGCAGGCCCGCTGCCATCATCGCCGCGATCGTCCGGACGTGGTTCCAAGCCAGCCACCCATTTCCGGTAGCCATCCCAACCACGAGGCACATCGGGATTCTGAGGGTCGAAGCCGCCCGGGCGCGAGGTACGCCGCCCCGCGGACGCCGGCGGGTGGGTCGATCACGTTCATCACCGGTGTTGCCGTCGTGCGCCACCGGGCATCGCGGCGACGGCGACCGCCGCGTTCGCCGCGATCGAGGCGACCACCGCGAGCGCTCCCGCTCGAGCTCTGATCGCTGCGCGTGAACACGATTCGCCCCGGCTACAACGACAGCGAGATGTGGTCCGCGCTGTCAGCTGCCGAGCACGCTGAGCTGCGCCCGCGTCGCGGCCGCGATTCCGGACCGGCCGATGGGCACGCCAGACGACATCGCCGTAAGCGGCGACATTCCTGATCACCAGCCGCAAGACCACGGGCGCGGTGATCGAATTCAGCGGATGCGAGTCTCGTTGAGAGGGTGCGTTTGAGGATGATCCTGGTCACCGCCGCCCCGGAAAAGTCGGTCGAAACTCACCGCCGCGCTCGCCGAGCGAGGAGCCCCGGCCCGCGCCCTCGTGCGCGAACCCACGGGTGTGCAGTTTCCGGCCGGAGTCGAGGCTCCACGGTGATCTCGAGTCCCCGGTCAATGACTCCGGCGTTCGAGGGCGCGCGCGGTGTTCCTGCTCGGATGCTTCAGCGACGTTCTTGGAATCCCGCGTCAGATCAAGCACGCCGGAGTCCAGCACGTCGCGCTGCTGATGTCGCGCTGTCTGATCGGTGGACGGACGCCGGCAACGCCATCACCCCGACGTGCGTGGACCTCGACGCCGCGGTCCGTCATTCGGACGTCCCCCTCCCAGGTCAAAACGCTCGCGCGCCGTGACTCGGCCACCGGCTCCGTTCCACGCCGTTGAGCGACGACGACGCCCGCGCCCAGGTGGCCGCCGACACTCCGGCACTTTATGTCCAGGCGCTCCCGGTTCTACTCGTCTCGCCGCTTCCCGCGGCGATGACGAACTCGAGCGAGCTGGGAGTCGGCGCGGCGAGCTACGCGGCGCTGACCGCGCCGAGCTTGCTCTCGACGCAGTCGAGCAGCCGGCGGTACGAGTCGCAGAACGCCTGCACGCCTTCGCGCTCGAGCTCCGTCGTGACGCTGCCGAGGTCGATTCCAGCTGTCTGGGCGTCGGCGAGCGCTCTTTGCGCGCGCTGGGGGTCGGCGGCGAGCGTTGCCCTGACTGCGCCGTGGTCGGCGAACGCGCGCAGCGTCTGTTCGGGCATCGTGCTGACGACGTCGGGTCCGATCAGCTCCGACACGTAGAGCACGTCCGAATAGCGGGGGTTCTTTGTTCCGGTGCTGGCCCACAGCGGCCGCTGTCGCCGGGCGCCCAGGCTCTCGAGCGGCTCCCACTCGGCCCCGGCGAACTTCGTCAGGTACCGCTGATACGCGACCCGCGCCGAAGCGAGCGCGACCTGACCACGGAGCGGCGAGCCTTCCGGCAGCTGCTCATCGACCTTGGTGTCGATGCGGGACAGAAAGAACGACGCCACGGAGTTGATCGTGTCCAGTGGCGCGCCGGCCTCAGCCCGCGCTGTGAGCCCCCGGAGGTAGGCGTCGATCACCCGCTCGTAGCGCTCGATCGAGAACAGCAACGTGATGTTGACGTTGACCCCTCGGCGAGTGAGCTCCTCGATCGCCGGCAATCCGGCGGTGGTCCCGGGGACCTTGATCATCACGTTCGGGCGGTCGAGCCGCTGCCAGAGATCAGTCGCCTGCGCGATGGTGGCTTCGGTGTCGTCCGCCAAGTCCGGAGTGCACTCAAAGGAAATGAAGCCATCGGCGCGCGCCGAGCGGTCGTATTCGGGGCGGAGCAGCGCGGCCGCGTCGCGCACATCATCCAGCGCAAGCGAGAAGAACAACTCCTGCGTGTCGCGCTGACCCGCGGAGACCAACGCACGTAATTGGTTGTCATAGAGGTCAGAGCCCGTGATCGCTTTGGCGAAGATCGTCGGATTCGATGTCGCGCCGGTCACGCTGGAGTCGGCGACCAGCGCCGCGAACTCGCCGCTCTCGATCAGCTCGCGAGACAGCGTGTCCAGCCAAATCGAGACTCCGGCCTCGTGGAGACGTTGCAGGTTCCGGTTCGGCGCCATGGTGCTTCCCTCAGCTTCCGTAACGAGGTCAATGGGTGGTGACGGTCAGTGTATGACTCGGCATCCGAGTTCGAGGCATGTCGTCGAATCGGCAGCGGGATCCTGGCCGGGGCGGCCCGCCCCTCAGTCCACAGCTATCCGTTTGGTACGCGCATTTTGCGCTGCACGCTCGTAGTGAGGGTCAACCTGTACGGCGTCGAGCGCGCGAGCGCCAGGGCCTGCGAGAGCACGAACGGGTTGGCTCCGTCTTTCAGCCACGGACGGCCGATCCACAGGAATGCGTCGCAAAGCTTGGCCGCGGTTCGGCTGACCGGCCCGGACAAATATCTCGTGACGTTGGTCGTCGGGGGAACGCCAAGCGTCATGCAGGGCCAATCGGGACTGACGTCGCACACGCGCGGGTTTGAGTGGTTGCCGCGGTATTGCCAGTACTGCCAGGGCACTCCGTTCTCTGCCGTGTTGATCACGAAGTGCTTGCCGGGCACTCCAACCCGGGCGAGCGCCGCCGACACCCGTCCTCCGAACTTGACCTCGTCGGCGTTTGAGTCGTAATGGGTGGCATTCAGCGCGAACCCGCGCGCGTAGGCGGCGCCGGCGGAGCGAAGCAACGAGACCGCCTCCTTGACGGTCGGCCAGTCGCCCGCACCGGCATCGATGTAAACGCTCGTGTGCGGAAGGGCCCCGAACACCTGGGCCGCATATCGGACGAGGCTGAGGGCGACCTTGCCATGGTTGGGCGCGCAGAGCGCGAACGGCAGATCGGGTTGCAGCACGAGCGCGACGCGTGAGGAGCCGATGCCCGTCGCGAAGGCGCCTATCCAGTTGCGGTAGCTCATCTGCTCGGCAGCCGACGGCGCCCTCGAGCAGGCTCCGTACTCCCACGGGTCGAGGCGGAAGATCGCAACCTGGGCCAGGACATTGGGGTTGCCGTCGGTTTGGTCCTGGATGTACTGCTGGGCGGTCGCTTCGGCGCTGCCGTCCGAGATCCACGACCCGAACCAGGTCATCCGAGGCCGCAGCGCGATCCGGGCGAGGAGGCTCCGAGTTTTACCTGAGGATGCTCGGTAGGCGGCGTATACGCCGTCAATCGGACCGGCGTAAACGCCCCATGGCAGGCCGCTCAGGGGATCTGAGCTTCGAGCTCCGGGCAGGCCGCCGTCAGCGACGCCAGCGCGCGCGTCCGGCACCGCGGGCGCGAAGAGGCAGGCGGCCCAGGCTGCGAGAAGCGAGACGAGCCCGCGGCGCGCGCCCTGTGACGTCCTTCGGCGAGTCATGACCTGAGGTCTACCAACAACGGCATGGGTCCGATCTGAAGTCGTTCAACTCGCGAGGTCAGGTCGAGCAGCCGAAGCCGACCGCGATGAGTACTCGGCCTCTTCTGTTGAGGGCGCGGCGTCTCCGGAGACCTAGTGCGAAGCCTTGCTTCGCGACGGACGAGTGCGCTCACGATGGTGGCGAGCGGACGCTGCCTGACCATCTCGGGCGCTTCCCCGCTGGCATCGCCTTTGGCTCCGATCGGAGTGTGTGGGTGACCGAATCCGGCTATCTTGCCAGTAAGCTCGGGAAGGTGACCCATACGGGCGAGATTACGGAGTATCCGTGGCCAACCGCTGGTGCACAGCCGGTCGGTATTACGGCGTCTGGACGCTCATTGTGGTTCACCGAGTTCGGCTCGGGTAACATGGGCTCCGCGAGCTCTCGGGCTCTGTTGTGGAACACCCGATTGCTGCTCGGCACAACACCGTTCAAGCTCATAGTGATTCGGGACGGACAGGTATGGTTCACCGAGCCCAGCATCGACGAACTCGGCAAGCTGAGCTTCAAGCATGGTTACGAATGCATCCTCGAGTACCCACTTCCCCCACTGGCCGATGCGCTCGAGCTTGCGTCCCGCCGGCATGCTCACCGTTTTGACCACGCAATTCCTGTTCGGCTCGGTCGGTTCGCTCATGCCATACCCATCCACGATCAACCCCTCCTCTTCCTCAGGCCGCAAGTCGTTTCCCCCACGAGCACCTGCTTGTGCCGGATACAATCGTGCAACCTGCTCGTCACCACGCCGTGAGCCGTCTACAGTTGGTCTTGAGGTGACAGGCGCCAGGGACCCCATAGCGACAGTTATCGCACGCATGGAGGCAGTAGCTCGTCAGCTGCCTGTCGCCGACGGCGTCGCCCGGTTCAACCACCTCTACTTGGAGGAGACGGTGTCGGTGGACACCGCCGCCCAGGCTCCAGGCTTTGAGGACCCCGCCTTCATCGACGGTCTGGATGTCGGCTTTGCGGGCCTTTACTTCGGTGCCCTGGACGCTTCTGACGCCGGCCGGCCGCCCCCGCGCTCGTGGGCGCCGCTGTTCGCGGCCCGCTGTGATCCCCGCATCGCCCCAATTCAGTTCGCGCTCGCAGGCATGAACGCTCATATCAACCACGACCTTCCGCTCGCGCTGGTGTCGACGTGCGAAGGGCGGGGAATCGCAGTCGATCGCAATTCACCCCAGTACCGGGATTACCTCAAGATCAACGACACCATTGCGGCTGTCGAGTCCCAGGTGAAGCATGAGTACCTCACCGGCCTGGTCGGCGTCGCCGACGAAGTGCTCGGACGCGTCGACGACGTGGTGGCGATGTGGAGCATTGTCGAGGCCCGGAACGCTGCCTGGACGAACGCTGAAGCGCTGTGGGCGCTCCGCGAGCATCCGGACCTCACCGCCGCATTCGAGGATGCACTGGACGGCTCGGTCGGGTTCGCCAGTCGCGGTCTGCTGACTCGGACGCTTCTCTAAGCCGGGTGCGCTATCGCCGACCGGCGCCGGAGAGACAGCCGAGGCTCATACCCCGAGACACGGCGTATCTCTCGGCAGAGACAAACCAACGCTGCGTCAGCAGGCCTTCTCGGAGGGGCCCTCACCTCGGCAAGGTAGAGCGTGAACCCTCCGGCGCTACACCGAGAGCCGCCAGACGAGGAGCGTTCAGGCTCGGTGTGGCACTCGTGGCTCCGGTCGACGGACGCCCGCAGCGTGTGCTGGCGCGGCAGCGCGGTCCGGGCCTTGCCCGTCAGCAAATGGAAACGTTCGCTCAAGGCTGCGGCAATCTGCTCTGCCGACAGCATGCGCACCCGTGCCGCCACCGGCTCTGCCGGGGCGGACGTCTGGCCAGCGATCAGCGCGGCGGGCGGAAGGTCGCGGTCGCGGCCCTCCGCATGGCCTCCTGTGCCTCGTCCATGTCGAGGAGCGCAGTGGTCTCGGTGCTGATCTGTCCGCTCGCGCCGACCGCCATCGCCAGCGCGACCACGGCGGCGTTGTCCGGCGCCTCTAGCAGGAACACACCGTCGTGATCGCCGAACGCCCACCAGATGCCTTGCAGCTTGCATCCGAGCGACTCGGCTGCCTCCGCGGCGAGGGCCCCTCGATCGTGCGGATTCTCGATCATGGCCTGCATCGCCTCGGCGGAGTATTTGAAGCGACCTAGATAGAGCGGCACGTCTGCCTCCAATCGTTCGCGAACACGGTGCGCAGATTCTCTTCGAGCGACCTGGCCACATCAAGGCGGTTCAACCTACGCCCCGACGGGATCTCTTTAGCCGTGATCTCAGCGTTTCCACCGAGCGCCGGTCGCCGCGCGCGTCGCTACCGCCATCAAATCGGGGATGCACTTCCGACAGTGCATAGAGAACAGAGGCCAGCAATGCTGGCCACGGAGGCCGCGTCGGCCACAAGCAAGCATCCCGCTCGCACCGCGAGCCCACTCTTTGGGGCCGGCCTCAGAGCAGAGCTGGCGCTGCTCCTATCAGCCCGAAGCGACGGCGCGACGCGGTAGGGTCTACAACATGAATAAGAGTCGCGAGCACAAGGTCGTGTCTCCATCTGAGCTGATAGACGCAAGGATCAAAGAGCTGGGCGACTGGCGGGGCAAGACCCTCTCCAGGCTTCGCGACCTGATCAAACAGGCCGCCCCCGGAGTGGTCGAGGAGTGGAAGTGGAGAAAGCCTTCTAATCCAGGGGTTCCGGTGTGGTCTCACCGAGGTCCGATCTGCACCGGCGAGACCTACAAGAGCGTCGTGAAACTTACATTCTTCAAGGGAGCCTCGCTGAAGGACCCTTCGGGACTCTTCAACTCGAGCCTCGAAGGCCACACCCGGCGCGCAATCGACTTCCACGAGGACGACGAAATCGATGAGAAGGCTTTCGCGGCCCTCATTCGAGCTGCCGTCAGCCTGAACGAGTCCTATACCGCTAGTGCATCCGCCAAGAGAGAAGCCCTCCGGTAATTCCGCCGACCGGCAGACGGGTCTATCGACGCAATCGCCGCTGCTGACTAGCGTTGAAGGCCGCAGGTGGGCGGCAGTGCTTCGGCGCCCGGCAGAGTCCCGTGACGAGACGCGTCGGTCCGAATCCCCTCACTACCGAACGAAGACCCGAGCTATCCGCACCGATTTCTCGTGGCGCTGACAGCTCCGCCCGGCCCGTGCGGGACGCCACTGGTCAGGCAGAAGCGCATTGGCCACGAGAGCACGCTCAGCGTCGGGATCAATTCCTCAGCGCTCGAGGCTAGTCGGCGGTCGCTGCGCTCGACCGTGATCCGATGGGCACAGCCGCTGCCGCTTTGATTGAACGGCACACGGGTGCACAATTCCTTGTCGAGGGAGTCACTCATTGAGCGGTACGCGTGACGCGAGTCGCGTGTTGACGGATCGCGCGCGTGATCATCACTCACCGTCGCGCGGCTATAGAGTCGCCGACTCGGATCTCGCCGTGGTCGAGGATGTCAGCCCGCAGACCACCGCGGTGGACCAGCGGCCGCAGGATCGCCCGCCGGGTGTAGCGCTCAAGGGTCGCGCACGGCTCACACAGGCGAACCCCGACGCAGCGCACCCGCCCGATCGCGAACTCGCGATCGACCAGCCCGTTCAACTCGATTCCTCGAGTGACCACGTTGCGCCGGTGCTCGTCGGCTTGCAGCGGCGGGTCGAACGACTCGCACACCTCCGCCTCGATCAGCGTGAGAGCGCTGCCCGGCCGGGGGGAGACAAACGTGCCGCGACCTGCGGGATACCGGTCACCTTCCAGCCCCTCACCCGGCGTGACCGCGACCGCGTCGAGCAGTCGACCGGGTTGGCCCGCGCTGCCGGCGAGCCACAGCTGCTCGACCGCCCCATCGACGGAGACAGAAGGCTCGTCGCGGACCGGAAGCGCGAGCGCTATGTCCTCGGCCGCGAGCACGAATCCGTCCTCGATCTCCGAGGGATCGACCTTGCCCCCTCCGACCGGATCCCACACCACGCCAGAGGGACTCCGTCCATACATCACGACCGCGCGGCGCTCGCCACGCTCTCGGGAGCGCACGCGCGCGATCCACGGCCCGGGCCAGGCGAACTCCTTCGCCTCGGCGACGGGCACGATCCCGATCTCGCGCGCCCCGAGCCATCCCTGCAGGGCCAAGTCCGCGGACGGATCGTTGTCACCCGACAGCTCCGGGAGCGCTCCTGCGGGTAGCTCGAGGATCGTCGCAAGGCAGGACAGAAAGGACGCCGCATCGCTCGATAAGCCAGGGCGTGAGAACGCGAGCTCTTTCACGAGCGCCTTAGCACCTCCGACGGCCTGTGTCGTCCGCGTCTCAGCATACGAAGATCATTATGGACGCCGTCCGGCAAGCTGAGGTTCAGCATCGGGGTCGTGCTTGGTGCGTCGTGCCGCGAGCGGCGAGGAGCGGCCCCCCCTCCGCACCAAGCGGGGCTCTGAGATGAGCGGCACGTGGATCTCGCCACGAGAAGCGCCGGACCGCGTTTGTTGGGCGAGGAGGGGCGTCAGGCCTTCTCGAGCCTCGTTCTGCCAACGCATCGCCGGGCCTTCCTACCGCAGAATTCGCGGGAGTCCGAAGTGCGGGAAGACGCCGCTGTCGCCGAACCATGTGATCGCGGATATCCGGTCGCTCTCTAGCGTGAGGACGAGGAGTGCGTACGGTCGCGCGATCTCGGTTTGAGGCGTCGGGAAGTAGACGCCGAATGCCGGTTGGGTGTTGGCGCGGGTAGGCACCAGTAGCGGCGCCCCGCGCCGGACCGTGCGGTCGCGTAGGAACGCGCCGATCGCGTCCTGGCCTTGGTACTCGTAGGGCTCGGGCGGCATCGTCAGCCACGCGTCGTCGGTCAGCAGGGCGACGACGGCGTCGGTGTCGCCAGTCTCGATGGCTTCGGCGAACCGGCCGACGCTGTCGCGCTCGACCTTGGAGTTCGGTAGCGGCGCCCGATCGAGGCCAGTGGCCGGGAGGCGCGACTCGAAAGCCGCACGCGCGCGGCGCAGCAGGCTGTTGACCGATGGCTCGCTGGTGTCGAGCATCTCGCCGACCTCGCTGGCGCGGAACCCGAGCACGTCGCGCAGCACGAGCACCGCGCGCTGTTGCGGCGGCAGGTGCTGCAGGCCGACGACGAACGCCAGCGCGATCGCCTCCTTGGCCTCGTAGCGGGCCTCCGGTCCGGGAGCTGCGTCGGGGATGCCCTCGAGCAGGGCATCGGGGTAGGGCTCAAGCCAGATCGCCTCGCCGTAGCTGGTTGGCTCGGGCAGCCCGGTCGTCCGCTGCAACTCTTCCGGGCGGCGCCGGCTCGCGCGCAGCGCATCGAGCGAGCGGTTAGTGGCGATCCGGTACAGCCAAGTACGCACCGATGCGCGCTCTTGGAACTGCTCGAGGCCGCGCCAGGCAGCGAGCAGCGTCTCTTGAAGCAAGTCCTCGGCGTCCTGCGCCGAGCCGACGATCCGGTAAATGTGCGCCTGCAGCTCACGCCGGTAGGGGTCGGTCAGCTCGCGGAACGCGTGCGCGTCGCCGGCGCGTGCACGGGCGAGCGTCTGCTCGGTCACGCTCGCATCCTCGCACGCGCTCTTCCTTTCGCAGTCATCACAGGTAATGACGTCGGAGCGGCTCGAAATTCGCCGCTCGGTTTCCTCGCGGCGGACGCCTCAACAAACACAGCATGCACCAGCCCAAATAAACGCCAACACCGAGATGGGAAGATCGTCTCGACGAGAACGTCTCGCTCGACGAGGTCGTCCAGAACCCGACTGGCGACGAGGGCTCGAGACGGGATCAGCGGCTATGAACTGCCAGCGCTGAGATGCGAAGGCCCACCGGGCCGTCGGTCACGAGATAGCTCACGGTGAGCCGGCTGATCTCCACCCCGTCGCCGCGCACGCGG
>CAWEFU010000007.1:0-762479 GCA_963808325.1 uncultured Solirubrobacterales bacterium
CGAGCCGCAGCACAGCCGCCGAAGCCTATACGTAGTATGTCCGAGATCAGCATGGGCGAGGGCGGCGAGTCGATCACCCACGACGAGATCCGGCATGCCGTACGCGACCTCTGCTCACGGTTTCCCGGCGAGTACTGGCGCGAGCTCGATAGACGCGCGGGCTATCCGGAGGAGTTCGTGGGCGCGCTCACGAGCGCCGGCTGGCTCGCGGCGCTGATCCCCGCGGAGTACGGAGGCGCCGGCCTCCAGCTGCCCGAGGCCTGCCTGATCCTGGAGGAGATCAATCACTCAGGCGCCAGCGCGGCCGCCTGCCATGCCCAGATGTACGTGATGGGGACCCTGCTGCGCCATGGGTCCGAGGAGCAGAAGCGACGGCATCTCCCGGCGATCGCTTCGGGCGAAGTCCGGCTCCAGGCCTTCGGCGTCACGGAGCCCGATGCCGGCCTGGACACGGCCGCAATCCGCACGCGCGCTCGGCGTCAAGGCGACCGTTACACGATCACGGGCAACAAGATATGGACATCGCGCGCGCAGCAGAGCGACCTCATGCTGCTGCTTGCTCGGACCTCCGATCCAGATCCCGGGCGCCGCTGGTTCGGCCTGTCGACCTTCCTCGTCGATCTTCGCGCGGCGGGTGACCGGGTGCGCATCGTGCCGATCGAGACGATGCTCAACCACAACACCAACGAGGTGTTCATCGACGATCTCGACGTCCCGGCCGAGAACCTCATCGGCCAGGAGGGGATGGGGTTCCGGTACATCCTCGACGGAATGAACGCCGAGCGGATCCTGATCGCAGCCGAATGCATCGGCGACGCGAGGTGGTTTTTGGAGCACGCGGCAGACCACGCGTGCAAGCGCGTGGTGTTCGAGCGCCCGATCGGCCAGAACCAGGGCGTGGCGTTCCCGATCGCGCGCGCCCACGCGCACGCCCAGGCCGCAGATCTGATGCGCCGCCACGCCGCCGAGCTCTATGCCCACGGCGAGTCGTGCGGGGCCGAGGCCAATATGGCAAAGCTGCTCTGCGCCGACGCGTCCTGGGAGGCGGCCAACGTTTGCATCGACACCTATGGCGGCGTTGGTTTTGCGCGCGAGTACGACGTGGAGCGGAAGTTCCGCGAGACGCGCCTCTTCCAGGTCGCGCCGGTCAGCACGAACATGGTGCTTGCGTACATAGCGCAGAACGTGCTCGGGCTACCGCGTTCCTATTGACCGCAACGGCACGGATGCGATGGACTGGTTGAGAACCCGATGGTGAGTAGTGGCACTCCAACTTCCTCCCGATGACCCCTGGGTAGCCCGCGGCTACGGGCAGGCTTCGATCGAGCCGGGCGAGCGAGCCGCGGTTCTCGTCGTCGACCTTCAATACGCGTTCACCGATCCGGCCTTTCCGACCGGCGGCGCAGAGCTGGTCGAGCGGGCCGCGCGGAATACCGCTCGCGTGCTCGCCAGCGCGCGCGCCGCGGAGATTCCCGTCTACCAGACCGTCGTTGCCTGGCGCGATGACGGCGCCGACATGGGCCTTTGGCCGGTGAAGCTACCGGTGATGCGGGAGGTGACGCTCGATTCGCGCTGGGCCCGGGTCGACGAGCGACTGTGGGATGAGAGCGACGTGCTGCTCGTCAAGAAGTGGCCTTCTTTCTTCCACGGGACGCCGCTCTTCTCGCTGCTGACCGCTGCGAACCGCGACACCGTGATCGTCACCGGCTGCATGACCTCGGGGTGCGTCCGTGCCACCGTCGTCGACGCGTTCTCCTACGGCTTCCGCACACTCGTTCCGGAGGACTGCGTCGGCGACCAGGGAGTCGACGGTCACCTCTCCAACCTGCGCGACGTGCACCGTCGCTACGCGGAGGTGACAGACGCGGCCGAAGTGATCGCGTACGTGCAGCGCATTCGGCGAAGGACGGCTTGAGTCCATGCCCTCCGGTCGCCGTCTCGTCCGGACGCCGAGGTGAGGCGAGCCGTCCTCGGCGGCTGTGCGCTCGGCCTGGCGAGCGGCTGGAACATCGCGAACACCGGGGCGGTCGCCGGGCAGCTCGCCGACTCATACGGCATTGCGCTCGCCACGGTCGGCCTCTTCACCACCGCGCTGTTCGTGACTCACCTGCTCATGCAGATTCCGGGCGGCTGGGCCAGCGACCGCTTCGGGCCGCGGCGCATGGGGCTGCTCGGCCTCGCGGTGATCGGCGTGGGCAATGGCATCGCGCTGGCCGAGAGCCTTCCGGCGCTGGTGATCGCGACGCGCGCCTTGATGGGGATCGGGACGGGTCTTGCGTTCGTCGCCGGCAGCGACTACGTGCGGGCGGCCGGCGGCTCGCCGTTCGCGCAGGGGCTGTACGGAGGCGTCGGCATCGGCGGGGGCGGACTGGCCCTCGTGGCCGTCCCAGAGGCCGAGAGCGTGGTCAGCTGGCGTGCGCCGTTCGTGACCGCCCTGGCGGTTGCCGGCATCGCTCTTCTCGCACTCCTCGCCAGCCCGCGAGATACATCGCAGCATCGTCGGCACGAGGCGCACGTCCCGCCTTTCGCCCTCTTCGCGGACTCGCGCCTTTACCGCAGTGCGGCCCTCCATGCCACCTCGTTTGGCCTGAGCGTCGTCCTCGGCAACTGGGTGGTCACGCTGCTGGTGAGGGGCGGCGGCGAGGCGAAAGGGACGGCGGGCGCGGTTGGAGCGCTGACGCTGCTGCTCGGCATAGTCACCCGCCCGCTCGGCGGATGGATCCTGCGTCACCGTCCCGAACTGATCCGTGCGGCGGTGGCGGCGAGCATCCTCGCGGGAGCCGCCGGAACCGTCTGCCTTTCGGCGGCTCGGCCACTCCCACTCGCGATCGTCGGCGCCGCGCTGGTCGGCCTCGCCTCAGGGATGCCGTTTGCGGTCGCGTTCACAGCCGCGGCTCGGACGCGACCCGAGGCGCCCGCAACCGCGGTCGGTTTCGTCAACGGAGCTTCCGCGCTGGTGATCGTCGCGGGGACGCCGCTGCTCGGTCTCTCCTTCTCGGCTCACGGGAACGGCCGCCTTGCCTTCCTCGTGGTTGCAGCGCTCTGGGCGTCGGCACTTCTCGCGTTGCCAAGCGAGCGCGAGCTTGGCACCGCAAGTGCTCCACCGTGCTGACTCGCCGTGGGCATAACCTCGGCGCTCGGCGGGCACAGACCCCGACGAAGGATGGGCCAGGGGGCCGCGACTCAAGTTTGGTGCGAGGCGAGGGGCCCAGATTGCGCTCTCGTTCGCGCCGCTGCCCGATCGCGGGAGCCCAGGCTGAGCGACCTGGCTTCACGCGACTTTACGAGAGCCGTGATCGCCTCGTTGAACGGAGTGGCGACACCGACCTCACATCCGGTTCGTACGACCCCGCCGTTGATGAAGTCGATCTCGCACCGGCGACCCGCCATCAGGTCAAGCAGCACCGAGGGTCGCGCGCCCGCGATCTTCAGACCGAAGTCGCGGACGTAGGAGACGACGTCGTCGACACGAACCGCGACCCCGAGCGCCCGGGCGACGTCCAGCGCCTCCTGACCGCAACGTGTGGCGACCTTCCACGCCGGGCGATCGGCGATCACCTCCCCGATCGTGCAGCCGAGAACCGCGCAGGGACCGCTGAACGACGCGTTGAAGATGAGCTTCTCCCAGATCACCTGATCGACATCGTCGGAGGTCTGGACGTTGAACCCGGCCGCCCGCCAGATATCCGCGATGGCCTGCACCCGGGGAGTGGCAGGCCCCTGGCGCTCCCCGAGCCGGACAAGCTCCAGCCCGTGGTGATGTACGTGACCAGGCTCGACGATCGAGGCGCCGAAACCTCCCGCGATGCCGACGACGACCCGATCTACCGCGAGGCGGTCGGCTGCGATGTCGGGAGCGCCCAGGCCGTTCTGAATCGTGAGGACCGGTGCCTGGGGCCCAGCCAGGACGCGTACGGACTCGCACGCGGTGCCCACGTCCATCGCCTTCGTGGCGATGATGACGAGCTCCGCCTCCGGAACCTCGGCGGGATCGGTAGTCGCGTGAATGCGGAAGACCCGGTCGCCACTCGCCCCCTCGACGCGAAGGCCTCGCTCCTGGATCGCTCGGACGTGCTCGCGCCAGCGATCGACTGCCCACAGCTCGTGCCCGGCGCTGGCCAGGAGGCCGGCGTAGACGGAACCCATCGCTCCGGCGCCGACCACCGCGATCTTCACGGGCCCGTCCTATCGGCGCCAGTCGCCAGGCGGGCTACCGCGGAGTAGTCGAGCCCACCGAGACCGGCCGCCTGCGCGGCCCGGTAGCGTGCCAGCGCGACTTCGACGACGGGCATCGTCAACCCGTGCTCGGCGGCGGTCTGTAGCCCGAGGGCTACGTCCTTGGCGATCAGGTCAACGGGGAACTGCGGGGCCCAGCTGTTGCTGGCCGGGGCGTGCTCGAGCACCCCGGGGACCGGGTAGCGGTTGCGCAACACGCGCGAGTCGCCCGTACCGTGGGAGACGACCTCGTACACCGCGCTCGGGTCGAGTCCCTCGCTCTTCGCCAGCGCGACCGCTTCGGCGAGCACCGCCATATGCGTTGCCGCAAGCACGTTGTTGGTCAGCTTGGTCGCCTGACCGGCGCCCGGCCCCCCCATGTGTCGCACGAAGTCGCCGAGCAGCTCAAGCAGCGGCTGCGCCCGCGCGAACGCGTCCGGGTCGCCTCCCACCATGATCGTCAGGGTCCCCGCCTCGGCACCTCGGGGGCCGCCCGTGACCGGAGCATCGAGGACGTCGACCCCCCGCTGCGCGCCCGCCTCCGCCAAGCGGCGCGCCAGGGCGGGGAGAGAGGTGCTCATGTCGATGACCGTGCTTCCGCGCCGGGCGCCGCCGAGCACGCCGCGATCACCGAGCATCGCGCTCTCGAGCACTTCCGGCGTCGGCAGGCTCGTGATCGTGACCTGCGCGGCGGACGCCGTGGCGGCGGGATCGGCGGCCCGCCGCGCGCCCCGCGCGCGCAGGGCGGCGGCCGGTTCGTCGGCCGGATCGCAGAAGGTGACATCGTGGCCTGCGTCCAGCAACCGCCCGGCCATGGGCGCGCCCATACGGCCAACGCCGACGACGCCGACCCGACTCACGAGCGGATCGCGTCCGAGCCGACCTCACTGCCGAACGCCGCCAGCCGGGCGTGAGGCCGTCCGCCGGTCGCGGCGGCGATCGCGATGACCATTTCGTTCGGCCCGGGCGCGTCGGCGACGCGCAGCTCCAGCGTGAGATGGTGCGATCGCACCTTGTGATCGTGAACGTGCTTGAGTGGGATGTCGAGCGTCGCGCCCGCGGCGGCCCGCTTCTCGGTGGAGGGGAGAAGCGATGTCGCGTCCATCGCTGAGCGAATGGGGTCACCGAAGCGCAGGTTGTGCAAGATGCCGGCGACGTGCTCGAGCTCGCCGTCGAGCCCCACGACCCCTGCCTTTCCGTAGCTCTCGACAGCCGCTCCACCCAGCTCGGTCACGACTCGCTCGGCCAAAAGCGGTCCGAGCAGCGGGCAGTAGCAGCCGAGCAACGGCTCCAAGTCCTCCACATAACGCCCCGCGAAGTGATTGTGGATCACCGCGGCGGCTCCCACGAGCCGCAGCGGCGGCAGCACGTCGCGGCCACCCTCGACGAGAACCTGCTCGCTGACGGTCACGATCTTGCGGATCCGTGGCCGCACTCGTCAATCCCCTGCGCTCGTGTTCGGACCGGCATCGTGCTGGTGCCCGTGGTGGGTCCACAGCCGAACGTAGGTTTCCCGCAGCAAGGCGAGGTGGTCGCGCATGCGTTCCTCGGCCGCCTCCGGGTCGCCTTCCTGCACCGCGGCCAGAATCGCCCGGTGATCGTCGTTCACCTGGCGAAGCGTCTGGCGAGAGATCTCGCGGCGGCGCATGTTCGTCTGAAGGATGCCGAAGATCGGCTGCGCAGCGATCGCCAGCAGCGTGTTCCGGGAGGCGTCGAGCAGGGCGGCATGAAAGCCGGCGTTGTAGGCGAACTGCCGGTCGCTGCCCAGCTCGAGCGGATCGTCGATGACGCAGGCGCGCAGCCGCTCCAGGTCCGCCGGCGAACGGCGCAGCGCGGCCATCCTGGCCGCGAATGACTCGAGCAGCTCGCGCGCCTCGAGCATCTCCTCCGCGGAGACGTCACGCGACTCGTTCAGCAGGCCGATGTTCACCTGCAGGAACTCCGAGACGTGGTCCACCGTGGGCAGCGTGACGAAGCTCCCGCCGCCGGCTCCCTTGGTGGTACGGATCAAGCTGTGCGCTGCCAGCAGCCTGAGCGCCTCTCGGACCGTACCGCGGCTTACGCCGAACTCCCGCGCCAGCAGCGACTCGTTGGGCAACCTCTGGCCGCGCTCGAGCTCGCCACGCATAATCAGCTCGCGCAGCTGGTCGTAGACCTGCTCGTAAGCCTTGCGGACGCGTCGGACGGGGGCGACGACGGCTCGCCGCTCGAGCTCGACTTCGTTCATACGACAACCGGCCGCGCGGCGCCGGCCAGCGCGCGCAGCGCGGAGAGGTCCGGCTGCTTCTCGAGGGTCAGAATCGAGCGCTCGAGCGCCTCGACGTCCTCTGCCGGCAGGGCCAGTCTTGCGCAGGCCCGGAACTTGTCCAGCACCTCGTCGTCGCTCATCGGATTGCGCGAGTCGCCGCGTTGATAGCGCAGCTCGCGCTCGATGACGCGCCCGTCGCGGGTCCGGATCCGCACGCCACCCGGAAACGCGGTCTGATCGGTGTCGAATTCGCGCACCTCGTATCGGACCTTGGCCGCGAGGGCAAGCACCTCCTCGTCGCCGATCGCCTGCTCGGTGTAAGTGGAGATGTCCACGTTCCCCCTCGTCAGATACGCCGCGACCGAGTATGGAAGCGAGAACTTGGCGTCGTACTCACTGCGCGGGCGAGCCTTGCTCGCGGCCGGTTCGAGCACCATGCGGACCGCTCCGGGCGGGCACAGCATCACCAACTCCTCGACGTCGCTCGCTGTCAACCGTTCCTCGGTGACGGCAGCAACCGTCGCGTCGAGCGGCGCATGGAGATAGTGACAGGCCGGATACGGCTTGAAGGCAATGCGCGGGGTCTCCCACCCCGACCCGAGATCCGCCAGGTGGGCGTCGATGTCGAGATCGGTGCCGTCCAGGAAGGCGTGAAAGATGCCGAAGCGGCCTTCGAGCACGGTCGTCGGCCCGGTGGCGCCGTGCGCGGCGAGCGCGGCGGCAATCAGCCCACCGTGTCCGGCGAATCCCGGATGCAGTCGCTTGGTCGACGAGCCATCACCGAGAAACTCGAGAATCCCGGACGCAAGGCTGCCCGCGATGCCGAGGGCACGTGTCGTGGCCCGCGCATCGATGCCGC
Source organism: uncultured Solirubrobacterales bacterium (assembly GCA_963808325.1). Taxonomy (GTDB): domain Bacteria; phylum Actinomycetota; class Thermoleophilia; order Solirubrobacterales; family Solirubrobacteraceae; genus Palsa-465. The sequence goes on from CAWEFU010000007.1 coordinate 7,323, forward strand.
GCAGACGCGCCGCGGCCGCCGCAGCTCCAAACACCCCGCACACCGCGGTCGGATGAAAGCCCCGCGCGTGAAACGACTCGCCCGCGGCCATGCCGATTCGGATCGCGACCTCGTTGCCCGCTACCACCGCGCCGAGCAACTCGGCACCGCTCGCGCCCAGCGTCTCCGCCATCGCGATCGCGGCTGGAGCCACCACCACGCTGATGTGCGCGACCGCTCCCGGATGGGTGTCGTCGAAGTCGAGCGCGTGGCAGAGGCTTCCGTTGACGAGCGCGGCGTCACGCGCGTTCAAGCCTTCCTCGGCGCCGATGACGGTCGCGGCGCCGGACTCGCCGAACTCGCGCATCGCCTCCCGCGCTTGCGGCGCGGTATCGAGGGCATGGGCAGCCAGGCCGCAGCCGATCGTGTCGAGAATGTGCAGCTTCGCCGCCTCGAGCACGGACCGCGGTATCGCCGCGCAGGTGAGCGCCGAGGAGAACGAGGCGAGCCTCTCCGCCGCGGTGCTCATTCGGATCCACCCGTTGACATCTGTGCGTTGCCTGCATTCAAACGGATCGTCGTGTTATAAGTCAGACATTGGATGCCGTCAACTGTCTGCGAAGCAGTCGGCCGCAACTCGCCGTCACCGCGCGCAAAATCACCATGTCGGAGGGCGATTCGCCAGGGCGGCGGCTCGGTTCGACCCAACGAGCTTGACAAGTCTGAAGTCAGGCATAAGACTCGGAGCGCGCCCGCGGGTAGCCGCGCTACGGGCGCCCCACGATCGAAAGAGCTGAGCGCGTGAAGGCTGTGCGCATCCACGAATTCGGCGGCCTCGACCGACTGCGGGTCGAGGAGGTGCCGGACCCCGAGCCGGGGCCACAGCACGTGCGCATCAGGGTGAGCGCGTGCGCGCTCAACCATCTCGACATCGACCTCCGCGAGGGCATCTCGCGGTTCGAGGTCAACCTCCCTCACATCCCCGGGCTGGAGATCGTTGGCAGCCTGGACGAACTGGGGCCACAGGTTGAGGACGGGTGGAAGGTCGGCGACCGTGTGATGCCGTATCTGCTGGGCGGTGACGTGTTTCTCGGCGTCGGTGCACCGGGTGGCTACGCGGAGTACGTCGTCGCGCCGACCAAGCAGCTGCTCCGGGTGCCCGATGAGCTCTCCGACGAAGACGCTGCCGCGCTGCAGGTGGCTTTCGGCACCGCGTGGCACATGCTCTACGGTCGGGGCGGGCTGCGCATCGGGGAGACCGTGCTGATCAACTCGGTGGGCGCCGGCATCGCTTCGGCCGCGGTGCAGCTGGCCAAGCTCGGCGGGGCGTACGTGATCGGCACCTCGAGCTCCTCCGAGAAGCTCCAACGCGCCGGCGAACTCGGCATGGATGCAGGGATCGACTACACCGCGCAAGATGTGCCGGCGCGGGTGATGGAGTTGACGGACGGCAAGGGTGTCGATCTGGTGTTCGAGCACGTCGGCGGAGAGCTCTTCCAGCGGGCCCTCGACTCGCTCGCTCGCGACGGACGGATCGTCACCTGCGGGGCGCACGCCGGCGAGGTGGTGCCGTTCGACATCATCCCGTTCTTCCGTTCCCAGCATGCGATCATCGGCTCGTTCGTGTACACGCGCGAGGAGCTGGAGACGGTGCTGACGCTGGCCAGACGCGGCTCCATCAAGCCGCAGGTTGCGGCGAGCTACCCGCTGGAGGAGGCCAGAGCTGCCAGCGAGAAGCTCGAGAGCCGCGACTTCTTCGGCAAGATCCTGCTGGTGCCGTGAGGTGGGCGGGGCCTAGATGACCACTCAGGGGACCTTGGAGCGATAGATGAAGCGACTTGGAGTAGACGTCGGGGGCACCTTCACCGACCTCATCTACGTCGACGATGAGACCGGCAAGATCCAGATCCACAAGCTTCCGACCACGCCCGAGGATCCGTCGAGGGGCACCATCGAGGGGATCAAGGAGCTGACCGCGAGCGTGGGCGTAGGCGCGGCCGACCTCGACCAGGTCTTCCACGGCACGACGATCGCGACGAACATCGTCATCGAGCACGACGGCGCGCGCGTCGGGATGATCACCACCGAGGGATATCGCGACATCCTGCACATCGCCCGCCACAAGAAGCCACTCAACTTCTCCAACTACCAGGACCTCCCGTGGCAGCGCTACCCGCTCGTGCGCCGCCGCGATCGCCTCACCGTGCCGGAGCGGATCACCGGGGACGGTGAGGTGCTCGTGCCGCTCGATGAGGAGCGCGTGCGCCAGCACGCGCGCAGGTTCAAAGAGGCGGGCGTCGACGCCGTGGCAATCTGTCTCTTGTTCTCGTTCATGAACCCCGCACACGAGCGGCGCGCGGCCGAGATCGTGCGTGAGGAGTTCCCGGAAGCGTTCCTGTCCGTGTCCTCGGAGGTTCTGCCCCAGTATCGGGAGTATGAGCGCTTCTCTACCGTCGCACTCAACGCGTTCATCGGCCCCCGGGTGGCCGGCTACGTGCGGCGCCTGGAGGACGAACTCCACACGCTCGGGGTCCGCACCGGGCTTCACCTCATGAGCTCCGCGAGCGGCGTCGTGACTGCCCAGGGCGCAACCCAGCGCCCCGTCAACCTGCTGATGTCCGGTCCGGTCGCGGGCGTGGTCGGCGGAATCTGGGTCGGGCGTCAGGCGGGCTTCGACAACGTGATCACGCTGGACGTCGGCGGCACCTCGGCAGACATCGGGCTCGCTCAATCGGGCACGCTGCGAATGAAGCATCTGCTCGATACGCGAGTGGGTCCCTACCAGGCGATGATCCCGATGGTCGATGTCGACACGATCGGCGCCGGTGGCGGTTCGATCGCGTACGTTGACGCGGGCGGCGTCTTTCGCTCCGGACCGCGCTCGGCGGGCGCCGTACCGGGACCAGCAGCCTATGGCCGGGGCGGCACCGAGCCCACCAGCACCGATGCGATGATCAACCTCGGCTGGCTACAGCCCGACGCCTTCCTGGGCGGCGGCATGGAGCTTGCTCCGGATCTGGCCCGCCGATCGTTCGAGGGCGTAGCCGGCAAGCTCGGCATGTCGATAGAGCAGGCCTCGATGGGGGCGATCCAAATCTCGAGCGCGTTGATGGTTCAGGCCATCGAGGAGAACTCGGTGCGCAAGGGCTATGACCCGCGCGACTTCGCGCTGGTTGCGGAGGGAGGGGCGGGGCCGACGCTCGCGGCCTGGGTCGCCGCGGAGGTGGGTACGCCGGCGGTGATCGTGCCGCCGTATCCGGGTGTCACGGCGGCCATGGGCCTGCTCGCGACCGACGTCGTCTACGAGTTCGTAGCGACCACCTATCAGCGGTTCTCGGCTCTGGCCGCGGACGAGATGCAGCGTCGCTATGAAGAACTCGAGGAGCAGGCACGAGCCCAGCTGGCTGCCGACGGGATCCCGGAAGACCGCTGGGTGATCCAGCGCGTGGCCGACTGCCGCTACCTCGGGCAGGGCTACGAGCTGCGGGTCGACTGTCCAGCGGGAGCGATCGACCAGGCGTGGCGGGAGAAGGTCGCGGCCGACTTCCACGATGCCCACGAGCGCGAGTACTCGCGCCGCTTCGAGGGCTCCGACATCGAGATTCCCAACATCCGGGTCCGGGGCGTGGGACTGATGGCCCCGCTCGAGATGCCCGAGATCGACCGCTCCGAGCAGCTCGACCCGGACGCGCTGCGCTACGAGCGCCCCGTCTGGTTCCGGGTCGAACGCGAGCTCTGCGAGCTCTCCACCCGCTTCTATGTTCGTGATGCGCTCAAGGCCGGCAACCGGATCGAGGGGCCGGCGGTGATCACCCAATACGACTCGACGACCGTTGTCCCCCCGGGGCTGTTCTGCGAGGTCGACGGCTTCGGCAACATCGTGATCTGGATCGACGAGTCGGCCCGAAACCAGCTGCTGCGCGCCGCCGAGGTCGCGCTGGGATAGGACGCACGTCGAGAGGAGAGCAAGCGAGATGACCGTGGCCACCTACGAAGTCGGACGCAGCCCGGGGGCACCGACACGCCCGCGGGTCGACCTTGATCCGATCACGCTTCGTGTGCTGGGCGGCGCCTTCCACGCGATCGCCAAGGAGATGGCGGGCGTTCTGTTCCGCATGTCATACAGCTCGATCATTCGCGAGTCGGAGGATCTCGGCGCCGGGCTGTTCGACGCCCAGGGCCGCGAGCTGTGCGAGTCCGACTCGACCCCGATGCACATCGGCTCGCTCCCGTGGTACATCCGCGGCTTCCTCGATCGCCTCGAGGGCGACATCGACGACGGCGACGTGATCGTCCACAACCACCCCTACCTCGGTGCGTCGCACAGTCCGGACGTCGCCGTGGCTGTACCCATTTTTCACGACGGCGAGCTGCTCGGGTTCGCCGCGGTGACCGCGCACGTGCTCGATGTCGGCGGCGCCTTCCCCGGCATCAACGCCGACGCGTTCGACGTCTACGCCGAGTCCAAGCTCTACAACGCGCTGCGCTGGTACCGCCATGGCGAGCTCAATGTCGACGTCGACCGCATGATCTTCGACAACGTGCGCACCGAGACGATGAACCGTGGCGATATGAACGCGATGATGGCCGCGTGCCTGCTCGGCCGCGATCGCTTCCTGCGGCTCGTGCATCGCTACGGCGCGGAGGTCGTGATGTCCGCCGCATACGAGTGGATGGACTACTCCGAGCGCATGCTCCGGGCCGAGATCGCGAAGATCCCCGATGGCGAGTACCAGGCGCCGACCGCGTGGCTCGACGATGATGCCCGCAACCGCGGCCAACGCCTGCGCGTGGAAACGAAGGTCGTCGTCGAGGGCGACTCGATCACGGTCGACGTGAGCGGCTCCAACAGCGAGGTACCCACCGGCTTCAACGTTCCGTTCGAGGGCTCACTGTTGGTGGGCGCGTACTACGCGGTGCGGACGCTGTTGCTGGACGAGGTGACGTTCCCTGAGCACGTCCCGCAGAACGACGGTGTGTTCCGGCCGGTCAGCGTGATCGCGCCCAAGGGCACGATCTTCAACCCCAACTTCCCGCGCGCGTGCTTCTCGCGGTTCTGCCAGGTCCAGCGCGTCGTCGACAACATCATCCTCGCGCTCGCCGACCAGCTGCCCCAGCAGGTCACGGCAGGCAATTCGGCCGGTATCCACTTCTGCTCCTACTCCGGTTTCTTGCCCGAGTCGGGGGAGTACTGGCTGTACCTCGAGGTAAACGAGGGGGCGTACGGCGGCCGCTACGGCAAGGACGCGATGGACTCGGTGGACAACCTGATGGCGAACACCCGCAACAACCCGATCGAGGAGCTCGACCTTCGCTTCCCGGTGCGCTGCGACCAGTACGAGCTCAGACCCGAACCGGCCGCGCCGGGGCGCTGGCGCGGCGGCGTCGGGATCATCCGCCGCAATCGCTTCCTGGTCGATGGCACATACTCGTGCGAGGGCGATCGCCAATCGGATCCACCACGCGGCGTCTTCGGCGGCTGGGACGGACTTACCGCGTCTTGCCGCAAGAACCCCGACACGCCGCGCGAGGAGCACCTGGAGGCCAAGGTGACCGGGGTGCCGTTCAAGGCCGGCGAGTACATCGAGTTCCGGGAGCCGAACGCGGGCGGGTACGGTGACCCGCTCGAGCGCGCTCCAGCGCAGGTGCGCGACGACGTGCTCGATGACTTCACCACAATCGAGATGGCGCACGATGCCTACGGTGTGATCTTCACCGATGAGCGCATGCTCGCGGTCGATGAGGCGGCGACGCGGCGTCGGCGCGAGGAGCTGCGCGCGGCGCGGGACGGGCAGCTTCGCTCGCTCACCGAGATGCTCGGCGGTCAGACTCCGGGCCGGACGCTGGTGCCCTCCCGAAGCCCCTCTACCGAGGCGGGCAACCGCGCGTTTGGCCTCGCGTAGCGGGATCGTCTCAGCAGCCGCGCGGGACCGGGACCCGCTCTTGCCCAAGCCGATCGATCCTCCTACGGCTGCGGTCGACCCATCGGTCGCCGACCTGGTGCGGCTGGTCCGCGCGGGAGAGCAGTCGGCGCTCGAGCTCACCGAGGTGTATCTCGAGCGCATCGAGGCGACTGGGCCGCAGCTGAACGCCTTCCGCACGGTGATGGCCGACGCGGCGCGCCGGTGCGCGCACGAGATCGACGAGCAGGTGCGCGCGGGCGGGGAGCTCGGGCCGTTGGCCGGGGTGCCGGTCGCGCTCAAGGACAACATCGCGGTCGCCGGCGTGCCCTTGACCGGTGGCACGGGGTTTCTCCGCGACAACGTTGCGGCGAGCGATGCGTGGGTGACGCGTGCGCTCATCGATGCCGGCGCTGTGTTGCTGGGCAAGCTGCACATGGCCGAATGGGCGATTGGCGGTACGACCCACAACGTCCACTTCGGCCCAGGCCACAACCCGTGGGATCACGGCCGCGTTCCCGGTGGGTCCAGTGGCGGCTCGGCGGCGGCGGTGGCGGCCGACCTCGCGCTGGTCACCCTCGGGTCGGACTCCGGAGGGTCGATCCGCATCCCGGCCGCGCTGTGCGGCGTCGTCGGGCTGCGTCCGACGCTCGGGCGTGTGAGCACCCGCGGATCGCTGCCCGTGTCGTGGTCATTCGACGCGATCGGGCCGCTCGCTCATCGCGCCGAAGACGTCGCCGCGGTGCTCGGAGTGATCGCGGGCTACGACCGGAAGGACCCGGTGTGCGTCGAGCGACCGATCGACGACTACACGGGCGCCGTTGGCCGCGACGTGGAGGGGTTGCGGCTCGGCGTGCTGAAAGGGACCTTCTGGGGAGAGCCGCTCGAGGGGGCGACCGCCCGGCTACTGGATCAGGCCGTCGCTCAGCTCGCTGGCCTGGGCATGCGAGCCGAGGAGACCGTGCTCGCCGAGCACCTGCATGCGGTGCAGGTCACCGCGGACATGCTCCTTGCGGAGGCCGCCGGGGTCCACGCCCGGCGCCTGGCCGAGCACCCCGAGGGCTTCGCGCCGGACGTGCTGGCGCGCCTGCGACGCGGCCAAGCGATCTCGGGTCCGGCTTACGCCCGCGCTCGGCAGGAGCAGCGGCGGTGGCGGCGCGCGGTGTTTGACCTCCTGAAGCAACACGATCTCCTGCTGGCCCCCGCGTGTCCGTTCGTCGCGCCGCCGATCGCCCTTACCGATCCGCTGCAGATGACCGGTCTGCTCGCTCACTTCATCTCGATCTGGGGACTGGCGGGGGTGCCCGCCTTGGTCGCGCCGATCGGCTTCGTCGAGGGGCTGCCGGTGGCGATGCAGCTGATCGGCAGGCCCTTCGACGAGGCGACGCTTCTGCGAGTCGCCTACGCCTATCAGCAGGTCACCGATTGGCACCAGCGCCGCCCGCAGTTCGTAGGCACCGAACGCAGCGGCGGATGAGGCGTCCGGCCTCACGATGCGGATGCCGCAGCGGGAGTGCCGAACGCGCCGGCCGCGCGCAGCACTGCGATCCGATCCTCGTCATATCCGCAGACCGTGCGCAGGATCTCCTCGGTGTGCTCACCGCGGAACGGCGCCCGGCGCAGCTGCCGCGGCGGACCGGTGAGGCGGAAGGGGGTGGCCACCTGGCGCACGCGGCCGAAGCGCGGATGCTCGATCGCGACAACGTCGCCACGCGCGACCGCCTGCGGATCCTCGAGCGCTTCCGCCACCTGGTAGATGGGTCCGTTTGGCACGCCGGCGGCCGTCAGCGTCTGCGTCCACTCAGCGGTGGTGCGTTGGCGCAGCGCGTCGGCGAGCATCGGCACCAGCACCTCGCGGTTGCGATCGCGGGCGGCGAAGTCGGCAAACCGTTCGTCGGCCAGCAGATCGGCTCGATCGATCAGCTCGCACAGGCGCTCCCAGAACTTCTGCTTCGCGCAGGCGACGATGATCCAGCCATCCGCGGTCTCAAACGCCTGGAAGGGGACGATCGAGGGGTGCGCCGAGTCGGGCATCCGCCGCGGCGACCACCGCCCGGTCGCGGTCCACGTGGCCACGTACATGAGCTCGTGCAGCGCGGTCTCGAACAGCGAGATGTCGGCGTCGGCTCCGACCCCGTCGCGGCGCGCGCGATGAAGCCCCGCGAGCAGCGCCAGCGCCGACACGTATCCGCCGGCCAGGTCCACCAACGACAACCCACTCTTGGTCGGGGGACCGTCCGGGCTGCCGGTCAAGCTCATCCAGCCCGCCATCGCCTGCATGATGTAGTCGTAGCCGGGCTCGGTCGCTCGCGGTCCGGTCATTCCGAAGCCCGACAGCGACACGCAGACGATTCGCGGATTCACAGGCTTGAGGTCCTCGTAGGTGAGGCGCAGTTTGGCCGGCTGATCGCCGCGGAGGTTGGAGTACACCGCGTCGGCGTGCCGGACGAGGTCCTCGAGCACTTGGCGGCCCTCGCTGATTCGCAGGTCGAGCGAGACGCTCTTCTTGTTGCGGTTGAACGTCTCGAAGAACAAGGAGTCCTCGCCCTCCTGGAAAGGCGGCACGTACCGGCCCACATCGCCTTTGGAGGCGGGATCTTCGATCTTGATCACCTCGGCGCCGAGATCCGCGAGCTGCAAAGTCGCCCACGGTCCCGCGCCGTACTGCTCAACGGCGATAATCCGGACGTCGGCCAGAGGCGGAGCGAGGGTGAATTTTTCGTCGGTCAACCTATACGCCTTGTCGTGTCAGTATCAGTGTGTGATTTCGTATTGTGAGCCACTCGATTATTGCGGTCAACGCGACCTAGGAGGAGTCCCATGGGCGAGCTCATCGAAGTTCGTGGCGTCAAGCTGTGGCATGAGATCAGTGGCAGCGGCGAGCCCGTGCTCCAGATACACGGCGCGGGCTTTGGGCACTTCAATTTCGCTCCGGCCACACCGATTCTCAGCCGAGAGTTCCGCTGCATCGATTATGACCAGCGCGGCTACGGACAGTCGGACAAGCCGGAGCAAGACTACGACCTGGAGGTCTGGGCCGACGACGCTGCGGCGATGCTCGATGCACTGGGGATCGAACATGCGCATATCCACGGCACGTCGATGGGCGGGATGGTCGCCATTCTCCTGGCGGGTAAGTACCCCCAGCGGGTGCAGTCGGTGGTCATCAACTGCGCGGCGGCAAAACTGGGTTACTCCGGCCAGTTAGTCTTTCACAATTGGATTGATCTGATTGCGATGGACGGTTGCGGAAGCCGGACGCTGGCCGAGTTGATCTCATGGCAGGCGCTTTCAAAACGCTACATGGAGACCGAGGAAGGGCGTGCGGGCGTCGACACGATCCAACAGATCCTGCGTGATTCCAACGAGGCCCGGGTGATGACGCAGGCCTGCGAGGCGATGATCGGCATGGACCTGCGCGAATGGGTGCCGAAGATCACCTCGCCAGCCCTGGTGGTCGGGGGCGATGAAGACGTGATGACCCCCTGGGACCAAGGGCCGGCCGGCGCGGGGCAACAGTGGATCGCCGACCATCTTCCCGACGCCGAAGTGGCGGTGATCAAGGGCTCGAACCACTCCACGATCTTCGACGGCACCGAGGCCCATTGCCGCGTCGTCGCCGACTTCTTCCGCCGCCACGCCGGGGCCGGCTGATCAAGCCGGAGCGCTCGAGCGCGCCGAGATACCCTCCCCGGCAAGGACCTCCGTGAAGAATCCCGTGACAACCCGCACGGCTTCGTCCGGAACCTCGAGCAGGTCGGCGTGGCCGATGTCGGGGAACTCGTGGAGGCGGGCATACTCGGGCACGCGCTCGGCGATCTGACGCGCACTGAAGCCCGAGGGGGCCAGATCGGGCGGCGTCATGATGTCGCGCGATCCGTTGGTGAAGAGGATCGGACGTCTGAGCTCTTCCACCAGCGGCTCGAGGTCCATCTCCTCCATCGCCAGGCACGCTTGGCGGATCGTGTAGGGCGAATTCATCCCTACGATCTGCTTGACGTTGTCGAACACCTCCGGATGCTGTTCGATGAACGCCGCTCCCACTGCTTGGATGGTGAGAAGATCACAGAAATCGTCGAGCGGCAACGCTTCACACTGCTGCCGCCAGTTGCGGAACATGATCTTCCGATATGTGTCACACCGCGCCATGGCGCAGTCCGCACACGACGCGACTGTCTTCTCGGGATACTTTGCAGTGAACGCGAGGGCGATCATTCCGCCCATCGACGTGCCGTGTGTCAGCGCGCGCTCGATCTCCAGGGCCTCGAGCAGGCCGGCGCCCTCGTCCGCCCAGTTCTCGATGCTGTAACGAATCAGCGGCTGAGTGGAGCGGCCGTATCCGGACGCGTCGAAGCTGAGCAGCCGGAAGTTCTCGCGAAAGCCGTCGTTGACCAGGTCGAAGTTCTGGCGCCCGAACAGCGATCCCCCGAATTGGAGGATCAGAGGTGCGTCCTCGGGGCCGGTGAACTCGTAGTACAGGCGTACATCGTGTACGTCCACGAACGGCATCGGCTGCTCCTTTCGGTGCGTGGTGGCGTTGACGGTCGAACCATGTGAAGGAAGTGGCCCTAGCGGTGGCGATCAAGCCCGGCCCGCCCGTCGTATGCAAAGGGATACAGTACTGTGATGAGTGCCGAGCTTGGCGCCCGGGACCTGTGCTCGGCGGCGCTTGACGCGATCGTCGCAAAGCTGCGTGAGGCCGTCGCCGTCGAGCGGTGCACGCTGCGGCTGCAAGCCCGCGACGAGTTCTACCCGGTGGCCCACGAATCGCGCGCGCCGTCGGTGCCCAGCCTGATCGGCGACCATAGCGTGCGCCTGCAAGGGCAGCCGGTGGTGGAGGCGATCCTCGCCGGCGCCGAGCAGGTCGTGCAGCCGGACGCCAAGGCGGCCTCCCGCGATCCGGCCTTCCAGGAGATGCTGGTCAAATACGGCGGGCTCGGCGCGCAGATCGTCACCCCCGTGCGCCATGGCGAGCGGCTGCTCGGCATCATCTCGCTGCACCATCTCGGCGCGCCGCGAGAGTGGACCGAGCGCGAGCTCGCGCTCGCGCGAACCGCTGCCGTACTAGTGGCCCCCCTCGTGGGCATGATCCCGTTCGGAGCCGGGGGATGACCGTCAGGGTCTCCGTGCAACGGGATCGCTCGATCGTCGTCGGCCCCGCCAACAGCCACAACCGGATGTGGCCGGACCTGGAGCCGGTCGCGGTCATCGAGCCGGGCGAGGAGGTGGTCCTCGAGCTGCGCGACGGGATGAACGGGCAACTGACCGCCGCTAGCAACGCGCACTCGCTCGAGTCGATCGATCTGGACGCCAACCATCCGCTGACCGGACCGATCGAGATCCGCGGCGCACGCCCCGGCGACCTGCTGGTGGTCGAGCCCCGGCGAATCGAGCCCGACGGTTTGGGCGCCACCGCGGTGATTCCCGGCTTTGGCCTGTTGGGCGATCTGTTCACCCGTCCGTTCCTGGCGCGCTGGGAGATCGAGGACGGGATCGCGCGCTCGCCGGACCTTCCCGGCGTCGCGATCCGGGGGCGGCCATTCTTGGGCTGTGTCGCGGTGGCCCCGTCTCGCGAACTCGTGGCCGCCGCAGCTCGGCGCGAGGCGGCGCTCGCACGGCGCGGCGCCAGGGTGCTCGGGCCGCAGCCCCGCTCCGCGGTCCCGGCCGTCGAGCCGTACGCCTCGCAGGCTCTGCGCACGATTCCTCCGCGCGAGAACGGCGGCAACCTCGACGTCGCTGAGGTGACTACGGGAAGCCGTCTGCTGCTGCCGGTGCAGGTGGCTGGTGCGCTGCTATCGGCCGGCGACGTGCACTTCGCTCAGGGTGAGGGCGAATCGTGCGGGACCGCGATCGAGGTCGCCGCGACCGCGACCCTGGCCGTGTCACTGCGACGCGCGGACGAACTTCGCTGGCGGCCGCATTTCCCGATGGTCGAGTACTCCGAGCCGGTCGCGGCCGCCCGTCCGTCCTGCATGACGATCGGCATTCCGTTGACCGACGAGGGCGAGAACGGCGACCTCGACCTGACGCTGGCCGCTCGGCGGGCACTGCTCGAGATGCTTGGCTGGCTGGAGGCGGAGCGGGGCATGACGCGCGAGCAGGCGTACGTACTCGCCAGCGTCGCTGCCGACCTGCGCGTGGCCGAGGCGGTGAACGTCCCCAACGCAATCGTCACGTGCCGACTGCCGCTCGATGTGTTTGAAGCCGAGGGCGGCCAGCGTCGGCGTTAGGCCCTTAGGGGGCGCCGGTGGTAGCGCGCTTCCGGCGCGTCCGCGAGGACCGCGGCCAGGTGCGCCCGAATCGGCGTGCTCAGGCCAGCGCCTTCTCGCTCTCGGCGGCGGCCTTGGCCATCGCGTGGATCATCTCCCGCTTCTCGACGTCAGGCCCGCGGTAGGCCTGGCGGCTCTGCGTGAGCCCGAGTGCAAGCATCGTCTCCGCGAGCTTGTAGGTGAGCGGCCCGGGGTTGATCACCGGCACCGGAAGGTTCTCACTGAGGTAGCCGTGCGCCTGATGCATGGTCGTCGAGCCCAAGCAGATGACGTCAGCCCCGTCCTCCACGCACGCCAGCCCGGCATCGCGCAGCTTGGGAAACACCACGTCTTCCTTGCCGCCGAGCAGGTTCTCGACATCGGGCGGAGTGTTGATCGACCGGATCGACACGAGGTGGTCGGTCAGACCGTACTCCTGCACGCCCTTACGGTAGAGGGGGATCCATCCGTCCCACTGCGTCAGCACGGAGAACTTGTGTCCAAGCATCAAAGCGGTCAGGTAGGAGGCCTTGCCGGGACCGATCACCGGGATGTCCAGCATCGAGCGCAGCGCGTTGACGCCGGAGTCGCTCATCGTGTCGATGCATAGCGCGTCATATCCCTCATCAGCCGCTTCGAGCCCCGCATCGAGCATCGCAAAGTCGGCCAGGACGTAATCGTGATAGCTGTCGTACAGGGCCGGGCCCGCCTTCACCGGCTTGAAATCGAGAACCATGTCCCGCCCAAGCTCGACCGACTCCTGCTGCGCCCGCCGATTCGCCAGCCCCTTCTCGTCGAACGCGAACGGTACGAGCACGCACACCCTGGGCATGAACCCTCCAACTCAGATTGGACTTTGAACAGCGGGCATGCTACGCCTGGGCGGGTCGCTGGTCCACGGCCGTCGTCAACCGTGCCCGCAGAACTTTTTGGTGTGAGCGCGGTCCAAGGTTTCAGGACAGGCGAACTTTCGATGGAGGTATCCGATGGCAGAAGAGAGCACAGCAAGTAGTGAGCGAGCGTCAGCGGCTTCGCGTGGCGGAGCGGGTCGTGCGGAGGGCACGGGTTCGGATTCGCCGTTGCAGAGTGAGCGTGGCAACACCACGATCGCTGATGCTGTGGTGACGAAGGTGGCGAGCGTCGCGGCACGGGAGGTACGTGGGGTGCACGAGCTCGGCGGGGGGGTCGCGCGGGCCGTGGGGAGCGTGACTCAGCGGGTGGGGGTTGGGGATGAGCGCTCGCAGGGTGTGTCGGTCGAGGTCGGTGAGCGGGAGGCCGCCGTCGATCTGACCGTCGTCGTGGAGTACGGGGAGTCGATCCCGCGGGTATCGCAAGCGGTTCGCGAGAACGTCATCAAGCGCATCGAGGGGATCACCGGCCTGTCGGTGACCGAGGTCAACGTGTCGGTCAACGATCTGTACTTCCCGGGCGACGAGGCCCCGGAGCAGACTCGAGTGCAGTGAGCGAATCGATGCCGCCGGCCGCGTCACCGCCTCGGGTAAGGGATTGGCCTCGTTTGCGCTTGGCGCAGGTTGCGCTCCAGGCTACCTCGGGGGTGTCCGGGGTGGTGGGAGCGGATGCGGGCCCGCATGGCTTGTGCGTGACCGCTGATCCGTCGGCGGGGTTGTTGCGGGGTGTGTCGGTGATCGCGCAAGCCGATGGCCGCTACGCGGTCGATCTGTGCCTGGTTGCCGGAATCGTGCCGCTGTTGGAGCTCGGCGAGGAGGTTCGAAGCAAGGTACGGGCTCGTGTCCGTCGTGAGGGCCTGGCTGCCCAGCTGGGGGAGGTGAACGTTCGGTTCGCCCGGGTGCTGAGCGCTGGGGAGATCTCGGAGCAGGGGGCGCGGGAGCGGGAAGAGGCGCCGGCCGTCACGCCGCCACCGACGCCAGAGGTGCCGCCCGTGTCGGCTTCGGATCCGACCACACCCCCGACGCCTCCAGCGCTGCGGGAGACGCTCGCTGTCGAGGCGGAGCCGAAGCGTGAAGAGACGCTCGTTGCGGAGATCGCGCGAGAGCGAGAAGAGGTGGCGCAGGAGCGGACGTTGGTCGCGCAGGAGCGGACGTTGGTCGCGCAGGAGCGGACGTTGGTCGCGCAGGAGCGGACGTTGGTCGCGCGGGAGCGCGAGGAGGTCGCGCGAGAGCGCGAGGAGGTCATCGCCCACGAGGCGCCACCGAAATCCCCGGCGCCGGACGTGTCGGCTTCGGATCCGAACCCACCCCCGCCTTCGGCGCCGCCGGATCGGAAGCAGCCGTCGTGATCGCGGTTGCCCGCGTGCTGGTGCGGCTGGTCGGTTTTCTAGCGCTGGCGGCGCTGGCCGTTGCCGGGATCGTGCTGGCCGTGTTCTGCATTGGGACGGGAACGGGCGGGCCGAGTTTGGGTCGTCTGGCAAGGCTTTTGCATCTCGCGTCGCTGCGCGCCACCGTTGGTCACTGGTTGGGACAGCTTGAGGCGTCTGGGTCGGTCGCGGTAATCGCCGGCCTGTGCGGCCTGGGCGCGGTCCTGCTCGGCCTGCTGTTGCTGGCCGGGATTTTCGTCCCGCGCCGAGAGCGGCTGGTTACCCTCGCCCAGGGCGAGCACGGGACGCTTGCCGCCCGCCGGCGTCCCCTTGCTCAAGTGGCCGCGGCGTTGGTTGAGCAGGTGCGGGGGGTAACCCAGGCCCGCGTCCGCGTCCGGCCGCTGCGCCGGCCCGGCGGGCGCCTGGCAGTACGCGCTTCGCGAACGCGCCCGTCCGACCCGCGCCAGGTACAGAGTGCTGTGCGCGATCAACTCCGTGGGCTGACCGAGCCGTTCAAGCTAAAGGCTCGCGTCGCGGCGCCGCAGCGCGGCGGGAGGGTGGAGTAGATGCCTCGCCAACGGGTGCGGGAGCGGACATCTATCCTGACCGTAATCGGGCGACTGGTGCCGCTGGTGCTGGCGCTAGCGCTGATCTGGTACGGGACGATGCTGGTGCTGCTCGCGGTGAAGGTTGCGCCCTCAACGGTCAATGGGATCAGTGGGTATCGAACCGCGTTTGACTGGCTCAGCGACCTCACCCCCGCCAAGGTCGACGGTGCCACTACCCGGGCAATCCTCGCTGGCGCCGGCGTCGCAGCGTTCTTGGTGTTCGGATTTCTCGCGCTCAAGCAGCTACCCCGCCCCTACCTGGCCCGCCGTGACCTGTCGCTGAGCGCTGATGCTCACGGAGAAGTGCTCGTCGAGCCCCGCGCAATCGAGCGCATCGCCGAGGTGGCCGCGAGCACGAACCAAGCCGTCAGCGGCGCGCGTGGGCGCTACTCCGTCGACGCTCTCTCGGTCGATCTGAGCGTGCGCCGCGCCCGCGACCTCGCTGACACACTGCAAGACACCCAGCGGCGCGTTGTCGACGCGCTCGAGCAGCATGAACTGCCTGCTATGCCCGTAAACGTCACGCTGACAGGCTACGACCGTCGGCACAGAAGGGAGCTTCACTAAAAATGAGTGTCAAACAACACCTGGGTCTGCTCGGCTTTTTGTTCGTGGCCGCCTGGATCGGTTTTAACTTCGGTGACGCGATCCTATGCCTGGTTGGTGCCGGCATCTTCTACGCCGTCGGCAGCGTGCTGGAAGGCGAAATTGACCTCGGAGACATGCAATCACGATTCCAGCGCTCCCGAAGCGCCCCCCGCTGACCAAAGTTGGCATTCCCTGCCGTGGCAGCGCGAGCGAGGAGCCACTGACCTTCACGCCCGCCCCGACTCGTGTTGACCGGCAGTAGACCTTGACGTGAGCGGCCGGGTCGATGACGCGATCCTGGTTGAAGCAGCCCAAGATGGCGACCTCGCCGCCTTCGAAGCGATCGTCCGCCGCCACCAGGCCGCTGTCTATCGCGTCGCGCTGCGGATGCTGGAGTCCCGAGCCGACGCTCAGGACGTCACCCAAGAAACATTTGTCCGGGCCTGGCGCAGCCTGGGCAGCTTTCGCCGCCACAGCGCCGTGAGCACCTGGTTATATCGAATCGTCACTCGCCGCTGTCTAGATTTGATCGCCAAGCGCCGCCCCACCCAGGAACTAACCGCGCTCGAACCGCAGACGGCGGGGCCAGACCTCGCTGAAACGGCCGAGCAACGCGAACGGCTACGCGCTGTTACCCGCGCGATAGGCATGCTTCCCGCCGAGCAGCGCGCCGCTCTCGTCCTGCGAGAGTTCGAGGGGCTCTCCTATCAAGAGTTAGTCGATGTGCTCGACATTAGCCTGCCGGCCGTGAAAGGACGCATCCACCGCGCGCGTCTCGCCGTGCTCGAGCAAACGGCAGCCTGGCGATGAACGCCTACGACAAGCAACTGCCGTGCGGGGTCGAACTCGAGACTCTCCTCGAGCAGGTCGCCGACGACCAGCGCGCCCCCAACCCGGCCCACCAAGACAACTGTCCTTACTGCCAAGCCGCCCTTCGCGGCCTCCGCCAAGACTGGGTCCACGTACAATCGCTGGCCCGAGAGCCGGTCCCGATCCCAGAAGGCCTCACCGCCAAAATCATGGCGCGCGTGCGCACCCTCGCGGGCCACCTCGCCGACTCGGTCCTGCTCGGTCATCCGCGCGGAGAAACTCGCATCAGTCACACCGTCGTGAGTGAAGTGATCCAGCGCCTCGCGGCGACCGTACCGGACGTCGCCTTTGCCTCCGTCAAGCTCGTCCCGCAAGACCCACAACAGCCCCGCCGACTCAGCGTCACGATCCGACTGATCGTCACGTTCGGTCCCGCGATCGAACGGATCGCGGACGCCGTACGAAAAATCCTCAACCGCCGCGTTCCCACCCTCACCGGCGCCGAGCTCGACCGCATCGACATCACCATCAACGACATAACCGAACCCGCTGACTGAGCCAACCCGACAGGCGACGATCGACGCCCTCGCGACCTGTTCGCAGAATCCGGCGGCGGCGTAGGGCGATCCGCCGGCCCCCATCACCAGCGTACTGTCTCCTTCCTGCCTGAAAGCAGGGTGATCGGCGACATCCGGCAATGGTCCCCTCCGGCTCAGCGCGCCGGTGGGCCTCGTCGAGCCTGCCGATAAGACCGCGGCTGAGCGCTTCTCGCCGGGATTCCCGCGCCCCCGGCGGGCCGCTCTGCCACGCCACCGCGGCTGGGCTGCGGGGCACCAGCTCACGAGCTTCGACCAGCAGTCCCTCGACCGTTCTCGCCCGAGCCGTGGCTACGTGCTGGAGTGGGCCCGCCGCAGGGTCATCGCTACTGTACTGTTCCCGTGTGCAATTGCATACGGTAAGGGGAGATGGCAGCCGCGACCTGGCGCCGGCGGTCACAACGGCGACGCCCGGCGAGGAGACCTACGCGTCGATCCGGCGCTCGATACTGGAGGGCGTCCTGCGACCCGGCGAGCGGATCGTCGAGCAGCAGCTGGCGGAATCCCTCAACGTCAGCCGCACGCCCGTCCGCGAGGCGCTGCTCAAGCTCGAGCGCGAGAACTTGGTGGCGCGGATCGGACGTGGCATGGCCGTTCGCAGGTTTTCGAGCGGCGAGGTCCGAGACATCTACAACCTGCGTGCGCATCTGGAGAGTTACGCCGCGCGGCTCGCCGCCGATCGAATCACCTCGGCCGAGCTGGCCGCGTTGGAGGCGATACAGGACGAAATGGAGGCACAGGAGCCCGACATGACCCGCGCCGAGGTGGTCCGGGTACTGTCCCGCGATAACCACAGATTCCACGCCGTCGTGGTCCGGGCGGCCCGTAGTACGCCTCTGGAGCGGTGCTTCTCGCAGGTCTTCCAACTACCGTTGCTTTACAAGGCATACGTGTACTTTGACGAGGAGCGCAAGCGCCGCTCGGATCGCGACCATCGCGAGCTCATCGAGTTGTTGCGCGCCGGCGATGGCGCTGCCGCCGAAGCGCACTGGCGCGGTCACCTGTCCCGAGGCGGCGACCTCCTTGCCCAGCACCTCGCCGCCGGCGAGGCGGGTGAGCTCGTAAGGTAGCCTCCTGCCCGCATGCCCCCGGTGCGCGCGCCCGTCCTGGTTGGGTTGGGCGTGTCGCTCACGACGATGGCGACCAGCACCTTCGCCACGCTGAGTCTGGGCGCTCTTGCACCGTACGTGCGGGCCGAATTCCATTTCTCGACCTTCGAGGTCGGGCTGCTCCCGGCCCTCGTGTTCGCGGGCGCGCTTGTCGCCTCGGTGCCGGCTGGACACATGACGGATCGACTCGGCGCCGGCCGAGCGCTGTTTGTCTCGCAGCTGGGGATAGCGGCGGGGATTGGGTTGGCCGCGCTGACATCGAGTCGCGGATGGTTCTTGACCGGAGTGTGGATCGCCGGACTCGGCTATGGAGCCGTCAACCCGGCCACGAACGTCCTGTCAACCTCGCTCGTTCCGCGCCACCGGCGGGCGCTGTTCCTCAGCGTCAAGCAGACCGGCGTCCCGCTCGGCGGCCTCATAGCCGGTGCGACGCTTCCGCGCCTGGCCGACTGGCTTGGTTGGCGCGCCGCTCTCGGCGTAGCGGTAGGGGTACTGCTGTGCACCTCGCTGGTGGGCTTGTGGGTGGCACGACGCGAGGCGGTCGGATGGTTCGAGCAACTAGCGCTCCCGCGCTCGGATGCCTCTCCGAGTGCCGCCGCCGGCGTGCTGGTGCCCGGGGGTATCCCGACGGCGCTGTTCGGGTTCGTGATGTCGGGCGTTCAGTACAGCCTCGCCGGCTATCTGACCGTTTACCTGGTGGATGAGCACGGCTTCTCGAAGCCGACCGCCGGTCTCGCGCTCAGCGTCGCCTTCGGTGCCGCATGTCTCGGGCGGGTGATCTGGGGATGGCTTTCAGATCGCTGCTTCGCCTCGTACGCGAGCACCCTCGTGCTCGTATCGGCGGGCAGCCTTACCGCACTGGTGGCCTTCACCACGGGCGTGAGCGGAGCGTCACTGTGGCTTGTGATCATGGCGATCGGCATCTGCTCGATCGGCTGGAACGGCGTCTACATGGCCCTGATCATCGACAGAGCCACGGCCGGCAGACTGGGTCGGGCGACCGGACGCGGCTTGCTGTTCATCTACGGCGGGGTGGTGATCCTGCCGCCGCTCCTGGGCGTGCTAAACGACGCCACCGGTTCGTGGTCCACGATGTGGGCCGCGGCCACCGGGGCGGTGCTGCTCGCTGGCGGCGCGCTCGCCCTGAGCCCGCACAGGCTCATCGGCGCTGGCAGCCCCGAAGCGGCCCAGACGGAGACGAAGGTCGGCTCTCCAGCGTGACCGATCCTTCCCCCGGGGCTGCTCGCAGGTGCTCGACTTCGGCCGCCTCGGGTGTCCGCCCCAACTCCCGCGCTCGGCCCACACCTCTCTGTATGCTGCCGTATACAAGCCGGCGGCCGATCTCTGGTCGCGCCGGCCCTTGGTCCGGGGTGGACCACCCTCGCGACGTGGAGGAGTGAGACAGATGAGCCAGCCAGCAAGCTGTCGCGTCGTCCGGTGGGGCTTCGCGCGACCCCAAGACGACTGACCCGTGACCGCCACCGGCAACCACACGAGAACCGACGTCTCCACCGGGACGCTCCGCGACGGGCCGCTCCAGGGCATCCGCGTGGTCGAGTTCGGGCAGCTGCTGGCGGGGCCCTATGTCGGCACGCTGCTCGGTGACTTTGGCGCCGACGTGATCAAGGTCGAGCCTCCACCGAAGGGCGACGCGATGCGCGATTGGGGACGGCTTCGTCACAACGACCACTCTCTCTGGTGGTCGATTCTGGCGCGGAACAAGCGCTCGGTGACGCTGAACCTTCGCCTCGTGGAGGCGCAGCGCATCGCGCTCCGTCTGGCCGAGCGCAGCGATGTGGTACTCGAGAACTTCCGGCCGGGCACGATGGAGCGGTGGGGCCTCGGACCCGCGGACGTGCACGCGCTCAATCCTCTGGTGGTCTACGCACGAGTCACCGGCTACGGCCAGACCGGTCGCTATCGGGACCGGCCGGGGTTCGCGTCGGCGAGCGAGGCGTTGTCCGGGCTGCGCTACATCAATGGCCATCCCGATCAGCCGCCGCCACGGTACGGCATCTCGATCGGAGACACACTCGCCGCGCAGTCAGCGTTCACCGGCATCCTGATGGCGCTTTATGCGCGCGACGCGCGGGGCGCCGAAGGACAGGTGGTGGATGCCGCGATAACCGATGCCTGCTTCGCCGTTACCGAGTCCACGGTGCTCGAGTACGAGAAGACGGGCGTCGTGCGAGAACCAACGGGGACGCGCTTGCCGCGGATCGCCCCGTCGAACGTGTACCGGTCCAAGGACGACCGCTGGGTGGTGATCGCCGCCAACCACGACACGCTCTGGCGCCGCCTCGCGGCGCTGATCGGCAAGCCCGAGCTGGCGGACGATCCGCGCTTCAACTCCCACCATGCCCGAGGCGAGAACGAGGATCTCCTCGACCGTCTGATCGGGGAATGGGCCGCGCAGTACACCGCCGCCGAGCTCGACCGTATGGTCAACGAGGCGGGCGTCGTGTGCGCGCCCGTCTACAACGCCGCCGATGTGTATGAGGATCCGTACTTTCGCGAACGCGGTCTGCTGATCAGCTACGAGGACGCTGCGCACGGGACGATTACCGCGCCGGGCGTGGTCCCCAAGCTGCGGGACACCCCGGGTAGCGTGCGTTCCCCCGCACGGTGGACAGTGGGGGCCGATACCGATGCCATCCTCGCCGACCTCGGTTTCGAGGAGGAGAAGATCCATGAACTGCACCGCGAGGGAGTGGTGTGAGAGGCGGCGGAGTGGAGGTCACCATCTACGACGTCGGCCCGCGTGACGGGCTCCAGAACGACAACGCGACGCTGGCGCCGCCGGTGCGGGCAGAACTGTGCGATCGACTGGCAGCCTCCGGGCTGCGCCGAATCGAAGCCGGGAGCTTCGTCAGCGCGGCCCGGGTGCCGCAGATGGCAGGCGCCGAGGAGGTGTTCGCCGGCCTCCACCGCGACCCGTCCACCACCTTCGCGGCGCTGGTGCTCAACCGGCGCGGCCTGGAGCGGGCGCTCGCCGCGGGAGCGGATGAGATCCACCTGGCTTATCCACTGACCGATACGTTCGCCCGCCGCAATCAGAACATGCCCCTGGAGGACGCGGCTGCCACCACGGCCCAGATGATCAGCGATGCCACGGCGGCCGGGGTGCCAGTCACCGCGACGCTCGGAGCCTCGTTCGGATGTCCGTTCGAGGGCCCCGTCGACCCGGGCGTGGTCATCGATCACGTCGAGCGGATGGCGGGCGCCGGGGCCGACGCGATCGTGCTCGCCGACACGATCGGCGTGGGGGTGCCGGCTCAGGTTCGCAGGCTGGTGCCCGCTGCCCTCGCCGCAGCCGGCCCGCGGCCTGTCGGCCTGCACCTGCACAACACTCGCAACACCGGCTACGCCAATGCGATCGTGGGCCTCGAGCACGGCGTGGGTATTCTCGACGCCTCGGTGGGCGGCCTTGGTGGATGTCCGTTCGCACCGCGAGCCTCGGGGAACATCGCCACGGAGGACCTCATCTACCTGCTCGAGGGCGAGGGGGTCGAGACAGGCGTGGACCTCGACGATCTGATCTCGGTCGCCGACTGGCTGGCCGCTCAGCTCGGCCACGAGCTCTCTGGCCTCGTGCATCGTGCCGGGCGGTTCATACCCATCGGCGGGTAGCGGACCGTGTCCGGGCGGGAGTGGGATCGGGAACGCATGCGGGCACCATGACGACCGCGCCTTTCCGACCGCCCGCGCGGGCCGCGCGCGGAATGGTCGCCTCCAGCCAACCGACCGCAACCGCGGCCGGTCTGCGCATCCTCCGGCAGGGGGGAACCGCGGCCGACGCCGCTCTGGCGGCGGCCGCCGTGTTGTGCGTGACCGAGCCGATGGCGACTGGCCCGGGCGGAGACCTGTTCGCGCTGGTGTTCGCCGGGGGAAGGATCGCTGGCCTGGACGCGGCCGGTCCGGCACCGCGCAGCGCCAGCGCCGCCCCGCCCGCGCGCTATGGGCCGCGCTCGGTCACGGTCCCGGGCGCGGTCGCCGGTTGGGAGGCGCTCGCCTCGCGGTACGGGCGACTCGGACTGGAGGCATGCTTGGCCGATGCGATTGCCCTGGCACGGGACGGATTCGCGGTGGGATCGCGCTGCGCCGCGTCGTGGTCGACCGCCCCGAACCTGCCCGAGGGATTCGCGCCGGCTCCGCCAGCAGGCGCCCGCGCCAGCCTGCCCGAGCTTGGACGGACGCTCGCCGCTATCGCGCACGAGGGCGCCAGGGGCTTTTACACCGGCCCCGTGGGCGAGGCGATCTGCTCGGCGAGCTGGCTGGAGGAGGACGACCTGCGCGCGTTCTCGGCGCGATTCACGGACCCGCTCGAGGTCACCTACAAGGATCACGTGATCTTCGAGCACCCCCCACCCACCCAGGGGGTCGCGGCGCTTGAGGGGCTCGCCCTGCTTTCGCGGACCCCGGGTACGCTGGCCGACCGCGTCAACTGCTGTCGGCTGGCGCTCGAGGATGCCTTCCGGGAGGTCCGGGATGGAGCCGATGTTCGCGGCCTGATCGAGCCGGCCGCTGTGGCTCGCCGCGCCGGACAGCAGGCGGAGCTGGTGTTGGAGCCCGCCGGCGGAACCGTCTACCTGTGCGCGGTCGACGAGGACGGCATGGCGGTCTCCTTGGTGCAGAGCCTGTTCGAGCGGTTCGGATCGGGTGTGGTCGCGCCGGGCACAGGCGTCGTCCTGCAGAACCGGGGCTTCGGCTTCGCCATCAACGGCACGGTCGAGCCCGGACGGCGCCCCTACCACACGATCATCCCCGGGATGCTGCTACGCGATCGGGAGCTCGTCGGACCGTTCGGGGTCATGGGCGGGTTCATCCAAGCGCAAGCGCACGTGCAACTGGTGCACGGCCTGTTGGATGAAGGGCTCGATCCGCAGGCTGCGCTCGATCGCCCACGGTTCCGGATCGAGGGCCGGCGCGTACTGCTGGAGGAAGGCCTGTGGGAGCGTGCGGCGGAGATCGCCGCCATGGATCTCGAGCCCGTGACGGAGTCTAACCTGTACCTGTTCGGGGGAGGCCAGGCGATCATGCGCACCGAGCACGGGACGCTGGCCGGAGGATCGGACTCGCGGAAGGACGGGTACGCCGCCGGGTGGTGACCGGCTCGCCTGTGTCAAAATCGGTGACTGTCACGTGAGTGACACTGACACGAGACGAAACGTCATCTGAGACGCGTCGTGAACAAGGTTCGGTTCTACTACGACATCGTCTGCCCGTACTCGTACCTGGAATCGCACGTGGTCGAGGCTGGCGAGGATGCCGGTCGCGCCCACGTGGAGTGGCTGCCGTTCGAGCTGCGGCCCGCGCCGCGCCCCTTGCTGGAGCCGCGCGGCGATCACCTGCGCGTGGACTGGACACAGCACGTTTACCGGCGGGCGTTGTCGCTCGGGATCGAGATCCATCTGCCGCGCTATCAGCCTCGCTCGACGCTCCCGCTGGCGGCGTGCCTGTGGGCGGAGGAGGCCGGCGGACTGCGGGCGTTCAGGCGTGCTCTGTACGAGGCCTTCTTCTGCGAGGGCCTCGACATCGCCACCGATGCCGAGATCGCGCGAGCCGCCGAGCGCGCCGGTCTCGATCCGACGGACGCGGTCGCGGCCGCGTACTCGCCCCGGCTCGGCGCGCGGCTCTCGGAGATCCGCGTCACTGCCGAGGCAGCCGGGGTGCATGGCGTACCGTCCCTGCTGACCGGGGACGGGGCGTCCCATTGGGGGATGGGCGGTCTGGAGCGCTTGCTGGAGGGTCGCCCGCTCGTCCCGCGAGCTGTCTAGCGCCCAGTCGGTCTCTCAGCGTCGCTCACGTGTCAATTCCCCTCACAGGGATGCCCCTGCCGCGCGCTCGAGGGTCACGCTCGCTGAACGAGGAGTTCTCACGAGGAGGTCTCGCCGGGCGGCGCGGGCCGATGTCGGGGCCTACGCGCGCCGTGCACCTGGGGGGAGAAGTAGTACTGAGTGTGGATCATCGGAGGAGTCAGCACTCGCTCAGATTGAGCTCCGCAAATCCCACAGCGCACCGCGGGCGTCTCGTGGACCCCGTGGAAGATCTCGGTTCTATGGCCGGCCGGGCAGCGATATTCGTACAGAGCCATTACCCGCGGCGGTATACCGTGGTACGCAAACTGTGTAGATTATCGCCAACCGACGAAGGGAGAGAGCAGTGCCCAAGGAGATCATGGCGGTATTCGGCGTCGACATCGATGCGGTCGGTGGCTGGCTCGGATCCTATGGTGGTGAGGACTCGCCCTCCGATATTCAGAGGGGAATGTTCTCGGGCGAAGTTGGCACGCCACGGCTGCTGAACCTCTTTCAGAAGTACGACATCC
This sequence comes from uncultured Solirubrobacterales bacterium, assembly GCA_963808325.1. Taxonomy (GTDB): domain Bacteria; phylum Actinomycetota; class Thermoleophilia; order Solirubrobacterales; family Solirubrobacteraceae; genus Palsa-465. The sequence goes on from CAWEFU010000007.1 coordinate 31,764, forward strand.
CCGCCAGCTGGTTCATTCCCGGCCACTCAATCGAGACGTTCCCGGACTCGGTCAAGATGATCGTCGACGCGGGTCACGAGATCGGCGCGCATGGCTATTCGCACGAGAACCCGGTCGCGATGTCGCCGAAGCAGGAAGAAGATGTCCTCGCGAAATGCGTGGAGCTGATCAAGAGCGTCGCCGGACGTCCGCCACGCGGCTACGTCGCACCGTGGTGGGAGATGTCAAACGTCACCGCCGAGCTTTTGAAGAAGTACGGGTTCACCTACGACCACAGCCAGGGATACAACGACTTCACACCGTTCTACGCCCGCGTGGGCGACCAGTGGACGAAGATCGACTATACGCAGGACGCAGCCGATTGGATGAAGCCGCTTGAGCGCGGTAAGGAGATAGATCTGGTCGAGATCGGCGCTAACTGGTACCTGGACGACCTACCGCCGATGATGTTCATCAAGAAGTCGCCCAACAGCCATGGCTTTGTCAATCCGCGCGATATCGAGGAGATGTGGCGCGATCAATTCGACTGGGTCTACGCCAACATGGACTATGCGGTGTACGCGCTTACGATCCATCCCGACGTGAGCGGAAGACCGCAGGTGCTGCTCATGCTCGAGCGCCTGATCGCCTATCTCAACCGGCACGAGGGCGTCAAGTGGGTGACGATGGAGGAGGCGGCCAACGATTTCCGTCGTCGTCACCCCTTCAGAGGTCGAAGGCGGCGAAGGTGACATGTGCATTCTCTGCTACGGGCTGACGGGGGAGGAGCACTGGACCGACGTTCGCGTGGGGCCAGAGGCCCACTCCAGGATTCGTGCCCGGCGGCGGCAGTTGCTTGCGCAGATCCTCGCGGCGTATGGACTCGACTACAGTGACGATCCCACCGGATTGACCTCGCTCGTGTCCGATCGGAAGGGCAACGTTGTGGTGGCGCGGGGCTTGGGGGAGGTTTGGGCTGCCTCGGAGCAGCTCGCGGGGCGAGGCCTGGATCCACTCGAACCCGAGCTACTGCGTAGGCTGTCCAACGAGGAGTGACGGTGACGAGGCCGCACCGCATCCCGGTCGCCATCGTCGGTGGCTTCCTCGGGTCGGGTAAGACGTCCCTGTTGCGCCAGGTGCTCACGAAGGCCGCCGACACCGCGGTGATCGTCAACGAGTTCGGCGAGGTCGGCCTCGACCATCAGCTGTTGCGTGCCTGTGAAGAGCGCGTCGAACTGTTGGGGGGAGGCTGCGCCTGCTGCACCAGGCGCTCGGATCTCGTGCGCACCCTGAGGGACCTGCTCGATGATCGCGATCGCGGGCGGGCTGAGCTGCGTCGCGTGGTGATCGAAACCAGCGGCTTGGCCGACCCCGCGCCTATCGCCTTCACGATCACCAGCGATCCGATGCTGCGCCATCACTTCGAGGTGGAGCGGCTGATCGTGACCGTCGATGCGTGTAACGGGCCCGCACAGCTCGCGGCCCATCCCGAAGTCGCCAAGCAGGCGCTGGTCGCCGATGAGCTGATGATCACGAAGGTCGACTTGGTCGAGCCCGAGGCCCGCGACCGGCTCGCCGCCCAACTGTCTGGGCTGAATCCGGCGGCGACGATCCGCACCGCGATCCATGGCGTGGTTGAGCAGGAAGCGCTCCGCGTGAGCGGCAGGCGCGCTGCGCCCAACCTGCTACCGGACGAACAGGCGCCACTGTCGCCGGCGCGGGTGGGGGGCGGCGGGCATACCGACGATGTGCGCACCCTCAGCATGGACCTCGACCGGCCGGTCGATTGGCTGGGATTTGCCGTCTGGCTCAGCATGCTGCTCCACGCGCGCGGCGAGGAGGTACTGCGCGTCAAAGGGCTGCTCGAGCTCGAGGACGGCACGCTGGTGTCTGTAAACGGGGTCCAGCACGTCATGCACACGCCAGAGCACCTCCCGCGAACTGCGATCGCCGATCCACGCGCCGGCATCGTATTCATCACCCGCGGGCTCGACGTCCACCGGCTGCAGGAGTCGCTGGAAACATTCCAGCGCCTCGCGCGGACCGGCGCCGGCGTCAGCGGCCGATGACCGGCGCCGAGCTGCCCTCGGTGAGCGTGCTCGCGCTCGGGGGCACGATCGCCTCCACCGGCGCCGGGGCAGGCGTCACCCCCACGCTCACCGCGGCCCAATTAGTCCAGAGCGTGCCGGGCCTAGCGCAGGTGGCCCGGATCAGCGCCGATACTTTCCGGCAGGTGCCCTCGCCCGAGCTGACGGTCGCGGATCTCACCGCGCTGGCGCCCGAGATCACGCGGCGGATCGCCGCTGGCGACGCCGGCGTGGTCGTCACGCAGGGAACGAACACCATCGAGGAGACCGCGTTTGTCCTCGACCTGCTCGTCGGTGGGGACGCGCCGGTCGTCGTGACCGGGGCGATGCGCAACCCGACGCTTCCCGGGGCCGACGGCCCGGCGAACCTCCTGGGCGCGGTCAGCACCGCGGCGAGCTGCGACGCGCGCGGTCTGGGCGCCTTGGTGGTGTTCGCCGACGAGATCCACGCCGCCCGGTTCGTCCGCAAGGCGCACACCCAGAGCATCAGCCCGTTCCGCTCGTCCCCGGCGGGTCCGATCGGATGGCTGAGCGAGGGGCGGGTGAGAATTGGGGCGCGTCCGGCGGGGCGACGCCGGCTCCGGCTCGAGCCGGTCACCGACCCGCCGCCAGTCGCGCTGCTCACCTTCGGGGCCGGCGACGAGGGGCTGCTCGTGGGGGCGATTGCCGGCGCGGGCTATCGGGGCCTGGTCGTCGAGGCGACCGGCGGCGGTCACACGACCGCGGCGCCGGCGCACCAGCTCGAGGCGCTGGCGCGCGAGATGCCGGTCGTGCTCGCGTCCCGCGCGGGCGCCGGCGAACTGCTCCAGCACACGTACTCGTTTACCGGCTCCGAGATGGACCTGATCGGACGGGGCCTGATCCCGGCCGGCGCAATGACGGCCGCCCACGCGCGCATGCTGCTGCGCCTGCTGCTCGCCGCGCGGGCGCCGCTCCCGGAGATCCGGCGCGCGTTTGGGGCGCTGGCGACTCCGGGCATGGCCGCCGACTTGCTCGGCGGCCGCCTGGTGGTTACAGCGTGAGCCGATGCAGGTCGTCGGGCCTCGTCCGCGCTGCCCGGTTCAGACGGGGCTGTAACACCAGCGGCAGCAGCGCGGGGACGAAGAACCCGCCCGCACACAGCGCCAGATAGGCCACGACGCCAAACGGCATTCGCGTTGCAATCTCGACCCGGGCCACCACCCGAGCCTGGGCGACCGCGTACGGCACGACCAACAGCATGCCGGGGAACAGCATCGCCATCCAGAGCCACGGGTCGGAGCCGTCGTCGAGCAAGCGCGCGGAGTCGCGGAGCGCGCGGTAGTACCACACGAAGTAGCCGACGAGAGGGAGCGACAGCACCGTCCAGAGGAGCACCGAGCGCGGCTCGATCAAGTGGTCCTCCGGTCGCGCCACCCCCTCGCGAAGCACCAGCCGGTCCTGCGGTCGGGGTCGTGTCGGGCTCATCGGTGATCGCCCTGGGTGAGCCGATCGTGGACCAGACGGTCGAGCGCGGTCAGGGCCAGTGCCAGGTCGCCCTCGTCGGTGTCCTCCTCGCGCGTGTGCGAGAGACCGCGCTTGCTACGCACAAACAACATCACGGTCGGCACGCCCGCCTCGGCGACGCGGGCGGCGTCGTGCAGCGGACCGCTGGGCAGGCGCACGTCGGCGCCCTGGAGATCGGCGATGACGGCGGCGGCCGACTCGATCAGGCCGGGGTCGAAGGGAATCGGCGCGATGCGGAACAAGGGAGACCAGCTCACCTCCACGTTCTCCTCGACGCCGATTTCCCGACTGGCCCGCTCGGCTCGCTCGTGCAGCTCGCGCAGCACGCTCGGGTCATCGTGGCGCTGGTCCACCAGCGCGGTCGACACGCCGGCCACCGCGGTGGGGATCCCCGGCTCGGAGGAGATCCTGCCCACCGTGCCCACACCACCGCGATGGCGAGCCAGCTCGCGGACCTCGAGCGCCAGCCGCGCAGCGGCCAGCAGCGAGTCTCGGCGCTGGTCCATCGGCGTGGAGCCCGAATGCGCGGATTGGCCGGCGAACTCGACGGCCCACCGCTCGGTCCCGTAGGTGCCGCTGACGACGCCCAGCGGCAGGTTGCGGGCCTCCAGCACGGGGCCCTGCTCGATGTGCAGTTCTATGTAGCCGACCGCTTGCTCGAGCCGCGAGCGCGCTGCCGACATCCGTTCGACGTCGATGCCGTGAGCGGCGAGCGCCTCGCCGGCGGTGACGCCGTCGACATCGCGCAGACCACGCACATATTCGGGATCAAGTCCGCTCGTCGTCATCGTCGAGCCGAGCAGGCTCAGCCCGAAGCGGGCACCCTCCTCATCGGCCCAGTCGACCAATCTCACGGTGAGCGGCGGCCGACCGCCGACCGCGAGACCCCGCAGCACCTCGAGCGCGGACAGCACGCCCAAACAACCGTCGAGCCAGCCGCCGTCGGGAACCGAGTCGATGTGGCTGCCGATGATGAGCGTCCGCGGCGAGTCGCCTTCGAGCGTGGCCCACTGGTTCCCGGCCTCGTCGATCTCCACGGACACGGGAAGCTCGGCGAGCAGGCCGCGCTCCCATTCGCGTGCCTTCGCCCAAGTGTCCGTCCAGGCGACGCGCTGGGCGCCGCGCTCGTCGCCGGTGAGCTCGGCCAACGTCCGGAGGTCGGCGAGCATCCGCGCGGCGTCGGCGGACATCAGTCCTTGTTGTAGTCCCAGGTCAGCCAGTCCCGGGGCGAGATCGTGACGATCGTCCGGCCCTCGGCCATGATCGGATCCAGGTATTCGGTCGCGTCGGGGCCGAGATATCGCACGAGGATGCGCTCGGTCACATCGCGGATCAGGCCGTCGTCGGTTGAGCACTCGGCCGTGCCGAAGCACACCACCGCCCGCGCCCCTGCCTGAAGGCCCTCTTCCAGACGCGGATCCTGGTCGACGCACACGGTGGCGTGCGGATCGGCGCGCAGGTTGCGCAGGTGCCGGCGCCCCGCTCCGAGCGTGTGCCGGAAGCATCCGTCTTCCCATACGTACCAGATCGGTGTGATGTGCCACCAGCCATCACCGCGGTTGGTCCCGAGCCGCGCGTCCTGACGAGCGTCCAACAGCGCGTCGCGCTCGTCTGCGGTGAGAGCGTTCTCCTTGGTCGCGGTCGACTTGCTGCGCGGGTTCGGCATGATCAGGCGGCTTCGAGCGCGGGCATCACCGGAGCCTGCTCGATCGCGATTTCCTCTTCGAGCGCCGCAGCCCGGGCCCGGGTCGTCCGGCGCACCACCAGCGCGACGATCACCAGCATCAGCAACACGAGCAGGATCGTCCCGAACGTCGTGATCACCCCGAGCGCGTACAGGTTCGGCTCGAGCGTGGCGCTGATCAGCTCGCCGTAGATCTCGAGCGGCAGCGTATTGGTCGGCGACACGAGCAAGGTGCGCTCGAACTCGTTCCAGGACAGCGTGAAGCCGAACAGGGCGGCCCCGAATACCCCGCCCCAGACGATCGGCAAGGTCACCCGCGTGAACGTCTGCATCGCCGACGCGCCGAGGTCGCGCGCCGCCTCCTCGACGGCGATGTCGTAGCGGTTGAAGATCGCCAGCATCACGAGGAAGCCGAACGGGAGCGCCCAAGCCACCTGGACGCCGAGTCCTGCGGGGTAGAGGTTGACGTTCAGACCAAGCAGCTTCCACCACAGGCTCATGCCGAGGCTGAGGAGGATGCCGGGGGTCATCAGCGAGAGCAGCACCAGATACAGGAACGCTCGGCCGATCCGGCGGCTCATGCGCCGGTAGGCCATGATCAGCGACAGCGACAGAGCGCTGGAGATCACGCCGACGACCACCGCGAGGATCAGGGACACCCCGGCGGCCGAGCGCAACGCCGCCGAAGCCGAGTTTCCGAGGTAGCTGAACCAGTAGCTGCTGACCAGCCCCCTGGCGGGGAACGTCGAGCCGCCCTGCGGACCCTGCAGCGAGAGCACGAGCATGACCAGGATGGGTCCGTACAGAAACAGCAGGAAGATCCCGAACCAGACGCCGAGGCCGTATTTGGAGAGGCGATCCTTGAGCTGCTGGGACATGGCTAGAACCCCTGCTCCAGCTTGGCGAAGCGCAACAGCACGACCACGCCGATGACCATCGCGACGACCAGGACCGCCGCCTGCGCAGCGGCCTGGGGGTATTGCAACAGCGAGACCAGGTTCGAGATGTTGACCCCGATCGAGCCGACCTTGCCGCCGCCGATCAGCCGGTAGGTGCCAAAGTCGCCCATCGCCAGCACGAACACGAACACCGAGCCGATGATGATCCCGGCCCGCGTGAGCGGCAGCGTAACGTGCAAGAACACGCGCCAGCCGCTGGCACCTAAGTCGCGCGCGGCCTCGATCGCGCTCTGATCCAGCGCGGCGAGCTGGAAGAAGATCGGGGTGACCATGAACAGCACCAGCAGCTGCACGAGCGCGACGTTGACCGCAAAGTCGCTGAACAGCAGGATGCTCAGCGGGTGGTTGATGATTCCGATGTCTTTGAGGATCGAGTTGACCGCCCCTTGCTCGCCCATCGTCGGGATCCACGCTTCAACGCGGATGAGCGTGCTGGTGAAGAACGGCGCCAACGCGATGATGAACAGCGCGAAGGCGTACTGCACCTTCTTGACCTTGACGGCCAGGAAGTAGGCCACGGGATACCCGATGAGCAGACAGACGACGGTGACGATCGCCGCATTGCGCGCGACCTTGCCGAGCGTGTCAAGGTACGTGGATGTGCTCGAGAAGATCGTCGTGTAGTTGTCGGTCGTCCAGACTTTCGCGAAGCCCGTGATCGTTCCCGTGAAGAACGACACTACGAGGACGACGATCACCGGGGCGACGAGGAACAACAGCAACCACAGGGTGCCCGGCAGCGCCCACAGTAGGGTCACCAGCTTGGACGCGCCGGGCGCCGCCCTGATCGCGGGCGCGGCGGGGACCTCCTCGCCGTAGATCTCGGCCGCTGCCGCGTCGCTCAGCGCGACGTCGCCCGGCAGCTCACGCTCGGGGGTGAGGGTCTCCCGGATCGGATCGCCGCCGGTGATCTCTCCGTCAGGCACTGAGCAATTGGACGTCGGTGGCGTCCCAGCTCGCCGTGATGGGCTTTCCGGTGAGCGCGGCCAGTTCCGGGTAGCGCTGCTCGGGCAGCTTGGCGAGCAGCGAGTGTTCTCCGGCGCGCATGTGCACTTTGATGATGTCGCCGAGATACTCGGTGGTGAGCACGGTGCAGGTCAGCTGATTCGGAGCCGATCCGTCGGCGTCCTTGCTCAGCCGTACGCAGTTCGCGCGGACTGCGACGGTGACCTCGTCGCCGACGCTTGGCGATGCTCCGCCGATCGGCATCGCCAGATGGCCGATGCTCGCGTCGAGCAGCACCTGGTCACGGTTGACCTCGGTCACGGAGCCACGGAGGATGTTGTTGTCGCCCATGAAGGCGGCCACGAACACGTTCGCGGGGTGCTGGCTGATCTCCGCCGGAGACCCGACCTGCTGGATCTGGCCGCCCTCCATGACGACGATCCGGTCCGCCATCGACAGGGCCTCCTCCTGGTTGTGCGTGACGTGCACGAACGTGATCCCGAGCTCGCGCTGGAGCTCGCGCAGCTCCACCCGCATCCGCAGCTGCAGCAGGCGGTCGAGGTCGCCGAACGGCTCGTCGAGCAGCAGCACCTCGGGCTTGGTCACGAGCACGCGCGCGAGCGCCACGCGCTGCTGCTGCCCGCCGGAGAGCTCGGCCGGGCGCCGGAAGCGCAACTCGGAGAGGCCGACCAGCTCCACCATCTCCAGCGCCCGCTTCTGGCGCTCCGACTTGGAGATGCCCTGCATGCGCAGGCCGAACTCGACGTTGCCGAGCACGTGCTTGTGCGGGAACAACGCGAAGTGCTGGAACACCGTGGTGGTCGGCCGCTTGGCGGGCGGGATTCCCAAGAGCGACCGGCCGTCCAGGAAGATGTCGCCCGAGGTCGGATGCTCGTGCCCGCCGACCATCCGCAGGATCGTTGTCTTGCCGCAGCCGGACGGACCGAGCAGGACGACGTATGAGCCGCCGTCAACCGTGAGGTTGACGTTGTCGACCGCCACAACGTCACCGAAGTGCTTCGTCAGTTGCCGGAGCTCGAGTGCCGACGCGCCCGACGTGCGACCGGCCGGTGCGTCCTCCGATGGAGTCTCGGGTTCAGCGCTACCCAACTGCTCTCCAGTTGCCACGGGTTCTAGACCGCCTCTATGTTCCCAGACTAGGCCGAGATGAAGTTATTCCACTGCGTTCCCATGTAGTCGTTCTGCGGCTGCGTCGTGTTCCACGCCGCGTACCGGCGGATCCGCTGCGTGAACGAGCCGCCCTCGCGAATCGCGCCCTTCGGAATCGCCGGCTTGCCATCCGGGCCGACAAGGTTCTGCGCTGCGGGCAAGCCACCGTACCAGTAGTCCCATTCGGCGTTTGAGAGGAACTTCTTGGCAGTGTCGGGACGGGGGCTGTAGTAGGCCTGGCGCGCCATGTTGGCCCCCGGGAAGCCCGACAGCCACCAGTTCAGGTACTTGTAGGCCGCGTCGAGGGTGGCGCCGCTGACGTGCTTGTAGATCATCGTGCAGCCACACCAGCCGCGGAAGCCTTCCTTCGGCGCGGCAAAGCCGACCTGCTTGCCGCTCTCGAGCAGGATCGTCTGAGCCGGCGACCACATGCTCTCGATCACCACCTCACCGCCCGCCATCAGGTTGACGGACTCGGTAAACGTCGACCAGAAGGCGCGGAAGAAGCCCGCCTTCTTCATGTCGATGAGCAGCTTGGTGAGGTTGTCGATCTCGCCCTTGGTCATCGCGCCGATGTTGCCGAACGTGACCTTGCCCGACGCCTGCGCCGCCAGCGCCGCGTCGATTGGGCCGATCTGCGGATCGTTGATCAGCGCCACACGTCCCTTGTAGGCCGGGTTGAACAGCTCGGCCCAGCTACTGACCAGCGGGATCTTCGTCTTGTCGTAGCCGATCGAGTCGACGTTGAACACGCCCGGCATGCCGATGATCTTGCTGGATGTGTTCACTGTCTGGGCGGTCGCGGCCTGGAATGGGCTCGCCCCGGCCGTGAGCTGCGTCGGGTTGCTCGGATTGAGCGGCAGCATCCGGTAAGCGGCGTCGCCCACACCGGGAGTCGCCTGGGGATTGTTGGTCAGTTTCCCCGTGATCAGCACCGGGGCCACCTCGCCGGGCACCGGCTTGGTGGCCGGGATCTGGAAGCCCGGGGCGGACAGCGACAGGTTCGCGGGCTCCGTCGCCGGAGCCGACCACAGCGACGTCCCTCCCTGCCACAGCGGGATCTTGCTCGTGTCGAGCGGCTGCATTACGCCGGCCGGGAGGATCTGCGGCACCTGGTGGACGTAGATGTGGGCGACGTCGAAGTTCTGCGGCTGGGTGATCGACTTCTGCGTGGTGGTCGGGGTGTCGGTGATCGTGTAGGCGAGATTGATGTTGAGGTCCTTCAGCGCCTGGGCCTTCAGCACCGGGTTCTGGTCCACGCCGATCCCCAGTACTCGAAGCGTGACCGTGCCGGTCGGACCTGCGCCCTTGCTCGAGCTCGAGCTGCTGCTACTGCCGCAGGCGGCCAGGGCAGGGACGCCCGCGATCGCGCCGACCGTTGCGGCGCCTCTGACCAGCGCATCGCGGCGCGTGATTCCCGCGCGCGACTCGTCCGCCTCGTCCCGGGGAGGCCGCTCGTCCACCACCCGAATGCTCATTGCACACACTCCTCTGACGCGAAGCCCGCAAACGCCGGGAACCGTCTACTCACGACGGGGAACGGCCAGCCTACCCCGTACTCAATCGGCACGCCGCCGCTGAGCCTCTCGAATGTTTGTATGCCTTTGTATACCTGATCATGTTGGTGGTCGTCAACACCGAGGGTGGGCTGCAATCGAAACCTAATCCCCCGCCTTCATGTCCGAGCAAGCCGCTCCTCGTGGGCGGGCTGCAGCTGCTCGCCGAAGCGAGCCCGCGCCACGAAGCGGCCGGCTCCCGGCGCCGCGACGAGCTCGTCTCCCTCGACGATCACCTGCCCGCGCAGGAGCACCACCTCCGGAGCCCCGACCACCTTGGTGCCCTCGAACAGGTTGTAGTCGATGTTGCTGTGATGGGAGGCCGCCGACAGCGTGAGCGGCTTCTCGCTGTTCCAGATCACGATGTCGGCGTCGCCGCCCACGGCGATCGTGCCCTTCCGCGGAAACAGGCCGAACAGGCGCGCCGGCTGAGTGCAGCAGAGATCGACGAGCTGGCTCATCGTGATCCTGCCCTCGCGGACGCCAAAGTGGTGCAGCATGTGCAGGCGGTTCTCGATCCCTGGGGCGCCGTTGGGGATCTTCGAGAAGTCGTCGCGACCGAGCGTCTTCTGGTCGCTGATCCGGAACGGGCAATGATCGCTCGAGACAGCGGAGAGCACACCGGTCTGGAGCGCGCGCCAGAGTAGCTCGTGGTTGTGCGCCGGCCGTGGCGGGGGCGTGAAGACGTACTTGGCACCCTGGAAATCCGGTTCCTCCAGGTGCTGCTGGTTGATGAACAGGTATTGGGTGCAGGTCTCGGCCCAGGTCCGCCAGCCCCTGGCACGCGCGGCCGCCACCGGCTCGACCGCTTCCTGGCATGACACGTGGACGACGTACAGCGGGCACCCCGCCAGGTGCGCGAGTCGGATCGCACGATCGGTGGCCTCGGCTTCGGTCTGCGGCGGCCGTGTCGCCGCGTGCCAGCGCGGCTCGGTCTTTCCCTCCGCCAGCGCCTGCTTGACCAGCACGTCGATCACGTCGCCGTTCTCGGCGTGGACCATGACGAGCGCGCCGGTCCTCGCGGCTACCTGCATCGTCCTGAACAGCGTCTCGTCGTCGACCATGATCGCGCCCTTGTAGGCCATGAACAGCTTGTAGCTGGTCACTCCCTGCTCGGGTACCTGGGCGACGTCCTCGAGCCGGCCCCCGTCGTGGAGGTCGGTGATGGCCATGTGGAAGCCAACGTCGATCACCGGGGGGCAACGCTCGATTTTCTCGTGCCAGGTGGCGAGCGCGTCCGGGATCGACTGACCGGGCGTCTGCAGACAGAAGTCGACCAGCGAGGTCACGCCGCCGAACGCCGCCGACGTCGTGCCCGACGTGAAGTCGTCGCAGGTGACCGTGCCGCCGAACGGCATCTCCATGTGAGTGTGGGGATCGATCGCCCCCGGGATCACGTACTTGCCCGCTGCGTCGATCACACGATCCGCGCTTACATCAAGCGAGGCGCCGATCGCCGAGATCGTCTCGCCTTCGATCAGGATGTCGCCCAGATAGTCGTCCACCGCGGTGACGATGTGGCCGCCTTTGATCAGCGTGCTCATTTCTTCTCCTCTCTCGGCATTCCGCGCCCGTCATCCGGACGCCTCAACGATAACTCTCCCACGGCCACCGCGGCGACAATCGCGCCGCCGGCACGCGAGCCGTAAGCTCCCGCCAGCGCCCTAGGAATGGAGGTTGTGATGATCGTGTGCGACCTTGGTGATTGCTGGCAGATCGTGCTGCAGACCGACCACGCGGACCTGTCCGGGGACGTCGCGCGCAGGTGGAGCGAGCGAACGGAGCGGTCGGAGTCGCTGATCACCGCCGCTGAGCGTCACGACGACGGCTGGGCGGTGTGGGAGCAGGCGCCCATGTACGACATGCAGACGAGCAAGCCGCTGAACTTCCTCGATGTCGGCGTGTTGGCGCACCTTGCCTTCTATCGGGCTTGCATAGCGGCGATCACCGAGCAGGATCGTTACGCCGGGCTGCTCGTGTCGATGCACGGCGCCGGCATCTATCGCGGGCGGTACGGCGCCCAGCCCGACCTTACGCTCACGTTCGCCGATGAGGTCCGCCCACAGGTCGACGCGTTCGTCGCCGAACAGGAGAGCGGTTTTGCCGCGCTGGACGCGGAGGTCGGCGTGAGCGTCGATGAGCGCAAGCACGACTACGAGCTACTGCAGATCTACGACCGGCTGTCGCTGCTGTTCTGCACCAATGACACCCTCGCGCCGCCCGGCAGCGCATTCTCCGGCTACCGCTTCGAGCCCTCCGGCCCAGCCACCGTGCGCATGAGCCCGTTCCCGTTCGACGGTCGCGAGCAGCGTTTCTCGCTCGTGCGCCGGCGGCTCCCAAAGCGGCGGTGGCGGGACGGGCAAGAGTTCCGCCGCGACTTCTTCTCGGCTTCGCCCGAACGCACCGAGATAACGATCTCCGCCAACGGGACCGGATGACGGCGACGGACCGTGGTCCACTTGCGCCGGCGCGGGTCCTCGTCCAGCCGCGCGTGCTCCACAGTCCGTGAGCTCGCCCCCGGGCGCATCGTGATGGGACTCGGCGCCGGCTCGCCACTGGTGCTGGCGCCGCAAGGGGTTCGATTCAGCCGGCCCTTGACCCGCCTGCGCGAATACCGCGAGGTGGTTCCCCGCCTCCTGGCTGGCGAGAGCGTCACCTACAGGGGGCCGAAGCGTATCTCGACCATCTGTGCGCCAACGCCCTCCCGGCCCGCCCGGGTCGCATGGCCCTGACGCAGATGTGCACGGAGGCTGGCGGGATCGAGTGCGACGTGACCGTGACGCGCCTTGGCGATGAGCGCTTTTACGTAATTTCCGCCGCGGCCGCCGAGGCGCACGACGAGGCCTGGTTCCAAGCCCACCTCCCCGAGGACGGGTCCGTGCGACTCGAGAACGTCACCTCCCGCTACGGGGTCCTGACCCTGGCCGGCCCGCGCTCGCGCGAGCTGCTCGCCGCGGTCACCGAGGCGGACTGCAGCGCCCGCGCGTTCCCGTTCTTCAGCGCCCGTGAGATCGAGGTGGGGATGGCTCCGGTCCGCGCGCTGAGAGTGTCGTTCGTCGGCGAGCTCGGGTACGAACTGCACCACCCGATCGAGTACCAGCGCCACATCTACGAGCAGCTGCTCGGGGCGGGCCGCGCGCTGGGGCTAGTCGATTTCGGTTATCGGGCGCTCGAATCGATGCGCCTGGAGAAGGCCTACCGGATGTGGGGTCTCGACCTCTCAACCGACTTCACGCCGCTGGAGGCCGGCATGGACCGGTGGGTCTGCTGGGAAAAGCCGTTCATCGGCCATCGGCGGCTGCTCGCGGTGGCCGACAACGGTGGGCCTGATCGACGCCTGGCTTGCCTGGTGGTCGACGCCGACGGCGCCGACGCGCACCGGTTCGAGCCCGTCCGCGACCGAGATCGGATGCTCGGCTGCGTCACCTCGGGCGGATACGGCTTCCGGGTGCAGCGGTCGATCGCGCTCTGCTACCTCCCGCGGGCCTACTGCGAGCCCGGCACGCGCGTGACGGTGGAGATCCTCGGCCAGAGGAGGGCGGCCGTGGTCGTCGCCGCGCCCCTCTACGACCCTTCCAACAAGCTGCTGACGAGCTGAAAGGAGCGTGCAGATGCGGCTCGGAGCGCAATTCCTGCCCGAGAAGTTCGACGACTACATCGCCTCGGTTCGCGTGGCCGAGCAGGCCGGCTACGAGTTCGCCTGGCTGGTCGACTCGCAGATCCTCTGGCAAGACGTCTACGTGTACTTGACGCATGGGCTCGATTCGACCGAAAGGATCACTTTCGGCACCGCCGTGACCAACCCCCTGACCCGGCACGTCGCCGTGACCGCGAGCTTCTTCGCCACCCTCGCCGGCCTGCACCCGGGGCGGGTCGCGCTGGGGATCGGCCGCGGGGACAGCTCGGTTCGGACCATGGGGCTGCCGCCGGCTCGGACCGGGCAGCTCGAGCAGTACGTGCGCTCGCTGCGCTCGCTGCTCTCCGGGGAGACGGCCAACCTCGACGGAGCCTACGTGCGCTTACGTTGGCTTCAGCAGGATCCCGGCGTCCCGATCATGATGTCCGGTACCGGCCCCAGAAACCTGCGACTCGCCGGAGCGTTGGCGGACCGCGTCATGCTCTACGTCGGCGTGACGCCCGAGGCGGTGCAGTGGGCGATGCGACACGTCGGGGAGGGCGCGCGGTCCGCGGGCCGCGATCCCGCCGAGCTGAAGGTCTCGATCCTCTGTGCGATGCACGTCTCCGACGATCACGAAGCGGCCACGGCGGCGTGCCGGTGGGCGCCGGCGGCGTGCGCCAACCACATCTCCGACATGGCCCGCAACAACCCCGGCCACGATATGCCGGACGTGATGGTGCGGTTGCTGAAGGCGCGCGAGGCCTACGACTACTACAGCGGTCACCTCGACTCGAGCGCCGCGCACACCGCCTACCTGACCACGGAGCTGGTCGACGGCTTCGCGATCGCCGGACCGGTCGAGCACTGCCTGCACAAGCTCGAGGCGCTGGCCGAGATCGGTGTGGACGAAGTGTCCGTGGCGTACAACAATGAGGCGTTCGAGCAGATGGAGCTCGTCGCGAACAAGATCATCCCGGCGCTGGCCGCCATGCCGGCCGGCGCCCCCAACGATCGGGACAGGTGAGATATGGCAACGACCCAAACACTTCTGAATCACTGGATCGACGGCCGCGAGGAGGCCACACGGTCGGGCAGGCACGGTGAGGTGACGAACTCCGCCACGGGCGAAGTTGTCGCCCAGGTGCCGTTCGCCAACGCCGAGGAGGTCGATGCCGCGGTCGGGGCCGCCGTAGCCGCTGCTCCGGAGTGGGAGAGCGCGTCGCTCTCGGAGCGCACCCGGATCATGTTTGCCTTCCGCGAGCTCGTGCACGCGCACCGCGAAGAGATCGCGAGGGTCCTGACGGTGGAGCACGGGAAGGTGACGAGCGACGCGCTCGGCGAAGTCCAGCGCGGGCTCGAGGTGATCGAGTTCGCCTGCGGGCTGGCGGAGCTGCTCAAGGGCGAGCACTCCTGGCAGGTCTCGCGCGGGGTGGACAGCTACGCGTTGCGCCAGCCGGTCGGCGTCGTGGCCGGTATCACGCCGTTCAACTTCCCGTCGATGGTGCCGGCCTGGATGTTTCCGCTTGCGCTGGCGGCGGGAAACACGTTCGTGCTCAAGCCCTCGGAGCAGGATCCATCCGCGTCGATGCTGCTGGGCGAGCTGCTCGCTCAGGCCGGCCTGCCGCAGGGCGTGTTCAACGTCGTGCACGGCGACCGCGACACCGTCACGGCGCTGTTGACACACTCGAGGGTCAACGCGGTCTCGTTCGTGGGCTCGACGCCGGTGGCGAAGTACGTGTACGAGACGGCCACGGGTCACGGCAAGCGCGCGCAGGCGCTCGCGGGCGCCAAGAACCACGCGGTCGTCCTGCCCGACGCCGACCTCGACTACGCCGCCGATCAGATCGTGGCTGGGGCCTACGGCTCCAGCGGCCAGCGGTGCATGGCCGTCTCCGCGGTGGTCGCGGTCGGCGAGGCCGGCGACGCGTTGGTGGAGAAGATCGGCGAGCGGCTCGACCGTCTGGTCGTGGGCCCCGGCGATCAGCCGGAGTCGGAGGTCGGACCCTTGATCAGCGCGACGGCCCGCGACCGGGTGCGCGCCCTGGTCGATGAAGGCGTCGAGGAGCGCGCGGAGCTCGTGTGTGACGGCCGCGACGTGGTCGTGGAAGGACACGAGGGAGGGTTCTTCATCGGCCCCTGCCTGTTCGACCACGTGTCGACCAACATGCGCATCTACCGCGAGGAGATCTTCGGGCCGGTGCTCGTCGTCACCCGCGCCGACACATTGGAAGAGTCGATCGGGGTCGTGAACGCCAACCCGTGGGGGAACGGCGCAGCCATCTTCACCCGTGACGGCGGTGCGGCCAGATCGTTTCAGCTGCGCGTGAGCGCCGGCATGGTTGGGATCAACGTGCCGATCCCGGTGCCCATGGCGTACTACTCGTTCGGAGGATGGAAGGCATCGCTGTTCGGCGACATCCACATGCACGGACCCGAGGGGATCCGCTTCTACACGCGCGGGAAGGTGGTCAGCTCGCGCTGGCCCCAAGCCGCCGACGCGAAGATCGACCTGGCCTTCCCCACCGCGACCTGATCGCCGCGCGTATTGCCCGACACATTCGACCTAAGCGAGCGCAACGATGAATCCTCTCCCTGACCTGGAGGAGGTGGCCCACGGGCACCTCCTGATGCATTTCACCCGCAACGGGGCCTTCGGCCCGGGACGCCAGCCGGTTGTCGTGCTCGAGCGTGGCGAGGGCCCCTACGTGTTCGACATCCACGGCAACCGCTACTTCGACGCCCTCTCAGCCCTGTTCTGTTCACAGCTCGGCTATTCCTACGGCGAGGAGGTGGTGTCCGCGGCGGCCGCCCAGATGGCCCGCCTGCCCTTTGCCACCACCTGGAGCATGGCCCACCCGGCCGCGGTCGAGCTGGCCGACCGGCTCTCGCAGCTCGCGCCACCGGGCCTTGGCCACGTGTTCTTCACCAGCGGCGGCGCCGAGTCGGTCGAGTCGGCGTGGAAGCTGGCGCGTCTGTATCACAACGCGACCGGCGGCGAGCATCGCACGAAGGCGATCGCGCGGCGGATCGCCTACCACGGCGCGAGCCTGGGGGCGCTGGCGCTCACCGGAGTCGAGAGCTACAAGGCCCCCTTCGCTCCACCGGCGATCCAGGTGCGACACGTCTCGCCCACCAACCGCTTCCGGCTCAGAGAGGACGACCGCTTCGGCGAGGCCGTGCACGACGACGCGGAGTTCTCCCGGCTGTTGCTCGAGGAGATCGAAGCGGTAGTGCTCGAGGAGGGGCCGGAAACGATCGCGATGTTCATCGCGGAGCCGGTTCAGAACGCAGGCGGGTGCTTCGTTCCGCCAACCGGCTACTGGGAAGGTCTGCGCGAGCTCGCCGATCGCCACGGCTTCCTGCTCGTGGCCGACGAGGTGATCACGGCCTTCGGCCGTCTGGGCGAATGGTTCGGCTCGACGCGCGTAGGCGCGCATCCTGATCTCATCACGACGGCGAAGGGGCTCACCTCCGCCTACGCCCCGATGGGGGCGGTGTTCGCGAGCGACCGCGTGGCGGGTCCGCTGTACGAAGACCCCAAGCGCTCGCTGGTGCACGGGATCACGTTCGGCGGCCATCCGCTGTGTGCGGCGATCTCGCTCAAGAACCTCGAGATCTTCGAGCGAGACGGCGTGTTCGAGAACGTCCGGACGCTCGAGGGCCATCTTCAGGACCGGCTGCGGGAGCTCCTGGCGTTGCCGATCGTCGGCGACGTCCGCGGGTGTGGCTTCTTCTGGGCCGTCGAGCTCGTCGGCGAGGAGGGCAGGCGATTCGACGCCGAGGAGCGCGAGCGGCTGTTGCGCGGTTTCCTGTTCGGCCGGCTGCTGCGGGCCGGGATGATCGCGCGTCCCGACGATCGCGGAGACAGCGTCGTGCAGGTCGCCCCGCCGCTCATCTGCACCGCCGAACAGCTCGACGAGATGGTGGACGGGCTCGCCGAGGTACTGACCGAGGCGGGCGAGCTCATGAACCTCGAGGCCAAGACGGCCAAGGGAGCTGCATGAAGATCCTCATAAACCCACCACCGCCGAAGCGACGCCCCAACCATCCAACCACTAGGAGGTTCAACTGATGACAACCGAGGCTCCCGCCCTCACGCGCCACGCCCTCGCCACGCTGCCGGCCAGCTACTTCAAGGCGGTCGACGCCAAGGACGTCGACGCGGTCGTGTCTCACTTCGCCGAGGATGCGACGCTCACCGTGCAGACCGATCACGTGACGTTCACGGGAGCGGCCGAGATCCGCCGGATGTTCACCGACTTCCTCGCCAACTCGCCGCGGGTCACCCACGAGATCACGAACATCGTCGTGGAAGAGGCCGCGGCGAAGGTCGCCACCGAGCAGAACTACGTCGGGGAGCTGGCCGACGGCACGAAGAACGACATGCACAACTGCAACTTCTTCGACGTGGGCCCGGACGGCAAGTTCACGCGGGTGATCATCTGGATGGCGGGTACGAACCCGCTCAAGTAGCGCGGGCGCCCGCAGCCCCAGCTCAAGTAGCGGGGCTGCGGGCGCCTGCGCGACCCTGCTCGCGCAGGCGCCGGGTCGCCTCGTGGTCGATCGCGCGCCGCTCGACGTCGATGACCACTCCGTAGTCGCGCTCCGCGAGCTCGGCGGTGGTGAAGCCGTCGAGCACGTCGGAGAGGACGAGCTCGGGATCGCGCTCGAGCGGGTCGCCGTACCCGCCGGAGTTGGGGACCACGATCTCGATCGTCGACCCGGCCGAAAGCGTGCGGCCGGTGAACTTCGAGGGCCAGTACTCGACGGTGCCGTCCGGCTTGGTGATCTTGGTGGAGGCGTTGACGCCGTCGTGGCCGCCGAAGACTCCCCACGGCGGATCCGACTCGTTGCGCTCACCCTCGCAGGTGACGATCGTGTCGACCAGGAACCGGTTGACGCGGATCATGCCGATCCCGCCGCGCCACTTGCCGGCGGCGCAGGGTTCCTCACGCAACTCGTAGCGTTCGGTCCGCATGGGAAACCGCCACTCCAGCTCCTCGATCGGGTTGTTGCGGGTGTTGGCGATCAGGCAGTCGATCGAGTCCAGGCCGTCCTTATCGTGGCGACCGCCATAGGAGCCCTCGTCGACCTCGAGGTAGACCCAGTACTCGCCCTGCTCCTCGAGGAACCCGGAGTAGGAGATGAAGTGCAGGTGAGCGGAATTGCCGGCAGTGACCTTCTCCGGGGCGATCGGCGCCAGCGCGCGTAGGGCGAGGTCGACCGCGCGCTGCACCTGACAGAAGCGCGCAAAGCAGGCCCGCGGGAAGTTGGGATTGAAGATCGAGCCTTTCGGGGCGATCACCTTGACCGGCCTGAGCATGCCCTCGTTCTGGGGCACGAACACCGGGTAGGCGACCTCATCGAGGAAGATCATCCGCGTGATGAACGTCATCGCCGAGACCGTGGTGCCCTCGTACGGGCAGTTGAATCCGGTCGGGACCTCGGCGCTCGAACCGGTGAGGTCGAACGTGATCTCGTCCCCCTCGATCTTGACCGCGACCTTGATCGGCAGCGGCACCCCGCGGTTGCGCCCGTCGTCGTCCAGCCAGCCGATCTCGGTTTCATACGTGCCGTCCTCGAGCTTGGCGACCTCCTGGCGGAGCATCCGCTCGGAGTAGTCCAGCCAGCCTCCCGCGGCATTCAAGACGGCCTCCTTCCCATAGCGCCCGAGCAGCTCCAGGTAGCGCCTGCGGGCCAGCTCACAGGCGGCGATCATCGCCTCGACGTCGCCCCGGTTGTACGTCGGAGTGCGGGTGTTCTCGAGGATGTGCCGCCAGATCTGATGCTGGCGCACGCCGCGCTCCGAGAGCTTGATCGCGCGATAGATGTTGCCCTCCGACCAGTTGTCCACGAGGTCGATCGCGAGTCCCGGATAGGCGCCGCCGATGTCGAGCAGATGCGCCGAGGCACCGGCGAACCCGGTCAGCTCCCCGTCGAAGAAGATCGGGATCACGATCGCCACGTCGGGCGAGTGGGTCGCGCCCCCGTAGGGGTCGTTGTGCAGGATCACGTCGCCCTCGTGGATGTCATCGCCGAGCAGCCGGATCACGTTCTTGACGATCTTCGGCATCGCCCCCATGAACATCGGCGTCGAATCCGACTCGGCCAACACGTCGCCCTCGGCGTCGAAGATCCCCGCCCCGAGATCTTCGGACTCGCGGATGATCGAGCTGTAGGACATCCGGAACAGCACACCGGCCATCTCCTTGGCGATCGCGGTGCAGGCGCCCCCGATCACCCGCATCAGGATCGGTGTGGCCAGCTCGAGGCCGCGGTCCTGCGCGCCGCGCACGCCCGCCGAGCAGTCGATCACGATGTTGCCGAACTCGTCGATCTCCGCCACCAGGCCGGGAGGGATGACCGTCGTCGTGTCGTACTGCTCGACGATCGCGGGTCCTTCGATCCGGTCCCCGGCCAGGAGTTTGCCGCGCTCGTAGAAGCGGGTTGCCCGGCGGTCAGGCTGGCCGCCGACGTCGAAGATCACCTCCCGCTCGAGCGACAGCGCCCGCGCGGGGTCGCCGTCGCCCCGCTCCAGCCGATCGGGGCGCAGCTCGGGGATCTGCCCGATCGCCACGGTGCGGATGTTCACCAGCTCGATCTCTGCGTCGAAGCGGTGCCCGTACTCGGCTTCGTGGGCACGGTGGAAGCGCTGAGCGAGCTCGGCCAGCCAGTCGGCGTCGAGCTCGCCTCCCGGGACGTCGAAGCGAACCTCGTAGCCTTGCCCGGCGTAGCGGCAGTCGGCCAGCCGTCGCACGAGCCGGCGATCCTCCGGCACCCCGTCCTGCTCGAGTTGGCGCTCGGCCTGCTCGGTCAGCTCCTGGTAGCGGTCGCGCAGCCGGCCGAGATCCGCGCTCGCGAGCTGGTGGCGCTCGGTGGCCACGAACTCGTGTTGGAGATCGGTGGCCAGGAGGCCCGTGGCCGCGACGATGCCCGGATAGCTGGGCACGAGGACGCGGGCGATCTCGAGCTCCATAGCGATGTCGCAGGCGAACAGCGGTCCCGCGCCCCCCGCGGCGACGAGCACGAACTCGCGGGGGTCATATCCGCGCCTGACCGAGTTCAGCTCGATCGCCTGCGTCATGCCGAACTTCTGGATCTGGAGCGCGCCCAGCGCCGCCTCGTCCACGGACATCCCGAGGCGATCGGCAAGGTTGCGCATCGCCGTCTCGGCGAGGTCGCGCTCGAGGCGCATCTCCCCGCCCAGCAGCCCGCGGTCAGGACGCAGGCGCCCGAGCAGCAGCTGGGCGTCGGTGGCCGTCGGATCGGTTCCTCCCCGGCCGTAGCAAGCCGGCCCCGGGTCGGCTCCCGCGGACTGCGGCCCCACGCGGAACACGCCGCCCTCGTCGATGTAGGCGATCGAGCCGCCGCCCGCGCCGATCGTGTCGATGTCGACCATCGGGATCATCGCCTGGTAGTCCCCGACCTTCGTGTCGAGCAGATGACGCATTCGCAGCTGCCCTCCGGCGGCGACGCCGATGTCGGCGGAGGTGCCGCCGATGTCGAGCGTGACCACGTTGTCGAAGCCGGCCAGCCGCCCGGCCCAGATGCCGCCGATCAGGCCCGCCACGGGGCCCGACATCAGCAGGTTCACCGGCCTCAGCGCCGCCGACTCCACCGTGGCCATGCCCCCCGCTGACTGCATCAGCTGGATGCCGTGCAGGAAGCCGTCCGCGCGCAGGGCCTGATCGAAGCGCGCCACGTACCGGGAGACCTGCGGACCCACGTACGCGTTCAGCGCGACCGTCGAGAAGCGTTCGAACTCGCGATATAGCGGCAGCACCTCGTGCGAGACCGACAGGTAACAGTCGGGGTGCTCCTCGAGCACGATCTCCTTGATCCGCTGCTCGTGGACGGGGTTGAGGTAGGCGTGAAGGAGGCAGACGGCAACCGCATCGACGCCGGCGGCGCGCAACGCCCGCACCCTCTCGCGCACCTCATCCTCGTCGAGCGCGGTCAGGATCTCGCCGTCCGGCACCGTGACGCGCTCCTTGACCGTGAGGCGGTTGCGCCGCTTGGCCAGCGGCCGCGACTGCCACGGAAGCTCGAGCTGGAGCGAGAAGTTGTACGGCTTCTTGTGCCGCGCGATGTGGATGATGTCCCGGAAGCCCTCGGTGGTGATCATCCCGACCTCGGCGCCCCTGTAGGTCAGGACGATGTTGGTGGCGACCGTGGTGCCGTGCAGCAGGTTGTCGACCTCCGACAGGTGTACGCCGGCCTTCTCGCAGAGCGCGCGCACGCCTTCGACCACGGCCCGGGCAGGGTCCTCCGGCGTCGAGCGCAGCTTGTCGACGGTGATCCGGCCCGCCTCCTCGTCGACGAGGATCAGGTCGGTGAACGTGCCGCCAACGTCAACACCGATGCGTTTCATCTCTTCCTCCGCAAACCTTCAGTCGTTCAGGCCGCCACCTCCGCGCCGCGGGGCGCCGAGCGGGCTCGGGCAAGCGCGTCGATCAGCTTCGCGCAGGCGTGCACCGCCTCGACGTGCGGAACCGCGATTCCCAGCCGGTGCGCCAGCTCGATCACCGCACCGCTCATGCAGTCGAGCTCGAGCGGCTTGCCCGCCTCCAGGTCCTGGAGCGTCGAGGTCTTGTGGTCGCCGACGGCGATTCCGGCCTGCAGCCTTCGCTCGATCGACACGGGCAATTCGACGCCCAGCGCCAAGGCCACCGCGGCGGATTCCTCGAGCATCGCCCGCAGGAGCTGTTCCATCTCCGGAAGGGTCCCGAGCTCGCCGAGCGTCGCCCCGGTCAGCGCGGTGACCGGATTGAACGCCACGTTCCCGATCAGCTTCAGCCAGATCTGGTCCCGCAGCCGCTCCTCGATCGGGCACTTGAGGCCGCCCGCGACAAACGCCTCCGAGATGCGCTGGCACCTATTGCTCAGGCTCCCATCCGGCTCGCCGATCGTAAACCGGGTCCCCTCGATGTGCCGGATGACGCCCGGCGCCACGATCTCGGTCGAACAGTAGACCACGCAACCGACGATTCGCTCTGGCGCGATCGAACGGGAGATCACCCCACCGGGGTCGACGCTCTCGAGCGTTGCTCCCGCGAGCGCACCCGGATGCGACTGGAAGTACCACCAGGGGATTCCGTTCTGCGCTGGGATCACCACCGCGTCGTCTCCCAGGCTCCGGCCGATCCGCTCGGCCAGGACGGGCAGGCTGTACGCCTTGAGCGCGAAGAACGCGACATCGGCATCACCGATCGCCTCGATCTCGTCGGTCGCCCGGGGGTGGGCTTCGAAATCGCCGCGCGGGCTGAGCACGCGCACTCCGTGCCGCTGCATCGCCTCGAGGTGCGCGCCCCGGGCAATCAGGGTCACGTCGCTTCCTCCCCGCGCCAGCGCGGCTCCGACGTAGGCGCCGATCGCGCCCGCTCCGAGCACGGCGAACTTCATACCGCGTCCCTGCCTGAAGACGCCGCCACGGGCCGCTCCCCGAACAGCTCCTCGACGATCTCCGAGTTGTGCTCGCCCAGCAGCGGCGAACGTACGATCTCGACGGGCGAGTCGGACAGACGGAACGGGCAGCCCACGGTCTTGAACCTACCGCGCTCGGGGTGCTCGACCTCGACGATCATCCCGGCCGCGGCAAGGTCGCCGTCCTCGAGCAGTTCGCCCGCGTCGATGACCGGGCCGCACGGTACGCCGACCTCGTTCAGCTCGCGAAATGCCTCCCACTTGTGCCTGGTCAACGTCCACCCCTCGATCGTCTCGAAGATCTCCGACAGGTGCGGTAGGCGTTTCTCGGGGGTGGCGTATTCAGGATCGTTCGCCAACTCCGGACGACCGATCTTCCTGGCCAGCACCTCCCAGACCTGCGGCTGGATCACCAGGTACAAGTAGTCATTGGGCCCTCCCCCTTTGCAGCGCACTGCCCATCCCGGATGCCCACCGCCGGAGGCGTTGCCGGATCTAGGCACGGCGTCGCCGAATTCCTCGTTCGGATACTCCCGTAGCGGCCCGTGCTGAAGGCGCTGCTGGTCACGCAGCTTGACCCGGCAGAGATTGAGGATCCCGTCACGCATCGCGATCGTCACCCGCTGGCCGCGCCCGGTGTGGGTGCGCTGATAGAGCGCCGCACAGATCGCCCCGAACAGGTGCACGGCGTTGCCGGAGTCGCCGATCTGGGCGCCTGTGACCGTCGGCGGACCGTCCGCGAAGCCCGTCGTACTCATCGCGCCGCCCGTCGCCTGCGCGATCGGCTCATACGCCTTGGCGTGCTCGAGGGCGCCCACCCCGAAGCCCTTCAGCGAGGCGAAGATCAACCGCGGATTGAGCTCCTGGAGACGCTCCCAGCT
Source organism: uncultured Solirubrobacterales bacterium (assembly GCA_963808325.1). Taxonomy (GTDB): domain Bacteria; phylum Actinomycetota; class Thermoleophilia; order Solirubrobacterales; family Solirubrobacteraceae; genus Palsa-465. Next base: position 55,552 of record CAWEFU010000007.1, read on the forward strand.
GAATCCGAGCCGGTCCATCGTGCCCGGGCCGAAGTTCTCCACCAGCACGTCCGAGCGGCGCAACAGCTCCTCGCAGATCCGCTTTCCCTCGTCGGTCTTGAGGTCCAGCGTGAGGCTTCGCTTGTTGCAGTTCAGCATCGTGAAATACAGACTGTCGACATCCGGGATGTCGCGGAGCTGTCCGCGGGTGACGTCGCCACGCGGCGGCTCCACCTTGATCACGTCGGCGCCCATCCAAGCGAGCAGCTGCGTGCACACGGGTCCCGCCTGGACGTGGGTCATGTCGACCACCCGGATGTCCTCGAGGGCTTTGTTCATCACCTCTCCCTTTCCGTGGCGCCGTTGGCAGTCCCGGTGGCGGACAGTAATGGATCGCCTTAGTGGGCGTAAGTAAGCTGCGCCGATGAGGCCAACCCCCGCCATATGAAGACCGTGGGCGTCGACATCGGCGGAACGTTTACGGATCTGATGCTCCACGACAGCGAGTCGGGAGCGGTGCACGTGCACAAACGGTCAACGAGCTCGAGCTGCCCTCGAAGTTCCCGTATCGCCGGGCAGCGGCGGGCGATCGACTGTGCCTGATCTCGCCTTGCGGAGGCGGGTACGGTGATCCGCGGGAGCGCGATCGGCACACCGTTCGCGCGGACGTCAGCGAGGAATACGTGAGCCCGGAGTCCGCCCGCGAGCGGCATGGCCTCACCGACCCGTGATCGCCGCCCCCGCCTGGCCGCCTTTCTCCTATCCCGCAGAGGCGTGGACCTGGGGGTCCCACGTGCCGTGCGCGACCTGCATGCGACGCCACTCCTCCGCCACCTGGAGGTGCGTCGCGAACCACACGTCATCGAAGCCCCGGATGTAGGAGATCAGCTCGTCGAGCATCGCGATCCGGGGGTGGCGGCCGATGCAGAACGGGTGAACGACGAGCAGGAAGCACCCTCCGACGCGGTGGCTACCGTCGAATTCCGCCTTCCAGATCTCCAGCACCTGGCCCGGCGTGCACAGGCCGGACATGTAGGGGAAGAAGCTGAACAGGAAGTACGGGGCGTCGTCCAGCTCCCAGCTGACCGGAAGCTCCACGAAGTCGCGCAGCGGCCCGCTGGTGATCGGGACCCGGGGACGGTACGGCTCGTCGTGGCCGAACAGGCTCGAGTCGTAGGCGAAGCCGAACTCCTCCAGGAGATCGGCGGTGTTCGGACCGAGCGCGAACGGAGGGGAGCGGTTCCCCGCCGGTCTGTGGCCCAAAGTCTCCTCGAGCCGCGCGATCCCCCGCGTCATCAGCTCGCGCTCCTGCTCGATCGGCAACTCGAGCACGCTCTCGTGGTGGTAGCCGTGGTAGCCGACCTCGTGCCGGCCCCGTTCAGCGATCTCGGCGCACGCTTCGGGATGCTCGTCGACGACCTGGGCGGGGATCATGAACGTGGCCGGGATCTGGTGCCGATCGAACACCTCGTGGATTCGCGGCAGCGCCGCGCGCACGTCGTAGTCGCCGCGCGACATCGGGCTCGGCGTGGGCAGATGGAACGTTCCGGTCCATAGCGTCTCCGCGTCGAAGTCCACCGAGATCGTCGCCGCACATCGGTATCGGTCCAACCACACGGATCAATCCTCGCCCACAGTCGCGACATAATCAAGCCGGTGGACGAGATCGCCGCTCTGACCGCGGTCCAGCTATTGGAGGGGTACAGACAGCGGGAGCTCTCGCCGATTGAGGTGCTCGATGCGCTCGCCGCGCGGATCGAGGAGTTCGACCCCGCGCTCGGCGCGTTCACGACGCTCTGCCTGGAGCGGGCCCGGGAGGAGGCGGCGCGGGCGGAGGCCGCGTACCGGCGTGGCGAGGCCGCTGGGCCGCTGGGCGGGGTACCGATCGGCGTCAAGGACCTGTTCGACACCGCGGACGTGCGGACGACGTACGGATCGCCGATGTTCGCCGACCACGTGCCTTCGGAGGATGCCGAGGCTGTGCGCCGGGCCCGCAGCGCGGGAGCGATCTTGATCGGCAAGGCTCAGACCCACGAATTCGCCTGGGGGATCACGTCGGTCAACGAGCTGATGGGAACGAGCCGCAACCCCTGGGCGCTGGATCGCATCTCGGGCGGGTCGAGCGGCGGCTCGGCGGTCGCCCTGGCCGCGGGCCTGGTGCCATTGGCGCTCGGCAGCGACACCGGTGGCTCGATCCGCGTCCCGTCCAGCTTCTGCGGCACGGTGGGCCTGAAGCCGACCTACGGCCGCGTCAGCCTCGCCGGGGCGTTCCCGCTCGCGCGCTCGCTCGACCACCCCGGGCCGATGGCGCGCACTCCCTCCGATGCGGCCCTCCTGTTCGGCGCGATCGCCGGCGACGGCCAGAGCGGTGCTCCGCCGGAGGCTGCCACGCTGGGCGCCGAGGGGCTGCGGGGCGTCCGCATCGGGCTCTGCCAGGACCTCCATCTGGTACCAGTGGCCGCCGAGGTCAACGCCGCGTTTCGCACTGCCGCGGACGCCGCCGTCGATCTTGGCGCCGAGCTCGTCGAGGTGCAGCTGCCCGAGGCCGCCGGAGCATACGAGGCCTTCGGCCGCGTGCAGCGCGGCGAGGCCCTCCTGACGCATACTCGGGCGGGCCTGTATCCCGCGCGGCGCGGGGAGTACGGCGAGGACGTCCTCCAGCGCCTCGACCTGGCCTCCACGATGCCGCTCGAGGATTACCTCGACGGCATCGCCGCGCGCGAGCGATTGCGCTCCGGCTTTCACCGGGCATTCGAACACGCCGACCTGCTCCTGACTCCGGTCACCGCGGGGTCTCCGGCACCGATCGGGCAGGAGCGAGTCGTCCACCTCGGCGAGGAGATCGAGTTCCGGGAGCTCGTGATGAGCTACACGGTTCCCCAGGATCTAGCCGGGCTTCCGGCGGCCACGGTACGCGCCGGGTTCGACTTGTTTGGTGTGCCGACCGCGGTTCAGTTGACGGGTCCAGCCTGGAGCGAATGGCGTGTCCTCGCGGGCGCGCAGGCATTGTTCGAGGCGACGCCGGACGTGCAGCGGCCGTGGCCGGAGCTCGCGGCGCATGACCATCACGGGATAGCTCGATGACCAGCCCGAGCAGCGACAAGACCGTCGTCGATCTCTCGCTCGAGATCTCCAACGGCATGCCAGCCCACGCCCTGTTCCCTTCGCCGATCATCCTGCCGTACGTCAACCACGATCAGGCCAAGAGCGCGGGTCTCGGGACGCCGGGCGATCCGTTCACCTACGCGGTCAACTACATCTCGATGCTCGAGCACGTTGGCACCCACGTCGACGCTCCGCTGCACATCAAGGACGGCGGCGAGTCGATCGATCAAGTACCCCTCGACTGGTTCGCGGGCCGCGCGGTGTGTCTCGATCTCCGTCACATCCCCGACCTCGGGGACATCGACGTGCCGGAGCTCGAGGCAGCCGAACGCGAGACCGGCGTCGAGATCTCAGATCACATCGTTCTGCTCTGCACCGGCTTTCACGCTCGACACTGGCCGAACCGCGAGGTGGTTACGAACAACCCCGGCATCACGGCGGACGCGACACACTGGCTGGCTGACCGTGGCTCCCGCGTGCACGGGGTGGAAGGGCCTTCGACCGACAAGGGCGGCACGAAGGAGTTCCCAAACCACCGCACGTGCCGCGACCGGGGTCTGATCCACTACGAGTGGCTGGTCAACCTCGAGGAGCTCCTCGGGAAGGGAGAGATCTGGTTCACCGGATACCCGCTCAAGTGGCTTGGCGGAACGGGCAGTCCGGTGCGGGCAATCGCGACGCTGTGAGGCTGCGGTAGGCGACAAGCAAGAGGAGGAGAGAGATGGCCCAAGAGCGGTTCCTCGAAAAGCTCACTTGGTCGGAGGTGGCGGACCGAATGCACGCGGGGATCGATGCGGTGCTCCTGCCGATCGGAACGACCGAGCAGCACGGCCGGCACATGCCGCTCGACACTGACTGCGTTATCGCCCGAGCCCTCTGCGACCGCGCGGCGGAGGCGGCCGCCGAGGAGAACCTAGAGGTCCTGATCGCGCCCACACTGAACGTCACGCTCTCCTGGTACCACATGCAGTTCCCGGGATCGTTGCGCCTGCGGACCGACACGTTCCTCCACGTGTTCGAGGAGGTCTGCGAATCGCTGCATCACCACGGGCTCGGCAACCTGATCGCGGTCAATGGTCACGGCGGGAATGTCGCGGCGCTCACGGTGGCCGTGAACCGCTACTACGAGACGACGGGGCGACGGGTGTTCCTGCTCCAGTGGTGGGAGCTCGCAGCCGATGTCGTCGGCGCGATCGAAGGGCCGGTGATCCACGCCGAGGAGGCGGAAACGTCGCTGGCGATGGCGCTCGGCCAGCGGGTGATGATGGAGCACGCTGCGCGTGACGCATACGACCGTGGGGCGGCGGTGAGGGAAGCTGGACTCCCCTGGACGTCGCTGGGCAAGTACGGCCTCACGCACCGCGGTCCGGGCGTCGTCGTGCCGATGGACATGCTCGCCGACATCTCGGAGTCGGGCGTGGTCGGCGACGCCACGCGCGCCAAGCTCGAGACCGGACAGCGGATCGTCGAGGCGGTAATTCCACGCATGGTCCAGGTGGTGCGCGACATGAGCGCGAGCGGCTCGCCGCCTGCCCAGGAGACCCGAGAGGCGTCCCCGGCTGGCGCGGCGCCGTAAGCCGTCGGCGGGCGGCGGCCTAGGACGGCCTAGGACTCGGCGCTCCGCTCAACCATCGAGTGGATCGCCCCGAGCATCACCTGCACCCCGAGCGCGGCGTCGGCCGGGTCGGCGTCCTCCTCGGGGGTGTGGCTGAGCCCATCGCGACAGGGGATGAACAGCATCGCGGAGGGCACCCGCTCGGCGACGCACATGGTGTCGTGAGCGGCCCCTGAGATCATCGTCATGAACTGCTCGCCCGTCCGCGCGGCGGCTGCCTCGAGCGCGCCGACCAGGCGGTCGTCCAGGGGCGTAGCCGGCACCGTCTGACGCTGGCCGTATGTGGCGGTCATCTGACGCTCGGCGGCGGCGCGCTGCGCGAACTGATCGATGTCCCGGACGACCTGGTGGACCGCGTCGTCATCGGGGCCGCGGACGTCCAGCGAGATCCGCGTCCGGCCGGGGATGGCGTTGATCAGTCCTGGGGAGACCTCGATCTCCCCCACCGTTCCCACGGTGCCCGATCGTGCCGCGCGCGCCAGCCGCTCGAGCTCGATGATCGCCTCGGCGGCCACCACCGCGCTGTCGCGGCGCATGTCCATCGGAGTGGCGCCGGCGTGATCGGCGCGCCCAATGATCGTGATGTCGCCGTGGACGTAGCCGGCGATCGCATTCACCACGCCCAGCCGCCGCCCGGTGTCCTGCAGGACCCTCGCCTGCTCGATGTGCAGCTCGATCCAGCCGGTCAGGTCATCGAGGACGCGGGCGCACTGCTGCCAGCGCTCGGGGTCGTAGCCCGCCTCCTTGGCATGTTCCCAGAAGGGACGGCCGTCATCGATCGCCCGGATGCTCTCGCGCAGCTCCTGCTCGCTCACCCGGCCGGCCACGATCCGGCTGCCGAGCACCATCTGTCCGAACCCCGAACCCTCCTCCTCGAGGAACGAGATCGCCTGCAGTGGCAGGTCGAGTCCCAGCTCGGCGTTGCACCGGCAGACCTCGAGCGCGCTGACCACCCCCAGCGTGCCATCCCACTTGCCGCCGTTGCGGTTCGAATCGCAGTGCGAGCCGACTCCGAACACCGGCTCGCCGGGCGGCCGGTTGCGCGCGAGGAGGTTGCCGATCGGATCCTCGGTCACCGCGAATCCCAGCTCCTGCCACGCACGCGTGAAGTAGTCCAGCGTGGCCCGGTAAACACCGGTGTATGCGTAGCGGCGGATCGCCTCCGAGGACAGCGTGTACTCGGGGCCGGCCAGCGTTTGGACATCGCGACGGATGCGGTCGCCGCTGCGCTCGCGGTCGATCGTGGGCGTCGACATGGCGTCGAGCCTATAGAAACGCGGCTGGCGCAGTGAGCAAGCGGTAGGGTCGTCCGGCGAAGCCTCGACGGCGCGCACCCGCGCTACGTAGGGCCGGACGAACCCATCACACCGCAGGAGGAGCCAACTTGCCGCGCAGACTCGTGGATCTCAGCCAGCCGCTCGGCCGCCAAACTCAGGTACACCCGTTCTTCAACCCACCCCAGATCCTGCGGGAGCTGATTCACGCCGACTACGCACCGGAGCAGCCGTCGTTCAACGCCGAGCTGATCATCACCTCAAACCACGCAGCCACCCACGTGGACGCGTTCGGCCACTACGACCGCTCGTCCGGCGCGGAGGCGATCGGCGAGATGCCGCTCGAGACCTTCTGCGGCCCGGCGGTCTGCATCGACGTGCGCGAGTACGGCGGGAAGGGTCACCTGGTCACGCCTACGGAGGTTGAGGACGCGCTCAGCAAGGCGGGGGTCGCACTCGAGTCGGGGGACATACTCCTGTTCTGCACCGACCACTACAACCAGACCGCCGGCATGCCGGCGTTTCTCGACGGGTTCAGCGGCGTCGCACCGGAGACGGTCAGCTGGATGGCCGACCGCGGCGTGAAGATCTTCGGGGTGGAGACGATCAGCCCGGACCTCGTGTACGAGTACGACGACTACCGCACGCACAGGGCGTGCGCGCAGCACCGCGTCACCCACTACGAGAACCTCAACAACCTCGCCGAGGTGGCCGGTCGCCGCTTTGACTTCTACGGGTTCCCGCTCCGGCTCGAGGTCGCGTACGGCTCACCCGTGCGGGCGGTGGGGGTCATCGAGGAGCGATGACCATCGACCGCGAGCAGAGGTTGCCGCGCCGTCCGTCGCTCAGGCGACCGCCGACGGCTCGAACTTCGGGATGATGTCCGCTCCGTAGCGCTCGAGCGTGTCCTCGATCGAGGACGTCATCAGGTACAGGTTGACCTGGCGCACGCCGAGCTCCTCGAGCTCGCGCAGCCGCGCCAAATGCTGGTCGACGTCGCCGAGCAGGGAGAAGCGTTCGACGATCTCATCGCTTATGTACTTGCCGTGCTCCGCCCCGACGCGGCTGTGCTCGCTGTAGTCATACTCCTCGACGCGCTGCGCGAAGTCGGTCAGTACGTGCGGGATCTCGCCGTCGGTCCCGTAGCGCTTGATCAGGTCCTTGACGTGGTTGGAGACCATCGCCGGGAACCAGCGCGTCTCCTCGCGCCACCGTGGAAGGTCGCTACCGACGACCGCCGGGGCGCAAACGATCGGTGCCAGGGCGTCAGGGTCACGTCCCGCCTCCACCGCGCTCGCCCGAGCCCGTTCGATGATCCAGCGCGTGATCTCGGGATCCGCCAGCTGGATGATCACGCCGTCGCCGACGCGGCCGGCCACGCCTAGCGCTCGCGGGCCATAACCCGCCACGAACATCGGGATCTCCGGCTCGGTCCGCGCCCACTCCAGCCGCAGGGCGCGATCGTTCCAGTGGACCTCGCGCCCGTTCATCAGGTCCTTGATCATCTCGAGCGCGGCCTCGAACTGGACCACCGGCACCGGATCGAGCCCGACCACCCGGCGGGATGAGTCGCCGCGGCCGATCCCCATGACCATGCGACCGCCGCTGATGTCGTGCAGCGTCGCGTACGCGCTCGCGGTCACCGTCGGCTCGCGGATCCCCGGATTGGTGACGCAATGACCAAGCTTGATGCTCGACGTAGCGGCCGCGGCGAGCGTCAGCAGGATATAGCCGTCCTGCCAGAGGATGTGCGAATCGTAGGTCCAGCCGTAGCGAAATCCGAGCTGCTCGGCCCGCGCGATTCGGTCGACGAACTGTTGCGCGGGCGGATCCGGAAGGAACGTCGCTCCGAACTCAAGCATCTCTTCTCCTCACGCTCGCGTGTTGGCGCCCTTGTGCGTACCCTGGAGTGGATTTTTACCAGAGCGCTGGGCGCCTGACGGGGTGCGTAGTGCTGCCGTAATCGGCGCTCGAGAGAAAGAGGGAGGTCCCGTTGACGGGGGACATAGAGACAGCTCTTCAGACCATCTTCGCCGCGGATACGGGCATCTACCGGTCTCGCGGCTTTCAGCGCAGGGTCGGCTTCGGGCAGCGACCGGCCCTCATTCACATCGACCTCGCAAACGCCTGGACCAGGCCGGGGCACCCGTTCAGCTGCGACGGCATGGACGTGATCATCCCGGCCGTGCAGCAGCTGAACGCCGCCGGGCGGTCCAAGAGCATTCCGATCGTCTACACGACCACCGCCTACGCGGTCACCAGCGGACCGAACACCGACATGGGCCTTTGGCACCACAAGATCCCGGTCGAGCAGCTCCAGCTGGGCTCCCCCGAGGTGGCCATCGACGAGCGCATCGCGCCGCTCGCGGGTGAACAGGTGATCGTCAAGAAGCGGGCGAGCGCCTTCCACGGCACCTACCTGTCGGGCTATCTAAACGCCCACGGGGTGGATACGGTCATCATCACCGGCGTCACGATGGCCGGCTGCGTCCGTCACACGACAGAGGACGCGATCGCCGAGGGCTTTCGGCCGATCATCGTGCGCGAGGCGGTCGGCGACCGCGTGGCTGGCGTGGTGGAATGGAACCTGTTCGACATCGACGCGAAGTTCGGCGATGTCGAGCCGCTCGAGCGAGTGCTCACCTACCTGGCCGAGATCGCGCCGTTTGGAGAGCAGCCGGCCGGCGTCGGCGCCACCCTCGGCTGATCGGGCTTCCACTCCTCCCCGAGCCGGACGGTCATACGCCGCACCATTCCATGGCGAGTAGCGCAAAGGCACGCGTTGCGCACAGCACCTCATCGATCCGCACGAACTCGTCGTCGGCATGGGCCACCCCCAGGTCGCCGGGTCCGTAGCTGATCGCCGGAATCCCGGCCAGGGTCAGCCAGGTCGCGTCGTCGACCGCCGGAAAGCCCACCGTCTGCGCGGGGCCGGCGAGGTCAGTATCGCGGGCGGCCCGCTCGTGTGCCAGCCGCATCGCGGCGGTGATCGCGTCCGCGTTCGGCGCGTTCGCCGGCCAGTGCAGCTTCCACTCGATCGCCGGCACGTGTTCGCGAAGCCACGGATCGGTAGCGGCGACGGTCCGGACGTGCGCCTCGACCTCCTCCATGACCGCGCCCGGATCGCCATCGGGCGGGTACCAGACCAGGTACTCGGTTCGCATGAACTCCGGCACGAACAGCGGGAACTGCACACCGCGCGTGCCCCCCTCGACGATGCCGGGCATGATCGTGAACTGGCCCGGCCGGTACAGGGGATGGCGCTTCGAGAAGCCCCACTGCTGCTCCAGCCGAAGGAGGCCCTCGTAGATCAGAATGCCCTTGTCGATCGCGCTGACGCCGACGGGCACTCCGCTGTCCCCGGGGTAGAGCGTCTGTCCGCGGTTGGCGGCGTGTGTGACCTTGCCGCGCACGGTCACCGAGAACCACAGCTGACCGGGCGAGACCGGCATGATGGCCAGCGGGAGCGCTGCGGCCGTCGGCTCGGACACCACCGCCGCGTCGGCCGTGTAGCCGCGTTCGACGGTCGCGCTTACGCCGATGTCGTTGTTCATGCATTCCTCGCCCACCACCGCCTCCAGGATGAGGTCGCCGCGCAAGCGCACTCCGCAGCGGTGCAGCGCCCGCGCCGCGAAGGCCTGCGCCAGTAGCCCGGCCTTCATGTCGGTTGAGCCGCGGCCCCAGATTCGACCACCGTCGACTCGGCCCGCGAACGGATCAGCACTGCGCCAGTTCTCCGGATTGTCAGCCGGAACCACGTCGACGTGGCCGTTGTAGATCAGCGATCGCCCCCCGCCCGTCCCGCGGATCAGCCCGACCGCATTCTCGCGTCCGGGCTCGAGCGCGAACAGGTCGACCTCCGCGCCCGCATCGCTGTAAACAGCGGCGAGCAGGCGCGATACCTCACCCTCGCCCCCCAGGACCTCCTCGTAGACCTGGCCCGGGTACCGGGGGTTGACGCTCGGAATCCGCACGGCGGCGGAGATCGTCGAGGCCAGCTCATCGCGACTGGAGTCGACGGCTGCAAGCACCCGGTCGACCAGGGCTGGGTTGTCCAGGGGTGAGCCCGGCATCCCACTCGTTCCTAGGAGCGCAGTCGCAGGAGCCGCGCCGCGTTCTCCTTGAGCACGAGGGGGCGCACCTCGTCGCGAATCGGGAGCTTTTCGAAGTCCGCGAGCCAGCGATCGGGGGTGATCAGCGGGTAGTCGCTGCCGAACAGCATCTTGGTCTTCAGCCGGGTGTTCGTGTACTGGATGAGGATCTCCGGGAAGTACTTCGGCGACCATCCACTCAGATCGATAAAGACGTTCGGTTTATGCACAGCTATCGCGAGCGCCTCTTCCTGCCAGGGAAAGGACGGATGCGCAAGGATGATGTCCATATCGGGGAAGTCGGCGGCGAGGTCGTCGACACACATGGGGTTGGAGTACTTCAGCCGCACGCCCCCACCCCCCGGCATGCCCGCGCCGATGCCGGTGGTCCCGGTGTGAAACAGGGCGATCAGGCCCGCGGATGCGATCACCTCGTACAGCGGATACCAGTCCCGCTCGTTCGGCCAGAACGCCTGCGTGTTGGGATGGAACTTGAAGCCGCGCACGCCGGCCTCGATCAGCTCGCGGGCCTCGCGGACCGCCAGCTTGCCCTTGTGCGGGTCGACGCTAGCGAACGGGATCAGCACGTCGGGGTTGGCCGCGGCCGCGCGCAACACCTCCTCGTTCCCGACCCGCGGGCGCCCCATGCCCGCCTCGTCGTCGACGGTGAAGACCACCGCGAGGATGTTTCGCTCGCGGTAGTAGTCGGCGACGTCCTGCCCCGTGGGCTGCGGCGAGCTGGCGCCGAAGTACTTCGCCGCGGCCTCGAGTAGCTCCTCGGTGACGGGGTCATTTTGCTGACCGGCGCCGCGCTCGGCGTGGGTGTGCACGTCGATCGCGACGAGCTTGTCTACGTCGATCGCCACGGGATTGGGCCGGGCCCGAGCGCAGCCCTCAACCGTATAGGCGGACCAGCGATTCGGCCACGCACGCGGGCTTCTCCGAGCCCTTGACCTCGATCGTCCCCTTCATCTTGATCTGCAGCCCGCCCGGCACCTCGCTCACCTCGAGGATCTCGGCGCTGCCCCGCCACTGAGCGCCGACCGGCAGCGGCGCCGGGAAGCGGACGCGGTCGAGACCGTAGTTGATCCCCATCTTGGCGTCGGTGACCTGGAGCAGCTGCTGGCCTATGGGGGCCATGAGCGAGAGCGTCAGGTAGCCGTGGGCGACGGTGCCCCCGAACGGGGTGCTCTTCGCCCGCTCGACGTCCACGTGGATGAACTGGTGGTCGTCGGTCGCGTCGGCGAACTGGTTCACGCGCTCTTGCGTCATCTCCTGCCACTCGGTGTGGCCGAGGTGCCGGCCGGCGCTTTCGCGCAGGCCCGCCATGTCCGTCACCACGCCGTTCGCGCTCGTGCTCGTCATCTCTGGCTCCCGGTGCTCGTTTTGTCGTGGACGCGGAACGCTATCGCCTCGCTGGCCCCGCTAGTCCACAAAAGCCTGGAGGCGTACGATTTCTGTATGACTGCGTTAGGCGTGTCGTTGCTGATGGTCGGGGCGATCATGGTCCTGATCGAGGCACACGTGCCGACGCTGGGGGTCCTGGGCGGGCCTGGGGTGGTCGCGCTGGGGGTCGGCGCGGTGCTGGCGATGGTCGGCCTCGGCGGCGGCGTGGTGCTCGCCGTGGTGTCGGCGCTGCTGCTTGCTGGCATCGGCGCGGGCGTGGTGGCGCTGACCGTGGGCAAGGGGATCGCCGTGCGCCAGCGACGGATCAGAGCGGGCCCGGAGAGCATGATCGGCCATGTCGGCGTGGTGCGCAGCTGGACGAGCCCGACCGGGTGCGTGCTCGTCGACGGCGCGCTGTGGCGGGCGCGCCGTTCGTTGCTGGACGACGGGGATCAGGATGATCTGCGTGAGGGAGACGAGGTCGTCGTCGATCACCTCGAGGGGCTGACCGTCGCGGTTCGGCGCGCCGAAGAGTGGGAGCTGATCCGATGATCATCGCGATCGTGGTTGTCGTATGCGTGCTGCTGGTGATCGGGCTCACGGCCCTGGGCGCGGCGGTTCGCGTGCTCAGGGAGTACGAGCGGGGGGTCGTGTTCCGCCTCGGGCGGGTAATGGACCTGCGCGGTCCGGGGCTGATCCTGCTCGTGCCGACGATCGACCGGATGGTCCGAGTGAGCCTGCGAACGGTCACGCTCACCGTGCCGCCGCAGGAGGTGATCACCCGCGACAACATCCCCGTCCGGGTCACCGCGGTCGCGTACTACCACGTCGTCGATCCCAACAAGGCGGTCAACCAGGTGGAGAGCTTCCACCACGCCACCCTCCAGATCGCGCAGACCACGTTGCGCTCGACGCTCGGCGGGGTCGACCTCGACCACCTGCTGTCAGAGCGGGAGCGTCTGAACGAGGCGCTCCAGCAGGTGATCGACGCGCAGACCGAGCCGTGGGGAATCAAGGTGACGACGGTCGAGATCAAGGACGTGGAGATCCCCGAGCGGATGCAGCACGCGATCGCTCGCCAGGCCGAGGCCGAGCGCGAGCGGCGCGCGAAGATCATCAACGCCGAGGGCGAGTTTCAGGCCGCGGCGAGGCTCGCCGATGCGGCCGACGTTATCGGGCGCAACCCCACGACCCTTCAGCTCCGCTACCTCCAGACGCTCCGCGAGATCGGCGGCAACCAGAACACCACCGTCGTCTTCCCGATGCCGATCGACCTCGTCAAGCCGGTGATGGATGCCGTGGCCCAGGCGGGGACGAGTGCCCAGGCCGCGGAGGCAGAGCCGGCGGGCACCGAGCTGCCGCCGGCCTCGCAGAACGACGCGCTGGCCGCCGGCGAGCCTCCGCGGTTGGGGGCAGGCGATGGATCCGGCGACGTCGACACCGCCCGCACCGCGAGCTCCGACGCCGCCGAGTCGCGCCGGGAGCAGTAGAGCGCCGGGCGGCACCCGGCCTTCTAACGGCCGGGGATCCGGACGAGGCCGCCGGCCTGTATGCCGGCGGCCCTAACCGGGACAACCGACGCGTGGCGCCGCTCGCGGCGGCTATGTTTCGGGCATGACGGTGGCTGTGCGGGAGCGCCGCAGCGCCCTCGCGTTGGGCGGTGTCCGATCGGAACGACTTCTGCTGGCAGGGCTTTGCACGGCCGGCGGACTGCTGGTCGTCGTGCTCCGCACGAAGCTGACGTTCTTCAACGACGACTGGTATTTCCTGCTCCAGCGTCCCGGCATCGAGTCACACGGGGGGCTCGACACGCTGCTGGCACCGCACAACGGGAACATCGTCGTGCTGCTGGCGGTCATGTACAAGGCGCTGGTGGCGGTGTTCGGGCTGGGGCCCCAGCTGCCGTTCGCGCTTCTCGAAGGAGTCACCGTCGCTGTGTTGGGGTGGTTGGTGTTCGTGCTCGTCGACGAGCGGCTGGGTCCGGTCGCGGGCCTCGCCGCGGCGGCCGTGGTGGTGTTCTTGGGGCCGGCGTGGGAGGCGCTTTTGTTCTTCGCCTCGATCAGCCATCTGGGGGCGTTGACGCTGGGAGTCGCGGCGCTGCTCGTGCTCGAGTCGGACACTCCCGAGCGCAACGTGGCCGCCTGCGTCCTGCTCGTGTGCGCGATCCTGCTGTTCACGCTGGCGATTCCGTTCCTGGTCGGCGCCGGGATCGTGGTTCTCTTGGTGCGACGGCGCCTTCGACAGCTCTGGATCCCCGCCGTGCCGGCGGTTCTGTTCGCGCTCTGGTGGGCGTTCTACGGGCACAAGCAGTCCTCCGGCGTCACGGGGGCCCACATCGAGCACCTCCCTCGCTACCTGTACGACGCCGTGTCCGCCGGGTTGGCCTCGGCCACGGGCATGGTCCACGGGTCGCTGCCCGGCCTTCTGTCCAGCGGCCATCTACTGACGGTAATCGCCGCGGTGTGCGTGGCGTGGTGGCTGATACGGGGTGGCCGTCCGAGTGCCTGGGCGCTTGTGTTCGCCGGAACCGCGCTCTCGTTCTGGCTGCTCACCGGCGCGAGCGCCATCCCTGGCCGCGCCGCGCAGGCGAGCCGCTACCAGGTGACGAGCGCCACGCTGCTGATCCTGCTCGCGGCCGAGCTGCTGCGCGGAGTGCGCATCGATCGGGCGGGGGCGGCGGGACTCGCTGCCGTCACCGTGCTCGTGGTGGCGTCGAACCTGCTCGTGATGAAACACGGCTACGACTTCATGCGGGTCGAGTCGCAGACCGCGAAGGTCGACCTGGGCGCCCTCGAGCTGCTCGACAACGCGGCGCCACCAGACCTGATGCTCACCGCGTCGATAGCGCACGATCCGTACCTTTCGGGCGTGACCGCCGCGAGGTACTTCGCCGTTAGCAGGGCGCACGGCGCACCGCCGTTCAGCTCGGCGGACGAGATCGCGTCCGCGCCGGTCCCGCAGCGTGACGCCGCCGACAGCGTGCTCGCGTCGGGATACGGAATCGCGGCACAACCGGCCCCCGCCGGGGGCTCGCAAACCGGCTGCGCGCGGCTCGCCGCAGGCGTCACCCAGGCCGGGCCCCCGACCGCGCTTTCGCCTAGGGGAGCAGTCGTGAGCAACCTCACCGGCGTTCCGCTCGTAATGGGCGTCAGCCACTTCGCGCCGAGCCAGCGGCCGACGTACTTCGGGTTCCTCCGTGGTCACGGGACCGCGCGAGTCGATATTCCCGCGGCCTCGGCGAGCATCCGCTGGCGCCTCAGCCTCACCACCGGGGGCCGAGCCGCGCTCGCCGCCGTGCTCGCCTGTCAGTCGTAGTCGCCCACAACATGCCGTCAGATCCACCCATTCCGGACAGGCAGCGAGAGATCAGCGCGACTGGCCCGAAACCTGAGCTCGAGACGCTGCGAGCCGCCTATCTGGACCTCCTGAAGCTCAGCCTGTGCGACCTCGCCGGCGCCGCGACGCACATGGTCTGGAGGGGTGAGCACGGGGTGTTCTCGCGTGAGCTGCCCGACGACGAGCAGCGCCGCTGGCGCGTCGACGGCTCGGATTGGCCGCTGAACGGGCTGACGATGGTCGGATTGCGCCGGCTCGACGACCTCCAGGCGTGCGTTGAGTCCGTCGTCAACGAGGGCGTCGACGGAGACCTGATCGAGGCGGGCGCATGGCGTGGCGGGGCGTCGATCATGCTGCGGGCGACCCTCGACACTCTGGGAGCGGACGAACGGACGGTTTGGGTCGCTGATTCGTTCGAGGGGTTCCCCCAGCCTGAGGACGGGAGCGAGGACCAAGAGCTCGAGCTGCACATGAGCGCGATCGATTACCTGGCCCCGAAGCTGGAGGATGTGCAGGGCTATTTCGCCCGGTTCGGGTGCGCGCGGGGAGTTGAGTTCGTGCCCGGGTTCTTCGAGGAGACGATGGAGCGGCTGCGCGGACGGCAGTGGTCGCTGATCCGCCTCGACGCGGACGGCTACAACG
Source organism: uncultured Solirubrobacterales bacterium (assembly GCA_963808325.1). Lineage (GTDB taxonomy): Bacteria > Actinomycetota > Thermoleophilia > Solirubrobacterales > Solirubrobacteraceae > Palsa-465. Next base: position 70,980 of record CAWEFU010000007.1, read on the forward strand.
CGACCCGCGTGGCGCTGGCGGCGCTATATCCGGGGCTGGCGGTCGGTGGATACCTCATCATCGACGACTACTTCCACCCGCACCTTCCGGTGTGCCGGCGAGCGGTCGAGGACTTCCGCCGCGAGTACGGAATCACGGAGCCGCTCGTGCGGATCGACTGGACCGGCGCGCGCTGGCGTCGAGTGAACACGGCCCCCTCCTCGCCAATCGATACGGGGTCAGAGGGCCGCGGCCGGGTCCGAGCCGCGGTGCCGCGGGCGGCGGCAAAGAGAACCGGAGCCAAGATCCCCACCGATCGCGAGGTCCAGCTCCAAATCGAGCTTGCCGACCTTCAGGCGCGCCTCGAGGCGCTCGAAGCGGAGCTGGGCGAACTGCGACCAACGCGGCCCCACAGCGGCGATACTGTCGCGCCGTGAGCCTGACCGCTTCGCGCGCGCACCCGGAGGCAGCGAGCCGGATCGCCCTCACGCGTCGATCGCTCCGCGTCGAGCCGGTCACCCTCGCGCTCGCGGCGCTGACCGCGATTGCGTTTGCGCTGCGTTTCACCCAGATCCACCAGAGCCTTCTGGGCGACGAGGTGTTCACGTATCAGGACATCCACGGGCGGAGCTTCGGCGCGGTGCTCACGACCGTGCACACCGGTGGCGAGAACTCTCCGCCGCTGTTCTTCCTGCTGGCCTGGTTCACGGCCAAGCTCGGCGATCCGACGGTCTGGATCCGGCTGCCGTCGATCGTGCTTGGCGCCGCCACGGTCCCGCTCGTATACGGGGTGGGCCGGCAGTCGGTCGGGCGGCCTGCGGGCCTGATCGGCGCGGCGTTCTTCGCGATCAGCCCGTTCACGGTCTACTACGGCACGGAGGCGCGGCCGTACGCGACCATGACGTTCTTCGTGGCGCTGTCCACGTTCGCGCTGCTGAACGCGGCCCGCACGCGCGAGACGCGATGGTGGATCTTGTACGTCGCGGCCACCGCCGGGGCTGCGTACACGCATTACACGTGCATCTTCGTGCTCGGCGTCCAGGCGCTCTGGTCGATCTGGCGCTGCCGAGACCGCCTCCGCCAGCCGCTGATCGCCAACGGCGTCGCCGCCCTCCTCTACCTCCCGTGGCTGCCCCATCTGCGTGGCAAGGAGCTGGGCGTCATCGGCGGGCTCTACCCGCTGACTGCATCCCACGTAGTCAAGGACTCCTTGCGTTTTCTGGTGGGGTACGTGTCGGCGTCGCTTACGCAGATCCCGGGCACGTGGGGACTGCTAGTGATCGGCGCGTGCCTGTTGCTGGGGCTAGCGGCGATCCTGCTCCCGTGGTGGCAAAGCGACAGGCGCCGCATTGATTTGGGCTCGCCGCTTGTTCTCATGGTCGCCCTGGCGTTCGCCACTCCCGTCGGGCTGCTGCTGTACAGCGTCGCGGCGACCGATCTGTGGCTGCCGCGGGGCCTGTCGGCCTCGATCCCGGCGGCCGTCCTCGTGATCGGGGCGCTGCTGGCGGCCTTGCCGACCGCGGCGAGGATCGTGGCCGTCACCGCGGTCCTCGCCACTTTGGCGATCGGGACGATCAGGAGTTTCGGACCCGACTACGTGCGCGAGCCGTACCGGGCGATGGCGGCGTTGGTCGATCGCGAGGTCAGGCCGCAGGATCGAGTGCTCGTGTTGTCGTTGATCGGTCAGCCGGCCATCACCGCCATGCTGCACAAGCCGCACCCGGTCCTCGAGGCGACGCTGCGGTCCTACTCCGAGGTTCCGCCCGGATCCAATGCCTACCTGTTCCTCGACGATCGGCTCGACCAGGTCCTACGTCTCGGGACACCACATCCGCCGGGCCTGAGTCTGATAGGCCGCAAGCACTACCCCGGTTCCCTCCCCACCGACCTCCTGGTCTACCACCACTCATAGCGTTTCGTACACGGTCACGCACCCGAACCGCCCGACCGGCGTGGCGATCGGCGCGATCGCCGTACCCAGCGCCGGCGGCGAGCCGCAATCGGCGATCACGTACGCCACCTTGCTCGCACGCAGGATCGCGCGGCGCTGCGCGCCGGTGGGGTCGTTCAGGTCCGGCGAGAAGAACAGATTCGCGGCGAGGATCCTCGAAGGCGGCTGCCACATGATGTGCCCGGCGTACGCCGCGCGCCCGGTGAGCGCCGGCACCGACATCGACAGGAACCAGGGCGCCAGCACGCCTCCGGGGCGGCGAGCGTGATCGAGGTACGAGAGCGCTTGGGCCTGATCGGGCTTCAGCAACATCAGCTCCCGCGACGCGTCGCCGGCTGGGGTGTTGCGGAAGTCATCGCGAACCGACTGACCGTGATAAACCGCCTCGGGCACGGTGAACGCCAGGATCGCCGCCGCCGCTACCGGGGCGGCAACGCGACCCGGGATCGAGAGCCGCTGCCAGCCACGCACCGCGAGCACGGCGAGGGGGAGCGTCACGCCGCTCAGCGCGTGTGGCGGGAACTCCGGGAACACGAAGTACACGGCGGCGCAGGCCAGCACCCACAGCACCAGCATCCAATCCCGGTCCCTGCGCGGCCGGCGCACGCCGATCGCGCCGAGCAATGCGAGCGGCCCGAATGACGCAATCAGCGCCCACCACGGCGCAGTTCCAGTCCCGGTGGTCGTCCGCGACTGGAAAGCGCGCCAAGCCGGATCGGCGTGCGAGAGCGCGAATCCGTACAACAACGGGAGCGCGGTCGCCAGGACGGGGACGGCCAGCACCATGTAGCGCCGCCGTGGCGGCTTGACGAGGAACAGGCCGGCGATCACACCGAGCAACGTGACCCCCTGCCAAGGGTGCAGCCAGGAGACGAGCAACCCGGCGATCGCGGCGATCGCGGTCCACCGGCGAGCCGCCCTTCGGTCTCGCTCGGCGACGCGCAGCCGCGCTTCCACGGCGAGCAGAAACACCGGCATCAGCCCGATCGCGATCGCGGTGTGGGCAAAGCCCCACAGGTTCAGCGCGGCGTAGGCGTCGTCGGTTACGAGCACCAGGTCGGAGCGGTGAAGCGCCGTCAGATGGCCGGTCCACACGGCGAGGGCCAGCACAGGGGTGACGTAGAACAGGCCCAGGAACAGCGCCGCCGCTTGCTGCCGGCGGCTGTCAGGTAACAGATCGTGCGCGTATGCGGCGAAGCCGGCGAACAGGACGATCAGTCCGATCGGAATCCAGATCACGTAAGAGAGCTGGATGCTTAGTCCCAGGCGCCACAGCAGACCCGAGACCACGTACATCGGGTGCAGGTAGTCGTGGGGCGTGGCGCCCACCTGCCAAAGATTGGAGGCGAGCACATGGCTGCCCTCGTCCCTAATCCAGGCCAGATACGCCAGCTGGTCGAACGCGTCGGAACCGCTCGCGCCGGTGAGCTCCCCGCCGTGGACCGCGGCGTAGATGAGCAGCACCGTGAGCGGCGCGAACGTCCATACGGTGAGCACGGCGAAGATCAGCGGATGGGCGCGAATCAGCTCGGCGCCCCGGGTGAGCAGGCGCCGGGGGGTCACGGCCCGGATCGATGTTCGAAGCCGGTGATCTGGGCGGGATGACCGCCGGCGCGGGGACCTCGGAACGGACGCGGTGGGATTGCCTCGGCCACCGAGACGCGCGCGCCGGCCGCAAGCTTCCGGCGCACGCGCCAGGTGTGTCGAATCAGCGGCAGGGCGGCGAGCAAGCCGCGCAGGTGCGTGCCCATCCGCCGCTCGCGCGCGGCGTGCCAGCCCCAGCCGAGTTGCCGGTAGGCGACCATCGGCAGCCAGCGCAGGGGAAACGCTTTGACGACCAGCAGGATCGTGTTGCGGGCCACGAGGAACTGGTGCCCCGTGGGCAGCTGGTGCGATGAGCCCTCGCCGGCGTGCAGCGCGACGACGGGCTCATAGCGGCACCGCCATCCCGCCATCCGCAGACGGAGCGCGAGATCCACGTCCTCGAGGTAGGCGAAGTAGCGCTCGTCGAATCCCCCCAGCTCGAGCACGGCGTCGCGGCGGTACAGGGCGGCTCCCGCGCATGCGCCGAACACCTCCCCCGGCGAGTCCCACCGCCCGTCGTCCCGGCCGAAGCGCCCCCGCTGCTCGCACGCCCCGTCGCGGCGGAGCACGTCCCCGGCGTCGTACACGCGGGTGGGATCGCTCAGAGAGAGCATCTTGCAGGCCACGCTCGCCACCCCGGAATCCCGGCGCAGCGCCTCGCTCGTCCGCGACAGCCACTCCTTGGTCAGCACCACGTCGGTGTTGACCAGCGCCACGAACTCGTGGCGCGCAGCACGCAGGCCGCAGTTGGCCGCGTGGGCGAACCCAGTGTTGCGCTCGAACGCGACGACCCGGACCTCGGAATGCTTCGACGCCAGAAACTCGAGCGAACCGTCCGTGGAGCCATTGTCAACGACGATCACCTCGGCGGGCGCCAGCACCTGCTCGTCGAGCGCGGCGAGGCAATCGGGTAGCCACCGTACGCCGTTCCAGTTCGGCACGACCACGGACACTCGTGGCATGATCCCGGCATGCGGGTCGTTGGTGCGCTGGTTGTCTGCGCTGGAGTGGTCGCGTGCGCTTGGTTCGCGCTCGGGACGCGTCAGGCCCATGACATCAACCGGGTGACGGCGATGGTCCAGGGCCTGAACGGACAGAACCGGCTCACGGCGGCGCAGGCCACCGAAGCGAACTCGCTGCTCGATTCCGCGGGCACGCTGAACCCCGATCGCACCGTGGACGTGCTCCGCGCCCGAGTCGCCCTACTCAGCAACCACCGCGCGCGGGCGACGCGGATCCTGGTGGGCGTCGTCGCCGCCGAGCCGGACGACCTCGACGCGTGGTACGGGCTCGCGACCTCGGCGAGCGACGGCCCGACGGTCTCTCGCGCCCTGGGGCATATCGCCCAGCTCCTGCACACTCCGCGTGGATAGCTCATAGTGCCCGCGGAGCACCTTCGAGCGCTCTCCGCACCCAGGCGACCAGCTCGTCGTGGAACGACTCCTGCCAGTCGCGACTCCACCGCACCTCCGCGCCGCGTAGGCGCCGCTCGAAATCGGTGACGGCCGTGGCGGCCTCGCGTAGGCCGGTGGCGATCCCTTCGATCGAGGGCTCCACGGCCACCAGGTTCGAGGAGATGTGGCCGAGCGCCTCCGGGGTCTTGTTCTCGAAGGTATTCGTGACGGTGAGCATGCCGGCCGCCGCCATCTCGATCGGGACGAGGCTCGGGTGGGGCGTGTACATCAGCGCCAGCCCCACGTCGTGCTGTGCCAGGACGTCCGCGTACGAGCGCTGATCGGAGCGCGGGAGCAACTCCAGCTGGTTGCCGACGCCGAGCTCGATGCGCCGCCCGCGCTGCACGGTCCCGATCCCGTGCAGCTCCCACCCGCTCCCGAACAGGCCCTCCTCGAGCGCCCGGGTGAGGCCCAGCACCGCGAGCTCGAACATGTTCCGCGCCGCATGAGGCTCGGGGCGGGCGTAGAGGAGCAGCCTGCGGGGGCTCCTGATCACCAGCTCGTCGATGCTCGGTGGCGCGACGGGGGTAATCGCGTTCTCGAACGCGGACGACGCGCGATCGCCCTCGGCGGTGCCCGGCGCGTACACCCCGATCGCGTGCCGGCGGAAGTAGTCGCGCAGCAGCTCGCTCGAGAAGAGAGCGAAGTGCCGAAACCGGTAGGACTCGTCCGCCAATGCCGCGTAGCTGCCCATCGGAAAGGTGAACGGCTCGTACTCCTGGATCAGGTACACGAAGCGCTCGCCGTCGAGCGACGCGACCGCAGCATTCGCGATGTGCGCGGTCCACCACGTGGTGGCGATGAATCCGTCGGCTGGACTGATCTCGATCCCGGTCGATTCGCGGCCAAAAACGAGCTCGACCTCATCGAATAGGCCGGCCAGGCCGCCATAGGACTCGACCGTCGAGCGCCAATCCGGGGGGAGCGAGCCCACCGGATCCACGGTCACGATCCGCACCCGTGCGCCGTGCTCCGAGAGCCGCCGGGCGAGGTTGAACTTTGTGATGTAGCCGCCAAACAGGTGACGGGGGTCGATCGTCGGGATCAGTAGGTTGACCCGCCGCGGCGCCTCGTCGGAGGCCACGAAACGGAGCGGAGCGATCTTGGCGGCCACCGTGCCGGCCTGCTCGTCTTGCCCCGAGCGCCCGGGCTGCTGGATCAAGGTCGGCGGCGGGAGGGCGTCGAGGCGCAAAACCGGTTGCGGGCGGTCCCGCGCGCTCGCGGCGAGCAGGCGACGCCACACGAACGCCCAGAACAGCATCCATTCGGCGCCAAGCGTCTCGGTTGGTCCGAGCAGCTCGCGGGCACCGCGCAGACCAAGCGCCGTGACCGGCCCAAGCGACCGGTCAGCGTCGAGGAAGCGGTCGATTGCGCGACGCTTCGCGCGCGTCATCCGCGGGCCACAGCGCATCCTCAGGATCGTCGCGAACTGCAGCAGCCTGCACACGTCGGCGTAGTAGTGAAGGCGCCACATCCGAACGCGCTCGCGTGCCGAGCGCTGGTGGCGCAGGCGCTCGCGCAGCGGCGTCATCAGGTTCGCCGCGTCATGTCCCAGGGACGCCTCGCCGTGCTGGACGTAGTCGTAGAGCGGGCGCTCCACGAACCCGACCTCGCCGAGGGCCAGGGCCACCAGGCCCACCCAGTGGTCGTGGAAGTGCGCGAACTGCGCGGGTGGAAACGGCAGCGCGTGGTCGAGGACCTCGCGGCGCATCAGCGAAGCGGCGCCCGTCACCGAGTTGGCCACGAGCACCGACAGCAGGTCGCGGTGATTGTTGCGGCGCCGGCTCCACCAGGTGTCTGAGATCAGCTGTCCGTCGCGGCCGACGACGCGAGCGTCGCTGTAGACGAGCTGGGCGGCGCCGATCCCCTGGATCAAGGCCGCGAGCTTGTCCGGATGCCAGCGATCGTCCTGGTCGGCCATCGCGACGAATGCCGCCTCGGCCGGGGCGATCGACAGCGCGCGCTCGAAGTTGCGGTAGAAGCCGAGCCGCGTCGGAGAACGGGAGACCGAGAAGCGACTGTCGCCTGCCGTCGCCTTCAGGATATCCCGGTAGCGCTCGGGACGCGAGCAGTCGTCGCTGATCAGGCACACCCAGTTGCCGTGGGTCTGCTCACGGATCGAATCGAGCTGGCATACGAACAGGTCGAGCGGAGGGTTGTGGGTGGCCATGCAGATCGCGACCCGCGGACCCTCCCTCCGCTCGGGCCAGGCGGCTGCTCCAGGGCCAGGCGGCGGCTCGATCTCGGGGCGCCCCAGCTCCGCGATTGCCTCCCCTCCGCCCGCGAGCTCCGCGCGCACGGCGAGACGCACGTTGTCCGGATCGCCGGCCCGCGGGCCGGCGATCCTGGCGATCCCCCAAAACCCGCTGCGGTAACTGTGCCCGAACGGATCCTCTTCCGAGTCCTCCAGAGCACGAAGGGGATCCAGGCGCGGCATCCCGTGAGCGATGACCGGCTGTTGCTCGCCGTCCACGAGGAACGCCAGCGATCGGATCCGGGCCTCGCGGCAGAAGCACCATCCGCAGACGAACAGCGCGGTCCCTCCTCCGACCGTAAGCTTCCGCGGAAGCTCGTAGTCGAGCTGCACGTGAAGCTCTCCTGGCGGCACGGCGTGGAAGCGTAGCCAAGGGTGTTCGGTGCCACGCCGGCTGACGGCTGAGGCCCCTCCGTAGATGACGGACATCGACCGCAAAGCGTTCTGGCGAGCCCTCCAAGCCCGTCATCCGAGGCTCCGCGAGGCGCTGGTCGCCGACGCCAGCGTCTCGGCGCGCTACCGTGGCGAGCGCCACGAGTTTCGCTCCGGGTTCGACGCCGCGGTGCAGATCGTTCGGCTTGCGTGGGTGAGTGACGCGTTCTTGGCGCAGGCGCTGTATCGGCTGAAGGCCAGGCTTCAGGCGTTGGGGGTGCCGATCCTCCCGCGGGTCGCCCACCGGCTGGCGATGATGATCGCGCAGGTGTCGATCGGTGACCCGGTCGTCGTGCACCCGGGCGTCTACATCATCCACGGCCAGTTCGTGGCCGACGGGCTGGTCGAGATCCATTCCGGCGCGATCATCGCGCCGTTCGTCACGATCGGCCTGCGGGCCGGCGATGTCCGGGGCGCGACGATCGGGCGGGACGTCAGCATCGGGACCGGGGCCAAGGTCATCGGCGGCGTACAGATCGGAGCAGGCGCCCAGGTGGGAGCGAATGCCGTCGTCGTGGATGACGTCCCGGCTGGGTCGACGGTCGTCGGGGCGCCGGCTCGGGAGCACCGGCACGGTACTAGCGGAGCGCCGCCGTCTGCGTGATACGTTGCGCCGATGCGCATCTTCAGGCGAAAGAACGACAACGGAAACAGCGGGGCCACGGCGCTGGCCGAGCCCCTTGGGTGGCCCGCCGCGGATCTTCCGCAAACCGACCACGAGCTGCGCGCGGAGATCGACCGCCTTACCGCAGAAAACCGCGCGAACCGCAGTCAGGACAAGGAGGTGCGGCTACTCCAGCTTCGCCACGCCGCCGGCCTGCAGCTCATCGACGACGACGGCGCCGAGCCGCCGCACCCCGAGCCGGACTTCGCGCGGCTGCCGGGGAGCGCGACGCTGCCCGAGATCGCAGCCGACGACGTCACGCCCGAGCTGGTGCGGGCGGGAATCCTCCGCGACGGCTGCCTGCTCGTTCGCGGGCTCGTCGACCGCGATCGGGCGCTGCGCTTCGGTTCGCAGATCGACGCCGCGTTCGAGGAGCGCCTGCGACGCGAGGCCGGGGAGGCGATCGGCGAGGGCTACTGCCAGGTGTTCACGGGCGATCCCCGCTACGAGGCTTCGCTGGAGGACACGCGCCCGTGGGTGAAGGAAGGCGGGGGGCTGCTCGCCGCCGATAGCCCGAAGCTGTGCTTCGAGATGCTCGAGCTGTTGCAGGCAGCCGGAGTCCCCGAGCTCGCGCGGAGCTACCTCGGCGAGTCTCCGCTGATCTCAGTGCACAAGACCACGCTTCGCAAGGCCGAGCCGGTCGTGGGCGGCGGCTGGCATCAGGACGGGGCGTTCATGGGCAACGTCCGCGCGCTCAACCTGTGGCTGTCCCTGTCGCGCTGCGGCGATGAGTCTCCCGGGCTCGACATCGTGCCGCGTCGGCTGGACGAGCTGGTCTCGAGCGGTGGCGATGATGTGTTCCTGAGCTATCAGGTGTCGGACGCGACCGCCGCCGAGGCCGCCGGCGACAAGGGCATCCTGCGCCCGATCTTCGAGCCGGGGGACGCGCTGCTGTTCGACGACGTGTTCCTGCACAAGACCGCCTCGGATCCGGCCATGCCGAAGGCACGCTTCGCAATCGAGAACTGGTTCTTCGGCGGGTCGGCGTTCCCGGTCGAGTACGCGCCGCTCGCCGTCTAAGTCCCGCCCCTCAGGGGCACCGTGCAAGATCAGATCGCTCTGACAGGCTCCCCGACTCCGGTTTCCGAGCAAGCGCCGGCTCCAACCCGAGCGGGCGCGGGCGCCGGGCCGGTCGTGATCGAGGCGCGCGGGGTGCACAAGCGCTTCCGGATTCCCAAGGAGCGGATGGACACCCTCAAGGAGCGCCTGACCCACCCCTCGGTGCGGGTGACCTATCGGGAGCTCCAGGCCCTCACCGACGTCTCCTTCGACGTTCATCGGGGCGAGTTCTTCGGAATCGTGGGGCGCAACGGTTCGGGCAAGAGCACGCTGTTGAAGATCCTCGCGAGCATCTACAAAGCCGACGCCGGGCAGGTGCGGACGGCGGGACGGATCGCGCCGTTCATCGAGCTCGGGGTGGGCTTCAACCCCGAGCTCACCGCGCGGGAGAACAACGCCCTTAACGGGGTGCTGATGGGGCTGAGCAGGCGCGAGGCCTCCCGCCGGCTGGACACGGTCCTCGACTTCGCCGAGCTCCGCGACTTCGTCGATCTGAAGATCAAGAACTACTCGTCCGGAATGATGGTCCGCCTGGCGTTCTCGATCATGATTCAGGCCGACGCTGACACGATGCTGATCGACGAGGTGCTCGCGGTCGGCGACGCCGCGTTCGCTCAGAAGTGCATGGAGGTGTTCTACGAGCGCCGGCGGAGAGGCAAGACGATCGTGCTGGTGACCCACGACATGGCCACCGTGCAGGCGCTGTGCCACAGGGCAATGGTGATCCACGACGGCGAGGTGCGGTACATCGGCGACCCCGAGGACGCCGCGCTCATGTATTACCGCCTGAACTTCGCGGGCCCACTCCCGCCCGACGCGGAAGGCGTCAATCCTCCCGGCGACTACATGGGAAACGTCGATCTCAACGCCCGCCTGGTCAGTGCCCGTCTGCTCGACGAAGCGGGACGCGCAATCGAGAACGTCGAGTACGGCAAACCGATCTCGATCGACGTCGTGGTCGAGATCGCGCACGAGATGGTCGAGCCGACGTTTTCGTTTCACGTGCTGAACGCCGACGGCCTGATCGTCTCGGAGTTCAGCCGCGTGATCGACCGCCGGTTGCCGGCCGGTCAGCGGGTCCGCCTCCGCGGGCAGATCGAGAACCCCTTGGTGCCCGGCAGTTACTCGCTCGACTGCTGGATCGGCCGCAAGGGCGAGGCTCTCCACATCGCGCTGCAGCCCCTGCGGCTGGTGCACTTCCACGTGTTCGGCACGGCTCCGCGCCATGGGGTGATCTCGCTCAAGAGCGACATCGAGCCAGAGCTCGAGCCGTGAGCACCGAGGCTCCGGATCTCATCCTGCGGGACGTCCCCGGCCCTTCCGCGCTCGGCGGTGGCTGGAGGCGGTCGCTGGAGCTTCTGTACATGATCGCGGTGACGGACTTCAAGAAGACGTACTTCGGCACGGCTCTCGGCTACCTGTGGTCGCTGGTCCGGCCGCTGTTGCTGTTCGCCGTGCTGGTGACGGTGTTCACCAAGATCTTCCACCTCGCGAACATTCCCCACTATCCGGTTTTTCTGCTGATGAACATCGTGCTGTACGGCTTCTTCCAGGAGGCGACGATCCTCGCGGTGGGGTCGGTCGTGGGCCAGGAGTCGATCGTCCGCAAGACCCAGTTCCCGCGCCTCGTGATCCCGCTGTCTGTGGTGCTCACGAGCCTCTTCAACCTGCTGCTGAACCTGGTCGTCGTGGTGATCTTCATGTTTGGCTTTGGCGTCTCACCGACGTGGACGTGGCTCCTGTTCCCGGTCGTGCTCGGTCTGCTCGTGATCATCACCACGGCCGTGTCGATGATCGTCTCCTCGCTGTATCCGCGATTCCGCGACGTGGGGATCATCTGGACGGTGTTTTCGACGGCCCTCTTCTACGCCACGCCGATTCTGTACACCGTCGACGCGCTCGCCAAACATCCGACGCTGCGCCGCCTCATCCTGCTAAACCCGCTCGCGCCGATTTTCGAACTGGCGCGCAAGTGGATCATCCAGCCGAGCGCTCCCGGACCCGCCGCGGCCGCGGGCGGCTATCTGCAGCTGCTCCCCTCGGTTGCCATCTACGTCGGCATCTGCCTGCTGGCGGTCTGGATCTTCAACCGCGAGGCGCCGAGAATCGCCGAGCAGCTCTAGTACTGCGACCTCGTTGCTCTGCGAACCCGTAGACTGCCCCGCCGCTCATGGGCACCACCCGCACTGAGTTCGACCCGTACGTGAACGACCCGCTGCAGTGGGGCGCCTCGATGGCGCATCACGAGGAGATCATGCGCGCGTGCCTCGATGCTGTGGGGGCGCGGTCGATCGTGGAGGTCGGCGCCTACGCCGGCGATCTGACACGGGTGCTCATGGACTGGGCCGCCGGGGCAGGAGCGCGGGTGGTGGCGATCGACCCCTCGCCACAGGACGGGCTCGTCGCACTCGCCGCCGAGCGGGACGGACTTGAGCTCTTCCGGCAGACCAGCCTGGCTGCCCTGCCCGAGATCCCGATTCCGGACGTCGCGATCATCGATGGCGACCACAACTACTACACGGTCGGGGAGGAGCTGCGCCTGCTGGCGGAACGCGCGCCCGGGTCCGGCCTGCCGCTGCTGCTCTTCCACGACGTCTGCTGGCCTCATGGCCGCCGCGACGACTACTTCGATCCCGAGCAGATCCCGGCCCAGTACCGCCAGCCGGTCGTCGGAGACGGAGCCGGAATTGCTCCGTGGGATCCCGGCGTATTGCCAGACGGACTTCCGTACCCGCGCTCGGCGGCGCGCGAAGGCGGCGAGCACAACGGGGTGCTCACCGCGGTGGACGACTTCGTGGCGTCGAATGACTCGCTGCGGCTGGCCGTCGTGCCCGCGTTCTTCGGCCTCGGGGCGGTCTGGCATCGCGACGCTCCCTGGGCCGAGCGGGTGGCGCACGTTCTCGACCCCTACGATCGCCACCCCCTGCTCGAGCGCCTCGAGGCCAACCGGGTCCTGCACATCTCGCGCGAGCACGCACTGCGCGTAGCGCTGTGGAAAGCGCAGGCGCGCCAGGCGCGCCAGGAGAAGGTGCTCGGGCGGCTGCTTCAGTCAAGCGCGTTCGCGCTCGCCGAACGGCTCTCGCGCCTGCGGGTGCGGGTGGGGATCGCGCCCGATCAGTCGGTCATCTCGCGCGAGGAAGTACGGCGCGCCCTGCGCGAGTAACTCCTCCATCACGCTGATGCCGCGCGCCGGCTGCGCGCCTCGCGCAACGCCTGGTTGGCGCGGCGAAGCGGCTTGGTGATGCGCCAGGACAGCGTCTCCGTGGCCTCGTTCAATTGCCGCTCCAGCTCCTCGATGCGGGCGTCGAGCCCCAGCCTGCGCGAGTAGGCGATCGCGCGGGCCGCCTCGCGCTCGGCCTCTGCGCGGCGCGCCCGAGCCTTCCAGTCGATGGTGGGCTCCGCGCTGTAGGGCATTCGCCCCTCCCAGTTTCGTGCCAGCTGGATGTGCGCCTCCTCCCATAGCTCGAGCTTGCTCACGAGCTCGAGCGCACGGTGCTCGATCACCCGTAGGTTGGCGGTCATCACCTTGCGGCCCGCTTGCCGGACTTGAAGGCAGTAGTCCAGCTCGAACCCATGGCCGAACACCAGGCCTTCGTCGAAGCGCACGTTGTGCACGGCCCACGGGGACAGCGCCAGGAAGAATCCATCGACCGTGTCTACCTCGGCGCCGGGCGGGTTCCGCGTCGTGAACGAGTACGCCGGAAGCTCGCCGCCGTGATGCTCGAGGTAGCGATGGGTCACCTCGCCACAGCTGACCTCCCCCTCCCACCACGCGATCGTCCTCACGCCGGTGGCCCCGGCGCACCCCACGACCGCGACCTCCGGGTCGCTGAACGCTGCCCTCAGCTTCGCGCACAGATCCGGATCGGTGATCTCGAGGTGGGGATGGACGATCACGAGGGCTTCGAGATCGCCGTGGGCCGCCGCGGCGTCGAGCAGGAGGTTGTAGCTTCGGCCCACGGTCCCCACCGCGGCAAACGGAAAGATCGCGGAGTCCGGCTCGGCGGCGAGCTGGATTCCCGGCCGCGAGTAGCGGAGGTACGGATCGGGCTCGCTGATCGAACACCCGAACGCGATCATCGCGCCCTGTCCTCGACTCGTTGCCCGCGCGCTCGGAGCGGCCATCCAGGTCGGCCGTTTTCGGCGGAGCGAGCACGGAGGGGCCATCGGGGCCTTCCGTTGACTGCCGATGGGCGCACGCCGCCCGAGCGGCGAAGGGGAGCCGTGATCCTCCAGGAGATGCTGTCGGTCAACTCGGCGAGCGCGTGTTCGAGCTCCCGGGCGTGGGCCTCGAACTCGAGCGTGTTGTTGTGGTCGACCACCCGCGCGACGTCCCGGCCAGCCTCGGCCCGCAATGCCCGCTCCTCCCAGCTCCCGGGGGCCGTGCCGACTGCCCCGATCCGTCCCTCCCATTTCTCGGCCACCTTCATGTGGGCGGTGATCCACGGCTCGGGATCGCTGAACGGCTCGAGCGGGTGGTGATGCACGGCGCGGAAGTCCGCGGTGACGACCTTGCGGCCCGCGGCTCGAACCTGGAGGCAGAAGTCGAAGTCGTAACCGTGGAACTGGCCGAGTGACTCGTCGAAGCGGAGGTTGCGGACGGTCCACGGAGAGAGCACGAGCACGAACCCGTCGAGCGTGTCCACCTCGCCGAGCCGAGCGTACGGAGGGGCCTCGTCCCAGGCCCAGGAGAACGCCGGCAGATCGCCACCGCCATGGTCGTCGTAGCGGTGCACGAACGACGCGAGCGTCACCGAGCCTTCCCACCAGGCGATGCTGCGGACGTCGATCGCGCCGACGCAGCCCACCAGACCGACCTCCGGATCCGCCAGGGCTCGGCGGACCCGGGCACAGAAGTCGTGATCGACGATCTCCGCGTCCTGGTGTGCGATCACCAAGGCCTCGAGGCCATCGCACGCCGCGGCCTTCTCGATCAGCACGTTATAGCTGGCGAAGATCGAGCCCACCGACGGGAGCGCGAACACCTCCGAGTCCGGTTCGGCCGCTCTGCGGATCCCCACCTCGGCGAAGCGGTGGTAGAGCTCAGGCTTGGTGATTGCCGATCCGAACGCGATCATCGATAGGCCCGTCCGCGGTGACGGGAGCGTAGGTGATTGCCGGTTGACGAAGTCCGTTGCCGCGCATGCGGTCTTCGGCCAGCGCCAGCAACGCGCCAGCGAGCACCATCGCGACCAGAGTCACCGCCGGCATCTCCCAATCCCAGTCGAGCGGGGCGTGGGCCACGTAGACCACGAACCCCGCGATCGGCCCGGCGGCCAGCGCGGGCGCAGCGCGCTGCGCCGCCCGGGCAGCTAGCCCGATCCCGGCCAGGAACACGGCCAGCAGCGCCAGCCCTACCACGCCCAGCTCGGCGAGCGTCTGAAGCGGCAGGGAATGGGCATCCTGGGCGAACTCGGGGACGGTCCGGTAGCGCAACCACCAGACCGACCAAGCACCGGCGCCGACGCCTCGCAGTGGCTCGGCCTCGAACGCGCGCATCGCGACGCTCCAGTACGCGTAACGGTTGCTCTGAAGCGTGAGGTAGCGGCCCGCCCCCGCACCGAGAGGCTGTTTCGTCTGCTCCTTGGCGCCGGCGACGATCGCGAGGGCGAGGCCGGCGCAGATCACGCCCACAGCGATCCACGGCGCCCGCCGTGGCAGCCGGATCTCCCGCGGTGGGCGCCACGTCAGGTACCACTGCGATACCCCGGCAGCGACCGTGATGAAAACCAGCAGGCCGAGCACGATCGCGCCCTGGCGCTCGCGCGTGGCCGGGCTGCCCAACAGTGCCGTGACCCCGCCGAAGGGCGCGGCGGCCGCAGCGGCCAGACCCCCCGCGACGATGGCGCTCGACATCGCCAGGAGCTGCTCGAGTCGCGGCGCGAGGACCACGAGCGCCACCAGCCCAGCCACGGCCGCGAACAGGGCGCCCCGCGAGAAGCTCAGGTACAGCCCCATGCCGAGCGGCGCCGCCGCGGCCGCGGCCGCCGACCGCAGGGCGGCCGGCCGCGTGCTGTCGCCGGCGACCCGGGCGGAGAGCACGAACCCGATCGCCGCGAGTTCCCCCATCGCGTTCCAGTACGTGAGAGGCTGCTCGAGGCGGCCCTGCGCGCTGGCGGAGCGCGCGAAATGAAACACGCCCGGCAGCAGACGCTCCGAGATCCCATAGCCGATCACGATCAAAGCGCCGGCCGCGAGCGCCGGCTCGACCGCCCGCTGGGTGTCGCGCCCGCGCAAGAGCATCGTCGCCGCCAGCAACGCACCCAGGTACAGCACCGCGAGCTGGCCCGCGTGGTAGGCGTTGCCGGCGAGCGGTGCCCAGGTGATCGAAAGCAGCGTCCATGCTCCGAACAGTCCCAGACCGCCGAGCGCCAGCCAGGCGGCCTTGTGGCGCGGGAGCGCCCGAGGCTGGGCCAGGACGGCGGCAACGACCAGTAGCCACGCGCCCAGACCGGCCCAGGCCCGCTGCTCGTCGAAGTAGCCGCCGCTGAAGAAGGCGAGAGCGGTTGGTCCAGCCAGCAGCGCCACGCGCCCCGCGGTGAGCGTAGCGATGCGCATTCGCTAGCGGGTGGCTTCCATCACGGCGCGTCGCACCAGGCGAGTGGGGGGCAAGGGCCGGCGGTCGCAGGCCAGCGCTCGCGAGCCGTTGGAGCACGCCGCGGATACCTCCGCCCGCATCCCCTCGCGAAACTGGACGGCATCGAACCTCGCGGCATTGCGGACACATGCTCGCGGATCGACGGCAGGGTCGTCGAACTCGACGACCGCTTCGGCCAACTCGTCCGGCCCACCCGACCAGAAACACCCGGTGATGCCATCGATGATCGTCTCCATCGCCCCGCCGCCCCTTCTCGCGATCACCGGACGCCCCGCTGCCTGCGACTCGACCGCCGCGATTCCGAACTCCTCGATCGCCGGCAGGATGAGCGCTCTGGCTCCTTGCAGGAGCTCCGCCACCTCGGTGTCCGGAAGCCGGCCGGTCAGGAGAACCGTCGATCGGGCGAGCCGTTTCAGCCGTCTCTCATCGGGACCATCACCGATCACGATCAGAGGTCGTCGCAGGCGGTTGAAGGCCTCGATCGCGACGTCGATCTGCTTGTGTGGCATGAGCTCAGACACCACCACGTAGTGATCGCCCACGCGGCCGGGCGAGAAGCGGTCGGTCTGGACCGGCGGGTAGACGACGGCGGCATCCCGCGCGAAGTACGTGCCGATGCGAGCGCGGGTGGTGTGTGAATTGGCCACATAGCGATCGGTTCGCTGGGCGGCGATCCAGTCCCACTGGCGCCAGCGGCGGAAGACATCGCGCAGGAACGCCCGCGTCAGCGGGTCGCGCCTGGCCGCCAGGGTCGCGTCGCGGTCGTTCCACGCGTACCTGAACGGGTTGTGGCAATAGCTGACGTGGACGGTCGCCTCGTCGCACAGGACCGCGTGCGCCCACGCGGAGGAGCTCGAGATCACGAGGTCGTAGCCCGAGAGGTCGAACGACTCGATCGCCGCGGGGTACAACGGCAGCAGCGCGCGGAACGTCCGCGCGGACGGGCGCAGCCGCTGGAGGAACGAGCTGAAGATCGTGCGGCCCGCGAAGTGGCCTTCGGTGCCCTCCTCGTCGTACACCGCCGTGTAGATGTCGGCCCGCGGCCACATCTTGCAGAGCTCCATGAACACGCGCTCCCCGCCCCGGATGTCGAGGAGGAAGTCGTGCACGAGGGCCACCCGCGGAGCGCCGTTCTCACTGTGGTTTGCCTGCCGCACCCACCGGCAGTGTATGCACAGGGAGTGGTGCGACGCGCCGGTTATAGCCTCCCCGCGTGGTCTTGTTCGTTAGCTACTCGGGCGAGCTCGGCGGCGCGGAGCGGCTGCTTCTCCAGTTCTCGGGCGCCCTGGGGGAGGAGTGCGCCGTGGCGTGTCCGCCGGGGGCGCTGGCCGACGCGGCGCGCGCCGAAGGACTGCGCGTGTTCGCCTTGCGGTCGCGGCGGGCGAACCTGCGTACGAGCGTCCGAGACCGCGCGCTCGCCGGCGGGAGGCTCGCCGGGCACGCGGCGGAGGTGCGCGGATTGGCTCGCTCACTCGAGCCCGAGCTCGTGGTGGCGTGGGGGATGCGATCCGCGATCGCGTGCTTGACCGGGCCGCCGCTGCGCTGCCCGGTCGCCTTCCAGCACAACGACCTCCTACCGGGCCCCGCGATCGCCAGGGTGGTGCGGGCGGCGGCCGGGCGGGCGGATCTAGTGACCGCGCTGTCGCGAGCGACGGCGGCCGACCTCGATCCCTTCGGACGTCTCGGCGCTCGGCTCCAGGTCGTGCACCCCGGGGTCGACCTCGACCGGTTCGACGGCCGTTCGTCGCCCGTGAGCCCGCCCGAGGTGGTCGTGCTCGGGGCGATCACCGGGTGGAAGCGGCCCGACCTCGCGCTCGAGGTGGCCGCCGTGGTCCGGCGCACGCGGCCCGACGTGCGCTTGCGGCTGGTCGGCGCGCCGTTCGCGAGCGACGGCCCCGCGTTCTTGCCGAGCCTTCGGGAGCGCGCCGCGCAATCCGATCTCGCCGGCGCGGTCGAGTTCACGGGTGCCGTTGCCGAGCCGGCTTCCGACCTGGTACGAGCCACCTGTTTGCTGCATTGCGCCGAGCGTGAGCCGTTCGGGATCGCGGTGCTGGAGGCGCTGGCCGCCGGTCGACCCGCGGTCGTGCCCGATGCGTTCGGACCGGCCGAGATCGTCGACGATTCCTGCGGCGTGCTGTATCCGCCTGGGGACGTCGACGCCGCCGCTGAAGCGATCCTGTGCCTGGTGTCCGAACCCGAGCGCGCGGCTGCAATCGGAGCGGCCGGGCGGGCGCGGGCGCGAGCGCGGTTCGACGTCGACTCGGCCCGCTCGCGGTACCTGGCCGCCATCGCTCCGTTTACTCGCGTCCACCGGCGCGCCCGCGTGAGCGAGCTCGCGCTCGTGACCGTCACCCACAACTCGGAGAACGAGCTCTCGGCGCTGCTGGCCTCCGTCGATCGATTCGCCCGTGGATCCCGAGTCGTAGTCGTCGATTGCGCATCCCAGGACCGGACGCTGGACGTCGCTTCGAGGTTTGACTTCGTCGAGGTCGTCGCGCTCCCTGACAACGTCGGCTTTGGCCGCGCTTGCAACCGGGGCCTCGCGGAGGTGCACGAGCCAGTCACCGCGCTCATCAATCCGGACGTGGAGCTGATCGACGGCTCGCTCGCGGCGCTGTGCGCCGAGGTGATGCGCCGCGATCGGCCCGAGCGGCTGCTTGCGCCGCTCGTGCTGTACGGCGATGGCTCGCGCCAGGACTCCGTCCATCCGTCGCCGGCCTCGTCGGCGGACCTCGCCCGCGCGCTCGTTCCGCCGGCGCTCCTGCCGCGCCGGGTCCGGTTACCGCTAGCGCCTTGGGATGCGACAGCACCCCGGCAGGTAGGGTGGGCGGTCGGCTGCGCGATCATGGCTCGGACCGAGACGCTCAAGCGGCTCGGGCCGTTCGACGAGCGGATCTTCATGTACGGCGAGGACCTCGAGCTAGGGTTGCGGGCGGAGCAGTCAGGCGTGCAGACGTGGTTCTGGCCGTCGGCGCGGGTCATCCATCACCGGGCTCATTCGACGGGTCCCGCGTTTGGCGGTGAGCCGTTCGAGCGGTTGGCTGAGGCCCGCCACGAAGTCGTTCTCCGGCGCCTCGGCCGGACGGCGGCTCACCGGGACGACCTCACTCAGGCGCTCACCTTCGGTTCGCGGATCCTCGCCAAGGGGCTACTCGGCCGCTCGACAGTTCGGGAGCGCCGGCAGCTCGCGGCGCTGTGGCGCGTGCGCCGTGCCGATGGAAGGCGCTGATCCGGCTCGCGCCGCCGGCGAGCGATCGCTCTCGCCGCGGCGGGGGTGGCGGCGTTGGCCGTCGCCGCGGTCGTACTGCTCCTCACGGCCGGGGGCACTTCGCGGCGGGCAGGGACGGGCGGGGAGGTGCGTTGACCGCACCCGCGCCGGCTCGGGCGCGCCGGCGAAAGCCGGCCCCATCGGGCGCCGAGCAGTTCGGGGCGAGCGTCAACAGGCTGTTCAACGACCGCACCTACACCCCGGCGCAGATCGATTCGCAACTCCGGGAGCTTCAGCAGACCGGCGCGACGGTGGCCCGCAGCGATGCCCTATGGGAGGCCACCGAGCCGAACGCCCCGGTAGACGGCGTCCACCACTACGACTGGAGCTTTGACGACTCGATCGCGGGATCGCTCGCGGCGTACGGGCTCCACTGGCTGCCGATCATCGACTACTCGCCGGCGTGGGCGCAGTCGGTTGCCGGGCACGACCACTCGCCGCCGAGCGTGCCCAGGGACTACGCCGCCTATGCCGGAGCTCTCGCCGCACGCTACGGCCAGGGCGGCGTGTTCTGGCGCGAGCATCCGAGCCTGACCCCAGAGCCCGTCGACACCTACGAGATCTGGAACGAGCCGGACAATCCCGCGTTCTGGTCGCCGGCGCCCGACCCAAGCGCGTACGACGAGCTGTACCTGCTCGCCCGCGACGGGATCACCGCCGCGCAACCGGGAGCCCGAGTCATCGTCGGCGGGCTGACGAAGCCGGCAGTCTTCCTGCCCGGGATGCTCGCCGCGCGGCCCGACATGCGCGGAGACATCGACGGGGTCGGGATTCATCCCTACGGCCCCACGCCCGAGACGGTGCTGGCGCGGGTCCGGACCGCCCGCGGCGCGCTCACCTCTCTCGGACTCGGAGCCGTTCCGCTGTACGTGACCGAGTTCGGGTGGACGACGCATCCCACCGGGGCGCTCGACTGGGCTCCGGAGCGCCTGCGGCCCGGCTTTATCTCCCGGACGACAGGCGCGCTCGGGCACCTCAACTGCGGGTTGGCGATGGTCATCCTGTACACGTGGATGACGCCGGAGAGCGATATCGCGAACGCCCAGGACTGGTTCGGGATCAATCCGCCGGCCGGCGGGGGCAGCGCTGACACCGCCGCGTTCGCCGCGGGCCTGCACGGTGCCGCCTCGCCCGGGGCGCGCATCTCCCTCTGCCCGCCGGGATGATCAGCCGGGTCTCGCGCAACGGGTGGCGATCGAGGCCTTCTGGCGGCAGGACTCGAGCGCCAGCGCCGTGCGGCGGAAGGCCGCCAGTGCGGGTTTGGCGACGAGCTTGCCCGAGCTGTAGCGCAGAAGCCCCGCGAAGTCGAACGCCAGGCCGTTCCGGATCTCGGTCGTGGCCCACGTGTAGTAGTAGAAGCCGACCAGCCCGAGCTGTTTGCGCTCCCTGCCGAGCATCGGCAGCAGCACGGCCAGGTTGCGGGCCTGGCCGGCCTCGGTGGTCGCGAAGTCGTAGCCGACGTTGTGGAAGGTCTTCCCCTTCGAGGAGGGCCAGCTGACCTCGTCCGCGAGCATCGGCATGCGGGCGTCGCCGTTTTGATCCATCGCCTCCCGAACCCTGGTGAGGATCGTGATCACGCCCTCGGGCAGCTTCGTGTACGGATGGACGGCGACGACGTCGAACAGGTTGCGCGCGCCGCGGATCGCGTAGATCTTGCTCAGCGCGACCCAGGAGTAGTTGGGCAACCCCGCCAGGACCACCTTGGCGCCCGGATCGGTCGCCTTGATCGCGGCATGGGCGGCGCGAAGCAGAGCGACGTAGCTGCGAGCAAACGGCTGCTTGAACCAGAACGCGGGGATGTTCGGCTCGTTCCAAATCTGCCACATGCGGATCGGCACCTTCGGAATCCCAGGATTGGCCGACCAGAACGTCCCGTGGGGCCCGTACCGCTGAACGAGGGCCTTGACGAAGCTCGCGTACGGGCCGTCGCGTGCCGGAATGCCCACGATGACTCCGGGTGGATGCTTGGCATCCCAGGCCGGGGCATCGAGGATCACCGGGAGCACGGTCAGCCCTCGCTGCGCGGCCAACCCGACGACGTTGTCGAATGGACCGAAGTTCGTGGGCACGCCGCCGATGTTGGTAAACGCGCCGGCGTTCGCCGGCGCTGCTCGCTCCAGCTCCGTCCAGCTGCCGTACGGCTGAGCCGCGGCCCAATCGAAGGTCATCCGCAGGCCCTCGACGCCGTCTCCCACCATCTGGTCGAGCTGGGTGCCGAGATCGATTCCCGGCTCCGTGGTCGGCCACACCGGACCGTCCAGCACCATGCCGACGAAGCCGGGAGGAACGGGGGTCGGTCGCGTCGCCTTCCTGGCGCGGCCCAGAGCCACCGCAGGCACGACGAGGAGCGCAACTACGATGAAGATTGCGGGCTTCCAGATGCCCAGGCCGCGGCGATCCATGCGCGGCGAGTGTAGCCGGGGCGCGGGGTGCGGGCGAATCAGCTCTCGGCCAGCAGCTCGCCGACCAGGCCGTCGGTCAGCGCCGCGGTCCTGCTCCACGGAAAGGCGGCCGCCCGGCGCCGCCCGGCGTCGATCAGGCGCTCGCGGACCCCGGCGTCTCGGACCACCATGAGGAGCGCCTCGGCGAACTGGTCCGGATCGGCGGGGTCGACGAGCAGGGCCGCGCCGTCGCACGTCTCGGGCAGCGCTCCGCTTCGCGCCGCGACGACCGGAACGCCGGAGGCCATCGCCTCGAGGCACGGGAGCCCGAAGCCTTCGTACGTCGACGGCATCGCAAGTGCGCGCGCGCCGGCGTAGAGCCCGGGGAGATCATCTTCGGCGACGTAGCCGAGGCGCCGCAGGGGTACCGCGGAGTCGCGCAGGTAGGAGCGCTCCCCGCCGGCCAGGACGAGGTCGATCTCGCGATCGGCGAGAGTCCGGGCCGCCCGCTCGAGGACGCTCAGGTTCTTGCGCGCCGACGCCGTTCCGACCACCAGCACGTAGGGCCGCGCGAGGCCGTGATGCGCCGCCGCGGGTGCCGGGTCCGCGTGGGGTGAGAAGCGCTCGTCGACCCCCTCCGGGATGACCGTCACCCGTGCCCGGGCCACCCCCAGGACCTCGATGAGCTCCGCGCGCGAGAACTCCGAGACCGTGATCAAGCGCCGCGCCCGCCGGGCCAGCAACGGCAGCTGCCGGCGCTGGTAGACGACGTACGGGCCCGAGTAGGCGTGGGGATGGCGCAGCGCGGCGACGTCGTGGATGACGACGACGTTGCGGCTCCACGCCACCGGCGCCAGGTTGGCGGGGCAGTACAGCAGGGCGCAGCGCCACGCCCGCAGCGGCAGGACGGCCTGCTCCCAGGCGTGGCCGGCGCGGTGGGCGAGGCCGGGAGGGGGCGCGATCACCTGGTAGCGATCGGGGCGCAACGCGGGAAGCCGCAGCGCCATCTCGCGCGCGAGACGCTCGACTCCGCCGATCTGGCCACGGACCGCCGCCCGGGCGTTGATCGCCACGGGCGCTGCCGGGGCCCCGGCCCGTTGGTTCACGGTGGGCTAGTGTCGCGAGTCAGAGGTTCGATGCCCCTCGAATGCCGTCGTACTTCTGATTCGTGCCACTAGTTCCCGCGGACGGCCCGGCGCATAAGGAGGCCGGCTCCCACGAGCCCCGCGCCCACGCCGAGGATCGGCCACAGGTCGAGTCCGGTGAACGGCAGCGTGCCCGGATCGGTCTTCGTGGACGACTGGTTCGTCGTGGTGCTCGCCGCTGTAGACGGCGTCGTCGACGTCGCCGCCGGCGTCGGTGTCGTTGTGCCGGCGCTGCCGGTCGACGGCGCCGAGGAAGGCGTCGAGCTGGGCGTAGTGGCGGCGGGCGTCGACGTTGGAGCGGACGTGGCGCCCGTCGAGGACGGCGTCGAGGAGCCCGTGGGCGACGTCGAGGGCCCCGAGGACGGCGGCGAGCCTCCGGCGAGCGGGTCGATGTATTGCTGATCGCCCGCAGACGACCCCCCACCGCCACCGGATGCCACGGCTACAGCCGAGCCCACCAGCGACAGGAGGACGACGGCGAGCAGGCAGCCGAGGATGTGTCGGGGATGCACGCCGCGAGTATTGCAAGGATGGAGCTGCTCGGCTCCAGTCACTCCCCTCTGCGCTCGCCTAGTGCGCCAGGTGTCCCGAACGCCGTGCCGAGCGGTCGCCCGAGAAGAACGGGTTGCCGGGAGCCGCCACCCGCGAGTAGGTCACGTTGAACGAGGTGCCCCTCGCCATCAGCGCCGACGGCGAGGCCTCGCCCACAGACGGCCCAGCGCCGTCGTAAACGACGAACTGGCGACCCTCCGGGGTTAGCGTGATCCTGGTCGGGTGCCAAGCGGGATCAGAGATGGAGCCCTCGTGGCCCGAGGTGGTCTCCGCTCCAGCCGAGCTGAACGTGGTCGAGGCGAAGTCGGCGAGCGGAAGCGTCTGGCATGAGGTATCGCTCGAACACTCCGAGGGCGCTTCCACAATCCATTCGGCCGAAGACACGTCGACGCTGCCTGCGCGCAGTGTCTTGACGAAGCCACTGTGACGGGAGGCGTCCGTGAGGGCGACCGTCACGCGATGATCGACCACGGTGACCGAGGCCCGGATCCGATCGCCGGGCCGGACGGCGAGCCTGATCGGCACCGAACCGGCGGGCACCAGCTCGTACCAGGCACTCGAGTCGATCCTTCCCGCAGGGCTGCAATCGACCTCCGTGCCGGCCTGCTCGAGCGCGTCCGAACTCGGGCTGTAGCCGCCCAATCCGACCCAGTAGGCCGAGTAGGTGTGCCGACCGCGGGCACACGTGGCGTTGGGTTGCGTCCACGACGCGAACACGGTGCGGAATGAGACGCCGGCGCGGTGCGCGGCGTATCCGGCCCAGTTCGAGCTGCTCGTAGAGTCGGCCAGGGCGGCGGGCGCGAGCGCGGCCGGCGCGCCGACCGACGCGCAGGCGATGATCAAAATGAAGACGAGCCGGAAACGCACCTAACTTGTGGTCGGTCGCAGGCGACGAAAACTTGAACGCGCCGGCCGTCACCCGCCGGCCCTCAGGATCGCCGCCGCCCGACCTGAGCAATCGTACATGGTCACGTGAGTGCCGCTGCCGGTCGAGATCGTCACCGCCGGACACGCCCGCTCGACGGCCGCGATTGCCGTCTGGCTGCCGGTCCGGGTGTCCCCGGGGAGGCTCATTGCTTGGCCCTGGTCGACGAGCACCCAACGCAGGCGCCCCGACCTGACCTCGGACGCCAGCCAGGCCACGCTGACCGAACTCTCCCGGCCGGAGAATCCACCGAGCCCCGCGACGTTCGCGTCGCTGGACAGGACCGCGGCCGCCGCGCTGCTCTGACTCTCGACGCCGATCGTGCCGCCTCCGTGGGCTTGTGCGTAGCGGCCGGCCGCCCGCAGGGTCGTGGTGTCGCCGCCGAACATTCCGCCACCCGGACCGCCCTGGCTGCCAAACCCGCCGGCGCCAGTCGCGCCGCCAAACCCGCCGGCGCCCAGCCCGAACCCGCCCGATGTCGGCGGGGCCGATGCCCCGCCACTCCTCGCGAAGCCGGGACCCCCGCCACCGCCGATCGACGCATTCGCCGGTCCGCCCGTTGGGAACGTGCCATTGGTCGCGTGGCCGAGCGTCTCAGCCGCCCAGGTGGCCGGCGCCGCCATCAGGGCCGCCAGCGCGACCCCGACCAGCGCCAGGCGCACCCGTGGGGCGAGCTGCATCACGAGCAGCACGGCGCACGCGCATGCGACCCCGATCACCAGCGGCTTGACCCATGCGAACTGGCCGCCGAGCTCGCCGAGCACGACCAGCTCGGTGATCGCGCCCGCGCCGATCGCCAGGGGGCCGACCACCCGCGCGGATCGCACATCGGACCGCGCGCTCGGCAGCATCTCACCCACGCCGGCACCAATCAGCGCCGCCGCGAAGGGCGCCAGCAGCGACACGTAGTACGGATGGAAGATCCCGCTGGCGAAGCTGAACACGACGGCGGTGGTGGCAAACGCTCCCGCCACAACGATCAACCAGCCCGTCCGGGGATCGCGGCGCCGAAGCCGCGTCAGAAGCACTAGAGCCACAGCAGCGACCACCGCGAAGCCCAGCAGCCAGCCGGCCTGGTCACCGAGACCCGACTGGAGCAGCCGGAAGGGCCCCGTCGCGCCCCCGAACAACGAACCGCCCCCCGGCCCTCCGCCGCCTCCAGGACCGCCACCGACGCCGCCGGGGCCGCCGGTCTGCCCGGCCACCCGACCGAGCCCGTTGTAGCCGAAGATCAGCGACCAGATGCTGTTGTCCGAGGTGCCCGAGATCCAGGGGCGGTCGGCGGCCGGGGTCAACCACACGAGCACCGGCCAGGCGAGGCCCACCGCTGCCATCGCCGCGCCGCCGGCCACAAGCTGACGAAATGCGACCCAGCGACCGCGTGGCGCGACCCACATCCAGGCCGCCGCGATGCCCGGAACCACCATCAGCGCGACGCCCATCTTGGTCTCGAAGCCCAGTCCGACCGCCGCGCCGCTCAGCACGAGCCAGCGGGTGCGCCCGGTCTCGAGCGCGCGTATCGCGAACCACAGCGCGAGCACCGAACACAGCACCAGCAGCTCGTCCGGATTGTTGTGGCGCGAGACGGCCACGATCACGGGCGTGGTCGCGAGCGCGAGCCCCGCGACGAAACCCGCGACGCGTCCGAAGCGCCGGCGCACCAGGTCGTACAGAACGGCGACCGCCGCCATCCCCATCAGGGCCTGCGGCACGAGCAGGCTCAAAGGATGGAACCCGAAGATCCGCGCCGAGAGCGCCTGCACCCACAGGCTGAGCGGAGGCTTGTCGACGGTCATCAAGCCGGAGCGGTCCAGCGAGGCAAACAGGAAGTCGTGCCAGCTGGTGGTCATCGAGCGCACCGCCGCGCTGTAGTACTGGTTGGCCCAGGCGTTGATGCTGAGCCCCCACAGGTTCAGCACACCGGCCACACCGAGCAGCGCCAGCAGCTCGGGCCGGGCGAGCACACGCGCGAGGCGAGGACGACCTCGCCCGATGGCACGGCCCCGCGAGCGCCACGGCCAGGGCCGGGTTTCAATCAGCGTGCTGTCCATGGTCTAAGGCTGGTCGGGCGCGCGATGGGCCTCCGCGTACAGGCCGGCGGCCGCGATCGCTCC
This sequence comes from uncultured Solirubrobacterales bacterium, assembly GCA_963808325.1. Taxonomy (GTDB): domain Bacteria; phylum Actinomycetota; class Thermoleophilia; order Solirubrobacterales; family Solirubrobacteraceae; genus Palsa-465. The sequence continues at coordinate 97,340 of CAWEFU010000007.1, forward strand.
GGCCGCGCCGATCGCGATGGCCGTGAGCGCCCAGGTCACAAAGCTCATGTGCGTATCTCCTTCAAGGGCAGGGGTCGATGCGCAGACGAGGATCGGCGGTCCGGCGAAGCCGCACCGAAGACGTCGCTAAGACGGACGTAGGAAGCCGCTGATGCTCAGGCCGTCTTAGAGTAGGAACTACCACGATGCGACCAGGAGGGACCGAAATTGACCCCGAAAACGAACAGCTTTGACGCCAAGGGCACGCTCCGTGTCGGCGAGCGCTCCTACGAGATCTTTCGCCTCGACGCGCTTCAGTCCAAGTACGACGTTGCGCGCCTTCCGTTCTCGCTGAAGATCCTCCTCGAGAACCTCTTGCGCAACGAGGACGGCGAGGCGATCCGCGCGCAGGACGTCGAGGCGCTCGCCACCTGGGACGCCGAGGCGCAGCCAAGCAAGGAGATCGCGTTCACGCCCGCGCGCGTGCTCATGCAGGACTTCACCGGGGTGCCGGCGGTAGTCGACCTGGCCGCGATGCGCGACGCCATGCGCGAGATGGGCGGCGACCCGAACCGCATCAATCCGCTGGTCCCGGCGGAGCTCGTCATCGACCACTCGGTCCAGGTCGACGCGTTCGGGTCGCGCGCCGCCTTCGCCCGCAACGCCGAGCTCGAGTTCCAGCGGAACCGCGAGCGCTACGCGTTTTTGCGCTGGGGCCAGGGAGCCTTCCACAACTTCAAGGTCGTCCCGCCCGACACCGGGATCGTCCACCAGGTCAACCTCGAGTACCTGGCCCGGGTGGTGTTCGTCGCCGAGAACGGCTCCGGTCCCGCGCGTGCGTACCCCGACACGCTGGTCGGAACCGACTCCCACACCACGATGGTCAACGGACTCGGGGTGCTCGGCTGGGGCGTGGGCGGGATCGAGGCCGAGGCGGCGATGCTGGGCCAGCCCATGTCGATGCTGATCCCGCAGGTCATCGGCTTCAGGCTCACCGGGGAGCTGCACGAAGGGGCGACGGCCACGGATCTCGTGCTGACCGTGACCGAGATGCTCCGCTCCCACGGTGTGGTCGGGAAGTTCGTCGAGTTCCACGGCGCCGGCCTCGCGAACCTGCCGCTGGCCGACCGCGCGACGATCGGCAACATGTCGCCCGAGTTCGGCTCGACCTGCGCGATCTTCCCGATCGACGCGGAAACGCTGCGCTACCTCGAGTTCTCCGGGCGCCCCAAACAGCTGATCGAGCTGGTCGAGGCGTATGCAAAAGAGCAGAGCCTCTGGCACGACGAGCACTCCGAGGAGCCGACTTTCTCAGAACAACTGGAGCTCGACCTTCACAACGTCGTGCCGAGCATCGCCGGACCACGGCGCCCCCAGGACAGGGTCTCGCTGACCGAGTCAAAGCCGGCCTTCCGGATGGCGCTCGAGGGTTACCTGCCCGACGAGGACCTCGAGGACGAGGCCGTGGCGGAGAGCTTCCCCGCGAGCGACCCGGTGGCCACCCACCTCCCCAACGGAGACGGCAACGAGCCGCAGGGGGGAACCGGGGGCACCCAGGTGGCGGAGCGCAGGCGGACCAGGATCCCGCTGACGCTCGCGGACGGGACCGAGACCGAGCTCGACCACGGTCACGTGGTGATCGCGGCGATCACCAGCTGCACGAACACGTCCAATCCGTCGGTCATGCTCGGCGCCGGCATCCTCGCCCGCAACGCGGTCCAGAGGGGATTGAGCGTGAAGCCCTGGGTCAAGACATCGCTGGCGCCGGGATCCAAGGTGGTCACCGAGTACCTGGACCGGGCCGGCCTGACCGAGTACCTCGACGCGCTCGGATTCAACCTCGTCGGCTATGGGTGCACGACGTGCATCGGCAACAGCGGCCCGCTGCCGGAGGAGATCTCAGACGTGGTGGGGGCGGAGGACCTGGCGGTCGTCTCGGTGCTCTCGGGGAATCGCAACTTCGAAGGCCGGATCAACCCGGACGTGAAGATGAACTACCTGGCCTCGCCTCCGCTGTGCGTCGCCTACGCCATCGCGGGGACGATGGACATCGACCTCTACGATGAGCCGCTCGGCGAGGACGAGCACGGGCAGCCGGTGTTCCTCAGGGACATCTGGCCGGCCGAGGCCGAGGTTGCGCGCGCCGTCGAGGAGGCGGTCCAGTCGGACATGTTCCGCAAGAGCTACGGAGAGGTGTTCGACGGGGACGAGCGCTGGAACTCGCTCGAGGTTCCGACCGGCAGTGCGTTCGCCTGGGAGCCCGAGTCGACGTACGTCCGGCGGCCGCCGTTCTTCGAGAACCTGCCGATCGAGCCCGAGCCGATCGCCGACATCGAAAACGCGCGAGCCCTCGCGGTGCTCGGCGACAGCGTCACCACCGACCACATCTCTCCAGCGGGCTCGATTAAGCGCGACGGGCCCGCCGGCGCCTATCTGATCGAGCACGGCGTCGAGCCGAAGGACTTCAACTCCTACGGCTCGCGGCGCGGCAACCACGAGGTGATGATGCGCGGGACGTTCGCGAACATCCGCCTGCGCAACCAGCTGGCCCCGGGCACCGAAGGCGGTGTGACGGTCTACCTGGGCTCGGGGGACGGCGCGGGCAGAGACAACCTTTCGATCTACGACGCCGCGGTGCGTTACATCGCCCAAGGCACGCCGCTGGTCGTGCTCGCCGGCAAGGAATACGGCTCCGGGTCCTCCCGCGACTGGGCGGCCAAGGGCACCCGCCTGCTCGGCGTCCGGGCGGTGATCGCCCAGAGCTTCGAGCGGATCCACCGCTCGAACCTGGTCGGGATGGGCGTCCTACCCCTCCAGTTCAAGGACGGCGACTCGGTGCAGTCGCTGGGCCTGACGGGCCGCGAGACGTTCACGGTGTCCGGGCTGGCCCACGCCGATCCAATCCCCCGCGAGCTGACCGTCGCCGCGGACGACAAGCGATTCGCGGTCACGGTGAGGATCGACACCCCGAAGGAGCAGCGCTACTACCGCCACGGCGGCATCCTCCAGTTCGTGCTCAGACAGTTATTGGCACCGTAGCCGGCGGCGCATGCGCCGCCGGCCCGAGCGGTGCATGCACCGCTCGGCGGGGGCGCGCATGCGCGCCCCCGGGCATATCTTCAAGCTGCGGGCCTGAGCGCCTCCAGCTCGCGGCTCTCCGCCAGCTCGGCGAGCGCCCTGCGCTCGAGCCGGCGGACGGCGTCGGACGAGATCCCGAGCAGGCGCCCGGTCTCCCGCAGCGGCGTGGGCGACTCGCCGTCGATCCCGTAGCGAAGCTTTACCACCTCGCGCTCGCGCGGCGGGAGCTGGTCGACCGCGGTGCGGAGCGCGTCCTCGCGCAGCGCGATCTCCACCTCCTCCTCCGGTCCGCGCGAGTCGCTCGGCAGCAGCGAGCCGAGCGTGGTGTCCTCCTCCTCGCCCACGGGGCGATCGAGGCTGGTGACGACGCGGGCCACCGTGTGTGCCTCGCGCACCTGGCTGGCGTCCACGCCCGCGGCGCGCGCGACCTCCTCGTCGGTGGGCTCGCGGCCGAGGCGGGCGGTGAGCTCGCGATGCGCGCGGGCGATCTTGCGCTCGAGCTGCCCGACGTGGACCGGGATCCGGATGGTGCGAGCCCGGTTGGCGATCGCCCGCTGGATCGCCTCGCGGATCCAGAAGGTCGCGTAGGTCGAGAACTTGAACCCCTTGCGGTAGTCGAACTTCTCGGCCGCTCGGATCAAGCCCAGGATTCCCTCCTGGATGAGGTCGAGGAGGGGCAGGTCCAGGCCTTCGTACTTGCGCGCGTTGGAGATGACCAGCCTCAAGTTCGAGTTGACCAGCTGCTCCTTGGCCCTGAGGTCGCCCCGCTCGATCCGCTTGGCCAGCTCGATCTCCTCCTCGCGGGTGAGCAGCGGATGTCGCCGCACCTCCCGCATGAACAGCGACAGCGCATCCGTGGTTCGGTCGGCCATGTCGGCGTAGCTGTACGCCGTCTCTTCCGCGCGCCGGCCACAATCGTCGTGCAACTCGATCCCGCGCTCCTCGAGCATTTCCTGGAGCGCCTCTCCGTCGTCCTCGCTCAGGTCGTGATCCTGGACGACCTCGCTCAGCTCAGAGAGATCGATGCAGCGACCGTGTGTCGCCTCGACGTGGGCGAGCAGCTCCTCGAGCAGCTCCTGAAGCGAGTGTTCAGGCGGACGGGGGTTAGCGGACTCGTCGGTAATGGTTAGACGTTACCTTCCTCCCGCCCATCCAACAAATCCATAACACTGGGCCAACCTGATCGACTGGGTTCCCACTCGACCGAGTGGGCCCTCGCCATGTCGCTCGCGGTGTTCGCGTGCGCCGCGGGGCGGCGACCCGCCGGCGCCCAGCCTCGCGCGACTGAGTAGGCGCACCGCGGGTGCGTTTCTGAATAGCCTTGGCCACGTGACGCCTCCCGAGCTGCTGACCCGCCTGCTGAGCGCAACCGGGCCCTCCGGCTACGAATCCGATCCCGCCCGGGCATGGCGCGAGGCGTGTGCGGCGTTCGCCACCGAGGTCGGCTCCGATCGCGTCGGCTCGTCCTTCGCGCGGGTGGCGGGAGTCGCGGGCGGGCCAAAGCTCGCGATCGTCGGCCACATCGACGAGATCGGACTGCACGTCTCGCACATCGACGACGACGGCTACCTGCGCTTCGGCGAAGTGGGCGGCTGGGACCCGATCGTGCTGGTGGGCCAGCGGGTGCGGATCGCGACCCGTAACGGCCCGGTCGGAGGCGTCATCGCCCGCAAGCCGATCCACCTGCTCAAGGACGAGGACCGAAAGCGCGTTCCCGAGCTCAAGGACCTTCACATCGACATCGGGGCGAAGGATGCCGACGAGGCGCGTTCGCTCGTCCGGATCGGGGACGTGGCCGTGATCGACGTCGAGCCGGTCGAGCTCCGCCATGACCGCGTGGTCTCGAGGGCGCTCGACAATCGCGTGGGCTGCTACGTGGCCGCAGAGGCGGCACGGCTGGTCGCGGAGTCCGGCGGTGCGCCGGGGGACGTGGTGGCGTTCGCCGTGGCGCAGGAGGAGACCACGTTCGCCGGCTCCCGCACGAGCGCGTTCGCGCACGATCCCGACGTCGCGATCGTCGTAGACGTCACGTTCGCCACCGATCAACCGGGCATCGAGCTCGGCCCGATCACCAAGCACCCGCTCGGGTCGGGGCCCGTCATCGCCCGGGGCACGACCCTTCACCCGCGCGTGTTCGAGCTCCTCTACGAAGCGGGCACCAAACAGGAGATCCCGTTCACGATGGAATCGCTGGGACGCAGCACCGGCACCGATGCCGACGCGATTCATCTCAGTCGTGCGGGCGTGCCCACCGGATTGGTCTCGGTTCCGCTGCGCTACATGCACTCTCCGGTCGAGATGGTCTCGGTCGACGATGTCGCCGCCGCGGCCCGGCTGATCGCGGCCTTCGCGAGGCGGCTCGAACCGGACATGTCATTCGAGCGCTGAACGCATGCTGCTGCTGTTCGACGTGGACGGCACCCTGCTCCATGGCGCCACCGACGCCCATCGCGACGCCGTGTACGCCGCGCTGCGCGCTGTCCACGGCGTCGACGCCTCCTCGGTCCGCAAGGGCCTGTCCCCGGCGGGCCGCACCGACGGCGACATCGCCCGTGAGATCCTGCTCGACGCCGGGATCTCCGCCGAGCGGATCGATGATCGAGCCGACGAGTTCCGGGACGAGGTCTGCCGGGCATACGCGCGGCTGTGCCCCACGGATCTCTCGCACACCGTCCTTCCGGGCGTCCGGGAGCTGCTCGCGTGGCTGTCCGGGCGCACCGGCTCCAGGACCGCGCTCCTGACTGGAAACTACGAGCCGGTGGCCCGGCTGAAGCTCGCCCGCGCCGGGATCGGCGCGGCGTTCGAGCGCGGTCAGGGGGCGTACGGCTCAGACAGCGAGGATCGCGCCGCTCTGCCCGCGATTGCGCGCCGGCGGGCGGGGGCGGTCGGCGTGCCGTACCCGCGCGCGGACACGATCGTCGTCGGCGACACCCCGCGCGACATCGCGTGTGCGCGAGCGGACGGGGTGCGCTGCGTGGCGGTCGCCAGCGGCCCGTGCCCGCCGGACGAGCTGGTCGGCGCCGACGCGGTGGCAGCCAATGCCGTCGAGCTCCGCGGCGTTCTCGAAACCTTGGGGGTCTAGCCGGCTAGCTGCGGCGAGGGTCGGCCGGGCTAGCTGAGGGCTAGCTCGAGGCTGCGGCCGCGCCGACCGTGATCGTCACCGCGCGCATCTTGCCCAGCGTGTCATCTTTGCGGACCGGAGAGATCATCACCCGGGCTCCGACGTGGGGGCCAACGCCAGGAACCGTCACGTGGTCGTCCCCCCTCCGCAGGACGAACAGCAGCCTGCGGCCGTCGGTGAGGTTGACGTCGACGTCGTAGTCGACCGGCTTAGCCGCCGTGATCTGCGCATGACTTGCGGCCCAGCTGATGCTCAAGGCGTCGGGGAGACGTTTAACCATCTCGTGGGGGACCTCCGCGGGCTCGGGCTCGGGCGGGGCGTCGTAGGTCGCCACGAGCTCCCGGCGGGTTTCCTCGCCGTTCATCGTGGTGACGGCGTAGATGTGACGGACGCCAGCCGGTCCCGGGGCGGGGGTGAAGCGGAGCTGTCCGCACACGGCCGGATTCGGATGGATGTCCTGCTCACCCTTGCACGGTCCGCCCTTTGCGACGCCGAGCTCCTGCTCGTAGTTGCCGCCCTCCTCGACGAACCGCGTGCTGTGCAGCGGCTGGGGCTGATAGCTGTAGCCAAGGATCCGCTCCTCGCCGCTGCCGCCGACGCCGGCTTGGACCGTGGGCATCGGGTCCACGCTGGCCTGCTCGATCCGGGTGATCCTCGACCCTCCGACCGGACGGATGCGCCAGAGACCCGCGACCGGCCGCGCGATCATCACCTGCGTCGCATCCGTCTGCGGATCCTCCACGAACGCGTCGTGGCCCGGGACGATCTTCGCGGCCACGCGGGGAGAGGTATACGTCCGGCCGTTGGGGGAGATCAGCTCGACCCCGGGAGCCTTGCGCGCGCCCTGGGCCTTCAGCACGAGCGCGGTCATGCCCGACCCCACCCTGATGGTGTAAATGCCGGCGGCGGACACCCGCGCGGACCGGGCCGCCCGATACGGACCGACGTCACAGGAATCGCCCATCAGGTCCACCGAACCGCCCCAGTGGACCCCGAAGCCCGCGCGGACGCGCCAGTGGTGCAGCTCCCAGTGGGTCCTCCAGAAGTGCAGCCAGTCCCAATCGGGATCTTTGACGAGCTCCCAGATGTCGCCCTCCATGACCGTGACGCAGCCCGCGAGGCCTTCCGAGGAGGCCGTCACCTCCCCGCTCAGGCACGCCACGCTCAGGACGCACACCTTGCCGCTGCCGTCCACATTGAAGCGCAGCGGCGTCCGGGCCTCGATCCAGCCCGCGAGATGGGCCTCCAGCGACGCGACCTTGAAGTCGAGGTTGGCGTTAAACCCGAAATCGATCGTGTTATCCGACCGATACCGGACGAAGCCGTCGGCGACCCGATTGCCAAACACGTCGAGGCTTCCACTCGCCTCCAGCACCCAGGGACGCGAATCGGTGTACTGCACGGCGGCGGCGAGCGACACCGGTGCCACGCCGTTGACCGTGGGGCCGATGTTGATCCCGGCCGCGCCCTTGAACACGACCGGCGGGGGATGCACGCACACCGCCAGCGCGACCCTGTCGAGGTAGACCTCCGGAGCGATCGGTACCGCGTTGCCGAGGTGGGTAACCTGCCCCCCGGCGTAGCTGAACTGCCCATCTTCGACGCCCGCCCACACTCCGACTTCGGGGCGATCTGCCGTCGGGATCACGACGTCCGCGGTGCCGTCCCACCGGTCCACGTTCCCCGGGTTCTGGCACTGAAGGAACGGCTCGGCCCCGAACACCGGCGGCGAACACGGCGATATCACACTCCCCGCGCTGACGAACGAAAGACACAGCTTCTTGACCTGCAGCGAGCCGATATACGCGTTGCTGACCTCGGCCTTGACCGCATCGGCATGCACCCCGTTACGGTCGACGCGCAGCGCGACCGTCGCAGTCAGCCCCCCAGCCCCCTCCTCGGGACCGTTCTTGAACACGCTGGGGAGCTCCAGATTGCCGATGAACTTGGCGTAGCGAACGTTTGTCGCATCCTCGCCGAGGTCAATCTCAAACGATCCGGAGATCGGAAAGCCGAACAGCTTCTCACCGTTGAGCGCGCCGGTAGAGAAGACGGCCGCCTGCTCGCCCGGTCGACCGGCCGGCAGGTCCAGACGGAGCGCCCCCTCCCTTTCGAACGTCACACCAGCGACGCTGACCGAAGCGTTCACCGACAACACGGCTGCGCCCTCGGGGCTATTCTGGACGAGGTCAAGGGAGGTACCGGGAGCCGGCGCCAGCGGCACCCCGTTCAGCGCCACGGCATCGCTCGTCGTCCAGTGGCCCGGCGCAACCTCACTCAAGCAACCGGTGGTGGTGACCTCCCACAACCCGGCCGCGACATCTGTGCTACACGCCGCCGCGCGCGCACTAGGGGGTACCGCCGCCGCGCGCGCGATCGACGGACCCAGTCCGATCAGGCCGACGGTCACGGCTACTAGGGCAGTCAGCACCAAACGCACCAGCCACCGAACACGCCCACACCGCACGACGCTCATGCACCTCTCATGTCCGCTCAGATGACCTGAGCTCTCATAGCACCGATAGAGGTAGGCGGCCCCACCCCCCGAGCGCGCACACTCTATGCACCTCGCCGGTGACTTGTCAAGGTGAACTACCCACACATATGTCAAAAGGACCACAAGGCCACACGATACTGCGGAATGATTAGCTTTTGCCGCATTTGGTAGCGACTCATACAATCCACCGGATTATCACCTTTCCCGGTGTGCGGGTCGTACTGGTATCGCCTGGGCTGTTGTCGGTGTGCCGCCGAGGCCTGCGTCGTCCTCGTGATGGTCGGCGCGGGGCCGCGGAGGCGCGCGCTCTCGCGTAATCCGAGCGCGCGCCGCTGGATGGGGTCAGGGTGCCCGCTGGGCCCAGATGACATGGCCGGTGTCTGTGACGTACCGAAACATGGCGGTCACCGTACGTGCGCCGGCGGGTCTTGGCAATTGTGAGCGTGTGTGGGAATGACAAAGTTATACGAGCAAAACTCGTGCATTTCGTCTATCAGAGCGGTTGGCTCCGCCGCCACATCGCCTGTGAAGGGCAAGTCCAACGTCAGGATCACGAATAACGAGAGCCCGATGATCGCCGCGAGAGTCGAAACCATCGCGGCCTGGGCAAGGAAGCTCTTGAGACCGAAGAAGTATGTGAACCCAACGGTTATCACGCCACCGAGAATCAGCACGACCCAGAGCGGGGTTGGCAGCGATGTGGAGCTGTCTTCGACGCGCGTTCGTCGAGCTTCGGTCGCCGCCGAGACGTCGCCAACGGCCTGCCTCGCGACATCCGCATCCATTGCTGTCTGGGTTGGCAGCTTGATGACTGCGCGCCACATGCCGTTCCGGTACTCGTCGGTGCCGGGGGCTTCCGCCTGATGGGTGCCCATGTACGGCCACTCTGTGTTCACCACATAGGTGGCGTATGACGCCAGTGCCTTGTCAAGAGCATTGCCCTGCGGGCCCCCCACGGCCACGCCGTCGCGGTAGAGGTTGCCAATCGCGTTCGCCTCCGCGCGGGCGTCGTCCTCGGCGCTTCTGAACTGCTCCCACTGGATGACTACGACGAATGCAAGCATCACGGCGTAGATCACTCCGACAACAGCGATGATGAAGCCAGCGACCTCGTGGTGAGATTCGAACTTCTTCAGGTCAACCGATCGCCGGACTAGCACCAGGCCGAGCAGGGCCAGAGCCACTGCAACAACCACCATCCCGACCCCGAGCCAGAGGGTCGGGACGTTGGTCAGAAGGAATCTCTCCACCTACACGGCCCTCGCAGGACGATGATCAATCACTGGCCACGCCGCCGCCGGCAGGATGAGCCAGCGTAATGATGCTCACGCTCGCTTTCAAGCCCAGGCTATCGGAACGTGTCTGATGGGGCTGATCGTCGGTACGGTCATGGTCGTGGGAGATGGTGTGGGAAGCGTCCCGTCGAGGGGACTGCCAGTGTCCGGCCGGAGCATCGCTAACCGTCACTGACGCGGATACCCGGAAGACGATCACCCTTCAGGCGGGATCAACCTTGCCAGGCAGGCAGGATCAACCTTGCCGGTGGTGCATGGAACCGCGAGATCGTGATCCGCCTTACCAGCACGAACCCCACGCTGCAGTCAGTCAATGCTTTCCCGGAGATCGAGCACACCGCGTCCAGCCTCACCAAAGGCCATTTTCACCGGCGGCGGCTCTCAGTACGTGGCGACCCTCCACGCCGCTCGATCCGATCCGCGGGGCTCAGAGTGGGCCGCCCTCGCCGGGCTCAGAGTGGGCCCCCTCGCCGGCTAACGTCGGACGAGCTTCTTGTACGTGATGCGCTTGGGGCGGTCCGCTTCCGCGCCGAGCTGCTCGCGCCGGAAGCTCTCGTACGCCTCGAAGTTCCCCTCGAACCACCGCACCTGCGAGTCCCCCTCGAACGCGAGCACGTGGGTGGCGATCCGGTCCAGGAACCAGCGGTCGTGCGAGACGACCACCGCGCAGCCCGCGAACGCCAGCAGGGCCTCCTCGAGCGCCCTCAACGTGTCGACGTCGAGGTCGTTCGTCGGCTCGTCGAGGAGCAGCAGGTTGCCTCCGATGCGCAGCAGCTTCGCGAGATGCAGGCGGTTGCGTTCCCCGCCCGCGAGCTTGGCCACCTTCTTCTGCTGGTCGGTGCCCTTGAAGTTGAAGCCCGCCACGTAGGCCCGGCTGTTGACGCTCCGATCTCCCACCGTGATCTGTTCCTGGCCCCCGGAGATCTCCTCCCACACGGTCTTTTCCGGGTCGAGGTCCTCGCGGGACTGATCGACGTAGGCCAGCTCGACCGTCTCGCCGAGCCGCAGTGTGCCCTCGTCGGGCTCCTCCTGCGCCGTGATCATCCGCAGCAGCGTCGTTTTGCCCGCACCGTTGGGGCCGATCACGCCCACGATCCCGCCCCGCGGCAGCTTGAAGGTCAGATCATCGATCAGCACCCTGTCGCCGTAGGCCTTCCGCACCCCGTCGGCCTCGACGACCACGTCGCCCAGCCGGGCCCCGGCGGGGATGTGGATCTGGACCTGGTCGAGCTTCACATTGCGGTCCTCGGCGAGCAGCGCCTCATACGCGTTCAGGCGCGCCTTGGGCTTGTTGCGCCGCGCGCTCGCATTCAGCCTGACCCACTCGAGCTCGCGCTCGATGGTTCGCTTCCGCGCGCCCTCCTGCCTGGCCTCGGCCTGGAGCCTGGCGCGCTTTTGCTCGAGCCACCCGGAGTAGTTGCCCTCGTACGGAATCCCGCGGCCCCGGTCGAGCTCGAGGATCCAGCCGGCGACGTTGTCCAGGAAGTAGCGGTCGTGGGTGATCGCCACCACCGTGCCCCGGTACTCGCCCAGGTGGCGCTCCAACCACGCGACCGACTCGGCATCGAGGTGGTTGGTCGGCTCGTCGAGCAGCAGCAGGTCCGGCTGGCGCAGGAGCAGCCGGCACAGGGCCACGCGCCGGCGCTCGCCGCCGGAGAGGGTCGGGACGTCCGCGTCCGGCGGAGGGCATCGCAGGGCGTCCATCGCGATCTCGAGCGTGGTGTCCAGATTCCACCCATCGACCGCGTCGATGCGCTCCTGCACGCGGGCGAACTCATCGGCGTTCTCCTCGGAGTAGTTCATCGAGAGCTCGGTGAAGCGGTCCAGCAGCGCCTTTGTCTCCGCCACCCCGTCCTCGATGTTCCCGCGAACGTCCTTGCCGGCGTCGAGCTCGGGCTCCTGCTCGAGCAGGCCGACCGTCGCGCCGGGCGCGAGCTGGGCGTGCCCGTCGAACTCATTGTCGAGGCCGGCCATGATCCGCAGCAGGGTCGACTTGCCGGCGCCGTTGTAGCCGAGCACCCCGATCTTCGCGCCGGGGAGGAACGAGAGCGAGATGTCGCTCAGCACCTGGCGGTCGGGTGGAAAGCGCCGCGAGAGCCTGTAGGTGGTGAAGATGTACTGGGTCGACACGCACACTGAGAGTACAAACGGGGGTTATGCGCGTCGTTGCCGCCGTATTTGCCCTGATCGCCGTGATCTGCCTCGTGCTGGCGATCGCGGGGATGGTATCCGGGCGCCCCGGAGACCGCGTGGGCGTGTTCTTGCGCATCGCCGCGCTGCTCTGCTTCGTGCTGGCAGTGGTGCTGAACCTCGCCGCGCGCTGAGGGACTTCGGCCCGCCGCACCGCGCGGCGCCGCCATCGTCGCGACGGCGCCGCTAACGTAGATGGGTCATGCCCCGCATCCTCGACGTGGAACAGGCCATGCTCCTACTCGAGCTCGAGGCGCCGTTTGACCAGCGCCGGGTCCAGCTCGCGCGCCGGCGCATGGCCAAGCGCTGGCACCCCGACGTCGCGCCGCCGGGACGCCAGCACGAGCACCAGCGTCATCTGCAGGCGATCAACGAGGCGGCGGACCAGCTCGAGGAGCTGGCGGAGGGCTCGCGCGGTGGGCGGGTCACCCGCAACGCGGTCAAGGCGTCGGCGGCCGCCACCCGCAGGGCCCGCGAGGATGCGGGCCGGCGGGCGTACGAGGCCGAGCAGCGCGAGCGTCAGCGAGCCGAGGAGCGTGCCAAGCACGATCCGTTCGGCTCGCGCGTGCCCGATCACTCGGTCGTCCACCGCTACGCGCGCTGCGTCTCGTATCCGGAGTGGGGCGTGGGCACGGTCAGCGGGATCTACTTCTCGGGAGACGAGGATGACGTGCAGCAGTGGGCCCGGGTCCTGTTTTCGGTCGGGGTTCGGACCGTGCCGGCGGGGTCACTCCAGTTCGTGGACTTCTCAAAGGCCGATCCCTCGGCCGACCGCGTGCAGCGGTTCATGACCGCGGCCCAGCACGCGCTCGCGGAAGGGGACGCCGCGCTCGCGGCGCAGCGCCTCATCTACGCCCGCGACGCGGAACCGACCAATCCCGCGGTGCTGCGGCTCCTCACGGCGGCGTTCTGGCAGGCCGGGAACCTGCCGGCGGCGGCTCGAGCGGTCCGCGATTGGTCCAGGGTCGACACCGACCGCCCCACCCCCGAGCGGTTCGCGTCGCGGATCTACGAGGACATGGGCGCCGTCGACCTCGCGGCCGACGCGGCCGCCCGCGCGGCGGACCGGGCGCCGGGCGATGCCTCGGCGTGGGAGCGCCTGGGGCGCCTGCGACTGCGGCTCATGGACCGCTCGGGGGCGATCTCGGCGCTAGAGCAGGCGAAGCTCATCGGCCCTTCGGTCGAGGGGCTCCTCGACCTGGCGCTCGCTCACCACCTCGCCGGCGATGTCGGCGCGGAGGTCTCGGCCGCGCACGCCGCCACGGTGCTCGACCCCGGATCGCCGGCCGCCTGGGCGACTTATGCCCACGCGCTCGCGCGCACGGATCGGATCAGCGAGTGTTCGGAAGCGTGCCGCCGGCGGCTCGCGCTCGGCGACGACCTCGAGGTCAGGGATCTGCTCGACCGGATCCGCGCGTCGGCACCGCGCGAGCTGTCGGAGCGAAGCGCGGCCTAGGCCCTCAACGCTCCGGCACCGAAGATCCCTCGCGCCCACACACCGGACACGCCTCCTGGGGCCCGAGCGGCCGCCCTCCGCAGGCGGGACAGTCCTCCACCCGCTCGAGCACACCCAACAGCTCGCCCACTCGGCACACGAGCAGGCGCTCCTCGTCGACCTCCACCCAGGTGCCCGCGGAGGCCGGAAACACCACGTGATCTCCGGGCTTGACGGGCATCACCACGCCGACGTGATCCCACCAGTCGAGCCCGGGTCCGACCGCGAGCACGATCCCGTGCTGCGGCGGCGGCTCGTCCGAACCGGGTGGCACCAGCAGACCGGAGCGACGGACCCGATCGGGGTCGAGCTCCTTGATCACGACTCGGTCGAATAGCGGGCGAAGTTGGCTACGCATCGTTCACGTCCGCTATTGATCATAGGCTGGCTCAATGCGCCTCATCGTCGCCCGCTGCGAGGTCCGGTATTCCGGCCGGCTCAACGCGCTATTGCCGAAATCGCTGCGCCTCATCGTCGTCAAGGCGGACGGATCGGTGCTCGTCCACGCCGACGCCGGCGGCTACAAGCCCTTGAACTGGATGACCCCGCCGACCGTGATCCAGGAGGAGCCCGGGCGGATGGTCGTGCGCAAGCGTGCCGGCGCGAGCGAGGACCGCCTCGAGATCGAGATCTACGAGGTGCTCTCCGACGTAACCCACGACATGGGCTCGCCGGACGATGACGCTGCGCTGGCCAAGGACGGGGTGGAGGCTCACCTCCAGGAGCTGCTGGCCGAGCGGCCCGAGTGGTGTGGCGAGGGGTTCCGGCTGGTGCGCCGGGAGTGGCCCACCGACATCGGCCCGGTCGATCTGATGTGCCGAGACGGCGAGGAGCAGTGGGTCGCGGTCGAGATCAAGCGGGTTGGCGGGATCGAGGCGGTCGAGCAGCTGGCCCGGTACCTGGAGCGGATCCGCCTGGATCCGGCGCTCCGGTCCTGCCGCGGCGTACTCGCCGCCCAGGCGGTCAAGCCGCAGGCGCGAGTGCTCGCCCAGGCGCGGGGGATCGCGTGGGTCGAGGTCGATCTGGCCGTGTTGCGCGACGAACGAGAGCCGGAGCTGAAATTGTTCGCGGCATGACTGACGAACGAGTAGTCCTCACCGAACGTCGCGACCGCGTCCTTCTCATCACGATCAACCGCCCGGACCAGCGCAACGCGATCAACGCCGCTGTCGCCCAAGCCATCGCGGCAGCGCTCGAGGAGCTCGACGGGGTCGGCGACCTGTCGGTTGGCGTCCTCGCGGGCGCCGGCAAGGGCTTCTCCGCCGGCATGGACCTCAAGGCGTTCGTGTCCGGCGAGCGCCCTTGGGTGGAAGGTCGGGGATTCGCGGGGATCGCCGAGCGCTCCGCGCGCAAGCCGCTGATCGCCGCGATCGAGGGGTTCGCGGTCGCCGGCGGGCTCGAGGTCGCGCTCGCGTGCGACCTGATCGTCGCGGCGCGAGGCGCGCGGCTCGGAATCCCCGAGGTCAAGCGCTCGCTGGTTGCGGCCGGTGGCGCCCTGTTGCGACTCCCGCGAGTGCTACCGCGGACGGTCGCCATGGAGCTGGCGCTGACCGGCGACCTGATCGACGCCGAGCGCGCTTACGAGCTGGGATTCGTGAATCGCCTCGCCGAACCCGGGCAGGCGGTTCACACCGCGCTCGAGCTCGCGGACGTCATCGCCCAGAACGGACCGCTGGCACTGGCCGCGACCAAGCGGATCCTGGTCGAGTCGGCCGACTGGCCCGACTCGGAGTTCTTCCCCCGCCAGCTCGAGATCTCGGGCCCGGTATACGCCTCCGAGGACGCCCGCGAGGGGGCGAGCGCGTTCGCCGAGAAGCGCGCCCCCGTCTGGAAGGGCCGCTAAACCCGAACGGCGAAGCCGATCGCGGCGGACTGTTACCCGGCCGCCTCCCCCGAACCCGCGCCCAGGCCTGAACCCCAAGCCGTGGCCACGAGCGAGCGCGCACCGCCGTGGTTGCGGTGCTCGCACAGGTAGATCCCCTGCCACGTCCCCAGGGCGATGCGCCCGCGGGAGACGGCAAGCGTCAGCGACGAGCCGAACCACGACGCCTTGATATGCGCCGGCATGTCATCGGCGCCCTCGAGCGTGTGAGTCCAGATGGAAGCCGCGCGGGCGCTCCCGGAGGACGATCTCGCGCTGGAACCACATCACAGCTCCGGTACCCGCGCGACGCGCATATCCACACGGGCACCGCGAAACGGAACTCCCTCGGCCTCGAGCAGCGAGCGCTGGCGGGAGCCCTTGGCGAGCGAGCCGTCGGCGCGGACGATGCGATGCCATGGGACGTGGGGATCGCGGCAGTCGTGCAGCACGGCCCCGGCAACCCGAGGCGCGCCGGGCGAGACGTCCCCGTACGTGCGCACGAAGCCGGGCGGCGTCGACCGAACCCGAGCCAGGATCGCGCGCTCGCGTTCTGACTCCATGGCAGCCACGGCAGCGGAGGATAAGCGCGCCGAACCGAGGCGCGCCGCGCCACCAACCGCAACGCATCACTCCGAATCCTGGTAGGCTGCCCGACGCCGAATTCCCTGCTGCGGCGCGGAA
Source organism: uncultured Solirubrobacterales bacterium (assembly GCA_963808325.1). GTDB lineage: Bacteria > Actinomycetota > Thermoleophilia > Solirubrobacterales > Solirubrobacteraceae > Palsa-465. The sequence goes on from CAWEFU010000007.1 coordinate 113,540, forward strand.
ACGGGGGACCCAGAATCCCCGGGGCTAATCGCCGCCTGATGGCCGCGTAGCGCACCTCGCGCGAGCCCGACAGCTAACCCCGTAGGCGCACCCGATGACCTTCCACCGGCGCACCGTGAAACCCCGGCTGGCCATCGCCGCGATCGTGATCGTGGGCGGCCTCGGCGCCACCGCGGCGATCCCGCTCCAGTCGAGCGCCGATCCGAGCCTCGGTCAGCTGAACTCGCAGCTGAGCCAGGAGCAGTCGCGCCAGCAAAGTCTGGCGGCAAGCATCGCCGGGCTTTCGGCCTCGATCTCGTCCCTCGACGGCCAGATCGCGCTCGTGCAGTCGCGCGAGGCGGCGGTCCGAGCGGAGCTGGACTCCGACCGCAGGACACTGGCGCGGATCCGAGTGTCGCTGCAGCGCGAGCGCCGGGTCGTCGCGGTACTGAAGGCGCGCCTCGCGCAGGCGCGGATGCTGCTGGCTCGCCAGCTCGTGATCGAGTATGAGTCCGACCGGCCCGACCTCGTCTCGGTCGTCCTCGAGTCCCGTGGTTTCGCGGATCTGCTCGAGCGGTTCACCTTCCTGCATCGCGCCGAGGTCGAGCAACAGATGCTCATCCAGGTCACGGGATCGGCCAAGGCTCAGGCCGACGCCGCCGAGCGGCATCTGGCGAAGATGGAGGCCGCCGAGGTTCTGGTGACCCGCGAGGCCACGATCCGCGAGCGGGCGCTCGAGGGGATGAACGCCCTGCTCGGGTCAAAGCAGGCTGCCCTCCAGCACGTTCGCGACGCCCAGCAGGTGGCGCTGGCCGCCAGCCAGGCCCGAGGACAGCAACTCCGCTCGGCGATCGCTCGCATCCAGGCCGAGCAAGCGGCAGCCGCACAGGCGGCGCAGGCCGAGCAGGCAGCGGCCGCCCGCGCGGCCCAGGCCGCCAGCGCGCCTGCAGCCGGCGGATCGAGCCAACCGGCCGCCGGCTCCGCCCCGGCCGGGAGCCCGACATCGGGTGCTTCCGACGGTTGGGTCATCCCGAGCCCGATCGTCATGTGCGAGTCGGGCGGCCAGAACCTCCCGCCCAACAGCGCCGGCGCCTCCGGCTACTACCAGATCATCCCGAGCACCTGGCAGGAGGCCGGGGGAACCGGGCCGGCCGCCTACCTCGCGCCCAAGTCCGAGCAGGACGCGGTGGCCCAGAAGCTCTGGGCCGGCGGATCCGGGGCCTCGGACTGGGTCTGCGCCGGGCTCGTCGGCATCCACTGAAGAGGTTGCGTCTTTAGCGACAGCCCTGTTGTCGTTAGAGATGCAACCCCGGCGGGACCACGGTCGGCGTTAACCTCCGTCGTCGTTGACGCGGAGACGCTTGATCGCCGTAACCCTCCTGATCGCCGCGTTCGCCATCCGGCTCGCGCACGTGGAGACCACCCGCTACCGGCCCGTCTACGACGCTGGCTCGTACCTCACGCTTGCCAGCGAGATCGCCCACACCGGCGACTACACGACCAGCCGCGCGCCCGGATCCGCCGCGGGCGGGACGCAGGGCCCGAGCGCGTATTTCGCCCCCGGGTTTCCGTACTTCCTGGCCGCGGCTGACCTCGTGTCGGGCCACACGACGCGCCGTGGCGGGGCCGTCCAGTCCGCGCGCATCGAACAGGTCGTGCTGGGGACGGCGATCGTCGGGCTGATCGGGCTGGTCGCGCTCGAGCTGTTCGGCTGCACCGTGGCGCTCACCGCTCTCGGGGTGGCGGCGGTATATCCGGTGCTGATCGAGCTCTCGGGGATCCTCGTGGCCGAGAACCTCCTGACCGCGCTGGTGCTGGCGGCGGTGTGGGCAACGCTGCGCGTCCATCACGCACAGCACCCCTACCGCTGGATCGCGGCCGCCGGCGTCCTCACCGGCGTGGCCGCGCTCGCCCACCAGAACGGGGCGGTGATCGCGATCCCGCTGGCATTCGCCGTGTGGACCCGCCGCCCCCGCCTGAGGCCGGCGGCACTGGCTGCGCCGGCGCTCCTGCTCGCCACCGCGGCCATCACGATCGTGCCTTGGACCATCCGCAACGCAGTCCTCCTGCACCGGTTCATCCCGGTGTCCGACGAGACGGGGATCACGCTGCTCGGCACGTACAACTCCGCCTCGGCCACATATCGCCCGGTCCCGTACAAGTGGCGCTTCTTCGCCGCGATCCCGGGCGAGAGCCGGATGCTCGGCAACACCGGCGACGTTCCGGAGGCTGCGCTGGGCGAGCGGCTCCTGCGCCAGGCCTTCCACTACCTCGGCGATCACCCTCTGTCGCCGCTCGTCGTCGCCTACCACAACACGAGACGGATGTTCGAGCTCGAGGGAACGTTCGCGTGGCGTGCGTCCGCGGACGCCATGGGCATATCGCGTAGTACTGCTGCCATCGGAGTGGTCAGCTTCTGGGTCCTGTGCCTGCTTGCCGTCGCCGGCGCGTTCACCCGTCTCACTCGTAGAGCACCGGCCTGGGTCTGGGCGGTGCCGGTGCTGTTGGCGCTGAGCGTGGTCCTGGTCAACATCGAGACCCCGCGGTTCAGGGAGCCCGTCGACCCGTTCCTGATCCTGCTCGCGTCGTGCGCGCTCGTCACGGCGGCCGCCCGCGTACGCGCGCCGGCCGGACGCCGACTACGAGGTGCGCCAGTCGGCGGTGACCGCGGCGCGGTGGTGGCGGCTGGACCGGGCCAGCTCGTCGAAATGCGCCAGCGCCTGGCCTGACCCGTACGCGACACACGTCAGCGGCGACTCCGTCTGCACCACCGGCATCCCGGTCTCGTCCGCGACCAGCTCGGGGAAGCCGCGCAGCAGCGTGCCGCCCCCGGCGAGCAGGATCCCGTCTTGGGCGATGTCGCCGGCGAGCTCCGGCGGTGTCTGCTCGAGCGTGTCGCGGATTGCCTGGAGGATCTCGCGAACGGGCCCCATGATCGCGGCGCGTACTTCCGCGGCGGTGAGCTCTATCGCCGTGGGAAGGCCCGTGATCAGATGCCGGCCACGCACCTCCATGGTGTCCTCGTCGTCGCGCGGCGTGACCGATCCGAGCACGATCTTGATCGCCTCCGCGGTGCGCGAACCGACCGCGAGCTGGTGCGCGCCGCGGAGATAGTGCGTTATCGCGTCGTCCATCTCATATCCGCCCACCCGCACCGAGCACGAGATCACGACGCTCCCCAGCGAGATCACGGCCATCTCGCTGGTGCCGCCGCCGACGTCGACGACGAGGCGCCCGACCGGCTCCTCGATCGCCAGGCCGGCGCCGATCGCCGCGGCGATCGGCTCCTCGATCAGGTGAACGCGCCGCGCGCCGGCCGCCAGGGACGCCTCCTCGACCGCGCGCTTCTCGACCTCGGTCACCCCCGACGGCGCGCAGACGATCAGCCGGGGATGGGCCAGCCGACGGTCGAGCACCTTGCGGATGAAGTAGCGCAGCATCTCCTCGGTGACCTCGAAGTCGGCGATCACCCCGTGGCGCAGCGGGCGGGTGGCCGCGATCGACGCCGGCGTGCGGCCGATCATCCGTTCGGCCTCGGCGCCGACCGCATGCACTTCGCCCGTATCCACATCGGAGGCCACGACCGACGGCTCGGACACGACGATTCCGCGACCGCCCACGTACACGAGCGTGTTCGCTGTGCCGAGATCGATCGCCATGTCATGGACGCCGAGGCTCGGCGTCAGATGGCGGCGGGAGTTGTCGCGACGTGAGCCGTCTCTACGGAACCGGATGCCGGAAGGGTGTCAGAAATATGAGGCGACCGCGCGCGGCGCGGAACCCAGACCCGATCGCACACGCCGTCACCGGCCGCCCCGCAATCGCCAGAGCGTTACGGCCGCCACAGCGGTCCACGCACCACAAGCAGAACGGAATATTTTGTTCCAGTGCTACGATTGAAACGAATGGACACGCAACGTCAGCCGCCGCCCGCGGCGCCGGCGCGCTCACGCCGGCGCGGTCCACGGGGCGCCCCTTCCCCCCTCTCCGGGCGACGGGCGCAGGCGGCGCGCAACGACCAGCTTATTCTCGAGTCCGCACGGGCCGTGTTCCTCGACGATCCCGGAGCCCCGATCACCGCCGTCGCCAAGCACGCCGGCGTCGGTATCGGCGCCCTGTACACGCGCTACGGCAGCAAGGAGGAGCTGCTGCGAACGCTCTGCAACGACGGCCTCCAGCGGTTCGTCGAGGAGACCCAGGCCGCGCTCGCCGACGACCGCGACCCCTGGACCGTGTTCAGCGACTACATGCGTCGGGCCGTGGACGCCGACACGAGCTCGCTCACGCTCGCGCTGGCCGGCAAGTTCACACCGACCGCGGAGATGTTCGCGCTGGCCGAACGCGCGAACGAGCTGTCCGCGAGGCTGTTCGACCGCGTCAAGGGCGTCCTGCGGCCCGGTCTCGAGGTCCACGACATCTCGCTCGTGTTCGAGCTCGCCGCGGCGGTCAAGTTCTCGGACCGCGCGCGCACCGAGCAGCTGCGCCGGCGTTACCTGGCGGTGATCCTCGACGGACTCCGCGCCACCGACGGCGATCACCTGCCTGGGCCGCCGCCGACCTGGGAGGAGATAAACGAGCGCTGGGCGGCGTGAGGGCCCGCCCAGAGATGTGTGATCGTCCGGATGCGGTCGGGATGACTTCTCGGATGACCCATGATCTCAACGCTTCGCCGCCGGCGAAGGCGCGGGCGCGTACGTCGACCCCGTGAACGATGGCGACTTGGGGCGGATCGCTCGTTGTTGGCTGACTAGTCCGCAATGGGCCGTATACGCGTCGCACCTCACGAGAGCCAGGTGCCACCCGTTCGTGCCGTCGATCAAGTCCCTCGCCGGAAAGCCGAGGGAACAGCCGTACCGCCAAGCTGCGGTGGAGCCCGGCGTCGGGTCATAGCGGCACTGGCTGGAGATCGGCGTAGTGATACGGGAAAACGTTGCGCCTCCTGGAGAAACCCAGTTGCAAATTGTCTTCAGGAATAGCTTCTCGCATCCGGAGTTGCCGACGACCACGGCGTTGAAGTCGGTGAGCTTGGGCTTACGACCGTGATGCCCAGTCACGGTGACAAACGGCCCATTGGGCACATCGCACTCGTACGCCTGCCGAAAGACGCTATATCGGGCGCAGTTAGAAACTCGATAGCGACGCCAATATACGGGGAGGTACAGCTGGGTTGCCCACACCGCGAACGCCTGTCGTCCGCTACTCAGCGCGGCGGTCTCGTCGAGCGTCAGCAGCCGGCCTTTGACCTCCGATCCGATCACGGACAGCAGACCGTAATCAGCGAGCACGTAGCGGCGTTGGGCCTGGGTGATGTCACGCTCCCTCTGCTGGATCTTGGGGATCTCCGCAATGATCTTGGCGTAGGACTGCGGCGGGCTCGGCTCCGGCTTGAGTCCGAGCCCGTCGGCGACGGCGCCGAGGGCGTGTGCGGTCAACGCGATCACGCGAACGGTTCGCGGATCCCCACCCGGTAAAAGCTGGGCGACATCGCCGAGAATCTCCACCGCCGACTTAACCAGCTTGAGGAAGGTGGCAGCCCTATCTGGAGGATTGGGCGGCAGGGTCAGTTCGGCGTCCAGAGCGGGAAGCATGCCCTGCTGATCCTGAAAGAGTTTGGTCTCGATGCCGTCGAGGATCGTGAAGTGCGCGACCACCCCGGACGCCGCCCACAGCTCCGCGATGATCTGGTTCGAGACCGCTGTCCACGCGGCGGGGTCCACGCCGCTGCCCGCTGGCGGACGGCAGTCGCTGTAGCGCGGCGGTGTCGCCGGGGCGTACGGCGCCGCCAATGGAGTGCAGCGTTCCGCCAGCCGAGCGCGGTAGTCGTTCAGTGTCGCCTCCGTGATGGCTTCCTGGGGGCTTGCGTAGGTCTCCCTGCGAAAATCGCCGTTGCGGCCGAGCAGGAGCCCCGAGACTTCCGCATAGGCGGCCGCTTCGTTGCCGGTGAAGGTCGGGAAGGCGCCGTACGGTCGCGGACGCCGGAACCCCCCGTCATGCCAAACGAAGGTGCGCACGCCAAACACTCCGCGGACTACGAGCGCCGCCCGGCCGTGCCCGGTGATGTCGCCCGCGCGGATCGTTTCGTAGTGACTGGGCTCGTCCCACACGGGTCCGGTCAGCGTCGGTCCGGCGGACAGCTTGACCCACGAACCACCGCGCAGCCCCCATACCGTGATCCCGCCCGGAGTGCGGGCCAGGACCTCGTCGGCGTCGCCGCCGGTGAAAGCGCCGGTACGGATCGTGCGGTAGTGGCTGGGGCGGTCGAAGCCGCCTGCGTCCGACAAGTCCCCCAGGACCGGCGCCACGTTGGCCCACTTCCCGTCCTGATACCGGTAGACGTGTAAGCCGCCGGCGGCGCGAGCGAGCACGACCCCCTGCTCGCTCGCTCCCATGTTGGCGGTTTGGATCGTCTCGTACTGGCTCGGACGCCCATAGCCGTGCTGATCGGCGAGCGCCGCCAAGATCGGCCCCTCGCGGAACCCGCCGTCTGGCTGCATGGCATACCAGCGCAGGCCGTCCGGGGTGTGGAGGATCAGGTTTGCCTCGCCGGCGCCGGCCACGTCGCCGGTCTGGATCGTCATGTACAGGGAGGGGTTGCGGCCGCCGTGCGCGTCGGGGGCGATGCCCGTCTGCGTCACGTCGTCAAAGTGGCCGGTCTGCTCACTCCAGCGCGCGTACTCGATGCCCTTCGGCGTTCGACCAAGCACCTCGGCGCTGCCGTTCCCGAACAGGTCGGCGGTCTGGATCGTCTCGTACACGCTCGGGTCGTTCCCGTCGGCGGCATCCGAGAACAACCGCGGCGGCTTAGAGATGTCGGTGAACGTGGCCGTGCTCTCATCCCATCGATAGACGTGAAGGCCGTCCGCGGCGCGCGCCAGCAGTAAGGGCTCACCGTCCCCATTCAGGTCCGCGACCTGAATCGTGCGGTACTGGCTCGGTCGATTCCAGCCGTCCCTGTTCGGCAGCGACAGTGCCAAACCCCCCTCGGCGTTGCCGAGCAACTCCCACTGGCCTTTCGCCTGGTCGAACTTCTCCACCCACAGGCCGGCAGCATCACGCGCAATCAAGTCCTCGCCCGAGCCAGCCAACTTGGCCAGCTGGATCGTCTCGTACTGCGAGGGCGACGCCCAGCCAGTCCCGTCGGACCACTGCGGGGTCGTAAATAAAGGTCCACACGGCCCGTCATACGAAGGAGATGTTTCAGGGCAAGCTGTATCCGCAGTGGCCGGGTGATGCCTCCTGCTATGTGGTTGCGGCCGGCCGGTGGACGGGCGAGCCGACGCCGGCGAAGCGCCCAGCGCGGCGATCAGCAGCGCCAACAACATCACCCCGCGCCCCCTGACCACGCGGCGCATCATCCGCGACAATCCTTAGCGTGCCCAATCTGACCGCGATATGCCGTTCGCGCACACGTACTCGTGGTCTTCATCCATGCCGATGATCCACGTGCACACGGCCGTGCACAACGGGGAAAGCCCTATACAGAGCCCCATACTTTTCGAACCAGGCCGGGCGCAAGCCCGGCCCTTAAACTCAAATCGCGGAGAGGTGACGCCTTTGGTCCCGCCCGGCGGGATCAACAGGTGCACCTCGCGCGAGGGCCCCGGCCGCTGCTGGATGCCGCGCGACGTCGGGGTTCAACGCTCCCCGGGCTCGGTGCGCGGGTACTGCGAGACGGGCGAGCGCAGGTCGAGTGCGGTGGCGACGATCCGGTTCTGCTCGGCGGCGTGCGCCACCGGGTAGCCCTCCCCGGATGCAGCCCGCTCCGGGCGTCCGATGTAGCCGAAACGAAGGTGCTCGGGCAGGATCTGCATCAGCCGCGGGGACATGTGGGCCCGGGCGCCCATGTTGCGAGGCTCTTCCTGGACCCACACCACTTCCTCGAGTCGCGGGTACGTCGCCACCAGCTCGAGGATCTCGGACTGGGGAAACGGGTAGAGCAGCTCGATCCGCCCGATCGCCACCTGCTTCTGGTCGGCGCGCTCGGCGTGGCCGACGAGGTCGTAGTACATCTTGCCGCTGCACAGGATGAGCCGGGTGACCGGCTCCGGGTCGACGCCGGGCTCGGCGAGCACCGGCTGGAAGCGACCGTTCGTGAGCTCATCGACCTGGCTCGTGGCCTGCTGCAGGCGAAGCAGGCTCTTGGGCGTCATGATCACGAGCGGCCGCTGCTTGGCGATCCGCGCCTGCCGGCGCAAGAGGTGGAAGTACTGCGCCGGTGTGGTGGGGTTGGCCACGCGGATGTTGCCCTCGGCCGCGAGCTGCAAAAACCGTTCGAGCCGCGCCGATGAGTGCTCGGGGCCCGATCCCTCGTAGCCGTGGGGCAGCAGCAGCGTCAGCCGCGAGGTCTGCCCCCACTTGGCCAGGCCCGAGACGATGAACTGGTCGAGGATCACCTGGGCGCCGTTGACGAAGTCGCCGAACTGCGCCTCCCACAGCACCAGCGTCTCGGGGCCCTCCTGCGAGTAGCCGTACTCGAAGCCGACGCACGCCATCTCCGACAGCGGGCTGTTGTGGAGCTCCATCGGCGCGAGCGCGCCCGGCAGGTGCTGCACCGCGCAGTGCTCCTGGCCGGTCGTGGGGTCGTGGAGCACGAGGTGGCGCTGGCTGAACGTGCCCCGCTCGGTGTCCTGGCCGGTGAGGCGGATCGGGATCCCCTCGGTGAGCAGCGACGCGAACGCGAGCTCCTCGGCGTGCGCCCACACGATCCCGCCGTCGGGACCCAACGCGCCGCGACGCTGCTCGAACTGCTTGACGAGCTTCGGATGGATCGTGAACCCGTCGGGCACCGACAGCAGCTCCTCGTTGAGCACGCGCAGGCGGTCGGCGGACACGGCGGTCTTGACCTCCGGAGAGGGCGTGCGATCGAGCTGGTACTCGCCGGTGGCGTGCTCGACCTCCTTGGCCGCGGCGATCTGCTCCTTGAGCTTGCGGTGCCCCTCGGTCAGCACGGCCCAGACGTCGTCGGTCATCTCCGTCGACTCCTGCTCGGACACGACGCCCTCGGCGATCAGCTGCTTGGCGAACAGCTCGCGAACGGGCGGATGGTGGCGGATCACCTGGTACATCTCGGGCTGGGTGTAGGCAGGCTCGTCGGCCTCGTTGTGGCCGAAGCGCCGGTAGCCGATCAGGTCGATCAGCACGTCGTGGCCGAACTCCTGGCGGAACGCGAAGGCCAGGCGCACCGCTGAGAGGCACGCGGCCACGTCGTCGGCGTTGACGTGGATGATCGGGACGTCAAACCCCTTGGCCAGATCCGAGGCCCAGGTCGTCGAGCGCGCGTCATCGGGGTCGGTGGTAAAGCCGACCTGGTTGTTCTGGATCAGGTGGATCGTTCCGCCGACCGTATAGCCGTCGAGGGCCTGCAGGTTGAGCGTCTCGGCCACCACTCCCTGGCCCGGGAACGCCGCGTCGCCGTGGAGGATGATCGGGATCGCGGCGTTCGTGTCCCGGTGAGCATGGGGGCCCTGACGCGTAGTCTGCGCGGCGCGGGTGGCGCCCTCAGCGACCGGGTGCACGTACTCGAGGTGGCTCGGATTGCTCTCCAACCGCACGATGATCGACTCGCCGCTGGGCAGCTGATAGGAGCCCTGCGCGCCGTGGTGGTACTTGACGTCGCCGGTTCCACCCTGCGGGATCGTGGTGATCGGCTCAAGCGTGGAGGTCCCCTCGAACTCGGCGAAGATCGTGTCGTACGCGCGGCCCAGGTTGTGCGCGAGCACATTCAAGCGGCCCCGGTGCGCCATCCCGAGCACGACCTCGCGGGCGCCCTGCGTCGCCGACAGCTGGATGAGCTCGTCGAGCATCGGCACGGTTATGTCGAGCCCCTCGATCGAGAACTGCTTCTGGCCCAGGTAGGCCTTGTGCATGAACCGCTCGAGCGCGTCGACCTCGGTCAGGCGCTTGAGCAGCGCCTTCTTCTCCTCGGCCCCGAGCGGCGCGCGGAAAGCGCCCGACTCGATCGCCTCGCGCAGCCACAGCCGCTGCCGGTGCGAGGAGATGTGTTCGATCTCGTACGCGATCGGTCCGCAGTACGTCTCGCGCAGGTGCGGGAGCGCGTCCAGCAGCGTGTCCCCCTCGACGTACATGCGCAGGATGTGCGAGGGGATCTTGGACATGAGCTCGGGCGTGAGGCCGAGCGGCTCGGGGTCTAGCGCCGGGTCGCCCTCGGGCTCCCGGCCCAGGGGGTCGAGCTTGGCGGCGAGATGGCCGTGGGTTCGGTGGGCCTTGAGCAGGGAGGTGGCCGCCTGGACCGCCTGGAGGAGTTCCTCGTCGGGTGGGGCGGCTGCGGGGGCCGGCGCCGGCGGGGCGGCGGCCGCGGTTTGGTCCGGAGCCGTCGGAGGCTCTGCGAGGGGCGCCAGCTCTACCCCGAGATCCGCGAACACCCGCTCGTAGAAACCGTCCTCGCCGTGCAGGTAGGCCTCGATCCGCTGGAGGAACCGGCCGGACTCGGCGCCCTGGATGAGGCGGTGGTCGTACGTCGAGGTCATCGTCATGACCTTCTCGGCGCCGATGGCCTTGCCGATCCGGCCCAGGCCTGGCGGGTAGCCGATGGCGCCGGTGGCGACGATCGTGCCCTGCCCGACCATCAGTCTCGGGACCGAGGCGATCGTGCCGATGCCGCCGGGGTTGGTCAGGGTCAGATTCCCGCCTTGCAAATCGTCCGCGGTGAGCGTGTTCGTGCGGGCCTTCTCGACCAGGTCGTTGTACGCGGTCACGAACTCCGGGAACGTGCGCCGGCCGGCGTCTGGGATGACGGGCACCATCAGCGTGCGGGTGCCGTCTTTCTTTTCCACGTCTACGGCCAGGCCCAGGTTGACCGCGCCGTCGTCGACGCGGTGCGGCTTGCCGTCGATCTCCTCGAAGTGGTGGGCCATCACCGGTAGGTCCTCGGTGGCGGCGACTGCGACGGCGTAGGCGATCAGGTGCGTGAACGACACCCGGTGGCCCGCATCCTTGAGCTGCGCGCGCCGCTGTTCGAGGTCGGAGACGGTGAGCGTGCGGAAGGAGGTCGCGGTCGGGATCGAGCGGCTCTGGTCCATGTAGCGCGCCAGGGCCGCGGCGGAGCCCTTGATGAGTTGGGCGCCGGCGGGGCTCGGTGCGGGTTTTCCTGGGGCGGCCCTGCCGGTCTCGGCCGGGGCTGCCGTCGCCGCTGCGGTCGGCGCGCCGTTGCCCGCAGCGGCCAGGACGTCCGCCTTCGTGATGCGGCCCCCGCGGGCGCTGCCCGTGATCGCCGAGAGGTCCACCCCGGTCTGGGCCGCCACCCGGCGGGCGACTGGAGATGCGTGGCCGCCGTCGCCGGCCGGCGCCTCGAGGCCAGCCTCACCACCACCCTCGTCCTCGCTCTCGCTCTTGCCCTCGCCCTCGCCCTCCCTTGCCCTCGCCCTCGCCCTCGCCCTTGCCCTTGCCCTCGCGCGAGCGAGATGTTGCACCAGTTTCCGGTGCGCCGTCAGTGGGGGGCGCCGGCTGCCGCGCCGCCGCGCCCGCCGTCATCCGCGCGATCACCTGCCCCACCGTGACCGTCTCCCCCTCCGTCGCGAGGATCTCGGTGATCGTGCCCGACGCCGGCGCGGGAAGCTCCATGTCGACCTTGTCGGTCGAGATCTCCACGACGGTGTCGCCTTCCTTGACTGCGTCCCCGACCTTCACCGACCACTCGAGAATCGTCCCCTCGGTCACCGACTCACCGCCGGTCGGGGTCACGATGTCGATCGCGTCGCCTGTGGGCGCCGTGGCCGCCGCTGCGCCCTCGGCCTCCGTCGCGGCGCGAGCGAGGAGCTCCTCTTCACTCGTGGGAGGCGACTCGGCGGAGACCGGGGCCGTTGACGCCGCCGGGGCCGGGGATACCGCCGGAGCCGCGGGTGGCGCCGGAGCCTCCGGTGTGTCCCGGGCGGCCGGTGGCGCCGGCGCCGCAGCGCTGTCGCCGTTGGTCGAGCCGCTTCCGTCAGGGGCGATCTCCGCGAGCAACGCACCGACCGCAACCGTGTCTCCCTCGGCGGCGTGGATCTTGACCAGTTTCCCCGCGGCGGGTGAGGGAACCTCAGCGTCGACTTTATCCGTCGAGATCTCGACGAGCGTCTCGTCGGCCTCGACGCTGTCACCCTCATGCTTGTGCCACTCGAGCACCGTCCCCTCGGCGACGGAGTCACCCATCGCCGGCATCACCACCGTGACGGTGCTGCTAATCGGCGCCATTCATATTCAACTGTAACGGCTGATCAGAGCCCTGTCGGGCGTCCTGTGCGGCTCTCCGGCGGCGGTCCTCGATCACGAAACCAACCGATCCGCAAAACGGTCCGAGACCGCCCAGCACCGCCACCGTGACCGCCAGCCAGAACGGGACGATGCGCGCGCGCGCCGCGACCAGGCAGACGAGCGACATCCCGATCCACATGAGTCCGTGGGTCAGCCCGAGGACGAACGTCGCCGGCTCTGGGTTACCCAGGCCGAACGCGCAAATCAGCAGCGACAGGTAGACCGCCGAGTGGATGAACGACGCTGCCTCGAGGCGGCGGAACGTGACCACTCGGCGGAACGTGACCACGGTCAATCCGACGAGAGCAGCCGCGCCATCCGCCGCAGCGGCTCGTCTGCCTCCTCCGGCCAGCGCGCGACTTCGGCGGGCCACCAGGCGAAGGTGTCGTGCTCATGGTCGGGGGTAACGGTGGCACCGTCCTGAAGCCACGCCTGCCCGACGAGCAGGGCGACCTCGCTGGGCAACATCACGAGCGCTTCGATGCTGATCCGCGCGGCGTCGACGGACCACTCCTCACGCAGCTCGCGGCCCATGGTGTCCGCAGGGTTCTCGTCGACCTCGACCGAGCCGCCCGCTCCGAGGGCCCAGCGCCCGGCCCAGGACGCAAGCCATCCGGCCCGCCGGCCGGCGAGCCAAGAGCCGTCGGCGGCGCGGACGACGCACAGGATCGAGAGGCTCCGCGCGGCGTGCTCGTGCAGGAGCCGGAGGGCCCAGCGAGCCGGCTGGAGCTCCAACGACAACCGGTCGTCGTGGACATCGAAGTCGGCGAGCCGCGCCGCGAGGCCGTCGTGGCTCGGCGAGCCGCGACGCCGCAGCTCATCGAGCGCCACGTTCGCGGCCTCGGTGTCCCGCGGCGCCGGCTCATACGGATCCGTGCGCCAGGAGACCTGGACCTGGTCGGGCTTCCACGGGCCGCGGGCAAGGATGCCGGGTGTCGTCGGCACGCGGCACACGGTAGCGGGGTAGGCTCGCGCCCCGTGGAATCAACCAACCGCCCGTCCCGACGCCTCAAGCACTGGGGCTGGGGATACGAGGACGAGCAGCCTTCCCAGGAACAGCTCCGCGCCGCCGCTGGGGCAATCGCCGATCGGCTCGGGTTCGGATCGCGCGATCCGCAAGCGCCCGCGCCGCTGTCCGAGGTGTCCCTCCCGGCCCCCCGGCTGCAGCCACCCCCGGCGCTCGAAGGGATCTGCTCCCTCGATCGTTACGAGCGCGCACTGCACTGCTACGGGCGGTCCTACAGCGACATCGTGCGGGCGTTCCGCGGTCAATTCGAAGGGTCTCCCGACGTGGTCGTGCGACCTCGCGACGAGGGCGAGGTCGAGGCCGTGCTCGAGTGGGCGCTTTCGGCGGGCGCGGCCGTCATCCCCTTCGGTGGCGGGACCAGCGTGGTTGGCGGCGTGGGGCCGGTGGCTGGTTTTGCGGACCGCTACTCGGGTGTCGTGACCGTCGATCTCAAGGCGCTCGACCGCGTGCTCGAAGTGGATCGCACGTCGCTGGCGGCGCGGATCCAGGCCGGCGCCACCGGGCCTCTCCTCGAGGAGCAGCTGACGTCGGACGGGCTGACGCTGCGTCACTTCCCGCAGTCGTTTCAGTTCTCGACCCTGGGGGGGTGGATCGCGACGCGCGCCGGCGGGCACTTCGCGACGCTGTACACCCACATCGACGACCTCGTCGAGTCGGTGCGCGCGGTCACGCCGGCGGGGGTGTGGGAGTCACGGCGCCTGCCGGGCTCGGGCGCCGGCGTGTCGCCCGACCGGATGCTGATCGGCTCCGAGGGAACGCTCGGGCTGATCACCGAGGCGTGGGTTCGCGTGCGCCCGCGACCGGATCGCCGGGCGTCGGCGGCCGTCCGGTTCGACGAATTCATGGCCGGCGCCGGTGCCGTGCGGGAGCTCGCGCAGTCGGGCCTGTACCCGGCGAACTGCCGCTTGATCGATGCCCAGGAGGCGGCTGTCACGGGCGCCGGCGACGGACGCCACGCGCTCCTGCTTCTCGGCTTCGAGTCGGCCGAGCACGACGTGGAGCCCTGGATGGACGTGGCGCTGCGGATCTGCTCTGACCATGGGGGCGCCCTCCCCAACGGCTCCGCGCGCCGGCAGGCGCGCGCCGGCGGGTCGCCAGCTGCCAGCGGATCCGCTGGCAGCTGGCGGGAGGCGTTTCTCCGCGCCCCGTACCTCCGCGACACCTTCGTCGCGATGGGGATCCTCTCTGACACGTTCGAGACCGCGATCACATGGGATCGGTTCGAATCGTTCCACCGTTCGGTGATGGCGGCGGCGGAAGCGGCGGTCCGAGGGGCGTGCGGCGCCGGCTCGGTCACGTGTCGCTTCACCCACGTGTATCCGGACGGTCCGGCGCCGTACTACACAGTGCTCGCGCCCGCGCGACCCGGAGAGGAGCTCGAGCAGTGGGCCGCGATCAAGCGCGCCGCCTCGGATGCCGTGATCGCCGCCGGCGGCACGATCACCCACCACCACGCCGTGGGACGCGAACACCGGCCGTGGTATGACCGCCAGCGGCCCGACCCCTTCGCAGTGGCGCTTCGCGCGGCCAAGGCCGCGATCGATCCCGCCGGCGCGCTGAACCCCGGCGTGCTGATCGATCCTGCCGGCGCGCTCGGCCAGAGCGAGGTAGCCGGTGCGCCGGTCGGGCGGGGATGAGCCTCGTGATTCGACCCGCGGAGGCGGGCGACGCGGACACGATCGCGCCACTGCTCGGCGAGCTTGGATATCCTAGCCGCGCGGCGGAGGCTCGCGACCGGCTCGGGCGCCTGCTCGATGACGCCGATGCCGGCGTGCTCGTTGCCGAGGCCGGCGGCCACGCGATCGGGGTCGCCGCCTACGACCTGGTCTGGACGCTTCACCGCTCGGCCCCGCAATGCCGGATCACGACAGTGGTGATCGAGTCCCGGCAGCGGCGACGCGGGGTGGGCAGGGCGTTGATCGACGCAATCGAGTCGCTCGCGCGCGAGCGCGGCTGCTTCCGGCTCGAGGTGACGACGCGACCGGGCCGGACCGATGCCATTGCTTTCTACGCGTCGCTGGGCTTCGAGGACCGTCCGCACCGTTTGGCCAAAGCGCTCCGTCTACCCTCTCCCTGAGATGCCAGCGCGAGATCCGTACAAGGTATTGGGGATCAGCTCCAGCGCGTCCGACGAGGAGCTCCGCGCCGCCTATCGGCGGCTCGTCAGGCTCCACCATCCGGATCACAACGGTGGGTCTGCCGAGTCCGCGCGGCGGTTCGAGGAGGTGCAGGACGCCTACGCGCGGATCAAAGAGATACGGTCGCACGCGCCCGCGGGGGAGCCGCGCCCGAACGCCCCAACCGATCAAGACCTCGAAGCCCGGCTGGCCAAGATGGAACGAGACCTCCGAGAAGCGCACCTGGCACGCGAGCGCGCGCGCCAGGCTGCGCGAGAAGCCGCGGCCAAGACCTTCCCCCGCCCTTCGGATGAGGAGCTCGGCTACGTGAAGACGGACGACAGCTTCTCGAAAATCCTGCATGACGCCCGCGAGGAGCTGTCGGATCGGTTCGCCGAGGCGACGGAGCACCCCACTGCCAAGCGGGTCGGGGATCTGATCGACGAGCTGGCGGCGAGGTTGACCGGAGAGTCGCCGCCGCGTCCGCGGCGCTAGCGGAGTCAGCCGGCGCCGGCCGCCGCCTCGCCACCCAGGGCCGCCGCCTCGCCACCCAGGGCCGGCGCCTCGCCACCCAGGGGCGCCGCCTCGCCACCCAGGGCCGCCGTCACCCGCCGGCGCCAGCCTCCCCGAGGAGGCGCTCGAACACGCGAAAGCGCTTGACGACGCGGCCGCCCATCGCCTCGAGCCCGCGGTTCATGCCCCGGTTGGTCTCGAGTGTCCAGCCCGCCTCCCCCCACCAATCGACGCGAGTTCGCGCGGCCGTGTCGAACTGCTCCATGTACAGCGCGGCCGCCGCACCGGTGTGCTCGTACGCGGGCAGCACGCCGAGAAAGCCGACGCGGAGCCGGTCGATGATGCGCTTGCGGTTCAGGTAATACCACCAGCCGAGCGGCAGCAGGCGACCGTTCATCTTCCTCAGCACCTGGTTGACGTCCGGGATCGTGATCGCCGCCGCGACGGTTTCCTGGTCGTTGTAGGCGATCAGGAACCACTCTCGATCGAACACGAGCTGGAGGTCGAGCGCGTACGCGTCGAGGTCCTCCTTGGAGTAGGGCACGAAGCCCCAGTTGCGCGCCCAGGCGGCGTTGTAGACCTTGGAGAACTCGTCCAGATCGCGGCGGAGGTGGCGGCGAGACATCCTGCGGATGCGGATGCCGTACTTCGTGCGGGCGCGCTCCGCGAGCCTGGGGAGGATGGGATGGACCCGATCGCGGTCCGAGAGCCGCACCTCCCACGTCAACAGGTCCATCGCCTTGGTCAGTCCGGCCGCCTCGCAGCGCTGCTGGTAGTACGGCGGGTGCCACGGCTGCCTGACCATCGGCTCGCGGTTGAATCCTTCGATGACAATGCCGCATTCGTCGTTCATCTGGAAATCCATCGGGCCGACCATCCGTTCGCAGCCGCGCGCGCGCAGCCAATCCTCCGCAGCGCCCAATAGCGCATCGAGAACCTCCTGGTCTTCCTCGAACTCGAGGAATCCGAACATCCCCCAGCGGCTGTGGTGAAACGCATTGAAAGCGTGGTCGATCTGCGCGGTGATGCGTCCGACCACCCGCCCGTCCCGTCGCGCGAGGAAGTACTCCGCTTCCCCGTGTTTGAAGTACGCATTGAACCTACGGGACAGGAACAGGTAGCGCTCGAGCTTCAGGGGAGGCACCCAGGGTGTCTCCGCGTGGAGCCTGAACGGAAGCGCGACGAACGCTCGGAGGTCCTTGAATCGGCGTACGGTGCTGATCTCCACACGCATCGGCGCGGAACCGTAGCGGACCGCCGCCGCGGGACTGGGCGCTTGCAAAGGCCCTAACGAGCCCCGACCAGGATCGCGTGTCCGACCCTGCCCGCGGTGCTGCTGCACCGTCGGTTGAGGAGCGCGCCCGGGACCACTCGGAGAACCGCTGGCTGCACGCCGGTGGCGAACTCGACGCACGGAACGAGGGAGCACGGCGAAGAGCTCGCGGCCGGCGACGAGCTCGCGACCGGGCAGGAGTAGCCGCTGGGACGTATATTCCGGGGGACGGGTGCCGGCCTGATCAGGGGCGGGAGCGCGGCGAGCGGGTGCAGGGTCCCGGAGCGGGTTGGCGTCGTCAACGCCGCGGCCGCGACTCCCGTCACCGCGACCGACACAAATACAGCCAGCACCACCGACATCCGTCGCACGGTGAAATTATGGGTCAGGCGTGAGCGTCCCATCTGAGCTGTTCGACGACGACTACCTCTACTTCTACGCCGAAGCCATCGGTCCATCACGCAGCGACGCCGAGGCGGAGGTGATCGCTGAGCTGCTCTCGCTCGAGCCCGGGATGCGCGTGCTCGACGTGCCATGCGGCGAGGGTCGCATCGCCGGCCGGCTCGCCTGGCGCGGATGCCGGGTGGTGGGCATCGACGCCAACGAGCGGTGGGTCGCCCTCGCGCGCGAGCGCTATCCGGAGGTGACCTTCGATCCCGGCGACATGCGCTCGCTCGGCTACGAGGAGGAGTTCGATGCCGTCCTGAACTGGTTCACCTCGTTCGGGTACTTCGATCCGGCGACCAACGATCGCGTGCTCGCCTCGTTCGCCCGCGCGCTGCGCCCGGGCGGAAAGCTGCTGCTCGACGTCCACAACGCGTGGCGGCTGGCGCGAGTAATGGCGGCCACGGGCGGGACCGCGGGCGCGGTGTTCGAGCGCGAGGGGAACCTCATGGCCGACCGCATCACTTATGACGACGCAACGCGCCGCTCGAGCACGGAGCGGTTCATCGTGCGCGACGGTCAGGTGCGCACGGTCGAGTTCTCACTCGAGCAGGTTCCCGCTCCGCAGCTGATCGGTCGCCTCCGGCGTGCGGGATTCTCGACCGCCCGGCTGTTCGGCGATGGCGGAGCGGAGTTCGATCCCGAGGGACGGCGCCTCATCGTCGTGGCCCAGAAGAGCGACGGCGGCAAACCCGTGGTCCGGCCTCGGGTGACGTTGCGGGAAGTGAGCGACGACAACGCCCGTGCCGTGTGCGAGCTGAAGCTCGCGCCGGCCCAGGACACGTACGTGGCGCCGGCTTCCTACACGCTGGTGGAGGGAGGTCACGATCCGCATGCCTGGATTCGGGCGATCTACGCGGACGAGACGCCGGTCGGTGTGCTCGCGCTGCATGCGGAACCCGAGGCCGAGAAGTACTTCCTCGTGCGGTTGATGATCGGCGCCCAGTACCAGGGCCAGGGCTTCGGGAGCGCGGCCGTCGGTCTCCTGGCCGAATACGTGCGCGGGCTGCCGGGCGCGCGCCGGCTGGAGACTAGCTGCGTGCCCGGGCCTGACAGCCCGACAGGCTTCTACCGGCGGCTTGGGTTCGAGGACACCGGGGTCGTCTGGCACGGCGAGAACGTGCTCGCGCTGGCGCTCTGAGGCTGGAGCTGCGCGCAGGGGCTTACCGCTACGCCTCGAGGCGGGCCAAGACGGCCGCCGCCGCCGGCGCGACCTCGGGCGGGAGTCGGGCGAGGAGCTGGCGCCAGCCGGCGTGCATCTCGATTGCGGTGCGGACGTCGGCAACCGCTCGGTCCATATCGCCGGCCTGCGCGGCGCCGAGCCCCGCCCAGAACACGAGCTCGTGACTGGTGGGCGCGAGCGAGCTCGCCTCCTGATAGAGCCGCGAGGCGGCGTCGTGGCGACCCTGGTTCACGAGCTCGTCGGCCCGTCCCGCGATCGCATACGCGTCGTGAAGCGCCAGCAGTCGTCCGAGCTCGTGGATGGGCTCGGGGTGATCCTCGACCCGCAGGGACACCAGCGACCTCCACGGCTCACCGTCTGCCGGGACCACCAGGATCGCCGCCGACTGGCGACCGCGCACGTCGCCGCCCGCCCGCTCGCCGGCCTGGAGCGCCGCGAACAGCCGCGAGGCCAGCGCGCCGGCGGCCGAGCCGAACGCATCGATCATCGCCGGCCACACCCGCTCGCTCGCCATGATGTTCGCCTGGCACGAAACCCCGTCGCCCGTGACATGTCCGGCGAACGGGATGCACTGGGCGCCGGTGTGGGCGGCAACCCGGCCGGCGGCGTCGACGACCGCTACCTGGCGCCCCGCAGCGCCAGGGTCCTCTTCCACCAGGCGGGCCAGAGCGGCTGCGGCGTCCGACCCCCGCTCCAGCAGCGCGAGGGCTCGCGGACCATAGGCGACTTCGGCGTTCGCCTGGGTCGCGACCGCGCCCGCCCCCGGCCGGGCCCACGGCACGATCGGGCCGACCGAGAACCAATGCGACTGGACGGCGACGCCCAGCTCGCCGGTGTCCGGGTCGCGGGCGACGATCGAGTAAGTCATCCCGCCGCGAGGTCCGAGTACCGGGTCACGGCCTGCAAGTATGCCCTGCCAGTGTGTGCTGGATTTGGCCCCCATACGGGGTCAGATCCAGCACACCCCCTCTCCCGGCTGACAATGACCACGATCGCTGTCCTCGGTCCCGGTGGGGTCGGCGGCTTCCTCGCCGCCGCACTGTCCCGCGCCGGCGAGGACGTCATCGTGGTGGCCCGACCGTCCACGGCCGATCTCATCGCCGCCAAAGGGATCGAGGTCCGAAGCGTCCGGCTCGGTGAGTTCACCGCCGCGCCGGCGGCAACCATGGCGCTCCGAACCGGCGTCGACGTACTCCTCATCGCCGTCAAGGCCAACGCACTTGATGCGGCCCTGCACAGGATCGAAGCCGAGCCAATGCTCGTGGTGCCGTTGCTCAACGGCCTCGATCACATGCAGCTGCTCCGCCGGCGATTCGGCGCAGACCGCGTCGCGGCCGGAACGATCAGGGTCGAGTCGGACCGCACCGAGCCGGGGGTGATCGCGCAGACGAGCCCGTTCCTGCGAGTGGAGCTCGCAGCCGACGACTCCGCCCTGCACCCTCGCCTCGAGCAGCTGCAAGCGGCCCTCGAGGGCGCCGGCGTGGCGGCGCAGATCGTCCGCGGCGAGGCGCAAGTGTTGTGGTCGAAGCTCGTCCGCCTGAACGCGCTCGCGTGCACGACGAGCGCCAGCGAACGGACGATCGGGTTCATCCGGAGCGATCCGCGGTGGCGAGCGGCACTCGAGGCCTGCATCGCCGAGGCGGCCGAGGTCGCAAACGCCGAAGGCGCCCACATCGACCCGGCGGCGATCCTCGCTGAGCTGGACGCCGCCCACCCGGAGCTCGGCTCCTCGATGCAGCGCGACATCGCCTCCGGGCGGGAGCCGGAGCTCGATGCGATTGCCGGCGCCGTCCTCAGAGCGGGCGAGCGGCACGGTCTGCGGTGCGCGACGGTCGCCCGGCTGGCCGCGGGGATCGCCGCCCGGGCCGGAATCGCCCTTCCCGCCGCCTAGGACCCCAGAGTGTCCGGTTTTGGCGTCGCTCAGCGCGGGCGGCGAAAGCCGGACAGTTCGCGGGTGGACGACGGCCCGCGTCCTACAGCGGAGGCGTCAATGGCCGTGCCGGCAGCGGCTCGGCAGGGACCTCCTGCTCGGCGACCGCGTCCACTACCTCTTCCTCCTCCTCCGCCGCACTGCCGTCGTGCTGCCCGTCGCACAGGATTCGGAACTGGCCCGTCATCCCTCCGTCGCCCTGCAACACGATGCCGGGAAGGATCTCCTCGCCCTCCTCTAGCCCCAGGCGCTCGATGTCGAAGTACGCCATCCCGATCCCCCAGGTGTGGTGCTCGGGGTTCTCGCGGTCGTGCGCGGCGACGCCTTGGGAGAGGCGCTCGAGCAGGTGACCGACCTTGCTCGTCTCCGCCATCAGCGCTCGATCAGCTCGATCCGGTAGCCGTCGGGGTCGCGCACGAAGCACAGGCGCGAGCCGCCATCGCGCACGGTGTAGGGCGGGCGCTCGGGCTCGATCCCCTGCTCGGACAGCGCAGCCAAGGTTCGGTCGAGATCGGGCGCGGTGATCGCGATGTGGCCGTACCCGGTCCCGATGTCGTACGGCTCCGTGCGCCCTTTGTTGAAGGTCAGCTCAAGGCGCGGCTCGGGCCCGTCGTCCGGGAGGCCCATGAACACGTTGATGGCCTCGTCGCGAATCGGAAGGCGGCCCTTCTCCTCGAACCCGAGCGCCTTGTAGAAGGCCACCGAGCGATCGACGTCAGTGATGCGATAGCAGGTGTGGATCAGGCTCACGGTTACCGCACAGGCTACCCCGATACGCTCCCAAGTGTGATTGTTGAGCGCTCGATGCACGACCAGTGGCTGTCCAACACCTACGTGGCGGCCGACGAGCCTGGCGGTAGCGCGGTGATGATCGACGCCGGCGGCCCGGTCGAGCCGATGCTTCAGTTCCTCGAGCGCGGCCCGTTCAACCTCACCCACGTCCTCCTCACCCACCACCACCACGACCACGTGGCCGAGCTTGACCGGGTTCTCGAGCGTCACCCGGGCACGCCGGTGCTCATCCACCCGCTGGAGCGCGAGCTGGTGTCCGGCGCCACCGGGACCATGCAACCCGGGATCACGATCGAGAGCGGGACGATGCAGATCGAGCCGCTCCACACGCCTGGGCACACCGCAGGGATGCTGTCGCTGCTCGTCAACGGCAGCGATGTGTTCACCGGCGACACGCTGTTCAAGGGTTCGGTCGGAGGCGTCAGAGCGCCGGGGCACACCACGTATGCCGATCTCAGGTCCTCGATCATGGAGACGCTTTTGACCCTGCCGCCTTCGACCCGCATCCATCCGGGCCACACGGAGCCCACCACCGTCGCCGATGAGCTCGAGCACAACGCGTTCGTGCGGATCTGGCGGGGTGTGGACCCGGAGGGACAGGACCCCTGCACCGCCCTGGGTGAGCCGGCGACGCTGGTGCTATTGGGAGACGACTATGACGGCGGATACAAGGCCTGGATCCGCTGGCCGGATGGATCCGACGACATCGTCCCCGGCTCGCGAGTGAGCACCGCCTCGGCCGGCGGGAGTGGATCGGCCGGCGGGAGCGGATCAGCCGGCGGGAGCGGATCAGCCGGCGGGAGTGGATCGGCCGGCGGGGCCAAGCCGGCGTCTGGCTAGCATCTAAAGGCAGTGGCCAGAGACCAGATCCCCACCTCGCGCGTGGGGCGTACCGCAAGGATCGGGGGGCTGGCAGCGGGACAGGCGATCCGTCAGGCGGGCACGCGCGCGGCCAACGTCGCACGGACGAAGGAAGGCCGCAGCGTGGCCCTCGAACGCCGGCAAATCGAGGCAGCAGAGCAGATCGTCGCTGCGCTGGGGACGATGAAGGGCGCCGCGATGAAGCTCGGGCAGGTGATGTCGTTCCTCGACGTCGGCCTCGTTCCCGAGGATTACCGTGACGAGTTCCAGGCCAAACTCGCAGCGCTGCGGGACTCCGCGCCCAGCGTGTCGTTCAAGGACATGCGCAGGGTGATCGAGGACGAGCTCGATGATCCGTTTCACGAGGTGTTCGATGAGTTCGACGAGGAGCCGATCGCCGCCGCTTCGATCGGTCAGGTGTATCGCGCGCGGCTCACCGACGGCCGATGGGTGGCGGTCAAGGTGCAGTACCCCGGAGTCGCCGAGGCGGTGCGCGCCGACATGCAGAACCTCGGGCTGATCCTACGGCTCGCCAAGCGGATCGCCCCCGGCATGGACCCCAAGGCGATCGGCAGGGAGATCTCGGAGCGGGTCGACGACGAGCTCGACTACGAGCTCGAGGCCCAGAACCAGAGGACCCTGGCCCGCATCTTCCGCGGGCACCCGTTTATCGTGGTGCCGCCGGTGGTCACCTCCCTGTCGCGCGAGCGCGTGCTCGTGACCGAGTACGTGGAGGGGACCGGGTTCGAGGACCTGAAGGGCTACCCCCAGGATGAGCGGGACCGGATCGGCGAGATCCTCTTCCGGTTCTACTTCGGCTGCCTGTATCGGCACCACCAGTTCTCGGGAGATCCGCACCCGGGCAACTCGATGTTGTTGGCCGACGGTCGGATGGCGTTCTTCGACTTCGGGCTGTTCAAGCGGATGCCCCCGGGCGCGGTCGAGCTCGAGATCGCGGTCGCCCGGGCGGTGGTCGAGGGAGACACCGACACGATCATGCGGCTCGGTACCCAGGTCGGGTTCTTTCCTGAGCCCGAGAAGTTCAACCCGGACCGGGTGCTTGCACACTTCCGGGCCGCGACCTCCTGGTACACGTGCGACCGGGAGCTGGAGCTGACCCCGGATTACGCGACGCAGGTGCTGATCGACATGAGCGATCCGCGCTCGGAGTACTTCGGGCAGCTACGCCATGAGTCGGCGCCTCCGGACCATATCTTCGGGCGCCGGATGGAGGTGCTTACACTCGCGGTGCTGGCCCAGCTGCACGCGCGAGGGAACTGGCACCGCATCGCGCGCGAGTGGTTCTACCAAGACGAGCCGGTGACCGAGCTCGGGCGCCAAGAGGCGGCCTTCTACGCCGGGGCCCTGGCGTAGCCAAAGGCGCGGGCGTAAGCGACGCAGCTGGCGTAGCCGACGCAGCGCAACCCGGACAGCTCACCCCAGCCCTCCTCCTCCGTGCCTCGACGGTCGCGCCCCTCGCCCTCTCACCGCAGCCCCGGGTCCCACTTGTATACCGTCAACACTATACCGAGCCGTGGCGTAAAGCAACGCCTCCCGCCGAAAAGCGTCCACTCAGGCGTGAAACCCGCTCAAACGCGTTGGATCTGCACGAGGCTCGTCGTGCCGGGCCGGCCGCTCGGCAGCCCCGCCGTGATGCCCACCCGGGCGCCCGGATGGACCCAGCCCAGCTCCACCACGCGGCGGGCGGCGTCGGCGATCAACGCCTCGGTGACCTCGTGGCGGCGCATCGACGCCGCCTGAACGCCCCACATCAGGCTGCAACGGCGCACCGTCTCCTTGCCCGGCGACAGGGCGTAGATCGGAACCTGCGGACGGTGGGCGGAGAGCAGGCGCGCGGAGCGGCCCGACAGCGTGGGGACGACGAGCGCAGCCAGGTGCAGGTCCCGCGCGGCGGCGCAGGCGCTGTAGGCAATCGTGTATGCCGGGTCGCGGGCGTCGCGCCGGACCCGCTCCTCGTTCCAATCGCGGTACGGGAGCGAGCGTTCGGTGCGCTCCGCAATGGAGGCCATCATCTCCAGAGACTCGACCGGGTAGGCCCCGATCGCGGTCTCCTGTGAGAGCATCACGGCGTCCGTCCCATCGAGGATCGCGTTGGCGACATCGGCGACTTCAGCCCGGGTGGGCCGCGAGGAATTGATCATCGAGTCGAGCATCTGGGTGGCGGTGATCGACGGGCGGGCCAGCCGGCCCGCGACCCGGAGCAGCTGCTTCTGAACTATGGGCACGTCCTCGATCGGGAGCTCGATCCCGAGGTCTCCCCGCGCCACCATCACGCAGTCCGCCGCGCGGATGATCTCCTCGGCCGCGTCGACCGCCTGCGGCTTCTCGATCTTTGCGATCAACGGCAGTCGGGTGTGCTTGCGGACACTCGTCACGTCCTCGGCGGTGCGCACGAACGACAGCGCGACGAGGTCTACGCCGATCGACTCGCCGAAGCGCAGCATGTCGAGATCTTCTTCGGGGACCGCGGGCAGGCCGCGGGTCGAGCCCGGGATGTTGAGCCCCTGCCTGGAGGCCACGGCCCCGCCGACCTCGACCGCGGTCTCGATGGAACCGTTGCCCTCGCGGACGTTCTTGACGCGCAGGCGGATCGCGCCGTCCGCGAGGTAGATGTAGTCGTCGGGGTCGACGGCACCGACGAGGCCGCCCCAGCTGACGGACATCTCCAGTTCGCTGCCGACTTCGTCCGAGCCGCAGACGAGTACGAGCTTCTCGCCGGGCTTGAGCTCGACGATGTCGTCCTTCAGGGCTCCGATCCGCAGCTTCGGCCCAGGGAGGTCTTGGAGGATCGCGACCTGGCGGCCGGCGCGCTGAGCGGCGTCACGCACGCGCTCGGCGTTCTCGGCATGGATCTCACGATTGGCGTGGGAGAAGTTCAGGCGGGCCACGTCCATGCCCGCCTCGACCAGTCGCACGAGCATCTCAGGCTCGCGAGAGGCAGGTCCTACCGTGGCGACGATCTTCGTCCGGCGCACGTCAGTGGAAGCTACTGAACGGCCGGGTGCGGTCCGCTAAGGGTTTATGAGGGAGAAGACCTCGCCGTCCGCCCGTCACGCGCCAAGGCCCGCGAGCGAGAGCACCTCGCTGTCGACGCTCAGCCGCCCGCCGGCGCGAAGGTCGCAGATCAGGTCCCAGTGCAGCGCCGACTGGTTGATGCCTCCGGTCTCGGCGTACGAGCGTCCGAGCGCGAGGTGCACGGTGCCGGCGATCTTCTCGTCGAGCAGGATCGACCCGGTCGCGCGGTCGATGCCGGCATTGGTGCCGATCCCGAGCTCGCCGAGAAAGCGTGCTCCGGGGTCGGTCGCGAGCGCCGCCTGGAGGTAGTCGCCGCCCCGACCGGCCCGCGCCGCCACCACCTCGCCATCGACAAACGTCAGCTGTATGTCGGACACCTCGACTCCGCGCGGACTCGAGGGAACCGTGAAGAGGATCGTCCCGTTGGCCGAGCGCTCGAGGGGCGCGGTGAACACCTCGCCGCTCGGCATGTTCCGCCGCCCGTCGGAATTGATCCACGTCCGCTCGTCCACGCGCAGACGGAGATCGGTCTCCCGCGCCTCGATCCGCACCTCGCGCGCCTGGGCCAGCCGGTCGACCAGCCGCTGCTGGCGGTCCGAGAGCTCGCGCCAGGCCGCAATCGGGTCCGGGCGGTCCAGAAACAGGGCTCGCCTCACGAAGCCGGCGTAGTCGTCGTCGCTCATCCCGGCCTGCTGGGCAAGCGCCGAGGTGGGCCACAGCGTTCCACACCACCGCCGCGCCAGGCGAGCCTCCTGCACCGGCTGGCGGGCCCGGACGGCACGGGCCAGCAGCGACGGATCGATGTCCGCAAGTGCGCGGGTGTTGGCCGGTGCGTCGATGCGAAGCAACGCATCCACCGCCTCGGTCTCGATCAGCTCGAGCGGCGCATAGCCGTCGAGCTGCCCCGGCGGCGCCTGGCGGTAGAAGTCCTCGACCAGCCACGGCGGCGCCACCCGAACCAGCGCCCAGGCCTCTCGGGCGAGCATCGCACCGTGGAGCGCGCGGAGCAGCGGGTCGGCCAGCGTGCTACCAGAGATCAGGATTTGCTGGCCGGCGCGGACCTCGAGGCACCAGTCGCACAAGAGCGCGGCGAAGGCGTCCGGTTCGGGCGGAGTCACGGCGCCTGGAGCTCCAGGAAGTGCCCAAGTCGGGTCACGGCGCCTGGAGCCCCGGGAAGTGCTCAAGCCGGGTCACGGCGCCCGGAGCTCCGGGAAGCGCTCGCTCACGTGCTCGCGCAGGGCGTCGCGGACGAACCGCCGTTCGGCCTGCATGGCCACCCGGTAGCGGCCGAGCAGTTCCTTTTGAGAGGAGATCTCGAGACCCGCGATCGTCCACGACACCGCCAGCCGTTCGAAGAGCAATTCCGCCGCGCGCTGCCAGGCGTCCTCGCGGTCCAGCCCGCCCGCCAGGACCCGAGAAAACTCGCGCCGCGCGCCCACGGACAACGATCCTCGGAGGACCAGCACGTTGCCCTCGCCGTCCCGATACTCGGCAACCGGCGCGGTCAACTTCTCGGGACGCCGGCCTGCCGCTGCCCTGGTCCGCTGACGGCTGCGCCGGCCCACGGCGCCGCAGTGTACGCGCCACCAATATCGTGCGATCCATGACGCGGCGGAAGTTAGGAGGGGGAAAGCGCCCATGACCACACGGGAGTCGGGATGGGGAAAGCGCCCATGAGCAACCGGAAGTCGGCAGGTGCAGAGCGCGCATGACCACCAAGCGGGAACTCGGCCGCGGAGAGCGCGTGGTGCCCGGCCTCTGGCGCCTGCGCCTACCGTTGCCGTTCCCCGGCGTCCCGCACTGCAACGCCTGGGCGATTGCCTCGGGATCGGGAATCGTGCTCGTGGACACCGGCATGCACGAGCCGGGCTCGATGACACAGCTCGAGCGGGCGCTCGACCAGGTCAACCTGAGGCTCGAGCACGTGCGCCTGGTGGCCTGCACGCATGCGCACTCAGATCACTGGGGCCAGGCCGCGCCGATCTGCGAACGCTCGGGCGCCCCCTTCTGGATGCATCCAAACCACGAGCACGCCAGCCGCAGCGCCGGAGATCCGGAACTGGCGCTCGCCCACCGCATCGAGATCGCCCGCCAGAGCGGTGTCGCGCCCGAGGCCCTCCGGCGCTACGCAGAGCGCGCCCGGGAGATCCCGTCCGGGATCGCGCGCGTGATCGAACCCGACCGCCCGCTCGTCAACGGCGTGACCATCGAAACCGACCTCGGAACCTGGACCGTTCACGAAACGCCCGGACACGCGCCCTCGCACGTGTGCCTGTTCCAGCGCGAGCGGCGTCTGTTGATCTCCGGCGATCACGTCCTCGGGCGGATCTCCCTGTTCTACGATTACGGCTGGACGCCCGACCCCGTGGGTGAGTTCCTTCGCTCGCTCGACGTGGTCGACGAGCTCGACGCCAGGCTGGCGGTTTCGGGCCACGGACGGCCGTTCGTCGACGTGCACGGGCACATCGAAGGCAACCGCAGCCTGGTAGCCGAGCGCCTCGACACCGTCGCCGCCGCCACGAGAACGGAGCCCCGGACGGCCGTCGAGATCTCGCCGATCATCCGCAGCGAACCCCTCGACGAACGAAACACGCCGTGGGTCCTGCAGGAGACCCTCTGCTACCTGCAGCACCTCGAGCTGGCGGGGCGGGTGAGGCGCGAGCCGGACGGCGAGCTCGACCGCTGGCGCTCGACGAGCGGGTGAGGCGCGAGCCGGACGGCGAGCTCGACCGCTGGCGCTCGACGAGCGGGTGAGGCGCGAGCCGGACGGCGCGACCGCTGGCGCTCGACGAGCGACTAGCGAGCTCCGCCGCCATCGGCAACCTTGACACAGTCATGTCAAGGTTGTTACAGTCGCGGACCGTGCGCATCGACGAGATCCTCGCCACCGCCGACGAACCCGTCTTCTCGTTCGAGTTCTTCCCGCCGAAGACGGACGAAGGGGAGCGGACCCTCCGCGCGACGCTCGAGGACCTGCGGGCGTTCGAGCCCGATTTCGCGTCGGTCACGTACGGCGCCGGCGGCTCGACCCGCGACCGCACCCTCGAGGTCACGAAATGGCTCAAGCAGGAGCTCGGCATCGAGGCCATGGCGCACCTCAGCTGCGTTGGAGCCACGCGAGAGGAGCTGTCGAGGATCCTCGACGGGATCGCGGAGGCCGGGATCGAGAACGTGCTGGCCCTGCGCGGCGACCCGCCCCGTGGCGAGACCGAGTGGAAGCCGCACCCCGGAGGACTCCACTACTCGACCGAGCTGGCGGCCCTCATCACGGGGCGCTATCCGTTCAGCGTCGGGGCAGCCTGCTTCCCCGAGGTCCATCCGGAAGCGCCCGATCTCGCGCACGATCTGCGGTTCCTCAAGCAAAAGGTCGAGAGCGGCGCGTCGTTTCTGATCACGCAGCTCTTCTTCGACAACGAGGCGTACTTCCAGTTCGTCGAGGAGGCGCGGGCGGTCGGGATCGAGGTCCCGATCATTCCGGGGATCATGCCGATCACCGACGTGAAGCAGATCAAGACGATCACGGGGATGTGCAAGGCGTCGATCCCGGACCGTCTGCTCGAGGCGCTCGAGTGGCGCGCTGCTGACCGCGACGCGGTGCTGCAGCTGGGGGTCGCCTACGCCACGCTGCAGTGCGCCGAGCTGCTGGCGCGCGGCGCGCCCGGAATCCACTTCTATACGCTGAACCGGTCTCCGGCGACCCGCGCGATCCTCTCTTCGCTCCGCCTGCACCGTCCGTGGGTCGCCCGCCAGCCGGTCAGGATGGAGGGATGACGTCGAGCGCGTGGGCGACCGTGGACCGCCCCTCGACCTCGTAGCGGATGTCGACCTCGTCGTTGCGCTTATACGTTCCGATGCCCCAGAAGCCCAGGAACCACGCCCATGGCCCGAGCTTCTGCCGCACCAGCTCGCGCTCGAACAGCAGCTCGCCCGAGGAGATCTGATAGTCCACCCCGAGCTCCTGGCGGACGCCGTTGACGTAGACCTCGAACGGCGACCGGACTCCGGGGGGCAATTTCACGCGCCAATAGCGCACCGGTCGAATTCAACTCCGAATGTCGCCGGGGAGCAGCGACATGATCGTCGTGTCGACGCGCTTGCCGCGCTCGCGCAGATAGCCGCGCAGGATCCCCTCCTCGCCGAATCCGGCCCGCTGGGCGGTCCGGATCATCGGCTCGTTGTCGGGCTCGGTGAGCACCTCGAGGCGCTCGAAGCCGCAGGTCTCGAACAGCCACCTGCAGGCGAGCATCAGCGCCGCCGGCGCCCACCCGCGGCCTCGCACCTGGGGCGCGAGCCAGATTCCGAGCTCCGCGCGCTGGTTGTCCCAATCGGTGTTATGAACGTCGATCTGGCCCCGGCAGACATCCGAGGCAGGCTCGACGATCGTGAACGTCACGTGCGTTCCGGCCGCGCGGCCGCCGCTGGCTTCCTCCTCGCGGCGCCCCAGCTCGGCGCCGCTGGGGGGCTTCTCGATCCCCATCCGCAGGTGCAGCTCGGGATCGTCCTGGTAGGCGATCAGGATCTCCGGGATGTCGCGCTCGGCCGAGAGCCGCAGCGACACCCGTCCGTCGGTCAGCGGCGCGTTCAGCTCGGGGATCGCGGACATGTCGGGAACGGACCGTACCCTCTCCGGTCGTGCTGGACACCTCGATTCAGTACAACGTCCGCCGCTCGGCGCGCGCCAAGCGCGTGCGGGTCACGGTCGACGCCACCCGCGGCGTCGAGGTGGTGCTGCCGCGTCGGGCCCCCGAACGCGAGGCGGCCGCCGCCATCCGAGAGCTGCGCCCCTGGATCGAGCGCCGCGTCGCCGAGGTCGAAAGGGTTCGCAGGACGGTCGCGGCGCGCGGGCACACCGTCCCGTACCTGGGCGAGCAACTCCGCCTGGTGGCGCAGCCCGGGCGGACCCGGGTGCACCGGCGCGGTACCGAGCTGCTCGTGCCGGTCGAACCTGCACAGATCAGCGCGATCGAGCGCTGGTACAGACACGAAGCGCGCGGCCAGATCGGAGCGCGACTTGACCACGCCTGTGCCGCGACCAGGACCTCGTACACGCGCCTGACGATCCGCGGCCAGCGGACGCGGTGGGCGAGCTGCTCGCGATCGGGGGCGATGAGCTTCAACTGGCGCCTGCTGCTCGCCCCCGAGCCGGTACTCGACTACGTCGTCTGGCACGAAGTCTGCCATCTGCGCGTGATGGATCACTCGCCCCGGTTCTGGGCGCTGCTCGCCAGGCACTGTCCCGACTACCGGCTGCACATCCGCTGGCTGCGCCGGCATGGCGCGACGCTGGTGCTGTAGCGACCGCATGGGGATTAGGAGGGGTGTGCTGGATAAGGGTTCCCATGGGACCCAAATCCAGCACACCCCCGGATCCGGGCGTTGAGCTCAGGGCGACCGGGGGCGGTCAGACGGAGCTCAGCGCGCGCCGGAGCGCCGCGTAAGCGCTCTCGCCCCTGCGTTGCTCGATGACCCGGCGCCGGACTCGCCCCTCGAAGGCCTCGACCGCGCCATCGCCGCGCACGTCGACGCCGCCGTTGATGTTCGCGATGAAGCGCTCCGGACCCGACAGCTCGATTCGAGCGACGACCTGCTGCGCCGGGTCGAAGCGCCGGACCCGGAGGTTGACGGTCTCGCGCGGGCCCGTCCGCTCGAGCTCACGACCCCGCGCCTCGATCGCCTCCAACGCCTCCGCCAGGTCGTCGAACCGCTCGCGGTCGACGCGCGAGCCGGCTCGCACCGTCACCGTCCAGGGCACGCGACCAACCCCGCGCCGGCGGGAAGAACCTTTCGCTACGGGCGGCCGGCCAGCGGTACGTACTCCAAGCCGCGCCGGCCGGTGTAGATCTGGCGCGGGCGCGCGATCTTCTGCTCCGGATCGTCGATCATCTCGAGCCACTGGGCGATCCACCCCGAGGTGCGTCCGATCGCGAACAGCACCGGGAACATCTCCATCGGCATCCCCAGCGCCTCGTAGATGATCCCCGAGTAGAAGTCCACGTTGGGGTAGAGCTTTCGCTCGATGAAGTACTCGTCCTCGAGCGCGATCTTCTCGAGCTCGATCGCGATGTCCAGCAGCGGGTTCGTCCCCGTGACCTCGAACACCTCGTATGCGTGTTTCTTGATGATCTTCGCGCGGGGGTCGTAGTTCTTGTACACGCGGTGGCCGAACCCCATCAGGCGCTCGTTGCCCTGCTTGACGCCTTCCACGAAGCTCGAGATGTTGTCCTTGCTCTCGATCCGGCGCAACATTCGCAGCACCTGCTCGTTGGCCCCGCCGTGTAGCGGCCCGTACAGGGCCGCGACCCCCGCCGCCACCGCCGAGTAAGGATCGACCTGGGAGGACCCCACGCTCCGCACCGCGCTGGTCGAGCAGTTCTGCTCGTGGTCGGCGTGGAGGATGAACAGCGTGTCGAGCGCGTGCTCGAGCCGGGGATCGGGCTCGTACTTGAGCTCGGTCATCTTGTAGATCATCGAGAGGAAGTTGCCCGGGTAGCTCAAGTCGTTGTCCGGGTACACGTACGGCTTGCCCTGGTTGTGGCGGAACGAGAACGCCGCGAGCGTGGGCATCTTCGCGATCAGCCGGATCACCTGGAGGTAGCGGCCGTCGTGGTCCTTGATTGCGGAGGCCTCGGGATAGAAGGTCGAGAGCGCGCCGACCGACGCGAGGAGCATGCCCATCGGGTGCGCGTCGTAGCGGAAACCCTGCATGAACTCCTTCACGTTCTCGTGCACGAACGTGTGGATCGTGACCTGGTGGGTCCACTCATCGAGCTGGCGTTGCGTGGGGAGCTCGCCGTGCACCAGCAGGTAGGCGACCTCGAGATAGCTCGACTTCTCCGCCAGCTGCTCGATCGGATATCCGCGGTATTCGAGGATCCCCTTCTCCCCGTCGATGAACGTGATCGCCGACCGGCACGACGCCGTCGCCATGTAGGCCGGGTCGTAGGTCATCAGCCCGAAGTCGTCGTCGCTCGTCTTGATGTTGCGCAGCTCAGTGGCGCGGATGGTCCCGTCCTCGATCGGGATCTCGTACTGCCGTCCGGTGCGGTTATCGGTGACAGTCAGCGTTTCGCCCGACGTGGCTACGCCGGCGCCATCCTGTTGCTGAGCCTCGGTCGTCATGGCACTCCCATTGCGCAGTTTGTCGGGTCGTTCGTCACCTCACTCTAATACGCGACTGTAGCGGCGAGACGCCCGAGCGTCGTAGGCGCCGGCTAAGCGGTCGCGATCGCCGCGGCGACCGTCGCGACCACGAGCAGGAGCGTGAACGCGATCACCCCGCGCTGGCCGCGCAGGTCGCTCGGGAATTCCGGGTTGCGGAGACCGATTACCGCCAGCACCACGGCCCACGCCGCGAGCGCGCCACCGATCAGGAAGAGCGGAACCTTCGAAGTCGCGGCGACGAGCAACGCAGTCGACACGGCGCGAGCCTATCCCATCCGCGCCCCGTCGGCCGTCCTGGCGGGCCCCGAATCCGAATCGCGCCGGCCTTCGTAGCGACTCTCGGTCGCGGCCCGCTGGCCCTGGTAATGGCTGCCGAGATCCGGGCTTCCGTAGGGCCGCAGCGCGGGCCGATCGAGGCTCATGAACGACAGCTGCGCGATGAGCAGGCCCGGGTAGAGCTTGATCGGCACGCGCGTGAGGTTGTTGAGCTCGAGCGTCAGCGTTCCCTTCCAGCCGGGGTCGCAGAAGCCCGCGGTGGCATGGACGATGAGGCCGAGGCGCCCGATGCTGCTCTTCCCCTCGATGCGAGCAACGATGTCGTCCGGAAGCTCGACCCACTCGAGCGTGCGCCCGAGGCAGAACTCGCCGGGGTGGATCACGAACGACTCGTTCGCGGCGATGACCACCTCCTCGGTGAGACCCGCAGGAGGCTCGCGGAGGTCGATCGCCGAGGCCCGGTGGTTGTGGAACACCCGAAACGAGTCGCCGAGGCGCAGGTCGACGCTGGCGGGCTGGACGAGCCCCGGATCCCAGGGATCGATCGTGATCCGGCCGTCCTTCACCAATTGCAGGATCGTGCCGTCGGAGAGGACCGAGACGGGCGGATCCGTCATCGGTGGATCAAATCAATGACCGAGCGTGCGCGCGCGGGCGCGCGTAGCGCGCACGCGAGACGGAGGCAGCGGGGCCGGATCTCCGTGCGGGCCGCGACGCGGATGGCGCGGAAATGGCTTGGGAGGATGGGGTCGCTGACGCTTGACCCCGCCGTCATCGTCGGAAGACTGCGGCTGTTCGGGCTCCTGCTTGATCGCCCACCAGACGATGTAGATCAACCCCGCGAGCGGGATCTTCAGCGCGAGCATGATCCACAGAAATCCCCAGGTCACTGCCCCCAGATCCTACCCCTATTGAGGGGACGTGTCACGACCGGTCAGCACCATGACCGGCGGGTCTTCCCCATTTGGATCACTCTCGCAGCGCTATCGGCTTTCCCACGAACTGCGTGATCTGCTGGAGCTCTGCCACCCGCTCGACGATCTCTTCGGTTGTCAGCCTCGTGACACGCTCCACGCCGAACTCCTCGACGTTGAACGACGCCAGCGCGGTGCCGTAGGCCATGGCGCGGCGCAGGAGGTCGTGATCGGGGTCACCGTCCCGGTGCGCCGCGATGTAGCCCATGAACCCGCCTGCGAAGCAGTCCCCGGCGCCGGTGGGATCGACCACGGTCTCGAGCGGGAACGCCGGCAGGGCAAAGAAACCCTCGTCGGTGATCATCGCCGCCCCGTACTCCCCCTGCTTTGAGACCACGACGCGCGGGCCCCACTCTCGAATCTGGCGGGCAGCCCGGACCAGGTTCGGCTCGCGTGTGAGCTGGCGCAGCTCGGCGTCGTTGAGCATCACGCAGTCGACGCCGGCGATCGTCTCGATCAGCGACTCCTGGGTCGTTTCGATCCACAGATTCATCGAGTCCAGGGCGACGAACCGCGCGTCGGCACACTGGGCCCGCACCTCGCGCTGGAGATCGGGCTGGATATTCGCCAGGAACAGGACCTCGGCGGACCTGGAGGTCTCGGAGAGCTTAGGGACGTAGTTTGCGAATACGCCGAGCTGAGTGTCGAGCGTCCGACGGTCGTTCAGATCCCACCCGTACTCGCCGCGCCAGAAGAACGTCTTGCCTCCCCGGACGTGCTCGACGTCATCGGCGTTGACCTCGCGGGTGCGCAAAACGGCGAACTCGTCCTCGCCGAAGTCGTCCCCGACCGGTCCCACCACGTTGACCGTGTCGAAGAACGAGGCGGCGAGCGCAAAGTGCACGGCAGAGCCACCGAGCATTCGCTCTCGGCTTCCGAAGGGTGTCGTGACCGCATCGAACGCGATCGAGCCCACCACGGTTACGGACATGGCGCCGGTAGCCTAGCGATGGCCCATAGGATGTCGCCCGTGGACGAAGAAGAGCAATCGGTTATCGCGCGCAACGAGGCGCTCTTCCGCGAGATCAACGAAGGGATCGAGCGAGGCCAATGGCCTGGAGAGGAGGACGCCCCGGTCGGATTTCGCTGCGAGTGCGCCCGTCTTGGCTGCAATGAGCTGATCGAGGTGACGGTCCGCCAATACGAGCGGGTGCGAGCCGACCCGCGGCGATTCCTCGTTGCCCCGGGGCACGAGCTCCCGGACGGAGAGACCGTCGTCGACTCCGGCGACGGTTACGTGGTCGTGGAGAAGCGCGATCAGGCCGGCGCCACGGCGGAGGGGACCGACCCGCGCAGCTGATCGCCGGCCGCGAGCACGTCGATCCTGAAGCGCATCTGCAGCTCGGTCCCTCCTGTGGATCGCCTGGCGACGGCGAACCCGTCGGCCGCGTGGGCGATCAACGCCAGTCCGACGCCGAGACCGGGACTTCGCGGGCGGGCTCGCATGCCACGGCCGTCGTCGGCGACCAGTATCCAGAGCTCATCGCCTGCCACCGCGGCGGTGACGTGGATGTCCCCCGGATCGCCCCCATAAGCATGAACGACGGCGTTGGTCAGCGCCTCCGAGACGGCCATCTCGATCGACTCGAGCTGCTCCGGGGTAGCTCCGGCGGAGGCCGCGAACCGGGCCAGCGTCCTCCGGGCGAGCGGGATCGACGCTGCGACGGCGGGGTAGGACTCATCGAGGCACTGCTTTGTGGGCATCCAGGCTGCTGGATACCCGCATTTTCGAGAAGCTAACGCCTTACCGCCCGCCGAGCGCATCGGGAGCCATTAGGATCATGTCAACGCATCGAGCGAGCTTTCGGCGGAGCGGTACGGTTTCGCCGATGCAGCCTGACGCGGTGCTCGAGTCTGTCTTCAAGCCGGTTCGACCGCCGACGACGTTCGAGGAGACGGTCGAGCGCCTCGGTACCGCGATCCGCGCCGGGATCCTGCCCGCGGGGAGCCGTCTTCCTCCGGAGCGCATGCTCGCCGACCGGCTCGGCATCTCGCGCTCGACCCTCCGGCAGGCGCTGAACTCCCTGGTGCACAGCGGTCACCTGGTGTCGCTCCGTGGGCGCAGCGGGGGAACGTTCGTCACGGACCGCCCCCCGCTCGCCGAGGCAGCGGTGATGCCGCTTGGCGCCGACGCCTGGGCCGTGCTCGACTTCCGCGTCGCGATCGAGACCGGAGCCACGCTGCTCGCCGCCAACCGGGCGCAGGAGGACCAGCTCGACCGGCTGGATGTGCTCGTGGCAAAGATGACCGAGGTGGCCGAGCTGGACGACTTCGAGCCCTACCGCCGTGCGGACATCCTTTTCCATATCACGGTAGCGGAGGCCGCGGCGTCGCCGAGGCTGGTCAGCGCGATGACCGAGGTACAGGACCAGATGAGCGAGCTGATCACCAGGATCGCGCACCCTCCCGAGGTCCTGATCCACTCAAACGAACAGCACCGGCGGTTGGCGCGGCTGCTGCGTGAAGGACAGGGCCTGCAGGCGGTCGAGGTCATGCGGGAGCACATCGAGGGCACGGAGCACATCCTCGCCGGCCTTCTCTGAGCGGAAGCGGTCCTCAGAGCGCGGCCGCACGCTCGACGAACTCCCGCCAGTCCGCGTGCGCGCGCCGCCGCCACGCCGCGTCGCGTCGCGGTGCCACGACCTCCCCGGTTGGGATCCGGTCGGCGATCTCGAGCGTCGAGTCCCAAATCCCGGCGCCCACCGCGGCCAGCGCGGCCGCTCCAGCAGCCGTCGCGTCGACCGCGCCGCGCTGAATGGTCACGCCGGTGCAGTCGGCCTGGAGCGCGAGCAGGGTCGGATCACGCGTCAGGCCGCCGTCGACGCGCAGCACCTCCGCCGGCACGGTCTCGCGCACCTCGCTCAATACGTCGGCTACCCGCCAGGCGATCCCCTCGAGCGCGGCGCGCGCGATGTGCGCCGGCCGCGTGCCGGAAGTCAGTCCAGAGATCACGGCCCGTGCCTCGGGCCTCCACCACGGGGCGCCAACGCCGGCGAGCGCGGGCAGGATGCGCACGCCGGCGGCATCCTCGACCGCCGCGGCGCTCGCGGCCAGCGCGGCGGGATCGGACGCCAACCCGATGTCCCGGCTCAGCCAATCGAGCAGGGCGCCGGCGGTGAACACGCCGCCGTCGATCGCCCACTCGACGCGGCCACCGACCCGCCAGGCAATCGTGGGAAGCAAACCGCCGGCGGGTCTCGGCCGTTCGCTGCCGGCGTGGGCGAGCACGAACACGCCAGTGCCATACGTGGCCTTGACCAGACCCGGCTTCACGCACCCGGCGCCGGCGAGCGCCGCCTGCTGATCGACGCACCGCGCCCGCAACGGCAGCTCGCGCGCCCACGAGGGGTGGCTGAGCACGCCGAGGTCCCCGGCGGTGTCCGCGATCGCCGGCAGAACCCCGCCCGGCACGCCGAACGTGTCGAGCAGGGCCGGATCCCACTCCGGGGCCCCCAGCTGCGTCCGCGAGGCGGTCGAGGGGTCGGTGGCGAAGCCCGCCCCGAGGCGATCGCACAGGAACGAATCCACGGTTCCGAGCCGCAGCGTGCCGTCGTCGCGGGCGCGGCGCACACCAGGGTCGCGCTCGAGCAGCCACGCCAGCTTGCCCGCGGAGAAGTAGGGATCCAGCGGCATCCCGCTGCGGCGCTGGATCTCCTCGGCCAGGCCTCCGGCGTCGAGCCGGTCGAGGATCTCCTGCGAGCGCTTGTCCTGCCAGGTCACGATTGGCGTGATCGGCCGACCGGTGTCCGCCTCCCAGGCCAGCACCGACTCACCCTGGTGATCCAGTCCTCCCACGATTTCCTCCCCGGCCGGCGCCTGGTCGAGGATCTCGCCGACGGCGTCCACAACCGTCGCGAGCACCTCCTCCGGGTCCTGCTCGACCCAGCCCGGCTTTGGATGAGAGAGCCGCTTCGCGCGGCGGGCCTCGGCGAGCGGGCGCAGGTCGTCGTCGTAGAGCACCGCCTTGACCGCCGAGGTGCCCTCGTCGATTCCGACCAGCGGGCTCACGCGGCTGCCCTGAACTCGCTCGTCCGCCGCCACCACGGGAGTTCCGTCACGGGCGGGGGACCGGGCCGCAGCGCGACCTCGGGCCCGAGGCTCACCCCGAGCGAGCCCACCATATCCGTCACCAGCTCCGCGATCCCGAGCGACGCGCTCAGGCCCGTGGAGCGGATCGCCGCCACATGGATGAGCTCGGGATACACACGCGAGGGACCGATCACGTAGTTGATCCCGCGTCCGGCCGGTCGTAGGCCGGCATACGCCGCGATCGGCTCCGCGTCGCGCAGCGGTGGATAGAGCACCGCAGCCTTGGGGATGATCTCCTCGCGCGCCTCCGGCCGAATGGACCAGTCGCGCTTGTCCTCGAGGTCGACCGCGGTGGGACCCGCCACCACCTTGCCGTCGAGCGTGGGGAACACGAGTACGCCCTTGGTGCGCTCGCTCGGCACCGGCAGCAAGATCAGCCTGAGGGGTTCGCGCTCGGGCGGGTCGAACACGAGAAACTCGCCCTTACGGGGGTAGATCTCGAACGAGTCGTCGCCGGCCATGTGCGCCACGGAATCGGCATACAAGCCGGCGCAGTTGACGACGACGCGACAGCGCACGGACTCGCCACCGGCCGTACGCACCCTCGTCGTCTCGCCGGTGCGCTCGACTGCCTCGACCCGCGCGTCCATCCGCAGCTCCGCGCCGTGGCGCTCGGCCGCGGCCGCCAGCGCGAGGGTGTAGAGCACGGGGTCGGTGACGGCCTCGCCCGGGATTTCGAGAGCGCCGTCCAATCGCTCGCGCACCGTTACTCCGTTACGGCGAGCGTTCACCGCAAGCGCCTTCACGGCGTCCCGGTCTGAGTCCCGGCAGGCGAGCATGAGCGCCCCGCAGCGCAGGACCGGAATCCCGAGCGCGGCGATCATCGGGTCGCGGAGTCTGGACGTCGCGAGGATCATCTCGGTCTCGAGCTCGCCGGGGGCCGAATCGAATGCGGCGTGGAGAATCCCCGAATTGGTGCCGCTCGCGGCGAGGCCCGGCTCCGGCTCGGCCTCGATCAGGGATACCGTCACCCCCCGGCGCGCGAGCGCCAGCGCCACCGCGCACCCGACCACACCGGCGCCGATCACCGCCACCTCGACATCTTGCCTCGCAGCTGTTGACACCGTCGGGGGCCAAGCGTATCGTCGCGCCCCTGATTAGGTGCGACTGTCACACCATTTGGGGCGTGGGCGCGCGACCTGAACTTTCCGGAGGTGAGCCGTGGCGGATGAGGTAAGCCGAACGCCGGCAACGATCGACACCCTGAGCGAGGACGAGCGCGAGCTCGCCCACCTCGGCTACAAGCAGGAGCTCCACCGCGGGTGGAGCAGCTTCACGAACTTCGCGATCTCGTTCACGATCATCTCGGTTCTCGCCGGGCCGGTCACGAACTTCTCGTTCGCGTGGAATGCCGGCGGGCCGGTCGCGATCTCGATCGGCTGGCCGATCTTGTGCGTTTTCGTGCTGATGGTCGCCTTCTCGATGGCGGAGCTGACATCGGCGTTTCCGACCGCGGGCGGCCCGTACTGGTGGTCGGCCAAGCTCGCCAGCCCCGGCTGGAGCTGGATCACCGGGTGGTTCAACATCGTCGGCCTGGTCGGGATCGTGGCCGGGGTTGGCTACGGCGCGGCGTTCTTCCTCCAGGCGGTGCTCAGCCTGTATGGGCTGCACGTGCTCGGGATCAACTTCGCCACCACGAACCCAAAGACGATCCTGCACGAGACCTGGCTGCTGTTCCTGATCATCTTGATCGGCTACACGGTGGTGAACATCTTCGCCGACCGACTGCTGGCGATCTTCAACAACATCTCGGTCGGCTGGCACGTGCTCGGCGTGCTTGTGATCATCGCTCTGGTCGCGTTCGTTCCGAGCCACCACCAGAGCCTCAGCTTCGTGTTCAGCCAGCGGCTGAACAACACCGGTTTCCACGGCGGCGCGACGAGCGGCGGGTTCTTCTGGCTGTACATTCTTCCGCTCGGCTTCATCCTGACGATGTACACGCAGACGGGCTATGACGCCTCGGCCCACACCGCGGAGGAGACGCGCGGCGCCGCGAAGGCCGCGGCCCAGGGCGTGTGGCGGTCGGTGTTCTACTCGGCGATCGCGGGCTGGGCGCTGCTGCTCGCGCTGCTGTTCGCCGCCACGCACGTCGCGGCGATCAACAAGCTGGGCGGCGGAGCGATCCCGGTCGTCACCACCGGCCTGAGCGCGTGGGCGGCGAAGTTCGTGCTGATCATCTTCACCGTGGGTCAGCTGTTTTGCGGAGCGGCCGGCCTGACCAGCGCGTCGCGCACGTGGTATGCGTTCTCGCGCGACAGGGGCATTCCCGGATGGGCGCTGTTCCGGCGCGTCACCGCCAAGCGCGTGCCGCTGTACGCCGTGCTCGCGGTCTCCGTGTTCGCGCTGATCATCACGATCCCCGCGTACTTCGGTAACAAGCAGGGCGTTCCGTGGGCGTACTTCGCGATCACCGCGATCTGCACGGTCGGCCTGTACCTCGCCTACATCATCCCGGTGTACCTGCGCCTCAGGCAGGGCGACAAGTTCAAGCCGGGCCCGTGGACGCTGGGACGCAAGTACAAGTGGGTGAACATCGCCGCGATCGCGTTCGTCGTGCTGGTCGTGTACGCGCTCGATGGTCCGACCAGTGCGGTCGGCGCGCCGTGGAACACCGGCTTCACCTGGACGGCGTTCAACTACTCGCCGCTGGTGCTGATCGTCGGCCTGGTGGTCGGGATCTGGTGGTGGCTCGGCGCCAAGGACCGCTACCACGGGCCGGTGCGGGAGATCGACACCGATGAGCTCGGCCACGTGATCGAGGTGCAACCCGAGACGGGGCAGGCCCCGGCGGTCGCCGGGGGCGCGGAATAGGAGGTGAACATGAATCCTGCGGTTGACGTCAGCGCTAGGGCGACGGACGGCGCGAGGCCGGGCGGCCCCGGGCGAACCCAGGGATTGCTGTCACTCGACGAGCTCCGGAGCGAGGTGGACACCGGCGCCATCGACACCATCGTGACCGCGTTCACCGACATGCAAGGGCGGTTGATGGGCAAGCGGATCGATGCGCACTTCTTCCTCGACGACGTGGTGCAGCACGGGATCGAGGGGTGCAACTACCTACTCGCCCTCGACATGGAGATGGATCCCGTTCCCGGGTACGAGATGGCGAACTGGGAGAAGGGCTACGGCGACTTCGCGATCGTGCCGGACATGAGCACGCTGCGGCGGATCCCGTGGCTCGACCGCACCGCGTTCGTCCTGTGCGACGTCGCCAACCACGATGGTTCGCCGGTGCTCGCCTCCCCCCGGCAGGTGCTGATCGCGCAGTACGAGCGCGCGCGGCAGATGGGCTACACGCCCCTGTTCGCGTCGGAGCTCGAGTTCTACCTGTTCAAGCAGAGCTACGCCGAGGCGCACGAGGCCGATTACCGCAACCTCACCCCAACGATCCCATACATCCTCGACTACCACATCCTCGCGACCACGATGGACGAGGCCGTGATCGGGCAGATCCGGCGAGGGATGGCGGCCGCGGGGATCCCGGTCGAGTTCTCCAAGGGCGAGGCGTGGTACGGGCAGCACGAGCTCAACTTCCGCTACGCCGACGCCGTGACCTCGGCCGACCGGCACACGATCTACAAGAACGGGGTCAAGGAGATCGCGTTCCTGAACGGGATCTCGGCCACGTTCATGGCCAAGCCCTCGGAGAAGGACATCGGAAGCTCGTGCCACATCCACTCGAGCCTCGTCTCCGCGAACGGTGGACAGAGCGCGTTCGTCGATGGTCACGAAGAGACCGACGTGTTCCGCCACTACCTGGGCGGGATGCGCGCCCGGCTGCGGGAGCTCGCGCTGCTGATCGCGCCGTCGGTCAACTCCTACAAGCGATACGCGAGCGAGAGCTGGGCCCCGACGTCGATCGCCTGGGCGCGCGACAACCGCACCGCGGGCTTCAGGATCGTCGGCCATGGGCAATCGCGGCGGATCGAATGCCGGATTCCTGGGGCGGACGTAAACCCCTATCTCGGATACGCGGCCCTGCTCGCTGCGGGCCTCGAGGGGATCGAGCGCGGCACCGATCCCGGACCCGAGCTGATCGGCAACGCGTACGAGGCTGGGGAGGCGGAGCCGTTCCCGGCGAGCCTGCGCGAGGCCGTGGATCTGTGGGAGGGCAGCGAGTTTGCCCGCGCGACGTTCGGCGACGACGTCTGGAAGCACTACCTGAACTACGGCCGCACCGAGCAGCGGCTGTTCGATCAGGTGGTGACCGACTACGAGCGTCGCCGCATGTTCGAGCGCGGATGATCTCGGTCATCGAGCCGGCCACCGAGCAGGAGCTGGCTTCGGTCCCGCGCGCCGGCGCGGCCGAGGTCGACGAGGCGGTCGCACGCGCCCGTGAGTCGTTTCCCGCGTGGCGGGCGATGGCCCCCGGCGCGCGGGCGGCGTTGCTTCACGGGCTCGCCGATGCCCTCGCCGCCGCCCGCGAGGAGCTCGCGGTGCTCGAGGCCCGCAACGTCGGCAAGCCGATCGGCGACGCCCGCGGCGAGATGGAGATGGTCGTGCAGACGTTTCGCTACTACGCCGGCGCTCCCGAGCGGCTGCTCGGCGAGACCATCCCCGTCGCGGGCGGCCAGGCGTTCACGGTCCGCGAGCCGCTCGGCGTGGTCGGGCTGATCGTGCCCTGGAACTTCCCGCTGACGATCGCGTCCTGGAAGCTCGCGCCGGCGCTCGCCGCGGGAAACACGGTCGTCTTGAAGCCCGCGGAGCTGACGCCGCTCACCGCAATGCGCTTTGCCTCGATCGCGGCTGAGGCCGGGATTCCCGAGGGAGTCGTGAACGTGGTGGTGGGCCCGGGCTCGGTGTGTGGTCAGCGGCTGGTCGAGCACCCGGACGTCGCGAAGATCGCGTTCACCGGCTCGACCGAGGTGGGACGCTCGATCGCCGCCGGCGCGGCGGCCACGATCAAGCGGGTAACGCTCGAGCTCGGCGGCAAGTCGCCGAACATCGTGTTCGCGGACGCCGACCTCGAGGCCGCGGCGGCGTCGGCGCCGCCTGCCGTGTTCGGCAACGCCGGCCAGGACTGCTGCGCGCGCTCGCGGATCCTCGTCGAGCGCTCGGCGCTCGATCGATTCATGGAGCTCCTGGGGAGCGCCGTTCGCGCGATCCGGGTCGGCGACCCGCTCGACGACGCGACCCAGATGGGCCCGCTGATCTCGGCCGCGCACCGCGAGAAGGTGGGGTCGTTCGTGGACGGCGATGCCCCGGTCGCGGTTCGCGGGGAGGCTCCGGCGGGCCCCGGCTACTGGTTTGCGCCCACCGTGCTGTGCCCGGTCGCTCCGGATGCGCGCGCGGTCCGCGAGGAGATCTTCGGTCCGGTGGCGACCGTCATCCCGTTCGAGGACGAAGAGGAGGCCGTGCGGTTGGCCAACGACACGATCTACGGGCTGTCGGGGTCGATCTGGACGCGCGACGGGGCGCGGGCCCTGCGGGTGGCGCGAGCCGTCGAGACCGGCGTGCTGTCGATCAACTCGAACACGTCGGTCCGCGTCTCTACGCCGTTCGGGGGGTTCAAGCAGTCGGGCTACGGCCGCGAGCTCGGCCCGCACGCCCTGGACGCATACACCGAGGTCAAGTCGATCTACTACGCCACGTAATGCCTGGTCGGCTGTCGGGCAAGGTGTGCGTGATCACCGGGGCCGCGGGGGGGATCGGCGGCGCGAGCGCGAAGGTGTTCGCGGACGAGGGGGCGCGCGTGGTGGGCGTCGACCTGCGCGAGCATTCGATCGGCGAGCTCTCGCTGGTCGCCGACCTGACCGAGGAAGAGGCGGTCGGGGACATGTACGCGAGCGTTCGCGAGCGATTCAGCCACGTCGACGTGCTGTTCAACAACGCCGGCATCTCGCCCACCGACGACGCCTCGGTGCTCGACACCCCGCTGGAGGCGTGGGAGCGCGTG
The DNA here is from genome assembly GCA_963808325.1 of uncultured Solirubrobacterales bacterium. Taxonomy (GTDB): domain Bacteria; phylum Actinomycetota; class Thermoleophilia; order Solirubrobacterales; family Solirubrobacteraceae; genus Palsa-465. The sequence continues at coordinate 157,343 of CAWEFU010000007.1, forward strand.
CAGGCCGCGAACCTGCGCAGCGTGTTCCTGTGCTGCAAGCACGGCATCCCGCATTTGCTGGACTGCGGTGGGGGCTCGGTGATCAACACGGCCTCGTTCGTCGCGGTCCTGGGAGCGGCCACGTCGCAGATCTCCTACACCGCGTCGAAAGGTGCAGTGCTCTCGTTGTCCCGCGAGCTGGGCGTCGAGTTTGCCCGGCGCGGAGTGCGGGTCAACGCGCTGTGCCCCGGGCCGGTCGACACGCCGCTGCTGCGCGAGCTCTACGCCAAGGATCCGGAGCAGGCCGAGCGCCGGCTGGTCCATGTGCCGATGGGGCGCTTCGCGCAGGCCGAGGAGGTCGCCCAAGCAGCGCTGTTCCTCGCCAGCGATGAGTCCTCCTACGTGACCGCCTCGACGTTTCTCGTCGACGGCGGCATCACCGGGGCGTATACGACACCAATATGAATAAGGAAGGCGGGGGCGCATGCGCCCCCGCCCGGGTGGGCGCATGCGCCCACCCGCCGCCGCGCGCATGCGCGCGGCGGGACCATGTGATTAGCCCCTGGCCGCCTCCGCCGCCGATCGCGGCGGCAGCGAAGGCTCGACCCGCAGCCACCGCGCGGGGCCAGGGGGGAGCCACCAGTTCCATCGTCCGAACAGCGACACCACGGCGGGCACCAGCAGCGCCCGGATCACGGTGGCGTCGAGCAGGATCCCCGCCGCCAGCCCGGTCGCGAACACCTTCACGTCCGCCTGCGGTCCCGACGCCATCGAGACGAAGGCGAGGAACAGGATCAGCGCCGCGCTCGTGACCAGCCGGCCGGTACGCCCGATTCCGCGCACCACTGCCGCGTCTGTGTTGCCGGTGCGGTCGTACTCCTCGCGCATCCGGGCCAGGATGAACACCTCGTAGTCCATCGAGAGGCCGAACAGGAACGCGAACACCATCAGCGGGATCCAGGCCGTGATCGAGTGAGAGGCGGCGATCCCCCAGATGGCGTTTGAGCCGTGGCCGTCCTGCCAAACGAGCGTGATCACGCCCCAGGCGGCGGCGACGCTGATCACGTTCAGGATCACCGCCTTGAGCGGCAGCAGCAGCGAGCGGAACGCCCGCGCGAGGAGCAGGAAGGTGAGCACCGCGATCAATGCGATCATCACCGGGAAGCTCCCGTAGATCGCCGAGACGAAGTCCTGGTTCTCGGCGCCGAGGCCGCCGACCCGCACGTCGCCGCCGACCGAGTGCGCGGCCGTGCGGGCGCGGTCGATCGTGGCGCGGCCCGCTGACGTCGCGGTGTCGGCGACCGGCATCGCGTCGACGACCGCCGTCCCGCCACGCCGCCAATCGGGGCCGGCTGGGGCCACCGCGCCGTGGATGCCCTCGACCGGGCTGAGCGTCGCGGCGATCCGGGCGGGGTCGCTCCCCGAGCTCAAGACTTCGATCGGTTGGAGCGCTCCCGGGCCGATCCCGGAGCGCTCGAGCGCGACCAGACCGGTTCGGGCATCGCCGTGCTTGCTCAGGTTGTTGACGTTGGCGCTGCCGGGCTGGATCGAGGTGGCCGCGAGGACCAGGGCCGCGAGCACGAGCGCCGCGCCGAGCGCGGCGACCCAGCGGCGGCGTACGACGAGCTGCGCCCACCGCGTCCACGAGCGGCTGGCCTGATCGTCGCTGCGAACGTGCGGCCAGTCGAGCCGGTCGCCGGCCTTCGAGAGCACGATCGGGAGCAGCGTCACCGCGACGATCACGCTGATCAGGGGGATCAGCATGCCGGCGAAGCCGATCGAGCGAAGGAACGGCAACGGCAGCACGACCATCGCGAGCAGGCCGATGGCGACGGTGGTGCCGCTGAACACGACCGCCCGGCCGGCGGTCTCCATCGCGCGCACGACGGCCTCGTCGCCCTCGCGCCCGTGGGCGCGCTCCTCCCGCCAGCGGACCACCACGAGGAGCGAGTAGTCGATCGCCACGCCGAGCCCGATCAGGGCAACCAGGAACTCCACGATCATCGAAACGCTCGTGAGCGAGGTCACGCCCCACAGCACGAGGAACGTGGACATGATCGAGACGATCGCCATCAGGATCGGCACGAGCGCGAGCAGCGAGGCGAACACGAATGCGAGCACGAGCAGTGCGCCGAGTCCGCCGAGCATCGCCTCGAGGAAGACGCCCGGGCCCTTGCTGCCGCCGGTCTGGTTCGAGAGCGCGTCGATGCCGGTGACGTGGACGGGCGCCCCTGCGATCGTGTCTCCCGCGAGTACCGCCGCGGCCTTCTTCGCCGCCTTGGTGTTGTTGCCGAACGATTCGTTGTCGGGCGGCGGGTAGGCGAGGACGAACGTCGTGCGTCCGTCGCTCGACACGAACGCGCGATTCCCGGTGTCCGCGAACGACGCCGTGCGGACGCCGGGGATGACCTGGCGGAGCTTGGCCTCGATCTGCTCGAGACCGGCTCGTACGGTCGGGGATGAGACCGAAACGCCGGCGGGAAGGGTCACCACGGGGACGAGCGGCGCTCGGTCACCGCCGCTCCGATAGAGGTGGAGGATCTTCTGATTGGTCGTGTATCCCTCACGTCCGGGCACGCTGAAGGTCTTGCTGAACGCGCCGACGGCGGACCCCACGGTGGCGATTCCGACCAGGGTGACGACGATCCAGAAGACGGTGACGGTCCGTTTGTGGGCGAGGGTCCAGCGGGTAAGCGAGGTCATCATGGTTTCGGGCTGACTCCTGACTTGTTTGGCGCAGCCATGGTTGGTAGCAAAAACAATTTGGTCTGTCAACCGTTTGCCTGCTACACTTCTTCCGCGTGATGCCTGACCTTCCCCCCGGTCCAGCCTCGGTACACAACGTGCTGATGAACCACACCGGTTTTCTGATCAGCCGGATGGGGTTCGTGGCCGCCAAGCGGTTCGGAGAGCGCCTCGAGTCGCTAGGGCTCACCACTCGGATGTGGGGCGCGCTCAACGTGCTCGCGTCGGAGGGCGAGATCACTCAGCACGCGCTGTGCAAGAGCATCGGAATGGACCCGAGCTCGATGGTCTCGACGATCGATGAGCTCGAGGCCATGGGCCTCGTGGAGCGCCGCCGCCATCCGACCGACCGCCGTGCTCACGCCCTCCACGTGACCGACCAAGGACGGGAGACCCTCGGCCGTGGGCGCGAGATCGCGCGCACGGCGCAAGAGGAGCTCCTCGCACCCCTGAACGAGGAGGAACGCGAACAGCTGCACTCGCTGCTCCTCCGCCTCGCGGTGGCGACGCGCAAGGAGCCCCTGGCCGTCGCGCCGCCCTGAGGATCAGACCGGAACCTGGACCGCTTCGCCGGTGCGTAGCCCGGTGGAGCGCAGTCGTGTGCGCGGCAAGGCGAGCGCCGTCCCCACTCCGAGCAGAGCCCAGGTGACGGGGTCCTCCAGGAAGTCGGCGTACAGCAGGGTGTGGAACACGAGCGCGAGGAACGCCGCGGCGATCGCGGCGCGCGTGGGGTCGGAGCGGCTGCCTTTGAGCAGGACTACGGCGGCGACCACCACCAGCGCGACGTAGGGGACCTCTCCGATTAGGCCCTGCTCGGCGGCGATCGTGATCGCGATCGTGTGCGAGGCCGCCAGCGTGGTGTTCGTGTGCCGGTGGCGGGCGCGATACTCGGCGACGAACGCACCGGATCCATAGCCCCAGAGCAGTCGGTCCCGGAACATGTCGAGTCCTCCGCTGACCAGCCCGGCGCGACCGCTCGAGGCCCCGTTGAGCCCCTGGTTCAGCCCGAACGTATTCGGCGAGATCGCGACCACGGCGGCCCCGAGCGCGAGCACGGCGGCGCCCACGAGCACTGCGCGACCCACCTTCCAGCGCAGCGCGGCGAGGATCGCGAGCCCGAGGAGCAACGCGGCGAGACTCGATCGCGAGAGGGTCAATACGAGGCTCGCCCAGAGGACCGCGAGGACGCCGGTCGCGCCCAGTTGCTCGCGCTGGCTGCGACTGTGGATCAGAACCGCGGCGAGCAGGATCATCACCAGCGCGAGGAAGCGGCCGAAGATGTCCGGATCGAAGAAGACCGAGTTCACGGTGAAGTACGTGTGCAAGTCGTTCGCGACGACCAGCTTCGGGTTGAGGATGATCGTCTTGGTCGCGTACTCGACGAATCCGATGACCGCGAACACCACCGCCAGGGCAGTGATCAACAGCAGGCACCGGCGCACCAGGACCTGCGTCCAGCGCAGCCGCCGCAGCAGGCAGAACATCACGGCGAACGGGACGTAGAAGAAGGCCATCTGCTGGAGCGCCTTCTCAAAGTCGACCGAGTACACCGACTGGATCGCGTACAGGACCACGTACAGCGCCAGGAGCCGCTCCAACCACCCCGGCTGCGCGGCGTCGTCGACGGCGCCGTTGCGCTTAGCGCCATCGTCACGATTCCATAACGCGGGGACAGCGAACGCGAGCGCGCCGGCGGCCACCACCAGGTAGAGCGGCACGAGGAGGTTCGAGGTCGTGCCGCCGGCCTGGATGGGGATGCGGAACGGAAGCGCCGCGACCGCGAGCAGGCCGAACAGAGCCGGGCGCCGATGGATCACGGCCGCGACAGCGGCGAGCACCGCGAGCGCGAGGAGTGCGCCGAGCACCGCCAAGAGCGGGTGGCGGTGCACCGGAGCGAGCTGCGGGGAGTGCCAGATGTCGGCCAGCAGCAGCACCGGGGCGAGAACGAGGGCGGCGAGGATCGCGGCGGCTCGAGTGCGGGTGCCCGGGGCCAGGAGGGCAGCCGCGACGACGCCTGCGACCGCCACGACGCCCACCTTGGGCAGTGGTCCCGTTAGGGCGGCAAAGCCGAGCACAGGGAGATGATCCTCTACCCTCTCGCGGCATGTACTGCGCGAAGGGCCCGAGGCTCGTCGCGGCGTCGGGCGTTGCCGCGATGGCGCTCGCGCTCGGCGCGTGCGGAGGCTCGGTTTCGGTCAAGCCGCCCGCCGGCAGCCGTGGTCGAGTGGACGATCCACGCACGACGAAGACGAACCATGTGAAGTGCTTGCAAGACAAGCACCTGTCCGTGGAGGAGGTTGGCCAGACCGGGCTTCAGATCGGGACGGCGCCTGGGAGTCCTCGCGTCGTGTTCGCCCCTACCGCCGGCGCGGCGCAATACGATCAGATTTCGGGCAACGGCGCGTACCAGGGGGCTGAGGTGATCGGCAGCGCGCTGCTGTATCCGAACCAGGGCTCGGAGTCGGAGCTCAAGTCGGTCGAGGACTGTCTCGCGAAGGGAGTCACCGGTTAGCGCTCGTCCTCCCCTCACGCCGGGAAGGACTTAGAATACGACCACGACGCCCGCGCATCGGTGCGCGGGCTCGTGTGCGTGTGCCGCCGTCGAGCGCCGAGGTGCGGGCGCGGCAAGCCGAGATCCCCTCCCCGTGTCCGTTCCTACCGCAGAGCTGACCGCACCCACCGCGCCACCCCGCCTGGGTGCGCGGGCCGCGAGCTTGCCGGGGCGGCTGGGGGCGGGCCGGCTGTACTTATTCGCGGCCGCTTTCGCGCTGACGGTGGGGGCCTTGTCGCTTCTGATCCCCTCCACACCGAGCTACGACCCGTGGGCGTGGCTGGTGTGGGGCAGGGAGATCGTCCACGTGAACCTCCAGACGACCGGTGGCCCGTCCTGGAAGCCGCTGCCGATGATCTTCACCACCGCGTTCGCGCCGTTCGGAAGCGCTGCTCCGGACCTGTGGCTGGTGGTCGCCCGCGCGGGCGCGGTCATGTCCGTGTTGATGGTGTTCAAGGTCACGGGGCGGGTTACCGCGGGGCTCGTGACGCGAGCCGATGCTCGGGAGGACTTCTTTGGCCGATTGGGTGCTCTGGCACCGGCGATCCTGGCCGGCGCGATCGCGGCGGTGAGCCTGGCCCTGTCCGGCGGCTATCTCAGCGACAGCGCGCTCGGGTACTCCGAGGGCCTGCTCACCGCGGCCGTCCTGATCGCCGTCGACCGGCATCTGGACGGCAAGCCGCGTCAGGCGTTCGCGGTCGGTTTCTTCGCCGCCCTCGACCGTCCCGAGATCTGGCTCTTCTGGGGTCCGTATGGCCTGTGGCTGTGGTGGAAGGACCCAGGCGCGCGACGGCTGGTCATCGGCCTATTCGCGTTGATCCCGATCCTGTGGTTCCTGCCCGAGTACTGGGGCTCAGGCCATTTTTTCCGGGGCGTTAGCCGGGCTCACAACCCGCGGTCGAACAGCCCCGCGTTCGCGAAGTGCCCGTTCTGCTCCGAGCTCGTCGACCACGCGTGGCCGTTCGTCCTGCTGCGCTTGAAGGTGGCCGCGCTGTTGGCGGTCGGCGCCGCGGGGGGGTTGTTGTGGCGCGCGCTGCACGCGCGCGGTCGGTGGCGGCTCGAGACGCCGCGGGAGCACGCGCAGGCCGCGCTGATCCTCGCCGGTGTGACGGGCCTGGGGTGGTGGGTCGTGATCTCGGTGCTCACGCAGGCCGGCTTCTCGGGCAACAACCGCTACCTCGTGCTGGGCGCCGCGCTGATCGACATCGCCGGCGCTGCGGGATGGGGCTGGGCGGTGTACGAGCTCGCTTCGGCGGTTTGGCGCCGGCGCGTGCGCGCCGGCCCCGAGGGCCGCTTCCCCGGCGAGATCCCCATCTCCTCGCCGTCCTCGCCGTCCCCGCCGTCCCCGCCGTCCCCGCCGTCCCCGCCGTCCTCGCTTTCCTCGCCGTCCTCGTCGTCCTCGCTTTCCTCGCTGTCCTCGCCGTCCTCGCTTTCCTCGCTGTCCTCGCCGTCCTCGTCGTCCTCGCCCGACGAGGCCCCCGCAACCAGGGCCTCGACGGCTCGGGGTTTTCTCTGGGGAGCGGTGGCGCTTGGAACGGCCGCCTTCCTGTTCGTGCCCAACTGGGTGGGGGCGAACTACGTCAAGATCCCACGGACACATCGGGCGCTCGTCTATCAGGCCCACCTGCGCGAGGACATGACCAAGGTGGTGCGGGAGCTCGGGGGCCCGTCGCGAATCCTGGCGTGCGGCTCGGTGATGACCGAAGGCTTCCAGGTGCCGATGGTCGCGTGGACGCTTGGGGTCCACACGCTCGACGTTCAGGCCTCCCCGCTCGGGCCGCCGCTCCCCCCCGCACCGAACGTGATCTTCCAGACCCGCGAGACCCGCGGTGCGACCCTGCTCCCGCACGTCGGCGATTGGCAGGGACAGCCCGGCGTCCACTACACGCTGGCCGCGCACGCGCGCACGTTCAGTGTGTACGCGAGTTGCAAAGGTAACCTGACTCTCTAGCCCTATGGCCACCACCGTCGCCGCCCCACGACGCGTTCTGCCCGAAGAGGACGTGCGCGTACCCGACCGGGTGCGCCGGCTGCCCACGTGGCTGACCGTCGGCCTCTTCACGCTCGCGCTGATGGCGGTCTCCGCGTACATCCGTACGCGGTTCATCGGCGGCCAGTTCTGGATGGACGAGGCGATCACCACCGGCATTGCGTCGCACTCGCTGAGCGCGATCCCGGGGATCATGCGCCACGACGGCTCGCCGCCGCTGTTCTATGTGTTGCTGCACCTGTGGATGAGCGTCTTCGGCTCGAGCGAGGCGGCCACTCATGCCTTGTCGCTGACGTTCGGGCTGCTGACGATCCCGGCCGCCCTGTGGGCGGGGTGGAGCCTGTTCGGTCTGCGCGCCGGGCTGATGGCGGCGACGCTGTTCGCGTTCAGCGCGTTTCTCACCCAATACGCGCAGGAGACGCGGATGTACGAGCTCATGGGTTTGCTCGGGCTGCTCGCCACGGCGGCGTTCCTGCACGCGTTCGTCTTCCGCCGGCGCAAGTACCTGATCCTGTTCGCGGTCTGCGTCGCGCTGATGCTCTACACCCACGCCTGGGGGATCTTCTTCGCGGCCGGCTCGGTGATCGCGTTGATTCCGGTGTGGCTGAACAGCGACGATCGCCGCGGGATCGTCCGCGACGCTGCTTTGGCGTTCGCGGGCGCCTTCGTCTTGTACCTCCCATGGGTCCCCAACTTCATCTATCAGGCCACGCACACTGCGGCGCCGTGGGATCACTCGCCGCGGCTCGGCGCCCCGGTTCAGATCTCGCGCGACCTCCTCGGCGGCGACCGTGTGACCGCGGCGCTGGCACTGACCTCGATCATCGGCCTGGCTTCGTTGTTCACTCGGTCCCGCCGGCGCAGCCGGGAGGCGACGATCCTGTGGGCGCTGATCGCGCTCGCGGCCGGAACGCTGTTCTTGGCCTGGGCCTCCTCGCAGATCACTCCGGCGTGGGTGTCGAGGTACTTCGCGCCGGTGCTGGCCTCCTTCTTGCTGCTGGCGGCGTGGGGCTGCTCGCGAACCCGCGTCGTCGGTGTCGTCGCGATCGCCTTGTCGGTCGTGTTCCTGGTCCACACCGCGTCCTACACACCGCAGTACAAGAGCGACGTCCGCGACGTCAGCGGCGAGATGACGCCGCTTCTTCAGCGTGGCGACCTCGTGATTGTCGGCCAGCCCGAACAGGTCCCGCTGACGTGGTACTACCTGCCGAACGGCCTGCGCTACGCGAGCACGATCGGGCCGGTCTCTGACCCGTCGTACATGAACTGGGTCGACGCTCTGAAGCGGTTGCGTGACGCCAATCCTCGGGCCATGCTCGCGCCGCTGCTTGCTAGCCTGCGGCCCGGGCAGCAAGTCCTGTTCGTGCGTCCCTTGACCGAGGGCGCACAGAACTGGGAGGCGTCATGGACGCAGTTGGTTCGCCGGCGCTCGGCCCAGTGGGGCGCGCTCTTGGCCGCCGACCCGCAGTTGAAGTTCGTGGCGGCAGCGCCTCGCAACTACCGGGGAGCGTGCTGCGTTGCGGACAGTGCAGTCTTGTACGAGAAGGTCTCTTGAGTGGAGCCGACGTGAACAAAACTGAGCCGAAGTGGGACTCCGGGTCGACGCCCGGAGCACACGATCCCGCGTCGCTCTCCGCCTCGGCGCCCGGCGCGGACATCACCGAGGAGCGTCCCGTGGTCGTCCTCGGCGGCGGCCCGGCCGGCCTGACCGCGGGGTACCTGCTCGCCAAGAGGGGAAAGCCGGTGATCGTGCTCGAGTCGACGGGCCAGGTCGGCGGGATCGCCCGCACCGAGGTACGCGACGGATACCGCTTCGATCTCGGCGGCCATCGCTTCTTCACCAAGGCGAAGGAGGTCGACGACCTCTGGCACGAAATCATGAAGGAGGAGTTCCTGAGGCGTCCGCGCCAATCGCGGATCTACTGGAACGACAAGTTCCTCGAGTATCCGCTCCAAGGGATGGACGTGATCCGCAAACTCGGACCGGTCGAGCTCACGCGCTGCGGGTTCTCCTACTTGTGGGCCGCGGTCAAGCCGAAGAGGCGCGAGGACACGTTCGAGGATTGGGTCTCCAACCGCTTCGGCAAGCGGCTCTACCAGCACTTCTTCAAGACGTACACCGAGAAGCTGTGGGGGGTGCCGACGGACGAGATCCGAGCCGAGTGGGCCGCCCAGCGGATCAAGGGGCTGTCGTTCTTCGCTGCCGCCAAGGCCGCGTTCTTCGGCAACAAGGGCAACAAGATCAAGTCGCTGATCAGCGAGTTCAATTACCCGAGGTACGGCCCGGGCCAGATGTGGGAGCAGATGACCTCCGACATCCGCTCGCTCGGTGGAGAGGTGCGCCTGAACGCGCCCGTGACGCGGATCCGGCTGGATCCGGGCGCGGGGCGCGTGGTCGAGGTCGTGGCGGCCGGTGAGACCTTGACGCCCTCGCACGTAATCTCCTCGCTCCCGCTGCGCACCACGGTCGGAATCGCCGAGCCCGAGGCGCCGGGCGAGGTGCGGGACGCCGCGCGCGGGCTCCGCTACCGGGAGTTCCTGACCGTGCTGTTGGTGATCGAGGGCCAGGACCTGTTCCCGGACAACTGGATCTACATCCATCAGCCGGGCGTGCGCGTCCTGCGGATCCAGAACTTCAAGTCCTGGAGCCCGTGGATGGTGCCCAACGATCGCGACGCCGCGATCGGGATGGAGTACTTCTGCTTCGAGGGCGATGAGCTATGGAACATGGCCGACGAAGACCTCGTTGCGATGGCCGGTCACGAGATCGAGCAGTTGCACCTGGCGCGCGGGGACAAGGTCAAGTTCGGCTTCGTCGCGCGCGTGCACAAGGCCTATCCGATCTACGACGTCGAGTACGCCGAGCGTGTGGTGACGATCCGAGGCTGGCTCGAGGGCATCGCGAACCTCCAGCAGGTCGGCCGTAACGGGCTGCACCGCTACAACAACTCCGATCACTCGATGCTGACCGCGATGCGCGCCGTTGACAACATCCTGCTCGGAACCCATCACGACATCTGGGCGGTCAACGCCGAGAGCGTCTATCACGAGGAGGATGTCGAGGACGAGCAGCCCTACGTCGATGCGCCCGAGACGCCGGGGATGGAGCAGCCACTCGCTTCGGAGCGGTAGCTCGGTGCCGCCGCACCCCCGTCCCTTGAGCCACCCCAACCCTCTGGGGGTGTTCGAGATATTGCCCCTATACGGGGCCAAATCTCGCACACCCCTTCGCTTGCGGTGGATGCGCCGGTGGGCGATGCGTCGTTCGCAGCATTGGCGGCCGGCGCTGACGGCGCTGTTGCTCGTCGGCGCGCTCTTCGCCGCGCCGGCCGGCGCGCTAGCTCAGGGACCGGGGCAAGGGCCAGGGAATCCGCTGTCGCCGGCACTCCCCCAGCAGACGCCGACCGTCACGACGTCCTCGACCCCGACCCTCGCGGTGCCGACAACGACGAGCACGCCAGGCAGCAGCGGCCTGAGCCAGTCCAACGCCCTGGCGATCGGCATCGGGGCGGTGGTAGTGATCACGGGCATCGGGCTGTTCATCTGGCGCGATGCTCGCAAGCGCGCGCCCGTCCGTCAGCGCGCCGCGGCGGCGACGGCCGGCGGCGGGGGCCGAGCGGGTTCCAAGCAACGGACCAAGCCGCGGAAGCTGAGCCCGGCGGAGCGGCGCCGGCGCAAGCGCGGGCGGGCGCGGTAGCGCTCCTCAGTCGCGGGGCCCAGCGTCGCTCGGTCCCCGGGGTTCCGGTCACTCCAGCCGGCCCTTCAGCCCCGCACGGAGCCCCGTCATCTTCCCGCGCGGAGCCCCGTCAGCCCCGTCATCCTCCCGCGCGGAGCCCCGTCAGCCCCGTCATCCTCCCGCGCGGAGCCCCGTCAGCCCCGTCATCCTCCCGCGCGGAGCCGCCGCTTCGCCCGCAGCAGCTGACGCTCGACGGTACGCGGCGTATAGCCCGTATAGCTCGCCATCTCCCCGTAGGTGAACCCGAACCCGTGAAGCCACAGCAGCCGCTGCTGGCGCTCGGGGAGACAACGAAGTTCTGCAAGGCGTTCGTGCTGCTCGACGACCTCCTCCGTCCGGGGCGCATCGAGATGTAGTGGCGGCTCTCCTGTGCTCTCGAGCGCGGCGTCGAGCGAGATCTCGCGGCCATCGCGGCGGATCAGCTTGAACGCCTCGCGGACTGCCGTCGTCGCCAGCCACGACAGAGCGGTCTCACGGCGAACGCGGTGACAGTGGTGTATGAGCCTGCTCCAGGCGAACTGGCACGCATCCTCGATCACCGGCTCCGGAGCCCGGACGTCGGACCGAACGATGTGCTCGAGCCGCTTGGACAACGCCGCGTAGAGCTCGCCGATATTGGCGGCGTCGGCTTTGGGCAGAGCGCTCATGTCCGGCCTCCTCGTGTCAGCGGACCCGCCGGCGGTCCGGGCGTCCCCCGGGGCAGGCAGGTACGCGAAAGCGACTAGTGAGTTGAATTGAGTCTAACTTGATGCTGTCTAAGCTAGCAGACCTTATTGAATTTTGCTAGGCTCAAACACAATTATTTGGTTCAATTAGACTCAGGAGGTGTCAATGCAGATGTTGTCGATCGTGGGGCCGTCCCGATTGGTTGTGGCGGTGACCGCCCATCCCACCGTGACCGCCCTACCGGGGAGCAACGTGCTCCAGCAGCTGGTCAACGGAGCGGAGGCCTGGGCGCTGGCGATTGCGCTCCTCGGCGCGTTTGTCGGAGCCGCGCTGTGGGCTGTGGCATCCCACAGCCACAACCACCACTATGCGGCCCGGGGGCGGATGGCGGCCTTGGTATCGGCCGCTGCGGCGCTGGTCGTTGGGTCGGCGCCGGGGATCGTGAACTTCTTTCAGCATCTGGGAACGACGGCTAGATGAGGCCGGGGACGGACTGCCGCTCGGGGCAGCGGAGCACGACGAGCGGCCTCGGTCGGCTCCGAGGTCTCGCTATCGCGCTCGTCTGCACGGCTTGCCTATCCGGCGCTGCCGCGGCGCCGGCGGCGGCACTCAATCCGATCAAACCCGTGTGCGGCGTCGCCGGGCTCTTCAGCGGGATCCTTGGTAAAGCCTGCTCGGCGGTGCAGAACGGGGGGCGGCTCGCGAAGGCGGGTCAAAAGCTCCTCACTGGGAACGTCGGCGGGGCCGTCAAGGCGGTGGTCGGGGGGAGCAAAGCAGCGAGGACCGCGACGACGGCGGTCGGCCTCGTGGCAATCGGCGCTTGGGTCCTGGGGGGCGCGAAGGTCGCTCTGCACGAAACCGTCAACGTGCTCGGCAAGACCACGACACCACAGCTCCGCTCGACCTGGTTCTCGTCGACCTATTGGCGGATGACGGAGATCGCCGGCGTGCTGACGCTCCCTTTCTTGTTCGCGGCCTCGATCCAGGCATTGGTGCGTTCAGACCTCGCGCTGCTCGTTCGGTCCGTTCTCGGCTACCTGCCGCTGTCGATGCTCGCGATCAGCGTCGCGGCGCCCGTGACGATGCTGCTGCTGGCCGCCTCGGACGAGCTGTCCGCCGCGGTCTCCTCAGCGGCCGGCAACTCCGCTACGCATTACCTGGGAAACGCCGGCGGCATCATCGGCGACCTCACGGCGATCGCCGGCTCGCCGTTTCTCGCGTTCCTGATCGGCGTGCTGATCGTCGCCGGTGCCCTCACGCTTTGGGTCGAGCTGCTCATGCGAGAGGCGGCAGTGTACGTGATCGTGCTGATGCTTCCGCTCGTGTTCGCCGCGTTCGTCTGGCCCGCCCGCCGGATCTGGGCGATCCGCGCGGTCGAGCTCCTCGTCGCGCTGATCCTGTCGAAGTTCGCGATCGTCGCTGTGCTCTCGCTCGGCGGGGCGGCGCTGAGCTCCGGGTTGAGTAGCGGGATCACCGGCTGGGTCGCGGGCATTGTCCTGTTGTTGATGGGTGCTTTCGCCCCGTGGGCGCTGCTCCGACTCGTGCCGCTGGCCGAGCTCGCCAGCAGCGCGGCGGGTCCGCTTCGCGGTGAGCTGCGGGCATCCGACGCCGGGCTGGTCCCCGCTCAGGGCTATGCCGGCGCCGCCGAGGATTGGGCGGCGTCGAAGTCGGCCGAGATGCGACGCGACGCCGACCGGACCGCGAACGCGGAACCGGATGGCGGACGAGACCTCAAAGAGGCGGCGCGCATGGAGTCAGCGGCCGAGCAGGCGGATGCGGGCGCGGCCGAACCACGGGCGCATCATCGTGGCGATGGGTTGCAGGCCACCGAAGCGGCGCCTGGTCCTGGTGAGCGCTTACAGGCCACCGAAGCGGCGCCTGGTCCTGGTGAGCGCTTACAGGCCACCGAAGCGGCGGCGGATCCTGGCGACGGCGTGAACGCCAACGGAGCGGTGGCCGCGTCGCCGCCCGATCCCAGGGACCGTGGCGCGCCCAGTGGCGCCTCAGGGAAATCAAGACGACCGCAGGCGGACCACGACGCCCGGCCCGACGCCGCGGCGGTGTCCCCGGATTCCGATAGCAGCGCCACGAACCACGGCCTGGACGACCTGCCGGCGGTTGAACTCAACCTGGAGGAGTTTCCCTTCAGCTTCGGTGGCTTGCCGCGCGAACTGCGTGCTCCGGAGCATCGAGACGGCAACCATCCCGGGCACGATGGCGGCCTTTCCGGCGAGATCTACGGATCGAGCCGCGCCGACCACGACGGCGGCGCCGCCGAGCCGAGCGACGACCCTGACCCGACGCCGCCCCGCCAGCAACCCGAGGAAGGCCCGCTGTGAGCCCGGAGCGACTCACCTACCGCTTCGGTCCGCTCGAGCGGCGGGGAATCCTCGGCGCCATCCGCGCCGGCCAGGCCGCGATCCTGGCGTCCGGCGGGTTGGTCGCGATCCTCGTTCTCGATCAGGCGCCGACCGCGACCGGAGCGCTGCTGGCGACGGTGCTGTTCGGGGGCATGGTGGTGCTCGCGGTCGCCCCGGTTGGACGGCGAACGGCTGAGGAATGGGCGCCGATCGCGGCGGCGTTCGCCGTTCGTCGGCTCCGCGGGCGCGGTCGCTACCGCTCGAGCCTGCCCGTACACGGAACCATCGGCGACGAGCGGGAGGCGCCTCGCCGACGATCGCTTCGCGATCCCATGCCGGACCCTCCACGGCCGGTGCGCTCGGTTCGCCTCGTTGAGATCCCCTATGGCGACCGGCCGGTCGGTGCGCTCTCAGAGGCTCGGGGCAGGCGGATGACGGCGGTCTTGGCCTGCCGAGTGGTGGCGTTCTCGCTGCTCGACGCCGACGCACAGGAGCGGCGGCTGGCGCGATGGGGACTGCTGCTCGCGGGCGCCGCGAGCACGCCGATCCGGCGGATCCAGTGGATCGAGCGCACGGCTCCGGCTCAGGGTGACGAGCTTGCCCGATGGCTGCATTCGGAGCGCGATCCGGCGATCCCTCTGCGCGGCGCGCCGATGATCGAGTCCTACCTGGAGCTGATCGCGACCACGACGCGGGTCACCCAGGAACACGAGATCCTCGTCGCGCTCCAGGTCGACGCGGCCCGCCTGCGGGCTCAAGGCGCCAACGGCGTCACCGGGTCGGTGATCGAGCAGACCGAGCGCGTCGCCCAGGGACTCGAGGCGGCCGAGGTCACTGTGCTCGGGGCACTCGGCCCGGCCCAGCTCGCCCGCGCGTTGCGCACGGCGTTCGATCCGTACGGGCGGGCTGAGCTCGCCGCTCTGGAGACGGCGGACGAGCGACGCCAGGGTCTCGCCGAGTCCGGGGCGTGGCCGCTCGGCGCGCAGGAAGCGTGGGACCACTATCGCACCGACGGTGCCTTGCACGCGACCTACTGGATCGGCGCGTGGCCGCGCGTCGATGTGTCGCCGATGTTCATGGACGCGCTGCTGGGTCGCTCGAGCGCCGTGCGCGCGGTCGCGGTCACGTTCGAGCCCATCGCTCCGGAGCGCTCCACGAGGGAGGCCGAGGCCGCGATCACGCGCGACCGTGCGGACCGCGAGCTTCGCCATCGTTTGGGCCAGTCCGAGACCGCTCGCCAGCGCCAGGCGCAGGATGCGGCGATGCGCCGCGAGGCGGAGCTCGCAGCGGGCCACGGCGAGGTGCGCCTGGCGGGATTCGTCACGGTTTCGGGCCGGGACCAAGACGACCTCCGCCGCGCGTGTGCCGAGGTTCATGAGCACGCCGCCCGCGCACGCCTCGAGCTACACCGTATGTACGGCCAGCAGGCGGCCGCCTTCACGTTCACGCTGCCGCTCTGCCGGGGGCTTCGATGAGCACGCCCGCGGCGAGCTTCGTCGCCTACCTGTGGCACTACATGGTGGCGCGCCTCATCTACGACGAGCTCGTGCGCCCGATCATGCGCGGGGGTGGTGGAGGCGCCTTGCTCGTCATCGCGTGCATCGGGGTCGCGGCCGGGGCCTACCTGATCCGGGTTCGACGAGGCCGGAGGAAGCGATGAGCATGCGCAGCGTGGAGCGACCCGGACACCGTTGCACGACACGCCATGCGCAGGCGATCTACCCATTCGTCGCCGCGGGCGGGCTCGGCGGCCGCGGCGTCTTCGTCGGCCGAGACTCCAGCGGTGCAGCCTTTTGCTACGACCCATGGGCTCTCTACGGCGAGGGCGCGCTCGACGATCCCAACGCGATCGTGCTCGGCAAGCTCGGACAGGGAAAGAGCGCGCTGATGAAGACGCTGCTCTGGCGGATGCTGCTGTTCGGGCGTCGGGCGTTCGTCCTCGACGTCAAGAGCGAGTACGGTCCGCTCTGCCGGGCAGTCGGCGTCAAACCGATTGCGCTGGTTCCGGGCCGAGGCGTCCGCCTGAACCCGCTCGCGTCTCGGCCCGAGGAGCACGGCCAGCTCGAGCTGTTGCGCGCCGTCACCGTGACCGCGGTCGACGGTCCGCTCACCCAGATAGAGGCCGGCGCGCTGCGCGAGGCTTTGCGAGCGGTGCGCGGACGCGGAATCGATGAGCCGACCCTGCCCGAGATCGCCACGGTGTTGTTCGAGCCCACGGCCGAGATGGCGATGCAACTGCGCACGACGCCGGAGAGGCTGTCCCGCGACGTACGCCGGGCCGCGCTGGCCCTCCAAGACCTCTGTGAGGGACCGCTCCGCGGGATGTTCGACGGTCCCACGACCCCGGGCCTGGACCTGGGCGCGAAGCTGGTGGTGCTCGACCTGCACGCCGTTAGGGACTCACCCGCGGTGGGGATCTTGATGGCGTGCGCGACAGCGTGGATGAGCGCCCTGCTCGCGCGAATGGCGACCGAACCCGGCCGGGCGAGGCTGGTCAACGTCGCGGACGAGTCGTGGAAGATTGTCCAGCACACGGGGCTCGGCGAATGGTTTCAGTCGAACTTCAAGCTCGCTCGCCAGTTTGGGGTCATGAACGTCGTCGTGCTGCACAAGCTCGCCGATCTTCAAGCGGCCGGCGACGCTGGATCGCGGGCCGCTCGGATCGCTGAGGGCCTGATCGCCGATGCGTCGACGCGAATCGTCTATCACCAGGACGAGAGTCAGGTTCCGCTGACCCGAACGCTGCTCGGGCTCTCGGAGAGTGAGGCCCAGTTGATCTCGATGCTCTCGCCCGGACAGGCGCTCTGGCGCGTGGGCAGCCGATCGTTCGTGGTTCACCACTACCGCTCGAGCTACGAGGCGGAGCTGACGAACACCGACACCGGCATGAGCGTGAAGAGCGGGAGGTCGTCGCGCGGATGAGCGGCGACCGGTCGTCTCCTATCTCCGACGGCGTAATGATTGCCGTCATCGGCTGCCTGGGCACGGTAATGGCGCTTCTGTGGCTGTGGGGTGGTCTCGCGGGCGCCATCTTCGGTCGCGGCTGGCCAGGAATCGGCGGCGGACAACTGCTCGAGGTGCTGATTCGGCTACCGACCCGCCTGGCCGCGCCGGCCAGTGCGTGGCCCGCGCCGGCCCGCTCGCGGTTGCCTGGTCCCGCCGGCTGCTACGCCGCGCTGGCTCTGATGGCGGGGGCTGCGGCCCTGCTCCTGCGGCTCGGTGGCCGCGCCGGCGTAACGTCGCTGCTGCTGCGTGGCCAGGGCGGCGCGAGATGGGCCACGCGCGCCGAGCTGCTCGCGCTCACTCGCCGCGGGTCGGCCGGGACGGCGGGTCGTCTGGTGCTTGGTCGCCGCGACGGGCGGATCGTTCGCGCCGAGGAGCGCCACGCTCTCGTAGCGTTCGGCCCGCCGCAGTCGGGGAAGTCGGCCGGACTGGCGGTCCCCGCCCTGCTCGAGTGGAACGGCCCCGCGGTCGCGTCGTCGATCAAGACGGATCTCCTCGCGGTCACCCTCAGGCGTCGTCAAAAGCTCGGCTCGGTGTTCATCTTCGATCCGTTCGCGCTCTCAGGCGTCAGCTCGCACACCTGGTCGCCGCTTCACGGCGCGACGACGTGGGACGGCGCGCTCGAGGTCGCGTGGCGGCTCGCCGCCGCCGGCGAGCTTGACCAGCGCGGCGTCGAGGGCGGGGACTTCTGGGCGATCGCCGCCGAGCAGCGGCTTGCTCCGCTGCTGTTCGTCGCGGCGAGGAGCGGCGCGGGAATTCACGGCCTCGTGCGCTGGGTGTACGGGCAAGGCCCCAGAGAGCTGCACGAGGCCCTCGATCGCGCCTTGATGCAGACGCGCGACGACGCCGACCAGACCGACGTGCACGCGGCTTACGACGCCGTCCGCGCGTTCGAGGCGCAAGCCGACCGGACGCGCTCTTCGATCGAGGCGACGGCCCAAGCGCTGCTGCGCGCGTACCGCTTCGCCCGGGTCACACAGTCCGCCAGCTCGTGCGAGATCACCGCGGACCATCTCCTCGATGACTCCGCGACGCTCTACCTGATCGGCGACGCGAAGGCGTCGAAGCTGCTGCGCCCGCTGTTCCTGGCCTTGCTGTCCGAGGTCGTGGACCGGGCCTACGAACGCGCCACGCTCGCTGGTGGCCGGCTCGAGCTGCCGCTGCTGCTGTGTCTGGATGAGGCCGGGAATGTCGCCCCGTTGCCGAATCTCGCGGAGATAGCGTCCACCGCACCGAGCCACAACATTCAGCTGGTCTCGATCTTCCACGACCTCGCCCAGGCGCGAGCACGGTACGGCCGTCAGACCGAGACGGTGGTCAACAGCCACCGCGCCCGCATGCTCCTCCCGGGCGTAGCCGATCTCGACACGCTCCGCTACTTCGCCGGGCTGGTGGGCGAGGAGGAGGCCCGTGACTTGACGCGGACGACGGGTGCCGGGGGGACGACACGCTCCACCGCCCGCCGGCGCCGGCCGCTCGTAGCGCCTGAGGCGCTCCGCCAATTGCCCGACCGCCAGGCTCTGCTCCTGTACGGGCGGATCGCGCCGACGCAACTGCGGCTGCGGATGTGGTTCGAGGACCGTCGTCTGCGAAGACTGGCGGGCGCGCCATGAGCTGGCACGAGCCCGAGGACGACCGGTGGGATGACCCTGGCGACGACTTCGCCGAGCCCGAGACTCGGCGCTGGCCGCTCGACTGGCAGAGCCTGTACCCACGAGAGCGATGGTTGTGGTTCGAGCAGCTCTGGGCCGATGTCTGCATGCTGCGCGATCGCTACCGGCTCGCGATCCGCTCGAGCTGGTGGGAAGATCAGCGCCAGGTCGAGGCGCTGGCGGCATTCGCGGCCTGGGTGCACCTCTACGACTCGGGCGAGTGGGACGATCCGCCGGGAAAGCTCGCGCTGCTGTACGACTTGGAACGGCTGGCGGCGATCCTCCGCGACGGGGCCGACCCGTTTCATCCCGACCGCGATCGGCTCGCTTTCGCGCGCTACCTCATCGACCTCGGGTGCCAACCGCCGCCGGCGCGGACGACGACCGACTAACTCGAGACGACCCTCAACATCGAACGCGCCGCCCTGTGGATCAGCGAGTGACTAACCACGCGGCGGGCTAATGGCCACCGCACCGCCGCCGCTGCGTGGTGATGGTTTGCGCGGCTCCCGAACGCCCGCCGACCCGCCGCGACCGCCCGAAGGCTTGAAGTAGGTCCAGCGCCAAACGCGCCGCCAAGGTGGCCTTGCGGGCCGCTTGTCCCCTGGGGCTGGACTCACTCTCGCCACGTTAGCGATCGGTGCGCACGATTGACGTGGTTGATCGAATGTGCCTATACGCGTTACTAGATCACGCACGTACCCTGATCGCGGGCCCAGCGATCCGGGGTGTCGGTTGTGGCGGCCCCGAAGCGTGGAGTTTTCGGGGTCGCGCGATTTGTGCGGCCGCCGCCGCTCGATCAGCGGGGACTCTACGCTCGGCACCGTGACGATCAGGGGGAAGCGCGCGTGCCCAGTGGCCCTCGGCCTGGCTTTGGTGATCGCGGGCTGCGGTGGCGCAAGCCATACCGCCTCGCGTGAAACGAGCACAACCGTCCCGAGCTCGCGCGAGACGAGCACAACCGCCTCGACCGCGCGTGCAACGAGCACAGCCGGCGCGAGTGCGGCCGCCTCGGCGTTCGCTTCCGGGCCGCCGGCGCTGGTGACGATGCGCCAGTACTCCCCCGAGAGCCTGCTTTGGCAGCTCGTCTCGGTGAAGCCAGACGGCGCGGCGATGCTGACGACGCTCATCGGCGAGATCTCCGGCGCGCGCCGCACGTGGTTCCAGCTGCCGGCCGGGCAGACCGCGCGTCTGCGCCGGCTGGTCGCCGGCGCGCGCGGTGTGCCACCACCGCGACCCGGTATCGCTCCGCGTGCCGAGCTATACACGCTGCACATCGCCAGCACGCGCTCGGAGAACATCCAGGGCCCGATGCGAAGGCCGCTCGCCTCGCTCGTCAGCTACCTCAGCGGGCTGATGATCACCTACTGCTGCTAAGTGGCTCACGAAGAGCGGCGGGACTCCGCGACGCGGCGCATCCAGTAGCGGAACCAGTCGGGCCCGTAGGGCACGTACACCCGGGTGGGTACGAGCCGCTGGTGCAGGTCGTCCAGCACCTCCGGTCGGACGCCTAATAACTGCTCGACGGGAACCGTTCCGAGGGCCAGGAGCAGAGCTTCGCGCACACGCCCGTCATGGGTGGCCATCGACCAGCTCGCCCCACTCTGCGCCAGGTGAAACCCTAGGCGCAGGAACGCGATGTCCGTGGGCTCCCCGAGAGCCCGAGCGCCGGTCCGCTCGACGTAGGCTCCTTTGACCAGCCGGACGTGGACGCCCGCTCCGATCAGCGTGTCAGCATCGGCTTGCGAGCGCAGCAGGTTGGCCTGCACGGTGGCGCCGAGCCGGTCGGCAAATCCTCGCGTGGCTACTTCCGTGACGCACGTCAGGATCGCGTCGGCACGCGCGGCGTCCTCGGCCCCTACCTGGACTCGCCGACCGGCGGGAAGCGCTTGCGCGATCGCCGCCAGACGACCGGCCACGGCCGACGGCTCGACGTCCAGAGCCAGATGACTGAGGTCCACGGACAGCCACACGTCGGCTGGAGGCGAGGGGAGTGCTCGGGCCAGATGTAGGTACTGCTCGAGCACATGGTCGGCGGTCGCCGGATCGCGCACGTGCTCGCCGAACAGGTCGATGCTGACCCCGTGCCCGTGCTCGAGCAGCCTCGCTGCCGTGCCAAGCGCCTCGCGGCGGGACCGGCCTGCGACATACCGGGACGCCGCCCGCCACGCGGTGGCCTCGCCGCCAGGCAAGCTCTTGACCGTCCGCTCGAGACGCTCGCTGGTCGCCAAGCTAAGGAGCAGCGCTTGGGTCCTCGGCGGCGTCAGTAGTTCCCCGACACCCAGTCCCACGCACGCAGAAGCTTGCGCTCCAGCGCCGAGTAGGGCTTCTGCGCCGGGTCCTCTCGCATCACGGCCGGATTATCGGGAGGCGCCGGCAAGGCTTCGCTCGCGGTGGTCCCCAGCTTCAGAGTGACTCCGTGCTCGTGGATCGCCGCGATCTGATCGGCGTCGGCGAACGCGTGTGTATGGCGGTGGCCGAGCGTCCGGCGGATCACGATCCCGTCGAACACATCCTCGCGCTCGTCGGCGAGGACGTGGTCCACCGTCCCGATCTCCTGGCCGTCGGCGCTGAGAACGGGCGTGTGTCGTTCCAGGGCCTCGTAGGCAATCGGATCCCCAAGATCACTCATCGCGACAACCTGCTCGCCGGCGGCCCCGCACTCACCGGCCGGATCTTACGTGCTCGATCGGCCCACGCCCAATGAACGGCGTTGGCATGCTGACCTCATGGCACGCCATTCGCAGTTTCCGCTGGGCGCCAGCATCACGGTCGCCCAGCTCGAAGATGATCCTCATCCGGTGCTCGCGGCGTTGCGCGAGCGGGAGCCGGTGTCGCTCGTGCCGGCGCTCGGCGGCTGGCTCGTGACTCGATACGACCTCGCCCTGCAGGTGATGCGCGACACCCCTGCGTTCACGGTCGACGATCCGCGCTTCTCGACCGCCCGCGTCGTCGGGCCGAGCATGCTCAGTCTCGACGGCGACGATCACGTCCGGCACCGCGAACCGTTCGGAGCGCCGTTTCGGCCGCTAGCCGTGCGTGAGCGTTTCGCGGACCACGTCGCCGACGAGGCCGAGCACCTCCTCGACCGCTTGCAGGGATCAGGCCGGGCCGAGCTACGCCGTTCGTTCGCCGGGCCACTCGCCGCGTTTGCCATGACTCGGGCACTGGGTCTCGAGCCTGACGAGGTCGCCGCCGCCCTCGAGTGGTACGACGCGATCGTGGCAGCCGTCACCGAGATCACCGCCGGGCACTCGATGCCGCAAACCGGCAAGGACGCGTTCCGCCGGTTGCGCGACCGGCTGATGGAGGTGATCGACGCCGGCGGAGCCTCGTCGCTCCTGGCCGCCGCGGCGGCCGGCTCTGAGCTCACGCCCGATCAGATCGTCTCCAACGCCGCCGTCCTGCTGTTCGGCGGCATCGAGACCACCGAGGGCATGATCGCCAACGCGATCCTGCACCTCCTCGAGCGCCCCGATCAACTGCGACGCGTCCGCGGGGAGCCCCGTCTTCTCGGAGCGGCCATCGAGGAGTCGCTCCGGCTCGAGCCGGCGGCGGCCATGGTCGACCGCTACGCCACAGAGGACGGGGAGCTCGGAGGCGCGGACATCGCACGCATGGATCTGGTCCATGTGTCGATCGCCGGCGCCAATCGCGACCCGGCCGTATTCGACCAGCCCGACGCGCTCGACCTCGACCGGCCCAACGCCCGCCGGCACCTCGCGTTCGCCCACGGTCCGCACGTGTGCGTCGGTGTTCATCTCGCGCGGCTCGAGGCGCGCATCGCCGTCTCGGCGCTACTGCGTCGGTTCCGGACGGTGCGCCTGGACCCGGATCGTCCCTCGCCCGTCCGCGGGCTCGTGTTCCGAAAGCCACCCTCGTTGAACGTAACGTGGGCGTAGCCCCAGCGGGTGCGCGATGATGCCCGAACCTTCTCTCTCACGTAGGACAAGGAGGACACCTGATGGCGCTCACCGAACAGGGGCCACCTCGGACGCGCCCCCGCGTCGCCCCCGCGCACCGGGCGGACTTTGGAATCGAGGTGCCCACCCACCGGATCCCCGAGAACGGGATCGGCTACGACGACGCCTACCTGCAGATCTCGAACGAGCTGCTCCTCGACGGCAACGCCCGCCTCAACCTGGCGACGTTCGTGACCACGTGGATGCCTCCGGTGGCCGCGAAGTTGATGAGCGAGACGGCGGACAAGAACATGATCGACAAGGACGAGTACCCGCAGACCGCGGAGATCGAGTCGCGTTGCGTGAACATGCTCGCCGAGCTCTGGGGCTCGCCGCATCATGAGCACGCCACGGGCTGCTCGACGACCGGATCGAGCGAGGCCGCGATGCTCTCCGGCATGGCGTTGAAGTGGCGGTGGCGGGAGCGGATGCGCGCGGCGGGCAAGCCCACCGATCGTCCGAACCTCGTGATGGGCATCAACGTCCAGGTCTGCTGGGACAAGTTCTGCCGCTACTGGGACGTCGAGCCGCGGCTGGTGCCGATGGAGGGGGAGCGCTACCACCTCGGACCGGAGGAGGCGGTGGCCCAGTGCGACGAGAACACGATCGGCGTGGTGGCGATCCTGGGTTCGACGTTCGACGGGAGCTACGAGCCGGTCAAGCAGATCGCGGCCGCGCTCGACCGTCTGCAAAATGACCGAGGACTGGACGTGCCGCTTCACGTCGACGGCGCCTCCGGCGGCTTTGTCGCTCCGTTCCTCCAGCCCGAGCTCGAGTGGGATTTCCGGATCGACCGGGTTCAGTCGATCAACGCCTCGGGCCACAAGTACGGCCTGGTCTACCCAGGTGTCGGTTGGGCGGTGTGGCGCAGCCAGGAGGCGCTGCCCCGCGACCTCGTCTTCGACGTCACCTACCTGGGCGGACACATGCCGACCTTCGCGCTGAACTTCTCCCGCCCGGGCAGCGAAGTCATCGCCCAGTACTACATGTTCGCCAGCCTCGGACGGGAGGGTTACCGGCGCATCCATCAGACATCGCAGGAGGTTGCGATGCACCTGTCGACGGCGATCTCCGACATGGGTCCATACCAGCTGATCTCGGACGGGAGCGAGTTGCCGGTGTTCGCGTTCGCGCTCGCACCCGAGGTCACGAACTACACCGTGTTCGACGTCTCGGACCGCCTGCGGCAGAGCGGCTGGCTCGTGCCCGCCTACACGTTTCCCGAGAACCGTCAGGACCTGAGTGTCCTGAGGATCGTGGTGAGAGCCGGGATGACGCACGAAATGGCGGCGCTCCTGCTCGAGGACCTACAGAAGCACACCGACTTCCTCGAGTCGCTCGACGGCCCGCTGCCCGCGCCCGACAAAGAGGTCCGCAGCGCGTTCGCCCACTGATCTGATAGCCAGCTACAACAACTCCGCCAGCCGCCGCCCGCCCGCAGTCAGTTCCCCAGGCGTCCCGGCCTCGATGACCGCCTGCAGATCGAGCACGCGGGCGCCGAACGAGTCGAGCTCGCGCCGGCCGACGACCGCGTGGCACGGCACGCCGGCCTGCCGCGCGCGCGTCGAGATCTCCGACACGAGCTTTCCGGCGAGGCTCTGCTGGTCGAGCTTGCCCTCACCGGTGACCACGGCGCGGGCCTTGCGCATCCGCCGATCGAAGTCCACGGCGTCGAGCACGAACGACGCGCCGGGCATGAGCTCGGCGCCGAACTCGGCCCACAGGCCACCCGACAGCCCGCCTGCCGCTCCGGTCATCGGTACGCCCCGCGGGTCCCGTGACAACCGCCGCGCGAGGTCGTGCAGGCGCGTGGTCAGGCGGCGGACCGCTCGAGCGTCCGCGCCCTTCTGCGGCCCGAAGATGCGGGCTGCGTGCTCGAACGGGGTGCGGACGTCCGAGAGCACGATCAGGCGGGCCCCGCCGAGGCCGCCGCACTCGCCTATCGCCCGGATCGCACCGGCGCCTCCGTCCGTGGTCGCGCTGCCGCCAACGCCCAGGTAGACCACGCTCGCGCCCGCGTTCACGGTGGCGGCGATCAGCTCGCCGGTGCCGAACGTGCTCGCCGCCACCGCGTCCCGCTCGCCGGGCTCGACCAGGTGCAGACCGCTCGCGCTCGCCATCTCCACGATCGCGATCGTCTCCCCCCGCGCGCCCTCGCCGATCCCGAACGCCGCCCGTACCGGCCGCCCCAGCGGATCGCTCACCACCGCCGTGCGCTCCTCGCCGTCGAGCTCCCTCAGCAGAGCCTCGACCGTGCCCTCGCCGCCATCGGCGACCGGACACAGATCGACCGGGCGCCCGCCCTCCTCGAGCCCCCGTCCCACCGCCTCGGCGACCTCCGCCGCCCGCAACGTGCCCTTGAACGAGTCCGGCGCGACGAGCACCGTCGTCGGGATCCCGGGGATCGACGACACTGCCCTACAGGGACATCTGAGCCAACTTGCACTCCATCGGCGGCTTGTCTTCGCGCCAGCGCAGAATCTTGGTTCCGTGGCGGATCCGGCCGCCGCTGACGTGATCGAACGTGACCTCGACGACCAGCTCGGGCCGAAGCTCGATCCACTCGAGGTCCTTCTCGCTCTTCCAGCGGCTCGGGTCGCCGTGCCCGCGGTTGCCCGTCTCGTACGGCGCGAGCCTGTCGACCAGCGCGCGCTTCTCCCGCGCGCTGATCCCGGAGGAGTGACCGACCACATGGAGCTTGCCGGCGTCGTCGTAGAGCCCGAGGATCAGCGACCCGACCGTGCCATCCGCCTTGCCCGGCCGGTACCCGACCACCACGGCGTCGATCGTGCGCACGCGCTTGACCTTCACCATGCCCGTCCGCTGGCCCGGCCGGTACTCCGCGTGAATGTCCTTGGCCACTACTCCCTCGCCACTTCGCAGCCACGGCTCCGCTTCGGACCTTTCGCGAGTCACCGGCGTGAGGTCGATCGGTCCCGGAACATCGCTTTCCAGGGTCTGGCGCCGATCTTCGAACGGCCGCGAGAGCAGCGATTCGTCGCCCAGCGCGAGCAGGTCGAATGCCACGTACCGCGCCGGCGTCTCGGAGGCGAGCATCGTGATCCGGGACAAAGCGGGGTGGATGCGGTTCTGGAGGGCGTCGAAGTCCTGACCGCCGTCGTCTGCGTCGATCACGATCTCGCCGTCGACCACATACCGGCCCGGCGGGAACGAGAGCTCGGGGAAGTAGCGCCCGAGGGGCTTACCGGTCCGGGACTGGATCATGCAGCTGTCTCCGTCGACGAACACGATCGCCCTGAAGCCGTCGTACTTCGGCTCATACGACCACTGCTCGCCGACCGGCAGCTCGGGCCGGGACCGCGCGAGCTGCGGTTCGATCGGAGACTTGAGTGCAAGCGCCACCGCCGAAGATCGTAGTGGGCGCCCGGAAGTCGCGCGGGCGACCGATACGATCCCCTCAAATGCCCGCTGAGCACGCCACCGCCGCCGAGGAGGAGTACCTCCAGACCCTGTTCTGGCTGCACGAGGCGGGCCTCCCCATGACGGGCGCCAACCTCGCGCGTGCGATGCAGCTCTCGGCGCCCACCGTCCACGAGATGCTCGGGCGCCTGGAGCGAGACGGCTACATCGTGCGTGACGCCGAGCGCGCGATCGACTTCACGGCCTCCGGTCGCCGGCATGCCGAGCAGATCGTCGGCCGTCACCGGATGATCGAGCGCTTCCTCACCGACGTGGTCGGCGTGCCTTGGGACGACGTGCACGAGGAGGCGGAGCACCTCGAGCACGCGATGACGCCGCGGTTCGAGGCCTATGTCAAAGCTACCGTCGGCGATGCGAAGACGTGCCCTCATGGCCACCCGATCCGCGTCGGTGACCGGATCGAAGGGGTGCCGCTCGCGGACTGTGAGCCTGGCGCGACGGTGACGATACTGCGACTCGAGAACGAGGCCGAGGACCTCCTGCACTACCTAAAGCACGCCGGTGTGGAGCCGGGGATGGTCGGGCAGGTCGCGTCAAACGACGGCGAGACGGTGACGATCACCAGCGATGGAGGTGTGGCCACCGTGACCTCGAGCGTCGCGGAGACGGTGTCGGTGCTGGCCGATCCCTCGCCCCCGCCGCGAACCGCGCTCCCGGAGCAGCTGGTCCTCGGGCGCGAGCGCTACGGTCGCTAGGGCTATCGCGCTAGCGTCCGGGCGCGAGCGTCAACCGCCGGCGCTAGCCGCCGGCGCCGGCACCGCAAGCCGGCGCCGGCGCGGATACCCAGCGCTTGATCTGCTCGTAAATCGCCGGGTGGTTGAGCAGATCGAAGTGGTTCGCGCCCCCAACGTGTTGGTAGTGATCGATCGGGAAGCGCATCCGTTCGCTGCGCTTTTGGTTCTTGCCGTGGGCCCAGGCGCTGGGCCGCAGCACGAGTAGGTCGCCGATCAGCCGCCCCACCGGCGCGTCGGCGTCGCGAGACAGCGTGGCGGAGACGAAGTAGTGATTGGCGGTCTCGAGGAAGGGGATCTCGCGCGAGGTGTCGCGCAGCACGACGTCGGGGTCCTCATCGAGCCAGCACTCGTCGACGAGGTATCCGTACCGAAGGTCCTTGATGCCGGCGCTGCGGGCATTCAAAACCCGAGCCAGGCCGCGCGTCTCCGGCAGCCGCGCGAGCGCGGCGCTCCCCGCATGCGCCGCCCGTTCGAGCGGGGCGCCGAGATGCGGCGTCCCGAGCGTGAACACGTGTCGGACCTTCCCGCACCACGCGCCATCCGTGCTGTAGTGGCACGCGCTTCGGGCCACCAGACCGCCCATGGAATGCCCAATCAAGACGATTTCGGAAACATCGCCGGGCCAGCCATCGACCGCCGTCTCGAGCAGCCGCGCGAGGTCCCGACCGTTCTCGGACACGTGGCGGCCGGTGTTGTAGCGGACGTACAGCGGCGTGTACCCGAGCTCCTCGCGCAGCCGGACGCCGTAGGGCGCGTGACGGTCGGCGCGCAACCGCCAGCCGTCGTCGGTCTCGCACAGGCCGTGGATGAACACCGCGAGCCGGGGCGTCGCGTCCGGGAACGCGTCGCGCAGCCCGGCGGGCGAGACGTCCACATCCTGACCATCCCGCCGCAAGCTCATCGTCAGGGCGAGCTGATTGCCCCGCCGCTCAAAGGCGTCGCCGTACATCCCGTTCAGCGCCCCGATCACGCCCCGCCCAAAAGCCGTCTCCTCGATCGATTGAGAATCGGCGGCCCGGGTCACGCTCGTCGCGAACGCACCCACCCCCACGAGCCCCCGCACGAGTGCGCGCGCGCCGGTGTACGCGGCCCCGGCGATCCGATCATGAACAACCCTGACCGGGAGGGCGTCGGGCCCGACGGCCCCAAACACCCGCTCCGCCACACCCTCGTGCAGGTCCCGCGCGAGGCCTGCCGTCGCGGCCGCGGCGTCCGCCGCGAGGCCTCCGAACGCCGTGACCTCGTCAGGCCGCAACGCCGGCGGTCACATCGCGGTAGGCCTCGGCCAGCCGGCTCACGCCCTCCTCGATCTCCTCGGGCGCGACCCCGGAGTAGGCCAGGCGCAGGCTCGACTCGGCGCCCTCGAGCACGAAATCCGAGCCCTTGACGAACTGCAGGTCGCGCTCCGCCGCGGCTTCGAACAACGCCCCCACGTCGGTGCCCCGAGGCAGGTCCACCCACAGAAAGTAGCCGCCCTGCGGCTCCACAAAGCGCGCATCCGGCAGCTCGCGCCGGAGCGCATCGCACAGAGTCTTGGCGCGCTCGCGCAGGGCGTGCTTGACCGTCTCGATCGAGCGCTCGAGCGCGCCCGAGATGCAGAACTGATAGACGATCGCCTCCGAGACCATGCTCGGCGAGATGTACGTGCTCGTGGCGATCTTGACGATCCGCGCGATCAGCTCCGCCGGCGCCACCAGATAGCCGACGCGGATCCCGGGACACACGGTCTTCGAGAACGACGAGGCGTACACCACGGTATCGCCGTCCATCGAGAGCATCGACTCGAGCGGCGCGCCCTCGAAGCGCAAAGCAACGTATGGATCGTCCTCGAAGATCGTGAACTGGTGCGCGCGGGCGAGCTCGAGGAGCCGCTCGCGCTTGGCGGCCGAGAGCGTGTACCCGGCCGGGTTCTGGAAGTTCGGGATGATGTGGGCCAGCTTGGGCGCCGTGCCGGCGAGCAGCTCGCGCTCGACCGCCGCCACGTCGATCCCGTCGGGCTCGAGCTCGACCATCCGCACGTTCGCTCCCCTATTGCGCAGGGACAGAAGCGTCCGGTCATACGTGGGGCGCTCGACGATCACCGAATCCCCCGGCTCCACGAGCACGTCGAACAGGAACGCGTCGGCCTGCATCGATCCGTTGGTGACCAGCACGTGCTCTGGCTCGACCTGGTGGCGCTCGGCAATCCACTTGCGCAGCGGGGGATAGCCGATTGCGGTTCCGTAGGCGGTCGCTCCCGCGGGGTCCTCGGCGAAGGCCCGGTCGGCGGCCGCCCTCAGGCCCTCGACGTCGACGATGTCGAGCGACGGAGCTCCTCGGGCAAACGAGATCGGCTTTGCCACGACCGAAAGACTACGGAAATCCGGCGACGATCAGACGGCCCCGCTAACCAGCTCCGCCGCGAGCTCTGCGACCAGAGTCGGAGTGCGGCCCACCCGGACCCCCTTGCTCTCGAGCGCCTCGGCCTTGGCCCGGGCCGTTCCGTGCGAGCCCGACACGATCGCGCCGGCGTGACCCATCGTCTTTCCCGGCGGCGCCGTAAACCCTGCGATGTAGGCCACGACCGGCTTGGTGACGTTGGCGGCGATGAAGGCGGCAGCCCGCTCCTCGGCATCGCCGCCGATCTCCCCGCACATCACGATCAGCTCGGTCTCCGGGTCGTCCTGGAACATGGCCACCACGTCGATGAAGTCGGTCCCGGGGACCGGATCGCCGCCGATCCCGACGATCGTCGAGTTGCCGAAGCCGCGCTGCGCGAGAACGTTGCCGATCTGGTAGGTCAACGTGCCCGACCGGGAGACCACCCCGACGTTTCCCTCCTTGAAGAACGCGGCCGGGATGATGCCCACGTTGGCCTTGCCGGGGGACAGGATCCCTGGGCAGTTGGGACCGACGAGGCGGGCGCGGCCGTTCTTGGCCAGGGTGTTGAAGACCCGCAGCTCGTCGTGTGCCGGGATGCCCTCGGTGATCGCGATGATCAACGCGATCCCGGCGTCCTCGGCTTCCAAAATGGAGTCGGCGGCAAAGCGCGGGGGCACGAACACCATCGCGGTGTTGGCGCCCGTCGCCGACACCGCCTCGTGGAACGTGTTGAACACCGGGATCCCGGCGACGTCCTGGCCTCCCTTACCCGGAGTGACGCCGGCGACCACCTGGGTGCCGTAGTCGCGGTTGCGCAGCGAGTGAAACGTGCCCTCGCGCCCGGTGATCCCCGACACACAGAGCCTCGTGCTGGTATCGACGAGAATGCTCATCGAGTCACCCAGCCCCAGCCGCCAGCTCCACCACCCGGCGCGCGGCGCCGTCCATGGTCGATTCGCTGAACACGTTGGGGAGGTTCGCCTCGGCGAGCAGGCGTCGGCCCTCCTCGTCGTTGGTCCCGTCGAGCCGCACCACGAACGGAACCTGCGGCTGGATCTGCGCGAAAGCCTCGATCAGCCCCCGCGCGACCTCGTCGCCGCGAGTTATCCCGCCGAAGATGTTGAACAGCACCGCCTTGACGTTGGGGTTGGAGAGGATCACCTCGACGGCGCTGGTGATCGCCTCGGCCTTCGAGCCCCCGCCGGCGTCCAGGAAATTGGCGGGGGATCCGCCGGCTTCGGCGACCACGTCGAGCGTCGACATCACCAGGCCGGCGCCGTTGCCCAGGATGCCGATGTCCCCGTCGAGCTTGACGTACGTGAGTCCCCGCTCCTTGGCCATCCGCTCCTGTGGGTCCTCGGCCGAGATGTCGCGCAGATCGGCGTTGTCGGGGTGGCGGTAGAGGGCGTTCTCGTCGAGCGTGACCTTCGCGTCGAGCGCCTTGACCTCGCGCTCCGGCGTGACGATCAGCGGGTTGACCTCGACGAGCGTCGCTTCCTCCGCGAGGAAAACGTCATACAGCTTGCCGAGCATCGCCCCCACTGGACGCACCACATCGGCGTCCACTCGCGCCTCGAACGCGAGCCGGCGGCCATGGAACTCCTGAAAGCCGAGCAGCGGGTCGATGTGCAGCCGCGCGATCGCGTCCGGGTCCTCGGCCGCGACCTCCTCGATGTCCATTCCGCCCTTGGTCGAGAGCATGACAAGCGGCGCCTTGGCCGAGCGGTCGAACACGACCGAGGCGTAGTACTCGGACGCAATCTGCGATGCCTCCTCGATCCACAGCTCGTGCACGGTCAATCCGCGGATGTCCATTCCCAGGATTGCTGCCGCGTGCTCGCGAACCTCCTCGCGATCTCCCGCCACCTTGATTCCGCCGGCCTTTCCCCGGCCGCCGATCTGCACCTGCGCCTTGACCACGCACGGGTAGCCGACCTCGTCGGCGGCGGCGAGCGCCTCCTCGACGCTCCGAGCCGGCCTCCCGTTGGGAACCGTTACTCCCCGCCGCGCGAACAGCTGCTTGCCCTGGTATTCGAGCAGATCCATCGGCCGCTGGGACTGTATTCGATGCGACCTGCCCTGGTCGCTCACACAGCGCCGCCCCGCGCGGCCATGGCATTATGCCCGCGCCATGGCGATCCCGAAGCAAGTGTCATTCGTCACGTTCGACGTGTACGGCACGCTGATCGATTGGGAGACCGGCGCCTACGATGCGTTCCAGGCCGAGGCCGAACGCGACGGATTCACGATCGAGCGCGAGGAGCTCATCCCTCTGTTCTACGAGGTCCAGAAGCAGATCCAGGCCGGCTCCTACGAGCTCTACGCCGAGGTCCTGCGCCGCACCGCAGTCCAGATCGCCAAGGAGCTCGGGTGGCCGCTCGAGCCCTCGCGCTCTGGATTTCTGCCCGAGTCCGTGCAGCGGTGGCCTCCGTTCAAGGAGACGATCCCGGTGCTGCAGAAGATCGCCAAGAAGTACCGGATCGGGTTGATCTCCAACATCGACGACAAGCTTCTGGGCCAGACCCGCCGGCACATACCGCTCGACTTCGACCTCGTCGTCACCGCCCAGCAGGTTCGCTCCTACAAGCCCGACCCGGCCCACTTCATCGAGTGCGAGCGCCGCATCGGCGGCAAGAAGGGCTGGGTCCACATCGCGGCCAGCTACTACTACGACGTCGAGCCGTGCCTCAAGAGGAAGATCCCGGTGATCTGGGTCAACCGCAACAAGGAGCAGCTCGAGGGGAGCCAGAAGAAGCCGGACGCTGAGGTCACCAGCCTACGCGAGGCGGCCAAGCTGATCGACGTCACGTAGGTGCGCGTCCTCGCGCTCCGACCCGATCTGATCGTCTTCACCAGTCGGATCTGGCAGACCACGTGCACGGCGGTGCGCGCCGGCGACGAGGGCTTCCTGTTCGACTCGCCGGTGTTCCTCGACGAGCTCGAGGCTGTGCCGGGCGTCCTCGAGCAGGCCAGGTTCCCCGTCTCAGGCCTGCTCGTCACCCACGCCGATTGGGACCATCTCCTGGGCCGGCTGGCGTTCCCGGGCACCTCGCTGGGATGCGCGGAATCGAGCGCGCGACGACTGTTGGCGGAGCCCGGCGCCGCCCAGCGCGAGCTGAGGAAATTTGATGAAGAACACTATGTCGAGGGACGGGCGCCGCTGTCACTCGCCGCGGTGCAAACGTTCCCGGTTCCCGGTCGCCTGGAGCTCGGGGCCGAGCACGAGATCGAGGTGCACCCGGCCGACGGCCACACCCCCGACGGCGCCGCATACCTGATGGCCTGGCTGGGCGTGCTGGTGTGCGGCGACTACCTCTCGCCGGTGGAAATCCCGTGGATTTCGGCCGGTGGCTCGCTCGAGACCTATCGCGCAACGCTCGAGCGGCTGCGCCCTCTGGTCGAGCGGACGGAGACGATCGTCCCCGGCCATGGCGGACCGCTCGCGCGCGATCGGGCGCTTCAGATCCTCGACGAGGACCTCGCCTACCTACGCGCGCTGCGCCGTGATGGCTCGAGTGCGCCCCTCCCACCCGGCCGCACGACCGCCGCCCAGCGGCGCATCCACGAGGAAAACGTCAGCCGCTTGTGATCACCGCGAGCGTGTCCCCGGTCGCCACCGAGGATCCGATCGCGATCGGGAGCTCGGCGACGGTTCCCGCCTTGTGCGCGGTGATCTCGTTCTCCATCTTCATCGCCTCGATGACGCACACGAGGGCTCCTTCCTCGACGCTCGCGCCCGGTTGCACCGCGACCTTCAGGACGGTCCCCTGAAGCGGCGAGGAGAGGGTGTCGTCGCCGCCGCCGCCACCGGTGCCTCCGGAGCGCTCCGCGCGCCGAGGAGGACGGCGACCAGCACCGGCGCCGGCCAGCGGGCCGGCGCCGTTAAGCGCGGCACCGGCGAATGGCGGCCCTATCACCTTGACCTCGAACCGCTTGCCGGAGACCTCGACGGTATAGCTCTGCTCGACCGTCTCGACGCCGGGTTCCTCCGCCTCGGCCTTCGTCGCATGCGCCTTCGGGAACGCCAGGCCCTTCAGCCATTGCCGATCCTCGATCAGGTCGCGGCACGTCTCGGCGTTCGCCCATTGCCGGGTCTGGAGGATCGCCTCGTGAAATGGCAACAGCGTCTTCAGGTCCCCTATCTCGTACTCGCGCAGGGCGCGGACCATCCGCGCGGTCGCCTGCTCGCGGTCCGCATCCCAGGTGATCAGCTTCGCGACCAGCGGGTCGTACATCGGTGTCACCTCTGAGCCCGACCCGACGCCCGAGTCGACGCGCACACCGGGCCCCGCGGGCTCGCGGTACGCGCCGATCGTGCCCGGAGCCGGGGCGAAGTTCTTGCTCGCGTCCTCCGCGTTGATCCGGCACTCGATGGCGTGACCGCGCAGCACCACGTCGTCCTGGGCGACCGACAGCGGCTCGCCGGCGGCGATCCGGATCCCCTCCTTGACGATGTCGATGCCGGTGACCATCTCGGTCACGCAATGCTCGACCTGGACCCGCGTGTTCATCTCCAGGAAGAAGTAGTCGGATCCCTGGAGCAGCCCCTCGATCGTCCCGGCGCCGGTGTAGCCCACGGCGGCAGAAGCCTCTGTAGCGATCTTCCCGATCCGCTCGCGCATCGGGGCGTCGACCGCCGGCGCCGGCGCCTCCTCGATCAGCTTCTGATGGCGGCGCTGAACCGAGCAGTCGCGCTCGCCGAGATGGATCACGGTGCCGTGCTTATCGGCGAGCACCTGGACCTCGACGTGGCGCGGATCGGGCAGGTAGCGCTCCAGGTACACCGTGGGGTCCGAGAAGAATTTCTCGCCCTCGCGCGCGGCACCTTCGAACGCCTCCTTGAGCTCCGACTCGTCGACGGCCACGCGGAACCCCTTTCCGCCGCCACCCCCCGCCGCCTTGACCGCTACCGGATAACCGATCGTCTCCTCGATCAGCCTCGTCGCCTCCTCGAGCGTCTGCACCGGCGCGGTGGTCCCCGGGACGATCGGCACGCCCGCCCGAGCCATCAGCTCCCTCGCGCGGGTCTTCGAGCCCATCGCCTCGATCGCCGACGCGGGAGGACCGATGAACGTGATCCCGTGCTGTTCGAGGGTCGCCGCGAACGCCGCGTTCTCGGCCAGGAATCCGTAACCCGGGTGCACCGCTTCGGCTCCGGAGCGCCGCACGGCATCGAGCAGCTTGTCGATCGACAGATAACTCTCGGCGGCGGGACCCGGGCCGAGCAGGAACGCCTCGTCGGCGCGATTGACGTGTGGAGCGTCGCGATCGAGCTCCGAGTACACCGCGACGGTGGCGACCGCGAGTTCCTCACAAGCGCGCACGATTCGGACCGCGATCTCCCCGCGGTTGGCGATCAAGACCTTCGAGAACATCCTTAGGGTGCGCGGCACTTTACAAGGGCCAGGCGGATGCCAGCCGACCCTGACCGCCGTCGCGACACGCAGCGTGGGCAATACCTTCGGCTATTCCGTAGTTATTGCCCACGCTCACCAGTCGCGTACGCCGGCTCGGGCACCGGCGAGGAATGATCCGCGGCCCACCGGGCAGCCCACCACCGCATGAGCGCCCCGCCGGCGAGCACCGCCACGATCGCGTAGATCCACCCGAGCGCGACGTCCGAGAAGTAGTGCTCGCCGGTGTACATGAGCGCGAATGCCATCGCCAGCGGATACAAGGCGAGGAACGGGCGCAGCCACCGGCGCTCGCGCGAGCGCGGCCACAGCGTGATCGCAATCAGCAGTGCGAACGCGGTGTGCAACGAGGGCACCGCGGCGACGTTGTTCACGTAGCGGTACCCGGACTCGATCACCGAGCCGGCGCCGTGGACCCCCAGGGTCTGCCACACGACCGGGACGATCCGCGTGATCGGCGCCATCAGGCCGGCCTGGCTGGCCATCCACGGCGGCGCCGCCGGGTACAGCGCGTAGGTGGCGAGGCCAGCGAACGAGAGGATCACCACCAGCACGGCAAACCTGCGGAACCTTTGCCGATCGACCTTCCACAGGATCGCCGCAACCAGCGGGGTGGCGAAGAAGTGCGTCAGGTAGACGCACCAGAAGACGACGTCGTACCACACCACGTGCCCGTGCCAGAGCCAATGCTGCAGGGTCACGGTCGGTGGGGTCCCGCCGAACAGCGCCTTGTCGACGTCGAGCTGCGGCAGGTAGTGGACGCCGAACAGGTGAGACGCGCTCCCGCGCAGCGAGTCGTAGGCGATGAGGATCGCGATGAACGGAAGCCACTCGAGCACGACTCCGCGGGCGTATCCGCGCAGGTCCGACAGCGAGAAGCACAGCAGGCCGAGCAGCAACCAGACCGCGAGAACATCGCGCTGGTAGGGCACGCCGAGGACGGCGACCAGCGCCGCGGTCGCGATCAGGTACAGCAACGGGCCGACGAGCTCCCGTCGGGAACGCAGACTCAGCATCAACGCACCAATATAAGGGGAGTACCCGCTACCGGGCCCCGACCACCATGCCCGCCCCGACCGTGTCGTTGCTCGCCTCGTCGATCAGGATGAAGCTCCCCGTGGTGCGGTTGCGCCGGTAGCGGTCGACCATCAGCGGCGAGCTGCATCGCAGCCGCGCTCGCCCGATCTCATTCAACGCCAGCCGATCGGCCGGCTCGTGACTGAGGGCGTTGACGTCCACGCGGTGCTCGAGCTCCTCGACGATCGCCCGCGCGGTGCGGGTGGTGTGCTTGATCGCATACCGCCGACCCGGGGCGAGCGGCTGGTCGCTCATCCAGCAGATCATCGCGTCGAGCTCGCGGGCCGCGCACGGTGGGTCGTCGGGCTCGACGAGCATGTCGCCTCGCGAGATGTCGAGCTCGTCGTCCAGCCTCACGGTCACTGACATCGCGGGAAAGGCCGTGTCCAGCTCCCCGGCGGAGCCGTCGACGGCGGCGATCCGCGTGAGCTGGCCGTTCGGGAGCACCATCACCTCGCTGCCGGGGCGCAGCACCCCGCCCGCCACCTGCCCGGCGTAGCCCCGGTAATCGTGGTGCTCGTCGCCGATCGGACGGATCACCCACTGCACCGGGAAGCGGATCTCGGCCAGGTTGCGGTCGGGGGCGATCACCACGTGCTCGAGGTGGTAGAGCAGCGGAGCGCCGCCGTACCAGGACATGCTCTCCGAACGGTCGACGACGTTGTCCCCGCGCAAGGCCGAGATCGGGATGAACGTGATGTCGGGGATGTCGAGGCGCGCCGTCCAGTCGGTCAGCTCCTCGACGATCACGTCGAAAGCCGCCTCGTCATAGCCGACCAGGTCCATCTTGTTCACGCACACCACGAGGTGCGGGATCCGCAGCAGCGAGGCGATGTACGCGTGGCGCCGGGTCTGCTCGCTGACCCCCTTGCGGGCGTCGACCAACACCACCGACAGGTCCGCCGTCGAGGCTCCCGTGACCATGTTGCGGGTGTACTGCTCGTGGCCCGGGGTGTCGGCGATGATGAACTTCCGCCGGGTGGTCTGGAAGTAGCGGTAGGCGACGTCGATCGTGATCCCCTGCTCGCGCTCGGCGCGCAAGCCGTCGGTCAGAAGCGCGAGGTTCAGATAGCCGTCTCCCCGCCGCTCGGAGGTCTGCGCCACCTGCTCGAGCTGGTCGTCGAAGATCGCCTTCGAGTCGTGGAGCAGCCGGCCGATCAGCGTCGACTTGCCGTCGTCGACCGAGCCGGCCGTGGCGAAACGGAGCAGCTCGCTGGTGCGCTCCGCTCGGAGCGCGTGCCCGTTGGAAGCCGGGCCGGGCATGGTTTTAGAAGTACCCCTCGCGCTTTCGGTCCTCCATCGCGGCCTCGGTTACCCGGTCATCGGCGCGCGTCTCGCCGCGCTCGGTGATGCGGGTGGCGGCGATCTCGGAGACAACCTGCTCGAGCGTCGCCGCGCCCGAGCGCACCGCGCCCGTGCACGTCATGTCGCCGACCGTCCGGTAGCGCACGGAGGCCTCGAACGGCACCTCGCCCTCGATCAGCTCGACATACGGGCTGTGCGCGTAGAGCATCCCGTCGCGCTGGAAGACCCGGCGCGGATGGGCCAGATAGATCGAGGGGACCGCGAGCCGTTCGGCCACGATGTACTGCCACACGTCGAGCTCGGTCCAGTTGGAGATCGGGAACACGCGCACGTGCTCGCCGCGACGGATGCGCCCGTTGTACAGCGACCACAGCTCGGGACGCTGGCGCTTGGGATCCCACTGGCCGAAGTCATCGCGGAACGAGAACATGCGCTCCTTCGCGCGGGCGCGCTCCTCGTCGCGCCGGGCGCCGCCGAACGCGGCGTCGAACCCCTGCTCCGCGATCGCATCGAGCAGCGTGGTGGTCTGGAGCCGATTGCGCGACGCCCGCGGGCCCTTCTCCTCGACCACGCGGCCTTTGTCGATCGAGTCCTGGACGCTGGCGACGATCAGGCGCTCGCCGAGGCGCTCGATCAGGTGGTCGCGGAACTCGATGACCTCCGGGAAGTTGTGGCCGGTGTCGACGTGCATGATCGGAAACGGAAAGCGCGCCGGTCTGAATGCCTTCTCCGCCAGGCGCAACAGGACGATCGAGTCCTTGCCCCCGCTGAACAACAGCACAGGCCTTTCCAATTCGGCCGCGACCTCTCTGAAGATGTAGATGGACTCCGCCTCGAGGGATTCGAGGTGCGAGAGCTCGTAGTGGAGGGGGTTCAAGTTGGCGGCTCCACGTGGATGCCGCACTCGACCTTGTCCTGCCCCGCCCAGCGGCCCTCGCGCCCCTCTCCCGGCTGGGTGCACGGCGCGCAGCCGATCGACGCGTATCCGCGATCGTGCAGCGGGTGGTACGGGAGGTCGTGTTCGTGGATGTAGCGCCACAGGTCCTTGTCGGTCCAGTCCGCGAGCGGGTTGACCTTCCAGATGCCGCGGCGCTCGTCGCGCTCGAGTTTCGCGGAGGCCGAGCGGGTCGGCGCCTGCTCCCGCCGGACCCCGGTGATCCACGCTTCGACGCCCGTGAGGGCT
This sequence comes from uncultured Solirubrobacterales bacterium, assembly GCA_963808325.1. Classification (GTDB taxonomy): domain Bacteria; phylum Actinomycetota; class Thermoleophilia; order Solirubrobacterales; family Solirubrobacteraceae; genus Palsa-465. Next base: position 195,502 of record CAWEFU010000007.1, read on the forward strand.
CGCTCCAGCGCATCGACCTTGGCGTCGCCGCAGCACCGGCTAACGCTCCAAACCGCCCCGGGGCTGGTGGCGTCGACCACCTCGACGTTCACGCCGAAGCGATCCTCGAACTGCTTCCACGTCTGAAACGTCTCCGGAAACAGCACCCCCGTATCGATCGTGAAGACGCGCGCGCCGGGCTCGATCTCGGTCAGCATGTGGACGAGGACGGACTCTTCCTTCTGGAAGGAGCACGCCATCGTCAGGCGCGGGTGAAAGCGCTCCAGCGCGTAGACGACGACCTCGTGGGCCGGGGCGTGCTCGAGATTTGGACTCACGGTGGCCATCAGACCGCGCACTCTCCTTCCCCGCGGATGACCTCGAACGGCACCTCACGGCTCCAATCGACGAAGTAGTTCATGTTCTCGAGGCTGAACTCGATCGGCATGGTCAGGTCTTTGACCTTGGCCTCGAATTCGGCGGCACCAACGCGATCGGCAAAGGCGTTGAACTCCTCGCCGCTCTCGCGCTCGGACTCGTAGAAGCGTATCCACCGCTCGACGGCCTCGGGCACACGCTTGGCGGGAAGCCGCGCCTTGAGGCGCTGTCCGTAGCGGACGTCGCCTCCTTCGTAGGTGCCTCCGACGTGCGGGATGTAGGCCGGGACGGTGTGCTCGCCCACCTTGATCGAGGCTCCGTAGAAGCCGATGCTCGCGATGTGGTGCTGGCCGCATCCGTTCGGGCAGCCGCTCATCTTGACGTGGATCCTGCGGGTCAGCTCGTCGTCGAGCTGCATCTGCATCAGACGTTCCTGGATCGCCTGGTTGAGGCCCATCGAGCTCGTGATCCCGAGCTTGCACGAGTCGGTGCCGGGGCAGCTGACCACGTCCGTGACCTCGTCCGCGCCGGCATCCCCCAGGTCGAGCTCGGTCAGGCGGCGCCAGACGTCGTACACCGCTTCGTCGCGAACCCAGCGCAGGACCACGTTCTGCTGGACTGTTGTGCGGGCGTAGCCGCCGGTGTACTCGCGCATGATCTGGCCGAGCCCGCGGAGCTGATCGGATGTGAGGTCGCCGCGGTGGACCTTGACCTCGATGGTCGAGAACCCAGGCTGGCGCTGCGGGCGGACGTTCGACTCGAGGAAGCGCGAGAACTCGCGGTTGTCGCCGTTGGCCGTCCCAACCGACTCCGGCCTGGCGGGCGCCTGGGCCTCCTCGTCGTGGTCGAACAGGATCCCCTCGAGCGCGAAGTCGCGCTCGGAAACCCAGTCGCCCTCGAGCTCTTCCTCGACCTGCTCCCGGAACGCGTCGATCCCGATCTTGTCGATCAGGACCTTGATCCGGGCCCGAGCGCGGTTCGCGCGCAGCCACTCCTGGCGGTCGAAGATGCGCATGCAGGCCTCGGTGATCTTGAGGTAGTCACCGTTGTCGAGCTCCACGAAGTCGTACAGCGTCGGCGCCAGCCGCGGCATGATCGAGGTGCCGCCGCCGACCCGCATCTCGACGCCCCGGAGGCCGTCGCGCACCTTGGGAATGAAGGCGATGTCGTGGATCCGGGTGATCGGGTTGTCCTCATCGGTTGCCGCGAACGCCGTCTTGACCTTGCGCGGCATCGCCTGCGTGGTCGGGTGGCGGACGAAGTAGCGTACGTACGCGCCCGCATACGGGGTGATGTCGAACAGCTCGCCTTCGAGCACGCCGGCGCGCGGGTCGCCCGTCACGTTGCGCATCGTGTTCCCGCACCCCTCGCGTGACGACAAGCCGGCGTCGCCCAGCTCTCGGATCAGCTTCGCCGCGTCGGGCAGGGGCACATGGTGCATCTGGATGTTCTGCCGGGTGGTGATGTGGCCCTTGCGCAGCGGGACGTAGCGCTCGATCCCGTCCGCGAAGGCATCGAGCTGATCGGGAGTGACCCCGCCCATGGGGAGCTTCACCCGCACCATCTGCACCGCCGCCTGGCGCTGGCCATAGACCCCCTGCTTTAGGCGGAACTTGACGAACTCCTCCCCGTCGAGCTCGCCTCTGAGAAAGCGGCTCGACTCGGTGTCGAAGTCGTCGAACTCGCGCCGCAAGATCGGGATGACGTGCCCGGGCACATTCGGGACGACCTCGGGGTTCTCCAGTGAACCTGCGCGCGCGGCGTGGGGGCTTTGAAGCGAAGCGGGCTCCATGGATCGGGGCTCCTTCGGTCGCGGACGGAGCAGTCAATGTACCAAAAGGCGATCTGGATAAAGCTATTTCGCTGCTGCGTGGGCGATCGGCGGCCGTTGGAATAGCCGCGGCCGGCGACGCGTCTCTCCATGCATGAGTCGTTGCCCCCGGTTGAAAGGTCACAGATGAGCAAGACAGCTGGTTCCGACTTCAGGCGTCTTCGCCCCCCGCGCGCGCTGGCGCTGGTGGTCTCGGTAGTAGCGGCCGTGAGCGCGTTGGCGGTGGTTCCGGCGGTCAGCCGGGCCAGCGCGACGGGCTGCACCGCGAGCGGATTCGGCATCAAGTGGTTCAGCTCCGCCTACACGTGTATCGACATCGAGGGGCCGCCGATGCTCAGCGGTTGGCTGGGGCACGACCGCCCGAGCCTGGTTGTCTCGACGTCCCAGGTCAGTTGGGTCGGCGCCGGCACCGTGTGCAACTGGAAGATGGTGCTGCGATGGACGAACGTCGACGGGCGCGTTTATCGCACCGACAGCTCCCGCGTGCATGTCGGATGCAGCCTCGGCCGTGCCGTGTACGGGGTTCATTACGGGCGCCAGGTGTACAGCTCTACGTACGGCTGGTACTGGAGCGGCGTGAGCATGCGAACCGGTCGCGTGTGCGGCTATCTGTACGAGAGCGGCGCACTTCGTCCCGGGGTTCCCTGCGAGTCGATCCACCCATAGCCGTGGAGGATTCGGGGCACTAGGCCCACGGAAGGGGGTGCTCCGGCTGCCGGGCAACGCCCTCGTGCAGGGCAGCCTGCTGCCAGGAACTCCGCCGGGGCGTCGGCGGTACGGGCGGCGGCGCCGTCTCGCGCATGAAGCGCTCGAGCGCCGCCACCACCGCGGCGGCCTCCTCGGGTGTGGCGCTCGGCGCCACGATCGCGAGCTTCGGACGGCGGTTCACGTGGAGACCGAGGGTATCGTGCCCAGGCCATGGCGGAACTGCCCGTACTGAGCCACGATGCCGTGCTCGAGGCCGTCTCCGCGCGGGAGGCGATCGAGCGGGTGCGCGAGGCGCTGCTCCGCCACCACGCCGGGGAGTGGGTGATGCCCGCGAAGGTGTACCTGGACAGCCCGCCGAACGGGGACTTCCGGGCCATGCCGGCGCGCGGAGGAGGCCTCGCGGCGCTCAAGTGGGTCACCTCGTTCCCGGGCAATCCCGCGCGTGGGCTGCCGACGGTCACGGGCGTGATCTGCCTCTCTGACGCCGCCTGTGGCGAGCCGTTGATGCTGCTCGACGCGCGGTCGGTCACCGCGCTGCGGACGGGCGCGGTCGCGGCCGTGGCAGCGCTGGCTTTGGCTGCCCCGGGCGCACGGTCGGTGGGCATCATCGGGTGCGGCCTCCACGGCGCCTGGGCGGCGCGATGCCTCGGCGCCGCCGGCTACGGCCCCGGCGTCTGCCACGACCCGCGCATCGACGCCGCCGGCGCGGTCGCGGACGAGCTGGGATGGCGGGTGGGCTCGCGCCGGGATGCGGTCCGGTGCGACGTCGTCTGCTGCGTGACCCCGGGGGCGCAGATCGTGATCGATGCCGGCGATCTGCATCCCGGCCTCCACCTGAACATGCTGGGCGCCGACGGGCCGGGGAAGTCGGAGGCGTCAGTGGGCGCGGTGGCCTCGTGCGCGCTGTTCTGCGACGAGTGGGAGCAGGCCTCCCACGGCGGCGAGCTGACCGCGGCGGTTTCCGCCGGGCTCGTGGGTCGCGAGAACGTGACGGAACTGGGCTCCGTGCTCGCGGGAGACGCTCCGGGACGACCCGGGCCCGAGGCGGTGACGCTGTTCGACTCGACGGGCCTGGCGATCCAAGACTTGGCGGTGGCCGCGGCCGCCCTCGAGGCCTGGAGGGACGGCCGGGTCTCGGGGCAGACGGTGGTCCTCTGACCAGCGGCCAACTCGACCGGCGACCGCGACCTCGGGCCCGCGCGAAACCCAAACCAGGGCGCGCGCAAGCGCGCCCCTATCCCTAAAGCGGGATGTTCCCGTGCTTGCGCTTGGGTCCCGGCTGGCGCTTGTTCTGGAGCGTGTGCAGCGCGGTGATGATCTTGGGCCGGGTCTCGTGCGGGATGATCACGTCGTCGATGTACCCGCGCTCGGCGGCCACGTAGGGGTTGGCGAAGTGCGCCCTATAGTCGGTGATCAGCTTCTGCCGGCGCGTGTCCGGGGTCGGTGAGGATTGGATGTCGCGCCGGTAGATGATGTTGACCGCGCCCTCCGGGCCCATCACGGCGACCTCGGCGGTTGGCCAGGCGAAGTTGAAGTCCGCCAGCATGTGCTTGGAGGCCATAACGTCGTAGGCGCCGCCGTAGGCCTTGCGGGTGATGATCGTGATCTTCGGGACCGTCGCCTCGGTGTAGGCGTAGAGCAGCTTCGCGCCGTGGCGGATGATCCCGCCCCACTCCTGGTTGGTCCCGGGGAGGAAGCCGGGGACGTCGGTGAACGTGACGATCGGGATGTTGAACGCGTCGCAGGTGCGCACGAAGCGGCCCGCCTTGCAGGACGAGTCGATGTCGAGCACGCCGGCCAGCTGCGAGGGCTGGTTGCCGACGATCCCGACCGAATAGCCGTCCAGCCGGGCGAAGCCGCAGACGATGTTGCGCGCGTAGTGCTCGTGGACCTCGAAAAATTCCCCGTCGTCGACGATCAGGCGCACCGCGCCGCGCATGTCGTAGGGCTTGTTGGGGTTGTCGGGAACGACGTGGTCGAGCTCGGGATCCTGGCGCTGCGGGTCATCGGTGGACTGCACCCGGGGCGGAGTCTCGAGGTTGTTCTGAGGCAGGAATGAGAGCAGGTAGCGCGTGTCCTGCAGGCACTGGTCCTCGTCGTCGCAGGCGAAGTGCGCGACGCCCGACTTCGTGTTGTGCGTCATCGCGCCGCCCAGGTCCTCGAAGCCAACCTCCTCGCCGGTCACCGCCTTGATCACATCGGGGCCAGTGATGAACATGTGACTGGTCTCCTTGACCATGAACACAAAGTCGGTCATCGCCGGCGAGTAGACCGCCCCGCCGGCGCAGGGGCCCATGACCAGGCTGATCTGGGGGATCACGCCGCTTGACATCACGTTGCGGACGAACACGTCGCCGTAGGCGCCGAGGCTTACGACGCCCTCCTGGATACGGGCGCCGCCGGAGTCGTTGATCCCGATCACGGGGCAGCCGATCTTGGCCGCCAGATCCATGATCTTGACCATCTTCTCGCCCATGACTTCACCGAGCGAGCCGCCGAACACGGTGAAGTCCTGGCTGAACACGCACACCCGCCGGCCGTCGATCGTGCCGTGTCCGGTGACCACGGCGTCGCCCCAGGGGCTGTTCTTCTGCATATCGAATTCGTGTGTGCGGTGGCGCACGAACGTGTCGAGCTCCTGGAAGGAGCCGGGGTCGAGCAGCTTCTGGATCCGCTCGCGGGCGGTGAACTTGCCGCGCTCGTGCTGCTTGGCGACGGCCTGCTCCGAGCCGGCGTGGATCGCCTCGTAGCGCAGCTCTTGCAGCTGCGCGAGTTTTTCCTCGTAGGTCTCGGGAGCCTCAGCGCGCACCGGTGGCGGCCAGTTTATGGGTTAGCGCTGGCGCCGGGCTCAGGCGCGGGAGTACGGCCGATGATGAGCTTGGCCGAGGCTGTCGAGCGCCCCGGTGAGGGCGGCGCCGGCGTCGAGCTCCTCCTCGGCGGGTTCGGGTTCGGGTGTGACCGGCTCCGGGAGCGGTGGCTCGGGTTCTGGTTCAGGCACGAGCGGCGTGGGCTCGGCGCGTGGCGGCCGGAAGAACGCGAGGAGCCGCTCGCGCAAGGGACGCCATGGCGCCGGCGCGGCCGTGGGCACCCCCGGCCACGACATGTCCGGTGCTGGGGCCGGCGCGGGCGCGGCCTCCGGTGCAGCGGGTTCGGGCGCGGCCGTCTGCGCCGTCAGCGTCACCCGCGTCCCCCACCCCGAGGGCTCGATCCGCACCGTGCCGCGCGCATGCTCGCCCTCCCAGGCAACGGCGGTCTCGGGCTCGAGCCTCGTGATCTTGATCTCGCCGAACGAGCCCGACAGGTGGCGGGCCAGCGCGGACGCGTCGCTGCATTCCGCCCACAGCTCGGGTGAAGATTTGACCAGGGTTCGGCTGACCTCATGCTCTCTCATGCTTTTGGGATTTCGCGCAGGGGAACGCGACTCCTCCTCGTTGCGCAATAGTTCAAGCATGACCCGCAAGCTCGGTCGGCAGGGGCCGCAGGTGTCCGATATCGGCCTCGGCGCAATGGGAATGTCCGGCATGTACGGTCGAGCGGACGAAGCCGAAAGCATCGGGACGATCCACGCCGCCCTCGACGCCGGCATCGATCTCCTCGACACCGGCGACTTCTACGGGATGGGACACAACGAGATGCTGATTTCCCGGGCACTCGAAGGACGACCGCGAGACGAGGTCCTGATCAGCGTCAAGTTCGGCGCCCAACGCGGACCGGACGCCAGCTGGCTCGGTTTCGACGCCCGGCCCGCCGCCGTCAAGACCGCGCTGGCGTACTCGTTGAAGCGCCTGCGCACCGAGCACGTGGACATCTACCGTCCGGCGCGGCTCGACCCACACGTGCCGATTGAGGAGACCGTGGGCGCGATCGCCGAGCTCGTGCAAGGCGGCTACGTTCGCTGGATCGGGCTCTCGGAGGTCGGCGCGGAGACGATCCGGCGTGCCGCCGCCGTGCACGCGATCTCCGATCTGCAGATCGAGTACTCGCTGATCTCACGCGGAGTGGAGTCCGAGATCCTGCCCACCTGCCGCGAGCTGGGAATCGGGATCACGGCCTACGGAGTTCTGTCGCGAGGGCTGATCAGCGGCAACTGGTCGCCGGATCGCCGGCTCGCCAGCAACGACTTCCGGAGCCACGCGCCGCGTTTCCAGGGCGAGAACCTGGCGCGGAACCTCGCGCTCGTCGAACAGCTACGGGCGGTCGCCGAGTCCAGGCGGGCGTCGGTTGCACAGGTCGCGATCGCGTGGGTCCTGTCTCGCGGCGAGGACATCGTGCCGCTGATCGGGGCCCGCACTCGGGAGCGGCTGAGCGAAGCGCTTGGCGCGCTCGACCTCGAGTTGAGCGACGACGATCTGGTCCGGATCGCGGACGCCGTCCCGCCCGACGCGGTCGCCGGCGCGCGCTACCCCGAGGAGCAGATGGCCGCGCTGGATAGCGAGACCTGACTCCGGCTTCAGAAGGTCGGCTGGTACTCGCCGAAGACGTCTCGCATCGCGCCGCACACTTCCCCGAGCGTGCACCGATCCTTCAGTGCTCGGCGCAGCACGGGCAGCAGGTTGTCCCTGCCACCGGCGGTCTCACGGACCTCGCTGAGGCGGCGCTCCACGATCTCGGGATCGCGGTCGGCCTTGAACGCCTTCAGGCGATCGACCTGCTGGCGCTCCGATTCGGGATCGACGCGGAGGATGTCGGGGACCTCGGGTTCGCGCTCGTCGACGAACTTGTTGACGCCCACGACGACGTCCTGCCCGATCCGGTAGCGCTCGTGGTAGCCGAAGGCCGACTCCTCGATCTCGTTCTTCATGAAGTCGATCGCATTGATCGAGCCCCCGAGCTCGTCGATCTTGGCGATCAGCTCGCGCGCGCTGGATTCGATCTCGTCGGTCAGGGCCTCGACGAAGTACGAGCCCGCGAAGGGATCGACCGTGTCCGCCGCGCCCGACTCGTAGCCGATGATCTGCTGGGTTCGCAGCGCGATCCTCGCGGCGCGCTCGGTCGGCAGGGCGAGCGCCTCGTCGAAGCCGTTGGTGTGGAGCGACTGGGTCCCGCCGCACACCGCGGCGAATCCCTGGAGGGCGACCCGCACGATGTTGTTCTCCGGCTGCTGGGCGGTGAGGGTCACGCCGCCGGTCTGGGTGTGGAATCGCAGCCGCCACGATCGCTCGTCGGCGGCGCCGAAGCGCTCGCGCATGATCTCCGCCCACATCCGGCGGGCGGCGCGGAACTTCGCGACCTCCTGAAAGACATTGTTGTGTCCGTTGAAGAAGAACGCCAGCCGCGGGGCGAACTGGTCGAGCTCGAGTCCGGCGTCGAGCGCGGCCTGCACGTACGCGATCCCGTTCGCGAGCGTGAACGCCACCTCCTGGACCGCGGAGCACCCCTTCTCGCGGAAGTGGTATCCGCTGATCGAGATCGTGTTCCACTTCGGGACGTGCTCCTTGCAGTAAGCGAACAGGTCGGTGGTCAGCCTGATCGCACCCTCGGGTGGGTAAATAAAGTTGCCCCGCGCGATGTACTCCTTGAGGATGTCGTTCTGCGTGGTCCCCCGTAGCTGCTCGGAGGGGACGCCCTGCTCCTCGGCGACCAGGTCGTAGAGCAGCAGCAGCACGCTGGCCGGCGCGTTGATCGTCATCGACGTCGACACCCGGTCCAGCGGAATTCCGTCGAACGCCGTGCGCATGTCGTCGATCGTGTCGATGGCCACGCCGGTGCGGCCCACCTCGCCGAGGCACCGGCGATCGTCGGAGTCGAGCCCGAGCTGGGTCGGGAGGTCGAAGGCCATGCTGAGACCGGTCGAGCCATGCCCGAGCAGGTAGCGATAGCGCTCGTTTGACTCCTTGGCGCTCGCGTACCCCGCGTACTGGCGCATCGTCCACAACTGCTTGCGGTACATGTCGCGGTGAATGCCGCGGGTATAGGGGTGCTCGCCCGGTTCGCCCAGGCGCTCCGGCAGGTCCTCGGGGAGGTCCTGCTCGGTATAGAGCGGCTTGATCTCGATCCCCGAGTCGGTGAACCGGTGCGGATCGTCCGGGCCGACGATCGGGGCGATCGTGCGGTGCTCGTCGGCTGTGGCCATGGGTGCAGGTTACCCCGGCGGTGCCGGTGGCGCCTCGCGTGAAACTGTTGCTATAGGACCTTCGCGATGAACGACTTGGTGCGCTCGTGCTGCGGCGAGCTGAGGACCTGGTCGGGCCGCCCGGACTCGACCACCACGCCCTCGTTCATGAACACCACGGTGTCGGCGACCTCGCGGGCAAAACCCATCTCGTGCGTGACCACGATCATCGTCATCCCGTCCCGCGCCAGCTGGCGCATCGCGTCGAGGACGTCGCCCACCAGCTCAGGGTCGAGTGCGGAGGTCGGCTCGTCGAACAGCATCAGCTTGGGCTGCATCGCGAGCGCGCGAGCGATCGCGACGCGCTGCTGCTGGCCGCCGGACAGCGCCATGGGGTAGGTCGAGAGCTTGTCCCCGAGGCCCACCCGGTTGAGGAGCTCGGTGGCGCGCCGGCGCGCCTCGTCGCGCGAGACCCCGAGCACGCGGGTCGGCGCCAGGGTTACGTTTTCGAGCGCGGTCATGTGCGGGAACAGGTTGAAGCTCTGGAACACCATCCCGATCTCCGCCCGCTTGCGCGCCACTTCGCGCTCGTGCAGCTCGTGCAGCTTGTCGCCATCGTCCCGGTAACCGACCAGCTCGCCATCGACGTAAAGGCGGCCGGCATTGATCTCTTCGAGATGGTTGATGCACCGGAGGAACGTGGACTTGCCCGAGCCCGAGGGTCCGAGCATGCACATCACTTCGCCGCGCTGGACTTCGAGGTCGATCCCCTTGAGGACCTCGAGGCGCCCGAAGCGCTTGTGGACGTTCTCGGCTTTGACCATCGTGTCGTTCATGCTGCTCCTGCACCTTCGCCGTGGCGAAATCCCAGCCAGCGGGCGCGCATCGACGCCTGCTGAGCGCGCGTAAACCCACGCCCATAACGCCGCTCGATGAAGTACTGGCCGACGTAGAGGACGCTCGTCATCACCAGATACCAGATGCTGGCGACGATCAGCAGCGGGATTACCTGGTAGTTGACGTCGTAGATCTCCTGGGTCGCGTAAAGAAGCTCCGCGTAAGCCGTGACGCTGATCAGCGAGGTGTTCTTGAGCATCGAGATCGTCTCGTTGCCGGTCGGAGGGATGATCACCCGCATGGCCTGCGGGAGCACGATCATCCGTAGGGTCTGGATCCGGCTCATGCCGAGCGACTGCGCGGCCTCGGTCTGCCCCTCGGGCACCGAAATGATCCCGGCGCGGACGATCTCGGCCATGTACGCCCCTTCGTTGATCGACAGCGCCAGCAACCCCGCTACGAATGCCGTGATCAGGCTGTTCGCGTGCGTGAAGTGATGACCACGTCCGGCCCGAACGGGACTCCGAGACCGATCCCGTGCGGGAACAGCGCGGCGATGTCGTACCAGAACAGGATCTGCACCAAGAGCGGCGTACCGCGGAAGAACCAGATATAGAGCCAGCTTGCGCCGGACAAGACCGGATTCGGCGACAGCCGCATCACCGCGAGGATGACTCCGAGCACGATCCCGACCACCATCGATGCCGCCGTTAGCTCGATTGTCACCAGCACCCCGTGCAGTACCCGGGAGTCGAACAGATAGTGACCGACGTAGTGCCAATCGAAACTTGTTGTTCGTGACGATCGAGCGGGCGATCGAGGCGGCAATGACCAGCACGATCGCCGCCGCGATCCACCGCCCCGGACGGCGGACCGGAACGGCCTTTATCTCCTCAGGCCGCCCCGACCGCTCTTCCATTCGCTCTGAGGTCTCCACCTCTGAGCGTAGTTTGACGCTTAGGACGTGGCGCCGTTGATCTTCATCTCAGACGCCGGGATCGCGCCGCTCTGGATCCCCCACTTCTGGAGGATCGACATGTACGTACCGTTGCCCTCGAGCACCTTGACCGCCGCCAGCACCGCCGGCGCCAGTCCGCTCTTCTTCGGGAGCGCGAGGCCGTACGGCGCGGTGCCATAGGTGACTCCGGTGATCTTGAACGTTCCGTTGGACTGCTTGACCTGATACGCGGCGACCGGCGAGTCGGCCATCGAGAGCTGGGCCCGACCGCTGGAGAGCGCCAGGTTGGCGGCCGTCTGGGTCGGGAAGACGAGCACGTTCACCGCCGGCTTGCCCTCGGCCTTGCACTTCCCGCTCTGCGCCTTCGCGTCGGTCTGCTCGGTCGTCCCGCTCTCCACCGACACCGACTTCCCGCACAGATCCGCGAGCCCGGTGACGGACGTGCCCCCGGACGCCTTGGTGAAGAACGAGGTCCCGGCGGAGAAGTAGTCGACGAAGTCGACCGTTTTCTCGCGCTCCTTGGTGTCCGTGAACGAGGAGGCTCCCATGTCGTACTTCCCGGCCGCCAGCCCCGGAATGATCGTGTCGAAGGTCGCGTTGACGACGTTGGCTTTAATCCCCATCGCCGTGGCAATCGCCTTGCTCAGGTCGGCGTCCATCCCGACCACGGTGTGCCCGTCGGGGCCGATGAACTCGTTCGGCGCGTAGCTCGCGTCGGCGGCGACGGTCAGAGTCCCCTTCGACTTGATCGAGCTGGGCACCAGCGCGGCGACGGACTGAATGATTCCCGCCGTGGGGGTACTGCTGGACGTCGACGGCGTGCTCGAGCTCGAGGCCGCGCTGCTGGCACTGCTGCTGCTGCTCTTGCTGCTCCCGCATCCCACAATCGCCGCGACGCACAGCACCGACAGCGGCACGACGAGCAGGCTCCTCCGATTGCGCATCTTGCTCCTTATCTATAGACCCCAGTGTCGGAACTGCTGCCGCGCAGCATATGCAACCTTTGTACCGGTCACGAAAGCTTTAACCGCCTGCAAACACCGCCGTCGGGATAGCCTTAGGACAAATGCAGGTGCGGGTACGCCTCTTTGCCGGACTGCGGGAACGCGCCGGCGCTCCGGAGCTCGAGCTCGAGCTGCCCGAGGGCGCTCGGGTCGGCGATGCGCTCGAGCGGGTGCGGGCGCTGACCGAGGGGATCTCGGTTGTGATGGCCGTCAACCAGGAGTACGCGGAGCCCGACCTGCCGCTCCATGCAGGCGACGAGGTCGCGCTGATCCCGCCGGTCTCGGGAGGGTCCGTGGGCTCGCTGCACGCTCGAGTGACCGACGAGCCGCTCGCGCTCGATCCGCTCATCGAGCGGGTCCGCGACCCGCGCGCCGGAGCGATCGTGACGTTCCTGGGCGTCACCCGGGAGGTGGAGTTGCTCGAGTACGAGGCGTATACGGAGATGGCCGAGCGCCAGATCGCCGAGATCGTCCGCGCCGCGATAGAACGCCACGGATTGTGCGCCGCCGCGGCGGAGCACCGGGTCGGGATCGTGCCGCTGTCCGAGCCGTCGGTCGCGGTCGCCGCGTCGGCGCCGCACCGCGGCGAGGCATTCGAGGGGGCGCGCGAGATCATCGACGAGGTCAAGGCGAAGGTCCCGGTCTGGAAGAAGGAGGAGGGCGAGTGGGTGCGGGGAGCGACACCCAGGCCCGGGCCCTGAGGGGGCTGCCCGCCGTTCACGAGCTGGCGCGCGCGCTCGACGCTCCGCATGCCCTGGCGGTCGCGGCCGCGAGGCGAGCCATCGACGAGGCGCGAGCGGCCGCGCTCGCGGGAACCTCGCTCGACGGCGGTGGAACCGGACCGGACCGCGACCTGCTCGAGCGTGCTCGGCAGCTGGTCGCGGAGCTCAATCGTCCCTCGCTCGAGCGCGTCATCAACGCCACCGGCGTGATCGTGCACACCAACCTCGGCCGTGCGCCGCTGTCGGCGTCCGCTCGCAAGGCAGTCGCACGGGCCGCCGAGGGCTACGCCAACCTCGAGCTGGACCTGAACACCGGCGAGCGAGGAACCCGCCACGCACACGTCGATTCGCTGCTGTGCGAGCTGACCGGCGCGCAGGCGGCGATGGTCGTCAACAACGGGGCCGGCGCAGTGCTGCTCGCGGCGGCCGCGCTCGCGGGCCGCGGACGGGCCATCGTCGTCTCCCGGGGCCAGCTCGTCGAGATCGGCGGGGGGTTCCGCATACCCGAGGTGATCGCCCAATCCGGCGCGCGCCTGGTCGAGGTGGGAACCACCAACCGCACGCGGCTCGCCGACTACGAGGAGGCGGTCGCCGCCAGCGGAGGCGAGATGGGCGCGATCCTGCGAGTGCACCCGTCCAACTTCCGCGCGGTGGGGTTCGTCGAGGACGTGTCGATCGATGCCCTGTGTGCACTCGGCCCACCGGTGATCGATGACATCGGCTCCGGGGTGCTCGCCGATTCAAGCGGCCTGCCGGCGCTCGCCGACGAGCCGCCGATCAGGCGTTCGATTGCCGCCGGAGCCGCTCTCGTGTGCTGCTCGGGGGACAAGCTGCTGGGGGGACCGCAGGCCGGGCTCCTGGTGGGTCGCGCCGACGCGGTCGCGGCCGCGGGCAAGCACCCGCTGGCGCGGGCCCTGCGGATCGACAAGTTGTCGCTGGCGGCGCTCGAGGCCACGCTCGTGGCATACCGAGATCCGGAGCGAGCGCGGCGCGAGATCCCAGTGCTGGCGATGCTCGAGGCCACCGAAGAGAAGCTCACGGCGCTCGCCGAGCGGCTCCGGGAGGCGATCGGGCCGGCGGCCGAAATCGTCCGAGCCTCGGGGAAGGTGGGAGGCGGGGCACTACCCCTGCTCGAGCTCGAGGGTCCCGTCATCGCCCTGCGGACGGAGGCTGATCCCGCGGCCGTGGCTCAGGCGCTGCGCTTCGCGACTCCGCCCGTGATCGCACGAATTCACGACGGTCAGGTCCTGCTCGACCCGCGAACAATGACCCACACCGAGCTCGAGCCGGCCGCCCGAGCGGTCCGCAGCGCGCTGGCCGCGACGCCGGCGCAGTGACTGCCGGCCCGCTGACGCTCGGCACCGCCGGCCACATCGATCACGGCAAAACCGCGCTGATCCGCGAGTTGACCGGCACCGACACCGATCGGCTGCCCGAGGAGCGCGCCCGAGGAATCTCGATCGAGCTCGGCTACGCCAGCCTGACGCTTCCGTCCGGACGTCGGCTATCCGTGGTCGACGTCCCGGGACACGAGAGGTTCGTGCGCACGATGGTCGCCGGGGCAACCGGTATCGACCTCTACCTGATGACCGTCGCGGCCGACGACGGGGTTATGCCCCAGACGCGCGAACACGCGCGGGTGCTGCGCGCGCTCGACGTGACGAGCGGCGTCGTGGCGGTGACCAAGAGCGACCTGACCGACCCCGAGATCGCGATGATCGAGGCATCTGAGCTCATCCCCGGCGCCGAGGTGCTGGCTGTCTCATCCAAGACCGGATATGGCCTCGACGGGCTTCGCGCGGCGCTCGACCGGGCGGCGAGCCTGGCCCGAAGCCGGGCCGACGCCTCCTCGGCCACCCGCCTGCACATCGACCGCGTGTTCACGATCCGGGGCGCCGGCACGGTCGTCACCGGAACGCTGTGGTCTGGAGCGATCGCGCGCGGCGAGGAGCTGATGGTGCTTCCCCGGGGCCTGCGCGCTCGGGTTCGTGGTGTTCAGATCCACGAGCGGCCGGTGCACGAGGCGCCGGCGGGGCAGCGCGTCGCGGTCAACCTGACCGGCATCGCCGTGGCCGACATCGCGCGCGGCGACGTGCTGGTGCGCGCCGGATCGGAGCTCCGGCCGACCTACCTGATCGACGCGGAGCTCCGATTCGACGAGCGCGAACCGGAGCCACACGAGCGCGTGCAGGTCCACCACGGCACCCGAGAGGCGCCGGCACGTCTGGCCTGGCTCGGGGGCAGGTTCTGGCAGATCCGGCTCGAGCATCAACTCGTCCCGGCCGCCGCAGACCGCCTCGTCGTTCGGCAGATCTCCGCCCCGGACACGCTGGGCGGGGGCGTGGTCCTCGACCCGCATCCCCGTAAGCACGGCCCGGGCCGCGATGCGCTCGTCAGGCTGGAGCGCCTCGCTCGGGGCGAGCCTCCGGAGCGGGCCCGGGACCCGGCATCCGGCGCGGCCCCACCCCAGCACGCTTGCGCCGCGGCCCCCGAAGCAGAACCACTCTCGCCGTTGGCGCTCGCGACCGAGGAGCGCTTGCGGGAAGCCGGGTTCGAGCCTCCCCTCGACTCCGAGTTCAATTCCAGCGACCTGGCGGCCCTGCGCGCCGCCGGGCGCGCGGTCCGCGTGTCAAAGAACCTCCACTACCACCCCGAAGCGCTGGCGGAGGTCAGGCGTCGGGTGATCGCCGCGGCCGAGCGGCACGGGGGCGCGGTGACGCTCGCCCAGGTCCGCGACGAGTTCGGCACGTCCCGCAAGTTCGCCCAGGCGCTGCTCGAGCACCTCGACGCCAGCAAGGTGACGATTCGCCGCGGAGACGAGCACGTTGTACGCGCGAGCCGTGCCCGGCCGGAACGAAAGTTGCCGGCCGGGCGGTCTCGCAGCGATGACTAAGGCTCGGTGACCTAAGGCTTGGTGACCTTCAGGGTCGCTGAACCAAAGTTGCCGCCTCCGCAGCGACCTCCCACGTGGTAGCGGCCGGGCTTGATCGCCTTGCGGATCGTGACCTTGGCCGAGAAGTCGTGGTGCTTGTCCTGCTTGAGGAACAGCGCCGGCACGCCGCCGAACTCGTGCGTCGTGGCCCCCTTGAATGCCCTCGAGAAGACGATCACGGTGTCGGTCTTGCCGCAGCCGGTTCCCACCGACCCGAAGACCCGGACGGTCTTGCCGGCCTTCACGGTGCTCGGACTGACCTTGACGAAATGGCTGGCCGCGAGCGCGGCCGGAGCGAACACCGCAAGCGCGCACAGCGCAGCGATCAACTTCCTCATATGACTCCCCCTTTTTGGACTGGACACGCTGATCTCCGAAACGCCGGAGATGGAAGGAGGTTGCGGCGTTCGGAGTGGGCTAACCGATTACAAACTCCCGCCGGCCACCGGCGGCGCCGTCGGATCCGGGGCGTCGGCGTCACTGTGCTCGCGCACCAGGTAGTCCTCGATGAACATCGGCGCATCCGCCGAGCGCTCGACGACCGAAAGCAGCGAGGACATCGTAGAGACCTCCTCGACCTGCTCCTTCAGGAACCACTGGACGAACTGCTCGCTGAGATAGTCGCCGTCCTCCCGCGCCACTCCGGCCAGGGCGGCGATCTGCTCTGAGACGCGCCGCTCCTGCTCGAGGGCGAGCACGACCGGCGCGACGATGTCACCGAACCGGGTCTCGGGCGCCTGCACTCCGGGGATTGCGACCTCGGCGTCGGCGTCGAGGAGGTACCTGACCATCATCATCGCGTGGTTGCGCTCCTCCACCGCCTGGGCGTAGAAGAAGGCGGCCAGGCGCGGCAGCGTCTGGGAGTCGTAGTAGACGGCGTTGGCGACGTACTGCTGGGACGCCGCGAATTCGTAGGCGATCTGCTGGTTCAGTCGCTCGATGAACCGGGCTGCGGCCATCGCTCCTCCTCGGGTTCGTGGTAAGGCGCCGGGTGGATGCGCCTCGTGCCGAGGCGCAGATCCTATTGCCGGTTACGCACGGATGAGCGGACCCGATGTAGATTGCGGCCAGATGGCAACCTGCCTCGTCACCGGCGGTGCCGGCTTTCTCGGCTCGCACCTCTGCGATGAGCTGCTCCGGCGCGGGCATCGCGTGATCTGCGTCGACAACCTCGAGACCGGCTCGCTGGCCAACATCGAGCACATCCGCAACGGCCAGTTCGTCCACGTCAACGTGGACATCATCGAGCCGTACTTCGTGGAGGAGTCGATCGACTTCGTCTATCACCTCGCGTCGCCGGCCTCGCCGATCGATTACCTGCGTCTGCCGCTGCACACGCTGAAGGTCGGCTCCTACGGCACCCACCATACGCTCGGCCTGGCCAAGCGGCATCGGGCGCGCTTCCTGCTCGCGTCGACCAGCGAGGTCTACGGCGACCCGCAGGAGCACCCTCAGCGCGAGACGTACTGGGGCCACGTGAACCCGATCGGTCCCCGCGGCGTCTATGACGAGGCCAAGCGCTACGCCGAAGCGCTGAGTATGGCCTACCACCGCCAGCAGGGCGTCGACACGGGGATCGTGCGGATATTCAATAGCTACGGGCCGAGGATGCGACCGCACGACGGGCGCGCGATCCCGACGTTCCTGCGCCAGGCGCTCCAGGACCGGCCCATCACGGTGTTTGGAGACGGGTCGCAGACGCGCTCGTTCTGTTACGTCGAGGACGAGATCCGCGGGCTGATCGCGCTCGCGGAATCCGGGTATCACAACCCGGTCAACATTGGCAACCCCGACGAGTTCACCTTGCTCGAGCTGGCCGCGACAGTGATCGACGTCACCGGTTCGCGGTCGGAGATCGTCTTCGAGGCGCTCCCGGTCGACGATCCCCAGGTTCGCCAGCCCGACATCTCCCTGGCCCGCCAGATTCTGGGCTGGGAGCCCACCGTCAGCCTGCGCGAAGGGCTCAGGCGGACACTCGAAGAAGCCGGCGCCGAGAAGCTCATCGGCGCCGGGGAGTAGGCCCGGGATCGCCGAAGCGGCCCGCGGGCGCGCCGAACCTCCTGAAACCGTCATTTCACCCGCAGCCGTTACCCCGTAACTTCGATGTCGAGATACCGTTTGTGCCGCAGGGGATCGATGAGAGGAGCGCGATCCAGGGTTGACCACTGAGCAGACACAGTCTGCGCAGGAACAGGTAAACGGGACCGCCCGGACAGCGACACAGGTCGCCTTGCCCGAGCGCGACGTCCGGCGCAAGCGGCCGCCCGTGCTGTCGTTCGTCCTGCGCCTGGAGACGCTGCGCCGGGTCGCGCGAGTCATCTCGCTGCTCGTCCTCGACTTCGTGGGCGTGGTCGGCGCGCTCTTCACCGCGCTGATGATCAAGCTCCTGCTGCAGGGGCATTTCGATCCGGGGCTCGCCTGGCGGCAGATGCGACCGTGGATCGCCTTTGCCTACCTGATCACGGTGCTGATGTTCGCTCGGGTCGATTTGTACGCGGATCGCACGCGCCGACCGGGGTTCGCGCGAATCGCCACCGCCTTGTTCCAGGCGACCGTGGTCACGCTCGTATTCGCCCTCGCTGACGGAGAGCACTTCAAGAGCTACTACATCTTCTACGGGTCGCTGATCTTTGGGACGGTGTACATCGCGGGGCTGCGGGCCCTCCATCTGCGGGTCACGGGCTGGGTCCTGGCGCAGGCGGGGTACCGGCGCCGGGCGGTGCTCGTGGGCTCCGGTGAGCACATCGAGGCTGTCGCGGACGCCCTGGCCAGTCGCTCGCACACCGGTGTGGAGATTGTCGGCTACATCTCCCTGACGCCGCGCCCCCAGAACGGACTGCGCTCACTCGGCAGACTCGAGCAGCTCGGCAACGTGCTCGGCCCGGAGCGGATCCAGGAGGTGATCATCGCCGATCCCGATTTCCCGCAGGAGAAGGCGGTGGAGCTGGTGGACATCTGCCATCGGCGCGGGGTGACGGTGCACATCGCGCCGTCGACCATGGAGATCCTGATCGACCGGGCGGAATTCGTGCCGGGCCAGATCGTGCCCCTGTTCACGCTGCGCCCACCCGTGTTCGAGGGGATCGACTACGCGCTGAAGCGCAGCTTCGACCTGGTGCTCTCGACACTGGGGCTGATCGTCCTCTCGCCGATCATGCTGGCCATCGCCTTGGCGGTCAAGCTGAGCTCGCGCGGCCCGGTCATCTATCGCTCGGTTCGTCCCGGGATGGCCGGCAAGCCGTTTCACTGCTTCAAGTTCCGGACGATGCGCGACCAGGCGAATCAGATCCAGGACGACCTGGAGTCGCTCAACGAGAAGTCCGGGGCGCTGTTCAAGATCCGCCGGGATCCGCGGCTCACGAGGGTCGGACGGTTCCTGCGCCGCTACTCCCTGGACGAGCTACCGCAGCTCGTCAACGTCATCCGCGGCGAGATGTCGCTGGTCGGCCCGCGGCCCCTCCCGATGCGCGACTTCGACCGGCTCGAGGAGTGGCACAAGAAGCGCTATCTCGTGCTCCCCGGGATCACGGGCCTGTGGCAGGTATCCGGGCGCTCAGAGCTCGATTTCGACGACCTCGTCCGCCTCGACTTCCTGTACCTCGAGCGCTGGTCGGTGCTGCTCGACCTGCAGATCCTGCTGAGGACGATCCCCGCGGTGCTGGGCCAGCGGGGGGCTTTCTGAGCGCCGGGCGGCGGGACACCCGGCCAGTGCCACGCCACCGCGCGGCCCCACCGCAACGCATATGCTCCCCCAAACGCCGATGCCCCCGACCGACCGCTTCGTGATCAGCTTCGCCGCCGAGCCACCGCAGGAGGCGCTGCCATACGGCCGCTGGGCCCAGACGCTCGCCGAGCACTTTCTCGCCGCGGTCGGAGAGCTCGACACCGAAGGCGAGGACATCGGCCAGCCCGGCGAAATCGCCTGGTTCCCCGACCGAACGTACGGAGGCCGCACCTACGTTCCCGCCGTTGCCCGCACGTCCGAGGGCTACGAGCTGTTCGGATTCGTCTCCTTCAGCGAGGGCTCCTCGGGAGGTCCCAGCGATTTCGATGCCACCGTTGACTTCACCTCCGAGCTGGCCGAAGCCAACCCCGACTGGCGGCTGGATCTCAACGACGATGTGATCGGCACCTGGCGCGGAGAGCAGGGCAAGACCGCCGACATCACGCTCATCTGGGGCGTCCCGCTGGTTCCGGGCGGAGCGGTCGTCACGGCGGAGCTCGCGAACCTCGCGGTCGACCAGTGCGAGCTGGTCGAGGAGCGCTTCACGATGATCGCGCCCGATAACTACCGCTCGGACTACCTCGAGGTCAAGCTCTGGAGCAAGAGCGGCGAGCAGCTGGCCGCGGAGTCGCTGTATGTCGAGGACGACGACGAGGACGAGAACGAGGACGAAGTCGAATAGGCTCGGCAGCCCTGCGGGCCGGACCCGGGGCGCGGTTACTTGGTCGCCGATAGCGCGGCCGGCAGCCTCAACCTGATCTCGTCCTCGGTCAGTGGGAAGTGACACGCGGCGAGGGTCTGCCTGCCCTTTTCCTCGAGCGGCGGCTCCTCGGTCGCGCAGAGCTCCTGCGCCTTGGGACAGCGGGTGTGAAAGCGGCACGCCGAGGGCGGGTTGGCCGGACTCGGAACGTCGCCGGACAGGAGCTGGCGCTCGCGCTTGCCGCCCGAGGGATCGGGGACGGGCACCGCGGAGAGCAGGGCGCCGGTGTAGGGGTGGCGCGGGAACCCGTACAGCGACTCGTTCGGCGCCAGCTCGACCAGCTTGCCGAGATACATGACCGCGACGCGGTCGCACATGTGGCGGACCACCGAGAGGTCGTGGGCGATGAAAACGAGCGTGAGGCCCATCTCGCGCTGGAGCTCCCGGAGCAGGTTCAGCACCTGCGCCTGGATCGAGACGTCGAGCGCCGAGACGGGCTCGTCGGCGATCAACAGCTTGGGTTGGAGCGCGATGGCTCGCGCCACGCCGATGCGCTGACGCTGGCCCCCGGAGAACTCATGCGGATAGCGGTTGTAGTGCTCGGGGTTCAGTCCCACGCGATCCATCAGGTCCTGGACGCGCTTCTTGCGCTCCCCCTCGCCCTTGTAAAGGCCGTGGATGACGAACGGGTCGGCGATGATCGAGCCGACCGTCTTGCGCGGATTGAGCGACGAGTAGGGGTCCTGAAAGATCATCTGCATGTCCCGGTGAAGAGCCTTCAGCCCAGCTCCCTTGCGCTGGGCGATGTCCTCGCCGTCCAGCAGGACCGACCCGGAGGTGGGATCCAGCAGGCGGACGAGCAGGCGTGCGGTCGTGCTCTTCCCACACCCCGTCTCGCCGACGATCCCGAGCGTCTCCCCGCGCCGGATGTCAAACGACACGCCGTCGACGGCCTTGACCGCCCCGATCTGACGCTGGAAGACGATGCCCCGCGTGATCGGGAAGTACTTGACCAGGTCGCGGACCTGGATCAGGGGCTCCGCGGACGTGCTCATGTCTCGGCTCCCGCCTCGGGCGGCGGCGCCGCTACCACCTCCGACGTCAGCTCGGCGCCGGCCACCCGTCGGAGCTCGGCGGGCGCCTCGCCGGCCTCGAGGCCGCGCCAGATCCGCGTCCGCACCTCGTCCTCCAGCAGGCACGCCACCTGGTGGCCCGGTTCGCCGGCCACGCCCCGGAGCTGCGGATCGACCCGCTTGTGCCGCTCGCGCACGTACGGGCAGCGCGGGTGGAAGTGGCAACCCGAGGGGCGGTGGATGAGGCTCGGCGGGCGCCCCGCGATCGGGACGAGCTCATCATCGCGCGGATTGTCGAGCCGCGGGATCGACTTGAGCAATCCCCAGGTATATGGATGTTGGGGCGAGGCGAAGATCCGCTCGGTGGATCCGTGCTCGACGATCCGCCCCGCGTACATCACCGAGATCTCGTCCGCGATCTCCGCCACGACGCCCAGGTCGTGAGTGATGATGATGATCGCCATGCCGAGCCGGCGCTGAAGGTCCTCCAGCAGCGCGAGGATCTGGGCCTGGACGGTCACGTCGAGCGCGGTCGTCGGTTCGTCGGCGATCAGCAGCTTCGGCTCGTTGGCGAGCGCCATGGCGATCATCGCGCGTTGGCGCATGCCGCCGGAGAACTCGTGCGGGTAAGCGTCGACGCGGCCGCGCGGATCCGGGATCCCCACCAGCTCGAGCAGCTCGATGGCCCGCGCGCGGGCAGCCTTCTTCGAGACCCTGCGATGGATCAGCACCGCCTCCATCAGCTGCGACCCGATCTTGTAGAAGGGATGCAGGGACGAGAGCGGGTCCTGAAAGATCATCCCGATGTGGTTGCCGCGGATGTGCCTGAGCTGATCGTCGGACATCGCGACCAGATCGTTTCCCTCGAACAACATGCGTCCCTGCACATCCGCGCCCTGCGTGCGCGTCAGCCCCAGCGTGGTCAGCGAGGAGACGCTCTTGCCCGAGCCGGACTCGCCGACGATCCCGAGCGTTCTGCCGGTGTCCACGGAGTAGCTGACTCCGTCGACCGCGCGGACGAGCCCGTCCTCGGTCGGGAAGGTGACGTGGAGGTCCTGAACCTCCAGAAGCTGTTCGGAGGCGCTCACGTGTAACGGACCCGCGGGTCCAGGTAGGCGTAGGCGATGTCGACCGCGATGTTGGCCACGATGATGAATATGGCGGCGAGGACGATCGTCCCTTGGATGATCGGGAAGTCGCCGTGCGTGATCGCGTCGTAGTTCAAGCGCCCGATCCCGGGGATGTCGAATACCGTCTCGGTCAGCACCGCTCCGCCCATGAGAATCGCGATGTCGAGCCCGAGCACGGTGACGAGCGGAGTGATCGCCGAGCGCACCCCGTGTTTCATCACCACCGTGCGCTCAGGCAGTCCCTTGGCGCGCGCGGTGCGGATGTAATCCTCTCCCATAACGTCGATCAGGCTGCCTCGCAACAGCCGGGCGTAGATCGCGGCCGAGGTCGCGGCGAGCACGAACCACGGCATCAGGAGTGACTCGAACCAGTGCAGCGGGCTCGTCGTCAGCCCGACATAACTGCCGGCGCCGTGCAGGAACGGAATCTTGAACTTCCCGATGTCGGCGGCGAACAGGAACAGGACGAGCAGGCCGAGCCAGTACACCGGCGCCGACACGAACACCAGCGCGGTGCCCATCGCGGAGCGATCGAGCACGCTGCGCCGCTTGATCGCAGAGATGATCCCCACGGGGATCCCGACGGCCAGCCAGACCACCACCGCGCCGAACGTCAGCGAAAGCGTCGCGGGGAGGCGATCCGCGATGAGGCTCTTGACCGCCGCGCCGCTGTAGTAGCTGTAACCGAGGTCGAAGTGCAGGACGAGCCGCTTGAGGTACACCCAGAACTGCGTGTAGACCGGTTTGTTGAGGCCGAGGTTGGCGGAGATCTCGCTGATGATCTTCGGCGAGGAGTTGCGCCCCGCGCGCAGCACCGCCGGATTGACGTTCGGCACCAGGTAGAACAGAACGAACGTGATCGCGATCACCGCGACCAGCAGGACGACCCCCCACAGCAGGCGTCGGATGATGTAGCGGATCATCGGCGGTCACTCGAAAGCGGGCGGGGCCCCGCCGGCGGCGGGGCCCCCCCTCGCTGCTAGGCGTTCTTCAACCACATCCAGGAGTAGTCCCACGATCCCTCGTTCCAGAGATCGTTGATGCCGTTGACATCCTTGGCCATGATGTTCGGCTGCTTGTCGAACGCCCACGGCACTGCGACCGCGTCGTTGACGAGCATCTGGTCCACCTTGGCCCACGCGTTCGCGCGGTTGGCGTCGCCGACGGACGTCTCGGCGGCCTTCATCGCCTGGTCGATCGGCGTGAGCGGCCCGCTGGTGTACGTACCGCCATTTGACTTCGGCCAGTCCTGCCAGCCGACCATTCCCCAGTTGGAGTTGTTCGTCGAGACGATGTTGTAACCGGCGAACGTCGGATCCAGCAGCGTCTGCGGGTCATACCAGTCGCGGATCCAGCCCACGTTCGGGCAGACATCGATCTGCTGCTTGGGCACGCCGCAGTACTTGCTGTACATCACGGACTGGTCGACGAGCGTGAAGTTCGTCTTGAACCCAAGGCCCTGCAGCGTCTGGTTGACGATCGCCGCGTCCTTGTCGGCCGGATCGCCGGTCGAGCCGACGACCTTCAAGACGTAGCTGCCGGTGTACTTGCCGCTCGGGTACCCAGCCGCCTTCATGTATTTCTGGGCGACCGTCATGTTCCCGGCTGGGTAATTGTTGTAGTCGACGTTCGGCCCGTGGTCACCGCCGGCCTGGTCATAGCCGGCCGAGCCCGGGTAGATGAAGTGCGTGCCGAGCTGCTCGACGACCTCACCGCCGCGGGCCTTGATCATCGCCTCGCGGTCGAGCGCCGCCCAGAACGCCTTGCGCACGTTGATGTTCGTGAACGGACCGTGCTGCTCGTTCAGGCCCACGTACCGGTCGCCCGAGCCGGGCACCGCGACCAGCTGGTTGTAGTAGTTCTGGTAGGCGAGCTTGACGATCGCATCCGCCGGGGTGTCGTTTTGCACCGTGTCCGACCCCGTCAGCACCTGACGGCCGATCACGTTCGGGTCACCGCCGATGTTGATGTTGATCTGGTTCAGATACGCCGGACGGGGATCGGTGGATGCGTTCCAGTTGGGGTTGCGCACGAGCGTGGCCGACTTGCCCGGCTGGTAGCCGATGCCGAGGAACACACCCTTCGAGTCCGACTTGAACATGTACGGTCCGGTCGCCACCAGATATTTCGCGCCGTACGCGGTCGGCTTCTGCTTATCCAGCGGTTGGACGAACTCCTTGGGCACCGCCGACGACAGCGGCAACGACAGCGCGCCGACGAAGAACGTGCCGTACGGACCCGTCAGGTGAAACACGATCTGGGTTGGGCTCGTGCACACGATTCCCGGAATCGGGCCGCCCGTGGCGCTGCTCGCTCCCTGGATGTAGTCGAAGTACGCCGGGAAGTACGCGTTGCCGACGTTCGGGTTGGCACCGCGCTCGATCGCGTACTTGACGTCGCTGCACGTGACGGCGCGGTTGACGGGCGGACTGAACTTCACGTTCGGGCGGATGTTTACCGTCACCGTCTTACCGCCGTTCGTGATCTGCGGCGGACCCGAGGCCATGTCGGGGATCACGTGCTGCGAGTCGTTCGGCGGGAAGATGTAGAGCGGCCGCTGGGTGGCGTAGACGGCCTCGTAGTCGATGGCGAAGTACGCCTGGCCGGGGTCGAGATGCTCGAAGTCCTCGTGGTTATAGACCGTGAGGGTCCCGCCCTTCTTGCCACCGGTAAGGGTCTGGTTGGACCCGGCAAGCGCGGGCTTGAGCCCGCTCGAGCTAGTACTAGAGGCGCCGCTGCTCGAGGTCTTTGAGCTGCTCGAGCCGCAAGCCGCGACCACCAATGCGAGGCTGCACGTTACCCCAGCAAGTGCAAGCCCCTTAAACCTCCACTTCATTCTGCCTCCTCCTATGTGTTTTGTTTTCAGCCGCTCACCTGTCGGCCTTTGGATTGAGAGCGTCCTGCAAGCCGTCGCCGACGAGGTTGAACGCCAGCACCGTCAGCAGGAGCGCCACTCCCGGGAAGAGCATGTACCACCACACCGTCTGAAAGTTGGAGGTCGCGTCGGCGATCATCTGGCCCCAGCTCGCCGTCGGCGGTTTGACTCCCACCCCCAGATATGACAGGGCAGCCTCGAAAAGAATATTGACCGGTATCAGCAGGCTGCTGTAGACGATGATCGGGGCGACCAGGTTCGGCAGTATTTCCTTAAACATGATCCGACGGTTCGAAGCGCCCAGCGATCGGGCCGCCTCCACGAACTCCTTCTCGCGCAGCGACAGCACCTGCCCTCGCGTGATTCGGTAGATGTAGGTCCAGCCCGCGATCACGATGATCGCGATGATCGTCTGCACGCCGGGCTGGATGGCGCCGCCGAGGCAACCGTTGACCGCGCAGGCCGCACCGATCCCCAAACCGAACAGCAGTATCGGAAACGACAGCACCACGTCGGCCAGCCGTGAGAGCCCGGTGTCGGCCCAGCCGCGGTAGAAGCCGGCGACCACACCCAGGGTGACGCCGAGGATCGTGGAGAGGGCCGTGCCGATGATTCCCACGGCGAGCGAGACGCGGGCGCCGTAGATGACGCGCGACATCACGTCCTCGCCAAGCGGATCGACGCCGAACGGATGGCCGGCGGTCGGTCCGATCGGGGTACCAAACGCGTCTGTCAGATTCGGGTTCTGGACACTGGGCCCCGGGAGGCCCAGGATGCTTACGATCACCGGCGCGAGGATCGCAACCAGGATTAGCAGGACGATGAAGATCGCCGAGGCCATCGCGACGCGATCGGCGCGGAACCGCCGCCAGAACAGCTGCCACGGCGAGCGTGCCGTGACCCCAACAGGAACGAGCTCGATCGCCTCAACGCTTGGCTCCCCCCCGACGAGGAGCTCTGAGGCGCCGACGCTCATGCGTCACGCCTGGTCACGCCGCCACACCTCGGATCCGTCCTCCTCCACAGCGAGGGAGATAAAACCACAACTGCGCTGCTCTGTCATCCTTGATTAACGGGGCATCAACGAAATGGATGGGCTGGATACGCTCTCAGGCGGCTGTCCTCGCTGCCCTCGTAGCTCAATGGATAGAGCACGCGCCTCCTAAGCGCGGGATGCAGGTTCGATTCCTGCCGGGGGCACTACGCGATGAAGCACCTCCGGCGCGGGACGCTACCAAAGCCCTCGCGTCGCGCGCGCCTCGCCCGTCGCCGGGAATGGGGCAGCCGAGGGGCTAACACGATTCTCACCTGCGCGCGTGCTACCGTCGGCGCCGCCTCGTGTCCGAGAGCACGCTAGAAGCACCAACGGCACCGGCGGCCCCGCCGGCCACAGAGGACCGTAGCCGCGCGCCGGAGACGGTCCCCTGGACCATCCGTGGGTTCATCCGCCGGCACCCCTGGTGGTCGGCGACGATCGCGCTGGTCGTCTTCTCCACGGCGCTCGTCATCTACGCGAGAACGCGCCCGAGCTATGACGCGTACGGCTGGCTCGTGTGGGGGTATCAGAGCCTTCATCTGAGCCTGGATCTCGGCGGGGCGCCGTCGTGGAAGCCACTGCCTTTCCTGTTCACCGTCCCCTACGCCGTGGTTGGCCACTACGCGCTGTGGCTGTGGATGATCACGCTCGTGGCGAGCTCGTTCGCGGGTTGCATCTTCGCGGGCCGGATCGCCTATCGCATCGTGGGCGATCAGCCGGAGCGGCGTCGGGCGGCGATCGCCGCGGCGCTGTTCGCCGGGTTGGCGGTACTGGGGCTCGAGGACTACATGCACTACATCCTGAGCGTGCAGTCCGACCCCATGATCGTCACGCTCACGCTCGCCGCGATCGACTGCTACCTCTCGGGCCGGCCCCGGTGGGCGTTCGCGCTCGGCGTGCTGGCTGCGCTTGGGCGCCCGGAAGCTTGGCCGTTCCTCGGCCTGTACTCGATCTGGGCCTGGCGCTCTGACCCGCGAATGCGGTGGATGCTCTACGCGGGCTGGGCGCTGATCCTGTTCATGTGGTTCGGGATCCCCACGATCACCAACCACCGGCCATTCGTGGCGGGGCAGCTGGCCCAGGGCTCCCCGCGGGAGCTGCGTCAGAACAAGGTCGCGGGGACGATTGGGCGCTTCACCGAGCTCCAGTACCTGCCGATCTGGCTGGCGGCGCTGTTCACGGTCGGAGTGGCGATCGTGCGGCGCAACCGTCTGATCCTGGTGCTCGCCGGCGGCATCGTGGTGTGGGTGGTGGTGGAGATCGCGTTTGCGATCCATGGCTGGCCGGCGCTACCCAGGTACGTGATGGCACCGGCCGCGGTCGCCACTGTCCTGGCCGGCGTGGGGGTGGGATGGCTACTGATCGGTGGGCCGGCGCTGTGGCGCGGCGTGCCCCGGTGGGCCGGGATCGCGGTCGTGGTCGTGCTCGTGGGAAGCCTGGTGCCGGGCGCGCTCGCGCGGGTGCGCACGGAGCGCACCGATCTCCGTCACGAGCACGGCCGCACCCACGAGCTCGCGCTACTTCAGACGACGATCGACGTGCTCGGGGGCTACCGGCACATCCGCAACTGCGGCAGGCCGGTGACCGACGTGGAGTATGTCAGTGCCCTGGCCTGGTTCACCCGGCTCGACGTCGGCTACATCGGCCATCTCCCCAAGTACGAGCTGCACCGCAAATACCCGATCGTCTTGTTCACTCCGGTCCCGCGGGGTGGCTGGGCCGTCCTGCCGTGGCACACCCACCGCAATCAGGTGAGCCGCTGCCGAGGGCTCAAGGCGACGTTCGTGATTACGCCCCATCACCCCAACGGCGTCCTCATCCGGCGCTGAGTTGGTCCCGCCGTGAGCGAGTCGACGCTCGAACAGCGGTCAGTCGCGCCGGCGCCGGCGAGGGGAACTGCGACTCGAGCGACCGGGGCCGGTCCGCTGGTCCGCAAGCACCCCGAGCTGTTCATCGCGGCGGCGTTGCTCGTGGTCTCCACGCTCATCGTCGTGTGGGCGCGGACCCGGCCCGGCTTCGATCCTTACGGGTGGCTGGTGTGGGGCCATCAGACGCTGACCGGATCCCTCGACACGAACGCCGCGCCTTCGTGGAAGCCGCTCCCCTACCTGTTCACGGTTCCCTACGCGTTGTTCGGCCGCTACCAGGTGTGGCTGTGGATGATCACCGTGGTGGCCGTGTCGCTGGCCGGGGTGGTGTTCGCGGCCAGGATCGCCTACCGGCTGACCGACGCCGGGCCTGGGCGCCGCTACGCCGCGATCGCGGCCGGCGTGTTCGCCGGCCTCGCCCTCCTCGGGATCCGGGACTACGCCCACTACGTGCTCAGCTCCCAGTCGGATCCCATGATCGTGACGCTGTGCCTCGGCGCGATCGACTGCCATCTGTCGGGACGTCCCCGCTGGGCATTCGTGCTCGGGGCCCTGGCTTCGCTGGGCCGCCCGGAGGTATGGCCGTTCGTCGCGGTGTACGCGATCTGGGCGTGGCGCACGATCCCCGCGATGCGGACGCTGATCGTGGCGTCGGTGGCTGTCGTGCTCGCGCTTTGGTTTGGGATCCCCGCGCTCACCTCACGCAGTCCGTTCGTCGCAGGAACGAATGCGCTCGGCTCGGGGCGTGCGCTGCACAGCGGCCGGGTGCTCGGGACCATCGACCGGTTCCTCGACCTGCACGAGACCCCACTCGAGCTGCTGGCGCTGATTTCGGTCGGCTTCGCGCTCGTGCGTCGAGACCGTGCGACGCTGGCGATCGCGGCCGGAGCCGTTGCCTGGGTGATCCTGGAGATCGCGTTCGCGCTTCACGGCTGGCCCGGACTGCCTCGCTACATGTTCGAGGCGGCCGCCGTGATGGTCGTGATCGCCGCCGTCGGCGTCGGCAGGCTGCTGGCCGGACCACCGAAGGTCGCCACCGTTGCCGGCGTGGCCGGGATCGCGATCGTCGCCGTCGCGGTGGGGTGGCTCGTCCCGCCCGCGCTCTCTCGGGCTCGGATTGAGCGCCGGGATCTGCGCGTGCAACGCGCGCGCACGAAAGACATCAACCGCCTCGCGGGAACGATCACGAGTCTGGGGGGCGCGGGGCGGTTACGCGGCTGCGGCGAGCCGCTGACCCGGCTCGAGTATCAGACGATCCTGGCCTGGGAGCTGCGCGTGAACGTCTCAGCGGTCGGATTCAAGTACGGGCCCGCGATACACACCCGGCGTCCGATCGTGCTGTTCACGCCCCACGCCCGCGGCTGGAAGGTGCAGGCTCTGCACCAGCGCCTGCCCCAGTGCGTGGGCCTGCCCCGCTGATCGGCGGCCCTCGTGCACACAAGCCGAGGGCCGCCGGGCATGCGCCGCATCGAGCGCCACCGGAGGGGTGTGCTGAATAAGCCCCCGTATCGGGGCAGATCCAGCACACCCCACCTAATAGTGCTTTGTTAGGTCTCATTCGTGGCGGCGGGTGAAGTGGAGCGGGAGCTGGTCGAGGTCGACTGATTGTTGGCAGGTTTGGCAGCGGCCGGTCCAGCACTTGAAGATCGGCTGCATGAGCAGCACGGCCTTCGGGAGTGTCAGGCCGGCCGCGGGCGAAAAGGGTGCAGCCGCTCGAGCGTGAGAAAGCCGTGGGCGGCGGTGACCAGCGCGGTGTGGTGATGCCAGCCGAGCCAGGAGCGGCCTTCGTAGTGGTCTAGTCCGAGCTCGCCTTTGAGCTGCTTGTAGTCGAGTTCCATCTTCCAGCGCATGCGCGCCAGCCTGGCGAGCCGCTCGGGCGGGGTGTCGGCGGGGAGGTTTGAGATCCAGTAGTCGGTCGGCTCCTGCTGACCTTCGGGCCATTCGGCGATCAGCCATTCCTCGCGCGGTGGGACCTCGGCGCCCTCGCGCCACCCTTGCCGGCGCTCGTCGTCGCGCCAGCCGTGGGCGGCGTGCACGCGCGCGAAGATGAAGCGGGAGGTGACCGGCTCGCCGTCGGGGCCGCCGCGGAAGGCGACCGTCTGCGCCTCGTCTGCCAGCCGTGCGATCAGCTCGCCGATCGGTACTGCTTGCGATCCGGCCGCGGGCGGGCCGGAGGGCCTCCCTTACCTTTCCTGGGTCGAATCACGAAGGAGGTGCCCTGCTCGAACACCTTCGCCCTCGGCCCGATCGATAGCACATACTCGCAGGTGGCCTGATGCAGGCGATCGCGCATCCAGGTGTTATCGCCATAGGCCTGGTCGCCGAGCACCGGCGCCTTCGGGACATCCCAACCCGCGGCGCGCTCGACCAGCTCGAACCCGAGCTCGGCCTTGG
Organism: uncultured Solirubrobacterales bacterium; assembly: GCA_963808325.1. GTDB lineage: Bacteria > Actinomycetota > Thermoleophilia > Solirubrobacterales > Solirubrobacteraceae > Palsa-465. Next base: position 225,703 of record CAWEFU010000007.1, read on the forward strand.
TCTTGAACCCGACCTCGTCGGGGATCTTCGCCTTGCGCCGCCGCGCCTGGTCTGTGCACCAGTCCTCGGGCAGATACAGCGCCCACCCCAGCGGCACCGTCCCCCGCGCGCCGACCGCGTGTACCGACACCCCGATCTGACAGTTACCCCTCTTGCCCAGCGTTCCCGAGTACTGGCGCTTGACCCCCGGCGAGTCCTTGCCGTCCTTGGGGAACCCGGTGTCATCCAGCACCCAGGCCTCCACGCCGAGTTCCGGTGCCACCCGCTCGGCCACTGCCTTGACCACCATCGCCGGATCCCACGGCTGTCGGCCACGAACTGCTGCATCGACTGATAGTCACCTTCACCGTCCAGCCGCTCGACCATCGGCTCAAGTGACTTGCGAGGACCCTGCTCAAGCAGCCCACGCAGATACAAGCCGCCGTTGACCAACTGCACCGGCCGGTTCATGGCCTCGGCCAGCACCTCGCCCGCGAACGCCTCAAGGCGCTCACGGACTGCCGTTGGTGTATCGACCTTACGCCTGCGGAGAGACTTCGATTCGGCCACTACGCCCATCATCCCCTCCTTGCGCCGACGACACGGACGCAAGCAGGGTTCGCCGCGAGCAGCCCGAACTCCTACCCCGAACCTAACAAAGCACTACTAGGGCTCGCGGTCGGGCCGCTCCGGATAGACATCGTCGATCGTCGTCAGGGCCACGAACGGGGCGCCGGCGGCTCGCTCAATCGCCTCCGCCCCGCCCGCCAGCCGGTCGCAGATCGCGAGCACGCCGCACACCTGGTGGCCCTCCTCGCGAACGGCCTCGATCGCGCGAATGGTCGAGCCACCCGTGGTGACCACGTCCTCGACCACCATGCACCGGTCGTCGGGAGCCAGGGGTGGGCCCTCGATGCGGCGCGAGAGCCCGTGGCCCTTGACCTCCTTACGGACGAAGAACGCCTTCACTTCGGCGCCGCCGGCAAGCGCCGCGCACGCGATCGGGTCCGCGCCCATGGTCATCCCGCCCACGGCGGTGGCGTCCCATTCACGGGCCTGCGCGGCGACCAGGTCGGCCAGCGCGAGGAATCCGGCTGGGCGCAGGATCGCGCGCTTGGCGTCGATCAGGTACCGGGCCTTGCGACCGCTTGTGAGCACGACCTCGCCGATCACGAGCGCCTGCTCGCGCAGCTCGGCTACGAGGCGCTCACGCGCGGTCGTCTGAGCGCCGAGAGCCATGTACTCAGTAGTAGGTGTCCACTCGGTCCCCGATGTTCAGCCAGTCGTAGACCGAGATCGCGTCGGGGATCGGCAGCCGCATGCAGCCGTGACTGGCCGGATAGTCGGGCGCGGGATCGTACCCGTGGACCGCGTAGCCACCGTAGAAGAAGTTCGAGTAGTACATCCCGTCCGGGAGGTACCCCGGCACCTTGGCGTAGACGCGGAAGTTGCCGAGGATCGTCGGAGTCGAGGGCTTGCCCGAGCTGATCGGGTAGATCCGGTAGACGCGGGAGCCGTAGATCAGCGCGACCAGCTGCCGCGACAGGTTGCCCTCGACGTGCTTTCCGTGGTCGGGGTAGCGGACCTTGAAGGCGCCCCACCCGTTGAGCATCCAGATGAGCGTCTTGTGATCGAGCGCCTGGGAGGTGCCCCAGCCGAGCAGGCGGTGGTAGGCGTCGAGCGCCCAGCCCGTCCCCGCGTCGTAGACCCCGGTCTGCGGGATGTAGAAGTGAAGCGCCGCCAGCCTCTGCTGGACCAGCTGGACGAGGCGCCCGGTCGAGCCGAAGCCGGCGCTCGTGGCGAGCAGCGCGTAGCTGCGCTCGGCGGCGAACGTCGCGACCTGCGGGGTCGCGACGTGCTTCACCGAGACGGTAACCGTGCCGGTGCTGTTGCTCGTGAGGGACTCCGTGAAGCGGCCGTAGCGTCCACTCGGGGCGGGCTTGACCCGCAGCCGGTCGGTCTTGATCACGTGGCGGCCGATCGCGGCGCGCACCGTCACCCATTGGCCAGCGACGTATGGGCGCACGACGCCCCCGACGTGCAGGGTTCTCCCCGTCACCATCAGCGCCTCGTGATGGACGAAGAACGCGTCGGGGAGGTACAGCGTCAGCGACGCCTTGACGGGCGCGGCGGGAGCCGTCGTGGTGGCGGGCGTGCCGGCGGCCGCCGATGCGGGGACCATGGCTGCGAGCCCGATCAGAGCGGCGGAACAACACGCCAATCGAGCCAGGCCCCTTGACATCAAGGGAGATTAAATCAGCCGGGCGTGGTCACGGCCGCGCGCGGCCCTGCAAGCGGCCCGGTGATGGCCCCGATCACCACCAGCGATCCGAGCATCAGCCCGAGTATCTCGGCCGCGTTCCAGTTGAGCTGGTTGACGCCGAGCGCCAGCGAGTTGTTGATCGAGTGAAGCGCGATGCACGGATACAGCGAGGCCGTCTTCCATCGCACCAGGCACAGCACGAATCCCAGGAAACCGAGCGGGATCAGATACTGCGAGGAGGCCGAGCCGGTGTGAGCGAGGCCGAACAGGATCCCGGTGACGACCGCGGCCATCCACGTCCCGATGTCGCGCCCACCGATCACGATCCGTACTCGCCGCAGCGCCCCGAAGAAGAAGCCGCGGAAGAAGAACTCCTCAGCCATGGGAGCGATCACGCACACGAACACCGCGGCGCCCACCAGTGCCGCGGTGCTCTTGCTGACTCCCAGCTCGCTGGGCAGCTTGTCGGTGCCATGCAGCTTGATCAGCGCGCTGTACACGGCCGTGACGACGTAGTAGCCGATCGCGGCGATGAGCACGGCGCCGATGGCCAGCCGCGGGCGTACACGACGAAAGCCGAAATCCGCGGGCCGCGAGCGAGTCCTCAGCATCGCGAAATAGAGCGCCGCGGCCACAAAGGCCAGGTCGAACACGAGATCGCTGACCAGGTTGACCGCCGGCGGGGGATGCGTGAGGCTCGAGCCCGCGGCGTGACCGACGCCCTGCACGATCAGGGTCCCGAAAACGCCGAGCGCGAGCCCGAGCACGATGCTCGCGGGCGCGGTCCACGCCGGCCACGGCGGCACGTCGAAGCCGCGAGCCGGCGCAGGCTCACCGCGCTCGGGCGGAGAGGCCGACGCCATCGTGTCCGGCGGAGGAATACCCATAGCCCTGCAGGTTAGGGTCTCGACCCGGGGCCACGAGATTCGCTTACGCGACTCTTAGAGCTCCAGGAGACTTGCGACCGTGCGTACCCCCGGGGGCCCGCCCGTCCCGTCCCTGGAGATCAGGACCGCCTCGATTCCGGCTCGGCGCGCTCCGTTCACGTCCTCCTCGAGACTGTCGCCGATGTGCAGCGCCTCCGCAGGCACGGCGTGCACGGCGCGCAGGGCCGCCTGGAAGATCGCGGGCGCCGGCTTGCGCGCGCCGACCTGCGCCGAGGTCACGACGCCGTCGAGGAACGGCGTCAGGTCCAGTCGAGCGAGCACCTCGCGTAGTGAGACGTCCCAGTTGCTCACGACTGCCAGCCGCTGGCCGCGGGTCCGCACCGCGGCCAACGCGCCGTGGACCTCCGGGAAGGCCCGGAACCGCAGCGAGGCGAGCAGGGCTTCGGTGAGCGCAGCAGTGGTCACGTCGGCAAGCTGGCGTGTGTCCGGGAGCGCCGTCCGCAGCGCCTCCGCGCAGCGACCTCGAAGATCGGCCAAGCTGCGCGCGTCACGCCCTTCGTCGAGATGGGCCCGGTAGTACGTGATCTCGGCCGCTATCGCGCGCTCTGCCTCCGAGTCGGTCGCCCTTATGCCGAACCGGTTTGCGAGCTCGCGGCGGAGGTTTGGAGCGGGCGGCTCGAGTGCGACGAGCGTGCCGAGCGCGTCAAACAGGACCGCGGCTGGAACCTTGCCTGCGTGCATGAGAGCGGCCGAGTGTCGCACGGCCGGTGTCACTCGGAAGGAGCACAACCAACGAAACCGAAACATCCGCCTAGGTACACTCGTCTGCCCGAGCGGACGACGTGAGTGCGGACCGCCACCCGGTCCTTTCCGCCCGATTCCACCGAATGAGCCGACGCGAACGACACAAGCGACGCCGGCGCCGCGGCCATCCCGTCACGCGCGTTCTGATGATGACGGGCATGTTGGGCCTGTGCGCCGCCGTGCTCGGGGCGCTCGCGGCCGTCGGATGGGTGGTCGCGGTCGCCGACAGCGCCCCCAATCTCACCGACCTGAGACCGCACGATCCGCATCCGCCGTCAGAGATTTTCGCTGCCGACGGTACGCCCTTGGGATACATCCACACGGACACGATCTACTCGCCGGTGCCGAGCTCGAGGATCCCCAACCGGCTGCGACAGGCGACGGTCGCGATCGAGGACCGGCGGTTCTACCAGCACGGGGCACTCGATTACCAGGGCATCCTCCGTGCCGGCATCAAGGACCTGTTCGGCCAGGGCAACGCGCTTCAGGGCGCATCGACCCTGACGATGCAGCTCGTCGACAACAATTACATCGACGGCACGAAGTACGCGGTCAACCACGACCTCAAGTACAAGATCGTCCAGGCCAAGCTCGCCCAACAGCTCGAGAAGAAGCACTCCAAGTCATGGATCCTCGACGCCTACCTGAACGTGGTCCCTTACGGCACGGTGGGCGGCGAGGAAGCGGAGGGCGTGGGAGCGGCATCGCAGATGTTCTTCGACGAGCCGGTCTGGAAGCTCAATCTCGCCCAGATGGCCCTGCTCGCGGGCCTGCCGCAGGCTCCCTCGCAATACAACCCGTTAGTCGAGCCGGGGTTGGCGCACGGGCGTCGCCACAACGTGCTCGAGGCGATGGTGAAATCCCACTACATAACGCAGGCGCAAGCCAACCGTGCGAACGCCCAGCCACTGCAGGTTCACCCCAACACGACCTACAGCGTGATCCGCCAGCCGTACGTCTTCGACTTCGTCAGGCAGCAGCTGGACGAGAAGCTGTGCCCACAGACGCCGGACCACTGCCCCGCGGTCACCAATGGAGGCCTCAAGGTCTATACGACGCTCGACCTCAAAAAGCAGGCGGAGGCCGAATCGGCGATCGCCGGCCACGAAGGTGGACCCGTGCTCGACAACCAGCCGGCGGCCGCGCTGGTGTCGATCGACCCGTCGAACGGCAACATCCTGGCGATGGCCAACTCGTCGACATACAGCCAGACCAGCTTCAACTTCGCGGCGGACGCTCACCGCCAGAGCGGATCGGCGTTCAAGCCGTTCGCGTTGATGACGCTGATCCACGACTACGACGGCGACCCCAACCAGACCTACTACAACTCGCACTTCCTGCAGGTCGGGTGGTTGCCCCAAGACCCGACCTGGTCCGTCCACACCGCGGAGGAGACCTATCAGGGCAACATCAGCGTGGCGAAGGCCACCACGGTTTCCGACAACACCGTGTTCGCCCAGCTCGCCGCCGACCTCGGCTGGGACAAGCTCGATCAGATGGCGCACGCGATGGGCATCACCTCGCCGCTCGATGGCAACCCCGCGGAGGTGATCGGGGGCCAGCGGATCGGCGTGACGCCACTCGAGATGGCTGACGCGTACGCGACCATCTCCAACGGCGGCTACCACATGGCACCGACGATCATCAGCAAGATCGTGTTTCCGGACGGCAGCGTGATGAACCTGAGCGACCCTCCGAAAACGCAGGTCTTCAGCTCAGGGCAGGCCTACGCCGCGACCCAGGTCCTCAAGACCGTGATCACGAGCGGGACCGGCACCGCTGCCGACTTCGGCTGTCCGGCGGCCGGCAAGACCGGGACGGCCGAGAACATGGACAACGCCTGGTTCGTCGGCTACACGCCCCAGCTGTCGACCGCGGTATGGGTGGGCTATCCGCAGGGCAACGTCCCGATGGGCGACGGCTTCGGTGGCGTGCTGGCCGCTCCGATCTGGCACGACTACATGGCGGCGGCCAGCGATGGCTTCTGCGGCGATTTCCCGCAGCCGTCGGATCAGTGGTCGGGAACTCAGTACAACGGACCTCGCTCGGTCAGCTCCGGCGGCGGCAACGGCAACGGGTCTGGCAACGGCAACTACTCTGGCAACGGCACCGGCGGCACCACGTACCAAAACCCGTACAACAACCCGACCCTCTACCCCCAGCCGCCTCAGTCCGCGCCCACTACGGGAGGGGCCGGCACCGGGGCCGGCGCAGGCGGTGGCGCGGGAGGTGGCGGTGGCGGCAATGCTGGGGGCGGTGGCGGTACCGGTGGCGGCGGTGGCGGTGGCGGTGGCGGTACCGGCGGCGGCGGGGGCGGTACGGGCGGCGGCGGCGGACACCACGGCCGGGGCGGTGGCGGCGGGACGGGGCACTGAGCGCGGGCTGGTAGCGTTGTCCGCGCCAGCGCCGTCAAGCGCGTCTGCGTTGGTCATACAGGGAAGACACATAAGAGATGCCCAAGGAAGAGAAAGTCGAGCTTGAGGGCGAGGTCGTGGAGGCACTGCCGAACGCGATGTTCCGCGTCAAGCTCGACAATATGGATCGCGTCGTCCTCGGCCACGTAGCCGGCAAGATGCGTCGCTTCCGGATCCGCATACTCCCCGGGGATCGGGTCAGGGTCGAATTATCGCCCTACGACCTCGACCGGGCGCGGATCGTCTATCGGCACAGATAGCTGAGGCCCGATGCTGGGCTGTGGCGACTGCCGGCGGACGTGGAGCGGTCTCCTTGACTCATTGAGCGGAGCGCGTGCCGGCCAGGAGCTGGACCCGGTCACAAACGGGTGCGAGAGCTCGAGCTGATCGACGCCCTCGAAGAGGTCCTGGGCGGCGCCAGTCCTCGCGTCATCCGGTCGCTGGGCGACGACGCCGCGGTCGTGCGGGGACACGGCGGGTATGCGGTCACCTCTGTGGACGCCATGGTCGACGGGGTGCACTTTCGCCATGGGCAGCTCGCGCCCGAGGAGATCGGGCACCGTGCCCTCGCCGCTGCGCTGTCGGACCTGGCGGCGATGGGCGCCGCAGCGGGCGAGGCGTACCTGATGCTCGGGATCCCGGATGGCTTGGGGTTGGACGAGGCACTCGCCGTCGTGCGCGGCGCGCAGGAGCTCGCCTCAGAGGCCAGCGTCACGATCGCCGGCGGCGACGTCACCCGCGCGCCCGCGCTCGTGGTCTCGTTCACGGTGGTGGGCTGGGCGGCGCACCCGGATGAGCTCGTCGGGCGCGACGGTGCCCGCCCAGGCGACGTGGTCGCGGTGACGGGGACGCTGGGGGGTGCCGGCGCCGGGCTGGCGCTGGTGGAGGAGAGAGCGAGTGCGAGCGCGCTCTCCCCAGGCCTGGCGAGGATGTTGCGCGGGCGGTATGCCCGCCCGCTGCCGCGGCTCGCCGAGGGACGCGAGTTGAGCGCCCTGGGTGCGCGGGCGATGATCGACCTGTCCGATGGTCTGGCCACTGACGCCGGCCACATCGCCCGCCGCAGCGGGGTGAGGATCGAGCTTTCGCTTGGAGCGCTACCGCTCGCCGACGGCGTCATTGAGATCGCGGCAGAGCTCGGTGTAGAACCCCGCTGTTTTGCCGCGACCGGTGGAGAGGACTACGAGCTCTGCGTCTGCGTCCCGGGGCGTTTACGCGACTGGCTCGCCGTGAACGATTCCGGCGCGCCGCGGGCCGGCGTTCTGCAGCGCTCCGGGCTCACCTGGATCGGGTCCGTGGTCGAGGGACCCGCCGGAGTTGCGTTCACCGATGCTGGCGGCGAGCTCTCGGGCTACGAGCACTCGTTCTGAGGTAATCAGGGGTTACGCCGGGGTTACGCCGGCCGCGCAGCGCCTTCGGGCACCACTGCCGAGAGGCGCGCGAACACGACGATTCGCTGCGCGGCGCTGTAGAGCGGGTTACACGCCGACAGCACCAGCCGTTCATAGCCGACGTTGTGCGTGATCCACAGCGCGGTCGGCGGGACGATGAGGTGCCATTGCACGGCGTAGGTGAAGCGCCCGTAGGGCATCTGCAAGACGATCCGGTCGCCCCGTTTGAGCGCGTCGATGTGCCGAAACGGGGCGAGGTAGGTGGTGCGGTGTCCGGCGATCGCGACGGTCTGCTCGAGGCCGGGAAGCGCGGTGGAGGGGTAGTGGCCCGGACCCTTCTGGAGACTGGGGTCGTCCGTCCCCTGAACCACGTCGTAGCTCACGCCGATCTTCGAGATCATGATTCGCCCGATCGCATCCCCCGGGCGAACCTGGCGCGCTTCGCGGCGCGCGAGGAATGACACTCGCTGCCCGAGCGTCTTCAGGCTGACCAGGGCGTGGCGCTCGATGGGGGTCAGCGGCGTGGCGCGGAAGCTCAGGTACCGCTTGTTGATCTCTCCCTGCTTGATCATCGCCACCACCGCCGTCAGCGGCTCTTGCCAGATCAACGTGATGCCTGCGTCGATCACGAGCAGCAAGCCCGAGATGATCAAGACCGACGAGATGTCGCGGATCAGGCGTCTCATCGGCGGAGCGCCGATTCGGTGCCGCCGAGCGACCCCGGCCCGGCGTAGGTGATCGGGCCGCGGATTGTCACTGGGGCGTCCTCGCGGTCGCGCTCGCGCGCCGCGCGGGCAACGATCAGCGCGGAGCTGATCGCGCATCCCATGAAGGTGCTCCATTCGACGGCCGTGAGCAAACGCACCTGACCGGCGGCGATCATCAGCACCAGGTTCCAGGCCGCGCCTGCCGGAGTGAGCCCAAGTGACAGAGCCCAGTAGGTCAGCACGAGCGCCGGCGCCGCCAAACCGCCCACGACGAGCGCGGCGAGGATCGTTCGGCGCGCCCGCCGCTCGGGAACGACCGCCCACATCCACAGATGCAGAGCCGGGACCAGCAGCGCCGCGGCGAAGGGGTTCGAGAGCCACATGACTAAGGCAACGGTGCAGAGGACGCTCAGCACTCCCGCAGCGGCCCCCGTGCTCGAGCGCTCGGGAACGGTCCAGCGGACGCCCGCATGGGTGAGGCGAATCACGAGGGGACGCAGCGCGAGCAGGCCGATGAGGATCACGCAAGCGAGCGACGCCAGGATCGCGATCCCTCGGGTTTGCAGTGGAATCGCGTCGGCCCCAACGGGGCCGGCCGGCGTGGGGCCGGCAGCTCCGATAAGCCCAAGTACGCGACTCAGCAGGACCGCCAACACGAACGGGAGCGCGCCGCACAGGACCCAGAGCGCCCACCGGGTGATCGCGTGGCCACGGCGGCGCGCCCGCGCGACGCCGTCGAGCGTCGCTCCCAGAACGGGGAGCATCAGGGCGAGCACGATCAGCCGGATCGCCCAGTCGGGGATGACCTTACGGTCGAAGACGAGGTACGTGGACGGCGCCGGTATGGAGGGGCCCCCGTCGAGCGCGTTGATCGTCTGAAGGACGGTTTGACCGAGCGTCGTGATCCGGGCCAGGTCGACCGGCTCATCGGGCGCCGGGGAGCGCTCGCCGGACAGCGACAGCAGCACCGCGGGCTCCCCCTGTGCGGCAAACGGACCTTGCTCGGTCGGCGTGAACGGGAAGGCCAGGTGCGCAAACTGACCGGGCAGGCTCGCGACAAGGGATGGGAGCTGGGCCTGCCCTGACAGCACGCTCGCGACCGTGTTCCGGAGCATCGGAGGCGCCACGTTTTCTCCGTTCGACCAGGGAACGACCACGGGCTGGCGGACACCGGCCCCGGCAAGATCGCCGAGCACGACCACCGCGTCCACCGGACGACCCAGCTGACGCGCGAGCTCGGCGGCGCCTGACGCTCCGATCGAGCCGCTGGTGGAAGCCAGTACCACGGTCCGATTCTGTGTCTCGCCCCCCAGGTCCCGAGCCAACTCGAGCAGGACGGCGGTCCCGGAGGCATCGGCAGTGGCGGGCGCGCCGAGGGCGTCCCGGTGAGCGACGATCACAATGCTCCCGTTGGTGGACAGGTTGCCCATCCCCGGACGGACGCCGGTGACCGTTTCGAGCCTTCGCTGCCCCTCCGCCGTCTGAGCCTTGAACGACGTGGTGGAGACGAAGAAGTTGTCCCTCTTGAGCGTGTTCGCCACGAGCCCGGCTATGTCGTCGTCGGCGACCGAACCGGGAGCTCGACTCGGGTAGCGCTGGGCGAGCGACGTCATCGTCGTGTAGGCGCGCTGTCCGCTGAAGGCGATCGGCGCGAGGGTCGCGCCGATCGGTCCCTGCTGGTCCAGCAGTGAGAAGGCGAGCACGATCACCGCCAGCGCGACCGCGATCAGGCCCATCCGGTAGATCCGCGGGTCGAGCATCCGCACAGAGGGTAACCGCGATGTAGGGAAGTTCCTCCTGTCTACGGCCTCGTAGGAACTACTCTTTCCGTGCAAGAAGGAACAAAAGCCTTGCCAGACCGCTCAGCGCGCATCCTGCTCGTGGACGATGAGCAGTCGATCCAGACCCTGCTCTCCTACCCGCTGCGCAAGGAGGGCTACCAGGTGGTTCAGGTGACGGACGGCCGGACCGCTCTCGACCGCTTCGACGAGCAAGCGTTCGACCTCGTCGTCCTGGATCTGATGCTCCCCAAGGTCGACGGTCTGGACATCTGCCGCAGCCTCCGATCGCGCAGCTCGGTCCCGATCATCATCCTGACCGCGAAGTCCGAGGAGATCGACAAGGTGGTAGGACTCGAGCTCGGCGCGGACGACTACATCACGAAGCCCTTCTCTCTGAGGGAGTTCTCGAGCCGGATCAAGGCAGTGCTGCGGCGCGCCGAGATGAGCCGTCCGGCCGAAACGGCTCCCGATGAAGCGCCGTTGGAGATTCGGGGCCTCCGGGTCGACTTCCCCAAGCGGACCGTGCGCGTCGGGGGTGATGAAGCCGAGCTGACGTTCGTCGAGTTCGAGATCCTGGCAGCGTTGGCGCGGGCGCCGGGCCGGGTGTTCACTCGGGACATGTTGCTGGCGCGCATTTGGGGGGATTCCGCCTATCGCGACCCGCGCACGATCGACGTGCACATCAGGCACCTGCGGGAGAAGATCGAGCGCGATCCGAAGGACCCCGAGTACCTGTTCACCGTTCGTGGGGTGGGATACAGGTTCCGGGACACGGATGGGTAGGTCCTCGCCGGGCAGGCTGTCGCTCCGCAACCGCCTGGCGGCGCTGTTCTTCGCGATCACGTTCGTGGCCATCGCGGCGCTGTATCTCTACGTCGCTCCCGGGCTCCAGACCCGGCTCGTGGATCAGAAGCTCAGCGGGCTGGCGTCCGCTGCCCAGACGTACTCGGGCGAAATTGCGGGAACCGTGGGCAGCAGCGCTCCCCAGCCCGTCCTGCGAGATCAGGTGGATGCCGCCGGCCTGGCGTCGGGCGATCGGGTCACGCTCCTGCTGGTCATGCACGCGCCCGGGGGATTGCAGCTCTCAACTGAGGCCGACTCGAGCAAGCTCGCGGCCGCACCTCCCCTGTCCTTCCCGGTGGCCTATCGCACGGCCGTGTCCGGCAGGTCCGCCACCGGGACGGAGCGGGCGGGCGACAGCACGATCGCCGAGGCCGCCCATCCGATTGACTTCGGTGGCCGCGTCGGAGCGGTCGTCGTCTATTCCGCTCCGGTCTCGGACATCGTGCGAAGCGTGTCGATCGTCCGCCACGAGATCCTGGTGGCCGGAGGGATCGCACTGCTGCTGGCGCTGGTCGGGGGCTTCGTGGTTGCGCGGCGTGTCGGCCAGCGGGTCAAGCGTTTGGAGCTGGCGGCCCAGAAGGTCGCCGCCGGCCAGTTCGATCAGGTCATCCCGGTCGACTCGAGTGACGAGCTCGGGCAGCTCGCGGTCGCGTTCAACGAGATGCAGCGGCAGCTAGCCCAGCTCGAGGAGGCGCGCAAGAAGTTCATTGCGACGGCCTCACACGAGCTCCGCACGCCAATCTTCTCTTTGGGGGGATTCGTCGAGCTGCTCGAGGACGACGATCTGGATGCTGAGACCCGTCGGCGATTTCTAGAGCAGCTCTCCGAACAGGTTGAGCGGCTGCGCAAGCTCTCGGTCGACCTGCTGGACCTGTCGCGGCTCGAGTCGGGGTCGCTGGAGCTCCGCCCCGAGCAGGTCGACCTCGGTGAGCTGACCCGCTCGGTCTCCGGGGAGTTCGAGCCGACGCTCGCCCAACACGACTCCCATCTGGAGCTCCGCCTTGCCTCACGGAGGATCGAGGCACAGTGCGATCCGGTGCGCGTCGCGCAGATCATGCGGATCCTGATCGACAACGCGCTCACGCACACGCCCCCCGGCACTCGGATCGTGGTGACCGCGGCCCGCGAGGATGGCGACATCCGTCTCGCGGTACGCGACGACGGTACGGGCATCGCCGCCGGCAGGATCTCTCGGATCTTTGAGCCTTTCTACACTGCCGACGACGCGCAGGGCTCGGGATTGGGGCTGGCGATTGCCAGCGAGCTGGCGGAGCGGATGTCGGGCCGCCTGTCGGTCCGCTCCGGGCCGGGGGAGACCACCTTCACGCTGGAGATCCCGGTTTCCGGCCGCCCGGCTCAGTCGCGCGCCGAGCCCGGAGGCGGGTAGGCTGTGCGCTAGTGGTTCAAGCGGAGCGTGGGGGGGGTCTGGGGGGTTCGGCGCGCTCCGAGCTGGTGCTCGAGCTGGCGCAGCGCCTGCGCGAGCGGGTGCTGCCCGAGCTTGGCTCGCACGCCGGCCGGGGAGCCGCCGGCATGGGCGCCGGCGGCGACGTCACGTTCGCGGTCGACGCTCTGGCCGAGGCCTGGTTTGCGGAGCTGCTCGCGTCGCGGGCGCCGAGGTTTGCCGTGTATTCCGAGGATCGGGGTCTGGTGGCGCCGCCCGACGCCAGCGACGTACTGGTGGTCGACCCGATCGATGGGACCAGGCCGGCGATGGCGGGGCTGGAGTCGGCGTGTGTGGCGGTGGCTCTGGCGCCGCTTGGCGACGGCGCTCCGACCATGGCCGACGTCGAGCTCGGTTGCGTGGTGGAGATCAAGTCGGGCGACTGGTTCGTTGCAGCTCGGGACGAGGGCGTCAGGTCTTCGCGACCGGTCTCGCTGAGCGAGGGCACGGACATCAGCCGCATGTTCTGGTCCTACGGCTTCCGGGGGCGACCTGCCCGGGCGGTAGTCGAAGTGCTCGGCGACTTGATCGACGCCTCATCGGTCGGCGGAGGGACCTTCGAGCTCGGCTCCCAGGCGTTCGCGATGACGCGGATTGTGACCGGGCAGCTCGACGCGGTGGTCGAGGTCGGCTCGCGGCTGATCGACGATGTTCCCGGGATGCGGGAGGAATTCGAACGCGTGGGGGGCGGCCAGGTTCTCAACAATTCACCGTACGATCTGGCCGCCCCGTGGCTCTGCCTGCGGGAGGCCGGCGGCGTCGTCACCGACGGCTGGGGGGAACCGCTCGATCGCCACCGCCTGCTCGGGTCGGGTCACGAGTTTCAGATGTCATCGATCTCGGCCGCGAATCCGTGGCTTCACGCCCAGCTCGTGCGGGCGATTGACGCCGGGATAGCGCGACTCCGGGCACTACGGTCCCAGTGGTCTCCGCCGTAAGTTCAGCCGCACCGCCCGAAGGCGACGGAACTTGCGCCGGAGGCCACTTAGATATCGTCCTCCGCCGCTCATGCTGCAACCTGTCTCAGTAGCCCACAAGAGCCTCGCCGACTACTCGAGCCTCGTCGGGCGGAGGCTAGCCGACGAGATTCGCGAGCGGGCCGAGCGCCTGAGGGGCAAGCGCGTGCTGCACGTCTCCGCGACCTCTTTCGGGGGTGGGGTCTCGGAGATCCTGAACACGCTCGTGCCGCTCATGGTGGACGCCGGACTCGACTGCGAGTGGCACGTGATCTACGGACGCGAGGAGTTCTTCAACGCGACCAAGATCATGCACAACGCGCTCCAGGGCAACCCGCAGGACTTGACCGAGGAACAGTGGGCGACATGGCTTCGTTACAACGAGATCAACGCCCGCGAGCTGTCGGAGGACTGGGATGTCTGCATCGTGCACGATCCCCAGCCGGCCGCGCTGTGCTCGCTCGTCGAGCACAAGGCTCGCAGGTGGGTGTGGCGCTGCCACATCGATCTCTCCACCCCGAACGAGGCTACGCTGCGGCGGTTGCTGCCGTACCTCGAGCCCTACCCGGCCTCGGTATTCCACATCCCGGCCTACGTGCCCGCGGACATGGACGGACACGCGCACATCGTGCCGCCGGCCATCGATCCGCTGGCGCCCAAGAACATGGCCTTCTCGCCCGAGGACGCGGTCTACATCTGCGATCAGTTCGGGATCGACGTAGACCGGCCGCTTCTGTGTCAGGTGTCCCGGTTCGATCCCTGGAAGGACCCCCTCGGCGTGATCGATGCCTATCGCATCGTGAAGGCCGAGCTGCCCGATATCCAGCTCGCGCTGGTCGGCTCTATGGCCACCGACGACCCCGAGGGCTGGGACTACTTCAACGCCACCGTCGCCCATGCCGACGGCGACCCTGACGTCCACATCCTCAACAATCTCAACAACGTGGGCGCGATCGAGGTCAACGCGTTCCAGTCACACTCCGATGTCGTGATCCAGAAGTCCATCCGCGAAGGTTTCGGACTGACGGTCACCGAGGCGATCTGGAAGGGCAAGGCTTTGGTCGGCGGCAACGTGGGAGGCATTCCACTCCAGGTCTCCGACGGCGAGACGGGCTTCCTGGTCTCGAGCGTCGAGCAGTGCGCGGAGCGCTCCCTGGAGATTCTGCTCGATCCCGGGTTGGGCAAGCGCCTCGGCCGGGCGGGTAAGGAGGCGGTGCGGCTGCGGTTCCTCATGCCGCGACTGCTGCGCGACTGGCTCGAGATCCTAGAAGGGCTGGGGGTGTGATGACCGGGCTGGATGCGGAGCGGGCGGCAAGCCCGAGCAGACGACGATTCGCAGTGGCGAAGGGGTGAGGATTTGTCGGATGGGTCACTAGTTCTAGTCTCCAACCGCGGCCCGGTGACGTTCGGGCCGAACGGCGAGGTCAGGCGCGGCACCGGTGGGTTGGTCACGGCGCTGATCGGGTTGGCCAAGCACCGTGACGTGACGTGGGTCGCCTCGGCGATGACCGAGGAGGACATCGCCGCCGCCGAGAGCAACGGCGGGCGGCCCTTCCCCGTGCATATGCCGGACGGCGGCGACTACCGCGTCAAGCTCGTCGCCTCCGACGCCGATGCGTACGACCGCTTTTACAACATCATCGCCAACCCGATGCTGTGGTTCATCCAGCACTACCTGTGGGATCTCTCGAACGCTCCTGATATCCGCCGCAACGAGACCGAGGCGTTCGAGTTCGGCTACAACGCCGTCAACGAGGACCTCGCCCGCGCGGTGCTGGAGGAGATCGAGGGGGTTGAGAGGCCAGTGGTGATGGTCCACGACTACCACCTCTACACCCTCCCCGGACTCATCCGGCGCGAGCGTCCCGAGGCGTTCCTACACCACTTCGTGCACATTCCCTGGAGTCAGTCGGATTCCTGGCGGGTGCTGCCGTCGATGATGCGCCAAGAGATCTATGACGGGATTCTGGCCAACGACATCATCGGCTTCCACACCCGGTCCTATCGGCGCAACTTCCTTCAGTGCTGCGAGGACCTTTGCGGATTCGAGGTCGATCACGAGCTCGGCGTGGTGCGCTGCGACGAGCGCGAGGTGTGGGTCCGCGCGTATCCGCTGCCGATCGATTCAGACGCCGTGCAAGCCGTCGCGGCGCGCGAGCGGACCCGGCAATTCGAGGCCGAGTTGCTGCGCCGGCGTCGCGACCATCTGATCCTCAGGGTCGACCGCGCCGACCTGTCGAAAAACGTGCTGCGCGGCTTCAGCGCCTTCGACGTGTTCTTAGAACAGCATCCCGAGTTCCGCGAGAGGATCACGTTTATCGCTCAGCTGATGCCCTCCCGGACCGACGTGCCCGAGTACGCGGAGTACCTGGAGCGGATCGAGGCGGTCGTCGCGGTGGTGAACCACCGCCACGGATCGCCGGACTGGATGCCGATCCAACTGAAACTGCGCGACGATCTGGAGGAGGCGGTTGCGGCCTACAAGCACTACGACGTGCTGATGGTCAACGCCATGTTCGACGGCATGAACCTCGTGGCCAAGGAGGGGCCGATGGTCAACGAGCGCGCCGGCGTATCGATCCTGTCGGAGAACACCGGCGCGCACGAGGAGCTCAGCGAGTACGCGCTGTCCGTCAACCCGTTTGACATTCAGGAGCTGGCGGACTCGATCCACGCCGCACTCACGATGGACCCGGAAGAGCGGCGCCGGCGCCATCAAGGGCTTAAGTCGATCGTGACCTCCCGGGACCCGGGGCATTGGATCGACGAGCAGCTGGCGGATATTCAGAGGAAGGACACGGGGCGCGTGGTCCGCGACACGTGAGCGCTTCGGGGCTCGGTTGTGCGGTTTCGGGTACGACGCTCGCACTCGAGTGTCGCCGACACACCCCCCCGTGCCTCCAACCGGCGCGCAAGCGTCGCCGGCTCCCCCCGGCCGCCCTCCTTAGCGGCCCGCACTTGCGCGAGATGGTTCTCCTCGAGCCAGCGCTCCCACGCTTGCCGATCGGCGAGCTCGAGGATCGGGAGGTGCTGCTTAGCGGTCGTCACTGCCTTCGGTGTGTGGGCTGTCGAGCCCGCGGTATCGGCACGCGCTTCCGAGCGAATGGTCACCCGCTATAGTCGGCCGCCGCCCGAGACGGGCATTTGACCATGGCCCAAGACACGACAATCTACGACCTCGTGCTGTTGCTCTCCTCGAGCTCGGAGGAAGAGCAGCGCGCCAAGATCCTCTCGGACGTGGAGTCCACGATCTCGAAGGGTGGGGGCTCCATCGACCGCAACGCCGACTGGGGAACGCGCGCCCTGGCCTACCGGATCAATCACGAAGGCAATGCTGAGTATCACCTGCTGCAGTTCAGCGGACCGCCCTCTTTGCTCGAGACGCTGTCTCACGACCTCGGGATCACCGACGGTGTCCTGCGCTTCAGGATCATCAAGGTCCTGCCTGGCACTCCGGCGCCGCCTGAATCCGCGCCGCCCGTGATCGCCCCTGCCACCGCGGGACGAGTGGACACCGGTTCGGAGTAGCTGCCGGCGTCGCCGGGTACGGAGGGCTCTCCCGCGTCGTTGCCGGGTACGGAGGGCTCTCCCGCGTCGCCGGGCACGAAGGACTCTCCTTTTCGCGACAGCATCGTTACGTCCTAGCACGACTCGCCGCAGGCGATGCAACGTTTCGGCCCATTTTCCGTGGAGGGACCGGGTTGCCGTCTGGGGCCGGCATAGACTCGGCGCAGGCTTTCAATGCGTTCGTGGAAAGGAGCCAGAGAATGGCTGGCAGCAACATCAATCGCGTGATCATCACGGGGAACCTCACGAAGGATCCCGAGCTGAGTTCGATTCCGGCAACCGGAACGGCGGTGTGCAGCCTGCGCATCGCGTGCAATGGGCGGCGTAGGAATAACGAGACGGGCCAATGGGAGGATCAGCCCAACTACTTCGACGTCACCGTGTGGGGAGCCCAGGGCGAAAACTGCCACCGGTACCTCCGCAAGGGCCGTCCCGTGGCGATCGACGGGCGCCTCCGCTGGCGAGAGTGGACCACCAACGAGGGACAAAAGCGACAGGCAGTCGATATCATCGCCGAGACCGTGCAGTTCCTCGGCGGGCGCGACGACGCTGGCAACGGGAACGGGTTCTCCAGCAGCGTCCGCGCGACGGAGAGCGACATCCCGATCGACACCGGCGACTTCGAGGCCGCTCCCGTGGCTGCCGGGTCCGACGACGACATCCCGTTCTAAGGCACCAACCATCAAATCGACAGTCTGAGAAGCGAGCTAGGTGATCCGCAGTGGCAAAGCAACGTAGACGGCCGGTCCGCCGGCGTGACAGGAAGGGAGGCCCGACTTCCGGGAGACGGAAGCCGTGTCCGTACTGCCGCGACAAGGTGGAGCAGGTCGACTACAAGGACCTCGCCACGCTTCGGCGGTTCATCTCCGAGCGCGGCAAGATTCGATCGCGCCGCATCACCGGCGCGTGTCGCCGTCATCAGAGCCAGGTTGCGCGCGCGATCAAGCGCGCGCGCGAGCTTGCACTGCTGCCCTACGTCGCCGAGGGCCTCGGCGATCGCGGTGAGCGCGGCGACCGCCGCGAGCGTGCCGCCGAGAGGTAGGCGACGATGGCGCAGGCGATCCTCCTGCAGGACGTTGACCCGCTCGGCGGGCGGGGTGACGTCGTGGAAGTGTCCCCCGGCTACCTGCGCAACTACTTGCAGCCTCGCAAACTCGCGGAGCCGGCGACAGCAGGATCGATTCAGGCCGCCAGACGCCGCCAGCAGGCCGCCGAGCAGGCCAAGCTGGACGCCGAACGCCGGTCGCAGGAAAACGCCACGCTGCTCGGGCGCACGGTGCTCACGATTCGTCAGCAGGCCGGAGACGACGGGCGCCTGTTCGGAACCGTCACCACGCAGGACATTGCGGACGCGATCCGCGACGCTCGCGGCATGCGGGTCGACCGCCGCAAGATCCACCTCGAAGAGCCGATCCGCCACACCGGGACATACATGGTGGTGGTCGAGCTCGCCGACGGCGTGATGGCCACCGTCAAGACCATGGTGGTGGCGGGTTAGCGCCGGGGGATCTACATGCTGGTCGCGCAACGACTCCAGCGACCAGCATGTAGACACCCCCGGCGCCCCCTTGGCGCAATGGCATGAGGCGGTACGGATGCCTAAGCTGCCGCCCTGCTGAAACGGTCGCTCGGAGCGGGGTCGGGTTCGTCTTGCCGCCTCGGCCAAACCTAGACTCGGGCCCGCCATGAGTGCTGTGCAGAACATCGCGGTGCCGCCGCACAACCTGGAGGCGGAGAAGTCCGTGCTGGGCGCCGTGCTACTCGACGAGCGCCATCTTCATCGCCTGCTTGTCGAGGAGCAGCTGAGGCCGGAGCACTTCTACCGCGAGCAGCACGGTGTGGTGTTCGCGGCGATGCTCGAGCTGTACGAAAGCGATCGCAAGATCGACCATCTCACGGTCGCTGAGACCCTGCGCCAGGGAGGAAGGCTCGAGGAGGCGGGCGGCCCCGAGGCGATCGACGAGCTGGCGGGGTGGGTGCCCGCCGCGGGGCACGCGCGCGAATACGGACGGATCGTCCGCGACAACGCGCAGATGCGGGCGCTCCTCACGGCCTCGTACGAGATTCAGGCGAGCGTCATGACCCGGGAGGCTCCCGCCCAGGACCTCGTCGAGCGCGCGGAGCGGGCCATGCTCGAGGTTGCCCACGACGATCGACAGAAGAAGCTTCGGTCGATCGCGGACATCCTGCACGACGAGACCGACAAGCTCCACCGCCTGTCGGTCGCCAAGACTCCGCTCACGGGTACGCCGGCGGGCTTCAAGGACCTAGACGAGAAGACAGGCGGCTTCCAACCTGGGAACCTGATCGTGATCGCGGCCCGCCCCTCGATGGGCAAGTCGGCGCTGGTCGCCAACATCGCCGAGAACGCCGTGCTTGCCGGTCATGCCGTCGTCCTCTTCTCGCTCGAGATGTCGGAGTCCGAGCTCGCCCAGCGATTCGTCGCCTCCCAGGCGCGCATCAAGGGCGAGGACCTGCGCCGGGGCCGGGTGCCGGAAGCCCGCTGGCCAAAGATCCTCGACGCCTGCCAGCGCCTCGCGCAAGCGCCCCTGTTCGTCGATGACTCGAGCGACACAGGCGTGCTGGAGGTCCGGGCCAAAGCGCGGCGACTGCATCACCAGATCGATGGGGGGCTCGGCCTGATCATCGTCGACTACCTCCAGCTGATGCGCCACGAGGGCCGGGTCGAGAGCCGCGTCGAGCAGGTGGGCCAGATCTCCCGCGGCCTCAAGGGCCTCGCCCGCGAGCTCAATGTGCCGGTGATCGCGATCTCCCAGCTCAGCCGCGCGGTCGAGCAGCGGGGTGGAGACAAACGGCCGATTCTGTCCGACTTACGTGAAAGTGGTCAAATAGAGCAGGATTCTGACCTGGTGATGTTCATCTACCGCGAGGAGTACTACGACAAGGACTCCGAGCGGCCGGGTGAAGCGGACATCGTCATCGCCAAGCACCGCAACGGGCCGATCGGCGACGTGGTGCTCACGTTCCAGAAGGAGTATCCGAAGTTCATGAACTACGCCGGCGAGCGGTTCGCGCAGTGAGTTACTCGTCGGCGTCGCCAGCGTGGACGCAGCGCTCGGCGAGCCACAACGACGAGCGCTGCCCATACGACCTGTGCGACGGATCCGGGTTCGTGTACGACATCGAGACCAACACCGCGTTTGACTGCCGCTGCCGCGCGCAGCGCGTGGCGCGGGCGAAGGCGCGCACCCTGTCGGCCGTGATCCCGAGGCGCTATCGGGACGTGTCCTTCGATCGACCCCCGGTGATCGAGATCGCCCCGAACATCGTCGCGGCCACCCGCCGCTTTGCGGATCGGATCGATCAGCACCTCGATGCGGGCCGGGGCCTGTGGTTCATGGGGCCGGTCGGAACGGGCAAGACCACGCTCGCGATGCTGGTCGCCAAGGCGGCGCTGGCAGCCGGCCGCTCGGTCGCCATCTACTCGCTTCCGCGACTGCTGAACGAGATTCGCGACATTCACCGCGCGGAGCGCTCACACCTGGATCTCCTGGACCGCCTCACCGCCGTCGATCTGCTCCATGTCGACGATGTCGGCGCCGAGCGCACCACGGACTGGGTGCTCGAGGAGCTCTACTCGATCGTCAATGCGCGCTACGAGGATCAGCGCTCAATGCTCATCACCACCAATATCGAAGACCACGCCGCGCTGTGCGAGCAGATCACCGAGCGGACCGTGTCGCGCCTGACGGAGATGTGCGAGCAGCTCCCGCTCGCCGGCGAGGATCGGCGCACGGTCCTGCCCTTGGGCTAACCGCTAACGCTCACGTCAACCCGGGGGATAGCCAAGGCGCCCGATTTACGATCAGCCTGCGAATGGCACGCGGTCCTGGCGACAGGCCGCGCCACGTGGCGGGAGTGCCAATCGCAGCAGGTATGCGGTGATGTAACGATTCGCGCACGCGCTCGAATTGAGCAACTCGGTGTGGCCCCAGCCGTCGACGGTCAGCAGTCGCGCCCGGTTGAGCTGGGCCGCCATCTCAATTGAATTGCGGTAGGGGGTGGCCGAATCGTGGGTGTTTCCGACGACCAGTATCGGATCCGCCGTCCGGCGATTCCACGGGCCCCGGTAGCCATCGGCGGCGCGTGCCGGCCAGGCCGCGCACTGCTCATCACCCCAGAGGATTGAGAGCCCCACCGGACCGGCGCGGCGGAGGACCAGCGGTTCGAGCACGTCGTAGTGCTGAGGGTTGCGCGGATTCGGGGTATCGCCGCAGACGACCGAATTGCCTTGCTCGGGCCCCTGGTAGCGCTCGCGCGAACCACGGTCGGCAGCTGCAGATACCAGTCGGGGATCTCAACGGTTCCCGTGCCACCGGGACCTCCGGGATTCATGAACAACGTCCCGGCGCGGAGCCACGGCCTGGTTGCCGGATGTTTCACAACCGCCGGCGTTATCCGGCGGCCCCGCGGGTGCCGGTAGTCCAGCGGGACACGAAAACGCGCGCAGCGAAAGCCGGCAAGTGCAGCATCGCTTCCGGCCGGGCATCGAACCCACAACAACCGCGAGGCCCCCGCGCACGGAGCGAAAAGCGCCAACGTGGCCACCGATGCTGCAACGAGTACGGCAAGCCGCGGCAGGCATGTCCGTCGATGCCGGCAGGGCCTCCTCATCTACCTACCCTGCCGCGGGGCCTCAGCGATCCTTCTGACGCTCGGACTCGGCGCGCTCGTCAAGCTTGCGGCGCAGGTACTGGGCCTTCTCGGCTCGGCGTTGGTGCTGGGCCGACTCGCGCTCGTCGGTGGCGGCGACGGCGCGATCGCGTTCGACCGCCGCGCGTTCGGACTGGGCCTTGCGCAGCTCCTCGGTGGTCGGTTCCTCGCTCATCGCACTTAAACCGTAGCTCCTCTGTGCCCTCGGGCGACACGGTGGCGGGGACGTTTATGTCCGCTGTCAGGCGTCGTGTCGGGGCCGCACGCGCTCGCTCGCGCCCGATGGATTTCAGGCTGCGTGCAGCGCGGGCCGATCACCGACCCACTCGTGGCTGATCTCGTGCAGCACGCCGACCATCGCCGCTACGGCGGGAGCCCGGTAGCCGACGGGCAGCGCCGCGAGTATCGGACGGGGTGGCGGCGGCGGGTCCAGATGGCGGATGACGACGTCGTCGCGGGAGCCCCGCGCCACCATGTCGGGGATGAGCGCGACTCCCACCCCGGCCGCGACAAATCCGAGTATCGCCTGGTAGTCGTTGTTCTCGAACGCAATCCGCGGCTCGAACCCGGCAGCGTGGCACGCCCGCAGGAACAGCCGTGAATCCGGGCATGTGGCCTTCGGTGCGAGCATCCAAGGCTCATCGGCCAGGCTGTCCAAGCCGAGCGGCGAAACCGCGGCGAGCGGGTGCCCAGGCGGCAGCGCGACATACACGGGGTCGTCGAACAGGTGGACGAGCTCGATCTGGTCACGCTCCTCCCCGTTGAGCGTGGGATTGCCGAGCTCATCGGCTCCCGCACCAAGCGGGTCGTGCGAGAGCGCCAGGTCGAGCTCGCCGGCGCGCAACTGTGGCAGCGAGTCGATCGGGTCGGCCATCACCAGGCTTAGCTCGACCGCGGGATAGCGCTCCCGGAACCTAGCGATGGCCAGCGGGACAATCGCCGCGGCTGCGGACGCAAACGAGGCGAGGCGAAGCGTGCCGCCCTCCAGACCAGCGAGCGCTTGCAGCTCCGACTCCACGTCCCGCAAGCGCGCCAGGATCGCCTCGCCGCGATCGACCAGGAGCCGTCCGGCATCGGTGAGGACGGCGCCTTGGGGAGCCCGCCGCACCAGGACGGCACCCACCTCCGCCTCGAGCGTCGCTATCTGCCGCGACACCGCAGGCTGCGTGTAGCCGAGCGTCGCCGCGGCAGCAGAGAACGAGCCGTGACGCGCTACCTCGCATAGGACCCTCAGGCGCCGCGTGTCCAGCATGACGTCTAGTTATACCCCATCAAGCAAACCCCTATTTGCATTTATGACCCTAGAGGAGGAGATTGGTTCGGGCACATGCCACACCAGCCCACCGCGAGGCAAGGACAAATGACCACACCTCTCGCCACGATCACGATCCGCCCCGCCTACGGCGACGATGAGCGAGCCCTCCGCCGACTGGCCGCGCTCGACAGCGCCGCCCAGGTTCCGCCGGCACCACTGCTGATCGCCGAGGTCGACGACGAAATGCGCGTCGCGATGTCGCTCCGAGACGGCTCGGTCATCGCCGATCCATTTCACCTAACTCTCGATCTGGTCGCCCTCCTGCGCACCCACGGCGCGGTCCATCGCGAGCCCGTCCGGACGCGGGTCCAAGGATGGGTGGCGCGCCGCTACCGGCTCGGGTACGCCTGACGCACATCAGGCGCCGAGTAACGCGCCCAGAGTTGAGGGCCCCAGAGTTGAGGGGCCCACGCCGGTCTTCGACCGCCGGCGCCCTCCTACACTGATTCGACCGCCGGCGCCCTCGTACACTGATTCGGCGATGCCGGGAATCGTGATCGTCGGAGCCCAATGGGGCGATGAAGGGAAGGGAAAGGTCACCGACCTGCTCGCTGAGCGGGCTGACGCCGTCGTGCGCTTTCAGGGCGGAAACAACGCCGGACATACGATCGTCCGTAACGGCCAGACGTGGAAGCTCCACCTGATCCCCTCGGGGATCCTCCACACCGGAACGCTGTGTGTGATCGGCAACGGGGTAGTCGTCGATCCCAAGGTGCTCACGGACGAGCTGGACGAACTCCGCCGGCGCCGGGTCGACATCGAATGCCTGCGAATCTCGGCTAACGCCCATCTGATCATGCCCTACCACCTGATGCTCGATCACGCGGGCGAGGCGAAGCTCGGGAAACTGCAGATCGGCACGACGCGCCGCGGAATCGGACCGTGCTACGCCGACAAGGCCGCCCGGCTCGGGATTCGAGTGCAGGACCTACTCGACGAAAAGATCCTCAAGAAGAAGATCGTCGCCGCGCTCGAGCCCAAACGGCTTTCCCTGCGCCCGTTCGCGAAGGACCCGCGGCTGGACCTGCAGACGATGACCGAGGAGTACCTCACGTACGGCCACGTGCTCGAGCGGCACATCCAGGACACCACGCGGCTGGTCCACGAGCAGTTGGACGCCGGCCAGCTCGTCCTGTTCGAGGGCGCCCAGGGCGCGCTGCTCGACATCGACCACGGCACGTATCCGTTCGTCACCTCATCCAACCCCGTCGCGGGCGCCGCCTGCGTGGGCGCCGGCGTCGGACCCAAGGACATCGATGAGGTGTGGGGTGTCGCCAAGGCGTACGCCACCCGCGTCGGCGCCGGCCCGTTCCCCACCGAGCTGGATGGAGCGATGGCCGACGACCTGCGCCAGAAGGGCGGCGAATACGGGACGACGACCGGCCGAGCGAGGCGCGTTGGCTGGATCGACCTCGTGGCGCTTCGCTACACGGCGCGGATCAACTCGCTGACCGCGCTGGCGCTGACCAAGCTCGATGTGCTCTCAGGCCAGGATCGGGTGCGAGTGTGCACTCGCTACCGGGGGGCGGAAGGAGCCGAGTTCGACGACTTCCCGTATCACCAGACCGTGCTCCATCACGCCGCGGGCGACTACGAAGAGCTTCCCGGATGGTCGGAGGACCTGACCGAGTGTCGCGAGGAGTCAGATCTACCGGCGGCCGCGCGCGAGTACCTGCAGTACATCGCCGAGTTCGTCGGGGTCCCCATCGCGCTCGTGAGCGTCGGGCCCGGTCGAGACCAGGTTGTGTGGACGCGGGCCAGCGTGGGAATGGTCGGCGGGGCGGCGCCGGCGCCGGCGGGCGCGCAGTAGCGGACCCTTATCAGGGCTTCTCGTCGCGCCTGGACGGGTGCCCGACCCCGGGCCACGGCGAGAGAACGAGCACCAGGCGAGCGTCGCTGATCGCCTTGACGGCGTGGCGCTCGGCTGGCTCGAAGTGAGACAGGAACCCAGCCCCGCCGCGGACGGTGCGACCGTCGCCGCTGATCTCGATCTCCCCGTCCGCGACCAGGAGATATGCACGCTCGTGGACCTGGTGCTCCTGAAGCTCCTCACCTGCGAGTAGCTGGATCGCGATCGCCCTGGTCTCGTCGTCGGAGCGAAGCACCTGCGGATGGTGGGGCTCGATGGGCAGTGAGCGGATGTCCCAGGTCTCCATCGCTTCTCCTCGCGTCGCGGTCTGAACTCGCTAGATCCTCGCACTCCGGGCAAGGGATGGTCGGCTAACGCCAGCGCTCGATCAGATCGGCATCGGACACTCGCCGAACGGCGCGCGCCGGCGCTCCCATGACAACCTCGCGCTCGCCCACGTCGCGCGTCACCACAGCCCCCGCGGCCACGAATGCCTCCGGGCCGATCACGACCCCGGGCACGAGCACGACGCCGCCTCCCACCCGGCAGGCCCGGCGAAACACGGCGCCGACCAGAGGCTGCCCGGCGGGATGACGACCCATCGCGTCATCGTTGGTCGTGAGCACGCCGGGCCCGAGGAACACGTCGTCTTCGACCACCGAGCCGGCGGTCAGGTAAACGTCGGTCTGGATCAGCACGCGTTCGCCGATGCGCACGCCGAACTCAACCGCCGAGCCCCGTCCCACCACCGAGCGCGGGCCGATTGTCACCCCCTCCCGCACCTGCGCCTGATCGCCGATGATCGTCCCCGCGCCGATCCGCGAGCCCGCGTACACCACGGCGCCGCAGCAAACGGTGACCTCGGCCTCGAGCACCAAGGGCCCGGTCTGCGCGGCCGCGGCGCTCGAGCCCGCTCGCAGCCGCGGGCGCTTGCCGAGCACGACCTGATCCTCGACGACGCAGCCCTCGCCGACCCCGGTTCCGGGGTGGACAACGGTGCCGACGCCGACAGACGCGCCGGCGCCGATTCGCACCCCTTCGAAGATCACCGCCCCGGGTCCGATCTGGGCGCCGTCACCGACATGCGCGCCCGCCGCCACGTGCGCGTGGGGCGAGATCTCAGGCGCCTCGGACACCCGCCTCGCGCATCGAGCCGCTGCGGGCACCCGCCTTGCGCATCGAGCCGCGGCGGACACCGGCCTCGCGCGCCGAGGCCTCCAGCGAGCGCTGGAGCTCCTCGAGCACCCGCACCACGCGCACGCCGCTCGCGCCGTCCGACCGCGGCCGCAGCCCGCGCCGGATGCAATCGATGAAGTGCTCGCACTCGAGCCGCAAGGGCTCGACGTTGGGGATCTGGGGGCAGAAGATCGAACCGCTCCTCGTGATGTACTCGCCGTACGTCCGCGCGTCCTCGTCGAAGCCCTTGTCGTACACGGTCAGCTTGCCCTCGAGGGCCATGTCGTCGAACGTCGCCATCCGGCGGGAACCGACGACGGTGAACCGGCGCTCCTTGTGCGGATCGAGCCAGGACAGGTGCAGGTGGGCTGACAGACCGGAGGGGAAGCGCAGAAAACAGAACACCACGTCTTCGACGCCACCCCGGACGTATGACTCCCCGCGGGCGAGGACCTCGCACGGCTCCTCCTCGGCCAGGTACAGGACGACCGATACGTCGTGCGCCCCGAGGCTCCACAGCGCGTTCTCGTCGGCGCGCAGCTTGCCGAGGTTCAGGCGGTTGCCGTAGATGTAGTAGATCTGATCGCCCAGCTCTCCCGAGTCGGCGAGCTCCTTGAGCTGTTGCACGCCGGGGTGGTACTCGAGCACGTGACCCACCATCAGGATCCGGCCGGTCGCGGCGGCGGCCGCCAGGGCGACCTCGGCGTCGGCCACCGATTGGGCCAGGGGTTTCTCGACGAAGCAGTGCTTGCCGGCGTCGAGCACCCGCACGGCCAGCTCCGCGTGCGTGGGCACCGGAGTCGCCACGACGACCGCGTCGAGGGTCTCGTCGGCCAGCACCTGATCCAGATCCTCCGCCAGGCGCGTCGCCGGAAACCTCGCCCGGACGCGCTCTCGTGCCGGCGCCGACACATCGCAGCACCAAGCCAGCTCGCAGCTGGGAATCGCGTCGAAGTTGCGCGCGAGGTTCGGGCCCCAGTAGCCGAGCCCGGCCACCGCGATCCGAATTGGGCGTTCGCTCGTCGGGGCGCCAGCGATCATTGGAGGTGCAGTGTAAGAGCGGCCAGGACGCGCTCTCCGGCGTGCCCGTCTCCATACAGCGGCGGCCTCGCCAAACGGGGTTCGCGGGCGAACCACTCGAGCGCGTCGAGCGCCGCGGCCCGGTCGAGATCGACGAGCTTATTCCAGCCGCACTCGACGGTCTCGATCCACTCCGTGCTCCCCCGCAGCGTGATGCACGGAACGCCGGCGAGATACGCCTCCTTCTGCAGGCCGCCCGAGTCGGTCAGCACCGCGTGCGCATTGCAGATCAGCGCGGTGAACTCGAGATAACCCAGAGGGGGGGTAAGAATCATTCCCTCGCCGTCGCGCAGCCGATCGAGCAGGCCAGCGTCAACCAAGCGCTCCCGGGTGCGCGGGTGCACCGAAAACAGCACCGGAAGGGGCATCGCCAACAACAACTCGACCAGGGACTCCAACCGAGCGGGCTCGTCGACGTTGCCGCTGCGATGAGCCGTGGCAACCAGGTACTCACCCGGTTCGAGTCCCCGCGCCCGCAGCAGGTCGGGCCGAGAGCGCGCTCGGGGCTGGACGGTCAGCGCGACGTCGATCATCACGTCTCCGACGAGCTCGACCGCTCCGGCCACGCCTTCGCGGCGCAGGTTCCGCACCGCGGCCTCCGAGGAGCAGAGCAGCAATGCGCTGACATGGTCGGCCAGGACCCGGTTGAGCTCCTCCGGCATGGACCGGTCGAACGAGCGCATGCCCGCCTCGACGTGAGCCACCGGAACCCCGCTCTGGGCCCCGGCGAGCGCTCCGGCGAGCGTTGAGTTGGTGTCGCCGTAGACCAGCACTGCATCCGGGGACAAGTCGACGACCAGCGGCTCCAGAGCGGCCAGCATCCGGGCCGTCTGCGAGCTGTTCGATCCGAGCGCGACCCCGAGTTGGCGGTCCGGCTCAGGCACCCCGAGCTCTCTGAAGAAGATCGCCGAGAGCTCGTCGTCGAAGTGCTGACCGGTGTGAACGAGCACCTCCTCATGTGATCGCCGCAGGTGCGTCGAGACGGCCGCGGCCTTGATGAATTGAGGGCGATTGCCAATCACCGTGAGCAGCCTCACGGTGCCCCCTCAGGCAGCGTCGAGCTCCGCGCGAATGCGCGCGGTGACCTCGCCGGCGATCCGACTCGTGACCGGAGCCCCGCCGTCGAACAGTCGGTCGTCGATCGAGGCAATCGGTTGGACCTCGCGCACGGTCGAGGCCAGGAACGCCTCGTCGGCCGAGAGCAGCTCCGCGAGCGGGCACGGCCGCTCCAGCGCACCGCTCACATCCATGATCAGCCTGCGGGTGATCGAGGCCAGGATGTGCTCACTCAGTGGCGGCGTCAGGACCGCTTCGTCCTTGATCCAGAAGATCGAGCTCGTGGGCGCCTCGAGCACGCGGCCGTGGGGGGTGACGAGGAGCGCCTCGTCGAAGCCGCGCTCGCGCGCGAGCCGCCCCGCGAGCATGTTCGCTGCATACGACAGCGACTTGATCCCGTCGAGAACGCGGGTGGGCGAATAGGTGATCGTGCCGAGACGCGCACGGTCTGGCATCACCGAGAGCGGCTCGGTCAACAGAAGTCGCCGGCCGCCCCGGGTGACCACGATTCGCAGCAGCTCGTGGGCGGGCCCGATGCCGGCATGAGCGAGAAGACGGTGCGCGTCAGCCCGAACGGCCTCGAGGTCGAGGGGGAGGCGGAGATTCGACGCCGAGCGCTCCAGCCGCTTCATGTGCTCCTCGAACGCGTACGGTTTTCCGTCGTAGACCCGGAGCACCTCGAACACCCCATCGCCCCGGAGCAGGCCTTCGTCGGTGGCAGGGACGGTCGCCGCCGAAGCGGGCATGATCGCGCCGTCAACCGAGGCGAGGGACGCGCTGAACGAGGTGGTCACGGGGTGCAGACTAAACCGAGGAACGCGTGCGCGGCCCGTTGGACTGTCGACGGGCGTACTCCGGCCGCGTCCAGATCTCGGCCAGCCGCACCACGGTGGCGGCGGCGGCGGCCATGTCCTGCGCGGAGACCCACTCTCGCACCGAGTGGTACTCGTGGCCGCCAGTGAAGATGTTCGGCGTCGGCAGGCCCATCTCGCTCAATCTGGACCCGTCCGTCCCCCCGCGGATCGGCTCCCGAAGCGGTTCGATGCCCTCTTCTCTGATCGCTTCCTCGGCAGCGGCGGTGACGTATGGGACCGGTTCGATGTAACGGCGCATGTTGTGGTACTGCCAGCGCACGCTCAACTCGAGTCGGGCGCGCGGCTCGGCGCCGACGACCTCCCGCGCGATTCGCTCGAGCAGCGCCGCGTGGTCTTCCAGCTTGTCCTCGTCGAAATCACGCAGGATCACCCTGATCTGGGCTGCGGCGGCGGCCCCGCTCAGCTCCGTGGGGTGGATGAAGCCCTCGCGGCCGGCGGTGGTCTCGGGCGCCTGGTCGGCCGGCAGTGCGGCCACGACCTGGGCCGCGAGGCGCAGCGCATTGACGAGCTTGCCGGTTGCCTGCCCGGGATGGACCTCGATCCCGTGGATGGTAAGAATCGCCTCCAGCGCGCTGAAGGTTTCGTCCTGCAGCTCGCCGAGCTCGGAGCCATCCAGCGTGTAGGCGCAGAGCGAGTTGAATCGCGGAATGTCGAATAGCGTCGCGCCCTCGCCGATCTCTTCGTCGGGCGTGAACGCAATACGCAGCCTGGGGCGCGGGATCTCCGGATGGCCCGCCAGATACACGACCGCGGCCATGATCGCGGCCACTCCCGCCTTGTCGTCGGCGCCGAGGAGAGTGTCGCCGCTCGAGGTGACGATGTCGTGGCCGACCTTCGGCGTGAGCTCGGGCATGCTCGCGGGATCGAGCCGTGTGCCGCAGCGTGGGAGCTCGATCACGCCGCCGCCGTATTGGTTGTGGACGATCGGTTCGACGCCGCTTCCGGGGGCATCGGGGCTGGTATCGAGGTGGGCGATCAGGCCGATCGCGGGCGCGGCGTCGCCGGTTCGCTCGAGCGTCGCCGTGACGTAGCCGTTTTCGTCGACCTCGGCGTCGCCCACGCCCGCGCCCCGAAGCTCACCGGCGAGCAAGCGTGCGAGTTCGATCTGACCAGGCGTGCTCGGAGACTGCGTGCGTTCACGCTGCGACTGGGTGTCGATCCGGACATAACGAAGAAAGCGCTCGAGCAGATCCGGACCCAGTTCTTGTGCGAGCTCGGAGGTATAGCGGGCATTGGCCACGGCGCGCAGTATCCCAAGGGAGCGCGAGGCCGGCGCGTCCGCCCGGTGACTCCAACGGTTTTCCGGAAACCGGGCGCCGGGTAGCGCCCTCACCGTGAGTCAGGCGACCGCAAATGTCAGGCGCAGGCCGCGCCTTCGCCGGGCTGACTGTTCGGGGCCCGGACTGCGGCGAGTGCGGCGCGGCCGCGGGTTCTCCTACATGGACGAGGATGATCGCCCGATCACGGACCCGGAAGTCCTGGAGCGATTGCGTTCGCTGGCCATCCCTCCCGCTTGGAGGAACGTCTGGATCTGCCCGGACCCGATGGGCCACCTCCAGGCGACCGGGATCGACGCGGCGGGTCGCAAGCAGTACCTCTACCACCAGCGGTGGCGAGAGCGACGCGACCAACAGAAGTTCGACAGGTTGCTTCGCTTCGGCGGCGCACTGCCGGAATTGCGCCGGCGCATCGAGTCCGACCTCCGCGGCTCCGAGCCGACGCGTCAGCGGGTCCTCGCCTGCGCGGTCCGGCTGCTGGACGTCGGCCTGTTCCGAGTCGGCAGCGAGGAGTACGCAGACGACGAGGGCGGCCTCGGCCTGGCCACCATCTGCAAGGAGCACGTGTCGCTGAACGGATCCTCGGTCGTCTTCGATTACCCCGGCAAAGGCGGTTTCAGGCGCGTGCTCAAGCTCCGGGATCCGGCTTGCCGACCCTTGATCGCCACGCTCCGACGGCGTCGAAGCGGCGGTCAACAGCTGTTGGCCTACCGCGACGGCCGAAGGTGGTCGGACCTGCGCTCCGACGAGATCAACGACTATCTGAAGGAGCAGATCGGAGATGACTTCAGCGCTAAGGACTTCCGGACCTGGAATGCGACCGTTATGGCCGCGGTCTCATTAGGGCTCGCGACGGGCCATATGACGGGATCAGGGCCCCATCCGGACCGTCAGATATCCCGTCGCGGGTCCTCAGCCGCTCGGACTCAGGGCCCGCCATTGAAAACCGCCCGCAAGCGCGAGATCGACAAGGCGGTCCGACAGGTCGCCGAGCTACTCGGCAACACCCCCGCGGTCGCCAGGCGCTCGTACATCGACCCCCGGGTCGTCGACCGCTACCAGTCGGGATTCACGATCGCGGCCGCGCTGGGATCGGCTCTGGAGCTCGACGCCGTGGACGACCGGGCGCGGGCCCGCATCGAGAGCGCGGTGCTCGATCTCCTGCGTGACGACGCCTGATACCCACCGCCGCGCGTCCTAAATAAGCGCGCCCGCCTGCTCTTGACCCGCGCCGTGGGTGCCAAAGCAACACACGAAGCCCGCCGTTCCCTGTAGTGTGCTAAAAACAATAGGTCTGCAAACAGGAGGTCCGCGAATGACGGTGGCCCCGGACTTCGGTGTGCAAGTCACCGCGATCGGCTCGCGCGAGTTGTTTGTGCGGTGGCAGCGGCGCCGCGATCTTCGAGCTCGTGACGAATTGATCGAGCGGTTCCTTCCGCTCGCGCGTAAGCTCGCTCGCCGCTACGTCTCATCGAGCGAGCCCTACGAAGACTTGGTGCAGGTCGCGAGCCTCGGTTTGGTCAAGGCCGTGGAGCGTTTCGACCCGCGACGCGGCTTCGCGTTCACGTCGTTCGCGGTGCCGACGATCGTGGGCGAGCTCAAGCGCTACTTCCGAGACGCGGGGTGGGCGCTGCACGTCGACCGCGGTGCGCAGGAGCGTGCGCGCAAGGTGGTCGACGGCCAACATCAGATCAGCGGCAAGACCGGGCGCCAGCCGCGCATCGACGAGCTCGCTCAGTACCTCGAGATCAGCGAGGAGGAGGTCCTGGACGGGCTTCAGACGGCCGAGGCGTATGGGACGGTCTCGCTCGATGCGCCCCTGGGCACCAGCGATGACTCCGTCACGAGCCGCCTGGAGGCCATCGGCGATGACGACCAGCGCCTAGAGCTCGTCGACGAGCAGGCGACGATCTTTGCCGCCGCCAAGCATCTGCCCGATCGCGAGCGCTGGATCCTCTATCTGCGTTTCGGAGAGGACCTCACGCAGTCCGAGATCGCCGAGGTGGTCGGGGTCTCCCAGATGCAGGTCTCTCGACTGCTGCGGCGCTCGCTCAACCGACTGCGCGAACTAACCGACGACCGCCGCCCGTAGTGCTCCCCACGGCAGGTCGGACTTCGACTTGCGGCGGGAAGCACGTACGTCGGCACGAGTAATGCTGTCCCGGCGAACCCCTAAGGAGACGCCGGTACTCACCAGCGTCCGTACCACCTCCGCCGGCCTGACTCAACGCCTCCCACGAAGAAGCCGATCACCCACAGAATGAGTGCGGCGATCAGCACAAACCACAGGACGTGCGCGACAAAGCCGAGGCCGCCGAAAATGGCGAGCAGCAGCAACAGCACTATCAACGCGACCATTTGGTCTCCTTTCTGCGAACTTGAAGCGACCTTCGCTCGCGTAGCGGTGTGGCTACCCGGGATCGCCTCCGGCCACGCGCACTGCGGTCTGCCGGCAGCCCGCTTGCACTGACGACTAGGTCAGCCAACCGGACCTCCGGTCCTGGCATCGATCCTCGGGTTGCCCGAGGTCGAGGCCGCAAACACTTCAGCAAGCCGGCGCCGAGATCAGTACGCTCGCGCCAGGGTGCAGAGTCATTTCCGGCTAGAGCGGCGTGTCCAGGATGAGGCGTGCGTGATTTCAGTCAGCGGGGAGTTGGATCTCGCCTCGAGCCCCGCGCTCGAGGAGGAGCTCGGTCGCGTGGCCGCCTCCGGCACAGAACTCGTGATCGTCGATCTTCGCGAGCTCGAGTTCATGGACTCCACCGGGCTCAGCGTGCTCGTCAAAGCCCACCAGCGAGCCGAAGAGCAGGGCAAGCGCTTCGGTCTCGTCAACGGCTCACAGCAGGTGCAGCGGCTTCTTAGCTTGACCGGCGTGGCCGAGCGGCTGACGCTGGTGGATGCACCGGAGGAGCTGTTCGGCGGAGGCTGATCTGATCTGGGGGGAAACAGTTGGGGGCCACGCTCTCCGAGTTGGGGGACCGGCACTGGCCGAGGTACTCGACATCCTGGCCGAGGCGGTGACGATCCGCGATCGATCCGGCACGCTCGTCTACGCCAATCGCGCCGCGCTCCGGAGCATGGGCTTCGAG
Source organism: uncultured Solirubrobacterales bacterium (assembly GCA_963808325.1). Classification (GTDB taxonomy): domain Bacteria; phylum Actinomycetota; class Thermoleophilia; order Solirubrobacterales; family Solirubrobacteraceae; genus Palsa-465. The sequence goes on from CAWEFU010000007.1 coordinate 259,124, forward strand.
ACGCTCGAGGAGCTGCAGAGCCGACCCTCGTCCGCGATCATGGCCGATTACGTGGTCGAGGACGACCGCGGCAGGCCGCTGACGATCGAAGACGTTCCCTCGGTGCGCCTGATGCGGGGGACCCCGGCGACGTCGCAGCTGATGCGCACGACGCACCGGGCCACCGGCGAGACCAGCTGGCGCAACCTGAAGACGACGCCGATCCGCGACGACGATGGGGAGATTGTCGCCGCGGTGACGGTGATCGAAGACGTGACCGCGGTTAAGACGGCCGAGCTGCGGATGCGCGTGCTCGCCGAGTCGGGCCGGGTCCTCGCCTCCACGCTCGACTACGAGCAGATGCTCGCGAACATCGCCAACGTGGTAATCCCGGTGCTCGCCGACTGGTGCGCGGTCGACCTGGTCGACGAGAACTTCCAACGGGAGCATGCGGTCACGGCGCATCGCGACCCGGCGAAGAGCGATTTGGCGCGGCGGCTTCGTGAGCTGGCTCCCGACGAGGCGCTTCCCGGGTCCGCGCTGCACCGCGTGCTACACACCGGGGTTTCGGAGCTGGTCGAGGAGCTCTCGCCCGAGCAACTCGAGCGGGCGGCCAGAAGCGCCGAGCACTTGGCCTTGCTGCGCGAGCTCGGGGTCCGCTCGGTGCTGCTCGTTCCCCTGCGGGTCGCGACGCGGAACGTCGGGGTAATGACGCTGGTGACCGCCGAGTCACGCCGGCGTCTGACCCGCGAGGATGTGGAGCTCGCCGAGCAGCTAGGCCATCGCGCCGCTGTCGCCGTCGAGAATGCGCGGCTCCACACCACGCTTGCCGGCGTGGCCGAGATCCTTCAGAAGAGCCTGCGACCTGCGGAACTACCCGACGTGCCGGGATGGGAGCTCGCCGCGCTCTACCGGGCGGCGGGCGCGAACGAGCGCGTCGACGTCGGCGGCGACTTCTATGAAATCTTCCCCAGCGGCGCGGGGTGGCTCTGTCTCGTCGGCGACGTCACCGGCAGAGGAGTGACGGCGGCCGCACTGACCGGGCTCATGCGCCACGGAGCCAGGTTTGCCAGCCGGCTGGAGCCCCAGCCCGCAGCGATTCTGGGTCGGCTCGACGAAGAGCTTCGCGAGCATGCCGGCGAGTCTTTGTGCAGCGCGTTGTGCGTGGCTCTACACGAACAATCCATCGTGCTCAGCTCCGCGGGTCACCCGCCGGCGCTGATCGCTCGACCCGGAGAGGAGCCACGCGAGGCACCCGAGGCGGGTCCGCTGCTCGGCGCATTCGCCGACGCACGCTGGCTCGAGCACACCGTGAGGATCGGCTCGGATGAGCTGCTCCTGCTCTACACCGACGGAGTGATCGAGACGCCGGGCGATGAGGAGCGTTTCGGCACTGAACGGCTCCGCGGACTCCTGAGCCTCCACGCGGGCTCCGGTCCGGACCTCGTACTCGAGCGGCTCGATGAGGCGCTGGAGGCGTTTCGGAGGGGCCGGCGCAGGGACGACATGGTCGCGATCGCGTTACGGCCGCGAGCCCACGCCGGCCAGCGCTAGCCAGGCCAGCGCTGAGGGGAGCTCCCTACGAAGATCCGCCGCCGGCCGAACGCCGATCGATCATCACTATGTGCAGCATCTCGCCGCCGCTCGAGGGACGCACATCGAGCTCGTCGCTGAGCACCACCAGCGCCGAAGCTACGTCCCCCACCGGCCCCTGCTTGCCGCGCAGCGCGGCGCCGGTTCCCGCGCGGAAGGGTCCAATGCTGAGCTCCAGACGCCTGGGGCCCGTGGCGATGCCGAAACCGATTCGAGTGCCACTTGCCGATCGGGCCGTGTGCGCGGCGAGCGCGTCCGTCACCAGGTAGACGTCGGAGAAGCGGTCGAGCGAGAAACGCGCTCTGGCCGCCAGCGCTCGCGCGAGCCGCCCCAGCACGCCGCCCACAATGCTGATCGGCGACAGCGACACCACCGCATCGCCGCCGAGCCGGCGCGTCCAGCCGTCGTCCGGCGACGGCATCGCCGGCGGGTGGAACAAAGGCTTGCCATCCCGTGCGCCCACGAACGTCATCTCGACCTCGGTCCCACCCCCGGGAATGGGACGGAACGCAGCCTGCTGCGTGAGCGCTCGGATGATCGGCAGCCCCACGCCCTGCAGCCGGTCGTCGACGGTCGCCTCCCTCGGGATCCCCGCTCCCCGGTCGCGGACCACCACCTCGATTCGGTCGACGCCGGTGTACAGGCTGATCTCGAGGGGTCCCGGCTCGTCCTCGTAGGCGTGCATGACCACGTTGTTGCATGCTTCGCTCACCGCGGTCTTCAGATCGTCGAGGAGCTCCGGATCGAGCGCGAGCTGCTCAGCGACGCCCCCCAACGCGCTCCGGACGAGGGACAACGCCTCGGGAGTGCTGTCGAGCTCGAGTCGAACGGTGGGGCTGTCCACGGTCACTGCTGGCTACGCCAGGGTATAGGGGCACGGTTTCGCGGGTCGCGTTGTCGCAGATCTTTCGGGGTAGCAATGCTGTAGCCCATCCACTGAGGTCTAATACTCGATGCAACCACGTCTACGAGCCCTATACAGGATTTCGGCGCGCGCAGATGGGCCGGCGCGCGCTCGTGAGATCGTCACCTCGGAGCTGTCTGCATGCGTCCGACGCTCGATCCTGGACGAGTTGAAGCTGCTGGTCTCAGAGCTCGTCACGAACAGCGTTCTCCACGGGCAAGCCGGGGATAACGACACGATCGTGCTCGACCTGGACGTGAACGCGGAAATTCGTTGCGCGATCCTCGACCACGGTTCCGGCTTTGCGGCCCGTGCCGAGCGCGCGGCTGGAAGACGAGGCTGGGGTCTGCAGCTCGTCGAGCTTCTGGCCGACCGGTGGGGAGTCACGCGCACGGCTGAGGGCACATGCGTGTGGTTTGAGACCGCGCGCAGCTAGTGCCGCCACGACTCGCGACACCGGCCACCGGGGCGGGGTCCCTCAGGGGTTTTCCCGAGTGAGCTCGACCTCGCCGGTCGTGAGCTCCCGGAGCCGCGCCAGGGCCCGACGAAGGATCCTCGAGACCTGCATCTGCGAGACACCGATCCGATCGGCGATCTGCGTCTGGGTCAGATCGTCGACGAAGCGCAGCAGGAGCACACGGCGCTCACGCGCGGACAGCTCACGAGCAGCTCTGGAGATCGTGACGCTGGCATCCACGAGCTCGTAGCGCTCGTCGTCTTCGCCGAGGGCGTCGGCGAGCGTCCCGGTGTCGCCTTCGACGTCTTCGCGGGGAGCGTCGAGCGAGGTCGAGTGGTGGGCGCCGGACGTCTCGAGCGCGTCGAGTACCTCCTCGACACTCAGCTCGAGATAAACCGCGAGCTCGTCGACGCTCGGCGGGCGGCCCGTCTTGCTGGTCAGGAGCTGCTCGGCCTCTTCGACCTTGAGGGCCTGCTCCTGGGCACCCCGCGGAACGTGGACGGACCAACCCAGGTCCCGGAAGTAGCGCTTGAGCTCTCCGAGAATCGTAGGAACGGCGAACGACGAGAACGCCGTGCCGCGGGTGACGTCGAACCGATCTATCGCTTTGACCAGGCCGAGGCTGGCGACCTGCACCAAATCGTCAAACGGTTCGCGAGCGCCAGCGTATCGGCGGGCAAGCTTGCGGGCGAGCGGAAGAAAGCGATCCACCAGCTCCTCGCGCGCACGCTGATCGCCGTGCTGTTGCCAGCGGACGAACAGGTCATCGGATTCAGTTCTGAAGGTCGTCAACGTCTCCATACCGCAGGCTGCTACCCGTTTTTGGCATATTCAACCCCCGGGGTACGCATAAGAACGCCCAGCTGGTGGGACCTGCGCGGGTACCCCGTGTCTCGACTCAACTATCAGGCGATACCCGGTCGCGCCTCGGGCAAACGCAAACCGCGGCTGGCATGTCCGCGAAAGAACTCCGACCGGCGCTGAGTGATCGCGTTGTTAGCGGTCTCATACGAGGAAACCCCGACCACGCGGAGGTACACGTGTTGCTCCATAACAAGGTTGCGTGATCTACGGGCCCGGCGGCGGGATCGGCGGCGCGGTCGCGCTGGCGTTTGCCGGTGAGGGCGCCAAGGTGTTTCTCGCGGGCCGAACGGCCGCGAAGCTCGAGCTGGTGGCCCAGCGGATCCGCTCCGCCGGTGGTGTCGCGGAAACCAAACCGCTCGATGCGCTGGACGAGCAGGCGGTCGACGAGCACGCGGACGCGGTCGCGGCGGAGGGCGGGAGCCTCGACATCTCGTTCAACCTGATCTCGCACGACGTGGTGCAGGGCACCCCGATGGCCGAGATGGCTCCCGACGATTACGTCGAACCGGTCGCGATCGCGGTGCGATCATCATTTCTGACCTGGCGGGCGGCGTGCCGCCACATGGTCCGTCAGGGCTCTGGAGTGATCCTGGCGTTCGGCGGCGAGGGCCACCCGCCGCGCGGCTACCACCTCGGATCTCTCCAGGTCGTCTTCCACGCCATCGAATCGATGCGACGGCAGCTCGCCTCCGAGGTGGGGGCACAGGGGGTCCGGGTGGTCACGCTGCGCACCGGCGGAATCCCCGAATCAATCCCCGAGGGCACGCCGAGGCGAGATCTGATCTCGGCGGGCATCGAGCAGGCCACGCTGCTGGGGCGTGCGGCCAGGCTCGCGGACGTCGGCAACGTGGCCGCGTTCGTGGCCTCCGATCAGGCTCGCACGATGACGGCCGCGACGGTCAACATTTCGGCCGGCGCCCTGATCGACTAGCGATCGGCAATCGGCAGCTGGAAATCGAGCGGCCGGATAGCGACGTCGAGTCACGCTATGCCGTGCTCATAGGCGTAGCGCACGGCTTGCGCGCGATCGCGAGCGCCGATCTTGTAGAAGATCCGGTTCACGTGCGTCTTGGCCGGAATCGAGTGCAGGTAATTGTGGGCGACGAACGCCACCAGGACGAGCGGGATCAGCAAGCTACGAAGATCCAGCTCCCGCTCGCGAGCCTGGCGAATGACGACGAGAACGAAGAGAGCGTTGATGAGGTAATCGGTAATGGTCATGGCGCCATGATCTTCCCAGGCGCCCTCGGTGTCGTCGGCCCCGGGGTTGAACCGCGGGTTGATCTCGCACTCAACCCACGGGTTGACGATGCGCGCTTCTCACATCGAGCCTTGGGCGTCCTCGGCCACGATCCGGGGGCTGTCGGTGATGATCGCGAGCCGCCGGAGCCGAGCGAGCAACGGTTCCTGATCGGCGAACGTCACGACCGTCGCCACGCCCGCGCGTAACGCGACCGTCAAGGACCCAATGTGGGTGTCGGCCACCTGCCCGTCGACCTCGAGACGGGCGCCGACGTGGCCTCGGACAACCTGAAGCCGGATCGAAGATCCACCCGGGACCACCAGCGGCGGAGTCGAGCCGCCATGGACGGGGAGGGGCGTGAGGAGGAAGGCATCGATTCCTGGCGTGAGGAGGGCCCCGCCGGCGGCCAGCGCGTACGCGCTCGAGCCCACCGGCGTGCTCACGAGACAACCGTCACCCGCCATCCGCGCGAACAGGGCCCCGTCGACCTCCGCGGTTACGCGCACCTGCCCGGGGCCGGCCCGAACGATCGCGATGTCGTTCAGCGCGAACACCGGCTCTCCCAGCTCGGGAACGACGTCGAGCGCAGACAATGAATGCGGCGCCCACTCGCCTGCGCTGAAGCGCTCGAGCGCTCGGACGACGTCGGCCGCCGGCGCGGCGGTCAGCACCCCGAGGCTTCCGCACGCTACCCCGAGCACCGGGCGATCGACCCCCGCCCCCGTGCGGATCGCGGCCAGCGTGGTCCCGTCGCCTCCGATCGCCAGGATGAGATCGCAGTCGCCTGCCTCGCCTGGCGGGGCGACCTGCTGCTGCTGACAAGAGGCTCGAACCTGCACCAGCCCGACGTCCCGCCGATCGGCCCACGCGCGCACCTCGCGAACCGGGCCGTCGATCGGCCGGTCGGGATGGACGACCAGCCCGATCAGGGACAGGGTCGTAGGTGCCGGCCGATCGGACTCCACGATGGACATACCCGCGACACAGATTCCCACAGCAGGCCGTCACAACGTGGCCGCCGCAGGGTAATGATGGTTAGTGCTCAGGAGACGTTTGACATGACCGCGATGAAATGGTGGGGCTGGGGTTCTGAGGGCGTCCACTTCACCCACGAGGACAAGCCCGACCTGGCTCCGTTCATCACGGAGGTTCTGGGCATGCCGATCGGGAAGCCGACCGAGAAGCCGATCCCGTTCGACGATCTGAGCATCCCCCCTCCAAGCCTTCCGGACGGCCTTCGGGCGGACCTGCACGCGGCGCTCGGCCCGGCGTTCGTCTCCATCGACCCGCTCGACCGCATCGTGCACGCGCGTGGCAAATCACTGCGGGACCTCATCCTCCAACGCCGGGGCGAGCTATCCCGCGTCCCGGACGTCGTGACGCGCCCCGGCAACGAGGACGAGGTCACCATGTTGATGCAAGCCGCGGTCATCTCGGATGCGGTGGTCATCCCGTTCGGCGGCGGCTCGTCGATCTCGGGCTCGCTCGAGGCCGCCCCCGGCGAGGTCCGTCCGGTCATTTCGGTGGATCTCGAGCGATTGAACAAGGTGCTCGCGATCGACTCGAGCTCTCGGCTCGCGCGCGTGCAGGCCGGCGTCTTCGGTCCGCACCTGGAGGAGCAGCTGGGTGCGCAGGGCTATACCTTCGGCCACTTCCCAGACTCATTCGAGCACTCCACGCTCGGCGGCTGGATCGCGACACGCTCTTCGGGAATGCAGTCCGACCGCTACGGCGACATCGCCGACCTCACGAGGGGGCTGCGCGTCGTCACCCCTTCGGGCACGCTCGTGGTTCGGGCCGTCCCGGCGACCTCGACCGGCCCGAGCGTCCGGGAGATGGTGCTCGGAAGCGAGGGGCGTCTGGGCATCATCACCGAAGCCACCGTTCACGTGCGGCCGATCCCCGAGCGCCGGACGATCCTCGGCTACCTGTTCCCGACCTGGGCTGACGGCCTGGGCGCAGTGCGCGACATCGCTGCCGGCGAGTGCTCCGTCTCGGTCACGCGAGTCTCGGATCCGCACGAGACGCAGTTCTCGTTCGCCTCGCGGGTTCGGCCAACGGTCGCCGACAAGTTGCAGTCCAAGGCACTGAGGATGTTCTTGCGGCGCCGGCTCGGCTATGACCTCGACCAGATGTGCCTGTCGTTCATCGGCTATGAGGGCAGCGAGCACCACGTGGCGCAGCAGCGCCGGGCAGTCGGCAAGCTCATCAAGCGCCACGGCGGGTTGTGCATCGGCTCCGGTCCGGGCGCGCTCTACGACCAGAAGAAGTTCGACATCCCGCACATCCGCGACTTTCTCCTCGACCGGGGAGCGCCGGGCGACGTGTCCGAGACGGCGATGCCATGGAGCCGGCTGCTGCCCGTCTATGACGCGGTTACCGCCGCCGCCCATGGGGCCTTTGCAGAGGTCGGGGTGCAGGGCTACTTGATGTGCCATCTGTCGCACAGCTATCACTCCGGCGCCTGCCTGTATTTCACGTTTGCCTTCCGGCCCTCGGCCGGGGGCGACATGCTCGCCGAGTACGACGTCGTCAAGTCGGCCATCCAGCAGGCGTTCGTCGACAACGGCGCCACGCTGTCCCATCACCACGCGGTGGGAACCGAGCACGCGCGATGGCTCGAGCAGGACATCTCCACCCCCGGAGTGGCGATGCTCCGCGCGCTGTTCGAAGGAACCGATCCCGGGCGGCGCCTGAACCCGGGCAAGATCGTCTCGACCGGGGAGCACGCGCCCGAGTCCGACCGCCAGCGTCGTCCCGAGGCGCTGTATCCCGACGAGTGGGGGGATCTTTCGCCGGCGGGGGGAAACCTTCCCGCCTCCGGGGGGTAGCCAACCGATGTGAGAAACGAGGAGGCGGCCCGCCTGGACAAGCCTTGGGCGCGGACCCTGGCGGCGCGACTGGTTCGCGGCGCGGTCATCCGTGGCGTGTTCGGCACGATCATCGACGCCTACGCCCGCCAGCAGATAGTCGGGAACGAGCTCCTCGCCTACCTCGATAAGCCAGCGATCTTCGTCGCCAACCACTCGAGCCACGTCGACACGCCGGTGCTGCTCCGCTCGCTGCCGCCCCGGCGGCGCCGGCGGACCGCCGTCGCCGCGGCGGTCGACTACTTCTACGCCAACCGCCTGCTGGCGAGCACGGTATCGCTGGCCTTCGGCACGGTGCCGCTGGAGCGCCGCTCCCGCGGCGTCGACATCCATCCCAACCGCCATCTCGAGCCGCTGATCGACGGCGGGTGGAACCTCGTCGTGTTCCCGGAGGGCACGCGATCACGCGACGGCCGCGTCGGGGTGATGCGCTCGGGCGCCGCCGTGTTGTCCGCCAGGCACGGCGTGCCGATCGTTCCCGTGCACATTTCGGGTACCCACGAGGCAATGCCACCCGGAAGCAACTGGATGATCCGGGCGCGCGGGGCTCGCTGGCGGACCCGCCACACCATCCGCGTGACGTTTGGCCTGCCGATCTACGCGAGGGCCGACGAGGAGCCGCTCGAGGTCATGGAGACCGTCCGCCTGTTCATGGCCGCGTGCGGGGCGGAGACGACGCCGGATCCGAGGCTCGCGGCCCTGCGTGCGGCGAGGGCGGCGAAGACCGCCGAGACCGACTTGGCGACGTACGGCCAGCCGGCCTGACGTCGTCAGGAACGCGTGCGCGGGACTCCCGCGGCCAGCGCGGCAAGCATCCCCAGCGCCGCCATGTCACCGATGTGCTTCGCCTCGGCGCACCAGTCGACGGGATACTCGCCCTCCGGCCGAGAGTCGATGAGATCCTGAGCACGCGCGTGCAGCTCCTCGACACTCTGCACCCAGAGCCTTTGTTCTGCAGCGTCAACCGCTGCGAGCGGATCCCAGTCGGACACCGGGGCGTACCTTCAATCGACGGGGGGATCATGCCACACGCGTGGCGCGGTGTCGAGCTACCGTAGCGTCCGATGCGAACAGCGACCTGGAACGTCAACTCCCTCAAGCAGCGCCTCCCGCGCCTGCTGCCCTGGCTGGACGAGCGCCGGCCCGACGTGGTGTGCCTACAGGAGACCAAGCTCGCCGACGATGCGTTGGCGGAGCTCCTCGGGAGCGAGCTCGCCGACCGCGGGTACACGGTCGCTTCCCATGGCGAGGCGGCGTGGAACGGGGTGGCGATCATCTCGCGCGTGGGGCTCGAGGACGTGGTGCGGGGCCTGCCGGGCGGCCCCGGCTTCCCGAATCCCGAGGCACGCGCGATATCCGCGACGTGCGGCGGGATCCGGATGGTTTCCGTGTACGTGCCCAACGGGCGCACGCCCGGCTCCGAGCATTACGAGTACAAGCTCGCCTGGCTCGCCTCGCTGCGGGAGATGGTCGCGTCCGGGACGAAGGACACGATCGTGTGCGGCGACATGAACATCGCTCCGACCGACGAGGACGTGTTCGATCCGGAGGCCTACGTGGGACAGACTCACGTGACACCGCCCGAGCGGGCGGCGCTGTCCGACCTGCTGGCGCTCGGCCTGCACGACGTGGTGCGCGATCGCTGGCCCGGCGAGCGGGTGTTCACGTACTGGGACTACCGGGCGGGGATGTTCCACCAGGACCTCGGGATGCGAATCGACCTGGTCCTCGCGGGCGGATCCGTCGCCGAGCGGGTCCGGGCGGCGTGGGTGGATCGCAAGGCCCGCAAGGGCAGCGGACCGAGCGATCACGCGCCGGTGATCGTCGACCTCGACGAGGCGCCGGACGGGGACATCGGGCCCGTCGTGCCGCCCCCGTCCGCGCCGGTCACGAAGCGCGGCGCGGTCAAGCTCCCCCAATCAAGTCCTGGTTAAGCCACCGGCGCATGCGCCGGTGGCCGGCCGGGCGCATGCGCCCGGCCGCCGGGGCGCGCATGCGCGCCCCGGGAACACCTTCTTAGCGTGGGCGGTCCCGGTCTCGCGACGGCTGCACGCGCTTCGGCTCGCCGGGCATCTTCGGGTAATCGGGCGGATAGGGCATGTCGCCCTCTCCCTGGGCGGCGTACATATCCAGCAGCGGCTCGAGCGAGTACGCGGCGTCGTTGATCGCGGCGTGGCGATCGCCGACCGCGGCGAACCGGGCGGGCATGGTCGCGACGGTGAAGTCCTCGGGCTCGACCTCGGGGAGCTCATCCCACGTCAGCGGCGCCGATACCGGCGCGCCCGGCTTCGGCCGGACGCTGTAGGCCGAGGCGATGGTGCGGTCTCGCGCGTTCTGGTTGTAGTCGATGAAGATGCGCTCCCCGCGCTCCTCCTTCCACCACTTGGTCGTCACCTCGCTTGGGAGGCGCCGTTCGAGCTCGCGCCCGAACGCGATCGCGGCGTGGCGCACGTCGGTGAACGTCCAGCGGGGCTCGATGCGGATGTAGACGTGGACGCCCCGGCCACCGGAGGTCTTCGGGAAGCCGGTGTAGCCGAGCTCGTCCAACAGCGCGCGCGCTTCCGCGGCGACCCGTACGGCGTCCTCGAAGTCTGTGCCCGGCTGCGGGTCGAGGTCGATACGCAGCTCGTCCGGATGGTCGACGTCCTTGCAACGGACGGGCCAGGGGTGAAAGGTGATCGTGCCCATCTGCGCCGCCCAGCCGACGACGGCCACCTCGGTCGGACAGATCTCATCCGCGTGCCGCCCCGATGGGAACTCGATCTGCGCCGTCTGCACGTAGTCGGGAGCACCCTTCGGGATGCGCTTCTGGAAGAACGCGTCGCCGCCCCCTCTCTCGCGCGTCGAGAGGACCAGTCCCGGATACACGCCCTTCGGCCAGCGCTCGAGCGTGGTCGGCCTCCGCTCGAGTGCGCGCATGATCCCGTCGTCGACGGCGAGGTAGTAGTTGACGATGTCGAGCTTCGTGACCGGCGCGCTGCGTTCGGTCGGCGGGAAGATCACGCGGTCGGGGTTGGAGACGCGCAAATCGCGCCCGCCCGCGTCGACGATGGCTGCCTCGGACGCGGGCATCAGCAACCCCTGCCCGGCGTGCTCGACCCCGGAACGAGGCACGTGACCCGCGACGCCGGCGCGCGCGGCGGCCGGAACGAGAAGAAGAACACCTTCCCGACATAGCCGGGCTTGACGACGCCGATCGTGAGCTTGGCGCCGGAGCGCAGGCGCCAGCCTCGGAACAGCTTGGACAGGTTGATGGTCGTCGGGCACTTGTGGCCCTTCCTGCACCCGGAGGCAAGCGATGCGTGCGATTTGAACCTGCACCCCTGACCGGCGCACGCTATGTCGACTTTGGCACCGCGGACGACGCCGCTCGCCACCATCGAGAGGATCGTCGTGTAATGCGCGTGGAGGGAGAACTTCCGGGACAGTGAGGGGTTGAGCCAGCCCGGCACCGGCGGCGGTGGCACCTTGACGGTCACGGTGGCCGGGTCGCCGGTACCGCCCGAGCTGGTCGCGTCGTACGTGAACCGGTCCGTGCCCGAGAACGCCTTCCGTGGGGTGTAACTGACCGTGCCGCCGGTCGAGTTGAGGCCGCTGAGGGTGCCGAAGGTCGGATTCGACGCCACCGCGTAGGTGAACGGGCCGGGGGCGGTTCCGGAGCACGAGAGCCTGACGGTCACGGTCGAGCCGGGCGCGCTCCGAGCTTCGAGCGGCGCGCAGATCGGTGGGACCTGGAGCTCGAAGGCACCGATGTCGCAGTCCGTGCCCTGCGGCCGCGGGATGCCGCGTTGATCGGTGCTCGGGCAGCCGGCGCCGCGGGCGGGGATCTTGCCCAGTGCCGGGCTGCCCGGCAAGAGCGCCATGGTCAACGTGGCGCCGCCGTTGTTCTGAAGCGCCCCCAGCAGCGGGTTGGTGTCGGACTGGTCGTTCTGGCCGGGAGTCGTGTCCGAGAGCCCGCAGTCGGTGCCGCTGTCGATGTTGTTCCCCTGGGAGGTGAGGCCCGGTCCCGGGGCGCAGTTCGTCGGCGTGGCGCCGCCGGCGGTGATCTCGAGGTTGCCGGCGAGAATCGAGTTCTGGATCCGGGCGGTGCCGGTGGCCAGGCCGAGACCCGCGCCGGGTCCGCGCGCCGATAGGCCAGGCCCCTCGTCTTGGGCTGTGTTGATCGCGATCGTGGAGTTGGTGACCGCGAGCGTGTTGCTCGGGTCGTTCGAGCTGAGCACGCCGCCCACCAGGCGTGCGTCGTTCTGCGCGACGGTCGAGTCGTCGATCACCAGGTGGCCCGGAAGGTCGGGCGCGCTTCCGGAGGGCGGGATCCCGGAGTTCTCGACGCCCCCGGAATCCCCGCCGCCGCACGCGCTGTGGTTTCCCGAGATCAGCGACCGCTCGATCGTGACCGTACCACCGATGTTGGCGACGCCGCCGCCCGAGCACGCGAAGCCATTCGTGATCCAGTCGTCGGTCAACATGAGCACGCCGCTGTTGCGGATGTCGCCGCCGGAGAGCTGGTCCACCGGGTTGTCGGCGTTGGCGTCCCCGCCGGCTACCTCCACGCCGCTGATCGACGCCGTCGGGGTCTCCCCTCCGGTGACGGGTTCGATATCGAACACGCGGTCGCCCATCGTCGAGCGGTTCGTCGGGACCGGCTCCTGGATCACCGTGCTCCCGGCGCCCGCGCCGACGATCGACATGCTGTCGTCGATCGGCAGCTGGCCCTGCTCGAGCATATAGACCCCCGCGGGGACGATGATCGTGTCCGGCGGGGAGGGGTGCGTGTGGACGTAGAGGATCAGCTGCCGCAGCGAGCAGGTCGCGTTGGGGGTGGGGCAGGGGGTCGTGACCGAGTCAGCCGTGGTGCCGACCGTGTACGTGCCGGCCAGCGCGGGCGCCGCCCCCACGGTGAGCACCACGAGCCCGGCGAGCACGCCCGCGAGCAGGCGCCCCGTAGTCTTCGCGATCGCCCTCGGTTCGCGCATTCATCGCTCATGATCCCAAGCCACGGCCGGAGACGAGCGGCCCTCTATTGGGTGCCGTTGACCGCGCGCTCGACGTCGGCGGGGGTGATCGCGCCGTTGCTGACCGCGATGCACGCCTTCGCGGCCGTAAGGAGAGACGGGGCGTGCAGGTCCACACCGGCGGCGGTGACCATTTGGAGCGTCAGTTGTCCTTGGGGCGTGGGATCGGGAAAGTCGCGGATCCCGTGGGCGCGCAGGCATCTCGCGAACGCGAGCAGGTCCTGTTGTCTTGCGTGCTGTTGCTGAGCCAGCTGGACCGGGCTCACGCTGTCGGGTGAGGGCAGGATCCCTCGACACGCTTTCTGCGCGGCTTTGAACTGCGGCGAGTCCGCGAGCGAGGGCGTGATCGCCTGCACGACCGTCACCCGCGTGGGACTGACCTCGACCTTGGGCGCCGGGAGGTCGGTCACCCCGTGGTCGCGCAGGCAGCGCGCGTGCTTGAACGCAGCGCTGGCGAGGCTCTGCGCCGGCGGGGTGGCCGGCGACTGGTTGTTGGGGGTGGTGGAGGAGGCCGATCCGCAGGCCGCGACCAGCAGCACGCTGCTCGCGATGGCCGCGGTTATGAGCGGGGGCTTGGGCATCGGGCGACCGCAACCGTAGACAGCCGGCGGTGCCAGCACCGTCACAGGGGTTGTGACCTCGCTGTCACCCGCGGTCGGACATCCTTTGTCATCGACGATGAGGGTGCTGGTTGTCGAAGATCACCGGCGGCTTGCCACCGTGCTGGCCCAGGGGTTGCGTCGTGAGGGCATGGCGGTCGATGTCGCGTTCGATGGCGGCGACGCGCTCGCGCACGTGAACGTCAACCGCTATGACGTCGTCGTACTCGACCGGGACCTCCCGGGGGTACACGGCGATCAGGTGTGCCGCGCCCTGGCGGCGGAGCGCAACGAGGCGCGCGTGCTGATGCTGACCGCCGCAAGCACGATCCGCGACCGGGTGGAGGGTCTCGAGCTGGGGGCCGATGACTACCTCCCCAAGCCGTTCGACTTCATGGAGCTGGTGGCGCGGATCCGGGCGCTCGGCCGGCGCGCGGTCGCGCCGCTGCCCCCAACGCTCGCACGCGGGGACGTCACCCTCGACTCCGCCAGGCGGGTGGCCTTCCGGGACGAGCGGCGCCTTCTGCTGAGCCCCAAGGAGTTCGCGCTGCTGGAGTGCCTGCTCGCGGCCGACGGCCGGGTGGTCTCGGCCGAGGAGCTGCTCGCGCGCGTGTGGGACGAGGCCGCCAACCCGTTCACGACCACGGTCAAGACTACGATCGGCCGCCTGCGGGCGAAGCTCGGAGACCCTCCGGTGATCGAGACCGTGCGCGAAAGCGGCTACCGAATCTGATGATCCGATCGCTCAGGTCGATGGCGCCTGCTTCCTGGCTACGTCTTCCGAGGCGTACGGCGCGGTTGCGCCTCACGCTCCTGTACGCCGGCATGTTCTTGCTGCTCGGGACGGCGGTGATCGGAATCACATTCCTGCTCGCGTCCGGAGGCCCCACGGTCCATGTGTCGACGGTCGGTCGGCCTGTCCGCACGCTCGTGACACCGTCCCTCCCGGAGATCCAGAAGCTGGCGTCGCAGCAACAGTCGGTCGACCTGCGCCACCTGCTCGGCGTCTCCTGGCTCGTCCTGGCGGTAACCGCGCTCGCGTCGGCCGTGCTCGGCTGGTTCGCCTCGGGGCGGGTGTTGCGCCCCCTGCGCGACATGACCGCCACCGCGCGGACCATCTCCGCCGGCAACCTCAGCGAACGGCTCGCCCTCACCGGACCCGAGGACGAGTTCAAGCAGCTCGGCGACACTCTCGACGACCTGCTGGCACGGCTCGAGGGCTCGTTCGAGGCCCAGCGCCGGTTCGTCGCCAACGCCTCCCACGAGCTGCGCACCCCGCTCACGTACGAGCGCACCTTGCTCCAGGTCGCGCTCGCCGACCCGAACGCGAGCGCCGAGACCCTGCGGGCAACGTGCGAGGAGCTCCTAGCTTCCAGCCGAGATCACGAGCGCCTGCTCGAAGCGCTGCTCACGCTCGCCTCGAGCGAACGCGGGCTGGACCATCGCGCGCCGCTCGACCTGGCCGAGCTCGCCGGGCGGGCGGCGCATACACCCAGACCTGAGGTCCGACGGCGCTCGCTGAAGGTCGCGACCGCCCTGGCGCCCGCCGCTACCACCGGCGATCCGGCCCTGGTGGAGCGACTGATCGCGAACCTGATCGACAACGCGGTCCGTTACAACGCCTCCGGTGGCCGGGTGGAGATCCGCACGGCGACCGACGGCGGACGGGCGTCCGTGTCGGTCGCCAACACCGGACCGGTGGTCGCACCGGACCAGCTCGAACGGCTCTTCGAACCGTTTCAACGGCTCGGCGAGCGCCGCGCGACCCGAGCCAACGGTCACCACGGGCTCGGCCTCTCGATTGTGCGGGCAATCGCGACCGCTCACGGCGCCACGATCAGTACCCGAGCGCACGCCGAGGGAGGGCTGACCGTGACGGTCAGCTTCCTCGCGCCGGCTGACCCCGGGAGCGGTCGCGAGGTGCCGGCGGTCCTCGATTAGGGCTCGCGCGGGCACCTAACTCTCGTCGCGTTCGCGGGACCGTTCCCGGCCTGGCTCGCGACGGGTCTCGTGGGTGTGATGGCGCGTGCGCACGAGCGCCGTCACCTCATGGCCGAGACCGATCGAGGGTCCGCCGATCAGCTCCCATGAGCGCGCGACCCCGATGAGGAAGCAGGCGATCACGAGGATGGCGATGTCCCGAGCCGCGCTGACATTACTCGCGCGAGAGATCAGTCGGAGGGCCGAGTCGAGCTGAAAAGCGAACACCACGATCAGCCCCACCAGGAACAGCGTCTCTCGCGGCGCGATGGGCTGCAAACGACGGACGCGCAGGAGCGAGAGCAGGGACGCTGTAACGAAGAACAGTCCGCCCAGGCTGACCGCGAAGGCCGGCCAGGCCAGGCCGACGTTCGGGACGAGCGCGAACAGCGAGATCACGAATGCGTTCGTGAACGACGTCAGCGCGGCCGACGCCCGCACGCGATGCAGCTGATTCGCGTCGGCCGCCGTCAGCCGCTCGTGCTCGACCGAGATCGCCACGAACAGCAGCCCGATCAGCGTCCCCCCGACGCCGGCGCACGCGATGAAGAAATCGTGGAGCGACTCGGGCGTCACGGCGACCCGCAGTATGGATACTGGGCGCCCGCTCGCGCCTGCCGTGGGGTGTCAGGAGATCGCATCTTCCCACCAACCGGGATCGGGACGAAACGGCGCCGCCGGTCGACCGGTCGCGTCCGTGCCGAACCAGTAAACGAGCCCGGCGGCCGGCTCCGCGCGGCGCTGCTCGTCGCTCCAGTCCTCGGTCGCGGTGGTGACGTAGAGGCGGTTCAGCCCGGGCCCCGCGAACGCGCACGACGTGCACTGCCGGGCCGGAACGAGGAGCTCCTCGAGCAGCCCACCGGCAGGGGAATAGCGATGGACGCGGCCAGCGCCGTAGAGCGCCACCCACAGATCACCGCCGGCGTCGACCGTGAGGCCGTCGGGCGATCCGACGTCCTCGGGCACCTCGATCAGCGTCCGGGGATCGGAGACCGTGCCCCGTTCGCCGTCGAACTCGAACGCTCGGATGACTCGGGGTCCGGTATCGGTGAGGTACATCGTCCCGCCGTCAGGACTCCAGCCGAGGCCGTTGGAGATCGTGAGACCGCCGAGGACCTCCTCGGCGTGTCCGTCGTGGTCGAGCCGATACAGCGAGCCGCCCCCGGGGCGGTGGTCATCGGCCAGGGTGCCGGCCCAGAAGCGGCCCTGGGGATCGCAGGCGGCATCGTTCATGCGCGTCCCCGGCGACGCGACCTCAACAAGCGGGCGCAGCAAGCCGTCGGGAGCCAGGTGGGTAAAGCCGCGACCCGCGGCGAGCAGCCATCCATCGTCTCCCTCCACGGGCGCGACCGCGCCCACCGTCCCGGGGATTTCGTACCTGCGAACGAGGATCAGGCGACCGTCGTCGTCGACCCGGTCGCGGTACACACGCCCCGCGACGATGTCCACGCGCAGCAACTCGTCGCGGCGGGCGTCCCAGCGCGCCCCCTCGCCGAGCAGCGTCTGCTCGGTCGTACCCGCTGTCGCCTCGCGCGTCACGCTGGCTTTTAGGGATCGTTGAGATCGAGTACCGGGATGGGTGGCTCGATCGCGGTTCGCACGCCGGTCGGCACGATCGCCGTACCGAGGGCGAAGAACTCGATCACGTGGCTTCCCCAGCCGTGGCTCGTCTCCGACAGCGAGACCCCGACGATCCCCTCCGCGTCGAGCTCTTGGGCCTCGGACTGCATCCGCTGCATCGCCAGCTCGCGAGCGTCGTAGAGCGCCTGGGTGTAGTTCGGGAGCTCGACGTTGCGTCCGGTCTGCGAGATCGTCCGCAGGGGTCCGCGCCGTCCCACGTGGTAGACGCAGCTGCCCATCACCATCCCGACCGGCCGGTGACCAGTGCGCAAGAGCGTCCAGAACTCCTGTCCGGACAGATCGCTTTGGAAGGGGCGTCCGTTCGGCGCCCGGTGCAGGACGCCCTTGCGGTGCTTGACCGCGGTTCCGATCGCGATGAACTCCGCCATGTTCTGACCCCACTCGTAGCGGCCGATCTCCAGGCGAACCCCGACGATCCCGTCTGCGCCGAGCTGGTCTGCCTCCTCCTCCATCCGCGTCATCGCGAGGTGGCGGGCGCTGTACATCGCCTGGGAGAGGACTGTCAGTTCGCAGCTCGTCGTCGGGCCCGCGACCTGGAAGCCGATGTGGAAGATCGAGCTCCCGACGACCAACCCGACCGGATCGAAGCCGGCTTCGGTGACGAGCAGGAACTCGTTCACACTCAGATCGGAGGTGTAGAGCCCCTCCCGGTTCTGCTCGAGCCGCTCGAGCCCCGACTGGGGAATGCCCTCGAGCGACTTGGGGTCGTAATCGGTCATCTCCCCCCGATCCGGAGCGCGGTCTTCACGGGAGGAGGCGAGGAGCCCTCCCGGCGCCCAATCGCCGTGCCCGAGGCGTGCATCGTGATCACCCAGCCCCCGCGTTCCACATCGCCACGACCCGAGACCCGATACGGCAGCCCGAACCGGCCGGTGTGCCAACCCCGGCGGTCGCTGGTCTGCACCGAGGACTCGAGGGCAAACTTCTCGCGGTGCACCGAGTGCGAGAACTCGACGCCCACCGCGCCGCCCCCCTTCGCCTCGGAGACCTGATCGCGCAGGTTTGAGCGCACCGTTTCGCGCGCCGCGTGAAATGCGCCGCTGAGCTCATCGAGCTCCTGGTTGCGGGGCTTGGTCCGTGCCCGCTGCAGTCGGGTGGAACGGGACGCCGAGGCGAACACGACCGCGGTCGTGGCCACTAACGCCACCGGCTCGTGGCCGGCACTGCGCAGGCGCCAGTAGTCCTGGACCGACAGGTCGGTGAGGGCCGGCGAGGAAGTCCCGGGTGAGTTCGTAAGGCGGACGGCGGTTCCGGTCACCACGCATTCGATCGTCCCTCTCCCCAGATCGCGCTCTCCGCGGTGCAACCGGACCCCGACCACCGCGTCGGCGTTCACCTGCCGGGCCTCCTCGCGGAGGCGGTCGAGCGCCCGGCGACTCGCCGTGTTCCACGCGCCGGTCAGCACATCGAGCGCGCACACAACCTCCGTATGCCACCGGTAGCTGCGAATCTGGCCCAGCGACGGCTCCGTGTACAGGTTCCGGAGAGCCGCACCGGTCGGGGTGGGGACGTGGCCGTACGGGGAGCTTGAGAAGAAGAGCTTCCCCGGCTCGAGCGCTGGCAGGTACTGCCAGCCGGTGCGCACCACGCTCGCCCCCATCACCTGGGCGAGCGGCTGCGGTCCCAGCCGGTCGAGGAGGGCAAACTCGTTCACCGAGAGTCCGCTCGTGAACAGCGATCCGGGGGTGCCGAGCGCCCGCAGCCGCTCCTCCGCTCGGGTCGGAATCCCGCCGCGCTCGATTCGCGCGAGTGACTCGGCCCGCTCGGCATCCTCGTCCTCAGCGCGGGCAAAGAAACCCAAGTTCAATCCTCAACGACGACGTATCTCGGCTCTCCTGAAGCGATCCGGCCTCTTGGCCAAACAGGCACTGAGCATTATCCCGGCCGGTGACCGACGTGGTCACGGCCGGTGACGGACGTGGTCGACGCGCCTTCGTCCCGTGATTGGCGCCGAGGATCGGACGTTATTTCCTTGTGAACGGCGTCGGCTCGAGCGCAACGCGCCAGGCCGGACGGTGTAATGGCCACAACGGGGCACGCTTCCGGGGGCAACGCGCAAATCTCATGAGCCTAAATCCGCTCCCAGTGCGCCAGTTGGCGAATGCGTTCCTGCCGCGTCAGGCGTCCCGCCTCGAGTGCGGACGCGTGAGCCTCCCCGGCGGTGCTCGCACCACCGTGCACGTCGCGACCTTCGAGCGCAGCGCCTATGCGCCGCGGGTTGTCGTGCTGGAGCAGCCGGCGCCGCTCGTGCGCTGGTGCCGCGAGCACGGGATCCGTCACGCCGTCGTCGGTGGGTTCTTCCTCCGCCCGGATTACGCGCCCCTGGGTGAGGTTCGGGTTGCGGGCCAGGTCCAGGGGTTCGTGCCGTTTACCGCGCCGTGGGGCGATGTTCGAGCCTGCGTGCAGATCGTCGATGGCGAGCCACGAATCGCATCGCGCGCCGGGCTTGGCGCGGATCCGGCGGGCGACGTGCTGCAGGCCGGGCCATTGCTCGTGCGGGAAGGGCAACCCGTCCTGACAGACAGCGAGGACTCTGAAGGCTTCTCGGTCGCTGCTCATCAGTTCGACTCCGACATCACGGTGGGGCGCTATCCACGCACCGCGCTCGCCCTCGCCGGCGAGCGCCTGCTGGCTGTCGCGTGCGACGGCCGTACGCGCGGCGATGCCGGTATGACGCTCGCCGAGCTTGCCGGCGCGCTGGTTGACCTGGGCGCGACCGACGCGCTCAACCTAGACGGCGGCGGCTCGGCCTCGCTCGTGCACGACGGACGCCTTCGGAATCGGCCCCGCGAGGAGCACGGCACGGATCTGCTCGAGGGACGCTCGGTCGTCACCGCGATCGTCTTCGACCCCGTTTAGACCCTCGGGGTTCACAATTTGGTCACAAATGCCCTTGCGGGTCGTCTCAGGGATCCTCTTCTCGCCGCGCGGCGGCTCGGCGCACGTTGCGCGCGCCCTCGCGCGGGGCCTGCGCGACATGGGCTGGGCAGTGACGCTGGTCGCCGGCTCGCGCGGCGAGTCGGATCCCGACGGCGACGCCCGCGCGTTTTATGGAGACGTCCAATCGGTCGACTTCGGGCCGGCGCTCGCCAGCCCCGCGCCTTTGCGCTTTGAGGGGCCACCGGGCACGGCACCGCTTCATCCCTCGTTTGAGGACCGTCCCGGCGCCCCCGACCGGGTGTTCGCGGAGCTCGACGACCTCGACTACGAGCGCCAGGTGCGCGCCTGGTGTCGAGAGCTCGAGCGCGCCGGCGCTCCCGAGGCAGATGTGCTCCACCTACACCACCTCACCCCCCTGAACGAGGCGGCTGGACGCATCGCGCCGCACGTTCCGGTCGTGGGCCAGTTGCACGGCACCGAGCTTCTGATGTTGGAACAGATAGCCGCCGGCCCGCCGCGAGGGTGGGCTCACGCCGACCGCTGGGCGCAAAGAATGCAGGTGTGGGCGCAGCAATGTGCGCGCATAGTGGTCGCGGCGGCCGGCGTCGAGCGTGTAGTCGAGCTGCTCGACGTGCCGCGCGAGCGCATCGTCGCGCTCTCCGGAGGCGTGGACGCCCAGCTCTTCGCCCCTCGGGCTATCGATCGCGCCCGCTTCTGGGAGGACGTGCTGGTCGAGCACCCGCGAGGCTGGTTGCCGGGGGAGCCACCGGGCAGCGCCCGCTATGTGGAAGCGGATGTCGCCCGCCTCGCGGACGGCACGGTCCTCCTGTACGTCGGGCGCTTCACCGCGGTCAAGCGACTCGATCTGTTGATCGACGCGTTCCAGCGGGCACGGTCGCGCGTCGTGAACCCGGTGGGGCTGGTGCTGGTCGGCGGCCACCCGGGCGAGTGGGAGGGCGAGCACCCGGCTCGGACCGCGGCGCGGCTGGGCGTCCGCGACGCGTTTCTTGCCGGGTGGTACGCCCAGGAGAAGCTTCCGAACTTCTTCTCGGCGGCCGACGCGGTGGTAATGGCCTCGGCCCGCGATCAGTTCGGCCAGGTGCTGATCGAGGGAATGGCGTGCGGCTTGCCGGCGATCGCCACGCGCGCGCTCGGGCCGGCCTCGATCGTCGACGATGGGAGGACGGGATGGCTCGTCCCACCGGACGACGTGGCCGCACTGGCCGCAGCGATCGCGCACGCGGCGGGCGACGCGGACGAGCGGCGCCGGCGGGGACGGCTGGCGCGCGCGGCGGTCTGCGAGCGCTTCTCCTGGTCTGTTGCCGTTGCCCAGCTCGCGAGCGTGCTGTCGGAGGTCGCTCAGTGCGGCGGCGTGGCGATGCCCGTGCGGTAGGCGTAGTTGACCGCCTGGGCGCGGTCGCGGAGACCGGCCTTGGCGAACAGGTGGTTGATGTGGGACTTGATCGTCGTCGGGCTGACCACCAGGCGCTCGGCGATCTCAGCGTTGGAGAGTCCTTGGGCGATCAGCGCGAGCACTTCCGCTTCGCGGGGGGTGAGATCGTCGGGCAGCAGCGGTCGCTCGCTCGCGGGGTTCGTTGCGCCATGTTGCGCGCCGTCGCCCGCAAGCGCCGCCACGACGTGATGCTGCACGGCCGGATCGAGCGCCGCTTCACCGGCCGCCACGGTGAGGATCGCGGCGCGAATGTCCTCGCTGCTGGCGTCTTTTGTCAGATAGCCGCGCGCGCCGGCGCGCAGAGCGCCGAGCACGCTCTCGTCGTCGGCGTAGGTGGTGAGCGCGATCACGCGGACTTCGGGTTGGCGCTCGCGCAGGCGCCGGGTAGCCTCGATCCCGTCAAGGCGCGGCATCACCAGGTCCATCAGGACGATGTCGGGCCGGTGCTCGGCGCTGAGCGCGAGCGCTTCCTCGCCGTCCGATGCGGTGGCGACGAGCTCGATCCCGCCGACCAGGCCGAGCAGCGTGCCGAGGCTCTCGCGCACCAGCCGCTGGTCGTCGGCGAGGAGGACGCGAACCGGATCGCGGCGCGGGGCGGCGCTCATCATGCGGCGGTGGGCAGTCGCAGCTCGACCCGGAAGCCCCCGGACGTCGGAGCGGCGACCAGCTCGCCGCCCAGCAGCTCGGCACGCTCGCGCATGCCGGTCAGCCCGTAGCCGCCGCCGGTCAGGGCCAGCGCGACCGGCACCGGCGCGCCGGCGACCGCGTGATCCTCGATGACCAGGACCGTGCTGTCCGGAAGGTAGTCCAGCTTGACCTCGACGCGCTCCGCCGTCGCGTGCCGGCGCACGTTGGTCAGCGCCTCCTGGGCCGTGCGGTACACGGCCAGCCGCGCTTCCGGCGTGAGCTCGCGTGGCTCCCCGCGGACCTCGACGGCGACCGGCAGGCCGCTCTGCTCCTCGAACGCGTCGGCCAGCACGCCGATGCGCTCGGGTCCCGGTAGCTCGTCCCCGCGCTCGGTGGCGATCGCGCGGCGCGCTTCCTCGAGCCCGCTCGCGGCGAGATGGTGGGCCCGGTCGATGGCCAGCGCCACCTCCTCGTCGACGCCGCGGCTGCGCGCGAGCAGGCGCGTGCTCTCGAGTTGCAGCGCGAGCGCCGAGAGCGAG
The DNA here is from genome assembly GCA_963808325.1 of uncultured Solirubrobacterales bacterium. Taxonomy (GTDB): domain Bacteria; phylum Actinomycetota; class Thermoleophilia; order Solirubrobacterales; family Solirubrobacteraceae; genus Palsa-465. Next base: position 281,765 of record CAWEFU010000007.1, read on the forward strand.
TGCGCGAGCACATCGTGCATCTCCCGCGCCAGCCGGCCGCGCTCGGCGGCCGCCGCGGCCCGGGCCTCGGCCGCCCGGGAGGCCATCAGCGCGTCGCGCTGACCGCTGACATAGCGGAGCAGGCGCATGGCCAGGAACCACGGGAGGATGCCGGACACGAACCCCCCGGCGCCGGCGGCCTGGCCCTTGTGCAGATAGCCCGCCACGAACAGCCCGACGGTGCCGGCGAAGATGAGCCATGCCGTTCGCCGGTCGAGCTTGAGCGCCGCGACGATCACGACGTAGTACGGGCCGACGACCCAGATGCCGTGGGGTTGGGCGGAGCCCAGCACGCCGGCCGCGACGACCACGCCGATGAGGGCCAGGACGACTTGGCGCTTCGGTGCGTCGGGGCGCTGCGGATGGGCGGCGATGGCGAATACCACGAGGGCGAGGAACGAGGCCAGGACGACCGCGTCGCGGCCGTGCAGCCCCGGGTACGGATGGGTCGCGAACGTGGCCGCAATGCACGCCGCGAGCAGAGCCACCCCGAAGATGCGCCACGCCACCGCCTCGAGCGGCGCGGCCTCGCCGTCCCACCCGCGGGTGATCCAGCTGTCCCGGAACCATCTGACCACTGCGCGCATCATCGACGCCACAAACGATAGGCCGCGCCCCGGGGCGTGTCATCGGCCGCGGGGTGGAGCAGGACCGCCGGCGCTCCACCCCCGGGTGCATGAAAAGGTTCGACCCGAGCGCCGATGACAGCGCCGCGGATCCCACATACCTTGCCGGCCATGCTCACCAACTCACTGGAAGCGGCGATGACACTCACTTCAGGACGGTCGGACGGGCCGGCGGCCCGCGCAATCGATCTGGTCAAGACCTACGGAACCGGCGAGGTCGCGGTCCGCGCGCTGGACGGCGTCAACGTGGAGTTCGAACACGCTCGGTTCACGGCCGTTATGGGTCCCTCCGGGTCGGGCAAGTCGACGCTCATGCACTGCATGGCCGGACTGGACGCCCCGAGCTCCGGATGTGCGTTTGTCGGCGACGACGAGATCGGGCGGCTCGATGACGCCGGCCTGACCGAGTTGCGTCGAGACCGCATCGGCTTCGTGTTCCAGTCGTTCAACCTGGTCCCCACGCTGAGCGCGGCCGAGAACATCACCCTGCCGGCCGATCTGGCGGGCGAGACCGTAGAGCGCGAGTGGTTCGATGCGCTCGTCGGCCAGCTGGGGATCGCCGAGCGGCTGTCGCATCGACCCGGCGAGCTGTCCGGCGGCCAGCAGCAGCGCGTCGCGTGCGCACGGGCGCTGATCGGTAGACCGGAGTTGATCTTTGCCGACGAGCCGACCGGAAACCTCGACTCGAACGCCTCAGCCGAGGTGCTCGAGTTCCTCCGGCGCGCGGTGAACGAGCACGGCCAGTCGATCGTGATGGTCACCCACGACCCGCTGGCGGCGGCCTACGCGGACCGAGTGTTGTTCCTGGCTGACGGCAAGGTCATAGGCGAGCTCCGGTCGCCCTCAGCCGACGCGGTGCTCGCACAGGTGAGGCGGTTGGGAGGCTGAGATGCGTAGGGTGACCATCCGCGGGCTGCTCGCTCGCAAGCTCCGCCTGGCGCTGACCGCGTTGGCGATCGTGCTCGGCGTCACGTTCGTCTCCGGAACGCTCGTGCTCGGCGACACGCTGAACCGCACGTTCGATGACCTGCTCGGCACCGCCTACCAGCACGTCAGCTTCCAGATCCGAGGGAAGGCGGCGTTCGGCAACAACAACGCCACGACGGTCAACAGCACCGCCGACCGCAAGCCGATCCCGGAGTCGATCGCCGCTGCTGTTCGGCGAGTGCCGGGAGTTTCGTACGCCTTCGGGTCGGTGGGCGGCTACGCCCAGTTCATGGCCCGGGATGGAACCGCGATCGGCAAGGGCGGCAGCTCGACACTCGGATTCTCGTTCGACCCCAACCCACAGCTGTCTCCGTACGGGCTGGTCCAGGGGCGTGCGCCCACGGCCGCGGAGGACGTGGTGATGGACAAGGCGACTGCGGCGAAGTACCACTTCGCCGTGGGGGACCGGGTGCTCGTGAACCTGCCCGATAGGCCTCAGACGTTCACGATCAGCGGCCTCGTCACCTTCGGCTCCGACAACAACCTGGCCGGGGTGACTCTGGCCGGGTTCGATCCGCCCACCGCACAGGCTCTGTTCAATTCACGGGGCTACTACAACACGATCAGCGTGCTGGCCGCGCCGGGCGCCGACACCGTCAAGCTCCAGCGCGCGATCGCCGCGATCCTGCCGCCGGGCGTAGAGGTGGTGAGTGGTCAGACCGTCGCCAGCGAGCTTTCCACAGCGGTCAACAACGGGCTCTCGTTCATCTCGACGGCGCTGTTGATCTTCGCCCTGGTCTCGCTGTTCGTCGGCGGCTTCACGATCTTCAACACATTCTCGATCACCGTCGGCCAGAGGACCCGAGAGCTGGCGTTGCTGCGCCTGGTCGGCGCCAGCCGGCAGCAGGTGTTCCGCTCGGTGCTCGGTGAGGCGGTGGTGACCGGTCTCATCGCGTCGCTGGTCGGCCTGGGGCTAGGTGTCGTTGCCGCGCTCGGTCTGAAGGCGCTGCTCAAGGCGTTCGGCATCGTGTTGCCCTCGGCGCCATTGGTGTTCGAGGCGCGCACGGCCGTGGTCGCGATCGCGGTCGGGGTCGGGGTGACGTTGCTGTCGGCGCTCATCCCCGCCCGCCGCGCGGTGCGGATCCCACCCGTGGCTGCGCTGGTCGAGCACAGCGAAGAGGAGACCGTGCTCGTGCGGCGGCGTCTCCTCATCGCCGGCGCCGCCATGGCTCTGGTGGGTGTGGTCGCCCTGGTGGCCGGTCTGACCAAGCCCGATATCGCGCTGGTGGGTGTCGGCGCGCTGGCCGTCCTCATCGCGAGGGGACTGCTCCTGCCGCTCGTAGCGCGTCCGCTGTCGAGCGCCCTGGGACGTCCGCTGGCCGGGCTGCTTGGCACCCCCGGGCAGTTGGGACGGGAGAACGCCACGCGTAACCCGCGCCGAACCGCGCAGACCGCGACGGCGCTGATGATCGGCCTGTCGCTCGTCTCGACGATCGCCGTGCTGGGCGCGTCATTGAGCACCTCGGCGAAGCACAGCGTCGACAGCGCGCTCAGCGCGGACTACATCGTCAGCGGCAAGGACGGCTTCAGCAAATCGGTCGTTGCCGATGTCTCACGGCTGCCCGGCGTGAGGACCACGACGGTCGTGTACCAGGGGCGATTCGAGGTCCGCGGCTCGCTCTCTACGCTCGTCGCGGCGTCACCCGGCGAGCTCTCGAGGACGGTCACCCTGCACACCACCGCCGGCAGCGGAGCCCCCGCGATGGCGGCCGGCGAGCTGCTAGTGGATACGAACACCGCCGATGCGGACCATCTCCACGTCGGCTCGACCGTGCCGATCAAATTCGCCCAGACAGGCCCCACCACCATGCGGATTGGCGGGATCTTCAAGGCGAACCCGCTGCTCGGCAGCTTCCTCACCGGAGACGGCTTCTTCCTGTCCCATTTCGACAACCCGCTTCCGATTGCCGTCCTGCTCAGCGCGGCTCCCGGCGCCCACGGTCTGGACGGGGGACTGGGCCGCGCGCTGCAGCCATACGCGAACGTCAGCTTCAAGACACGGGCTCAGTTCGAGGCTTCCCAGCAGGCGAGCGTGAACCAGCTGCTCGGACTGGTCTATGTGCTGCTGGCGCTGGCGATCCTGATCGCCCTGATCGGCATCGTCAACACCCTGATGCTGTCGGTGTTCGAGCGGACCCACGAGATCGGTCTGCTGCGGGCCGTCGGGATGAAGCGCCGTCAGGTTCGGGCAATGATCCGCTCGGAGTCCGTGATCATCGCTCTCTTCGGCGCCGTGGTGGGTCTCGTCATCGGGACCCTGGTCGGCGTCGCGCTGGCCTCCTCGCTGCGTAACAACGGCGTCACCAACGTCGCCGTCCCGCTCCCCAGCCTGATCGGGTTCTTGGTGCTCTCGGCCCTGCTCGGGCTGGGCGCGGCCACCTGGCCCGCTCGGCGAGCCGCCAACCTCGACGTGCTGGCGGCGATTGCGGCCGAGTGACCGAGTTCCCCGGGGTGCCGCGGCGTCGGTCGCGGCAGCCCCTACCGCCTGGGATGCCGCGGCGTCGGTCGCGGCAGCCCGGCCGCCTGGGATCACTGGAGCTACTGAAGTCGCCGAGGCTGGCGCCGGAGCGACCGGCTGTCCGTGATGCCGCCGGCCCCACCTGTGCGTGCCTTCGCGCCACGGGGCTTACGAACTTCTGGGCGGTCCCTCTCGCCGGAGCCCTCACATCCGCACTTTGACTTCGTGCCCGCTCGGCCGCCGAGCCCACACCAACCAGCTGTTCTCCACCGTCGCCTCGACCATCCTGCCGTCGTCCAGGATCAGCTTGAAGCCGGCGCGCAGATCGGGCTCGAGGTGATGTTGATCGATCATGCCGACGTGCCGCTAACGCAACCGTGGTCCGCAGCGGCCCGGGCCTTTCGACGGTCTTGTGCAGCAGCTGCTCAAGTCGCGCGAGTCCACGGCGCCGGCGTTCACGCACCACGCGCGATGGTGTGGCGTTCGAGTAGGGCGCCGCTCAGTAGCCGCTAAGCGAGCGATGCGGTTGTCGATGCCTCGACGGTGACGACCTTCATTGCCATGAGAACCACTCAGATGTGATCGATGGCCCGCTGACAGCAGCTGTCAGAGCACAAAGGGGATCAGCATCTTGGTCCTGGTCCGATAGCTCGGGTAGGTGCTCGGAAACGTGGTGGTCAGCAGTTTCTCCTCAACCGTCGCGCTATACACGAAATAGACGCCAAGCACCACGAAGGCGATGAGCCAATAGATATTGGTGGCCAGTGCGGTTCCCAGCATGGCCAGGAGGATGCCCGAATATATGGGGTGACGAACATACCTATACGGACCGGAGGTGACGAGCTCGGGCTCGTCCTTTTTCGTCATCGGCATTCCCCAGTTCCGACCGAGGTAGATCCGTGCCCAAACGGCCAAGGCGATGCCGGAGGCGAACAGGATCGTTCCCACCACCTCAAGGATCAGGGTGTGAACCGCGAGAGTGTCGCCCTTGAATACGCGCAGTAGCACGAACGCCAAAATGACCACGAGACCTGGCGGCCTGGCGCGACTGGTGCGTGAGCCCTCCTTTGCCCCGAAAGCGGAGATGAGCCAGTAGATGCCGAAGGCAATCCAGACCGCGAAGATGGCGAGCCTGAGGGCGGACATGTCGCCCTAGGTCCCGGGGTTGAGCTGGATTATGGGCATGCAGCCAGGGTACGGCGCGGGCCGCCAGCCGTCATCGGCTCGCGGGCCGATCCTGCCTCCAACCACGGGTGGAGGACCAGCGAGCTCCGGACGCTGGGACCCGCGCGGGCCTTTTGCTTTTCGCACCGCTGGAGCGCGCTACGCTCGCGGCGAGGTATGAGCGGCGCCGCGACGAAGCACTGGCATCGCCTGGACGATGGGCGGGTCCAGTGCGACGTGTGTCCGCGGGCGTGCAAGCTGCGCGAGGGGCAGCGGGGCATGTGCTTTGTGCGCGCCCGGGAGGGTGATGCGATCGTCCTGACGACGTACGGGCGCTCGAGCGGGTTTTGCGTCGACCCGATCGAGAAGAAGCCACTCAACCACTTCCTGCCGGGAAGCTCGGTGCTGTCCTTCGGTACGGCCGGGTGCAACCTGGCCTGCCGGTTCTGTCAGAACTGGGACATCTCGAAATCTCGCGAGTTCGACACGCTCGCCGACGCTGCCACGCCGGAGGCGATCGCGCGGGCCGCGGAACGACTCGGATGCGCCAGCGTCGCGTTCACCTATAACGACCCGGTGATCTTCATGGAGTACGCGATGGACATCGCCGATGCCTGCCGGGCACGTGGGATCAAGGCGGTGGCCGTCACCGCCGGCTACATGTGTGCCGCGCCGCGCGCCGAGTTCTACGCTCACATGGACGCGGCCAACGTCGACCTCAAGGGCTTCACCGAGCAGTTCTACGCGCAGACGTGCTCGGGTCACCTGCAGGCTGTGCTCGACACACTGGTCTACCTCCGTCACGAGACCCAGGTCTGGTTTGAGATCACCAACCTGCTGATCCCCGGGCTGAACGACTCAGACGAGGAGCTCGACCGCATGACCCGCTGGGTGGTCGCGGAGCTCGGGCGCGACGTGCCGCTCCATTTCACCGCCTTTCATCCCGACTACAAGATGCTCGACCGCCCGCCGACACCACCCCAGACGCTCAAGCGCGCTCGCGCAATCGCGCTACGGAACGGTGTTCGGTTCGCCTACACCGGCAACGTCCATGACCCGGTGGGCGGCAGCACCCACTGCGCGGAGTGCGGGGCGCTGGTGATCGAGCGAGACTGGTACGAGCTCCACGCCTATGGTCTGAACGAGGAAGGCCGCTGCGAGGCGTGTGGCGCCCGACTGCCCGGCGTGTTCGCCGGTCCTCCCGGCAGGTGGGGGCGCCGGCGGCTGCCGGTTCGGCTGCGACCGACGGCTACGGCCGCCCGTTCGAGGAGGTAGGGCACGATTCGAACGTGCGCGGGCTCGATCCGGGCCCACATGTCGCGGGCAGTCTGGTCGTCCTGTTGTAGGAACGTACAGAACAGGAGCGTTTGCGGCTGGCGCTGGAACAGCAGCTCGCCGGCCATGGCGAGGCGGGAATCGGCGCCCAGCAGCACAAACTCGGGTGTGCTGCGTCGTATCCTCCAGCCGAGAAGGGATCGCTCGGGCGGCGCCCCCCCGAGCTTCAGGCCGAGCGCCGACCAACCCGACTGGAGCATCTCTGCCACGCTGGCCGGAACGTCTTCCACGGCCGCTCGGGCCCATTGCTCGGCCGTCCGCCGCGGTGCGCCGCCACGGTGCACGACGAAGGCGTCCTCGTAATCGATGCGAGCGAGCGTGCAGAGCGCTCGCGCTTGCGGCGGCACGAGAATCCGGCGCACCCGAGCGGACGGCTCGAGCTGCGGGACGATCGGGGCGTTCGCCATAGGTCGTTCATATCCTATACCATCGAGTTCAGAAAAGGAACCAAGTGCCGGAGCATCGCTACCAGCAATACTGCGGCGCGGCCCGCGCCCTCGACGTCGTCGGCGATCGTTGGACTTTGCTGATCGTCCGCGAGCTCCTGCTCGGGCCGCGACGGTTCACCGATCTGATCGATGGGCTACCCGGCATCAGCCGCAATCTGCTCACCGAGCGTTTGCGGAATCTCGAGCGCGACGCCATCGTGTCCCGCCAAGAGCTCCCGCCTCCGGCCGCCCGCCAGGTCTACGAGTTGACCGAGGATGGACTCGATCTCGCCGACGCGATGATCCCGCTCGTGGCTTGGGGCACCAGACGCCTCGGTACTCGCAAGCCGAACGAGAGCTTTCGCCCCCACTGGGCCGCGCTGGCCATGGCGACCTTCGCTGACCGGGAGGCCGCGAGGGGAGTCAACGAGACCTACCAATACGTGGTCGGAGGCACCGCCTTTCACTTCTTGGTCGACGACGGGACGATTCAGCTTCGCTACGGCCGCGCTGAGGACCCCGCCGTCACTCTGACGACCGACGATGAGACCTGGGCGAACCTGGCCTCGGGCGACACGACCGCCTCCTCCGCGGCCGCCGTGGGTGCCTTGACAATCGCCGGCGATCGCAAGGCCGTGAGCCGCCTGGCGAGGATCTTCTCCCGCAGCCGGGTGCTCGCCCAAGCGGAAGGGATCGTCAGAGCCCCGAGACAGCGACGATGAGACGGCGGGCCGCCCCGGTCGGCGTGCGGCTCAGAACAGGTGAAGCAGTTTGCCGGCGGTCTCGAACTGGGAGATCGCTTTGTTGATCTCGTTCTGCTCGCGCCTCTGATCGCTCTTCGCGGCCGAGCGGTGGCCAGCACGCACAGCGCTTGCACAGCTCACCGCATCGCCTGTGGCGGTCGTGGCGTGAGCCAGCGCCGAGAGCGCCAGCGTCCGACCCTTGCGCCCGGAGCTTGTGGATCCTTGGTTGTCCTTCACCGCCCGGGTCGCCCCGCCCAGGTCCTTGCGAATCTTGGACAGCCTACGTAGCACGGTGGCGGTCCCACCCTTGCTCGGGACCGAGAAGTTCGAGAGATAGCTGATGTCTGCTGTCAGGCGTTGCACGTAGGGCTTGACAGCCCGCTTCAGGCTGGCATCGCTCGCTTGGGCAAGCGGGGCGGCGACAAGCAGACCGAGCGAAATCAGCGCTGGCACAGCGACCCGCATCACCAGACGAATGTGAGTACTCGACATGCGACCTCCCGACCAGGTTTACGTCGGCGATGGTACCGGACGCTCCCCTCAGTCGAACTCGGCGCCATACGCTGCGGGCCTCGCTGCAGCGCTGGCCGACCGAGCTCAGATGGGACTCGTGAAAGCGGAACTGCCGGGCTGAGCCGCCTAGGGCTGGCGGAGAACTGCTCTCGGCGAATCCGATCGTCCGTCGCCACGCAGACGCGGTCGGACCCCGGACGAGAGCTTCGTCGCCATAGGCATCGTCCAGCTCGACGGCGATCCGCATGATCGCTCTCGCGAAATGCGATAGCGCGCCCCGGCCGAATCGGAAGCGCGCTCGTCGCCGATTGCAGGGCCCCGGGGACGGGCTCCGCGTTCGTCCTCGTGCCTAGGCAAAATCTCGGCCCCTCCGTCGCGGAATTGGCGACCGGCGCGATTCCAGCGGCACGTAGCGACGGCCCGGCGTGACCGGGTTTGTCCGGAACGGTCACGTCGTCGTGCCGCTCGACGCGCCCGGTTCGTGGCGATAGGAGCTGCGGGCCGATTGGCCTGCAGCTTGCGACCCCCGTGACGGCGCCGTGGCCGGGGTCCGGTCCGCGAGTCTGATTTATTTTTTTTTTCGGTGTGCGCACATAAGCGCCTGCGATCGGAGTAGAGTCGAATACGAGCTGGCCCTGCGGCCAGGACACTCACCCCAAGTCCGGATGCCACCAACGGCGCTACTTGCGTCACGCGGCACGGAGTTTGGGTTACTGGTTTTGACTGCGGGGCTGGGTCGTATGTCTTAGGCGTTATCCCGCCGACTCGGTGGACGCGTCTCAATGCGATTGACCGCGCTGCGGTTCTAGCGATCTTGCTAGCGCGCCCGAGTCTGCGTTTCCCAACCAAGGAGTTCAAGATGTCGATTGTCGAGTCAACCACTTATGTCGCGCCGGGCGAACCCGGCAGCTTGGTAGAGCTCAAGGAGCGCTACGAGAACTTCATCGGGGGCCATTGGATTGCCCCGACCACCGGGGAGTACCGCGAGAATCTGACTCCGTCGACGGGCGAGCCGTTTTGCGAGGTCGCGCATTCAGGTGCGGACGACATCGAGCTCGGGCTCGACGCGGCGCACGCGGCTAAGGATGGGTGGGGCAAGCGCTCCCCAGCTGAGCGCGCCGCTGTTCTGAATGACGTCGCGGATGCGATCGATGCGAACGCCGAGATGCTTGCGGTGGCGGAGAGCTATGAGAACGGCAAGCCGGTGCGCGAGACGCTGGCGGCAGACATTCCGCTAGCGGCCGATCATTTCCGCTATTTCGCCGCGGCCGTGCGTGCCGAGGAGGGTCGGATCTCGGAGATCGATGATCAGACCTACGCGTATCACTTCCAGGAGCCGTTGGGTGTGGTGGGTCAGATCATCCCGTTTAACTTCCCGATCTTGATGGCGGCGTGGAAGATCGCGCCGGCGCTGGCCGCGGGTAACTGCACGGTGATCAAGCCGGCGAGCCCGACGCCGTGGTCGCTGTTGAAGCTTGCCGAGGTGATCGGCGACATCGTCCCGCCGGGCGTGTTGAACATCGTCAACGGTCCGGGCGCCGGGATCGGTAAGGCGCTGGCCTCGAACAAGCGGATCGCGAAGGTCGCGTTTACGGGCGAGACGGTGACGGGACGGCTGATCATGAGCTACGCCGCTCAGAATCTGATTCCCTCGACGACCGAGCTCGGTGGCAAGTCGCCGAACATCTTCTTCGAGGATGTGATGGCGGCCGACGACGCCTTCCTGGACAAGGCGATCGAGGGTCTCGTGCTGTTCGCATTCAACAAGGGCGAGGTGTGCACCTGCCCGTCGCGGGCGCTGATCCAGGAGTCCATCTACGACAAGTTCATGGAGCGCTGCCTGGAGCGGATCGCCGCGATCAAGCAGGGCGACCCGCTCGACCGCGAGACAATGATCGGCCCGCAGGTTTCGGCCGCGCAGCTCGAGAAGATCGAAAGCTACGTCAAGATCGGTGTCGATGAAGGCGCCGAGTTGCTGATCGGCGGACATCGCCCTGAGCTGAACGGCGCCTCGGAGGGTGGTTATTACTTCGAGCCGACGGTGCTGAAGGGGCACAACAAGATGCGGGTGTTCCAGGAGGAGATCTTCGGCCCGGTGCTCGCCGTGACGACGTTCAAGGACGAGGCCGAGGCTCTGGAGATCGCCAACGACACGCTGTACGGGCTCGGCGCCGGTGTCTGGACGCGTGACGGCAGCCGCGCGTTCCGGATGGGCCGCGCGATCAAGGCCGGTCGCGTATGGACCAATTGCTACCACCAATACCCGGCGCACGCTGCGTTCGGTGGCTACAAGAGCTCCGGCGTGGGCCGCGAGAACCACCGCATGATGCTCGAGCACTACAGCCAGACCAAGTGCGTGCTGGTCAGCTACGACCAGAACCCGATGGGGTTGTTTTAGAGATGGCGGCCACGGCCCATGATGGCGCGCCGGCGGTTGGCGCTACCCCGGCGGCGCTCGAGGTGATTCGTCGCCTCGAGGCCGCCCATGGGCCGCTGGCGTTCTTTCAGTCTGGGGGCTGCTGCGACGGTAGTTCCGCGATGTGCCTGAAGGGGGGTGAGCTGCCGGTTGCGCTCCACGACGTGCAACTCGGCGAGATCGGCGGCGCGCCGTTCTACATCGACGCCGAACAGTATGAGCGGTGGAGCAAACCGCGGTTTCTGATCGATGTCGCGCCCGGCGCCGCCGATGGCTTCTCGCTCGAGGGACTCGAGGGTGTGCATTTCATTTCTCGCTCACCTTGATGGCGCCCGTGCAGAACCCGCGCGAGCCAACCCAACCTAGACCGACCCGATAAAGGCCGGCTACCTAGAAAGAAGGACACACCATGGCCACTACATACGATGCGGAACCCCGCACGTCATAGGCTGCACCCACCACCTACTGTGCCGCGGTCGTCCACGATTTCGGCAGCCCGCTAACCGTCGAGCAGGTCCCAATGCCGAAACTCGGTCCGGGACAAGTACGCGTTAAGGTCGAGGTGTGCGGCCTGTGCCACACCGACATCCACGCCGCGAACGGCGACTGGCCGATCAAGCCCTCACCGCCATTTACCCCCGGCTACGAGGGCGTCGGCATCGTCACCGAGCTCGCGCCCGGCGAGGTCGCCCACGGTGACCTCGGCCACGAGGTCCACATCGGTGACCGCGTCGCGATGCCCTGGCTCGGCTACGCGTGCGGCAGGTGCAACTACTGCGTATCGGGCTGGGAGACACTCTGCCACGCGCAGGAGATGATGGGCTAACACGATCGACGGCGGGGATGGGCGAGTACGCCACCGCCTACACCGACTACGTCGTCAAGGTCCCCGAAGGCGTCGACCCGTTCGACGCCGCGCCGCTCACCTGCGCCGGCGTGACCACCTACAAAGCGGTCAAAAGTCGCGGGCACCCGCTCGTCTGATTTCGTTGCCGTGTTCGGCGTCGGCGGCCTCGGACACCTCGCGATCCAGTACGCGGCGATCGCCGGGGGTCGAGTCGTTGCCGTCGACGTGATCGACGAGAAGCTCGAGCTCGCGCGCGAGCTCGGCGCCGAGTTCACCATCAACGCCACGAAGGAGGACCCGGTCGAGGCGATCCAGCGACTCGGCGGCGTCGACCATGCGATCGCGCTCGCCGTCTCGCCCCGTGCGTTCGAGCAAGCTTATAAGTCGCTCCGTCGTGGTGGGAAGCTCGTGTTCGTCGCGCTGCCGGCCGACAACGAGATCACGCTCCCGATCTTCGAAACCGTGCTCAACGGGATCACGATCGTCGGGTCGATCGTCGGCACGCGGAAAGACGTACGCGAGGTGTTCGAGCTTCACGCAGCCGGCAAGACACGCGTGATCCGCGAGACACGGCCGCTCGACCAAGTCAACGAGGCCATAGCCGACGTCGAGGCCGGCCGAGTCGCCGCACGGATCGTACTCGAGCCATAGACGACGACAGCCACGGAGGGATCCCACAGGCGTCCGTCGATCCCAGTCGCCATCGGGATCTCTCCATCGGTACCCACGCCTGCGGGATCCCCCGAGCCGCTCAGCGTGGCGCGAACTGCGACTCCGCGGAAGAGACCCGCGGGCTTGATGGAAGGTCGGCTCGCTTCTGCTCCGCCGCGTGGCGACTTGAGTAGCTCGCGCTCGTCAACGACCACTGCTTCCGGTTCGCCAACCTCACAAGGGATCGTCGACCCCGACACAGCAATCGGTACGGGACCTGATCGGGACCCGAGCGCCGGTTTGGTACAGGTTTCACGCTAGGTTTCACACCAGCCGATCGGCTGACCACCGGAGGAGGGTTGCGAAATGGTGATGATGAGCCCGCTCGACGCGTTGTTTCTGGACGTCGAGGATGCGGTGACGCACATGCACATCGGATCGGTGGGCATCTTCGAGGGCCCTGCGCCGGGTCCGGGGGAGGTGCAGTCGGCGGTTGCCGCCCGGTTGTCTCAGGTCCCTCGATATCGGCAGAGGGTCCGGTTCGTGCCGTTCGCGCTCGGCCGCCCGGCGTGGGTGGACGATCCACATTTCAACCTCGAGTACCACGTGCGGCGTACGGCACTTCCGGCGCCCGGTGGCGACGAGGAATTGCGCAACCTGGTCGGGCGGGTTATGTCCCAGCAGCTGGATCGCGCGAAGCCGCTGTGGGAGATGTGGGTCGCGGAGGGGCTCGGCGACGGCCGCTGGGCGGTGATCTCAAAGGTGCACCATTGCATGGTTGACGGGGTCTCGGGGACGGACCTGATGACCGTGATCCTCGGCAAGAAGCGCGAGGCGACGGCCGCGGTCGATGATGGCTGGGCGCCGGCGCCCGAACCGAGCTCGGCCGCGCTGGTGACTTACGCGCTGGCGCACCGTGGGGCCAGTCCGCTCGAGTGGTTGCGGAGCGTGCTGTCGGCGGCGCGCGGTCCGCGCCGCGTTGCGCGACAGACCGTTGACGCCTCCCGCGGCTTGGTGAATCTGCGGATGCTTCTGAGCCGCAACCCTTCCAGCACGCTCAACGGTCCGATCGGCCCGCACCGACGGTGGGACTGGGCGAGGGCGCGGTTGGTGGACATCAAGCAGATCCGCGCGCTTCACGGGGGCACGATCAACGATGTCGTGCTCGCCGTGATCACCGGTGGCTTCCGGGAGCTCCTGCTCAGTCGCGGCGAGACCGTCGAGGGACGCGTTCTCCGCACGCTCGTGCCCGTGTCGGTTCGCGCCGATGATGCGCATGGGACCTATGACAACAAGGTCTCTGCGATGTTCGCGGAGCTGCCGGTCGGGCTGGAGGATCCCGTCGAGCGAGTGCATTCCCTGCACGAGCAGATGCAGGATCTTAAGCAGTCGGGTCAGGCGGTCGCGGCGGAGCGGCTGACTGCGCTCGGCGGGTTTGCCCCCGCGATGCTGCTGGCGCTCGGAGGGAGAGTGGCCACACGGCTGCCGCAGAGCAGCGTTAACACCGTCACCACCAACGTCCCCGGCCCGCAGTACCCGTTGTACCTCGCCCAGCGGCGGATGCTCGAGGCGTTTCCGTTCGTCCCGCTGGGAGGCCATGTGCGGGTGGGCGTCGCGATCTTCTCTTACGACGGCGGGATCAACTTCGGCGTCACCGGCGACCTTGACACCGCCCCCGATATCGGGGTGCTCTGCCGCGCCATCGAACTTGGCGTCGCGGAGCTGCTGGACGCGCCATCGCCGAAACCCGAGAAGCCGCGAGCCCGCGCGGGCGCACGACGCTGAAGAACGCTGCAGATCCATCGAGTGGTGGGAGCCGCCGTGTCACGTCCGACGGGCTCGCGAGCGACCGTCAGACAGACGGTCGTCGGTCGAGTTTCGAATGGCTAACGTCGGCGATACATGGGAATCCCGCGCTTGCTGGTCGAAGCCATGGGCAGCCATCGAGGCGAGATCCTTCTCACGCTCCCTCGCTATCCGTATGGGTGCCATCGCCTGCCCGCCGGTGGCGGACACAACGGCAAAGCACGACGCCGGCGCCCGCGAAAGGGACCGCTCCTGCTTCGGCCTGACAATGGAGAAGCGCACGCTGACAAGGCTGGCGCTAACGCCGCTTGCGGCGCGTCGTCCGAGGGCCGTGTGACCCGCCTGGTGTTCGGGCCACTCCCCCGAGCATCAGCGCACTGACGTTCGCTCGGTCGGATCCGTTACGTCGGCAGAGTCACGGCACCCTCGGGACTCCGCCTGCACATCACGCGTTGCACTCGGCTGCTGCTTCCGCCATTTGCCCGGCGACGCGAACCGGCGTCGCGACATGGCCGCTGGAGGGGTCAACCGGCTCCGAGCGCCGACGGAGCGGCCGCTGGGGACCGGGGCCACTGAACGGCGAGGTTGCCTATGCATCGGCGGGTTCTGCACCAGCTACGACGCAGCCCTGCTTGCGGCGACGAGCGCGCTTCCGATTCGGCCGGGGCGCGCTATCGCATTTCGCGACAGCGATCGCCGGATCGGCGTCGCGCTGACGATGCCTATGGCGACATCTGAATCACGCTGATCGTCGCAGCCGCGCGCCGAGCGCACGATCATATTCGCGGCGCCGGGCCGTCGGACGTGCTGCCAAGCGCGCTTTCGCAACGCTAGGTTGCATTAGCCGCGTCGACCGCGTGGCGGTGACCGCCTCGAATCGCCGAGTTGTGCGCTCCGAACAACCGCAGCTGCTGATAGACGACCGCGTAGTCGCGCGCCGTGCTTCCCCAGCGGGCGTCACGCACACGCCGGGATGTGGTGGGCGGTCTTGCTGCTCTCGCAATGGGACAAGGGATAGCCGTGATGGTTGACGCCACCGTCCCAGATCCATGGAAGTCCGATCCATCTGTTGCGGTCGCCGCGGAGGGCTGGATGACCGCCCGGACGTCGTCCGCAGTTTGGTCCCGAAACACCGTCTCGCCTTGCCTGTACGACCACGACACGACGACGCGTTCATCATCGACGAGAGTGCCGAATGCACCGTCGACCTCGACGGCCGCCGGTCAGTCTCCAACCTCGACGAGCTCGACCTGGGCGATCAGGCCGGAGCCGTCACCTGAGCGAACCTCCGCGCCGAGCGTCCTGTTCCCCAGGCGGGAACGGGAGGCCAAGGCAGGCGCGGTCGCGAGCTCCGGGCTCGCCTGCCCGCAGCGGCACCGGAGGAGAACCCTCCCCCGACGGACGATTTCTTTTGCAGTTGGCCTGGCTGTCCAGCACGGCCGGTAGGCTTGGAGGTTCTGATGCTCGACCGTGTGACCGAACGGCACGGTCGCGGTCAACCACGAAGGAGTGCGCATCGAAAGGGCGGTGGATTCTCGGACCTCGAATTCGCGCTGCTCGTCGAGCGGGGGCTCGTCGGCGCCGAGACGACGATCGCGACGACCGTGCATGAACTGCAGCTGGTCGACGAAAAACTCCCCGAGACCGCCCACGACTTCCGGGTCGACGTGATCGTCACTCTTGGGGCCGTCGTGCGCACCCACCGACGTCAGCGCCCGCCGGGGCTGTTGTGGGATCACCTAGACACGGAGAAGCGCGCTGCGATCCCGGTGCTGGGTGCGATGGCTCAGGGCACCTAGCCGAACCCTTGGCTCTGCGGTGCGCTCTGGCTACGTCCATTCCTCGCCGTGCCTGGCCGATGTCGTTCCTCACTGCGCCGGGGCCGATCTTGATGACCTCGACCTGAATCGATTCGGCTACACCGTCACTGCCTTTCTCCTCGGACTCGACGTCGTCCGGTCACTTCACGAGCTTCCAAGACGTAATCGCGCCTCACAGCGCCCAGCGCCGATTAGTTTTCACCCTGTCGCGAGTCTTACTCATCGTCACAGCAACCAAGGAGGATGCACGATGAGCACCACGGCAACCGGAATCCGCCAGATCAGCCTGGTCTGTGTTCCGACGCCCGATCAGGACCGCGGTGTCGAGTTCTACGAGTCGATGGGCTTCGAGAAGCGCACCGATATCCCGTTCGGCGGCGGATATCGTTGGGTCGAGGTCTACCCGCCCGAAGGGCCCACGGGAATCGCACTGGCCCCGCCGCGGCCGGGGACCGAGGTCCAGCCAGTCGAAACCGGAATCACCCTGACCACGGATGACATCGATGCTACCCACAGCGAGCTGAAGTCTCGGGGGGTTGACGTCGACGCCGAGGTATCGCGAATGGGCGACCCTATTCCGCCGATGTTTTGGCTACGGGATCCGAGCGGCCACTCACTGATGGTGGTCGAGCAGCGCTGAGGGTCAGCGGCCGGGCCGGGCATAGCCGGCTTGAGGTAGGCGAGCGCCCTGGCGCAGCATCGAACCAGTGCCCACCGTCCAGAACATCAGCTCGGCGGTCCCGTTGGGGACGTCGGGATGGACGCGTGGGCACTGGTGACGGGTAAGAGACCGGAGGCTTGCTGCGGATAGAACCCCTCGGAGCTTGTGAGTACTCGTCTGCGTTGATTATTGTGGTAGGTGAGCGTGACTCCGACACTGACCCGCTTCGATGAGTTCTGGGCTCCCGCGCGGTCTGGAGTTCGATGACTCACGCAATCGGTTGGCAACACCGATTTCGCGTGGTGGAGAGCCATTGATGTCGGGCGATCGTCAGCCGGCCGTGGCGTTCCGGGCCGATACCCGCGTCGATGCCTACATCGACGCGTTGCCAGATTGGCAGCAGGCCATATGTCGAGCAGTCCGTGCTCTGGTGCACGCGGCCGATCCGGAGGTCAGCGAGACGATCAAACGGACCAAGCTGCCCTTCTTCGTATTGGAGGGAAACATCTGCTCCCTGCTGGCGGCCAAGGACCATGTCAACGTCTTCCTGTACGACGGGGGGATGGTTCCTGATCCGGAGCGAATCATCACCTCCGGCCACCACAACAAGACGGCGCGCACTGTGGCCATTCGTCAGGGGGAGCAAATCAACGCGCGTGCGCTCACGGCAATGTTCAGAGCAATAATCGCCGACAACAGAGCCGGCGGATGGCGCACGCTCAAGCGCTCCGGCCGTTAGGTCGTCGTCTCACGTGGGCGCAATCGCCGCCCCGCACTGGCCCCGAGACATGGCGGTCTCCGGGTCTCCGGGGCTGATCGCGTCTACGGTCTCAGGAGGTAGAAGCGCCAGAACTGGTCCTCGATGGGCAGGACCTCGCACACCGCGAAGCCGGCCTCGATCGCATACCGGCGCACGGTCTCGGGGCGCATGACGGTGCCGGTGCCCGCAGCGTCGTCTCCCACCATGCCGACCGGTAGGCAATGGAGGACGCTGAATCCGTAGTGGAGCCGTTCGACGTCGCCGGCGCCGGGCGAGAACCGCTCCGCGGTTCGCTCGTCGGCGACGAACACGGAGCCTGCCTCGGCGAGCATGCTCCGCAGCGTCCGGAGGGCGTCGACCGGATACGACATGTCGTGCAGCGCCTCAAAGATCGTGACCAGGTCGTAGCGCCCCGATAGCTCGGGATCCGAGGCATCACGATGGTGAAACGCGACCCGACCGTCAAGTCCGCTTTGCGCCAAGAGCTCGCGTGCCGCGACAATGGAGGGCTCGTGGAGGTCGATCCCGTCGACGAGCACCTTCGGATACCCGCGGGCGATCGCGAGGCTCGAATGGCCCTGGCCGCAGGCGACGTCAGCGATTCGGGCCGGCGGGTCCGTCTGTAGGCGCGCGTGGAGGGACGGCACCGCGGGGAGCCATTCGCTCGTGAGCAGGTTCTCGTAGAGGGGGCGTGTGCCGCGAGCTTGACTATCGCTGGCATCCCGGCCATACGCTGCATACGGGACGCCAGCGCCGGTGCGGAATGCTTCCAGGAGGACCTCGAGCGGCGGGGTGCATCCAACCACGGCCTGCGCCAGCGGAGCCATGAAGTCGACACTCGACTCTTCCACCAGGGCCTCGTAGTGTTCTTGCGGTAGGCGGTAGCGGCGCTCTTCGTCGGGCGCCTCGGGGTTCTCAGCGTCCAGGATCCCGCTGACCGTCTGCTGCTCGAGCCACTCCCGGGCATACCGTTCGTTCACGCCGGCGGCGGAGGCGAGCTCCCCGGAGCTGAGGCCGGGGCGGTCGGCCAGGGCTCGGTAGAGACCGAGGCGATCACCGATGTATACGCATAGGAGATCCAGCGCTCCGAGGGCGTCCGCGAACAGTCGGTTGACGAACGAGTTCCGACGCGATGCGGCGGATGTGGTGTCGTTGGCGTCAGCCACGGCCGTGTCTCGAAATGCGTTCTCGCGCTCGGTCCGACCAACACCGCTCAGGCGCCACACGGGTCGCTGACCGTAGCATCGTCGCCACCGTTAGCCGGCCTTCTCGGCTGATGCAAGTCCGCGCCGGGCGAACGCCGTCATGAGCACCGTCGCCGCCGCGAGTCCGGCGAACGCAATCGCGACCTTGACCGGCGAGCCCGCCAGCAGGCCGCGGCCGGCTTCGAGGACCGGGGTCACTGGGTTCAGGTTGGCGACGGCGTGGATCCAGCCTGTCAGCAGTGACAGGGGCACGTAGACGGGGGCGAGGAACAGGAGCACGAACACCGGCATCTGAATCAGCGCGCCTGCCTGTTCGGTGCGCAGGAACATCGCCACTCCGCAGGCCCACAGCGCGGCGGCGAGGTTCATCGCGATACCCAGGCCGATAAGGCCGAACAGCTGGATACCGCTGCCGTTGACGTTCATACCCGCGATCAGCGCCGCGATCGTGACGACAGTTCCGGTGAGCATCCAGCGCAAAAGTGCGCCGATCGCGTAGCCGGCAATGATCCCGCTCCGGCGCGGGGCGCTCAGCAGCAGTCTGCGCGCGAACCCCGAATCGAAGTCGCGGGCGATCGCGAATCCGGTGAACACACCGCCGAACGCGGCCGACTGCAAGAAGACGAATACGAACTGGAAGGCCGTGTAGCCAGGCGGGTAGTTGAAGTTCGGCACATCGCTGATCCGCGAGAGGCCGCCGGCGAACGCGATCAAGAAGAACAGCGGGAAGATGATCGAGGGAACGAGGATGGCGGGATTGACCACCGTGTTGTGGATCGACCGCCAGGCGACGCCGCGCGCGACGTTGAAAAAACGGCTCATCTTCTTGCCAGCCTTGACCGCATGGCGGACTGCGAGAAGCCCATCGAGATCACCAGGAGCAAGCTGGCAAAGCCAAAGCCGAGCGCCAACGCTTGCGCATCCCAGCCGGTGATGACCAGGCTCCGGAGCGCCTCGATGAGGTAGGAGACCGGGTTGTAGGTCGCGATGTCGCGAAACCAGGGCGCCTTGATCAGGTTGCGCGGCAGGCTCGAGGAGCTCAGGAACAGCGTCACGAACAGCAGCGGGAAGATCCCCTGCACGGCCTCGCCGGTCCCGAAGCGCAAGGCCAGCAGCCCGCCGAGGCTGGCGAACGCGAATGAGATCACGATGGAGAGCACCAGCAGTACGACCGCGCCGGCGACACCGCTGGCGAACGAGACGCCGGTGGCCAGACCTACGAGGAGGTAGACGATCGCCTGCACCGTGCCAAGCACGAGGGCGCCACCCAATTGGCCGAGGAGCATGGCCTCGCCGCGCACCGGCGTCATCGCCAGCCGATTGAGAAAGCCGCTTTCGATGTCTCGTGCCAGATCGACCCCCGCGGTGATCGAGACGAACATCGCCCCCTGAATGAATGGCATGGCGATCAGAAAATCGCGGTAGTTGTCGGTCGGAAAGCCCGGGATGCGCGTCGCGGGACTGAGCGCCGAGCCGTTTATCGCGAACAGGATCAACGGAAAGATCATCGGAAAGATCATCAGCGCACGTTGCCGGTACGTGCGGACCACTGACCGACGCCCCACTGCCAGCGTCTGCTCTACCAGGCGCGCCGACTGGGCCGGATGCCCCGCTCGGGGCAGGTCGACAGCCGCCTCAACCGCCACGCCGCCGCCTCCTGCGCGCCCCGGCTTGGGGCGCCTCGGCCACCGCACCGTCGCCCGATCCTTCCAACTTGCGGCCGGTCTTGGCCAAGAACACATCGTCGAGCGACGGTTGATGAAGCTGCAGCGTTTGGACCCGTACGTCGGCGCGGTCGAGGATTCGGACGATCTCGGCGAGCTCGGCTTCGCCGCCCGGCAGCTGCACGGTCACGCTGCCGCGCCCATTGCGCCGCATCTCGCCGAAGCCAGAGAGCAGCTCGACCAGCCGATCGCCGAGTCCCGGATCGGTCGGCGTGACCTCGACGCTCGGGCTGCCAATCTCGGCCTTGAGCTGGGCAGGCGTCCCCTCGGCCACGATCCGGCCGCGATCGATGATCCCGATACGGTCGGCGAGGGCATCGGCCTCCTCCAGGTACTGAGTGGTGAGGAACACGGTCATGCCCTCATCGTGGGCCAGTCGCGCCACCTCCTCCCACAGAGCGCTACGGCTCTGCGGGTCGAGGCCCGTCGTCGGCTCATCGAGAAACAGAATCCGCGGCGAGTGCACGAGCGCGAGCGCGAGATCCAAGCGGCGCTTCATTCCGCCCGAGTAGCCGCCGACCCGCCGATCCGCCGCCTCGGTCAGCCCCACCCGCTCGAGCAGCGCTTGGGCACGCTGGCGCCGCTCCGCGGACGGCAGGCCCTGCAGGGTTGCCTGGAGCAGCAGATGCTCGCGGCCGGTGAGGATCGCATCGAGCGCGGCCTCCTGAAGGGCTGCGCCAATCGTGGCGCGGACCTGAGCCCCTTGCCTGACGATGTCGTAGCCGCCCACGGTTGCACGACCGCTGGTCGGTGGGAGCAGCGTGGTTAGCATCAGTACGGTCGTGGATTTGCCAGCCCCGTTGGGGCCGAGGAACCCGTAGATCTCCCCGGGCGATACGGAGAGATCGATGCCGTCGACGGCTCGCGGGCCCTTCCGGAACTCGCGGACCAGCTTGTCGACGTCGATGGCGGGGCTCCCGCTCATTAAGCGCACTCTAGCAGAAGGTTGAGATTGTCAATAATCTAGATACTCAATAGAATGTGAACACGGAGATCATGTCGGAGACGCTCGAGGTCGGATCGCAGGCGGCCGAGACCTGGACGCTGCTACGCACCCTGTTTGGACAACAGCGGCGCCGCTTTCTCATCGCGGCTTCCGATCTCGCCCTGCACCCGGCCCAGGCAGGGGCGCTCCTGCAGCTGGCTTCGCCGCTGCCGATGAACGAGCTTGCAGCGCGGCTCGGATGTGACAGCTCTAACGTCACTGGCTTGATCGACCGGCTCGAGGCACAAGGGCTGGTCACCCGCCGGTCGAGTTTTCATGATCGGCGCGTGAAGCACGTCGTCCTCACGGACGCCGGGCAACAGCTGCGCGAGCGGATGCTCGAGCGGGTCGGAGAACCCACCCCAGGGTTTGAGCGCCTTTCGATCAGCGAGCAGCGTCAGCTGGCGAGTCTTTTGCGCCGGATCCTCGACGACGGACCCGCTGCCCGCGAGAAGCGCTCGAGTTAGTCTGATCAGCGTTCGACCCGCCGGTCGACCCGGCCGATCGTCGCCGCGCAGCGGCTGCTGGCCCGTCTGAACACCCAGAAATGCCCCCGATGGGTAGCCTGTCCGCCAGATCCTGGAGTGTGCTAAGCGACCGACGGAGGCGATGGAGATGGCGACGCGCGACGGAACCGCCGAATGGCGCGGTGACTTGAGGAGCGGATCTGGCACGGTAGAGGTTGGGAGCGGCCTCTTCTCAGGCAACTACTCGTTCGCGAGCCGGTTCGAGGAGGGCCAGGGCACCAATCCCGAGGAGCTGATCGGTGCCGCACACGCCGGGTGCTTTGCCATGGCGCTGAGCAACATCCTCGCGGAAGAGGGGCACCCCGCGGAGTCCATCAATGCCACGGCAAAGGTGCACCTGAGGAACGTCGATGGCAACCCGACGATCTCCCAGATCGATCTGGTCACCGAGGGCAGGGTGCCCGGCATCGATCAGCGGCAGTTCGCCGACTACGCGGCCCAGGCGAAGGCTGGCTGTCCGGTGTCCCGCGCGCTCGGGGGTGTCGGTGAGATCACCTTGAACGCCACGCTCGCGGGCTGAGGTGGCGGCATTCGGGAGCGCCGCCAACGGTCCGGCCCTTGCCGACCTACGGCACGATCGTCGGGTTCCCCGTCGTGTCGCCGGCACCTCCGAAGTGCGCGACATAGCTCGTCAGGCTCGCTGGCGCTAGCCCGTCGAGCAGCGCACCGGCATCGCCACTCAGGAAGTACGACTGATACGCAAAAGGAAGCAGCCGGACGACGACCGCCATGTTGTCGATGTAGACGGGGTCGTCGCCGAGACCGTAGTCAGGTGGCCCGAGATCGCCCAACCCCCACTCCGAGAAGCTCATCGGCTTACCGTGCTGCGCGGCGAATTGCTGCGCCGTGCTGATCCCGTTCGGTTGCGCGTAGATCCGTGCCCAAGCGGCTGGCTCAGAGGTGATGCTCGCCGGCAGGCCGCTCTCGTAAGCGTCGATCCCGATGATGTCCACGACACGGTCCCCCGGGTACCACGCGCTCAGGGGAATGGGCCGCCAGTAGGGGTTGATCGTCCAATCCATGAGGAACTGAGCACCCGGCACGGCCTTCATCGATAGGGCCTCTTTACTCCAGCAACTGGCCCACTCTTGCTCCTCCTGGGTGGTCGGCCGGCCGTCCACGCCGTCACCCGGGAGGTCCTCTGGCCGGGAGGTGTCATTGCCTTCTGGCTGGATCCGGATGATCGAGTCGCCAAGGCCGTCATCGACCAGATTCACGGCCAGGGCCACCGCATACCAGTTGTACGCACCTTCCGAGCACTTTTCAAGCGGATCATCGCCCTCCTCGGAGCTGGGCCATAGTTGGGTGGTAATTATCAGCTGGCGTCTCTCACCGCTCACGCACGGGTCGTCGGGGTTCATACAGTTCTTCCAGTCCTGCCAATTGAAGTACTCCGCCGCCGGCTGACCCGCGGTTGTAAACCAGGGCGTCTCCCAGCTCGTCCAATCCTGATTGTCATTTGAGAACGTCATCGCACACCGGAACCCATAACCAACCTTCTCGCTGAAGGCGACCAGCGTAGACACGTCATTGTCCGCATACAGGCAGTCGGCTTTCGAGTCCTGCGTTGCGAACTGCTCGCTCGTTCCCGGCGATCCATCCGGTCCCACACATTCATATTGGTTGACGTTGTCGCCCTTTCCGCAGAGCTGGTATTGGTAAGTTGTGCCAGGCACGAGGCCCGACACGTTCTCCCCGGGCAGCTGGATCGGCTGACCGTTGGTGTTCGACGCGACTTCGTGGACTGGCGTCTCATACTGGTACAAGTCGTCGGTGCCGTAGCGGAAGTACCACCAGCACGGGCCCCCGTCGCAGGCTGCCCGCGCGTTTAGGGTTGCTGTGACACGGGTCACGTTCGTCGCCGCGGTCGTACCGCCACTACATCCAGCGACCGCTAGCGCCCCGCAAACCAACGAGACGAGCGCCAGGCTCCTACGAAGCGGTCGGTATTTAGCTGTGTGAATCGGTTAAAGAGACGGTACGAGGATCAGGAGTATCTCTGGCAGGGATCCTCGCTCGCGAACGACCGATCGCGTTCACCAAGGCGCGATCAGGCGCCCCTCGTCCTCGAGCATACAGTCATCACCATGGCAAGCCACGATGTACAGGCGGTCATAACATCTCAAGCGGTAGCGCAAGGCGGCTCTCCCAAAGCGCGGAATGAGTAGCACCACGAGCACGCGAAGTCAATCTCGAACCGCGCGCTGCCGGGCTGGCGGGGCGCTCCGCCGCGCTCGCCTCTTCCAGGTCTACGCGCGAGCTCAGCTGACCCGCCTTCGGACGTAGATGAGCCGCAGGCCCAGCAGCGGTAGGACCGCGATCGCAAAGATTGCCCCGTAGCGCAGCGGCAGCTTGAACGCGCTTGTGGCGGCGCGCTGGACGATTGAGTCGAGTTGCTTCTCCAGGTCGCTCAGCGCCACACGCTCGGAAGGGGTCGCGTGGGTGCTCGCGTGCGCGAACGTTGGGCCGAAGTCGGGAAGCTCGCTCTGCGGAGCGCGCTTGTAGTCCGCCAGCAGCCCAGGCACCAGCGAGAACTTCAGTCCAACTGGCATAGGCGCTGTGATGACCGCCTTGGTCGCAGCCGGCAGCGCCTGGTTGGGCGCCTTGCCCAGCTGGTGGACGAATACCGGCGTCAGGATCAGCAAGCCGAGGAGGATGCCGGCGTCGCGCGCAGCGACGGTCTTCGCGGCCCGGGCCGCCGTCGGTCCGGCGCTCCCCAAGGCGACCGTCGTAAGTCCCGGAAACGCGAGCCCCAGACCGGTCCCCACGAGCGCCAGCGTGACGATCACCCAGGCCAGCTCGCGGTGGGTTACAAACGATAGGCCGATCAGGCCGACGGCCACGAGAGCCGCGCCGATAGCTCCCAGCGCGATCGGCGAAGTTCCGCGTACAGCGCGCTCGGCGATCGCCGTAGCCAGGGGGATCGTCGTCACGACCGCCGCAGCCGCGATCGGCGTCAGCAGCCAAACGTCGATCAGCACCAGCACGACCAGGAACAGTGCGCAGATCAATCCTGCCGAGAGCAGTGTCAGGCAGGCGTTGGCGGTGAGGGGATCGAGCGCCGACGGACGGCGGTCCACCTCGCCCCCGAGCTCGTTTCCGGATCGCACGTGCACCGCGAGGACCAGGATCACGGCCAGCGCTGCGACCGGCGCCTGCGCGAGGAAGATCGCGCGCCAGTCGAAGATCTGGGTCAGGACCCCGCCGGCCGCGGGTCCCACCGCCATCCCGATCGCGGCCGCGGCCGACCACCCGTTCACTGGAGAGTCTCCGGCCCGGGCCGTGCCGGCGAACACCGGCAGTGACGCGCACAGAAGCAGACCGCCGCCAATCCCTTGTATGCAGCGGAGGGGCACCAGGGCGCTCATGCTGTTCACGGCTCCGCAACCGATCGACGACAGCCCGAACAGCGAGAGCCCGACGATCAGCCACCACGTCGAGGCGAATCGCCGGGCAAACGGGATGACCGCAGCCGCGGTCACGATGAGCGCCAGGTTGTAGGCCATGATCACCCACGTGACGTGCGATATCGAGGTGTGCAGCCGGGCCACGATCTCCGGCAGCGCCAGGACGACAATGGAGGCATCGGCGAACGCCAGCGCAACCGCCAACCGCACCGTGAGGTTCTGCCACACGCGACCGGAGAGATACCGAGCCGACGCGCTCTCGGGCGATAACCCGGGGCGGATCGACCAAGCCGAATCCTCCACGCTCCGCTTGCCGGTCATGAGCTGATATCGATCCTCACAACCGTCGAGCGATTGCGCGAACCAGTCGTCGCCACGGTCCAGCGAAGGATGTTCAGCATCGGTGTACTCGTTTGGCCCTTGCCAGTTCGACGTTTAGAAGCAAACGGAGCTGCGTCTGCGGATGGAACCCTAGGCGAACACGCTGAAAAGAGGCTGACAATGGCTGGCCTCGCCGTACCCGCCAGGATCCCGTTTTGCGAGCATGAGGCGTATGGTCGCCGCGATCCGCGAGTACCGGCCTGCGGATGAGCAGCCGGTGGTTGATTTGGCGCTTCGAGCCTGGGCGTCGGTCTTCGCTGCCGTGGAACACCTGCTGGGGCCTCAGATCTTCGCACGCCTCCACGGCGATTGGCGCCAGTACCAGGCGGCTGCGGTCAGAGACACCCTCGCCGATCGCGTAACCCGGGCTTGGGTAGCCGAGGGGCAGCACCGGTTGGCCGGCTTCGTCACCGCGAGGCTCCACGAAGAACGCCACCTGGGCGAGGTCACGATGCTGGCCGTCGACCCCGAACATCAACATGAGGGCATCGGTGGCGCTCTCACCGAGTTCGCGACGGGCTGGCTACGTGGTTGCGGGATGCAGGTCGCGATGGTCGAGACCGGGGGCGACGTCGGCCACGCCGCCGCTCGGCGCGTGTACGAGAGCGCCGGCTACACGGCCTTGCCGATTACTCGGTACTTCAAAGCTCTATGACAACGGCAGATCGCGGATCATCGACGAATTCATCGTGGCCCGCGTGCGCGCCGAGCAAGTTCCACGGCGTCATCGATCGCCATACACGCGCCCATTGCCGCGAACGGCGTGGCGGCATGCGCCGCGTCGCCCAACAGCACCACGCGCTGATCCACCCACGTGGAAAGCGGCTCGAGGTCCCATGCCTCCGAGTGCGCGATCGCCTCCTCGGGAGAGGCGTCGATGGCGTCGGACAGCACCGGATACCAGTCGCGCACGTGGTCGAGCAGCGTCATGGGGGACGGTGGAGGCGCCCCCGGTCTCCCGCGGGTGATCGCATACCGGCGGGCGCGATTGCTACCGATATCGGCGATGCCGCCCTTGGACCCACGCGCCCATAGCTCGATGTGATGTCCGGCCGGCAACAGGTCGTGGGTGAACGCGAGGACCCCGCCCGAGCCGACAAAGCCCGAGTACTTGAGCCGGGACCGCCCCGCGACCGCGTCGCGAACGACGGAATAAAGCCCGTCCGCGCCGACGACGAGATCACCTGTAGCGCGTGAGCCGTCGGCGAACAACGCATGCGCACAATCCCCCTCCCGCTCGACCTCACGCATCCGGAGCCCATGTGCAGCGCCTCAGCACCGATTGCGTCGATCAACGCCGCCAACAGGTCGCCGCGAGCACAGTCGTAGCTGGGCGCGCCGAGCTTGCGGGCGACCTGACCGACCGGCATCAGCTCGAGGAGCTTGCCCGCCCCGTTTCGCAGCTCCGTGGCCTCAATCGCCGAGCCGACCGAATCCAGTCGCTCTTCTGAGATACCGAGCCCGACCAGGTTGCCGATCGCATACGACCAGATCGTAAAGCGCGTTTCACGTCCCTGGAGGTGAGTGAACTTCTCATGCACCTCGACCTCGATGCCCGCGCGCTTCAGCGCGAGAGCCACGGTGAGACCACCAATACCACCCCCCACGATGAAAGCCCGTTTCAGGTGCTCCACTCTCCTCCTCAAACGGGACCCGCCGACCGTGCAGTCGTGCAGAGTACTCGGGAATCGCCCAGCGAGCAATGACCCTTACCCCGGCGAGCAGCGCCATACGCCTTCCGGCTGAGGGTTAGCCTAGTGAGACTGCGGTCGCGGCGGCAGCAAGTGAAATGGCGAGAAAACTGAGGTCCTGGATGTACTTACAGGCGTCTGTACCGTCATTTTCTCTGGTTGGGCCAAGGCCAGTATCGGGACGCTTCTCGCTGAGCGGCGCTGCCCAGCCAGGCTACGACCTCGCAACCGGACTCGGCTCGCTGAACGGTGTCGCGTTCGCCGATGCCGTCGCACTCGGGTCCAAGCGCGGCCGGCCTGCCCGGGTGGCACGATACGTCCGATGCGCGAAGTCGAGTTCGTTGACCCACTCCCCAGTCTCGAAGCCGCGAGCTTCCGAGCCTGCCTCGCCACGATCCTGGAGTGTGCCCTGGACGAGCTGCCGCATCCTGCTCGGGCGGAAGACCCGGCAAGGGACCCGATCATGTCCCGCTGGCTGGCGGGGCTGTCGCTTGGGCTGGTGCCGATCGCCGGCCCTAACACGTTCCAGTGGGGCGGCCCGTGGCTGGCTCGTGTCCGGCCCCCTCGGACGGAGCCTCGGTTTGTCGTGATGTACGGCCAGCCGTCGGGCGTCGTTTGGGACCCCGCGCACGGCGCGGCGATCGAGCACGAGTGGATCGATGCCGGCTTTCTCCTCGCCGCCGCGGACATCGCGCTCACGCGACCTGCTCCGCCGCCGCACCATGCCGGCGCCGGCATCATCGAGGCAATCGCCGTCGCGCCAGCCGCCGGCGAGCCCGCGGTGAGCCTCACCGAGGCACGCGCGCTCCCGGGACAGGGCCTGGAAGGCGATCGCCACATAGTCGGCAAAGGGACCTTCCCGTCCGGGTTACCAGGAAGCGCGCTAACGCTGATCGAGGCCGAGGTCTGCGAGTCGTTTGACCCTCCGCTCGGCCCCAACGACCACCGCCGCAACCTCGTAACCCGAGGCATCGACCTGAACGGGATGGTGGGACAGCAGTTCATGATCGGCGCGGTTCGGTGCCGCTGCATGCGCCTCTGCGAACCCTGCACCGTGATTGACCGCTACGCGTCACAGCCGGTCCTCCGCGCCCTTGTTCACCGCGGCGGGGTACGCGCCGACATCCTGACCAACGGGATCATTCACCTCGGCGACTCGGTTACGCTGCTCGCGGGCGCGGACTAGCTGCGCCCCCTCGACGAGCGGAGCCCGTCAAGGGCTCCGAAGGGACCTGCTCAATCGGAACCGGTTGGCCGGATCGAAGGCCGCCTTGACGCGCAGCAGGCGCCGCAGCTTTACCCCTCGTGCTTGAGCAGCGACCGGCAAAGCAACGCCTGCCGCTTCGAATCGCGACCCTTGGGCGGGCCCTGGTTATTGAGTTCTGACTTCACGATGGGGGCACGACCTTTGCCGCCCACCGGCGCCGGTTGCTATGGCCCGCAGCCGCGGCGACGGTTGCAAACGTGGCCGTCGGGCATCACGGTGTTGCAAAAGACGGCCCCGCTGAAGCGAGCGCCCTGGACCCGTGCCCCGACCAGCGAGGCCTCGCTCAGGTTGGCGTGGCGGAGATCCGCACCGCGTAGATCGGCGCCAGCCAGGGAGGCATCAACGAGGCTTGACTCCCGAAGATCGGCGCCGGGCAGGACGGTGCCATCGAACGCGCCAGCGACCGCTGTCGCGCCACGGAGCGACGCGCCGCGCACCTCAGCCCCGGTCAGTACGGTCAGCACGAGCTGGGCGCGTGCGAACGAGGCGCGCCTGGCACGGGCCCCGACAATCGTCGCCCCGGACAGCTGCGAGCCCGCGAGCTGAGCGGAAGCGAGCTGCGCGAACGCCAGGTCGCCGAGCGAGATGTTCGTGTTGGTGAGGTTCGTGCGCCGGAGATCCGCGTAGGAAAGGAACGCGCCGTTGAGCGCCTGGCCCTCCAGCTTGGCAGACGGGCACCTGGTAAACGAGGCGATCGTGCATTCCCGCGATCACCGTTCCCGAGTGAACCTGCGGCCCGAACGCTCTGATCGCCGTATACAGCGGATCGGGCTTGTACACCCGCATTGGTGGCGCGCTCGGCGGGTACGGAGAGAACCGCGCCTTCGGGCACACCCCCCTCAGCGGATGCGAGACGGTCCCGTCGGGCGTGATCGTGTTGCAGACCGTCGCTCCGCTCAGCCTGGCGCCCTTCATCTTCGCGCCCGCCGGGTCGAGGGTTGCTGAGATTGGCGCCACGCAGGTCGGCACCCCGGAAAGCCGCTCCGTCGGCAAGACCATTGGAGAGATCGGCGCCACGAAGGTCAGCGCCACGCAGGCTCGCGCCGGTAAGCGACACCACCCCCGCATCAGCGCCAACGAGGCTGGCGTGAGTGAGATCCGCGCGAGCGAAGCCGCCCAGGCACAGGAGCGCGTGGTCGAGGCGGGCGTTACGCAGATCGGCGTAGGCGGCGCCCGCCCCTGTGAGCTTCGCGCGGCGAAGGTCCACCCCAGCGGCGCGAGCGGACGCAAGATCCGCGAGCGACAGGCGCGCTCCTCGCAACTCAGCGCCGCCGAGGCGCGCGTACTGGAGCTGCACGCCGTAAAAGCTTCGCGCCGCCAAGACGCCGCGCGCGGACAGCGCGTGCGTGGTGCGATCACGCAGCCGTGCACCCGGGTCCCGATCGCCCGCGACGGCTCCCGGCCGGCGACCACCACGGCGTAGAAGATGTTGTTGGGACCCACCGTGATCGACGGGGGCGGACCGGCGGCGGCCGCCGCAGCAGCGGACTGCACCAGGCCTGCCAAGAAGGCGGCGATACGACCAACGACCACCCGGGAAGTAAACCGCTACCTCGGCGGGCAGGCCCCTCCGGCGCACTCACCGCCACCCGATGCCAGTCTGTCACCACGAGCGAGCTGTCAAGCCCGCTAGGGAGAAGTCGCCCTTACACCTCTGCTTGCCAATGCGCGGGGAGAAGAGCAAGGATCATCCTCGCTCACGCTTGAGGCGGCCAGCACTTTCGTGGTGATCAAGTGTCCCGACCGCGTGATCGTTCCTCGCGAGATGAGCGGCTCCCGCCGGGCGGGAGAAGCCGCCCGCCCCTACCCGCGAAGGCGAGTTTTTGGTCCTGAAATCGCTTGGAGGATTGGATCTTCTCAGTAGGCCATTGGCGGCCTACGGTGGCCGACATCAGTCCGGCCATCAACGCGAGCTTGACCAAGACGATCGCGGATGAATGATCTCCGAAAGGCTCAGTTTACGCGGAGCACATCCGGATCTGGCGAGCCGAGCCGACCCGGTACCCGCTACTCAACCCACACGCTAGGAGGACCTCATGCCCGCCGCCGAGCTCAGCGTAGGAGCGATCCATTATGAGATGTCTGGGCCGCCGGATGGCCGCCCGGTGATGTTCGTTCACGGCTACGCGATGGGCCACGCCTTGTGGCGGCCGTTGAGCGAACGGCTCGCCGCCCGGGGCTTCTTGTGTCTGGCGCCGACGTGGCCACTGGGCGCCCACACGGAGCCGATGCGCGAGGGCGCGGAGCTCACGATGGAGGGTGTCGCGGCCACGGCGGCCGAGTTCTTGGATGCCCTCGGCCTCGAGGACGTCGTCGTGGTCGGTAACGACACGGGCGGCGCGATCGCCCAGATCCTCGCCACCAGCACCCCGGGGCGGCTCGGGGCGCTCGCTCTGACCAGCTGCGACGCCTTCGAGCACTTCCCCCCGCCGGTCCTCAAGCCGCTGATCGCCGCCGCCAAGTTCGCTCCTGCTTTCCATGCAGCACTGCAGCCGCTCCGAACCCGGCTTGGGCGCAAGCGGGCCTACGGTGCGCTCGCTCACGCCGACATCGACGACCTGACGGCCGAGTGGGTCAAACCAGCGCTCACCGACCGCCGGATCCGGGAGGACCTTCGGCGCTTGACTGCCTCGTTGAGCCGCCAAAGCACCGAGCGAGCCGCCGCGCGCCTGGCGCAATTCAAACAACCGGCGCTGATCGCTTGGTCGGCCGACGACGCGTTCTTCCCACTCGAGGACGGGCAACGGCTGGCCGCCGTGTTACCGAACTCGCGGCTCGAGATCATCGAGCACGCCAAAACGTTCTCCATGATCGACCAGCCCGACACGCTCGCCGAAGCGATCGCCGCATTTGCCCGCATCCGCACGGTCGAACAGGCCGCCTAATAGCCGTGCTTGGTGCTTTGTCGATCGAAGGCTGCCTTCTCAACCGAGCCAGCCTCGGCGGCGCCGCGACCGTCCGATGTCGTATGGGCCGCCACATGGTGCTCCTCACCGATGACGGCGGAGTCACCGTCGGAATATTCCAATGGTCGATAGACTCGCCGTCTTGGCGATCAGACCAATGATGAGAGGTATTAGACCCAGAAGAACGATCACCCAAAGCCTCATTGAATTCTGACTGTACATGCCGTTGTGTCAAAGCTCGCTCTTGCCAGTGCACGCGTCGCTCACCAAAGGCCGCCCGGTTACTAACTAATTGTCTGTGAGATCGACCCGACGTGCTGCCTGATCAACGAAACGTGCCTGAACCTGTTCCCAGCGGCGTTGAAAAGTGTCACGCCGCCCGGAGGGGCGCGACGCGCCGGTTGCGGCGTCGTCGTCTGAGCCTGGCTCCTTCTCTCCCGGGAAGGACGGGGATGAGCGATCCTCGGCTTCGGCATCGGCACGCGGTCTGCCCGGTTCGGGGCGCAGCTCACGCACCCGGGGTAGCTCGAAGGACCGGCCACTCTGCGGGCTGGCGCTGGGAGTTGGGTGGGCTTCATCGTCGTTCATTGCGACTCCTTTCTGTTGCTTGCCGGGCGAGGTGTCGACACTCGCTGCGAAACGTAGCCTCTGTGGATGAGCACAACGCGATCCGCGTCCGCGCGCGTACATACCATTCAGAACGTTCCGTTGGTGGCACCCCCTCGTGTAGACACATCGTCAGCAGTTACCAGTTAGCGGTTATGCGCCGCCACATGGGCGAGCCGGCGGAAACCACAACGCAATCACTGGCAGCGACCCGCGTCTGCCCGGCGTGTGCTTTAGCAAAAGCAGCAGGGACGCGGTGTAACGGCGAACCGAGGTAAACGCCGGCTACGTGGCATTACGGCGCGCTATCGCGAGGAGCTCCGCTCCCTCGTTGATGCTCCGGATGGCTTCCGCCAAGCCTTGGCTGGGAGCGCGTGACCCCGGGGAGACACCGAGCGATCGTCGGGGTCCGCGTGACGGCGGATCATGAGCCCGGCGAGGGGCGGCCACCACAGCCGGCGTGAGCACGATGGTCATGTCAACCTTCAAAAGGCGCATGCCGAGGACGCGGGCCAGGACCGAGCCCTCGAGCAGAAGCCCGTTGGCAAGGCGACTCCTGCGATCAGGTACCGCCGTCAGGACGACCGGAGCCCTCGCCCTCACGGGCCGCGGGACGGCGGGTGACGGAAGGGCGGCGGGAGGCCGGGGGGCGGCGAGCGCTGAACTCCTCGAGTCGCTGCGACGCCTTCGCCATCGCGTCGATGATCTGGGCATAGCGTTCACGGCCCGCCCTGGCGCCCATCACGTATCCGGCTGCGAACAGTGCCGCTTTCGTGAGCTTCACGAATACTCTCTCGCCGCTTCACGAATCGTTTCCCGCCCCCTCTGTGCGCCGCCGGAGCGAAGAGACGCCGGCGCTAGCCGCGGTGAGACCAGCCAGGCCGCCGGCGATCAAACCGGCCTTCAGCGCCTTGCCTTGGGGTAAGCCGCGCTTCAGCGGGTTAGCCGA
The DNA here is from genome assembly GCA_963808325.1 of uncultured Solirubrobacterales bacterium. Taxonomy (GTDB): domain Bacteria; phylum Actinomycetota; class Thermoleophilia; order Solirubrobacterales; family Solirubrobacteraceae; genus Palsa-465. Next base: position 314,667 of record CAWEFU010000007.1, read on the forward strand.
CCCGATGTCCGGTAGGCCAAACTTCACCCCGCTGGGGACGTCGAGAGTGTCGCTCACGTTGTCGAGAAGCCGCTGAAATCGGTTTTTCCTGTTGAGGAGTCTCACTTTCGGTCGCCTCCGTTCACCGGGTGCTGCGAGACGCCTTCGCTATCGCGTCGACGAGCTCGCTTTTGGTCATGGTCGTTCGTTTTTCGACACCGATGCTGGCCGCCAGCTCGACCAGCTCCGGCTTGTTGTAGGACTCGAGGCCACCGTCTGCAGTATCCCGCTCGAGCTCGCGCGCAGTGCGCTTTGCGGCCGCGCGCGACTGCTCGCGCATCTGCTCGGTCGCTCGCAGCCGCTGTTCGGCGTCGCTCGCTTCCTGCTCTGCTTCGCTTGCGAGCTGTTGGGCCTGACGGTGCGCCTCCTCGGCGGCGTCGCGCGCGGCCGTGGCGGCGTCGTCCGCTAGCCGTCTAGCCTCCGCCAGCTTCTCGGTGGCGTCCTCGACGAGCTCCTCGGCTCGTTGCCGGGACGCCTCGGCCTCGCGTTGAGCTTCCTCGATCTCCTCGTCGATTTCCCCCTGGACTTCTTGTCGCTGTTCTTCAGCGTCCGCCTCGGCGGCTCGGCGTTCGCGCTCCACCAATTCGTCGGCGGCCCGCTGGGCCTCCGCGATCCGGTGCTTGACCTGCCGGGTGGTCTCGCGTTCCACCGCCTTGAGGCGGGCGCGACCACGCTCAGTCACCTGGCGAGCGTGGTCGGAGCGGGCCTTGGACTCCCGCGCCGCCTCGATGGCCCGGTCCTCGGCCTCTCGGGCGCGCTCGCCCGCATCCTGAGCGCGTTTCATTCGGACGTCGATCGAGTCCCCGCCGACTGGAACGACGTCTGCCACGGCTGCCCTTACCTTTCGTCCTCGGTCACGGGCGCTCGCCGTGGCGGACTCGGCCGCCGTTCCGACCACCTCCGCGGGTTTGAGGACCCGGGACAGGACCCAAGCGGCGTTGGACGGCATCTCCCTAAGACCCGTTCGCATTTGCTCCGACAACGTCATGAAATAAATCCTCCTCGGGCGTAGGACAGCATCGACCCTAGATGAGACAGTAGCATCTCGTCAAGCGAGAGCTTAGACTAATGGCGAGACCAAGATGTCCGAACCAGTCCCCAGGCAGTCGTTACAGCAGCGCGTCGCCGCGGCGATCCTCGACGGAGCGGCGCAGATATTTGCGGTCCAGGGAGAGCAAGCGAGCATGAACGACGTCGCCGAAGCGGCTGGAGTCGCCCGCGCGACGGTGTACCGCTACTTTCCCAACCGCGAAGCCCTGCTCGACGAACTGGCGCAGGCTGCGGTGAGCGACGTCGATGCGCGGCTTGCGTCGGCCAGGATCGACGAAGTGGCGCCGGAGGAGGGGATCGCTCGGGCCGTACGCGCCCTGGTCGACGTCGGAGACTCCTTCGTGCTCTTGGCGCGCGAGCGACTGCGGTCGGACCCGGAGCGATTCGAGCGTAAGCTCATCCAGCCGCTGGGCCGGCTGTTCGAGCGGGGTCAGGTGAGTGGGGACTTTCGCGACGACATCGCCAGCGCTCGTCTCACCGAGTCGCTGATCGCGCTGACAGTTGGCGTGCTCAGGTCCACCCCGGCACTCGGCAAGGAGGACATGACCGCCACGATCACCGGGCTCTTCCTTGACGGAGCCCGAGCCCGCCGTCCAAGACTTCGATGAACGACCGCCAGCACGCTATTCCCCTGCGAAGACGGCTCGCAGCCAATTTCGGACCCGAGGAGGAGCAGATGGACCAAGAGCCCAATCAGGCGGCTGCAGACGAGGAATCGGATCGGCGTACCGACAGTCGAGCGACTGCAGACGAGGAATCGGATCAGCGGGCCGAGGATCAGATGACTTCTGAGGAATCCGATCAGCGGACCGAAGATCATCCGGCTTCAGAGGAATCGGATCAGCGGGCGGACGGCCGGCCCGCCCGGCCCTCTGACGAGGCCGATTCGCTCCTCCAGGAGTTGGTGGCGTACTTGCGCGAGTGCCGCAGCGAGCTCCGGGAGGAGTGGGCTCGGCGCATCAGCGAGGCGGAGCTGTTGGGCGTGATGTCCGACGAGGAGATCTTCTCCGAGGCGACCGAGGTCTACGACAACTACATGGACGCTTTGGAGACCGGAAGCACCGAGACCCTCGAGACGTACGCCCGGGAACTTTCGGAGAGAATCATCCCCCGGGGTGTTGAAACCCACGAGGTGATTGGGATCGTGCTCCTCCTGCGAGACGTGCTCGCGCGATCGCTGTTCGCTAAGTATCAGCAGGACCTTGATCTGCTCAATCGGATCCTGGACTCATACGAGCCCGCGGCGAACCGGGTCGCCGTGACGGTCGGGGTTAGTTTCGTCGAGGAGCGCGAACGCGTCATCCACGAGCAGCAGGAGGCCATGCGGGAGCTGTCTACCCCTGTCCTGCAGCTTCGTGACCGCCTGCTCCTGCTGCCGATCATCGGCGTTCTCGACTCCGCCCGTGCGCGCCAGCTCACCGAGCAGCTCCTGGGGTCGATCCAGGAGAACCGCGCCACGGTGGTGGTCATCGACATCACCGGGGTGGCGGCGATCGACCGCACCGTGGCCAATCATCTCGTTCAGACCGTCGAGGCTTCCCGGCTGATGGGCGCGAGCACGATCCTCACCGGCCTCTCGTCGGAGATCGCGCAGACGCTCGTCGATCTCGACGTGGACCTGGGCATGATGAAGACGGTCGGCGACCTTCAGGGAGGGCTCGTGGAGGCCGAGCGGCTGGCGGGCTACCCGGGGCGCGACGCCAGCGACTCGATAGGCGTCGAGAACTAGGCCCACGCGCCGATGTCGGTAGCGATCCTCCGGCAGGGGGACTACCTCATTGCCTCGATTCAGTCGGACCTCTCCGACAGCGAGGTCATCGAGCTCCGCCATCAGCTCATCGAGCTGGTCGGAAGGCATCGCTCCCGCGGCATCGTGATCGACGTCGCCGCGCTTGAGGTGATCGATTCCTTCGTGACTCGCGCGTTGCGCTCGATCGTGCTCACCGCGAGATTGCGAGGCGCCGAGACCGTGATCGTCGGCATCCATCCCGATGTGGCGATCGCCATGGTGCAGTTCCGCCTGAACCTGGAGCCGCTGCGCGTGGCTCTCGACCTAGACGCGGCGACAGTGCTGCTCGATCGGCTGACTCAGGGGGACGCAAGGGATGGAAGATGAGGCCCGCGCGGGGGAGCAAGGGATGGAGGATGAGGTCCGCGTTGCGATCAACGCCGACGCCGATCTCGTGACCGCCCGCGCAGAAGCACGTGCGATGGCGCAACGACTCGGCTTCCCTCGGCCCGATCCCACCCTGATAGCCACCGCGATCTCGGAGGTCGCGCGCAACATCCTCGTGCACGTCGGCCGGGGCGAGATCATCCTGAAGCCGTTTGAGGACACTGACCGCTACGGCCTCGTGGTGATCGCAACCGACAAGGGGCCGGGCATACGCGACGTCGAGTCGGCGCTCCGCGACGACTACAGCGGCAGGGGCGGCCTCGGCCTCGGCCTGCCCGGGGCGCGACGGCTCATGGACGAGTTCCAGATAGCTTCCGACGCTGACACCGGCACCACCGTGACGATGAAGAAGTGGAGGTTTCGCGATGAGCTCGCGCGCTTACGCGAGGAGCGCCGTCGGCGTGCATGAGCGGGCAGCGCGGGAACCGGTCGACTGGGGCATCGCGACGAGGTGCCGGCGCGGCGAAGTGGCGAGCGGCGACGTCGCGGTTGTCACCGTCCAACCCGATGGAGCTCTGGTCGCGGTGATCGACGGGCTCGGTCACGGCAGCGAAGCGGCCCGCGCCGCGCGCAGGGCAGCTGAGGTCGTGCGCCGGAGGCCGACGCAGGACCTCGTCTCGCTCATCCAGCGCTGCCATGCCGCGTTGAGGGGCACACGCGGGGCAGCGATCAGCCTGGCCTTCGTTTCCCCTTCCAACAACGAGATCACCTGGCTCGGCGTCGGCAACGTGGAGGGGCGAGTGCTGAGCGCTGACCGGACGGCGACACGGCCCAAGGGTTCTCTCGCACTTGGACGCGGCATTCCCGGGCATGAGCTGCCCACGGTGAGAGCCGCGACACTCGACATGCGGCCGGGTGACGTCCTCGTGCTTGCAACCGATGGGATCGCGGCCACCTTCGCGGACTCGCTGGACACGTCGGGCTCAAGCCAGGCGATCAGCGAACGGATCCTGGCTGGCCACTGGAAGCGCCGCGACGATGCCCTGGTGGTGGCAGTCCGTTACCTTGGCGTCCGGCCTTGAGCGCCGGCACGACCAGTGGAGCGGGACCATTTCGAGTGGCCTACGCGTCCGCTCTGCGCCACTATCTACTGGACCCGACCGAGTCCTCACTCCGGGTCGCCTATGAGCTCGGGCGCGAGGCAGTGCATCGGCAACTCAGCGTGCTGGACCTGGCCGTCGCCCATCAGGAGGCGTTGCTGTCCGACCTCGCCGGTGCATCGGGCGCTGCCGAGGTGGCGCAGGTAGCCGCCAGGGCCGGTGACTTCTTCCTCGAGAGCCTGTCGAGCTTCGAGATGGTCCAGCGGGGCTTCAAAGAGGCCCGACGGGCCTTCTTGCTCGAACGGCGCCAGACCGAGCTGTCGCGTCAGCTTTCGAGCTTCCTCGCCGACGCGTCCCTCGCCCTCGACGCCTCCGACTCGCTCGAGGAAATGCTGCAGCTGGTCGCAGAGCAGGCGCGCGAGCTCGTGGGCGCCGACTGCTGCGTGGCCACAGTGGGGGTCGAAGGCCACCCCCGGATCGCCGAGGGTGCCTCGCACCCCCTAGATGACCGGCGATGGACGACGTTCGTTCGGTGGCTAGATCTGGCCGCGATCTACCGGCACGTCCATCTCCACGGCGGCTCGGTGAGGATCGGCGGCGAGCAACTCACCGGGCTCCCGCTGTTTCGCATCGCGGCCGGTGATCGGCCGCTTCGGGGATGGGCCGCGGCGTCGCTGACCGCCCTCGATGGCAGTGAGCTCGGGGCCATCCAGCTGTTCGACAAGCAAGGGGGAAGCTTCACCGCCGAGGACGAGGCCAGCCTCGTGCACCTCGCCCAAATGGCGGCCGCAGCCGTCGAGAGAACACGGCTCTACCAGGATCCTGGCTAGCGTGAGGGTGTAGATCAGATGCTGTCGATCAGGCTGATCCCCGCAATTGAGAGCGAGGCCGTCGGGTGCAAACGTCACCTCCCACACCCCGTCGGTGCCATGACACGTTTGACCCGCAGCGCCGGCGGGAACGAAGGCTGGCTCTGGCGCAGGCCCTCGATGAAGAACGACGGGATCGCCAGAAACGCTCGCTGCAGCTCCCGTGGCATGCGGCGGAACTCGCGGTCGAACCGCGGCAGCCGCGCGAAGGTCGGCTATGCGCTACGGCGCGGCGCCGTCCGGCAGGTCGTCCTCGGTGGCCGCGACGCGCTCGAGGTGGGCGATGAACTCCTCGTCCTTGAAGACGGCCCCCTCGATTGGACGGAGCAGGTCGGTAAGCCGCAGGAGCTCCCCGCGACCTCCCCCGCGGACTATGGGCGGGCGTACTACAGCCACTCCGGCCCGCGGGTGCGATCCCGAGGCGCGAGTCCGCGGCTTACTCCAACGCCTGTTGCCGTGACGTCGTCTGGACAACCACCCACGTTGACCACAGGACTTGCTAACCCGCCGGGGTCGCCAAAGTTCCACGGGCCCGTGGGAGCGGGTACCGCGCCGCCTCAGCGTCAAGAGAGCACCGGCTCCTCGGGTGGCCCGACCGCGATCAACTGTGGGATCGGGCCGCGCCGGCCTCGCGTTCCCGCTTCTGTGGACCGCGGTGATCGCTGCGCGGCTCGTGCTCATCTACAGCGGCTGGTGTGGAAATGGAACTCTCGGGGCGACGGCCGGAGCTTGCCTGGTCCTCGCGCGCCGAAGCGCGTGCTGCGCCGGCGACGCTAGTCGGCCGTCGGCGCGGCGTCGTGGTCGAGTGCGTAGGCGATTGCCTGCTGTGCTCATCCGCCGCCCCTCCTCCCAGATTCGTTGGGTCTCGTCCGCCCCGAGGATGTGCTCGGCTTCCGCCCGAACGGCTTGCCCGCGGCGTTTGAGCCAAGCGGGAGGCCTGCCGCCGCCCGCCTCGCGTACCGCGGCGCACGCTCCGATCAGGCGGACAGCACGCCGTGGATCTTGCTCTAGGACAAGCCTGGCAAGCGCTTCCACGGCACTCCCTCGGATTGGACCGAGGGCCTGCGAGCGCACTGCGCGATCGAGGTGCGTCACGGCACGCTCGGGGTTTCCGAAGAAGATCTCGGCCCATCCGAGGAACACACGCGCAAAGCCCTCCCCCCAGGGATCCTTGAGCTCCTGGGCAATCGCGACGGCCCGCCGCAGCGCATCTTGTCCCTGTCGCATCGTCTCGGCCTGCTGCACCAGAACTGCGCCGAGGAAGGCGAGCGAGTGGCACACACCGAGGCGATCGCCGATCTGCTCGTGCAGTTCGAGGCTCCGCCGTAGCGCGTTCGATCTCGGTGGATCATGGTTGAGCTCAACCCATCCCCGCCACAGCCAGGCCCAGGCCTCGCCGGGCCTATCGCCGAGTTGCGTGGCCAGATCCAAGCTTTCATCGAGGAGCCGACGGGCGATCTCAGCGTCCTGCTGCAGTTGGGCTAGCCCAGCGGCGGTGTTTAGCGCCCGGACACGATGATGCGCTCGGTCGGTCGCTGATGCGATTGCCTGATCGAGCCACCGGCGCCCTTCGGTGATGTTCCCCGCCAGCCAGAGCTGTTCGCCGGCAGCGGCCAGTCTCAGCATGCCATCCGGGTCGACCCTGCGGGCAAATCCCAACGCGGCGCGGACGTTGTCTTGGTCGGGGCTGATCGTTTCGAGCTCGGCGTCGATGCCGGTGCTCTGGCGTCGCTCGTGAGCGTCCTCGGCGAGGTCGAGAAAATGGTCGAAGTGACGGCGACCGAGACTGTCTCGCTCGCCGGCGGCGCGGAGTTGCACCGCGGCGTAGGCGCGGAGCGTCTCGAGCATTCCGTAGCGGGTGATGCCGGCCAGTTGCGGCTCGGCCACAACGAGTGATTTGGCTACCAGCTCGCTCAGCACCTCGACCGCCTCATCAGCTCGGAGCGCGTCGTCGGCACAAACAGCTTCCGCGTCGGCGAGCGTCCATCCCCCCGCAAATACTGAGAGCCGCCGGAACAAGACGCGCTCGGATTCGGTGAGGAGCTCGTGGCTCCAGTCGACGGTGGCTTGCAACGTCTGATGGCGAGGCATCGCATCACGCGTTCCGCCGGTTAGCAGCTTGAAGCGGTCATCAAGCCGCTGCACGATGTCCGTCGGATTGAGTGCGCGCGTTCGAGCAGCCGCCAGCTCGATGGCAAGGGGGATCCCGTCCAGGCGCCGGCAGATGCGTGCCACGCCGTCGGCGGTGGCTGAATCGAGACAGAAGCCAGCCCGGGCGGCGGTCGCTCGTTCGGTGAACAGCTGGATGGCTGCGCAACCGCCGAGCTCTCGTGGCGACAGTTCCGTGTTGACGCTGGGCAGGTCGAGGCCCGGAACCGGCCAGGCCACCTCGCTGGCGAGCCCCAGGGGTTGACGACTGGTGGCTAGGATCCTCACGCGCTCGCAGGTACTGAGAAGGTCGTGCGCGAGCTCGGCGCAGGCCTCGATGAGGTGCTCACAGTTATCGAGCACGATCAGCAAGTGCGTGTCGCGTAGGGACCGTTTGAGCGCCTCGAGGAGCGAACCGGCCTGGGCACGGATCCCGACGGCGGCCGTGATCGCGCTCGCCACCAGAGCCGGATCGGTCAGCGGTGCGAGCTCCACCAGCCAGACGCCATCGGGATACTCGCGGAGGGCCTGCCGTGCGGCGCGCAGCGCAAGTCGCGTCTTGCCCGAGCCGCCCGCGCCGGTCAGAGTGACCAGCCGATTGCGCGAGAGCAGCGTTAACACCTCCGCGAGCTCGCGCTCGCGCCCGATGAACGACGTAAGCTCCACCGGGAGGTTGTGAAGCGGCCGAGCAAAGCGGGCACCCGTTCGGCTCCGGTCCGTGAGCTCAAGCTCAGGATCGTGCTCGAGGACTCGCTGCAGGAGCTGGCGCAGTGGGGGACCGGGCTCCATACCGAGTTGGTCCACCAGCGCTTGCCGAGTCGATTGAAAGATGCGACTGGCCTCTGCCTGCCGACCACAGCGGTAGAGGGCGAGCATGAGTTGGCCCGCCAGCCGTTCGCGTAGTGGATGCTTCGCAACCAGGCCCTCGAGCTCCGCGGCCACCTCGGCGTGGCGGCCGAGAGCGAGCTCGCACTCCAGGCAATCTTCGACGGCACTGAGTCGCATTTCCTCGAGCCGGGCGACGTCGGCAGTGCAAAAGGACTCGTAGGCGAAAGCGGCGAGCGCGGGATCCTCGGCCGTTGCCGCCCGGGCCTGCGCGAGCAGCTGCTCGAAGCGGACCAGATCGAGATCGTGGCCGTCGAGCGGGAGGAGGTACCCCGGCGAGCGGGTCACCACCACCTGCCCCGCATCGCTTTGACCTCGCTCGGGCTCGAGCGCGCGACGCAGGGCACTCACGTGGGCCTGGAGCGCATTGACAGCTCCTCCCGGTGGATGCTCGCCCCACGGCGCATCGATCAGCTCATCGGTGGAGACGACGCGGCCTGCGCGGAGGAGAAGGACGGCCAGAAGGGCTCGTGGTTTCGCGCCGCCCACCGGCACCTGTCGCCCATCCCGCCACACCTCGAGCGGACCCAGAAGCCGAAACTCGATCACGGACATCTTCACCCCGGTCCTGGGGCCGAAGGCTACCTCCTGAAACCAGCTGAGCGCGATGCCCAGACCGCTTCAGCCGAACGTCAGCGGGCTATCAGCGGCCCGGCTCACGATCCCAGAGTGACCCAACCGGAGGAGGCAACCGTGAAGTCCAATGAGGACCACGTACCGGTCGTGATCGTCGGCGCCGGGCCGACGGGGGTACTGCTGGCAATCGAGCTCGCAAGGCGTGGAGTCGCGGTACGAGTGCTGGACAGGCAGCTCGCGCGCTCGGCGGAGTCCCGCGCCATCGGGATCCATGCCAGGACACTGGAGATCTTCCACCAGCTGGATGGATGGGCCGTGGAGGACTCGAACCTCCAACCTTGGGATTAAGAGTCCCCTGCTCTACCAGTTGAGCTAACGGCCCTGAAGCGCGATGTTACCCCCGCCCGCGCCCTGGCGGAGCTGCGCACGCCGACACTACATAGGCTGACTATCGAGCGGCCCGGGACGGCGATCCGTCGGCACACTTGGGCGAGCGAGGCCGGCCAGCAGTCAGCAGGTCTGGGCGATAGCTGGCTGCGTCTTGGCCTGCTGGAGCTGTTGCTTGAGCAGCGTTCGCTGGACCTTGGGCACGAGGGTGAGGGCCTTCGCGGCAGCCAGGTCGCCCTTGCGAGTCTGGTTCGCGGCGTAGGCAGAGACCGCGAGGCACTCGTAGCCCTTGGCCTCGGTGGGAGCGGCGAGGGTCACATACTCCCAGGCACTGGCCTCGTTGGCGTACTGCCCGAGCAGACCATAGGCCCGCGCCGCGAGGATCGCGGTCGTGGGGTCGGGGTTGTTGGTGAGCTGGAGGTAACGCTGCCACGCCTGCGTCTCGGAGACCAGCTCGGACTTGCCCGCGGCGGTGAAGGCACCGGTGGACGGGTTGTACTCCTGCTTGGCGGCTGCGTCCCGGGCCTGCACGAGTTGGGCCCAGGCATTCGGGTCGTTGGGGTGAAGCTGGGTGGCCTGGATCGCCGCTTTTTCGGATTGGCTGATGACGGGCTTGGAGTTGTTGGAGCCACCGCCCGTGAACGCGTTGAGGATCCCCCCGAATCCGTTTCCGGCGCCGACGCCGAACAGGACCAGGCCGCCACCCATCAGCAGGGCAAGACCCAGATACACGGCCTGCACGGTTCGCCGGCGGCCGCGACTACGGAGGTCGAAAAGCATGGTCTACGAGGCGTCCAACCCTTCGCCGGCCTGTGCAAGCTCCGCGGCGGCGCGTGCAGCCGCGCGGCGGTCGGCGATCTTCAGCATCACGATACTTGCCAAGTAGAGGATTACCAGCGGGAGGGTCTCCAGTGCGGTGGTCACCGGGTCCGCTCCCGGCAGCGCCGCGGCGATCACGGCGATGATGACCACAGCGTAGCGCCAGTTCCGGGTCAGGGTGCGCGCAGTGATCGTGCCCAGCCGATGCAGCGCCAGCAGCCCCAGCGGCAGCTGGAATATGACCCCGATCCCCAGCATCGTGAAGATCTGGAACGTGTAGTACGTCTTGGCCTGAACCAGGATGTCGAAGTTCTGGCTGTTGTAACCCTGGAGGAAGTGCACGGCCGGCGGCAGCACGACGAAGTACGCGAAGGCGACGCCGATCAGGAACAGCACGGGGGCAGCGGCCATCACCGGTATCGCGACGCGCCGCTCCTCCTGGTTCAGAGCGGGGATCACGAAGGCGTAGCCCTGGTAGATGATGAGGGGCAGCGTCAACAGCAACGCGAAGTACGCGGCGGCCATCAGCGTGGTGGTGAACGGCTCGCCCACTCCGATCGTGATCGGGAGGCGCTTCGCGGTCTGGTGGGGAAGCGAGTTCGCCGCGGTCTGAAGAGCGCTGGCGGCGCCGCCGAACAAAGCCCTGTCGCCAGCCGGCTGCGTCCCGGAAGCGGATAGCTCGCGCAGGTAGGCGCTCGCTGCGTTGAGCGCTTGGGCCTCCTTTACCGAATCGCCGGTTAACCCGGAGATGTGGTTTGCGCTCGTCGCCGGCGTGGCCGGCAACGCGCGGTTGAGCGCCTTCAGCAGCACCTGGTTCTGCCAGAAGCAGAAGCCAAAGGCGATCACGAGCGCGATCCCGCAGACGATCAGCCGGGTGCGGAGCTCATCGAGATGGTCGATGATGCTCAGCCGATCTTCGTGCCCAATGGGCCGAAGGACCTTCGCCATCTCAGATCCCCGTGACCGCTACGAGCGGTGCTCTGAGGATGCGACCTCGGTCTCGTCGCGATCGGAGCTCGTGCGGGCGGGCGCGGCCACGGGGACGGAGGGGGTCGTCTGAGTGGGGGGCACGGCCGGGGTGGAGCCGGCGCTCGCCTGGGTGATCTCGGGTCGTTCGGCGGCCTGGTCGTCCTTCGAATCGCCGGTGATCGAATCCTTGAACTCGCGCAGACCCGAGCCGAGCTGCTTGCCGAGCTGCGGCAGCCGCTTGGGCCCGAAGATCAGCAACACGATCACGAGGACGACGAGGAGATCGGTTGTTGGGTTGCGGAACATGCTCGCGGCCTCCGGTTAGGGGTGTCCCAAGGTTAGCGGCCCCAAGAAATGGGGAGAAAAGTTCGCTCAAGGTCTTAATGATGCTCGCCGATAAGAGGTGCATCGGAGGCAAGGATGAACCAGAATCAGAACCAGAATCCCAACCACACAGTCCGCAAGATCACGCTCCCGAGCGGCCGGAACATCGAAGTGATCCGCTTCGAGCGCACGAAGAAGCCGGCTACGGCCGGGCTGCACATCTGCCCGGACTGCGAGTCTGACCTCGTCCAGCCGCTCGCCTGGTCCGAGCCTTTGGACGGAGGCTGGGAGCTGGAGCTGAGCTGTCCGAACTGCCGCTGGAGCGCCGAAGGGACGTTCTCCCAGGAGGAGGTCTATGAGCTCGAGGATCGCCTCGATGAGGGCCTCGAGGAGATGCTCCGGGACCTGAAGCGCCTCACCCACGCGAACATGGCCGAGGAGATCGACCGGTTCATCGCCGCGCTGAACGCAGATCACATCCTCCCCGAAGACTTCTGAACCGGGTATTTCCCACGCTGCCAGGCGAGCGTGAGAGATAACTACGGTATAGCCGTAGTTATTGCCCACGCTCCTTACTGAGGACGCGAGGGGCGGCGGATGCCGGGTTCAACGCCGGCGGGGGCGGGCACCGAGCATCGGCGCCGCCGGCGCCGGCCGCCGAATTACGAATACCGCTCCACCACCCCGTCGGCCACCAGGTCCAGCGCCGCCCGCTGGCGCGAGGTCAGCGCCGGCAGGTCCCGCTTCGCCCTGTCCACCAGCTCGAGCGCGCGCGCCTTCGCGACCTCGAGCGCGCCCGTCGCGGTGATCCGATCGCACACGGCCGCCGCCGCCGCGGAACTTCTCACTTCCCGCACGTCCAACTCCCGCAACGCAGCGTCGCACGAGCGCGCAATGATCAGCGGCAGCGTCACCGTCCCGTCGAGCAGGTCCGCGCCGCGGGGCTTGCCGGTCCGCTCCGGCGGGCCGGAGACGTCGAGCACGTCATCGAGGATCTGGAACGCGAGCCCGATCTGCTCCCCGAACGCGCCGAGCGCCGCTGCCTCCCCGCTTCCCTCGAGCGCGCCGAGCTCGCACGCGGCCCGAAACAGAACCGCGGTCTTCAACCGGCAGCGCTCCAGATACCTTGCCACCCCGACCTCCGCGTTCCAGGCGTCCGAGCGCTGCATGAGTTCGCCGCGCGCCAGCTCCGAGCTCGCTCTCGACAGGATGCGCACTGCCTCCAACGATCCACTCGCGGCCAGTTCGGCGAATGCTCGCGAGAACAGCAGATCGCCGGTCGCGGTCGCGAGCCGCCTCCCGGCGGCGGCCATAACCGTGGGCCGGCCACGCCGCAGCGGCGATCCATCCAGCACGTCATCGTGCACTAGCGTGGCGCCGTGAACCAGCTCCACCGCGACGGCCGCCCGGACCAGCGCTTCCGTCTCGGGCGGGGGAGCGTCGGCCGCCAGGCACACGAGCAGCGGGCGCAGGCGCTTGCCGCCCGCGGCGATGGTGTCGCCGGCGTACCGCGCGAGTAGTGGACCGTGCCCCGTGGCCAGCTCGGCCATCCGGCGTTCGATTCGCTCCATCAGCCGCACGACCGGCTCGCCGCCGGCATCGAGAACTGCTTGCACAGAAGGGGCGACGCTCACGCCGGATCCCCCGCAGCGAGAACCGCCCGAACCGGCCCCGCGCAGCTCACGTCCCGCCCCCGGCCTCGAGTACCGCCCGAACCGGCCCCGCGCAGCTCACGTCTCGCCCACTACCCCGACGTGCAGCGCGATGATCCCACCCGCGGTCAGCACGTAGCGAATGTCGGCTAGGCCACACTCCCACAGCAGACGCGCGAGCTCCTCTGGTCCGGGAAAACGTCTCACCGAGCGAGGCAGATAGCTGTAGGCCGAGGCATCCCCAGCAAACCGGCCGAGCACCGGAACCACCCGCTCAAACCACAGCCCAAAGAACGGCGCCAGCGGCCCCCGCTGCGGCGTGGTGATCTCGAGCACCACCACGCGACCTCCGGGGCGCACCACCCGCACCATTTCGCGCAACCCCTGCCCGAGTTCTGAGAAGTTGCGCGCGCCGAACCCGACGGTCGCGGCGTCGAACCCAGAATCACCGAACGGCAGCGCGAGCGCATTCCCGGCCTCGAACCGCAGCCGCGCGCCGTCGAACCCGCGCAACGAGGCCTTCGCGCGCGCCAACGACAGCATCCGCTCGGAGAAGTCCACGCCCACGACCTCGCCCCCAGGCCGCACCCGCGAGGCCAGCTCCAAAGCCAGATCCCCCGTGCCGCAGGCCACATCGAGCGCCCGCGAGCCGGGCCCCACGAGAGCCAGGTCGGCCGCCCGCCGGCGCCATTGGTGGTGAAGGCCCGCGGTCATCACGGTATTCATGCGGTCGTACAACCCGGCGATCCGATCGAACATCGCACGCACTTGGGCCTCCTCGAGGGCCCCGGGTGCGCCGCCGGAGGCCGAAGGTGCGCTCACCGTCACGATGGGGCGCTATTGAAGCAGCGACAGGAAGCCGACCAGGTTCTGGAACTTCTGCGGGGTTTGCGTCGCCAGGTTCTTGAACGACGGCATGGGCGCGGTCGGGTTGACCAGCGTCGAGGCGATCGCCGCCGGCGGGAGCTTCGACCCGATTTTGGTCAGCGGCGGCCCCGGCCCGTTGTTGCCGTTGCTCCCGATCGTGTGGCACGCGAGGCACCCGGACTGCCCCACGACCAGCTCGCCGGCCACGAACGTCTGCTTCTGAGCCGCGGTCAGGTTTGCGGGTGGCTTCATATCCACGCTGTTGGGCGACCCGGTGTTCGCGCCCGTGTAGGTCAGGTAGGCCATGGCTGCGATCGTGAAGATCGCCGCCGACAGCGCGACCGGACGCCGCTCGATCCGCCGCTCCGGGCTGCGGTCGTAGAACGGCAGCAGGAACAGCAGGATCATGCAGATTGTGGGCACCCCGATCGTGGCCATGGGGGTGAAGACCGGCACGTTCTTCATCACCCGCAGGACCTCGAACAGGAAGAAGAAGTACCAGTCGGGCCTCGGTACGTACGTGGTGGTGGTCGGGTCGGCCTTGGGACCGAGCTCGGCGCCGAACATCAGCGAAAGGAAGATGATCACCACCAGCACGATGCAGGCCATGATCGAGTCCTTGGCGACGGCGTACGGGAAGAACGGCTTGCCCTCGTTCTTCAGGATCGAGTACTCGCGGAGGTACGTCTCCTTCTCGGCCTGGTTCACGCCTCCCCCCTCACGCCTCGGTCCGCTGGACCAGGTCCGGCTCGGACCCGTTCTCGACCTTGATCCACGGAGGTGCGGTGATGCCCAGCTTCGTCACCAGGTACAGGTGGAGGCCGATCAGCGCGATGATCGCGCCGGGGATCAGCAGCATGTGGATGGCGTAGAAGCGCGACAAAGTGGTCGCGCCAAACTCGGGGCCCGCGCGTAAGAAGTCCGACAGGAACGGCCCGATGAATGGGCCCCCCGAGTTGATGTTCACGCCGACGACCGAAGCCCAGTACGCCTTCTGGTCGAACGGCAGCAGATACCCGGTGAAGCCCATCATCAGCGTCAGGATCAGCAGCGTGACGCCGATGATCCAGGTCAGCTCGCGCGGGTACTTGTAGGCGCCATAGAGGAACACCCTGCCCATGTGCAGGAAGATCAGGATGACCATCACCGACGCGCCCCACTTGTGCATCCCATGCACGAACTTCCCCAGGAACACGTCGTCGTTTATGTACCGGACCGAGTTGTAGGCACCGCCCGCCGGGTCGGGCGTGTAGTACATGGCCAGGAAGACGCCGGTGACCGCCTGGCTGAGGAACGCGAACAGCGTCGCCGACCCCAGCGTGTAGGCCCAGTTGATGCCGCGCGGCACCTTGCGCCACAAAAGCCACCTCAGTCCGGGCGACAGCGACGTGCGCTCGTCGAGCCAGTCGACGACCGTGATCCCGGCCTCGACCGGCGAGAGGACGTTGCCGTTCTCCTCCTCGCCCGGCCGCGGCGGCTTGGGCTGGAGGACCTTGGGGAGCGGAGGTGCGGGCAGACGGGGCATGGTCAACTACCGGGCGGAGCGGCCGGGGTGGAGAACCGCTTCGGGTACAGAAACTGGCCGATGCCGTCGAGCGGCTCGCCGGGGTCACGCGGGGAGAAGCGCTGCAGCTCGGAGTTGACCGAGTACCGGGGGCCGAGCTCGACTACGCCGGTGGTCGTGTTCAGCCGCGTGTAGAAGCGGTCGAGCGGACGCACCGGGGGCCCGCCCGCGACCATCCCGCGGAAGTCGTACACCCCACCGTGGCACGGGCAGATGAAGCGCTGGGCCGCGGGCACGTAGCGAACCGGGCAGCCGAGGTGCATGCACCGCGAGGACAGCGCGATGAACTGGTTGTACTTGTCCGAGGGCTCCTTGTCGATCGTGGGGTTGCGCGATCTGACGTAGGCGACCGAGTTGCCCGCCTCCCCGATCCCGGGAGTGATCGTGATCACCTTCGTCACGTAGCTGTCGTCGGGGAAATCGCTGGGAACACCGATCGTCTGCCAGTCCCAGGTCTCCTGATGAAAGACCGGCGCGATCGCGAAGCCGAGCGCAGGCAGGGTGAACGCGGCCACCGCGACCGCCCCAGCCCCATTGGTGACCAGGTTCATCATCCGCCGGCGAGTGATCGTCTCGCCCTCGAACGCGCCCGGGATCCCCCGGTCGCTCGTGTACTTGGATTTTGCCTCGCGGTGTCGATCTGGCACGTGCGCCCTCAACTGACGGCTGGCCCCAACAGGGTACCGCCAACGAACTGGCGGGCGGCCGCTCGGAGCGCGTCGGAAGCGCTGGCGTCGTGCCGGCGGGCGAGCGCCTTCGCGGCCCGGTGAGCGTCGCTCGCGCCCCACCCGATGGCGACCGCGCCCGCCTCCCAAACCGCGCGGCCAAGCTCCGGATCGGAGTCGGCATGAGCCTGGGCGAGCAGGGAGATCACGTCCGCGAGCTCCGCGACCGCCTCCAGGTCGCCGAGCGCCGCGAGCCGCGCCAGACCCAGCGCGTACAGCTGGTCGCCGAGGAGCAGCGCGAGATCCCCGTCGGGAGTCCGCACCACCCGGGGGTCCCCGTAGTGCAGCAGCGACCCCTCGAGGATCATCTCGAGCAACAGCTCGTATTCCGCCTCCCGACCGGCGGCGCGGGGCCCATCAGCAGCGATTTGGGGCGGCCCGGGCCCATGCGGCCGGTCGCGCGCGGGGCCGTCGGCGAGCTCCGACAGCAATCCACCCTGCACCCGCAGCGCGGCGCGCAGCGCTTCAACGCCCGCCGCCGCGCTCCTCACCGCGCGGCGACCTCCTCGAACGCGGCGCCGGCCGCCTGCACCGTGCGCTCGACGTCGCCGTCGGTGTGCGCGAGCGACGGGAACCACGCCTCGAACTGCGAGGCCGGCGGGTAGACCCCGCGCTCGAGCAGGGCGCGGCACCACGCGCCGTAGACCTCCAGGTCGCATCCGGCCACTCCCTCATAGTCGCGAACGGGCGAGGAGGTGAAGAACGGGGTGACGAGACCGGGCACGCTCTGGACCCGCACGGCGACCCCCGCACGTTCGGCGGCGCGTTCGAGGCCATCTGCAAGCGCACGCGTTACCGAACGGAGTCGTTCATATGCAGCCTTGTCGAGCGCCTCCAGCGTGGTCAGCCCCGCGGCCATCGCCAGCGGGTTGCCGGACAGCGTCCCGGCCTGGTAGACGTCGCCCTCCGGCGCAATCCGCTCCATCAGGACGGACGCCCCACCGAACGCGGCCGCGGGTAGTCCGCCCCCGATGATCTTGCCGAGGATCGTCAGGTCGGGGAGCACCCCGAAGCGCTCCTGGGCCCCGCCGGGAGCGACCCGAAAGCCCGTGATCACCTCGTCGAACACGAGCAGGGCGCCGGTGTGGTCGGCCCGCTCGCGGAGCAGCTCCAGGAACCCGTCCTCGGGCGGCACCACCCCCATGTTCGCGGGCACCGGCTCGACGAGGATCGCCGCCAGCTCGTGGCGCTCGGTAGCGGCCACCACGGCTTCCCGATCGTTCCAGGGCACGATCACGGTCTGCTCCGCCGCCGCCTTGGTCACCCCGGGGCTCGCCGGTATTCCCAGCGTCGCCAGTCCGGAACCGCCCTGCGCGAGCAGCCCGTCGACGTGACCGTGGTAGGCGCCGGCGAACTTGAGGACCGGTCCGCGGCCGGTCACCGCCCGCGCCAGCCTGAGCGTGCTCATCGTGGCCTCGGTCCCCGAGGAGGTCATCCTCAGCATCTGTACCGATGGCACCCGCCGCGCTACCTCCGCGGCGAGCTTGATCTCGCGTTCGGTCGGCGCTCCGAACGTGGTGCCGTTCATCGCGGTCTCCACGATCGCATCGATCACCGCCGGATGCGCGTGACCGAGGATCAGCGGCCCCCACGAGGAGACCCAGTCGATGTACTCGTTGCCGTCGGCGTCGACGAGCGTGGAACCCTCTCCGCGGGCCACGAAGATCGGGTCGCGTCCGATCGCGCGCATGGCGCGGACGGGGGAATTGACGCCTCCCGGCAGCAGGTCGAGCGCCCGCTGGTAGAGCTCGCTGGACCGGGTGGTGATCGGCGTCGTGCTCACACGCCGGCGTACTTGCGTTCCCAGGCCCGGAAGTCCTCGGTGAAGTAGAGCAGCCGGATCTTCTTGAACTCGGTGGAGGAGTAGAGCGTCGCGCGCTCGTGGACCCCGGTAGCGTCAGCGATCGAGTCGAGGATCGCGTCGCACTCCTCCTTCGAGCGCCCGTGGGCCATGGTGAAGATCGAGTACGGCCAGTCCTCGTAGGTGGGCCGCTGGTAGCAGTGGGAGATGCCGCGGAACGCGGCCATCCGCGGACCGAGCTCCGTGATGCGGTCGTCCTGCACCTTCCAGACTCCCATGCCGTTTGCGCTGAACCCGGCGCGGCGGTGAAAGAGGATCGCCGCGACCCGCCGCAACAGGCGCCGCTCGCGCATGCCCTCGAGATGGTCGAGCAGGCGCCGCTGGTCGATCCCGAGCTTCTCGGCGGCCGGCGCGTAGGGCTCGGAGACGACCGGCATGTCACCCTGGAGCGCGCGAATCACCTCGATGTCGAACTTGTCGTAGGGCTGGCGCTCGGTCTCGGCCGGCGCGACCGCCTCGGCGGCGGTAGCCAGGGCCTTGGTATCGGCCTCCATCTCGAGGTCCATGCGGATCTTGAACAGCTTCAGCGTGGGCAGCTGCCGGATCGACTCGGCGCCGGCCGCCTCGCCCAGGACCTCGAGCGTGCGGTCGAGGCCGAGTGGGGAGTCGGGCTCGGTGGCGATCGTGAACCAGATGTTGAACTCGTGGTTGCGCAGGTAGTTGTGCGAGACGCCGGGGTGCTCGTTGATGATCCGCGCGGCCCGCCAGGGGTTCTCGGGATCGACCTTGGCGGCGACGAGCATCGAGGAGTATCCGAGCGCGCGGGTGTCGAAGATCGGCGTGACCTGGCGGATGATCCGCGCCTCGAGCAGGTGCTTCACCCGTGCCATCGCCTCCTCCTCGGTGGTGCTGGCCTCGGCAGCGACGTGCGCGTAGGGGTGCGGTGCGATCGGGAAGGAGCCCTGCATCAGGTTCAGCAGGCGCTTGTCGAGGTCGTCGAGGGGGATCGCCGCGCCGTGCTTGCGGCTGCGGAGCTTGGGTCCGTACGCGCCCGAGGTCTGGGCCCGCTCTACTGAAGCCATCGCGCCGCCTCCTTTGCGTGGTAGGTGATCACGACGTCGGCGCCGGCGCGGCGCATGCACGTCAGCGCCTCGAGCACGGTGGCCCGCTCGTCGAGATAGCCGGCAGCCGCCCCGGCCTTGACCATCGCGTACTCGCCGGACACGTTGTACGCGGCGAGGGGCATCGACGTCTCGTCCTTGATCCGCCGGATCAGATCGAGGTACGGCAGCGCCGGCTTGACCATCACGATGTCGGCTCCCTCCTCGACGTCCAGGCGGGCCTCGCGCACCGCCTCGTTGGCGTTGGCCGGGTCCATCTGGTAGCTACGCCGGTCGCCGAAGGCGGGGGCGGAGTCCGCCGCCTCGCGGAACGGGCCGTAGAACGCCGAGGCGAACTTCGCCGAGTAGGCGAGGATTGGCGTGTGGGTGTGGCCGTCATCGTCGAGCGCGGCTCTGATCGCTCCCACGCGCCCGTCCATCATGTCGCTGGGAGCGATCATGTCGGCGCCGGCGCGAGCCTGGGATGTCGCCGTGCGGGTGAGGAGCTCGAGGGTGGCGTCGTTGTCGACCGTGAGACCGTTCCCACTCTCCCGCACGACCCCGCAGTGGCCGTGGCTCGTGTACTCGCACAGGCAGAGATCGGTGATCACGATGAGCTCGGGGTGCGCCTCCTTGATCGCGCGGGTGGCGAGCTGGACGATCCCCTCTTCGTCCCACGCCCCGGAGCCCTCCTCGTCTTTGGAGGCGGGCAGGCCAAAGAGCAGCACCGCGGGAATGCCGAGCGATGCCGCCTCCCCGGCCTCGGCAACGGCGTGGGCGATCGAGAGCCGGTCGACACCGGGCATCGCCGCGATCGGCTCGCGACGGTCGATCCCGTGAGCGACGAACATCGGATAGACGAGATCGCGGGGTGTCAGGTGGGTCTCGCGCACGAGGCCGCGGAGCGCACGGGTGGCGCGCAGTCGGCGCAGGCGCGTCTGGGGAAAGGGCATTACGGTCAGAATATCGTCGCCTCGGTGCTCGCCGGCGGGCGCGCGGCGCGGCGGACCCGCGCACGGCGGTGCGCGTCCGATACGCTGGCACAGATGTCCGATCTTCAGAAGCGCGGCGGCTATACGCCGCGACGGGTGCGGGAACAGCGCGCGTACAGGTTGGTCGTGACCGGCGGGGTCGCCGGCGCCGTTGGGGTCGTGTCGCTCGTGCTCGCGATCGCGGGCGTGATCGGCGCGGCGCTGCCGGTGATCGCGTTGCTGGTCGCGCTCATCTGCTTCGTGACGTTCCGCGGCATGGTCGCCAAGCGTTAGGACCCCTACCCGGGGGTTCCCACGCGCGACTCCAGCGAGGCTCCACA
Organism: uncultured Solirubrobacterales bacterium; assembly: GCA_963808325.1. Lineage (GTDB taxonomy): Bacteria > Actinomycetota > Thermoleophilia > Solirubrobacterales > Solirubrobacteraceae > Palsa-465. Next base: position 334,970 of record CAWEFU010000007.1, read on the forward strand.
CGAACTGCAGTACGCGTCGTCCGCTGACGTTTCGGCGCCGCAATCGGGACACCGCCCTGGGCGTACCGGCAGCACGGTCTCCTCCACGGAAGTGGGACGCCAGGGCTCCAGGATCAGATGTCGCCTCAGGTAGACCACGGTCTGGCGGATCGTTGCGGCAACCGGAAGCGCCAGCAGAGCGCCGGCCACGCCGTAGAGCTGGTAACCGATCAGGAGCGACAGGATGATCACGATCGGGTTGATCCGGAGCGATATCCGGAACACTTGGGGAGCCACGAAGTGACCTTCGAGTTGTTGCAGAGCGACGAACAGGAGCGTGACCCACAGGGCGCTGATGGGGTCGTTGAACAGGGCCACGAGTACCGCTGGCGCCGGGCCGATGATCGGGCCGATGTACGGGATGAACTCCATCAGCCCGTAGAAGGCTCCGAAGAACACCGCGTAGTTCTTTCCGGCCGGGAAGATCCCGATTACGCCAAAGATCCAGAGGCAGAACGCGGCGCTGGCGCCCATGATCAGGCTGAACAGCAGCTGACCGCGGACGTAGCCGAACACCGCGCGCTGAACCAGCAGCGGGAAGTCGTCTTCGGGTGTTCCGTCGCCGGCGGGCATGATGCGCTTGACGAGCTGTCCGATCTGTTTGCCGTAGACGAGCAGGTAGATCGAGAGCACGAACACGAGCACCAGGTCGAATCCGATCGTCACGACCTGGCCGAGCAGGTCGCGCGAGAACGACACGATGCTGCCGGAGCTCTTCAGCACATGCTTCTGGAGCGTCTGGAGCGCGGTCTGCCCCTGGTGTTCGATCTGGACGTGAATCCCGTGGCGGTTCAGCCAGTTCTGGAAGTTGGCCAGGTCGTGGTTCGCCTTATTGACGAGGTGGGGGACGTCCTTGGCGAAGCGGTTGACCTGCGTGCCGATCGGGTCCGTCAGCAGCACTCCCACCCCGGCGAGAGCGGCGAATCCGCCCACGTAGATCAAGAAGATCGCCAGCCCCCGCGGCACCCGCCGGCGCTCGAGCATCCTGACCAGCGGATTGACGATCAGCGCGATCGTGCCCGCGGCAATCAGGATCAGCAGGACCGGCCCCGCGGCGCGCGCGAGCGCCCACAGCCCAAGGATCGCGAGCGGCAGCAGCACCAGTTGGACCCACCGCGGCAACACGACGGGGGGCACCGGGGGGCCGGATGCCACACCGGGAGAGGATCCAGGCCGCCCGTTTGCCTCCTCGCCGTCCTGGGCGCCGCCGGACCCGCGGACCGGACGCTCGGCGTCCGATCGCCTGGAAAGCCTAAAACGCATGCAAATGGAAGTATGAGCGACAAGTGGACAACTCCAAACCCATCAGCATCCTGTTCGTCGGGGACATAGTCGGCGGCATCGGCAGACGGACGCTGCTGGCCCTGCTGCCCTCTCTGCGCGAGCAATACGGGCCCGACTTCGTGGTGGTCAACGGCGAGAACGCCGCCGGCGGCATCGGGATCACTCCTAAGGTGGCAAGGGATCTGCTCGGCGCGGGAGTGGACGCGATCACCCTCGGCAACCACACCTACCGCCACCGGGAGGTCTATCCCTATCTCGACGACGAGCAACGGATCGTCCGTCCGGCTAACTTCCTGCGAAGCCAGCCCGGTCACGGCTGGTGCGTGATCAACCACGACGGCGTCAGCCTGGGGGTGGTCTCGCTGTCGGGCAACCTGTTCATGAGGGCAGGCCGGCCGGCGTTCGCGGAAGCCGACGCGGCCGTTCATGCGCTCGCCGGCAAGGTCGACCACCTGCTCGTCGACATGCACGCCGAGGCGACGAGCGAGAAGATCGGGATGGGCTGGCACCTCGACGGCCAGGTCACGGCGGTCGTCGGCACCCACACCCACGTTCCGACCGCCGACGCGCGGATCCTGCCCGGGGGGACGGCCTACATCACCGACGTCGGGATGACCGGCCCGCGGGGCGGAGTGATCGGAGTCAAGCGCGAGCAGGCGCTGGAGGCGATGGTCACCCAGATGCCGGTCAAGTTCGAGACCTCGGGCGAGGACCCGTGGCTGAACGCCGTGCTGATCAGGGCACGCGAGCGACTGCGGGCGGAGTCGATACAGCAGGTGCTGGAGCCCGCACCGGGGGTGAGCTGACCGCCTCCTCGAGCGCCGTCGCCAGCCGGTCGGGATGAGACGCGAACAGCGCCACCGCCACCATCGGGAAGAACCACGGTATGTAGAGGTAGAACCAGTGGGTGATCCCGAGTTGCAAGGCGATCAGCACGGCGGCGCCCAGCGCCGAGACCACGACCGCGTCCCGCCTGCGGGGAACGAACGCCACCGCGATCGCCAGCGCCACGGCCGCTCCCTGGACGAGGTGTTGTTCGAAGCCAAGCCCACCCCATAGCCCCCACACCGAAAACGGCGATCCACGGCCAGCCTGGTAGGCGACGCTGTCGTGCCAGAAGGGGCGCAGATCGTCGGCGAGCAGCACCGGCAGCATGACCACCACCGTGGTGGCCGCGAACGCCACGGAGAAGGCAATCACCGAGCGCTTGCGGGGCCAGGCGCCGACACCACGCAGGAACAGCGGCCCGAGCGCCAGCGGGGCGAACTTGGTCAACCCCGCCAGTGCGGTCGCGATCCCCCTCGCCGGGGCCGAGGTGATGAACAGCAGCGCGAGCACGATCACCAGCGCCACGAGGGAGTCGTTGCTGTTCGAGCTGAGCGCGTAGATCGTGAACGGGTACGCGGCCCACGCGTAGGCCAGCACGATCCCGAGCGTCGGACCCCGGATCCGCCTTCCGAGGAAGAACAGGCCCAACAGCGTCAACAGGTCGAACGCGATCGCGGCTGCGTGTGCCGCGGGCAGGTCGTCCCAGGTCCCACTCCAGCCGAAGATCGCGCGGAAAGGTACGTAGGCGTAGTAGTTGACCGGACCGTACGTATCCCCGTTGGCGTTGTCCTGGGGCCAGTTACCGTACAGCGGCTTGCCGTGGATCAGCTTGTCGGCGCCGATCACCCCGGCGTACCCGACGTCGATTACGTTCGAGTTGGTGACGTTCAGACCGACCCGGAAGCCGACCAGGAACACGATGGCCACCACGAGCCAGGAGGCGGGGACGAACAGGTGAAGCGGCCTTCGGGGGCGTCCTCGCCCGAACGCGAGCAGCAGCATCCGCGCCAGCAGGTAGAGCAGGAACGGGTATGCGAGCGGGACCGAGAGCCCGATCTTCGCGTGGTTGAAGAACGCCAGCGAGATCGAGAACCCCAGCAGCACGAACAGGTCGAGATGCAGAAGCGACCAGGAGCCCTTGGGCCTGGAGCGCCGCTGCCATGGCAGCCGCCACGGCAGGAACGGCACGACGAACAGCGCGCACAGCGGGAGCCACACATACAGCGCGTTGACCCGTCGGCCGAACGCACCCGGGTATCCGCGGGCCATTGTCCACGCCACCTGAAAGCCTGTCCACGCCTCGGTGACCCTCCCGCTGGCGTCGTCGACGTAGACCTGCGCCAGCTCCTTTTGGTCCTTACCCGTCCCGAACCAGCTCACCTGCCAGCGCCCCGGGCCCTTCGTGTACTCGTACGGCATGGCCGTGGGATGGCGGCGGAGCTCGGCAATGATGACCGGCGAGCGAGCGGCGATCCGCTCGACCTCGGCGCCGGTCAGCCGGTAGCCGACCGGCGGCGTGGTCTTGGAGGTGACGAGAACCGGCGTGTTCGGATCGACGGTCGTCGTGGTGGCCGCCCGGGCCACGGGCGCCGCGGCCATCAAGATCGCGGTCAGCAGGGCAACCAGGAGCGCGGCAGGCGCGGCGAGCGTACTGAGCCGGGAGCTGGGACGGAGGGCTACGCCCGGAAGCTCCAAAGCTTCTGTCCCAGGAACGACAACGGCGTTCCCGCCACGATCGCGATCGCCTGCGCGACCACTTTCGACATGCCGACGCCGCTGACGAGCGCGACCAGCACGACGTAGGTGAACCCGAACGCCACTAGCGACACCGTGAAGAATCGTACGGCCTGGAAGATCGGATGGTCTTGCTTGGCGCCGAAGGTCCAGTGGCGGTTCCACCAGAAGTTGTTCATAACCGAGACGATGAAGGCGATCACGGCCGAGACGCGGTAGTCGATCCCGATCAGGTGGACGCACGCCGCGAACACGGCCAGGTTGACCACGTAGCCGCTGGCCCCGACGGCCACGAACCGGACGAGCTGCACCCAGTTGTGAGGCCTTCGGATCCCGTGACGCACGCGGAGCCGAAGCGGAAGCTCGACGGCCGTCTGGGGCAAGTCGACCGTGGTCGTCAGGTCTTCGGACATCGGGCCAATGTAGCGATGGGGTGTAGGAACGGCGTAAGTGGCAGACCGGCTAACGGCTCCTAATGAGAGTCGGCCACCGGGGCCCGGCGCTTGGCGCCCGGGGAGCCTACCCCGAAATGCTCGCGAACCATCGAGGCGACATCCCGGAGCGACCATTGAGGGCGCGCGGTGCGCGCCTCCGGCCCAGTTCCGCACCACAGCAGGGCACCGAGCGAATCGGTGCGGTGAAGCGACCCGTGGCTTCCGCCCCCGACGTGATCGGCGCCCCCCCAGTCGACGAACTCATATCCGGGAGCCGCGGAGAGCAGGACGTCGCCGGCCGTGGGGCAGCCCAGCGCCGACCAGATCCTCGCGAGCGCATCGGGGTACTCGGTGCACAGGAACCGGTCATCCTGGACCTCGGCCCTCAGCGTGCTCAGCTCTCCCTCGACCGTCCACCGTCCACCGCGGGTGTCTTGAAGGTCTCCACCCGGCGAGAACCGGAGCTCGCCTCGGTTGCTGCGGACCGCGGCCTCTTGCTTCGAGGGGTCGGGCAGCCACACCACGACGTCGACGCCGTCGAGCTCGCTCACCACCTCGAGCGCGCGCTCCACCGTCTCGTCACGGCGCTCAGGATCCAGGGCGTAGATCATCGCGGCCCGCTGTCCCGGGCTGAGCGCGACCTCGGCTCCTGCCTGGCGCGATGCGCTCGGAGTCGCGACCTCGAAGTCCTCGAACGCCCGATCGAGCCGGATCCGTTCCTCGACCGGGGCTTGTGAGTGGTCGGAGGTGACGATCACCGCGTACTGCTCGAGGAACGCCGCCGCGCCGCCGGCGGCATGCATCAGCCGCTCGAGCTGCCGGTCGGCGGCCGCGATCGAGGTGACCTGAGCATGGGGGCCGTTCTTGTGCGACCAGGCGTCGTTGTCCGGAAGCGAGAACAGCATGAAGTCGAACAGGTCGCGCTCGACGAGATAGGCGCCGACGCAGCCTGTGTGCTGGTCGCGGATGCCCGGCATTCCCAGCTGCCCGCGGCACCCGGTCTTGCGGCTCGCGTACAGGTCCGCGTAGAACAGCTCTTTGGGACCGTCGATGGTGCGCCGGAAGAGAGTCGAGGTGACGATCCGGGCGAGCGCCGTCTCGTTGGACACCTCGTGCTGGTGGCGCCCACGGTAGATCAGGTAGGTGGTGCCGGCCGTACGCAAGTCCGCGTCGTCGAGCGTCTCGAACACGGTCTCGACGTCCTTGTTCAAGTGTTCGGCGTTCATCCGGTAGACCGTGTCGGTCAGCGACCGCAACACTCCGAACTGGCGGCTGGCCGAGAAGCTCGAGCCGTACTCGACATAGCGGCCCTCCTCGCGGTGGTACCAGTTCATGCTCGGGATCCAATGCCCGTCCGGTCCCGCGCCGGTGGCGATGGTCGCCGCGCAGACCGGGGTCACGGACGGGAACGAGGCCACGCAATCGTCGACGTAGACGCCCTGGTCGCGGATCCGCTCGAGCGCCGGGGCGCGTCCGCTGGCGATACTCCGGTCGAGCATCGCCGGCTTGAGCGCGTCGATCACAACCAGGACGAGCTTCCTGCTCACTCGTGTGCGGTCCTTTGATTTAGGGCGACGGGGCACTACTACCTGAGGATCCGCAGCCCGGCGTACTTCTGACCCTCACGCCGGCGGCCCCCGACGAGCAGCCACAGCAGCAGCAAGAGCGCGACCAGACCGACCGGCGGCGCCACCACCGACAGGGCAGCGGTCACGACGGCGAACGCCTCGGCGTAGAGCGGCACAACGGCGGCCGCCCCCGCTTCGAGCCGGGAGCGCACGCGCGCGAGCAGCGGTCGGGTCGCCGCGATGCCCACCGCCGCACACAGCACGCCGCCGACGATGCCCGGCCAGACCAGATAGTGCCCCCTGGCCAGCGACCCCCCGAAGAACAGCGCTCCCAGCGCCAGGGAGGCAGCGGCGAGCAGGAACGCGATGACCCCGCGCTCGAGCTGTTCCGAGGTCATGCGTCGTTCGGCGAGCAGCAGCAGGGCCGCGCAGATCGCCATCGCAAGCAGGAATGGGACGTGTTGCAGGAAAGAAAGGTCCGTGCCCTTGAAATGGATCTCGGCGTTGGCCTCGGCGAGACCGCCGACCGCCAGCGCGGGCAGGAATGGACGGATCCCCACTGCCGCCGCGACGCCGATGCCCTGGAAGATGTCGAAGACGAGATGCACCGTGCTGTACCGTGAGCAGACGTGACGATAGACGAGAGGGCAGTGTGAGCCGCGTGGGGCGGCCTCACTCCAGGCGCGCGCGGTCTACCGCACGAGACATAGAGCGCTACGCGGCGCTGTTCGCCGAGCGCACTCAGGTGATGCGCTCCTCGGCGATGCGCGACCTGATGGCGCTGACCGAGCGAGAGGACGTCATCTCCCTGGCCGGAGGTCTGCCGGACACCTCGACGTTCCCTCCGGACTCCTATGCGTCGCTCATGCGGACCGTCGCCGCGGAATCGTGCGCGCGGGCGCTCCAGTACGGCCCCACCGAGGGGCTGGCGCTCCTGAAAGAGTGCATCGCCGACGTGATGTCGGCCGAGCGCATGACCGTCGATCACGACGAACTGCTCGTCACGACGGGCGGCCAGCAGGTGATCGACCTCGTGTGCAAGACGCTGCTCGATCCCGGCGACGTCGTCGTCACGGAGGCGCCCACCTACCCCGGCGCGGTCCCCACGTTCTGCGCCTATCAGGCCGAGGTCGTCCAAGTGACGATGGATCGCGAGGGGATGCGGGTCGACGAGCTCGAAGTCACGCTCGACGAACTCGATCGCCTGGGGCGCCGCCCGAAGTTCATCTACACGGTCCCGAACTTCCACAATCCGGCGGGCGTGACCCTGTCGCTCGAGCGCCGGCAGGCGCTCGTCCGGATCGCCGGCGAGCGCGAGCTGCTCGTGCTCGAGGACAACCCCTACGGCCTGCTGCGCTACGAAGGCAGCCCGCTCCCGACGCTGCGCTCGCTGGACGACGAGTTCGTCATCTACGCCAGCACGTTCTCGAAGATCCTGTCTCCCGGCGTACGGCTTGGCTGGACCACCGCGCCAGCCCCCGTCCTGGCCAAGATGAGTGTCGGCAAACAGGCCTCGGACCTGTGCTCGTCCTCGATCTCGCAGTACTTCGTCGGCGCCTACTTCAACTCGGGGCCGTGGGAGAAGTACGTTCGCTCGCTGATCGAGATCTACCGGCGCCGGCGCGACGTGATGCTCGACGCGCTCGCCGAGCACTTCCCGCGCGAAGCGGAGTGGACCCATCCCGAAGGTGGCCTGTTCATCTGGGCGACGCTGCCTCCGTACATCGACACGACCGACCTGCTGGCGCGCGCGCTCGAGGACCACGTCGCGTTCGTGCCCGGGCGCGCGGCGTACGTGGACGGTCGCGGCGGGTCGTCGATGCGGCTGAACTTCTCCGGGGTCGATGAGGACGACATCCGCGAGGGGATCCGGCGAATCGGCGAGGTGGTCCGCGAGCAGGTCGCGCTGTATGGCACCCTCACGGGAGTGGCGCCGCCGGGCGTGGTCCCGGCGTCGACGCGCGGTGCCCAGCCGGACCCGCGCGCCTTCGAGCCTGCCGCCCCCCCTCGAGAGGCCGTCGCCGATCCCTCCGAGCTCGCCAAGGTCCTGCGGCTGCCCGCTCAGCGTACCCGCGCCGGCTGAGGCATTGAGAATTGGCCCCACCCGCCCCGGCGGTGCGCAGGATCGCGGTGCTCAAAGGCGGCCGCTCCCTGGAGCGGCAGGTGTCCCTGAAATCGGGAGCGAGGGTTCAGGACGCGCTCGAGCGGCTCGGTCACGAGGTGGTCGCCATCGACGTCGGCGGCGATCTGGTCGCGCGCCTGACCGAGGAGCGTCCCGAGCTCGCCTTCGTCGCCCTGCACGGGCGCGACGGCGAGGACGGCACCGTGCAGGAGCTGCTCGAGGTGATGGGTATCCCGTACACGGGGTCGGGCGTCTCGGCGTGCATCAGCGCCTCGGACAAGGTGCTCGCCAAGCACGCGATGCGCGACGCCGGGATCCCGACGCCCGACTTCTTCGCCTTCAGCGAGACCGCGTTCAGGGAGCTGGGGGCGGCCCAGGCGCTGCCGGCGATCGAGGAGCGCCTGCAATTCCCGATCGTGGTGAAGCCCGCCAGGCAAGGGTCGGCGCTCGGGATCAAGTTCGCGCGCACGCCGGCCGATGTGCCGACCGCGCTGGTGGCCGCGTTCTCCTACGACCGAAAGGTGCTGCTGGAGCGCCATGTGGCCGGACGGGAGCTCGCCGTCTCGATCATCGACGAGCGTGGGTCGCCGCGGGTGCTGCCGATCGTCGAGGCGGTGCCCGAGGAGGAGGACTTCTACGACTTCGAGGCCCGGTATGAGATCGGGCGCACCAGGTTCGTCTGCCCGGCCGACCTCGACGACGGCCTCACGACTCGCGCCGGCGCGATCGCGCTCGAGGTCTACGGCCTGCTGGGCTGCGCCGGCTTCGCCCGCGTGGATCTGATGCTGGAATCCGGGACCGAAGACCTGTACGTGCTCGAGGCCAACCCAATCCCGGGCCTCACCGAGACGAGCCTGTTGCCCCAGGCCGCCGATGCTGCCGAAATCGGCTTCGACGAATTAGTCGAACGCATCGTCTCCGCAGCCGGCGCCGTCGTGCGAGCTACGTAAGCGATCGGCACTGGACTGACCGGCTTTGACGTCGAATACCGTCGTCGAAACCGGGCGCCCCGGCCTGTGCCGGCGCGGCGGTCACCACGGCCCAGCATCCAGCTGGGCCTACTCGCTGCCGCCGGCGAAATCCTCGGGCGTCACGTGGTCCAGGAAGTCCTTGAACTTCTCGACCACCTCTTCGGTGTCCTCGACCTCATGCTCGAACTCGATCGCGGACTCCGCGATCACGTCGTCCGCGGCGAAGATGGGCGCGCCGGCGCGGACGGCGAGGGCGAGGGCGTCGCTGGGGCGCGAGTCGATGTCGAGCTCGCGGCCGTTCACGCGCAGGCTGATCGAGGCGTAGAAGGTGTTCTCCCGGAGCTCCGTGACCGCGACGCGCGTGCACTCCACGTCGAGCTCCCCGAGCATGTCCGACAGCAGGTCGTGAGTCATCGGCCGCGGCGTAGAGGCGCCTTGCAGCTTCATCAGGATGGCGGCTGCCTCTGGATGTCCGATCCAGATCGGCAGGAACTTGTTGCTCTCGACGGTCTTCAGAAGCACGATCGGCTGCTTGCCGACCATGTCGAAGCTCACGCCGTAAATGACCATCTCCTGCACGTGGCGCTCCTAACTCGGGTGCTCGGGCAAGTATAGGCAGCGCCACCGGCGTGCCCCGCAGCCCGGTCATATACGACGCTCGACGAGCAGACACCGTAAGCTAACCAGCCAAACAGTGATTGCTGGTGAGAGGGAGCTCGAGTGGTCGAGCCCGCCGGCGCAGCCCGGCGGCCGGGATCCCGCGCCCGGGGAACTCGCTCTCGTGCAGTCCTTCATCAACTCTCACTACGACCTCGAGCACGAGCACGGCGGCGAACTGTTCTCCACGCCGGCCGCCTTGGGCGAGTGGCTCTCGGCTCACCGGTTGATCGCGCGCGAGGACCTCGGCGCGCGGGATCTCCGGCGGGCCACCGCGGTGCGCGAGGCCCTGCGCATGCTCGCCCGCGCTAACACCGACACCGGAGGCTGCGCCACTGTCGAGACGGCCATTGCGGACCTAAACGAGGCGGCGGACGGCGCGCCGGTCGAGCTCCGCTTTCACCGCGCCGGCGCGCGCTTTGTCCCCGCCGGGCGCGGTGACCTGGATTCGGCGATCGGAGTCCTGCTGGCGATCGTGGGAGCAGCGATGATCGACGGGAGCTGGTCGCGGCTCAAGGTGTGCCCGGGCCTCCACTGCGGATGGGCTTTCTACGACTACTCCCGCAACCAGTCCGGCCGGTGGTGCTCGATGGCGGTCTGCGGCGGGCGAGCCAAGGCGCGGGCCCACTACCACCGACGCCGGGCGGGGGCAGATTGACCATGGGTGGGCTCGCCGCGCCGTTGACGCTGATCACCGCCCGGGCGCGGCGGCGTCCGGGCCGCTTCGTGCTCGCCGCCCTCGGCATCGCGCTGGCCGCCGCGTTCGCCGGCGCGGTGGTGGCCGAGGCCACGCTCGCCGCCGATCAGAGCGCCCGCTCGGTACTGGCGGGTCTGGGACCGCTCGACCGCACCGTGCGCGTCACCTGGCAGGGACCGGTCACGCCCAGCGTCTCGCGCCAAGCGAGGGCGCTGCTCAGCGGCCTCGGCCTCGGGCCCCAGACCCAGGTCGTGCTGATGAACCCGGTTCGATTGAGCGGGATCGTCGTGCGGCCGGCCGCTATCTCCCCTCTCGACCGATGGGTCCCGCCGCGCGCGGCGGCCGCTCTCGGGCCGTGCCGGACGGCAAGCTGCCCGATGCTCCTGGCGGGAGCACCGCTCGGCCACTCGACGCTCACCGCGGCGGGCGTCAGGATCCAGGTCGCGCGCACCGCGCGGCTGGGCTCGCCGGCCCCGCTCGGGTTCACGCCGGCGCCCGCGAGCGACGAGCCACCCGTCCTGTTGACCGGGGATGTCGCCGGTCTGAGTTCGCTATCCGGGCTGAGCGGCATCTATCGCTCATACAGCTGGATCGCGCAGCTCCCGACGGCCTCTCTGCAGAGCTGGCAGCTGGCCGGCGTCGAGCGGCGCTTGCAACAGGCGCAGGCGGGGCTCATGGCGAGCTCGAGCCAGTTCACCGTCGACGGGCCCTTCGATGGCCTCGACGAAGCCCGCGCCCAGGCGAGCGCCGCGCCGCGGAGGCTCCTACTCGCCGGCGGTGGCGCGCTGGCCGCCCTGGCGCTGTTCGTCGTGCTGGCCGCGGGTGGCCTGCGGCGCGACCAGAACGCCGACCTGGAACGACTCCGGATCGCCGGCGCCCGGAGCAGCCAGTCAGCCATGTTCGTGGTCGGCGAGTCGGCTTGGCTGTCGGGGGCCGCGCTGCTCCTCGGGGCAGGCATGGCGGTCGGGGCGGGCGCCGTGTTGGCGGCGGCCGGCGGCGTCCCCGTGGGCGGCCTGCTCACGCACAGCCTGCTGACGCCGACGGGCGCGATCGTGCTCGTCGGCGGATGGGTGGCGGCGACCGCCCTGGTGTCGCTCGCCCTGGTGGCCCCGGGGGGACGTTTTGCGGACATGCTGGCCGTGGCGGCCGCCGTCGGGCTCGGGCTGGCGCTAACCCGCGGCGCCGGCACACAGGCCGGCGCCGGCGGGAATGACCCATTGCCCGCACTGCTGGCCCCTCTGTGCTGCCTGGCCGCGGGCGTGATCACGTTCAGGATCGCGGGGGCACTTCTCCAGGGTGCGGAGCGCCTCGCTCGGAGGGGGCCGGCGCTCACGCGCCTCGCGCTCGTCGGGCTGGCACGCGCGCCGGCCGCCCCGTCGCTCGCGATCGCGTTCCTCGCGGTCAGCCTGGGCCTCGGCGGGTTTGCCCTGGCCTACCGGGCGACGTTGTTACGGGGAACCGCGGACCAGGCCGCAAACCAGGTCCCGCTGGACGCGATCGTCGCTCCGGGAGCGGACTTCACGACGCCGCTCGAGCTCGCCCCGATCTCGTTGTGGCGCGTCCTCGCCGGCGGGCAGGTGGTACCGGTGCGACGGACCGAGGCCACGTACCCGAGCGGCGGCGGGACGGTGACGGTGCCCGCGCTCGGGGTGCCGGCCAGCGGACTGACGCTCATCCACGGGTGGCGGAGCAGCGACGGCTCGGCGCCCTTGCCGGCGCTGGCTCGGCGCTTGACGCCCACCGGCCCCGTTCGCATCCCTGGTCCGCTCCTGAAGCCCCGCGCGCGGTGGCTGGCCGTGCGCGCGTCCGCGCCGGGGATCTCCGTCTCGCTGACCGCCGACCTCCGCGACGGCGCGGGTGCGATTCGCCAGCTCGCGCTCGGCACCGCCGGCGAGCACCCCGCGGTGCTGAGCGCGCGGGTCCCGCCCGGCAGATGGGAGCTCGAGGCGCTCGAACTCGATGAACTAACCGGCCTCGCGATAACCAACGGCCATCAGAACGGCGAGAACCTGGCCCCGGCCACGCAGGCGAGTACGAAGGTCGCGCTCGGGCCGATCGAGGCGCTCGACGGCGCGCGGCGGACCGTGATGCGCGCGCCGATCGGCGCCTGGCGTGCGGTGGGGTCGGCGACCTCAGCAGCGCGCTCGGGTTCGAGCGCGATCGTCGCCTTCGCGGCCACCGGCCAGCCCGGCCTGATTCGGCCGGTGCAGCCGAGCGATGTCCATCGCCTGCCGGTGCTGGTCGACCCGCAGACGGCCGCGTCCGCCGGCCCAGGCGGGCTCCTGTCGCTCACCGTGGACCAACTGCCGGTCGCCGCGCGGGTGGTCGGCGTGCTGAAGCGCTTTCCCGCGCTCGGTTCCGGCGCCGGCGGGTTCGTGATCGCCGACCAGGCGATGCTCGCCGGCGCCCTCGATGCGCAGCTGCCGGGCCAGGGTCGCGCGGACGAGCTCTGGATCGCCACCGATCATCCGCAGGCCTTGCGCGGCGCCCTCGCCGCCGGTGCTATGTCGCAGCTGAGCGCGACGTTCCGCGCCGACGTGCAGCGGTCGCTCCGATCGGCGCCGATCGCGCGCGGCCTGCTCGGCACGCTGCTGGCGGCGGCCGGTCTCGCCGCGGCGCTCGCGGTGCTCGGACTGATGGTCTCGCTGCTCGGGGCGGCTCGCGACGAGCGGGTGCAGCAAGACCTCGAGGCGCAGGGCGTCGGGCCGCGCGGGCTGCGGGCCGAGCTGCAGATGCGGCTCGCGCTCGCGGGCGCGCTCGGGGTGCTGATCGGACTCGCGATTGCGGTCGCGCTGACCGGGCTCGCGGTCGCGACCGTCCAGGCGGCGGCGACGCTCGCGACGCCGAACCCGCCGCTGGTCACGGTCGTGCCGTGGGGCGAGCTCGCCGCCTTCGGCCTCGTCGCGATCGTGGCGCTGATCGGCGCGAGCTGGCTCATAGCCTTTTCGCTCGACTGGCATTGGCCGGCGCGCCCGGTGCCGCGGCCTTCATTGGAGCGGGTGGCCGCACGATGAGCGATCCGATCGTCGAGGTGCGGGAGGTCTTCTGCGTGCACCGCACGGCCGAGGGCGACGCCGCCGCGCTCCAGGGGATGACGATCTCCCTCGCCCACGATGAAGTCCTTAGCGTGCTGGGTCCGAGCGGGGCGGGAAAGAGCACGCTGCTGCGGGTGGTCGCCGGCCTCCAGGTTCCCTCGGCCGGGATCGTCCGCGTCCTCGGCTTTGACGTCGGGCGGCGCTCGGCGCGCTGGCGAGCCCGATTTCGCAACGAGCAGATCGGGTTTCTCAGCCAATACTCCGAGGCCGCGCTCCCACCCGATCTTCCCGCCGGCCAGGCGGTGGGGCTGCCGCTCGCGCTGCGTGGTTTCGGTCGGCACGAACGGCGCGCGCGGGTCGGTGAGCTCCTCGAGCGCGCGGGTCTCCGCGACCACGCAGCCGCGCTGCCCGGAGAGCTCTCGGGCGGCGAGCGCCAGCGGGTCGCGCTGTGCGCGGCCGTCGCTCACTGGCCGGCGCTGCTGCTCGCGGACGAGCCCACCGGGGAGCTCGATGAGGCGAGCGCCCAAGCCGTCCGAGCGCTGATCGTGGAGCTCGGCACGAGCGTCGTGCTCGCCTCGCACGACCCCGACACGGCGATGATCGCCGACCGCGCAGTGAGGATCCGCGATGGTCGCGTCGTCGAGGACCGCCGCGACGGCGAGAGCGCGCTGGTGGTGGGTCGCGGCGGGTGGCTGCGGGTGCCTTCCCACCTCTTGACGCAGGCAGGCATTGCGGACCGCGCCCGGGTGCGTCCGGCCGACGGCGGGCTGCTCGTGACGCCGGCGTCGGGGTCAGCGCAATCCGCCCCGCCGGCACCTCCATCGCCCGACCTCGGACCGGCGGCCGGCGGCTGGCGTCCGGCAGAGATCGAGCTTCACCGCATCAGCCGCGGTCACGGTCGCGGCCGCAGCCGCCGCGAGGTGATCGCCGATCTGACCCGGTCGTTCACGCCGGGGCGGCTCACGGTCGTCACCGGCCGCTCTGGCGCCGGCAAGACGACGCTGCTGCGCCTCCTGGTTGGGTTGGACCAGCCCGATCGCGGCGAGCTGACGATCGACGGAGCGGCGGTCGGCAATGCCGGCGCCGAGGAGCGCGCCGAACTCCGGCGCGAGCGGATCGGCTATCTGCCGCAGGAACCCTCGCCGGTGGGATTTCTGAGCGCGGAGGAGAACGTCGTGCTCGCCATGCGGCTGCGCGGCTGGGGTCAGCGGCCCGCGGCGCAGTGGGCCACGGTCGTGCTCGCTCAGGTGGGGCTCGCCGACCGGGCGCGCCAACGGGTCTTCCGGCTGTCGGCCGGCGAAGGACAACGGGTCGCGCTCGCGCGCGCGTTGGCGACGGCGCGCGGGCTGTTGGTCGTCGATGAGCCGACCTCGAGGCTCGACGAGGCCGGAGCGCTGGCCGTGGCGAGCCTGCTTGCCCGGGCGGCGACTGACCACGGGCAGACGGTCATCTGCGCCAGCCACGATCCCGAGGTCATCGGCCGCGCGCATGAGGTGTTCGCGCTCGGCGGCTAGCAGGGAGCGCTAGGCGATAACCCCTTCCTCGCGGAGTACCTCGCGGGCCTGCGCAAACGCGGAATTCGCGGCCGGCACGCCCGCGTACACGGCGGTGTGCAGGAGCACCTCTCGGATCTCCTCGGCGGTCAGGCCATTGCGGAGGGCGGCCCGCACGTGCATCCCGACCTCGTTCTCGGCGCGCAGCGACACGAGCGCGGCGAGCGTGATCGCGCTTCGCATCCGGCGGTCGAGGCCGGGACGCGACCACACCGCGCCCCACGCGTAGCGCGTGATGAGCTCCTGAAAGGGCTCGCCGAACGTGCCCGCGGCGGCCGCCGCGCGCTCGACGTGCTCGTCCCCGAGGACGGCCCGGCGCGTGTTCATGCCCGTCTCGTAATCGCTCACGCTTCCTCCGTTTCGTTGCGGTCGACGAATCTCATCAGCAGCGCGGTGACCAGTTCGGACCGCTCGATGTTCGCCAGGTGAGCGGCGTGGGAGACCAGGCTGAGTCGCGCGCCGGCGATGCTCTCGGCGATGAGGCGGCCGTGCGCGGGCGGCGTCGCGGGATCGTCCTCGCCCGCGATCACCAGCGTCGGCGCGGTGATCGAGCCCAGTTCGGGGGTCAGGTCCATGGCGGCGAGCGCTTCGCAACAGCCGGCGTAGCCTTCCGGTCGCGTGGCGATGAGAATTTTGCGCGCGCGTTCGACGACCGCGGGACGTGCCTTCGCGAACGAAGGCGTGAACCAGCGTGCCAGCACCGCGTCCGCAATTGGCTCGAGGCCTCCTTGGCGTACCAGCGCGGCGCGCTCGCGGTAGGTCGCCCTCGCTTCGTCATCCAGGCGAGCGGAGGTGCAACAGAGGACGAGCCGCTGCACGCGCTCGGGTGCGTGCGCGGCAACCCACATGGCGGCCATCGCGCCGATCGAGAGCCCGCATACATTCGCCCGCTCGATCCGAAGGCGATCGAGCAACGCGAGGAGGTCGCCCCCGAGATCCTCGATCGAGTAGGGGCCCGCCGGCGCGGGCGAGGATCCGTGCCCGCGGAGGTCGTAGCGGAGCAGCCGGAAGCGTTCTGCCAGCGCGTCGACCTGCGGACTCCACATCGTCATGTCGGTCCCGAGCGAGCCCGCCAGCAGCAGCGGCGGCACGCGTTCGGGGCCTCGCAGCTCGTAGTGGACGTCGCAGGGCACGCCTTTAGCGCTCTACGTGCTCGCGGTGGGCGGCGAGCGCCCGGTCGATCAGCGCCTCGGCCAAGCCCAGGTATCGCCGGGGATCGAGCGCCTGGTCGAGCCCACTCTGCCCGAGTGAGTCGGCCACTTCGTGGGACTCCAGCAGAACCTCGCGAAACGGACGACCCTCCTGCGCGCTGTGGCGGGCCGCGCTCGCGACGAGGTCCTGCGCCGCCGGTCGGCCAATCGATGGCGCGAGCGCCACGGCGACGCTCTCGCTCATCAGCAACTCGCCGGTCGTCTCCAGGTCCTCGGTCATCTTGCCGGGATCGACGCTGAGTCCTTCCAGCACCTCGTTGAGCGAGGCGGCGGCCGAGCCCGTGAGCCGCAGCAACTCCAGCAGCGGCTCCCACTCGGCCTGCCAGGCGCCGGCGGCTCGCTCGTGCTCCTGAACCATGGCCGAGAGGATGGTTGCCACCAGCCCCGGGCCTCGGTGTGCGCAGGCCAGCACGGCGACGGAGCCAACGGGGTTCTGTTTTTGGGGCATGGCCGAGGAGCCGCCGCGACCGTCGCCGGCGCGCTCGGATGCCTCGGCCACCTCGGTCTGCGCGAGTAGCACGACATCGCGAGCGATCTTGCCCATCAGCCCGAGCGCGGCGCCCAGGGCAGCGGCAAGCCGGGCGGGTCGCAGCCTGATGGCGTGCCAGGGCAGCTCCGGCTCGCTTAATCCGAGTTGCCGGGCCACGTCGCCCACGATCTCGAGGCCGTGTTCACCGAATGCCGCCAGGGTCCCCACGGCCCCGCCGAGCTGAACCGCCAGGACCTTGTCCTGGACCGCGAGGAGCTCCGCGCGCGTCTGATCCAAGCCGCTCAGCCATCCGGCTGCCTTCAATCCGAACGTGATAGGGAGCGCCTGCTGGAGCAGCGTGCGCCCCGGGATCAGGGTCTCGCGATGGTGCTCGGCGAGTCGCGCGCAGCTATCGCCGGCCTCTGCGATCTGGCGCTCGATCGACCGCAGTGCGCGTTGCGCGACGAGCATGATCGCGGTGTCGACGATGTCCTGGCTCGTGGCCCCCTGATGAAGGTGGGCGGCGACACCATCGCTCACCCGGGTTCGAAGTGCCTTGACGAGCGCCGGCACCGGGGTCCCCTGCGCGGCGGTCCCCTGCCCCAACAGTGCGGTATCGAGGCTGACCCCGGCGGTGGCGGCGGCCAGCTCGTCGCCGGCGCTGGCTGGAGCGAGCCCGGCGCGCGCGAGCGCCCGGAGCAGCGCCACCTCGACTTCGACCATGGCCGACAGCAGCGCGGGATCGCTCACCTCGTCCGCCACCGGCCCGCGTGAGAAGAGCCCGGAGAGGATTCCGTCTGCGCTCATCGAGTAGATCTTCTCCGATGAGCGTGGATTAGCGCTGGCGCAGTTCGCCGGCGCAGTTCGCTAGCGCATCCCGCGAGGCACGTGATGCACCGGCACCGCCGAAGCTCCGTGTGCGACGATCACGAACGCGAGCACGACGACCACCACCCACATGAGGGCGCAGAACAGCCGGTGCAGCTTGCGCCAGTTGACGACAGCAGCGGGTTCACTTGGCGGCCGCCTCCGTCCGTTAGTCGTCGGGCAAGCTCGCGACCGAGATGTCGTGCATATGTCGGCAATACCCGGTGGTTCTGGGCGCGAACCAATGGATCGTGCAAAGCGCGTCGTGAGCAGCGAAGATATGCGCTCGAGATTCGACATCGCCCGCGCCGCCGGGTGTTATCCGCGAGGAGGCAGATAGGGGATGACTTTGCAGATTGGCGACACCGCCCCGGACTTCGAGGCCGAGAGCACCGAGGGCAAGATTCGCTTCCACGACTGGGTCGGCGACTCCTGGGCTGTGCTGTTCTCACATCCCAAGGACTTCACTCCGGTGTGCACGACGGAGCTCGGCTATATGGCAAGGATCAAGCCCGAGTTCGATCGTCGCAATGTGAAGATCATGGGGCTGTCGGTTGATCCCACGGGCGACCACGAGCGGTGGGCCCAGGACATCGAAGAGACTCAGGGCTACGCCCCGAACTACCCGATCGTCGGCGACCAGGATTTCACGGTCTCCAAGCTCTACGGGATGCTCAGCGCGGACGTGTCGGGCGACGCCAAGTCGCGGACGCCGGCCGACAACCAGACGGTGCGCAACGTGTTCGTGATCGGACCGGACAAGAAGATCAAGCTGATCCTCGTCTACCCGATGACCACTGGGAGGAATTTCGACGAGGTGCTGCGGGTGATCGACTCGCTCCAGCTCACCGCCAGCCACAAGGTCTCAACCCCGGTCAACTGGCAGCAGGGCGAGGACGTCATCATCGCCGGCTCCGTCTCCGACGAGCAGGCCAAGGAACTGTTCGGCGAGTGGGAGGCGCCTAAGCCGTACATCCGGATCGTGCCGCAGCCGAGCTGACACGGGTTCCCGGGGCCCCGGAACGCGGCCCGGATTCAGGCGCCCGGGCCGGCCGAGGTCCGGGGCGAGCGAAGCCAGGCCGGCCCTCCCAGGTGGACCGATAGCGCGAATTCGTCCAACGTCAGGTCGGGCCCCACGCAGAACCCGCCCGCGGGAATCTCGCGCCACGGACTCGACTTAGGAGTCACGAACGCGACGAAACCAGCCAGCCGCACGAACACGGCTGAGCTTTCCGCTAAAGGGAGAGGGCAAGCTGGCCGACAACAGGAGCAGGAAGCTGGGGGCGGCGATCGCCCGCCGGTAAAGAAGACCGAGTGTGATCGTTACGGCTGCGCGAGCGGGGGGCTCGCGCAGCCGGGGGCACCGAGATCGCTGCGGTCCGCCGGCGGGCGGTCGCGATCGTTCCGTGGCCGGGGGGTGTGCGCCGGCTACCGGCGCATACCACATCGGTTCCAGGGATTAAGCGGTTGACGTCGTCCGTTGGTGGGTATGTAGCGGCGGACCGGGGTGAAGATTGAGCAGATTTGACCAACAAAGACGGAAGGCGGGATTCCCGCCCCGGCCGAGTCTGCCTATGACGGTTGGACGTCCGGCTGACGCCCCGACGCTCATCTACGACGCAGGCGCGCGGCGTTGGCGGTTCTGGTGGCCATGCGAGAGCTGCGGGGGGACAGTCCTCCCGCTGCGCGATCGCGTCAAGGTAAGCGACTGCGCGTGCATTCCATCGCCGTACAACGAGATCCACGGCGAGCGGTGCCCGGGCTGCGAGAGCCGCCGCAGGCGACTCGAGCCCGCTCGAGCCGAGCCCTCCGTGTGGTACGACACGATGCTCGGCGACTGGGTGGTGCGCCTATCCTGTGACGGCCTGCGGGGTGGCGCGATCCTGCCGCTCGAGATTCCGTGGTTCGATGCCCCCTGGTCCGAGGTGTACCGAGCCGCCGGCGACGTGGCTTACGGGAGCGATGCGCTCACACACCTCGTGAGCGACGAGCTGCCGGAGGTGCGGCGCAGGCGGGACGCCGACAGCTCATCGTGAGGCCCCGTGCGCACGACCTCCACCGACCTCGGACTTCTGGCCGTCGTCAGCCCCGATCGCCGGCGTCCGCGCCCGCTTCGGACTCGTGCACCACGATGACCGGGCACGACGCTCGCTTCGAGACAGCCTTGGACGTACTGCCCTCAAGCCTCGCGCGCAACCCGCTCAACCCGCGAGAGCCAACGACGATCGCCGCCGCCCGATGATCGCGGGCGAGATCGAGGATCGTCTGAGCGACACCCCCGGCATCGACAACCGCCATCGGCTCGGCTTCGAGTTCAAGCGACCGCGCGAGATCGGCGCCTTCGCTTGACACGCGCTCGGCCTGCTCCTGGAGAGCTCGGTCGACATTCAGCACGGTGGCGGGATCCACGCTGGGGGTCATGCCGACGTCCGGGGGGCTACCCGCGGTTGCGTACGCCAGACCGGCGTCCCACACCGTGACGACGATCGTGCGCCGCGGTTTCAGGAGCCTCGCCGCGGCCGCCACCGCCTCCCGCGCCGCAGCTGAGCCGTCGAATGCGATGAGTACCGGGGCGTCTGGAGCGTTCATGGCGCAGCCAGGATATTCAATCCGCTCCGGGCGGACACGACATGACCCGAGGAGCGCCGCCCGGCCTGACGGGCCGGGCGGCCTAGTCACGAGATCAGGGCGTCAAGGCCTATTGCGCATTCTTCGCGGCCATCGAGGAATCGCCGCGGCCAGCGCGCCCACGCCTCGAGATGGTGGAGCGACTACCCGCCGAGCAGCGCGAGGCAATTCGCGCGCGGGTTCTCGAGCCCCGCGATTACGCGCGGCTCCCCAAGCCTAGGAGCGCTGGAAGCGAGACTCGCGGTCCGTCGCCGGCCGCAGACGGCGGCGCTGACGCCTGGATCCGCCGACGATCTAGTGGTTCTCGTGCTTTTCATGCTCGCGCTTCGGCCACGATGTCGGGCGCCGCTTCGACCGGTCCGACGCTTCCCGCGGGCGCCTTAGCCGTTGCCGGTAGCTCTCCTTATTTACAGCTGGGACAGGTCGCTGTCTCCGCTAGCCAAGCAGCAGCCCGCCTGACTCATATCGTCTGCGACACGCGACGCAGGCGTGTCACACGTCGCAGCGGGCGGGCAGCGATGGGCGTCGCAACTGCGACACGCGGCGCAGGAACTGGCACGGGCGGAGCCCGCTTGCGGTTCTCGGAGAGTTCGCTGCTCCCTGGCGGCGCCGCTCTTTGGCGGCGATCCCGGGATCGCGATGCGATCCGGCCTTTCGCGCCTGCGCCCGTGCGCGCGCGCCGGCTATGCATCGAACTACTCGGCACCAGCCGCCCCCGCGGCGCTCGCCGCGCACCAGCCCTTAGGAAAGATCGACTGTGCGACCCGAGTCGAGAAGTTCATGACAAACACGTCCTCGAGCGCGTGGCTCTGCGATCCAACCAGGCCACGTAGAGCGAGGATCTCAGAGTCGGCGGCCGCTTCGGGGGCGTGCCGGGCGGCGGCATGACGGTCGGAGGGGGTGCCTCGGCGTGATCGTCGCAGATCCAGCGCAGGAAGCAGGGCCGGGTTACGCCTGACACGTGGACGCACGGCACATCGGCGCGGCGACAGCACCGGTTCACGACTGGTTATCAGTCGGGGCGGCCCGAGTCCTGCGACACATCCAAAGGCAATATCTGAGGGAGTTTGGCGGCAGTGCGCCCGCGGCCGGAGGCGTTGACGCGGTACGGTGAGGCGGTGGATCGCATTCGGACGATCACGAGTGAGCAGGAGCTCCGGGAGCGACTCGGGGAGCCGACCGGCCTGGTCAGGGCCAAGCTCGCCGACCGGCTAAACGAGCTCACTCGTCAGTTCATTGAACGCTCCCCGTTCGTGTGTGTGGCGACCGGCCGTCCGGACGGAGGGATGGACGTCTCCCCGCGGGGCGATCCGCCCGGGTTTGTCAGGGTGCTCGACCAACGCACGTTGTTGCTGCCCGAGCGACCCAGCAACCGTCTCGCCGACACGCTCACGAACCTGTTGTCGGACCCGCGCATCGCCCTGCTGTTTCTCATCCCCGGTGTGTGTGACACATTCCGGGTCAACGGGACGGCGGTGATCACAGACGACCGAGAGCTGCTCGCCGCCAGCGCGATGGAGGGCAAGATCCCGCGGCTCGGGATCTTGGTGTCAGTCACCGAGGCCTACACACAGTGCGCGAAGGCACTCCTCAGGTCCGACCTTTGGAACTCCCGGAACCACATCCAGCGCTCCGACCTGCCCAGCCACGGAGCGATCTTGAAGTCGTTGAGTCTGCCGGACCTCGATGTCGCCGAGCATGAGCGGGCACGCGCTGAACGCTATGCGCGCCGCGAGGGCTTCTACTGATGGTGCTGAGGGCGCGGTTTCGAAGTTGGACGGCTACATGCGGTTCTGTCCAACTTGCCGGTCGAGCGCGGCAGGTATCGATTGACAATCGTCGCTTAGATAGATAAATACAGATGTATGACGGTCGACCTGGAGTTCGCCCCGAAGGTCAAGCGGCCGCCCGGGGAGAGCTGCTGCGAGCCGCTCCTCTTCCCGGACATCGAGCCCGATGAGGCGCTGCGGACGGCCCGGGTAGCCAAGGCGCTCGGCGATCCGGTCCGCCTGCAACTCGTCGACGTGCTGCGCAAGCACGCCGGCAAGGTGTGCGTGTGCGAGCTCGTCGCGCTCTTCGATCTCTCCCAGCCGACCGTCTCCCACCACCTCAAGGTGCTGCGCGAGGCTGGAATCGTCGGCTCCGAGCGCGTCGGGCTGTGGGGCTACTACTACGTCATCCCCGGTGCGCTCGAGGAGCTCTCTCAATGGCTGAGCTAAGGAAAGGCCGCGGCGCGGCCGTCGTGCGCGAGGCGGTACGCGAGAAGTACGCGGCGGCGGCCAAGCGCGCGGACGGTCCGGTCCCCGCTCAAGCGGCAACCGGATGCTGCCGCGGCGCGAACACGCGCGCAGCCGATCCGAGCGGGCTGTTCGGCGGCACGCTCTATGACGACACGAGCGCTCCGGACGTCCCGCAGGGGGTGCTGGACGCCTCGCTCGGTTGCGGCGTCCCGACCGCGGTCGCCGACCTGCGCACGGGCGAGACGGTGCTCGACCTCGGCTCCGGGGGCGGCGCCGACGTCCTCATCTCCGCCCGCCGCGTGGCCCCCACAGGCAAGGCGATCGGACTCGACATGACCGACGAGATGCTCGAACTCGGCCGCCAAAACGCCGTGCGGGCCCGCGTCGCAATCGTCGAATTCCTTAAGGGTTATATCGAGGAGATACCGCTCGAAGACAGCAGCGTCGACGTCGTGATCTCCAACTGCGTGATCAACCTGTCCGCCGACAAGGCCGCGGTGTTCCGCGAAGCCCAGCGCGTGTTGCGCCCGGGTGGGCGCCTTGCCGTCACCGACGTCATCGCGGACGAGGGCGCCAAAACCGTACGCCCGTGGCTAGGTCGAGCGAAGCGCCGCCTCGAGCGGCTACGCCGCGCAAGACTCGCGGCGCGGACATCTCCCTATCCGATATTCGAAGTCTTCGCGTCCGTGCCCGAAACGATCGTGTGCGGTGAAAGCCCTGCTCGTCGAGCACCCGCATCGAGCCCTTGTTGCGGACATCGACCACCGCCAACAGCTCATCGAGGTGATTGTGAGCCGCGGGGTTTCCGGGGCGGCCGCTGCCTAACCTCTGCCTAACCTGGGGTCACCTTCAACGCAAATACCCTAAAGAGACCCCTGACCGGAGCGGAGGGACCTCGCACCAGCCTCTGCCGAGCTCCTCGTCCACTCCGTGCTCGTCACACCAGATCCCATCCGAAGTACACCTCGGCCTGGCGGATCCGATCGCCCCTGAAGGTCAGGATCTCCGTGTTCCTGCCCCGGCTCCCGTCTCGCATGGTCATCTCGTAGGTCACGACCACCTCATCCCCGGACTCGATCAGGCGCACGAAGTCGAATCTCTGCCCCTGTCCTGAGCCCGGCCAACAGCGCTCGAAGTAGCCTGCGCGGTCCAGTCCCACGTCGACCGGGCTGAAGAACAGGAAGTCGTCGGTGAAACTCCGTTCCACGAAGTCGCGATCGCCCGCGGCGAACGCGTCATACAGGCCATGGGCCCGCTGGACTCGATTCTGGATAGCCACTTGCGCCTCCGATCGGCTGGGGTCGAGAACATAGACCCGCGGGCCAGCCCGATCTCATCGGAGGAGCGGACATCGCCACCGGCCCTCGTGTCGGTCCCGGGCGCGGTTGCGGGGTCGCTTGGGAAAAGGCTTGCATGTGACTACCATGCCACGACCCGAAGAGCGGCGCAGTCGCACCGTTCGCGACGGAAACTCCCCTTTTGCGGGACAAACGCCAGTCAGTCAGTCTGGCAGATCACCGGCGAGCCACTCTCGACCTGCTCGCGGACCAGCGCGAGCTTCTCAGCTCTCTCGCGCGACGTCCTCACAGCGTCACGCGCCGCGGCGAGGATCGAAAGATCGCCTCCGGCGAAGCCGCCTCGCGCTCGCCTTCCCTCCATATGCATTCGCCCGGACGGCCAGGCCCCGTAACGGTGGGTGGACATCGATCTCCTTCCTTCGGCGGCGCAGTCAGGTGGTCGGAGGGAGATTCGCGTTAAGTCGGCGAGGAGAACCTCACGGGCGGCGACAGCACCCGCACCCTCACCGTAGCGCCCCAGACACCGGCCGACCACGCGCTCCAAAATGGCGCGGGCGGATGACAGCTCCCGAGTCGTTCTGCTTCCCTGCGCAGGACTTCAGCCCGATCCGCCAAACCAAAGGGCACATGAGCGCAAGCGGGAGCCCCCGATCACCCCTGACATCCATTACCGAGGTCGCGGTCATCACCGGAGAGCGCTACCGCGTCGAGGGAGATCCCAAGGACGTCGAACGGATCATCCTCGACGCCGCGCGGGGTTCGCTCATGCAGCTTGCCTGGCTCATCGAGGCCGAGACCGGCGAGGACCTCGTTGTCAACCCCGACTATGTGGTCACGCTCAGAGCTGTCGGCTCCTAGACCCTTCCTGGCGCCGCAAGCGAGGCGGTCAACGTAACGCCATGCGTGAATGCAAGCTGGCGCCCCTCCCGTCGACGACCCCTCGGCTGTGCGAGTTGAGTGTCCCCGGAGCGGCGGGCCTAAACCCGGCCTAAACCGCGGTGCCAGGGTAGTGAACCCGATACCTCATCTCGTCGAAGCCGGGCGCAAGGGTTTCGGTCAGCCTGCCGATACTCCCGACAGTCAATGAACACGCGCCGAATCCTTCAATCGAGAGAGCACGTCATGGACAGCACCCGCACAGTGACGCCCGGTGCGACGCTTACAAGGCAGTTCGCGGTCTCGTTGAGGAGCTCCGCAACATAAAGCTTCTCGACGCCGGAGCCGACAAGCATCGTGTCGGCCGCCGAGGGGCTTCTGCTCGCAAACTCCCCCACCGGCGCTGAGGCCGTGGAGGCGTCGCGCGACGTTCGACACGATAATGGAGGTCCTTGCCGCCGAACGCTGGCAGGACAATGGCCCGCTCACCGCTGAGCTTCAGCGCAAGCGACTGTCGAAGGGTTCGCGGAGTGCGCGCCCGTAGACACCGTCCCGGCGTCCGCGTAGAAGCCCATCTACCGCGCCCCCGCAGCCAAAACCAGTAACCCCCTCCCGCCTCGTGGCGCCAGAAACGCCGTTGCTGGCATTCGGGCCTGGGCCGAGAATTCTGCCCGCAGGGGCCAGCAACTCACCGGCAGTACTCCTATTGCGGGGGGTTGTGGCCGCCAATCCCAAATTCGTCGCGATTGCCATGAACCAGGGGAGCTCTACCGAGGCGATGCCCGATCAGCCAAAATTGGTCGGTTATACGCCTTATGAAGGAGTACTATCCTCGTAGGGCCGTTATCGGCCGCTACTGCTCGATTCTCTCGCGCAGGCCCCCGGCGGGCAAGACCTGCCTCTCGCTGACCTCCACGGGCTGTTTCGTCCAAAGCGACAGAAGCGCCGTTCACAAAGCAGGACCCAGGACCCGCCCTGATGTTGCGGGGGTCATGGTAGGAGGTCACTCATGACAATTCTGCAAAAGCCGCGACAGAGCAGCGACGGACACGCCGCAAGAGGCTGGCACAGGTTCGGCCATGGCGATCAGGCTGTGCGTTACACCGAGGCATGGGAGCACGAAACGTTCGCGGAAGAACAAGCGCGATGGGAACGAGGCGATCCTGAGTACGCACGGATCTGTCAAGACGTCCGACGAGCAAAGAGGGTGGGTGGGGAAGCTTCACGGCGCGCCGATGACGTCAAGGCCGAATGGGACGCTCGCGCTGCCCCACAGCGAAGAGCGAACGATGATGCCCAGAGAGCGGACCATGCGGTGAAAGCCGAGCAGACGGCCAGACGCCGGCCGGCGACCTCACGGACTTCGTCCCAGCGATGGAAGAGCCGTTTCCTAAGGAGCGCTCGGACGCTGCGCTTGGTGATCCGCGCTCGTGAAGGTCACCACCACACGCATACCACCTTCACAATCGAGTCAAAGGAGTCGCCGGCCCCCGGGATCATGCCGGAGCCGGTCCGCGTCCACGATCGACCGGCCGCGATAACCGCGCCGCGCGGCGTGCGGCAGGCCGCACGACTCCGTTTTCGTGGCCCGGCCACCCGACACCCGGTCGGCATTGAGCGAGCCAAGCCGGAGGTGGAGTAGTGGCTACTGCCGAAACAACCATCCTGACCGAGAAGCAGCAGCTCGCGGGGATCAATGCCGACTATGAGCAGCGCTACGGGTTCCACGACGCCGAGAACTACCTCTACAAGGCGCCCAAGGGGCTGAACCGGGAGATCGTCGAGAAGATCTCGGAGTTCAAGTCCGAGCCGCGGTGGATGCGCGACTTCCGGGTGAAGGCGCTCGACCATTTCTTCGCTCGCAAACAGCCGACGTGGGGATCCCCGATGCTGGCCGAGCTCGACTATGACGACATTCGATACTTCGTGCGCGCGTCCGAGACGCCAAGCCGGTCTTGGGACGATGTGCCGGAGGACGTCAAGCGGACTTTTGATCGCTTGGGGATTCCCGAGGCGGAGCGGAAGTTCTTGTCCGGCGTTGGCGCGCAGTACGAGTCCGAGGTCGTCTACCACCAGGTGCGCGAGGACCTCGAGAAGCAGGGCGTGATCTTCACGGACATGGACACGGCTTTGCGCGAGCACGAGGACATCGTGCGTCAGTACTTCGCGACGGTGATCCCGCCGAACGACAACAAGCTCGCGGCGCTGAACTCTGCTGTGTGGTCGGGCGGCTCGTTCGTGTACGTGCCCGAAGGCGTCCACGTCGAGATGCCGCTGCAGGCGTACTTCCGGATCAACACCGAGAACATGGGGCAGTTCGAGCGGACGCTGATCATCGCTGAGCCGGGCTCGTATGTTCACTACGTCGAGGGTTGCACCGCTCCCACCTACAGCTCTGACTCGCTTCACTCGGCGGTGGTGGAGCTGATCGCCCTCCCGGGCGCCCGCATCCGTTACACGACCGTTCAGAACTGGTCGACCAACGTCTACAACCTGGTTACCAAGCGCGCGGTCGCGCACGCCGATGCCACGGTCGAGTGGGTTGATTGCAATCTCGGGTCCAAGCTGACGATGAAATACCCGAGCATCTACCTGCTCGGCGAGCGAGCCCATGGCGAGGTCCTGTCGATCGCGTTCGCCGGCGCCGGCCAGCACCAGGACGCGGGCGCGAAGATCATTCACGCGGCGCCGAACACGACCTCGAACATCTTTGCCAAGTCGATCTCCAAGGACGGGGGGCGGGGGTCCTACCGCGGCTTGCTCGAGATCGCGAAGGGCGCCCACGGCTCCAGGTCCAAGGTCGTCTGCGACGCATTGCTGCTGGACGAGCACTCGCGCTCAGACACCTACCCAACCATTCGGATCGGGGACGACGACGTCAGCGTCGGTCATGAGGCGACCGTCTCGAAGGTCGGCGAGGACCAGCTCTTCTATCTGATGTCGCACGGAATCCGCGAGGACGAGGCCTCGAAGCTGATCGTCAACGGATTCGTCGAGCCGATCATCAAGGAGCTTCCGATGGAGTACGCGGTCGAGATGAACCGACTGATCGAGCTGCAGATGGAGGGCTCGGTCGGCTAGCGCGGCTACTACCGAGCCCCACGTCCCGGCGGCGCGCCGTGAACGCGACGCCCGTCTGAGCAAGACACTCGCGCTGCCGCAGTTCAAGGGCAAGCCGCGCCGCGCGACTGAGCGAAGCGTTCTGCAGCTATTGCGGGTATCCGCCGGGTAGGCTGCGGGAAACGCTTCCAGCGCGTACAGCTGGGCCGGTCTGATGATCATCATGCCGCGCAACGCCGGTGCGCAGATCGACGCTGCGGTGTGGTACGCGCGCCGACACCGATCCGTGAACGGCGCTCGCCGGCCGGTTCGTGACGCACCTTCCCGACAGCCGCGAGCTCGCTCGCGCCGCCCAGCTCGCGGAGACCTACGTCGATCTGCAGCTCGGGTTCGTGGACGCGAGCGTGCTCGCGGCGGTCGAGCGGCTCGGCGAGACCAAGCTCGCGACGCTCGATCGGCGCCACTTCACTGTCGTGCGCCCATCTCACGTCGAGCATCTGACTCTCGTGCCCGACTGAGCAACGGAAAGGCCGGTCCACGCCGAGAGCGGCCGAGCTCACGGGGTGAGCCGGGGGCCGCGCCGGAGAGTTTGGGGGCCGATCTGGCGACGGAGATCGAGGGAGGGTGATGAAGCCGCGGGGGAAGCGATGGTCTGGGCGCGGTCGACCTCGAGCTCCATGATCCTTCGGAGCGCAGGCAGGCGCGCGACGTCCTGGTCTCGGCGAAGCGCCGCCGCCATCCGCGCCAGATCGCCGGCGGAAGCCACGAACGGCTGCAACCCGTAGCCGAGATGCTCCCGGGTTGCGGCGCGGCGCACATCGAGGTAGCCGCCCGGAACCCCCGCCGGCGTGCCGACAATGTTCAGCGCCCCGAACCGCGTCCGCAGCGCGAGCACCTGGGCGGCATCGATCGCCCCTTGTTCGTAGACGAACGTGCGTCCGTGGGCGCCGCGGGCGTCCAACTCCGTAACCGCGCGTCCCAGACGCTCGAGGTTCGCAGAAGCGAACGTCGGGCAGATATCCACGCCTCGGGTGATCTCATCCGCGCCGCGCAGCACCCGCGCGAGACCGCCGATCAGCACGTAGGCGACACGGTTTCGCTCGAGCGCCGCGAGGATCGCGCGCGGGTCAAAGGGCTTCTCCGGGCCCGCCATCACCGACCCTCCCCCATCGCCGAGGCGACCGAGCATGAAATCCAGGCGCCGCTCCGGCGACAGCCGTTGCAGCTCGGTCAACCGCTCGTCCTCCACCGGGCGTAGCGGCGCAAGCTCGAGCGGGATGTCAAAACCGCACGCCCTCACCAGGTCCACCAGCGTGTCGAGACTCGGCGCGACCGCGCCCGCCTCCCACCGGCCGATCTGCACCCGATCCTTGCCGGCCCGCTCGGCGAGCGCGAGCTGGCTCAGGCCGGCGCGCAACCGCGCCTCGCGCAACAGACCCGCGCTCTTGACCGTGTCCGGACGCATAACCTGAGTCTAGCCTGCCAGTGCGTAATACCATACGTGTAACAAATCTGCTTCAGTCTGGTAAGCACCCGCAAGGTCGGACTGGCGCCAGGTCACCGAGCGCGGCGCCGCAACCGACCTCGTGTTCCCCAGCCCCGGACGGCTCGCGCTGCAGCCACGACCGCGTCAACAACTGGCGCACCGCATCTTCGCCCAAGCAAGCGAACGCAACGTCCGGCCATACGACCTGCGCCAGAGCTTCATCGGCCTGCTAATCGCACAGGGGCGCCAGCGTCGTCGAGGGGACCCAGCAGGCGGAGCACAGCCCGACGATGACACTCGGCACCTACGCCCACCTGTTCGACGAGCGCGACGAGAACCGGCACACCTCCGCGGAAGCTCTCATCGTGCCGCCCGGGCGGCTGTGCGTGTCCCGGAAGGATCCGTTTTGTGTCCGCCTCCGACCAGCTCCCCCCACGGATTTCAGTGCAAAACCCCTGCAAATGGGCCATGGGCGATCCAGGACTCGAACCTGGGACCTCTTCCTTATCAGAGAAGCGCTCTAACCGACTGAGCTAATCGCCCTTCGATTCTCGCCCCGGCCGGCGCGGTGCGGGGCGAGCTTGCCTTCGCTGGGGAGTTGCCCGCGGCGGAGGCTGGATCGATTCTAACGGCGGCGTTTAGGCGACGGCCCGACGACGCGCCCGATCGTCCGGCAACCGTCCCGGACCGTGAGAGCCAGGGTTCCTGGGACGGCCCAGCCCGGGCCCAGCCGGCGCGGGCAGCCGGCCCGGGAAAGCGCGCGAGGGCGTCACGCAGCGGCGCGGGTCTGTAGGCGGATCGCGGTGTCGAGGGCGGCCTCGAGTGACTCGAAGCTCACCTCCAGCCGATAGCCGCCGACCCGCCCGGGCCTGACCTCGACCTCGCGGCCGAGGACAGCCGAAAAGCTGTCAGAGATTTCTTCGATCGCCGCGGCCTGATCGGGATGGAGCGGTGGCCGGCGCTTGGCCTTGCCGCCCGACCGCGCATGACCGGCGCCGGCCGTCCGGGCCCGCGACTCGAGCTCGCGGACCGACCAGCGGCCGTCGACGGCAGCACGAGCGAGGCGCCGGCGCTCCGCGTGATCGTCGGCGGCGAGGAGCGCGCGGCCATGGCCTTCGGTCAGCTCCCCCCGCTCGATCAGCGCGATGGCCTCATCGGGCAGGTCGAGCAAGCGGATCAGGTTGGAGACGGCGACTCGGCTGCGGCCAACGCGAAGGCCGACCTCCTCGCGGGTGAGTCCCAGCTCCTCGACCAAAGCGGCGCAGGCTCGGGCCTCGTCGATCGGGTTGAGGTCCTCGCGCGCCATGTTCTCGACCAGCGCGACTTCGAGCGAGGCGGCGTCATCGTGACGACGGATGATCGCCGGGATCGTGTTCAGCTCGGCCACCTGGGCCGCTCGCCATCGTCGCTCGCCGGCGATCAGCTCGAACCGGCCGCCGGCGAGCGGGCGAACGAGGACGGGCTGCAGCACGCCCCGCAGCTTGATCGACTCGGCGAGCCCGAGAAGTGCCTCCTGCTCGATCACCCCCCGGGGCTGGTGGGGACTCGGGGCGATCATGTCGAGCGGTAGCTGGCGCAGCTCCTCGAGCTCGTCTTTCGGCGCAACGGACAAGATCGCCGCGAGGCCGCGGCCCATTCCTTTCTGCCGTTCAGCCACGAGCGGCCACCTCCTTTGCGAGCTCGAAATACGCGTCGGACCCTGCACAGTGGGGGTCATGGTGTATCACCGGCTTGCCGAAGCTCGGCGCCTCACCCACGCGCACGTTTCGGGGTATGACGGTGTCGAACACCAGTTCCGGAAAATGCTCGCGCACCTCACGCTCGACGTCCTGGGTGAGGCGGGTCCGGCCGTCGTGCATGGTGAGCAGCATGCCGGCGATGGTCAGCCTCGGGTTGAGCTCGCGCTGCACGAGGGCCAGTGTCTCGAGCAGGCCAGCGAGACCCTCGAGCGCGAAGTACTCGGCCTGAACGGGAACGATCACCCGGTCGGCGGCCACCAGCGCGTTGACGGTCAGAGGACCCAGCGACGGAGGACAGTCGAGCAACGTGAACGCGTAGCGGTCGCGGATGCCGTTCAGGGCTTCTCGAAGGCGTGTCTCGGATCCGGACATGCGTGGAAGCTCAACGGTCGCACCCGCGAGATCCGGGCCGGCCCTGGCGAGCCAAAGATGCTCGATGGCGGTCCGATCGACCACCTCCGAGAGGGGAACGTCGCCGAGGATCACGTCATAGACGGTCATCTTCGCGTCCTTCGAGACCCCCAGCCCGATCGTCGCGTTGCACTGCGGGTCGATATCTACTAGCAGCGCTTCGTAACCGGCCTCGGCGACGCAGGCAGCCAGGTTCACGGCGGTCGTGGTCTTACCCACGCCACCCTTCTGATTGGCGATCGCGTACACCGTGCCCATGAGCGCCCCACGCTACCGCGGGAAGCGGTCAGATCTGCGAGGTGAGAGCGGCCGGTCACGTGCACGCCCTCGGCTGAGCCGGAACGGTCACGGGTCGTCAGCGCCCTCCGAGCGGACGCTTCAGGGCGATCCCGGGCCGCCGAGGGAAGCCCGCAGGCGTTTCCATAACCTTCAACACGAGGTATAGATGCCGGGCGTGCGCACCCGTATAGGGCCGCACGCGTCGGATCTCGACGACCTCTAGACCGAGCTTTGTCGCTGTCTCAGCGCCAGTGGCTTCGGTCTCAGGATCTCGCCGGCCGCGCCAAACCACGAGCGTGCCTCCAACTCGCAGAAGCGGGGCCGCGTACTCCATGACTACGTCGAGCGGCGCGAGCGCACGCGCCGTCACGAGGTCCATCCGGCCAATCCCCGCGTTCCAGGCCTCTGCCCGCGCGTTGACTGCTTGCGCGTTCGAGGTCCGGCACTCCGCGATGGCTCGTTCGATGAACGCGCACTTTCGGGTCGAGCTTTCGACGAGGTCGACGGTCGCCGCCGGTAGCGCGATCGCGAGCGGCAGCCCGGGAACGCCGGGACCCGCCCCGAGGTCGGCGATCGCCGACGACGCCCGGACCTGACGGAGTTCGAGGGCGACGAGAGAATCCGCGAGGTGGTCGTCGATCACCTTCGCTGGCTCTCGAATCATGGTCGGGGCAATCGGATCCTCAATCAAGAGTCGAGCAAGCGTCCCGAGCCGCGGCGCTGCGCCGGCGTCTAGGCCGTAGCGCTCGACAAGCGCCTGGATTCCGGACGCGACCCTCTCGGCCACGGCGTGGTCAGCTCGGCCGAGCGCGTTCGCGCTGGATGTACCCCGCGTATCGCTCGCACATCCGGTCGAAGCGAAGAGCGGCGTGGCCATCGAGGTCGGGTCGCAGCTCGCGCTCGATGAGCGGCAGGACGTCGTTCACGAGCGCGCGTCCGCGGGCCATCCACTGGTAATACGAGCGCCCGCCGTGGTGGTAGGGGCCATAGAGCCGGGTTCCTGGAAACCGCTCGATCAGCCACCGGAACAGGGCTTCGTGGCGTACGTGCATCCGAAGCGTCACCTGCGGCTGCTTGCCGTCTCCGCCAAAGGATCCCTCGCCGATCAGGAGGCCCACGAACACCCCTCGATCGAAGTCGGAAAGATCGGGCATGGTCGTGTTCTACGTGCTCGGCTGTTTCACCGTGCAGAAGCACGTGAAACGCCGCGAAGCGCTACTGCACCAGTGGCGCCACGACCAGTCGCCGCTCGGGCTCCTGACCCTCGCTGTAGGTCTCGACATCGTGCCGGGCCTTGAGATGCTCGTGAACCACTTTGCGCTCGAGCGCGCTCATCGCCTCGAGAGCGACCGGTCGACGGTCATGGATGGCGGTTTGAGCTGCCTGATCGGCGGCCGCCCGGAGGGCGACGGCGCGGCGCTCCCGGTAGCCGGCGGCGTCAACCACCACTCGCTTCCGGTCGGTTTCGCCTCGGTATGCGATCCGGTAGGCGAGGTGCTGGATGGCGTCAATCGTCTGACCGTGGTGACCGATCAGCAGGCCGAGGTCGTCACCGACGAACTCCGCCACGACGCCGTCCTGATCCTCGCGAACTCGGACCTCTGCCTCGACGCCCGATTCCGTGGCAATCCTCTCGAGCAGCGCGCGGACGCGCGAGGCCCCCTCGCTGGTTGTCGCACCCACGTTATCTCCTGCGTCCGGAGCGCTTCTTTTTCTTGCGCGGCGGCGGTGGCGGGGCGGAGGTTCGTGCGGAGCGGGAGCGAGCGACCGCCCCAACGGGCTCCTTTGCCTTCTGCTCCTTGGCCTTCTCAGCGGTGGACTTCTCCGCGCCGGTGGGCTCCTTCGCGCCGGTGGACTTCTCCGCGCCGGTGGACTTCTCCGCGCCGGTGGACTTCGCGAGGCCGCGCAGCAGCCCGCCGAGACCGCCCTGGCCATCGGGCGCGGGTTCTCGCCCGTCGGGTCCAGCGCGGCCCCGCCCTCCCGGTCGACCTCCATCTGAGGCCCCCAAGGGCACGGGCGGCCCCAAAGGACCGATACGTCTCTTGATCACGTACTGCTGCGCCATCGTCCAGGCATTCGTCGTGATCCAGTAGACGATCACGCCGGCGGGGAAGTTGATGATGATGAAGACGAAGATCAGCGGCAGGAACAGCATGATCTGCCGCTGCGTCTTGTCCATCGTGGGGCTCGACATCATCAGGCTCGAGGCGAGCTGCGTGCCCACGTAAAGGATCAGCAGCACGACCAGCACGGCGCCGGTGGCCTTGTTCGTCAGGTCCGGGATGAAGAGGAACTGGGCGCCATTGTGGGGTCCGCACGGGACAGTGTGGGCCTTACTGATCCCTTCCCAATGGCCATTGACCAGGTGGGCTCCCGGCTGGGTCTGCGGGCAGATGTCGGCGCGCAGGCTCGAGCGAAGCATGTAGAACAGCCCGATGAACACCGGCAGCTGGGCGACGAGGGGAAGACAGGAACCGAACGGGTTGACCTGGTTCTCCTTGTAGAACTTCATCATCTCCTGCTGCTGGCGCTGCTTGTCGTCCTTGTACTTGTTCTGGATCTCCTTCATCTGGGGCTGCAGGCGCTGCAGCTTCTGCATCGAGTGAAACTGCTTGAGCGTCAGCGGGATGAGCACTGCACGCACCAAGATCGTGAGGATCACGATCGACCAGCCCCATGAGCCTCCAACGACGCTGTGTATTGCCTTCAGCAGCGCCTCGAACACGTCGATGAGCGGCTGGAAGATGTTGGCGGTGAGAAGCATGGCTACGCGCTCGGGGCCGGGATTCGCGGCTTGAAGAGCCGCTGGTCGTCGACGGGATCAAACCCTCCGTGGCTCCACGGGTTGCAGCGAAGCAACCGCCAGCCGGCCAGAACAAGCCCGCGGAGTATGCCGTATGACATCACCGCCTGCGCGGCGTACTCGGAGCAGGACGGGTAGTACCTGCACCTCTGGCCAAGGGCTGGGCCGATCAGGCGCTGATAGAGCCTGATCGGAAGGATTGCAAGCGCGCGGGCGAAAATCATGCGCCACCTCGGGCGAAACTCATGCGCCACCCCTGTCCGACGGTGCGGCACCTTCCGCACGTCCAGCGGCCCCGCCAATGAGCTCCTTCAGTGCCCGCCGTATGCCAGCCAAGCCCTCACGCTCAGCCAGAGCCTTCGACTCCGCGCGCGCGACGACAACCGCGTCGGTTCCCGCCGACAGGCCATGGCTCTCGGCGGCAAATGCCTCGCGCAGGAGTCGCTTCACCAGGTTGCGGTCGACCGCTCCACCAATCTTGCGCGACACGGAGAGTCCGAGGCGCGGAGCTCCCTGATCGCCGCGCGGAAACACATAGAGCACGAGCTCCCGGCCGGCAACCGAGCGACCATGGCGAAATACCCGGTCAAAGTCGCGGCTGCGCGACAACCGCGCTCGCCCCGGCCGCGGCCGGCCCCCGTGCGGCCCAAGCATCACACCGTCAGTCGCTTGCGGCCCTTCGCCCGGCGGCGCTTGAGCGTGACGCGGCCAGCCCGGGTACGCATCCGAGCGCGAAAACCGTGAGTGCGCGCGCGCTTGCGCTTTTTCGGCTGGTAGGTGCGTTTCATTGCTCACGAGCCCAGGGCGGGACCTGTCCCAGTATACGCAGCGGGTCCTCGGCCACCGTTTTTTCCGCGCTTTGCGCCAACGCCCCGTTTGGGCGGCATTTGGTACCGAAGGCCGTTGGTATATTCGCCCCCGCGAGTGGCCACCGCTCGCGCCCTCCGGATCAAATGTGAACGCTCCCACCAAGGAGTCGCTTGGAGCTGCCTGCGCATCTCGAGCCGACGGTCGCCTGGCGCGAGGTCTGCGCTGAGCTTCGACGCGTGGTCGGAGAGTCGACGTACGACATCTGGCTCGCCCCGCTCGAACTCGAGTCATTCGACCACGACGAGCTCGTTCTCTCCGCACCGCCAGCAACCCAAAGCTGGGTCGTCAAGCGCTTCGGAAGGATCGTCGAGTCCTGCGCCGGAGCCGTCCTTGGCGCAGACACGCGCGTGTCGTTCGCCGGCGCCCGCCGCCGGCGAACCGGCCACTCGGGCAATTCGCTCGATATCCATCAGCACCATCCAACAGAGATCGCAACCGACGAGCTCAACCCCCGCTATAGCTTCGACCAGTTCATAATCGGCGACGGGAATCGCCTCGCGCATGCGGCATCCCTGGCCGTCGCAGAGCTCCCCGGACAGGCATACAACCCGCTCTTCCTCCACGGCCCACCGGGGCTAGGCAAGACCCATCTCCTCCAGGCCATCGGAAACTACGTCCGCGCCTTCGGTGGAAGCACTACGGTGCGCTACGCAACCGTCGAAGCCTTCACGAACCACTTCATAGCGGCGCTCACCTCCCGCTCGCTAGAGAACTTCAAGCACGCCTACCGCGACGCCGACGTCCTCTTGATCGACGACGTCCAATTCCTCGCCAGCAAGGCGAAGACGGAAGAGGAGTTCTTCCACACCTTCAACGCCCTCTATGAGACGGGACGGCAGCTCGTCCTCACGTGCGACCGCCTCCCGCGCCAACTCCTCACGGTCGAGGAGCGCCTGCGCGAGCGCTTCGAGTCGGGCCTGGTTGTCGACATCAGACCGCCCGACTTCGCAACCAGAGTTGCCATCCTCCGCAAGCGAGCCGCCTTGGATCGCATCCCATTGGCCGACGAGACGGTGCCTGAACTCGTCGCCGAGCGCATCACCGACAACGTCCGCGCGCTTGAAGGAGCCCTCATCCGGATCGTCGCCTACCACTCCCTCACGCGTAGCCCTATCGACGTCTCGCTCGCCAGGGCGGTGCTCGACGGCATGTGCCCAACGTATGCCAAGGCCGCTCCGTCGATCAGCGACATCCAGCTCGCGGTCGCAACCTACTACGAGCTCTCTGTCTCCGAGCTCGTCTCTCCGCGCCGAGCTGCTCGAATCGCCTGGCCGCGGCAGGTAGCCATTGCGTTAGCGCGGGAGCTGACCGGAGCATCTCTACCCACACTCGGTCAAGCGTTCGGCGGCCGCAACCATGCGACTGTGCTTCATGCCTGCAAGCGCGTATCCAACCGGCTTCTCATCGACCGGCAGGCTGGCACTGAGGTCGACGAGCTACGGTCAATGATCCGGAGCGGTCATCATCGCGACCGGATCCCTTGACACACTTGCCTGTCCTTCCGAGCAACAACCTTCCTGCTTGCTGCGGCTAATTGTGGGGTTTCCCACAGCTTCTATTCGCCCTATGACTACTACCTTCCTTCTGAGGTAATCACCGTGAAGATCTCTGTCGACCGAGACGCGCTGCTGATTCAGCTTCAAACCGTCGGCCGGGTTGCGTCTACCCGCAGCGCGATCCAGGCCTTATCGGGCGTCCAGATCACAACGTCGTCAGAGAGATGTGAGCTGCGCGCCACGGATATGGATGTAGGACTCCGAGTCCCCCTCGAGGCGCGGATAGTCCGCGAAGGGGTCGTTGTTCTTCCCGCGCGATTGCTCCTCGATGTGGTTCGCTCGCTGCCGGCCCCCGAGGTGTCGCTCGAGCTCCGAGCGGCTGAGCAGGATGTAGAGCTCGTTTCGGGCAACGCGACTTTCCACATCCGTACCTTGCGCACCGAGGACTTCCCGCCCTTCCCCGAGCCAGAGGCGGATTCCATCGTTTCTCTGCCTGCGGAGACGTTCGTCACCACAGCGCTGAAGGTTGCCGGTTCTGCCTCGCGGGACGAGACCAGACCAGTCCTCACCGGCATCCTCGTGTCAGCGTCCGATCGGCAGCTTCGGATGGTCGCCACCGACTCGTACAGGCTGAGCGTCAAGGAGACGCCACTTGAGACCGCGCTCCCGTCCTCCTTTGAAGTGAATGTGCCGGCGCGCGCGCTCCAGGAGCTCGCTCGCGTGGTGACGCATGCGGAGGGCGAGCAGATCAACGTGAGCGTCAAACAGAACCAGGTGTTGTTCGTCATCGGCGGTGTGGTTCTGTCGTCGAGGCTCATTGCAGGTCAGTTTCCTAACTACCGACAGCTCCTCCCGGAGGCCTTCGAGCACGAGCTTCGGATAGCAGCCGATGAGTTCACCGAGGTCGTGCGCCGGATCAGCTTACTCGCGCAGAAGAATGCCCCCCTACGGCTCGGGTTCACTCCCGGTGAGCTCATGATCTCGGCTCAAACCCCCGATGTGGGGGAAGCTCGCGAGTCGCTTCCGGTCTCATTCGAAGGTGAGCCGCTCGAGATCGGCTTCAACCCAGAGTTTCTGCGCGCCGGCCTCGAGGCCATCGACGACGGCGACGTACTGCTGAAGTTGATAAGTCCGTTGCGCCCCGGGCTGATCGAGGCGGCCGACGAGAGTGGCTTCCTCTATCTGATCATGCCCATTCGTTTGAACGTGTAGCCAGTGCCCTTTCTGCGAACGTTTGCCGTGTCTGGCCGCTGCAAACCTTCGCCCAGCCGCGTCCTCGGCGCTCGCTGTAGCGCTGCTACAGCTTCGCGCCTGCGCCCTCAACACCCGCAAGCTTGCGTGGAAGGTTCCACGCTCGCCATCAAGGACAAACGATTCTTGAAAAGGCACTGCGGATGAGAGTCGTCGCTCTCAGCCTGCGCGACTTTCGCTGTTATCAAGACGCGCACGTGCACCTCGGCGAACGCCTTACGCTGGTCACCGGCCCGAACGGCGCCGGCAAGACGAACCTGCTGGAGGGCCTCTATTTCGGTTGCACGGGTCGCTCCTGCCGGACCGCGAATGAGCGCGAGTTGGTGCGCTTCGGTGCCGATGCGACCCGCGTCGTGGTGAGCGCGGTCGGGCTGGACGGTCCTCATGAGCTGTCGGTCGGCTTCTCGCCGGGCCAGCCGAAGCGCATGCGCGTCGACGGGGCGCCCGTCGAGCGGCTGCTGGACGTTTCCGGGCGCCCTCTGGTGAGCGTCTTCCTTCCCGACAGGCTTGAGCTGATAAAGGGCCCCCCGGCGCTCCGGCGCTCCCATCTCGACCAACTGGTGGCCGCCCTATGGCCGGCTCGCGCGTCGACCCGCCGAGGATACGTCCGCGCGCTCGCGCAGCGGAACGCGTTGATCGCGCGGATCCGCTCAGGTCGCGCCTCCCGAGACTCGCTGGCGAGCTGGGACGCCCAGCTCGCGGCCCAAGGCGTGTCGTTGATGCGCGACCGCGAGCACGCGGTCGACGCGATTGCCGAACCCTTCCGCCACGTGGCGGACGAGCTCGGCCTCAACGGTCATGCGTCGGTCTCGTACAGGCCGCGGTCGCGAGCAACGACGCCCGAGGAGCTCGCGAACGAGTTGGCGGAGCGGACCGCCTCCGACCTGGAGCGCGGGTTCACCGGGCACGGCCCCCACCGCGACGAGCTGCTGGTCACCTGCCAGGGGCACGAACTGCGTACGTACGGATCACAGGGACAGCAACGGCTGGCGCTGCTGGCGCTGCTCCTGGCCGAGCGGGAGGCGATCGCCGAGCGCCGCGACGCGCCCCCCGTGATGCTGCTCGACGACGTCATGAGCGAACTCGATCGTGACCGGCGGGAGTCGCTCGTGGAGCTGCTTCATGCCGGTGGCCAGGCGGTGATCAGCGCCACCGACCTCGAGCACATTCCCGGCGGCGTGGAGGACGGCGTCACACTCGTGCCGGTGTCGGCGGGGCGCGTGCGGGACGGGGCGATGGTGTGAGCCGCTATCGGTCAGCACCGCGAGCTCTGTCACTCGCGCTCGACCGGATGCAGGACGAGC
Organism: uncultured Solirubrobacterales bacterium; assembly: GCA_963808325.1. Lineage (GTDB taxonomy): Bacteria > Actinomycetota > Thermoleophilia > Solirubrobacterales > Solirubrobacteraceae > Palsa-465. The sequence continues at coordinate 374,180 of CAWEFU010000007.1, forward strand.
TCTCGCCTCAGACACTGCTGGCCGACGTCCAGCGAGCATGGCCGGACGTGGTCGGAGCCAGCATCGCGAGTGAAGCGACTCCCGTCTCCGAGCGGGGGGGCGTTCTCACGATCTCCTGCTCGGCGTCGGTCTGGGCACAAGAGCTCGATCTGATGTCGCAACCCATTCTCGAGCGGCTGAATACAGCGCTTCGAGGAGCTCGAATAGAGCGCCTGCGATGCGTCGCGGTGCCGGTGCGAGAAGCACCCGGATAACGGTGGCTGCTCGGCCACTCAGACGGCCCTTGTTTCCCGCGTTTTGCAGGCAAAAGCACCCTTCTTAGGGGGCGGATTCCGGGGCGCCCTGTGCTATTATTTTGTACACGAGATCTCGACGCCCCGGGCGCGCTCTGTGTTGCGCGGAACCGGGGCGTCTGAACGTCATCGGAGGATCGTGGCGAATGACAGCAGCGCCAGGAGGCGCAAGACCAAGCAGGGCACCTACGACGCGCAGGACATTCAGGTCCTGGAGGGACTCGAGGCCGTGCGCCGGCGGCCCGGGATGTACATCGGCTCCACTGGACCGCGCGGCTTGCATCATCTCGTCTACGAGGTTGTGGACAACTCTGTGGATGAAGCGCTCGCCGGCTTCTGCAGCGACGTAACGGTCACGATCCACCCTGACAACTCGGTAACGGTCAAGGACGACGGGCGCGGCATCCCGGTCGCGACCATGAAGAAGGAGGGTCGCCCGGCGGTCGAGGTCGTGCTCACGGTCCTGCACGCCGGAGGCAAGTTCGGTGAGGGCGGGGGCTACAAGGTCTCAGGGGGTTTGCACGGCGTGGGGGTGTCGGTCGTCAACGCACTCTCGGAGCACCTCGACGTGGAGGTGCACCGCGACGAGTTCTCGTGGACTCAGTCATACGAGCGCGGCAAGCCGCTCGGAGACCTCCAGAAGGGCTCTCGAGCCGACGACACCGGCACGACGATCACCTTCCTCCCCGACGCGGACGTCTTCGAGACGCTCGACCTCGATTTCAACACGCTCGAGGAGAGGATGCGCGACACGGCGTTTCTGACCCGCGGGCTGCGCATCACGCTTATCGATGAGCGCGGCGCCGGTCACCGTGCCGAGTTCAAGTACGACGGCGGCATCGTCGACTTCGTTGCATACCTCAACCGGAACAAAGAGCCGATCCACAAGAAGATCGTCTCGTTCTCGGGCGAGAGCGAGGAGGGGGCGATCGAGGTCGCGATGCAGTGGAACTCCTCCTACCAGGAGTCCGTGTTCTCGTTTGCCAACAACATCAACACGATCGAGGGCGGCACCCATCTGAGCGGCTTCCGCTCGGCGCTGACCAGCGCGCTGAACAAGTACGCCCGCGACAAGGGAGAGCTGAGGGAGAAGGACGAGAACCTCACCGGTGAGGACGTCCGAGAGGGGCTGACCGCCGTGCTCTCAGCCAAGCTGACCGATCCGCAGTTCGAGGGACAGACGAAGTCGAAGCTCGGAAACCCCGGAATGCAAGGGTTCGTGCATTCGATCGTGAACGCGCGTTTGGGGGAGTTTCTCGAGGAGAACCCGTCGGACGCGCGAGCGGTGATTCGCAAGGCGGTCCAGGCCGCTCAAGCGCGCGCCGCGGCGCGCAAGGCCCGCGACCTCACAAGGCGCAAGTCAGCGCTTGAGAACTCCACGCTGCCCGGCAAGCTGGCCGACTGCTCGGTCAAGGACCCAGCGCTGGCGGAGCTGTTCGTGGTCGAGGGCGACTCGGCCGGTGGCTCGGCGGTGAGCGCCCGCGACCGCAACACGCAGGCGATCCTGCCGCTGCGGGGAAAGATCCTCAACGTCGAGAAGAGCCGCATCGACAAGGTGCTCGCGAACACCGAGATCCAGGCGCTGATCACCGCGATCGGCACCGGGGTGAGGGACGAGTTCGATCTCGAGAGGGCGCGCTACCACAAGATCGTCCTGTTGACCGATGCTGATGTGGACGGCGCGCACATCCGCACGCTTGCGCTCACGCTCCTGTTCCGCGAGATGCAGCCGCTGATCGAGGCCGGCTACGTGTACATCGCGAAGCCTCCTCTGTATCGCCTGACCCGTGGGCAGAAGCACCGCTATCTCGAACGCGAGACCGAGCTCGAGGACATCCTGCTCGGCGACAAGTTCGAGAAGATCGAGGTCTACGACCGGTACAACAAGCCCTTCAAGCTCACCGAGTCGCGATGGAAGCGCTTTAGCAGGCTGCTCAAGCAGTACGAGGGCTGGGCCTCGGCGCTGCGCGCCGCGCATGGCCACGGCGTGGTGACGTTCCTTGAGCAGGCCAGGCTGCTCGAGGAGCAGGTGACCGATGTCGACGGGTTGCTGCGGTTGGTGGGCAAGGATGGCCAGAACGGCGAGGCGTACACGACGCACCTCCTGGCCGAGAACCCGGAGGAGGTCGTGGTCCGCACCATCGAGGCGAAGAGCGGGCTTGCCACCACGCATCACGTCCGCCGCGCCGCGCTCGATGCCAACGAGTACCGCCGGCTGGCTGACGTCCATGGGGAGCTGGCCGCGCTGGTTGGGGAGCCTCCGTTCCGGATCCGGCTCGGCGAGACCACCAAGGACGCTTCCACGTTCGAGGAGCTTCGCTCCGGGGTCCTCGCTGTCGCCCAGAAGGGAATCGACTACTACCGGTTCAAGGGACTGGGTGAGATGGACGCCGAGGAGCTCCGGGAGACGACGATGGATCCCGCCACTCGCACGCTCGTTCAGGTCACCATGGAGGACGCCGCGTCCGCTGATCTGGTGTTCTCGATGCTGATGGGCGACCAGGTCGAGCCGCGTCGGGCGTTCATCGAGGAGAACGCAAGCCTCGTCACCAACCTCGACGTCTAAGCGATGGCCACGATCGACACCATCGGCGGCGGCAACATCGAGCCTCGCGGGCTCGAGGAGGAGATGCGCTCTGCGTATCTCGATTACGCCATGTCGGTCATCGTGGGCCGCGCGCTGCCCGACGTTCGCGACGGACTCAAGCCGGTGCACCGCCGCGTCCTCCATGTGATGAACGAGCTGGGCCTGCAGCCGAACCGCAAGCACGTCAAGTGCGCACAGATCGTCGGTGAGGTGATGGGCAAGTACCACCCACACGGCGACGCGGCGATCTACGACACGCTCGTGCGGATGGCGCAGGACTTCTCGATGCGCTACTCGCTCGTCGACGGCCACGGCAACTTCGGGAACATCGACGGCTATTCCGCAGCTGCGATGCGCTACTGCGTGTCCGGAGATACCCGTGTGGCGACGCCGGCTGGCACGCATCGGATCGACGCGCTGGCTTACGGGCTTACACCGAACAGCGAAGCCGAAGTCGACCTGACAGTCCTCGACCGACTGGGCCACCCCGTCCAAGCCTCCAAGGTCTTTCATTCCGGCTCTCATCCCACGCTCCGGCTGACCACCCGTGAGGGCTACGAGCTGACCGGCACCCAGAACCATCCGGTGCTGTGTCTGGTGGACATGGCGGGCGTGCCGCTCCTGATGTGGAAGCTGCTCGAGGAGATCCGGCCCGGCGACCGCGTGGTGTTGTCACGCGCCCAGCGGGACGCCGCCGTCGGAGCGCTGAGCGATCAGGAGTGGAGTACGGCGTTCCTTCTCGGCGCCTTCGTGTCGGAGGGCTGGGCGAGCGACCGCCGGGCAGGGTTCAACAATGAGGACGCGGAGTACTTCGACGATGTACTGGACGCATACGACTCGGTCGTAGGTGGGACTCGGTACACGTCAGAGCGCTTCATTGCCTCCGGCAGCAAGCTATACGAGCTGGACATCCCCAACCTGGGTGCCTTCCGGTCGAGCCCCCTCGCAGGGCTGATCGGGATCCAGAGCGCGGCAAAGGAAGTCCCTGACTCGGTCTGGTCCGCGGGACGGGACTTCAAGGCCGCCTTCCTGCAGTCGCTCTTTACCGGAGACGGCTCCTGCTCTCGGCTTCCGCGCCCGACAATCCAGGTTTCCTACTCGACCTACAGTGAGCAGCTCGCCCAGGACGTCCAACTCCTCTTGCTCGAGTTCGGCGTCGTCAGCCGTCTGTGCCGCTACGAGCACGGCGAGATCAAGGTCGTGATCACGAACCGCCGCGACGCGCGGCTGTTTGCCGAGCGCGTCGGTTTCCTCGGCACCAAGCAGCAAAAGCTGCGCGCCGCGCTTGCGACCATGCCCTTGACCAGCCGCGCTCTGAGCCGAGATCGCATGCCGCACGTTGCAGCGTACGTCCGCTCCTCGTGTAGGTCGGGCGACGACGACCGCCACTGGCTCACCCGTCACAACATCGATCGCGTGGAGCGCTGGGAACGCGAAGGGCCCGCCATCATGGGGCGGATGGCCTCCGAGGAGGTTCGGCAGGTCATCGAGCCGGTCGTGACGGGCGATTACTACTACGCCGAGGTCGCCTCGGTAGTGGATGCCGGCGTCCAGCCGGTCTACTCGATCCGGGTCGACACCAACGATCACTCGTTCCTCACGAACGGGTTCGTGAGCCACAACACCGAGGCGCGTCTGGACCGGCTCGCGACCGAGATGCTCCGCGACATCGACGCCGAGACGGTCGACTTCATGCCTACGTACGACGGCTCGCGCCAGGAGCCGGTCGTCCTCCCGTCGCGGTTTCCGAACCTGCTGGTAAACGGCGGATCTGGCATTGCCGTTGGCATGGCGACCAACATCCCTCCGCACAACCTGCGCGAGGTGATCAACGGGACGATTGCCTACATCGACAACCCGAGCATCGATGTCGCAGGGCTGATGAAGCACATCAAGGGTCCCGATTTTCCGACCGCCGGCATCATCCTCGGCCGCGACGGGATCCGCGACGCATATGAGACCGGTCGCGGACGGGTGCGGGTCCAGGGCAAGGCTCACATCGAGCCGATCGGGCAGGGCAAGGAGGCGATCATCGTCACCGAGCTCCCCTACCAGGTACGCCGGGATGGCGAGGGTGGTCTGGTCCTGAAGATCAAGGAGCTGCACGAGCAGAAGAAGCTGCCCGAGGTCAGCGACCTGCGCAACGAGTCGGATCGCCACGGGATGCGGATCGTGATCGAGCTCAAGCGCGACGCGATCCCCAAAGTGGTGCTCAACAAGCTCCACAAGCACACGCCGCTACAGACGACGTTCGGCGTCAACATGGTGGCGCTCGTCGACAACGTGCCGCGGACGCTGTCGCTGCGCGAGGTGATCGGCCACTACGTGGATCACCAGCGCGACGTCGTGGTGCGGCGGACGCAGTACGAGCTCCGGCGCGCCGAGGAGCGGGCGCACGTGCTCGAGGGCTTGCTCATAGCACTGGACAACCTCGACGAGGTGATCGCGCTGATCCGAAGCTCCCGCGACCCGGAAGCGGCGCGCAACGAGCTGGTCGCGCGGTACGACCTGTCCGTGGTCCAGGCCCAGGCGATCCTCCAACTGACGCTCAGCCGCCTGACGGCGCTCGAGGCCGACAAGATCAAGCAGGAGCACGCCGATCTCGTCGAGCGGATCAAGGAGCTGCGCGAGATCCTTGGAGATGAGAACAAGATCCTCGGGCTGATCAAGGACGAGCTTTCGGAGATCGCCGACGCTTACGGCGACGAGCGCCGCACCGAGATCACACACGCCGAGGGCGAGATCGACGTCGAGGACCTGATCGCCGACCAGCAGATGGTGATCTCGATCACGCACTCGGGCTACGTCAAGTCGCTACCGCTGTCGACGTATCGCCAGCAGCGCCGGGGCGGGCTGGGCGTCACTGGGATGGAGATGAAGGATGACGACTACATCGAGCACCTGTTCGTCTCCTCCACGCACGACTACTTGCTGTTCTTCACAAACCGAGGCAAGGTCTATCGCCTGAAGGTCTACGAGCTACCCGAGGCTTCCCGGACCGCCCGGGGCCGCGCGCTCGTCAACCTGCTGCCGTTGCGCGAGGGTGAGCGCGTCCAATCGGTGCTCTCCACGCGAGATTTCAACGAGGGGAAGTACCTCGTGTTCGCGACCCGGAACGGGATGATCAAGAAGACCGAGTTCGCCGCTTACAACACGCCGATCAAGGCCGATGGGATCATCGCGATCAACATTCGCGACGACGACGAGCTGATCGCGGTCCGCCGCACCAGCGGCCATGACGACATCATCATGGTCTCGCGATCTGGCCAGGCTGCCCGCTTCAGCGAGGATCAGGTGCGCGCGATGGGTCGCGACACGAGCGGCGTCCGCGGCATGAACGTGGCCCAGAAGGGCAATGCCGTGCTGGCGATGGATGTGGCCCGCGATGACCAGGAGCTCCTCGTCGTCACCGAGAACGGTTATGGAAAGCGGACGCCGATTCCCGACTACCCCGTCAAGGGCCGGGGCGCGATGGGCGTCAAGACGATCACGCTGACTGAGAACAAGGGCCAGCTGGCGGGCGCGCTGGTCGTACGCGAGCACCAGGAGCTGGTGTTCATCTCCCAGAACGGCATGGTCCAGCGCACGTCGGTGCGCGGCATCAACCGCTACGGCCGGGCGTCGCAGGGCGTGAGGGTGATGAACCTGCGCGAGGACGACCAGGTGAGCGCGGTGGCGCTCGTGGTGGAGTCAGAAGCTCAGACCGCGGCCACGGTGGTCGAGGACGAGTAGCCACCACCCCGGGCGGCTTGACCAGCGTCGCTGTCCGGTGGCCCGGCCTGCGGTGCCGGGCCACCGGGTCAGTGGGTGCCGTCGCGCCGGTTCGCTAAGCTGCGCGGTACCAGAGAAAGGAGGTGGTCCGCCTGTCTGAAAGTTCTTGTGGGACCCTGGAGGTGTCCGGCCGCTAGGTCGGAGGCTGACCCCGCTTAGCGGAGTCCCCCCGAGACACCGCCGTGGTGGCCGCCGGGACTAGTCCCTCCGGCTTTCACGCAGCTATCCGCGGTTCCAGGCAGTCAAAGTAGTGCGCGAAGGGCGCCGGCGTCGACGGCGCCCTTCGTGCGATCCGGGGCGATTCGGGCCGGACCGATCAGGAGTCCCGGACCGCCGACAGCCCGGGGTGGTTCTCGGCCATGCGGCCCGCCGCCGGGAGGGGGTCTAGGTATTCCAGGCGACCGGGGGCCAGGCAATCCAGGCGACCGGGGGCGAGGTATTCCAGGCGACCGGGGGCCAGGCATTCCAGCTGGCCTGGGTGTGCATAGCCCGCGGTCAGGCGGCCAGATACTGCTGCCACGCGGTGGGGATCGTGGGGCTCGCCACGTGGATGAAGACAGCCGGGCCCGGGGTGCGCGGGGCCTTGAGCAGCGACATGCCGACCTGACGCGGGAGAAGGTCTCCCTTGCGCCGGTTGCACGGCGCGCATGACGCAACGATGTTCTCCCAGCTGGAAGCGCCCCCCTTGGAGCGCGGGACGACGTGGTCGACGGTCAGATTCGAGCGCGCGCCGCAGTACTGGCACGTCCACTCGTCGCGCGCGAACACGGCCCGGCGAGTGATCTTGCGGCGATGGGTGTCGCGAGGGATCCGTACGTAGGTGACGAGCCGGATCACGACCGGACGGTCGATCGTCTGGGTGGCGGAATGGAGCGCCCATTCGGACTTCTCGATCACCTCCGCCTTGTCCTTCAGCAGCAGGACGACGGCCCGCCTAACCGTGCATACATTGATCGGCTCATACGTCGCATTCAACACGAGCACCCGGCCACCCTCACGTCCGCGTCGCTGGTGCTGAGAAAGCGACGCGGACCGCGCTGGCGCTGGTACTGAGGTGGCCATGCCAGCAGGCAGTGTAGCGAGGCGCTAAGCGGCATCCGGCGGTGTCAACGGCGCCCAAACGGCAGTGGCGGTAAGAGTCGAAACCCGCCCGCGGGATCCACGGAAGCCGCTTCACGCGGCTGGAAACGATCCGAGCACACGCAGCACCTCGACCCGCGCGCGCAGACCGTTCAGCGCGTCCGCGATGTGAGCTTCCGTATCGCGACCTTCCAGGTCCAAGAAGAACATGTACCGGCCCAATCCCTGCTTACGTGGCCGTGATTCGATCCGCGTCAGGTTCACGTCCCGCGCGGCGAACTCGGACAAGCAGCCCACAAGCCATCCGGGAGCCTCGGCGCCGACCCCCCAGAACACGATCGCCGTCTTCCAGGGACCGATCGACGGCCCGGCCTCGCCGGCGCGCTGGGCCGAGCCTCCCGTTCGCGCACGCCCGGGATCCCGTGGCGAGGCGGGAGCCCGATCCCGAAGCGAGCCCACCGCCGGCGCCAGCCACACGAACCGCGTCTCGTTGTCTGCAACGTCCTCGACCCCCGCTCGCAGCACCTGGCAGCCGTAGCGCTCGGCCGCGACTCGGTTCCCGAGCGCGGCCCAAGGTCCTCGGTGCTCTGCGACGATCCTCACCGCCTCCGCGGTGGACGGCGCGGCGAGCACGCGGGACTGCGGCAGCCGAGAGCGGATGAACCGAGCGCACTGGGCGTTCGCCTGCGGGTGGGAGACGACGATCTCGATCTCATCGAGTTCCAGCGGAGACCGGGCGATGAGGCAGTGGCGGACCGGGCGCACCACCTCACCTACGATCGCGACATCCTCGGTCTCCATTGCCAGCGCGTCGAGCGTCGCATTGACGGAGCCTTCCAGGGAGTTCTCGATCGGGACCAGGGCCCGCTCCACCACGCCGGAGTGCACGGCCATCACGGTGTCGTAGATCGTCGGCAACGGCACGGGGTCCAGTTGCGCGCCGGCGGTCGCGTCGGTGAGGGCTTCGTGGGTGAACGTTCCCTCGGGCCCGAGGTAACCGACACGCATCGAGCTCATCGAAGCCGTCGAGGCGCTACGGCTTCGCCTGGCCGCCGACGCCCTGCAGCGCGAGTCGGACCGCCTCGTGCTCTTCGGGGGAGAGTTCGAACTCGGGTTGCCCCTCGTGCACTTGCTTGGCGTAAAGACGCGCCTGCTCCCGATGGTTGATCGAGGACAGCACGACGCCCGAACGCCTCGCGTCGAGCAACGCGATGGACGTCGACTGAAGTCCGGCCATCTCGCCGTATGCGTCGTAGCGCACGAGGGCGCGGTAGGCTACGGCGCCGTCGAGCCGCTGCTCGGTGGTGGCCATCCGGGTGTCGAGCGCTCCTGCCATGTCGGCTACGTAGTCGTGCAGGGCCTCGAACTGGCGCTGCAGGTCGGCCGCGTGGGCAATCAGGTCCTGCCCGCCCGAGCCGAGCAGCGCGCGCTGGTCGGCTCGCACGCGGCGGAGCCTGATCGCCAGCGCCAGCGAGAGGCAGAGGGCGACGACGGCGACCGCGCCCGCCGCGATCGCGACGATCCCTGCCGTGCTCGTGAGGTTGTGCACGGCCGACAGGATAGATAGGGCGGAGTTAGGGCCCGCGCCGGGATATCTGACGGTCCGCTCGGGCTTGCGGCCCGCTCGGCATCCAGCCTCGCTTTGATGGGCCGCGCCCGAGTCATCCGGCTGGACGGGATGACTTCGCGGATACGGCACGATCGTCCGGCTCGCGAAGCGCTGCTACGCGTCGCCGTCCGCCCGCACCGCCCCGCTCGTCCCCCGACCGCTCCGATCCCGTCAGATATCCCGTCGCGAACCCTTACTGGAAGGCGACCGGGAACGTCATCGTGTTGTTGGCGATGTGTTTCTCGCCGGGAACCGGCACCACGGTCGCCGTCACGGTGTAGCTGCCGGCCGACGGCGATGAGCGCAGCTGGACCTGGCAGGTGACCTGCTGACCCGGATTGGTCTGCGGGACCACGGTCTGGTTACCTGCGCTGGAGCCACTCACCGTCACCTTGCAAATCACGTTGTTCTCGATGTTGGTGCCGGTGTTCGTGAAGCTCAGGGTGAACGTGGCCGGCGGACTGGCCGGGATCGTGTTGGTCGAGCCGGTCTGGAGCGTGGTCCCCCCGACGCTCACCGAATTCAGCTCATGGCCGTGCAGTCCCGGAGCGATCTTCCCACTCGGCGTCGGCAGCGTCACGTGTAGCTGCGTCGCTACATAGGACGGGGTGAGCCACTGCACGTCGGGCAGGAACTGCCCGCCGTTGAACGTCTCTCCGTTCGTCCCCCCGATCGCGATTCCGGCGCCTTTTAGCGCGCCGGCGATCGAGGGCAGGGTGTAGTTCTTATAGACCACGTCAGAGCTGTAGAAGCGGGCCATGTTGGCGGCGATGCTGTTGATCGCGTCCTTGCTCGTGGTGCTGTTGAGCGCGGGCTGGATCTCCTGGCCGATCGCCGCGATGCCGTCGAGTCGCATCTGAAGCGCGAGCAGCAGATTCTGCTGCGCAGCCTTGACTTCGTCGGGGACGTCGAAGTGCTTGGCCTGACTCAGCTGATTGGCAGCCGTGAGGTGGGCCTCGTTGATCTGGTTCTGGAGATTGACGGCGTTACCCGAGCTCGCGCCGCCGGTCAGGACCCCGAAGAACTGACGTCCGGTCTGATCGGAGCTCTGGATCACCGCCGAGACGTTGTTGTTGTAGTCCTTGAGCGAGTTGTTGCGCTGGCTGACCTGGCAGCTGTGGATCCCCACGGCGGCCAGGATCACCACAACCACGAACACGACGGCTGCCACCGCGCGGCGCACCTGGATCGCCTGGCGGTCGCGTGGGGGCCGCCGCCCGCCGGGCGGCCGGCGGCCGCCCGCCGGGCGGCGACCGTTGGGCGGGCGGCCGCCGCTGCCCGAAGAGCGGCGTCTACGGGGGATTGTGCTCGCTGTGCGGGGCTCTTCGGCCTCGTCGAAGAACGACACGGCTGCTGGCTCCTTGGATCCGGAACCCGGCAGTATGACCTCCATCCCGGCGGGAAGACGCACCGGGCCGTCAGGCGGGGCCTCCGGACGACCTTCAGATCCTCCGGACGACCGAGCTTGCGGCGGGTCCCGGTCCTCGCAGATAGCCAGGCTCCTGCGGCGGCTCTCGGTCCTCGCGGATAGCCAGGCTCCTGCGGCGGCTCCCGATCGTCCGAGACGGCCGCCGGTCCTAAAGGGACACCGGCGGCTACGTGGAAAAAGCGCCCATATGAGCGCGAGCCAGTCGCCGACGGCGCGCCGCCCCGCCGAGGAAGGTGCCGCACTGCCCGACGCAAGCACCGATGCGCCGCTCGTGCTCGGCCGCTACCGCCTGCGCCGCCGTCTCGGTGCCGGCGCGTTCGGGACGGTTTGGCGGGCGCGCGACGAGCGGCTCGATCGCGACGTCGCGGTCAAGATCATCGCGCCCGAGCGAATCGCGAGCGGCCGGTTCGAGCGAGAGGCGCGTGCGGCGGCACGGCTCGCGCATCCTGGGATCGTGACCCTGCACGAGGCGGCCGTCGACGACGAGGGCGGATACCTGATCTCCGAGCTCGTGCGCGGCCAGACGCTGGACCGGCTGGCGAATGCCGGAGGTCTGTCCGATCGAGACATCCTCACGGTCGGAATCGCTCTGTGCGGCGCTCTCGCGTATGCCCATGCCGAAGGCGTCGTGCATCGCGACGTCAAGCCGTCGAATGTGCTCATCCCCGAGCGGCCGGCGTCGCCCTCCGAGGTCGCGAAGCTCACGGACTTTGGTGTCGCCCGCGTGGTGGGCGGCGACTCGCTGACTCGTACCGGCGACGTGGTCGGCACCGCGGCGTACATGGCCCCCGAGCAGGCCGAAGGGCTCGAGGCCGGCGCCGCCGCTGACCTCTACTCCCTCGCGCTGGTCCTCTACGAGGCGCTGACCGGCGTCAACCCAGTACACACGGGCGCCGCGGCGCAGCGGGCCCGACGGCTGGGAGCGTACCTGCCACCGCTTCGCCGCCAGCGCCGGGATCTGCCTCGCGAGCTTGGACAAGGCATAGACCTCGCGCTCCGGCCGCGACCCAGGGAACGCGGAACGCTCCAGGAGCTCAGGCGAGCACTGTGGGCCGCTGCTGATCAGGTGCGCGACAGGCCCGGGGTGGTCACGAGCGCGTGGCCGAGCCCGACCACCGCACACGAACCCGCAGCCGACGTAGCCCGCGCAGCCGATGTGGCCCGCGCCGCCGATGTGGCCCGCGCCGCCGATGTGCAGCCGGCGGACGTCACCGCAGACGAGGGCCGCCCCACCGCGTGGCCCGCCCGAGCGCTCGCCGGCGTCGCAGCCGCCGGCGTGACCGGGTGGCTGTCGGCGCACATACTCTCGCCGCCGCCACTGGCGCCCGCGGCCGCGGCGTTGCTGGGAGGCGTGCTCGTGACGGCCCTGCCGCGCCTCGGTTGGCTGACGCTGGCCTCCGCGTTCACCGCGACGCTCGGGCTTCAGAGCCAGCCCGGTGCCGGGCTGGTGATTCTCCTCGCCGCGCTCGTGCCCGTCGCGCTCGACCTTCGCCGCCCCACCGGTTGGCCATTGGCCGCAGGCGCCCCTGCGCTGGGCGCGATCGGACTGGCCGGCGCCTGGCCGGCGCTGGCAGCGCGCGGGCGCTCCGTCTGGCAGCGGGCCGCCTTCGGGATAACCGGGTGGGTGTGGCTGGCGATCGCAGCCTCACTGGCCGACGCCGACCTCTACACCAGCCGGCCGGCGGGCGCAACCGCCAGATCGGGATGGAGTCCGTCGCTGTACGGCGCAGCTCACCATGTGCTCGCGCCCCTCCTGAGCGGCGGCATGCTCGCGGCCGCGGCGGTCTGGGGCGCCGCGGCCGTGGCGCTGCCCTGGATCAGTGGCGGGCGGTCGCTTGCCTTGGATGCGTCACGCGTGGCGCTCTGGTCCATCGCGGTGGTGGCGGCAACCGGCGTCGCGCTTGGTCTGGGACATAGCGCCGCGCGACCGGCCACCTCGACAGCGGCGGTGGGAGCGTTGGCAGCCGCACTCATGGCCCTCGCGCCGGCGCTCAGGAACGCTTGGCGCAATCGCCCCAGATCGACCGACATCGAGCACCAAGTTCCGTAGCATGGACCTGGCCTGAACCCCGTCTGATCAACGCTCCCCCGGGCGGTGTCGCGGGCAAACCATGAGTGTCCTTAGGAATATCGAGAGCAAGATCGCCGGCCTCATCGAAGGCACTTTCAGTCGTGCCTTCCGCTCCGAGGTGCGCCCAGTGGAGATCGCTCGCAAGCTCGCCCGCGAGATGGAGGAGCACAAGTCGTTCTCGGTCTCGAGGACATACGTGCCAAACGAGTACCGGGTCTATCTCTCTCCGCGCGACCGGCAGCGGTTCGCCGACTACGAGGGGGCGCTCGGGGACGAGCTCGCCGGATACCTACTCGAGCACGCGCGCCGTGAGCGCCTCGCGCTGCTATCGCGCCCGGTGGTTGAGTTCGAAACCGACGATCGCCTGGGACTCGGCGAATTTGGCATCCAGGCCCGCGTGGTCCAGCCGGATGAGGAGCCTGAGCCGGCCGAGGGGCAATCCGGCCGGACCATGGTCTACAGCAGCGCGGGCCGGATCGCGGAACCCCTGGAGGAGCGCGCGCAGGCGCGGGTGCAGACTGCGTTGCTGCTCCTCGAGGGTAAGCGTGTGGTCATCGGACCCACGGGCGCCACCATCGGGCGCAGCCGCCAATGTGACATCGTGATAAGCGACCCGAATGTCTCGCGCCGGCACGCGGAGATCCGCCCGCGCGGAGGCTCCTGGGTGCTGACCGATCTGAACTCCACGAACGGCGTGTCCCTGAACGGACGGCGGATCGACCGGCCCGAGGTGCTCCAGGCCGGCGACGAGATCGAGCTCGGCACCTCCGTGACTACGTTCGAGCTGGAATAGCAACCATGCTCGAGCCTGTCTCGGTAGGACTGAAGTTCGGCTTCCTCGCCGTCCTGTACCTGTTCCTCCTCTGGGTTGCGTGGAGCTCGCTTCGCGATCTTCGCGGGCGCGGCGGCGGCCGCGGCCGCAGAGGTGCCGCGGACCGGCACGACCCTGTCCAATACGCCGACGCCACAGGCATGTACTCCGCCTCCATCCCTCTGGCCGAGTTCGACGGCGCCGACGCCCGCCTGCTGGTCGAGCGCGCGCCCGGCCACGAGCCCGGTACCGCTTATGAGATTCCCGGCCACGGCGCGACGCTGGGCCGCGGAGACGTGGAGATCCAGCTCGAGGATCCATTCGCGTCCTCGCGCCACGCGCGCATCACGCGCCAGGGCCCCGTTCTGGTGATCGAGGACCTGGGATCGACGAACGGCACCTACCTGAACGACGAGGCATTGACCGGCCCGCAGCCGTTGCACCCGGGGGATCGCATCAGGATCGGCGACAGCGAGTTCTCGTTCGTGCAAATGACCGACATGTCTGTCAACTGACGATGCTGCGCGCGGCGGAAACGGCGTGGAAGACCGACACCGGGCGGCAGCGCAAGGACAACGAAGACAACGCCTTCGCGCGAGCCCCGATCTTCGTCGTCGCCGACGGCATGGGAGGTGCGCAGGCCGGCGAGGTGGCCTCACGGATCGCGATCGAAGCCTTCGAGCAGGGACTGCCGGAACGCGGGAGCGCCGAGGAGCGGCTCGCGGATAGGGTTCGCGAGGCCAACCGCCGCATCTACGAGCGCTCGCGCAGCGAGCAAGAGCGTGCGGGCATGGGCACGACGCTGACCGCGGCCTACGTGGACGACGCCCATCTCGCGATCGCGCACGTGGGCGACAGCCGCGCCTACCGGTTCCGCGACGGATCGCTCGAACGCCTGACCCAGGACCACTCGCTCGTTGAGGAGCTGGTGCGCCAGCAGAAGCTGACGCCCGAGCAGGCGGCGGAGCACCCTCAGCGCTCGATCATCACGCGGGCGCTCGGGCCCGAGCCGGACGTCGAGGTGGACACCTGGACATATGCGGCGCGGGGCGGCGACATCTTGTTGCTCTGCAGCGACGGCCTGACCTCGATGGTCTCCGAGGAGCGGGTGGCGGAGATAATCGCCTCGTCGGAGTCGCTTCAGCACGCGGCCGACGAACTGGTCGACGAGGCCAACGAGGCGGGCGGCCGGGACAACATCACGGTCGTGCTGTTCCGGCTCGAGGAGGTGGGCGACGGCGACGGCGACCAGCCGACGATGATCGGCACCGCCCCCAGCCGGCCGGACGCGATGCCCACGTCCCCGCCGCCGGCTCCGAGACCGCCCGAAGCCGGCGCCGGTACGGTGGCGGTCGCCTCCCGGCGGAGGACGATTCCCGCACGGCGGGTACCGCCGATGAAGGCCCCACCCCGCGAGCGCCGGATGCCGAGGTACGCGAAGGTGCTGGCCGCGCTCGCAGCAGTCGCGGTGGTTGCATTCCTGGTTGGCGCCGGCGGCTATCTCGCGACCCGCCAGCTCTACTTCATCGGCACCAACGCGCAGGGGATAGTCACGATTTATCGGGGACTGCCGTACGACCTGCCGGCGGGCATCCGTCTCTATGAGACGTACTACGTGTCGGGTGTGCCGGCGTCGCTGGTGCCGGCGGATCGGCGCGCGAGCGTGTTCAACGACAGCCTCCGCTCTCAGTCCGACGCGACCTCCCTGGTCATGGACCTGGAGGAAGGGAACCTGTCGCAATGAGCGCGCGCAATCGCGAGCTGGTCGGCCTGGTCCCGGCCTCGCTGCTGGTCACCGCCGGGTTCGCCGGCGTGTTCATCCAGCGCTCCAACGCGCTCTCGAACGTTTCGCTCATCTACGGCGCGATCTTCCTCGGCCTGTGCGTCGCCGGACACATCTTCATCCGGATGACGCTCCCGCACGCCGACCCGTACATGTTCCCGCTGGTCGCGGTGCTGGCCAGCTTCGGGATCGTGGTGGTCTACCGGCTCGACTCGACACTCGCGCGCCAGCAGGCCCAGTGGTTCGTTCTGGGCCTGATCCTGTTCGCCGCCACGATCGTCATCTTCCGCGACTACCGCAAGCTCGAGCGCTACCGCTACACGATCGTGTTCGTCTCGCTAGGACTGCTGATTCTCCCGCGGCTTCCGGGGATCGGTTATGCGGCCAACGGCGCCTACCTGGGTGTGCACATCCCCGGCCTGTTCGTGTTCCAGCCCGCCGAGTTCGCCAAGATCGGCCTGGTCATCTTCCTCGCGAGCTACCTGCGCGACACACGGCAAGTGATGGTGGTAGGGGCCCGCCGGATCCTGGGCGTGACGATCCCGCCGGTCAAGCACTTCGGTCCGGTGATCGTGATCTGGGGGCTGGCCATGCTGATCATGATCGTTCTACACGACATCGGCTCATCGCTGATGTTCTACGGCGGCCTGCTCGCGATGCTGTATGTGGCGACGTCGCGGTTCTCCTTTGTGGGCGTGGGTCTCGTCGCGTTCGCGCTCGGCGCCTGGTACCTGGGCACACACATCCCGCACGTCCACGACCGCGTCGACGCGTGGCTGCACCCGCTCAGCGTCACGCTCTACAACAAGACCGGAGGCAGCTTCCAGCTGGCGAACTCGATGTTTGCGCAGGCGGCCGGGGGGCTGTTCGGTCAGGGGTTCGGCCAGGCGGCGCTGACCGTGCCCGGCACGAGCTTCCAGTTGCTCCCCGCTCCCCAGACGGACATGATCTACGCCGTCATCACCGATGAGCTCGGCTTGTTCGGGGCGTGCGCTGTGCTCCTCACCTACCTGCTGTTCGTGGCCCGGGGCCTGAAGACCGCGCAGATGGCGCGCGACTCTTTCTCGACGCTCCTGGCTACCGGCCTCAGCGCGGTGTTCGCGCTCCAGGTGTTCGTGATCGTTGGTGGCGTCACGCGCGTGATCCCGCTGACCGGCGTGACGCTTCCGTTCATCTCCTACGGAGGCTCCTCGATAGTCGCCAACTTCGTCCTGCTGGCATTGCTCCTGCTGGTCTCCGACCGCGCGCGGAGGCCGCGATGAACGTGCCGATCTCACGTCTGTTTGCCGTGATCGTCGCGCTGTTCGCCTTGCTGGTCCTGTGGACGTCGCGATGGACGGTGTTCGAGGCCAAGTCGCTGAACAACAACTCGCTGAACGCGCGCACCCTGATCGATGAGCTGAAGATCAAACGGGGAAGGATCCTGGCCGATGACGGCACGGTACTCGCGAGATCGGTACCCGCAGCCGGCGGGACCTGGGACCGGGCGTACCCGACCGCGAACTTGTTCTCGCAGGCCGTTGGGTACTCCCTGGCCAGAGAGGGCCGCTCGGCTGGCCTCGAGCGGTCCCGCGCGCCGGAACTGCGCGGGCTGCAGACCGGGCTGAGCTCGATCTTCGGACCCCTCACCTCCAACCGAGTGGGCGACGACGTATACACGACGCTCGATCCCAAGGCCCAGCAGGTGGCGCAGCAGCAGCTCGCCGGCAGAGCGGGATCCGTGGTGGCGCTCGACCCGCGAACCGGTGCCGTCAAGGTGATGTTCGCCAACCCCGGCTATGACAACAACAACCCCAACGCCACCGGTCCGGGCATCTCGCAGTTCAACCGCTCGACTCAGTCCTCCTACCCCCCGGGTTCCACGTTCAAGGTCGTGACCGCCGCCGCCGCGATCGACAGCGGCATGTACACGCCGAACTCCTTGGTCAACGGTAACTCGCCGAAGACGATCTCCGGCGTCCCGCTGTCCAACGACAACAACCAGAGCTTCGGCGACATATCGCTGACGGACGCGCTCACCTTCTCGGTCAACACGGTCTGGGCACAGGTGGCCGGTCACCTGGGTCGCGCGACGATGACGAAGTACATGCAGCGATTCGGCTTCTACTCAAAGCCGCCGCTCGACTACCCGTCCGACGAGCTGAACATCAGCCGCCCGCTCTCGAGCGGCGGCCGGCCGATCCCGCCGGGGAGCCCGAACGAGGACATCGGCCGCATCGGGATCGGGCAGGGGGGCCTCGGGGTCACGCCGCTACAGATGGCGATGGTCGCCGCGGCGGTGGCGAACGGCGGGAAGCTGATGGCGCCCCGCCTCACCGACCGCGTGGTCGACCAGGACGGGCGGACGGTCGAGACGATCCGCCCTTCGGTCTACTCGCAGGTGATGAAGCCCTCGACGGCCCAGGAGGTGGGCCAGATGATGAAGAGGGTGGTGGAGGAGGGAACCGGTACGCCCGCGCAGCTGGGCGGGATCGACGTGGCCGGGAAGACTGGGACGGCGCAGGTCGGCGTGGCCGGATCGGGCCTCACACAGCCGTGGTTCATCGGCTTCGCGCCGATCGAAAATCCCAAGGTCGCGGTCGCCGTGACCGTTGAGCGGACACAGGGCGGCTTCGGCGGTACGATCGCCGCTCCGATTGCAAAGACGGTGATACAGACGCTGCTCTCGGAGGGTCAGTGACGATGGCGGAGTTCTCCCCCGGGACGGTGGTGGACGGCCGCTACAAGGTCCTCTCGCGCCTCGGGGCCGGCGGCATGGCGGACGTATTCCTGGCCGAGGATCAGCAGCTCGGTCGCCATGTCGCGCTGAAGCTGCTCCACCGCCGCTTCGCCGAGGATCCCGGATTCGTGGAGCGATTCCGGCGCGAGGCCCAGGCGGCGGCGGGGCTCCAACACCCCAACGTCGTAAGCGTCTACGACCGGGGCGCCTACGACGGCACGTACTACATCGCGATGGAGTACCTCCCGGGCCGCTCGCTGAAGCAACTGATCCGCCAGGAGGCGCCGCTCGACCCGGTGCGCGCGATCGACATCACCGTCCAGATCCTCAAAGCCGCTCGGTTCGCGCACGGGCGCGGTGTGATCCATCGAGACCTGAAGCCCCACAACGTCATCGTCGATGACTCCGACCAGGCGAAGGTGACGGACTTCGGCATCGCGCGCGCGGGAGCCTCCGACATGACTGAGACCGGGTCGATCATGGGAACGGCGCAGTACCTGTCTCCCGAGCAGGCGCAGGGACATGCCGTCAGCCCCGCCTCGGACCTCTACTCGATCGCCGTGGTCCTGTACGAGATGCTCACCGGCCGGGTGCCGTTCGACGCCGACTCCGCGGTGACGATCGCCCTGAAGCACGTCTCGGAGGCGCCGACCGCGCCGACATTCGTAAACCCGAGTGTGCCGCCCGAGCTCGAGTGGGTGGTGATGTGGGCGCTGAACAAGAATCCCGCCGACCGGCCCACGGACGCCGATCAGTTCATCAACGCCCTCGAGCGGTCGAGGGAGATGATCGTCTCAGGCCAGAGCGGTCAGCGGACCGCGAGCATGGCCGCACTCGCCGCGGTGGGAGGCGGGGCAGGAGCCGCCGTCGCGGGCGTCGGCGCCGGCGGCGCGGGCGCGCCACCCGCGGCCGCCGCGGAGCCCTACGGAGAGCACGGGGACGATGGCGCGGCGGCGCTCGCGGAGCCGGAGCCTCCGCCGGAACCGGGACGTAAGCGCAGTCCGTGGCCATGGGTCGCGCTCCTCGTGGCGCTGCTTCTCGCCGGCGGCGGCGTCGCGGCCTACCTGCTGACCCGGCCGGTCAAGAAGGTCGTGCCCCACGTGACCAGCGAGCAGCTCAACACGGCGAGGACCACGCTCCAGAACGCCGGCTTCGCTGTCAGCGTGATCAACGTCACGAACAGCAACCCGGCGGGCGTCGTCATTGCCCAGGACCCCCAGGGTGACACCAAGGCCGACGAGGGCTCGACCGTCAGCCTCACCGTGTCGCAGGGGCCGGGGAACGCCACGGTTCCGTCGGTCGAGGGGCTGTCGGTCGCCCAGGCCAAGCAGTCCATCACGGGAGCGGGGCTCAAAGCGGGGAGGGTGGTGCTGTTCAGCTCCACCCAATTCACCGCCGGTCGGGTGACAGGGACTGACCCAGCCGCCGGACAGAGCATCCCGGCGGGCACAGCCGTGACGATCTTCGAGTCCTCGGGCAAGCCGCAGATCGCCGTACCCGACGTCACGGGCGACACCGAGGCGAACGCTCGGACCGTGCTCGAGGCGGACCATTTCAACGTCGCTACCAGCACGCAGACGTCGTCGACGGTGACCGCCGGCAACGTGATCAGCCAGGACCCGAGCGGAGGTTCCCAGGCCACTCAGGGATCAACGGTCGCGCTCGTGATCGCCACGGCGCCACCGACCGCGAGCGTTCCCAACGTCACCGGGCAGACGGCCGGCGCGGCGAGTGGGACGCTGGCCGCGGCGGGCTTCAAGGTCAACCAGCAGACCACGAACGTAAACCAGCAAAGCCAGGACGGGAAAGTCGTAAGCCAGAACCCGAGCGCGGGCACCACGGCCAACAAGGGCAGCACCGTGACGATCACGGTCGGCAAGTTCACACCGCCGACCACTACCACGACGACTACGACGTCGACCCCGACCACTACCAAGCCAAAGAAAACGAAAACGACGCCAGGGACGACGACGACGACGACCCCGACGACTCCGTGAGCGCCTTGCGCGTGGCGGTGCTGGGTGGTGGCCGCTCGTCCGAACACGAGGTATCGCTCGCTTCGGCGGCTTCGGTGCGGGCCGGGCTGGAGCTCGCCGGCCACCGGGCGATTCCGATCGAGGTGGACCGCGACGGGCGCTGGCGGCGCGACGGCGCCGGCGTGGCACTCGAGCCCGGGCAGGGCCTCGACGGGGTGGACGTCGTCTTCCCCGCGCTGCACGGCCCGTATGGCGAGGACGGAACCGTGCAGGGGCTGCTCGAGTGCCTCGATGTTCCCTACGTGGGCGCGGGTGTCCTCGCCTCCGCCCTCTGCATGGACAAGGTCATGTTCAAGACGCTCATGGCGGGGGCCGGTCTACCCCAGGTCGACTTCCGCGCGGTCGAGATCGAGCGATACCGCTCCGACCCCGGGGGGATGCTGTCAACACTGAGCGTCCTCGGATTCCCCATGTTCGTCAAGCCGGCGCGGCTCGGGTCATCGGTAGGGATCGTGCGGGTGGCCGCGGACGATCAACTGGCCGGTGCGCTCCAGACCGCCTTCGAGCACGACCCGCTCGCGATCGCCGAGGCGGCAGCGACCGGCCTCGAACTCGAGTGCTCGGTGATCGGCAACGGCGAGCCGATCGCTTCCGAGCCGGGGGAGATCCTGCTCGCCGGCGGCGAGACCGGCTGGTACGACTACGAGGCCAAGTACGCCGAGGGAGGGATGCAGCTCATCGTCCCGGCGCGGGTTCCCGCGCACGTCCGGAAGCGCGTTCGCGAGCTCGCGCTCCAAGCGTTCGTGAAGACCGGTTGCTGCGGTCTGGCACGCGTCGATTTCTTCGTGAACGGAGAGCAGGTTCTCGTCAATGAGCTCAACACGATGCCCGGCTTCACGAGCACGAGCGTGTTCGCGTCGCTGTTCCAGGCTAGTGGGATCGGATACCCGGAGCTGCTCGACAGGCTGCTCACGCTCGCGCTCGAGCGGTATGAGGCCGGGCGCGTGCACAGCCACTGACGAGCGCGCCCCGGCCGCCAGCCCACAAGGCGGCGGCCGGGGCGAGTAACACTGCGCCACTAGCCAGCAGGCCTAACGGCCCAGCCGGTAGAGCGTCACCTCATCGAGCCCCAGGACGGCCTGCCCGCCGAGGCTCGTGATCCACACGAGGAAGTAGCGGTAGCGGGTGGAGCCGCTGGTCAGCGGTATGTCGGTGCTGTTGTTGGCGACGTCGGTCGCCGCAGAGACCTTGACCCATCCAGGATCCGGCCACTTGATCGGCGGTGGGCTCTCGCGCGCGTAGATGGTGGCGGTGAAGCCCGGCGTCGGCGTGACGATCCGCAACACCTTCGCCGTCGTACCGGGGTTGGCGTCGACGTACAAGCCAACGCCGGCCTTGTCCAGCGTACGGTCGTAGTAGTTCTGGGTGTCCCAGACCGTGCCCAGCTGGTTGTCGATCGCGAGGCTCGCGTCGGGATGCTCGTTGGTGGGGCTCCCGAGGGGGTTGAAGCCGGACGCGCACGTCTGGCACAGGGTCACCGGCTGAAGCTTCGGCGCCGGCGGCTTCGCCGCCGGCTTGCCCGTTCCGTGATGGGCGCGGCTGCCCAGCCAGGCGAGACCGGCGCCCAGGCCCGCCAGCACGATCAGCAGCAGCAGCACCGCGATGACCTGGTGGCGAACCCGAAACGGGATGCGGCGCTTGGTCTCGGAAGGGAGCGTCCGCAGCACGCTCGTGACCTCGCCGGTGGCGCTCCCCGCCCGCGCGGTCTCGATCGCGAGCACCTCCTCGAGGTCGGCAATCAGCTCGGCGTCGTCCGCGTAGCGATCCTCTCGGCGCTTGGCGGTGGCGGTGTCGACCACCGCGGCCAGCGCCGCCGACGCCTCGGGGCGCACGCGCTGCAGGTCGGGAATCTGCTCGCGAACGTGCTTCATCGCGACGGAAACCTGGGTCTCACCCTTGAACGGGACCTCGCCGGCCAGCATCTCGTAGAGCACGACTCCCAGCGAGTAGAGGTCTGACTGCCCGGTCACCGGCTGGCCGAGCGCCTGCTCGGGGGAGACGTAGTCGGTGGTTCCGAGTACGCGACCGTCCGCGGTGAGGCCCTCCTCGTCGAGCGTGCGCGCGATCCCGAAGTCGGTCACCTTGGCCGAGCCCTCCTCGTCGATCAAGACGTTCTGCGGCTTGACATCGCGGTGGACGATGTGCCGGGCGTGCGCCACGCCGAGCGCCCGGGCGATCTCGATCGCATAGGCGACGGCCTCGGCGATCGGCAGCCGTCCCATCCGGCGGATGCGCTCCTTTAGCGTCTCACCTTCGACGTACTCGAACACGATGTAGGGCCGCCCCTCGTCCTCGCCGGCGTCGATCACCCCGACGATGTGGGGATGCGAGAGCTGGGCGACAGCACGCGCCTCACGGCGGAATCGCTCGAGCTGATCGGAGTCGCTCGCGACCTCGCGGTTCATCAGCTTGATGGCCACCTGACGCTGGAGCGTCTCGTCGAGTGCTCGGTACACGGTCGACATCCCGCCGGCGCCGATTCTGGCCTCGAGTCGATACCGGCTGTTGAGAGTCGTGCCGAGCAGCGTGGTCATCGATTACCCCTCTATTTTGCGCCACAGCAGGATGACTCACACGGCCGACAACATAAACGACGCTGGGCGGCGAGTGGAGACCGTGTGAGCGTCGTCCTCACCTACTACTTCACCGACCCGGCGTGTCCTTGGTCGTGGGCGCTCGAGCCCACACTCCGTCGACTGGCACACGACTACGGTCAGAGCCTGTCGGTCACGTACGTGATGGCGGGCATGGCGAGGGAGTTCGGCGACGCGGGATCGCTGGTGCGCGAGTCGCTCGAGGCCGGTGCTGCCAGCGGCATGCCAGTCGACCCCAGGCTGTGGTTCGAGGCGGCCCCGAAGAGCTCGTATCCGGCGTGCATCGCGGTCAAGGCTGCGTCCGAGCAGGGCGATCCGGCACGGTACCTGCGCCGCCTGCGCGAGGGATTCCTGTGCCGGAGGCGCAGGCTGGACGGCGCGGACGCGCTCATCGAGGAGGCGCGAGCCACGGGCGGGATCGATCTCGACCGCTTCCGGATCGACCTCGGCTCGCACGCGGTCCTCGAAGCTTTCGGCGCCGATCTCGAGCGTGCACGCGCGGTCGCGACTGAGCAGTACGCCGAAGGTGCGGAGCGCGTCACGTTGCCCTCGGTTGAGTTTCACCTCGGGGACGGCAGCGTCCGCGGCGTCTATGGCTATACCTCCTATGAAGAGCTCGATGCGGCCGCGGCGGGCGCCGGCGCGGAACGCGCACCGAACGAACCGCCGTCTGTCGAGGAGGCGTTGCGAGCGTTTGGCTCGATGGCCACCGCGGAGGTCGCGAGCGTGTGTCGACTGCCCGGTCCGCGAGCGCCGGCCGAGCTCTGGCGGCTTGCTACGGAGTGGCGCGTGAAGCCCGAGCGGCTCGGAAGCGGTGAGCTGTGGACACTTATGTGAGGGTCAGCCCAAGCCCCGGGAGCTCGACTCGCCCCGCCTGATCTGTGACCCGTCCGATCACGGCGGTGCCGGGATGGTGTCCCGCGAGCAGCGCCACCGCCTCCTCACATCGATCCGCCGGCACGATCGCGCAGAACCCGCACCCCATGTTGAACACCTCCCACATCTCCGCCGCGGCAACGCCGCCGGCCTGCGCAATCAGCTCGAACACCTCGGGCACCGGCAGCGGGGCTGAGATCTCATAACCGATGCCCGAACCGATCCGGAGCAGGTTCAGCAACCCGCCGCCGGTGATGTGGGCCAGGCCGTGCGCGGGGACGCAGCTGCGCATCAGCTCGAGCGCCGCGCGCACGTAGATCGTGGTCGGCTCGAGCAGCACCTCGCCGATCGTGCGTCCGGCCAGCGCGGGCGGCGCCGACTCGAGCGACATCCCTCCCTGCTCGAGCAGGGCCCGGCGAGCGAGCGTGACTCCGTTGGAGTGGACGCCCGAGGAGGGCAGGCCGATCAAGGCATCGCCCGGGCCGCAGGCGCTCCCGTCGATGATCGCGTCGAGCGCTACGGTCCCGAGCGCGGAGCCGACGAGATCGAATCCGTACGGAGACGGATGGCCGCGGATCACCTCGGGCAGCTGGCAAACCTCTCCGCCCGGGATCTCCACCCCCGCCAGCTCGGCACCGGCTCGTAGGCCCACGGCGAGCTGCTCGAGCACTTTCGGGTCCGCGCGCTCCACGGCCACGTAGTCCAACAGCGCCACCGGCTCGGCGCCCACGCAGATCAGGTCGTTGACGTTCATAGCCACGCAGTCGATCCCGATCGTGTCGAAGCGCTGAGTCTGCTGGGCGACGATGACCTTCGAGCCGACGCTGTCGGTCGCCAGCGCAATCCCCAGCCTGGGTGCGACCCGCAGAACGCTCGCGTAGTGCCCGGGAAGCGGCACCGCCAGCGAGCTACGTCCCGGATCGATCCGGCGCAGCACCTCGACCAGCGCCTGTACTCCTTGGTCGGCCTGCGCGGTGTCGACGCCGGCGGCGGCGTAAGCGTCGGTCATCGGCAGATTGTCGAGGATCGACCGGACCGGGAGACGCCCAGCAGCTTCCCCGCGACGACGGCGGCGAGCGCCATCCGGTAGCCGGCATAGGGCAGCAGCGAGCGGTCGCGCTCGACCTGCCGGATCAGCCACGTCGATCCGAGCGTGGACACGAAAGCCGACGACGCACCGACGGCGAACGGGAGCAGAGTGCCCGGCGGCAGGCCCCGCCGGCGCAGCCGGACAGCCTTGAGCAACGTCGCGCCCGCGATCACCGGCAGCGCCACGTGGCGGGAAAGGCGATTTGCGTCCTCTCGCGTGAAGTGGCGAAAGCGGGCGGCAGCGAGCGTCGCGCCGTTGCGCGACACGCCCGGAATCAGGGCCAGGGCCTGCGCGATCCCGAGCCACAGGGCGTCTCGGGCGCCCGCATCATCGTGTCGGCGGGTCTGGGGTGCGCCGTCCGACCACGCCATCACGAGCGCGCCCCCCACCAGCCCGCAGGCGACCGTCGCCGGCGTGCCCAGATGCTGCTCGATCGCCCGCTCGAGCGTGTAGCCGACGATCGCGGGCGGCGCGAACGACAGCGCGATAAGCGCCAGGCGCCGGCCGTCCACCCCCCGGACCGCCTCGCCCACCTCGGCACGGAGAGTGACCAGGAGCGCGGCCGCCGTCCCGGCGTGGAGCGCAACCTCGAAGGACTTGCGCAGCTCGTCGTCGAGCTGGTCGTAGTCCCAGCCCAGCAGCCATGGAATGGTCGCGACGTGGCCGGAGGAGGAGATCGGCAGCAGTTCGGCGGGCCCGTGGAGCGCTCCGAGCGCGAGCGCCTGAGCGACCGACAGCTTCGGCTCGACGGACGGCTGCCGGAGCGACCGCTCCGGCCCGACCGACGGTCGCGCGCTATTTCGAGACGGCATCCATGGACGGCCGTTCGGCCTTGCCCGAGCGCGCGCGCCGCACGATCAGCCACGCGATCCCGAGCACCACGATCGCGACCACCGCGTAGTCGACGTACTCGAGGTGATGGCGCCAGCTCTGCCAGTTCTGGCCGACCTCGCGACCGAGCACTCCCAGCGCCGTGATCCACACGATCGAGCCGAGCGCCGCAAACGCGAAGAACGGCACGAACGGCATCTCGGCAACGCCGGCCGCGTAAGGGAACGCCGCCCTGGCGAACGGGATACAGCGCGAGACGAAGATCACCGGGGCGCCGTAGCGCTCGAACCACCGGTGCGCGCTGTCCAGGCGCCGGGGGCTGACGTGCAGCTTCGACCCCTGGCGCTCGAGGAGCTCCCGGCGTCCGTAGTAGCCGATGGCATACGCGACCGATGCTCCCAGCATGTCCCCGGCCACCCCGGCGAGGATGATCCCGACCAGCGTCAGCTCTCCCTTGTACACGTCGAAGCCGGCGAACAGCATCACCGGCTCGGTTCCCGGGACTCCGACCACGGCGGTCATCGCCGTGAGCGCGGCGACTCCGGCGTACCCCAGGCTCCCGATCACGCTGGTCGCCAGGTTGACCAGGGGAGCAGTCACGGATGCGATACCTACGAACACGGCGGCCTAGCGTAGCGAGCGGCGGGCAAACTCCGGTTCCCGTGTAATTAGGGTTCTTTCACGTATGCCTATTCCCCTCTTCGATACTGCGACGCAGCTTGCACCGCTGCGCGCCGTGATCCAGGATCGGATCAGCGCGGTCATCGAGCGCGGCACCTTCATCCTCGGCCCGGAGGTCGAGGCTTTCGAGCGCGAGCTCGCCGCGTATCT
The DNA here is from genome assembly GCA_963808325.1 of uncultured Solirubrobacterales bacterium. Classification (GTDB taxonomy): domain Bacteria; phylum Actinomycetota; class Thermoleophilia; order Solirubrobacterales; family Solirubrobacteraceae; genus Palsa-465. The sequence continues at coordinate 400,591 of CAWEFU010000007.1, forward strand.
AGGCGTGCGCCACGTTGTCGGCGTCGCCAACGGTACCGACGCGATCACGATCGCGCTACGCGCGATGGGCGTCCGGCCCGGCGAGGACGTCGTCGTCCCCTCCTTCACCTTCTACGCCTCCGCCGAAGCGGTCGTCACCGCCGGCGGCCGGCCGGTCTTCTGTGACGTCGACCCGCAGACCCGAAACGTCACCCCGGAGACCGTGCGGGCGGCGATCACGCCGCGCACCCGGGCCATCGTCGCGGTCGACCTCTTCGGGTTGCCGGCCCCGATCCCCGAGCTGAGCGAGCTGGGGTTGCCGGTGCTCGAGGACGCGGCCCAAGCCGCTGGCGCGTCGCTGAACGGCCGCAAGGCCGGTTCGCTCGGCGAGATGGCGACCTTCTCGTTCTATCCCTCCAAGAACCTCGGCTGCCTCGGCGACGGCGGCGCGATCGCCACCGACGACGACTCGCTGGCCGAGCTCGCCCGTGCTCTCCGATTCCATGGTTCGCGCGACAAGCGTGATTTCCAGTATGTCGGCTACAACTCCCGGCTCGACGAGCTTCAGGCAGCGATCCTGCGCGTACTCTTGCCCGAGCTCGACCGTTGGTGCAACGGCCGGCGAGTGGCCGCCCAGGCGTACGCGACGGCGGGTCTCGGCGACCACGTGACGCTCCCAAGCACGCCCGACGGCGCGGACCCGGCGTGGCATCTGTACGTGGTCGGCCACCAGCGCGCCGAGGAGCTGATCACCGGCCTGGTGGATCGCGGCATACAGGCTCGCGGCTACTACCGCACACCGCTCCACCGTCAGGATGCCATGGCGCCCTACGCTCCCTCCCGCAGCTTGCCTGCAACGGACGAGCTCGCTCGCACCAACGTCGCGCTGCCGATGACCCCCACCCTGAGCGCCGCCGCCGCGCGCGAGGTTGCGGCCGCGGTCGCGGCCCTGGCGGCGTGAACGTCTGGATCGACCTCACCAATTCACCGCACGTGCTGGTGATGCGACCCGTGATCGCCGATCTGCGGGCACGTGGACACGAGGTCCGGGTGACCGCACGAGACTTCGCACAGACCCTTGGGCTGTGCGAGCGCTTCGGCATCGAGTGCACGCCGATCGGCCGCCACCGCGGCGGCAGCGTTCCGGCCAAGGCGTGGGGGCTCGCCGCTCGCTCAACCGAGCTGGCTCGCTGGGCGCGGGGTCGTGGGTTCGACGTCGCGCTCGGTCACGGCTCGAACGACGTGACCGTGGCTGCGGCGCTGCTCCGGATTCCGTCCGCGACGATGTTCGACTACGAATGGGCCGCGGTCCAGCACCAGATCAACTGCCGCCTGGCCCGGGCGGTCGTGGTCCCCGACGCGATCCCCCCGCCCCGCCTGAACCGGTACGGCGCGGCCGGAAAGGTCCGGTCCTACCCGGGCCTGAAGGAGGAGTACTACCTGGCGGACTTCGAGCCTGAGCCGGCGGTGCTCAGCGCGCTCGGGCTCGACCGGACGCGGCCCATCGCGGTCGTCAGGACACCGCCCGCGGTCTCGCTCTACCACCGGTTCGAGAACGACCTGTTCGCCGCCGTCCTGGATCGACTCCGCGGCGCCCAGACGGTGGTGCTTCCCCGAACCCCGCAGCAGCGCACCGAGCTCGAGCGCGCCGGCGGTTTCATCCTTCCCGACGGCGCCGTCGATGCCCAGTCGCTGATCACCTACGCCGACGTCGTGGTGTCCGCCGGCGGGACCATGAACCGAGAGGCGGTCGCACTCGGGACCCCGGTATATAGCGTCTTCGAAGCGCGCCTGGGGGCGGTCGACGAGCGGTTGATCGCCGAAGGGCGGCTCAGGCGGCTTCGCTCCCCCGATCAGCTCGAGCTGGTCAAGCGCATCGACGCTGGCGCCGCCGCAAATCGGGTACGCCGCGACCCGCGGGTGCTGACCGACCTGCTCCTGACCGCCCGAGAGGGCTGACCTCAGGGCGCCGGCCGCGACCGAACCGGATTCGCTCCGACACCCGAAACTAAGCCCCCACTTACCGTGTTACGTTTGCGTTGCCAATGCCTCTACATAACAAAAAGACACTCACCATCGCGCTCGCCACGGGCGCCTGCGCCGCGCTCCTCGCGGCCTCGCCGGCGGCGGCCTCGCCGATCGGCACCTTCACCACCAAGGGTGCCTACACCTTCGTCTCCGCGCCGAGGCTTCACCCGCCGAAGCTCCGGACCCTGGGCACGGCGAATACCAAGAAGCTGGCGCCCGGCTACTTCATGGTGGCGAACTTCCCCAACCTCACCCGGACGGCGCAGCCGATGGTCGGTCAGAGCGGCCCGTTGATCCTCGACAGCCATCTGCAACCGGTGTGGTTCTACCCGGTGCCGATCAACGTCGCGGCGGGCAATTTCCGGGCACAGACCTACAAGGGCAAGCCCGTGCTGAGCTGGTGGCAGGGTGTCGTCAACAATGTCGGCAACCCGGTCAGCGGCGAGGACGTCGTCGTCGATCAGCACTACCGCACGGTGGCCACCCTGACCGGCAAGGATGGCTGGATCCTGAGCCTGCACGACTTCGTGATCAGCGGTCACGACGCCTGGGTGACCGCCTACAAGTACACCCCGATGGACCTGACCGCGTACCACGGTCTCGCCAATGGCGTGCTCCTCGACGCCGCGGTGCAGGAGTACGACCTCTCGAACGGCCAGTTGCTGCGCACCTGGGACGCCTTCCAGCACATCCCGCCCACCCAGTCCCAGATCCCGCCCGCGCCGGCGCTCGTCAACGGTCAGGTGATTCCCTGGGATGCCTACCACGTCAACTCGATCCAGCTGCTCAGCGGTGGCAGGTTCCTCGTCTCGATGCGCAGCGAATGGGCCGCCTATCTCGTCGATGCGGGCAGCGGCAACATCGAGTGGGCCCTGGGGGGCAAGCCGTTCCCGGGCGTGCAGACGTTCGCGTTCGGGCCGGGCGCGTCCTTCCAGTGGCAGCACGATGTGGAGCTGCATCCCGGAAACATCGTCAGCGTGTTCGACGACGCCTGCTGCCTGTTTGCCCAGGGCAAGTTCCAGGCTCCGAACGGACCCTCTCGGGCCCTGCTGCTGAAGCTCAGTACCGCGACTCACGCCGCCTCGCTCGACCGGCAGTACACCCATAACCCGACCATCGAGGCGGCGTTCCTGGGCAATGCGGATCTGCTGCCGAACGGCAACGTCGCGGTCGGCTGGGGCGCGACCACGCCGGCCTTCTTCTCGGAATACACCAAGTCCGGCAAGCTGCTGCTGAACGCGCAGTGGCCGGGCTCCGATCTCAGCTACCGGACGTTCGTCCAGAACTGGGTCGGCACCCCGTTCTTCGGGCCGAGCGGCGCGGTGCGCAAGGCGCACGGCCAGACCACCGTGTACGCGAGCTGGGATGGCGCAACCCAGGTGGCTGCCTGGCGCGTGCTGGCCGGGCCGAACGCCAAGCACCTAACGGTGGTCGTGGCCAGCAAGGCGAAGAGCGGCTTCGAGACGGCGATCCCGATCAAGGGCAGCTTCAAGGCGTACAAGCTCCAGGCGCTCGACGCCAGAGGCCGCGTGCTGCGAACGTCCGGGACGTTTCCGAAACCCAAGGCGCCGTCAACGTCGCCGGGCTTCTACTAACCGGCGATGGCGCCGCGAGCAGCGGGCGCGGGGAGCAGATCAGCCAGGAGAGTAGTGCTCTGTGTGGCGCTGCTCGCCGCCGCGGCGACCTGTGCCTTCGTGGTTATGGGGCGGTCCGCTCGTGCCGCCTCAGCCGCGCCCACCGTCAGCACGTTCCCGATCCCGAGCAGCCAGGTAGCGTCGCCCGGCACCCAGATCGCGTTTCGCGGCGTACCGGCGAGCCAGCTCGGACCGATCACCGTCGTGGGGTCGAAGAGCGGTGCTCACACCGGAACGGTGTACGCCGATTCCGACGGGGGCGGGGGGAGCTTCGTGCCGGCGCAGCCGTTCACGCCTGGCGAGGTAGTGACCGTCACCACCTCGCTGAACATCGGCGGCGGTGCGGGCGGGGTCTTTCAGTTCAAGGTTGCCACCCCAGCCCGGGGATTCGGTCTGACGCACTGGCCCGCCGCGGCCCGCGCCGCCGGCGACGTGTGGACATTTCGGTCGCGTCCCGACCTCGCGCCGCCGGCGGTCGCGATCACCAAACACGCCCAGACCGCTCCGGGCGACATCTTTCTCGCGCCTCAGTTCGGCCCGGTCCAGGACGGCCTCGAGATCCTCAATCCGAACGGCCACCTGGTCTGGTTCAAGCCCTTCGGCGGCGACACCTCGGCAGCCGACTTTCGGGTGCAGAGCTACCAGGGCCAGCCCGTGCTCACCTGGTGGCAGGGGTACGTGACCGCGGGCGCCGGGTTCGGGACGGACGTGATCTACGACACCTCGTACCGTCAGATCGCGGCCGTGAACGCTGCCAACGCACTGCAGGCGGACCTGCACGAGTTCCAGCTCACCCCGCGCGGCACGGCGTTGATCACGGCGTACTACCCGGTCATCTGGGACTCCTCGAGCGTCCACGGCTCCAAGCGGCAGATCGTGCTCGACGGCGTGGTGCAGGAGATCGACATCCGCAGCTGCACGGTCGATCCGACCTGCCTGGTCTTGTTCCAGTGGGACAGCCTCGATCACGTCCCGGTCGGCGACAGCTACGAAGCCCTCCCGCCGAAGAACACGCGCCTCCCATTCGACTACTTCCACGTCAACTCGGTCCAGCAGGACTTCGATGGAAACCTGGTGATCTCGGCGCGCAACACCTGGGCCGCGTACAAGGTCAACCACCAGACGGGCGCCGTGATGTGGAGGCTCGGCGGCAAGCACTCGAGCTTCAGGCTCGCGCCCGGGGTCTACTGGGCCTTCCAGCACGACGTGCGCGTCCGCGCCGGCGACGACATGTTCGTGACGCTGTTCGACGACGAGGCCGGACCGCCTACCATTCGTGCTCCCTCGCGCGCGATCAAGCTGTTCCTCGACACCAAGCACATGACCGCACGACAGGTGACTTCGCACGTGCACGCCCCGTCGCTGCTGACGAACTTCGAAGGCAACTTCCAGCAGTTGCCGAATCGCGACGATTTCGTCGGCTGGGGGCAGCAACCGTACTTCAGCGAGTACGGCCCCAAGGGGAAGCTGGTCTTCGATGGGCACTTCGTCGACTTCACGGCGAGCTATCGGGCTTACAGGTTTCCTTGGAGCGGGAATCCCGATCCAACCTTGTTCCCGCCCTCGGCGGCGGGGGTAAAGAAGGGCTCCTCGACGGTGGTCTACGCAAGTTGGGACGGGGCGACGACGGTGGCGGCCTGGCGCGTGTTCGGCGGGAGCAGTCCGACCGCCTTGCACTGGGCGGGCATCGCTCGAAAAGGGGGCTTTGAGACCGCGATCACGGTCCGCGGGCGAGACGCCTACGTGGCGGTCGAAGCGCTCGACGCCGAAGGGCGCGTGCTCGCTCAGTCCCCGACGGCCGGGACCAGCTGAGCGGATGCGCGTCGGGGGCAAGCCGCGACTCGCGGTTGCGGTTCTCGTGTGCTTGTGCATGGGCCTCGTCGCCGGGTCACCCACGGCATCCGGTAGCGGCGGCGCCTCCACGCACCCCATCGCACCCGAGCGTCCGAACATCGTGTTCATCCTCACCGACGATCTCTCGATGAACCTGCTGCGTTTCATGCCGCACGTGCAAGCGCTGGAGCAGCAGGGCCTCACATTCAACGACTACTTCGTCTCGGACTCCCTTTGCTGCCCATCGCGCTCTTCGATCTTCACCGGCGAGTACCCGCACGACACCGGCGTGTTCAGCAACACAGGCAAGCTCGGAGGCTTCCGCGTCTTCCACGAGCGCGGCGAGGAGCGGCACACGTTCGCGGTGGCGCTCGCCCGCGCCGGCTATCGCACCGCGCTGATGGGCAAGTACCTCAACGGCTATCTGCAGAAGCGCGGAGGCGACCCAAACGTGCCGGCCACCTACGTTCCGGAGGGCTGGTCGCAGTGGGACGTGGCGGGATGGGGCTACCCCGAGTTCGACTACACGCTGAACGAGAACGGGACGCTCCACCACTACGGCCATCGTCCCGCGGACTACCTGACCGACGTCCTCGCGAGCAAGGGGGTGCAGTTCATCGACAGCTCGGCCGCCGCCGGCAAGCCGTTCTTCCTCGAGCTGGCCACGTTCTCCCCTCACGCCCCGTACGTGCCCGCGCCGCGCAACGCCGGCGACTTCCCCGGACTCGAGGCGCCACGGCCTCCCAACTTCGATGTCCTGCCGACCCACCCACCCGCCTGGCTGTCCTGGCGCGATCCCCTGACCGAGAGCGAGATCGACACCATCGATTCCGTCTACCGGCTGCGCGCGCAGGACGTTGAGTCGGTCGACCAGATGATCGGCAGTATCGAAGGAGCGCTCCAAGCCGCGGGCGTGGCGGGCGACACGTACCTCGTATTCAGCTCCGACAACGGTCTTCACACCGGTGAGTACCGGCTGATGCCCGGGAAGATGACCGCATTCGACACCGACATCCACGTCCCGCTGGTGATCGCGGGACCGGGGATCCAAGCCGGGACCACCACGAATGCCATGGCCGAGAACGTCGATCTCGCCGACACGTTCACCGAGCTCGGCGGCACATCTGCACCGGGCGACGGCCACAGCCTGCTGCCCCTGTTCGGCGGAGGAACGCCGCCGGACTGGCGAGACGCGATCCTCGTCGAGCACCGCGGTCCCGTCCTGCACCCCGACGACCCCGACTTCCAACAGCCCGCGAGCGGAAATCCGACGAGCTACGAGGCGATGCGCACGACCGATTTCCTGTACGTCGAGTACAGGGACGGCGAGCGCGAGTTCTACGACCTACGCGCGGATCCCTTCGAGCTGCACAACGTTGTCAGCCAACTGACCGCGCCGCAGCTCGCACAGCTCCACGCCGAGCTGCTCGGCCTCGAGCAGTGCCACGGCGCTCAGGAGTGTTGGGCGGCGACCCACGTGGGAAGCGGACCGCGATGACCCGCGCGATCCGCCGAATCCGCCATCGCCTCTAGAATCTCGGCCGCATGCGCCGGCGGATCAGATCCGCGGCCTTTCCCGTTCACCGCCATTCGATCCCCCAGCTGTTGGTGGACGGTGTGCTGGTCGCGCTCGCCTACTTCCTCGCGTTCTGGCTGAGGTTCGAGGACGCGGTCCCGACCCGTTACGAGCATCTACTCGACGACACGATCTTCTGGGTCGTGCCGGTCACGCTCGTGGTGCTGGCCGCGTTCGGGCTCTACCAGCGGCTGTGGACGTTCGTGGGCCAGCGCGACTACGAGGCGGTCGTCAAGGGCGTGATCGTGGCGACGCTCGTGGTCGTGGGGGCGATCGCGCTCCTGCACCCGGTCATCGCGCCGACCACCCAGCGCGTGCAGTTCATCGTCCATCACGCCCATCGCCACCCCACAGTCGGATACAACTACATCGTCGGCCCGGCGTCGGCGGTGACGCTCCCCGCGAGCGTGATCGCGCTGTTCTTCCTGTTGATGCTCGTGCTGCTGCTCGGCGCACGCTTCATCGTGCATCTGATGGCCGAGGGCCGCATGCGAAGCTTCCGCGCGGAGCTGGGCGCCCGCGACGTGCTGATCGTCGGGGGCGGGGATGGCGGCCGGCTGGTCGTCCGTGAGCTGGCCCGCAACCCACAGCTCCGAATGCGTCCCGTCGGCTTCATCGATGACGACCCGCGCAAGCAGGGCATCAAGGACGAGCACGGCCTGAAGGTCCTGGGCACGACCGCGTCCGAGGACCTCACGCGAATCCTCGATGAGATCGAGCCCGACGAGGTGGTGATCGCGATCCCCTCCGCACCGGGGACGCTCCGCGCCCGCGTGGTGACGGCCTGTCGTGAGCGGGGCATTCCCGTACGCACCACTCCCACCGTGTTCGAGCTGCTCCAGGACGGCTCCGGGCAGCTCCGGGTCATGCGCCAGCTGCGCGAGGTGCGGGTCGAGGACATGCTCGGACGCGAGCCGGTTCGCATGGAGCTCGAGCGCGTGGGCGCCTATCTGTCCAACGAGGTCGTGCTCGTGACCGGCGCCGGCGGCTCGATCGGCGGCGAGCTGTGCCGGCAGATCGCGCGCGTGAACCCCCGGCGCCTCGTGCTCGTCGACCACGCCGAGGACAACCTGTTCGAGATCCTCCGTGAGCTCGAAGAGGACCGCCACGTCCGCACGGCCGTCGCGGTGCTGGCCGACTGCAAGGAGGAGGAGCGGATGCGCGAGGTGCTCGCCCAGTACCGGCCGACCGTGATCTTCCACGCCGCCGCCTACAAGCACGTCGCGATGATGGAGCTCAATCCCGTCGAGGCGATCCGCAACAACGCGCTCGCGACCCGACTGGTCGCGCGGATCGCCGGCGAGATGGGCGTGGGCACCTTCGTTCTCGTATCGACCGACAAGGCCGTGAACCCGGCGACCGTGATGGGCGCCTCCAAGGCGCTCGCCGAATGGGCTGTGGAGGCCGCCGCGGTGCGCCATCCGGGCACGCGCTATGCGACAGTCAGATTCGGCAACGTGCTGGGTTCCTCGGGCTCGGTCGTCGAGATCTTCCGCCGCCAGATCGCGGCGGGCGGGCCGGTGACCGTGACCGACGAGCGGATGACGCGGTACTTCATGACGATTCCGGAATCGGTCCAGCTCATCATCCGCGCCGGCTCGCTCAGCAGGTCCGAGACCGCCTCCGTTCCACCGGGTCGCGATCCTCGAACGCACGGGGATTCCCTGCCCGCGACCGGCGAGGTCTACGTGTTGGAGATGGGAGATCCGATCCGGATCATCGACCTGGCCAGCACCATGATCCGGCTATCCGGGTTCGAGCCCGAGCGCGACATAGCGATCTCGATCGTCGGTGCGCGCCCCGGGGAGAAGCTCCACGAGGATCTGTTCAACCCCTACGAGCACCCCCAGCCGACCCCCGCACAGCGGATCCTGCGCGCCCACCGGGAACCGCTCGATCCCGCATGGGTGGAGCAGACGTTTGCGGACATCAACCTGCTGGTGCTCGAGGGCGACTCCGCCGGGCTGGCCGAACACGTCTCCAAGCTGTCCGCGAGCCGACTGGCGGCAGAAACGAGCGCGGCTGACGCCCGCTGGGCCACGTAGACTGGGCGCCGAATGGCCAGCATCCCATTCGCCTTCTCGATCCATCACTTCATCAACTCCGTGGGCTCGTATGCCGGCTTCGCGGCGATCATCGGGCTCGCGGTTCTCGTCCTGCTGTTCTTTTCCCAAGCCCGCGAGACTCACAACCTGCGCCAGCAGGCATCCGAGGCGGACGAGCGCGTGGCCCAGCTGGAGAGCAGGCTCGCCTGGCTGACCCGTCAACAGGCCGGTGCGATTGAGGCGACCGCCCGGATTCCGGCGGCGGCGCCCGCGGTTCCCGCCGCCACCGCTGCTGGCGCGCCATCGTCTCCCGCCCGCACGCCCAAGCCGGCGTTTGCCGGCGCCACAGCGCTAGCGCCTGGTCCACCGGCCGGCGCCACAGCGCTAGCGCCTGGTCCACCGGCCGGCGCGACAGCGCCAGCGCCTGGTCCACCGGCCGGCGCCACCGCGGTGGCGCCCGGTCCACCGGCCGGAGTCGCCGCGCCGGCTCTGGCCGCCGCGACCCGGCTGATTCCGGCGGTCTCCGCCCCCTCCGAGTTCGCGAGCCCAGCCACGTCCGCCGTGGCAACGTCATCGCCCAGGAGGGCGGGGCCGACGCCGCTGGCAAGCCCGCCGCCCCGCACCGCACCGGGCCCAGAGAGCGCGTACACGGCCCCTCCCGGCGACGGCGCGACGCTGGCCGCCCCTCCTCCGCCCACGACCGCCGCGGGAGGCGCGAACGGGGACGTCCGCGATCGTGTCTACGGAGGCGGGACGGGCCGGCCGATCCTTCCACCTCCTGGCCAACGCGAGGCGCGCCGCCCCTGGACTGGGCGAGCCTTTGCTGCCTTGCTGGGCGCGCTCGTCGTCGCCGGCATCGTCGTGGCCTTGCTGATCGTCACACAGAACAACGGGACGAACTCCGCGACGAGCTCGGCGCACGCGACGAACGCCTCGGCCGCCCACCAGGCCAAGCGCTCGACGACCTTCAGGCCGTCCTCGGTTACGGTCGCGGTGCTCAACGGCACGGGAGTGGTCGGACTAGCGCGTCGCGTCGCCACTCGCTTGGGGACGGTTGGGTACAAGCAGGGAACGGTCACTAACGCGTCCGATCAAACCCATACGGCCACGATCGTCGCCTACTTGCCGAACCATCGAAACGACGCGCTCAAGGTCGCGAGCGCGTTGAAGCTTGGATCCGGGGCCGTGCAACCGGTGGATGCGGGCACGCAACAGGTTGCGTGCCCACCCGGGATGACGTGCGCCGCGGACGTGGTCGTGACGGTCGGCACGGACCTGTCCACCCCGTAGCGCGCTCTCGATATGCGGGACCTTCTCGACCTACCAGATAGGAGCGCCAAGCCTCGCCAGGAGGGCGTCACGCACGTGATCGACCGCGGGCTGTCGATCGCCGAGGTCGACGGGTTGATCGAAGTCGCCGGCGACTCGGTCGACATCGTCAAGCTCGGCTGGGGTACGGCCGTGGCCACAGCCAACCTCCAGCGAAAGCTCGAGCGCTATCGCGAGCACGGAATCCCCGTGGTCCTCGGGGGCACGCTCACCGAGCTCGCGATCGCCAGGGACCGTCTGGAAGAGCTGATCTCCTGGGTGCGTGATCTCGGGCTGGCCTACTTCGAGATCTCCGACGGCACTATCTCCCTCGATCACACCCGCAAAGTGGAGCTGATCGAGCGACTGGCGCAGGACTTCACGGTGCTCTCCGAGGTCGGCTCCAAGGACGACACGGGGGCGATCACGCCGCCTTACCGCTGGGTGGAGATGATGCGCCGGGAGCTGGATGCCGGCGCCTGGAAGGTGATCGCCGAGGGACGGGAGGCGGGCACCGCGGGCATCTTCAGGCCCACCGGAGAGGTGCGCGAGGGGCTGATTGATGAGATCGCGCATGACATAGACCCCCGCCGGATCATGTTCGACGCGCCGCTCAAGCACCAGCAGGTGTGGTTCGTGCGGCGCTTCGGGTCGGACGTCAACCTCGGCAACATCGCTCCCGGCGACGTGCTCGCGCTGGAGACGCTGCGGCTGGGTCTACGTTCCGACACGTTGGGCCTCGGCCGTGAGTGACCCGGCCTGGGACGGCGTGCTGCTGGCGCGCCACGGCCAGACCAACGACAACATCGAGCCGATCCGGGTCCAGGGCTTCACCGACACGCCGCTGAACCACATCGGCCGCGGCCAGGCGGCCGAGCTCGCGCAGCGCGTCGCGGCCGACGAGACGATCGCATCGTTGTGGTCGTCTGACCTGAGCCGCGCCCGCGAGACCGCGGAGATCGTGGGCGCCGCGACGGGACTGGAGCCCCGCCTCGACGCCCGATTTCGGGAGGCCAACCGGGGACGCTGGGAAGGCCGGCGCTTCATCGACATCGCGCGCGAGGAGCCCGATCTCTACGCCGCCTGGCTGAACGCAGGCGATCACTTCCGCTTCCCCGGAGGAGAATCGCTGCTCGAGCAACAGGAGAGGGTCACGGCTGCGCTGCGCGACGTCCGCGCCACCGGCGACCTGCCGGCGCTGGTCGTCTGCCACGGCGGCTCGATCCGCGTGATGCTGTGTAAGCGCGACCCGCGCGGTTTGTATGCCTTTCACGACTTCGAGGTCCCGAACGTCGCCGTGGTGAGGCTGTGACCAGGCTGTCGTCCGTCGCGTTCGCGACGCTGGCGGCGGCGACCGTGGCGGCCTTCTTCGTCACCCAGCACCTCAAGGTGACGACGCCGCTGATCCAGGGCAACCCCTCGCCCGACCCATCGGCGATAAACCCCGTGGACGGCAACGTCTGCGCGGGCGTGAACCACCGGTTCACGAGGCTTTCCTTCTACCTCCAGCACCGGGCCGACGACGTCGACGTGTACGTGGTCGATTCGAGCGGCGAGATCGTCCGCACGGTCGCCTCTAACCATCACATGCGCCGGAACGTGCGAAACCCCGACGGCGAATTCAGCTGGGACGGGCGCGAGGACAACGGCACGGTCGCACCGGACGGCACCTACTACTTCGAGGTCGCGCTGCGCAACCAGGGGCGTACCGTCGAGCTGTCCAACACACCCGTAAAGGTCATCACGGTCCCGCCGCGCCCGGTCGTGACCCGCGTCTCCCCGTCGCTCGTCGCGGGAGGCGCCCCGGTCACCATCGGCTACTCGACCGGCGCCAGCAGGGGAGCGTTCGTGTTGCTGTACCGCACGGATCTGCCCGGTGGGGCCAAGCTCGCCTTCTGGTTCGGGACCGGGAACGCACACCGCGTGGTGTGGGACGGCCGGATCCAGGGCCTGCCGGCGCCGGCCGGCCACTATCTCGTCGGCCTGCGGGTCACCGATCAGGCGTGCAACACGGGCACGTTTCCCCCTGTGCTCCCGCCCGCGCCCGGGGCGGCTCCGAACGCGGTCGTGACCGTCCGCTGAGGGCCGACTGGCAGCTCGCCGCGGCGCCCAGCGATCTCTCGCACCGGAGCGAGCCGTACCGTTTGGCTCCGTGACTGCGTACCTGAAGCGCCTGGTGCGATCGCTCGCGGCCTATCAGGTCGCGGACGTGGTCTCGAAGTTCATCGCGGTGCTCCTCCTGCCGGTGTACACGCGCTACATCAGCCCCGCCGGGTACGGCGAGGTCGAGCTCCTCGCCAACGGCGTGATCTTCATCAGCATCCTCATCCGGCTGGGGATGATCGAGTCGTTCCTGCGCTTCTACTTCTCGGACTCCGACCGCGATCGCCGCGACGCGCTGGCGCGGCGCGCCGCCGTCTTCCTCCTCATCACCTCCACGATCGCGGCGGCCGCCCTGGCCGCCGCGGCCGGGCCGCTGTCGAAGGTCGTGCTCAGCCACCGCGATCCCGCCATCTTCAGGATCGCGGTCCTGGGGCTCTGGTCGTTCACGAACCTCGAGCTGGCCTACGCGCTCCTGCGGGTCGACGAACGGGTGCGCGCGTACGCCGCCGTCTCGCTGATCAACGTGGGGCTGACCATCGCCGCCTCGCTCGTCCTGGTCGTCGGGCTCGGCGAGGGCGCGAAGGGGTTGCTGCTGGGCAACTACGGCGCCACCACCGTGGTCCTGTTCGGGCTCTGGTGGATCCAGCGAGGACGACTCCTCCGGCGTCGCCCGGGCGGCGAGCACCTGCCGGTCCTGCTGCGCTTCGGGCTTCCCACCGTGCCCGCCGAGGCGTCCGTGTACGCGCTCAGCATCGTCGACCGCTACTACATCTACCACACGCGCAGCGCGTCGCTCGCGGGCCTGTACTCGATCGCGGTCAAGCTCGCGGGCTCGGTCGCGTTCCTCGTACGAGGCTTTCAGTACGCGTGGCCGCCGCTCGCCTACTCCGTCACCGACGACGCCGAGGCCGCGCGGCTGTACGGGCTGGTAACGACCTACTACGTGCTGATCAGCGGATGGGTCGTGGCCGGGCTCGCGCTGCTCGGACGATGGGTGCTCCGCGTGCTGGCCGCGCCGTCGTTCTTCGAGGCGTATCGCGCGCTTCCGTGGGTGGCGCTCGGTTGGGCGCTGTACGGGCTGTGGGTCGTGTTCCTCGTGATCGCCGGCAGGGCCAAGATCACCACCCGCACTTTCCCGGCGTCGCTCGCCGGTCTGGCCGCGAACGTGGCGCTGCTCGTCGCGCTGGTGCCGTCGCTGGGGATCGCCGGCGCCGGCCTCGCGCTGTGCGGCGCCTATGTGGTGATGCTCACCGCGATGTACCTGCTGACCAGGCGAGCGTTCAGGGTCGCGTTCGAGTGGCGGCGCCTGCTCCAGCTGGTGGTCGTGATGGGCGGTATCGCCGTGGGTGGGGACTTGGTGTTCCCCACCCACGGAATAGTCGGTTTCCTTACTCGCGGCGCGGCGGTCCTGGCGATCCCGTTTGTGCTCTATGTGACAGGGTTCGCGCACGTGCAGGAGTTACGGCAGCTGCGGATGGTGATCGCCCGCGCTCGACGGAGCCTGGTCCGTGAGCCGGCCTGAGGTCAGCGTCGTGATGCCGTTCGCCGGCGATGCGGCCGCGGCGCGGGCCGCCGCCGGCGTGTTGCTGCGGCTCACGACCGAGCCCGGAGACGAGCTGATCCTGGCCGACAACTCAGGGGTAGCCGGTCCCTCGCCCCCGATCATCCTCGTTCAAGCCACGGCCGAGCACTCGCCGGCCCACGCCCGCAACGTGGGAGCCGAGCACGCCGGCAGCGAGTGGATCCTGTTCCTGGACTCCGACTGCATCCCGACCCGCAACCTGATCGACGCGTTCTTCTCCCGGGAGATCGCGCGCGACGTGGGCGCGCTTGCCGGCGAGGTCCGGCCCGCCTCGGGCGGGGAGACCGTCGCCGCCCGCTACGGAGCCGCGCGGAGCTTCCTCGGTCAGGAGGCCCATCTGGCGCATCCCTACCGCCCGCGCGCGGTCGCCGCCAATCTGCTGGTGCGACGGGCCGCGTTCGAGCAGATCGGGGGCTTCTACGAAGGTGTGAGGGCGGCCGAGGACACGGACTTCAGCTGGAGACTTCAGCAAGCCGGGTGGCGGATCGAGCTCCGTCCCGAAGCCGCGGTCGAGCACCGCTACCGGACGACGGTGAAAGACCTCCGGCGCCAGTGGCGCGGCTACGCGGCGGGGCGGGCTTGGCTCGCGCGCCGCTACGAGGGCTTCGAGCCCGAGCCCGCGCTGAGCCGCGGCACCGCCAGGGTGCGGGGGCGTCTTCGCGGGCGGCCGGCGGGGACGCCCGGCCGCCGCCCCGCGGATCCTGGTCGGTCTGAGCGCGTCCGCTATCTGGCGCTCGACGCGCTCCTCTCAGCCGAGGAGTTGGCTGGGTTCACGCTCTCCAACCGTCCCTCGGGGCGTCGACGGGAGCGCTCCGACGTGGTGCTGATCGCCGGGCGCTTCCCGGCGCTCGGCGATCCGCTGGTCGAGTTCGCCGGCACCCTCGACGGAGCTCGGATCGAGGCCGCCGCGCGACCCGAGGCGCTCGACGTGCAGCTCGCGCGCTCGCTGTCGATCGACTACCGCGAGGACGACGGCGCCGCCGCGCGCCTTCGCTCGCTCGCGGCCCTCACGGTCCGCCACCCATTTCGCTCCGCCCGCGATCTCGTGGGCCGCCGGCGCGCGGAACCCGGCCTTGCGGCGCTCGCGCCGGCCGCTCGCCGCCTCGAGCGCGACGCCGGCGCCCGCGTTCACGTTCTCGGGGGTCCCGACGCGCGCGCGACCGCGGTGCGGATCGCGCGCCTCGCCGGCCGGCCGCTCGAGGAGGAGGCGCGCGACACTGGGCCGCGGACGCTTCACCTCCGCCGGCGCTGATGCGCGTCCACGTCGTCGATCCGTCCGCGTTCACGCCACCGTACGACCACGCGCTCTGCCGGGCGCTCGCCCATGCCGGCGCGCAGGTGGAGCTGGTCACGAGCCGGTTTGTCTACGGCGAGGTGCCGGCGCCCGAGGGCTACGCGGTGCGCGAGCTGTTCTACCGGCGCGCCGTCGGTAAGGGCGGGTCATGGCTCCGAAGGGCGACCAAGCTCGCGGAGCACGTTCCCGACATGCTCCGCTACCGCCCCGCCGCCCGCGCGGCTGACGTGGTCCATTTTCAGTGGCTCGACGTCCCGTGGCTCGATCGTCACCTCCTGCCCCGGCGCCCGAGCGTGCTGACCGCCCACGATCTCCTCCCGCGGCAGCCGCGTCCCGGCCAGGCGCGGGCGCAGCGGCTGCTGTACGAGGCCGTGGACGCGGTCATCGTGCACTCGCAATACGGTCGCGGGCAGCTCGTGGAGCGGCTCGGGATCGATCCCCGAAAGGTGCACGTGATTCATCACGGCGCGTTTGAGCACCTCGCGCACCAGCCCGGGGAGGAGCCGCTTCCCGAGGAGTTGCGCGGGGTGTCCGGCCCCGTGGTCCTGTTCTTCGGTCTCCTCCGCCCCTACAAGGGGATCGAGGTGTTGCTGGAGGCCTGGCGGGGGATCGACGACGCCGAGCTGTGGATCGTGGGGAGGCCGTTGATGCCGCTCGAGCCGCTGCGCGCGATCGCTCCGCCCGGGGTGCGTTTCTGGCCGCGCTTCGTCTCCGACCGGCAGCTGCCGGCGTATTTCCGCCGCGCGGACTTGGTCGTCCTACCGTACTCGGGGACCGAGCGCTTCGACCAGTCGGGGGTGCTCGCCACCGCGCTCGCGTTCGGCAAACCGGTTGTCCTCAGCGACGTCGGAGGGTTCAGCGAGGCGGCGTCGGAAGGCGCGGGCGTCGTCGTTCCGCCGGGCGATGCCGACGCGCTTCGGGACGCGCTCGCGGCCCTGCTCTCCGACCCCGAGCGTCGGGGGCGCCTCGCCGCCGCGGCTGCGGCCGCGGCCGCGGGCCCGTATTCGTGGGACGAAGCCGCGCGCCGTACGCTCGCCTTGTATCGCGAGCTGGTCGGTGGGCGCAGCTAGAACATCGGCACCCCTCGGCGAGCTGTCGGGTTTTGGCGACGTTTTTCGACGTCGAAGCCGGTCAGCTCACGTGGACAGGCGCCGGGCACTGCGACAATCCGCGCCGCGATGAGCACGATCGCGATCGTCTTCTGGGCCTGCGCCGGCCTCCTCCTCTACGCCCATATCGGGTACTGGCTGCTGCTCGAGCTGTTCGCACGGTTGCGCCGGGTCCCCGCCCTCCCCGACACACTCGGCACCCGGGAGGCCCCGACGGTGTCGGTCATCGTCCCCGCCTACGCCGAGGAGGACGTGATCGCCCGCCGGGTCGAGAACCTGCGCGACCTCGACTACCCGCGCCACCGGCTCCAGCTGATCGTGGCCTGCGACGGCTCGCCTGACGCGACCGCCGAGCGCGCCCGGGCCGCGGGCGCGGACCTCGTCCTGGAGCTTCCGCGCGGCGGGAAGATACGCGCGCAGGACGCCGCCGTGGAGCGCTCGGACGGCGAGATCGTCGCCTTCTCCGACGCCAACGCGGCGTGGGATCCGGCTGCGCTCGAGCACCTCGTGGCGCCGTTCGCCGACCCCCGCGTCGGTTACGTTTGCGGCGATGTCCGCTACATCAGCGAGCGGGGGACGAACCAGGAGGGTCTGTACTGGCGCTACGAGATGGCGCTGAGAGCACTCGAGTCGCGCGTGCGCTCCGTCACTGGAGGCAACGGCGCGATCTACGCGACCCGGCGCGACACCTACCTGGTGGTCGACCCGATCATGGGACACGACCTCTCGTTCCCGTTCAACATGGTCAAACGCGGCTGGCTCGCCGTCTACGCGGGCTCCGCCCACGCCCGCGAGAAGATGGTTCCGACGATCGAGGGGGAGTTCGCCCGCAAGCGCCGCATGATGAGCCACATGTGGCCGATCGTCCTGCGGGGCGGGATGCTCTCTCCCCGCGGTTACGACCCGCTGTACGCGCTGATGATCCTCTCCCACCGGTTCCTTCGCTACATCTCTCCCTTCCTCCACGTCGTCGCGCTCGTGACGAGCGTCTTGCTGCTCGGACACGGATGGGTGTACACGGTCGCGGTCGCGGTACAGGCCGCGGTCGTGGTGGCCGCGCTGCTGGCGCGAGCGATTCCCGCGAGGCCGCTCTTGATCGCCCGCTATTACGTGCTCACGACGGCGTCGCTGGCCGCAGGCCTGTGGGATTGGCTGGCCCACGGCACGCCGGCCGGGTGGGAGCCGGCGGAGGGCACCCGGTGAGCTACCGGCCCCGCGACGCGGCACGCCCTGCACGGGCGGGGGGACGCCGGTGAGGCTCGCCAAGCGCGCGATCGATGTGCTGATCGCGTCGGTCATGTCGATCGTCTCGGCGCCGGTGATCGCGCTGCTCGCGCTCGCGATCCGGCTCGAATCGCCCGGGCCCGCCATCTACCGCCAGACCCGAGTGGGCAAGGACGGGCGAGTCTTCACGATCTGCAAGCTGCGCACGATGGTGCAGGGCGCGGAGCGCCTGGGCGCCGGCCTGGCGATCAACGAGGGCGACCCGCGCATCACGAAGGTGGGCGCGTTCCTGCGTCGGTACTCGCTCGATGAGCTGCCGAACTTCTGGAACGTCGTGCGCGGCGAGATGTCGATCGTGGGTCCCAGGCCGACCGTGCCGATCCAGGTCGAGCAGTACACCGATCGCCAGCGTGGGCGGCTGGCGGTCAAGCCCGGAATGACCGGCTGGGCTCAGGTAAACGGGCGCGCGGCACTTCCTTGGGCCGAGCGGATCGAGCTCGACTTGTGGTACGTCGAGCACTGGTCGCTTGCGCTCGACCTGCAGATCCTCGCTCGCACGGTCCGCTCGGTGGCGGGTGGGCGCGGGCTGTACAAGGGAGAGGCCGGAGGGTGGCAGCCTCCGAGCGCCGGATGAACGCGCGGGCGTCGGTGCTCCTGACCGGCGTCGGCAAGCGCTACGACATCGTCTCGGCGTTCGCCCAGCACACCACGGTGATCGCGGCCGACCCGAACCCGCTCGCGCCGGCGCAGTACGCCGCCCACCACCGCCGTGCGGTTCCGCGGATCGACGATCCCGGCTACGTCCCCGCGCTGGCGGAGCTGTGCGAACAGTACGGCGTGGGCGCCGTGGTCCCGTTGACCGACCTCGATATCGAGGTCCTCGCGGTGGCGCGGGCCGAGGGAGCGCTGCCCGCGTTCGTGCCCGATCCGGAGATCGCGCGGGCGACGTTCGACAAGTACGAGGCGCACCTGCTGCTCGAGCGCCTCGGTCTGCCCTCGCCGCCGACCGTGCTGCCCGGCGAGCCCGTCGCTCGCTTTCCGGTGATGGTCAAGCCCCGCCAGGGATCCGGAGCCCGCTCGATCCACCGCGCGGACGACGCCGGCGCGGCCGGGTTCTTCGTCGACTACATCCGGGAGCCGGCCATGGTCCAGACACTGATGGACGGCCCGGAGTTCTCGATCGACACGCTCTCCGATCTGCGCGGCCGGTGCCTGAACGCGATCCCCCGCACGATGATCGAGTCGCGGGGAGGGGAATCGATCAAGGGGACCGTGATCGCCGATCCGGAGCTGATCGCCCTCGGCCGGCACGTCGTCGAATCGCTCCGCGTCCGCGGCCCATGCACGGTCCAGGTGTTCCGCGACCGGGAGTTCGGGTTGGGCATCACCGACGTCAATACGCGCTTCGGCGGCGCTTTCCCGGCTCCGATGTACGCGGCGCTGCCGGGCCGGACGTATCCCGAGTTGATCGTGCGGATGGCACGGGGCGAGGAGATCGAGCCCCACGTGGGCGAGTTCCGCGCCGGCATCACGTTCACTCGCTACTACTGGCAGCTCGAGCTCGACGAGCAGCTGCAGCCGACCGGCCGCGACATCGTCGAGCCCCCGGGAACTCCGAGGCCGCGGCCGGGCCCCACCGATGCGCTCTGAGCGGCGACCGGGTGGGCTCGGCAACCCGCTGGGTCGCCGGGCCCAGTTATCCCGGCACGTTCGTCTGCGATTGCTGGAGGCGGCGGATGCGGATGAGCTGTTCGCGGTCATCGATGCAAACCGGGCCCATTTGTCTCTGTTCCTGCCGTGGGCCGCCGGCCAGACGCTCGAGGGCACGCGCGACTTCATCGAGCTGACGCGCAAGCAGCTCGCCGACGACAATGGCTTTCAGATGGCAATCGTCACGGACGAGAAGATCGTCGGGGTGGTCGGCTATCACGCCGTCAACTGGGCGGACCATTCGACGACCCTCGGCTACTGGCTAGCGGCCGCGGAGCAGGGGTATGGCACGATGACCCGGGCGGTGTGGGCCCTGGTCGACCACGCGTTCGGTGTGTGGGGCTTGAATCGGGTGGAGATCGGCGCGGCGCCCGAGAACGCCCGAAGCCGGGCAATCGCGGTCCGGCTCGGCTTCCGCGAGGAGGGGACGCTCCGTCAGGCCGAGCGGGTGGGCGGCCGGTACCTGGATACGGTGGTGTACTCGATGCTCGCTTCCGAGTGGCCGGGGCCCCGCGACCGCTCCGGGTGAGGGGAGGCGCGCCGAAAAAGGCCCCATATACGGGCCTTTTCAGCACACCTCGTCAATCAGGCTAGCCGCTGGAGGCCCGGCGCTTGCTCCCGGGCCGCCGGCCCGCCTCGCCAGCCCAGCACTCCTCGACGAACTCGGCGATCGTCCCGGTGAGCCGCTCGGGATGGAGGCGCAGCTCGATGATCGAGTTGGCGTCGATCAGCCTGGCGTGCGGCAGCTCGGCCGCGAGCATGTCGGCGTCGGAGAATGGGTGCACCGGATCCCGGGGATGCCCGATGACGAGTGCCGGCGCCTCGAACGCCATGCGCTCGCGCCGGTCCGGCGCCGTGCGGCCGAACAGGATCCCCTGGAGGACCGCTCCGCTCGGACCGGGATCCTGCGAGATCCAGTCGAGCCCGAGCTCGAGCAGGAACGGCACGGAGCTTCGGGGCACCGACCGAGCCGCGCGCGCGAGGGCCTTCATCGGGCGTTCTCCGAACGTCAGCGCGAACAACAGCGGGGTGAACGCCGCCGCGCAGGCCGGGATCGCGTGATCGAGCACCGGCATCTCGACGATCATGCCTTGGAGGCGCTCGGGCGCGATCGAGGCGACCTCGAGGGTTATGTTCGCGCCCAGCGACGTGCCGCCGACGACCGCCCGGGCGAGCCCGAGGTGATCGAGCAGGGCCAGCGCCTGGCTGCCGAACGCGGACATCGAATAGCGCCACATGTCGCGTGGACGGTCGGAGGCGCCGTGACCGAGGGGATCGAACGTGACGACCCGATTGCCGCGCGCGGCCAGGGCCCGGGCCAGCGGGACCTGCATTTTCTGCGAGAGGAGCAGCCCCGGCATGAGGACCGTGGTGCGCTGCCCGTCCCCATGAATGGTATACGCGAGCCGCTGCCCGTCGTAGCGAAACGACGCCATATCCCCAGCATATCCGGGGGTCCCGTCGAGCCCGCCGGTTGTCGACCGCGTCACCGGACCCAGGCCCCGCTGTGTGTCGAGCGCCACTCAGGACCGTTCACGCGGTCCGCTACCGTCCAGCGCACTAACTTTGACCAAGGAGGACTGCTAGATGGCGAAAGCCCCACGATCGCTCGCCGGTCAGGTCGTCGCGATCACCGGCGGCGGGCGCGGCATCGGCCGCGCCACCGCGACCGCCCTGATCGCGCAGGGAGCACGCGTGGCGATAGGAGACATCGACGTGCGGCTGGCGGAGCGCACCGCGGAGGAGCTGGGCGCCGGAACGATCGGCCTTCCGCTGGACGTCACCGACCGCGCGAGCTTCACGGCCTTTCTCGACGAGGTCGAGAACCGGCTCGGGCCGCTCGACGTTCTGATCAACAACGCCGGGATCATGCCGCTGGGGCCGTTCGTCGAGGAGGCGGACCCGGCCACCGAGCGCATGATCGACATCAATGTCCGTGGCGTGATCCTCGGCTCCAAGCTCGCCCTCGAGCGCTTCCAGCGCCGTGGCCGCGGGCATCTCGTCCAGATCGCCTCCGCGGCCGGGAAGATGGGCTTCCCCGGCGGGGCCACCTACTGCGCCACCAAGCACGCCGTGGTCGGACTGACCGAGGCGATCCGCGCCGAGGTCCGGGGCACGAACATCGGCCTCAGCCTGGTGATGCCGGTCGTGGTCAGGACCGAGCTCGGTTCCGGGCTCCAGGAGGCGCGCGGCTTTAAATCCGTCCAGCCGGACGACGTCGCCGCGGCGATAGTCGAGGCGCTCCAGACCGGCCGCTTCGAGGTCTACGTGCCGCGATCGGTGAAAGGGCTGGTCCGATTTGGGGCGCTCATGCCGCGCCGCACGGTCGAGTCTGTCGGGCGCATGCTCAAGGGCGACCAGGTGCTCGCGCACCCGGACCACGCGGCGCGCGCCGGGTACGAGGCGCGTATGGCGCAGACGATCGCCACGGGGCCCCGGCCCGTGTCGAAACCCGGGCCCGCGCCGGAACCCGGGCCCGTGCCGGAACCCGGGCCCGTGCCGGAACCCGGGCCCGTGCCGGAACCCAGACGCGACGCTGCCCCGGAGCCCGAGGCCACCTCAGAGCCCCGAGCGGAGGCCGTCTAACGTCTGCTCTAACCGAGGGGCGTGCTGAATCTGGGGTCCTATACAGCCCTTTTTCAGCACACCCCTCAGCTCTTACTCCCTACCGGAGCCACTGCGCGATTAGCCGTCCGATCTCGGAGCCCGCGTCCTCCTGCAAAAAGTGACCGGCGTCCGAGATGACGTGATCGATGGCGCCACCGAGCGCCGCGGCTAACCGCTCGCCGGTCGAGAGCGGCAGCACCGGGTCGGAGTCCGCCCACAGGAACAGCTTCGGCCGGGTATCGCCCCGCAGCGCGTCGAGCACGCGCTGACCGGCCTGGGCGCCCGGCATCTCGGGCGAGGTCGGCAAGATGAGCGGAAACGCCCGCGCGCCGGCCTTGGAGGCCGCGTCGGGGTAGGGCGCGTCGTAGGCCGCCGCCACCGCGTCGCCGGGATCGCGTGCACAGGCACGCCTCACCAGGAGACTGACCGGGAGGTCCTCAGTGCGCGCCACGAAGTCGCGGAACGCGAGCCACGCCGCGTTCATCCTCTGGTGGCCCGTGAACAGGCCGGTGTCGAGCAGCACCAGGCGGGTTATCCGGTCGGGATGCTCGACGGCCAGGCGCAACCCAATCGCGCCTCCCCAGTCGTGTACCACGATGGTGGCGTCGCGCAGGTCGAGATCCTCGATGAGCGAGGCGACGGCGCCGGTATGGCGGTCGTAGGTGTACCAATCGACGTCGACCGGCTTGTCAGAGCGTCCGAAGCCCGGCAGGTCGGGGGCCACGCACCGGTAGCCGGCGTCGCGAACGGGCGGGATCACCTTGCGCCACAGAAACGACCAGGTCGGCTCGCCGTGGAAGAACACCACGGGCGGCCCCTCGCCCTCGTCCAGATGCGCCAGCCTGAGGTCGTCCCACTCGCGATACGAGGAACCGAAGGGGAAATCCGGTAGCCCTTCCAGCAGCTCGTCGGGCGTGCGGGCGGCGTTGGTCACCGCGGGAACGTACCGGATCGGACCGGACCCGGCCACGGCCTGGCGCGGACCCGTCCACGGCCGGACGCTAGACCCGGCCACGGCCAGACGCTAGACCCGGCCACGGCCGGACGCGAGACCCGGCCGTGGCCAACTACGGTCCCTCGGCGATCGCCTGCGACGCATCCGAGGCGACCGTCACCTCTATGACCGAGGAGAACCGCTGCCACGCGATCAGGTTCAGCGCCTGCAGGCGGTCGAGCATCGCCTGAAACGCCAGTACCTGGGGGCGGCTCACGTATCGCCGGTCGATCGCGAACGTGTAACCCGTCGCGTCCGGGGGGTCGACCACACCGAGCTGCTGCTGATAGCGCTCGTCGGTGACCGTGCTCGCAACCGTCAGCGGCGCCGCGCCGCCCGACAGTGCCCTGACCCGCGCCGCGAGCTCGATCAGCATGTCGAGGGCCGCGGGACGCAGCCCGCGATAGATCGCCGGGCTGACCCCCAACTGCGATGCCAGCGCTCCCATCCCCGGGTCATAGGTGAGCCCAAGCTCGGTGGCGTTCGACGGCAGCGGCACCAGGACGCGCTTGGCGTAGGCGTCGTACAACGCCCCGGGGTCGGCGAACGTCGGCGTCACGTCCGGCGGATGCAGCACCTCCGCGGAGGAGTCCACGGCCGTCTGCAGTGCGTTCAGCCGCGCCAGCGCCGCCCGATCGGTGCGATACAGGCGCATGATCGCCACCGCTCCCAGCACCCGCCAGTAGTAGAGCCGGGAGTCGTCGCCGAATCCCGCCAGCAGATCGTAGGCCGCGGCGTGGCGGTCGGGAGCCGTGTCGAAGAACAGCTGTACATAGGGCACGGGCCGGCCGCCGTTGTACTCGGCCAGCACCTGCTCGAGGTTTCCGATTCCCATGTGATAGGAGACGACGTCCAGATCCTCACGGCCGAAGTGTTGCTGGGCCACCTCCAGGTATCGCACCGTCGCCGCCAGCGCCTTCCGCGGGTCAAAACGGTCGTCGATCTCCGCCCGCTGCCGCTCCAGGCGTGCCGCCAGCGCGCCCTTGCCGAGCGCCGACGCGCGCGCGATCGCGCGGGTCAGCCGGCGGCTGCGTGCGATGTCGATGTGCATCCCGAGCAGCGATTGGCCGGTCTGGGCGAGGATCTGGGTGAGTCCGGCGGCGTCGGCGGGATCCCCGCCCGCGATCACGTCGGGCCGGCCCGCGCTCTCGACGAACACGATTCCTTCGAGCAGGTTCGGGTCGATGTTGCTGCCCGCGGCCGCCGCGTCGATCAAAGGCCGGAACGCGGCTACCCTGGCGGCCGTCGCGAGCAGGCCGCCGGGGCTCTTGGCGAACAGCACGTGCGCGTTGCCGGTGCTCGCGCGCGCGACGAAGTCGGCCTGGCGCGAGGCCACGTAGGCGAACGGGTCACCGCCCCGCGCGGGCTGGGCGATTCCAGGCAAGGGCCGGGAGATTCCCGGCAAGGGCCGGGCGATTCCCGGCACCGGCGGCCGCGGCCGCCCCTTCCCGCCCGATGCCGCGATCACCGCCAGGCCCGCGCCAGCCGCCAGGATCGCGGCGCCCACGGCGAGCGCAAGGCGTCGCCGTCGGGTGCTCGCGAAAGGAGCCACTCAATACGGGAAGACCGCGGTCAGTCCGCGGCAGCTTGCCCTGTGGGCGGCATCGACGTTGCTCGTGAACACCTTCCAGCCCTGGTGCTTGATCGGGTACATGTTCACGAGCGGGTGCGGGTATTGCGCGAGCGCCGGCCGGTACACGTACAGCGCGCCGATCTTCAGTCCCATGTACCAGGCGAGGATGCTCTGGTACTCGATGGGGATGTTCGGCTGTCCGCAGGCGAGGATGCGGGAGGCGCCCAGACGGCTGACCACCCCCGAGAGATGGTTGACGAGGGTCGTCCGCGTCCGCTCGTGCCTCAGGTCCACGCGCTCCAGGCGCTCCTGCGTCCGCGCCGTCGGCAGCATCGATCCCGCGAACGCGGCGACGACTAGGGCCGCGCCCCAACCGCCGAGCTGAGCGGCTGTACGCGCCGATAGCCTGACGGGATCCAGGCGGCGCAGCCATCTCGCGAGGAGCGGCGGCACATCCAGGATCACCCGCCCGACGAAGATTCCGGCCAGGATCGCCACGACGGCGCCGGCCTGGAACATGTAGCGCGGCACGGCCGGGAAGCCGTGCAGCGCGAACGCGACCTCGATCAGAACCCACAGTGCGCCGCCGGCCACGAGCACCAGCAGGGTCCGCTGCCGGCGGTATACCGCCCACGCCACCGCCAATGCCGCCGCGACCCACACCGGCCACGGCTCGAGCTCGCGGAAGCGGGTGATCACTCCGACCACCTTGTTGCCGTGTATCGCCCTGGGAGAGTTCTCGGCGATGTTCCCGGCCGTCAGGAGGCTCTTCGACGTCAACCCCGGGATCCCGAACCAGAAGACCGGGATCAGCACGAAGCCGGCGGCCACCCACCGGCGGTAGGACGGGACCGCGCGCCACAGCCACAACCCGTAGAGCCCGAAGAATGGCCACACCTCCGGTCGACCCAGTGCCCCCAACCACCACATCCAGAACGCCCACCGCCGGCGCCCGGAGAGATGGCAGTCGACCGCCGCGAGACACAGCGAGACGATCATCGTGTCGGACTCGGCGCTGAGGATGTAATGCACGTAGCTGAAGCGGCCGACCGGGTCCTCCATCACGAGCACCAACAGCGCGGCGAACAGCCCCGCGGCGTACGCCGCGTAGCGGCGCGCGGGGTCCGCGCCCGTGAGGCGGAACGCGATCCGCCAAGCGAACAGCGGCCCACTCAACGAGATCGCCACCGAGGTGACCATCCACAGCCACAGCGCGTAGTGGCCGACGACCGCGTACGGGACCGTGAACAGGAACGGGAGCGGCTTCCACGACGGCGCCCCGTTGGTGTCGAGCTTGAGGTGAATCGTGAGCTTGCCCCACACCAGCCATCCGTAGGGGTCGTATCCGGGGCGGGTCCGAGCCCACAGGACGACCAGGAGCGAGAGCACCAGCAGCCCGGCCGCCGTGAGGACCCACGGGTACCGCCGCGCGTACTCGACCAGCAAGGCCAGACCACGCGGTCTTGCCGGCGGCGCCGCGCGCTCCGGCGCCTCGAGCGTCGGCGGAGCTTGTAGGGTCTGCTCTGACACTGAAATGGGCGGATTCAGGCGTCGCGGGCCACGGCCGGCGGCACGCGGACGGCGTCACGGTAGCAACCGGCCGACCGGAAACGCGCGATCGGAGCCTAAGGGTGGCGTAAGTTAGCCGGGCGCCATGCCTACCTCCGCCCGGAGCGTCGGCTATTCTCGGGCGCTCTAGGCCATGATCGATGACGCCCTGGTGAGGCCGACGCGCCAGGACGCCGGCCCCAGAGCGCTGGAAATCTAAGGTCGATTGGAGACGCGGAGCATTCGCATGCAAATCCTGGTTCTTGGTGGTGACGGGTACCTCGGGTGGCCCACGGCGCTCCATCTCTCCGACCTCGGCCACGAGGTCGCCGTGTGCGACAACTTCGCCCGTCGCGGCTATGACGAGGAGATGGGGGTCGAGAGCCTCATCCCGATCGCCACGCTCGACGAGCGGCTCGCCGCGTGGTCGGAGATCTCGGGCAAGGCGATCAAGCCGTACGTGGGCGATCTCTGCGATGCCGCCTTCGTCCACAAGATGGTGGGCGACTTCCGCCCGGACACGATCGTCCATTTCGGCGAGCAGCGCGCGGCGCCGTACTCGATGATCGATCAGGCGCACGCGGTCTACACGCAGACCAACAACGTCGTCGGCACCCTCAACGTGATGTACGCGGTCGCGGACATCGACCGCGACATCCACCTCGTCAAGCTGGGCACGATGGGCGAGTACGGGACGCCGAACATCGACATCGAGGAGGGATGGCTCGAGGTCGAGCACAACGGGCGCCGGGACCGGGTTCTGTACCCCAAGCGGCCCGGCTCCTTCTATCACCTCTCGAAGGTCCATGACAGCCACAACATCGAGTTCGGGTGTCGCATCTGGGGGATGCGCGCCACGGACCTCAACCAGGGCGTCGTGTATGGGGCGGACACCGGACAGACCAAGCTCGATCCGCGGCTCGCCACGCGTTTCGACTACGACGGCGTGTTCGGCACGGTGCTCAACCGGATGGTGATCCAGGCGGTCCTCGGCCATCCGCTCACCGTGTACGGCAACGGCTCCCAGACGCGTGGCCTGATCAACATCGTCGACACCGTCGAGTGCATTCGCATCGCCTCGGAGAACCCGGCGGAGCGAGGGGAATTCCGCGTCTTCAACCAGTTCACCGAGTCCATGTCGGTGCGTCAGATCGCCGAGACGATCGCGAACGAGTACCCGGGGGAGTGCACGATCGACGAGGTCGACAATCCCCGCGTCGAGGCGGAGAACCACTACTACAACGCCAAGCACTCGAGGCTCGAGGAGCTCGGCCTCAAGCCGACGCTGCTCTCGACCACGCTGATCGACCATCTGTTCGAGGTCGTCGAGCGCTATCGCGATCGAGTAGATCTCGCCGCGATCATGCCGACGGTCCGCTGGGCCGCCACCGCAAACGAGCTGCCCCGGAGCGCCAGCGAGCTGGCGCCCGCGCCGTGAACACGTCCCCGCGGCGGGGGCTACGAGACCGGCGGATCCTCGTCACCGGAGGCTCGGGCTTCATCGGCCGCCACGTGGTCGCACACCTGGCCGCGGCCGGCGCAGAGGTGCGGGTCGTCGATCTGAAGCCGCATCCCGACCCCACGACCGACACCGTGCTCGGCGACATCGCCGATCCCGCGGTTCTCGAGGCGGCGTTCGAGGCCCCCGGGATCGACGCCGTCGTTCACCTCGCGGCGATTACCTCGGTGCTCCGCTCGGTCGAGCACCCCGACCTGACGTTCCGGACCAACGTCGCGGCCACGCACGCCCTCCTCGAAGGAGCCCGCGCCGCCGGCGCGACCTCGCTCGTGTTCGCCTCGACCAACGCGGTCACCGGACCCATGACTTCCCCAGCGATCACCGAGGAGGCTGCGCTCCGTCCTCTCACCCCCTACGGCTCGACCAAGGCCGCGGCCGAGATGCTGATGTCGGCGTACTCGGCCTCCTACGGGATTCGGTGCGTCTCGCTGAGGCTGACCAACGTCTACGGGCCGGGCATGCAGACCAAGGACAGCATCGTCGCGCGGCTGATGCGGGCGATCCGCCTCGGCGCCACGTTCGAGATCTACGGCGATGGCCGCCAGGTTCGCGACTACGTGCACGTCACCGACGTGACCGCGGCCGTTGCGCTGGGCCTGGTGAGCGAGGACTGGGTAGGGCCCACCGTCATCGGCGCCGGTAGGTCGCTGTCGGTGCTCGAGGTGGTGGACGCCGTCCGCGAGGCGACCGGATCGCCCCTCTCGGTCCGTCACGGGCCGCCGAAGCCAGGGGAGATGCCGGCGGTCATCGTCGATCCGAGCCGCGCCCGTGCCCGGGGTTGGTCGCCGCGGATCGGCGTCCAGGAGGGACTCGCGGGCGTCTGGGAGGAGTGGTCGCGGATCGATCTCGACGCCGTGCGATCGGGTCTCGGCGCGCTCGCCGCGCCGGCCGGAGCACCGAGATGACCGTCGCGCCGCCCAAACCCTTCGCTCTGGACGACGAGCTGGCCAGGCTCGCACCTGCCGAGCGAGGCGCGGCCGCCGGCTTCCTCGCCGCCCACCCGCCTGGGACCGGAGCACCCCTCGCAGTGGTGATTCCCGCCTACAACGAGGAGCCGACGGTTGCCGGCGTGGTGTCCGAGATTCCGCGCGAGGCCGCGGGCCTCGCGACGGAGGTCATCGTGGTCGTCGACGGTGCCAGAGACGCGACCGCCGTCCGGGCACGCGACGCCGGCGCCTTGGTCTGCGACGTGCCGGTCAACCGAGGGCAGGGCGCGGCCCTGCGACTGGGCTACTGGCTCGCCCGCGCCCGGGGGGCCCGGGTGATTGCGACTATCGACGCCGACGGTCAGTACGAGCCGGCGGAGCTCGGGCTCGTGGTGCAGCCGATCCTCACCGGCCGCGCCGACTTCGTCTCAGGCTCCCGCCGGCTGGGCAAGGAGCTGACCACGGACCGCGTGCGGCACGTCGGCGTGATCGTTTTCGGGGCGCTGTTCAGCCTCCTGGTGGGTCACCGGGTCACCGATCCCGCTTGTGGCATCCGGGCGATGCGCGCCGAGGTCACCGCGGCGGTGACGCTCGAGCAGTCCCAGTATCAGGCCTCCGAGCTGATGATCAGCGCCGCCCTGAACGGCTTTCGGCTCAGCGAGGTGCCCACGACCATGCGCGACCGCGGCGGGCACGCGACCGCCACCAAGAAGGGCGGGAACCTCCGCTACGGGGTGCGGTTCGCGCGGGCGGCGCTCCACACCTGGCGCCGCGACCGCACGGCCGCCCGGATGCGGCTGCGCCCCGAGAAGATCCAGTGCTCGTAGACCGCAAACCGGGCGACGAATAGCACCGCGAACACGGCCAGATACGACGCGGTCACCAGCGCCACGCGAATGCCGTGGTGGGCGGGGATGCTCTGGACCTGGTGCTGTGTCCAGGCGGTGGTCACGCTGGTGGCGAGCAGCGTGAGCGCCGAGACCACGACGTAGCCCACGACCTCGCGGGGGAACGCGACGCGACCCCGGATCTTCCAGGCCCAGCGCCGGTTGAGAATCCAGTTCGGAATTGCGCCGGCGAGGAACGCGGTCACCGAACAGGCGGTCGTCCCGGCGCCCAGCACGTACAGCAGCGCGAACACCACGGCGCTGGTCGCGGCCGCGACCAGCGAGCCGAGGGTGTAGCGCGTGATGCGTCCGGCCAGCGCAGACTGGCGGAGGTCGCTGTAACGATCACCGAGCACGGAGGGCCAATCCTAGCGATTACCGGTGTATCGCCGGTGTAAGGGATACGGTCTGGAGCCACCAACGTGCGGATTCAGCCAGCAGCCAAACCGATCGAGCTCGACGACGACCTGGTGATCGCCGGCGACAACGCGGCCGTTCTGGCGCGGCTGCCGGAGGACACGTTCGATCTGATTTACATGGACCCGCCGTTCAACACCGGACGCGCGCAGGCCCGGCGCACGCTCGCGGTTGCGGCCGACCCGAGCGCAACCCGAATCGGCTTCGGCGGCCGGCGTTACCGATCCCGCCTGCTCGAGACCCTCAGCTACGACGACGCGTTCGCGGACTACCTGGCCTTCCTCGAGCCCCGGCTCACCCGCGCCCGCTTGCTGCTCGCGCCGCACGGGACGCTGTACTTCCACATCGACTACCGCGAGGCTCACTACTGCAAGCTGTTGCTCGACGAGATCTTCGGACGCGATGCATTCCTCAACGAGCTGATCTGGGCCTACGACTATGGCGCCAAGCCGCGCCGTCGCTGGCCCGCCAAGCACGACACGATCCTCGCCTATGTCCGCACGCCCGGAGCCCACCACTTCGACCCGGACGCGGTCGAGCGCGAGCCCTACATGGCGCCGGGCCTGGTGAGTGCGGAGAAGGCGGCGCGGGGGAAGATGCCTACCGACGTCTGGTTTCACACGATTGTGCCCACGAACGGCCGCGAGAAGACCGGATATCCGACGCAGAAGCCCGAGGGAGTGCTGCGCCGCCTCGTCGCCGCGTCCTCGCGCCCCGGAGGCTGGTGCCTCGACCCGTTCGCGGGCTCGGGCACCCTGGGCGCGGTCTGTCGCGAGCTCGGCCGGCGCTTCGTGCTCGTGGACGACAGCGCCGTCGCCCTCGACGTGATGCGTGAGCGGCTCGGCCCCGGCGGGGTTACCGCTGCTAGGAGCCGCGCCCGCGCACGAGCGGCACGAACCTGACCGCCTCGAGCCGTGCCCGTTGGAACCCATCGGCCGTCCGACGGGTGCGGATCAGGTGCTGCTCCGCGGCCCCGACCGGCGCAACCAGCCGCCCGCCGACGGCCAGCTGCTCCTCGAGCGATGCCGGCGGGGAGTCGCCGGTCGCCGCGGCCACGTTGATCGCGTCGAACGGAGCTTCGTCGGGCAACCCTTCCCAACCGTCGCCCACGCGGAACGTGACGTTGTCGACCCCGAGCTCCTCGATCGTCGACTGGGCCCCCGCGCTCAGCTCCTCATGGCGCTCGATGGTCCAGACATGCGCGGCGAGCCGCGCGAGCAGCGCCGCGTGGTAACCGGAACCGGTGCCCACGTCGAGCACGCGGTCGCTCGGTCGCAGGTCGAGGACCTCGAGCATCCTCGCGACCACCAGGGGCTGGGAGATGGTCTGCCCGCAGGAGATCGGGAGCGCGACGTTCTCATAGGCCCGATGACGCTCGGACTCTGGCACGAACCGCTCGCGCGGCAGCGACGCGATCGCCGCGAGCACGCGCTCGTCCGCTACCGCGGGGCGCAGCCGCTCCGCCAGCGCAGCCGCTTCGCTTGTGCTCATGTCCGTTCATTCTGCCCGCCTGCGCGCCCGCCGACCCGGGAAGTTAGAGAAGGTTTAGAACGCAACGTTGGGCTAGATTCCAGCCCATGCTCGAACGGCGCGCGATCCTCGCGCTGTGCGCGCTCGTGGCCTCGCTGGTTGTCCTCTCCGGTTGCGGCTCGAACAAGGCCCACACGCATTCCTCCCAGACCACCACGGGGCAAGGTCAGGTGTTCCATCCCGACCCCGACGCAGCCCAGGACGCCTATCCGGTTCCGCCCCAGGTCGATCAGCACAACGTCTACGCGGCTGACCGGACCCTCTCCCCCGTCGTCCGCCATTTGCGCCCGCTCGTGTACGTCCCCAACAGCGTCAGCAACACGGTCGACGAAATCGACCCCACGACCTATCGCATCGTGCGCGAGTTCGCCGTCGGCGCCCTACCCCAGCACGTCGTCCCGTCCTACGACCTGCGCACGCTGTGGGTGACGAACGACGAGGGCAACAGCCTCACGCCGATCGACCCGGCCAACGGCCTCCCGGGCCGCCCCGTGGCGGTCGAGGATCCATACAACCTGTACTTCACTCCCGACGGGCGCTACGCGGTAGTGATGGCCGAGCGTCTTGCGCGCATCGACTTCCTGGACGCGCACACGATGGCCGTGCACCACGACCTGCCGGTTCCCCAATGCGCCGGCATCAACCACGCCGACTACACCGCCGACGGCCACTACATGCTCGCGAGCTGCGAGTTCGCCTCGAGGATGATCGTGGTCGACGTGCCTCGCGAGCGGGTCGTCTATACGCTCGCGCTCCCGACCGGCTCAGACCCGCAGGACGTCAAGCTCTCGCCCGACGGACGGATCTTCTACGTCGCCGACCTGCTCCGCGGCGGCGTATGGGAGATCGACGCGATGACGTTTCGCTTGCTCGGATTCCTGTCCACCGGGGCGGGTGCACACGGTCTGTACGCCAGCCGCAACGCCCAGGACCTGTACGTGTCCAACCGCTCGGCCGGCACGGTCTCGGTGGTCAGTTTTGCGACTCGTCGCGTCGTCGCCACTTGGGTCATCCCCGGAGGCAGCCCCGACATGGGCAACGTGTCCGCCTCGGGCCACGTGCTCTGGCTATCGGGACGCTACAGCGCCTCCGTGTACGCCATAAACACCCGGACCGGGCAGCTCATCCGGAACATCCCGGTCGGCCTCGGCCCACACGGCCTGTGCGTGTACCCACAGCCCGGGCGCTACTCCCTCGGCCACACCGGGATCATGCGCTGAGGGCGGACGGCCGGGCTCAGAACAACTCCTCGAGGTCGAGTCCGCCCCACGTGGCGATGAACTCGTTCGCGTCGAGGCTCACGTGATCTTCCCGTAACAGCTTGAGCAGCTTCGAGGCCTGCTTGGCCGGAAGATCCCAGTACAGGACGACCTCGCCGTCGTCGATCGATACCACTTCGATCCGATCGAGCCGTCTGCGGTCAGCCAGGAAGGCAGGCTCGAGGCCTCCACGGGAGACGATCAGATCGAATGCCCGGTTTGCCCTCATCGCGGAGCCCCGATGGCGCCGGCCGCCAGGTGCAGGCCCCCCTCGCCCTCGAAGATCCTCTCGCCGACCTGGATCGCTGGAAGCGACGCCACGCCGGCGCCGAGGGCGCGCGCCGTCGCTCCCTCCAGCGCCTGGGCGGTGGACCGCAGCGCGATCCCCCTGAGCACCGCGGCGGGGTGCAGTTCGCACGCCGCGGCCGCGATCAGCACCGTGTGCTCGTCGCCGAGGTCGCGACCCCCCGCGAACGCCTGACGAAAGCACGCCAGCGAGAACGCGACCGCGCGGCCGATGTGCTTGGCGTACGTCGCGGCGAGCATCGCGCTCCGGGTCTGCGGCGGCCACTGCCGCGGCCAGCGCACCGGCTGGAGCCCCAGCTCCAGCGCCCGGTGCTCGATCAGCGCCCGATCCGGCTCGGCATCGGTCTCCGCGATCTGTGGGCCGAACACCGGCTCCCATTCCGGCACCACGGCCAGCGCCGTCATCACCTGCTCGGCCACCAGGTAGCAGGGCGGGCTCCCCAGGTCGTAGTAGAAGACCGGTTGGACCTCCGCGAGCGCCACCCTAGTGGCACTCAGCCGTGGATCAGCCAGCCGTCGGCCGCCCGCGCGGCCTCCATCACGGCTTCGGACATCGTGGGGTGACCGTGGATCAGGCGGGCGATCTCCGGATACCCGCCTTCCAGGGCGCGTGCGTTGACCAGCTCCTGGATCAGCTCGGTCGCCTTGGCGCCGACGATGTGGCCCCCGATCAGCTCCCCGTACTTGCGCTCGCCGACGACCTTGACCAGACCGGTGCGGTCTCCGTAGACCGTGCCCGCGCCCACCGCGCCGTACTGGACCTTGCCCACGACCACGTCGTATCCCTCCTCGCGCGCCTGCGCCTCGGTGAGCCCGAAGCTGGCCACGTTCGGCTCACAGAAGGTCGCGCGGGGGATGTCCACGTACTCGATCGGGTGGGTCTGGAGCCCAGACGCGTCCTCGACCGCGATCACGCCCTCATCCGACGCCTTGTGGGCGAGCGCGGGGCCGTGTACGAGGTCACCGATCGCGTAGACGCCTTCGGCGCTCGTGCGCATCGCCCCGTCGACGGCGACCATGCCGTTCTCGTCGCGCTCGACCCCGAGGGCGTCGAGGCCGAGCGCGTCGACGTCGGGGGCGCGGCCGGCCGCGATCACCAGCCAGTCGGCCTCGCCGGGCTTCTCGCCGAACGTGAACGTGCAGCTCTCCTCGGTCGAGCGCACGTCGCGGACGAACGTGCCGGTGTGGATCGCGATCCCCTGGCGCTTCAGCCCTCGTTCGGCGACCTTGGAGATGTCGGCGTCCTCGGTCGGCAGCACCCACTCGAGCGCCTCCAGCAACCTGACCTCGGTGCCGAGGCGCGCGTAGGCCGAGGCGATCTCCACGCCGGATGCGCCGGCGCCGACGACGGCGAGCGTGTCAGGCAGCTCGGCCAGCGCCCAGGCCTCCTCGGTTCCGATCACCCGGCCTCCGAACTCCGTGCCGGGAATCGGCTTTTTGACCGAACCGGTGGCCAGCACGATCGTCTTGGCGGCGATCTGCTCGCCTCCCACGACCACCGACCCCTTGGCGGCAAGCGATCCCTCGCCTCCGATGAGGTCGATCCCGTTCTTCTTGAACAGACCGGAGACGCCGCCGGTCAGCGTCTTGATCACTTTCTCGCGGCGGGCGATCACCGCTTCGTAATCGATCGCCGGCGTATCGACCTGAATGCCGAATTCACTCGCCTCGCGCACCTCGGAGAGCACATCGGCGACGCGCAGGACGGCCTTCGCTGGGATGCAGGCGTAGTTGAGGCAGCGCCCCCCGACCCGGTCCTTCTCTACCACCGCGGTCTTCATTCCGAGCTGCGCGGCGCGGATCGCGGCCACGTATCCGCCCGGGCCGGAGCCGATCACGATGCAGTCATAAGAGGAGTCAGGCACAACTCCCAGCCTATAACGAGTGCGCCAAGTGCCACGAGTCAGAAGTACGACGGCATTCGAGGGGCCCCTGGCGGCGCCTGGCTGCGTCCTCGGTCGGGGCAATATCTTCAGATATTGCACCCTCCCTGCGTCCTTGCCAGACACCGTCAGTGACCCCTCTCGGTGCCGCCGGACCTCTGACTCGCGACACTAGCGTCGGGGCGGCGTCGGCATCTGCAGTCTGCTCAGCACCCGCACGAGCTTGAAGAACAGAAACCCGCCACCGCCGATGATCGCCAGCGCGACTAGCAGCCCCAGCACGTTGCTGGCGCGGATCAAGAGCAGCGAGAAGATCAGGATCACGATCCCGAGCACGGCCTGAAAGCCGAGCACGGCCCAGTAGCGCATCCTCCACATGCCCCAGGCGCACACCAGCATCAGCACCGAGAACAGCACGACGCCGGCCGTGCCCGGATGAGCGCCCCCCGGGGAGAGGCGGCCCCCGAGGACCACGTCGATCAGATCGCCGCCTCCCACCA
Organism: uncultured Solirubrobacterales bacterium; assembly: GCA_963808325.1. Classification (GTDB taxonomy): domain Bacteria; phylum Actinomycetota; class Thermoleophilia; order Solirubrobacterales; family Solirubrobacteraceae; genus Palsa-465. The sequence continues at coordinate 435,965 of CAWEFU010000007.1, forward strand.
CCACCGCAAGCACGACCGCGACCTTGATCGGCCACGGCCTCTCCCCCGGCGCGAGCGGAACGAGCGTCGCCCGCACCGCCTCGTTTCGCTGCTCTGAGCGACTTTTCGCGGCCGGCCCGGCTTGGCGGGCCGGGCCGCCCGCCACGGGCGGGCTGGTCGCGGTCCCGACGGCCGTCACCGCCGGCTTCTCGCGGCGCCCTCGCTTGCGGCTACGCTGAGCCAACCCGGACCTCTCCGCGTAGCGCCTCGACCAGGGCCCTCGCCGCGCGTTCCGGGTCGCCGGACTCCGTCAGCGCCCGGACGACCGCAACCCGTTCGGCGCCGGCGGCCCCAACGGCAGCGACATTGGCCTCGTCGATCCCGCCGATGGCGAAGAACGGGACTCGGGCATGCGCGGCGGCGTAGCGGACGAGCTCGAGCCCAACAGCCGCGCGACCGGGCTTCGTCGGCGTCTCGTACACCGGCCCGACGCCGATGTAATCGACGTGCGCGGCCGCCGCGGCGTTGATCTGGGCGGCGCTGTGGGTGGAGACTCCGATCAGCCGATCGGGACCGACGATCTTCCGGGCCGTAGCGACGGAGGCGTCGTCCTGACCGACGTGCACTCCGTCCGCACCGGCGTCCTGCACCAGGTCGGGCCGGTCGTTGAGGATGAACAGCGCCCCGTGCTCGGCGCAGCGCTCGGCGAACCGTCGCGCCGCCGCGAGCACCGCCTCGTCGGGACGATCCTTCATTCGGAGCTGCACGATCCCGACCCCGCCGCGCAGCGTTGCCGCGAGGAGCTCGTCGGGCCGGTCATCGCACACCAGGTACAACCGCGCCGATCGCAGCCGTTCGTGGTCTGACACACGTCAAGTCTGGCACGAGACGGCCGCTAGCATTGACCGTAACGGGAGCCCCCACATTGGGCTGAGAGGGCGGACGTGGGTCCGCCGACCGTCTGAACCTGACCCGGGTAATGCCGGCGGAGGAAGCAATCGTGCGCAGCAGCAACACCTCATTTGACGTCGCCGTTGTCGGCGGCGGCGTGATCGGCCTCGCGGTCGCCTGGCGAGCGGCGCAGCGCGGCCTCAGGATTGTCGTACTCGAACGCGGTGAACCAGGCGCCGGCACGTCGTCGGTGGCGGCGGGCATGATCGCGCCGGTGAGCGAGGCGCTGATGAGCGAGCAGCGGCTCCTGCGTCTGGGCCTGGCCAGCGCGGCCGCCTACCCGAACTTCATCGCCGAGCTGGAGGACGCCACCGGGCTCGACACGGGGTATCTCCGCTGCGGCACCCTGGCGGCGGCCCGCGATCGCGACGAGGCGGAGGCACTCGAGCGCGAGCTGTCGATGCGTCGCGAGCTCGGGCTGTCCGTGCGCCGGTTGCGTGCCAGCGAGGCCCGGCGACTCGAGCCGGCTCTCGCTCCCGCGCTGCGGCTCGCGCTGGACGTTCCCGATGACCACGTGATCGATCCCCGCAGGCTCACCGCGGTCCTCGCCCACGCGGCGGTCCGCGCGGGGGCCGTGCTCCGGCCCCGGACCGAGGTGGCGGCGCTCACCCGGTCGGGCGACCAGGTCACGGGGGTCCGGCTCGCCTCGGGCGACCACATCGCCGCGGATCAGGTCCTGGTCGCCGCCGGGGTGTGGTCCTCGGCGCTGTCGGGCATCCCGGAAGACGTGCGCGTTCCGCTCCGTCCGGTCAAGGGCCAGACACTGAGGCTGCACGACCCACAGGGGCCGGGTCTGCTCACGCGGGTGCTGCGGATGCTCCCGGGCTACATCGTCCCCCGCGGCGACGGCCGCTACGTGCTCGGCGCGACCATGGAGGAGCGCGGCTTCGATACGACCATGACCGCCGGCGCCGTATTCGAGCTGCTGCGCGAGGCGGTCGAGCTGGTGCCTGGAATCGGCGAGCTCGTGATCGACGAACTCGTGGCGGGGCTGCGGCCGGGGACGCCGGACAACGCCCCGGTGATCGGCCCAGGGGCCCTGCGCGGGTTGCAGTGGGCGACCGGCCATTACCGTCACGGGATCTTGCTCACGCCGATCACCGCGGAGATCGCCGGCGGCCTGCTCGTCGGTGAGGAGCCCTCCGAGCTCGCGGCCGCGTTCTCATCCGACCGGTTCACCGGCCGCGCGGCCAGCGGGCCGCGCGGCCTGGCGGTGGCCACATGAGCAGCACATTGGTCACGGTCAACGGTGAGCCGCGCGAGCTGGACGCCGGCGCCACCGTCGCCGACCTCGTCGCGCTACTTGCGGCAACGCCCGACGGCCGCGGCGTGGCGGTCGCCGTCGACGGCGAGGTCGTCCCCCGCGGCGCGTGGCAGGACACCGAGCTGGCGCGTGGTGCCCGGGTCGAAGTCCTCGCTGGCCATTCAGGGAGGATGACCATATGAGCGACGTACTCCAAATCGCCGGGAGGACGTTCGAGTCGCGCCTGATCCTCGGCACCGGGGGGTTCACCAGCCACGAGCTGCTGGCGCAGGCGCTGGCGGAGTCCGGGGCGGAGATGTGCACCGTCGCCCTGCGCCGCCTCGATCCCGGCGCCCGCGGCTCGATCCTCGATGTACTAGACGCCGCGGGTGTGCAGGTGCTGCCGAACACGGCGGGCTGCTTCACCGCGCGCGACGCGATCATCACAGCACAACTGGCCCGCGAGGCATTCGCGACCGACTGGATCAAGCTCGAGGTCATCGGAGATGATCGGACGCTGCTGCCCGACGCCGTGGAGCTGGTCGATGCCGCCGAAGCGCTCGTCGACGACGGATTCGTCGTGCTGCCCTACACGACCGACGACCCGGTTCTCGCCCGCCGGCTCGAGGACGTGGGCTGCGCCGCGGTGATGCCGCTGGGATCTCCGATCGGCAGCGGCATGGGCATCCGCAATCCCTACAACCTTACGATCATGGTGGAGCACGCCGGCGTCCCCGTGGTGCTCGATGCCGGGGTGGGTACCGCCTCCGACGCCGCGCTGGCGATGGAGCTCGGATGCGACGCGGTCCTGTGTGCGAGCGCGATCTCGCGTGCTCACGACCCCGTGGCCATGGCCCGCGCCATCCGGCTCGCCGTTCAATCCGGGTTGCTTGCCCGCGGAGCGGGGCGGATTCCCCGCCGGCTCCACGCTCAGGCGTCGACGCCTGAGGAAGGCATACCGGTGTTCGACGGTCCAGACGCGGCCGGATGACCGTCGATCAGCTGTTCGACCGCTGGGAAGCCGCGTGGTCGGGCAAGGACCCGGAGGCGTTCGAGGATCTGTGCGTGTCGAACGTCCACTACCAGGATCCGCTGACCGAGGAGCCTCTCGAGGGGTCAGATGAGCTTGGCCGGCACGCCGGTCGTCTATGGGCGGCGTTTCCCGATGCACGGCTCGAGCGAACTGGCGAGCGCCTGCACAAGGGAGGGTTCGCGGCCGCGCCAAGCAAGCTGCTGGCGACGCACAAGGCCCCGCTGGAGAGCCTGCCGGCGACGAACCGGTTCGTGGTCGTCCACTGCGTCTTCTACTGCGAGCTCCAGCACCAGCGCCTGAAGCGCATCCGCGCCTTCTTCGATCTCTACGACGCCGCGACCCAGCTCGGGATCCTTCCCACGCGCGGCTCGATGGGCGAGAAGGCGCTGCTGATGCTCCGGGGCTTCGGGCTTCGGGCGGGGCGGACCTAAAAAGCGGGCGCCCATCACTAAAAGGTTGGGCGCCCGCTCGTGGCTCGCCTCACGCGCTACGCACGCGCGGGCTCATGCGCCACCCGCGGCAGCCAGTGCAGCCGCCTGGGCAGGTACCAGTTGGCGTCGCCGAGCAGCTTCATCGTGGCCGGGAGCAACACCGCCCGGATCAGCGTGGCGTCGAGCAGGATCGCGACCGCCAGCCCCACGCCGAGCTGCTTGAACTCGAGCGCGCCGAGCGAAGCGAAGATCGCGAACACCGCGACCATCACGATCGCCGCGCTGGTCACCGGTCCGGCCGTCGACTTGATCCCGTGTGCGATCGCGTCGCCGGTCCGCATCCCCTTGTCGTACGCCTCGCGGATGCGGCTGATGATGAACACGTGGTAGTCCATCGACAGTCCGAACAGGATCACGAACAGGAACAGCGGCAGCCACGAGGTGATCGCGCCGGTCGATTTGAAGCCGAGCAGTCCCTCCGCCCAGGTGTGCTGGAAGACGAGCGCCAGGACGCCATAGGCGGCGCCGACCGACAGCAGGTTCAGCGCGATCGCGGTCAGCGGTAGGACGATCGAGCGGAACGTCACCAGCAGCAGCAGGAACGCCATGGTCAGCACGAACGCGAACACGATCGGGGCGTGCGAGCTCATCGAGTCGTTGAAGTCCTTCGACTGGGCCGTCATGCCCGTCACCTGGGCTTCGAGCCCGGGCGCGGCCCCGATCGTCGCGGGGATCACCTGGCCCCGGAGCGTGTCGAGCGCCCGGTACGACGCCTCGTCCGTGCCCTTGCCGCTTAGCGGCATCGACACGACGGCCACGTCGCGCGTGCCGTTGACCTGGACCTTGAACGGCTGATGGATCTGACCCGTGGCCAGCGCCTGCCGCTCGAGGTGCCGGATCGCGGTCTGCGTCTGGGGCGAGGTGACGTCACGTCCCTGGATCACGACGTAGGCCGGAAGCGGACCGCCCGGGAACGCCGCCTCGATGCGGTTGAGTGTCTTGACGATTGGCAGTCCGCTAGGCAGTCCCTGCAACCCGGGCAACGACGTGTGCAGCCCGAGCGCCGGGATCGCGAGCGCCACCACGGCCCCTCCGGAGAGCAGCACCGACACCAGCGGCCGGGCCAGCACGCGATCGACGACCGCGCCCCAGAGCCGGGGCTCGCCGCCGCTCTCCCGGCGGCGGGCGACGATCGGCACGCGGCCCTTCATCACCTTGTCGCCGAGCTTGGACAGCAGCGCCGGCAGCACCGTCAGCGATCCAACGACCGCCACCGCCACCACCATGATCGTGCCCGTCGCCATCGAGGCGAAGGTCTTGTTGCCCGCCAGGTACATCCCGGCCATCGCCCCAATCACCGTCAGGCCGGAGACGAGCACCGAGCGGCCGGAAGTCGCCGCGGCCGCACGTAGCGCGGCCTGCTCGTCGCGTCCCGCTGCTCGTTCCTCGCGTTCACGGCGCATGTAGAACAGCGAGTAGTCGACTCCGACGGCCATCCCGATCAGCAGCACGGTCTCGGACACGACCTGGTCGACCGCCGCGAGGTGGCTGACCAGCGCGATCAACCCGAGCGTCGCCGCGACGCCGGTGGCCGCGAGCAGCACCGGGATGGCGGCCGCCACCAGCGCGCCGAAGGCGACGATGAGGATGAGCAGGGTGATCGGGAGCGACAGCGTCCGCGCCTTGGCGAAGTCGTCGCTGAAGCTCTTGTTCAGAGCCTTGGTCGCGCTGGCGTCGCCCGCCTGCTCGATGCGGAGGTTGGGGTGCGCCCGCTGAGCCGCCGCGGTAGCGGCGAGCGACGCGCCGACGCGCTTGTCGGCGTCCGTGGCCTTACCGGTGATCTGAAAACCGACCAGCACGGAGTGACCGTCACGCGACACCTCTCCACTGTTCGCCGGAAGCAGCGGTGAGCGGATGTTCTCCACCGTCGAGGTCGCCGACAACCTGTTGGTCACGTCCTGGACGGCCGCCCGGAAGGCGGGGTCTCGGACGGTGAGCGTGCTGCTCTCAACCAACACCTGCTCGTTCGCCGGCTGCGGGAACTTGTCGTGCAGCACTTGCTGCGCCCGACCGGACTCGCCGACGCCGTTGTTGTCCTGCGGAATGTGCTTGGTGCCGGCCATGCCGCCGAGCAGGACCGCGACCACGACAAAGGCAAGCCAACCGAGGATGGCCGCCTTGCGGTGCTGCGCGCTCCACCGTCCGGCGCGCGCGGCCAGGTTGGTTCGTTGCATCTCACGTACCTCCGATGAATGGGTGAAAGCCACGCTCGGAGGGTCGCAACGGTCCTCGCTTCCGACCATGCGGCGCACTGGCGTATTCGCGGTGCGGGTATCCCCCCGCTCGGTTCGGGTAGCCGTACTGTCCGGCCGCCGCGCGTTCGCGACAATCGCTTCATGGTCACCACCGTCCTGATCGTGGACGACCACCCCAGCTTTCGGACGAGCGCCCGACGGGTGCTCGAGGACGCCGGCTACGACGTTGTAGGCGAGGCGCAGGACGGCCGATCGGCACTCGCCGCAGCCCGAGACCTGCACCCGGCGGTCATCCTGCTCGACGTACAACTGCCCGATCTCGACGGGTTTGAGATCGCCCGGTGCCTCACGAGCGACGATCACCCTCCCGCGGTGGTCCTCACCTCGAGCCGCGATGGGAATGAATTTGGCGGCATGGTGGCCGAGAGCGGGGCGCGCGGCTTCCTGCCCAAAGACGAGGTCTCCGGTTCGGCGCTCGCCGCGCTGTTGCGATGACCGGTCTGCGCCGCGCCCTGATCACGATCGGCGCCACCGCGTTCGCGCTGGGGGTGATCACCATCCCCGTTGCCCTGACCAGCAACCACGCGAGCCCGCGCGGCCTATACCTCGCCGAGCAGCTGGTGATCGGCTGGTCGTTCGTGGGCACCGGGCTGTTCATGTGGTGGCGGCGGCCGGAGAACCGCCTCGGGCTGTTGATGACGGCCGTCGGATTCACGTGGCTGCTCGGCATTCTGCTGGCGACCAACGACGGGTACCTGTTCTTCCTTGGCCAGCTGGTGGCCGCGCTCCCGTACGCGTTTCTGGTCCAGATGCTGCTCTCGTTCCCCGACGGGCACCTGCACACGCGACTCGAGCGGCTCGTGGTCGCCGCCGCCTGGTTCGACGTGACGATCATGCAGTGGGCGCCGTTGCCGTTCGTTCAGTTCCCGCACTGGCCGCACTGTCAGCGGTGCCCAGCCAATCCGCTGCTCGCCGCCAACCAGATGCACATCGCACACACGCTCGAAAAGGTCCAGGCGGTGATCGCGGTCGCCATCCTCGTCGGTCTGATCGTCGCTCTGGTCCGTGGGTGGCGGGGGTTTGCGGCCGTGCAGCGGCGGAGCCTCGCCCCCGTGATCTGGACCGGGGCACTCGCGCTGTTCGTCCTCATTGCCTCGCTGGCGGCCAAGCTCAGCGGTACCGAGTCGACCAGCGTGGACACGATCTACCTCGTCGGCCTGCTCCCGCTCGCCGCCGTGCCGTATTCGTTCCTCGCAGGACTGATGCAGTCGCGCTTCAGTCGCGCCGGCGCGGTGAGCGAGCTGGTGGCACGCTTGAGCGCCGCGCCCGAGCGTCGCTGGGGGCTTCGCGATGCCCTCGCCGACGCGTTCGACGACCCCTCCTTGATGCTCGCGTACTGGCTCCCCGACCGGGAGCATTACGTCGACGCCGACGGCCACCGGGTGGAGCTTCCGCGGGACGCCGGCCGCGCGTGGACACCGGTGCAGCGAAACGGCGCACCGCTGGCGGTGATCGTCCACGACGCCGCGCTGGCCGACGAGTGCCAGCTGCTGACCGCGGCGGGAGCCGCCGCCGGGCTGGCGCTGGAGAACGAGCGCCTCCAGGCCGAGCTGCGGGCCCGCGTTGAGGAGCTCGAACGGTCGCGCCAGCGGCTGATCGAGGCGGGGCTCGCCGAGCGCCGCAAGCTCGAGCGAAACCTCCACGACGGCGCGCAGCAGCGGCTCGTCGCGCTGTCGCTGAACATGCGCCTCGCCCGCGACCGGATCGCCGACGACCCCGACGGCGCTCGTGAGCTGATCGTGGAGGCGATGGGCGAGCTCGAGTCGGCGACCGCTGAATTGCGCGAGCTCGCGCGCGGTATCCACCCTGCGGTCCTCTCGGACCGCGGGCTGCCGGCGGCGGTCAAGGCGCTCGCCGCGCGCATGCCGGTGCCGGTCTCGCTCGTCGAGATGCCGCCCACGCGCCTCACTCCGCTGGTCGAGATCGCGAGCTACTACGTCGTCGCCGAAGCGCTGACGAACATCGCGAAGTATGCGCGGGCCACCGCCGCCGAGGTTCGTATCACGCAGAGCAACGGGTCTGTGACGGTGGAGGTCTCCGATGACGGGGTGGGTGGCGCCGACCCGGAGCACGGATCTGGCCTGCGCGGGCTCGAGGACCGCGTCGGTTCGCTCGACGGATCGCTCGAGGTCGACAGCTCCGCGGGGCACGGAACGACGGTGAGGGCGAAGATCCCGTGCGCATAGTGCTCGGCGAAGACTCCGTGCTGCTTCGCGAAGGCGTCGCGCGTCTGCTCGAAGACTCGGGTTTCGAGGTGGTCGGGCGGGCCGGGGACGCCGACGACCTGCTGCGGAAGGTTCGCGCCCACAAGCCGGATGTGGCCATCGTGGACATCAAGATGCCGCCGAGCCACACCGACGAAGGACTCCGGGCGGCCCAGTCGATACGCGCCGAGCTCCCGGACACCGCCGTGCTCGTGCTCTCGCAGTACGTCGAGGAGGACTACGCGCTCGACTTGCTCGCCGGCAGCGCCGAAGGTGTCGGCTATCTACTCAAGGATCGGATCGCGGACGTCGAGCGGTTCATCGACTCGATCCGCCGCGTCGCCGACGGCGGATCGGTGCTCGACCCCGAGGTGGTCTCGCAAATGCTCGGCCGCCACCGCGTCGATCGCCCGCTCGAGGCGCTAACGCCGCGAGAGAGCAAGGTGCTCGCCCTGATGGCCGAAGGCCGCTCCAACCACGCGATCGCCGCCGAGCTCGTGATCACCGAACGCGCGGTCGAGAAGCACGTGACGAGCATCTTCGCGAAGCTCAATCTGCCGGCGACCGTTGATGACCACCGCCGCGTGTTGGCCGTGCTGACGTATTTGCAGGCCTGACGTCGCCGTCAACCGACCTCTACGGCGACAGGCGCGTGATCGGACAAACGTCCGCGCGGGAGCACCCGCGCATCGCCCACCGGCTCGAGCCCACGGACGAACACGTGATCACCCGTCCGACCACCACCCCACCGCCAGCCCTCGAGCCTCAGATCATGAACGTTGAAGTCGCCCCCCAGCACCGCGGGGGCGTCTCCGGCCCACCGCAGGACCGTGGCGGCGGCCAGCCTTCCCTGCGCCCCATCTGATCCGGTGTGGAGGTTGCACACCCAGGCCGCCGGCGCATCTTTCAGGCGCACGCCGTGGACCCATCTGCGCTCGGGCAGCAGGCAAAGACGCCGTGTCCGGTGCTCGACCACCGTGCCCCGCCGCGCCAGGATCGCGTTGCACCCGCCGCCGTTCGACTTGATGAGGTCGGGCCAGCGGACCGCGATCGCCCGGCGGATCGGCAGCAGGGAGTTGCGCGAGGTGAGCACCAGCCGGTACTGGCATCCGAGCCGTGGGCCCAGCGCCGCCGGCCACCACGGAGGCACCTCCTGCAGCAGCGCCACATCCCAGGCCCAGCCGCCCAGCTCCGCCGCGAACTCCTGGAACAGGTCCCGCCCGGCCGAGGGCACCGCCCGTCCGTGCTTGAGGTTCCAGATCAGGACGGCCAACGGCATCGCGAGCGCCCACCGTACACTCACGAACTTGCCACGTCATTTCCTCACCGGGGCTGAGCTGACCGCCGGCGAGCTGAACGCTCTGATCGATCGCGCCCTCGAGCTGAAGGTGGCGCCGCTGACCTCGGATGTCCTTCACCGCCGGTCGGTCGCGCTGATCTTTCAGCGGCCCTCCACGCGTACGCGGGTGTCCTTTGAGGCTGGGATCGTCGAGCTGGGAGGACATCCGATGGTGCTTCGGACCGAGGATCTGCAGCTCACGCGGGGAGAATCGGTTCGCGACACCGCCTACGTCCTGTCGCGCCACGTCGCGGCGATCGGCATCCGCACTGGGCCCGACGAGCTCGTCAGCGAGGTCGCCGAGCACGCATCGGTGCCGGTCGTCAACATGCTCACCTCCGGCCATCATCCCTGCCAGGCGCTCGCCGACCTCGTGACTTTGCGCGAGACGTTCGGGCGGCTCGAGGGGCTGGTCGTCGCGTACGTCGGAGACGGCAACAATGTCGCCCGGTCGCTCGCGGAGCTGGGTGCCACCGCCGGGATGCAGATCAGGCTGGCGTCGCCGGCCGGCTATGACCTCGCTCCGGTGGCCGGCGCGGTGCTGACCGACGATCTGCCCGCCGCCGTGGACGGCGCCAACGCGATCTACACCGACGTTTGGGTGAGCATGAACGACGATCCCGAGTCGGCCGCAGCGCGCCGGACCGCGCTGGCTCCCTACCAGCTCAACGACCGGCTGCTCGATCTCGCGGCGCCGAACGCAATCGCGCTCCACTGCCTGCCCGCGCATCCCGATGAGGAGATCACCGCGCACGTCCTCTACGGCCCGCGGCAACGGATCTGGGAGCAGGCCGAGAACCGTCGTCACGCGCAGAAGGCGCTCCTGGAGTTCCTCGTCAGCAGTTAGCGAGCGGCGTCATCCGAACCGCAAGTCGGTACTCGCGGTGATCGAGAAGCAGCTCTCCTAACGCGCTACTACCCTCGGGATCGTGGAAGCCTCCACGGCCACAGCCACGCCCGCGCCCTATACCGGGCGGACCGCGTGGGCGCGGAACCTTGCCGCGCCCGTTCGCGACTTCCTGAGCACCGAGACCGGCGGAGCGATGGTGATGGTCGCGGCCACGGTCGCGGCGCTGGCATGGGCCAATTCCCCGTGGTCGCACTCGTACGAGTCCGTGTGGACGACGCGGCTATCGATCGAGCTGGGCGGCCACGGGATCTCCGCCGACCTGCGCCACTGGGTCAACGAGGGCCTGATGACGTTCTTCTTCTTGGTCGTCGGGCTCGAGGCCAAGCGCGAGCTGGACCTCGGCGAGCTGCGCGAACGACGACGGCTCGCGATCCCGGTGTTCGCCGCGATGGGCGGGGTGATCGTGCCGATCGCGATCTACCTCGCGTTCAACGTCGGCCGCGCGGGCGCGCACGGTTGGGGGGCGGCCATGTCGACCGATACGGCGTTCGCGCTGGGCGTGGTCGCATTGCTGACGCCGCGAACGGCGACCCGCCTGCGCGTGTTTCTGCTCACGCTCGCCGTGGTCGACGATCTGCTCGCGCTGCTCGTGATCGCGGTCGCGTACACCAACCGCGTCTCCGTTCCCGCGCTGGCCGTCGCCGTGTCGCTGTTCGCCGTGCTGCTCGCCCTGCGCTACGTGCCTGCTGGGCGCCAACCGCTTTCGGTCGGCGTCGCGGCGGCAATCTGGGTCGCGATGTTCAAGTCGGGCATCGACCCCGTGATCTCGGGCCTCGCGATCGGGCTCGGCACGAGCGCTTACACGCCGTCGCGCGAGGATCTGGAGCGGGCAACCGCGCTCACAATCTCCTTTCGCGAGCAGCCCACGCCCGAGCTCGCGCGCAGCGCGTCGCAGAGCCTGAGCTCCGCCCTCTCGCCCAACGAGCGCCTCCAGTACGACCTGCACCCCTGGACCAGCTACGTGATCGTGCCGCTGTTCGCGCTCGCCAACGCGGGAATCCACGTCACCGGGACGCTCCTCTCGCACGCGATCCGCTCGCCGATCACGCTCGGGATCCTCGTCGGGTACGTGGTCGGCAAGCCGATAGGAATTGTCATCGGATCGTGGCTCGCCTCCCGGCCGTCGCTGCACGGACCGCGCTCCCCTTTGAGCCTTCCGGTCCTGATCGCGGGCGGAGCAAGCGCGGGCGTGGGGTTCACGGTGTCGCTGTTGATCTCGAGCCTCGCGTTCAGCGGTGAGCGTCTGAACGAGGCGAGGCTCGGCACGCTCGGCTCGGTCGTGATTGCGCCGATCGTGGCCTGGGTCGTGGTGCACGGAATCAGACGGATCCCGGAGACGGCCCGCGCCCGGCAGATCGGGAGCACCGCGGAGGACATACCCGATCTCGCCGACGACGTCGACCCCGCTCGCGATCATATCCGGGGTCCGGATGACGCGCCGGTCACGCTGCTCGAGTACGGGGATTTTCAGTGCCCGTACTGCGGACAGGCCGAGCAGGTCATCCGCCAGTTGCTGACCTCCGTGGGGACGGATATCCGCTACGTCTGGCGCCACCTTCCCTTGAACGACGTTCATCCCCGGGCGCAGATGGCGGCGGAGGCCTCTGAGGCCGCCGCCGCCCAAGGCGCGTTCTGGGACATGTACGACCTCCTGCTCTCCCACCAGGACGCGCTATCGCCGCGCGACCTGGTCCGATACGCCAACCAGCTGGGCCTCGACACGGACCGCTTCGAGGAGGAGCTCCGCACCCGCAAGCACGCGGGGCGCGTAAGCGAGGACGTGGCGACGGCCGACGAGAGCGGGGTCTCGGGCACGCCAACGTTCTTCATCAACGGCCGGCGCCATTACGGCGTGTACGACATCGACACGCTCACCAGCGAGGTGAAAGCGGCAAAGAGCCGAGCGCTGGCGGCGCGCGTGTTGGAGCCCGCGTGAGGGGGCGGCCAGGCCTGCGAGAGTGGGCGGCCAGGCCTGCGAGAGTGGGCGGCCAGGCCTGCGAGAGTGGGCGGCCAGGCCTGCGAGAGTGGGCGGCCAGGCCTGCGAGAGTGGGCGGCCAGGAGGGTGTGCTAAATCTGCCCCCATATGCGGGGCAAATCCAGCACACCCCCGGAGGTCACGAGCCCCAGGCCGCGTCCCGGTGACGAGCTCGAGCTGACGATCGACTCGCTCGCGTTTGGAGGCGCCGGCGTCGCCCGGCTCGACGGGTACGTGGTGTTCGTGCAGGACGGCGTTCCCGGCGACCGCGTCCGGGCGCTCGTGGGCAAGTCCAAGCGGGCGTACGCCGAGGCCCGGGCGATCGAGATCGTGCAGCCCGGCCCGGATCGGATCCCGCCCGCCGCGGATCACCCCGGTGCCCCCTGGCAGGTCATCCCCTACGAGCGCCAGCTTGAGGTCAAGCAGGCTCAGGTGCGGGACGCGCTCGAGCGGATCGGACGCCTGGAAGGCTTTGCCCTCGAGCCGATCGTCCCCGCCGTGCAGAGGTGGCGGTACCGCAACAAGCTCGAGTACTCGTTCGGCACGGACCGGCGCGGTCGGCTGGTGTGCGGCTTTCACGCGCCCGGGCGCTGGGATGAGATCGTCGAGGTGAACGACTGCCTGCTCGCCTCGGAGCCCGCCAACGCTGCCCGCGAGCGCGTCGTCGGGTGGTGCCGCGAGCAAGGGTTCAGCGCCTGGGACCGCCGGACCGGCGAGGGCCTGCTCCGAAACCTGGTCGTGCGCGAGGGCAGGCGCACGGGGCAGCTCGTGGTCCGCCTGGTCACCGCCCCGGGCAGTGACCTCGACCGCGAAGGCCTGGCGCGCGCCGCCCAGCCGGCGAACGGCGTGTTGTGGTCACGCGTGCCGGGGGTGGCCGAGCGTACCGTCGGCGGCGAGACGGAGCTGATCGCGGGGGCCGACCACCTCGAAGAGGAGATCGGTGGCATGCGCCTGCGCGTCTCCTCGGAGGCGTTCTTTCAGACCAACACCGAGATGGCCGAGCGGCTATACGGCCTGGCGATCGAATACGCGGGGATGAGCGGTCTGGAGCGCGTGTACGACCTGTACTGCGGGATCGGGACGATCGGGCTCCTGATGGCGCCGCGCGCCGCCGAGGTGTGGGGCCTCGAGCTCGTGCAGGACGCGATCGCGGACGCCATCGCCAATGCCCGCCTGAACGAGGTCACGAACGCCCGCTTCTTCGCCGGCGACGTCCGGCTCGCGTTGCGCGACCTCGTCGCCACCGCCGGCCGTCCCGACGTGATCGTCGTCGATCCACCTCGCGCCGGCCTGTCGAACAAGGTCGTGCGCCGGATCGTCGAGGCCGCCCCCCGCCGCATCATCTATGTCTCCTGCAATCCGACCACGCTGGCGCCGAACGCCGCCCAGCTCGTGCAGGCCGGCTACGAGTTCCGGCGCGTCAGGCCCGTCGACATGTTCCCGCAGACGCCCCACATCGAGTGCGTCGCCGATCTCGCGCGCGCCTGAGTACGCTTCCGAACCCATGAAAGCGGTCACGATTCGCGACGGCCGCCTGCTCTTCGAGGAGCACCCCGACCCGGCGCCAGGGTCAGGAGAGGTGCTCGTGCGGGTGTGGGCCGCCGGTATCAACGGCGCCGACATGCACCAGCGTGCCGGAAGGTATCCGGCGCCCCCCGGCTCCCCACAGGACATCCCGGGCCTGGAACTGGCCGGTGAGGTCGTCGAGCGAGGTCCCGGCGCAGAGCGCTTCAGGGACGGCGAGCGGGTGATGGGGATCGTTGGCGGGGGAGGGCAGGCCGAGCTCGCCGTTGTCAACGAGCGGATCCTGATGACGGTCCCCGACGAGGTCGGGTGGCCCCCGGCGGGCGGGTTCCCCGAGACGTTCACCACGGCCCACGACGCCCTGTTCACTCAAGCCGGGCTGCAGCCGGGCGAGCATCTGCTCGTCCACGGAGGGGCCGGCGGGGTCGGGACGGCGGCGATTCAGCTGGGCACGAGCGCGGGCGCGCGCGTGACCACGACCGTTCGCAACCCGGAGCTGCGAGGTGCGGTGGGCGCGCTCGGTGCGGAGGTGATCGCGCCGGAGGGATTCGCCGAGCACGGACCGTTCGACGTGATCCTCGAGCTGGTGGGCGCGGTCAACCTCGCGGACAACATCGCGGCGCTGAACACGAAGGGCCGGATCGCCGTGATCGGGATCGGCGCCGGGGCGACCGGCGAGCTGAACCTCGGGCTGCTGATGTCAAAGCGTGGGCGGATCCACGGCTCGATGCTGCGCGCGCGCCCGCTCGAGGAAAAGGCGCTCACCGCGCGGGCAATCGAGCGCTCGGTGCTGCCGCTCCTGGCCTCGGGAGCGGTGAAGGTGCTCGTCGCGGAAACCTACCCGCTGTCTCAGGCGAAGATCGCCTACGACCGGTTCGCGGCCGGGGGCAAGCTCGGCAAGATCGTGCTGACCGGGTAGGACTTAGCCCTCACTCGCCTTCGATGAAGCCGGCCTCATCCGCGGCGAGGCCGGGTTCGTCCTCGGCGGCGTGAATCGAGCACAGCGCCGGGCCGCCGGACTCGAGCGCTGCCTCGAGCTCGGCCGGCGTGAGCTTCGCGCCGCACTCCTCGCACCGGTCGCCGACGCGATCGAGCGTTTTCTCCTCGAGGTCCATGCTCCGACTATAACCGCAAAGGCCGGGCAGGACGCCCGGCCGTGGTGACTGCCGCGCGAGCGCAGCGGTCTCCTGGATTCGTGGAGCGGAGCGAAGCGAGGCCAGGAGCTGGATGCGGTTACTGCTCAGTACGGCGGTAGGTCCGCCCACCACCGGCCGAGCACCCTGAACGCCTTCCAGAACTCGCGCTTGGCATCCTCCTCGTCGAGCGCGTCGTCGATGTTCGGGACGTACAGCACCTCCATCGTCGGCGTCAGCTGCTGGATCTCACCCACCGCCGGGGCCAGTTCCCGCCGGAGCGGGATGTCGAGCTCGCTGAGGACCGCGAGCGCCTCCGGGCCCATCACGACCACGATCTTCGGCGAGACGATCGCGAGCTCCTCGACCAGCCGGGCCACGCATCCCGGGTCGGCCATCACCGGATCGGGCACCGGACACTTGACGCACAGCGTCCCGTATACGGCCAGCGGGTCGATCGACAGTCGCCTGAGCGACTTCATCAGCGCGTTGCCGGTGCGCCCGTAGAACGCCACGCCCTCCTCGACCTCCGCGGGGCGAGCCGAGTGCTTGATCAGGAAGATGTCCGCCTGCGGGTGCCCCGAGCCGAGCACGGGCATCAGCTGGCCGCGGGGGCACTGGGCGCACGACTGGACCTCGCGGGCAAAGGCGTTCAGCTCCCGAATTGCCCGCTCGAGGTACTTCTCGCGGATCTCGTCGTCGGTGGCGGGCATGCCCCGCTGATTGGACGGCTCGCGGGCTTGTCCTTGCGAGTGCATCAGGACTTGCGACGCTCGCGCCCCGCAGGCCGCCCGCGACCGGTCGCCCGGCGCACCCGGCGATCGCGAGAAGCCCGGCGCGCCGCTTCGGGCAAGGCCCTCGTTTGCAGGAACTTGAGCGCCTGGACGTAGAGCAGGCTGGCCGGGTTGCGCACGATGTCGGCGTCCCTGAGCGATTCCAGGAACTCCTCGGGGCCGCTGAACTCGCGCATCCGGATCCTCACCGAGCCGAGCCCCTGGGGCACGTGGGCGTCGGACCCGGCTCCGGCCGGTATCCGGTAC
Organism: uncultured Solirubrobacterales bacterium; assembly: GCA_963808325.1. Classification (GTDB taxonomy): domain Bacteria; phylum Actinomycetota; class Thermoleophilia; order Solirubrobacterales; family Solirubrobacteraceae; genus Palsa-465. The sequence goes on from CAWEFU010000007.1 coordinate 452,042, forward strand.
TTGGCCGCGAACCTCGCCGCCTCGTCGTTGAACTCGTTGATCGCCACGCGGGGGTTGAAGACCTCGATGGCGTCCACGGCGTCGAGCACGTCGAGGAGATGCTCGTAGTCGGGCACCGAGTGGAGCCGGTCGAAGGGGTGGGGAACGTACACCAGGCCTCCCTGGCGTTTGATCTCGGCGATCGTCTCCTGGAGCGTCATCCCCCGCGGGATCTTCTCCTCGATGAACAGTCCGATCACCTCGCCCTGGTCGGCGGTCTTCACCTCCTCGCCCACGATCACCGTCACCCCGTTGGCCTTGGCGTTTGCCTCGTGCGCCCCGGAGACCTCGTTGTGGTCGGTGATCGCGATCGCCCCGAGTCCCTGAGCTCGCGCCTGCGCCAGCAACACCTCGACCGGCGTCGCACAGTCATACGAATGGTCGGTGTGCATGTGGAGGTCGACGTCGATCAGGCGCCGCGACGCCAGCCGAGCCCGGACCTGGTTGCTGCCCCGGCGGTCGTGCCTGCGCGCGACCAGCGTCATGTACACGTCCTCCAGCTCGTCGGCTACCCGCGCCCAGGAGAAGCTCGCGCGCAGCGCCTCGAGCTGGGCCGGGCTGCGTCTGTCCCGCCCGTTCTCGGTGACGAGCCGCGACAGGTGCATGGCGAGCGTCTGCACGTCCCCCGGCTCGAACGCCACCCCGAATTCCCCATCGGACAGAAGCTCCTCGTACACCGGGAGTCGGGACGCGACCGGGATCAGGCCGGCGCTGAGCGCTCGCACCAGCGTGCCCGGACTTGGCCTGATCCCCTCCGAGGCCAACACGATCACGTCGCCACTCGAGAGAGCCTGGGCCTCGGTCATGCGCTCCGCGTCCACGAACTCGACCCGATCGCGCAGCGCCCGGCCTATCGTGGCTGGGGGCGTAAGGGGCCGGGCCGACCACACCACGGCCTCCCAGTCGTGCTCGGCCGGGACCGACCGCAGCGCGCGCAGGAAGATCCGCAGCGCGGCCCGCTCCTCGTGGGCGACCATGACGAGCCGGACGACCTCGTGCGCTTCCCGGGGCGGTGGCGGCTCGGCGCCGGGGAGGATCACCCGGTAGTCACCCGGGAAATAGGCCTGGATCAGGTCGCGGGTGGCCTCGTAGCTCGCGGTTCGGGCGTCGAGCCTTCCGAACAGGAGGCGGGACAGCGAGCGTGCCAGCTGCGTGGAGAGCAGGCGCTCGGTCGGGGTGTGAAAGCTGCCGACGTTCAGGGCGCGCGAGTGGCGGAGCGCGACGCTCGAGGCGCTGGGAGCAAACGGCTCATGGACCTGGACCACGTCGAGCGGCAGAACCGCGAGCGCCTCCTCGATCGTGCGCGCCACGTCGACCGGCAGCGATGCAGCCCGCCGACGGGTGGGCGAGAACGGCAGCACCTCGCCCACGCCGAGCACGAGAGGCTCGGCCGCGGCCCGCTCGAGCAGCGCCTCGGGCTGCGTGCGGATCTCGCGTCTCGAGTCGCGCACCAGTGCCGCCGAGTCGGAAGGGGCGACGATCAGGACCCGGTGGCCCCGCCGGGTGAGCTCGTGGGAGACGTGGCGAACATAGTCGCCGACCTCGTTGCGCGCCTCCCAGGCAAAGGGCGTCACCTGCGCGATCGCGAGGCGGTCGGGCATGTAGGTCAAGTTTATTTAAGGGGGGCCGCATGCGCGGCCCCCGTTTATTTCGCTTGCGCGTGCTTGGGCGTCTTCGCGGGCTTCCCGGCGGGCCGGCGCGCGTGATCGGCGATGAACTTTTCGGTGAGCTCGCGGGCCTCGTCGTCGGGCCGCTGGTGCATGGGCGACTTCATGAGGAACGAGCTCGGGCCGTCGAGCTGGCCCGAGAGCCCGTGGTTCAACGCAAGCTTGCAGCAGCGCACGGCGTCGATGACGATCCCGGCGGAGTTCGGGGAGTCCCACACCTCGAGCTTGAGCTCGGCGTGAAGCGGAACGTCGCCGAACGCCTGACCCTCGAGCCGGATGTGGGCCCACTTGCGGTCCGTGAGCCACGGCACGTAGTCGGAGGGCCCCACGTGCACGTCGCTGGACGGGAGCTCATGTCCCATGATCGAGGTGACGGCGTTGGTCTTGGAGATCTTCTTGGACTCCAGTCGCTCGCGCTCGAGCATGTTGTAGAAGTCCATGTTGCCGCCGACGTTCAGCTGCGAGGTTCGCATGAGCTTGACTCCGCGGTCGTGAAACAGCCTAGCCAGCGCACGATGCACGATGGTCGCGCCGACCTGCGACTTGATGTCGTCGCCGATGATCGGCAGGCCCGCTCGCTCGAAGCGTTGGTTCCAGTACTGCTCGTGGGCGATGAACACCGGGATGCAGTTCACGAAGGCGCACCCCGCCTCGAGGATCTGCTCCACGTACCACTTCGTCGCCTGCTCTGAGCCGACCGGCAGGTATGAGACGACGACGTCGGTGTGGGTGTCCTTGAGGATCCCGACGATATCGGCGGTGGGCCCCGGGGCCTTGGTGATCTTCTCCTTGAGGTACTTGCCGAGGCCGTCGTGAGTCATCCCGCGGTGCACCTCGACGCCGAGCTTCGGAAGGTCGTCGGCGAACTTCAGCGTGTTGTTCTCTCCTGCGAAGATCGCTCCTGACAAGTCCTTGCCGACCTTTTCGGCGTCGATGTCGAACGCGGCGCTGAACTCGATGTCGCGCACGTGATAGCCGCCCAGGTCAACGTGCATCAGGCCCGGCACCGATACGTGCGGATCGGCGTCGCGGTAGTAGTGGACGCCCTGCACGAACGAGCTCGCGCAGTTGCCGACCCCGATGATCGCGACGCGCACCTTGTCCCGCTGGTAGCGCCCGGCGCCGTTGGTGGAACCGTTCGAAGTGCTCACGGAGTGAACTTCCCTTCTCGAGATGAGTCTGCGCCCTACCTATTCCGAGAGCGCAGGTTTGTTACATCCGCGGGCTTTGGTTGAGCTGCCGGCGGACGTACAAGATCCGCTGGATCACCGTGAACGCGGTCAGGCCCGCGAGTACGTATACCGCTGGCGCCAGCAGTTCGAAGTGACCCAGCGAGGCTCCTTTCGCGAACACCAGGCCGGCGGACAGGATCACAACCCGGACCGGCCGGTTGGCGAGCCCGACCTTGGCCATCCCCGCGACACCTAGCGCCTCCGCGCGGGCCCGGGTGTAGGAGACCATCAGCGAGCCGAGCACGGCAGCGACGGTGGCTGCCGCGGCCACCTCGTTGTGACGCGAGGCAAAGTAGGCACCGACCGCGATGAGCACGATCCCCTCCTCCATGCGGTCGAGCGTCGAGTCCAGAAATGCGCCGAATGCGGTGCCCTTGCCCGACATACGCGAATAGCGGCCGTCGAGCGTGTCCATCACCGAACCGACGATGAAGGCGATGCCGGCGAGGAAGAACAGCCGCTCGACGATCAGGACGGCGGCCGCGACGTTGAGGACGAATCCGGTCAGCGAGATCGCGTTCGGCGTCAGCCGAGACTCGATCAGCCGCTCGCGCATCAGCTCCTGCGTGGTCACTCCGTTGCGGCGCGTCCGGGGTTGGCGAGGCCCGTTTCGCCTAGGCCGTGTGGTGGTCTGTTCGGGCATGGGTGGCGCCACTGCTACGCCGTAGCGTGACCGAATGCCCAGACGTCTGGTCGCGCCCGGGCGAGCAGGCGATGGGCCAGCAGCGCGGACAGGCCGGCGGTGACCGCGCCGAGGAACACGTCGATGAGGTAGTGGTTGGCGGTGGCGACCACGACGAACGTCACCAGCAGCGGGTAGAGGCACCAGGCGACCTTGGCCGGCTTGCGCCTCACCAGCCGCGACATCGACCAGCCGAGGATGACCGCGAAGCACACGTGCATCGACGGAACCGCGGCGTATGCGTTCAGGAAGGCGCTGCCGGGGCCGTTGTCGATGTGCTGCGTCGATCCCAGCAGGAACTGTGAGACCGAGTCGGTGAAGCCCCACTCCGGCATCAGCCGCGGGGGCGCGGTCGGGAACACCGAGTAGCCGACGAGGGCCAGCGCCATCGAGATCATGAGCATGTTGCGCACGAAATAGAAGGAGCGGTTGCGGCGTACGTACATCCAGATCAGCGCGGCGATCGTGATGAGGAAGTGACCGTTGAGATAGATCCAATCGGCGGCATCCATCAGCCAATGCTTGTTCTGAGCCCAGGTCTGGATGCTCGGCTCCACGAACACGTGCAGGGTGCGCTCGAGGTCGATGATCTTCATCGCGTCCCCGAATGGCTTGTAGATGCTTCCTTGCCCAACCAGGCCCCGCACGAGGTTGTAGAAGAGAAACGCGGTGGCGAACAAAACGATCTGCCGAAGCAGATCGCGCCAGCCGCGCGGAAGCACCCGCGCTTCGATGAATCGAAGGCAGCGACGCATGGGAACAGGTTCATCCTACCGAGGGCGGTACCCGGGTCTCAGCGACAGCGCGGCGAGGTGGCGCCGATCCGGTCGAGCGCGAAGCTCATGACGACCCGGATGGGGCCGCGTTGGCGCAGCGTCAGCTCCGTGAACTGGCCCGCGGGAGCTACGCAGCCGGATCCCTCCGCCAGCGCCCAATACGGGCTATAGCGGACCCGCACGAACACTCTCCCCGGCCGGCTCGCGTGAAGCGTCAGCGAGTTCGGCCCGACCGCGGTGAGCGTCGCCGCGCCTTGCGCGATCGGAGTGGCGCCCACCACCTCGTAGACGCGCCAATGACGCGACCGGAACACCAACCGCAGATACGGCAGGCCGCCGTCGATCAGGGCCTTCTCTTGATGCGCCGAGTAGTCGAGCGGAGCGTCCGCCACGGCAACGAACCGGACCCCGAGTCCGTGCAGCCACGTCTCGTAGGTGGCCGAGCTCAGCGTGCCGTTGTAGAAGAGGGCGTTGTCCTTGATGTCGAGCTGGCGCTCCCATCCGCGCGCCAGCGAGAACCGCGGCGCGACCTCGTACGCCTCCCAGTGAAAGCTCGTGAATGGGATCTCGACCCGGAAGGGCGGCCCGGGTTGGCGATCCAGGAACGACAGCAGCGGCTGGTAATAGCCGGTGGCGAGCGACGGGTCCCTGGCCGCCGTGCTCACGTCGCGGATCGGCGCCTGCCACTGGAGGTAAAGGAGCGGGATCGCGACGAGGGCGAGGAGCAGCTTGCGCTTCGGCCACAGGATCGCAGCGGCCAGCGGCCCGGCGACGAGAGGGCCGAGCCGGGCGACGTTGCTGCCCACCGGCGTCGCGACCTTGTAGGAGAGGATGCAGCCGGCGATGTACAGCACGATGCCCGCGCGCAGCGTCGGCTCCCTGCCCGGCAACACGACCAGGACGAAGAGCGAGATCAAGACGATCGGCCACAGGGTGGCGAACGTGAACGGCTCGCTTCCGCCCTCCGGGAACGCGACCGCGAGCGCGCCCACGGGCGCCAGGGCCGCGATCGCGACCGCGAGACCGGGAAGGGCGGGCCGGATTCGCCGCGCCGATGCGTAGCTGCCCACCGCGTACGCCCCTCCGGCGAGCGCTGCGAACAGCGCCGCCACCGGACTGGCCAACGCCGTCAGGACCGCCAGCAACGAGGCCGCCCACGGGCGGCCACGCTGGAGCGCGACGGCGCTGGCGATGGCGGGAAGGAGGCCGAAGGCAAACGTGAGGCGCCCCGTGTAGAGGCTCGTCGCGGTCGCGGCGCCGAACCACAGCGCACCGAGCCACGCGTCGTCCCCGAAGTGGTCGCGGAGGAGCACCTCGAACAGCGCCGCGCTCCCGACGGCCGCGATTCCGGCCGCGACCTGCGGGGTCAGTAACGCCGCGACCGCGGGAAACAGCACGCTGTAGCCGGGGACGTTGTGCCCTGCGTACCACCAGTTGTTCCACAGCCCGAACCCCTCGCTCGCGAACAGCCTCGCCCGCAGCAGGTGAGCGGCGAGGTCGAGGCTCGGCGGAGAGATGATCACGTACGCGATCGCGAACGCAGCGGCCACGATGGTCGGGGCAGCGCGGCGGGGGTCGACGCGGCCGGGGATCGCGAGCCCCCGCGCCACACGAGGACGGAGAACGGCAGCGTTGTCGGTGGTCACAATGCACCCTCCACGAACGCCGCGACGCGATCAACCGTAGCCGGCTGGTCTAGCCACGGCCAGTGTCCGGCGTCGGCGACGCGCTCCGCGGTTGCGTGGGGCAGCTTTGCGGCGTACGCGTCGGCAAACGACGCCGACAGCCAGGGGTCCCGTTCTCCCCACAGCACCAGCGCCGGCGCGTCGATCGACGTGAGGCCCTCGCCAGCCGCCGCCAGAGTGCGTTCGTCAGCGGTGCGGTGCAGGCGCAGGATCGCGCGCTGGGTCCCCTGGTCGAACTGCTCCCAGACCGCCGCGATCCGCGTGTCGGGCCAGGCATCGGGATTCACGCAGCCGGAGCGCAGCGCTCGCGCGAGCAACCGCCGGCTGATCGAGCCCATGAGGATCTCCCCGACCCCCGGAACCCGCCACAGCCGGGCAGCGCGGTGCCAGCGGAAGCCGTCGAGCAGCGGGATCGCGTTGCACACGACGAGCCGATCGATCCGCTCCGGCCGGCGCTGCGCGAACACGAGACCCACTGCCGCGCCCCAGTCGTGACCGACGAGCGTCACCCGGCCGATGCCGAGCTTGGCGAGCAGCCGCTCGAGAGAACCCGCGAGCCCGTCGAGGGAGTACTCGAGGTGACCCGACTTGCCCGAGCGGCCAAAGCCGATCAGGTCCGGGGCGATTCCGCCGGTGCGTTCGAGAAACGGGATCCAGTCGTCGGAGCTCGTTGGCACGCCGTGGAGGTAGAGGGGGGAATGGGACGCGACCTCGGCGGCCGATGGGGAGGCACGCCGGTAAAAGGCGGGTGAGCCGTCGAGTTCGATCGTGTGCTCGTCGACGCGCACCCAATGGCGAGGATAACGTCCTCGCCCGTGAACCCAACCACGGGCGAGTCCGCGCCGGGGCGGGAGCTGGCACGCACCCCGTGCGACCCGCCGCCCGCACCGGGGCGGGAGCTGGCACGCGCCCCCCGCGACCCGCCCCCCGCACCGGGGCGAATCTTGTGCCTCGGCGAAGCACTGGTCGACCTGATCTGCGAGCGCCACGTGGACGACGTCGCCCGGGCGGGCTCGTTCGTCCCCCACTTCGGCGGGGCGGTCTCGAACGTGGCGGTGGTCGCGGCGCGCTACGGGGCGCGCACCGCGCTTGCCGGCGGTGCGGGCAACGACGCGTGGGGTCGTTGGCTGCTCGATCGTCTCGGCCGGGAGGGGGTCGACGTCTCGTTGTTCACCCTGATCCCCGGCGCGCAGACCCCGCTCGCGGTTGTCGTGGTGGGTGAGCACGGCGAGCCCTCCTACGTGATCTACGGAGACGCGCTCGCGACGGTGGTGCCCGCGCTCGCCCACCGGCTCGAGCAGGCCGTGCGCGCATCGGCGGCGCTGTTCGTCAGCTCGAACACCCTCGTCCGCGCCGAAGAGCGAGCGGTGACGATGCGCGCGCGGGACCTCGCACTTCAGCTGCGCCGGCCCGTCCTGTTCGATCCAAACCTCCGTCTTCACCGTTGGCGCTCGCCCGCCGACGCCGGCGATGCGGCCCGCGCGTGCGTCCCCGGCGCGCTGCTCGTCCGCGCCAATGTGGGCGAAGCGGCCCTTTTGAGCGGTGAGGAAGATCCCGAGCGCGCCGCGGATGCCCTGCTCGAAGCTGGCGCCCGGCTGGTCGTGATCACGCTCGGCTCGGATGGCGCGATCCTCCGGGGCGAGGCGCGCGCCGACGTGCCCGGGGTCCGCGCGGATGTTGTGAGCACGATGGGCGCCGGCGACGTCCTCACCGGGATCCTCCTGGCGCGGCTCGCGCTCGCCGGGTTCCGCGCGGACGTCGTCGCCGCCGCACTGCCCGAGGCTGTGGCAGAGTCGGCGCGAGCATGCGAGCGATGGGGTGCGCTTGAGTAGGCAAGCCGCCGGCGAATGGCGCAAGCCGACCCCACGACGGGTGCGCGCCATCCGTGACCGCCTCCGCCTGGTGTACGGCATCCCGCTGGCCAAGCCCCACGGCCACCCGATCGCGGAGTTGATCCTGACGGTCCTCTCGCAGTCGACGAACGACCGAAACCGAGACGTGGCGTACCTCGCGCTCCGCGAGCGGTTCCCCGGCGACACGTGGGTGCGGATCCGCGACGCCCCGGTCGACGAGATCGAGGAGGCCATCCGGCCGGGCGGGATCTCGAGGATCAAGTCGGCGAGGATCAAGTCGATCCTGCGGGCGATCACGGATATCCCGCGCCCCGGCTCCTCTTCGCCACCCGGCGATCTCTCGCTCGACTGGCTGGCCGATCAATCCGTTCCCGAGGCCCAGCGCTACCTGACCCAACTCCCCGGCGTCGGGCGCAAGACCGCCGCGTGCGTCCTCCTGTTCGCGCTGGGGATGCGCGACGTCCCGGTCGACACCCACGTATCGCGCGTCGGGACCCGACTGGGCCTGTTCCGGCCCCGGGCACCGTTCGAGGAGCTCCACGACACGATGCTCGCAATCACGCCGCCCGGCGAGGAGCTCGAGCTCCACCTGAACCTGTTGCGCCACGGCCGGCGGACCTGCTACGCCCGCCGGCCCAACTGCGCCGGCTGCGCCCTGACCCGGATGTGCCCGAAGGTGGGAGTCGCGGATCCTCCGGGCCCCTGACGGCTCCGTCGCTCGAACTGTCAGCTTTTGGCGACGATATCCGGCGCGAAAAGCGGACGCCCCGATCGGGTACGGCTATCACGGGCTCCGGCCGACGTTGGGACGCGGCCCATATGGCACAACCGAGACGAGAGCCGATGCCCAAATCCAAATCTGCTACGCTCTCGCTTAGATTTTTGTGATCGCAGAGGAGCAGAACTAAATGGGAAAAACGATTGGAATTGACCTCGGTACGACTAACTCGTGCATGGCTGTGCTCGAGGGCGGCGAGCCGACGGTCATCGAAAACGCCGAGGGCGGTCGTACGACGCCGTCCGTCGTGGCGTTCACGCAGTCTGGCGAGCGGCTGGTGGGCACGGTCGCGAAGCGCCAGGCGGTAACCAACCCGCAGAACACCGTCTTCTCGATCAAGCGCTTCATGGGCCGCAAGGAGGCCGAGGTGCGCGAGGAGGAGGCAATCGTGCCCTACAAGGTGGTCGCTGGACCCGGTGGCGACGCGCGCGTCGAGGCCGGCGGCAAGCAGTACTCGCCGCCCGAGATCAGCGCGATGATCCTCCAGAAGATCAAGACCGACGCCGAGGCCTACCTGGGCGAGACCGTCGACAGCGCGGTGATCACGGTTCCCGCGTACTTCAACGACGACCAGCGCCAGGCGACCAAGGACGCCGGCAAGATCGCCGGCCTGGACGTCAAGCGGATCATCAACGAGCCGACCGCGGCGTCGCTCGCGTACGGGCTCGACAAGGAGTCTGACCAGACCATCCTCGTGTTCGACCTCGGCGGCGGCACGTTCGACGTTTCCGCGCTCGAGATCGGCGACGGCGTGTTCGAGGTCAAAGCGACCTCGGGTGACAACCATCTCGGTGGTGACAACTTCGACAAGGCGGTCGTCGACTGGCTGGTCGCTGAATTTAAGAGATCACAAGGTATCGATCTCTCTGCCGATCCGATGGCTCTTCAGCGCCTCTACGAGGCCGCCGAGAAGGCCAAGATCGAGCTCTCCACAACGCAGGAGACGCAGATCAACCTGCCGTTCATCACGGCCGATGCCAGCGGTCCCAAGCACCTCGACACCCGCCTCACGAGGGCGAAGCTCGGCGAGCTCACCTCGGATCTGCTCGACCGCACGGTCGCGCCGGTCCGCCAGGCGCTCGATGACGCCAAGGAGAAGGGCGTCGAGAAGATCGACCACGTCGTCCTGGTCGGCGGCATGACCCGCATGCCCGCCGTGCAGGAGAAGGTCAAGGAGCTGACCGGCAAGGAGCCCCACCGCGGAGTGAACCCGGATGAGGTCGTGGCGGTTGGCGCCGCGATTCAGGCCGGCGTGCTCGCGGGCGACGTCAAGGACGTGCTGCTGCTCGACGTGACCCCGCTGACGCTGGGGATCGAGACCAAGGGCGGCGTGATGACCAAGCTGATCGAGCGCAACACCACGATCCCGACGCGCAAGTCGGAGATCTTCTCGACGGCCGAGGACAACCAGCCGTCGGTGGAGATCCACGTACTCCAGGGCGAGCGCGAGATGGCGGCGTACAACAAGTCGCTGGGCAAGTTCCAGCTGACCGGTATCCCCCCGGCCCCGCGCGGCATCCCGCAGATCGAGGTCGCGTTCGACATCGACGCCAACGGAATCCTCAACGTCTCCGCTAAGGACCTCGGAACGGGCAAGGAGCAGAAGATCGAGATCAAGTCCGGCTCCGGCCTGTCGGAGGCCGAGATCAAGCGGATGGTGTCCGACGCCGAGTCGCACGCGGAGGAGGACCGCCGCCAGCGCGAGCTCGCGGAGGCCCGCAACAACGGCGAGAACGCCGCCTACCAGGCCGAGCGTCAGCTCAAGGACCTGGGCGACGCGGTCGACGCTTCCTCCAAGGAGGAGATCGAGAGCGCGATCAAGGCGGTGCGCGACTCGTTGACCAGCGAGAGCACCGAAGAGATCAACTCCAAGACCGAGGCGCTCCAGTCCTCGTTCCACAAGATCTCCGAGGCCATGTACCAGCGGGCCCAGGAGCAGGCTGCGGCTGGGGCCACGGACGGTGCGGGCGCCCAGACCAACGGTGCCGGTGCCGAAGAAGAGGAGGACGTGGTCGATGCCGAGGTCGTGGACGAAGGCAAGTAAGCGATGACCGCCGATCGCAAGCAACACGTTCCGGCGGTCGCGCCGGGCGAGCCTGAGGCGCCGGTGGCTGGCCAGCCGCCGGCGCCGGCCCAGGCTGCGCCGGGGACGCCCGTGCCCGAGGAGGCCGCACCGTCTCAGGCCGAGCCCGCGGCCGACGAGCCGGAGGCGGGCGAGGCCGGCGCGCCCGAGGCTGAGCTCGATCACGAGCGACAGCTCGAGCGCGATCTCGAGGAGCTCGCGGCCAAGGCAGAGAAAGCCGACGCGTACCTCGAGCTCGCCCAGCGGACCAAAGCCGACTTTGAGAACTACCGCAAGCGGGCCGCCCGCGAGGCCGCGGCCGCGCAGGAGCGCGGCGTGACCCGGCTGGCGCTCGAGTTGCTACCCGCGGTCGACAACCTCGACCGCGCTCTCGTGGCAGCCGAGACCGGCAGCAACGGCGCCGAGACGCTCGTGTCCGGGATCAAGCTCGTGCATGCCGATGTGATCGCGGCGCTAAACAGGGTCGGGATCGAGAGCTACTCGCCGGTGGGCGAGCGGTTCGATCCCCAGTGTCACGAGGCCGTGGCGCAGCAGCCCGTGGAGGGAGCCGAGCCCGGGACGGTCGTCGAGGTCTACCAGCGCGGCTACCGCATCGGAGACGCCGTGATCCGTCCGGCGCGCGTAGTCGTAGCAGGATGATGGAGACACTCGATGGCTGGAAGACCCGACTACTACAAGATCCTCGGGGTCGGTAAGAACGCCTCCGACGCCGAGATCAAGAAGGCATATCGCAAGCTCGCGCGCAAGTACCACCCGGACCAGAACGCGGGCGACAAGAAGGCCGAGGAGCGCTTCAAGGAGATCTCGCAGGCCCACGACGTGCTCTCGGATCCCGAGAAGCGCAAGACGTATGACCGCGGCACCGGTCCGTTCGGTGGCTTCGGCACGCCTGGAGGCTTCGATCCGGGCTCGTTCACGGGCAACTTCGGCGACATCCTCTCGAACCTCTTCGGCGGTGGCGGCGGCACGGGCGGCCGCGGCGGGGTGCGCGGCGGGCGGCCGCAACAGAGGGGTCGCGATCTCGAGACCGAGGTTTCGCTGAGCTTCGATCAGGCCGTAGGCGGCGCCAAGGTTTCGCTCGCGGTGCCGACCTCGCAGCCGTGTCCGACCTGCAACGGCACCGGCGCCAAGCCCGGCACGACGCCGAAGATCTGCCCGGTCTGCGAGGGCCGCGGTGTCGAGGCTCAGAGCCAGGGCATCTTCTCGATCTCGCAACCGTGCTCCAACTGCCACGGCTCGGGCACGATCATCGAGGATCCCTGCCCGACGTGCGGCGGCACGGGGGCACAGCGGACGATCAAGCGGCTGCGGGTCAACATCCCCGCCGGCGTCCGCGAGGGTAGCCGCATCCGGCTCGCCGGCAAGGGCGAGCCTGGGCTGCACGGTGCCGAGCCCGGCGACCTGTACGTGATCACGCGTGTTTCGGACTCGCCCGTGTTCAAGCGGGTCGGCGACAACCTCGAGGTCGAGGTGCCGCTGACGATTCCGGAGGCAGTCCAGGGCGCGGTCGTCGAGGTGCCGACGCTGAACGGATCAAAGCGCCTGCGCGTGGCGCCCGGCACGAAGCACGGCACGGTCCAGCGACTGCGCGGGGAGGGCCCGCCCCGTCTTGGCGACAAGGGGCGCGGCGACATCCGCTACCGCTTCGTGATCGACGTCCCCGACACGCTCTCGCCCGAGCAGTCCGACGCGATCGAGCAGCTCTCGAGAGCGATGAATGGAAACCCGCGCTCCGAGCTGTTCGCGCAAGCGCAAGCGGGCGCCGGCGGTGGGCGCTCATAAGCGGAGCGGAGGCGCGGATGGCGGTACGACGAAGCCGGAGCACCACGCGAGTGGAGGTCTCCTCCGACCGCGGCGTGTTCATGATCTCGGTGGCGGCGGAGCTCGCGGAGATGCACCCGCAGACGTTGCGGATGTACGAGGCGCGCGGGCTGATCGAGCCACAGCGCTCGCCCAAGGGCACGCGTCTGTACTCGCACAAGGATGTGGCGCGACTCCGCCGGATCCAGGAGATGACGGCCGAGCTGGGGATGAACCTCGCCGGCGTCGAGCGCGTCTTCGAGCTCGAGCAGCAGCTCGAGTCGGTGACGCGCAAGGTCGCGGCGCTCGAGAAGCGCGCGGAGGAGCTCAAGGCCGAAGTGGAGCGCCTGGAGAAGCTACGCCGCGAGCTGCGGGCCGAGATCGTGCCCTACGTGAAAGGGGGAGAGATCGTGCGCCAAGCCGACCTCAAGCCCTTCAGGATCAAGGTCAAGCGCTCCCAGGCCTGATCGCCGGCGCCGAGCTCCCCGACGGGCCAGCGGCCGCGGTGTTCAAACAGCCCGCGTACTCCCGAGGTGTTCGGCCCAGAACCCGCCCTCCGCGAACAGCTCTTCGACGCAATCGTCGAGCACCCCGGCTTCGTTGGCCAGATCGAGGACCGTGTAGCGGCGGCGGATCATCTGGGCCCTGCGGTAGGTCTGCTTGAAGCGCTCGATGCCGAGCCCGATCTCCGTGGGCGTGGTCGGGCAGTGGGCGTCCCTCAGTTGCGCTCGCACCTGATCGGCCGAGAGCAGCTGCTCGCGGACCCGATCGCGGAGATCGGACCAGCGCGGACTGAGCAGCTCGAGCCGTCGGGCGAGCTCATCGCCGTCGATGTACTTGGCACGGGCCTCCGTGACGGCGGCGTCGTCGAGGCCGGCGGGGGCGAGGGCGCTGCGGATCTGCTGCTCGACGTCCTCCCACGATGGCCAGGCGCGAACGGCGGCCAGGATATCCAGCCTCCCGAGGTCGCGGGACAGCACCCGCTCGTATAGGGCGGCGATCGACACCGTCCCGAGCCCGACCTTGAAGCCGTGCGAGAGCGGCGGCTCCCCGTGCTCCGGACTCTCCCCGAATCCCTCCATCTCCCAGAGGTGGCTGAACTGGTGCTCCGCGCCGGAGGCGGGCCGAGACGAGGACGTGGCCTGCATCGCCAGGCCCGACATGACCAGGCCCTCGATCAGTCCTTCCATTGCCTGCGGGTCGCCCGCATGCAAATCAGCCGGACGCCCGGTCGCCTCGCGCAACGGCTCCTGGACCAACGACCACGCCTTGGGCTTGATCGGTTCGATCTCGAGCGCGTCGGCGAGGAGCCAATCCGCGCCGGCCGTGATCTTGGCCAGCAGGTCGGCGTAGCCAGACGAGGTCATGCGGGCCGGAGCGTCCAACAGCACGGCAACATCGGCCACGAGCGCCCGTGGGGCGGAACACTCCATCGTCCGCTTGAAGCCGTCCTTGGTGATCGAGGCGCCGAACGACGTGTAACCGTCCATCGACGCCGCCGTGGCGACGCTCATGTAGGGCCGGTCGCACTCGTGCGACGCGCGCTTGACGATGTCGTTGATGGTCCCTGAGCCGACCGCTACCGGGATGGCCCGATGCCCGCGCAGCGACCCCGTCAGCGCCTCGATGTTCCCGTACTCGGCATGGAGCGTGGGCTGGCCGGGAAATACGAACGCCTCGATTACCTCGCGCCCGCTCGTCTGCAGCGACCCATTGACCTCGTTGCCCGCCACCTGCCACGTACTCTCATCCGCGACCACCACGGCGGCGCTGTCTTCGAAGCTCCTCGCGAACACGTCCGCGACCGACTCGAGGACGCCTTCGCCGATCACCACCTGTTGCGTGTCGGTCGCCTCGCGAAGCGCCTCGGCAATGCGACGTTCATCCACGACGGGTCCCCTCATCTCGCTGGCTGGTGGGCGCCCGCCTGCAGGTGCTCGACCACGTCGTGCTGCACGTCCCGAATGCCCCGATAGAGCTCCCGGTAGCGCTCCACCCAGAACCGATACTCCTCGTGGCGCGCCGGGTCCGGCTCGATCGTCCGCCCGAAGCGCACCATGCTTTTCGCCGCCGCCGGCAGATCCGGATACATGCCGGCGCCGACCGCGGCCTGGATGGCCGCGCCGAGCACCGGGCCCTCGCTCACCTCGGTGAACGTGATCGGGACGTTCGACACGTCGGCATGGATCTGCATCCATAGTTCGCTTTTGGCTGGGCCACCGGACACGACGTTCATCTTCGGGACGTAGCCGTTGTCGCGCAGGGTGCGGAGGATGTCCTCGGTGCCGTAGCAGATGCCCTCGATGACCGCCCGGAACAGGTGGCCGAGGCCGTGACTCAGTGACAGCCCGGAAATGGCCCCTCGGGCGTGCGGGTCGGTGTGAGGCGAGCGGTTGCCCTGGAAGTAGTCGAGCACGAGCAGTCCTTCCGAGCCGACGGGAACTTCCGAAGCCATCTCGCCGAGGATGTCGTAGGGATCGACGTCGCGCTCCTCCGCCACCGAGACTACGCTTCCCGCGAGCTGGTTCTTGAACCACGCCACGACGGAGCCGGTGGAGGCCTGCCCCGCCTCGATCGTGTACAGCCCGGGGATCATCGCATCGGTGTAGGCACCCCAGAAGCCGGGGTCGTGCACCGGCCCGGCGGACTGCGCGATCAGCACGTGCGAGGAACCGGTGATCAGCGCCAGCGTCCCAGGTTCGACTACGCCCAGCCCCAGCGCCCCCGCGTAGGCGTCGACGCTGCCCTCGGCGACGGGGGTATCGGGCCGCAGGCCGAGTTCCTCGGCCACCTCGCGGCGCAGGCCACCGATGGGCTGTCCCACGTCCACCACGTCATGTGACTGCGGGAGCTTGTCGAGGAGATCGGTCGCCTCGAGCTTTTCGTAAAGCCCGCTCGGCCACCCGCCCCCGTCGCGGTCGAAGTAGTACTTGCATGTGGTCGTGTTGATCGACGCCGTGCGCTCTCCGGTGAGCCGCTGGGTCACCCAATCGGCGCAGTCGAGGATGTACGACGCGGCATCGTAGGTGTCGGGCTCGTGGTCTCTGAGCCACAGCGCTTTCGGCAGACCGAACTCTGCCGACACATGTCCCCCGCCGCTGTATTTCAAAGCCGGATCGTGTGTGGCCGACACGCGCTCGGCCTGTTCGGAGGACCGGACATCCATCCACAGGATCGCCGGGCGAAGTGGCCGCCCGTCGGCGTCGACGGCAAGAACGGTCGAGGACGTCGCATCGACCGAGATGCCGGCGATATCGCCGCCCGTGATATCGCCGTCGCGCAGCGCGCCCGGGACCGCCTTACCGAGCGCCGACCACCACTCGTCGGGATCCTGCTCGGCCCAGCCGGAATGGGGATGGTCGGTCCCGTATGCGGACGAGCTAAAACCGACCGGCGATCCGTCGCCGTCGAAGATGCCGACCCTCACCCCCTCCGTCCCGAAGTCAATCCCCATCAGGTACCGAGCGTCAGTCACCTGCGCTCCTCACTGCGCCCGAACCGACACGGGCACGCGCAAAGCCGGTCGCCGAACCGCCGCCCGACTCGCCGCCAAAGAACGAGCTCCACGGCATCTCGACCGGTCGCTCGAGCGCGATCACCTCGTAGAGGTGGCGAAGGAGCGGGAAGTCTCCCGCCGCCACGATCCCGCGCTCGTGGAGCTTCGGCAGCGCCCCGCCGATCTCGCGGATCGCCGTCGCGCCCTCGAGGGTGGGGTGCCCCAGCTGCGCTGATGCTTCGTCGAACGACATTCCGGCGCCCAGGAGCCTGCCCACGCGGACATTCCGTCCACCCGTGCTCGTCACGTACATGTCGCCGACGCCGGGGAGCCATGCGCTCGTCTCAGGGCTCCCGCCGAGCAACTCCACCATCTGTCTCATCTCGGTGGCACCCTGGGCGAACAACGCCGCCTCGTAGTTGTGCATTCGATCCGAGTCATCCGAGGCTCCGCGAGCCTCGAGTACCCCCTCCGCGATCCCTACCGCGAGCGCGTAGCAGTTCTTCATCGCCGCGCACACCTCGCAGCCGACCAGGTCGGTCGAAGTCCAGACGCGATAGCTGTCGGTGCGAAACGTCGGGGCGAGGCGGTCGAGCGCCGCGCGGTCGTGGCCCGCGAAGACCACGCACGTATCGCGGCGGGCGGCGACCTCGCCGGCAATTGATGGACCGGTGATCGCTGATACGGGGCTGACATCCCGCTGTGACTCCGACCAGGACCCGGCGAGCACGTCGGGCAGGATTCGGAGGTTCCCGCCCTCCTCGGCCTCGAGCCCCTTGGCGATGGCGATCACCAGCGCCCCGTCCGGGAGCAGCTGCGCGAGCTGTTCGCTTGCCCAGCGCACGCCGAACGAGTTGACGCCGCTCAACACGATCTCCGCGCCGGCGAACGCCTCGGGCGCCTCGTCCACCTGAAAAGCGTTGACCGCCGCCGGCAGCTCCCCCACCAGGCCAGGATGTGCGTGCCTCGCCTGGATGCTCTCGATGATGTCGCGGTCCAAGTGCGTGCCCACGAGGCGTACGTCGTGACCGTTGTCGGCGAGCGGCACGGCCAGGGCGCTTCCCATCACTCCAGAACCGAGAATCGCCACCACACTCATCGGAAGACACTACGTTTGTGGCGGCAGGTGCGAACGGGTAGATCACCACTCGTGGGACCCATTCGGGTCATATGGAGACAGTGCCCCGCCTCAGAGCGCCGGAAACAGACCAGCGCCGGCGCGATCGGAGTCAATCTGACCACCCGAGTTCTTCCCACCGATCGTTCGGCATCAGGCGGTCAATGCGGTCCAGTACGTAGTCGGGCCGTTCGTCCTCCGCGATGTCCGACAGCGATTCTGAATCGGTCTCCCCGGTGAGGACGAGTGCCGAGGCCATCGACGCCTCGCGCGCGGCGCGGATGTCGGTCGTCAAACGATCCCCGGTCAGAACACAGTCCTCGGGGCTCAGCTCGAGCGCCTCGGCGATCGCGCGCAGCATCACGGGCCCGGGCTTGCCGAAATGAAGCTCGCAGCTCGCGCCGGTACAGGCCTCGATGGCCGCGGTGATCGACGCCGCGTCGGGTTCACCCCGGCCGTCCGGAAACGGGCAGAACCGGTCGGGATTGGTCGCGATCAGGCGCGCGCGACGGGGCCCGCGGATGGCGTCGAACGCGATCTGGAGCTTGCGGTAGGCGAACTGCCGGTCATAGGAGGCGATCACGATGTCGATCTCAGCCGCGTCCTCCGACATGCGGATGCCGCGCCGGCGCAGGGCGCGCTTGAGCGGCTCCTCGCTCACCGGGAACACGGTCGCATCCGGAGCATTGGTGGACAGCCAGTCGGTCGTCGTGACGACCGTATTGATCACGTCCGACGCCGGCGTCGGAAGACCGAGATCGGAGAGCTTGCGCGCGTACTCCTCCGGATCGCGGGTGGGGTTGTTCGAGACGAACACGACCTTGCGCTCCATGTCGCGCAGCGCGCGCACGAGCCGCTCCGCGCCGGGCAACAACTCCGATCCGAGGTAGATCGTGCCGTCGAGGTCAAAGACGTACCCCGCGTATAACCGGTCGGGTACGCGTGTCAGCTCACTCACCCTTCCAGAGGCTGCCATGTAGCGGCAAGCGTTAGCGACGTCGCGGCGTGGGACGTCCGCCGAGGGCGCGACGTACGAGCCGGACGATCGCCGCACGGAGCGCAGGCCAGATAGCGCTGCGGCGGCGCAGGGGCTTGTGCAACGATCCGGGTCCCCGTGCGTCGATTGACAGCTACCGGCCTCGCTGTGGCCGTCTTCAGCGGTTGCGTGGCCGGGGGCGCACTCGCGGCGCCCGGGCGAAAGGCCTCGATCACGCGCGTGGGGCCAGCGCCCGCCGCGCAACGGATGCAGCTGGTCCTGCCGTTGCGGGCCGACCTGGACGGCCTCGAACGGTTCGCGACCGCCGTGACCACCCCCGGCTCGCCCGATTTCGGTCAGTACGAGCCGGTTGGCACGCTCGCCCGGCGCTTTGGCGCCGCCGCGCAAACGCGCGCCCGCGTGGTCCGCTATCTGCGCGCGGTCGGCGCCTCGGCAGTGACGATCGACGCCACCGGGCTCTTCGCCCAAGCGACCATGAGCGTTCGCCTCGCGACGCGCCTGTTCGGAGCGCCGATCGCGCTGTTCCGAACCGCACGCGGCGCGCGCTTCATCGCCCCCGGGGCGCCGGCGCGCCTGCCGGCGCCGCTCCAGGGCGCGGTCACCACCGTGATCGGACTCGACACCCGCCCCCTCACCGCCCAATCTTCAGCGACGAGCGCCGTGCGCGTGGGTCGGGGGGCAGCGATCAAGGTCGCGAGAGCAGGGGCGGTTGCCCACACGACCTCGCAGCCAACCTCGGCCCGCGGGCTCAGCGGTCTGCCGACCGGCTGCGCCGGTGGGACGGCCGCCGGCGGCTTTGCCCCGAATCAGTACCTGACCGCGTACGACTACTCCCCTTTGCAGAACGCGGGCTTGCGTGGGCAGGGCGAGCGGGTGGCGCTGATCGAAGTCGATGGCTTCGCGTACTCCGACATAAAGACGTTCGCGACCTGCTTCGGCCTGGGCATCCCCGCGCTGCATGGATTCGGCGTCGGAGTGAGCCACCCGCTGCCACCGGGCGGCGAGTCGACGCTCGACCTCGAGGTCCTCGACGCAGCCGCCCCGGACCTCAAGGAGATCGACGTCTACGAGGCCAGCGCGACCGCGGCAAACACGCTCGAGGCGCTCACCGCGCCCCTCCAGAACCGAGGCTTCAGGCCGGAGGTGATCTCGGCTTCGCTGGGCCTGTGTGAGCCGGACGTCGCCGCCGCGGTCGGTCTGGACGGCATCCAGACCACCGAAGCCGCCCTGCAGATGGCGGCGGCGAGCGGGATCACGTT
Source organism: uncultured Solirubrobacterales bacterium (assembly GCA_963808325.1). GTDB lineage: Bacteria > Actinomycetota > Thermoleophilia > Solirubrobacterales > Solirubrobacteraceae > Palsa-465. Next base: position 471,506 of record CAWEFU010000007.1, read on the forward strand.
CCTGGCCGCCAGCGGAGACCAGGGCTCGGCCGACTGCACGACGTTCAGCGGCGCTCCAGTGGACCGCCTGGCCGTCAACTACCCCGCGTCCTCGCCCTGGGTCACGGGGGTCGGCGGGACGAACCTGATCCTCGGCTCGGCAAACCAGATCGACTCGCAACTGGTGTGGAACGACGCTTCGGCCTCTCCCGGCGCCGCGGGTGGCGGGGGCACCAGCGACCTGTTCCAGCGCCCCTCGTACCAGAACGGGACGGTGGGTCGCAACGCCCGCTTCGTGCCCGACGTATCGATGCTCTCGGACATCGCGCCGGGATACGCGGTGTACTGCACTGCCCCCGGCGACTGCGTCGGCAACGGCAACTCGAATCCGTGGGTGCCGGTCGGCGGCACCAGTGCGGCGACGCCGCTGCTGGCCGGCGGCCTCGCGATCGTCGACCAGGAGCTGCGGATGCGCGGTCACGAGGCGCTCGGGTTCGTGAACCCGATGCTCTACGAGTTGGGGCGCTCCCCGGCGATGCACTCGCGGGTGTTCCGGGACGTAGTCGAATTCGGGAACGACGTCGGCCCGTACATACCCGGCAACGGCCAACCGCTCGGCTGCTGCAATGCCGGGGTCGGCTATGACCGGGCCTCCGGATGGGGGAGCGTGGACCTGGCAACCTTCGCCGCGGTGGCGCTGGCAACCCGGCCGCCCACGATCGCGGTCTCGATCCCCAAGGGCCAGCGACCTCTGCAACGCCGCGCCGTGTTCGCGAGGGTGTCCTGCGGCGATGCGTGCCGGATGGGCGCGTACGCCGAGGTGCAGATCGGCCGGACCCGGCCGTTCAAGATCGAGTCGCGGGCGTACATCCTGGCCCGCGCGGGTGCCAAGACGATCCCCCTGCCGTTCGCGCCGGGGCAGCTGCGGGCGGTCCGGTCGGCACTCGCCAGGCGGGTGCGGGTGGTGGCGACGGTCTTCGGGGTCGTATTTGCGAGCGGATCCGGGAAGCGGATATTGGAGAGCAGCCTGAGCAAGCGGTTCGTGGTGCGGTAAGGCGCGCCGGCGCCGCCTCTGGTGCCGCTGCCGGCCGGAAAACGCCGAGCGAAAACTCCCGATTTTCTCGCGCGATTCCCGGAAAAGCTGCCATAATCTAAGTCAAACAGACTTAGATTTATCGCTTACGACCCAGGAAACCATATGCAACCAGACCGTTTGACGATCAAGTCCCAAGAGGCGTTTCAGGCCGCCCAGCGGCTGGCCGACGAGCGCCGCAACCCGCAGACGACCCCCGAGCACCTGCTTGCGATGCTCCTCGAGCAGCAGGAGGGCGTCGTCCCCGCGATCCTGCGCAAGCTCGGGGTCGACCCGGCGGCCGTCCGCCAGACGCTGACCCCCGCGCTCGACTCTCTTCCCAAGCTGACCGGGGGCGCCGCCGCCGACCCGGCCGGGGGCTCGAGCGAGTTCGTGCAAGTCCTTCGCAAGGCCGAGGACGAAATGCGCGAGCTCAAGGACGAGTACATCTCGACCGAGCACCTGGTGCTCGCTATCGCCGCCCACCCGGGCAAGGCCGGCGAGGCCCTGCGGGCGGCGGGCGCAACTCGCGACGAGCTGCTCAAGGCGCTGGCCGAGGTTCGCGGCAGCCACCGCGTCACCGACCAGAATCCCGAGGAGAAGTTTCAGGCCCTCGAGCGCTTCGCTCGCGACCTGACCGACGCCGCCGCCCAGGGCAAGCTCGACCCCGTGATCGGCCGCGACGATGAGATCCGGCGCGTGATCCAGGTCCTGTCGCGGCGCACCAAGAACAATCCGGTGCTGATCGGCGAGCCGGGCGTCGGCAAGACGGCGATCGTCGAGGGGCTCGCGCAGCGGATCGTCGACGGCGACGTCCCCGAGGGGCTGCGTGACCGCCGGCTGATGTCGCTCGACATCGGCGCGATGGTGGCGGGCTCCAAGTACCGGGGCGAGTTCGAGGACCGGCTCAAGGCGGTGCTCAAGGAGATCTCAGACGCGCAGGGTCAGATCATCGTGTTCATCGACGAGCTCCACACGATCGTCGGCGCCGGCGCCGCTGAGGGAGCGGTCGATGCCGGCAACATGCTCAAGCCGATGCTGGCCCGCGGTGAGCTGCGGTGCATCGGCGCGACCACGCTCGACGAGTACCGCAAGCACATCGAGAAGGACGCGGCGCTCGAGCGCCGGTTCCAGCCCGTGTACGTCGACGAGCCGTCGGTCGAGGACACGATCGCGATCCTGCGCGGGCTCAAAGAGCGCTACCAGGTCCACCACAACGTCCGCATCCAGGACTCGGCGCTGGTGGCGGCGGCCACCCTTAGCCACCGGTACATCGCGGACCGCTTCCTTCCCGACAAGGCGATCGACCTGGTCGATGAGGCCGCGTCGCGGATTCGCATGGAGATCGACTCCAAGCCGACCGAGATCGACGAGGTCGACCGGCACATCATGCAGCTGGAGATCGAGCTTCAGTCGCTCGGCTCAGCCGACGACGACGATCCCGGCACCGCCGCCCGCCGCGAGCAGCTCGAGCGCGCGCTGGCCGAGGAGCGCGAGCGCTCCGCAGCGATGCACGCCGAGTGGCAGCGCGAGAAGGAGACGATCGGCGCGGTGTCCCGGCTTCAAGAGCAGCTCGACCAGGCCAAGACCGAGCTCGAGCGCGCGCAGCGCGAGGCCGATCTCGGACGCGCCGCCGAGCTCCAGTACGGCACGATCCCCGAGCTCGAGAAGCAGCTCGAGGCGGCCGAGAGCGCCGAGGCGGCAGCCGAGGCCGGGAGCAGTCCGCGCTACCTGAAGTTCGACGTCGACTCAGAGGACGTCGCCGAGGTGGTCGCCAAGTGGACCGGCATCCCGGTCTCGCGCCTCATGGAGGGCGAGATCGAGAAGCTGGTGCACATGGAGGAGCGCCTGCACCAGCGCGTGGTGGGCCAGGACGAGGCGGTGTCGGCGGTCTCGAGCGCGCTGCGCCGCTCGCGCGCCGGCCTCCAGGACCCCGATCGACCGATCGGCACGTTCCTGTTCCTCGGCCCGACCGGGGTCGGCAAGACCGAGCTGGCGCGCGCGCTGGCCGAGTTCATGTTCGACACCCAGGACGCCATGGTCCGCATCGACATGTCCGAGTACATGGAGAAGCACGCGGTCTCGCGGCTGGTGGGCGCGCCGCCCGGATACGTGGGCTACGAGGAGGGCGGCCAGCTGACCGAAGCCGTTCGGCGCCGGCCCTACTCGGTGGTGCTGCTCGACGAGATCGAGAAGGCCCACTCCGATGTGTTCAACGCGCTCTTGCAGGTCATGGACGACGGTCGCCTGACCGACGGCCAGGGCCGCACGGTGTCGTTCAAGAACACCGTGTTGATCATGACCTCGAACATTGGGGGGGCGGGCCTTTCTCGACGCGCGGCAGTCGACGCCACCTTCAGGCCGGAGTTCATCAACCGGTTGGACGACATCGTCGAGTTCGAGCCGCTGAGCCGCGAGCAGATCGCGCAGATCGTCGATCTCCAGGTGGCCAAGCTCATCGAGCGGGTGCGGACCGAGCGCGACATCGAGGTCGAGCTGACCGACGACGCACGGACGCTGCTCGGCAACCTCGGCTACGACCCGACGTACGGCGCGCGGCCGCTCAAGCGCGTGATCCAGAAGCGGCTCGTCGACCCGCTGGCGCTCGCGATCCTCGAGGGGCGGTTCGTCCCCGGCGACACCGTGCTGGTGGACGCCGCCGACGGCGAGATCATGCTGGAGCCGGCGCGGGAGCGGACCGCGAGGGCTGCCTAAGAGGTTTGCCCTGCCGGCGCCGGCCCGCCTGGCCGGCGCCGGCAGTATGGCGCTAACGGAGAAAGGATCGTCGTGGACTGGAAGCTCGAACTCATCGTCCTGCCCGTCTCGGATGTCGACCGCGCCAAAGGGTTCTACGTCGAGAAGGCGGGCTTCAACGTCGACGTGGACCATCGCGAGGGGGAGCAGTTTCGTGTCGTGCAGCTGACTCCCCGGGGGTCCGCCTGCTCGATCACGATCATGCGCGGCGCCGTCGCCCCGGACGCTTCGGGGCCGGTCAAGGGGCTGCATCTGATCGTCCCCGACATCGAGGCTGCGCGGGCCGAGTTGGCCGAGCGCGGCATGGAGGTGGCCGGGCCGTTTCACTTCGAAGGGGGTCGGCAGGTCGCCGGAGTCGACCCGGAGCGCCGCGACTACGGATCGTTTTTGTCGTTCAGCGACCCCGACGGCAACGGCTGGCTGGTCCAGGAGGTTCGGCGGAAAGAGTGATAGAACCGACGCCTCCGCGCCAGCAACCGAAGGAGGCAGCCGTGCCCACGTACATCTTGCTTTCGACGCTCACACCCGAAGGCGTGCAGACCGTCAAGAACAACCCCACGCGGATCAAGGAGGTCAACCGCGAGGTCGAGCAGCTCGGGGCCACGGTCAAGGCACAGTGGGCGACGCTCGGGCACTTCGACTTCATCAACGTCGTCGAGGCTCCGGATGAGAAGACGATCGCGCGCGTGTCGCTGGAGCTCGGATCGCGCGGCACGGCCAAGTACGAGACGTTGACCGCGATCCCGATCGACGACTTCATTGGCTCGATCTAGCGACGATTCGACGCGCGTCCTCGTCGTGGGCGCAGGCGCCCGCGAGCACGCGATCGTCCAGGCGCTGAACCGCTCGCCGCGCAAGCCCGAGGTGCTATGCGCTCCAGGTAACGCCGGGATCGCCGCCGAAGCGCGAATTCTCGACGTCGCGGCCGAGGACATCGATGGCCTGGTGCGTACCTCGCGCGATGAGGAGGTCGACGTGGTCGTAGTCGGGCCCGAGGCTCCGCTCGTCGCCGGAGTGGCCGACGGGCTCGCCGACGCCGGCGTGCGGTGCTTTGGTCCGACCGCGGGCGCCGCCCGGCTCGAGGGCTCGAAGGCCTTCTGCAAGGAGATCATGGATGCCGCCGGCGTGCCCACCGCCCGCTACCAGGTCGTCTCCGATCCCGCGCAGGCCCTCGACGCGATCGACGGCTACCCCGCCGTGCTCAAGGCCGACGGCCTCGCCGCCGGCAAGGGGGTATTGATCGCGACCGACGAGGCACAGGCGCACGAGGCCATCCGCCGCCTCCTCGTCGACCACGAGTTCGGAACCGAGCGCGTGGTGATCGAGGAGCACCTGGTGGGCGACGAGCTGTCGCTGTTGGCCCTATGCGACGGCGAGCTCGCGCTGCCGCTGGCCTCGGCGCAGGACTACAAGCGGATCTTCGACGACGACCGGGGGCCGAACACCGGCGGGATGGGGTCCTACTCTCCGGTGCCGGGCGTGGACGCGGATCGCGCGGCAGAGCTGGCGTGGGCGGTTCACCAGCCCGTGCTCGACGAGCTCGCGCGCCGCGGGATCACCTTCCGAGGCGTCCTCTACGCCGGCCTGATGCTGACCGCGACCGGCCCAAGGGTGCTCGAGTTCAATGTTCGTTTTGGCGACCCCGAGACGCAGGCGATCCTGCCGCGGCTGCGGTCGGACCTTCTGGAGCTGATCGACAAGGCCATGGTCCCCGGCGCCCTGTCAGGGGTGAGCCTCGCTTGGACGCCCGAGACGGCGGTGACCGTGGTCCTGGCCAGCGCCGGGTACCCAGAGAGCTCCTCGCGCGGTGACGTGATCAGCGGTCTGGACGCCGTCCCGACCGATGTCTACGTCACCCACGCGGGCACCGCCCGCGACCAAGACGGCCTGATCGTCACCGCCGGCGGACGGGTGCTCAGCGTGACCGCACTGGGCCCCACTGCCGCTGACGCCCGGGCGGCAGCATATGCTGCCGCCGACATGGTCGAGTTCGAGGGCAAGCAACTGAGGCGTGACATCGCGCATCTCACATGAGCCAGCGTGAGCCGCGGACATACGTGGAACCCGTCCCCGAGTTCGAGGAGCTCGAGGTCGACGCGCCCGTGGTCGGGATCGTCATGGGCTCCAAGAGCGACCTCCCGGCCATGGAAGGGGCCGAGAAGGAGCTCGAAGAACGCGGTATCCGTTCGGAGACGAGGGTGATGTCGGCGCACCGCGAACCGGACAAGGTCGCCGACTACGCGCGCAACGCCCGGCTGCGCGGCCTGCGCGTGATCATTGCCGGCGCCGGACTGTCTGCCGCCCTTCCGGGGGTGGTGGCGGCGCACTGCGATCTGCCGGTGATCGGCGTGCCCCTGACGACCCGCACCTCGGTGGGCGGCGGACTCGACGCGCTGCTCTCGATCGCGCAGATGCCACCCGGCGTGCCGGTGGCGTGCGTCGGGGTGGACAACGCGCGCAACGCGGCGGTGCTCGCCGCGCGGATCCTCGACACCTGAGGCCGCCCCCTCGGCATCCGCCGCCCGCCGACCGGTCGAAGCCCCAGCGCTAGGCTTACCGGCATCGATTGCTGATGGCCGAAGCGATCGTCCACCTCTCTTCGATCGCCGGGAGCCCGTTGCTGGACTCCGCGGGCGAGCGCTTGGGTGAGGTAGAGGACGTGGTGGTGCGCCTCGGCGAGGACGACGGACCGCCTCCGGTCATCGGCCTGGAGGCCCGCATCGGCGGACGCGAGCTGTTCGTGCCGATCGACCGGATCGAACGCCTCGAGCCGGTCGCCGCCCGGACCGCCACCACCAAGCTCAACCTGGCCCAGTTCGAGCGCCGACCCAGCGAGGTGCTGTTACGCTCGGACCTCCTCGACCACAGCCTGATCAACGTCGACACCGCGCACCTGGTCCGGGCGCGGGAGGTCGACCTCGTCTGCGACGAGGGCACCTGGCGCGTGGCGGGAATCGATCCGAGCTTCCGCGCCCGGCTGCGCCGGTTGCTTCCCCGCAGGTATCGCACCCACCAGGCCGAGCACGACAAGTTCGTGCCGTGGGTCCAGATGGAGCCGCTGGTCGGCCACGTGCCAACCTCGCGCCTGAAGTTGACCCCGCGCCGGATCGCCCGGCTTCACCCCGCCCAGATCGCCGATCTCGTGGAAGCCGCCTCGCACGACGAAGGCGAGGAGATCCTCGAGGCGGTGGGCCAGGACAAGGAGCTCGAGGCGGACGTTTTCGAGGAGCTCGATGACGAGCACCAGGTCGAGTTCCTGCGCGATCGGTCCGATCAGGAGGTTGCGGCCATCCTCGAGCGCATGGCGAGCGACGACGCCGCCGACCTGCTCCTCGAGCTCGACCAGGATCGTCGCCTACCGATACTGAACCTGCTGCCGCCGCGCAAGCAGCGCAAGATCAGGGAGCTCCTCGGTCACAATCCCGCCACCGCCGGCGGGATCATGAACCCAGACTTCGTCTCGACGCCTGCCGACGCCGAGGTCCGGCACGCGTTGGCGGCCGTGCGAGCGAGTGAACTCGGGCCGCAGCAGGTCTCGATCGTGTGCGTCGTCGACGACGAGTGGAAGCTCGTCGGGGCGCTGACGCTCGCCCAGCTCATTCGCTCGGGCGAGACCGAGAAGCTGCGTAGCTTGATCGACGACGCGCCGATTCCCACGGTCACGGCCGAGGAGGACCTTCCCGAGGTCGCGCGGGTGATGTCCGACTACAACCTGATCGCGCTGCCGGTGGTAGATGGCGAGGGCAAGGCGGTTGGGATGATCTCCGTCGACGACATCCTCGAGCTGCTGATTCCGGACGACTGGCGCCGCCGCGCCGGCGCCGCGCGGGACTGACCGCTGCTAGCCTCAATATCGTCGCCCTTCCGGCGGCAGAACAGGTTCTGCGATGTCACGCCACGACGAACACTTAGACGAAGACGAGCTACCGCGAAGTAGCAGGTTCGCGGCCGGAGTCGTGGGCGTAACTTCGTCTCCAAGGGGCTGACCCGGGAAGCGCAGGGACCTCCGGCCGGCCGCGGCAGCTGCCGCGACGGTCATAGAAAGGAGGTCGAGAGATCCCGGAGAATCGCTCACGGCCGGTGGTGCCGAGCGCCGCTCCTACGGCCGCGCCGCCACGGCCGCCCGCCGCCCCTGCGCGCACGCCCGCGCCGCCTGCGCGCGAGCGATTCACGCTCGACTCCGCGCACGTCGGCGACATCAAGGGGGCCTTTGGCACGATCCGCGAGCACGAGGAAGTGCACCGCGCCTGGCGCTCGCGTGCACTGGCCCTGCTGGCGATCATCGGTCCCGGCCTGATCGTGATGGTGGGCGACAACGACGCCGGCGGCGTCGCCACCTACTCGCAGGCCGGCCAGAACTACGGCACGAGTCTCCTGTGGGTGCTGCTGCTGCTGGTTCCGGTGCTGATCGTCAACCAGGAGATGGTGGTGCGCCTCGGGGCGGTCACCGGCGTCGGCCACGCGAGGCTGATCAATGAGCGCTTCGGGCGCTTCTGGGGGTGGTTCTCGGTCGGGGATCTGTTCCTGCTCAACTTCCTCACGATCGTCACCGAGTTCATCGGCGTCAGCCTCGCCCTCAGCTACTTCGGCATATCCCAGTACCTGGCGGTCCCGTTCGCTGCCGCCGCGCTCATCGCGATCACGGTCAGCGGCAGCTTCCGGGCCTGGGAGCGGTCGATGTTCGTGTTCGTGTTCGCCAACCTGTTGGTGATCCCGCTGTTGTTCATGGCGCATCCGAAGGCCGGACCGATCGCCCACGACTTCTTCATCCCCGGAATCCAGGGCGGCGCGAACTCGACCTCCGTGCTGCTGATCATCGCGATGGTGGGAACGACCGTGGCCCCCTGGCAGCTGTTCTTCCAGCAGTCGAACATCATCGACAAGCGGATCACGCCGCGCTGGATCAACTACGAGCGGCTCGACACCTGGATCGGAGCGGTGGTCGTGGTCGTCGGCGCCGGCGCCCTGATCTGCGTCTCTGCGTTCGCGTTCCAGCACACCCCGTACTTCGGACAGTTCACCGACGCCGGCGGTACCGCGAACGGGTTGGACAAGACGATCGGCTCGGTGGCCGGCGCGTTCTTCGCACTGGTGCTGCTGAACGCGTCGCTGATCGGCGCGGGGGCGCTGACGCTGTCGACCAGCTATGCGTTCGGGGACGTGTTCGGGACCAAGAGCTCGCTGCACCGGAGCTTTCGCGACGCCAAGCTGTTCTACGCCATCTTTTCGGTGCTGATCATCGGCGCCGCCGCGATCGTCCTGATCCCGGGCGCCCCGCTCGGAGTGATCACCGAGGCCGTCCAAGCCCTGGCCGGCGTGCTGCTCCCGAGCGCCAGCGTGTTCCTCTTGCTGCTCTGCAACGACCGCGAGGTCCTCGGTCCGTGGGTCAACCGGCCGTGGCTCAACGCGCTCGCCAGCGCGATCATCGCCGTCCTCGTGCTGCTGTCGCTGATCCTGATGGCCACCACGCTGTTCCCCAGCATCAACGTGACCACGACGGCGCTCGTCGGCGGGGCGGTGCTCGCGGTCGGGTTGGTCACCTTCGCCGTCTTCGCGCTCCGCTCGCGCCGACGGGCCGCGGCCGTCACCATGGAAGGTGCCGGGCCGACCGTGCCGCGGGAGCAGTGGACTATGCCCCCGCTCGCCCTGCTCGCCAGGCCGGCGTGGTCCACCGGCCGCAAGGTCGCGATGCTCACCTTGCGCAGCTACCTGCTGGTGTCGGTGATCCTGCTGATCGTCAAGGCGGTTCAGCTGGCCGGCGGCTAGCAAAGTGAAGCCTTCTGATGCCGCTGAGCGGGATCGGAGGACGACAGTTCGGATAGTCGTCGGCGCGTGTCGCATAATCGCCTGAGTGATCCCCCGTTACACCCGCACCGAGCTCGCCGCGATCTGGTCGGACTACGCGCACTTCGACGCGATGCGCGAGGTCGAGGTCGCGGCCTGCGAGGAACTCGAGGGACCGAGCGAAGAGGACCTCGAGGCGATCAGGGACGCCACGTTCACGGTCCAGGCGATCGAGGAGCGCGAGCGGGTCACCGACCACGACACGGCGGCGTTCGTCGATGTCCTCGCGGCCTCCGCCGGCTCCGCCGGCCGCTGGATCCACCTCGGCCTGACCTCGAGTGACGTGCTCGACACGGGGTTGGCGCTGCAGCTGCGCCGCGTGGCCGACGTGTTGTTGGCGGACGCGCGGCGGCTCGTCGAAGCGCTCGCGGCCAAAGCGCGCGAGCACGCGCACACGCTGTGCGTCGGCCGCACCCATGGGATCCACGCCGAGCCAACCACGTTCGGGATCAAGCTGGCCGGGTTTGCGTTCGAAGCCGACCGCAACGCACACCGGCTCGCGCGCGCCTTCGCCCAGGCTGCGGTGGGTGCGATCTCCGGCGCGGTCGGCACTTATTCCGCGACCTCGCCGGAGTTCGAGGAGCGGGTACTGGCCCGGCTCGGGCTGGAGCGCGAGCCGGTCTCCACCCAGGTGGTCGCGCGCGATCGCCACGCCGAGCTGCTCCAGGCGATCGCGCTGGCCGGCGCGGGACTGGAGCGGTTCGCGACCGAGCTGCGCCACCTCGCGCGCACAGAGGTCCGTGAAGTGAGCGAGCCGTTCTCCGCTTCTCAGAAGGGCTCGAGCGCGATGCCCCACAAACGCAACCCGATCAAGTCAGAGCAGATCGCCGGCCTGGCCCGAGTCCTGCGCGCAAACGCGCAGGCCGCGCTCGAGAACGTCGCGCTCTGGCACGAGCGCGACATCTCGCACTCGTCGGTCGAGCGCGTGATCCTGCCCGACTCGACGATCCTCCTCGACCACATCCAGCGCCGCGCGCTCGCGCTCGTCGAGGGCATGGTCGTGAACGCCGAACGCATGCGCGCCAACCTCGAGGTGACCCACGGCGCGCTGTTCTCTCAGCGCGTGCTGCTCGCACTCGTACGTACCGGCATGATGCGCGACGACGCGTACCGGATCGTCCAGCGGCTGGCGCAGCAGGCGATCGACGACGGGCGGCCGCTGCGCGCGCTGCTCGCCGAGGACCCCGCCACCGCCGGCGTGGGCCTCGACCTCGACGAGGTCTTCGACTACGCCTATTTCGTCCGCTACGCCGACGAGATCGTCGCTCGGCTCGATGCGATCGCGCCGGCGCCGGCGATAGCGCTGCCGTAGCGTCAGGGACCCGAAACGGGCCCGATCCGCCGGCCCCCGGGGGGCGAGGGCGGCGGCGCGGAGCGGTAGCGAGGGCCTACCGCTGACACGCGTCGCCCGGGCTATGGTTATGCGCGATGCGAATGGGTAGCCATTCCCCGAGGATGACCGCAATTAGGACGAATTCTGCTCGTATCGACCGTGGCGCCGAGCGGTCTGGCGGATCCCGAGAGCGCGCGCCGCGGGCGACCGTCGCGAGCAAGGTAAAGGTGCCGGCCGGCGCGGTCGGCATGGGCGCGCTCGGTTTGGCCGCGGGGGCGGCCGGAGGCGTGCGCTTGGCCTCGCGCGGGAACGTGCTCGGAATCCGCCTGAGGCGGCATCGCTCGCTCGGTGCCCGGTTTGCCGATGAAGTACGCGGGGCGGTCGGGGCCGGAGTCGAGGGGGGACGGGTGCTCCGGCGGCTCAGCGCGATCGAGTGTGAGCTGCACGAACTCCGCATGGCCGCTCGCCCGGCTCAACGAAGATCGCCGGTGGAGGTCGTGCTTGGCGCTCTCACACGCCGCCCTGGCGAGCCACGATGACGAGACGGCACAAGAATAGAAATCAGGCGGTGCAAACGACACAGCCCGCAAGCGAAGGAGACAGTCATGGCTGAACGCTCACCGACTTCCAAGAGCCCGAGCAACAGACGGTCCTCGAGCAGCCCAAACCGGCGAAACGGAGCCGGTGCCAGCGGATCGGCCAAGCGCGCTTCCAAGGCGACGGCACAGGCGGCCGCGGCGCGCACCACGAGCGCGAACACGACCTCGAGCCGGACCACCTCGAGGAAGCCGGCAAACAGGCGTTCCAATCGCAGACCGACCGCGGCAACGAGATCCACGGCCAGGAGGTCGCCGGCCGGCTCGGGGTCCAGTGCCGCTCGCCCGCGGTCGAATAGCGGTTCCGCCAACGGCGGGGACCCGTCGAGCGGTCGCACGCCGGCGAAGGCGTTTCAGCGATCCACGGTGGTGAAGGTCGTCCGCCGTGCGGCGAAACCTGCCATGGCTGGAGGGGCAGCGGTCCTAGGCGTCGCCGGCGCGGTGGCGGCCCGCAGGACGCTGAGGCCAAAACCGCGAGAGATCCTTGGCGTGCGGATCAGCCGGCCAATGCCGCACATAAGCATGCCGACGAACGGGGCCGCGCTGAGCTCGCTGACCAAACATCTGCCCAATGACCTCGATTCGTTTGCCGACGGCGTTAGGAGAACCGGCAAGCACGTCGGTCGTACCGGCAAGCGACTCGGCGAGATCGCGTCCGACCTCCAACAGGCCGGGGAGACCACCGAGCGCGTCGGCAAGCTCCTCTCCAAGTGATCCTCCGCCTTTAGGGCTTAAGGCGGAAAGTCCGAGTCGTCGAGTCGGGCGCTCACCCACCAGCGGACCGCGGCGTTCCGGTAGGTGACGCCCGGCTCGAGTTGATCTGGCAGATTCTCGCGCTCTGAGCCTGACCGAGCGAAGGTCGGCGAGTCGGCATAAACGACGACGCGGACCCGTGGTTTGCACTCGAATCGCAGCTCGTCGGCGCGGACCGACGCGGCGATCTCGAGATCGGGTTCGCGGTCCATCAGGTTTGAAGCGCCTGCCGTACGTCCTTAGCGGTGATCCGGCCCTCGTTGCCGGTACCTTCGAGCTGCGCGAGGTCCACGCCGAGTTCGTCGGCGATACGAACGGCCGCCTCGGTTGCCTGGTACTTCTCAGCCCGGCGCTGCTCGCGGCGCTCGCCAAGCTCTCGTACCTTGCGCGTCGCCGCGCGTCCTAGATCGCGGGCCTGGTCTGACGCTGCATGCCGGATTTCCCCGGCAACCGCCTTGGCGACTTCCTGCGCGAGCGCTCGCGGACTGGCGGCCGTGGACGGCGTGCCGTTCGACTGGTCCGGCCCCTGGCTGGCTTGATCGCGATCCCCGTCACTCTGCCCACCGCCTCCGGCGCCGCCGAGAGCTTGCGTCGCGCCTTGGCCGGCCTGGCCGAGTGCTTGCGTCGCGCCTTGCCCGGCCTGGCCGAGTGCCTGCGTCGCGCCTTGACCCGCCTGCCCGAGAGTTTGCCCGACTCCTCCCGCGACTTGGCCAAGATTGCCCGCCGCCTGGCCAGCGCCCTGACCGACATCGCCAACGGCTTGACCAGCGCCTTGACCGACCTCGCCGACGGCCTGACCGGCGCCTTGACCGACCTCGCCGACGGCCTGACCGGCGCCCTGTCCAACATCGCCGAGCGCCGATTGCGCGCCCTTTCCGACATCCTTCGCGGCGTCGCCGGTCTTGCCCACCGCCTCACCGGCCCCCTTACCAACGTCGGATACCGCCCGGCTTAGCCCCTTTACGAGTTCGGGGTTGCGGTCGAGGCTCGTCATCAGACGATCAACGATGGCCGTGACGTGCTCGAGTCGAGCCTTGAGCACCATCTCCGCCTCGACGCCTTTGATATCGAGCTTGACCCTGCTGAGGTGCACGTCGATGCCCACGTTCAGCTTGATCAGATTCAGCACCCTGGCTTTGAGCGCGACGTGAGCGTCGAGGTCGTCCAGCTCGAAGTGGATCGAGTCGACTCTCAGCTCGGGCACGTCCAACAGCACGTCGGGCGGCCCGGCCGGATCCTCCACCTCTCGCCCCTCGTAGCGTCGGTACTCGCGAACCGAATCATTGCCTTGACCTTGCGCCTGCCTCGCCGGCCGCGCTCCGTCTCCGCCGCGCCCAGTCGTATTCCCGCTCCTGGAGGACCCCGATCTGCTGGGCGAGGGGGCGCTCCGCTCGCGATTGGCGCCGGAACGCTGGGATGTCGTCGTGTTACGCGCCATGACCCACCCACCCCTATCCACCGCTCTGGGCTGATCCGTCCCCCTGCTGGCCGCCGGACGCAAGTTGCTCGACCCCCTGTTGCGCTCCCTGGCCCACCCCCTCGACTCCTTGTTGCGCTCCCTGTCCGAGTCCCTGCACTCCTTGCTGCGCGCCCTGTCCCAATCCGGCGACTCCCTTGCCGGCGCCCTGGCCGACATCCTGGACGGCGCTCTGCGCGCCTTTGCCGGCGCTCTTGATGGTGTCGCCGGTGTCGGTCAGGAGGTCGTGGGCACCGCCGCCAACATCCCCCAGAGCATCGCCCACGCTTCGAAGCAGCTCCGGATTGCGATCGAGCGAGGTGAGGACGCGCTCGAGGATCCTGCTCAGGTGGTGAAGACGGACCTCCATCAGTGCCTGCGTCTCGACCCCTTGGATTTCGAGCTCGACCTTCCCGAGCCGGACCCCGACCCCTGCGTTGACTTGCACGAAGTGGCCGGCCTCGGCCAGCAGCGCGAGGTGAGCCCGGAAGTCGTCCAGCTCGAACTTGATCTCGTCGACCTTGACCACCGGAGCGTCCACGTAGACGTCGACCGCTTCGTCAATGTCCCGGGGGTCAATCACCGAATAGTCGGGCACGTCCGGCTTTGAGCGCTGTGCGCTCGACGATGACCGCCCGTTATTGCGACTGGATCGCGAGTTGCGGTTCGAGCGCGTCGAACCTCGTCGGGTCGGAGCCATCGATCACGGTCCTTTCTTCGTCTCCTCCGCTGCCCGGAGACTCCCCCGAGAACGCCAAGAGCAAACCGCGGTAGCGGCTAGGACGGCGGGTCGCGATACAGCCGGACGTTGCGGTCGAGCCGGCCGCCGGCAAACCCGCGCGGGCGGCCCCCCTGGGCGTCGATGTATGACAGCTGGCGCGAGATCTCGCCGAGCCGCCCCGGGAAGATGTGATCGAGCATCCACGTCTCGATGCAGATCCCGCCCTTCGCGGTCTGCACCACCCGTAGCGCCCGCGCCTGCTGCGGATAGTCGATCAGCGAGGCCGTGGTGATCAGCCAGTAGCCGCCCCCGGCGCCGGGCCGCGGGACGATCTGGTTGCGATGCACGTGCCCGGCGATCGCCGCCACCACCCGCGGATGACGATCGAGCAGCGCCAGCAGCTCGCCGCCCCCGACCGAGCTCTCGAGTGGCTGATGGCTGAACACGAGCACCCAGCGGTCGGCGGCGCCGGCCAGCTCGCGGGCGAGCCACGCCGGCTGGCCGGGGGCGACGAGGCCGCCCGAGCCGCCGGCGCGGCGGACGAGGTCGAGCACGATCAGCCGCAGCCGCGGCCCCACGTCGAGGTGATAGTCGAGCCGGTGTGAGCTGCCGACGGCCCCGCTGCCCGCGCGGAGCCCCCCGATTACCTCCCGAACGCTGAGCTCGCGCCGCGACGGATCCGCCGGCACCGGCACGGTGGGACCGGCGAGCGCCTGGGCCAGGAAGTTGTGGACGAGACCCGGACTCGGCGGACCGTCGGCCGAATACACCGTTGACGCGCTCGCGCCCGAGGGAAGCTGGAGCCCCGGCGGGAGCTCCCACAGCGCGCGATCGCCGACCGCGAGCGCGCGCGTGACCGGCGTGGGCGCGAGCTCACCCGCGACGAGCACGTCGTGGTCGCCGAGCACCGGGTACCACTTGGCGCCGAGGCCGGCGCTCGCAAACGGCGCCACCGCCGCGGACAGGAGGCCGGGATAGCGCGGCGCGTCCACGTCCGGGCGGTAATAGAACGGGTCGGGGTTGCTCTGAAGCTGCACGCCGTAGTAGCCGCGCGCGCCACTGCCCGGATGTACGCGCTGGCCGCCACGCCAGGCGGCCAGCGCGTGATGAAGCTCGTTGTCTTGAGCGTTGTCGATCAGGTCCCCGCCCTGGACTACTACATCGGGTCGTAGCCTGCCCACGGCGCGCGCCGCGCCGTCGAGCACCTGCGCGGTGAGCGTCTCCTGCGGGCGGAAGGTCGACTGAAACGGACTGCCGAGCCGGTCCAGGAACGTCACCCGCGCGGGCGAGGAGGCGTCGAGCACGTGCGCGTCGGTGATGTGCCCGACCGTCGCCAGAGTCCCGGTCACCGCCGCCGGCGCGCCGAGCTCCGTCCTTTCCAGGAGCGGCTCGCCGAGCGAGCGGCGGAGCACGCCGTCACCGACCGGGTCAGACCAGGTTGAGCTCACGGTCGAGCCCGTCGCCTCGCCCCCCCGCCCCGCGCCGCACCCGGCGACGAGCACCGCGGTCCCCGCGGCCATTCGAACCAGCGCCTGCCGGCGCGTCAACCCGGGGCTCATGGCGCGGCCAGCCCCGTGACGACACCCTCCCGGCTCACCTGGCGGGTCACCCACAGCACGGCGATCAACGCCGCCGCGACCAGGCCGGCAACCAAGACTCCGATCTCGAAGAACCCCGCCGACAGGGGAAGCGTGGCGTAGCTCGCGGCGAGGCGCGAAAGGGCGGGGCCGAGGACCAGCCTTTCGAGCACGATTCCGAGCACCGCCGCCGGCACCAGCAGCATCGCCGCCGCGCCGGCGAGCAGCCTTGCCACCGCCTGCGACCCGGCTCCGCACGCGCGCAGCACTGCCACCGTCCGCCGTCGCTCGGAAACCGTCAGCGCGCACGCCTGCACGAGCGCGTAGAGACAGACGAGTCCGTCCACGATCGCGATCGCGCGCAGCAGCGAGCGCAGCACGTCGACGAGCGGCTTGCCCCTCGCCGTGGCGCCCCCGGTCGGAGAGGGAGCGGCGCCGATCGCCGCCAGGCCGGCGGTCACGCTCGCCACGTCGGCCCCGTCGCGGAGCCGCACCGCGATCTCCTCGGGCGCGCCCGAGTCGGCGCGCAGCATCGCAGCGGCCGGGATGTACGCGACGCGCCCATCGTGGTCGAGCGAGCTGACGATCCCCGCGACCCGCAGGCGGAGCTCGGTCCCCGACGGCATGGCCAGCGCGAGCGTCGATCCGGGGTTCAGGCCAAGGGCGTCGGCAAGTCCGGCGCCCACCTCCGCTTGCGCGGATCCCCGCAGCCGGCTTCCGTCCACGAGCGGGGGCGCCTCGAACTCCGTGTGGTCGCCCGGGTAGGCGATGACGTCGATCGTCTCGCCGAGCGAGAACGAGTCGGCCGCGTAGTCCTCGTAGCGTGGCGCCGCCGCCTGCACGCCCGCCACCTTGAGCACCTCGCGCAGCTGAGACGCCGGCAGCTGTGCCGTGAGCTGGTAGCGCTTGCCGAGCGCTCCCGGATCCGTCTCGAGCGTCTGGAGCGCCGACGCCAGCGACAGCAGGAGCAGCACGAACCCCGCCGACATCCCGAGCATGGCCACGGTGGCCGCGAGCCGCGCCCGGCGGGCGCCCACCAGCCGCGCACCCAGCGCGGTAAGGCCGGGGCCGCGGGCGGCCAGGCGTCGGGTGCAAGCACGCCCACCACGCAACTCCGCCCCTCCGAGCAGCGACACGGCCGGTCGGCCCGAGGCTCGCCACGCCGGCCAGGTCGCCGCGAGCGCGGGCACCGCGACCGCCACCAACCACCCCGCCGCGAGCGGCAACAGGAGCGTCGTACCCGGGGGCGGTTCGTTCAGCAGCGTCTCGAGGCGGCCCGACGGCTCGTAGGTAGCGAGCACGCCGGCTACCGCGCCGACGGTCGCGGCGGGGGCGGCGACCAGCACGGCCTCGAGCGCGTGCGCCCCGGCCACGTAGCCACGTCCGGCCCCCACGGCGCGCCGGATCCCGATCCCGCCCAGGCGGCGCTGGATCTCGGCGCGCGCCGAGGCGGCGAGCATCACGCCGGCGGTCACCAGCGCGATCAGAGAGAGCGCCACCAGCAGGTCGATCACGATGCCCGCGGCCTGGTCGAGGAGCACGCGTACGCCCGAGCGCGTGACGAACCGCACCCCCTGGAGGCCGTAGCTCGTGGCCCGCGCCTGCGCGAGCACTTCCGAGACGTAGCGCGGGTCCCTGAGCCAGATCATCGCCTCGTCGACCGAGTCGTTCGGATCGGGACCGAACCGCGCCGCCATCGCGCTCTCCGACATGTAGACGCGAGGCACGGCGAGCGGGTAGGAGACGTTGTCCGGGGCCTCGGAGAACCCCACCACCCGCAGCTCGTTCAGGTTCCCGACGCTGACCTTGTCCCCGAGCTTGACGCCCCAGGCCTCCGCCAGCCCTCGCTCGAGCACGACCTCCCCGAAGCGGCGATCGGACATCTGGCGTCCGCTCACGATCGCGTAGCCCCGGCGCCCCGGGCCCACGAGCTCCACCGACGCGCCGCCGCTGGCGTGATCGCCGAAGGAGATCGGCACGCCCGTGGCCTCGCTGCGCACCGTGAAGGCCGCGATGTCCGGGAGCGCGGTGATGTGCTGGGCGACGAGGCTCGCGGGCTGCGAGTTGAACCGCACGATCACGTCCGGCAGGTCGGCCGCGCGGGCGGCGCGATCGAAGCCGTAGCCGAGGCCCTCGCCGACGACGAGCGCGGAGGACAGCATCGCCGCCGCGAGCGCGATCCCGAGCGCGGTGAGCAGGGTGCGCCGGCGCCGCAGGCGCAATCCCTGCCGCGCATCGGTCAGCGCCGCTCTCACTGCGCCCGGAGCCCCCGCCTGCCGACCGCGCGGAGCCGCTCCTCGACGCGTTCGCTCAGACGGCCCTCGCGCAGGTGCAGGACGCGGTCCGCGATCGCCGCCGCCTCGGGATCGTGAGTGACTACCACGACCGCCCTGTCGGTGAGTGCGCGCAGCAGACCGAGCACCGCGGCACCGTTCTCGAGGTCTAGGTTGCCGGTCGGCTCGTCGGCGAGTACGAGCTCCGGGTCGTTGACGAGCGCCCGCGCGATCGCGAACCGCTGCTGCTCGCCTCCCGAGAGCTCGAACGGCAGATGATCGGCGACGCCCGCCAGCCCCAGCTCGTCGATCAGGGCGCGCGCCCGTCGCGCCCCGCCCCTGAGCGCGCCGGGGAGCCGGGTGGGCAGGAGCACGTTCTCCGCGCCGCTCAGCTCTTCGACCAGCTGGAAGGACTGGAACACGAAGCCGACGTGGCGCAGCCGCGTCCGCGCGAGCGCGCCGCCACTGAGGCGGGTGATCTCCTGACCCGCCACGACGATCTCGCCGCCGTCGGGCCGGTCGAGCGCACCGAGCAGGTGGAGAAGCGTGGATTTCCCGCTCCCCGATCGCCCCAGCACCGCCACCAGCTCGCCCCGCTCGACGACGAGCGTCGCCCCGTCGAGGATCAGCCTCCGTGCTCGGCCGGCGCCCACCGACTTGACGACTCCCCGGGCTGTGAGGACCGGCATGCGCTCAAGGTAGCGTTCGCGCGCTCCAGGCTCGCCGCCGCACCCGTTGCTACCCTCGGCTGAGTGACCGCACTCGCTGACCTGCCCCTCCTGGCTTCGGGCAAGGTCCGCGAGATCTATGACCTGGGCGAGTCGCTGTTGATCGTCGCTTCGGACCGGATCTCGACCTATGACGTGGTGCACCCGACGCCGATCCCGGACAAGGGAAGCGTGCTCACCGGGCTCTCGGCGTTTTGGTTCGAGCGCACCGAGGGCATCGTCGCCAACCACCTGCTGTCGGTGACCGACGGCGTGCCCGACGAGGCTCGGGGGCGGGCGATGGTGGTCAAAAAGCTCGGGATGCTGCCCGTCGAGTGCGTGGTTCGCGGCTACATCACCGGATCGGGATGGAAGGACTATCAGTCGACCGGGGCGGTCTCCGGGATCGAGCTGCCGGCCGGGCTTCGCGAATCAGATCGTCTGCCGGAGCCCATCTTCACTCCGACGACCAAGGCCAGCGTCGGCCACGACGAGGCGATCGACTTCGAGGGCGCGATCCGGTTGGTCGGCGACCGCGAGCTCGCCGAGCGGACGCGCGATGTCTCGCTCGCGCTCTATGAGAGCGCCGCCGACCACGCGCGCGACCGCGGCATCATCCTCGCCGACACCAAGTTCGAGCTCGGGCTCGACGAGCGCGGCACCCTGACCCTCGGCGACGAGGTGTGCACGCCCGACTCGTCGCGGTTCTGGCCCGCGAACGAGTACGAGCCGGGACGCGGGCAGCCGAGCTTCGACAAGCAGTTCGTGCGCGACTGGGCCTCCTCGACGGGCTGGGACCGCACTCCGCCCGCCCCGCCGATCCCCGAGGACGTGGTGGAGCGGACGCGCGCCAAGTACATCGAGGCGTACGAGCGCATCACCGGCGAGCCGTTCGGGGAGTGGCTTCGCAGGACCGGGGGATGAGAGCCCGGGTGCTGGTCCGGCCCAAGGCCGGGATCCTCGATCCGCAAGGGCAGGCGGTCGAGCGGGCGCTCCCGGCGCTCGGCTTTAGCGGCGTGCGCAACGTTCACGTGGGGCGCCTGATCGAGCTCGACGTCGAGGACCCATCAAGACTGCCCGAGATGTGCGAGCGGCTGCTCGCAAATCCCCTGATCGAGGACTACGAGATCGAGCGATGAAGTTTGGCGTGATCCGATTCCCCGGCTCGTGCGACGAGGTCGATGCGCTCCACGCGGCGCAGCGCGTAGGCGACGCGGTGCTGCTCTGGCACGCGGACCGCGACCTCCAAGGAGTCGACGCGGTGATCGTCCCCGGCGGGTTCTCCTACGGCGACTACCTGCGCGCCGGCGCGATCGCGCGGTTCGCGCCCGTGATGGAGTCGGTGATCGACTTCGCCCGTGGCGGTGGGCTCGTGCTCGGGATCTGCAACGGGTTCCAGGTCCTGTGCGAGGCAGGGCTCCTTCCCGGCGCGCTGCTACCGAACACGTCGCTGAAGTTTGTCTTCCGGCAGGTGCGCCTCGACGTGGTCGCCCGCGACACGCCGTTCACCCACGATTGTCCGGACAGGCTCTCGATCCCCGTCAAGCACACGACCGGGCGCTACTACTCCCCCGAGCCGGTGAGGGTGCTTCTCCGCTACGCGCCCGGCGAGAACCCCAACGGGTCGCAGGACGACATTGCCGGCGTGGCCAACGACGCCGGCAACGTGTTCGGCCTGATGCCACATCCCGAGCACGCGGTCGATCCCCTCACCGGCTCGACCGACGGCCTGACGATCTTCAAGAGCGTTGCCGACCGCGTCTGCGTCCCGGTCTAGCCGCCACCGGCAGCTCGGGCTCACCGACGACGAGTACGAGCTGATCGTCCGCCTGCTCGAGCGCGATCCGGACGACGTCGAGCTGGCGATGCTCTCGCTCATGTGGTCGGAGCACTGCGCCTACAAGCACTCCAAGAAGCTGCTGCGGCGTCTGCCGACCGACGGCCCGCACGTGCTGCTGGGTCCGGGCGAGAACGCGGGCGCGGTCGATGTCGGCGACGGGCTCGCGGTCGCGTTCAAGGTCGAGTCGCACAACCACCCGAGCGCGGTCGAGCCCTTCCAGGGTGCCGCCACCGGAGTGGGCGGGATCCTGCGCGACGTGTTCGCGGTCGGGGCCCGGCCGATCGCCGTGCTCGATTCGCTGCGCTTCGGCGAGCCGTCCGAGTCGGAGCGCTCGCGCTACCTGCTCGAGCGGGCGGTCGCCGGCATCGGGCACTACGGCAACTCGATCGGCGTTCCGACGGTCGGCGGCGAGATCTACTTCGAGTCAAGCTACGAGCAGAACTGCCTCATCAACGCGATGTGCCTGGGCATCGCGCCGCGCGAGCGCCTGATTCGCTCCGCCGCCGCGGGCCACGGCAACGTGGTCGTGCTGCTCGGTGCGCTCACCGGCCGCGACGGGATCGGCGGCGCATCGGTGCTGGCCAGCGCCGAGCTCGGCGAGGGCGACGAGGCCAAGCGCCCCTCGGTCCAGATCGGGGACCCGTTCGCGGAGAAGAAGCTGCTCGAGTGCTGCCTCGAGCTGCTCGGGCTCGAGCTGCTCGTCTCCCTGCAGGACCTCGGCGCCGCGGGGCTGACCTCCTCGGCCTCGGAGATGGCCAGCAAGGGCGGCGTGGGTCTTGACATCGAGGTCTCGCGGGTGCCGCTGCGCGAGGCCGGGATGGAGCCGTTCGAGATCATGATCTCGGAGTCCCAGGAGCGGATGCTTTGCGTGGTCGACCCGCGGCGACTCGAGGACGTGCTTGGTGTGTGCGAGCGGTGGGAGGTGCTGGCGACGCCGATCGGGACGGTGACGTCGAGCCGCCGCCTGCGAGTGCTGGACCGCGGCCAGCCGGTCGCCGACCTGCCCGTGTCGGTGCTCGTCGATGACTGCCCGTTGTACGACCTGAATCCGGTGCGGCCGGCTGGGGCGCTCTACGATGCGCCCGACCCGGTCCTGAGCGGCGCCGAATCCCCGGCCGATACGCTGCTCGCGCTGTTGGGCTCGGCGAACCTGGCCTCGCGCCGGCCGGTGTTCGAGCAGTACGACCCGGTCGTCCAGTCGCGCACGGTGCGCCGGCCCGAGGAGGCGGATGCGGCCGTGCTGGCGCTCCCCGACGGCTCGGCGATCGCTGTATCGATCGATGGCAATGGACGGCGGGTCGCATGCGACCCGCGGCTGGGCGCCCTCGAAGCTGTTTTTGAGTGCGCGGCGAACCTTGCCTGCGTCGGTGCCACCCCGCTTGGGCTCACCAACTGCCTGAACTTTGGAAACCCCGAGAAGCCGCACGTGGCCTGGCAGCTGGTCGAGGCCGTGGAGGGCTTGGCCGAGGCCTGCGAGGCGCTCGGGGTGCCCGTCGTCGGCGGCAACGTCTCGCTCTACAACGAGGCGCCGAGCGGCCCGATCTTCCCCACGCCGGTCGTCGGGATGCTGGGGCGCCTGCCCGACGCCGCGGGCGCCGGCCGGCTCGGGTTCGTGCAGGAGGGCGACGCGATCGCGCTCGTGGGGCCGTTCGAGCCCTCGCGCGTCGCCTCGGAGCTCGCCAAGCTTCGGGGCGAGGCGGTCGCCGGCGCGCTTCCGCCGATGGACATGAAAGCTGTCCGTGACGCGCAGGAAGACGTTCGAAACCGGGTGCGGTCACAGGCGCTCCACAATGCCCATGACATAGCCGAGGGCGGGCTCGCGGTAGCCCTGGCCGAATGCTGCCTCGCCGGGGGGATCGGGGCCCGGGTCGAGGTTGGGTTAGACGTATTCGGCGAGGCGCCGGGTCGCGGGTTCGTCGTGTCGGGCGACGAGCGCGCGCTGGAGGGCTTTAAAGTCATCGGCTGGGTCGGCGGCGACGAGCTCGAGATCGTCGGCCGGCTGAAGGTCCCGATTTCCGAGCTTCGATCGACTTGGGAGGGCGCGCTGGATACGATCATGGCGTGAGCGAGTCTCTCGTCGCGACCGCCACGGAGGTGGCTCCGCAGGAGTCGCCGGCGGTCGCCACCCGCTGGTGGGTGCTGGGCATTTGCGGGCTGGCGCAGCTGATGGTCGTGCTCGACGCCACGATCGTGAACATCGCGCTGCCGTCGGCCCAGCGTCACCTGGGCTTCTCCAACGCAGACCGCCAGTGGGTCGTGACCGCCTACTCGCTCGCGTTCGGCGGGCTGCTGCTGCTTGGCGGCCGCCTGTCGGATCTGGTGGGCCGGCGGCGGATGTTCCTGATCGGCCTGGTGGGCTTTGCGGGGGCGTCCGCCCTGGGGGGCCTGTCGACCAGCTTCGGAATGCTGGTGTTCGCGCGCGGCCTGCAGGGAGCGTTCGGCGCGCTGCTCGCCCCCGCGGCGCTCTCGATCCTGACCACCACGTTCACCGATCCGTCCGAGCGCGGCAAGGCATTCGGCATCTACGGCGCGATCGCCGGCGGCGGCGGCGCCGTGGGGTTGCTACTTGGCGGGGTGCTGACCGAGTACCTGAGCTGGCGGTGGTGCCTCTACGTCAATGTCCTGTTCGCGGCCGTCGCGCTCGTGGCCGCGCTGCGACTGCTCGTCAACCAGCCGCGCGACCCCGACGTACAGCTCGACTGGCCGGGCACGGTGCTCGCAGTGGGCGGGCTCGTGTCACTGGTCTACGGTCTCTCCCAGGCCGAGACTCACGGCTGGGGGGCGCCGCTGACGATCGGCTTTCTCGTGTTCGGCGCGGTCCTCCTGACCGCGTTCGCGATCGTCGAGCAGCGGGTGCAGCACCCGCTGTTGCCGCCGAGGGTGGTTCTCGACCGAAACCGGGGCGGCTCCTACCTAGCGATCCTGCTCAGCGCGATCGCGCTGTTCGGCGTGTTCCTGTTCCTCACGTACTTCCTGCAGCTCACGCTGCGCTACTCACCCGTGAAGACCGGCCTCGCGTTCCTGCCGATGATCGGGATGATCATCATCTCCTCGACCGTCTCGACCGCGGTGCTGCTGCCGCGCGTCGGCCCGCGGCCGCTGATCCCGCTCGGCATGTTGCTCGGCGCGGGTGGAATGGCCCTGTTGACGCAGCTCGCGCTGCACACGCACTACCTGAGCGGCGTGCTGCCCGGCCTGCTGCTGCTCGGGCTCGGCCTCGGCCTGATCTTCGGGTGCGCGATCAACATGGCCACGTACGGAGCCGCGCCGGAGGACGCCGGCGTGGCGTCGGCGACCGTCAACACCTCCCAGCAGATCGGTGGCTCGATCGGCACCGCGCTGTTGAACACGATCGTGGCCAGCGCGACCGCGAGCTACCTGGCCACCCACGGTCACAGCGCGCTCGCCGTCGCCCAATCGGCGGTGCACGGCATCAACGTCGGGTACATCGTCGGCGTCGGCATCTTCATCGCTGGCGCGGTGGTGTGCGGCGTGGTGCTCGCGCCGGGTGCGCCTGAGCCGGTCGAGAGCGTCCCTGCCCCGGCCGCCGGATGACCGTCACCGGAGCAGCCTCGTGACCGCGCCTGCCCGCATCGTTCCGCGTGCGGCTGGCGGCGTGACGGGTCATTTGATCACGCTGTCGGCGAGCTACGGCGCCGGCGGTAGCGTGGTCGCACCGGCGCTCGCCGAGCGGCTCGGGGTGTCCTGCCTGCAGCGGCTGACCACGTCGGGGGGCGTCCTGCGCGACGCCGGGCGGTCGGGCGAGTGCCTTTGCCCGGGGGAGGCCACGACGACGCCGGCACACCATCTGCTGGCCTCGCTGGCCCACGCGCTCCCGGCCGGGCCCACCCAGTCGCCGCTTCCCCCGCGTGCTCAGCTGCGGCCGCTGCGCCGCGACGCCGAGGCCGACATCCACCGCCTTGCTGCGACCGGCGGTGGCGTGATCCTGGGCCGGGCGGCGGCAGTCGTGCTCGGCAAGGATCGTGGCTTCCACGTTCGACTGGACGGACCGCCCGACCGCCGGGCCCAGCGTGGCGCCGAGATCGAGGGCCTCGGTCTCGAGGAGTCGCGAGCGCACATGCGGGCGGCCGACAAGGCGCGTAACGCGTACGTCCGCCGCATGTACGGCGTCGACCCGACCGATGCCTCCCTCTACCACCTGGTGATCGACTCGACGGCGATCTCGCTCGATACCGTCGTCGAATTGATCCTGAACGCTGCCGCCGCCGCGGCTCGCGGGACCTGAGCCGTTGCTAGGCTAGAAGAGGTCTGACCGACGGTTGCGCCATCCTCGGTCCCATCCCTCTCATGAACGACAATCGCGACGGACCTCGCGACGAGTGCGGCGTCTTCGGCATCTATGCGCCGGAACGGGACGTCGCCCGCCTCGCCTACTTTGCTTTGTTCGCGCTCCAGCACCGCGGACAGGAATCCGCGGGGATCGCGACTGCGCCTCGCGGCGGGGCGATCATGGCGATTCGCGATCAAGGGCTGGTTTCGCAGGTGTTCGACGAGCACACGCTCCGCTCGCTCGTGGGCGACATCGCGATCGGCCACGTCCGCTATTCGACGACCGGGTCCTCCGAGTGGGAGAACGCCCAGCCGATCGTCCGCGACGATCACCGCACGCTCGCGCTGGCCCACAACGGCAACCTGATCAACGCGGTCGAGCTGCATTCCGAGCTCCGAGACCACGACATCCCTTTCCGCTCGACGTCTGATTCGGAGATCATCGCCGCGCTGTTGGCGACACATCCGGCGGACCGGATCGAGGATGCGGTTGCCGATGTGCTGCCCCGGCTGAAGGGGGCGTTCTCGACGGTGGTGATGACCGAGGATGCGGTCGTGGCGTTCCGGGACCCGCACGGGATCCGGCCGCTCGCGCTCGGGATGATCGAACACCCGGAGTCCGGGCGCGCTGCCTACTGCGTGGCCAGCGAGTCGTGTGCGTTCGACCTCATCGGCGCTCGCTACCTCCGCGAGGTGCAGCCCGGCGAAGTCGTGACGCTGACCGAGCGGGGGATCGGGACGCGGATGGTCTCGGGCGCCGAGCGCCACGCGTTCTGCGTCTTCGAGTACATCTACTTCGCCCGCCCCGACTCGAAGATGGCCGGCACCGTGCTCCAGGTCGCCCGCGCGCGGATGGGGGAGCTCCTGTGGCAGGAGGCGCCCGTGGAGGCGGATCTCGTGATCCCTGTCCCCGACTCCGGCAACGCCGCGGCGCGCGGACTGGCGCGGGCGGCCGGGCTGCCGCAGGACGACGGCTTCATCAAGAACCGCTATGTCGCCCGAACGTTCATCCAGCCCGGTCAGGAGCTCCGCCGCCACGGCCTGCGGCTCAAGTTCAACCCACTGCCCGAAGTGGTGGGCGGCAGGCGGCTCGTCGTCGTCGACGACTCGATCGTCCGCGGGAACACCACCCGCCAGATCGTGCAGATGCTGCGCGAGGCGGGAGCGGCCGAGGTTCACCTGAGGATCTCGGCGCCGCCGATCAAGCATCCCTGCCACTACGGGATCGACATGTCCACCCGCGAGGAGATGATCGCGCACGGGCGGACCGTGGCCGAGGTGGCCGGCGAGCTGGGCGCCGACTCGCTCCACTATCTGTCGCTCGCCGGCGTGTACGAGGCTCTCCGTGCGTCGCGGGTTGCGCACTGCGACGCGTGCTTCAGCGGCGAGTATCCGCTCGCCGGGACCGAGGAAGCCAACGGCAAGTACGCGTTCGAGTCAGAGTTGCCGCTGGTCAGGGCCTGAGCGCTGGCGCCGCCGGGGGCGTCGCTATCGTCGGCGCCCCGCAATGGAAGTCCGTCGGCGCCCCCCAATGGAAGTTCGCGCGTGCGAGGCGCTCCGGCGCATCTTTGGCTTTGAGGACTTGCTCCCCGGCCAGGCCGAGGCGGTGTCTGCCGCGCTGCGCGACCGCGACGCTCTCATCGTGATGCCGACCGGTTCGGGGAAGTCGCTCTGCTATCAGCTGCCGGCACTGATGCGGGACGACCTGACGGTGGTGGTCTCTCCGTTGGTGGCGCTGATGCAGGACCAGGTACGGGCGTTGCGGGGGCTGGCGCCGGGGGTGGTCGAGGTTGTGAACTCGCAGCGTGGGGGCGGCGCGAACGCCGAGGCGGTGGCGCGGGCGGTGCGAGGAGAGGTGCGGCTCTTGTACGTGGCGCCGGAGCGGTTTAGTTCAGTTGGATTTGCGTCGCGGATCCGGGATGCGCGCGTGGGGCTGTTCGTGGTCGACGAGGCCCACTGCGTCTCGCAGTGGGGGCACGACTTCCGCCCGGATTACTTGTGTCTGGCCGCGGCCGCCCGAGGACTGGGAGCGCGCGCGGTCGTCGGGACGACCGCCACCGCGACCCCGCGGGTCGCGGCGGACATCGTGCTGGCGTTGGGCCTCCGCGACCCGGTCCGCGTCACAACCGGGTTCGACCGACCGAACCTGACGTTCTCGGTGGTGCGGTGCGGCGGTTGGTTGGATAAGCGCCGGCGCGTGGCGGCGGCGCTCGGGACCGCCGATGCGCTCCCGGCGATTGTTTTCGCCGGGACGCGGGGGGCGGCCGAGGAGCTGTCCTTCAGGCTTGCCGGCGCACTCGGACTGGGCGTTGGCGAGGCGGTGGTCTGCTACCACGCCGGCCTGGATCCGGGCGCGCGGGCGCGGGCCCAGGAGCGTTTCATGTCCGGCGAGGCCCAGGTGATGGTCGCGACGAACGCGTTCGGTCTGGGCATTGACAAGCCGGACGTGCGGACGGTCTGCCACGCCTCGGTGCCCGCGTCGCTCGAGGCCTACTACCAGGAGGCGGGCCGCGCCGGACGCGACGGCCGTCCGGCTCGCTGCCTGCTGTTCGCCGAACAGCGCGACAAGGGGCTGCACGTGTTCTTCATCCAACGCTCGCGGGTGTCGGACGCCGCGTTGGAGGGGGTCGCAGAGCGGCTCAAGTGGGCGGGGCTCGACGGGCGCTACGACGTGCCGGTGGCGGAGCTGGCTGCCGTGGTCGGCTTCGACGGGCCTCACAGGGGCGGAGCTCGCACCGAGTCCTCCTCGGACGATGTGGTCCGGGCGATCATCGGGCATCTGGCGGCGGCTCGGGTGCTCGAGCCCGCGCCGGCGCCCGCCGGCCGCGCCGCCGGCCGCGTGGTCGGGGGGTGGGACGCGCGCGCGCTGGCGCTGTGCCGGGAAGCGGCCCGCGACGCCGAACGGGAGCGGTGGAGGGGTTACCGGGCGGTGTGGGAGTACGCCGAGGGATCGAGGTGCCGGCGCGAGGTGCTGCTGGCTCATTTCGGGGATCGGGCGGCGAGCAAGCCGGCCGTGGCGTGCTGTGACGTGTGCGCTCCCGCAGGTTCGTCGGCGCCTCCCAACCCGAGGATGTCGTCGGCGCCCCCCAACCCGGCGATGTGCTCTGGCGGGAGCGGACCGCGGGCGCCCCAGCTCCGGGCGGCATGAACGTCGCCGTCCTGGCGTCGGGCGTCGGCACGAACCTTCAGGCCCTGCTGGACCGGGTGCACGGCCGCGACGACGTTTACGTCGTGGCGGTGGCCTCTGATAAGCCGGGCGCCCGGGCTCTGGAGCGTGCACGGGCTGCTCGACTGCCGGTCGGGGTGTTTGAGCTGGTGCGGTTTGCCGACCGCTCCGCGCGCGATCGGGCGATGGGCGACTGGCTGGTGGAGCGGGGGGTGGAGCTGGTGGTCCTGGCGGGGTACATGCAGCTGCTCAACGCGGGTTTTTTGACGCGATTCCCGGAGGGCGTGATCAACGTCCACCCGGCTTTGTTGCCCGCATTTCCGGGGCTGAGCGCCGTCGAGCAGGCGCTCGCGTACGGCGTCAAGGTCTTCGGGGTCACCGTCCACTTCGTCGACGAGGGGGTGGATACGGGGCCGGTGATCCTCCAGCGGGCGATCTCGCTGCCGGAGGCGCGGACCGAGGCGGAGGTGCTCGAGCGGTTGCGGCCGATCGAGCACGAGCTGCTGCCCGAGGCGGTGCGGTTGATCGCCCGCGGCGCGGTCCGCTTCGACCCCGAGAACCCGCGCCGGGTGCTCATCGATCGATCGCGTTCTCCTTAACCCCGCCTCCTGCGCCCGGGTGCTCATCGATCGATAGAGTCGGGGTACTCGTGGGCCAGGGCACCGAGTCTGTCACCTCGCCGGCGCTGACGTCCAAGGGCGACGTCCAGGTCTCGCGCGCCGTCCTGTCGGTCTCCGACAAGACCGGAATTGTCGAGTTTGCACGGGGTCTCGCCGATCTGGGGATCGAGATCGTCTCCACCGGCGGCACCGCACGCGAGCTCGCCGGCGCGGGTATTCCCGTCCGGGCAATCAGCGAGCTGACGGGCTTTCCCGAGATCATGGATGGGCGAGTCAAGACGCTGCACCCCAAGATCTACGCCGGCCTGCTCGCGCTCCGGGATGACCCGGCGCACATGCAGGCGGCCGAGGAGCACGGGGTCGAGTTCGTCGACCTCGTGTGCGTGAACCTGTACCCGTTCGAGCGGACCGCGAACGCTCGCGGCGTGAGCGAAGCGGAGGTGGTCGAGAACATCGACATCGGCGGACCCACGATGATCCGGGCGGCGGCGAAGAACTTCGAGTTCGTGGCGCCGGTGGTTTCTCCGGAGAGCTACGACGCTGTCCTAGCGGAGCTGCGCGAGTTCGACCGTCGTCTGTCAGCGCCCACGCGCGAGAACCTGGCCGCCGAGGCATTCGCCTACACGGCCCGATACGACACCGCGATCGCGCGCTGGTTCCAGGAGAAGCGCGAGGACTTCCCGCCGCTGATGGTCCGGGCGTTCGAGAAGATGCTCGACCTGCCCTACGGCGAGAACCCCCATCAGCGGGCCGCGTATTACGTCCAGGTGGGCTCCCGCACGCACGTGCTGTCGATGGTCGCCCAGCTCGGCGGCAAACCGCTGTCGTTCAACAACCTGCTCGATCTGGACGCCGCCCGCCTGCTGTTGGGCGAATTCCAGATCCCCGCGTGCGTGATCGTCAAGCACAACAACCCGTGCGGAGTCGCCGTGGGGGCGACCGCGTTCGAGGCGTATCAGCGCGCCTTCGCGGCGGATCCGATGTCGGCTTACGGAGGCGTCATCTGCCTGAACCAGCGGGTCGATCGGGAGCTGGCCGAGGCGCTTGTGAAGCAGTTCATGGAAGTACTGTTCGCGCGCGGCTACGACGACGATGCGCTCGAGGTATTGGGGACGAAGCCGGACGTCCGCCTGCTCGACGACCGCGAGCGCAGGACGATCAACTTGATCGATCCGGCTCTGCGGCAGGTCGTGGGCGGGATGCTCGTCGAGGACCGGGACGCGGACCTGGAAGAGAGAGTCGAGATGCAGGTGGTCTCGAAGCGCCGTCCCACCGAGGCCGATTGGGGCGAAATGTCGTTCGCATGGAAGGTGTGCAAGCACGTCCGCTCCAACGCCATCGTCCTCAGCCGCGACCTAGCGACGGTCGGCATCGGCGCCGGCCAGATGAGCCGCGTCGACTCCGTACGCCTAGCGATCGAAAAGTCGCGCAGGTCGCTCGAGGGGGCGGTGATGGCCTCCGACGCCTTCTTCCCGTTCGCGGACGGGCCCCGGCTCGCCCTCGAGGCGGGCGTGAGCGCGATCATCCAGCCCGGCGGGTCGGTCCGTGACCCCGAGGTCGTCGAGGCGGTCGATGCCGCCGGCGCGCTGATGGTGTTCACAAGCCGCCGGCACTTCCGCCACTGAGCGGGGCGGAGCCTCCCTGGCCGTCGGGGGCGCGGGTTGACGCGACAGCGCGGCGGAGCCTCAGTGGCAGCCCGCACGCCTGGGTCCGGCGCCGGCCGGCGGCGTGCGCCATGATGAATGAGTGGTCTCCGCGATAGGTTCAGTGGCACCGAGATCGTCGGGGGGGAGCGAATGCGACCGAACTTACATCGAGGGCCATCAACGCCGCCGTAGCTCAGCTGGCAGAGCAGCGGACTTTTAATCCGAAGGTCGTGGGTTCGATCCCCACCGGCGGCACCTTCTTAGCTTGATGGTCCTGTAAGTCAGGGATTGGGTTCCGCGGACGTTTCCGCGGAACTGGGTATCCGCTTCGCTCCCCCGATTCTCCGTAGAGGCGGATCAGGCGGCCGATTTGCTGATGAGCTCCTTGTACGGCCGGGGATCCGCCGCGAGCGCGCCCTCGAGGAGGCGGTAGAAGAGCAGGCCGCGGTGTCGTGCGCGGCGGCGGTTGAAGCGGAAGGTGAACTCATCGAGGTAGTAGTCCAGCTGGGCGTGGCTGATCGCGCCCTGGTGCGTGCCCAGGATCCACCGCTTCAGCAGCGAGGAGACCAGGTGCACATGCGGCAGAGCCACGTGCGAGGGGTCGCCGCTGGCCGACATGTTGGTCACCACGTGCGTGAAGCGGTAGCGGCCGATGTCGTCGTAGCCGGTCCACGCGTCGGTGCGGACCTCGCTACCGCGCGCCACGTGGTCGAGCACGAACTCGGTCAGGGTGTCGCGCTGGACGTTCGGGACCCGTCGCATCCGCACCCGCTCGGGGGCCTCGTGGCCCTCGACCGCGATCGCCACCGTCGTCTTGTGCCCGAGGCTACGACCCCCCACGCTCGTATGCCGCGCGCCCACGTAGGTTTCGTCGACCTCGACCGCGCCCGAGAGCAGCTCGCGGCCGGGCAGCACCATCGCGCGGCGGAGCTTGTGCAGCCACGCCCAGGCTGTCTCGTAGCTGCCCAGCCCGAGCACTCGCTGAAGCCCCAGCGCGGAGACGCCCTGCTTCTGGTTGACCACGTACCAGATGGCCGCGAACCAGCTCACCAGTGGAGTGCGCGTGCCCGCGAAGATCGTGCCGGCCGTGACCGAGGTCTCCGATCGGCACAACGCGCAGCGGCGCAACCCATCGCCCATCTGCCACCAACCACCATCGAGGGCACCGCAGAACCGACACGTGAAGCCTTGGCCCCAACGCAGCCGCTCCAGGTACCGCAGGCACGCCGCGTCGTCCGCGAACCACGCCAGCAGCTCATGCCAATTGCGCGGGTATTCAATACCCGGACGCGGATGCCGATCGGTCACGGCCACAGCCGGAAGCTAGACCCCCAGGGGGACGGAACCGGATAGCCAGTTCCGCGGAAACGTTTTGTGTCGCCAATGTGTTCGCAGATTGGCGTAGGACTGGGTGTGAGCCTGTGCGTTGCGGGGTCGCAAGCGTCGCGCCAAGACCGACCGCCAGGATGCGCTGTGGCTCAGGGAGCTGCTGGCCGACGGCCGGTTGCCTGAAGCGTGGATCGCGCCCGAGCACATTCGTCAGTGGCGCTCGCGGTTGCATCTACGAAAGGCGCTGATCGACGAACGCACCCAGTGGCTGTTGCGGATCTGCTCGACCCTTTATCGCCACGGGCTGAGCGTCGCGGCTCCGGCTGAGATCTCAAGCCCGGACGGCCGCAAATTCCTCGCAGTCCTGGAGCTGCCCGCAGACACCCGACAACGAATCCAGATCGCACTGGGGATGGTCGACACGCTCGATCAGCAGGTCCGCGCCTGGAGCGCGGGCTGCGCAAGATCGCCCGCCACCAAGCCGGCTGCCAGGCGCTGATGACCCAATACGGAGTCGGGGAGCTGATCGCGCTGGTCACCCTGACCGAGCTCGGCGACGTCCGGCGGATGTCTTCCTCGCGCAAGACGGTCCGCTTCGCCGGGATCGACGTCGGCGTACACCGCTCAGACCAAACCAGCCGGGTCGGCAAGCTCACCCGCCAAGGCTCGCCCACCCTGCGCTGGGCGCTCTACGAGGCTGCGCAATCAGCCACCCGCCCGCAGAGCCCCGACTACGCCGACTACCACGCGCTCAAAGCCCGCGGCCTGACCCACACCGGCGCGTCGCTGACCAGCTCCTCGCCCAATCCCGGACGCTCGAGCATCGCCGACACCCGATCCTCGCTCAAACCCCGGGAGCTGGTCGGGACCCCAGGAGGGGGCGGCGCCATACGGTGTTGAGACACTCGCTCGATCGACAGACTTCTTCGTAGTTGTGGTAGGCATGAACGTCTCTTTCGCTCGTGCCCACAAAGATCCTCGGACAGACCCCGCTAGGCCGTCGACGACTTCTGCTTGGACCGGTTGGGCCGCTTGCCGCGGTAGCGTCCTCCGCGGGTCGCGAAAGCCGGCCGGTCAGGGTTCGTTGATGATTCGGTAGCCGACGCCGGGCGTGGTGCGGATGAGGTCAGGCTCGCCGAGCTTGCGTCTGAGTCTGGCGATCGTGACTTTGACGGTGTTCGTGAACGGGTCGGTGTTCTCGTCCCATGCCTGCTCGAGGAGCTGCTCGACGCTGAGTGCGACGGGCATGGCTCTGAGTAGGGCTTCCAGCACGGCGC
This sequence comes from uncultured Solirubrobacterales bacterium, assembly GCA_963808325.1. Lineage (GTDB taxonomy): Bacteria > Actinomycetota > Thermoleophilia > Solirubrobacterales > Solirubrobacteraceae > Palsa-465. The sequence continues at coordinate 504,739 of CAWEFU010000007.1, forward strand.
GTTCTTTGGCGGTGAGGTCGATCGGGTGCCCGTCGCGCGTGACTGTCCCGGTGAGGGGGTCGAGCTCTATCCCGCCTGCCCGGAGTGTGTGGGGTTGGGCGGTGGGTTTGCGGCGGGCGAGGGCGCGGATGCGCAAGACGAGCTCGGGGAAGTGGAAGGGCTTTGGTAGGTAGTCGTCGGCGCCGAGCGCGAGTCCGGCGACGCGGTCTGTGGGGGTGCCGGCGGCGGTGAGCATCAGGATCATCGCCGGGTCCGGTGAAGTCGTGATGGTCTGGCAGAGGGTGTCGCCGTGGATTCCGGGGAGGTCGCGGTCGAGTACGACTACGTCGTAGGGGTGCAGGTCGAGCTTGGCGGCGGCTTCGTGGCCGTCGTAGGCGACGTCGACTGCCATGCCCTGGTCGCGTAGTCCCTCGGCGATGCGGTTGGCAAAGCGCGGCACGTCCTCGACGACGAGCACTCTCACGGCCGGCGTCCCAAGGCGTTTGCGAGGGTCGCGGCTGGGAGCGTGAGCTCGACGTGAAGACCGCCTTGCGGTATGGCCTGCAGCTCGAGCGCGCCACCGTGCGCCTGGGCGACCGCGGCGACGATCGAGAGCCCCAGCCCGTGACCGTTCTGCGAGCCGGTGCGGTCTTGACCGAGACGCGTGAACGGCTGGGCGAGCTTGGCCACGGCAGCGTCGTCGAGGACGGGGCCGGCGCTGTCGATGACCAGCCGTGCGTTCTCCCCGTCGTGCGCCAGGGCGATCCGGATGGCTCCGTGTGGTTGGTTGTAGCGGACGGCGTTCTCGATCACGTTTGAAACCATCCGCGCCAGCAGGGTCTCGCTCCCAAGCACCTGAACCGGGGTGAGCTCCGTGTGGACGGCGATTTGGGAGGCCGCGATCTCGCCAGCGCGGGACGCGAGCGCGGGGGCTATCAGCTGCTCGAGCGCGACCGGGCTCTGGTCGCCCAGCTGGTGATGTTGCGCGCGCGCGAGCACGAGGAAGCTTTCCAGCAGCCGGTCGGCGTGATCGAGGTCCAGCCGGAGATCCGCGTCCAGCGCTCGTGTCTGCAAGGGCACACCGTCCGGTTTGGCGACCGCGACATCGAGCGTCGTGCGCATCATCGCCAGCGGGGTGCGCAGCTCGTGCGAGGCGTTGGCTACGAACCGCCGCTGAGCCTCGAACGCCGCCTCCAGGCGTTCCAGCAGCCCATCGATCGTCTCGGCAAGCTCTCTTAGTTCATCGCGCGGCCCCCCCATCGCCAGCCGCTGGTGCAGATTGGTTTCAGAGATCTGTCGGGTGCTGGTAGTGATCGTGCGCAGCGGTCTGAGTACTCGCCCGGCGACGATCCACCCAAGCAGCGTGGAGGCGATTGCCATGATTGCCAACGCGATCCCGGACTCGATCTCCAACTGATGCAGATCGGAGATCTGCTGTTGAGAGCGAATGAAGCGCGATGCCGCGTTGACCTCGGGCGGGATCGGCTCTCCGAACTCGTGGCCCAGGAAGGTTGACAGCAGGGGGTGGTTGGCGGTTGCATGGGCGACCAGCGCGTAGGTGATCGCGAGCAGCGCCGTGCCGCAGCCCAGAAACAGAGCCCCGTAGAGCAACGTCAGACGCCAACGGACCGTCGTCTGCGGGCGGCGCAGGCGCGACAGACGCTCAACTGGTTTGCGCGTCACGGTCATGCCTCGCGCGCGCTCGGCTCCCTGGGGCGGTCGCGGCATATGCGTCAAGGGTCGAGAATGCCCGGCCGCAGGTTACAGCGAGATAACACGGTTATCCCCGCGTAACCGGCATCCCGCTATCACGGCGCAAGAACGACGCTCGAGAGCTCCAGCCAGGTCCAGGAGATGAACCGCCCAGAGCCCGCCATCCCGATCAATCGCCCTCAAAGGCGCCGCGCCCTCGGCAGCACGCGACGACACCGCCACCGGCGTCGATGCCTAACGATCGCGCTCGCCGCGCTCAGCTTCGCGCTCGCGCTGGCGGCATGCGGCGGCTCGAGCAAACCGAGTGGCCTCGGCCCGATTAGCCCCAACCCGAGTGGCATCAGCCCGAGCTCCAGCCCGAGTAGCAAGAACACCGGGAGTCCCTCGAGCTTCGCGCGATCCCAGCTCGCGGCCGCGGCTTGCATACGTAAGCACGGGATACCGGACTTCCCGGATCCGACCTTCGGCGCTGGCGGCGCTCAGGTCAACCTCCACGTCCCCCTGGGTGCGATGACCATGCAGCAGTTCATGTTGGCCCAGAAGGCGTGCGCAAAGCTCGGCCTGGAGCTCGCGGGCTATGCCCCGACGAGCACCGCGACCGCCGCCGAGATGGCGCAAGCGCTGGCGGTCGCCAAATGCATACGCGCCCACGGAGTGCCGAACTGGCCGGATCCGAGCAGGACGATGCCCAGCAACATCCCGAACGGCTACGGCGTGCAGAGCGCCGTGCCGGGCCCGCCGGGCGGCCCGATCTTCCTGATCCCACCGTCGATCAACATCGAGGCGCCCGCGGTCAAACAGGCCGGGAAGGCCTGCCAGGACCCCATGGACTGATCAGCGGCTGATGCTGCGGGAGCGCGATGGGGCCAAAAGACCACGGGACAGAGCTGCCGGTCGCATCGCGATCGGGTCCGGGGAGCGATAATCCAACCGGGATTGGCGCGGGCGGCCGCCAGCCAGGCGACATGCCTGGATCGGTGGCGCGGCCGCGCGTGGCTGAGGAACCGCCGCGGCCGCGGTTGCCGCTGCGTAGGGCGCTTGGTGGCTCGGTTCGGCGACGCCTGGCCGCCGTGGTGGCGCTGCTGGTGGTGGTCGCGGTGGTGGTCGGCGTGGTGCTCAGCACGAGGTCGTCGTCGCGCAAGCCGACGAGCGGCGTGCCGGTTTTGGGGACGGCCACGGTCAGGCGGCGGGATCTGGTCCAGACGGACACCGAGTCGGGAACGATCAGCTACGCCAACCCGCAGACGGTCTATGACCGATTGAGCGGGACGATCACCTGGCTGCCAGGCGTCGGCCGGCTGATCAAGCCGGGCCAGCCGCTGTACCACGTCGACGGCCGGCCGGTGATCCTGATGAACGGAACGACGCCCGCCTACCGCAGGCTGACCTCCGGCGATAGCGACGGGCAGGACATCTTGCAGCTCAACCGCAACCTGGTGGCGCTTGGGTTCAACCCCGGCGGGATCGTCATCGACGACGTGTGGCAGCCGGCGACGAGCGCCGGCGTGAAGGCGTTTCAGGCGTCTTTGGGGGAGACCGGGGCGGGCAGCCTGCCGCTCGGTCAGGTCGTGTTCCTGCCGGGCGATCAGATCGTGGCGGCGCTGGAAGCTGGTCTCGGCTCGGCTGGCGGCGGTGGCGCGGGCGGTCCGTCGAGCACGGGGAGCCCGTCGTCGGCGAGCAGTACCGACGGCGGGGCGAGCGCCACGCCGATTCTGCAGACGAGCTCGACGCAGCTGATCGTGACGGTCGATCTTGACGCCGGCAGGCAGTCCGAGGCGAAGGTCGGGGAGCCGGTGACGGTCGAGATGCCGGCCGGGAACATGGTGGGCGGAGTGATCACGGCCGTCAGCCCGGTCGCCGCTAGCAGCGCCAGCGGCTCGAGTGGCTCGTCCTCCGTGCCGGGTTCCTCGTCTGGCTCGCAGGCGATGATTCCGGTGACGATCAGGCTGAGGGGGCGCGTGAGCGGGGCGGGGTTGGATCAGGCGCCGGTCAGCGTGAACTTCGCCCAGGCCATCGCCAAGGACGTCCTGTCGGTGCCGGTCACCGCGCTTTTGGCGACGCCGGGCGGTGGGTATGCGGTGCAGGAAGCGCAGGCGCCGCACGAGCTGATCCCGGTCACGACGGGCTTGTTCGCGGCCGGCTACGTGCAGATCTCCGGACCGGGGATCTACGACGGCCTGCGGGTCACCAACTCCCAGGGATGAACCAGTGTCCGTTCAGCGCGGATCGGCCGGCGGCAGCACGAGCCAGGACGCCCTGGTGGACGGAACGCCGCCGGACGGGATCGCGCTCGCGCTCGATGAGGTCGTCAAGGAATACCCGGGCGAGGTGTTCGCCCTGCGTGGCGTGACCGTCGAGATCCCCGCTGGCGATCAGGTGGCGGTGATCGGCCCGTCCGGATCGGGCAAGACGACGCTTCTGACGATCATGGGCACGCTCGAGCGTGCGAGCAGCGGCCGGGTGCGCGTCACCGGCCATGACCTCGCATGCGCGTCGGATGTCGAGCTGGCGGGGCTGCGCGCGTACGAGATCGGTTTCGTCTTTCAGGGCTTCCATCTGCAGGAGGCGATGACCGCGGTCGACAACGTCGCGCTCGGGATGCTGTACACCGGTCTGCCGCTCAGCCAGCGCCGGCAGGCCGCGAGGCTCGCGCTGGAGCGGGTCGGGCTCGGGCATCGGCTCGAGTTCAAGCCCAAGCAGCTCTCGGGCGGGGAGCGCCAGCGGGTCGCGATCGCGCGGGCGATCGCGAAGCGACCGCTGATCATCCTCGCCGACGAGCCGACCGGGAATCTGGACCAGGCCTCCGGCCGGGAGGTGATCAGGCTCCTGCACGAGCTGGCGTCCGAGGGCGCCACGCTCGTGCTGATCACGCACGACCCCCACATCGCGGCCACCTTCCCCCGGCGCGTGCAGATGCGCGACGGGGAGATCGTCGCCGACGAGCGGCAGTGAGCACGACCACCGTCAAAGGCTTCGGGACGCGCCCGCAACAGGGCCGGATCGGCCGCCCGCGGTTGCCGGCGCGCGAGTTGGTCGAGACCGCGCTGCAGGCCTTCCGCACCCGCCGGCTGCGCGCGGCGCTGTCGGCCCTGGGGATCGCGATCGGGATCGGCGTGATGGTCGCCGTCGTCGGCGTCTCGGCCTCCAGCGAGGCGAACCTGCTCGCCGAGATAGGCGCGCTCGGCACCAACCTGCTGACGGTCGCGCCGGGGCAGAACTTCGTTGGCCAGCAGCAGGTGCTGCCCGACACCGCGGTGCCGATGATCGGCCATATGCAGCACGTGCTCTCAGACGCCGCCCTCTATCGGGTCTCGACCGCAAACGTGTACCGGACTGCGCTCGTACCCTCAGAGCAGACCGGCGGGATCGGCGTCGACGCCGCCAGCGAGAACCTCCCGCAGGTGATGGGGACGCAGATGCTTTCCGGGCACTTCCTGGGCGCGGTCTCAGACCGCTACCCGGAGGCCGTGCTCGGCTACCTGGCAGCGCAAGTGCTGCAGATCACCCAGGTTGACGGCCACGTGATGGTGTACCTCGGCCACACCTGGTTCACCGTGATCGGAATCATAAACTCCGCGACGCTCGACACCTCACTCGACACCGAGGTGTTCATCAGCCTCCCCGTCGCCGAGCGCCTCTTCCAAGTGCAGCCCAACCCGACCCAGATCTACGTGCGCGCCAACCAAAACGACGTCATCGGCGTCGACAACCTGCTCGCCGCCACCGCCGCCCCCCAAGACCCCTCAGGGGTCCAGGTCAGCCGCCCCTCGGACGCGCTCGAGGCCCGCGCCGCCGCCAAAGGACAGTTCACCACCCTGCTCGCCGGGCTCGGCGCAGTCGCGCTCCTGGTCGGCGCGATCGGGATCGCCAACATCATGGTCATCTCGGTGCTCGAGCGCCGCGGTGAGATCGGCCTGCGCCGAGCGCTCGGCGCGACCCGCCGTCACATCACAACCCAGTTCCTCACCGAATCCGCGCTGCTCGCCGCACTCGGCGGAATCACCGGACTGATCCTCGGCGCCGGCGCCACCTGGATCTACTCGCAAACCAAAAACGAGCCATTCGTCGTACCCCTCTACGCGCTCATCGCCGCCCCCACCGCCGGCTTCCTGATCGGCGCGATCGCCGGACTCTACCCCGCCATCAAAGCCGCCCGGCTCAGCCCCACCCAAGCCCTACGAGCAACTTGAACACACACTACACCGCAACCCAACCGTCCAACCGTGACTTCAAACCCGCGGGGCCGAACATGCTGTGGGTCGCGGACATCACCCACTTACGCACCGGCGAGGGCTGGTTGTACCTCGCCGCTGGCGACTACCCATCGATGGTCGAGACGTTCCTACTGCCGTTGGGTCCGACGCTCGTCGAGGCCTGCGGGATCACGGCGGGGATGCGGGTGCTCGACGTCGCCGCCGGGACGGGGAACGCTTCGATTCCCGCGGCCAAGACCGGCGCCGAGGTCACGGCTAGTGACCTGACACCCGAGCTCTTCGCCGCCGGCCGTCGCCGTGCGGAAGCGGAAAGGCGTGGAGCTCGCGTGGGTCGAGGCGGACGCGGAGAGCCTGCCGTTCGAGGACCAATCCTACGATGTCGTGATGGACGAGGCCTGGCGTGACGAAGCAGGCCTGCGGATACGGCGCGGACGCGCGATGCTTCGGGCGCTTCCCTTTCGCGGCGCCGGTCCACGTTACTTCCCTTAGCGGTTCCTGCGCTTAGGCTTGGTGATGGGGTTGCCCCATAGGTCTGTGACCGGCTGACGTCTCGTGTCGGCTCGCTTCGATTGAGCCGTGTCCGGCAGCTGATCGAGGTGCGGCGCCTGGTCGCGGAAAGACTCCTGCACAGCCACCTCGGACATGGCCTCAGCGGCGAATCTGTCAAGGTTGTCGCGCCGGCCATCTTTCAGCATCCCATCGATCGCGAGAACGCTGCCGTCCGGAAACCTGAAGCGCCAGTGACTCTTAGCGCTGACGTGAGTTCCTTCAGGGATGTTCAATGCCGTTGTCTCCAGCGAAATGATGGCGTCCCGCAGGCCGCGGGTCTCGAAACGGACAGTCGGCTCATCGAAATCCATGCTGATGATGGAGATCCGCCCGGGTCCGAGGATCAGGATCTCAGCACCGCGATCCGTCTCGCGGAAGGCCGTCGACTTCATGCCGCCGGCAAGCGCACCGGCGTACTCATCCACTACCTCGCGGATCGCTGCGCCAGTGTCGCCCTTGCCACGGACGTGGAGTCGTTCGATTACGGCGTCGATCTGATCCCCAAGCGGGCGGTCTGTCATCGCCACGGCCGCGATCGGAATCCCATCAGAGCCTTTGGCCTCATCACCACCTCCGTTTTGCCGTCGCCGCGATCGTACGCTCGCGGTGCGACCTGTGCGTTGACACAGCAACGCGCGGAGGCCTTGGGGGAGCTTGGCGTTGTCCAGGGCGGCAGCCCATCCACCAAGAGTGGGCGCGCGGCCCGCCGCGCCGCTGCTCCCGCCCAACTCACCGGTGCCGCTCCGCCAAACCGCGCCAGCAGCACGACGATCGCATTCCTGGAGAGCGATCGTCCCGACACGCCCCGAGCCGATGACGATGCCAATGATGTCGTGCGGTGTGATCCGATCATGCCCTTGGCGCGTATAGCCGGGTGAGCCTTGATGCCGTGTGCTCTCAATTACCAGTGCGTTGCATTAGCCAGCTACTGGTTGATAGGTTCGTCATGCCTGCGAGCATGGTCGGCCGGAGGACCGGCCGTGGAGAGGAGCCGGTGATGGAAGCCTGGGCGTCGTCGTTATCCAGTGGGTCGCGGCTGGCGCGGATAAGGGCGTCGATGTCGCCGTCGGAGTGGCGCCGGGCGGGCGGGATGGTGGCCGTGATCGCCGCGCTGCACCTCATCGGTTTCGGTCTGCTGATCCTGGTGGTCGCGCCGCAGCACTTCAAGCTCGGAGCGGCCGGCACGTTCGCGCTCGGCACGGGAGTCACGGCGTACACGCTCGGCCTGCGGCACGCGTTTGACGCCGATCACATCGCGGCGATCGACAACACGACCCGCAAGCTGATGAGCGAGGGCAAGCGGCCGTTGAGCGTCGGGTTCTTCTTCTCGCTCGGGCATTCCACGATCGTGTTCATGCTCGCGTTCTTGATCTCGCTCGGGGTCCGGGCGCTCGACAGCCCGGTCAAGGACGACAACTCGACGCTGCACAAGGCGACCAACGTGATCGGCACGACGGTGTCCGGCACCTTCCTCTACATCATCGCGATCCTCAACATCGTGATCCTGGTCAGCATCCTGCGGATCTTCTTGGACATGCGCCGCGGCGCCTACGACGAGCAGGAGCTCGAGCAGCAGCTGAACTCGCGCGGGCTGATGAACCGCTTCTTCGGCCGGCACCTGAACAAGATCACCAAGCCGTACCAGATGTACCCGGTCGGCGTGCTGTTCGGACTCGGGTTCGACACCGCCACCGAGGTCGCGCTGCTCGTTCTCGCGGCCGGGGCCGGCGCCGCCGGGCTCCCGTTCTACGCCATCCTGTGTCTGCCGATCCTGTTCGCCGCCGGCATGTCGCTGCTCGACACGATCGACGGATCGTTCATGAACTTCGCCTACGGCTGGGCGTTCTCAAAACCGATCCGCAAGGTCTACTACAACATCACGATCACCGGGCTATCGATCGCGGTTGCGCTGTTCATCGGCACTATCGAACTCGTCGGGCTGCTGCTCCAGAAGCTGGGCATCAACGGCTCGGTCTCAGAGTGGTTTCAGAACTTCAACATCAACCGGGCCGGGTTCATCATCGTCGCCATGTTCATCCTGACCTGGACGCTCGCGCTCGCGATCTGGAGATTCGCGAACATCGAGGAGAAATGGAGCGCCGGGATGACGCTCGCCGCCTCGCGCTCCGCACGAGAGCCCGATCTTTGAGCAGCGCTACGATGACCCGCGGCACGCTCTGCTAAGCACACCAGAACAGGGCGTCCGGAGGGAGGACGGATCGGCCGTGACGCAGGCGCCGCAGGCAGCACCGCTCCCATTTGACAACCTCGAGGAGGCGATCCGTGCCGTCCGCGGCCGCGGCATGCGATTGTCGACCGCAAGGCGACTGGTGCTCGAGGCGCTGTTCGCCGCACACGGCCCGGTCTCAGCGCCGCAACTATCTCAAGCGCTCGCGATCGACACCACCTCGGTCTACCGCAACCTCGAGCTGCTCGAGCGTCACGGCCTCGTGCGTCACGTCCACCTCGGCCACGGCGCGGGCCTCTGGGTGCTCGCGGGCCGGCAGGAACACGAATACCTCTACTGCGAGCGGTGCGCCAAGGTCACCGCGGTCGCCGTCGAGGAGCTTGACCCGATCCGCGAGGAGATCAGGCTGCGCTTCGGTTACCAGGCGCGCTTCACGCACTTCGCGATCGTTGGGCTCTGCGAGCAATGTGCCGGCGCCGCACGGCCCGGGTGACCGAGGCCGGCGAACCGCCGGCCGAGGCCATCATGACGCTTCTGCGGTCGCGAGTCGCGCCGCCGCCACCGCGGCCTGTCCGTAGCTGATGCCGCCGTCGTTGGTCGGCAGACGCTCGGGCACCAGGACGCGCAAGCCGGAGCGATGGAGGGTGGCCGCGACCGCTTCCAGCAGCAGCCGGTTCTGAAACGAGCCGCCGGCGAGGACGACCGTGCCGATGTCCGAGCGGCTGGCGAGGCGCACGCAGGCGGAGCTGGTTGCGGCCCGCAGCGCGTTATGGAAGCGCGCGGCGACCGTCGACGTCCTCGCTCCCGCCTCCAGATCCCGGAGGATCGCCGCCACCGTCTCGCGCGCGTCAAGCACGATCCGCCGGTCGTGCTCCACGAGCGGCAGGGGGTACAGGTCGTGCTCGGCCGTGTCAGCCGCGGCCTCGAGCTCCACCGCGGCCTGACCCTCGTAGTTGACCCGCAGGCGCAGCCCACAGAAGGCGGCGACGGCGTCGAACAGGCGGCCGATGCTCGTCGTCTGCGGCGATGCCAGCCCGCTGCGCGCGAGGCCGGTGACCGCCCGCCAGTCGCGCGAGTCGATCATCGAGGCGATCGCCGGGGGAGGATTGGGCTCGTCAGCCGCGCCCGACGCGACGATCCACGCGCACGCCATCCGCCATGGCTCGCGGATCGCGCGCTCGCCGCCCGGGAGGGCCACCGGCCACAGATGGCCTGCGCGCTCGAAACCCCGGAGGTCGCCGACCAGCAGCTCACCGCCCCAGATCGTGCCGTCCTCCCCGTAGCCGGTGCCGTCATAGACCACGCCAATCACCGGTCCGCTCTCGCTGTGCTCGGCCAGACAAGCGGCCAGGTGCGCGTGGTGGTGCTGGACGCCGATCGCCTGCACGCCGTCGAGGTCGAGTGCGTACTTGGTCGAGAGATACTCGGGATGGAGGTCGTGGACGACAACTTCGGGCTCCACCGCGAACAGCCGCTGGAAGTGTTCGATCCCGTCGGTGAAGCTCCGAAGCGTCTCGTAGTTCGAGAGGTCGCCGATGTGGTGCGAGACCCAGGCGCGGGCGCCTTTGGCCACGCAGAAGGTGCTCTTCAGCTCCGCGCCACAGGCCAGCAACGGCCGCGGCGCCGGCAGGGGCAGGCTGACGCTCCCGGGCACGTAGCCGCGCGAGCGGCGGATCAGCAGCGGCGACGAGCGCGGCTTGGTGGCGCGCACCACCGAGTCGTCGGTGCGCGTCTCGATCGCGCGGTTGTGCACCAGGAACAGATCGGCGATCCGCTCGAGGCGGGCCAAAGCGTCCTTGTCGCGGTAGGCGATCGGCTCGTCGGATACGTTGGCGCTCGTCATCACGAGCGTCGCGCCGACATCGCGCACGAGCAAGTGGTGGAGCGGCGAGTACGGGAGCATTACGCCGAGGTCATGCGAGCGCGGCGCGACCGCCTCGGCCACGGGAGCCCCGGAGCGTCGGCGGGCGATCACGATTGGTCGCGGCCGCCCAGCGAGCAGCGCCTCTTCGCTTTCGCTCAGCTCCACCAGCGCTCGCGCGGCATCGAGGTCTTCTGCCATCAGCGCGAACGGCTTGTCCTCGCGGTGCTTGCGGGCGCGCAATGAAGCCACGGCCTGCTCGTCGGCCGCGAGGCAGGCCAGGTGGAATCCCCCCAGCCCCTTCACGGCCACGATCGCGCCCGCGCCCAGCGCAGCCACGGCGTCGCCCAGCGCCGCCCCGCGCTCTGACAGGGTCGCCCCCGATCGCTCGACGAGCGCGAGCCGCGGCCCGCACCTGGGGCAGGCGTTCGGCTGGGCGTGGAACCGCCGGTCGAGTGGGTCGTCGTACTCGGCCTGGCAGGCGGGGCACATGCGAAAGGCGGCCATCGTCGTGAGCGGCCGGTCGTAGGGGATCCCGCGCACGATCGTGAACCGCGGCCCGCAGTTGGTGCAGTTGATGAACGGGTAGCGGAAGCGGCGGTCGGCCGGGTCGAACAGCTCCCGCAGGCAGTCGTCGCACGTGGCCGTGTCGGGTGTAACCGGCGCGTCCGCCGATCCGTCGCGAGCGCTCGACAGGATCCGGAAGTCGCTCGCGCCGGCGGGTTCGATCGAGTCGATCTGCAGCTGCTCGACCGCCGCGAGCGGCGGCGCATCGGACTTCAGGCGGCGCACCAGCTCCGCGACGGCGCCAGGGGGCCCCTCGACCTCCACCACCACGCCGCGGGGGTTGTTGCGCACGAATCCCGTCAACCCAAGCTCGTGGGCGAGACGGTAGACGTAGGGACGGAAGCCGACGCCCTGGACCGTGCCCTCGACTCGCACCCGTCGGCGCACGACGGCTTCGGTGAGAGCGCCGGCGCCCATCTACGACGAAGTCAGCCGGTCGAGGATCGCGTCGGCGCCCTTCTCGAGCTTCTCGAACCGCTTATCGTCGGACACCATGTACGCCCACGCTGCCCCGAAAAGCGCAGCGACGAGCAAAGCCCCCGTCGCGATCGCCTTCTTCATGGCTACGACCTCCCTCCGGTCGTGGTTGACGACTCCACCAGCTCGCGCAGGACGTGGTAGGCGCTCGCCTGCGCCTCCTGGATGCGGGGAATGTGCTGCGAGCGCGTGACCACGACGTGGTCGGCGAGGCGCTCGGCGGCCACCCGGCCACCGTCGTAGCCAACCAGCGCGATCGTGACCAGCCCGCGCCTGCCTGCCTCGGCGAGCGCCTCGATCACGTTGCCCGAAGTCCCGCTGGTGGACAGCGCGATCAGCGCGTCGCCGGACCGGCCGTAGGCGATCACCTGGCGCTGGAAGATCTCCTCCACCCCGATATCGTTCGCGAGCGCGGTCAGGATCGCGGGATCTTCGGTCAGGTCGATTGCCCGCCGCGCGGCCCAACCAGCCGGCGGGAAGCGGAAGTCGGCCACGAGATCCATGGCGTCCGTCGCGGACCCGCCGTTGCCGAGCGCGAGCAGCTTGCCGCCCCCGTCGAAGACCGCGCGCAGGGCGCGGGCGGCGGCGGGCAGCTCCTCGCGGTTTTCGAGCAGCGTCTGCTCCCGCAGTGCGCCGACCTCCTGCGCCTTCATCTCGACCGAGCGACGGACGTCTCGGATCACCGCCTCGAGGTCATGCTCGCGCTCGGCCAGGAACGGGTAGAGGAAGCTGGAGGCGCCGGTATCGTGGACGGGTCGCGCTTCGCGCCCCCGCAACAGGCCCCGGTGCTCGAAGAACACGTGCACCAGCTCCCACAGCACGTGGTAATGCGTCTCGGCCAGCTCCTGGCGCACGAACGGCTCGTCGCTCGGCGGGTCGAACTCCCACTCGGCGCCCGCGTCCTTCGCGTACGCGATCGTCAGGCAGCCTCGCCCGCGCGCGAGCTTCAGCGCGGACAGCGCCTCGGGGTCGCGCTCCTCGGCTCCGTACGCGATCGCGATGTCGTCGGGCTCGGCGATCAGATCGACCTGCGGTGTCAACTCCCCCCCCTCGTGCGCGAGCCCGATGGCCGGCAGCGCTCGCTTGCCGACGATCACCGGATGAACGAACTCCACCGCGACGTGGCGCACGTCCGAGCGCGCCTGCGGTGAGGCGCCCAGCGCGACCAGCCGCCCGCCGCGCGCGAACCGTTCGGCCATCACGTGACAGAGGCGCGCCGTGCGCTCGGCCTCGGCGGCGAAGAACCGCTCGTTGGCCGCGGTTCGACCGGCCAGCAGCCGGTCGATGTGGCCGGTAGCGGCGGCGACGGTCAAGCGGGCACCCCCGTGCGCGCAGCCAGCCGCAACAGCCAGTCGCGCACCTGTTCCACCCCCTCGCCGGTGCGCGCCGAAACCAGCATCCGCTCGACACCGGGGTGGACCGCGTCCAGGTTGTAGAGGAACCTGTCCAGGTCGAAGTCGAGGTGGTCGAGCAGGTCGATCTTGTTGATCACGATCAACTCGCAGGTGCGGAACATCAGCGGGTACTTGAGCGGCTTGTCCTCGCCCTCGGTCACCGCGCACACCATGGCGCGGGCGTCTTCGCCGACGCGGAACTCGGCCGGACAGACCAGGTTGCCGACGTTCTCGACCACCAGCAGGTCGATCTCCGCGAGCGGCAGCGCCGGCAGCGCCGAGCGAACCATGTTGGCGTCCAGGTGACACTCCCCGCCAAAGCCGGGGTCGGTGTTCAGCTGGGTGACCGGGATGTGCAGGCCGGCGAGCCGGTCCGAGTCGTAGGAGCCCTGCACGTCGCCTTCCAGCACGCCGGCGCGGACGCCGTCGAGGGGCCCGGCCAGAAGGCGCTCGAGCAGGCTCGTCTTTCCCGCCCCCGGGGCGCTCATCAGGTTGAGGACGGTGACGCCGTGGCAGTCGAAGTCGGCACGATTGGCGCGCGCGATCGTGTTGTTGGCGTCGAGCGCATCCTCGACGATCCTCACCTTGCTCCGGTGCATGCGGGCTCCTTTTCCTCGACCTCGATGTACTCCACCTCGAGCTCCTCCCCGGCCAGCACGCTCACGTTCGCCGATGCGCAGTCAGGACAGCGGAACAGCGGCCAGCCGGGCTCCCATTCCCCGCGGCACGCGCGGCAGCGCAGCCGTACGGGCACCTCGATCAGCTCGAGGCGCGCTCCCTCCAGAGGAGTGTCGCGCGCGACGACCTCGAAGTAGAAGCGCAGCGACTCGGGCACGACCTGACGCAAGCGGCCGGCGCGGACCCCGACGGCCGTGACCGGGCGATCGCCGGCGTGTCGGAGCGCGGTGTTCAGGACGGCGGTCGCGATCGACAGCTCATGCACCCCGCAGCTCTCCGATCGTGTCCAGCACGACGCCGACCGCGCGCTCCACAGACTCGGCGACCGGGTTGCTCAGCCCAAAGCCGACGTCCTCGACCACCTCGGGCTCGCACGCGACCACCAGCACGCGGCCCGGCCAGCCGCCCACGTACTTGACGAACCGCAGAACGGTCTGGGGGTCCATCCCGTGCGGATCGATCACCTGCCCGTCCTCGATCCCGCCCTCCACGTCCTCCTCGGACGCCTCCATCACGTACAGGGTCCCCGGTGCGCCGCCCTGGCGGCTCACGTCGAGCAGGATCAGGGCGTCGTAGCCGCGCATCACCTCGTAGGCGAGGTCGAGCCCGCCCGAGCCGAAGTCCATGACCTGCACGCCTTCGGGCAGCTCGCGCTCGGACAGCGCCTTCGCCACCGCACCCCCGAAGCCGTCGTCACGCAGCCAGGCATTGCCGACCCCGGCGACCAGGACCTGCTTTGTCCGCTGTGTCGTGTGGGTCATAGGGCCTTCACCTCGTGCGGTCGGAAGAACAGGTAGCGGCCGGTCTCGCGCATCAGCTCCTGGCCGGGGTCGTCGTCGACCGTGACCGCGAGGTGGATGCCGTCGTCGTAGTCGACGTAGATCCGCTCGAGCGTGGCGCGGCGGCCGTCGAGCATCCGGTCATAGGGGTCGCGGTTGGTGCCCGGGGCGAGCACCAGCTTCGCGCCGCGCTCGAACGTCACGCCGTCGACCGTGGCGCGCTCCTCGCCGGGGTTGTCGTCTGCGCCCTTGAGGCCTCCGTGCAACGAGACTACGTCCTCGGGCGCGAGCGCCAGCGCGCGGTCGAGCATCTCCTTGACCGCTGGGTCGCGCCCGGCCTGTTCGCGTTCGGCGTCGGTCATCGAATGGATGTGGAGCACGAGCGCCTCCTCGATCTCCGTGTTGTCGAACAGGGGCGCGCGGCTCTCGGGCGCGATCCGAGGATGGTCGGGCAACGCGATTGCAGCCCCGAGGACGACGTCATCGGCCGGTCCCGCCAGGACCGGCCAGATGTTGACGCTCTCGAGACCCGCCTCGAGCGGCGAGATGAACCGACCGGCCGACATCCTGACGACGACGTGCGTCGAGATCAGCGCGCGCTCGAGCGCGCCCGCGCGGTCGAGACCGGGCGCGACCTCGGCGGTGTTGTGGACGCACGCGCGTACCACCGCGTGGCGGTCGGAGGCGGGCGGGTCGGAGCGCAGCGTGAAGCGGCCGCCGTCGAACTCGATGCTTCCTCGGCCCCCGATCTCGACCGGCCCCAGCTCCACCCGCTGCTCGGAGGCCCGGTGTCCTCGCCCGGTCGGCCTGAGGCAGCGCAGCTCGGCGGTCAGCGTTGCGCGCGGCTTCGGCTCGGCCAGGCACTCCATCCGCGCGTAGTCGAATGCGCCGTCACACTCGGCCGCGTACGCGGGCGGGTAGACGATCCCGAACGGGGTCGGGGTGGCGTTCTTGGTGGCCCCGGGCGTGTAGGGGTACAGCGCGTAGCCCTCGTATAACAGCGAGCTCACGAGCTCATCGAGCATCTCCCGCCTCCTGGGAGAGCAGCTCTTTCACGCACGCGTCGAACGTCGGCAGCCCGCGCGCGGCGCGACGCTCGTTCAGGGAGCTCAGCGTGTCGTCGGCGAGCCGTATCCATCCCCCGCCGGGGTAGTGCTCGGCGATCATCGCTCGCCACGTGGCGATGGGCATCCGGAACTGCGCCGTCCGCGACCACGGCACCGGCGCCACCTGGAGGCGGCCGCCTCCTTCGCGGTAGAACACCTGACCCGAGAAGTGAAAGGCGAGCGGCACCTCCCCGTCGGACAGCGCCTGGAAGTACTTCGCGGCCGCGACCTCGAGGTCGTACGTGCAGGGGAGCTCGATCGCGAACGTGGTGGAGTAGCGGAAGCCCCGCACGATGACCGCGACCTGCCCCCACTGGAGCCCCTGTGTCGACGCCGCCCAGCGCGCTGGTGGGCCGAACAGCTCCACCAGGCGCCGTCTCGCGTCGGGATCGTAACCGCGCTTGGCGGGCTCGATCATCACCTGCACCGACAGGGCGAGCGACTGGATGTCGTGGCCGTCGGGTTCGGTCGCGACCGACTGGAAGACCATCGTCGGGGAGGCTGCGAACGCGAGGTGGGCGGCGTGCGTGATCTCGAACCGCGGCGCGGGGATGCCCGCCTGCACCGTCGCCGTCTGCTCCCCGACGCTCACCCGACTGTCCCCGGCTCGGAGGCGACGCCCGCCCTGGCCCTGAGCGCGGCGAAGAACGCGGGCACCGCCTGCTCCAGGGCGGCGCCGCCCGAGATCCCCTCCCAGCGCGACTTGATCAGCCCGACCAGCTCGTAGCAGCGGTCGATGGGTGAGATCGCGCACTGCGCCGGCTGGGTGAGTTGGTTGACGATCAGCGCCTCGGCGTCGGGCTCCAGCTCGTTCAGGATCGGGTTTCGCCGGCTCAGCTCGTCCCACGCTTCCAGCGGAAGCTCGGACTCGGTGGCGCCCGCCGGGCTCGGGTAGAAGGCGACCACACCGCCGCTGACGCTCGAGCGCATGAAAAACGCAAGCCCGATCGGAATCTGGAAGCGCGCCCATAGCTCCTCGTCGAGGTCGAACGGCTCGAGCCAGATCGTGCGCGTCCCCGCGGGCCGGTACTCGGGGTCGCCCGAGTGAAGTGCCCAGCACGCTTCGCACGCGCACACGATTCGGCGCTCGTCGAGGTGCAGGAGGTGGCGATGGTCGTCGGGCAGCGGCGCTCGGCAGATGTCGCAGCCTTCGGCGGCCGCACGCTCAGCGGGGTCGCCCGCCGTGCGGGGGGCGCGGCCGGCCTGTGCGAGCGCTCGCATGCGCGCTACGGTCGACGACCGCTTGCGGGCGGCGACCATCGCCTCGAGCCGGGTGCTCATACGGCCACCCTCACTCCTCCCGCCTCGAGCAAGGGCACCGGGGTCAGCTGCAGCGGCTCGCCGCCGCCGGCTCGGCCCGCGTAGCAGAGGTCGAACTCGGCGCCACAGCTGTGGCAGCGGAGCATCCGTTCGTGCAGCGAGCCGTCCCGGAGCGGCTCACCGCAGGCCGCGCACGCGTCCCGGTAGGCGAGCAGCGTGCCCTCGACGCTGGCCAGCACTAGAGGCGCGCCTTCCACCTCGACCGCCCGCAGCTCCCCGGGCTCGAGGCCGGACGCATCGAGTGGGATCCACCGTGCGGGCGGCCCGTCCGCCATCGGAAGCCCGTCGGAATGGACCATCGGCAGCTCGAAGCCGCCGCCGTGGCCATTGCCGGCCGGGGCAGGCTCGGCCACGCCGTGGACCTCGAGGCCGGCAAGGTCGGGCGCATGCTCCTCGAGCGCCTGCTCGATCGCCAGCTCGAGCGTCGCGCGCGAGGCCGCGCAGCCGTTGCAGCTCCCTTGCAACGCCAGCCGGGCGACGCCGTCGTCGAGCCCGAGCAGCTCGACGTTGCCGCCGTGAGACTCCATATACGGGCGCACGGTGTCGAGCGCTTCGAGCACCCGCTGCTCGAGCGGCACCGGGTACAGGTCGTGGATCAACAGCAGGCTCGACACGGCGCCATCCTGCGCGAGCTGGTCGAGGATAGCCGCGCCCGCCTCGCGGGCCTCGGAGATGGCCTCGACGATCCGTCCGAGCCCGTCGCCGTACATCGCGACCACGGCGGCCACGAGCTCCTGCGCCAGCGCCCGCGCCTCGGGGTCATCCAGCTCTTCGAGGCGGGCGCTGAGTTGCTCGACGCGGTCGAGCAACTCGGAGGGTGACGGCTCGGCGCTCACGCCAGCGCGGTGGGAGTGTGGATCACCTTCTTGACCCGGCCCTTCCCGGTGTACATGTGGACTCCGCACGGCAGGCACGGATCGAAGCTTCGCACGGCGCGCATGATGTCCACGCCCTTGAAGTTCTCGGGTCCGTTCTCCTCGAAGATCGGGGTGTTCTCGACGGCGTCCTCGTATGGTCCGGGCGTTCCGTAGGTGTCGCGCGGGCTAGCGTTCCACGGGGTCGGCGGGTAGGGCTGGTAGTTGGCGATCTTGCCCTCGCGGATCACCATGTGGTGCGAGAGCACGCCGCGGGCCGCCTCGTGGAATCCGCAGCTGATCGCCTCATCGGGCACGTTGAAGTCGTTCCAGCTCTTGGTGCGCCCCGCCCGGACCTCTTTGAGCGCGCGCTCCAGGCAGTGCAGCGCGATCAGCGCCGAGTACGCCTGGTGATAGGAGCGGGCGCGGTCGCGCTCGACCGCGCCCGACTTCTCGGGCACCTTCCACTCGAGCTCCATCTCCGGCATCGAAGCCGACTTGGGCAGCATCATCTGGATCGATTCGCCGGTCGCCTTGGCGTAGCCGAAGTCCACCAGGCCCGCCTTGGCCGTGCACCATTGCCTCGCAAACGGCCCGCCGCCGGTGTCACAGCAGACGTACTTGTCCGTGCGCTTGTCGTAGATGCGGGGAGACACCACCCAGCTGTACTTGTCGGCGAAGTCGCGCTTCTGCGGCTTGGGCAAGGTCACCTTGTTCCACGGGTGGTTCTTGTCGACGGGGTTTCCGAGCGGGTCTTGGGTGACGAACGTCGGCTCGTTCTCCCAGCCGTCGAAGTACGAGCTGCCGAGCAGGATCCTGATTGCCAGGTTGATCTCGACCAGATCGGTCGTGATCAGCTCGCCGCCGATCGCGATTCCCGGCGTGATGTAGCGCTTGCGACCCCAGTCGGTCATGTGCCGGTAGTCGTAGTCGACATAGTCGGGGTCGTCGAACGAGCCCCAGTTGACCAGATTGGTCTCGCGATAGCCGACCATGTCGTAGCCGGGGAGCTCCTGCAGGAAGAAGTCGTAGAGGTCGTCGTGCATCGGCACGACGCGCTTGACGTAGTCGAAGTAGCGCATCAGCCGCACGTAATAGTCCGTCAGCGTCTGGTGCGTGATGTCAGCCGAGCAGCCCCCTGGCATGATCGTCGAAGGGTGTGTGTGCCGCCCACCGAACAGGCAGTACATCTCCCGCGTGTAGCGCGCGACCTGCAGCGTCTCGAGGTAGAAGCTCCCGGTGAACGGGTTCAGCGCCCGCATGATGTCCGCGATCGTCTTGTAACCGTGGATGTCCTGATGCGGGGCCGAGGTCTTCTCCGCCTTGGCCAGCAGGCTGGGGTTGGTGTCCTTGACCATCTGCTCGCAGAAGTCCACGTTCGCCATGCAATCGTTGAAGATCGCGTGGTCAAACATGTAGTCCGCCGTCTCGGCGAGGTTGAACGCCAGATCGCCCAGCGGCGGCGGCTTGACACCGTACGCCATGTTCTGGTTCAAGCACGAGCAGGTACAGTGGTTGTCACCGCAGATGCCGCAGATGCGGCTGGTGATGAAATGCGCGTCGCGTGGGTCGATTCCCTTCATGAAGATGTCGAACCCGCGGAAGATCATCGACGTCGAGTAGCACTTGTTGACCTTGCGGTTGGAGAAGTCGATCTCCGTGTGGATCCCCAGGCTTCCGACGATCCGGGTGATCGGATCCCACGACATCTCCTTGACGACGACCTTTTTCTGTTCTGTGGGTGTCTCAACTGTTGCCATGTGACTCTCCTCGCATAGCGCGCGTGCCGACTGTCACCAACGCTTTTGGTAGCCGCTAGTGAGCTCGGGCCCTCGCCGTCGCCACTCGGGTTCGATGTCGAACTTCTTGTCAATATTGCGCTTGCGGAAGTAGCGGAACACCGGCCCGTACGTGAAGCGCTGGAAGTCCGCCCCCTTTTGGCCCCAAGGGTCGGGGTCCATGAAGGGCATGTACTTGTCTGGGAAGCCGGGCATCGTGCATGCCATGCAGATCCCGCCGACGTTCGGGCAGCCGCCGATCCCGTTGACCCAGCCGCGGACTGGCACGTTGCACTTGACCACCGGCCCCTTGCACCCGAGCTTCACCAGGCACCGGTGATCGGACCCATACTCCGTCGCGAAGTTGCCCTGCTCGGTGAACCCGGCCCGGTTGCAGCCCTCGCGCACGGTTCGATCGAACAGCCACTTCGGCCGGAGCTGCTCGTCGAGGTCGGGCGCCGGCGCCATCCCGGCGAGGTGGAACACCAGGTACATCAGCGTTTCGGTGGTGTTGTCGGGCTGCGCCGGGCACCCGGGGATGCAGACCACCGGCAGGCCTGCCTTCGAGCGCCACTTCCAGCCGAGATAGTCCGGCACGCCCATCGCCCCGGTCGGGTTGTTCTTCATCGCCGGGATCCCGCCGTAGGTCGCGCAGGTCCCGACGGCCACCACGGCGGCGGCCTTCGGCGCCAAGCGGTCGATCCATTCATTCAGCGTGATGGGCTGCCCGCTGGAGGGGTTGACGCCGAAACCCGTCCAGTGGCCCTCGCCGTTGATCTCCTCATTGCCGACCGAGCCCTCGACGACCAGCACGAACGGGTCCAGCTTCCCCTGCTCGGCGTCGTACCAGGCCTGAATGTACTCGTCGCCGACTTCGAACGCGATCACCTGGTTGTGGATCACGACCCGCGGCATCCCCGGGATCACCCCCTGGATGATGTCCTCGAGGCTCGGGTTCGTCGCCGAGGTCATCGCGACCGAGTCCCCCTCGCACGACAGGCCCGTGGTCATCCACAGAACGTGAGCGGTGATCTGCTCGGTCTCGTGCTGTCTGGGTGAGTATTCGACTGCGGTTGCCACTGGCGTCCTCTCCTTCGTTTCAGCAGATCCGCGGCAGCGGGTCACCGACGAGCTCGTCCATCACCCGCCTGCCGCCAAAGCTCGTCTCCACCAGCACCATCCCCGGCGGTTCGCGCCGGACCTCCCCGATCGCGGCCGCCCGCTCGCACCCGGGCACGGACCGCAGCGCTTCGAGCGCCCGCTCGGCGGTCTGCGGCGCCACGCACGCGATCAAACGCCCCTCGTTGGCGAGGTACATCGGGTCGATTCCCAAAAGCTCGGCCGCCGCCTTGACCACCGGGGAGATTGGAACGGCGGCCTCACGCACCGTTATCGACACGTGCGACGCCCTGGCCAGCTCGTTCAGCACCGACGCGGCGCCGCCCCGGGTCGCGTCCCGGATGCAGTGAAGCTCTTCGCCCGCGGCGTCGAGCAGCGCATCGACCGCGGGCCACAACGAACACGTGTCCGACTCGATCTCGGCGTCGAGGTCGAACTGGTCGCGCGCCAGCATGATCGCGGTACCGTGCTCGCCGACCGGGCCCGACACAAGCACCTGGTCGGCCGGTTTCAACGAGTCCGGCGCCAGCGCGGCCCGAACGTCGAGGGCCCCGATCCCGGTCGTGCAGATGTACATGCCGTCGGCTGCGCCGCGCTCCACCACCTTCGTGTCGCCCGCCACGATCTCGACCCCCGTCGCCCGGGCCGCCTGGGCGATCGCCTCCACTTCGGCGCGCAGCACCTCGGAATCGAGGCCCTCCTCGAGGATCAGCGATACGCTCAGCGCGAGCGGGCGGGCCCCCGAGACCGCAAGGTCATTCACGGTCCCGTTGACGGCGAGCTCGCCGATCGATCCCCCCGGGAAACGCAGCGGCTTGACCACGAAGCTGTCGGTCGTCATCGCCAGGCGGGTTCCGTCGAACTCGATCGAGCCGGCATCCGCGAGCGCTCGGAGCGTCCCGCCTTCGGGGGTCGAGAAGGCTGGTACGAGCAGCCCCTCGATCAGTGTCCGGGTCGCCTTTCCACCGGCGCCGTGGGCGAGCGTCACCTGCTTGTCTCGGAACCGACGCGGCTTGGAGCGCGCGGTGTCGATGATCTCGAGTATGCGTTGCTCGCGGCTGGTCGGCGCGGCGCTCACACTGCCGTCCTCTCTCGCGCGAACCGGCCGAAGTTGTAGTACGCGGCGCAGGCCCCCTCAGGCGAGACCATGCAAGTCCCGATCGCGTGCTCGGGTGTGCACGCGGTGCCGAACACCTTGCATTCCCACGGCTTGATCACGCCCTTCAGCACCTCGCCGCACTGACATGCCTTGGGGTCCGCCACCCGGACCCCTGGCACCTGGAACCGCTCCTCGGCGTCAAATTCGCGGTAGGCGCTCGACAACTTCAACGCGCTCTGGGAGATGAAGCCAAGGCCCCGCCATTCGAAATGCGGCCGTAGCTCGAACACCTCCGCCATCACCTCGAGCGCGCGCAGGTTCCCCTCCCTGGGCACCACGCGCGTGTACTGGTTCTCGACCTCGCAGCGCCCCTCGGCGAGCTGGCGCAGGATCATCAGGATCGATTGCAGGATGTCCAGCGGCTCGAAGCCCGAGATCACCACGGGCCGCGCGTAATCGGCCGGTATGAACTCGAACGGCCGCGCGCCGACGACCGTGCACACGTGCCCCGGGCCGATGAAGCCGTCCAGACGCAGATCGGGCGACTCGAGGAGCGCACGCAGGGGCGGAACGATCGTGACGTGGTTGCAGATGCAGGAGAAGTTCTTGATCCCCTCGGCCTTCGCGCGCCTGAGGGTTAGCGCCGTCGACGGAGCCGTCGTCTCGAAGCCGATGGCGAAGAACACCACCTCGCGGTCGGGCTCTGAGCGCGCGATCCTCAGCGCATCGAGCGGCGAGTACACCATTCGCACGTCCGCTCCCTGCGCCTTGGCGTCCAGCAACGTGTACTCAGAGCCCGGCACCCGCAGCATGTCGCCGAAGCAGGCGAAGATCACCCCGTGGTGACGCGCGACCGCGATCCCGTCGTCGACCCGGCCCATCGGTATCACGCACACCGGACAACCGGGTCCGTGTACGAGCTCGACGTTGTCGGGCAAGAGGTCGTCGATCCCGTACTTGTAGATCGAGTGCGTGTGGCCGCCGCATACCTCCATCACCTTGTAGTGACGCTCGGGCTCGACCGCTGCCAAGATCTCGCCGGCGAGCACCCGGCCGAGCTGGGCGTCGCGGAACTCGTCGACGAACTTCATCCGATCGCCACCCCGGCGTGGACGAGAACGCGGTCGCCGGGCGCGACCGGCTCCACGAGTTCCACGGCGACGCCCTCGTGGCTGATCCCGTCATCGTCGACGCAGACGGCGCCTTCGCCCGACAGCGACACCACGCGCATCGGCACCCCCTCGTCCGAACATGTGATGCAGTGGCCGGTGGGGTCGCAGGGGTCGCCGCTCACTCGATCACGCTCGCCTTCAGCTCTTCGAGCTCCTGCTCGTACTCGGCGCCCATCCGCTCCAGCAACCTGAGCGTGGCCTGCGCCTCCTCTTCATCGACCCTGGACAGCGCAAAACCGACGTGGATCAGCACCCAATCCCCCGGTTCGGCTCCGCTCCCGTCGCCATCCGCAAGCAGGCTGACGTTTATGTTGCGCCGCACGCCGACGACATCCACCTTGGCGATCTGGTTGGCGCGATCGACCAGCTCGATGACCTGCCCAGGAATCGCCAAGCACATACGCCTCTCCTCAATCGCGGCGGCGACCGCGCGGACGCAGCCGCACAGGCATCCGGCCCGCAAGCTCATATATCACCGGCTAGGGTCTCGCTCCACGGCCCTGGTAACGGGCATGACAAGGCGTCGGTGGCCGTTCGCTGCTCGATGTAACGCGGATTACCAAACGCCTGTGATCGAGCCTTGTGACCGGTTCCCGGGCCGCGTAGAGTGGCCCCAGCGACCCGTGATGGCCGCCGCCCAAGCCGCGATCACATGGGAGGGTAGGTCGAACTGAGACGGGACGACGGTCACCACGTCCGTTCGCTACGGGCGACCAAGACACCCTCGGGCGAGCCTCGCAGGCCTCAGTACCGCTACCTCCTCGACCTCGATCCTGACCTGGCGGCCGGCCTCGATATCAGGATGCGGCTGGTGGCTCGCCCGGCCGCCACTGCGATCACGTTCGAGCTCGATCCCGGGCAGCTCGACCTCGAGAAATGGCGCGACGCCTCCTTGCCCGGGACCGGGCTGCTCGTGTTGGCCGGAGCGGTCGTGGAGTACGCCCGCGTGTACGACCGGATCACCGCCGAGCTTCTCGGTCGGGGCGACGTAATCCAGCCCCGCGACGAGGAGCAGCGGGACGCGTTTGTCAGCTGTGAACTCATCTGGCGGGCGCTCGAGCCCGTCCGGTTCGCGATCCTCGATGCCGCCTTTGCCGACCGAGTCCGCAGCTTTCCCCAGATCGGCGACGAACTTCTGCGCCGGGTGGAACGTCGTGCCCGCGACCTCGAGGTAGTGCGTGCGATCGCCGCCCAGCCGCGTCTGGACGTGCGGCTGGTCCTACTGCTCTGGCACCTCGCGCCCCGATGGGGTAGGGTCGAGCCAGGTGGGATCCGACTGCCGCTGCCGTTGACGCATGAGCTCCTCGGCCGGATGGTCGGCGCCGAGCGGCCTTCGGTTACGCACGCGCTCGGCCGCTTGGGTGCCGCCGGTCTGGTCAGCGAGGACGCCGGCGGGAGGCACCTGCACGGGACGCTCGAGGAGCACCTGGGCGCGCTCACCGGGCGCAGCGCAGACCGGGGCGAACGGGCGCACATCTCCACCGGCAGGGAGAGCGTGCGCTGATCGGAAACGAGCAGCGGGCGTACACCGAGCGCCAGATCGTCCACGTCCTGTGGCTGACCACCGGCCTCGGCTGCGACGGCGACTCGGTCGCAATGACCGCCGCCACGAACCCAAGCTTCGAGGATTTAGTGACCGGGATCTTCCCGGGGATGCCTCGGCTAGCGATCTACAATCCGCTGCTGGCCTACGAATCCGGCGACGAGTTCGTGGAGTCGTTCCGCCGCGGCGCCGCCGGGAGGCTAGATCCGTTCGTGCTCGTACTCGAGGGCTCGGTCCCGAACGAGGAGATCTCGGGCGAGGGCCATTGGGCGGGCCTCGGCGTGGACCCCGAGAGCGGTCAACCGATCACCACCACCAGCTGGATCGACCGCCTGGCGCCGCGGGCCGCGGCGGTGCTGGCACTCGGCACGTGCGCGGCCTACGGCGGCATACCCGCAATGCGCGGCAACCCCACCGGCGCGATGGGCCTACGCGACTACCTCGGCGCCAACTTTAGATCGCGGACGGGCGACCCGATCGTCAACCTGCCCGGCTGCCCGGTCCAGCCCGACAACATCACCGAGACGCTGCTCCACCTCGCGCTCCACGTGGCGGGCGGCGAGCCGATGATCGACCTCGACGAGCAAGGCCGCCCCCGATGGCTGTTCGAACGCACCGTCCAGGAGGGCTGCGGGCGCGCCGGCTTCGCCGAGCAGGGCGAGTTCGCCGCGACCCCCGCCGATCACCGCGGCTGCCTCGTGAAGATCGGCTGCAAAGGACCCGTGGTCAAATGCAACGTCCCGGTCCGCGGCTGGATGGGCGGCGTCGGAGGCTGCCCGAACGTCGGCGGTATCTGCATGGCGTGCACGATGCCGGGATTCCCCGACAAGTTCATGCCGTTCATGGAGGCGGCGCCCCTCGGCGTCCTGGCCGCCCGAGGCGCCCGGTTCACGTACGGCCCCGTGCTGAGACGACTGCGGGCCCGGCTGATCCGCGAGCGGTTCGACACCGAGCCGGGCTGGCGGCGACCGTCCGACAGGCTCGCGAGCGGATACGAGCCACGCTGGTGACGGGCGCATGCCGGTTCGCGTCATCTTCCGCTGCGAGTTCTGCACCGCCGTGCCGGACCACGCTACGCAACGCACGCTCGAGCGCCAGCTCCGCGAGCTGAGCTTTGGGCAGTACCTCGATGCCCCGCCCGGCCGCTGGCTCTCCTGGCATGGCGGCGGGCCGCTCGGGCCCCGCCGGTACGCTTGTGCCGCCCACCGCGGCGAGCTAACCGCCGACCTGCGCGAGCACTACGGCACGATCTCCCCGCTGCCGTGGAAGCGGCCGCCGTACCCGACCTCCGTGCGCTCCTCCGACACCGACCGCGCGATCCAGCGCGGCGGCCTGTCCTCGATGCCCAAGTGGGGGGTCTGGTGACCGAGGGGGACCCGCTGGCGGCGCCCGTCTATGCCGGCGAGGGCTACAAGCCGTTCGGCGAGTTCACGCTGGCTGACGTCGAGGCGCGGGCCAGAGAGTTGACAGCCGCTAGCGGGTTCGGCCCGACCGTGCGGGTCGCTTCGGTCGCGCGCGCCTGGTCCGAGCTTGCCCGCGCGATGAGCGCTTCGGGCGCTCGGACCGTAGCCGACCTCGAACCGGGGGCGGCTGCCGACTTCGCGCGACGAACGTGGGCGCTGCCTCCGAGTCTCCTTTGAGCGTTGCAGCGTCGCCCCGAGTGAAGCCATGGAGAACGCGGAGATCCCGATCGTGCTGCTGCCGTTGCGGCCGCGAGCCGGCGGAGCGGCGGTGGGCGCAGCAGGAGCAACCGGCGTGACTGATGGGTTCGCGCTCGCCCGTCGCCCTGATGTGCTCGAGCTCGCCTGACCGCCGCTACGACGCCGTGTTCTTCGCCTTCTGGCTCTCGCACGTGCCGCTTGAACGCTTCGCATCCTTCTGGTCAACGGTGGCCGACTGCCTCACGTCGAACGGGCCATTCGTCTGGGGCGAGGGGCACAAAACCTAGGGCACACGGTTGTCGCGAGTGCGAATTCCGTGCATCGCTCGCCGGAGATGGTCGCGGCTCGGTGGCCGCGTGGGACGATGCGGCGATCAAGCGGATGGAGATCGCCGTTCGATCTGTGCGTGCTCGATCCGAAACGCGTGATAGTCGTGATCATCGACGTTCTCGACCGAGTGTGGACCTTCGGGAGCGAGCAGCTCGGTCTTGGGTAGCGCGTCAGCGCCGCTCGCGGGCAACACATCGGCTCCAGGTTGGTCTCTGGCGTAGTAGCGAAGCCGAGCCGGGCGATCCACGATCATCA
Source organism: uncultured Solirubrobacterales bacterium (assembly GCA_963808325.1). Taxonomy (GTDB): domain Bacteria; phylum Actinomycetota; class Thermoleophilia; order Solirubrobacterales; family Solirubrobacteraceae; genus Palsa-465. The sequence goes on from CAWEFU010000007.1 coordinate 531,375, forward strand.
CGCTTGGATACCGGTGGGTGTGCTCGGGTTCGCGGGTGCCGGCGGGCACGACCACCTCGAGGACTCGGACGCCCCCCTCGTCCAACAGGACGCGATGGGATTGCGGCGCCGCCCTCGGACCGTCGAGCTCATCGGGCCAGGGCCACGGGCCGGCCTCCGGGGTCACCTCGCGAAGACTACGGAGATGCGCGAGTCGCGGGCTACGCGCCGCCGAACGACAAGGCACCAGCGAGCGGCACGGTTAGCGCTCGACGGTGTGGGCCATCCGGCGGACGGCATCGCCGAGATGGTTTGGACTCGTTGCGAAGTTGAGGCGGACGCGCCCGGCGCCGGGCTGGCCGTAGTCCAAGCCTCTTCCGAGGGCAACTCGTCCCCGCGTGAGGAAGGCGCTTGCCGGTTCGTCGCCGAGCCCTAGGCGCGTGCAGTCCAGCCAGGCGAGATACGTCGCCTGCGGTGGGATCCAACGGACTTCGGGAAGTTGTGCGGCCAGGTCTGCTCCGAGTTGGGTGCGATTCAACTGCAGCTGCCCAACTACCGCGTCGAGCCATGTGTCGCCCTCCGTGAAAGCGACCTCGGCGGCAATCATCCCGAGCAGGCTGGCGTGATCGTGCTGGGCCGTGAGGCGTTCGACGATCTCGCGGCTTCTGTCTCCCGCGGTGACGATGAACGCAGTCTTCAGAGCGGCGAGGTTGAACGCTTTCGACGCCGATATGAGCGCTATGCCGTATTCGCGCGCAGCATCTGATACCTCGAGCAAGGGAGTGTGGTCGGCACCCCGGAGGACCAGTGGCGCGTGGACCTCATCGGCCAGAACCCAGGTTTCTGCCGCTGCGCACCGCTCGGCCAACAGCGCGAGCTCCTCGTGCGTTGCAACGTGACCAGTCGGGTTGTGCGGGTTGCTGAGCACGAACGCCGCGACACGGCGCGACAGAACGGAGTCGAGCGCCGCGACATCGATCCTTCCCTGCGAATCCAGATCGACCGTGAAGACTCGAAACCCCGCCCCTTGGAGCTCGGCAAAGAATGGCGGGTAGGCCGGCGTGGCGAAGGCAACCGCTTGACCGGGTGCCGCGATCGCCCGGCAGAGCTCGATGAGCCCCACCATTACATCGGGCACCACGGTGACCTGCTCAGGATCGACCGCCCAGTCCAACCGCCGACCGACAAAGCCGACAAGCGCTTCTGTAAGAGCCGACGTTCCAGGAACGGCGTAGCCAAGGTCATTGCGGTCAATGGCTGCGAACAATGCCTCTCGAATCGGGTGAGCGATCGGGAAGTCCATCTCGGCGACAGTCAGGCTGAGGACATCCCCATCGTGGAGCGCCCACTTCTCGCTGCGCCGGCGGTGGAGGTCAGCGAGCGAAGGAACCGTGAGGTCAACCGCGGTGTCGGGCATGGACCGAAAGCTACCCATGGCGCGAACCGGAGTTGCCTGTCCAACGCCGCGCTGAGGATGCGAAACCGATCGGCCGGGTAGATCGCCTCCGGCCCGGAGAGCCGCAGAGTTCGTCGCTCGAGCTTCCCGCCTGCCGGGAGTCGTCACGAGCGCCGTCTGGCGGACACCGCTCCGTGTGACTTATTCATGCTTGCTCGCGGCGGCCCACTTCACGCCCTGCACGATCAGCCGGCGGTAACTCTGGTTACGCAATGCCTTCTCATCATGTCCCAGCGCGTTGTAGTGCACTCGGCCTGCGCCGAATGTGCGCGTGTAGATGAGCGGATGACCCTCGGCGGACGCCAGCACCGTCACCTCGGGTTGTAACGGGCCCTCACCGATCCGGACGACGTCCTCGGACCAGCCGTGCTGTCGGAAGGCCTCGGTGAACGCTTCGAATTTGGTTGTGTCTCCGCCGATTTCGAACAGTTCGTCCTCGATCTCGAAGTCGCTCACGCCCTCGACGATTGGATGTGACGGTTGCTCGATGTGCACCGAGAAGCGCTTGATGGGATCGTGACGCAGGAAGCGTGAGCCGATCATCCTCAAGTACTCGGCGCTATTCCAAAACGTCGCGTTGCCTCCGTGCAGTGCTACGAACCCGGTGCCAGCCCGGACCGCCTCGAGCAGCGCCTGAACCTGGTCTGACTCGGCATCAAGGAACGTGCTCGCATTGACGACGACGTCGACCTGCTCGAGCGCCGGCGGGTTGAGCGCACTGAGGTCGCGGGTGATCCTGAGATCGACACCGCCCTCTCCGGCAAGGATGCCGGCCAGCTCCGCGTAGTAGAACGGCTGCTCGTGGAGCTGACCGCCCATCAGCAGCAATGCACGAGCCGGATTCATTGACAATGGTTCCTCGCGAGGAGCGTGCATGGTTCAGGTGGAACGACCGGCGGGTTCGAGTCGCGGCTCAAGAGAACGGGCGGACCAGGCCGACAAGGTGGCCCTCAGGATCGGCGAACAGCGCGATCTCAACGCCCGGGATCTCGTCCGGCCCCAGCATCCGTTTACCGCCGCGGCTCTCGGCCCGGGATAGCGCAGCCTCGACGTCCGGTACCTCGACATAGACGGTGACGGCCCCGGGTATCCATTCTGCGGGCCGCGCCATGTTGACGACGGAGGCTCCGGCACGCCGGCGACCGCACCTGCGATTCCGATGCCCTGGGCGTTCGTGATCCGCTCCACGGAGCCGTAGTCCGGGTTGATGGCGGTCGGAGCGATCTCCCATCCGAACAGTTCGGAATAGAAGCTCCTGAGCCTCTGCCCGTCTCTTCCGACGATCTCAAAGTACACCACTGGCTGTCCCATGATTTATCTCCTGGCTGCGGCCGCGCCGGGCCCGTCGTACACGCCCCAGCCTGCGCTGCCGCTGGCGGAGCATCCGCGAGGGTGACGCGTCCGTTCGCGGCCTGGCCTCTTTCGCTATTCGCTGTTCGGCAGCCTGCCGCAGGAAGTCGTCGATTCGGGCTCGGGTCGCGTCGTATGTGATGTAACTAGACATGGCTTCTCCTGGTTTGGGGTGCTGCCCGAATGTATGAGGCAAGCGGCCAGGCGATAAGGTCCAATTTCGTGTCGATTCAGTGGGCCGGTTTGGGTCCAGAGCTACTGCTGCGGCTCGACCGCGAGCTGGACGAGCCGCTGCGTTCCCAGCTGGAGAACGCGCTTCGCGAGGCGATTCGCTCCCGGCGGTTAGCGGCGGGCGAGCGGCTCCCGTCGTCGCGCACGCTGGCGCGCGAGCTGGGCATCTCGCGCGGGCTTGTGCAGGAGTGCTACGCGCAGTTGTGGGCCGAGGGGTATCTGGTCACGCGGTCGGGCTCTGGAACCCGGGTCGCAGCGGGTGCGGTGCCGGAGGCGCCAATCTCCGTCGACCAACCCGCACCGGCACCGCGGCTGGCGGTTGACTTCCGTCCCGGGCGGCCGGATCTCGCGAGTTTCCCACGGACCGACTGGGCGTGGGCGATCCGGGAGGCGTGCCGAGGAGCGCCCGCGGACGCGCTCGGGTACGGGGACGCCCGCGGCAGCCGGCGACTTCGGGAGGTGCTCGCTTCCTACCTACGGCGCGTCCGGGGCGCGGTCGCTGATCCCGACCGAATGATCGTCTGCACAGGTTTTTCGCAGGGGCTCAACCTGATGCTCCGCGCGCTCGCGCGCGAGGGCGTGCGGCGGGTGGCGCTCGAGGACCCCGGACACGTGGAACGCCGCGAGGTCGAGTGCTGGGGCCTCGACGCCGTGCCGATCCCGGTCGATGAGCACGGCATCGACGTCGAGGCGCTCGCGGGCAGCGGCGCCCGCGCGGTCGTGTTGACGCCCGCCCACCAGTCGCCCACCGGTGTGGTCCTCGGCCCGGACCGGCGTCAGGGCTTGGTCGAGTGGGCTGAGGCCGCGAACGCGACGATCATCGAGGACGACTACGACGCCGAGTTCCGCTACGACCGCGAGCCGGTCGGCGCGCTCCAGGGCCTCGCGCCGCACCGCGTCGCCGCGATCGGCACGGCCAGCAAGGCGCTAGCACCCGCACTGCGGCTCGGCTGGATCGTCTGCCCGCCGCAGCTCGTCGAGATCGTCGCCGAGGAGAAGAACCGCGACGACCGCGGCTCTCCCGGCCTCGACCAGATCGCGCTCGCGTCGCTTATCGAGTCAGGCCGGTTCGACAAACACCTGCGGCGCATGCGCACGCTCTACGCCGCAAAGCGCCGAGCGCTCATCGACGCGCTCGCCGTGCACGCCCCCAACCTCGAACTGCGCGGCCTCGCCGCCGGATTCCACGCCGTCGCGCACCTACCGGACAGCGTCGACGAACAGGACGTCGTCAGGCGGGCCCGCGAACGGTCGGTGGGCCTCTACCCGATGAGCCGCTATCGCGCCAGCGGGCAGACCCGCCCACCACAGCTAGTCCTCGGCTTCGGCGACCTCAGCGAAGCCGCGATCAAACGCGGCATCGCAACGATTTCCGACCTCCTCACGGGAGGGTGAGCGGGGACACGTCGCGGCGCTCGACCACCTCTCCCGCTGGGCCGCGCACGAGTTCGGCCACCGGGCTGTCGCAAGCGCGATCAGCCCACCATAGGAGTCGCCGCTGCCCGCCGGCGCCCCGTGAAGAACCCCTACCACGAGCGTCATTGTGTGCGAGCATCGGCCCCAGATGCCGAACTCAAGGACCGCGCGAATGAATACGTATACGGGGTACAGCATTTCCTGCGCCGCGCTGTGGGCGCTCATCATGGCCATCGGGCAGCGCCGGCTGGAGCCTCGAACCAGGAACACGCTTCGGCTGGCCTGTATAGGGTGGTGGAGCGGATGGACGTCGGCCACCATCGCCCGCGTCAGCTATCCGCCGCCCAAGAAGCTCAAGTCCGGCGCCGAGAAGAGGCTCGTCACTGTATCGATAGCGCTGATCGCGGTCGGCCTCATCAGTGTCATCCGCCTGCTGGCTACCGGCAAGCGACCCGAGTGACGTGCCGGGGGCGCCCCACACCGTCTAAGCCCGTTCGGCGAGTCGCGCTTCGTTGCGTCTAAGCCCGTTCGGCGAGTCGCGCTGGATAGATCCTACAGATAACTCTTATAGGGATCTGCGCGCGCGCACGCGCGCGAGGTGCGCCCGGCTCTTGGCCCCACTCGCGCTGCGCGCTCGGGGACCATCGCCGCGCGCCAGTCGTTGCCGAACGGTTACGAAGACCCGCTCAACGGTCTTCTTGAGATTCGTAGCGCCGGCGCCTTCGCGCCTAATCCGATCGGCAATGAAGAGGGGGGAGGGTCGTCGCACCACCGGTGTCCCGCGCCTCGAACCGCCAGTGCACCTTCAACAGCGACGGTAGGACGGCGAAGAGTCCTCGGACTGATCCTCGGCCTGCGGTCTCGGATGATCTGGTCGGCGCGCCAGGCGCGCCCAACGGACCACCGCCGTGATGGACGTGGTGTGTCCTGCCCTTGGTGGCCTGGCGCTATCCCGTCACCGCCGCCTGCGCGACACGCATTTGCATCACGATGCCGGCGCTGGTGGAGGGCTCGGAGACGCTGGTCAGTCGCGGTAGGCGCGGCCGCGAGGCAGGACGTGTTTGACGTAGATGATCCGCTCTGCCGGATCGAGCTCGACCAGGACGCGCCAGTCGCCGACGCGCAGTCTCGACTCGGGTCGGCCGGCGAGTTTGCGCAGCGCGCCGGCGTGGGGATCCTCGCGTAGCCGTTCGAGCGCGTCGTACACGCGGGCGCGCACCGGCCGATCGAGGCGGCGCATGTCGCGCTCGGCTCGCGCGGCGAACCGCAGCGTCCAGCCGCCGTCTGTCACTCGTCGCCGAGCTCGCGCTTTAGCTCTTCGAGCGAGATCGTGCGCCCGGCGGCGATGTCGCGGTCAGCCTCCGCCAGCGCCCGCTCCTCCTCTTCGGTGAGCGGCTCGTCGTCTACGGGTGCGTCGCGAAACGCGACCACCACCGGGTCCTTGCGCAGCTCGAGCAGCCGCAGCGCCTCCGAGGCCTCCTCCTCGGTGAACGCCTCGACCTGCTCGCGCAGCTTCTCCTTCGCGGTCATCGCCCCGTGACGGTAGCGGCCGCAGGGCCCGACTGGGCTCCGCTTCCTCGCTTCGCTCGGTCGCGCCAGACTGGACGGACACCCTCCGGGTGAACCTTTGCTGGGTTTACTTCGCGGGTAGGGAACGAGGGGAGGTGCGTGGACCTGCCGGGGGCGCGGGTGTATACAGCTGGTGTGCGCAGGACGCTGGTGGCGCTGGTGGTCGTCGCGATCGCGGCTGTGGCCGCGGCGCGGGCGGCCGGCGGTGATCGCACCGTGCGGCGGGTGAGCTTCCCGGGGCGCCTCAGCATGAGCGTGCCGGCTGGCTGGCATGTCCTGCGTGGGTGGCTGAGCGACGTCACCGACCCGGCGCCGCGGCTGGCGGTGGCGTCGTTTCCGGCGAGGCTGTCCCGCCACGCCTGCGCGTGCGGGTTTCCGAACGTTGTCAATTTCGCGCCCAACGGCGCGTTCGTGTTCGTCTGGGAGTACCTGCACGTCTCGCGCTCGTCGCTCGCCCGCGTGCCGCGCCGCCCGGCTCGCTTGCGGCTGCCGGCCGCCGGCGGGGGCGTGCGGCGCACGTGCGATGGATCAAACGACGGGTTCGGCTTCAAGGACGCGGGTCGCGTGTTCCAGGTGGAGGTCTACCTCGGTCCCGAGGCCGGGCCGGCGCTCCGCGCCCGGCTGACGGCGACGCTCGACAGCCTGCGTGTTGCGCACGGCGCCTGAAGGGCGTCGTGCTGGCGGTGCCCGGCCGCTAGGCCACCGCTAGGCCGGACCCTCCTCCGTGCGAGGCCTGGGGCCTTGGCACGAGAGGCTCGCACGGCCTCGCGGGTTGGCTCCAGCGCGTCCTGTGGATGAGGCGATGCCGGGCGGCAGTGGCGGGTGACCGGCGAGTGACAGCGACCCGGGGCGGCGGTGGTGCGCCTTCGCCGGCCGCTCCGGGACGACCGTCTGGACGCCGTTTTGAGGCGCAGCGCGCTACACCCCAAACTACACCCCGTACTACAGCCAATTGGGGTGTAGCCATCGCCCCGCGGTTGCTGGGGTTTCGGCCCGCGCCCGGAGCAGACTACCCGCCCTCCACGAGGGTCGTGCGGGTAGTCTGCTCCGGGCGCTTGATGCTGGTGGGCGGCGGGGCGACAGGCCAGGTTCGAGAGGCGTCTTTGGGTTGAGGCGGGTGAGGCCGGCGGGAGCGGTGGTCGGTTTGGAGGCGGCGCGTCGTTGCGCTGTGTTGGGCGCCGATCGAGACGACCGGGTTTTGTGCTCACCAGGGAGGTGTGGGTGGGCGGATGCGTCGGGGGCGTGCCCGGGTGCGTCGGGGGACTGGCTGGCGGGTTTAGGCCGTCTTTGCCGCGGCTCGTCGGCTGCGGCGGGGCGGGCGGAGCGAGCGGAGGTTGTGGACGCCGCGGGTTTGGAGCTCGGTCAGCGCCAGCCGCGGGGCGGGCAGCCTGGCGGCGCGCGCTACGCACGCCGCGGCCAGGTCGATCAGCGCTTGGCGTTCGGCGGCCCGGTCGCCGGCGGCGTTGGCCGCGGACAGCGCCCGCGCGCGGACGGCGAGGGGTGCGGATCCGCGCTCCTCGTCGAGCTCGAGTTGCAGGCGGAGCTCGTCGATGACGTTCGCGAGCTGGGTTTGCATCCGGCGACAGCCTCGCAGCCGCGGCGGACAAAGCCAGCCGCCAGAGCGCCGCTTCCTGCGCCGGGCGCGCGTCAACGGGGTCGGGTGGTCGACGCTGGCGCGCTTATAGGCTCAGTCCGAAGCCGTGGTCGCGGAGGGTGGGGGGTTGGCGGCGGGCGGCGGGGGGGTGGTGGAGATGCTGCTGGGTCAGCGCGTGTTCGATGGGGGGCTGGGCGAGCTGGGTGCGGGCTCTTAGCGCGACCATGGTGGCGAGCTCGCGGTCTTCGCGCTGCTGGCGGTCTGCGAGGTCGGGTTCGGGCCCGAGCGCGGTTCGCTCGGACGGGTCGATCTGGTAGCGGGCGCGGTAGCGCTCGATCTGGAGCGCGGCGCGCTGCCAGGTTTGGTGCTGCCGGCTGTGGGGGGTGGGGGCCGGGCCGAGGGACGTGGTCAGGTGCGGACCGGGGTGTTGCGCGCGGTGCTGTGCTTGCTGGTCGACTAGCTCGTCAAACGCATGCTCGGCGGCTTGGAGGCGCTGGCGCGCGTCGGGGTGCTGTTGCTCCCACTGCTGGACGATCGCCTGGTGGTGTTCGGCGTCGTGGTGCAGCCGCGCTGGGGCGTCCTGGCTGTGGCGGGTGAGCGCGTTGGTGGCGGCGATCTGCTCTTTGAGCCGGCGGCCGGGCTCGCCGCGGCGCGCGAACGGGCCTAGCTGGTCGAGCTGGTGTTGGAGCTGTTCGGCGTGGCGCTGACGGTCTGCCTGGCCCCGCGCGATCCGCTCGGCCTCCTGCAGCGCGTGCTGGCGCTGGCGCTCTGAGTCGGCCGGGTAGCTGGTGAGCGCGCGGCGGGCCTGGTCGAGCTGCGCGCGGGCGTGCTCGAGGCGTTCGGCGAGCTCACGCTCGTGCTCGCGGTCGGGCTGGTCGCGCTGCCGGTCGGCGGCGTGGCGGTGGCCGGGCGCGGGCGCGAGCGTCTCGGACGGGCGCTGGTGGGCTTCCTGGTCTTTGAGCTGGTCATAGGCGCGCTCTGCCTGGGCGAGCCGTTCGCGCGCGGCGGGCTGCTTAGCCTTCCAGTGTTCGATGATCGCCTGGTGATGGTCGGCTTCGTCGAGCAGCCGCTGGTGGGTTTGCTGGTGCTCGGCGGCGAGCTTTTCGGAGACCCCGATGTACTTTTGGAGGTCGCGGGCGCGTTGTCCGCGGCGCGCGAACGGCCCCAACGAGTCGAGCTCGTCTTGCAGCTGGTCGGCGAGTTGGCGTCGGAAGGCGTGGTCTTGGGCGGCGCGGGCGGCGACCTGCAGCGCGTGCTGGCGCTGGCGCTCTGAGTCGGCCGGGTAGCTGGTGAGCGCGCGGCGGGCGTCGTCGAGCTGCGCGCGGGCCTGCTCGAGCCGCTTGGTGAGCTCACGCTCACTGACCGGTGCGCGGTCGGGCTCGCGCTCGCGGTGTGGCTCGGGCGCGCGGGCTGGCTGTGGGTTGGGCTGCTGTTCGTGGGCGTGCTGGTGGGTGATGTGGTGTTCGTGGGCGAGCGGGGTGCGGATTGACGCGAGCTCGGGTTCGGCGCGGCTCATCTGCTGGGCGAGCTGGGCGAGCGGGTCCTCGTCTGGTGGCTGTCCGAGCTCGAGCTGTTCGAGCTGTCGGTGCGGGTTGACGGCGTGGATGTGGGTGTGGTGGCGGGCGCGGGTGAGCGCCACGTAGCAGCCTTCCTGGGTTGCGTGTTCGCAGATGATCAGGTGGGTGGTGTCGGTGGTGTGGCCCTGGGCGGGGAACGGGTGCTGGACGTAGGCGAGCCGGATGCTGGCCTCATCGGCCTGGGCCTGGGTGAGGCGCGCCCGGCGCCCGTCGTCGAGCCGCACGGTCGCCTGCTGGTGGTCGGCGTCGAGGTCGAGGACCTGGCCGGTGGTGCCGTTGGGGATCCGGCCGAGCTGCTCGTGTTCGATTGGGTGGCGGATCTGGATGTGGTCGCCCGGGCGCAGGGCGTAGGGGCGGCCGGTGAGGGGGAGCCCCCGGTCGCCGAGCTCGCCGTGTTGGTGGCGGATCGCTTGGGCGCGGGCGTTTAGCTCGTCGAGGTGCTCGTTTGAGGTCTGCGCGACCACCAGCGTCCGGCGGCCGGCCTGGCGGTCGGCGTGGGTGGCGTCCAGCGCGGCGTCTTCGGCGTGGCGCTGCTCGGCGGTCAGGTGCACGCGCCCGCGGGTGGCGTAGCCGTGAAGGGCGCGGTGGTGTTGGCCTGCGCGGAACAGGGTTTGGTCGCGGCGGTCGGCAGGATCGTGGGCGCGGACGATCCCGGTCAACCGCACGTGCGCGCCGTTCGCCCGCGCCTGCTGCTCGAGGTCGGCCCATAGCCCGGCGGCGCCGACGGCCTGCGATTGGCGGGGGTCGCCGACCATGATGAGCCGGGCGCCCGAAGCCTCGACGGCGGCGAGCAGCGCCAGCTGTTCGCGGGTGGAGGCCAGCGCGGCCTCGTCGTGGATCAGGGTGGTGTGGGGGTCGAGCCTGAGCCGCCCGGCGATGAGCGCGGCGTGCAGGCCGGCGGTGGAGTGCGCGGCCGCGCTCACGCCGGCCGCCTCGAGCTCTGCGGCGAGGCGTTGGGCGGCCAGGGCGGCGGTGCTGGTGACGATCAGCTGGCGGGACTCGGCGTGGTGGGCACGGGCGATCGCGGTCAGGGTGGTGCTCTTGCCGGTCCCGGCCTGCCCTTCGATGATCACCAGCGCCCGGTCCGAGCAGGCGAGCTCGAGCGCCTGGTGCTGCTCGGCGGCGAGCTCGCCGCCGTGGGCCCTGAGCTCCGCGTCGAGCGCCAGCGCTTCGCGCTCGACGTGCTGGGCGGGCAGCGGGGCGACGCGCTCGGCGGCGAGCCGGGCGGCGATCTGAACGGTGTGGCGCTCGCGGGTGCGGTGCCCGCGGGTGGTGTGGCGTCCGTCGGCGAGCCTGAGCAGCTCGCCGGTTGACTGCAGGCGCTCCAGGCGCCGCAGCGCCCCCTCGATCTCGACGCCGGCTGAGGCTTCGAGTGCGACGGCGCGCGCTTCGCGCCCGGCGAAGGTCGCGTCGAACTCGGTCAGGCGGTCGAGCAGCTCGCGGTCCGCGGCCGCCTCGAGCGCCCGGTCTCGGGTGCGCAGCGCCTCGACGCTGCGGCTGTCGAGCCCGAGCTGGTGCGCGGTCTGCCACCAGTGCTGGTCGAGGTCGCCGTGGGTTTGCAGCGCGCTCTTGGGGGCGCGCGTGTGGGAGGCCATGTAGCGCTCCTCGGCGGGCATCAGCCGCCCCGAGCGCTGCAATGCCTCGAGCGCCGCCGCGGCCGCCCGGCTCTCGGGCCCGCCGCCGACGATCGCGGCCTCAAGCGCCTTGTGCTTGTCCGCTAGGCGGGCGTCGATCGCTGACTGCACCTGGTGGTGGCGCGAAGACCACCGGTCGAGCAGCGCCTGAGGAACGCCGGCGATTTCGAAGTAGCGTCCGCCGCGGCCGGTGCCGCGCTCGATCTCGAACCCGAGGGCGGATAGTTCGTGGGCGAGGTGGGTGCGGTAGGCGGCGCCGAGCTCGCGGCGGTGGACGAACCACGCGCGCGAGTCGATCGCGACGATCTCACCGTCTCGTCGGATGGCGCCGTGCAACAGGACGTGGGAGTGCAGCTGCGGGTCGGGGGGCTGGTCTTTGACGGCGCGGGCGGTGGTGTGCCGCCAGCTCGTCGCGATCACCTCAGACGCGGTGGTGTGGTTGACGCGGTGTTTGTCGACGCGCTCGCGGATCATCGGAACGCGTTGGGTGGCGTAGGCGAGGGCTTGGTCGACGGCGCGCTCGTGCGTCCGTTCGATCGCCTGACGGAGCTCGGGGGAGCCCAGGGCCCAGGCGGCTGAGACCGACTTGGGGGCGGAGAAGGTCGCGTCGATCGCTGAGACCGCCTCGCCGTTGCCGCCGGCGCGGCGCAACGGCAGGCCCGTGTCCGGGTGGCGGACGGCCATCAGCGCGTGCAGCTGGTCGCCGCTGACCGCCTCGAGCTCATCGGCGCCGACGGCGTCCGCGCCCGCCACCCAGCGTCCCGGCGCCTCGACCCGCTCCCCATCCCGCAAGTAATAGTCGCCCAGCTCGGGCGCCACCGTGCGGGCGTCCAGGTACGCCGCGTACCCCTGCGCCGCGCCCTGCGTCACCTTCGCCACGGTCAGCATCGCCGGCCAACCTAGCGACCGGACGACTCCCGACCGAGGCACACTCTACGCACTCACGTGCTGGCCCATCCGTGTCCGCGCGGCACCCGGTGGCCCGTCAAGCCGAGCCGCATGAGTTTTTGTTTATGTCGGACGGCAGGTCGCGGGGGGCCTGTCGTTGGGGTGGTACGGTCTGCCCGGATAGGGAAGCTGCTCAGCGTGACGGTTGCGTGATTGGGGGTTGTTGAAGGTTTTTGAAGGCTCGGGGGCGAGGGACTCGCCCCCGCGGGTCAGAGACTGCGCCCCCGGTCCCTGACTCACCTCGGGGACCCAGAAGGATCTGGGTCCCCGGGGGCCTCTGCTCTTAAACCCGCGGCGGGGCTCTTTGGTGCGCTGGGACTCCACCGGCAGGCGACAATGACCGCGGGTAGGGCTTTGCTCCTCGCTTCGCTCGCGCCAGGGTTAGGCGGAGGCGCTCCGGGTGAGCTTTGGGATGTCGCGCTGCTGTGCTCGGGGAGGAGTCTCGCCGGCGCGGCGGCGCGGTGCGGCCCAGGCGCACGTGGCCATCGCGCCGGATCGGCTGGTGGTATCACCCCCCGCCGAGGTTCCGTCAGGGATGCTTGAAATAATGGGTGGGTGGCGAGGCCGAGACGGAAGCTCTCGGGGCGGGCCGAGGCGCTGCTCGACCAGGCGTGGGAGGCGCAGCTCGAGCACGAGCGCGCCGTGCAGCGCCGCGACCGGCTCGCTGTTGGCGCGCTGCGAGCCGGGGCCACCTGGCGCGAGGTCGGCGCCGCGTTGGGGATGAGCGCGCAGGCCCGCGCACGAGCGGCTCTGCGCCGACCTCGCCGACGACGGTTGAGTCCAGCGCTGGTCGGCTGCCCGAGCGATTCTCAGGCGATCTGCGGGCTCGCGTCGGCTGTCCTCGAGCACCGGTTGGCGGCGGTCTCGAGCCCAAACGGTTGCGTGGCCCTCGCCGCCGGCCAAAACCGCCAGTGAGAGGCGCTGTCGGGCGATCTGAGCCCCTCGACTGAACGCCGGCGAGGGATTGGTCTCGGCCATCGGGAGTCTCGCCCCAAGGCGCCAGTTGCCCCTCTGACCGGCGAGTGTCGGCGACGGGGTGCCGCGGGACCTCGACGCGGTTGTTTTGGGAGCCTGCCGCTGGAGGAAGACGCCGTTGCGCTCGTGTCCGATCTCGGCGGACGTGCAGGCCGTGTTGACCCGGGGTCGGAGCGGAAGCTGAAACCGAACTCGGCGGCGGTGAGTGCTGCGCGCGGTTGGGCGAGCGCGAACCGTCCTAGGCACGCCGCGGGATCGGTGGGCGCCGCAGTCCGGCGCGCCTCATCCCGCCGAATGATGGGTCTCTCGTGTCGCTCCGCTCGCGGCAGATCGGATTCCGGCGCGTCGCTTATCGGTGACGCAACCTCGGCCGACGCCGCGGAGCTCGAGCGGGCGCGTCGGGCTGGTCGGGCTCGACCAGACGCACGCCAACCAGTCGTCCGTGGTCGAACACGCGATCGCTCGCGTACCCGCGCAGCTCAAGCTCGGACAGGATCGCTGCCGGGAAAGCGATCCCCTCGACGCGCAGCTCGGTGAACGTGAGCGGCTGTCCGCCCGCCTGTCGCAGCCGGGCGAGCAGTCGTTGCTGTTGGGTGTCTGGCAGCGTCACCTGAGTGATTGTCTCGCCGCGCGGACACCACCGGCACCGGCGGCCGGCTTCCCGAGCGGCCCCTGGAGGAGGCGTGCGGCCAGGCACCCGAGCAGTCCGCCGAGGTTGAGCGCTCGCCTCATCCGGCCATCAGCGCGCGCAAAATCTGCTCAAACGCGTGCATCGCTGCCGGGCGAGGTAGGCTGGGCTCGATGACTGCCGAGGAGCGCTTGCCTCGGGGGGTCAACGCCGTGAGCGACGAGGAAGCCGCACGCGTTGCGGCGGCGCTGCTCACGGCCAGGGAGCGACGATCCGATCTGCGGTCATCCAGGGCGCGTGCGGTGCGACGAGCAGCCGTTGACCGGGGGGCTCAAAGCGACCGCGCTGACGAGCGCCGAGATTCCGACAAAGCCGACGGCTGAGTTCCACCGGGTCGCTGAGGAAAGTGACCGGACTGCTTTAGGCCACGGCAGGAGGCGGTGCCCGCCCGCGGTGGGGCGGTCGGCGCCCGGGCGGGGTCACGACGCGTGGCTTTCGGGTCGCGAGCGTCGCGCCAACCCGGAAAATACCCGTGTAGGTCGTCTCACAAGCAACGCTCCGCCGACCTGCCTCAGCCGCACGTGGAGAACCCCAGACCGCTTGGTGCGTGAGCGCCACGACGCGGATCTCCACGTGGCAGATCTAGGCGTCAGTGGGGGGCGCGACCTGGTCACCGGAGTCGCCGGGCGAGACGGGCTCTAGCTCGACCGCGCGCCGGTGCCGGACCAGGCAACGCGGACGGTATCGCGGGAGCAGCGATGGCATGCGCGGCGCGAGCGTCAGCCCACAGCGCGGACATCTTCTCGCGGGGGGCGGCCCGGGGTCGCGGCGGCTTTATGTGGAGTCATCAGCCAGCCAGGCGGTCGCTGGTCGATCCGGTAGCCCTCGAGCGGGACGAGAGGGCGGCGCTGTGGCTGTGCGCCTGGGGTCCGATTCGCGCTCCGGCCTGGTTCGGTCTGCGCCAGCTCGTCGCGGACCCGGTGTGCGCGCTTTGCCGTCGCTAGGTCACCCGCCGTTTGCGCCCTCGTCGTAGGCGCAGCGCGACCAGGGCCATGAGCAGGATGCCGACGAGCACGCCGACCCCGAAGATCACGAGCACGGCGCCGACGCCCTTGGCTTCGATGCTGGCGAGCATGGTGATCGTCGTGGCGTCGCTCATGGGGTGTGGGGTTGGTGCTGCAACGCGTGGCTGCTTATTGCACGCGAGCGCGCGCCCGCGGACGCGGCGGGGGCTGTGTACTGGGGGGGGTGCCGCGGCCGCTGGATAGGCGGCCTTGGAGGTCTGCGAGGTCGAGGTCGCCTTCGAGGAAGCTGACTACGGCGTAGCCGATGGCCGCGCCGAGGAGGCAGAGGATCGCGTCGCCGAAGCCGAAGCCGATCCAGGCGGCCACGAAGGCGAAGCCCAGCACGGCGGCTAGGTACTTTCGGGTGTTCATGCAAGCTCCCTTCGTCGGGTTCGCTGATAGCCGGTGAGGGTGACGTTGACGGGAAGCTCGGGGAGGCCGTGGGCGGCGAGCTGCTCGCGCGCTTGCGCGCGCACCGCGCGCAGGATGTCGGGCAGTTCCCGGGCCCGGGTGACGCTGAGGTTGACCGTCAGCTCGTCGGTGGCGTAGCGCGCGGCGGCCTCCTGTACGTCGTCGCGCTCGAGCGCGGCGCCCTCGACGGCGCGCTCGATCGCGCGTGGCGCGACGTCCACCACGCCGCGCTGGTCGTCTATGAGCCGCAGCTCGCTCCGCGTCCGGTGTGGGCGCGGTATTTCCTTGAACGCCAGATAACCGAACACGAGAAAGCCGGCGAACCCGGCCAGCCCGGCGATCAGCCGCGTGTCAGCGGTGATGTCACTGGGTTTTCGCGCGGCCAGATAGGTGTAGGCGCTGCGATAGCCGCTGAGCTGGTTGACGGTGTGCGGGGAGACCTTCAACGCGAGCAGCGCCAGCATCGCCCCGTACCACACCAGCGCCAGCGCAAAGAGGACGAGCACGATCCGGCCGAGCCACACGAACGGTGACGTGCCGATCCGCAGGCGCTGGCGCAGCATGACCTACTCCACCCTCCGTCCACGGCGCCCAAGGCGGGGCTGCACGCGCGTTCGCAGCCCGAACGTGTCGGTCAAGGGAGCCAGCTCGAGCTGGGTGCGCTGACGTACCTGGCGGGGCTCCTGGGTGCGCGAGTAGTCGGCGCGCACGGCAACCCGTCCCCCGCGCCGGCGGCCGGGTCTGACCCTGACCTTGGTGGCGGTCACCCCGCGCGTCTGCTCGGCCAACGCGCTGGCGACGCGGCCGAGCACGCGTCGTCGCGCGGCCAGCGTCCCCTCCTCGCTTTTGTCGAGTACCACCAGCCGCTCTCGTCGTGGCCACAGCGCGCCCACCAGCAGCCAGAGGCCGACGGCGAGCGCCCCGAGCCCGCACAGCAGGGTGATCCCGGCGACCGCTCCCGGCGCGGCTAGGTCGTGAAGCAGCTCGCCGACCTGCTCGCGTAGGTAGTCGAGATGCACCAGCCGCGCCAAACCTGGCAGGTTGAAATCGCCGGTGCGCGACCAACCGATCGCGAACACGGCGATCGCCAGCCCGCACACCGCCAGAACGACCAACAGCGCGAACGTGACCAGCCGCGCCACCGCGCGCAATAGCGAGATCATCTAGCCCCCACCCCGTCGCTGGCCTGGTCGCGCACGTCCTCGAACGCGACCGTGACCTGCCCGAGAATCCCCCCAAGCCCGGCGCGGGCGGCGGCTCGCTGCACTCGCGTTCGAACCTGGTCGGCGAGCGCGAACAGCGACCCGAACGGCCACTGCGCCACCAGGTGCAGCTCCACGTCAAAGCGTGCGTCCGGCCGCGCGGTGGCTACCACCCCCTCGAGAATCTCGCCGGCGTCCACGGTCGCCCACACCCGCTGGGCGCCGCGTACGCCCACGGTGATCTGAGGCAGCGCGATCGCCGCCTGTAGCGCGACCCGCGCCAGCCGGGAGCGCGGCGAACTGGCTAGCCGACCCTCGGTGTCGCTCGAATGCTCTGCGGCGGTCACCGCCGGCTACTCGACCCGCGCGGGCTCCGCCGGCGCCTCGTCGCCGGGGAAGTACAGATCGTTGACGGCGATGTTGACCTCGGTCACCGACAGACCCGTGATCCCCTCCACGCGCTTGATCACGTTGTTGCGCACCGCCTCGGAAACCTGCGGGATCGACTCGCCGTACTCGATGACCAGGGTCAGATCCACCGCGGCCTCCCGCTGGCCGACCTCTACCGAGACCCCTTGGGTGCGCTGGTCGCCGCCCATCCCTACGCGCTGGCGTACGTCCCCCACGGCGCGGGCGACGCCTCCGCCCAGCTCATACACCCCTGGCACCTCGCGCGCGGCGATGCTCGCGACCTTGGTCACCACCACATCGGCGAGCGACGTCGTCCCGCGCTCGGACTCAAGCGCCCCCCCGCCGCGGGCGACCTGTCCCCCCCGTCGGCCCTCCCCGCGTGCGCTCTGCTGCTGCGAGGTGCGCTCCTCGGTACGAGAAACACCCTCGGTCTGTGCCTGCTCAGCCATGTAAACCTCCCAAAAGGGTCGCCGGCTAAAGGCGTATGCTCTTCCGGGCTAACGCCCCGTCTAACACCTTTGACCGCGAAAGGCGCAAAAAGTTCTGGCCCCGCGGTCAGGCGTCCGAGACGATGTCCTGCACGGCGATGTCAACCCCATCTACCCGCGCCCCGGTCTGCGTGCTCACGCGAGCGCTGACGCGCTCGCGCACCGTGTCGGCCAGCTCATCGATCGACGGGCCAAACGCGATCACCAGCCGCAACGCCAGCCACACCCGGCTGCGGTCACCGGGATCGACCCACATCCGCGATGCGCTGGGCCAAACCACGCCGGGGACAGTCAGCGCCGCGACACGAGCCACCTGAGCGATCACCCGCTCGCCGACCCGCGTCTCCCCCCGCGCGCCGAGCAACACGACCGAGTCGCCAACGCGCGCGAGCAGCGCCCTAATCCGCGCCATGATCCGCTCGCTCAGCCCCGCCGGCACCGGCACGGGCTCGCGGGCGAACGCCCGAACCTCCCCCCACGCCTCCCCCAACGCGACCAGCGCCGCCTGACAATCGCGACAAACAGCCTGGTGGGCGGCGTCCACCGAAACGCGACCCTCCGCCACCTGATCGATCAGCGCCTCGAGCGGAGTTCCGCACGCCAGCACGTCACGCGCCTCCTCTAACGCCACGCCGCGGTCCCCCTGAGCACGCTCAGCCGGGCGCGATGGATGCGCCCTTTGACCGCCGCCACGCTGACCCCCAGCACCGCCGCGACCTCCTCATACGAGAGACCCTCGAAATCGCGCAGCACCAAGGCCGCACGCTGCTCCGGCACCAGCGATGAGACCTCGCGCGCGACCGCCGCAAAGCGCTCCCGCTGCTCTGTGATCCCCGCCGGGTCACCGCCAGCTGCCGGCAGCTCCAGATCGAGGCTCTCGGCCGGTCGCCGCGCGGCGATCACGTTTAGGCAGCGATTGGTCACGATCCGATAAAGCCACGTCGAGACCGCGCTCTCGCCGCGAAAGCGCCGCAGTCCCCGCCACGCCCGAACGAACGTCTCCTGGGTCGCGTCCTGGGCATCCGCGTCAGAGCCCAACAACCGCAAAGCGACGCGATACACCCCGCCCTCGTGCCGACGTACCAGCACCTCAAAAGCATCCACATCACCAACACGGGCCGCGTCAACCAGGACACGATCAGCAACCCGAACGACCATCACGCCCGAGCGCAGCGCCAAACCTCCCGCCACGAACAAGCCACGCGCCGCGAGCCGAACAACCACCAAACCGTGACCAAAGCGACAGCATCGCTAAGACGTTAGACCAGCCCCACGCGCGGAAGTTCCGTCCAACCCGCAGAACCGCGCTCCCCAGCTCGCGCTCCCGCACCGCCCACGTCTCGTCCGCCCCACCGCCCGGCATCGGCCCCAGCACGGTTCCCACAGCAACCAACCAAAAACCAACGCTAAGAGCAAGTGCTGACGGCGGGGTTGTCCGGCCCCCGGCGATTCATCAGATCGGGAACCGGAGGAGCGGGCCGGGGTGGGCGTTGGAACCTCGAGAACCGAAAGCGTGAAGCTAGACATGTCGTCGTCTCCAAGCCGGATCACCATCACCCACGGGAGTCGTCCCGCTCGCGGCGGAGCTCCGTGACGACGGTCGGGGTGTGCTCGTTCAAGGGGGGTGCGGTGGCGGTCTGGATGTCATCGCGTAGCTGCTGGGCTTCGGGGAGGTGTTGGAGCCTTTTGAGCGACAGGTTCTCGATCTGGCGGACGCGCTCGCGGGTGAGGTCGAACGCGTCCGCGACCTCGGCGAGGGTGCGCGGACGCTGCTCGCCGATCCCGTAGCGCAGCTCGAGCACGCGCCGGTCGCGGTAGCCGAGGTGCCCGAGCGCCTCGTTTAGCGCTTCCTTAGTCAGGACCTCTACGGCGTGCTCGTGGGGAGACCGGGCTTGTTCGTCGGCGATCAGCTCGCCGACCTCGAGGTCGTCTTGGTCGCCGAGCGGCTGCTCGAGCGAGATCGGCGCTCGCGCGGAGCGCTTGATCGAGTCGATCTGAGCGGGGTCGACGCCGGCCACCGCGGCGAGCTCCTCGAGCGTCGGCTCGCGGCCGAGCGCGGTGACCAAGCCGTGCTCGGCCTGCGAGATCTTGGTGAGCTTCTCGACCACGTTGACCGGCAACCGGATCGGGCGCGCCTTATCCGCCAGCGACCGGACGATCGCTTGGCGGATCCACCAGACGGCGTAGGTCGAGAACTTACAACCCTTGCGGTGGTCGAACTTCTCGGCCGCGCGGACGAGGCCGATGGTGCCCTCCTGAATCAGGTCCAGAAACGGCAGCCCGCGGTGGCGGTAGTGCTTTGCGATCGAGACGACCAGCCGCAGGTTCGACTCGATGAGCTTGTGCTTGGCGTCCAGGTCGCCGCGCCAGATCCGCTTGTTGAGCTCAACCTCCTCCGCGGCGCTGAGCAGCCCCACCTTGCCGACGTCCCTGAAAAACAGCGCCAGCGCGTCGGTGGTCCCCTCCGGCTCCAGATCGAGCGACGCCTCGCCACGAATGTGGTTCTCAGGCTCCCGCTCGATCCCCCGCTCCCCCGCAGCGACCGGTTCGGGTTCTTCGGTGAGCTCGACCCCGCAACGCTCCAAAAGGCCGTAGAGCTGCTCCACATCGGCCTCGTCAAGCTCGAGTTCCGCCGTGCCGGTCGCGACCTCGGCATACGTGAGCATCCCCACCTGCAGGCCAAGCGCGAGCAGACCCTTGACCTCAGAAAGCTCCCGAAGCTCCGCTACCGACACAGACACAATTCTGCGCCCAACCGCCAACCGGCAAATCGCGGCCCGGGAAGAGGCCGCCGAGGTGCCTAGACGACTCAACCTGAGACACCGTCCGGCTGCGCCTCTCGCCCCGCCGGGTCACGTTTGCGCACCACCGGCCCTCGGACCCTCTCATAGGGTCACGTTATTGCCTGTTTTTGTGACTCAACGCGTGTTGGCGAGCCTACTCAACGTGTGATCCGCAGCGATAAGTGGCCGGATTCTCACGGCGTTTTATGGCCGCGGCCCCGCCCTGACCGTCGTGCTCGGGGCGTTGCGAGAACGCTTGTTATCGCTCGAATCCGTGCGACGTCGCCCTATGCCGTCGGACGATCCGCTCCTTCGCCGGCCACCGCAAGGCGATCGTTATCGCTCGAACCAGCGCCGAGGGCGCACACAGCCGCGGCCAACTATCGCTGCCAGATCCCGGCCAACTATCGCTGCGGATCACAACTCAACGTGTCCGGCTTCGCGCAGCGCGTCGAGCGGTTCGCCTGTGGTCAACACCTGGACGCCTATGTCGCCGAGATCCTTGTCTTGCGACCAGACCGGCAGGCCCATTTTCAAGGCCAGCGCGACGGTCGGCGAGTCGTCGGGATCGCGTGCCGCCATGCGCTCGGTGGCTTCCTTGAAGCGATCGGCGTAGGCCTCGGGAGGCTTCCACTCGGTCGGCATTGCCCTCAGCGCGGCGAACAGCGTGGTCGCGTCGAGCGTGCGTTTATCCGCGAGCCGCGGGATGTGGCGGATGATCTCCGCGGCGACGGTGTCGGCCGCGATGCACCGGGGGCCGTGGGCGGACGCGATCACCAGCCGCGCGCGGCCCCGATCAACGCCGACAGCACGACGTTTGCGTCAGCGACGACGGCGGGAGGCAGCGAAATCCTCGAGCACCTCGCGCTCGCTCACACCCTGCGCGTCGAGCTGGCGGCCGATCTGCTCCCCCAGGCGCAAGAACACCTCGCGGCGCAACTCGACCGGCAGCTCAGGCGTGTCCCAGGGGAGAAAGAAACCGGCGGGGGCGCCGGCGCGCGTCACGAGGATCACGTCATCGGAGCGGAACATCTCGCTCGCGTGGTCTCGGAAGTCGCGCACGGTTACGACCTTCACGTGGTCACCTCAGTGGTCACCTTAACATCCTAGCCGGCGCAATGGCGCCGGGTTTGGCCCGGACCCTCGATCAAAGCGACGCTTCTTCGGAGCTTTGGAGTCGGTCGGCAGGGGTATCCTCCGGCGTGCCATGTTGACGCGCTTTAGTCCGCACCAGCTGTCCGCGGCGGCACACCATCCGGTCGGGTCAGACCGCCGGTGGGGTGGGCAGTGGTTCGTCCTGGTCCTCGCTGTTGGGCTGGGGCTGGTGTGGGTCTCTGGTGTCCTCCCGTCCACGCCGGGCTACGTCGTGATCGTGGGCGTCTGCATCTTTCTCGGTTACGTACTGCGGGAGTTCGTCGGGGATCCTTCCGGCCTCAAGGACCACCGCCAATAGACCTCTCGGCACACCTCGTCAGGCGACACCGAACCCAGGACACGCCAGTAGCCGTCGCAAGACGGTCGCCTCGGGGTACGAGGAGAACGCCCGGCGTCCGAGCCGGATATACGGTCACGCTTATGCCCCGAAACGTGACTCAAGGCGTTTTCGAGCCGCCTCAATCAGCCCAGGCGCGTTCCCGGGCAGGATGGTCTGCTGGTCGATTACCATCGCAATGCTCTGGCCAAGACTGCTGGTTGCTTGCCAGCAGCGGGGCCGCGCTGTGTGATGTGCGATTGCTTTCGTGTTAACGGTTAGGTTGTGTCTGGTTTGAGGATGTGTGCGGAGCGCGTGGTGGCGGCGGGCGGCGGGGCGGAGTTGGCGGGGTATCGTCAGCCGGCGGCCGAGGGCTCGGACGGCAGCCTGACGCCCGAACGGCCTGCCGAGTCACAGCAACAGAGGGGGCCCGGCGACATCGATGCCCGGAGCCGCCAAAAGTATGGGGTTCGGTATAGGTGGTCTCCCGGTTGTGCGGACGCGGGCGAACCTAGATCATTATCGGGGTGGCCAACGCCGACTACCTTCGTACGCGTCCGTTGTTGTCGTGACCGTGTCCGGGCCCGCTGTCCGGTGAGGGGTTGCGAATGATCGTCGTGCTGTTGCGGCGCATGGGGGTTGTCGGCGCGCTCGTGTGGGCGTGCGTGCTGGCGGGCGCCTCGGGGGCGCTGGCGCAGGCGCCGGCGTTTACCCCGGTTGCGGGCTCCCCGTTTGGCACCGGCAGCCTGCCGCAAGCGGTGGCGTTCAGCCCCTCCGGGGGGCTGCTCGCGACCGCCAACTTCAACGACAGCACGGTGTCGGTGTTCTCGGTCGGCTCGGGCGGCGCGCTGACCCCCGTCGCGGGCTCCCCGTTTGGCACCGGCAGCAGACCGGCCTCCGTGGCGTTCAGCCCCTCCGGGGGGCTGCTCGCGACCGCCAACTTCAACGACCGCACGGTGTCGGTGTTCTCGGTCGGCTCGGGCGGCGCGCTGACCCCCGTCGCGGGCTCCCCGTTTGGCACCGGCAGCGGGCCGGCCTCGGTGGCGTTCAGCCCCTCCGGGGGGCTGCTCGCGACCGCCAACCGGTTCGACCGCACGGTGTCGGTGTTCTCGGTCGGCTCGGGCGGCGCGCTGACCCCGGTCGCGGGCTCCCCGTTTGGCACCGGCAGCGGGCCGCGCTCGGTGGCGTTCAGCCCCTCCGGGGGGCTGCTCGCGACCGCCAACTTCGGCGACAGCACGGTGTCGGTGTTCTCGGTCGGCTCGGGCGGCGCGCTGACCCTCGTCGCGGGCTCCCCGTTTGGCACCGGCAGCGGGCCGGCCTCCGTGGCGTTCAGCCCCTCCGGGGGGCTGCTCGCGACCGCCAACGGCGGCGGCCGCACGGTGTCGGTGTTCTCGGTCGGCTCGGGCGGCGCGCTGACCCCCGTCGCGGGCTCCCCGTTTGGCACCGGCAGCAGACCGGCCTCCGTGGCGTTCAGCCCCTCCGGGGGGCTGCTCGCGACCGCCAACGGCGGCGACAGCACGGTGTCGGTGTTCTCGGTCGGCTCGGGCGGTGCGCTGACCCCCGTCGCGGGCTCCCCGTTTGGCACCGGCACCCTGCCGCAAGCGGTGGCATTCAGCCCCTCCGGGGGGCTGCTCGCGACCGCCAACGGCGACAGCACGGTGTCGGTGTTCTCGGTCGCTCCCCCGACCGCGTCGATCAGCTCGCCGATCGCCGGGCAGACCTACGCGGTCGGTCAGTCGGTGCCGACGACCTTCTCGTGTACGGACGGCGCGTACGGACCGGGGATCTCCTCGTGCAAGGATTCCAACGGGTCCACCTCGCCCGGGGCGCTTGATACCTCGATGCCGGGCGCGCATACCTACACGGTGACGGCGGCCAGCAAGGACGGGCAGACGGGGACCGCAACGATTACCTACACGGTCGCGGGGGCGCCGTCGGCGCGGATTTCGTCGCCAGCGTCGGACGGGGTGTACGCGCTCGGGCAGCCGGTCGCGACGAGCTTTAGCTGCTCTGAGGGGAGCGACGGTCCGGGGCTCACGTCGTGCACAGATAGCAATGGCTCGGGCTCGCCGGGCAAGCTCGATACCTCAACGCCGGGGACTTACACCTACACGGTGACGGCGACCAGCAAGGACGCGCAGACTGGGACGGCGAGCATTCACTACACGGTCGCGGGGGCGCCGTCGGTCTTGATCCAGCGGCCCGGCAACGACGCCCGCTATGCGAAAGGACAGCTCGTGGTCGCCGCCTATGTCTGCCGTGAGGGCTCCTTCGGGCCGGGGATCGCGTCCTGCACGGGGACGGTCGCCAACGGCGGCCGGGTCAACACCGCCAATCCCGGCGCGCACACCTTCACCGTCATCGCGACCTCGAGGGACGGACAGCGCGCAAGCGCGACGGTCAGCTACACCGTGCTGTCGCCGAGTCCGGGTGCGGTGCGGATCACGGGCCTGCGCGCGACCCCGCTGCGGCGCGACTGCGTGACCGAGATCGGAACCGGCGAGCGGGAGATCACCGCGGTGATCGCCGACGCCACCTGCCGGCGCCTGCGGCTGACGCTGACCGGGATCATCGACGTCGCTGGCAAGCTCGCGCGCGGCGCGCGTGGGACCGTGAAGGTGAGCGTCCGCGTGGGTCTCCCAGCCGGCCTGGCGCGCCGGACCGCCAAAGGCAGCATCACCGATGGCCGCTGGCAGATCTCACTGCTGCTCCCGGGGGTCAATCTCGACCCGGTACCGCCCAGCTACCTGATCACCGTCCGCTACGGCGGCGATAACACCCTAGGCGCCGGCACCGCCGAACGCCACATTCGCCTCGAAAGCGAACGCGCCGGCCTGTAGCGATCGGCGCCTGGGGAGGCCTGTGTTCGCCAGAGAGCACCCGCCGATCTCCAGGGCGGTCGTGATCGCGGTGACGCGGCACCTAACCCCTGCCTGACCGGCCGCGATGTATTTGAGACGCTCGCGATCACCAGCCGGGTCAGTCGTCCGCTGCCGGCGACATGATCACGTTTGTGGACACTTTCGTGACCGTATCCGCCCGTGGCGGTCGCTGAGCCCGCGCCGGCGTCGAGCTCGTCGAGGAGCTCATCGAGGCCTTGCCGGCGACCCCCCGAGGTGCTCACCGAGCCCGAGGCCATCGCGCTCATCAAGGCGTGCAGCCAGCGCGCGCCGACCGGGATCCGCAACCGCGCGCTGATCGCGGTGCTATGGCGCTGCGGTCTGCGGATCTCAGAAGCCCTGGCGCTCGAGCTGCGCGACGTCGACCTCGAGGCCTCGACCCTCCGAGTCCGGCACGGCAAAGGCGACCGGTCGCGCACTGTCGGCCTCGACGAGCAAACCTCGGCATTGCTCGCGCGCTGGCTTGACCGCCGGCGCCGCCTGAACCCTGGCGCCCGCGCGCCGGTGTTCTGCACCCTGAAAAGCGGGCGCCTTGACACCAGCTACGTCCGACGTCTGCTCCCCCGGCTCGCGCACAAAGCCGGCGTCGACCGGCGCGTACACGCGCACGGTCTAAGGCACACCTACGCCGCCGAACTCGCCCGCGAACACACCCCGATAAACGTCATCCGCGACGCGCTCGGCCACACCACTCTGTCAGTCACCGATCGCTACCTGCGCGACGTCGCCCCCATGCACGTCATCGAAACGATGCGCGCTAGACGCTGGGACGGGGCCTAGGGAACGGCTGTCGGATCCTTCATGCCGCGACGAGGGCGTCCTCGAGGGCGGCTGGCTGGACGTGGAGCTCTTCGGGGATCGTGATCTTGACCTCGCCCTCGTGCTCGAGCAGCCAGCGAGGCCGAACGAGTGTCACGCCGACCAGCTCGCCTGAGGCGTTGAAACGCAAGGCGTGTCCTTCTGGGGACTCGTCGAAGTCGACGGCATCTTTGGGGTCGCCGCGGTGGAGGTAGAGCACGTCGCCGCCTGGGTCGTAGTGCACGCGGTCGAAGGTGAGGTTTCCGATCTGGACTGTCATGGGAACGTTCGGCGAGGATATGCGGTGATGATCCGTCCGCCCTGCGTGGCAAAGACTACGACCACCTTGATCCAGCTACTGGGTCCAACGCCGCCGAGGTAGAACCACTTCTCATTGACTTCGTGGCCCTCGCGGTGGCGAGTGGGAACTTCGACCGCGCGCAGGACCTCGGCCTGCAGGTCGCGCACCTCGGGATGCCCCTCGATGATGTGATCCCAATCCTCCTGGCGAAGCTCGACGTGGCGCCCGTCAGGATCGGTGACTTCGGCCAGGACCGTCATGCGGCATGGGTTCCCAGACCTCGCTGGACGATCACGGCCGCGAAGTCTCACGCAGCTGGCAGATTCGACGCGGCGCTGTGACACGCTCTCTCCCGCCCGGCCGCTACGCAGCCTGCTACGTAGCCTGTTACGCAGCTCCGGTGCATCGAGGCACGCTCCGGTGCGACGTCGCTTGCAGCGGGAGGAGAACCCGACTTTGGTCTCGAACGGAGCATCACTGTGACCCGCGTGATCGCATTCGCGAACCAGAAGGGGGGCGTGGCCAAGACGACGTCGGTGGCCAACGTGGCGGCAGCGCTTGCGCGCGACGGCAAGCGCGTCTTGGCGGTCGACGCCGACCCGCAGTTCCGCTTGAGCGTGCTGCTCGGGGTGGACCCGAGCGCGGTCGAAGCCTCCCTCCTCGAGGTCCTGGCCGGACAGTGTGAGGTGCCGGAGGCCGTCACCGCCACCAGCGTTCCGGGCGTCGAACTCCTGCCTGCTCGCCGCGAGCTCATGGGCGCGGAGCTCTCGATGGTCACGCAGGTCCGTCGCGAGGAGTTCTTGCGCCGAGCCCTCGAGGGCCACGTCGACGGCTACGACATGGTGCTGCTTGACTGCCCTCCGAACCTCGGCTTGCTGACCGTCAATGCACTTTGCGCCGCCGGCGAGGTGGTCGTACCCGTATCGATGATCGACGCCGGCGCCTTACAGGGCACCGTCGAGCTGCAGGGCACCGTGGCGACGTTAGTCAAGAGCGGGATCGCGGTCGCGATCGTGGCCCTGCTGCGCACGATGGCCGACCGCCGGCGAGTGCTCTATCGCGCCGTCCGCGAGGCGCTGCTCACGCTGGGGCTTCCGGAGTCGCCTGTCGAGATTCCGCTGCGCGCCGACTTCCAGAACGCGTCCGCGCCGCTGGTCGTAAGTGCCCCCGAAAGCGTGGGGGCGATCGCCTACCGCGAGTTCGCGCTTGAGCTGGCGCGTCAGCGCGGCATGCTGAAGCTGGTGGCGTGATGGGGGAGAGGCCGACAATCAAGCTGATCGACAACCCGATTGCGGTAGGCGACGTCCGTTCCACGATAGAGACCGAACCGCGTCCAGCACCACCCCGTCTGCCACGCTCAAAGCGGACGCGTTCAACGGCGGCGTCCCGGACGCCGCAGACGAGCGCTTCCGACACCAACCCGTATGCCGGCATGCGCAAGGTGCAGGCGCCGGTGCGGCTGTTCCCGCCGCTGTGGGAGCGGCTTGAGCAGCTTGTCCGCGAGCTGCGCGACGAAGGGCTCGAGGTGGACAAGACCGCGCTGCTGAACGCCGTCCTGCACTTCCACGGGCCCTGCGACCTCGACGAGGGCCGGGACCTTGTCAACTGCTGGCGGGCGCTCCTCGCGCGTCCACCGGCGCCGCGCGCGTAAGCCGAGCGCTAGGCGGCCAGCTCGCCGGTGTCCGTCTCAGAGGCCTCAACGAGTTGCTGGCGGATGATCTTGCGCACGTTCTGGCGCTCGGCTTGCGTGGCCTGGCCTCGCTGCTTCTTGGCCGCGATCCCGGGGTCACGGTGCATACCGGCCTTGCGCGCCTCGGCGCGCGCTCGAGCGCCGGCGATGCGGCGAACCACAAGGCACCAGCCGCCGCCGCGGCGCTCGCAGCGGACGAGCTCGTAGGCCGGATCGACCGCGACGAGGCCCTGTCCCGCGCGGTCAAGTGCGCGTCGCGCGTCGCGCTGACGCTCGTATTCGGCCACGCCGAGCGACTGCAGAGCCGGCTGGCCTAGGCCGAACGCGCACTCCTCACGGCCGTCCAACGACCGCTGCGGCCACCGCGCCCACGCCTCGAGCGCGATCCACACTCGGGCGCTCAGACCTGACCCGAGTGCGCGTAGCAGGTCGAGGTCGAGCCATGTGCAGCGACCGGCCACGACCTGCTGCGACGTCCAGTGACCGATCTCGACTTTCAGCGATGACGAGCCCTTCAGCGCGCCCCATTGGCGTGGCGTACGGAGATTGAGACGGGTGGTCGCCAGCCAGATGTCTCCCACAAGCGAGACGTATCCCTCGCGCACGAATTGCGCGGCCAACTCGGGGTCTCGCTCGACTACCTGCACGCATGCACGCGTCGCCGCCAAGCGTACGAGCGCTGCTCGGAGCCTCAGGTACTTGTCGCCGCCATCGGCTGCCCACACCATTTCTGCGAGCTGGTAGCCGGTCGTCTCGACTGTGCGTGCATCAATCCGCTGCAGCTCCGGATCGTCTGGCGGAGGACTCGGAAGCTGCTCGCGGAGAATCCCGCAGAGCGCAGCCCATACGCGCAGGTCGAGCATCGATAGACGGCGATTGGCGCCCACGACGCCGGGGCCGAGAAGACAGCGGGCGATGAACGCGGCCTCGGATGGCTCGCCTCGAGTGACGGGCTCCCAGAGGGGATGCAGAAGGCTCGCCCGGGGCGCCTGGCCCTGCCACCGACGAGCTCGCGGCATGGACGGGGATCGTGGCAGTGGCATCGGACGGAAGCCCGTTCTTTTGGTCGCGCTTCAACGACCGCCATCGAAGCCCGTTCGGCGAGTCGCGTTCGGCGCCGCGTAGCGGTCAGCATGGGGAGCCCGTAGCGTCACTCGCGCGGACGCCTCAGAGCGTCGCGACATTGCGTGCTCGAGCGTTCGGGCTCGCTGTTGGGGTCCTCCCTTTTGCTCCGGCGGTTTTCCGGGGATGCTCGCCGGTGAGCCAGACGGCCGTGTCGGGCGGCAACCGATCGCCGTGCAGCGGTTGGCTACCCAGCAGCAGGTCTCGGTGCGGGGGAAGCGCGATCGCGCGTGTGGACAGGTTCACCACGCAGCGGAACCCGGGCTGCCGCGTGAATGAGAGAACCTGGTGCGGTGCGTCTTCGTCCCATACGAGGGTGCCGTCGCCCAGGGCGGGATGGACGCGGCGGATCCGTAGCGCGCCCCGGTAGAGCTCCAGCATCGATCGCGGATTGCCTGACTGTCGCTGGGCGGTCAGATCCCGCCAGGCGGGTGGCTGTGGGAGCCACGGCGTCGCTCTCGCGTCTGGCGGGCTGAACCCGAACGGGGGCCGCTCCCCGGACCATGGAATCGGAACCCGGCAGCCGTCACGCGTTTTTCCCGAACGCCTGAGGCCTGGATCCTGCAGCAACGGCTCGGGGATGTCCTCGACCTCCCACAGTCCGAGTTCCTCGCCCTGGTAGATGTAGGAGCCGCCTGGCAGCGCGAGCGACAGGAGGGCGGCGGCTCGCGCCCGGCGGGTGCCGAGGTCGATGTCGACCGGCGAGCCGCGCAGCCTTTGCGCGTCCCGCTCCGTGCCTCCAGTTTCCGCGCGGCCGTAGCGGGTCACGTGCCGGACGACGTCGTGGTTGGACAGCACCCAGGTGGCGGGCGCGCCGACCACGGTGAGCGAGCCGATGGTGGCGTCGATCACGGCGCGCAGCTCGTCGGCGTCCCAGGAGGACAGCAGGAAGTCGAAGTTGAACGCGGTGTGCAGAGTGCCGGGGCGCAGGTAGCGCGCGAGGCGCTCCGAGTCGGTCACCCACGCCTCGGCGATGAATTTCCGCTCCCCGTCGTAGCTGTCGAGCACGCGACGCCACCCGCGGTAGATCTCGTGCACCTCGTCGCGATCCCAGTGCGGGTGATCGATCCTGTCGAGACGATCGATCGCCTCCGGTTCGACGCGTTCCCCGAGATCGGGTAGCTCGGGATGCTTGACCAGCCCGTGAGCGACGTCGATCCGGAAGCCGTCGATTCCCCGGTCGAGCCAGAAGCGCAGGATCGACTCGAACTCTTGAAGGACCTCGCGGTTGTTCCAGTTGAGGTCGGGCTGCTCGGGAGCAAACAGGTGCAGGTACCACTCCCCTGGGCGGCCATCGGCTCCGCGCACATGCGTCCAGGCGCTGCCGCCGAACCGTGAGCGCCAGTCGTTGGGCGGCAGCTCGCCCTGCGCTCCCCGGCCGGAGCGAAACCAATAGCGCGCCCGTTCGACCGATCCCGGCGGCGCCGTGAGCGCGGCCTGAAACCATGGGTGCTGGTCTGAGGTGTGATTCGGGATCAGGTCCACGATCACCCGGATCTTGTGATCGTGGCAGGCGACGATCAGCTCCTCGGCCTCGGTCAGCGTGCCGAAAAGCGGGTCGATCTCGCGATAGTCGGCAACGTCGTAGCCGGCGTCGGCCATCGGCGAGCGGTACCACGGGTTGATCCAGATCCCGTCCACTCCCAACTCGCACAGGTAGGGCAACCGCGAGCGCAGCCCGGCGAGGTCGCCGATGCCGTCGCCGTCGCCGTCGGCGAAGCTGCGGATGTAGACCTGGTAAATCACTGCCTCCCGCCACCAGGGTGTCTCGCTTTGACCCTCGCGGCGACCCGATTCGCCGGAGCGCACGCCGCTGGCCACTCGTTCGATCGTCGGTTGCGGACTCCGATCGTTCATCGCGGTGCTCGCCGATCCCGCGGCTATCACGGCGGCGGCAGTCGGGGCCGGGTCGCCTCGAGCGAGTGCGCGCACGAGGCGAGCATCCCGCGCAGAAGCTCGACGCTGTCAGCGTCGAGCGCTCGCAGCATGTCGGCCTCGATCGTATCCATCGAGCGATCGCAGCGCTCGAGTACGGTGAGGCCCTTGGCCGTGACGCTCGTACGGAGCACACGCCCGTGGCCGGGATCGGGCCGGCGCCGCGCGAGTCCACGCTTCTCGAGTGCGGAGACGACCAGGTTCATCGCCTGCGGGCTGACGAATGCCCATCGTGCCAGCTGCGCGCTGGACATGCCGTCACGATGGCGCAACACGCTTAGCGTCACGTATTCGGTGGTCGTGACACCGTGTGCGCGGATAGTCTCGTCGAGCCGTGCGCGGAGCCTCCGCTCAACGCGGTAGACGAGGTAGCCCACGCGCGCGTCGGTGGCCGGTTCGACGCCTACCGGTGCGGCTCGGGCGGCGGGCTTCATTTGCGGGAGCGCATGTCGACTCATGCACAGGGTAGGCGGCCAGTCCGCGCCACCCGCACGCGCGCGGCTATCGGCATCCCGCCGCAACCGCTAAGCCTTCCCGATGGAGGGGACGCCCCCGCCAGCGGGGAGCTAGCCGCGGTGCCGCGATGACCCGGAGGCGTTTGACCGCCTCGCCGAGAACGAGCCCAGCCGGCCGAATGAGTGCCAGGTGGGCGGGATGGCCGCAGTCAGCTTGTTCGGCCAGTATGGGATGAAGTCGCCTCCGCCTAGGCCGGCGGGGAGCGCGCCGGCGGCGGTGTCGAGCTGCCCGGCGGTAGCGACGTTGCCCCACGCGCCGGTGGCCACGCGGGACTCGAGCGCGTGCAGGCCGGCGATCAGGTCCGCCGACGTGAAGTTGCAGTGACCCTGCGCCAGCACGAAGGCTTGGCGGAGCAACGAGCTGTCCCCGGCCCGTACTACGAGCCGGTGGTAGTAGTTCTCCTGTTGGACGGGCACCAGCTGGTCGGAGACGGTGTGGAGGTCGAGCTCCGGCACCTGGAGGCCACCGGTCGGAACGGACGTCCGTGCCAGCCACCGATACGCCGCCCTATCGGGCCGGAGGTTGGCGTTGCGCTCGAGGGCCTGGAGGTCGCTGCGCAGGCTGAGTCCGGCCTCGTTGTACAGAGCCCGGACCTCCGGGTAGTAGGACGATTCGTGCAGCAGGCGGCTGAAGTCAACTCCGACCGTGCCGCTGCCCTCGCCGCCGGCTGCCGCCTCGATCTGATCGCGACCCTCGACGATGAAGGTGAGCGCGTTGAACGGCCCTGGCGCGAAGTAGTCCTCGAACTGTCCCTGCTCCTGTCCGGCGTAGTCATAGATGTTGGGGATGGAGAAGCCGCCCCACGGCGACACGTTGAGGAAGGCGCTGACCAATGCCAGCCGTGCCCGGCCCGCTGCGGTCCCCTGAGCGGCCTGGGCGGCGACCAGCAGCTTGGCGGCACTCGCTGCGCTATCGGCGAAGCCCTGCGAAGGGCCGTCCACGAAGTTCGTCAGCTGGATCTGCTCCTGGGGCGCGAGCAGCTGGCTAAGGGCATACTCCCCGTCCAGCTGATACTGGTTGAGGTTGTTGGCACCGGCGACGATCCCGCAGGTCGTCAACGCGCCGTCGATCCGGCCGCCTGAGTCCTGGTCCTCGAGCGCGCTGATCAGACCCCCCATCGACGTACCGAACGCAAACACCTTTGTTGGAGCCGACGGCAGGACCGTCCGCCTGACAATCGCCAAGGTCTCAAATTGATCCCGGACGGCGCTCCCGAGGGCCCACCAGGACCCGTGCGGGTCATACGACGAGCCAGCCATCGCATAGCCCATGCCCAGTAGGGCCTGCTGGGTGGTGGAATCCGGCGCATCCGCCGCGTTCAGCGGTCCGTACCCATGGCTGTACAGCAGCAGGGTGCCGTTCCAGTGGGTCGGCACGTCCGCGATCCAGGTGGCACCGTCCGGCAACGTTCCCGACTGGTGCGTTGAAGTCGGCGCACCCGTCGCGGATGCCGCCGCAAGCAGCGCCACCGCGCTCACAAGGGCCAACGCGAGTCGGATCAGGCGTGCACGTGGTTGCTTCATCGCAGACCCCTCCCTCTATGTCGATGCGCCGGCCTGGGGGCGAGACGCTTCCTCCTGGCGGTGACCCTATTAATCGTCAAGCTCATTGTCAAGGGGATTGATGTCCTGCGCGATGTGGGACCACGACCATCTCTAAAAGTCGTGCTGTGCCGGCAGGCCAGCGTAGTTTTCGGCGAGGCTCGTCTCGGCTGCTTTTGAGCGCTCGAGATAGTCGAGGCGTGCGAGCTGCAGCTTGCGATCGAACGGCCCGCGGCCGAGGTCATGCAAGAGCTGGGTCATGTAGTTGGAGAAGTCCTGTGCCCGCCATACGCGGCGCAGCGCGGTCTCCGAGTACCGCTCGAGGCCTGGCCGTGATCCGGCCTTGTACCAGCGGTGCAGAGCGGCGGCGAGAAGGCGGGCGTCGTTGACGGCAAGGTTCAGTCCCTTGGCGCCGGTCGGTGGGACGATGTGTGCGGCGTCGCCGAGGAGGAACAGGTTTCCGTACTGCATCGGCTCACACACGAAGGTTCGCATCGGCGTAATCCCTTTGTCGATGATCTGTCCCTCGTTGACGCGCCAGCCGTCGGTGGCCAGACGC
Organism: uncultured Solirubrobacterales bacterium; assembly: GCA_963808325.1. GTDB lineage: Bacteria > Actinomycetota > Thermoleophilia > Solirubrobacterales > Solirubrobacteraceae > Palsa-465. Next base: position 563,924 of record CAWEFU010000007.1, read on the forward strand.
GTCTGGAGCTCCTCCCAGATGCGGGCGTCCGACCACAGGTTGAGGTCTTCGTCTTGTGGCACCTGCACATAGAGCCGGCTGACTTTCTGCGAGCGCATCGAGTACAGCGCGAAGCCGTGCTCGTGCCACGCATAGATCAGCTCGTCGGTAGCAGGCGAGGCCTGCGCGAGGATCCCAAGCCACCCGAATGGATAGGTGTACTCGTGCTCAGTGAGCACGCCTGGCGGCACAGATTCGCGACACACGCCGTGGAAACCGTCGCAGCCAGCGATGAAGTCGCAGCAGAGCTCCTCGTCCTTGCCATCGACGCTGTAGGTGATCCGCGGCCGGTCTGAACCGAAGTCGTGGGGGGCAACATTCGCGACCTCGTAGTGAATCGTCCCGCCGCGCTCGAGCAGTGCGGCGGACATGTCCCTGACCACCTCCTGCTGGGCGTAGATCGTGACGTGGCGCCCGGTCAATTCGGTGATCGGGATATGTAGCGTGCGTCCCGCTCGGCGCAGGTAGATCCCGTCGTGCTGGAGTCCCTCGCGCGCCAGTCGCTTCCCAACCGCGAGCTCGTGCATCAGATCGACTGTGTTCTGTTCGAGCAGCCCGGCGCGGACGCGGTGCTCGACGTACTCGCGGGTGCGGTTCTCGAGTACGACCGCCTCGATCCCCTCGCGCTGGAGCAGGAGCGCCAGGGTCAACCCCGCCGGTCCCGCCCCCACAATGCCCACCTGTGTGCGCATCTACGATGGCGGCTGCTCGGGGTCTGGGACAGCAGTCTCGACTCGGCCGGTCCATCGCTCGGCTCTGGACTGCTCGACGGCGCTGACCAGATCGCGCAAGTACACGAGATGCTCTCGCATGGCCCGCTCCGCCGCGACGGGGTCGCTGCGCATGATTGCCTCGAGCAACCCACGATGCTGGTCCGCGATCATGCTCTCGACGACCGCGGGTTCGATCACGCCTGCAAGTCGCGGCTGGAGTACATCCACGATCCATCTCGTGAACGCGCCGGCAAGTCGGTTGTCGGCGATCCGGGCGATCAGGTGGTGAAGCCGGGCATCAAGCTCGGTGATGCGGGCGAGGTCCCTTCCAGCGGCGTTGATCTCATCGATGAACGCCCGTAGTTCCTTCAGGTCATCCTCGCCCGCTCGCTGTGCGGCCAGGCCGGCGAGTGGTACCTCCAGGAGCAGGCGTGTCTCGAGCAGCTCATCGAGTTCGATGCTTTGAGCGTCAAGCATGGTCGCAACCGCGGCGCTCACGCTGAGGCCGATGCCCTGCTCCGGTGTCGCGGCCACGAAGATCCCGCCGCCCGGACCTTTTGAGGCGCGGACGAGGTGCTCGCTGGAGAGCAACCGTAAGGCCTCACGCAAGGTCGGGCGGCTGACGCCGAACTGGCGCGCGAGATCCTCCTCGCGGCCGAGCCGGTCACCCGGCTCCAACCGCTCGGCTAGGACGAGGCTACGAATCCTCTCCGCCACCGCCTCGCTGGTGCTGGACAGACCCGGCGCATCGTCGGCCTCGCGAGTCAACCTCATTGCGATCGCACCCCGGGCCTCAGTCGGCGAGGGAGAACTTGCCGCTGGTCAACTACTCGGCTGGCCTTGCCGCTGTGCGCGGGAAGAATTCCCGGTTTGAGCGGAACGATTCTTACTCTCAGTCCGAGGCTAGTGCGCAGCCGGGTCTGAATCGCTCGCGCCCGGCTCGGCTGCGCGAGCTCCACCTCGACTTTGACCTCGTCCATGGCCGACGGCTCGGTGTAGAAGGTGATGCGAAACTCGCCAATTTCGTCGGACTCTCGCAGTACCTGCTCGATCGCCGAGGGAAAGACGTTCATCCCCCGGATCACCACCATGTCGTCGGTGCGCCCCAGAATGCCACCGGGAAGCCAGCGTCCCGGATGGCGGGCGGGACATGGCCCGTCCCGACATTCCACCACGTCTCCGGTGCGATAGCGGATCGCCGGAAACCCCTTGCGGCCGATGGCGGTGACGATCAGTTCGCCGACCTCGCCGTCGCCGACCGGCGCCTCGCTTTCGGGATCCACGATCTCGGCGACGAACTCGCGCTCATTGACGTGGACGCCGCCGCCCCGCGAGCACGGGTAGCCGAACGCGCCGACCTCCGATAGGCCTGCGTGGTCAAAACAGTGAGCCTGCCATAGCTCTTCGATCCGCGAGCGGACCGCCGGCAGCGAGGCCCCCGGCTCGCCCGTGCAGATGATCCGGGTCACCGAGCAGAGGGCGTCGGTGAGTCCGGTCTGATTGGCGACCTCGGCGAGGCGCATCGCGTAGGAGGGAGTGCAGACCAGGCTGGTCGCCGAGTACTCCCGGATCGTTTGCAGCCGCTGGACAGAATCCATCCCGCCGAGCGCAATCCGGTTGGCGCCGACGGCGCCCGCACCCTCATACGAGGCCCAGAACTGGATGTAGGGTCCGAACGAGTACGCGAGCGCGACGAGGTCATCCGGCCCTACGCCGGCGGCGACGAACACATCGTGCAAGCACGCCCGCCACCAGGCCCAGTCCTCCTCGGTGTCGAGCACGCGCAGCGTAGAACCGGACGTGCCGCTCGTCTGATGCAGATGGACATACCGCTCCGGGGGGTAGGTGAGGTTGCGACCGAACGGCGGGTAGGCGAGCTGATCGCGAAGTAGCTGGTCCTTGTCGACGGGCCGAATCCGGGACAGGTCGTTCAAAGAGTTGAGGACGAGACCGTCGAGGCGCTCTCGCTGAAACTCATTCGAGTGAGAGACCTCAGCGAGCAGGTCATTTAGGCGATCGAGCAAGGACGGCTGCTCCTCGACGGCCGAAACGTTGGGCGCGGTCACGATTCGGTCCTCCGGCTCACCAGGGTCCGTAGCGTGTGCCCGACGGGCATCAGCCGGATGTTGAAACGGTCCACCAGTGCGCCCCACAGCCCGCGCGGAAACACGAGCGTCACCGCGATCGCCACGGCGCCCAGGCCGACGAGATACCAGCTGCCGCTGCCCTGGAACTCCTGCTGCACCCCGAACAGAACCAGCGCTCCCAACACGGGACCTTCGAACGTACCCAGTCCGCCGAGCAGCACCATGAAGATCATGTACGCGGTCCATTGAATGCCGAAGATCGAGTCAGGAGTCACGGTCAGCGTGTTCGCCATCGTGATAGCTCCGGCCGCGCCGCAGCCCACCGCCGCGAGCAGGAACACGATCCGTTTGGCTCGGGCGACAGGAACGCCGATCGACTCCGCGGCGCGTTCGTCATCGCGGATCGCCTGCAACGCGCCACCGAGGCGGCTGCGCAGAAGCACGAAGCTGGCAAGGATCAGCGCCGTCATCAGCGCGAGCGCAACCCAGTAGGTGTAGGCCTGGCGATCCGCAGGCGCGTAGACGTTCAGCGCGTCGAGCGAGCGGCCGGTGCCGCCCCCGAGCGACTGGTCGTTGGTCACCAGCAATCGGAGTATCTCGGCCACGACCCACGTGCCGATCGCGAACTGCCCGCCGCGCAGCCGGAACACCAGCAGCGAGATCGGCAGCGAGATCAGGCCCGCGAACAGGGCCGCTAGCACCACCGCGACGTAGCCGTTGATCCCGTGGTCGGTGAACACGATCACCGCATACGCGCCGATCCCGATGAACGCCTGCTGTCCGATCGACACCAGACCGGCGTACCCCGCCAACGCGTTCCACATCGCGGCCAGGATGATCAGCACGAACAGCTCGGTGAGCTTCTCGGTCGTGTTCGGACCGAACCAGAACGGGACTAGCGCCAGGATCACCACGATGCCGGCGGTCCCCCCGCTGAACAGCAGCGAGACGCGCGTCCACCGCTGCACAGACATCGCAGTGGAAGGCGTGCGGGCGCGGGCCTGTGCAGCGGGAGTGCTCACTGATGCGCCTCGCGCGCAGCGAAGATGCCCTGGCTGCGGAAGGCCAGGACGAGCAGAAACAGCACGTTGCCGGAGACGATCGCCCACTCGGCGCCGAAGGCTTGCGCCCCGACGGTCTGGGCGACGCCCAGCAAGATGCCTCCGACGAGCGTTCCCCAGAGCGAACCAAGCCCCCCGATCACCACCGCCTCGAACGCGAAGATCAGCTGCGAGGGCCCGAGCGTCGGATCGAACGAGGATCGCATGCCGAAGAAGGTCCCCGCCAGCGCGGCCGTGGCGAGTGCGATTGCCGTGGCGATCGCGTACACGCGCTTGGCATTGATGCCCACCAGCTCCGCGGTTCTCGCGTCATCAGCCGTGGCGCGCATCGCCCGGCCCAGCTGGGTGTAGGACAGGAGCAGCTGGAGCCCGCCGAGCACCAGCACGGCCACGCCAAAGATCACCGCGCTGAGCGCCGAGATCGAGATCTGGCTGGTGATGTGCCAGCTTGCGGTGGTGAGAGCGCCCGCGCTCAGCGAGTGGGTGTCGGGGGAGAAGACCTCGAGCAGCATGTTGCCGATCACCACCGATAGCCCGAATGTCGCCAGTAGCGGCGAAAGCTCGCCCCCGCGCAAGCTGGGGTTGAACATCGCGTACTGCAGTGCGTAGCCCACCACGGCCGCCCCCGGAAGCACGATCAGCAACGCCGCGAATGGCGAGAGCCCGACGTGCTGGGAGACGACCAGCACCATGAACGTCGCCAGCAGCGCGAGATCACCATGTGCCAGGTTGATGATCCGCATCACCCCGAACATCAGCGACAAACCGCACGCGAACAGCGCGTACAGACCGCCCAGAAGGATTCCCTGGATGACGGCATCGATCCAGGTCACGGCGAGCCCTCCCTCGAGCCGACCTCGATGCCGGCTCGACGCAGCCCGAAGTACGCCTCGGTCACCTGTTCTCGCGTGAGCTCGTCCGAGCGACCTTCGAGCACCAGGCGGCCCTCGAGCATGCACGCCACCCGCTGGCACAGAGCCATCGCGCGGCCGAGGTCCTGTTCGACCAGCAGCACCGTCGTTCCACGCTCGATCACCGTCCTCAGCGATCGGTAAAGGTCCTCGACCGCCACCGGAGCGAGCCCGAGCGATACCTCGTCCAGGAGCAGAAGCCTCGGGTTGGTCATCAGCGCACGTCCGATCGCGGTCGCCTGCCGCTCGCCCCCAGAGAGGACCGCCGCCCGGCTCTTGCGACGCGGCGCCAGCATCGGAAAAGCTTCGAGGACTCCGTCGAGCGTCCAGTACCCCGGACGCTCCGCGACGAGGAGGTTCTCCTCGACGGTCAAGCTGGGAAACAGGTGGCGTCCCTCGGGCACCAGTCCCATTCCGAGCGCGACCCGTTTGTACGCCGGCAGCCGAATGATGTCGCGGTCGCCGAACACGATCTGGCCGCGGGACGGGCGGTGCCCGCCGGCGATCGCACGCAGCAGCGTCGACTTTCCGGCGCCGTTGGCCCCTACCAGCGCAAGCGTGTCGCCCTCCGCCAGCGTGAGGCTCACACCGCGAACGGCCTGAAGCAGACCGTGGCGGACTTCCAGATCACGAACCTCGAGGAGGCTCATACGGCGCTACCCAGATAGGCGTCGACCACCGCTGGGTCGTTCATCACCGCTTGGGGATCGCCGTCGGCGATGATTGTCCCCGACGCCAGGCAGATCAACCGCTCGGCAACGCGCAAGAGCGCGTGGACGACGTGCTCGATCCAGACGATCGTCAATCCCGCCGCATGAAGCTGCTTGATGTGGTCCACCAGCTCGTCGGTCTCGGGCTCGGTCAAGCCTGCGGCGATCTCGTCCAATAGCAGCACAGAAGGCTCCGTGGCCAGCGCCCGCGCGAGCTCCAGGCGCTTGCGATCAAGTAGCCCGAGCGTGTCAGCACGCCGGTTGCCGAGCTCGAGCATGCCCGTGGCGTCCAGCGCCCTCAGCGAGTTGTCGTTCGCGCTCGATCCTCGCAGGCGCCCGCCCATCGTTGCGGCGACCAGGACGTTTTCGAACACCGTCATCCCACCGAACGGGCGGGGAACCTGATGTGTGCGCCCGATCCCGAGCCGGCAGCGTGCGGCGGCACCGAGGCCGCTCACATCGCGGCCCGAAAGCGACACGCTTCCGCTATCAGCCGGCGTGGCGCCGGCCAGCAGGTCGAGCAGCGTCGTCTTCCCCGCACCGTTCGGACCGACGATCCCGACCGCGGAGGTGCCGATGACACCGATCGTCACGTCATCGAGCACGCGCAACGCGCCGAAGCGCTTGGACAACCCCCGGGCCGCGAGCGTCTGCCCGGCCACAGACGCGGCTGCGGTCGATCCCTTTTCGGCCCCGCGCGTCAAACCGATCCGTACGGCTTGAGCTTCGCCTGGATCGGGATGCTCGGATCTTGGACGTGCTCGGTCATCAGAAGCTCAAGCGAGAACTTTGACCCGGGCTTGGAAGGGAACCACTGGCAGCCAGGGATTATGGTGTCGACCGCGTTCTTCACCGGCCCCTTGGTCCAGTCCAGGTGCCCCATCGGAGTGTCGACCTTAAGCGTCGCGATCGAGTTGGCAAACCCGACTTTGTCCTTCGGATTCGGAGCGTGCTTGATCGCTGCGATACCCACATCCCAAAGCGCGAAATCGGCACCGAGCTGCTGCGTCCACTGCTTGCCGGTGGCCTCGTAGCCGGCCTGCATCTGCGGCCCAGTGAGCCCAGTCAGGGACGAGGAATACGGCCACACCGGGTGCCAATATGCTGCCGTTGCTAGGCCCGGACCCAGGTTGCCGAGCGCCTCGACCTGCGAGGGAAACAGGCCGGTCTTGGCGATCTGCGCGATGATCGGCTTGTACCCCTGCTGGATCGCCTGGCGCCAGAACGTGGCGAAGTCAGGGGGCAGCGGGAATGTGTTCAGGATTTCGCAGTGGTGGGACTTGAACAACGCGATCTGCGAGGAGAAGTCGTTTAGGCCATCGTTGTAAGGGCCCGCGTCCACGACCTTGAAGCCGCCCTTCTCGAGCAGGGGGATGAGCCCCATCCGAATCGCGTTGCCGTCCGCGTCATTTGGATAGAGCGCGCCGACCACCTTGTTGGTCGGTAGCAGATGCCATTGGCTGATATAGCTCGCGGCGAAGTTCTCGACCCCGAACGAGAAATGGTACGTGTACTTGTACGCCGCCTTGTTGCCGGGCTTGGCTCCTCGCCCGTAATACCAGGATTCCCAGGGCACGACAGTTGAGATGCAGGGGGTGCCTGCCGCTTCGCAGGCGTCGGAGACGGGGTTGACCACCTCCGGGGTCGAGGTCGTGAGCATCAGGTCGACATGGGAGCCATTGATCAGCCCGTTCGCGACAGAGGCCGCTGTCTGCGGGCTGGACTCGCTGTCCTTTTGGAGGATCTCGACCGTGTAGTGCTTGCCGTCGCCGCCGGTGACGCCGCCCGCGAGCGACTTGCGCACGACACCGAGGACGTAGGAATCAGGTTCGCCGAACGAGGCCGCCTCGCCCGTGAGCGGGCTCACGTAGCCAATCCGGATCGTCTTTGAGTTAGTGCTCGAGCCGCCCTTGTTGACCCCGCACGCCGCGAGCACGCCGCCTGAGCTGAGCAGCATTCCCGCCGCACCCGCCCGCTTGACGAACTCGCGCCGCCCGAACAGCTCATTCCGGTTCTCGCTCATCTCTCCTCCGCACATCCCGTAGTGGTGGTCGGCGCGCGCGCCGTTGACCGCCAGCGCGCCGGCGGATAATAAACCTGACTTGAGGGAGCAAGCAAGAAGGACCTGGGCTCACGACAATTGTTTTGCATTCTGCGGCTCTTCTTGCTGGCGGCGTCTCCGCGATCGGATGACGCACTTTGCTGTCGTCGCGATCGGAGCCAGGGTACGCATTCGGATGTGAGGCGAGACGGCGAGGGGGCGATTACGCGGCGCCTACTTGCTCGACGCGCACGAAAAACCAGGCTTGACAGAAAAGTCAGAAGTTCCTACTCTCCCTGTGCGTCCGAGGAGAGGAGAACTGATGGCTCGTTCTGGAAAGCCGCGCGCTTACATGCGGCCCTGGGTGCGCACGCGGCGTGCTCTGGAGAGTCGCTCCCACCGCGGTCGCTCGAGACAGTCATGGCGCCGCGGCGCGTTCGCCTCGGCGGCGGCCGTCGTGGCCACGACGCTCCTGGTGGTGACTGCGTCCTCCGGCGCCGCCGTGACTGGATCCGCCGCGTCGGGGCCGGCGGTCTCGTGCGACAGCCTGATGAGCCTGAAGCTCGCAAATACGACCGTCAACAGCGCGACCGAGGTGCCCTCCAGCGCGACGCTGCCTGGGTACTGCGGGGTCGAACTCACGGTCAACAACCCGCCGTCGAGCGACCAGGTGCGGGTCGGCGTTTTCTTGCCCGACAACTGGAACGGCAGATTCGAAGGCATCGGAGGCGGTGGTTTCGTCGGCGGCAACCCAGACTCGCCGACCCCTGCTGCCCTTCAACAGGGATATGCGACCGCCGGCACCGACACCGGCCACGCTGGCTCCGGCGGCAATGGCGCCTTCGCACTCAACAGCGACGGGACCCTGAATTGGCAGCTCATCGACGACTTCTCCTACCTGGGCATCCACGAGATGACCGCGACTGCCAAGGCCGTGATCGGAGCCTACTACGGCCAAGGACCCCGTTACTCGTACTGGAACGGCTGCTCGACAGGGGGTCGCCAGGGTTACATGGAGGCGCAGCGATACCCGACTGACTACAACGGGATCCTCGCCGGATCGCCGGCAATCAACTGGGCGCAGTTCATGGTGGCCCAGATGTGGGGCGAGTTGCAGATGAACCTGAACCACGACTTCATCCCTCAGTGCAAGTTCGCCGCCGCCCAGCAGGCCGCCGTCACCCAGTGCGACGGGCTCGACGGACTCAACGACGGCATTATCAGCGACTGGGCCGACTGTCACTTCGACGCTCGATCGCTGGTAGGTACGGTCACCCCCTGCGGAACCATCACCGCGACCGACGCCATGATCATCAACAAAATCCTGGAGGGACCGCGTTTCCCCAACGGACGGTTCATGTGGTATGGACTAGTGCCCGGGACAGCCTTCGGCGGGCTCAACGACACGGTGACCGCGCCCGACGGGACCACCACGCCTGCGCCATTCTTGATCTCGCTGAACCACTTCGTGTACTGGCTTGCGCAGGATCCAAACTTCAACTGGGAGACCATGACCTATCTCCAGTTTGTGCGGTTCTTCGAGCAGTCCTACGCTGAGTTCAACGGCGTGATCGGGACAAACAATCCGGATCTCAGACGCTTTCGCGATGCCGGCGGAAAGCTTCTGTCCTGGGTCGGAACCTCGGATCCACTGATTTACCCGCAGGGCGTAATCGGCTACTACCAGAGCGTCCTTGACACGATGCGCGGGCTGAGAAAGACCGAGGAGTTCTACCGGCTTTTCATCGCTCCTGGAGTGGGTCACTGCGGCGGTGGCACCGGCGCCAGCCCCACTGATCCGTTTGACGCGCTCGTCAATTGGGTGGAGCACGGCCAGGCTCCCCAGCAGCTGTCTGGTGCGCTGACAGACAGCACCGGCAACGTCGTGCTGACCCGACCGGTGTGTTCCTATGGGAAAGTCGCAACGTACGCTGGCCAGGGGAGCACCAACGAAGCGGCGAACTTCGTCTGTGCGCGCACGCACATTCCACGCCTTCCAAGCGCGGAGCCGCCTTTCCGCCATAGGGACTGGCGCGGGGGCTATGACACGCAAGGTGAACCCGCGGCGTCACGAATCTTTTCGCCGGTGACGTCATCGTGAGATCGACGCGAGGCGAACGACGGTTCGGCGAGGCGATCTCCTCGTGTGAGCGCCACAGCGCCGTTCGTCCGCGACCGACCAACAGATGGCGGTGCTCGATCATGTAGCAGGTGCTCGTGCCGGGGACCAGATCGCGTCCCCGTGGGCTAGAGGTCCGCGTCAGCAGGCTCTCAGCCGACGCGGGGATCGGGCCACGGCGACTCGCCGTCTGGGCTTGCGAGAACCACCAGGTAGCCATCGGGATCTCGGAGCCAGAGCTCGCGATGGGCGGGACCGCCGGGACCGTCCGCCGGGTTGCGATGCGGAGGCAGGACGGTCTCGGCCTTCAGCGCCTGGGCACGACGGACCGCGGCGTCGAAGTCGTCGATCTCGAACCAGAGTGCAACGCCGTTGCCGTAGGGACGCATCGAGGGATCGCCGATCCTGCCGTGGTGGTGCTCCATGTCGAAGGCGTGCAGCTGGAGCACGAGCGTGCCGTCGCGAAGCAACCGCTCGTACTCCGCGCCACCGTGCCCGCTCTCGCAGGCCAGAAGCTCCTGGTAGAACCGACTGCTGCGCTCGACATCTGCCACCGAGATGAGCGGCTGGGGACGCACCGCCGCGAGTCTAAAGCGGTCGGGCGAGACGCGTAGGACCTCCGTTCACCTCGGCCGCGCTTTCGCTCCTGACAACCACCTTCCACGGGCATCCGGCGCGCAACCGGGCGATCGGGTTTGGGGAGCAGTAGCCGCGAGCGGCGGCGCCGTGGGTGTGCTGATGGGCGGGATCCTGACCGAGCTCGTGACCTGGCGGTGGGTGTTCCTGGTCAATGTCCCCGTCGCCGCGGCGGTGATCGCGCTCGCGCCGCGAGTGCTAGCCGAAGGGCGCGGGGAATCGAAGCACCGGCCCGACCTCTCCGGGGCGGCGACCGTGAGCGCCGGCCTCCCCGCGCTCGTGTTCGGCCGCAGGCATGTTTGGCGCGGTCTTCTTCCTGACGCTCCACCTGCAGCGGATCCTGCGTCTGTCGCCGATTCAGACGGGTTCTGCGCCGCCAACGCGTTGCCGGGACTGGTGCTCGTGTCGATCGGGATGGGGCTCGCCTTCACCAACGCCACGGTCGCGGCCACCGCCGGGATCAGCGACAGCGAGCAGGGTCTGGCCTCCGGGCTGCTCGTGACCAGCCAGCAGGTCGGGGCATCGATTGGGCTAGCCGCGCTCACCGCGATCGCCGCCGCCCAGACGCGCGCATCCGTTGGCCCGCCGGCGGTCGCGCTTGTCGATGGTTTCCAGGTCGTCGACTGCCGCGAAGATGGACGCCCACGTCCCGTCGGAGCTGCGGGCCGCAGCCCGGTAGGCCGGTAGCCTTGGGCGGCATGACCGGACAGCGCGTCCTTGTTCTGGTACTTGCCGTTCTCGGGGTGCTCGGCATCATCGCGGCGATCATCTACTTCGCGGAGCCCGCGAAGTCCCTTCCCTCGGTACTGCCGGGGCACATCAACGGCTCAACCGCCCACCGAACGCTCCGCGGGATCGCTGCCCTGATCATCGGCCTGGGGCTATTGGCGCTCGCGGGGGTGGCGGCGAGCATGGGTCGCCGCCGGTCGATGTAGCGCGGCGCGCGCCTAGTCACGCCACCGGACCCTCCGGTCACGCCGCCGATGCGGCGGCGAGCGAGGTACGCGTGCTTTGGATGCGGTAGCGGCAGCATCGCCGCTGTGGCTAGCAGCGAGGGTTCAGGGTCGCCATCACCGCGGAGAAGAGGACTATGGCTCGTCCCGGCCAATGCGGCAATGTCGGTCGCGCTGAAGACGCGGGTGTGGGAGTCGACCTGCTTTCCGGCCGATAGGCGGATGACCGAGATCCCCGACCAGGAGCCCCTGCACCCGGTCGAAGCGTGCGCGTGGTGCGCGCTGGCGCTCGCTCGCCACCGCCTCGCGACCAGGTCGTCCTCGACCCTTCCGCTTGTTGAGCTCGCTCACACTCGTCATCGCACCGGATGATCTGGCCCGGGCAGTGTCGTTTACGAGGGAGGATCCCCCAGGGTTTCCACTCGTGGTTTGTCGTCGGGCCTTGGCACGCGGTGTATCGTCGGGTGGTGTTGTCCATAGCTGGGGGCCCATTGCTCGAGCGCGAGCGCGAGCTCGGGGTGTTACGCGAGGGACTGGATCGCGCGCGTGGTGGGGAAGGAACCCTGCTTCTGATCGAGGGGCCGGCCGGCGTCGGCAAGACCCAGCTCGGGCGCGAGGCGCGCGCCGCGGCCGAGCACGCCGGGATCGCTCCGCTGGTGGCGAGGGGTTCGGAGCTCGAGCAGCCGTTTGCATTTGGCGTCGTGCGGCAACTGCTAGAGCCGGCAATCAGCGAAGCACCTGAACGTACGGACGTCTTCCGGGGGGCGGCCCATCCGGCGGCTCGGCTGTTCACCCCCGACGAGCATCTGTCGCGGGATGACAACGTTGGCTTCGAGGCGCTGCACTCCCTCTACTGGCTGATTGTGAATCTCGCCGATCATGGGCCGCTGCTGGTCCTGGTCGACGATTGCCAGTGGGCGGACGTGGACTCGCTGCGGTTTCTGAGCTATCTGGGACAGCGAATCGAGGGGCTTCCAATCGCGATGGTCCTCACGGGCCGGCCTCCCGATTCCCCGGCGTCCGACGCAGCCTCTCTGTGGTCACAGGTGACCTCGCGTCCCTCGGCAATCGCCCTCTATCCGCGACCGCTGAGCGAGTCCGCGGCCGTCGAGCTGGCGCGGGAGCGCCTCGGCGCCGAGGCGGACGAGGCATTCTGCCGCGCCTGTCACGCCGCGACGGGCGGCAATCCGCTGTTCCTCAGGGAGCTGCTTCATGGCCTCGCCGCCGCGGCCGTCGTGCCGTCGGCCGCCGCCGCGAGCGAGGTCCAGTCGGTCGGACCGGCTTCCGTCAGTCGCTTCGTTCTGCATCGCCTCGCCGCGCTCGGACCATCGGCAACCGAGCTTGCCCGTAGCGTCGCGGTGCTCGGAGACGACAGCGAACTGCAGCTCGCGGCGCGCGTGTCGGGTCTGAGCGAGGAGACGGCCCGCGATGCGTCCGATGACCTCGTCCGCGCTGACATCTTCGCCCGCGGTGAGCGCCTGGGGTTTGTTCATCCGATCGTGCGCGCCGCGTTGTACGAGGATCTCGTGCCCGGCGAGCGCCAAGCGCGACACGCCGCGGTGGTCGAGGCATTGGCGGCAGCAGGCTCTCCGCCCGAGCGGATCACGGCACACCTCCTGCTGATCCCGCCGACGGGCGACCAACAGCGGGTGAAGACGCTTAGGTCGGCTGCGACCACCGCGGCGCACCGCGGTGCTCCGGGGGCGGCGGCCGCACGACTGCGTCGGGCGCTCGCCGAATCTCCGCCGGAGCAGGAGCGGGCGGAAATCTTGACCGAGCTCGGCCGCTACGAGGTGGCGGCGATGCAGTTCGAGGCTGCCGAAGAACACCTGCGAGCGTGCTTGACCTCGGGCGGCGAGCTTACGACTCGAGCCGACGCAGCGTCCGCGCTGACGCGGTGTGCGGTCGTTTCGGGCGGTCGGTCGGCAGACGTCGCGGTCGACGCATTGGTGTCGCTTGCCCGGGAGCTCTCCTCGCAGGACGCGGAGCGCTCGCTTGAGCTGGGGTCTTACCTGTTGAGTGTCGCAACAGCGGTCCCTCAGGTGCGCCCTGGGCTCGCTGGGCACCTGCAGCGGTTTCGGGATCAGGCGCGGGGCCACCCCGGATTCGAAGCTGTGGCGAGACTCCATACCGCGCACGAGCAGCTCTATCAGGGAGGCTCCGCCGAGGCGGCCGCGGATGAAGTGGAGGCGGCGCTCGCGGCTGGCCTGCCGCCGGCCGCCGCGACGAACGCCGGATTTTTCGCGGTGACCACGCTCCGGCTCGCGGAGCGGTATGACCTGGCCCTCCGATTGCTTGATCTCGCGCAGGACGGCGCGCGCCGTGAGGGCCACGTGGCGAGACAGGGCCTCATCCACGGACACCGGGCGGCGATCGCTCTCGCCCAGGGTTCGCTTCGCGACGCTCAGGTCGAAGCCGAGACGGGGCTGCGGCTGGTCGAGCCGCCGCACTTCGTCGTGCTGCAGCTCCTGGCGGTGGCAATCGTCGTGGACATCGAACGTGGAGCGCTTGCCGAGGCGGCGGAGCTGGCAACGAGGGGTGACGCGCTCGGGCTCGCCGAGGATCGCACTTTCTCGGGCGACTTCCTCGTCGCCCGGGGGCGTCTGCGGATCGCTCAGGGTCAGGTGCGCGAGGGCGTCGCCGACTTGCGGTGGTGCGGCCAGCGCCTCGAGACGCTGGGTCTGCGGTGGCCAAGTGACTGGAGGGTGTTTGCATCTCCTGCGCTCGCCGCGCTGGGCGAGAAGGAGATGGCCAGGGAGCTCGCGCACGGGCAGCTGGAGGCGGCTCGGCGCGTCGGTGTCCCGGGGGCGCTGGGAATGTCGCTGCGGGCGGCTGCGCTGGCGACCGGCGAAACCGCGCGGCTGGGGCTGCTCGAGGTAGCAGCGTCGGTCCTCGAGCACAGCCGCTCGCGGCTGGAGTTCGCGCATGCATTAGCCGCTCTCGGTAGCGAGCTGAGCCGCGCAGGCCGACGGCGCGAGGCCCGCGACGTCCAGCGCCGCGCGATCAAGCTCGCCGACGAATGCGGTGCCCTCGTGCTCGCCGAGCGCGCGCGCGCGGAGCTGCAGGCGGGACCCGGGCGACGGGCGCGAACCGAGCTGACCGGGCGCGGCGCGCTGACCGCGGCCGAATGGCGGGTCTGCCGTCAAGCGGCCGAAGGCCGCGCCAACCGTGAGATTGCCCAGGCACTGTTCGTGACCGAGAAGACGGTAGAGCGCCATTTGAGCAGCGCTTATCAGAAGCTCGAGATCCGATCTCGCTTTGAGCTGGCGGCGGCGATCAGCGAGCCGTAGATCACGAACGCCGGCTGGATAATGCGATCTGAGTGTTGGCGTATGTGTTCTGGCATCAACCGCGCGTTGGCGTGGCGCGGGCCGACTACGAGCGGCGCCTGCGCGCCTTCCACACCGCGCTGTGCGCGCGCTCGGCGAGCTTTCGTCTCGACGCACTTCCATTTGCCGCAAGCGAGGGTTATGAGGACTGGTACCTCGTCGAGGACTGGGCAGAATTGGGCGCTCTCAACGCCGCAGCGGTGTCGGCCGGCCGCCGAGCATCCCACGACTCGGTCGCGGGAGTTGCGGGTGAGGGGTGGGGGGGCGTCTATGCCTTGATCCGCGGCGCCGGCGAGCCTCCCCTGACCACGCGGTGGCTCAACAAGCCCGATGGCGAGAGCTATGACGCCTTCCTCGATTCCGTTTGGGCGCCGACCGTGTGGCAGCGCCAGATGCTCCTCGGACCCGCGCCCGAGTTTTGCCTGGTCGAATCCGACGGCCTGTCCGACGCGACGGTCCGGGCCCCGATCCACCCATGAGGCCACGAGGGTCGCGAAAGCTGCGCGACCCGAGCTTGCCGGGGCGGTGAGCTGCTAGAGAGTTGGGTCGCCGGATTGCGACGCGAGGCGCCGCACGACCGTTCGCAGGACCTTTCGCTCGACCGCTGGATCAGTGGCCACCACGGTGTCGAAGGCCTGCCTGCTGACGACGAACAGACTGAGCGGCGTCTCGGCGGTGACCGTCGCCGTCCGCTTCACCGGCTCGAGCAGCGCGATCTCGCCAAAGAAATCCCCACCGCGAACCGTTCCCAGGTTCTCACCGTCTCGCGAGACTCTCGCCTCACCGTCGACGATTATGAAGAACTCCTGCCCGCGAGAACCTTGCTTACAGAGCACGGTTCCGGCCGGTACCTCGAGATCGTCGCTGAGCCGTGCGACCTGGGCAAGTTGGCGTCGCGACAAGCCCTCGAATAGCGGGGAGCGTTTGAGCGCGGCGATCTTTGCATCCTGACGAAATCGCGGCACACGGCAACCTTACTTGACGTGCTGTTTAGACTGCCGAGCGTCTTTGAGGGTTGGAGCCGGCGAAAGCTGCACGGCACGCCGGAAACGATGTCCGCAGGAGGCGTGATATGACCTGGAGCCGCAGAATCCCGCGACCGGCGTTCGTTGCGTTGTTGGCCGCCGCGATGTTTGGGTTGACCGCCCTCGCTTCGCAGCTGGCGACCGCTGCGGCCGCGGGCCCGAGCGTTCGAACGCTGACCGGAACGCTCGCGGACGGCGCAACCTACAAGATCGAGGTACCGTCGGACTGGAACGGCACGCTGTTTCTCTACAGCCACGGATATGTCGTCCCCGGCTCGCCCAATCCGGCTCAGGACGTGGGAGATCCGCTCACCGGCTCATGGCTGCTGAGCCATGGCTACGCGTTGGCGGGCTCATCGTACGCGAGCACTGGTTGGGCGATCCAGCAGGCTCTACCGGACCAGATCGACACGCTCAACACGTTCGCACGGCTGGTGGCCGCACCGGCGCACACGATTGCCTGGGGGCATTCTCTGGGCGGCATCATCACCGCGGGCCTGATCCAGCGCTACCCCCACCGGTTCGACGCCGCCTTGCCGATGTGCGGCGTGCTTTCTGGCGGCGTCGCGACCTGGAACACGGCGCTCGACTCCGCCTTCGCGTTCAAGACGCTCGTGGCGCCGTCACTTGCCGTCACCGACATCACCAACCCGACCGGCAACCTGTCGCTAGCCGAGTCGGCCGCCGGCACCGCACAACAAACCGCTCAGGGGCGGGCGCGGCTTGCCCTTGCCGCGGCGCTCGCGGACACTCCCGGGTGGTTCACCCCTCTCTCGCCCGAGCCAGCCCCGACCGACGATGTCGCTCAGGAAGCGAATCAGTTCGAGTGGGCCACACAGGTTGACTTCCCGTTCGTGTTCGCGCTGCGAGCGGAGCTAGAGGCCCGCGCCGGCGGCAACCCGTCGTGGAACACGGGCGTGAACTACACGGAGGATCTGGCCCGCTCCGTCGACGCGGCTGAGGTTCGGGCCCTTTACCGGGCAGCGGGGCTCGACCTGCGCGGCGATCTGCGGACGTTGAACCGCGCGGCGCGGATCAGTGCCGACCCGGCGGCGGTCCGTTACCTGGAGCGGAACATCGTCTTCAACGGTCGGCTGTCGATGCCGGTGCTCACGATGCACACCACGGGCGACGGGCTCGTGGTCCCGGAGAACGAGCAGGCGTACCGCCAGGTCGTACGAAGCGCCGGCGACTCGAGCCTGTTGCGACAGATCTTCGTCGCTCGCGCCGGTCACTGCGCGTTCACGCCGGCGGAAACGATCACCGCCGTGCACGACCTTCTGCACCGGCTGGAGACCGGCCGGTGGGTTCACCGCGCCACCAATCCCCAGGCGCTGAATGCCTCGGCCGCAGCGCTTGGCGCCGCCTACAACGTGTTCGCCTCGGGCAGCCACTCGGTCTCCACGCCCCCCGCGTTCGTCCGGTTTCGCCCGCCCGCCTACCTGAGGCCGTTTGACGCGCGCGACGCGCGCGATGCCGGCCGCTATCAGAACGGACACCGCCACGACCACCCGTACTGAGGCGCCGGCATCCGGCATCGGGCCCATTTCTTCGCGGCCAACGGTTCTCCGGTCGAACTTCTTGATCCGGGCGTTGAACATCAGATAGCTCAGCCTTGGAGTGTCGCGGCGCGTTGATCTCGCGACCCCGGCGGCCGGAGTAGCGCCGCCAATCGTGACGGCTGATCGCGTCGCCGGCCCGCCCGGGATCTGTCGCGTCTCGCAGCGCGGCGGCGCTGCGTGGGCGTGCACCGGAGGCGGCGACCTCGGTTGGAGCGGGTGCGGGATGGTGCGCGATGCCGATGCCTGGCGCTGAGCCAGGTCAAGACCTCGCCCATCGAAGCGCGGGCCGTTGACTCCTGACGGCGATCGTGCCCAGCCCCACGGCGCCACGCCGGCGCCTCGTTCCACCCACTGGAGTACGGTTATGAGCACACACGCGCCGCAACATTCGGTCAGTTGGCGGCACACCCGCCTGACCATGTCTCCGGCGGTGCCGCGTGGAGGTCGGCAAGCAAACCTACGATCAGGGAGCAGAGATGGCCGACGATGAGCGTTCACCTGAGCAGGATGTCCACCACGCCCTGAACGAGCCCGCCAGTGATCCGGATCCGACGGAGTGGCCCGATCCGTACGACAAGCGACCGGACCCGCGCGATCCCGCGGCCGAGGACGGGGAGATGGACTTCGGCGAGGTACACACCCCAACGGGGGCTACAAGCACAAGCGAGCCTCACCACGAGGAGGACCCCGAGGTCGACCCCCGCAAAGCGAACCCCCACGAGTCCACTCGGCGCGAGCGGCGCAGAGCCGGGCATTAAGGGGGGCCCGCGCCGTAGCCAGGCTCCGCTCGCACCGTGAAGGGCGATCGCGTGGAAATAGTCGTAGCTGCCGACGACGGCTCGCGGACCTACGAAATCGTCGCCACACGAGCGGGCCGGCGGGTCGAGATCACCACGGGCCGCGGCATCGTCGAAGTCACTGAGGTCACGCGCGCCGGTGAGCCCGTGCGGCGAGCCAGGTTCATGGCCAGCCGCGTGCTGGCACTCGTCGAGCACCCGGCGAGCGAGGCCCGCGGGATCCGAGACGTATCCGAAGAGGCTCCCGGCTGATCTTCGGCGAGCTTTACTGAGGTAGACCGGAGCTCGGGCCGAGCGTCGCATGCCTGCCGAGCGCCCGGTGCAACTGTGTGCGTCGCCCTGGCGCGAGCGGGCATCTCGGGTTCGCTGGATCTACGCCCTGAAGTACTCCTGGCTTCCCCGCTCGCCGAACAGGATGTAGAGGATGATCAGCGCTATTGCTCCGTTCACGATCGCCCCGATGCGTGAATCGCCATGCACTCTGATCGCGGTATAGATCGCGGCGGCCAGCTCCAGGGCGCTGATCAATGCCACGATCCAGCGGGCGAAATTGCTTCCGCGGCTGAGCGCGTAGGCGATCAGCGCGGTGACCACGCCAATTACCAGCGCGACGATGCCGATAGCGAGGAGTGCCGAAGCCGATTGGTGGGTGTTGTGGATCACGGAGCGGTTGTGGTGCAATATGACCAGGATGACCCCCCCAGCGATTCCGATCAGGGCCTGCACCCACAGCAAGATGACTAACACGGTCACTCCAACCGGGCGATGCGGTCTTGCTGCCGTGACGTAACTCATGGCTTCCTTACACCTGTAGCCGACCCGCCGTCAGCCCGAAAGGGGCGTCTGGGGGGTTTGACACGGTGTCACTGTTCACGGCCAAGCCTCCCGATCTCGAGCCGAAGTCGCTGGCGCAGCTCGCCGTGGCCGCCGCCGTGCCGCCCCGGCGCAGGGTCACCACGGGGCCTGACCCGGGGTCGATGGTCGGCAGCGTCTGGGACCTCGCGGGTGCCCGGGCGCGAAGAACAAGGCCAGCAGGACAATGAAGACGGCGGAGTAAGGCCGGCGCATCGTGCATCGTAGCTCCCTTCTGGCATCGTAGCTCCCTTCTCAGAGGACGCACATACGGTAGCTCCTTCGGACGAAGGATACGTGGGAAGTGAGAACTGCCAGGATCTACAAACCGGACGCGTGAAGTCACCACAGATGGACACATTACCGTGACGACGGTGCGTGGTAGGAACGCCGGGCGCGCTTGGGGCGCGTCGGGTGGCCGCCATGGCCGGTGGCGCTACGACGGATTCTTGGTGTCACTCTGGTGAAAGGCGCTCATGAAGTCATGGCTTCGCAGTAGACGAGTCCGCGCCCTCGCCTTGGCTTTGCCGTTGGGTGTGGACGCGGTGTGAGACGAGCATGTTCTGCACGTGGCTGACCGTGCCTAGGTCGTATATGACCAAGAACACCTACGGCACGTTCAAACTCCGAGTGATCAAGGATCCAGCGGCAGGTACCCGCGCGCAGTATCAAGGAGCGCTGATCGTGAATCCAGGTGGCCCAGGCGGAAGCGGTTATGACTGATCAAGAGCAAGGCCGTCAACGATAGGTCCTTGCATGTGGCGTATGACTTCGTCAGCTTTGATCCGCGCGGGGTCGGCGTGTCGCAGCCGTCGATCGACTCTGACTTGACCGATATGGAGATCGATGGCTTGAACTTCACTCAAGGTGCCCCGCGTGCGGCTCAACAACAGGCGGCCTTGATCAAGGTTTACAGCGTGCTCGGCAAGGACTGCGCGGCGCACGATCTGAACGTCATCAGGTGGGTCGATACGGCGTCCTCGGGATCCAGAACTACTTCGCGACTTGCCCGGACCGCGACGACTGCCCCTTCAACCATTGAGGCCACCTCGCCCGCGCCGCCCGCTTGAGGCCCCCGCCCGCACCGGCGTTCGAGCAGCCGGTCCCCTTTGGCTCGGCATCAGCGACGATGTCCCTCATGCATGCCCGTGGGTTGGGCTTCGCCACGCCGCGGACGGTGAGCGGCAAGCGACTGACCGCCGCGCTAGCCGCGGCCTTGACGCTCGCCGGGTGCGCCGGCAACGCCGAATGCAACGGACATCCCTGCGTCGGGGATTGGAAGCGGGACATCGCGCTCGGCGGGACCGTGGTGAGGTGCGCCGACGGCTCCTGGTCTCATGCCGGTGGCCTACACGGAGCGTGTTCGGGCCACGGAGGAACACGCTGACGCCGCTCGCATGCCGGCGCGATCGCCCCACGCGGATGCCGAGCGTCAAGCGCTGAGCGGCGATCGAGCGCACCCTTGACAAACCGAGTGAGTGAGTGCATACTCACACCCATGGCCCCCTCCACCACCGTCCCCGGTCGCACCCTCTCGACCGCCGAAGAGCGGCGTGAAGACGTCCTGCGCGCGGCCATGAAGGTGGTCGGTGCCCGCGGTCTGTATGGCACCCCAACTATGGAAATCGCCAAGGCCGCCGGCATCTCGCAGGCGTACCTGTTTCGCCTGTTCACGACCAAGACCGAGCTGTTCCTCGCGGTAATCGAGCGGAGCTTTCAACGGATCCACGACACCCTGGCGGAGGCCGCGGCAAACGCGCGCACCGACGGACGCCCGGTCAAGCAGGCGATGGCCGAGGCGTACACCGACCTGCTGAAGGATCCCGAGCTGCTGCTTACCCAGCTTCAGGGACAGGCGGCGGCAAGTGAGCCGGCGGTCCGCGCGGCGTTGCGCCGTGGCTTCCGGATGCTGTTCGAGATGGTGGAGCGCGAGTGGGAAGCTTCGCCGCGTGAGATCCAGGAGTTCTTCGCGCGCGGGATGCTGTGCAACGTCATCGCGGCGATGCAGATCGAAGGTCTGCACGAGCGGTGGGCCGAGGTGCTGACCGTCGCCGACGAAGAGTGTCCCTAGGGCCTCTTTTGTTGGCCAATCAACTGAGTGAGCAATCACACTCCCGGTTTCTTTTTGCCCCCAAACTGAGTGACCAATCACACACAGGAGAATCACCAATGACCGTTATTTCGAGACTCTTGCGCCGGCCGACCGCCTCCAAGACAAGCGTCGTCTGGACGCTGGTGATCGTGTCCCTCGGCCTCTTCATGACCACGCTCGACAACCTCGTGGTCACGACCGCCTTGCCGTCGATCAGACAAAGCCTGGGAGCGTCGATCCAGTCGCTCGAGTGGACCGTCAACGCCTACACCCTGACCTTCGCCGTCCTGCTGCTCACCGGAGCGGCTCTCGGGGACCGGTTTGGGCGGCGCCGGATGTTCGCCATCGGGCTAACGACGTTCACCGCGGCGAGCGCGGCCGCGGCCCTGTCCTCTAGCACCGACGCGCTGATCGCCGCGCGGGCGGTGCAGGGTTTCGGGGCCGCGATCGTGCTGCCGCTCACGCTCACGTTGCTCTCGGAGGCCGTCCCCGCCGCCCGGCGCGGCATGGCGTTGGGCATCTGGGGCGGAGTCAGTGGCCTCGGGGTGGCGATCGGACCGCTCGTGGGAGGCGCGGTTGTCAGTGGCATCTCGTGGCACTGGATCTTCTGGATCAATGTGCCGGTGGGGCTCGTGCTCGTGCCGTTGGCTCTGACCCGGCTGACCGAGTCGCGTGGACCCGCTCCCAACTTGGACCTGCGGGGACTGGCGCTGGTAGGTCCCGGGTTGCTTGGCCTCACCTACGGAGCAATTCGTGGACAGGCGCTCGGCTGGACGAGTGCGACGATCCTCGCCTCCTTCGCGATCGGAATCGCGTTCATGATCGCATTCGTGGCGTGGGAGTTGCGGGCCCCGGCGCCCATGCTGCCGATGCGCTTCTTCCGCTCGCGGGCGTTCGCTGCCACCAACGGCCTCTCGCTGGCCATGTACTTCGGAGTGTTCGGCGCGATCTTCCTACTGGCCCAGTTCTTCCAGACCACGCAGGGATACTCGCCTCTGCAAGCGGGGCTTCGGACCCTCCCGTGGACGGCGATGCCGATGATCGTGGCGCCCATCGCTGGAACCCTGAGCGACCGCATCGGTCCCCGGCCGCTGATGGTCGCCGGCCTCGCGCTACAAGCCATCGCGATCGCCTGGCTGGGAGCGATTATCACTCCCGATATTGCCTACGGATCGCTGATCGCTCCATTCGTGCTCGCGGGCGTCGGGATGGCCTTGGTGTTCGCGCCCTCGGCCAACGCCGTCCTCGCGTCCGTGCGGCCGGTGGAGGCAGGCCAGGCCTCGGGTGCAACCAATGCCATCCGCGAGCTCGGCGGCGTGATCGGAGTTGCCGTGCTCGCCTCGGTGTTCAGCGCCAATGGCTCCTACGCGTCACCGCACGCGTTCACGAACGGTCTCACCGCTGCGATCCCCATCGGTGCGGTGGTCCTCGGGATCGGCGCGCTGACGGCGCTCCTGGTCCCGAGAATCCGTGCTGCTCGGCCCGCGGAGCATGGCCACGCTGACGTTCCCGGTGACGCGGCGCAGGCCGCCGTTGCGGCGTAGGTTCGTGCCGTATCGCCGCCGCTCGGCTGCGCCTCGTCTCGGATCAGTTGCGCGAGACTGCGGAGATGGAGATCGAGGCGACGGACTACCACACGGCCGGCGAGCCGTTCCGGATCGTCGCAGAAGGCGTGCTCGACATCGCCGGCGCGACGGTCCCGGAGCGGCGCGAGCACGCCATGCGGTCCGAGCACGTGGATCTGGTGCGGCGAATGCTCTGTCATGAGCCGCGCGGGCACGCGGACATGTATGGCGGCTTTGTCGTCCCCCCCGACGACGGTGGCGCTGACTTCGGCGTGCTGTTCTGGCACAAGGACGGCTACTCGACTGCTTGCGGGCACGGGACGATGGCGCTCGGCGCGTGGGCGGTCGAGTCCGGCCGGGTGGCGGCGCCCGCGGACGGCGACGTCGACGTCACGATCGATGTGCCCTCCGGGCGCGTCGTGGCGAGCGTGCGGTGCCGCGCCGGCGCGGTCCAAGGCGTTGCCTTTCGCAACGTGCCCGCGTTCGTCGTGGCACGGGGGGTGGCGGCGGCCGGGGTAGAGGTCGATGTGGCCTACGGCGGCGCGATCTACGCGTTCGCACCGGCGGAGCGGTGGGGGCTGCGAGTGGTGCGGGGCGACCTGGCCGATCTGATCGCAGTGGGCCGCAAGGTCAAACAGGAGCTCGATGGGACCGAGGTCTCGCGCCACCCCAACGACGATCGCCTATCGGGCATCTATGGGACCGTCCTCCACGAAGAGCTCGGTCCGCTGCATCAGCGCACCGTTACGATCTTCGCCGACGGAGAGGTGGATCGATCGCCCACCGGCTCGGCGACGTCCGCTCGTACGGCGCTTCTCGCCGCCGACGGACTCCTCGCCGAGGGGGACACGTGGCGCGCGGACTCAATTGTCGAGACCACCTTCCACGCCCGGGCCATCGGCCAGGCAACAGGTGGGCTTCTCACCGAGGTCGAGGGAACCGCGTTTCGCACCGGCGAGCACCGGTTCTTCCTCGATCCTCGTGATCCGCTGGGTACCGGCTTCGTCGTGCGTTGACGCCCTCGCCACCCGCGGATCAGGAGCTCCTCTCGAGCGTTACCACCGCAGTTGCCATAACGCGGGAACGCGATCACACTTTCGCTTGATGTCGATACCGCGCGTGCTCCTGATCGCGGTGGCCGTGCTCGGCGCAGGCTGTGGGTCGACGATGCACACCACGTCGGCCAGTATCCCTCCACCCGCAGCACTCACACGTTGGCCGAATGCGGCCGACTACGGGACGATCAAGACCGCGGTGGCCGCCCGTAACGACGCGCTATTCCGCCAGACGGATTGGCGACACAGGTCGTTCCTCGCGACCCTGGCGCTGCGGACGCTGCTGACGGTTCGCGTCGGTCCAGGTTCGTGCGCGTCGTACGTCGTGGTGCTGTACACCACCCTCCAGTCGCTTCGAGACGCGTACGCCGGAGAGGACTGGCGTCCACTGGTTCAGTTCGTCCACCATCAGCCAACGCTCGAGAGCGTGTGCCAGCGCCCGAGCAGCCAGCTCACCGCCTAGAAGGATCAGCGCACGCGCCGGCTTGCGCGTGGACGAACCCGCACTACGACCCGCGCCGGTCGCGTGGGGGAGGCGAGCGAGAGAAAGTCGCGCACCGGACCGCGAGTACCGCAGAACGGACATGTAAGCTCATCAGCTGCCGAGCGCGGGTCGGGACCGATCGCGATCGGGATATCGCAGCGGCGGCACGCCAGCGTACCGACACCGAGCCGGGTGGAGCGGATCGCTTTCCGTTTCTCTTCGTGAGCCACGCCGGTGTGCGCGCCCGTCGCTGAGCCGTCGAACAGCCACCGCTCGATCCCGCGTATGGAAGCCACCCGACCAGTCTAATCCCGACCAGACCGCGACAAGGAGCAACGCAGTGAGCCAAACCGAAGCTGAGCAGCGGAGCGCGATCGTATTCGGAGCGCGCAACCTCGGCCGCGCGATCATCGCGAGACTGGTTGCCGATGGCTGCTGCTCATTGTCGATGCCGGGATCCAGCCGATCGGGGCTGCGCGGCAAGGAGTCTCGCCCGAAGCGCTGGCTGATCCGCACCAGATCGCGGAGGCCGTGCGGTTTCTTGCCGACCAGGGTCCGCGTGCGGCCACGCACGAGCTGCAGGTCACTCCCCTCGCCGAGAGCTGGACGCCGTAGGTTCACCCCGGTCGCCAGATCCTGCCCTCGATCGCGTGGGGCGGCGCGTCCGCGGGCACCAGCTCGGAGAGCTGCTCGGCGTGCTCGGCCATGACCAGTGCGGAGGCCGCGGCGTCAAAAGCATCCTCGGACCCGGCGGCTCGCTCGAGCAGCGCGGCCGGCTGACCCGCGAAACGATCGAAGAGGAAGTCGTGACGCCGTCGCCAGCTGCTCTTGTTGACCGGTCCGGTCAAGACCCGGGGATAGATCTCGACCGCGCGCGGCCAGCCTTGTGGTCCGAACGGCCAGACGTCGAATCCCCGCTCGGCGAGCGTCAGGAGGTGCTTCATTCCGCGCACCGATCCTGTGCCTACGGCGCCCGCCCCACCGACCTGAAACACCGACTTTGCGCCGCGAGCGTCGTCAAGCTCGGTGGCGCGGTATCGACGGTCGCGCGGTAGGGAGTTTCGCTTTTCGGGCCGTCCCCAGAACGGCGGCTCGCACACGTCGAGCAGGCGGTCGCCGTCGGTGGCCATCGCTGCCCACACCTCGCGGACCTGCCGCCAGCCCTGCTGCTCGCACCACCACGCGGGAAAGGAGAAGGCGAAGTCCAGACCCACGACGGTGTGCGGCTCACGTTTGGCGATCGCGGTGACGGCATCAATGAGCTGTTCGCGGCTGCGGCCGTTCTCGAGCGAGACGAGCTTCCCATCGAGCGCATCAGCCAGCCAGATGAATTCCGCCGCCCCCTGGAGCTTGCCCGACCAGTCGACCGCCACGATCCGCACGGCCACCGCAAGACGCGGGGCTAAGCCGAGCCGGGCTCCCGAGCCGCCGCCGCCCCTTCGGTCAGCGCGGCCTCGAGCGCCTGGGCCGCCTCGGGAGAGAGATGACGGCGAACGACGCGGCCGTGCCCCCGCTCGAACGCTGCCACCATCGCGTCGACGTGGTCCGGGCTCGCCAGCAGAATCACCGCCGAGGAGCCTTGGGGCACGTCGGAGCGGACCTCGTCAAAAAATGCGCCGTGAAGCTCAGGAACCGCGCTGGCCTGCGATACCCCTCCGACGGTGCCTCCCCCCACCAGGCCCACCGCCAGGCCCGGCGGACCAAAGAACGCTCCGACGACCGCTCCGGTGAGGGCTCCCTCGGCGGTCCTCTTGCCGATCAGGTCCCCCTCGTCCTCGATGTCGACGTAGTGACCCGCAAAATTCCCGCGCACCACGATCCGATCGTGCCGGTGATGCTCGACAAAGGCAATCTCACGCGTCCAGGGAGCCTCGCCGACGACGTCCAGCACGTCGGCGTAAGCATGTTCGGCTCCCTCGGTGTGGCTGAACGTCACGACCGCCAGATCGAGGCTCATACCAACTCCTCTCGTACGCGGATAGAGCGGGACCGACCATACGCCGGCCCGCGACGGGGACATCCTCCGATGCGGATGACGCTCGTGTGGTCGCTACCGCCGCACCGGCGCGCCTACATCGAGCTCAGCTGCACGATCCCCAACGCCAGCACGCCAATCCCGAGTGCGGCCGTGAGGGGGGCCACGACCACAGGCCAGCGCGCGAGCAGCCAATCGCCCACGGGCCGCAGCTCGCGCTCTGCGCGGTCCCCCATCAGCGCGACCACAACCGCGATCGCTATCAGAGGGAGCGTGTAGACGATGCAGTACAGGACGATCAACGCCAGCTTGCCCGCCTGAGACACGCCCGAGCCGACGATCATCGCGATCGCCGCGAAGTACGGAAACGCCGTGAGCAGCTCGAGTCCCGCGATTCCGGCTCCGAGCAGCCCCGCCGGCCCGTGCGAGCGGCCGCGATCCTCGCTCGGCTTGGAGCCCGCCAGGCTCCGGCGGCGGATCCAGATCACCGCTCCCCCCACCACCAGCACGAGTCCGGCGGCCGCGATCAGCGCGTATTTGACGGTCGGGCCCGGCTTGGGCACCAACGAGAGGATCAGATCCCCGAGTCCGAGCGCGAGCGCCAGCCCGCAGACGAATGTGACGATCCATGCCGCGATCGTGAAGAGGGCCACGCGACGGCGCGGGTGCGATCCTGTGGCGACGAACAGCTCACCGCCGATCAACGACGGGTTGATGCAGTCAGGGAGCGCGATCGCGACCACCGCGATGGCCAGCTTCAGCACGGTGACCCGCAATGACACCGACGTCGCGAGCCCGCGCCATCACCCGATAGGGATGACTCCGGAAACGCGGCTCAACGTCATCCTTGTGTTAAGGGCTCTTCCGGAAGAACCAAACGACGATCTCTACTCTCGACCACCTGTGAGCGACATCGGCGACACCCAGTTTCACAAAGGTCAACCGGTCTGGGTTATCGACGCCGACGGCTCAGAGCGAGCGGCCGAATACGTCGGCGAGGGAGAGACGAGCGCCTGGTTCGGAGGACCGCCTCGGGTCTTCGTCGTTTACGTGGACACGCACACGGCCGAGGCCGTCGAGGTCGGCCGCGTAATCCCCCGCGATGACTAGCCCGGCAGCGCGATGAAGCGCTTGAGCTTCCCGGTGGCGGCATGACGCTCGATGCGGGGCACAGCCGAGACGCGGACCTCCGGGTGCGTCAACCCGTAACGGCGGAGCGACTCCGTCAGCGACGCGCTCACCGCCGCCAGCTCGGGCGAGCCGACCACTAGCACATCTGCCCCGGTCTTCGTCTGCCGCACCTGGTACTCGGAGATGCTCGGGTTGGTCCCGAGCACATGGCGGAAGGCCGCCGCCGGAACGGTACCCGTCCCGTAGCGGAAGTCGTCGTCGCGGCGCCCGGCGATGTCGGCCACTCGCGCGAGCGAGCTCCCACACGGACACGCACCCGGCAGCAGCATGACCTCGTCGCCCAGGTCGTAGCGGATGAACGGGAACAGCCGGCCGGCCAATCCAGTCGCCAGCGTGCGGGCGGCGGGTTGATCCGGGGCCACGGGGCGACCAGCCTCGTCGACGCGCTCGAGGATCACCTCGTCCTCGCACACGTGCAGACCGGGACCGCGGCCGCAGCCGACGGCCTGGACGCCGATTTCGGTTGAGCCCCAGAGGTTGTGAACGGGGGCATTCCACGCGATGCGGATGGCTTCGCGGTCCTCCTCGCTCAGGGGCTCGGAATTGGTGCTAACTCGCAACGGACGGATGTCGAGCTCGCTCGCGAGGGTGGAGCGAGCGAGGCGACCGATTACGGAGGCATACCCCACGAGGTGTGTCGGCCGAGCGGCGGCCACCGCGGCCAGCACATGGTCGAACGGCGCCCCGGCCGGGATGACGACCGTGTCCATGCTCCGGCTGATCGGGACGTCGAACAGCGGCGTGCTGGCGTGCGGCGGCACTCCAGACTCGAGCACCGCTAGCCGCGCCGCGGTCTCCGCCCCCGACGAGCGGCGCTCCTCGCGCGCCTGCATCCTCCAAGCCAGGCACGCCAGGGTGACGAACAGCTCCCAGTCCCAGACGTAGACACCGCGCACGCCGCTCGATCCCCCCGAGCTGAAGACCTGGCACCCGGTGGGGGTGTAGGAGAACCAACGTTGCTCCGCGAGAATGCGCTCGGCTCGAGCGCGATCGAGGTCGGGAACCGCGACGATCGCGTCCCACTCGTCGTGGACCTCCTGCTTGACCATCGGCGGCAGCCGCGCGAGGTCGGCCACGGTCGCCGTTGAGGGATCGAGGTCGCCCATGCGCGCGGCGTGAAACGGCGAGCGCTCGCGGGCGTGCGCGAGCAGCGCGCGCAAGCGCTCGGTGCGATACCGATCGACGCGCTCGCGAGGCCACTCGAGGCGCGCGACGTGATCCTCGAGCGCCGCTCGCACCGCATGCAGATGTGCCGCGCGCAAACCCTCGTACTCCGCCCGGGCCGCAGCCGTTGCCCCAGACATGGTCCAAGCCTAACCGGTCATGTTTTCTCAACCGGCGAACGGGAAATGCCAGCGTGGTGCGATCACACGCTGACGCGGCCGTCCCCTACATGGGGTGGAACACGTACTACGGCGTCGGTGGGATCTTCGACGAGCAGACGATCATCTCGGTTGCCACCGCCCTCCTCGACCGCGGCCTGACGCGCGCCGGTTACCGCATAGCGTGGCTCGACTTTGGTTGGGCAAGCGGCCAGCGCGACACCAGCGGAGAGCTGGTTATCAACCCCCAGCAATGGCCGCACGGATTGCCGTGGTTGACCGCGTGGCTTCACCAGCGAGGCCTGCTGGCCGGGATCTACACCGATGCGGGCACGAGCGGCTGTCGCGGGCAAGGCGTGGGATCGTTCGGCCACTACCAGCAGGACGCCGACGCGTTCGCCGCCTGGGGCTTTGACGCGGTGAAGGTCGACTTTTGCGGCGCCGGCCAGCAGGGCCGCAAACCCAAGCCGCTCTACTCTCAGTTCGCGAAGGCGTTGGCGCACAACGCGAGCCACAGGCCCATGCTGCTCAACGTCGACAACTTCTGGGTTCCGGGACAGATCGACGGCAAGCGCCCCTCGTTCGCCGACTCCGCGTACGCGAACTACCGGTGGGCGCCCCGGATCGCCCAGAGCTGGAGGACGGATACCGACATCGGCTTCACCCGGAACATCCAATGGAGGAACGTGCTGAGAAACCTCGACCACGACGCAGCGCATCCCGAGGCAGCGGGCCGCGGACACTGGAACGACCCCGACTACCTCGGCCCCGAGCTCGGGATGACCAGTGCCGAGGCGCAGGCTCAGCTCTCGCTCTGGGCGATCGTGGCGGCGCCGTTGATCCTGGGAAGCGATCCGCGAGCGCTGTCGCCGGCATCAATCATGATGCTCGAGAACCGGCAGGTCATCGCCGTCGACCAGGACCCGCTCGGCATCCAGGGCACGGCCATCCAGCAGGAAGGCGCCGGACAGGTCTGGTGCCGGCGGCTCGAGGGCGGTCACCGGGCAGTCGCGCTGCTGAACCGCGGCTCGCGACGCCTGCCCATCACCACCAGTGCGCGGGAGGTTGGGCTCCGCCGGGCCAGGGCATACGAGCTTCAGGATCTCTGGGCGCACACCGCCAAGAAGACAACGGGCGTGATCAGCGCGGTCGTCCCACCTCACAGCGCGGTCCTCTATCGGGCGACATCGGTCTGAGTGAGCGGCATGATTCCGGGCGCCCGTACGCGCGAGACCAAATGACCGCTGCTACAGACGTCGCCGTGATCGGAGCCGGAATCGTCGGCCTGTCGACCGCATTCGCTCTGACCGAGCAGGGCGCATCCGTGACGGTCTACGAGCGGGGGGTGCCGGGAGGGAGCCAGTCGGGCGGTGAGTCGCGGATCTTCCGGCACGCACACGACGATCGCCGCCTGGTGGAGTTCGCGCGCGAGGCGCGCGGGGCCTGGCGCGAGTGGGAGGAGCGGTTCGGCCGCGAGTTGCTCTCGCGCGACGGGGTGGTCGCGATCGGGCCGGCGGTCGAGCGGCGGTTGACGGTGCTCCTCGATGCCGGCGGGGTGAGGGCGAGCATGATCGATGCCGATGAGCTGGCAGATCGCCTGCCGCTCCTGGCCCGCTGGCCAGGAGCGGCGATGCTGGATGAGGACGGTGGCGTGATCCGCGCCCGCGCGACCGTCGAAGAGCTGACCAGTGCGCTACGTGAACGGCTGCGGTTCGAGGAGGTGCTATCGGTTCGCGTCACGTCCGGTGGGACGGTCGAGGTGCGAGGTGGAGGACTGGCGCTCGAGTACGCCTCCGTCGTGCTGTGCGCGGGCCGCGGCACCGTGGCCCTTGCCCGAGGCACGGGGTTGCCGCTGCCAGTGCGCCAGTCGGTGCATGTGCGGCTCACGTATCGGGTCCGGAGCGAGCCGCCCGCTCGTCTGGCGTGTCTGCTCGACAACAGCGGTGCGTTCGGCGAACCGGGCGCGTATGGCGACTCGTTGCCGGGGAACGATTCGTACGCGGTCGGTCTCGACGAGACCCCGATCTACGAGGACGGGAGCCTGCTCGACGCCGCGGGGCTTTCAGACGCGGCGCGACGCACCACCGAGTACGTCGGCCGAGCCCTGCCGGGCCTCGACCCGGAGCCCGTCGACGTGCGCCATTGCTGGGTCACAGAGCTCCCGTGGAGCGTGGACGGAATCGCCGCCTGGCAGACCGGTGGGCTAATCGCGGTCGCCGGTAACAACCTCTTCAAGCACGCCCCGGTCCTGGGTCGAGCCCTCGCCCGCGCCGCCCTCGGCGAGCGTCTCGCTCCGAACCTCCAACCAGAGGCAAAACTGGGGGCTCAGAGAGTTGCTCCGAGGCCGGGAGGACTACGCGTACAGGATCAGCCGGTGGGCGCTGAAGGCGAAGAACAGCGCGAGCAGGGTCCAGGTCACCGGCCAGCTGACTGTGCGCAGGAACGCGGTCTCCCAGTGGCCGAGGAAGAGGACGTAGACGAAGATGCCCAGCAGTAGGACCGCGTAGCACGCGATTGCCACCCCTACCGGGGGCGCCAGGCCGACGACCGGAGCGACCACCAGCCCGAGTAAAACCCAGGCGGAGATCGCCAGGATGTCGACCGATAGCCGCGTGCGCTCGCGCCCCACGATGGTCATGAAACCAGCGGCTCCGACGAGCGCCGCGGCCATGAATACGCCGAGCCGCCAGTGTGAGCTAAAACCGAAGATCGCGCTCATCAGTTTGCCCCCGCACCACAGCAACAGCGGGTTCAGGATGCTCACGGCGACGTAGCAGGCGAACATGTCCGCGGCCGAGTCCCAGGGATTCCCGAACACCGGCCGGCTGGGCACCAGTGCTGCTCGCAGCGCTTCGGGCTGCAGCGCGGCGCGGAGTGAGCTCGTGTCGTCGGATGCCATCTCGAGATCCTCGGCACCGGGAAGGATGCCAGGGAATGCGAGCTCGCGCCGCCGCCGCGGGCCTAATCGCGTGGAGCAGCAGCGGCGGTCGCGCCGCGACCACGGGCGAAGCGGCGGATCACGCGCGCGCGCTCGGCAGCCGGGATGCCGGGTCCGGGCGGCGAAAACCGCACCGTCGGCAATATCGCCGAGGTCGACATCCGAGTCTTTCGCCACCGGCCCCGACTCACCGCGCGCCAGAGTTCGGAGGCCGTCGACAAGCCGGCTGAGCCGATCGGATGCAATGGCGCGGTCTGGAGGGCCAGCCGGCGCTGCCCGGCGTTGGCCTCTTCGCTGCTCGCCATGTCCAGGTTCGCGCGCACGCTCTGCAGCGGTGTGCGCAACTCGTGTCCCGCATCGGCGGCGAACCGCCGTGCGGCGAGCAGTGCGGCCTCTCGGGCGGCGACCGCGTCGTCGAGCCGGCTCAGCATGCCGTCAAGCTCCTCAGCAGCAGACCCACGACGCCGGTCCAGATCACGATCGTCCTCAGATGCGCGGCTCGCGCCGAGATCGACTGCGCGATGGCTCCCACCTCGATCGTCACGCCGGCCGGCGCCTCGACCACGGTAGAGCCGCCACTCCCTGCCCACGGCGTGCAGGCTGCGCCCTCCCGGGTGTAGCGATATCGGTGGAAAGCCGTGTGGGAGCGCCCCCAGTATCAGCCGGCGACCGGTGGACGCCGCCACCGCCCGAACGAACACGATCTGACCTGCGGGAGTGGAGCTCTGGCCGCGCTGGTTCGCATCGGGCTCATTTTATCGGGCGCCAGCGCTAACGAAGTGCTAACCGCCGGGCACTTGGGATACTCGAAGGCGAGCATGCACCTGGAGCTGGTCAACTTCGACAATCCGACCGATGTACGCACATTTGAGAAGGGCCGCTTTGAGCTCTACAAGGTGGGGCCCACCACGATCGGACGGGCTACGTATGAGCCGGGTTGGAAGTGGTCCGAGCACGTCGGCCCCTCCACCGGACAGAGCTCGTGCCAGGTCGAGCACGTGGGGCTAGTCTTGAGCGGCCAGGCGGTCGCCAAGATGGATGACGGACGCGAAGTGGTGATGCGAGCGGGCGACTTCTTCTACGTGCCGCCGGGCCACGACAGCTGGGTCGTGGGAGACCAACCGTACGTCTCGTTGCACATCCTTGGAAGCGAGGACTACGCAGCGTCGTAAGGCGGAGCACCGGGTGGATAATGCTGGTTGGTCCCGCAGTAGCCCAGGAGGGTGGGGTCTTTGAGCGAACAGCGCGGCGCGCGGGCACACCTCCCGAGCGGGTACCCTGCGGCCGCCGTGCCGGTCCTCAAGCTTTGACCATGCCCGCAGCGCGTGACCCGTTACCACGCTCGGCCTCCGTCGTGATCATCGGCGGGGGCGTGATCGGGACCAGCTGCGCTTTTCATCTAGCCGAGGCCGGGGTGCGCGACGTTGTGCTCGCCGAGCGCGCAGAGCTTGGCTCGGGGTCCAGCGGCCGGGCGGCGGGCGGTGTCCGGGCGCAGTTCTCGGACGTCATCAACGTCCGCTTGGCCCAGAGAAGCCTGAGCGCGTTCGCCGACTTCGACCGTCGCCCCGGATCGCAGATCGGCTTTCACCAGGTGGGGTATCTGTTCGTCCTGACGCGCGAAGAGGACCTGGCGGTTTTCGAGCGCAGCGTGGCCCTTCAACGCGACCTCGGCGTGCCCAGCCGCATCGTCGAGCCGGCGGACGTGCAAGAGCTGTGTCCGCTTCTCAAGGTCGACGATGTGCTGGCCGGCGCGTTCTCGCCCTCCGACGGTCACGCAACTCCGGACTCCGTCGTCCAGGGCTATGCGACCGGCGCGCGAGCCCTTGGCGCGCACGTTCAGAACGGCTGCGAAGTCCTCGACATCACGGTGGAGGAAGGCGAGATCCGGGCCGTGGTCACGAGTAGCGGAACGATCGAGACGGGGACGGTGGTATGCGCCGCGGGAGCATGGTCGCGCGCCTGCGGGGAGCTGGTCCGCGTCGACCTTCCGGTCACGCCGCTGCGCCGACAGGTCCTGTTCACCGAGGCGATGCCGGAGATGCCGTCGCGGTTGCCCATGACGATCGATTTCGCTACGAGCTTCTACTTCCATCGCGAAGGCCCCGGAGTCCTGATGGGTATGCCCGCGCCCGGCGAGCAGCCCGGGTTCATCGCGGCAGAGACCGAGCATTGGGTTCCCGCGCTACTCGAGGTCGCGGAGCACCGTGCGCCGGCGCTCGCGCGCGTTGGCATAAAAGGCAGCTGGTCGGGCTTCTACGAGATGACGCCCGATCACAACGCGCTGATCGGCGAGGCCCCAGGGATCGAGCGGTTCCTTTACGCGACCGGGTTCTCCGGCCACGGCTTCCTGCAGGCGCCTGCCGTGGGGGAGGTCATACGGGACCTCGTTCTGGGACGTGAGCCGTTCCTCAATGTTTCCCCGCTATCGGTGGAGCGGTTCGCGCGGCCGGATGCGCTTCGTCCCGAGTTCAATGTCATATGAGAGACCATGATCGGATCCTCCGCTATGGCCCGCGGTCTGCTGGCGCCAGAGCATTCGTACGCCGCGCCGCCGCATCGTCTACCGACAATCAGGAGGGCACCACATGACAACGACCCATACCGAAATCGCTCCCGCAGCGTCGGAGATCGCCTCGATGATCGGCGGACAGCCGGCCGACGGAGGTGCCGTCCGCGAGTCCACGAACCCGGCGGACCTCGAGGACGTCGTGGCGACCGTGCGGCTCGGCGACGCGGGCACCATGGTTCGCGCTTGCCGCACGGCGTCCGACGCCCAGCTGCGGTGGTCCGGAGTGCCGGCGCCCGTGCGCGGCAATGTCATCTCGGGCGCCGCCACGCTCGTCCGCCGCAACAAGGCGGCGCTCGCCGCCCTCGTCACGCGAGAGGTGGGCAAGCCGACCGGCGAGGCGCTCGGCGAGGTGCAGGAGGTGATCGACACCTGCGAGTTCTTCCTGAGCGAGGGCCGTCGGTTGTACGGGATGACCGTCCCGTCCGAGATGCCGCGCAAGCAGCTGTTCACGTTCCGCACCCCGGTCGGGGTCGCGGCGATTATCACCGCCGGCAATTTCCCGGTCGCCGTGCCCTCGTGGTACATCGTTCCCGCGCTGCTGTGCGGCAACGCCGTAGTGTGGAAGCCCGCGGAATATGCCTCCGCGTGCGCTCGGGCGCTCGCGGAGCTGTTCTGGCGCGCGGGGGTGCCCGCGGACGTCCTGAACGTCGTGCTCGCCGACGGCGCCTCCACCTTCGAGGGCCTCGAGCGGGCACTCGGACAGGGCAGCGTGCACAAGGTAGGCTTCACCGGCTCCACGGACGTCGGGCGCCGCATCGGCGAGCTGTGCGGCCGACACCTGCAGTCACCATGCCTCGAGCTGGGGGGCAAGAACCCGCTGGTCGTGATGCCCGACGCGGACATCGACCTGGCGGTCGAAGGCGCCGTGTTCAGCGGCTTCGGCACCGCCGGGCAACGGTGCACCTCGCTCGGAACCGCGATCGTGGACGAGCGCGTTCACGATGAGTTCCTGGCCCGGTTCGCGCGGGCGGTCGAGATCGCCGCAATCGGCGATCCCACCGCCGACGTGCTCTACGGCCCGATGCTCGACGAGCGGTTCCTCGTCCGCTTCGAGCGCGACTGGCTCGGGCTCATCCGCGACCACCACTCGATCCACGGCTCGACGGCTACGGGCCGGATCACCGCCGCCGCGCCCCGTCAGGGTTTCGTGGGCAGCGACCCCGAGCGCGGCCTCTACTGCCACCCGACGATCGTCAGCGGCGTGCGGGCTGAGGACGAGATCGCCAATACCGAGACCTTCGGCCCAATGGTGGGCGTCGCGCGGTTCGCGGACTGGGAGGAGGGGATGGCACTGGCCAACGGGCACGGGTACGGCCTCTCGAGCGCGATCTACACCAACGATCCTCGCGCCGCGTTCCGCTTCCGCGAGGAGATCAGCGCGGGCATGGTCAGCGTCAACAACTCCACCTCGGGGGCGGAGGCGCACCTGCCGTTCGGCGGCAACGGCAGGTCCGGCAACGGCGCGCGCCAGTCCGGCGTCTGGGTGCTCGAGCAGTTCACCCGCTGGCAGTCGATGAACTGGGACCTCGCCGGCAAGCTGCAGAAAGCCCAGATGGACGTAGCCGAGATCTCGGCCGACCTCGACTACCGCATGTGACGGGCGTCCCCGCTCGGTACGACGCCGGCTAGCAGGTGGGCGAGCTCGGCTCCTGATCAGGCGCTGCGGACCACGCGCAGGATCACGGGGCGCGGGCTATGCTCCGCCGCCTCGACGACCGCGGCGAGCTCCTCCTCGCGCAGCTCCTCGGCGGCCTCGACCACCACCACGAGCGGTTCAATTCCCTCGCCGGCCCGTGCGATCACCCGGCGAACCTCGTCCGCCTCACGCGACAGCGTCTCGGGCGAGGGCACCGACAGCACCACCTCGCCGGCGCCGGCGGCCTCGAGATTGCCCTCCTCATCGGTCGGCCCTCCTTCGACCACGACCTCGCCCCGCGCCACGCTCGGCGGAGGCTGGGCGCGGACGCTTCGCTCGACGGCGCCGTCGCGCGGCACCTGAAGGATGAGCTGGGGCTCTGAAGCGATCGCCGCACCGTAGCGCCTTGGCGGATGCACCGCACTATCTGGTCAACATCTATTGGCGAGCCAGTTCGGGCCAGCACCGTGCGAGACCGATTCAAGCCATTTGCCACTGACGGTCATAACTGACAGTCACACTCAGAGTTGCGCGATCGACGGAACGCCTCGTTCGCCACCGGCTAGGCGCGGCGACCACGTAGGTAGGCACCCATCCGCGTCAGCAGCACGGGCGCAGCCGGCCGCTCGTACGCCGGATCGAGTTCAGCGTATATCGACTCCACGTTGACCGCGATCCGCTCCGGATCGCTCCAGTCGACGAATTCAGCGAGGTCGATGTCGAGTGCCGCCTCCGCGGCCGGCATTCCCCCTGCATGCCTCTCGGCCGCTTCGTCACGCACGTACTCGAGGTACCGGCGGACCTGGCGCGGGCCATCCTTGTCGGTCACCGGCCCATGGCCGGGCACGACGGTGTCGACGTCGAGCCCCTCGATGTGCTCGCACGCGGCCAACCAGTTCGACACCGGGCCGGCCCACATAATCGGCGTGCCGCCGACGAACAGGATGTCGCCGGTGAACACCGTGCGCGCATCGGGCACGTAAGCGATCACGTCGCCACGGGTATGGGCGGGCCCGAGGTCGAGCAGCTCGACGCGCCGGCCGGCGACATCCAGGGTCAAGGATCCTTTGAACGTCCTGGTCGGCAGGCGCATCTCGATCCCGTCGAAGCGAAACGGCGCGAACGCGTGGCGTACGAAAGTGGCGAGCGCCTCATCGAGATCGGCTTCCGTCAAGGTGTGCATGAGCGCGGGAGGCACTTCCTGCATGTCGTGGATCGCGGCCGCAGAAGCCACGATCTCAGCCTCCGCCGGAACGAGCTGGTTGCCGTACCAGTGGTCTCCGTTGCCATGGGTGTTCAGTACCTGGCGGATTGGGCCACGGCCGGTGAGCGGGCGCATCTGGTCGAGCATCTCCCGGGTCAGATGCAGATCGAACAGCGTGTCGATCAGCAGCGAGGTCCCTTCGCCGACAACCAGACCGGCATTGCTCCACCCCCAGCTGCCGTCCGGCTGTAGGAAGGCGAACAGACCGTCGCCGAGCTCGTGCAGCCCGCGCGTGTACGGCGTGTGGCGGCGCCGCGGCATCTGAAGATCCTAACCCCAGCCGTCTGCGGGGGCGGGAACAGCGCGTCTCTGCGAGGATCGTCGCGTGGCCGACCCGCTTTCTGACCGCGACGACGTGGGCTCGACGCTCGAGTTCGCGGCCAAGGAGGCTCGGCGCTATGTGGAGGAGTTGAGCGGCGACCCGGTCTCGCTCCCCGGCAGCGAGGCCACGATCGCGGGCTGGAGCGACCCGATGCCCGAGGAAGGCGATGGCTCGCTCGCCGCGCTGCGTGAGCTGGCGGCGCGAGGGCGAGAAACCGCGATGCGCTCGAGCGGCCCGCGGTTCTTTCACTTCGTGATGGGCGGTGGAACGCCGGCGGCGATCGGAGCCGACTGGCTGACCTCGGCGTATGACCAGGCTGCCTACGCATGGGCGTCCTCTCCGTTCGCCGCCCGGCTGGAGCAGGTGGCCATCGACTGGTTGTGCCAGCTGTTCGAGCTTCCCTCCGCGTTCGGCGGCGTGCTCACCACCGGCGCGACCATGGCCAACTTCGTCGCGCTGGCGGCCGCCCGCAACTGGTGGGGCGAGCGGCTCGGCGTCGACGTCGAGCAGGAGGGCATCGCGAACCTTTCGGGACCGCTGATCGCCTCGAGCGGTTATCTGCACCCGAGCGCGGTGCAAGCGATCGGGATGCTCGGACTCGGCCAGGGCAACATCCGCCGCCTGGTCAGGGACCCGGTCGGGCGCTTCGACGTGGAAAGGCTCGACCGCGAGCTGACGCAGCACGGGGAGCCCGCGATCGTGATCGCGAACGCCGGCGAGGTCAACTCCGGCGACTTCGACCCGATCGAGGCCATCGCCGACGTGGTCGAGCGCCATCACGCCTGGCTTCACGTGGACGGAGCGTTCGGCCTCTTCGCCCGGTTGGCCCCCGCGGCCCGGTGGCTCACGGACGGAATCGAGCGCGCCGACTCCGTCATCGCCGACGGTCACAAATGGCTCAATGTGCCCTACGACTGCGGCTTTGCCTTCGTGCGTCAGGCCGAGCGGCTGTCGCGGGCGCTGAACGTTGGCGCTCCCTACCTACCGACCGCCCAGGACCCCCACCCGAACTTCGGCTTCATCGCGCCGGAGAACTCGCGCCGGGCGCGCGCGCTCGCGGTGTGGGCGACGCTTCGCGCCTACGGGCGCGCCGGCTACAGCCAGATGGTTCAGCGACACCTGGCCCTCGCGCAGCATCTGGCCGCCCGGGTGGATGCGGCACCCGACCTCGAACGACTCGCCGACGTCCCGCTCAACATAGTCTGCTTCAGAGCCAGGCCACGGAGTATGAGCGAGGAACGGTTGGGCGAGCTCAACCAGTGGCTCGGCGAGGCCGTGCGTGCCGACGGTCGCGTTTTCGTCGGGACCACGACCTACGCGGGCAGGGTGGCGCTGCGACCCGCGATCGTCAACTGGCAGACCGAACAGCGCGACGTCGACCTGCTGGTCGACGTCGCGCGCGAGCTGATCGCCACCCGGGTGGGAGAGCATGGCTGACGCGCCGCCGCTCGGGCGGTTTACCGGGGTTTACCGGCCGCGCGGGGGCCTAGATCTCGAGGCGGGACTCTTCCAGGTCGAGCTCTTGGATGATCCGGTTCATGGTCTCGTTTGAGATCTCGCCGCTGTTGCGCGCCCTCACCAGCGTTTCCCGCTGAGCCGCTAGCACGATCTGGATGACCTGCTGGTAGGCGAGCGAGCGGTCCTCGTAGCCGTCGTCCTCGATCTTGCCCGCCCGCGCCGCGAAGCGGCGTTTGCGGTATTCGTAGGCGCGTCGCAGGCGGTCGATCGTGTCGTCCCGGGTCCACTCCTCGGCGGCGAGATCGTCGAGTTGCGTGAGCGCGGCCTTGGTCGCGATCAGCCGTGCGCGGATCTCCTCGGAGTCTTCGCTGCCGTCGCGGGTCACTCCGAGCCGCGTTATCAGCATCGGCAACGACAGCCCTTGGATTACGAGAGTGGCGAAGATCACGGCGAAGGTCAGGAAAATGATCAGGTCGCGATCGGGGAAAGGTGCGCCTGAGTCGGTGGCGAGGGGCAGCGCCAGGGCGGCGGCCAGCGATACGGCACCGCGCGTCCCGGCCCAGGCGATCACGAACCGCGCCCGCGCGCCGACTCTTCGCCCGCGCTGTGCCGGTCGCCGGTCGAGAACTCGAACCAGGTACGGCATGGTGAAGAACCAGGCCAGCCGCGTCCCGATCACGACCGCGCTCACCCCGACCGCGTATCCGGCGAGCTTGCCGGCCGACTCCCCGCCAAGCCGATCCACCACTCCTCGCAACTGCAGCCCGACGAGCACGAACAGGCTCGCGTTGATGATGAAGTCGAGCATCTCCCATACGAAGAAGCCCTCCAGGCGCACCCTCGGCGGGATGATGCTCGGACCCCTGATTCCCATGTAGATGCCGGTCGTGACCGCCGCCAGCACGCCCGACGCGCCGATCGCGTTGGCCGGGATGAACGCGGCGTAGCCGCTAAGCAGCGAGATCGTGACGCTGGTCTGAACGTCGGTGGTCCGCTTCCGCACCTCGGCAACGATCCAGCCGACGGCCAAACCGATCGCCACCCCGCCGGCCGCGCCGGCGAGGAACTGCCACCCGGCGCTCAGCAGCGAGAAGCTGCCGCCCACGACAGCGGCGACGGCCACCTTGTAGGAGACGAGCGCGGTCGCGTCGTTGAACAGGCCTTCCCCCTCGACGGCGCTGACCAGGCGCCGCGGACATTCCAAGCGTCGCATGATGCTCGCGCCGGCCAGCGGATCGGTGGGCGAGACGATTGCCCCGAGCGCGAATGCAGCGCCCCACGACAGACCCGCGATGAGCGCATGTGCTGCCAGCGCGACGGTGACCATGGTCACGAGCACGAGCCCCACGGACACGAGCGTGGTCGCGCGGAGGTTCGAGCGGACGTCACCGAGGTTGGCGAAGAACGCGGCTGCATACACGAGCGGTGGCAGGAACACCACCAGCACGACGTTCGGGTTCAGCTTGATGGTGGGCACACCGGGGATGAACCCGAGCAGCGCCCCTCCGATCACGAGCACGATCGGATAGGGCAACGACAGCCGGAGGGCGAGCGCGTTCAGCACGACCACGGCGACCAGCACGCCGGCGATCACAATCTCAGCCTGGCCCATCGTGCCAAGTTTGCCCGGTCGAGCCGGCTTATCGCGCCCTGACGCGCAGATCTACGAGGCTGTGGTCGCGCGTCCTTCACGCGCGCCGCTGTGCTCGTGGCGAGGCAGCCCGTCGTCCGGCAGTTCGTAGTAAT
Organism: uncultured Solirubrobacterales bacterium; assembly: GCA_963808325.1. GTDB lineage: Bacteria > Actinomycetota > Thermoleophilia > Solirubrobacterales > Solirubrobacteraceae > Palsa-465. The sequence continues at coordinate 604,376 of CAWEFU010000007.1, forward strand.
CCGGGGCCTCGGATACGTACCAATGGCTAGCCAGCCGCAACCCGGTCCGGCCGTCGAGCGTTCCGGCGGCGATGCTGATCGTCTCGCGCCCGGGAGCGTCCCAGAACAGGCTCGAACCACATTCGACGCAGAACCCGCGGCGCGCGCCGGCGTCGCTGCCAGGGCTTTGGAACCAGCGCAGGCCCCTGTCCTGCGTCAAGACCAGATCGTCTCGGCTGGCGGCCGTGCTGGCGGAAACGTGCCCGTGCCACCGCCGGCATTCGACGCAATGGCAGATCAGCACATCGCGAAGGGGGCCGTTCACCTCGTACCTCACCGCCCCACACAGGCATCGTCCCGTCGCCATCTCTCACCTCCCATGCCTCTAGGCCCTTGCCGCCAGTCTCCAAGATGAGGCGGCGCCCGTCAAGCGATTCCGCCCCTACTCGCAGGGCCGGGGCGGTCTTGAAGGGGCGCGGCGGTCTTGACGAAATCTCTACGAGCTTCGGTCGATTCTTAGCGCCGCCTTGACGGACGCTGTCCGAGCATGTGGTGTGTCGATGTCCGTCACGAGCAACCAACGCTGAGATGGATGTTTCGCCTGCTCAGCAGGTCTTCTCGCCGCCCCTTTCCGCCCGGCGGGGAGCCCGGCGGCGCTGGCGCATCGGTCCTGCCCTCATGGCCTGGTGGCAGGCCGCCGCGCTCGACCGCCAGCTCGCCGCGGGAACGAGTCCGCAGGCCAGCCCGGCCCTCGCGGCGCGGGCCCAAAGGATCACCGCCCGACGTAGCCGAAAGCGCCTGGCCGACGGGCTGACGGGAGCCATGCGTAGCGCCCGGGACGGCACGCCCGGATTCACCGCCGCGGTTCGTCCTCACGCCCAGGAGGTGCTGGCCGCGCGCACCGTGATCGTGGCCTTGGACCGCCGGCTCCGCGGCCCCGAGCCGGTCACCGCCTACGGCACCGCGATGCTCTTGGCGTTGATGACCGAGGGGACCAGTCCGCTCTACCGGCCCACCGAGCCCGGCGCGCTTGGCAGTCACCTCCGCGCGGCGGCAGCTGCGCTGGAACCAACGCGCTCATGACGCCGACCGCCCGAGGCCCGAACGTGTCTGCCTGGGAGCCGAACGCCCCCCGCCCGCCGCGGATCGCATGAGCGGGACGCGGGGGCGGCATAGCCTGCACGAGGGCGCACACAAGAAAGGCCCGAACGCGCTCGAGGACGTCGGCGGCGCGTCAACCCGTCCGGGAGTGCGGCGGACCTTCAACGAGGCCGCGCACAAAATGGGGTACTGGGCTCCGCCGGCCGTCAGCGAGCACGAGGAAGAGTCGGAGGCGACGCGCCGGCGGTTCGCGGCCCTGGCCGACGCCGACCGCGACGTGGTCGCGCACGCGAGCAAGGGGGTGCTGGCACTCGGCGCGCTCGGCGTGGTCTACGGCGATATCGGCACCAGCCCGCTGTACACCGACCAGACGATCTTCACTAGCTACCACGCCACCGCCGTGGTGTCCGCGGAGAACGTGTTCGGGGCGGCGTCGCTGGTCTTCTGGGCGCTGATGGTGGTTGTCTCGATCAAGTACGCGGGCTTCATCATGCGCGCGCACAACCGCGGCGACGGCGGCATCATGGCCCTGACCGCGCTGCTGCAGCGCAACCGAGTGGCGCATGGAGCGATCCTGGTGACCCTCGGGATCTTCGGAGCGGCACTGTTCTTCGGCGACGGGATCATCACCCCTGCTATCTCCGTCCTGGGCGCGGTCGGCGGGATATCAGTAGCTTCGACCGCGTTCACCCACCTCGTCGTCCCGCTCTCGCTCGGCATCCTGATCTGCTTGTTCGCCTTGCAGCGCTTCGGGTCGGGGACGATTGGCTGGCTGTTCGGGCCGGTGATGATCGTCTGGTTCAGTGTGATCGCGCTGGCCGGAATCAGGGAGGTGGCACAGGATCCCAGCGTGTTCCAGGCGCTGTCCCCGAGCTGGGCCGTGAGGTTCATGGTCGACCACGGTGCGGCCGGCTACCTGGTGCTGGGTGGCGTGGTGCTGGCCGTGACCGGCGCCGAGGCTCTGTATGCCGACCGCGGCCACTTCGGCGCGGGTGCGATTCGGCTGGGATGGTTCGCGGTCGCGTTGCCGGCGCTCTTGCTCAACTACCTCGGGCAAGGCGTGTGGATCCTCCACCACCCCCAGGCGCGAGAGAACACAAGCACCTTCAACCCGTTCTTCCAGATGCTGCCGCACTGGACGCTGTGGCCGGGCGTGGTTCTCGCCACCATAGCCACAGTCATCGCCTCCCAGGCGGTCATCTCTGGCACGTTCTCCGTGGCCAAGCAAGCCGTGCAACTTGGGTTTCTGCCACGCATGCGGATCAGGCACACGTCCCGCGTGGAGGGTCAGATTTACGTGCCGATCATCAACTGGGCCCTATGCATCGGAGTTGTCGTGTTGACGCTGGTGTTCCGCAACGCCACCAGCCTGGGCGACATATACGGCGTGGCGGTGACGGGGACGTTCATTCTCAACACGGTGCTGTTCATGGCGGTTGCGCGTTTGCTCTGGGGTACGTCGAAGCGGAAACTGGCACCGGTTGCCGTGCTGTTCCTGACCGTCGAGGTTGCGTTCTTCAGCTCGAATATCGCCAAGGTCGAGCACGGTGCGTGGCTACCGCTGGTGATCGGTCTGCTGATCTCGCTCGTGATGATCAACTGGCGCCGGGGGCAAGAGATCGTCAGCAGGAATCGGGTCGCCCAAGAGGGTCCGCTGGACGAGTTCCTGGACGGGCTCGCCTCAAGGAAGCCGCCGCTGCTTCGGACCCCGGGTGTCGCAGTGTTCCTCTGCCGCGACAAGGACACCACCCCGCTGGCCATGCGCGCGGCCGTCGACCACACCCACACCCTGCACGACAAGGTCGTGATCGTCTCCGTCGACACCGTCGGCATACCGCACGTCGATCCGTTCGACAGGTGCGCAGGGGAAGTGCGAGGCCACGGCCTGTTCAAGGTCATGCACCTGACGACGCGGGTCGGCTATGCCGACAAGCTCAACGTGCCCGAAGTGCTGGCGCTCGCGCGCAAGCAAGGCCTGCTCGAGCGCAGCCTGGACCTCGAGCATGCCTCATACTTCGTCTCGCGGATCGCGATCACGCCCACCGACGATCCGGGCATGAAGAGCTGGCGCAAGCACCTGTTCATCGCCATGGCCCGCAATGCGTCCAGCCCAATCGAGCACTTCGGGCTGCCAGGCGACCGCACGGTGATGATGGGCTCGCAGGTGGCCGTCTAGCCGCCGGTCGGTCGGGCCGATCAGCCCGGCATAGAATGAACCCAGTGCCTCTTCAAGAAACTTTGCCTAGATGGCGAGCGGTGGATCCTTCCACGCGAGCTTGCGAGTGTTGAGGACGCAGGCGCGAAGCCGTAGCAGCACTACGGCGAGCGCCGAGGACGCCGCTGTGCGAAGGTTTGCAGCCGCCAGACAGGCAAAGGTTCGCAGGAGGGGGCACTAGTCTCTAGCCCCCATGGTCTAGCGGTCAGGACGCCTGCCTTTCACGCAGGAGATCACCGGTTCGAATCCGGTTGGGGGTATTCGCTGAACGCCTTGTGGTGGCGTTTTGGTGGTTGGCGTCGCTTGTCTCGGTGCCGCGCCCGAAGCCGATGGAAGCGTTCTGGAAGCCATTGTGGGCGCAAGCGTTTCTGCACAGCTCCTCAACGCCGACCAGCGCATCGACCTCTGCTCGGTCTCGAGCGACCACCCTGAAGCAGTTCGAAGTCTTGTTCGTGCGAGTTTCCCTTGACCGGTAGAGCATCCACTCCCGGTTTGGCGACGGCCCCGGATGGTCCGTCGTCAAATCGGGAGTACGCCCCGGCAGGGGACATTCGAAGCACGAGCACGTCTCCCGAGCCGCCGCAGCCGTCGCCCTGGTAAACCAGCCGGACGAGAAGCGTGTCCCGGCTCTCGGAGACCAGGACGGGCACGGCCCGACCCGCTTCCGCCATCACAGCCGTCGTCAAGATCGCAGCCCGCCTCCAAAACCACCTCGCGCCGGACGATTCTGATCATTGCGCTCGCGCCGGCATAGCGGAGCCTGCGAGCGCATTCGTGGCGAAGCGCTCGCGCGCTGGTGCCGACCCGCGCGATCGAAGCGTCGCCGAAGCGCAAGCAGGCTCGAAGGACGCTCGAGAGGTGAAAGCGATCGTCAGCGAGATGCGCGGTTTCCGCGCGATGCAGGTGCGGCGTCGGCTTGTGCAGGAGGCGGGTCCGGCGAGCAGCGCGGGTCTGGAGATGACGTGGCTCTGGCGGCGGGCGCCGAGGTCATAGGGCGCTCCGCCGCCGAGATTGGCGCATCGGCCGGCTAGCTGGCGTTGACGTTTTTCTTGTGTGGCCTGGCGAGGAGCGCCCGGGATAGCGCGTCGACGAGCCAGTCCTCGGCTGGATCCCAGTCAAGCTGATAGCCGCGGACGAGTTCCCGCCATGCTTCATGGTTGGTGCTGAGCGCGAACAGCGCCCGCGCTCGGTCGGGCGGTGCGTCGTTTCGCAGCCCGTTGAGTTGTTGGATTCGGTCGATGGTGATGCGGGCTCCCTCTCGGTGGCGTCGCTGTCCTTCGGCGACGGCGTCCGCGAGTTCGGGCTCGGCGCCGGCGGCGGTGAAGAGCGCTTCGATGATGTCTCCGCACCGCTCTTGGAAGCTTCTGGTTAGACGCACGCCTGCTCGTAGGGCGGCGAGCGGTGTCGCGGCGCTCGTCACCTCCTCGGCCAGTGGCCCGACGCCCGCTTCCTCGTCGATCAGGTCGATCAGCGCGAGCAGCATGCCGCGCTTTGAACCGAGCCGGGCGTAGATCGTCTGGATCGCGACCCCGGCTTCCTCGGCGATGTCGTTGATCGACGTCGCTGCATACCCGCGCTCGGCGAACAGGCGGCGGGCCGCGCGGAGGATGTCTCCGCGGGTCTGCTGGGCCATCTGTTCGCGGCGATCGACACGCACAGGCACGCTTGACAGAATACCACTACTCTGAATAGAATTTACTTCTATAAGCCGTAACACAGATCTACCCGAGAGGAGCAACATGTCATCCATCACCACGAGCAACGTCGCTGTGGCCTCGCGCACACAGCTCGACTACTTCGGCCAAGGCCGCTATGACCTGGCCGAGGAACTAGTCACCGCCGACTTCGTCGACCACGAGGCGCCGCCCGGCACCCCTCCCGGACCAGACGGCGCCAACGCCGTGCTGCGCTGGCTGCGCGGTGCGTTCAACGACCTCTCCTACGAGGTCAAGGACGCGTTCGGCGACGGCGATCGCGTCGCGATCCGCCTCATCACCCGAGGCACGCACACCGGCGAGTTCATGGGCAAGCCAGCGACGGGACGCCCGTTCGAGATGGAGGCGATCCACCTCTACCGCATCGAAAACGGACGCGTCGCCGAACACTGGGCCAAGCGCGACGACGTCGCACTAGCCCACCAAATCGGGCTCTTCGAATAGGCAGAACAACCGGCGTAGCGGGGAGGTCAGCCGACGGCCTCCCCGCCAAGCCGACAACCCGACCACGCGATCCGAAGACTGGGCAGCAGCCTGGAACAACGAAGCCAACCAAGGTTCCCCATCCCGCGCGTTGGGGGGCGCTCGTCGTCCGGGGCGAGATGCTCGTCGCGGACCGACGGCAGGTCCCGCTGGGGGTGAGTGGGCCGCCAGCGGCGTTGCCCGGCGGCAGGCATCTGAGGCTGTGGCGACGTCTCAGGGCTCGTTGGCGGGCGCGAGTCGCAGGCGTAGGATCGGCGCGTGCTCGCCCCGCTTGACCGCGTGGAGGTGACGGTCGTGATCGACAACTTCCTCGATGTGCTGATGGCCGGCGAGGAGGGCGTGGCCCGCTACCAGGCGCGGGACTTTGGCGCGGCTGAGCAGTTGGTTGCCGAGCATGGTTTCTCCGCGTTGGTCAGCGTCGAGCGGGACGGCGAGCGGCGCACCGTGCTCTACGACGCTGGACTAACGCCCCACGCCGTGGCCCGCAATCTCGACGTGCTTGAGGTGCCGGTGGGTGAGTTGCGTGCGATCGTCATCTCGCACGGCCACGCCGACCATCACGGCGGTCTTGAGGGGCTGGTCCGTCGTCGGGGGCGCTCGCGGTTGCCGCTGGTGATCCACCCCGATGCGTGGCGCGAGCGGAGAATCGCGTTTCCCTCAGGCGGTGAGCTGCGACTGCCGCCGCCGAACCGCCACGACCTTGAGGCCGAGGGCCTGGAGGTGGTTGAGGAGCGCGCGCACAGCCTGCTGCTCGACGGTGCGGTTCTGGTCTCCGGGCAGGTCGAGCGCGTCACCGAGTTCGAGACTGGCTTTCCGATCCACGAGGCGCGGGAGGGGGATGGCTGGCGACCCGATCCGATGATCTGGGACGACCAAGCACTTGTCCTCAACGTGCGCGACCGTGGCCTGGTGATCCTCTCGGGGTGTTCGCACGCGGGCGTGATCAACGTCTTGTTACACGCTCAGCGCCTGACCGGGGAACCCCGCATCGCCGGGCTTCTGGGCGGCCTGCACCTCACCGGTGGACTGTTCGAAGCGCGCATTCAACCAACGGTCGAAGCGTTACGCGCCGCCCGCGTTGATCGCGTCCTGCCCGCGCACTGCTCGGGCTGGAAGGCGGTCCACGCAGTCGCCCGTGCCATGCCCGACGCCTTCGTGCAGTCCGCGGTTGGAACAACCGTGACGTTCGAAGCACCGCCAGAAAACGCAAGCTGAAGCCTCGGGGCGGTTGCCCTGGCTCGGGCAGCGAACAGCAGCGAGGTGGGCGGAACGCTCCGTACGACCAACCCCGAGCGCGTCGCGATTGCTTCCTGGGCGCCGCTTCTCCCGGGTTTGAGCGCAGCAGCCATCAGCCTGGCTCGCGGATCCCGCGCGTTGCGGGGACCCGTCGCACCCGAGGTGATTACCGTGGCGGGAGCGAAGCGTGACGCCGCGTAGGAGCAGCTCCGCGTGCGATCACCCGCTCCGCTCGTGGATGCCTGGCGGCGGCACAATCGTCGGTGTGGACGCTGGACGCCCGAGCAGAACGGCGTTGGCGACGGCCGCGGCCCGGGCAGCGCAATCTGGTGGTCGATCGCGAGCCGTGGATCTTCGAGGACGAGCTCGCGCGTGTCTTGCTGGGGGACCTGGCGCCTGCCCTGATCGCCGCTCACCGCGACGTAGGGAATGTCACCGCGCTCGCTTCGATCCGGGTCGCGATGACGACACGGCGTCGGTACACCGAGGAGCGCTTGGCTGAGGCGCCTGCCCGCGGCGTCGGCCAATATGTGCTGCTCGGTGCGGGCCTTGATTCGTTTGCGTACCGCTCGCCGCTCGCGCGAGAGGTTCGTGTGTTCGAGGTCGACCACCCTGCAAGTCAGGCCTGGAACCGTCAACGGCTCGCGGCCACGGGGACCGTCGAGCTAGGCGAGGTCAGGTTCGTCGCGGTCGACTTCAGCGTCGACTCGCTGAGCGACCGCCTTATGGAGATGGGCTTCGACCGCACGCAGCCGGCGTTCGTGGCTTGGCTCGGTGTGACCCAGTACCTGACCGCGGAAGCGATCGGCGCGACGCTCGACGCGATCGGCGATCTCTGCGTGGGCAGCGAGTTGGCGATCGAGTACCTCGTGCCCACCCAGATGCGAGACGCGGCTGGACAGGCACTCGCCGACTTCTTCATCCCCCGCGCCACCGCTCTCGGTGAGCCATGGCTCACCTTCCTCACGCCGACGGAGATCTCCGGACTGCTCGCCGCTCGCGGCATGACGGTATTGGACGACGTGGGCCGCAGCAACCAGATCGACGCGGCCCTTTGGGAGCGCTCAGACGGGCTCAGACCCCACGAGCTCGGTCGACTCGCTCGGGCAATCGTGGCGAGCGAGCCGTGGTCCGCAAGGCCGACCCTCACGCTCGGTGCTCGGGTTAGGGCGATGTTTGGCGAGGTCTTGTGAGCTTCTGGTCCTGCGTCGACGGCGACAGTGTTGTGTCGATATCGGCGCGGCGGTAAGGTCCATCTCCCGCTCGTCTGCGTGTTGTCGAGAGAGTGGTCTGTATACAGCCTCAATGAGGGAGGGAGTATCGGTGCGTGCAAAGAGTCGTTTGCTCCGGTGGCTACTGCCTGTTGGTCTGGTGCTGCTTGCCGTGATATTCGCAGTCGGTGTTTCGGGCTCTGCGGCTCTTCCCGCGCAACACAAGGCGTCCGATGCAACGGGCGGGGGTACGTCCGGGGTGCTTGATCTCCACGAGGGGACGGCGCTGACGCTTGCGCTGTCTGGAGACGATCACTCGATCGTCATGAATTTCATGGGGAATCTGTGGACGATGCCGGCGACGGGCGGTACGGCAACGCGGATCTCGAGCTTGTCGCAGGACACAGCTTATCCGACATGGTCACCGGACGGGAAGACGATCGCGTTTCAGTCGTATAAGAGCGGAAATTTTCATATTTGGGCGATGAATCCGGACGGCTCGAACGTGCGTAAGCTGACGTTTGGCTTCTACGACGATCGCGAGCCGGTGTTCTCTCCGGATGGGACGCAGATCGCCTTTTCCTCCGATCGGCCGCCGGCGGGGTCGCCGCCCGGGGTGGCGAGCGGTAGCTACAACGTGTGGGTGCTCACGCTCGCGACGGGGCAGTTGACGGAGATCACGCATGACCCGGTGCTGAGCAATGCTTACTACCCGACGTGGACGCCGGATGGTTCGCATATCACCTATGTCGACACGACCCACGCGATCGATTCGGTCGCTGCCAACGGGCAGGGTTCGGTCCAGACTCTCTACTCAAACTCCTCGATGACGCTGTACTCCCCGACGTACTCGCCGGACGGCAAGAACCTCGCGTACGTGGGGCAGGGCAGTGCGAGTCCAGGGGGCCCGACGAGCGTGAATGGGGGGCCGCTGACGCAGTTGTTTGTGAATGGCCAGGCGGTGTCGGGCAATGAGGATGTGTTCGCGTTCCCGGCGCCGTGGTTGTCAGATGACACGCTCGTTTATGCGGCGGACGGGAAGGTCTGGCAGCGGAATGTGACGACGGGGACGGTGAAGAATATCCCGTTCTCTGCGCGGGTCGCGTTCGCGCGGGCTTCGTATCCGATGAAGAGCTACAACTTCTCGTCGACGGCGAAGCAGAAGGCTGTGGGTATCGTCACTCCAGCGTTGTCGCCGGACGGAAAGCAGGTGGCGTTCGTCGCGTTGAACCAGTTGTGGTTGATGAGGATCGGGCACAAGCCGCACGCGTTGACGGACGATCAGTTCTATAAGGCGGATCCGGCGTGGTCGCCGGATGGGAAGTCTTTGGCGTATTCGACTGACTCGGATGGGTCGATGGCGATCTTCATCCGCAATATGCACACGGGGGCGACGCGGAAGTTGACGCCACCGTTCACGGGGCCGGAGGTGCAGTTGGCGTGGTCGCCGGACGGCAAGAAGATCGCGTTCATGGACACGCTCGATCTGGAGGCTGGTGCTCGGGAGATGTATGTCGCGGATGTCGCGACGGGCCAGTTCCAGAAGGTTTGGGGGACGGCGAACTCGACGGGCCTCACCATCAACTCCGACTTTGAGCCGGGCCGGCCGACGTGGGGGCCGGACAGCAACACGATCGCGCTGGCGGTGTTGCAGCAGTACTCGAACCGCTTCCGCGAAGGTGTGAGCAAGATCGAGACGGTCAACGCGACGACGGGTGCGACGAACGAGTATTTCGCGGATCCCGCGAAGCCGTATGAGACGATCAGCAACCGGGTGGAGGACGACGGGCCGGTATGGTCGCCGAACGGGAAGTTCATGGCCTATGTGATGGATAACGTCTTGCAGGTTGTGCCGGTGGATCCGGCGACCGGGGCACCGACCGGCGCGGCTAGGCCGCTGACGGTGGAGGCGGCGGATCAGCTGAGCTGGTCGGGAGACTCGCAGCACATTCTGTATGACTCGGGCGGGACGCTGCGGCTGGTCTCGATCAACGCGGGCGCGCCGAAGACGGTGCCGGTGAATCTGACGTGGAGGCCGCAGGCGCCACCATCGGGGGAGAAGGTGATCCACGCTGGAGCGCTGTGGGCGGGAACGAGCGGTTCCGAGCAGCGCAACGTGGACATCGTGGTGAGGGGCAACAAGATCGTGAGCGTCGGGCCGGCTCAGCCGCGGTCGACGTACGGCGCTGGCGTACAGTACGTGGATGCGTCCCGGGACACGGTGATTCCGGGCTTGTGGGAATCGCACGCGCACGAGGGGATGGATCAGCCGTTCGCGGGTGGCCGCACGAATCGTCTCGAGCTCGCGATGGGGATCACGACCGAGATGTCGATGGGGGACGAGCCCTACCACTCGCTCGAGGAGGTCGAGTCCCAGCAGTCGGGCGCGGCTCCCGGCCCTCGATACTTCTGGGCTGCCGAGCCGATCGACGGGAGCAGGATCTTCTACGCGTGGATGCGGGCGGATCCGAACCAGTCGGCGGTGACCACGAATCTTGAGCGGCTCGGGAAGCTGAAGCCGGACATCCTCAAGACGTACGTGAGGCTCCCCAACAGCCTCGAGCAGGTTGCGATTCAGGCGGGTCACACCCTCGGGATACCTTCGTTCTCGCACTACTTCTGGCCGGCGCTGGCGTACGGCCAGGATGGCGGCTCGCACTGGGCGACACAGCGATTGGGATACCAGATCGCGGTGTCCAACGACGTCGTCGCCTACGACGACACGATCCAGCTGTACGCTCGCTCGGGAATGTCGATCACAACCACGCCGTACACGGGCGCGGCGAACTTCCTTCCCGACATCAACGGTCAGCCGTTCACCAGTGACCCGCGGATCAAGGCGCTGCAGAGCCCGTGGCAGTACGCGCTGGCACAGCAGGAGTTCGCGCAGGCCCCGCTCACGGCGGCGCAGTTGTCAACCCAAGTCGGGACGACTAAAGCGCTGAAGCAAATTGTCGCGGCGGGTGGCACGGCGCTCATCGGTACCGATAACCCGATCGGCTTTGGCAACTTCGGACAGGTGATCGCGATCAGCGAGGTGGCACAGACTGGCCTGGGCAACTATCAGGCGCTGCGCGCGGCGACCGTCGAGCCCGCCAAGATCATGGGGGTGTCCAACCAGCTGGGCACGATCCAGCCGGGGATGATCGCTGACATGGATGTCATCCACGGCAACCCGTTGGAGGACATCGAGACCATCGCGAATGATGTGTATGTGATGCAGAACGGGAATCTGTACACCCCGCAGCAGTTGATCGGGCCATACGCGGCGACTAGCGCCGCGGTTGCGTCCGCCGCCAAGCGGCCAGCTCGGGCGGCCTCACGCCGAGTCCCTGTGTGGGAGACGCCTGGCGAGCTGCGTAAATCGGTGACCTTGGATCTGGCACAGCTCTGCTAGTGACGGGCCGGTTTGCAGGTGCGCGGGCGAGCGTCGCACGTTGCGTCGCTCGCTCGAGTGCCGCCCTGGCCCTGGCGGTCGCTTTGGTTGTGGTGTCCGGCGGGGTCGCGCGCGCCGACGGCGACCCCGCCAGCGATTATCTGGTTGCTAATCAGGTCTTCCTGAGCTCGCAGTCGACCGGCATGTCGCCTGCGGAGCGGCAGTTGGTTGCCGCGGTAGCTGCGGCAAACCGCGCGGGCTTCGCCATCCGCGTGGCGGTCATTTCCAGCAACTACGACCTGGGGTCGGTCACCGAGCTTTGGGATAAGCCACGCACGTACGCGCGGTTCCTTGGCGTGGAGTTGTCGCTCGCGTACATGCGGCAGCGGTTGCTGGTCGTCATGCCGAATGGGTTTGGTTTCAACTGGCCGGGTCACGCTACCGCGCCCACCTATGGATTGCTCGCGACGGTGCCACTGGGCCGCGGCGCGAGGCCGAGTCTGGCTGCGGCGGCGGACGTTGCCGTGCGCCGGCTGGCACGCGCCTCGGGAGTTGCGCTTCCGCCGAGCCAGCCCGCGGCCGGTGGCGGATCGGCGCGGCCGGGGGGCGCTGGGACTCTGACGATTATCGGCGCCGTGGCTAGCGTGATCGCTGCACTATTTGCGTTCGCGGTCGTCGTCACGCGAGCCCGGCGTCGGCTCGCACAGCGGCGGGAACGGGGGCAGGTCTTGGGGAGTTCCCGGCTGCCGCGAGAGCTGCGGTGGGCCATTCCCGGGCTGTCGGTGTTGTGTGGGGTTGCGGTTGCCGCGCCGATCCTTTCATTGGGCCGCTCCCACCGCAATAGCGCTCCGACCGCCTACTCGGCTGTCTCGCTGGTCTCGCCTCCGGCGTCCACCTGGGGTGCCGGCGATCGGCGCGCTCCCAATTTCTTACTTCGTGACCAGAACGGCCGACCTGTATCGGTCGCAGCGAACCGAGGACACCCGGTGATCGTGACTTTCATCGATCCGCTGTGTCGCAACTTTTGCCCGCTCGAAGCGCAGGTCATCGACCAGATGGAACGTCAGATTCCGGCCGCTCACCGGCCGGTGATCCTCGCGGTCAGCGTCGACGTGTACGCGAACGCGCGGCGGTACCTCCTCCAAGACGATCGGGAGTGGCGTCTCGTCCCAGAGTGGCGTTGGGCCGTCGGCCGTCCGGCGGACCTCGCTGGCGTGTGGAAGAACTACCGAATCGACGTCAAGGTGAGAACGTGGCGGATCAATGGCACCGTTACGTACCGCATCGACCACACCGAGGCGGCGTATGTGCTCGATGCGACCGGACACGAACGTGCGATGTTCGTATGGCCGTTCAACCCGCAGGACATCGAGCACGTGCTTCGTCAGCTGGCTTAAGGAGCGAAGGAGTCATCAGGCAAGGCTGGAGCGAGCACGATTCCCATTGCACTTATCATCGTCCGTACGGAAGGAAACCGCGATGAACCGAGTGAGACGTGTGATCGGGATTGGCGCGAGTGCCTTCTCTCTAGCCCTCGTCGGCTGCGGTGAGTCGCCGAAGAAGCCAACCCAGACGGATCGTGCGAAGAACATCTTGCGGACGACCACAGTCGCGTCGCGGACCACCCCAGCGGTGACGATGACAAAACAGCAGGCAGGGCAGGCGTACCTCGCTGCGGTCGCACCAGCAAACGCGGCCGGCGCCGCCCTGGCTGGAAAGATGCGGGCGTATACGGACTCAACCCCGGGCTCCCAGATCTCAGCAGAAGCTCGGCCGGTCGAGCGACGACTCACCGAGCTCAACCCCAAGCTCCTTGGTATTGCGACCGCGTATCCTCCAGCGGCGGCCGATCTGAAGGCACTGGTCACCGCCTATAACCCGGTCATTCGCGATCTCCGGAGCGCCACTGCGCAGAATTCGGTCAACCCATCGTCCTGGCTGCAGCGGCTGGCAACCGACCTGACCAAGACGCAGACGGCGGCGGTGATAGTGCGATCCGACCTCGGGCTTCCGCTCGCGAAGTCCTAGGGCCATAGCCTCGGTAGAGGATCTTCGGCCGTCACTCGCTGAGCCGTGGCTCCGAGGCCTCCGCTGGGCCGACGGGGTCCTACGAGATGCCATCCGATCGTATCTCCCTCCTTGCCTCCCCCGCTCCCATGGGATGACTTGACGGGGTGGGACGGTAGTGGGCGGGGATGACGGACCGCTTGGGGGGCCGCGCGCCCCGACAACCACCCCCTGCCTGTCACACAGTAGCGAGCCGCTCGCTGGCGACGGTGCGCCTAAACGCATGGTGAACTGCAACGCGGCCTCGAGCTGCTCGGAATGACGCAGCCCCAGATCCGTATCACAACGCCGAGGAAATCGAACGACAGGAGACGGGCAAGATCAGACGCTTCATCCGGCTCGAAAGCGACACCGGCGAACCCCCCGCGCGGGTGTCGCAGTGACGCAATCACGCGTCCGATGAGCAGATCGAGGCATTGCGACGGCCAGGACCATCACCACCCGGAACAAACGCAGAGTGCCGCAATCACGAAGCTGCAGACGTCTGAAGAGGCCGCCGGAGGCGCCGCGACGCGCCCCCTTCGCCGGCAAAGGAGGAGCCGGCGCTTGCTCGATTCTGGCTAACGCCGACCGCCCGTTCGGACGAGCAGCAGCACTGAGACCACACTGCTCCTTGTCACGGAAGCACAAGACCTTGTTGCGCGTGGGAGCCGGCACGGCTGCCCCGTACAAACCGCGCACCTGGCGGGCGACTACTTTGCGTTCTGAGCGCTCCCCGATCTGGCGAGTCCTTTCGCAGCGAAGGAGGCGCCGGCGACGCTCCGTACCCTGCGAGCGCTATGCCACGGGAGCGATCGGCGGGGCCCGGACCCGCTTTCACGGTCGGACGCGCCTCTCCGCGCAGCCGTCAGCGGTCTCGCTATGCGCGGGCACGGAGAACCGCCGGCGCGAATCCGCGACCGGCTCTCGTGCATCCCAGAAGCAGCGGTCTGACGCCGGCGACAAGACACCTGCTCGTCATACATCTCGCAAGCGGCCGGTCTGTTGCACCTGATGGGCCAACACGCCCATCGCGATCGTGGCTGCCGCTCGCTGGAGCCCTGTCGCTCATCATTTCGTTTGTCGTTTGAACACATCGACGCCGCTGCTCTTAAACGCCACCACGTAGACGTTTTTGCCGTCGGGGCTGATGGCTACGGACGTGGCCGTGCGCAGCGGCTGCGCGCGAGCACAATTGAATCGTGGGTCGATCAGGCATCCCTGAGGACCGCGCTTCTCGGTCAACGCCGCCGTCGGCCCCGTCCGGTCGAATACGTCGATCGACAGGGATCCGTCGCGGCGGGTACCGAGGGAGTTCTGCAGTACCTCAACACGGCCGCCGCCAAGCAGCAGCCGTTTTTCTTGGTCGTCTCGCTGGTGAATCCGCACGACGTGCTGCTGTACCCGAAGAACTACGTCGATGGCGGGTACGACAACTCGTGGTTGACGGGCGAGATCGGGCTGCCCCCGACTGTCGATGAGAGCCTGGCCACCAAGCCGAGCGCTCAGCGGCAGTTCCTTCGGATCTCGAACCTCATCGGCAGGCTCAACACACATGAGAAGAAGCGTGCCTACGTCAACTTCTACGCCAACCTGATGAAGCTGATGGACGGTTACTTGGTCGACGTCCTCGATGCGCTCGAAGCGCGGGACCTGCTCGAAAACACGCTCGTGATCCGTACCTCCGATCACGGCGAGATGGGATTGGCGCACGGCGGGCTGCGCCAGAAGAACTTCAACGTCTACGAGGAGACGATGCGCATTCCGCTGGTCTACTCCAACCCGCGGTTGTGGACCAAACCGCAGACCTCACAGGTCATGGTCTCGCACGTCGACCTCCTTCCAACGCTGGCCAGCCTCATCAATGCGCCGAGCTCGGCCCGTGCCAACTGGCAAGGCGTCGACTACTCAGATCACATCCTCGAGCGGTTAGCGCCGCCGACGCAGGACTACGTGGTCTTCACCTACGACGACTTCCAGGCAGGGCAGAGCAGCCGACCCTACGTCAAACCGCCGCAGCACATCGTGAGCCTACGGGAGCGCCAGTGGAAGATCGCCGAGTACTACGACGCCAAAGGAAGGGTCCCCAGCCAGTGGGAGATGTATGACCTCAAGCGCGATCCGCTCGAGCGCGCGAACCTCGCGCACAAGGGGTACAAGCGCACGCCAGCACAGGAGAAGCAGTATCGGCGCCTCCAACGCAAGCTGGCGCGAGTCAAGCAGCAGCGCCTGCATCGGCTGCCAGACACTCCCGAGCCCAAGACCATGGGGAACCCGAACCGCACCTCGCCACGAAGCTCGATGGACTAGGGCGCGTCGAGTCAGCGTCGACATACTCGAACGAAAAATCAACTATGAAGCAGATTTGTTACACGTATGGTATTACGCACTGGCAGGCTAGACTCAGGTTATGCGTCCGGACACGGTCAAGAGCGCGGGTCTGTTGCGCGAGGCGCGGTTGCGCGCCGGCCTGAGCCAGCTCGCGCTCGCCGAGCGGGCCGGCAAGGATCGGGTGCAGATCGGCCGGTGGGAGGCGGGCGCGGTCGCGCCGAGTCTCGACACGCTGGTGGACCTGGTGAGGGCGTGCGGTTTTGACATCCCGCTCGAGCTTGCGCCGCTACGCCCGGTGGAGGACGAGCGGTTGACCGAGCTGCAACGGCTGTCGCCGGAGCGGCGCCTGGATTTCATGCTCGGTCGCCTCGGCGATGGGGGAGGGTCGGTGATGGCGGGCCCGGAGAAGCCCTTTGACCCGCGCGCGATCCTCGCGGCGCTCGAGCGAAACCGTGTCGCCTACGTGCTGATCGGCGGTCTCGCGCGGGTGCTGCGCGGCGCGGATGAGATCACCCGAGGCGTGGATATCTGCCCGACGTTCGCTTCTGCGAACCTCGAGCGTCTGGGACGCGCGGTTACGGAGCTGGACGCCCGTGGCGCCCACGGACGCACGTTCGTCTACGAACAAGGTGCGATCGATGCCGCCCAGGTGCTCGCGCTGCGGACGCGGTTCGGGGCGCTGAACATTGTCGGCACGCCGGCGGGGGTTCCGGGCGGCTACCTCGATGTGCGTCGCGCCGCAACCCGGGAGCATCTCGGCTACGGGTTGCAGCCGTTCGTGGCTTCCGCCGGCGATCTGGCGCGGATGGCGGCGGCGCTTCGCCGAGACCAGGACGTCGCGCGCCTGCCTGCGCTCCGAAGGATCATGGAGCTCGAGGTCGACCGCGCCCAGACCATCGCTTCCCCCGCGGCTTCATCACCCTCCCTCGATCGCCGCCGCCAGATCGGCCCCCAAACCCTCCGACGCGGCCCGCGGCTCACCCCATAAGCTATGCCCCTCCCGGCCTCGCGCGTGGCCAGTCGGAGCGCCGGATGACCAACGTGCGATCGTGGGGGAGGGCGGTTTGCGCCGCCGCTCGGCTCGCGCGACGTGCGTTGAGCGGGCCACTACGCTGTGCGTAATGCCAACGCTCGTGCTCGACCCGCAGCCGGCCGCGATCGAGGAGCTGCTTGCGCAGCGGGCGCGGCTCGATCTCGATCGCCGCGACGAGGTGTGGGAGGGTGTGCTGCACATGATCCCGCCGGCGAGCCATGAGCGCGAGCGGCTTGTCGTCAAGCTGGTCGCCATACTCGATCCGCCCGCCGACGCGGCCGGCCTGGAGCTGACCGGTGCTGTCGGGATCGGCGACGGCAAGGACGACTACCGCGTTCCGGACCTCGCGCTGCACCGACCCGGCTCCGCGCCGCAGTGGCATCCGACCGCGGCGCTGGCGGTCGAGGTGGTCTCAAGCTCGGCTTCTACGCCGCGCACCGCGTCGACGAGCTGCTGATCGTCGACCCCACAAAGCGCAAGGTCGACTGGCTCGCGCTCGGCAGCGACGGATACCGGCCCGTGGACCGCAGCGCTGTGATCGAGCTGACCGCTGACGACCTGGCCCGGCGGCTCGCGTGGTCGTCGCCGCCCGGCAGCTAGACGACTCGGCAGCTCCGAGCGTGCGGCGGCGACGGGTATCGCCGAGGGCTCGATGATCGCTTGACCTTACTCCTTGCCAACGGTGCTATCCACCAACATCAGCCCACGCCGTCATAACAGCCGCACCCCAGCGACGGCATCCGAGTTCCGATCGCCAATCGTCGATGTCGGAATCATCAACCGCGTCCCCAGATCCGATCGCAAAAAGGCAGACAGCAGACACACCACGTGCACCCACGGTGCTGGCCACACTCCGCCAGCCGGCCCGGCCACCTCAGATATGATGTGACGTGGTGGATACCGGATCCTGGCTTCGTGACCTGCGTGCTCGCCACGGGCTGAGTCAAGAGTCGCTCGCGTACCGGGCCGGAACGACCCAGCAGGCGATCAGCAGGATCGAGCACGGGCGCGTGTCCCCCACGGTAGAGATGCTCGCGCGCCTGGCTGCCGCGGCGGGCGAGGAGCTGGTGCTGGACTCAAGACCGCGCGAGGTTCCGTTCGATTCAGACCAGCTCGCGGCGGCGAGCGCGTCGTCGATGGCGGAGCGTCTGGAGCGGGCGATGAGTTGGGACCGGTTCGCCGGCGAGATCGCGGCCGCGGGAGCCCGCGCGCGTGAACGCTCCTAGCCAACCGCTCGACGCCTACCAGCTCGTCGTCGCGCTTACCGGCCACGAGGTGGATTTTGTCGTGATCGGCGGAGTCGCGCTGCAGGCGCACGGCCATGTGCGGACCACGGTCGACCTCGACGTAGTCGCCGCGTGGACACCGGAGAACATGCGCAACCTGGCAGACGCGCTACGCGACCTCGACGCCCAGCTGCGAGGCGTCGACGCCGATCTCCTCGGCCTGGACCTCGGCGACCCCGACATGCTTTACGACGGCGGGAACTTCCTGATGCACACCCGCCACGGCGACCTCGACGTGTTCGCCATCGACCAGACCGCCGGCGCGCCCGCACGCTACGACGACCTGCGCGCCCGCGCGATCACGGTCGAGATCCGCGGCGTCACCCTCCTGATCGCGCACCCTGACGACCTGATCCGGATGAAGACCGCCGCAGCACAATTCCGCGACCGCCCCGCGCCGAAGCGCCGGCAGGATCTTGACGACATCGCCGTCCTCGAACGACTCCGCACCGGCCTGCAGCCGGAGGCGAAACAAACGAGGCCGGCAACGACGGCACCCACTCCGCTCGGTCCCACGGATCCCGAGACGAGCTCGCACAAGCCGCTGCGACGCGACGGCCCCACGCTGCGGCAGTAGGAGACTCAGAAGCGCTGGCGCCAGGGGCGCGCGCCGGCCTCAGGCCCAGGCGGCCCGGACTGCACAGCACGCCTGTCCGCGCAAGGAGGCCGACGCTGCGGGCACTGAGAGGCTCTACGCGCGGTCAAAGCGAGGTCCCCCGCCCCGGTGACTCGGCGCTCAGACGGTGCCCGAACCCGTGTTCGTCACCGACACGCCCGCACTGAGCCCTAGGCTGGCCGGCGAGCGTCTACCCACCGGTGGCTGTCTCCGGTTGCCGATCGTCGAGCCCCACGGGCGTCGCTGCGGCGCAAGACCGTGCGGCCGAGCGGCCAGAGCGCGTAGCTCGCGATCCTGAGGGAAGCAATGCCGAAGGGGATCGTGACGATCAAGATGAAGTACACCAGCGCTGCGAGGAGGTAGCCGAGCGCCAGCCAGAACCCGGCGAATGCGAGCCAGATCACGTTCAGGATGAAGCGCATCGATCAACCTCTTTGGTACGACGCCGCACACCGGCGCTTAGGGCCAGTCTCAACCAGCGGTCTGTTGTCGGCAAGGGGATGGGCACGCGTTTCGGCCTGAGCCAACACCACCATCGGATTGGGCACGGTCGGATATGAGCGCCACCCCTGGGTAGTGTGGGCGCGCCCGGTCGGGGCACGGGTGGCCCCATTGCGCGTGGCTCGGGCGGATGCGACTGTCTTCCTCAGCTGCCCGAAATCCCACGGTGACCGAGAAGGAGGTGGAGACTACGGCTGCGCATCCAGGGACGCCGAGCCTTACCCGTGATGTGGGGGTGCTCATCGTCGATGATCAGGCGGTGTTTCGCGCCGCGGCCCACGAGGTAATCGACGCTACTCCCGGGTTCGCGGCACTAGGCGAGGCGGGAAGCGCGGAAGAGGCGTTGGTGCTGGTGGGTGGGCTTAACCCCGAGCTCGTGCTCACCGACGTCCGAATGCCTGGGATGGACGGGATCGAGACCACTCGGCGGATTCGGCGAGCGCACCCTCGAGCCGTGGTGGTTCTGATCTCGCTCGATGAGCCAGCCGACGTGTCCGCGACCGTTGATCGCTCCGGCGCGGCCGCGTTCGTACGAAAGCAGGACTTTCGCTCATCAGTGCTGCGGGCGCGGTGGTCAATCCACGGTCACGACACCGAACGCGGTCAGCGGTCGCGTGCGAGCGGCACGCGAACGTGAACGCTGCTCCCTCGGCCCGGGGCGCAGCTGACTGTGAGATTTCCCCCGACGGCCGCGAGGCTGTCCCCCATGTTCGTGAGTCCTGCCCCGGCCGGTGCCTGCTGGGTGTCAAACCCGCCGCCATCATCCCCGCCCGAGCCAGAGAGCCACCGCGGCGCCCAACGATTGACGACCGCGACGAGTTCGATCACATGCCGGACGGTTCGTTGAGGATGCGGCACCAGTCCGAGCAGCAACCTCCCCGGCCCAACCGTCAACACGAGGCCGGCGGCTAGATTCACGGTGAACACACCGATCGCGAACTCCATCACGCGCACGGCGCCCTTCGGGACTGTGCAGGTACAACGCAGGTCCGACGCCGCGATCAACCCCTCGCCCCGCACCCGCTCAGCCCCACCGTGACCGCGCCGGGTGAAGCACGCCTCCCGCTCCAGATAGCCGAGCGCCTCGTCGATCGCCTGTTCGTGGGCTTGTAAGAGCACGGCTGACGTGTCCTCCTCGGCGACCGCAAACAGGACGCTCACGCTCTTCGGCGCCGAGAACGTCAAATCAAGGGTCGCTACCGTCGAGCACGCCCCCATCCGACGCAGCACGGTTCCGCTTACCGGACTGCATCCGCGCATCAACGTCATGAATGCGTCGCACTCAACTGGCTCGTCAGCGCGCAGGCCGAGCGCGCGAGCGCCCGTGCCGCGCCACAGCCCCGGGACCTCGCCGCGGCCGGCGTAATAGTCCTCGATCCCCGCCGCGACCTGCGCCTCGTAATACTGAAGCTGGCCGCGGGTCGCACCCAGCTTGCCGATCGTCAACACCGCGATCCGGCCACCACTCCAGCACCACGGCCGCGGGCGACGCGTCCACCGCGCCGGGCTCCGGAAGACCCTTCCCGAGGCGCCACCATACCGCCCCCGGAAAAGGCCGCGAACCCCAATCCGCGGCCGAAACGAGTCCAGAACGCCCGCAAATAGCGACAATCCAGGAGGGTCCCAGAGAGCCGCGATCGGGCCATAAAAAGCCTGCAAAAAGGCCAACTTCGATCGGCCCTCGATTCGCAACTTTCACGCAGGAGATCACCGTTCGAATCCGGTTGGGGGTACTGGGTGATTCGCTGTAGTGGCGGGCCGTTTGGCGGTGCCGCCGTTGGCCGCGATCCGAGGACGCGGTCCCATGGAAGCCAAATGAAAGCGGTTGTCCGCGCAACGGTCTTTTGGGGCACGGTTGGGCTGCAGCGCGGTCTGCTCGTGGCCCTAGTAGTCGTAAGCGTCCACACCGTAGGTGACGGGTGTCCTCCAGAATCTCTTTGATTGTTTGTGCGAGATTCTCATCCTTGGCTACATCCACTCCCCGGCGGGAGACCGGGCCGGACGGGCCGTCTTCCGATGGGGAGTACCCCCGCCGGAGGCTACGTTGGAAGCGCGGGCGGGATCTCGCGAACGACCGCAGCGGTCGCCCTGGTAAACCGGCCGGATGAGGCGCAGGGAACTCGGTTCGACTAGGGCAGAGACGTGGTCCGCTGCTGGCCACCGTCGATCCATTCAACCGTGTCTCCCCGCAGCCGCAATGAGCTGGCACGTACCTTCGGGCCCGTGTCGAGCGTGCTCACGGTGCGCCCAATCGCGCTGTACATAGTCCCCTTGCGGTGAGAGGTCCCATGGGGACCTGGCGATGTCGTCACAGTTGCCCAAGCGATGTTTCCAGACCGAGCGAGAACGTAAGTGATCAGGCTCTCGCCGTAACCGACCACCGTATCGGCCTGCACCGTGTGGAGCACGTGACCGCCCGCCAGATCGCGCACCGTCAGCGTCGTGTTGACCGTATCGGTGCCATGCCGCTCGACAATGACGCCGACCGTGGCGCCCACTAGCCGGATCGCTCTAACCAATCGGCACTGACTCACTACACAACTGTAGAGGCGAATTCCGCTGAACGCGCTTCTCGCCAGGAGCTGCGACTTCGCGTGACCGACCGTGCAGCCGTAGTAGCTGCCAAGCGTCCCTAGCGGGTCGTGCCCCGTTGTCACTCGATAGACGCGGGCGGCGCGATCCGCCACCACAGTCGCAGCACCGGTCGGACCGCACGACGCCTTCTGCCCGCGGCTGCCTGAAGCGGCCGGAAACAAGACCAGATAGGCGGCGGCGCAGAGAGCTGCAATCGCGAGCGACGATCCCAGACTCCGCCCACAGCAAGGTCTGATTCTCACCGACGTTCCTTCCGCTGAGCACTGTAATGGCCTGCGAAGCTCGGAGCCAGTAGGCGACGACCGACTCCCCCGAGTTCGTAGGTCATCTACGCACCAACCCAGATTTCGTCACAAGCCGATCGACACGGACCCCGAGCCGCCCTCAGCTGCTTCCCGGGATGCGCCCAGAGCTGGAGGTTCGCACGGCGCGACCGACTCGGAGTCCAGCCAACTCCGACGGCCGCCCGCCGCACGGCTGCTCGCGCCGAGAAGCAGCAGCCGTGGCAAGCCGAGACCGTCGGCGATCGCGAGGAGGATCTCGAGGAACGCGCCGAGCCTGACGCGTGTGTCGGCGCCAGCGCCGAGGATGTAGTTGGCGTGGTGCAGGACCGGGGCGTAGAGAATCAGCGCGGGAATCGAGGCGGCGAACGTAATGAGGAAGAGCACGCGGGCAACGAGCGCGATCCGTCTGGTTGGATCCATATTGGCTTCTCTCCGTGATGAGGCCGACGATCCGTTGGTCGCGTTCGATGTGGTCGCCACGGCGTGCTTGCTCGCCGGCATGGCTGACTCCCTTCCTCGCCCCTCAGCGCCCTGGCGGTCGGCGACAGCCGAGTCTCGAAGATATCGGCTTGACACGCTACTCCCGTTGGAGAAAACTAGTAAGATATTGCTAGAAAAACTGATCAGGCTCGTGGTATGACCGATTGGAGCTTCCTCACCAACCATGCTCGCGCGCTGGTCTGCATCGCCCACGATCCCGGCGTGCGCCTACGCGAGATCGCGGCCGCGTTGGGTATCACCGAGCGCACTGCCTTTGGCATCGTTACCGCCTTGACCGAAGCCGGCTACGTGGTCAAGGAAAAGGACGGCCGCCGCAACCGCTACCGGGTCCAGAACCATCTGCCTCTGCCGGAAGCCGTCGCTCGGGAGCAGACGATCGGTGAGGTACTCGGAGTGCTCGTGGACGCTCGCGCAGAAGAATCCGCGCCGCTGCCAGACCAGGACGGCGACTCGAACAGACGAACTCGAAGCGCCGCCGCGCGGACGACTAGATCGGCCGGGCCGAGATGATCGCCGTTGCGGCCCCGTTCTTCGTCATCGCCGTTGCCCTGACCGTGGCGGTGTACGCGTTCGGTGTGCCGCGCTTGCTCGGTCTGCGTCTGTCGCCGCTGCGGGCTCTGATCGGTGGGCTCGTCGCGCTGGCGTGCGCCTCGCCGATCGTCACCGCGATCGCCAAGCACAACGGCAAGGGGCCGGTCCTCCCGGCTGTGTGGTTCGTGACCCTCGGGGTGGCGATCGCGCTGCTGATCGGGATGCTGGTGCTGGTGATCTTCGAGGTGCTGGTGCCGAGCGGCACCATGCCCGGGGCGCTGTACCTGATCCGAGCAGCGCGCAAGCGGGCGCGGCGGGTCCGCCGCTACTTGCAGATCGCTCGGATTCTGGTGCGCCGAGGGATGCTTCCCTACCTGCGCGGCGCTCGCCGTGCCGAGCTCCAGACTCACGATGGCCGCGCCGCGCTCGCCCGCTCGCTGCGGCTCGCGCTCGAGGACGGTGGCGTCACGTTCATCAAGCTCGGGCAGCTACTCGCGACCCGGCGCGACCTGCTGCCGGCCGAGTTCGTCGACGAGCTGAGCGGACTGCAGGACGACGCCCCACAGGTTCCGTGGCCGCAGGTCGAACCGATGCTGGGCTCCGGCCTGGGTGCCGAGGTCGATGACGTGTTTCAGAGCTTCGATCGCACCCCGCTGGCGGCCGCGTCGATCGCGCAGGTGCACGCGGCGACGCTCGACTCCGGTGAGCGGGTCGTCGTCAAGGTTCGCCGGCCGGGCATCGACACGGTCGTCGCTTGGGACCTGGATATCGTCGACCGGCTGGCGATCCGCGTGCAGCGCTCGACGCGCTGGGGTCGGGGAGTCAGCGCTGTTGACCTCTCGAACGGGTTCGCCGAGGCGCTCAGGGAAGAGCTCGACCTGCGGATCGAGGCGCAGAACATGACCGCCGTAGCTGCCGCTGCGAACGGCCGCGGGCTGGCGGCGGTCCGGATCCCAGAGCCCCATCAGCCCTTTTGTTACTGCGAACGTCCTCGTGATGGAGCGCCTCGACGGCCGCGCGCTGGGTGCAATCACCTCGGCCGAGGAGATCGGCGATCGCCAGGCCCTCGCCCGCACCCTGCTCGACACCCTGCTGCGCGAGGTGATGATCGAGGGCATCTTCCACGCCGACCCACATCCGGGCAACGTGCTGCTGCTGGCAGACGGGCAGCTCGGACTGCTGGACTTCGGCTCCGTCGGGCGGATCGACGCCGGGCTCAGAGCCGCGCTGCAGCGACTGCTGCTTGCAGTCGACCGTGGCGATCCGGCGGCGCTGCATGACGCGCTGCTTGAGATTGTGCAGCGCCCTGAGGACCTCGACGAGCCGGCACTCGAGCGGGCACTCGGCCAGTTTATGGCTTGCCACGTCGGCCCCGGGATCATCCCGGACATCCGCATGTTCACCGACCGGTTCAGCATCGTCGCCGAGCACGAACTATCGGTACCGCCCGAGATCGCGGGCGCGTTCCGCGCGCTGGCCACGATCGAGGGCACGCTTACCCAGCTCGCCCCCGGCTTCGACATCCTCGCAGAGGCCCGCCGCTTCACCACCGACCACCTCGCCGACCAGCTACGGCCCGAGGCGCTGCGCAAGAGTGCCAGCGACGAGCTGATCTCGCTCGTGCCGATGCTGCGCAGGCTGCCGCGCCGCCTGGATCGGATCAGCGGCTCCCTTGAGCAAGGTCGGCTCGGGCTCAACGTCCGCCTACTCGCCGACGACGGCGACCGCCGCTACCTGACCGGGCTCGTGCACCAGCTCGTGCTCACCTTCCTGGCCGCCACCCCTCGGCGTCATGGCCGTACTGATGCTCGGCCTGCACGGCGGCCCCAACGTCACGCACAGAGTCACCCTGTACGCGTTCCTGGGGTACTGCCTGCTCGTGTTCGCCGGGGATCCTCGCGCTGCGCGTGCTCGTACTCGTGTTCCGGCCGAGCGCAGACTGACCGAGCCCGCTTACGCGCGGACCTCAGAACTTAGGGCCGCCCTCGGTGGAAGGCGGCACACCGGCCCGGCAACGAACCTCAGGTCGCTGGAGGATTCTCGTGCGTCTCGCTCGTTGCTCCCGCCGACGGGATCGCGCTCGCTCAGGCGAGGTCGTTCTCGGCGGCGTCCAGCTGGAAGGGCGCGCACTCGGTGGTGATCAATCCCACGCGACCAGCCGCCGTATCCAGCAGCTTCACGCGCGCCGGCTACCCAGGTACGCAGAAGCCCGTCAAGGTTAACGGCATCCAGATCATCACAGTGCTGCGCTGAGGCGCGGGCACTCTGGTTCACGGCGAATATAAGGGCCGCGCAAGCGAGGGACTGCGACTGCTTAACGTCAGCAGGATAGTGAAGGCCCACTTTGGGGCCAGATCACGGCTGTCGCTTCGCCGCTGGCGCGCCGGAATCTAGGGGGAGAGGCGGAACGGCGGGTACCTGTCGGTGACCAGCACGTGGGCGTACGCGATCACCCGGTTGGTCCAGCGGCCGACGCCGACGAGGAACTCAAACATCCCGCGCGGGAAGCGGCCGGTGAACAGAATCGCGAACCAGGCCGCGACCACGACGAAGAACGCCGCGATATAGAGGAAGAACAGAACCACGTAGTGCGGGATCGCCAGCAGCCACTTGACTAGCGGCAGCCAGCGGTTTAGGTCGTGGCGGGCGTCCGGGTAGGCGAAGTTCAGGCGCACCGCCTGATGCTCGTCGGTGGAGGGATAGCGGTCGTCCATCAGCGCCAGGAAGACGCCCACCCGGGCTGAGAACCGCATCAGCTCGCGGTTCCAGTCAAACCACCAGCGCGGGTACCTCTGGCGGAACACGATCATCAGCAGCGTGGGCAGCGCGAGCAGCCCGCCGGCGGCCGCGAACGTGACGGTGTGGCCTTCGCCGTAGTCGTAGCCGGTGGTGTAACCGCCCTCCACGAGAACCAGCACGATCGCGATCGGGATGGCCACGAACAGGCGAAAGAACGTGGTCAGGCGGTTCAGCGGCCGGTCCGGGTAGTCGACCGAGTACTGCACCGGATAAGGCGCGCCCAGACCCTGCGGCGGGGGAGGCGGCTGGCCATGGGGCTCGGGGGAATACGGCTGCTCCATGCTGGTGGTTTCGCTGTCCACCTCCCGGATCCTGCGCCCGGCGCGGGAGATTGCTAGACACTTCTGGGGCTAAGTTGGTGTCGGTCTGGAACGTCCCGGTCGGTCGCTCGTCGGGGTCCCTGGAATTGGCGATTATGTGAGGTCGCTCTGAGCGTGTGAACGACGTCCACGAGCGGCCTCTGGGGCGTCTTTACTGCGTCGATATCTGAGGCTGTCGGTGATGTCAACGACGTCGAGGAGGGCGCCCGGGTCGGGTCCGTCCGCGGGGCGTTCTATGTTGGGTCGTGTCATGGATGACGCTGATGTCGATGGGATGCGACAGGGGTTCGTAGCTCGCCGGGTGCGGATGCCGTCGAGCGGGGTCGAGTCAGTGGACGGTGGTCGGGCCGGATGTTCGACCGGTACCGCTGGTTGATGAGTTCCTTGGTTGGTTGACGGGGATCGAGCGCTCGCCGAACACGGTCGAGGCGTATGCGCGGGACTTGGCGGCGTTCTGGTCGTTTCTGGCTGGGTGTGGTGTGGCGTGGGATCGGGTGTCGGTGGCGGAGCTGGGCGAGTTCGCGGCGTGGGCGCGGCGGCCGGCGGAGAACGTGGTGGTGATCAGCGAGCTGGCGGCAAAGCGGTCGGCGCAGACGGTGAACCGGATGCTGACGGCGGTGATGGCGTTCTATGAGTTCCAGGGTCGGCGGGGGAGTTCGCTGGCCAGGGATCTGGTGGTGCAGACGCGCGGCGGACGGGGCGGCTATAAGCCGTTTCTGCATGGCGTCTCGGCTGGGAGGCCGCGGGGGCGGGCGGTGCGGTTGCCTGAGCGGCAGCGGTTGCCGCGGACGTTGAGTTTGGAGCGGGTGGCGGCGGTGATCGATTGCCAGCAGCGGTTGCGTGATCGGTTCTTGTTCGCGCTGTTGGCGTCGACCGGGATGCGGGTCGGCCAGGCGTTGGGGCTGCGTCACGAGGATGTCGTCTCGTGGGAGCGGCGGATCGAGATCGTGCCACGCGAGGATGACCTGAGCCGGGCGCGATCGGAGGGCGGCGCGCGCGGCTCGGTGCCGGTGCCGGGCGAGCTGATCCGGCTGTGGTCTGACTACATGCACGAGGAGTACGGCGCGGCTGAGTCGGACTTCGGGTTCGTCTGACTGTGGGGCGTGCTGGAAGCACGAGCTCTCGGGCTCGAGTCCGCGATCCGCTCCACCCAGGCGGTTGACGCCCGTTTCGCGGTGCCGTTCGACGAGCTCATCGATCTCTCCGTCGCAGAAGCATTCAAGCGGGACAATTCAACCTTCCTCCCGGACGTCGCCGGTTCACTCTGCGCTTCGCATCCCAAGAGCTGTCAGTACGCTCGCCGAAGAAGCGGTGTGGGCGGGAGCGCAACTCGTCCGAGGTGTCGGCGAGGTACCCGTGCGGACGGGAAACCGACCGGCGATCACCTTCCGCAACGGCATCGAGGCGAACGTCCGGCCGCGGCTGATCGTCGGAGCCGACGGGCGCACCTCGACCGTGCGCAAACAATCGGGCATCCAAACGAATGCCGCGCCGTCGACTCACCTGGTTGCCGGTTTGCTGGTCGAGGGCGCCTCGCGCTGGCCGGAGGATCTGTACACGGTTGGTGTCGAGGGAGATCTACAGTCCTACGTTTTCCCGCAAGGACACGGTCGGCTCCGCCTGTACACGGGCCACGCGAACGAGCAGGCGGCACGGTGGGGGGCCCTTCTGGGGGCAAGCGATTCGTCGAGGCGTTCGCGGCGCTGGGCCCGCTCCCGAACGAGCTGTGGGTCGGCGACGTCACGCCGGCAGGACCGTGCGCGACGTTCAGCAGCGAACACACCTGATGTGACAAAGCCTATGCGGATGGAGTCGTCCTGATCGGTGACGCCGGCGGATACGACGACCCCGTCGATGGCCAGGGGCTGTCGCTCGCGCTGAGCGATGTCCGTCAACTCGGTGAACTGCTGCTCGCCTCAGACGACTGGACCGCACCCAAACTGTGCCCCTACGGCGACCAGCGCGCCGAGCGGCTTCGCCGCATGCGCCGAGTGTCCAAGACGTTTGCCGAACTGATGACCACCTTCACGCCCGCCGGCCGCGCACGCCGCGCGCGATACTACAAGGCGTCGCGAGCAGGCCGAGACGACGTTAAGACCGCACTCGTCGCGATGTTCATCGGCCCCGACCGGCCGCCTCCCGAGGCCTTCACCGACGAGCTACTGGACGAGCTCGACGGCTTGCCCTTCGCCAGGTCCGCGTCGGACAAGCAAGCGCATACCGCTAACGGGTTCGTGCCAGATCCAGCGCCAGCTCAGAGCCGCTTCTGCCCCCGCTTTCCGCCCCGCGCAAGCTCGGGCCTCTGTTCGACGGTCGTCGCGAGACGATCACTTCGGGAGCCGATCCGACAGTCTCGCCCGCGACGTCATGCCTGCGCTCCCGCCCCCCCAGCCGCCGTGCGCAAAGCCATCCCGGGTGTCCTCGTCCGGGCGGCCCGGCCCCTGCATCACACCGTCAAGCGTCATCCAATTCATCACGATCACCTTCCCCATCTTCATCCCCCTTTGCTGCGGGCAGCGGTCTCGGGTTGCTAGGGCCGGCCGGCGCCGGGTGCGGGCGCCCGAGTCATCAGCACCTGTGTGTCGCGCCCCTGGAGCATGTTGGCGGGGCCGCGCCATTCGTTTGCGACCATGAACAGGGTCGCTCCATCCGTACCGCCGAGGGCGCACGCAAAACACGCGCGGTCAAGCTCGACCGTGTCGAGTACTTCCCCGCCCTCGCGGACGCGGACGCACCGCTTGTTGGGGACATCCGCGTACCAGACAGCGTTCTCGGCGTCGGCGCAGATGCCGTCCGGGACGCCCTCGCCGAGATCGGCCCACACACGCCGGTTCGACAGACCCCCGTCGACGTCAATATCGAACGCGGCCAGCCGCTTTGCGTAGGACTCGGCGACGATCAGCGTCCGGTCGTCGGGCATGATCAGCATGCCGTTCGGGAACGCCAGGCCGTCGGCTGCCTGGCGAGCGGAGCCGTCAGGAGTGACGAGCGCGATGATCCCGGGCGCGAACCGCTCGCCCGCCATCAGGTCAAAGCCGCCGCCGTTGACGTAGGCGTTGCCGCGAGCGTCGACGACGAGCTCGTTTACCGCCGGAGGGTCAGACGCCGCCCTCAGGTCGGCATGCCTCACCAGCGACCCATCCCGCTCGCGCCGCAAAAGCAGTCCATCGCGCGCCGACACCACCAGCAGCCGGCCGTCTGGCAGCCAGTCGACGCACAGCGGAAACGATCGCCCCTTCAGCATGACCTCGCTGTTGCCCTGCAGATCGACGGCGATCACCTCCTGCGTGCCCCAGTCGGAGAACCACAGGCGACCGTCGTGCCAGCGTGGCTGTTCGCCGAACACGCGACCGTTCAGGAGAACGTGCACTTCGGACATCGAAAACCGATCCTCTCTGTGTAAGCGGAACTAGACCGTATAGTACCGAAAGAGAACTAGACTGTCTAGTATCATCCGTCGCGGATGGCGAGCGCACCCCCTTCGCGAGACGAGTTCGAGGACGAGCGCCGGTCGGCGCGCAAGCGCAAGGCGATCCTCCAGGCCGCCGCAACTGTGTTCCTGAGCAACGGCTACTCGGGCTCGAGCATGGACGAGATCGCCGCCCTCGCGCGAGTCTCCAAGCAAACGGTCTACAAGCACTTCGCCGACAAGGAGCGCCTGTTCTCACAGATCGTCACCGCCACAGTCGACGAGATCGCCAATCCCAATACCGACGAAGTGCTGCACCTGAAGGACTCCGGCGACCTCGAGCGCGACCTTCGCCGCTTCGCCCGCCGTCAGCTGCGCGCGGTGATGGAGCCGCGCCTGCTACAGCTGCGCCGGCTCGTGATCGGAGAAGCCGGTCGCTTCCCGCAGCTCGGCCGCCTCTTCTACGACCGAGGGCCCGGACGCACGATCGACGCGCTGGCGGCCATGTTCGAGCAGCTGGCCTCCCGGGGCGCCCTGGAACTCGACGACCCCCGCCTCGCCGCCGCACACTTCAACTGGCTAGTGATGTCGATCCCCCTCAACCAGGCGATGCTGCTCGGCGAGGACGAACCGGCTACCCACGGCGAGCTCAACCGCTACGCCGACGCCGGCGTGCGCGCATTCCTCGTGGCATACCGCAAACGCTGACGCACACACCCTTCGCGCCGTCGTCTCGCTCTGCTCGCCAGATATGCATCCCGCCAGCGCACGCGACCCGACCTCCTTGCGCGGCGGCAAGGACGACTCAGCTCCGGGCCACCGGAAGGGGCAGGCACTCAACCTGCGTGTGCGCGAGTCCGCGCAAGGAGGGAAACTTTGCGCTCCGACAGCTGCCCGAACTGCGGAGAAGCAGGACCACGGCCACGGTCGCCGTAGGCGTTTGTGATGCCTTTTCTTTCACATGGTCGCCCTCGCAGGGAATCGAGTGCCCTACGCTTAGCGTCCTGACCCGGGGTTCACCGCCCAGGGCAAGAGTGGGGAGCCGTGAGTTGTGCGCTCGAATTCGCGCAGGGGCCCCCTGCCCGGTCGAGCGCGGAACCCGCCCCGGCGCAGCATCGCAATCGAGCGCTTGTTGCTGGCAAGCGCACTGGCGCGCAAGACACCGTGGCCCTCCTCGCTGCCACGCTGGATGAGGCGGGCGAGGAGCGCGCCACCGAGGCCGTTGCCCTGCCACTCGTCAGCGACGGTCGCGGCGAGCTCGACGACGCCAGGCTCGCCCGGAACCTGGACATATCGGACCACTGCGACACCGTGACCCGTGCGCGGATCGATCGCGAGCAGCGCCTCGCGATCGTGATGATCAATGTCAAGTAGGTAGTCGAGCTCGCGCTCCGAGACGCTCGGCTTGGCCGTCGCAAAGCGCTGGTAGCGCGCGTCGTCGGACAGCCTAGCCGTGCGATGCCGGATGCGAGACCCGCCCCTGCGCCGCGGAGCGCTCTGAGGTTCGCAGCTCCTCGCGCCACGCGCGAGGAGCTTGTCGACGAGGGCGCGATCGAAGCCGCGGTGCCCGCCGGTGACAAGGGCGACAGCGCCTTCGATCGGTGTGCCCTGTGGTGATGTGGTCATGTCAGGCCTTCGTTGTGTCTCGTGTTGGTCGGCGCGCTCAGCCCACCGGTCACGGCGATCGAGGTGGTGGCGTGGCCGACGAGCTCGCCGGCTGGGTTGCGGGCGTGCGCCTCGGCGAACGCGACTCGTCGGCCGATTTGCAGGGCTCGGCCGTGAACGTCGATCTCGCCGCTGTCGGCCCGGAGCGCTTTGAGGTAGCTCACCTTGATCTCGATCGAGGCGTAGCCGGTGCCGGCTGGGAGGAGCGTGTGCACCGCGCAGCCGGCGGCCGAGTCAAGCAGCGTGCAGAGAAGCCCTCCGTGGACCGTCCCGATCGGGTTGTACGCCGACTCGTCCGGCCTCCAGGCGAAGCGGACTTCCCCGTCGCCGACGGACACCAGCCGGGCGCCGATCAGCTCGGCCATCGGCGGGGCTGGAAGCCGGCCTTCGCTGATCGCCTGGAGGAACTCGCGGCCCGACAAATCTTCCGCGGCGGCGGTGAGCGCCGCCGGGTCCTGCCAGGTGACCAGCCGGCTGCGATCCGCTGTCAGCTCGGTGTCAGCCATCGATGTTTTGGAGGCGGACCTGGCCGCGGGCGATCAGCTTGCCGTCTTCAGGACGACTCACCTCCACCTGCCAGAGTTGCTGGGTGCGGCCCTGCTGGATGGCGGTCGCGACCACGTCCAGGCGACCGTGCTGGTGGGGACGCAGGAAGTCGGTGACGTTAGCGACGCCGACAGCCTGCTGGCCACGGGCCTTGACGGCCTCGTAGGCGCCGGTCGTGGCGAACGTCTCGATCACCGTCGCGTAGAGGCCGCCGTGGACGAGTCCCCACGGCTGATGGTGGCGCTCGTCGGCGGCGACCGACCCGCTGACGCGGGTCGGACTGATCCGCTCGAGGTCGATCTCGAGCAGCCGCATCAGCTCGCTCGGGCCGGGCAGGTCGGCCCGGTGTGGTTCGGCACTCATGCGCGCGGCGCCTCTCCCGATGTGGCGATCGCTACCGCCGGAGCGATCGTCTCGCCGCTGGCCGCGATTGGCGAGGGCTGGCGCCTGACGGCCAGCAGCCCGATCCCGACGATTCCACCGAGGAAGGCGATCGCCGCGATCATCCAGGTTGCGCGCTGGTAGGCGATGAGCGTCGCGAGCGGCGAGTGCGGAGTTCCGAGCACGGCGATCAGCGCGGCCACGCCGACAGCGAGCCCGACCTGGCGGAGCATGTTCACGACCGCCGAGCCGGTCGCGAACGCGTGCGGGGGCAGCGAGGAGGCGCCCGTCGCCATAAGCGTCGGCAGGGTGAGGCCGACGCCGATCCCGGTCAGCAGCATCCCGCCGAGCAACCCGCCGACGTAGTCGGGTCGCAGCCCGATCGCGAGCGCCCACCAGCCCGCGCCGGCGGCGAAGATCGTCGATCCCGCGGCGATGACCGGTCCAGGGCCGAACCTCGCGGTCAGCCGACCGGCGACCAGGAATGAGAACAGCGGCACCATCAGCGGCCCCGGCGCGACCGACAGCCCCGTCACGAGCGGGGACCAATGCCAGACGTCCTGGGCCCACAGCACTCGGGAGAGCAGCATCGCGCCGAATGCGGCCGAGAACAGCAGCGCCACACTGGACGCGCCGGTGAACGGCCGCAGGCCGAATAAGGCGCGGTCGATCAGCGGGTTGCGGTGCCGCGCGAGGTGGGCCGCGAACAGTCCGAGCGCTGCCGCGGCGAGCGCGAGCGAGGCGATCGTCCTCCCGTTCGCCCACCCCCACGCGCCGCCGTTGACGAGGCCGAGGGACAGCGCGCCGATGCCGCCGGTGACCAGCAGCGCCCCGAGCGCGTCCGGGGTTGGCACCCGGTGGCCGGCGACGTGCGGGAGCCGGCGCCAGCCGACCGCCAGCGCGATCAACCCGATCGGCACGTTGACGAAGAACACCCAGCGCCAGCTCGCGGCGACCAGCAGACCGCCGATCACCGGACCGAGCGCGGCCGCGAACCCCCCGACCGCGGTCCAGGCCCGGACTGCGCCGTGGCGGCGCTCGGGCGGGAAGGTCGCGAGGATCAGCCCCAGCGAGGTCGGCGTCAAGAGCGCCGCACCGGCCGCCTGCACGACGCGGAACGCGACCAGCATCGGCAGGCTGCTCGCAGCTCCACACGCCGCCGACGCCGCGACGAACACCGCCACGCCGAGCAGAAAACCGCGCTCGCGGCGATAGCGCTCGGCCAGGCGCCCGAACAGCACCAGCAACGCGGCGTAAACGATCGCGTAGCCGTTCAGCACCCACGACAGATCGCCCAAGGCCCCGCCGTGCAGATGAAAGTCGCGGCCCATCTGCGGCAGCGCGACGTTGACGATGAACAGGTCGAGGCTCGCGAGCACCACGCCCGCGCACACGATCACCAGGGTCAGTCGCGGCGAAGCGTCACGGCGCGACAGCCCCCCGTGAGATGACCGGCTTAGGGTTGAGGCGCGTCGGTTCGCAGACATGAGTTCTCGCTAACTGAGTCCTTTGATGGAACCCACACGCTACCCCATTGCGTTCCATGATGCAACCCACTATCCTGAAAGCATGGAGCGCAAGAGCTTTTCTGACATGCATTGCTCGGTCGCGCAGTGCCTCGAGGTCGTGGGCGAGTGGTGGACGCTTTTGATCGTCCGCGACGCCTTCCTCGGCGTGACCCGCTTCGACGAGTTCCAGGAGCGACTCGGGATCGCGCGCAACGTGCTCAATCAGCGTCTGGCTCGCCTGGTTGAGGCCGGTGTGCTCGCCAAGGTCCCCTACAGCGAGCACCCACCGCGATTCGACTACCGGCTAACCGAGAGGGGCCGCGACCTGTGGCCGGTGATCAACGCCATGCGCCAGTGGGGCGACAAATACGCCGCGCCAGAAGGCCCGCCGCTGCGCCTGATCCACCAAGAATGCGGTCAGATCTCAGAGCCCCAGCTGGTCTGCTCTAGCTGCGGTGAGCCGATCGGCGCGCGAGACGTCAAAGCGATCCCCGGCCCAGGAGACGTCGAGAAGCTCGTGCGCCTGGCCTAGCGAGTGCATGGCGCCGCTTACGCGCCGGGTCCTCGAGGAGCTTCACCGCTGTCTCGACACCTCGGGCGAGGAGCTGGTCGGATAGGTCGCGGTCTGTCAGTGCCCTGGCAAGCTGCAGGGTGCCGACCATCAATCCGAAGATCGTCAGCGCATCGGTGGATGGCCTTGAGCTGGCTGCTGGTTGCGGGACACAAGGGGCCACCCGGCGCTGGGGCCCTCGACGATCGCTTGCTCGGCGGGACGTCGCGCTCCACGCGATCGAGTCGGCGACGGATCGAGCTTGGTGGCGAGTAACAACCGCGTCCGCCTAGAATCAGCACCGTGAGCGCGACGCCTGCGCTGCCGTTGGAGTCCGATTGGGAGTGATCAGCCGAACGGCGCTCATGGCTGGGGTGGCCGCCGCGGTTGTGGCCGGCGGCTGCGGCGGAGGGTCGAAGCCGACCGCGTCGAAGAGCACCGCGGTCCATGTAGCGGGACCGACGCTGGCGGTCGGCACCAGCGCGTTCGCGGCGATTGCGCCCGCGGTCTCGCGTGCGGTTGGGCGTGCGGTTGCGCGCGCGAACGCCGCTGCGTTGCCGCCGCCGATCAAGCCGGTCTTCCCGCACCCGCTGCCGGGCGAAGGGGTGTGGAAGCCGACGGGCCCGCCGGTCGATGGTGGCCCGCCGGTGCTGGTGGCGACCTATCGGCCCGAGCTCGCCTATCCGGAGATCGTCGCCTACGTCGCCTGGTTTGACCATGCGCGCACCGAGATCGCGTACTACCCGGGGGCGAACGAGCCGCCGAACGCGGCCGTACGCGGGCCGATGATGGTTCCGTACGATCAGCGCTGGCGGCTGCTTGCGACGTTCAACGCTGGCTTCACTGCCACGGACGGCAATAACGGCTCGACCGATAACGGTGAGGTGAACGAGCCGTTGACGGACGGCAACGCCACGCTCATTGGCTATCGCGACGGTCGCGTCGCGATCGTGAGGTGGAGCGGGGGCGCGAACACGGGGTCGGACGTCGCCTGGGCCCGCCAGAGCCTGGCTCCGATCGTCTGGAACGGACACCTAAACCCCGACTTGAATGACGACCCCAACAGCCCGCAGTGGGGGTTCACGCTCGGCGGCGTCCCCCGCGTCCCGCGCACTGGTGTCGGCATCGACCGTCACGGGAACCTCTTCTACGTTGTCGCCGACGAGCAGACGGTGATCACGCTGGCGAAGATCCTCCAGCACGTCGGCGCCGTGAAGGCCATGGAGTTCGACATCAACCCTGATTGGCACACGCTCATCACCTACAGCCACCGCCCCGGTCTCCACCCGACGATGGTCGAGCCCCAGCCGAATCAGGCGCCCACGCGCTACCTCGTCCCCGACAACCGTGACTTCTTTGCCGTGTACCGTGCCGTGCCTGGTCCGGTAACGGTCCCCTTCAAGTAGCGATGCCGCCGTCTTCGGCGAGGTGAAGGTCGCTACGAGCAGCGCCGGGAGCCGGCCGGTGGCCTTCTCCGGACGTTTCGCGACGGTTCCGCCGGATCGAGCCGTTCGCGTCTCGCGGGGTGGCTCGGCCTGCCTCCACTGTTCGCCGATCGATTTCTCTTGACGCGGGTTAGGGTTAGGGTCGCGCGATCGCGTTGGCGACTCATCAGGCGTGAGCCGCGCCAGCGCCGGACGAGCGCTTTGCGATGAACGCGATCGTGAGCTGGACGCCCGGCGGATGACTGCCTTGGCGGCGCAGGAGTCGTTTGCCCGGACCGCCGCCAGCGTGGCTGCGCCTACTGCTCTTGGGCGGGGGCCGGGGGCGTACCTCGCCGGTCGCCATGGCGGCCCCTACGATTACGCGCTGCCGTACCCGCGGGAGGGGCTCGCGGGCAGCGCGTTGGTTGTTCGAGTCACGGGTAGGGTGTGCGGGCCGTGCTTGACTACGGCATTCATCATGTGACGGTCTATGTGCCCGATGGCGCTTGCCCCGGGGTCGAGGTCGGCGGCGATCGCTCGCGCGAGGGGCGGCCGAGCTGCGAGGACGAGTTCTCGCGTGGCGGCGTGGCGCACGGCCAGGAGGTCGGGGACGGCTTTCGGACCGGCGACCCGTGGGGGCGGGTGGTCGATTACGTCGTGGGGGCGCGACAATGATCAAGAGGTTGCGGCTCGGCGGCGTCGAGGTGGGAAGGATCGGCCTTGGCAGCAACCGGCTCGAGAACACTTCCGCGAACGTCGCGTTCATTCGGGACGCGGTCAAGTCAGGCGTCAGCCACATCGACACCGCTTACCTGTATACGCGCGGGGAGAGTGAGGAGACGATCGGCGCGGCGCTAAATCCCATTCCCGAGGGTGTGGTCGTCGCGACGAAGGGCGGCTACCACCCGGGCGAGGGGCGCCCCGAGGTGCTTCGTTGGCAGATCGACGAGAGCCTTCGGCGATTGCGGACCGAGGTGATTCCCCTCTACTACCTTCACCGCGTCGACCCGGAGACGCCGCTGGAGGAGAGCCTCGGGGTGATCGCCGAGTACCGCGACCAGGGCAGGATCCGCAACGTCGGCATCTCCGAGGTGAGCGTCGAGCAGATCCGCGCGGCTCGCCAGGTGGTGCCGATCGCCGCTGTGCAGAACCGCTACAGCCTGGGCGAGCGAAAGCACGAGGGGGTCGTGGACTACTGTGCCAGCGAAGGCATCCCGTTCGTTCCCTATTTCCCGCTGCGCGGGGTCGGCTCGCCGGCGCTCGCCGACATCGCATCCCGCCACGACGCGACGGCGGAGCAGGTCGCGCTCGCCTGGCTGCTGCGCCGCTCGCCGACGATCCTGCCGATCCCGGGCACGCTCTCGCTCGAGCACCTGCGGGAGAACCTCGCCGCGGCCGAGGTGGAGCTGACCGACGCCGAGGTCGAGGCGCTGCGCTGATCCGCGCGCACCGAAGGCGTGGCCGCGGTTAGGTTCTGCGCCCATCGCACGACTCGAAGGCAGGCGGAGCGGCGAACGGCGCCCCCACACCGGCTGGGTCTGAGATCCTCAGCCTTGAACGCCGGCGAGTTGGGCTGTGCGGCCGAGCTCGCGACGCTTGGTGGCCCCCAGCGGTACCAGATCAGCGCTCATCATGATCACCGCTCGCCTAGGCGGAGCGGGCGTCCGCCTCGTTCTCACGTCCGTGTGGCCGTTTCCGCGTTTTCGCACGGACAGCCTCGCGTGAACGTCGGATCTGCCCCGCGTCGACGATCGCTTTCGCTTTCTCGAGCATCCCGAAGCTCACGGGTGCAACGGCGACCCTCCGGTCGCCAGCGCGACGGCGCCGGAATTCTCCCGCCGCCCAACGGGAGTCCTCACCCCCGTCGCGTCCTGACGATGCGTTCCACGTGCGAACCTGTTGGTCGTCCGCCTGGCGTCCTCGAGAGGGAGCAGTTGTCTGAGCGACAGGCGCCGATCGCTGGGGTGCTGCTGAACGGCGTGGAAGCAGAGCCCGGGAGCCCGGTGCGTGGCAGCGCCTCATCCAGCTGGTCTTACGGCTCCTTGAGAAGGTTCGGTCGCATGACCTGACCGCAGCTGCGACTGGGTGTCAAGGCCGGTCGCCGACCAGCAAGTCTTTGCTCTCCGGGACGAGAGGGATCACGCGAACAAAACTGGACACTACGTCTTTGGCCACCAGCGAACAGGCGCTGCCGCCGTACTGCCAGAACGCCGTCAACGAGCAGACCGATTCGGGCGTCTGCGATCCCTTGTCGATTGCTCGGCCGCCCACCTCTCGACCTCGGAACGCAGCCATAACTTCACGCGCCGTCTTGCTCAGCGGCACGATGTGATCGCGACACCCTTGGCGGACCGATTTGTCAACAGAAATGTCCGTCGGGCTCTGCGAATGGCTCAGTGGAAGGCGACGGACGACAGGACAATCTGACCTTCCCGGCCCTTTATCGCCAAGACGAGTCCGGAAGTCCGGTACCGGTTGCGCCGGGTGAGCTTCCGTCGATCCACAGCTTCCGACATATCGTCGCGGGCCGGGCCGGCTGGCGGGCGAGAACGTGGACGAAATCGCCTTCCTGCTTGGCCACCGCGATGCGAACGTCACGCGCGCGGTGTACGTGTGTGAGCTCGCCGATGTTTGGCTGCGAGCGTTGCGACGCTCGCGGATGGCGTGCGCACCGCCCCCTCCGGCTGCGGCACGATTTACCCCTCGCCGTCCGGCGGCTGGATAGGTCCGTACTCCGTCTCGAACTCCTTGAGCTTTGCCGGCGTAATGTTCTGCCGCCGGAGGATTGCATCGGCGGATGTATCCGGGCGACCACGGATGTCAAGGGAGCCATCCGGGCGCTCCTCCATCACTACGTATTCCCCCGAGCGATCACCGCTCAGCGTCACATGCTCTGTGCCGTCAGTCGCCATTCGCCAAGTGTGGCACGGGCACCGGAACCAGCTCTCGGGGATGGAAGCCTCTGGCGCCGCCAGACCGTCCCTGGTCGCCGGCAGACGATCAAGAAAAGCCCGAAAATAAAGCATCCACTCGCATCCCCCCACGCCGCGGTCCATCTCTGATGTCACGACTCCTGATGGCGACGCTGTGGGATCGTCACGGCGTTAGGGCCGGCCGAGTGGTGGCTGCTGTCATACCTCGAGCAGCTTCGGTAGGGCCGTGGGAGGGTCGGTGGTGCGAGGGCGTGCTCGTAACCACGACCCTGTCTTGTAAGTAGGAGTCCGTGCTCTCGGATTGGCACTTACCGGCTGCTCTTGCCGATCCTCATGACCAGCCTATGCAACCCGCACCTGCCACGTCGCGGCATACTCGAGTGCAGCAGACCAGAGAGCACGGCAGACGATCCGCGTGAGCCGGAATTAAGGAGAGCGATAGTGCCCAATGGCCGATCGACCACCAACTTCGACACCGAGGACGTGCGCGTGACCACCTGGACCTTCCAGGACGGTGACGCCACCGGACATCACCGCCACGAATTCGACTACGTCATCGTCCCCATCACCGGCGGCACCTTCGCAGTCATCGACAGCGACGGCTCAACCCACGACCTGATCCAACAGGCGGCAGTCCCCTATCTAGGGCACGCAGGCACTACACACGACGTCATCAACCGCAGCGGCCGCAACGCGACCTTCATCGAGATCGAACTCAAACACTGAATTCGCCAACCGTCAAACCACGGTCTCAGAAAGCGTCTGCGGGTGCGGACCATTGTCGGCTTCCGCAGCGTTGCGCGAGGCCGATGCATTCGGGTAGACGCACGAACACCGGCGGACCATCGGCGCCGCGCGACCGCCCACTAGCGTCGCAAAACACGGCGGGCACGGGTCGTGGAGATCTGCCGGGCCGGGCGCATGCGGCGGGATCGAAACTGACCCGATCTCTCGGAGGCTGTCGCGGGTTCGAATGTCGCCTCCGGCTTACACGTCATTGCGCACGATCCATTCGGCCAGAAACGGTTCCGCTATCCGATAGCCGTCGCCGTGACGCTCCGCCAGTTCGTCGGCGACTAGGGCTTCGAGGGCGCGCTGGACGGTCGACGGTCCAGGGAGGTCGTGCTTTCGCCGGTAGGCGGCACTCAGGGCAGGCTGGCCCGGATCCACTGCCAGTGCCTCGAGCATCAGCCGTTGAGCTTTGGACGCGCGCTCCCAGAGCACGCTGAAATGGGCGTTCTCCGAACGGAGCACCCGAACCAGCGCCTCGTTGAAGTGCGTGCGAGTCGCAGTCACGCCCTCTGGCGTGACCTCCCATAGCGCGTAAGCGAGCTCCTGGGTCCCGTATGGGTGGGAGTGGGTCGTGTCGAGCATCGCGTCGACCACTGCGTCTTCCACCGAGCGCGATGTCTGCTCGAAGCGGGTGCGGATGAAGCGCGCGAAGGCGGTTGGTGGGATCACCCCGAGTTCGATCTGCTTGGCGCTGCGCCAGAACGGCTCGTTCTCGTCGTTGAAGATCCGCTCCATCATGTGCCGCTTGCTGCCGAGGTACACGTGCGCGACGTCGGGCTGCTCCTGGAAGACGGACCGCAGGAGGGGGAGCAGACTCGGGTCGATATCTACGATCTGCTGGAACTCGTCGAACACGAGTGCGACCCGGCGGTCACGCTGCGCTCCGAGTTCGGCCGGCAGCTCGAGCAGGTGCTCGAGCGTGCCGTTGATGTCCTCGGGTAGGTGGTCGGCCGAGAAGCTGAAACCGAGGGAGCCATCGGCGTTGAGGGTCATCGTGGGTGCGATTCGGAGTCCTCGGAATACGCCCACCGCCCGATCCCTGATCTTGAGAAGCGGTGACGCGATGTCCTCATAGATCGAGGCGGCGAGCTTCTCCGCGAGCCGCTCCTTGGTCGGCGTCTTCATGAGGTCGACCTGCGCTACAAGAACCTCGCCGCCTCGGATTAGCTCCTGTGCGACCCGCCAGATCAAAGAGGACTTTCCGTACCGACGGGGTGCGAAGACCACGACGTTCTGGCCGTTTCGCATATCCGCGCGCAGCTCCTTGAGCTCGTCGGTCCGATTCGTAAATGCGCGACTGAGAGCGAGGTCTCCATAGCGAAAGGGATTGCCGGCGGGTGCACGTCTAGGCAATGCTGGTTATTATACATCGCTGCGTAACGCGCGATTGCGTGACGCGAGTCCGCGTAACGCGGCATGCATAGCACCTAATAAGGCGTAGCGAACCGAGGGTTGGCGGCACCGCACTTGCGACTGTGCAGGTCGTGCGAGCGCACCCGATACCGCGTTCTAGTGAGATAGAGTCAGGCCTGCCTTCGGATCCCGGGAGGCATCCCGATGGGCGGTGGGCATCTGCCATGCCCGCAATCCGCGTATGTCGTCGGCGACTGCTGCACGATCTCGATGGTCGCACACCGGACCATTACAAAGCCGACGTTCCACTCGTCGCGAGGGTCTGGCCAACCGGCGGTGCCGTCTGCCGCGGTCAGCCGTGGCTGTACTCCAGATCGGTCTCGAGCGCGGAGTGGTCGCTTAGGCCTTGCTCTCGCCATTGGTGGTGGTACTGGCAAGCGAGCGGGAACAGGCCCGTGGAGAGGAAGGTGTGGTCCAGACGCCACCCGCCGTCGTGCCCTGCGATCGTCTTCCAGGTCCAGCTCGGCGACCGTGACGCGTACCCGTGGCGTGTTCGGAACGCGTCGCGATAGCCGAGCTCGCGGAGTCCCGGGACGATGTCGAGCTCGGCGGCGTCCCACTCGGGCCCGCGCTCCGGGCGCAGCCGGCCGCGCGAGTCGCGCGCGAAGGAGATCGTGGTGCCGTCGGGCAACTCGCGCCGTGGAGTGTTCAGATCACCGCACAGCACGCGCGGCGTGCGGCACGGGGTCTCAAGCCCGCGCCGCAGCGCCTGGAGGGTCTCGACCTTCACCCACCCGTTCGCAGCGTTGGGAACATGAACACAGTGAACCTGCAGCGGCCCTGAGGAGCACCGCGCAAGCACGCTGAGCGCGCTCTCGGGTCGGGGAACTGCCAGTGGCTTGTGCACCTCCTCAAGCGCGACTCGCGCGCCGATCATCACGAGCGTTCGCCGACCGACGGCTCCGCCGGACAGTCCGCTGTCGAGCGCGGAAGCAGAAACGTGCGGGAGCCCGATCAACTCAAATGCGCGATCCCACAGCGGCCGCGTGCGCCGGGTGACCTCTTGTAACGCAACAATGTCCGGCTGCCGCGCTGCTATCGCCCTGGCCTGCTCGGCCAGTCGTTTACTGCGACCGGCAACATTCCACGTGATGAGGCGTACCACGCCGAGTCACATTACCTTTGACCCGCCAGCGACTCGGTCACGCGACCGCCCTGGCGACGCAAGAGTTGCGCGCAGACTCCGGACAAGGGCTCTGCCACCGACGCGATCGACAATCGCGTCCGCTACGGCGGCGACAGCGCCGTGGCCGCGGCCACCGCCGAACGACGCGTCCGCCCCGAGAGCGAACGCGCCGCCCTGTAGCGATCGGACCACACCCCCGAGCGGCTTGCGCGTTCACGAAGGATGGGAGACAAGAGCGGATGTCACGGATCGGGCGCCGACACGAGACACGACATGCCTCCTTTCGGCCCGCAGCAGGGCGCGACCCGGTGCGATCAAGATGCGCGCGCCGTTGCGCATGCAGGTACTTGAGGGCGCGGGAGCCTTGGCTGCGACGCCGCACGGACCTATCAGGACATCGCAGTCGTACTCGCGTGTGAGAATCCCGAGCGTGGATGAACGCCAACGGGAGGTCTACCTCGAGTCCGTCCTGATCGGCGGGGGTGAGAAACGGGCGATTGTGATCGTCGACTACGACCCGAGTTGGCCGGTGCGCTACCAGGCCGAACGCGATCGTGTCCAACGCGCACTCGGCCCAGCGGCGCTCCGAATCGAGCACATCGGCTCAACCGCGGTTCCTGGCTTGGCGGCCAAGGCGATCATCGATCTCGTCGTCACCGTGGCGGACCCCGAGGATGCGATAATCGTGTCTGCTCTGGAGTCAGTGGGCTATCAGCTTCGGGTGCGGGAGCCAGGGCATCGCATGTTCCGCACGGCGGAGCGAGATGTCCACGTGCACGT
The DNA here is from genome assembly GCA_963808325.1 of uncultured Solirubrobacterales bacterium. Classification (GTDB taxonomy): domain Bacteria; phylum Actinomycetota; class Thermoleophilia; order Solirubrobacterales; family Solirubrobacteraceae; genus Palsa-465. Next base: position 647,062 of record CAWEFU010000007.1, read on the forward strand.
CTGGGCAGATCTAGATCCCGAGGTGACGCGCTGCCTGCGGTTCCGCAATCGGCTCCGAGCCTCGCCGCAAGATCGTCGTGCGTATGAGCAGCTCAAGCGAGCGCTGGCCACACGTGACTGGCCCGACATGAACCACTATGCAGACGCCAAAGGAAGCTTGATCGAGACGATCCTTTCCAAGACCGACCGTTGACGCGCTCGAATTGGACTGCTCCCTATTGCTCGACAGGAACTGCAGCAGCACGGCTCGTGCGGTTCCGGTTTCGGCTCGGGGCTGCTAGAACGCCGCGTCAGGCCGGTGTCAACAGTTACGCGCAGGACTAGGCGATCCTGTTCCGAGACCAGTTCCGCACAGCGTCCCTGAGCGCTTGGGGCGGCGAATACATCCCCCCCACGGGGCTCTCAATCGACCGAGCGTCGGCGACGAAACGCCCTCGCTAGCTCAGGTCAACGCGATCAGCGGCATGGAACCGCTCGGCATTTGCGGGGACCTGCTTCGGGTTCATCCCGTACCTGCTGCGGGCGGCGTGCGCGGACCCGAAGCGGCGTCTGTGTCCGCTGGTGCTCGTTTTGGCCGATCAGACCTCGAAGCAGACGCGGCGTGTCCATGTCCGTTTGGGCGACGAAGCTCGCGGACACCTTCGTCAGCAGTGGCCGCGGTACTCAGGCGCGCCTCACCGTGGCGACGTCGCAACTCGGAGTAGCCGGACGGGTAGCGACTCCGGCGCTTGCCTCCACACGTTGCGGTCGGCGTAGGACCACGCGTAGATCGGGCTGCCGTCGCGAATCAGGCTGCGTAGGTCCGGGATGTCAAGCTCTCGCGCCGACCAGTCATAGAGCGCCTGGAGCCGTGGGGCGATCACGCCGTAGTCGAGTATCCGCCCGAGCCCGTGCTCGATCTTGAGGGTCGTCTCCAGATCGAGCCGCGCTGGGTAGTGGGCCGGAAGCACACGGCCGAGCGAGAGGAACGCGCCGGCCATTCCCACCCGTGGATCACCGAGTACCCGGCCGACAGGCGCGAACCGACCGAGAGCCATGCGTGGCGCCGCGTTCAGGGCGTGCGCATAGAGCACGCGGAGCAGCGCAACGTTGAGAAAGAAGCGCTCGGGCAGCGACTCCTGCTCGGCGAGATCGCGGTTCTCCAGATAGGCGCGGACGATGCTGGCGTTGTGCGCTCGGTACCAGTTCCCGCCCGTCGGCGCGGCGATAAACGACATCCACGGCGCGATCGTCGGCGAGGAGGCCTGCCCCGGAAGACCGCCTGACCGGGCCAGGGCCTCGCAGCCGTCCAGGAGCAGTCGCTCGTTAACTGCCCGCCACCACGCGCTTCCGGGTGGATTTTCGTCCAGCGGACGTAGCACGCCGCGCTCGGCCTGCCAGCGCATGAACGACAAGGCGGCTTTTCGGAACGGCAGATGCCGCGGCGCCTTACCGAACGGTCCGTGATAGGCGTGCGACATCATCGCCAACCGGCCTGCCGGATCGTCGCGCACGCGCTCGACTTGCGCGGCCGCCCACTCCGCGGCCGTCGCCTCGCGAGCGATGCCCGCAAGCTGCCAGTTCTTGGCCTGCAAGAGGTGAGGAACGTTCCCGCTATCGTCGTTGGACGTCATCTTGGGTTGCCGGTAGAGATTGACCGCCGCGCTGATCAGCGCCAGGTGAGCCAAAATTAGTCGGTCACGCGGTGCTGAGGCGCGGCGGCCTTCGCGATCTCGGAAGCGTTGACGCTCAACGAGACCGACGTCGACGCCAGGTTGGACGCTGCCGCGGCGCGCGTGCTCGGCTCTGCGTTCGACGTCACACGGCCCGCAGATGCGGTTCGGCGGCCTCGAACTCCATCGCGGCGACCTCGCAGCCACCAAGTTCGGTCAGGATTCCGCCCGCTCCTGCACCCGGAGGGATTGGGTCAGCGCTCGATGCAACTGCACAGAATCCTGATGCAACGCCGCGCGCACGATCGGATGGACGAACCCCAAACGCTCGGCGCGCACGAAGATGTCAGCCCGCACGAGCTCGTCGGCCGCCGACGGCGCAACTCCCGCCACGTCGAGAGCTCTTAAAGGCTCACGCAAGGACAGCGGATTGACCTGGTCGCCGCGTGACAGGGGCGGCAGAACTCCTCCAAGTGCCTCCGCCCCCAGGCGCTCCGGACCAGAGCCACCACGGCAGCCGGGGTCAGCGGCCGCGGATACAGCGCGACCGCTTGAGAGCAACGAGAGGCACCTGCGCCCACACCGCCTCGGTCCCCTCCGCCGCCGGCATGGGTGGACGTCCCGCGAGAAGCATCGCGACGCTAGCCCTCCACGCGCCGCGCCAGGTAGCCCAAGAATCTCCGCGAGTCGCGATCGAGCCGAGGCCGGGGCGTCGGTGTCGACAGGCGGGCCGCCTGCGGCGACGGCGAACAAATTAGCGTGCCTGGTTGGCCGGTTTGATCACGGACTCCGGCATCTGGCGCACACCGGCGAAGGCAAAGGCTGCTCGAGCTCTGAGCCCTGGCGTAGAGCTCGGGCATGCCGCCCGGTGGGCCGCTGGACGTGTCTCACGCACCAGTTCGGTCTGACCGACGCCCTGCCCGCCTCGATCAGGATCGCCATCCCCTCACCGGCGCAGGCGCGATCCAGTGCGTCACCCAACGCCTCAAGCTCGCGCTCGCGTTCACGGAGCGCTCCCAGCACCTTGAAGCCGACGATCGGACGAACACACGCCGCCGGCGTCCGGGGATCAGAGAAAAACATTGGGGAAAACCTTGGGGGATCCCCCCTTGTTCGAGCACAGCGCTCCCCACATCATGCCGGCGATGAACAGCGTGAGCGAGCGCAACAAGCACAAGGTTCGCCTGTTCGTCGATGCGGTTTGGAACCAGGGACAGATGGAGCTGGTCGACGAGCTTGTTGCCGCCGACTACATCGGCCGCGTCGGGAGCGCGCACCCTGGGATCCTCGGGCCCCGAGGCGTCCGCCAATTCATCTCAAGCCGCCGCGACGCCCACCCGGGCCTTTACATCCGGATCGAGGATCAGATCGCCGAGGAGGACCGGGTCGTAACCCGCTGGCAGGCCACGACCTCAGAATCGGACGGTAGACCGGCGAGCGCCCCGACCGGGGCCGTCCGATGCTGCGAAGGCATCTCCATCGTCCGGCTCATCGCCGGGAAACAGGTCGACTCCCACACCCAATACAGCGACCTCACCTCGGCGAGGCCGACCGATCACCGCGATCGTATCCGGCGAGTGCCGGACGCGTGCGCGCGCCCAACCCCTAGCAACTCATAGCCCGGAGGAGTAATCAAATGTTCGCTGCCCTCGCCAAGAGTGTCATCGCCCACCCGTGGCGGACGATCACGGTATGGCTGGTGGCCGTCGGCCTAGTCATCGCGCTGTCGCCCAGCCTCTCCACCTACACCACCAGCAACCAACAGGCGTTCTTGCCCGGTTCGTTCGAGTCGGTCAAGGCTCAGAACGTCGGCAACAAATACTTCCCCACCCAGTCAGGCGCGACCGGAAGCATCGTCATCTCGCGAAACGACAGTGGCAAACTGACCTCCACTGACCAGCAGAAGGTGCAGGGGCTGGTCAGCACCCTAAACAACGACAAGATTCCCGGCGTATCGGGGGTCAAGCTGAGCTCCAACGCGCTGGCTCCCGACGGCAAGGTGATGGTGGGCCAAGTGGCGTTCGCCGGCCAGCCGGGTGAAAGCCAGGTCAACTCCGCGGTCGACACCGTGCGGTCGAAAACCACCGCCTACCTGGCCGGAAGTGGGCTCCAGTCCGGGCTGACCGGCAACGCATCGATCAGCGTCGACACGACCGATGCCTACGACCACGCGAACAAGATCATTACGATCGCCACGATCCTTTTGATCATTGGGCTGCTGGGGATCATCTTCCGCAGCCCGCTGATCTCGCTCCTGCCGATCCTGGTGATCGGGATCGTGCACCAGGCGGCGGTCGGACTCACGGCCGATCTGGCCTCGGCGTTTGGCTTTCAGGTCAGCAACAGCGTCGCATCGATCCTCGTGGTGGTGTTGTTCGGAGTGGGTACCGACTACATAGTGTTCCTGCTGTTCCGCTACCGGGAGCGGCTGCGCCGAGGAGCCTCACACGAGGAGGCCCTGCGGTTTGCGACCGCGAAGGTGGGCGTCGTGATCGCCTCCTCGGCGCTGACCGTGATCGGCGCGTTCGCGGCGCTGCTTCTGGCCAAGCTCGGATCGTTGCAGACGCTGGCTCCGGCGCTGATCGTCGCGGTCGCCTCGATGCTCCTGACCGCGCTGACACTGGTCCCGGCGCTGTTCATCCTGCTCGGCTCCCGCCTGTTCTGGCCGCTGGGCCCCGGTCAGGCGGGGAAAAAGGGCGTGTTCGCGCGCGAGGGCGCGTTCGTCGCTCGCCACCCGGGACTCGTGGCCGGAGCCGTGGTGGTCGTGCTCGGCGGCCTGTCGGTCGCCGCCGGCGGCTACAACCCCACCTACAACACGCTCTCGGAGCTACCGGCGAGCACCAGCTCACAGGTGGCCTACAACACGCTCGCCTCCGCGTTCCCGCCGGGGTCGCTGAGCCCCACCCAGGTGTACGTGACCAGCTCCAAGCCGCTTGCACAAAGCGACCTGCAGACCCTCAACAGCAACCTGACCAAGGCCAAGGGGGTGGCTCAGGTCACGCCGCCGGCGCTGAGCTCCGACAGCAAAGCGGCGCTGGTCACCGTGGTCCTCAAGGATGACCCCTACTCAAACCAAGCGCTCGACAACGTCAAGGGACCGGTGCGCAGCGCCGCGCACAGCTCCGCACCCGGCGACCAGGTGCTCGTCGGTGGGCAAACCTCGACGTTCGTGGACATTCGCGCGCAGCTTCGCGCCGACACCAAGCTCGTTTTCCCGGTGGCTGCTGCGATCATCCTGGTGATCCTCGCGCTGCTCTTGCAGTCCGTGGTCGCGCCGCTGAACCTGCTGGTCGGCGTCGCGGTCGCGTTTGCCGCCACGCTTGGCGCGTGCGTGCTCGTCTTCCTGCATGTGATCAAGCTCTCGGGGATCGACTTCAGCCTGCCGATGACGCTCTACCTATTCGTCGTCGCCATCGGCACCGACTACAACATCCTCATGTCCTCCCGCCTGCGCGAGGAGTTCATGAACGGATACTCACCCAAGGAAGCCACCCGGATCGCGATCACAAACGACGCCCCCACGGTCGCCGCCGCCGCGATCATCCTCGCGCTCACGTTCGCGTCGCTGATGCTCGCCGGGCTTGACAACCTCGCCGAGCTCGGGTTCGGCGTGTTCATGGGCATCCTCATCGCCGGCTACCTCATGGCGCCCGTGCTGATCCCCGCCCTCTCGACGATCGAGGGACCCGCTTTCTGGTGGCCGCGCCACGCCCGGCCGCCAGAAGGCCGGCGCACACCCGCCGCGGAGCCCGAACCCGCGACCGCGCAAGTGGCCTAAGGCGGTCTACCGAGAGGACCGGACTGGCCGCCCCACCAGGGGCGGCCAGTCTCAGCCATGAACAGCAACCTCACGATCATCCTCCTCTCCGCGGGAGTGGCGACGTTCAATCCGACGCTCCTCGCCGCGGTCACCGTCATGCTGCTCCTCCCCAACCCCAAGCGGCTGATGCTGGGATACCTGCTCGGGGCCTACACCACCAGCATCATCGCCGGCCTGGTCATCGTCGTCGCGCTCCACGGATCGGGCGGGCTCAGCACCTCCAAGCACACCATCAGCCCCGCCGAGGACATCGTCGTCGGCACGATCGGACTAGCGGTCGCGCTGGCGCTCGCCACCGGGCACGCGCCCCTCCACAACTGGCGCGAGCGGCGCAAGGCGGCCAAATCCAGAAATAAGCAAGCCAAGCCATCATGGCAAGAGCGGACGCTGGGCCGCGGCTCCGCAGCGTTTACCTTCTTCGTCGGCGCCGCGGTGAGCTTTCCCGGCGTCAGCTACCTCAACGCGCTCGACCACATCGTCAAGCTCGCCCCGTCCACCCCGGTGATCATCGCGCTAATCCTGTACTTCTGCCTGCTGCAGCAGATCCTGCTCGAGCTTCCGTTACTCGCCGTGCTGTTTGCCCCCGAACGGACCCAAGCGGTCGTGGTCCGCGGCAAGGCATGGCTCGCGCAGCATCGTCGCCGGATCGGGGAGATAGCCCTGGCGGCAATCGGTATCTTTCTCGTCGCACACGGATTCACCACCATCACGTGATCTGAATGCCGCCGCACAACAAGGTTCGCTCGATGGCCACGACGAGGCCCGCGCGCCCGCGGTAGGCTCGACACCGCACAATCCGTGCTCAGCTTCGGCTGTACATGCGGCAACCCGGCAGCTCAGGCACACTTCAGATCGACCGAACCGATCCGAGTCCAGGATCTCCACCCCCGGGCGAAGTTCGACGTTGGGCTGGACGGAAATCGGGCACGTGCAATTGATCGCGGGTCCGGCTCGAAGCGCTCAAGCATCGAGCTGATCGAGGTCCGACCGCCTCACTCGTAGCCGAACAGCGGCCCGCCACTCGGCTGAGACAGCTGAAGCGGCGGAACCAGCGTGCTGGCGCCGACTTGAACCGTCAACAGCGCTGCGCTCTCGCCCCGGACCCGCAGGACATACCCCTTCGCGGTCGGGTTGATCGTCTCCAGTCGCTCCTTGCCCTGCCACACGGCTTGGTTATCGAGCCGCTGGCCGGCCAGCGTCACGCCTGAAGTCGACGACGCCGAGGGCGCCAGCAGGCGCTGGACGGAAGCCTGGCTGCTCGTGGGTAGGTGGAGGTTGATCAGCGCCGATCTGCTTCCCTTGTTGATCACCAGCACATTGAGTGTATTTAGCGTGTTGCTACCCGCGCCCTCCCTCACCGCCCATACCTTGAGGTGCAGCGATCGCGAGCTGCGCAGCCGTACGGGGACCAGTCGGGCATGGGCGCCCAGCATGCGCTTGAAAAGGATCAAGCCGTAGAGCAGCGGATGCGTCTGGATCCCTCGTGGGGTGTAGTAGAACGGATCGTTGATCGACTGCACGCGGGCGTGCAGGTTGACCCCTTCGACGCCGGCGCGCATCAGCTCGAACAACGCATCCGGGGCCCACAACGCGGTGGCGAATGTGTTGCTCACTCCGTTGACTCCGCCGCAGGTCACCGAGTTGATCTCGGTCAGGCGAAGCGAAAAGCCGGCCTTGTGGGCGAGCCCGACCGCCGGCGCGATCGTCCTGGCCATCCCGGCTGTGGCGTTCTCGCCGAGCAGCGTCTGCACTGTCGGGTACAGCGGCTGCCCCGGCCGCGCGCAGGCCGAGTAGGGATAGACGTGAGCGGATACCACGCGAAGCCCCGGATGCGGACGGTGCAGCAGCGTTGAGACCCACGGCAGATGGCGGGTTGCGATAGCCAGCGCCGGAGCCACCAGAGGCACCTCGGGTGCTGCGGAAGCGAGCGCACGAGCGAACGCCAGGTAGGTCCGAGCGTAGCTCGTCGCCGTGATCCGCTTGGGCAGCCGCAACGGGCTGAGGGTGGCTTGCTTGAGGATCGACGGAGGATTCGCCGTCAAGATGTCCGTTGCCCACGCAGCGCGGTTATAGATGTCGGGCTCATTGCCGATCTCGAAGGCGGCGAGGCTTCCGGCCGGCAGGTTGGCCTCCCGTATGGCTGCCCGCACCCAACCGCCGGTCAGGCGGGGGGTTGTAGAGATCGTGTTGAGGTCGATGATGACCCGCAAGCGGAGATCCTTGATGATGCCAACCGTCCGCGCCACCAGGGCGGGGGTGACCGGGAACGCCCACGGCGGCAGGCGATCTGCCGACTGGTCGAAGATCGCGTGGTCGGCGGAGTCGCCGCCGATACGTAGAACGAACCGGCCGTCTCCGGGCACCTGCAGCAGCGACAGCACCCGCTCGTACAGAACGGTGTGCCGCACGTTAACCGCCATCGTCGCGTATTCGGTCGACAGCCCCAGGAAGGCGCGGGGAATGGAGATGAGTGGCGCCTGAGCCGGAACAGTCACAACGGCCTGGTCTGCCCTCAGCATCGGTGCGGAAACGTCCGCGCCGGCTGCCGCCGGCGATCCGAGCGATCCGGCGCCACTGCGAGCCGGGCTGCCGAGCAACAGTCCGGCGATCAGCGTCCCGAGCAGCAACGCTGCCAGCACACCGCGGCGACTGCTCCGAACGATACGTTCTGGGATCACGGCAGACCCGATTTCGCGGCGAGCGCCATGGGGCTCGGATCATATCTCGGCTTCCCGTGTCCTTACGCTTTTGCGCGGACCGTCGGACATGACCCATGCGCCTTGGCGTGGCCGGAGCGAACTCCCTCCCGCGCCCAAGGCTGTGCCGGTGCAGTTGGCCGCAGAATACCGGTGGGCGGATTCATCCTCCCCGTCCTGATGCCATCTCCGGCCGCACCATTTCAACGCCGTGGCAACGGCGAGAGCTGGACGCGGCGGTGGCGCCGATCCGGCCTACAGCCGCACGTAGTCGGCGATGTCGGAATGCTCAAACAGCATGGTCTCCTGCATGGCGAGCTCGCGCCCCTTGCCTTGCTCGCGGGCTCGCCGGTACATCGCTAACGCGATCGCGACGTCGACGTACGCTAGGCCGACCGCGTTGAAGTAGACGCGCTCATCGAGCCGTTCCCGGCCGGGCTTGTCGCCGGCCACGAACTCCACGAGGTTCCCGGTGATATCGCCGTCGCGCAACTGTCCTTCCTTGTACATGCGGCTGAGAGTCTGGGTGCGGTGCTTGGCGGTGTCCCAGTCGTCGCAGACGATCTTGTCGCACTGCTTGGCGACGGCGTACTCATCCTCCCAGCCACCGATATGGGTGTAGAAGGATCCCGGTTTCATCCAGGATGCCTGGAGGATTGGAGCTTGGGCACTGGTGGCGGTGACGAGGATGTCGGCGTCGCTCATGGCCCATGCGCCGTCGGTTTCCGCGGCGGCGAAGTCCATGCCCGGAAGAACAGGGGCAAGCTCGCCAACGAACTGACGCTCCTCCTCGGCGGTCTTCGCCGATACCCGGCATTCGGCCAGCGGGGGGCGGACAGTCTTCAGCGCCAGCAGGTTCATCTTGGCCTGCTCGCCACTTCCGATGAAACCGATGATGCGTGCATCGTCCCGGGCGAAGTGTCGGGCAGCCAGCGCAGACATCGCCCCGACGCGAACATTGGAGGCGAGCGTGCCCTCCATCACCGCAAACGGGAAACCCTTCTCGATCTCTGACAACACGAATAGCGCAGTCAGATTCTGGACCCCGAACGCGGGCACGTTGGCAGGGAACACCGACACCCACTTCATGCCACAGACGCCCTCGTGGCGCAGCGTCGCGGGCAGGCAATTGATCCGCTCCTGAGTCTCATCCTTGAAGATCTGGACGATCTTTTCCGGGAAGATCACATCACCGTTCCGATGGGCCAGGAGTGCCGACTCCGCGGCGTCCATCGCCAACCGGAAATCAAGACAGCCCGCCTCGAGCAAATCTTCCTGCGACAGGTAGGTAAACCGAATCGCGTGCCGACCGCTGCCCATGACGCGTCTTCCATTGCTCGCTGCGAACGCCCTCCCGCTGGAGGACGGCGGCCGGATGCTACCGCACAGGCTCGAGCCGATCAGGGTCAGCGTCCCCGATGAAGCGACGGCATGGAGGGTTCGCGCTAGACATATGCCCGCGTGGACACATTCGGCCCCTGGTAACCGCTTCGCCGTCGGCATTGTCGCGTCGATACGTATGCACACATCGGGTCGAGCCCGGTGAAATTCGTGGCTCTTCTGCGTCTCCGCCGGCGACCGACGTCACGCTGCGCGCACGATCAAACGGTCGTCTTCCGGCCTCATCGCGAGCGGCGCGACCAGTGGTCAGGCGAGGCTTCGGTGTCGGCCAGCTCAAATGTCGCGCGGTAGGCCTTGAAGTCGACGTGCCGGTTGACCGCGTAGAGCGCTTGCGGCGCACAAAGTGACAGCACGGCGGCCTCGTCATAGCACCACTTGTCGATCCGCTCAGCGCCTTGGCGCGCCTCCTGAGGGTCAATACGGGACACCAGATCCTTGAACAGCCGGTCGAACTCAGCGTTCGGCGGCCCGGCACGGAATGCGCCATCGCTACCGAAGAACTCTCGGTGGACGACGGCGGGCGGCAGGTCGCTTGAAAGATCGAACCAGGCGTGGATCAAAACATCCCACGGCGGCACCAGCTTCTTCTCGATCAACATCCGCGCTCCGGCGACCAGACCATCGTCGGGAACGCTGATGACCTCGACGGTCAGGCCGGTCTCCCGAACGTCCCGTGCGACAGCCTGCGCTACACCGGCCAGCGACGCCGGCGTGGCAATCAACAGCGCACGACCTTCCGGCCAGGCGGCCTCACTGAGCCGCGCGCGGGCCCGGTCCGCGTCTCGACGCCGGGGCTCCGCACCAGGGAAGCACCCGTTGCACCACGACGGCGTGAGCGACGCCAGCGGCGTCGCATAACCATTCAGCGTCTCGCGGCACAAGCGCTCGCGGTCCACGGCAATATTCAGCGCCTCGCGGACGCGCCGATCGGCGAGCGGCGCATCGTGCTCGGGCCACGTGTTGAAGATCCCCACAACGATGCGGTTGGCGTCGATCGTGACCAGCCGCGCGTTACTGGAATCCTGCACCCGCTCGGCCTCTGCCGGCGAGACTTCGGTGACGATGTCCACCTCACCCTCGTGGTCGCACGCAAGGTCCAGCGCGCTGCCGGGGGATAGGTCATTGCGGAACACCACCTGCGCCAGCCGAGCGCGGCGGTCGGTGTTGTGATCACGGTTGGCCTCGAGCACGACCCGCTCGGTGCGATCCTCAGCGGTGATGATGTTCGTCGCCACGAACTGCGGGCGAACCTGCTGGATCGCCGTGATTGTGTCGATCGTGCTGTATCCCTCAGTGAGTGTGAACGGTCCGGTGCCCCACGGGCCCGGTGCGTCAATTGCTCACCAATGCCCCTCGCCGCTGCCGGTTTTCTTGTAACCGAAGCCGTGCGTATGCCAGAAGCTCGGCGAGGCGATATGAAAGCCGCGGAACTTCCCCAACACCAGACCGTCAGGCTGAGGAAAGCGAAATACGCATGTGCGGTCGTCCTCGACATCGCACTGCGCATCAGGATGGAAGTTGAGATAGGTGCCAGGCGGATGCGGAACAGCCCAGCGCTGCACCTCATCAAAGTTCTGCTTGATCGAATGCGCGGTGCACGAGTCGCCGTCTTGAAAGCGCGCGCCCGCCCGAACCTTCACCTCGAGCGTCAGCTCATCTCGCCACGTAGCCGACTCGGCAAGCGCCATGGCGAGAAAACCCTCGTGGTCCGTGCGCACCGGCTCCTCCATCGTGTTCCACGTGATGAAAAGCCAGTTCAGCGGATGCGGATCAAAGACCCGAACCTCACCAACGGGCGCGGTGGCCATCGCGCCATTATACGGCCCGCCTCCCATCGGCCACGGCCGCAAGTAGCCCTCATTCCACAGGCACGCATTCGGCGGCCGGCGCGTCAGACGAGCGCATTCGTCCTCCGGCCGGTCGGTTCGCGGCCGACTCCGCCGCCGCTGCAGGCCCGGCGACTGCACCGTGCGGCGTCCAGTGAAGTACCGCGTGGTGATTCGCTCCGCCAGTTCATTGCATGCCCAGCGGCAGTCTCTAGCGCGCGGTGAGCGCCACCCGAGCTGTGAGCCGCGTGTGGCTCGCGCTTTGCTTGGGCAGCGACGTCTTCACGCTCGACCCCGCGAGTCGTCGGTCGCGTAGGCTGCTCTTGGCGCGAGCACGCGGCCTGCCCGAGAGAAGAACGCCCAGACGGCTTCGCTGGCCGAGGGCCCTCGCGGATCGGTGTAGGAGCCGCCGGGGACGCCGCCTGACCAGGCATGGCCGAGATCTTGGACTTCGATGGATTCGTGCATTAGCGCGCCGTGCGTGTCGATCCATCGGTCGCGCGTGTACGTGAGGCCGCCGTCGGCGCGGGCGCGCCGTGAAAAGCTTGGTCTGGCGGGGTCGTGCCCACAGGTCTCGGGTGCGGCGAGATGGTTGGCGTGCATCAACTGGGAAAGGATGCGCCCTGCGTTATCCGGTGCGACGGTGCGGTCGGCCGTCCCGTGGATGACCAAGCTCGGGACGGGTCGGGCGTGGTCGCCCATCGCCGCATGAATGGCGTGTCCGTCGTGCGCGCGAGTGGCGTCCGCGCGGCCCATCACAGCTAAGGCGGAAGCCACATCGTCAGCCGAGCGGTACGGCAGGCCGGAGTGGATTGCGACGGCCGCGAACAAATCGGGATAGCACGCGGCGAGGATCACCGCCATGGCGCCGCCGGACGACAGCCCGGCCACGAACATCCGCGCCGGATCAACAGCTTGCCCGAACTCGTTCGCGATGAGCCGGCGTGCGATGCCGGCGATGAGCTCTGGCTCGCCCGCCCCGCGCTGCTGGTGTGCGGGCAGGAACCAGTTCCAGCATCCCTGCGCGTTGCGAGCGCGCGGCTGACCTGGATAGATGACCACGAAGCCGTGGCGGTCCGCGGTGTGGTTCATGGCGGTGGCGGCAGCGAACATCGAGGGGTCCTGCGTGCACCCGTGAAGCATGCACACCGCGGCGACCGGCACCGAGGGATCCAGATCAGGGGGTACGTGCACGAGAACGCGATCGTCGGCGCGCGACCGGCGCCGCTCAGCGGAGCTCGTAGCGGGCTGATGGCGATGTGGGTTGGCGGGCACTCCGCCTCCTCGGGGCATGAGCGGAGGATGAGGAGGGCTTGTCGTGCGCCCACCGGACGCGAGCGCCGCAGGCAGCTCGGCGAGCGGCGGCGCTGGCAGGCGTACACCGGAAGCAGCGATCGCGGCTTGGTTCTGGGCATAGAGCTCACGCCAGTCGACTCCGACCATCCGCTCAATATATAGAGCGACGATCTATATGTCAATCAGCTCGCCGACGGCCGGGAACAAAACTTCGATAGACGCTCAATAGTGCGATGCGCTGCGGCTCGCTGAGCACAGGGTCCCGCTCGATGGCGGTTTCGGTATCCCACGTACGATCACTCTGCTCACCGTCGTCCAGTACGCCGGCCCGCACGAGCATCGGTCCGAGCGGAGTATCCAGCGCGGAAGCGATCGCTCGCAGGACGCTCAGAGACGGCTCGTGTCGTCCCCGCTCGAGTTCGCTCAGGTAGGCGTTCGACACGCTCGTCCGGGCCGCAAGCTCACGCAACGAAAGCCCCTTCGCCAGCCGCTGGGCGCGCAGTAGCGCCCCGAGTGTCTCTAGCGCCCGTCGTGATGAGCCGCTCCTCATCGCCACATCATCCCGTGCTCTGGGCGATTCGCGACCGGCCCGCCCGCCGAGCGTCCCGCGAGCGGGCTTGCTCGAACTCATATGGACTTGGCTCTATTGCCAACGACCGCGGCGATTCATATGCTGGCGGTGTGAACCTGCCTTGCACCTAGGGGACGGCCGGTGCGACCAGGCGGACCGGGCTCGTGCGGGCGGCGGCTGCCATGCTGCTCATAACCCTTGCGGGGGTCGCGGCGGTCGATGTCCCATCGATGGCTCGATCCACCGGGCGTGTGCGCACAGCGGCGGGCAGCCCCAGGCAAGGCAACTTCGCCGCCGAGATCGAAGTCGCCGGGGGACGCAAGCTCTACCTGAGATGCGCTGGCCGCGGTGGACCTACCGTGGTCCTGGAATCGGGGATTCACGACTCATCGGACGTGTGGACGCTGAGCGACGCCAAGCCGCCGGTGGTTGGGTCCCCGGCCGTGTTCAGCGGTGTCGCCCGCTTCACGCACGTTTGCATGTACGACCGGCCTGGGACGATCCGCTACACGAATCCGCCGGCGCTGACGAGGCGCAGCTCGCCCGCGCCGATGCCGCGCACGCTTCAGAGCATGGTCGCCGACCTGCATGGCCTGCTGCACAAGGCGGGCGTGCCAGGTCCGTACCTGCTGGTCGCCCACTCTTACGGCGGCCTGATCGTGCGCTATTACGCTCAGAGGTATCCGCGCGAGGCGGCCGGCATGGTGCTCGTCGATGCCTTCGGCACGAACATCAAGCGACTGTTCGGGCGCCTGTGGCCGCGCTATGAACACCTCCTGAACTTTCCCGGCACCCCTCTCGAGCAGGATCGGGGATGGGAGACGGTCGATGCTGAGGGCGCGATCAAGGCGATCAACAACGCCAAGCTTCCGCGGATGCCGCTCGCCGTGATCAGCAAGACGGAGCCGTTCGCGACGGCTCCCGGTACGCCGAAGGACCTGACGCGCAGGCTCGAGCAGGTGTGGCCCAAGGTCCAGTCGGCGCTCGTCAACCTAGAACCGCTCACCCCACACATCTTTGCGACCGGTAGCGATCACTACGTTGAGATCAACGACCCAGACCTCACGATCGCCGTCATCAAGTTGATCCTCGATCGCGCGCGCCACGGCCACACGGTCTAACCGGCGGGCCCCGGCCTCGGCGGCGGCATGCTGACACCTCCGACGCCGCAAAAACAGTGACTACCTCCAACGCCACCTCGCGGCGCGCAGACCGCGTCACGTTCCCCGGTCGTCGCCGCAAAAACGGCGCGCCGCGCCCTCCCGCGCGGCCCGCGTCAGCCCTGCTGTTGTCCTCAAACTCCGCGAGCGTCGCCGAAGCGAGGCCAAGACGACGACCGATCGCGTCCATGGAGCGGTCCGGGGCGACCACGAGCGAGCCGTCAGGACGTTCCTCCGCCACGGCGTCGGCAGCACCGCTGGGCCGCTTCCCCCCTCGGCAAAACCGATTGCGACCTAACCTAAACCCGCGTGGCGGAAGTGTCGGCCAGCGTCGAAGATCGGTATACCGTGGTGGAGTGAGTCCTGATGCACCCTACGAACCGGGAGGGCGTATGGCGGCCGGCCCAGGTGGCCCGGGTCATGTGGCGAGCCAGCTGCACAACCTTCCGCGGGAGGAATGCCTGCGGTTGCTCGCCTCGAACCGCTTCGGCCGGCTGGCGGTGACAACGGGCGAGGGCGCCCCGGTGATCCGCCCGGTGAACTACGTCTTTGACGAACCGTCGCAATCGGTGGTTTTCCGGACGGCGCGGGGCTCTAAGTTCCAGGCTTTGCTGCGCGCCGCCAAGGCGGCGTTCGAGATCGACGACATCGACGCGGGCTCGCGTACGGGCTGGAGCGTGATCATCGTCGGCGTCACCGAGGAGGTCACGAACCCGGCCGACGCTCGTCGCCTCGAGAGCCTGGAGCTCGATCCCTGGGCGCCCGGTGACAAGCCGCACTGGGTGCGGATCCGGGCCTGGACGGTGTCCGGGCGACGGATCGTGCTCGGGGCAGCCGAGTAGAGGTCGCGGCGCCTAGCTGAGCTGGCTTGAGGAGTCAGTAGTTTTCCGCAATCCCCATTCGGTGTAACGCGGGTGGCGCCGCTGCAGGCCACGGTCTAGCCTGCGAAATATGACATCGAGCAATCCAGAGCGGTTCAGAGTGTTGATTGCCGGCGGCGGCGTCGCCGCGCTCGAGGCCGCGCTGGCGTTGCGCGAGCTGGCGGGCGAGCGAGTCAGCATGACGATGCTGTCACCATCGAGCGAGTTCGTGTATCGCCCGATGACCGTGCGAGAGCCGTTCGCGTACACGGCAGCACGGCACTACGCGCTGGATGAGATCGCGCGCGACATTGGGGTCGAGCTCAAACAGGACGCCTTCAAACGGCTTGATCCCGAGCGTCGAGCCGTGGACACCGAGCGCGGCGACCGGCTCTCCTATGACGCCCTGTTGCTCGCGCTCGGAGCGACGTTGCGCCCGCGCTTCAAATATGCGGTGACCGTGGATGACCAATGCCTGGACGAGCAGCTTCACGGGCTCGTTCAGGACGTCGAGGGCGGCTACGTTCACAAGCTCGCGTTCGTCGCCGGTAGTCCGATGCCATGGCCGCTACCGATCTATGAGCTGGCACTGATGACCGCCCGGCGCGCGTACGAGATGAACATCGACATGTCAATCACGCTGGTCACTCCGGAGGACGGTCCGCTGGCGATCTTCGGCTCGACGGTCAGCGAGGCGGTCGAGCGATTGCTCGAGGAGCACGGGATTCTTACGATCACGTCGGCCCACGCAGAGATCCTAGAGCCCGGGCAGGTGTCGATCCATCCGGGCTCCCGGCGCCTGCAAGTCGACCGAATAGTTGCGATGCCGCAGTTGCTGGGCCACTCCACACGGGGAGTTCCCTCGCGCACCGAGCAAGGGTTCATTCCGATCGACGTCCACTGTCAGGTACCCGGACTCGAGCGCGTGTACGCCGCCGGTGATGCCACTGACTTCGCCGTCAAGCACGGCGGGATTGCCGCACAACAGGCCGACACGGCGGCGGAGGCCATCGCGGCGCTCGCCGGAGCGCCGGTCGAGCCCAGCGAGTTTCGCCCGGTGATCCGCGCAATCCTGCTCGGCGGCGATCAACCTCTGTACCTGAGCGCGCACCTCACCGGGGGACACGGCTCGAGCTCACAGGTCAGCGACACCCCGACCTGGTCGCCGCCCACGAAGATCGCCGCCAAGTACCTCGCCCCATACCTCGAGGCGCGCGATCGCGGCGCGCTACGGTGACGCTCTTGCCCGATCACGACGCCTCGCGCTCGGCGGCACAGCCAGACAACATCGGCTCGACCCGGACGATTCGCGTGGTGATCGCCGACGATCACGCGGTCGTGCGCCGTGGGCTCCGCCAGGTTCTCGACGCCGAGGAGGGACTTGAGGTGGTGGCCGAGGCGTCCGATCTCGAAGGTGCTCGCCGCTACGTCCGAGGACACCATCCGGATGTGCTTGTACTCGACCTGAACCTCCCCGAGGGGCTAAGCCTCGGGGCGATCCCGGAGATCCGAACCGAGTGGCCAGAGACACAGATCGTCGTGTTGACGATGCAGAACGAGCCGGCCTACGCGCGCGAGGCCCTCGGCGCCGGTGCGCTCGGGTACGTGCTCAAGGAGGCGGCCGAGTCCGAGCTGGTCGAGGCGGTTCGCCGTGCCGCGGACGGCGACACCTATTTGAACCCGCGGCTCGGCGCCCGCGTGGCAGCGGAGCCGCCACCGGGCCTGCCCGATGATCTCTCGGAGCGGGAAGTGGAGGTCCTTCGCATGATCGCGCTCGGACACACCAACGCCGAGATCGCCCAAGAGCTGTTCCTCTCGGTACGCACAGTGGAGACGCATCGGGCTCACATCCAGCAGAAGCTGCGGCTCGGCTCGAGGTCCGAGCTCGTGCGCTACGCGCTCGACCGCGGGTTGGTAGGAACGTAACGGTTGCGTGCCGCAACGTTTCTACGCGCCCCGTTCGGCCGCGCGCCACTCGCGGCGTTTGGCCTCGTACTCCGGGGGGAGTGCCCCCTCAAGCGCCTCGGCAGCATCGAGCGCTTGCAGCGCCGAGCGGTAGTCGCCCCAGCGTGCGTCGCAGTCGGCCAGCAACAGAGCGAGCTCGAGCGCGTCTCGATGCTCGAACTCGGAGACAGGCGGACCCGCGGCCGCCGCTCGGTCGGCGAGCAAGTGCGAGCTCAGCGGCTGGGGGCGAGCGGTGGCGAGGTATGGCGCCAGATAGCGCGCAGCGATCTTCGCCGGCGGCCACCACAGTGGCTGGCCGGCAGCCGACGACGTCTCCTCACGAGCGAGGGGCAGCCGCCTCGCGTCGACCGCGACCGTAGACGCGCGTGGGAGCCGCTGTGGATCCGCGCGAAGGTAGAGCGGTGCGCCGCCGGTCATCAGAAGGCCCCGCAGCACCGGCCTGAATGGCGTCGGCACGATCGGAACCCCGAGCTCGGCGGCGATGATCTCTGCCACCGCATCGGCCTGCTGGGCGGCGAGTCCCCCCTGCTTGAGCGGAAACGCGGTGACATCGCCGGCTGCATACACGTCGTCGACGCCGCTGACGCGTCCGTGGGCATCGACCGGGATGAATCCGTGGTGGTCGTGGGGCAGGCCTGGCAGACTCGGGCCCTCGAGCTGCGGTAGCGCGATCACCTTGTCGGCGTACACCTCGCCGCTTCCTGCGAGCAACAGCGCGCGTCCCCGTAGCAGCGCCGGGAGCGAGGAGGTCCGCACCACGATCCCGCGCGCGTGTAGGAGCGGCGAGATCGCCTTCGTGGCCACCGGCCCAAAGAGCTCGAGTGGCTCCTCTTCGGGAGTCACCACGGACACATTGACGGCGTCCGCGCCCCGCTCACGCAGATAGGCCGCGGTCATCAGCGCGAGCTCGTAGATCGGGAGCGTCCACATCCGTTGAGCGGGCAGCGCCAGCACGATCGACCTCGCTCTTCCGGCCTCCAATTCGCCGAGCATGCCGCGGAGTGCGCTCACGTCGGCCCGCCCGCGGAAGGTGAGAGCGCCCGGGAGCGCTTCGCGCATGATCGCTCCCGTCGCGATCACCAGCGAGTCGAAGGGAATCTGATCTCCGGTGTCCGTGATGGCCACGTGGTTGTTTGGGTCGACCTCGACCAGCGAGCCCCAGACGATCCGGCCGCCGACGTGATTTACGACGATTCCAGCCAGGTCGTAGGAACGGGCCTCGCCGCGGTCGAAGGCCTCGGCCACCGTGACCGGCCGGTATTGGAACTCCCGCTCGGGGGAGAGGAGCGTGAGCTCGAGGCGATGGCCGGCCAGCTCCCTGAGAGCGAGCAGCGCCTCAAGCGCCGCTACGCCGCCGCCGGCGATGAGGACGCGCCACCGATCTCGAGCTCGCGGACTCACGCCGTAACTCCGGCATGCTGCGCGCGGTGCGACGTCGCCCCGGGGATCAGAGCCGCGCCCCCGCCCGCCCGGGTAGGCGTCTCGCGGCGGTCCTGCCGCGCGCGATCGGACACCCGTGCATGGATCGCGGCCTGTTCGGCCGGCAGGCGGTTGGCGGCCTGCTCGAGCACGAGCGATTGCGGTCCGTCAATCACCTTGCCGGTCACCTCTTCGCCGCGGTGCTCGGGAAGTCGCTGCATGAGCAGCGCGTCGGAGCAAGCCTCCGACATGACCACCGCGTTCACCTGATAGCTGCGCAGCTCGTCGTAGCGCTCGTCCTCCTCCGCTCCTGCGTCGATCGAGACCCACGCCCCGTGTACACCTTTGGGATCTCGCTTCATCGGCCGAGCGACGTCCAGCAGCGCGCTGAGCTGATCCGCGTCCAGATCGCCGATCCGCAGCAGGTTGCGGGGCATGGCGACGGCCGTATCAGGCATCCGGGTCTCCTTGGTCGTGTCGAAAGCGCTGTTCCATCGTTGATCGGACGTTGCGGTGCGGCATCGGCCGTTGACCGCTGCCCGAGGCGTGGAAACGCGACGCTCTGATTGCGGGTTGTCCGCAACCGTGGTCAGGGCCGCTCGAAGGGCTCCGCCAGCGCCTGCGCGGCGGTGATCTGGCCGCGCCAGTAGACGAACCGCCCCTCGGGCAGATCCCAGTACACCTCGCCGTACGCCGGCATCCGCATCCCGCCGAGGGTGCCGTACTGGCCCAGCTCCCCGCCCCAACGGGTGGCTACCGAGCTTCCGTCGACATCCCGCGGACGCGCGTCGGCGAAGCAGCGGACGATGTCGCCTTCCTCGTCGAACTCGATCCGCACGGTCGGATGCTCGTCTCGGACCACGGTGGCGACTTCCACCGTGAGATCGTCCACCTGACGCCACTCGAGCTCCTGGTTGACCGCGATCGCATAGGGCATCCACGGAAGCTCAGCCAGGTATCGATATGCCTCTCCCAGATCGATATTGGGACCGGACCGAGTCTGAAGCGAGAAGCCGAGCACGCGAACGTTCAGCATCCCGCGGCCATGGGCGTAGCCATCGCGCACATTGAGCGAGAGGAGCGGAGCAATCCGAAACCGCGCCTCCCAGGAGAACGCGACGCGGTCGACCGCGAAGCGCTCGGTGGCGGTGAAGCGCATCGCGCGGGCGTTCGGTCTTCTGAACATTTCCCCGGTTTGCACGATGAGGACCTGTCGCGGCAGCGGCGCATCGAGCGACACCGCGCGATCCACATAGCGCTCTATGACCGCCGGGAGACGACCATCATCGTTCGCGCGCACCAAGGTAATGGTGGCGCGATAGGGTGCACCCCAGCGCGATCTTTGCTGGAAGGAGGAAGTGGTGCCGCAAACTAGACGGAGTGGTTCGGGGGCAAGGAGGACATCGGGTCGGGCTCAGACCAAACGCTCGACCGGCTCCTCGTCCGCGCCGAAGTCTTCGGCGAGCTCACCCGAGGCTCGTCTCGAGGCGGCGGCAACGCGGGTTCGAAAGTTGAACGAACAGATCATCGATGCGGCAAAGCAGGCAGGTGAGGGCACCCTGTCGAGCTACGAGACCGCCCTGAAGGCGATCGCGGGCGCCGTCGAGCGGGGTCCGGGCACCAGCCAGATCGACTGGATCTCTCAGCTAGCGACGACCCAGGCGAGGTTCATCCGCGACGTCACGGAGGCGTGGACGTCAGCCGCTCGCGAGATGCTGAAGTAACCCCCGAGCTCCACCCGACCACGACCAGCGGGCGCGTCGGCACTGGCTTCGGAGAACTACGTATGGTGGCTGGGGAGGCCCCACGATGCTCCCCTACGAGCATCCATGCGAGGCTTGCGCGGTGAGAGCCAGCGAAGGAGGTCGTGGTGAGGACACTTCGGGATCTCGGTGACCTCGCCGGCAAGCGGGTCCTCGTCAGGGTCGACTTCAACGTGCCGCTCGCTGACGGCGCGGTCGCGGACGACACCCGGATCCGCGCCGCGCTCCCGACGATCGAGGAGCTCCGGCAGCGGGCCGCAAGACTGGTGCTGGTTTCACATCTCGGGCGCCCGAAGGATCGCGAGCCCGAGCTGTCGATGCGGCCGGTGGCCGATCGCCTCGCCGAGCTGACCAGCGCCGGTGTCACCTTGGCGCCGGCCGTCGTGGGGAAGGAGGTGCTAGCGCTGGTCGAGCGCCTGGGCGTCGGGGACGTGCTCGTGCTGGAGAACGTGCGCTACGAACCGGGAGAGACGAAGAACGATCCGGAGCTCGCGGCCTCGCTGGCGGAGCTCGCGGACGTGTACGTCGACGATGCGTTCGGTGCCGCGCATCGGGCCCATGCGTCCACCGAGGGGGTCGCCCACCTGGTCCCGGGCCGGGCCGCCGGGTTGCTGCTGGAGCGCGAGGTGCGGGAGCTCTCAAAGGTGCTCGATGATCCGGTTCGCCCCTTGGTCGCGGTCCTAGGAGGCGCCAAGGTTTCGGACAAGATCGCGGTCATCGACCGCTTCCGTCACCTGGCGGACACCATCCTGATCGGCGGGGCCATGTGCTTCCCGTTCCTGGCCGCCCAAGGCCACGCCGTGGGAGCGTCACTGTGCGCCGATGAAGACGTGGAGCTCGCCAGGCACACGCTCGCGAGCGGCGAGGAAGGCAGCGCCGAGCTCCAGTTACCGGTCGACCTCGTTCTCGGCGATCGCCTCGCGGCGGATGCGCAGACGCGATCGATCGACGACCTCGAAGTCCCGGAGGGATGGATGGGGCTCGACATCGGCAAGCGAACGGCCGACCAGTACGCCGCGGCGATCGAGCACGCGGGCACCGTGTTCTGGAATGGGCCCATGGGCGCGTTCGAGGTGGACCCCTTCGCCGCAGGCACCTATGCCGTGGCCGAGGCGGTCGCGCGTGCGCCGGGGACGACGGTCGTGGGCGGCGGCGACTCCGTGGCCGCGCTACGACGCTTTGGCCTCACCGACAAGGTCACGCACGTGTCGACCGGCGGCGGCGCGTCACTCGAGCTGATCGAGGGCAAGAAGCTGCCAGGAGTAGAGGCGCTAGGTGACCCCGAAGTAGCTATCAAGCATGGGACGACTCGCGAGGGCGCCCGCTGATGGCGCTTCCACGCGGCGCACGCGCGCTACCCGTTCCCGGCGCTGCTTTGATCGTGCTCGACGGCTGGGGGATCGCGCGCGGTGGGCCGGGCAACGCGATCGCGCTGGCGAACACGCCGGTGTTCGACGAGCTGCGCTCGACATATCCCCACGTCCAGCTGGCGGCGTCGGGCCGCGCGGTGGGTCTCCCGGACGACCAGATGGGCAACTCCGAGGTCGGCCATCTGAATCTCGGCGCGGGCGCGGTGGTGATGCAGGATCTCACGCGCATCGACGACGCTGTGATCAGCGGGGAGCTGGTGGAAAATCCCGTGCTACGGAAGGCGCTCACGGCGGCTGAGCGGGTGCACCTGATCGGATTGGTGTCCGACGGGGGCGTGCATTCGGGCTTCAAGCACCTGGAGGCGTTGATCCGGCTCGGCGCCGAGCTGCGTGTCCCCGACCTGGTGGTGCATGCCTTCACCGACGGCCGTGACACGCTGCCGACCTCGGGCGCAGGCTACCTTGAGACCGTCGCAGGGTGGATGGCGGAGGTCGGCAAGGGGAGAGTGGGTTCGGTGGTGGGGCGCTATTGGGCGATGGATCGCGACCGGCGCTGGGACCGGATCCAGCGCGCATACGATCTGCTGGTGCATGGGCGGGCGGACCGCCGGGCGGCCACCGGCGCGGCTGCCGCGCGGGCCGCGTACGACCGCGGCGAGACCGACGAATTCATCGAACCAGTGCTCGTCGGCGCGGAGGCGCGGATTCGCGGGGAGGACTCGGTGCTTGCGTTCAACTTCCGTCCGGATCGGATGCGCCAGATCACTCGAGCACTCGCCGAGCCCGGGTTCTCCGACGTCGACCGAGGTGGCATGCCGCCGGTGCAGCGCTACGCCACCATGACTCAGTACGAGGGTGACTTCCCGTACCCGGTCGCGTTTGCACCCGAGCATCCCGCTATGACACTGCCGAATGTGCTTGCACGCGAGGGCGTGCAACAGCTCCACGTCGCCGAGACCGAGAAGTACGCGCACGTGACGTACTTCTTCAACGGAGGGGACGAGCGGCCCCGCGAGGGCGAACGACGCGTGCTCGTGCCGTCGGCGCGTGACGTGCCCACGTACGACTTCAAGCCCGAGATGAGCGCGCCGGAGATCGCCGCCGCGTTCGCCGATGCGTGGCGCAGTGACTCCCCGACGTTCGGAATCATCAACTTCGCCAACGCGGACATGGTTGGTCATACCGGCGTCATTCCCGCCGCGGTGAAAGGCGTCGAGACCGTGGACCGGTGCCTGCGTGAGGTGATCGATGCAGTGCACGGCTCGGGCGGCACGTGCCTTATCACCGCCGATCACGGCAACGCCGAGCACATGCTCGAGTCGGACGGGAGCCCGAACACCGCGCACACGACCAACCCAGTGCCGCTGGTGGTCACTACCCCTGACCTGGCACTCAGGGACGTCGGGATCCTAGGCGACGTCGCGCCGACGGTGCTGCAGCTGCTGGGAATGGCAAAACCGCCGGCGATGACGGGCCAATCACTCATCGATGGCATTCCGCCCACGCGCCGCGTGGTGAGGTAGCGCGGCTCCGGCTGGACCGCTAGACACCCCCCCGCTGGACCGCTAGACACCCCCCCGCTGGACCGCTAGACACCCCCCCGATCCTCAACGACTACCTCGGCTACTGAGGAGCGGACACGAGCTCACGCGACTGCCACGGCGGTCCGCCCGGCAAACCGCGCCTGCTCGCCGAGCTCTTCCTCGATCCGCAGAAGCTGGTTGTACTTAGCGACGCGCTCAGTGCGAGCCGGCGCGCCGGTCTTGATCTCTCCCACGCCCGTGGCGACGACCAGATCCGCGATGAACGTGTCCTCGGTCTCGCCCGAGCGATGGGAGATCACCGCGCGGTACCCGGCGTCGCGTGCGATAGCGATCGTGTCGAGGGTCTCGGTCAGCGTCCCGATTTGGTTGAGCTTGATCAGGATTGAGTTTGCGACCCCACGCTCGATCCCCTCGCGGAGGATCGCCGGGTTGGTGACAAAAATGTCGTCGCCGACTAGCTGAACGCGGCCGCCAAGCCGCTCTGTCAGGCTCGACCAGCCGTCCCAATCGGCTTCCGCCATGCCGTCCTCCAAGGAGATCACCGGGTAGTTCTCGGGAATCCTGGCCCAGTAGTCGATCATCTCATCGGACGACAGCGACCGCCCCTCGCCGGCGAGCTCGTAGCGGCCATCCTTGAAGAACTCGCTCGCCGCCGGGTCCAGGCAGATCGCGACGTCCTCTCCCGGCGAGTAGCCAGCGGAGTAAATCGAGGAGACCAGCAGCTCGATCGGTGCCTCGTTGGAGTGCAGAGCCGGCGCGAACCCACCCTCGTCTCCGACGGCCGTGCTGAGCCCTCGACTCCGCAACGTGCGCTGCAGCTCGTGGTACACCTCGGCGCCGATGCGGATGGCCCCCGCAAACGAACCGGCGCCAACCGGGGCGATCATGAACTCCTGGAAGTCCACCGGGTTGTCGGCGTGCACTCCACCGTTGAGAACGTTCATCATCGGAACCGGCAGAAGGCTCGCCTCTGCTCCGCCCAGGTACCGCCACAGCGGCTCGCCTGCATGTGCCGCAGCGGCGCGCGCCGCCGCCATCGAGACCCCGAGCAGTGCGTTTGCTCCCAGACGCGATTTGCCCTCGGTCCCGTCGAGCGCGATCAGCGCCTCGTCCAGCCCCCGCTGGTCGGTGCCATCGCGGCCTCGCACGGCGTCCGTTATCTCGCCGTTGACGTTCCCCACCGCGCGGGTCACTCCCTTGCCTCCGAATGCGGCCTCGCCGTCTCGCAGCTCGAGCGCCTCGCGGGTTCCGGTCGACGCGCCCGAGGGCACGGCGGCGCGTCCCAGCGCACCACCGGCGAGCCGGACATCCACCTCGATGGTCGGATTGCCGCGACTGTCCAAGATCTGCCGGGCGTGCACGTGCTCGATCGCGCTCATCGCTGATTCTCCTCGGGGTATGAGACCGGCCGGGTCCTCTAGACGACCGGCTGGCCCTCGTAGACGTGGACGAAGTGGAGGTAGTTGTCGGCGATCTGCGCTGCGGCCCCCGCGCGCGCGAGCTTACCCCTGAGATACGCGGCGAGTGGGTCCCACCAGATGGAGCGGCCGATCGCGAAGCCGACGAATCCGTTGACCGGGGCCGCCTGCTCGAGCCAGTGGACGACCTTCGCCTGGGAGGCGCCACGGCCCAGGACGACGCAGGTGACGCCCTCGTGCCGCGGTAGGGAGCGTGCCTGTGCGGCGAGCATGGCGGCGTCGGCGCGATCGTCGACGCCCTCGATCTTCCACACGTCGACCTCGATGCCGGCCTGCTGAATGTCCTCGATAGCGCGGCGCATCAGCTCCGGGCGCAGCTCGGCGTCGTAGCGGTCGCCGTTGCCGCCGACACGTGCGAGTTGCTCCTCAGTCGCGGCCACCAACAACTCGAACAGGAACTTCCGCTCGTGCTCGTGCAGCCAATCGGAAAGGCGCTTGAGGCGCCCGAGTTGGCGCGCGTTCAGGTCCCCGTCGTCCTCGGGGTTGTAGCGGACGAGCACCTTCGCGAAGTCTGGATCGAATCGCTCGATGTGCGCGCCGAAGTCATCGCCGTACTGGAAGTCGAACTCGTTCTGGCCGGATTTCTCGACCGGCATCGCGAGCTTCAGTCCGTGTTCGCGCGCTCGCTGCGGAATGACGGAGCCGAATTGCTCGTCGATCAGCACGCCCGTCGCGTCCGGATCGGCGCCACGGCTGACGGCCTCCAGCATCCCCTCGAAGATCAGACGCTTCGCATCCGAGATCGTCTCCGTCTCCTCCGGGGTCGGATCGCCGTCGATCCCGAACATTTTCTTTTGAAACGACCCGCGATGATCGAACGCAAGTATGTAAAGGGGGCCGTCGTAACCGGGTCTCGCCATCTCAATCCTCGCTTTCAACCGAATAGAACGCCGTGGCGCTCGTACTCCTCTCTTGGCACCTGCCGCAGCTCCGCGACCGCGTCGGCCAGCGGCACGAGCTTGATCTCGTTGCCCCGCAGCGAAGTCATCATGCCCCAGGCTCCGTCGTGCGCGGCCCTGATTGCCGCCAACCCCAGCCTGGTCGCGAGCACCCGGTCGAAAGCGGTCGGCGTGCCGCCGCGCTGTACATGGCCGAGGACCGTTGCGCGCGTCTCGTACCCGGTGCGTTTCTCGATCTCCTGCTCAAGCCGGGTTCCGATCCCGCCGAGCCGAGGATGGCCGAACTCGTCGACGCCGCTGGCCACGAGCTCCATCGTGCCCTCCTTAGGGGTCGCCCCCTCGGCCGCGACCACGATCGAGAAGGGGCGCCCTCTGTCATGGCGGTGTTGGATCAGCCGACAGACCTCGTCGATGTCGAATGGGATCTCCGGAATGAGGATCACGTCGGCGCCGCCCGCGACGCCGGCATGGAGCGCGATCCAGCCGGCGTGCCGCCCCATCACCTCGACCACCAGAATCCGGTGGTGGCTTTCCGCCGTCGTGTGCAGGCGGTCGATCGCCTCGGTCGCTATCTGCAGCGCGGTGTCGAAGCCGAAGGTGACGTCCGTGGCGCCGAGGTCGTTGTCGATCGTCTTCGGCACGCCGATCACGTTCACGCCGTCCCCGTGGAGCTTGTTGGCGACGCCGAGCGTGTCCTCGCCACCGACCGCGATCAGGGCGTCGAGCTCGAGTGCGGCGAGCGTCTCGCGCACACGGTCCACGCCGCCGTCGCGCTTGTACGGGTTCGTCCGCGAGCTGCCGAGGATCGTGCCGCCGCGCGGCAGGATCCCGCGCGTCGCCTCGATGTCGAGATCCACAAATGAGTTCTCGATTACGCCGCGCCATCCGTCCCGAAAGCCGACGAGCTGATCGCCGAACTCATCGATCCCGTCGCGCACCACCGCACGGATCACCGCGTTGAGCCCCGGACAGTCACCCCCTCCCGTGAGCATGCCGATCCGCATGGCCCGATCCTAGATGTGGGCCGTGGCCAGGGATTCCGTAATTCTCCGCAACGTCACAGTGGCCACACCGCAGACGGTCGAAGGTGCGCGAAGCGTCAAATGCCGAGCAAGTGAACGACCGCGATGAGCAGCACCTGCGATCCCAGCACGCCGAGCGCAGCCACATAGAACCCCATCGCGCAACGTATGCGCTTACGAGAAACCAGATTCACAGCGCGCACCGAGGCGGGGTACTCACGTGCGGCTCTGGATACAAGCTCTTGGTCCGCGACGCGAAAACGTAGCTCGGTGAGGGCGCGGAGCTCCTGGACCGGGGTGCGGCTCTGGGGAGAGGGCGTGAACACCATCCCCGACAGCACCGCGGTTGTAAGCAGCAACAGAGCGGTCAGCGCGGCCGCGCAGACCGCGACGGCAGCGCCAC
The DNA here is from genome assembly GCA_963808325.1 of uncultured Solirubrobacterales bacterium. Lineage (GTDB taxonomy): Bacteria > Actinomycetota > Thermoleophilia > Solirubrobacterales > Solirubrobacteraceae > Palsa-465. Next base: position 674,207 of record CAWEFU010000007.1, read on the forward strand.
TGTGAGACACCTTTTGTGCCGCTTGCGCCGCGGTCAACCCGAGTCCCGCCGTCAGCGCGAGCAGCACGCCGCAGGCGGTCAGGAGCCCGGCCGCGCGCGAGCGCGAAGCCTCGGAATGAGCGTGCTCAAACTGAAGCGCCTCGAGCGCTACGTCGAGCACCGCGTCCGGGTCCGGAGACAGCGGCGCTCCCGGCGGCACGGACGCCATCGGCGCGAGGTTCGAACGCAAAGCCATGGGGGACATAGGCGTGGTGGCAGGGGTGATGCTCCGAGGTGGGAGGGGTAGTTTCTACGGTCTTGACTCTCGGCGGATGCCCGATGAGAGGCGTTATCCAGGGTTTTACTTTGTGCGGCGTTCGCGATCCGTGCGAGCCTCGAGCACTTGGCGCGGTTTGCAATTCACGATCACCCCAGTACACCTGGAGCACGAGATGACGAGCGCGAGTACCAGCGGCGTGGTGACGGACATGGCGGGGCTGCGGGATGCCGCCGGCCGGCACCTCGGCTACACCGAGTGGCAGGAGATGACGCAGGAGCGCGTGAACCAGTTCGCCGACGCGACCGACGACCACCAGTTCATCCACGTGGACGTCGAGCGGGCGAAGAGCACCCCGTTTGGCGGCACGGTCGCCCACGGCTACCTGACCCTATCGCTGATGGCTCCTATCCTGGGCCAGCTGCTGAAGGTCACCGACGCGAAGGTCGGGCTCAATTACGGTCTCGACCGTGTCCGCTTACCTGGGCCGCTGCCGGTTGGCGCCCAGTGGCGAGGCGCCGCCGAGATCCTCGAGGTGAGCGAGGTGCCAGGAGGCCTCCAGATCAAGGTGAAGGGGACGGTGGAGGTAGGCGGAACTGATAAGCCCGCGTGTGTCGCGGAGTGCCTCGTCCGCCTGTATAGCTGACACCTCACAGGGCCAGTGTCCGTCAAGGATCAGGCGCCGATCAGGCGGCGCCCCAGCGCGAACTGCACCAACTCGGCTCGCGTTCTCAAGCCGAGCTTGCGATGAATCCTGGCCCGGTGGGTCTCCACGGTACGCCTCGAAAGGTGCAGCTTGGCGGCAATCTCGGGATTGGTGTGACCAAGCGCGAGGAGCCGCAAGACCTCTGTCTCGCGTGGGCTAAGGCCATCGCCGCCCGTGGCTCGCCGTAGCGCGTCGAGCCCCGCAGCGACACGGGGACTCACATATTTGTCGCCTTGCGCCGCGCGCCGGACCGCGGTGAGCAACTCGCCATCGGCCTTGTCGTTGAGGACGAACCCGACCGCGCCTGCGGCGAGGGCGTGCTTCGCGAACAACGGGCTCTCTTCGGTCGTGATTACGACAATCTCGGTGTCGGGGGCTTGCTCCCGCAGCCGGCGAATCGCCTGAATACTCGATCCGTTCGGAAGCCGCAGATCGAGAACCAGCACGCGCGGCAGCTGGCCGTGCATCTGACGCACCACCCCCGAGAGGTCGGAGGCCACGGCAATCACCTCGACATCCTCCTCTCGCTCGAGCATCAGCTTGAGGCTGCGCCGCACCATGGAATGGTCGTCGGCGACCACCACTCCGATCGGAGCCTCGGCTCGAAGCGAGGATTCAGCGCTCCTGGGGTATGGAGCGAGATGCAGATGTGGTGCCATAAGAGCAAACTAGCCCCGGCGGGACGCGAAGTCGTCCCGAGAAGCGTGCGCATTCTGTGTGGCCTCCCCGCGCCCGATCAGGTCATCTCGACCCGCTGGCGTCAGTAGTTAACCACGACCCCTCGGACGATTCCAACGGATGGCGGCCCGTGCTTTTCCGCCTACGGTGAGCACCGAGCAAACATCGAGAGGAGCACTGGATGTCCACAAAGGTCGCCATCAACGGATTCGGACGGATTGGCCGCAACTTCTTCCGCGCCGCGTACGAGCACGAAGCCGACTTGGAGATCGTCGCCGTCAACGATGTGACGGATGCTGCGACGCTTGCGCAGTTGCTGGCGTTCGACTCGGTGTACGGGCGCTTCCCCGATCCGGTCCGAGCCGAAAACGGGACGATGATCGTCAAGGATCGGTCGGTGAACGTATTCGCGGAGCGCGACCCGAGTGCGCTTCCCTGGTCCGAGCTGGGCGTCGAGGTCGTGATCGAGTCGACCGGGAAATTCCGAAGCCGCGCCGCGGCCGCCAAGCATCTCGATGCCGGTGCGCGCAAGGTGATCATCACCGCGCCGGCGTCGGGCGACGCGCCCGCCGACGCGAATGTGGTGCTCGGCGTCAACTTCGATCAGGTGTATGACCCCGAGCGCCATCACGTCGTGACCAACGCGTCGTGCACGACCAACTGCCTGGCACCGGTTGCACGGGTGCTGCACGACACCGTCGGGATCCGCCACGGGCTCATGACGACGATCCACGCCTACACATCTGATCAGAACCTGCACGACGGGCCGCACAAGGACCTGCGCCGGGCGCGGGCGGCAGCGATCAACCTGGTCCCGACCTCCACAGGTGCCGCTAAGGCGCTCGGGCTGGTGATCCCCGAGCTGCAGGGCCGCCTGAACGGCTTTGCGGTCCGCGTCCCCACCCCAACCGGCTCGATCGTCGACTTGACGGTGGAGGCCGAGCGCGAGACGAGCGTCGAGGAGGTCAACGCCGCATTCCGCGAGCGCGCGGATGCCGGCGAGCTCAAAGGAATCCTGAGCTACAGCGAGGACCCTCTTGTGTCCACGGACATCGTCGGCTCTCCCTACAGCGCGACGTTCGACGCGCCGCTGACGAGCGTGATCGACTCGACCCAGGTCAAGGTGATCGCCTGGTACGACAACGAGTGGGGTTACTCCAACCGCCTCGTCGAGCTTGCGGCACAGATGCTGGCAAAGGTGCCGGCCTGAGCCGTGCCCACCGAGACGTTGACTTAGCCTTAGCCGCTGTCTTGTCGCAAGGACTAGCCGTGGTCACGCTGTGAGACGACCCGTTGGATCACCTCGAAATAGCGTCCGAGGTGGTGCGGGCCGAGGAACTGCTGCTGCACGCGCTGGTGGGCCGCGGTCCCGATCTGCAGCGCGCGCTCGCCGTCCGCCAGCAGCCCGTTAATCGCCGCCCCAACCTGCTCGAGGTCGCGCGGGTCCGATAGCAACAGACCTGATCGACCATCCTCGATCTGATCCCGAATTCCACCGATCCGGCTCGCCACGACCGGCCGCTGCTTCCACATCGCCTCCGCGACCGTCAACCCGAATCCCTCCGCGAGGCTCTTCTGCACGACCACATTCGCGTGTCGCTGCAACGCGTTGACGATCGCCGCGTTCTCCTCGACATCGTCCATCGGCAACGAGCACAGGTGCACGCGCCGACGAACGGCGGCCGGCAACTCGTGCCACGCCGCCCGGACGGCGTCCAGCACCTGCGCGCCCTCCGGGTCATCCGCGACCGCCGCGGTCGAAGGACCAACCAACAGCAAGTGCGCTGAGGAGCGACTCGCGACATGCCCAGCGAACGCACCGAGCACACCGAGCGGATCCTTGAGCTGATCCCACCGCGAAACCTGCATCACCACCGGCACCTCCGCTGCCAACTCCTCCTCCTGGAGCATCTCCGCCCGCCGCTCGATGCGCCCCGGGGTGCCATCCGAACGCGTAAACATCGGATAGGCGTTCACGTCATCCGCCAGAACCCCCGCGGTCACCATAATCGCCAACGACTGCTCCCGAATCTGCTCGGCGTTCTTCGGCGAGAACGCGTCGATCGATGGACGGATCACCGAGATCCGCTCGCGCGGCAGCCCCTCCCAGGCAAACCCGGCTCGGGAGAACACAAACGCATGGGCGTCCAAGACATAACCACGCAAGAAGTCCCACGCCTCTCGAGCATGATCGTTGGCGACATCAAGGCCCACGTGACAGCGCCACAGCACGGTCGCGCCCGTATCCCGCACCGCCGCCGACAATCCGGCCGTCTGGGGATCGTGCAGAATCACGATGTCCCGCGGGCGCACCAGCCCCACGAGCTCCTCCGCGCTCGCGACCAACGTCCGCTCGTAAACCTGGTGCTCGGCGGCGCCCAACGGGCCCCCGTCCCCTGCGAACCCATGCAAGCGATTATGCAATCGCTTGGTGATCGCAAAGAACTCCGGCTCTCCCGAAATCACCACCCACCGCGCGTCAACCCCGGCACCACGACAGTACCCCAACAACGGCCGCAGCATCTCGACCACCCCGCCACCCTTCGCGGTCGAGTTGACGTTCCAAATCACCCGGCTGTGTAACTCTCGTGCGGCATGCGTGACCAGGCCCGACAACGCCTCATACTCACCTGGCGAAAGCACCGACGAAAACCGCTCCGGCGCCATTGCCGGAACCGCCTCATGTTCAAGTCCAGACATTCTCTCCTCACCCCTGGATGCGCTAGTCGCGCTCGACCAGCATCGCGATTCCTTGGCCGCCGCCGATGCACAGGGTGACGAGGCCGAGCTTGTGGTCCTCGCGTTCCATCTCGCTCAGGATCTTCGTCAGGAGAATCGCTCCGGTGGCAGCGACCGGGTGCCCGAGGGCGATCGCGCCGCCGTTCGGGTTGACCCGTGCGGTGTCGAGTCCGAGATCCTGCAAGACCGCCAGGGACTGGGCCGCGAACGCCTCGTTCAGCTCGATCACGTCGACTTCGTCGAGCGTTTTGCCTGCCCGCTCGAGCGCCTTGCGCACTGCGGGGACGGGTCCAATGCCCATCGTGTCGGGCGCCACACCACAGACCGCGTAGGAGAGGATTCGGCCTTTGATCGGCGCTCCCAGCTGCTCGGCGCGGTCGGTTGACATGACCACCACCGCGGCCGCGGCGTCGTTGACGCCCGAGGCGTTGCCCGGCGTGACCGTGCCGTTCTTGTCAAACGCTGGCTTGAGCTTCGCCAAGGCCTCGAGCGAGACATCCGGCCGAGCGTGCTCGTCGACGTTGAACTCGACAGCTCCCTTACGCGATTTGACCTCGACCGGCACCACCTCGTCTTCGAACTTTCCCGCCTCGATCGCCGCGATCGCGCGGCGATGGGACTGGAGCGCGAACTCGTCCTGCGCTTCGCGGGAGATCCCGTGCGACTTGGCCAGGTTCTCGGCCGTCACCCCCATGTGAATCTTGTTGAAGGGGTCGGTCAACGCGCCGACGACCGAGTCGACGAGCGAGGCGTCGCCCATCCGGGCCCCCCAACGCGCGTTGTCCATCCAGTACGCGCCTCTGCTCATCGACTCGGCGCCGCCGGCAAGCGCCACCTCCGCGTCGCCGGTCTGGATCATCTGGGCAGCCGATACGATCGCCTGTAGGCCGCTGCCGCACAGGCGGTTGAGCGTCAGCGCCGGGGACTCCTTCGGGATTCCGGCGTTGATCCCAACGACGCGCGCCAGGTAGTGGTCTTCGGTGGAGGTGTGGATCACGTTGCCGAACACCACCTGCTCCACCTGCCCCGGGTCGAGCCCTGCGCGCTCGATCGCCGCGCGGGCGGCCGTGGCACCGAGCTCGATCGGCGGAACGTCACGCAAGCTACGCCCGAAGGACCCGATCGCGGTCCGGGCGGCCGAACTGATAACAACGCTGGTCACTTGCACCCCTTTCGATAACGGTCGTCTAGCCCAGGTCCCTGAGTGAATCTGCCGATCAGCCCGGCAAGGTGGCCGCCGTCAGCGGAAAGTCGACGTCGATGAAGCCCTCGGGTCGAGCGCCGAATCCCTCCACGTCGCCGCGTCCGAACAGATACGGCGCGAGGTAGCGACCGGCCACCTTCGTCGGCGGCCACCAGAGCGGATACCAGGCGCCGCGCACGTCCGGGTCGGCGCCGGGTACGTCCCAGCGCAGGAATCGCGGATTCTCGCCGGTGAACAGCATCCCGCGCAGTGCGGGCCGAAACGGCGCGGGCCTGACCCGCGCGCCGTACCTCGCGGCGACGTGCTCGGCCAGGGCGTCCGCCTGCTGCGCCGCGAGCCCCCCCTGTTTGACCGGGAAGTCGACCGCGTCACCGGCGGCGTAGACGTCGGCGAGTCCCTTCACCCGCCCGTAACCGTCGACGGGGACGAAGTCGTAGGGTTCCGTGACGGGCACGCCGGGCAGCGCCGGGCCGCGCAGGAGCGGAAGAGTCACGACGTAATCGGCCGCCACCGATCTTTCGCCCGGCTCGAGCGCCACCTCGCCGGCTCCGACCGTCGCGTTCGTCTTGCCGATGAACTCGATCCTCGCCGCGTCCAACAATCGAGCGACGTTCTGGCTACCCTGCTCGCCGAACAGCGCCAGCGGCCGGTATTCGGGCGTGACGAGGCGGAGCTGGACTCCTTCGACCTCGCTCAGCGCGAGCTCGTGGGCGGTCATGAGGGCAAGCTCGTACAGCGGCAAAAGCCATCCGGTCAGGGCGGGCGCGACGAACGCGGTGCTACGCGCTTGGCCACCACGCAGGCGGCCGAGCATCTCCTTGACCGCCTGGCCCGAGCCTTCGAGCCCGAACGTGATCGCACCGGCAAAGGGCGCGCTCTGCTGCGCCCCTGGGGTCAGGATCAGCGTGTCGAAGCCGAGGTCTGGCCCGTCCGCGCAGCTGATTCGATGCTCGGCGCCGTCCACCACCGCGACGGTTGCGTGGATGAACTCCACCCCGACCTCGGAAGTGATTTCCGTCAGGGAATGCCGGGTCGCCGACTGCAACCCAAATGGCTCCGCGACCGATACGGGCCGGTCGACGAACCAATCCTCTTTTGAGACGAGCGTCAGGGCGACGCGATCCCCGAGGAGCGACCGGAGCGCGAGCAGCGCTTCCAGACCCGCGACGCCGCCGCCGACGATCACGACCCGGCCGGTACGGACTTCATTCATGACGGTTGTATCCCTTTCTTGACCGGGGTGGTGGCCGGGCGGTAGCGTGCGGTCAACGACCAGCCATCGACGAGCAGGAGGACGGCATGCCCGACAGCGTTTACCGTGTCACCGAAGTCATCGGCGTGAGCAGTGAGGGTTGGGAGGCCGCCGCACGCAGCGCGGTGGAGACCGCGGCGCGCACGGTGCGCGACCTGCGGATCGCAGAGGTTCTCCGACAGGACGTGACGATCGAGAACGGCGCCGTGACCGGCTACCGCGTCCGGCTTGGCATTTCGTTCAAGTACAACACCGGCGACTGAGTGGCCGGGACCCCCGCCGCGACTCATCTGCATCACCATGGGACGTAGGCGCCCGCGTTGGCGGCTCGCATCGCGTTGACGTAGCCGGCGCGCTCATATGCCGTCGCGTCGGCGTCGGCCGGCACGGACAGCATGCCGCGGACTTCGTCGACCGTCTGGAAGCCTTTGCGCGCCATCCAGCGGGAGAGGCCGTCGAGCAGCTCAGCTGCATACTTCGGTCCGTGGCGGAGCAGCGCGGACGTGGTCATCACCACGTCGGCGCCTGCGAGCAGGTATCTGGCGACGTCGGCGGGGACTTCCACCCCCGAGGTGGCGGCCAGTGAGGCTTTCACCCTCCCTCGCAACAGCGCGATCCAGATCCGCGCCGCCCGCGCAAGCACCGGGCTCGAGAGGTTCACCCTCGGCAGGACCGCGAGCTGCTCCGGGTCGATGTCGGGCTGGAGGAAGCGGTTGAAGAGCACGAGCGCATCGGCCCCGGCCCGGTCCAGGCGCAGCGCCATCTCGCCGGGGGAGCTGAAGAACGGGCCGAGCTTGACCGCAACCGGCAAGGTGACCGCGGACTTGACGCGCTCCAGGATGTCGACGTGGCGCTGCTCGACGTCGCGGCCGGAGATCTCCGGATCAGCTGGCAGGTAATAGATGTTGAGCTCGATCGCGGCGGCGCCGGCGTCCTGCATCTGGCGGGCGTAGTCGATCCAGCCTTCGGGCGTGACGCCGTTGAGGCTTGCGATCACGGGGACGTCGACGGCGGAGACGGCGCGCTCGAGCAGGACCAGGTAGGAGCGGGGGCCGCTGTCCTCTTCGGCCACGGAGGGAAAGTAGCCCAGCGCCTCCGGGAAGCTCTCGGCGGTCTCGTCGACTAGCCGGGCGTTGCGCGCCGCCTCCTCCCGCAGCTGCTCCTCGAACAGCGAGAACAGAACGACCGCGCCGACGCCTCCGTCCGCCAGCCGTCGCACGCCATCGAGGGTGTTCGACAGCGGCGATGGAGACGCGACGAGGGGGTTGCGCAGCGCGAGACCCATGTAGTTGGTCGAGAGGTCCATCAGCTACGCCTGCGGGGATCGGATGGGAATTCGCTCGCGCTCCGGGTCGCCATCTCCTCGTACAGCCGCCAGCGCTGGTCGGCCACCTGCTGCGCGAGGCCGAGCAGGCGCTCGGCCTCGGTCGGCTGGGCCGCGGCCAGAGCACGAAAGCGCAGCTCGCCCTTGCGGTAGTCCGCCAGCGACATCCGCGGCCTGGGCGAGTCGAGCAGGAACGGGTTGCCGCCATCGGCGCGCACCACCGGGTCATAGCGGATCAGCGGCCAGTGACCGCTGGCCACCGCGCCGTACTGCTGGTCGAGCCCGGCGCGCATGTCGTACCCGTGGGCGACGCAGTGGCTGTAGGCGATTATCAGCGACGGCCCGTCGTAGGCCTCGGCCTCGCGGAACGCGCGCAGGGTCTGCTGGGGATCGGCGCCGAACGCCACCCGCGCCACATACACGTCGGCGTACGCGATCGCCTGAAGCGCGAGGTCCTTGGTCGGGACGCTCTTGCCGGCGGCGGCGAACTTCGCCACCGCTCCGAGCGGCGTCGCCTTAGACATCTGCCCGCCGGTGTTGGAGTACACCTCGGTGTCCATCACCAGCACGTTGACGTTCTTCCCGCCGGCCAGCACGTGATCGAGTCCGCCCGCGCCAATGTCGTATGCCCAACCGTCGCCTCCGACGATCCACACGCTGCGGCGGATCAGGTGGTCGAGCACGCTCCGCAGGTCATCGATGGCCGGACCCTCGAGCTCGTCGAGCCGGCGCTCGAGCGCTGCGATCCGTTCGCGCTGGGCGATCAGCTCGGACTCTCGCACCTGGGGCGCGGTGAGGACCTCGTCCACCAGCTCGGGGCCAACCTCGTCGCGCAGCTCCTCCAGACGGCGGCGGGCGAGCTCGGTGTGGCGGTCGGCGGCCAGTCGCAGGCCCAGCCCGAACTCGGCGTTGTCCTCGAACAGGGAGTTCGACCACGCCGGGCCGTGCCCGTAGCGATTGACCGTCCACGGCGTCGTCGGCTGGTTTCCGCCGTAGATCGACGAGCAGCCGGTGGCGTTGGCGACCGTCAGCCGGTCGCCGAACAGCTGCGAGAGGAGCTTGAGGTATGGCGTCTCGCCGCAGCCGGCGCAGGCACCGGAGAACTCGAACAGGGGCTCCAGGAACTGCGTCCCGCGCACGGTGCCGAAGTCCACGCGGGTGCGGTCGACTGCGGGGAGCTGCTCGAAGAAGGCGATGTTCTGGCGCTCGGCCGCCAGCAGCGGCTCCCGGGCGTCGAGGTTGATCGCCTTGCGGCCCGGCTCATTGGCGGCGGACACCGGACAGGACTCGACGCACAGCCCGCATCCGGTGCAGTCCTCCACGTACACCTGAAGGGTGTAGCGAGCCTCGGGGAGCCCGGCGCCGTTCAGCGACGCCGACCGGAAGCCGTCGGGAGCGCCGTCCAGGCGATGCGGCTCGTAGTAGCGGGACCGAATCACGCTGTGCGGGCAGACGAAGCTGCAGTTGCCGCACTGGATGCACAGTTCGGAATCCCAGACCGCGACGAAGTCCGAGACGTTGCGCTTCTCGTACCTGGTCGTACCGCTCGGATATGTGCCGTCGACGGGCAGCGCGCTGACGGGCAGCTCATCGCCGTGGCCGGCCATCATCGCCGCGGTCACGGTGCGCACGAACTCGGGAGCGTCCGGGGGCACGAGCTCGGGGGCCTCGCGCGTCGACGAGACTCGATCGGGGACGGCGACCCGGTGGAGGGCCGCGAGCGAGCGATCGACCGCCTCGATGTTGCGCTCGACGACCTCGGCGCCGCGCTTCCCGTACGTCTTCTGGATCGACGCCTTGATCGCCTCGATCGCCCGCTCGCGCTCGAGCACCCCCGAGATGGCGAAGAAGCACGTCTGCAGCACGGTGTTGGTCCGCCGGCCGAGGCCCGCCTCGCGCGCGATCTTCCCGGCATCGATCGCGTACAACTCGATCCGCTTGGCGAGGATCTTCTCCTGCACGGGGAGCGAGAGCGCGTCCCAGACCCGTTCCGGTTCCTCGGGGCAGTTGAGAAGCAGCGTCGCGCCGTGGGCGGCGCGGTCCAGGACCTCGGAGCGCTCGATCAGCCCGAACTGGTGGCAGCCGACGAAGCTGGCCGCCGAGACGAGGTACGGGGCGCGGATCGACCGGGGGCCGAAGCGCAGGTGTGAGACCGTCTGCGAGCCCGATTTCTTGGAGTCGTAGACGAAATAACCCTGTGCGTGCAGGTTCGCGGCGTCGCCGAGGATCTTGATCGTGTTCTTGTTCGCGCCCACCGTCCCATCGGAGCCCAGCCCGAAGAACACGGCGCGAACGGTCTCCTTCGGCTCGATGTCGAGCGATGCGTCGTAGGGGAGGCTCGTACCGGAGACGTCGTCGTTGATCCCGATCGTGAATCGGCGCTTCGGCCGCTCGCGCGCGAGCGCGGCGAACACCCCGGCGACCATCCCCGGGGTGAACTCCTTCGAGGAAAGGCCATACCGTCCACCGATCACGATCGGCATCGCCTCGCGCTCGCCGGCGCCGTGGGCCTCGCTCAAGCCCGCGAGCACGTCCAGGAACAGCGGCTCGCCGAGCGAGCCGGGCTCCTTCGTCCGGTCCAGCACGGCGACGCGACGCGCGGTCTGAGGCAGCGCTTGCGCCAGCTCGCGCGCGGGGAACGGCCTGTACAGCCTGATTTGCGCAACGCCCACCCGCTCACCCTGGGCTTGGAGGAAGGCGACGGTCTCGCGTGTGGTCTCGCCGCCGGAGCCCATCACGACCAGCACCCGCTCAGCCTCCGGGTGGCCGCTGTAGTCCACGAGCCCGTAGCGGCGGCCAGTCCGCTCGCCGAGCCGATCCATCGCGCCCTGCACCACCTCGGGCACGCGCGCGTAGAAGGGGTTGACGGTCTCGCGCGCCTGGAAGTAGATGTCGGGGTTCTGCGCGGTGCCTCGGATGAACGGCCGCTCCGGCGACAGCGCCCGCGACCGGTGCGCCCGCACCAGCTCGTCGGAGATCAGCGCGCGCACGTCCTCGTCGTCCAGCATCTCGATCGTCTGTAGCTCGTGCGAGGTGCGAAACCCGTCGAAGAAATGCACGAACGGGATGCGCGTCTCGAGCGTCGCGGCGTGGGCCACGAGCGCGAGGTCGTGAGCCTCCTGCACGGAAGCCGAGGCCAGCAGCGCGAATCCGGTCTGACGTACGGCCATCACGTCGGAGTGGTCGCCGAAGATCGACAGGGCCTGCGCCGCCAGCGAGCGCGCGGCCACGTGGATCACCGCCGAGGTCAGCTCCCCGGCGATCTTGTACATGTTCGGGATCATCAGCAAGAGGCCCTGGGAGGCCGTGAACGTCGTCCCGAGCGCCCCGCCCTGGAGGGCGCCGTGCAGAGCACCCGCGGCGCCGCCCTCGCTCTGCATCTCCACTACCGCCGGGACGGTGCCCCAGAGATTCATCCGGCCCTTGCTCGACCATTCGTCGGCCAGCTCGGCCATTGGCGAGGAAGGCGTGATCGGGTAGATGCAGCAGACCTCGCTGCACCGGTGCGCGATCGAGACCGCCGCTTCGTTGCCGTCGACCGTGGCGCGCATCAGCGCGTTCCCTCCACTGGGTCCGGGGGCGCCACGAACGCGTAGTGGGGATCCGGCGCCTCCTCCGGCACCATCTCGATCGAGTGCACCGGGCACTGCTCGAAGCACGCCCGGCAGCCCGTGCAGCGATCGTAGTCGTACCGGTAGCGCTGCCCCGGACCCAGCTTGATCACCGCGTCCTCCGGGCACGCGCCCAGGCAGCCGTCGCATTCGATGCAGTTCCCGCACGACAGGCACCTCTTCGCCTCGAACACCGCCTCTTCGGGCGAGAGACCGCCGACCACCTCTTCGAAGCCGCCGAGTCGCTCTTCGGGGGCGAGCTCCGGCTGCTGGCGCCGGGGATGATCACCGAAGTACCACAGGTTCAGGAGCTCGAACTCCGCCAGCGGGTGCTTGGGCGGGCGTTGATACTGCGAGCCTCGCAACCAGGCATCGATCTCCCGCGCAGCTCGCTTGCCGTGTCCCACGCCGACCGTCACGGTGCGCTCAGAGGGCACCATGTCGCCGCCGGCGAACACGCCCGGGCAGCCGGTCATCAGCGAGCTCGAAACACGGACCGTCCCGTCGCGGTCGAACTCAACCCCGGGCACTCCGCGCAGGAACGCGGTGTCGCTCTCTTGACCCAGCGCGAGGATCACGGTGTCCGCGGCCAGCGTCTCGAACCGCCCGGTCGGCTGGGGGTAGCCGGACTCGTCGAGCTCCATCTCCTCGACCTGCACTTCGGAACCCTCCATCGCCTTGATCGTCCGCAGCCAGTTGATGCGCACTCCCTCCCGCTCCGCGTCCGCCGCCTCCTCCTCGTGGGCCGGCATCTGCTCCCGGGTCCGCCGGTACACGATCAGCGCCTCCTCCGCGCCCATCCGTCGCGCGACTCGGGCGGCGTCCATGGCGGTGTTACCGCCGCCGTAGACCGCTACCCGACGTCCGATCACCGGCCGCTCGCCCGCCGCGACGCCGCGCAGGAACGACACCGCGTCGACGATCGGCCCGGCGTCCGGCGCGGGGATGTCGACCCGCTTTGAGAGGTGTGCGCCGACCGCCACAAACACCGCGTCGAACGCCCCCTCTCGGCGCTCTGCCTGAAGATCTTCGACCTGATGGCCGCTCGTGAAGCGCACCCCGAGCGCCGCGATTCGATCGACCTCGGCACCCATCACTTCGCGAGGGAGCCGGTAGGCGGGGATCCCGTAGCGCATCATCCCGCCGGGCTCCGGACCCGCATCGCGAATCTCGACCTCGTGGCCGAGGCGCGCCAGATGATATGCCGCCGACAGTCCGCTCGGACCGGCTCCGATCACGAGCACTCGCTTGCCACTGCGCGCCGACTGGCGCTCGAACCGCCATCCCTGCTCCAGCGCGAGATCGCCGAGGAACCGCTCGACGGCGTGAATCGAGATCGGGCTGTCGAGCTCAGCGCGGTTGCAGACGCTCTCGCACGGGTGGTAACAGACCCGGCCGTGGATAGCGGGGAACGGGTTGTCCGTGGTCAGGACGCGCCATGCCCGCTCGTGCTCGCCGACCTTGACGTGCGCCATCCAGAGCTGGATGTTCTCGCCCGCGGGGCAGCCCGCGTTGCAGGGCGGCAGCAGATCTACGTACACCGGGCGCTGATCGCGCACGGCCCCGGTGCGGGCGCGCCCGTGGGCCAGATCGGTCAGCGGCGTGATATCGGCAGCCGAACGAGCAGGCCCAACGGCCGGCCGGCGCTCAGACCGCTGGAACCGCCGGGCGCCGGGAACCGTCATGTACACACCCCGTTCGCTATACCGACGGCGCGCTGACTGTGTTCAGCGCGCCGTCGGTAACTCTGAGCACGAGCCGTGCACGCTTCTGACGTGCTGGTTCTCATCCGCGCGTTGTGCCGTCGTGAGCAGCATGCGGCTCTTACCCATATGGTTCTTGTTACTTGCCTAGATATTGATACCGGCACCGCAGTTGCACGCCATCCGGAAAAGCCCGCAGTCTTCTTGTGTGGATGTTTCATATCAGCTTCGGCTGTGTTACGTTCACGACGGGACTCGTGCCTCGAAGAAGACTGGAGATGACACCCCCCGCCAACGTTAAGGATGAGTTCACCGGTTCCACCGCGCACGTCGCCCAAGTCAATGACCGTCTCGTTGAGGCGGGCAGGCGCGCCGGCAGCCGCTACCTCGACAGCTATGAGACGTTCGTCGCGCGCGTTATCAGTGTCCAGCAAGAGCTGGCCAGGCAATCGGGTAGCGGCGCGGTGAGGTCGATCGTGGCCACGCAAACCAACCTGACACGTCAGGTGACATCCGCGTACACCTCCGCGGCCCGAAAGCTGATCTCGTAGGTGACTGGAGTGTGCTTGCATAGCCGCTATCTGGGAGCGGCGATTGCAGCCTGCGCGGCCGCCACACGCGCGATCGGCAGACGGAACGGCGAGCAGCTCACGTAGTCGAGCCCCGCATCGTGGAAGAAGCGGATCGAGTCGGGGTCGCCGCCGTGCTCACCGCAGACGCCGAGCTCGAGGTCGGGCCGCTCGCGGCGCCCACTCTGCACGGCGATCCGCACCAGTTCTCCGACGCCCAGCTTGTCGATCGTCGCGAACGGCGAGCCGTCGACGATCTTCTCCTCGACGTAGCGAGGGATGATCCGACCCTCGATGTCATCCCGGGAGAAGCCGATCCCGCACTGCGTGAGATCGTTCGTCCCGAACGAGAAGAAGTCCGCGTGACGGGCGATCTGATCGGCGACGAAGCAGGCGCGCGGGAGCTCGATCATCGTCCCGACGTCGAAGTCGTCCCCGTATGTAAGCCCTTCCTCTTCGGCCACCGACACCACGCGGGCTCGGACGAGCTCGAGCTCACGCTCGTAGGCCACCAGCGGGATCATGATCTCGAGCCGAGGCGCGCGACCGCTGCGCTCGTGGACTGCGCGTGCGGCGCGGGCGATCGCGCGCACCTGCATCTCGTACACCTCCGGCTGCATCACGCCCAGCCGCACGCCGCGCGTCCCGAGCATCGGGTTGGTCTCCTCGAGCGACCGCACCCGATCGAATTGACTCTCGAGCGCCACGAGACGAGGGCTCTGGTCGATCCGTGCACGCACGATCTCGTCGTGGAGCTCAAAACGGTCCGGCAGAAACTCGTGCAGCGGCGGATCCAGGAGGCGAATCGTGACCGGCCAGCCCGCCATCGCCTCGAACAACCCCTCGAAGTCGCTCTGCTGAAGCGGCAGCAGCTCCTCGAGCGCGGCTTTGCGGCCGACGTCGTCATGGGCCATGATCATCGCCCGCATCTTGGGTTGCCGATCGGCCGCCATGAACATGTGCTCGGTCCGGCACAGCCCGATCCCCTCGGCGCCGAAGACGTGTGCGCGGGCGGCGTCCTCTGGCGTGTCGGCGTTCGCCCTCACGCCGATCTGGCGCAGCTCGTCGGCCCAGCGCAGGACGGTCTCGAAGCGGGCGTCGATGTGGGCCTCGACGAGTGGAACGTCGTCGGTGGTGATCGCGCCGGTCGTGCCATCAATCGCGACGAAGTCGCCTTTATGGAGGACGAGGTCGCCGATCTTCACCTCCTCCTGCTTCAGGTCGATGTCCAGAGCGGCCGCCCCGGTCACCGCGGGGCGACCCATGCCGCGGGCCACCAGCGCCGCGTGGGAGGCCTTGCCGCCCTCGGAGGTGAGGATCCCGACGGCCGCGTGGAAGCCCGCGACGTCGTCGGCCTCGGTGAACGGCCGGACCAGGATCACCGCAGCTCCCTCCGAGGCCTGCTCGACAGCCTCCTGAGCGGTGAACACGATTGCGCCCTTCGCCGCTCCCGGCGAGGCGGCGACACCGCGCGCGATGACCGTGTAGCGCGCCGTGGGGTCGAACGAGGGATGTAGGAGAGCGTCGAGCGCGCCGGCGTCGACCGTCGCGACCGCCTCGGCTTTGTTCAACATCCGCTCCTCGAAGGCGTCCACGGCAAAGCGCACCGCGGCCTGCGCGGGTCGCTTCGCGCTCCGGGTCTGGAGCATGAACAGACGCCCCTCCTCGACCGTGAACTCGGTGTCCTGCATGTCCTTGTAGTGGTTCTCGAGCTTGCGGAGGATCTCCGTCAACTGATCGGCGACGGACGGCATCCAATCGCGCAGCTCGGAAATGTCACGCGGCGTACGCACTCCGGAGACCACATCCTCTCCCTGCGCCCGCGGCAGGAAGTCACCTGACGGCGTCGGCCCACCGGTGACCTCATCGCGGCTGAAGGCCACCCCAGAGCACGACGTGTCGCCCTTGTTGCCGTACACCATCTGCTGCACGTTCACCGCCGTCCCCCAATCGTCGGGGAGGCGGTTGATTCGGCGGTACTGCACGGCTCGTTCACCCATCCACGAGTCGAACACCGCGCGGATCGCCTCGGCCAGTTGCTGCCGTGCCTCGGTCGGGAAGTCGAAGAACGATTTGAAGGTTTCGGTCAGCTCGCGCAGCGCGGCGGCGTCGAGCTCTGTGTCGAGGGTCACGCCGCGCTCACGCTTGACGCGCGCGATCTCGTCCTCGAAGCGCTCGCCCGGGATCCCACGGACCACGTTGCCGAACATTTGAACGAGACGGCGGTAGCAGTCCCACGCGAAGCGCTCATCCTCGGTGCGCGCGGCCAGTCCCGCGGCCGACTCGTCGTTCAGACCCAGGTTCAAGACCGTGTCCATCATCCCCGGCATCGACACGCGCGCGCCGGAGCGCACCGACACGAGCAGCGGATCCTCCGCGTCGCCGAGCTGCTTGCCGGCACGCTTCTCGAGCGCCCCGAGCGCCGCGTCTATCTGCTCGTCCAGCCCCTCGGGCATCGTCCTGCCGCTGCGCATGTACGCCACGCACGCCTCGGTGGTGATCGTGAACCCGGCGGGAACCAGATCAGGGCCGAGGATGCGTGTCATCTCCGCGACGCCGGCGCCCTTGCCACCCAACAGGTCGCGCATCTCCCGCGAGCCTTCGGCGAAGTCGTATACCCACTTTTTGGCACCAGCCGCAGACTTCTTGGTGCGGCCGGTCTGTACTTGCGTTGTCATCTCATGTCTCCCAGAACGCTCGACGAGCACCGCTGACGGTGATTTAGTGTTGCCGCCCCGCCCACCGTCGGTAACCGTGGGAGCTGCCCACGCACCTACGTAGTTTTCCGCACGGTGGGTTCGGACTCCCACGCTGGCCGATCTGGTTCGAGGCCTTTAGCCTGGGCGAGATGACCGGCGCAAGCGGCGCGATACGGGTGGTGATCGCCGATGATCACGCCGTCGTACGCCGCGGTTTGCGTCAGGTCCTGGACGCCGAGGAGGGGTTTGAGGTGGTCGCGGAGGCGGGCGATCTCGATGGCGCGCGGCGGTACGTTCGCGGTCATCGTCCAGACGTGCTGGTGCTCGACCTCAACCTGCCCGAGGGGCTGAGCCTGGGGGCGATCCCGGAGATCCGCGCCGAGTCCCCGGAGACCCAGATCGTGGTGTTGACCATGCAGAACGAGCCGGCGTACGCGCGCCAGGCGCTTGCCGCGGGCGCACTCGGGTACGTGCTCAAGGAGGCAGCCGAGTCCGAGCTCGTCGAGGCCGTCCGCCGCGCCGCGGAGGGCGACCCCTACCTGAACCCGCGGCTCGGCGCCCGTGTCGCCGCCGAGGTTCCCGTTGGCCCTCCCGACGGGCTATCCGGGCGCGAGCTCGAGGTCCTTCGGCTGATCGCGCTCGGCCACACCAACGCCGAGATCGCCGACGCGCTGTACGTGTCAGTGCGCACGGTCGAGACCCATCGCGCCCACATCCAGCAGAAGCTGCGGGTCAGCACCCGCTCCGAGCTCGTTCGCTACGCGCTCGACCACGGGCTCATGCAGACCTAGTGTCGCGACGCTAGCCGCACAGGGCGGCCGTTCGGTGCCGGTGGGGCGAAACGCCAACGCGCACCGACACATAGACGATGGGGGACTTGCCGCCGGCTTCCCAGTTCATGCCGTCGAGCGTATAGGTGCGAGTCGGCGTTGTCGGGGACGTTTCATCCGTAACATGATCAAGGTGCCAAGCATCCGCGAATCGTTGGAACGTGGGCTCGTCGATGGCGCCGGCCCAGGTTCGCGACGGACGAGGACCATCGGTGTGATCCTCGATGAGAGTCAAATTCGCGTCGCTCAGCTCCGGAGCGATCCATTCCAGTGACCGCCCGTAGCTAGGGTGCGAATCGTATGCCACCTTGATCGTGATGTACCGATCTCGGGCCATTGTGTTCCTCGCTTGGGCGTATTAGGGTCACCTAATTGTACATGGGCGCCGGGACGTATCAGGCGCTAAAGATGAGGTCAGTAATTTCCCGCAACCGATTGAGTTGCCGTCACTGACCACTGATCGTCAACGGTGACGTAGGCTTGCGCAATGGCGTCGAGCCAACGGTTCTCTCAGGCAGGTTGGAAGCTGATGGTGGCCGCCGCAGCGGGCGGTGCGGCGGAGCTTGTCCGGCGCCGGCGCTCGTCCCGGAACCCGCCCCCGCCACCGCCGGTGACAACGCAGTCCAGCCCCGGGCAGATCGCCGACCTCCAGCAGGAGTACGGCGCTGACATGGCCCCGGCATCCGCGCCGCCGGCTCCGGGCGGCACGGAGAACGGCTGACAGCGCCGGCGTCGAGGAGACGTGCTCGACGACAGCTTTCCCACGATGGGCACCGTCGCGCGGGTCGTGCGCGATGCCGACGGCGGAATCGACGTGCGATCGGTGTTGGCCGAAATCGACCGCCGGCTGTCACGCTTCGCCCCGGGCAGCGACTTGTCGCGGCTGAACGCGGATCCGAGGTCGTCGGTCCCCGCCGGGCCGCTCCTGCGAGCCGCGGTCGCGGCTGCGCTACGGGCGGCATCGATCAGCGGCGGCCTCGTCGACCCCACGCTCCTGGGGGCGCTGCGTCGCAGCGGCTACCGGGAGTCCCGCGCGGACGTTGCACCCGCCTCGCTGGCGCAAGCGCTCCGGGCAGCGCCGACCCGTCGCCCGGCTCGACCCGACCCGGCCGTCCGCTGGCACGCCATAGAGGTCGATGACGCCGTGGGCGTGATCCGCCGGCCGCCAGGCCTCGAGCTCGATCTAGGAGGCTCGGTGAAGGGATGGGCGGCTGACCTTCTAGGCGAGCGGCTCGAGCGCCACGGGCGGTGTGCAGTCGACTGTGGCGGCGACCTGCGCGTGACGGCACGGCGTGGAGCGCCCTGGGAGGTGCGCGTGCGCCATCCGCTGACCGGCGCGATCGCCCGAACGCTCTACGTCCGCCTCGGCGGCGTCGCCACGTCCGGCATCGACGCGCGACTTTGGCAACGCCGCGACGGCGCCTTCGCCCACCACCTCCTCGACCCCGCCACCGGGGCCCCGGCGTGGACAGGGCTGATCGCGGTCACGGCGCTCGCCCCGACCGCACTGGAGGCCGAGGCGCTGGCCAAAGCCGCACTGCTGTCGGGTCCCGCGGGGGGGCGCCGCCTCCTACGGGCTCACCGCGGCGGTGTGCTCGTCCATGACGACGGCGCGGTCGAACCGGTGGATCCCTCGCTCGACGGCGTCGATGAGAAAGCTTCGCAGCGACGCCGGCTCGACGACGCTCTTCACCGACCCCATCCGGATGGCTCGCTCGACGCTGTGAATCTGGTCGAACCGCTCGGCGAACACCCGCCTCTTCTCAGCCAGTACCTCTTCCCACTTTGCCGCTCTCTGCGCCCGTAGGCGCTGGCGCTCCGCGCCCTCGGCCTGCGCTACCTGCCTTTCGATCGCCTGGATTCGCTCGTCCTCGGCGGCCGCCCGCTCGACCTCGCCGGCGAACACGACCGCCGCCGCCGGCGCGCCGCCGATCACCGAGGCGCTGGCCCCCTCCAGCGCGACCGTCTCGAGATGGGGATTCAGCCGCTGGGAGAAGACGACGGCCGCGCCGCCGTGGTATCGGGAGACGACGCAGAAGACGATCGGACCGTCGAAGTTCACGACCGCCCGTCCGATCTCGGCGCCGAACTCGAGCTGCCATTCGCGCAACGACTCGGGTGAGCCGTCGAAGCCGGCCAGGTTCGCGAGGACGACCACCGGCCGGCGTCCAGCTGCCGCGTTGAGGGCGCGGGCGATCTTCTTGGCGGCGCGCGGGAACAGCGTGCCCGCGGTCCACTGCTCCGGCCCATCGGCGGGAATCGTCCCGCGCCGCGGCAGCGGCCGGGATTCGATCCCGATCAGCGAGACCGGCCAACCTCCCAGATGCGCGTCCCACACGACCGCGACCTCGGCGTCGCGCATCCCCGCCCAGCGCTCCAGCGGCGGGTGGTCGGAGTCGATCACCGCGCCCATCACGGAGCGAATGTCGAATGGCTGCTTGCGCCCCGGGTTCGCGCTATCGGAGAACACGTCGGCGATCCGCTTCAGCGCGGAGCCGGGCGCGAGGTGTGGGGTCTCGCCCACGTCACGATCGAAGGGATCCGCCGTTCGCGCGCGGCGCGGAAAGCGCTCGCCCGGCGCCACATAGGTGTGCTCGTAATAGCGAAGCAGCACGCGGCAGGCGCCGGCGAGATCGCCGGCCCAGTACTGCGCCTGTCCGTTGGGCCCCATGATCCGCTCGTAACCCCCGATCCCCAGGTTGTCCTCGGCCGACACGCCGCCCGAGTAGTCGAGGGCCTGCTTTCCGGCCAGCACCATCGCGCTGTCGGGGGTCATGATCAGCGCCCCCCGGGTGTGCATCAGCATCGTGGCCTCAGCGTTGCAATACGGCTGAGCGCCGACGTTGATGCCGGCCACGACCACGTTGAGCTCCCCACTGGCCTGCGTGAACTCCACGATCCGCCGCAGCCCCGCCGCGATCCAATCAATCGTCTCGGTGCCTGAGTCCATCGCGATCCTCGCCCCGGCCGAGAGTGCGAACCACTCCAGCGGAACGTCGAGCTCCTCGGCAAGATCGATCGCCGCGACGATCCGCCGGCACTCGGGTTCGGCCAGCGATCCAAGCGCGCGGGTCGGATCGCCCAGCAGGATCACGCGCAGCATGCCTTCGGGGTAGCGCTCCGTGAAGTTCCGGACCGTGCCGACGACGATGCCGCTCGGATTGGTCGCCGGTGGACGGTGGACCGGCTCGAGCCGACCGTCGTCGCCCAGTTCGTGCTCGAGAAATTCTCCTCTCGGCTGGTCGGCCGTGCGACGGGGAGGGGCGAGCAGCTTGAGGATCTCGGCGGGGTGCAGGGTCCCACGGCGGCGCGCAGAGATGATCCGCTGCGTCGCCTCGTCGAGGGGCTGGAGCGGCTCGGTCGGGGGGTCCGCGACCTCGACGGCGACGTCGTGCCCGGTGGGCACGAAGAAACGCAGGACTCGGTCGCGGACCGTGTCGTCCTGCTCGCGGAGGCGTCCCTGGATCGCGACGAGCTCGATCCCGAGCCCAGCCGTCCGCGACGCCATGCGCTCGACGAGCCCGCGGACCTCGTCGGGATGCAGCTCGATCACCGGCCACGCGTGCAGCAGCACGCGGTTCCACATGAGGCGCTGGTGCAGCGGCCGTCGAGCCTGGAAGCCCCGGATCGCCTCGAGCACCGACACCAGCACCCGTTCGAGCTCCGGCAGCGCGACCGGGCGACCTCGTTCGTCGAGGACCGGGGTGAGGTCGCGGACCTCGGCCAGCGCGAACAACCGCTGGTCCTTTGAGTTGGCGCGCGCCACCCCGCGGAACATGTAGATGTCCTCGGGCGAGGCGAGCCGCTCGAGCTCAAATTCGTTAAGGCGCCACAGCTGCAGGCGGTCGCCCATCATCGGGTGCAGCCCGCGCAGCACCCGGTCCTCGACCAGCCCGCTCGGTCCAGGGCGGAACGTCAACAGGTCGATCGCCGACATCCCTCGGCCCCGACCTGGCTCCGCGACCGCTACGACGATCCGGTGAAGCGCGGGCGGTGTCGGAACCTCCCCAAGCGAGGCGCGCAGGCGCGCCGCCAGCTCCTCGCGGGACGCCGCGCCCTCGCGGTGCTGCGCGTACAGGTCGAGCACCGCGAGCTGACCGCCGGCCAGCATCTCCGCGTGACGGGCAAACGCGTTCGCGATCGCCGACACGTCCTCGAGCTCGACATAGGCGGTGACCAGCTGCCGCGGCCGTCCCGCAAACCGATACCCCGCGAGCGCAACGTCGTATCCGTCGAGCCGCACGTGCTCGAATCCCCCGAGCGAGCGCGCCCGGTAGTAGCGCCGGGCCATCGCCTCCACGAGCAGCCGGCGAGCGGCCGGTGATGCCGAGCCCATCGCGACCGTCAGTCGCGGCGCGAGCGGACGCGGGCACTGAACGATCTCGCTGATCAGCTCGGCCGCATCGGGTCGCTCGGGGCGGCTCGTGATCGCCGCGACGTGCCCCTCCATCTCCGCGTACACGCGCTCCCGCGCGTCCGCGATGACGGGCTCGTCGAAGTAGCGGAAGCGGACCTCGCGGGCCAGGTCGGCGACGACCGGGTCGCGGCCGTCGAGCGCGACCGCGAGCCGGTCGAGGACCTCGCGGAACTCCCCGCCAACGTGCCCCACGAGCTCGTCGGCATCATCCAGCCGACGGTCGAGGATCGCCACGATCGCTGTGCGCGCGATCTCGGCTCGCTGCCCCGAGAGGAACAGGCGGTAGCCCGCCTCCTCCAATCGCGGCGTCCGCTCGAGGCTGTCGATCCCGTAGTGGTGCAGTGCCCGGCGGAGACCGTCCGTGAAACGTGGTGGCAATCCCTCCGCCTCGGCATCGAGCGAGCGCAGCCACGCGTGCAGGTGCTCCTGGGGGCTCCGCAGGAGCTCCGAGCCTTGCTCCTGATCGCTGCGGTGGGGACGCGACACCGCTCGCAGGTCGGCGAACATCCCCAGCAGGCGGTGCTCACCGGGGATCAGCGCCGGGTCGCAGACCAGCGGGTCCGCGCACTGGCCGTGCAGGTCGGCGATCGTGCGTTGGACTTCCGCGGCACCGATGTCGTAGCCGAGCACGAGCCACTCCATTCGGCGCAGGTTCTCCCGACAGCGCTCGGGCGCGACCTCACCAGGCGCGGTCAGGGAGGCAAAGGACAGGCGCTCGCCCGGCGGCTCCGCCGCGCCTTGCTCGATCGCCTCGAGGGCGAGCAGCGGCGCACGTGCGCCGACGTGGACGTTCTCGCCGCCGAACACGCGCTTGACCCGTCCGCGGAACGGTGCGGTCAGCGACGACTCCATCTTCATCGCTTCGATGACCGCGACCACGTCTCCCGCCTCGACCGTGTCCCCCGGGGACACGGGAATCGAGACCACCAGCGCGGGGCCCGGACTGCGGACGATGCCCCCGTCGTCGCGCGAGACGCGATGCGGCACGCCGTCGACCTCCACGAGCAGGTCCTCGCCTTGCCTCGAGGTCAGCGTCCGGTGGGTCCGGCCGAGCAGCTCGAGCCGGCGCTCGTGTGCCCCCAGCCGCCGAGCGGTCAGTTCGACCGGCCGGCCTTCAACGGTTACGCGGTAGCGACCCGGGGCGATCTGCGAGACCGCGAGCTGGTAGGACTGGCCCCGGTGGCGCAGCTCGTAGGTACGCGACAGTGTGCCCGTTGCCTGGGGCCGTCCGCGGCGCGCGAACGCATAGAAGCGGGCCCGATCATCTGCCGCGTCCCGGTCTGCCAGCTCGATTGTCGCCTGCAGCAGCGCGAGGTCGCCGTGGCGGACCGGGAGCGTGCCGCCACTCAGGTAGAGCCGGTCGAGCCAGCTGGTATCGACCTCACCGGTGCGCACCTCCGGACGGTCGAGCAGCTCGAGCAGGAAGCCCTGGTTCGTCGTCCCGCCGTCGACGACCGCGACCGTGTCGGCGAGTGCTCGCCGCAGGCGCGCGAGCGCTTCGGTGCGGTCGCTGCCCCACGCGGTCAGCTTGCCGATCATCGAGTCAAACTCGGCCGGTATGTGGTCACCCTCGGTCACTCCGGTGTCGACCCGCAGGCCCGGTCCGGTCGGGAGTCGCAGGTGAACGAGCCGCCCGGGCGCCGGCGCGTCCCCGAGGGCGGGATCCTCGGCGTACAGGCGAGCCTCGATTGCGTGTCCGACCGGCGCGGGCGGGGCACGCTCGAGCCGCCCGCCGGCGGCGATGCGTAGCTGAAGCTTGACGAGGTCGAGTCCGGTCACCGCCTCCGTCACTGGGTGGTCGACTCCGAGCCGGGCGTTCGCCTGAAGGAACGAGTAGCGGCGCGTCGCCGGCTCGTACAAGAACGCGACGCTCGCTGCGTTGCGGTAGCCGGCCCTGAGCACCAGGCGCTGGGCCGCGTCCATGATCTCGCGCTCCTGTCCGGCCGTGAGCGCCGGGCTCGAGGATTCCGCGAGCATTGTCTGCGTGCGCCGCCTGCACGAGCATTCGCATACTCCGAGGGGCCACGCACTGCCATGGCCATCGGCGATGATCGGCACCTCGAGGTGGCGGGCCGGGCCGGTCGGCGGCGCGACGGAAATGCCCACCCGCTCAGCGAGCTGCTTCGCGGCGATCGTTTCCTCCAGCAGTCGCATCGCCCCCGGCCGGGGCCCCACGAACACGATCCCGAGCCGCTCGCAGAGCACCGCAAACTCAGGCTGCTCCGCCACCAGTCCCCAACCGACCCACGCCGCGTCGGCGCGCGACAGCCGAAGCGCGCGCTCGAGCGCCTCGAGGTTCAGGTAATCACCCACCCCGGCGCCGTCACCGAGGCATACGGCCTCGTCGGCGTGACGGACGAACATCGCGTCGCGCTCGGCCTCGGTGTACAGAGCAATCAGGCGCATCGGATCGGCTCGACGCGCGCCCAGCTCGCGCACGGCGTGGATGACGCGCATGGCGGCCTCGCCCCGATTGACGATCGCCAGGCGTGAGAACTCGCGCTGGAGCATCGTTTGAGGCCTCAGCCGTCGGCGACAGCCGACCTGCCGTCAAGCCCCTTCTGAGTAGCCCGCCTCGAGCAGCCCCACGACCTCGCGGATCATCGGGATGCGCGGGTTGGTGCGAATGCTCGGATCCGCGAACGCCGCCTTGGCCAGCTCGGGGAGCGCGTCCTCGAACTCTTTACGTTTCACGCCGCAGTCGGCCAGCGTCCGCGGTTCATCGACCTCGGCCAATAGCTCGTCGACGCGCGCAAACAGTCGCTCGCGACGGTCCTGTTCGGTCTTCCCACCGAGGCCCAGGATCCACGCGATCTGGGCGTACTTCTCGGGCGCGACGTAGGCGGAGTAGCCCGGCGCCGGCATGAACTTGCTCGGCAGGGACGCGTTGTAGCGCAGCACGTGCGGCAGGAAGATGGCGTTCGCGCGACCGTGGGCGATCCCGAACCGCGCCCCCACCGGGTGGGCGAGCGCGTGGTTGAGCCCGACGAACGCGTTCGAGAACGCCAGCCCGGCGATCGTCGCGGCGTTGGCCATCGCGGTGCGGGCCTCGAGGTCGGAGCCGTGCCGATAGGCCCGGGGCAGAGCCGTGAAGATCAGATTGGCGGCCTGCACGCAGAACGCGTCGGTGAACGGCGAGGCGAAGATCGACACCGCCGCCTCGAGCGCGTGGGTGAGAGCATCGATTCCGGTGTCGGCTGTGATTTCGGGCGGCATCGTCAGCGTAAGGTTCGGGTCGACGATCGCCATGTCGGGGACTAGCGAGTAGTCGACCAGCGTCACCTTCCGCTGTCCCACGCTGATCACGGCGGCCGGCGAGACCTCAGAGCCGGTGCCGGATGTCGTCGGGATCGCGACCAGCCGCACCTTGTGGTCGACCTGCGGGAAGTCAGAGATTCGCTTGCGCGCGTCGAGGAACGGCAGCGACAACTCGCGGATGCTCAGCTGAGGGCTCTCGTGGAACAGCCGCATCGCCTTCGCGGCGTCCATCACCGAGCCGCCGCCGAGCGCGATGATCGCGTCGGCATTGAACCGCTCGAGCCGCTCCACGCCGGCGCGGATCTGCTCCTCGGTTGGTTCCGGCTCGACTCCGGAGAACACGTCCACGGCGCTGGCAACAAGATAATGCCGCACCTCCTCGGCTACCCCGCGGGCCACGGTCGGGCCGTCGGTGACGATCATCGGCCGCGAGGTTCCGAACTGCCTCAGGTTGTCGAGGGCGCCAGGATTGAAGTACGTGTCCGACGGAACCCGGAACCACTGGGGTGGAGTCTGCCGGCGCGACACCGTCTTGATGTTCAGCAGGTTTCGGTAGTTGACGTTGTCGGTCGTGTTGGAGCCTCCCCAGGTGCCGCAGCCGAGCGAGAACGTAGGGGTCATCGAGTTGTAGACGCCGCCCAGCGCTCCCACGGCGGTCGGTGCGTTGACGAGGATCCGCCCTGTGCGGATTGCGAGCGCGAAGCGGTTGATCACGTCGTCGTCGGTCGCGTACACGGCCGAGGTGTGGCCGAGGCCGCCGTGCTCGGTGACCAGCTCGCACGCGCGGATCCCGTGCTCGACGGACGGTGAGCGCACCACGCCGAGCACGGGCATCAGCTTCTCGGCGATGAACGGATGCGCGGCAAAGGCTTCGAGATCCGTCGGGAGCGGGGCGAGCAGCACCTTGTCGCCGTCTGCTGCCTCGAAGCCCGCCAGGCCGGCGAGGTTGACGCACGACTGCCCGAGGACGTCGAGCTGCACTTTGCCGTCGTCCGCGAACGAGCGCGCCGCCAGCGCTGCGGTCTGCTCCTCGGTCAGCACCCGGGACCCCATCCGCTCGAACTCGTCGATCACCTGATCGTAGATCTGATCGTCGATCACGCACGTCTGCTCGGCGGGGCAGATCACCGAGGAGTCGAACGTCTTCGAGATCAGGATGTCCATGACCGCCATCCGGATGTCGGCGCTGCAGTGCACGTA
This sequence comes from uncultured Solirubrobacterales bacterium, assembly GCA_963808325.1. Lineage (GTDB taxonomy): Bacteria > Actinomycetota > Thermoleophilia > Solirubrobacterales > Solirubrobacteraceae > Palsa-465. The sequence continues at coordinate 700,653 of CAWEFU010000007.1, forward strand.
CACCGGCGCGTTGCCGGCGCCGACGCTGAGGCACGGCTTGCCGGCGGCGTTGGCGGCCGCCACCGCCTTCGGCCCGCCGGTCGTCCAGATGAAGTCGACGCCGGGATGGTGGAACAGGTACTGCGAGACGTCGAGCGTCGGGTCGGGGATCACCTGGATCGCGTTCGGCGGCAGCCCAGCCGCCTCCCCTGCCTCCTGCAGGATCTCGGCCGCGCGGAGCGAGCAGCGCTGGGCGTTGAAGGAGGGACGGAAGATGACGGCGTTGCGCGTCTTCGCGCAGACGATCGACTTGAAGAGCGTGGTCGAGGTGGGATTGGTGATCGGCGTCAGCGCCAGCACCACCCCGATCGGCTCCGCGACGTACTTGAGCGCGCGCTCGCGGTCCTCGTCGATCACGCCGACCGACTTCTTGTCCTTCAGGTAGTCGTAGAGGAACTCGGTGGCGATGTAGTTCTTGAGCACCTTGTCCTCGAGCACCCCGAAGTGCGTCTCCTCCATCGCCAGCTCGGCCAGCTCGACCGCGTGCTCGAGCCCGGCCACGGTCATCGCCCAGACGATCCGGTCGACGGCCTGCTGGTCGAGCTCGCGCAGCGCCACCGCGGCCTCCCGCGCGCCCTCCACGTAGCCATCCAGCCGCGCAGCCCACTCCGTGCTCGCCGACGCGGCCGGATCTTCGATCGCCGTCCCCATGCGCTCAGCCCTCGTCCAGGGCCGGGATCATCGGACCCTCGCCCGATGGATCGACGACCCCTTCCTCCAGCCACAGGTAGCGGCCATCGAGCACTTTCTGCGCCGCGCGATAGCGAGCGTCGTCGTCGTTGGACCACAGCTCGTGGAAGAAAGTGTCCGCCCGGCGCCTGGCCATCCTGCAGAACAGGTGGGCGAGTTCGGTCGCCTCGTCCTTGCGCTCGGGATGCTCGCGTCCCATCGTGTCCGCGTAGACGACCGTCGCCGCGATCGCGAACAGCTCGGCGCCGATGTCGACGATGCGCGCGAGGAACGTCTGCTTCTGCTCGAGCTTCGCCTGCCAGCGTGCCATGCCGTAGAAGGTGGAGCGCGCGAGCTTGCGCGAGGCACGCTCGGCGTAGCGCAGATAGCCCGACAGCGGCCCGAACTCCTCGTAGGAGCGAGGATTCTGGCCCTTGCCGACCGCGAGTTGCGGCAGCCACTTGCCGTAAAAAACCCCCGCCTTCATCGCCGCATCCGCCTTTTCCTTGGCGTCGCCGTTACCCATGATCAAGCCGGCCGCGGCCTGGAGGTGGGTATCCACCGCCTCGCGCGCGATCAACAGGTGCATGATCTCGCTCGACCCCTCGAAGATGCGGTTCACGCGCATGTCTCGCATGCATTGCTCCACTGGCACGGGCTTCTCCCCGCGCGCCTTGAGCGACGCCGCGGTCTCGTAGCCGCGCCCCCCGCGGACCTGCATCAGCTGGTCGATCACCTGCCAGGAGAGCTCCGAGCCGTACACCTTGCAGAGCGCCGCCTCGATACGGATGTCGTTGCGCTTGTTGTCGGCCAGGCGCGCCGACACGTCGAGCATCGCCTCGAGACCGAACGCACTGCCGGCGATGAAGGCCAGCTTCTGTGCCACCGCGTCGTGCTTGCCGACCGGCCGGCCCCACTGCACCCGCTCGGTGGCCCACTCGCGGGCGATCTTCGTCGCCCACTTCGAAGCGCCGACGGCGATCGCCATCAGCGCGAGTCGCCCCGTGTTCAGCGTGCTGAGCGCGATCCGGAGCCCGTCGCCCTCGCGGGCGATCAGGTTCTCCTCGGGGACGAACACGTCCTTCAGGACCGTTACCGAGTTCTCGATCCCGCGCAGCCCCATGAACGCGTTGCGGTGCTGGACCGTGATGCCTTCGGTGTTGTACGGCAGCACGAACGCACTGATCCCGCCCCGATGACCGTCACCCTTCGGGACCTTCGCCATCACCACGACGATGTCGGCGATTGTCCCGTTAGTCGCCCACAGCTTGCGGCCGTTGATCCGGTAGCCGCCCTCGACCGGCGTCGCGACGATGTCGTCGTCGACCGGTGCGGCAGCATGTTCCGGGCCGACCGGCGTCGCGGTCGAAGCCATCCGCGCCGGGTCGGAGCCCACGCCGGGTTCCGTCAGCAAGAACGCGCTCACGTGGTCCTTGGCGACCAACGGCAGCCACTTCTTCCGCTGTTGCTCGCTGCCGAACATCCGCAGCGGCTCGGCCACACCGATCGACTGGTGCGCGCTGAGCAGCGTACACAGCGACGAGTGCCACACGCCGGCAATCGCGAGCGCCCGACTGTAATACACCTGCGACAGGCCAAGGCCGCCGTAGTCCGGCGGGACCTTCATCCCCAACGCGCCGATCCTCTTCAGCCCGTCGATCACGCGGTCGGGTATCTTCGCCTCCCGCTCGATCTCGAGCGGGTCAGCCTGCTCCGCCAGCAACGCCTTGAGATCGGCGAGGAAACGGTCGCCCTTCTCGACCATCTCAGGGTCCAAATGCGGCTGCGGATGGATCAGATCGAGGCGAAAATCGCCCAAGAAGAGTTGCTTGCCGAAGCTCGGCAGCTTCCACTCGGCCTCCCGCGCCGCCTCGACGACATCGCGAGCTTCCTGTTCTGAAACGTTGGTTGCCATGTCCAGTCTCTCTCCGATCACATGTCGAGTCCGCCGTTGACGCCCCACACCTGGCCGGTGATGTAGCCCGAGGCGTCGTTGGCGAGGAAGCACACCACGCGGGCAATTTCTTCGGGCTGTCCCATGCGGTGCGCTGGGATCCGCTCCAGGAACTCGGCCACCAGATACGGCGGGATCGTGGCGACCATGTCGGTCTCGATCAGCCCTGGGGTAACGACGTTGACCGTCAGTCCGATCCCCTTCTCGAGCTTGCCGGCCAATCGGAGCGCCAGCGCCGCCTCGCGGGCCAGCGTCTTCGCGAGCCCGAACTCCCCCGACTTCGAAGCCGTGTAGTTCGCTTGGCCGACGTTGCCGATCTCACCACTCACCGACGAGATGAAGATGATGCGCCCCGAGCCTCGCGCGATCATGTGCTCGATCGCCGGCTTGCTCATGTAGAAGCTACCCGACAGGTTCACGCGCAGAACCTTGTGCCAATCGTCCTTCGACATCTTCCAGATGGGCTTGTCGACCGTGACGCCCGCATTGTTGACGAGGATGTCCAGGCGGCCGTGCTCGTCAATCACCTCTTTGACGACGCGCTGGCAGTCGTCAAAGTCGCCCACGTTGCCCTGGTGTAACGACACCGTGCCTCCGTCGGCCTCGATCGATTGGCGCAGCTCCTCGGCCCGCGCCTGATTTCCAGCGAAGCCGGCCGCGACCACCGCGCCGTCCGCGGCGAGGCCTTGGCAGATCGCCGCGCCGATCCCACGGGTACCTCCTGTGACGAGCGCGACCCGTCCCGTGAGATCCTTGCCGCGCTCAGCGGTCTGAGCCTTGGAACCTGTAGTTGCCATTGTGCCGTCCCTTTCAGTTCTAGTTGAGCCGCTCGACGATCATGGCCTGCCCCAACCCGCCGGCGACGCACATCGACTCGAGGCCGTACCTGCCCCCGACCGAGTCGAGGTTGTTGAGCAGGGTGGCCATGATCCGCGCGCCGGTCATGCCGAACGGATGACCCAGCGCGATCGCGCCGCCGTTGATGTTGAGCTTCTCCGGGTCGATGCCCAGCTCGTCGCGGCACGGCACTACCTGCGCCGCGAATGCCTCGTTTATCTCCACGATGTCGATGTCATCGATCTTCATGCCCGCCTGTTTCAGGACCGCCCTGACCGCGGGGATCGGTCCGAGGCCCATGATCTCCGGGCGGATCGCGGCCACCGAGGACGCGACGATCCTCGCGCGCGGCTTGACGCCGCGCTGCTTGGCCTTCTTCTCGGACATCACCAGCACGGCCGCGGCGCCGTCGTTGAGCGGACACGAGTTACCCGCCGTCACCGTGCCGTTGGGCTTGAAGGCAGGCTTCAGCTTCGAGAGCGACTCCACCGTCGTGCCTGCGCGCGGCCCGTCGTCCTTCGTGACCGTGTGGGCGGGGATGACGTCCCCGCCGGCGTCGTGGGTCTCGGGTATCTCCACCCCCACGATCTCGGGGTCGAAGTGGCCGCTCTCGCGGGCCGTAACCGCGCGCTCCTGGGAAAGCGCGGCGCACTCGTCCTGGACCTCGCGGCTGACCTTGCAGCGCTCGGCGACGTTCTCGGCCGTGAGCCCCATCGGGATGTACACGTTGTAGACGGCGCCATCCGTGCCGTCGAGCCGCGGGTTCATCACGGGGAGCGTCATGCCGGCGCCCCGCGAGGTGCATTCCACCCCCGCCGCGACGTATTGATCGCCTTCGCCCGCCTTGATCGCGTGGAACGCCATCCGGATCGTCTGAAGCGAAGACGCGCAGAAGCGGCTCACGGTGACCGCCGGAACGTGATGGTCGATCCCGGACAGCAACACTGCGTTGCGCGCCACGTTGTAGCCCTGCTCGTGGTCGGGAAACCCGCAGCCCATCATGACGTCGTTGGTCTCTTTGAAATCGACCTCTGGGTTGCGCTCGACGAGAGCGCGCAGCGGAATCGCGGCGAGGTCGTCGGCGCGGATGTCCCGCAGCGTTCCCTTGATCGCCCGCCCGATCGGCGTGCGGATTGCGTCGACAATGACCGCTTCAGACATGGGTCCTCCTAGGTGGCTGGCGGCCGCGATCCGCAGCCGAAACTCTCACGCGGGGAGTCTCGGCGAGCGCCGTCCGTCCCTCATCCGCCGGCCTCCGCACATGCCTTGCGGAAAACTACGCATTGGGGGCCGCCGCCGGCCGGTCGCCGCGCCGTGCGGGGTTTCCCGGATGCCAGTCGATCCCTGCCGGTGCATCGTCCAGGCGCCGATGGACACGTCCGTGGCTAACAGCTCTCCGTATCCGCGCGAGCTAGAGGCCGATGTGGTACTGCGCGACGGATCGACCGTCCACGTCCGCCCGGTGCGAGCCGACGACGCCCCCGCCATCAGGGTCTTTCTGGAGGAGCTCTCGCCTGAGTCGATCGCGTTCCGGTTTTTCGGTGCGCCGAATCTGAGCTGGGTGACGTCCTGGTCGGTCGACGTCGATTATTCGGATCGCCTCGCGCTCGTCGCGGAGACCGGTAGCCCGCTAACGATCATCGCGCACGCGGCGTACGTCCGTCAGGACGCGGAGCGGGCGGAGGTGGCGTTCATGGTCGCCGACGCGTGGCAGCGGAAGGGGATCTCGACGATTCTGCTTGCCCATCTGGCGGCGGTCGCCGACCGGCATGGCATGACCGCCTTCACCGCCGAGGTGCTCCCGGCCAACCACCGGATGATCGAGGTGTTCCGCGAGAGCGGCTTCCCGATTGAGATGCGCTCCACCCCCGACGCGATCATGGTCGAGCTGCCGACGTCGTTGTCCGTCGAGGCGATCCGGCGCTTCGAGGAGCGCGAGCGGATCGCGGCGGTCGCGGCCGTGCGTAACTTCCTGTGCCCTGCTTCGGTGGCCGTGATCGGTGCGTCGCGACACCGCGGTACGGTGGGGGCGGCGATCCTCGACAACCTGATCACGACCGAGTTCGCGGGTCCCGTGTACGCGGTCAACGATCACGAGGACGTGGTCCACTCGCTGCCCGCGTACCGCTCGGTCACGGAGATTCCAGGACCGATCGACCTAGCGGTCGTGGCGGTGCCGGCCGACCGGGTCGTGCGCGTCGCCCGGGAGTGCGCGACGGTCGGCGTGCGGGCGCTGCTGGTGATCTCGGCGGGCTTTGCCGAGGCCGGCGAGGGGGGCGCATTTCGCCAGCACGAGCTCTTGCACGTGTGTCGTGAGGCCGGGATGCGGATCGTCGGCCCGAACTGCCTGGGGGTTGTCAACACGGCGTCGGAAGTCCGCCTGAACGCCACGTTTGCACCGAAGCAGGTCATCCCCGGGAGGGTTGGGTTCCTGTCCCAGAGCGGCGGCATCGGGATCGCGATCATCGAGGCGGCAGAGCGTCTGCGCGTTGGCCTCTCGTCGTTCGTCTCCGTGGGAAACAGGGCAGACCTGTCGAACAACGACCTGCTCGAGTACTGGGAGCAGGACCCAGGCACCGACGTCGCGCTTCTCTACCTGGAATCGTTTGGGAATCCGCGCAGGTTCGCGCGCGTGGCGCCCCGGTTCGCTCGGGTCAAGCCACTGGTGGCGGTGAAGAGCGGGCGCTCGGCGGCAGGCGCCCGAGCGAGCGCCTCGCACACGGCCGCGCTGGTGTCTGCCTCGGACGTGACGGTCGACGCGCTGTTTGAGCAGGCCGGCGTGATTCGCACCGACACGTTGAAGGAGCTCTTCGATGTGGCCGCGCTGCTGAGCGCGCAGCCCGTTCCCGGTGGCGACCGGGTGGCGATCGTCACCAACGAGGGTGGACCCGGGATCATGTGCGCCGACGCTTGTCAGGCGAACGGCATCCAGGTCCCTGCGCTGCCTGAACGGGTGCGTATGGAGCTCGCCGAGTTCCTGCCGCCTTCCGCGTCGCTCGTCAATCCGATCGACATGATCGCCACCGCGTCGGCCGAGGACTACCGGCGGACGCTCGGCGCGCTCGCGGACGCAGAATTGTGCGACGCAATCCTGGCCATCTTCGTCCCGCCGCTCGTGACCCCGGCGAGTGACATCGCCGCGGCGATTCGCGAGGTCGCGGAGGCGCAAGACGGCGTGACGATCGCGGCGGTGTTCATGACCAGCGAAGCCGCTCCCACCGAGCTCTTCTCCGAGCACGTGCGCGTGCCGGGCTACGAGTATCCGGAGGACGCGGCCAGGGCGGTCGCGCTCGCCGCCCGGCACGGCCGGTGGCGGTCGCGTCCCGAGGGCAGGGTGCTTTCTGTCAGCGGCGCACGGCCGGAGGAAGCGGCCGCGATCATCAGCCGCCAGCTCGCGGCGGGGCCAGGCTGGCTTCCGCCGGCGCAGGCAGTGGCGCTGCTCGAGTGCTACGGCTTGCCCTTGATCACGACGCGCATCGTCGCCAATGCGGACGGAGCGGTCACGGCGGCGGCTGAGCTCGGCGGCCCAGTAGCCCTGAAGGCGAGCGCCCCGGGGCTCGTGCACAAGACCGACGCCGGCGGCGTGCGGCTCGATCTCGAGGGCGCCGCGCAGGTACGCGCTGCGGCCGCCGAGATTGAGGAAGCCGTGGCGCGCGCCGGGCTCCGGCTCGACGGTCTGATCGTGCAACCGATGGCGCCGGCCGGTGTGGAGCTGATCGTCGGAGTGGTCAACGACCACAGCTTTGGCCAGGTTCTGGCGTGTGGCGCAGGGGGGACAACCGCCGAGCTGATGAAGGATGTCGCAGTGCGAATAACCCCGATCACCGATCTCGACGCGCACGACATGCTGCACTCGCTGCGGACCTTCCCGCTCCTCGACGGCTATCGCGGTGCGCCCCGCTGCGACATCGCCGCGATCGAGGATGTGCTCGTGCGCGTGAGCGCCCTCGTCGACAGACACGAGGAGATCGTCGAGCTCGACTGCAACCCACTGATCGCTGGACCAGACGGAGCGGTCATCGTGGATGCACGCACCAGGGTGGAAGCGGCGCCGCCTCCGGCGCCGATGCCGTCGGTTATGGCTTAGCCGCACACAGCCAGGACCGCGCCCGCAAGCGCGGTCCTGGCTGACGTCAGCGACTGGGTGCCTACGGCACCATGAACGACAGCGGTCCTGACTGCAGCAGCACGAGCAGCGCCATCACCAGCACCAGCAGCACGCTCCAGCCGATCACCCGGGTGCGATCGTCACGCTGGTTCAGGGCGGCCTGCTCCGGCGCGACGCACACCGTCCCGCGTACGTGCCGCGGCTCACCGCCACCGATGTGCTGGACCTGTATCGCGTCCGCACCCCGCTCGAGCTCGAGGTCGTCCGCGGGCTGGCAAGCGAGCGATTAGTGCCCGTTGGGGCGCAGGACGCCGTCCACGATCTGCAGCGCCTTCCCGACGAAGCCCCTCCCAGCCAATTCATCGCCGCCGATCTGCGCTTCCACCGGGCGCTGGTCGATGCAGCCCGCTCTCCTCGGCTCAGCCGGCTCTACGCCACGATCCTCGACGAGATCCACCTCAGCATGAAGCAGTCGCGCCGTGCGCTCGGCCGCGAACGCATCGCGAGCGAACACGCGCAAGTGCTGGAGCACATCGTCGTCGGCGACGCGGCCCAGGCGACCGAGATGATGCGCCGCCACCTAGAGGGCGCCGCACAGGCGCTCGCCCACACGCTCAGGACCGGCGAGCAGTCTTCCGAGGCCGGCTAGCGGCTTCGCCCGCATGCTTCGGGACGAGCCGGCCGAGTGCTCTCAGCTCGCGCTCGAGCTGGGTGACGATCCGATCGGGATCGGGGATCAGCGCGGCGTCGACCATCAGGCCGATCGTGACTTCGCCGCGGTAGCTGAAGATGCTGACGCTCATGCCGATGTGACCCGATGTTGGTGCCCACACGAGAACGGAGCGGATCGGCGTGCCGGCAAAGTAGACGGGCTCGCGCGGCCCCGGGACGTTGGTCATCACCGCGGTGCCCTTGGCCGTGAACAGGTCGACGACGCGCCGCTCGACCGGCTCGGGCGCGAGGCCGGTGACGCTCAGGAGCGCGTAGGACATCGGCCCGTCACGGGAGTGTTTGATCACGTCCATGCGCTTGCGGACCTCGACCAGCCGGCGGTAGCTACCGCTGACGCCCACGGGAAGCGGCAGGAACACGAGGCCGAACTTGTTACCGAGCCGGCGCGGAACGGGCTGGTCGAGCGGCCGTAGGTTGAACGGGACCATGGCCTGGATCTCGGTGACTGGGCTCCCTCGGTCCTGGAGGTAGTGGCGCAGGCCGCCGGTGACCGTCGCGAGCAGCACGTCGTTGACGGTCGCGTCATGAGCGTGCGCGATGTGCTTGATCCGCCGCAGCGACAGCGACTTGCTCCATGCGACGCGCCGGCTGATCCCGGGATCGCCCTTGATCGCGCTGGCCGCGTCGGCGGGCGTGAGCACGAGCCTGAGGAGGGTCGCGCCGTCGCGCGCGATCGCGCCGGCGAGGCTGGCGGCGTGCGTGGGCGAGGAGACGACGTGAGTGGCTTGCCGCAGCGCGCCCGAGCCTATGCGCCCGGCACCGGTCAGGATGCGCGCCCCCAGACCCGCGATGACGCCCAGCCGGCCGCCCGAGCGCGGGCTGTCTACCTCGTCGGGCTGCGGCTCGATCCCGGCATCCGGTGCGGCGTCGGTCAGCGAGAGCATCACCCGCGCGAGCGAGATCCCGTCCGCGATGCAGTGGTGCATCCGGCTGATCACCGCCGCGCCGTCGCCGTAGCCGTCGACCATGTAGGTGTGCCACAGGGGCCGATTGCGGTCCAGCGGCATCATCATCAGGTCCGCCACGAGCTCCTGCAAAGTGGCACGGTCGCCGGGCGACGGGAGCGCGAGGTGGTGCATGTGGTGCTCGAGCGCGAAGTCGGGGTCGTCTTCCCACTTTGGCGCGCGCAGCGGCAGGCGGCTCTCGGCCACGCGCTGGCGAAACCGCGGGTAGCGGTCGATCAACCGGCGCTGGGTGAGCTCCTTGACGCGCTCCCAGTCCACGGGCTCGTCGAACAGCAGGACGGTGTTGATGACCATCAGGTTCGTGGGCCGATCCATGTGCAACCACGCCGTATCGGCGCTCGAGAGGCGAGCGCTCACGATCCACCTCCTTGTGCGTACAGGCCGGCGAACACTTCGGCGTACTTGTCGTAGACGAACGCCCGCTTGACCTTGAGCGTCGGCGTCAGCTCGCCCTGCGCCTGAGTGAGGTCGTGGTCGAGAATGGCAAACCGCTTGATCTGCTCGATCCTGGCCAGCTTCGCGTTCACCGCGTCGACCTCTTTGCGGATCTCGGCGTGGACGCGCGGGTCGCCGGCGACCGTCTCGTCGGTCGCGATGCCGATCCGAGCGGCGAGCTCTCCGGCCGCGTCGCGATCGAGCGTCAACACCGCCACCAGGTACGGCCGGTCAAAAGCCACCCCTCGGGCGTCATCGCAGAAGATCAACCGAGCCTCGGAGTGGCCGAGCACGTACGCGCACTCCTCCGCAGAGTTCGTGTGATACACGGGCATCACCAGCGCGCCGGCGCACAGCGTGCCGCAGTCCGCCAGCGTCCAGTCCGCCGAAGTCAACTCAAAATCGCGACGCGATCGCCCGGCTCGATACCCAACGCGATCATCCCTCGCGCGTCGCGCGGGCGCGTTCGGAGTGCGCGTGCTGCGTCGTGACAGAATCCATCGTCACGCTCTACCGGTGGGCCGCGGGATCGATAGCTTGGCGAGGGCGATCACGTTCGGACGGTAACCGGGATGTTCGCGCGCGTAATCCGGTTCACCCGGCAGATCGTCCGGGTGAACAAGAAGTAATACTGCGGGCTTGCCGCGATGCGGAGTGCTTTACCGCACCAGATGAGCACGCTTCTCGGGACGATCTGAGTGCTGGTGGCCCCGCGGTCGCCGCTTGACGTAACGGCCGTCAAACCTGGAGACTTGTGGGCTCAGCCCGCGGCTCGCCGGCCGGAGCGCCGCCACCGATCGTGAACGTCGCGCTCTCACCGCCGCGGAGCTCGCGGACCTCGCCTCCGACGCCCACCTTGATCCTCGCGCGGTAACCGTCAGCCAGCGCGGTGACCGTCAGCTGCGCGCCGCTCAGCGAAACCGTGATGTGGGCGCGGCGAAACTGCATCGCCAGGTGCAGTCCGTCGAGCCGATCGATCATCACCGGGTCGAAGGTGAGCACGTCGTCATGGATCTCGGTGCCGAGGTAGGCGCGCTGCACGAGGTCGAGGGTCCCGGACATCACGCCGAGGTGGATTCCTTCCTGGGTGGTGCCGCCCTGGACGTCGCCGATGTCGCTCTCGAGCGCGACGAGGAACCGCTGCCATGAGCTCTCTGGGTCGATCCGGGCCAGCACTCCCGCGTGCGTGACGAAGCTCAGCGTGGACCCGTGCGAGGTGCGCCGTTCGTAGTAGTCGATCGTCCGCCGGGCGGCCTCCTCGCTCAGCTCGTAGCCGAGCTGCCCGAGGAGTCGGCGGAGCTCCTCGTGCGAGAAGAGGAAGAACAGCATCACGGTATCCGCTTGCTTGCTGAGGCGGTAGCGGTCAGGGCTGTCGCCCTCGGCACGAAGGATCCGGTCGAGTCGCTGGATGTTCGAGTACTTCGAGCGGTAGCCCTCCCAGTCGAGTTCGTGCAGTTCCTCGTAACCCTCGAAGTGGCTGATGATGCCGTCGCCGTGGAAGGGGACGAACATCTTTCGGCTGATCTCGCGCCATCTGGCGATCTCGTCCTCGTGCAGGCCGATCCGGACGCGCAGAACGTCACGCCGGCTCTTGGGAAGCAGGTCGAGTACCTTCTGCGCGGTCTCGCAGATCCAGGCCGCCATCACGTTGGTGTAGGCGTTGTTGCGGAGTCCGCCCTCGTCCGCGTCCGGATACTTCTCGTGGAACTCGTCCGGTCCCATCACGCCATGGATCTCCCAGCGATCGCGGTCCGGGTTGAAGTGCGCGATCGAGGACCAGAAGCGCGCGATCTCCAGCATCATCTCGGCGCCGTGGTCGCGCAGGAAATCGACGTCGTGAGTGGTCTGGTAGTAGTGCCAGATGTTGTAGAAGATCGCCGCGTTGACGTGGCGCTGGTTGTGAGAGAGATCTGCCTCCCACCTCCCCGAGAGCGGGTTGATGTGGATGAGCTGAGTCTCTTCCTCTCCATCGCTCCCGCTCTGCCACGGGTACATCGCCCCGCGGTAACCGGCCCGCTCCGCGCTGGCGCGCGCCTCGCCGATGCGCCGATAGCGATACATCAGAAGGCCACGGGTGATCTCCGGTAAGCGGAAATTCAAAAACGGATAAACGTAGAGCTCGTCCCAGAAAACGTGACCGCGGTACGCCTCGCCGTTGAGGCCCCGGGCGGGGACGCCGGCATCGTGATGGGGCGTCAGTCGCGAGCAAGTCTGGAGCAGATGCGAGATGTGCAGCCGAAGCAGGAACTGGACTCGCTCCTCTTTGGGCAGTCGCACGTCGCAGACTTCCCAGAGTTCGTCCCACGTGTGGACGTGACCCTCGAACGCCTCGGCGAACGGCGGATACCGCTGCACGCTCTTGCCCGCGTTGTCCAGCGGCTCGTTGATCGCGCGATCGCGGGATGTGTACAGGCTCACGAGCTTCTCGACCCGGACCGGCGCGTTCTGCTCCATCTCGAACTCGAGGCTCTGCTGGATGTAGTCCTGCATCTGATCGACGCTGCGGGTGACGTCCAGCTCCCGATCGCCCCGATATACACGCGTGCGCGCCGCCTCCGCGATCTCGATCCTGGACTGGCGTGTCCTGACCCGCAGCGCGATCACATCGGTGCCGTAGGTACGCGGGCCTTCGGAATCGAGGTGACGGCCCCACAGCTGCTGGTAGCGAGCAACACCACGATTGAGGACCCGTCCATCCACCACCGACAAAACCTTCGCTCGGCCCGACCAGTTCTCGGCCACGATCTCCCATTCGAGCGCCCCCAGGTGCATCCGCCCCATGCTCACGAACCGGCGGCTCCTCAGGCTGGTCTCGCGCCCCGTGCGGTCCCGGAAGCGCAGCTCACGCGTCAGGAGCGCGTAACGAACGTCGTAGGAATGCCGGTAGGACAAAAGCTCCACGTTCGAGAGCCGGATCGGGTCCTCCTCCTCGATGACCAGCTTCAGCGCCAGGCAGCGGGGGAGGTTGACCAAATCCTCGTTGGGCACCGAACGCCCTCCCACGACCGTCGACTCCCGGTTGTAGACGCCGTGTGCATACATGCCCGGGTAATGCACATCGTCCGCATCCTCCCACTCAGCGGAGCCGCGAGCGCAGAAGTAGCCGTTCCCCGTCGAGGTCAACGCCTCGCGCAACCCCTCGCTGCTCGGATCAAAGCCGTCATAGACGAGCATGAGCTCACTCGCCGCCTCTCTCTCTCCACCGTTCATGATGCTCAGCGCGCCAGCGCGTCCAGAAGATTCTCCACCTCTTCGGTGTCGCGCAGGAAAATTCTCTCCTTCATCCTACGACCGACATCGTCGGAGCCGATCGTAAAAGGGGCGGAACGCGCCGGCGCAGAGCCGGATAGGGCGCCGGCTGGCCCTTCGCGCCCGTGCCGGTTTCCGGCTTGTCCTTCTCAGCATCCATAGGCCGGACAAGAGCGTGCGCGTTCGCTCAGCCGCTGAACTCGGGCTCGCGCTCGATCGTGATCACGGTCCGCACGCGGTCCGGCCCGTCGACCGCGATCGTCATCGGTGCGAGCAGAGTATCGCTGTCGACCTCGATCCGCGCCGGATGATCGACCGTGTGCCGCAAGACGCTCGGAAGATGCGGGCCGCCGCGCGCCGCGGCGATCTCGAGCAAGTCGTTGCGGCGGTCGTACGTTATGGTCTTCAGCGTGAGGTGCGCTGCCTGAACGGCGGGCGGGCACGACGGGGCGCAGATCTCGATCGATACCGGAGCACGCGATAGCTCCTTGCTCACCGCGTCGAGGTACTCACACCAAACATCGCGTGTGAGCTCTCGCGTAGGAGTTGGCGTCATACCGCAGCTTCTAGCCCGACGGAGAGACGACCACCAGCGTGCTCACCCCTGAATCGACGCGCGATAAATGCTCATCGAGCCTTCGTAGATTCCCGCAGCTAGGATCGCTTTCACGGCCCTCTGTGTCACATACTCTCACTCTCAGCAAAAGGGAAGCGATGACGATCGACCCCAAACGCCACAAGGACCTGATGCTCGCGCCGATCGCCGCCGAGATCGACCTCAACCTTCAGCCGATGCGCGACCGCTCGCCCAGGGACGTAGTGGCCCGGCTCGAACTCGAGCTCGACCGGCCCGCGCTGGGGACGTGAAGGATGTCGCGTTTTGAGGTCGTGGTCTGTGGTGGCGGGATCGCCGGTGTGGAAGGGATGCTTCGTCTGCGCCGCCTGGCGGGCGACCGGGTTGGTCTCACGCTTATCAGTCCCGATTCGGCCCTGACTTACCGCCCGCTGGCGGTGAGAGAGCCGTTCGCGCCCACAAGCCTGCGGCGTTACTCGCTCGACCGGATCGTCGCGGACCTAGGTGCTCAATGGGTGAATGACCGACTTTCGTCCGTGAGTCCAGCAAGCCGAAGGGTAGGCACCGAGAGCGGCGCCGAGTTGCCGTACGACGCGCTGCTGCTCGCCGTCGGGGCGCGCGAAACCTCGCCGTATGAGCACGCGTCCGTCTTCACCGATCGCGATACCGAGAACCGGTTCCATGGGATGGTTCGGGACATCGAGATGGGCTACGTCAAGAGCGTGGTGTTCGTGCTTCCGCACGAATGGGTGTGGCCGCTCCCGCTGTACGAGTTGGCACTGATGACCGCCCAGCACGCGCGCAGCATGGACCTGAAGGCGCAGATTACCTTCATCACGTCTGAAGGAAGGCCACTCAAGGCGTTTGGTCAAGCGGCAGGCGAAGCGGTCGTGCCGCTACTGGAGAAGGCCGGGATCACGTTATACGCTGGCGTCCGTGCCCGAGTACCGACCCCGGGAGTCGTCACGATAGGGGCGAAGGAGCTGACGGCCGACCGGATCGTGACCTTACCCAAGATCACTGGCCGCGCGATCCGTGGAGTTCCGGCCGGAGCGCGCTGGTTCGTGCCGATCAACGAGCGGTGCGTTGTGCCCTCCACCCAGGGCCGCATTTTTGCTGCTGGCGACGCCACAGATTTCCCGGTGAAGCACGGCGGCATTGGCGCGCAGCAGGCTGACACCGCAGCCGCGGGCATCGCTCATCTCGCAGGCATCGGAAGCCGTCCGTCGCCCCTGCATCCAGTGATCCGCGGAACGCTGCTGACCGGCGAAGAGCCGCTGTATGTGACCGCGCTCCTGACCGCCGGCCTCGGTTGGCGGTCCGAGATCTATGAGGAACCCCCGTGGCCGGCCGAAGAGAAGATCGTGGCTGAGGAACTCGGGGACTACCTTCGCACGCTCGAGCCCCGCTGCACCCGATCCGTGTAGGTGCGAGGCTGGAGGCCAGTGACCGCGTCCGCATCAGTAGATGTTCACATGGGTGCGTGGGGATTTCCCCGATGCTTGTGTGGTGGTGGGGCTCTAAAACTGGGTGGCATGCTGGACTCGCTCGGGCTGGGCCTGATCGTTGGGGGTGGGGTGCGGTGATGAGCGTGCGGCCCAAGACGGCGTTGTTGCATGGGCGGTCGGTGAGCTATATCGAGGTGGGCTCGGGTCCGGTGGTGTTGTTGATCCATGGGATGGCGGGGAGCTATGAGAACTGGGAGGCGGTGATCGAGCCGTTGGCCGGCCGTTGCACGATCGTGGCCCCGGATCTGCCGGGGCATGGGGGGTCGGAGCCGGGGGCGGGTGATTACTCGCTGGCGGCGTTCGCGGCGGGCTTGCGCGATCTGCTTTTGGCGCTCGGTCACGACCGCGCGACGCTGGTGGGACACTCGTTGGGGGGTGGGGTGGCGATGCAGATCGCCTACCAGTTCCCGGAGCTCACCGAGCGTCTGGTGCTGGTCTCGAGCGGGGGTTTGGGTCCGGAGGTGAGCCTGCTTTTGCGCGCGGCCGCGCTGCCCGGCGCGGAGCTCATCATCGCGGCGACCGCGAAGCCGGGGCGCCTGGCGGGAGCCGTGCTCGGGCGGGGGTTGGGAGCGGTGGGGTTGCGGGCGACCGCGGACGTCGCCGAGGTCGCTCGCGGCTACGCGTCGCTCGCTGACGCCGATCGCCGCTCGGCGTTTCTGGCCACGCTGCGCTCGGTGATCGGCTCGAGCGGGCAGCGGGTGGACGGTAGCGACCGGCTGTACCTGGCCGCGGGGGTGCCGGTGTTGATCGTGTGGGGGGCGCGCGATCCGATCATCCCCGTCGGTCACGGCGAGCGCGCCCACCAGGCCATCCCCGGCAGCCGCCTGGAGATCTTCGACGCGGTGGGACATCTGCCCCAGCTCGAGGCGCCCGGGCGGTTCGTCGCCGTGCTCGAGCGATTCATCGAGGAGACCGAACCGGCCCAGTTCGACCCCGACGCCTGGCGGGCCCGACTCCTGATCAGCGACGACGGCGTCCACGCGACGCGCGAGCGGCGGCAGGCGGCACCATAGGCGAACTGACCTCGGCAGAGGTGACGGCGCGTGATCAGCGACATCGATGTTCAGAAGCGGAGCGACCCTGACACTCAGGCTCCGGGTATGCGCGCGCGCCGCTCTTCACTGTCGGTTCCAGGATCCTCCGAGCGGATGCTCGAGAAGGCAATCGGGCTGGAGGCGGACGAGGTCGTGTTCGACCTCGAAGACTCGGTTGCGCCCGAAGCGAAGGAGCAGGCGCGCGAACTGGTTGTCGGAGCCCTGGCGCGAGAACGGACGATCGCCCCAGCAGTCGCTGTCCGCGTCAATGTGTTCGCCAGCCCTTGGGGCGAGCGCGACGTCATGGAGTTGGTGCGGCGCGCGGGCAGGCGAATCGATTCGCTGATCATGCCCAAGGTTGAGCGCCCTGAGGACATCGCGCAGGTGCAGCGGCTGCTGGACTCGGAGGCAGAGCGCGCAGCTGGTGTGCGGCTCCAGGCTCTCATCGAGACGGCGGCTGGACTCCTCCACATCGCCAAGATCGCAACGGCCTCACGGCGCCTGGAGTCCTTGATCCTCGGTTACGCGGACCTGGCAGCGTCGCTGGGGCGCGCATCCGGCCCGACGACGCCCCAGAGCTGGTTGTATTGCCAAGAGATGCTGCTGGTGGCGGCCCGCGCGGCTGGATTGCAGGCGATCGACGGACCGTACCTGGACATACGAGACCAGGCCGGGCTGCGGCTGCGCGCCGAGCACGTCCGCGCGCTCGGTTTCGACGGCAAATGGGCGGTGCACCCCGACCAGCTGACGGTCATCAACGCCACGTTCACCCCAAAGGCCGACGAGATTGCGCGGGCACGCGCGGTTCTCGATGCGCTCAGGTGCGCCAAGGGCCGTGGCGCGGTCGAGCTCCACGGCGAGATGATCGACGAAGCGAGCCGAAAGCTCGCGCTGCAAGTCGTGGCCCGCGCCCGTGCTGCGGGCCTGGAAGGCGCGTTCGAATGACCAGCCTGGCGCGTCCTCGGATTGTCGTGGGCGGCCCCTGGTTCGAGGAGTTCGAGCGCGGCCGGGTCTTCGACGACGCTCCAGGCCTGACGCTGACCGCGGGGCACGCGGCGCTGCACCAGGCGCTCGTTGGCGACCGGTTGCGGCTCGCGCTCGATGCCGCCGTCTGCCGCGAGGTCACGGGCCGCGATAGACCGCTCGTCCATCCAAACCTCGTGTGCGACGTAGCGATCGGACAGTCGACAGGGCCGTCGCAGCGCGTCCACGGCAACCTCTTCTACCGCGGCCTGGTGCTTGCGCGCCCGGTGTTCGTCGGGGAGACCCTGCGCACCCGCACCGAGATCGTCGGTCTCAAACAGAACCGCCGCCGCCGGGGCGCACCGGCGACGGGGCTGGTCGCGATGCGGGTGCGCACGACCGACGAGCACGGCGAGCCCGTGCTCGACTTCTGGCGCTGCCCGATGATCCCGCTACGCGACCCCGAGGCGGAAACCGGGCACGCCGATGACTTCGCGGACATTCCGCAACACCTCGATCAGACCAAAGTCGGCGCCGCATGCCCGACGGACTGGCGTCTGGACCGGCTACGCGCCGCGGCCCCCGGCCCGTATCACTGCGAGCTCGAGCCGGGGCAGACGTTCGTCGTCGAAGCCGGTGAAACCGTCACCGGCGCGCCCGAGCTCGCTCGCCTTACGCTCAACGTGGCCACTGCTCACACCGATGCGACCAGGAGCGCTCACGGCCGCCGCCTGGTGTACGGCGGCCACACCATCTCGGTCGCCGCGGCCCACGCGACGCGCGCGATCCCAGCGATCGCGACGATCGTCGCGTGGAAGCGCTGTGAGCACGTTGCGCCGGTGTTCGAGGGAGATGTTCTACGGACCGAGCTGTGCGTGGAGGACAAGTCGCCCGGCGGGATCGCGGAGCTGCGCGCGCAGGTGAGCAGCGTGCGGCCTGGAGCAGAGCCCGCGCCGGTACTCGACTGGAGCTTCGTGGCGGTGGTGGCGTAATGCCAGGCATCCTCGAAGGCTTACGGATCGTCGAGGGCTCCGCCTTCGTCGCAGCCCCGTTGGGCGGTATGACGATGGCGCAACTCGGCGCCGAGGTCATCCGCTTTGACCCCGTCGGCGGCGGGCTCGACCGTGGGCGCTGGCCGGTGACTGCCGAAGGCCGTAGCCTGTTCTGGGCGGGGCTCAACAAGGGGAAACGATCGATCCAGATCGATCTCGGCTGCGAGCCCGGGCGAGAGCTCGTGGCCGACATCATCACCGCTCCCGGTCCCGACGCTGGCCTGTTCCTGACCAACTTCCCCGCGCGTGGCTTTCTCGACTACGAGCGCCTGGCGGACCGTCGCGCCGACCTGATCATGGTCAACATCGTCGGCAACTACGACGGCTCGTCCGCGGTCGACTATACGGTGAACCCGGCCACCGGGTTCCCGTGGGCGACCGGTCCGCGCCACCTCTCGGTGCCGTTCAACCATCTGCTCCCCGCCTGGGACGCGATCACCGGTGCGCTCGCCACCACCAGTCTGCTGGCGGCCGAGCGTGCGCGCGGCCGGACAGGGGCCGGACAGTATGTACAGGTCGCGGTTTCTGACACCGCCTTCTGGATGGTGGGAAATCTCGGCAAGATCGCCGAGGTCCAAATCAACCATCACGAGCGCGTCAAGGACGGTAACTACCTGTACGGCGCCTTCGGCCGGGATTTCAGCACCAAGGATGGCCACCGCGTCATGATCGTCGCCCTGACCCGGCGCCAGTGGCGCAATCTCGTGGACGCGACCGGCCTCGACGACTCGTTCGACGCGATCGCACGCCTGATGGACGTCGACCTGGACGACGAGGGCGACCGCTTCGCGGCCCGCGAGCTGCTCGGCGCCACGCTCAAACCGTGGGTGCTCTCTCACACGCTGAACGAGCTGCGCGAGATATTCGACCGGCACGGCGTGTCGTGGGGCCCCTACCAGACGTTCACGGAGTTGGTTGCGCGCGACCCACGCTGCTCGACGATGAACCCAATGTTCGCCGAGGTCGAGCAGCCAGGCATCGGGACGTACCTGATGCCCGGATCGCCACTCGCCTTCTCGAGGGCGGAGCGTCTGCCCCCGACGCGCGCTCCGCTGCTGGGAGAGCACACGGATGAGGTCTTGGCCGGCGTGCTCGGCCTCAGTGACCGCGAAATTGGTCGCCTGCACGACGCAGGCATCGTCGCGGGTCCGACACCGACTCTGGCCGGGACCGAGAGCGGTTCGCCGAGCCGATGACTATGACTTCGCCGAGGGCTTCAGGGATATGCGGGACCTCGCCGTTCCGCGTGCCCATCGCCCGGGTCGCGGCGGCGCAAGCGGCGATCAGGCATCCACGACACTGAGCCAGCCGTGCCCGAGCTATTGCGATGGACGAACACGTCGAACCTTTCCACGTCCCTGTGGACGACGCGCGAAGGGTCAGGGCCGATCCGGTTTCGTGCTCGGACCGGCTCGGCCGCCTGAGTGAAACCTGCGCTGGCGCACCGCCTCCATATCTCGCTCGATCCACTGGCGGCGCCTAGCCGTCAGCGTTCGGGCGAGACCCGCCCGGCGCTCGTTGCGACGACGCAGGTCACGGTAGACCTTCGACTGCTCGTCTGCGTCTCCGTTGGTTTGGCGATCGTCGACGTGTCCGTCCATGGCGCGACCGTAACTGTGGCGCTGCGGCCTGTCATCCGGGAGAGGTGGCAGACCGTGCGGGCGAACGTGCGAGAACGCTGCGGCTTTGCCCCGATGTCATCGCCCCAAGCGTTTGACGTGTCGGATCATAATTCCCGGGTGGCCCCGCCCGCCGTCCTCTCCGTGCCCAACGATCATGTCATCGTCCTCTTCGGTGCGCTGGGCGACCTCGCTCGACGCAAGCTGCTACCCGGCCTGTTTCACCTCGAGGGCGCCGGGCTCATGCCCCACGGCTACAAGATCATCGGGACCTCGCGTCGCGGCGGCTCCGACGCCGAGATGCGGGATGTGGCGCGGAGTGCGGTGGGCGAGGCCGCCGATGAGGCCTGGGATCGGTTCTCGCAGCGGCTGTCCTTCAGCGCGTTCCGTACCGACGAGCCGGAACCGCTGCTCGAGGCCGTGGCGCGTGCCGAGGCCGAGCTCGGCGGAACGGCCCGGCGCCTTCACTACCTGTCGATCCCGCCGAGCGGGTTCGTCGACACCGTCGTTTCGCTCGGGTCCACCGGCCTCGCCGATGGGGCGGGGGTCGTGTTGGAGAAGCCGTTCGGACTGGATCTCGAAAGCGCGCGCCACCTCAACACGCTCGTCCACGACGTCTTCGAGGAGGAGCGGGTGTTTCGGATCGACCACTTCCTCGGCCGCGAGGCGGTGCAGAACCTGATCGCTCTGCGCTTCGCCAACGGGATGTTCGAGCCCATCTGGAACCGTGATCACATCGACCACGTACAGATCGACGTCCCCGAGACGCTCGCCGTCGACGGCAGGGCAGGCTTCTATGAGGGCACCGGCGCCTACCGCGACATGGTTGTCACCCACCTCTTTCACGTGCTCGGCTTCGCCGCCATGGAGCCGCCGACGACGCTCGAAGCGCGCTCAATCGTCGAGGAGACCGGCAAGGTGTTCCGATCGGTTCTCCCGATCGAACCAGCCAACGTCGTCCGCGGCCAGTACGTCGGCTACCGCGATGGCGAGGGCATCCGCGCGGACTCGCAGACTGAGACCTTTGTCGCGCTGCGCGCCGACATCGACAACTGGCGCTGGTCGGGCGTGCCGTTCTTCCTGCGCACCGGCAAACGCCTCGCCGAGCAGCGGCGGCTTCTCACGATCGCGTTCCGCGAGCCGCCCCGCCGGATGTTCCGTCGGGCGCGTGCGTTCGTCGAGGACTACGGCCCGGACCACATCTCCTTCGACCTAGGCGACCCCGGCGGCATCACGACGCGATTCCTGGCTAAGGTACCCGGGCCTCAGATGCGCCTCGGACAGGCGCGGATGGAGTTCACCTACGAGGCCTCGTGGGGCACCCAGGGACTCGAGCCCTACGAGCGACTGATGTACGACGCGATGCTGGGCGACCGCACGCTGTTCACCGACGCCGAGGGAATCGAATGCCTGTGGGCGGCCTCCAGCACACTGCTCGACGATCCTCCTCCGCTGCACCGCTATACGCCGGGGTCGTACGGGCCGCAAAAGATGCACGAGCTCATCGCGCCACGGCGGTGGTGGCTGCCGGAACAGTGAGGCCTTTCCCCTGTCCGAACAGCTTGCGTAGTTTCTACGGACGTCCGGAACCCGAGTGGTCCGGGTGCCCTCGGTTAAGCTGCCCTGGTTGGAAGCAACGTGGACTGTGAGTCCCGCGCCATGACCGAGACAGAGGAACGGCTCCGCCGGCTGCTGGACGTCGGCCAGACGCTGGTGTCCGAACTCGACCCGGACAGCGTCCTCGAGCGGATCCTCGAGGACGCACGGCGTCTCACGGGCGCCCGCTACGCCGCGCTCGGCGTGCTCGACGACCAGCGCAAGGAGCTCGAGCGCTTCGTCACCGCGGGTGTGGACACAGCGACACATCGCCGAATCGGCGAGCTTCCGCGGGGCCGCGGTGTCCTTGGCGTGCTGATCGAGGATCCGCGGCCGCTGCGCTTGGCCGACGTCGGAGCGCATCCCGAGAGCTACGGGTTTCCCCACGCCCATCCGACCATGCAGACCTTTTTGGGGGTACCGATCTTGATCCGCGGCCAGGCCTGGGGGAACCTGTACCTCACCGAGAAGGAGGGCGGCGGTGAGTTCACCCAAGCCGACGAGGATGCCGCAGTGGCCCTCGCGCGGTGGGCGGCGATCGCGATCGAGAACGCGCGCATCCACCAGACGAGCGAGCAGCGCCGCGAGCAGCTCGAGCGGGCGGTGCGCTCATTGGAGGCAGCACGGGACATCACCGACGCGATCGGGAGCGTCGACGATCTGGACGGGGTACTCGAGCTGATCGTCAAGCGGGGGCGCGCACTGGTTGATGCCCGGAGCCTGCTGATCATGCTGCGCGAGGGGGACGAGCTGGTGGTCGCCGCGTGCGCGGGGCACGCGAACGGTGCCCGCGGTCAGCGGCTTCCCGTTCGGGGATCCAGTGCGGGGCTGGTCCTGGAGCGGGGCAGGCCGCATCGCGTTACCGATGTAGCCAGCGAGATGCGGATCTCGCCGGTGCGGTTCGGCGTCCAGGAAAGTCGCACCGCGCTGCTCGTGCCGACGATGCATCGGGGCATTGCCACCGGCGTGCTGGTGGCATTCGATCATGGCAAGGACGGCGAGGAGTTCTCCGCCGAGGACGAGCGGCTCTTGCGCGCCTTCGCGCAGTCCGCCGCGAATGCGGTTGCCATCAAATGCAGCGTCGAGGCAGACCGGCTGCGCTCCACGATCGCAGCCGCCGACGCCGAACGCGCCCGCTGGGCCCGCGAGCTCCACGACGAGACGCTGCAAGCGCTGGGCGCACTGCGCGTTCTGCTCGCGTCGACGGCCGGACGTGGCGACGCGGAGACCAAGGACGCGGCGATCCGCCAGGCGATCTCGGACATCGAGCTCGAGATCGCCAACCTGCGCGAGATCATCAGCGACCTGCGTCCCTCGCTGCTCGATGACCTGGGGCTGCTGCCGGCGATCGAGGCGCTCCTCGAGCGCCGCCGCGACGACAGGCTGAGCATCGAGAGCGAGCTCAGCCTCCCTGTCCCGGACGACGGGCGCCATCTCTCCCCCGACCTCGAGACGACCGTCTATCGGCTCGTGCAGGAGGCGCTGACCAACGTCGTCAAGCACGCGGGCGCGAGCACGGCCCGCGTGTCGATCGGGCTCGAGGACCGGGAGCTTGTGGTCGAGGTGCAGGACGACGGGAAGGGATTCGACGTGAGCGCACGCTCTGACGGGTTCGGTCTGGCTGGCATGCGAGAGCGCGTCGGCCTTGCGGGCGGCACGCTCTCGATCGAGGGGGGCCCGGGAGGGACGCGCCTGTGCGCGCGGCTCCCGCTCCAACCGGTCGACGAGAGCGTTAGCAGGCCGGCGCTAGGCGCCGATGAGGTCGCGGGTTAGCACGTAGCGCGCCAACTCTGCGGGGCTTTCTTCCGCTCGCAGAGGTCACTAAACCCGCGCGACCTCTGCGGTTAGTTACCGACGACGAGCCGCACATCCCCTGTGACACTCCTGACCGGCCCAGGCTCACGGAGTCAAGGGGAGGCTGTTTCATGGCGCAACGACTGATATGCCACCACTGCACCGAAGTGATCGGGGTGTACGAGCCGGTAGTCGTCGTGATCGACGGCGAGGTCCGCGAGACCTCGAGGGCAGCCGAGCCGACGATCGGCACAGACGCGGCTGAGTGCTACCACCGAGCCTGCTATCTCGAACGCTCGAATGCCGCGGCCGCGTGAATCGGGCGACAGCCGTTAGGGGAGGACATCGCCCCGACTCTTCCACCACGGCTAGCGCTCCTCATCGTGTATGAATGCGATGAGACCTGCGGGAAAGCCCCGATCCGTGCAGGACGCATCCCGGCAACGCCACCAAGCCTCGTCGAGCGCGTCATCCGCCCTCGCGCCTGGTTTGAGATGCGGGAAAACCGCGACCCCGGTTCGCGTTTAGGCGGATTACCCTGCGGCTCTCGGGGTCTAGGGTTGCCCGCGTAACAGAGGAGGTCTCCAATGCCCGATATCGAGATCCAGTCCTACCACGGCAGCTATTTGATGCCCTCGCTCGAGCACGCGACGGTCGCCGACGCGATGCACCCGGGCATCCTGTCCTGCGAGCCCGACGCGACGTTGACCGACGTGGCACGGATGATGGCCTCCCACCA
This sequence comes from uncultured Solirubrobacterales bacterium, assembly GCA_963808325.1. Lineage (GTDB taxonomy): Bacteria > Actinomycetota > Thermoleophilia > Solirubrobacterales > Solirubrobacteraceae > Palsa-465. Next base: position 724,520 of record CAWEFU010000007.1, read on the forward strand.
CATCCATTGCCTCGCGGTCATCGGCATCGCCCACCAGGAGGAGGCCGAGTTGGGCATGTGGGGGATCATCTCCGACCTCGATCTCATCCGGGCGGGCATCCACGGCGGCGCCGACAAGAGCGCCGGAGCCTTGGCGCAGCAGTCGATTGTCAGCGTCACGCCGACCACGTCGCTCCGAGACGCCGGTGAGCTGATGCTCACCCACGGCGCCAATCACCTGGTCGTGGTCGAAGCCGAGTCGCAGCGGCCCGTGGGGATCCTCTCGACGCTAGACGTCGCCGGGGTGCTCGCCTGGGGCGAGGGCTGATTCCATCAACGCCTGCCGTAGCCGGCGTGGGTCACAGGCGGCAAATGTCACGGGGAACCCAAGGATGTTCAAGAGAGTGATCGTGGGCGTGGATGGACTGGACGGCGGCCTTGACGCGATCGCGCTGGCCAGGATCCTCTGCGCTGAGGACGGCGAGCTGACCCTTGCCTTCGTCTACCACGGGGACCCGCAGGTCTGGCGCGGGTCGAGTCCATCCTATGAGGCGGCAGAGCAGGAGCGCGCCCGTCAACTGCTCGAGCAGGTTCGCCAGGATGCCGGCATCGATGCTCGGCTGCGCTGGCAGGGATCGTTGTCGGTGGGACGTGGCCTGCACGAGCTGGCCGAGGCCGTCGGTGCCGACCTGCTCGTCATCGGGTCGTCCAGGCGCGGGCTGCTCGGCCGGGTGGTGATCGGCGACGACACGAGAGCGGCGCTGAACGGCGCGCCGTGCGCGGTCGCGATCGCGCCCGCCGGATACGGCAAGCAACCGCTCGTGATCCGGGAGATCGGGGTCGGCTACGACGGCTCGTCGGAGGCCGAGCATGCGCTCGGCGTGGCCCGAGTGCTTGCCGAGGCGCGCGACGCCAAGGTCTCGGCGTTCGAGGCCGTCTCGCTTCCGGCCTACCTGTTCACCGGACCCGTCCCGCCCGACCTCGGCACCACGATCGAGGAGATGGTCGAGGCCGCCCGCGAGCAAGTCGCCCGCCTCGATGGCGTCGAGGCGCACGCCGCCTACGGGCAGCCGGCCGAGGAGCTCGCGCTCTACAGTGCCTCGCTTGACCTGCTCGTGGTCGGCTCGCGCAGCTACGGTCCGATCGGGCGGCTAATGCACGGAAGCACCTCACAGCAACTGGCGCGTACCGCCCGCTGTGCACTGCTGGTGTTGACCCGTGCGGTTCGGGAGGCCGAGAAAGAACGGCTTCAGGAAGAGTTCCGCGAACGCCCGGCCGTGGCCACCCAGTGATCGGCTGCGCGAAACTGCGATGCCATCTGCGGCTGCGCTGGTGAAGTTCACTGCTCGCGGACAGGGTCAGCGCACGTCCAGATGCCGAAGGAGTGAACCATGCCACCAGGGAAAAGAGCGACACCATCACGACCGCGATCCCGCACGTTTAAGGAGCCGGCCGCGCTCAAGCGGCTGAACAAGTCGCTCGACGCCGCGCACGAGGCGCTATCGGAACGCTCCATGGTGACCGGCGGGTTTAGCCGGGCGAGGGCGCTGAACTGAGCGCGAGCTGGTCGCGCGCCTCCAGATAAGGCGTCAGGTAGCGACCCAAGACCTTACTCCGCCCAATCAGCTGGTCGCTCTCGGCGTGCACAAGGGTGGCCGTGACCGGGTGGCTGTCCGCGTCGAGCTCGATGCACAAGAACAAGGGATGCTCGCCGCCCAGCAGCCGGGCGGCGAGCACGATCGCGTCGCTCACGCCCTGGGGCGGAGCGCCAACGGCCGCCGCGATCGAGTCAGCGATCCGATCGGCCTGCTGCGTTGCCAGACCACCCTGTTTGACGGGGCACGTCGTCATGTCCCCAGCGGCGTAGACATGCTTCAGACCCTCGACCTGCCCGCAGGTATCGGTCGCTACGAACCCCCACCGGTCGGCTGGCACCCCGGTCACCCGGTTCGCGCGAAGCTGCGGCACCGCCACGACGCGATCGGCTTCGATCTGTCCATCGAACTCGACGGCCAGGGAGCCGTCACGACGAACACCGCTCGCATTGCAGCTCCCCACAAAACGCACCTCGCGCTGGGCGAGCAGATCCGCAACCAACCGAGACGCCTCGGTGCCAAACACATCAAGCGGTGCGCGCTCCGGGCTCACTAATGTGATCTGTGTCTTTACGCCGTGCCGGGCGGCGTACGACGATGAAAGCAAGGCCAGCTCATACAGCGGCAACGGCCACGTAAAGCCGGGTGGCACCGCGAACAGGAGCCGATCAACCGTCCCAGCCTCGACCTCACGCAAGAGGCGTCGAAACCGGGGCACATCCCGCTGGTCCCGAAACATGAGCGCACCGGGCACGCCCGCTCGCGCTCGCGCGCCCACCGCCAGAATCAGCACGTCGTAGGTGACCCGAGTGCCGGACGCCAGCCGGACGTACTTTCTCCGCGACGCGACCGACTCAAGGCGATCCTTACGGTAGACCGCGCGAAGGTCACCAGCAATCGCGTCGAGGTCATAGGCTCGGGCGGGCACGTCGCCGAACGCCTCCGCGGTCGCCGCCGGCCGGTAGGCGAACTCCGAATCGCGGGAGATCAACGTGAGGTGGGTGCACACCGCGGGCTGAGCTCGCAGGGCCAACGCGGCCTCGAGCGCCGCGAAACTCCCGCCGGCGATCACCACGTGCACAGTCGGACGCGACCGAGCCGAAGCAGCCATAACAGAGCTACGTTGCAACCGCGCGACGAACTCTTCATCCGAGAAGACCCGCACTCAACCGGCGGAGAAATACTGATCGTCAGTGACTCAGTGCGGGCAGGGTGCAGCTCTTCGTGTCCGTCCCGCTGTGGGGCCGTCACCTCGATCCTGGCGGGCCCCGTACCTACGGCCCCGGGCTTGCAGGGTTTCCGCATCAGGAACCGTGTCTTGTACCGATGTCACGGTAGCCCTACACGAGGATCCTAGGATCTCCGGATAATCGGCAACCATAATTGTGTGCCGAGGATTGTCAAAACGGAGCAGTCACTGGTCAATCCGGCGTTTCGGTGTCTGCTTAGGCGGTGCTCGTCACGAGAGCCAGGTGCGTTGAGGTTCTTTACGCGCTAGGAGGAGGCATCGACCATGCCAACCGTCTCTGAACCACAACCCCCGCAAGGGGTTCGTTCCGACGGCGCCCCACCGCGCGCAACTACTGAACTCAACGCCGCGCCACCGCGAGCAACGACTCCCGAGGGGGGCAAGGGCCGTGCGGCCGTCGATCCGGCTGCAGTGACCAAGTCCGAGGTGGCCGAGCGTCGATCCAAGGGTGGAATCGAAGGCCTCATCGGCAGGCGTGTCGCCGCCGCTACCGAGCACGCCCTCGATGGCCCCAACCAGAAAGTGATGCGCGCTCAGAAGCCTATGTGGGATGCCCTCAACAAGTATTACTTCCGGCTCGAGACGTCCGGTTGGGAGCGACTGCCCGACGAGACCTCGCTGCTGATCGGAAATCACTCGGGAGGGTCGCTGACGATGGACGCTTGGACGTTCGTCTACGACTGGTGGCGGCGGTTTGGCGCCGAACGCGTGCTTCATCCGACGGCTCATGATGTCCTGATGGCCACGCCCGGCCTCGGCGACTACTTCCGCCAGTGTGGCGTGATCCCAGCCTCCCGCCGCGGCGTTACCGCGGCGCTCGGCTCTGGGTGCGATGTGATCATCTGGCCCGGGGGCGAGGTTGACGCGATGCGCAACTGGCGGCGGCGCGACGAGGCTGTCCTCGGCGGGCGCACGGGCTTCGTAGGCCAGGCGATCCGCTCCGGCGTGCCAATCGTGCCCGTAGCCAGCGTCGGAGGGCACGACACCGCATTCATCCTGTCCGAGGGGCGCTGGATCGCGAACGGGCTCGACCGCATCTCGGGACTGAAAGCAAAGCTTCGCGGCTCGAGGCTGCCAATCGTGCTCGGCATCCCCTTCGGCCTGACGATCGAGACGATTCCGACGCACCTTCCCCTGCCGGCGAAGATCCGCACGGAGCTGCTCGACCCGATTTACGTCGACAAGGATCCCGAGAAGATCAAAGATCGCGCGTACGTCAACTCGATCTACCGGGAAGTGGAATCCGCGATCCAGAACGCAATGGATCGACTCGCCACGCAGCGGCGTTTCCCGATCTTCGGCTAGTCACCAGGCGAACAACTCAGCAACGGTGGGGTGGTCTCACCCCCTCCTGTGGCCCTGGACGAACACCCATGACCGATTCTCCACCCGTCTCCGACCTGCCCCCGCCGCGCTGGAGCCGTCGACGCCGAACAGATGCGCTCGATCGTCGGCAACGACGATCTCGTAGGCACCGCAGCCGAACTCCGGCGTCGCCTATCCGCGGTGGTGGAGCGCACCGCTAAGGGATGAGCCGCACGTTTCTGCATGACCCACGACCTAGAGGGTCGCAACGCGAACCGCGGCCGACGGGATCATTCGAGGAACTCGCTGATCGCAGCGTGGGTTTCGAGCTGTCTGCGATGGTCACTCGCCGCGCTCCCGCACCACGCGCACCGCTCGCCCAAGCCGAAGCTAAACCCCCAGTGAGAACGACCGCGTCCGCCGATAGCCGGCCGGCTATGGTGCCGCCTGCCGACGCTCGCGCGTCGCGTGGACGCCGTCGTCGCTGATCAGGAGTCGGGCCCGCCAGGCGTCGGGGTCGAACTGGGCCGGTTCGGTCTCCTCGATGAATCGCTCGAGCACGGCGACGAACCGCCCGGGCGCCTCGAGCTGGGGCAGATGTCCCACCGCGTCGAAGATCTCCAGGCGGCTGCCGGGGATGGCCTGGTGGGCGCGCTCGCCGTGACCGACGGGGATGATCGGATCGCGCGCCCCCCACACGATCAACACCGGCACCCCCGCGGCCAGGTACAGCCGGTCGCTACCGTCCACCCGCTGCCCGCTCGAGCTGATCACCGAGCGCAGCGTGGCCAGAAACGCCGAGCGGCGATCGGCGTCAGCGAGCGACGCGTAGCCGCGAGCGACCTCGGCGACGTCCGCGGTCGCCCGCAACCCCACGGCTCCCAACCCCCGCCCGAGCACGGCTCCCGCCAGGCGCCCCGGCTTCGCGGTCGCCGCGATGATGAGCTCCGCGCCGGGCAGCGCGGCCGCGCGCAAAAGCAGGCTCACCTCCGGACCCAAACCCCCGCTCGAGACCAGCACCAGACGCTCGGTGAGCTCCGGGAACTGGTAGGCGATCTGCATCGCCACCCCACCCCCCAACGAGTGTCCCACCAGCGTCGCGCGGTCATGACCGAGCGCCAAAAGCAGATCGCGCAAGCCCGCCGCGAACGCCGCCAGCGAGTAATCACCCGCCCCCGGCTCCGACCCCCCATGCCCCGGCAGATCCGGGGCCACGATCGTGCAACGGCCGGCCAACGGCTCGATCACCGCCTCCCAGTTCTCATAGCTCCCCGCCATCCCATGGATCAACAACACCACCGGACCCGAGCCCACCTCGATATAGCTCACCGACCGCCCATGCAACAACGCCGTCTTGGGCCGCACGCTCATCACCGCACCCCACCCCCAACGATCAGGCCCAGCCCGAGCGAGTCCAGCATGCCACCCGGTTTTAGAGCCCCACCACCACACAAGCATCGGGGAAACACCCACCCACCCATGTGAACATCTACTGATACGGCCGAAGTCACTGCGCCGCATATGCTGGGGGTGTGGAGGAGAGGGCGAGCAGGCAGGCGGACGAGGCCTCGGTCGCCGACGTACCGCGCAGGACGACCGAGATGCTCGAGCTCGATCGAGCCGAATGCCTGCGGCTCCTCGCCGCAGGAGGTGTTGGCCGGATTGCGGTCAATGCACCACACAGGCCACAGCCGATGATCCGCCCGGTCAACTACGTGCCATTGGATCCGGATCCGCGCGAGCACGGTCTCGGGTCGGCGGATCGTGGTGGTCGGCGACGTTAATCCCTAGCCGCGACTTGGCTGCCCTCGCGTACGAGGGCAGCCAAGCATGCGTGTCGCTAGGCGGCCACGGCTTCGCACGCCCAGCCCGAAAGCGAGGCGCTCACGAAGTGCGCGGCGGGCTCCCCAAGCGAGAAGCCCTCCGGCGCGCCGCTCGCGACATCGAGGAGGAACTCCGGCTCGCCCCACCGCTCGTACTGCTCTCCGTCGATGTAAAACGGGGCGCCGCCGACGTGACCCAGGAGCACGTCATTGGGGCTCGGCAACATCTCGCTCGCGAGCAGACACAGCGGCAGTGACCCATCGCAGCAGCCGCCCGACTGGAAGATGGCAAGCGGTCCGCGCTTACGTGCGAGCCTCCTCACCATCGCCGTTGCCTGTGGAGTGGCGGTGATCTTGATGGATTCTTCGGTGGCGAGCATTTTGTGGATTCCTCTCCTCAGCGGGTTAAATCGATCGAAGGCAGCGTAGGTCCGCGATCGCTGCTGCGCCTCCGTGTCGGGTGCTGAACCTGATCGGGGTTTACCGCGCGCGCCACGTGCGTAGTTGCGCCCGCGGCCGTCGGGGTCCTGCGCAGAGAGAGCGCCACGGTTGCTCTCCGGGTTTTTCCGTAGGGCGCTACGCAGTCCGGGCGGATGCCAGATGGTCACCTCGGTGCTGGAGTTCACGCCTAACTCGGTTCCCCAAAGAGAGGTTTGCTGTGTCTACGGTCGAGTCAGCCGCGTTTGCGCCGCCGGGTGAGTCCGGCAGTCCGGTAGAGCTGAAGGAGCGCTACGACAATTTCATCGGGGGCGAGTGGGTCGCCCCGACGACCGGTGATTACCGGGAGAACGTGACGCCCTCGACGGGCGAGCCGTTCTGCGAGGTTGCACATTCGGGTGCGCAGGACATCGAGGTCGCGCTCGACGCCGCGCACGCGGCGAAGGACGCTTGGGGCCGTCGCTCCCCGGCCGAGCGCGCGGCGGTGCTGAATGCCATGGCGGACGCCGTCGAGCAGAACCTCGAGATGCTCGCGGTGGCGGAGAGCTATGAGAACGGCAAGCCCGTGCGGGAGACGCTGGCGGCGGACATCCCGCTGTCGGTCGATCACCTGCGCTACTTCGCGGGCGCGGTGCGTTCCGAGGAGGGCCGGATCTCGGAGATCGACGAGAACACCTACGCCTATCACTTCCACGAGCCGCTGGGCGTGGTGGGGCAGATCATCCCGTTCAACTTCCCGCTGCTGATGGCGACGTGGAAGATCGCGCCGGCGCTGGCGGCCGGCAATTGCACGGTGATCAAGCCGGCGAGCCCGACGCCCTGGTCGATCCTGAAACTGATGGAGGTCATCGCCGACGTCGTCCCGCCGGGGGTGATCAACGTGGTGAACGGGCCGGGCGCAGAGATCGGCAAGGCGCTGGCGTCCAATAAGCGGATCGCCAAGATCGGGTTCACGGGTGAGACGGTGACCGGCCGGCTGATCATGTCCTACGCGGCCCAGAACCTGATTCCGTCGACGACCGAGCTGGGAGGAAAGTCGCCGAACATCTTCTTCGAGGACGTGTTGGCGGCCGATGATGCGTTTCTGGACAAGGCCGTCGAGGGTCTGGTGCTGTACGCGTTCAACAAAGGCGAGGTGTGCACGTGCCCGTCCAGGGCGCTCATCCAGGAGTCGATCTTCGGCGAGTTCATGGAGCGCTGCCTGGAGCGGATCGGTCAGATCAAGCAGGGCGATCCGCTCGATCGCGAGACGATGATCGGCGCGCAGGTCTCGGCCTCGCAACGGGAGAAGATCGAGAGCTATGTGAAAATCGGCCGAGAAGAGGGCGCCGAGGTGCTGATCGGAGGACAGCGGCCTTCGCTGAACGGGCGTCTGTCCGGTGGCTACTACTTCGAGCCGACCGTGCTCAAGGGCCACAACAAGATGCGGGTCTTCCAGGAGGAGATCTTCGGCCCGGTGCTGGCGGCCACCACGTTCAAGGACGAGGCTGAGGCGCTCGACATCGCCAACGACACGCTGTACGGGCTCGGGGCGGGCGTGTGGACCCGTGATGGCAGCCGTGCGTTCCGGATGGGCCGGGCGATCCAGGCCGGGCGCGTGTGGACGAACTGCTTCCACCAGTATCCAGCGCACGCGGCGTTCGGCGGCTACAAGATGTCCGGAGTGGGCCGCGAGAACCACCGGCTGATGCTCGAGCACTACACGCAGACCAAGTGCCTGCTCGTCAGCTACGACCCCAACCCACTCGGGTTCTTCTAGTCACATGACAGACCCGGTTCGGATGCCGGGGGCCTCGGTCCGAGTCACCAAGGCGGCCCTCGAGGTGATCCAACGCCTCGAGGCCGCCCACGGGTCGCTGATGTTCTTCCAGTCCGCGGGTTGCTGCGACGGCGGCTCCCCCCTCTGCCTGAAAGACGGCGATCTTCCACTTAGTCCCCACGACGTGCAACTGGGCGACATCGGCGGGGCGCCGTTCTACATCGACGCGCAGCAGTACGAACGCTTGGGCAAGCCGCCCATCCTGGTCGACGTCTCGCCGGGAGCGGCAGAGGGTTTCTCGCTCGAAGGCCTCGAGGGCGTTCACTTCGTCACGCACATGCGGTAGCGGCGGCGGATCAGTGGTTCACCGCAAGGATCCACGTCTTTTTCGGGACGCCCTCAGGTGCCCTGAAGACTAACTTGGCCGCATGCCGGCGCGCCTGCATCTCGCTTCCGCCTCGGACAGCCCTCATCGGGCGGACTCGCGGATAACGGTGGTGCTAGCCGACGACCACGCCGCGCTGCGTCGGAGCCTGAGGCTGCTGCTCGAAAGCGAAGAGGGCGTTGACGTAGTCGCCGAGGCCTCAGATCTCTCGACCGTCGCTCGCCAAGTTCACGGCCACCTGCCTCGCGTGCTCGTGCTTGATCTGCGGCTTCCGAACGGATCGGGCGTGGAGACCATCCGCCGGCTGCGGGCGCAGGTGCCTGCGACCGAGATCGTGGTGATGACGATGGACGAGAGCCCGGTGTTCGCGCAACGTGCGATCGACGCCGGAGCGATCGGGTTCGTGCTCAAGGACAAGGCCGACAGCGAGCTGCTGACCGCGATCCGCGCCGCGACACGGGGTGATGAGTACGTGAGTCCTCGCGTCGCCGCCGGGTTGGACGCACTGCGGCGGGCGGTCGGCGGCGATGGGCTCAGTCCGCGCGAGACGGAGATCCTGCGGCTGATTGCGCTCGGTCACACCAGTGCCGAGATCGCAGCCAAGCTGCATCTCTCCAGGCGTACGGTGGAGACGCACCGGGCGCGGATCCATCGCAAGCTCGGCTTGACCACACGAGCCGAGCTCGTCCGGTTCGCGCTACGACGCCACCTCATCGGCGCTTGACCGCGGCGCGTCCTCGAAGAGGTCTCCAGTCGGGAAGCGAGCGCTGACCACGGTGCCCGTGGCGCCCGAGTGAACCTGAAGCGTCCCGCTCGCCAGGTACACGCGCTCGCGCATGCCGGCCAGCCCGAATCCAGCCGTGTGTGCTGTGGCGTCGAAGCCGACGCCGTCGTCCTCCACTTCAACGACCACGTCGCCCCCGGAAACGCCGACCGAGACGCGGACGTTGTTGGCCCCTGCGTGCTTGACGACGTTCGCGAGCGCCTCCTGAATCACCCGGTAGATCGTCGTCTCCAGCTCCGGCGCGAGACCGGCACCTGCGGACCGCAGTTCAGGTACCTCGATCTGGCTGACGATGGTCAGTCTGGCGTCGCGCCGGCGCTCGAGCAGCGCCTCGATCGCCGGGAGCAGGCCGAGGTCGTCGAGCATCGAGGGTCGCAAGTCGGTGATGATCCCGCGTAGGTTTCCGATCTCGAGCTCGATGTCCTCCACCGCCTGGCGAATCGCCTGGTCCTTGCTCGCGGCGTCGCCGCGTCCGAGCGTGGAGGCGAGCAGCACCCGCAACCCTCCGAGCCCCTGGAGCGTCTGGTCGTGCAGCTCACGCGACCAGCGGCTGCGCTCCGCGTCCGCGGCGGCGATGGCGCTGCGGAGCCGATCCGCCTCGACGCTTCGATTGATCGCTACGGCATTGGCGGCCGACGTCGCGAACGTCCGCAGCAGCTGCTCATCCTCCGCCGTAAACGCCCCCCGATCCCGGCCCCGGTCGAACGCCGCAAGCACTCCCAGCCCGATTCCGCGATGGAGCATTGGGACGAGCAGCGCGCAGCGCACCTCCGGGACGCCGAACTCTCCAGGGGCCATCCGCAGATGCGACGCGACGTCGGTGATCCGCTCAGCGTCCCCACGCTCGAGCACCCGCCCCGATGTCGACTTTGCGACCGGCAGCCGGTGCCCCCGCGCGGCGGTCGCATGCCCGGCCGTCGCCGCCACGACCAGCTGGTTCCCTTCGCGCAGCATGATAAGGACACTGCGCGCGTCCACCAGCGCTCGCCCGCGCTTGACGATCAGCTCGAGCACGCGGCCCAGATCGGACACCAGGCTGATCGCATCAGCGATGTCGCGCGCTGCCTCCAGTGAACGCACCGCCCGCTCCAGCTGTTCCCGGCGCCGCTCGCTGCTCTCATACAGCCGCGCGTTCTCGATCGCCGTCCCGGCCCACTGGGCGAGGACGACGGCCGCCTCCTCGTCCTCCTCGGTGAACTCCCCGCCACCATCCTTCTCGGTGAGGTACAGGTTTCCCCACGCCTCGCCGCGGATCACGATCGGCACGCCCAGGAAGCTGTGCATCTCGGGATGCGTGGCCGGGAAGCCGTAGCTCTGAGGATGCTCGCCGACGTCGGCGAGGCGCAGCGGGCGCGGATACTCGATCAGGGTCCCGAGCACACCGCGTCCCCGCGGCAGAGCGCCGATCGCGCGATGCGTCCGCGCATCCACGCCGGACGTGAGGAAGCGCTCCAGCTCGGTTCGCCGCCCGTTCAGGACGCCGAGCGCAGCGTACCGAGCACCGGTGATCTCGCGAGCTTCCGCGAGAATCCGGTCAAGCACGGCCTCTGGGTCGTGCTCAGCCACCAAGGCTCGGCCCACGTTCAGGAGTTGCCGGAGCTGGTCTCCCTGTACTGGAGTACTCATTCCGCGCGCGCCACTATACGCGGAGCGGAGTGCTTCCGGGGGGCGTAAGCTCCGTAGGAATTACGGAACCTCAGTAGTTGACCACGGGGCCATGTGGCGCCCAGGGGATGCGGGTTGCCCGACGCAGGCGAACGCTGAAAGGAGGTGAGAGGGATCCATAACGAGACGTCATTCGCCGCCCCGCCGAGGTGCGCGCGCTGCGGCGACGTGATCGGCGTCTACGAGCCGCTGGTGCTCGTGAGGGGCGAGTCGATACACGTGACCTCGCGTGCGGCAGAGCCGGGCGTCTTAGGGGATGACGGCGTCGGCTACCACGCCGGCTGCCACGAGGGTGCATCGCTCGACGGTTCCGACACCGGGTAGGACGTCCGCGGGGAAACGATTCCCGAGACCGAGCTCATGGAACTCGCGGCCCGACTGGCGCGGTAAATCAGGGCCTTCTAGGTAGTTTTCCGCATCAGGTCAGCGTGTCCGTCCGGATGGACTGGGAGCCAGGCGTGCGTAGGTTGCCGCGGATGGCCGCCGTGTTCAACCTGAATCATCCGGCGCACACGGTGCACTGGCACTTCATCAGCCTCTCGGTGTCGAACGTGCTCGTGATCGTGGTGATGCTGGTGGTCTTTGTGGTGGCGATCCTCGCGCCCTTCCCCAAGCACGGTGTCGGAGGAGGCGCCCCGTGAGCGTGCCCAGCGAGCGATCCTGGACCGCACGAGTGCGCGGACGGGCAGTTGCGGCGCTACCGCCCGAGAAGCTGCTGCCCGACAAGCAACCTTCGTACGTCGCGTCGTGGATCTACGTGTTCGGCGTGCTGTCGCTGGCTTCTCTGGTCGTGATCATCGGCTCCGGCTCGATCCTGGCCCTGAAGGGGCCGGGCTGGTGGCACTTCACCGGCGTCGGTCACTTCTTCAACAGCATCCATCTGTGGTCGGTGGAGCTGTTCTTCTTCTTCATGGTCATTCACCTGTGGGGCAAGTACTGGATGGCCGCCTGGAGGGGGCGCCGGGCACGGGTCTGGATCACCGGTGCGATCACGTTCCTGGTGGCGATCCCGTGCGCGCTGACGGGCTATGTCTCGCAGCAGAACTTCGATTCCCAGTGGATCTCGACGCAGGCCAAGGACGCGATGAACGCGTCCGGGATTGGGGCGTTCTTCAACCTCCTCAACTTCGGTCAGATGTACAGCTACCACGTGCTGCTGTTGCCGGCAGCCGTGGTGGCGATCGTGATCGCACACATCCTGCTGGTCCGTCGGCACGGCGTCGTGCCACCTTTCAGGCTCTCCTCGGAAACCGTGACCACGGCGCCGACCGACGACGCGCCCGCGACCGATGGGGCGCCCGACGTCGGGGGCACGGTCACGACCGTGGCCGATCGCGGCGTGTCGGCCCCAGACCCTGAGCGATCCCCATGACCCACCGGGAGCGGCGCCGGCGCGAGGACGACTCCTACAGGGACTGGAAGGGGGGATACCGCTCCTACGACCTGGTCAAGGAGGCGTCGATCGCGCTGGGCGTCGTGCTCGCGCTCGCGTTGCTGCTGACGATCCTGTTCTCCTCGCCGGACGACAAGCCGAGCACGATCCAGTCGTGGTCGCGAGGGGACCCGGTCGACTTCGTGACCACCGCGACCACCGAGCTCGACGGCTCGAGCACGACCGGCGGCTACGGCCCACCGTACAACCACGCTTCGGAGGGGCAGCACATGCTGTTCATCCGTCCTCAGAAGTGGTTGGGCGTCAGCCATCCGATCGACACCGCGCAGGACTTCGTACTCGCGCCTCTGCGGGCGATCCCCGGCCAGCCGGCGCTCCAGGCCGCGCTCTCGACGTACGAATCCGCGCCGGCGAAGGCGCAGACCGCCTGGACGAGTGCCTACGAGAAGGGACTCGGCAACGCGAAGGCGAACTCGGACGGATCCATCACCGTGCCCGCCGGCAGCTATGGGCCGCTGCCCACGATGATGGGAGCGCTCCTCACCTTCGCGCAGTCCGGCGGCCTCGACGGTGCGCTGCTGACTAGCAAGCAGTTCTACCAGACCGACTACACCAAGCCGCTGCTGTTCATGGCCGATGGCGGCGTGCTCTCGAGCCGCGCCCAGGCCCAGCACCTGCTCGGCAACCAGTGGGGAATCATGAACGAGACGGGCAGCTTCCCGGGGCAGACATGGCTGTGGCTCTACACGTTCTGGTACCAGATCAAGCCTTTCTCGACCTCGCCGAACGCCGACATCCTGGTCATCGCGATCATGGGCGTACTCAGCCTCGCGTTCGTGCTGATCCCGTTCATCCCCGGAGTCCGTGACCTCCCGCGCTGGATTCCGATCTACAAGCTGATCTGGCGCGAGCACTACCGCACCGCGGAGGGCTGACGGCACCCGTGATCACATAACACAACACAAGGGAGCCACGACATGGCAACTACATCCACCAAACCCACTCCCGTCGGGACGACTCCCGCCACCTACCGGGCCGCGGTCGTGCACAAGTTTCACGAGCCGCTGAAGATTGATGAGGTCCCGGCGCGTGAGCTGGAGCCCGGGCAGATCCGCGTCAAGATCGAGGCGTCGGGTCTCTGCCATACGGACATCCACGCCGCCAACGGCGACTGGCCGGTGAAGCCGACGCCGCCGTTCGTCCCCGGTCACGAGGGCGTGGGGCGCGTGGTCGAGCTCGGCCCGGGCGTCACCGAGGTCGCGAAGGGCGACCGAGTCGCGATGCCGTGGCTGGGCTACGCGTGCGGCGTCTGTGACTACTGCGTCTCGGGTTGGGAGACGCTGTGCCTGGAGCAGAAGAACATGGGCTACTCGATCGACGGCGGCTTCGGCGAGTACGCCACGGCCTACGCGCACTACGTGGTCAAGGTACCCGACGGCATCGACCCGCTCGATGCGGCGCCGCTGACGTGTGCTGGAGTGACGACGTACAAGGCCGTGAAGGTCGCCGGCACTCGCTCTTCCGACCTCGTAGCGGTGTTCGGCGTCGGCGGACTTGGGCATCTCGCGATCCAGTACGCCGCGATCGCCGGCGGCCGAGTGATCGCGGTCGATCTGATCGACGAGAAGCTCGAGCTCGCCCGGGAGCTCGGGGCCGAGTTCACGGTCAACGCCACCGAGAAGGATCCGGTGGTAGAGATCCAGGCGCTGGGCGGGGCCGATCAGGCGATCGCGCTGGCCGTCTCGCCGCGTGCGTTCGAGCAGGCGTACGGCTCGCTTCGGCGGGGTGGCAAGCTGGTGTTCGTCGCGTTGCCGGCGGACAACGACGTCACCATTCCGATCTTCGAGACCGTCCTGAACGGGATCACGATCATCGGCTCGATCGTCGGCACGCGCACCGACGTGCGCGAGGTGTTCGAACTCCACGCCGCGGGCAAGACGCATGTGACCCGCGAAGTGCGCCCGCTCGATCAGGTGAACGAGTCGATCGCCGACGTCGAGGCCGGCCACGTCACCGCCCGGATCGTGTTCCAGCTGTAGAACGATCGAACGGTCAAGACGAGGGCGACCGCGCGGTTACGGGCGGTCGCCCTTCGAGTGGCGGTGCACCTCGGCCAGCAGCGCCGGCCAGTGCTCGCGCAGCGCGTGGTGGCCCATGAACAGCCCCAGATGTCCACCGGGGGTCACGTCGCGGAGTACGAGCTCGGCTGGCGTCGACGCCTGATCGGCGATCGCGAACACCTGGTCAGGTGGGGTGATGTGGTCGGTGGCACCCGCCAGGAGGTAGAGCGGCATGTCGAGGTTTGCCAGGCGGACCGCTCGCTCCCCGATCCGAAGCGATCCGCGGACGAGTTCGTTGTCGCGGAACAGGTGGCGGACGACCCACAGGTAGAACGCGCCCGGTATGTCCTGGGTGTACTTGAACCAGTCCTCGAACTCGCGATAACGCGCGACGTGCGCCGGGTCGTTCAGGTTGGCGAGAAGTTCCAGCTGGCGGGAGATCTCGTCGCCCGGCTGGATCGCGATGAAGCCCGTGAGCATGTGCTTGCCCCTGAGGACACCTCCGCCACCGGCCACCAGAGCCTCATAGAAGCGTAGGTCACCGTCGGGGGCGACGCGGCGGAGCACTTCGTGGATCACCGGCTCACCAGCGTGGAAATCGATTGGCGCGCCGGCCAGCGTGAGCGTGTTCACGCGCTCCGGCTCCAGCGCGGCATAGACCGCGGCGAGCCAGCCGCCCTGGCAGTCGCCAACCAGGTTGGCGCGCCCCCCGATGTCCTTGACTGCGCGGTCGACTACGTCGAGGTATTCGTCGATTGAGACGTCGGCCGTATCCGGCGTCGCGGGTCTCCAGTCCAATGAGAACGCCCGCTCGAGCCCCGCGGCTACGATCGTCCGCATCTGGCTCTGCTCGGACGAATAATCGACGACGCAGGAGTCGTGACCGGCCTGGGGCGGGACAACGAGCGTGGGCACCACCGCCCTGCTGCGAGACGCGGAGAAGTCCCGCAGGCGTGCGATGGGGGTCTCGAACACCAGTTCATGCGGCGTCGACCATGTGGGCGGCCGGCGAGTTGCGGTTAGCTCGAGCCACCGGGGCACGTTCAGCGCCGGGGGACCTAACTCGAGCGCGGTCGCCAGGCAGTCGGAGAGCCCGCGGAAGGCCGCCACCCATGCCTCGAGCCAGTTCTCAAGCAGACTGGTGGGCTGGGCGGGCGAATGCAGTGGCGACGCCTGTTCTGCGGCGTCCATCTTGAACCTCCTTGGAGGTGGGGAGGAGGACCGGCCAGCGGGCCGGTCCTCCTCTGAGGGGTGAGGGCTTCGCGCTATTTGAGGAAGCTGCGCGCAGCCTCGGTGTAGGAGCACATGACGTCGCGGGCAAAGTCAGCCTGGGCCTCGATCAGCGCCTTGAGCCATTCCTGCTCCGTCGCGCCAGAAGCCTTGAGCTCGAGCTCGATTGTCGCACCGTTCCGGTTCTGGGCCGTTGCCATGGTTGCTCCGGTTAATTGAGAGGGGAGGTGAAGCGCTTGCAGGTTAGCACGGTAAGTGCAAATCGGCAAGCGACATTGCTCGACCGCGAGAAACGTGTGGCGAACTACTGAGTCCGTTCCACATCGACGCGTTACTGCACCGTGCAGCACGCTTGTGTACACCTGCGGGACTGACACTCCACGCGGTCGACACCAGCTGCTGCCCACGATGGTGCATCCGACTGTCGATGACTGCTCGCGAACCGTACGGGCCCTTTATGCGTACTCCGGGCAGAGACATCAAATGGCAAAGCGAGGGGGCTCTCGGTGACGAGGACGGGATCAAGGATCATTGTGTTGGGTGCCGGCGTGTGTGGCTTGGCCGCGGGAATGCTCCTGCGCCGCGACGGCCATCAGGTGACGATCTTGGAACGCGACCCCGAGCCGGTGCCGAGCTCGCCATCCGAGGCGTGGGAGCACTGGACGCGCGCCGGAGTCACTCAGTTCCGCCAACCCCACTACCTCCAGCCACGCGGTCGCATCGTGCTCGAAGAGGAACTGCCGGACGTCCTCGTCGCGCTCCAGGCCGCCGGCGGGCTGCGATTCGACCCGCTGCGTTTGATGCCGGCGCAAATCACCGACCGCACACCGCGCGAGGGGGATGAGCGCTTCGAGACCATTACGGCGCGGCGGCCGGTGCTCGAGCGAGTCATGGGCGCCGCCGCGGATGCCGAGCCAGGCCTCGAGATTCGTCGCGGCGTCTCGGTCCGGGAGCTAATTGTGCACCCGCGCGACGGCACCCCGCACGTCGCCGGCGTGCGAACCGACGCGGGGGAGGAGCTGCGTGCCGACCTGATCGTGGACGCGATGGGCAGGCGCTCCCAGCTCCCCCGCTGGCTCGAGCGAGCGGGCACGGGCCCGATACACGAGGAGGCCGATGACTCGGGCTTCATCTACTACAGCCGCTACTTTCGCTCCCATGACGGCGAGATGCCGCAGTACAAGGCGGCGCTACTCACCTCTGTCGGGACGTTCTCGCTGCTTACGTTGCCATCCGACAACGACACGTGGTCGGTGACAATCTTCACGTCCGCCGGGGACGCGCCCCTCAAGAGGCTGCGTGACCCGTCCGTGTGGACCGCGCTCGTGGCGGCGTGCCCACAGCACGCGCACTGGCTGTACGGGGAGCCAATCAGCGGCGTTCTCCCGATGGGCGGAGTGACCGACCGCTACCGGCGGTTCACCGTCGACAACTACCCGGTCGCCACCGGCATCGCGGCGGTGGGCGACGCGTCTGCCTGCACGAATCCCTCCAACGGCCGCGGGATGAGCCTTGGCCTGGTGCACGTCCAGCGCCTGCGCGACGTCATCCGAGAGCATCTGCAAGACCCGCACGAATTCGCCGAGGCCTGGGACGCCGTGACCGAGGCCGAGCTGGCGCCGTGGTACCGAGAGAACGTCGAGGAGGACCGTGCCAGGATCGGGGAGATCGAGGCACTTCGCAAGGGATGCGAACCGGCGCCGCGAAGCGACTCATCAACCGTGCTGCGACAAGCGCTGCTAGCCGCGGCTCCGCGCGACCCCGACGCATTCCGCGCGTTTCTGGCCTCGCGCTGCTGCTTGACCCCGCTACGGGAGACGTTTGCGGACCAGGAGCTCGTCGAACGGATTCTCGAGCTCGCCAACGACAGGCAACGTCCGCCCCTGGCCGGTCCCAACCGCGCTCAACTGCTACAGCTCCTCGACGGTTTCGCTCGTCTCAGGCCAACCCGGAAGAGTCATCCCAAACCGCCGATCCGATCCTCGCTATCCGGCGGCCGCTACTCAGCATCAGCGCCCGCGGCGACCTAACGCTTGATTCGAACGCCCTGCAAGCTCTGCGGGTCACACGGGCGAAGGCCGCGGATGATCACTCGTCGGCAAGCACCTCTGGCCGGTGGCGTCGGCGGCTCGGGTCGGGAATGATATGCGTAGTGGAGCCCACCCATCAGACCGTCCGGCTGGCCGCAGGCCGTCATCGCTCGCCGCGGTTCGGGGCGTGTGTGATGGAGCTTGCCTCGATGCTGTCGGAGGAGCCATTCAGCGATCGTCCCCGAAATGCCTCCCCGGTGATCGGAGCGTTGCTGCGGACCTACAACGATGGGTTAGATGACGAGCGTCGCCAGGATCTCTATCCGCTGGCGTCGCTGATCGTCGGCAGCGCCAGTTGTAGATCGGTCGAGCGAGAGCGCGCGAGTCGGTGCCTGGAGTTCGCTCGTACTCTGGGCGCCGGCGTACCGGCGGGCCGAGGCGCGATCGGAATCGCCAGCGCCGAGGGCAGCGGCTCGTGGGCGGCGCTCGCGGCGCTCGCGAGCGGCCCAACACCGGAGGCCCACTGTCGTGTCTTGGCGTTCGTGCGTGAGCTGATTGGCCTCATCCCGCCGCCGCCGAAGTCGCGGTGGGCACGGTTGATTCGCCGCGATCCCGCCGAGGCGATCCGGCAGGTCCTCGCGGACGGTGAGACTCTTACCGAGTCCTCGAGCCGGCGCTGACCGCACATCTCCGCGCACCGAGACCACCGCAGCAAAAGTACACGTCCATCAGCAGCGTCCGGACCCACGTCGCGCGTGGGCTCCGCCCGCCGCCGGGCGGGAAGGAAGCGGTGATCCAGGTCGTCGTACTAGTAGACCTAGTGAACGGAGCCCCTAATGCCAACAAACCACAAACGCATGATCCTCGCCCATCTCGCGTTGGTCGTCGGCGCGATTGCTGTGCTGGCGACTGGTGCCGACCACCTCGATGAATACGCGGCAAATGGTTTCTCGACCGTGCCGACGATCGGCACGCTGTTCCTGTTGAACTTCATCGCCGCCACGGTGGTCGGAGTGGGGCTGCTACTCCCTTGGCGACGCCTCGCGAAGCGCTTCGCCGATCCACTCCGGGCACTGCTTGCCTTGAGCGGGATCGGGATCGCCGCGACGTCGCTGATCGGCCTCTGGATCAGTGAGAGCTCGAGTCTGTTCGGCTTCACCGACTACGGTTTCCGCTCCACGATCGTCGTCGCGATCATCGCAGAGTCGATCGCCATCGTGGCATTGACCGCCTACCTGGTGCTTAGCGACCTTCGTCTGGCTCATCCACACCCCCGACTCCGGACTCATTGAGTCGCAGCGATTTGGAGGCCGCGGGCCTGAGGATCCGACACGCCGAACGATCCTCGATGAGCTGAGCCAACGCGACGATCAGACCCTGTTCGAGATCTGCTCGCGCCTGGCGACCAAGCACGGACTCGGATCAACGCGCCAGGCTGCGGGGCATTGCCGAGCGGTGGTCGCCGGCTGACCGGAGGAACCAGATCAAATGAGGACTCACCTCGGAGCGTCTACGTCGACGCGGCCTACCGGGCCAGGTACGGCCGCTACGCCGACAGCTACGTCACCCCGATGGTGAGCGAGGCGGCGCGCTGCTCAGCTTCATCTTCTTCCCGGCCCAGCCGCCGCTAACCCCTCCCGTCACACAAGGAGAACGCCATGCAGATAACCCGAAACTCTCTTGAGACCAACATCGGCCCAACCGACTGGTTCACCGGACCGTGTACATCGACACGGTCGCCGCCGCATCAGCGCCTTCGCGCGTGACTGCCAGCAGCGTGCACTTCACGCCGGGTGCCCGCACCGCATGGCATACCCACCCCTACGGCCAGACCATCTACGTCACCGAAGGGATCGGGCGCTGCCAGCGCCGCGGCGGGTTGATCGAGACCATAGAACCAGGCGACCGCGTGTACTTCGAGCCGGGTGAAGACCACTGGCACGGCGCTGCCCCCAACCGATTCATGACCCACCTCGCCATGCAAGAGGTCGACGATCAAGGAAGCCCCGTCACCTGGGGTGAGCACGTAACCGACGAGGAGTACAACGCTCCGGAGTCGTCGTAGCCCCAGCACTCGGATGCTTCGCGGACTTGCGCGAGCATCTGGAGTCCGTAGATGACGTCCTCCGCGGCTCGCCGCATGCGGCGTCGGAGGCGCCGTGACTTTGGCTCAAGAGAAGGCTACGCCGCTTCGCGGCGGTCAACGGCAGGAAATGCCTCGGCGAGGGCGTCCCGCAGGGCAGCCATGTCCGTCGGCTCGCGTGATGCTCCCAGGTCCGGCAAGAGCCTAAGCGCCCAGCACGTGGCCTCCGCGGCCTTTCCTTCCAACGGAATCACCTCGTTGAAGCTGCCGACGAGGGCGTCCTCGATGACGTCAGACGCCGCCAGGGCGCCGTCAGTCCAATTGGGGTTGCCGCTCAGTTCGCTCGCCCGCCGCACCTCGGACGTGAACTTGCCCTTCGCGTAGTTTCGGAGGTGCTCTGCCAGCTGAGTCGCTCCTTGCTCGGTCAGGTTGTAGAGCCTTTCGCCGAACTCAAACGAGATCACGGGATCAACATAGGTCGTGCTGCGGACAGATCCGCCCAGACGCGTCATCAATCCGGCCTACCTCGCCAAGTGAGCGCCGAGCGCGGCGCCATCACCCCGCGCCTTCGCGCGCCAGAAGCCGGACGTGGCCGGCTCACACCCGGCCCGGCTCGGTGGCGCTCAGGCCGTTTTACTGGCGTCGGCCGCGCTCGGATACCGCGCGCTCCGATTGCCGAGCGGTCACGACCGCGACCGGAAGCCCGAATTGCTCCACGCGGTGGGGCAGGTCCCGGCGCAGCCAGTGTGACACCCGCGCAGGCAAGGTGGAGATGATGATCTCGTCGATGCCGATATTGGTGACCGCATCCCGCACCGCGATGAACGGGTCGCTGTCGCCGATGATCCCTTCGACGCGGCCCCCCACCGCCTCCTCGAGGAGGGGAATCGCAAGCTCGAGCGTGGCCGCGGCCTCATCGGTGTCGGGATCCCAATACGGCCGCGGCACGAGGAGCGTGAAGGAGCACGGAGAGCGGCGGGCGCGGGCCCGGACGGCGTTTATCAACAGCGGCGTCGCCGCCGTGCGATGCGCCACGATGAGCACGCGTGGGGGAGCGGAGGACGCCATCTCGACCCGGCGGCGATTATCGCAGGGCTTGGCCGGCGTCTACGGCGCTCAGAACCGAGGGCTCGTCAGCGGTACCTCCCGGCGCCACGACACCTGTTGGCACGTATAGATCGGGGCGGAGCCCGGGTCCGCCGCCGAACACGGAATCGAGATCGAGTGCCGAGGTCCGGCTCGAGAACTCCCTGCGTGACGGCGTGCTGCGCCCGTTCTTCCCTCTGGCCATGTGCGCCCGATGCTGTCGATTAGCTCAGTTACTTCTTCTACATGCTCGTGATCAGGCGCTGGTGTGACATGTGTCTCACTCTTGTGCTCGCCGGAACCCCTCGGGGGCGCCGGCGAGCAGCGAGAGCAAGAGGTTCTAGCCCCCGTTGTAGGGGTTCACCATCGGGTTGGTACCCATGTAGATCCCTGACGGGTTCGGATACCAGATCCAGAAGTGAAGCGTGATCAGCCGCGGATGCCAGAAGCTGAACGCCGCGCCGGTTTGCGGGCTTTTCGGTGCGCACTGCGACTGCGCGGTCGAGGGCACGAACGTTCCGTCGGCGTAGTGACAGGCGGCAGCGAACACACCGTAGCGTGCGCCGGGGAGCGGCGGCTTGGAGGGCATAGCGGTGAACACCCACTCGAGCGCGCCGAGCTGCCACTTCATTCCCCGGTGCTCATAGACCAGGATCGGCGGTTTGCGGACGTTGAATCCCGTCACGTCGGGGTTCATGTAGTGATACCCCATGTTCGGGATCATCCGGGTGATGATGCGGTACCCGTCCGCCTTAGCCTGCGCCAGGTTCGTGACGTACTTCGCCGTGGCGAGACGCGCGGCCACGACCTCAGACGCGATACGCGACTGGGTCGAGTCCGGGGCGACCGGAACCGCACCGAGCGGCGCCTGCGTTGTGACGGACGCCGAGGCGGCAACACCGATCACCGCACTCACTCCGACCGCGACCAGCGCGGCGCCGATGGTTACACGACGCATGACCTTGCTCCTTACGGTCTGAGATCCCGTGATGCGAGCGATCCGGGATCCGCTCGTTATGTCGTGCCGCCAACCTACGAGCGCGGGAAGGGATGCGCATCGGGAGTACCACCCATGTTGTAGGCCGCCGATACCTATCTTGGGCCCGTGAGCCCGAGCCGCGCCGCCTCGGCGGCCGCCTCGCCGCGCGTGCGGACGTCCAACTTGCGCAGGACCGCGGAAACGTGGTGATCGACGGTCTTTCGAGAGACGACCAGGCGCCGCGCGATCTCCGCATTGCGCAGCCCCTCGGAGACCAACCCAAGGACCTCGAGCTCGCGCGCGGTAAGGCCGGCGGGATTTCCGCGTGTCCGCGGACGGGGGCCTCGAGGCACGCCACGCGCACCCCGCTCGCGCAGCCGGCGAGCCACGACGGCGGCGGCCGGCTGAGCGCCCAGCGCTTGGAGCTCGTCGTGAGCGCGGCGCAACGCGACCTCGTTGGCGCCATCCGCCAGCGCGAGCGCTGATTCGTAGGGACAGCCGATCTGCGCCCACAGCCGTGCGGCCTTCTCCCACTGGCCAGCGATCGACAGCCGATAAGGCTCCGTCACTGCCCCCGTGGGGAGCTCGTCGCGGAGCCCGGCCTGCCACCGCCAGTACGCCAGCTCACCAACGAGCCACGCGTCTTTGCATTTCAGCGCGAGCGAGAGCGCTCCGTCGGTCTCGCGTCCGACGATCGCGCTGTCCCCTCTGAGCCAGGCCGCTTCGGCTCTCGCGGCGGCCACGGGCCCGATGCGAACGAGCTCTTCGGTCAACTGCGCGTGGGCCGCTTCTTCGGCGAGGGGCGCGGAGTGTTCGGGGTCGCCTCGCCGCGCCCTGAGGAGTCCGAGCGTGGTCAACGCCAAGCCGCGTGGGAACGGAGCGCTCCGAGGATCACGCAGGACGATGGCCGCCGACTCCGCGGCCTCGTCCCACCGGCCGCGGTAGAGTTCAAGCCGGGCCCGGGAGGTCAGCAGATACAGCCGCCAGGTACCCAGGCCGCGTTCGCGACAGTACTCGAGCCCCGGTTCGAGGTAAGCATTGGCGAGAGCGAAGTCGCGCGCCCGTACCCCACACCGGACAATGGTAGGGAAGGCCCTGCCGGCAAGATCCTCCAGGCCGTGCCGCTGAGCGAGCGCCAGCGCCTCCTCCAGCTTTCTCCGTCCATCGTCATGCCCCGCCTCGAACTCCGCGGCGCCGATGTTTATGAGCGCGTATACGATCGCCTCGGTGTCGCCGAGGCGTCGCGCGAGATCGAGACCGCGAGTGCCCCACGCCACCGCCGCTTCGGCATCCTCCACCACCATGCGCCGCTGCGAGACGTTGCCATATGCCATCGCCAGTTCATGGCCAGGGGGGAGCTGCTCGAGCACCTGCACCGCCTTCGTCGCTAGCGCCTCGCCTTCGCGAACCCGGCCCACGAAGAACATGAGTCGTGAAAGCGTTCGCAGCGCGTCTCCCTCCCCTCGGCGATCACCGAGCCGCCGCCGGTGTTCGAGGGCCTCCTCCTCGGCATCGATCGCAGCTTCGAATTGATCGGTCATCCAGCATTCCGTGACGCGCCGTTGCAGCAGCTCCGCGCGGCGTTCGAGCGACAGCCCGTCCGCGAACCTCAGCGCGCGGGCGTACTGCGCCGCCGCCTCACGATGCGCGCCGCTGTGAGACGCACGCTCGGCCGCGCACGGCGCCCATCGCAGCACGCCTTCTGCGTCTCCCGCCGCCTCGGCGTGATGGGCCAATCGCGCAAAATCCGCGTCACGAGCCGCAAGCGCAGCGAGCGCCGACCGATGCAGAGCAACCCTGCGACCAGGAGACATTGCCTCCTCGATCGCGAGCCGCGCCAGCTCGTGCCGGAACGCGACGTGTGCGCGGCCCGCGCTCAGCATGCCCGAAGCCAGGCACTGC
Source organism: uncultured Solirubrobacterales bacterium (assembly GCA_963808325.1). GTDB lineage: Bacteria > Actinomycetota > Thermoleophilia > Solirubrobacterales > Solirubrobacteraceae > Palsa-465. The sequence continues at coordinate 748,265 of CAWEFU010000007.1, forward strand.
TCGAGTTGATCGGCCTCCTCGCCGGCGAGCAATTCGAGGAGCCACAGCTCGACCTGCCCGGGAACGACGGAGACCGCCTCGAGCAGGCGCCGCGCCGGACCCGACAGGCGCGCCGCACGAGCGAGAACGGCATCGCGCACCGTCTCGGGGATGTGCTCGCCAACCGCCGCGAGCACCTCGACCACGAAGAACGGGTTGCCGGCGGTCCTGCGGTACAGCTCTCCGGCGTCCACACCCTGTGGTGCGGCCAGCTCCGCCACCGCGGCTGGTGACAGCGGCTCGATTTTGAGGCGCCCCGGCCGGCGTACCACTTCTCCCAGGACGAACCGGAGCTGCTCAGAGCGGTCGAGCTCGTCATCCCGATAGCTCGCGAGCACGAAAGCAGGAGTGGAGCCGATCCGCGCCGCCAGCAGCGTGATCACGTCGAGCGTGGCTTCGTCGGCCCAATGCAGGTCCTCGAGAACCAGCACTGTCGGCACGCGCCCGCGCAGCTCTCGGAGCAGCGCGGCCGCCACGTCGTGCGGCCTAGAAGCCGCACCGACGAGCTCTTGGAGCTCGCCGCCGGCCTCCTGGGCAACATCCCACAGCGGCCCGAGAGGACGCGGCGTTCGCAGCGGCTCGCACGCGCCCCAAAGCGTGCGCAGGGGCTTGTGCTGCGTTTCACAGAACGCGCGCAGGAGCGTGGTTTTTCCCACGCCGGCTTCGCCGCCGACGAGCATGAGCTTCCCCGGCGAGTGCGCACGAATGCCATCGAGCAGCTCGTTGAGGGTGAAGAGGACCTCGGCGCGTTCCAGGAGTGCAGCCGCGCCTCCGGCCCCGGCAACGCTCATAATCGGCCGCCCTGCTGTACTGCGCATTGCCCCGGGCCTGCACCAGCCATGCTGTAGGCGCAGTCTCGCACGACGTCCGCGCGCGAGCAAAGAAGCCGGCCGGGAACAACCATGTTCCCCGGCCGGTGGTGGACATCAACCGATGGCGGTGCGATGCACGCGCCGGCGACGCGCGATCCCCACGGCGGTCGCGCCGGTCCCGAGCAGCACCACGGTGCCCGCGGCCCCGAGGCCCGCATCTCCCCACTGGAAGCCCGCCTCAGTACTCGGGCCGCCCTGATGGACGGAGGGGCGGCTCGCGGCCGGGAGGGGCGCGCTGGCGGCTGGGGGAGGCGATGGATTCAGGTCGAACCTTGCTTGCGCTGCGGCCGGGAAGCTCGCGGCCGCGACAAGCAGTCCGCCGGCCAGGCAGCGCTTGGTCACACCTTGCTTGAACATGGTTCCTCCTGACTCACTGGTAGAAGTACGGATCGAGCACGCTGACACGCGTGATCTCGTCGACCGGAAGCTCGTTGCGAACCGCGGTCGTGCGGATGGCCTCGGGCGTGGGTGCGTCGTAGATGCAGAACGTGCGTGTCTTGTCCTCGCTGACGAACGAGCTGATCCAGGTGACCCCCTCCTCCGCGTTCCGCTCGACGACGGCGCGGCAAAGCTCCGCTACACCGGCGCTGGGCGACGCGTGGAAACCCTCGGGAAAGGTTCGCTGCACGACGTATCGCGGCATCTCGTTCCTCCTCTTCGGTGTGATCGCTTGACAGGCGAGCAACCTACGAAGCACGGCGGCTAGCCGCATCGGCAGGACGCCCCATCTTTGGACCGGTCGCTACCTATCTTGGTAGGCGCGCGATCAGCCTCGCGGGTACAGATAAGCCTGAGTCTGTGTGACCTTGGCGACGAGCCGGTCGTCCTCGAGTGACAGCTCGGTTTCAAGCACGATCAGCGTGCGCCCCTTGTGGAGCGGTCGCGTGGTGGCGGTGACCGATCCCTCTCTGACCCCGCGCAGGAAGTTGGTCTTCGATTCGATCGTGGCCGTACCTTCAGCGGCCGCTGGCAGGTTGAGATACGCGGATGCTCCGCCGCAGGTGTCGGCCAGCGCCATCAGAACGCCACCATGCATCAAGCCACCGGCCGTACAGAGCTCGGGTCTCCACCGAATCCTGGCCTGGACGACCTCCGGCGTGGCCTGCACCACCTCGATCCCGAGCAGCACGGCGAACGGCATCAGATCGCGGAGTTTCTCGAGCTCCGCGGTCTTCACTAGTCGTCAGCGACGGGGATCCTGAACAGCGTGGCGAGCCTGGCGGCGAGCATGATGTCCCCGGACAGCGCGACTCGACCCGCGAAGTACGCCTGCATCGGGTTGGAGTTGCCGGTGGCCAGTCGCAGGAACTCGGCTCCGTCGACAGTGATCGTGAGCTGAGCATCCGGCCCCGCAGGGTTGCGCTCCACTCGGCAAGCCTCGTCGGCGAGCTCGAGCTGGTACACGTCCACGCCGCCATCGGCGCGACCCGTGACCCGCCAGCGAATCGAGGAGCGCATGCCCCGCGCCCGCTCCGGGTCGACATGCCGAGGCATCTGCCAGAAGATCGCCTCGAGCAGAACCCGGCGCAAGGGGGAGACCATTAGTCGCTCGAGCCTCGTCTCGGAGGAGTCCCGAACGAACTGCGCGACGCGCTCGGACAGCTGCTCGGACGCGGCGGTCAGCTGGCGCCTGATCTTGGCGGCCGCTTGCTCCAGATCGAACTCCCGTGTGCTCACGCGGATGACAGTACTAAACGCTCCTCGTTCCGCCGCCGTCGACGAGCAGCGCGGTACCGCTGATATAAGCGGCGGGCTCTGAGCAGAGGAAGGCAGCCGCGGCGGCGAACTCCTGGACGGAGCCCAGTCGCCCAGCCGGAAGCTGTGCGAGGGCTTCCGGGTTGTCGAGCCCGAGCTCTCGGGCGCGGTCGGTCGCGATCACACCGGGAAGCAGCGAGTTCACGGTCACGCCGTCGCCCGCCACCTGGCGGCCGATCGTCTTCAGCGCGGCCAACAGCCCCGCGCGGTGAGCGGCAGAGAGAACGAGCGCCGGGTTCGGCTCGCGCACGACGCTCGAGGACAGCGACAGGACCCGTCCCCAACGGCGCTCCCGCATCCCGGGCAGCACCGCCTCGACCAGGGCCAGCGCTCCGAGCAGCAGCAGCTCATACGCCGCGCGCCACTGCTCGTGCGTGAAAGACAGTGCGTCGGGCGAGGCGGGGGGTCCGCCGCTGTTCGTGACCAGGATGTCGACCGGGCCGAGCTCCGCGCTGACCGCTTGCACGAGCGCGAAGGCCGCGTCCCCGTCGGCGGTGTCGTGCACGAATCCGCGTGCTCCGATGCTCGTCGCGGCGGCTTCGATGCGCTCTCGGGACCTCGAGCTTATCGCCACCCGCGCCCCTTCGTTGGCCAGCGCTCTCGCGACCCCCAGCCCGAGCCCCTTCGACGCGCCGGTGACGAGCGCAACCTTCCCCTCGATGCCGAGCTCCATGACGGCACGCGATCCTACCGTCCTCGGGTACGAGCTCGCCCGGCGGGCATCGTCGCCGGGGCCGAGCTTGGGCTTCGGCCCCGGCGAACGTCGGTCAGGGACTTCCTAGTAGGCGCAGGGAGTTGTCGCCGTCGTCGACGAACCAGATGCCATCTCGTCCTTGCGACACTGTCAATCCGAACAGCACTCCCGCGCCGCCTGCTTGATCGGCCCCCACGGTTGTCACCTGCCGGCCGTCTGGTGCGGTCTCGACGATGTTGCCGTCGCCGCCGTTGGCGGTGAGGATGTCACCGTTGGGCGCGAGCGTCATCCCGAGCGGGTCGTTCAGTGGTGCGCCCGCTATTACCGTTTGCCCTCCGTTCTGAGCAGCGCGCTCGCGGAAGAACGCATTAGGTATCGCGGCGATCCGGCTATTCACCGAGTCGGCCACGTACAGTGTCCCCTCGTCGCTAAGTGCCACACCGGTCGGTCCGACGACCACCGCGTTCGGGTCCGTACGTTCGGCGAACCCCGTCCCGACCACGTCCTCGTCGAGCACGGCTGGGCGGAATCCCGGAATTGCCAGCAGCGTCAACCGAACCACCGTGCCCTTGTCGACCACGTTAGGTGACTGCGCGACGGTGTCGTTGAGCACGTTGGTCACGAACAGCGTGACGAAGATCCCGTTGTCCACGGCGGTCATGTCCCAGGGGCCATTGATGGGGGCGCCGGCAATGGTCTCGACCACCTTGCCGCGGCTGTTGAGCACCAGCAGGCACCCGGCCTTGGCCGTGGCAAACGTTCCGTCTGACGTCGGGAGGCTCCCGACGATCACGAAGCCAGTCCGGGTGACCGCGAGCGCCGTGGTGAGACCCACCCCGCCCGGGCACGGACCGGGGAGTTTCTTCGGATCGATCTGAGCGAACACCGGCGCGTCGCCCTGTGCAAACCGGCTGCCGGGCGGGATCTGAACGATGGTCGTGCCGGTGCCCTGGCTATTGGCGCTGTCGTTGAAGTTGCTGATCAACAAGTCGCCTCGGTGCAGCGACCCGACACTACGGGGCACGGTGACGATCCCATAGGGGTTTTGGTCGCCGTTGGCTGGGACTGTGGATGAGATCGCTGGCGGATTCGGTTCGAACGACGAGATAAACGGCGCGGCTGCAGCTTGGGAGGCGCCGAACGCCAGCAACGCGCCCAGGCAGGCCAGCGCCAATAGGACACCTCGGCGGGCTCTCGCGGGCAGCGAACGCGCCAGCGCTCTCATGGTGCGCTCCATGGAAACGGCAGGCAAATCACCAATCATCACTCCGACCCTCCTTCGGTGGCTGCACACGTCTCGAGGTTTCAGACGCCAAAGCGAAGCCAAACCTTCCCGGGCCGGGAAACTCCTCCGCCGGCAACGCTGGAGCGGGCCTCCGCCGCGATCGCCGCGCTGCGGAAGTGGGTTCCGCCGCGCGCCCGGTCGCCGTTACCATCGTCAAGCTGGGGCGGTTAGCTCAGCTGGATAGAGCGCCTGCCTTACAAGCAGGAGGTCGGCGGTTCGAGCCCGTCACCGCCCACTGGGGATTGTGCTGCTACTCGGCGGTTTCTGCATGTTGCTCGCGCAGCCGGTTAGCGGTCGGGGTGGCTTATGGAAGCCTGGTGGAAGCGCTTGTTGGGGCAACTACCGACCTGCTCGCCGATTCGTCCGCGGCGTCGTGCTGCTCGCTGACCCAGCCGCTCAAGAGCCGCAGCGCGCCCGGCGGGTCGCAGGCCTTTCATCAAGCCCTATCTGAATTTCACGAGCCCGCTCCCATCCCGCCGAGCATCCACTCCCGATTTGGTGACGGGCCCGGATGGGCCGTCGCCAAATCGGGAGTACTCCAGCCGAAGGCGACGCTGGAAGCACGGCGGCGTCTCGCGAACCACCGCAGCCGTCGCCCTGGCAAACCAGCCGGACGAGGCCCTGGACTCCGCTCCTCGGAGAGGAGCTGTGCTGGTACCCGATCCGTCAGCGGAACGCGCGCACGAGCCGGGCATCCCTCTGCTGCTCATCGAACTCGAGCGCATCGCCCAATGCTTGCGCGACGACCGGATTCACCGCGAAGCGCTCGTCCGCCGGGGCGGCGCGCTGACGACTACCCCGTCGCCCCTGCGATCGTCCGGTGCCGCGCCGGCGCGAGACCAAAGCAGTCGTGCGCAACGGCGCTCACCGACGCTCGCTACTGGGCGATTGCAGAAGCCGCGCTCGCCGGAGTCGGCGCGGTGACAGCCGTAGCGATGCCTATGTAGGTGGTCGGCACTCGCGGGCCGTGGAACGTGCTCCTCCTCATCTGCTACGCAAAAGATTCTCGGTGCCCTCCGAGCTGATGCTCGGCCTGCAAAGGCAGTAGTCACGCCGCCGCACGGGACCAGCACAGTCGCAATCCCAGTGAGCGGCACAGTCGACCGAGACGAGTCCTCCTCGTCCGCTGCAGCAACGACGCGGACGTGGTGGCCGGTGGCTGCAACGTCACGCGAGCGACAACCAGGTGCGCTTGCAAGTCACCGCGAATCGGGCGTCGAGCAAGCACATCGGCAGGTCCTGCAACGGCGGAAGCAGGGCCGCCGTCGCGCCGGTCGGGGCGCCGGACCGACGGCGGCCGCCGAGATGCGCGCCTTTGGCGACGAGCAGGGCGCTCGCCTCTTGGGCCGACACACCCAGCTTTGCCGTGGTCGCGCTACTCGGCTCGGGGCGGCGCGACACGATTGCGATCGTCCCCAACTCAATAGCGATGCGAGGGGTAACTACCAACGGGTTCATCGAGCCGATCATCAAGGAGCAGCTTCGAGGCCTCGTCCTCGCGGATTCCGTGGGACATCAGCATCTGCAGCTCTATCAGGCGGTTCATCTCGACGGCGTATTCCATCGGGAGTGAGGGCTCGATTGGCTAGCAGCCCGACCCCGCCACTGCCCTCGATGCGGCGCCTCTGAGCGTGGCGGCCGTCAAGCCTCGCGCTCGCTCGCGTAGCGCAGGTGTGCTTCCTCGACGAGCTTGACCATCTGCCAGTAGGCGATGAGATCTCGCTCTGCGTCGGTCGTGTTGGCGAAGAAGCGGCGGGCGATCGTCAGCTCGCCCTGGTCGGGTCCTGCCGCTTGTTCGTCAATCCAGGCGTGGTCGATCCGTTTTTGGGCAATCAGACGTATCGCGGCCTCGATCTCCGAGCCGGTGCAATCACCGAGTCGCTTGAACACGCCGCGACCGATCTCGAGCTGCTCCTCTGGGTTGACCTCGCCCATCGCCGCATCATCCTCTTGCATGCAGACTGCAGTCAGCTGATCGAGTTGACGATCCGGGAATACGAACGCGTCCGCGTTAGCCCGCGGCGGTTCTTGGTGGCGGTGGGTCATGACGTACCGGACGCCGAGGTGATCGTCGAGGCGTTCGAGGACTATGTGGTGGTGGAGAAGCGCGGTGCGGCGGGGGGGTGGTCGGGGCGACGAACCCGCGAGATTGATTAGGGCCGCGGTGAAGCTCGAAGCGCAGGCGCACCTCGGTGCCGCCTAGGGAGCGATCGACGACCCAGACCTCGTCGGCCATTAGTGAGATCAGTACCGGACCTTGCCCCACCCCGTCGCTCTCTGCCTCGGGGCGAAGCCCGCGACCCTCGTCGACGATCAGCAGCCACAGCTCTGCCTGTGCCACCCAGGCGTTGACGTGGACGACCCCGGCGGATTGCGGGTAGGCGTGCTTCACCACGTTGGTCACGGCCTCGGACGTCGCAAGCCGGATTGCGTCCTGCAGCTCATCGGGTGCGCCGGCCGCGGCGAAGTCGGCGATCGCGTGCCGAGCGGCGCTCACCGAGCTGGGAACGGCGGGATAGCACGCGGCTAGGCGATGGCGTTCGTGCTGCTCCTGGATGGCCGGCGCTCCGCTAGGAAGTGGATCTTCGGTGAATCTCACTTTGGGACCGGGAATACCCCTCTGGTGGGTGTCGCGCGAGAGGACAGAGGGAACGAGACCAGACGGGCGATTGAGCGGCTGGCCCCGCGGGTCTCGATCATTTGCCTGAAGCTCCGCGCCTCAGCGCGATCGCGCTTCGGTGGCTTTCGGGCTCGGGGCTGAAGTCCTGCCCGAGGCGCGCTCTGGTCCGGGCCGCCGCTCGCTCGAGGTGTTCACGTCGTCCTGCAGATGCGGTGTCTGCAATGTGGTTGAGCGAGTGGTGGTCGTCGAGCTCGCGCTGCGCTTGGTGCGCCACCAGCCTGAGAATGCGGATGTGCGGGTCGGTCACGATCACGCCCCCGGCTCGGGAAATTTGATCGAGACGGCGGTTGCGTAGGGTAGCTCGTGGGGGAGGTCCTCTGGTCCGACGAGACGAAAGCCGAAGGTGCACTCCAGGCTGGAGATCGGTTCGGGCGAGTAACCGCATTCGGGGCAAGCCGTGATGTACGCGGCCGCGGCGGGAGTAAAGCGCAGCCGGCATCGTGCGCAGCACAGGTGGGTCATGGCTGGCTCACGCTAGGTTCTTCCCTGGTAGGCGTGCCCCGCACTCGGGGCAGCCGCGGTTCATCACCGGGTCGTCTGAGCGCTTCGTCATCAAGCTCGAAGTACACCCGGTGGCGCCCGAGGCCGGACACACGCAGGACATGCCCGCGCTCGGGGCAGCTGTAGGTCCGACTTAGATCAGGCTTGCTCGGGGGCGCGAGCCGCTCCGGCGGCGCAATCAGCGTGACGCTTGCCACTCCGCCACCGCCTCGCTGCTGAAGCTGCCGTCCTCATCCAACCAACGCTCGGCGTCCGCGGCGTCGCTTTTGGCATCGCGCCGGGCAATGAGATCGACCGGGCGTGCGCTGACGCTGCGGTGCTCCAACGGCGCCGAGGCAGCTCCGTCGCGAACCCGCTGCGCGGCTTGCTCGGCGTCGTCGTAGGAGGCAAAGCCTTCTGAGCGCGCGAGGGTTGCGCCGTCGGCGGCGACGATCGTCCAGTGGTAGGAGCCGCCGTTGTCCTCGAAGATGACGAACTCCATCGGTGGGAACTTCATCGACGCCGGCGCGCGCACCTCACGTGCACGGCGCGGGAGTCGACCAGCGGCGCCGGACTTCTTTGTTGCGGTGGCCATGACCAACCGCCTCTCTGCCCTTCTGACCGGAGACGTCGCCCGGGAAGCGAGAAGAGCGAGGAGCTCACTGAGCGCAGCAACCAGCTTACCAGATTCCGACCATTCGACTCGGAATTACGCCAGACGCGCGGTAATGCTCCGAGTTGTCGTTCTCGGTTCTCTGCCGACCCGACCGACTAAGGGTGCTGGAGGGTCGGCTCGCGGCGGGGCGGGTGTGGAGAGCACGGGCCGCCTCGGGCGTCGAGCAGCTCGTCGAGGCGGCCGATCACGTGGGCCCCGCTCGCCCAAATCAGGATTGGCCGCCGCGTCGGCTCGGGGTTGTCACGACCGAGCCCACGCCGCGCGCGATTCATACTCGCTCGCTACGGGAGGCCGACCAGGCGGCGGCGGACCCGCGCAAGACGCTTGTTCGCGGCTCGTCCCAGCGGACGGTCGGAAATCTCGCGCGCACCGGCATCGAGCCGCTCGGGCGAGGTCACCGTGGGGTCGAGCTCGCGCGCGGCGCCAGCGGCCAGCACGTGCCATTCATGAACGCTCTGCGCTGCCGGACGACCCCAGGTTCGCGCCTCGAGCAGCCACTCCCCCTCGACCGCGCCCCGCTTCAAGAACAAGCCGGAGTAGTGGTCAAGGCGCGCGAAGCCTGGCGTGTCGTGGCGCGGAGCGGTGTCGTGGCGCGGACGGATCGTCGGTTGAACGCGTGTCGAGAGGCTCAACATCCGCGCGAGCAGCGCGAGGTCGCAATCGCCCATGACGCTGGCGAACGGGACCTCGAACAGCAGATCGCCGCGCTGGCGGACCGGAGATAGGCTGGCGAGCGGCGGAGGTTCGACGCTCTGCGACGGTCGGCGCGCCGCGGCACTGCCCGAGTCGGGGTGGTGCTCCGGCGCTGCCCGTTTGGTCGTGACGCTCATCTGTGGCCTCCTCTATCGGAACCCCCACGCGGGACGACATGAGTCGCTGCACGAGCTCGTGGCGCTCGAGTGCGCCAGCGGAATGCTGCGGTCGCGGGGAGGCCGAGCAGCGAGCTCGGGATCGCGGCGAAGAGCAACCGCCAAACGAGCCAGACGTGCGCGGTGCCAAGCACCCGGCTGACCTCGACGTGCTCCTGTTCGGCGCCGCCAGCGCGGCGAGGAAGGCGGCCAGCACCGCCGTCGCGATGGCGTAGCCGTGATGCGAGGCCTCTCACCAACATGCGACAACGTTAGCATGAAAAGGAAGTCTAGATAGACTAAGCTAGCGTTGATGGCCGAGCGTTCCGCGCCCGACTGGGCTTTCTTGACCAACCATGCCCGGGTTCTGATTTGCATCGCGCACGATCCTGGCATCCGCCTGCGCGACATCGGCGACCAGCTCGGCATTACCGAAAGGGCCGCTCACCGCATCATCGCGGAGCTGGCTGCCGCCGGCTACGTCTCCCGTCAACGAGACGGGCGGCGCAACCACTACACGATCAACGTCCACCTCCCGCTCCCCGACGCGATCGCTCGCGAGCAGAGCATCGGCGAGCTCCTTACGATCCTGACCGCAACACACGGGCCCAAGCAGCCGTCCTCTCGTCGTACGTGACCTCGGTTGGGTCTGGAGGATCGAACTGCGCGTGGCGTGTTCGGTACGGGCTTCTACCAGCCTGAGGACTACCTCGCCTGTGTCTCTGCGGCCGAGTGCGCGCGTCCGAACCGCAGTTCTGCCACTCTCGGCGCATAGCCCTACGGTGGCGCGACCGGGGTGCCGCTGGCCGACCCGCCGAGCTGCAGGGCGGATCGCGGGAGTATCGTGACTGGTGAGGTCATGCCGTGGCTCGCGGACACCGACGTGGGCGCGGCGCACGGGTTCGCCCGGGCGCTGTTCGGGGCCCGTACGGTTGGTGAGCTGCGACGCCGGGTGCTGTCGGGTCTTGCGGAGCTCGTGCCAGCGGATCTGGTGATGTGGGATCGCGTCGAGCTCGCCACCGGAGTCGTGCGACATGAGGCGGTTCCTGCCGATGCCGAGCCGCCCGGGGCGTTCGCGGCGATCGTGGGCGACCTGGCCGGTCACCCGCTGCTGTCGGCACATGCCGCGCGCAGGCGTCCGGCGCTGCGCCTGTCCGAGGCCGTCGAGCCCCGGCGCCTGTCCCACAGCGACCTGTACGGCGATCTGCTGCACCCGGCGGGCGTCGAGTACTGCATCACGATCGGCGTACGCGCCGAGCGTCGTGAGATGGTCGTCGCGGGGCTCGGCCGCAGCGAGCGCCAGTTCTCAGAGCGCGATCGCGACGTGCTTGATCTCGTACGTCCTGTCCTCGAGGCCGCGCTGCGGGACGCGCAGGCGCGCGAGCGGCTCGCCCGCGCGCTCGCCACCACCCCGCCGCCGGGCACCGCCGTTGTGCTCCTCGACCGCTACGGCGAGATCGAGGACTCGAGTGCCGACGCCGAGCGCTGGCTCGCCGAGCACTTCGGGGCGGCGGAGCACGCGGGCTGGCTGCCCGAGGCCGTCGCTGCGTGGCTCGCGCTGCCGCCGCGACCGCCGCTCGTCAGCGTACGGGACGGGCGGCGCCTCACCGTCCACCTGCTGCCCGGTGATCCGCACGCGCTGCTACTCGAGGAGGAGGTCGCGAGCTTCCGTCCGGACGCGCTCGATCGCCTCGGCCTGACCCCGCGCGAGACGGAGGTGCTCCGGGCCGCCGCCGCAATCGAGGAAGAGGAGGACATCGCGTGGGAGCTGTGCCTCAGCCTGCACGCAGTCCGAGATCGGCTCGCGCAGCTGGAGGCCAAGCTCGGCGTACACACGGCCGCCGACGCCGTCACCCGGGCGCTCCGCGAGAGCACCTAGACAGCCTGCCTGGCGGTCGCGACTCCCACGCTTGCGCGAGTGGTGGGAGTGCCTGTACGACCGGCGCTCCGACCGGGTCCGCACGGTCAGGCAACGTTCGGGCGGTTTGAATCGGGATCTGGTCGTGGTGGCGGACGCCTGCCCCCGACTATCCTCGGTTAGCACGACCAGCAAGGGAGTGAGCATGGCGTTTGAAGTCGGCAAGCGTGTCGTGGCCGAATCCGAGTCAACCGACCGCCGACCCCGGTCCGGTGTCGTTGAAGAGGTGGTGCGGGGCGACCCTTCGCCTCGTTATCGGATCCGCTGGGACGACGGCCACGAGAGCATCTACACGCCGGCAAGCGGCGCCCTCCGGGCCGAACAACGCCCCAAGCGCCAACGGCGAGCGGCACCACCGAAACGTTCATCACCCTGAGACGCGACGATCCACGAGCGCGGCTACAGATCAGACGCCACGCGATCCGCGTTGGGGACCGCGCACGACGAAGCCGACGAGATCGGCTGGCCGCTAAGAAGCCGCCGCCGGGTAGTAGGACCGCCTGGGCGCGGATAGCGTGCCCAGGCGGTGGGGTCCGAGGGTCTGCGGGCACGCGGCCGCATCGTGAAGTGCCGTGGGCGCTGAGTCCCGGACAACCAAGCCAGGACCATAGCCCTGTGGCCTATCTGCCTTCCCGTCTCGCAGCGGCCTCTGTCTCGCTCATGGCTCCGCACGCGCCGGAGCACACGGAGGCTGTCCGATTCGCGGTGTACGCGAGGCTAACTACAGCTGCTATCGCTCCTGGGAGGCGAGCCCGGGCTACTGGGGACGAATCAGCCGATGCCGGCGGACGAGCCCAGAAAGACTTTTGGGTCTGGTCCACACAAACGCCCCGAAGGGAGTACAGTCGAACACGAGCTGGCCCTGCGGCCAGGATTCTCAGCCCTAGCCCGAATGCCACCGACGGCGCCACCGGCGCCACGAGGCGAGAGGCGGGGGTTACTGGTTTTTGACTGCGGGGCCGGCGCCGTACTCCTACAGGCGTTACCCCACCGGCCCGGTGGACGCGTCTCAATCCGATCGAACGCGCTGGGTTCTAGCCCTCTTCCTTGCGCACGGCTCCGGTAGAGGGACGAGGAGGCCTGAGGATGATGAAGCGGCCCGAACACAATTCGGCAGCGCGTAGGCGAGGTGAGTTGACGCGCGATCATGGCTCGCTGCGGCTCTCGCCGGCGATCGATGCCCGCCGGCGTTTGAACACACGGCGAGCGGCCGGCCCGGGCACCAGAGCAAACCGGCTCGGTCCGAGCGACCCCCGCTACGCGTACCTGGCGCACCCGCACGACTAGTAGGCGAGCCACCCCATCGAGCTCGACGACCTCGCAACACGCATCGGCGGGTCGCGTCGTGACCTGGTTCTGAACGATCCGCCCGCCGGCGTGCCTGTCGCGGCGAGTCCGGTCGTTGAGAAATGCTGGGGCGATGATTGCTGGTTTGGCGTTGGGTTTGGCTCCGCGCTGGGCACGAACGTCGCCTCTGTGTTCAAGCAGCGTGGTGCGGTGTTAGCGCCCGCGGTGCGAGGCGCGTCATCCACTGCCGAGCGCTGTGGGCTTGTTTCGCTCCCGCTGGTTCTCGCTCGGTTTGGCGGTGGCGATCGCTGCGACGGCTTCGGTGGCTGTCTGGGTCGGGAGAGCGTTAGCCGACCGTGAGCGGCGCCTGCTCGCGCATTGGCGGCGCGTGGAGAGGCTCACGCTGGTGCGCCGACGCGGAGGTCAGGCGCTGGCGCTCCGAGTTGCCGCGCGAGCGAGAGCGTGTCCCACACGTGCCAGAGGTCGGTCAGGCGGCCGTTGCCGTCGTATCGCAGGAAATGCATGTGCGGGACCTCGATGCGCGCGCCGGTGAGCGGAAGGCCCGCCATCGGCCCGATGTTCAGCGGCCCCTGGTGCGTGCCGGTCATCGTCGAGCGGCAGGCGACAACGTCGCGGTCGCAGACGACGTCGTGTACGTCGAAGTGCAGGTCAGGGAAGGCCGTGCGCAGCATCGAGATCACGTCCTTGAGGTGCGCGGCGCAGTCGGTCCCCGCGGGCTCCTGGTGGTCGACCGCGTCAGGAGCAACAGCCTCGTCGACGTAGTCGAGCTCGCCCCGGTTGCTCGCGCCGCGTCAACGCCAACCCGAGCTTTGGCCCCTCGCCAACCATCGTGATTCCCCCGGCAACAGTCATCAGCGAAGGCCCGACGTGGTTTCGTTGCGCCCTTGCTTGTCCTCAAAGCGAGCGTCGCGATCGACACCTAAGGCCCGCTCGGCAGCCGAATTGCCATCGCTACGCCGGGGATCGGGGGGCGGGGGTCTGCCGGCGTGGGTGCGCCGGCGCGGAGCCGGCCGGGCAGCATTGCGGCGCCGAGCATGACCAGGCCGAAGGCGGCGATCCGCGCGGCGATCTGCGCCGGCGTGTGGCCGATCGGGTCGTGGAAGACGAGAATCCCGCCGAGCAGTGCGACAGTGTTGGCGGTGAGCGAGGTGAACGTGATGACCGCGATCGCCGGGCCGAGCTGGAGGCTTCGCGCGGAGGCGTAGAACGCGACGACCATCGCGATCAGCGCCGACAGCGTCCACGGGCTCACGAGCAGCATCAGATGGGTCAGCGCGGGATGGGCGAGGTGCTTGATCGCGATGTCGGAGGTGCCGAACAGCGCGCCCGCGGCCGTGGCCAGGAAGATGCCCTCTCGCAGCTGCAGGCGCTCGAGGCGAATCGAGGCGCAGATCAGCACGCCGCTGATCACGATCACGGCGCATTCGACGGCGATCAGCGCCGCCGCCGACGCGTGCTCGTGCGTGGCGGGCGCGGCGGTCAGCCCCAGCACAGCCAGTCCAACCGCGGTGACCAGTAGGCCGGTCCATTGCCGGCGCCCGAGCTGGAAGCCGAAGCACCGCTCCGCGAGGATCGCCAGGAATACCAGCCCGCCGGAGATCACGGCTTGCACGATCGACAACGGCGCTAGCGACAGCGCGCCGACATGCAACAGCCACGC
>CAWEFU010000008.1:0-98271 GCA_963808325.1 uncultured Solirubrobacterales bacterium
CGCGGCTTTTTCCAGGGCATCCCCCGCGAATACGAAGAAGCATTCCGGCTGGAGGGGGCCGGGACCCTGAGGGTAATCAGCCGTTTAATTGTGCCGTTATCGGTCCCCGCTTTGGCTGTCGTCTCGATATTCACTTTCAACGCCGCCTGGGACGAGTTCCCGGCGGCGACAACGATGCTCAACACCCCGTCCCACTTCACAATGCCCGTGGGGCTGGCCGACTTCATTGGCGCCCACACCACTGCCTGGGGCCCCTCTTCGCCGCGTCAGTCATTGCCACGGTGCCGACGATTATCGTGTTCCTCCTGGCTATGCGGTGGTTCCGTAGCGGGGTCTCCCTCGGCGGCCTGCGCTGAGCGGCCGTCTCCCAAATGCCGCTTGACGACCTGCGCGCTTTTTACCGCACCGGAGAGGAAATCGAGCTCGGGACGGCTGCCCGTCGGGTCCTCTCACGTTGTGGCCCGCCGCGCCGACGGTCGGGCCATCGAAGCAAAGATGGACCACGGGACGGCCCGTTTGGCCGGCATGGTGCCCGGAACGTACGCGGTCGAGGCTCTGGCGCCAGACGGCAGATCGCTGGCTGAGGAGCTGACAACTGTCGGCACTCACGCCGGGGAACGGCCGGTGCACGGGTTCGCCACGTCGTTCGACGACGAGAGCGTGCCCGCCGTGCTCGAGTGGCTACGGGCCCTGCGTTGCACGGTGGTCCAGATGTACGACTGGATGGCCAGCTACACGGAGCCGCTCAGGATTGGCCCCCTCGGGCCGGCGGGCGGGTGGCACGACCCGTCCGGCAGGCCGGTCTCGTTCGAGGCGTTGCGTTCTCTAGCCGCCGGCATCCGGGCGCAGGGCGCAGTCGCTCACGCCTATGCCCCCGTGTACGCCGTGGACTTGCCCTTCGCCGCCGACCATCCCGAAATGCTGATGTACCGCAACGACGGCGCGCCCCAGAGCTTTTTCGATTTCATCACAGCTGGCCGACCCTTCGAACGTTGACTGGCAGCGGCACTTCGCCGCCGCCTACGGGCGGGCCGCCGATTCAGTCGGTTTCGACGGGTTTCACATCGACACGTACGGCTACCCACGGGAGGCGATCAACCGCCAGGGCCAGAGCATCGATATGGCGGCGGCCTACCGGTCGTTCTTGTCGTACTTCCGTTCAGAGCGCCCCGATGACCTGGTCAGCTTCAACCAGGTAAATGGCGTGCCCTCGGCGCTCGAGCTGGCGCCGGGCCCCGCTTTCGTTACTGCGAGGTATGGCCTCCCAACAGCGGCTGGCGCCACCTGGAGGGCCTCATGGACCGCAGCGCGGGAGCGGCCGGGCACCTCGGCGCGCCAGCCGCGGCCGACGTCGTACGCGGGACCATCGCCTGCTACCCGCCGGTGTGGGGCGGCGAGGACCGCCAAGGCGCCCTTCGTACGGTCGTCATTACCGAGGCCGTCGCCACCTGCTTGGGGGCGAGCGCCCTGCTTTTCGGCGACAGGACGGCGGCGTTGCGCCACCCGTACTACCCCAAGCACGAAAGGCTCTCGGGCGACGAGGCCGCCACGGTGATCGCCTGGCACCGGTTCGCGCTGCGCTGCCGAGACCTGTTCATCGATGGAGAAGACACCACCTGGTACGAGGTGGAAGACGAGAACGGGGCGGTTGCCCTCGAGTGGGACGGCCCGGTCAGGCCGGAACCGTGGGCCGGTCGCTCTTTGCCCGAGTCAGCCGTTCGGAGGGCTGGTGGCGGTAGGCGTCGTGGACTTGAGCGGGAGCAGCCACGGGCGCTGGTCTGAAGTGACCGGCGCCGGGACCTGTCGCTCCGTGCGAGTACAAGTGCTGGTGCCCGCGCCTGAAGAGTGGGCCGCCACTGCCGCGGTGCTGGGGACGAACGGGGACCGCTTCGCGCCATTGCCCTTCACGGTGGTGCCGCACCGTCAAGGCCGGGCGGTGCAGGTCGAGGTGCCCGTCGAGTCCGGGTGGTCGGTGCTCCGTCTGCTCAGGCGACGACGATGAACACTGGCCACGGCGCGGATTCGGGTCTTTTCGTGATTGGAGGCGCCGTCCGCTCGTAATGCGGCCGCTGGTATAGCGGTCCTGGTAAACAAGCTGAACGCGCCGGCTATGGCCGGACGGGGCGGCCCACGTTGGGTACCCTGAGCCTGTGGAGAACCAACCGGACCTCAAGGCGAGCATTTCCTTGAGCGCGGTCGGGACTTCGCCACCGGTGCTGGAGGTGGACAACCTCCAGACAGAGTTCCACTTGCGGACGGTAAACGTGCGGGCGGTGGACGCCGTGTCGTTCTCGGTCCGTTCAGGCGAGTGCCTCGGCCTGGTCGGCGAGTCGGGTTGCGGTAAGACGACCATCGGCCTGTCGGTGATGAAACTGCTCCCCAACGTCGGCCACATCTCCGGCGGGGAGGTCCGCCTCAATGGGCGCGACCTTGTCCCCCTGCCCGAGCAGCGATATGCGAAAGGTCCGTGGCAACGACATCGGGATGATCTTCCAGGACCCGATGACATCGTTGAACCCCACGTGGACTATCGGCCGCCAGATCGCGGAGCCGGTGCGGATCCACCAGGGGGCGTCCAAGAAGGAGGCGCTCGACAGAGCCGTCGAGGTCCTGCGCCTGGTGGGCATGCCCCGGCCCGAGGAACGCCTCCAGCAGTACCCACACCAGCTGTCAGGTGGGCTGCGCCAGCGCGTGATGATCGCCATGGCCCTGGCCTGCCAGCCCAAACTGTTGATCGCCGACGAGCCAACGACGGCCCTGGACGTCACCATCCAGGCCCAGATCCTCGACCTCATCGACGAGCTGCGCCAGCGCCTCGACATGGCCGTCTTGCTCATCACTCACGACATGGGCGTCATCGCCTCCCGCACGGACCGGGTAATGGTCATGTACGCCGGCAAGATCATCGAGGGCGCCAGCACCGCCGACCTCTTCGATACGATGCGGCACCCCTACTCGGAAGCCCTCTTCGAGTCCATCCCCCGCCTCAACCAGGACCGGCGCGAACGCCTTTACTCCATCCCGGGGCTGCCGCCGGACCTGGGCCGGACGCTCGTCGGGTGCCGCTTCCTCCCCCGTTGCCGCTACGGGACGGAGGAGTGCGCCAAGCACGAACCGCTACTGTCACCGGGCCCGGGCCGAGCCCAAGTGTAGATGTGGCCGACTTCCGGCGCCGCCGGAGCCGAGGCTTTACGCCGGTAGAGACCGGGCGAGCACCTGTTTGCCTGCTTTCACCCGGTCGCGGCGACTCGTTCTGAACGGTTGTCGTTCCAGCGGGGAGGCCGCCAGAACATAACGGCGGCGCAGCCCGCGATTCCCAACGCGGCGGCGGCGACGACGCCGGAGGAGTCAGCCGCGGTGGGGGTGAGCGAGACGCCCGCTGCCGCACAAGCCGCGGGCGGCGTCAGCGCGCCGGGGCGAGCGCCGGCGTGGCCGGTCCGGGACCAGCGAGCTCAGGCGGGGACAGCACCCGCCAGGTTGTGCTGCAGCTCGACCGGGTGGAGAAGTTGTACGACGTCTCCGCCGGGGTGGTGCTGCAGCGCTCGGTCGGCACGGTTAAGGCCGTCTCGGGCGTCTCGTTGTCCGTCCGCCGGGGGGAGACCTTTGGGCTCGTGGGCGAGTCGGGTTGCGGCAAGACGACGATCGGGCGGCTAGTGGTGGCCCTCGAGCACCCGACAAGCGGTGCGGTCAACTTCGAGGGCGAGGAGATATCCGCGCTCAAGGGGGCCGAGCTGCGCCAACGCCGGCGGGAGCTGCAGCTCATGTTCCAGGACCCCTACGCCTCGCTCGACCCCAGGATGCGAGTGCGGTCCATCATCCGTGAGCCCCTCCGCATCCAGGACATCGGGACTCACGCCGAGCAGGACCGGCGCGTTTCGGACGTTTTGGCCGAGGTCGGGTTGCAGCCCAAGGCGGCGGACCTGTACCCGCACGAGTTCTCAGGAGGCCAGCGCCAGCGCATCGGCCTGGCCCGAGCCCTGGTGCTGCAGCCGAAGTTAATCGTGGCGGATGAACCCGTCTCCGCCCTCGACGTCTCGATCAGGGCGCAGATCCTCAACCTCATGCGGTCCCTGCAAGAGCGCCACGACCTCACGTACATCGTCATCTCCCACGACCTGGCCGTCGTGAAGTACCTGGCGGACACGATCGGGGTCATGTACCTGGGCAAATTGGTCGAGGTCGGGCCGTCCGACGAGCTGTACTCGCCGCGCCGCTCACCCCTACACCCAGGGCCTGATCGACACCATCCCGGTCCCCGACCCGTCGGTGGGCAAGCCGCGCTCAGCGGCCGTAAAAGGCGAGCTGCCTTCGGCCATATCGCCACCGAGCGGTTGCCGGTTCCGCACCCGCTGCCCTTTCGCGCAGGACCGTTGCGCCGAGGAGGAGCCCCTGCTGCGGCCGTTCGCCGAGGGGCACCGGGCGGCCTGCCACTTCCCGCTCCAGACGCCCTTGAGCGAGGACCTGTCGAGCGTTAGCGCCGCATCTGCCTGAGCCGCCCGTCTCGGGAAGCGCCCGGGCCGCGAACACGCACCCAGAACCGACGATTATCGACGCTGCAAACGAACGTCGAGGCTGTCGCGAAGGGCGTCGCCGATGAAGTTGAAGGCCACGACGGTCAGGACGATGCATATCCCGGCCGGGTACAGCTGCCACCAATACCCGTCGTAGATGACCGTTGTCCCGTTCGAGAGCATCCCGCCCCACGTTGGCGTCGTATTGGGGAGACCGAGGCCCAGGTAGCTGAGCGCGGCCAGCGCAAGTATGGCGTCGGCGATCAGGAACGAAGTGTTGACCACGATCGTGCCGATCGTGTTCGGGATGATGTGCCTTACGACAATGCGTCTCTGCGTACCCCCGGCCACTTTCACGGCCTGGACGTACTCCCGTGTGCGCAGGCTGAGGGCCTCGCCCCGGACCAGACGGGCGGGCCCAGCCAAGCGATGAAGCTCAGCACGAGGATCATGAGGGGCAGGTTCGGGCTGAATATGGCGGCCAGAAGGATGAGGATGAAAAGGGTCGGCAGTGCGTACAGGGCATCGACGATACGCATCAGCACGGAGTCGACCGGGCCGCCGGCCACCGCCGAGACCGCCCCGTAAAGCGTCCCGAATATCGCCGCACAAAAGCCGGCGGCCAACCCGATCTCGATCGAGCTCTGACCGGCGAGCATCAGGCGGCCGAGGATGTCGAAGCCCTCGCCGTCGGTGCCGAGGGGGAATGAGGAGCTGGGCGCGAGGTTGGCGTTGATCGGGTTTACCGTGTGCTGGTTCGTTACGTAGATATGCGGTCCCACGTACGAAAACAGGACCAGAAGCACAAACAGGCCCATGCCCAGGAGGGCAACCTTGTTTTCCACGAATGTCGCCACCGTGAGCCGGAGCGGGCTCCCGACTGAGTGCGCCTCTCCCCCCTCGAAGCCCTCCTCTACATTGGCGGCGGGCGGAGTGCCGACCGCGAGACCGCCTATAGCCGCGGCCGACGCCGCGGCGGGAAAGAACTCCCGCTCTTCCAGGGCTTCAACGCCCTCTTCGGGCGGTCGGGTCACCTCAGCCACGTCCGAACGCTCCTTCCCGGCTTGGCGCCAGCCCACTGATAATCAGTACCGTATCCTCGGGTCGAGGACGGCGTAGCCGATGTCGGCGACGAGGTTGCCAATGATCACCCCGATGGCCGCCACCAGAGTGAGGCCGAGCAGCACCGAGAAGTCCTCACTGTCAGCCGACTGCACGAACAGGAGGCCGACTCCCGGGTAATTGAACACTTCCTCGGTTATCACCGCCCCGCTAAGTACGAACGGGATCGAAAGTCCGATAAGCGTAGCCATCGGGATGAGCGAGTTGCGTAGAGCATGGCGGAACAGTATCGCCCTTTGGCTCAACCCTTTGGCCTTGGCGGTGCGGATGTAGTCCTGAGCCAGGCTGTCGATCATCGAAGACCGCATGTAACGGCTAAAGGCGGCGATGCTGACGAGCGCCAGCGTCATAACCGGCAAGATGAGGCCCTGCCAGTCGGAAAGGATCTGCCCGATGCTGGTACCTTCGGGCGCCGTTGGCGGCAGGATGTGAAGGCTGATCGAGAATATCTCGATCAGGACAATGCCCAGCCAGAACGTCGGGAACGAATACAGAATGAAGGAGGTCCCCGTCAGCACGTAGTCGTCGACCTTGTTGCGCCGTACAGCCTGGAAGATCCCGAGAGGAATGGCGATGACTATGGCGACGATGGTGGCCAGGCTCAGTAGCAGGATCGTCTTCGGGAAGCGCTGGTCGAACAGAAGCGCCACCGACGCGTTCTGGATGTAGGAAAACCCAAGGTTCCCGTGGAACAAATGGTCCAGGTAGACCCAGAACTGGTACCAGATCGGCCGGTTTAGCCCCTGCAGTTTGTCGAAGGCTGCTACGGCCGCCGGCTGGGCCTTGACCCCGAGCTCAGCTCGGGCCGGGTTGCCGGGCAACAGGTGGAACAAGATGAACATGATCACGGTCACGAGCAGCAGCACAACGACGGACTGCGCGAAACGCCTGAAAATATAACCGGTCAATTGGTCAGCCCCATGATCTGAAGTCGAGTGCGCCGGGTGACCAGGCCACCAATGAAAACTCGCATTGGGACCTGGTCACCGCTGGGACTGCTTCGGTTAGCGCACTACTTGGTGAAGGACCAGAACTCCGGCTCGATGTAGCCGTAGTAGTCCGTGAACTCGCTGGTCATGCCGTAACCACGGAGGTTCTTGGAGGTGGCGGCGATGCGGTCCGGGACCGGCGTCCAAATCCACGGCTCCTCTTTCACGACAATGTCCTCGGCCGCCTTGTAGGCCGCCAGCGAGCTGACCACCGTGCTCTGGTTGATCAACTTGTCCAGTGCCGGGTTGGAGTACTGCCCGGCGTTGAAGGCACCACCGGTGTTCAACACGCCGGCGAGGCTCGGGAAGGTCGACTGGCTGAGGCCGCCGTACTCACCGAGCTGCCAGTTGCAAGTCGGCGTCCCGATGCCCTTGGAGGTGCACGCCTGAACCTGGGAGATGACCGTATTGAAGTCCGCTGACTTCAGGTTGATCTGGACGCCGGCCTTGGCCGCGTCCGACTGGAAGAGGTCGTCTTGTTCCTGCGTGATGGCTGTGCCGTTGGAGTACAGCAGGTTGAGCGAGAGCTTCTCGCCCTTGGTGACGCCTGCACCGCAGCCGGCGGCGCCGGCCACCTGGCAAACGGTGACCCCACCCGGGTTCACCTTCCAGCCGTGGGCCTTCAGCAGCTTGGCTGCCGCCGAGACCGAGTAGGGGTAGGGGTTCGTGAGCTCTGACGGGCTGACGAAGGGGTTGCCCTTGGGGTAGATCGGCGTCGCCCCATAGGTCGGGATCCCGAACCCACCCATGAAGTGGGTGATGACGGTGTTCTGGTCCATGAGGTGGGCCAGCACCTGGCGCATGTAGGTCTGGCTCAGGATGGGGCCGACCTGGGGGTTCTTGGTGTTCGGGATGATGTAGTCGAATCCCCACGTCGGGATCTTCGTGACGTTGTACTGGCCCTTGACCGCCGGGATGGCCGGGATGTCCACTGTCGGGACGTAGCCGTAATTGACGGCGCCGGCCCGGAGCGAGGTGAACTCAGCCGCAGTCGGACGTGAAGGGGACCAGTTGGAACTCCGACGCACTGGGCTTGTGGCCCGAGAAGCTGGGACTGGGTACGAAGATGTCGGGCGAGCTTTGGCCCCCGTAGGTTTGTAGCTCCCACGGCCCGTCGGTCACCTTCCAGAGCGGGTTGGTGGTGTACGAGGTCGTGTCGGAAGCGGCCTTCTGGAGGTAGGCCAGCACCGCCTTGGCGCCCGACGCGGTCATGTCGTAGTTGCCGACTTTGCCATTATCCGACGTCTTGTCCCAGGCGTGCTGGGGTATCGGGGTGATGTAGTCGATGCCGTTGTAGTCGAAATACGTCGGGTTAGTGGGGGCCTTCAGTACGAACTTGATGGTCGAAGCATTGACGGCCGTATAGCTCTTCAAGTTGTACGGGAACTGCGTAGGCCCGGCGTAGTTGCCCCAGGTGGCTCCCATGGCCTTGCCGAGGTTGATGTAGAAGACGAGCGTCACGGGCAGTTACGGGGGTGCCATCGGACCACATGTAGTGCTTCAGCGTGACCGTAACCTCCGTATCCGTTTTGTTCCAGACCGGTGGGTTCGCCATTGAATGGGCATAGTCGAGGGTGGGCTGGTCCGGCGACGGCAGGTAAATCAGCGGGTACATCAAGTTGATGAACTGGCTGTTGTTGTACAGGCTCTGGTTGGCCGTGCTCGTCTCAGGGAAGATGTAGTTGGCCGCGGAGCCGGGCAGCTCGGCGTACTTGATCACGCCACCGCTGACGTTGTGAACACGAGCGCCGTGGTGCACCTTGGCGGCGCTGGCCACTCCCGTGAGGGCAACCGTTGCTCCGGCCACGAGGGTAGCGCCCGCGGCACCTATGGCGACTGGAGTCCGCCATTTACCGGATCGAAACATGCAATGCTCCTGTTGTCTTGGGCCGGCATGCCGGCTCAGGGTGGTTTGGCCAGGGCCCGGCCTTTTGGCCGGCCGGAACTCCGGCTTGCTACTCGGCGGGGTGTCCCGGCCGCGTCTCGCGAGGACGAATGGGCTTTAGGATAGCGCGGTTAGGTGTCAGAATTTACGCGCCCCTCCCAGATTGGTCTACCTCGTCACGTCGTCCGTCCCGGCGTGGTATGCCTCCGCCACCAGCCCCTGCCGTTATAACGGTTCAGCTGACCTCTCGCCGGCCCTCCAACGCCCGGCCCAGTGTCAGCTCGTCGGCGTACTCGAGGTCGCCGCCGACCGGTAACCCGAAGGCTATACGGGTCACCTTGACCGGGATGTGCTTGAAAAGGCTGGCGATGTACATAGCGGTGGTATCGCCCTCGATGTTGGGGTTGGTGCACAGGATAACCTCGGTCACCTCTTCAGCGTCGATGCGGGCCAAGAGCTCCCGGACCCGCAGCTGCTCCGGGCCAATGCCGTCGATCGGGCTTATGGCCCCCTGGAGCACGTGATAGCGGCCGCGGAACTCGCCCGTTTTTTCGATGGCGATGACGTCACGGGGTTCCTCGACGACACACAGGGCCGAGGTGTCGCGGCGCGCGTCAGTACATATGTTGCATTCAGCACCCGCCTCGCCCTCGGCCACGTTGAAACAGCGCTGGCACCAGGTGACCCGGGTCTTGGCCGCATTTATCGAAGCGGCCAGTCGGGCGGCGTCCTCGGCCGGCACCTTCAATATATAAAAGGCAATCCGCTGAGCCGATTTCGGCCCGATACCGGGAAGGCGGCCGAGCTCGTCGATCAGATCCTGTACTGGGGCGGCGTACATTCCTCAGCCGTCGAGCACAGAACCCGGGAAGGCCTGCAGTATACGTTCCTCGACCGGGACGACCGGCAGGGGTGGCGCCTGAGAGGCGTCGACCAGGTCGTCGAGGTCATAGTCGTCGGTGTTTTCTATCCTTCGTGTCCTTTCGACCGGTGCCGGCGAGGCGCCCCGGTAGGCGGCTGAGCCCTTGTCAGGCACCAGGCGGAACGGGACCGGCCGCCCGAAGTAAGTCGCCAAAGCCTTCTCGGCTTCGCTTTGGTGGTCACGGGCCCTTTCCAGGAAGCCGCCGGCCGGAACGGCGAAGACGGCGCCACCGCCCGTGCCAGCTTCCACGAAACGGCCGTTCGACAAGAACAACTTGGCCGACTGGGAGAGTTTCTCCAGCACGGCGTCACCCCACGCCTTTGTCAGTTCGTCTCGGGAGGGCCATGCCGGCGAGCCGGCGTTAGCGACAGGAAGGTGAGCTGATAGCCCGGCTGTCGGTGACGCGGCTGAGGCGGCTGACGCGGCTGAAGCGGCTGAGGCGGCAGGCGGAGGTGGCTGCTGGTCGGACGGGCCGTACTCGCCGGCGCCGGTTTGGGCCGTCTCGCCGGCCGGAGCCAGTGCGGGTTCGGCCGGTGCGGGTTCGGCCGGTGCGGGTTCGGCCGGTGCGGCCTCGTCCGTTGCGGGTTCGGCCGTGCAGCCTCGGTCGGGTGCGACCGCCTCGGGTGCGGCCTCGTCCGTTGCGGGCCCATGTGCGGCGGGCCTATCTGCGGCAGGCCTATCTGCGGCAGGCGTCGCCTCAGGTGTTGCCCCGCCGCCACGTAGGCCTGCGCTGGCGCGGAGGACGGCACCGAGCGCCACCCTCGGCTGTGTACTGCCCTGAGGGGTCTCCACCTGCGGGGGCGGCGGTGCCGGTCTGCTTTCCACAGTCCCGGCCGCAGGTGCTCCAGGACGCTGCGGAGTTGCTGCGCCCGGACGTGCGGGAGGGCCTACGCCCGAAGGTGCAGGGGAGCCTCCGCTAGGGCGGGCGGAAGGGTCTCCGCCCTGGTGGGCGGAAAGAGCCGCCCTTTCCCCCTTTTCGGCCACAGCCCGTTCGAGGCGCTCGATCCGTTCGAGCAGAGCGGCTGGGCTGGCATCAACAGACGGGGACGAGAGGCGGATGAGCGCCACCTCGAGCGTGACCCGTGGGTCGACAGCGTCGCGCATGTCGACCAGGGCCTGTCCGATCATCTCCATGGCCCGCACCAGCGATGGCAGCGTCATCTGACGTGCACTTTCGGCCAACTTGTCCACGGTGACGCCTGGCAACAACACGAGCGACGGGGCCTGGACAGCAAGGAAGGCGTTGCGCATGTACTCCAGCAGGTCGTTGCCCAGCCGGCGGGCGTCTTTGCCAGCAGCGATCCCGCCGGCAACGGCCTGCAAGGTGCGGGCTGTATCGTGTTCCGATAGAGCGTCGATCAGTTCGGAGAGCGGGCTGGAGTCGTCCTCGCCGCCGCCGGCGGCGGACAGCTGCTCCAGGGCGGACTCGGCATCCCGCGCCGAGCCTCGTCCTCGCCGGACAGCCAGGCGGACGGCGTCAGGGGAAAGACCGAGGCCGGCATTCTGGTTGATGCCGTCGAGCAACTCCGTTAGAACCTCTCCGTCGAGCAGCCGGAACTCAAAGTGTTGGGTGCGAGACAGGATCGTCGGCAGCACCTTTTGCGGGTCGGTCGTGGCGAGCACGAACACGACGTGGCGAGGCGGCTCTTCGAGTGTCTTCAGTAGTGCGCTGGCGGCGTCCGAGGTGAGCTGGTGGACCTCGTCAACGATGTACACCTTCCAGCGGCCCGGGGACCCGAGGGCCACGCGGGAGAGCAAGTCCCGCATCTCGTC
Organism: uncultured Solirubrobacterales bacterium; assembly: GCA_963808325.1. Taxonomy (GTDB): domain Bacteria; phylum Actinomycetota; class Thermoleophilia; order Solirubrobacterales; family Solirubrobacteraceae; genus Palsa-465. Next base: position 11,203 of record CAWEFU010000008.1, read on the forward strand.
GAGCTTGCGGTTGGAGGCGGCGTCGAGTTCGAAGACATCCATGGACGAACCCGTCCGGATAGAGACACACGAGGCGCAGGTGCCGTCGGGCTCGCCGGCGACCGGCGCTTCACAGTTGAGCGCCATGGCCAAGATGCGCGCCGTCGACGTCTTGCCGGTCCCCCGGGGCCCACTGAAGAGGTAAGCGTGGGCTACCTTGCCTTCCTGCACGGCGTTGCGCAGTGCCCGTGTGACATGCTCCTGGCCCAGGACCGCGGCAAAACGTTGAGGGCGGTACCTCCTGTAAAGGGCCTGGTAAGGCTCATTCTCGTTGAAAGATCGCTCTTCTTCGGGCACGGCCCCAGCCTAGGTGGTACGGGCCGCGCAACATCCTTATTGAACGTGTAGGTGGCGGGGCGTGGCCGGCGGGACTTGGGCCGTGCGTCAAAATGTCCACCCCGAGGGCCGCCGGGGGTCTGGTTACTGTGAGGCGCGGTCGCTATGTGAACGGCGAGCCGGTGAGGGCGTGCGCCGGCCTCGTTTTGAGGTCCTTTCGGTGCAGCTTGCCGCTCTCGGCGTATTTCCTGCTCGATCCAGGCAGTTATCGCGCCGAAAGCGACCTCTTCGCACCGAAAGACGCCCTATCGGTGCGCTCATCCTACGATCCGCGGTCAATGGGAGCGGCAGAGTGGTCAAGAGCTCCCGATGGCGTGGGCACCGGCCGCGCTCTGTGACCACTGGACAGCGGTCGGTGGCAGGTTCGGCGGCGCCGTTCTCTGCCGAGGGCTAGCCGCTCTCTGCCCGCCTCCACTCGAGCTCGCCCCCCGACCATGAGGAGTTCGTAGAGCCCGATGTCGACGCCGCCCGCGCCAAGCCGGCTGGCGTGCCGGCCTCGGCCTCGCCCTCGGCGCCGGTCTGGGAGGCCACAAACGGTGCGATCCTCAACGGACCGCCCGAGGGACGGTCAGGTGCTGGCATCGCAAACGGTGACGATGGCGACTTCGGGGCCGAGGCCTCACTGCAATCACCAGCGGTCATGTCGTCGGCGGTGGTTTGCTGTCCCGCTTGTCCGAGGCATGTGCCTTCTGGTCGGGGACCCACCGAACGGTCGCGCTCAGACTGTGCTGCGGTTTCCGAGGGCGAGGCCTTGGGTGATGCGTCGGCGAAGTCGCGGACGAATTGGAGGAGGCTGTCCGACCAATCCGCCCGTGATCCCGTCTCCATGCGCTGGGAGCCGGTTCGTCGATCAGGCCCTTCGGCCTCGATGCCAGCGGGTGGTCCGTCGGCGGAGCCGGATATGCCCTGGACCGCCACAGGGCCGGAACCGGCTCCGTCATTCGCATCCCGGGGTGCGGAGGCGAGCAAGCAATCGCACAAGCCGTCACTTCTTCCGCACACAGGGCAGAGCATCGCCGTCCTCCTTCTCCAACATCACGGTGCAAGAGTGCCTTCTCTATACCATCGGACCTGTTACGCGTGGCTTGACCGGCAGCCGGCACTTTCGGTGGTTGACGAAAGCCTGAGCCCGCGCCCGCGGCTCGAACAGGGAAACCAAGGCCTCGTAAGGGGGCCACGGGCCTGGTACCCGGCGCGACGGTCAGGTTTCCTGCGGCACACGGCGTAGTCCGCTGAGGGCTGCTGCCGTCAGGCCCTGACCCGGTTTGCGGCACCCCGTTGCGCAGGACCCGACCGCCGCGCCCGGTACCAGGGCGCAGCCTCTCCAGCGTAGCTGGCGAAGCCAGGCTAGCCTGTCTGCCGCTGGAGGGGTGCGAGAGCGGCCGAATCGGCACGATTGGAAATCGTGTGTGGGGAAACTCACCGTGGGTTCAAATCCCACCCTCTCCGCCAGAAAAATGCAGGTCGAGGCCGTACGTTCCTCGTAGAGTTGGTTGCTTTCGCTAGATGGTTCGGACGGGATGGGAGCCAAGTGTGGGAGCCATTTGTGAGCCATCTGGGAGCCGCTTGGCGGCTCAGGGATAAGTCCGGCGGCGCCGAGATACCTGGCCCTCGTGGGAGTAAGGGCCGGCTCACAGTTGGTATCCGACAACGAAGGCCGAAGACCTCACTCAGACTCGAGCAGCGCTGCCATCATGGCCGCGGCGGCGGCGCCTCTCCCCTCCGAGCAAGTGTGAGTAGACATCCGCCGTCACAGTCACGGACGAGTGGCCAAGCACACGTGAAACGATCTCGAGTTTCGTCCCCATCGCCAGCATTAGCGACGCGGCGGTGTGACGCGCCTCATGGACATGCCATCGCCCTAGCCCAGCGCTGCTCGGCCACGCGAGAGAAGGCGTGAGAGAAGCTGCTCGGCTCGATCGGGGCCCTACGGGGGTAGTGAAGATGAGACCTGACTTCCGCCATAGTGCTCCGGCTCGAGCTCGCTCTCCCTCTTGCCGAAGGCGGTGTTCCTCCAGCGCCTTCAGGATCTCGGGAGTGAGCTCCAATGTCCGGCGGCCCTTGCTCCCGGTTTTCAGTGCCGACAGTTCGATCGCGCCGCTGACCTACCGCGGACCGTCGCTCGCCGGCGGTGGCTTCCGCACCGTGACTTGCTGACGGACGTCGAGAAGGCCAGCAGTGACGTCGAGGTCAGCCCAGGCCAGCCCGAGCAGCTCTGCCCTCCGAAGCCCGAAGGCCAAGACAAGTAGGTAAGCCGCTTCCAGGCGGTCACCCCGAACGGCGCTCAGCAGTGTTCGGGCCTGTTCGATGGTGAGGGTCCGGCCGTCTGGGGGCTCGACCCGCGGAGGCGTGGACAAGGCCGCCACGTTCCGGACCACGAGCCCGTCCCGCTCGGCGTCATGCAGCGCCCGGCGCAGGGTCGCCCGCATCAACCTCACCGTGTTGGGTCTAAACCCCGCCGCCAGCTTCGTGGCCCAGAGCGCGTCCAGTTCGCCTGGAGTCAACTTCGCCAGCGTCCTGGCGCCCAACGCAGGTTTGAGATGGCACCGCATCGTGAAGCGGTACTGGTCCGCCGTGTTCGGCCTAACCCGGCCGTCAAGAGTGGCCGACCAGCGGTCCAAGTAGGCACCGACAGTCAAACGGGGCTCCGCGGCGAGACCGTTCTCGATCCCGCGGCGGAGAAGTCGCAACTTCGCCAGCACCTCAGCTTTGGTCCTGGCCGTCACTTTTCGACGTTCTCTCCGGCCGTCGGGTTTGCGACCGAGCGACACTACGGCGCACCAACGGCCAGTCGATCCGTCCACGTACACCGAGTCCTCGCCGTGACCACGACGCCGAGAGTGGCCGCCGGTTCCTGCGTTGCTGGTTCTGCCACCGGAGGGCGCAGCCACGCGTTCGGTTCTCAAGTCCTCTGCGCCGAGGTCTTCGGTCTCGTTGTCACCAACTGCTGCGCGGATCATCGCCAAATTCCTTCCCAAATAGTCACCGGTTTTGGAGGCAAGCGCTTTACCGCTGCGAGCGGCCGGCGGAGCCGGCCCGCTGAACTTTACCCAAAGGCACGGACTGAAATGGCGATGCCGGTTGGCCTCGTCGGTGCAACCGAACGACGAGGTCTTGTAGAGCAGAAGATGGTACCCGCGCCGCTCGACCGATATGGACGACCTCGAGTTCCCCGGTCGCTATAAGGTCATAAACCGTCGAGCGGCAGACGCCAAGTGCAATGGCCGCCTCCGCGATCGTCACCAGTAGAGGAACACGCGTCGGCTCAGGTGCATCACCCTCAGGCGGCGGAATCTGGTCGGGCTACCTTTTCCGCAGGCAGCCACACCGTGGCGTGTTCGTTACCTTCGTCAAGAGGTGCGAGAGCAAGCGCCCTTAACGTCGCGTCGATCTCAGGAGTTGTGGTGCCAAGTACTACGACGACTCGATCATTCCGGTCCGCGCTCATCGCCCGCGCCTCAAGATCATGCGCAGCCAAGAAGGTCGGCGTGTGCGTTGGCGCGTGGCTGGTGAGGCATCGAGGGAGCGTGGTTCGCGTGGAAAATCCGGTGTGCCTGCGACGCGAATGGCGGATGCATCCGCCGACTTCCGCAACATTGATGGAGAGCGCAACACGGCACGCCTCGAAAACCCGCCAATCGCTCGCATGAGCCGGTTAGCGGCATGGCGATAATTAACGTCCGAAGCCGCGCTGGCCCGCTGCGCATCGCGTACCTGGGATCGAACGCGCATTGGTACCTCCATTCCTTGGCCGCCACCTGCGACCCTCACTCAAAGGGCAACCACCGTCCGAGCTAACTGCCGACCGGCGCCGACACGCCCACAAGTGCTGGGGTTCGGTGTCTGACCCTGAGGAAAACTTATGAACCGGTCCTGAAGAATTGGCGGCACCAGAAACGCTCGGCTCTGCTCTGGACAGTCCGACGAGCAGCGCGCCCACGGCTCGGTAGCGGGCGCCATTTCCCGTGCGAGGCGAACGCCAATTCTGACTGGGTGGTGGGGAGCTTCCCATCGCGCTCCGTGACGACCGCACCGAGCTGGCCTCGCAATGCCGCCATAATCAGCCGGGCTTGGACGCTCTCGCTCTTGAGTGCGCCTCTCCGACAGTAAAGATCGGCTGGCCATTGGACAGTCTTTCCCAACGGGCCAAGCGCACCCCATGTCGCCGATAACAATGAGCGGTCGCTCTTCCGACCTGACGGTCGCGAACGTGTCTCGATTTCAGGCACGGGTCGTAGGTAGTAGACCCGACGCTCGGCAGAATGTGCCAGCTTTTGTGCTGCCGCTCTCACCTGAGGACGTGCCACAACCGTGGTCCGTTACTTCTTCTGCCACTCCGACGCCTGCCAACCATCGCAATTTGGCGATAGCGCACAAGCCCACTCACGACGCCGTCTGAGCTCCGCCGGCGACGAAGCCATCTCTTTGGGTCCGGTGAACCATACACCCTCGGCATTCGGGGACGCCGGCCCGGGCAGCGCGCATGTGGAGGACTGTCAGGCCGCTGGTCGCGGCATGGCGGCAGCCGCCTCTGCAGCTGAGTGAAAAGGCGGCAGCCAGTTTTCCCTTTGCGTTCCGGGCAAAGCCGAGGAACGGCCGGGCCTGCTTGTGCACAAGACGTCCAGATCATGGATAGCCCGGACGAGCACGGGGCTCTTTACGAGGGGCTGCGCACCAGGGTGAGGCCCAGGAAAGGCGCCGTTGATCTCTATCCGCAGGGTCAGCCTGGGCGGGGGCTACCGCTACCTCCTGCGCTCGGTGGCGGCTGGGGACGGGGCGGGCAAGGGCACGAACGCCCTGGCCCGCTACTACGCCGCCTCCGGCACCCCGCCGGGGGTGTTCACGGGGGCCGGCCTCGCTCACCTCGACGCCGGGCGGGGGGTGGCGCCCGGCACTGTGGTCACGGAAGAGCACCTGGCGCGGATGTTCGTGGCCTGTGCCGACCCGGTGAGCGGCGAGCCCCTCGGGGGTACGCCCCGGGCGCCCCGGGGCGGGGTGCCGGTGGCCGGCTTCGACCTCACCTGCTCCCCGGCCAAGTCCGTCTCGGTGGCCTGGGCGTTGGCCGACGAGGGGACCAAGGCGGTCATCTATGGCTGTCACCGCCGGGCCGTAGAAGTGGTGCTGGCCTACGCCGAGGGCGAGGTCTTCCGCTCCCGGTCGGGCACGAACGGGGTGTTCGAGGAAGACGTGGCTGGAGTTGTGGCGGTCAGCTTCAGCCACTGGGCCAGCCGCGCAGACGACCCCCAGCTCCACGACCACGTATTGACCTGGGCCAGAGCTAGGTGCACCTCCGACGGGCACTGGCGCACCTTGGACTCCCGCGCCCTTTACAAAGCGGTGACGACGCTCTCCGAGCTCTACGACGGCGCGCTGGCCGACCTTTTAACCGCCGCCCTCGGCTTCGGCTGGGAGGAGCGAGAGCGCCGCCATTCGACCCGGGCCCGGTTCGAGGTGGCCGGGCGTACCCGAGGCCCTGATGGCCGAGTTCTCCCAGCGCGCCGGCCAGGTCGCCGCCCACGCCGCCGAGCTGCGGGCCCAGTTCGCCGCCGCCCACGGGCGGGAACCCACCGCCGTCGAGGACATGCGCCTGCACCAGGTGGCCACCCTGGCCACCCGCCCGGCCAAGTCCCACGCCAGCTTGGCCGAACTGACCGATGGTTGGCGAGAGCGGGCCGTCCGGCATGTGCCAAGAGCGCTCCACGCGGCCTGGGTAGGGAGCCTGGCCGGCCGCAACGACCTACCCTTGCTGCGGGCCGACGACCTGGGCGAGGCCATCCTGGCCGATGCCGCCCGCGCCGTCCTGGCCGCCGTCTCCGAACGCCACGCCACCTTTTCCCGCATGAACGTCCTGGCCGAGGCGCACCGGGCGCTGCACGGCGTTCGGTTCCAGAGACCGGCGGACCGCGTCGAGGTGGCCGAGCGGGTGAGCCGGTTGGCCCTGGGTTCTTCGCTCCCGGTCGCCGGCCCTGAGGTGTGCTATACCCCGGCCCTTTACCGTCGCCCCGACGGCTCGTCGCGCCTCCGCCCCGTGAGGCGGGCGCTCTACACAACCCAGGCGCTCGTAGACGCCGAGGCCCGGCTCCTCGCAGCCGGCCGGAGCCGGGAAGCCCCGGCGGTGAGCGTGGCTACCGTGGCCCGTACCTGCGAGGGCCTGCTGCCGGGGCGGGAATACGGGCTGAGCACCGACCAGGCCGTGGCGGTAGAAAAAGTGGCCACTTCGGGGCAGGCCCTCGACGTCCTGGTGGGGCCGTCGGGCACGGGCAAGTCGACCACAATGGCTGGTCTGCGGGCCGCATGGGAGGCTGACCACGGAGCCGGTTCGGTGCTGGGCCTGGCCCCGACGGCGGCGGCGGCCGAGGTGCTGGCCGCCGAGCTCGGGACCGCGACCGAGAACACGGCCAAGTGGTTGACGGAATGGAGGCGGGTGCCCGAGCTCGTCGCGCGGAGGGACCGCCTGGCGGCCCAGGCGGCCAACCGGGCCATGTCCTTTTCAGCCCACAGAAAGTTGGGCGATGCGTTGGGCACTCTGGATGAGGCGGTCGACGCCCGCCGCCTGCACGCTGGCCAACTGGTGATAGTGGACGAGGCCAGCCTGGCCGGCACCTTCGCCCTCGACGAACTGGTGAGCGCCGCCCGTCATGCCGGTGCCAAGGTGCTCCTGGTGGGCGACTGGGCGCAGCTGTCGGCAATGGAGGCGGGCGGGGCGTTCAGGTTGTTGGTCGCCGACCGGGGCGACATGGTACCCGAACTGGGCGACGTGCAGCGCTTCCAGGCGGGGTGGGAGAAAGCGGCCAGCCTGGGCCTGCGCGTGGGGAAGGAGGAGGCCATCGTGGCCTACGAGGCCCACGGGCGGGTCACCGGGGGCGAGCGCGAGGCGCTGCTCGACGCCCTGTACCGGGCCTGGAAGGCTGACGTGGACCAGGGACGGGAAAGCCTCATGGTCGCCCCCGACTCGGCCACCGTCTCGGAGCTGAACGGCCGCGCCCGGGCCGACCGGGTGACGGCCGGCCAGGTGACCGAGACGGGTCTGGTGGTGTCCGACGGCCAGCTGGCTGGGGTGGGGGACGAGGTGGTGACCCGGGAGAACAACCGGCTCTTGTCCACCGGTCGTCGCTGGGTGAAAAACGGCGACCGCTGGCTGGTGCGAGCGACAAATGCCGACGGGAGCATGGCCGTGCGCCGCCTGGACGGCCAGGGCGAGGTGGCCCTGCCGGCTGACTATGTCCGAGAGCACGTGGAACTGGCTTATGCCACAACGGCCTACCGGGCCCAGGGCCGCACCGTGGCCACCGCCCACGCCCTGGTGTCGCCCACGACCACGCGGGAGGTCCTTTACGTATCGGCCACCCGGGGGCGAGAGGAGAACCGGCTCTACGTAGACACATGCTTCGACCCCGACCCTCCCACATCACACCCGGCGCTGGCCCGGCCCCAGAGCACCAGGACAGTGCTCGCCGCGGTGCTGGCTCGGGAAGGGACAGAGGTCTCAGCCCACGAGGCGCTCCGGCGCTCGGCAAGAGGCGGGGTCGTTCGCCGTGCTGGCTGCCGAGTACCTGAGCATCGCCCGGGACGCCCAGCAACAGCGCCTCGACGCCCTCCTCGGCCGGTGCGGGCTCGGCCCAGCAAGTCTGGCCTCGGCCCACTCGAGCGAGGCTTATGACCCGCTCCTGGCTGCCGTTCGGGACGCCGAAGCCCGAGGCCTCGACATCGAGAGCGTCGCTACCGCGCCTGACCGCCGCGCGGTCACTGGCCGGGGTTGACGACCCCCTCGCCGTCCTGCACGCCCGGGTCGAGCGCTGGACCGCCGCCGCGGCCAGCAGACGCCAGGCCAATGCCGGCCTCATCGCGGGCCTCATCCCTCGGGCGCGCGGCGTGGTCGACGACGACCTGGCCTGTGCGTTGGCAGAACGAGACCGGGCCATGGAGCGCCGGGCCAGGGAGCTGGCCGAACAGGCGCTGGCCGAGGGCCGGGCCTGGGCGCGCCGCCTCGGGCCGGCACCGATCGATGCGGGCCGGAGGGAAGCCTGGCTACGGGCTGTCTCCACCGTGGCAGCGTTCAGGGACCGCTGGGAACTCGGCGCTGACCCCCACCTCCTCGGCGCCGAGAGTGCAGTCACGTCCCTGGAGATGCTGGGGCACCGCCGCTGTGCCCAAGCGGCCGTCGCCCGCGCCCTCAGATTGGCCCGTGTGACGGCACCGCCCCCGGACCAGGGCGTTGTCCCCGCCGGTCCCGAGTTCGTGAAGGAGGGAGGAGCGTTGCTGTGAATGCATTTTCGGTCACCGGCGTGGTGCTTTGTGCTCTGGTGACCGGTGGCTCGGCGACCCCAAGGACGACAACAGGAGCGCTGCCCGGCCGTCCTAGGGCCACGATGGGGACCCAAGGGGGAGGCGCTCGACCAGTCGCGAAAAGAGCGAGCCGCCTGCTCCGCGACGCCAGTGCGGCACGGCCCAGCGGCCGTCGGTGCCAGGCATTTACAGCAGCATTATGCCGCGCATTACGTGCGCGACGGGCGTGGCCGTCGGAGGAGGCCCGCCGATTCGAAGCGGGGGTCAAGTACATCGCGGCAACAGTGCAACGCCGTGCACCCCGATCGCCGGTTATGTTGGGCTTCGATCTGAAGTGAAGTCTAGAAACTCCGTCATTATGGGCGTTTTGGCAAGCTTCCGTTATGTAGCGCTCTTCTGTGCGCTGGAATCCCTTGAGACAGCCTGGGATAACGGACGTTGCTGATGCGATAACCGTCTGATTGAGTATCCACTAGGGCGCTTCGCTTAGGCCATAGCGTTCTAGAGGTCCGATGGGCTGGCTCATTAACCGTCTGCCGGCCAGAGCTGGCTTGGCTTCCGAACGGGGTGCCAACCCGTCGGGCCTCGTCGTGGCGTGGCTGAAAAGAGGCGCGGGCGCCACTGTCCCTGAAATCAGACGTGCCCGCCACGGTCCAACTTCCCCAATGACCGAAGGAGGTTTTCATGGCAGTGACGATCGGCATCGACCCGCACAAGGGCTCGCACACGGCCGTTGCCATCGACGAGCACGAGGCCACGCTGGGCCAGTTGCGGGTGCGGTCCGGCCCTGAGCAGCTAGCACGCTTGAGCGAGTGGGCCAAGGCGTGGCCGGAGCGCACCTGGGCGGTCGAGAACGCCTCCGGCCTCGGGTACTTGGTGGCCCAACAGCTGGTGGCCGCGGGCGAGCGCGTGGTCGACGTGCAGCCCAAGCTGGCCGCCCGCGCCCAGCTACTGGACAATGGTGACGTCAACAAGAACGACCCCAATGACGCCCGCTCCGTGGCGGTGGCTGCCCTGCGGGCTAAGCGCCTGGTCGATGTGGCCAAAGAGGAACCACACCGCCGTCATGCGGCTGTGGGCGCGGCGGCGCAAGGACCTCTCGAGCGCCCGTACCCGGGTGGCCAACCGCCTGCATGCCGTCATCTTGGAGCTCGTCCCCGGCGGCTACGCCGGCGAGATCTACGCCACCGAAATGGCGCGCCTGCTCGAGGCCATAGAGCCAGCTGGTGCTGTCGCCGCGGCCCGGGTGGAGCTAGCCACCGAGCTCCTGGGCGACCTGCGCGGCGTGGACGAACAGCTAAAAGAGCTGAGGGAACGCCTGGCCGCTGTGGTGGCCGCCTCCCGGACCACCACGACCAAGATTTTCGGCGTCGGGCCGGTCGTGGCCGCCATCGCCGTGGGCATCACCGGCGACGTCGGGCGTTTCCCCGACAAGGACCACTTCGCCGCCTACAACGGCACCGCCCCCATCGAGGTCTCCTCGGCCGAAGAAGCTCTACCGCCTGTCCAGGCGAGGCAGCCGCCAGCTGAACCACGCCGTCCACCTGGCGGCGGTCACCCAGGTCCGCCAACGCCCACAGCGAGGGCCGGGCCTACTTCGACCGCAAGATAGCTGAGGGCGAGACCGGCAAAGAAGCCCTCCGGGCGCTGAAAAGGCGCATCAGCGACGCCCTCTACGCCGCCATCGTGGCCGACGCCCGCCGGGCCGAGAAGGAAGGTCACGCCTCAGGTGGCCCGGGAGGGCAAACGGGGGACGGCTCTATAGCCAGCGCGGCCGGCTCACACCCCGCAAAACCGGCTCTTCGGCCAAGCCACTCCCGGGCCAAGCCCAAGGTTAGGCATTCTCAGCGAGCGGCACAGCCCCTAGGTACGGCCGGGTGCAAAGCGGCGGGGTGAAGGTGGACGACCGCGTTCCGTTACGTAACGTACCGACGCTCGAGCCGAGCTGTGCCGCGCTCGGTCGCGACCGGCCGCTGCCCCGAGCAGAAACTGGCCGCCCAGCACGGTTCTGCTCTCCTGGCTGCCGCGTCCGCTCTCATCGGGCCGCCACACACAAGACAAGGCCAAGCCGGTCAGCGTAGAAGTCGACCTCGGGTCGGCCAGCTCGCGGGGCGTCCTATCGAGCGTGCATGGCTGGTCCGCCTGCGCCGCGGCCACCGCTCGGTCATCGTCGCCATCGGGCTCCGCAGGCCCGCCGCTGACCGCCTGGCCGAACAGATCGCCGACCTGCTCGGGTGGAAGGCTGACCCGCGGCCCGACGCCAGCAAAGCAAGCACGCCTGGCAAAGCCCGGCGGGCACGTTGACCACCGGAGCGGCTGGCCACAAAAATCCTTCGCAAAACCTTGACAAACAAAGAGGCCTCGATCTGGCGCGGAACGTGGATCTCCTGTGGGGTTGGCGGACACGCACCCGACCAAGCAATCTGTGCGGTTCCGCGATGGCAACGCCGGCTTCGTCGACTCTGCGACTGTCTCGGGTTCGTCGCGACCGTCAGTTCGGCCGCTTGAATCAGCTCATAGCCGCCGGTTACGGCGTGGCCTTCGAGCCGCTCGGATCAGGCGCGGCGATAAGTCTCGGCTTCCTCGTCGCTGAACGATTCCAGCAGGCGTCGCATGCCTGTGGACCAGTTCCAAGCGGGATAGGCGTCCACGTCCGGGAACACGAAGCGAGCCTCGACCTGGTGCGTGGTCGCCTCGACAAATCCCGCCCGTCGCAGGAAGTCGATCAACCCGCTGCCCGTCGAGACCGGCTAGGCGCCAACAAAGGTGGACGACACAAAGCGTCCACCTTTGTTGGCGCCTGCACTCGCCGGCACTCCGAAAGCGCGGCAGCAGTATCAGGGAAGAAGAACACCCCGAAGCCGCACAGGACCACGTCGAAGGAATCGTCGGCGACATCGAGGTGCTCACTGTCACCGACCCGCACCTCGACGGCTCCCGCCGGCCCGTCGAAATCACCGAGATCTTGGCGTGCCAGCTCAATCATTGTCTTCGACAAGTCGACACCGAGGACATACCCGGACGGTCCGACACGTTCCACGGCGACCCGTCGGCACGCACCTCTCCCGCTGGCAACATCCAACACACGCTGGCCCGGATCAAGCGCAGCGGCATCCACTAGGTACCGGGCGAAGGTCTCAAAGAACGGGATCACGGTGTCGTAGGACATCGCCGCCCGATCGAAGCCGCCTGCAATCTCCCCTTTGAGGTCCTCCGGCGACCCATTCATACCGACACAATACGAAAGTGATCGAGGCGCTGCCGCAGTCCGCTACCGAAGCATCGGCGAGCCATATCTGCCATTCGGCATGTGTGCGAAGGAGCGGCTCAGCGATGGCCGGAGGAATGCCGATTCGGCAGGGAGGATGTAGGTAGCGCTGATTGGTTGTATCCACCATTTGTTGTCTGGTGGGGGTTACGGTCAGCTTTGCCTAGGTCTGGCTTTGATAACTGGCTGACGGTCAGCTTGTCTGCGGGAGAGCAGGTTTGAGTCTCCCGGAGTGGTGTACGAGATGGTGAGCCACGTGGCCTAACGGCTCAGTATCCACCACTCGCGACGACCACCGCACCAACCTCAAGGAAGTCCGTTCACGACGAACCGAGAGGAGAGATGCGGTGGCCCCTGACAGCTTGGACGCGCTCGAGTGGTTGCGCAAGCACCTCGAGCAAGACAGCCCTGACCTGGTGCGGGAGATGGTGCGCAGCTTCGCCGAGCAACTGATGTCGGCGGAGGCCGACGCCATGTGCGGGGCCGGTTACGGCAGGCCGCCCATGCCGCCGGGGGAGATGAACGCGCTGTGGCCGAAGATCGAGATGCGGTTCGTCCCGGTGCTCAGCACCCCGGAGGACGAGAGCACCTGGCCCGAGGAGCCGAGCGCCTGGACCTCGAACTCGGGCTGCTCGCTGTGCACCGGGATCGCGGTCTCAAAGCCGCGCTTCGGCGCGCCTCCGACCGGCTGGAGCCCGCCCGGGCCCGCGCCGGCGAGGACGCGCCACGAGGCCACATCCGTGGCTCCGTTCCAGCTGGCGTACACGGTGGTCACGCCGTCGGCGCCGCTGCTCGCCGCGAGCGCGGGCACCGTGGTCGGCTGCCCGAACCAGGGGAAGCGGTAGGCGCGGTAGCTCGTCGTCGGCGCCGTGAAGTGCGCGTCGAAGTCGAGCTTGCCGGCCGCGGTGAACTCGGAGATATACGGCTGGGACCCCCAGCCCACGAATGCGTCGCCGCCGGGCAGCGCCTGGTAGCCGCCCTCGAAGATCGACGACAACGGGGGCGAGTGCTCGTACTGCTGGAGCAGCGTGGCGGTCATCTTCTTGGTGTTGATCGCGATCCGGATCGCGCGCGACTGGGAATGAACCGCGGGCGGGCCGGCGCCGTCGTCAAAGATCGTGAACGTCCCGTCGGGCTGGACGACGAGGTTGTGCTGGAAGGCGGTCTGCACCCCGGGGCCCAGGTGGAAGCTGCTGCGGTTGCTGCCGAGCGTCCACATCACGGCTCCGGTCTGATGGTTGATCTTGTAATCGGCCCAGGTGTTGCGCAGGGAGACGATGAGGTTCCCGTCGCGATCGAGCGCGATCGAGTTCAGGTGATACGGGTCGTAGACGAACCCGGGTGAGCTCAGTTTGTAGAACGACTCGCTGAGCGGCACGTGGTCGAGCGCGTGCCACTCGAACAGCACGAGTCCCGTCTTGATGTCGATCTCCTGGACGACGGAGTCCATCAGCGGCTTGCGGAGGCCGGGCCAGCGGAGCGGGGAGGCGGCGATGATGTACGCCTGCCCCTGCGGCGTCAGGAGGAACTCGTGCAGGTCCGCGCCCTGCAGCCCGTTGGCGGCGTTGACCACGGCGATCTGGCGGTAGGTGCTGTCGTAGATCACTCCCTCGCCGCGGCCGCTGCCGTTGTTGGTGTACCCCTGCCACCACGTCAGCACCGGCTGGCCCTGGAGCTCTTGCACGCGAAAGTCGGTCGCCAGCTGGTTCTTGGGTAGGGGCTTGAACCAGATGAGGTTGCCCGACGGGTCGAGCAGCATGGGCCCGTTCTGCACGGGGCCCTGTTGCGGCGCGACGAAGATGTCCCCCAGGGACGCGGGCGCGCCGCGCTTGGCGACGGTGACCGACGCCGGCTCGAGATCCGGGCGGGAGCGGAAGTGCTCCAGGCCGTTGGCCCCGGCCGCGACCAGCGGTATCTGCTCCGGCGGGATCGCTCCGTCCGGTCTGGCGATCGTGAACCGAAAGCTGCCGCCCCGGCCCCCCAGGATGTTCAGGCCGGTGGTGACGGTCACGGTCTCGCCGGCCGCGAACGGCTTGGCCGGCAGGAAGCTTCCCCCCTGCCCGTCGGAGTCCGCCGCCACGCTTCCGGCGTGGATCCCGGTACGCGAGCCGACCACCTGGACGGAGCCGATGCTGGCCGAAGCCACGCCGCGGAAGACGATCTGCGTTCCGGGTAGCGCGGACCTCGACCCCGGCGTGGGGAACACGCTCACGGCGGGAGCCGCCGACGCCGTGGCGGGGGCGAGGGACGGGATGGCGAGGATGAGGAGGGCGAGCGAAAAGCGCCGCATCGCCGACTGCAACACCCCGAGCATGTTGAAGGTTTCGGGCGTGGGGCCGGGGCGGTCAGGGCAGGTGCAGATCGTACGTCTCGGCGTCGGGGGTGACGAAGTGCAGCAGGGCCATCGACTCGTCCGCGAGCGCTCGCAGATCGGACTTCGGGATCCGGCCAAAGGCGTCGATCTGCAACGTGAAGCGCCGGCGCTCGGAGGTGATCTTCCAGTTTCCCGCGAACAGACCGTCGATCAGCAGCGGGCCGCCGCGGTCTCCGTTGCCGGGCAGCAGCGGGACGGGGCGGGCATCGGGATTGACCCGCGCGCGATCCGCGTGGGAGAGCAGCACGTTGTCGTAGGCGGCCAGCAGCTGGCGCTGGAGCAGCGCTCGGGAGGGCGCCGGGACTGAGGGTTTTGGGCCCCGTCATCGATGGGCTTGCGCGGCGAGCCGCTCGGCGACCCGGCTGTGCCGCCGTCCGGTGTCCGGCGTGCGCGCGGCGCGCGCGACTACCTCGCCGGTCCCGACGATCACGGTCGCGAGCCTCGCGCGAGTCACGGCCGTGTAGAGCATCTCGCGACGCAGGAAGAACGCGCCGCCCGCCGGATGCGCGACGATCACGCTGACCGGGAGCTCGATTCCCTGGCCGCGATGGACCGAGCACGCGTAGGCGAGACGCAGGCGATCCGATTCCTCGGGGGGCAGGCGGAAGATCGCTTCCTCGGCGGCGAGGATCAGCGCCGCGTCGTCCTCGCCCTCCTCGCCGCCGCCGGAGACCTCGTCGATCAACCGCAGGAGCGTCCCGTTCATGAGCCCGAGCTCGTGGAGGTTGCGCCCCGTCATCATCACCTTGTCGCCGATTCTTAAGCGGCCGCCCCGGACCGGTTGGCCGTTCGGGTTGAGTGCCTCGCGCAGGGCGCCATTGAGCGCGTCGATCCCGAGCTCTCCGCGGTAGACGGGGGCGAACACCTGGATGTCCCGCACCGGATCGACGCCGTAGTGAGCCGGGAGGCGCTCTGAAACGAGCGAGACGATCTCCTCGCGGGCGGACCGCGGATCGGTTCGCTGGATCAGGAACAGGTCGCGGCGCATTTCCTCTTCGGGGTGAAAGTTGGGGGTCGTGCCGCGGCGGATGGCGTGGGCGCCCTGGACGATCATGCTGCCGGCGGCCTGGCGGAAGATGTGGGTCAGCCGGGTGGTCGGCACCGCGCCGCTCGAGACCAGCTCCGCAAACGGCTTGCCGGCGCCGACGGGCGCGAGCTGGTCCGCGTCACCGACCAGCACCACGTGCGCGCGCGGTCCCACGGCGCGCAGCAGCGTGACCAGCAGCTCGAGGTTGGCCATCGAGGCCTCGTCGACGATCAGCAGATCGCACGGGAGCGGATCGTCCTCGTCGTGAGTGGGACCCTCGCCCGGGACCCAACCGAGCGCCGAGTGGACGGTTCTGGCACGCATCCCGCTCGCCTCGGTCATCCGGATCGCGGCCCGGCCGGTGGGCGCGACCAAGGTGACGCGGGCTCCCCGGCCGGCGGCGATCGCGGCGATCGCCTTGATCGAGGCGGTCTTGCCGGTGCCGGGGCCGCCCGTGATCAGCGACAGGCGGTGGCTCAGCGCGCCCAGCACGCCTTGGCGCTGCTCCTCGGTCAGGTTTGTCAGCTTGGGATCGGCGCTGGTGTCCGCCTGCGCGCCTGGTGGGTCGCGCAGGCGGACAGAGGCGGTGCCGGTCGCCAGCTCGCCGACCCTCGCGGCGAGCTCGGCCTCGAGCTCCGCGGTCTCCCGGCGGTAGATCCAGGGGCCCGTTCTCGCGAGGTCGCCCGCTGCGACCAGCTCGTCGATGAACGGCTCGTCGGGCTGGTTCGAGCCGAGGAGGTCGTGCAGTGAGGCCAGGAGATCCGGCAGGGGCATGCAGGTGCTCCCGCCGCGCTCGGCCTCGGCGAGCAGATGGAGGGTGGCCGCCCGCGCGCGGTCGGGGCTTTCTGGGACGGCGCCAAGGCCTTGCGCGATCTTGTCCGCGGTGAGGAAGCCGACGCCGAAGACGCTGGTCAGCTCATATGGGTGCTCGGCCACGACCTTGTGGGCCGAGTCGCCGTACGCGTCGTGGAGCCTCGAGACCAGGTACGCCAGACCGTGGGGCGCGAGGACCAGGTGAAGCCGGCGGGTCACGCGCATCCGCTCCCAAGACGCGATCGCCTGTTCGATCTGGCGCGGCCTGAGACCGGCGGCGGCGAACGCCGTGTTGGGGTCGTCGTCGATCGCGTCGAGCACTTGGTCGACGCCGTAGCGAACGATCAGCTTGGAGGCGCGCTTGGGGCCGATGTGCTTGACGCGGATGAGGTACGCGGCCAGTGTGTCTGTGTCGGAGGGTGGAAGGGGATGCGCCTCGGAGACCTTGACCTGGGGGCCATAGCGGCTGTCGTCGACCCACGTCCCAACGATGTGTGCGCGCTCTCGCTCCTCGAGGTGGCTGAGCGGGCCGACCAGCACGACGGGCTCCCCGTCCTCGCCGGCCACCTCGACCACCGACCAGCCGGTCTGGTCGCTGGTGTAGCGGGTGCGGCGAACGGTGACGGTGGCGTCGTAGTCGAGCACGATCGTGACATTAGTCGGCTCTGGCGCCACGGCCGGGCGTTAGTTGCAGAGATGTGACTCCCAACTCTCGTCGCCCTGCCGGACGCCCTCTCGCCGGCGTGTTGTTCGCGGTCGTTGTTACTGCTCGGCGCTCGCAACGGCGGCCGCGATCCCCTCGCTCCCGATCAGTCCCTGAAAGGCGCCCGTCAGCGGCCGGATCGCGGCGATCCCGAGCCGGCCTTGCGCGCCGATTGCCTGGACCCGGACCTCTGAGGCCAGCGCCGCGCTGGCCCCCCGGTCGGCGGGCTCGACCCAGCTCGCGAACAGCACGCGGGCGGTGCCCGCCTCAGACCATCGACGAAACTCCTCGGGACCGCCGAGCTCCGGGTAATCGCGTCGGAGCGTCCAGATCCGTCCCACCAAGCCCGAGACCGACGCGTGGTCGGTGCCGTCCGTGAGCGCGACGAACGGCGGACGGCGAAACATCTCCTCGAATGAGATCGCGGCCGGCATGCCCGGGATCCGCCAGCGAACCAGCCGCCCGAGCATCCCCGCATCGGCCAGGCGGACCTGGCGCGCAGCGTCCCACAGCCGCCCGGGAGAGGCACTGCTCTCACGACGGTGCGCGACGCGGATGCCGAACTCGGGAAGCCAGTAGTCGAGATCCGGTCTCACGTCCCACCCAACGTTACGCTCACGTCGCCTCGGCCATGTGGTTTCGTGGCAGGTGGTTTGCGCGTCGAGTAAGGGATCATGCCGGCGTGATCCGCCACCTCCTGGCCCCGGTCGTTCCGGCTGCTGCGGCGGCGCTCGAGCTTCCGCGCACGCTGCCGGACGGTGCGGGGGTCGTGCTCAGCTTCGACGACGGCCCTCACCCCGAGGGAACCCCATCCGTCCTCGAGGTGCTCTCGCGCGCGAGCGCCCGCGCGACGTTCTTCTTGATCGGCGAGCAGGTGGAGCGTCGGCCGGCCCTGGCCGCGGAGATCGCGGCGGCCGGGCACGTGGTCGCGCTGCACGGCTACCGCCACCGTCTCCAGGTGCGGCTGGGTGTCGCGGCGGTGCGGGAGGATCTCGCGCGGGGGGCAGCGGCGATTGAGGACGCGGTCGGAGCCGCGCCCGCCTGGCACCGGCCGCCGTACGGCGTCTACAGTCCCGCCGGCTTGCGCGCCGCGCGGGCCGCGGGCCTGCGGCCCTTGCTGTGGTCGCGGTGGGGCAAGGACTGGCGGCGGTTCACCACGCCCCGGCGGATCGCCGCCCGCGCGACCCATCACGTCTCGAACCGGGACATAATCCTCCTGCACGACGCGGACTTCTACAGCTCGCACGGCTCGCACAAGAAAACGGTGCGGGCGCTACCGTTGGTTATCGCGGAGCTTAGGCGGCGCGAACTCGATACTGTCCTACCGGGCTGAGATCCTTGCCCGCGCGCCGAACGACCTGAAAGGATCAGCACGTCGAGCGTGGGCTCGTGCCGCCGGCCGGCGCGCGAAGGCGCATGTCCCAGCTCCTCGGATGCCACCCGAGACAACCATGACCACCGCTTCCGCTTCCTCAAAAAAGAGCGTAGCCGACTACGCCCGGTTTGCCATCGGATTCGACGAGCGCGACCGGCTTCGCCTCCACGAGCTGATCGACGAGGTGATCGACTCGGGCCAGTGGACCGAGGGCCAGATGGTGCAGCGGCTGGAGACGGCGTGGGAGGGGTGGAACGGGGTTCCCGCGCTGGCCCTGTCGAGCTGGGCGGGTGGTGCGCTGGCGGCGCTTCAGTTTGTGGGCGTCCGGGGCGAGACGGTGCTCTGTCCATCGAACACGTTCATGGCCACGCCCCTCGCGGCTGTCCACGCCGGCGCGGAGGTGCAATTCGTCGATTGCAATCGCGAGGACCTGTGTATGTCGTTCGCCGACTTCGAGGCCAAGGCTGAGCGATACCGGCCCAGGGCAGCGTTTCTGGTCCACATTGGGGGCCACATCGCGTTCGAGGTCGAGCAGATCGCCGCGTACTGCCGCGAGCACGGCATCTTTCTGATCGAGGATTGCGCGCACGCGCACGGCGCGAGCTGGAACGGACGTAGGCCCGGTACCTACGGAGATGCCGGGGTGTACTCGCTGTATGCGACCAAGACGATCTCGACCGGGGAGGGTGGGGTGCTCGTCTCGCGCCGCCCCGAGGTGCTGGAGCATGCTCGGGCCTTTCGCAATTACGGCAAGCCCGGCTACGACGTCGCGGGGCTCAACTTCCGGATGACCGAGTTCATTGCGGCGCTGGGGGTGATTCAGATCGAGCGATTGCCGGATATCGTGGCGTGGAAGAACGAGGTTGCGCGCTCGGAGCTCGACCCGCTGTACCCGAGTCGTCTCCAGCTGCCCGACGGGATGGTCTCCGGCCTCTACAAGTACATCGTCTTCAACTGGCTCGAGCGCTCCACCGGGCGCGTCTACGACGAGCCCTGCCACAGGATCATGGGGCACGCCGTCGAACTGCCCAATACCGACTGGGTCGCACGGAACCATTCGTGCGTGCCGCTCTACTACCGTCCTGGACGGCAATCTGGCGCATGAGAGTCCTCGTCACAGGTGGATCGGGCTTCATCGGCTCGCACGTGGTCGACAAGCTGCGCGAGCGCGGCTACGAGCCCGTCATCTACGACCTGCGGCCGTCGCCGTGGCATGGGGTGGACGGGTCCCCGGCGATCGATACCGTGCTTGGATCGATCACGGACCGCGAGGCGCTCGAGCGGGCTCTGCATTCCTGTGACGCGGTCGCCCATCTCGCCGCCGTGGCCGACGTCAACGACGTCCATGCTTCGCCGGAGGATGCCGAACGGGTCAACGCGCGGGGCACGGTCGCCGTGCTCGAGGCCGCGCGCCGCGCGGGCGTCAAACGGATCGTGTACGCGAGCACGATCTGGGTCTACTCGGACTGCGAGGACGACGCGGTCGACGAGGACACGCTGCTGCCAGCGCCTTCTCACCTCTACACCAGCACAAAGCTGGCCGGCGAGCTGTACTGCAAGGCCTACCAGGAGCTCTACGGGATCGACTACACGATCCTGCGGTTCGGTATCCCGTACGGCCCGCGCGCGCGGGAGGCAGCGGTCATCCCCGCGTTCGTCGGCAAGGCGCTGGGCGGCGAGCCGCTGACGCTGGCCGGGGACGGCAGCCAGTCGCGCCGGTTTGTCTATGTCGAGGATCTCGCCGATGGTGTCGCGCGGGGGATGGGCGACGTGGCGGTCAACCGCGTCTACAACCTCGCCAGCGATGAGAACGTGACGATCAGGCAGATCGCCGAGACCGTGCGCGACCTCGTGGGCGACGTCGAGATCAAGTACACGCCGGCCCGGCCGGGTGACTTCGGCGGGAAGATCGTGTGCTCGCGGCGCGCGGAGCGGGAGCTCGGCTGGACCGCGGCGACCCCGTTCTCCGAGGGCGTCAAACGCTATGTCGAGTGGCGGCGCTCGCAGAACGCGGTCGCCGCGGCGCGCGAGGCGGAGGCCGTGATCCCCGCCGGCGAGCCCGACGCCGAGGCCAAGCCGCGCAAGGTGCTGATCATTTCGGCCGACATCGGCGAGGGGCACGACCTGCCCGCGCGCGCCGTGGCGCGGGAGTTTCACGACGAAGATCCGGACGCCCTGGTATCGATCGTCAACGGGCTCCCCGCCATGGGGAAGATCCTGAGCCACGTCCTGCGCGAGAGCTCGGCCTTCATGTTCCGCTGGATCCCCTGGTGGTTCGACCTCCAGTACCGGCTGTTTATGGAGCTGGCGCCGACGCGGTGGATGGCCCGCTCGCTCCTGTGGATGTTCGGCCGGCGCGGGCTGATGCGTCTGATCCGCGCCCACGACCCCGACCAGATCGTCTCCACCTACCCCGGCGTGACGGCCGTCCTTGGCGACCTGCGACGACGAGGTCGGCTCGACGTCCCCTGCTATTCGTCGATCACCGACTTAGCCGGGCTGTATTTCTGGGCCCACCCAGGAATCGACCTGCACTTCATCACCCACCCCGAATCGGTCGAGGAGGTGGAGAAGATCGCCGGGCCGGGGAGCGTGCGCTGGGCCAAGCCGCCGACGTCGCCCGCGTTCCTAGCCGCGCGCTCGCGGGGGGACGCGCGTCGCGCTCTCAGCCTGCCCACCGAGGGCAAAGTCATCGCGATCTCCGGTGGTGGATGGGGGGTGGGCGATCTACTCGGCGCCACCGAGGTGGCGCTCGCCGCGCAGCCAGACGCCACCGTGCTGTGCCTGTGCGGGCGCAACGACGACCTGCGCAAGCGAGTGGCCAAGCGGTTCGGCGACGAGCCGCGGCTGCGGCTGATGGGCTTCACGGACCGGATGGGCGATGTGCTCGCCGCGAGCGACGCGCTGATCCACTCGAGCGCGGGGCTCACGGTGCTCGAGGCCATCATCCGCGGCTGCCCCGTGATCTCCTACGGTTTCGGCTACGGCCACGTTCGCGCGTCGAATGCGGCCCTCGAACGGTTCGGCCTCGCGCAGGTCGCGCGCACCCAAACGGACATCGGGCCGGCGCTGGAGCATGCCCTGCTGCGGAGGCCCGATCCCGATCCGTCGTTCGCGCGACGCCCCTCGACCGCGTCGCTGATCCTGAACGACGAGCGCCGCGCTCGCCAAGTGCCAGTGTGGCGACGTCGGACCGCGCGCGTTGCGACGGCGGCGGCAGCGACGGTCGTGCTCGCCGGCTGGATATTGACCACGGGCGCCTCGTACTCACTCGTCTCGCACTTTGTGCACATGCGCCCGACCACGGTGGTGAGCACCGACAGGCCGGAGGTGGGGGTGATCGTCGACGCGCCGAGCGGCGAGGTCCCCTCGCTGGCGAGCGCCTTGTACGCGAGCGGCATCCGCGCCACTTTCGCGCTGTCGCACCCGCCATCGCGGGGCGAGATGGGTGTCTACGGGTACGGCGACCAGGCCGTCCCAAGGCTCCGCGGCGGCGGCTTGGTGCGCTGGCTCCACACCCGCGACCAGCTGCACGAGATGCTGAACTCAATGAGCACCGGGCACCACTTCCTGTACGCCTCGAGCGGCCCCAGCGTCGGCCAATGGTGGATGGCGCACGGCGCCGGCGGGCGCCTGATCGCGGGTGCGGTCAAGCTAAAGGACGGCGATGACAGCCTCGGGCGACTGCGCGCCGGCGAGGTCGTCGAGCTGGTGCTGACGCCCACGACCAACGTGATCACGCTGGTCGACAAGCTTCGCCTGAGGCTCGAGTCCGAGCACCTCGCGGCCGTCCCGGTCGGGAGGCTGATCAGGGACGCCGGGTCTCCGGTTTGACGGTAGCTCTGCGGGCGCCTCGCTGGGCGCTGCCGGCGCCTCGCTGGGCCAGCTTGCCGGCGCCTCGCTAGCCAGCTCGCGGTCAGTCAGGCGCGAGAGGTTCCGGGTCAATTTTGTTTGGCGCCACGCCCGGTCTGCCGGCCCGCTACGACAGCTCACGCACACGCGGGACGACGTCTTCAGCGAAACGGCGCAGCTGTTCGTTTGGGTCGCCTTCGCCCCAGAAGATGAACGTGTCGAAGCCGTAGTCCTCGATCAGCCGGCGCAGGTCGTCGACCCACTGGTGCGCTGGCCCGCGCAGAAAGCCCTCGGAGGACGTCTCGGTGATCTGGCCGTTGACGTTCGCGACTCGGCGGATGTCGCCGGGGTTGCGGCCGGCGGCGCGCGCGGCGTCGTCGATCGCTTGCTGGCGGGGGAGCACCTCTTCCAGCGGCAACCGCGGCACGCTCGGGAGCCATCCGTCGGCGGCGCGCCCGGTCAGGCGGACCATCCGCGGCCCGTACGCGCCCAGCCAGATGCCGACGTTATGCGCGGGTTGGGGGCCGGGCTTGAATCCCTTGATGCGGTAGTGGCGTCCCTCGAAGGAGACCGTCCTCCGCCCGCTCCAGGTCAGGCGGACGATCTGGATCGCCTCCTCGAGGGCATCGACCGAGTCCTTCGCCGTCCGCCGTGGCCCGCCCATGGCGGCGATCGCGTCCCAGAAAGCGCCGGCGCCGAGGCCTAGCTCGAAGCGCCCACCGGAAAGCAGGTCGATGCTCGCCGCCGCCTTGGCGAGGAGCGCCGGCGGCCGCAGCGGAAGGTTCGCGACGTCCGGGACCAGGCTGATCCGCTCGGTCCGGGCGGCGATGTAGGCCAGTAGTGAGAACGTGTCGTAGAAGCGTCGCTGGTAGGGATGATCCTGCACCCCGATCAGGTCCAGCCCAAGCCGCTCGGCGGTGAGCGCAAGCTCGGTGGTCGCTTGCGGGTCCTCCGCCTCAGGGATCAGGAAGACGCCGAAACGAGGCTCGGGCAACGCCGCACCCTCACCGCCGCGCGTTCGCCGGCGCGCCTTCCCCGCGCGCCTTGGCCCGGGCCACCCTCACCGTCGCGCCCAGCTCTCGCGCGGGTTGCGCAGCGGGGTCAGCGTCGGCTCGATCTCATCGCGAAGATGCTCGAACTGGGGCGTCAGCGACAGCTTGTCTCCCAGGCACTCGAGCGGCTCGTCGACGGTGAACCCGGGACCGATCGTGGCGATCTCGAACAGCACCCCCGATGGCTCGCGGAAGTAGACCGAGCGGAAGTAGTAGCGGTCGATCACCGGCGTTGGATGAGCGCCGGCCTGCACGACCTTCTCCCGCCACGCCACCTGCTCATTCGGACGGGATGCCCAGGCGACGTGGTGGACGGTGCCCGCCCCCTGAAGGCCGCGCTCCTCGGGCGGTGCGTCGTAGATGTAATACCCGCCGCGGTGGGCGCCGCGAGCCTCCCACGCTGTCGGCGTTGCTTGACTGGCCTGAGTCCGGTGGGTCGTTGGGGTCGTTGGGGTCGTTTCGTCCGCGGACTCGAACCCGAGCGCGTCCTCGAGCAAAGGGCGGCTACGGCCGGGTTCGTGCGTGTAGGCGCGCACCGCATGGAATCCCTGGAGCGCAAGCCCCGCCGGAATATCCGGATGCTGGGCGACGAGCGGCTCATCGGTCGTCTCGACCACGAGCAGCTCGTGCTCGAGTCCCTCGAAGTCGCGGAACGTGAGCGAGCCATCGGCGCGGGACGAGTCATAACCGTGCTCGGAGAGCCTCGCCTGCCAGAAGTCGAGCGCCTCGTCGCCGGTGGCGCGCCACACGATTCGGTGCACCATGCCGGCGCCGGCGCGACCCTTCGCGAGCCCCGGGTACTCGAAGAACGTGATGTCGGACCCGGGATCGCCGGTCTCGTCCGCGTAGAACAAGTGGTAGACGGATGTGTGGTCCTGGTTGACCGACTTCTTGACGAGCCGCAGCCCGAGAACGCCGGCGTAGAAATCGAGGTTTCGCTGGGCGTCGGCAGTGATCGCGGTGACGTGGTGGATGCCTTCGAGTTTCATGGGTCTCCTCGGTGCGGGCGGAGCGTTGCGGTGGCGGAGCGTCGCGGTGGCGGTGCGGTGTGCGTTTTGCGAGCCTAGCACCGACTTGGTTGTGCGATCAAATACTTGGTCCGCCGAGGAGCCGCCGGGGAGCCGCGCGGGAGCCTCGGGTGATGATGGTGCTACCAGTGCACGCCGCGCGTCGCCTGCACGAACGCGCGCTGCTCGGCAGTCTCCCGCTGGGAGTCGTCGCCCCCCTCGGGGAATAGCTTGTAGGCGCGGTTGACGACCAGATCCTGGGCGCCGGGCGCGACCGCGTAGCTCAACTGTCCGAGCGTTCCGATCGTGCTCCCGATCCTCTTGGGCCGCTTGCGGATCGCCTCGGTGATTAGCTTCGCCGCCTCCGCGGGGCTGAGGGTGGGGAAGTGATCGTAGGTCTTGGTCGGCGCGATCATCGGGGTGCGCACGAGCGGCATGTAGACCGTCGTGACGTGCACGCCATCATCGATGATCTCCGGTGCGATCGAGCGTGAGAAGGCGTCGAGCGCGGCTTTGGAAGCGAGGTAAGCCGAGAACCGCGGCGTGTTCGTCTGCAGGCCGATCGTCGAGACGTTCACGATGTGGCCTGACTTCCGCTCGCGCATCGCCGGGAGCAAATCGAGGATCAGCTTGACCGGGCCGAAGTAGTTGACCTGCATCGTTCGCTGGTAGTCGTGGAAGCGGTCATAGGCTCTGCTGACCGAGCGCCTGATCGACCTACCCGCGTTGTTGACCAGGATGTCGACGTATTCGTGCTGCTCGAGCACCTCTGCCGCCATCCGATCGATGTCGTCGATGTCGGAGAGGTCGCAGGGGTGGACGTCTCCGACGCCGCCCACGATCTCGATCTGGCGCTTGACCTCGGCCAGCTTGTCCTCGCTGCGAGCGACCAGCAGGACCGTCCCGCCCGCTTTCCCGAGCTCGATTGCCGCTGCCTTGCCGATCCCCGACGAAGCGCCCGTGATCATCACGGTGCGGTCCTTTACGGCATCCTCGAGCGATTGCGCGAGCAGGCCGCCGGCGCGAGGGATTCGCTGGCCGAACGCGCGCAGCGTACGGACGCTCTGGGAGGCGATGTCAGTGATGTCCGAGGGTCCCATCGGGGGGACCGTACCACTGGGATCCATCCGCTGCTTATGCGAACATGTGTTCGGTCAAGATGATCGTCTGCGTCCTTCTCCCGCGCTTTCAGCTCACGATCGCAGCCGACGATCGAGCTGAGCTGCTGCACACGCCCACAGCGCTCGCCCCCGAGCCCGGCGGCGTCCAGCAGGTGGGAGAAGTTTCGATCGCGGCGGAGGCGTTCGGAGTACACGCCGGGATGCGTTTGGGAGAGGCGCTCGCCCGCTGTCCCAAGCTGACACTCGTGCCACCCGATCCCGCCGGCGTCGCCGACATGTGGGAGCGGTTGCTCGTGCGGTTGGAGTCGATCGGGGCGGCAGTCGAGCCTGAGAGACCTGGTCTCGTCTGCTTCGACGCGCGGGGACTCCTGCGACTGCATGGAGGTGGGACGCTGGTCACGAACGAGGGCGAGCGGGTCAAGGGAGTGTTGGCGGCGGCTCGGCGAGCCCTCCGTATGCCGGCTCGCTACGGCGTGGCGCCGTCGCGGTTTGCGTCCGTGGCGGCGGCGACGCGGGCTCGTGTGCGCCGCCCGGTGATCGTCTCGGGTGATCGCGAGCAGGCGCGGGCCTTCCTCGCCTCGCTACCGGTGGGGTTGCTCAGAGCGCGGCCGGCGCTCGCCGAATTGCCCGAAGCGCTCGAGCGCCTTGGCATCGGCACGCTCGGCGACCTGGCCGTGGTGGCGCCCGCGGCGCTCGCCGATCGCTTCGGTAACGCGGGTCTGATGGCTCATGAGCTGGCGAACGGTGGCGATTGCGCGCTGAGCCCGCGCCCTGCGGGCGAGTATCTGCGCGAGTCACTCGAGTTGCCAGAGGCGGCATCCGGCACTCAGCTGGAGCGCGGCCTGGGGCTGCTGATCGATCGCCTGCTCGCACGTCGGGAGCGGAGAGGACGGACGCTGCGGGCGGTGGTGCTGTCCGCGGTCCTGGTCGAGCAGGGCGGAACGTGGCGCGAGCAGGTGGTCTTTCGAGAAGCGCTTGCCGACCCGGTGCGGATGCGCCTCGCGCTGGCCCCCCGCCTTGCGCTGATGCCGGCGCCGGCGGAAGAGCTGAGGCTCGCGGTCGAGCGGTTCGGACTCCCGACGAGCGATCAACGCGCGTTACTCGAGGACCCGGCCGCGGCACGGATGGCGCGCCTTCGCGAGGCGATTCGTCAAGCGCGCACCGCGGCCGGGCCCGACGCCGCGCTGCGTGTGCTGGAAGTCGACCCGGACTCGCGCTTCCCGGAGAGGCGAGCGGTACTGACCCCGTTTGAGGGATGAGTGCAGGAAGCGGTGGACGATTGACGGTGCGGGACGGAATCGAACCCGAGCGAGTCCGGCGTGAGAGGCCATGAACGGTCCGCGGAGACTTTCGATTCCGCGCCGTGTCGCGGTCGACGCCGGCGACGATGGCCGGCCTCTCGTGGTCGGTAGCCGTGCCGTCGACGTCGTCCGCGAGTCCTGGCTGGTCGAGGATCGCTGGTGGACCGACCGCCCGTTACGCCGTCGCTATTGGGAGGTCGTCACCACGTGCGGACGCGACGAAGTTGTCTT
This sequence comes from uncultured Solirubrobacterales bacterium, assembly GCA_963808325.1. GTDB lineage: Bacteria > Actinomycetota > Thermoleophilia > Solirubrobacterales > Solirubrobacteraceae > Palsa-465. The sequence goes on from CAWEFU010000008.1 coordinate 37,988, forward strand.
CCACGACCTGGAGAGCGGGAGGTGGTGGAGGCAGCGATGACCGCCGATCAAGCAGCACCGCGTGGTCCGCCGCGAGCGCGGCAATGGCTCGACCAGCGCCGCGTGGCGCGGCAATGGCTCGACCAGCCCGCCGGCGCCGGTGAGGAGCCCTGGCCGGGACGCGAGGCAGAACCGAGCGGCGGACGGCCGCGGGATCGGCGCAGGGCCGGCGAGGACTCACGGGATCGGCGTAGAGCCGGCGAGGACTCACGGGATCGGCGTGGAGCCGGCGAGGACTCCTAAACTGGCCACGATGTCTCCTTCGGCCTCCGCGCTCGACCCCGGCCCGGCCGCCGTCGGCACGTGGAGCGGAGGTCGCTTCATGCGCTTCGGCGAGCCCCTCGACGACGAGCGCTTCATCTCGCTGATCACGCCGGACGATTCGATCCGGACCGTGATCACGGCCGATGTTTACGGAACCGGCGAGGCCGACAGGATGCTGGGCCGCGCGATCGCCGGCCGCCGGCGGGATCGGATCTGCATCGTCGGAGCGGTAGGCCACGACTTCTACACCGGCAGGCGCGAGGGCGCCAAGGGCTTTCCACGGTTCACCGATCCGGCCCTGCGCGACGCATCCGAGTACGCGGAGTACCTGCGGATGGCCACCGAGCGCAGCCTCGAGCGGTGCGGTATCGACAGCTTCGACCTTCTGTTGCTGCACAACCCGGACCGGCGGGGTTACAAGAGCGAGGCGGTCTGGGACGGGATGGCCGCACTTCGCGCCGATGGCCTGACGCGGGCGATCGGCGTGGCCCCTGGACCAGCCAACGGGTTCACGCTTGATCTGATCGATTGTCTCGAGAGGTTCGGCGCGCTGATCGACTGGGCGATGATCATCCTCAACCCGCTCGAGCCCTGGCCCGGAGAGCTGTGCCTTGGTGCCGCGTCGGCTGCCCAGGTGAAGGTGATCACGCGCGTGGTCGATTACGGCGGCCTGTTCTTCGACGACGTCCTGCCCGGCCAGGAGCTCGATCCTCACGACCACCGCAGCTTCCGGCCCCCGGGCTGGATCGAGACCGGGCGCGACCGCCTCGACGCGATGCGTCCGATCGCCGAGCGAGCCGGGCTGACGATGATCCAGCTCGCCTGCCAGTGGAACCTCGCTCACCCCCCGGTCGCGTGCGTCGTTCCCACCCTGATCCAGGAGGTGGGCCCGTTCGCGCGCCCGATCGAGGACAAGCGCGCCGAGCTCGCGGCCCTGCCCTCCGAGATGCGGCTCTCGAGCGAGGATGTCGAGGCGATCCACTTTCTTGGTGACAACCACGGGTGCATGGCGCTGAAGGGCGCGAGCCCCGAGCACTCGGGCGGGGAGAGGCCCGACCGCTGGGACATGGACGAGCGGCTCGAGGAAGTGGCACGACGGTGGGGAATCGAACCCGAGCGCGATCTGACCCATGTCGCTCTGGCCGACCGATGACCGATCTGACCCACGTCGCTCTGGCCGACCGATGACCGAGCCCTTGACCGGTGGATGCGGGTGCGGCGCGGTGCGCTTCGAGGTGACGGCGCCACTCGAGGCTGCGGGCTACTGCCACTGCACGCGCTGCCGGCGCCGGACCGGCACCGCCGCGTCGATCACCGCGATCGTGAGATCAGGATCGTTCCGCGTCGTCTCAGGCGAAGACCGGCTGCGGGCGTGGAAGCCGGCGGATGGATTCGAGAAATGGTTCTGCGGCGACTGCGGCTCGGCCCTGTTCAGCCGCAACCCCGACGATCACGAGCAGGTCGGCGTGCGCCTCGGCGCGTTCGACGGCGATCCCGGCGTTCGGCCCGCGTGGCATCAGTTCGTCGCCTACGCGGCTCCCTGGGAGCCGATTCCCGACGACGGGCTGCCGAGGTATCCCGAGCGGCGTGTGACGGACTGAACCTCTGACAGGCCGTCCATCGGGCCCTCCATCCGCGGCGTCCTTCCATCCGATCCGGCGGCGAACATATGTTCGATGGGGTACGTCGAGTTGCACTGCCATTCCGCGTTCTCGTTTCTGGACGGCGCTTCGCTGCCCGACGAGCTGGTCCCCACCGCGCTCGAGCTCGGCTACGGGACGCTCGCGCTGACCGACCACAACTCGGTCTCGGGTTCGATGGAGTTCGCCGTCTCGGCAAGGGCGCTCGGGCTGCGCGCGATCCATGGCGCCGAGGTCGACCTCGCGGACGGTCGGCATCTGACGCTGCTGGTGCAGGACGCCCAAGGCTGGTCGAACCTCTGCCGGATCCTCACCCGAGCACACGCACATACACGCGAGAAACCCGGACCGCCCACCCAGGCGTACGTGCAGCTCGAGGACGTGCTGGACCACGCCGAGGGACTCGTCTGCCTGAGCGGATGCGCGCTGCGCGGAGTCCATGACGAGCCAACCGCGAGGAAGCTGCTCGAGGCGTTCGGAGCCGACCGGCTGAGGGTCGAGCTCCAGCGGCCGTTTCTGCGCGATGACCGCGCCCGCAACCGGAGGCTGGCTGGGCTCGCACAGCGACTGGGGGTGCCGTGCGTCGCCACCGGCGACGTGCACGCGCACGCGCGCTCGCGCGCGCCGCTTCAGGACACGTTCGTCGCGGTGCGGCTGCACACCACGCTCGATGCCTCAGAACCCGAGCGGCGCGGCAACTTCAGCCACGTGCTCGCCTCGCCGCGGGCGATGGCGGCGCGGTTTCCGGAGCACCCAGAGGCGGTGGCGGAGACCGCGCGACTGGCCGAGCGCCTGCAATTCGACCTGGGCAGCGACCTCGGCTACCGCTACCCCGGATCTGAGGACGCAGAGGCGATGCGCAACCTGACCGAGCTGTGTCAGACGCGGCTGCGGGACCGATACGAAGGCGCGCGCTCGGCGGTGCGAGACACAGCTGGGGCCCGTCTTCGGGAGGAGCTGCGCATCATCGAAGCGCTGGATCTCCCGGGCTTCTTTCTGCTGCACCACGACATGCTCGAGCTGGCGCGCGAGGTCGCGGTCGAAGTACGAGGCCCGGACACCGCTCGCGCGCTGCTGCCCCCCGGCCGTGGCCGTGGCTCGAGCGTGTCATCGATCGTCTGCTACCTGACCGGCCTGTCTCACGTCGATCCGATCGCCAACGAGCTGCTGATCGGGCGCTTTCTCAACAAGGAGCTGACCGCGCTTCCCGACATCGACCTCGACTTCCCGCGCGACATACGCGAGGTCCTGCTTCCGCGCGTACACGAACGCTACGGGCACGACCGCTCGGCGCTGGTGGCGGCCTTTCCCACGTACCGCGCGCGCGGCGCGATCCGCGAGCTGGGTAAGGCGCTGGGACTGCCCCCGGGGGAGATCGAGCGGGTGGCTCGCGGGAGCGAGGGATGGGACGCGCGCGAGGTCGCCAAGGACATCGAGAGCGCGTTCGGGGTGCGGCCGGGCGCCCCGCGGGAGGGATCCGGGAACGGCCGGCACGGATCCACGGGCCGCTGGGCGTGGCTGGTTCGGCTCGCGGCCGAGGCCCACGGATTGCCCCGCCATCTCAGCCAGCACTCGGGCGGGATGATCGTCGCCACCCGGCCGCTCATCGATTGCTGCCCGATCGTTCCGGCCGCGATGGAGGGCCGCCAGATCGTCCAGTGGGACAAGGACTCCTGCTCGGACGGGCGCTTTCTGAAGATCGATTTGCTGGGGCTGGGAATGCTCTCCGCGGTCGAGCGGTGCGTGGAGCTGATCGCTCGTACCCGAGGCAAACGCATCGATCTCTCCCAGATTCCCTATGACGACCGGGCCACGTACGAGTGCATCCAGACCGCCGACACGACCGGGGTCTTCCAGATCGAGAGCCGCGCGCAGATGCAGTCGCTGCGCCGAACTCGGCCCGGAAACCTCCAGGATCTGACGATCCAGGTGGCGATCGTGCGGCCCGGGCCGATTCAGGGAGGGGCGGTCAACCCCTACATCGAGCGGCGTCAGCGGATGCGCGTCGATCCCGACTACGAGGTCCCCTACGATCATCCGTCGCTCGAGCCGGTGCTGCGCGAGACGCTCGGCACGATCATCTTCCAGGACCAGGTGCTGGAGGTCGCGATCGCCTTCGCGGGGTTCTCGCCGGGCGAGGCGGAGGGGCTGCGAAGGGCGATGAGCCGCAAGCGCTCGGAGGCGGCGATCGAGGCCTACCACCAGCGATTCGTGGCCGGCGCCCGGAGGCTCCACCGAGTCGACGAGGAGACGGCCGAGCGGGTGTTCGAGATGGTCAAGGGATTCTCGGGCTTCGGCTTTCCCAAGGCGCACGGCGCCGCGTTCGGCCTGCTCGCCTACCAGTCGACGTGGCTTCGCGTCCACTACGGCCCCGAGTTCCTGTGCTCGCTGCTCAACGAGCAGCCGATGGGCTTTTACCCGCCCGACGCGCTCGTTCACGAGGCGCAGCGCCGGGGGATCGAGGTGCTGCCGCCGGACGTCAACGAGAGCGATGCGGAATGCGAGATGAAGGACGGCTCCGTCCGCATCGGACTCGGATACGTTCGCGGTGTCCGCGAGCAGGAGGTGAAGGAGCTGGTCGGCGCCCGAGAGGCGGGCGGCCGGTTTTGCGGCCTCTCGGATCTGGCCTCCCGTGCCGGCGCGGGCGCGCCGTCACTCGAGCTGCTCGCCTGGTCCGGGGCGTGCGACTCGCTCGTCCGGGACGTCGCGCCGGGATCGGCCCGTCGCATCGCGCTGTGGCAGCTCGGTGTGGCGACGCCCGGTACGAAGGTGCCCGGTGGCACGCAGCTGGCGCTCCCGCTCGACCTGCCCGCGCCGCCCTCGCTCAGATCCCTCTCGGAATGGGAGTCGATGCTTGCCGACTACGGAACGACCGGGCTGACAACCCAGGCCCATCCGATGGCGCTGCTCCGTCACCGCCTGCGGGCGGACGCCGTGACGAGCCGGGATCTCGACATCCTCGAGCACGGTTCGCGAGTACGTGTCGGTGGGCTCGTCGTCGCTCGCCAGCGCCCGGGAACGGCGAACGGGATCGTTTTCATCCTGCTCGAGGACGAGCACGGGACGATCAACCTGATCGTCCCGCCGGCGATCTACGAAAGCAATCGGCTGATCGTGAGGACCGAGCCGTTGATGCTGATCGAGGGAAAGCTCGAACGATTTGCGGAGGCCGGCGGAACGATGAACGTACTCGTCGACCGCGTCGGCTCGATCGCCGCCCCGGACCGCCTGCTCGCGGAGATCAAAGACTTCTCGATGCTCGACGAGCAGGTGCGTCGCGGGCTGGCAGAGCAGCGGGCGGCCGCTGCCGCCGAGGTCGAGACCGAGGCCGAAGACTTCCGCGCAGTTGCCCCGCCGGTGATGAGCTTCGCGTCGGGCAGGAGGCGCTGATGGCCCGCGGACTGATTCGACGCCGCACTGCGGGGGCGCGGCGGTGGCTCGGCGCGCGTCTCTGCCGGGGCGTGCGGAGACCCCGTAGCAGACGTGCGGCGCCGTGCGTCTCGAGCCCATCCGGAGGCCCTGCACGGTAAGGTGCGGCGCCCGTGCTACCGGTACTTCTGTTCGCCGCATTCTGGGCCATCCTCGGCGTCGCGGTGTTCTTCCTCGCGGTTCGCCCGGGGCGCCGGGCTGCCCGCAGGCGCGCGCCCGGGGCGCGCAGGGCGGCGGCGACCGTATTCGCGATCGTCTACATCGGTTTCGGCGTGGTTTTGCCGGTGGTGTTCCTCACCGGTAACCACCGCAACGCGAACGCGCAGGTCGGGGGGCTCACGCTCACCGCCGCAGAAAAGCAGGGCCGGCTGCTGTTCGGGCAGCACTGCGGCGTCTGCCACACGCTCGCCGCCGCCAACGCCGTCGGCAAAGTGGGCCCTAACCTCGATCAGATCCGCCCCTCGGCATCGCTCGTCCTCCATACGATCGCGAATGGGTGTGTCCAAAACCCGCCGACGCCCAGCTCGTCCCAGACGTGCCTGGGTCAGGGAACGATGCCGTCCAACGTCGTCCAGGGGACCGCTGCGCAGGACGTCGCGTCGTTCGTCGCCAGGGTCGCCGGTCAGGAGTAACAACTTCAGCCAAAGTGCGGAAAAAAACGCCCGATAGGGCGTGCTCCGTCGGCGGAGATTGTTAGGATGCCGCCTCCGCAAAAGCCAAATTCCCGCTCCGCTCTGTTGGCGGGAAGCGGGGGACCCAAGTTCTTGGGGCGAATCGCCAGTCTGCGTAGCGCCGCTCTTTCGGCGCGAGCCCGTCAGCTAACCCCGTAGGCACGAGAAAGAGGACGGTCGCATGGCCCGAGTGCGCGGTTCGGCAGCGGATGACTCTGCATGGAGGGACCAGGCATGGGAGGACGCCTTCGCCTCGGACGTGCCGCGGACCCGCCCGAGGGCTGCCCCGGCCGGGGCCCGATCCGCCGGGCCATCGGCGCGCGCGCTGTCCGCCGCCTCCGCACGCCCGCCCCGTCCTGCGCCCGCCTCGCCGGCGCCCGACCCGGCCACTCGCCGCGCCGGCGGCGTCCCCGGCCGGCGGACGATCATTATCCAGGGGCGCGGCGCCGAGCGCGAATTGTTCCTCGCCACCTACCAGTCGCGACGCCGACCCACCCAACCGCGGCACAAGCGGGAAGGGTTCAGGCCGGATCGCGTCGCGATGTGGGCGGTCCTTCTGGGGATACTGCTGGTGCTGGTGGCCGCCGCGAGCGCGCATGCGGCCACCAGCGCTCGCGCCGCCGTGATCTCGCGTCCTGCCGCGACCGCGCCTGGCCTCACAGCCCTCCGCGCCGCCACCGACCCGGGGTAAGGCTCGGCCCGAGGTCTCCGCAACCGACCCGGCTTACGGTGCTCCTAGGTCCGGCTGATCCGGCCTTTATCCGCCGACGTATACAGGCAAGAGGCGATCGTTACCGTGCGGGGACGGGGCGGAAGCCGATCGATGAGCGTCCTGCGCCGAGTCCGTGAAGCTCGTGTTACCGCGCGCGCAATGAGCCCCCAACCCCTTGTGCGGCAGGCCCATCCGAACTAGACTTATCAACCGTAAGCAGGTCTCGAAAGTGAAGGGCAGTTTCCATCGCATAAATGAAAAGGGGGGCTGTCCCGAAGACCCTCTGGTGGGTAAACGATGAAAACCTCAATGAGCAGATTCCAAATTCACGACGACCTGACGGCGCCCGAGGGATCGGTGAAGGTTCTCCGTGGCGCGCTTGCGTCAGGCGGGCAACTGCCGAACTTCCTCGGCGTACTAGCCGGCTCCCCGGCCGCGCTGCGGGCTTACGCTCGCTTTCGCTCCGAGCTGCGCCACGGCAAGCTGACGCTGGCGACGCTCGAGCGAATCGCGCTGGCGGTGGCCGAGCACTACCACTCCGAGCCAGGGATCGCGATCCACTCGCGCACGGCGCGGGCCGCGGGCCTCGAGCTCGACGAGGTGGCGCTCGCGCGCCAGTTCACCTCCAAGGACCCGCGCGAAGCCGCGCTCCTGCACTACCTCCAGGCGCTGGTGGTGGAGACCGGCCGGCCGCCAATGCACCTGCACGAGGAAGCGCGCGAGGCTGGTTGGGACGACGAGCAAATCTTGGAAGCGATCGCCGCGGTGGCGCTCGAGCAGTTCACCGCGATGGTGAACGTCGCCGGCGAGGTGCCGGTCGACGGATCCACCGAGGCGTCGCGATCGTTGCGAGCGGCGTAAGCTCCCCGCCGCGGAGAATGTTCGCGCAAGAGCAGCCGGCAGCAGAACTTGACGAGGACCCGCGCGCGACCGCGGCGCGGGCTTCGGGCTGCTGCCCTCTTTACCACGAGGCGGTGGAGCTGGTCGGGCGCCGCTGGACCGGCGCGATCCTGCGCGTGCTGATGGACGGACCGCTGCGCTTCTCGGAGATAGCGCAAGCGGTCCCGGAGCTCTCCGACCGGCTCCTGTCCGAGCGGATGAAGGAGTTGGAAGCGCGCGGCATGGTCCAGCGCACCGTGATCTCGGGGCCGCCGCTTCGGGTCGAGTACTCGCTCTCTCGCATGGGCCGCGAGCTCGAGCCGGCGCTCTCGGAGCTTCAACGATGGGCGCGGCGCTGGCTTGGCCGGCGCCAACAGGCTCGCGTCTGAGCACGCGGCGCTCCGGGGAGGCGCACAAGTAACGTTCCGCCTCCGATGGCCACGCTTGCAACCCAGCTCACTCCCGACGATGTCACCTCGCTCGTCAAAGAGCGCGACATACGCTTCATCCGCCTCTGGTTCACGGACATCCTGGGGCACCTGAAGGCGTTCTCGATCAACGCCACCGAGCTGACCGACGCGTTCGAGGGGGGAATGGGCTTCGACGGCTCCTCGATCACGGGATTCAACCCGATCGAAGAGTCGGACATGATCGCGATGCCGGACCCGAGCACGTTCGCGATCCTCCCCTGGCGCCCGGTCGAGCAGGGCGTGGCGCGCATGTTCTGCGACATCATCACGCCCGAACGCACGCCCTACGAGGGCGATCCGCGCTACGTGCTCAGACGTGCCCTGCACAGAGCCGAGCAGCTCGGCTTCGACCACTACTACGTGGGCCCGGAGCTCGAGTACTTCTATTTCCGCGACGCGAAGTCCACCCAGCCCCTCGACGAGGGCGGCTACTTCGACCTGACGACGCTCGATGCAGGCTCGGACCTGCGGCGGGAAACCGTTCTCGCGCTTGAGCAGCTCGGTATCCACACCGAGTACACCCACCACGAGGTCGGGCCCAGCCAGCACGAGATCGACATGCGCTACTCGGACGCGCTGAAGATGGCCGACGACTGCATGACCTACCGGATCACGGTCAAGGAATACGCGATGAAGTACGGCCTGCACGCGACGTTCATGCCCAAGCCGCTGTTCGGCAAGAACGGCTCGGGCATGCACACGCACCAGTCGCTGTTCACCGGGGACCGCAACGCGTTCTTCGACCCCGACGACCAGTACTTCCTCTCCGACGTCGGCAAGGCGTTCATAGCCGGGCAGTTGCGCCACGCGCGTGATATCTGCTCGCTGTTCGCGCAGTGGGTCAACTCCTACAAACGGCTTGTGCCCGGGTACGAGGCTCCGGTGTACGTCGCATGGTCGCGCCGCAACCGCTCCGCGCTCGTGCGCGTGCCGCTGTATCACCCAGGCAAGGAGCAGGCGACCCGCATGGAGCTGAGGTGCCCGGACCCCGCGTGTAACCCCTACCTGACGTTCGCGGCGCTGCTCCAGGCCGGGCTCGAGGGGATCGAGCATGGATATCAGCTGCCCGACCCGATGGAGAAGAACCTCTACCACCTCGCGCCCGACGAGCGCAGGCGACTCGGGATCGAGCAGCTGCCCGAGACGCTCGGCGAGGCGATCGAGCTCACCTCCCAGTCGGAGCTCGTGCTGCGCACGCTCGGCGAGCACGTGTTCAACCGCTACATCGAGATCAAGCGCCAGGAGTGGGACGACTATCGCGTCCAGGTCACGCCCTGGGAGCTCGAGCGGTACCTGTCGGTGCTATAGGCTGGCGGCGAGCTCCTCGGGGCTCGTGATGGGCGCTTGGCAGACGAAGTGCTCGCACACGTAGGCGGCCGCGCGTCCGTCGACCGGACCGCGCCCCTCGAGCAGCGGCACACCGTCGACGGCTCCCCCCGCGAGCACCAGGTGGGGGCGGAACTCCTCGCGCACCGCCGCCACGAGCTCTCGCGCCTGTGCCTCCGGCCCGACGATCGCGACCTCCTTGACCGGCGCCAGGTAGAAGTCCACCGCCTGTAACAGGTGCCCGAACGCCTGTGGATACCGGACCGCGGGCGCGTAGAGAAGCCGAAGTACGCCGAGCGCGTGGCGCTCATACGTGCCCTCGCCCGACAGCAGCGCCAGCCGCAATAGCCCAAACGCGGCCGCGGAATTGCCAGAAGGGATCGGTGAGTCTTCGAGGTCCTTGCGGCGCACGGGCAGCTCGTGTTGGTCGGCCGCGGTGGTAAAGAAACCGCCGCGCTCCGGTTCTTCGAAGCGGGCTATCAGCGCGTCCGCGAGCTGGGCGGCCTCGCGGTACCACCGCGGGTCGAACGTGCCCTCGTACAGCGTGATCAGCGCCTCGAGCAGGAACGCGTGGTCCTCGAGAAAGGCTTGGAGGCGGGGCGTCCGCAGCAGTCGGCCCTCGGCGTCGCGGCGCTCTGAGTGCAGGAACGACGCGCACCCGACCGCTGCCTCCAGGTAGTCCGGCCGCGACAGCACCGCGCCCGCCTCAGCCAGGGCGGAGATCATCAGCGCGTTCCAGGACGTCAGGCGCTTGTTGTCGAGGCCCGGGCGGACGCGCTTTGCCCGGGCCCCGTAGAGCATGCAGCGGATCTCAGGCAGGCGCTCGGGGATCGCGCCCCGGCCCTCTAGCACGTGGAGGTTGCCTTCGAACTGCCGCGGCCCGAAGTACGCCACCGCCTCGTCGTAGGGATCCCCCAGCACCTCGCGCAACTCCTCGAGGCTCCACACGTAGAACTTGCCCTCGACGCCCTCCGAGTCGGCGTCGAGCGCCGAGTAAAAACCACCCTCGGGGCCGCGCATCTCGCGCAGGGCCCAGTCGAGCGTCTCGCAGCACACCCGCCGGAAGAGTTCCTCTCCCGAGACCTGCCACGCGTGCAAGTACGCCCGCGCGAGCAGCGCGTTGTCGTAGAGCATCTTCTCGAAGTGCGGGATGGTCCAGGTTGCGTCCACCGCGTAGCGGGCAAAGCCGCCGCCGACCTGGTCGTAGATCCCGCCCTGAGCCATTGCGCGCAACGTCTGCAGCGACATCTCGCGCTCGCCGCGCGCGAGCAACAACTCGACCACCGAGGCTTGAGGGAACTTGGGAGCGCCGCCGAAACCGCCATTGACCTGGTCGTACGTGCTCCGCAGTGCTCCCATGGCCTCGAGCAGTTGCTCCTCGCGGAGGGGATCGATCGATGGCCGGAGCCGAGCGCTCGCGCCCGCGGCCTCCACCAGCTGAGCGCCCTGGCGGCGTGCCTCCTCGCGCCGGTCCCGCCAGGCCTCGGCGACCCCGATCAGGACCATGCGCCAGCTCGGCAGTCCGTGACGCGACTCCGGCGGGAAGTACGTGCCGGCGTAGAACGGCGCCAGCTCCGGGGTGAGGAACGTGTTCAGCGGCCAACCCCCGCGGCCGGTGATCGCCTGGCAGGCCTCCATGCAGAGCGCGTCGACGTCGGGCCGCTCCTCGCGGTCGACCTTGATGCACACGAAGTGCTCGTTCATCAAGGCGGCGACGTCTGGATCCTCGAACGATTCGCGCTCCATGACGTGACACCAGTGGCAAGCCGAGTAGCCGACGGACACGAGCAGCGGGCGCTCCTCGTCGCGGGCCCGCGTGAGGGCCTCCTCGCCCCACGCGTACCAGTCGACGGGGTTGTCCTTGTGCTGGAGTAGATAGGGCGAGCTCTCTGCCGCCAGACGGTTCGCCACCGACTCAGCGTACCCGCACTTGGGCCCCACCAGAATTACAGACGGCTTCGAGGTCGTCTGGACGCCCGTAATTCTTATGGGACCCGTACGCTTCAACCACCGCTTCTACCAGGAGGAGATCATTTGTCTGCGTTCCGCGAGTCGGTCTCAGCCCCGGACGCCCCCGCGGCGCTTGGTCCGTACGTACACGCCATGCGCGCGGGTGGACTGTTGTTCTGCTCAGGACAGATCCCGCTCGATCCTCGGACCGGCGATCTCGTCGGGGCCACCGCCGCCGAGCAGGCCGGCCGGTGCCTGGAGAATCTGGCGGCGGTGTGCCAGGCCGCCGGAGCGACCCTGGGAAACGCGGTGAAGCTGACCATCTACACGACCGACATGAGTTCGTTCGCAGAGGTCAACGAGGTCTACGGCTCGTTCTTCGAGACCGATCCGCCGGCGCGCGTGGCGATCGGCGTGGCGGCGCTCCCCCGGGGCGCCATGGTCGAGATCGACGCGGTGGTGGCGATTCCTGACTGAGCCTTTGACAGCTGCCGACGGCCGGGCGACGATCACGTTCGAGGACGTCGCGCGGGCGGCGGCGGCCGGGACGGGGGTCATCCGCGAGACCCCGGTGGTCAGCTCGCGGACGCTGAGCGAGCGCGCGGGCGTCACCGTCGCGCTGAAGACGGAAAATCTCCAGCGCACGGGATCCTTCAAGCTCCGCGGGGCGCTGGCGAAGATCGCCGCGCTCGGCGACGCTTGCGCCGCCGGTGTCGTCACGGGCAGTGCCGGGAACCACGCCCAGGCACTGGCGTACGCGGCGCGGACGCGGGGAGTCCGCTGCGAGGTGTTCATGCCGGAGGCCGCGGCGATCGCGAAGGTCGAGGCGGCCACCGAGCTCGGGGCAGTCGTCGACCTGGTGGGCGTCACGGTCGACGAGTCACTCGCCGCCGCCCGCGACCGCGCCGAGCGGGCGGGGCTGGCATTCGTGCACCCGTTCGATGATCCGGACGTCGTTGCGGGCCAGGGCGGAGTGGGGTTGGAGCTGCTCGAGCAGGTGCCGGACCTCGAGCGAGTGGTCGTGCCGGTGGGAGGCGGCGGGCTGATCAGCGGGGTCGCGATCGCGCTCAAGTCGCGCCTGGACGCGGTCGAGGTGGTCGGGGTCCAGGTCGAGACGTGCGCGCCGTTTCCTCTCTCACTGACCGCCGGACACCCGGTGGCGGTCGACTCCGCACTGACGATCGCCGACGGGATCGCGGTCAAGCGCCCCGGCAGGCTCACGCTGTCGCTGATCCGACGCTGGGTGGACAAGATGATGGTGGTGGAGGAGGACGAGGTCGCCGAGGCGATGGTGTTCCTGCTCGAGCGCGCCAAGCTGGTGGTCGAGGGCGCCGGGGCGGTAGGGGTGGCGGCGCTGCTGTCGGGCCGCGCCCGGTTCGAGCGCGGCGGCGTCGGGACGACGGTCGTGATCCTGTCGGGCGGGAACGTGGACGCCGGCCTGCTGGCGGAGATAGCCCGCCGGCACGAGACCCAGGCCGGGAGGCGGCTGGTGCTGCTCGCGCGCCTGCCGGACCGGCCCGGGTCGCTCGCGCAGCTGCTCGCGCTCGTCGGCGAGCACTCCGCGAACCTCGTCGACGTCCAGCACATCCGCGAGGGAATCGACCTGCACGTGCGCGAGTCCGCCGTGCAGCTGGTCCTCGAAACCCGAGGCCCCGACCACGCGCGGGCGGTGACCGACGCCGTGCGGCGCGCCGGCTACGCCGAGACGCGCGTACCGCGGTAGGCGCGCGCCTGCTCCACGAGCGCGCCGATCACACGGCTGCGCTCGTCGGCTTCGGGATGCCACTGGACCCCCAGCACGAACCGCCGCTCGGGCGCCTCGATCGCCTCGGGGATGTCGTCGAGGGTCGAGTATCCGGTCACCTCGAAGCCATCGGCGACCTCGGCAAGGCCCTGATGGTGGTGGGTCTTCGTGTTGTGGAGGAGCTCGCCGGCCGCGGCGGCGGCGAGCGATCCCTTGGTCAGTCGGACGAGGTGATCGGAGTTCTCGAGGCTGCCCGGCGTCGGCCGATGGTCCTCGTGTCCGACGTCGTCGGGAAGGTGCTGGGTGAGCGTGCCCCCGAACGCGACGTTCATCACCTGCATCCCGCGGCAGATTCCGAGCAGCGGCATATCGCGCTCGATCGCCCGACGGGCCAGGGCGAGCTCCGCGCTGTCCCGCTCCGGAACGCTGTGGTCCGTCTCGGGGTGCGGTTCGGCGCCGTACTCGGAGGGGTCGATGTCGGTGCCGCCGGCGAGGATCAGCCCATCGATCAGGTCGAGGATCTCGTCCGGGGCTGATTCGTAGTCCGGATCGGGCGGGATCATCAGCGCGAGTCCCCCAGCGCGCTGGATCTGCTCGATGTAGGCGAAGGGCAGCAGCGCGGCGCGCTGACTCCAGCGGCCCCAGCGCGCGTCGGCCAGGGTCGTGCAGATGCCGATCACCGGTCGCCTGGCGTCATCCTCGTAGCTCATCCTTTTTCAGCCTAGCGGGGCAGTTCCGCCGACGCGCAGCGTGGCGCGCTGGATCTTCCCGCTCGCCGTCTTCGGTAGCTCCCGCGCGAACTCGACGATCCGGGGGTACTTGTACGGCGCGGTCCGCTGCCTAACGTGCTCCTGGAGCTCCGTGGCCAGGTCGCCCGTGGGCGCGAACCCGTCGCGCAGGACGACCACGGCGCGCACGACCGCGCCGCGCTCCTCGTCGGGTGCCGCCACCACCGCGGCCTCCGCGACGGCAGGGTGTGAGACCAGGGCGGATTCCACCTCGAACGGCCCGATCCGGTATCCGGAGGAGATGATCAGGTCGTCCGTGCGGCCCTCGAAGTAGAGGTAGCCGTCCTCGTCCCGGGTGACCCGGTCGCCGGTGCGCCAGGGTTCGCTTGACGGCGCCGGCTCGCCGTTCAGGTGGGCGACAAAGAACGTCGGGTCGGTGGTTGGGTCTTGCAAGACGAGCTCGCCGTCGTCGATTTCGAGGTTCACGCCCGGCAGGGGTTTTCCCATCGAGCCCGGGCGGACGGGTTGGCCGATCGGCATTCCGGTCAGCTGCCCGGTCTCGGTCTGTCCGTAACCGTCGCGGATCTCGAGCCCGGTGCCTTCCTTGAACGCGAGCAGGACCTCGGGGTTGAGCGCCTCCCCGGCGGCGACCAGCGTGCGCAGCGTCGGCATCGGCGACAGGGTGGCGCGCTTGGCGATCAGGCGGTACTCGGTGGGGGCCATGCAGAGGACGCTCACGCGCTCGGTTTGCACGACCTCCAGGCGCTGCGCGGGGTCGAACCGGGCGTCGTGCAGGAGCGCGGCCGCTCCGCACAGCCAGGGGGCGATGAACACATTGCGCGCCGATTTCGACCAGCCACTGGCGGCCGTGCACCAGACGAGATCGCCGGGGCGGGCATCCAGCCAGTGCTCGGCCTGGAGCCGCTGCCCGGGGAGGTAACGCTGGCCGTGGACGACGCCCCGCGGTTCGCCGGTGGTGCCGCTGGTGAACGTGATCAGGCAGGGGTCGGTGGGTTGGAGTTCTGCCGCCGGCGCCGGCTGGCTGCTCGCTAACAGTGATTCGTCGGGAATGGTCAGCGTGGGGCAGTCGGGTCGCGCGGCCGCCAGCTCGGACGTGTTGCGCTCGTCGGCGACGATCAGCTTGGGATGGGCTACCTCGATGCGGTGCCGGAGGTCGTTGGCGCGGAGCTGCTCGTTGCACGGCAGCGCGATGGCGCCGATCCGGAAGCACGCGACCATCGTGAAGACCCATTCCGGGCGGTTGCCGATCAGCGTCAATACCACGTCACCACGGCGCACGTTGTGGCTCGTGAAGGTCCCGGCCAGGCGGGCGCTTCGGTCGGCCACCTGGCCGAACGTCCACTCCCTTCGGTATCCGTCACGGTCCAGTTCGACGAGCGCCAAGCGTTCCGGTGGCGCCGACTCCACGACGTCGCGGGCGAAGTTCATGCGGCGCGTCAGTGTGCCAGGATCGCCCGCGATGACGTTCTGGAACGGTGTCCTGTGGCTTCACCTGCTCGCGATGGCGTTCTTCGTTGGCGGCCAGCTCATGCTCGCGGCCATCGTCGTCCCGGTGTTGCGCGGTGCCGAAGACCGAGGCCCGATGCGGGCAGCGGCGCGGCGGTTCGGGGTCGGGACGCTCGCCGCGATCGGTGTGCTGGTGGTTACGGGCGCCGCCATGGCGAGCCATTTGCATCGCTGGAGCGACTCGACCCTTCAGGTCAAGCTCAGCTTGGTCGTGCTCGTTGGGATCCTGATTGGCGCGCACATGCGCCGCCCCGAGTGGCACGTGCTCGACGCGGCGATCTTCCTGGTGTCGCTGGCGATCGTGTGGCTCGGGATCGTGGTGGCCGGCTGATCTCGGGGGCCGGCGGGCGCCGGTCGGTAAGCTGATGTGCGTGGGTCTCATGACCGGCACCGGGCCGCTAGGCAAGAAACCCGCGGGGACATTCAACTTCGAGCCGCCTTCGCCCGGGAAAGCGCTGTACCTCGAACCGACTCCCAAGCGGATCCGCGTGGTCGTGGGTGGCGGGACGGTTGCCGACAGCCGCCGGGCGATGATGCTGCACGAATCGGGCCATCAGCCGATCTACTACTTCCCGCCCGAGGACGTGCGCGACGACCTGCTCGAGCCGTCCGACCGCCACACCTGGTGCCCGAAGAAGGGCGAGGCGTCCTACCACACGATCCGCGCCGGCGAGCGGACGGTCGAGGCCGGCGCCTGGTACTACCCGGATCCGCTCCCCGGCGTCCCTCCGATCAAGGACCTGATCGCGTTCTATTGGGATCGCGTGGACCACTGGTTCGAGGAGGACGAGGAGGTGTTCGTCCACCCGCGCGATCCCTACCATCGCGTCGACCTGCTGCGCACCGAGCGCCGCATCCGGATCTCGCTCGACGGGCAGCTGCTGGCGGAGACCGACCGGGCGATCGCGCTGTTCGAGTCCAATCTGCCCACCCGCTGGTATATGCCCGCCGACGACGTGCTCGCCGAGCTCGAGCCGACCGACACCGTCACGCGCTGCCCGTACAAGGGCGCGGCGAGCTACTACTCGGTCAGGCTCGCCGACGGCGAGCTTGCCAAGGACCTGATCTGGTACTACCGGGAGCCGCTCGCCGAGGTCGGCCGGATCGCGGGGTTGCTCTGCTTCTTCAACGAGAAGGTCGACATCGAGCTCGACGGAGAGCTTCAGGCGCGGCCTGACTCTCCGTGGCGCCACGGGGTCAAGGCGCAGAACGCGCCGCCGGCGGTCACGCGGGGCTAGGCGGCTCGCCGGCGTAACTTCAGGATCGCGTGGAGCCGCGAGGCTTCCTTCGCCGGGGTTTGCTTCAGGCGCTCCCGGGTGATCCGTACCGTCGCGAGGCCGAGGGCGGTTGCATCCGCGTCCTTGTCGCGGTCGCGCTCGAACACATCACGGCCCGAATGGAAGTCCCAGCCGTCGAGCTCGACGATCAGCCCCTCGGCGACGAAGTAGGCGTCGACCTCACGGCCGGCGACCACGGTGTTGATCTCCGGGCGAGGCAGGCCGAAGCGTTCGCAGAACGGAAGGAACTCGTCCTCGAAATCAGAGCGGGAGGGGTTGGTCGGGTCTTCGACGAAGGGACGCAGGCGGACGGCGCCTGGATGGCGGGGCCACCGCGCGATCGTCTCCGCGAGCGATTCGAGGTGGATATACCCCTCCCGGCGCGCGTCGTTGACGATCCGCGTCAGTCGCTTGTCGCTGAGCTCGGGCGAGCAATCGAGCACCGTGCGCGCAAAGGAGGTCACGCGGATGCCGAGTTGGATTTTGATGTCTTGGGCGGTCAGGGTGCGCGAGCGGTGAACGTGGATGCCGGCGCGGTCGCGATCGCCGGGGACCGTCACATGGAACGGCGCACCCCACTGCTTCGCGAATCCCCAGAGCCCCAGAGCCGAGCCGTGGCTGAGAGCGGCGCCGGCGCCGCACGCGAGGACAGCCGCAGCCGCGAGCTCGAGCTGGGTGCGCGCCGGCTTGCCAACCGAGTAGACGCCCCGATACACCCTATGAAGGCGACCGATCTCGACGCGATAGTTGATGGCGGTGTCGCGGATGCCTTGCCGGACCAGCTGCGCCCGCGTGATGTTGCCGTGCTGCCGCGCGGCGAGCGCGGCGATCTGCGCGTCAACCATCGCACCCGTCCTCGGGACCGTGGGCAAAACCTTCGACTATTCCGTAGTTATTGCCCACGCTCCCGCCGAAGGGTGGCACCACCGCGCGGGGCGCGCACGACTTTTGACAGAGTTGTGACGTATGACGCTCACGACCCCGTACACCGACCGCACCGATGAACAGAAAGCGATCACGGAGATGGTCCGCCAGTTCGCGGACGAGCAGATCATCCCGAACTCCGAGCACTACGACCACGAGGACGCGTTTCCGGAGCCGATCGTCGAGCAGATGAAGGAGCTCGGGCTATTTGGGGTGACGATCCCCGAGGAGTACGGCGGGATGGGGCTCGACCTGACGACGTACGCGATGATCGTCGAGGAGCTCAGCCGCGGATGGATATCGATCTCCGGGATCGTCAACACGCACTTCATCGGCTCCTACCTGCTCATGAAGTTCGGCACCGAGGAGCAGAAGCAGCGCTACCTGCCGGCGATGGCGACCGGAGAGATCCGGGCCGCGTTCAGCCTGTCAGAGCCCGAGTGTGGTTCCGACGTGCAGGCGATCAAGACGACCGCTCGGAAGCAAGGCGACGGAAGCTACGAGATCAACGGGCAGAAGATGTGGGTCACCAACGGCCTGCTGAGCGGGCTCGTGTTCGTGCTCACGAAGACCGACCCGGACGCCGAGCCCAAGTACAAAGGGATGACCTGCTTCGTATGCGAGAAGGAACCCGGGGCAACCGAGAACGCCGGCCTCACCATCCCTCCGAAGATCAAGAAGCTCGGCTACAAGGGGGTCGAATCGACCGAGCTCGTGTTCGACGGCTTCAGAACGCCGGCGGACAGCGTCCTCGGCGGCGAAGACGCGGGCCTCGGGCAGGGCTTCGTCCAGATGATGGATGCGCTCGAGGTGGGGCGCGTGAACGTCGCCGCGCGCGGCGTGGGGATCGCTCAAAGGGCCCTCGAGCTGGCCCTGAGGTACTCCCAGCAAAGAAAGACGTTCGGCAAGCACATCGCCAACCACCAGGCCATCCAATTCAAGCTCGCCGACATGGCCACGCAGGTCGAGGCGGCGCGGCTGCTCACGATCCGGGCGGCGCGGCTCAAGGACGCCGGCGAGCGCTCCGACCTCGAGGCCGGGATGGCGAAGCTGTTCGCCTCCGAGGCCGGTCGCTTCTGCGTCGAGGAGTCGTTCCGCATCCACGGCGGCTACGGCTACTCCAAGGAGTACGAGATCGAGCGCCTGTACCGCGATGCGCCGCTGCTCCTGATCGGCGAAGGCACGAGCGAGATCCAGCGGATGGTGATCGGGCGCAAGCTGCTCCAGCGCCACAAGCTCTGATGGCCGCCGACACCAAGGCGCTGATCGAGACCGCGGTCAACCGTTTCCTCGAGGAGGTGCCGGCGCTCCAGCCGCTCAAGCTGGTGGCGGGGCTCGAGCTCCGGGCCAAGGGCGACGTGCAGATGTACCGGATCGAACTGCCCGGCCCGAAGGTGACCAAGGACATCGCCGCCGACAGCCGCGTGCGGGTCTCGCTCCCGCGCTCGCACTTCAACTCGCTGGCCACGAAGGGGCACGTGCGCGACTGGCGCGAGGCGTTCGAGAAGGGCGACGCGAGCGCGACCGGGATCGATCAGGTGCTGAAGCTGATCGTCAACGTGGTCGAGCGCCAGGAGGAGCGCTCTCGGACGCGGAAGGCTAAGTTGTAGCCGCGGCGAGCCGCTCGGCCTCGGTCAGCTGCTCCTCGACGAGCGCGAGCCCCGCGTCCCAGAAGCCCGGATCGCTCAGGTCGATCCCCACGATCGCGGCCAGCTCGTCCGGGCTCCGCGAGCCCCCCGCCGCCAGCAGCTGCAGGTAGCGGGGCACGAACGACTCGCCCTCCTCCCGGTAGCGCCGGTACACCGACAGCGCCAGCAGCTGCCCGTAGGCGTAGGCGTAGACGTACCCGGGGGTGGTTATGAAGTGCGGGACATACGACCACCACAACCGGTAGCCGTCGGTCATCTCGACCGAATCGCCGAACAGCTCGGCCTGAGATGCCGTCCACAGCTCGGAGATACGGTCCGCCGACAGCTCTCCCTCGCTGCGCCTATGCGTGTGCACGAGGTGCTCGAAGCGGTTCATCGCCATCTGGCGAAAGACCGTCGCGATCGCCCCATCGATCCGATCGGCCAGGAGGCTCAGCCGCCGCTCGTCGCTGTCGGCGGCCGCCATCAGCCGCTCGAACACGAGCGTCTCGCCGAACACCGATGCCGTCTCCGCCAGCGTCAGCGGCGTCGACTGATGAAAGACGCCCTGCGGCTGGGCGAGCGCGGCGTGCAGGCCGTGGCCCAGCTCGTGCGCCATCGTCAGCACGTCGCGCCGTCGGGCGGTGAAGTTCAAAAGCACGTAGGGGTGGACGCTCGGGACCGTGTAGGAGCAGAAGGCGCCGCCGCGCTTGTTCGGCCGCACCGGCGCATCGATCCAGCGCTCGTCGAAGAAGCGCCGGACGATCCGGCCCGCTTCGAGCGAGAACGAGTCGTAGGCGTCGAGCACCATCTCGCGCGCCTGGCCATACGAGAACGTGACCTCCTCGGCGAGCACCGGCGCCGCCCGGTCGTAGTCGGCGATGCGCTCGATTCCGAGCAGCCTGGCCTTCAGGGCGTACCACCGCTGGGGGATGTCGAAGCGCCCCCGCACCGCCTCGATCAGCGCCATCACGGACTCGTCGGAGGCCTCGTTCGACAAGTTGCGGCTGGCCAGCCAGTGGGGGTATGAGCGCAATCGATCCTCCACCGACTTGTCGTAGACGAGCGTGTTGTAGATGAACGACCTGGTGCGCAGGCCGGGCTCCAGGGCGCTCGACACCGCCTCGGCGGAGGCCCGCCTCGTCTCGCGCTCGGGCGACTGCAACATGCTCAGGGCGACGTCGAGCGTCAGCTCCTGCCCGTCGAGTCCGACGCGCAGCGCGGAGGTGAGCTCTGAGAACAGCCGCCCCCAGGCGCTCTGGCTCGTGATCGACTTGTCGGAGAGGATCTTCTCCTCCGGCTCGGAGAGCAGGTGCGGGCGGTAGCGGCGGAGGCTGCGTAGGTGATGGCGGCAGAAGTCGAGTCCCTCGGAGTCGAGGAGCTCATCGGCTCGCTCGTCTTCCAGCGCCGCCCACTCGAGGTCGAAGAACAGGAGCTTGCGCTCGATCTCGGTGACGCCCTCCTGCATCCGCTGCAACAGCGCGCCGCGCGCGGGATCGGCCTCGTCGGTCGAGAACCGCAGCGAGGCGAACGAGGCCGCGCGGCCGATCAGTTCGTGGATGTGCTCGAGCTCGCGCATCGCGGTCACCAATCCCGGTCCGTCGAGCCGAGCGACTTTCCCCGCAAACGTTTCGGCGAACGCCGAGGCTAGCTCGGAGGCCTCGGCGAGCCTGCGGTCGACCCCGGCCTCGCCGTCGCCGCCGACCAGCGGCTCGAGGTCCCACTCGGTCTGGAGCAGCTCGGGATCGGTGAGAGGATCGGTCGTCGTGGTCACGACGCTGAGCTTAGCCGCGCGCGCTCGTCGTGCCTGCCGCACGTGCGCAAGTGAATGGGTCAAGCGGGCCGTTCAGCTCATAGACGACGATCGGCTGCCCCAGCGCTCGCTGGCTGTAGATGACGTGGGCGGCCGGGTCGGAGCCGGTCCAGGCCCACTCGGGGGAAGGCTCGAGCGTCGATGGGTGCCAGGGGTCGCGAGCGGGCGTGGTGACCAGGTACCGGTAGCGGCCGTCGTTGACCGCGGTTCGCCAGCGCGGGCAGGTCCGGATCGGCGTGAACGAGCCGTGCGCTCCGCGCTGCGCCACGTACTGGACGCGGTTCGAGCTGTCGAGCCCGAACAGCGGGTAGGAGAAGAAGCCGCCGAACGTCCCCACTACCCCGACGCGGGAGTCGTGCACCGAGCGAAACAAAGCCCAAACCCTCGACAGCGACGACACGCCCGGCACGTACGTGTACCGGCCCCGCAGGTAGTGGCGCTCGAGCGCGTAGCCGGCGCCGGCCACCCCGACCAGCGCGATCGTGGCGGTCAGCGCGAGCGCCAGAAGAGGTGATTGGCGCGCCCCGGCCCGCTGGCCGGGGGCGCGCCACGAGGCGATCGCGAGCACGACCGCCGCCCCGACCAGCACTGCACCCCCAACGGCCGCGGCCGCCGGCACGTGAGCGCCCGGCCACAGCGAGGCTCGGGCCACCGTCGCAATTAACACCGCGACGAGGCCTACGACCGTGGCCGCCTGGCGCCTGGCGCCAGCGAGCACCGGAGCGAGCGCGAGGACCGCGAGCGAGAGCGTCAGACCGGGGGCCGCGTAGCGCAGGTTGAACGCGAACCCCACCGGATCGCCGCGCGGGCCGGCCGCGGTCTCGGGCGTGATCACGTAGGCCGCGAGCGACGCCAGCGCGACCAGCCCCATCGTGCGGACCGTGCGACCCGCCCACGGCAGCAGGCACAGCACCGGGCCGAGGACCGCGAGGGCAAGGATCACGTACCACCAGCCACCCAGCCCGGCCGCCAATCCCGGCTGCACGAAATGGCTCCAGATGCGCCCGTCGCCGATGTAGTGGGCGACCGAGAAGCCGGTCCCCTGCTGGAGCGGCGGCGCCGGCGTCGGCAGGAACCCGAGGCTCGTCCATGGCAGCGGGTTACCGACCGCGACCAGGTTCCGCGCGTACCAGAAGCCGCCGGCAAGGACCAGCGGTCCGAGCCAGAGGGCGGTGCGGAATGTGCGCCGGCCCGCGGGGCCGAGCGCGAGCGCCCCGACCGTCAGCGCGAGGACCGGTCCCAGGAAGCTGAGCTTGACCGAGACCGCGAGCCCGGCGGCGATCGCGGCGAGCGCGAACGGGGCGGCCTCGCCGTCGCCGTTCATGAGCAGGGCCACCGCGGCGAGAAGGAAGAACACGCCGACGATGTCGTTGGCCGCGCTCCCGGCCTGAGAGAAGTACATCATCGGGGTGGCGAGCGCTAGGGCCGCTCCCGCGGCCGTTCCCGCTCCGGCGTCGCGCGGACGGCCGATGCACCACGCCGCGAGCAGGGCCAGGCCCAGCCACACCAGGTTGAGCGCCGGCGACAGCGTGTCGTAGCCGAACATCACGATCCCGAGGCCGTGGATCAGCTCCGCGGTCGCGGGATAGAACGCGGTCAGGTACTCGACGTCGGTGAACCGCAGCGGCGTGATGTGACCGGTCTGCGCGAACGACGCCGCCCACGGCAGGTGGTACCAGAGCGAGTCGAACGTGCGGACGCCGATGTCGTATGACTGCGCCGTCGGGACGGTCCACTCGGTGGTGAGCGCGGCCGCGATCACCACGGCGGCGACGGCGGGCCAGGCGGGCGGGTGAACGCGGGCGGAGCCGGCTGGGCGCGAGCGTAGGGCGCGTGCACCCACGATGCCCGCAAGCACGGCGGCGCCCAGCACGGGCCCGAGCCGGAACAGGCCGATCGCCCCGAGCACCTCGAGGATCGCGACGAGGATCGCGAGGCCGATCACCGCCTCGGCCAGTCGCGCCGGCGCGCCCGCCCAGCCGCTCATAAAGCGCCGCCGCAGCGCCACGGCGGCCACGCCGAGCGAGCCGAGGACGATCGCCAGCGACGCGGCGCCGAGCGCGTACCGGGCGACGCTCACGGCGAGGCGCGCCACCACACGAGGCGCGCGGGCGAGAGGACGAGCACCGGACCCGTCGGCGCCTGCGCGCGGTAGGGGCCGTAGCGATCGGTGAGCGCGGCGATCGCCTCCGGCGCGTCCGCGGCGTCGACCACCGCGACCGCGCCGATTGCCTGGACCCACGCTAGGTGAGACCAGTCATCGTCGTAGTGGTCGACGGTGAGTGCCGCCTGCGGCCGCGCCCGCAGCCAGGCCAGGCGCGCCAGGCGATCCCCCGGGACGCGCTTTGGCTTCTGATCGATGGCGGTGACGATCGTCTCGCCGCTGATCGCGTACGTGACCGGGAGAACGCGGGGGGCGCCGTCGCCGGCGAGCACGCCGAGTCGCGCCACGCGGGAATCGTGGAGAAGCGTCGAGGCCCAGGGCGGGAGCTTGGCTACGCTTGGGCTGTATCCCATGACCGCCGGAAGACTAGGACTAGGACTGGCGCTCCTGGTGACCGCGGCGGCGCTCGCCGGGTGCGGCCAGAGCGCCCAGAGTCGCACACCTGACGTCTCCCAATTGCCGCTGGTCAAGGGCGCGACCGTCGTCACCCAGGTCCGCGAATGCGACAAGGGCGCGAACGCGTTCTGCGCGATCGAGCTCGTCGTGGCCGATCGCCGCTACAAGACCTCGGACGACCTGTTGTTGAGCGAGCACCACCAGCTCCTCAGCCAAGGCTGGAGCGGCGCCGGCGGCGACACCGGGAACGAACGTGCGGCGGACTCTCCAGGGCACAAACTGAGGCTTACCTACGCGACCGCCACCGGGGACCTGCAGGGAGTCGAGCTCGGGCAGATCAAGCGACCGGGGAAGATCTGGATTGCCCTGTCGCACACCCTGTTCGATCAGGTGCCGGCGCTTTCGATGATGCTCGAGGTCGGGAACTCCTAGCGCAGCTCGAGCCGACCGTGGTCGCCGACGGCGATCGCCTTGCGGCCCTCCAGCAGGTCCCTCAGGTCGTCCCCGACGAGCTCGCGCCGCCACCCGTTCAGCGTTCTCACCTGTGGTTCGGGCTCGCCTCGGCGGGCGGCGGCGACGATTTGCTCGAGCTCGGTCCGCGAGGCGATCAGCTCGTAGGCCAGTCCTGCCTCCAGCAAGCGGGCCCGAAGCAGTGCCTCCGCGAGCGCAATGAGCGGCGCATCGGCCGCCTCAGAGCGTTGGCGTGCCGGCTCGCGGGGAATCGGCTCGTCCTTCAGTCCCGCGGCGATAGCGGCGACAATCGCCTCGCCGCGGCGTTTGATCGTGGACGGATACATGCCGCGGATCTGCTCGAGGGAGCGCGGGTTCGACGGTTGGCGCTTCGCGAGCTCGACCAGGGGAGCGTCGGCCAGCACCGAGCCGACCGGCCGGTCCTCACTGGCGGCCGTGCGCTCTCGCCACGCCCCGAGCGCTCGCGCGACCGCGCGGGCCCGCGCATCGAGCTGGTTGATGCGCGGCAGCCGCTCCCAGGCCGTGTTCGGGTCACGCTCGTCGGTCGCGGACTCGAGGCGCCGGCACTCCTCGCGCGCCCACCCGAGGCGATCGCTCTGGATCAGGCGGCGCTGGAGCTCGTCGGAGAGCTCCAGCAGATGAGCGACGTCCTCGGCGGCGTAGCTGAGCTGTTCGGGCGTCAGCGGACGGGTGTCCCAGCGCGTGAAGCTGGCGGTCTTCCCGACGCGCCGGCCGAGGATGGCCCCCAGCAGGTTGGCGTACCCTGCTTGGGCGCTCCCGCCCGCGAACCCGGCCGCGATCTGCGTGTCGAAGATGTTGTTCATCTCGGTTGCCCAGGCTCGCCGGAGGATCGCGACGTCCTGCCGCCCGGCGTGCAGCACGATCTCGATCGTGGGGTCGTTCAGTAGCTCCCTCACCGGTGTGACGTCGACCTCGTCGAGGGCGTCGATCAGGACGATCCGGACGCCGTCACGGGCAGCGCGGTCCTCGACGGCGATCTGCGCCAGGCACAACATCGCCCGGTATCGACCCTCCGACATGAACTCGGTGTCGATGCCGAGTCGGCCGCGCGTTCGGGCGACGCCAGCCGCTCGGGCGACGTCATCCGCGGTGGCGAGGGCCCTCTCGGCCATGCGCGGGACCCTATCGGTACGCGTACACCAAACCCGGGGCCGGCCCCCAGGCCGGCCCTTAAATAAATAACCTACCTCGGTGGTAGGATTTATCGAATGATCTTCTCATCCAAGGCGGAGTACGGCGTGCGGCTGATGGTCGAGCTGGGACGCCAGTCGCCAGAGCACCCGACCAGCCTGAAGGCGATCGCCGACGCCGAAGGCCTGCCGCTCGCCTACCTCGAGCAGGTGGTCGCGCGGCTGCGCAAGGCTGAGCTGGTGATGAGTGCCCGTGGCGCACACGGCGGCTACTGGCTGGCACGGCCCGCCGAGGAGATCGCGATGGACGAGGTCGTGCAGGCGCTCGAGGGCGCGATCGCACCGATGGAGTGCTTCGTTCACGATCACACCGAACGCGTGCTGTGCTCGCATGAGCCGGACGCGGGTCGCGGCTGTGCCACCAAGCTCCTGTGGACGCGCGTGCAGGGCGGAATCATCCGCTCGCTGCAAACGACGACGCTCGCCGACCTGGTCGAGTTCTCTCGTCGAGGCGAACGCGTGCCCGCCGCGACCGTCTGAAAACACAACAGAAAGCTGAAATGGCAGAGCTAGAGATCCGAAACCTTCACGTGCGAGCCGGCGAGAAGGACATCCTGCGGGGGGTGGACCTGACGGTCACCAAGGGCCAGATCCACGCGCTGATGGGTCCCAACGGCTCGGGCAAGTCGACGCTCGCGAACGCGATCATGGGTCATCCCGGGATGGAGATCACCGAGGGTCAGATCCTCCTCGACGGCGAGGACATCACCGGCGCCGACCCGGACGAGCGCTCCCGGCGGGGCCTGTTCATGGCCTTCCAGTACCCGATCGCGGTGCCGGGTGTCACGGTCACCAAGTACCTACGGACGGTCTTGAACGCCCACCGCGAGGGGCGCGGCGAGGAGCCGATTCCGCTTCGCGACTTCCGCCAGGCGGTGGAGGCGGCGATGAAGCTGACCAACGTTCCGCGAGAGTTCTCGAGCCGGTATCTGAACGAGGGCTTCTCGGGCGGGGAGAAGAAACGCATGGAGATCCTGCAGCTCGCGTTGATGAGGCCCGAGCTGGCCATTTTGGACGAGACCGATTCGGGGCTGGACATCGACGCGCTGCGGGTCGTCGCCAACGGCGTCAACTCGGTCGCCGGACCCGACATGGGTGTGCTGATCATCACCCACTACCAGCGCATCCTCCACCTCGTGCAGCCGAGCCACGTGCATGTGATGTATCAGGGGCGGATCGTGCGCGAGGGCGGACCATCGCTCGTGGACGAGCTCGAGGCCAAGGGCTACGGGTGGATCACGGAGGGCCTGGAGGCGGCTGCGTAATGGCGGTCTCGACCGCTATTACAGGGCTCGCGGGCATCACGTCCGAGTTCCCGGTGCTGCGCCGGACGATCGACGGCTACCCCATCACGTATCTGGATTCGGCCGCCACCTCGCAGACGCCGCAGCCGGTAATCGATGCCATGACCCGGTACTACACCGAGTCGAGAGCGTCGATCCATCGCGGCGTGTATCCGCTCGCGGTCGAGGCCACGGATCTGTACGAGGGGGCGCGGGCGCGGATCGCGGACTGGCTTGGGTCAACTCCCGAGGAGACCATCTTCACCGCCAATGCGACCGCCGCCATCAACCTGGTCGCCTACACCTGGGGTCGCCAGAACGTGCAGCGGGGCGACCTCGTCGTGCTGACCGAGATGGAGCACCATTCCAACATCGTTCCCTGGCAGCTGCTCTGCCAGGACCGCGAGGCCGAGCTCGCCTACGTGCCGGTGCTCGACGACGGCCAGCTCGATCTGGAGGCTTTGGACGTGCTGTTGGAGCGCGGGCCGGCGTTCGTCGGGCTCGTTCACGTCTCGAACGTGCTCGGCACGATCAACCCGGTCGCGGAGATCTCGCGGCGGGCGCATGCGGCGGGTGCCGTCGTGCTCGTCGACGGCACCCAGGCGGTGCCGCAGATGCCGGTGGACCTGCCCTCGCTCGATGTGGATTTCTACGCGTGGACCGGCCACAAGGCCTACGGGCCGACCGGGATCGGCGTGCTGCACGGCCGGCGTGCGCTCTTGGAGGACATGCCGCCGTTCATCGGCGGGGGCCACATGATCCGCACGGTGGCGGCCAACGAGTCGACCTGGACCGACCTGCCGTGGAAGTTCGAGGCGGGGACCTCGCAGATCGCCGAGGCGATCGGCCTTGGCGTCGCCGTCGATTGGCTGCGGGCGATCGGGATGGCGAACGTCCGCGCCCACGAGGAGTCGATCGCGGGCGAGGCGTTGGAGCGGCTCTCGTCGGATGTTCCCGGGCTAGTCCCGTTCGGCCCGGCCGCGGCCACGGACCGCGGCGCGTTGGTGTCCTTCTCGCTCGAGGGCGCGCACCCGCACGACATCGGCGAGATCCTCGGCCGGCTCGGGGTGTGCGTGCGCGCGGGACATCACTGTGCGCAGCCGCTGATGCGCAGGCTCGGCGTCACGGCGACGACGCGGGCGTCGTTCGCGGTGCACAACTCCTCGCAGGACGTCCAGCGGTTGCTCGCCGGGCTCGGCGAGGTCCGGCGCGTGCTGCGCCTCGGCTGAGTGGTCGTCGGGCTCCAAGGGGTCCGGCGCGTGCCGCGTCTCAGGTGAGCTTCCCGCGCGCGATGTGTGCGCCGCGAGCATGGCCAGGCCGGTCAGCGCCACCGCGATGCAGGTGATGGCGCCCAGGCCCAGGCCGGCGCGGGCGCCGAGGACCCCCATGATTGCCCCGACGATCGGCCCGCCGATCGGCGTCGAGCCTTGGAAGGCGACGAACCACAGCGACATCACGCGTCCGCGCATCTCGGGCGCGGCGCTCAGCTGAAGGGTCGAGTTGCCCGTAGACATGAACGTGATGCTCGCGCCGCCGACGATTGCCAGCGCGACCAACTCGGACGCGAGCGAGGGGGCCAGCGCGGCGAGTGTCATTGCCACGCCGAACACGGACGCCGCGATTACCAGCGGCCGCAGTCCGGTCTTGCCGCGCGCCGCGATCAGCAGGCCGCCGGCCACCGCGCCGATGCCCATCGAGGCGGTCATGAAGCCGAACCCGGTGGCGCCGGCGTGCAGGCCCTTGCTCGCCATCACCGGAAGCGAGACCTGGAACTCATAGGTCAGGCAGCCCACCGCTCCCATCATCAGCAGTGGGATCGCGAGCTGCGGTGTGTGGCGCACGTATGTGAGGCCCTCGCGCAGCTGGCCCTTGGCTCGTGGCGTGGGTTTGGTGGGGTTGAGCCTCGAGCGATCCATCGCGAGCAGCGAGGTGACGACCGCGGCGAAGCTCACGGAGTTGACGAGGAAACAGACGCCCTCGCCGACCGTGGCGATCAGGATGCCGGCGATCGCCGGACCGATCGCCCGGGCGAGGTTGACCATCACCGAGTTGAGGGTGACCGCGTTTCGCAGATGGTCCGGCCCGACCATCTCCATCATGAACGACTGGCGGGACGGGTTCTCGAACGCGTTATTGAGCCCGAGCAGAAACGCGAGGGCGCCGATCTGCCAGACGCGGACCTCGCCCGTGACGGTCAGCAGTCCGAGGATCAGGGCCTGGATGCCCATCGCGCTCTGAAGCCCGACCATCATCCGGCGCTTGTCCACGCGATCGGCGACCACGCCGCCATAGGGCGCCAGCAGCAGTACGGGGATGGTTTGTAGCGCGACGATCCCGCCCAGCGCAGCGCCGGAGTGCGTGAGCGTCAGCACCAGCCAGGCCTGCGCGGTCATCTGCATCCAGGTGCCGATCTGCGAGGTCGACTGGCCGGCGAAATACAGGCGATAGTTGGGCACCGACAGCGCGGCGAACGTGATCCGGCCGGCGCGGCGGACGCGCGTCACGGCGTGCCCTCCTCGTCGTCCTCGATCATGCCCTCTATGAGCTCGGCGGCGCGCTCCAAGGTTTGCAGGTCCTCCGGGCCGAGGCTGCGAAGGCGCCTGGCCAGATAGGCGTTCTTGCGCGAGCGCCCTCGCTTGAGCACTGCGGCTCCCGCGCGAGTGACCCGTACCCGAGCGATCCGGCGGTCAAGCGCGTCTGCCTCGCGCGTGACCAGGCCGGCCGCGATCAAGTGGTTGAGGACCCGGGTCGCCGTCGGGCGCTGGATTCGCTCGATGTTCGCGAGCTCGCTCGGCGTCAGTGGCCCGTGGCGCTCGATGCTCGACAGCGCCGAGGTTTGTGAAGGGGTCAGGCCTTCCGCGGACTGCTGGCGGAGCCGACGCGCGAGGCGGGTGACGACGAGGCGCAGGCGAGCAGCGAGCTCGAGGTCGGATGCAGTTGCGGTGGGGACGGGGAGCACGTGTCGGATAATTAGCGGCGCTAATCATTATAGCGGGGCCCGTGATTGTCGGAATACTCCGGCTCGGTAGAGTCGGCCGGCCCCACAGCAGAAAGGAGGTGATCATGGCCGGTCATGGCGCCAACCCGCCGACCAACGAGCGGATCCTGCGCCTGCTCGAGGAGGTCAAGGCGCAGCTCGCCGCGAGCCGTAAGCAGCAGGAGCAGATGGCAAAAGATCTGGCGCGTCTGCTGAGCCGCACGTAGCGACTGCGGGCCGGCTCTAGGGGCGGATGGGGTGGACGAGTCGGCGCTCGCTACGCTTGTTGGCAATGGACGACCTGTACCGCGAGAACATCCTCGATCACTACAAGCACCCTCACAACTGGAGCCCGCCCGAGGCCGAGATGGAACGTCCGGACCTCGAGTTCCACGATCTCAACCCGCTGTGCGGCGACGAGTTGACCGTGCGGCTGGCGCTGGACGGGGAGGGGAAGGTCGAGGAGGTTCAGTTCTCGGGACACGGCTGCGCGATCTCGCAGGCGGCCGCGTCGATGACCTCGGACGAGGTCAAGGGGATGAGTGTCGACGATCTGCTGGCGCTGGATCGCTCGTTCGTGCTCGACCTGCTCGGCATCAACATCTCCGCCACCCGGATGAAGTGCGCCATGCTCTCGCTCAAGGTGCTCAAGAGCGCCTCTCTCGGCCGCGCGGTGGCGTGGGAGCCCGAGACGCCCGAAAGCGGGGCGCCTGCCCAGCGGCAACAGGCTTTCTAGATCTAGCCTGGCCCGTTAGAAGCATCGTGGAGGGGGAAGCCCTCCGGCGTGGAGGTTCTGCGGACCAAACCCATCGAGGATTCGTTGGCGGACGCCGAGGAGCCGACGGGTAGGCTGCGGCGGTCGCTGGGACCGATCCAGCTGACCGTGATCGGGATCGGCGTGATCGTCGGGACGGGCATCTTCGTCCTGACCGGCGAGGCGGCCGGAACCGTCGCCGGCCCGTCCATCGCCATCTCGTTCGTGATGGCGGCGGTCGTCTGCGCGCTGGCGGGCCTGTGCTACGCCGAGTTTGCCTCGGTCGTGCCCGTGGCCGGTTCGGCGTACACGTTCTCGTACTCGACCCTCGGCGAGCTGATCGCTTGGATCATCGGCTGGGACCTGATCTTGGAGCTGGCGCTCGGGGCGGCGACGGTCGCGTCGGGCTGGTCGCAGTACCTCCAGGTCGTGCTGACCTCGGCGCCCTGGCATCTGCACCCGCCCGCCTGGGTGTTCGCCGACCACCACAACGTCGCCGCTGCGGCGATCGTGCTGGCGCTGGCGGGCCTGCTGTGTCTCGGGGTCCGGATCTCGAGCGCCGTAAATGGGGGTATCGTCGCGATCAAGCTGGCGATCGTCCTGCTCGTGATCGTCGCCGGCGTGACCTTCATCCACGGCGGCAACTACCACCCGTTCATCCCGCCGTCGGGCGCCAAGCCGGCGCCGGGCGGCACCTCCGAGACGACGCTGCTGCAGGAGCTCGGAGGGGCGCCGGGTGCGTTCGGCGTCGGTGGGATCTTCAGCGGCGCGGCGCTGGTGTTCTTCGCGTTCATCGGCTTCGACATCGTGGCCACCAATGCGGAGGAGACCCGGCGTCCGCAGCGGAACGTGCCCATCGGCATCTTTGCCTCGCTGGGCATCTGCGCGCTGCTGTACGTCGCGGTGTCGCTCGTCGTGACCGGGATGGTCAAGTACAACCACATCGACGTGAAGGCGCCGCTGGCCACGGCGTTCACGAGCGTCGGCCAGAGCACGATCGGGACGATCGTCGCCTACGGAGCGCTCGCCGGCATCACCTCCGTGATCCTCGTGTTGCTGATGGGTCAGAGCCGGGTGTTCTTCGCGATGAGCCGCGACCGGCTGCTGCCGCCGGTGTTCTCGGCGGTGTCCGAACGGTTCCGAACGCCGTATCGCACGACGATCGTGACCGGCATCGTCGTCGCGGCCGTGACCTTCGTGTTCCCGCTGAAGACTCTCGCCGAGCTGGTCAACATCGGCACGCTGTTCGCGTTCGCGCTCGTTTCGATCGGGGTGATCGTGCTGCGCCGGACCCGCCCCGACCTGCCGCGGCCGTTCCGCGTGCCGCTGATGCCCGTGGTGCCGATTCTGTCCGTGCTCGCGTCGGTGTGGCTGATGCTCAACCTACAGACCACGACGTGGGTCCGGTTCGGCGTCTGGATGGCCATCGGCCTGATCGTGTACTTCGTCTACTCACATCGCCACAGCCGGCTTGCACGTGAGCGTCCCGCGGGCCGACGGGCGGCGCAGCGGCCGTCGGACGCCGCCGCCTCGTCTCCTAGAAGTTGAGGAGGGCGGGAGGCGGCGCCACGGCCGCCCTGTCCTATACTGCGAAGAGGAAATCCGATCAAACCGCTTGGATATAGGATCACTTGCCTGAAATCATCGACGTTTGTCTAACGAGCGACCTGCCGGCCGGCGCGAGGCGCTTGGTCGAATGGGAGGACCTCGAGATCGGCGTGTTCAACTGCGCCGGCTCCGTGTACGCGATCGAGGACCGGTGCTCGCATGACAACGGCCCGCTGGTCGAGGGCGAGCTGGACCAGGAGCGGTGCACAATCGAATGCCCCCGGCATGGCTCGCTGTTCGACATCAAGACCGGCAAGCCGCTGACCCTGCCCGCGTACGTCCCCGTGGAGACATTTCCCGTGATCATCGATCAACAGACGATCAAGCTGGAGGTGGAGTAGTGGCGACTCCCGAGATCCTCAGCCCAGACACAGCCCCGACGCTGACCGAGAACGAGCAGCTCGCGCAAATCAACGCCGACTACGAAACGCGCTACGGGTTCCACGATGCCGAGAACTACCTCTACAAAGCGCCCAAGGGCTTGAATCGCGAGATCGTCGAGAAGATCTCGGAGTTCAAGACAGAGCCGCAGTGGATGCGCGACTTCCGCTTGAAGGCGCTCGAGCACTTCCTGGCGCGCCCCCAGCCGACGTGGGGCTCGCCGCTGCTGGAAGAGGTCGACTACGACGACATCCACTACTTCGTTCGTGCCTCCGAGAAGCCCGGCCGTTCCTGGGATGACGTCCCCGAGGACGTCAAGCGCACCTTCGACCGACTCGGGATCCCCGAGGCCGAGCGGAAGTTCCTCTCCGGCGTGGGCGCGCAGTACGAGTCCGAGGTCGTCTATCACCAGGTCCGCGACGACCTCGAGAAACAGGGCGTCATCTTCCTCGACATGGACTCTGGGCTTCGTGAGCACGAGGACATCGTCCGCGAGTACTTCGCGACCGTGATTCCGCCCAACGACAACAAGCTGGCGGCTCTGAACTCGTCGGTTTGGTCGGGAGGGTCGTTCGTGTACGTGCCCGAGGGCGTGCACGTGGAGATGCCGCTGCAGGCCTACTTCCGGATCAACACCGAGAACATGGGCCAGTTCGAGCGCACCCTGATCATCGCCGAGCCTGGTTCCTACGTGCACTACGTCGAGGGTTGTACCGCACCAACCTACAGTTCATCGTCGCTTCATTCCGCGGTGGTTGAGCTGATCGCCAAGCCGGGTGCGCGGATCCGCTACACGACCGTCCAGAACTGGTCTACCAATGTCTTCAACCTGGTCACCAAGCGCGCTGTCGCCTACGAGGACGCGACCGTCGAGTGGGTCGACTGCAACCTGGGCTCGCACCTCACGATGAAGTACCCGAGCGTGTACCTGCTCGGCGAGCGAGCCCATGGGGAAATCCTCTCGATCGCGTTCGCCGGCAAGGGTCAGCACCAGGACGCCGGCGGCAAGATCATCCACGCCGCCCCCAACACGACCTCCAACATCTTCGCCAAGTCGATCTCCAAGGACGGTGGGCGTGGCTCGTACAGGGGGCTGCTCGAGATCGCCAAGGGCGCGCACGGCGCCCGCTCGAAGGTCGTCTGCGATGCACTGCTGCTCGACGAGCACTCCCGCTCCGACACGTATCCGACGATCAGGATCGGCGAGGACGACGTCAACGTCGGTCACGAGGCGACGGTCTCGAAGGTCGGCGAGGACCAGCTCTTCTACCTGATGTCGCACGGCATTCCGGAGGAAGAAGCCTCCAAGCTGATCGTCAACGGGTTCGTCGAGCCCATCACGAAGGAGCTCCCGATGGAGTACGCGGTCGAGATGAACCGCCTGATCGAGCTGCAGATGGAGGGCTCGATTGGCTAGCGCTTCTGGAGCGCTAGAGCTCCCACAGTTCAAGGGGCGCCCTGGCTGGGAGTTCACCGACATCTCGGATCTGAACCTGGCGGCGTACGAGCCGGTTCGCTCCGAGGCGGGCGTGCAGTCGCTGGTGGGAGTCGGCGAGCCACTGTTCTCGCTCGAGCCCGAGCCCGGCGGGCTCCCGGACGGAGTGATCATCACGCCGCTCGAGCAGGCGGCCGATGAGCACGGAGAGCTGCTGACCCGTCATCTACGGAGGCTGGTCGGCGAGAGCGACGACGTGTTTGTGTCGCTCAACGACGCCGGCTATCGCGCCGGCTCGTTCGTGTACGTGCCGCGGGGCGTCGTCGTCGAGTCTCCGATCCCGCTGACCACCGTCCAGGGTGCATCGGGGACGCTGCTGAGCCAGCGGACGCTGATCGTGCTCGAGGAGGGCGCGCAGGCCGAGGTCTGGGAGCAATATCTGTCAAGCGAGGACGACCTCGACGGCGTGTTCAACGTGGTCACCGAGCTGGTCGTGGGCGACGCTGCGCGGCTCAGGTACGTCTGCGGCCAGGAGATCTCCGAGCGCAGCTGGATCTTCGGCGCGCAGCGGGCCGATGTTGGCCGGGACGCGACACTCGACTGGGTTGCGTTCGGCTTCGGGTCGACGCGCGGCCGCGTGCGCATGGAGACGCGGCTCGGGGGCGAGGGCGCCGAAGCGCGCGTGACCGGCGCCTATGCCACCCACGGGCGCCAGCACATCAACTTCGACACCACCCAGGAGCACGCGGCTCCGAACACCACGTCAGACCTGGCCTTTCGCGGGGTTCTCAGCGGCCGTTCGTCGGCCGTGTGGAAGGGCAACATCATCGTCGATCCCGGCGCCCAGAAGACCGATGCTTTCCAGGAGTCGCGCAACCTGCTGATTTCGAAGCGGGCGCACGCGGACGCGATCCCGGGGCTCGAGATACAGGCGAACGACGTTCGCTGTACGCACGCCGCGGCCGTCGCGCAGGTCGATCCCGAGCAGCTGTTCTATCTACGGGCGCACGGGATCAGTGACGAGGTCGCCAAGCGGCTCGTGATCGAGGGGTTCTTGGCGGCGCTGGTCGAGCGCTTCGAGGAGGGTCCGGTGCGGGAGCAGCTCGGCGACGCCCTCGAGCGACGCCTCAGCCTGATCCTCAGCGAGTAGCCAGCGCGTCGACCGCCTCGAGCTCGTCGCCGCTCAGCTCGAGCTCGGCCGCCTCGAGGTTCTCCTCGAAGTGGGCCAGGCGACTCGTCCCCGGGATTGGCAGCATCACCGGCGAGCGCGCCAGCAGCCAGGCCAGCGCGACCTGGGCAGGAGTCGCGCGATGTGCGCGGGCGATCTGGTCGAGCGTCGCCCCGGGATTGGCCAGGTCTCCGGTCGCGAGCGGGAACCACGGGAGGAAACCCAGCCGCTGTTCCTCGCAGACTTCGAGCACCTCCTCGGCAGACCGGTCGGTGAGGTTGTACCGGTTCTGAACCGAGACCACCTCGACGATCTGCTGGGCTCGCTCGAGCTCCTCTGCGGTGACGTTGGAGAGCCCGACGTGCCGGATCTTACCCTCTTCCTGGAGCTCGGCGAGGGCCCCGACCGAGTCCTCGATCGGCACCTCGGGATCCACCGTGTGCAGTTGGTAGAGGTCGATTCGCTCGAGCTTCAGGCGCCGTAAGGAGCCCTCGCAACAGCGCTTCAGCCGCTCGGGGCGGCAGTTCGGGACCCAGCTGCCGGGACCCGGACGCTCCAGGCCGCCCTTGGTCGCGATCACCAGATGATCCGGATAGGGATACAGCGTCTCGCAGATCAGGTTCTCGGACACCTGGGGACCGTAGGAATCCGCGGTGTCGATCAGGTCGACGGCCTCGACGACGCGGCGCAGGAGGGTGCGGACCTCGGCGGGGTCCTCCGGCTTACCCCAGATGCCGGAGCCGGTGATCCGCATCGCGCCGAAGCCGAGGCGGCGCACCTCGAGGTCGCCGCCGAGCGTGAAGGTGTCGTTGGTGGGCATGAACGGCAGCGTACGCCGCCGGGCGTACGATGCTCCCTGCGATGGCGCGCCAACCTCCAGCGCTGATTCCGTTGGGATACGGGAAGTACGTTCGCGCTGACCGCGTGTTCGCGCTGGTGCCGCTGGAGGGAGCGGACCGCGGCGACGGCCGCCGGACTTTCGTCCACGTTGAGGGGATCGACGAGCCGATCATCGCATCGCGGTCGGAGGGCGCGATCGCCAGGGATGTGGCCGCCGCCTTGGGGCAGCCCGGCGCCGGGCGGCGCGACGCGCACGGCGTACCCGGGCAGGAGGCCCTGTTTTGACGGCGAGCCGGCGGATCTTGATGCTGCGCGGCATCAACGTCGGTCCGCGCAAGCGAATCGCAATGCCTGAACTGCGGGAGCTGCTCTCCGCCAACGGGTTCGAGGACGTGCGCACGTACGTCCAGAGCGGGAACGTGGTACTGGCGAGCGAGGCGTCGCCCGAGCGGCTGGCGCGGGAGTGCGAGCGGGTGATCGCTGAACGCTTCGGGTTCGAGGTCGACGTTGTGGCGCGGACGCGAGACGAGCTGGCGGAGGTCGTCAGTCGCAATCCTCTCGGCGACGTCGCGGTAGAG
Source organism: uncultured Solirubrobacterales bacterium (assembly GCA_963808325.1). Classification (GTDB taxonomy): domain Bacteria; phylum Actinomycetota; class Thermoleophilia; order Solirubrobacterales; family Solirubrobacteraceae; genus Palsa-465. The sequence continues at coordinate 74,275 of CAWEFU010000008.1, forward strand.
CCAAAGCGCTACCAGGTCAGCTTCCTGGACCGGGAGCCCGATCCGCAGGCGGTCGATCGGGTCGCCGCAAACGCAGTGGGTGCCGAGCGGCTGGTGGCGATCGGGCGCGAGATCTATGCCTGGCACCCGGCAGGGGTTGCACGCTCGAAGCTGTGGGCCGCGCTCGCGGGTGACGCCCTCGGCGTGACCGCGACCTCTCGCAACTGGACGACGGTCACGAAGCTGCTCGCGATGGCGGATGCGGGCTCCTGACGTCGCTAGGCCGCTTCGGCATTTACGAGCCCCTCCGTTGGCTGGTCGGGCCGCTCGGTTATCGGGACCGTGGCGCGCGGGGTCGGTTCGCGCAACCAGACGAACGACCTCTCGGTTGAGCTGAGCTGGGGGTGGTGGGATACTCGCTGCACGGCTATCACCCGCATCACCAGCCGGAGGTGAATAGATGTCAGACCCGGCCCACGTACTCGTCGTCGCGCACCAGACGGCGGCTACCAGCGGTTTACTCGACGCAGTTCGAAAGCGCGCGGAGCGGGGACCAGCGACCTTCCACCTCGTCGTGCCGCGCCAGCCCCATGGCATGCACAAGGTCGTCGACCCCCAGGACGCCGGGGTGGACGAGGCGCAGCAGGTGCTCGACGTCGCGTTGCCGAAGCTTTCGGCGGCCGCGGGTAGGGAGGTCACCGGAAGCATCGGCGACGCCGAGCCGCTGATGGCGATCCAAGATGCCATCAATCTCGGTAATTACGACGAAATCATCATCTCGACATTGCCGCTCGGAGTGTCGCGCTGGTTAAAGCTCGACCTAGTGAGCAAGGCACGTGGGCTGGGGTTACCAGTCACGCACGTGCAGGCACCCAGCAAGGTCGAGGCGACCGCGGGCGTCACGGAGTCCTGACCCTGGCAGCCGGTACCGCTGGGTGAAGCCGGCGGCGGTAATCGAGGAGAGGTTAAGCAGGATCAGACGGGGTAGAGGGACCCCGAGCGGGTCCTCACCATGCTGAGACTGCACCCAGGCACCCTCGATTACGCGATTCTCGCGATCTACTTCGTGGTGGTGCTCGGCATCGGCGTGGTCGCACGCCTGGCGATCAAGACCGATCTCGACTTCTTCCTTTCCGGGCGTTCCCTGCCGGCCTGATCACCGGGCTTGCGTTCATCGCGGCAAACCTAGGCGCGCTCGAGATCCTGGGTCAGTCCGCGAACGGCGCGCAGTATGGCGTCGCCGCCGTTCACTACTACTGGGTCGGAGCCGTCCCGGCGATGGTGTTCCTGGGCATCGTGATGATGCCCTTCTACTACGGCGCCAAGGTCAGATCGGTGCCCGAATACCTGCGTTTGCGCTTTGGTGAGTGGGCACACGCCTTCAACGCGGCCACGTTCGCGATCGCCACCGTGCTGATCAGCGGCGTGAACCTGTTCGCGCTGGCGCTGATCATCCACCTGTTGCTGGGGTGGTCGGTGACGACCGCGATCCTGATCGCGGCCGCGATCGTGCTGAGTTACATAACTCTCGGGGGCCTGACGTCTGCGATCTACAACGAGGTCCTGCAGTTCTTCGTGATCGTGGCCGCATTGCTGCCGCTGACCTTGGTTGCGTTGCACGCGGTGGGCAGGATCCACGGATTGGAAGACCGGGTCAAGGAGTTCAAGCCGCTCGGCGTAGCGGGACTGCACGCGTGGCGCGGAACGGCGATCCACCACGTGACCAACCCGCTGGCCTCGGACTGGGTGGGGATCGTCTTCGGACTGGGGTTCGTGCTCGGGTTCGGCTACTGGACGACGAACTTCGCCGAGGTCCAGCGCGCGCTGTCGGCCCGCAACCTATCGGCCGCGCGGCGCACCCCGCTGATCGGCGCCTATCCGAAGCTGTTCCTGCCGGCGATCATCATCCTGCCCGGGCTGATCGCGGTGGTCACGGTCAAGGGGCTGGGCGGGAAGAGCGTGAGCACGCAGTACAACACCGCGATCCCACACCTCATCGGCAGCTTCCTGCCGACCGGGATGCTGGGCCTCGCGGTGACCGGACTGCTCGCGGCGTTCATGGCGGGCGTGGCCGCGAACGTGACTTCGTTCAACACGGTCGTCACGTACGACTTGATCCAGGCTTATTTCATCAAGGACCGCACGCCGCAGTTCTACCTCAACACGGGCCGGTTGGTGACGGTGGCTGGAGTGCTCGTCTCGGTGCTCACGGCGTTCATCGCCAAGGGCTACTCGAACATCATGAATTACATCCAGACGCTGTTTTCGATCTTCAACGCGCCGCTGTTCGCGACGTTCATCATTGCGATGTTCTGGCGACGGGCCACGGCGTGGGGAGGCTTCTTCAGCCTCGTCGCCGGCACGGCGGCGGCGTACGCGACGAACCGTCTGGCCGCTACCACGAGATCTTCCACTTCGGCTCGGCACTCAGCGCGAGCTTCTGGCAGGCGATCATCGCGTTCATTGTGGGCGGGGTTGTGCTGATCCTCGTATCGCTGGTAACCAAGCCCAAGCCGCAGGAGGACCTCCGCGGCCTCGTCTGGGGCCTCACGCGCAAGGAGGAGCGCGAAGTCAACGCCGATCCTCGCGACAGGTTGTGGTGGCGCTCGCCGGTATTGCTCGGCGGCGTGGCGCTCGGGCTGCGATCGCCGTGGGCATCCTCTTCGCCTAGGAGTCATCGATGTCATCGACAGACCCACCCGAGGACACATTCTCGACCGGCCAGCACCCGCCTTCGGACGCGGGGGGAGAGCCGCTGCCCTCCACGGGCGCGAGCGACGAGGACGAGGTTCGCTCGGTCCGCGCCGCCAACCGGTTCGACATTCGCCGGCTGATCGGGGGCCTGTTCGTCGTCTACGGGGTGATCCTGACGGTTGCCGGGATCGCCGGATCCGAACACACGAAGCACAAGGCGGCGGGGATCAACGTCGACCTGTGGACGGGGATCGGGATGCTCGTCTTTGCCGGTCTCATGATCTTCTGGGCGCTGGCGCGGCCGGTGCGGCCAGAGCCCGAGGAGACGCCCGGGGAGGGCTCGGGTCCGTTGCGGGGCGCGCCGGCCACCTAGCCGGGCCGAGACCGTGAAGCCACTCAGGCGCCTCGCGCGCGCCTTGCTGCTGGCGCGAGTCTGGCCAGTCTTTCCCCGTCGGCTCATGTCGGCAGTCCAGCATTGGAGTAAACGGACCGCTATAACATCCGTCGCCGGATGGCGGACCTCGCAGTTGGCGACGTATTTGCCGGCCATCGGATCGACGCGGTCGCGGGGCGCGGCGGGATGGGACTTGTCTACAAGGCCCACGATCTCATGCTCGACCAGACGCGGGCACTCAAGGTCATATCAGGTGACCACGTTCACAACGAGCGATTTCGGGAGCGGTTCAGGCGCGAGATAAAGCTCGCGGCCTCGATCGAGCACCCTCACATCATCCCCGTTTACCACGCGGGCGAGGAGGGCGAGGTCCTGTACGTGGTAATGCGATATGTCGAGGGCACCGACCTGCAACAGTTACTCGAAGACGAGGGACGGCTAGAGCCGGGTCGCGCGGTCAGTGTCCTCTCACAGACCGCGGACGCGCTCGACACAGCCCACGCTCGCGACCTGATACATCGGGACGTCAAACCTCCGAACATCCTGCTGGCCACCGTTGCCGGCACCGATCATGTCTACCTGACCGATTTCGGAGTCGCCCGTAAGGGCTCGTCCACGAGCCGGTTCACGGTGGAGGGCTCGTTCATAGGGACCCACGGTTACGCGGCGCCCGAACAGCTTCGAGGCGAGCAGGTCACGCCCGCGACCGACGTCTACGCCCTCGCGTGCATCGCGTTCGAGGCGCTGACGGGTGACCTCCCCTTTCCGCACGAAGCGGTCGCGGGGGTCGTCGCGGGCCACCTGTTCTCCGACCCACCGCGAGTTCGGGAGACGTGTCCAGACCTGCCCAGCGCCGTGGACGAGGTGGTGCGGCGAGCGCTGGCCAAGGACCCCGGTGAGCGCTGGCCGTCCGCCGGCGAATTCTGCGCCGAGCTCGAAGCGGCGCTCGAGGTCCGATCGTTCGCGGTGCGGCCGGCGGCGGCAGACGTGGGCGAAGGCGGCCATGGGACGGCCTGGGGCGATCTGGCGGCCCCGGTCGGTGAAACTCGGCTGCGCGATACCGGCCCTCCGCTCGTCGGACGGGCGCAGGAACGGCTGCGGCTGCGGCGCGCCTTAGTGGGCGCCCTCGAGCGCAGACCAACGCTGACGCTCATCATCGGCGAGGCGGGGATCGGAAAATCGCGGCTGGTGAGGGACCTGGTCCAGGACGCCGCCGCTGATCAGGTGGTCGTCCTGTGGGGGGAGTGTGTGCCGCTCGCGCGCGAAGACTTCCCCTACTCGTCGATCGCCTCGGCGCTCGGTGCCATCGATCTCCCCACGCTGCAATCGGCCGTGTCCGCGCTTCACGCCCAGGGCCGTCGCGAGCTCGCGCACGTGTTTCCCGCGGTCCTCGCAGCGACAGACGCCGAGTTCGTCAACGACGAGGCAGCGCCGCAGTCGCGTCTGTTCGGCTGGATCCTGGCGCTGCTTCGTGCGGTGGCGGCGGACCGCTGCACGCTGCTCGTGGTCGAAGACATTCACTGGGCTGACCTCTCAACCCGTGACTTCCTGCAGTTCCTGGTGCGCAACATGCGCTCGGAGCGACTCGCTGTCGTGTGCACGCTTCGCTCCGATGAGCCGCGCGCGGACGGGAGCATCCGCCGGCTGGTCGTCGATCTCTGCCGTGACGATCGTGTCAAGCGCATCGACCTCCCACCCCTAACCAAAGAGAGCGTCGCGCGGCTGATGAGCGGCTTGCTCGGGCGAGTGCCGGGAGCTGAGATCGTCGAGACGCTGTTCGCTCGCGCCGAGGGCAATCCCTTCTACACCGAGGCTCTGGTGACCGCCGGCAGGGATACGGAGGGTGCCCTGCCGCCGACGATCAGGGACGTGCTGCTCATTCCGATGGAGGATCTCTCCTCATCGGCCCGGGAAGTGGTACGCGCCAGCGCGGTGATCGGGCGCCCGGTCGAGCACGGGGTGCTGCGGGTGGTGGCCGGACTCAGTGAGGAATCCCTGTTGCGAGCTCTGCGGGAGACCGTCGACCGCGGCGTGTTGATCTCAGAGCGGGACACCGGGCTGTTTCGATTTCGCCACGCCCTGCTTCGCGAGGCGGTCCAAGACGACCTCAACGCCGCCGAGACGGCCGCATTTCACCGCGCCATCGCGGCCGCGCTACAGGCGAGCGGCGCCGACGCCAACTCGGCGGAGCTTGGCCGCCACTGGGAGGCAGTCGGCGAGCTCGCGCCGGCGCTCCAGGCCTTCTTCGACGCGGGGCTGGCGAGCAGCGGGGTTTCGGCCTACTCCGAAGCACTGCACCATTTCGAGCACGCGCTCGAGCTTTGGGACCGATTTCCATCGGACGACCGTGACTGCTCCTTCGACCGCGTCGACATCCTCAGCAACGCGGCCGAGGCCGCCAGGTGGACGGGGGATTTCGAACGGGCGCAGGAGCTATGCCGCGCCGCGCTGCATCTTCTCGACGAGTCGTCGGACCCGACTCGCGCGGCGGCGCTGTACGAGCGGTTGGGGCGCTACGAGCCGTGGAACATCGAAGCGTCACGAGCGGCATACGCGCGAGCACTCGAGCTACTTCCCGAGGCGGCGACTTCGGAGCGCGCCAGGCTGCTCACGGACGATGCGCTCGCATTGAGCTGGAACTGGCGCTGGCGAGACGCCAAGGCGCGCGCCGACGCCGCGCTTCAAACTGCGCTCACCATTGGGAGCCCGGCCGATGAGGGATCGGCGCGGGCCGTACTCGGCGTGGCCACGGCGAACTTTGGCGACTCACGGCGCGGCGAACGCGAACTGCGCCGAGCGCTAGAGCTCGTGCAGGAGTTCGGAGCAATCGAGGCCATGGCGACCGTGCAGCTCGATCTTGCGGACGTGCTCCGGCTTCAGGGCAGGACAGAAGACGCGCTTACCCTCATGCTCGAGGGCGAGCGGCTGACCTCGGCGCACGGCGCCGACGCTTACGCCAGCTTCATGGCCGTCAGCGCCGCCGACGACCTGTTCACGCTCGGCCGCTGGCTCGAGGTGGACCAAGCCCTGGAGCGCATCTCGGAATCCAAGCTCTCGCTGACGGGGCGCCTCCTGCTGGCGATCGTGCGCGGGCGGCTCGCCACCGGCCGTGGGCGGCTGCATTCAGCGGCCGAGACGCTGGAGTCGGCGATGACGCTGGTGACGGACGACTCCTCGCCCAGCTTCCTCGTAGTGCTCCACGCCGCTGTGGCCGAGCTCGAGCTCTGGCAGGCGAGGCCGGACGACGGCCAGACAGCCATCACGCGAGCGCTCCAGGCGATCGGAGATCGCGAAGATGTCCTGTACGCGCCGGCTCTGTTTTCCCTCGGTGTGCGCGTGGAGGCCGAGCTCGCGCAGCGTGCTCGGATCACCGGCGAGCCCTGGCAGCTTGAGGGTGCGGTGGCGCGCGCTCGCGCTTTGGTGACGCGGCTGGAACGGTTGGGGTCTCGGGCGGGCGAGCCGGGAATCTCGCTGCCGATCGTCGACGCTCACCTCGTGCTCGCGGCGGGGGAGATGAGCAGGGTGAGCGGCGCTTCCTCGGTGGACGCCTGGGTGAGCGCAGGCGAGTCGTGGCGGCTGCTCGGGCAGCTTCCGTTGCTCGCGTACGCGCGGGTCAGGGAAGCGGAGGCCCGTCTGGCTCTGGACCCACACTCCGTGGCGGCCGAAGATACCCTCCGCTCGGCGTACTCGACGGCGCTCGCGGTTGGGGCGCGGTCTATCTCGGATTGGGCCGAACTGATGGCTCACGAATCGGGTCTGGATCTGATCCTCCAGGCGCCGACGGTCGCTCCAGGGACCGACGGGGGAGCTTGACAGCCCGTACCTGGTGCGATCTCATAGCGGCGCGAGGTTCGGGAACGCGAGGAAGGGTCATGCCTGAGACCGCATCGTTTGTCCTTTTGGCGAAGTCCATAGCGGGGGCGCAAGACTCCAGTGACGGCGCCATTGCCGCGGAGGTCTTCAGTCAGGCGCTTGACAACGCGGAGGCGCAGACGGGCGCGACGGTTGACCAGGCCAAGGTTGCCGGAGGGGTCTATGACTTCGTTGTCGACCTGACGGTTGATGTTGCGCGTTACGCGGCGCTGAACCGGGAGATAGACCCACCCACCGCTCACCAGATTGCGCTCGGGTTCGCCGGGGCGCTCGCGCACAACGCCGCGGTCACCGTCGAGACCGTACCGGTGACGCCTCTCGGAGATCCGATCGTGGCCGACGTCGTGCACTCGTGTACCACGGCGCTCGAAGGGAGGCCCGGGTGTACTGGTGCGTCACTGACGGCTTCAGACGACCGCACGCTCAGCCTCGAGAGCTACGTGAGGAAGCAGGCGGTCGGGAGGACGCGGGTGCAGGTGGTTGCGCAGGCGATCGCCGAGGAATGGGGAATGCTCGGCAACAAGCGCACAGGTGACTGTACGTTCGCGGCAGCGGGGCACGCGGAGCAGCTGTGGGCGGCGCCGGGAAAGCCCAAGCCTCCGGTCACGGGGGACGCCGTGAACGCTGCCTATGTACAGGCCAGGAACGCGCTTCGTGCCGGCGCGAATGGGCACCGTTCCGGGTCAAGTCTTCGGTCCCCAGGCATCACCGCGTTGGATGCGCTCAACTACTGGCGCACCACCGGGATCGCGGACCACCGGATCGCTGCGTATGCCGCCGTACCGCGCGATGACGCCGCGTGGGTGCGGTTCGCGATTGATCGCTTCGGCTGCGCCTACGTGGTGCTCGGTCTACCCGATGCGGTCGTGCCCCCGCACATGACGTTCGAGACTTCACCGTCCTGGGAGCAGGTGCCGCAAGGTCTGGACGGACGGGTCCAACCTCGCAACAGTCACTGCGTCATCTACATAGGCTACGACCAGGACATGAATCTGACCGCGGTCACCTGGGGTGGAACGAAACTGACCTCGTGGCGTTTCCATGAGGACTATTGCGACGAGATGTACGTCGCGCTACACGACGCGGGGCATGCCCCGAGCGAGGTCAACGCCGCGAAGTGGCTGAAGGACGTCGCCAAGGTGGAAAAGACCTAGCCCCCGGTCGGTCGGCCTCCCGTTTGTAACGATCAGTGCTTGTCGATTACGCGGTCGATCAGGCCGTACTCCACGGCTTCCTCGGCCTTGAAGAACCGGTCGCGCTCCATATCGGCGTGGACCTGCTCGATCGGCTGTCCGGTGTGCGCGGCGTAGATCTCGTCGATCCGCTGTCGAACGTTGAGGATCTCGCGGGCATGGATCTCGATGTCGCTGGACTGTCCTTCGAACCCCGCGGAGGGCTGGTGGATCAGCAAGCGGCTGTTGGGCAGCGCGAAGCGCTTGCCCTTGGCTCCGCCGGTGAGCAGCAACGAGCCCATCGACATGGCGATCCCCACGCAGATCGTCTGGATGTCCGGCTTGATGAACTGCATCGTGTCGTAGATCGCCAGGCCCGAGTAGATCGACCCGCCGGGGCAGTTGATGTACAGCGAGATGTCCTTGTCGGGGTCCTGGGACTCCAGGTGCAATAGCTGCGCGACCACGAGGTTCGCGATCAAGTCGTCGATCGGGGTGCCGAGGAAGATGATGCGCTCGTTGAGCAGCCGGCTGTAGATGTCGAACTCGCGCTCGCCGCGCGCAGTCCGCTCTATGACCATCGGGATCAGGGGCATGACTGAACCCTACGATAGTGGCGCTGCGCCGTTCTTTAAGCTAAGGGACCACGACCGCGGTCCCCTCGAACCGGCCTGCGCGGAGGTCGGCGAGCGCTTGCTCGGTCTGCTCGAGCGGGTAGGTCGTGATTGTCGTGCGGATCGGCACCTTCGGAGCGATGGCCAGGAGCTCATACCCGTCATCTCGGGTCAGGTTGGCGACGGAGCGGATCGTGCGCTCGTGGTAGAGATCCTCGTACGGGAACGACGGTATGTCGGTCATGTGGATCCCCGCGCACACGACGGTCCCGCCGGGGGCCAGCACGTCGAGCGCGTTGGGCACCAGCTCTCCCGCTGAAGCGAAGATAATCGCCGCGTCGAGCGGCTCGGGGGGCTGTTCGTCGCTGCCACCGGACCAGGTTGCGCCCAGCTGTTTGGCGAACTCCTGCGTGCGGAGGTCCCCTGGGCGGGTGAACGCAAACACTGTCCGGCCTTGAAAGATCGCGACCTGGGCGATCTGGTGCGCGGCGGAGCCGAAGCCGTAGAGACCGAGACGGGGCGCGTCGCCGGCGAGCCTCAGGGCGCGGAAGCCGATCAGCCCGCCGCAGAGTAGCGGGGCCAGCTGGTCGTCGGACGGACCGTCCGGGAGCGGCAGGCAGAACCGCTCGTCGGCGACGGTTAGCTCGGCGAACCCTCCATCGATGTCCCGCCCGGTGAAGCGGCCGTGTTCGCACAGGTTCTCCCGCCCGCTGCGGCAGTAGCGGCAGGTTCCATCGGTCCAGCCGAGCCACGGCACCCCGACTCTCCGGCCGTCGTCGGTCCTGCCGACGATCTGGTGGCCGAGCACCACGGGAAGCTTCGTCGCGGGGATCTCGGCATCTCGGAGGTGAAGGTCGGTGCGACACACCGCGCAGGCCGATACCCGAAGCAGCAGCTGATTTGGCCCGGGCACCGGGTCGGGCAGGGTCGTCTGGGTCACCGGCTGTTGCTGTTGCTCGAGAACGACGGCGCGCACGGCTGCCGCGGGCTATGGAACGGCGTCCAGCCAGCGGCGGCGGCTGGTGTGCACGGCCGGGGGAACCCCCGTCTCGAGCTCCCGGCGGATCTCCCCGAGCGTTCCGAAGCGCTCAGCGACGACGTTGTGCTGATGGATAGTCTCGAGGTTGACCTGCCGCGCAGACATGAATGCCTTGTCGTCAAGACCCGGAAACTGGTCGACCACGCCGCGGACCATCTCCCGCACGCAGTCCTCGACGAACCGCGGCCGGCGGTGCGCCTTCTCCACGACCCTGGCCTCGTCTTCGCGCTTCATCAGCTCGTAGATCTCCGAGGACATCGATTGCTCGACGATCTCGAGCAGGGTCGCGGCGTCGATCTCGTCATCGCATAGTTCGGTGCAGCCGATATGCAGCGTTCCGAGGCCACGCTGGTTGTGTGTCGCGACGGGGACCGCTTCGAAGATCCGGGCGATGTCCCCGGAGTCGAAGCCTTCGGCTTCGAGGCGCTCGCGAGCCGATGTGGCGACCAGCTGCTGGGCGCACGGGCAGGCGGTCATTCCCTGCGCGGTGACGCCGATGAGCCTGCGGGTTCCGAGTTCGCTGCAGATCGCCGAGCCGTGGAGCGTGTAGAGCTCCTGGGTCCGGATCCCCGAGACCGGCGCCGGCTTGTGCTCGGGAAAGCGGGCCTCGACCGTGACCTCGGCGCGACGCGCGCCTTGACGCCCCCGGACGAGCTGCGCAATGTGTTCCGCGAGGGTTTCCACCTTGAAGGTCGACTCGCCGAGCACCACCTCGCCGATGGCGTCGTTGACGACCTCCTCGAAGCGCGACATGTGGGCACCCTTCTGGTTGGCGCCGAGCTCGACCACGCACTCGAATTGAGCCGAGAACAGCTGCTCGCTCCCGTTCTGGCGGATGCGGATCACCTTCTCGACGCCGGTGACGCCGGCCCGGGAAAGGCTCACCTGCAGGGTCGGCACTTGCGCTTGGACGTCGGCCATCGAGATGCTTGTTGAACGGTTGTCGGCCATGCCTTCACTAGGAAGGGTAGACAGCCGAGTCTTCCGGCAGCCATCCGCGTTGGACAACGGCCGCGATTGTGGTATCACTCGCCGTCCATTGGGAGAGTCGAGAGGGAGTCAACCCGGCCGGGGCGGCTCAACGCACAATTGATAGGAGCTCAGGGGCTGTGAGCGAAGAATCGATTGCCCTTTTAAGCGACGAGACTCCGATCACGGAGCTCGAAGAGCTGCGTCCGCTGATCGGCGAAGGTCAGGAGCGGGGGGTTCTCACGATCGAGCAGATCGGGGCATGCCTCGAGGAGGTCGAGGTCACCAAGGAGCAGGTGCAGGAGCTGCACGCCTACCTCGAGGAGCACGGCATCGAGGTCGTCGACGCCGAAGGGCGGCCGGTGAAGTCCTCGGAGGTCAGCAGCGGGGAGACGAACGGCGCCCGGGGCGACGCGCCGTCCTCTGAGGAGCGCAAAAAGCTCGAGATCGATCTGACGGTCGAGCCGAGCCTTGACTCCTTGCGTCTGTATCTACGCTCGATCGGCCGGGTCGATCTGTTGACCGCCGAGCAGGAGGTGGCGCTGGCGCGGCGGATCGAGCGAGGCGACATGCTCGCCAAGCAGCAGATGATCGAGGCCAACTTGCGGTTGGTCGTGTCGATCGCGAAGAGCTATCTCGGTCGCGGCCTCACATTCCTGGACTTGATCCAGGAGGGGTCGATGGGGCTGATCCGGGCGGTGGAGAAATTCGACTACCGCCGCGGTTACAAGTTCTCCACGTACGCCACGTGGTGGATCCGCCAGGCCGTCACGCGGGCGATCGCCGACAAGGGGCGAACGATCCGGATCCCGGTCCACATGGTCGAGAAGCTGAACAAGGTCGTTCACGTGGAAAGGCAACTGGTTCAGCAGCTGGGCAGGGAACCGACTCCCGAGGAGATCGCGCAGGAGCTCGATACCACCGTGCGCGAGGTTCGCGATGTTCTCCGCATGGCCCAGCAGCCGATCTCGCTCGAGAAGCCGATCGGCGAGGAAGAGGAGTCGGAACTCGGCGACTTCGTGGAGGACCAGACCGCGGAGTCGCCGTTCGAGCTGGCCGCTGAGCGGCTGCGCCGCGAGAATCTGAGACGCGCGCTGGCGGCTCTGCCCGAGCGCGAGCGCGAGGTGATCGAGATGCGCTTCGGGCTGACCGGCGAGCGGCCATACACGCTGGAGGAGGTCGGGCGCGCGTTCAACGTGACGCGCGAGCGCATCCGGCAGATCGAGAACCACACGCTCAAGAAGCTCGAGGCGCTGCCCGAGGCCCAGCGGCTGCGCGACGCTTCGTAACGGCTCGGCAAAGCCCCCGTTTACAGGGACTTTTCCGTCCGAGGCCGAATGTATGTGCGAAGGCATGGAACGGATCTGGAGTCCAAGGGCGCAGGGCGATGCCGGCGAGTATCCGCGATCCAGTGGTTCGGCTCAGTTGGCGCACGCGTCTTCGTCCCGCTTGGCCACAGCCCTACGACCTCGTCGTGGAGCGAGACGGGAAGCTGCATCGGGTGCAGGTGAAGGCGTCGACGTGCTGGTCGGGGGACGGTTTGTGGTAGCGCTCTGCACTTGTGGCGGAAACCAGAGCTGGAACGGCCTCGTCAAGCGTCTGGATGCAACTCGCTGCGATTACCTGTTTGTGCACGTGGGCGACGGACGCCGATGGTTCATCCTGCTCGGGCGTTAGGCGGTGGCTCCGGAATAGCGTTGGGCGGGCCGAAGTACGCCGAGTTCGAGGTGGAGCGTGGGACGCCGCTGCTGTCCCGCGATGCGAGCAGCGAATAAACTCAGCAGGACCCTGGCGGGATTCCCGAGCGGTCAAAGGGGATGCGCTGTAAACGCATTGGCTCTGCCTTCCCAGGTTCGAATCCTGGTCCCGCCACTCGACATGCCCGACTCGCCGGGGCGCGCGTCCGTCCCGCGGCTTTGACGGAGTCCTGCGTCTGCACGTTTTGTTGCAGACCCCCCTCACGGCGCTCGGGAGGGGCGGGCGCGTGTTAGCGTGCCCGCCGCCTAAAGCCCACAAGCACAGCCAGGGCGCGGAGCCGGTTGTGAGTTCCTTTGCGGCTCCGATCACCGATGCGCAGCCACCGAAGGCCGATCACCCATGCCGCCGCGGCGGCCGTTGCTGGGCTTCTGACGCTGGGCTTGGCGGTCTGGCCCGGCTCCCCGGCCCCGCTGGCGCGCGCGGCGGGCGTAGGCAGCCTGCAGCAACAGATCGATGCGGGCCGGGGCACGATCTCCGAGCTGTCGACCGCCATCCAATCCGCTTCAAATCGCCTGGCGCAGCTTGAATCGAGCATTGCCGTCCTCGAGCGGCGCATCGATCGCATCGAGGCCGACCTGGAGGCGAAGCGCAGCGAGCTGCTGAAGCTGCGTGGCGAGCTGACCGCCGCGCGGATCCGGCTCACCCGGCTCGAGGCATTCCAGGCACACGCCGAGGCCGTCCTCGCGCGGCAGCTGGTGAGCTCCTATGAATCGGATCGTCCCGACATCGTCAGCGTTGTGCTCGACGCCACCGGGTTCCAGGATCTCCTGGAGCGACTTTCGTTCGCGCAGCGCATTCAAAAGCAGGACGTCCGGATCATTAAGGCCGTGCGCGCCGCAAGGCGAGCGGTGGCGGCGCAGGCGACGCGGCTCGGGGCGCTGGAGATTCGCCAGCAAGCGGTCACTGCCGAGGTCCTCCAGCAGCGCAACGCGCTCGCCCGGACGCGCTTGAGCCTCGACCGGCAGCGGCTCGCCGTCGCGCAGTCGCGCGACGCCAACGTGGCGCAGCTCGCCAGCGCGCGGTCGCACGTGGCGAGCCTGGAGCGCCAGCTGTCGCAGATCGAGGCGGCCCAGGCCGCGGCCGCGGCTCGAGCCGCTCGGGCCACGAGCCCTTCGGGTACCCCTCCCGTGCCGCCTGGGCAGGTCGCGAGCGGCGGCGGCTTCACCTTCCCGCTCCCGAAGGGCGCGGCGTCGCCACCGGGCACATGGTCGCCCGACGACGGCGTGGACATCGCCGCGGTCGGCGACACGCCTGAGTACGCCGTCTGCTCGGGCACGATCGTCCTGCACGGGATCGGCGGCTTCGGCCCGTGGGCACCGGTGCTGCATTGCGACAGTCCAATCGACGGCTACAGCTACGTCTACTACGGCCACGCCGGTCCGGAGAACCAGTTGCCCGTTGGCACCCACGTCGGGACGGGCCAGGTGATGAGCTCGATCGGACCGGGCATCGTTGGAATCTCGACCGGTCCGCATCTTGAGATCGGCTTCGCCGATGCCAGCGGAGGCCCGATCGGCCCCTCGAGCGCGGGCACCATGATGTCGCTCCTCCACGCGGCGTACGGCGGCTAGTCTCGACTACTTCACCTCTGGCCCGAGCCGCTACGCTCACGCGGAGCGCCCTCTTAGCTCAGCTGGTAGAGCACTTCCATGGTAAGGAAGGGGTCGTCGGTTCGAGTCCGACAGAGGGCTCCTGGCGATTTGCGGGGAAAAGCTGAGGGCGTCGGTCTTCCTCGCGGCGGCTTGGCGCAACTGGGGCGCAACTTACGTCCGCGAAACGTCCACCACGTTACGCCGCGAGCTGCTGTCGTTGAGGCGAATCGCCCGGCAGTCCGGTCAGTTCCGCGGGTCCTGCCAGCCGGTGACCCGTTCTCGGCATCGGCGCGCTTGGCGCCGTCCTGCGTGCGGGTGCCGGGCGGTCCCGGGGAGCAGAGGAGCCCGGGGCCGGTCGCGCGGCTCGCCGGTGGCCAGGATCGTTCGGTTGGCGTGACTGCAGCACGTCGAGGCAGACGTGGCGAAGCCCGGCCGAGGGGACCGCCGTGATGGTCGCCCTTAAGCGCGAAGCGCCGGGTGGCAGCCCGGCGTTCCGTGGTCATGCAAAAGTTGAAAGCTCGCTGCGCAGTGTACCGCCGCATGGGACGGAATCCACCGGCGCGACCGTTGCCGCGCCCGCTATTGCCGGCGATCGCTCGCTCTCGAGTGATCGGCTTCGCGAGGGAGCGCGACCGTGAGCCGGGAAGCGATCGCTGCCGCACTCGCGCGGGACGACGTGCCTACGGGCGAACGGCTGGTGGCCTTCTCGCTAGCCAGCTTCGCTGGGTCTGACGGGCGCGCGTGGCCGGGCGCACCGGCGGCCGCCGCTCGTGCCGGCCTGAGCCGCAGCCGCTACCTGTACGACCGCGACCGCCTCGTGCAGCGTGGGCTGGTGGTCGTCGAGCAGGCCGCGGCGGGTCGCGGGCGTGCGAGCACGGTCGCGCTGCCGTTCGTAACGGAGGGGCCATGGTGGGAGGGCGAGATCAACGCGATGCTGTTCGAGGCGGTCCTGTCGCGCAGCCGGGCCCGCGGGCCTGCGCGCCTGGTGCTGGCGGCCATGGCGGCGCTCGCTGACGAGTCCGGCGTCCTGCGCGGCCTGTCGGGCGTGGAGCTGTGCGCGGCCGCAGGGGTGGACGATCATACCTACCGCCGGGCACGCAAGCTGCTGCTCGAGTCCGGCGAGCTGGTCCTGGTCCACCGCGCGTGCGGGCGCGGGAACACGAACGTGTGGGAGGTCCGTTCGCCGGGCGTTCCGGCCGCGGCGGCGCGAGACGGGCGGTGGTGGCCCCACCGCGTGGCGCCGCCCGCCGGCGCGCGGCCGCTGCTAGCCGCCGTCGCCGGGCCGACGGGGGACGAGATCGACGCTGACGGCGGCGCTCTGACGGATTCAGTCGGGCGCCGTGATGGCGGCGACGGCCCGACCGTCGGTGCTGAAAAAGTCGGGGGCCGTGATGGCGGCGGCGGCCCGACCGTCGGTGCTGAGAACCGTCTTGCGCTGACCGGTGTTTCCGATCCAAACCGGGGTCAGGACAGGACGGTTTCCGCGCAGACCTGTCCTGTGGTCCCCGGGGTTTCGGGCGCAAAGGGCGGTCAGGACAGGACACTTCTCGACGGGCAGCCAGCCGAAAACCCGGCAGAAACGGGGGCGGAAAACCCGGCAGAAAACCCGGCAGCCAACGCGCGCGCGGGAAGGGAACCCCAGAACCCCAGAACCGGGAAAGACCCCCCAGCCCCCCTGTAGGGGGGAGCCCACCCGGATCGATCCTCGTCGAGGAGACCTACGTCACCGACCGCGGTCGCAACCGGCGACGAACGGTCCGTATCAATCTCGCCGAGGTGCGGCGAGGCCTCGGCTTGCCGACGATCGAGGATCGCTCGTGTTGGGAGCGGATCCGCGGGCAGCTCGCCGAGGTCGTTGGCGAAGCCCTTCGCGATCTGGCTCGAACCCCTTGAGCTGATCGCGATCGACGCCAACAGGACGCTGGTCGTCGCTTCCCCCGCGCAGACGGTCTCGTGGGTAGGCAAGCGGTTTGGGCGGCTTATCGCCGGGTGCGCTGAACACGCCGGGCGTCAGTTGCGATTTGCAGACGAGCCCGAGCGCGCCGCGCTCGGGCGCGGACGAATGCCCCGCGGCATCCGCCCGGGGCCTCAGATCAACCTGGAAGGAGGTGTCGTCATCTTCATCGTGACCGCACAACAGAAGGGAGGAGTGGGGAAGACGACGACTGCAGGCAACGTCGCCGTTCTGCTCGCGCGCGACGACGCACGGGTGCTTGTGGTGGACACGGATCCGCAGTTTGCGCTCACCCGCCAACTCGGGCTTGAGGACCGGTCGCTAGGCGTGAACCTCGTCGATGTTCTCGCCGGCCGTGCGGCTGCCGAGGACGCGATCGTCGCTGGCGTGCACCAGATCGACGTGATCCCCGCGGCCCGTGAACTCGCCGGTGTCGAGATGAGCCTTGTCGGTGAGCTCGGGCGCGAGCTGTTCCTCCGCGACGCGCTTGATCCGGTGGTTGAGGACTACGAGTACGTCGTGATCGACACGCCCCCGAATCTCGGGCTCCTCACGGTCAACGCGCTGGTGTGCGCGGACCGAGTCCTGGCACCCGTCAGCGCCGAGGACGAGGCGTCGCTACACGGCATCGTCGAGCTCCGGCAGACGATCGCCAGGCTGACCGAGCGTCTCCGCATCCACAGCCCTGGGCTTGTCGCGTTGCTCACGCGATGGCAGCGCAACAGGTTGGCAGCCAGAGTGCCGAGGATAGGCTCGTCGCAGAAGGGCTCGCTCCGGCAGCGCGGATACCTGCGCGCTCTGCGCTGGTCGCACGTGCGGCGTTGCGCCGCGTGCCCCTCGCCCTCAGCGAGCCCGACAGCTCGCCGGCGCTCGCATACCGCCTACTCGCCGAGCTCCTCGAGGAAGTGAGCGCACGATGAGCGCGACCCCAGACGTGCCCTCGCGATCGACGATCCGGTGGCCGGGCGCGAAGCGTGCCACGTGGCACACCCGTCTTCCCGGGGTCACGAGATAGCTGGTCGCCTCCGGCAGATCGCCGTTCAGGACATCCGGCCGAACCCCAACCAGCCCCGCGAACACTTCGACGGCGGGGCTTGCAATCGCTCGCCGACTCCATCCGCGAACGAGGCGTGCTGCAGCCGATCATCGTGCGTCCCGCGGATGTCGGCGGGTTCGAGCTGGTCGCTGGCGAGCGGCGGCGGCGGGCGGCCCAGCTGGCCGGGAAGGACGCGATTCCAGCTCTGGTGGACGAGACCGTCGACGGAGGAGGATCGCTGGAGCTCGCGCTGATCGAGAACGTCGTCCGCGAGGACCTCACGCCGATCGAAGAAGCCCGAACGATCGCCGCGCTCCTAACGAGCTCGGCGTCACTGCGACCGAGCTCTCGAAGCGTCTCGGACGGAGCCGCACCGACCTCGTCCATACGGTCCGTCTGCTCGACCTATCAGACGAGGCGATCGAACTCATCGACACCGGCGTGCTGACGAAAGGACACGGGAAGGCGCTTCTCACCGAGCCAGATCACCACCGGCGACGCGTGCTCGCGAAGGCCGCGGCGACGGCGCGGGTGGTCCGTCCGCGCACTCGAGGCCGAGGTCGCTCGCGGCGCGAACCGGCGGCACGCGCAACGAGCCGCCGGCCGACCACGTGGCGGCGGCCGTCAGGTTGGAGGACGTCGTCTCGAGAGTAACCGGGAGCGACGTTCGCGCGCGACCGCATCGTGCCGGCTATCAGCTGTTCCTGGACCAGGGCGCCCTTGATCGGCTCACGAGGCTCCTGCAACCCGCTGTTTCCGGTCCGCGAGATGTGCCACGTAGCACGGGACCGATCTCGGCTCCGTGAAGCCTCGGTCCTCGGCCTCTTCGGCCAGAGCTTCTCGGAGGCGCTCCCGAGCGCAGCGGCAGCGCTACGTCGAGCTGGGGCCATCGGCGACCGCCGGCTCCGTAAGCGCGAATGGGCCAGCCCTACTCGGATGCGGTGAGCCCCAACACTGCCAGGATCTCCGCTGCCCGCTCCTCACGAGTGCGATCGATACCGGTAAGCCGTAGATCGAGCGCCAAGGCCGCCTCCCGGTCGAGCGATAGCGCTTCGAGGGCAAGCCAAGGTCCTTTGACACCTAACGCCCAAATGTGCCAGTGGCGGCGGCCCGTTGGCAGCGAGCCACCCACCGCGCGAAATACGTCGAACACCACGAAGCCGATATCGACCTCTGGGTCACGGACCCGAGCGGTCACGGCTCCATTGTTCAAGCGAACACTGCGAAGATCCGTGCCCTCAGATTCCAGGCGCGCGAGCGCCGCGCCTGCCGCCAACGCCCGCGGCGATCTCGCTCCGGAGTCTTGGTAGCGGACCTGAAGTGACCTCGCTGCACTCCGCGGCGCCTGACGCGGCTGGAGAACAAGTGCCCGACACGTCAGATTGCCCTGTCGGATCTGCGCCGCAAATCGAAAAGCCGTGAGGAGCCCAAGCCGCTCGGTGAGATCGTCGATCAGCGGGACGGTGGTCGTTCGCTCGTGGCGCTCGGCAAACGGATCCCCAGGGATCGCGTGCAGGCGCTCAAGCGCCCATTCCAATTTGTCGCCCCGAGCCCATAGGAGCACGAATGGTCCACGGAGTGGTTCGTCGGTGACGTCGTGCAGGAGCCGGGGCTCCTCGACCCTCGCAAATCCGCGGAGAGGGAGGCCCGCCTCCTTGAAAGCCCGACGGCGCCTCAAAGACGCGGGCTCGCCTGGTCCATTCGGCGTCGGATGAACGGGGTATGGGTGCACGCTCATGAACGAGGCCCCGCCTGCGCCCAGCGCACGGACATGATCCGCGAACGGCCGCTTGCGGCCCCAGAAGGAGTCCGAGACGAACTGCTGCTCGTTCCGCGCTTCGTCCACCTTGATAAGGACATCGACATCGCCGACGGTTGAAGCGCCGCGGGCGAAAGAGCCGAACACCCACATCTCTCGAATGTCGTCGAGCGGAGGACGTCCACCGGCGACGCGCGCCAGAGCGTCCTCAAGCTTCCGGACGGCACGAGCACGCGGAACACGCCGCTTCGCAATGAATGCAGCTACCTCGGGCGGCGTCTCGGGACGGCGCGAGTCAGGCGACACTGCGCCATGGTAAGCCGCGGCGACATCCGGGTTCGTGACTCGGATGCTTGAAACGTGGAGCTCAAGGGGTTCGGCCTACGGCCCCGACGTCGGTTCCCGGGCGGCCCCGACCGCCAGCGGAGCAACAGTCTGCTCGGCACCATCGTCCGTCCGGCAACGAGACCCCGTTTCAGGCGGTAGCTCCCTGTGACCGGCTTCGCCTCGCGACCCTGCGTCGCCGGCAACCCGGCCAGCGTATCGCCGCCGCGTCTGCCCTTCTCCTGTGGGCTGGAGGCCGCCGGGTCGGGGAGGTCGTCGCGCGTCAGCGTCCACCCCCCGACCGCTTGCTGTCAGTCGGCTTTGGAGCTAGCACCCGCCCGGCCGTCGGAGGTTGTCCCGCTCGTCGTGGAAATTCAGTGACAGCGGTCCCGTGTTGGACAGCTACACAGTGACTAGTGTGGCGGCCTCCTCTTCTAGGGTGTGAGTGACACTCTGGCGGCGACGCTGCAGGTCGTGTTCTATCGCGACCGCGAGATTGGCGAGGCCGCGGTAGCCCTCGACCTTGCGGAACCGGGTCTCGGCTTCGAGCATCCCGGCGGCCGTCCACCGCAGGCACATCTCACCGGAGGCCCAGTGCTTGACGTTGCGGTGGATCACGCGGACGGTGGAGATCATGGACTCGCACGGGTTGGTCGACTGAAGCGTGAGCTTGAGCTTGCCGGTGATCCCGAGCCGGGTCACGGTCAGCGTCTCCTCCATCCCCTCCCGGAGTGAGGCGGCGGCGCCGGGATGCGCGCGGTCGAGCTCGACCGCGAGCCTGGTCAGCTGCTCGAGCGCGCGGTCGTGGTCGGTCTCCTTCCACGCCCCGCGGAGCCGCGCTTTGACCGCCTCGCGGTCGCGCTCGGGGAGATGCTCTACTACGTTACGTAGTTTATGCTGCGTACAGCGCTGGACGGGCACGTCGTTGCCGAACACCCGTCGTATGGCTTTCCGCAGCGCCTTCGATCCGTCGATCACGAACAGCAGCCCCTGCTCGACCTCGAGACCACGGTCGACGAGATCCGAGAGCAGCGCGGCGGCGACGGTCGCGTTCTCGCTCGACCCGTCCCACAGGCCGAGCGCGAGCTTCTCGCCCTCGGTGGTGATCCCCAGCGCGACGATGTTCGTGAACCCGTGCAGCTCGATCCCGTCGAGCATCATCACCGCCAGCCGCAGGTCGGCCAGCGGACGGTTCATCAACCTCCATAGCTGATCGCGGGTCCGCTGCACGAACGTCCTCGACACCGCCGACTTCGACGTCGAGCGGGCGTCCGTCTCGACCTGCTCGCCGACCGGCTCCTGCGCGCGGCGGTACTGACGGGTCGAGACCCCGGCCAGCATCCGCTCCAACACGACACCTTCCAGCTGGTCGCGGCCAGCGAAATGCTCGTAGATCGCCAGCGGCACCTCCGACTCCCCGTCAACGGTCCGCGCCCGCGGCCGCTTCACCTAAACGCGCCGGCCGCCCAGCGTCACCTCACCATCCTCATTGCCATGACGGACCGCGGTGCGGTCTGGGTTCCACTTCCCCCTCGGGCCGACTATCTCCTCGACCTCCTGCTCCAGCAGCTCCCTGAGCACACCGAGCCCGACCTCGACCGACAGCGCGAGTAGCCCCTCCTTCGCTGCCCCGACCAGCTGCCCCAATGCTTCCTGGACGCGCTCGGGGAGCACCGTCTCGTCGTTGATCGCCTCGGCGACCGGTACGGTCTGATTCACGGCGGTTCCTCCTTAGATCTTGGACTGATCGCCCGTCACGCTCCCACCCGGAGCGGACGGGCCGGAGGGACCGCCGCCACCTCAAAGTTCCACGAGCCCCGGGACAACCTCGGCCGTCGGCCTGCGCCTGGTCGCCGAAGCACTCGTCCCGATTTTCCTCGAACTACCGTAAAGGCGGTCACCCGGGGAGATCGGGTCCGACCGCACCCGATGTCGGCTCAGTCGGCTTGCGGCGGTAGGCCTTCTACCCGCCCTGCTCAGAGAGGATCCACGCCTTATCGACGGGGCTTCAAGCTAGTTCGAACAGTGTGCACAGACGCCGCGTGCCAACTCTCACCGCACCTCATCGACGTCAGGGTCAGCGCGCTGCGTAGAGGCAAGCCTCACACCGCCAGCATCCTCGACGAGAAGCTGGCGGGCGACCGCCGTTCGCATCCATTGCCGTATGGAATACCTCTTGAGGCTGTAGCCGTGGGTCGTGGACCAGGACTCAAGTGCTCTGGCGTCCGCGAGCTCAAGCTCCTCCACCGCCGGGAGGAGCAGCGCGTCGATGCCGGCTTGACCCTGGGCCGCAGTCTCGGCATAGCCGTATGGCCGCGGGGTAGTCGGATCATCAGGATCCAGGACGAGCATTTCAACTCGCTCGTAGCCGAGCATGTTGCGGCCGACGAGCGTGACTGGTCCATCTCTGTCAGGCCAACGAACACCGAGGAAGCTTGCATTCATGTGGCGGTAGACCTTCGCCACCTGCGGTGCTCCGCCAATCGTGTCGTATTCACCTGAGCGAAGCATGGAGACGAGCACCTCAAACGGTTCCATGTCGAGGGGTGCGCCAATTCGACCGCGGTCGAGAAGCAGAGCCGACAGCTTTGCCTTGGCGATGCCAACAAGATCTCGCGCGGGGTTATCAAAGTCACGGTCGCCGATCCATGCAACAAGGCCGATTTCGCCGCGGCGGATCGTCTCGTGCCAATACGTGTCGCGCTCGGCCGACCAACGGAATCGCCACAGTCGGAAGTCAAGTGATTCCCAGCTCCAGCCTCCGAATAGGAATTCGGTCTCGACGTCGGGTCCACCCCCTGGAGGTGGAGGGCGATCAGCCATCAATTGATTGACGACTCGGAGCGCGTGGGCCCGTGCAGCGCGTATATCTGTGCGACGTTCGCGCGAGGCTGTGAAGGCGAGCAAGTCGTTCATGGTCTGCAGGACGAGCGGGTAGGCCCAGAGCGTGTCGCCGGCGAACGCCATCAGTGCGTCGGACCGCGGCAGGCTGAAGAGCTTCGGGCACATGTCCCATGCGCCCCCTTGGCGAAGACGGCTGTCAGCCGCAACAACCAGCTCCGGTCCCGGGGCGATCTCGCGGACCCACGCGACGCCTAGGGTCATGCTGGCGCGGGTTCGGGCACGATGGTGCGGACGATATCGGCGCCCCGCCCTGATGGTGGCGGCTAGTAGGCGAGATGAAGTGGTTCGCAAGCTCCTCGGTGAGAACGACTACCTCCGCAGACGCGCGGAGTGAGGCTCTGGACCTCCGAGGATGGTCCCTGCCTCGTCCCGGGTCCCGCGTCACGCGGCCAGAACCCACTGGCGTGGCCGCTCGGTCCGGTCGGACGGGGGTTAGGAATGTCTGCGATGCTCAGTGGGGTTGCTCTTTCAGATTCCCGAGTACGAGCGCGCCTTCCAGGCATTTGTCGCCCGGTCCATCGACACGTTTGTTGATGCCGACCCGATTCTCGGCCGCGTGCATCGGGTCAAGGTGGCGGAGTCCCTGGCGGTTCAAGGGCCGGACGGGCAGATCCACGACCCGCAGCTGATACCAGTTGAGAACCGCGCCGCATGGCAAGCCGTGCTTGACAGCGGACCCGGCATCCCTTCAGGACACGATTTCTGCAGCGGCGGAGGAATACATCCGGCAGATCAAAGCTGGTGTGTACGAGGCGATGGCCGCCGCTCCCGGCGGCGTCATCAACACCGGCGGCCAGCCGCTCAGCTGGGACCTGATTCTGGACCATTTGGAGCAGCAGCAGTGGTCCGTCGGCGACGATGGAGGGGTCCGCGCGCCCGATGTTGTGATGCATCCTGATGCTCGCGCACGGTTGGGTGAGATGACCGCTGCGCAGCACGAGCGGTGGCTGGAGATGCAGGTACGAAAGCAGGCAAAAGCCGATGCTGGACGACGCACTCGTCGTCTACCTTGACTCGGTAGGAGAGCGCGCGTTTGACGAGCCACTGATCGCGCTGCTGCGCGCTCAGGGCTTCACCGACATTCATCTCGTTCATGGCGGCGTCGAATTCGGTAAGGACATCATCGCCAAACGCGACGGTCGCCAATGGGCGTTCCAGAGCAAGGCGGGCAACATCAACCTGACGGTGTGGCGCGCCCTGAGAGGCCAGCTCGACGAGTTGCGAACCAACTCGCTATCGCACCCCGCGTTTGACACGACCTTGGAACTTAGCTACGTGTTGGTCTTCACTGGCCGTCTAGTCGGCGGCGCGACGTTGGCCGCCCAGGATTACGACCGCTACTGCCGCGAGCGGGGCGAGCCCACCGTCGAGTTCTGGGGGCGAGACAAGCTGGTCGGAGATCTGACGGGCAGCCCAACCGCGGTCCTGCGTGGCTCTCTGAATGGCCCGTTGCTTGCGATGTTCGGCGCGGTTGAGGACCACGCGGTCGACATGGATCGCATCGAGCAGTTCTCCCGCCGCTGGGCCGACTGGGACGGGCACTCGGAGCTCGCCGCTCGTGGCATGATCGAGGTCGGCATGCTCGCCGACGCGCTGGCGCGTGTGCAACGCGTCGACCTTGCCTGCCAGCTCACGCTGTCGATGATCCGGGCTGCCTGGGCCGCACCGAATGGCAGCTCGGCCGGCGCGCGGATCGTCGCCGACGCGGCCGGGGCCGTATTCCGAACGTACGCAATGCGGCTGTTCGAGCTGCGAGACGCAGGGCTAATCGAGACCGATAGTGGGCCGCTAGTCGAAGTCCCGTTTGACTGGGTCACCTACCCCGTCAAAGCGATCCGCACCGCGGAGCTGCTGGCCCTGCTCGCACTCACACCCGATGCTGCCGAAGACGACTTGCCCGCAGACGAAGTCGTGGAGGTGCTAGCCGCTCTCGTTG
>CAWEFU010000009.1:0-143777 GCA_963808325.1 uncultured Solirubrobacterales bacterium
GTCACGTTATTGCCTCAAAACGTGACTCAACGGCCTTTTTTGAGCCATTCGCGAGCGAGAAGCGCGCGCTCTCGCACAGACGCCCGCTCGCGTTCCCGGAGCAGCAGTGTCGGGGACGGTCGTTGAACGGGCGAGAGCGCAGAGTCTTCGTGAAACGAGAAAGCGGGGCTCTTGTCACCCTGACGCTCGCTCGACGCGAGGTTTGTTTCGGCGGGCTAGCCGAAGCCCGGAGCGAATGGCTTCTTGTCCGACCGGCAGACAGTGCCCTTCGGCGGCGCGGTCAGCCTGACCAGGTAGGCGACCCGTGCCCGGTCGATACAGGCGCTGGGATCGTGGAAGCTGACGTGGCCGTAGCCGTCCAGGGTGAGCAGAACGGCGTTTCCGAGTCGCCGCGCGGATCGCACCGCGTTGATGTACGGAGTAGCGGGGTCGTGCCGAGTGCCGATCAGCAAGATCGGGTTCTTCGTCTTCGCGTTCCAAGGTCCCCGATAGTTGTCCTGGCCGCGCGCCGGCCAGGAGGCGCACGGGGCCCACAACCACCAGCCCAGCAGCGCGCCGCTGAGGCGGTCAACCCGGGTGAGCCGGCCGATCACCCGCGGCCAGCTCCGCGACCCCATGTGCGCCGGCGCGTCCGCGCACGAGATCGCCGCCGACGTCGTCGCGCCCATGAAGGCGGCCGGCGTCTCCAACTTGCGAGCCTCGGTCGCGAGCACGGATCCGTTGCCGCGCACGGCGGCGTCGAGGTCCTTGGCGTCCTGTGGCCAGGTCTCCGGGACCCTCAACGGCGTGTACTGGGAGAGCAGCAGATCTTCGTAGGTCAGGTCGCCCGGCGGGCTCGCCGTCGGGGCCGGGATCGGCGCGCGCTTTAGCCGCGCGAAAAGTCCGTTCACCCGCTCGGCCGCGGTCTGGCGGCCACCGGCGAGCGCGCAGCGCTTCGCCCCGGCATCCTCACAGAGCTTGAGGAACTGGTTGAAGACCGCGTCGGTGCCCAACGCCTGGTTGGCGACTCTCGCCTCGGCCCCCTTCGAGTACGGAACCGGATCGACGATACCGTCCAACAGCATCGCCCTGACCCGGCCCGGGAACATGTTGGCGTAGGTCTGGCCGAGGTAGGTCCCGTAGGAGAGGCCGACGTAGGTGAGCTTGCGGTCCCCGACGAGGCGGCGCAGGTAGTCGAGGTCGCGGGCGGTGTCGGCGGTCGAGATGTGGGGCAAAAGCCAGCCGCTGAGCTTGCCGCAGCGGCGCGCCAGGTCGGCGGTCTTGCGCCGATAGCGCTCTGAGGCGGCCCGGGTCGCGGGGATCGAGACCCCTTTCCAGAACCTCGCCTCGCTTCGCTTGCTAGTAAAGCAGCGAACATGGGTGCTCGCGTTGGTGCCGCGGGGATCCCAGCTGACGACGTTGAAACGGCCGCCGCCCCACTTGTCGATTTCGGCGCCCAGACCCTGAACCAGGCCGATGCCGGTGTCGCCCGGGCCGCCCGGGTTGATGAACATCGAACCGATCCGCTGCTTTGGCTTGCTGGCGAGGTGACGGATCACCGCGAGCGAGATTGTGCGCCCGTTGGGATGGTCCCAGTCGAGCGGCACGCGGATCCGGGCGCACTGTAGGCGCGGCCCGGCCGGGGCACAGCGCGCCCAGCGGATCGGGCCGCCGGCGGCCCGCGCTGAGCTCACCGACCCAGGCTCGGCCGCGACCGTTTCAGCGGCCGGAAACGCTGCGCCCAACGCCAACAACGCCGTCAGAACGGCCCACAGCTTAAACCGGTCCACGCTTTGTCCTCCTAGGGCCGTTCCAGGCCCGCTTCGTTCAAAACGACCCTAACGGGCTCCGGGTGGGCCGTCAATGTTCTCTTCACCGACACTCAACCTGCTTCGCGTGAACTCGGCACTCAGCCGCGGAACGTGCCTGCCTCCTGGATTAGTCGAGGACCAGAGGTCTCCGGCGAAGCGGCGAGACTCTCGTCTTGTCGCGGACAGGGCCGTGTGTGTTGGCTGCGGGATTGGCATGGGTGATCAGCGCCGTCAGAGCCTTCCCACTCCGTTCGCAGGCGGCTGCGGTGATCCGCTGGCGAGCCCTCAGGACAACCCCGCAATCAGCCGCGGCCACGCCGCGGGATAAGGGCACGGCGGATATTGCAAGGCCCAGGCTGAGGCCAGGTTCAGACCCGGGCGGCTCGTCGGCCGCGTGCGCCTGGCTCAAGCACGCGACCGACGGGACCGTCCATGCAGAGAGCATCTGGTCATCATCGCCCGGCGCGCCGCCCCACGCGACGAGCATTGCGACGATCGCTGTCCGTGCCCCCGGGCAACGGAACTACTAAGCCGTTCGGGTTCCAGCGCCGGCCTCGAGCAGGTCACCCACGACCGGGACGAACTCACCAGCGCCCCGTGACCCATCAGGAACCGCCCCATTCCTGAAAGCCACCAGCAAGCCGCCCGTCCCGTGCACGCCTTATAGAGGGTCTGCATCCGACTCCTTGGCCGAAAAGCCAATTGATTGCCACGGCCCAGGAGCCCGGCGACCAACGTGTGATCGCCAACTCGTTCCGCTCTCTGATACGCGGCTCGCGAGCGATCAGTGACCCCTCGTGCAGCCGTGATGCGCCGGAAACTATACCGCCGGGCGTCACTTCCCGCTTCACCATCGCGGGAGTCCGGTCATCTGTCCGTTGCCGTCGACATGATCACGTTTATGGACATTTTCGTGACCGTATGCGCTCATGGCCGTCGCTGACCGGCCACCGTCCGGCTCGCCGACGCGAAGCTCGTCGACGAGCTCGTCACGGAGGCCTCGCAGGGGCCGGCGAGGCCAGGCCAAGCGACCCGCTCGGCGGCAGCCGCCGGAGGTGCTGACCGAGACCGAGGCGATCGCGCTCATCAAGGCCTGCAGCTCGAGAGCGCCGACCGGGATCCGAAACCGGGCGCTGATCGCCGTGCTATGGCGCTCGGGATTGCGGATCTCAGAAGCGCTGGCGCTCGAGCTGCGCGACCTCGACCTCGAGAAGGGCACGATCCGCGTGCGCCACGGCAAAGGCGACCGGTCGCGCACGGTCGGCGTCGACGAGCAGACCGCCGCGCTGCTCGCCCGCTGGCTCGACCGCCGCCGACGCCTCTCCCCCGGCGCCCGGGCGCCGGTCTTCTGCACCCTGCGCGGGGGCCGGCTCGACACCAGCTACGTCCGACACCTGCTCCCCCGGCTCGCACGCAAAGCCGGGATCGAGCGCCGCGTGCACGCCCACGGCCTACGCCACACCTACGCCGCCGAGCTGGCACGCGAGAAAACGCCGATCAACGTCATCCGCGACGCGCTCGGCCACACCACCCTCTCGGTCACCGACCGCTACCTACGCGACGTCGCCCCCATGCACGTCATCGAAACGATGCGCGCGAGGGCATGGAGCGGGGCGTAGAGCTACGCCGCGGCGTGCTGCTCGATGTAGACGCCCGGGCCGGTGGGCTCGGGGATCGGATCGCCGTCGGCGGCGAGGCCCTCAAGGTGGAAGGCGATCGCCTCGCGCATCTGCGAGACCGTCTCCTCGATCGTGTCGCCGGTTGCCACGCACCCCGGCAGGTCCGGCGACCACGCCGAATAGTTAGACGGCGGGCCACCCTCGATCAGGATCAGGTATCGCTCGGCTTCCGTCATCGTCTCAAACCTGCTTGCCTCAGAATGCTCGCTTGGGTCTTGGGATGCAAATCGTCAGCCGGTTTCCGGGGCACCGTGACCCGGCCCGGCTTGGTGGGGTGCTTGAACTGGCGGTGGCTGCCACGCTGAGCGACCTGCCGCCAGCCATCGTCTTCGATCAATCGGATGACCTCCCGGACCTTCACGCCGGCGCGTCGCGGCCTGCAGCGGTGCTCGACGAGGTGTCGCGGTCGGCGGCGGCGAGGGCGAGCTGTTGGCGAACTTGGCGGCGCAGTCGGATGGCGTGTATCGGGCCAGCGTTGGCGATAGCGGCGAGCTGGGCTACCAGCTCGCGCTCGCGCTCGGCGAGTTGCTCGCGCTCTTGACGCTCGCGCTCGTACAGGTCACGCCAGATGACTAGTTCCCCGTCGGGGTTCCCCTCTTCCCCGCCGGGGTTCCCCGCACGGAGCAAACCGGCGCGTTGTAGCTCTGTACGGGGTACCACGCGTCTACCCCGGTCGTCGTGCACCGCGCGGAGACTGCCGCGCTCAATTCGACGGGCAATCGCCTTCTGAGACAGGCCAGTCTCTGCAGCGGCCTCGGCGAGCGTCAACAGCCGGGGCGGCCCAGTGGGGAACTCTTCGGGGTCGGGGGAGGGGTGACTCATCAAGGACTGAGTTCGACCCTCGGTGTGGTTCCCCTGCGGGGCATCACCAGCGCTCGGTGGTTCCCCTGCGGGGCACCCCGGGTTTGATTGGGTCTCGGCCGGGTTCACGCCGCAAGTTCGCCGGTGTTGTCCGCGGAGGCCTCACCAAACTGTCGGTGGACGATCTCACGCGCGACCTGACGCTCGACCTTCTCAGCCTGGTGACGACGCTTCTTGGCGGCGATCCCGGGATCGCGGTCTAAGCCGTGCTTGCGCGCCTCCGCGCGGGCTCGAGCGCCAGATAGACGACGGACGAGGAGGCACCAGCCGCCGCCGCGACGCTCGCAGCGCACGAGCTCGTAGGAGGGGTCGATGGCGACGAGAGCCTGTCCCGCGCGGTCGAGCGCGCGCCGGGCATCGCGCTGGCGCTCGTATTCCGCCACGCCGAACGATTGCAGGGCAGGCTCACCAAGTCCGATCGCGGTCTCCTCGCGGCCGTCGAGCGATCGCTGGGGCCAGCGCGCCCAGGCCTCCAGAGCGGCCCACAGGCGTGCGGGGAGGCCGGTGCCGAGGGCCCGCAGCAGATCGAGGTCAAGCCACGTAAGCGACCGGCCGCGACCTGCTGTGCCGTCCAGTAGCCGATCTCGACTTTCAGTGAGGTCGAGCCCTTGAGCGCTCCCCACTGCCGCGGCGTGCGTAGGTCGAGCCGCACCGTGACTCGTGGAGCGGAGCGATGCGCGGCCCGGAGCCGGATGCGTTCTCCTACGATTGAACTCATGGTCCCCAAGATCAAGTTCTGCGGCCTTACCTCTCTGCAAGACGCGGAGCGCGCCGTGTCCGCGGGCGCCTGGGCTATCGGACTGAACTTCTGGCCCGCCTCGCCCAGGCGCTGCGACGCGGCCGTCGCGGTGGAGATCGCCGCGGCGCTCAAGCGCCGGGTCGAGCTCGCCGGGGTGTTCGTCAACGCCCCGCTAGACGAGCTGGCGGCGACGGCCGACGGCGTCGGGCTGACGATGTTGCAGCTCCACGGGGACGAGGGGCCGGCGTACTGCGCCGAGGCGGCTCGACGGACCGGCTGCAGGGTGATCAAGGCCGCGCGCGTGCGAAGCCGCGCCGACATCCAGGCGCTCGCGGCGTTTCACACCGACTACCACCTCCTCGACAGCTACACGCCTGGCGTCCCGGGCGGCACCGGCGCGACGTTCGCCTGGGAGATCGCGCGCTCGCACCGCGGCCCGGTGCCCGTGATCCTGAGCGGCGGTCTCACGCCGGGCAATGTCGCCGAAGCGATTGCGATCGCGCGGCCGTTTGCCGTCGATGTCGCGAGCGGCGTCGAGTTGAGCCCGGGACGCAAGGACCCCACCGAGCTCGAGGCGTTCTCGAATGCAGTGGCTGGGGCGCATGCGCCCCAGCCCGGGGGCGCGCATGCGCGCCCCCGCAGCTGGATGACTCGGGCGCCGCGCGATCAGGCGAGGCCGGATGCCGAGCGCGCGGCACGCCCGAGGCCACATGTGGCGACCCGAACCCCACTATGACCACCATCGAGCATCGTTTCGGCCCCTACGGCGGGCAATACGTCCCGGAGACGCTGATGCCGGCGCTGACCGAGCTCGAGGAGGCGTGGCTCGCCGCGCGCGACGACCCCGGATTCCGCTCGGAGCTCGACGCGCTGCTGCTCGACTATGTGGGCCGGCCTTCGCCGCTGTACCTGGCTGCGCGCTTGAGCCAGAAGGCCGGCCATGCGATCTACCTCAAGCGCGAGGACCTCAACCACACCGGCGCCCACAAGATCAACAACGCCCTCGGGCAGGCGCTGCTCGCCAAACGGATGGGCAAGCGCCGGATCATCGCCGAGACCGGCGCGGGACAGCATGGCGTGGCGGCCGCCACCGCGTGCGCGCTCCTCGACCTCGAGTGCATCGTCTACATGGGCACCGAGGACATGCGCCGCCAGAAGCCCAACGTCGACCGGATGGGGCTGCTCGGGGCGCGCGTGGAGCCCGTCGAGGCCGGCGCGCGGACCCTCAAGGAGGCGGTATCGGCGGCGATCCGAGACTGGGTCACGAACGTGAAGACCACGCACTACATCATCGGGTCGTGCGTGGGGCCGGCGCCGTATCCGGCGCTCGTGCGGGACCTTCAGCGGGTGATCGGAGACGAGGCTCGGGCCCAGGTGCTCGAGGCGGCGGGCCGGCTTCCCCAGCGCGTCATCGCCTGCGTGGGGGGCGGCTCCAACTCCATCGGGGTCTTCACCCCCTTTGTCGACGACCGCGACGTGGAGCTGATCGGGGTCGAGGCGGGCGGTGAGGGGCTCGAGACCGGGCGGCACGGAGCGCCGCTGACCGTCCATGGCCTTCCCGGCGTCCTGCATGGCTCGTTTTCGGCGATCATGCAGGACGAGGACGGGCAGATCCTCGAGGCCCACTCGATCTCCGCCGGGCTCGACTACCCGGGCACCGGACCGGAGCACGCGTGGCTGCGCGATTCCGGGCGGGCGCGATACGTCGCGGTCACCGACGCGGAGGCCCTCGCAGCGTTCGCGACGACCGCGCGTCTCGAGGGCATCATTCCGGCGCTGGAGAGCGCGCACGCCCTGGCCTTCGCCCTGGCCGGCGAATTCTCAGAGCTCGACCTGGTGTGCCTGTCCGGGCGCGGAGACAAGGATCTCGAGGAGGCGCTCGGACACATGGGGCACGAATGACGGGGGTCGAGCGGATCGCGGAGGCGTTCGAGTCCGCGCGGGCAAACGGACGGCGCGCGGCGCTGATGCCGT
This sequence comes from uncultured Solirubrobacterales bacterium, assembly GCA_963808325.1. GTDB lineage: Bacteria > Actinomycetota > Thermoleophilia > Solirubrobacterales > Solirubrobacteraceae > Palsa-465. Next base: position 7,044 of record CAWEFU010000009.1, read on the forward strand.
ACATGATGGGCGGGTTCCCGGATCTCGAGACCTCCAGGCGGATCGGGCTCGCCTACGCCGGGGCGGGGGCGGACCTGGTGGAGCTGGGGGTGCCGTTCTCGGACCCGCTCGCCGACGGGCCCGTGATCCACGCGGCCGGCACCGCCGCCCTGCGCGCCGGCACGACGCTCGACCACGTACTCGAGGTCGCCCGAGCACTGGCGCCGCAGGTCGCGCTCGTCGTCATGTGCTATTCGAACGTGATCCTGGCTCGGGGGGCGGAGCGGTTCGTCGATGCGCTGGTGCAGGTCGGCGCGAGCGGCGTGATCGTTCCCGACCTCCCGATCGAGGAGGCGACGGAGATGCTCGGCGTGTGCGACCGGCGCGGGCTCGCGTTGGTGCCCCTGGTGGCGCCCACGACGCCGGATGAGCGGCTGGGGCTGATCGGCGCGCGAGCGCGCGGCTTCCTGTACACGGTGTCGCTCACCGGCACCACGGGCGAACGCGCGAGCGTCGACGGCGGCCTTGCCGGCGTGATAGCCCGAGCCGCCGCCCACACGGAGGTTCCGGTTGCCGTCGGGTTCGGGATCGCGAGCCCCGAGCAGGCGGCCGCTGCCGCCGATTCCGGCGCCGAGGGAGTGATCATCGGTAGCCGCCTGGTGCGCGCGGCGGGCGACGCGGAGGATCCGGTCGCGGAGGTCGGCGGCCTCGTCCGCGAGTTCTCGGCCGCGCTGCGGCAGCGGAGCCGGACGGTTGGCTAGCATCCACGTCCGATGGGCCTGATCCTCACCGCCACGGCCGGTCTGTGCTTGTGGGTCGTTCTGTGGTCGCTGGGCGTCTCCGGCTTCGACGCGATCATGATCGCGGGAGTCATGGTGGTGCTCGCGATCGCGGTCCGGAACCTGCTCCCCTTCCTGCCCGGCCGGCGGAGCTAGTCCTATCCGTCATGAGCGCGAGCAGGCTCGCACGGCGCCGGGCGGTGGTGGGTTGTGCGGCCGCGCTGGCGGCGGCCTCACTGGCGGCCTGCACGGCTCCGGCCTCGACCGTGACCGTCGGCGGCAAGAGCCTGGCGATCTACGCGAGCGAGCCTCCGGGCTCGCCGCCGGCGCTGTCCTCCGACGTGCTGGACGCGGAGCAGCTCGCCCTGCAGCAGGCCGGCGGGCGCGTCGGCAACTTCGCGATTAGGTTCGTCACTCTTCACGGGGCCAAGGTCTCGGACAACGCCCGCACGGCCATCCAGGACAAGACCGCGATCGCCTATCTGGGCGAGATTCCTCCGGGCGCCTCGGCGGACTCGCTGGGTATAACGAACGCCCTCGATCTGCTCCAGGTCACCCCGACGGACACGGCGCTCGCGCTCACGCAGGCCACGCCGGCGGTGCCGGGCGCGCCGAACAACTACTACCAGTCGCTGAAGAGCTACGGGCGAACGTTCGCTCGGGTCGTGCCCAACGCGGCGCAGGAGGCCAAGGCGCAGGTGCACGAGATGCAGGCGCTGCACGTGAGCAAGCTGTACGTGGCCAGCGACGGCAGCCAATACGGCGCGGCGATCGCGCACGCGGTCCAGCAGGACGCGGCCGGCGCCGGCATCAGCGCGGTCGAGGGGGCGGCCCTGGCCACGAGGTTCAGCGCGTCCGGAGCCGACGCGCTCTTCATCGGCTCGGCCTCGGACAGCGTCGCCGCCCCGCTGGTGCGCGACGTGGCCGCGAGCAACCCCACCGCGAAGATCTTCGCCCCCTCCGCGCTCGACACCGACGGGTTCGCGGCGGACGTGACGCCGGCGCGGGCGGAGCTGTACGTGTCCGCTCCGGGCTTCCTCCCCAGGGATCTGCCCGCCGCCGGCCACTCGTTCGTGTCCGGATTCACCTCTGCCTACCACCACGCCCCCTCCGCACAGGCGATCTTTGGCTACGAAGCGATGTCGGCGGTGCTGTCCGTGCTCCGCGAGGCAGGATCGGCGGCGAACAACCGCTCGACCGTGGTGAAGGACTTCTTCTCGATCACCAACCGCAACTCGGTCGTGGGCACGTACTCGATCAACGCAAACGGCGACACCTCCATCGCGCCCTTTGTCTTCAGCCGGTACGCGAGCGGCAGCTTCGCGCCGTTCACGACGATCCAAGTGCAGGGGTGAGGCCGCCGCCCGCGAGAACCGCGCTCAAAAGGGGCACGATCGCGGCGGTCCTTGTGGCGGCCATCTTTGGTCTCGCAAGCTGCGGCGCGAAGTCGCGCGACGAAAACCGAGTCCCGGGCACGACGTTGACGATCTATTCGAGCGTGCCGCTGCACGGCGCCTCGAGCGTCAGCGCCAACGCGGTCGTCAGCGGCGCCGAACTAGCGCTCGCGCACGCCGGGGGACGGATCGGGCGCTACCGCATCGTGCTCAAAGAGCTGGACGACTCAAACCCCCAGCGCGGTGGTTGGGACCCCGGGCAGACGACCCTGGACGCCCACCAGGCCGTGCAGGACAAGACCACGATCGGATACATCGGAGAGTTCAACTCCGGAGCCAGCGCGGTCTCGATCCCCCTGCTCAACCGTGCCGGGATTCCCCAGATCAGCGCGGCGAGCACGGCCGTCGGCCTGACCTCCGCGGGCCCTGGCGCGGCTCCGGGCGAACCGGACAAGTACTACCCGACCGGAGTGCGCACCTTCGCCCGCGTCGTGCCCAACGACTCGGTGCAGGCGCGCGCCCAGGTGCAGCTCCTGCGCAGCATGGGATGCCAGAAGACCTACGTGCTCGACGACGGAGAGGTCGATGGCGAGGACACCGCGACCAGCTTCCAGCTCGCCGCCAAGAGCGCCGGCCTCCCGGTCGTGGGCGTCCAGTCCTTCAATCCGAAAGCCACCGACTACAGCTCCCTGGCAACGGCGGTCGCGCAGACAGGAGCCGACTGCGTGCTGCTGAGCGCGATCACCGAGAACAACGCGGTGCTCTTGACCAAGCAGATCGCGTCCGCGATGCCCGGGGCGCAGATCCTGGGCTCGGCGGGGCTCGCGGAGAGCACCTACACCAATCCCGCGGACGGCGGAATCCCCACCTCACTCGACTCACGCGTGATGATCACGGTCGCCGCGCTCGGTCCCGACCCCTCTTCGCCCGCCGCACGGGCGTTCTATGCCGCCTATCGGCAGCGGTTCGGCCCGGCTCAGCCGTACGCGATTTACGGATACGAGGCGATGAGCCTGATGCTCGACGCGATCGATCGAGCCACGGACCACGGCGCCGAACCGGCCCGGCGTTCGAAGGTGGTCGCCGCGATCTTCGACACCCGCAACCGTCACAGCGTGCTCGGCACATACAGCATCGACTCGGGCGGCGACACCACGCTGCGGCGCTACGGCGCCTTTCGGGTCCTCGACGGCCAGCTGCGATTGTGGAAGGTGCTGGACGTTTGAGGACCGCTTGAGCACGACACCAGGGCGATTAACCATCGCCCTGGTGTCGCTCGCTGTGGCCGGGATTGCGCTGGTTTGGCCTCGGTTGAGGTTAGGTTAGGACCTGGACATGCACCGGGCCCCTCCTTGCTGTCGTCCGGGTCCCGCACTACGCTCTGCCCGGCTATGGGCCACTGGGGGCCCACATCGACATACAGAGGAGGAGTATGCGACTTCCAAACAAGGCCATGACGGGATGTCTGCTGGCCGGGGCCGTGCTGGTGATCGCCGCATGCGGGTCCAGCAAAAGCTCGAGCAGTACCAGCGCTGGCGCCACCACCAGCGGTGCCAGCAGTTCGAAGACCATCGACATCTACTCGAGCCTGCCGCTCCAGGGAGCGTCGACCGCCCAGACCGATCCAATGGTCAACGGGATGCGGCTCGCGCTGTCCCAAGCCGGTGGCAAGGCGGGACAGTGGACCGTCAACTACACCTCGCTCGACGACTCGACGGCTGCCGCCGGCAAGTGGGATCCGAGCCAGTGCGCCGCCAACGCCCGGAAGGCGGCCTCGGATCCGAAGGTCGTCTACTACATGGGGGAGTTCAATTCCGGCTGTAGCGAGGTCTCGATCCCGATCCTCAACCAGGCGGGGGTCCCCCAGGTGAGCCCGGCCAACACGTACGTCGGCCTCACCACGAACCTGCCGGGCAGTGCGCCGGGTGAGCCGCAGAAGTACTACCCCTCGGGCACGCGGACCTACCTGAGGATCGTGCCGATCGACTCCATCCAAGCCGCCGCCGACCTGATCGCGATGAAGGATGCCGGGTGCACGAAGGTCGCGGTCGCCAACGACAAGGAGGCGTACGGCGCCGGTCTCGCGACGCTGCTGGAGCTCGAGAAGGCCGACTACGGGGTCACGATCACCAGCAACACCGGGATCGACCCCACGGCGCCCAACTTCCGCTCTTATGCCGCGACGGTCAAGGGCCAGGGAGCCGATTGCTTCTTCTTCGCGGGCATCGTCTCCAACGGTGCGGTCCAGATCACCAAGGACGTCCACTCGGCGCTTCCGACCGCCAAGGTCTTCGGCGCCGACGGAGTCTGCACCGACACGTACACCAACGCCACGAAGGGCGGCGTGCCGGCGGCGCTGTATCCGCTGCTCCAGTGCACGGTGGCCACGCAGGACCTGTCCGCATACCCCGGAGGAAAGAACTTCCTGGCCGCTTACAAAGCCAAGTACGGCGTCTCCAACCCGGACCCGTACGCGATCTACGGCTACGAGGCGATGAAGCTCGGGCTCGATACGATCGCCAGCCTCGGCGCCCAGGGGAACAGCAAATCCGCGGTGCTCAAGGCCCTGTTCGCTACCACGAGCCGTCAGTCGGTGCTTGGGACCTACGGGTTCAACAAGGACGGCGACACCACGCTGAAGGCGTACGGCCTCTACAAGGTGGGATCGAACGGCGAGCCTGTCTTCTACAAGACCGTGACGCCCACGAAGACGGTCTAGAGCTAGGTAGGTGCTGGGGAGGGGGCGCGTAGCGCGTCCCCTCCCTCATCTTGGATACTCCACGAACCAGTGGAAGCCGGCTCCCTTTCTCCCCGGACCCCCGTCATCGCAGTTCGCCCGCTCGCGGCGATCCGCCGGTACGTGGGCCGCTGGGGCCTGATCGTCGCGCTCGCGATCCTGCCGATCTACTACGGCGTTCGCGACCTCACCCACGGCTACGCAGCGGGGGTCGTGGCGGGACACCCGGTCATTCACCACGACCTGACCCAGCTCGGCTTCAACTTCGCCGTCGGCATCTCCAACGGAGCGATCTGGGCCCTGATCGCGATCGGCTATACGCTCGTCTACGGCATCATCGAGCTGATCAACTTCGCCCATGGCGACGTGTTCATGATCGGCTCGTTCACCGCCGTCGGTCTGTGGGGAACGTTTGGCATAGGGCTCTCCACCGGCACGGCCGGCGTGATCGGCGGGCTCCTGGGGACGCTCGTGGTGACGATGATCGTCTGCGGCGTGCTGAACGCGTTGATCGAGCGCGTGGCGTACCGGCCCTTGCGCAGCGCCCCCAAGCTCGCGCCCCTGATCACCGCGGTCGGCTTCTCGTTCATCCTGCAGAACGTGGGATTGCTGTGGCGCGGGGGCTCTCCGCAGAGCGTCAACGACCTGACTCGCCAGGGGGACACCGTGTTTCACATCTTCGGCGTCCCGATCGTCCGCGGCTACCTGATGGCGCTGGCGGTGATGATCCCGCTCGTCTTCCTGCTCAGCCGGTTCATCAGCGGCACCCGGATGGGTCGGGCGATGCGCGCCACCGCGCAGGATCCCGAGGCGGCGCGCCTGATGGGCATCAACGTCAACCTGACGATCTCGCTCACGTTCCTGCTCGGCGGGGCCCTGGCCGGCGCCGCCGGCCTGGTCTACGCGCTGTACAACACGAACATCTGGTATTTCCAGGGCTTCAAGGCCGGGTTGATCGCCTTCACCGCGGCGGTCATGGGCGGGATCGGGAACGTCCGCGGCGCGGTCCTCGGCGGCCTGATCATCGGCGTGATCCAGGCACTCGCCGACTCGAGGATGGGGCCGCAATGGACCGAGGCGGTGGTGTTCGGCTACTTGATCATGATCATGGTCCTGCGTCCGCGCGGGCTGCTCGGTGAGGAGACGCGAGAGGCCGGATGAGCTCCGTCGGCGACGACAAGCAGACGCCGGTCGGCGATGGGGTGCCGCGGGCAGGCGGCGCTCCGGCGCCGGCGGGCGATCAGGCAGCATCGACCGGCACGGAGGCCGGGGCCGCTCGCGACCTCGGCTTCGGCGAGCTGCGCGCCCAGCTGAGGGAGTGGCGCGAGGCGGTCGACCGTTTCCTCCCGCCGTGGTGGTCGCGGGGACTCGCGATCGCGCTGATCGCGATCGGGATCGTGCTGCCGTTCTTCTTCTCGGTCGACAGCGGGTTCATGAACGCCACGATCATCGCCGTGGCCTACGCGGTCATGTCCTTGGGCCTGAACATCGTCGTTGGCTTCGCCGGGTTGCTCGACCTCGGATACGTCGCCTTCTACGCGCTCGGTGCGTACTCGCTGGGCTGGTTCGGCTCGGGCTTCTTCTACAAGGCGCACATCCACGTGCTCGTCTCTCCGGTCGCGAGCACGCTGCCGGGAATCCACCTGAACTTCCTGCTCGTGCTCCTCGCGGCGGGGTTGATCTGCGCGTTCGCGGGGATGATCATCGGCCTGCCGACGCTGCGCCTGCGCGGGGACTACATCGCGATCGTGACGCTCGCTTTCGGAGAGATCATCGGCGTCGTCGCGGTGAACGGCCAGAGCGTCCACATCAGTGGGGGAGAGACGCTGACCGCCGGCAACCTGGGGATCAGCGCGGTCGACCCGCCCTATTTCCCGGGGATCGGCCTGTTCAACGAGCTGAACCTCCGACCGTGGTACTGGCTGATCCTGGGGGTGATGCTGCTCGTCCTGTTCGTCAACCTGCGACTGCGCGACTCCCGGCTCGGCCGCGCCTGGGTCGCGCTTCGCGAGGACGAGGTGGCCGCGGTCTCGATGGGGATCCCGGTGGTGCGGACCAAGCTCATGGCGTACTCGATCGGCGCCGCGTTCGGAGGTATGTCCGGCGCGTTCTTCGGCACCTACTTCACCGTGGTCAACGCCGAGCAGTTCCAGTTCGGGTTCTCGATCTTCATCCTCGCGATGGTGATCATCGGCGGGCTCGGATCGATCTGGGGAGCGGTGGCCGGCGGGCTGCTGCTCGGCTACATCAACTACTACCTGATCCCCGATGTGCTCAACTCGCTGCCATCGAAGTTGGGGCTCAACTTCCAGCTGACCGAGATCGAGTTCGGGATCTACGGCTTCCTGCTGGTGATGATGATGATCCTGCGCCCGCAGGGGCTGATCCCCGAGCGCAGGCGCCGCCTCGAGCTGACCGCGAAGGTCTCGGTCAGCTCGACCGACGCCGAGCTCGCGGAGCCTTCCGCATTCCGGACCACGGGGGTCGAGGAATGACGACCAGTACCGTGGCCCCCAGCGCGACTTTCGCCATGCGCGTAGAGCGCCTGGTCAAGGAGTTCGGCGGACTCCGGGCGGTTGACGACGTCTCCCTCGACATACCGCTGCACTCGATCGTCTCGATGATCGGCCCCAACGGCGCCGGCAAGACGACCGTGTTCAACATGCTGACCGGCCTCTACAAGCCCACCTCGGGGCGGATCCTGTTCGGAGGACGCGACATCACGCGCGCCCGACCGGACATCATCACCGGCCTCGGCGTGGCGCGCACGTTCCAGAACATCCGCCTGTTCGGCGCGATGAGTGCGGTCGAGAACGTGATCGTCGGCCGGCACGCGCGGATGCGCGCCGGTCTGTTCGGGTCGATCTTCAGGCCCCCGTGGGTGCGGCGGGAGGAGCGCGCGGTGCGCGAGCGGGCGCGCGAGCTCCTGGCGTACGTCGGCTTGCGGGAAGAGGGCTTCGACCAGCTCGCCGCCCAGCTGCCCTACGGCGATCAGCGTCGGGTGGAGATCGCCCGAGCACTGGCCTCGGATCCGACCCTCTTGCTCCTCGACGAGCCGACCGCGGGCATGAACCCGCAGGAGTCCTCGGCGCTCACGGGTTTCATGCGCCAGCTTCGCGATGAGCTCGGGCTGACCATCCTGCTCATCGAGCACGACATGAAGGTGGTCATGGACGTCTCCGAGCGCGTCACCGTGCTGGACCACGGCCAGAAGATCGCCGAAGGACCGCCCGAGGAGGTGCGCGCCAACCCGGATGTGATCGAGGCCTACCTGGGGGCGCCGCAGTGACCCTGCTCGAGATCACCGAAGTCCGGGCCCGCTACGGCTCGATAGAGGCCCTGAAGGGCGTCTCCCTCAAGGTGGGGGAGGGCGAGGTGGTCACGCTGATCGGCTCAAACGGCGCCGGGAAGTCGACCACTCTGCGATCGATCTCGGGGCTGACGCCGGCAACCGCCGGCAAGGTCGTGTTCGACGGCGAGGACATCACGCGCGTGCCGGCCCACGACATCGTGGGGCGTGGGATCGCGCTGGCGCCGGAGGGACGCCACACCTTTCCCCGGATGACCGTGCGCGACAACCTCGAGCTCGGGGCATATCTGCGCCGCGGCCCGGAGGTGGCCGAGGACTTCGAGCGCGTCTACAGGCTGTTTCCGCGCCTGAAGGAGCGCGAGCGCCAGAAGGCGGGCACGATGTCCGGCGGCGAGCAGCAGATGCTGGCGATCGGCCGCGCGCTGATGGCCCGGCCCAAGCTCCTGATGCTCGACGAGCCCTCGATGGGCATCGCCCCCATCCTCGTCGCGCGGATCTACGAGACGATCGTGGAGATCAACAAATCCGGGGTGGCCATCCTGCTCGTCGAGCAGAACGCCAACTACGCGCTCGAGACCGCGCGTCGCGGGTACGTGATGGAGACCGGCCGGATCGTGTTGACCGGCGATTCCGGTCGGTTGCGCGACGACCCGGAAGTCCAGAGGGCGTACCTGGGCGCATGATCCTCCTCGCCAGCATCGGCCCCAAGGCGCTCTATCTGCTGTTCCTGTGGCTTCTGTCCGCGGCCGCCGCATCGTGGCTGGCCGACCGCAAAGGCTACGGCGAGCGGGTCGGGCTCACGTTCGGTCTGCTGCTGTCGGTGATCGGCCTGTTGATCGTGCTGATCCTCCCCGGGCGGCCCGGCTCCCGGTGGAAGGTCGACGGGCCCCTGCCGCGGCGGGGCTCGCGCCGGCGCGTAGGGCAGCCGCCGCCATAGGTCGGGCCGGCGCGTAGGGCAGCCGCCCCCATACGGTCTCGGCGAGAGGCGTCCGGTTTTGGCGTCGGTCATCGACGCCGGAACCGGATGCCCCGCGGATGCGCCGTCACCGACCAACCTATCGGCCCGGAAGCGCTCCTAACTCCTCTGTGGCACCGAATTCGATTCGCGCACTCGCGTCGCCCGCTCCGCTCGCCAGCGCCTCCGCCGCCACCGCCGCGGCCACGGCGCCCACCACGTCACGATTGAATACGGACGGGATGATGTAGTCCTCGCGCAGCTCGTCGTCCGCCACGATCCGGGCCATCGCCTGCGCCGCCCCCATCTTCATCGACTCGGTGATCTGTCTGGCGTGCACGTCCAGCGCGCCCCGGAACATCCCCGGGAAGCACAGCACGTTGTTGATCTGGTTCGGGTAGTCCGAGCGTCCCGTCGCCACCACTCGAGCAAACGCGGCCGCCTCCTCGGGTGAGACCTCCGGATCGGGGTTGGCCATCGCGAACACGATCGCCTCGGGGTTCATGGCGGCGAGCGCCCGCGCGTCGAGGACCCTCCCTCCGGAGAGCCCGATGAACACGTCCGCGCCCTCCAAGACGTCGACCAGCCCACCGGATCGACGCTCCGGGTTCGTCACCAGGGCGAGCTCCCGGTGGACCGGAGACATCGTCCCGTCCAGGTAATCCTCGCGCTCAACGTGCACCGCCCCGCCCAGGTCGACCCCGATGATGTGCCGCGCGCCGGCCTCGAGCAGGATCTTCGTCACCGCCACCCCGGCGGCGCCGAGCCCCACGATCACGATCCGCACGTCCTCCATCCGCCGCCCGGTCAGCCTCAGAGCGTTCAACAGCGCCGCGAGCGTGACCACGGCCGTCCCGTGCTGGTCGTCGTGGAACACCGGGATGTCGAGCTCCGCCCGCAACCGGTTCTCGATCTCAAAGCACCGCGGCGCCGAGATGTCCTCCAGGTTCACGCCCCCGAAGCCCGGTGCGATCGCGCGGACCACGGACACGATCTCTTCCGGATCGCGCGTGTCCAGACACACCGGGAAGGCATCGACGCCGGCGAACTCCTTGAACAGCATCGCCTTGCCCTCCATGACCGGCATCGCCGCCCTGGGCCCGATGTCGCCCAGCCCCAGAACGGCTGTTCCGTCGGACACGACCGCGACCGTGTTGCGCTTGATCGTGTACTGGAACGCCTTGTCGGGGTCGGCGGCGATCGCCGCGCACACCCGCGCCACACCGGGCGTGTAGGCCATCGACAGATCGTCTCTGGTCTTCACCGGGCTCTTGTTGCGAAGCTCGATCTTCCCGCCCAGGTGCAGCTGGAAGGTGCGATCGGTGATGTCGAGGACCCGCACACCCTCGACCGCCCCGACCGCCTCGGTGAGACGCGGCCACTCCGACGCATCCGCCGTCTCCACCGTGATGTCGCGGATGGTGTGCCGAGGGGAGCTCTGGACGAGGTCGACGGCTCCGATCGTCCCGCCGGCTTGGCCGATCGCGGTCGCGACCTTGCCGAGCATGCCCGGCCGGTGCTCGATCTCGAGCCGCAAAACGACGCTGTACTGCGCACTCGGTGTAGACGCCAATTCAGTAGATAGCCTGACAGAAGAGATGCCCGACGAGCTCTTCCTGATCGACGGAAACAGCCTGGCCTACCGGGCGTTCTTCGCGCTGCCCGAATCGATCGCCACCTCGACCGGGTTTCCCACCAACACGATCTTCGGGTTCGCTTCGATGCTGGTCAAGATCCTCACTGACTACGGCCCCAAGGCCACGGTCGTCGTCTGGGACAAGGGTTACACCGGCCGCAAGGAGCTCTACACCGACTACAAGGCCCAGCGCAGCACGCGTCCCGACCTGCTGAAGGAGCAGTGGCCGGCGCTCGAGCCCCTGGTCGAAGCGTTCGGCTACCAGAACCTCGCCGTCGAGGGTTACGAGGCCGACGACGTGATCGCCTCGATCGTCGACCGCGCCCGTCAGGCCCAGCCGGCGATCCCGGTCATGGTGGTGACCGGCGACCGCGACGCGTACCAGCTTGTAGATAACGGGGTACGCATCATGACCACCTCCCGGGGCATCACCGACACGCGCGTCTACGACCGCGACGGGGTGGTCGAGCGCTACGGGATCCCGCCCGAGCTGATCCCCGACTTCATCGGCCTGAAGGGCGACACGAGCGACAACATCCCGGGGGTCCCCGGCATCGGCGACAAGACAGCGGCCGAATTGCTCCAACGGTTCGGATCCCTCGAAAACGTCCTCGACCACATCGACGAGATCAGCGGCGCCAAGCGCAAGCAGAACCTGATCGAGCACGCGGAAGCCGCGCGGATCTCCAAGCAGCTCGCCACGGTCAAGCGCGACATCCCGGTGGAGCTCGACCTGACATCGTTCGTCGCCACCGCCCCCGACCGCTCGACGCTGCGCGACACGTTCCGCCAGTACGAGCTGCGGGAGCCTCTGCGCCGCCTCGAGGAGGCGCTCGGTTCCGCCGATGCCGCGGCGCCACCCCCCGCGGCCGAGCACGCGCTCACGGCGCGCCTGCGCGCGGCCACGGTCGAAGACCTCAAACGCCTGCCCGAGACCGAGATCACGGTAACCGTTCGGGCCCCCGTGGCCCCCGACGACGCGCTGTTCGCGCCCAACCAGAGCTCGCGCTTCGGCGCCCACGCAGATGGGGCGCGTGACGTCCTGGCGGGAGATTGCGAGCGCCCCGAGGACGTCGTCCAGGCGCTGGGCAACCGGCCCGTGATCGCCCACGACGCGAAGTCGCTGGGCGACGTCCCGGCCACGCTCGCCCACGACACCGAGGTGGCCGCCTACCTGCTCGAGCCGGCGCGACGCGCCTACCCGTTTCGCGAGCTTTGCGAGGAGCGCGGGCTCGCGGCGGACCTTGAAGATGAGGTAGCCGCCGACGCGCTGCTCGCAGGCGCCCTCGCCGCCTGGCAGCGCGAGGAGATCCGCGGACGCGGGCTGACCGACCTGCTCGAGACCGTCGAGCTGCCGCTGGTGCGCGTGCTGCGCGAGATGGAGCTGGCGGGCCTCAAGCTAGACACCGATCGCCTCAGGGACATCTCCGCGCGCGTGAAGGACGAGGCCGACGCGCTCGAGCGGGAGATCTTCGAGATGACCGGCGAGCAGTTCATGCTCGGGTCGCCCAAGCAGCTCGAGGAGGTCCTGTTCGGCAAGCTCGGCCTGTCGCGCAAGCGCCGGGGCAAGACCGGCTACTCGACCGACGCTCGCGTGCTCCAGGCGATCCGCGGCGAGCACCCGGTGATCCCGAAGATCGAGCGCTGGCGAGAGCTGACCAAGCTCGCGCAGACCTACCTCGACGCGCTGCCGCTGCTGATCGCGCAGGACGGGCGGCTGCACACCACGTTCAACCAGACCGCCGCGACCACCGGCAGGCTGTCGTCCAACAACCCCAACCTCCAGAACATCCCGATCCGCACGGCGCTGGGGCGCGAGATCAGGGCCTGCTTCGTGGCCGAACCCGGGAACCTGCTCGTATCAGCCGACTACTCGCAGGTCGAGCTCAGGTTGCTGGCGCACATTGCCGATGAACAAGCGCTCAAGGAGATCTTCAGAAAGGGCGAGGACGTCCACACCGCCACGGCCTGTCGTGTGTTTGGAGTAACGCCCGACCAGATCGACCCCGGCATGCGTTCACAGTCCAAGATGATCAACTACGGCATCGTCTACGGCCTGTCGGCCTGGGGGATGGCGGACCGCCTGGATATCCCCCAGGAGGAGGCCGATGAGTTCATCCAGCGCTATCTCGCCGGGTTCCCGGCCGTCGCGCGGTTCATCGAGGACACGATCGCTCAGGGCACCGAGCACGGATACGTCTCGACCCTGTTCGGCCGCCGGCGCCAGGTCCCGGAGCTCCGCGCGCGGCGGTGGGAGCTGCGCCGGCAGGGAGAGCGCTTCGCGGTCAACATGGTCATCCAGGGAACCGCGGCCGACATCATGAAGGTGGCGATGGTCCGCTGCGACCAGGCGCTCAAGCGAGCGCGACTACGGACGCGGATGGTCCTCCAGATCCACGATGAGCTGCTGTTCGAGGGGCCCACCGAGGAGGCCGAACAGGTGCGGCAGATCGCCTGCGAGCAGATGGGCGGAGCGTTCGAGATGGATCCGCCGCTCGCGGTCGATGCGGGCATCGGCTCCGACTGGCTGTCGGCGAAGTGAGGCGACCGCTGCCAGTCGCGGCGGCGGCGGTCTTCGCCGTCGCGGTCATTTCGGCAGCAGTCTCCTCGGGCCCGGGCCTCGCGGCGCCGGCAAACGCCGCCCCGCGAGCCCACTCCATCGCCGGCCTCGTCCGCGACGTCCCCACCGGCACCCGGATCCGCCCGCCGATCGTGGCCGGCATCGCGAACCTGGCCTACGGCGGCGGGCCGGTGCTCCACTCCAACCGCACTCACGTGATCTTCTGGCAGCCGTCGGGCTCCGGTCTCGGCTTCGACGCGACGTACGAGGCGCTCATCGGGACGTTCCTGAGCCGCGTCGCCGCCGACAGCCACAAGACAACCAACGCGTACGGCCTCAGCGGCCAGTACCGGGACGACCAAGGGCCGGCGGTGTACGCCTCGACCTACGGGGGTGCGGTGATCGACGCCGATCCGCTCCCGCCGGCGCCGTACGCCTGCGCGGAGCCGGCGGGAACCGGTCCTGGGTGGCCGGTGTGCGTCACCGACGCTCAGCTTCAGGCGGAGGTCGACCACGTCGTCACCGCCGATCAGCTTCCCAACGGCGTGGGAGACGTCTACTTTCTCGTGTTGCCGGAGGGCTTCGGCAGCTGCGTGTCATCGGGCCCGGGCAACTGCGCGCTCGGGGGCAGCGGGACCGGGTATTGCGGCTATCACTCCCAGACCGCGCTCGGGGTGCTCTACGCCGTCATCCCGTACAACGCGGTCCCCGGCCACTGCCAGTCGGACAACCCCCGACCCAACGGGAGCACCGCCGACCCCACGATCTCGACGATCTCCCACGAGCACAACGAGATGGTCACCGATCCCGAGAGCGACGCCTGGATCAACCCCGACGGCAACGAGGACGGAGACCTGTGCATCACGAACTTCGGGCCGACGCTGGGAGGCAACGGGTCGGGCGCGTACAACGAGGTCATCGACGGGGGCCACTATGACCTGCAGGAGGAGTGGAGCAACGAGAACCGCTCCTGCCAGCCCCGGGCCAGGCCCGACCGGTTGTGGTTCCAGGCGCCCGTCCGTCCACGGGCCCGCAGGCCGCTGCGGTTCGCCGCTCACGCGAGCATGCCCTACGGCTCGATCATCGCCTACACCTGGTACTACGGCGACGGGGCCACCGGGCACGGCCGCGTGGCCACACACACCTACAGGCGCGCCGGCAGCTACCGCCTGGTGCTCCGGACCACTGACAGCGCCGGCAACTGGGCCTTCGACGCGGTCACGATCGGGATCTCGAAACCGGCCGTCCCAGGATCGCCGGCACACAAGCCGGCGATCCTGACCGCAACCCAGCCCCGCCCGCCCAGACGCCCTTAAGCCGCGGCGAGTGCCGCGCGCGCGGCGGCACGCCCGGGAACGCGCTCGGCCACGAAGCTCGGATGCGCGACGTCCAAATAGTGGCCGAATGCCCAGTCCAGAAAGCGCCTGCGGTCGATCGCCCGCAGCGACCGCGCCAGCAGCCTCGGCGCCACGTGTGGGATCAGGCGCTGGGCGCGGAGCATCCACCGGAACGGGAGCGCGTGGCTCGCCGAGAAGGCGTGATACCGCGCCAGGGCCCGGTCGTGACTCTGCCAGCCCGCCACCACGGCCCGCAGCTCGCGCCCGCAAGCGAGTCCGAAATAGAGCGCGGTCCGGATCCCTTCGGCCGTGAGCGGCAGGCAGTGGCCTGCGGAGTCGCCGACGAAGAACACGCCGTCCTCGGTCGCGTCGCGCAGGGCGTGCGGGATCCAGTTGCCCTGGTATCGCACGGTCTCGGCGCCGACGTCGCGCGCCAGCCGCACCGTCGGCTCGCGCACGTGGAACCGAGGGTCGAACGACCCCACGCCGATGCGGAGCTCGCCGTCGGCGGGAAAGCTCCATCCGTAGCCCGCGGGCACGTACGAGCGGTCGATCCAGACCTCCATGTCGTGCCCCGAGCCGAACGGGTGCACCTCGAGACCGCGCGACAAGAGTGCCTCCGGAGGCTGGATGGTCTCGCCGGCGCCGAGGACGCGCCGCCAGCCGAGCGCGTCCACGATCGCGCCCGCACGGATCTCGCCCCGGTCGGTGTGCACGGTGCGGTCGCTCCGCCCGTGGACGGTGGCCGTCTCGAACTCGAACGACCCCTGATCGGCCAGCAGCGCGCACATCGTCCGGTAGTCGAACGTCGAGAAAGTCCACGGCAGCGCGTAGCGGACGGCGGCGCGAGGCGTGTGGATCACCAGCTCCCCGAACGTCTGTTGCGCCGATTCCTGCAACCCCAGGGCCCTCAGCCACTCGGTCGGGATCCCGCACGCCGAGGTCTGTCGCTCGCCGATCTCGTAGCGGTCGATCACGAGCACGTCGGCCCCACTGCCGGCGAGCTCGCGCGCGACCGCGAGGCCGCCGAAGCTCGCCCCGCAGATGAGCACGTCGCAGTCACGCTCGAGCGGCGTTCGCTGATCGCCGCGCTTGGTGGCTCGCACGGGCATTAAGGCCCGATGATACGGAGAGGCCCCGGGCGCGCGGGGCGGCTATCCTCCGACGGAAGTATGTCCACAACCACAACGCTGCCCGACGCCGAAAAGGCCAATGCGAAGGTCGTCGAGGGCTCGGACGGGCTGCTGCTCGAGGTAGACGGGCAGATCGTCCCCAACTACGACGCCACCCTCCATCCCTTCCAGGAAGGGGACGTCGTCACCGGCCACGTCGTCCGCATCGACAACGACGAGGTCCTCGTCGACATCGGCTACAAATCCGAGGGGGTCATTCCGGCGTCCGAGCTGTCGATCCGCAAGTCGGTCGATCCGGGCGACGAGGTGCACCTCGGTGAGGAGGTCGACGCGCTCGTCCTCACCAAGGAGGATCAGGACGGGCGGCTCATCCTCAGTAAGAAGCGCGCCCGCTTCGAGAAGGCCTGGCGCAGGATCGAGTCCGCGGCCGAATCCGGCGAGCCGGTGTCCGGCTCGGTGATCGAGGTCGTCAAGGGCGGCCTGATCATCGACTTGGGCGTGCGGGGCTTCCTCCCCGCCTCGCTGGTCGACATCCGCCGCGTCCCCAACCTCGACGAGTACATGGGCCAGGCGATCGAGTGCAAGGTGATCGAGCTCAACCGCTCGCGCAACAACGTGGTGCTCTCGCGCCGCGCCGTCCTCGAGGAGCAGCGCAAGGAGGATCGCGAGCGGATCCTCGACCGCCTCCAGCCCGGCCAGGTCGTCGAGGGGACGATCTCGAACATCGTCGACTTCGGGGCGTTCGTCGACCTCGACGGAATCGACGGCCTGATCCACATCTCCGAGCTTTCGTGGTCCCACGTGAATCATCCGAGTGAGATCCTCTCGATCGGCGACACGGTCAGCGTCAAGGTGCTCGACATCGATCGCGACCGCCAGCGGATCTCCCTCGGCCTCAAGCAGACGCAGGAAGACCCCTGGCAGCGGGTCGTGGACACCTACAACATCGGCGACGAGCTCGAGGGCACGGTCACCAAGGTCGTCACCTTCGGTGCCTTCGTCGAGATTCTGGACGGGGTGGAGGGCCTCGTCCACATCTCCGAGCTCGCCCAGCATCACGTCGAGAATCCCCGGGAGATCATTCAGCCCGGCGACCCGGTGCGGGTGAAGATCCTCGAGATTGACTCCGAGCGCCGGCGGCTCTCATTGTCGATCAAACGGGTTGAGGGCCAGGTGCTACCCGTCCGGCCGATCGTCCCGCCCACCGAGGCCGACCTGGACAACGTGCCCGAGCTCGGCCTCTCCGAGGACGTGTTCGCGGGCACCGAGGAGCCCGGGGCCGACACCACCGGGGAGGACCCCACGGCGGATGCGGAGCGCGATGCCGCTGATAGTGGGCCAGGCTTGCCGGGATCGGCCGGGGGAACGGCCGAGGCCGACGCGGCGCCCGAAGCGCCCCAGGACGAGACTGGCTGAACCTAAACTCCCATTCATCGGGCTGACCGGCGGGATCGGCGCCGGCAAGTCGACCGCGCTCGAGGCTCTCAGCCGTCTGGGGGCGGCCGTACTCTCGACCGACCGTGTCGTGCACAACCTCTACGAAAGCCCCGAGGTCCGCCACGCGGTGGTGGGACGCTTCGGCGAGGCCGTGGCCCCCGGCACCACCATCGACCGAGCGGCGCTTGCAGCGCGTGCGTTCTCCACCGGTGACGATCGCGCCTGGCTCGAGGGGCTGCTGTGGCCCCTGGTCGGCGTGCGAGTGGCCGACTGGCGCGAGCAGCTCGAGCGCGCCTCCCCGCGTCCCCGCGCCGCCGTCGTCGAGGTGCCGCTCCTGTTCGAAGCGGAGATGGACGGAGCGTTCGATGCCACGATCGCGATTGTGGCCGACGAGGCAGTGCGGGCGCAGCGCGCCGGGGACCGCGGGCATGAGGCGCTCGAGGAGCGGGCGGCGCGCCAGCTTACCCAGCAAGAAAAGGCGCAACGTGCGACGTTCGTGGTGGTTAACGACGGTACGGTCGCAGGGTTGGAGTCGAAGTTGTCGGCGGTGCTTGAGAAGCTGACACGATGAGCGTCGCGGGCGCAAGTGGCCCGGCGGCCGGCCGCCGGAGAGCCGTCGTGCGCCGCCGCCGGCGCAATTGGATGATCGCGGTGGTGGCGTTTGCCGCCGCCGGGATTCTGGTGGTGCTGACCGCGCCGCTGTTCGAGAAGACGATCAACGAGTTCACCCTGCCGCTCGCCTACCAGGACGTCATCCGCGAACAGGCGGCCGACAAGCACCTCGACCCAGCGCTCATCGCGGCGGTGATCTACGCCGAGACCAAGTTCGACCCGCGTCCCTCGCCCGCTGGCGCTCAAGGGCCGATGCAGATCATGCCAGCGACCGCGGAGTACCTGGCCCGGCGTTCCGGAGCGACCACGTTCACGCTCTCGGACCTCGGCAACCCACAGATCAACATCGCCTACGGCAGCTACCTCCTGCGCTACCTGCTCGACCGCTACCGCGGCAACACGATGCTCGCGCTCGCCGCCTACAACGCCGGGGAGACCAACGTGGACCGCTGGCTCGCGAGCGCGCGGGCCGCGGGCCGTCGGCTGACCGTCGCGGACATCCCCTTCCCGGAGACGCGCGATTACGTGCAGAGGGTCTTGGACGCCCAGCGGGACTACCGCAGGACGTACGCCACCCAGCTCGGGTACCGCTGAGATGCGTCCGCGCACGTTCCGAGCGGCTGTCGTTTGCCTCACGGTGTCCGCACTCGGTGTTGGTACCCCGGCCGCCATCGGCGCCTCCGCCACCCGCCCGCACAGTCGTGGCACGCCCGCGGCATCGGCTGCGAGCAAGTATCCCGACATCGGCTGCACGCTGGACCTCCGTCAGCATCCCCACTTCTCCACCACGGGCCGGAAGCAGCGGAAGTCCGAGGTCGTGTGGAAGGTGACCGTCAGTTGCTATTGGGGCAAGATCGTCGATGGTCATTTCGTCTCCAGCGGCGTGCGCGCCACCGTGCCGTTCATGCACGTCCGCCTGGCGCTCTACCGCAACCACAAGCAGGTCGGGCAGCAGTCCGAGGACAGGGGTTCGGTGAGCTACCTAACGGTTCCGGTCGCTGGACCATGTACCGCTGGTGCGATCTACCAGGGATGGGGAAAGGCCGTGGCCGTGCTGCCGCCGGGTGTGACGGACTATCACAACGGGACCCGATTCTCGATCAACCAGGGCTGGGGGAACGAGCGGCGGATCACTGAGTGCTCGTAGGGGAGCCGTGGCCTCCCGCTACCCGGACACCCGGGCCGGTGGATTGACCACATCCTTGTCCCACGTGGTCGGCTGCTCGAGGGTGATCGGCATCGCCTCGAGCTCGTCGCCGGTGGTCAGCTCCTCGACACAGGCTTGGCTTGCTCCCACGTAGGTGGTCATGAGATCGACGTCGGTGGCCACACACCACGCGCGATCCTCGGGCCACCAGAGGCTGGGACTCTGCTCAAATGGGTCGCCCTCCTGATGTGCCACCCAGCCTGTGATTGGCCCAGAGAACATCACCATCGGGCGGTTGGGCATCAGCAGCCTCGCGGCGTGGCGGGGAATTGCGATGGTGCCGAACCCCTCCCAGAGCGCGAACCAGCAATGCGCCGGCCTCGCGGTGTGGTCCCGCAGGAGCGAGATGAGCTTGCGGGACTGAACCAGGGGCAGCGAGCCCTCGCGCGGCTCCTCATCCCAGATGCCCGGCTGGTGGTCCCCGTGCAGGTAGCGCTCGGAACCGGTGATCGTCACCCAATCCATCGCCGGATGCGCGACACGACCGTTGGCGGCGGCCACCTCCGCCCACGGCACTTCGACGCTCCAGCGCAGGGTGCCGTCGGCTGAGCGCTCTGCCTTGGAGCCCTCCCCGGCGGCCTCCCGGTCGTACGTCCAACGATACGCGGGATGAAAGATCCTGGCGTACGCGGCAAAGCCGCCAGGCAGCAGGGAACCCACCTGATGCCATGGTCCGGTGGTCCGCTCCACCACCCAGCGTCCAGCGACGACGTCCCCCACCGCCGACGCCTGGCACCCCGCTGCGCTCGGGTCTGGGGACAGGTCCAGCCGGCCGTGCCCTTCGTAGTCCACGGATCTGAGTATTCCAGGCGCGAGTTTGCGCGCTTCAATACGCACGCCGCGGCCGTCCCGCGTGCTCGACCGAGGCGATGATGTCCGCGATCTCGTTCGCCTCGTCCTCCTGCAAGGTGGCGATCGTGATCCTGATGCCCGGCGGCGTGGCAATGCGGAAGCGCTCGCCGGCGGCCACGAGCCAGCCTCCGTCGAGCAGCGCGCCGACCACCGGAGCCTCCTCGCGCACCGACACCCATACGTTGAGGCCCGAGCGCCCGTGGGCCGGGATCCCGCGCTCGGCGAGCGCGTCGAGCAGCCCCCGCCGCCGGGCGGCGTAGACGTCGCGCGCGCGAGCGGCGGTGCGCTCGAATTCGGGGTCGCGCAGCAGTTCGGCGACCAGCGCCTGGAGCACGTGGCTGACCCACCTGGGACCGAGCGCCTGGCGCCCCTCGACCCGGTCGATCGTCATCCCGTCACCCGCCAGCACGGCCAGCCGGAGATCGGGGTGCAGGACCTTGGACACCGAACGGATCACCGCCCACCGGTGCGAGGCGGACGTGACGAGCGTGCGGCACGGGGCTCCGGACACGATGCCGGCGTGGTCGTCCTCGATCAGCAGGAGGTCGGGGTAGGGCTCGAGTAGGCTGCGCAGGTCCGCCTCGCGCTGAGAATCGAGCGCCGCGCCGAGTGGGTTCTGGGCGCGCGGGACGACCACGATCGCCTCGGCCCCCTTCGTCAGGGCCGCCTGGAGTGAGTCGGGCAGCAGGCCGAGGTCATCGACGGGCACCGGCGCCGCGATCAGGCCCAGCGCCAGCACCAGGTCGCGGATCGAGTCGTAGGCCGGATCCTCGATGATCACGCGGTCGCCGGGTCGCAGATGCGCCTGCAGCACGCGCTCGATCCCGTCGAACGCCCCCGATGCGATCCCGATCGCCTCGGCGGGGATCCCGTCGGAGCGGAACGAGCGGCCCGCGAGCTCGAGCAGCTCGGGATCGGCCGACTCGAGGCCGCTGATGCGGAGCTTGGCGTCGAGGTCGATTCGGGCCGCGGCTGGACCAACGGGCGACAGCAGGGCGGGGTCGGGCAGTCCGATGGTCAGGTCGCGCACGTGGGGGGGAGGCCCGAGGTGTCCATCCCGGGCGCGGCCCGTGCCGGCGCCCGCAGGGCAGGCCGCGGCGCGACGTGCGTGCCCCGGCGCCCATCGGCGATCACAAGGCCGCGCTGGCGCAGAATGCGATAGGCGGAGTTGACGGTGGCGGGGCTGGTTCCCAGCGCTTCGGCCAGCGCGCGCACGGTCGGAAGCGCCTGCCCGGTGGCGAGCGAGCCGTCACGGATCGCCGCTTCGGCGCTGGCGGCGATCGCGCGCGCGGTCGAGCCCGTGATGCCGTCCGACGTGACTCCGGCCGTCCTCATGAGCGGCCCGACTCCGCTGGACGTGAAGCGCCCGTCCACCAGATCTGATATTGTTCTATCTCAAACATGTATTCGTACTATAACAAAACGCCGCGGACGACGGTTCGGCGCCGGGCGGGACGCGGCAGCTATGACCGCGACACGATCGATGCGATCCTCGACGAGGGGCTCTTCGGCCACGCCGGCATCGTCGACGATGGTCAGCCCTACGTGATCCCGGTGCTCTACGCGCGGGACGGCCATCGGCTGTATCTCCATGGATCGCCACTGAGCCGCCTGCTCGGCACGCTCGCCGAAGAGGTGCGGATGTGCTTCACGGTCACGCTCCTCGATGGGCTCGTTCTCGCGCGCTCGGCCTTTCACCACTCGATGAACTACCGCTCCGCGGTCGTCCTCGGCACCTGCTGGGCGGTGCGCGACCGCGACGAAAAGCTCGCGGCCCTGCGCGCGATCGTTGAGCACGTGGTGCCCGGCCGCTCAGCCGAAGCCCGCGGTCCCAGCGACCAGGAGCTCGAGGCGACCGAGGTGGTTGCGCTCGCGATCGAGGAGGCCTCGGCCAAGCTCCGCAGCGGACCGCCCGTGGACGCCGGGGCGGACTACGCACTCGCCGTGTGGGCCGGCGAGCTGCCGCTGAGCCTCGCGGTAGGAGCGCCGGTGGCGGATGAACGCTGCACGGTTCCCGCTCCCGAGTACGTCCACTCCTATGGGCGGGGCCGTGCTTAGCTCCGTCCTCCGGAGGCTCCTCGCGCAAGCCCGGGCGGATGAGCTGCGCCGTGCCGCGGTCTCGGATCGGCGTGTCCGACCGCCGGCGGCACCGCCGGGCGCCGATATCGGCAGCACGGTCACGCTGCGGTTCGCGTTTCCCGACGACGAGGTGGCGCTCTGGCGCCTGGCAGTGCTCGACAGCTCCCGGCCGCTTGCCAGTCCAGCTCTGCTTGCCGAGGTCGGCGGGGAGCTGCGGGCGGCGCTGTCTCTCCGCGACGGGCGCGTGATCGCCGATCCGTTCCAGAGGACCACGGGCCTGATCGAGCTGCTCCGCGCTCGGGCAAAGCAGCTCGAGGCGCCCGATCTGAACGCGCGCCGGCGCCGCCGGCTGCTCCCGGAGCGGATTCCGTTCCGGCACCGACCGTCACCGGGGTGAGGCGGTTTTTCGGCCGCTCCCACGCCCCGTGCCGCCCACGCCCCACGCCCCACGCCCCGTGCCGCCCCACGCCCCGTGCCGGGGGGTGTGCTGGATTTGGGTCCCATACGAACCCAGATCCAGCGCACCCATAGTCGTCGTTGCGGCACGAGCCGAAACGAGTCCATGTTCGCAGCTCCCAAACACTTGATAGTGCCGATTCCGTCCGACCGGCACGCTACGCTGAAAGGTCCCGTCCTATGCCGAAGTTCGAGCTCGACGCCGCCTTCCGCCCGACCGCCGATCAGCCCACCGCGATCGCCTCGCTCGCCGACGGCGTGGTGGCCGATGAGCGGTTCCTGACGCTGCTCGGGGCGACGGGCACCGGCAAGACGATGACGATGGCCGGCGTGATCGAGGCGGTGCAGAAGCCGGCGCTGGTGATCGCCCACAACAAGACGCTCGCGGCGCAGCTGTGCAACGAGTTCCGCACGTACTTCCCGCGCAACGCCGTCGAGTACTTCGTCTCCTACTACGACTACTACCAGCCGGAGGCGTACGTCCCGAGCAAGGACCTGTACATCGAGAAGGACTCGGCGATCAACCAGGAGATCGACCGGTTGCGCCACTCGGCGACCGCCGCACTCTTCGCCCGCAGGGACGTGATCATCGTGGCCAGCGTGTCGTGCATCTACGGTCTGGGCTCACCGCAGACGTACGACGAGAACCTGCAGACGCTCCGCAAGGGCGAGATGATCGACCGCGAGGCGCTGCTGCGAAAGCTCGTCTCGATCCAGTACACGCGCAACGACACGGCGCTCGCGCGCGGCACCTTCCGGGTGCGCGGCGAGACGCTCGAGATCTTCCCCGCCTATGCCGAGACGGCGTTCCGCATCGTGCTCTTCGGGGACGAGGTCGAGCATCTCCAGCACTTCGATCCGCTCACGGGCGAGATCCTGGAGGACGACATCGAGCACGTCGGGATCTGGCCGGCTTCCCACTACAACGTGCGCGAGGGGATGATCGAGGACGCGGTCGCGGAGATCGGCCGGGAGCTGAACGAGCGCTGCGCGGAGCTCGAGGCGCAGGGCAAGCTGCTCGAGTCTCACCGCCTGCGCCAGCGCACCCAGTACGACATGGAGATGCTCCGCGAGCTCGGCTTCTGCTCGGGGATCGAGAACTACTCCCGAATCCTCGACGGACGCAGGCCCGGCGAGCGGCCGTATTGCCTGCTCGACTACTTCCCGGAGGACTTCGTCTGCTTCATCGACGAATCGCACCAAACCGTGCCTCAGCTCGGCGGGATGTATGAAGGCGACCGCTCGCGCAAGCAGACGCTCGTCGACTACGGCTTCCGGCTGCCGAGCGCGCTCGACAACCGGCCCCAGACGTTCCAGGAGTTCCTCTCGATCACGCCGCAGCTGATGTTCGTCTCGGCGACCCCGGGCGAGTACGAGCGCCGGCACTCGAGCCGGATCGTCGAGCAGATCGTGCGCCCGACCGGGATCGTCGATCCGGAGGTCGAGGTCCGCGAGACCCGCAACCAGATCGACGACCTGATGAACGAGATCCGAGCGCGGGTGGAGCGCGACGAACGGACGCTCGTAACCACGCTGACCAAGAAGATGGCCGAGGACCTGACCGACTACCTGCTCGAGATGGGGTTCCGGGTGCGCTATTTGCACTCCGAGGTCGACACGCTCGAACGGATCCAGATCATCCGGGAGCTGCGGCTCGGGGAGTTCGACGTCCTGGTCGGCGTGAACCTGCTGCGCGAAGGGCTCGACCTGCCGGAGGTCTCGCTCGTGGGCATCCTCGACGCGGACAAGGAGGGGTTCCTGCGCGGAGAGACCTCGCTGATCCAGACGATCGGCCGTGCGGCGCGAAACATCGAGGGCATGGTGCTCATGTACGCCGACAAGGAGACCGCGGCGATGCGCGCCGCGATCGAGGAGACCGATCGGCGCCGCGTGATCCAGCGCCAGTACAACGAGGAGCACGGAATAACCCCCGAGACGATCGTCAAGGGAATCTCCGACATCGCGGAGTTCCTCCAGTCGGAGTCGAAGGTCCCCCGATCGCGGCGGCGGCGCCAGCGCACCGGGGAGGGGATGGACCCCGCCGAGGTCGAAAAGACGATCGTCGAGCTGGAGGAGGAGATGCTCGCCGCGGCCGAGGACCTGCGGTTCGAATATGCGGCCAAGCTTCGCGACGAGATCCGCGCCCTCAAGCGGGCGCTCGATCAAGCGATCGCCGAC
This sequence comes from uncultured Solirubrobacterales bacterium, assembly GCA_963808325.1. Lineage (GTDB taxonomy): Bacteria > Actinomycetota > Thermoleophilia > Solirubrobacterales > Solirubrobacteraceae > Palsa-465. The sequence goes on from CAWEFU010000009.1 coordinate 31,685, forward strand.
GGAGAGCTCGCGCCCCGCCCTGGGTGAGCCGCTACGCTGCAGTCGCTACGAACCGACGGGGATCTGGAGGTGTGGCGTGGCCCTTGACCGGCAGAGCATCGAAAAGAAGGACTTTCCCATCGCCGTCCAGGGCTACGACCGGGCCGCCGTAGACGCTCATCTCGCCGCGCTCGCGGACGAGATAGAGGAGCTGAATCGTTCATTGCGCCGCCCCGCGCAGTCGCTCGCGGTCTCGTCCAGCGAACAGGTCCGCGCGATCGTCGAGGCCGCGGAGACGAGCGCATCGGAGATCCGGCACCAGGCGGAGGCTGAGGCGCGGCAGATCCGCGAGCAGGCGAGCACCGATGCCCGGATGAGCCGTGACCAGGCGACATCCCAAGCGCGCGAGCACCTCGACAAGATCTCGGCGTCGACGGCGACGATGCTCCAGCGGCTCCGGGCCGTCGAGGCCGAGATGAGCGCCTTGCTCGAGTCGGTGCGTGCGACCGCGGCCGAGGGCCCGGCCGTCGCCGCCGCGGCACCCGAGCCGACACTCCGAGAGGCGGCGCCCGAGCCCGTGCTCAGAGAAGTGGCGCCCGAGCCCGTAGTCAGAGAAGTGGCGCCCGCGCCTGCGGTCAGCAAGGTGGTTCCGGATCCCGGCGTGGAGGGGGCCAGGGAGGAGGCCGACGGTCGCAGCGAAGACGCCGAGAGCGCGCGGCTGATCGCCCTGAACATGGCCCTCAGCAACACTCCCCGCGAGGAGATCGACCGCTACCTCGCCGAGCGCTACCGCCTGATCGATCGCGGCAAGCTGCTGGACGAGGTGTACGAGAGCGTTCACAGCTGACGAGACCTTCGCGGCGCCTTGACGGTCCGAAAGGCCGCAGGATGCGCAAACTCCGGCTAGCGAACACGTGTTCGGTTGACTAGACTCGAACGTGTGGACGAACTCGTCGTCTCGGGCGCCCGGGAGCACAACCTCAAGGACATAACGGTCGCTATCCCGCGGGGGTCGTTGACCGTGATCACCGGGCTTTCGGGCTCGGGCAAGTCGTCGCTGGCGTTCGACACGATCTACGCGGAGGGCCAGCGGAGATACGTCGAGTCGCTGTCCGCCTACGCGCGGCAGTTCCTCGGTCAGATGGACAAACCCGACGTTGATTCGATCGAGGGTTTGTCGCCGGCGATCTCGATCGACCAGAAGACGACCTCGCGCAACCCAAGGTCGACGGTCGGCACGGTCACCGAGATCTACGACTACCTGCGGTTGCTGTGGGCCCGGATCGGACACCCTCACTGCCACATCTGCGGCCGACCGATCAGCGGCCAGTCGGCTGAGCAGATCATCGACCAGGTGATGGAGCTGCCCGAGGGCACGCGCTTCATGGTGCTGGCGCCGATCGTGCGCGGGCGCAAGGGCGAGTACGGAAAGCAGCTCGAGGAGTTGCGCGCGGAGGGCTTCGGCCGGGTGAAGGTCGACGGCGAGGTGCGGCGGCTTGACGAGGACATCGTCCTGGACAAGAAGTACAAGCACGACATCGCGGTCGTGGTGGACCGGCTGGTGATGAAGGGCGAGCTGCGCAAGCGGCTGGCGGACTCGATCGAGACGGCGGTCTCGCTCGCGGATGGGTTGGTGGAGATCGAGCTCGTGGACACGGGGCCGCCCGCGCAGGTCCAGACGTATTCGGAGCGGTTTGCCTGCCCGGTCCACGGTCCGAGCCTGGTCGAGCTCGAGCCGCGGATCTTCAGCTTCAACTCCCCCCACGGGGCGTGTCCTCGGTGCACCGGCCTGGGGTCGCAGATGGAGATCGATCCGGAGCTCGTCGTGCCCGACCCGACCCTGTCGATCGGGGAGGGCGCGATCGCGCCGTGGGCGGTGAGCGCGTCCGACTACTACGACCAACTCACCCAGGCGATCGCGGAGCGCTACAGCGTGGATCTCGAGACCCCCTGGGAGGACCTCCCCGCGCCGTCGCGCGACTTCTTCCTGTACGGAACCAACGGCGACCGGGTGCAGGTGTCCTACCGGAACCGCTTCGGACGCCGGCGCTCCTACTCGACCATGTTCGAGGGAATCGTGCCGAACCTCGAGCGGCGCTACCGGGAGACGGAGTCGGACTTCGCGCGCGAGAAGATCGAGGAGTACATGACGCTGCGCCCGTGCCCCGAGTGCAAGGGCGCCCGACTGCGTCCGGAGTCCCGCTCGGTGCTGATCGACGGCATGGCGATCCACGAGTTCACCGCAATGTCGGCGCGGCGCGCGCTCGACTGGGTCAGCGAGCTCGAGCTGAGTGACCACGACCGCAGGATCGCGCGCCTGGTGCTGAGGGAAATTGAGGAGAGGCTGCGGTTTCTCGAGAACGTTGGCGTCGGCTATCTCTCGATGGAGCGAGCCGCCTCCACGCTGTCGGGCGGCGAGGCGCAGCGGATCCGGCTGGCGACGCAGATCGGCTCGTCGCTGGTGGGGGTTCTCTACATCCTCGACGAGCCCTCGATCGGCCTGCACCAGCGCGACAACGCGAAGCTGATCGCGACGCTGGAGCGGTTGCGTGACCTCGGCAACACGGTGCTCGTGGTCGAGCACGACGAGGGCACGATGCGGGCGGCCGACCACCTCGTCGACATGGGCCCGGCCGCCGGAGAGCACGGGGGCTACGTGGTTGCGCAGGGCATGGCGGAAGACCTCGAGCGCGTCCCCGAGTCGCTGACCGGCCAGTTCCTGGCCAGGACGCGCGTAATTGAGACCCCGCGCCGGCGCCGCAAGCCGAGCGGCTACATCGCGATCGAGGGCGCGGCCGAGCACAACCTCCAGTCGATCGACGTGAAGGTCCCGCTCGGAGTGCTGTGCTGCGTGACCGGCGTATCGGGCTCGGGCAAGTCGACCCTGGTTAACGACGTCCTCTACAAAGCCGTAGCCAACCGGCTGCACCGGACTCGCCAGCGGGCGGGGACCCATCGGCGGATCACCGGGCTCGAGCAGCTCGACAAGATCATCTCCGTTGACCAGTCGCCGATCGGTCGCACTCCGCGCTCCAACCCCGCCACCTACATCGGGCTGTTCGATCAGATCCGCGACCTGTTCTCCAAGACACAGGAGGCCCGGGCGCGCGGCTACAAGCCGGGGCGGTTCTCCTTCAACGTCAAGGGCGGCCGATGCGAGGTGTGCCGCGGCGATGGGCAGATCAAGATCGAGATGCACTTCCTGCCCGACGTGTACGTCCCGTGCGAGCAGTGCCATGGCAAGCGCTACAACCGCGAGACGCTCGACGTCCGCTTCAAGGGCAAGAACATCGCCGAGGTGCTCGAGATGCCGATCGAGGAGGCACTCGAGTTCTTCCAGCACATCCCGAAGATCCGGCGCCGGATCGAGACCCTCAACGACGTCGGGCTGGGGTACATGCGCCTCGGACAGCCCGCGACGACGCTCTCCGGGGGTGAGGCTCAGCGCGTCAAGCTCGCCGCCGAGCTGTCCAAGGTCGCGACCGGCCGGACGCTCTACATCCTCGACGAGCCCACGACGGGTCTTCACTTCGCCGACATCCAGCGGCTCCTCGAGGTGCTGGCGCGGCTCGTGGACGCCGGCAACTCCGTGATCGTGATCGAGCACAACCTCGACGTGATCAAGGTCTGCGACCGGTTGATCGATCTGGGGCCGGAAGGGGGAGAGGAGGGCGGGTGCGTGATCGCCACCGGGACCCCGGAACAGGTGGCGGCAACCCCGGGCTCCTACACCGGCCAGTTCCTCTCGACCGTGCTCCCGGCTCGCCCGCGCGAGCCGGCCAAGGGTCCGGCCCGACGGCCGGCGCGGCGGCGGCGGGCGGCGGCCGCAGCGGGCTGACCGCTTCGGCGGCCGCACCCCGATCGTCGCCCACGCCGGCGCAGCGGGCCGGCCCCCTCGCCGGGCGCACCCCGATCGTCGCCCGCGCCCGCCGGTCCGAGTCCCGACCGCGCACCCCGCTAGGTCGGCGGCGGTAATAAGCTGTGGCTCACGCTGCAGCCGGAGGTAGGCCGTTGGTAGTTCTCATCCTCTTGACCGTCGCGGTCGGTGGCTTGCTCGGTGCCGTCCTGACCGGGTTCGCGCGTAGAGCGCCCGGCCCGCTCGGTGCACTGGGGCGCAGATTCCCCGCCGGCGCGGCTCGCGGTCGAGGGCCGGAAACGACCCGCGCGCCCGCAACCAGCGGCCGCGACCGGTCGGGATCTCGCGCTAAGTTCCCGGACGAGCTCGACGTCGAGCTCGCCGTCCGCGAGCACCTCTACGGGGAACGCGGCCGCTCGCCGTGATGCCAGAATCCTGAGCCATGGCGGCTCGCGTGGCGCCTTAGTCGTGAAGCCGGGGCACGCCCCGCTCAGGCTCTGGGCGCAGAAGTGGCGTTGGTACGAGCGGAACTCGCTGCCGTGGAACCGAGCCCGGATCCACTGGGAGTTCATGCGCCGGGAGGCGTTCGTGCGGTGGCCCGTGCACGGCAACGTGCTCGAGGCGCTGCGCGAGGGGCGGCTCGAGATCGGCGCGCACGCGTTGCTCGAGCCCGGGGTGTGGCTCACCGCCCCCGACTCGGCGCGGATCAGGATCGGGTCGGGGACGTTCCTCAATCTGGGCGTGATGGTCGCCTCGGCCGAGCTGGTGGAGATCGGCGACCACTGCATGTTCGCCAACGGCTGCTTCATCACCGATGCCGGACACCGCTTCGATGACCCCCGCACGCCCGTGCCGTGGCAGGGCTTCGTCACCAAGGGTCCCACGCGCATCGGCGACAACGTCTGGTGCGGCGCTCACGTCGTGGTGACCAGCGGCGTCACCATCGGCGAGCGGTGCGTGATCGGCGCCAACTCGGTCGTCACGGCCGACATCCCTGCGTTCTCGGTGGCCGCCGGTGCGCCGGCGCGGGTCCTCCGGACGATCGAATATGACTAGCGAGCCGGCGCCCCGCCCCCGCGCGCTCGCGGGGGCGGGGCGGCAAGACGCTTCTAGGAGGTCGGAACTCCCGATGCGGGAGGCGCCGGCTGGGTCCCCGTGAACGGTGTGATCGGCGAGCCCGCCGTCGGCTCCGTCACCAGCGGGCCGCCGAACAGGACGATCTTCCCACCCGTGAGCCTGGCCATCTCAGCGCCGCCGTAGCCGCCGTGGACGGTCGCTGAATAGCGGAAGGGGACCAGGCCCGGGCCCGTCCACTTGCTCCCGTTGTCGTTGATCGCGTTGATCAGCCCCTGACGGGTCAGGTTCTTGCCCGCGGCCTCGAGGGCCTGGACGAGCGTGTAGGCGTTGGCCATCCCGTACTCGACGTTGCCATCGAATGGCGCACTCGGGTCGTACTGGGCGTGGATCTTCATGAACAGCTGGATCCATGGGTTGGAGGTGTCCGTCGTGGAAGGCAGGTAGCCGTCGCTGATCGCGCCCTCGATCAGCGCGGTGCCCGAAGCCTTGCCCTTCGAGATCGTCTTGAGGAGCCCGGCGACCGTGGTCGGGTCGATGCCCACATTGGAGACGACCAGTTGCGGGCTGTATTTGAGCGTGAACGACGTCAGCTGTCCGATCGCGGTGTAGATCGGCACGGTGAAGTCGACCAGCACGTCGGCCTTCGCCGCCTTGATCGCGGTGATCTGCGGCGCGAGGGTGGTGACTCCGGGCTGGTAGGGCTCCTTGGCGACGATGTCAGACGCCGGAACCTCGTCCTGGATGCCGGCGAGGCCGCCCTGGCCGAAGTCGTCGTCCTGGTAGAGGACGCCGACCTTCTTGCCGGCGAAGTGCTGTTTGATGTACTGACCGAGGATCTTGCCCTCGATCGTGTAGTTGGGCTGCCATCCGAAGGTGTACGGCTGCGACGTGCCGTTGTCCCAGCAGGGACAGCCCGAGGCGACGAAGATGTCCGGGATCTTCTCCGCGTTCAGGTAGCCCACGACCTTGGTGTGGGTGGGGGTGCCGAGCCCCTCGAAGATGCCGAACACCTTGTCCTGCAGGACGAGCTGATGGACGACGTTGACCGTGTTCGTGGGGTTGTACGCGTCGTCCTTGTAGACGAGGTGGATCTTTCGCCCGAACACGCCACCATGGGCGTTGACGTAGTTGAAGAACGCCTGTGAGGCCGGCGCGATCTCGCTGTAGCCGGGAGCAGCCGGTCCCGTCAGGGGCTGGTGGGAGCCGAACGTGATGCTGGTCGAGGTCACTCCCGCAGCGCTGCTGCCGCCACCGCCGCTGCTGCTCGAGGAGCCGCACGCGGCGATCACCAGTGCCGTGACCGCCAGCGCCGCGGCGGCCAGCGCTTGGGTCCTGGTCTGTCTCATAACTCTCCTCCTCCGGTCCGTTGTTTGTGCGTCCCGCGGTGATGCTGCGGTGGCCACGAGGCGCTCTGCCGACGTTCGCGGGCGGGGACGCGCTCGCGATGGTGTCCCTGGCATTTCGATACGTTCTCCCTCAGACGTTTCAAAGACTAGAGTTTCCCGCTACGGGTGGCAACGTAGAACCGTGGGGTGACCACCGCGATGTCACGACACAACAGATGACGAAATGACGGCGGTCGCTTCGGACACCAAGCGCGGCCGGCCGGCCACCGCATCGCGCGACGACGTGCTGCGGGTGGTCTCCGAGCAGTACCTGAACGGCCAGCGCGTCGACCTCACCGTCGTGGCCCAGAGGCTGGGCCTCGGGCGCGCGACGATCTATCGCTGGTTCGGGTCGCGGGATGCGCTGATCGGCGAGGTGGTCGCGCGCGAGCTCGAGGCGCTCATCGCGCGCAAGCGCCGTCAGGTGACCCGCCGCGGCGCCGCAGGCCTGCTGGACGTATTCGATCTCATCAACCGCAGCCTGGCGCGGTCCTCCGCGCTGGGGAGGTTGCTCGAGCAGGAGCGGACCGCCGCGATGCGCCTGCTGACATCGAGCGACGGGGTGGTCCAGCCGCGCGCCGTGGCGGCCGTGGAGGCGATGATCACCGCCGAGGAAGCGGCCGGGACATACGCGCCACCCGCCGATCCAGGCACGCTTGCCTACGCCATCGTCCGTCTCGCGGAGGCGTTCCTGTACAACGACGCAGCGATCGGCATCCGTGGTGATCACGAGCGCTTGCGGGAAGTCGAGGCGGCGCTGCTGGGCATCCCTACGCGTGCCGGTGGCCGGTCGCGTTCCGATTCTCGCCGCACCTAGTCCTGGCCACACGCTCACGACGCCGCGCTCGGACGATCGGCCGGCGCCCTCGGCGACCGGGATCGACGGCCGCGCTGGTGCCACAGCCACGAGCCGAACGATCGCACGCCCCCCTGGATCCCGCTCGGCCACAGGAGCATGGCGGCGATGAGCACCAGGCCGTAGATCGCGAGCGGGAGGTTGTGGGACACGTTCGTGGACAGCGAGAACGAGTTCGCCAGGTCGGTGGTCCAGTTCGGAAGGAAGACCAGCAGTGCCGCTCCCCAGATCGCACCGACGAGCGACCCGAGACCGCCGATGACAACACCCGCGAGCAGGTAGAGCGAGAGCTGGACCTGGAACGAGCCCGGTGCGGCGAGTTGATTGACGACCGTGAAGACCCCCCCTCCGAGGCCGGCGCAGGCCGCGCTGACCACGAACGCAACCGTCTGGTTGCGACCGACGCGCAGGCCACACAGCGAAGCGGCGATCTCGTCGTCGCGCACCGCGCGCAGCGATCGGCCGACCCCGCTGTGGACGAGGTTGTAGAGCACGAACAGCACGATCAGCGCACATGCGCAGGCGATCCACGCCTCCCAGCGCTCCAGCGCGAAGTTCGAGCCCAGCCACGATGGGGGCGTCGACGGGTTGATCGTGAGGCCGTTCTCCCCGCCGAACGTGGACGGGAACTTATCGGCGAGCGCCGGCAGGCCGACGGCGAAAGCCAGCGTGGCCCCGGCCAGATATGGCCCACGTAGGCGGCTCGCGGCCAAACCGAGGGGTATGCCGATGACCGCGCTGACGCCGGCCGACGCGACCAAAGCCGGCACCAACGCCCATCCCTCGTTGCCGATCAACAGTCCGGAGGTGTACGCACCGACTGCCATCAGCGCCCCTTGGCCGAGCGAGATCTGACCGCTGAGCCCAGCCAGGACGGTCAGACCAGCGAGCGCGGCGAAGTAGTAGCCCCCGTAGGCGAGCTGAAGATTGCGGTACGAGCTCAAGCCGCCGGTGATGAGGGCGATGAGAAGCCCGCCGACGATCACGAGCGACAGAGAGCGAAGCAGGGTGCGCTCGCGTACGGCCCGGGGGATCGCCGGCGCGCTCACACGCGGCGCTCCTGAGCCGCTGAGAACAGGCCGCTGGGACGGATCATCAGCACCAACACCAGGATCGCGAGCGCGGCCAGCGGGACCAGCGCCGAGCCCTCGTATCCGGATACGTACGAGAGCGCCAGGCCAAGGACAAGACCGCCGATCACTGCCCCGGGTGGGCTGTCGAGACCTCCCAGCACTGCGGCGACGAACCCTCCGATCAAGATCGGATCGAAGCTGTTGGGTCCGAGGAAAACCGACGGGGCGACGAGGACGCCCGCGATCGCGCCCGCGACGGCCGCCAGTGCCCACCCCACCGTGAACATGCGACCGACCCTTACCCCAAGCAGTCGCGCGACCTCGGGGGCGAACGCGGCCGCGCGCATCTGCAGTCCCAGCGAGGTGAAGCGGAACATCGCGGCGAGACCGAGCGCAACAACGATCACGACCAGCACGATGAACGTGTCGTTGGGCGTGAACAGGAGGGTCGTTCCGCCCACCGTGTAGCCGCGCAGCGAAAACGCGGCCGGAAATGATTTCGGCGTGTTCCCCCAGATCATCCCCGCCACCGCGACCAGCAGCGTGTACAGGCCGAGCGTCACGATCACCGCGTTTAGTGGCGGGGCGTTCTCCACCCGACGGATGAGCACCCGCTCGGTGACCGCGCCCAGGGCGAGACCGCAGGCCAGCGCGGCCAGGAAACCGACGACGTAGGATGCGCCCGCGCTGATCACCGCGTAGGCGACGAACGTCGTGATCATGAGCATCGCCCCTTGGGCGAAATTGACGATTCGCGTGGCCCGCCAGATCAGCACCAGGGCGAGGGCAACCGCGGCGTAGATGGCCCCGTCGGAGATGCCGCTGAGCGTCAGGTCGATGAACTTCGTCACTTCTCAGAACCCCAGATACGCGTGACGCAGCCCCTCGTCGGCCGCCAGTCGATGGGACTCCTCATTCGCGACGACGCGACCGAGGTTGAGCACCACACCTCGGTTGGCGACCGACAGGGCACTGCGGGCGTTCTGCTCGACGAGCAGCACCGCGAGATCGAGCGTGTCGGCGAGCCGGCGGATCATCGCCATGATCTGAGCCACCAGCAACGGCGCCAAGCCGAGCGAAGGTTCGTCGAGCAACAGCGCCCGCGGCCGGCCCATCAGCGCCCGGCCGATGGAGAGCATCTGCCGCTCGCCCCCGGACAGCTTCGACGCGAGCTGGGTGCGTCGCTCGTGCAGCCTCGGGAACAGCTCGTAGATCTCCGCCCGGGGCGCGGCGTCCCGTCGCCGCCACAACCCCCCGAGCCGTAGGTTCTCATCGACCGACAGCTCGGCGATGACCCCACGGCCCTCGGGAACGTGCGCGAGGCCGCGGCGCACGATCTCCTCGACCGGTCGCCGCGTGATGTCCTCGCCGTCGAAGATCACGCGGCCGCCGCTCGCCGGTACGAGCCCCGTGATCGTGCGCAGGAGCGAGGTCTTGCCGGCGCCGTTGGCGCCGAGCACCGCGGTCACGGAGCCGGCTGGTACCTCGAGCGACACGTGGTCGACTGCCCGCACGGGCCCGTAATGCGCGCTCAGCTCATGGGCGGCTAGCATTGCCTGCCTCCGCCGCGGCCAGCTCTTCGGGACCCTCCGCTTCACGGCCAAGGTACGCCTCGAGCACGCGCGGATCCGACTTGATCGCCGCCGGGTCCCCCGCCGCGATGACGCGGCCGAAGTCGAGCACGACGACCCGGTCGCAGACGGACATCACCAGGTCCATGTGGTGCTCGACGACCATGACCGCGATCTTGCGGCCAATCCGCTCGATCACTCCACGCAGCTCGGTCAGCTCGTCGGCTCCGAGACCACCGGCGGGCTCGTCCAGGAGCAACAGCTCGGGCTCGGCGACCAAGGCGCGGGCCAGGGCCACCCGCTTCTGAACCGCGAACGGCAAGGTGCCCGGCAAGCGGTCGGCGATCCCCGTGCAATCGAGCTCGGCGAGTGTCGCCATCGCCCGGCCGCGCAGTGCCCGCTCGTCCCTGTCCGATCTGGGCAGCGCGATCATGGCACTGGCGATTCCCGCGCGGCGGAAGTGCTGGGCGCCGACCATCACGTTCTCGAGCACCGTCATCCGTCCGAACAGGCCAACCCCCTGCAACGTCCGGGCGATACCGAGCGACGAGAGCCGATGCGGCCGGATCCGATGCAGCGTCTTTCCGCGCCAGGAGAGCGTGCCCGCGTCCGGCGCCACGAAACCGCAGATCACGTTGAACAGAGTGGTCTTGCCGGCGCCGTTGGGGCCGATCACCCCGAGCACTTCGCCGGTGCTGACCTCGACCGATACCCCGTCCAGGGCCCTGATGCCGCCAAACGAAACCGTGATGTCCTCGACGGACAATCGGTGGGCAGCACTGGGCAGCTCCCTCGACTCCACGCGCGCAAGCTACCTCAGCCGGCGGCACCCTGGCAACAGCGAGACACCAGGGCCTACGAGTTCTTAATGACTTACGAGTTCTTGATGATGATGCCCTCGAGGATGTTCGCCACCCGCTCGGTGGAATCGATCGCCGCCTCGAGCCGCTCGAACACGTCCTTCCACCGGATCACCACCATCGGATCGATGCCTCCGTCGAACAGTGAGGCAACGGCCTCACGGGTGATCCGATCGCCCTCGTTCTCCAGCCGGTTGATCTCGACCGTGTACTCGGAGACATCCCTGAAGCCGCGCAGCCTCGGCATCGCCTCGGAGACCTGTCGCGACGCCGCCTTGAGCACCTGCGCCAGCTTGATCGCTTGGTCCATCGGGGCCTCGATCTTGTACAGCCCCAGGTAGTCCGCGACCTCCTCGGTGTAGTCGACGACGTCATCGAGGGCCGAGGCCAGCGCCAGGATGTCCTCGCGGTCGATCGGCGTGACGAAGGTGTGGTTCAGCCGATCGATGATGTCGTGCGTGATCCGGTCGCCCTCGTGCTCGCAGACCAGGATCTCGCGGGCCAGCCCGTTGCTGTCGGGGTAATTCTCGAGCAGCTGATCGAGGAGGTCGGCGGCCTGAAAGATGTTTCGGCCGGCCTTCTCGAACAGCTCGAAGTACACCCGGTCCCGAGGGGCGAACACGTGGCCGAGCCGCGGCATCCCCCGATGGTATGACCTCGGCTACTTCAGCGCCGCCCGGAATTCCGCCAGTTCTTGCTCGTCGATCGAATAGCTGTGCTCAGGCCCCGGGAACGCGCCGCTGCGGACCTCGGCCGCGTATTCCGCCACGCCGTCGACCATGAGGGATCTGACGTCGGCGTAGTGCTTGGCGAAGCGCGGCGCGTGGCCGTCGTAGATGCCAAGAAGGTCGTGGAACACGAGCACTTGCCCGTCCGTCGCCGGGCCGGCGCCGATCCCGATGACGGGTACCTCGAGGCGCTTCGCCACGGTCTCGGCCACGGCCGCGGGGATCGCCTCGAACACGAGCGAGAAGCAGCCGGCTTCCTCCAGCGCCAGCGCGTCCTCGGCGACCTGCAGCGCACGGCCCGCAGTGCGCCCCTGCGCGCGATAGCCGCCGAGCGCGGTGGCGGTCTGCGGCGTGAGTCCGACGTGGCCCATCACTGGAATACCGGACTCGACGATCGCACGAGCGCGTTGCACACTCGTGCCACCGCGCTCGAGCTTGACCGCCTCGCAGCCCGCCTCCTTGATAAAGCGCTGTGCAGTGGCGATCGCCTGCTCGTCGGACGCCTCGTAGGAACCGAACGGCAAGTCGCCGACGAGCAGCGGCGTCTCCAACCCCCGCCGCACCGCGCTGGCGAGCATCAGCATCTCCTCCGTCGAGACGGGGACCGTGGACGGATAGCCGAGCACGGTCATCGCGCCGGAGTCGCCGACCAGGACGATGTCGACGCCCGCCAGCTGCGCGACCTGCGCGGAGGGGTAGTCGTACGCGGTGACCATCACGATCGGCTTTCCCAGCCGCTTCATCTCGGCCAAACGAGGCAGGGTCATGGGCAGCGGCTCGTCGAGGTGGTGCGGTACGGGGACTCGAGGTGTCGCGGACACGTCAGTCATCTCCTCTCACGCGATGGTTGGCGCCACCGGGGTCGCCACCTCGCGGTCGATGTGGTGGATCTCGTTGTGCGCGTCGACCTGGACGACGCGGGTTGTAGTTCTCGAGCTGACTTGAGCATCGTTGTCTGCATCTCAGGGTCGCCCGTTCTCCGACGACTCGTTGCCGTGGGCGGCCCCGGCGGGCGGCACCACGCGGATGATTTCGTTGTCGATGAGCCGCGCCGGGCCGACGTGCGCAGCCACGACTGCGAGCACGTCGCCGTCGATCCGGTCCACCGGCGCGAGGGTCTCGATGCCGACGAGCTCGAGGTAGTCGGGCTCGATATCCGCGGCGATCAGCTCGGCCAGCCCGCGCGCCTTGGCCGCCGACGGATCTCGCTCGCCTCGGGCAACTGCGTGCTGGACCGCCCGCAACGTTCGGTGAAGGGAGACGGCTCGAGCGCGGTCGGCTGCCGAGAGCAGCACGTTGCGGCTTGACAGCGCCAAGCCGTCGGCCTCGCGCACGGTTGGACAGATCTCGATCCGCACGGCCATGTTGAGGTCGGCAACCAGGCGCCTGATCACGATCGCCTGCTGGGCGTCCTTCTGCCCGAAGTACGCGATATCCGGCGAGACGATGTTGAAAAGCTTGGTCACGACGGTGGTGACGCCGTCGAAGTGGGCCCGGCCGCGGTGGGTCCCCTCGAGCGGCTCCGTCAGGTGTGCTACTGAAACGGTCGTGGCATAGCCGGGCGGATATACCTCGTCGGGACCGGGCGCGAACAGGTAGTCGACACCGGCTGCTGCGGCCAGCCCGGCGTCCCGGTGTTCGTCGCGGGGGTAAGCGGCCAGGTCCGTTGCCTCGTTGAACTGGGTGGGGTTGACGAACAGCGACATGACGACCACCGCGCATTCCGACCGGGCCCGCCGGATCAGCGACAGATGGCCTTCGTGGAGCGCGCCCATGGTGGGCACCAGTCCGATCGAGCCACCGGCGCGGCGCGGCTCGGTTAGCGCCGCTCGGACCTCCGCCACCGTGCGGACGGTCTTCATACAGCCCGAGCCTCGCAGCATGGTGTGGCGCGGCGGTCCCGGGCACGCGCCAGCGAACGCGTCGCGTCGACGAGGGCGTCGAACAGAGGCAGGAGGTCGGGCGCTCGGTCGGCGATCGCGGCGCGCTGGGCAGCCACCGTCGCCTGGTCGCCCCGTGCCACGGGGCCGGTGAGCGCTCGCTCCGCCCCCAGCGACGCCCAGTTTTCGACCGTGGCCCGGACGAGTGGCGCGAGCAACTCGCGGTCGACGCCGGCGGTGGCGGCGACACGTTCCGCCGCCGCTTGCAGCGTAATCAGGAAGTTCGACGCGATCGAGGCGGCGGCGTGATACGCGGGACGGTCGCCCTCGGCGATCACCACCGGCCGAAGCCCGAGCGCTAGCGCGAGTTCCTCGGCCAGGTTCAGGGCGCGAGCGCTGCTGCCGGCGATAGCCGCGCCGGCGCCGGCGAACTCCGCGCCTTGCGCGGTCACGGTCATCAGCGGATGGATGGAGAACGCCTCGTGGGGGGCGAGCGGCCCCAAGCCCGTGGCGCCGGAGCAGTGTCCTACTGGCCGTTCGGGCTCGATCAGGGCCGCGGCCCGGGCGATTTCTTCATCGGGCACGCACAGCAACACCGCGTCGGCCGCGGTGCCGTCGGCGCCGCGGCCCAGCGGCCCGAGCACCTCGTAGCCGGCGTCCGCGAGCGCGCTCGCCAGCGCGTTGCCGAGCCTGCCGCGGCCCACAATCGCGACCCGCGCACACGCAAGCGTGTCTGAGGAGGAATCCCGTTCCAGTTCCCGCATCTGAGATACCGGTCGGCGGTCGGCGCTTAGCTGGATGTTCGTTTCCGAGGTCCGTCCTGAAAGGTGACGGCCTCGTGAGGGATGATATCCGGGGTCCGAGCGGGTTTGTTGCCTCCGAGGTTCGATCCCCACATCCGGGCACCGGCTGGCGGTTACCGATCACGACGCGGAATCTTGTTGGCGCTGGTTGCGAAAAGTGCCGCGTGGTGATCGCCGGGACTGTCGGCCAGCGTCTCTACCATCGTCGTTTGTGAGGAGTGCCGGCGAGCGTCGCGAGTGGCTGAAGGGCGTTTACGACGAGGCGCGGGAATGCACTCGCTGTCCGCTGCACCAGACGCGAACGAAGGTGGTGTTCGGCGCCGGCAGCGCGGACGCCGAGCTGATGTTCATCGGCGAGGCGCCGGGCGCGAACGAAGACCGGATGGGCCTCCCGTTCGTGGGACAGGCCGGAAAGCTGCTCGACACGCTGCTGGCCGAGATCGGGATGCAGCGCGCCGACGTCTGGATCTGCAACGTCCTCAAATGCAGACCTCCCGACAATCGCGATCCCCAACCCAACGAGATCGAGTCTTGCCAGGGATATCTGCGTGCCCAGGTCGACCTGATCGAGCCGACCGTGATCTGCACGCTCGGCAACTTCTCAACCAAGCTGCTGCGCGGGGACATGACCGGCATTTCACGCCTCCACGGGCGGGAGGAGGTCCGGATCGTGGGTCCGCGGGCCGTCCGGCTGTACCCGCTCTATCACCCGGCCGCCGCGCTGTACACGCCGTCGATGCTCGAAACGCTTCGCAACGACTTTCACCGCATCCCTCAGTTGATTGCCCTCGGCGCGCCCGAGCAGCCGCAGGAGATGGGGACGGTTCCCGAAGCCGAGGACCAGGTCGAGGAGACCACCGAGGAGGTTTTGGAGACCGCCCAGTCCGCGGAGCCCGAGCCGGAGTCCGTGGCGCAGCTCGGTCTGTTCTGAGGCCGCCGGCACCGGCGGGTCCCAGGGCGCCGCCGTGGCCCGGGTTACGGCTCCGACCGCGCCCTCAGACCGCTGGTTGCCTCTACTCGCTCACGCGCTCGATCAGAAACGACACGCGGACGAGTGCGCGCCACTCATCGAGATTGTCGCCGCGCAAGCCCACGGAGACCACGTCGACCGCTTTGATGCTTCGCAGGGTTTGCCGCGCCTCGCCCAGCGCCGCCTTCACTGCATCGTCGGAGCTGGTGGACGAGCTGCCCACGAGCTCGATGATCTTGGTGACCGCCATCTGACCTCCCGGTGCTGGTTGTCGATCGCGACCCTACCCGGGTGACGGCGGGGGTGAGATCAATCGATGTTCCGTGCGTCCCCGTGGACGCGCCGTCCGGGTATGAGGGCGCTACACGGTCAGGCCGGCTCGGGGCTGACCGCCCTCGCCGCCGGAGCGCCGCCGGTGCGGAAGGCCAGGGCGAGGGCCACGAGCGCTCCGACCGCCTGCACCACGAGCACCACGGCAGCAAAGCCCGCGGGCTTCCGCGAAGCCTGCAGCAGCAGGATCGGTTCGGCGACCGCCACCGCGCCGACGGCGAGCAAGAACCAGGTGCGCTTGAGCGCGAGCATGTACTGGATCGCCAGGTACGTGGTCGCCAGCACCGTGAACGCGATCCCCAGGATCAGCAGCGAGCTGCTGGCCTTCAAGCGATGGGGTCCGAACCCGATTCGCAGCAGAGGCTCGGCCGCAAAGGCAAAGATCAGCAGCACCGGGACCGAGCAGACCAGAATGATCGCGAGCGCGCGCGCGAGCACCGGGCGGGTGTCTTCGCCGGCGGCACGCCGGCGCGACACCTCAGGGACGAGATAGAAGCCCGCGCCGATGGCCACCCAGATCAGCACCTTTGCCGCGACGGCCGTGGCCGCGTAGGAGCTGGCGAGATCGTGCACGCCGCCGAAGCGGTGTTTGGCGGCGATGATGTCGATGTTCTGCAGCACCGCGATGACGATCAGCCCCGCGATCGGCGCCCACGCGCTCTTGACGTGGCTCCACAGTCCCAGCGCCGCCTCCGCTGCGGCCGGTCGTGCCGTCGGTGCAGGTGCGGACACCGCCACGGTTTCGATCCCCACCGCCGGCTGACCAGCGCCGGCGAGCGCCGTCCGCTCGACGTACCGCCGCAGTTGGATCGCGCAATAGATCCCCATCGCGACGAACGAGATCGGGGTACCGAGATACGCGCCGGTCACCCCGAGGCCCGCGGCCGCCAGCGCGGCGCCGGTGATCAGGCGCACGCTCTGTTCGCCCACCAGGCTGATGCCGACGCTCTTGTAATCGCCGACCC
This sequence comes from uncultured Solirubrobacterales bacterium, assembly GCA_963808325.1. Lineage (GTDB taxonomy): Bacteria > Actinomycetota > Thermoleophilia > Solirubrobacterales > Solirubrobacteraceae > Palsa-465. The sequence goes on from CAWEFU010000009.1 coordinate 48,018, forward strand.
CCTGCAGCGCGCCTCTCAGGAAGGACAGCTCGATCCACAAGCACCCGGCGGGAATTCCGATCGCCGCTGCCCACTGGTCGTGCTGGACTCCGACGGCCTGGGCGATCGGGTCGCGCAGCAGGATTGAGACCACAGTCGCGGCGGCCGTGAACAGCGCGAGCGACCAGGTCCAGCGCTTTAGCGTCGCGGTCAGGCCGGCGCCGACCCCGAGGTGCCCGAGGACTCCTTCGCGGGCGGTTGCGACCTGGATCGCGTATCCCACGACCGACAGGATCAGGAAGTAGCTGACCAGCGCGGCCAGCGATGCGTAGTCCGAAAGCAGTCGCGCGAACACGATCGTCGACACGAGCGCGATCACGTTGTTGGCGATCATCGCCAGCGCCAGGCCGGCGGCCTTGGCGGTGTCGGAGCCGCGCAGCGTCGCGAGCTGCGGCTCGTAGCGCACCCTCATGGCGGCGAGACGGCCGCCGGTCGATTTCGTCGCAGAACCGGCCATCTTTGTCGCTGAAGGTACCGAACGGTGCGGTTTCTGGCACGTTTGAACCGCGCTCGTGCATGGAATGCAGACCTGCAGCGCTTGCCTACAGTGTTGCGCAAGCGATGGCGAAAACCGATTCTGAGATAGGCGTTCGGGGCGGCTTGCCGATGCCGAGGCGCGAGCAAACTGGCGGCCCCGTGGAGACGGAGGCGCTCGGCGCGGAGCTGGCGTCGCGGCTGGAGCCCGGCGATGTGGTGCTCGTGCGCGGAGAGCTGGGCGCGGGTAAAACGACGTTCGTCCGGGGAGCTTGCCGAGCGCTCGGGGTCAGGACCATCGTGACCAGCCCGACGTTCTCTATTGGCCAGCGCTATCCCGCGCCGGTGCCCGTTTCGCACATCGACCTGTTCCGCGTGAGCGACCTCGACGGAGAAGACCCGGACCTGCTCGCCGACTACCTGGACTCGGAGACGATCGCGTTCGTCGAGTGGCCGCCGGTTGCGGAGGACGCCGTGGCCCGTCTGGCGCGAATCGCAGCGCGCGTGCTCATCGATCACGCGGGCGGAGATCGGCGGATCGTGGAGATTGCTTGAGGATCCTCGGGCTCGACACCGCGACGCGGGCCACCTCTGTGGCGGTGACCGAGGACGGTCCACGGCCGCGCGAGCTCGAGGCCCGCGACGACCCTCCCCCCGGAGCTCGCCCCCGGCACGCGACGCGCCTGCTCGCGCTGACCGCGGACGTTCTCAACGAGGCGGCCGTCGGCTGGCCGGAAGTCGATCTGATCGCCGTCGGCGTCGGCCCCGGAACCTTCACCGGCTTGCGGATCGGCGTCGCCACGGCGCGCGCGCTCGCCCGGGCGCGAGGCATACCGCTCGCCGGCGTCTCGACGCTGCATTCGCTGGCGCTGAACGCAAGCCAGACACCCGACTGCGGCGACTGCGTCGAGGCGGTCGTCGCGGTGCTCGATGCCCGCCGGGGGGAGGTGTTCGCCGCCTGCTGGCGCAGGGATGAGGTGGCCCGAACCGACCCGCCGGCAACTCCCCTTCTGGCCCCCGCGGCACACACGCCGCAGGCATTGGCGGAGCTGATCGGGGGGCTGCGCGGGACCTCGATCGTCATCGGAGACGGGGCGCTAGCATTCAGAGAGGTTCTCGAGCGCCAGGGAACGTTCATCCCGGAGGATCACTCAGAGCTCCACAGGGTGACCGCCATCAACCACTGCCGGCTCGCTCGCGGTCTGCGTGGCGGGGCCCCTGATGAGGTCCTTCCTGTGTATCTGCGCCTTCCCGACGCCGAGATCAGCCGTCGCGCCACAGCGCAATGAGTACAGATTCCCTCACGATCCGCCCACTTGGTTACGCCGATCTGCCGCAGGTGATCGGAATCGAGCGCCGTGCCTTCCCCACCCCATGGTCGCTGGGGATGTTCGTGCTCGAGCTGTCGAAGGCCTCGGGCGTGTGCCTGGCGGCGGTGTCGAAGGGTCGCCTGGTCGGCTACTTGATCTGTGCCAGATACGCGGACGTCTGGCACCTCATGAACATCGCCGTGGATCCGCCCTCGCGCCGGCAGGGCGTCGCCACCGCCCTGCTGGAGGAGATGTTCGAGCGCGCCGGTAACGATGCCTCATACACGCTCGAGGTGCGGCCGTCGAACGCCGCCGCGATCACGCTCTACGAACGTTATGGCTTCCGCTCCGCCGGAACCCGCCGCCGGTACTACCACGACACCGGCGAAGACGCGGTGATCATGTGGCGCACCGCGCAAGAGGCCTCGACCCCGAGCCCGTCAGGGTGATCCTCGGGATCGAGACCAGCTGCGACGACACGTGCGCCGCGGTCGTCACCGCCGCGGGAAAGGTGCGGGCGAACGTGATCTCCTCGCAGGGCGTCCATGATCGCTACGGCGGGGTCGTCCCCGAGATCGCCTCGCGACACCATCTCGAGCTGATCGGCGCCGTCATCGAGGACGCCTTCGCTCGGGCCGAGGTCACGTCCGAAGAGCTAGATCTGGTGGCGGTGACGCAGGGCCCCGGGCTGGTTGGGGCGCTGCTCGTCGGCGCGGCGACCGCCAAGGCGCTGGCGGCCGCGTACGAGCTGCCGCTGACACCGGTGGACCACCTGCACGGCCACGTCGCCGCCACGTTCTTGGAGCCTGATCCGTTCGAGCCGCCGTTCCTGGCCCTGATCGCGAGCGGGGGACACACTTTGTTGGCGCACGTTCGTGACGAGGGGCCGGGATTCGAGGTCCTCGGCCAGACTCTCGATGACGCCGCCGGCGAGGCCTTCGACAAGGGCGCCCGCCTGCTCGGCCTGGGATACCCCGGCGGCGCGGCGCTCGAGCGCCTGGCGCGCGACGGTGACCCGGACGCCTTCTCGTTCCCAACGGCCAGCCGCGTCCAAGGCCTCGACTTCTCCTTCGCGGGATTGAAGACGGCGCTTCTGTACCGGTTGCGGGAGCTCTCCGAGCAGGAGGTCGAGCGCCGGCGCGCCGATCTGGCCGCCTCCTACCAGCGAGCGATCGTCGAGGCCCTGTTTGGCAAGGTGCGGCGCGCACTCTCGGAGACCGGTCTCGACCGGGTAGCGCTCGGAGGTGGGGTGGCGGCCAACGGAGCCCTTCGTGAGCGCTTTCAGGAGCTCGGCGTCGAACTCGCGCTGCCGCCGCGCGAGCTGTGCACCGACAACGCGGCCATGATCGCGAGCGCAGCCAGGTTCTGCGATCCCCTCCCGTACCCCGATTACCTGGAGCTCGACGTTTACGCCACCGGCGAGCGGACGCTTGCGGCGCGATGAGCACCGTCGTCCTCTACGGCCGGGACGGCTGCTGTCTGTGCGCCGACGCGCGTGAGGCGCTCATGCGAGTCCAGCGGCGGCACCCGTTCGTCCTCGAAGAGCGGGACATCGATGACGACGAGGCCCTTCAGCGGGTGTATCTGGAGCGAATACCGGTCGTGACGATCGACGGCGTCGAGGTCTTCGAGCTGTTCGTGGAGGAGGCTGAGCTCGAGCGTCGGCTCGATATTGTGGGGGCCCCATGAGCTATACGGTCGGCCGCGATCCGTCTGTCGCCGAGTCCGGAGTCGACAGACCGGGGGAGAAGCTTTCATTGGGCGTCGCAGCGCGGCTGTCTCGCTACCTGCAGGTCCTGACTCAGGCGCGCAAGATCGGCAAGCTCACAATCTCCTCGCAGGAGCTCGCCGACTACACCCACGTCAACTCCACCCAGATCCGCCGTGACCTGTCGGGATTCGGGAAGTTCGGCAAGCGGGGCGTCGGCTACAACGTCGAGTCCCTGGTGACGCAGATCCGGAAGATCCTGCGCACGTCCGGGCAACACAACATCGCTCTGTTCGGCGCCGGTCATCTGGGCACGGCGATCGCGACGTCGGACATATTCGCGGACCACGGGTTCCGCGTGGTTGCGGTGTTCGATGTCGACCAGGCCAAGGTGGGCACCAAGATCGGGTCGCTACAAGTGCGACCCAACTCCGAGATGCGCAAGGCGATCGAAGAGGACGACATCGTCGTCGCTGTGCTGGCCGTTCCGTCGTCGGCCGCCCAGGACCTCGCCGACGAGCTCGCCGATGCCGGGGTGAAGATCATCTTCAACTACTCCGACGCGCTGCTTCAGGTTCCCCCAGAAGTCACCGTCCACACCTCGAGCCCGGCAGTCGACCTGTTGTACGCCCTCTATTTCTACTTGACCTGACCGCCTGCGATCGGTGACTCTCGATCTGGACACCGCGCGTGCGGCATTCGAGTGCTCGACGGACTTCACGGTCGGCATCGAGGAAGAGTTTGCGCTACTGGATCCCGCAGATCTCGGACTGACGTCGCAGTTCGAGGAGATTCAGGACGCCGCTTGCTCCGACCCGGTGCTGGCGGACTCCATATCCGGCGAGCTGATCTCCTCCGAGATCGAGATCCGCTCGGGCCGCGGCGAGGACCTGGCCGCTGCGACCGCTGCCCAGCGAGAGCGCCGGCGGCGCCTTTTTGCACTGGCCGATGAGCGCGGAGTGGCACTCGGAGCGACCGGCACCCACCCATGGTCTGACTACCGTGAGCAACACATCATTCAGACTGAGCACTATCGCCGGGTCGAGGAAGGGCTCCAGTACGTGGCGTGGCGAAACAACACCTTCTCGCTGCACGTCCACGTCGGAATCCGCGGCGCTGATCGCGCGGTGCTGGTGTGTGATCGTCTGCGACCGGTGCTGCCGCTGCTCCTGGCGATCTCGGCCAACTCGCCGTTCTTGGACGGGCGTGATTCGGGGCTGCACACGGTCCGAACCCAGATCTTCACCAAGAGCTTCCCGCGCTGCGGTGTGCCCGACGCGTTCGGAAGCTGGGAAGCTTTCGCCTCCTATATCGACTTCCTCGTACGCACCCGGTCGATCGTCGAGTACACGCAGGTTTGGTGGTCGGTACGCCCGCATTTTGCGTTCGGGACGGTCGAGGTCCGCATCTGCGACGCCCAGACGACGGCCGCCGAATCGGAGGGCCTCGCGGCGCTGATCGTGGCGTGCGTAGCGCAGGCTGCGCGAGATCTGGACGCCGGCGTCCCGTTCGAGGACCAGCCCCGCCGGATGATCGAGGAGAACGTCTGGAGGGCCGTGCGTTCCGGGCTCGGTGGCGAGCTGCTCGACCTCGAGCGACGCGATCCCTATCCAGCCGGCGAGACATTGGAGCGTCTGCTCAGCTGGTGCGCACCCGCGCGCGCCGAGCTCGGAATCGAGGTCTCGCTCCCGCAGCTCAACGGCGCTCAGCGTCAGCGGCAGATGGCGCACGCGGGCCTTGGCATCGGGGAGATCTACGCGTCGATGGTCGCCCAGACACGTGATACGTATGCTGGGGTGCTGGGAAGCACCGCGGAGGTGAAGTAATGAGCACAACCGAAAACGATCCAAGAACGGGCGCAGGGGGGCGTGAGCCCACCGAAGAGGAGCTCCGCTACGCCTACGAAGCGGAGATCAAGAAGATCCGCGTCGAGCACGTGCTGCTCGAGGACATCTTGACGCTGGTCAACCTGGGGATGCGGCGCACGGGGCTCGCATCCGGCACGGAGGACGAGCGCGACCCAGGTCAGGTCCGCATGGCGATCGAGTCCGTCCGCGCGCTGCTGCCCCTGCTCGAGCAGACGGCGCCGAAGCAGGTCGGCCAGATCCGGGATGCCCTCTCGCAGCTCCAGCTCGCATTCGTCAAGATCGGCGGTCAGGCGGCGCCGGCAGGCGGCGAGGGCGGAGCCGGCGGAGCGCGCGAGGGCGGCGCCGGCGGAGCGGGCGAGGGACCCGCGAAGCCCGAGGGCGGACAGGGCGCGCGACCTGCGGCGCCCGAGAGCGAGGAGCCGGTTGTGCCCAAGCCCGGCGAGCCCGGACCGGCGCAGCGCAGCGGCCGACTCTGGGTGCCCGGCCAGTAAGCATCTCGGCGCGCGTGGTCGCCACGCCCGCTAGACTCCCGCGCCGTCGCACTTCCGGGCCTCCGCTCGATTAGCACGGGTGGCGGCCCTTTGCGGTTGTTTGGCTGCGCATGCGCGCGCCTTCTCCAACTCAGAGCTCCCCCGGAGGATCTTCTTGTCCAGCTTCCTGACGCACCACGGAGCGCTTGTCGCGCTCGTGTGCGCCGCCGCCGCCATCGTCTACGGCGTCCTGACCTCGCGGTCGCTCCTGGCGCTGTCACCTGGCAACGAGCGGATGCGCTCGATTTCGGCGGCGGTCCAGGAGGGTGCGCGTGCTTACCTCAACCGGCAGTACACGATCATTGCGGGAGTCGGCGTGGTCGTGTTCATCCTGCTGATCCCGATCCAGAACATCCGCGTCGCGATCGGGTTCGCGATCGGCGGCGTGTTCTCGGCGGCCGCCGGCTACATCGGCATGAACATGTCGGTCCGCGCGAACGCCCGGGTCGCCGAGTCAGCTCGGGGCGGCGTCGGGCCGGCGCTGTCGGCGGCGTTCCGTGGCGGATCGGTAACGGGGCTGCTGGTCGTGGGCCTTGCCCTGCTCGGACTCGCCGGCTACTACGGCGTGCTCACGTTCATCCTGGGGGAGAGCACGCGGCACGCGGTCGACGCCCTGATCGGCCTAGGCTTCGGTGGTTCGCTGATCTCCGTGTTCGCCCGGCTCGGCGGCGGGATCTTCACCAAGGCGGCCGACGTCGGTGCTGACCTGGTCGGAAAAATCGAAGCGGGGATTCCCGAGGATGATCCCCGGAACCCCGCCGTAATCGCCGACAACGTCGGCGACAACGTGGGCGACTGCGCGGGGATGGCGGCCGACCTGTTCGAGACCTATGCGGTCACCGCGGTTGCGGTGATGTTGCTGGGTGTCCTGCTGTTCAGGCAGGTGTCCGCCGTTGCCCTGTACCCACTGGTCCTGGGCGGGATCTCGATCATCGCTTCGATCATCGGGACGTTCGCGGTGAGGTCTCGGTCCGGCAACGTCGAGCGCGCGCTCTACCAGGGGTTGATCCTGTCCGGTGGTCTCGCGGCGCTCGCGTTCATCCCGCTCACGTACTGGATGATGCACGGGCTTACGTTCAAGGGAGGCCCCGCGGCCCCCCACTGGTGGAAGTTCTACCTCTGTTCGCTGATCGGTGTGGCCGTCACCGCGTGTCTGTTCGTGATCACCGACTACTTCACCTCGACGCGGTTCGCTCCGGTGAGGAGCACCGCGCGCGCGTCGCAGACCGGGCATGCCACCAACATCATCCAGGGACTCGCTCAGGGCTTCCAGTCCACGGCGCCGCCGGCGATCGTGATCGCGCTCGGCATCCTCGGCGCGTGGAAGCTCGCCGGCGGCGGGACGGTCGGCATCTACGGCATCGGGGTCGCGGTCATGGCGCAGCTGTCGTTGACCGGGCTGATCGTCGCGCTCGACGCGTTCGGGCCGATCACCGACAACGCGGGTGGGATCGCCGAGATGGCCGACCTGCCGGAAGAGGTGCGAAACGTCACCGATCCCCTCGACGCGGTCGGCAACACCACCAAGGCGGTGACCAAGGGATACGCGATCGGATCCGCGGCGCTCGCCGCCCTGGTGCTGTTCAACGCCTTCGAGCGCTCGCTACCCCACGGCTACAACTTCGCCATCGGCAACCCCGCGGTGCTGATCGGCCTGCTGATCGGGGGACTGATGGTGTACCTGTTCGTATCGCTGGCGATGGAGGCCGTCGGCCGGGCGGGCGGCGCCGTCGTCGAGGAGGTCCGCCGCCAGTTCCGCGAGAAGCCGGGGATCATGGAGGGCACCGATACGCCCGAGTACGGCACCGCGGTGGCGCTGGTCACCCGCGCGGCACAGCGCGAGATGATCGTGCCGTCGCTGATCCCGATCGTGATCACGGTCATCGTCGGTCTGATCAGCATCGAGGCGCTGGGTGGGTTGCTGATCGGGGTGATCGTCGTGGGGCTGTTCATGGCGATCGCGATGACCTCCGGCGGCGGCGCCTGGGACAACGCGAAGAAGCTGATCGAGGACGGGGCGTACGGCGGCAAGGGGTCCGAGGCGCACGCGGCCGCGGTCACCGGCGACACGGTCGGCGACCCCTATAAGGACACCGCCGGGCCGGCGATCAACCCGATGATCAAGGTGGCCAACATCGTGGCGCTGTTGATCATCCCGATCATCACCTAGTGCGAGGCGCCCCAAGGAAGCGCTGCCGCAGCGCACGCGGCACCCTTACTTCGCCCGCGGTTCGCTGAAGCTAGAGTGACGTCATGTTCATTCTGATTGTGGGTTCCGGTCGGGTCGGGTCTGCGGTCGCTAAGCGGGCGCTCGAAGGTGGGCATGATGTCTCGGTGCTCGACAGTGACCCGCTTTCACATGAGCGGCTCGACAAGGATCAGTCGACGACCTGGGAGGATGCCGGCGGGCGCTTTACGGTCGGCACCGCGCTCGAGGTGGACGCGCTGATCGAGGCGGGGGTCGAGGAGGCCGACGTGTTCCTGGCCGCGACGAGCGGTGACAACACGAACCTGGTGATCGCGCAGATCGCGCAGCGGCGGTTCCAGGTGCCGCGCGTCGTGGTCCGGGTGGCCGATCCCGGCCGGGCGGCCTGGTACGCCGAGCAGGGCCTGCTGACGATCTGCCCGACCCAGGTGGCAATCGATCAGGCCGAGCGCCTGGTGCTCGCGGCATGAGGAGGTCAGTGAACGTATGTACGTGATCATCGCCGGCGCCGGCAAGGTGGGGTGGAACCTCGCTCGCGAGCTGATCGCCAAGGACCGGGAGGTCACGCTGATCGAGTCCGACCACTCCCGGTATCGGGTGGTCGAGGAGGAGCTCGAGCACGCGGTCCAGTACGGAGACGCGACCGAGCTGTGGGTGCTGGAACGCGCCGGGATCCAGCGTGCAGACCTGATGATCGCCGTCACCGGGGACGACGAGGACAACATCCTCATCTGTCAGATGGCCAAAGAGAAGTACAACGTCCAGCGGATCGTTGCCCGTGTGAACAATCCCCGCAACCTCCAGCACTTCAGGATGCTCGGGATTCAGCCCGCCGTGTCCGCCACCGATCTGATCCTCCGGCTGATCGAGCACGAGGTTCCGGAGTACGGCCTCATCCAGCTGCTGGCGCTCGAGGAGGAGCATCTGGAGATCATCGAGCTCGAGGTGGGGGAGGGCTCGGTCGCCGCGGGCCGCCGCGTCCAGGATGTGCCGCTACCGGATGGCTCACTGATCATTTCCGTCCTCCGGGGCGGCGCTGGCTTCGTGCCCAAATCCGAGACGGTGATCGAGGCCGGTGACCAGGTCCTGCTGATCCTGGACCCGGGTCTCGAATCGCGGATCACCGGCCAGTTCACGGTCGGCGAGGCCGGCGTCTCCACGAATGCCTGACCGCAAGGTCGATTATCTGCTGATCGGGGGTGGGCTCGCCGCGGGCAACTGCGCCCGCTGGTTACGGGAAGCCGGCGCCGACGGGTCGATCGTGTTGATCGGACGCGAGCCGGATCCGCCCTACAACCGCCCTCCCTGCTCGAAGGGGTATCTACAGGGCAAGGAGTCGCGTCCCGACACGATGTTCCGCGCTTCCGAGTGGTACGAGGAGCAGCAAGTCGAGGTGCTCACGCGCGTCTCGGCGATGAAGCTCGACCTTGAAGCCCGCACGGTCACGCTCTCCAACCGCCAGGAGCTCGGCTTCGGCAAGGCCCTCGTCGCCACCGGTGCAAACGTCAGGAGGCTGAACGTCCCGGGCTGCGAGCTCGACGGGATCCACTACCTGCGTACGCTCGGCAACAGTGACGCCATCCGGGCCGATGCCTCCGGCAAGCGCGTGGTTCTGATCGGGGGCTCGTACATCGCGAGCGAGGCGGCCGCATCGCTCACCGAGCTCGGCAGCTCCTGTTCGCTCGTCATGCTCGAATCGCTGGTGCTCAGCCGGGCGTTCGGAGACCTGGCGGGTCGCTTCCTCCAGTCGCGGCTCGAGGAGCACGGCATCGCGGTCTATGGCGATGACGAGCTCGATCGCTTCGAGGGCGCCGACGGCCGCGTGACCCGCGTCATCACGAAGGCCGGGCGCGAGCTGGACGCCGACGCGGTCGTGATCGGCGTGGGGGCGGTGCCCGACGTGATGCTCGCTCGCTCCGCCGGACTCGAGCTCGGCCAGAGCGGTGGCGTCGTCCTCGACGCCTGCCTTCAGACCTCTGCCCCGGGTGTCTACGCCGCCGGCGACATAGCTGAGTACGCGAGCGTGGTTCACGGGGGCCGGCGCCTGAGGATCGAGCATTGGGACGTGGCCTTCAACCAGGGCAAGACCGCGGCGCTGAACATGCTCGGGCACGATCAGCCCCACGATGTCGTCCCCTACTTCTTCTCCGACCTCTCCGACTGGGCATCGCTCGAGTACGTGGGGCCGGCGGCCGAGTGGGACACGGAGGTGGTCCGCGGCTCGGTCGACGGTGGCGAGTTCACGGTCTTCTACCTCCGGGACGGCCAGCTCGCGGCGGCGTTGTCCATCGGCCGCTCGGACGATCTCGAGCACGCCCGGCGTTTGATCGTCTCCCCGACGGGTCTTCGGGACCGCGTCGACGAGCTCGGCGACGTCTCGACGGATCTGGCGGCGATCTGAGGCCGTCGCCGGGCCGCGCGCCGTCCTGGACGCAGGCCAGGTGCTCCCGTCGCCATCGACGATGGGCCGAGCGCTCGCCCAGCTCATCATGCAGCTGCATTACGCCTGCCGTTGCGCCCACCATAGTTCTCTGTCTGGCTGTGGCAGTTCGGGCAGAGAAGCTCGAGATTCTCCAAGCGATTGTCGAGCCGGTCGCCATTGATGTGGTGCAACGCCATCGCAAGGGGACGATCTCGCCACTCGCGGATGCCACAGCGCTCGCAGCGGTTTTCTCTAAGCATGAGAAGTAGGCGCTGCTTGAGATGGCCGCGATTTCGCCGCGTATTGACGGCAAAGATCTCGTCGATGGGTCGAAAGCCCGGACGTGGCGAGATTGCACCGCGCTTTACCGCGCCGCGCCACGCCGAATTGCTGAAACCGAATTCTCGTCGGCAATCCCGCAAGCTGTTCCCTTCGTCGTAGAACGCTTGGATGACGCCCCACTCGTAACGCCGCCGACACCTTTCGTCGATGGCCTCTCCCAATCGTCGAGCGTGGTAAGAGACCGCCGACTTGGTGATGTTGAGCCGTCTCGAAATCTCGATGCGAGAGACGCCTTGCGACAAATGCTCACCGACGAGTTCTTGCGTGCGAACCACCTTCGTGACCGCGCGCGGCGCGGTGGGCGACCGCCGGACCCGTGGTTCGGCTGGAGCCCTTTGTTGAGCGTGCTTGCGGAGGTGATAGTGGACAGTCGATTGAGCGACATCGAGCTCATGCGCAATAGCAATTGATCTAACACCCTGCAGATGAAGTTGGACCACCTTGTCCCCGACCTCGCTCATCGAACATATGTTCGCATCTCTGTCGGACGACAAGGCGGCGATCGCCTCTCGCCAGTGGGTCAGGCAAATCATCGGGCTACAAGAAGGCGAAGCTGCCAAACTAGAGACGGCACTGGGGACTGGTGTAATTTGGCAGCACGCCAGATTCTGGCTCTGGTAGTGGAGGTTCAAGTCCTCCGTCCCCAGCTTTCGGGTTGCGTTTGTCTCAGTAGAGGATCGCGGTCCAACCAACGACACCAAGACTCCGATGAAGCTGATCTCACTCACCGGAGATGGAAACTATGACGGGTCTAAGCCCAACGTCGGAGACGTGCTCCAGCCCGGCCAGAGCCACGAATTCTCCATCGTGTGGTACCTCTTTAGCAATCAGACCAACGTGGCGACGTACGCGCCCGTCTACTCGTACGGTATTGGCCAGGAGCGGATCGTCGCCCACATGAGGGTCAACTCCGGCGGGTGGGGAGCCAGAGAGTCCTACGGCGAGGTCACCGGTCCTCACGCCTTCGACATCACCCCCCATGCGACTCAGGCCACGCCGGGTCCGGGCAACAAGCAGCCAGACCCGCCTTTCAACTGGGGGAACGGGACCCTGACGATCACGGGGCCGACAGCCTGACCAGTGTTTGTGCAATCAGCCCCAGCCTGAATCGTGCATTAGCGGCCGCGCCCCTGAGTGACGGGGGCGCGGTTTCACTCAACGGCAAGGCCGACACGCGGCCGGCAGTGCCGGTGAACCCCGGAACGGTCATAGCTTCGGTTGATCGACAGGATTGCTCGGACTTACACCGGTCCGGCCGACAGCCGCGTACGCTCTCGACAACGCACGAAGACGTGACTATCGCGCGAGTTGGGGCGCTCGTCGGTCTGCAACGCGGACCAGGCGAAAGCGTGGGCAGGGCGCAAAGACAAGCGCTCGAGGGCTCTCGCGTCCATCGCGTGCCCCTCGCCTCACTCCGGGTCGACGAACTGGGCCTGCTCTTTCGTGAGGCCGGCGGTCACCGCAGCGAGCTGGTTCGGCGATCCGATCAGCGAGCGCTGGATTTCGGCCTCCAAGGCGAGCGTCGCACTCGCGGGCGCGTTCCATCCCTCCTCGAACAGGCGCTTAGCACCGCGTACGGCGTCGGGCGACCTGCTCGCGATCTCCCGCGCCAGGTCATGCGCGGCCGCGAGCGGGTCCTCGGCCACGTGAGTGACGATCCCTAGCCCGTGCGCCTCGCGCCCGCTGATCACGCGCCCCGTATAGGTGAGCTCCTTGGCGACGTCGATGCCGACCAACCGCGGAAGCGTCCGGGTGATCGACATGTCGGGGATCAGCCCCCACCTGACCTCCATCACCGACAGTCGGGCGTCCGGGGTGGCGATCCGGATGTCAGCCGCGAGCGCGATCTGCAATCCCCCGCCGAAGCAATTGCCGTGGACCGCGGCGATCACGGGAACGGGCAGGCGCAGCCACTCGAACGCGGTGCGCTGAAACCAGTTCGGCGGCTCCTCCCGCAGCGCGTCGGTCAGGCCGGCGAGGCCGCCGTCACGGCCGACGACGCCGGCTACGTCGATTCCCGAGCAGAAGCTCGGCCCTTCGCCGTGCAGCACCACCGTCCGCAGCCCCGGCTCGGAAGCGACCCGCTCGGCCGCGCCGATGATCCCCTCGAACATCGGGATGTCGAGCGCGTTGTGCTTATTCGGGCGGGCCAGCGTGACGGTGGCCACGTGATCGGCCACCTCGATCCGGACGCGCTCCTCGCCCATAAGCGCAACAGGTTATTGGGCCGGAACGACCTCGACCTCGTCGCCGACCCGCACCACGCCCTCCCGGACCACCTCCCCGTAGATCCCGAACGGAAGTGGCTCGGTGGTCTCCAAACTGCCTCGATAGGTCCGCAGGATGTCGAGCGTGGGGAGGTCGATGACTCCGGTCTCGGGGTCGCGGCTGGTCGTCAGGCACCGGCCCGCGTGACCGACCCATCCCACGACCGCCTCGCCGATCCGGGTGCGCGATCCCACCCACCCGTCCTCGGCGTGCGCAGCCACCCCGTCGACCTCGATCAGCATCCGGAACCGGCGCGCGTCGACGTCTCGCTCGCCTCCCACAGCGGCCAGCCGCGTCAGCGACGCGCGCGAGATCAGCGAAGCCACACCGGGCTCGCGGCGGTCCACCGCGGGGCCGTTCGCCTCGACGAGCCGCACCGGGCGCCGCGCGTACTCGCTGAGCGCCTGAGACCACGGCCCGTCGATCAGCCGCGCTCTGGTGGTCGCCGAGAAGAAGCGCGTGGTGATCTCGAGACCCGGCCTGACCTCGTCCTCGAGCACGCGCCCGTCCGGGAACGTCAGCCGCAGCTGCCGCCCCGAGTCCGAGGACTCGGAGTAGTCAGCCACCAGCGCACATAGCTCACCGAGGCGCTTTCCGTTCAACAGGTGATCGCGGGCGTCGATCAGGTAGAAACGCCGGTTCTCGCGCACGCCCGCGCGCCCCAACCGAATCTGCTCCACGCCGCGCAGGCGGGTGCTCTTGACCGGCGTGATCGCAAGTCCCGTTACCGTGATCGACATCAGTGACCCGGGACCATACGGAAAGCGCGGGAAAACATTCGGGCTAGGCCGCGGCCTGCTCGGCCCAGTCGCGATACAGGCGCCAGTAGCGCCCGCCGGCATCCAGCAGCTCCTCGTGTGTCCCCTGCTCGACCACGCGCCCGTGCTCGAGCACGACAATCCGGCCGGCCCCGCGGATCGTCGAGAGCCGGTGGGCGATCACGATCGCCGTCCGGCCGGCGAGCAGCCGCCGCATCCCCTGCTCGATCAGGCTCTCGGTATGGACGTCGACGTTTGAGGTGGCCTCGTCCAAGACCAAAATCCGGGGATCGGCGACCAGAGCCCGGGCGAACGCCAGCAGCTGGCGCTGACCGGCCGACAACTGGACGCCCCGCTCGCCCACCTGGGTGTCGTACCCGTGCTCGAGCTCGGAGATGAACGAGTCCGCGCCGACCGCGTGGGCGGCGGCGGCGATCTCCTCGTCGCTCGCCGACGTCCGCCCGAACGAGATGTTCTCGCGGACCGTGCCGCTGAACAGGAAGCCCTCCTGGGGGACGATCCCCAGCTGCGACCGGAGCGAGTGCGCGGTCACCGCCTGCAGATCGTGGCCGTCGACCAGGACCCGCCCGCAGGTCGGATCGTAGAAGCGCGCCACGAGCTTCGCGAACGTCGATTTCCCGGCACCGGTCTCGCCCACCAGGGCGACCGTCTGCCCCGCCGGCACCACCAGGTCGATGTCGCGCAGCGCCCACTCGCCGTCGTCGTCTGAGCCGTAGCGGAACGAGACCTCGTCGAAGCGCAGCTCGCCCCGCACCCGCGGCAGGTCCGGCGCCCCCGGGCCGTCGACGATTTCCGGCTCCTCATCGAGCAGATCGAAGATCTTGTCGAGCGCGGCCATCCCGGACTGGTAGGTGCTGTAGAGCTGCGAGAGCTGCTGGATGGGGTCGAAGAAGTTGTTGAGCGCGGCTATGAACGCGAACACCACACCGGTCGAGGTGTGCCCATTGATCGCCTCGATTCCGCCCACCACGAGGATCTCGACCGTGACCAGCGCGGACAGGAGCTCGACGCCCGGGAAGTAGGCCGCGTTCAGATTGACCGTGGTCATGTTCGCCTTGCGGTTGTCCTCGTTGAGCTCGCGGAAGCGGGCGATGTGCTTGGGCTCCTGCCCGAATGCGCGCACGACCCTGATCCCCGACAGCGACTCCTGGAGATAGCCGGTGATCAACGCGATCTTCTCGCGCGTGAGCCTCCAGGCGTCCGCCGAGGCGATCCTGAACGCCAGCCCACCCGCCGCCAGGACCGGCAGAGCGAGGAACGTCAGCAGCGCCAGGTGAGGGTCGAGCGCGAAGAGGATCACGATCACCCCGATCAACGTGAGCCCCGACTGGAACAGCGTCGCGATTCCGTCCGAGATGAGCTGGTCGAGGGCCTCGACGTCGTTGGTGAGGCGGGAGATGATCACCCCGGCGCGGTTTCGCGAGTAGAACCCGATCGAGAGGCGCTGAAGGTGGGCGAACAACCGTATGCGGAGATCCTGCAGGGCTCTCTGCCCCACCCAGCCGACGAGGTACGTCTGCGCGGAGGAGGCGACCACGTAGAGAACCGCCGACGAGAGGAACAAAGCGACGATCAGATCGAGGGCGCCTATGTCGTGCCGGCTGATGCCGTCATCGATGGCGAGCTTCGCCAACGGCGCGGGCGCGAGCGCGGCTCCGGTGGCGACGACCAGCGACACGAACATCGCGAGTACCCGCCAGGGGTACGGAGCGAGCAGCTCGATGAGCCCGCGGAGCTTTCGCCCCCGGCCCCCGGTCTGACGCAGGCGGCGCCTGATATCGGCGAAGCGGCTCATAGGCCCGCCACCTGTGCCTCGAGCGGCTTGCGGGTCAGGAACACCTGGTCGGGCATCCCCTGCTCGACGATCTCGCGGTACAGCGGCGAGCGTTCGAGCAGCTCATCGTGGTCGCCCTGGGCCGCGACGTGTCCATCCTCGAGCACGACGATCTCGTCGGCGAGCGCGATCGTCGAGAGCCGGTGGGCGATCACGATCGTCGTTCGCCCCTCCATCACGGCTTGCAGCGCCTGCTTGATCCCATACTCGGTGGATGCGTCGACCGACGACGTCGCGTCGTCGAGGATGAGGATCCGCGGATCGGCGAGGATCGCCCGCGCGATAGCGATCCGCTGGCGCTGGCCGCCCGACACGGTCAGCCCGCGCTCGCCGATCAGCGTGTCGTAGCCGTCCGGGAGCGCGGCGATGAAATCGTGCGCCTGGGCCGCGCGCGCGGCGCGCTCCACCTCCTCGCGGGTCGCGTCGGGACGGGCGTAGGCGATGTTCTCGTGCACGGTCGCCGAGAACAGGAACGGATCGTCGTTGACGGTGGCGATCGCCCGCCGCAGGCTCAGCAGATCCACCGAGCGCACGTCGGCGCCGTCGATCTCGACGCTCCCCTCGGTGGCGTCGTAGAGCCTCGGCAGCAGCGAGACGAGCGACGTCTTGCCCGATCCCATCGCGCCCACGAGCGCGACCGTCGTTCCGGGCTCGATCTCGAGGTCGATGTCGCGCAACACGGGTCGAGCGGCTCCATCGAAGGTGAGCCCGACGCCGTCGAGAACCACGTGGCCGCGGCCCGGGGGCAGCGACGGAGCACCAGCGGGCGTGGTCATCTGCGGCTCCCGGTCGAGCAACTGGAAGATCCGCGCGCCGGAGGCCGTTGCGCGCTGGGCCGCACTGAGCATGTACCCGAGCGTCCGCATCGGGGATATGAGGATCAGCAGGTAGGCGTAGAACGCGGTGAACTGGCCGAGGGTCAGCGAACCGTGGACGACATCGCGGCCGCCGACGAACAGGATCAACGCGAGCCCGATGTTCGGCAAGAAGCTGATTGCGGGGGCGAACCTGGCCTGGATCTTGGTCGCGTACACCGCCTGGTCGAACACCCTCGCGACCGAGTGCCGGAAGCGGTCGAGCTGGCGCTTCTCCTGCGCGAACGCCTTGACGACCCGGACGCCGGAGATGTTCTCCTCCGCGTCGGCAGTCACCTCGGCGATCCGCTGCTGCACCTCCTGGAGGGCCGGCCGGGACCGGCGTCCGTAGCTGAACGCGATCAGCACCACGAACGGCAGCGGCGCGAGCGCCAGCGCCGCCAACGCCGGCTGGAGCGCGAACATCGCCACGGCCGCGAGCAGCAGCGACAGCAGGGACTGCGCGATGAAGATCAGCCCATAGCCGAGGAAGAAGCGCACCGACTGCAGGTCGACGGTGGCGCGAGACATCAGCTGCCCGGTCTGCTGGCGGTCGAAGAACGAGAGCTCGAGCCGCTGGAGATGCCCGTAGAGCCCGTTTCGGAGGTCCACCTCGACTCCCAGCGACACCCGGCCCGCCACGAGCCGGCGGAAGACGCTCAGCACGAGCCGCACCAGGCCGGCCGCCACGATTGCAATCGCCCACACGACCAGCGCGTGGCGGTGATGGTCCCGGATCGCGTCGATGGCCCGCCCGGTGAGGTACGGGATGAGGACAGTCGACCCCATCGCACCGGCGGCGAGCAGAAAGGACCAGACGACGCTCCTGCGATACGGGCGTAAGAATCCGAGCAGCCGTCTGAAGGTATTCACTTCATAAAGTATAGTTGGGTCCGCTATTGGCGAACTGCCAATAGCCCTGCTAGCATCGAGCACCCCCGAAGAGGAGCACGAGCAATGAGCAACAGCGAAGCGTTGGTATTCGACGCGATCCGAACCCCCCGCGGCCGGGGCAAGGTCAACGGCTCGCTGCACGCGATCAAGCCGGTCGATCTCGTCGTCGGCCTGATGCACGAGGCGCTGATCCGCAACGATCACCTCGATCCGAAGCGGGTCGACGACGTGGTGCTCGGGTGTGTCTCGCCGATCGGCGACCAGGGCGCGGACATCGCGCGGGCCGCGGCCATCAAGGCCGGGCTGCCCGAGACCGTCGCCGGCGTCCAGCTCAACCGCTTCTGCGCCTCGGGCCTCGAGGCAGTCAACATCGCCGCCCAGAAGGTCGCCTCCGGCTGGGAGGATCTGGTGATGGCCGGCGGCGTCGAATCGATGTCGCGGGTGCCGATGGGCTCGGATGGTGGGGCCATGATCATGGACCCGGAGACCGCCTACGACGGGTCGTTCGTCCCCCAGGGCATCAGCGCGGACCTGATCGCCACGCTCGAGGGCTTCAGCCGCGACGACGTCGACGCCTACGCCGCGCGCTCGCAGCAAAGGGCGACGGCCGCCCAGTCCGAGGGCAAGTTCGACGACTCCGTGATCCCCGTCAAGGACTTGGCCGAAAACGTCGTCCTCGACCACGACGAACACATCCGTCCCAGCACAACAGTGGAATCGCTCGCGGACCTGAAGCCGTCATTCGCGACGATCGGGGACTTCGGAGGCTTTGACGCGGTCGCGCTCCAGAAGTACCACTGGATCGAGAAGATCGACCACGTGCACACCGCCGGCAATTCCTCGGGGATCGTCGACGGAGCGGCGCTGACGCTGATCGGCAACGGGCAGGTGGGGACCGAGCAGGGGCTGACACCGAAGGCCCGCATCCTGGCCACCGCGGTCACCGGCACCGACCCGACGATCATGCTCACCGGCCCGGCGCCGGCGAGCCGCAAGGCGCTCCAGAAGGCCGGGCTGACCGTCGAAGACCTCGACCTGGTCGAGATCAACGAGGCCTTCGCCGCGGTAGTGCTGCGGTTCGTCAAGGACATGGGCCTCGACATGGAGAAGGTAAACGTCAACGGCGGGGCGATCGCGATGGGCCATCCGCTCGGCGCCACCGGCGCGATGATCCTCGGGACGCTGATCGATGAGCTTCACCGCACCGGGGGCCGATACGGCCTCGCGACGCTGTGCGTCGGCGGCGGGATGGGAATTGCGACCGTCGTGGAGGCCCTCTAACGATGGCCGACACCGCCTCAACCATCCGCTGGGATAAGGACGCGGACGGCATCGTCCTGCTCACGCTCGACGACCCCAACCAGTCCGCCAACACCATGAACGCGGCTTACCGGGAGTCGATGGCGGCGACGGTAGACCGGCTGGAGGCCGAGCGCGAGCAGATAGCCGGCCTGATCATCACCTCGGCTAAGAAGACGTTCTTCGCCGGCGCCGACCTCAACGAGCTGAAGCTCGCCACCAAGCACGACGCTCCGCAGATCGCGGCCGGGCTCCGCGAGATCAAGGGCCAGCTGCGCCGGCTCGAGACCCTCGGCAAGCCGGTGGTCGCCGCCGTCAACGGCGCCGCATTGGGCGGCGGCCTCGAGATCTGTCTGGCCTGTCACCACCGGATCGCGGTCGACGACCCGGCCGTGCAGCTGGGCTTCCCCGAGGTCCAGCTCGGCTTGCTGCCCGGGGGCGGCGGGGTCGTGCGCACGGTACGGATGCTGGGGATCGTCGACGCGCTGATGCAGCTGCTCCTCCGGGGCCAGCGCCTGCGCCCGGCCAAGGCCAAAGAGCTGGGCGTCGTCGACGAGCTCGTCGCAACCCACAATGAGCTGATCCCGGCGGCCAAGGCGTGGATCGAGGCCAACCCCGACGCCGTCCAGCCGTGGGATCTCGAGGGCTACAAGATCCCGGGCGGGACTCCGTCCAACCCGAAGTTCGCTCAGAACCTGCCGGCGTTCCCGGCCAACCTGCGAAAGCAGCTCAAGGGCGCCAACTACCCGGCGCCGCATCACATCCTGGCCGCCGCCGTCGAGGGCGCCCAGCTCGACTTCGACGGTGCGAGCGAGGTCGAGAGTCGCTACTTCGTCGATCTGGCCACCGGCCAGGTGGCCAAGAACATGGTCCAGGCGTTCTTCTTCGACATGCAGCGCGCGAGCGGCGATCGGGGACGGCCGGAGGGGATCGAGCGATTTACGCCGGGAAAGATGGCTGTCCTCGGCGCCGGCATGATGGGTGCCGCGATTGCCTACGTATGTGCGAAGGCGGGGATAGAGGTGATCCTCAAGGACGTCTCGCTCGAGGCGGCCGAGAAGGGCAAGGACTACTCGCGCAAGCTCGTCCAGAAGGCCCTCGAAAGGGGCCGGTCCACACAGGAGCAGGCGGACGCGCTGCTCGCGAGGATCACGGCGACCGGCGAGGCCTCCGACGCGTCCGGAGCCGAGCTCGTGATCGAGGCGGTGTTCGAGGACCCCATGATCAAGCACGCCGTGTTCGAGGAGATCGAGCCCCAGGTCAAGCCGGACGCGCTGCTCGCCACCAACACGTCGACGCTCCCCATCACGGGCCTCGCCGAGGCCGTCTCGCGGTCCGATGACTTCATCGGCCTGCACTTCTTCAGCCCCGTGGACAAGATGCCGCTGCTCGAGATCATCAAGGGCGAGAAGACCAGCGATGAGACGCTCTACCGGGCGCTCGACGTCGCCAAGCTGATCAAAAAGACGCCGATCGTCGTCAACGACAGCCGTGGGTTCTTCACCAGCCGGGTGATCGGTACGTTCATCAACGAGTCGATCGCGATGCTGCTCGAGGGCATCCCCGCGCCGTCGATCGAGCAGGCGTCCTCACAGGCCGGCTACCCGGCGCCGGTGCTTCAGCTCTCGGACGAGCTGAACATGAAGCTCATGCGCAAGATCCGCGACGCGTCCAAGGAGGCCGCCGGCGCGAACGGCGGGGCGTCCGGCGGCTGGGGCCAGCATCCCTCTGAGGAGGTGATCGACCGGATGCTCGACGAGTTCCACCGTCCGGGCAGGCTCGAGGGCGCCGGCTTCTACGAGTACGACGGGAACGGCAAGCGGGTGGGGCTCTGGAAGGGTCTGCGCGACGCCTTTCCGCCGGTCGAGGATCCGAGCACGATCAACCTCAACGACCTCGAGGAACGGATGCTGTTCATCGAGTCGATCGAGGCGGTGAAGTGCCTTGACCAGGGGGTGATCGAGTCGGTCGCCGACGCCAACATCGGCTCGATCCTCGGGATCGGATTCCCGGGATGGACCGGCGGCGTGCTCCAATACATCAACGGCTACGAGCATCCGGTCCACGGCACCGGTCCCGGCGCCTTCGTGGCCCGTGCGCGCGAGCTCGCGCAAGCCTACGGCGAGCGCTTCGAGCCGCCGGCGTCCCTGGTCGAGAAGGCCGCGCGCGAGGAGCGCTACGAGGACAGCGTTCCGGCGACCGTCGGATGAACTCCGCCGCCCGCTCGCCCTCGGTCGCGGCCCGGTCGCCGTCGGCCGCCGCCCGCTCGCCCTCGGCCCGTACGCGGCTCGACTACGACGAGCGGCGCCGGCAGATCCTCGATTGCGCGGCCGCCCTGCTCGCCGAGCGACCGTACGGCGAGGTGGCGCTGGAGGACGTCGCGCGGGCCGCCGGTGTCACCCGAGGCCTCCTTCACCACTACTTCGGCACCAAGCGCGACCTGTATCTCGAGTTGACCAAGGACATGCTGCGGGCGATCCCGGTGCAAGTGCCCGAATGCGCCCTCGCCACCACGCCGGAGGAGCGCCTGTCCGACAGCGTCGACCGCTGGCTCGAGGCGATCTGGCGCAACCGCAAGATGTGGTTGGCCACCGTCGGAGGGGCCGGCCTCGGCCGCGACCCCGAGGCCGAACGCATCTGGGACCGCGCCCGCGACATCAGCGTCGACAGCATGATCGGCGTCCTGGGGCTGGCCTCACCCGGCGAGGCCTCGCTGGCGCTGCGCGGCCTTTTGCGCTCCTACGGCGCGTTCGCCGAGAACGCCACGCGGGAGTGGCTCGCCCACAATCGCTTCACGAGACAGCAGATGCACACGATGCTGACCGAGACGCTCCTGCGCCTCGTCGACGACGTGCTGCCGGCAATGGAGCACCGGGCAAACGACAGCCGGTAGGGTCCAAACCGATCAACGAGGACGCGGAGGAGGCCACACCCTGATGCCGACGGTCCGGGAAGCGACGTTCGAGCTGTTCCGCGCGCACGGAATGACGACCACGTTCGGAAACCCCGGCTCCACCGAGCTGCCGATGCTGGCCGACTTTCCCGAGGACTTCCGCTACGTGCTCGGCCTTCAGGAGGCGGTCGTCGTGGGAATGGCGGACGGCTACGCGCAGGCCACCGGGCGCCCCACGCACGTCAACCTGCACACCGCGCCGGGTGTCGGCAATGCGGTGGGCGCGATCTTCAACGCGCAGGCGAACAAGGCGCCGCTGGTCATCACCGCCGGCCAGCAGGTGCGCCCGCAGATCGAGATCGAGGCCCTCCTGACCAACCGCGACGCCACCGTCGCCCCGCAACCGTATGTCAAGTGGAGCCACGAGCCGCCCCGCGCGCAGGACGTTCCCAACGCGATCGCCCGGGCCATCCACCACGCTTCGCTGCCGCCTCGTGGCCCCGCGTTCGTCTCGGTCCCGATGGACGACTGGGCGACCGAGGCCGACGAGGACCGCCTGACCCAGGCCAGACGGCGGGTCATCAACGGCCGCGCAGCGCCCGACCCCGCCGCGCTCGGCCAGCTTGCCGAGACGCTGCAGGCGGCTCGAAACCCCGTGTTCGTGGCGGGTCCCGATATCGACGCCAGCGGCGGTTGGGACGCCGCGGTCGCGCTCGCCGAGAAGCAGCGGCTGCCCGTGTGGGCCGCGCCCGCGACCGGTGGAAGCCGGCTCGGCTTCCCGGAGGGCCACCCGAACTTCGTGGGGATACTGCCGCCGGCGATCGGCGCGCTCTCCGAGACGCTCAGGGGTCACGACCTGGTGCTCGTGGCGGGCTCGTCGGTGTTCCCGTACTACCCCTATCTGCCCGGTCCCCTGCTCCCCGAGGGGACGTCGCTGGTGGCCGTCACCAGCGATCCAGCGGAGGCCGCGCGGGCGCCGATGGGCGACTCAATCCTCGGCGACGTCGCGCTGGCCCTCGAGCGCCTGGTGGAACTCGTGGACCACGCCGATGGTCGCCCGGCGCCGGAGCCTCGCCAGCCGCCCCCGGATCCCGAGCCCACAAACCCCATGAGCGGGTCCGAGGCGATGGCGGCTCTGGCCGACGTGTGGCCCGGGGATGGAATCGTCGTCGTCGAGACCCCCTCGAGCACGTTCGCGCTTCGCAACCGGCTGCGCCTGTCCAAGCCCGCGAGCTACTACTTCTCCGCGAGCGGTGGGCTCGGGTTCGGGATCTCCGCCGCGGTCGGCGTGCAGATCGCACAGCCGCAGCGCCCGGTGGTGTGCGTGGTCGGCGAGGGCTCGGCTCAGTACGGGATCACAGCGCTGTGGTCGGCCGTCGCCTGCCGGGCGCCGGTCACCTTCCTGGTGCTCCGCAACGACGAGTACATGATCCTCAAGTGGTTCGCCACGCTCGAGCAGGTCTCGGGAGCGCCCGGACTCGAGCTGCCCGCGCTCGACACGGCCGCGGTCGCCCGGGGATACGGCGTGCCAGCCACCGACGTCTCGAGCCGTGAAGAGCTGACACACGCCCTGCGCGAGGCGATCGCCGCCGGCGACGGGCCGCGCCTGGTGCAGGCGCGCGTGGCCTCGGGTATGTGGATGGAGTAGCCAATGTCCTTCCCACGCTTGGACATCCGCCGGATCGCGCCCGAGGCGCCGCCCGAGCCGGCCCCGGACCGCGCGCCGGAATGGGTTGCAGCCGGGACACCCGAGCCGCTCCGCACCGGCCTGATCGACGCGCTCGGGGAGGACCGCGTCCTGACGAGCGCGCTCGATCTCGTCAAGTACGCCTCCGATGCGAGCCCCTACCGCCTGATCCCGAGGGCGGTGGCGATGCCGCACGACACCGACGACGTCGTCAAGCTCGTCCGGTGGGCGTCGCGCACGCGTACGCCGCTGGTCTTCCGCGCCGGCGGGACATCGCTCAACGGCCAGTCCCAGACCGACTCGGTGCTCGTCGACGTTCGTCAACACTGGCAGCGGGTACGCTTGCTGGACGGTGGCGCGCGCGTGCGCGCCGGGTCGGGAATGCTCCTTGGGCACGTCAATCGCCTGCTCGTCAGGCACGGGCGCAAGCTCGGTCCGGATCCAGCCTCGAGCGACATCGCGTGCGTCGGCGGGGTGATCGCCAACAACTCGGGCGGGATGCGCTGCGGCACGTGGGCGGACCCGTACTCCACGGTCAGCGCGATGACGCTGGTGCTGGCCTGCGGGGCGGTGATCGACACCGCGGCCCCCGACGCCGAGGAGCGCTTCGCATCAGCGGTGCCCGAGCTCGCACGCGGGCTAGAGCAGATCCGCGACGAGCTGCGCGCCGACCGGGAGCTGTCCGAGCGGGTGGCCAGCAAATTCAAGATCAAGAACACGATGGGCTACCGCCTGTGCGCGTTCCTCGACGCCGATCGGCCGCTCGAGATCTTCAGGCGACTGGTGGTGGGGTCGGAGGGGACGCTCGCGTTCGTGGCCGAGGCCGTTCTGGACACCGTGCCGTTTGGTCGTCACGCCTCCGTCGCGCTGGTTCCCTTCGAGGACATCGATGCCGCCGCCGACGCGGTGGCACCGCTGGTTGCGGCGGGCGCGAGTGCCACCGAGCTGATGGTCGCGCCCACCCTGATCGCAGCCGCCTACAACATGCCCGGGACGCCGGAACGCTGGAAGACGCTCCCGCCCGAGTCGGCGGCGGTGCTGGTCGAGTTCCGGGCGGACGACCCGGACAGCCTCGACGCGCCCGAGCAAGCGGCGCTCGAGATCTTCTCGGGTCGTCCGGTGGTCGACGAGCCGCGCTTCACCCGCGATCGGGACCAGATCGAGATGCTCTGGCACGTGCGCGAGGGAATGCACGGGCTGTTGGCCGCGTTCCGGCCGTCGGGCGCGGCGCTGATCGTCGAGGACGTGTGCGTGCGGCCCGACCGCGTGGCCGACGCGGCCAAGGACCTCCAGATCGTGCTGGGCAAGCACGGCTTCCTGCCCGGGCTCGCCGGGCACGCTTCGGCGGGGAACCTGCACTTCATGCTCATGCCCGACTTCGGCAAGCCTGAGGACCTCGAGCGCTACGACGCGTTCATCCACGACCTCGCAGACCTGATCGTCGGCAAGTACGACGGCTCGCTCAAGGCCGAGCACGGCACCGGGGTGAACATGGCGCCGTTCGTGGAGCGGGAATGGGGCTCCAAGGCGACCGAGCTCATGTGGCAGATCAAGCAGCTGGCCGATCCCGAGGGGATCCTGGGGCCGGGAATCGTGCTCAACCGCGAGCCCGGCGTTCACCTGCGCAACCTCAAGTCCACACCCGAGATCGAGGAGGTCGCGACCAAGTGCATCGAGTGCGGCTTCTGCGAGCCCGTGTGTCCGTCGCGCAACGTCACCACCACGCCGCGCCAGCGGATCGCGGTGCGGCGCGAGATGGCACGCCAGCCGACGGAGTCGCCGGTACGCCAAGCGCTGCTCGAGCAGTACGAGTACGAGGCGATCCAGACCTGCGCCGCCGACGGATCGTGCGCCGCTGCCTGTCCGGTCGCCATAGACACCGGCAAGCTGGTCAAGGCGCTGCGGGTACGACAGCACAGAGCGCCGGCCACGCGGGCCGGCGCTCTGGCAGCAAACCATTTTGGGGCCATCGAGCGTATGGCCCGTGGTGCGCTGAGGATCGGCGGCGGACTGGCCGCGCGGGCGACGGGTCGAAACCTGCCGGCGGCGGCCGCGTCACAGCTGCCCTTCACCGTCCGCGAGGGCGCGGCCGCGGTGTATGTGCCGGCGTGCCTGAACCGGATCTTCGGCAACGGCCGCGGCAGCGCCGAGCATCCCACCGTCCCCGAGGCGCTCGTGGCGGTCTCGCGGCGCGCCGGCCGCCCGGTCTGGATTCCCGGCGATGTCGCCGGTCACTGCTGCGGAACCCCCTGGAGCTCGAAGGGCTACACGACGGGGCATCAGCTGATGGCCGGGCGAGTCGCATCCGCCCTTCATCGCTGGAGCGACGGCGGTCGGCTCCCGGTGGTGATCGATGCCAGCTCGTGCGCCTACGGCCTGATCGACGAGGTCGCCGCCGATGGGATCGAGGTGCTCGACGCGATCGCATGGGTCCACGACCACCTGCTCGACCACCTCGAGGTGCGCCACCGACTCGGCACGGTCGTCGTGCACCCGAACTGCAGCGCGACGCACCTGGGGCTCTCTGGCAAGCTCGCGGCGATCACCGCGCGCCTCGCCGACCATGTGGAGGTCCCAGCCGCGACCGGCTGCTGCGGGATGGCCGGGGATCGCGGGTGGCTTCATCCGGAGCTTCCGGCCTCGGCGCTGCGCGACGTGGCCCGGGAGCTCGACGGCCGCTCGTTCGACGCCTGCGTATCCAGCAACCGGACGTGCGAGCTCGCCCTCGAGCAGGTGACCGGCCGGCGCTACTCGTCGTTCGTGATCGCGCTCGAGGAAGCCACCCGCGACTCGTGACCGCCGGCCCGCGCACGGCCGGCCTGTGCGATTCCTGCCGCCACCAGCAGGTCGTCCGCAACACGCGCGGCTCGGTGTTCTCGCTGTGCCGGCGCTCGCGGACCGAGCCCGAGCGGTTCCCCCGCTATCCGCGGTTGCCGGTCTTGCAGTGTGAGGGGTACGAGCGCGCCGCGGACCGGGGGGAACGCGCGCGCGAGTGACGTTACTGCGGGGGCAGCGGGTCGAGGACCAGCACGCTGGTGCCATCCTGGGCTTGCACCAGCTGCTGCTTGAACAGCGCCTGCGAGGTGACCACGCTCACCAGCTCGGCTTCGGGCGCGGCATCCATCTGCGAGGGCAGCGGCGGAACCTGTTCCGGGAGGGTGGCGCGAAGGGGCTGCCCGAGGAAGCTCTTGAGGCTCGCGCGCTGGAAAACAACCGCGAGGTCCAGCGGAGCGCTGGTTGTGGTCGCGGTGCCCGGCGCGGGCGGGTTGGGCGTCAGCTTCTGCGGGTTGCTGGTGGAGGTGTGGCCCGGCGGAAGGATCGCCACGACGTTGCTGATGTCGCCGATGTACTTGAACGTGTACAGCGAGAGCTCGAAAGCCTCCCGTCGCAGCAGCAGCAACCGTGAGCTCGACGGGGTGCCGGCGGCGATCGCGCAGGTCGGTCCGAGGCCGCAGACGTTGTAGATCGCGGTCGTGCCGGTGAGGCCGGCGAGCGTCCCGTTGTTGGGGTCGCGCACCGCCACCTGCTCGGTGCCGGTGCTCGATACGTTCTGCACCGTCACGACCGCGAGCTGCGTCGCCGGGGTGGCTCGGTAGAAGGGCGCGACCTCGTCCGCGATCTGACGCTCACCCGCGATCCCGCCCTGCGACGGGGACCAGGCCGACCACTGGGCGGGGGGGCCCGCGTGCCCACCGCCGACCAGGATCAAGATCGCGCCCACGATCGCAGCGATCGCGACCGCGACCAGCGCCACGGTAACCGCCACGAACTTGCGGGAATGGGGCGAGGACTCGCGCTCGCGCCGGTAGTGCCCCCTCGAGACGCCGACGACCCCGCTCAGGGGCTCTGCCGCGTCGTTCGCACGGACGATCTGAGGCCGGTCGCTCACACCTTCGGCCACGTGCTGTCGTCCATCAGGTCGATCTCCGGCCTCGTGAGGTCGACGCTGTTCAGAAGGTCGACCACTTCGTCGCCGTGCATCTCCTTGCGCTCGATCAGCGTGTCCGCGATGCGTTCGAGCGACTCGCGATTGGTCGCCATCAGCGCATACGCGCTCACGTACGCCTGCCCGAGTATCTGCGCGGCGGCCCGGCGCTTGTCGCGGTCGCCGAGAACCGCGCCGAGGGGATTGTCGTTGAAGATCCCACCGCCGCCGGTGGCGCGATTCATGATCGTCGACCCGATCCGCTCCAAGCGCCGGAGGACCTCGTCGGCGTTCTCGTCCACGTCGAGCTTGTCGATCGTGACCGGGTCCGGCCCCATGGCCCAGATCCCCACCATCGACGCGGCCGTGGCGGTGGCGGCGAAGACGTCTCCGCTCACGCCCTGGGAGTTCTCAGCGTAGAAGACCTGTTCTGCGGCCATCGCTCCGAGCGTCATGATCAGCTCGCCCATCACGTAGCTGCGGAAGTGGGAGAACCGCTCGTCCTTCTCCATGCTCTGGTAGTGGCCGAGCGAGCCGCCGCGCTTGCGAATCGAGAGCCGGGTGGAAAGGACGTCCTTTTCCAGGTACACGTGACCGGCGGCGGCGTGTCCCGCCTCGTGGATCGCCACCGCGCGCGTCTCCTCCTGGATGTACTCGATGTTCTGCGCCGTCCCCGACTCGACGGTCGTCATCGCTTCGACGATGTCCTCCCAGCCGAACCGGCGGCGTCCTTCGGAGTGGGCGATCGTCAGCGCCATCGAGCAGCACTGCTCGATCATCGAGGGCGAGTAGCCGTTCGTGATCCGGGCCAGTTCATCGCGCCGGCGGGGGGTGTCGAGGTCGGGCTCGTGGTCGACCTTGTTTATGTACAGGTCGAGGATGTCGAGCCGGTCGTCCTTGGTCGGGGTGCGGAACCAGATGTGGCGGCCCAGCCGGCCCGGCCGAGTGAGCGCCGGGTCGAGCACGGTGATCGGCACGTTGCAGGCGCCGATGAAGTAGATCTGCTCCTGGCGCGGCCGCGGCGGCCGCATGCGGAGGGGGATCGGGCCGAGCTTGCGCGGCACCAAGAACATAGCGTCGAGGAACGTGTTGACCCGGTTGGTCGTGAACTTGCGCACCATCGGCGGTTCGTCGATACCGTCCATCACCACGAGCAGCTGGTTGAGCGCCATGCCGCCGGCGCCGCCCATCCCGAAGCCCGGGTAGAAGCGGCGAATCCGCTCGGTCGCGCGGTCCATGAACGTGGCGTAGCCGCTGTGGGCCGCGTCCGCGCGCTGGGCGAACAGCCGCTCACGCCACGCCCGAGACTCGATGACCAAGTCGCCGGTCGGGGTCAGGGACCCGTTGGGGCCGAAGAAGCAGAAGTCGTGGA
This sequence comes from uncultured Solirubrobacterales bacterium, assembly GCA_963808325.1. Classification (GTDB taxonomy): domain Bacteria; phylum Actinomycetota; class Thermoleophilia; order Solirubrobacterales; family Solirubrobacteraceae; genus Palsa-465. The sequence goes on from CAWEFU010000009.1 coordinate 76,722, forward strand.
TCGAGGCCGGCTCCGACCCGACCGATGAGGGGCCCAGTTGCTGGCGGCGCGTGCCCACGGCGTCGATCTCGTCGATGAACACGATGCACTGGCCGCCCCACTTCTTGGCCAGCCGGCGGGCCTTGTGCGCGAGGAACTGGACCGTGATCGCGTCCATGCCGATGAACATCCCCGCGAAGCCGGAGCCGGGGATGGTCACGAACGGGCAGTTGAAGTTGGTGGCGATGGCCTTGGAGATCATCGTCTTGCCGGTTCCGGGCGCGCCGAGGAACAGCAGCCCGCGCTCGCGCTTTCCGCCCGCCTTCTCAAATTCCTCGCCCGACTGCCACAGGGTGATCACGCGCGTGATCTCCTCCTTGGCCTCGGCCTGGCCGCGGACGTCGTCGATCTTCACACCCCAGCTCGCGTCGCCGGGTTCGTAACCGCGGATCTGGCGCACCGCGAAGAACAGGAACGGCCCGAAGAAGATCGCGAAGTTGACGAAGAACAGCAGCGGCAGCTGGACGAAGATCAGCCCCAACTGGGGCAGCGTGTCCGGCGGGAAGATCTGCCGCAGCCCCTGGAAGGGATGAAAGAACGGGGCACTGATGCCGGCAAACGAGAACAGCACCTGGCAGAACACGAGCAGGAGCAGGATGAAGGCGATGTAGACCGGCAGCCGGCGGAACTTCGTGCGCCAGAACCAGTAGCGCCGGCGCGCGACGATGTCGTCCTCCTTGAGGCTCTCCTCGGCGCCGTACAGGCTCGGGGACGGGATCAGCTTGCGGACCACGACCTCCACGAGGCCGCGGAACATGATCACCGCGATCACGGTGATCAGCAGCGACCACACGAGGCTGACGTTGGTCGTGTCGTAGAGGATGAGGAAGAACGCCGGCGCCGTGAACAGCGCCACCGCCGTCGCGGCTCGCGTCAGGCGCCGCCACTCGTGTGCAAGCGCGCTGGCGTGCGGGTTAATCGGCCTCCCGAAGGCCGGGGTCTCCTCGGCGGTCGCCATCCTAGAAAGGGGAGGGTACAGCCATGGTCGAGGCCAGGGTGCGGGGGAGGGTTATAGTGCGCGGCCTGGCGTGACCCGCGTGGTCCGCCAGGCCGGGTTAGCGGGTGCTCAGGACGTGTGGAGCACCGGAGGCGCGTTGAGGCCCACCACGTGCTCCAACCAGGCCGCGAACAGCCTCCGGGCCAGGCGCGTCATATCGCGCTCGGCGTCCTCGATCTGCTCCAGTAGTCGGCTCAGGGCGCCCGGCCCGAGCATCGCCTCGAGGCTCGCGGCGTACTCCGGAACCTGGCCCCATTCGGCCGCGAGCGCGGCGTCGACCTCGATGTGGAACTGCAGGCCGTACGCCCGGCCCGCCACGAACGCCTGATGTTCGTAGGCGGTTGAGCGGGCGAGCTGCACCGCTCCCGGAGGCAGGCCGAATGTGTCGCCGTGCCATTGCAGCGCCGGGAACTCATCAGGCAGCAGCGAGAACACGGGATCGTCCGAGGCGCGCTCGGTGCGCAGCACCGGGAGCACGCCGACCTCGGGCTCGGGTCCCGGCGCGACGGCGGCGCCGAGGGCGGCGGCGAGCAACTGCGAGCCGAGGCAGACGCCCCACAACGGGACGCCGGCGAGAACGGCCTCGGAGATCAGGCGCTTCTCGGTGGAGAGCCACGGGAACCGGTCGTCCTCGTAGGCCCCCATCGGGCCGCCCATCACGATGATCCCGTTGAACCGGCGCCAGTCGGGCAGCGGATCTCCCTCGTCCATTTGGACCCGATCAAGCGACGCCCCCCACGCGCGCAGCTCGTCCTCGTACACGCCCGGGGGCTCGCAGGCGATGTGCTGCAGGACCAGCAATGTCGGGGGCATCCTCGCTCCTGTCGGTTTGGTCAGATCCGGGACACGAGAGTATCCGCGGCCTGCCGGGTCGGCGTGTACGCTGTGTCCGCGGCCGGGCACCGCAGACCAAGGGGAAGACATTCGTAGCTCAGCGTCCAGTCACGCGATCTGCGCGCGGCACCGGCATCACGATCGGTCGAGCGCGCCCCCGGGGGGCGCTTTGTGCTCCGGTTCCTAGGACCTTGCCTGGGCCTCGCGCTGACGCTGATCGCCGCGCCGGCCGCGCCTGCCGCGCCGGCCGCGCCGGCCGCGCTGGCCGCCAACTCCGTCCAGGCCGAGAACGCCAAGCCAGGCGACAGCTACTGGACCGCCGCGACGCAGGACCCGGTGAGCCCGAACCCACCCGTCGAGGGCTACGCGAGCGCCACCAGCGTGCGCCCTGGCGGAACGCTCAGCTTCCAGGTGAGCACGAATCCGGCCGCCCGGTACCGCATCGAGATCAGCCGGCTGGGGTGGTACGGGGGAAGCGGCGGCCGGCGGATCACCTGCCTGGCCGGATCGACCCTCGACCAGAGTTGCTCACTGGACGAGGCGGTGGTGCAGCAGCCGAGCGCTCCGCCGCCCGACCCGGTGACCGGGGAGATACGGGCTGGCTGGCCTGTGACCGACACGCTGAGGGTGCCGAGCGACTGGGTCACCGGCTACTACCTGGCGGTGTTCCGATTGACCTCCGGACCGTCAAAGGGGCAGACGGGATTCGCCCCGTTCATCGTTCAGGCGCCGGTCGGCGACCGCGCCGCGATTCTGGTTCAGGTTCCGACGAACACGTGGCAGGCTTACAACACGTGGGGCGGGCGGGACCTCTACACCACGCCGCCGGCGGTGAAGGTCTCGTTCGACCGACCCTACGCTCATCGCCTCCTCTTCAGTTGGGAGTATCCCCTGGTTCGGTTTCTGGAGCGCGGGGGCTGGGACGTGAGCTATGCGACCGACGACGACGTGGACGCCGACCCGAGCATCCTGCTCGATCACGCTCTCGACGTGACGGCCGGACACAGCGAATATTGGACCAAGGCGATGCGCGACGGCTGGGAAGCGGCGCGGGCTGCGGGCGTCAACCTGGCCTTCATGGGCGCGAACACCGGTTTCTGGCAGGTGCGCTACGAGGACGGCGGCCGAACCATGGTGGGATACAAGTACGCGCCCGACCCCGAGCCAGATCCGACTTTGAAAACCACGCAGTTTCGGTGGCTTCAACCGGCCCGGCCGGAGTGCGAGCTCGAGGGCGTGCAATTCCAAGGCGCCATAGATCACGCCTATCTCGACTACTCCGCCGATCCGGCCACCGCAACCGACCCCTGGTTCGCCGGCACGGGCCTGAGCACCGGCTCCGTGCTGCCCGGAATCGTGGGCTACGAGCTCGACGCGATCACTCCCGGCTGTCATGTCCCGCCCGTGACGCCGCTCCTCAGTTACTCCGCGCCACCGGTTACCAGCAACGGACCACCACTGCGCGCCGATGCGGTTCGTTACACGGCCTGCTCGGGCGCCGAGGTGTTCAGCTCCGGATCGATGCAGTTCGCCTGGGGCCTCGACTCCTGGCGCGACCCATCGTATGCCGATGCGCCGCCGGCCAGCCCCGGGCTCCAGCAGGCGATGACTCGAGCTCTGGCGGATTTGACTCAGTCGCACGTTCCCGTGCCCGGTCCACCGCAGATCTGCATTCCCACGGCCTCGTTCACCGTGTCGGTTCCCCAGGCGGTCGTGGGACAACCGGTCGTGTTCACATCCGCGGCCACCGATCAGTACGGCCAGATCGCGACCCAGGCCTGGGATCTGACGGGCAGCGGGCGCTTCGCCGACGCGACCGGGGCGACGGCCACCCCGACGTTCACGACTCCCGGCGTGGTGCGCGTGGGTCTGCGCGTGACCGACTCGAGCGGCGCGAGCGCGGCGACGGTTCAGACCTTGCCGGTGTGCGTGTGCCCCGCGCCAGGTCAGCCCGAGGTGACCGGGTGGCCTCCCGGCGCGCGGACCGCCGATGCCTGCCGGCAGATCGCAATCGGCGGGGTCCCCGTCCTCGGGGGACGCCTCTGGTTTGAGCCGGCCGTGGGCATCAAGGCCTACTCGATCCGGACCTACTGGATCGAGCGCAGCTCCTCCGGAGTCCGCCTGGTTCTTTCGGCGACCTATCCCACGGCTCACTCGGCCATGCGGCTGCAGGTTCGCAAGCCGCGGTGGCCCATCCTCATCGACGTCACCTCGCGAAGCCCCAGGCGCTCGCTGCACCAGCAGTTCCTGCTGCCCCACCGTCGCGGCGGTCGACTGACGGCACCCGGGCTGTTGACCGCGACCGGGTGCGACGGCACCTCGGGACGAATCCTGAGCGCGTGGTTCGGCGGCCCTCGATCGCTGCCGTTGAGGGTGTCGGTCATCGGACGAGGCCGGCTCACCGTATCGCTGATCCGTCCGGGCGGCCGAACGCTGTACCGGCGGCGCGTCAACGTGAGGCTGGGCGCGGTGAATGTCTCGTTCAAGGCCCGGCGCCTGCGGCCCGGCGTGTATTACATCGCGATCTACTCCCAGCATCCCCTGCCGGGAGCCGGGCCGCTCGTGCTCACGGCCCTCCGGCTGTGAGCACCCCGCAAACTTAACCGCCATGTGGACCCGAGCCTTGGCGGCGCTTCCGGATCCCGCCCAGGACGCGCTCCGCCTGGGCTACGTCGCCGCCCGCGTCACATCCGACCGGGGGAGCCTGCGGACCTACGCTCGACTTAGGCGCGCCCGTTGGGACGGCTCCGCGTCCGTGGCACGGCTGCGCTTGCGAGCGCTGGGCGGACGCGAGGTGCTGGTGCGGCCCGGTAGTTCTGATCTCGCCACCGTGTGGGGCGCGTTCGCGCGCCGCTATCACCTGCCGCCGCCCGAGCTCGGGCCGCCGCGAACGATCTGGGACCTCGGCGCGAACATTGGCCTCACCGTCGCGGACTTCGCCTGCCGTTTCCCCGGCGCACGCGTGCTTGGAGTCGAGCTGGACGAGGACAACGTCGCTTTGGCGCGTCGGAACATCGCGCCCTGGGCGGACCGCTGCGAGGTGCTCCACGCTGCGATATGGGTCGCCGACGGCGAGGTCCGTTATCAAGGTTGGCCGGGAGCGACCTCCAACTACCGGGTGACGGGAACGGCCGAAGGGACGCCGGTGCCCGCGGTGTCGCTCGCCTCGCTGCTGCGTGAGCAGGACGGGGGTGTGGACTACGTGAAGGTCGACGTCGAGGGGACGGAGCGAGAGCTGTTGCGAGATGAGACCGGGTGGGCGGGGCAGGTGCGCTGCGTGAAGGTGGAGGTCCACGGCGACTACCGGGTTGCCGACTGCGAGGCGGACTTGCGGCGCCTCGGCTACGGCACCCGACGCGATTCGCAACACCCGGCGTGCGTGATCGGGCTGCGCCCGTCGTGAGCCGCCGCTCGAGACGAGCGTCAGGCAGTCTGGGCGCTATCCCTGGTTGGGACCGTCGAGCTCGGCGCGCAGGAGGGCCAGCTGCGTGATCACCGCCCCGGCGTAGGCCTCGCGGGTGGCGTTCACCTCGAGATCGAGATCCTCGACGTACAGCGCATCGTTCGCGAGGCCCCATTCCCTTGCCAGGATGCGTTCCTCAGCCAGCTGGGCCAGGCGCAGTCTCAGCTCTGCCGTCCGATCCATCAGGGAGCGGCCGGATGTGCCCCATGCGACGCGCGCAGACGCGTCGGGATCGGGGGAATCTCGGTGGAATAAGCCTCGGTCTCGGTCGCCAAGCATCTCAAATGGATAGACGCACGATTTGCGCCTCATATTCCCGCGTGTCTGGCATCGGGGCATGAGGCATTGGTCACACTTCGAAATAACCCGGCGCGGCGTGATGAAACGCCACCCGGGGGGAAGACCTACCTGCCGGCGGTCCTACAGGTTCACCGCTACGTACTTCGTCTCGAGATACTCCTCGATGCCCTCCGGGCCGCCTTCGCGGCCGAAGCCGGAATGCTTGATACCGCCGAACGGGGCCGCGGCGTTCGAGACCATGCCCTGGTTCAGGCCGACCATCCCGGTCTCCAGGCGCTCGACGACCCTCAGCGCGCGCTTCAGGTCGCTGGTGTAGAGGTAGGCGACGAGGCCGTACTCGGTGTCGTTGGCGGCGGCGACCGCCTCGTCCTCGTCGGTGAAGCCCATAACCGGCGCGACCGGGCCGAAGATCTCCTCTCTGAGCAGGTGTGCGCCTTCGGGCACGCCGGCGAGCACGGTCGGATCGTAGAAGTAACCGGCGCCGTCGCGGGCGTGGCCGCCGACCAGCGCCCGGGCCCCACGTCCGACGGCATCCTCGACCAGATCCGAGACCTTCGTGCGCTGCTTGTCGTCGATCAGGGGGCCGACCTCGATTCCGTCCTCGGTGCCACGGCCCACCTTCATCGAGCCCATCTTCTCGGCCAGCTTCTCGGCGAATCGGTCCGCGACCCCATCGGCGACGTGGAAGCGGTTGGCGGCGGTGCACGCCTCGCCGATGTTGCGCATCTTGGCGATCAGCGCGCCCTGGACCGCGGCGTCGACATCAGCGTCCTCGAACACGATGAACGGAGCGTTGCCGCCGAGCTCCATCGAGAGGCGCAGGAGGTTCTCCGACGCCTGCTCCATCAGCTTGTGGCCGACCTCGGTGGAGCCGGTGAACGACAGCTTGCGCAGGCGGCGATCTTTGATCAGCGGTCCGGCGGTCTCGCCCGCGGACGAGGCGGTGATCAGGTTCAGCACCCCCGGCGGGAGCCCGGCATCCGCCAGGATCCTGGCCAGCATCAGCATCGACAGCGGCGTCTGCTGCGCGGGCTTGACCACCATCGTGCATCCGGCCGCGATCGCCGGCCCGATCTTCCGGGTCCCCATCGCCAGCGGGAAGTTCCAGGGCGTGATCAACAGGCAGGGCCCGACGGGCTGCTTCATCGTCAGAAGACGGCCCTGGCCGTTGGGGGCCACCCCGTAGCGCCCCTCGATTCGCACCGCCTGCTCCGAGAACCAGCGCAGGAACTCGGCACCGTAGGCGACCTCCGCCTTGGACTCTTTGATCGGTTTGCCCATCTCGAGCGTCATCAGCAGCGCCAACTCGTCCTCGCGCTCGATGATCGTCTCGAACGCGCGCCGCAGGATTTCGCCCCGCTCGCGCGGGGGATGCTTGGCCCATTCGGGGCCAGCCTCGACGGCGGCGTCGAGCGCGGCCTTGGCGTCGTCGGTCGCCGCGTCGGCGACTTCGCACAGAGGTTCTCCCGTCGCCGGGTCCTCGACGGACAGTGTTCCCTTCGCGCCGTCCCGCCACTCGCCGCCGATGTACAGCTGCTTGGGGACCTGATCGACGACGCGCTGCTCTTGTGGGGCGGTGATCGTGCTCATGACCTCAACCTACCACCGGGCGTACCGCGTAAACCAAAGCCCCGGCGAGCTTCGGAAGCTCGCCGGGGCCGTGGGTAACAGTTACGCAGCGGACGGTCATGCAGCGGACCGCAGGGCGGCGGGCTCGAGCGCGACGCCCAACACCTCCTCGATCGTCATCGCGAAGTGGAAGCTCATCGCGTCGCGCACCTCGTCGGGCACGTCGTCCAGGTCGCCGCGGTTGCGCTCGGGGAGCACCACGTCGGTGAGTCCCGCCGCGTGCGCCGCGAGCACCTTCTGCTTGACGCCGCCGATCGGCAGGACGCGGCCCTGAAGCGTCACCTCGCCGGTCATACCGACGGTGTGCCGCACCGGACGGCCCGTCAACAGCGACGTCAGCGCGGTGGTCATCGTGACCCCGGCGCTCGGCCCATCCTTGGGGATGGCGCCGGCCGGGACGTGGACGTGGAACGCCCGGTCCTCGAAGGCGCTGGCATCGATGTCGAGCTCGCCGGCGTGTCCGCGCACGTAGGAGAGCGCGATCTGTGCCGACTCCTTCATCACGTCGCCCAGCTGACCGGTCAGCGTCAGCCCCGGCTTGCCGGCCATCGCGGTGGCCTCGACGAACAGCACGTCTCCGCCAGCGCCGGTGACCGCAAGACCGGTGGCAACGCCGGGAACGGCGGTGCGGATCGCGGACTCCTGGAAGAAGCGCTGGCGCCCGAGGGCGTCGCGGATCGCGTCCAGGTCGATGGTCACCGGAGCGGTGGCCTGTCCGGAGGCGATACGGGTCGCGGTCTTGCGCAGCATCGTTCCGAGGTCACGCTCGAGCTGACGGACGCCGGCCTCGCGCGTGTACTCGATCGCGACGGTATTGAGCAGCTCGTCCGAGATCTCGACCTCGTCTTCGTGGAGGCCGTTTCGTTCCAGCTGCCGGGGCCACAGATAGCCGCGGGCGATCGCAACCTTCTCGGAGGTCGTGTAGCCGTCGAAGCGGATCACCTCCATCCGGTCCAGGAGCGGGCCGGGGATGGTGTCCGCCACGTTGGCCGTGGCGATGAACATCACGTTGCTCAGGTCGAGCTCGACGTCGAGGTAGTGATCGCGGAAGCTGTGATTCTGCGCCGGGTCGAGCACCTCGAGCAAGGCCGCGCTCGGGTCGCCGCGCCAGTCGGCGCCGACCTTGTCGACCTCGTCGAGCATGATCACCGGGTTCATCGTGTCCGCGTCGCGCAGCGCGCGCACCAGGCGGCCCGGAAGGGCGCCGATGTACGTGCGACGGTGACCGCGGATCTCGGCCTCGTCCCTCACGCCTCCCAGAGACATCCTGACGAACTTCCTGCCGGTGGCGCGGGCGATCGATTCGCCGATGCTCGTCTTGCCGGTGCCGGGCGGGCCGATCAGCGTGAGGATCGCGCCGGAGCGCTTGTCCTCCTTGATCCCGCGCTCGAGCCGGAGCTTCTTGACCGCGATGTACTCGACGATCCGGTCCTTGACGTCCTCGAGGCCGGCGTGGTCTGCGTCGAGCACCTCGCGCGCGTGCTCGGGATCGAGGCGCTCCTCCGAGCGCTTGCTCCACGGAACCGCGATCAGCCAGTCCAGGTAGGTCCGGATCACGCTCGACTCGGCGCTCTGCTCGCCGAGGCGCTCCAGGCGTCCGAGCTCCTTGTCGGCCTGCTCCTTCACCGCCTCCGGCATCCCGGCCTCTTCGATCTTCGTGCGGTACTCCTCGACCACGGACGCATCGTCCTCGCCGAGTTCCTTGCGGATCGACTCCATCTGCTTGCGCAGGAAGTAGTCGCGCTGCTGCTTCTCCGCGCCCGACTCGACGTCGTCGCGAATCCGCTTGCGGACCTGAAGCTCGGCCAGGCGCTCGCGCTGGAATTGCAGCGCCAGCTCGAGTCGCTCGGTCACGTCGAGCGTCTGCAGCAGTCGGACCTTGTTCTCATAGCTGAGGTCCGGCGAGTAGCCGCCGGTATCGGCGAGCGCGCCGGGCTCGGTGATGCTGCGCAGGAACGCGGAGACCCGACCGTCGTCACCCCGCAGCTCTAGGATCTCCTCGACCACGGCGCGGTATTCGCGCTCGAGGTTGCGGGTGCGCCCGTCGACCGGGACGGGATCGGGCCGCTCCTCGACGTCGACATACAGCTTTCCATCGGGGGCGGTGTTCGCTGCCCCCGCGACTCCACGGTGGAGGCCCTGGAGCGCGACGGCGCGCGCGCCACCGGGCAGGCGGACGCGGTCGGCGATCTCGGCTACGGTGCCGACGTTGGCAAATTCCTGTTCGTGCCGCGGGACCAGCAGCACCTGTGTCTCGTCGCCGACATCGATGGCGAGCGTGAGCGACATGCCCGGGAAGACGACGACGTCTTCAAGCGGGACCAGTAGTAGTCGGCTCATCAAGTCTTCACTTTCGCTAGTTGCTTACCAGAGATAAGCAAAAGAATAGCAGTTGAGGGGGTGGGGGTAGCGGCATATCTAAGTCGCCTAGGCTGAGATTATCCGGGACCGGCGGCCCGGGCTCGCCGTCTGGCCCGCGCCGGCTCGGCGGCCGCCGCAGCGGGGGCCACATCCGGAGGCGCATCTGGGATCATGCGCGGCGATGATGCAAACGCAGAGGCCCGCGGACGAGCCCGCACACGACATCCTCGCGGCCGAGGCCTTCGCCGTGCCCGCTCGGGACCCGGCGCTGACCCATGGGCCGGTCGACCTTCCAGCTGATCCGACGGGCATCGAGGAGCCCCACGACGTGCTCGCGGCCGAGGAGTTTGCGATGCCGGCGGCGCGTCCGGCGGCGGGCGCCGGCGCTGCGCTGGCGCGTCGGGCGAAAAGCTCGCGGGGGCTCGCGCTCGGCGTGGTGACCGGCGTCCTGGTGGCGTGGGTCGTAGCGCGGCTTCTGCGCCGGCGCTGAGCGAGATCCCGCGGCGCCGGCGCCGGCGAAGGCGAGACCCCAGGCCGCCGGCGCCCCGCGGTTTCACACTTTTGTTGCGGTTCCGCGACCCACGCGTCAGGGACTTTCTGTCAACGTCGCGCCATGGCTGAGGTGCTTGATCGAGTGACGCAAATAGCGTCATTAGATCAACCACGCGAAGCGTTGCTCGCAATGTTGGCCGCAGAGCAGCACGGTGTCGCTGCCCGCGGGCAACTGTACGCACTGGGGTTCACGAGCCACCAAGTGCAAACGCGCATTCGATCTGGCCGCCTGCTGCGGGTCCACCGTGGTGTGTACGCCGTCGGCCATGATCGTCTATCGGCGCGCGGGCGGTGGCTGGCGGCGGTTCTCGCGTGCGGCCCACGGGCGGTCCTCAGCCACCGGGCGGGGCTGGCGCTCTGGGACCTGCGTCCGATCCCGAGCGGCTGGATCGACGTCACCGTCCCGGGCGGCAACGGGCGGGGACAGCCTGGCATCCGCGTGCACAGCGCCCGCATCCTGCATCCGGACGATTGCGCCGTCGTCGACGGAATCCCGGTGACCACCCTCGCCCGGGCGCTGCTCGACTACGCCGAGGTCGCGCGCTTTCAGCAGTTGCGCCTGGTTCTCGAGGAGGCCATCCGCCGAGAGGTGCTCGACGGCCGCAAGCTCGATGAGACGCTCGCGCGTGGACGCGGCCGGCACGGCCTAAAGCCGCTGCGCGCCGCGCTGGCCGCAATCCGCGGGCCGGCGCCGTGGACCCAATCGGAGCTCGAACGCGAGTTCCTCGCGCTCGTACGCGCCGCCGGTCTGCCCGCGCCGAGCGCGAACGTCGTGGTCGAGGGGTTTCTGGTCGACCTGTTCTGGCCCGAGGCCAGGCTGGTGGTCGAGATCGACAGCTATGGGTTCCACAAGACGCGCAAGAAGTTCGAGGACGATCGTCGCCAGGACACGAAGCTGCAGCTCGTCGGCGTGGCGACGATCCGAGTCACTCAGCTGCGTGTCGAAGGGGAGCCCCAACAGCTCCTCCGCGACGTCGCGGCCATGCTCAGCCGCGCGCCGCGGCCGGCCGGCGTCGCGGCATGACGTCGGTGACCGTTCCCTCCTCGATCTCCCCGGCGAACATCACGGTCTCGGTGAGCGTGGGATGGGGGTGGATGGTGAGCGCGATATCCGCCGCCTCGGCGCCCATCTCGAGGGCGTGCACCGTCTCCGCGATGAGCTCGCCGGCGTTGGTGCCGACGATGCCGGCGCCGAGGAGCCGGCGGGTTCCGAGCTCGAACAGGAGCTTGGTCACCCCGTCGTCGCGACCCAGCGTGAGCGCGCGGCCCGAGGCGCCCCAGGAGAAGGCCGCTTTCTCGTATTCGATCCCCTCCGAGCGGGCCTCGACCTCCGTCAGTCCCATCCACGCCACCTCGGGGTCGGTGTAGGCGACCGAGGGGATCGCCCGCGGGTCGAACTGCGCCGCGCTGTCGCCGGCGATCACCTCCGCCGCGACCTTGCCCTCGTGTGAGGCCTTGTGGGCGAGCATCGGGCCGCCCACGATGTCGCCGATCGCGTAGATGTGCGGCACGTTCGTGCGCAGCTGATGGTCGACGGGGATGAAACCGGCCGAGTCGACGTCGACGCCCGCCGCGCCGGCGTCGACCGCGTGGCCGTTGGGCTTGCGTCCGACCGCGACCAGGATCTGGTCGAACTTCTGCGACTCACCGCCGGATAGCTTGACGTTCAGCCCGCCGTCCTGTGCCTCCACCGATTCAACCTTCGTCTCGACGTGGATCGCCTCGTATCGGCCGCGGATTCGCCGCTCGAGCACTCGGACGAGATCGGCGTCGCACCCGGGGAGCAGTTGATCCATCATCTCGACGACCGTGATCCGCGAGCCGAGCGCGTCGTAGACCGTCGCCATCTCGAGCCCGATGATCCCGCCGCCGATCACCAGCAGCCGCTCTGGGAGCGCCCCGATCGCGAGCGCTCCGGTCGAGTCGATGATGCGCGGGTCCTCGGGCAGCATCGGTAACTCCGCGGCCTGCGAGCCGGCGGCGATGATGCAGTTCTCGAACGTCACCGTTCGCTCGCCCACCTGCACCGAATTGGGACCGGTGAAGCGCGCGACTCCCGTGATCACCTCGACCTTGCGCTGCTTCGCCAGGCCGGCGACGCCTCCGGTCAGCTTGCCGACCACGTCCTCCTTCCACGACCGCAGCGCGTCCAGATCGACGCTCGGGTCGGCGAACTTGATCCCGTGCTCGGACATCTCCTTCGCCTCGGCGATCACTCGCGCGGCGTGCAGGAGCGCCTTAGAGGGGATGCAGCCGACGTTCAGACAGACTCCGCCCAGGGTCTCGTAGCGTTCGACGAGGATCGTCTGCAGCCCGAGGTCGGCGGCGCGGAAGGCCGCCGTGTAGCCGCCGGGGCCCGACCCGATCACGAGGACCTGGGCGTCGTAGCCGCCAGCCGGCGCCTCTGCCGGCGAAGGCGCCGCGGCCGCCGGCGCCGGCGCCGGCGCGGGGGCGCGCGCACCATCCCCGGCCTCCGCCGTCCCCTGTTCGCCTGGCGCCTCGGCCGGCGCCCGCCCCCCCTCGGACGGCGCCGCCCCGTCGGACTCGATCGTCAACAGCACGCTCCCCTCCGACACCCGGTCGCCGATGTTCACGCTCAGCTGCTTGACCACGCCGGCGAACGGCGCCGGCACGTCCATCGTCGCCTTGTCGGACTCGAGCGTGACGAGCGGATCCTCGACCGCGACCTCGTCGCCGGGCGAGACATGGATCTCGATCACCGGCACATCCGCGAAGTCCCCGATGTCGGGGACACGGACCTCGCTCAGCTCGCTCACAGTAGCGCCCGCCGCAGGTCGGACAGCACGGCCACGAGCGCGGCGACGAACCGGGCCGCCGCCGCCCCGTCGATGACTCGATGGTCGTAGGAAAGCGAGAGCGGCAGCATCAACCTCGGCGCGAAGTGCTGCCCGTCCCACACGGGCTTCATCGTCGAGCGGGTCGCGCCGAGGATCGCCACCTCGGGCGCGTTGACGATCGGGGTGAAGCTGGTACCGCCGATCCCGCCCAAGCTCGAGATCGTGAACGTCGAGCCCTGCATATCCCCGGGCGCGAGCTTTCCCTCGCGCGCCTTGGCGGACAGCTCGGTCAGCTCCCGGGCGATGTCGAGCAGACCCTTCTGGTCGGCGTCCTTGATCACCGGGACGACCAGTCCACCCGGCGTGTCCGCGGCAAAGCCGAGGTTGTAGTAGCGCTTCAAAACGAGCTCCTCGCCGTCCAGCGAGGAGTTGACGGCCGGGAACTGCTTGAGCGTGGCCACGGACGCGACGACCAGGAACGAGACCATCGTGACCTTCACCCCGTCGCGCGCGTGCTCCTCGTTCAGACGTTTGCGCCACGCCTCGAGCTCGGTGATGTCGGCCTCGTCGTTGTGGGTGACGTGGGGGATCATCACCCAGTTGCGCGCCAGGTTCGGGGCGGAGATCCGCTGGATGCGCGACCGCTCCACCCGCTCCACGGGACCGAACTTGGCGAAGTCGATGGAGGGCCAGGGGGCCAGGCCCGGCAGAGCAGCTCCCGGCGCTCCGGCCGCCGGCGCCGGGGCAGCCGGCGCGCCCGCGCCCTCGCCGGCCGCGGCCGCCTGGATGTCCTCGCGCGTGATCCGTCCCTTGCGCCCCGAGCCCTTCACCCGAGAGAGGTCGACGCGGAGCTCCCGGGCGATGCGGCGCACGGCCGGGCTGGCGTAGACGGGCCCTCCGCCGTCGCCGGCCGGGGTGGGTGAGGGTGCCGGCTCGCGCTCAGCCGCCGGCGGCGCTGCCTGGTCACGCGGCTCCGCCTCCTCCGCTTCCTCAGCCGCCAGCGCCCCGCCCACGGAATCCGGCGCGGCGGCCTCGCTCGGTGCCCCGTCCGACGCTGCCGCCGCCGCCTTGCCGCCAGCAGGCGGCGGCGCGCCATCCGATGGCTGCATCGTCAGCAGCCGCGTTCCCTGTGAGACGCGATCCCCGATCTTCACGAGCAGCTCTTGGACCGTCCCCGCGAACGGCGCCGGCACGTCCATCGTCGCCTTATCGGACTCGAGCGTGAGGAGAGGGTCGTCGGGCGCGACCTCATCGCCGGCGGAGACGAGAATCTCGATCACCGGCACGTCGGAGAAGTCCCCGATGTCCGGGACCTCGACCGAGATCACGTCGGTCGCGCTCACCGGCTCACACGCTCGACGGCATCGGCGCCTCGGGATCGATCTCGTAGCGCTCGATCGCCTCGCGCGCGCGCGACGGGTCGAGCTCGCGCAGGGCCGCCACGGCCACGTGGTGGCGGTCGACCTCGAAGAAACGACGCAGCGCGTGGCGGGAATCGCTGCGGCCGAAGCCGTCGGTCCCGAGGACCCGGTACGGCCCCGGCACCCACTGCCTGATCTGGTCGGCGAACGCCCGGATGTAGTCGGTCGAGGCGACGGTCGGCAGGTCCGAGAGGCATTCGCTCACGTACGCCCGCCGGGGCTCGGAAGCGGGGTGCAGCATGTTCCAGCGCTCGACCTCGATCCCGTCGCGGCGCAGCTCGGTGAACGAGGTCATGCTCCAGACGTCGGCCGCCACGCCCCAGTCATCCTCGAGCAGCGAAGCGGCGGCCAGCACCTCGTTCAGGATCGTGCCCGACCCGAGCAGCTGCACCTCGGGGCGCTCGGTCGCGCGCAGCTTGTACATCCCGCGCAGGATCCCCTCCTCGGCGCCGGCAGGCATCGCGGGGTGCCGGTAGTTCTCGTTCATCAGAGTCAGGTAATAAAAAACGTCTTCCTGCTCGACAGCCATCCGCCGCAGGCCATCCTGGATGATCACCGCGATCTCGTAGCCGAACGCCGGATCGTACGCCCGGCAGTTAGGAACGACGGAGAACAGGACGTGGCTGTGGCCGTCCTCGTGCTGCAGCCCCTCGCCGTTCAGGGTGGTCCTGCCGGCGGTGCCGCCCAACAGGAACCCTCGGGCGCGCGAATCGCCCGCGGCCCAGACCAAATCACCGACCCGCTGGTAGCCGAACATCGAGTAGTAGATGTAGAACGGCACCATCTGCACGGCGTGGGCGCTGTAAGAGGTGCCGGCCGCGATGAACGACGAGATCGAGCCCGCCTCGGTGATCCCCTCCTCGAGGATCTGGCCGTGCTGGTCCTCCTTGTAGAACATCAGCTGTTCGGAGTCCTGCGGCTGGTAGAGCTGGCCGACCGGGGAGTAGATGCCGACCTGGCGGAACATTCCCTCCATCCCGAAGGTGCGCGATTCGTCGGGCACGACGGGGACGATGCGTCGTCCGATCTGCTTGTCGCGAAGCAGCGCCGCCAGTACGCGCACGAACGCCATCGTCGTCGAGATCTCTCGGTCGCCGGTGCCCTCGAGCTGCGAGGAGAACAGCTCCAGCCCCGGGACCTCCAGCGGTTCCGCTCGGCGCCGGCGGACCGGGAGGCTGCCGCCGAGGGCCGCGCGGCGCTCGCGGAGGTACTGCATCTCGGGGGAGTCTTCGGGCGGTTTGTAGTACTCGGCGGCCCGCACCTGCTCGTCTGACAACGGCAGCTCGAACCTGTCCCGGAACGCGAGCAGGGCGTCCTCGGTCATCTTCTTGGCCTGGTGGGTGATCATCTGGCCTTCGCCGGAGACGCCCATCCCGTAGCCCTTGATCGTCTTGGCCAGGATCACGGTCGGCTGGCCCTGGTGGCGAACCGCCTCGTGATACGCCGCGTACACCTTCTGCTGGTCGAGCCCGCCGCGGTTCAGGAGCCAGATCTCCTCGTCGGACATGTCCGCGACCCGCTCGAGCAGCACCGGATCGCGGCCGAAGAACTGCTCGCGCACGTACGCCCCGTCGCGCGACTTGAACGTCTGGTACTCGCCGTCGACGCACTCCTCCATCACGCGCACGAGCCGACCGTCCACGTCCTCCGCAAGCAGCGGGTCCCAGCGCGAGCCCCACACGACCTTGATCACGTTCCAGCCGGCGCCGCGGAAGTCCGACTCGAGCTCCTGGATGATCTTGCCGTTGCCGCGGACCGGGCCATCGAGGCGCTGAAGGTTGCAGTTCACGACCCAGATCAGGTTGTCGAGCTGCTCGCGGCCGGCGAGGCTGATCGCACCCATCGACTCGGGCTCGTCCATCTCCCCGTCGCCAAGGAACGCCCACACCTTGCGGCCCTCGGTCTGCACGATCCCGCGGGCCTGCAGGTACTTCATGAACCGCGCCTGGTAGATCGAGGTGATCGCGCCGATGCCGAGCGATACCGTGGGGAACTGCCAGAAGTCGGGCATCAGCCAGGGGTGCGGGTAGGAGCTCAGGCCGCCAGGGGTTGAGACCTCCTGGCGGAAGCCGTCGAGCTGCTCGGCCGTGAGACGACCCTCGAGATACGCGCGCGCGTAATTGCCGGGCGAGGAGTGGCCCTGGAAGTACACGAGATCCCCGGCGAAGTCCTCGGAGGGCGCCCGCCAGAAGTGGTTGTAGCCGACCTCGTAGAGGGTGGCCAGCGACTGGAAGCTCGCGATGTGGCCCCCGAGCTCCGAGGAGACCTTGTTGGCGCGCACCACCATCGCGATCGCGTTCCAGCGGACGATCGAGCGAAGCCGACGCTCGACCGCTGGATCGCCGGGGAGCTTCGCCTCCCGGTCCGCCGGAATCGTGTTGACGTACGGCGTGGTGAGGCTGGCGATCGGCCCAGTCCCGGCGTTCTGCGCGCGCTCGACGACGCGGGTCAGGAGTTCGCGCGCCCGGCCCACACCATCGTGCGCGACGACCGCGTCCAGCGCGTCGAGCCATTCGCTCGTCTCGACCGTGTCGATATCGGTACCGGCACCGTTTGAAGATGGAATCTGGACTCGATCGGTCATTGCCGTGGGGCACTTCCAAGCTTTGGGGGGCGGTCCGGGAACCACTATACAAACGGCGTTTTACCCGGCACGGGAGTTTTCCGCGCGCCGCGTTTCGCTAGGTTCACGGCGTGGCTATCCGCGAAGTCGACGGCCCCGCCGGCGCGCCCTGGCAGCCCCCGCTGCGCGGCACGCTCGAGCAGCTCGTCGTCGACTCGGAGCTGCTCGCCGGAAACCCGCTCGGTGACCCCTCACGGCGCCCGCTGTATGTCTACCTGCCTCCGGGACTAGAGCGCGGAGATCGCAAGCGCGTCCCTTCGGTCTACGTGATCCAGGGCTATTCGGGACAGGTCGACATGTGGCTCGGCCGTAGCGCGTTCGAGCCCACGTTGATCGAGCGCCTCGACGCGATGTTCGCATCGGGGGGCAGTCCCGGAGGCGTGATCGTGTTCGTCGACGCGTGGACCTCGCTCGGCGGATCTCAGTTCCTCAACTCGTCCAGCACTGGTCGCTACATGGACTACATCTGCGACGAGATCGTCCCGTTCGTCGATGAGCGTTATCCGACGCTGAGCGGCCGTGAGCATCGCGGCATCGCCGGCAAGTCCTCGGGCGGCTACGGCGCGATGGTGCTCCCGATGCTGCGCCCGGACGTCTTCGGCGGGCTGGCCTCCCACGCCGGCGACGCCCTGTTCGAATGCTGCTACCTGCGCGAGTTCCCGGTGATCGCCCGCCAGCTGCGCGATCACTTCGATGGCTCGCTGGACGAGCTGCGAAGGCAGCTCGCGGAGGCCGACCACTTCGACTGGGCACGGTACGGGACGGCGTTCTCGATTTACGCCTACGCGGCCGCCTACTCTCCCGATCCCGATCGCCCCGGCGAGGCGCTGCTGCCGTTCGAGCCGGACACGGGCCGGGTCGTCGACGAGGTGTGGGCGCTATGGCTCGAGTGGGATCCGGTGCGGATGGCGCCCCGCCACGCCGACGCGCTGCGCAGCATGCGGCGCATCTACCTTGACGCCGGCAAGAGCGACGAGTGGTTCCTCGATCTCGGCGCGCAGGCGGTCGCCCGGGAGCTCTCGAAGCTCGGCGCCAAGCACTCGCTCGAGCTCTTCGAGGGCAAGCACGGGGGCATCGCCTACCGATACCCGAGCGCGATCCGCGAGCTGCTGCTCGCACTGGGACGCTGAGGGCTGCGGGTTGCATCGTCGGGCCGCGGGCTGCGAAGCTTGCCGACCGATGACGGCGACAGCCGACGAGCAACTCGAATTCGCCGGTCCGGCCGCGCTCTCCGAGCTCGTCCGTTCACGGCAGGTTCATCCGCGTGAGCTGGTCGAGCTGTGCCTGGGGCGGATCGAAGCCCTCGACCCGCACGTGAACGCGTTTCGCACCGCGATGGCCGAGCAGGCGCTCGCCGAGGCGAACGCGATGACGAACTTCGACGGGTTGCTGGCCGGAGTGCCGATCGCGGTCAAGGACGACCTTCCGGTGGCGGGCCAGCACACCACCCGGGGCTCGCGCACATACGGGCCTCCGGCGCACGCCGACGCCGAGGCCGTCCGCCGCCTGCGAGGAGCGGGGGCGATCCCGATCGGGATCACGAACGTCCCCGAGCTGACGATCTTCCCGTGGACCGCAACCGACGCGAACGGCATCACGCGCAACCCGTGGGATCTGAGCCGCACGCCCGGTGGATCCTCCGGTGGGTCAGCCGCGGCGGTCGCGGCCGGGATGGTGCCCGCGGCGACGGGTTCGGACGGGGGCGGCTCGATCCGCATCCCCGCGGCGGCCTGCGGGCTGGTGGGAATGAAGCCGACGCGCGGGCGCGTGTCGTCGCAGCCCATGGGAGAGGGCTGGCTCGGCCTGTCCGTCTACGGTGGCCTGGCCCGCACCGTACGCGACAGCGCGTTGATGCTCGACGCGATGCACGGGGCGACGGCGGCCGACAGCAATGTCCCACCGCCGTTCACCGGAAGCTATACCGACGCGGCAGCCACGGCGCCGCGTCGGCTGCGGATCGCGATCTCGCGCAAGGTGCCGCCCGGCCTGATCGCGAAGGTCTCGCGCGATCAGCGCGACGCGTGGGAGCGCACCGGCCGACTGCTGGAGGAGCTCGGGCACGAGGTGGTGGAGCGGACCCCCGCTTACGGGCTGGCTCAGCTCGACTTCGTTCGGATGTGGCTGCGCGGCATCTACGAGGAGGCCCAGACCTTGCCTGATCGTTACAAGCTCGAGCGCTCGTCAAGGCAGATGGCGTGGGCTGGGCGGCGGCTTGTGCCCCCGCGCCGGCGCGCCGCGCTCCTCGCCAAACGCCCCGCCACCACCGCCCGGATCCTCGCGCTGTGGGATGAGGTCGACGCGCTGATGACGCCCGGGTTGGCGTCCACGGCGATCGCGGCGGAGGGTAGATACGGCCACTCGGCGCCGGTCGCGATGGACCAGGCCGGGCGGTTCACGCCGTTCACCCCGATCTTCAACCTGACGGGCCAGCCAGCCATCTCGTTGCCGGCGGGGTTCGGCGCCGATGGGTTGCCGCTGAGCGTCCAGCTCGTCGGCCGCCACGGAGCCGAGGATACGTTGTATTCGCTGGCGGGCCAGATCGAGTCCGCCCGTCCCTGGGCCGATCGCCGGCCGCCGCTGGCTTGAGTATCAAACGGGCCGCGCGGCTTGTGTGCCGCGCGGCCTACTCACGAAGCGAGCGTCTCTCGGAGCCCGGCGTCGAGATCGCGGGTCTCAAAGCCGAGCTCCTCGCCCGCCTTCTCGCCGTTCATCCAGAACGTCACGCCGTCGGAGGTGCGGACCAGCTCGGCGAGATTCGGCGGGAAGCCCATGAGCCTGCCGACCAGCGGCCCCACCGGGATCGCCAGCTTCATGACCGCTCCGGGCATGGTGATCCGGGGCGGCTTGCGCCCGGAGAGCGCGGCGGTCTTCTCGACGAGCTCTCCCAGCGTCGACTTCTGTCCGGGGAGGTTGTAGATCTCGCCGATCCGGCCGCGGTCGTGGGCGCGCAGGATCCCGTCGGCCAGGTCATCGACGTAGACGAAGTTGAAGCCGGTGCTCGGGAACATGCGCAGCTTCAGCTTGCCCGTCCGGGTCTGGTCGATCATGTTGCCGAGCTCGGAGTGGTCGCCAGGGCCGTAGACGCCGCCGGGCATCACGATGATGATCGGCGCGCCACGGGCGATCCGATCGAGCGCGACGTGATGGGCCTCGTACTTCGTCCGGTCGTAGTAGGAGAGGAATTCGGGCGGCTGCGGGCGGGAGTACCGCTCGTCGACGATCCGCCCGCGCGTGTTGCCGTACACGTTGCCGGTCGAGACGTACACGATCCGCCCGACGCCTGCGTCGGTCGCGGCATCCAGTACTCGCTCGGTCCCGCGGACGTTCGCGTCGTACATCGCGGGGTGCTCCGAATCCGGAATGCCCACCTTGTAGGTGGCGCCGACGTGAAACGCCGCGTCGCAGCCCTGCACCCCGCGCGCGATCGCATCGACGTTCGAGAGGTCCCCCTCGACGATCTCCGCGCCCATCGTCCTGAGCTCGCCCGCCTTGCTGGGAGTGCGCACCAGCGCGACGACATCTTCGCCTCGCTCGCGGAGCTTGCGCACGACGTGCTTGCCGATGAAGCCGGTGCCGCCGGTGACGAACGCCTTCACCGGGCGCACTCTAACGCGGTCATGCTCGGTCTCAGCGCACCGCCGGCGCGAGCTCGCGGCCGATCAGGGCGACGACGTCGAGATCATCGTGCAGGAGGTGCTGGCACATGACCCGGCTCACGCCGGCCTCGCGAAGCTCGAGCAGCCGCTCGATCGCCCGATCGACCGTGCCGAAGATCCACGCCGGCGGCGGGTTACCCAGGAGCTCTTCCGGATCGCCGCCGATCCGCGCCGCGACCCGGCCCGCGCGGTCCCGGAGCTCGTGCTGATCGGCGCCCACGACCAAGCCGGTCATGACCGAGAAGGGGATCGGCTCCCGGCCCGCGCGCTCGCACGCCTCGCTGATCCGGGCGCGGCGGACTCGCACGTCCTCCACCGTGGGGAACGGCGTGTTGTACTCGGTCGCAAACCGAGCGGCGAGCGCCGCACCGCGGGGCCCACCGGTACCACCCATGATCAGCGGCGGGTGAGGACGCTGCACCGGCTTGGGTCTCGCGTTGAGCGCACGCAGCGTGTAGTGCTCGCCCTCGAACGTGAACGGCGCTTCGTCCCAGCTTCCGAGCACCACCTGGAGCTGCTCGGCCAGGATGTCCATCCGCACGCGCGTGGATGGGAACGGGAACCCGTACGCCTCGTGCTCGCCCTCGTGCCAGCCGGCCCCGAGCCCGAGCTCGGCCCGGCCGCCGGAGATCTCATCGACGGTGGCGACCGACTTGGCCAGCACCGAGGGGTGCCTGAAGGTGGCCGGGGACACCAGGGTCCCGAGCCTCACCGTCGAGGTCACCGCGGCCAGCGCGCTCATCGTCGACCAGGCGTCGAGAACCTCGCGCTCGGGATGCTCCCCGTCGAGATTCAGGTAGTGATCGGAACGGAACAGCGCCGGAATCCCGTGCTCCTCGCAGGCGTGCGCGAGCGCCACCCACTGTGGCCAGCCCACGCCCTCCTGCCCCTCGATCATCAAGCACAGGTCCATGGCCGCGGTCACGCCTCGGGCGTCCGCGGCGCATAGCGGTGGTGCAGCATCAACGTGTTGCCGTCTGGGTCGCGGAAGAACGCCATATGGCACACCCCGGTGTCGAACGTGTCCGCGTCGAAGGTGACGCCGCGCCGCTCGAGCTCGTTCCGCGCCGCCGCGACGTCGTCTACGTGCAGCGCCAGTGCGTTCTGAAATGGATGGTGCTCGAGCCCCATCCGCTCGGGATTCATGACGTTCAGCGTCAGGTTGCCCGTCTCGAACTCCGCGTGATGACGGTCGGGCCGGTAGGCCGAGCGCCTGAGCCCTAGCGTATTGCCGTAGAACGACACCGCGGCCTCGAGATCGCGCGTCGGCAGCGCGACGAAGTCGACTCCCGTGATCAGCTGCTTCGTTGTGGTCGCCATCGCTCCTCCTGAATTGACGTTTCGTGCCGAGGCGCATTCTGCAGGGAACGCGCCGGCGGCGCAGCGGGCGTCAGGAGCTGACCGGTGCGGCGGCGTCTTCGCGCCCCCAGCGCGAGATCGTCGACCGCAGCCCTGGCACGGCCGCGATCGCCACCGGCGTGGGCAGCCACACGGCAATCGTGCGGTACGCCAGCACCGCCGGCAGCGCCAGCCCGGCGGGCACGCCGAACGCGATCAGCACGCCCGCGACCCCACCGCTCACAGAACCTGGGATGGGGAGGGTGTTCGCGGCCTGGCCGACGAAGTACGCGAGCGCGACGACCGGCAGCGCCGGCGGCGAGCCGAGCGCGTGCAGCATCGCCCACAACACCGCGGCGTCGAGCAGCCAGTAGGCGATGGCGCCCGCGAGGCGAACGTTGCCCGACCGAACGAGCCGGATCGCATCGCGAATGGCATCCCCGCCGAGCCCGGCGGCCGCCCGGAGGCGCGAGCGCTCACCCGCGCTGCGTGGATCGTCGCCGGCGTATGTCCGCGCCTGACTCCCGCGACCCGACGCGAGAGCGAGTGTCAGCGCGAGGGCGATGGTGAGCATGGCCACGCCGGCCGGGAGCGCACTGAGCGCGATCGGGCCGTGGCTACCGACCAGACCCAGGGCCAGCGCCGCTCCGGAGATGACGACCGAGGCGAGGAAAACGAAGTACAGCACCACCAGGAAGACGAGCAGGGTCCGCGTTGCCACGAGCGAGCGGAGTCCGGCCCGCCTCAAGGTCCACAGCGTCAGCGCCGCTCCGCCGGCCCCGGCCGTCGGAAGCAGCCTGGTCGCCGCGGCCCCGGCGAGGGTGATCTGCGCGCTCTCGCGAGCCCCGACCCGAGGCGTGGCCCGTCCCGCGACCAGCGATAGCAATGCCACGTAGCCGGTCAGCGACAGGCACTCGAACGCGACCCCGGCCGCCGCCCAGCCCCCGTCGAGGCCGAGAACCCGCCGGAGCGCATCCGCGAACGTGTGGACGCGGCCGCCGATCAGTACCACGCCAAGCACCGCCGCGCCGGCAACCAGCGCCGCCGGAGCGACGCGGCGGACAAGCGCGCGGACATCCACGGCGGGAAGCGCGAATTCGGGGGCTGTCTGGTCGGAGGCGAGCATGTAGGTTCCGAGGGGGAGGGGTGAGGTGCCGCGAGAGCAGTGCTTCTAGTTGTAAGACCCACCCGCGGCCAGCGGTGTGACATGTGTCGCATTGACGCGGGATCGGCGCAGCCTCAACCGGCGGGGAAGGGTGCCGCGCGCCGGCGTGGCATCGGCGGCCATCCGCACGGCGCGAGCGGCGCGCTCGAGGTCGTGGATATGCGCTTGTGCGGTCGCGAGGCGGAGATCGGGGTGCATGGTGTTCCTCCCGTATGCATTGAGTTTCTACGGCTACGACCGTCGCCTTCGCCAAGACTCATCGGTCAGCTTGATGTGCCCCGCGACCGGGGGTGGGAGGAACCGGTTACGGAATGGAGACGCCCTGGATGACCACCGGCGAGTGCTTCGTGTAATCGAGCTCATCGCTCTGCGACACGCCGGCGGGCGTGATCACGTCCATCGCCTTGGGCACGCTGCTCGGGTTGACCGTGCAATCCAGGTCGGTGCTGGCGGTGGCGCACACGCCAAACGTGAACGCTCCGGGCGTTGAGGTGAAGGCGCGTGCCTGGTCGGGGCTGAACCCGTCCTGTCCGGTCAGCACGACCGTGAACGCCCAGCCGGACGTGGGCGTGCCGAGCTCGGCCTTGGGAACGGTGATCGTGATGTAGCGGGAGATCTGGTTGGCCTTGATGGCGATCGTGCCCAGGGTGGCGCCGTGCGCGTCGATGAAGCGCTGCCCGAAGCCCTGGGCCTCGATCAGCCGGCTCCAGGCGTCCGCCGGGGCGATCTGGTAGTTGCGCTCCGGGAAGGACGCTGCCGTCGATGTGTCGGCCGCCGCCGCGCTCGGATCGTGCACGTAGATGTCGACGAGCTGGGCGCCGAGCGGGCTGCCGAAGGTTGGCGTGAGGTCGCGGGTCTGTACACGGAAGGCGATGTCGGTTCCGGTGTCGATCACCTGGAAGCGCTGAATGTCAAACGCTCCTGGGTGGAAGTCGGCGGCGGTCGGATAGACGTAGTTGCCCGGTCCGCTGTCGTCGCCGCTCGGGTCAGTGACGTCGAGCAGCACCGTGCCGGGGACGAAGTCCCACACCACGGTCCTGGTGGCGTGGGCCGTCGCGCCGTCGGGGCTGGTAGCGGCGATGCTCAGCACGCTCGTCCCCGGAGTGATTGGGACGGCGACCGAGAAGCTCCCGGTCCGATCGGCGACCGTCGAAGCGGACGTCTCGGACGTGTTGTTGTCGGTGTTGAGGGCGAGCACGTCGATCGTGTCGCCCGGCGCCGCCGTTCCGGTGACCGTGACAGGCGGGGAGGTGACCGCGGACTGGTCGATCGGGCTCGTCACCGACAGCTGGGTCTGGCCCTGAGTGCGGCGGACGTAGCGCCGGACGGTGTTGCGGGGCTGGTCGAGCAGGCGCCCTGCGCCCAGGTCGGCGGCGAGCCGGACGTAGGATCCGGCCGACCACGTAAGCGGGGCCGCGGAGCCCGCGGGCTTTCCGTCGATGAACCCGATCGACGCGACCGTCGGATCCGTGCCGTAGGGCGAGGGCGCGAGGTCCGGCAGTTCCCAGTCCTGTTCGGGGATCAGGCCGACGCCGGAGGCAAAGTTGTCCATGCTGGACAGGAGGCGTGCCGCGGTGGCCGGGTCGCCGGTCTGCAGGTCCTGCTCGCCACGCTCGGAGGACAGAACGGGCCAAAGGTGGCCGGCGCCCATGTCCGTCGGCGCCCATGGATGGCCGTCCGCTGCCCCGTCGCCGTAGCCGTCGCCGTTGTAGCGGTGCCAGCCGGGACCGCTGGGGGTCTGGGACTCGATCGTCTGATCGACGATCGGCAGCGATTCGAGGATGTCCGGATCGTTCGCAGGCAGCTCGCCGAGCCGCGCGAGCTCGAGGAACCCGGCGTCGATCACGCTGCGCTGATCGAGCGTGGGACCTCCGTTGCCGAGGTTGTAGGAGATCGCCGCGTCGGGATCGCCGGTCTTCGACAGGCGGATGAAGTACGGGTGGTTCGCGAGCGGGCCGTTGGTGGTGACCGTCCAGCCCTTGATCGAGCGCTGGTAGTCGTCGGCGGTCGCGCGCCACTCGCGGGCGGACATCGGGTCGTGGTTGGCGTCGGCGAGGTTGGCCGCCGCGAGCAGGCCGGCGATCTCAGCGGAGATCGTCGAGGGCGAGTAGCCGCTCTGCTCCTCCCAGCGCTCGGGGCCGAACGACGGACCATGAGAGACGACGAAGTTCGCCGCCGGCTTGATGTGGTCGGCATACAGGGTGGGGTCGGTCATCCCCATCAAATAGGCCATAAGGATCGGATACGAGCACTCGTCGAGCTGGGTGTTGAACGAATCGGGCGCGAGCTTGCCGTTGACCAGGCTGTTACGGGGCATGGAGCCGTCGGGCTGCTGCTGGCGGCCGAACAGGAACAGCACCGCGGCACGCGCCGTGGCGGTGTCGCCGTCGGCCATCAGCCCCGTCCACGCCTCGTACAAGTCGCGCGCGAACACCTCGCGATAGGACCCGAAATAGGTGTTGGTCGGGTCGCCGGCCGACACCGCCTGGCCCCACGGCGAGGCGAGGCTGGCGACGATCGCTCCGGGGAACGTCTTGTCCTCCGAGGCCTTGACCACGTTGGCGCTGACGTAGTACTCGCGATCGAGCCGGCCGACCCTGGCGCGGCTGACGCCTGGAAGCCGAGTGGGCGGCTGGCGAAGGCCCTCGTCGTAGTGTCTCCAGCCGCGGTCGTAACCGTGCAGCATGGCGGCGAACGCCTTGCGCAACGAGGCCTCGGCGCTCCGGACCGCGTCCGCCTGGGTGGCGCCGAATCCGAGCGCGAGCGTGAACGAGTGCGGGATGGCGGACGAGCCGGCGCGGCTGGCGCCGATCCTGGCGACCTGCACGACGTTGCCGCCCAGCGCGGAGTCGTAGGTGGTGCTCAGCGCGTGGCTGGCATCGAGCTGGGTGAGGCCGTCGCTCGGTTCTCCGGCGAAGCCGTTGGTGACCTGCGAGAACGGGCCGTCGAAGGCCATGTACACCGGCTGCGCGTAATCGCGGTTGGCGGCGTTGGTGGCCGTGTTCGTGTCCAATGCGACCAGCACGTCATGGCCGGTGGAGGTGTCGGTGAGGGCCGAATCGGCTCCTCCGTTGCCGCTCCCGCCCCCTCCGTTTCCGTTGACGGTCGGATCCAGGCGCGCGAACAGCTCGTAATGCCCGCGGGTCAGCGACTGGAAGTGCACCCGCATCAACAGCGTGTTGCGGTGGGGGTCGGTGACGTAATCGGTGACGATCCGGTAGCGGCCGCTGCGCGCGGTCACGGTTACCTGACACGACATCCCGCTGCGATCGAGCGCCGACACGCGGTAGGTCATGTCGCGCTGCTGAACGTCGGTGAACGTCGACCCGTCGGTGACGATGTACTGCAGGGTCTGGACGTTGGTGTTATCCACCGTGGGGTAGTAGACGTCGCTGAGCGCGCCGTCGGCCACCGTGTACCAGACCTTGGACGCCGTGGTACGCGACGTCCCGACGCAATCCTTGCGCGCGAGGTCGAAGTGCGACACCGCACCCGGCCCGTCGGGCGCCGACGGGTCGGCGGCGGGGGACGTGGACGCGGCCGACGACGGGAGCGCGAGGAGGCTCACGAGCGCTCCCGTGCTCAAGAGCGCCAGGACAACGATCAGGACGCGCGGCCGGCGGCGGAGCGCGGCGCTGAGCCAAGACGTGGAGTGCGATGCTCGGACGACGCCCAACGTTCCCTCCTCCGCAGTGATTCGGCTTCCCCGTGGTGCTTCGCCGACCCCCATCGGCGGCGCGATCGAGGGTCGGCGCCACTCTAGAGCGGCGCCGCCCCGACGTCAACGCGGGCGGCTACGTTGCGCTTGCAGCGGCGGGGACACCCAGCACGCGCCGGCGCTGTGCGAGCCGTGCGCATTCGAGGAGAACGAAGGTGAGCGCGATCGGGACGGTCGCGGGCAGGCCGCTCCCGATTGGCAGGACCATGCCGAACACGGCTGCGATTATGGCCACTAGCACCGCCGCCGTCCATTGGTGGTTGCGCCCGGCCTCAAAGACGCCCAGCATCCCGGCGAGCACCAGGTCCGGGTAATCGATGCTGACCCCGCCCACCCCCGCCTGGTCGAACACCGGCCCGTGTACGTTGGCCGTCGCGTCGGCCATGATCACCCCGGCGGAGTGACCCACGCCGGACGCCAGCAGCGTCAGGTCGGCGGCGGCCATGCCGAGTACCCCAATCACGACCCAGCGGGGTGGGATCAGCCGCACCACGGCCGAACCGAGAGCCAGGCACCCCAGGGCCGTGAGCACGCTGGCCGACAGCTGGGCCGCCCAGCCGCTGATGAACGCGGCGGCGAGCGCCAGCGCGAGCGCGACGGTCAGCAACGCCTGGCGCGGACCCCGCGCCACGGCCACCACGGCGACGATCGCGAGCAGTGGCGTCACGATGCTGGCCAGCACGACGAGCGCGGGCGCCATAGAGGGCAGGGCGAGCGGCCCGAATGTTCCGAGCAGGATCGAACCCGGCAAAAGCGCTGCCCACACCGGCGAGCGCAGGCGACGCAAGGCTTCCAGCGCGTCCGCTCGCGGCAGGGCCACGAGCGCTCCCTCGAGCATCGCCAGCGCGATTACTGCCCCGTAGCCGGAGATGCTCATCTCGAAGGATGCACCAGCACAACCCCGGGTATACCCAGTGATTGCGCACGCAACCTAACACGATCTTAAATTTCGGGACCGAGGTATCCGATCCGGCGCAATCGACGACGTGCTTTGCGACTGAGCGTCAGGGCTCGACGGCGATTTCACCGTGCGCGTGGGGGAGCAGCGCGCGCAGCGTGTCGATCGAGTCGGCTTCGGCCGGGCTCTTGTCCGACCGGTAGCGCTTGACGCGGGCGAAGCGCAGCGCGACTCCCCCGGGGTAGCGCGTGGAGGACTGGACTCCGTCCAAAGCGATCTCGACCACGAGCTCCGGGCGTACCAGGACCGCGATCCCGCGCCGGCCAGTCTCGCGTTCGAGCAGCGCCTTCGTCTGCCACCGCAGGAGCTCGTCGGTCAGCCCTTTGAAGCACTTACCGACCATCACGAAGGAGCCATTGCGCGGATCAGCAGCGCCGAGGTGCAGGTTCGAGAGCCAACCGCGGCGGCGTCCGTGGCCCCATTCCGCGGCGAGCACGACGAGATCGTAGGTTCGCACCGGCTTGACCTTGCGCCACGCTTTGCCTCGGCGGCCGGCCGCATAAAGGGATGTGGCGTCCTTGACCACGACGCCCTCGTGGCCGGCGTTCAGCGACTCATCCAGCACACGTTGCCCCTCCTCCGGGTCGGAGGTCAGCACGCCGTGGATCTTGAGGTGGGGCGCTATCGCTTGAAGCCTCTCGGCGCGCTCCTGAAGCGGCGTGTCGAGCAGATCCGCGCCGTCCACGTGCAAGAGGTCGAAGAGGAACGTGACGATCCCGCTCGGCGGCGCGTCGCGGTCGATCTGCGACACGGTGTCCTGGAAGGGGGCAGGGCCGTCCGGGCCCATCCACAGCGCCTCGCCGTCGAGAACCGCTTGCCTGACCGGGAGGCGCAGCACGGCCTCGGCAATCCCCGGGAGCGCCGCGGTGATCTCGTTCAGGTTGCGGGTGTAGATGCGCACCTCCCGCTCGCGGCGATGGATCTGGATGCGAATCCCGTCGAACTTCCATTCCACGGACGCACGCTGAAAGTCGGAGACCGCCTCGGCCACGCTCGAGCTCGGTGACGCGAGCATCGGAAGGATCGGACGAAAGATCTCAAAGCCGACGGCGCGGAGACCCGCCTCTCCGCTCGTCACCGCGATCTCCGCCATGTGCGGGAGATCGCCCGAGAGCATCAGCGCGCGCCTGGCTACCCAGTCAGAGACCCGGGTGGCCTTGGCCACGGCGTCCGCGACCAGCCCGGCCAGGGCCCCCTGTCTGAGCTCGCCGGTGAACAACCTCTTTATGAAGTCGGCCTCCTCTTCGGTGGCGCGGCCGAGAAGCTCGCCGAGGAGCTGCCTGCGCCTGGCATTCGACCCGCTGCCGATCGCGCCCTGGATCTCGGCGATCGCCCAGTCGAGGTCACGGATCGTGAGGGACGCCTGCTCTGCGGGTCGAGAGCGGATGCCGTAGACCGTTGCGTAGCCGACGCCCGCGCGGCCCTGACGCGGCACGCCGGAAAGAAAACCCACACAGATCGCCACCTCGGTGGGGTGCAGCCCTCGCAACAAGTCGGCGAGGATCGCGACCTTCCGCGAGCGCGAACTGGTGACGCTGAGGAGCCTCGAGGCGGTGACGAGATCCGCGAGTGGCGTGCCGGCGACGCGGCCGGACGGAGTGGGCGTCATCTGGAGTCGTGGAAGATCACGCCCAGCGCGGTTCGCTCGCCGGCGATGATCGTGCTGACGCCGTGACGCATGCCGACCCGGTGATAACCGTTCTTGCCCCGGTTGGGTCGCTCGCGGGTGGGGAAGATCACGAACTCGCCTTGGCCCGGCCGCAGCACGTGCGCGCGGCTCTGCGCTCGGGGGCGTTGCTCGAGCAGCACGAACTCGCCCCCGCGGTAGCGCGACGGATCGGAGAGGACCGTCAGCGCCTGGAAGGGGAAGTACACCTCACCGTAGAGGTCCTGGTGGAGCGCGTTCCAGTCGCCCTCGCGGTAGCGCAGGATCAGCGGCGTGGGCCGTTCCTGGCCGGCCGCCCGGCAGCGCTCCAGCAGCTCCTCGTGCGTCGTCGGGAACGTGGGGTTATCGCCCGACAGCCGTGCGGCCCAGGTGTTTGCCACCGGGGCGAGATGCTCGTAGAAGGCTACGCGTGCACCCTCGACCAGCGGCGGCAGCGGGTGGGCAAAATAGCGGTAGCGGCCGTCGCCGAACCGGTGACGCGCCATATCGATCGTCGAGCGAAACCCATCCCCGTCGAACAGCGCGGCCAGATTCGAAGCACTCCCCGGCGGTCAGTACACGCGGGGCGATCGCGAACCCTCGCTCGTCGAGCTCTCGGCCTAGCGCCTCCCAATCGAGGCGGTGTATTCGCTCGATGATCGTGGCAGGATCGTTTGTGGGGACGGTGAGCATCGCCGGTCCTCCTCGCGGACGTATGCAGATCAAACGCCCGGTGGCGGCGAGACGTGAGATGGATCCTCCGCTCTTGTGGCCAAGCGTCCGTCCGCCAGCCCTCCGACGTCGACCTCGTCGAGCGAGGTCACCACGATGTCGGCGTGCGCCGCGGCGAGGAGCTCGGCGTCCTGCGCCCGCGAGATGCCGATCGCACCCATGCTCCCCGCCTTGGCGGCCTGCACGCCCGCGGCAGCGTCCTCGATCACGAACGAGTCCTCGGGAGCGGTGCCGAGCTCCTGAGCCGCGGTGAGGAACATCTCCGGGTGGGGCTTGCCGTGCGCGAAGTCGCGGCCCGAGACATCGGCGTCGAAGAACGCGAGCAGCGTGAGCCCCGGCGTCACCGAGGAGGAGTCGATCCCCTGCTCGTCGACGAACTGGTCGAGTCGGATCTGGCGGAGGAAGAGCTGGGCGTTCTTGGACGAGGACGCGGCCGCTACCCGGATCCCCGCGTCCTTCACCGCGATAATGAACCGCAGCGCGTCGGGGTAGGCGGTGAAATCCCCGGCTTCGATCAATCGCACCACCATCGCCTGCTTGTGGTCGGCGTATTCAGCCAGGCGGTGGTCGTCGTCATCCGGGACGTGGAAGTATTCGAGCGCAGCGCGCGCGCCGTCCATGCGCGGCTTGCCGGACATCTGCTCCTCGTAGACGCGGGGGGTGAACGCCTCCGGCGACCAGGTGGTCCGGTCGCGGATGTCGCTCCACTCGGACTCCATGAGCTCGCGCAGGGATTCGCGCCATGCTTTCTCGTGGGGAGAGTCGACGAGGACGCCGTCGACATCGAAGATTGCTCCCTGGAACCGTTCGGTCATGCCGTGCTCCTATCAGCGTGGACTTGTTGCGCGACACTCGCGCCCGGCTGAAGCTCGAACGTGAACCGGTCACCAGGGCAGAGCTCGCGAACGTGATCGCCGACCCCGACGGAGATCGGCCGGTTGATGCCCTCGGGATGAACGGCGAGCGTCAGCCGACGGTCGACGAGCGTTACGAGGATCGGGGTCCGCTGGAACTGCATCGAAAAGGACACGCCTTCGATCCGGCCGGGCAGCCTGGGGTCGAAACGGAGCACCCCGTCACGGACGCTCGTGCCCACATAGCTGCGCTGGACGAGGTCGAGCGTGCCGGCCATCACGCCCATATGGATCCCCTCCTTGGTGGTCCCCCCCTGGATGTCGTTGACGTCGCTGTTCAGGGCGACGAGAAAGCGCTCCCAGGAGCTCTCGGGGTCGAGGGCCGCGAGCACCCCAGCGTGCGTGACGAAGCTCAGGGTCGAGCCGTGCGATGTGCGGCGGTCGTAGTAAGCGATGTTCTCGGCCGCCGTCTCGGGCCCGTAGTGGTAGCCGAGTCGTCCGAACACCCGTGCCAGCTCTTCGGGCGGCAGCAGGTAGAACAGCATCACGGTGTCGGCCTGCTTGGCGAGCTTGTAGCGGTTCGGGTCGTCGCCCTCGGCGCGCAGGATCCGGTCGAGTCGCTGGATGTTCCCGTACTTCGCGCGATAGCCGTCCCAGTCGAGCTCCTCGAGCTCGTCGTAGCCCTCAAACTGGCTGATGATGCCGTCGCCGTGAAACGGGACGAACATCCTGCGGCTCATGTCCTCCCAGGTGCGCAGTTCCTCGTCGTCGAGCTCGGACTTCTCGCGCAGCGCATCGGCGCGGCTATCGGGCAGCAGCGAGAGGACGTCGTGGGCGAGCTCGCACAGCCAAGCCACCATCACGTTGGTGTAGGCGTTGTTGCGAAGGCCAGCCTCCGCTGCCCCCGGATATTTCTCGTGGAACTCGTCGGGTCCCATCACCCCATGGATCTCGTACCGTTCGCGCTCGGGATTGAAGTGTGCGATCGACGCCCAGAAGCGCGCGATCTCGAGCATCATCTCGGCGCCCTGGTCGCGTAGGAACGTCAGGTCCCCTGTCGCCTGGTAGTAATTCCAGATGTTGTAGAAGATGGCGGCGTTGACGTGCCGCTGGTTGTGGCTCAAATCGGGTTCCCATCGGCCCGAAAGCGGATTGAGGTGGATGCGCTGGGTCTCCTCGGTGCCCTCGGAGCCGCTCTGCCAGGGATACATCGCGCCGCGGAAGCCCGCTTCCCGAGCCGCCGCCTTCGCCTCGCCGAGCCGCCGGTAGCGGTACATCAACAACCCCCGGGTGACCTCAGGCACCCGAAAGTTGAGGAACGGGTACACGTACAGCTCGTCCCAGAAAACGTGACCCCGATAGGCCTCGCCATTCAGCCCTCGCGCGGGAACGCCCGCGTCGATGTCCGCCGTGTGACGCGAGCACACCTGCAGAAGGTGGGAGGTGTGCAGGCGCAAAAGCAACTGCACCCCGTCATCTCCTGACACCTCGAGATCGGACACCCGCCAGAGCTCGTCCCACGCCGTCCGATGCCGTTCGAGGGCCTCCCCGAAACCGGCGTAGCGTCTCACCGCCGTGCCGGCCTTGGTCAGCGCGTCACTGGTGGCGGGATCGCGAGACGTGTAGGAGGCGATCATCTTCTCGACCCTCACCTCGGCGCCCTGACTGATCTCGAACGCGAGCACCTGCTGGATGTAATCCTCTGTCTGGAAGAGGC
Source organism: uncultured Solirubrobacterales bacterium (assembly GCA_963808325.1). Lineage (GTDB taxonomy): Bacteria > Actinomycetota > Thermoleophilia > Solirubrobacterales > Solirubrobacteraceae > Palsa-465. Next base: position 109,522 of record CAWEFU010000009.1, read on the forward strand.
TCCGCTCGATGTCGATCGCTCCGTCAACCCCGAACACGCGCGTACGCGCCCCGTGGCTGACATACAGATTCGACTGCCGGGTTTCGACCTTCAGGGCGATCACCTCGGGCCCGAACGTCCGTGGTCCCACCGGATCGAGATGGCGGCCCTCGAGCTGCGCGTAGCGGGCCACGCCGCTATTGGTGACCCGCCCGTCGATCGCCGAGACAACCTCGACGCGGCCCGACCAGTTCTCCGCGGTCAGCGTCCACTCGATGCCGGCGTGGTGGCGGTCGGCCATGCTGACAAACCGACGGCTCCGGATGAACGTCTCCCGCGCGTTTCGATCCCGGAACCGCAGTTCGCGGACGACCGTCGCGTTCCGGACGTCCAGCCGATGGTGGTAGTCGAGCAGCTCCACGTCGGCCAGCCTGACCGCCTCCTCGCCCTCGATCCGCAGCTTGAGCACCAGCCAGTTGGGCAGGTTGACCAGGTCCTCGTTTAGTACCGGCAGCCCTCCGAGAATCGTCGTCTCGCGGTTGTAGACCCCGTGCGCGTAGGTGCCCGGATAGTGCACCCCGTCGGCGTCCTCCCACTCGGCCGCGCCGCGTGTGCACACGTAGCCGTTGCCGGTCGAGGTGAGCGCCTCGCGCAGCCCCTCCTCAGCCGGATCGAATACCTCGTAGGTGAGCGCGAACTCGTCCATAACTCTTCCATCTACCCGGACCAAGGCGGGACCTCCAAGGTACGCTGATACGGGGCGCGATCGTGGACAGGCATAGATCTCGACGCTACATCACCGGCTCGGTTGATCGGCGCCGGTAGCGCCAGGTCATAGCCTACGGGCAGCTCGCGCCGACCGAGGGTGTGCTCGATCACATCGAGAGGGATCGAGACCTTGAGCGAGCTGGTCGGAGGCGGTAGTGCAAGCGCGATATCGCGTGGAAGAAGGAGAGTCTTGACGTCCGGGAGCGCCGCGGAAGCGATCAGGATCGCCTGATCCCAGTCTTGCCGGAGAATGGCGACCATGCGCTGGAACGGGCGGTACGCGGCTTCGCTGCCGTCGTCGCCGACGATGTTCGCCGGGAGCCGAAAGCGCCGGCGAGCTGCCGGGCCACTGGCCTCGAGTACGGGCATCGGTGGCAGCTCGTAGGTGCTCACACGCACCGACCCTTCGAACAGAGCCGCGGGCAGCTCGGCCCACGGTTGTGCGAACTGCTTGCGGCGCCAGCGAACCTCCTCGATCAGCGCCGCGAGGGGCGCCCGCTCGCCGACGGTGAAGTAACGCTCATATGGCGCCCGGGCCGCGGCCCCACGGCCGCCGCGCGGGGCGAGCACCGGGATCGAACGATGGCCGCCGAGATCCGGGAATATCGGGCCCGCGCGGACGATGAGACCGCTGATCGTGCCCTTCGGAAGCATGTCCTTCACCTCCTCGAGGTCGGGTGACCCTCAGCTCACTCGTCGGTGATGCCTGTGGCCGTCCAGCGGCGCGGCGCACTCGCGGAGGAGGTGGACGTGGGAAGGACCGGCATCAGCCCATGCCTCAGTTGTCCTCAATTATGGCAGGAAAAAGTCCTATTTGAAGTCCCCCATAATGTCCGCTACACTGGCCGCACGAGAAATCACCAGCGGGTTGGCTTGCGCCTGAAGGGGCGAACGTGATCTCGATCGCCCGCCCCTGCGGTGGGCCGGTCGACCACATAGGAAGCCGTCGAAAAGCCACGAGGTCCGCGTAAGGTCAGCGGCGTCGAGCCGCTTTGCTTTTACTCACTAAAGCTCGCAAACTCTGTGCCACAATCCGTGGGTGGCTGCGCGCGGGGCGAAGAATCCGTCCGCCCGGGAGGCGTTGATCGCGATGAATGCAAGGCGCACCGATGTTCCGCCGGAGATCGAAGGAGCTGTGATCACCGCCGATCTCCGCGACGCTCTGGAGCCCAGGCACATCACCGAGCTGCTCGGCCAGCTTGGGCTCACGGATATCGACATCGGCGTTGCTACTGGCACCAACCCGCGCTCCGTGCGTCGTTGGAAGAACAGCACCGAGCCCACTCGAGCCACGCTCGAGCGGCTCGACGACCTTCGCAACGTGGTGGTGCTGCTACGCGAGAGCGAGGGTATGACGGATCGTGCGATTGTGCTCTGGCTGCGTCAGCGAAACCGGGAACTCGATGACCAGCGTCCGCTCGAGGTGCTCGCCTTCGGCCTCTACGGCCACGTGCGAAATGCAGCGCTGGCGTTTCTGGATCGTGATCAACCTCGCACGCCGCCGCTCCCTGAGCCCGTGCGCCGCTCGCTCGACGGGCTCCTCGCCGAGACGAGCTCCCGCACTGCCCCGAGCAGCAACAAGGGCCGAAGACGTTCCTCGCGCCCGGTCAGAGCTGCTTGAAGTGTGCGGTCCTTCAGGCTCCAGTTTCCACCGGAGCGGATAGAGGAGCTCGCCGGTCGTTTCCCCTCCGGCGACGACACGCGGTACCGCGCGGCCGGCGCAGCGGCCCGGGCTCGCGGGCACTACACGCGCGAGGAGTTCATCGAGGTCTGTCGCTGGAAGACCGCGCGCAGCGCCTCGAAGGTGGCCGCCAACTCCGAGAAGGCGGTGGCCGCAGGTCGCTGAACCCACGCCGGGCCCCGAGGCTCGAACCGCCGTCTGCACGCCACATACGATTTGGCCACCGATGCGGCTACGCAGTGAACGTATCGTCACGCCGGCCGGAACCATCGGGGGCGAGGTGGTGGTCGGTGACGGGCGGATCCTCGACGTGGCCCCGCGCCACACCGGGGTTGCTGTCGGTTCGGGCACGGTCGTCGAGCTGGATCGGCGGTGGGTCGTCCCGGGCTACATCGACACGCACGTCCACGGCGGAGGCGGCGCTTGCGCCAACACCGACGATCCCGACGAGATCATCTCGATGGGCCGCTTCCACGCCGCCCACGGAACGACCGCCCTCCTGGCCACGACGCTCGCGGCCCCGGCCGACGAGCTCGAGGCCGCGGCGCGTGCCATCGCTCGCTGCGCGGGCCGGCGGGACGGGGCGGTCGTGCTCGGAGCGCACCTGGAAGGCCCGTTTCTGAGCCCTACGCGCGCCGGCGCGCTGGATCCGGAGGTTTTCCTGGAGCCGGATCCCGCGGTGCTCGAGCGGCTGTTGTCGGCCGGCGCCGGAAGCGTCCGTGTGATGACGATCGCGCCGGAGCTGCCCGGAGCGCAGGAGCTCATCGATTCACTCGTTCGCGGTGGCGTCGTGGCATCGCTCGGACACACCGATGCCACGTACGCTCAGGCGCGTGCGGCGGTGCAGCGGGGTGCTCGCGGCGCGACGCATCTGTTCAACGCGATGCGTCCGCTGCACCACCGCGAGCCCGGCGTGGTGGGCGCCGTCCTCGACCTCCCCGAGGTCAGCTGCGAGCTGATCTGCGACGGCATCCACGTCGATCCCGCGGCGCTGCGGCTCGCGCACAGAGCCAAGGGAACTAGGGGAGTGAGGCTTGTGACCGACGCGATGCAGGCCGCAGGGATGCCCGACGGCAGCTACTGGCTCGCCGGCGCCGAGGTCATCGTCACCGCCGGACGGGCGAACGTCGCCGGCGGCGGAGCGATAGCCGGCAGCACGCTGACCATGGACGCCGCGGTGCGGAACGCAGTCCGCTTCCTCGACCTGAGGGTGGAGGAGGCGTCCGTGCTGGCATCGGCCAATCCCGCCCGGCTGCTCGGGTTGGGCGACCACAAGGGGGCAATTTCGCCCGGCCTCGACGCTGACCTGGTTGTGCTCGACGAGGAGCTGCGAGTCTGCGGCACCGTCGTCGGGGGCGTGTGGGTCTTCGGCCCGCCGTGATCGATCCTCGCAGGGGTGGGGTACGAGTCTCCGGAGCTGCCCGGGCGCCCGCCGCACGCGCGGTTTGTCAATGACCCCTCGTGGGTACCACCGGTGCCGGTTAGCGCTCACATTCTTGCGCGGGAGCGATCCGGTAGAAGGAGGAGGAAGGGACATGAGAGCTCGCTTGCGTGGGGTGTTTCTGGATGCCTCGGCCGTTGCCCCTCGGCGGCCCTTGATCGCGCTCGCAGCGGCGCTCGTCCTCGCCCTCGCCCCTCTGAACGCTGCGCGGGTCCTACCGGCGAGCGCGGCCACCACCGCCGCCGCCGGCCGCGCCACGACCCATCCGATCACCTGGGACCACTACTCGCTGATGATCGACGGCAAGAGGGTGTTCATCTACTCCGGTGAGGTGCATCCCTTCCGCCTCCCGAGCCCGAGCCTGTGGATGGACGTGCTCGAGAAGATGAAAGCCGCCGGTTTCAACACGATCACCTCCTATTTCGACTGGGGGTACGTCTCGCCGGCGCCGGGGGTGTACGACTTCAGCGGTGTGCGCAACGTCGACGAGTTTCTCGCCGACGCGGCCAAGGCCGGCCTGTACGTCATCGCCCGGCCCGGTCCGTACATCAACGCCGAGCACGACGGTGGTGGCTTCCCGGGGTGGCTGGCGCGGATGGCCGGCACACCTCGTACCACCAACCCGACCTACCTGCACTACGCGCTGCAGTGGCTGCATGAGATCGACCCGATCATCGCCCGCCACCAGCTCACCAACGGTACCGGGACGGTCATCGCGACCCAGGTGGAGAACGAGATCTACGACTCGAACACCGCCGACGGCCAGAACTACATGGCGGCCCTGGAGCGGCAGATGCGCGCCGACGGGATCAACGTGCCGCTCACCGGCAACGACAACTCGAGCTTCGTGACCGGCACCGGAGCGGTCCAGCTACCCGGGTTTGACTCCTATCCCCTCGGCTTCAACTGCTCGAGCCCGACGACGTGGCCCGGACAGGTTCCCGACGAGATGGGCTACCACCTGAGCAACCCGGGCAGCCCGTTGTTCTTCCCCGAGTTCCAGGGCGGGTCGTTCGACCCCTGGGGCGGCGCCGGCTACGACAACTGCCGCCAGCTCACGAACTCGCAGTTCGAGAAGGTCTACTACGACAACAACATCGCCGCGGGCTCGACGATGATGAACTTCTACATGAGCTACGGCGGCACGAGCTGGGGATTCATGCCGTGCCCGTGCGTGTACAGCTCCTACGACTACGGATCGGTGATCGATGAGGCCCGGCAGCTCACCGACAAGTACAGCCAGCAGAAGCTGCTGGCCAACTTCGTCCAGGCCGCCCGACCGCTGACCAAGACCGACGAGCTTCCCGTCGCGCCCCCGGATAACCCGTCGCTGACCGCGCTCGGGCGCGCTAACCCCGGCAACGGCTTCGAGCTGTTGACCCTGCGCCACGCGGACACCACCTCCACCGCCACCGACACCACCCACCTGCCCCTCGACCTCGCGGGGCGGACCACGATCAGCGACGACGACACCAGCCCGGCGATCTCCTACAGCCCGGGGTGGACGCACGTCTCGAACCAGTCCTACACCGAGGGCGACTACGACGACACCGAATCCTTCGCCAACACCGCCGGCGCGAGCGCTTCGTTCACGTTCAACACGAACGCGGTGCGCTTCGTGGGGGTGAAGGGATCCAACGGCGGCATGGCCGACATCTACCTCGACGGCAACAAGGTTGCCACGGTCGACACCTACGCCCCGGGCAACAAGGAGTACGAGCAGGTCCTCTACCAGGCGGTCGGCCTCGCGCCCGGGACCCACACCCTCGAGGTCGTGGTCACCGGTCAGCGCAACCCCGCCTCCAGCGACGCGTTCGTGTCGGTCGACGGCTTCGACGCGTTGAACGAACCCGCCGGCGACTACTACCCGAGCGTGCCCCAGCAGCCGGGCACGGCGATCACCGTCGACGGACGTGACTCCCAACTGCTGGTCGCCAACTTCAGCTTCGGTCACCAGCGGCTGACGTACACGACGTCGCAGCTCGTCACCGACGGGAGCCGCGCGCGCACCGGGGGCGGCCGCATCGACGTGGCCCTGCTCTACGGCACGGCCGGCTCAGACGGCGAGACCGTGCTGCGCTATCCGGTCCAGCCGCACGTGCGCGTGCTGCGCGGCGCGGCGACCTCAACGTGGGATGGGGCTCGCGCAGACCTGCGCCTGGACTACAAGCACTCCGGCCTGAACGTGGTGCGCATCAGCGGCGGAGGCCGGCGCCCGCTGGAGCTGCTGCTGGCCGACACCGCCACCGCGAAGAGCTTCTGGCCGGAGCGGACCTCGCGGGGGCTGGTGCTCGTCCGGGGTCCGTACCTGGTGCGCTCGGCGCGCCTGGTCGGTTCCACTCTGGCGCTGAGCGGCGATACCGACGGGCCGACCACGGCGCGGGCGTTCGTGCCCGCCGGCGTCAACGCGGTCACCTGGGACGGGCGCCCGGTGGCGGCGACGCGGGGAGCGGACGGCAGCCTCGCCTTCAGCATCGGCGGACCGCCGGCGGTGCGGTTGCCGGCGCTCGGCCACTGGCGGTTTGCCTTCGAGTCACCCGAGCGGCTGCCGAGCTTCGATGACTCGAACTGGGTCCACGCCGATCACACGACCACGAACAACCCCAACCCGCCGGGCAGCCTCCCGGTCCTCTACGAAGACGACTACGGCTTCCACCACGGCGACGTGTGGTATCGGGGGCACTTCACCGCCACCGGCAACGAGACCGGCATCACCATCGACGGCGAGGGTGGTTCCCCGGCCGGAATGTGGTCGGCGTGGCTGAACGGCGCGCTGCTCGGCACCGAGGCGAGCGGGTCGCATACGTTCACGTTCCCACCCGGGGTGCTCCGCAAGGGCGCCGACGACGTGATCGCGGTGCTGGTCTACGACTCGGGCCACGACGAGTGCGGCGCTCCATGCGGTTCGTTCCAGAACCCGCGGGGCATCCGCACCGCCACGCTCACCGGCGCGTCCACCCCGATCACCTGGCGCATCCAGGGCAACCTCGGCGGCGAGCAGCCGGTCGACCGCGTGCGCGGCGCGCTCAACGTCGGCGGGTTGTACGGCGAGCGCCACGGCTGGTACCTGCCCGGCTATCCGGACGCCACGTGGCGGCCCGTGTCGCTGCCCGATCGCTGGTCCGCCCGCGGTCTCCCGCCCGGCGTGGGCTGGTACCGCACCACGTTCATGCTGAAGCTCCCGCCCCGCACCGACGTGCCCCTCGGACTCCAGATCAGCGACACCCCGAACTACCGCTACCGGGCCGAGATCTTCCTCAACGGCTGGCTGCTCGGCCTGTACGCGAACGACCTCGGGCCCCAGCACGTGTTCAGCTTGCCCACCGGGATCCTCAACCCGAACGGGGAGAACACGGTCGCGATCGCCGTCTGGGGCGAGGACGACGCCGGCGGCGGCCTGGGCGCAGTGAGCCTCGTGCCGTACGGCACCTACGCGGGCGGGGTTCCCGTTGCCCCAGTGAGCGAGCCTGGGTGGAACGGGACCACCTACGGCTCTCCCCAACCGCCCGAGGACGTCAGCGTGGCCCTCAGCAGCACCACCTCCATTCTCCACGGGGGCAACGCCGTAAAGGTGACGGGCACGCTGACCAATCCCGCCGGCGGCGCTGTCACCGGTGCCCAGGTCAACATCTCCGCTCCCTCGGGCTGGACGGTCGCGCCATCTGGCCCCGTCAGCGTGCCAACGCTCCCGCCGGGTCGTAGCGCCACCATGAGCTGGACAGTTAAGGTCCCGGCCAACCTGACCTCGGGGACCTACCAGGTGGGCGCGTCGGCCACGTACACGCAGAACGGGACAACTCGATACACCGCCGGGGCCGCTACGTTCACGGTTCCGTTCGCATCGCTGAGCGACACCTTCACCAACATCGGCATCTCCGATGACGCCAACCCCTCGGCGGCGAACTTCGACGGTGCCGGTTACAGCTTCTCCGAGCAGGCGCTGAGCGCGGTCGGGCTCGCACCGGGCGCCACGGTAAACCAGGGTGGAGTGACATTCACGTGGCCGAACGTGCCGGCCGGCCAGCCCGACAACGCCGTGGCCGATGGGCAGGTCATCGACCTCAGCGGGCAGGGAGCCACGCTCGGCTTCCTGGGAGCGAGCAGCTCCGGCAGTCCGAGCGGTACGGGCACGGTCTACTACAGCGACGGCTCGAGCCAGACGTTCCGGCTCCAATTCGACGACTTCTGGTACACCCCCGGCCCGGAGAACGCCATCGGGGCGGCGACGCCGTACGTGAACAGCCCCACCGGCAAGTACGGGCATACCGTGTACGTGTTCTTCGCCCACGTGCCGATAGACGCGAGTAAGACGGTGACCGCGGTGGGGCTGCCGGCGATCAGCGCCAGCTCGGCGGGACACGTGACCGCGATGCACATCTTCGCCATCGGCGTCGGCTGATCGGCTGGCCACCTCCCCGGGGAGCTGGCTAGATGACGCCGGCGAGCACGAGGGCTCCGATCGCGAGCAGCACGAGCGCGGTGATCGCGTTCCCCCACCGATCGAGCCACTGACCGCGGATTTGATACCCGCCCTTCGCGGCCGTCAGGGTCAGCGTGACGATCGTCCCGATCGTGACCGTGGCGAAGACCACCACCGACCCGACCGCGGTCACGGCGCCCGCCGTCGTCGCGGCCAGAAAGACGGGGAGGATCGTCAGATCCGGAGACGCGGCCGCGCCGAAGGGAATCATGACCGACGCCAGGCCTCGCACTCGATGCCGCTCGGGCGGGTGCCCGTCTGGCGCCTGCGCGGGGTGCGAACGTCGGTCGCGTAACAGACCGTCGGGGCCGGGGTCATGACCGTGATCGTGGTGGGCGTGTCCGAGCCCGGTCAACTCGAAGGCGATGAACCCAACGCCGGTGGCGATCAACAGGCAGCCGATGATCGTGTTCTGCGCCGCCTCGACCGTCGAGGAGAACTGCAGTCCGATCACGATGATGACGGCGCCGAGGACGATCGAGAGCAGTACGTGTGCGACGCCGGCCAGTCCTGAGAGACGGGCGATCCTGGAGAGCGGGTAGCGGCGGGCCCGTCCGATGACCGCCAGCGGCACCCAGTGGTCGGGCAAGATCGCGTGACCGAAGCCGACCCCGGCGGCGGCCGCCAGCACTGCGGGCGTCGTGCCGCTCATGGGGTGAGAGCGGCGGCGGTGGGGCTGATCGCCAGCCCCAAGCGGAGATGCTCGGTGTGCGAGACAGCCTCGGCGAGCAGCGCGCGCACGTGATCGTCGTGGAGCGCGTAGATGACCTGCCGGCCGTCGCGCTCACCGATGACGAGGCCGAGATGCCGCAGCACCCGCAGCTGCTGAGAGACGGCGGACTGCTCCATGCGGACGTCACGGGCGAGCTCGGTCACCGAACAGGTGCCGACTGCGAGGCGGCTGAGGATCCGCACCCGACTCGGGGCGGCGAGAGCCTGCATGGTTTGCGCGACCGACCGCGCCACCTCGGCCGTCAGGAAACCGAGTTCAGGGTCAAGCCCATGTCCCATGCTCGCATTATTGCATGAACAATTGTGTAGGTATTGCCTGCGGGGCGGGGGAACGACCCAGTTCAGGATTTGGTCCCGGTTATGAGCCGCTCGCGATCGAACATCGGGCCCACGATCCGCCAGCCCTGGACGTCGAGGAACAGCAGTGCGGCGCCGAGCCCGAGCGCGAGGCCGAGCGTGGGGTGGATCACCCCGAACGCGATCAGCGCTGTGACGACGACTGCGGGGAGACTCCCGAGGACGCTGAGCTGCTGGGCGACCCGAGTGTCGTTCGTTCGCGCGGAGATGGCCACGCCCACCCAGATCGACATTGCGGCCAGGAGCGGCGTGAACACCAGCTGGGCGAGGAGCTCCGGGGCGCGTAAGACCGCGGACGCCACCGCGGATTGCGCGAACAGGGCGATGCTGGCGACGGAGGCGCCGAAGACGAGGTAGGAGAGAGCGAGTCCGGGGGCGAGCACCGCGAGCGCCTTGCCGAGGAGGAACTCCTCGCGGCGGATCGGGGTCGTGAGCACCGGCTCCAGCGTGCCCTGCTGGCGCTCGGCGACCACCGAATAGGCGGCCAGCGCAGCCGGGACGAGTGTGGGAATGCCGAGCATGTAGAGCAACGGAGCTTTGTGCAGCAGCGTGCCGGCGGACGACGCCGGCAGGCTGAATATCTGGATGAGCGGCTCGATGAGGAAGATCAGCGGGAGGATTGCCATCGTCGCCACTATCGAGCCGTTGCGCCGGTATTCGCGGAGCTCCTTGCGGAAGATCGCCCGGACGCGCGTCGCGCTCATCCTCGCCCCGTTTGCAGTTCCACGTCTTCGTCGATCAGCTCGAGATAGACGTCCTCGAGCGAGTGGCGCGACTCGCCGATGGAGAGCACGTCGGCACCCGCCTCGACGAGAGCTCGTGTGATGGCGGGCGCGGCTACGGTCGAGTCGGAGACGGTGATCACGTAGCCGCCCGAGCCGTCCTGGTGCCAGCCGTCTACGCCCGCGACGCCGCCGAAGGCACCGTCCGGGTCGCGGAGGGGCGCCAGCGTCCTGGCCGTTATCGTCTTTGTGAACAGCTGATCGCGGAGCTCGTCGGGACGCCCGATGGTGCGCAGCGTCGTGTTCAGGATCGCGACACGGTCGCAGAGGCGCTCGGCTTCTTCGAGACGGTGCGTGGTGAGGAAGATCGTCACACCGCGCTGGCGCAGTTGGTCGATCAGCTCGTGGACGTCGCGAGCGGCGACCGGGTCCAGGCCGGACGTCGGTTCGTCGAGGAACAGCACCTGCGGATCGCCGAGCAGCGCTCGGGCGAGGGCGACGCGCTGGCGGAGCCCCTTCGACAAAGCGCCGCAGGGGTCGCCGGCCCGGTCGGCGAGGTTGACAGCCCGCAGTGCGGCATCGATGCGTTCGCGCGGGTCGGGTGACTCGTAGAGTCCGGCGAAACATTCGAGATTCTCGGTCACGCTCAGGCGGAGGTACAGGCCGGGCGATTCGGGCATGATCGCGATCCGACGCCGGATCTCCACCCCGTTCTGCGGCGTGAGCGTCACGCCCGCGACGACCGCCGAGCCCGAGGTCGGGCCGATCAGGGTGCCGAGCGTCCTCACGGTCGTCGTCTTTCCGGCGCCGTTCGGCCCCAGGAACCCGAACACCTCACCGTAACCAACCTCAAAGGAGACGTCCCGGAAGGCCACGCGTTCGCCGAAGCTCTTGGTCAGGTGCTCGACGACGAGCGCCGGGGTACTCGGCTTGCCGCCAGGAGCCGAAGACGGATCAGGGTTCACCGGCGACCGCCTCGCCTCTTGCGATCGACCGCAAGCACCTCGTTCGCCGGCATTGCGCACGCCGCGCTGGCGAGCAGTTGTACGCCGCGCTCGATCGCCGGCTCGGCCATGTAGGCATAGCCGAGCACCAGACCGGGCGGACAGTCTCCGGTGTAGCTGTGTAGCGATAGGCCCTCGACGCCGACGGCGTGGCGCGCGGCGGCGGTTAGCAGGGCGGGTTCGTCGGTGTGGTCGGGCAGGACGACCATCAGATGCAGCCCACCGCGGGCCGCGGCCGCGGACGGCTGCCAGTCCGGGAGCTCCCGTGCCAGCGCGGCCAGCAGCGCCTCGCGGCGCTGCGCGTAGCGCAGGCGCATGCGCCGAAGATGACGTTCGAGCTCGCCACGACCGATGAAGTCGGCCAGCGCGAGCTGGCCGGCAATCTCCGAGCCCGCGTCCTCGATCGCCTTGGCGGAGATCAGCGCCCAGGACAGCCACGATGGCGGGAGCATCCAACCGAGGCGCATCCCGGGAGTCAGTCGCTTGCTCGCCGAGCCGATGTACAGGACGCGGTCGGGGGCGAGCCCCTGGAGCGCGCCGACGCGCTCGCGGGAAAGCTCGGCATCGTAGTCGTCCTCGACGATCAGCCGATCACCGCGCTCGGCCCACTCGATCAGGGCGGCGCGGCGCTGGGCGCTGAGCACCGCGCCCGTCGGGAACTGGTGCGCCGGGGTCACGACCACCGCCTCGGCGCCGCTGATCTCCAGCGCGTCGACATCGATCCCGTCCACGTCCACCGGGATCGGCGCGACGGTCAGGCCAGCCTCCTCGACGATCAGTCGCTGGGCGTGCCAACCGGGATCTTCCAGCGCGACTTGCTCGATGCCGTTGGCGTGCAACCAGCGGCACGTGAGCGATAGACCCTGGCGAAAACCGGTGCAGACCAGCAGGTGCTCGGGGTCAGCTGCCGCGCCGCGTGCGCGGGCGAGGTAGTCGGCGAGCGCTTCACGCAGCTCGGGGACCCCGCGCGGATCGCCATAGCCGACCGCATCCAGCGCGGTTTCTCGCCACGCGCTGCGAAGGGAGCGCAGCCAGCGATCCCGCGGGAAACCCGCCAGGTCCGGAAGGCCAGGAGTGAAGTCGTAGGCGAACTTCCCCAACAGGGACGGGGTCGGAGGGCGGGGCGGTTGCGCGCGCACCCCGCGCGCGACGCGGACGTGGGCGCCCTGCTTGGTCTCCAGGTATCCCTCGGCGGCGAGCTGGTCGTACGCCGAGGTCACGACGCCGCGGGAAATGCCGAGTTCTGCCGCCAGCCCTCGACTCGAGGGCAGGCGAGTGCTGGCCTGAAGGCGCCCATGGCGGATCGCATCGCGCAGTGTGCGCTCGAGCTGCTCGTACAGCGGGACATCGCCGTCGCGCTCGAGCTCCACCAGCAGATCAACTGGCCCTTTGGGAGGACCCACAACTGGAACTGTACGTTAGGCCAGCAGCGGCGTACGGTCCAATCCATGAACGAGATCACGGTCATTGGAGGCGGAGTCGCGGGACTGACCGCGGCGATCACTTGCGCTGAGGGGGGCGCCGGCGTGCGTCTCTTCGAGGCCCACGAAGGTCTCGGCGGCCGCGCGCGCAGCACCGACGGGCCCTACAAGGCGAACCTCGGTCCGCACGCGATCTACGGAGGTGGCGTGCTCACGGACTGGCTGACCACCCGCGGCCTGATGCCGCCGCTCGTCCGGCCGCTGCTGACCGGGGTGCGCTTTCACTATCAGGGAGAGATTCACCGCACGCCGCCGCTCACCCTGATCCCGCCCGGCCTGCGCCTCCGCGGGCGGATGGCGCCCGTCGATCAGGACTTTCGCAGCTGGGCCGCGGACCACAGCGACGCGCGCACCGCCGATCTGCTCTCGTCGCTCGCGGGCGTCTATACCTTCTACCACGACCCGGGCGAGCTCTCGGCCGCGTTCGTCTGGGAGCGGACCCAGCGGCTTCTGCTCACCGCGCGACCGCCGGCAAGGTTCGTCGTGGGCGGCTGGACGATGCTGATCACCGCGCTCGAGCGCCACGCTCGCTCGCTCGGCGTTGACATCGTGACCGGGGAGAGAGTGGAGTCACTTCCCGACCCGCCCGTGATCGTCGCGCTCGAGTTGCCCGACGCCCGCCGGCTGCTCGACGACGAGACGCTCCGGTGGCTCAGCGGCAGCACGGTCTGCCTTGACCTCGGGCTGGGCGAACACCGCGGCGATCCCTGGATCGTGTCCGACCTCGAGACCTCGGGCTGGATCGAACGCTACTCGGCGCAGGACCCCTCCCTCGCACCGGACGGCCAGCAGCTCGTGCAGGCTCAGATGCCGATCCGCCCGGGCGAGAGCGCCGACGACGCAGCGAGGCGCCTGGAGGGGCTGCTCGAGGCGTCATTCGAGGGCTGGCGCGCCCGCGTCACGTGGCGCCGGCGCCAGGTGATGGACGGGCGCAGCGGCGCTCTCGACCTACCCGGGACCACCTGGCGGGACCGGCCGCGGGTCGATCGTGGCAACGGCACGTTCCTCTGCGGCGACCAAGTCGCGGCACCCGGTTGCCTGTCCGAGGTCTCGTTCGCGAGCGCGATCGACGCCGGCAAGCTCGCGCTGCAGTACTCGCGACGCGGCGCGCTCCGCCAGGTCGCCTGACACCCGACCGGCGACCGCGTAAATGCGGGCGCGAACCCCTCCGATCGTGGTGCTCGGGGGGCGGCGCAAGGCGGTGAGGCGTTAGATTTGGCCCTATGCGGTTCGAGCGCGCGGCGGTGCCGGTTGGGTTCGCATGGAGCTCGCCGTTCGCTCGCTGGCAGGGACCATTTGCCGAGCTCTCGAGCCTCGATCTGGCGGCTGCGGTGACGGAGCGGGCCCTCGCCGATCGGGGGCTTCCGGCAGCCGAGGTCGCGAGCCTCGTGTTCGGCTGGACGGTTCCCCAGGAGGGCTCGTTCTACGGCGCGCCGACCCTGGCCGCTCGAATCGGCGCCAGCTCGGTCACCGGGCCGATGATCTCACAGGCCTGCGCCACCTCGGTGGCATGCGTACAGGCAGCGGCGGCGAGCGTCGAGAGCGGTGACGACGGGCTTCAGCTCGTGTGCGTGACCGACCGGACCAGCAACGGTCCTCACCTCGTCTTTCCGGCGCCATCCTCCCCGGGCGGCACACCCCGTTCCGAGAACTGGGTGATGGAGAACTTCCGTCGCGATCCGTGGGCCGGTAAGTCGATGGTGGAGACCGCCGAGCGCGTCGCGGCGGAGGCCAGGGTGACCCGGGAGGAGATCGACGCCGTCGCCCTGCTTCGCTACGAGCAGTACCGCGACGCGGCGCTCGCGAACGACCGCGCGTTCCAGCGGCAGTACATGGTGCCGGTGGAGGTGCCTCGCGGCAAACGCCGGTCCGACGTCGTCGACGGCGACGTGGGGGTACACGAGACCACCGCCGAGGGCTTGGCGGCGCTCGAGCCCGTCGTGCGCGGCGGAGTGGTCACTTTTGGCGCGCAGACGCACCCAGCCGACGGAGCCGCCGGCCTCGTCGTCACCTCGACCGAGCGAGCCCGTGCGCTCAGCCACGACGGGATCGCGCGGATCCTCGCCACCGGGGTCGCGCGAGTCGGCAAGGCACAGATGCCGAAGGCTCCCGTGCCGGCGGCCCGGGCCGCGCTGGACGCCGCGGGCTTGCGCATCGGTGACATCGACGCGGTCACTACCCACAACCCTTTCGCGGTGAACGACATCTACTTCTCGCGCCAGATGGGCCATCCCGTCGAAGCCATGAACGAGCACGGATCGAGCCTCATCTACGGCCACCCGCAGGGGCCGACGGGGGCACGCCTGATCGCGGAGCTGATCGAGACGCTGCGCCGGCGCGGCGGCGGAGTAGGACTGTTCACCGGATGCGCCGCCGGCGACACCGGCGCCGCGGTCGTGGTGCGCGTGGAGGACTGAATGCCCGGCGCGCCGCTTGCGGGCGCCGCCCCACGAGAATAAACTCGGGCTGACCGATCGATAGGTCAGTACAAGTAGAGAGGAGAGGCCCGGGAATGGTCACGCGGAGTACTGCGGTTCGGCGGACGGAGCTCGAGCGCACGAGCGCGGAGCAGGCGCGAGAGGCGCTCGACCGAGGCGATCTCGAGGGGGCGCGCGCCGCGATCGACGGAATCCTCGCTGAGGAGAAACCGATCCACGACCTGTACGGCGACATGTGCGCGTCGTTCGTGACTTTCATCGCGTCCACGCAGGGCGAGCAGGCCGTGGACGAGGCGTGGCGGCACGTGGGCGAGGACGTGTGGAGGCCGGTGCTGATGCAGTTCAAGCAGGCGGGCGACACGGAGGGTCTCGCGCGCGCCTTTGCAGTGTTCCTCATCTCACACCGCTACGACTTCTCGGTGTTCGAGGACGAGGAGAAGTGGACGTTCGAGGTCGGTTTCTGCACGAGCGGCGAGCGCATGGTGGTGGAGGGAAAGGTCGCGGGCGCGGGAGGCGATTCGGGCGGCCATCACCGCTTTGGCTCCACCTCGCGGGGCTATCCCTGGTCGCTTGGCCTGCCGGGCTTCCCGTACTACGACGTGCACTCCGTGCGGTGGTTCAGGCTGCTCCCCGCGGAAATGGGTTGGGACGTGATGGATGTCGAGTACGACCGCAAGTCACACGGTGAGCTCGCGATTACCCGTTACCTGATCTACAAGCAGCCGCGGTCCGAGTGCGCGTGAACATGGCCGAGGACACGCGCTACCGGGTCGGCGTGGACGTCGGCGGGACGTTCACGGATCTGCTGGTCACCGACGGTAAGGGCGCGGCACGCCTGTACAAGTCGCCCACGACGCCGCACGACCCATCGATCGGTGTCCTGGAGGGCCTGGAGCGCGCCGCTCGCGATCAGGACCGGCCGCTCGAGGAGTTTCTCGCCGACGTTGCCGCGATTGTGCACGGGACCACGATCACCACGAACGCGGTCCTCACCGGCGACGGCGCCCGCACCGGGTTCGTGACCACCAAGGGGTTTCGCGACGTGCTCAACATGCGCCGCGGGCTGAAGGCGCGGCAGTTCGAGAAGTACGCCCCGCCGCCGCCCCTGGTCCCTCGTCAGCGCATCAAGGTGGTCGAGGAGCGGGTGACGGTCGACGGCGCGGTGATGACACCGCTCAAGGAGGAAGACGTCCGCGCCGCCGCCCGCTTCTTCCGCGAGGAGGAGGTCGAGGCGGTCGCCGTCTCGTGCCTGTGGTCCTTTCGAAACCCGCAGCACGAAGAGCGGATCGGAGCGATCCTCGGCGACGAGCTACCGGATGCCTACATCTCGCTGTCGACCGACGTTCTGCCCCAGATCAGGGTCTACGAACGGCACAGCACCACGGCCCTCAACGCCTACGTCGGACCTGTGCTGAGCCGCTATTTGAGGCGTCTGCAGCAGGAGCTCTCGCGCCGGCGATTCAGCGGCACCCTGCTGATCATGCAGTCCAACGGCGGGGTGATGTCGCCCGAGTTGGCCCAGCGCTTCGCGTCGAACACGCTGCTGTCGGGGCCCGCGGCCGGGCCTCTGGCCGGAGTGTTCTACGCCGCCACGCACGGCCTCGAGAACGCGATCACGATCGACATGGGCGGCACCTCGTTCGACGTCTCGCTCGTCGCGGGAGGAACGCCCGCGGTGACGACCGAGGGTGATATCGGAGGCCACCGCGTGGCCTCGCCGGTGGTGGACATCCACACGATCGGGGCCGGCGGCGGCTCGATCGCGTCGATCGATTCGGGCGGCCTGCTGGCCGTGGGGCCGAAGAGCGCGGGTGCCGACCCGGGTCCCGCGTGCTACGGACGTGGGGGTACCGAGCCGACCGTGACCGACGCCGACCTCGTACTGGGCTACCTCGACCCGGACTTCTTCCATGGAGGCGAGCTGAGGCTCGACCTGGAGGCGGCCCGGCGCGCGATCGGTCGCCTCTGCGACCCGCTGGGAATGGATGAGACAGAAGCCGCCGCCGGGATCTACCGGGTGGTCAACGCGAACATGGCCGCGGCGCTCGGCGTGGTGTCGGTCGAACGCGGCCACGACCCGCGCGAGTTCGTGCTGGTCGTGGCGGGCGGGGCCGGCCCCATCCACGCCGCGGCGATCGCCCGCGAGCTCGAGATCCCGCTGATCCTCGTCCCACGCGAGTCCTCCGTCTACTGCGCGGTAGGGATGCTGATCTCCGACCTTCAACACGACTACGTGCGCACGTACGCGCGCGACCTCGAGCAGGTTGATCTGTCCGAGGTAGGCGAGCTGTATCGCGACATGGCCACCGACGCGCGTGTGACGCTCACCGGCGAGGGAGTGCCCGAGGAGCGAATAGAGCTCGAGTTCTCCGCCGACCTGCGGTATGTCGGCCAGTTCAACGAGGTGGAGGTGCCCGCGGTTGACGGCGCCGGTGACAGAGAGCCGCGTCTCGCGGAGATGGTGGCAGCGTTCCACGGGCACCACGACACGCTCTACGGCTACTCGATGCCGGGCGCGCCGGTCGAGCTCATCAACCTGAGGGTGTCCGCCCGCGGCCTCACCGACAAGCCCGAGTTCGCCCGCGGCGATCGCGGCGGTGCCGATCCGTCGCCGGCGCGCAAGGGGAGCCGCCGGGCCTACTTCGATGGGGAGTTCACGGAAGTGCCGGTCTACGACGGCCTTCGTGTGGTGAACGGCAACGTCGTCGCAGGTCCAGCGATCGTCGAGCAGCCGACGACGACGATCGTGATTCCGGCCGACTCAGAGCTCGAGTGCGATGCGTACAACAACTACCTGATCCATCCCAAGGGCACGAACGTGGAGGAGCTGCGCGCGCTGCTCCTGAAAGAGAGCTGAAAGATATGAGTCTGCAGACTGAAGCCGTCGATCGCATCCTGGTCTCGGTCATCGGCAACCGGCTCGATGCGATCAGCAAGGAGATCGGCCAGACGATGCTGCGCACCTCCCGCTCGCCGATCTTCTCGGAAGCGCGCGACTTCGTCACCGCGATCTTCGACAACCAACAGCGGCTGGTCGCCCAGACGGCGTACATACCGGTGATCATGGGAGCCCTCCCGTACGCGATGCGGAGCATCGCCGCCGCGTTCGGCGACGACATCGGTGAAGGCGACGTCTTCATCCTCAACGATCCCTACCGCGGCAACAATCACCCCCCCGACATCACGGTGCTGAAGCCGGTTTTCGCCGGGGGCGAGCTGCTGTTCTGGTCGGTGTCCAAGGGCCACCACGCCGATGTCGGCGGCGGCGGCGTCGCCGGCTACAACCCCGCGGCTCGCAGCGTGTGGGAGGAGTGCGTTCGAATCCCGCCGGCGAAGCTCTACGTGCGGGGCGAGCGGAACCGCGCGCTGTGGGAAACGATCCTGATCAACGTCCACCTTCCGTTTCTCGTCGAGGGCGACCTGCACTGCCAGGTCGGTGCCTGCAACATCGGCGAGCGCAGCCTCCGCAAGCTGATCGACAAGTACGGCCGCGACACGCTCGAGGCGGCGATCGAGCAGATCTTCGATGCCTCCGAGGCACAGATGCGGGCGGCGATCCGCGAGGTTCCCAACGGTGAGTACCGTGCCGAGCGCCTCATCGACCACGATGGGATCCAAAAGGATCGGATGATCGCCGTCCGGGTCGCGCTGCGCGTGGAGGACGACTCGATCACGTTCGACTACTCCCAGAGCGATCCGCAGGCTGAGGGATACATCAACAGCACGATCGCCAATACCACCTCGTCCTCGTTCCTGGCGCTGTTCACGTCGATCGGCTCGGAGGTCCGCTTTAACGAGGGCGCGCTGCGTGCCCTCGAGGTCATCGCCCCGGTGGGCACGATCACGAACTCGCAGGAGCCCGCTCCGGTGACGGGCAACACGATCTCGGCCGCCCAGGCGATCATCGAGGCGGTGTGGCTCGCGCTCGCGCAGGCGGTGCCCGAGCGCGTCGATGCGGCGTGGGCCAGGTGGTGCGCGCCGGCCACCATGGGGCTCAACCCCCGCACGGGCCGTCCGTTCGGGGACATCCACTTCATGTGCAAGGGTGGTTCTGGGGCCGCGTACGGGCTGGACGGCTGGGATCACCTCGGCACGGTGGTCTGCGCTGGCGGGTTGCGTGCGCCCGACCCCGAGCTGCACGAGCTGGTCGATCCCTACACGGTCCTGCAATACGAGTACTGGCCGGACAGCGCCGGCGCCGGAGAGTGGCGCGGCGGTATGGGGACTATCTACCGCTGGCGCGTGGACGCTCCCGGAATCGCCGCCGCCAACTTCGGCGGGGGCAACCGGGAGGCGACAGCGCCGTTTGGGCTCGCCGGCGGCCACGCCGCGCCCCCGCATCGCCTGCACCTTCGAAAGGCCTCCGGCGAGGTCGTCGACGTCGACACCGAGAGCTTCTACAACCTCGATCAGAACGACGTCTACGAGATCTACGAGAGCGGCGGGGGCGGCTACGGCGACCCCAAGCGGCGGGCGGTGGAGAGGGTGCGCGGTGATGTGCGCGACGGCCTCGTGTCGGTGCAGCAGGCCCGGGAGCTCTACGGAGTGGCGATCGATCCGGCCACGCTCGAAGTCGATCCGGCCGCGACCGCGAGCCTCCGCGGCTAGGGGCCGGCGCATGAGCGGCATCCGTCAGAGTGAGGAGCCCCGGGAGCGGACGGCGGAGCCGGCCGTGCGGCCGCACGACCGGGACGAGCGGTCGGTCGGCGAACGAACGCCGTCGGGCATCCCCGTGCGCGAGCTCTACGTTCCCCAAGACATCGCGGACCTCGACTACGAGGCTGACCTCGGCGATCCGGGCGAGTATCCGTTCACGCGCGGCGTGTACCCGAACATGTACCGGGGACGCCTGTGGACGCGCCGCGTGCAGGTCGGGTTCGGCACGCCGGAGGAGACCAACGAGCGCCTCAAGTACCTGTTCGGTGAGGGACAGGGTGGGTTCATCCTGACCATCGATCTCCCCAGCTCGTATGGGTTCGACTCCGACGAGCCGATCGCGGAGGGCGAGGTCGGCGTCACCGGTGTGGCCATCAGCACGCTCGAGGACATGGAGAGGATCTTCGACGGGTTCGACCCCGACACGGTGTCGGCGTCGCTGTCGATCCGCCCACCGGTGTCGGCGGTCAGCCTCGCGATGCTCGCGCTGGTCGCCGAGCGGCGGGGCATCCCGCTCGAGCGCGTGATCGGCACCCAGCAGAACGACCCGTTGTTTCAGATGAGCGGCGGCCCGCATCAGACCGTGACTCAGTTCTTTCCGTGGGAGGGGACGCTGCGGCTGTGCCTGGACATCGTCGAATTCGCGTCCAGGCAGATGCCGAAGCTCAACTGGATGGTGACCAATGCCTACAACCTGCGCGACACCGGGGTGAGCGCGGTCCAGGAGGCGGCGTTCTCACTCGCACACGCGGTGAACATCTTCGAGCTGCTGTGCGAGCGCGGGCTCAGCGTCGACAGCTTCGCGCCGCGCGCGTCGTTCTTCTCCTCCTGCGGGATCGACTTCTTCGAGGAGGTCACCAAGTTCCGTGCCGAGCGGCGCATCTGGGCGCGGCTGATGCGCGAGCGCTTCGGGGCGCAGGATCCGCGCTCGTGGCGGTTTCGCACCTCCGTGCAGAGCGCGGGCAACACGCTCACCACGCAGGAGCCGCTCAACAACATCGTGCGCGCGACCAGCGAGCTGATCGCGGCCGTGCTCTCCGGCGTGCAGTCGGTGCACCTGTCCGCCTACGACGAGGGCCTCAGCCTGCCGACCGAGCACGCGCAGCTGATGTGCCTGCGCACCCAGCAGATCGTCGGCCACGAGACCGGCATCACGCGCACGGCGGACCCGCTGGCGGGCTCGTACTTCATCGAGACCCTCACCGATCAGATGGAGCGCCAGATACTGGCCCTGATGGCTAAGGTGGAGGAACAGGGGGGCATGATCCAGGCCGTCCGATCCGGGTGGTTGGAGGATCAGATCGCCGATGCCCGGGTGTCCGGTCAGCGCGCGCTCGAGACGGGGGAGCGCACGGTCGTCGGGGTCAACCGCTTCGCCGGCGGGGACGAGACGCCGATCGACATCCACGTGATCCGCGCGGATGAGTGGGCGGAAAAGCGAGCCGAATATCTGCGCGCCTATCGGGCGCAGCGCGACCAGGCCGAGACCGACGCAGCGCTCGCGCGTGTGGAGGACGCGATGCGCGAGGACGTGAACATGATCCCGGTCATCATGGATGCGCTACGCGCCCGCGCCACGCTCGGGGAGATCCACCGCGCGATGCGCGGCGCGCATGGCTTCGAGATCGACTACTGAGCCGGGCCGCCATGCCACAGCCGATTCGGGTCCTGCTCGCGAAGATGGGCCTCGATTGCCACGACACTGCGGTGGTCGCGCTGGCGCAGGCGCTTCGGGACGCCGGCATGGAGGTGCTCTACCTGGGGCTGCACAACTCGGCTCGTAAGGTCGCCGCGGCCGCCGAGCAAGAGGACCCGGACGTGATCGGGCTGAGCTTCCTCTCGGGACAGCAGCTGCCCCAGACGCGCCAGCTGGTGCAGGAGCTGCGCCGGCGCGGAATCGAGGACGTCACGCTGGTGGTCGGCGGCGTGATCCCGCAAGATCACGCCGCCGAGCTGAAGGCTCTTGGGGTCGAAGAGGTGTTCACGCCGGGGACCATGATGAGCGAGATCGTCGACTACATCCGCGATCACGCGAGGGTGCGCGCGTGAACCTGGGCGACATCCCCCGCCGGGGCGCGCGCCGGTTTCCGGGCAAGACCGCGCTGGTGTTCGGAGACGTTCGCCTGAGCTGGGCGGAGGTCAACGCGCGGGTGAACCGGCTCGTCCACGTCCTGGTGGAGCGTGGCGTGCGGAAGGGCGATCGGGTTGCGATCCTCGCCCTCAACGACCACCGGTACCTCGAGACTTACTGGGGCCTGGCGAAGCTCGGAGCGATCGCGGTGCCGCTGAACTACCGGCTCGTCGAGCATGAGCTCGCGGCCCTGCTCGACCATTGCGAGCCCAGGGGGATGATCGCCGGCTCTGGGTACGTCGAGCCGGCGCTGAGACTGCGGGAGCAGATCGACTCGCTGCGGTGGGTGATCGCGCTCGAGGGCGACGCTCCGGGCGCCGATTCCTACGAGGCGCTGCTCGCGTCGGGATCGCCGGACGAGCCGGCCTCGGTCGCCGAGGCCGATGACCCGTTCGCGATCATGTACACGAGCGGCACCACCGGGCTGCCCAAGGGCGCGCTGATCACGCACGGCAACCTCGAGAGCAACGTCTACAACCAGGCGATCGCCGACAAGGCCGATCCCGGCGACGTCAATCTGACCGCCACCCCGCTCTATCACATGGGTGGCCTATTCATGTCCACCACCTACACGTCGCTGGGGTGCACGAACGTCATCCTCGAGAGCTTCATCCCGGAAGAGGTGCTGCGGACGATCGAGCGGGAGCGCGCGACCGTGTGCCTCCTCGTGCCGACGATGCTGAACATGGTCCTGAACGATCCCGCGAGGGCCGCGCACGAAGCGGGGTCGCTGCGGCTCGTGTTCTACGGCGGCAGCACCATGCCGGTGGCGCTGCTGCGACGGGCGATCGCCGAGCTCGGCTGCTCGTTCACGCAGGGCTACGGCCTCACCGAGACGATCGAAGCCACCTTTCTGACCGCCTCGGACCACGTGCTCGACGGCGACCCGGAGCGCGAGCGTCGCCTGAGCTCCGCCGGCCGCGAGGCGGTCGGCGCCGAGGTGCGGATCGTGGACGAGCGCTACCGGGAGCTCCCCACGGGCGAGATCGGCGAGGTGCAGATCCGCGGCCCGTCGGTCATCCACGAGTACTGGCGCGCGCCCGAGGAAACGCAGACCGCGATCCGTGACGGATGGTTCTGCACCGGCGATGTCGGCTACCGCGACGACGGGGGTTACCTGTTCATCGTCGATCGCAGCAAGGACGTGATCATCTCGGGCGGGACGAACATATATCCGCGGGAGGTCGAGGAGGTGCTCTACGGCCACCCGGGGGTGTTGGAGGCGGCGGTGGTCGGACTGGCGGACGAGAAGTGGGGCGAGGCGGTGAACGCAGTTGTGGTCATCAGGGAAGGGCACGAGGTGAGCGAGCGCGAGCTGATCGACTACTGCGACAGGCGCATGGCCGGCTACAAGAAGCCGAAGGCGGTGAAGTTCGTGGACGCCCTGCCCCGCAATCCGAGCGGCAAGATCCTCAAACGCGAGCTTCGAGAGAGGTTCGGTGCCCTCGCCCGAAGCGGGGCGGCGTGACGCTTGGCGCAATCACCCAGCGCAACGCGCGCATGTATCCGGACAAGCCGGCGTTCGTGCTCGGTGGACGCGCGGTGACGTTTGCCGAGCTGGGCTCGCGCGTCAACCGCCTGATCCACGCCCTGCAGGCACACGGTCTCCGCCGCGGGGACCGGCTCGCGATCCTCTCGCGCAACTCGCTCGAGTACCTCGACGTGTACGGAGCAGGGGAGACCGGCGGGTTCCCCGTCGCGCCGCTCAACTTTCGGCTCACCGCCGGCGAGCTGAGCGGCATCCTCGAGAGCATCGAGCCCCGGGCGCTGTTCGTGCAGGCGCCGTACTTCGTGACGACGGCCGAGCTCGCCGACATGCTGGGCCCGGACGTCCTGTTGGTCGCGATGGACGGCAGGGCGCCTGCGGGATGGGCGTCACTGGAGGACATGCTCGCGTCCGCGAGCGACGCCGACCCGCGAGTCCCCGTGGCGCCGGACGACGTGTGCTACCTGATGTCGACCAGCGGGACGACCGGGCGGCCGCGCGCGGCGATGCTCACCCATCGCGGACAGTGGCTCGACGCGCTCGCACTGGCGCTCGAGATGCGGTTGGGGGCGACCGATCGCCACCTCGCGACGATGCCGCTCTTCCACGTGGGCGGCCGGGCGATCGTGCTCGCGCACACGCTGCGCGGTTGCACGGTCCACCTGCACGGTGGGTTCGACGCGAGCGCCGCAGTGCGGGACATCGCCACTCATCGCATCACGACCACCCAGGTCGTGCCGACGATGGTGTCGCGGCTCATCGACGAGCCCCTCGGGAGCCGGGATCTCTCGAGTCTGCGTCTGGTCTGGTACGCCTCGGCGCCGATGCCCGTGGAGGTTCTCCGCCGCGCGATCGATCGGCTCGGACCGGTCTTCATCCAGGGCTACGGCCAGACGGAGAGCGGCCCGCTGGCCACCGCGCTGGCACCCGAGGAGCACGTCCTCGATGGCGAGGCGGCGCATCGGCTGGCCTCCTGCGGCCGGGCGGTTCCGGGTGTCGATGTTCGGATCGTCGATGACGACGGGGCGGAGCTGCCGAGCGGGGAGGTGGGCGAGGTCGCGATCAGAAGCCCGTTCATCATGGCCGGCTATTGGCGCCAGCCCGAACTGACGGCCGAGACGATCGTCGACGGTTGGCTTCGGACCGGGGACATGGCGCGCACGGACCCGCTCGGGTACGTCTACATCGTCGACCGCAAGAAGGACATGATCATCAGCGGCGGCGAGAACGTTTTCCCGCGCGAGTCGGAGGAGGTGCTCTACCAGCACCCCGGTGTGCTCGAGGCCGCGGTGATCGGTGTCCCGCATCCGGTGTGGGGGGAGTCGCCGCGTGCGCTCGTGGTCGCGCGACCCGGGGTGGGGGTCGGAGGGCAAGAGCTGATCGACTTCTGTCGCGAGCGCCTGGCTCACTACAAGTGCCCCACCGCGGTCGAGTTCCGCGAGGACCTCCCCAAGAGCGCGAGCGGCAAGATCCTGAAGCGAGAGCTGCGCCAGCCGTATGTGCACGCGGCCGTTGGCGGCGGGTGTTCACCGTGCACGTAGCGCTGTCGGCTGAGCAGGAGGACCTCCGCCGCGGCGTGCGTCAGATCATGGAGGAGCGGGTGCGCCCGCGCGCGGAGGAGATCGACGCCGCCGGCGAGTTTCCGCACTTCGTGCGCGAGCTGTTCGCCGAGCACGACATCTTCGCTACCGTGGCGCCGGCCGAGTTCGGCGGTATCGACGGGAGCCTTCTGACCCTCGCGGTGGTTTGCGAGGAGATCACCCGGGTGTGCGCGAACTCGGGGATGATCCTCGGCAACCAGTCACTGGGGGTCGGCCCGATCGCGCTGTTCGGCTCAGACGCGCAGAAGGCCGCTTACCTGCCGAAGCTGGCGTCCGGCGAGTGGCTGTGCTCGTTCGCGCTCAGCGAGCCAGGCGCCGGCTCCGACGCCGCGGCATTGCAGACGCGCGCCCGCTACGAAGGCGACGCGTGGGTCCTGTCCGGGCGCAAGAACTTCATCACCCAAGCCAACGTCGCCGACGTGATGACCGTGTTCGCGCTCGCGGACTCCGGCGACCGCGGCGCGGTGACGGCATTCCTCGTAGCGCGCGAGGAGTCAGCCTGGATCGTCGAGCGCGTAGAGCACAAGATGGGCCTGCGCGGGTCGCCCACCTGCGCGGTGGTGCTCGATGACGTGAGGGTGCCGGCATCGGCGATCCTCGGCGAGATCGGGGCCGGGCTTCAGATCGCGCTCTCGACCCTCGACAAGGGCCGGATCATGACCGCCGCGCTCGCCCTCGGGATCGCACAGGGCGCGCTCGAGGTCGCGCTCGCCTATGCCCGGGAGCGGGCTCAGTTCGGGCGTCCCATCGCCGACTTCCAGGCGGTGCAGTTCATGCTCGCCGACATGGAGACGGAGATCCTCGCCGCCCGGGCGCTCGTGCGTAGCGCCGCCGCCCGCTACGACGAAGGCGACTCCGACATCATCAAGCTCGCGGCGGCCACGAAGCTGTTCGTCACCGAGATGGTCAACCGCGTCACCTCGACGGCGCTCCAGGTGCTCGGGGGCTACGGGTACATCGTCGAGTACGGCGCCGAGCGCAGGGTCCGCGACGCCCGGGTGTTCGCGATCTTTGAGGGCACGAACGAGATCCAGCGTCTGGTGATCGCGCGCGAGCTGTTGAGAGGCCGCGGGTGACGGTCGACCTCGCCGTGGGCACGGTTGGCGCGCGGCTGCGCGCGCTGCGACTGGCCAAGGGTCTCACCCAGGAGCACCTAGCGCGCCGGACCGGCTTCAGCGACGCGTACATCTCGAAGCTCGAGCGCAGCGCCGGCTCGCCGCCGAACGCCACCCTGCTGCGATTGGCACAGTCTCTGGAGGTCGTGCCCGAGGCGCTGGTCGCCCGCGATTCTGACGGCGAGCCCGGGGGCGCCGCAGGACGGCGCGAGATCCTCGGCGCCGCGATCGAGCTGTTCTCGACCAAGGGCTACACCCGCACCTCGATCCGGCAGCTGGCCGCGCGAGCGGGATGCTCGACCGCGAACCTGTACCACCACTTCTCCGCGAAGTACGAGATCTTTGTGACGCTGATCGAGCGCGTGATGGACGATCACTTCGAGGGGCTCGACGAGGCGCTGCGACGCTCCGGCGATCCCGTCGAGCAGCTCCGCTCCGTGCTCCACAACCACCTGATTCTGCACATGACGCGTCCCGAGGTGCGCCTGCTGTCATACGACTTCTTCCCGATCACGGGAGCGGAGCTCGAGCAGTTCATCGAGAAACGAGATCGCTACGAGCGCGGCGTGCGTTCGATCGTGCAGCGGGGCGTGCGCGAGGGAGCGTTCGACGTGGAGGACCCGGCCGTCGCGGTCCGGGCTGCCATGGCGGCGTGCACCGCGGTCGACCGATGGTTCTGCCCCGACGGGCGGCTCAGCGCCGAACAGGTGGCCCGGTGCACGTCAGGCTTCTTGCTCGCGGGCTTTGGCGCTCGCGCTCGCCGGCGCTCGGGTAGTGGCGAGAGGTCCGTACGCTGAGCTCGCTCGGCCTACCGGCGCGCCAGCTTGAGAGCAGCCATCACGTGCGGGACCTGGTGTGCAGCGAGGGCCGGCCTCGTGAGCGGATCGGGTGGGGCTGGGTTGGCGCGTAGGCCCTGGATCACGATCTCGAGATAGCGGCGCCACAGCTCGGGCTCCACGTCGCGGGCGGCGTCGACCAGCGCGGTCAGCATCAGGATCAGGATCGGGAGGTCCTCAGGCTCGAAGTCGGCGCGGAGCGCGCCGGCGTCCTTCGCGCGCTGAACGAGCTTGCTGCCGAGGGGGAACATCCGCTCGCGGATCTGGTCAACGCGCTGCGCGCCCTCCGGCGTGCCAAGGATGATCTCCCGGAAGGCCCGGTCGCGCGTCTGGAGCTCGAGATTGCGTCTGAGAAATCCCGTGAAGCCTTGCCACGGATCGGGGTTCTCGACGGCTTCCTCCATCAGTTCGACCAGCTCGGCGAACTGCTGCTCGAACAGCTCCTCGATCAGCCACGTCTTGTCGGGGAACCGGCGGTAGACGGTCCCGACTCCGACACCCGCGTGGTGGGCGATGTCGTTGAGCGTGACGCCGAGCCCCTGGTCGGCGAACAGCTCACGAGCGGCGTCGAGAACGCGCCGGCGGTTGCGCTCCGCGTCCTTGCGCAGAGGGCGTTCGGGTGCCTGAGCTCGGGCCACGGAAGGAGTTTAGCAAAAGTGGATTGACAGTATCCGGTTTTGTGCTAGGCTACGTTCTAGAACCGGATACGGCTTATCCGCTTTACAAGGCGAACTGGAGCCCTAGATGACCGACCAAAACCCCCATCACACCAAGCGTTGGACGATCCTCCTGATCCTCTCGCTGGCGCAGCTGATGGTCGTGCTCGACGCGACGGTCGTCAACATCGCGCTGCCGTCGGCCCAGCGGGCGCTGCACTTCGGCAACTCGGAGCGGCAGTGGATCGTGACCGCGTACGCGCTGGCGTTCGGGAGCCTGCTGCTTCTGGGAGGCCGGATCAGTGACCTGTTCGGCCGTAAGTGGACGTTCATCGGCGGCCTGGCCGGGTTCGCCACTGCCTCGGCGGTCGGCGGCGCCGCGCAGTCGTTCTGGATGCTCGCAGGCTCGCGAGCGCTGCAGGGAGCGTTTGGCGCGCTGCTCGCGCCGGCGGCCATGTCGCTGTTGACGACGACCTTCACCGAGCAGGCCGAGCGCACCAGGGCGTTTGGGATCTGGGGCGCGATCGCCGGGAGCGGCGCCTCGATCGGGCTGATCCTCGGCGGCGTGCTGACCCAGACGCTCAGCTGGCGCTACAGCATGTACGTCAACCTGGTGTTCGCGATCATCGCGATCGCCGGTGCGCTGAGCTTGCTCCACAACCAGGCTCCGGCCGTCAAGCCGAAGCTCGACATCCCGGGGGTGCTCACGGTGTCGGCGGGTCTCTTCTCGCTCGTCTACGGCTTCTCGCACGCCGAGACGACGAGCTGGAGCAACCACGTTACGATCGGCTTTCTGATCACGGGCGCACTGCTCCTGGCGGTGTTCGCGGTGCTCCAGTCGCGCAGCCGCAACCCGTTGCTGCCGCTGCGCATCGTCACCGACCGCAACCGCGCCGCGTCGTTCCTATCGATCGGGATCGCGGGAGCGGCGATGTTCGCGGTGTTCCTGTTTCTGACCTACTACTTCCAGCAGGGGCGGGGCTACTCGCCGATCGCCACCGGCGTCGCGTTCCTCCCGATGACCGCCGCGGTGATGGCCTCGGCGACGATCGCCACGACGAAGCTCCGTAGCCGGTTCGGACCACGGCCGCTGGTGGTGATCGGGATGCTGCTGGGCGCCGGCGGCATGCTCTACCTGACCAGGCTGGGCGTCGACTCGAGCTACGCCACCGCGATCCTGCCAGCGCTCCTCGCG
Organism: uncultured Solirubrobacterales bacterium; assembly: GCA_963808325.1. Lineage (GTDB taxonomy): Bacteria > Actinomycetota > Thermoleophilia > Solirubrobacterales > Solirubrobacteraceae > Palsa-465. The sequence continues at coordinate 138,281 of CAWEFU010000009.1, forward strand.
ATAGGCGTCGGTCTCGGACTCGTGATGTCGAGCGCGATGAACAGCGCCACGCTCGGCGTGCAGCCCGCGGACGCCGGCGTCGCCTCGGCCACGGTCAGCGCCTCGCAGCAGGTCGGTGGGGCGCTCGGCACCGCCCTGCTCTCAACGGTTGCGACGAGCGCGCTGACGAGCTTCATCGCCGGCGCCCACACTCATCCCACGCGGTTGCTGGTCGCCCACGCGGCCGTCCACAGCTACACCGTCGCGTTCGCTTGGGCGGCGGCGATCTTCGCGGTCGGCGCGATCGTCGCTTGGATGCTGTTCGACCGCGGCACGGTCGCCCTGGGCGTCGAGGCTGCGGCGGCCGAGCCGGCGACCGCGCACTAGCTCCGGAGCTGCAGGGCTCCATGGCACGGCGCGGCCCGGAAGACCCCGGGCCGCGCCGCAGTAGTAGCTTCGAAGGGATGAGGGCGGCACGGGTCTTCGCAGCGGTCGATTCGCACACCGAGGGGATGCCGACGCGCGTCATCACCGGCGGGCTGGGAAAGGTGCCCGGAGACACGATGCAGGAACGTCGGGCGTACTTCGAGCAACACCTCGACCACCTGCGGCTGGTGCTGATGCGAGAGCCTCGTGGCCACGGGGCGATGTCCGGTGCGTTTCTGCAGCCCTCGCCCCATCCGGACGCAGATTGGGGCGTTCTGTTCATCGAGGTTTCCGGCTGCCTGCCGATGTGCGGGCACGGCGCGATCGGGGTCGCGACGGTGCTGGTCGAGTGCGGCATGGTGCCGGTGTCCGAGCCCGAGACGGTGATCCGGCTCGACACTCCCGCCGGACTGGTGCAGGCGACGGTGACCGTTCGTAACGGGCACGCCGAGGCCGTGAAGCTTCGGAACGTGCCGGCGTTCGTCGCCGAGCTGGACGGCAGCGTGGCGGTCGACACGTTGGGAACCGTCAGCTACGACATGGCCTTCGGCGGCAACTTCTACGCGCTGGTGTCGGCGGCCTCGGTGGGCATCGAGCCCGTGCCGGCAAACGCGGCGCGGCTGATAGCGCACGGACTCGAGATCGCCGCTGCGATCAACGCGTCCGCCCTCCCCGTTCACCCATTTGACGAGACGATCCGCGGCTGCAAGCACGTCGTCTTCCACGCCCCCGGACGGGACGGCGTCGATGCCCGGAACGCCACCGCGATCCACCCCGGGTGGCTCGATCGTTCACCTTGCGGGACGGGAACTTCCGCGCGGATGGCTGCCTTGTACAGCCGCGGCGAGCTCACGCTTGGCCAGGAGTTCGTCAACGAGTCGATCATCGGAAGCCGCTTCACCGGCCGCCTGGTCGAGGAGGTGACGGTGGGGGGGATGGACGCGGTGGTGCCCGAGATCTCAGGCCGAGCCTGGATCACGGGCATGGGCCAGTACCTGTTGGATCCCAGTGACCCGTTCCCGGTCGGGTTCGCGCTCTAGGAGCCCGCGGCGATGCGGGTGATCGTGATCGGCGGCGGCGCCGTCGGCCTGTGCGTGGCCGAGTCGCTCACGAGCCGCGGTGCCGAGGTCACCGTGTTCGAGCGTGGCCGGTGCGGCTCCGCGGCGTCTGCGGGGAACGCGGGCTGGATCACCCCGTCGCTGTCCCTCCCCGTCCCCGGTCCGGGGGTGATCGGCGAATCGCTCAGGTGGCTCGTCAATCCCTCCGGGCCGCTGTGGATCCGTCCGACGCTCGCCCGGCCGATGATCGACTGGCTCACGCGCTTTATCCTCAGCTGCTCAGGTTCGGCGTTCGCTCGAGGGCTCGCCGTCCTTCAGCGCGCGGCGGCACGCGCCGGCCCGGCGTACGATCGCCTCGTCGCTCGCGGAGTGCAGTTCGAGCTGCACGACGATCCGCTGCTTTACCCGGCGTTCGACCGCGCGGAGCTCGAGCACCTGTGGAAGGTGGTGGAGGACCTGCGTCGGGCAGGTAGCCGACAGCCGCTCGAGCGGCTCTCGCGGGAGGAGATCCTGCGGACCGAGCCGGCGCTGGGCGGGAGCGTGATCGGCGGAGTGATCGCTCGCGACGAGCGTCGAGTCCGGCCCGAGCTGCTCGCCCTGGGCATCCGGGACGCGCTCGTCTCGCGCGGCGTCGAGGTGCTCGAGCACTCGCCGGTCGTCTCCCTGGTACGAGACGGGGGCGGCTGGCGGGCCGTCGGTGGGGCGGAGGACCGAAGTGGCGACAGGGTCGTGATCGCGGTCGGCCCCGAGTCGACGCGGCTGCTCGCGGCGCTCGGGGTGCGCCTGCCGATAGTCGGCGCAAAGGGCTACAGCCGGACGTATCCGTCCCACCCGAGCGGGCCGAAGCACCCGCTCTACCTCGAGGGACCGAAGGTGGCCATCAGCGTCTTCGACGGCGGACATCGTGTCTCGGGCACGCTCGAGCTCGGCGCCCGCGGCCTGGCGCTCAGCCCCCGACGGCTTAGGACGATCACTGCGGCGGCACAGCGCGCGCTGCCCGGCTGGCGTCCCGCATCGCCGCCCAGCGACTGGGCCGGAATGCGCTCCCTCTCGCCCGACGGCCTGCCGTTCGTCGGCGCCCTGCCCGGGCTGGACGGAATCCATCTTGCCACCGCGCACGCGACCCTGGGAATCACTCTGGCTCCCCTCACCGGCGAGCTGCTTGCTACCCAGCTGCTGGAGCGCAAGCCAGATGAGCTGCTCGCGGCGTTCGACCCCGCTCGCGCCCTCCGGCCGCTCGGCCCCCGGCGCTGGCTCGGTCGGACATCGTCTCTGCGCGCGGACCCAAGCCGACAGCAACAACAGGAGGATTCGCGATGAAGGGTATACACGCTGCGATCGTCACCCATTTTGGCGGCGACTTGAACCTCGATCCCGAAGCGATCGCCGCCGACGTGGGCCGGCTGGTTGCCGCGGGAATCCACGGCATCGTGCCTAACGGCACGGTCGGAGAGGGGGGCAGTCTCTCCCGAGGGGAGCGACGCGAGGCGATCGCAACGGTGGTCTCCACCGCCGACGGCCGGGTTCCGGTGTGCGCCGGGATCTCGGCCTCCACGGCCGAACAAGCCACGATCTACGGGCGGGACGCGAGCAGCGCGGGCGCCGCCAGCCTGATGATGTTGCCGCCGCTCATGTACCGCGCCGACAGGCGCGAGCTGCTCGAGTTCTTCGGATCGGTGGCGCGCGCCGTCGAATTGCCGATCATGCTCTACAACAACCCGCAAGGGAGCGGTAGCGACCTCGAACCCGGGCTGCTGGCCGAGCTCGTGCGCGAGGTGCCGAGCATCACCGCGATCAAGGAGAGCTCCGGCGACGCTCGGCGGATCGCCGAGCTGGTGAGTCGCTGCCCGCACACGGACGTGCTCGTGGGCGGCGACGATTGGGCACTCGAGGGGTTCTGCGCCGGTGCCGCGGGGTGGGTCTCCGGCGTCGCCAACGTCTTTCCCGCCGAGTGCCTCCGCCTCTGGGAGCTGTGTCAGTCGGGCGAGCTCGGTCCCGCACGCGAGCTCTACCAAGCACTGCTGCCTCTCGGCCGCCTGGACATGACGCCGAAGCTCGTTCAGTACTTCAAGGCGGCCCTCGACGAACTCGGGCTGGGCGGTGGGCCCTGTCGCCGCCCGCGGCTCCCGCTTACCGAGGACGAGCTCGCGACCGTTCGACGTGCGGTTGAGCGGGGTGCCTCGAAAATCGAGCATCCAGTCTGACCTAGATCGGTGGATAGGGTCGGGCAGCGTCGTTGGCGGGTGCCGTGACTGTGAGCGTGACCGTCACGGTCTGGGGCGTGGCGTCGCTCGGTCGGTGTGGAGGGCGATGGTGGGTGTGAGCGGCCGCCCGGCGCTGGTTTGGGGGCAGCTTTCGGGTCGCCGTGGCGGGCGGTGCCGTGAGGGTGGTCGAGGTCGGCGAGGGGGGCCGGGATCAGGGTCCGAGCGCGTAGATCGCGTCGAGCGTGGCTTGGAGGATCGTGCGGTGGCGGAAGCCGGCGGGCGGGCGGAGGATCAGCCGCCGCCCGGTGCGCACGATCCGCGCGGGTATGTTGAACAGCAGGTTGTGCAGCGTCTTGGCCGCGCGGCGCAGCGGCGCTTGGTCGGGCGCCTTGCCCGAGGCCCCCGCGGCGGGGCACAGATCGCAGCAGAACGCGGTCAGGTTGAGCGCCAGCAGCGCGGCGGTCAGCCACACGCGGTTGGCGTCCTGGCTGCCTGTGGGCAGGTGTCTGAGCGCTTGGCCGAGCTTGCTGTCTTTCAGCCGCTCCTCGATCTGCGCGCGGTGGCGGTGGAAGTGCTCGATCCACCTCGCCGGCTGCCAGTGGATGTCGGTCAGCATGAAGCTGTAGCCGAACACCGAGGCGACCTTGCCTTCCAGCGCCAGCTGCAGCTGCTCGGGATGGATCGTCTTGAGCCGTCTTGAGCCCTTGCGCTTGGCGATCTCCTGCGCGGTGAATGGGATGCGGCGCACGATCAGGCGCAACGGCTCGTGCTTCCAGCCGTCGGGGCGGTAGGTGGTCTCGGCGACCTGCGCGCCTTCCATGTCGATCGCCTGTTGCCACGCATCCTCGGGGATCTTGGCCAGCGCTTTCCACATCGCCTCGTTGCGCGGTACCGACACGGTGAACGGCGAGCCTTCGCGGCGCAGGCGCTCGAGCAGCTCGAGCTGGTAGTAGGCCGAGTCGATCCGAAAGATCGCCGGCCCGTGACCGGCGGGCAGCAGCGACAGCGCGCGGCCGGCGATCCGCGCGCACTCCGCGCCGGAGAGCTTCTCGCGGCTGCCGCCCACCAGCTCCGAGGTCAGCGCCCGGCCGCGCTGGGCCCAGAACGCCACGTGCGGCGCGTAGCTCATCGCGCCGTGGCGGTTGCGCCGAGCGCCCTGCTTGCGCCGCCCATACACCTCCACCTGGGTGGCGTCCAGGTCGATCGTCACCGGCTCGGTCGGGTCGCGCCCGAGCGCGCGATCGAGATGATCGCCAACCCGCGCGCAAGCGCGCTCGATCCGCTGGCAGTGCACGCGACGAAAGTCCTTCGCGCGCTGCAGCGCGGTCGGCGCCGACGGCGTCCCGCCCACGGTCCGCAACCCGGCGCCGGCCTCGTCGGCGCGCACCTGCTCCAGATCGGAGAAGAACTCCCCGCCGATAAGCTGCGACTCCGCCAAGGACACCACCAGCTGTCCCGGCGAAAGCCCCCGCCGGCGGACCTTCACCGGCCGCGCGCGGCGCTCCGCCTGAAGCTCGGCGTCGATCAGCTCCACCAGCCGCAGCCGCCTGGCCAGCTCGCCGGTGACCGCCAGCCCCGCATACCGCACGAGCGAAGGGTCGTTCTCGCCCACCACGATCCGTCCGCGCCGCGTGACACCGTTAACGGCCGTCACCCCCAAGGTGACCTCCCGTCACACACGCTGGCAGGATCGAGCACCCCGCCAGAGTTACACGTACGCCAGACGGAAAGCCCCGCGTTTGCGGGGTTTTCCGCGCTCAGCGGACCATCGTTAACACACCGTTAACCGATTTGCGGAGCAACGAGCGCTCCCGTTATCCACTGATCTAG
>CAWEFU010000010.1:0-222277 GCA_963808325.1 uncultured Solirubrobacterales bacterium
AACCCACGACCGCCTGGACCACAACCAGGAGCTCTACCAGCTGAGCTACGCCCACCGTGGAGGGCTTGAATCTAGCAGCGGAATAGGGTCTGTCTACGGCCGCCGGCCCCGCGTCTCGATCGCCCGGATCTCCTTCAGTACGGCCTGCAGCCCCTCGCGGTAGCCGCGCAGATAATCGTTCTCGTGCTCGGACTCGAGCACGCTGTGGCGACTGAGCGATTCCAGGCAGTAGTGGCGGACGTCCTCGAGGTTGTTGCTGATGCGGGCCGCCTGGTGCTGGGCGCGCCACAAAGCAGCGCGGCGGCCGCTGGCCAGCGCGCTCTTCCCGTCGCCGTCGAGTCGCGCCAGCCGCGCTCGGATCGCAGGTATCAGCTCCATTGCCAGCATCGGTTGCCTTCCGGAGCCTGATTGTCGCGCCGTTGCAAGGCGTGGACCACAGAAGTAACGAACCCTCGGACATGGAAGCCCCGCCGTGACCGGGATGATCGCCGCACCCGTCCTGGCGCTCGCGCATCGGTGGCTGCCGGGTCCCGCTCTATTCGGGGCCGGACGGGAACCCGAGTTCTACTCCCTAGGAAGAGCGCCACGAGGTTCGCCCTGGCGGCGGGCGCCGGGACCCGGGGAGGGCGATCACCGCGTAGTGCAAGGTGATGATCCGCCGACCGATCGCCGGGGACGCCGCGAGCGCCGCCCGGATCGCCCATTTGGCGTAGCCCGTCGCCTTGTCGGCGAACGTATCCCTTCCGAACGTGTGAACCGCCGGCGGCAGCGGGTCGAAGATCTCGCTATCGATGCGCCAGCCCGCGCGGGCGATCATGACTTGGATATCGCCCGCGGTGAAGCGGTGCAGATGCCCCGCGGCCTCGGACGCCGCGCGAGCCGCCGGGCGTCGCGCGGACAAGTTGCGCTCGAGCGGCACCTCGATGATCGCCGCCCGTGCGACCCTGAGCACCTCGCGCAGCAGCATCTCAGGCTCGGGAACATGCTCGAGGACGTGCGTCGCGACCGCCAGGTCGTACTCGCCGTCGGCGGCGGCGATGTGCCGGCCGTCGAAAACCTGGGCCCGGGCGATCTCCGCCCGGCCCGACGCAATACGCACCCCGGACGATGAGATGTCAAGGCCAATCCGGGTGCCGCCGATCTTCCTGCGTCCGAGCTCTGTCAGAACCGCTCCATCGCCACACCCCACCTCGACGACTTCGTTCGGAGCCGGGATCGCGCTTCGCTCGATCAGGTTGGCGATGTGGTCGGCCTTAGTCACGGCGCCGAGCTCGCGCCAATCACTCCACTTCTCGCTTCGTAGCCCCGCCGAATAGCAGTCTTCGTAGAAGTCGTGGATGTCCTCGGCGCGCAGCGGCATTCGCCGGCGGAGTGTGAACCATCGCGACCAAACCCTCCCAGCGAGCACTTGGGATCAGCCCGACCGTGCGAGCGCCCCCGGCAGGACTCGAACCTGCGACCCGTGGCTTAGAAGGCCACCGCTCTATCCAGCTGAGCTACGGGGGCTCGGCTGTGAGTCAATCGGGGCGCCCGGATTTGAACCGGGGTCCTCACCGCCCCAAACGGTGCGCGCTACCAGGCTGCGCCACGCCCCGAAGACAGCCCCGAGTCTAGCCGAGCCCTTCTCGGTTGATTGATCCAGGGCGGTTACCGGGCGGGAAGAGCCGTCGAGTAGCCTGCGGCTGCCGTGGCACAGATCGAACCCTTGCGCGCGCTGCACTACAACCTGGAGAAGACGGGCGGGCTTCAGGACGTCATCGCTCCTCCCTACGACGTGATCGAGCCCGAACAGCGAGCGCTCCTCGCGGCCCGCTCGCCCTACAACGTGGTCCGGATCGACCTGCCGGTTGGCGATCACCCGTACGACGAGGCAGCGCGTCAGTTTGCCGCCTGGCGAGCCGAGGGGGTGATCGTCGCCGATGAGGAGCCCGCCATCTGGATTCTCGAGCAGGACTACACCGGGCCCGACGGGACGCCGCGAACGCGGCGGGGCTTCCTCGCGCGCGTGCGCGTGGAGAACTATGGCCCCGGGCGAATCCGGCCGCACGAGCGCACGCATGCCGGACCGAAGGAGGATCGACTACGACTGACGCGGGCGACGAGGGCGAACCTCTCCCCCATCTTCTCCCTCTTCTCCGACCCCGACGGCGCGGTGGGTCGCGCCCTCGCGCCCACGACCCGGGAAGCGCCCTGGGCGACGGCCACCGACGACGACGGCACCGCCAATCGTCTGTGGCGTGTCGCCGCTCCCAATGCGATCGACGCCGTCAGACGCGCGCTCGGTCCGGCGGAGCTGCTGATCGCCGACGGTCACCACCGGTACGAGACCGCGCGCGTGTATGCCGAGGAAGTGGGTGACCAAGGGCCCGATCGGTACGCGTTGATGTGCCTGGTCTCGCTTGAGGATCCTGGACTGACCGTCTTTCCTACTCACAGACTCTTGCGCGGCCTACGCCCCGACCAACACGAGACGCTCGCCGCGGCGACCCGGCGGGCCTTCGATATCGAGCGGCTCGCCAGCACGGTCGAGCTGGCACCGGTAGCGTCCGACCGCGTTCGCTTCGGCTACCTCGATTCCCATTTCCGCCAGCCCTTCATGCTGACGTTGAAGGACCCGTCGATCGCGGACGCCAGCCTGGCGGATCACTCCGAGCCCTACCGCCGACTCGACACCGCCGTGCTCGAGGCGCTGATCCTCAAAGGCGCACTCGGGATGACCGACGAAGACATCGACCATCTCGCAGGGCTCGGTTACACGCGGGACACCGAGCAGGCGGTCGGGCTCGTCGAGCGGGGCGAGTTCGACACCGCCTTCTTCATGGCCCCGATCCCGGTGCAGCGCGTCCGGGCGGTGGCGGACGCCGGCGAGAGCATGCCTCCGAAGTCGACCTACTTCTTCCCTAAGGTCCCCACCGGACTGGTGTTCAACTCACTCGCGGATTAGCGCCACCGCCGGCGCTACGATGCGGGCTGGGAGTACCTCCGACCAGCAAGGGACCAGAGCATGAAGGCCATCGCGCACCGTACAGCAAGGACAGCATTCGCCCACCGAATCGACGTTCGCCAGCACCAGATCATCGCCGACGAGCCACCGGAGCATGGCGGCGACGACGACGGACCGAGCCCTCAGGAGCTGCTCGCAGCGAGCCTCGCCTCCTGCACCGCGGTCACGATCGAGATGTACGCCAAGCGGAAGGGCTGGGACATCGGTCCGGTCGAGGTTCAGTGCGAGTACGCGCCGGCCGAGCGCGGGTGCCCCACGAACTTCAAACTGGTCCTGCGACTAACAAGCGACTGCACGGAGGAACAGATCGAGCGCCTGCGGGTGATCGCCGCGAAGTGTCCGGTGCACCGGACACTTGACGGCGAGGTCATCTTCAGCGAGCGCGTTGAGCTGGTAGAGCCCGCGGCGATGTGATCGGCGCATCGCGCACCGGATCGCTACGCGAGGAACTGCGAAGGGTGCTGATCGCGCCCGGCGCGGCCCTGGGGCTGGAAGTGCGCGGCCGAACCGATGCCGCGGTGCTGGTGCCGCTGTACGAGGCGGGCGGCGAGCTGCACGCGGTGTTCACCAAGCGCCGCGAAGACCTTCGCCGCCACCCGGGCGAGATCTCGTTCCCCGGCGGCCGCTACGAGGAGGGAGAGCGCGACCTGATCGCGACCGCCCTGCGTGAGGCAGAAGAGGAGATTGGACTGCCCGCCGATGCGGTCGAGGTGATCGGCGCGCTACAGCCGACGCCAACGATCGCCACCGGGTATGCGGTCTATCCCTTCGTCGGGCTGATCGACGCGGGACGTACGTGGACCCTGAGCGCCCGCGAGGTCGCCGAAGTGATCGAGCTGTCGCTGCCGGCGCTGGCGGCTGGATATGCGCGGCGCCGTCTGGTTCGGCGCGGCCTCCCGATCCGCACCGACACCTACCTGGTGAGGGACCACCTGATTTGGGGCGCGACGGCTCGAATGCTGTCGGATCTGTTCGACCGGATCACGGCGATGCAGAACGAGCACGGCGCCCGCCAGCCGGGCGCGAATCGGGCGCCCGGAAGCGGCGCCCGGAAGCTCAGCCCTTCTCGATCGGAACGTTGACCAGGTTGCCCCACTCGGTCCACGACCCGTCGTAGTTCTTGACGTCCGCCTCACCGAGAAGCTCGTGCAGCACGAACCAGGTGTGGGCCGAACGCTCGCCGATCCGGCAATAGGCAATGATCGGCTCGCCGGACAGCACGCCCTTACCGCTGTATAGGTCGCGGAGATCGCCGGCCGACTTGAACGTCCCGTCCTCCTTGACCGCTTGCGCCCACGGGATTGACTTCGCGCCGGGGATGTGGCCCGCGCGCTGCGCGCCTTCGTTCTCGTAGCCGGGCATGGCAATCAGCTCGCCTGAGTACTCCTGAGGCGAGCGGACGTCCACGAGTTGATGGGAATCGCCGAGCGCCGCCAGGACCTCTTCGCGCATGGCCCGGATGGATGCGTCGCCTGCCCGCGCGGCGAACGCGGTGGGGGCAAAGTTCGGAACCTCGGTGGTCGTGGGGCGTCCCTCTGAGATCCACCGCTCCCGCGGCCCGTTGAGCAACTTGACGTTCTCGTGGCCGTAGTACTTCAGATACCAGTACGTGTACGCCGCGAACCAGTTGTTGCGGTCCCCGTAGAGGATGATCTGGTGGCGGTTCGAGATCCCGTGACTGCCAAACAGCCGGCCGAAGTCCTCCGGGCCGAGGAAGTCGCGCTTGACCTGGTCCTGGAGGTCGATCCGCCAGTCGAATCCGATAGCGCCCGGGATGTGGGCTTCGCGGTAGAGGGCGGGATTCTCATCGACCTCGACGACCCTGATCGAGTCGTCGCCCAGTTGCTGCTCGAGCCACTCCGGCTCTACCAATACGTCCTTTGCATAGTCGGGCACGCCTGTCGCTCCTGTTATTCCGATCAACTTTTAGCTATTTATTTCAGACGTGAGTCTAGCGTGTGCCGCATCGCGACCACCGGGATTCCGCACCAGATCGGTGGCAACTGGGCGTGCGCGCCGGTCACGCTCGCTGGAGCACGCGATCAATCGCCGCCGTCGCAGCCTCCAACCAGGCGATCCGGTCCGTGGGGTCGGCCTCGAGCAGGACGTAGGGGATCAGCGACCCGTCGCAGAAATCGCGTACGAGCTCGGAGCCGTGCTCGAGCAACGCGGGATCGACGCTGCCCCTGGCTTCGTACACGATTCCGCGCACGGTGGTGTCGATCATCTTGCTCAGAAGCATCCCCAGACGGCTGCCGTGGAGCACACCGAGCTGTTCGGGACCAGCGACGGCGGACCCGAGCAGCAAGCAGGCAACGCCGACGTGCTCGAGCGCGGGGGTTAGTGTCGCGATCCGATCCGGATCGCCTAGCACCGGCTCGGCCCCGGTCAGCCCGATCTCCTCGAGGCTTTCGGGATCCCGCGTCGTCCCGCGGACGGCGTGGCCGCGAGCTATCAGCTCGCCCGCGAGCAGTCGTCCGCGACACCCGCAGCCGATGATCAAGCATCGTGCCACGGTTCGGGCCTGGCCTCGCGGGCTCAGCGCTCCGGGGAAGGCTTGCCGCCGAACTCCCGGCGCGCCTGCTCGCGCGTGCGCTCTGGCAGCCCGCGCTGTCGGCGACGCGTGTTCGTGACGGCGAGCAGCTCATCGAGCTCGCGATCGGCGAGAGCCTGCTCGTGGCGCCGGCGCTCGTCATGCAGTTCCCGCATCACCCCGTGCTCGTAGTCGGCGGCCGAGATCTCGGGTTGGCCGCGGGCCTGGCGCCTCGCGTTGTGGGCGGCGAGCATCTGCTCGAGGTCCTCGGCCTCGAGGCCCTCACGGGTCTCCATGATCTCGCGCGCCGATTTCAGCCCGAGCTGCTCGAGGCCGGAGCCAGGGTAGTACCTGCCGACCAGCCACACGAACAGTGCGATTGCGAGCAGGCCACCCACGAGCACGAGTGCAAAGGGGTCCACGGGCATCCCAGTTTATTGCCGTCGGCGGGCAGTGTCGAGGCCTCCGAGATGGCTGAATTTGCGGGATTCCACCCAGCCCATGGCGACGCGCAACTTTCGTCAATGCCCAGTGTTTTGGAGGCCGATCACGCCACCGCCCGGTAGGGAGCCGGGAATCCGGCGGAGGCGCACACCTACCTACCAAGCTGTGAAAGGAGGCCTCATGCGCCGACGCTTTGTCGTGCTCGCGTCAGTGCTGACAGTTGTTGTTGCTGTGGCCGTTCCGGGGGCAGCCAGTGCCGCGCCAAGGCACAATCATGGCCTGACGATCAATGCCACGCCAAACCCGATCATCACGGGTGACGCGGTGCTGATCTACGGTCAGTTGAACGGGGCGAACTCCGCGGGCAGGACGATCGTGCTGTACCACAGGATCAACCCCCGTCCGTACTTCACGGTCGTCGGAGTCACGAAGACGAACTCGTTCGGATTCTACGAGTTCACCCGCGCGGAGGATGTTGTTCTCACGAATCGCAGCTGGTTCGTGCGCGCTCCCGGTCTGCCCGGAAACGTTCACTCGCGTACGGTTCATGAGCGGGTCGCCGCGGCGCTCAGCCTGACCGCGAGCTCGACGACTGGCGACACCGGTCACCCGGTCGTGTTCTCCGGTCACGTGGACCCAGTCGGGTTCCATGTCGGCGAGCCGGTGTATCTCCAGGAGCAGGATTCCTCCGGTGACTGGCACACGCTCAAGGTGGGCTTGATCGGCGGAGGCTCGAACTACTCGATCTCCTACCGGTTCCGAGTACCGGACACGTACACGCTTCGCGTGCTGCTCCGGGGCGATGATCGGAACATCGCCGCGGCTTCCGACAGTGTGTCGATCGACATCGATCAGACGCAGAATCCCACGTTTACGATCAACACCTCCGATCCGATCATCAGCGCTGGACAGTCGGCGACCATCTCCGGGGTCCTCTACTACCCACAGGCAAGTGCCACTAGCCCGCTGCTGCCTGAGCCGAACATCGATGTGACGCTGTTCGGTCGCGCGCTAGGTCAGTCCCATGTGGTCGCGCTTGGGACAACAGCTACCGGAACGAACGGAGGGTACTCGTTCACGGTCTCGCCGCAGAACAACACGGAGTACTTCGTGCGGACGACGTTTGCCCCAGTGCGACGTACCGCGTCGCTGTTCGAGGGAGTCCAGGCCGTGGTGACGCTGACGCCGAGCTCGTCGAGCTCGGTGGTGGGCCAGAAGGTCACGTTCACCGGCACCGTCGCGCCGGACAAGGCGGGTCACCTGATCGAGCTGCAGAGGCTCGGCAAGGACGGCGACTTCCACACGGTGGCGATCGGGGTGATCAACTTCGCCTCGGCCTACCGGTTCGGGTGGAGGTTCGGTAACAGCGGTTCCTTCACGTTCCGCACGCGAGTGCCCAGTGACCGTCAGAATGTCAGTGGCGTCTCCTCGCCGGTTACCATCACTGTCGCATTGCCGCCGGTGGCGTCGCTTCCGAAAACCAGCTAGCGCCGCACACCGCGACCGTCATTCGCCGGCCCCCGCCCCGCAAGGCGGGGGCCGGCGTGGTGCCGCCGTGTAGAGACGCGGTGCGACCTCACGAAGTAACGGCCCACAGCCGCCACTGCCCGGGCCCTCCCCCCCTCGTGCTCTCCTCGGTCCTCTACGGCGATCCCCGTCCGACCACGAGATCCTTGACGGCGCCCGACGCCGGCACCTCCCGGCGCGGCGGCGAGCGCGGACGCGCGCCCCGCCGAGAATAGGGCGGCCATCGCGCTCCCCCGAGCTTTGCAAACAGCGCCGCCCGTGCCGCGCCGGGGCGTCCGGCCCGGTCGAACGTGATCAGCCGCGAGAAGGAAGCCAGCCGGTTGAAGTGACCCACTCGGACACCGCGGGCTGGCCCGCTCAGCTACCGTCCCGCCATGGACTTCGAACTCACAGATGAGCAGCGCCTGGTCCAGGAGACCGCGCGTTCCTTCACTGACAACGAGGTCGTCGAGCAAGCTCGCGAGAACGATCGCAACGAGCACTTCGACCTCGAGCTGGTCGGCAAGATCGCCGACCAGGGCTATCTGGGTGCGATCGTGCCACGCGAGTACGGCGGCGCCGGCCTCGACTATTTGACCTACGGCCTCGTCGTCGAGGAGATCGGGCGCGGCTGCTCAGCAATGCGCACCGTGATCTCGGTGCAGACCTCGCTCGTCTGCTCCTCGATCATGCGGTGGGGAACCGAGGAGCAGAAACGGCACTACCTCCCCAAGCTGTGCTCCGGCGAATGGCTCGGCTGCTTCGGCCTGACCGAGCCCGACACCGGCTCCGATGCGGCCAATCAGCGCACCCGAGCGCGCCGCACCGACTCGGGATGGGTGATCAACGGGGCGAAGATGTTCATCTCGCTCGCCAACCACGCGCGCGTTGCTCTGATCTTCGCCCAGACCGATCCGGACAAGGGCCATCGCGGCCTCGCGTGCTTCCTGGTCGACGCCGACCAGCCCGGCTTTCAACCGCAGCCGATCCACCACAAGATGGGCTTGCGCGGATCGGACACGGGGGCGATCTCGCTCGACGACTGCCATGCCGCCGACGACGCGATGCTCGGAGAGATAGGCGACGGGTTCAAGATCGCGATGAGCGCACTCGACTCCGGGCGCTACAGCGTCGCCGCCGGCTGCGTGGGGATCTGCCAGGGCTGCTTGGAAGCATCAGTGAATTATTCGAAGAACCGCGTGCAGTTCGGTCGCCCGATCGCGAGCTTTCAGCTCGTGCAGGAGATGATCACGGATATCAAGCTGCACACCGACGCCGCGCGGATGCTCGTGTGGCGGGCGGCAACGCTCAAGGACACCGGCAAGCCCAACACCACCGAGACCTCGATCGCCAAGCTGTACGCGACCGAGGCCGCGGTGCACTGCGCGGACACCGCGATTCAGGTCCACGGCGGCTCGGGCTACGTCGACGACTATCCGGTCGAGCGTTACTACCGTGACGTTCGCGTCACGACGCTGTACGAAGGCACCTCCCAGATCCAGAAGTTGATCATCGGCCGCGCCCTGACCGGCGTCAACGCGCTCGTCCCAGCTTGAGCCCGGCCGCGCAGATTCCGGATCCGCCCACGACGATCGGGGTCGCGGGCGCCGGCACGATGGGAGCCGGAATCGCCCAGCTCGCGTGCCTCGCGGGCGCGCGAACACTGCTGCACGATCCGCTTCCCGACGCCCTTCAGCGCGGCCTGGAGCGGATCAACGCGCAGCTCGAGCGCGGCGCCGCGCGCGGGCGCTGGGGCGAGGCCGAGGCGAGGACGGCCGCCGCTCGCATCGAGGCCGCGCCCGCACTCGGGGACCTGAAGCCGTGCGAGCTCGTGATCGAGGCTGCACCGGAGCGCCTGGAGCTAAAGCGCGAGCTGTTTGGACGCCTCTCGGAGGATCTCGTGGCCGAGGACTGCGTGCTCGCCACCAACACCTCGTCATTGCTGGTCACCGCGATCGCCAGCGCGGCGAAGCGTCCCGAGCGGGTCGTGGGCATGCACTTCTTCAACCCTCCGCCGGTGATGCGCCTGCTCGAGGTCGTCGCCGGTGCCCAGACCTCCAAGCGGGCGCTCGCCGTGGCCCGCGCCGCGGGCGAGGCGATGGGCAAGCACGTGATCGAGGCGGTCGACGGCCCGGGCTTTCTGGTCAACCGCTGCAACCGGCCGTTCGGCCTGGAGGCGCTGAAGCTGCTCCAGGAGCGGGTCGCGCCGCTCGAGGACATCGATCGCATCTGCCGGATGGGCGGCGGCTTTCGGATGGGGCCTTTCGAGCTGATGGATTTGGTCGGGGTGGACGTCGGTCTCGAGGTCTCCCGCTCGTTCTACGAGCAGAGCTTCGGCGAGCCCCGCTGGCGCCCCTCCCCGATCACGGTGCGAACCGTCGCCGCCGGACGGCTCGGGCGCAAGTCCGGACGCGGCTACTACGACTACTCGGAGGGTCCTGGTCGGCACCGACCGGAGGATCCGCCGCCGCGGCCCGCTGGCCGCGGCGAAGGGCTGATCGTGATCGCGGGGGATTCGCCTCTGGCCGTCGAGCTCACCGCAGCCGCGCGGGATGCCGGCTGGGAGGTCGCCTCGCCGCTTGAGGCGGTCGACCGGGAGCCGCCGTTCCTGATCCTCGACCTGGCCGGCGCCGAGGTGCCCGACGTGCCGCTGCAGGGCGGACCGCAGGCCATCTGCTGCACGGCGGGGTCACTGGCCGCGCTCGATCCAGCCGGCGGGGCAGTGGGATTCAACGCGCTCCCGCCCCTCGGGGAGGTCTCGCTGGTCGAGCTGACGCGCGGGCCGGACAGCACGCAGGCCGCGGCCGGCGCAACGGAGCGCTTCTTCGGCACGCTGGGCAAGCACGCCGTGTGGGTGCGGGACACTCCCGGGCTGGTGCTCGGCCGGATCGTCTGCCAGGTGATCAACGAGGCGGCGTTTGCGCTCGGGGAGGGCGTCGGCAGCGCGCAGGACATCGATGCGGGGATGCTCCACGGGCTGAGCTACCCGCGCGGGGTTCTGGCGTGGGCGGACGAGATCGGTCTCGAGCAGGTGCTATCGGTGCTCGACGCCCTCTTCGAGGAGCTGCGCGAGGAGCGCTACCGCGCGGCACCGGCACTGCGCCGTCTCGTGTGGGCGGGCAAGCTCGGACGCCAGACCGGCGAAGGGTTCTTCGCCCACGAGGTGGCGCGGTGAGAGCGGTGACCTTTCACGCCCCCGGCCAAGTCGCGGTCGAGGATCGTCCCGAACCGGAGCTCAGCGAGCGCACCGACGCGGTGGTTCGAATCGACGCGACCGGCGTGTGCGGCTCGGATCTGCACATCTACCACGGCCGCGTGCGGATCGAGCCCGGGTTCACGATCGGACACGAGTTCGTGGGAAAGGTGGTGGCGGCCGGGGAAGCGGTGACTCGGGTCAGCCCCGGCGACCGCGTACTCGGCTGCTTTCACACCGCCTGCGGTACGTGCTTCTTCTGCCTGCGGGGCGCCTACCAGAAATGCGAGCGCGCGCGAACGTTCGGCCACGGCGCCGCGCTCGGCTCGCTCCAGGGCACGCAGGCCGAGCAGGCGCTGGTGCCGATGGCGAACATGACGCTCCGAAAGGTCCCCGACGAGCTCTCGGACGAGATTGCGCTGTTCGCGGGAGACGTGATGGGGACCGGGTACCACGCGATCACGGCCGGAGAAGTCCGACCAGGAGACAGCGTCGCCGTGCTCGGACTGGGGCCGGTCGGACTGAGCGCGGTGCACGTCGCCCTCGCCGCGGGCGCGGGCCCCGTGATCGCGATCGACACGGTGGAGGCTCGGCTGGGCGTGGCGCGCGCGTTGGGCGCGACGCCGGTGCACCTCACGGAAGACAGCCCGCGCGACGCGGTGGCCGGCGCCACCGATGGCCGTGGCGTCGACGCCGCGATCGACGCCGTCGGCCACCCCGATGCGCTCGAGCTGGCCATCCGCCTCGCCCGGAACGCGGGCACGGTCGTGGCCATCGGCGTTTACGCCGAGCGCTGCGAGCTCCACATGGGGCTGGTTTGGATCAAGGGGCTGACGCTGAGGAGCGGCCAGGCCAACGTGATCGGGCATGTGGACCGGGTGCTCGGCATGCTCGCCGCGGGAACTCTGGACCCCTCCCCGCTCATCACCCATCGTCTGCCGCTCGACGAGGCCCCCCACGCTTATGAGGTCTACGATCGCCGCGAGGCCTTGAAGATCGTGCTCACGCCGTAACCGACCCCGGGAGATCGCAGATGTCCACCGCCACACTGCCGGAACAGCTGTCCGACACCGCTCGTGAGTTCGCCTCGCGCGAGCACGAGCTTCTGATCGACGGCGAGCGCACCCCCGCCGCCGATGGCCGCACGTTCGAGACGATCGATCCTTCCACCGCGCGCCCGATCGCCTCGGTGGCGCTGGCCGGCGCTCGGGACGTGGATCGAGCCGTGCAAGCGGCGCGGCGCGCGCTCGAGGATTCGGAATGGGCCACGCTTCCGGCGGCGGGACGCGCGCGGCTGATCAACCGCCTGGCCGACCTGATCGAGGAGGACGCCGCTACGTTCGCGCAGCTCGAGGCGCTCGACAATGGCAAGCCGGTCAAGATCGCCAGAGTCGTGGACGTCGACGGAACCGTTCGCTTCTTCCGCCACTTCGCCGGCTGGTGCGAGCGGGTCTTCGGCCGGGTCATCCCCGTGCGACAGCCGGACATGCTCTGTTACACGCGCAAGGAGCCGGTAGGCGTCTGTGGCCAGATCATCCCGTGGAACTTCCCGATGCTGATGGCTTCGTGGAAGCTCGCGCCGGCGCTCGCGGCCGGCTGCACCGTGGTACTGAAGCCCGCGGAGCAGACGCCGCTGAGCGCGCTGCGGATCGGCGAGCTGGCGCTCGAGGCGGGGATCCCGGCCGGGGTGATCAACGTCCTCACCGGGGCCGGTGAGACGGGTGCGGCGCTGGTCGACCACCCGGGCGTCGACAAAATCGCGTTCACCGGATCGACGGAGGTGGGCAGGGAGATCGGGGCCAAGACCGGGCGGGCGCTCAAGCGGGTGACACTCGAGTTGGGCGGCAAGTCACCGAACGTCATCCTGCCCGACGCCGACCTCGATGCCGCGATCGCAGGATCGTTTCAGGGGATCTACTTCAACACCGGCCAGGCGTGCAACGCCGGCAGCCGTCTGTTCGTCCACCGCGACCAGTTCGACGAGGTGGTGGCCGCCCTCGCCGCGCGCGCGAGCAAGTCCCGCGTCGGTCCCGGGCTCGATCCTGGCACTCATTTCGGACCGCTCGTCTCCCGGGAGCAGCACGAGCGCGTGCTCTCCTACATCGAGGCGGGGCGGGCGGAGGGAGCCGAGCTCGTGATCGGGGGCGGCGCCGGCCGATCCGGCGACGGCTACTTCGTCGAGCCCACCCTGTTCACGACCGGCCGGGACGACCTGAAGATCGCCCGCGAGGAGATCTTCGGTCCCGTGTTGGTCGCGCTCCCCTACGAATCTCTGGAGGAGGTCGCCGCGCGCGCCAACGAGACCGAGTACGGCCTGGCCGCGGGAGTCTGGACGAGGGACATCGGCAATGCCCACCGGTTGGCCTCGATGCTCAAGGCCGGATCGGTCTACATCAACTGCTGGGGAGAGGTCGACGCGGGCGCGCCGTTCGGCGGGTACAAGGCCTCGGGGCTCGGCCGCGAGCACGGTGGCGAGGGACTCGAGGCGTACCTCGAGACCAAGACGGTGTGGACGAAGCTCGCCTGAGTAGTCGTCCTGACCCCTACGAGACTAGGCAGCGACTCCTTCAGCGCCGGCCGTGGCCTCCAAAGGGAACGGCGTGTCCCGCAGGTACCACTCGGCGTCGAGCGCGGCCTGGCAGCCCGTGCCGGCGGCCGTCACCGCCTGTCGGTAGGTGTGATCGACCAGGTCGCCGGCGGCGAAGACGCCGGGGAGGTTGGTGAGCGTCGAGGTGCCCTGGGTGACTACGTAACCGCCGGCGTCGGTTTCGACCTGTCCCTGGACCAGCTGCGATTGCGGGTCGTGGCCGACGGCGATGAATGCGCCGGTGATCGGAATCTCGCGGGTGGTGCCATCGACCGTGTTGCGCAGCCGCGCGCGACCCAGCGAGCCCTCGGCCGCGGGCAGGAACTCATCGACCACGTACGGGGTGAGCCACTCGATGTTGGGGATCGCCCGCGCTCGCTCGAGCATGATCTTCGAGGCACGAAACTCGTCGCGGCGGTGCACGATCGCGACGCTCGAGGCGAACTTCGACAGGAACATCGCCTCCTCCATCGCGGAGTCGCCACCGCCGACGATGATCGTCGGAGCGTCCCTGAAGAACGCCGCGTCACACGTGGCGCAGTAGCTGACGCCACGCCCCGCCAGCTCCATCTCACCCGGGACTCCCAGCTTGCGGTGCTGGGCTCCCATCGCCAGGATCACGGTCCGCGCGACGTACAGATCGTCGCCGGACCACACCTTGTGCAGGCCGCCGTCACGCGCCAACTCGATCTTGGTCGCGTCGTCGGTCTCGAACCGAGCGCCGAAGCGCCCCGCCTGATCGCGGAAGTGCTGCATGAGCTCCGGGCCCATGATCGCCTCGGGGAACCCCGGGTAATTCTCGACGTCGGTGGTCTGCTGGAGCAGACCTCCCCACGCGAAGCCCTCGATCACCAGCGGCTCGAGGTTCGCCCGCGCCGTGTAGAGCGCCGCCGTGTAGCCGGCGGGACCACTTCCGACGATGATTACGTTCTCTATGCGCTGCTCGGACACTTCATAAAGTATAGCGACGACGCTCGGTCAGTGTTCCAGTCCATCAAGACGCGCCGCCGGATGCCTCGTGCAGGGGGCGCGCCGGGCCGGGGGCGAGCTCCCGACGCCATCGGTTGACGGTCTTGCGCAGTTGCAAATAAGCCACGCCGCCCGGGAGCGTGGGGAGCCAGAACGCAATCGCGCGGTAGGCGAGCACGGCCACAATCGCGACCTCGACGTTGACGCCGAAGGCCGAGAACGCGCCGATCATCCCGCCGTCGACGCCGCCGATTCCGCCCGGAAGGGGAAGCGTGTTGGCGAGCATCCCGACGAAGTAGGCCATCACGATCACCGCCTTGGGCGGCGAAGCGTCGAAGGCGTGAAAGCACGCCCACAGCACCGCGATGTCGAAGCCCCACCAGGCCACGGCGCCAAGCACGTGCGGCTCGCGGGCTCGGACGAGATCAATAGCGGTCCGTATGCCGGTCCCCGCCGTCGCCGGTGCCGTGGCCAGCCGCCGAGCGAGCCGCGCCGGCCACCGTCCGCCGCTCGTGCCGCGAGCCACCAGCCGCTCGAAATCCTGCGGTAGCAGCGAGATCGCGAGGAACAGCGCGATCACGACGCCGCCGAAGATCGCTGGAACGATGGTGATCGCGAACGGGGCCGGCCCCGGGAACACGCCGAGATACAGACCGATGCCGTCGACCACGAGCGCGGCCATGTACACCCCGTAGAGGAGCGCCAGGAACGCGATCATCCGGCACGCGACGACCCTCGGCTGCATGCCAGAGCGCCGCACCGCCCACGCTGTGAGCGCGATTCCCCCGGCGCCGGCGGCGGCGAACAGCCGGGTGGCGGCCAGCCCCGCCATCGTGATCTGGTAGCTCTCGCGCCAGTGGATCCGCGATGCCCGGGCGAACACCACCCGGAACAGGGCCACGTAGCCGGCGAAGGAGCACATCTCGAGTACAACGGCCAGCCCGAGCCACCACCCGTTGCCTTCCTGGATGCGGTTCCACGTCTCGTGCAGGCCGACGAGCTTGGGCAGGACGAAATACAGAAACGCGACGCTCGAGACGACGAACAGAAGGGATATGAGCAGTCGCCGGCGGGTGAACTGGGTGCTGGGCATCTCCTCGGTACCGGGGCGAGCACCGGTGTCCGGCGATATTCGCGCCCGCTGCTCGCTAGGGGCGTCGTCACGCACCTCGTCCTCCTATCCAGCTGCCGTCCGTGCCTCGAGCATCCGCACCGCATCGAGTCCCCGCAACCCCGCGAGCACGCGCCTGAGGATCGGCGCGATCGGCCGCGCACTGGAGCGGACGCCCTCCGCCAGTGCCGCCCCCGCGATCAGATCGATCGCATAGTGCTCGCCCAGGTAGACGAGCGCCACGCCGAGAAGCACCGCGTACGTCCACGCGACGGCGCCTGCCACCGGACCCACCTCGCTCAGCAGGTGGGCGGCCATCAGGGACGTGGCGAAATGCAGCGAAGGCATAGCAGCTAGCGGATTCCCGCCGAGGACATCGTAAAGCGCGCCCCACCGGTCACCCCAAAACTGCTCCCCGTATTCGAGCATCATCCGCCGCACCCGGATCGGTTCACCGTCCTCGAGGCTGCCGTGCTCAGCCGCCCACCAGGGAGGCGCGGTGGGGATCGTCCAGTAGAACACGGCGCCGGTGTCGAATACGGCGTACATTCGTGCGGCGGCGCTCGGGAAACGATCCGGATCGCGCAGCAGCACGTAGGCGACGCTCGAGTGGGGCACAGCGAACCACATCCAGTGACACCACACCAGCAACCGCTCTAGGCGGTTGACCGCACCCGGTGCCGCGAAGTTCCGTTGCAGCCTGAGCGTCGGTATGACTCCGAGACCGAGGATTCGGTCGACCGCGATCGGATAGTCGACCCGCACGCGCGCCGCCAGCCGCCGCGGATCGTCGTTGGGCAGCTTGTAGGCCGCGATATAGGCCCACATGTTCAGGGTGCAAACGGCGACGTTACGCGCCTTGCCCGGGCGCATTGCCGCGCACACGGTGAGCGGCGCGGTCGCCGCAGCGCCGATCGCCACGCCGGCCGGCAGCCGCAACTGGCGTCTCAGCACGGGCGCAGCGACCGCCGCCGCGACAAGGGCCCAGGCCGCAGCTCGGATCCCCTTGGACGTGCGCAAGAAGCGCCAGTATAGGAACTCCCGCCCACCGCCCCTGGCTCCCGGCGGGTCAATAGAATCCGCCGCCGTGCGGGCCTTCGCGAACGAGCAGCAGATCGGGCGCCGGCGCGGCCACCGCGCACGCGCGTTGAGCCTGGCATTCGCGCTCTCGCTCCTCGGCTCCCTCGCGTTCGCGCCGATAGCCTCGGCGCACTTCATCACGTTGAAGCACGGGGGATCACCGAACGCAAACCAGATCTCCTCGCTTTACAACATCATCCTGTACATCGCGGCGGTGGTGTTCTTCGTGGTCGCCGGCGCGCTGCTCTACTCGGTGTTCAAGTTCCGCGCCAAGAAGGGCGCGGTTGCGGCGCAGATCCACGGGAACACGAGGCTGGAGATCGGGTGGACCGTGGCCGCGGCGGTGATCCTGGTCGTGCTGACCGTGATCACGTTCGTGAAGTTGCCGAGCATCATCAACCCGCCCAACTCGGGCCCCGGCGGCCTGGTGCTGTCGGCGTCGGTCACCCAGCCCACCCCGCCGAACGGCAAGAAGGTCACGGTCTGCGTACAGGGTCGCCAGTACATCTGGCGCTACACGTACGGCGACGACTGCCTGAACAACGCCTTCGCGTCCAAGCTTCCGTACTCGTATCAGCTGATGGTGGTGCCGGCCAACACCACGATCGTGCTGGACATCCAGTCCACCGACGTCATTCATTCGTGGTGGGTCCCGTCGCTGGGTGGCAAGGTCGACGCCGTGCCTGGCTACACGACCTACACGTGGTTCAAGGCGCCTGAGGCGAGTACGCCCCAACGTCCGGTCATCTATCACGGCCAATGCGCGCAGCTGTGCGGACGCGATCACGCCGCGATGACCGCCCAGGTCCAGGTGGTCACGCCGGCGCAGTACACGGCGTGGTTGTCGAGGCAGTCGGATCTGATCTCCAAGGCCAACGCCCAGGTGACCCAGCTGCGAGCCATCCTGACCGCGCAGGGCGTCCTCTCGTCGAACGGAAACCTCTAGGAGCGACCGCGAATGTCAGCCGTAACCGAGCACGCCGTCCGACCGGTCCCCGAGCGGGCGCTGCGACCGACGCCGCAGGTCACCGCTCACGAGATCGTCACGCCGCGACGGACCAAGCGCTGGATCGAGTGGGTGACCACCACCGATCACAAAAAGATCGGGATCATGTATCTGGTCACGACGTTCGTGTTCTTCGGGCTCGGCGGCATGGAGGCGCTGATGATGCGCCTCCAGCTCTCGGAGCCGAACAACACGCTGCTCAGCGGCGAGACCTACAACCAGCTGCTCACGCTCCACGGGACCACGATGGTCTTCCTGTTCGTGGTGCCGGTGATGGCGGGCTTCGGCAACTACTTCGTGCCGCTGATGATCGGCGCCCGCGACATGGCCTTCCCGCGACTGAACGCGCTGTCGTATTGGCTGCTGCTCGCGGGCGGGATCGTCTTCTACGCCACGCTGTTCTTCCATCCCCCCGAGGCCGGATGGTGGAGCTATCCACCGCTGTCGAGCATCCAGTTCTCACCCAGCGGCGGTCAGGACGCCTGGATCTTCCTGATCCACCTCACCGGCATCTCGTCGCTGCTGGGCGCGATCAACTTCTACGCGACGATCGTCAACATGCGCGCGCCGGGGATGAGTTGGGGCCGACTACCGCTGTTCGTGTGGGCGATCCTCGTGTACGCGATCCTGCTCATCATCGCGCTCCCACCGGTCGCCGCGGCGGTGACCATGTTGCTCACCGACCGGCACTTCGGCACGCACTTCTTCGACCCCACCGCCCACGGCTCGCCGGTCCTGTGGCAGCACCTGTTCTGGTTCTTCGGCCACCCCGAGGTCTACATCATGATTCTGCCGGGATTCGGAATGATCTCCGAGGTCATCCCGGTGTTCTCGCGCAAGCCGATCTTCGGCTACAAGGCGATCGCCGCCTCGACCGCCGTGATCGCGTTCCTGGCGACCCTTGTATGGGCGCACCACATGTTCGCCTCGCCCGTTCCGATCGTGGTGCTCGGGTTCTTCATGCTGAGCTCGTTCTTGATCGGAGTCCCCACCGGGGTGAAGATCTTCAACTGGATCGCAACGCTGTGGCGTGGCTCGATCGTTATGACCACCTCGCTGCTGTTCGCGGTCGGCTTCATCGGGATCTTCTTGATCGGCGGCATCACCGGCATCTTCCTCGCGGTCTTCCCGGTCGACTGGCAGCTCAACGACACGTATTTCGTCGTCGCCCACTTCCACTACGTGCTGATGGGAGGCGCGGTGTTCTCCATCTTCGCGGGGATCTACTACTGGTTCCCCAAGATCACCGGACGGCTACTCGACGAGCGGCTGGGGAAGCTGTCGTTCTGGGTCATGTTCATCGGCTTCAACATGACGTTCTTCGTCCAGCATGCGCTCGGACTGTCCGGCATGCCACGCCGCATCTACACCTACCAGCCGGGTCTCGGCTGGTCCACGTACAACCTGATCTCGAGCATCGGGTCGTTCATCCTCGGCGTCGGAATCTTGTTGACGATCATCAACGTGGCCATCAACTACAAACGCGGACTGCTGGCCGGGCCGGATCCGTGGAAGGGGAACACGCTCGAGTGGTTCACCACCTCCCCCCCGCCGGTCAACAACTTCGACGTGATCCCGCGGGTGCGTTCGGTCGAGCCGATGCGCGACATCCGCCGGCAGATCGAGCGCCAGACCGAGGTGACCCAGAAGACCGGCGGTGGCGAGCGGTTCGCTCGGGTCTAGGGGTCTCCGGACGTGGCGGACTCATCTGTCAGCACGGTCGGCGCGGCGGGCGCGGCAGGCACCCGGCAGCTGTTCGCCGACTATTTCGAGCTGACCAAGCCGAAGGTCCAGACGCTGCTGCTGCTGACCACGGTCGCGACGATGGAGGTCGCGGGCACCCCGCCGGTCTCGAAGATCGCGCTGACCTGCCTCGGCGGCTACCTGTCGGCGGGCGGCGCCGGAGCCGTCAATCACTACTTCGACCGCGACATCGACGCGCTGATGGCACGTACCGCGTCGCGGCCGGTGCCCGCGGGGCGGATCGCTCCGCGCTCGGCGCTGGCGTTCGGCCTCGCGCTCGCGGCGCTGTCGTTCGTTTTGCTGTCGCTCACGATCAACGTGCTCGCCGCCTCGCTGGCGCTGGGCGGCTTCGTGGGCTACGTCGGCGTCTACACGCTGTGGCTGAAGCGTCGCACGCCGCAGAACATCGTGATCGGTGGCGCCGCCGGCGCGATGCCGCCGCTGGTCGGCTGGGCCGCGGCCCGGGGATCGCTGTCATGGACGGCGCTGTATCTGTTCGCGATCGTCTTCTACTGGACTCCGCCGCACTTCTGGGCGTTGAGCCTGCTGATGAAGGACGACTACGCCAAGGCCTCGATCCCCATGATGCCGGTCGCGCGGGGCGAGCACGAGACGCGTCGCCAAATCCTGCTCTACACGCTGCTGCTCTACGCGATCTCCCAGCTCCCGTTCTGTGCCGAGGCGTTCGGGGGCATCTACCTGGCGGCCTCGATGGTCCTCGGGCTTGGGTTCATCGCCGGGGCTCTCTGGCTCTATCGGCGCGCTGATCGGCGCTCAGCGCTCAGGCTCTACCTGTACTCGCTGGTGTATCTCGCCCTGCTGTTCGGCGCCATGGTCGCCGACGTCAAGCTGTAGGATCCGGCTGTCGCAATGGATCGACGGCTTGCACGCAAGAACATCCGCACCGGGCTAATCGCCGGCGCGGTGTGCCTGTTCATGTTCGGCATGACGTTCCTGGCCGCGGCGATCTACGTCCACCCATGAACGAGCAGCCAGTGTCCCGTCAGGTAAGTTCGTTCGCACCGAGAGTGGTCGCTGGCGGCTCCCGGCGCGGACGGAGTACCCGACGTGTAGCAGCGCCACACGAGGGTCCGAGGACAGCTGGACGACTCGGGCGCGGCCCAAAAAGGCGAGGCTGGATGCCGAGCGGGCCGCAAGCCCGAGCAGGCGCCGCCAACCGGAGGACTCGAGGGCGGCCCTCCGTTTTGGCGAGGCTGGATGCCGAGCGGGCCGCCCTCGAGCGCTCGAATGCAAGCGAATTTGCCTGACGGAGCACTCGAGCGCCAGGCGCCGCCGGCCGGCGAGGAGATTCACCTCCCGGGGCCGACGGTGCTTCCGCTGGCGACGGCCGTGGGGATCACCCTGATCGTGGTCGGCACCACGATCAACTGGATCCTCACCATCCTCGGCGGCGTGATCACGCTGTACTGCGTGATCCGGTGGGTCCGGGACACGCGCCGCGAGGTCGACGCACTGCCCGAAGAGCACCGGCACTAGTTGGGGGCGGGCGTGCCTCGGGGGCGGGGCGTGCCTCGGGGGCCGGGCGTGCCTCGGGGGCGGGGCGTGGTTCGGGGGCCGGGCGGGGCGTTCGCACCCGCGGGCTAAGAACTGTCCGCTTTTCGCGTCGGCGGCGCCAAAACCGGACAGTTCCGGAATGTGCCGGCGCGCGGCGCTGTCGGCAGCGGTCCTCAGGCGCCGGCGCGGGCGCTGGCGGTCCTCAGGCGCCGGCGCGGGCGCCGGCGGTCCTCAGGCGCCGGCGCCGGCGGGCACCTCGCACGTCGCGCCGTCCCCGGTCCAGCAGCGAACGATGTCCCGCATCGACAGGATGCCCGCCAGCTCGCCCCTCTCGACGACGATGAGATGACGGAAGCGGCCCCGGACCATCGCCGAGGCCGCGCGCTCGAGGGACCAGTCCGGGGAGGCGAACGTCAGGTTGGAGGTCAGGTGGTCAGCGACCAGCTCAGTGTCGGGATCCTCGCCGGCGCCGACCGAGAGCAGGATGTCGCGCTCGGTGATCACCCCCGGGCCGGGAGCGTCCGGATCGACCACCACGGCAGCGCCCACGCTGCGGCGTACCATGGCCGAGGCGGCATCCCGGAGCGAGTGCCCGGGCCCGACGGTCAGTACGACTTCTGACATCCCCTCTCGTACCTGCATTGCGCCTCCTATGGTGCTTGCAACAATTGCCTCAATCATAATGGAGGCCGGCCCAACGCGCGGAATTGCCACGTTCAAGCGCTTTCATGCGCCGGCACCGCCTCGCGCTCGCAGGTCCGCCAGCGCCACCGGCCACGCCGCCCCGGTCGCCGGATACGCGAGCGCCAGCGGCCACGCGGCGCCGGAATCGTTCAGGGGCGAGAATGCATAGGATGGCGGGCGGAGTGATGCTCGAGGGCCACGGAGACCGAAGCGGCCATGCGTAACCGGCCGCTGCTGCAGATGCTCGCGATCGCCGTGATCGGCGTCGCGATCCTGATTCCGCTTGCGCTGATCGTTCCGTGGTTCCCGAGTCAGGGCTCGCGCCAGGCGGGAAACGTCCGGACCCTCTATGACGTTCTACTCATCGCCTCGGTCCCGATCTTCGTGATCGTCTTGACCGTGGTTGGGTTCTCGGTGTGGAAGTTCCACATGAAGCCGGGTGAGGAGGAGAAGGACGGGCCGCCGATCCACGGCAACACGCGGCTGGAAGTTGTCTGGACGGTGATGCCGGCGATCCTGATCGTCTCGCTGTGCACGTACGCGTACACCGTGCTGCGCTCGAACGAGGCGACCAAGAAGGACGAGATGACGGTCAATGTCACCGCCCGCCAGTTCGCGTTCGAGTTCTCCTACCCCAACGGCGTGGTCTCACCGATCCTGTACCTGCCGAACGCTAGGCCGGTCGTGTTCAGACTGCACTCACTCGACGTGGTCCACAGCTTCTTCGTGCCGAACTTCTCCGTGAAACTGGACGCGGTTCCGGGAATCACAACAACGTTGAGGATTACTCCGGACAAGATCGGCACCTATCCGGTCGAGTGCACGGAGCTGTGCGGCGCCGGCCATTCGCTGATGCGCTCGACGGTCATTGTTCAGACACCCGCCAACTTCGCGGCGTGGCTGGGATCACAGAAACCGAACGGACCTCCGCCGGTCGGAACGCCCCCGCCGAACGGCGCGGCGCCCGGAATCCCGGGCTCCGGGGCCGCCCCGAGCAGCTCGACCTCCCCGCCCACCAGCAGTACCTCGTCGAGCTCCGCGACCGGCGCGGCAGCCGGGAAGGCGCTGTTCACGGGGTCTGCGGGCTGCAGCTCATGCCATACGCTTGCGGCCGCGGGCGCGACCGGGACCGTCGGCCCGGACCTCGACACCAGGCTGCGCGCCGACTGCGCGACCGCCGCTTCCAAGGGGATTCGAGGGGCCACGCTCGAGCAGTGCATCCACACCGCGATCACGAAGCCGTACGCCTACCTTCCGCACGGCTACGCGGCCGGGATTATGCCCGCCACGTTCTCGAAGACCCTGACCCAGACCCAGATCCAGTCGCTTGTCAACTTCCTGTCGAGCATGGCAAAGTGAAGGGGCGCGTGGACATCTCTGGAGCAAGAACGAAGGAGCAAGAACTGGAGGAGACTCGCTGATGGCAACCACCGTCGCGGAACCCGCCGTCCGTCAGCCGCAACGCGCTACGCGCGTTCCCCTCCCGCCGAAGCTCCGTGCCCCCGGCTGGTACCGCGCAGCGCTGTTCAGCGTGCTCGGCTTCGGCTTCGCCGTCGGACTGACGGCGCTGGTCAGGTGGCTGATGCACCAGCACCCGGTGATCGACGCTCACGCGATCACGATCGTCGCTTTGCTCGCCGTTCCGACCTTCTTCATGGTCGGCATCGGCACGTGCGACTACTGGCTGTACTGGGCGGCCGGCAGACCGACCCGCCCGGAGGATCACTCCGACCACGGCGCTTACAGCTGGCGCGACTACTTCCGCGTCAACACCGATCACAAGGTGATCGGGATCCAGTACACGGTCACGTCGTTCTTCTTCTTGTTCGTCGGCGGCCTGCTGGCGATGCTGATCCGAGCCCAGCTGTCAAAGCCCGGGATGCAGTTCCTGACCCCCGAGCAGTACAACGGCGTGTTCTCGGTCCACGCCTCCGTCCTGATCTTCCTGTTTGTGATCCCGGTCTTCGCGGGCCTGGCGAACTTCGTCATTCCGCTGATGATCGGTGCCCCGGACATGGCGTTCCCCCGCCTGAACGCGCTGTCGTACTGGCTGCTGCCGATGGGTGGCGTCCTCATGCTCATGAGCTTCCTGGCCCCGGGGGGCGCCTTCGCGACCGGGTGGACCGCGTACGCGCCTCTGTCGACGACCATGCCGCTCGGGCAGCTGTTCTTCAGCGTCGGCGTGCAGTTCGCGGGCTTCTCGTCGATCTTCACCGCGCTCAACTTCCTCGTGACGATCATCACCATGCGCGCGCCCGGGATGAGCTTCTTCCGGCTGCCGCTCCTGGTGTGGGCAAACTTCTCCACGTCCCTGCTGGTAGTGATCGCCACGCCGTTCATCGCGTCGTCGCAGTTCTTCATCCTGCTCGACACCTCGCTGCACTTCCATTTCTTCGACGCGTTCGTCGGGGCGGGCAAGAACGGAAACGTGCTGATGTACCAGCACGTCTTCTGGTTCTACTCGCACCCGGCGGTCTACATCATGATGCTGCCGGGGTTCGGGATCATCTCCGAGATACTCGCGGTGAAGTCCCGAAAACCGATCTTCGGTTACCGGATGATGGCGTTCTCGCTGCTGGCGATCGTGGTGCTTGGGTTCACGGTCTGGGCGCACCACATGTTCGTCTCGGGGATGCAGCCCTGGATCCGGATCCCGATGATGATCACCACCGCGATCATCTCGATCCCCACCGGGATCAAGGTCTTCTCGTGGCTGGCGACGCTGTGGCGTGGCGTGCTGCACATGGACACGCCGATGCTGTTCGCGCTCGGGTTCTTGACGATGTTCACCCTCGGCGGGATCAGCGGCGTGATGCTCGCGATGGTCCCGTTCGACATTCACGTCAGCCAGACGTACTTCATCGTCGCCCACATCCACTACGTGTTGTTCGGCGGCTCGCTGATGACGATCTTCGCCGGCGTCTACTACTGGTTCCCGAAGATGACCGGGCGGATGTTCGATGACCGCCTGGGCAGGTGGCATTTCTGGCTGACGTTCATCTTCGCCAACCTGACCTTCGGCCCCATGCACATCATTGGGCTCCAGGGGATGCCGCGGCGAGTGGCCGAATACGCGGCCAAGTTCGCCACCTGGAACCTGTTCATCTCGATCTGCTCGTTCATCCTCGGCCTCACCATGCTGATCTTCCTGTGGAACATCATCTCCAGCTGGCGCGGGGGACCGCGCGCGGCGGCCAATCCGTGGCGCGCGCTGACGCTCGAATGGCAGGTTTCCTCGCCGCCGCCGGTCTTCAACTTCGATGCGGTGCCGACGGTCGTCGGCGGACCGTATGAGTACGGCGTACCGGGCGCGGTGCACGGGATCTTCAAGCCACCCACCGAGGCCAAGCCGGTCGCGGCCGGCGCGCTCACGCGACCACCCAGCCAAGCGAGCCATTAGTGCACGGGCCGGCAATTAGGGCACACCGATGAAAACCGTGCTGGTCGTGGCGAACGAGACGCTCGGCGGCCGGACGCTGATCGATACCGTCCGCCGGCAAGTGGCCGAGGGCGACGTGCGCTTCGTCCTGGTCGTACCGCAGACCCGGCCACGGGCCGGGCTCGTCGTCTACGACGACGCGGTGTTCGACGCGGCGCAGGCGCGAGTCGACCTAGCGCTCGAGTTCCTGCACGCCGAGGGAATCCAGGCCGTTGGCGAAGTCGGCGACCCCGACCCGTACACCGCGACGGTCGACGCGCTGCGCGAATACAACCCCGACGAGATCATCATCTCGACCTACCCGGAGACCCGGTCCGGATGGCTTCGACGGGACTTGATCGACCGGGTCCGCTATGCCTCGGGGATCCAGGTCGAGCACGTGGTGGCCGACCCCGACCGCGAGGGTCTGCCGTTCGAGGTGACGCTCGCGGTCGCCAACCGCACCGCGAGCGGCGACGAGCTATTGGAGGCGCTGAAGGCCAAGGCGCAGGCCGACGACGTCAAGGGAGATCGCCGCCTGTTCCTCGTAGTAGTCCCCCAGGAAGGGGGTGACGGCCATGCCTTGCGGCGGGCACGCACGCGGCTGCGGCTGGTGCTCGACCGCCTGCATTCCGCCGGCTTGTTCGCGGCCGGCATGACCGGCGACCCCGATCCCTTCACCGCGATCATGAACGCCCTTCAGTATTTCCGCGTTGACGACATCGTGATCTCGACCTTCCCAGAAACAAAGTCAGGGTGGCTGCGTACCGATCTGATAGACCGGGTGCGGCGCAGCACGGGCAAGCCGGTCGAGCACGTGATCCACCAGGACGCCGTGTCCGCCCGCGCCTGAGAGAGAGCCGATGGAAGCCGCCGCCATCGCCCACGCCGAGCATCACGGCCCTCCCCCCGCTCACCGCTCCTCGCGCGTCGAGGCGCCGACGCTCGGGATGATGCTTTTCATCATCTCCGAGGTCATGATCTTCGGCGCCTTCTTCACGGCGTACTTCTTCATCCGCGTCGTGAGCCACAACCCCTGGCCGGCAGCGGGCACATCAGTGCCGGCGGCCACGACCGCGGTGAATACCGCGATCCTCCTGTCCTCCTCGCTGACGATCCACTGGGCGCTCATGTCGATCAAGCGCGGAAACCGCTTCGGCCTGAAGGCCGGGATGGTGTGCACGTTCCTGCTCGGCGCCGCGTTCCTGACCCTGCAGCTCAACGAGTACGTCCACCTGGGCTGGGCCCCGCACGATTCCGCTCAGGCCACCGTGTTCTACTCGCTCACCGGACTGCACGGCTGCCACGTGTTCGTCGGCCTGTGCGCGCTGCTGATGGTGACGATCCGCTCGTTCCGCGGCCACTACTCGCCCGAGCACCACCAGGGCATGGAGGTGCCCGGAATCTACTGGCACTTCGTCGACGGCATGTGGATCATCGTCTACACGGCGGTGTACATCCTGTAGGCGTGCTGAACCCACTCCGCTCCGAGGCCGACGCGTTCAAGGTCCTGATCTACTTCGTGGTGGTCATGGCCGTGATCATCGCGATCGTGCTGATCGTAAGAGCGGTCACTTAGCTTTCAGGGCGGGTCGGCGTGACACCATTGGCAGCGATGGTTCCCGTCGCGAGTGTCGGCCCGGTCAACGGCCTTCTGCTTCCGCTCCTGGCGCTGGTCTGGTGGCTCCCCTACCACGCCCGCGTGCGCACCCTCGCCGGCGAGAAGCGGGCCGTCCCCGGGTGGCGGCAGGCGTGCTACGCGTCGGGGCTGCTCGTGCTCGCGGTGGCGCTGACCCCACCCGTCGACAATCTTGCCGATCAGCTGCTCGTCGTCCACATGGCCGAGCACCTTCTGATCGGGGACGTGGCCGCGCTGCTCATCGTGCTCGGGTTGACCGGACCGCTGCTCGCGCCGCTGCTTCGCAATCGCTTCATCGCCCGCCTCCGTGTCCTCACTCACCCCGTGGTCGCGGTCACCGTCTGGGCGGGCAACTTCTACCTCTGGCACCTGCCAGCGCTCTACCAGGCCGCGCTCCGACACGACGCGATCCACGCGCTCCAGCACGCGACGTTCCTGGCCTTTGGGATCGCGATGTGGATGGCGCTACTCGGACCGTTGCCCAAACCCCGATGGTTCAACAACAGCGCCCGTCTGGTGTACATCATCGTCGTTCGCCTGCTCGGAACGGTGCTCGCGAACGCGATGATCTTCTCCGGCACGGTGTGGTACCCGATCTACCGGGCAGGCGACGCGCACTGGCACATTAGCGCGATGGGCGACCAGATCGCGGCGGCCGGGGTGATGATGGTCGAGGAGAGCGTGCTCACCATCTGCCTGTTTGGATGGCTGTTCATGAAGGTCGCCCGCGAGGCCGATGAACGCCAGCGACTCCTCGATTACGCCGCCGCCCACGGAGTGGAGCTAGACGAGCGGCGGGCCGCGCGAGCAGTGGCCGCGGGCCGCGGCGAGGAGCTCTTCGAGCGGCTTCGAGCCACCGAGGAGAGCCGCGCGCCGCAGCTACTTCACGACGCTGGATAAGAACGCGACCAGCGCTTCGACCTGGCTCGGGCTGAGGCGCTGCTTGAAGTCGTTCGGCATCACGCCGGCCGCATATCCAGACGGGATGAACGCGTACGGGTTGACGATCGCGGTATGGATGCACTCCTTGAGTGTCGCGCCGCGGACCTTGATCGACTGGGGGAGCCTGCAACTCGGCGCAAGTTGGGTGCCGAGGTTCGGCCCGACGGTTCCGGTGGTCCCGGCCGCGGCAAGCGTGTGGCAGGAGCCGCATCCTCCGACGCCGGTGAAGACGGCCTTCCCCGCCGCCGGCGTGACCGGAACCTTCTCCTGGCCGGCGAGAGCCAGTGCACCCGTGTCCACCCCCGGTCTCGCAGCCACATGCGCGACGTAGGCCGCCACGTCCTGCGCATCCTGGCCGTTGAAGAGCATCGCCGGCATCACGCCCTCGGTGTTGGGGTACCGGATCCAGTAGTCGACCAGACCCTGGATGGATGTGCTCTTGACGCCGTCGGCCCGGTCCTGACGGAAGGCATCATCCAGGTTAGGCCCGATGGTCCCGGTCGTGCCGGCGTGGTCGAGCGTGTGGCACGACCCGCATTTGCCGACGAACAGCGTCTTGCCGTTCACCAGATTGGCGGTGGGATGCTTGACCGCACATCCCCCCACCACGAGCAGGGCCAGCGCACTGCATGCGAGGGCTGCGGCGCGCCCCAGGGCGGATCCTCTGATCGTCATCACCATACGCTGCGGGCCGCCACTCTATCTAAGTGTTGGCCCCCGTCGGCGCAAGCGGCGGCCCCCGTCGGCGCGGGGCTCCGCCGCCGGACCCGCTGGTAGGATGCCGGCCGAATGAGGACCCGCCAGAAGTACCGGATGCGGACCCCATCGACCGGCCGAGAGATCATCATCGAGGCCGAGCCCGACCAGGTCTACGTCGACCGGGAGACCGGCGAGGAGCTGGAGGTGGTAGCCCAGATGCTGCCCCTGGCGCCGACCGCGTCGGAGCTTCCATGGTCCGTTGAGAACCTCCGCTTCTGCAACTGGTGCGACCAGCACACTCAGAAGGATCTGAACGACTGCCCCCATTGCGGCCGGCGCATGGACCCGCTCGGATCCTGAGGATCGTGGCCGCCGCTCGCCGTCACCGCCGTGCCCGACCCCTTGCCGCCGTGTGCGCAGCCATCGTGCTGAGCGTGGTTCTCGCATCATGCGGAGGCGGGAGCTCGAACGCGCTCGACAGCTCCGACGTACCGCCGTTCACGGTTCCCACGTCTGCCAGCTCCGCCGTCAGTCCGCCGACCACCTCGACGTCGACCACCACGTCCACGTCGACAACGTCAACCACATCGGGCACCAACTCGCCGGCGTCGCCGTCGAGCGGCGCCTCGGGGAGCGCAGCCGCGTCATCCGCCGGCAGCTCGGGCACGAGCGCCCCCGCCACCGGTGGCGCTGCCGGGTCGGGCGGGACATCGACCACCGGGGGAGCGAGTCCGACCGGCGGAGCGGGCGCGGGTGCCGGCGGCGGCACCGGCGCCGGCGGCACGAGCACCGGTACCTCGAGCGGCTCCAACAGCGGCGGCGCCGGGCTCAGCTCGGCCTTCTGCCAGCAGAACCCGGGCGCCTGTTAGTTCGCTGTCATTTCGGATATTCGGCGGGGGTGTGCTGAATTTGCCTGCAATCGAGTGTGGCGCATGAACCGTCCGTGCTGAGAAGACGCCCCCGTGCGTGCTGAGACGACGGCCACCGTGCGTGCTGAGACGACGGCCACCGTGGGAGATTTCTCGGACTATTTCCGAGATATCTCCCACGCTCAGCGGGAGCGTGGGCAATAACTACGACATAGCCAAAGGTATTGCCCACGCTCCGCCGGGAAGACGGTGACCGGGCCGACCGCCGACGGCCAGCCCTCAGCGGCGCCCGACGTCCTTGGCGTGGATCGAGCGGCGCCCGACGTCCTTGGCGTGGATCGAGCGGCGCCCGACGTCCTTGGCGTGGATCGGGCGGCGCCCGACGTCCTTGGCGTGGATCGGGCGGCGCCCGACGTCCTTGGCGTGGATCGGGCTAACCGTCGCCGGGTTAGTGACCTCGGTCGCCGAGTACTCGACCCGGGTGCCGGGGTAGTTGCAGAGATACTGCGCGTCCTGCCCGGGCGTCACCTGCGCCTGCGAGCTCGCGGGCGGGTTGTTGCAGTTCGTATTGCGGCTCTGGCGGTAGGCGAAGCGCGTGCTGGAGACCTGAATCGAGAGCACCGGCGCCCAGGTCGGAACGGTCAGGGCGACGACCTCGCCCGGCGTGACCGGAAGGGTCGTCTCGAGCGGGAGCTGGACAACCTGCCCGAGATACGGCTGCAGGTGGAAGGCGGGACTCTCGGCCACGACCGTCCATCGCCGGTTCGCCTTAGCGCCCACCGGCTTGAGCACGGTGATCGCGGCCCGCGTCGTGCCCCCGTAGGTCTGGTCGAGGAAATGGATGTCCTGCCGGGCGGTCGCGCGATTGGGGTCCAACCGGGAGAGACCGAGGGTGAAGGCGACGATCCTTCCGGCCCGCTTCACCGTGGTCGGGTACACGATGTTGTCCCTGATCGTCTCGAGCGCGGTGACCTCGGTGAGGATGATCGTGCAGTTGGATGCCGACACCCCCTTCGGACAGCTCGGGGCCACGAGCGGCGTCGTGGTCGCGCCAAGCTCGATCACCGCCGCGGACGCGGACGCAGGCGCAAGCACCGAAACGGCCGCGATCGCGGCCGCCGTGAGCAGGCAAAACCTTTTCATTCTGAGCATTGAACACAAGTGGGCGGCATCAGTTGCGCAGGCTCACACGGCCGCGAGGCGACCACGAACCCTCTGAAGGGCCGACCTCCGGCCCCCCAACCCCGCCGCAATCAGAGCTTGGTGACGTTTACCGCCTTCGGACCCTTGGGGCCGGCCTCTTCCTCGTAGGAGACCTTCGCGCCTTCGGCGAGCGAGCGATAACCCTCGCCGTCGATCCCCGTGAAATGGACGAACAGGTCGCGCCCGCCGTCGTCGGGCGTGATGAAGCCGAACCCCTTGTCGTCGCTGAACCACTTGACGGTTCCCGTTGCCATGTACTCCCCTTTTAGCTGCTGCGGCCTCGCCGGCGGTCCCGAGCGGGCCCCGACCAAACGCGGAAAACCTAGCAGGGAAGCCGATTTCGCGGGTCACTCGCGCCGCCGCCGCCGAGCACCGCGACCCCGATCTCCGTCGAGCAGCGCACGCGCGTGTTCGATCGCGTCTGCGCGGGTGGGGATCTCCCCCGCGAAGCTCGCCTCCTCCAGCTCATCGAGCAGGCTGCCGATCTCAGGACCGGGCCGCAAACCTACCGCGCGGGCGAGCTCGTCGCCGCGCAGCGGAGGGCGCGGAGGGTGCTCGCGCCAGGCCAGCGCCTCGCCGACCAGTTGCCTGGCCAGCGCCAGGTGGCGCTCGATGGCCTCCTCTGACCCCCGTCCTCGGGTCGCCAGCCGATCGGCGACGCTCAACACGGTCACCTCGACCTGCACCGGCTCGCACGCCCGCATGTAGCGATAGACGGTCCGGCGGCTGAGCGGCGTCTCGTGAACAAGGAAGCCCAGCCGGA
Source organism: uncultured Solirubrobacterales bacterium (assembly GCA_963808325.1). Lineage (GTDB taxonomy): Bacteria > Actinomycetota > Thermoleophilia > Solirubrobacterales > Solirubrobacteraceae > Palsa-465. The sequence goes on from CAWEFU010000010.1 coordinate 30,909, forward strand.
GGTGATGACGGACCAGAGCCGCCACGAAGACGCCCAGCTTCTCGCTCGCGCGCAGCCGCGCCAGGATCCCCGCTGCCATCTGCGCGCCGGTCGCGTCGTGACCCATGAACGTGACCCTTCCCTCGGCGCTCACGCGCCGCGTCTGCGGCTTGGCGATGTCGTGCAAGAGCGCCCCGAACCGCAGCGCCTCGCCGCGGGTCAGCTCGTTGGCAAGCGGCTCGGCGAGCAGGCTCCCGACCGCTTGAGCATGCTCGCCGAACCACCTCTGCGGCTCCAGCTCCAGCTCGATCGTCGTGGCGAGAACGGCGCGGGTGTGTTCATACACATCCAAGTGGTGATAGCGGCTCTGCTCGACCCCCCGCAGCGAGCTGAGCTCTGGCAGCACGGCGGCGGTCGCGCCGACCGCGTCCATCAGCGCCAGCCCCTTCAACGCGAGCTCGGCGATCATGATCCGCTTGAGCTCCGCGAACACGCGCTCCGGCGCGACGCCCGGCAGATCGGGCGCGGAATCGCTCGCCGCCGTCATCGTCTCGGGGTCGACGTCGAGATCGAGCTCGCACGTGAGGCGGGCCAGGCGGAGCGTGCGAAGCGGATCGGCAACAAACGCGCCGGCGGACACCATCCGCAGCCGCCCCTCACGCAGGTCGCCGAGCCCCCCGAACGGGTCGACGTACTCGCCACCACCGATCGGCTCCGCGATCGCGTTGATGGTGAAGTCGCGCTTGGCCAGGTCGGACTGGATCGTCTCGCCCGCGAGTGGCAGGAGGTCGACTTGCCAGCTGCGATCTCGGGCCACCACTCGCCAGCCGCCGAACCCCTCGGACAGCGCGAACGCGTGTCCGCCCGCGGCTCGGGCCAGGGTCCGAGCCAGCGGCTGCGGATCGCCCGGCAGGGCTACGTCGTAGTCTGTGGTCGGACGACCGAGCAGACGGTCTCGGACGGCGCCGCCGACGAGCCATGCGACCGCGCGTGTATCGGCCAGAAAGTCGATCGGTGATTCGGTCACGCCGGCTCGCCATCCCTGTGATAGGCGCGCGGAACCCTCCGCGAGATGCCGCAGACGATCTCGTAGTTGATGGTCCCGATCCGGTTTGCGAGATCCTCGGCCGTCTGGACCTGGTCCCCGTCGCGACCGATGATCGTGCCCACCTCCCCGATCCGAGCCGCCGGCTCATCTCCGAGATCGATCGTGATGTTGTCCATGCTCACGGTTCCCACCAGCGGGTAGCGCTGTCCGTTCACGAGCACGTCGCAATTGTTGGTCAGGGCACGCCTGACGCCGTCGCCGTATCCGATCGGAAGGGTCGCGATCCACGTTTCGCGCTCGGCCACGAACCGCCTCCCGTATCCGACGCTGTCCCCGGACCGGGCCCGCTTGACGGCCGCAACGTACGAGCGCAGCTCGAGCGCCGGCTCCAGGCCCCGCAGCGCCGGATCGTCGTTCATCGGGTCGCAGCCGTAGATCGCGATCCCGCACCGCACAAAGTCGAAATGGGTGTCGGGGGCGCGGAGGGTCGCGGCGCTGTTCGCGGCGTGGACCGCAATGCCCGGCCAGCGGCGCCTGAATTCACCGACCACCGGCTCGAAGGTCCGCAATTGCACGAGGAGGAATTCCGGATCGGTGTCGGCGGTCGCAAAATGCGTCATCAGGCCGGCCAGCTCGAGCGCCGGGGCGCCGGCGGAGATTCGCTCGGCCACGCCCAGCGCCTCGCGGGCGTCGCGCGTGCCGAGGCGCCCCATGCCGGTGTCCAGCTTGACGTGCATCCGAACCGGGTGACTCGCGGCCTCGGCCACCGCGTCGACGAACGCAGCGCTCCACGCGGTCAACTCGGCCCCGGCGGCCAGCGCGGTCGGAAGCTCCTCTGCGCTCAACGCCCCCATGATCAGCAGCCGAGCGTCGAGGCCGGCCGCTCGCAGCTCCGCGGCCTCCTCGGCGGCGGCCACGGCCAAGAGAGCGGCGCCGCCGCGCAGCGCGGCGCGTGCGACCTGAGCCGCCCCGTGCCCATAGGCGTCCGCCTTGACCACGGCGCACAGCTGGACGCCCTCGGCGAGCCCGCTGCGCAGGCGCGAGACGTTTCGCTCGATCGCCGCGAGGTTGACTCGGGCGGTCGCGCGCAGCGGCATGGCTCTCAGCGTATTAGGAGCCTCTTCGAGAGGGACCGCGGCTCGGCGTCGGCGCAGTGAGAGCTCGCGGGAGCCTCGCGATGACGTCGCTCGCGATAACCCCCTCCGGACCGATTTCGAGCCCCGCGAGCTGACCGGCCCGGGCGTGAACGAGAACGCCCGCGCACGCGGCCTCGAAGGGGTCCATTCGCTTGGCCAGATAGGCGCCGATCAAACCCGAGAGCACGTCTCCGGTGCCGGCGGTAGCCAGCGCCGACGCGCCACCGCGGCTGACGCCGACCCGTCCCGAGGGGTCGGCGACGAGCGTGTCGTCGCCTTTCAGCACGATCACCGCGCGGGCCGCGGACGCCGCCTCCCGCGCGCTGTGCAGCCGGCGCGCGCCGACTGCCGCGCTGTCGGTCTCGAGCAGGCGCGCGAGCTCACCGGCGTGCGGCGTCATCACCGTGGGATGGTTGCGTGCCGCCAGAGACGCCAGCGCCCCCGCGTGGGCGTTGAGGCCGTCGGCGTCGAGCAGCAACGGCAGCTCGGCCGCGGCCGCGACCGTCCGGGCGAGCTCGAGCGCATTGGCCTCGCGGCCCAGGCCGGGTCCGAGCACGAGCGAGTCGGCGCGCCCGGCGCGCTGAAGAACCGTATCGGCGCCATCGAGCTCCAACGACCCGCCGGTGTCCGGCAGCGTCACGGTCATCACCTCGAGCAGCCGCACCTCGAAGATCGGATTCAGCGACGCCGGCACGAGCGCCGTGACATAGCCGGCGCCGGCGCGCGCCGCGGCCTCCGATGCCATCGACGGAGCGCCGGTCAGGCCGGTCGAGCCCCCGCACACGAGCACGCTCCCGGCGGCGAACTTCGTGGACTCGCGACCCCGGCGGGGAATCGCCTCGCGCACCGAGTCCTCGATCAGGCCGATCCGCGGATCGGCTGGACCTCCGGGCGGGATCCCGATGCCGACGACTCGCACCTCTCCGGCGTGATCCTTGCCGGGTGAGATCCACAGCCCCGGCTTGGCCACGTGGAAGGTTGCGGTCGCGTCCGCGCGGACCGCGACCCCGGAGATCTCGCCGGTGGACGCATCTACGCCACTCGGAACATCGCAGGCGATCACCACGGCCCCCCGCGCGCCTTGGGCTGCTTCGTTGATCGCGACGATGGCGCCGGCGGCGGGCTCGCGCGGTTCCCCCGAGAACCCCGTGCCCAAGATCGCATCGACCACCGCCGCCGCCCCCGCGAGGGCGGCGGCGGTGAACTGCGCTGTCGGCGTACCGGGCAGGCGCTCGAAGTTCGTCCGAGCGTCGCCGCGAAGCTCGCCCGGATCGCCGAGCATCAGCACGTCCACCTCGCGTCCGAGCTCGCGCAGCCGGCGGGCCGCGACCAGGCCGTCGCCGCCGTTGTTGCCCCTCCCGCACACCACCGCGATCCGGCCCGTGGGCGCCAGCTCCAACACCAGGTCGGACAGGCCCCTCCCGGCCCGCTCCATGAGATCGAGTCCGGGCGTCCCGAGCTCGTGGATGGCCCACTCGTCGAGCGCCCGCTGCTCGACCGCGTCCGGCAGCGCCTGCAGCCAGCCCGGGAGCGTCACGCCTCGACCGCGTCGACGATCGCCACCGCCCCCGCGTCGCGGCGCGTGTGCGTGAGCGATACCTTCACCCGCACCCCGAGAGCTTGGGCGCGCGCGGCGACCGCGCCGTGGAGCCGGACCTCGGCCGGGCCGTCGCTGCCCAGCACCTCCACGTCTCGAAAGCTCCAGGCCTCGAGCGCCAGGGCCTTTGCCACTGCCTCCTTGGCGCAGAACCGCGCGGCCAGGTGCTGGCCCGGCCGGCCTCGAGCGGCGGCGTACGCCCTCTCGGCGTCGGTGAACAGGCGCTCGGCCAGTCGCGGCCGCCGGGCGAGCGCTCGCTCGAGCCGCTCGATCTCGAGCAGGTCGATCCCGATGCCCGTCGGGCGCGAGCTCGCGCCCACTATTCGACCGTCACCGTCTTGGCCAGGTTCCGTGGCTGATCGACGTTCAGACCACGTTTGCGTGCGATGTAATAGGCCAGCAGCTGGAGCGGGATCACCGCGAGCAGCGGGGCGAGGATCCACTGCGTGGGCGGGACCGCAATTACCTCGTCGCAGTGCTTGGTGATCTCGGCGTTGCCCTCGGTGGCTACCGCGATCACCCGTGCGCCGCGGGCCCTGACCTCCTGGATGTTCGAGATCACCTTCTCGAGCACCGGTGAATCGGTCGCCACCACGACCACCGGCGTGCTTTCGTCCAGCAGCGCGATCGGCCCGTGCTTCATCTCCCCGGCCGCGTACGCATCGGTCGCGATGTAGGAGATCTCCTTGAGCTTGAGCGCCCCTTCGAGCGCGACCGGCAGCCCCACGTGCCGCCCCAGGTAGAGGTAGAAGTCCCGTTCGTAGTTCTCGCTGGCGATCCGCTCAAGGTCGCCGGTCCCGCGCTCGAGCATCAGGTCGATCTGATGGGGAAGGTGCTTGAGCTCCGCAATCGCGGTGCGCATGGCCCGCGCGGCGAGGGTGCCGCGCACCTCAGCGAGACGCAGCGCCAGCAGGTACATCACCGCCACCTGAGCGACGAACGTCTTCGTGGCCGCCACCCCGATCTCCAGGCCGGCCCGCGTGTACAGGACGCCGTCGGCCTCGCGAGTGGCCTGTGAGCCCATGACGTTGCTCACCGCCAGCACCTTGGCCCCGCGTTCGCGCGCGGTCCGCATGGCCGCGAGCGTGTCCGCGGTCTCCCCCGACTGGGAGATCCCGATCACCAGATCGCCCGGCCCCACGACGGGGTTGCGGTATCTGTACTCGGAAGCGACCTCGACCTCGACCGGCACGCGCGACCACTCCTCGATCGCGTACCGCCCGATCAGGCCGGCATGGTAGGAAGTGCCGCAGGCGACGATCACGATCCGCCTCACGCTTCCAAGGAGCTCGTCGTCGATCGCGCCCAGGTCGACGAGGTCGATGCCATCATCGCGGGCGGCGCGCTCGCCTATCGTCTCGGCGACCGCGTCCGCCTGCTCGTAGATCTCCTTGAGCATGAACGTCTCGTAGCCCTGCTTCTCGGCCGTCTCCGCGTCCCAATCGATCTCAACGACCTCGCGCTCCAGCGGCTCACCTGCGGCGGTCAGGAACTGCACCCCGTCCGGGGTCACCACCACGATCTCGTCGTTGTCGATGTACTGGACGCGGCGGGTCTCGCGCAGGAACGCCGGGATCGCGGAAGCGATGAACTGCTCGCGCTCCCCGCGACCGATGATCAGCGGGCAATCCTTGCGGGCGCCCACGAGCAGGCCGGGCGAGTCGGCGCTCATGGCGACGAACGCGTAGTGACCGCGAAGCTCCGCGTAAGCGCGCCGGACCGCGGCCACGAGGTCACCCTGATTGTGCCTGGCCACCAGGTGAGCGATCACTTCGGCGTCGGTCTCGGAGGTGAAGACGGCCCCCTCGGCGAGGAGCCGCTCCTTGAGCGCGAGGTAGTTCTCGACGATTCCATTGACGACGATATGGACGCGGTCGGTGGTGTCGAAGTGCGGGTGGGCGTTGCACTCGGTTACCCGTCCATGGGTGGCCCACCGCGTGTGTCCGATGCCGGTCTCGGGTCGCTCGGCGTTCGACGCGGAGATGCCGGCGCGATGGCCGTTGTGGTTGAGGGCGTGACGCAGCGCGCTCAGGTTGCCGACCGCGCGGACCGCGTCGATCCGATCGCCGTCCAGCACCGAGATGCCGGCGCTGTCGTAGCCGCGATACTCGAGCTTCTCGAGTCCCGCGAGCAGCAGCGCCCGCGCCTCCTGCCGCCCCACGTAGCCAACGATTCCGCACATGCGCCCTGAGTCTCCTGTCTGGACGGTCTATCGAGCCGCAGCGGCGGCCCGCGTTCTCCGATTACTTATTTAACGGAGAGCGAGCCGATCATCTTAAGCCCTCGCCCCGATCGCACTCTGCACGATCTCCGTCAGCCGGGTGCAAACCTCGTCGGTCTCCTCGTGGCTCGGCGCCTCGACCATCACCCGGATGAGCGGCTCGGTGCCGGACGCTCGCACCAGCACCCGGCCGCGGCCATCGAGTGCCGCGTGCTCGCGCTCGATCGCGGCGCGCACGGTCGGGTCGTCCATCGCGACCGCGAGCGCCGAGCGGTCCGCGGCGCGGATGTTCACCAAGCGCTGGGGAAGCTTCTCCATCGCGTCGCGCTCGCGCAGATCGCGGGTACCCAGCGCCTCCAGGGTGAGCAGCGCGCTCGCGATCCCGTCGCCCGAGGGCGCGAAACCGAGGTCGATGATGTGGCCGGATTGCTCCCCCCCGAGCGCCCACCCTCGGCGGCGAAGCTCGTCGAGGACATATCGGTCCCCTACCGGGGTGGTCGCGACATCGATCCCGGCGGCAGCCATGGCGGTGTGGAACCCGTAGTTGGTCATGACCGTGACCGCGACTCCGCCGCCGGGCAGGCGCTCGCGCGAGCGCAGGTGCAGCGCCGCGAGCGCGATCAGCTCGTCTCCGTCCACGATCGTGGCGCTGCGGTCGATCGCCAGCACCCGGTCGCCGTCCCCGTCGAACGCGAAGCCCGCGTCGCATGCTCCGGCCGCCATCCGTTCGCGGAGCCGCTCGATGTGGGTGGAGCCACAGCCATCGTTGATGTTGCGGCCGTCGGGACGATCGGCGAGGACGTCCACCTCCGCGCCCAGACGCCTGAAGATCTCGGGCGCCGCACGGAAGGTGGCGCCGTTCGCGCAGTCGAGGAGGACGCGCCGGCCGCCGAGGTCGAGCCCCTCGAACCTGGCGTGGAGCTCACTCAGGTAGTCCTCGAGCGCTCCCTGGAAGCGGCGCACGCTTCCGATCCGCTCGGGCGGCGGGATCGGCCTGTCGAGCTCGTCTTCGATCGCGTGCTCGGCGTCATCGTCGAGCTTGAAACCGTCGGCTCCGAACAGCTTGATGCCGTTGTCCTCGTATGGATTGTGCGAGGCGGAGATGACCGCCGCGAGGTCCAGCTGGTGCCGACGGACGAGCATCGGCGCCGCCGGCGTCGGCAGCACTCCGGCCAGCAGAGCGTCGCCGCCGGCGGCCGTGACCCCGGCTGCGATCGCCGCTTCGAGCATTTCGCCCGACTCGCGCGTGTCCCTGACGATGAGCACCCGGGGGCGGTCCACCTTCGATCGCGCGACCGCGGCGCGCGCCAGCGACAGGGCCAGGTCGGCGGTGAGGAAATGTCCCGCGCGGCCACGGACGCCGTCCGTGCCGAAGAGCTTGCGCGCCATGTGGGTGGGCTTAGCGCTTGGAGAACTGTGGACGCTTGCGCGCCTTCTTGAGGCCGGCCTTCTTGCGCTCCTTGACCCGCGGGTCGCGCGTCAGGAACCCGCGCCGCTTCAGCTCGCCCCGCAAGTTCGGATCGGCGACGATCAGGGCCCGCGAGATGCCATGTCGCAGCGCACCCGCCTGGGCGGAGACGCCGCCGCCGTGCATTCGCGCCACCACGTCCATCCGCGCCTCGTAGCCGACGGCCTCGAGCGGCTGGCGAATCACCCGCTGCAGCGTCTCGCGCGGAAAGTACGTCTCGAGCGTCTTGCCGTTGATCGCGTAGGTGCCGTCACCGGGCTTGAGGATCACCCTCGCGACCGAGGTCTTGCGCTTGCCGGTCGACGTGTAGCGGGCGCCGGCGGCGAGATCGATCGCCGCATCGGCGATCGGCCTCGCCTCTTCGTCGTCGGACTCCTCCACTGCCCTCGCCGCCGCCGCCTCCGCCTCGGCCTCCGCCGCCGCTTGGGCCTCGGCGTCGAGGAACTGATCGCTTTCGGGAAGGATGTCGGGCTCGAGATCGGCGCCGGGGATCTCGGGCTTCTGGCGCGGCGCGATCTCGATTTCCTCGAGCTCCTCGTCCGCCGGGGCCTCGGCCACCGGTCCGGCGGCCGGGGGAGTCCGGGAGGTTTCCGCTGCCTCGGGCGCCTCCGCCGTCTCCTCTGCGGGCGCCTCGGCGGGCTCAGGCTCTTCGGGAGCGGCAGCACCCTCAGGCTCGGGCGCTTCGGGCGCGGCAGCATCCTCAGGCTCGGGCGCTTCGGGCGCGGCGGCACCCTCGGGCTCGGGCGCTTCGGGCGCGGCGGCACCCTCGGGCTCGCCGGCGGCCGGGAGCTCCTCTTCCTCGTTACGCGACTGGTCCTCTGGCTGCTCGGTCACTGCTTGATCTCCATCGGTTGCGGCTGTTGGGCGGCGTGCGGGTGGTCCGGTCCGGCGTAGATCTTGAGCTTCGTCAGCTGCTTGCGAGCGAGACGGTTGCGCGGCAGCATGCCCTTGACGGCGAGGCGGATCACTTCCTCGGGCCGACGCTCGAGCATCTGCTCGAGCGTACGGGACCGCAGCCCGCCCGGATATCCGGAGTGCCGGTAGTAGCGCTTGGCCGAGAGCTTGTCCCCGGTGACCGAGATCTTCTGGGCGTTGACGACGATCACGAAATCGCCCGTGTCGATGTGAGGCGTGTAGGTGGGCTTGCGCTTGCCGCGCAGCGCGTCGGCGATCTGCGTGGCTAGCCGGCCGAGGGTCTGCCCGCTGGCATCGACCAGCAGCCAGTTGCGCTCTCGATCGGTGGGTGTGGCGACGTAGGTCTTCATGGCACGCACAAGCCGCGCGTCCGGCGCGCGGCTCGCGGCCCATGATAGGGGATGCCATTCCGCTTGACAGGTCCGCCGATTACCCTGGCATGCGTGCAGTCATCGGTGGCATTCAGGCGCCTGGCCTACCGTTCGGCCTACACCCTGCTCCGCGTGTACTGGTTTGCGGTGCGCCCCCCCTTGTCCGGCGTGAAGTGCCTGCTGACCGACGGCGATCGGGTGCTGCTCGTGCGCCACACCTACGGGCCGCGCGACTGGGAGATCCCCGGTGGGGGTTTCAAGCACGACGAGGATCCCGCGAGCGCCGCCCGCCGGGAGACGCACGAGGAGCTCGGAGTGTGGATCGAGGACTGGGTGGACCTCGGTGAGCTGCCGGCGAGGATGAACCACCGCGCCGGCGCGCTGCACTGCTTCCAGGCCTCGGTACGGGAACCCGCCATCAGGATCGATCCCGGGGAGCTGGCGGTCGCGAAATGGTTTCACCGCCACGAGCTGCCGCCGGACGTCGGTCGCTACGTCGAGCCCATCCTCGACCGCGCCGCTATTCCCACTCGATCGTCCCGGGCGGCTTGCTCGTGATGTCGAGCACCACGCGGCCGACCGGGCGGATCTCGTTGATCATCCGGGAGGCGATCTTCTCGAGCAGGTCGTAGGGCAGCCGAGCCCAATCGGCGGTCATCGCGTCGTCGCTGGTGACCGCGCGGATCACGATCACGTTGCCGTACGTTCGCACATCGCCTTGGACGCCGACCGTACGGATGTCGGGCAGCACGCAGAACGACTGCCACAGCTCGCGGTAGAGGCCGGCGCCGCGGATCTCGTCCTGGAGGATCGCGTCGGCTTCGCGCAGGATGTCGAGGCGCTCGCGCGTGGCCTCGCCGCCGACGATCCTGATCGCCAGCCCAGGCCCCGGGAACGGCTGGCGCCACACCAGCCGGTCGGGCAGCCCGAGCTCGGCGCCCACCGCGCGCACCTCGTCCTTGAACAGCGCGCGGAGCGGCTCGACCAGCTCGAATTCGAGGTCCTCCGGCAGCCCCCCGACGTTGTGGTGGGACTTGATCGTCGCCGCGCCGGTGCCGCCCCCGGACTCGATCACATCCGAATACAGCGTCCCCTGGACGAGGAACTGGGTGCCCTCGAGCTTGGCCGCCTCCTCCTCGAACACGTGGATGAACTCCGCTCCGATCCGCTTGCGCTTCTCCTCCGGATCGGTTACTCCCTCGAGCCGGGCCAGGAACCGGTCCTCCGCATCGACCGCGACCAGCGGCACGTGGAAGTGGTCGCGAAAGGCCGCGATCACCTGCTCGCCCTCGTTCTTGCGCATCAGCCCGTGATCGACGAACACGCACGTCAGCCGGTCCCCGATCGCGCGATGCACGAGCAGCGCGGCGACGCTCGAGTCAACGCCGCCCGACAGTCCGCAGATCGCCCGGCCGTCGCCCACCTGCGCGCGGATCCGTTCGATCTGCTCCTCGATGACCGAGCTCGCGCTCCACGATCGCTCACATCCGCACACGTCCTCGAGGAAATTGGTGAGGACCTGTTGGCCGTACGGCGTGTGCACCACCTCGGGGTGAAACTGGATTCCGTACACGCCGCGCTCGGTCGACTCGAACGCGGCCACCGGCGAAGCGGTCGAGGACGCCAGGGCCCGGAACCCCGCGGGCGGGGCGAACACCGTATCGCGGTGGGACATCCAGCACGTCTGCTCGCGTGGGGTCCCGGCCAGCAACCGCCCCGGGTCCGACACCGTCAGCTGCGAGCGGCCGAACTCCCCCACCTCGGCCCGCTCCACGCGCCCGTCGAGATCGCGCGCGAGCAGCTGCATGCCGTAGCAGATGCCGAGCACCGGGACCCCGAGCTCGAGCAGCTGGCGGTGTAGCAGCGGAGCGTCCTCCTCGTAGACCGACGCCGGCCCTCCCGACAGGATCAGGCCCTTGGGGCGGCGCCGGATCACCTCCTCGAGGGCGGCGTGGTGCGGCAGCAGCTCGGAGAAGACGCCGTACTCCCGCACGCGGCGCGCGATCAGCTGCGAGTATTGCCCGCCGTAGTCGAGGACCACGACCGAGTCGACCGACTGAGCGTCGTCCGGCTGCGTCCTCGGTCGCTTGTGTGCGGAGCACACCTCGCTCCCTGCGTCCTTGCCAGTCTCGTTCCTCGGCCGACTCGAAGGCGCCGCAGAGCCGGCCGAAAGCACTTCAGTCGGCGACACCGACCGTCTCGGCGATTCCGCTGGCTCCCATGCCCACGCCCTGCTCGCGCTGGAGCTGTTTGCCCTCGGTCTGGAGCGCCGGGGCGATCAGCAGCTCGGCGCGGTTGAACTCGGCGATGTCGCGGTAGCCGGTCGTCGCCATCGAGGTGCGCAGCGCGCCCATCAGGTTGAACGTGCCGTCGTTCTCCCGCGCGGGGCCCCTGATGATCTCCTCGAGCGTCCCGTTCTGGGTGGTGGCGACGCGGGCGCCGCGGGGGAGCGTCGGATGGAACGTGGCCATCCCCCAGTTGTAGCCGCGGCCGGGAGCTTCGTAGGCGCGCGCCAGCGCCGACCCGAGCATCACCGCGTCGGCGCCGCAGGCGATGGCCTTGGCGATGTCCCCGCCGTTGCGCATCCCGCCGTCGGCGATCACCTTGACGTAATCGCCGGTCTCGAGCATGTGCTGCGAACGCGCGGCGGCGACATCCGCGATCGCGGTGGCCTGTGGAACGCCGATTCCGAGCACGCCCCGAGTGGTGCAGATGGCGCCGGGCCCGACCCCCACGAGCACGCCGGCGGCGCCGGTGCGCATCAGGTGAAGGCCGGTGTGATACGAGGCGCAGCCGCCGACCATCACCGGGGTGGGCGCAAGCTCGCGGATGAACTCCTTGAGGTTCAGCGGCGGGCGGGTCTCGTCCCGCGAGACGTGCTCGGCCGAGACCACCGTCCCCTGGATCACGAGGACGTCGAGACCCGCTTCCAACGCGACTTCGTAGTAGCGGCGCACCTTTTGGGGCGTCAGCGAGGCGGCGGCCACTACGCCGCGCTCCTTGATCTCCCGGATTCGCTGGGCGATCAGCTCGGGCTTGACCGGCTCGCGGTAGATGTCCTGCATCTCGCGCGTGGCGATGTCCTTGGAGAAGGTCGAGATCCGGTCGAGCTGAGCGTCGGCGTCCTCGTAGCGGCAGTAGATCCCCTCGAGGTTCAGGACCGCAAGGCCGCCGAGCTTGCCGATGACGCCGGCCGTCTCCGGCGAGACCACACCGTCGAGCGCGGCCGCCAACAGGGGGAGCTCGAACCGATACGGTCCGAGTGTCCACGAGATGTCGATGTCGTCCGGGTCCCGCGTCCGGCGCGACGGCACGATCGCGATGTCGTCGAACCCGTATGCCCTGCGTGCCTTCTTGCCGCGCCCGATCTCGACTTCCATCATGGCATCGTAGAACGCGACGCGGACGGCATCCGCGAGGCGGTGGCGGGCGGACGGACAACGGCGGCAACCATCGTCTTCGCGATCGTAGCAGCGGCCATCGAAGCCATTAGCGAGTCCGCTCTCGGCCGCCGGGCGGTGCGAACGGGAGCGTGGGCGATATCTATTGCATAGCGGTAGTTATTGCCCACGCTCCCCGGCAGCCCGGCCAGAGCGACGGGTTCTCAGCCGATCTCGGCGCCTATCTCGAGCCGATCGGCCTCGACCTCCGCCAGCAAGCGGTCGACCTTGACCGGATCGAGCAGGCCGGCGCCGATGTGCTGGATGGACTCCGCGCCGCAGGCGACGCCGTATCGCAGGCACTCCACCGCCGGCCGGCCCTCGTACCGCGCCGCGACGTAGCCCGCCAGGAATGCGTCGCCCGACCCGATGCTCGAACGCGCCGGCTGCTCCTCGATCCACACCCGGTACAGCGCGGGGGACCCCTCCTCGAGCACCTGCGCGTAGCAGCCGTCGGGGACGGTCATCATCGCCTCCCGGGCCCCGAGCCGCACCATCTCGGCGACCGCGTGCGCGCGATCCTCGACGTCGTTGAACTCGTGCCCGACGAGCTCCTCCGCCTCGAGCTCGTTCGGTGAGACCACGTCGGGCTCTGCTCGCACGGCCAGGCGCAGAGGATCTCCCTCGGTGTCGACGATCGTGGTGACGCCCAGCCGCTTGACGTCGCGGATCAGCCGCGCGTAGACGTCCGCTTCGAGACCGCGAGGGAGGCTGCCGGCGAACACGCACATGCTCGCCCCTTTGGCGAGATAGACGAGCTTCTCGCGGAACAGCTCGAGCTCTTGGGGCGATACCGCCGGTCCCCGCTCGTTGATCTCGGTGTGCTGGCCGGTGGTGGGGTCGAGCACGGCGGTGTTCGTCCGGGACTCCTCGCGGATCCGGGCGAACCCGTTGAGGATCGCCTCGTCGCCGAGCGCCTCGACGATGCGGGTCCCGGTGGCTCCGCCGGCGAGCCCGGTCGCGATCACGGGCTGGCCGAGTCGCTTGACCGCCCGGGCGATGTTGACGCCCTTGCCTCCGGGCATCGTCGTCTGATCGACGGTGCGATGTCGGCGTCCGGGGGTGAAGTTGGGCACCTCGAGCGTCTTGTCGAGCGCCGCGTTGAGCGTAACCGTGATGATCATCGTTCGGGCTCCGCGCGTCTTGCCCTTAGCCGCACGCGCCAAAACACGGTCGCCCCGATGAATAAGCCAAACACCGCAACAAGCCAGAAAAGCGTACCCGGTGGCAGGAGTGCGCTGGCCACGGCCGGTGGCGCCGGGAGCGCGTAGGCGAGCAGCAGCGGGACGCTCGCGACCCTCCGGTCGCCGGCGAATACCACGAGCGTTCCGAGGACCGAGTGCCGCGGCAGCGGGCCGGTCAGGGCTCGCGGGACGTTGACCCGCGTGTGCACGCGCACCGATCGCGGGAACACCGATGTGAACGAGTTCGCGGTTACCACGGTCGCGTACTTTCCTGACTGACCGCCCACCGGTACGCGCGCGATCACTGCTCCGGCGGCGACCGGCGTTCGCACCGCGTAATTCGCGAACCCGTAGTCGAGCAGCGCCAGCGTGCCCGCTTCGGAGGATGACCTGCTGGGAGCACCCAAGACGGCGCTGATCAGGGTCATGCCGTTGCGGGTGCCGGAACCGACGAGCACGTACCCCGCGTCCAGCGTGTGTCCCGTCTTGACCCCGTTGATCCACGGGACCCGCCCGACCAGATCGTTCTTGTTCGTGACCACGCGTACGTGGCTCCCGGTGAGGAGAACGGCGTGCGGGAGCGCGACCGCGCGCCGGAAGAAGGCGCTGTTTTGCAGCACGTAGCTCGCGAGCTTGACCAGGTCCGAAGCGCTCGAGTAGTTGCCCGGCGGCGCGTCGAATCCGATCGGGTTCGAGTAGTGCGTGTGCTTCAGATTGAGCTCCCGCGCCCGCGCGTTCATCATCCCGACGAAGTAGGCCACCGATCGGTGGCCGACGTTGTAGGCCAGATCCTCGGCGGCGTCGTCGGCGCTCGGGAGCAGGAGCGCCAGCAGCAGGTCGTGAACGCTCATCCGCTCGCCCGGTACGAGCCCGATCTGAGAGTCCGCCGCCGCCGGGAGGTAGTCGTTCTGCGCGAATACTGTGCTCAGCCGGTGCACGTGCTCGAGCGTCAGCAGAGCGGTCATCAGCTTGGTGGTGCTGGCGATCGGCAGCTCTCGATTCGCGGCCAGCCCATAGAGCTGTTTGCCCGTGCTCTCCTCGATGAGCGCGGCGCCGGTGGCCGTGAGGCGGGGGGCCGGGTGCGCGGTCGCCGGCGCCGGGGCGACGGCCAGACCGACCGCGGCCAGCAGTGCCGTCGGGATGGCCGCGCGCACTACGTAAGTGGCTCCCGCCGTAGGTTCGGTTCTGGATTGGCGAGCGAAAACCGAGCTGGCCAAGGACGCAGCGAGCGTGGCGCACCTGGAAGGTGCGCGAGCGAGCAAGGACGCGGGCCAACGAAGGTTTGCAGCCGCCAAGGCGAACCGGACTTGCGGCGGGAGCCACTCAGTTTCATCGTCGCAGCCTCAGGCGCTGCGAGGTTTGCAGGCTGTTCGGGTTGATGGACGGATTCAGCTTCTCGAGCGTGGCCAGGGGTATCCCGGCCTTGTGCGCGATGCTCGAAAGCGTGTCCCCCGGTTGCACGGAATAGAACTTGGCCGTGGCCAGCGGTCCGCGACGGACGGGACCGTGTAGCACCTGCGTTTGCGCCGTCGACGTCGTCGACTTCTCCGTGAGGCCCGCGTGAACGATCAGGTACGTGCTCGTGGCCGTCGCGGCCAGCGCGATCGGCGCCAGCCAGCGCGCCCTGTTCCTCCTCATCGCACGCCGATCATACAAGCGCGTTGCGCTGGAACCGCTCGCGCGTCGTTATGCAGCCAGCGTCCATGCCATTTCACGCAGCCGCCCGGCCTCCTCGGCCGCGGCCCGCGCCGGCTCGCCGCCGATGCGCTCGTAGGCACCGATGATCCCCCGCGATGCGGCGATCAATCCCCCAGCCGGGCCGGGAGCGAATGCGGCCTTCAGATCCCGCACGTTGCCACCCTGCGCGCCGACGCCGGGGAGCAGAAAGATCGCGTGCGGCATCCGTTCGCGCAGGGCCTCGAGACGGTGGGGGGCCGTCGCGCCAACGACCGCGCCCACATCGCTCAGACCGCTCGGGCCCACGCCCGGGGCACCGATCTCCGAGACAATCTCGGCGAGGCGCTCGCTCACCGACACCCGGCTCTCTGCGAGCTGGAGCTCCTGCACATCGGCGGCACCCGGGTTCGACGTGCGGACCAGCAC
Source organism: uncultured Solirubrobacterales bacterium (assembly GCA_963808325.1). Taxonomy (GTDB): domain Bacteria; phylum Actinomycetota; class Thermoleophilia; order Solirubrobacterales; family Solirubrobacteraceae; genus Palsa-465. The sequence goes on from CAWEFU010000010.1 coordinate 46,371, forward strand.
GAACAGCCCGGCGCCACGGCGCCGGGCGGCGCTTACCAGCGGCGCCAGCGAATCGGCGCCGAGGAGCGGGTTGACGGTCATCGCATCGGCGCCGATTCCGGCGATCGGGCCGAAGGGCGTCTCGGTTTCGCCGAAGAAGGCCTGCCCGTACGCGGCGGCGGAGATGTCGATGTCGCCCCGCTTCGCGTCGGCGATCACGAGCAATCCACGCTCCCTCGCGATCTCGGCCACGTCCCGGAGCGCCGTCCACCCGGGCGCGCCCAGCCGCTCGAAGCATGCGACCTGCAACTTGACCCCCGCGCACAGCTCGGCCGTGGCCTCGATCGCGAGTCTGCAATGGGCGGCCACCGCGCGCGCGGCTTGGGCGGCGGGGTCCGAGTCCGGCGCGTCGCCCTGCGCCAGCGCGAGCGCGCGCGGCCAGAGACGAGCGGGATCCGGGTCGAGACCAAGGACCACCTGCGAGGAGCGGACCGCGACCACGCCGGCGGCCATCTCTCCGAAGCTCTGAGGAGCCGTCGCGGTCGGCGTCGAGAGCGGCGGCGACAGTGGAGATGGCTCCGACTAGTTGACGGCCTTCTTGAGCCCCGCGCCGGCCGTGAACTTCGGTACACGCGAGGCCGCGATCTGGATCTTCTCGCCCGTCGCCGGGTTGCGTCCTTCGCGGGCGCTTCGACTCGAGACGCTGAACTTCCCGAAACCCGAGAACGTGATCTCACTTCCGCGCTTGAGCGCGTCCTCGATCGTGTCCAAGACGGCGTCTACGGCATCTCCGGCGTCCTTTTTGCTCAATCCGGCGCGATCGGCGACTTGGTCGACGAACTCTGACTTGGTCACTGCTCCTCCTTCGATTGGTAGGAATCCTCGACGCTAACAGGGCCTGCGGACAGCTACAGCGCGCTGGATCCCGGCTCAACGCGGATTCTGTCCAGTGGCGCCGCGTATAGCCCAACCGCCGCCTTGGCATTTCCGCAATTTGCGAAAATCCGCCCGCCTCCAACCGCCGGTTGGCAGCCCGCGACCGGCCCATCCGCTGCGCGGACGCGAGAATGAACCCGTGGATCTCGCTCGGATGGGATGGCTCGTGACGGTGCTCGTCTGCTTGATCACCGTCGCCATCCTCGTGTTCCAGGGGTACTTCGGCTACGCGGCCGTCACGCTCGCGGTCGCCGCGGCCGCGGCGATCAACCTGGCTTGAGGGTCCCGTTCAAGAACAATTGATCGGGTCCGGACGCGGTACTTCTTCCTGAACGAGCCCTGAGCAGAGGTCGAGGGGCGCTCAACCGCGGACGTCGACCCCCGCCCGTTCCACTTCCAGCTTGTGCCCCGGGCGCACCCGGTCCTCCGGCTCCAGATGAATGAGGACGTCTGACCCCTCCAGGCGCGAGGCGATCCTGTCCTGCAACTCGTGTGCGGTCCGGTGGGCATCCTCGAGCGATGTTCCGGCCTGGAACTGAACGTGGAGGTCGACATAGCGCCTCGAGCCCGCGCGCCGGGTACGTAGTTCGTGGTAGCCGACAACACCGCGGGGCCCGAACTCCTCGACCGCCGCGCGGATAGCCGCAACCTCGTCGGCCGGCAGGGCCTCGTCGACCAGTACCCGCGAGGAGCCGAACAGCAACCGGACGCCGGTTATGACGATCGCCATGGCCACCGCGAGCGCCACTGCCGGGTCGAGCCACTGGGCCCCGGTGATCCTGACCAGCAGCAAGCCTACGACCACGGCCGCGGAGGTGAGGGCATCGGTGCGCAGGTGCGCCGCGTCGCCGGCGAGCGCGGGCGAATCCGTCGTGCGCGCGCGGCGGGCGATCCTCGCCGAGACGAGCAGGTTGACCACCATCGAGAGGCCGGCCACCGCGATGGCCAACCAGATCATGCGCACCTGGCCGTGATTGACGAGGTGACGGATCGCCTCGAACGCGATCGCCGCGGACCCGACCAGGATCAAGATCCCCTCGATGGCGGCCGACAGGTTCTCGATCTTCTCGTGCCCGTAGCGGTGGCTCTCGTCCGCTGGCTCCTCGGCCTTGCGCACCGAGAAGAAAGCGACGATCGATGCGACCAGATCGATGCTCGAGTGCACGGCCTCGGTGAGCACCGCGACCGACCCCGTGATCGTCCCCGCGATCACCTTCAGCAGGATCAGTCCCGAGTTGGAGAGGACCGAAAGCGCGGCCGCGCGCGTCTTTGCCGGCGGCGGATGCGGACCGTTCGCGCTGCTCAGCGGCGCATCCATCGCAACAGCGCGCGCACCGCGTTGCCGCGGTGGCTGATCGCGTCCTTCTCTGCGTCCGTGAGCTCGGCCATGGTCCGATTCTGCCCCTCGCCATCGGGCACGAACACCGGGTCGTAGCCGAACCCGCGCGACCCGCGCGGCGCATCGGCGCGCCGCCCGCGGCACGCGCCGAACACGACGTGCTCGAGGCCCGCCCGGGGATCGACGTACGCCAGCGCGCACACGTAGCGCAGTCCCGTTCCCGCCGGCGCCTCGCAGATCAGCTTTTGGAGGTTCTGCTCGTCGCTCGCTCCGTCGCCGGCGTAGCGCGCCGAGCGCACGCCCGGTCCTCCGCCGAGCGCGGCGGCTTCGATCCCCGAGTCGTCGGCGATCGCGGTCCGGCCGGTCGCCGCCGCCGCGACCTGAGCCTTGACCAGAGCATTGTCGGCGAACGTCGCGCCATCCTCGGGCGGCAGCCGCACGCCCTCGGGCAGGGGGTCGACCGCGATCCCGCCCGGTGCCAGCAGCCGGCTCATCTCGCGCACCTTGTGAGGGTTCCGGGTGGCGAGCACGAGGGCGTCGGTCGGCGGTGGCACCGATTCACCTCATGCCGCCGCTGCAACCGCCCCATCCTGCAGCAGCCGCAGCACCTCGATGCCCTGGGCGGCGAGCGCGAGCAGATCGTCGAGGTGGGCGCGCGACAGCGGGGTGCGCTCGGCGGTCGCCTGGACTTCGACCAGGCCGCCTTCACCGGTCATGACCACGTTGGCGTCGACCTCGGCGACGGAGTCCTCGCTGTAGTCGAGGTCGAGCAGTGGGACGCCGTCCACGATTCCGCAGGAGACGGCAGCCACCGTGCCCGTCAGCGGTGAGCGCTCGAGCAGCCCGTCCGTGGACATCCGGGCGAAGGCGAGCCGTAGGGCCACGAGACCGCCGGTGATCGAGGCGCACCTGGTCCCGCCGTCGGCCTGGAGAACGTCGCAGTCCACGTACACCGTGCGCTCGCCGAGCGCCTCGAAGTCGATCACGCCGCGCAACGAGCGGCCGATCAGCCGCTGGATCTCGATCGTACGCCCGTCCGCTCTTCCCCTGGCGATGTCGCGCTGCTTGCGCTCCCCGGTCGAGGCCGGGAGCATCCCGTACTCGGCGGTGACCCAGCCCCGGCCCGAGCCGACCAGCCACCGGGGAACGCCCACCTGTACCGATGCCGTGCAGATGACCCGTGTCTCGCCCATCGAGATCAGCGCCGAACCCGTCGCCGTGCGCACGAACCCCGGCTCGATCTCAGTCGGCCGCAGCGCGTCGGGGGCTCGATCGTAGCTTCGCGGCGCGGCACTCACGCGGCGGCCTCGGTCCCCAGCTCGGCACGAACGACCTCGCCCAGCGGCATCTGCAGGAACCGCGTACCCACGGACCTGAACGACTCGACGTCGCCGGTGCACCGGAAGCGGTAGGTGCCCTCGCCGGCACGGGGGTTGAGCTGACCGCGGGAGGCGAGCGCACGCTCGACGCTTCGAGCGATGCCGGCGCCCGATGTCACGAGCGCCACTCCCCGGCCGAGCATCCGCTGGATCATCGGAGCGACCAGGGGGTAGTGCGTGCAGCCCAGGATCACGGTGTCGACCGTCGCAGCGCGAAGCGGAGCGCAGTACTCCCGCACGGCATCGACGACGTGATGATCGAACGGGAACCCGCCCTCGATGCTGAGCGCCAGGTCGCCGCAGGCGACGCTCTCCAGATGAACGTGGGGGTCGGCGGCGAGCACGGCACGCTCGTACGCGCCGCTCGCGACCGTCGCCGACGTCGCCAGCAGCCCGATGCGCCCGTTGCGGCTCCCCGCGACGGCCATCTGCGTGGCCGCCGTCACCGCTCCGATCACGTCCAGGTCGTGCCCGAGCCTCTTCAGGTGACGCTCGATTGCTCCGATCGCCACGGAGCTCGCCGTGTTACACGCGACCACGATGAGCTTCGCCCCGGCGTCGAGCAGCTCATCGGCGTCCTCGATCGCGAACCGCTGCACCTCCTCGGGCGTACGGTTACCGTAGGGGAGCCGGGCGTTGTCGCCCAGGTATAGGTAATCCTCGGACGGCAGCGAGACGAGCAGCTCGTGCAGGACGGTCAGACCGCCGACGCCGGAGTCGAACACTCCGACGGGGTGGCCGGGCGAAGTGGCCATCGCAAGATGGTGGCAGAGATCGGGGCCCACCCACCCGGCTGTAGGCTCGCAACGCCGTGCGCGCCCTGGTCGTGAGCAACATGCATCCCTCGCGGGAGCGGCCCGCGCGAGGGAGCTTCGTCCGCGACCAGGTCCGCGCCCTGCAGCGTCGCGGCGACCTCGAGGTCGAGCTGTTCGAGTTCGCGCCGGCCGGTCCCGGCGCGTACGCGAACGCCGCCCGCGAGCTGCGCCGCCGCTACGGCCGCAGCGCTCGCTTCGACGTGGTTCACGCGCACTTCGGCCTGACCGCGTGGCCGGCGTTCGCCGCGTCGGCGCGCGCTCGCGCCATCACGCTCCACGGCACCGACCTCGCGCACCCCCGCTCGCGCGCGATCACCCTCGCGGCCCTCCCGTTTCTCGAGCTCGTGGCCACCGTGTCCGAGCCACTCGCCGGCGCACTGCCCCGCTGGGCAGTGCGCCGGGGCAGGACCGCCGTGCTTCCGATCGGCGTCGACGCCGATCGCTTCAAACCGATCCCGCGCCCCGACGCCCGAGCGGCCCTGGGCCTCGATCCCGCGGGGCCCTATCTCCTGTTCCCAGCCGATCCGCGGCGGCCCGAGAAGCGCCACGACCGTGCGCTCGCGCTCGCGTCGGGCGCGCCGCTGCTGGCGCTGGGCGAGGTCGAGCCCGCGCAGGTGCCCCTGTGGGTCAACGCCGCAAACGCCGTGCTCGTGCCCTCGGAGCGCGAAGGGTTCGGGCTCGCGGTGCTCGAGGCGCTCGCATGCGATGTCCCGGTGTTGGCCACCCCGGTCGGCATCGCCCCAGCCGCACTTCGGGGCGTCGTCGGCGCCTACTGCGGGCCGTTCGACGTCGAGGCGTGGGGTCGGGCGCTGGCGCCACACCTGGCAACGGCCGATCCGCGGATCAAGGGCCGCTCACGCGCCGCGGAGTACTCCACGGACCGCATGGCCGCCCGCGTCGCCGACGCCTGGCGGTCACTGGTCTGAGAAGTGGCCGGCGCGCCAGCCCTGCAGCTCACCGAGCATCGTCCACACCTCCTCGGCGAGCTGCAGATACGGATACGCCAGCGGCTCCACCGATCTGGTCCTCCAAGCCAACGCCGGCCACCGGAGATAGGCGGCCATCGGAGAGAGTGCCGCAAGCGCGAGCGGCCGGGGTCGGCGGGTGTTGAGCGCCAGCAGGACGGCCAGACCCACGAGGAGCGGGAAGGGATACACGATCGGTCGCCGATCCCGGTGCTTGATCGCCTCGCGAGCGTTCCCGATCCCGTACGCGCGAGCCCGTCGCAGCGAGTCCCGCAGACGGGGATCGAACTGGTGGACGACCACCGCCTCTGGCTGGTAGCGCAGACGTGCGCCTTGCGGCCGGGCGTGAGCGCGACGGCAGAGCTCCTCCTCCTCGGCGCCGAACCGGAACGCCTCGTCGAACCCACCGAGTTCGACGATCAGCTGGCGCCGGAACGCCATGTTCGCCCCGACGGGCGAATACAGCCGAGCGCCGGCGGCGAGCTCGGGCTCCGATCTCAGCACGCTCCTGAGATAGAGGCGCAGCCGGTAGTCCACCCGCCTCGAGACCAGCAGCTCGCCGGCCAGCGGCGTGAGCGGATTATGCGCCCGCTGATAGCCGAGCAGAAACCGGTTCGAGCACGCCGGCACGACCTTGCCGCCGACTCCGTCGATTGCGCCATCGTCGAAGCTCGATGCGAGCGCGGCCAGCCAGGTCTCGGCGGGCGCGCAGTCATCGTCGGTGAAGGCGACGACGCCGCCGCGCGCCGCGCTGACGCCGGCATTGCGGGCCGCTGCGAGGCCTCGCGGGCGATCGAGCCTCACGATCCGGACACCGTTCGGACGTGCCAGCTCGGCGCTGCGATCGGTCGAGCCATCGTCGACGAGGATGACCTCGTAGCGGGAGCGATCGAGGGACTGCCGTTGGAGGTGAGAGAGCGTCGCCGAGAGCGTACGTTTCCCGTTGCGCGTGCAGACGACGACGCTCAGCTCGGGGCGAGCCGGCGCGGTCATTAGCTCAGATTACGCCGGCAGACTGCGGCGTTCGCCGCTCCCGCGAGCCGCCAACCACATCTCCACGGTCGTGGGCCTGAGGTTCGCGTCGCGGATGAGCGAGAGCACGCCGTCGAGCAGGGAAAGGCGGTTGCCTCCCGCGATGATCCAATCGTGAAAAGTCAGCATCGACATATAGCCGGGAGGACCGAGGCACAACCCGAGCGCGAACCGGGCGAAGTCAAGGAGCGGCTGCGCACTTGGCGCCGACGGCGCCGGGACGCCCAGGAGGTCGCAGTCCAACGGACCGTAGACGGGTATCTCGAGCATCGCTTCGCGGTAGAACGGCGGGTAGCCGTCGACCAACCAGCGCGCCTGGGAACGCGTCCGATGCCAACCGCTCCGCCGGTAGACATTCGCGTTCAGCGCGAGCAGCATCGCTCGCGCCCCGGGGCCTCGTAGCAGCGCCGGATGGGATTGCACGTACTGCCAGGGACGTCTGGTGCGAAGCCGGTCGGGACGAAAGAGCTCCACCAAATGTCGAATCTCACGATTGCTCACCCAGCGAAATCCCTGTTCCACCAGGAGCTCATACACGGCGGCGTCGAAGAACCGCGGGGCCAGGAGGTAGGGAGCTCGGAAACCTTTCGGCCGCGCTCCGGTGATCGTCTCGATCGTGGCGGTGGCGCGCGCGAGCCCCTCGCCGAAGCGCTCCAGCTCCCCGGCGCCGAGACGGTCCAGGCGCTCGTGGCGCCAGCCGTGCAGCGCGATCTCATGTCCCCCTGAAGCGATGGCCCGCATCAGGTCGGAGTGCTCCGTCGCGAGCTCACCGACGACGAAGAATGTGGCCCTGACGTCGTGCCGAGCCAGCGTCTGGAGAATCCGGCCGGTGCTTTCTGCGAGGTCGTAGGTCGCCGGGAAGGGCATTCCCCAGCGTCCCTCGTAGTCGAAACAGACGAGCAGACCGCGAGGACCTTCTGCCGGGAACTCGAGCCCGTGGGAGTAGGGCGATTGTGCGGGAGGGTCGAGCAACGTCATGGTCGCGCCTCCGTGAGCGCCCGCTTCGGCGCCGGGATACCGACCAGCCGCCCGGCAAAGTAGGCGCTGAGGAGCGCCATGTCGACAGCCACGGCGGCGAGCACGCGAGGGCCGCTGCGCCGGTCCAACACGAACGCCCTCGAGACATGGGCGCCGGCAGCAACGCCGAGATAGATTATCGGCGGCCAGATGGCAGCTCGCCGGCTGCGGCGTCGCGCGCCCATCGCGCCGAGCGCGCAGACGAGCCATCCGGCGAAGGCGAGGTCCGGCAGGCGCAGCCGGCGATAGCGGTACAGCTGCCGGCTCGCGCTCCGACCACTCTGAAAGAGCCACGCGAGCGTCACGGCAAGGCCTTTGGTCTCGCGGTGTTCGACGAGCAGCCCCGGAACCGTGAACGCCCGAGCCCCGAGCGTCTCCAGGGCGTGATTGAAGGCGACATCCTCGCCGTCACGGAGCGCTCGGTCGAACGAGACCCGTTCGAACAGCTCCCGGCGGTAGGCCGCGTTGCTGCCCGTCGCCTTGGTCGTATGCGCGATGCCCCGGGGGGTCAACCCGAATCGGGCGCCGATGTAGGCCACGTCGCCATCTGGGACCGCTGTACCACCGACTGCATCGGCGTCGGCGAGCCGGCGAAGGCACTCCGAAGACCAGTGCGCGGGCAAGATCACATCAGCGTCGACGGTCGCGATCACGTTCCCCCTGGCCCGCCTGATGCCCACGTCCCTGGCGAACCCGCGGCCCCGGTTGCGGTCGAGCCGGAGCAAGAGCACCTCCGGGCACCGGCTCGCGATGCCGTCCACGAGCTCCGCGGTCTCGTCGGTCGAGCCGTCGTCGACCACGATCACCTCCCGGCGATCGACCCCCTCCTGGGCCAGAATCGACTGCAACGCCTCCTCGATGCCCGCGGCCTCGTTGTGGGCAATAACCACAAATGAAACGGTCGGCTGCTGGTACTCCCTTGGCATCGCCCCCCGCGCAACTGTTCGGACTCGCACGGCGTGCGCGCCGTGCGCCGAGCTGTCAGCTTACGCCCTCGGTTGGCGTCACGCGCCGGCTCCCAGGCCGATTGCCTGTGGTGTGGGTCGGCTCAGAGCAGGCGTTGGGTGATCCAGGCGGCCATGAACTCGCCGAGCGCGGTCTCGGAGCAACGGGTCTCCCACCATCGCACGCTGGCCCGGTGGAGGTCCGCGAGCCGAGTGCGATCGGCCAGGAGCGGAGCGAGTACCGTCCCGAGGTCCTCCCAGTGGCGCACGGTGAGCGCCGGCGCCCCGCGATAGAACCAGTGGCCGGGAAGCGATTCGCACACGACCACGCAGCCGGCTCGTAGCGCCTCGAAGAACCGGAAGGTCTCCGGCGAGTTGCCGCGCGGCACGAGGCAGATGCGAGTCTGCGCGAGCAGCTCGGAGTACGCCTCGGCGAGCCGGCGGGCCCCGCGATCCGCTCCGGGGAGCATGACGGGGAACTGGTCCTGCTCGACCATCGCGACCGACTCGTCCGGGTGCTCTCGCGCCAACCGGGCCACCGCGCTGCGCATCTGAGCGCGGGCGCGGTCCTTGGGCGTTCCCAGCCGCGCGCGCCAGCCGGCGGCGAGCGTGCTTTCGCGCGCGCCGCTGCCGGCGAACGCCAACGACCACTTCCGCTCGAAAAACGGGACCGGCGGATGGTCGAGCTGGTTGTAGTAGCCGAGCGGAATCGGAAGGACCGGGGGACGGGCCTGCCACGGCCACCCACCGGCCCAGGCACGCCGGGCCGCTCCCGGCAGCCAGCGTGCCACACGCCTCATGAAATGGGCGAATTCCAGGGCTTCGAGCGTTCCCGCCCGCCCCGCGAACGGCATCCAGTGCGGTCGCGTCCCGTAGCACTTGAACGTGATCAGCACTTCGTTTGCCCAGGCCGGAACGCGTGCGTCCTCGTCGCCTTGCACGATGGCCACAACGTGGGGCCCGGTCACGGGAAGCTGGTTCACGTCCCAAGTCAGGACGAACGTCAGCGGCGGCCCCGCTCTCAGCGCCTGCGTCGTGGCCGCCAGGGCGCGACCGAAGTACGCCAGGTCGTATCCAGTCTCACCGGTCGGGATCGGCGGCTCCCACGTGACGGGCCGCCGGTCCGTCCGGCAGACGAGGAAGCGGTGGGGGGATTTCATCGCATTTGGTTTGCCAGCTCGCGGAGCAAACCGGCGCCCTGAAGCAAGTGGTCGATGACGGTCAACAGCGCGCCGGTGCGGCGGTTGCGGATCACCGCGATGATCAGGAGCGCCGGATATGGCGGGAACACCGCGGTCAACGGGAGCCCCAGCAGGAATGCCGCGTACGCGATCGGCGCCGGATCGGACCGCCAGGACGTCCGCAGCCGGCTTGGGTGCTTGCGGTAAAGACGGGCGCGCGCCCGGCCGTACGCCCACGCTCGCCGGAGCTGCCTGCGGGGGGTCCCCCAATCCGCGGTCACGATCGCGGCCGGTGCGTGGCGCAGCTTCACGCCCGCGTCGGCCAGGCGCCATGAGAAGTCGACGTCCGAGCCGTATTGGAACGTCTCGTCGAAGCCTCCGACGGCGTCGAACACTCCGCGGCGAAAGGCCACGTTTATCGTCGTGAACTGCGGCAGGTAGCGGAGGCTCGAACCAGCCAACGCGTCGTAGAGATCGAGCCTGCGTCCGACCGCCCGGCCCACGGAGACATCTTCGGCTTCGGCCAGGATGGGGCGGAGAAGCTCTGGCAACCAGCCGGGTCGCGGATCACAGCCGCAGTCTGTGAACACCACGACCTCCCCGCGCGACTCGCGCACCCCGAGGTTGCGCTGATGTGCGATCGTGACCTCAGAGCCGGCGGGCGGCTCGTAGTCGAACCAGCGGACGGCGGGAAAACGGAGGCGGATGGGGTCCAGTCGCCCGCTCGAGGCGTCCACGACTATCACTTCCCAATCCTGGTTCAGCTCCTGCGCCTGCCGGGACACTCCGGCCAGTGTCTGCTCGAGTTGCGGGTCGTCCTTTGAGACGATGACTAGCGAAATCAAATCTCGCGCGGGAGAGCACGGTGACGATGGAGCAGGGACATCACGGCTTTCAGCCCAGCTAGGCGCCGGATGCTAGCCGCAAGGCGGTCCAGGCGAGGCGCGCTCATGTCCCTTGTGGCTGTGGCGGTCGCGGCCGGTCTTGCGGCCCTGATCGCCTCGGGCCGGTCTGAACCGTTTGCTTCGAGGGCTGATTGTGCAACGGTGGGCGCGACCATCAGTGGCCTATACAACTTTGAGCAGCTGGCTGATCAGACTTTTCACTGCGTGGTCGTGTTCAACAATGCCGCGCCTGATTGGGCGGGATGGGTGAGGCCATGGTTTCTCACCCCGTCCGATCGGAGTTTGGCCTGGGCCGCATGGGCCACCGCGCGCGGTACGCATCGTCAGCTGGTGATCTCACAGAACCTGTTTCCTGCCTCGGTCGACCGAACCGACTGGCTGCACGCCGGCGCCGCGGGTGCGTATGTCGGTTACGCGAAGGCACTGGCCCGTAACCTCGTGGCCGCTGGGCTGGGTGACTCCGTGATCAGATTGGCGCACGAGGCGAATGACACCGACAGCAGCTATGCGCTCGTGGACACCGATCGCGACCTCGACCTGTGGCGGGAGTTCTGGCGTCGAACGGTGATCGCGATGCGCTCGGTTCCGGGCGCGCACTTCCTCTTCGACTGGACGATCAACGCCTACTGGCGACCGATTCCCCTGCGGGAGTGGTACCCGGGTGATGACGTCGTTGACATCGTGGGCATCGATGCCTACGACAGCGGCGTACCGATCGGCCAGGCCCGCTGGACTCGTATTTACACCCAACCGGACGGAATCAGAGACGTCCTGCGTTTCGCCGCTGCGCACGGAAAGCCGGTGAGCATTCCGGAGTGGGGATTGTCGCCGGCCGACGCAAGCAGCCTTGGCGGGGGCGATGACCCCGCGTACATGAATCGGATCGCGGGGATCGTCAAGAGCAACCCGGTCGCCTACCAGGCTTACTTCTTCGATCATGACTCCGCCGCGCTGCTGCTGGGAAGCCACTTCAGCCTGCCGGCGTATCGCCGCCACTTCGGGACCAGTGGCGACGCGACAGGAACGGCCACGGTCAGTCGAGGGCCTTGACAGCCCGGTGGGTTGCCCGGGCACTAGCGACACAGGAAGATCGGCTCGACGGTGCCGAACTTCTGCAAGCGGTAGCGTCCGACCAGGTCCGCCGGCAGATCGACGGCTAAATCGATCTCCTCGGCATCGAAGCCGGCCGCCGCCAGCCGGTCTAAATAGTCGCGTCCGTATCTGCGTACATGATCCTCCTGGCCGTAGAGTCGCAGGCGGTCGGCGGGATCGACCACGGCCGCGTCCTCGAAGGTGTGCTCCGCCACGACATCCGGCACAAGCAGGATCGCCCAGCCGCCCGGCACCATCACCCGACGCAGCTCGAGCATCGCGGCGCGATCGTTGGGGACATGCTCGAGCACGTGGTTGCAGATCACGGCGTCGAACGCGTCATCGGCAAACGGCAAGTTTGTGATGTCGATGATCTCATCGCCGAATGTCGCGTGTAGATCGCCGGACACGTAGAGTCCGGCGACCTGCTCAAAGCGCCGCCGCAGCGACTCCTCGGGGGCGATGTGCAGCATCCGGAGCCCGGGCGCGAGCAGGCCCGGATTGCGATCGAAGAACAGCCACAGCAATCGATCTCGCTCCAATGATCCGCAGGCCCAGCAGACCCTATCCGGGCCGTTGAGTTGAGCGAAGTCCCGATAGCACGATCCACAACACGGGCACTGCACCCGGCTCCCGCGGTGGCGCGCGCGGCCGGCCACCCGCCGGGGCGCCACGCGCAACCACTGCCGCGTCCTGCGGCGCACCACCCCCGCCAGCCGCCTACGAGGGCGTCGATCGGTCATCCGGGCAGAGGCATTACCCTGCCGTGGCTGGAACGGCGAAGAAGTTCCAGCGACTGCCGCTGTCGTACGCGCGCCGCAGATGCGACAGCGAGTACGGGCCGCCGCCGTCGAGATCGAAGATCCGCATGTCGAGCTGCTCCACCAGCAGATCGAAGACGAGCTCGGGGCCGCTCCCGTAGTGGGCGGCGGTGCTCCTCTGGTGCTCGAACAGGATCACGGGTCGGTGGGTCATCACGGTCCTGCGCGCACCGTCGAGCACCAGGTGCTCGGCACCTTCCACGTCGATCTTCAAGAGCTTCGGCACGTACCCCGGAGGGAGGCTGTCGTCGAGCGTCCGCACCTGGACCTCGATGGTCTCGGTGTCCGCGGCTCGGCAGTCGACGGGCCGCAGGCTGCTGCGGCTGGGCAGTCGTTTGTTGACGACGAACATGGACGCGCCGTTGTGATCGGACAGGGCCGCGCCGCGAACGTCCACCCGAGGAAAACGTCGGGCGAGCCGAGCCTGAACGTGCGGTACGGGCTCGTAGGCGATGTGCCGCCCGTCCGGCGCGAGCTCGGTGAACACGGTGAGCAGCTGGCCTTCGCTGGCGCCGATGTCGACGCAGTTGGAACCGCGCCTGAGCACGGCCGCGGCCACGATCCGCACACGCTCGTCGTCGCGATTGTTGCGACGCGCAGTCGGCGTCTGGAGGCCCCTGAGCAGGCCCTCGTAGGCGGCGACGAGTTCGTGCTCGACGCGCGCGCGACGCGCGCCCCCGCGCACGAGTGCGCGCAGCCGCGCTCCGGTCATCCTGGCGCCTCGACCGCCGGGTGGAGGCGCGACTCCCGTTCGAGCGCCTCCCCGGATCCTTCCGGCCGCGCGTCGCCGGGCGAGGGCCCGGCCGGCTCGGGCAAGGGCACGGCCGGGGGCTGCGAGGCTGCGGAGCGGAGCAGCAGCGTCGCACCCGCCAAGGCCACGGCCAGCGCAGCGGCTCTCGCCGCGACGCCGAGCGCACCCGCGGGAATGAGTGCTCCGGCGGCCACGAACGGAGCCGCCAGGAGCCATGCCCGAAGCGAGTCACGGGAGACGTCGGCCAGGGGGGCCAACCGATGGGCGATCACCGCCACGACCGCGGGAAGCACCCCGTACGCGACGATCGTCGCCACGGCAGCACCGACCAGCCCGATCGCCGGCAGCAGAATGAGGTTCAGCGCGATGTTGACCGCGGCTGCCACCGGCGCGGCCACGGCCATCACCCGGGTCCTTCCGCTCACGAACACCACCTGGAAGTAGCTGCTGCACGTCGCGTAGGGAAGCGCGCTGAAGGCCACGATCGCCGCCACGGGCACGAGCGCGTGGCGTCCGTACGAGGCCGGTGCCGCGACCACCAGCGCGAGCGGGGCGAGGAGCGCGAGCGTCACCGCGGCGATCCCCGCGACCACGTGCACGACGGCCGACGTTGCCCGCAGGATCTCCCAACGCCCGCGTTCCCGGGCCCCGAGGAGAAGCGGAACCCACGCCTGGTTCAGCGCCGTGACGAGCGCCACGCCGAGGCCTCCGACTGCGTAGGCGACCTGGTAGCGACCGGCGGACGCAAGCCCGAGGATCCCGACGATGAGGATCCGGTCGGCGGACGCGAGCAGCGACACCGCGAGGCTGTGGGGAACGATCGGCAGGCCGAGTGCGAGCCCGGCCTTCACCTCCCTCGGGCCGGCCACTCCGGATCCGAGGCACCGGGTCGCCATCACGCCGACGATGGCCGCGAGGCCGGTGCCCGCCGCGATCCCCGACATGTAGGCGGTCGCGGAATGAGTCAGCGCGGCGAGCGAAACCGCGAGCCCCTGTCCGCCGACCGTCGCCACCACCGCGATCACGAGAAATGTCCACACCCGTTCTGAGACGCGCAGCAGCGCCTGGACGCCCAGCAGGATGGCCCCGGCGGCGCCGGCCCACACCGCGGCTCTGAGAACGCCTTCATAACTCAGCCCGAACAGCGGTGCCCAGGCGGAGCCGGTGAGGTCGACCACGAGCGAGAGAAGCACCGCGCTGCCAGTCGCGGCGGCAACCAGCCGCCGGGCCCGCCGCGGGCCGTCCTCGCCGGCGAAGAACGTGCGCGCCGCGGCATCGGCCAGGCCCAGAGCGCCCATGATCGAGAGCAGCGTGAAGATCACGATGCCGACCGCCACGTGCCCATAGCCCGAGGGGGACAAGAGACGGGTGGCGATCGGTACGACGATAAGCGCGGTCGACATCTGGATCGCGAGCACGATCGTGTAGACCGAGCCGCGGCCGAACAGCCGCCGCAGCGCCTCCGCGGGCGAAGCCACGGCCGGCGGACGCTGATGTGGGCGTGGACCGCTCACGCGGCATCGGCTCCCATCGCGGCGAGGGTCTGCGCGGCGGTGGCGGCCCAGCTGAGCGTCGTGATGTAGGCGCTTGCCGCGGCACCGAGGCTCTGCAGGCGCTCGGGGCTCCAGTGCGCCGCATCGATGATGACCTCGCGCAGCGCCTTCACTGAACCGTCGTAGAGGACGGCGGCGTCGCGGGGGAGATCGTCGAACACCGGCACGTCCGGGAGCACCACCCCCCGCCCGTATCCCATCGCCAGCAGCACGCTGCCGCTCGAGGTGATCGATCGGAACGGAAGTACGACCAGGTCCGCGGCGGCGAACATCCCCGTCACCGCACGGTCTGGAATGTGCTCCAGCCGCAGGATGACGCGGCCGCCGCAGCGGGCAGCGAGCGTGCTTAGGCGATCCCGGAGCGACTCATCGGGACACTCCCCGGCCACCAGCAGACGGACGGGGACCGTCGGCGGGATCAGAGCGACCGCCTCGAGCAGGTCCTCCACCCCTTTGTATTCGAGCACCTGGCCGAAAAACAGAAGGCTCAAGTGTCCCCCTGGTGTCCCGGGCGGACGAATCGTTGATGGGTTCACGTGGGGGGTCATGGGTCCTGGTCTGATGAACGCCGAGCGCCTGGGCCGGGCGCCGATCCGCTCCAGACCCTCGAGCGCGGCAGGGGCGTGGACCAGCACGAGCTCGCTCGCCCGCGCCAGCCGTCGCCGCGCCGCGACCTCGTCGTGAAACACGCGGCCGTGCGGCAGGACATTGTGCGCGGTCCAGATCACGCGGAGCCCGATCAGCCGGCTGACCGCGAGCACGAGCGAGAACCACGCCTGCCCGACCCTGCGCAGCACAGGGAAACTGTCGGCGCCCGTAGGCGCGAACTCGTACACCCAGTGTATGTGGAGGATCCGCCAGCCCGCAGCTCGGCACAGAACGAGCTCCAGCGGCAGCAGCAGCAGATTCACGGTGTGCGAACGTGTGGGCCGGCCGGCGTAGCGAACGGAATGGCCCGCACGCTTGAACTCCTCGTAGAGCAGGCGCTGGTACGGGTTGGAGCTGCGAGGCAATACGACGATCTTCATGGGCCGCCGTGCAGCCGCCTCTAGTGGGTCCTCGCGTAGATCGCGGAGGATCCGTTCGAGTAAACGAGATTCCAGTAGCGACCGATGAAGCTCGGCCACGCGTAGATCGCGTACCGGCTGCCGTCTTGGCCCCGTGCGCGATCGCCCACGAAGTTGGCGCTGTCTGCGTAGATCCACGCATTGCGGTCAAGCGACGCGGGGGTGACATTCGCCAGAACGGCGCGCGTCCGCCCGGTCGCGCCGCTGATCCGCAGTTGGCCATAGCGGTCTGCCGAGATGATCTCCCCCGCCGGCGCCGCCGCGTTCACCCAGCGGGCGGCGGCAAGCTCGGGTCCGGTCACGTAGTAGCGCTCGTAGTCCTCCCCGTTGCCGGCGATGTTCGTGAGACTGCCCCCACCGACGATGGCGCCGCGCAGGCTCGAGGTGCTGAGAAAGGTCAGGCCCAGCGCGACTGCGGTGACCGTGGCGACCCCCGCTCCGACGCGTCGGTGCATTGAGGCCCGCTCGAGCACCCAGGTCAGACAGATCGAGAGCGGCACCATCGCCTGTAGGAAGGCACGGGTCTGGTTGTACTCGTTGGCCGCGGTTCCGCTCAACCGGATGAACACCAGGATGGCCAGGGTCGCGACGCCGAGCAGCGCAATGCCGCGGGCGGTATCACTCCCCCCGCGCCGCCACCACAACCACAGCGCCCCGATCGCCGCAAGCACGATGGCCAGCTCCGACACGAGCACCTGCTCTGTATTGAGCGCGCTCACGGCCGGGTGGGATTTCACCCGCTGACCGGGCACGGTCGCGTTCTGAACGCGGAATACGGGAAGGAACGCCTGCGGCAACGGGTGCACGTAGGGCTCGCTCTTGACGTATTCGCTGCGAATCCCCGCCGCGTAAGAGCGGGCGCTCACCCGAGTGGCCGCGTTGCCCGAGATGTAGGACCGAAGCGGGTTGCTTCCGCCGGCGTTGGGCAGGATCGAGAGCCCCTGATCGTTCAGGTCCGTGATGAAGCTCGAGAGGTTCTGCGTTGAGTCGGTGACCGGCTGGTACCAGACCGCGGCCGCTCCGGCGGTGATCGCCAGCGCGGAGAGAAGCGGGACCAGAGCGAGCCGGCGCCGCCGGCCTACAGCGTCGGCAAGCCGCCTCCGCACGCCGCGCGCCGGCGTATCGATCGCGCCTCGGACGAGCTCGAGGAAGACTGCTATCGCGAGCAACGCGATGGTGATGTATGTGGTGCCGTAATGGGAGAGCACCAGCCCCGCTCCGAACAGTCCCAGGAGGCCGATCTGCGGGCCGCGCCTGAGGCGGGAGTCGAGCATTGCGGCGACGAGGCAGACGAAGAAGAGGAGGGCGATCTCCTGGCGGGCGATCCCCGGGAGCTGCTGGAACAGGTAGTTCTGGATGACGATGAAAAGGACCGCGAGGTAAGCGAACCGGAGCCTCAGGGCGCGGCTGGCGAGCAGGAACACGGCGACCGGGAAGAACGCGAAGAGGAACGGAAAGATGACCTTGAGCACCAGCAGCGGCGATGCGCCGGTGAGCGCGCTCAGAGCGGATGGCAGGATGGTGAGGCTGAGCATCGCCCCGTATGCGTCGTTGTAGTGCGAGACGTGCCACCGCCCAGCGTGCAGGACCCCGGTGAAGGTCTGGTATTCGCCGTTGATGTCGAAGCCATACACGAAGTGGCCTCTCAGCGAAAACCCCCAGATCAGGGCAAGCGACGCTCCGTAGATGAGTACGGCGGACTGAGCGACGCTCCAGCGCTGCGCCCCCCACACGCCCCCGAGCAACGCAGCGCCGGTCACCGCCACCGCCACGATCGCGACGGTGGCGCCGTGGTCGTTGTTCAGGCGCGTGGCGCCGGCCCAAGCGATCACCGGGAGCACGAGCGGCCAAAGACGGTGCAGCGGGAGGGGCCCGCCGACGTACGCGCCGAGCGACGGCCCCCCTCTGACGGCCGCGACGCCGATCAGCACCAAGCACACCAACGAGATCGAGACCGCAAGAGGGATCGTGGTGAGGGGGCGCGAGATGCCCACGGCGGGGCCGGCGAGATCCACCAGCAGACCTCCAACCATGAGCGCCGCGATCGATCCGCAGAGCACGTAGATCGGGAAGCGCCGGACCGCCTCGGGTTCGGCGCGCAGGGCACGGAGGAGCAGCAGTCCCGGTACGGACAGGATCAGCAGGAGCTCGACGACCTGCACGATCCATGCGCCTCGCACGTTCGCCAAGCCGGCGATCGCCCCGACGGCGAGCAGCGCCACCAGCACGTCGAGCACTGGGACCCTTCGGACTGGGCGCGGGGGACCACCCGGCTCGGAGGGCGGCGGCGGTGGTGGACGTTGGGCGGGGCTGGGGCGCGGGCGCGTAGGTGCCTCCGGCACGGGCACGGTGGCCGCGCCGCCGCCACGCGGGAGCGTTTCGGCTGCCGGCATGTTGCCCCCGGCGCGCTCCAGACCTGGCTCGCCCGCGAACTGGACCTGGACCGCGGCGTCAGGTGCATGCGCGAGCGCGCCGTCGGGTGCCAGCGCGTGCGCGATCCGCGCTGTGATCGTCGTCCAGTCGTACTCCGCGAGCCAATGATGGTCGAGCTCTCGGCCCTCCTCTTCCTCCGAGGCCAGCATGGCGGTCTCGATGCCGGCCGCCAGCGCCTGCGGCGAGTGATCGCACAGGACGCCGCGCTCGGACCGTTCCACCAGATGGCGCGCGAAGTTGTTGGGAGCGGTCGTGGTGATCACGGGCAGGCCGCAGGCGATGGCTTCGAGCGCAGCGATTCCGAAGCCCTCGCGCTCGGACGGGAAGACGAATACGCGAGACGCTTTCACCAGGGACAGCAGTTCCTCGGTCGAGTGCACTTCGTGCCTGAAGTCGACGAGGTGAGAGATTCCGAGCTGCGCGGCCCGGGCGCGAAGCGAAGTCCTCTCCGGCCCGTCGCCGATGATGCGGCACGTGGTCGCCCTGCCCGCGGACGCGAGCAGAGCGATCGCCTCGAGCAGCATGTCGAACCGCTTGTGGCGGAGCAGGCGCCCCACGCTCACGATGTCGGTGGCATCGCTGCCCGCGCGCGTCCGCATGACCAGGTCGAGGTCGATCCCGTTCGGCGCGACCACGACCGGGACCCGGCCGCCGATCAGCTTGTTCAACCTCTGGGCGGTCTGAGGGGAGGCGGCGATGATGCAGTCGGGCGTGCGCATGGCCAGCCGCTCGAGCCACCACGCCACCACCCCGGCCTGCCCGAGGTAGCGACGCCACTGGGCACGATCCCATACCTCGTGCCAGGTCACGACCATCCGCTTCCTGCGCAGGAGCACGACGAGCTTGAGCGGGAACAGCTGGAGATACGGCATGTGATCGGCCTCGAGTACGTCGAAGCGGGCGAACAGGAGCTGCAGGCACGCGAGCGCGAAGATCAGCGCCTGGGCGACCGATCGTCGCTCGCCGCGATAGAGCGGCATAAACGGGCAGATGGCGTGGTAGGCGACGCCTCCCCGCCTCGTGGTCGCCCTGCGCCCCCGCCACCACTTCATCGTGTACACATGAACGTCCGCGTAGAGGGTCAAGCGCGGCGCGAGCTCGTCGTAGCGTTGCTCCTTGCCGCCGCGGTGGTAGGGCGCGATGGCGTCCGTCACCATGGCGATCACGGGCGTGGACGTGCTCATCGGCGGCTCTTCGCGGGTCGGGTGACGCGGCCACGCGCGGGTGGGGGGATGCAGTCGGCCCAGTAGTCGATGCGCTCGCCCGATGACAACAGCACCGCGATCTGGGTCCGGCTCGAGCATCCCAGGACGATCGCCGTGGCGACGGAGACGCCATCTCCGCGTGGCACGTACACCTCGCCGGCGCTCAGAACCCGGGCGACCGGCTGCATGAGCGAAACCTGCCAGCGATACGCGGTCTCGGCCTGCTCATGGTTGGTGATCGTGAAGGCCACGGGCACCCGGCTAGGCGCCCGATGCAGGGCCTTCGGAAGCCGCGAAGGATTGACAAAGGACAGCTCCGTGTACCGGCTGGGCTGGCCGCCGACGCCGATGTCGCCTAACGCTCTCTGCCCCGCGCTGGTCTGCGCAAACGTGGTCGCGCTCGCGATGAGCACCAGGGCCGCTACTGCCGCGATCAGCTGCCCACGCTTGAGGCGCAAAAGGTACCTAGGGCGCGCTCACGACGTTCGGGGTCGCATCGCGGTCCTCGGCGCGCGCGCCCGACGCGTGCGGGGTCGTGTGGCGGCGCCCGTCACGTCCGGCGGAAACCGAGTGGATCGGGCGCCTCCACGTTGCCGGCGGCGCTCGGAATCCGCGGTTGTCCGTCGGACACTGCGGCTGCCCGCGCCGGACGCGACCCAGCACTCGCAGGCAATGCAGTCCATCGCGCCAGGTGATCTTCTTGCCGTCCGCGACGGACCGGCTGTGGTAGGAGACCGGCACTTCGAACGGGCGGATCCCTCGTTGCAGCAGCCGCGCTGTCAGCTCCGCATCGAGCCCAAAGCCTCGCTCCCGCAGATCGAGGCTCAGAAACAGCTCCAGCGGCATCATCTTCAGACACGTGTGGACGTCGCTCAGATAACAGTTGAACAGGAGGTTGGTGGCGAGGGTCATCGCTCGATTTCCCATCGCCTGGGGATACGACTGGTAGGACGAATACATCCCGAACATCCGGGTCCCGAAGACGACATCGCACCGGCCTGCGATGATCGGGGCGAGCATTCGAGGCAGATCCGACGCTGAATACTCCAGATCGGCGTCGAACGGCACGATGTGGGTGCCGCGGGCCTGCATGGCAGCAAACACGATCGCCGCGCCCTTGCCGAGGTTGCGGGGATGCTCGTGGACGAACATCCGCGGGTCGTGGATCTCGTCGAGGATCTCCCGTGTCGAATCGGTGCTCCCGTCCTGGACAACCCGCAGCTCGATGTCGACCGGGTAGGGTTGGGTCAGCACCGCCTCGACCGCCCTCCTCAAGGTTCGTTCCTCGTTGTAGACCGGCATCAGAATCGAGAGCATCACCGGCCGGGCCTCGGTGCGGGGAAGCTCGTCGGCGGCAAGGCCGAGGTCGCCGACAGCGTCGCCAAAAGCCAGCGACCACTTGCCGTTGTCCACACGAGGTGCCGTCGAGTCTGCGGGCATGTTCCTCTATCGCGTTCGGGCGCCGCGGCCCTCGAGCTTGAAGCTGGAGCGACGCCGTCGTGTCCTGGTTGTCACGGCTCCTGGAGCTTAGGTATGTGGCCCGAACCACGCGCCGGCTGGCCCTGGTCGCCAGCCGGTGGGGCAAGGTTGGTGCAGCTTAGTGAGTTTTCGTCCCCGTAGCGCCAGTTCGCGAAGGGACAGGTAGCCAGCGTCGAACCAGCGCGGAGCGATCGCGGCGTTGGTAGATTGCCCGCCCATGCGGTGGCGCCTACTCGTCTCGGCGCTCGCCGTGGTCGCAGGGCTCGTGATCGCGCCTGCGCCGGCGAGCGCGAGTGTCCCCCAGGGATTCGTCGGCATGATGGCCGACGGACCGTTCTTCTATCCGTACATGAACGAGGGGGGCGAACTGGACACGATGATTGCCAACGGGGTACAGAGCGTCCGCACGCTCGTCAACTGGAGCTCGATGCAGCCTTACGCCAGCGAGGCCCGCGTGCCCGTGGCGCTGCGCGGGGAGTTCACCAACGTCAACGGGGTGCCGACGAACTTCGCCGGCCTTGATCAACTGGTGGCGCTCGCGGCCGCCCGCCGGCTCGCGGTACTCCCGGTCTTGGAGTACGCGCCGGGCTGGGACTCGCTCAACCCCCGCTCGGCCGCCGCGCCCCCGAAGTCGCCGAGGCCGTTCGCGAGCTTCGTCGCGGCGCTCGCGAGGCGCTACGGGACGCACGGCTCGTTCTGGGCCGCGAACCCCACGCTGCCGCGAGTGCCGGTCAGGATGTGGCAGATCTGGAACGAGCCCGACTTCACGGCGTACTGGTCCCGGCAACCCTTCGAACCGGGCTATGTGCGGCTCCTGCGTGCGACCCGGCCAGCTTTGAGGGCCGCCGATCGCGCCGCGAAGCTCGTGCTCGCGGGCCTGCCCAACTTTTCCTGGCAGTACCTCGCCGACATGTACAAGCTCCACGCCCGCGGCCTGTTCGACGCGGTCGCCGTCCATCCGTACACGGCCACGCCCCAGGGCGTGATCACGATTCTGGGGAAGGTCCGCGCGGTCATGAACCGTAACGGGGACCGGAACAAGCCGATCCTGGCCACCGAGCTGAGCTGGCCCTCCGCAAAGGGCAAGGCGCCCACGACGTTCGAGAACGCGACCACCGAATCCGGGCAGGCCACGAAGGTCGGACAGGCCATCCGACTGCTGGCATTAGACCGCCGTCGGCTGGGGATCGGCGCCTTCTACTACTACACGTGGATCACCAACGAGACCATGCCTGGAGCCGGCCACGACCAGTTCAACTTCGCCGGGCTGCTGAAGTTCTTCGACGGGCGGGGCACGTTCGTCAAGCCGGCGCTCGCGTCGTTCTCGAAGGCCGCGCTCGCGATCGAGGGCTGCCGGCGCAAGGGGCCCCTCGCCACGAACTGCATTCGCTAGCGTCGAACTAGCGGGCGAACGGCGAGGCGGGCCGAGATACCGCTGACATAGAGAGGTATCTCGGCCAACCCTCCGGCACAGGTCGTTTCGCGGGCGCTGGCGACCCACCACGGGTTAACGGGGCTACTTCAGGGTCCCCCACCATTCCACGAGCCGCTCCCGCGCCTCCCGCGCCGCCGGCGCCACGGCGACCGCCCCGTCCTGATCGACCCGCGCCAGCGGCCCCGCGAACGCTTCCATCGTCGCCGCCACCGAGCGCGCCAGCGCCCCCAGCGCATAGCCACCCTCGAGCACGGCTCCCAGCGGCACCGCGAGCGACGAACCCAGGCGCCGCACCGCGCGCGCCATCGCCGCGAATCCTGCCTCGGTCACCTCGCAGCCCGCCAGAGGATCTTCCAGGTGCGCGTCATACCCGGCCGAGATCAGGACCAGCTGCGGCTCGAACGAGCGCCCCAGCGGAACGACCACGTGCTGAACCAGCGACTCGTACACGGCGTCGCCCGAGCCGGGCGGAACGGGTAGGTTGACAGTGAATCCGCGCCCGTCGCCAGAGCCTACATCCGACGCACGGCCGGTCCCGGGATACAGGGGCGACTGGTGGATCGACACGAACAGGACCTGGTCCGAGGCGCGGAATATGTCATTGGTCCCGTTGCCGTGGTGCACGTCCCAGTCGAGGATCATCACCCGGTCCAGGCCGCCTCGCCCGAGCGCGTACCGCGCCGCGACAGCGACGTTGTTGAACAGACAGAACCCCATCGCCCGCCGCGGCAGGGCGTGGTGGCCGGGGGGCCGATGCGCGCTGAACACGAAGTCCGCCTCCCCGTCCAGCAGGAGCTCGACCAGGCGCACCGCGCCGCCCGCCGCGTGGAGCGCGGCCTCGAACGACCCTTCGCTGATCACCGTATCCGGATCGAGGTGGCCACCGCCGGCGAGAGACACCCGCCTCATCGCCTCCACGTACGCGTCGGGATGAACCGCCTCCAACACCGACCGGTCGACCGCCGGCGAGCGCATCCGTTCGAACCCGAGCCACCCGCGCGAGGTCAGCTCACGCTCGATCGCGACCATCCGCGCCGGTTGCTCGGGATGCGGTCCCGTCTCGTGCTCGAGCGAGCTCGGATGCTCCAGGAACACCGGTGGCATCGCGAGTACCGTACTGCTCCATGGACCCGATCGAGACGCAGGTCGCGGTCGTCGGAGCTGGCGCCGCCGGGCTCTACGCCGCGCTGTGCGCGGCGCGCGAAGGCGGGCGCGTGGCGCTCGTATCCGCGACCCCGCTGGCCGAGTCCTCGAGCTGGTGGGCGCAAGGCGGGCTCGCGGCCGCGATGGCCGACGGCGACAGCCCCGCGCGTCACCTCGCCGATACGATCGCCGCGGGCCGAGGCGCGGTCAGGGAATCGGCCGCGCGGGTCCTGTGCGACGAGGCCCCCGCGGCGGTGCGGGACCTGACGGCCCTGGGCGTTCGGTTCGACGCCGACCGCTACGGCTGCCTCGCACTTGGCCTCGAGGGCGGGCACTCAAAGCGCCGCGTGGTCCACGCCGGCGGGGCCGCGACCGGCCGCCGGCTCGTCCGGCAGCTGTCCGCGCTGGTCGCTGAGCATCCGCGCATCGACGTGCTCGAGGGCCGCCGCGCCGTCGCTCTCCTGGTCGCGGGCGAGCGCTGCCAAGGGCTGTGCCTGCTCGACGGCGCGATGATCGCCGCCGCCGCCGTTGTGCTCGCGACGGGCGGCGCGGCCGCGCTGTGGGCGCGCACCACCAATCCGGCCGGGGCGGTTGGCGGAGGACTGCTGCTCGCGTTCGCCGCCGGCGCCGCGCTCGCCGACCTCGAGTTCGTGCAGTTCCACCCCACCGCGGTCGCCGCGCCGAACGGCGCGGACGGGTTCCTGGTCACCGAGGCGGTCCGCGGCGAGGGCGCGCTCCTCCTCGGGGCGAGCGGGGAGCGCTTCGTCGACGAGCTGGCACCGCGCGACGAGGTCGCCCGGGCCGTCCAGTACCAGATGGCGCTGACGGGCGCCGCCTCGGTCGGCCTCGACATGCGAGACGTCAACCCGGCGCTCTTCCCGAACGTCGTGACCGCCCTGCGCCAGGCGGGGATTGACCCGGAGCGCGAGCTCGTGCCGGTCGCCCCCGCCGCGCATTACATGATGGGCGGGATCGCCACCGACGTGCACGGGCGCGCGACGCTGCCGGGCCTCTACGCCGTGGGGGAATGCTCCTGCACCGGGCTGCACGGCGCCAACCGGCTCGCGTCGAATTCATTGAGCGAGTGCTTCGTGTTCGGCGCCCGCGCGGCTCGCTCGGCGCTGGCCGAGCCCGCTCCCGACCCCGGCGCGGCGCGCAAGGAGAACGCGGCGCGGCTGGCGGCGCCGCCAGCGCCAGCGCCCTCGCCCGAGAGCCGCGAGGCGCTGTGGCGGGATGCCGGCCTCGAGCGAGAGGGTGACGCGCTGCGATCGCTCGCCCGGGACCCCCATCCGCTCGTGCGGCTGATCGCCGAGTCGGCGCTCGTTCGCACCGAGAGCCGCGGCGCCCACCAGCGCCGGGACTTCCCCCAGCTGGACCCCGACCTCGACGGCGCGCACGTCACGCTGGCCGACGGAACGGCCCCGACGCTCGAGCCGTGGAGTTGAGACCTCAACTGAACGGCCACGTTCATTGAGGCCTCAAATTCTCCACTGAACGTTAGCGTTCAGCTTAACACCAACTTAATAGAAGGACCCTGGCGCTCTTCATACATCCGCGAGAGACTGCGCGCTCCCACGGGATGCGCCCTGGCGGGGGAGCACGAAAGGAGTTGCGTGCATGTACAGGTTCAGCAGAGCGATCTACCGGGAGCTCGCGGACGACATCATCGAGGATCCGCACGGTCTGAGGCCGTACACGAACCACGAGCGCGTTCTGCGCGCCTGCGAGGCGTCGGTAGAGCGAATGGCGACCGACCGGCATTACTTCGCCAACCCGGCGCGGACGCTGTTCAACGACATCCGCGCCTATTTCCCGATGATGGTCCAGCTCCGGGTCCTGCGCGTGATCGAGCGCTATCTCGGATTCGCCGATGAATTCCTGCGCCGGCTGCCGCAGAACGGATTCGACGCCTACGGGAACCCGCTGCAATGCCGGGCGAGCACCCGCAAGGGCACACCGTGCCAGCGGATGCCGCTCCCGCACAACGGGTATTGCCCATCCCATCAGCACCTCGCCGAGACGGAGGAGATCGAAGCGCCTCTGGCCGCGTAGCTCGGCCCAGCTACGCGATCGAAAGGGGCCCCGCATGCCGCGGGGCCCTTTTTCTGCGCGCCCCAGGGGCGTTTTGTAGTTTCGCCTCATGCTCCTGGGCGTCGATGTTGGCGGGACGTTCACCGACGCGGTGATCGCGTTCGACGGGCGTGTCATCACCGCCAAGTCGCCGACCACTCCCCACGATCAGTCCGAGGGCGTGATCGCGGCCGTCCGGACGGTGCTCGCCGAGGCGGACCGGCCGGCGTCCGAGATCCGGGAGTTCTCGCACGGGATGACGGTGGCGACCAACGCGCTGCTCGAGGGCCGTGGCGCGCGCACGGCGCTGATCGCGACCGAGGGATTCACCGACCTGATCGAGCTGGGCCGCCAGGACCGAGCGGAGCTGTACCGGCTGTGCGCCGCCCGTCCCGCGCCGCTCGTGCCGCCGGAGCTGCGGTTTGGCGCGCCGGAGCGGATGACCCCCGACGGCCCGCTGCGCCCACTCAGCCCGTCGGCGGCCGACGAGATCGCCCGGCGCGTCGGCGGCAAGGGGCAGGTCGGGCCGGAGTCGATCGCGGTAGTGCTCCTGCACTCCTACCGGCATCCCGAGCACGAGCGCCTGCTGGGCGAGGCGATTGCCCGGGCATTGCCGGCTGCCCACGTTTCGCTCTCCCACGAGGTGGTCGGCACGTTCCGCGAGTACGAGCGGGCAGCCACCACCGAGATCGACGCCGCCCTCTCGCCTCTTTTGGCGAGCTACCTGCGCCGGCTGCTCGAGCGCTGCGATGAGAGCGGGCTCCCCGAGCCCGCGATCATGCAGTCCAACGGCGGCCTGATCGACCTGGAATCCGCCGCCGGGCATGCCGCCTGGACCGTCCTGTCCGGGCCGGCGGGCGGCGCGGCGGGCGCCGCGTTCGTCGCTCGCGCGTCCGGCGAGCGCGATGCGCTGTGCTTCGACATGGGCGGGACGTCGTGCGACGTGTGCGTGGTCGACGACGGCAGCGTGCAGGAGCGCAGCGCCGGCGAGGTGGCCGGCCGGCCGCTGGCCCTGCCGATGCTCGCCGTGCACACCGTCGGAGCGGGCGGGGGCTCGATCGCCTGGCGGGACCCCGGCGGCGCGCTCCGCGTCGGGCCCCACTCCGCCGGCGCGGATCCCGGACCGGCCTGCTACGCCCGGGGCGGCACCGAACCCACCGTTACCGACGCCAACCTGCTGCTCGGCTACCTCGCGTCAGACGCGCCATTGGCCGGCGACGTCGAGCTCGACCGCGGGGCGGCCGAGCAGGCGGTCGAGCGCCTCGCCTCCGAGCTCGGGCTCGAGCCCCTGGTCTGCGCGGAGGGCATCATCCGCGTCGCCAACGCCGAGATGGTCCGCGCCCTGCGGGTCGTGACCGTGCAGCGGGGGATTGATCCCCGCCGCTACGCGCTGCTCGCCTTCGGCGGCGCGGGCGGATTGCACGCGGCGCGGATCGCCGATGAGCTCGGGATCGAGAGGATCCTCTGCCCGCGCGCCTCGGGGGTGCTGGCCGCGCTCGGACTGGTGGTCTCTCCGGGGCGGCGCGATGTACAGCGCAGCGTGTTCCTGAGCGGCGACTCGCTGACCGCCGAGGCGATCGCCGAAGGGGTGGCCGAGCTCGGCGAGCGGGCGCGCGAGGCGCTCCATGATCCCGAGGCGGAGCTGCAACCCACCTACGAGTTGCGCTACGAGGGCCAGTCGTTCGAGCTCGCGATCCAGGGCGGTCCGGAGGTGGAGCCAGACGAGCTGCGGCGGGCGTTCGAAGCCGAGCACGAGGATCGCTACGGCTACAGCGATCCCGAGCAGGTGCTCGAGCTGGTAACCATCCGGGTGACCGCCACCTCCGGCGGCGCCGACGTTACCCTCGCCGGCGACGAGCGCGACGAGCGCGACGAGGACGACGAGCGTGGGAGCGACGTGAGACGCGGCCGTCGCGAGGCCACCCTGCGCGGCGAGCCCATCGAGCTCGAGGTGCTCCGCGGGACGCCGGCTCCAGGCACCCAGATCGACGGACCGGCCGTAGTCGAGCTGCCCGAGTCGACACTGCTCGTTGCACCAGAGTGGTCCGGCGAGGTCGATCCGACGGGCACCATCCGGCTGGAGCGGCGGCCATGATCGACCCGGTTGAGCTCCAGGTCCTGACCGGGGCGCTGCGCGCGATCTGTGAGGAGATGGGGGCAGTGCTGATCCGCTCGGCGCACTCGGCCAACATCAAGGAGCGACGCGACGCGTCGACCGCCCTGTTCGACCCGCGCGGGGAGATGGTCATGCAGGCCGAGCACATACCCGTGCATCTCGGCGCCATGCCCGCCGCCGTGGCCGCGATCCTCGACCACGACCAGGCGCCGAACCGATCCTGGATCCTCAACGACCCCTACAAGGGCGGCACCCACCTGCCCGACATCACCGTGATCACGCCAGTGTTCGCGGACGACGAGCTGATCGCGTTCGCCGCCAACCGAGCGCACCACGCCGACGTGGGCGGTCCCACCCCCGGCTCGATGCCGGCCGACAGCCGCACGCTAGCCGACGAGGGGGTGGTGATCGAGCCGTGCGTGCTCGACGAGCGGGCGATCGCGAAGCTGAGCGAGCAGATGCGCCGCCCCGAGCAGCGCCGCGCCGACCTGCGCGCCCAGCTCGCGGCGGGCTTGGTCGGTGTGCGGCGACTGAACGAGTTGCAGGAGCGTGTGGGCGGCGACACGCTGCGAGAGGCCTTCAGCGAAGTGCTCGACTATTCAGAGCGGCGCACCCGCGCCTGTCTCGAGGAGCTCGATGACGGCGTCCGCAAGGCCCGAGACCTGCTCGAGGCGCGCGAAGGCGATCTCCCGATCGTGCTCGAAGCGACCGTGGACGGCGACCGATTGACCCTTGACTTCAGCGGCAGCGCGGAGCAGTACGAGGGCAATCTCAACTGCCCGCTGGCCGTCACCCGCTCGGCCTGCTACTTCGCGGTACGCGTGCTCACCGATCCCGACATCCCGCCCACCGCTGGGGCCTACCGGCCGATCGAGGTGATCGCGCCCGAGGGTTCACTGTTGAACGCCCGTTCCCCGGCGGCGGTGGTCGGCGGCAACGTCGAGACCTCGTCGCGGGTCGCCGACGTGGTGCTGAAGGCGTTCGGGCGAGCGCTCGGACAGGGCACGATGAACAACGTCACGCTCGGCAGCGAAGAGGTCGTCTACTACGAGACGATCGGCGGAGGTCAGGGCGCCTGTTCCGACGCCGACGGCCCGAGCGGCGTCCACGTGGCGATGAGCAACACGCTAAACACGCCGATCGAGGCACTCGAGCTCGAGTTTCCAATGCGCATCACGGCGTACGGAGTGAGGCGGGAGTCCGGGGGACCGGGCGCGCACCGTGGCGGCGACGGAGTGATCCGGGAGCTCGAGGCGCTGGCGCCGCTGCGCTACTCGCTGATCACCGAGCGCCGCCGGCACGCTCCGACGGGCGCGGCGGGTGGACGCGACGGCGCCCCGGGCCGAAACGTGCTCGACGGCGAGGAGCTCCCCCCGAAGGCGATCGGGCGGATGGAGTCCGGGCAGCGGCTGCGGATCGAGACCCCGGGCGGCGGGGGGTATGGAGAGCCAAGCTGACCGCGCTACGGCGCGAGGCTCTAGACCAATGACGCGCCGGCCCGAGGCTGCAGCCACGCGGGCTGCAGCCTCGGAGCAACCCTCCTCGAGGCCAAAAACGACCCATGTCGCGACACGGCTCAGATCCCAGAATGGCCCGATTTGCAGCAACATTTTGGGTTTTCCAAACTCTCGCGTACAATGCCATCTTCCTGTTGCGGCCCGTCGCACTGCGGTGTGAGCGCGCAGGACTCGACTGGTAAATCTCTCTTTCCCCCATTGATAAATGCCGATTGCTTTCAAAGAATGGGCCGTCACCGTGCGGGCCCTTGCCGAGGGCGAGCAGCTCCTGACCCTGCGGAAGGGCGGGATCCGCGAGCCCGACAAGCATTTCAAGCTGGAGTACGACCGCTTTTTCCTGTACCCGACGTTCGACCACCAATGCGCTGACCTCGTCCGCGAGTCGCACCAGCCCGAGTTGGCGCGCGCGCTGGAGGAGGGCGTCTGGACCGACGGCGAGCCCCCGCCGCACGCCCTGTATAACGGTGTCGACGTCGCCCAGCCCGATCGCGTGCGGATCCGCGCATGGGCCGAAGTCGCCGCCCACTACACGATCACCGATCGCCGCGCCGTCGACGCGCTCTCGCCGTTCTACGTGTGGACGACCGACTATGCCGAGAAGCGGCTCGCGTGGAAGCGCCGGCACCCCTTGCACGTGATTCTGTTGCGGACCTACCGAATCCCGCGGCCGGTCACGGTCAAAGTACGTGATGAGTACCACGGCTGTCGCTCGTGGCTCGAGCTCACGCGCGACCTCCCGTTCGAGGGGACGCCCGTGCTCTCCGACGAGGAGTTCGAGCGCGCGTCCGAGGAGATCGACGCGATCGCCGCGGACCGCCAGCCCGTGATGGTCTAAAGCTCGAGAGGGTCAGCGGCGCTCGCCGGCGTGACCGCGAGCGCCGCGCCACCCAGTTCTAGTGGGTGGCGAGCGTCACGAGCCAGACGATGAGCGCCCCTACCGCGAGCGCGATCAGCAGCCCTGCGAGCAGCCGACCTGGAGAGACCGACGCGGCGTCCTGCTGATTTGGGATCAGCTCGGCCTCCAGCAGGACCTGACGTGCCGTCGCGAGACCCGACTGCGCGACGAGCACATCGCGCGGGCCCGCGGCCAGAAAGTCCGGCACGTCAAAGCCTGGGCTTCGCCGAAGCACGCTCGGGACCCCCTCCTCGAGCAACAGCCCCTGGATGAACTCGCCCTCGGCCTGGTTGCGCGCGCCGGCGACGCGCACGAGCTCCCCTTCGGCGAGCTGCGGCTTGACCTTCCGCGCCCGCCTCTGACGCTCGCTGACCTCCGCCACGGACTCCGCGTTGCTGCTCAGGGTCAGCGGCAGCCTACACCTAGGGCAGAACCGCTCCTCGGCGGGAAAAGTCGCGCCGCAACGGGGACAAGAGAGCGGCTCGGGGGGCCCAGCCTCTCTGGCCATCACTGCACTACCAGCTCGGCCTCTGCCACCTGCCCGTCGCGGATGGTGAACGCGCGCACATCGGGCTCGCCGCCGGCCAGCCCGACGATCACGTAGAGCGCGTCGGGATAGAAAGCGAGGTTGATGTCGGTCTGCGACGGCACCGGCTCGCTCCGAGTGTGCGAGTGGTAGATGGCCCCCAGGTCCTGATCGGCGTCGTAGATCTCCATCTGGATCCGGTACTGCTCGGGGCCGTCGATCTCGTAGCGCAATGGACTCGCCGCGGCATTCCGTGCCCGGAAGACCTTGACTGCCTCCCCGTCCCGAGAAGCGACCATGCCACAGCACTCATTCGGCGCCTCCTCGCGCGCGTGGGCGACGATGTCCTCGTACAGCTCCCGGGCGATCCTCATCCGGGCGTCGAGGCTACCAGCAGGTGGAGGAGGCATCCGGTGATTCGGCGCTCAGCTTATGCCCTCCACGAACGCCGATGGAACCGACCTCTTGACGTCGCCGGGATGCAGCAGGCCCTCGATGACGGTCTCGTGTTGCGCCTCGGACGCCAGAGCCTGCGCTGCGGTCCGAAGCAGCCCCGCATGGCTCAGGGTGCCCAGGGCTTGGTAATACGCTCCCTGGGCGACGGCTTCGGCGCCCGTGAGCAGACCCAGGCAGTCGTTCTCGGAGTGCAGGTCGGTGAAGCTGCCCCACCCGTTTCGCGCGGTGAGCTGGCTCTGGGCGTACTCGAGGCTCGTCGGAGGGGGCGGCGCGGGGGTGCCGAGGCGGCGCAGAGCGGACCGTACGACGTGGACGTGCTCGTGCTCTTGGGCGAGCAGCCCGGCGACGACGTGCCGGCTGCGCGGCGTCAGGAGCCCGGAATCGAGCGCGCGCCCGTACGCGAGCACGACAACCAGCTCGAGCGAGAGCACCAGGCTCAGTACCTCGCCATCCGCCCGTCCCGGCGTGACGGCTGCCGCCTGGGCGCGGGCGTCATCTGCGAGCGCGCCCTGGCCCGCCCCCGCGACCACGCCGGAAACCGCCGCCGTGGCCGCGGCCGCGCGCGCCCGAGCGACCAGCTCTCGGCGGCTCAGCAAACCGCTCAAAGAATTCATCCGATCCCCGGGTCTATTCACGTCCGGTCACGAACGCGGCCGGAGCCGGAGACTGCCGTTGGTAGGCACGGATGATCGCGATGTGCTGGGCTTCGTTGCCGAGGATGGCCCCGAGGGCCGGGCGCACGGCGTTTCCGGATACGCGCGGGATCGCGTACAAGTACGCGGCGATCTGTTCCCGCTCGATCCGATGCAGGAGGGTCAGGAGCTCGCTTCTGGTGCGGGGATGACCGAGGTCGTAGCTCTCCTTGGGCTTCCCGGGCTTGGCACCGCCCTTGTGGATGAGGCCCGCGATCTCCCCGGAGTGCGCAAGCTCCTGATCGAGGAACTGCTCGGCCGCCTTCTGCTCCCAGTAGGACTCGAACAGCGGCGCTCCCGCCGTATAGGCCGCGATCGCGAGGTGCTCGAGGTCGAGCAGCCGGCTGAGGAGCGGTACGTCGGCGGGCGGCACGCCGAGGACGGCCTTGACGTGAATTTGAGGCGAGCTAGAGCTTGAACCACCGCACCCGGCCAGGAGGATCGCGCCTCCGGCCACGGCGCCGGCCGCCGAGCGCAGTAGCTTCCGGCGCGACGGCTCAGCCCGTGCGCCACCGGTTGCGCGGCCGCGGGCCGCGGCCGGTGACGGCCCCGGGCACGACGGTTCGGAATCCGGCTCCGAGCTCACCACCAAACGGTGGCGTCCAGGTTCTCGATCTCCTCGACCGGGCGGGTGTAGATGCCCGACGACAGGTACTTCCACCCGTCGTCGGCGACGATGAACACCACGTTGCCTTCGTCGAGCTCATTCGCGATCCGCACCGCGACGCGCGCGATCGCGCCCGATGACACGCCCGCGAACAGCCGTTCCTCGTCCAGCAGCTTGCGCGTGAACACGATGGCATCGGTGTTCGTGACGAAGATCTTCCGATCCAGAACCGACAGATCGAGGATCGGCGGAATGAAGCCGTCCTCGAGTGACCGCAGTCCCTGAACGGGCTCTCCCTGCATCGGCTCGGCCGCGACGATCTTGACCTGGTCGCCCAGTTCCTCCTTGAGCCGGCGCCCGTTGCCCATCAACGTGCCGCCAGTCCCCAGGCCCGCCACGAACGCCGCCACCTCGTCGAGCTCCTCGAGGATCTCGAGCGCCGTCCCGTGATAGTGGGCGCCGGGATTGGCCTGGTTGCCGTACTGGTAGGGCATGTAGTAGGAGGCGTCCCTCCCGGCCATGTCGAGCGCCATCTCCACGGCGCCATTGGACCCCTTGCTGCCCTCGCTGTAGACGATCTCGGCTCCGTACATCTGCAGCAGCTGAGTGCGCTCGGGCGTGACGTTCTCGGGCATCACGACCTTCAGCGGATAGCCCTTACGACCGCAGATCATCGCCAA
Source organism: uncultured Solirubrobacterales bacterium (assembly GCA_963808325.1). Taxonomy (GTDB): domain Bacteria; phylum Actinomycetota; class Thermoleophilia; order Solirubrobacterales; family Solirubrobacteraceae; genus Palsa-465. Next base: position 79,401 of record CAWEFU010000010.1, read on the forward strand.
CGAGATGCCCGTGTTGCCCGACGTGGGCTCCAGAATCGTCTGGCCGGGGCTGATGAGACCCTGGTCCTCGGCGTCTTCGATCATCGCCCGAGCGACCCGATCCTTGACCGAACCGGTGGGATTGCGGGACTCGAGCTTCGCCCAGATCCGCACGCCGGGCTTTGGGCTCAGACGCTTCAGCTCGACCAGCGGGGTGTGGCCGATCGCCTGGACGATGTCGCCGTACCGGCCACCGCAAGGCTTGTTCTGAAGGCTCTCGGCGGCCATTGCTTTACGAAGTGTAGCTAGCGACCCTTCTGCGAATCGTGGGCCGCTAGGCCCTCGGCCCGGTCGGGCGAACAGGACCGCGAGCCCGGCGCGCCAAAGGAGCTCGCGGTCCTAATGCTTTCGGAGGGCCACCAGCCGGGGGGTGGAAGCTGGCGGCCCTCCGCTACTGGGCTTGATCGCCGAGGTCGGGGTCGGCGCCTAGTAGCCCATGCCGTAAGGGTTCGGGTTGGTCGGCTGAGTGCCGGTATTGGCGGGTTGGTTCTGCGCGCTGCCCGACTTCGAGGCGGTGACGATGTGCCATATCGAGCCGAACGTCTTCAGCTCGTCGCCGGTCGCCAGCCGCTTATTACCGGACTTGATGTCGGGCGTGAAGTAGTAGAGCGGCTTGCCGCCGAGGGTCAGCTGAAGCGTTCCGTGGTTGTGGAACGTCCCGAGCTTGCCCTTGATCCCGGTCTGCGCGCTGAGACCCTTGGCCGACTTGACCGACACCGGAGGCCAGAAGGCCCAGCAGTTCGTGCTGGCCTTGCTGGTCTTCATGCAGATGAGGTGGTGTGTGGTCTCGCCCTGGAACGTGTAGACGGGGAATCCGGCCGGACCGACCGCGACCGCCTCGTGCGCATCGACCGCGCGCACCCTGAACGCCTTTGTCGGCGTGTTCGTCACGTGCACGTTCTTGACGACCCTCAGCGTGAAGGACTTCGCCACCGCGACCGCGGTGACCGCCGAAAGCGAAAAACCGACCAGCGCGGCGAGGACCACCACCGCCGGCCGCCGCAAGCGGGGCGCGTGGTCGAGGTTTAGAGGACGAGGCATCTCACTCCCTTCAGGCGTTGATAGTCGTCCCTATAGACGCCTCTGGGCCCCAACCCTTCCCGGGGCGATCACTTACGCGCGCCGCTACTGAATCGCGCCGCCGGCCATCGCGGGCAGGATCACGAGCGTGTCCTGCGCGCCGACCGCGGTCTCGAGCCCGTCCAGGACTCGAACGTCCTCGTCGTTGAGGTAGACGTTGACGTACCGGTTCAGCTGGCCATCACCGGAAAACAGCTGCGACTCCGTGTCCGGGTAGCGCTCGGCCACCGTACGGAGGATCTCTCCCACCGAGGAGCCATTCGCCTCCAGTTCCCTCTCGCCGCCCACGGACGGTCGGAGCACCGGAGGAATGCGCACTGTCGCCACGGGCATAACCCTAATCCCTTAGTGCGCCCCGGCGCAGAACGCCTCGTAGTCGGGGAACACGCCCATCTCCTCGTCGGAGATTGAGTCGGGGTCACGCGAGCAGATCGGGCAGTCCGGGTCCCTACGCACCTTGACCTCGGTGAACCGAGCCGAGAGCGCGTCGTACATCAGCAACCGGCCGATCAGCGGCTCGCCCTCGTCGAGGATCAGCTTGACCACCTCGGTCGCCTGAAGCAAACCCATGGTGCCCGGCAGCACTCCGAGGACGCCGTTCGCGCCGCACGACGGCGCCAGCTCGGCCGGCGGGGGCACCGGGAACAGGCATCGGTAGCACGGCCCGTCATACGGCTTGAACACGGACAGCTGGCCCTCGAACCCGAGGATGGCCGCCGAGACGACCGGAATTCTGAGCCGTACGGAGGCATCGTTGAGCAGGTAGCGGGTCGGGAAGTTGTCCAGTCCGTCGACGACGACGTCGTATCCAGAGATGATCTCCACGATGTTGTCCGCGCCCAGCCTGACCGGGTACTTCTCCACCTTCACGTCGGGGTTCAGCGCCTCGATGGTCTCCTCCGCGGAATCGACCTTCGGCACCCCGATCCGTTCGCTCGAATGTATGACCTGGCGCTGCAGGTTCGAGAGGTCGACGTCATCGTCATCGACGATCCCGAGCGTCCCCACGCCGGCCGCCGCCAGGTACAGGGCGGCCGGCGAGCCAAGTCCGCCGGCGCCGAGAAGGAGCACCTTGGCGTCGAGCAGCTTCTGCTGCCCGTCGATTCCGACCTCCGGGAGCAGCAGATGGCGCGAGTAACGCTCGCGCTGCTCCGCGGTGAGCGTGCGTGGCGTCTCCACCTCATAGCCGCGGTCCTTCCAGAGCGTGAAGCCGCCGACCATCGACTCGACGTGCTCGTAGCCGAGGTCGTCATGCAACGTCCGCGCCGCCCACGCCGATCGGTTGCCGGAGGCGCAGTAGAGGATGACGTGCTCGCTGCGGTCCGGGACGGCACCCTCGAACCGGGACTCCAGATAGCTCTTCGGCACATGAATGGCGCCCGGAATGTGACCGGCCGACCACTCCTCGGGCTCGCGTACGTCGACCACGACCGCGCCGTTCGATACCTGCTCGCGCACGACGGCAGGATCGACCTCATCGATTCTGCTCTTGATCTGGCGGAGAACCTCGGCTCCGGACGGGCTCATGGGAAAACTCCTAAAAGGCGGTATGCATTCAATACTTCAGGGAGTATAGCGGTGGATGTGCGTGCGATTGTTACGGCGTGGCGAACATTTTCCAGCGCCAGAGCGGGTCGTTCCACTCGTACCATCGATACCCGTGCGAGCCCCGGTAGATCACATCACCGCGCCTCCGTTCCCTTCCGGTCTGCCCTGGATCAACTCGGCGGGGCTGCGCATGGAGCAGGAGCCGCGACGTCCCGTTCTGATCGAGTTCTGGGACTTCTGCCGAGCGAACTCGATCCGAACCCTGCCGTACGTGAAGGCCTGGTACGAGCGCTACGAGGACGCGGGGCTGCTGGTGATCGGCGTTCACGCGTCCGGGTTCGAGCCCTCCCGAGACCCCGACGCGGTGAGCGCCGCCGTGGAGCGCCTCGGCGTCCCCTATCCGGTGGTCGTGGATGTCGAGCACGAGATCTGGGGCCTGTACGGGAACCTCGGTTGGCCGGCGCGATATCTCTGGAGCGAGGAGGGGCGCCTGTTCGAATATCACTACGGGGAGGGCGCTTACGAGGAGACCGAGCTGGCCATCCAGGAGCTGTTGGGGATCGAGCGGCCCCTGCTGCGCCCGCTTCGCCCTGAGGACGAGCCGGGCGCGGTGCTGGCCATCCAGACCGACGACGTCGAGGGTCCGTACTGTGGTCCGTACGAGGCCGGCGGGGTGTGGGCGGTGGTCGATGGGCACGGCTCGGTGACCGCGAACGAGCGGACGCTCGCCGTCGAGTATCCCGGGTGCTACGAGCTGATCTCGCACCCGCGCAGCACGGCCGGCGAGCTTCGGCTCCTCGTCGGCGACGGGGTGCGCTGTCATGCGACCTGCTTCACGCCGGGACTGGCGTGAGCGATTCGGCGTCGATCGGCGCCTGCTCGAGCAGGTTGACCAGCCGGGGCCGTCCCACGTCCCCGACGATCGCCGCAAACCCCGGCCGGTAGGGGCTCTGACGGGGCGAGCGGCCCAGGAACGCGCGCTCGTAGACCCAGCTGCCGCTGTTGAGCATCTCCGGCCCGCTGAGCGCTTGCCACTCCGCCGGGTCGTCGCGGTCGAGCGGGCCGGCGCGATGGGTGTGGCCGAAGATCGCGTAGGCGACCTTTACGCCAAGCCGGCTGAGCGTCTCATCGAACGCGCGCAATGCCGCCCGCCGCAGCTCGGGGCCGGAGATGTCCGCGCGTAGAGGACCGAGCCTCGCGAGGTTCAGTCCCGCCACCACCGCTGGAAACGCGGCCGCGAGCACGCGCTGTTTGAGGCTGCGCTGCGCGTCGCTTCCGGCGAGCACGCGCCAGGCCCGCGCCGATGCCCCGTGGGAGCTCTCCCCGAGCCGGGGCCCGCCGGTCTGGGCGACCTCGTGGATCCAGGCGTAGATCGGAGCGAGCGTGGCTTCGTATTCCTCGGCGCTTCGGGGGCCGGGCTGCGGCTCGCGGGTGATCCGAGCCATCGCGCCGGCCGCCAGGCGCTCGAACATGGGGACGGTGGTGTGGCGGTCGGCGTAATGGCCGTGAATCGCGTATACGTCTTCGCGGAGCCATACGCCCGGGTACGCGCCGCGAACGGCGGCCGGTTCGAGCGCGGCCGCCACCGCCGCGATCGGGTCGTCGGGGCGCCAGCCGATGGCCGACTCCAGGCCAAGGGCGGCCGCCGGGTCGCGGCCGGCGCGGCGCTCAAGCCAGGGAGCCGCCAGCCGGTGGTCGTGGTTCCCCGGAACGATCACGACCTCGCGCTCGGGGCCGAGCGCGGCGCCGATCTTCTGGAGCACGGGCGCCGCGGCGGCCATGGCGTCGTGGAGCGGACCCTGACGCAGCTCGATCACGTCCCCGAGCAGCACCAGGCGCTCGAACTGCGGCACCGCCTCGAGCAGCGGCGGGAGCGCCCTCCCGGTGCGCAACACATCGTGTCCGGCCCTCGCCCCGAGGTGAAGGTCGGAGACGACCAGGGTGCGCAGCGGTCGGGCCCGTCTATGCGGAGGCGGCCGCCGTCGGCTGGCGGATCGCCTTGGGCAGCATGAACCGCACGTCCTCCTGGACCACCTCGAGCTCTCGCACGTCGGTCGTTCCGCGCTCGCGGAAGAACCCGACCAGGCGCTGCACGAGCTCCTCGGGAGCGCTCGCGCCGGAGGTGATCCCGACCACGCGCTTGCTCGACAGCCACTCCTCGTTTACCTGCAACTCGTTGTCGATCAAGTGCGAGTCGGCACCGTGCTCCCGGGCGACTTCGACCAGGCGGTTGGAATTGGAGGAGTTACGAGAGCCGATCACGAGGACGAGGTCGCACTGCCGCGCGAGTTGCTTGACCGCAGCCTGGCGGTTCGTCGTGGCGTAGCAGATGTCGTCGGTGCGAGGTCCGATGATCGCCGGGAAACGCTCGCGCAGGCGGTTGATGATCGCCCGCGTCTCATCGACCGAGAGCGTGGTCTGGGAGATGTACGCGACCTTGGCGGGATCCCTGACCTCGAGTGCGTCCACGTCGGCCTCGTTCTCGATCAACACGATGTGGTCCGGGGCCTCCCCCATCGTGCCCTCCACCTCCTCGTGGCCGGCGTGGCCGATAAGCACGATCGTGTAGTCGTCGGCCGCGAACTTCTTAGCCTCCACATGGACCTTGGTCACGAGCGGACACGTGGCGTCGATCGTGTGCAGCCGGCGCGCAGCCGCCTTGGCGTGAACCCCAGGGGAAACGCCGTGCGCCGAGAACACGATGGTCTCGCCCTCGGGGACCTCGGTCTCGGAGTCGACGAACACGGCCCCGCGATCGCGTAGCTGCTCGACCACGTGCTTGTTGTGGACGATCTCCTTGCGCACGTACACCGGCGCCCCGTGGCGCTCGAGCGCACGCTCCACCGTCTGAACGGCGCGATCGACGCCCGCGCAGTAGCCGCGCGGGGCAGCCAGCAGCACTGTGTCGGGAACCGAAGCCATGGTGGACAGTCTAGGAGCTACGGCCGGCACGGAAGCGTACTCTTGGCTTTCACTACGACCCTGCAATCGGAGAGCGCATTGGCGCAGCAGCAACACCTCGATCGCCTGACCTCGACTGACGCTTCGTTCCTTCACCAGGAAGACCCGAGCGCGCACATGCACATCGGAGGGGTGCTGATTTTCGAGGGACCGCCGCCCGAGTTCACCGATTACCTCGACCACGTCCGCGGTCGCCTGCACCTCGTTCCTCGCTACCGCCAGAAACTCGCCACCCCGCCGCTCGATACCGGTCGCCCTCTGTGGGTCGACGATCCAAGCTTCAACCTCGAGTACCACGTCCGCCATTCGGCGCTCCCCCCGCCCGGCACCGAGCGCCAGCTGTTTCTACTCACCGGGCGGATCGCTTCCCAGCCACTGGACCGCTCCAAGCCACTGTGGGAGAACTGGCTGGTCGAGGGACTCGAGGGCGACCGCTTCGCGATCATCTCCAAGACCCACCACGCGCTCGTCGACGGCGTCTCAGGGGTGGATCTTGCGACCGTCATGCTCGACCTGCAGCCCAAGGTCATGCCCCCGCCCGCGGACCTCGAGCCATGGCAGCCCAAACCGGAGCCCTCCGGCGCCGACTTGGTGCTGGCCGGCGTCCGCGGGTTGGTCAACACCTCAGCGAGTCTCATAACGCGGGGTGTGTACGCGGCTTCGCACCCCCTCGGAACGCTGAAGATCGCCCGCGACGCCGTCGAGGGGGTGGGCGAGATCGTGTGGGCGGGCCTGAATCCGGCACCGGAGACGCCGCTGAACGTCGAGATCGGCCCGCACCGGCGCTACGCGGTCGTACGCCAGCAGCTCGAGGACTACAGGCGGGTGAAGAATGCGTTCGGCGGCACGGTCAACGATGTCGTGCTGACCGTGGTCTCGGGCGCGCTGGCCAAGTGGCTGCGCTCGCGTGGCATCCGCACCGAGGGGCTCGAGATGCGCGCGCTCGTCCCGGTGTCCGTCCGTACTCGCGAGCACCGGGGCTCGCTCGGCAACCAGCTGACCGTGATGCGCGGCCCGCTCCCGATCTACATCGACGATCCGGTGGCTCGCCTGCGCTTCGTGCGACAGGCGATGGACGGTCTCAAGGAGTCAAAGCAGGCCGTGGGCGCTGCGACCCTCGTCGCGGTCAACAACCTCGCGCCGCCGACGATCCTGGCTCAGGCCTCCCGACTGAACTTCTCTACGCGTCTGTTCAACCTCCTCGTCACGAACATTCCCGGACCGCAGATGCCGCTGTACGTGCTGGGGCGCCGGCTGGAAGATCTTTTCCCGGTCGCGTTCCTGCCCAACAATCACGCGCTCGCGATCGCGATCATGTCCTACAACGGGGGCATCGGTTACGGCCTGCTCGGAGACTATGACGCGCTCGCCGACATCGATGTGGTCGCGGACGGGGTCGATTCCTCCCTTCGCGAGCTTCTCGATACCGCTCGTCGACGAGACGCGCGCCGGCGCGGCGAGGCCGCGGCAACCGAGACCGCGCGAGACGACGAGCAGCGCGCCGATCAGCCGGACGAAGACAAGCCAGAGGAAGTGGCCCGGCGCGAGGACGAGTCGGATGCCGCGCCCGGCCGCGAATCGGCTGCCGGTCCAAACGGCGGTCCCACCCCGATCATCCCCCTGTCCAGCGGGCGGTCGAAGGTGGGCCCGGCGGCCGACATGCGCGCCAAGCGCGGCGAGCGAGCCCGGCCCGGTCCCAAGGACAGCGACGGCTGATTCCATGGGCCGCGCGGCCCGCGTGGCCGCGCGGCTTACCGGGCCTCCGCACCCGCGGTTGCCCTCTGCCAAGGCGCCAGATACCGTTTCGTCTCCGTGGCCGACGACCTCATCCACCCCGGCGAGATCGCGTTCCGGCTCGACCTCACGGCCGCCCAGCTGAAGATCGTGCATACCGCGCTGAAGTCGCTGTTCGACGATCTCGGTCACGAAGAGCGGGACGTCAAAGGGGTCGTCGCGGCGGTGCTGGACAAGCTGCCTAACGAGCACGAGATCCGGGCTATCGACCTGAGCCAGGAGCTACGTCGAACCGCGAGAGGCTGAGCGCCGAGAGCGCGCTCAGAACCCGAGCGCGAACTTCGCGTCCTCGCTCATCCGATCCGGAGTCCACGGCGGCGAGAACGTCATCGTCGGCTGGACGTCGGTCACGCCGTCGAGCTCGGCCACGAACTCCATGATCTGTTCGGAAACCTGGGGTCCGATCGGACACCCGGGGCTCGTCAGCGTGTACAGGATCCGCACGGTGCCGTCCTCGATCTCGACGTCGTAGATCAGGCCCAGCTCCACGAAGTCCAGCCCGAGCTCGGGATCGATCACGTCGCGCAGCGCATCTGTCACGTCGTCAACGGTGACCATGCCCTCAGTGTAGGCGGTGGCGAATACGAGCTTGCCAGCGGCGGCGGAGGTTAGATAGGTTTCCCCCCATCGTCGATTTCGATGAACAGCCAGCGACGCTGCGTTGTCGCGGGGACGAGGACCAGTCGACCCAGGGATGTCGTCGACGCGCCATGGTCCGCGCCCTGCGCTCCAAGACCGATGTGATCGTCGACCTAACCGAGCTGGTTTTCGCCGATCCCTCGCTGATGCTGGACCTGGCCGCCCTGGCTCGGCGCCTGCGGGTCCATGGGCGCAAGATCCTCCTCGTGGGCGCCCAGCCGCAGATCATGGCGCTGATCGAGCAGGTGGGCCTTCACCGATTGCCCGGCGTTCGGCTCCAGGGTCCCTCGCCGGCGCTCGCGTGACGGCGCCGGCATAGCCCGACAGCGCGCGCCGGCATGGCCCGACAACCCACAACTGGAGCCGGCATAGGCCGATGGCCGACAACCGGCGCCGGCATAGGCCGATGTCCGACGACTAGCGCCGGCATAGCCGACAACTCGCCATCCCCCCACTAGCCTTGGTCGTGATGCTGATCGGGTTTTTGCTCTTCATCTGCTGGGCGTTCGCCGAGGTGTTCGTGGCCATCAAGGTCGGCGAGGTGATCGGCGCGCTGCCCACGATCCTGCTGCTGATCGCGAGCTGGCCGATCGGCACCTGGGCCGTGCGCTCGCAGGGAGGTGCGGCGTGGGGGCGTCTCCGCGAGGCCGTCGCCGCCGGCAGGCCCCCGGCACGCGAGGTGCTCGACGGCGCGCTGATCCTGACCGGGGGCATTCTGATGATCATCCCGGGCTTCATCACCGACGTCCTCGGTGCCCTTTTGCTTCTAGCGCCCACGCGCGCACTCGCCCGCAGCGTGGCGATTCGCAATGTCCAGGCCAGGCTCGTGGCGTGGGCCGCCGGGTTCCCCCGCACACGTCCGTCGTACGACGTCGATTCAACCGCCACCGATGTCGACCCGCCTCCGCTTCCACGATGACCGCAGATGCGCCACTCGTGCACCGTCAGGCAATCAGGGCACACGTATCGCCTGCCCCGGATGGCCATCATGCTTCGTCCTCGGAGCCTCGCGCCGCGCTGCTGCCTCGGGCTTGCGGCCCGCTCAGCATCCAGCCTCGCCTTAATGGGCCGCGCCCGGGTCATCCGGCTGGCTCCTGCGTCCTCGCCTGCTGGCCCCCGGGTCACGCGCTCCATGCACCCTAATCACCGGCCGGCACACTAACCGTGCGAACGGTTGCGTTCGGCGACGTCGACCAGGGTGTGTGGGGGATTGCGTGGGTGCCGGACCCGCGGGAACCCGGGTTCGTGTGCCTCGGTGCCGCAGGCCGCGCGGTGCCTTTGTCTGCCTCGCTGGTCGGGGAGCAGGCCGAGCAGGAGTGGCGATTGGAGCCGGATGGGGCCCAGCTGACCGCCCGCCCCGCGGGTGACGCGGTGCCGGCGACCGGGCCCGAGGGCGTCAGCGCCGGCTTCGACCAGCTCTGTCGCGTGAGCGGGACGTTCGTGCTCGCAGGCGTCGAGCAGAAGGTCGACTGCCTCGGCCGGCGGGGCGCTCGAACGACGGGGCTGGATCTCGACCGGTTCGCGTCGGTTCGCGATGTGTCCGCGTGGTTTGAACCCGGCGCCGGTTTGGCGCTCGTGGCATTGCGACCAGGGAAGGCGCGGGGCCAGGAGTCGGACGTGATCACGGCGGCAGTGCTCGATGCCGAAGGCCATCGGCGGGTCGCCGAGCCCCGCTTCTCGACGACGTACGCGGCCGACGGAAGGGCGCAGCGCGCGGGCCTCGAGCTGTGGCTCGCCGGCGACGAACGCGATGAGGCGCAAGAGCCGCAGTACCCGCGACGCGCCGCTGGGGAAGCCGTGGGGCCGTACGCGGCCGCAACCGTCGGCGCGCTCGACGTGCAGGCAGCGCTGTTTCGCTGGCACAGCCGGGGACACGATGGCGCCGGCGTCTACTTGCTGGGCCGTCGCGGATGAGTCCCGTCGAGGCGGTCATCAGCGACTTCGGCGGGGTTCTCACCTCCCCGCTGCTCGATTCGTTCGCAGCGCTTCAGGACTCCTCCGGCATCTCGCTCGAGGCCTTGGGCAATGCGATGGCGGCGATCTGGAAGCGCAACGACGCCCACCCCCTGTTCGAGCTCGAGACCGGTCGGATGACCGAGGCCGCGTTCCTAGCCGAGCTCAGCGACGAGCTCACCGCGCAGCTGGGACGAAGGACCGAGCTACATGGCTTTGGCGAGCGCTACTTCGCGCACCTCGATCCCAATGAGCGCATGATCGAATACATGCGGGAGTTGCGCGGCCGCGGGCTCAGGTTGGCGATCTGTACGAACAACGTCCGCGAATGGGAGCAGCTCTGGCGGGCCAAGCTTCCGGTCGACGAAATCTTCGACGTGGTCGTCGACTCGGCGTTCGTGGGCAGCCGCAAGCCCGAACCTCGGATCTACGAGATCACGCTCGAGCGCCTGGGCGTGGCGCCGCATTCTTCGCTGTTCGTGGACGATGTCGAGCTCAATTGCAACGCCGCGCGGGACCTGGGGATCGCAGTGGTCTGGTTCCAGTCGACCGAGCAGGCGATCGACGAGATCGAGCGGGCGTTGGCCGCGGGGAGAGCACCGAGGCGGCGGTGAGCGCGGGCACGGCTGGGGTGTGCGAGATCTGGGTCCAATACGAACCCTTATCCAGCACACCCGCCGAGTTTGTGCCCTCTACTCAAGCCGAGTTTGTGCCCTCTACCCCCTACGGTGTGCTGGATTTGTCCCCAATAGCGGGGCTTTTTCAGCACACCCCCGACTAAACCTTTATCCGCACACCGATGGTCAGAGCCTAGTTCTCGGCCCCCAGCCGATCCCAGCAGTACAGCTCCACGCACTCCCGCGCGAGCTGCGCGCAGCGCTCCTCGGACAGCCACGGCAAAACGGTGTCGAGCGCCTGGTCTTCGCCGACGCCGGCCTCGAACGCCTCTTCACCCCGAAAGCCGGCCGCGATCTTGAGCGCCTCGCGCCGGTTCTCGCCTAGCGAAGAGAACACGTTGACGAGGAACTCCTTGCTGGGCACGGGATGGCCGACCTCGAGCGACGCGTGCCAGGCTGCCAGCAGCGATAGGTCGTGCTCGTCAAGGTCGGCGACCGCTTTCGCGTAGTGGGACTCGAGCTCGGATTCGGGGATCTCGTCGACCCACGCCCGCACGACCTCGCCCAGGATCTGGCGGCGCGCTTCGCGCCCCACCGAATCCGCGATGACCCGGATGGCGTTCTGCGGTTCGATGAAGCAGAGTGTCATTGCAGCTCCGGCTTGGTGACTCGGACGCACAAGAACGTCCGACCGCGGGAGAAGGTAAGAGATCGGCCGGACGGACCGTCCGGGGCCCCCGTTCAGCGCTGCACGCTAGGCGATCGTCAGATTGAGCACGGCTGACGTGGAGCGCGCGTTGCGGCGGTCGGCGGGTAGAAGCGCGTGGAGCTTCAGATGGCCGGTGCGAGTGAAGACGGCTCGGAACGCATACGCGGAGTTGCGGCCGATCTTCGTCGACTGGACGGTCCGCCAGCCCTTGCTGGTCCGTTGCTGGAGCAGGAGCCGCTCTCCGACGTGGGTGGGCGTTACGTGTCCGGTGAGCAGCATGACCTTGCCCACCTTTGCCGTCCTCGCTGAGCTCGAGAGAGTCAAAATTGCGGACACCTGCTGGTCGACCGTGGCGCTCCGAGCCCCGCCGGCGACCCCGTACCAGCGCCGGTTCGTCTCGACGGGACCCTGCACGAACTTGTACGAGCCGGAGCTGTCGGCGTTGGTGCTCGCCACCTCGTGAAAGCTCTGCTGGTTCGGGAGCTCCTGCCACAGCGCCACCGGCGCGGTCGAGAGGAACACGTGAGCCGTGCCGCTGATCGTCACACGCTGGCCGGCGCTGGAGGGGTTGGGCGTGGTGGTGATCGTGATCCGCGGAACGGGACAGGGGATGATCGCCGCGCCGGTGGGGACCGGACAACAGATCGGCGGGAACTCCGAGACGCGGACGATCGGCCCCTCGCAGCACGGGATGCTCCCGGCGGACTCGAGCGGACAGAGGATCTCGGAGGCCCGCGGCGCCGCGAGCGTGCTGACGATCTCAGCTTGGACGACGACCGCGACCACGGCGACCGAAAGCAATCCCACGAGCGCTCGGCGCATCGGCTGCAAGGCTAACGCGGCGGCACCTGTACGTCGAGAGCGTCTCGCACGGCTGCGAGCGCATCCGGGTCGGGCTCCCCGGAGGTCCCCATCCCGAGCGTCGCGCGTTCCCCTGCTTCCCAGTTGTACAGCGCGACGTCGAGCGCGGCCAGCGGGAGCCCACACGCGTCCGCGAGCGCGAGCGCGCGGCGCTCGAGCAGCAACGGATCTCCGATGCCGAACGCGCGCTTGGCGGCTACGGTGACCTGGTTGTCGCCGCCGAGCGCCAACGTTCCCGCGCGCAAATCGTAGACCCCCACCTGCCCGAGCGTCACGAGCAGGTCGAAGCGGGCATCGCGATGGAGGCCGGGGAGCGCGAGCCGCTCGAATGCCCGGGCGAACCGCCGCTCGGCCGGCCAGGCCTGCTCACCGGTGAATGCCGCCACCTGCGAGCCTGCCCGCTGTGCCCAGGTGCGGTATGCGTCGACGGTTCGCGTACCCCGGCCAGGGTCATGGGCGGTGCGGGGGCCGAGCGCGAGCTCGTCGAGCTCCGGGGCCTCACCGGAGACCCACGATTTGCGCGCCTGCCTGATCGAGGCGAATGGGTCCTCGCCGTCGAGCGGGCAGACGTACGCGATCAGGAAAGCCAGCCAGGTACGTTCCTCAATGTCCAAGGACCCATCGGCAACCTCCGCGTAGAGGCCCGGCGGATCGTCGGCGAGCGCCTTTAGGCGAGAGGCCGCGAACGCCAGCTCCTCGGATAGACGCTCGCCGTCCGCGCTTGACCTCAGCCCCGGCAGCAAGGGCGATCGGAACCCGTCGTCGCGTCCTCGCGCGAGCCGGCGCACCTTCATCCCGGTGCCGCCGCCCCTTCTTGCTTGCCTGGAGCGCGGCTGCTCCGCGCGCGGAGTCCGCTCGCGCGGCTGACTCGTCTTGGGGGCGCTCGAGGACAGGATCGGGCGAAGCTCGATCGACTGCTCGCGTGAGCAGATCGGGCAATTCTGGATCAGGCGGTTATGGCGGCAGAAGGTAGGCATCGTCGGCGCTCGGGGCCAATCGTCGCACGTCCTGCCCGGCGCCACGATCGCCCAGGGCCGGCGCACGATCACCCAGGCCGAGGGCCCATCGTCGCGCACCGACGCCCGTGCGTCCTCGTCGTCCCGATCGGTTGGACGCTTGACCGACTGCATAACCATCTATATCATTTAGACGGTTACGACCTGTCAAACCTGAGAGGTATTCGTGTTCTCTGGCGATCTCAACCTCCGCGCGGCGCGCGAGCACGCCCGCGACCTCCAGGCACAGGCCGACCGTCAGCGCCTCGCGGACACCGGGTACACGCCCGTGACACGGGTGACACTGCGTTTCGCGTCGGCGGCCGACGCCGACCGGCTTCGGGCCTTGGCCCAGCTCGACTCCGGGAGGGTGCCGTCCGGGCAGTCGCTGGTCGCCGAGATCGATGGCCGACTGCGGGCCGCGCTCCCGCTGGACGGAGGCGCTCCGATCGCCGACCCCTCCCATTGCGGCGCGGAGCTGGTCGAGTTGCTCAGGCTCCGCGCCTCCCAGCTCACTTGAGGTCGGGCCGGCTCGATTCGCGGGCTCTGCCGCCCGCTAGCTCCGCCGCCGCGGGCTCCGCCGCCCGCGCACTCCGCCGCCGCGGGCTCCGCCGCCGAGGCCTCGCCGCCGCGATCGCGCGGTCTCCCGGCCTTAAGAAGCGGCGATCGCGGGCGGCCACAAGCCGGATGCGATCTCGATGTCGCGACCTATCCGAGCCGCTGAATCCCGCCGAGAAACAGCTCGGTCGCGAACCGTGCAGCGCCGTCCACGTCAGCGGGTTTGCGCTCGCCCATGCGAACCCCGAGCTCCAGCGCCACGCCGGCCATGGCGCCCGCCATGTAGTCGGCGTCCATCGGCGGCAGCTCGCCCCGCTCGATCGCGGCGCGCAGATCGTCGAGGAGGTCCTCGACGCCGGCGCCGAGGATCGGGTCGCCGAACAGCGCCCGGATCGGCCCGGCGTTTCGCTGCATGAGCTCAAACAGCAACTCGTCCTCGACGAGGAACTCGAACCACGCGCGGTACGCGTCTCCCACGAACTCCTCGAGCGTGCGCGCGCCGGCGCGAGCCTCGCGCAGGCGCCGTCTGACCTCCTGCGCGCTCTCCTCCACGACCGCGCGGAACGCGCTCTCCTTGTCGGGGAAGTAGTTGTAGAAGGTGCCCGACGCCAGGTCGGTCCGTCGGACGATGTCGCGCACGCCAGCGGCGTCGTAGCCGAGCTCGGCGAACACCTCGCGCGCCGCGGCGAGGATCGACGCTCGGTTGTGCGCCTTGGTCTGCTCACGCCTGCCGCCTAGGAGAGCCGTCCCGGTCGTCACGCCGCCGCGGCCTCGAGCTCCTGCGCGACGGGCGTCACCGGCAAGGTGAAGCCGGCCGCGCGGGCACGCGCCGCGCCGGCCTTGATCTCTTTGCGCAGGGCGTACAGGTAGTTGTCGAAGTCGACCTGCATGGTGTGGCGCTTGGACGCGACATAGCGCTTGAACATCCGCGCGCGCTCGCGACGCATGTCCGCCTCCATGTCCCGAAGCGACGGCAGGTGGTACTCGCCCCGAAGGTAGGAGGCCATCCATCGCCCCTGCGCTTCGGCCAGCGGCATGATCGCGCCCAGCGGCTGCAGTAACCCGATGAAGGCGAGATTGTCGATACCGGGCCTGAAGACGCGCCTGAACAGCGGCAGGTCGTTGTCCGGAGCGGAGAGGAACTTCTCGTCGAAGAACGGGAAGCTGACCTTGTACCCGGTGCAGTAGACGATCACGTCGATCTGCTCGACGCTGCCGTCCTCGAAGCGCACCTGCTCGCCCTCCAGCGCGGCGACGTTCGGCTTCCACGTCATCTCTCCGTGGGCGATCCGATTGAGGAAATCGGCGGAGATCGTGGGGTGGGCCTCGCCCAGCTTGTGGTCGGGGACGGGCAGACCGTAGTCCTCGATCTTGCCGACGCCGATCCGGTACATCGCGGTCAGGATGCTCCGCCGAAACGCGAATGGAAGCACCGGGGTCAGAGCGTTCACGCCGATTTGGTCGAGGGGGCGACCGAACAGGTACTTCGGCAGCACGTAGGCTCCCCGACGCGAGGACAGAAACGTCCTACGGGCGACGAAGCTCGCCTCGACCGCGATGTCCATGGCGCTGTTACCGATCCCCACGATCAGCACGTTCTTGTTCCGAACATGCGTGTTCTCGCGGTAATGGTGAGCGTGCATCTGAACCCCGTCGAAACTGCCCTTGAACGGCGGCTCGGGCCAGCGAGGGTCCCAGTGATGGCCGTTGGCGACCAGCAGCGCGTCGTAGCGCCTCGTCTCCCCCGTGTCCAGCAGGATCGTCCACACGCCGTTCCGGCCGCGAGCGGCGTGCGCGACGCCGGTTTCGAACGTGAGACGGTCGCGGAACCCGAAGTGGTCGACGTAATCGTTGAAGTACTGCGCGATATGCGTGTGGTGGGGGAAATCGGGATACGTCTTCGGCATCGGGAAGTCGGAGTACTCCATCCGTTCGCGCGAGGTGTTGATGTGCAGCGAGCGATACGCCGAAGACATCCCGTTGCGGTTCCCGAAGACCCAGTTGCCGCCGATCTGATCGGACTTCTCGAAGCAGTCGAACTCCATCCCGCGCTCGTGCAGGGCCTTCGCTGCCGCTATTCCTGAGGAGCCCGCGCCGATCACGCAGGCGGTCGGTAGCCGTGTCATCCCGACTACGTTAATCAATACGTGACGGGGGCGTCAAGTTTTCCCGGATGCTCGGCGGCTCGCTCGCGACGGGTTCGTACTGGACCGGGGGACTCCCGGCCTGCTCCTCCCGCCGCCGGTGCTCCCTGCCCCGCGAGATCACCTCGCGGAAGCTCTTGAAGCGGAATATCAGGACCAACGCCGCGAAGCCGAGCGCAGCGGTGAGCACCGCGATCGCGATCTGTTGGCCCACGGAGAACGACGCCACGTCGGGATTGCCGGCGAAGATCGTCAGCAGCAACGCCTGCTGGACGCCCGCCCCGCTGGGCGTGAACGGGAACACCGAGGCGACCACCTGCACGCCCAGGACGAGGAGCGCGTTGCGGACCGAGCCGCCGATGTGAAAGGCGTCGAGCAGCGCCCAGTAGGCGGCGAACCGGAAGACCCAGCTCGCGAGCTGCCAGCTCGCCATCTCCCTGCGGTAGCGCCGGCCGTCGCGGATGATCGTGAGCCCTTGGCGAATGCGCTGCCAGAAGGCGCGCACTCGAGCGGAGAGCAGCGCAAACCCGATCAGGAAGCCGATCGCCAGGATCGTCAGGAAGAACAACGTGAATCGCATGTGAGAGGCGAAGAAGCTGATGTCGAAAGCCGGGACCTTCGAGAAGTCGGGCGGCTTGGGAAACACCCCTTGCGTGAACGCGAAGCACATCACCAGCACGCCCATGAACCAGTCGAATAGGACCCCGGTGGCGAGCGCACTCGCGACGGCCGGGTAGCTGCTGGACGGGATCGCGGTGCGAGTCAGGAACAGCTGCGCGATGTTTCCGCCTCCGAGCGGAAAGACGTTGTTGACCGCGTAGCCGACCATGTACGCACCCCAGACGTCCCGCCAACGCACGGTCTCCCTGGGGTAGGCGGCACGCAGAGCGTTCGTGAGCGCGCGGGAACGCAGCAGCAGGTAGATCGCGTAGAACGCCAATCCGAGCAGGAGCGGGACCCATGCCAGGTTCGCCAGCTGCGAGAAGAAGTTGCCGGTCGACTCGATCAGGCGCTCGATCGTCGAAGAGACCGAGGTGTGGTGGTGCGTCTGGGCCGCGGCCGTGGCGGCGATCGGAGCCATCAACACATGGTGACGGCATCGGCCCGAGTAACCGCATCCGGCTCTGGGCCGCCTCACGCTTGTCGCGCGCTCGGCACCTAGTCGCGCGGCGCGCGAGTCATCCGGCTGCTCCGCTCCAAAAGTCCGAGAGACCGGTCCGCTTGCGCGGCCGAGTCCACCCACAGCATCCAGCAGCTGGCCCCCTTAACGAGCCCGGGGGGTCCAGTTCCTTCTGGACCCCCCGGAGAGTCAGGGAAGTGGGGGCGCAGTTCCCTGACCGACAGGGGCGAGTTTCCCCGTCCCAAGCTCTTAGTAAACCTCAATTTCTCCTGAGCCGCGTAAGGCCCCGACGCTGGAGAAGAGCGCCCTAATAACGCGTTAACTTAGCATTCCCTTCCGAGGAAATTAACAAACCTCCAATCCCGCTCCAGACGGGTTCCTTCCCAACTTCGGCGGGTCCGCGCAGAAACGCCAGGCGCGGCGGGGAACATGGGATCGGCATGGTCCCCGGAAACGTGCTGCCGGCCGCTCACCGCCCCCCTCGCTCGCCGGCCGCTCACCGCCCGCTCGCTCCCGGTCCGCTGAAGAACTCCTCGCCCGGTCGCACAGTGCCCGCCGCCTCCGCCTCGTGCCTGAGCGTCCGGTCCGCCTCCCCGCTCCAGGCTCCCACAGCCAGCATCTCTCGATCGGCGTCCATCGGGCTCCCGCCGAGATCCCTGTTGACGATCCGCGCGCATTTGCGGCCCTCCGCAATCGCCGTGACGATCAGCGACTGCCCGATCCTGGCGTCTCCGCACGCGTACACGCCCTCGACCGAGGTGCGGTAAGTCTGCTGGGTGCGGACGTTCCTGCGGTGGTCCAGCTCGAGCCCCAGCTGCTCGACCGCGCCAGTCCGTTCGGGACCCTCGAACCCGATCGCGATCAGCACCAGGTCCGCCTCGAGCACGAACTCGCTCCCCGGCACGGGGGTAAGGTCGCGCGAGGAGGTACCGGTGACCTGGCGAGCATAGACGTGGCTGACGTGCCCGTCCTTGCCCCCGAACCCGGTCACCTCCGTCCCCCACCGCCGCTTTCCGCCCTCGTCCAGCGCGTAGGTGGTGTGGGTGCGCTTCGGGGGCAGCGGCCAGGGGTGCCTGGGGTCGTGCCCGTCGGGAGGAAGCTCGGCGTAGACGTCGAGGATCACGACGGTCCGCGCGCCCTCGCGGTGCGAGTTCGAGATGCAATCCATGCCGGTGTCCCCGCCGCCGACCACGATCACGCGCTTGCCGCGCGCGGTGATCCCGGTGCCCGGCTTCGCGTGGCGGAAGGGCCGCCCCTCCTGGGCGGCTACCCACCGGTTCCGCTGGTATAGGTAGTCCATGGCGAAGTGGATCCCGCGCAGATGGCGCCCCGGGGCGTCGAGGTCGCGGGACACGCGCGAGCCGATCGCGATGACCACCGCGTCGTGCTCGGCGTTCAGGTCGCGCGCATCGATATCCCGGCCGATGTCCTTGTCGTAGATGAAGTTGATCCCTTCTGACGCGAGGATGTCCACGCGGCGGTCGATGATCCGCTTCTCGAGCTTGGCGTCGGGTACGCCGAAGCGCATCAGGCCACCTGGTCCTTCGTCGCGCTCGTAGACGGTCACCGAGTGCCCGCACTGGTTGAGCTCGGCGGCTACCGCGAGTCCGGCCGGCCCCGCCCCCACCACCGCGACGGTCTTGCCGGTGCGTCGCTCGGGCGGCTGAGGCACGACCCATCCCTCCTCGAACGCGCGCTCGGCGATCGCCATCTCGATCTGCTCGATCGTGACCGGGTCGTCGTTGATCGCCAGCACGCAGGCGGACTCGCAGGGAGCCGGGCAGATTCGCCCGGTGAACTCGGGAAAGTTGTTCGTGGCGTGGAGCTGGTCGATCGCTTCCCGCCACTTGCCCCTGTAGACGAGGTCGTTCCAATCGGGGATTAGGTTCCCGAGCGGGCAACCCTCGTGGCAGAACGGGATCCCGCAGTCCATGCAACGGGCGCCCTGGCGCCGGAGCTCCTCGTCCGGCTGGAGCGAGAAGTACTGCCTGTAATCGCCCACGCGCTCGCCGGGGTCGCGCTTGTCGAAGCCGACCCTGTGGATCTTCAGGAACGCCCCGAGCTCGCCCATCGCCCTCCCTCGCGCCTACGCCGTGGCGGCCGGGACCTGCTCCGCTCGTTGCTCGAGTGCCCGCTTGTAGTCGCGCGGCATCACCTTGACGAACCGCTCGCGAGCGCCCCGGTCCCAAGAGGCCAGAACGTTGCGTCCGACGAGCGAGCCGGTACGTGCCACGTGTTCTGAGATCAGCGCCCTCACCTCGGCCTCGTCCTCGTCGGTCAATCGCTCCAGGTCCACGAGCTCGAGGTTGCAGCGACCCTGGAACCGCCGGTCCACGTCGTACACGTACGCGATTCCCCCGCTCATCCCGGCGGCGAAGTTCCGTCCGGTGCGACCGAGGATGACCACCCGCCCACCGGTCATGTACTCGCATCCGTGGTCGCCCACCCCCTCCACGACGGCACAAGCCCCCGAGTTCCGGACCGCGAACCGTTCGCCCGCCAGGCCGCGGAAGAACGCGCGGCCCGCGATCGCACCGTAGAGCACCGTGTTGCCGACGATCATGTTCTCTTCGGCGCGGAACCTGGCCCGCTCGGGCGGGCGCACCGAGACGACGCCGCCGGACAGGCCCTTGCCCGTGTAGTCGTTGGTCTCGCCGCGCAGACAGAATGTAACCCCGGGCGCGAGCCAGGCCGCGAAGCTCTGCCCGGCCGAGCCGGAGAAGGAAATCTCGATCGTGCCCTCAGGCAGGCCCTCCACTCCGCGCCGGCGCGAGATCTCCCCGGACAGGATCCCGCCGACGGTCCGGTTGACGTTGCGGACGGGGATGGGGCCGAGTTTCGTCACCTCACCGTGCTCGATCGCGGGCAGGCACTTGCGCAGCAGCTCCCAATCGAGCGCGTCGTCGAGGACGGGAACCTGCGGCCGGGTCCGGCAACGAGCGGTGTCCGGCGGCAGATCGGGGGAGCTGAGGACCATCGAGAGGTCCACCCGGGCCGCCTTCCAGTGGTCGATCGCATCGTTCATGTCGAGAAGCTCGGTGCGTCCGATCATCTCCTCGAAGCGACGGATGCCCAGCGAGGCCATGATCTCGCGGACCTCCTCGGCCACCATCATCAGGTAGCCCGCGACCTGCTCAGGCGTTCCGCGAAAGCGCTTGCGGAGCTCGGGATCCTGGGTGGCGATCCCCACCGGGCAGGTGTTGAGGTGGCAAACCCGCATCATGATGCAGCCCATGGCGATCAGGGGCGCGGTCGAAAACCCGAACTCGTCGGCGCCCAGCAGTGCGGCGATGACCACGTCCCAGCCGGTCCGCATGCCGCCGTCCACCTCCACGGTGATCCGGGACCTAAGGTCGTTCAGCAGCAGCGTCTGCTGGGTCTCGGCGAGCCCGATCTCCCACGGCACGCCGGCGGACTGGACCGAGGATTGGGGCGATGCGCCGGTGCCGCCGTCGTGGCCGGCGATCGTGACGTGATCGGCGTTGGCCTTGGCGACCCCCGCCGCGACGGTCCCGACGCCCACCTCGGAGACCAGCTTGACCGACACCGAGCCCGTGGGGTTGGCGCAGCGCAGGTCGTAGATCAGCTGCTTGAGGTCCTCGATCGAGTAGATGTCGTGATGGGGCGGCGGGGATATCAGCCCTACGCCCGGGGTGGAGTTCCGAAGCGACGCGATGTAGCCGTCGACCTTGTGGCCGGGGAGCTGTCCGCCTTCTCCGGGCTTGGCGCCCTGGGCCATCTTGATCTGCAGCTGATCGGCGTTGACCAGGTAGTGGACGCTCACGCCGAACCGCCCGGAGGCCACCTGCTTGATCGCCGAGCGGCGCGAATCGCCGTTGGGATCGGGCACGTAGCGGGAGGCGTCCTCTCCCCCTTCGCCGGTATTGGATCGCGCCCCCAAGCGGTTCATCGCGATCGCCAGCGTCTCGTGCGCCTCGCGGCCGAGCGCGCCCAGACTCATGGCGCCAGTGGTGAACCTCTTTACGATCTCCGTGGCCGGCTCGACCTCGTCCAGAGGCGCGGGCTCGGCGGCCGGGCGGAGCTTCATCAGCCCCCGCAGCAGCGCCTTCTCGACCGCGTCCTCGTTCGCCAGCCGCGAGTACTCGGCGTACGTCTCCCGCGGGTCGCCGTTCTGATAGCGGACGGCGTGCTGGAGCTTTGAGATCGTGTCCGGGTTCCAGACGTGGATCTCGCCGTCGCGGCGCCACTGCAGGACACCCCCCACGGGAAGTACCTCGCGGTCGGTGCGTGGGTAGGCGCGGAAGTGGCGCTCGAGCGCCTCGGTGGAGAGCTGCTCCAACCCAACGCCGCCGATGCGCGAGGCGGTGCCCGTGAAGTGCCTGTCGATGAGATCGCGCTCGAGCCCCACCGCTTCGAAGATCTGGGCCCCGCAGTAGGACTGGATGGTCGAGATCCCCATCTTCGAGATCGTCTTCAGCAGGCCCTTGCCGATCGCCTTGACGATCCGCTTCTCGGCCTCCTCACGATCGAGATCCTCCGGGAGGAGGGAGCGGTCGGCGAGCTCGTCGAGCGACTCGAACATCAGGTAGGGGTTGATCGCCGCCGCTCCGTAGCCGATGAGCGTGGCCATGTGGTGGATGTCGCGCGGCTCGCCGGACTCGATCACCAGCCCGGTACGCAGCCGCGTCCCTCGGCGCACCAGGTGGTGGTGGACCGCGCCAACCGCCAGCAGCGACGGCATCGCCACGCGCTCCGGGCCCACGTTGCGATCGGACAGGATCAGGATGTTCGCGCCGTTATCGACGTACCGCGCGGCCTCCTCGCACAATGCCGCCAGCCTCAGGTCCATCCCGAGCGCGCCCAGCTCGATCGGCCAGGTGATGTCGAGCGTGGCGGCGACGAAGACGTCGTGGGAGACCTGACGGAGCTTCTCGAGCTCGTGGTTGCGGAGGATCGGCTGGTCCATCACGAGCTGGTGCGCCTGCTCGGGAACCTCGTCCAGCAGATTGACCTCGGCGCCGACGCCGGCTTGGAGGCTCATCACGACCGACTCGCGGATCGGGTCGATCGGCGGGTTTGTCACCTGCGCAAACAGCTGCTTGAAGTAGGAGAACAGCGGTGGCTGGCGATCCGACATGACCGCCAGCGCGGCGTCGTTGCCCATGCTCGCGACCGGCTCCTCCCCCTTGGCGGCCATCGGCGCGATGATCAGCCGCAGGTCCTCCTGCGAGTAGCCGAACGCGAGCTGCTTTGAGCGCAGCGGCTCGATTCGCGGCGCGCGGGGGTCGCGCTCCGGGAGGTCGTCGATGTGCACGACCGAGCGCTCGTACCACTCGCCAAACGGCTTGCGCCGGGCGACCCGGCGCTTGATCTCCTCGTCCTCGACGATCTTCCCCTCCTCGAGGTCCACCAGGAACAGGCGCCCGGGCGCCAGGCGGCCCTTACGCTGGATGTGCTCGGGTGCCACCGTCGTCACGCCCGCCTCCGAGGCGAGCACGACGAAGCCGTCGGTATCCTGGATCCAGCGCCCCGGGCGCAGGCCATTGCGGTCGAGCACGGCGCCGGCGAGACGCCCGTCGGTGAACACCACCGCCGCCGGACCGTCCCACGGCTCCATCAGGCAGGAGTGGAAGTCGTAGAAGCCCCTGACGTCCTCGTCGAGATCCCTGCGCGTCCGGTACGCCTCGGGCACCATCATCATCACCGCCTGCGGGATCGAGCGACCGCTCAGCACGAGCAGCTCGAGCACGTTGTCGAACACCGCCGAGTCCGACCCTCCCTCGCGGACGACCGGGATCACCTTGTGGAGGTCCTCTCCGAACAGCTCCGATGAGAGCTGCGACTCGCGCGCGCGCATCCAGTTGATGTTCCCCCGCAGCGTGTTGACCTCGCCGTTGTGGGCGATCATCCGGTAGGGGTGCGCGAGCTCCCAGCTCGGGAACGTGTTGGTCGAGAAACGGGAGTGAACCAGCGCCAGCCGCGAGGCCAGGCGCGGATCGCGCAGGTCGGTGAAGTAGCGCGGCAGCTGCGGCGCGGTCAGCATCCCCTTGTAAACCATCGTGCGGCTCGAGAAGCTGGGGATCGCGAGCTCCGCTCCCGCGCGGCGCTCGATCATCCGGCGGATCACGTACAGCTTGCGCTCGAACGCATCCTGGTCGGCGAGCTCGTCCGAGGCCGCGATGAGGACCTGACGGATGGCCGGAGCGGTCAGCTTGGCGGTCTCACCGACGTGCTCATCGTCTACCGGGACGTCGCGCCACCAGATCGCGCGCTGGCCCTCGTCCTCGATCGTCGCCTCGATCAGCTGCTCGAGCGCCAGCCGGCGCTCGGCGTCCGTCGGCAGGTAGCACACCCCCACCCCGTAGCGGCCGGGCCGGGGGACCTCGACCCCGGCAGCCGCGGCGCGAAGGAACGCGTCAGGAATCTGGAGCAGGATGCCGGCGCCGTCGCCCGTGTTGGGGTCCGCCCCCTCGGCGCCGCGGTGCTCTAGGTTCTCGAGCGCGTCGAGCGCCTTCTCCACGACGGCATGGGTCGCCTCGCCCCACAGCTTCGCCACGAGAGCGATGCCGCAGCCGTCGTGTTCGTTCTCGGAATCGTAGAGGCCGGTGGCCCCTGGCGGAGCGGTACGGGTATACATGGAGGGAAGGTCCTGCGGCCGAAGGACGCCCGGCGGGAAGCGGACCGCAAGGGTACCAGCACCGGCGCCTGTTACCCCCAACGTTTGGGGCCCAACCAGCTTTCGTGATTAGCTCTTTGCCTTGGCGGGGCGCTTGCCGCCCGAACGGCGCCCGTCGCCGCTGGACGTGGCCGCTCGCCGCTTTGGCTTGGGCGCGGGGACCTCCTCGTCGTCGCTGCGCACCGCTGCGAGGCTCGCCTCGAGCGCCGCCATCAGGTCGGGCGCGGCCGCCGGCTCCTCGGCCTCCGGCTGCACGGCTATCTCCTCGCCCGCCGCCTTGCGCTCGATCAGGTCGAGCACCCGCTCCCGGTAATCGTCGTGGTACTTCGAGGGCTCGAAATCGGTCGACAGCGAGTCGATCAGCTGTTGGGCCATGGTCAGCTCCCGCTTACTCGCCTCAACTTCGCCGACGGAATCGAGCTCGTCGAGCCGATCCGGCGGGAGCACCTCATCGCCGAACAGCATCGTCGAGAGAGTCAACACGCCGCCCGTCGGGCGCAGCGCGCAAAGTTGCTGCTTGGAGCGCAGTACGACCCGGCCGATTCCCACCTTGCCCGCCTCGGTCATCGCGTCGACGAGCAGCCGGTACGCCTTGGCGCCGCCGGCGGCCGGCGCCAGGTAGTAGGAGTGGTCGTAGTAGATCGGATCGATCTCGGCCAGATCGACGAACTCCTCGATGTCGATCGTCCTCGTCGCCTTCGGGTCGAGCGCGTCGAGCTCTTCGTTGGTGATCAGCACATAGCGGTCGGGGGTTATCTCGTAACCCTTGACGATCTCCTCGTAGGGGACCTCGTCTCCGGTCGTGGGATCGACGCGCTTCTGGCGGATCCGGGCGCCGGTCTTTTCCGAGATCTGGTGGAAGCGCACCGCCTTGGGCGAGGTGGCGGCGTACAGCTTCACGGGAACGTTAACGAGTCCGAAGCTGATCGCCCCGGACCAGATTGCACGGGCCATATGAGCTTTGTATAGCGAATGCGGGGAGCGTTCAAGAGCTGAGCGCCGTCTTGCCCCGGCACAATCGGACCCAAGGACATCACGCAATGGCGTCCGCTCGCGTTCCATCCATGATGAAACTCCCCCCGTTTCAGGCTCTGCTCGACGCCCACGGCCGCGACGTGCACCGGTTCCTGGTGGCGACGGTCGGCCCCGGCGCGGCCGATGACTGCTACCAGGAGACATGGCTCGCGGCGCTCCGCGCCTATCCCCGCCTGCGACACGCCACCAACCTGCGCGGGTGGATCCTCACGATCGCCCACCGCAAGACGATCGACCACTTCCGGGCGCGGCGCCGCCAGCCGATGCCCGTGGAGGGGTTTGCCGAGCGCGCCGTCTTGCGTGACGGCGCGCTCGCCGAGGCGGAGACGGTCAACGGCCGCAGCGACCTCTGGGAGCACGTCCGCGCCCTCCCGCCCAAGCAGCGAACGGCCGTGGCCCTCCGCTACGTGTTCGACGCGGCATATGCAGACATCGCCACGGCCATGGACACGACCGAGGAGGCGGCCAGGCGAAACGTCCACGAGGGGCTCAAACGACTGCGAACGGAGTACACGCCATGACCGATATCGAGACGCTCGAGCGGGCGTTGCGGGCGGCCGCCCAGGCTCACGACGATGCCGCCCTACCCGACCTGATCGGCCCGGCGGATGATCGCCGGCTGGTCGACCTCGCCTACGCCACCCTCGACTCGCCCGTCGGGACGCTGCTGCTCGCGGTCACTGCCCGTGGGCTCGTCCGGCTCGCCTACCTCGGCCCGGAGGACGAGCAATCGGTGCTCGATGAGCTCGCCACAGCGATCTCTCCCCGCGTGCTGGCCGCGTCCCGCAAGCTCGATTCGCCCCGCCGCGAGCTCGACGAATACTTCGCGGGGACCCGCCGACGGTTCGAGTTCCCGCTCGACTGGCGGCTCACTCGAGGGTTCGGCCGGCGCGTGCTCCAGGCGACCGCTCGGATTCCGTACGGCATCGTGTCCACGTATAAGCAGGTGGCGACCCAAGCCGGCAGCCCCCGGGCGTCCCGGGCTGCCGGCAACGCGCTGGGCGCTAACCCGCTGCCGATCGTGGTGCCGTGCCATCGGGTGGTGCACGCCGACGGTGGACTCGGTGGCTACACCGGCGGCGTCGAGCGCAAGAAGGTCCTGCTCGCGGTCGAGCGCGGCGAGCGGGCCGCTCAGTGAGGGATCTCACACTCCCGAAGACGATGCGGGAGTATGTGTCCCGCGGACGTGAGCAAGCGTGAGCTCAGAGAGGTTCTGCCGCCGGGCCCGAGCGCGCCCGCGCTCGTGCAGCTCCTGGCGACCTGGACGCGGCCCATCAGCTCGCTGGAGCGACTTCGCGTCAAGTACGGCAAGCGGATCACGGTCCAGCTGCCGTTCCAGCCGCCGTTCGTCCTGCTCACTGAGCCCGAGGAGATCAAGGAGCTGTTCACCGCTCCGCCGGATGTGCTGCACCCGGGGGAGGGGGCGCGGGTCTTGGAGCCGCTCGTCGGCCGCAACTCGGTGATCCTGCTGGACGAGGTCGCACACCTGGAGCAGCGCAAGCTGATGCTTCCGGCATTCCATGGCGAGCGGATGCAGCGCGCGGCCGCGGTGATGACCGAGCTCGCCGAACGCGAGATCGAGTCGTGGCCGCTCGAGGAGGCGGTCGCGCTGCATCCAAGGCTTCAGCGCCTGACCCTCGAGATCATCTTGCGCGCCGTGTTCGGCCTCGAGCGGGGCCAACGGCTCGATGACCTGCGCGACCTACTGACCGAAGTGCTCGCGTTCAGTGAGAACGCACTTTCGCTGCTGCCGGCGCTCAACCGCCTTTTCGGCTGGTTCGGGCCGCTGCGGCGGTTCAATCGGCTCGTGGCGCGCGCCGACGAGTTGGTGTTCGGGCTGATCGAGGAGCGGCGGGCGGCCGAGCGCGCCGGCGAGCCGCCTGGCGACGACGTCCTCGCGATGCTGCTCGGAGCGCGTCATGAGGATGGAACGGCGATGTCGCCGCAGGAACTGCGCGACGAGCTGATGACCGCGCTCGTGGCCGGGCACGAGACCACCGCCTCGCAGCTCGCGTGGGCGTTCGAGCGTCTGGCCCGTGAGCCGGACGTCGTCTCCCGCCTCGCCGGCGAGCTCTCGGACGGGAACGGAGACGAGTATCTGACCGCCACGATCTACGAGATCCTGCGCCACCGGCCGGTCCTGCCGAACGCCGAGCCGCGGCTCACGAAGAAGCCCGTGCGGATCGGCGAGGTGGAGTATCCGGCCGGGGTGGCGCTGTTGGCGAGCGCGTACCTCGTCCATCACGATCCGGAGCTGTATCCGGAGCCCCACGCGTTCCGGCCGGAGCGCTTCCTCGGCGCCGGCCCGGGCACCTACACGTGGATCCCGTTCGGCGGCGGCCGCAGGCGGTGCCTGGGGGCGAGCTTCGCCCTCCAGGAGATGAAGATCGTGTTGCGGGCGGTGTTGAGTCGCTACGACGTGAGCCCGGCGGACAGCAGGCGCGAGCAAACCAGGCGGCGCAGCATCACGTTCAGCCCCACCCGCGGCGCCAGGGTCATATTGCGGGCTCGGGACGCGGCCGACACGAGCCGGCGCCCGGGCCCGCGGCTCGTCGCAACCGCCTGAAACTGCCGGTCTGGGGGTAAAAAAGCAACGTGGATCTGCTACGACCGATCCGGGCGTTTGACCGCAGCCAGCAGAAGCATCGCTGGCTCGCGTTCCCGGTCGCGGTGATCAAGAAATTCGCCGACGACCAGGCGAACGGGCTGGCGGCGCTGGTGGCCTACTACGCGTTCTTCTCGCTGTTCCCGCTGCTGCTGGTGTTCGTCACGATCCTCGGGTTCGTGTTCCACGGCAACCACAGCGTGCAGCACTCGATCACCAACTCTGTGCTGTCCCGCTTTCCGATCATCGGCTCCGACATCAAGGCTCACGAGCTGCACGGCACCGCGGTCGCGATCGTGCTCGGGATCCTGGCCTCGCTATGGGCGGGTCTGGGCGTCACGCAAGCAGCCCACAACGCGTTCGACAAGGTCTGGGCGGTCCCGTTCAAGGAGCGACCCGACTTCTTGCGCAGGCGCCTGCGCGGGCTGATCTTGATGGTCGCGCTCGGAGTCCTGTTCGTCGCCTCCTCGATCGTGTCGGGAGCCGTGTCCAGCAGCGGGCTCGGCGGTCCGGCGCTGAAGGTCGCGGGCATCGCGCTGTCGCTGGCGATCAACTTCGGGCTGTTCGCGGCCGCGTTTCGGATCCTCACTTCGCCGAGCGTGCCGACCAGCTGCCTGTGGATCGGGGTGGCGATCGCGAGCGTGCTGTGGGAGGTCCTGCAGTACTTCGGCGGCTACTACGTCCAACACGTGCTGCGCCACGCGAACAGCACCTACGGGACGTTCGCGCTGGTGCTGGGGCTGCTGGTGTGGCTGCATCTCGGAGCACAGACCACGGTGTACGCGGCGGAGATCAACGTGGTGCTCGCCCGCCATTTGTGGCCGCGCCGGCTGTTCGACCCGCCGCGCCCCGAAGACGAGGAAACGCTGCGGCACCTCGCGAAGATGGAGGAGCGCTCGCAGCACGAGACCGTCGACGTGCATTTTCACCGGTAGGGGCGGTGGGTCAGAACAGCTGGTCGGGTGCCGCGCGCCGGGTCAGCTGAAGTGGCCATGAGCAGAGGCCACCTTCGGCCGGGCAGCCGCGGCATATCCCTCTCTGGGGCTCGTCGGCCACTCTGAACTCGCGGCGCAGCACGCCGTCCGTCAGCGCCCTTAGCTCAGCCTCGAGCCGGTCCGCGTCCGCGGCAACGAAAGTCGCGCTCACCGGGTTCGCCGGTGCCTCGAGGAACACGTGGGCGACCTCGACGTCCGGGGCGCCGGAGCGCAGCACCGCGAGCGCGTAGACGAGACGCTGGGTCGCGTACGCGCCGGCGACCAGCTCGCGGGGATCGGCGCCCTCCAGCCGGTCGGTCTTGTAGTCGACGACCAGTGATCCGCCGGTGGGCTCGCGCGCGAGCACGTCGAAGACGCCGTTGATCAGCACTCCGTCGAGTAGGAACGCGAAGCGCTGCTCGCGCGCGA
Source organism: uncultured Solirubrobacterales bacterium (assembly GCA_963808325.1). Lineage (GTDB taxonomy): Bacteria > Actinomycetota > Thermoleophilia > Solirubrobacterales > Solirubrobacteraceae > Palsa-465. Next base: position 108,099 of record CAWEFU010000010.1, read on the forward strand.
CCGAAGTGGCGCGGGCAAGTCGGGCGCGCACCTCGCTGGCGCCGAATGCCTCGAGGAGGCCCGCGACCTCGTCGATCTCCTCGTCGGTCGGACCCCGGGCGATGCGGGCGCGCTCGCGGGCGCGAGCGATGACCGACCCGGTTGGACGGATCGGCCGGCGGAAGTCCAGCCGCTCGAGCAGCTCGTGCACCAGCACCCCGCGCTCGGCTGCCGTCAGCGCCGGCGCGCCGGTCGGCCCCTCGCCCTCGAAGCTCTCCTGTACCGGCGGCAAGCCGAGCACGCGCTCGGCGTAGAAGCGGTAGCCGCAGCGCTGGTACGCCCCGAGCGAGGAGTAGCTGAGCGAGGAGACGGGCGCCGCCGAGGGCGCGCCGGGCGACTGTGCCGGCGCCGGCGGGGGCGGCGCCGGGGGTGGCGCCGCGCGCGATCGTACGGACGAGGGGAGGGGCTGGCGGTGGCGGACGAACTCAAACCGCACACCCTGCTCGGTGATGCCGCTTCCTTCGGCGACCCGCGAGGCCACTTCCCCCAGCACCGCCGGGCCGAGCCACGCGATGGGTCCGGCGCCCCCGCCCTCGGGCCACGGATCGAGCTTCGCCGCGCCGCTCAGGATCAGCCGCTCCCGGGCCCGCGTCATCGCGACGTAGAACAGGCGGCGCTCCTCGCGCGCCTCGGCCGCGGCCTGCTCCTCCCCCAGGGCCTTGTAGTCGAGCGCGGGCTCGCGCTTGCCCGTGCCGGGCTCGGCGAGCCGCAGACCGAATCGCCCGTCCCGGCCCACTCGCATCAGCTCCGATCGCCAGTGGGGCCCACGACCCAGATCCGCCACGCACACGATCTCGAACTCGAGTCCCTTCGCCCGGTGGATCGTCATCAGCCGCACGGCGTCGAGCGCCTCCCCCTCGACGGGCGCCTCGCTCTCGCGCGCGTCGGTGGAGGATGGTGGCGCGCTGATGCGCGCGCGAACCAGCTCCAGGAACCCCCGTAGGTCGTGCCCCGCCACCTCCTCGTGCTCGTGCGCGAGGCGCATCAGCTTGCGCACGTTGGCGAGCCGGCGCCGGCCGCCGGGCATCGCCAGCACCGCCAGGTCGTACCCGGTGCGCTCGAGCGCCCGGCCGATCAGCTCATCGATCCCGGCGCGGGCGGCGGCCGCGCGCTCGGCCGCGAACCACCCGGCAAAGCTCGCGAGCCGACCGCGATCCTCCTCGCGCAACTCGTCGAGCAACCGGTCGGGCGAGCGCAGAACCCACCACGGATCGCGTCCCGACGACCGCCCCGCGTCCGCCAGCACCACGAGCGCGTCGACCGACACGCCCACCAGCGGCGAGGCCAGCACGGTGTACAGCGCCTCCTCGTCGCGCGGATTCGCGAGCGCGCGCAGGTACCCGACGAGATCGACCACCTGCGGGTGCGCCCAGTAGCCCCGCCCGCCGATCACGTACGTTGGGATGCCGCGCTCCTCGAGCGCGCGCTCGTACGCTCGCAGGTCGGTCGTGGCGCGCGTCAGCACGACGATCTCCCCGGGCGCGGAGCCGGCGGCGATCAGCTCGCCGACCCGGCGGGCGAGGGCCCGAGCTTCGGCCACGCGCCAAGGCGACGCCAGCCCGTCCGGGGTCCAGTCGGCGCCCTTGTCGGCCACCAGGAGCTCGACGCGCGAATCGGGAGCACGAGGATCGCGCCGGCCCGCGCGAAGCGGCCTGAACCGCTCGAGCGCGCCGGCGAAGACATGGTTCAAAGTCTCGATAATCTCGGGCCGGGAGCGGAAGTTCGTCGACAGCGCGACCCGCCCCCCCACCTCTTCCAGCCGCGCGCCTCGTCGCTGGAACAGCTCCACATCGGCGTAGCGGAAGCCGTAGATCGACTGCTGCGCGTCGCCGACCGTGAACAGGTTGCCCGCGGCCACCATCTCGATCAGCTCGAGCTGGACGGCATTGGTGTCCTGAAGCTCATCGACCATCACGTGCGTAAAGCGCGCGCGGTAGCGCTCGCGCAGCTCGGCGTCGGAGCGCAGCAGCTCGCGGGCCATGAGCTCGAGGTCCTCGAAGTCGAGCCCGGACGCCTCGCGCTTGCGCGCCGCATACAGAGCGCCGTAGCGCGAGAGCAGCCGCCCGAGCTGCGCGTGCGCCCCCTCCGCCCTCCGGTGCTCGCACGCCTCCCGGAAGCGCAAAAGAGCCTCGCTATACGAAGCGCACGCCTCCGTGCACAAAGCCGCGCCGTTACCGTTCGGGAGCCTGACCGTGGCGAGATCTCCCGGCCACGGGTCCGTGTCGCCGACGACCTCCGCGCACCGACCGATGCGCTCCAGCGCCTGCAGCACCCGCACCGACGGATCGGTAATCGAGCGCAGCTCGAGTGCAGCTCTCTCCGCCGAGGCGAGCACGGCGTGGCGGAGCGGGTGCAGGTCCGGGGCCGGCGCCAGCGCCGGCAGCCCCGGCTCCAGCTCCCCCCGCGCGCGCAGCTCCCCGAACACGGACTGGACCGAGGATCGCAGGAGCGCCGGCCCGTACGCGGCGATCAACTCGACGCCGTGCGGACCGCCGGCGGCCAGCTCCTCGAGCGCGCCGTCGAACGCCGCGTCGGCCAGCCGCTGCGCCCGCTGCTCGTCGAGCACCTCGAACGCGGGATCGATCCCCGCCGCCAGCGCGTGGGCACGCAGCAGCCGGGCGCAGAACCCGTGGATGGTCGAGATCGACGCGCCTTCGGTGGCGCGCGCCTCCCGAACCGCGCCCAGCTCTCGCAGCCGCCCCCGGATCCGGTCGCGCATCTCCGCCGCCGCCTTCTCGGTGAACGTGATCGTGAGGATCGCCGCCACATCGACGCCGTCCTCGAGAACCGCGCGCACAAACCGCTCGACGAGCACCGAGGTCTTGCCGCTGCCGGCCGCCGCGTCGAGCAGCAGGTCGCCGGACCGTCGCTCGATCGCGTCGAGCTGCTCATCGGTCCACGCCGGACCGCCGACCATCGCCACGGTTACTGGCTCCGGCATATCCCCGGGTACCGGCACCCATCGCGCGAGCACGTCTCGGGGCACGGGACGAGCTCACCGCTGCGCAGCCGCGCGGTCGCGGCGAGCGCGCGCGCCCGGGCGTCCTCCAAAACCCCCTCGAGCTCCTCCGACGAACGGGCGTCGTTGGCCACCACCGCGCTCCCCACCGGTGCCCCTTCGAGGAACACCCCGCGGGGGCGCAGATCGCCGCCCCCGAGCGGCTGGTACAGACCGGCGACCGGATCGAGCCCCAGCAGCTCACGCACCGCGAGCATGTACAGCGCCACCTGGAGCCGGCGGTCCGGTTCCCAGCGGGCGCCCTGATGCTCTGGTCGGGCGGAGCCGCTCTTGTAGTCGCGGACGATCGCGCGGGTGCCCTCCGGGTCGACGTCCACGCGATCGATCGCCCCCCGCACGCTCACCTCGCCGGGCCGCTCGCCGAGCTCGAGCGGGGGGAGCGACCCTTCCTCGCCAGCGAAGCCGAACCGAACCTCGACCCCGGCCGGCTGCCAGTCCAAATCGTCGCCGGCCTCGAAGCGCAGGTAGCGCCGCAGGTCGGCCTCGATCATGCGAAAGGCGGCGGCGCGCACCCCCTCTGGCCGGCCCGGGGCGACGTCGAACGAAAGGCCCATTTCCCGGAGGACCTCCTCGAGGATCGAGACCGCCTCGGTCAGCGACTCTGCGGTCACCGACCCCCCGAGGCGCCGCAGCACCTCCTCGAGCGCCGCGTGCATATAGCTCCCGCGGACCAGCGCGTCGGAGTCGGGCTCGAGCGCCGCCGGCTGAAGCTCGCGCTCGACCAGCCACTTCACCGGACAATCCGCGTACGTCTCGAGCGCGCCGCCGGAGACGATCTCCCGATGGCGGACGTGGCGGAGCGCGGCCTCGGACAGGGATCTGATCGGCGAGGGCACCTCACCGGCCGCGGGCGCCGCGGCGGCGGCGAGGCTGCGATCGAGCTCATGAGCGGTCGGCGCCTCCTCGGGTGGCCACACCACGTCCGCGAGGAGGCGCCGGCGCCGGTGAGCGGCCCAGTCCTCGACGAACAGCTCGCCCACATCGGCCAGAAATGGAGACGGAAGCGCTAGGTTGCCCTCCTCGTCGGAGCTGCGATAGGAGAGCACCACGTGCTCGGTGGCGCGGGACACGCAGGCGTAGAAGAGGTACCGCTCGCGTGCGAGTGCATCCTCGGTGGGGGCGAGCCGCAGGCCGCTGCACGCCGCGAGCTCCCGCCGGCGCTCGTCGGACAAGAAAGGCTCGGGCGTGGCCGCGAGCGGGAACGCCCCCTCCTGAAGCCCGCACACGAGGACCGCGCGAAAGCGCCTGGCCCGGATCGCGAGCGGATCCGACACGAGCACGGCACCGGGTCGGGGCCGCGCGCCCGCGGGCACCCGGAGCTCCTCGAGGAGCTCGATCACCTCGGGGCCATTCAGGCGCTCGCCGAGGTCGTGGACCTCGTCCAGAGCGCGCAGCAGCGTCGCCAGCGCGCGCGCGTCGAGCTCCTCCGCGCGCCCGACCACCGGCGCCTCACGACGGTGGGGCGCGGCGAACAGCTCGCACGCGCGGCGGGCGAGCTCCGCCGCGGGGTCGGCGGCCGCCCGCAGCTCGTCGATCTCCGCGAGCCTCCACCCCAGCCGCTCGCGCGCTTGCTGGGCGGTTCGTAACCCCTCGCGCAGGACATCGACCTCGAGCGCGTCCGCGACCTCAGGTCGTTCGAGCAGACCCGGATAGCGAAGATAGGCGAGCAGGTCCTCGGGTTGCGAACGCTTCGCTTCGAGCAGTGCGAGGCGGCACAGGGAGACGAGCGCATGGCCGATTGGGACGTGCCCGAACGGCAGCTCGCGCTCGATCGCGATCGGGATCCCGTACTGGTCGAACACCGCCTCGAGCACGGGAGCCGCTCGCGCCGGCGCCCGATGCACGATTGCGATCTCATCGCCCGGGACGCCGGAGCGCACCAGCGCCAGCACCTCGGCGGCGATGAGCTCCGCCTCCGCGCGCTCGCCGCCCGCCTCCAGCAGCCGCACCGCCCCTCCCGGGTCGATGCGCTCGGGCGGGGTCTCGAACAGCCAGCGTTCGAGGTGGCTGAGCGCCCTGCGCGCCCCCGGGGCGTAGTGCTCGTCGAGCGCAGGCAGCTCGTCGACGCGCTCGGCCAGCGGCCGCAGCTCCTCGACGACCTCGGCGCGTGCGCCCAGCGCGCTCCGCCCCGCCTCGTAGGTGAGCGACACGATCACCGGCACCCCGACGATCCGCGAGAGCGTCTCGACGGCGTCGCGTTCGAGAGGGTGCAGGTCGTCGAACCCGTAGAAGAACACCGCGTCCGAACCCCACCGCGCTGGCGCCTCGCGCAACGCGTCGAGAGCGCGCCAGGCGAAGAGCTCGCCGTCCACCCGGCCCAGCGCCTCGAGCTCCCGGGCGTAGGCCGAATAGATCGAGGCGACGTCGCGCGCGTAGGGCTCGCGCCGCGGGTCCTCCGCCGCCCACGTCCGCAGCGCGGACGCGAAGCGCTGCGGGGTGACCAGCGCCCGCTCGAGCTCCGAGATCAGCTTGCCGGCGGCGGCCACGAACCCCGGTGAGCGCGCCGCGCGCGCGAGCACCTCGAGCCGGGTGCCCCGCACCACGCGCCGCAGCACGCGCCGGCGCTGAAGGCTCGAGAGCCTCGACCCGCCGTAACCCACGCGTCGCGCGATCTCCGCGGCCAGGCCGGCGAACGTCACGATCGACCCCAGCACCGCCCCGTCCGCGGCCAGCTCGCGCGTGTAGTGCTGGGCGTCCGCCGCGGTGGGCACGACGAGGATCGCTCCACGCCGCGCGGCGGCCGCATACGCGCCGAGCACCTCCCCCGCCTTGGCGGAGTTGGCCGGGCCGAGTACGAGTGACAGCGGCATCTCCCTATGGTGGCGCCCGGGCAGGACAAAGCCCCGGGCGGGCCGCAATAACCGCATCCGGCTTCGGGCCGGCGCGATCGTCGCTTCTCGAGTCCAGGAGACCGCACGATCGCGCCGGCGGTCTCCCCGGCCCAGCATCCGGCTGGGCCCTTTTACGCCGCGGGCCGCTCCTCCGCTTCGGGGCCCTCCTCGGCCTCGGGCGGCTTGGCGCCCTCCTTCGCCCACGGCTCGTCGAACTCGACCCGCCACTTGCCGTCCTCGGCCTGCTGGAGCGCGAGGCGAGCGCGGAAGCTCTTGCCCGAGCGCCCCTTGAAGCCGGTCACGGGCTTCCCAGTGCGACCCGTCTTGATCAGCTCGCGCGCCACCGACACGGGCAGCTGCTTGCCCGCCTTCGCCTTCCAGATCACGAACCCGCACCCGGGGTCCTCGCGCGACCAGCACGAGTAGCCCTTGCGGTTCTCGACGATGTCGCGGCCGCAGATCGGGCAGGGTCCCAGGTTGGCGCGGGGGATGCGGACGTCTTTCAAGTTCCGGTCGAGCTCTCCGACCGTGTCCTCCGTGAACTTCACGATGTCGCCCATGAACGCCTCGCGGGAGTCCGTGCCGGTCTCGATCTTCGCCAGCCGGTGCTCCCACTCGCCGGTGAGGCCGGGAGAGGTGAGCGCGTGCTCGCCGAGCAGCTTGACCACGTTCAGCCCCTTCTCGGTGACCACCAGGGCGCGCCCGTCGCGCTCCACGTACCCGACCTGGATCAGGCGCTCGATGATCGCCGCGCGGGTGGCCGGGGTTCCGATCCCCGAGTCCTTCATGGCCTCGCGCAGCTCTTCGTCGTCGACGAGCTTGCCGGCGGTCTCCATCACGGTCACCAGCGAACCGTCGGTGTAGCGACGCGGCGGCTTGGTCTCCTTCTCCTCGGAGGCGATCTCCTTGACCGCGGCGGCCTCGCCCTGCTCGAGCTGCGGGAGCCGCTGCTCGCGCCCCTCGTCGTCGTCCGCGCGCTCGTCGACGTCGGCGGTCTCGCCGTACACGCCGCGCCAGCCCGGCACGAGGATCCGCTTCCCGCGGGTGCGGAACACCTGATCAGCCACGGTCGTCTCCACGCGCGTGTTCTCGATCACGGCGTCCGGATGGAAGATCGCCAGGAACCGGCGGACCACCAGGTCGTATATCCGTCGGTCGTCCTCGTTCATCTTCTCGACCGGGTGGCGGTCGGCGCGCGTCGGAATGATCGCGTGGTGGTCCGTAACCCGATCGTTGTTGACGACGCGACCGAGCGGCAGCACGTCGAGCCCGAGCACGTACTTCGCGGCCTCTGCGTACTCTCGCTCGCGGCCCAGGAGCCGGGCGATCGGCTTGATTTCGCCGATCATGTCACTCGTCAGATAGCGCGAGTTCGTGCGCGGATACGTGATCGCCTTGTGCTCCTCGTAGAGGCGCTGCGCGGCGGCGAGCGTGCGGCGCAAGGTGAAGCCGTAGCGGGAGCTTGCATCGCTCTGCAGGCGGGTGAGGTCATATAGAAGCGGTGGACGCTCCTTGCGCTCCGACTTCTCGAGCTTGGTGATCTCGCCGATCTGGCCCTCGCAGGCGGCGACGATCGTGCTCGCCTCTTGTGCGGTCTTGATCCGGGGGTTGGCGCCGGCGTGGAACCGGCCCTCGTACGTGCGGGCCGCGGGCTCGGCGACCGGATCGAACAGAGCGTCCACGACCCAGTACGGCTCGGGCTTGAAGGCCCGAATCTCCTCCTCGCGGCGGGCGAGGATCGCGAGCGTTGGAGTCTGGACCCGTCCCAGCGAGACGGCGCCGTCGAACGAGGATCGCAGACGGATGGTGGCCGCGCGCGTGGCGTTCATCCCGACGATCCAGTCGGCCTCCGAGCGGGAGCGGGCCGCCGCCTCGAGCGGGGCGAGCTCGGCTCCCGGTCGCAGCGAGCCGAACGCCTCCCGGATCGCCTCGGTCGTCATGGAGTTCAGCCACAGGCGCTGCACCGGTTTCTTCGACCCGGATTTCTCGTAGATGTAGGCGAAGATCAGCTCGCCCTCGCGCCCGGCGTCGCAGGCGTTGACCACCTTCTCGACGTCGTCGCGGGCGAGCAGCCGCTTGACCACGTTCATCTGCTTCTTGGAGCGCTCGTCTCTGACGACCAGGCGGAAGCGCTCGGGCACGATCGGCAGATCCGCCATCCGCCACTTCTTGAAGCGGTCGTCGTACTCGTCGGGATCGGCGAGCTGCACGAGGTGGCCGACCGCCCACGTGACGATGTGATCCGGGCCCTCGAGGTAGCCCTCCCCCTTGTTGAAGGTGCCGGTGAGAACGCGCACCAGGTCGCGCCCAACCGACGGCTTTTCCGCTATGACCAGAGTCTTGCCCATGAGTCCGGGGAGGGTAGCGCCCGGCGCAACCCCTTTCGGGAAGCTGGTCCTCTCGGCCGCAAGTACGCGGGGCAGAACCTAGGATGTGCGCAGCTCGCGCGCTTCGTGCGCCACCTTTGGCAGGCCGAGGTCGGCCGCGGTGCGGGCGGCGGCGTCAATCAGCTCGGTGGCCCTGCTGCCGGGGCCGAGGCAGCGCGCGTAGTCCAGTTGGGCGTGGGCGAGCGCGACCGGCGCCCCCAGCGACGCGTTGGCCTCGAGCGCCCGCTCGAAGTGCTCGGTCGCCTCGCCTTCGCGCCCGGCGGTGGCCGCCAGCTTCCCCAAGAACCCCTCCGCCGAGCCCAGGCAGACCGCGGCCAAGCCGATGATCACATACGCCTCTCGGTAGGGGAGCAGCAGGTCGTAGAGCCTTGTGGACCGCGCGGCATCGCCCAGGCCCACGCAGACTTCGCTCAGCAGGGCGATCGCCATCATCCAGTCGCCGTCTCTACGGATGTCGGTGAAGTCCTCGGCGGCGAGCAACTCGAACTCGGCTCTCGCTTCAGCCGTCCGACCGGTCTCACACAGTAGGTTGGCCAGCGCCCCTCGCCACGTGAGGCGGCCGGGGACGGTCTCGACGAGGTGCCGAGCGGCCGGCTCGAGTTCGGCCAGACGCCCCTGCTCGCGCCGGATCGTCATGATATGGCCGGCGTAGTACTGGCGCGCGGTGAGGGCCTCTGATGGCGCCCCCAGCGCCAAGGCATCAGAGGCGAGCTCCTCGGCCTGGTCGAGGTTGCCGGCCAGGAACGCCAGCATGGCGCGCCACACGAGCCCGTTCCACAGATACGCGGGCTGACGCAGCCGCTCCGCTCCGGTAGTAAAGGCTTCCACCTGGGCGTCGACCGCGCCCCGGTCCCCGGCCTCGAGCAGATCGACGATCAACCAGGCGTGCGCCTGCAGCTCGAGCTCGAGGTTGTTGGCGCTGCGGGCCAGCGTAAGCATCTCCGTGGAGGTCGCGATGCGCTGCTGAAGGCGCGCTGGATCCCAGATCGCACGGCGGCGCGCGGCCCGCGCGTACGCGCGGGCCTCCGGATCGCCCAGCTCCTCGGCGATCTGCGTGGCCTCGTCCGCGAGTGCGAGCATCCGGTCGCTCTCGGGCGAGTAGTAGAGCGCCCCGACCAGACGGGCCACCAGGCGGACGCGCATGAGCGTCGACTCGCCGGCGGTGGCGTCGAGTGCTCGCTTGAGCATCGCGATCAGCTCGGCTTCCACGACGCCGGGCTGTTGGATGTAGCGCCGAGAGGCGCCGATGGCCGCGCGGGCGAGCCCAGCGCTGTCGCCGAGCTCTTCGGCGAGCGCCGCGGCCTCCTTGAACGCGCTGCCCGCCAGCGCGGTCTCGCCGGCCCGGACCCGGGACTCGCCGAGCAGCAGCAGCAGGTCGCGCCGTCGCTCGCGCGCCCCCGGCTCGAACCGATCGAGGACCGCGAGGGCGCGGGAATAGTGCTCGGCGGCCTCCTCGTGGGCGAGCATCGCGGTCGCCTGCTCGCCGGCTCGGTGCGCGTACGTGATCGCCTTCTCGGTGTCCAGGGGTCCTGCCGCTCGGGTGAAGTGCAGTGCCAGCGACGGAAGGCTCTCGCGGCGGGCGGCCTCGAGCGCCTCGCCGACCCGCTTGTGGGTCCTCGCGCGCCGGGGGGCGGACATCCCCTCGTACAGCGTCTCCCGAATCAGGGCGTGCGAGAAGCGGTAGCGGCCCGGCTCGCCCGTCTGCTCGACGACCACGCCGGCCGCCAGGGCCGCGTCGAGAGCATCGAGAAACTCGTCCTCATCGAGCGAGACCACTCGCTCGAGCAGCGAGGCGTCGAAGTCGCGCCCAATCACCGCGGCCACCCGCAGCCACTCGGTCGTCTGCTTGCTGAGGCGCGCGATGCGCCGCGCGATGACCTGCTTGACGCCCTCGGGCAGCCCGACGTGCTGGAGCTCGCCGGCGCCGGCGTCGCCGGCGCGGACCCCGGCCTCCGCGAGGTGGCGGACGATCTCCTCGATGAAGAACGGGTTTCCTTCCGTCTCGGCGTGCAGCGCGCGGGCGAACGCCCGCGACGGGCTCTGCCCGGTCCGGATCGTCACGAGCTCCGCCGTCTCGCGCTCGGACAGGCCGCTCACGTGAACCTCGGTGACCAAGCGCTCGTGGTGCAGGTCGGCGAGCGCGTCGGCGAAGGCGCCCGCGCCAGGCTCCGCGCTGCGATACGTGCCCAAGATCAGCAGATGAACGGGATCGCGGGCCCGGGCCAGGTGGCGAAGGAGCAGCAGCGTGGGGCGGTCGGCCCACTGGAGGTCGTCGAGCACGATCAGGACCGGGGTGTGCTCGGAGATCGCGCTCAGCAGCCCGACGACCGCCTCGAACAGGCGGTAGCGCTCCGTCTCCGGCTCGCCTTCGGGCGGAGCGGGCAGATCGGGCGCGCGGCGTCTCAGTTCGGGGACCAGGCGGGCGACCTCCCCGCCGTACTCGCGGGCGGTGGCGTGCAGCTGCGCGAGCGGAACGTTCAGCAGGTAGTGTCGCAACGCCTCGAGGAACGGCTGGTAGGGGACCAGAGTGTCCTCGGACGAGCGCCCCGGGAGGACGTAGGCGTATTGGGCGTGCGCCCGGCACGCGAGCTCGGCGGCCAGGCGCGTCTTGCCGATCCCGGCGTCGCCCACGATCAGCGCGACGCGACCGCCTGTGATGGGGCTTACCTCGCCGGTCCCGGCCGCCCACAGTGCTTCGAGCTCCGTCAGCTCGCGGTTCCGTCCGACGAGCGGGGCCTCGGCACGGTCGCGCAGCTCGGACGGGAGCTGGAGCTCGGCGGTTGGGACGCCGTCCCCGGCGCCCGCGTCGGCGGCGGCCGCGGTGGCGCCGGCGCGGCCCGCGGGCGCGCGGAGCAGCCGCTCGTGGACCGCCATCGTCTCGGGGGAGGGGATGGTGCCGAGCTCGTCGCGGAGGAGAGTCCGCAACTGGTCGAACACCCGCAAGCCCTCCGCCACGTTGCCCTGTGCGTCGAGGGCCTGCATGAGCAGCACGTAGCCCGACTCCCGGTAGGGCTCGGCCTCGATGAGATTGCGTGCCGCACGCTCGACCGAGGCGAGCTGGCTGCCGCCGAGGCTCAGGCCGGCGCGGCCGATCACCTCGAGCGCGCGCCGGCGGATGTCCTCCAGGTCACGGCGCCGCGATTCCAGCCAGATGGCCTGGGCGCCGGGGAGCAAGCCGCGGCTGGCGATGTTCAGCGGCACCTGCGCGAGCGCCCACGCGCCGCGCGCGTCGCCGCGGTCGAGCGTGTCCTCGGCGCGCTGCACCTCGACCGCGGCCGCCTCCATGTCGATCCAGACCGGCTCGGGGAGCGTGAGCAGAAGCTCGTTCTTGCCGGTCAGCGCCTTGGGACCGAGCGCGGAGCGTAGTCGGGAAAGCAGGGTGCGCAGCGCCGCGTCCTGGGAGCGCGGGGCCTGGTTCGGCCACAGGGCGCCGATCAGTTCCTCGCGACCGACGTAGCGCGTGCGGTTGAGCAGCAGGTACGCGAGCAGCAGCGGGACCTGCTTGCCGCGCAGAGAGTCTGCTCGCTGTTCTCCCTTGATTTCGACCGACAGCCGGCCGCAGAGCTGGATCCGGGTGCTCTCGGCGGCGATCGGCGTTCGATCGTCTTGGGGCTGCCGGGACCGGGTGCTCTCGGGTGCGGGAGGCTGGGCGTGGGCGGGTGTCTTGCCGGCGGCGTTTCCGGGGGCCTTCCCGGGTGCCTTCTCGGGGGCCTTTCCGGGAGGGGGTCCGGGATTCGTCCGGGGAGCCTGTCTGGGGACGGTTCGCGGAGTTGGCAACGTTTAGGAAACGTATCTCCAACGTAAAGGTTGCATTGTTCCGGACCAGTGGACACCGGGGTACCACCTACCGACGCCCTCGGCGGGGCGCAGAGGTCAAGCCGATCCGCAACGATGAAGGCCAGATGACCACGATCAGCGAAGGGGACCAACGGATTGCCTATTGCGAGTGTGGGGCGCGCCTCGCCGGCAACTCCGAGAAGGAGCTCTTCGACGCGGTTCAGCAGCACCTCGCACATCACCATCCTCGGCTCCTTGGGGCGCTAGGAGCCGAGACGGTGCATCAAATGGCCGAGGCAGTCGGGGGGCACTGACGCCTAAGGGCGCCCGGGGGCATGAACACCTGGGGGCGGGCGGTGTGCAGACCACCGCCCGCCCAGGGGTTCGTTAGCAGCTCCGCGCTCGGGTCTCTCCCCGAAGCAGCTCCGTGCTCGCCCTCGGGTGTCTCTCCGAAGCGTTACCTTCTTCCCGCGCTATACGACGGAAGCAGGCATCAGTTCGTTGGGCGCGCCGCCCCTTCGGCTCGCGCCGGTTACCCCGCGCAAGGGCCGGTACTAACCGGGCCGGGATTCGCCTTTGCCGCAGCCAGCTCGTGGCGCACAATTGCGTTGGGGACGGCAAACCCCCCAGGCCCCGCGGAGGCCGAGCCACTCGTGATCGCAGCGAACACGGTGGCGACGACGGACCCGGCCTTGTCGACCATGGGGCCGCCCGAGTTGCCAGGCCGGACGAGCCCCCGCAGGGACGTGATGCTGCGCACGACCGGACCGTTGCCGTACGCGTCCTCGGTGCTGACGTCCTGGGTCTGACCGATCCGGCCCGCCTCGGAGTCGAACGGACCGTCCAGCGGATAGCCGAGGATCGCGGCGGCGGTGCCCGGTCGGGGATCGGAGGCGAGCGCCAGCGGCCGGCCCGGCAGGCCGTTGACCCGGAGCACGGCCACGTCATTGTGAGGATCGAAGGCCACGGCCTGGGCTGGGATCCCCGGCGCCGCTCCCCCCGGTTGCGCCACCTCGTCGGTCTCGCCGGCGACCACGTGGGCGTTCGTGACCACCAGGCCGGGGGCGGCGATCCAGCCGCTGCCTTCGATGCCCAGCCCGCACGCCGTTCCCACGATCCGCACGACGCTCCCGTGGGCCGCGACCACGGCCGGCGCCGCCACGATCCCGCGTGGAGGCGCCTTGACCTGCGCCGCCGGCCCGCGCACCGACGGCAGCGGATCGAAGCGCGCCAGCGCGTGCAGAATCGGGCCGGACGGCGGCAGCAGGTCGTTCAGCTCGCCGAGGATCGCCGACCGCTGAATGTCTCTGCGAAGCTGCTGATTGTTGGCCGACTGGAGCGCGATCGCGCCCACGATCCACGCGATTCCGAGTCCGACGCACGCCGTGAGCACGGCGCCGAGGAGCCCGTCGACCGCCCGGAACCCGGGGAGCCTGAGCGTGCCGCGCGCCGCCACCCCGATCCCCTCGAAGCCGCTCGCGAGCACCCCGCCCGCGAGCAGTGCCCCGACCAGACCGAACAGCGGCGCGTACTGCGAGTGCGATCCGCCGGGCAGCAACAGGGGGCCCAGCCGGGTGCCGAGGAACGCCCCGATCGCGAAGCCGACCAGCGACATCACCCCCACGATGAATCCCTGCATGTAGCCATATAAGGCGAGGAGCACCGTGAAGGCGACGATCAACCAGTCGATTGCGGTCACGGGGGTTGAGAGTAGCCGCGGCGATCCGCCGAGGATCTTCTACCCTCACCGCCGAGGTGGCCTCACGAGGTCGAGTGGAGGTGGGCCGAAGGCCCTACGCGGGGCGGCGTAAGCGGCGTCGGACGCGACTGCTCACCCGGACCCTGCCGCTGGGCGTGATCGCGGTGCTCGCGTTCGCGGGCGGGCTCGCGGTGGGAGGGGCACCCAGCCGCGCGGAGCGCCAGCTCGTCACGAACTACGTCCAGGCGTGGGCGCGCGGCGACTATCACCGCATGTACTCGCTGCTCGATCGGGACTCGCGCTCACGCGTGGGCGAGGGCCAGTTCGTCACGGCCTATCGCGATGCCGCCGACACGGCCACCATGGTCTCGCTGACGTCGGGTCGTGTGGGCAGCCGGCAGGGCGACTTCATTCCCGTGGCGATGCGCGTCAGCACCCGCTCGTTCGGCGTCCTGCGCGAGACGCTCGAGGTGCCGCTCGCGGGCAGCGGATCGGGCGCGCACGTCCGTTTAGAGCGTTCGCTGCTGTTCCCGGGGCTCCGCGCCGGCGAACGGCTGGAGCGCCAGGCGGTGCTCGGGCCGCGCGGAACGATCCGGGCGAGCGACGGGACGCCGCTGGCCGAGGGGCCCGAGCGGACCTCGCCGATACCCGACGTGGCCGCACAGATCGCGGGCACGCTCGGCCCGATCCCGCCGGCGCAGGCGCCGACGTACGCGGCGGAGGGCTACCCGCGTAGTGCCAAGGTCGGGGTCGACGGCCTGGAGCGCGTGTTTCAGACCCAGCTCGCGGGCACGCCGGGTGGGACCCTGCTCGCGGGCCGCCGTGTCCTCGCGCATGTGGCGCCGCGGGCGGGCCAGGACGTGACCACCACGATCATTCCGAAGATCGAGCGGGCGGCGGTCACCGCGATGGCCGGCCGGTACGCCGGCATCGCGGTGATGGATCCGCGGACCGGGGCACTGCTGGCCCTGAGCGGAGTCGCATTCTCGGCCCTGCAGCCGCCCGGATCCACGATGAAGATCGTCACGGTTACCGGCGCGCTGGAGGCGGGGATCGTGAAGCTCACCGACACCTTCCCGATCGCCACCGAAACGACGCTCGACGGCTACCGGCTGTCGAACGCCGGCGGCGAGGCGTGCGGCGGAACGCTGCTGAACGCGTTCGCGGTGTCGTGCAACTCGGTCTTCGCGCCGCTCGGCGCGCGGCTCGGCGCCAGCCGCCTGGTGGCGATCGCGGAGCGCTTCGGCTTCAACCAGCCCACGATGATCCCCGGCGCGGCCGAGAGCCAGATCCCCCCGGCGAGCTCGATCGGCGACGACCTGGCGGTCGGCTCCTCGGCGATCGGCCAGGGCAAGGTGCTCGCCAGCGCGCTCGAGATGACCGACATTGCGGCGACGATCGCCATGGGCGGCCGGCGCCCCATCCCGACGCTGCTGGCCGGTCAGCCCCCTCGCTTCGTGTACGTGACGAGCCCGCAGGTCGCCGGCCTGGTGGAGCGGATGATGATCGCGGTCGTGCAGTTCGGGACCGGAACGGCGGCCCAGATCCCCGGCGTGCAGGTCGCCGGTAAGACCGGGACCGCGGAGCTCGGGAGCACGACCGGTCCGGGCGGCAGCTCGCCGCAGAACACCGACGCCTGGTTCGTCGGCTACGCGCCGGTGGGCGCGCCTCGGGTGGTGGCCGGCGCGCTCTTCCCGGCGGCCGGCGCCGGCGGGGGGACGGCGGCGCCGGCGGTGCACGATGTGCTGGTCGCGGCGCTCGGCGCGCGGTAGGCGGATAGCGCAGGGCAGGGCACGCCTGTCAACGAAGGCGGAGGTGGCGAGCGTCTGAGCGGACTCGCATTTCTAGCGCGGGCAGACGGTGGCGCTCCGCTCCTATGGCGCGCGGAGCACCGCGCCCATCACGCTGGACGCCACCGTCCCCTGGGTCCACGCCGCCAGCGCGGAGTTCCCGGGCCCGAACGCGACGGTCAGGTCGGCGGCATAGTTCGTGGCCGAGATCGTTTGCGGTCTGTCGAAGCCGCGCGCGCGGCGCCGGCGCGCCGCGGCCAGGACGTGCCCGTCCTCGATCCAGCCGACCACAGTCTCCCCGCGGCTCGAGACGGTCGCCGCGGGGATCTGCGACGGGTCAATCGGGCTGAGGTCGAGGGGCGCGCCGAAGCGCTTGCCGGCGTCCTTCACCGTCGCGACCACGGTGCACGAGCCGAGCAGCGAACACGCCTGCCAGGCGAGCACCTGGTCGCCGGCGCCGTTAGCGACAAACGACAGACCGGACGCTGTTTTGCCGGCGATCGGAAAAGCCCGCGGCCGGATCCGCCCATCGAGGCTCGCGAGCAGGACCTCGGAGTGATAGGCGCCCCGGGCGTCGTACCAGCTCTCGACCCACGCGGCCGTGGTGCCGCCGAGCGCGAGCTCGTCGATTTGATGGCCGGAGGGCGCGGTGTAGGCGCGCCGCGTGCCGCTTGGCGCGCGGCTGTTCGAGCCGCCGGCCTCGAAGATCGCATTCGGGGGCGCCTGTCCCGGCTGACCGATCGCGGCCGTCCACGCCACGAGCGTCCGCCCGCCGGACACGCTCGCGGCCGCCAAGGTCTGAGGAGCAGAGCGCGGCGGCGTGAGCAGACGGGCGGGACCGAATGTTCGGGTGGGCGCCGGCTGCGAGACCCATACGCCTTCGGCGGTGGCGATCGCAGCGAGCAGCCGCGAGCCGGGCAGTGCGATGAGACGTCCAGTCGTCGCGCCCGTCAGCGTGTCGATCAGCGGTCTCGCCCGGCCGAAGGACTTGCCAGAGAACCCCACGAGGGCGGCCGAGCTGCAGCACGTGGTTTCCGACGAGCCAATCCCGGTCAGCAACTCGAGCGTCTGACCCGCGAACGCCAGATCGAGGATCTCCGGGGCGGGAACCTGTCGCGCCTTACCGAACCTGCCCGACGCGGAACGGGGAACGATGAACGACTCCGAGGTCGCCGGATGATCCTCGTCCTGCAGGCCGAAGGCGACCGCGGAGCGCCCATCCGCCGCGAAGGCGATCTGGGTAGGCAGGAGGTCGAGAGAGAACGGGCCGGCGAGCCGGACCGGCCGGGACCAGCTCGCCTGAGCCGGAGCGGCAGCGCTCAGAGAGAGAACGCCGGCGAGCAGCGCTACAGCCGCGGTCCGCGCCAGATCTGACCGCCGCGCGAGGCCACCCAGAGACCGGCCAGCAAGCCAGCCAGCGCGCCCACCACGATCCCGATCACGATGATCGTGCCGTTGACCCCGGCGGGGCGGGTGTAGCCGACGACGACGACCGGGATCGCGATCGCCACGAACACGCCGAGAGCGCTCGCCAGCGGGTTGAAGCGCTCGTTTGGCGGCGCCGACGGCCCGCCCTCTGGGGGCTCGATCTCTCGCCACCGGTCGTCTTCGGTCAAAGATCCAGCGAGATCGTCGCTGGCTGGCCCAAGCCGTTGGGATAGATGAAAAGTTCCAAGGGCCGGTTCGAGTACACGACGTTGGGGAGCTTGAACAGCAAAAGGCCCCCTTGGGTCGGGCCGAAGCTGGCCGCGGTATTGGGTGCCGGCTCGGTCCCCGACGGCTGCAGGACCTGCGGCTGCCATGCGTACCGGTTCTCCGCCGGATTGAGCGTGAGGGGGTAGTACCGGTTGCCCTGAGTGTCCACGATGACGAACCGGTCGGAGGTCGTCGCGGGCTGCCCCGTCTGGTTGCGAGCGGCCAGGAACACCCCGTACCAGAGCTCGTCCGGCTTCGCCGACCCCGCGCCGGCCGGCAGGCCGGCCACGTACTGGGAGTCCTCGGTGCTGTAGGGATTGAGCTCGCGGGAGAGCTGCAACTGGTAGGTGATCGGCCCGGCGTCGACGTACACGCCGTCGTTGTTGGCATCGGCGTTGGTGGGATGGCTCTTGACCCCGCACCCGATGAGCCCCACCGCGAGCGCCACCACGCCAGCGAGCATCGAGAGTCGGCGGACGATCACAGCGCGGGAGGTTACCGCGCGGCCACGGACACCCGCCGGCCCCGGCCACGCCCCTCCTCGAGGATGGTGCGCAGCCGGCGCATCGACTTCGAGACCTGGCGGCGGCTCCACGCCCGTCCGCCGAGCGCCTCCATCAGCTTGTCCGAGAGCATCACCGGCAGCGTCTCGAGCGTGTACTCGACCTTCGTCGTCCCCCCCGGGCCCGGCGAGAGCGTGTACGTACCCAGCATCCGGATGCGGTTGTACTTCCCGCCCCTCCCCCGCTCCACGATCCGGTACGGCGGCTGCACCTCTGCGAATGTGAAGTCGGCCCAGGAGAACCGGCTCAATGGCGCCTTGACCCGAAACCGAGCGCCGGCGCCGGCGCCGTACGGGTCCTCGCGCAGTAGGTGCCAGTCAACCAGGTAGTGATCGGTGAACTCGGCGTGGTTGGCGATGTCCGCGAGGTACTCGAACACCTCCTCCCGCGGCCGGTCGATCGTCGTCGAGACCGTGATGGGATCCACAGGCCGGATTCTATGTCGAGGGTCTTCGGACGCCCGCCGGCGCCGGCACCAGTGGAGGCGTCCGGTTTTTGCTGCGCTCACCGCAGCCAAACCGGTCGCCCGCGGTCCGTGCCGGTCAGGCGGCGCGCCGGTCGGTGATCCGGATCGTGTGACCGAACGCCGGACCGTGCATCGTCCGCGAACCCACCGGAGGCCTGTGCTCGAGTCCCCGGCAGAGCTCGCACAGGATCGAGTCGCGATCGTAGATGTAGACGCGCTCCCCGATCAGGGGTGTCCGCCGGCACCGCGCACAGCGCTCTGAACCGGCCACCCGCTGCTCCACACCGCGACGCAGCAGCGCGCGCTCGAGCTCCGGCGTGTCGCGCATTGGCTCTTCCATCCGTGGGTTTTCGGTGCCATTAGGATCGTTCCTCCAGCGTCGGAGCTGCGCGAGCCATCACTCCTTAAAACGGTGCTTTTGGAATGCGCCGATTTTATGTGGCCTTTGACGCGAGGGATATGATGAGCGAGCCGAGTTGGCCAGCTCGGCCTGTCTGCACCCCTGTAACAAGGAGATGTGCCCCTAATGAAAGCTTGGACGTCGGGCAACGTTGCGGGGACCGGAACATTTCGATGCACGGACTGTGACTACGCCGTCTCGCTCGACGCGGTCGACGAGCTCCCCACGTGCCCCAACTGTGGCGGCACGGAGTTCGTGCGGGCGTCGTTGTTCACCACGGCGCAGACCAGCGTCGTCGAGTTCACGCCGGCGTTCGACGACAACGGATGGCTCGACGAGTTGCGCGAGGGCCTCAACGAGCCGGGACAGTATCTCTGCTATCGCAGCGACAACGAGAACGTGGTGGCGTTCGTCCTGCAGCGGGAATGGACGCGGATCGGGCGCAGCCTGGCCGCGGACATCCGCTTCGACGACCCGACCGTGTCGAGGCGCCACGCGCTGATCGTCCGGCAGCCGGACGGCCT
The DNA here is from genome assembly GCA_963808325.1 of uncultured Solirubrobacterales bacterium. GTDB lineage: Bacteria > Actinomycetota > Thermoleophilia > Solirubrobacterales > Solirubrobacteraceae > Palsa-465. The sequence goes on from CAWEFU010000010.1 coordinate 127,289, forward strand.
GCGGGTCCTCGACGATCGCAGCCTCAACGGCGTGTTCGTGAACGGCGAGCGCGTCGAGTGGAGCACGCTCACAGATGGCGATGAGATCGTGATCGGCCGCCACCACCTGCACTTCGTGGACGTGCCGGCGATCTCCGGCATGCGCTACAGCCACCTGGGCGAGCGCGGCACGAGTGCTCCGAGCGGCTGATTCGGGCAACGCGCCATGAGCTAGGTCAGCGGCCAAGCCGCTGACCTATAGTGCTGCTTCGCCGATGGCTGCGACGATTGCGGTTCTCTCTCAGAAGGGCGGCACTGGCAAGACAACCGCGGTCAGGACGCTGACCGACATCTTCCGGCGGTCCGATCTGAACGTCCTGGCGGTCGACCTCGATCCACAGGGCAACCTGTCCGACTACCTCGACGTGGATCCCGACGTCACTCCGACCCTCGGCGACGTGCTGGCCGGGCGTGCGGAGCCCGCCGAAGCCGTCCACGACGGCATCATTCCCGCCAACCTCACCCTGGCCGAGGCGGAGCTGATGCTCGGGGGAAAGATGGGGCGCGAGCTCACGCTGCGCAAGGCGCTGCGGGACCTCAAGGGCAGCTACGACCTGATCCTGATCGACTGCCCGCCGTCGCTCGGACTGCTGACCGTCAACGCGCTCGTCGCCTCCGACTACGCGCTGCTCTCGGCCGAGGCCCAGTACTTCGCGCTCCAGGGCGTCGAGCAGGCGCTCGAGGTGATCGAGCTGGCGCGGGAGAACCTAAACCCCGGCCTCGAGTGGCTCGCGGTGGTGCTCAACATAGCCGACATGCGTACCCGCCACTCGCGCGAGGCATTTGCCTCGCTGCGCGAGCACTACGGCGAGAAGCTGCTCGACCGAACAATCCGGGCCTCGATCGCCTACGCCGAGTCGGCGGAGCGGGCGGTGTCGATCCTCGATTACCGGCCCGACCTGGCGGCGGACTACATCGACGTCGCCGAGGAGCTGCTGCGAAGGCTGGGGCTGGATGAGCCCCGGCGTCGGGTGGCATCGCTCGCGGCCGGGTCCTCGGCGGCGCGGGCCGGCACCTAGGCGGAGGCCCGGCCGCCCCCGCCGGCGCAGGCCGGCGCCTAGGCGGAGTGGCTGCGCGGGCGGCTGGCCACCCGCGAGGGCGCAGCGTCGCCGGCCGGCCGTCAGAGCGCACGCACGTAGGCGCCCTGCGACTCGAACGGCGCCCGGACCACGGCCGCCCACCCCCTCGCCTCGCGCGTGAGCGCGTCGACCACCGTGCCGGTCTGCTCGTAACGCGACCAAATCAACACGGCGGGGCCGGCACCCGAGATCGTCGCACCGAGCGCGCCCAACGAGTGTGCTCGCCTCGCCAGCTCGATGGAACGGGGATACAGATGGGCTCGGTGCGGCTCATGCAGGCGATCCCCGAGCCCGGCCGCAATCAGATCCCAGTCGCCGATCGACAGACCACGCACGAGCATCGATGCGTGGGCGACGTTGAACACCGCGTCGGCGAGGGGCACGCGGTCGGGCAGCGGCCCGCGCGCGGCGTCCGTGCTGACCGCCTGCGCCGGAACCACGAGCACCGCCTCCAGCCCCATCGGCGGCTCGAAGCGGTGAACGCTCGGACCGTCGCAGATGACCAGGCCGCCCTCGAGCGCCGCCGCCACGTTGTCCGGGTGCCCCTCGGACTCCACCGCAAGCGCCCGGACGTCGGCGTCGAGCTCGAACACGTGATCGGCAGCCATCAGGCCCGCGACGGTCGCCGCCGCGCTCGATCCCAGGCCCCCCGACAGCGGTATCGACGAGGAGATTGCAAACTCGAACTGGTCGGCCGGATGCAGGCGCTCGAACGCCCGGACCACCAGGTTCGACCGATCGCGCGGGACATCGAGCGAGGTGTGCACGGAGAACGAGCCGGTCTCGCGCACCTCGACCTCGAGGTGCAGCGCCAGCGCTGCGGCCAGCACATCGAACCCCGGACCGAGGTTGGCCGAGGAGGCAGGCACCCGCACTATCCGCCGGCGCCCGAGCGTCATCCGAGCACCGCGCGCTCGATCGCCTCGAGCTCGGGCGCGCAGGGGACGACGGCGCCCGCGTGCTCCAACGCCATCTGCGGGTCCTTCAGGCCGTGCCCGGTGAGCACGCAGGCGATCCGGCGCGCGTCGCCCGCGCCGTGCGCGAGCAGCCCGGCGATGCTGGCTGCGGACGCGGGCTCGCAGAAGACCCCTTCGCCAGCGGCGAGGAACCGGTAGGCCTCGAGGATCTGCGCGTCGGTGACCGACGCCACCGCGCCGCCGGAGGCGGTCATCGCATCCATCGCCTCCTCCCACCGGGCGGGATTTCCGATCCGGATCGCGCTCGCGACCGTCTCGGGGTGCTCGACCGGGGCGCCGTGGACGAGCGGGGCGGCCCCAGCGGCCTGAAAGCCGAACAGACGCGGTCGCACCCCGGCCTCCTTGAAACCCTTCCAGTAGGACGTGATGTTGCCGGCGTTGCCGACCGGGATGCAGAGCGCGTCGAGCTCCCCGTCGAGCGCCTCGAGCACCTCGAACGCCGCCGTCTTCTGTCCCTCGATCCGGAAATCGTTGACCGAGTTCACGAGCGCGATCGGATGCCGGGCGGTCAGCTCGCGCACGAGCGCCAGCGCCTCGTCGAAGTTCCCCCGCAGCGCGATGACGCGCGCGCCGTGCATCAGGGCCTGGGCGAGCTTGCCGGTGGCGATCTTTCCCTCGGGCACGATCACAGCCCCGCGCAGCCCCGCGCGCGCCGCGTACGCGGCGGCCGACGCGGCGGTGTTGCCGGTCGAGGCGCACACGATCGTCTCTGCGCCCTCCCGGACCGCCGCCGACACCGCGCACGTCATGCCCCGGTCCTTGAAGGAGCCGGTCGGGTTCGCGCCCTCGAGCTTGAGCCACACCTCCACTCCCGCGCGCTCGGACAGCCGCGGGGCGAGCACGAGCGGCGTCGAGCCCTCGCCGAGCGACACCACGGGGTCCCCGTCCGCGAACGGCAGGCTGTGGCGGTAGCGCTCGATGATCCCGGGCATGGTGGGCGCAGCATGCCAGAGCAGCAACGTCATGGACCGGGCGCGCGCATGCGCGCGCCCGCAGCCGGATGACTCGGGCGCGGCCCATAAGCGAGGCTGGATGCCGAGCGGGCCGCAAGCCCGAGGGCGCATGCGCCGACCCGGCCAGGGCCACATGTGGCCCTGGCTAACTACACCTCCAGCACGACCTTGCCGGTGGCCCCACGTGTGTCGATCAGCTCGAGCGCCTCGGCCGCCCGCGCGAGCGGGAACCGAGCGCCCACCACCGGCCGGACGAACCCCGCCTCGATCAGCTTCTGCACCGCCGCGCCGATCTCCCGCGGCAGATCGGGCCGCTTCAGGACAAACGCGCCCCACCCGGCGCCCACAACTTCGGTGTTGCCCAGGAGCAATCGGTTGACGCGGACCTCCGGGATCGAGCCGCCGGTGAAACCGACCACCACCACCCGCCCACCCTCGCGCAGAGAGCGCAGGCTGTCGGTGAACCGATCCCCGCCCACGGGGTCGATCACGATGTCGACGCCCGCGCCGTTTGTGAGCGAACGCGCCTCGTCCTTCCACGAGCCGTCGGAGCGGACGACCTCATCGGCTCCGGCCTCGCGGGCAACCCGCGCCTTCTCCTCCGAGGAGACGACCGCGATCGTCCGCGCCCCGAGCCCGCGCGCGACCTGGAGCGACGCGGTGCCCACTCCTCCGGCGCCACCGTGGACCAGCACGGTCTCGCCGTCCCGGAGGCGCCCTCGAAGCTTGAGCGCGAAGTACGCGGTGTGGTAGTTGAGCACCAGCGCCGCGCCCTGCGCGAAGTCGAGCTCCTCGGGCAGCGGGAAGGAGAAGAACTCGGGCGCGACCGCGACCTCGGCAAAGCCGCCCAGCCCGCAGAACGCGGCCACGCGATCGCCGGGTGCGAGGCCGGTGTCATCGGGGGCGGAGCGCACCACGCCGGCGACCTCGCTGCCAGGAACGAACGGCAGCGGGGGCTTCAGCTGGTACTGACCCCGGCTCTGGAGGACCTCGGGGAATGACACTCCGGCGGCGCGCACGTCGACGAGCACTCCCCGGCCCGGCGTCATCTCGTGCGAGGCCTCGGGCTCGGGCAGCTCGACGAGCTCGAGCGAGTCCCGAGGCCCATTGAGCGAGGTGATCTGTACAGCCCGCACGGCGCCGGGACCCTATCCGAACTCCTCCTCGAGGACCCGGATCGCGCGCGGGGGAGCCCGCAGGAAATCGAGCCCGGCGATCAGATCCATGGCGGCCTGGAAGCGCGACTCGAGCACGGGGTGCACGACCATCACGAGGCGCGCCTGCTCGCCCAGGCCCTTCTGGACCACGGACTTCACCGAGACGCCCTGCAGCGCGAGCACCTGCGCGACCTGCGCCAACACGCCCGGTTCATCGGCCACGTCCAAATGGAGATAGAACGCCGAGACGACGTCCTGCACGATCTCGAGCGCGGCGCTCGTAGGCGGGGTCGAGGCCGGAGGGATCATCGCGCTGATCACGTCGCCGAGCACGGCACTCGCGGTCTGGGGCCCGCCGGCACCCGGTCCGGACATCGTGACCTCGGTGATCGCCTCGGACTCAACCGTGACCGCGTTGAACGGGCCGCTGACGCTCGCGAGCGGATGTGCCGGGTAGAGGAAGATCGGGTGTACGCGAACGGAGAGGCCGGCGCCGATCCGCTCGGCCGTGCCGACCAGCTTGAGCTCGAGGCCGAGATCGCGCGCGTACTCCAGGTCGTCTGGCTTGATCTGTTCGATCCCCTCGTAGCGAACCTGCTCGAGGTGCACCGGCGTGTCGAACGCCAGCCGGGCCAGGATCGCCATCTTCGCTGCGGCGTCGCGGCCGTCGACGTCCTCGGATGGGTCGGCCTCCGCGTAGCCCAGCCGCTGCGCCTCGGCCAGCGCCTCCTCGAACGTCATCCCGGTCCGCGCCATCTCGGTAAGGATGAAGTTCGTCGTGCCGTTCACGATCCCGTGGACGCGGTCGATCGTGGCCCCGGCGAGCGACTCCTGGAGGACGCGGATGACCGGCACCACGCCGGCGACCGCGCCCTCGAACCGGAGCTGGACGTCGTGGGCGCGCGCCGTCTCCCACAGCTCCTCCCCGTATTGCGAGAGCAGCTGCTTGTTGGCGGTGACCACGTGGCGGCCGGCCCGCATCGCCGCCAACAGGTACTCGCGCGCGGGTTCGATCCCGCCCATCAGCTCGACGATCAGATCGGAGCGCCCCAGGATCTCCTCGAACGCGCCGCTCGAGCGCGTCAGCACGCCCGCCAGCTCGGGCCGCAGGCCGGTGATCCGCTCGATGCGCTCGGCGTGCCTGGGCAGCAGCGCTGCGAACGCGCCGCCGACGGTCCCGCGGCCGAGCAGCCCGATCCTGAAGCCGCCGTCAGTCGAGATCACGGGCCGCCAGCTCCTCGTAGGTCTCCCGGCGGACGACGACGCGCGCGTTCCCGTCGCTGCAGAAGATCACCGGCGGTCGCGGGACGCCGTTGTAATTGTTGGCCAGCGAGTAACCGTATGCCCCGGTGACCGGAGTGGCGATCACGTCGCCGACGGCGGGATCGGGCAGCGACACGTCGCGCACGATCACGTCACCGGCCTCGCAATGCTTGCCCGCCAGATTGCAGCGTTCGGTGCCCGGCATGAGCGGGCGGTCGGCGATGACCGCCTCGTACGCCGCGCCGTACAGCATCGGACGCAGGTTGTCCGACATGCCGCCGTCGACGGCCACCCATGTCGAGACGTTGCGCTTGATCGTCTCGACGGCGTAGAGCGTGACGGTCGAGTTCGCCACGAGCGCCCGCCCCGGTTCGAACAACAGGCGCGCGCCGGCGCCCAGCGATTCGTGCGCAGTCGCGATGATCGCGTGCACGTAGTCGGCGACCGCCGGCGGGTGCTGGGAGGAGGTGTAGGCGACCCCGAGGCCGCCGCCGAGGTTGTACGTCGGAAACTTGCCGAGCTCGGCGACCGCCTGGATCGCGGCGCGGAAAGGCTCGAGCTCGAACAGCTGGGAGCCGATGTGAACGTGTAGCCCGATCAGCTCGAGACGTTCGGCGCTTTCCAGCCGCGTGATCGCGCGAAGCGCGTCGGGCGGCGAGAAGCCGAACTTGGAGTCGGCCTGGCCGGTCGAGATTGCGCGATGGGTCTCGCCGGCGACGTCCGGCGTCACGCGGATCAGCACGCTCTGGCGAGAACCGAGGCGCGCGGCGAGGCGGTCGAGTCGCTCGAGCTCGTCGATCGAATCGAGCACGATGTGGCCGACACCCGCTTCCAGCGCTTGCGCGAGCTCGGCGCTTGAATTGGCGTTCCCGTGGAGCACGATTCGCGCCGGGTCGAGACCGGCGCGCAGCGCCAGGAACAGCTCGCCGCCCGAGGCGACATCGCACCCGAGGCCCTCTTCGGCGAGCGTGCGGTAGACGGCCGTGCACGGAAACGCCTTGGACGCGAACAGGACCTCGTAGTCGGCGTGCTGGGACGCGACGGCCTCGATGAACTCCCTCGCCCGGGCGCGCAGGTCGTCCTCGGCGACGACGTAGGCGGGCGTGCCGAACTCCCGCGCCAGCTCGATGGCGTCGCAGCCTCCGAGCTCCAGGTGACCGCGCTCGTTCACCCGCGAGCCGAGCGGATACACGCGCGAGAGGGTGGGCGTTGTGGCGGTCATCGGCGCCGATCATGCCATGCGGGCGGGTGCGTTCATCATCCGGCTGGCATCATCGGGCAGTGGGTCGTCCGCGCCCGGTCACCATCGCTCTCCCCACCGAGGTCGCGGTTCAGGACGGGCTCGCCTACTCGCTGTGGCTGCCGTCCCCGGAGCGCACGAACGGGGCGGGCGTGGTGATCCTCCACGGCGCCGGCTCGTGCAAGGAGAGCCACCACGACTACGCCCGCGTGGTCCTTGGGGCCGGGTTCGCAGCGCTGGCGTTCGACCAGCGGGGGCACGGAGACAGCGACTCGCCGATGGACGGGCGGGTACTCGAGGACATCGGTCGCATGGCGGCGCTTCTGCGCGACCGAATCGGCCGGGCGGCAGCTCCTCTGGCGCTGAGGGGCTCGAGCATGGGCGGGTACCTGGCCATCCTCGCTTCTCCGGTCATCGACGCCGCCGCCGTCGTGGCGATCTGCCCGGCCAGCCCGGAGGGCCTGCGCCGAGGGCTGCGTGCGGAGACGCTGCGTTTCGCGGCCGACGTTCCCGCGCTGGAGGCGTTTCTGTCGGCCCATGACCTGGCGCGGGCCGTGGCGGCGCTGCAAGCGCCGTTGCTGCTGCTTCACGCCGAGGGCGACGAGCAGGTCCCCGTCGAGCACTCGCGCGAGCTCGCGGGGGGCTTCAGCTCCCCCGGGAGCCGGCTGATCACGGTCCCCGGCGGCCATCACCGGTCGATCCAGCACGACCCTGAGCTGCAGGCGGTCAGCCTGCGGTTCATCGAGCAGGCGCTCGGGCTCTGAGGAGCGTCGCCCGAGGTGCCAGGCGCGCAGCCGAGGCGTTCTTGCGAAATTCTTCAGGCTCCGCTTACCGGGTCTGCCAACATAGTGGTCAAATGGCTCGTAAATCTTCATTTGGCCGGGACCGTGGCCTGGAGGGCAGGATGCTGTTCACGCTGTTCCTGCTCGGCCTCGTCTACGCGCTGCTGATCGCCGTCCTGATCGCCGCCGGCGCAGGCGCCGTCACGATCGCCATCGTCGCGGCCGGCCTGTTCCTGGTTCAGTACTTCACCTCGGACAAGATCGCGCTGCTGTCCATGGGGGCTCGGGAGGTCAGCCCGCAGCAGGCACCCGAGCTACACGCGATGATCGAGCGGCTGTGCGTCCAGGCGAATCTTCCAAAGCCCAAGGTGGCGATCGCCCAGACCCCGATGCCGAACGCGTTCGCGGTTGGGCGCTCGCCCAAGACGGCCACGGTGTGCGCGACCACCGGGATCCTCAACCTCCTCTCGCCCCCCGAGCTCGAGGCCGTGCTCGCCCACGAGCTCACCCACGTCCAGAACCGCGACGTGATGGTGATGACGGTCGCGAGCTTCTTCGCGTCGATCGCGGCGTTCATCGTGCAGTTTGGGTTCTTGTTCGGCGGCGGCTTCGGCGGCGGCCGCAACAACCAGAACAACCAGGGGAACGCGTTCATCTTCGTGCTCCTGGTGTCGGCTGCCGTGTACGTGATCTCGTGGCTGTTGCTCCAGGCGCTCTCGCGCTACCGGGAGTTCGCCGCCGACCGCGGCTCGGCCATCATCACCGGTCGCCCGAGCGCCCTGATCTCCGCGCTGCTCAAGATCAGCGGCAACATGAAGCAGATCCCGCAGCAGGACCTCCGGGCCGCTTCCAGCGAGCTGGCCGCGTTCTACATCTTCCCGCCGAAGGCCAAGCAGTCGATCGCGAACGCGTTCTCCACCCACCCGACGCTCGAGGCGCGGATCGCGGCGCTGGAGAAGCTCGAGGCCCAGCTCCAGGGCACCGCCCGGTAGAAGCCCCGAGCCGTGGGCTTCCTCGACGTCCTGCTGGGCAAGCGCAAGCTGGCGGCGCCGGCGCAGGACCGACTGTTCGCGATGAGCACGGCGTACGTCACCCTGCAGTCGGGCCTCGAGATCACCTCCCGCGGGAGCGCGGCGATCGTCTTCCAGCCACTTTCGACGGCCGACTTCCAGTCGATCGTCCGCGACATGGAGGAGGTGGTCCGCGCCACCGCTTCGGACAGCGGGACCACCGTCGAGAGCTCCGACGACACCTATGGCTTTCGCTGGCTGGTGCTCCGCGGGAGCTCGTTCGACGATCTCGTCGTCGGCGTCAACGCCGTCTCGAGCGCGCTGGAGAGCGGCGGGTACGGCGAGCGTGTCCTGTGCGCCGTGTTCGCGTTCCAGGACGAGCGCAAGCGACCCCTCTACTGGATCTACAACTACAAGCGCGGGTTCTTCTATCCCTTTGTCCCCGCCGCGGGCGAGCAGCAGCGCGACAACGAGCGCGAGCTCGTGATCAAGGCCCAGATCGGCAACGAGCTGCCGGTGGAGCCGGAGCTCGAGCGGTGGTTCCCGTTGTGGGGAATCCCGATCTGAGTCCGGAGAGGGTTAACCCGGGATCAGGCCCTCGCCCCTGAACTCCGCCCGGGCCTCCTCGATCGAGACGTCGGGCGGAGGCAGGATCAGAGCGGACGGGGCGAGGCTGTCCTCGGGCACTTCCTGCCCGTGGCTGCGCACGAACTCGAGCAGCTTCGAGTACGCGGTCCGGAAGTGCGCCTCGTCGTCGGCCTCGCAGCTGGCCACCGCCTGGTTGTCGAGCTCACCCAGAGCCTCGGCGTCGTCCTCCGAGAGCTCGTACTGGGCTTCGGTGGCGATCCGTACGATCACTGCCCTTGCCCCTCGGCGGGGGCCGCCCGGCTGGGCTGAGTCTCACCGCCGCCCGGGGTCCCGGCTCCGAGCTCCCCGGCCGGCGGAGACGATCCGGCGCCGAGCTCGGCCTTCATCTTCGCCAGCTCGGAGTCGACCTCGCTGGTACTCGAAAGCTCCCTGAGCTGGCGGTCGATGTCGTCCTCGCCGGACCCCAGCGCGGTCAGGTCCTCGAACGTGCCGGCGGCCTCGAGCTCCTGTACCGCGTCGGCGCGCGCCTTCATGTTCTCGGTCTTGTCCAGCGCACGTTGCATGGCCAGCCCGACGTCCGCCATCTCCTCGCCCACGCCGGTGGCGGCCTCGGAGATCCGGACCTGCGCCTCTGCGGCCGAGTACTGCGCCTTGATGACCTCCTTCTTGGACCGGAACTGCTCGATCTTGGCCCGCAGCTTCTGCTCGGACTCGGTCATCTGCGTCTGTTGCTGCTCGAGCTGTCCGATCTGGGAATCGAGCGACTGGAGCTCGGTCTGCGCGACGTTCTTGCGCTCGAGCGCGGTACGCGCGAGATCCTCGTTGCCGGCGGCCAAGGCCTGGCGGGCCTGGGTGTCGAGCTTGACGACCTGCTTCTGGAGGTTCTCGGTCTGCAGCTGCAGGCGTTTCTTCGAGGTGACGACGTCGGCGATCCCCTTCTTGACGTTCTGGAGCAGCTCGATCTGCTTCTGATAGCTGTACTCGAGCGTCTCGGCAGGATCCTCGGCGCGGTCGAGGAGCTTTGAGATCTTCGCTTTGATTACGGTCGACATGCGCCCGGAAAGGCCCGGCATCGCATCCTCCTTGCAGGTGTCTGAACTGGCTATTCAAGCGTAGCGGGCTTGTTGGTGAGATCGCCATGCACTGCGGGCGACCTGGCCTGCCGCCGGGCAGCCGGCGCTGCCGACGGTTTCGGGTCGCTAACGTCCGGACGGCGATGCCGCGGATCCTGCCTCTCCTGATCCTCGGATCGTGCGCCGCGCTGGCGGCATGCGGCGGCAGCACGACCAAGTTGGTGCGCGTGCCGGCGTCCTCCATCCAGTCCGGGACTCCGCAGGCCGCGCAGAAGCTCGGGTTTCCGGATTTCGCGACCAAGAACACCACCCGTGTGGCCGGTGGAGACCCCATAGCGGACGCCGTGGGCGTGGCCCGGGCGGTCTATCCCTCGGCCGCACCCGGCTCGCACCCAGCCGCGGTCACGCTCGCGCCCACCGACGACTGGCAGGCCGCCCTCGCCTCGTCGGTGCTGATGGCGCCCCCGATCGGAGCGCCGATCCTGCTGTCCGGCGGCGCCTCGCTGCCGTCGGCCACGGCCGGGGCGCTCGCCGCGCTGGCCCCCACCGGCTCGAGCGCAATCGGCGGCAACCAGCTGATCCGGGTGGGGGACGTTCCCCGCGTCTCGGGCATGCGCGCTTCGTCGATCTCGGCGAGTGGTCCGTTCGCGCTTGCCGCCGCGATCGATCAGTACGTGACCGCCGCCGCCGGAAAGCCGACCAGCGACGTGGTCGTCGCCTCCGCGGACGATCCGGCTTACGCGATGCCCGCGGCCGGGTGGGCGGCGGAGAGCGGCGATCCCGTGCTGTTCGTCACGGCCTCCGGGATCCCGGCCGCGACCAAGCAGGCGCTCCTTTCGCACCAGCACCCGCACATCTACGTCCTCGGGCCTCCCAGAGTGATCCCCGACAAGGTGCTCACGGCGCTCGGCAAGTACGGCACGGTAAAACGCGTCGGCGCATCCGACCCGGCTTCCAACTCGGTGGCCTTCGCGGTCTACCGCGATCCGCCCTGCGCCTTCAAGCAGCCGTGCGCGCACGTTCCGGGCAGCTTCGGATGGGCCTTGCGAAGCCCCGGCCACGGGTACACCCTCCTCAACGCCAACCGCCCGCTCGACGCGGCGGCGTCGGCGGCGCTGTCGGGAGCCGGTGACTTCGGCCCCCAGCTGCTCGTCGAGAAGCCGACGACGCTGCCTCAGCCGGTTTTGAACTTCTTCCTCGACTACGCCACTCCCGGCTACACCCAGGAAGGGCCGACCGCGGCCGTCTACAACCACGGCTGGGTGATCGGCGACTCGAGCGCGATCTCGGTTGGAGTGCAGGCCGAGGTGGATACGCTTCTGCAGGCCATACCGCAGAAATGAGCCAAGCAGAGAATCCAGAGCGACTGCGACCGAACCGCGAGGTGACCGTGGACGACGTGCGTCAGCTGATGGGCGCGTCGACTCCCCACTTCGCGCTCCAACTCCGCGAGCGGATCCGCAACCTGATCCGCGGTCTGCCGCCCGACCACCCGGCGCGGATAGAGGGAGAGCGGGAGATCGCGCGGCTCGACAAGATCGCGTTTGCGGGCGAGATCCGAGGGCACGCCGCCGAAGCCGGGCTCGCGCCGCTGCCGAGCCTGTCGGGCGACTCGTCGCGCTGACTGCATGGCGCCGACCGCCGCTCCGCGGGGACCCCGGGTACGTTTAAGCAACGTGTGAACTCAACTAGACGCTCAATCTCGGTCATCGGCCTCGGACGCGTGGGGCTGCCTCTGGCGTTGTGCTTCGCCGACCGTGGGCTGCACGTTCTCGGCGTCGACCACGACCCGGCGGTGCTCGACTCGATACGCGCTGGCCGGATGCCGTTCAATGAGGCCGGAACGCAGGAGCTCCTCGATCGCGTCTCCGCATGCGGCCGGCTCGAGCTCGCCGAGCGCGCCGCCGACGCCGCCGAGGCCGACGACATCGTGATCACGATCGGCACTCCGTCGTTCTTTCACTTCGAGAGCGACCTGCGACAGGTCCGCGCCGCGGTCGACGACCTGCTGCCGTTGCTGCGGCCCGGACACGCCCTGATCCTCCGTTCTACGATCGCCCCCGGAACGACGGAGTTCGTCGCCGGTTATCTCGAGAAGCGCCGCGGCCTCAAGGTCGGCGAGGACGTGTTCGTCGCCCATGCGCCGGAGCGGATCGCCGCCGGGAGGTTCATGGAGGAGATCTCGAGCCTGCCCTGCATCGTCGGCGGCGTCGGGGAAGCCTCGACCGATCGTGCGGCGGCGGTGTTCGGCGTGTTCGGGGCTCCGATCGTCAGAACCACCCCGGTGCAGGCAGAGCTCGCCAAGATCTGGACGAACATCCTTCGCTACACCACCTTCGCGCTCCCGAACCTCCTGATGATGGACTGCGAGCGCTACGACGCGAACGTGTTCGACGTGATCGACCTGATCAACCACGACTATCCGCGGGGCGGTATGGCGATGCCGGGGCTGACCGCCGGCACGTGCCTCCGCAAGGACTTCGTGTTCTCGGAGGAGCGCTCGAACGCGCCCGGGATGCTGCTTGCCGTCTCCCGCGTCAACGAAGCCGTGCCGCTGTTCCTCGTCGAGGGCATCAAGCGGAGGCTCGGCAACCTCTCCTCGCGCAAGATCGCCGTCCTCGGCCTCACGTTCAAGCGTGACACCGACGACGAGCGCGACTCCCTCTCGCCGAAGCTGATCCGCTTGCTGGAACGCGAGCTCGCCGACGTCGCGGTGTGTGACCCGCACGCCGGCACCCCCACCCAGCCGCTGGCGGATGCCGTGCGCGACGCTGACGTGGTGATCGTCGCCACGAACCATTCGTCCTTCGAAGGCCCGGAGGTGCTCCGAGATATCCTCGCCGCCGCCGCCGACGATTGCCTGCTCGTTGATCCCTGGAACGCCTTGGGAATCGGTCACGTCTTCTCCGACGGCGCGGCCTCCACTACGGTGCTCGCCGCCGCGGACGCGGTCGACGCCACTCGCGACGCCACCCGCTGACGATGAGCCGCGTGCTCGTCACCGGCGGCGCCGGCATGATCGGCTCGGCCGTCGTCCGGCGGCTGCTCCGCGACCCCGAGTGGGAGATCAGGGTCGCCGACCACCGGGTCGCTCCGGCGTGGATGCGCGAGGGCTGCGAGATCCGCACAGGGGACCTGCGAGATCCCGGGGTAGCGCTGGCCGCCGCGAAGGGCTGTTCGCACGTGATCCATCTGGCGGCGATCGTCGGGGGGATCGCGAACTTCCACAAGCTCCCCTTCACGCTCACCGAGGTCAACAACGCACTTACCGGTGCGGTCGTGCGGGCATCGATCGAGCAGCGGATGGAGCGCCTGGTCTACGTTTCCTCCTCGATGGTGTTCGAGAACGCGCGAGAATTTCCAACCACCGAGCACCACCTCCGAGAGTGCCCGGCGCCGCGATCCGCGTACGGGTTCTCAAAGCTCGCCGGCGAGGTCTACACACGCGCCGCGCACGATGAGCACGGCCTGCGCTACACGATCTGCCGACCGTTCAACGCCTACGGCCCAGGGGAGCTGCCCGAAATGGACGAGCCGGGGATCGCGCACGCGGTTCCCGACCTCGTCGCCAAGGTCATCTCCGGTCGGCGCCCGCTCGAGATCTTCGGCTCCGGCCGTCAGACCCGAACGCTCACCCACGTCGACGATATCGCCGACGGGATCGTGACCGCGATGGCACTGCCGCGGGCCGAGAACGAGGACTTCAACATCTCCGCTTCACAGGAGCTGACCGTGGCGGAGATCGCGGCTTTGATCTGGGAGGCGTGCGGAGAGGACCCAGCGGCGCTCGAGCTCCGTTCCGTGGACAGCTTCGAGGTGGATGTACAGCGACGCTGGCCGTCGGTGGAGAAGGCGCGGGACATGCTCGGCTGGGAGGCCAAGGTCGCGTTGCGCGAGGGGCTCGAGCAGACCGCGGCCTGGCTTCGCGAGCAGAAGTTCGAGGGCGTCTCGCAGGAGCTCGGAACGTGAGCGTCCGCCGCGCGCTGATCACCGGCATCACCGGCCAGGACGGCTCCTACCTCGCCGACTTCCTGCTCGATCAGGGCTACGAGGTACACGGCATGGTGCGCCGCTCATCGACGGAGAAGTTCGACCGCATCGAGCACGCCCGCGATCGCCTGATCCTCCACCAGGGCGACCTCCTCGATCAGCGCTCGCTGGTTGACACGCTGCGCGCTGCCCGGCCCCACGAGATCTACAACCTGGCGGCGATGTCGTATGTCGCCGCATCGTGGGTGCAGCCGACGCTGACCGCCGAGTTCACCGGCACCGGGGTGACCCGGATGCTCGAAGCGATGCGCGAGACCTGCCCCGATGCTCGCTTCTACCAGGCCTCCTCGAGCGAGATGTTCGGCAAGGTGCGAGAGGTTCCCCAGACCGAGCGAACGCCGTTCTACCCCCGTTCGCCGTACGGAGTGGCCAAGGCGTACGGGCATCACATCACGGTCAACTACAGGGAGTCGTACGGATTACATGCCACGAGTGGAATCTTGTTCAACCACGAGAGCCCCCGCCGCGGGCTCGAGTTCGTCACCCGCAAGATCACCTGGCACGCGGCGGCGATAAAGCTGGGTCTGGAGGTGAAGCTGCGGTTGGGGAACCTCGAGGCGGAGCGCGACTGGGGCTTCGCGGGAGATTACGTGCGGGCGATGTGGCTGATGCTCCAGCAGGACGAGCCGGAGGACTTCGTGGTCGCCACCGGCACCGCCCACTCGGTGCGCGAGTGCGTCGAGATCGCCTTTGATCAGGCCGGCTTGGACGTCGACGAGCACGTGGAGACCGATCCAACCCTGCTGCGCCCCGCTGAGGTCGAGCACCTGGTCGGCGACGCGAGCAAGGCCAAGCGGATCCTGGGGTGGGAGCCCGAGGTGCGCTTCGAGGAGCTGATCAGGATGATGGTCGAGGCCGACCACGCGCTCCTCAAGCATGAGTACAGCCCGCACGGCGTCCGGCGCGTGTGATCCGTCTCCTCGCGCTCAGCGCTCGATGCTGAACGTGCAGCCGCGCGCCTCGAGCTCGGCGAACATCTCAACTGGCTCGATGCAGCGCTCGGGCGGGTGGGCGCCCGTCGCCCTCAGCGATCCCCGCGCCAGCAGCCTGACCGACGCGGCGGCGGGTGCCGCGGTGGAGACGATCGACCCCCCGAGCCCGAAGTGGGGTCGCGTCACCGCCCGCACGGTGACGGTCGTCTCGTCGGTCGCGGTGACTCGCACCAGGTGAATCGAGACGGTCTCGTTCGACGGCGCAGCCGCATCGCGGGCAGCGGCCGCAACCTCTTGCGCCGTGGCGGCGGCGAGCTCCTTCAGGCGCTCGAGCAGCGCGGGCGCGAGCGAGAGGCGGAAGCTGGCCGACCTGCATCCGAAGCTCTCGCCGAACGTCGCCATTTCCGAGTGAAGCGTGTAGATGGTCTCCGCTTCCCCGATCGGTTCGCCGTAGTCGACCGCGCCACCGGAGGTGAGGGGGCCGATCTCCGCGGGTTCGCCGTCGCGAATCACCACCGGCGCGAGCGTCAGTTCGTCGAGCAGCGTCTGGATCGCGTAGGGCGCTCGCAGCCGGCCGTCGGTGCGGGCATCGATCTCGCGCGCCGAGGCCTTCGCGCCCCGTGCGCGTCGGCCACGGCCTGGGCCTTGGTGCGGTCGAGGTCGAGTAGGACCATGCCCGCGACTTCCTCGGACTCGGCGAGGTCGCGGACGATCGCGGGAGCGATGGTCCCGGCTGCACCGAGCACGCCGACCGACACCTGAGCGTGAGTCACCGCCATCACGGTATCTGGCGCGGGGGCCACAAGCCATCGCCGGCGCCACGTGCTTCCCACCGCAGCGCCCGCAACGAACCGCCCAGCACGCCGGTTTTTGGACGTTTTGTACAAGCGGGCTGTTAGTTTGTGATGCTCAGGCGGCTTGCGGGCTTCGCACCGGTCCGCATAAGTTTGGGGAGCCATGGAGAGCACGACCATTACTCAGGAGCCGGCGGGCGCCCTAGATCCCACCGCGCCGGGCAACAAGGGTCTCAAGTCCAACGCGATCGGCTACATCTCGAACCTGGTCATCGCGATCGCGTCGACCGCGCCCGCATACAGCCTTGCGGCGACGCTCGGCTTCATCGTCGCGGTCGGCGGCGTCGGCGTGCACGCGCCGGCGGTGCTGATCGTCTCTTTCATCCCCATCCTGTTCGTCTCTGTCGGCTACCGCTTCTTCAACCTCGCCGACCCCGACGCCGGGACCACCTTCGCCTGAACGACGCGGGCGTTCGGGCCGCAGATCGGCTGGATCAACGGCTGGGCGATCTTCCTCGCCGACATCATCGTGATGGCATCGCTCGCGGCTCGCCGCTCGACAAGCTCGTGATCATCACCGTCCTCACCTCGGCCTCGGCGTCGACCCAGACCACGATCTTGCCGACCGCCCGCACCACGCTCTCGATGGCGCGTTGGGGCGCGATCCCGAAGGCATTCGGCCGGGTCCATCCGCGCTTCTTCACGCCGAGCTTCTCCACGCTTCTCATGGGCGCCCTGTCGATCATCTGGACGGTGGCGCTGCTCGCGTTCAACCCGAGCCAGAACGTGCTCGGCGACACGATCTCGGCGCTCGGCTTCGCGATCTGCTTCTACTACGGCTTCACCGGGCTGGCCTGCCCCGTCTACTTCCGCCGCGATCTGTTCAGGAGTTTGCGCAACTTCTTCCTGGCTGGACTGATCCCTGTGGTCGGCGGGCTGATGATGGGGTACATCGGGGTCGTCCTGATGTTCGCCTCCTGGCCGTTCTTCTCCGGGTACTTCTCGCGGCGGTGGCTCGAGGCCGCCGACCCGGCCGTGCTCGAGGCGGACGCCGCCCACCGCAAGGTGACGACCCCGGGCGAGCCGGACCCAGACCTCAGGGTCCCGCGGTAACGGCCGGTCGGGGCGCGCGCGCTCGCGCGCCCCGACCGCAGGAACCGATGTCAAACTCCCGCCAGCGCCGCGACGCGGTCCCGGTGCCAGCGAGAGTCCCCGAACGCGTGCGCATTGGCCGTCGCGCGCTTGAGGAAGAAGTGCAGATCGTGCTCCCACGTGAAGCCGATCCCGCCGTGGACCTGGAGCGCCGATGCCGCGACGCGGAAGCCGGCGTCGCCCGCATACGCCTTGGCCATCGACGCGGCCCGGGCCGCGGTGTGCGGCTCGTGGTCGATCGCCCACGCGGCCCCGTAGGCCAGCGAGCGCGCGCTCTCGACCTCCAGCAACATCTGCGCGCACCGGTGCGAGACGGCCTGGTAGGACCCGATCGGCCGGTCGAATTGCTTGCGGTCCTTGGCGAACGCCACCGCCATCTCCATGGCCCGCTGGGCGGCGCCAACGTTCTCCGCCGCCAGGGCGGTGACGATCGTCGCGTAGGCGCGCGAGACGGCGTCCGGAGCGCGGGCGAGCGCTTCGGCCGGCGCCCCGTCGAACTCGAGCGTGAACAGCTTGCGCGTGGGGTCGAGCGCCTTCTCCGAGCGCACGCCGACACCCGGGCCACGCGGATCCACCAGGAAGTGTCCGCCGTCGGCCCCGGAGACGATCACGAAGTCCGCGCTCGCGGCGTCGGGCACGGCGATCTTCGTCGCTGACAGCGTACCCCCGCCCGCCTCCACCTCGGAGTGGTCGGGCGCCCATCCGGCATGCTCATCCCACACCGCCACGGTGCCGCGGGCCTCCCCGGCGGCAAGCGGTTCGAGCCAGCGCTCGCGCTCTGTCTCCGTGCCGGCAGCGACGAGGATGAGAACCGCACAGGTGTCCGAGAAGAACGGGCTCGGCGCGAGCGCGTAGCCCATCTCCTCGGCGATCACGACCAGCTCGACCGCCCCCAGGCCGAGGCCGCCATGCTCCTCGGGAACGATCACGCCGGGCCAGCCGAGCTCGGCCAACTCGCGCCACTGCTGGTCGGTGAAGCCGCGTTCGTCCTCGGCCAGCTCCCGGATGGTCTCGGGTCGATAGCGCGCCTCGAGGAACTCGCGCGCCGTGCGCTTGATCGCGCGCTGATCGTCGGTGAACTCGAAGTTCATGCTCGTTCGGACGGGCGCCTGCCTAGCGCATCCGGGGAAGGCCGAGCACGCGCTCGGCGACGATGTTCTTGAGGATCTCCGTGGTGCCGCCCTCGATCGAGTTCGCGCGCGCCCGCAGGAACCGATACGTCCACTCGTCCTCGGCGAGCATCGCGTGCGGTCCCGCGATCTCCATCGCGAGCTCGGTCAGAGCCTGGTTGACCTCCGACCAGTGCCATTTGCCGAGCGATCCCTCCGGCCCCGGTACCCCGGTGCGGATCGTCGAGGTCAGGCCGCGGTAGGCGTTCAGTCGCATCGCCTCGGACTCGATCAGCAGCTGGGCGAGGCGCTGGCGAACCACGGGATCCTCGGTGGCCACCCTCCCGTTCTCGGCGCGAGTGTGCCGGGCCCGCTCGATCAGCTCCCCCAGCGCGATCTGAACCCCGACCTGGAGCCCGAAGGCGAGTGTCGCGCGCTCGTGCATGAGGGTGGTGATCGCCACGGCCCACCCGTTGCCCTCACCCCCGATGATGTTCTCGTTCGGGACCCGCGCCTCTTCGATGAACAGCTCGTTGAACTCGGACTCGCCCGTGATCTGACGAAGCGGCCGGACCTGCACGGCGTCCTGCTCCATGTCCATCAGGAAGTACGTCAGTCCCTTGTGCTTGGGTGCCTCGGGATCGGTGCGGGCGACGAGCATGCACCACTTCGCGTGGTGCGCGAACGTGGTCCACACCTTCTGTCCGGTGACCACCCACTCGCCGCCGTTGCGGATCGCGCGCGTCTTCACCGAGGCCAGGTCCGAGCCCGAGTCGGGCTCGGAGAAGCCTTGGCACCAGATCTCCTCGGCGGACAGGATCGGCGGCAGGTAGCGGCGTTTCTGCTCCTCGGTCCCGTGCACGATCACCGTCGGTCCGCCCATCGCCAGACCGAGGACGTTCACGGCCTGGGGCGTCCGCGCGCGCACGGTCTCCTCGTTGAAGATCGCCTGCTCGACGAGCGTCGCGCCGCGGCCTCCGTACTCCTTGGGCCAGGCCACCCCGGCCCACCCGGCCTCGTGGAGCTCGCCTTGCCATCTGCGCCGGAACTCGAACGACGCCTCGTCGCCGACGGGCTCCCGACCGGGGTGGTGCTCCTGCAGCCACCTCCGCAGCTCGTCCCGGAAGGCTTCTTCGGCTGGAGACAGGGTCAGGTCCACGGGCGGGAGATGCTAAACGGAATCCGGTGCGCCAGGCGCCGGCGACGGGTTCCAGGTGGTGCGGCCGCTAGGCTCGGGTGTAGAGCATGGCCCTGCCCGAGTCAGCCAATACCGAGCGCGTTCACGACGGCGAGCTGCCCGGCCCGTATCCGGTCGGCGCCTACGCGGCGCAGCTCAAACGCCGTCTTCTGGAGTTCGCGCGCGTGCAGCTGGTCGGCGAGGTGTGGGGCTTCCGGTCAAGCGCCGTGCGGGTGTACTTCGAGCTGCGCGACGGGCGCGGCGCGCTGCCGTGCTCCATGTGGTGCACCGACTTCGACGCGTTCGGGATAGCGCTGGTCGACGGCCTGCGAATCGTGGTCGGGGGGGGCTGCGACTACTACCCGGGCAGCGCCACGTCCTCCCCGTCGTTCACGTTTGCCGCGACCGAGCTGCGCGTCGAGGGCGAAGGCGACCTGCTCCTCCAGCTCGAGCGCGTTCGTCGCCGGCTGGCGGCGGATGGGCTGTTCGAACCGCAGAAGCGGCTGGAGCGCCCGCTGCTGCCTCACGCGATCGGCGTGGTCACGGGCGAGCGCGGCAAGGCCCGCGACGACGTGCTCGCGGGGTTGCGGCGCCGAGGCTGGGCCGGCCGGTTGGTGTGGGCGTTCGCTCCCGTCCAAGATCGGCACGCGGCGCCGGCGATCGCGGCCGCGCTGCGCGAACTGGCGGCCATCGAGGAGGTCCAGGTCGTGATCGTCGCGCGCGGCGGCGGCTCGCTCGCGGATTTGTTCGCGTTCTGCGACGAGGGGCTGTGCCGGACGGTCGCGCTGCTCCGAGTTCCGGTGATCTCCTCGGTCGGCCACCACACCGATCGCACGCTGATCGACGACGTAGCCGCGGTGGCATGCTCAACACCAACCCACGCCGCCGAAGCGGCGGTCCCAGTCGATTGTCGGGCGGCCCGCTCGGATCTGCTCGCGGCAGCCCGGCGTCTAGACGGACACGGTCGCCGCGCGATCCTGGACCGGGCGCGGGCGCTCGGCCACCTCTCGCGGGCGCCCCGCCAGCACGTCGCGCGCAACCGCCGCCACCTGCATCAGCTGGTTCGTGAGCTGCGCGCCAGCGCTCGCCGGGCGTGCGAGGAGGGGCAGTCGTTGGCGGGGGTACACCTGCTCGTGCTCGGACGCGTAGCGGCCCGCACACGCGGCTCTGAGGCCGCCAGGCGGGCGCGCGAGCTGGAGCGGCTGTCGCTCGCCCTCGCGGCACACGATCCCGAGCGGACGCTGGCTCGCGGCTATGCGCTGGTCGAGGACCGCTTGGGCGAGCCGCTCCCGTCGGCCGCTGCGGCCAGATCCGTGCGGGATCTACGGATACGCTTCCACGACGACGCGGTCGACGCCAAGGTGCAGAGCCGCGATGAATGACGAGCGCTCTTACGAAGCCGCGGTCGCGAGGGTCGAGGAGATCATTCGCCGCCTGGACTCGGGCGACGCGGGGCTGCGCGAGACCCTCGAGCTCGTCAGGGAGGGACGGGACCTCGTGGAGTACTGCGCCGGTGAGCTCGAGGCGGTGAGCCAGGGACTCGAGGAGCTGAAGCTCGAGGAGCTCGTCGCGAGACTCGAGGCGGAGCGGACGGCGGGCGACGTCGCCGCCCGCGCACCTACCGAGCTGGGCGGCCGCGAGGGACATCGTTAGTGGCCACGTTCGATGTCCTCGCCGACCTTCCGCTCGAGGTCGACGGCTATGTCCTGGAAGGGCTCAGCGCCCAGGTCTCGAGCGGGTTCTTGCGGCGGACCACGGTGGTGCACCTCCAGGGAGGCGGACTCGAAGGGATCGGCGAGGACGTGGTCTATGACGCCGAAGACCACGTCGCCCTGCAGGAGGCGGGCCCGGTGCATGCGCTCGCCGGCCGGTACGCGCTGGGCGAGTTCTGCGAGTTGATCGACTCGCTCGACCTGTTTGCAGTGCCTCCACAGCGGGAGGTCTCCCGGCTCTACCGCCGCTGGACATTCCACAGCGCGGCACTCGACCTCGCGCTCGCCCAGGCCGGCCGGCCGCTGCACGCGGCGCTTGGCCGCAAACCCAGGCCGATGACGTTCGTCGTCTCATTGCGCTTGGGGGAGCCGCCGACGCTCGACCCAGTGACGGGCCGCCTCGCCCGCTACCCCACGCTTCGCTTCAAGCTCGACCCGACCAGCTCCTGGACGCCCGAGCTCATCGCCGCGCTCGTGGACACGGGTGCGGTCGAATCGGTCGACTTCAAGAGCCTGTACCGCGGCACGGTCGTCGATCAGCCACCCGATCCGGTCCTCTACCGCCGGGTCGTCGAGGCGTTCCCCAGGGCCTGGATCGAGGATCCCGACGTCGTCACCCCGGAGACCGCGGCGGTGCTCGATCCGCATCACGATCGCATCACGTGGGACGCGCCGATCCACTCGATCGACGACATCGAATCGCTACCTTTCACCCCGCGCATGGTCAACATCAAACCCTCCCGGATCGGCGGCTTGGCGAACCTGTGCGCCGCATACGACTACTGCGCTGAGCGCGGCATCGGGGCATACGGAGGCGGTCAGTTCGAGCTCGGTCCCGGCCGCGGCCAGGCACAGTACCTGGCGTCGCTCTTCCATCCCGATACCCCCAACGACCTCGCCCCGGTGGGCTTTCACTCGAGCGACCCGCCACCCGGGCTGCCGACGAGCCCACTCCCGCCGGACCCGAGCAAGGTCGGCTTTGGCTGGGGAGCGCAGTGATGGGCGGGAGGCTCGAAGGAACGGTCGCGCTCGTGACCGGGGCCTCCAGCGGGATCGGCGAGGCCACGGCACTGGCGCTGGCGGAGCAGGGGGCGGCGGTGGCGCTCGCAGCTCGCCGCGTGGACCGCCTGGACGCCCTCGCCGAGCGGATCCGCGAGCAAGGCGGGACCGCGCTCGCGCTCGAGGCCGACGTGACCGACGAAGGACAGGCGCGCGAGGCGGTCGAGCGGACGGCGTCAGAGCTCGGCCGGCTCGACATTCTCATCAACAACGCCGGCGTGATGCTGCTCGGCCCCGCGGTCGGCGCCCCGCTCGAAGAATGGCAGCGCATGGTGCGCGTGAACGTCGAGGGCCTGCTGTATTGCGCGTACGCAGCGCTGCCTCACCTTCTGTCAGCCGCACAGGACGGATCGCGGGGAGTCACGGACATGGTCAACGTCAGCTCGGTCGCGGGGCGGGTTACGCGAGCGGGGAGCGCGGTATACAACCTCACCAAGCACGGGGTCGGCGCGTTCAGCGAGGCGCTCCGCCAGGAGGTGGCGGGGCGGCAGCTGCGGGTCTCGGTGATCGAGCCAGGGGCCACGGACACCGAGCTTCGCTCCCACAACCGGCCGGAGATCCAAGAGCAGATACAAGCCCGCTTCGCCGGCGTGGAGCGGCTTCGAGCCGAGGACATCGCCGACGCGATCCTCTACGTCATCACCCGACCGCGCCACGTCGCGATCAACGAGCTGCTGCTCAGACCGAGCGAGCAGGGCGACTGACAGGGGTTCGGGGTTCAGGCCGCGATGCCCGCGGGATCCACGTCGGCAGCGGCCAGCTGGGCCGGGCGCGCGCGGGAGAACTGCATGGTCCCGTCCTCGAGCGAGCCGAACCGGAGGCTCAGGATGTCCAGCGCGTAGTTCTGATACAGCCGCCACGGTGCCTTGGACCCCTGTCGCGGGAACTTGCCGATCGCACGCACGATGTAGCCCGAGGAGAAGTCGACGAACGGCTGTGCCCGGATCCCCGGATTTGGGTGCGACGGCCTGCACTCCACGTAGCCCCGCTGGTCCATGTGATTCAGCAGCCGGCACACGTACGCGCACGTGAGGTCGCACTTGAGCGTCCAGGACGCGTTCGTGTAGCCGAATGAGACCGCCAGGTTCGGCACCCCGGCCAGCATCATTCCCTTGTAGCTCATGGTCTCGGCAAGCTCGATCTCTTCGCCGTCGACGGAGAACTGCACCCCACCGAGCGCGAGTAGGTTCAGCCCGGTGGCGGTGACGACCAGCTCGGCCTCGAGCTCCTGCCCCGACTCGAGCTTCAGTCGGTTCTCGGTGAACGTCTCGATGCGATCGGTCACGATCGAGACGCGACCTTCGCGAATCGCGGTGAACAGGTCGCCGTCGGGCGCGACGCACATCCGCTGATCCCACGGGTTGTAGCGGGGGTTGAAATGCGTGTCGACGTCGTAGCCGCGCGGCAGCTGTTTCTCGAGCGCGTTACGAATCAACGTCTTGACCATGGCCGGCCGGCGACGGCTGAGCTCGAAGCTCAGAAGCGTGAGGAGCACGTTCTTCCAGCGCACGATCGAGTAGGCCAGTTTGACCGGTGCCCGGCGGCGCAGGAAGTTGCTGACGGGGTCCTCTGCGGGTAACGCGACCACGTAGCTCGGGGAGCGCTGCAGCATGGTGACGTGCGCGGCGCGCCGCGCGATCGCCGGGACCAAGGTCACTGCGGTCGCGCCGCTGCCTATCACCACGACGCGCTTGCCCGCATAGTCGATGTCCTCGCGCCACTTCTGCGGGTGGACGATCTCGCCCGAGAATCGCTCCGCGCCCTCGAACTCAGGCGTGTACGGCTCGTCGTAGCGGTAGTAGCCGCTGCACAGGAACAGAAACCCGCACGTCAGCCGCACCGGTTCGTCCGTGTCGGTCCTGATCCCCTCCACCGTCCAGCGAACCTCATCGCTCGACCAGTGCGCGCGCACGACGCGGTGGTGAAAGCGGATCCTGCGGTCGATGCCGTGTTCGCTCGCGGTCTCGCGCACGTAGCTGAGGATCGACTGGCCGTCGGCGATCGACCGGTTCCCGCGCCAGGGCCTGAACGAATAGCCGAGCGTGTACATGTCGGAGTCCGAGCGGATCCCCGGAAAGCGGAACAGGTCCCAGGTTCCGCCGATTTGGCCTCTGGCTTCGAGGATCGCGTAGCTCTTGCCGGGGCACTCGGTCTGGAGGTGGTAGCCCGCGCCGATCCCCGAGAGACCGGCTCCAACAATCAGTACATCCACGTGTTCGAGCGTCGCCATCTGTCCTTATCCTGGTGAGTGGGCATCGGGCGCCGACGACGACTGCGCCCCCTCAAATGAACGCTTCCGTACTGTACTCGAGCCAAACCCACGTCAAGACGCCCGATCGCTGAGGACAAGAGAACTTGGGAGCTGCGGTGCAAGAACGACTCGGAATCGCCGGTTCAGGCGCAATCGCCTGCGGGCTGGCAGTGACGGCGGCGCGCAGCGGCGACGTGCTGCTCTGGGCGCGCTCGGACATCTCCGCCGAGCGGGCGCGCACAACCGTGTGCAAGACCTGCGCGAAGCTCTCCGATGAAGTCCTCGACCCCGACCGCGTGCGGATCGTCACCGATCTCGAGTCCCTCGCGGAGGCCACGTTCCTGGTCGAGGCGGTGGTCGAGCACCACGGCAGCAAGGCGGCGGTTTTCGACGAGCTCGCCTCGCACGCCGCTCCCGAGACCGTGTTCGCGACCACCACCTCCTCGCTCTCGATCGCAGAGCTGGCCAAGGCGACCGGGCATCCCGACCGGTTCGTGGGGTTCCACGTGTTCAATCCCGTTCCGAGGATGAAGCTTGTCGAGCTCGCGTTCCCGGAGGAGGCAAACTCGCACACGCGCCAGAGGGCGCGGGCTCTGTGCCAGGCATTGGGCAAGACCGCGGTCGAGGTCCCCGACGTGCCCGGCTTCGTGGTCAACCGCCTCCTGTTCCCGTACCTGTTCAGGGCGGTGCAGCTGCGCACGCAAACCGGGATGTCGGTCGAAGACATCGACGAATGCATGACGCTGGGCGCGGGGATGCCGATGGGACCGCTGGCTCTGCTCGACTTCGTCGGGCTCGACGTGTCGGTGGCGATCGGGGAGGCGATCGGAGCGCCGGTGCCGCAGGAGTTGGTGGATCTGGTCGACGACGGGGCGCTGGGCCGCAAGACGCGGCGCGGCTTCTACACCTACGACTGACGCAGCTCCGAGGAACTATTTAAGGCCCGTTCAGGTCAGGGCCGCACACTTCTCATCGCGACGTACCTCATAGCAGCACCTCCTCCCCAGAAGCACGAAGCCGGCCCGTCCCCAGCGGGCCGGCTTCTTTCGTAGACGAAGCCGGCCCCTTCGTAGGGCGAAGCCGGCCCGGTCGAGGGCCGGCTTCATCTCTCCTCTCAACCACCGGCAGGGTCTACGCCTTGATCAGCGAACTCTCCGGCCGTTGCCTTGGCGCGAAATGTAACGAACGATGCGAACTCGTGCCCGCCCATCCTCGCCTGCCCTCCGGACTTGCTGGTGGGGGCGCTAGCCGGACGACGTCGCCGCGCGCCGATGCCTGATCCGCACGGCCTCGATGCGGTTCTGGCGTACGGATTCGACTCGGATCGAGTAGCCGTTGGCTGAGATCGTGTCGCCGCGCTTGGGCAGCCGCCCCAGCTCGGCGAACACGAAGCCCCCCACCGAGTTGTAGGCGTCGGTATCCACCGGGAGCTCCAGTCCGTAGTCCTGCAGGTCGCTGACCGCGACGTGCCCGCGGACGAACCAGTCGCCGTTCGCCAGCCGGCGCACCGCCCCGCCCGCGGGATCGGTCTCGTCGGAGATCTCGCCGACGATCTCCTCGATGATGTCCTCGATCGTCACCAGTCCGGCGGTACGCCCGTACTCGTCGACGACGATCGCCAGCTCGGTTCGCTCGCGCTGCAGATCGGCCAGCAGATCGTCGAGCGGCTTGGTCTCGGGAACGATCGGCGCCTCCCGGACCACGCGCTCGAAATGGGCCTCGTAACCATCGTTGATGGCCAGCTTCGCGAGCTGGTTGACGTGCACGATCCCCCTGACCCGATCCGGGTTCTCGTCCTCGATCACCACCAGCCGCGAATGCCCGGTCGAGACGCAAAGGCGAAGCGCGGCTTCGACCGTCTCCGACACGTCCACCGTGACCACGGCCGGGATCGGCGTCATCACCTGGCGCGCCTCCTGTTCGTGGAGGTGAAAGACGCCGGTCAGCATGTTCGCCTCGCCGATGTCGAGCTGCCCGCCGGTACTGGACTGGGCGATGAGCCGCTTGATCTCCTCGGGTGTCCCACCCTCCGGCTCGGCGGTCGGATCTACCCCGAGCATGCGCAGGATCGAGTTGGAGGAAGCGGTGAGGAGGACGATGAAGGGGTGAAACACCACACGGAAGAACTGCAGCGGGCGAGCGATCCGCCGGAGTACTCCCTCGGCGTGCTGGATCACGTACAGCTTCGGAACCAGTTCGCCGACGATCACCTGCGCGACCGTGATCAGCAGATAGGCGATGACCACTGAGATCGCCACCGCCAGGGCGTGTCCGAGCGCATGTCCGAAGGATTTCTCGAGCAGATGCGCGATCGCCGGTTCGCCGAGCGCACCGATGCCGATCGAGGCCATCGTGATCCCCACCTGGCAGGCGGAGATGTAGTCGCCGATGCGATCGAGCTGCGACATCGCCAGCCGAGCGCCACGGGCTCCCTGCTCGACGAGCGCCTCGAGCCTGGTCCGCCGTGAGCGCACCAGCGCGTACTCGGCCATCACGAAGAACGCATTGACCAGAACCAGCAGCCCGGTGAGGATGATGAACAGAGCCTTCACTCGTGCACCGTCCGGCACACTATGCGGTCAGCGCACAGCCGAGGGCGCCTTGGGACCTGCTCTGGGATCGCGGGGAGCGGAGCTGCACGGGCCAACGGCCCTCCGTCCTCGCGCTGCTACTTCGAGATGGGTCGTCGTCGTTCATGCAGCGACGCGAACAACGGTAGCAGCAGGGGGCGCGGATTCCCGGGGTAACTCGAGAGCCAATCGAACGGCGTCGCGATCTGCCATATCGTTCTCCCTGTCGTGTTATGAGAGTTTCGGGGTCGTCGAATCGGCTTCCCGTCAGCCTGATCCGTAAGCACACCCTCCATGCGAATCGTCAGCCTGGTTCCTTCCGCCACGGAAATGCTGTTCGCGCTCGGCCTCGGGGGCGAGCTCATCGCGGTCACGCACGAGTGCGACTATCCACCCGCGGCTCGCGAGCTTCCCAAGGTCACTCGGGACCTGCTCCCAGCCGGGCTCACCTCCGCGGAGATCGACGCGGCGGTCAAGGAACGCACGCTCGCCGGTGAGTCCATCTACGAGCTCGACACGGAGATCCTGCACGAGCTACGCCCGGACCTGATCGTCACCCAGGCGCTGTGCTCGGTCTGCGCCGTCTCCTACCAGGACGTGCGGCGCCTGGTCGACGAGCTGGATCCTCACCCCGAAGTGATCTCGCTCGATCCTCACACGGTCGGCGAGGTCTTCGGCGATGCGCGCACGCTGGCCGAGGCCACGGACCGCCGGGACGCGGCCGTCGACCTGGTGCGCGACGCATCGGCTCGAATTGATCGCGTCCGACTCGCGGTTCGTAGGGCCAGGAGAGCTCGCGTGGCTGCGCTGGAGTGGCTCGACCCGCCGTTCGCGGCCGGGCACTGGACCCCTCAGCTGATCGACTACGCCGGCGGGGAGGACGTGCTCGGATTCCCCGGCGAGCGCTCGCAGGAGGTGAGCTGGCGCGAGGTGGAAGCCGCTCAGCCCGACGTGGTGATCGTCATGCCGTGTGGCTACGATTTGCCTTTCGCTCATCGCGAGGCGGAGATGCACCGTGACGAGCTGTCCGCGCTCGGCGCCGGCGAGGTGGTCGCGGTGGATGCCGCTTCTTACTTTTCCCGGCCGGGGCCCCGCATCGTCGACGGCCTTGAACTGCTCGCGCACATCCTGCACCCGGAGGCCGTGCCGGAGGCTGCGGGCAGGGCGCTTACGGTCGAGCTCTGACTGGCTACTGGAAGCCGATGCCGTTGGGCGCGAGGCCGTGTGCCCCCGCCACCGCGATCGCAGCGGCGACGGATGCCGCCCCCACCAGCGCGCAGCTCACGAGCGCGAGTCCGGTGAGCCGCCGGCGCTCGTCGAGCTGGACGATCAGCCATCCCGTGATCATCCCGCCGACGAGTCCACCCAGGTGACCGCCGATCGATATCCCCGAGACGCTCAGCGAGAAGATGACGTTGATCAGCAGCGTTATGCCCAGGCCGCTCCGCCAGATCGGGATGTGGCGGTAGTAGGCGACGACGATCAGCGCGCCCAGCACCCCGAAGCACGCGCCCGATGCGCCGACCGTGGGAATCCCGGGCTGGAACAAAAGCGCCCCGAACGCGGCCGAGAGCAGCGATACGAAATACACGAGCGCGAAGTTCAGGCGGCCAATCGCCGGCTCGAGCATCGAGCCCATGATGTAGAGGAAGAGCATGTTGAACGCGATGTGCAACAGCCCGTCGTGAAGGAAGCCGCTGGTTGCGATCCGCCAGTACTGGTGCTGGCCGGCGATGGCGGGGCCGAGCAGGTAACCCTTGGTGAAGATAACCCCGCCGCCACCGCCACCGAGCGGTGCCCCCGCCCCGGTCTCCGCGACGAACACCGCGACATTGAGCGCGATCAGCGCATATGTCACCACCGGCGCGGAGGGGCGCGTCCGGATCGTCTTGACCTTCGTCCGGTCGCGACTGCACTCCGGACAGCGCATGCCGACGGGGGTGGGGGTCATGCAGTCCGGACAGATCGGCCGCCCGCAGGACGAGCACGAGACCCCGGTCTCGCGGCTTGGGTGCCGGTAGCAGACGGCCATGGGACGGACGCTATCAGTGCGCCATCACGGCATCTCGTGCCGCCGGGGCGCTTTGGGCAGTGGGGGCCGGGCGGCCGGCAGCGCCCCGGTCAACGGCGCTCTTCACAGCGCCCCCCGTGCGGCCGGCGTGACTACTAGCGGTGCGGGAGGATCCGCCGCGCCTCGTCGGCGGCATCTTGAAGCGTCCGTTGAGCGAGCTCGAGGACGTTTCTCGACTGCTGCTTGCGCGCGCGGTGGTGCCGTCGCACCCGAAGCACCACGAGCGCCGTCCCAGCGCTCACTCCCACCGTCGCCGCCGCCGCCGGCCTGACCCAGTTGCGCGGATCGCGCATCGCCGAGAGCTCCCAGGATTCGAGCTCGTCGTGCGCGAGCTCGGTTAGATTGACCAGCGTCAGCTCGAGCCGCTGGACGAGGCTCGCGGGCGGGTCCACCGGGGTGAGCGCCTCGCGGAGCAGCGCCTCGAAATCGGGTGCGCCCGTGCTCACCGATCCTCCTCGTCGCCCTCGGCGACGGTTTGCGAGACGATCCCTTCGAGCTGACGAACGGCGCGGTGCAACAGGACCTTGGTCGCGCCGTCGGTGCGACCAAGTGCCCTCGCGATCTCACGGTTGTCCATCCCCAGCGCAAAGCGCATGATCAGCGCTTCCCGGCGGTCGTCGGGAAGCTGCTGGACACCGTCGAGGATCGTCTTCAGCTCCTCTCGTCCCTCCACCAGCGACTCCGTGGTGTGAGGCGTGGAGATCATGCCCGCGTCCTCGATCGCCGACTGAGGCTTGCGCGAACGATCGCGATAGAAGTTCGCCGCGAGGTTGTGGGCGATGCGGATGAGCCAGGGCCGGAGCGGCCGGCCGTCCGACTCGCGCAGGGCGCGTTCGAAGTGGCGGTAGGCCTGCAGAAACGTCTGCTCGGTGAGGTCCTCGGCGTCGTGGTGGTTCCCGACCCGGTAGTAGCTGTAGGAGTACACATCGCGAAGGTGGGCCCGGTACAGCTCCGTGAACCGCGCATCCAGCTCCGCCTTGGTCTTGGGTAGCTCATCAACCACCGCATGAGAGCGTACATTCGCTTACGCGGCACGGATAGGGGTCGAGATGCTGGGACGGGCGGGCTCCCTTACCGTCGCCGTCCACCCGTCCGCGTCGATCCGGCCCGCGAGGAGCGCGGCGAGGCCGGCGAGCGCCGGCGTCTCGAGGTGCGCGTTGCGAGCGACACTCGCAAGCAGCGGGACGGAGTCGATCGCCTCGGCGGCCGGTCCCAGCGCTCGAGAAACCTCCTCTGCGGGCACGCCTTGGGCGAGGAGCTCGCCCGCTCGGCGGGTCCGTGCCGAGTCCGAGATGACGGTCGCGACTAGATCGCCCGCGCCGGCGAGCCCGGCGAACGTCTCGGATCGCCCGCCTCGGACCCGTGCCAGCGCGTCGACTTCCGCGAATACCTTGCCGGCGGCGGCACCCGCCACGTTCGGACCGGCGATCGAGGCCGCCGCGGCGGCGAGCACCGCCGCGTTCTTCGCGCAGGCGGCGAGCTCGACCCCGGTCACGTCGGTCGTGCTCGAGACCTCTAGCTCGGCGGCGCCGAGCGCGTCGGCGAGCTGGCGGGCAAAGCCGCGATCGAGCGAGGCCACGAGCACCGATGCTCCATGCTCGAGCAGGTCGGACGGGCGCGCTGGGCCCCCGAGCACCGCGACGGCTCGGGCTCTCGAGCGCTCTGAGGCAAACGCAGACGGGAGCGTGCCGAGCGGCGGCACGAGGCCCTTGGAGAGGACGAGCAGACCGGCCGTGCGCGGGATTCCCTCGCCGTGCCCGGCGAGCACCGCCGGCAGCGACCGTGCCGGAACCGCCAGACACACCAGCTCATGGTCCGCTAGTTCGAGGTCCGCGGATCGAGAGATCCGGACCGACTCCGGGAGCGGCACGCCCGGCAGGTACGCGTCGTTTCGGCGTGAGCCGGCCAGCGCTTCGGCCTGTTCGCCGGTGTGAGTTCCCAGATCGACCTCGTATCCCGCGCGGGCGAGCGACACGGCCAGGGCCGTGCCCCAAGCGCCCGCGCCGATGATCGCGGCCCGGCGGATCGGAGGCAGGCCGCCGAGCCACTCCCACTGGAGCATCACGCACGGCCAGATCCGGTCGGTGACCGCGCCCGCCAGCGCCGGAGAGGCGTCCGTGACGGTTGGAAAGCGCAGTGCACGCCCAGCGCGAATGCGCACCTTGCGGGGCCTGATGCGCCATCCCTTGCGAATGTCCTCGGTGCCGATCACCGCCACGGGGACCACGGGGGCACCAGTCTCGAGCGCCAGCCGGCCAACTCCGCGCTTGGGCTTTCCGAGCGAGCCCGGCCGCGTCCGGGTTCCCTCGGGAAACATCAGCACGATGTCGCCCCGGGCGAGGATGGTGTTGGCGGTCTCGATCATGTCGGCGTCTCCTGCCCCCCGATCCACCGGGAAGGCGCCGAGCGCGCCCAGGAGCCACGCCAGCCACCGGTGGTATTCGAACATCTCCCTCTTGGCGACGTAGTACATAGGCCTCCGCACCATCGTCGCGATCAGGAACGGATCGAAGAAGCTGCGGTGGTTGGAGGCGATGATCACCGGGCCGTCTTTGGGGATGTACTCGCGTCCGATGCGGCTCATCCGGAGGTAGATATGAAAGAACGGCTGCAGCAGCGCACGCACCACCAAATAAACGCCTGGATTGACGCCCTTTTGGCGCGCGCGCCTGTGCAGCGATTCATGCTCCATCGCAAACTGGCCTACCCAGTCCCGGCCCGCCCGTTACAGTTGCGGGAGTTGAGCCCTCGGATCGATCGCACCCGCACCCTCAGAGGAGCCGTCTGCGGCGCGGTCGCCGCGGCGGTGTGGGCGCTACAGCAGCCGCTCGACAAGCTCGTCTTCGCGAGTCCCTACGACGACGTCGAGCTGCTCGGCAGGCTGGTGGCGCGCCGGGCCGGCTGGTACCCGGCCGGACTCGCGTTCCACGTGCAGAACGGGGCCGTGTTCGGCGCCACGTACGCCAATGTCGCGCCGGCTCTGCCGCTTCCGGCGATGGTGCGGGGCCCGGCGGCGGCGCTCGCCGAGCATCTCGCGCTGTGGCCGCTCGTCGGGGTCACCGATCGTGCTCATCCCGCCCGCCAGCAGCTTCCGGTGCTTTCCGGCAACCGGCGCGCGTTCGCCCAGGCAACCTGGCGGCACCTGCTGTTCGGCATCGTGCTGGGCGAGCTCGAGCGCCGTCTGAACGCCGCGGGGGAACCGACCGCGCTCCAGCCGGAGGCTCAGTACTCGAGCAACGGCCACGGATCGCTCGAGCACGCGGTGTCGGCTGGGCCGACGCCGTAGCCGAGCGGTCGGCGGTGCGTCGGGCGTGCGGGTCCTGATCACGGGGGCGTCGGGGTTTGCCGGCGGGTATCTCGCGCGCGAGTGCCGCCAAGCCGGCGACGAGGTGGTCGGAATCTCCCGAAGCGGTGCGGTTCCCGAGGGCGTGGGCGAGGGAGTTGAGACTCGCCGCGTCAACCTGCTTGATGCCCAGGCCGTAGCCGCGATCGTCGGCTCCGTGCGGCCGGAGGTCTTCTATCACCTCGCGGCGCTCAGCTCGGTGGGGCGCTCTTGGGAGCAGCCTGCTCGCGCCGTCCAGGACAACGTGGCGATGGCGGTCAACGTGCTGGAGGCGGTGCGGCATAAGGCCCCTCAAGCGCGCGTGGTCTGGGCGAGTTCTTGCGAGGTGTACGGCCCGCCCGACCGCCTGCCGATCGATGAGTCGGCGCCGCTCCGGCCGGCAAATCCGTACGCGGTTTCCAAGACCACCGGCGATCTGCTGGCGGCCGTCTACGCCGATGCCCATGGACTCGAGATCATTCGCGCCCGGCCCTTCAACCACGCCGGCCCCGGTCAGCGGTCGATCTTCATTCTCTCTTCGCTCGCGCGCCAGGCGGCGGAGGGTCTGCGTGCGGGCTCCGATCCCGTGCGGATCCTCACGGGCAACCCAGAGACGCGCCGCGACTTCACGGACGTCCGCGACGTGGCGCGGGCGTACCACCTGCTCGCCGCGCGCGCTCAACCCGGCGTCTACAACATCTGCTCCGGCCAGTCGATCTCGGCCGCGGCGCAGGTCCAGCTCATCGGCTGGTTGACAGCCCCGACGGCGGTCGAGCACGTGATCGACCCCGAGCGGGTCCGAGGTCACGAGGTCATGGAGCTCCGCGGTGCACATGAGCGCATCACCGCCGCCACCGGCTGGCGCCCCCAGATTCCTATCGCCCAGACGATGGCCGACACGCTCGAGTGGTGGAAGCGGGAGCTCAAGGCCGCCGACCCACCAGGCGCCGTGCGACACTGAGCCCAGCGCCCGCGGTGTACCGGGCCGCCCGACGCCCGTCTAGCTCAACTGGCAGAGCACTTCACTTGTAATGAAGGGGTTGGGAGTTCGAGTCTCCCGGCGGGCTTTCCTGGTTTTGCCCGCTAATCGGGATGTTTGCAACTGCATAGGGTGTCGGTCTGAAGTCGACGTGACGTCCGTTTAGCGTCCATCAGAATCTGGGGAGGCCTCCTCTTCGGTGGCGCATCGGCTGCCCGGCCAAAAGTTTCGGCTGCATGAGCCGATGAGGAGATCGCACGTCGAAAGTTGCCGGCTCGGTCTCGCGACCCCGCGGTCGAGCACGACCAGAGCCGGTGGTTGACGCGCTCGGCGGGATCGCGGCCGTCCAGCCCGGGGGTTCTTGTTAGTTCTGCAGTCGAGGCAGACCTTGTCGGCGAAGAACTCCGTCCGCCGCCGTGCGATCGACTCGCAGTGGTAGCTACGCCTTCACCTCCGCATCGAGAATGCGGCTCACCTCATCCGCTGAGGTCGAAGCTGCTCGCGGGCCGCCCTGATCTGCTGCTCGGCCGAGATCCGCTTCCCGTCCCAGTTCTCGATGATCCCGGCGTAATGCTTCTCGATCATGGCGACGCTGGTTCCGACTTCCCGACCAATCGTCGTCAGCGGCACGCCCTCGTAGACGCGCAGCGTAACGTAGCTCGAGCGGAGATCGCGAGGGCGCGTGCCCGGAGGGGCACAGCCAGCGGTGCCTCTATAAACCTTGACGCGCCCCTCACGCTTGTACGTGCGTTCGGGCCGGGACTTCCAGACGCTGCCGCGCCAGTTCGACCAATCGTCCTTGTCCCAGAAGCCGCCGTCGTATGCCGGGAACACCGGCGTGCTGCCACTCGGCCGGCCGCATGAAAGCAACCACTCGCGAAGATCCTCGGCGAGCGGAGCCAGCAGCGGCGTGAATCGGACGCGGTGGCGCTTCGCATCGCGGTAGCGGATCGCGCGCTCGCCGATGTCTTCCCAGGCCAGGCGGCAGACGACCTCTTCGGGGCGTGGGCCCGAGTACGCCAGTACGCTCACGAGAGTCCTATCGCGGAGACTCGCGAGCATACGCCGAATCCGCTCGACTTCGGCAGGAAGAAAGATGTGGGGCTCCCGTGCGCGGTCGTAGCGCGGCTTTCGTACCGAGGCGGCGGCATTGAACTCGACCAGCTCCTCCGCGACTGCGAACGACAAGATCGACTGCAGGATCGCCATTGCCTTGCGCACGGTCGCGGTCCCGGTATCCCGCTCGAGGTTCTCCCGGAAGCGTGCCAGCCGCTTCGGGGCGAGTTCGCGCACACCGTAATCGCCGAGCCGCGGAATGATGTGATTGGAGAGCGTTCGGGCGTAGAAGTCGCGGGTTGAATCGGCGAGGTTTGGGATCGCGTGCAGGCGCCAGTAGGTCTTGGCGAACTCGCGGAGTGGGACGTCTTCGGGCATTGCGGCTTGCGGTCTCACCGATCGACCGCCGCGCCACGTACCTCGTGAAACCGCGCGAGGTGATCCGCATCTGGCAGGAGCGCCGTCCGCACAACGGGCGGCCGCTCGAGGCTGTGAGGCCATCCGCGTGAGCGCCCGCGATGACGCTGCGGCTCGTGGCGGCGACACGTCCGCGCGGCTCGTCGTGGTTTCGGTCAGCGATGCGATTCGAGCAGCCGGCCGGGTGGGCGATGCCGGGCACAGCGGTCGGCTCCGCGTGGTTGATCATCGCCCGCTATCCCGTCTTGGCACGCCGGCAGGTCGCCTGACCGTTGCGCCGCGCGGAAGCGCGAGCGTTGACCCGACGTTCGAGGGGTGTCGCTTCCGCGTGCGTGGGTGGGTCGGCGCCACCGACCGGCCCACGGGCGCTGTCGCTCTTCCGGGAGGCGGCGGCGATGACCCCGGCGAGCCCGAGCCGCTTCCAGCGTCGCGCGGCCAGTCAGACACTCTGGTGGGCCGTCTCGCGTCCGGTGGTCGGCGGCTGGCGCCCGGGGCGGTTGCCCGACAGCTAATGGCGACCGATCGGGTTGAGCAGAGGAGGCTCGGGTGAGCGTGGAGCGCCGGGGCATCCGGGCGTCGACGGCGCACGCGCGCGCGGTCTATCCGTTTTTGGCTGAGACGGGGCTGGGGTGGCGGGGGTGCTTGATCGGGTCCGATTCCTCGGGCGGCGCGTTTTGCTTTGACCCGTGGGAGCTCTACAACCGGGGGGCGATCTCGAGCCCGAACGTGATCGTGCTCGGTGAGATCGGACACGGCAAGAGCGCGCTGCTAAAGACGCTGTTATGGCGGATGCTGTTGTTCGGTCGCCGCGCGTTCGTGCTCGACGTCAAAGGCGAATATGAGCCGTTGTGCCGGGCGGCCGGGGCTGTGCCGGTGGCGCTCGCGCCGGGTAACGGGGTGTGCTTAAACCCGCTGAGCGCGCGCCGTGACCTCGGAGCGCAGGTCGAGATGGTGCGCGCGGTCGCGCGGACCGCGGTCGGCCGGCGCCTTTCATCGGAGGAGAACGGGGTGCTCCGCGAGGCGCTGATCGAGATCCACGGCCGCGACGCGCAGGAAGAGGCGACGATCCCGCGCGTGTTGGAGCTGTTGTTCGAGCCGGCCACGGGCATGTGCGCGCGGCTTCGAACGCGCCCCGCCGAGCTGGCGCCGGCCGCGCGGGAGGTGGCGCTCGGATTGCAGGACCTTTGCGAGGGACCCTTGAAGGGGATGTTCGACGGGCCGACCAGTGCGGGGCTTGACCTCGCCGGGAGGCTGGTGGTGTTGGATCTCTCGGCGGTCAAGGACTCCCCGGCGGTCGGGATTCTGATGGCGTGCGCGAGCGGCTGGCTGTCGGCGCGGCTTGAGGCGATGAGCGGCCGGCGCACCCCGGGGCGTTTGATCTCGGTCGCCGACGAGGCGTGGAAGATCCTCGAGCACGACGGGCTGGCGCTGTGGTTTCGGCAGAACTTCAAGCTCGCCCGCCAGTTCGGGGTGATGAACATCGTCGTCGCGCACAAGGTTGCGGACCTCGCTGGCGCCGGCGACGAGGGGAGCGCCCGCCAGGCCGCGGCGCGCGGGCTGATCTCAGACTGCGCCACGCGCGTGGTCTACCGGCAGGCGGCGGGGGAGATCGACAGCACGACCGCGCTGCTCGGACTCACGGACCGCGAGGCGCAGATCGTCTCCCAGCTCGGCAAGGGGCAGGCGTTGTGGCAGGTCGGGGAGCGCTCGTTCGTCGTCCAGCACCACCGCTCACGCTCAGAGCGCGCGCTGTCTGACACCGACGAGGGGATGCTCGCCGACCGCCTCGCCCAGACCGGGAGCCGGCCGTGAGCGACCAGGGCCGCCCCGGCGGCGAGCTCGTGTTGGCGGTGGTGCTCGGGGTGCTGGTGGGGGTGGGGGCGCTGGCGTGGGTGTGGGCGGGGGTAGCCGGAGCGCTGTTTGGCTCGGGGTGGCCGGCGCAGAGCGCCGCGCAGCTCGCGAGCGCTGTGACGCGGCTGCCCTCCCATCTCGGGAATCCGCGGCTTGCGTGGCCGCTCGCGGCCCGCGCCGACCTGCCCGGCGCTGGTGGCTTCTACGCCGCGCTCGCGCTGGTGTTGGTGGCGGCGGTCGCGACAGCAATTCTGTTTGGTCGCGTGCATGTCGCCGCTCTGCTGGGCGGTCGAGTGGAGGATCAGCGGCGGGGCGCGCGCTGGGCTCACGTGGGCGAGCTGCGCGCGCTGCACACCGCGGGAGCGCTTTTCCACCGGCTGCCCGGGCGCCGTCGCGCCCGAAGAGAGGTTGGGCGGCTCGCGCTCGGCTACCAGGGCCGGCGGCTGCTGCGCGCCGAGGCGCGGCACGCGCTGGTGGTGTTCGGCCCGACCCAGTCCTACAAGTCCGCCGGGCTGGCGATCCCGGCGCTGTTGGAGTGGCAGGGGCCGGCGGTCGCATCGTCGACCAAGACCGATCTTTTGGCGGCCACCATCCGCCGGCGCGAACGCGCCGGTGAGGTGATGGTGTTCGACCCGTTCGGGCTCTCCCCGACGAGCACCGCCAGCTGGACGCCGCTGCGCGCCGCGGCCACCTGGGACGGGGCGCTGTCCACGGCCATGCGGATGAGCGCCGGCGGCGAGGTTGACACGAGCACGGTCACCGGCGGCTCCTACTGGCAGGCCGCCGCCGAGCAGCGCCTGGCGCCGCTTCTGTGGGCGGCCGCGCGCACCGACGCCGGGATCGGCGCGGTGGTGCGCTGGGCCTACGGGCAAGGCGACTCCGAGCTGCCCGCGATCCTCCAAGCGCTCCTTCACGGTGCGGCCGACGAGCGCGCGCGCGCCGACGCCCAGGCGGCCTACGACGCGCACGTCGCGTTTGAGCAGCTCGCCGGGGACACGCGCTCCTCGATCGAATCAAACGTGCAGGTGCTGCTGCGCGCCTACCGTTCGACGCGCGTGCAGGCCTCCGCCGCCCGCGCTGAGATCACCCCCGAGCGACTGTTGTCCGCTCACGCCACGCTGTATCTGATCGGCGACTCGCACCGCTCAAAACTGCTCCGGCCGATCTTCCTGGCGCTGCTCTCAGAGGTGATCGACCACGCCTACCATGAGGCGACCTGGCGCGGCGGACGGCTGAGAGAGCCGCTGCTGTTGTGCCTGGATGAGCTCGGCAACGTCGCGCCGCTGCCAAACCTGGCCGAGATCGCCTCCACCGCCTCAAGCCACAACATCCAGCTCGTCTCGATCTTTCACGACCTCGCCCAGGCACGCGGACGCTACGGCGAGCAGACGCTGACCGCGATCAACAACCATCGCGCAAGGATGCTGCTCCCCGGCGTCGCCGACCTCGACACGCTGCGCTACTTCTCAGAGCTCCTCGGCGACCAACACATCCCAGACCCCGGCAGCGGCCCACGGCAACCAGCGCCGCCGCGCCAGCGGCGAGCGCTCGCGGCCCCCGAACAGCTGCGCCAGCTACCCGCCGGACACGCGCTCCTCATCTACGGGCGCCTGGCGCCCACCCGCATCCGGCTTCGACCCTACTTCCAAGATCGGCGCCTCCGAAAGCTCACCGACCCCGACGAGGAGCCATGAAAGACACCCCCCCATCTCCCATACCTCGAGCCCCGGCTGGCGGTTCCCGCCGGGCGGACCACGCGCCCCGGACCCGGGACTGCGCGAGCGTGAGTCACTCACCGCGTCGCCCAGCACCTGCCCGGCGCGGATCGCCGCCGCTCGCATCTCGTGATCGCCGCCGGCACAACCGCGACCGCAAAGCAAACCGGCCGAACTCGAACGAGAACCTCGAGCGACCGACGGGACGCCGGCACGAGCCCGCCATCTATGCAACTGCTGCTTCAACGCCGGGCACACCAACGGCCGCGATCCCCACGCCAGCCAGCATGAGCGCGCCCAAACGCCGAGCGGTACCGCCGTGAGCGCGGGCCCGCAGAAACCCAGCGCGGGCGCCACGCGCGACTGGAACGACCTGGACCCCCGGGAGCGGTGGCGCTGGTGGGATCAGCGCTGGCACGAGGCGATCGCTCTCTCTGAGCGCTACCGCCTCGCGCTGCGCTCGGGGTGGTGGGAGGACTCGCTGCGGGTCGAGGCGCTCGCGGCGTTCGCGGCCTGGCTCGCGATCTACGACACCGAGGTCAGCATCGACCCGCAAGGCAAGCTCCAACTCCTCACCCAGCTCGAGTGGCTGCGCACAACGCTGCGCGGCGGCGAGCAGGCGTTCGACCCCCAGGCAGACCGCGCCGCCTTTGACCGGCACCTGATCACGATCGGCTGCCTCGCACCGCACGGACGGCAGCTCGGCGACCCGCGCGCCGATCCGCAGCTCGAGCGCCGCGACCGCGGGCTGTGCGCCCAGCTCTCGGCAGTCGAAAGCCGACTGTCTGAGCTCACGGAGCGCGAGCGCACATTGCACTCAGAGCTCGAGCGCACGCCCGCAAACTACGGCGCACGCCGCGAGCTCTCAGAACTCGAACGCGGCATCGGCCAGCTCCGCCAGCGCCAACGGGAGCTCCGCTCCCAACTCGATCAAACCCGCGACACGAGCTAGGCGGTGCGGGCGCCGCGAGCCTTCCGCTCCGTTGGTTGCCGCTCAAGCTCGACGTCGGCGGCGATCGCCTCCGCCGCTTCCGCAAGCGCGGTGTGCGCGTCGGCCACGGCGGTCAGATCGGTACCCGCGTCCGCCCTGTTCACCCTTCCGACCGCGAGATCAAACTCCTCCCACAGCTCAGGCGACCCACGCCGGCCCGTCCACGGTCTCAGCTCATATGGCGGCTGGCTGCGAGTCGCGCCCGGGCGCGGCACCCACCGCAACCCCGCCTGCGCGCCCGCGCGGGCGGCCTGCGCCCTTTTTCGGGCGGCGGCGGCGAGCGCCCGCAGCCGGTCGGCGAACCCGTCATCCGGCGGCGCCATGATGTGCCGGCGCATCGCGTCCGCCCACGCCAGCTCGGCCGCGTCAGACAGCTCCAGCGCGCGTTCGCGCCGCTCCTCAGCGTTCATCGCATCCGCCGTCCCTCAGGAGGCGCGTCGGTCCACCCCCCGGCCGGCGGTCTGGCCGGCTGGGAGGCCTCCTCGAGCAGCTGATCGACGTCGCTTGAGCGGATCCGCAACAGCCGACGGACCTTCACCACCGGCAGGATGCCCTCGTCGATCCACCGGTAGATCGTCTGGTCGGAGACGTTGAAGCGCCTCGCCACCTCGCTCACCGGGAGCAGCTGGTCCTCTTCGTTCTCCGCCATCCACCACCAGTCCTCTCATGTCTATCAAAAACCACGTAAGGCATCGCATGATATGATACCCGAGGAGAAACAGGGGAGCAAGATGGGGATGGATGACACCGACCGCGAACAACCAATCGCAACCGTCACCCCCATCCGCCCAGACATCCAACCCGGCGAAAAAACCGCTCCCGGCACCCCACGCGCCCGTCCTCCCGCCCTCCCACCCGCGGGCACGTTATCCGATGATGACGACACCTGGGGCGCCTCCCCACGCCGACGCATGCGCGCCGACGAACCCGACCGGGCCACCGGGTTCACGCCCGACGACACCACAACGTTCGGGCGACATGGAGCACAAGTCCCCGCCCGCGAGAAGGACGTCGAGGCAATCGCCGGCGCCCCCGACCAGATCGACGCCAACGGCACCTACATCCGCGACGAGCTTAATGGCGACGAGAACCTGCCAGCCTCCGAAGCCGCGCCACCGCCCCACCGCCGCTGGCGTGCTGTCGCTGCCGTCGCATTGTTCCTCCTTGTTGGGGCGATGATCGCTGTCCTGACTGGCGGCGGGCACGCCAGCAAACCTCGCCCCAGCTCGACGCGCGTCGCCCAGCATCCCGCCACACGGGCGCTCACGACCCACGCCACGAAACTGAGTCGCCGCCATGCCCGAACGGTCCGGCACACCATCCGCTCGCGCAAGCACGCGACGCAGCCCCGGCGTTCGCATCCCGCCCCCGCGACCAACATCGCCGCCAGCACACACAGCACCGCTGGCAACACCGCCTCGCAAGCCGCGAGCGCCAACCCGGGGGGCGAAACGCAGGCGCCAACGGGCTCAAACGAATACCACCCCTCAGAGACACCACCCAGCAGTTCGCAGTCGACACCCGCCACCAGCAGCCACTCCACACCCGCAAACACACAGTCCACCCCGTCGATGGCCGCGGTGGCGTCAAGCGCCAGCCAGACTCACCCCGCAGGTCCAACCGGCCCCGCCGCCATTCTTGGGCCGGGCCACTGCAACTGCTGAACAAACCACCGAACCGGAGCGTAGAAACCCGCCTGTGAAACCAACCCTCCCGCATGAAAGGACGCCAGCGTGTTGATCAACCGAACCGTCCACTACCTGCGTCAACACGCGATCGCGCTCGCCGCCCTGATCTGCTCGATCCTCGCGCTGGCGGGCTCCAGCTACGCCGCGTTCAGCCTGCCGGCAGGGTCGGTCGGAGCAGCGCAGATCAGGAACCATGCGATCGACCCGGTAAAGCTCGATCCCAAGTTGATCACCGGGAGCGTACGCGGGTGGGCTATCGTCGGACCAAACGCGCGTCTGGTTGCCGGCGCCGGGAAGCCAAAAGTCACCGCGCTGCTCTCGGACCCCGGCGGCTACGGGATCAGGTGGGGCGTGAACGTCGGGCGCTGCGACACGGTGGCGACAGTGGATGCAACGAGCTCGCCGCCGACCGAGAGGGTGCCGATTCCCGGTAACCCGTCTGTGCCGTTCACGGCCGGCTACGCGGTCGCCTCCACGGTTCACGCGCCTCGGGGGAACGAGACCGGCGTGCAGACCTACGACCAGCAGGGGCAGCCGACCCCGCTCGGCTTCGATGTGACCGTGATCTGCTGAGCACAAGAGACAGCGACCAGATGATGGCTCTCGGAAGGATCATCGCCTGCTTCACAGGCGCGGTCGCGCTGATGCTCGTGTGGGCCGCGATCGCGCTAGCGGGCGATTACTACGTGTACGGCTGCAGCAGCTACGGCAACACTGCGCCGGCCTTCCAGTCGTACACAGACGCGGACCATCTGACTCCGGCGAACGGGTGCATGCAGCCCGCCCCGGGCGGCGGCTACC
This sequence comes from uncultured Solirubrobacterales bacterium, assembly GCA_963808325.1. GTDB lineage: Bacteria > Actinomycetota > Thermoleophilia > Solirubrobacterales > Solirubrobacteraceae > Palsa-465. The sequence goes on from CAWEFU010000010.1 coordinate 169,147, forward strand.
GTACGCTCGAGCTCAACAACCCCGGACCCAAGGCGCCCGTCTTGCACGGCTATGGAGCGGACTGGAGCGCGACCACGCCGTCGCCGGCGATAACCATCGTTGGCGCCTACACACCGGTTAACACGGTGCTAGTGGACTGCTATCTGCACAGCGACGGGTTCACTGCCGAGTACTTCTGGGCGGGCGGGAACCAGGCGATCGACTACATCAACGGCTGCAACAGCTACGGGTACGGGTACGCCGACGGGGTGAACCTCGGCATCAGCCCCGGATCCCGGTACTTCGGTTGGGAGGCGGGCTGCTGGCTGAAATCAAGCTGCTCGACGTCGAGCAGCGTCGGAGCCGTGCTGGGCGTCCAGGGTATTCGACTGACCGCGCAGGAGAACAGCGGCCCCTCGCTGCTCGCCCTGGGTTCCAACAACCTCTGGTATCAGGCGGGCAGGTGGATTCGCTCAGGTAGCTGGCCGATCTCGCTAGCAGCCAGCGACCCATCGGGCGTATGTGACATGCGCGCGTGGGTGGATGGCCAGCTGCTCCAGGGCCCCACGACCGCGCCTGACCAGGCGGTCTGGGACCAGTGTGACCCGGGCGGCGGCGCGCAACAGTGGCCGGCGGCGATCAACAGCACCAGCTATCCCGACGGCCAGATCCCGTTCACCTTCCAGGCCGAGAACGCCGCCCAGGTGTGGACGACGGTCAGCGAGACCGTCTCGATCGACAACTCTCCGGTCAGCCTGGCGCTCTCGACGGCTAACGACAGCGACCCGAACCAGTGGGTCAACTATCCGGTGACGGTCGACGCCGGCGCCAGCGCCGGGCCGTCCGGGATCGGCGGCACCGTCTGCTCGACCAACAACGGGCCGGCGTACGTCTATCCGGCCGGCGGGGTTACGCTCGACGGGACCGGGGTTTGGAGCGTGTCCTGTCAGGCGTGGAACAACGCGATCGACCCCAGTGGCGCCCCCGCCCTCTCGCCGCGCGAGAGCGTGACGGTCAAGATCGACGAGACGCCTCCGTCGATCGCCTTTGAGCCCAAGGATCCCGCCAACCCCACCGAGCTGGTGGCCGACACCAGCGACGCGCAGTCGGGCGTCGCCGGCGGGCAGATGTACATGCGCCCCGCGGCCGGGGGGTCGTGGACGCCGCTCGCCACCGATTTCGACGGCCAGCATCTGCTGGCGAGCTTCAACGACGCCGGCCTGAGCGGCCCCTACGACTTTATGGCGACCAGCTGTGACAACGCCGGCAACTGCGCGTCGGCGAGCGAGCAGCTGACCCTCCCGGTGCGGCTGCGCTCGATCTCGGACGTGAGCCTGGTCCACATCGCGGACGCGCTCAAGCCGCGGGTCATCTACGAGCGCGTCCGCGTGGGCTGGCACTGGGCGACCGTCCGCCGGCACGGAAAGCGTGTGCGCGTCAAGCGCGGCGGGCACCTCAAGACGATCCGAGTGGTCCGGCTGGTCGAGCGGTGCACGCACAAGCGGGTCAAGACCGGCCACCACCGCTGGCATGAGCGGACGATCTGCCGACCCCCGCGGATCGTCCTCAAGGACCGGATGCGGGTGCCGTTCGGCAAGCCGGTGACCGTGTACGGGGTGCTGATCACCAGCGAGGGATGGCCGATCACCGGAGCGCCGGTGCGAATCCTCACCGCCCCGGACAATCAGCTTGGGCAGTTCACGCAGGCCACCGTGGCCACCACGGCCGCCAACGGCAGCTGGGCCGTCACGCTCCCGCCTGGCCCTTCGCGGATCATCGACGCGCTCTACGACGGCGCCGCGACCGTGCTTCCGGCAGCCGGGCACGCCACCGTGATCGTCCCGGCCAAGGTGCTGCTCAACCCGATCACCCCGAACCGCACACCGTGGGCCAGCACCATCCGGATCTCCGGCCGCGTGCTCGGCGGATACCTGCCCGCCAGCAGCAAGCTGCTGCGGCTCGACATCGGCGTCGTCGGGCTCAGTCAAATCCAGGGGATCCCCAACATCGCGCCTGACGGCCGCTTCAGCGTCACCTACACGTTCAACGCCGGCTACGGAGTGGTGCGCTTCTGGTTCAGGGTCTCCACCCTCGCAGAGGCCGAATATCCATTCGCGCCCGGGCACTCCCAACGCCGGACCGTCACCGTCGGCGTCCCCACACCCTTGCCGCCGACGGCGACTCACCACCGTGCCGCTCATCGCCGACACCGCGCTCACCATCACCAGAAGCGTCGACGGCGATGATCACCCGTCACCGCGGCGAGCACCACACACGCGGGATCTGGCACCCGCAGCGGAGCAGCCCCGAAAAGCCGCCACCACCACACGCAACCGATCTGGACGCCGTCGCCCGGCGGGCCGCGGCGGCGGCCGTGCTCGAATTCGCCGACGCGGCGGCATCCGATCAGGCGGGGGGACGCGCGTCACGCAGCCGGCGAGGACGACGCAAGCTGATGCTGATGCTGCTGTCGAGCGCTGCGTTCTTCGCTGGCCACCAGCTCCTCGCAAGCAGCCACGGCACGAGCTCGCTGCCCACGACCCCCCGGGGCTGGGTAGACGCCTACGAGGCCGCCGCGATCGACAATCCCGGGCACGTCTGCACGCAGCTGCTCTCCCCGCAGCTCGCCTCCGCATACGCCGCTACCGTGCACGCCAGCTGCACTAAGTACTTCGCGCGCACTCAAAGCACCTCCCTTCAAATCCAGCGTGTGCTCCAGGACGGCGGCGCCGCCGTCGTCGAGCTGCGCCAGACGATCCAACGGACCGACTGGAACGTCGTGCTCTCCCGGCGCGGCACTGGCTGGCAGGCGGTTGACCTCGTGCCCGGGCGACCACTGCGATGAGTAGGCTCACGCGCCTTTACAGGTACGCAAGCACTCATAGAAAAAAAAAAAAAAAAAAAAAAAAAAAAAAAAAGAAAAGAAAAAAAAAAAAAAGAGAAAAGAAAAAAAAAAAAAAAAAAAAAAAAAGAAAAAGAAAAAAAGAAGAAAAAAGAAAAGAAAAAAAAAAAAGAGAGAGAAAAAAAAAAAAAAAAGAAAAAAAAAAGAAAAAGGAAAAAAAAGAGAAAAAAAAAGAAAAAGAAAAAGAAGAGAAAAAAGAGAAAAAGGAAAAAGAGAAAGAGAAGAAAGAAGAAAAAAAAAAGAAAAGAAAAAAGGAAAGAAAAGAGAAAAGAAAAAAAAAGAGAAAGAAAAAAAGAGGAAGGGAGAAAGGAGAAAAAAAAAGAAAAGAAAGAGAGAGAGAAAAGAAAAAGAGAAGAAAAAGAAAAAAAAGAAGAAAAAAGAGAAAAACGAAGACAAAAGAGCAAAGAAGAAGAAAAAAGGAAGAAAAAAAAAAAAAAGAAAAAAAAGAAAAAAAAAGAGAAAAAAAAAAAAGAAGAGAAAGAAGAAGAAGAAGAAAGAAAAAGAAAAAAAAGAAAAAGAAGAAGAACGAACAAAAAAGAGAAAAAAAAAAAAAAAAAAAGAAAAGAGAAGAAAGAAAAAAGAAAGAAGGAGAGGAACAAGAAGAGAATTTTTATTTTTTTAATTTTTTTTTTTTTTTTTTTTTTTTTTTGTGTGTGTGGTTATTTTGTTAGTTTATTTTTTCTTCGTCGCGCATTTTCTCTTTTGTGGCAGAGTCTTTTTTTCTGTTCGTGTTCCCAGTATTTTTCGCTGTGTTTTGCCTCGCAGTTTTTTGTTCAGTTTTTTCTATCTCTCTACGCTGCTCTCTCTTCCTCTCGTTCTATTGCCTCTCCTCGCGCTAATTTTGATTTGTTCTTTGCGTGGCTCCAGTGTTGTGTTATGATATCATTTGTTCTCTCTCTCTAGTAGTTTTTTTCTCCGTTTTTTTTTTCTATTTTGTGTTTTTTGGTGTTCCGTTTTTTTTTTTTTGTGTTTTTTTTTGTTGTTTTTTGTGTGTTTTTTTTTTTTTTGTTTGTTTTTGTTTATCCAGATATGACTGTGAGTTATTGATATATATTGTGAGAGTGATATATTGTGTTGTGTTGTGGGTATGAGAGTTTGTTGTGTTTTTTATGGTATGTTATATGTTTTGATTTGTTTTATTTATATATAGTGTTATTTTGTTATTTTTTATTTTGTTTTTAAAAAAATTATATATATTATAATAATTATATATAAATAAAAAAATATAAAAAAAAAAAAAAAAAATAAAAAAAATATAAATTAAATAACTTGGAACGATGACGAGCCCGGTCGACATGCCCGCGTACCCGATCAACGCAAGCGGGTCGCGTGCTCGCGTCCGCAGCGGTCGGGTCTCAAGAAACGGCTGTGCGCCAAACACGCGCGTCGCTGACGCTACCGCTTCGCCAATCGCCGAGCAGCGCTCTCTGGAGTCCACGGCAGCGCGCTTCTTTCTCTGCCCGTCCACCTAGAAGGCTCCTGGAGAAGTCGTTTTCGTGAGAGTGCCGTCGGCAGCCCGACGGCCGAGGGTTCGGCGTGTGGGCCACGGGATCCCGCCGGCGAGGATGGCTGCCGGGGGCGGGCAGGGGGCCCTGGAAACCGCTTTATGCGGTCTGGGTGGCGAGGCGATGGCTGATCGGGTTGAGATTGACCAGAACAGCGGTCCAATTCGCTTGTAGTCGCCCCTTGGCAGTGCCGATGTACCGGTTCTTGCGTGCGCCGTAGCGGTTCGCGAGCAGTCCGATGAGCGGTTCGACTCTTGGCCGTGTGCGTCGCAGGTGTTCTTCGGTTTCGGCGTCCTGGAGGGCTGCCCGCCCGGCTTGGAGCAGATCCTCGCGGCGGGCGATCGTCAGCTTGCGGCCGCCCGCGTATGGTGCGCAGCGGGACTTCAGCGGGCAGCCATTGCAGCGCTCGGCGCCGAAGTTGACCACCCGCTCGCCGCCGCGACGTGCTCGCTCGGGGATCGCGATGACGTGACCTTGCGGGCAGGTGACGGTTCCCGCCTCCAGGTCGATCTGGAACTCGCGTTTGCCGATCCGCTCCTCTGAACACTCGCCCTCTGGCACGCGCGCGAGTACTCCGACTCCGCGCTGCTGCATGTCCTCACGAGTCTGCTGATCACCATAGGCTGAGTCGCCGAGGATCCGCTCCGGACGCGACCCCTCGGGCTGCTGGTCGATCAGCTCCTTGGCGTGCGCGCCGTCGTGAGCGCTGGCGTCGCCGACGTCGACCGCGCAGATCAGCGGCTCCTCACTGTTGGTCGCCGCGACGTGCAGCTTGAACCCACCAAAGCGCTGGGACTCGGACTTGCGCCCGTGGCGCATCTCCGGATCGACCCTCGAGATGATCCGCCCCTGCCGGGTCCCACGGTGAGCGGGACGCCGTCATCGTCGACATCGAAGTCCTGGCCCACCAGCTCGCGCAACAACTCGTGCGCCTCGGCGACCTGCTCGTCATCGAGCAGCCCCTCCGCCTGCTCGACCGCGCGCAGCGCCCGCTCGGCATCCTGCGCCACCCGCGTGAGCATCCGCTCCCGCTCAACCTTGAGCCGCCAGCGACACTCAGGCTTCTCCGACGGATCTCATAACCGAACTCAAGCCCGTCATCGAGCGAGCACGCAGCCTACTCATCGACCGCAGCGACCGCGTCGATCAGCTTCCTGACCCCGTGACGCACGAGCCTCCCCGTTTCCTGCGTCGCCGCCGCCCCCAGCATCGGCGTCGAGTCCACGATCTGCTCCGCCGGCGCGTCCAACATCCCCAGCTCCCCCGCCAGCCGCAAGCTGTTCTCCAACGCCAGCCGCTCCTTGCCGTGCAACAACAGCCGCGCGCGGTACCTCGTCAACGACGTCGGATGCCAACCACGATGATCGACCGGCAGATCCAGCGCGACCTTCCAACGCAGATCCCACGCCACCGCCTCCATCCCTGCTCATCCGATAGCCCGCAGCGGTACTGCAACAACAACACCTTCGCCAACAACGACGGCGGGATCGAGGGCCTGCCCATCCGCTCCGAATAACAATCCGCGAAATCCTCATCGCGCGCGATCCGATCACCATGCTCAGCCAACAACGCGAAAAACGACCCCTCCGGCAGCGGGCCCATCAACCCCGCCGCATCAAGAAAACCCACCTGGCAAGAAGCAGTCGCAAGCATGCCCCGAAGGGTCATAAACCCGCCGGACAGAACCTGACTTTTTCAGTGCCCTTCTAGGGCGTCTCGTCTGGCCGGAGCGAGGCGACCGCATCTCGTGGCGAAGCACTCGTCGGGTGGCAGCGCTCGTCACGACTGCTGCTGGGCGGGGAGCGCAAGTGCGGCGCGGCAGTCGCTACGATTGCTTTGCGCCCGGCGACCACCGGGTTGTGTCTGCGCCGGCCCTGATGCTCCGCCTCGTGAAGCGAGAGTCCGTTCGCCGACGGCGCGTCTGACGACCGCTCCGGCCCGCGCCGCTCACGCATCGCCTGGCCGATCCAGCAGTCAGGCGTTGCCCACGAGACGATTCCTGCTCGTCGATCTGAGCAGCGAGCTCGGCGGTGCGGCGGGTGCCCGCTCAGTCGCGAGAGCGACAGCGCCGGGCGCTTGCTCGCGGGCACGGGTCAGACGATCGGCAAGCACCTTCGCGACCGCACACTCGGCGTTGGCGACGTACCTGAGTTCATGCCAAAGCAGAACTCCGAGCAGATCGGCAACGACGGCCGGACGGCCGACCACGCGCCGCGTCTCGAGATTGGCGATTACGGGGGAAGCTGCCGCGTGTGGGGACGAGACCTGTAATGCCGACGGCGCGGTAATCACCGACAGCGCCAACGAGAGACACGTCGGACGTCGATGAGCTGGAGGTGGACGAGCGAGAGAAAGCCCCGGTCGATCGAGTCGGCCGGGGCTTTCGGCGTGCTTGGGGGACTTAGGGCTCGTAGATAAATAACTCAGCAGGTTTTGTCGTGTGTATGTAGAACTGTGGGGGCGTGATCGATGAGGCCGCGATCGGTGAACGGTTCAGATCGATGGCGCCGGAGTTGAACGAGCGCCAGCGCCGGTTGTGGGCTGCGAGCGAGGCGCGTGCAGCGGGCCGGGGTGGGATAACCGCGACGGCGCGGGCGACGGGTATGGCGATTGACACGATCCGCAAGGGCATCGCCGAGCTGGAGTCCGGTGAGCGGCTTGAGGGGGGACGGGTGCGTCGTCCGGGTGGCGGTCGTAGGTCGTTGCTCGAGAGCGACCCCACGATCTTGGATGACATCGAGCGGCTGGTCGATGAGGACTCGCGAGGCGTCCGGAGTCGCTTCTGCGCTGGACGGCCAAGAGCGTGCGGCAGATCGCCGGGGCGCTGCGCGAGATGGGCCACGAGGTGCACTTCACCTCGGTCGCTGCGTTGATGCGGCTGTTGGGCTACTCGCTGCAGGCCAACATGAAGACCAAGGAAGGGGCCTCTCATCCCGACCGCGACGCCCAGTTTGGGCACATCAATCAGACCGCCAAGGCGGCGGTCGCCGCGGGCTGGCCGGTGATCAGCGTGGATACCAAGAAGAAGGAGCTGGTCGGCGACTTCAAGAACTCAGGGCGGGAATGGCGCCTGAAAGGCAAGCCCGAGCTGGTCCGCGTCCACGACTTCAAGGACAAGCAGCTCGGCAAGGCGATCCCCTACGGGGTGTACGACCTCAAGCTGGATGAGGGGTATGTCAACGTCGGGATCGATCACGACACCGCCCAGTTCGCGGTCAACTCGATCCGCAGCTGGTGGCAGCACCTCGGCTCTGAGCGCTACCCGGATGCGCCACGGCTGACGATCACCGCCGACTGCGGCGGCTCCAACGGCAACCGGACAAGGCTGTGGAAGGTGGAGCTGCAGAAGCTGGCCGACGAGACCGAGCTCGAAATCGAGGTCTGCCACCTCCCGCCCGGCACCTCGAAGTGGAACAAAATCGAGCACCGCCTGTTCTCATTCATCACGATGAACTGGCGGGGCAAGCCGCTGGTCTCGCTGGAGACGATAATCAACCTCATCGCTGGGACCACGAATAGCACCGGGCTGGAGGTCTATGCCCGGCTCGACGAGGGCACCTACCCAGACCGGATCAAGGTCAGCAACGCTGAGTTCAAGACTGTGGACATCGATGGTCGTGAGTTCCATCCCGAGTGGAACTACATCATCAAGCCACACGGTCACTGAGCTGATGCCGCGCACAGTTGTGAGCCCAGCTAATTTGCCGAGTTATTGTTCTACAGTCCCTTAGGGAGTCCTAGGGGAAGCGCGGGATCGTGTTGAACACGCCCCACGGGGTGTGCGCACCCCCTCCGTAGATGCCCTGCGTCCCGACTCCAACGGGCGGCCCGATATAGGCGTCCTTGTAGAACAGGTACAGCGGCCGGCCGTTGTAGGTCACCTGGTGGCTGCCGTCGGGTCTGACGATGAACCCGAGGGCATGCTGGTCGACGCCGGGCCCGGCTACAGGCCGGTCTGAGGTGAGGAGCGGTGGCCAGTAAACGGCACACAGCCCCGGACAAGCGCTCTCGTGGCGCCTTCCATGGCCCCTTCCTTGATGGCTGTCGTGGCCTCTGGCGTCGCCCCGCTTGTGGCCACGATCGCGGCTCAAGGTGTAGACGGGGAAGCTTGCGTCGGGGAAGGCGCTGAAGTCATTGTTCATCGTTGCGGCCAGCACGGTCGCCTTGGTCCCGGTGCCGTCAACGGGAGCGGTCTCGAGCTGCAAGTGAGCCCGACCCGTCGCGGGAGTGCCCCGGCTGGGATCGACCAGGTACCAGATGCCTGGAGGGCTGGGCACCGGATCGTCCAAGTTGGCCCCTTGCGTATCCCCCGCCGCTTTGTCCAGGAAGAACCGGTACAGCGGATAGCCGGCGTAGGTCACCTGCTTGACCGACGACCCGCCCGTCAGGAAGTCGAAGTCGGTGCGGGTCACCGTCCCCAGAAGCCTGGGGTTGACCCCCGGCCCCGCGATCGGAGCACCCTTGGTCAGGAGCGCCGGCCAGAGATCACTGTCGCAGGGCGTCTTTAGAGCGTTCGCGTTGTCGCTACACGCGAACGGCGCGCCGTTCAGCGCATGAAGCTCATCTGAGGTGAGCAGGTACAAAGAGCAACCGGCGTAGGGGCCCGAACCGACGACCAGCAGCCTGCCATAGGGCGTCGTCGACGCGGCCGACACGGTCGCAGGGCCGGTCGGAGCGCCCCTTACATCATCCGAACAACCAGGACTGCCTTGGGCGCTCGCGGATGAGCTGAACATGAGGGCCAGGGCAACGAGGCCCAAGGTGAGCGTAGCGGCTGTGGCAGGGCGTGCAACAGGCCTCCCGAGCCGATGAAACAGCGTGGTCATTACGACCTCCAATCGTCTTCCCGGGGCCGGCTGGCCTGACCACAAGCGACCAGGCCTCGCGTCGGCACCACGGGCGGAATCAAGGCGATAAATGCGCCGACTAAAGCCGGCGCAAACCTTCCGCATCTGAGCGTCACACCCCCTCACGTGTGTAGAAGTAGGGATCGAGTACTTGGACCTGAGTGATCTGATCGACGGGCAGGTCGTTGCGAGCCGCGGTCTTGCGGATCGCCTCGGGGTTTGGGGCGTCGTAGACGCAGAACGTGGCGCGCTTGTCATCGCTCACGTACGAGTGCACCCAGGTCACGCCCTCCTCGGCGTTACGCTCGATGATCCCCGCGCAGAGCTCTGCTCCGCCGCTCTCGATCGGGATGTGCAGGCCCCCCGGAAAGGTTCGCTGCACCATGTACCTGGGCACCTGGGTCCTCCTCGGTCGGTCAGGTATGACTGGCCCGAGGACCGTACGAGCGGGCCTGACGATCCGCATCGGGAGGACTCCCCATGTTGGAAAGCGGCGCTACCTATTTTGTGGTCAGCGACGCCAGGCCCACTATGCTGTGCAAGGGGTCGGGTTGCGATGAGCCTGTCGACAAACTCGCCCGCGGCGAGCGTGAAGACCGGCGCTCTCTTGGAGCGCGACGTCGAGCTGGGCCGGCTCGAGCAGTGCCGGGAGCAGGTCGCCCTGGGCGGATCGGGCGTTGTCGCGTTCATCGGCGGCGAGGCGGGCGTGGGAAAGACCTCGCTCGTGCGCGAGTTCTGCCATCGCCGCGGCGCCCGCGAGCAGGTCCTGCAGGGAGCCTGCGAGCCGCTGCTCGCGCCACGGCCGTTCGGCCCGTTCATCGACCTTGCCGAGTCCAGCGAGGGGGCGCTCGGCGACATCATCGACGAGGGTGCAAAGCCACACACGGTGGCCAGTGCGCTGCTGCGCGAGCTGCAGGACGACCCGACCCTGTCGGTGGTCGTGCTGGAGGATCTGCACTGGGCGGATGAGGCGACCCTCGACGTGCTGCGCCTGACCGCCCGCCGGCTGGCAGGGGTCGGCACCCTGATCCTTGTCACCTATCGCAACGACGAGCTTGGGCGGTGGCATCCGCTGCGGGTGCTGATCGGCGAGTTGGGTGCGAGCCAGACGATCGTCCGGATGTCGCTCATGCCCCTGTCGCTGGACGCCGTCAAGTCGCTCACCGAGCCGTTCGATTGCGACGCCGAGATACTCTACGGCCGCACGGGCGGCAACCCGTTCTTCGTCAACGAGCTGCTGGCCAGGGAGGGGGAAACGCTGCCGGACACCGTGGCCGACGCGGTCCTGGCTCCCGCCGCTCGTCTGAGCCCGAGCGCCCGCCGGCTGCTCGAGACGATCGCAGTGGCCGGCCCGCAGGCTGAGCTTTGGCTACTGGACCGCCTCGGGGACCATCCCGAGCAGCAGCTAGCCGAATGCCTCGAGAGCGGAATGGTCATTTCGGCGGGCGACGCAGTGGCGTTCCGTCACGAGCTGATCCGCGAGGCAATCGTCTCCGTGATCAGCGATCACGAGAAGCGCACGCTGCACCACGCCGCACTCCGGGCGCTCGCGGAGCCCCCCTGGGGAGAGCCGGACCTCGCTCGCCTGGCGCACCACGCCGACGGCTGCGGCGACCCTGACGAGGTCATGCGCTTCATTGCACCGGCCGCGGCCCGCGCCGGCAGGCTCGGCGCCCACCGCGAGGGGGCGGCGCTGTACCAGCGGGCGCTGGCATACGGCGACGCGCTGCCGCTCCAGGCCCGCGCGCAGCTGCGCGAGCGGCGGGCAGCCGAGTGCTATCTCGTCGCTGACTTCGAGGGCGCCGAGCCCGAGCAGCAGCAGGCGCTCGAGTGCTATCGGCAGCTGGGTGACGAGCTCAGGCAGGCGGCGGCGCTCAGCTGGCTGTCGAACCTGGTGTGGGAGACCAGCTCGGTTTCCGACGCGCTGCCGATGGCGATCCATGCCGTGCGCCAGCTGGAGCGTCTCGGCGCGAACAAGGAGCTCGTCATCGCCTACAGCCAGGCGGCACAGCTCAAGCTGGCCGCCGAGGCGCCGGGGGACGCTCGAGACTGGGCCTTACGGGCGTTCAGGCTGGCGGAGGCGATCGATCGCCCCCGCCAGCTCGTGGCGGCCCTCATCACCGTTGGCTGGGTGGAATTCTTCGCCGGGCAGGACTCCGGCCTGGCGAAGCTCGAGAGCGCGATCGCGACCGGCACGGCCGCCGGCTTCGACCATGACGTGGCAGCGGCACATGTGGTGGTCGCGCGGACCGCCGCTCGGCTGCGCCGGTACGAGCTGGCCGAGCGTCACGTGCGGGCGGGCCTCGAGTACTGCGACGGTCGCGACATCGACCTGTGGCGCTACTACCTGCTCGCGTGGCAGTCGAAGCTCGAGCTGTGGCGCGGATCCTGGGACGAGGCAGCGCGGCTGGCACAGATCTGCCTCGGCAAACCGTGTCCGTTTTCCCGGATTCACGCGCTGGTCGCGCTCGGCCTGGTACGCGCCCGCCGCGGTGATCCGCAGGCCTGGGCTCCCCTCGACGAGGCGCTGGCAACAGCGCTGCCGCGCCGCGAGTTTCAGTGGATCGGACCGGTGGCGGTGGCGCGCGCCGAGGCGGCTTGGCTGGAGGGACGCACGGAGGCGATCGCCGCCGAGATCGAGCCAGCCCTCGGATTCCCGATGCGCCACGGGGACCCCTACGCGGCGGCGGTCGCCTACTGGAGCTGGCGCGCTGGACTCACCCCCGGGTTAGCCGCTGTCAAGGACGAGCGGCATCCGGAGCTACTCGAGATGGCCGGTCAGTGGGCCGACGCCTCCGAGCGCTGGCGGGAGCTCGGCTGCCCATACGAAGCCGCAGTGGCTTCCTTGGGGTCGGACGACCCGGAGCCGCTCGGTCACGCGCTGAACGAGCTGCAGGGGCTGGGCGCACGCCCGACGGAGGCGATCTTCTCGCGCCGGCTTCGCCAGCGCGGTGTGCGCTCTATCCCCCGCGGGCCGCGCGCGCGGACACGGCAGAATCCGGCGGGGCTAACTCCCCGCGAGCTCGAGGTGCTAGCGCTGCTGTGCGATGGGCTGCGCAACGCGCAGATCGCGAAGCGCCTCGTCGTGTCAGAGAAGACGGTCGATCACCACGTCTCAGCGATCCTGCGCAAGCTCGACGTACAAACGCGCGGCGAGGCCAGCGCCCAGGCGGTGAAGCTAGGGATCGCCGGCCAACCCGGGTAGCGGCCTCGCTAGCGAGGCAGATGGCACCGGTGGCACCGGAGCTCGGCGCGTCGGCGGACCCGCTTTGTTCGTGCCACGGGCATCCCGCTTGCTCTGGCGCGACTCTCGAAATGCGCGGAATCCAGGCACGCGCCCGGAGGTTGTCCCGGGGCTCGTGGAACTTTGAGGTGGCGGCGGTCCCTCCGGCCCGTCCGCTCCGGGTGGGAGCGTGACGGGCGATCAGTCCAAGATCTAAGGAGGAACCGCCGTGAATCAGACCGTACCGGTCGCCGAGGCGATCAACGACGAGACGGTGCTCCCCGAGCGCGTCCAGGAAGCATTGGGGCAGCTGGTCGGGGCAGCGAAGGAGGGGCTACTCGCGCTGTCGGTCGAGGTCGGGCTCGGTGTGCTCAGGGAGCTGCTGGAGCAGGAGGTCGAGGAGATAGTCGGCCCGAGGGGGAAGTGGAACCCAGACCGCACCGCGGTCCGTCATGGCAATGAGGATGGTGAGGTGACGCTGGGCGGCCGGCGCGTTCAGGTGAAGCGGCCGCGGGCGCGGACCGTTGACGGGGAGTCGGAGGTGCCGCTGGCGACCTACGAGCATTTCGCTGGCCGCGACCAGCTGGAAGGTGTCGTGTTGGAGCGGATGCTGGCCGGGGTCTCGACCCGTCAGTACCGCCGCGCGCAGGAGCCGGTCGGCGAGCAGGTCGAGACGGACGCCCGCTCGACGTCGAAGTCGGCGGTGTCGAGGACGTTCGTGCAGCGGACCCGCGATCAGCTATGGAGGTTGATGAACCGTCCGCTGGCCGACCTGCGGCTGGCGGTGATGATGCTCGACGGGATCGAGCTGCACGGGTTCACGAACATCGTCGCGCTGGGGATCACCACCGAGGGCGAGAAGCTCGCGCTCGGCCTGTGGGACGGGTCGACCGAGAACGCGACCGTCGCCGCCGCGCTGCTCTCGGATCTCGTCGACCGTGGTCTCGATGTCGAGCAGGGGCTGCTGTTCGTGATCGACGGATCGAAGGCGCTGCGGAAAGCCATACGACGGGTGTTCGGCAACGACGTGCCCGTCCAGCGCTGTACGCAGCATAAACTACGTAACGTAGTAGAGCATCTCCCCGAGCGCGACCGCGAGGCGGTCAAAGCGCGGCTCCGCGGGGCGTGGAAGGAGACCGACCACGACCGCGCGCTCGAGCAGCTGACCAGGCTCGCGGTCGAGCTCGACCGCGCGCATCCCGGCGCCGCCGCCTCACTCCGGGAGGGGATGGAGGAGACGCTGACCGTGACCCGGCTCGGGATCACCGGCAAGCTCAAGCTCACGCTTCAGTCGACCAACCCGTGCGAGTCCATGATCTCCACCGTCCGCGTGATCCACCGCAACGTCAAGCACTGGGCCTCCGGTGAGATGTGCCTGCGGTGGACGGCCGCCGGGATGCTCGAAGCCGAGACCCGGTTCCGCAAGGTCGAGGGCTACCGCGGCCTCGCCAATCTCGCGGTCGCGATAGAACACGACCTGCAGCGTCGCCGCCAGAGTGTCACTCACACCCTAGAAGAGGAGGCCGCCACACTAGTCACTGTGTAGCTGTCCAACACGGGACCGCTGTCACTGAATTTCCACGACGAGCGGGACAACCTCCGCTCCGGCGGGAAAGGAGTCATCTCGACGCAGCGCTCGACCGGAGTCTCCTCGTCCGCGCGAGCTGGCATCAAGACCGAGCGGAATCCTGCGGTGGTCCGAACGACTGTCGAGTCTCCGCTGGGCCGTTTGAGGTTGTCGATGGGGTTCGGCCGGTCACGCTCGGCGGACCCAGGCAGCGGGCGCTATTGGCGGTGATGTGTTCCTCGCGACCGGCGCAGCGCTATGGGTGGCTGTCTGGACCTGCATCGGCTCTCGGGCAGCCAGGTCAACACGATCTACAGCGAGCCGCCCGCGACAGCATCTGCGATTGCGTTCGGAGTGTTGGTGGTCGCGTGGATCGGACAGCATTTGTGGCGACGGCGCCGCAAGAAGGTGGCGGCGCGGGCGAGGAGTCGACCGAAGAGGTCCCTCCGGTCCAATCGGGACCGGAGGGACAAGCTCGGTATCTCAGCTACATCGGCGGTACGACGGCCGACTGGACAAGACCGCTTGCCTGGTCGTGAGGCGCGACGAATCCGCCGATCGCGAGGAACACATCGCCGCCAATCACAGCGCCTGCGAGCGCTGAGCGCGGTTCGGGGAGGCGGGTGATCCGCTTCCAGGAGTTGGTCGATGGCGTGTACACCTCCCCATCGGACAGCGACACCGGCGGCTTGCCGTTCGCTGAACCACCCGCCACGACGATCCGTCCGTCGGCGAGCGTACCCACGGCAGCCAGCGAGCGCGGGATCGGGATTTGCGCCCTCCGCTGCCACTCGTTGGTGTGCGGGTTGTACGCCTCGACTGCGCGCAGGGCGCTGGACTTGGTGTTGCGGCCGCCGATCGCGTACAGCCGACCGTCAGACCAACTGACGGACTCGAGGCCGCGCGCCGTCGGCATCGGCGCCCCTACGGTCCACTTGTTGGTCTTCAGGTCGTAGATCCAGAGGCTCGCGACCGCCGGCCCAGCCTGGTTGAAGCCGCCGACCGCGTAGATGCGTCCGTCATGGCCGACGGCCGCCAGCGCGCCCGTGGCCACCGGGAGGGGCGCGCGTGTCCGCCACTTACCGGTGGTCGGGTTGTACGACTCGACCGTCGCGAGCGCATTGCCCGCGGTGTCGTAGCCGCCGATCGCGTAGATGCGGCTGCCGACGGCGGCTGCGCCGAGGTTCCCCCGTGCGGTTGGCATCGGGGCGACCGTGCGCCACCGGTTCGTCTTCGGGTTGTAGGCCTCGACGGTGCTGAGCGCCTGCGCGAAGCCGCTGCTGAATCCGCCGATCGCGTACACCCGCCCGCTCTCGACGACGCTGGCCAGCGCCCCGCTCGGCATCCGAAGCGCTGCACGCGCCCTCCAGTGAGCGGCAGCGGATGCGATCGCGGCGGATGCGGCAATGGCTACCGCGACGAGCATGAACATGAGAGCACAACGTCGCACTTGGTCCTCCTCTTTGATGTGGGTGACAGTGTCATTACTGCGTTGAAGTCTTTGTGACCAAGCGCCTCGGCGAACTGGCGTCCGAGAACCTGGTCGTTCGCCGCGCTGTCGGTCGGTTGCGAATCGGCCGTGGCGTCAGTGGCGTCAGTAGCTGAAGATGGCGGCATCGTCGTCTCCGATCCACTCGAACACTGAACTCGCGCCGCCTAGGCTCGAGCTGGCAACCATCGCGCTTTCGTCGAGCTTGCGGGCGTTGAAGCAGATCGGGCAGACCAGCAGCTTGCCGCCTCCGTCCGCGTACTGCTCGAACAACCGTGACAGCGGCGGGCATCCATCGCAGGCGACAGCCTCGGCATGACCGGGGAGCCCGAGCCTGACCGGCTCCTTGGTCAGCCACATCCCGACCGTGTCACCCCGCTGAACAGCGGCGCCGCCCACTAGAAAGGCCACTGTGACGCGCTCGGGATCCTCGAGCCCGGTCGCCAGATTGATCAGCACCTTCCGCGCCATGACTTCCTCGCCTGCGATCTGTGATCTGACGCCGTGTGGGTGTGCTAGGGGTTGCGGTTGCTGGTTGCGGCTGGTCGATGCGCCGGACGGAGCCGCGCGGGATGGTGGTATGGAGCGGTCATTTCTCCTCCGTTGCGGAAGGGATCGCTTCGACGACCCGGATCGGGCTCAGTCCGGCGCGCTGCGCGGCATGGGTAGCGTCGCGGGCCGATGGGGCGTCGAACACGTAGAAGCAGGTCTCATCCTCGGGGACATGGATCGAGCGGATGAAGCGCACGGCCGTCGCCGCCTGCGTTAGTTCCTCCGCTGCCGAGCGAGCCCGCCGGTCGCGGGCGGCGCGCTCTCCCGCTCGGCCGCCGGCGAGGTAGCACTCGACGAGGTAGCTAGGCATGCACTCACCGCCGCGGCGCTCGTGCTGCTGGCATCGCGGCCGCCGCGACCACCCGCGTACCGACGCGTGGAGCCGAGCGGGATTGCGGTCCTCGATCAACTGCAAGAGCCGGAGACCGAGCGCGAAGAACGCGCGCGCCCCCAGCTGGCGCGTGAGCCTGGAGCCACGGAGAGAGTTCGACGAGGAACCGCTGCACGCCGCCGACCGTACGCGACGGGCGGGGCGGTGGAAAGTCGGAGAATTCCTACACTTTGCTCGCCCGGCGCTCGGCGAGCAGGTGAGCGAGTTCGGTTCGCGAGCGCACGCCCAGCTTTGCGTAGATGCGCGAGAGCTTGGTCCCGACCGTCTTGGGCGTCAGGAAGAGTCGCGCGGCGATCTCCTTGTTGGAGTGGCCCTCGGATACGAGTTCGGCTAGCCGCTGCTCGGTCGCCGTGAGCTCACCGCCGCCTGGCGCTCGCCCCCCGATGCGCCCGAGTTCTCCGCGGGTCTTCTCAACCCACAGCGGGGCCCCCAGCCGCTCAAACGTCACCATCGCGTGCTCAAGCGACGCACGCGCGGCGCCGCGTTGCTTGGCCCGTCGCTGTGTGATGCCGAGCGCGAGCAGGGTACGCGCATGCTGGAAAGGATCCTCCGCACGCCCGTGATGCACGAGCGCCTGCTCGAAGGCGCCTAGCGCGTGTGCGAGATGGTTCTCGGCCGCGAGCAACACACCGCGGCAGCGCAGCGCCACCGACAGCGGCCATGGCCTGTCCAGCGACCGCGCGCGCCGCTCCCACGGCCCCAGCAACGCGCTGGCCCGCGCATACGCACCGAGCGCGATCAGCGCCTCGATCGCATCGGCGCGCCCCGACAGGACGAATGTCATGCCCGGCTCGCGAATCCCAAGCGCCCCGAATACCTCGTCGGCCGCGTCGAAATACACGCGCGCCTTGTCGAGGTCCCCGCGAGAGAGCTCGACGAATCCCAACACACCTCGGTGGATGACCATGCCGGTGAGCGCGCCGGAAGTCTCAGACAGCGCCAGCCCACGCTGGGCCATCGCCGCTGCCGCCTCAAGCTCGCCACGGTGCGCCGCCACGAGCGCCTTGGGCCACAGCGCGGTGCGCTCCTGGTCCTCGCGCCCGCTCTGCAACACAAGCTCGTGCACCGCATCCGCATACTCGCAGGCCCGACCCCAATCCCCCGCGCGCAGCTCCAGCTGCGCCAGGTACCAGAGCACATCGATCTCCGACACATCACCGCGGGCGCTCAGCGCTTGCCGAAGCTCCTCGAGCACCGGCCTGGCGCCCCCGAACCGCCCCGACCACATCAGGTGATGCGCGAGCGCGTGCCGCGGCTCATAGCCAGGCATCGCTTCCGCCCCGGCGACCGCGATCGCCTGCTCGGCCAGCGCGAGCGATCCCGGCTCGCCCCCGTTGAACCGGATTAGCGCCGCGAACGCCAGCGCGTCTGCCAGCACCCGCCGATCGCCCGCCTGGTGCGCGCTGGCGACCGCCGCCTCGGCGTGCTCCCGCGCCGTCTCGACATCACCCGTGAAGCGAAGGATCGAAGCGAGCTCGCGATGGATAGACGCCTGCAGCTCAACCTCCTCAGCCTCCCGCAGCGCCTCGTAATACCGGGCCGTCCCCTGCCGCACGCCTCGCGTCTCGCGCTCCACCCCAGCCAGCTCATATAGCACCCGCGCGCGAGCGACCCCTGACGGCGCTTCACCGAGGGCCTGATGCAGGAGCTGCTCAGCGCGTCTTGCGTCACCCGCGATGAAATGCAGGCGAGCCGTCCCCAGCCGCCGCTCGCCCCCCTCGCCGCCACCCCTAGGCGTCAGCCGCCAGGCGTGCTCAAGTAGGCAGGCAGCCGCCGCCGGCGCTCCCCTCGCTGCAGCCATCTCTGCCGCCTCCGAGACAACCCTGGCGATCTCGGCATCCTCGCCAGCGGTGGACAACGCCAGATGCCAGGCCCGCTCCTCCCCAGCCGCAACCACGCCGGCCAGCAGCCGGTGCGCGTCGCCGCGACTGCGGCCCTCGGCAGTCGCCCGCACGACCGAAGTGACCAGCGGGTGCGTGAACCGGATCACCTCACCGTGCAGCTCGATCGCATCAGCCTGCACGGCGGGACCAAGCCGCTCCCACGGATCCCCGGCAAGCGCGCGCCCGACCAGCCCGACCGTCGGCTCAAACGCAAGCGCCGCCACCAGCAACGCCTCCCGCGAACGCCGCGGCAGCGCCGCGACTCGATCGCCCACCAGGTCCTGCAACGTGCCTGGCAGCGGCAGCGGGTTGCCCGGCTCGATCCGCACACCATGTCGCCGCATAGCCGAGGCGAACTCAAGCGCGAAGAACGGATTACCACCCGAGTCCTCCGCGATCCGGCGCAACGTCGGACGAGGGCAACTGAACCCCAGCCTGGTACGCAGCAACTCGCTGAGCGCACCGAGGCTCAACGGGCCGATCGCCAGGCGAGTAAAAGCGTCATCCGCCATGACGCGAGACAGACCGAGCGGCGGTGGGTCGCCCGGTCCTCCGCGCCGCGTCAAAAGCAACACGACCGGCTCGAGCCTGATGCGACGCAGCGCGAACTCAAGCGCAGCTCGCGAAGCGGCATCGATCCACTGCACATCGTCGATCGCGACAAGGAGCGGACGCTCGCTCGCCAGCAGCCCAAGCACCCCCGCTACAGCCATCCCGATCGTCCGCGGCCCGGGTCTCGCCGATCCCGGATCGTCGAACAACAACGCGACCTCAAGCGCACGACGCTGCGGGGCCGGAAGCTCCCCCAACACCCCCGCGACATCGCCTCCCAGAAGATCTCCCAGCAGCGTGAACGCCAGCTCGGCCTCCGCGGCGGCAGCCTCGGCGCGGAGTATCCGAAAGGATTCCGTGGCCGCAGCCTCCAGTCCCTCCCGCCACAACACCGTCTTGCCGATCCCCGCCTCGCCCTCCACAAGCAGCGCGCGAGGCAACACTCGAACACGCTCCAGAAACGCATGAACCCGCGCAAGCTCCTCATCCCGACCGACCAGCGCCATCACCACGCGCCCCGTCCCATCGGCCGGCGACAGGCACAAGTCGACCCACGCGCTGCGACCGCCTCGCCCAGCCACTGCGAGCGGACCCCCACACAGCGACGCCGGCGATCAACGAGGCGATTACTGGCGATCACAAACAGCCGGCCAGCCGCAACTTTGTGAGGTGGCCCCGCCACCCTCGCGCTAGCCGCGAACCCGCGCCCGTTCACCTGGCCGCTGCCCACGTCGATTAGCCCCACCGCAGCATTCTGACACCCGACTCGCTAACCAGCCGGCTCGACCCCCAACCAGCAATCACGGCATCCCGCGCGTGTCCGGCCTGCCCGGAAGCTCCGTTCTCGCCAAGCCGCTAGTCCCCGAACGACGGGCCTCGGCCGCCGACCAGCCGACAAGAACACACGGCGCCAGCGGTCCTCGCCGACGCAACCGACATTCTCGCGATCGAGCGCATTACGCAGGTCGTACCTGACCGGCCGGGAACGGCCGATCGGCGAAACACCGGTAAAGCCTGAACCCCGAGCTGGCTCATACCCGGGACTAGGCTCGTCACTCCCTGAGGCCGCTCTGCCGGGACGACTCGGCTGCCGGCAGAGTGCAAATCAGCGACGGCGTGGTGCTAGCCAGGACGCGGTGGAGCTGCAAACGCGCCGCACTGATGCTCTGCTACGCCGAGCATCATCCGGATCGCTCGAGCGCGCCGCGTATGGTGCGGACGAGGCGCGAGACTCCGGTCGAGCGCTGCGTCGAGATGACTCCTTTCCCGAGGTTGTCCCGCTCGTCGTGGAAATTCAGTGACAGCGGTCCCGTGTTGGACAGCTACACAGTGACTAGTGTGGCGGCCTCCTCTTCTAGGGTGTGAGTGACACTCTGGCGGCGACGCTGCAGGTCGTGTTCTATCGCGACCGCGAGATTGGCGAGGCCGCGGTAGCCCTCGACCTTGCGGAACCGGGTCTCGGCTTCGAGCATCCCGGCGGCCGTCCACCGCAGGCACATCTCACCGGAGGCCCAGTGCTTGACGTTGCGGTGGATCACGCGGACGGTGGAGATCATGGACTCGCACGGGTTGGTCGACTGAAGCGTGAGCTTGAGCTTGCCGGTGATCCCGAGCCGGGTCACGGTCAGCGTCTCCTCCATCCCCTCCCGGAGTGAGGCGGCGGCGCCGGGATGCGCGCGGTCGAGCTCGACCGCGAGCCTGGTCAGCTGCTCGAGCGCGCGGTCGTGGTCGGTCTCCTTCCACGCCCCGCGGAGCCGCGCTTTGACCGCCTCGCGGTCGCGCTCGGGGAGATGCTCTACTACGTTACGTAGTTTATGCTGCGTACAGCGCTGGACGGGCACGTCGTTGCCGAACACCCGTCGTATGGCTTTCCGCAGCGCCTTCGATCCGTCGATCACGAACAGCAGCCCCTGCTCGACATCGAGACCACGGTCGACGAGATCCGAGAGCAGCGCGGCGGCGACGGTCGCGTTCTCGGTCGACCCGTCCCACAGGCCGAGCGCGAGCTTCTCGCCCTCGGTGGTGATCCCCAGCGCGACGATGTTCGTGAACCCGTGCAGCTCGATCCCGTCGAGCATCATCACCGCCAGCCGCAGGTCGGCCAGCGGACGGTTCATCAACCTCCATAGCTGATCGCGGGTCCGCTGCACGAACGTCCTCGACACCGCCGACTTCGACGTCGAGCGGGCGTCCGTCTCGACCTGCTCGCCGACCGGCTCCTGCGCGCGGCGGTACTGACGGGTCGAGACCCCGGCCAGCATCCGCTCCAACACGACACCTTCCAGCTGGTCGCGGCCAGCGAAATGCTCGTAGGTCGCCAGCGGCACCTCCGACTCCCCGTCAACGGTCCGCGCCCGCGGCCGCTTCACCTGAACGCGCCGGCCGCCCAGCGTCACCTCACCATCCTCATTGCCATGACGGACCGCGGTGCGGTCTGGGTTCCACTTCCCCCTCGGGCCGACTATCTCCTCGACCTCCTGCTCCAGCAGCTCCCTGAGCACACCGAGCCCGACCTCGACCGACAGCGCGAGTAGCCCCTCCTTCGCTGCCCCGACCAGCTGCCCCAATGCTTCCTGGACGCGCTCGGGGAGCACCGTCTCGTCGTTGATCGCCTCGGCGACCGGTACGGTCTGATTCACGGCGGTTCCTCCTTAGATCTTGGACTGATCGCCCGTCACGCTCCCACCCGGAGCGGACGGGCCGGAGGGACCGCCGCCACCTCAAAGTTCCACGAGCCCCGGGACAACCTCTCCTTCGGCGACAAAGGGGCGGTGACGTTGGCGCCGAGGCAGACCGCTGAGACCGTTCCAGAGCGCGTGCCAGACGACCGCGAAATTGGCCGATTGAGACTTCTCCAACCGCTGAATGCGGTAGCCGTCATCCGCGCTGTCGCGGTCCCAACGTCGTCCCCTGCGAGAGCGCCGAGGGCGATCGGCGACGCTGATGCCCACCTTGCGGACGCGACAATCGCGGGTGTGGGACTCGATCGTTTGCAACCAGCCCGATGACCTAGTCAGGGAATGCTGACCGAAACGCGACCTACGACGACTGCCCCGTCCAGGGAGCCGCCTGTAAGAGCTGGGATTGGAGCACCGGCGGTCGGCGACTGGATCGACGGCTCGTAAAGGACGATCGCCGTGTAGCGGCCGGGGCATTTTCCGAGCGCTTCGCTGAGTTGCACCGTTTCGCCCTTATTGATGTTCCCTGGGGTCTCGGTGCCGTAGACGCTGGTGGGCTTGCATGTCGGTGGGGTGGTGACCTGAAGGTCGTATCTGCTCTGGGCGTTGGTGACTGCCACGCGCGCGGTAAAGCTGGCGGCGATCACCCAGTAGCCGTTCTGGTGTTTGACGGTCGCGGTGATGGGAGTGGCGATCTGTGCGCTGCTGACGCGCGAGGTTTGGATCGGGGTGAACCCGGGGGCTGGGCATTGCCGGACGTTTCCCGCGCTGTCGATCCTGAGGTCGCACACGAGTCCGTTCGTGAACGTCACGCGCTGGAACGGCGGGCCGTACGGGGTCGCGGGGACGCCGCCGATCCCGCCATTGACGTTCCTGTTCGGGGTGGGGAGCACGATCAGGTACCCGCCGAGCGGTCCGTCTGGATGGATCGTGCGCGTGTTCCCCGAAGCGGTATAGGTCAGGCTCGAGGCCTGTGGTCCTAGCAGCCCGTAGTACACGGCCCGGAGGTCGGCTTCGGGGCAGCGGGGGGCGCTTGGGGAAACTGTCCCGACTCCTGCACACGCCTGCTCGACACCGGTCCCGTATGCGTAGGCGCTGGGATCGGAGACGCTGATCAGCGTCAGGCCGTGGGCATCGAGGGGCTCGCAGTTGAAAAGGTCAAGAGCGTTGGTCGGTAGGGCGTGAAAGCGCCCGTCGTCGTTTGCGACACCGTCGATCCCCAACACCCCGATCTGACCGTCGACGAGTCGACCGACCTGAAGGCATCCCAAGCCTCGGGTTGTCTTGAGATATCTCATCCCCCACGGCGCCCCTCCATGCAGATCGGGGGTGCTGAGCGGCAGCACCTTCACGCTGCCGGGGAGCGGAACCCCGAGGCCCTGGCCTGGAACGGTGTTGTAGTGGATGTAGCTCGGCGGTCGGTAGGGCTTGCCGATCGAGATCAGGCCGGCGGCGAGCGCCACCGCCGCGAGCACCAGCGCCGCGAGGGCGATCGCCAACGCCACCAAGCTTCGACGTACGCGCGGTTGCCTCGCGGGGCTGTGTTGGAGCCCGGCGCTGGCAGCGATGCGCCGCTCCGCGGCGGCGATCAGTTCCTCGCGCAACCTCGCCACAGGTTCTTGGCTCATCCTTCGACCTCGCTTAGCTTCGAGCGCAATCTGGCCAATCCGCGACTGACGCGTTTCCGTATGACGCTCTCCGAGCACTTGATCTCGCGCGCGATCTCGGCGTACCCCCGCTCGTCGAGGTGCCGAGCGGTGATCGCGTCCTTCTGCTCGGGCGGCAATTCCTCAAGCAACTCCAGCACCGGCGAGGTCGGTCCCGACTCGATTACCCGTAGATCCTCCTCGTCCAAGGTGATGGGCTGCATCATCAGCTCGCGGCGGGCGCGATCCTCGACCAGTCCCGCGCGCAGCGACTCGTTGAGCTTGTTACGTGCGATCCCGAACAGCCACCAACGGGCAAGGCCGGTGTCCGGACTGAAGCGATCAAGCGATACGAGAGCCGCTGCGAAAGTCTCGGCAGCGAGGTCGAACGCGACGTCGCCAGCTCCAACCCGATTGCGAAAGAAGCCCAGCACCGCTGAGAAGTACCGGTCGTAGAACGCCGCAAACGCCTGCGCGTCCGTCCTGGACGCCTCGAGCAACTCCTCGTCGGTTCGCGGATCAGGTCGCACAACGGGAATTGTCATCAGAGCCACATTTGTGACCGACGCCGGCGTCGCGTTCCCCGACTTGGAATGACGTGATCGGCTCGCCTCGCGTCACCAGATGAGTCTCCGGCGACCGTGTTGCCCCTCGAGTTCGACGGTGCCGGTAGGTTTGGGTCCATGACCGGCGACGGCGGTCGCTTCGGGCGCCAACTGGCCGGCCCGTCGATGCGCTGGCTGCAAGACAGCGCACCCTCGCACCGCGCTGTCGCATACGTAGGCACGGCATCACAAGCTCACGATCGCACTCCGCCCAGTCGCCGTGAACGAGCAGCGGCTGTCCGTGACCCTAAGCGCCTGACTACTACTCCGCCACGGGACACCAGACGTGCAACGGTGCGCTTGCTCTGTTGAGCACCAGCAGCAACGGGCCGTTGGATCTCCTCAGTTCTGCGTCCGCGAAGGCCGAGCCATCTCACCGGACCGGTTCTGGCCTCGCCGTATTTCCGCTCTGGATCTCCAGGCTGGCGGAGCAGCAGCCCGCGGCTGGGTTCCCCGGCGGCGACGATGGAGAAGTCTCGCTCGGGCTCCGAGGATCTAACCGACACGTGCGTGGCTCAGCCGCTCAGCCGGTCGACGAACTTTGCGGGTGCGTCGATCGTGGTCGGGTCCCCCTCGAGATAGGGGAGGTGCGCGACGCCGTCGAGGTACCTGAATTGGGCTCCCGGGATCAGGCCGGCGGCCTGCTCGTTGATCGGCTGCACGTCCTCGGCATCCAGGCGGCCGACCATCACAAGCGTTGGCGCGGCGATCTCGCCGAGGCGCGGCCACGCTGCTGGTAGCTCGGCCTGCTCGCCGGGGTCCTCGGCACGTAGTGCGCGCCCGTTCATGTCCAAGAACAGCTCCCGCACCTCGCCACCGACGCGGCCCTCCGCGGACGCGGGCCCGTCGAGCCACATCCAGGCGTCCAGCCGGCCGAGCTCGTCGATATCGCCAGCCGCCTCGGCCGCCTCGAACCTGGCGTCCAGCTCGGCCGTCGGACCGCCCTTGAGTTCGGGGTAGGGAGCTCCGCGGATCGCGGTACCGATCAGCACGAGGCCGGCGACGCGATCGGGATGAGCGAGGGTCAGGTCAATCGCGGTCTGGCCACCTCTCGAGCATGCGACGATCGCCGCGCGCTGCACCCCCGCGGCGTCGAGCACCGCGAGCGCGTCGGCAACGGGCGACCACCCCTGCTCAAGCTCATAGACGGTCTCGCCGTAGCCGCGCGCGTCATAAGCCACGCATCGGTGCCGCGGGCGCAGTCGCTCGACCACGTGGCGCCAGCTACGCCGGTCGGTGACGCCAGCATGGATCAGCAGCACGTCGACGCCGTCCTGCACCCCGTCACAGTCATATGCCAGCCGCGCGCGTCCCGAGGTCGCGAACATGCGCCGCGAGCCTACCGCCCCACCAGGTCAAAGCCAAAGCCCCAGCGTCAACGGCCAGTCGATCAACGGCCGAAGCGGAATCGGCGTGTCCACGCGAGACCGGCGACGACGCGGGTGCCTTGGGTCCCCGAGGCCCGACGTGCCCGCTATCCGCGCGCAGGAAGGAAGGCGCGTCGGTCCCGGAGATGCTCGTACTAGAAGCAGAGCGGGATGGCTCGACCACCAGCCTCCCCGGGGCGCCCCACGCTACTCGATCACGCCTCGACCGACCACGACGCAACCCGCGATCGTCCTCGCCTGTTGGGCTTAGAAGCGAAGCGCGGCGAACTGTTTTCGAACGGCTCGGGTAGCGCGACCGTGGATGATCATGAGTGCCTGGTCAGCGCCATGCTCCTCAAGGCTGATGACCACACGCTCGCGCGTGACCGAGAACCAACCGCGGGGCGTTGCGCGCTCGAAGACTAATCCGTTGGCAGACTGTTCGAGCAGTTCGAAGCCCATCCGACCCAGAGCTGGCGCCAAGGTGTCAAGCGCCGCTCGGCGGGTTCGTGCACGGCGTGCAGGAGCCACGACTTGCCGGATGAACGGGCGAATTCCCGGCAGCCCGACAGACATCGGCGCTCCGGCGTCCGCTTTATCACCGGGAGACAGTTCTGGAAGATCGGCGACCAGGCCCCGCAGCTCAGGGATCGTCTCCGCCCGCATTGCCAAACCAACCCTGCGCTCGAGTTCCGCAACCGGAATCCTGCCGGCCACGCAGTGCGCACGTAGCTGCGCCGTGATCGTGTTGCGATCCGAATCGGACGCGCGCGTCACGCCGTGGAGGCCTCACCCGAGGGTTCCATCATGGACGATGACAGTAACGCGCACAATGGGTAAACCGCCCACCAAGCAGCGGGGGCACCCAGACGCTGGCGAACCGGCTGCGGGCGGGGATCGATTCACATCTATGCGCATGGCTGCTGCCGCCGCGTGCAGTCACCATGCCGCGCCGCCCGCTATGCGCGCGCGAGCACGAATGCGGTTTCGACCCGGCGTGTCGCGACGCACGTTCTGGAAGCCGCAGAGCTACCGCTGGTTGAACAGCAGCACGCCCGGGACTACTCGCCAAGCGATCGTACGATGACCGGAGTGGATCCAGCTGACGAACTAGTCCAGATCGCCGAACGACAGCTCGCGGACGCCGAGGAGGCCTACCGACTCGACCCATCAGACGCGAACCAACGCAGGATCATGCGAGCCTGGTCCGTCGTGCGCAGAGCTCGGGAGTCACGAGAATACAGTCGAGCCGATGAGCGGGCCGCGGAGCCAGACGAGTAGACGGACGCTGCTGCCGGGTCGATCGACACCGAGGAGCGGGTCGGCGCCTCTCCGTCCCTCGAATGCAAGCTCTGCTTAGTCGCTGGAATCAGGGGTGGGCCAAAGCTGCTGGACGCGAGCGGCAGCGTGGCGGAGAATGTCGGCGCTAATCCTCTTCATCTCGAGGCTGACGCCAGCATTTGGCCATTCGGCGACGATCAGCTCGCCGGGTGGCGGCAGTGGCCACAGCCAGTAGTCCTGTCGAAACGAGGTCCTGCTTCCACCGCCCCCGCGAGAGACCAACAATGGTGCCTCGGGTGCGGCATCACCCGGCCGCGCCGCAGCCGTCGCTTGCGCCCTCGTGACGCCAGGGCCTGCGATGCCGAGCCCCAACGTCGTCACCTTGCGTCCGTCGGCGAACTGCACGCCGAACCGCCACGTACCCGTGCCGTGTTCCACCCCGGCAGGCGCTGGGTCGCGAGCGCGCAGCTCGACTCGCACCAAGACTCCACTCGGATACGCCTCTGCTGTCGGAATCCACCAGGCGCGGCGCTCGTCGCGGAACAGCACCAGGTCCAGGGCTACGACGCCCGGAAGCAGGTTGTCCGGTGGCCCCATCCACTCTGGCTGGCGCCGGGGAAGGCGGATGCTGGGGCGGCGGGATATCGAGCGGCTCGAAGAATTGGATTGCTGGAAATTACGCGACGAGAGCGAACGAAGCATCCGCAGGCCCGAGTTCCGCGATGATCGAGTAGCAGCACCCCCGCGCCGGAGTGCCCTGCTGAGCAGAACGAGGCGCCTCGGACCGCTCGCACCGGAGCGCTGCTTCCACGGGTCACGACCGACCACACGGCGGACCGTCCTCGGGGCGAGGCTTCCCCTCGACATTGGAGACCGGCCGAATTGGGAGCGTCGGCGCCATGACCGCGTCGGCGAGAGGCTGTCGGAAAATGCGGAAAGAGCGCGATCTGTGATCGCCCGTCGGTTTGAGCGAAACCCGCGGTTCGCGAGCCGCCTCCGCTGGTGTCAGGCGGTGTTGGCGATCCAGTGGTTGTGGAGTTTGAGCAGGTTGTGGGTCGCGGCCACTAACCGCCACTCCGACTGCGCTGCGGCTCTGCCTCTTCGCATGAATCGATCGATACGGCGGTTGTATTTGATCTGCCCGTAAACGGGCTCGGCAGTGATCTTCCGCTGCGCGTAGAGCTTGCGCCCGCGTTCGGTTGACAGTTTGCGGCGCATCCGCTCGTAGAGGCCGTGCTCCCACCCGGGGCGTTTGCCCTCGCGCATCGTGCCATCGGGTGGGATCAACACCTCGATCCCACGATCCGCGATGGCCTGGATCTGGGCGGTGTGCCAGTACCCGGCGTCGGCGATGACCGTCTCGGGCTGCTCGGTCACCTCGTGTCGCTGCAACTGCTCAAGGGTGGTGTCGAGCATCGGTTCCAGGTGTCCGAAGTCGGGCGCGTCGATCGTGACCTCGGCGGCGAGGATGATCTGCCGGTCGTTCACCACGGTCTGCGCGTTGTACGCCTGCCGCGGCGGGGTGCCCTGTGTCCGCATCACCCGCGAGTCCGGATCGGAGAGGTTGATCGTCCCCTCGGGCAGCTCGGGCGGGACAAACGGCTTGCTGTTTCCGCGCAAGCGACGACCGAGCGTGTCGCGAGCCGTCGCCCGCCAGCGCTCATACAGCTCGTTGGCCGCAAGGTCGACCTGATGGTTCTCCTCAAGCCGCCTAGCGGCGTCAAACAGCCGCTCGTCGCGTCCGCGCGGGATCGGCCGGCCCTCCCGCTGCCTGTGCTGCTCAAGCTCGCGGCGCGCAACGCGAAACCACTCGCGCCGACCGCCCTCACGCGTCACCGACCGCTCCGGATCCACCTCCAGGTTCGCGCCAGGCTCCTCGTCCTCGCGGTTGGCGGCGCGCCCCTTACGCTCCTGGATCCGACGCCTCGCCTCCTGAAGCGCGGCCCGCCGGCCCTCCGCGGTGCGCAGCTGCTCGGGCAGCTCATCGCCGCGCGCCTCGCCGTAGAGCTCATCCTCGCGACGATCCGTCTCCTCGGCCTCGCGCAGGATCTCGGTCACGATCTCACGGTAGGAGCGGTTCCGATCCATCGACGCGTTCGCCTTGACCTTCGTCCCATCGATCGTGATCACCCCGACCGACACCAGCCCCGCCTCGCGACACAACCCGAGGACGTCCTCGAACAGCTCCTCGATCTCGGACTCATGCCGACGGCGGAACTCCGCGATCGTCGAGTGATCCGGCGTGCGCATGGTCGTGATCACCTTGTACGCCACGTCCTCCAGGCACGCCCGCTCGATCCCCCGCGAGGACCGATTCCCACGCGCATACGCATAGAGAAGTAGCGCGACCATCATCGCCGGGTCATACGCCGGGCGACCCGCACCCTCGAGACGGTAATCGTCATAGAAGCGGTCGAGATCCATCTCCTCCACCGCCCCCAGAATCGTCCACACCAAGTGATCCTCCGGCAGCCACTCCGTCAACGACGGCGGCATCAACAACAGCTGACCACGGTCACAACTAACGAAGTTTCGAGCCATGCCGGAAGTGTCTTAAACCGCCCAGACAGCACCGATATTCCGACAGCCTCGCGACAAAGCAGGCATCCCGCTCGGACTTCGAGCCCACTCCTCGCGACCGCCCTCAGAGCAGAGCCGGCGCTGCTCCTATTAGCCCGGAGCAGTAGCTGCAAAAGGCATGGGCGGCTTCTGTCGCTGCTCAATCTCGCCGGACGTGGTGGCGAAACCGGCCGTCCTAAGAATGACTGTAGTGGGGGTTCAGCCGCCGGGTTTGACGATGATCGCGATGTGGTTGACCTCCTCGGCGGGCGCGCCAAGAAAGGTCCCGCCGAAGTGGATGACGATGTGGTGCGTGCCCGGCGTCATCGGGTGAAGCACCGCGAGGTAGCCCGCCGCGAGCGAGAGCGCCGTCTGGGCGGGGGGAGTCGGGGGACCGAGTATATTGTCCGCCGGCACGTTCAGAAGCTGCGGCGGGCCCGTGATGAACGTCAGCGGCACGTTTTGGCCGTCAAGCGTCACCCGGTGGGTGAAGAAGTGCCCCACCGGCCCGAACATGTCGCTCCTAAGACATTCGCGCAGCTCCGCCACGGTGTCGCCGTGAAACGGGAACGGCTCCGCGCTCGAGCACTCCGTCGTGAGCTCCGAGATGAACACCCGCGTGGCGGGCTTGACAATGCAGGTCGACGACACCCCCGAGCCCCCGGCGAACGCCTGCATCGGCGCGAGCAGCTGCGGCGCCAGATGCACGCAGCGGTTGTTGGTGGACGTGAACGGGTTCCGCGGAGTCGGCGTCTGGATCACGAACGCCCACATGCCGTTCAGATCCTTCGCGAGCTGGCGCTTCGACGCCGCCGACGCCGCCGGCGCCGCGACCCCGGCGACGAGCGCCGCCACGACGAGAACCCTAAAGGTGCGCCCCATGGTGAAACCTCCTGCTGATGTGTCTTAGGAGCCACTGGTTGACAGGGGTCGTCCAGTGACGCTGATCGATGCTGTTCGTTAACCCGGAAGACTGACTATGGCCGCTGGGCGTGACGATTATCGTGATGCTGTTGCTGACCCCGAGTGGGTTCCCCTGAAACGTGCCGGCGAATGTGTATGCCAGTTGGTGCGTCCCGGGTGTCATCGGCTGCAAGAGCGCGACCCAGCCCTTCCCGACGGAGAGCGCATCTTGGGGGGAACACCGAGCATGTTGTCCGGCGGAATGTTGACTCTTCATCAGCGGCGTCTCGACCACGTCTACCGGCACGGTCCTGTCATCCACGACCAATGTGTGCACAGTAAAGCCGGAGAGCACATTGCGAACACACTCGCGCAGCTGCGCCTCGTTTCCGCCATGGAAAGGCGGAGCCTCCGCCGTGCTGCACTCCGCCGACATCTCACCGATAAACACGCTCGTCCCCGGCTTTACGGTACAGGTAGTCGAGGCGGGGGCAAACGGGAGAAGCGGCGCAAGGACTTCGCCCGAGCTGGTGACAACGGTTGTTGTCGCTCGTGAACGGGTTCTGGGGAGTCGGCGTCTGGAGCACGTATGTCCAGAATGCCTCAAGGTCCTTCCCTAGCGTACGTTGCGATGTCGCGGATGCCGCAGGTGCGACGATCCCAAGAGCAACCGCTGCAACGACGAGGACTCTAGCGAGACGTGACACGTTAGGCTCCGGGAGCCGGCCCAGATCGCATTTGGGTCGAAAAGATTCTCCCAGCGCGGCTCCTTGCTGGCAATGCGGTTTGAGCATCTATCCATACGATTAGTGCATAGCTGTCTCAGTTTTGCTGTGCGAAGATCGCGCGGGCTAATCAAGCAGTTAGGAGGAACGGGATGCGCAGGCTCATTGGTCTCGTCGTCGGTCTTGCCGCATTGGCCGGCGCCGGCATCGCCCTCGCCGGGCAGGCCGCAACCAATCAGAAAGGTGTCTTCATCGACCTCAACGTGGCGATCACCCCGCCCGTCTCCGGAACGGCCAAGGCCCCTCGCGGCGTAGGCGTGTCTTTCGACTCCTTCACGGGGAATCGGATCAACGGCAATACGCGAATCAACAACACCTCGATCAATGTGCGATTCAACAAGGGATTCAAGGAGAACGGCCTGCTCTTCCCGGCCTGCAGGATCAATACGACGGGGCTCTCGAAGTGCTCAAAATCCACGCAGATCGGCACCGGCACGGGGGAGGCCTCGCTTCCCGGGTCCAACGGCGCTCCTCCGACCTTCATTCCGGCGAAGCTCATCGCCTACAACGGCAAACCATTCTCTGGTACCGCGCCGACGGTCATCTTCATCGCCCTGCTGGACGGCAAGCCGTCCGGCGAGATCGCCTTCACCGCTAAGCAGCAGCCGAGCGGGCCATTCGGCCTCGCGTTCACCCAGATCCAGTTCCCCGGCGCGCCGCCCAGTCCCTTCGACATCACGAAGTTCAGCGTGAACGTCCCGGACCGGACCGTCGTCCGCAAGGTGCATGGAAAGACGGTCAAGGTCCACCTGATCGAGGCGCCAACGACGTGCAATGGATCATGGGTTTTCGCCCAGACAGACTCGTTCAGCGATGCGCTACCACTGACCGCGACCGACTCTCAGCCGTGCACGACGAGCTGACCAGCAAAGCGCTGCCTGACCCCGCTGTTGGTCACCTTCGGATGGCGCTGTGAGATACCACGCTCCCAGATCGCGCACGATAATCCGGCCCCAGACCCAGAGGCCGAAGCGTTCGACCTTCTGCACGAGCAGCGGGACATTGCGCGTCCCGTACGCCCCTAGCGCTCTCGCGCCGTGTCGCGGCCTCCCCTGATCCCGAAGAACCACCGCGAGCCATGTTTCCGCTCATGAGGACGACCAGGCACGCTTTCCGCCCGTCGCACACGCAGTTCTGCATCCACGAAGAAGGAGTAGGCAGTGCTTGCTCGATTCGAGCTAACCCCGGCCGCCCCTTTGGGACGACGAGGAGCAGCCACGCGCTCGACTATCGCAACCTCGAAATGCGGAAGTACGACCGCCGGCGCGCGGGCGCCGGGCGCTCTCGGTCCTGAGCATCCTGAGCCCAGGCGGGGGAATCGCGGCGGGCTGCCGCTCACTGGCAGTGGAGCACCCTCGTGCCCGATCGGGCGCGATCCCGGAACAGACGTCCGCTCCGCCGGGGTGATCCGGCAGCCGGCGCTGAGCGGCGCATCGCTGTTCGGGGCGTTCCAGAGCGGCAGCGTCGGGTGCCCGGATCTCGTCAGCCGACGCTGCTGGAAGTAGCCCAACCCAGCACTCTCACCATTCGCGGAGCGGAGTGCTCCTGCTCTCTCACGAGCGGCACAGATTTCGGCGTCGACACGGACTCCTGCTTCCGCGTGCTTGCTGACCGGATGAGCTGATGACAACGCGCTAGTCGCGCCGGTACATTCCACCGGGGGCTGCTCGGCCCGTTGGTCCAACCCGCACAAGGAGCGTCGAATGACTTCCACCGCGTCCCTCGCCGAAATCGCGCGGCGCGAGCTTGCTGATCTGAATGACCGCATGGTCGCCCCCGGCGATTCGGGCTACGACGATGCACGAGCGGTCCAACGGCATGATCGACCGACATCCATCCCTGCTCGTGCGCTGCCAGAGCGCCGACGACGTCGCACGCGGCGTCGCTTTCGCGTGTGCCCATGAAGCGCGGATCGCGGTGCGCGGCGGTGGGCACAACGGCGGCGGCCTCGGCATCGTCGATGACGGGATTGTCATCGACTTGGCCGGCATGAATGAGGTTGTGGTCGATCCGGACGCCAACACCGTCCGGGTCGGCGGCGGCTGCACGTGGGGCGACGTCGATCGGGTGACCGCCGAGTACGGCCGCGCGACGCCGTCGGGAATCATCTCGACGACCGGCGTGGGCGGGCTCACGCTGGGCGGCGGGCTCGGGCACCTGACGCGGCCGTTCGGCCTGACGATCGACAGCCTGCTCGGTGCCGAGGTGGTCCTCGCCGACGGGTCACGGGTACATGCGAGCGTAACCGAGCATCCCGAGCTGTTCTGGGCGCTGCGCGGTGGCGGCGGCAACTTCGGTGTCGTTACGTCGTTTGAATTCGGCACGCACCAGGTCGGCGCTGCGGTGATGGCCGGGCCGACGTTCTGGCCGATCGAGCAGACGCCGGAGGTGATGCGCTTTTACCGCGAGTTCCTTCCCGCGGCTCCGCGCAACGTCGGCGGCTTCTTCGCAGAGATGACGGTACCTCCGGTGGAACTCTTCCCAGAGGAGCTCCATCTGCGCAAGGTCTGCGCGGTGATGTGGTGCGTCGTCGGCTCCGAGGAGGACGCAACACGGCTGCTGGCACCCGTGCACGATGTCGGTACGCCCCTCCTGCACGGCGTCGGACCGGTGCCGTACCCAACGCTTCAGAGCCTGTTCGACGGGCTCTACACGAAAGGCTTGCAGTGCTACTGGCGCGCCGACTTCGTCAACGAACTCTCCGACGAGCTCATCGAGCAGCACCTCGAGTGGGCGCAGAAGCTGCCGTCAATGCACTCGACGATGCACCTCTACCCGATCGACGGCGCCGCTCACGACATCGGGGCCGCGGATACCGCTTTTAGCTACCGCGATGCACAATGGGCCGAGGTCATCTTCGCAGTCGATCCCGACCCGGCCAACGCCGGCGCGATCCGTGACTGGTGCATCGGCTACTGGGACGCGACCCACCCCTACTCAGCCGGAGGCGCGTACGTCAACTTCATGATGGACGAGGGCCAGGACCGCGTCCGCGCAACCTACCGCGACAACTACGACCGACTCGCGCGCGTCAAGGCTCAATACGACCCCGACAACGTCTTCCAGGTCAACCAGAACATCCGCCCCGCGGCCAGGGCATAGGAAGATCGCGAGCCGCCCCCGGCGATAAGCTGCGCGGGCACGACGCTGCAAGCCCCCCGGTGCTTGCAGCGTCGTCCGGTCAGCCAGGAGACCGGGATCATGCGGCAGTGTCGGTCGCCCTTCAGCGGTCTCTCGCCTCGGAACGCCTGCGGCATTCTCAACGCAGGCTTTGATCGAGTTGCACCACTCTCGGCGGCGCTACTCCATCCGAGCAGCACCGACCACGCCGGCGGGCCGGGGCTTGCTGCCGGTCAGCGAAGCGGCGGCGGGCGCCCGGGCGGTTGGCCGCCGGCAGCGCTCCCGCCCGCCTCCGGGGGGCATCAGAGCTCGAGGCCGGCTGACGTCATGGCGCGCGCCGTGGATCGTGATCCGATGTCTCCTCGACATCGCCGTAGGTAAACACTGGTGTCGCGACGACGAGCTGGCGCTGGATACCGCAGCGCACCCCCTAGCCCGCCGCGTGCATGACGGAGCTGATGCGGCGCAAACCTGCGCCGCACACCGGCCGCTGCCGCGTAGCGTCGTAGCTCACCGCGCGCGGCGGTCGCTGACCACGGCCCGCGTGCCCGCGCGCGGGTCGATCACGCAGAACAGCGCACCTATCGGCAGCTCAACCCGGGCGGCGAGCCACGGCGCGAGATGATCGCTCCACGCCCACGCGTCCATCCCGACCTCCCGGCGGCGATTATTTGCCTCGGCGAATCAGAATCGATCCGCGTCGGGGTCGAGATCTGACTCGATCGCGACAGCGCTTCCTATCGCCGCCGCGCCACAACACCACGATCAGCCCGCAGCCGCAGGTGCCGTCGGGCGGTGTCTGGCGCATCACCGCGACGTACCGGCGGATCGTCCGGAACGACCGTGCGGTGGGCCGGCCATGCCGCTGAACGTCGCCTACCGGTGGCGTCGAGCAACAACTGAAAAGACATCGCTCCCTCCCTTCGAGAGCAGACTGTTACCAGCCCGCTCTACCGGCCCGAAGCCCAGCCCGCCACTGCTCACTCCGACACCGTCTCGTCCTGGCGCTGCCGGTCCCCCGGAAAGCGGCAGCAAGGCCCTCGCCGCCGGCGTGGCCGGTGCTGCTCAGATGCAGCGGCGCCATCGAGACTTCTGGAGGGTCGATCGAGGCGAGCCGTCGATCGTCGCGCGGAGCGCCAGGCGCGCGCGATTGCCCAAGCGCGTTGCGACGTGCCGCGTCGACGGCCGATCGAGCTACGTCTAGGTGGCGATGTGGTCTGGCCTGGAGTGCCGGGCCGTTTAGTACGTGGCCGTACCGGCTAGGTGGAACGTGGTGACTGATCCTGGCTTGTTGCGACTGCCACCGGTGAATGTAAGGTGGCCGGTCACGCCCTTGTAGACGCCGGTGCCACGCGTGAGGGTAGTGGCGCCAGTGAACGTCACGCTGCCGTCCATGTGGATCGTGGCGCGTCCGACGCTCCTGCCGGACAAGGTGCCGGTGAAGAAGAAGAAGAAGAAGAAGAAGAACGTCACGGTGCCTTTGAACGTCGCGCTGAGCGTCGCCAACGACAAGCCCGTGATCGTGACATGGTCCACGTCCGCGCCGCGGCCGCCGGGCGTTAGCGATGCGACGCCAGCGTGTACGGTGGTCGTCCCGACGCGGGGAGGCCCGCCGGGGTTCGGGTTTGTGGTCGAGATTTGGTTTTCAACGATGGTGAGTTTGATCGCGCGCTTCCGTCGGGCTTGCGCGGCTGGCGCGGCAACAGCGGCGAGCCAACCGATGGCCGAGAGCGTCAACAACAGCGCTCCGACTCGTTTGAAGGCCGCGACGGTGCAGACGTTGAGCGCGAGCCAACGGCGGATCCCCGGCGCCCGGCTCCGGTTGGTGTTTCTGATCTCTGATCGGTATGAATGCGAGCGAGAGTCGGTCAACGCGAGTTCCTCCATTATCTGGGCGTAGCACAGCTGCTGCGCCCGGTTGCGCGTGGGGTTGTGGTCGTCGGCGTGGCTTCCGCATCACGTCCCAGCGGGTGCCGGTGGCTCCCCCTCATACGCCGAGTATCGAAGCGCTCGTGCTCCGCGGAGCTTCCCGCTTTCTGAATGAACGAGTGCTCTGGCCTACGCCGTAGCGGCGAGGCAGACCGCTGGATCGGGCTACAAGCAGGCAGATCACGCTCGCCCCGAACATGCTGGCTGGTTGAGCAGCGAGACTGCCGGATCTCGATCAACGCAGCACTCCACTCCCGCCCCGGCCTGCGCGCGCTCCGCGCGTTGCAGGCTCGCGCTGAGCCGGACCGAGGCGACCTCCGTGCTAGCCAAACGCAGGTATAGGGCCGGGACTTGACGAGCCCCGAATCAGAACTGGAGAAAGGTGCTCCCCTCCGTGATCGCGGGCGGGTCAACCGTCGTGCTGACATTGTCCTTCACCCACTCGGCCGCGCGCCGCGAGGACTCGTCGGTGCCGGTCTTGTCTTGGCATACCGTCACGGTCGTCCCGCCGCCGCCGGCGCGAAAAGCTGCGTAGCTAACAAAGCCAGGCACCCCGCCGATAAGGGTCTTGACATCCTCCTCCCGCTGTCCGAGGAGGTCGAACAGCTCAGACGCACCCTGCCCGGAATAGCTCCGAATTACCACGTGCATCGCGCACCCCTTTCCCGTGGCTACTGCCACGTTGGTCTTCAAGGCGCACGTTATCCGAGGCTCGCGCTTGTTGCTGAAACTTTCCACGCTTCGCAGTGGGCGGCGCCCGGCCCTGGGTCTCGCATGAGATGGGAGAGTCGACGGGGCAACCTTGCTTCCTGAGAATCCCGTGGGGCCGCTTCTGCTTCGGGCTATTTGCAGCGGTCTCGATCGAGGTAATCGGACTATGTGACACTGCTGCTCTGGAGCGCCAGGAGCCACGCCGACGGCACGGACACGGCTGCCCGTGCGCCCTGGCCATGCAGCACTCCGGCGGCGCCGACGTGACGGTCGCCCTCCACGGTTAGCACGAACTCCTCAGTAGCAAGCACAAGAGCAGCAGCCTCGCGGGCATCGGCCGGACTGCTGCCTCCGGACAGCTTGGGTCACGAGCTCATGACGCTCCGGGGTGACTGCTCTCTGGGCGAAGCAGTCGTCCGCGCGCGCGGCACCCGACGCTTCACCCTCGCCCCAGAGGCGATCGCCAAGAGAACGCGCGGCCGGCTCCATCCGACACCTCCCCATTCACGAAGACTGAGCCATTTAGGCTCGCCGGTTCCGGCCTCTCCGTAGTTCTGCTCCGGGTCTCCAGCCGGCCGGAGCAGCAGCCCGCGGCTGGGTGCTCTGTGGGCGACGAAGCAGGTGCCGTGGATCGGGCGCGGACGCAACACATGCCGCGCCTCCTTTCCGCGCCCGGCAATACGATCGCCTACGTGGTCGCGATGCTCGCCGCGGCGCTAAAGCAGGATCACGGTATCGCTCGGCGACGCAGTTATCTGCGCGCGACCGCAGGGCTGTCTGCGCACGCCTCCTCGCCGGGCGAATGAAGAGACTCTGGGTGCGCGCGATCGGAACCCGTCGGCGAACGCCAAGCGTTCTCCAAGGCTTCTTAATGTGTCCGCCGTGGTTAATGGTGCTTTGTTAGCTTTGAGGTAGGGATTCGCGCTATTTGCGGCGAATCCTCTTCGCGGTTGTCGTCGATCGCGAGGAGGTCATGATGGTGGCCGTGAGCTCGGAAGCGTCTAGCGTGTCGGTGGAGGCGCCGTCGGCGGTGCGTGAGCGTCTTGAGGCGTTCGCGGGCGAGGTGCTGGCGGAGGCGATGAACCGGTCGGTGCAGTTGGTCAACGGCGGGTTGTATGTGCGCGGGTTGATCGAGCAGGGCAAGCGTAAGTCGCTTGAGCCGTTGGTCGCCCGGCTGGGTGAGGAGGCGGACTATCAGTCGATGCAGCAGTTCGTGGCCGATAGTCGGTGGGATCCGGTGTTGGTGGTCGAGGCGGTGGCGGAGCGGGTGGCGCCGGAGATCGATGTTGAGGCGTGGGTGCTCGATGACACGGGGTTCCCGAAGGACGGCAAGGACTCGCCGGGGGTCAAGCGCCAGTACTCGGGGACGCTGGGCAAGACGGGTAATTGTCAGATCGGCGTGTCGCTGCACGCGGTTGGCCGCGAGGGGACGGTGCCGCTGGGGTGGGCGCTGTATCTGCCCGAGGAGTGGTGCCAAGACGCTGAGCGGCGGCGCAAGGCGAAGATCCCGGCGGGGCTGGAGTTCAAGACGAAGCCGCAGCTGGGAACGGAGCTGACGCTGCGAGCCGCCGGGTGGAAGGTGAAGCGGGCGCCGGTGCTGGGCGATGTCGCGTACGGGAACAACACCGCTCTGCGAGAGCAGCTCGACGGGGCGGGACTTGAGTATGTGCTGTCGGTCTCGCCGGATACGACCGTGTTCGCCCCGGAGACGAAGTTCGCTGTAGCCGAACGCTCACCGAGGGGAGGCCGGCCTCACACCCGTCCGGTTGGCGACCGTGACCCTGAGTCGATCGATGCGCTGATCGCCCGGCTGGGTGAGGGTCAGTTGAAGACTCTCACGTTCCGTGACGGGCTGGACGGCAAGCCCCGTAAATCGCGGTTCATGTTCGTGCGTGTCCGGGCCGCGCATCAGTGGAAGGCCAAAGACCGCCGCTGGATAGCGGGCGGCCAGATCCCGCCGCGGGAGGAGTGGCTGATCGTCGAGTGGCCCAAGGGAGAGAAGGAGCCGACTGGCTACTGGCTGGCGAACCTGCCCGCCAGCGCCAAGCCGGGACAGCTCGCACGCCTCGCTCGCCTGAGATGGAAGATCGAGCTCGACTACCGCCGGCTCAAGGGCGAGCTCGGGCTCGACCACTACGAAGGCCGCTCATGGCTCGGGTGGTACCACCATACCGCGCTGGTCACCGCCGCCCACGGATTCCTCACCCTGGAGCGACTGCATCCTTTTCACCCGCGGCCGGCCTGACACTCGAACAGACCGTCCGGCTCCTGCAACCGATCTTCAAGTGCTGGGCCGGCCGCTGCCAAACCTGTCAACAGCCAGTCGACCTCGACCAACTCCACCTCACCCGGCCCCGTCAAAACGAGTGATCAAACCTAACAAAGCACTATTAAGCGTGAAGCTGCTTGCAGCTGCGGTCAACTCCAACTGGTGGTGGAGGGGGACCCGATGCGCGTCTCGGTCTGCCACTGCCTCGCGTGCCAGCGCCGGACGGGAAGCGCTTTCGGCGTTCAAGCGCGCTTTGCGCGCGACCGCGTTCGCGTCCTCGGACGCTCACACGAGTTTGTCCGTATCTCCGACGAAGGCGAGTCGAGGACGTTCAGCTTCTGCCCCGATTGCGGCGCGACGGTCTACTACGTCGTGGGGTCGGTCCCGGACGTCGTCGCAATCCCGGTGGGTGCGTTTGCCGATCCTACGTTTCCGCCGCCGCAAATCTCTGTCTGGGAGTGGCGGAAGCATACGTGGGTGAGGCTGCCCTCAAGCATTGAGCATGGGGCCTGAGCAATCTCCTCAATGCAACAGAGGAATCACGGCCCGTCGCTCTGCCCAGACCAGGCCCTGAACGAAACTAACGAGACATGCCTCGAGCACGGGTTTTGGGGGAAGTGCCGTCGCAGCGTCCAACTCAGGTCCGGGCAGCACGGCCGCGAGGGCGGATGCTTCAGGACGCACCGCCGAGATGGCTGCTTTCGCGAACGAGGACCCGCCCCACTCGACGATGGTGCGGTGCCGGCCGGGACGCTGCTCCTTCTCACCGATCGAACTCGAAGCAGAAGCGGCGTGGTCGATTCCGGGACGGCCACGAAGACGTAAGCGAGCTCGGCAGCCCCGTACACCGGACTGATCGCGCAGCGAAGACGTCGCGACGACGACACCTCCTTGCTCCCGTGGGTAGGCGGCGCGGGACCGGCCTGGGGCCTCCTCGACTGGCTTAGTGCGGTCCCGTCACGGGTGTGCAGCGCGTCCGATGATCACCTGGCCGGCGCTGTCGACCGCGAGGCACAGCTTGGCGGTGGGGCACGAGACCCCGGTGAGCGCGGTCCTGTCGTCCACGTCCTGGCGTCGCCAAGCGCCGGCACCACGGGCTGGGTTGATGGAGCTCACCACGTAGCCGGCCATGTCCGCGGCCACACACAGCGACGGAAGGACGCACGAGACGGCATCGAGAGCGTGTTGGGTGCCGCCGACTTGGAATCCGTTGACGCGCGCGACCTGCCATGCGCTGCGGACTGCGGTCGGGTTCGTGCTGGAGACGATCTCGCCAATGTCATCACCAGCGACGCACAGCGACGGCGAGGCACAGGAGACGCCGTACAGGCTCGTGAGGGGGGTGACATTCGCCGCCTCAGGCCAGTCCTTTCGGCTGCCCGTTGGGTGGGTGGTGGACCAGACGTTTCCCGACACGTCGACGACCACGCAGGTGGACGTGGACGGGCACGAGACTCCCTTTAGCTCCCCGCCGTAAGGGAACCCAAAGCGGATCGCGGGCCACACGCCAACGCTGGTCGGGCTCTCCGAGCTGAGCACGCGGCCGTCAAGCTCGATCGCCACGCACAGCGATACCGAGCGGCACGAGATCCCCGATAGCGGTGTTCTGGCGGCATCGATCCTGGTGCGATGCCAGGCTCGCGCGTCTCCGGCAGGGTCTCTTGACCACACCAGGTTGCCGACGTTATCGACCGCGAAGCACAGCGACCCGCTCGGGCACGAGACGGCTTCGAGCTGGTTGGGACGGTCAACGGCGGCGGTCCGCCAGCGGCCGAAGGTTCCGACCCGACCGCGCGAGGTAAGCACGTTCCCGCCCCCGTCAACGGCTACGCACAGGGATGCCGGGGCGCAGGACACGCCGTGAAGCGGGATCGAAGCCCCATGATGCGCCTCGCGGTCGATCAACCTGGGGGATGACCACAGCAGCGGTCCCGAGGTCGCCGCCCTGCCGGGCGACAGCGGCAGGCGCGCGGAAACCCGCGCCGGCACGCCCGGCCGAACGCTCGAGCTTGTGCCCGAGCCGGCGCTGCACGCAGCGAGCCCGAGCAACGTACCGGCGAGGATGGTTGGCGCCAGCATCCGCGCGGACCGCGGCCGCGAGGTCGCAGCCGAACCAACGCGGATAGATGCCGCAAATCTCTCCCGATACCGCAGCAGCACACGCATCATCTGCCGACACCCAAACGCTCGAACGCCCCGAAAGTGTTGGGCGAAACGCTGCTCGTCGGCGCGTACGGCGGCGCCTACGCAATCACGCAAATCATCTCAGCGAGTGCTCGACATTACCTTTCGGACGGGTTCTGGACTCGCTCCTTGCGACAAGAAGGTACTCGACATTCAGCCAAATCGAGCCATGCGCGTCGTTCTGCGGGGTAGGGTTCGCGTGATGTCGAGGCGCGTCGTCCTCACGTCGGTCGCGATTCTTGGCGCGCTATGTGTGGCTGTCGGAGCGCGTGCGGCCACGCCACGCCAAACAGCACGCGCCAATCGGCAAGCGGCGGTCCGGGCGGCAAACGGACTCCTCGGCGACGTCGTGCTGCCGCCCGGGGCGACCAAAATCTCAGGCGAGACCGCAAGCGGGCCGCTGGTTGAACCGCTCGAGCGACTGTTTCTGGCTGCGCAGGTCGACCGCCATGCCTTTTGGAGTACCGATGCGTCGCCGAGCGCCGTGATCGCAACGGTCCAGAGGCATCTCCCCGCTGGCGCGAAGTTGAACGGGTCCGGCTCTGGGTTTGGTCCCGGCAGCTCGGATGCGTTCGCCGTGTACACGTTTCCGGGAACCGATCCGGCGGCGCTCACGATCAGACAGCTGGTGGTCAACGCTGTCGGGAGCGCACATAGCACAGTGGTGCGGGCGGACGGCGAGGTGCAGTACATCGCTCCCCGCGCGCCGCCCAGCAGATCCCCACGGGCGCGCGGGTGCTGGACGTCACGATGACCCTCCCCGCCCGCAAGCCATTGCGCTCGCTGACGGTCACCAGGCTCTCGCTGGTCCGTCGGATCGCCGCGCTCGTGAACGCTCTGCCGTTCGGTGGAAACTTCTCCGGCGACGGGTTCTCGTGCCCGGCCTTCCCAAACGGCCCCGTCGACACCTTCACCTTCCGCGCCAGCACAGCCCGTCCCGCGCTGGCACAGGTGAGCGAGCTGGCCGCTACCCCCACCAACATCGATCCATGCGAGACGACGACCCTGAGGATCCGCGGGCACCTCGAGCCGCCGTTGATGGAAGGCGGCACGCTCCTGCGCACCGCCGGATCACTACTGCACGTGAAGCTCACCAGGCCGTAGTCCCACAGGTGCGGCGCTTTCGGACTCGTGTTCGCTGAGCGTTCCCTGAATGAGACGTGCTCCGGCCTCGCCCGCGAGGACCGAGGAGACGCATGGACTCGACTGTCAGTGTCGCTGTCGCGCTGAGGGAGCAAGTCCGCCTCTTTCCTCAAGGTGGCTGTCGACCACGGCCCGTGACGCGCCTGTCCGTGAAATGAGGTTGAATGCCGCCGGTTTATTGGATCCCAACTTGGAGGAGTGCCGTGGCGCTAACGCAAACGCAGCTCGTCACCGCCGTCGCGGATCGCGCTGAGCTGAGCAAGGCTGACGCCAAGCGGGCGCTAGCGGCGCTGGAGGAGATCGTGCTCGAGGAGCTCGCCGACGCGCAGAAGGTCCGCATCGGTGGCCTCGTTCAGATGACGGTCCGCGTCAAGCCGGCGCAGAAAAAGCGCAAGGGCCGCAACCCCGCAACCGGCGAGGAGGTCGAGATCGGAGCCAAGCCGGCCAGCGTCGACGTGCGCGCCCGGCCGCTCGCCCGCGCAAAGTCTGCGCTGCCCTCGGTGCAGAAGGCACGCCGACGCCTCGCTGCTTGACCTCCGGTTCCGCAGGAGCTCCACCGTACCGGCAGGGTGCAGCGGCCCCGAGCTTCCCGTTCGCGTCAACCTGCGCTCGAAGCAGAAGCGCTCCGTCCGTGGCTGCGTGGGCGACGAACCAGAAGCGAGGTTCGCACCAGTTCTTCGTGACCGGGTCGCTAGCTTGCCGGACGGATGGACTCTCGTGCGGCCTTGGGTCTATAGCCCGTTGAGCAGGCCGCGCAGCGTTTGGGTGTACTCGTCCAGGGCCGCGCGCCCTTGGTGGGTGAGCGCCACCGAGGTTCGCGACGCGGGCCCGTTCCCGGTCTTCTCGCTGGTGAGGTAGTCGGCTTCTTCGAGCTTTCGCAGGTGCGTGATCAGGTTGCCGGGCGTCAGTCCGATCATGTCCTGCAGGCGGGTGAAGGACAGCGCGTCACCGTCGGGTAATGCGGCCAGCGTGGCCATGATCTGCAGTCGCGCGGGGACGTGGATCAACGGGTCAAGTGTGTCAGCCGTCATGTGCTCGTTCGAGACGCGCGGAGCAGCCACGCCTGGACGGCGGCGTCCGCCAGAAGCACGACGCAAAGGCCCACACCGGCGGTCAGCCACACCCCGCGGGGTCCCGCGAACGCGCTCCCCGCGGCGACCAGCATGACCGCGATCGAGATGCCGAAGTCCCGCCAGTCCTCCCGTACCGCCG
This sequence comes from uncultured Solirubrobacterales bacterium, assembly GCA_963808325.1. Taxonomy (GTDB): domain Bacteria; phylum Actinomycetota; class Thermoleophilia; order Solirubrobacterales; family Solirubrobacteraceae; genus Palsa-465. Next base: position 212,429 of record CAWEFU010000010.1, read on the forward strand.
AGCGGGCTGCCCAGAATGCGCCGAGGACGAGCAGCGTTGCCGTAACGACGTATGTCCCGTAGACGACCGAGTCACTTGTCCCTTCGTTTATCAGCGCTCCCATGAACACGTACACGGCGACCAACGCCACCACCAAGGCCGCTCCCTCCGCGCGCCGCTGGCGCACCGAGCGCCCACTGACGCCGGCCTGGGCGCGGCGATGGGCGTAGAGCACCGACCCGATCCGGATCGCGATCACGACGTAGAGGCCTGCCAGGCCAGCTGGGGTTGGCCACTTGTAGGGGTGCTGTCCGCGGACCGACAGCCACACCGAGCCGAACGCGATCAGCGCCGCCGCGGCCGCGAGCAACGAGAGTCCCGGCGATCGGAAGTCCAACTCGCGCTGCGCCTGCCGTTGGGTCCGCACCAGTAGCCGCGCCGCCCCATGGGGATCCAGTCCTTCCTCGTCCCCGTAGGTCTCGGCCCCGCCCATGTCGGAGGTCCCATTCATCTCTCGCTCCTTCGTAGTCTTTGTGGCGCAAACCATACTACGCTTTGCAGCACAAAGTCAAGGCCCAGGTTCGACTTCTCCTACGGCCCGGCTGAGACCGGGAGCAACAGTCCGGCCCAGGCTGCCCTAGTGGCGACGATGCAGAAGTGAGCTTCGTATGAGGCGAGACGGCTGAGATCGTTCCTAAGCGAACGTACGATGAGTCCTGATTTGATCGAACAACACTTGTCCATTCGCGCATTGGGGAGCTGGTCGTCTGGTCGTTGTCGCCCCGCTACTGATCGACTGCGAACTGGTGGTCGTGGGAGATCGAATACTCCTCCCTCCGGGGAACACAATGCTCCCGATCGAATCGAGGGCAGCTTGGAAAGATGCAAGCTTCGTCGTGCGACTCCCGAGGTGGGGAACTATGACCGAACCCAACAATTTGGCTGAACGCGTTTACGTCCTTGAGGCCAAGGATGAGATCCGTCGGCTCATGGCCGCTTACGTCCACGCGCGCGATGTCACGGGTCATTCTGTGGCTGATTACTTCACCGCCGACGCGGTCTGGGAAGGGATGGGACGTCTGGCCGACGTGCTTGGTCGTCATGAAGGGCGAAGCGCGATCGTCGAGCGGTTCGCTGGTCCGACTCCGCCGACTTTGCACCTGATCGCCAATGAGTCGATCAGCGTCGACGGTGATGACGCGGTCGGGTACTGGACCTACCTCCAGCCCTCGGTTCTTGACCGCCGAGCGTTCTGGGTTGTGGCCCGTTACCACAACGACTTTCATCGCCCAGACGAGGTATGGCTGATCCGACACATGCGGATCGAGCCGATCTTTGAGGCTCCGTATGAAGACGGCTGGGCACAGGCTGCGTTCTTCACGCGGTAGTCATCCTCTGGGGGGCTGACCGACTGGCGCGAACAGTGCCTCGCTTGCAGCGATCCGTGGACGGACCTCATCGAGCCGGTCGACAGGGGAGGCAAACGACGATTCCTCGGCGTCAACCGCCGACGCGCAAAGGGGCGTGCTCACGGACGCCTGCGCGGTGGCCGGACTGTACGACCAGCAGGATCCAACGCGACTTGCGACAGCCGCATACTCCTCCTTCGCCGGACAGTCTGCGGAAGAATCAGTCCTGCTGCTGCGTGTGAGCACGAGATCCCTCACCGGTCCGGGCGACCGGCTTGTCGATCAATCACAGCCGCGACCCGTTCAAGTGCCGCGACGACCTCCGCGACCGATGCTGTCGTCACGATCTCGTAATCGGCTCGGGCGCGCAAGAGCGCCTCGAACGAAGCCACGTCGCTTGCGATCTTCGCGCGGGGTCCTCAAGGCGCGATCCGAACGGGTTGGTCCGGTCGACGACTCGCGCGCAGATGACCTCGATAGGCGCGCTCAAAAGGACGACTGCATCGAAGCGGTCGTAGACGGCGCCCTGATTTGCCACGCAGCCGGAAACGAACAGCCAGCCGGCGCGGTGACCGTCCAGAAGAGCGCGGATCCGGTCGAGGTCCCACATCGGCTCAGGCCCATCCGGGGTGGGGACGTGGGTGATCCAGCCCGGATCATCGGTGTCGACCGCTCGGTGACCGCGGCCGGCGAGCTCGGCGAGCGCGGTCGACTTGCCGGTGCCAGACATGCCGGTTACTAGGACCACGGATCGACGCACCAGCTCACTCACTCGTTCTTGATTCTCTCGCGCGATCAGGTGATCGGACGAAGCGCTCACGAGCTCTCCTAGGCCTAACGCCGAGATTTGCCCGCTGTCTACTTCTCCTTCAGCTTCACGAGGCAGCGAAGCAGCAGCAGGTCGCTGACGGCTCGGCCGGCGACGATGGAGAAGCCGGCCCTCGGTGCTGAGTACTTCCGCTTCGACCGGATGGTTAGCTGCAAGCCTGCTAGCACTCTGATGAGCGCGTGCCTGAATTCCGCGCCGAGCAGGGCGTTCGCGACCGCAGACGAGATGCTCGCGTCGGCGTGAATGCGGGGGTCTGGTCCCCTGCCGGGAGCGCTCCCCTCAAGGCCGCATCAGCAGCCTGCGCTCCTCCTCCGGAGCTCTAGCGGGGGTCGACGGCGCGGTCTTCGGCGCGGAGGGTACGCCCGAGGAGCACGGCGCTGCTCGCCGCCAGCCAGGCAAACAGTGCCACTGCGCCAAGGAGAAGCAACCCGTAGGCTGCGGAGCTGTTGTTGGCGGGCCCCAGCAGCGTCGTCACGGTTGCGACTCCCAGCACGGCGGCGACCGTGCTCAGCCACCACAGCCACCCCGGGAGTGTCCGCTCGCGCCGGATGGCGGCTGCGAATGCGCCCGCGGTCAGCGCGAGCGGTACGCCGATCGCGGGACCGCCCGCGAGGTAAGAGAGCACGAGCAGCCCGTGAGCCAACGCCGGGTCACCGGCCACCGACCGTTCCGCGAGCACCCGGTAGCAGAGCGCTGACAGCGCCAGGAACGCCGCGCCAATGATCCCGCCGGCGAGTGCGAGCGCAGCTAAGCGCATGCCCGCCGCTCGCAGCGTGGGGTACAGATACGACGCAAACGCCGCGAGTGCGGCGGCCGCGAGCAAATGGAACAAGCTCAGCGCGCGCACCTCCGAGACATTGCGCATGAAGTACTGGCGTAGCTGGAATGAGCTCGCATTGAGCGCTGGGTAGTTCGTCGTTCCGAGTAGATCGCCGAACAGCAACCCGCAACCGAAGAGCACTACGGTAAGCGCACCGGTCGCCGCCCAAGCTGCCTCGACGAGCGGGCGCGGCGGCACCCGACTCGTATCGTTGCTCATGACGCGGTTCCACTAGTCAGGGCGGATGGGGTCCCGAGCCCCATCCCCGGATTCCGCATCTCACCGGACGGGGGCATCTTGAGCGCACGACCCACGAGTCCGGCGTCCCCGATACGGAACGATCCGTAGAAGCCTCGCAGCGTCCACCTCATGACCGCTACGACAACGGAGTAGGTGTCTCGACCGAGGACTGCAGCGACCTGCTCATCGCCAATAGCGCGACGGCAACCTAGAGGCCCCCGCCGCCCGAGCGAGCCTCGCCGTTCCTTCCTCCTCACTGGCTGCTCGGCTTAGTCACGACGTCTGCATAGTTCGTCATTTGCCTACTCTCTCTCTAGCGAGCCCGGGTGGGGTCGTCGTAGGGATCTGAGCCGATCTCGCGTCCCTGGGTGGGGTCGTCGTAGGGATCTGAGCCGATCTCGCGTCCCTGGGTGGGGTCGTCGTAGGGATCTGAGCCGAGCTCGCGTCCCTGGGTGGGGTCGTCGTAGGGATCTGAGCCGAGCTCGCGTCCCTGGGTGGGGTCGTCGTAGGGATCTGAGCCGAGCTCGCGTCCCTGGGTGGGGTCGTCGTAGGGATCTGAGCCGAGCTCGCGTCCCTGGGTGGGGTCGTCGTAGGGATCGGAGCCGAGCTCGCGTCCCTGGGTCGGGTCGAAGGAACGAACGTCTGGCTGTTGGGGGTCGTATCGGCCGGAACGGGGACAAGGGTTGGCCGCCTGTCGCTTTCGCGTGGTCTGGCTTGAGGTCCGGGGCGACGGTGGTTGTCATGGTGTTTGGTTTCCTCGGGGTGATTGGGGTTATGGAACGGTTCGATCTCCTCGGCGGCCGGCGGGGATGAGCGTCTGCACCAGGCCGGTGACGACGTCGTAGACGTGCCCTGAGACGGTGACGCGCGGGGAGATCGCGGGTGCGGAGCGCAGGCGTTCGACGTCGCGGGTGACGGTCGCCGCGGGGTCGAGGACGGCGTGCTCGCGCAGGGTCGATTCTTCGGCGCCGATCCGCTGCGCGTAGCGGCGGCGGAAGGTGTCGTCGGCGAGCGCGCCGGTTCCGCATTGGGTGTGGTGGATTACGGCGACCTCGAACAGCGGGCCGTCGGGCAGTGCGGTCTCGGCCAGCTGGCCGATGAAAACGACATCGTTGATCACCTCCGGGGTGACCCGCCCACCGACGTTGCGGACGACCATCGCGTCACTGAGGCCGAGGCCGAGGAAATGCGCCGGGTCGACGCGGGGGTCCAGGCACGTGATCACGAACAGGCGCAGGTTGGGGAAGACGACGGCGCCCTGGTGGCCGCCGGCGGCGGCGAAGGCACGATTGCGCGCGAGCGCTGACTCGATGCCAGCCGCGCCCGGCTGGCGGCGGGTGGCTAGCTCAAACCCGGTCGCCCGGCCGATCCCGGAGCCGGCGGCGGTCACGCGCGGGGTGAGTTGCTGGCTGCTCATGGTGTTCTGTCTCCTGTCGCTTGGGGGTGGGGTCAGCTGTGCGCTGCGGCTGTGGCGGGCGTGCCTAGTTTCGGCGCCTCTGGCATGTCGTCGCGGTCGGTCGTCGGTTGGGCGGGCAGCAGCGCCAGCGCCGTCACGGCGCCTGCGGCGGCGATGGCCGCGGCGACGTAGTTGGCCGCGTGGAAGCCCTGGAAGAAGGCCGAGTTAGCGGCGTTGTGGATGGCTGACGCGAGCAGCGGATGGCCGGCGTGGGTCAGCTTGTCTGCGACTGTGAGCGCGGCACCGACGGATGCGTGCGCGGTCCGCACGACACTGGCAGGCAACCCCCCGGGGAGCGCGCCGGTGAGCCGGCTGGCGTACAGCGACGCGTAAACGCTGCCGATCACGGCGACGCCGAGGGTGCCGCCCAAGAGGCGCGTGGCGTCGTTGACCGCCGACCCGACGCCGGCCTTGGCCTTCGGCACGACGCCCATGATCGCCTCGGTCGCGGGCGCGCTCGTGAGGCCCATCCCTGTGCCGAGGACGACCATCTGGGCGGCGATCGTCCCGTAGCCGGTCGTGACCGATGAAGTCGAAACCCACAGGTAAAACGCGGCCATCAAGAACAGCCCGGAGGCGACGATGAGCTTCGTGCCGAACCGCACGGCGAGCTTGGTGCCGAGGATCGAGGAGATCGCGACGAATGAAGCGACTGGCAGCAGGCGCACGCCGGTCGACAGCGGACCGTAGCCCTTGAGGAACTGGAACATCTGGGTGACCAGGAAGATGAACCCGGACAGCGCGAAGAACGAGATCGCGACCGACGCGCTCGCGGCGGTGAACCGCGGGTTGCGGAACAGGCTCACGTCGAGCATCGGCTGCTCGGTGCGCCGCTCCCAGGCCACGAACGCCGCCGCCAGCGCCGCGGTCAGCGCGAAGCTGCCGAGCGTCCGCGCGCTTCCCCAACCGTGGTTCGGGGCCTCGATGATCGTGTAGACGAGCAGCCCGATCGTCGCGGTCGAAAGCGCGAACCCGGCCCGGTCGATGCGGGGCGCGTGCGGGTCACGCGAGGTCGGGACATAGCGGGCGGCCAGGAAACCGGCGGCGGCGGCGATCGGAACCATCGCGAAGAAGATGCTGCGCCAGTCGGAGAGCTCGAGCAGCCAGCCGCCAACGATCGGGCCGAGCGCGATCGCCACGCCCGTGATCGCGCCCCACAACCCGATCGCCCGGGCGCGCTCGCCCCGCTCGGTGAACACGTTTGTGATCAGCGACAGCGTCGACGGGAACACCATCGCCGCACCCACGCCCATCACCGCACGCGCGGCGATCAGCGGGCCGGGACTGTCCATCAGCCCGCCCGCGAGGCTCGCCAGGCCGAACACCGACAGGCCGGCGAGCAGCATCCCCTTGCGCCCGAACCGGTCAGACAGGCTGCCCGCGGCGAGCACCGATCCCGCGAACAGCAAGTTGAATGCGTCCACGACCCACTGCAGCTGCGAGTTCGACGCGTGCAGCTGGCGCACGAGCGACGGCAGCGCGACGTTGACGATCGTCGTGTCGAGATTGATCACAAACGCCGCCAGCAGCAGCGAGACCAGGATCAAGGGCTTGCGGTTCATGACTCCTCCTCGGGAGCGGGTTAATTGGATGAACATCACGGCAGACCGCCTTCAGCGCACAACATGTCGGGCGAACTGCTCGACGAGTCAGCGCTGATGCGCGTCTCCGGGTGCACATCGAGCTGCCGCGCGTACGCACGCAACAAGTCGGCTACGCCCCCGGTCAGATGGAAGGGATCGGCTACGAGCGAGCCATCGTTCAGCGACAACGCCGCGCGAAGCTCACCCCCGACCTCAGCGACTACTACGGGCTGATGTGGAGGCTTGGAGCTATCGAGCGCCGCGAGATGGGCAAGCGGATCGTGATCGTCGGCCGAATAGCGCCGGAGTGTCACCGCCCGCTCGGGGGTAGCCAGCTCGGTCGACAGACCGGAGCGCCGATGACCCCGCGCCCTCGCAGACCGGCGCGCCTTCGTGGCTCGTCGGGCTTCCGCGGCCCGCGCGCGACAGCGGCGTCTCTGTAGAGATCGTCCGTGCGAGCCCGGGCAAGCAGCATGTTCAGATATGGATGACTCATGAGCCGAGGATCGGACCACGTGGGGTGAGCTGTCTTCACCCCGATCGGACTCACCCCGGGTGAGCCGCTTCTCGCGCCGAGGTCAGAGCAGGCCGAGTTCGCGGCCGCGCGCGACCGCTTCGCGCCTGCCGGTCGCGCCGAGCTTGCGGTAGAGGTTCTTTGTGTGGGTCTTGACCGTGTTGCGCGAGACGCCGAGCTCCTGGCCGATCTCCCGCGCCGAGAGACCCGTTGGCAGGAGGCGGAGGACCGCCGCCTCGCGGACGGTCAGCTCCTCGACTATGACCAGGCGCGAGCCCTGTGGCTCGGAGATGAGCCGAAGGCTGCGCTCGGCCTTGTCGAGCAGGCGCGGCACGACGGTCCCGGGGTCGGGAGCGTCGGCGCTCAGCTCTCGCGCCTCTCGCACCAGCTCAACGGCGCTGCGGCGGTCGCCGAGCTCGCGGCGCGCCTCGGCGACAGTGATGAGCACGTATGCCAACTCGACCACCCCAACCCCGCGTCGCGCGAGGGTGACCGCCCGCGTGAGCTCTGCCTGCGCCTCGCTCGTCTTCCTCTGCTTGCCCAGCAGCCTCCCCATCGCGAGGTGCGCGAACGACCCCATCCAGTACTCCTGGAGCTCCGACTCAGCGATCAGGTCGAAGGCCGTCTTGACGTTGAGGTCGCATGTCTGCCAGTCGTTGTGGTCAGCCGCGATCAGCGCCAGGTGTCCGTACGCAGCCACGGCAGCGACCGGATCGTGCTCGCGGCCAAGCTGCCCGGCCCGAGTGAGGAAATCGACGGCCGCGGCGTCGTCGCCGAGCCACCGGGCGGTCGCTCCGAGCAGGCTCCCAGCAAGCGCGTGGTCACGCGAGCTGCCGTCGAGCGGCATGACCTGTTCCGCTAACTCTCTACTGAGGCGCACGTCGCCGAGCAACTGCCAGGCAGCAGCCCGCCGCACCGTCGCCCGCGACGCGAACGTCGGGTCCCGATCGAGCCTGTGGTTCGGAGCCTGTTCGGCGCGATCCAGCCACGGAAGGATCTCATCGTGGTGACCGAGCGCCAATGCCACGCCGGCCTTGCCAACGCACCAGCGAGCGTCCGCGACGACGTATTCGGCCGGAAGCGCGTCGAACCATTCAGCGACCGTAAGCGCCCGCCAGACGCCTCGCTCGCCGGTCGCGAACGGCGCCACATACGCTGCGATCAAATCGGCAGCCTGGTCGAGGTCCCCGGCTGCGACCAGGTGGGGGACGGCTTCCGAGACCATGCCGGCATCCGCGAGCCACCGACCAGCACGGCGACGAAGCTCAACGGACGATCCGGGCTCCCTCCGCTCGAGCTCGTGGCGCAGCAATTCGGTGAACAGATTGTGGTAGCGGTACCACTCGCGCCGCGGGTCGAGCGGGATCAGGAAGTAATTCGAGCGCTCGACTCGGTCAAGCATCTCCCGCGCGTCGCCGGCGCCGGTGACCGCGTCACACAGCGGTGCGCAGAATCGCTCGAGCACGCTGGTGCACAGGAGAAACCTCAATACCGCATCCGGCTGCTGGTTGAGCACCTCCCCGGCCAAGTAGTCCACAATCCGGCGATCGCCTCCCGAGAATCCGGCGATCAACTCATCTGCATCCCGACGGTCGCGCAGCGACAGCGCCGCCAGATACAGCCCCGCGGCCCAGCCCTCGGTGCGCTGATGAAGGCGGCTCACTGTCTCGACCGCCAGACCGAGCTGGTGAACTTCGTTCAGCAGGTACTCCGCTTCGGGCTCGGAGAAGCCCAGCTGCTCTGGATCGATCTCGCTGAGACTTCCACGCGCGCGCAACCTCGCGAGCGGCAGCGGCGGCTCTGATCGCGAGGCGATCACGAAGCGATGATTGCCCGGCACTTGCTCCAAAAGGAAGCCCATGCCCGCATGGATCGCCTCGTGCTCAATCACGTGGTAGTCATCGAGCAAAAGCACCGTCTCGCTGGGCGTCTCGAGAAGCTCGTTGATCAAGGCCGGGACAGCCTCGTCCATCAGATCGACACCCGGAGCCCGCAGCAACGACAGCGGCCCCTCACCAAACTCGGGAAGCACCGAACGCAACGCCGCGATCACGTAGCTCCAGAACCTGACGGGCTCGTTGTCACCTTCGTCCAACGAAAGCCACGCGACCTTGCGGTCGCTCCGTGCCGCCAAGCGCCACTGCGCCATCAGCAGCGACTTGCCGCTGCCAGCCGGACCTCGGATCACCGTCAGCGGTCGCACAAGACCAGCCCCAAACGCCTGAACTAGCCCATCCCGGGGAACAAGCTCCCGAGGCAAAGGAGGCTCAAGCTTCGTCCTCAGAAGCAGGAGCCTGGGTTCCCCGGTCGCGACGCTCACAGCCGAATTGTCGGGTCGGGACGCCTTGCGAAGGGGGTCCTCCGAGCGATGACCGCCGTCACTCCTCTATATGAGCGGCAGGTTTTTCCAGGCCCGGGCGTGTGAGTGTCTTTCACAGCTGGAGCCGTCAGTCGCGATGCGGCCGGAGGGCGCCCCGGGTGCGTACAGGCGTCAGTTGCGAGTGCCGAGTTCACCACCGCCTCTTCGGCTGAACGCACGTGCGGTGAGGTCTCGCAGCCGGCAGGGCAGAGGTTGACCAAGGCCAGTTCAGCCAAGGGATGTCTCGTCTAAGACGCCGCGGGCGATCGGTGCGACCGGTCCGCCCACCCAGAGCTCCCCACGGCCGTCCGGCGCCACGGCGATCCGACTCGGCCGTCCTAGGAATCGCCCCTGGTTGATAACAATCAACTCGCCCTCTGCGGCTAGTCCGTGCGCCGCCAAGTACGCCGCGGCGGGGCCCGCAGCGCTTCCGGTGGCCACGTCCTCGACCACGCCCGCGTTATCCCAAGTACGACCCTCACGCTCATCGGGATCAAACACGTAGACAAACTTCGCCCCCACACTCGCCAACCGCTCCTCGAAGTCGTCGACGATAATCCGCGCTCGCTCCAACCCTCGGGAGACCGGGACGATCAAATACGGCAACCCGGTGGATACGACCTGCAGCGGCAACGAATGAAGGTCAGCGCCGGCCAGGCC
>CAWEFU010000011.1:0-472092 GCA_963808325.1 uncultured Solirubrobacterales bacterium
CGGCGTGCCGTAGTAATCGACCGTGATGCGGTCCAGCAGAGCCGGGCTCGCCCGGCCCGTACGCACCGATCCGAACTCGTGTCGGATGGCCTCGACGGACTTCGCCATCCGTTCGCGAGCCTCGGCGATGAACTCGTCAGTTAGTTCGCTCATGTCCTCACCAACGTGCCCACGCGTTCTCCTGACACTATCTTGTCGATGTTCCGGCCGTCCGCCATGTTGAACACGACGATCGGAAGATTGTTGTCCATGCAGAGGGCAAACGCGGTCGAGTCCATCACCTGAAGCCCGCGCGTGAGCGCTTCTTTGTGCGTGATCTCGGGGATGAATCGCGCCGTCGCGTCGACCGCCGGGTCAGCGGTGTACACCCCCTCGACGCCGTTCTTTCCCATCAGGATCACATCGGCGTGGAGCTCCGCCGCCCGCAGCGCGGCCGCGGTGTCCGTGGTGAAGAACGGGTTTCCCGTTCCGGCGGCAAAGATGACGATCCGACCCTTCTCGAGGTGGCGGATCGCACGCCGCCGGATGTACGGCTCGGCCACTTCCGAGATCGTGATCGCCGATTGCACGCGCGTCGCGATCTCCTCCTTCTCGAGCGCGTCCTGCAGCGCGAGCGCGTTCAGCACCGTCGCCAGCATCCCCATGTAGTCACCGGTGGCGCGATCCATCCCCCGGGCCGCCGCCGCCAGTCCCCGGTAGATGTTGCCTCCCCCGACGACCACGGCGACATCCACGCCGCGGCGATGTACCGCCGCCACTTCCTGGGAGATGGTCTGGACGCGCCCGGGATCCGTGCCGTAGTCGCGGTCGCCCATGAGCGCCTCGCCCGAGAGCTTCAACAGCACGCGACGGTAGGCCGGCGGCGTCGCGGTGTTCGTGCTCACGGCGGCGTCATCCGCCGACGGCGAACCGGGCGAAGCGGCGGATCACGATGTTCTCGCGCGTCTCGCTCGCCAGTTCCGCGCGCAGGTCCTCGATCGTCTTGCCTCCGTGCTTGTCCTCGTTGACGTGCCTCTGGCGCAACAGCACGACCTCATCCAACCACTTGTCGAGCTTACCGGCCACGATGCGCCCCCGCACGTTCTCGGGTCTGTCCGCCGCCTGCTCGACCGCGATCCGCTCCTCGCGCTCGCGATCCTCGGCGGGAACCTCCTCGTCGCTGACCGCGAGCGTCTGCGGTGCGGCCGCGATCTGCAGCGCGACGTCGCGCGCGAACTCGATGAACCTCTCGTTGCGGGCGACGAAGTCCGTCTGGCAGTCGACCTCGACCAGCACGCCGATCCTGTTGTTCGCGTGGATGTAGCTCTGAACGACGCCCTCACGCGTCTGGAGCCCGGCGCGCTTGGCCGCCTGAGCCTGGCCCCGCGTCCGCAGGATCTCGACGGCGCGCTCGACGTCTCCGTCCGCCTCCGTGAGCGCCTCGCGGCAGGCGAGGACGCCGGCTCCCGTGCGGTCGCGCAGGCTCTTGACGTCCTGGGCGGTTACCTGGGTCATGCGTTCTCCTCTGCGGGGGTCTCGGAGGCATCGGCGGCGGGGGCGTTGGCTTCTGGCTCGGGGCCGGCGGGCTCGGGTCCGGGTTCCGGGGCGGCCTCGGGCTCGGGCGCGGCAGGCTCCGACGCCACCGCCTCGGGCTCGGCTCCGGCTTCCGGGGCTGCCTCGGGCTCGCGCGCGGGCGGTTCGGGTTCCGCCACCGGCGCGGCGGGCTCGGGCTCGGGCGGTTCGGGTTCCGCCACCGGCGCAGCGGGCTCCGGCTCGGGCTCGGCCTCGGGCGCTGCCGGTTCGGGTTCCGCCACCGGCGCAGCGGCCTCGGGCTCGGGCTCGGCTGCCGGCGCTGCGGCCGCAGGCGCTGCCGCCGCAGGCGGGGCAGGCGCCGCGGCCGCAGGCGGGGCAGGCGCCGCCGGCGGCTGCTGCTCCGCCGCCGCTGCCGCCTCGGCCTCCATTCGCGCCTGCTCCTCGGCCTCGATCCGCGCCCGCTCTTCGGCCTCGATCCGCGCCTGCTCCTCGGCCTCGCGGCGGGCGCGTTCTTCGGCCTCCTGCCGCTCCCGCTCGAGCCGGGCGCGCTCCTCCTCGGCGCGGAACACGCTGTGGCCGCGCGCAACGACCTCGCCGATGGCCTGCGTGACCGCTGCGCAAGAGCGGATCGCGTCGTCGTTGCCCGGAATCACGTAGTCGATCCCGTCGGGATCGCAGTTTGTGTCGACCAAGCCGATGATCGGGATGCGAAGCCGCTGAGCCTCCCGAACGGCGATCGCCTCGGTCTTGAGGTCGATCACGAACACCGCATCCGGGACGCGCTGCATGTTCTTGACGCCGCCGAGATTGGCGCGCAGCTTTTCCAGATCGGCCTCAGCGGCCATGCGCTCCCTGGTTGGCAGCAGCTGCAGCTGTCCCTCGGACTCATAGCGCTCGAGGTCGTGGAGCCGCTTGATCCGCTGGGAGATCGTCTGGAAGTTCGTCAGCAGGCCACCGAGCCAGCGGTGGTTGACGTACGGCATGTCCGACGACTCAGCGGTGTCGCGGATCGTGTCGCGCGCCTGCTTCTTCGTCCCTACGAACAGGACCGTCCCGCCGCGACGGGACAGCTCCGAGGCAAACTCCCGCGCGTTCTCGAGCAGCGCCTGCGTCTGCAGAAGATCGATGATGTAGATGCCGTCCCGCTCACCGTAGATGAAGCGGCGCATCTTGGGATTCCAACGGCGCGTCTGGTGGCCGAAGTGGACGCCGGCCTCCAGCAGCTCCTTGATTCCGATTTGAGCCAACTAATGCTTCTCCCTTTTTGGTGGTGTTGTACTGCAACCCGCCGGCCGATACTCGCGAACCTCGGCCATGCCAAGGCAGGGCGCGGTCTGCGCCGGCGGGGTCGTAGACATTCTTTTGAAAAAAGTTTACGCAAGTTTAGGAAAGACGGTACGTTTTCAGGGTGTAGCGGACATCACCCTTCCCCTACCTTCGGGTGACGTTCCGCTCGCGAGCCGAACCTCCCTTCCCCTACCTCCGGTGGCTCGGTTCGCACGTTCGGCGGGGCGGCTGTGGACGGGCCGCCCCGTCGTCACGTCTGGGGGGCGGAGTCGGCCTCCCTGGGCTCCGTGTCCTCGATCCGCCACCCGTGAATGGTCGAGCGCAGCGCGAAATAGCCGACGATCCCAGGCAGAGTGGGGAGCCAGAAAGAGATCGCCCGATACGCCAGTACGGCAACAACGGCTCGGCCGCCCGGCACCCCGAAGGCCGCGAAGGCGCCGATCATGCCTCCCTCGACGCCGCCAATGCCCCCGGGCAGCGGCAGCAAGCTCCCGAGAGTGCCGAGAAAGTAGCCCATCACGAGCACCGCGACCGGCACCGCCCCGCCGAATGCGCGGAAGCACACGCCGAGCACGGCGATGTCGAAGCCCCAGTACGCGACGGCCCCAAGGAGCCCCACACGGCGCTCGCGAACCAGGGCGAGGGCGGTCCGGACCCCCGCGCCAACGGTCGCTGGAGCGGTGGCAAACCGCGCCGCGATCCGGCCCACCCGTCCGGAGCGCCGGGCGAGGCGCTCGAGCCGCCGCTCGAAATCCTGTGGGACCAGGCCCATACTCAAGATGAGCACGATGACGGCCGCGCTCAGCACCGCCGGCGGCACCGTCAGCGCGAACGGGGCTTGGCCCGCGAACAGCCCTGTTCGTAATCCCAGTCCGCAAACGATCAGAGCACCCAGATAGACCGAATACTGGATCACGTAGCTGGCCACCATCCGGCACGCGATCACCCTCGCGCTCATGCCCGCGCTACGCAGCGCCCAAGCGGTCACCGCGACGCCCCCCGCACCGGCCGCGGCGAGCAGCCGGATCGCCGCGATGCCGGCCAGCGGGATCTCGATGCTCGCGCGCCAGTTGATCCGTGCGACCCCGCGACCGAACACCGTCGCGAACAACGCGGCGTACCCGGCGATCGACAACGCCTCGAACGCGACCCCCAGGAGCAGCCAGAAAGGGTCGCCCTGGCGTAGCCGGCCCCATGTCTGATGCAGGCCGGCGAGCTTCGGGAGGAGGAAGTACAGGCCGCCCAGTGCGATCAGAACGAAGATCCCACCGACCAGCAGTCTTCGCCGGTTCAGGGCACTCGCCGGCTCGGCCGCCTGGTTTTGCGGCGCAACTGTTTCGCTCGCGCTCGCGCCGGCGCCGTCCCCGGCAGACGCGAACCCGTCTCTACGTCTAGGCTCGCGCAGGGGAGACGGTGGGCTCGTTCCTTTGCCTTCGAATGGACCGGTACGGTCAGACGGCTCGCTCATACGAGGTTGTCTCAATGATTGAGGCTACCTGGACGCCCGAGCCGGCCGGCAAGCCACGCTACACCAATCCGTTCGGCCCGCGCCCCGCCAATGGGGCTGGTTCGGCAGCCACAGCTCCGGGCTTGGCCAAGGTCAGACTCCGACTCTCCATCGGAAAGATCCAGAGTTCTTGGATCAGAATGCGGACCGTGGCGAGGATCGGCACGGCGACGATCAGCCCGATGAAGCCAAAGAGGCGGTCGATAGCCACGACGCCCACCGCGACGACGGCGGGATGTAGCTTCACGGCCCGCGCCATCACCAGTGGTTGGATCATGTTGCTCTCGACCTGGTGGGCGAGGATGTAGATCGCCGCCACGATTACCGCCTTCCCCGGCGAGATCGTCAGCGCGTAGAGGATCGGCGGGAGCGAGCTCGCGAGCGCGCCGAAGTACGGAACGATCATCGCGATCGCCGTCAGAATGGCGAAGAACGCCGCGAATTGGAGGCCCACGATGCGCAGGCCGAGATAGGTCACCACCCCGAGGATCACCATCCCGACGATCAGCCCGCGCAGCCACCCCAGATACGCGGTGCCCAGGCGCTCGAGGATGTGCAGCGCTTGCGAACGCCGATCCACCGAGACGATCCGGACCGTGCCCTTGACCAGCGGCTCGGGCTGGATTGCCGTGAAGACGGCCGTCAACAGGACGACGACGACCGCCGCGAGGGCTGCGGCGACGCTGGTGCCGATCGATGCGATCGGGCCGAGCAGCTTCGACGGATGATGGGTGTAGCCATTGATGAACTGCTGGATCTGTTGGCCGGTCTTCGTCGGAGAGTTGCCGGTCAGCCTCCCCAGCTTGTGCCGCAGCGAATCCACTATCCCCGGCAGCGAATTCGTGAACCTGTTGATCTCGTGCGTGAACACGGGGATGATCGCGAGCACGAGCAGCGCGAACGCTCCGATAGCAATCGCAACGCCGATAAGCACCCCGACTGGGCGCGGAACATGAAAGCGCTCGAGCAGCGTCGCGAACGCCGCCAGCGGCAACGCGATGATCACCACGATCAGCACTGCGAGTACGAGCGTCGCCAGCTGTTCGAAGATGAGCCCCGCGATAACCAGGCCGAAAGCCAAGAGGACCGCGCGGTACATCGCGGTGGGGGTCAGCTTCGGCTCTGCCATCTTCGCTTAACTTCCCGCTACAGGCGCATTTTGACCCTGCTCGCGGACGACGCCGCAGCTGGTGGTTACGAGGCCGTATCGGACTCCGCCCGCGCCAGCGCCAGCACGAGGTCCGTGGGCAAGGGCGAGTGCACGTCGATCGAGGCTCCGGTCACTGGGTGCGGGAACGCCAACCGCGCGGCGTGCAGGAACTGACGGGATAGGCCGTACCGCCCCGCCACCCCGTACTGTGGATCACCACAGACCGGGTGGCCGATCGCGGCCATATGGACGCGAATCTGATGCGTGCGTCCGGTCTCGAGGGTCACTCGCACCAGCGATGAGCCCGGGAGCAACCGCTCGATCTCGAAGTGGGTCCGTGCCTCCCGCGGCTCGTCGGTGTCGATCGACATCAGCACCCGGTCCCGGCGATGGCGTCCGATCGGCGCATCGATCGTTCCGGTTCGCGCGGGCGGATGGCCATCTACCAGCGCCAGATACTCGCGACGCATTCCTCGGGCGCCGAGCAGCGCCTTCAGGGCCCTGTGGACAGCGTCGTTCTTGGCCACCACCAGCAGGCCGGACGTGTCTCGGTCCAGCCGGTGAACGATCCCCGCTCGCCACGGCTCCTCGCCGCCGGTGCCAATTCCGGATAAGGCTTGCGCGAGCGTTCCGGTGCGGTGACCGCGGGCCGGATGCACGACCAGCCCCGCCGGCTTGTCGACCACCAGCAGACAGTCATCCTCGTAGGCGACCTTGAACGACGGCGGAGGAGCGGACCGCGGTACGGGGCGCTCCTCCTTCTCCTCCTCGACCTCGACGAGCTCGCCCGCCTGGAGCAGGTACCTCTTGGGGCGTACCTCTCCGTCCACGCGAACGCGCTGCGCATCGATGAGCGCCTGCGCCCGCGCGCGCGACCCGAGCGGCTGAGCCAGGAACCGGTCGAGCCGGGTTCCGCCCGCATCCGCCGGAACCGGGATCCGGACCGCCACCGCGGCGCCCGTCGGACACTCAGTGCGCATCCCTGCGCCGGCCCTCGATCACCCACACGAGCAACAGCACGCCGATCGTGATCGACGTGTCGGCGACGTTGAACGCCGGCCATGCCGGCAGCTTGATGAAGTCGGTCACGGCACCGTGCGCGAGCCGGTCGATCAGGTTGCCGATCGCGCCCCCGATCAGTAGGCCGGTGGGCAGCCACAGCCACGGACGCGAAGGATGCAGGGCGAAGTAAACGACCAGAGCCGCGAGCGCGACCAGGGTGAACACGAGCACGAGCGTTCCCCCGCCGGAGAAGAGGCTGAACGCCACGCCCGTATTGCGAACGTGGACGAGCTGCACGCCCGGCAGGAACTTGTGCGTCGCGCCGGTCTGGATGCCGCTGCGCACCAGGTGCTTGGTGAGCTGGTCGAGACCCACCACGACGACCGCGACGAGCCCGGCGCGCGCAAGCGCGGTCACGCGAACCTTCGGCGATGTAGCCGCGCGGGTCACCATCTACCGCGGGCAGGACTCAGCCGTGGATTGCGTTGTAGATGATCCTGTCGGCAAATATCAGGACAAAGATCGCGATCATGGGGCTGAGGTCGAACATCCCGATGGGGCGGATGAAGCGCCGGAAGATCCGAAGGTAAGGCTCGGATACGTCGCGCAGGAAGTTCAAGAGCGCGTCCGTCAAGCGCCCGTACGGAAGGCGAAGACCGAGCGACAACATGATGTTGAACAGGATGTAGACGAAGATCAGGAGGATGTAGACCTCGAACAGCGCGTTCACGTAGTTCGCGATGTCCACCCGGGTGATGGCGAGCAACGCCATCATGTACCGCCGAGGACGACGGCATCGATCGCGGACTGAAAAGCGCTTCGCACTCCCCCGCGCTCGAGCGCAGCCAGGCCTCGCGCCGTGGAACCGGCCGGGGACGTCACCTCACGCCGGACCGCGAGCGTGTCGTACCCACGGGCGGCGAGCAGCGTGGCGCTCCCCGCCATGGTCTCGACCACCAGTCGGCCGGCGAGCGCGGCGGTCAAACCGTGACGCACCGCCGCGTCGACCTGCGCCTCGGCCAGCAGCGCCTGGTAGGCGGGCCCCACGCTCATCACCGCCGCCGCGACCTCGATCAGGCGCTCAGGCACTCGGACCACCGAGCCCAGCCGCTCGAACAGCGCGACTACGTCGTGCTCGACCGCTGCCGGCACCCCAGGCGTTGGCGCGTAGCAGATCACCCCACGGCGGACCTCGACCGGGGTGTTAGGCATGAGCCGAAACACCGGTACGCCGGGATAGGCGTTCTGGAGGGCGCTGCTCGACACGCCGCCGAGCACCGAAGCGACCGTCTTCACCTCGCCCGCAATCTCGGTTGCCACCTCCGACAGCTGTCCCGGCTTGTGACAAAGCACCACCACATCGGCGCGCAGCGCAACCTCGACGTTGGAATCAACCGCCGCGCCTCCTAGTTCACGCGCCAGTTCGCGTGCCCGCCCGGAGCCGTCGTCGGAGCACACCACGGATTCGCCCCACCCGCGGGCGAGAGCACGCGCCATATTGCCAGCTCCGATGAGGCCAACTTGCATGCTCTGAAATCTAGCGGCGCCGGAGCAGGCCGAACGCTCGGGAGGCTAAGACTGGTTGAAGAACCCCTTCTCCACCAGCCGGGCGCGCTCCTCGGCGGACACCTCGACGTTGTGCGGCGTGAGGAGGAAGACCTTGTCGGCGATCCGCTGCATGCCGCCGTCGAGCGCGTAGGTGAGACCACTCGAGAAATCGATCAGCCGCTTCGATAAGTCGGTATCGGTGCCCTGCAGGTTGATGATCACCGGGATGGAGTCCTTGAACTTGTCGGCGACATCCTGGACGTCGTTGAAGTTCTTCGGCGCCACGAAGTGCACGCGTACGTCGGTCGAACCGCCGCCGTTGCCGCGTCCGCCGTTGCCCCGACCTCCGCTTCCGACCGGCCGGAGCGACTTGGTGCGTCGCTCGGTTTCCGAGTCGTCGGCGAAGATGTCGTCGATCTCGTCGCGGCGCCGGCGCGCGCTCAGACGCCGCACGTTGGGGCGCTCGCGATAGGTGTCCTGCATGTCGACCTCGGGCTCCTGGTAGGGCTCGATCTCCTCCTCATAGGCATCGTCTTCGGCGAGCCCGAAGTAGACGAGCGTGCGGTGCCAGGTGTCTCGTAAGGCCATGGTCGAGGGGTCTTTCGCCTGCCGGCGGGATTTCCCTCCGTGATTATGACGCTATGGCGCCCTCGCGAGGAGCGTACAAAATTGTGCCAAGCCGCACAATTGTGGCGCCCTCCTGCACCGCAACCTCGTAATCCTGACTCGTTCCCATCGAGAGGTGGGGCAGACCCGCGCGCTCGGCCAGTTCGCCAAGCGCGGCGAAGTACGGTCGACTGGCTTCGGGGTCGGATGCCAGCGGCGGCATCGTCATCAGCCCGACCACCCGCACGGGACAGCGCTCCAGGAACGCTCCGAGCTCCGCCGGCGCGATCCCAGTCTTGCCCGCCTCGCCGGCGACGTTGACCTCCACGAGCACCTCGGTGTCGGGCGTGCCGTGGCGGGCGAGCTGAGCAAGCACGGAGTCGCTCGCGACCGAGTGAACGTAGCGCACGTACGGGAGGACCTGGCGGACCTTGCGGCTCTGAAGGTGACCTATGAAGTCCCACCTGAACCGGCCCGGGTGCGCTTGCGCCTTGCCCACCAGGTCCTGAGCTCGATTCTCCCCCACCAGCTCGATTCCCGCCGACGCGAGAACCCCGAGCTCACTGGCCGGCACATACTTGACCGCGGCGAGGATCTGGACCTCGTCCGGATCGCGTCCCACGACCGCACTCGCGGCCGCGATCTCCGATCGGACGCGGGCGAGATTCGACCGCACGTCCTCGGCGCGCAGACCGGTGATCAGAGCAGCCATGCGATCCCCGCCTGGCGACCCGTCACGCCGCCGTCTGCGCGGTGGGAGAACAGCAGCGAGCGGTCCGCGCAGATCGTGCACACGCCGAGGTCGTGGACATCCTCGACGCCGGTTCGCCGCAGCTGCGCCGCGGCGATCGCCTTCAGATCGAGATTGTGGCCGTTGCGGGCGTGGTCGCCATGGGCGGCAAACGCTTCGTGGACTTCCGAACCGACCTCGTAGCAGCAGCGACCCGCGCCCGGCCCGATCGCCGCCGCGAGCGGACCCGAGCCGCCGAGCTCACGTACCGCACGCACTCCCTCCTCGATGATTCCCGCCGCCAGGCCGCGCCAGCCGGCGTGCAGCATCGCAACCGCGCCCCCGCCCGCGACCGCGATCGGAAGGCAGTCCGCGACCAGCACCACCAGGCCGATGCCGGGCAGCGCGGTCGCCTGCCCGTCGGCCAGCGGCAGCTCCGCGCCGGCCGCGGCGTCGGACACCGCGCGGATCCGCCGGACCTCGGCGCCGTGCACCTGGCGAATCCACGCCAGCCGTGTCCCGAGCCTCCCCGCCACCAGCTCGCGGTTGCGCTGCACCGCGTCCGGTCGGTCGTCGGTCAGCTTTCCCAGGTTCAGGGTCGCGTACGGCCCGGACGAGAACCCACCGAGACGGGTCGTGAATACGGCGCGGGCCCCGGGGAGGTCGATCGCGAAGTGCTCGTCCCAGGTCTCGAACGTCACTTGATCACCACCTCGACGTCGCGCACCGGATCGCGCGTCCCGTATTCAAAATGCGCCCTCCCCGGACTGACGAGGGTCTCCCGGTGAGCCCACCCGCCGACCTGGCGTGCCCGCTCGTACACGTGCACGCGCATTGACGCGGTCTCGCTGTTGTAGCAGTAGGCGAGCTCCCCGTCGGGATCGTGGTAGGTGACGCCGACCAGCTGCTCGCGATCGGCGTCGATCTCACAGACCAGCTTGCGCGCCCGCTCGGCGGCCTCGAACCGCCACCCGGTGAGAGCAAACGTGCTGCGGTTGGCGAGGATTCGCGGCAGCGAAACGGAGCGAAAATCGCGATCGCCGATTCGGGCGACGGCCGGTGTGCTTGGTCCAACATCCCGCCCGAATCGCGGCGCGAACACCGACACGGCGTCGACGAATGCGCCGTCGGCCGCCTCGCCGGCGAGCGTGCGCAGATCGTTGCAGTGCGTCCAGACCCAGGTGCCGGCGTGCTTGGACCCCCACAGGTGGGCCTGTCCCCCGCGCGCGTCCGCAAGCTCGAGGCGCCGGCCGGCGAACTCGACCGTACCGTCGATCGACAGGTCCGCGTGGGGCAGCACGAGCACCGTCCTTGCCACTCCGATGCGCCCCAGCATCGGGTGTACGTGCTGGTAGCGCCGCTCCGAGGGCGTCCATCGGAGGTCCCACCCCACGTCCTCGAAACCCCCCGCGACCCGTTCGTCGCTGAGGACCGCGTCCGCGACCCGCAACTCGAACGGGTTGGCCCGAGCGCTCATCCGGTCGATGTGGAACGTCGCCTTGCGGGCGGTCGCGCGGGGCGCGCCGGACCCCCCGGCGCCCGGATCCACCGCCACGAACCACAGCGCGCACGAGGCGGGCTGCCCGGCCTCGCGCGCAGGCGCCAGCATGGTGTAGCGGATCCACAGCCCCATCCCGCTGCCGCGATCGGTGAGCGTCAAGTAGTACACCTCATAGTGTCCGGGCTTGCCGTTCCACCGCAGCACATTGGGGTTGCGAGACACGGCCGCAGGCTACTCGGTGGCCCGCGCCACGCGCAGCGCCTCGGCGAGCTCCGCCCCGCGGCCGTTCACCGACCCGTCCAGCTTCGCGGCCAGCGCCGCCCGCAACCCTCGACCGACCGCCGGGCCCTCGGGTATCCCGGCGGCCAGCAGGTCGTGCCCGTCGATCTCGAGCGAGACGTGGCGCAACCGCCGCAGCCAATCCTCGGCCTTTGGCGCCGGCCCGAGCGCCCCGGCCAGGGCCACGAGCTCGGGCCCCGCGCCCTCGACGGCGCGAGCGATGTCCGACGGCGAACTCGCCCCAGCGAGCGCGGCGGCGAGGTCATCTGCGCGGGTCGCGGCCGCGACGATCGCGTCTCGGTCCTGCGCGTCGAACGCAAGCGTGTCCAGGACGTCGTGCAGCTTGTCGCCCGGTACGTTCAGCGCCGCGACCGCCAACACCAGGCGGTCGCGGCGGCCGTCCCCCCCGAGCAGTCTGACCGCGCGCTCGGCGAGCTCGTCGTCGCGCAGCCCGAATGCCGGGTGGATCTCGCGGTCGAGCTGTAGGGCGTGGAGGCACCGAAGCGGCGCGATCGGGTCCTGCTCGCGCGCGAGCAGCCTGAGCTCGGCCCCGAGCCGCGGACCGGTGACGGTGTCGAGCGCCTCCGAGCGACCGGCCTCCTCGGCGAGCCGGCGGGTCCCCGGCTCGATCTCGAAACCGAGCCGGCTCGCGTATCGCACCAGCCGCAGCAACCGGGTGGGGTCGTCGATGAAGCTCCGGTCGTGCAGGACGCGGAGCCGGCGCGCCTCCAGGTCATCGAGCGCGCCCGGCGCCGCGGAGAGCCTTCCGGGGTGCTCTCCGCCGAGGGCGATCGCCATCGCGTTGACCGTGAAATCGCGCCGCTGCAGATCCTCAGCCAGCGGGGCCGGCTCCACGTCCGGGAGCGCCCCGGGCCGAGCGTAGGTCTCGCGCCGCGCGCGAGCGATGTCGTAGTTAAACCCGTTGAGGGTCACGGTCGAGGTCCCGAAGCGATCGTGCACAACGAGCGACCCGCCGAGCCGTTCTGCGAACGCTCCCGCGTCCCCCTCGATCACCAAGTCGAGGTCGTAAGGCGTGCCGCCGAGCAGCAGATCCCGGACCGCGCCCCCCACCAGGTGCGCGTCGCCTCCTCCATCGAGGGTTTCGAGGCGTTCGAGCAGCGGACCGGAAGCGGGCAGCCCTCGAACCGCAGCGAACAGCTCTTGCCCGTCGGGGATCCGCATCCGAGCATCTTCGCCGCCCGTCGCGTCGCGTGCCACCGCGGTTCTTCGCCGCACCGGGCTCCTGTGCTCCCCCCCGGCAATACCGCCGCATTCGAGCAGCCCCGGGCGGCGTCTGGCTACGTCCTCGGAGGCTCGCGCAGCGCTGCTGCCTCGGGCTTGCGGCCGCTCGGCATCCAGCCTCGCCTGAATGGGCCGCGCCCGAGTCATCCGGCTGCCTCCTGCGTCCTTGC
The DNA here is from genome assembly GCA_963808325.1 of uncultured Solirubrobacterales bacterium. Classification (GTDB taxonomy): domain Bacteria; phylum Actinomycetota; class Thermoleophilia; order Solirubrobacterales; family Solirubrobacteraceae; genus Palsa-465. The sequence goes on from CAWEFU010000011.1 coordinate 12,535, forward strand.
CAGCCATCCGCCCGTGACCACTCTCGGTGCGCCGGTACTGACGGGGGGAAGCACTAGCATGGCCGCATGCCGAGTCCCGGTTCGCGGCGCTGGCTGCGGCGGGGACTCGTCGCCGTGGCGGTCCTGCTACTCGCGCTAGGTGGCACGGTGGCGGTCCTCCTCCTGCATTCGCCGGGCAACGTCTCACACCCCAACGTCGAATTCAGCGTCCCCACGACCACCGCTCCCCCGTCCCCGCCGGTGAAGCCGCGCGTGTTCGTGGACACGTTCCAGTGGCCCCGCTACGGGTACGACGCGGCTCGCACCCGCTTCTTCCCCGGCGGGCAGAAGCTCGACCCGCCGCTGCGCGTCGGTTGGACCTACCAGGACTACGCCCTGCTCGAGTTCCCGCCCGTGATCGACGGGAGGGTGCTGTACCTGATCGATGACGACGCGTCCGCGAAGGCCATCGACAAGACCAACGGCCACCTGATCTGGCAGCACAAGGTGGGGACCCTCGCCGCCTCGTCTCCGACGATCGACATCAAGCACGGGCTGGTGTTCGTTCCGGTGCTGTCGGTCAATCAGAACGCCGGATCGACCCCGGGCAACGGCCGCTTTTTGGCGCTGTCGATGAAGACCGGCCGGATCGTGTGGTCCCGCGTCATCGGCGCCGGAACGGAGTCCTCGCCGACGGTCTCGGGGCAGAGCGTGTACTTCGGCGACCAGGCGGGGAACGTGTACTCGCTGCGCACGAGCGACGGGCACGTCAACTGGATCTACCACGCGAGGGGCGCGGTCAAGGGCGGCCTCGCACTCGCCGAGGGAAACGTGTACTTCGGCGACTACGCGGGGCGGGCGTATTCACTGGACGCGGTCACGGGCCACCAGGTCTGGGCGGTCACCACGAGCGGCACGCAGTTCGGTTTCAGCTCCGGGAACTTTTACTCCACGCCGGCCGTCGCGTTCGGGCGCGTATACATGGGCAACACCGATGGCTTCGTGTATTCCTTTGGACAGCGGTCGGGCGACCTTGCCTGGTCCACCGAAACCGGCGCCTATGTTTACGCCTCGGCCGCGGTCGCGAACGTCCCGGGCCTCGGACCGACCGTCTTCCTCGGCTCATACGACGGCCACTTCTATGCGTTCAACGCCCAGTCGGGAGCGATCCGGTGGACCCACTCCGCGGGGGGCAAGATCTCCGGGTCGGCGACGATCGTCGGCGACGTGGTCTACTACTCGAATCTGGCTTCGAGGACCACCGCCGGTCTGGACCTGCGGAGCGGCCGGCAGGTGTTCTCGTTCCACGACGGAGCGTTCAATCCGGTAATCTGCGACCCAGGCGCGATCTATTTGAGCGGTTACAGCACGCTCTACCAGATGTTGCCCAAGCGATCAGCGCACCAGAATGGTGCCAGCGCGCCGCCCACATAGCCCCAAAACGTAACCAAAAAGCGCCGCAAATAGACGCTTAAAGAACATGCGTTCGGGGGTTTCCTGCTATCATAAGTGAGTCTATGCGTTGTCGTAGTGGAAGTCATTGTCAGCGGCCGGCGGAGCCCGGTCGCCGGTTCTGTGCGGAGCACGCTGCCGAGCTCGATCGCATGCGCGAGGAGTTGAAGGACGCGGCTGCAGCCCGCATTGGTCGGGGCCGCCCCAAGCGGTCGTCCACCTGCTGTCGCCCCGGCTGTTACGAGCCTCGTGTCCCTCCGGCCGCGTACTGTGACGCGTGCGCTGCGGCGGGATACGTAGAAGAGGCCGCCTGAGAGCGGCCTTCGCCCCGCCGGACCCAAGAAGCACAACATCTAAATCCGCGCCGCCGCGTCACTGCGGCTCGCGTACCGGGATGCCAGCACGCGCGAGGTGGCGCTTGGCCTCGCCCACCGTGTGATGTCCGTAATGGAAGATCGAGGCGCAGAGCAGCGCGTCGGCGCCGGCTCGCGCCGCCTGCGCGAGGTGCTCGAGCTCGCCGGCGCCCCCTGACGCGATCAGAGGCAGGCTCACCGCCCGCGAGACCGCGGCCGTGAGCTCGAGGTCATAGCCCGCGTTGGTTCCGTCCCGGTCCATGCTCGTAAGCAGGATCTCGCCGGCGCCGCGCTCAGCGCCCTCACGCGCCCAGGCGACGGCGTCGCGGCCCGTGGGCGTCCGGCCACCCGATGACCACGCTTCCCACCCGGGGCCCGTCCGAGCCTTGGCGTCGATCGCCAGAACCACGCATTGCGCGCCGAATGTCCTCGCCAGCTCGTCGATCAGCGCCGGCCGGGCAAGCGCCGCCGAGTTGACCGACACCTTGTCCGCCCCGGCGTCCAGCACGGCCTGGGCATCGCGGGCGGACCGTATACCCCCGCCGATCGTGAACGGGATGAACACGTCGTCCGCGGTTCGGCGCGCCAGCTCGACGACGGTCTCACGCCGGTCCGAGGTCGCGGTGATGTCCAGGAACACCAGCTCGTCGGCGCCCGCGTCGTCGTAGCGAGAGGCCAGTTCAACGGGGTCCCCGGCATCGCGCAGATCGACGAACCCGACACCCTTGACGACGCGCCCGGCGTCCACGTCGAGGCACGGGATGACGCGCTTGTAGTGCATCGGGGCCTTAGGGTCCCAGCGCGTGCTGGGCAGCCGCGACCGTGAATCGCCCCTCGTAGAGCGCCTTGCCGACGATCACGCCCGCCAGGTTGACCTGCCGCAGGGCCGCGAGCGCTCGCAGGTCGTCCACCGAGGACACTCCGCCGGAGTACAGGAAGCTGCCCCGCACGGCTTCCGCGACGCGCCGGAGCCCGTCGAGATCGGGCCCCGTCAGCATCCCGTCGCGGTCGATGCTCGAGTAGACGAACCTGCGAACGCCCCGCCCTCCGACCCGCTCGAACACCGATTCGATCGGGATGTCCGTCTGCTCGGTCCACCCCGACGCCGCGAGGAGACCATCGCGGGCGTCCACGGAGACGACGACTCGGTCGCCGAGCTCGGCAACCGCCTCGTCGAGGAAGTCCACATCGTGGAACGCGGCCGTGCCAAGGACCACGCGAACGGCGCCGGCATGGACCGCTCCTCTAACCGCGGCCATCGTGCGGAGGCCCCCTCCCACCTGCACAGCGACATCGAGGTCGCCCACAATCCTCGCAACGTGGTCGAGGTTCGCCGGAATGCCCGTGCGCGCCCCGTCCAGATCGACGACGTGCAGCGCCCGCGCGCCGCCCTGAACCCAACGTCGCGCCGCCTCCAACGGATCCGCGTCGTACACGGTCTGGGAGTCGAAGTCCCCCTGAGCCAGCCGCACGGCCTTGCCCCCGAGGATGTCGATCGCCGGAACGAGGATCATGCCGCAACCGCGGCGCCGGTTGAACGCGCGCAGAGGCCGACAAACGCAGCCAGCATCTCGAGGCCGTGCGCCGAGGACTTCTCGGGGTGAAACTGCACCCCGAACACGCGGCCGCGGCCGACGATCGTGGCAAACCGCTCTCCGTACTCGGTCGTGCCGATCACATCCTGCGGATCCCGGGGGCGCCCCGCGAACGAGTGCACGTGGTAGAAGGGACAGCCGCGCTGCGGGAGCACGCTGGTCAGCGGTGAGGAGCGCTCGAACGAAACATCGTTCCAACCGATGTGGGGAAGGCGTAGGTCACCGGCCCGCAGGCGCGTGACCTCTCCGCCGATCAGGCCGAGGCCCTCCGTCGGCTCGAGCTCCTCCGAGGCGTCGAACAGCAGCTGCATTCCGAGGCATATGCCGAGCAGCGGCGTGCCGGCGCCGGCGCGCGCCCGGATCAGATCCACGAGGCCGAGCTCGCGCAGGTTGCGCATGGCGAGCGGAAAGGCACCGACGCCCGGGACGACGAGACCGGCGCAGCGTTCGAGGTCGGCGCTGTCGTGACTGACGGTGACTCGTGCGCCGACGTGCTCGAGCGCCTTCTCGACCGAGCGGCGGTTGCCCATCCCGTAGTCGACGAGGCCGATCACACCAGCGTTCCCTTGGTGCTCGGGACCTCGTGCTCGGATGGATCGACCGCGACCGCCAGGCGCAATGCGCGGGCGAACGCCTTGAACACGGCCTCGATCACGTGATGGACGTTCGTCCCCCTCTCGACGGTGATGTGCACGGTCGCCTTGGCGTTGGCGGCCAGCGCCCGGAAGAACTCCTCCGTCAGCTCGTGGTCGAAGTTGCCGATCGCGCCGGGAGGAAGCGAGGCCTCGAACACCAGCAGCCCCCGGCCCGAGATGTCTATTGCGCACGAGGCGCGCGACTCGTCCATGGGCACGGTGGCCTGTCCGTAACGGGCGATCCCCACCCGGTCGCCGAGCGCCTGGTCGAGCGCCTGGCCGATGCAGATGCCGACGTCCTCGACCGTGTGATGGGCACCGGTCTCGAGATCGCCCTGCGCCCGGACGCTCAGGTCGAGGTGCGCGTGGCGGGCCAGAAGATCGAGCATGTGATCGAGGAAACCAACGCCTGTTTCTCTCGTGCCAATGCCGTCGCTGGCGAGAGTGAGGCTGACGTGGATGTCCGTCTCTCTGGTGGTGCGGTCGATTTCGGAGGCACGAGTCATCGGGCGCCATTTTCCCGAATGCGGGCCTCCATGGACCGGGCGTGGACCTCGAACCCCTCGGCGCGGGCTATTGGTGCGGCCGCCCGGGCCAGAGCGGTGGCGCCAGGGCCTATCCGGACCTCGCTGAAGCGGCGGCGAAAGTGCCCGGTGGACAGCGCCGATGCGAATCGAGCCGCTCCGTCCGTGGGGAGGATGTGGTTCGAGCCCGCGATGTAGTCGCCGAAGGCGGTGCCGGCGGTCGCGCCGACGAATACGCAGCCGGCGTGCGTGGCGCCGGGGGCGAGCGCTTCGGCGTGGGTTCCGACCAGTTCGAGGTGCTCGGGCGCGAACACCTGCGCGAGGTCCAGCGCCTGCTCGGTGTCCGCGGTTTTCACGAGGCGCGCTACAGCTCCCGTGTCGACAGCGGCGCTTAGTTTGGCCGCGATGGCTCGCAGCAGTTCCGGCGACCGCGACGCGGCGACGACGAGCGTTCCGGGACCGTGCTCGGCCTGGGCGAGCAGATCGAGAGCAACGAGCTCGACGTCGGCGTCCGGGTCCGCGATCACGAAAAGGTCGCTGGGGCCGGCGAATCCGTCGATTCCAACGCCTGTAGAGACCTGGCGCTTGGCCTCCTGGACGTACAGGTTCCCGGGGCCGGCGATCACGTCGACCGCTTGCACCTCGCTTGTCCCGTGCGCGAGCGCTGCGACCGCCTGGGCGCCGCCCATCCGGTACACGATGGTCGCGCCGGCCAGCCGGCACGCGCCCAGCACCACCGGGTCGAGGTCTTTGTTCCGGCCCGGTGGCGCGCACACCGCTACATGTGTGACTCCCGCGACTCGCGCGGTCACCACGCCCATCACGACCGTGCTCGGGTACGGGGCACGGCCCCCCGGGACGTAGATGCCGGCGCGGTTAACCGGCGCCTCGCGAAGCGTTATCTCGTGTCCGTCGTCGAACACAACGGCTTGGTCGTCGCGCAGCCCGGCGGCGGCGACCCGGCCGACGTTCTCGATTGCCCGCTCCAGACCGGCGCGGACGGCTTTGTCCAGCTCGTCCGCAGCCTGATTCAGCTCGGCCTCGGTGACGATCAGCGGCGCCGGCTCCCCGCCATCTGTGTCGAACCGGCGGGTGTACTCGCGCACCGCGTCGTCGCCGCGCTCACGGACGTCGGCAATGATGGCCGCGACCTGGGCACTGACCGACTCCGGCGAGGGGACGAGCCCTCGCAGCTCGGCGGCCAGCGCCGCCGAGTCGCCGTCGCCGCTCAACGCGAGGGTCTCACACAGCATCGATCCGCTCCAGCAGCGCATCGATCTCCCGCGCCTTGAGCTTGTGGGCGACACGGTTGGCGATCAGGCGCGCGGTGCACCGGGCGATTTCCTCGCGCACGACGAGGCCGTTCTCGCGCAGGGTGGTGCCGGTGGCGCTGAGATCGACGATTCCTTCGGCGAGGCCGGTGAGCGGAGCCAGCTCGACCGAGCCCTTGACCTCGACGATCTCTGCCTGGCGCCCGGTCTCGACGAAGTGCCGCGCCGCGACACGAGGGTATTTCGTGGCGATCCTGACGACGCCGAGCCGTCTCAGCGCCTCGGCGGCGCGATCCTCCCCCGCGGCGGTCGCGAGCACCATCGTGCAATCCCCGTAGCCCAGATCGACGAGCTCGTAGACCTCGCGCTCCGACTGCTCCATGAGCACGTCCTTGCCGGTGATCCCGATGTCGGCGGCTCCCGCCTCGACGTACGTGGGCACATCGGAGGGACGCATGGTGATGATTCCCGAGTCTTCGAACAGGAGCTTCCGGTCGTTCTCCCGGACCTCGCGCGTGTCGATGCCGATGCGGTCGAGCAGTTCGAGGGTGTTTGCGAACAGGGCGCCTCGTGGGACCGCGATCCGCAGACCGTTCATCGGCCGCCCCGCTCTTCTCCGGTGAGAGCGATGTGCAGACGCTCCACGTTGAGCGCGAACCCCACCGCCGGCAGCGGCCGGCCGAAGCGCCCCAGGAGCTCGTCGTAGCGCCCGCCGCTCCCGATGGGCACGCCGTGCGCGGGGTCATAGACCTGGAACACCGCGCCCGTGTAGTAGCCGAGGCTCCGCACCAGCCCGAGGTCGAAGATGAGCCGGTCGGCAACTCGCGGCTCGAGCAGCGCATGGGTCGCGCGCATCCCCGCCGCCGCCTGCTCGAGCGCTCCCGACAGCCCGTCGAGGACCTCCGGCCCGCCTCGGATGCGGGGCACCTGGAGCAGCAGGTCGACTTGATCCAGGGCAAGCGCGCGCACCTCGCGTTCCAGGCCGACGAAATCGCCCCTGACGAGCGCGGCCAAGATGAGATCGCGCGCCTCGGCCGCGACCTCCATCGCGGCGAGCAGGCCGGGATACAGGGATGCGTCGCCGACCCCCACTCGGTACGTCTTCAGGCCCGCCGCGTCGAGCGCGTCGCACAAGAGGGTCAGCGCCTCAGCGGTCCCAGCCGGTGCCGGAGCACCGAGAAGCTCGGCGCCGGCCTGCAGGAACTCCCGGGACTGTCCGCGCTGCGGGCGCACGCCGCGGTACGCGTGCGCGAAGTAGCAGAAGCGCAGCGGGGGGTCGACGTGCGCATACCGGGTGGCGGCAATCCGCGCGATCGGGACGGTCATGTCCGATCGCAGCACAAGGACCTGCCCCTGCTCGTCGAACGTCCGGTACGCAGGCTGGGTGGCGGCGAGCTCGCGGCGCTCGTACTCGAGCGCCGGCGTGTACACCTCGCCGTAGCCGGCGCGTTCGAACACGCCGCGGATGCGGTCGGTCATCGCCCGCAACTCGCGCATCTCGTCTGGGAGGACGTCGCGGGTGCCGCTGGGTATGCGGTCTACGGCCATCGGTCGCGCTCTAGCCGGCGGCGACGTCAAACGTGCGCGGGCACGTCTTCCACGCGCGTGATCCGCGCGCCGAGTTCCCGCAGCCGCTCGTCGATGCGCTCATAGCCGCGGTCGATGTGACGGACGTTTCCGATCTCGGTGACGCCGTCGGCGCACAGGGCGGCGATCAGCATCGCCATGCCGGCGCGGATGTCCGGAGAGTCCACGCGTTGACCGTGTAGCCGTCTCGGCCCCACGACAATCGCCCGGTGCGGATCGCAAATGGTGATCGCGGCGCCCATCAACTGGAGCTTGTCACAGAAGAACAGGCGGTTCTCGAACATCTTCTCGTGGACGATCACCGATCCCTCGGCCTGGCTCGCGAGCGCGAGCGCGATGCTGGTCAGGTCGGCGGGAAACGCCGGCCAGGGCCCATCCTCGACCTTGGGCATGTAGTCGCCGGCGTCGTTGCGAATCACCAGCTGCTGGTTGCCGGGGACGATCACATCGGCGCCGCGAACCTCGGTCCGCAGACCCAGCCGCTCGAACACCAGTCGGATCATCCGCAGGTCTTCCGTCACCGTGTCCTTGACCACCAGCTCGCCGCCCGTGACCCCGGCCAGCGCCATGAACGAGCCGATCTCGATGTGGTCGGGGGCGATTGTGTGCGTGCACCCGCGCAGGCTGGAGGTGCCGTGAACGGTCATCACGTTCGACCCGATGCCGTCAATCGCGGCACCCATCGCCACCAGCATGCGCGCGAGGTCCTGGACGTGAGGCTCGGAAGCAGCGTTGCGGATCACGGTCGGCCCGCGGGTTAGTGCCGCCGCCATCAGAGCGTTCTCGGTCGCCATCACCGACGGCTCGTCCATCAGGAAGTCGCACGGCCTCAGGCCCAGCGGAGCCTCGATCCTGATGTCATGGCGGTGATGCTCGACGGTGGCGCCGAGCGCTCGGAATGCGTCCAGGTGCGGGTCGAGGCGGCGACGCCCGATGACGTCGCCTCCAGGAGGCGGCATGCGAGCCTGGCCAAATCGGGCCAGCAGAGGGCCCGCGAGCAGGAAGGACGCTCGGATGCGCTCAGCCAGCTCGGCGTCGACATCGTGGCGATCCACCGTCGATGCGTCGAGGCGGACTTCCCCGGGTCCCTGCCAGTACACGCGCACGCCGAGCTCCTCGAGCAACAGGATCATCGCCTCCACGTCCCGGATCCTCGGAACGTTGTGGAGGATGACCTCGTCGTCGGTGAGCAGGCACGCGGCGAGGATCGGAAGCGCACCGTTCTTGTTGCCAGCGGGCACAAAGGAGCCGGCCAGCGGCACCCCGCCCTCGATTACGAACTTCTCCATGGGGATCGGGCCCGCCACCGAGGGTCGTGGAGGGTCGGGGCGGCCATCGCGCAGAGTACCCGCTGACGAGCCCTGGCGACGAGTAGCTGTGGGCGCCTGCTGAGCTAGGGTAACGCGCATGCAGGTACAGATTTCGCGCGATGAAGCCTGGAACCTTCTCACTGAGTGGACTAAATCTGAGTCTTTGCGGCGCCACATGCTCGCGGTGGAGGCGGCGATGCGGGCTTACGCGCCGCGATTTGACGGCGACGTCGAGCTGTGGGGACTGACCGGCCTGCTCCACGACCTCGATTACGAGCGCTACCCCGATCTGGGCGACGGCCACCCCCGCTACGCGATCGATGAGCTCGAGCAGCGCGGCTACCCGCCCGAGCTCGTCCGCGCGGTGGCATCACACGCCGATTTCATGGGAGTTCCGCGCGAGACTCCAATGGAGAAGACCCTGTACGCGGTCGACGAGCTCTCGGGGTTCTTGCTGGCCTGCGCATACGTTCGACCCGAGGGGTTGGTCGGGATGACGCCCAAGTCGGTCAAGAAGAAGCTCAAGCAGCCGAGCTTCGCCGCCGCCGTGAACCGCGAGGAGCTGCGGCGGGGGGCCGAAGAGCTGGGCGTCGACTTCGATGAGCACCTCGAGATCGTGATCGGCGCGCTGGCCGAGCGACGCGAGGAGCTCCTGGGCGCCGGCGCGTAGACCGCGCGAGGGCGCCGCCGGACCCCCGTGCGGCTTTCGCCCCGGTCCGGACCCCGCCGGCGCCTTGACGTCGGGTATGGTCGCCGACATGGCAGGCGAGCCCATCCGCATCGCTGTCCTCGAGGGCGATGAGACGGGCCAGGAGCTTCTCGATCAGGCAGTCCGTCTCCTGGATCCGAAGCTGCTCCGACTCGACCTCGAGCTCTGGCGCTTCGACCTCTCGCTGGAGAATCGGCGTGCCACCTCGAACGAGATCGTGGGCGACGCCGCGGCGGCGATGCGGGATCTCGGCTTGGGGCTGAAGGCCGCGACGATCACCCCCGAGGGGGCCGACGACGTCGGGTCGCCGAACCGCATCCTGCGCGAGGGCGTGGGCGGCAAGGTCATCGTCAGGACCGGCCGGCGGCTTCCGGGAGTCTCGCCGATCGCCGGGGTGCACTACCCGATCTCGATCGTTCGGATGGCGGTCGAGGATGCCTACGGCGCCGAGCAGTGGCGTGACGGCGAGCCAGGGTCTCCTTCGGAGGTGGCCTACCGCACGGATCGCGTGACGCGATCCACGTGCCGGGCGGTCGCCGAGTACGCGTTCGCGACCGCGATGAAGATGAACGCACGGGTATATGGAGGGCCCAAGTGGACGGTCTCGCCGGTGTACGAGGGGATGCTCAAAGAGGAGCTCGACCGCGCCGCCGCCCTCCATCCTGACGTCGCTTACCAACCGGTGTTGATCGACGCCACGTACGCCGGACTGATGTCTGGGGCGGCCGATGCCCCGCTGGTGATCCCCGCCCTGAACCGCGACGGCGACTGCCTCTCGGATCTGGTCCTGCCCATGTTCGGGTCGATCGCGGGCGCCGAGTCCGTCCTGCTCGCCTTCGACGAGAGCTACAACACGACGGTTGCGATGGCAGAAGCGCCCCACGGCACGGCTCCGGCCCTGCGGGGCAAGGACGTCGCCAATCCGCTCGCGATGATCCTCGCCTGCGGCGCCGTGCTGCGGCATGCCGCCGATCGGCATGGCCCCGGCGCCGAGCGGGCGTCACGGGCGATCTACGAGTCCGCCCTGGAAACGGTCGGCTCGGGCACGAGGACCCCGGACCTCGGCGGCCACGCCGGCACGACGGAGTTCACGGATGCCGTCATCGAGCGGGTGGGGACCAAGCTCGACGTCTGGTCCTCGTTGGGCTCGGCCGCCTGAGTCCTAAGCTCCCAGCGCCCGCCCTGCGCCGCCCCGCGCCCGCGGTCCCACCGCCCGCTCCGGGCCCGCGCTCCCACCGCCCGCTCCGGGCCCGCGCTCCCACCGCCGCCAGGGTCAGCGTTCCGTCCGAGGGCGCACGTACCCTGCCCGAACATATGTTCCATTCTTCCGGTGAGCGCCTACGCGCCTGGTTGAGCCGCTTCGACGACATCCTCGGCGACCCGCAGAGCAGCCCCGAGCCACAACTTCATCGCGACCATCCCCACCGCCGGGCCCTGGTCTGGCGCTATTCCCGGCGCCCGGGAGGCGTTCCTCCGCCGCCTGCGCACTGCCTCTCCCCGGTTCGGGGACCACGTGCGGTCCGCGGGCGTGACGAGGCTATGCGCTAGTTGGTAGAAGGCGTCGAGCGCCAGGGAACGCCCTCGCCGGCACCCCTAACCGAGTCGGAGCCAGCTCGAGACTGCGTGCGCGCCGAGAATGGCGCCGCTCGGCTCGCCGCTTTGGGTGCCCGGGCTGGCCGTGACGAGACCGAACAGGACCACCAGGAACGTGCCGAGGCCCAGCACCAGGCAGACGATCAGGAGCACGAGAACCTGCGGGTTCGCGCGAAGGAAGCTCATCACATCGCGCATGTACAGCTACCTCGTTTTCGCGCTCTTTATCTGACGAAAAAACCGGCGGCGACCTACTCTCCCAGGCCCTTGCGAGCCAAGTACCATCGGCGCTGAGGGGCTTAACTGCTCTGTTCGGAATGGGAAGAGGTGTTTCCCCCTCGCCATAGCCACCGGAAACCAGTAGAGACCGCCCTCGCGGACCCTCAAAACTACACAGCGCCAATGCACGGATATCAAAGATCCGTCAAGCCCTCGACCCATTAGTACCGGTCTCCTACGGATGTCACCACCCTTCCAGATCCGGCCTATCAACCTGGTGATCTTCCAGGGGTCTTACTCCCTCTAGGGGATGGGAGAGCTCATCTCGAGGCCGGCTTCCCGCTTAGATGCTTTCAGCGGTTATCCGATCCGCACGTAGCTAACCTGCAGTGCCCTTGGCAGGACAACAGATACACCAGAGGTGCGTTCGTCCCGGTCCTCTCGTACTAGGGACGAATCCTCTCAACTCTCCAACGCCCACGGCAGATAGGGACCGAACTGTCTCACGACGTTCTGAACCCAGCTCGCGTACCGCTTTAATGGGCGAACAGCCCAACCCTTGGGACCTACTTCAGCCCCAGGATGCGACGAGCCGACATCGAGGTGCCAAACCGGGCCGTCGATGTGGACTCTTGGGCCCGATAAGCCTGTTATCCCCGGAGTACCTTTTGTCCGTTGAGCGACGGCGCTTCCACTTGCTACCGCCGGATCACTAAGGCCTGCTTTCGCACCTGCTCGACCTGTCAGTCTCGCAGTCAAGCTCCCTTACTGCCTTTACACTCTCCGCACGATTTCCGACCGTGCTGAGGGAACCTTTGCGCGCCTCCGTTACACTTTGGGAGGCGACCGCCCCAGTCAAACTACCCGCCTGTCACTGTCCGGCGCCCGGATTCACGGCGCACCGTTAGAGATCCAATACACCAAGGGTGGTATCTCAAGGTTGCCTCCACGCCAGCCGCAGCCGGCGCTTCCAAGGCTCCCACCTATCCTGAGCGAGATGCATCGAACCCCAATACCAGGTTGTAGTAAAGGTTCACGGGGTCTTTCCGTCTAGCCGCGGGTACTCGGCATCTTCACCGAGACTGCAATTTCACCGAGCCCCTCGTTGAGACAGCGTTCAAGTCGTTACGCCATTCGTGCAGGTCGGAACTTACCCGACAAGGAATTTCGCTGGAGCCTTACTTCCGTCATCGGAAGCGGAAAGCTCGCCTTGCTCGAGCCTTCCCTGCATGTCGCCATGCAGACGGGACCATCTCATCATCCAGTGTCCTGGATGTTCGGCGTATGGTCTCTGAGGATTCTGAGCACGTCAGTCCTGGGCTTTTGGCGATTCATCGTCTCCATGATCTCTACGATGTGGGCGAGCCCCTCCCGTGAGAGGTGGTGCCCGGCCTCCATCATTTCGACGCAGCGGGCGAACTTCTCAAAGTTGCGCTGCTTTGTCGAGTGCATCGGGTGCGTACGAAAGAACGGAATGATCACGTTGAGCAGGTCCGCTCTCCGCCGCACCGTATAGCGAAACAAGTGCTCCTTGTGGTTGCCATACCGCTTGTTTCGAAGCACCTGGCCAACTCCAAGACGCTTTGCAGGTCGTATAAGCACGACACGCTTTGAGCCCCTTGAGTCACGGCGAGTTCATGAGACAGCTGATAGCCGGTTCTGTAGCCGAACCGGCCGGAGCCGCCACTTTGGCGGACGAGACCGATCGAGAAGCATCCTTCTCCGTCTACAAAACCAATAACCCAGCCTTCCTGCCTCAGCCTTTCCTGCTGGTTTTCCGCACCGTCCAGATTGTCACTGTCCACACTCGAAGTATGAGACGAGTACCGGACGGATACTCGGGTTTTCCAGCATATAGCCGAATGCAATCTGCATCGTTACCGATGCAGTGGGCAACGATTTACCTTAGGACCGTTCACGGTTGTTACTACTCTGCACCAGTCCGCTGCAGAGCGGCCGACTCATTTCTGGCCGGCTCTCATGGTCGCCCATGAGGTCGGACTATCTCATCCCGCCGATCGAGCTTCGGTCGGCGAGCTCGGCGTATAGTCTCTGAGGATTCCTCCCGAGCAAGGCCCAGGAGGTCTTTCCTGCTGATTGTCCGCGCCGGACGCATTGTCACTGCCGCACAAACGCGGCGAGTAGCGCCGGATGCTCGGAGTTCCCAGCATATAGCCGAGTTTTACAACTACCTCGGTCGATAGTTACGGCCGCCGTTTACCGGGGCTTAGTTTCGGTGCTTCGGGCCGAAACCCTAACACCTCCACGTAACCTTCCGGCACCGGGCAGGCGTCAGCCCCTATACGTCGTCTTACGACTTAGCAGAGACCTGTGTTTTTGGTAAACAGTCGCTTGAACCTATTCACTGCGGCCCTCTCGGGCTTCCCGCGCGAGGCGGTTCACCCTACTGGGGCGCCCCTTCTCCCGAAGTTACGGGGCGATTTTGCCGAGTTCCTTAACGAGGGTTATCTCGATCACCTTAGTGTGCTCCACTTGCCCACCTGTGTCGGTTTTGGTACGGGCACGCGCTTCCTCCCTAGAGGCTTTTCTCGGAGGCTTGGCATCCGGGACTCGCCGGCTTAGAGCCAGCTGGCATCGCACCTCGGGTTATGCGGTCCCGGATTTACCTAGGACCGCCCCTACATGCTTACCCCAGGACGACCATCGCCTGGGTTCCCATAGCCTTCCTCGTCCCCCCATCGGTCAAACGGAAGCGACGTGGTACGGGAATATCAACCCGTTGGCCATCGACTACGCCTTTCGGCCTCGCCTTAGGTCCCGACTAACCCTGAGCAGACGAACTTTACTCAGGAAACCTTGGGCAATCGGCGGAGGGGATTCTCACCCCTCTTTCGTTACTCATGCCGGCATTCTCACTTCCGGCGCCTCCACGGCTGGCTTACGCCGCCGCTTCCCAGGCGCCGGAACGCTCTCCTACCGCACGCTCGGCCCGAAGGCCTCACGCACCCGCAGCTTCGGTGACTAGCTTGAGCCCCGTTACATTGTCCGCGCTCGATCACTTGACCAGTGAGCTGTTACGCACTCTTTCAAGGATGGCTGCCTCTAAGCCAACCTCCTGGTTGTCTCGGCATTCGAACATCGTTTCCCACTTAGCTAGTACTTAGGGACCTTAGCTGGCGGTCTGGGCTGTTTCCCTTTTGACGCTGAAGTTTATCCCCCAGCAACTGACTCCCGGAGTAGCCGTGGCGGTCTTCGGAGTTTGCCTGAAGTCGGTAACCTGGTAGGGCCCCTAGTCCAAACAGTGCTCTACGGCCGCCACGGAGTTTATCCGAGGCTATACCTAAATATATTTCGGAGAGAACCAGATATCACTGAGCTTGATTAGCCTTTCACTCCGACCCACAGGTCATCCGCCCAGTTTTCAACCTAGGTCGGTTCGGTCCTCCACGAGGTCTTACCCCCGCTTCAACCTGCCCATGGGTAGCTCGCTCAGCTTCGGGTCTACCGCCCGCGACTGTGGCGCCCTATTCGGACTCGCTTTCGCTTCGGCTCCGCTCATCGCTTAACCTCGCCGCGGACGAGTAACTCGCCGGCTCGTTATGCAAAAAGCACGCGGTCACGGCACGAAGGCCGCTCCCACCGCTTGTAGGCACGTGGTTTCAGGTACTATTTCACTCCCCTTCCGGGGTACTTTTCACCTTTCCCTCACGGTACTAGTCCGCTATCGGTCACCAAGGAGTACTTAGCCTTGGAGGGTGGTCCCCCCAGCTTCAGTCCGCGTTTCACGGGAGCGGACTTACTCAGGAACACCTGCGGAAGGCCCTGCGATTTCGTCTACGGGACGATTGCCCTCTGTGGTGCGTGGTTCCACACGCTTCGACTATCACAAAGCTTTGTCACTTCCGCCGGACCGGCCACGATCCGGACCAGGTGCCCTACAACCCCCGACGCGCAACGCGTGGCCGCTTACACGTGCCGGGTTTGGGCTATTCCCTTTTCGCTCGCCACTACTCAGGGAGTCTCGGTTGATTTCCTTTCCTCGGGGTACTGAGATGTTTCACTTCCCCCGCTTGTCTTCGAACGCGCCTATGTGTTCAGCGCGCGATAACGCCGCATTACCGGCGTTGGGTTTCCCCATTCGGGCATCCGCGGGTCACTGGCCATTCAGCGCCTCACCGCGGCTTATCGCAGCCGTTCACGCCCTTCATCGACTCTTGGTGCCTAGGCATCCACCATGTGCCCTTACTATCTTGACGGTGATCTTTGGGAAGAGCCTTGCGGCTCTGCCCGGTGATACCCGTGTCATTGGCTACTGTGCAGTTTTCAAGGTCCGCGAAGAGGCGAGACACGCCCTCCGGGCGTCCGCTGGACCAGGTCCCGCGGACGACCGGCGGCGCGCCGGTCTCTCAAAACTCAACAGCATGCGAGCCGCCTCGGCGTGGGCACATGGCCCCGCCGTGCGGCCTGCCAGATCCGGTCGACATTGCTAGTGGCCGACCGCGCTCGGGAGAGCGTCGCGGAGCTCGTAGAGCTCAAAGCGACGATCCTCTCGTCGGCCGGTGCCCTGGTTGAAGGGCTCCCTAGAAAGGAGGTGATCCAGCCGCAGCTTCCGCTACGGCTACCTTGTTACGACTTCACCCCAGTCGCGAGCCCCACCTTCGACGGCACCCTCCTAAAAGGTTAGGCAACCGGCTTCGGGTGTTGCTCACTCCCATGGTGTGACGGGCGGTGTGTACAAGGCCCGGGAACGTATTCACCGCGGCAGTGCTGATCCGCGATTACTAGCAACTCCGCCTTCATGCAGGCGAGTTTCAGCCTGCAATCCGAACCGAGACGCGCTTTAAGGGATTCGCTCCACCTCGCGGTATCGCAACCCTCTGTACGCGCCAATGTAGCACGTGTGTAGCCCTGGACATAAGGGGCATGATGACTTGACGTCATCCCCACCTTCCTCCGGTTTGTCACCGGCAGTCTCGCATGAGTCCCCAACTTAATGCTGGCAACATGCGACGGGGGTTGCGCTCGTTGCGGGACTTAACCCAACATCTCACGACACGAGCTGACGACAGCCATGCACCACCTGTGATCCTGCCCCGAAGGGAGACCGTGTTTCCACGGCTGTCAGGAACATGTCAAGCCCAGGTAAGGTTCTTCGCGTTGCGTCGAATTAAACCACATGCTCCGCTGCTTGTGCGGGCCCCCGTCAATTCCTTTGAGTTTTAGCCTTGCGGCCGTACTCCCCAGGCGGGGCACTTAATGCGTTAGCGTCGGCACGGAGGGAGTCGACACCCCCCACACCTAGTGCCCATCGTTTACAGCGTGGACTACCAGGGTATCTAATCCTGTTTGCTCCCCACGCTTTCGCGTCTCAGCGTCAGTACCGTCCCAGCGAGCTGCCTTCGCCATTGGTGTTCCTCCTGATATCTGCGCATTTCACCGCTACACCAGGAATTCCACTCGCCTCTTCCGGACTCTAGCTCGACAGTTTCCACCGGCATTCCAGGGTTGAGCCCTGGACTTTCACAGCGGACTTACCGAGCCGCCTACACGCTCTTTACGCCCAATGATTCCGGACAACGCTTGCCCCCTACGTATTACCGCGGCTGCTGGCACGTAGTTAGCCGGGGCTTCTTCTGAAGGTACCGTCACTCCGGCCGGCTATTCACCGACGGAGCTTCGTCCCAACTGAAAGGGGTTTACAACCCGAAGGCCTTCTTCCCCCACGCGGCGTTGCTGCGTCACGCTTTCGCGCATTGCGCAAGATTCCCCACTGCTGCCTCCCGTAGGAGTCTGGGCCGTGTCTCAGTCCCAGTGTGGCTGATCGTCCTCTCAGACCAGCTACCCATCGTGGCCTTGGTGAGCCGTTACCTCACCAACGAGCTAATGGGCCGCGGGCCCATCCCGATGCGGAGGCCGAAGCTTCCTTTCCCCAGCGGCCTTGTGGCCGGAGGGCACATTTGGTATTAGCCCGAGTTTCCTCGGGTTGTCCCAATCATCGGGGCAGGTTACCCACGTGTTACTCACCCGTTCGCGGCTTTGCCCCAGGCCGAAGCCTGGTTCGTCGCTCCACTTGCATGTGTTAGGCACGCCGCCAGCGTTCGTCCTGAGCCAGGATCAAACTCTCCGTGAAGAACTGCTCATATCTCACAAAGAGTCGTCAGGGGTACGCCCGCGGGTCGGCGTGTGCCGGTCGCGGGCAAAAACCCTGGGCCTGCCCCTGGTGGGATCAGGCCCTTGCGTCCGCACTCGGGAGCCCCGGTACACGACGGGGCCCCGGGACGCAAGACGGGGTCAATCTTGGCACCGCCGTGCCCTAGCCCGAAAAACGGGCCGGAGTACGACGGCGTCGAACCTGGACACACTCCTCGACCGAGGGGTCGGTCGAAGGTGCGCATGCTGTTGAGTTTTCAAAGACCGTCGCACTCTTCAAGAAGGTGGTTCCTTCTCAGGGCACGCCCGGGGAGCGAACCGGCTCCCACGGCGGACGGACGAGTATAGCGCCCAAATCGTGCCGCTGGGAAGGGGTGTTCCGGGGCGCGCGAAGGCCGGATTCCTGGGCCCCCAAAGGTTAGCCAGGGATCGACCCGAGCGATTGCGAGCGGTCGGCCCATCGTAGGAGCCGATCGGCCCGCCGAACAGGCGGATCGCCTCGCCGAATATGGAGATCGCCCCGCCGCCGGATCGGATCCCGCCCCTCTAGGACACGATCTGGACCGTCACCGTCCGGGTGCGGGGCCGGTCATCGAAGTCGATCATGACCAGCTGCTGCCAGGTCCCCAGCACCAACTGCCCGTCGACAAACGGAACCGTCTCCGAGGGCCCGATCACCGCGGCCCGCAGGTGCGCATGGGCGTTCGTGTCGTAGTTCCGGCGGTTGTGCTCGTACTCCGCCGAAGAAGGGATCAACCGGTCGAGGAGCGCCTGGAGGTCATGGATCCCCCCGGGCTCATACTCCATTGTGGTCACGGCCACGGTCGAGCCGCGCGCGAACACGGTGGCTAGACCCCGATCGGCGCCGGCGGTGCGCACGACGTTGGCCACGCCCTCGGTGATATCGACGATGTGGCCGTTCCCTGGCGTGTCCATCCGCAGCAACCCGCCGTGGACCGTCATGGCCTAAGCCAACCCTGGTAATGCCTAAGCCGACCCCAGGGCTGAGGGGTGCGCGCTCGAGCCTTCAAGCCGTGGCCCATCAAGCAGTCACGCGCACGCGCGCGAAGCGGCGCCGGCCGACCTGCACGACCTTGCCGTCGAGCTCGGCCGCGGGCACGTCGAGCGACCCGTTGCCAAAGGGCTCGCCATCGAGCTTTACCCCGCCCTGAGCCAGAGTACGCCGGGCCTCGGACGTCGAGATCCCGAACGCCCGCTTGAGAAGCGCCGGCACATGAACGATGGGCTCTCCGGCGGGCCAGTCGACCACCGGGACCTCCTCGGGCAGCTCGTGGCGAACGTGGATCCGGTCGAATGCCTGCTCGGCGTGCTGGGCGGCCTCGGGGCCGTGGAACCGCGACACGAGCGAGCGGGCGAGCGCCCGCTTGGCGTCGCGAGGAGCGAGCTCCGGTGGAGGCTCGGACCCCAGCAGGAGCCGGTACCAGGACTCGAGCGACGAGTCCGGGATGCTCATCGTCTTCCCGTACATCCCCCCCGGCGGCTCGGTTACGCCGATGTAGTTGCCGAACGACTTGGACATCTTGCGCTCGCCGTCCGTGCCGGTCAGCAGCGGCATCGTCAGGATCACCTGCTCGGGCTGTCCGTAGGCCCCCTGGATGTGGCGGCCGAGCAGCAGGTTGAACTTCTGATCGGTGCCGCCGAGCTCCACGTCGGCGCGGACGGCCACCGAGTCATAGCCCTGAAGCAGCGGGTACAGCAGCTCCAGCACGCTGATCGGCTCGTGCGCCGCAAAGCGCTTGGCGAAATCGTCGCGCTCGAGCAGCTGCGCGACCGTCGCCTTGCGCGCCAAGGCAAACAGCTCAGCCATGGCCATGTCGAGCCACTCGCCGTTGAAGCGAACCTCCAGCCGCTCCGAGTCGAGGACCCTGAGCGCCTGCTCCTGAAACGTGATCGCGTTGGCGTCGATCTCTGCCGGCTCGAGCACGGGCCGAGTCTCCGAAAGCCCGCTCGGGTCGCCCACTCGCGCCGTGTAGTCGCCGATGATCAGCACGACCGTGTGACCGAGATCCTGGAACTCGCGCAGCTTTTGCAGCACTACCGTGAAACCGAGGTGGATGTCGGGCGCGGTCGGATCGATTCCGAGCTTCACCCGGAGAGGGCGGCCAGCCGCCAGCTTTCGCTCGAGTTCCCCCTCGGGCAGGCAATCGACCGCATTTCGGGCAAGCCAGCGCGCCGCTTCTGCGGGGTCTGAGAAACGCCTCTGCCCCGTCAGGAGCGGGTCCGCCTGGCCGAGGGTGCCATCCGGGCCAATGCTAGACTCTCGCCCCCGCGGGGACCCCTTGCCGCGGGCGCTCCGGCCCTGCGGCCGTCGGGCGGAATGCCGTCAACCGCCCGCCGCCCCACCTTTCGATCGCATGAGCGACGACGTCGAAAACCCCAGACAGGGCGAGCCGCTGGATGGCTCGGGTCGCGTGCAGTTGGGCGAGCGGCTGGACGGCTCCGCTGACGGGCACCTAGGCGAATCGCCGGAGGGCTCGATCGCGGCGCCTGCGCACCCCGGCGACGCCGCGCCCCCACTCTCCGGGGATCCCCACGCGCCGATCCCGCTTCAGCCTCCTAAACGGCGCTGGCCGCGCCGGCGCAGCTCCGACCAAAACGGCCGGCCACCGAAGCCGCGGCTTCGCAAGCTTCGGTTCTTCTCGATCCTGATCGGGCTCATCACGCTGGCCATCATCTCGACCGTGTTCGGGATGATGATGGCCGTCGCGTCCGATATCCCCTTGATCGAGAACGAGCAGCAATACCGGCACGACCTGCGCAACTCGCTCCTCTACGACGACCACTGGCGCCCGATCGGGCTGTTCGCCCCGCCCAACCACGTGGTCATCGACTCCTACTACGACATCTCCCCGTATATGCGGGGCGGGATCGTGGCGGTCGAGGACAGGCGTTTCTGGACCGATCCCGGGGTCGATATTCGCGGCATAGGGCGAGCCTTCATCGCCGACGTCACCGGCGGATCTCGCCAGGGCGCCTCGACTATCTCCCAGCAGTTCGTCAAGAACGCCCTGTCCGAGCAGAGCAACCGCACGATCTTCGAGAAGCTCCGGGAGGCCGCGCTCGCCTACCACCTCACGCGCAAGTGGTCCAAGGAGAAGATCCTCACTCAATACCTCAACTCGATCTACTTCGGCAACGGCGCGTACGGCGTGGAATCCGCGGCTCGGGTCTACTTCGGCTGGGCCCACGGCTTCAACACTCAGCCGAACGCGGTCGACGCCTCGAGTACGAGCACCAATGGCTGCGGAGACGGCACCACGGGCTCGCCACCGGTTCAGCGACCGAAATGTGCCTCCGTGCTCGCGCCATGGGAGGCGGCGCTCCTCGCCGGCATGGTCGCGGCTCCGTCCGCCTTCGATCCGGTCGCCCATCCCCACGCCGCGCAGGAGCGGCGGGACCTGGTGCTCAAGGACATGCTCGAGCAGCACTACATCACGCGCGCCCAGTACGAGTACGCGATCAAGCAGCCGTTGCCGACGGCCAACCAGATTCAGCAGCCGAGCGAGCCCAGCGCGGCCCCCTACTTCACGAGCTGGCTACGCCCGCAGATCCTCGCGGCGATGGGCCTCGGCCGCGGCCTCCCCGCCAGCGTCGCCGAATATCGCGCCTATTACGGCGGCCTGAGGATCCGCACCACGCTCGATCTCCAGCTTCAACAAGCGGCCGAACAGGCGATCTCGCAAGACCTGCCGACAATCCCAGGACAGCAGCCTGCGGGCTCGCTTGTGGCGATCGACAACGCCACCGGCGAGGTTCGCGCGATGGTCGGCGGGCAAATCGTGGGTGGCCACGAGGACTTCAGCCGCAGCCAGTTCAACCTTGCGACCGAGGGACACCGCCAGCCGGGATCGTCGTTCAAGCCGTTCACGCTCGCGGTCGCGCTCGAGTCGGGATTCGGGCCAGACTCGGTGTTCACCTCAGCGCCGGCGGACTTCATCGTCCCGAACAGCGGCGGCAAGGAGCACTTCATCGTCCACAACTTCGGCAATACGTATTCGGGGACGGCCACGCTCGCTCAGGCGACCGACGTCTCGGACAACTCCGTCTACGCTCGCCTCGGCCTCGAAGGTCTCGGTCCCACGGGCACGGCGAGGATCGCGCGTCTGGCCACGCGGATGGGCATCCGCTCACCCGTCTCCCACAACCCAGCGATGATCCTCGGCGGGCTCACCGTCGGCGTCTCGCCCCTCGACATGGCCCACGCCTACGAGACGTTCGCTACGGGTGGGGTCCGGGTCTACAACCCGCAACTCGGAGACGCCGACAGGGGACCGACGGGAATCGCACAGATCAACTGCCCGGTGTGCAGGACCAAGGTGATGCTCGACCATCCCATCTATCAGCGCGTCCTCCCGCAGCCGATCGCCCAGGAGGTCCACGACATGCTGACCGGCGTGGTTCAGTCCGGCACCGGCACGGCGGCGGCGATCTCCGGCGTGGACGTCGCGGGAAAGACCGGCACGACCACGAACTATGGTGACGCCTGGTTCGTGGGGTGGACCCCGCAGATGACCGTCGCTGTGTGGATGGGAGTGCCGGATCGGCTCGTGTCGATGGCGACCGACTACAACGGCGGCCCGGTGGAGGGCGGGACATATCCCGCGACCATCTGGCACGACTTCATGGTCCAGGCGCTCCCGATCCTCGCCGCCGAGGCACAGGCACAGGGCGGCCACGCCAACACGAACACGACCTCCACCGCGACTGACACGACCGGGTTGGGCTCTGCGGTGTCGCCCGACACGGGGTCGACCGCGATCCCAACGGCACCGGCCACAACGCCACAGGTGGGCACGGCGAACGGCCCGACGGGCGCGACCGGCGCCGGCAACGGCGCGGCGGGTGGCGGCGCCACTGGCGGCGGCGGCGGAGGAGGGGGCGGTGGGGCGACCGGCGGGACCGTCGGCGGCGGCGGGACGGCAGGAGGAACTGGTGGTGGCGGCGGCGCCACGGGCGGAGGCGGTGGGGCGACAGGCGGGGGCGGCGGCACGACTGGAGGTGGCGGCGGCACAACCGGCGGCGGGGGCGGCACGGGTGGAGGAACCGGCGGTGGCGGCGGTACGGGCGGCGGTGCCGGTGGCGGAAGCGGTGGCAGTGGCAGCGGTGGCGCCGGCCTCGGGGGCGGCGGGCAATAGCGATCCGAGCCGCGCCGGCGCCGGCCTCGGGGCGGCGGCCAGTAGCGACAAGCCGCCCCCCGGGTCTCTAACTCACCGAGGCGTGACCTTCTTCCTGCGGTATACGACGGAAGGAGGCGTCACTTCTCGCGCGTGACAGCGATGAGACCCGTCGGGGTCCGCCTCGCCCGCGCCGGCGTACGGGACACAAAGCGGCTACCCGCAGCGGTGAAACGCCACGGAAGATCGGCCGCCTTCGTGATGCCTATCCGCTTGCTCACCGCGACCCGGACGTCTCTCCAGGCCGGCGGCCGCGAAGAGATCCGAATCGGGCCACGCCTCAGGTCGACGCCGTTGTGCTCGAGCTCGATCGCCAGCGCCTGGGTCAGCTTCCCGGGTCCCGAGCACAGGTCCTCGAGACGCTCCAGGCCACGCCGCGAACGCATCAGCTCCACCCCGCCCAGGGGTTCGAGCGCGCGAATCAGCACCGCGGCACCCACCCCCTCGGGCTCGCAGACCGCGTTCAGCAGCGCATGGATGCCGTAGGAGCGGTAGACGTACGCTCGGCCCGGCGGGCCGAACAACACTCGAGTGCGCTGGGTGAGCCCGACAAACGCGTGGCTCGCCGGCTCCGAATCGTGGTAGGCCTCCGCCTCGACGATCACGCCGGCGGTGGGGCAATGCGAAACGACGCACCCGATCAGATCCCGGGCGACCTCGAGCACGGGCCGGGAGTAGAACTCGGGCTTCACCGAAGCGCGGCCCGTGCGCGCTCGATCTGTTCGCGGACCCGCCGCAGGCTCGTGCCGCCCGCGGACACCTTCGACTCGAGCCAGGCGCCATCCCGAAGGACGGCGTAGAACTCGTCGTCGAGCAGCGGCGACTGCTCGGCCAGCTCCTCGGGGGTGAGTGCCGACAGCGCCTTGCCCTGACGCACGGCGGACCCGACCAGCGCGGCCACGACGCCGTGGGCCTCGCGAAACGGCACTCCCCGCCGGACGAGCAGGTCAGCGATGTCGGTCGCGGCGAGGAATTCGTCATTCGCCGCCGCCGCCAGCCGCTCGCGGTGAAACGTGATCGACCCCAGCATCCCGTCCGCGGCGGCCAGGCACAGCTCCAGCGTGTCCGCGGCGTCGAACAGATGCTCCTTGTCCTCTTGCATGTCCTTGTTGTACGTCAGTGGGAGCGCGTGCATGACGCCATGGAGCGCGACCAGGTGTCCGGCAACGCGCGGGGCCTTTCCGCGCAGCAGCTCGGCGGCGTCCGGGTTCTTCTTCTGCGGCATGATCGATGATCCCGACGCCCACGCGTCGGATACCTCGCAGAAGCCGAACTCCTCGCTCGACCACAGCACGATCTCGGCGCCCAGCCGCGAGAGGTGCGTCGCGCAGGTCGCGGCCGCGGCGAGGTAATCGAGCACGAAGTCCCGGTTCGACACGGCATCGATCGAGTTCTCGGCCACGCTCGCGAACCCCAGCTCGCGAGCCACCAGCTCGCGATCGGTGTCGAAGTTCACGCCGGCGAGCGCGCCGGCGCCCAAGGGCAGCACACCGGCCGCGGCGATCACCTGGGCGAACCGCTCGCGGTCTCGCACCAGCATCCACAAGTACGTCAGCAGGTGGTGGCTGAGATACACCGGCTGCGCACGCTGCAGATGCGTGTAGCCCGGCATTGGCCAGTCGATGTGCGCCTCCGCGACATCGACCAGCGTGCGGGTGAGCCGGGCTATCGCGGCGCGCGCAGCCTCGGCGCGATCCCGCACGAACATCGCCATGTCCGTCGCGACCTGATCGTTGCGCGAGCGGGCGGTATGGAGCTTCCCGCCCACCGGGCCCGCGATCTCGGTCACCCGCCGCTCGATCGCCATATGAATGTCCTCGTCTACCTCGGCAAACGCGAACGATCCATCGGCCAGCTCACCATCCACCCGATCCAGCGCCCGAGTGAGCGCTTCGGCCTCGGCCGTGGTGATGATCCCGCGGGCGGCGAGCATCGCGGCGTGCGCGCGCGACTGGGCGACGTCAAAAGCCCCGAGCCGGCGATCAAAGCCGATCGAATCGTTGAGCGCACGGAACCGGGCGTCCTGGGGCTCGGTGAAGCGGGACATCGCGGCGGATTATCGCCGGGCAGCGACACGTCGCCCTTGACAGGGAATTTGCGTAAGTCTAGACTTACCGTTAGTCATGGCTTACCAAGTCAATGGAATCGCAGCCCTCGCCGACCCGACCAGGCGGGCGATCTTCGAGCGACTCGCCGACCGTCCCTTTGCGGTTGGCGAGCTCGCCAGGGAGCTGCCCGTCACCCGGCCCGCCGTGTCCCAGCACCTCAAGGTGCTCAAGGACGCCGGCCTGGTGATCGACCGCCGGCATGGCAACCGTCACATCTATCAGCTTGACCCTGACGGGGTCGGCGCGCTGCGCGCATACCTCGACCAGTTCTGGAACCGAGCCCTGACGGCGTTCAAAGACGCCGTCGAGAAAGGAGGCGAGACGCTCTCATGAGCACGCAAGCAACAACCACGTCGGTCCAATCCTCGATCGACGTCCAGGCCCCCATCGAGCGGGCCTTCCAAGTATTCACCGAGGACATCGGCAGCTGGTGGCCACCCGACCATCATATCCTCGAGGCCGAGCTCGACGAGATGGTGTTCGAGCCCCGTGTCGGCGGCAACGTGTACGACCGCGGGACCGACGGGAGCGAGTGCCGGTGGGCGCGCGTGCTCGCGTACGACCCCCCGCACCGGTTCGTGATCAGCTGGGACATCAGCCTCGACTGGAAGGTCGAAACGGACCCGGCCAAAACCAGCGAGATAGAGGTGAGGTTCACCTCCGAGGGACCCGACCGCACTCACGTCGAGCTCGAGCACCGCAACCTCGACCGTCACGGTGAGGGCTGGGAGCGCATGCGCGATGCCGTCGGGTCAGAAGGCGGCTGGCCGCGCGGCCTGCAGGCGTTCGCCGAGCGGCTGACGCGGTGACGTAACGGGTCCCGGAAGTACAGGAGGAAGCGCTTATGCGCGCGGGGCGTGCCCCAAGCCGCCCCGCGCGCCGGCCAACACGTCCGCGAGCGCGCCGGCCACCTGCTCCACCTGCCCCTCGGTCATCCGCGGAAAGAATGGCAGCGCGATCGACCGGGCGGCGACGTCCTCGCACACCGGAAACTCCCCTTCTCGATGTCCGAACTGCGAGCGGTAGTAGGTCATCAGGTGCACGGCGGGGAAGTACGGCTTGCTCGGAATCCCATGTTGAGCCAGCTCCCGGACCACGGCATCCCGATCGACGCTGCGCGGGAGCTGAACGACGAACACGAACCAGCCGCGGCGGGCGCGGCCGGCATCCGGACACGGCAGCTGCAGCTCCTCGATCCCGGCCAAAGCCGCCCGGTACAGATCGGCCACGCGGGCCCGGCCAGCTAACAGCGAGTCGAGCCGCTCGAGCTGGGCCAGCCCCAGCGCGCAGGCCACCTCCGACAAGCGGTAGTTGAAGCCGAGCCGGTCGTGGTCGAGCCACCCCATGTCGGGCGCACGGCCCTGGTTGCGCTCGGAGTCCACCCGCTCCTTAACAGCGCTTTCGCCCATCACCACCATGCCCCCCTCCCCCGTGGTCAGCTGCTTGTTGGGGTAGAAGCCGAACACGGCCGGATGACCGCGGCCGCCGACCGGCACACCGTCCGGGTATACCGCCCCGAGCGCCTCGCACGCGTCCTCGACGATCGGCAAGCCGAGCCGCTCGAACGCGGGGATGTCGGCCGGGTAGCCGAAGATGTGCACCGGAAGCACCGCCGCGGTTCGTGAAGTGACCGCCGCCGCAGCAGCCGCAGGATCCAAGTTCAGCGTAACCGGGTCGATGTCGGCGAACACCGGGCGTGCGCGCTCGTAAACGGCCACGTTCGCGCTGGCCACGAAAGAGAAGGGGGTGGTCACGACCTCCGCTCCGTCGCTCACGCCGACCGCCCGCAGGGCGAGGTGCAGACCGGCGGTCCCGCTCGACACGGCGCTCGCGAACGACGCGCCCACGCGCCGCGCGAATGCCTCCTCGAACCGAGGCAGCAGCGGTCCTAAAGAAAGCCGGCCCGACCGCAGCACCTCCAAAACCCGCTCCTCTTCTTCCGGACCGAGGACCGCCTGCGCGAGTGGGATCGCCGCGGCCGCACGCGCCCGCGCGGTATCAGTCACGGACCCGCGGCGAGGCGGTGTCGTGGGGGGTGCGGCGGCCGGCGACGCGCATCCCGTACTCGAGCGAATCGACGAGCGCCTCCCACGAGGCCTCGATCACGTTCTCCGAGACGCCGATCGACCCCCACACCTGATCGCCGTCGGAAGAGTCGAGCAGCACCCGGGTGATCGCCCCCGTGCCCTTCGCCTCGTCGAGGATGCGGACCTTGAAGTTGACGAGGTCGATGTCGCGCAGGTGCGGATGGATCTCCACGAGCGCGTCGCGCAGCGCACGATCCAAAGCGTTCACCGGCCCATTGCCCTCGGCCGTGCGCACATACCGCTCCCCGTCGACCCAGATCTTGATCGTCGCCTCCGTCTCGACCCGCCCGTCGGCGCGCTTCTCGACGATCGCGCGCCACGACTCGAGCCGGAACAGCGGCTCGTACTCGCCGGTCTCCCTGCGGAGCAGCAGCTCGAACGAGCCGTCCGCCGCCTCGAAGTGGTATCCGCGATGCTCGAGCTCCTTGACCCGCTCGACGACTCGGGCGGCGTCGGCCTCCTCGAGGACGATCCCCGCTTCGCGCGCGCGCGCCTGGACTGTCCCGCGACCCGACAGCTCGGAGACCAGCAGCTCCCGCCGGTTGCCGACCACGTCGGGGTCGATGTGCTCGAACGTCGCCGGATCCGCGTTGACGCCGGCCACGTGCATCCCGCCCTTGTGCGCGAACGCGTTGCGCCCGACGTAGGGCTGGTCTGGATCCGGGGTGAAATTCAAAAGCTCGTCGAGGAAATGGGCGGCGGAGGTCAGCGAGGCGAGCTGCGAGTCGGTCAGGCACTCGTAGCCCAGCTTCAGCTGCAAATTGGGGATGATCGTCACCAGGTTCGCGTTTCCGCACCGCTCCCCGTAGCCGTTCATCGTGCCCTGCACGTGCGTGGCGCCTTGCTGGACCGCGGCGAGCGAGTTGGCGACGCCGCAGCCCGCGTCGTCGTGGCAGTGGATCCCCACCCGCACGCCGGCCGGGCTGAGCTCCGCCACCACCGAAGCCATTACCGCGGCAACCTGGTCCGGAAGGCTCCCACCGTTCGTGTCGCAGCAGACAACCGTGTCCGCCCCGGCTTCGCAAGCGGCGCGCAGGCAGCGCAGCGCGTACTCCGGATCGTCGGCGAACCCGTCAAAGAAGTGCTCGGCGTCGTAGAGCACCCGCTTGCCGGCCCCGACCAGGAAGGCCACCGAGTCGGAGATCATCCTCAGGTTCTCGTCCCGATCGACCCTCACCACCTTCTCCAGGTGCAGCCCCCACGTCTTGCCGACGAGCGTACAGGCCGGCGCGAAGCAATCCGCCAGCACACGCAGTGCAGGGTCATCCGAGGCCCGGGAGACATCGCGCCGGCGCGTCATGCCGAACGCGGCCACCGAGGCGTGCTCGAACGCCTCCTCCGCCAGCAGCTCAAACAGCTCGAGCTCCTTGGGGTTGGAGCTCGGGAAGCCCGCTTCGATCAGGTCGATTCCCAGCTCGTCGAGGCGGTGGGCGACGCGCAGCTTCTCCTGCGCGGACAGCGACATCCCCTCCCCCTGCATCCCGTCGCGGAGGGTCGTGTCGTAGAGCTCGACGCGGCTCATGCCGTCTTCGTCGGCACCTGCACCACGTCGAGCCACTCCAGATAGCGCGGGTCGCGGCCATGCAGCGCGTCGTCGAACACGCGCTGGATCTCGCAGGTGATCGGGCCTGGCTCGCCGCCGCCGATCGGGTGGTCGTCGATCTCCCGGACCGGCACCAGCTCGGCGGCCGTCCCCGAAAAGAACACCTCGTCCGCGAGATACAGCTCGCCCCGCGAGAGATCGCGCTCGACCACCTCGTGGCCGAGGTCGCGCGCGATCTGGATGACCGACTTGCGGTTGATGCCGTCCAGGATGGCCGCGGTGTACGGCGGCGTGACTATATGCCCGTTGCGCACGGCATAGATGTTCTCGCCCGATCCCTCGCACACGAACCCGTGCGAATCGAGCAGAATCGCCTCCTGATAGCCCGCCTTCGAGGCCTCGATTTTTGCCAGCACGCTGTTGAGATACTGGCCGCAGGCTTTCGCAGCGGGGATCAGGGCGTCGTCCGGGATCCGCCGCCAGCTCGAGACCTTGACCCGGACCCCCTCGCGCTTGCTCTCTTCCCCGAGGTACGCGCCCCAGGACCACACCGCGATACACACCTCGACCGGCGCATCGAGCGGATAGAGACCCATCTGGCCGTAGCCGCGGTAGACGATCGGACGGATGTAGCATTCGCGCAGCTCGTTGGCGGCGATCAGCTCGTGAGTGGCGGATCGCAGCTCCTCGAGCGTGTAAGGAATCGGCATGTAGTAGAGCTCGGCGGAGTTGAACAGCCGGACGAGGTGGTCGTGGTGGCGGAAGATCGCCGTACCCCTGGTCGTGTCGTACGCGCGGATGCCCTCGAACACTCCGGTTCCGTAGTGCAGGCCGTGGGTGAGTACGTGGACCTTCGCGTCCTCCCAGGCGACGAGCTCTCCGTTCTGCCAGATGAGGTCCGCTTGTTCCACGACTGCTCCTTACAGGTGTTGTAGGACTGCCTGGGTGGCCTCGGCGGTGCTTGCCGTGCCCCCCAGGTCCCGAGTGCGCAGCCCCTCGGCCAACGCTCGGTCGACGGCCGATTCTACAGCCGCCGCCTGGGCCTCCATGGCGAGTCCGTTGCGCAGCATCAGCGCCGCCGACAGGAACATCGCGAGCGGATTCGCGGCTCCGGTGCCCGCGATATCGGGCGCAGAGCCGTGGACGGGCTCGAACACTCCCGGGTCGCCGGAGCCGAGCGAGGCGCTCGGGAGCAGGCCGATCGAGCCGGTGAGCATCGCCGCCTCATCGCTCAGGATGTCGCCGAACATGTTCTCGGTCAGGATCACGTCGAAGTGGCGGGGCGCGGCGATGAGGCGCATCGCGGCGTTGTCGACCAGCAGGTGCTCGAGCTCGATGTTCGGAAACTCGCGGGAGTGCACCTCTCTCACCACCTCGCGCCACAGCCGCGAGGTCTCGAGCACGTTGGCCTTGTCGACGCTCGTCACGCGCGAGCGCGCCGCCCCGAAGGCCACTCGCGCGATCCGCTCAATCTCCTCGCGCGTGTACACGCACGCATCAGTCGCGCGGTCGTCGGTGCGCGTCTTCTCGCCGAAATAGATCCCGCCGGTCAGCTCGCGGACGACCAGCAGGTCGACCCGCTCGATTACCGACAGCTTCAGCGGGCTCGCCTCATACAGCGCCGCCAGCGGCCTCACCGGCCGCAGGTTCGCGAACAGCCCGAGTCCCTTGCGCAGCCCGAGCAGCCCTTGCTCGGGCCGTGGCTCGCCAGGATCGGTGGTGTCCCACTTCGGTCCACCGACCGCGGCCAGGAGCACGGCGTCGGCCGCGCGGCAGGCCTCAAGCGTCTCGTCGGTCAGGGCGACGCCGAAGGCGTCGATCGAGGCCCCCCCGAACACGTGCTCCTCGTACTCGAACTCGCCGGGCGCGATGGCCTCGAGCACCTGGACGGCAGGCGTGAGGATCTCAGGGCCAATGCCGTCACCTGGGAGCAGGATCACCTTGTGCGCCACAGGGCGCGGACCGTACCTGGTCGGCCCGCGCCCTGCAGCCCCCAGAGCTACGGCACGACGTAGTTGACAGAGGTTCCCCAGTTGGCGAGACCGTCCCGGGTTCCGCCGCAGGTTCCGATGGTCAGCGTGAACGCCTTTCCGGCGCAGTTGGGGTACTGGATGTAATTGGTGGCGAAGTACAACCGGTCGCTGCCGCCCGGCAGGTAGATCGCCCAGCTGTAGTCTCCCCACCGTGGCCGGGTCGGGCCGGGGTAGCCCAGGTACTCGGTGAACCCGTCTTGCGGCGACTGGCCGGCATCCGCGATGTTGATCGTGGAGCCTCGGAGGCCAAGCGAGGTCGCGGTCAGCCGGCCGTAGGCGGTGCTTGGATAGAACCCGGCGCGCTTGCCGGCGGCAGGGCCACCGTTGCCGTTGAGCGTGAAATCCATGATCGCCCGGCCGTTCCCGCCTGTCCCCTCGCCCGCCATGGCAGGAAACTCCAGGTCTTCGTGGGCCGCCGAGACGTACCCCTGGTTCGTGATGGTGGACTGGCCGGTCTTGTCGAACGAGCCGGTGTCGACCACCCAGTAGACCGCGCCTTCGTGGATCTCCGAGCCCGACGCGAAGATCTGGTTGACCTCGGTCGTCATCGCGCTCCACAGCTGGCCCTGGGCCTGCGAGACCTGGGTCATGAAGTCGCCGTTGGTCTCAATTCCGCCTTCGGGACAGGATTTCGGCGGTGGGCTACCCGTGCTCAGGCCGGCGGCACCGCATTCGTCACCCAGCGGGATCGGCCCTGGTTTCTGGGGAGCCACGAACGCGACCCCCAAGGGGTTTGCCGGGTCGTAATACGGGTCCGTGCCGGTGAACAGCTGGCCGCCGAAATCGACTCCGCTGCAGCTACGGCAGCCGCTGCTGTTTAGGTTGCTAAGCCCGGTCCAGTCCCACACCGCCATCCGGTTGTCGCCCGCCGAGGGAATTCCAGCGAAGCTGTTGAAGTCCAGGGCGCCCATCATGAACCCAGACCCGCCATCGTGGTTGTCGTACTGGCCGGCGTCCGCTGGCTGCGCCGGGATCACCGCCAACCAGCAGTCGACGCCCGCGCTGCCCGCACAGGTCCCGTCCGGCGTGGGGATCAGGCCCATGTTCTCGATGGCGACGTTGAAGTTGGGATTTGGTCCCCCGTTGGACAGCGTGACGGGACGGCCGTGTTCGAGCGCATTCTTGTCGAAGGCAAACTCCTGCGCGCCGTTGAAGAGGCCCCCGCCGAACCCGGACCCCTTGAGCGGGAACTCGTCGTAGAACATCAGGAAGGCGTCCCGGGTCACGCCGATCTTCGCGAAGTCGTTGAGCAGGTAGGGATAGCCCGGCTCTTTCGGGTTGTAGTTCGCGTTCAGGAAATACACGTAGTAGGGACCGAACGGGCTGGAGCCCTTGCTCACGGCGATGCCCTCGTAGCACTCGTTGGCCACGGGCGCAAAGCACCCGGTGAACGGACCTCCGCTGGCCTCGGGGTTGGCCGACGCGATCTCGGTGAAGAACCAGTGCCCTCCGTTGCTGGAGTCGTACTCGCAGGACGGATCCCCGCCGCTGCTCCACGCCCGGCTGGTGAGGCCCATCACGGTGTCGAGCGGGATCGGAGCGGACTGGCGCTGGAGCGCCGTGTTGTAGACCAGGATCTCGCCTATGTTGTTGGTCTCGACGACGTCTCCGTTGCCCGCGCACAGGCCCTGGTCCGCAGGCTCGATGTCCCCAAGCGGGTTCGTGATCAGCGACGCGCTGTCGACAGCGTTCAGCCCCTTGACGCCGGCGGCGCCGCCTGCCGACGTGCTGATGCTGTCGCAGCCCGCGCCCAGCGGCTCGCACCTGACACTCGGGATCACCGGGGCGGGGGCCGCGGCCGCGCCCAGGGACGGTCGCGCGCCGCTCCGGTCCGTGGGCGACCGCATGGCGTGCGGGCCGGCCAATCCGGCCGCGGGTTGCGGGCTCGCCGCCGCCGTCTGGGTCGACGACGCGGAAGACGCGGTCGATGGTGTGGTGATGGGGCCGCTCAATAGCGAGCAGCCACTTGCGCAGCCGGTGGCGACCGGGCCGACGAACGTCGGCGAGTGTTGGCCCAGGCTCGTTGTGGTCACCCGGCTCGGCCCGGCACCGGTGGCACTCTCACTCGTCGCAGCCCCGATGGCTCCGAGCAGCGCCACAGCAAGCGTCAACGGCACCACCCGCCCGCGGATGATGCTTCCACCCATACCTCGCATGTGTCCTCCCTTCCCTCCGAGCGGCTGGACAGCCCGCTCGATCTCGCTAGGCCGAGCCTATTCCGGTCGGGGCGGCCGTGTCAATACGTTCCGGCCCGTCATTTCCGACCGCACGCGACCGCACGTAGTCGAGCATGACGGGCTCCCCGCACCGTCATGTGCGCGGGCGATGAACGAACTCGCGGACCTCGTCCGGGAGCCGCGGCGGCGCCGTCTGCCGCCCTGCAGAACGCATCGATGTTGCCTCGCCCGCGTGGGGGGTGTCCGAGATCTGCCGTCAATATCGCGGCTCATCTCGGACACCCATTCGGATCAGCAGCGCGGTAGCGATCGACAGCGGCAACATCGTTAGGCGGTGCGCCAGGCCGATGGGGGCGCGGGCGCGCACGGTGAACGTGAGTCCCACCACGAACCCGAGGATCGCGAACCCAGCGACCACGTGCAGGCGATGATCTACGCCAACGAGCACGGGCTGAACCACCGCCCCGAGTAGCTTTCCGCGACGGTGCGCGCGGATCACAACGAGCAGGCGGTAGCACGGGCGCCCGAGGTGCCGGCGGTCCTGCGACGTGTTACCGCGACGCGCTACGTGGCCCCCCTACGCGAGGGAGGCTCATTGCCGGCTCTGGTGGAGGCCGACGACGACGGGATGTACGTGATGAAGTTCCGCGGCGCCGGGCAGGGCCAGGCCGCGTTGGTGGCCGAGGTCGTCGCGGGCGAGCTGGGCCGCGCTCTCGGCCTCCTCGTACCCGAGCTGGTCGTGGCCGAGCTCGAGCCGGAGCTCGCGCGCGCCGAGCCCGACGCGGAGATCCAGCAGCTCGCTCAGGCGAGCATCGGCGACAACGTCGGCGTGGACTTCCTGCCCGGGGCGCTGCCGTTCACCCCGGCCGCCTCACGGGCGCTCGACCCCGCCATCGCCGCCGACGTGGTGTGGTTCGACGCGCTGGTGATGAATCTGGACCGCACGTCCCGCAACCCCAACCTGCTCGTGTGGCACGGGCGTACCTGGCTGATCGATCACGGCGCGAGCTTCTATCGCCAGCACGCCGAGGCGCCGCTGGCGGAGTCCGGGCGCGCGGCGTTTCCGCACATCCACGATCACGTACTCCTCGCGCGCGCGGGGTCGATCGAGGAGGCGGACGAGCGGCTGGCCGCAGCCGCCGGACGGAGCGTGGACCGCGTCCTGGGCCTGGTGCCGGACGCGTGGCTCGGCGAGCGAATCGAGCGGCGACGCGCGGACTTCGCGGCGTTCCTTCGCGAGCGCCTGGAGCCGCCGCGCCGGTTCGTCGAGGAGGCCGAGCTTGCCCGCACGTGACGACTTCCAGTACACGATCTTGCGAGTGGTGCCTTCAATCGAGCGCGGGGAGTCGATGAACGCAGGCGTGGTCCTCTTCTGCCCGCGGCGCCGCTTCCTCGGTGCCCGGATGGAGCTCGACGATCACCGGCTGCGTGCCCTCTCCCGGGAGCTCGACCCCGCCACCGTGCGCCCCCATCTCGAGGCGATTGCCGCCGTCGTCGCCGGTGACCCGGCCGCGGGCCCGCTGGCCGCCATGACCGCCTCCGAGCGCTTCGGTTGGGTGGCGGCCCGGTCCTCGACGGTCATACAGCCCTCGGAGGTTCACACGGGCTTGACCGCCGACCCCGAGGCCACGCTCGAGCACCTCTTCGAGTCGCTCGTCCGCTGACCTCCCAGACGTTGCGAGTTTTACGGCACTCCTCGTCCGGTTTCTCTCGCAACCCCGCTCAGGGGCGACGGGCGGTGATGTTGAGTCGTACGTACTCGAGGACCAACGGATGTCCCGCACGCTCGAGGACGCGATCCACGAACGGGTCACGCAGGTCGTCCGGAAGCGGATCGAGGTGCCGGACCAGGCACACGGTCTCGACGAACGGCCGCGGCTGATCCAGCGTCACCGGCTTGGGCTCGAGCCAACAGCTGACGTCGACAAATCCGGCCCGCTCCAAACGATCCTTCGTCTCCCGGGCGCCGGCATAGTTCCAGGGTTTGCGCCAGCCACGGAAGTACGGGGCGAAGGGCTGCTCCCCCGATATGTCTTCGGCGAGGCGCCTGAACGTGTCGATGTTGCCCTGCCCGCCGCACTGCGCCACCAGCCTCCCGCCCGTGTGTGATAGCGCTGTACAAGCGCGAGAACAGCCGCTCGTGGTCGGGAATCCAGTGAAACGTTGCGTTGGAGAACGCGGCGTCGACGGGCTCGGGGAGCTCGAGGTCGATCAGGTCCTGGCAGAGGACGGTCGCACGATCACCAAGCGCCGCGCGCGTGTGCTCGACCATCGACGGCGCCGCGTCTACCGCGTACACGCGCCCGCGTGGTACTCGGTCCGCGAGCAGGGCGGTGACGCGGCCCGACCCGCACCCCGCGTCGAGTACGGCCTCATTGCCGCCCAGCTCCAACCGCTCGAGCTGCTCGAGGGCCCAGCCGAGTTGCGGGTCGCTGACCCGGTCATACGAGGCCGCGTCCCAGTCGCGAGACCTCCGCGGCCGTGTGCTCACAGCGCCGTGGTGACCGGACCGGAGCGCTCGCGCGTGCGTTCGTAGGCGTCGATCGCCTCGGACTCGGCGAGCGACAGCGCGATGTCGTCGAGCCCGTTCAGCAGGCGGTGCTTGATCTCGGGATCGATCTCGAAGTGGGCGCTCCCTCCGGGCCACCGCACCTCCTGGCCGGCCAGGTCCACCTGCGCCTCCCCCGCGTCCGCGATCGCGGCGCAGTCCGACGCCGGCAGCTCGACCGGCAGCAGGCCGATCTTCGTGCAGTTGGAGCGGAAGATGTCGGCGAAGCTGGGCGCGATGATCGCCTGAAAACCGTAGTCCTCGAGCGCCCACGGGGCGTGCTCGCGGCTCGAGCCGCACCCGAAGTTGCGGCCCGTCACCAGGATCGGGTTGCGCGGCAGCTCCCACCCGGGCTCCTTGGCCCAGTCGAAGAACAGGAACTCCCCGAAGCCGGTGCGCTCCACGCGCTTGAGGAACTGCTTGGGGATGATCTGATCGGTGTCGACGTCGTCTCGGCCCAGCACGCTGACCGGGCCGATGATGGTTTCTATGGCTCTCACTGCGGGGCCTCCCACTCTCTGATGTCGACGAAATGCCCGGTCAGAGCCGCGGCCGCCGCCATCTGCGGCGAGACCAGGTGCGAGCGCGCGCCCCGCCCCTGGCGGCCTTCGAAGTTGCGGTTCGAGGTCGAGGCCACCCGCTCGCGCGGTGCCGCGATGTCCGGATTCATGCCGAGGCACATCGAGCACCCCGCTCCGCGCCAGTCGAACCCGGCCCGGGTGAAGACCTCGTCGAGCCCCTCGCGCTCGGCCTGCAGCTTGACCTGCTGGGAGCCGGGGACGACCATGGCGTACACCCCGTCGGCGACCTTGTGGCCGCCCACAATCGCAGCCGCGGCACGCAGATCGCCGATCCGCGAATTCGTGCACGAGCCGATGAACACCCGGTCGAGTCGGATCTCCTGGATCGGAGTGCCGGCCTCGAGCCCCATGTAGTCGAGCGCGCGCTCGTCCTGCTCGGAGTGAGGCTCGGGCACCGCTGCCGTGATCGGCGCCACCATCCCGGGCGTGGTTCCCCAGGTCACCATCGGGCTGATGGCCGAGGCGTCGAGAACGATCTCCCGGTCGAACGTGGCGTCCGGATCGCTGCGGAGCTCCGCCCACTCCGTGGGAACCTCCCGCGGAGCCCCGGGCCGCCCGATCACCCACTCGGACGTCGTCTCATCGGGGGCAACCATCCCCGCCCGTCCACCGCCCTCGATCGTCATGTTGCAGACCGTCATTCGGCCTTCCATCGACAGGCCCTCGATCGCCTCGCCCGCGTACTCCACGACGTGCCCGACCGCACCGTCGACGCCCATCTCACCGATCGTCGCCAGGATCAGATCCTTGGCCGTGACCCCGAAGCCCAGCGATCCCTCGTACCGAATGCGCATCGACCGCGGCTTTGCCTGCACCAGGCACTGCGTGGCGAGCACGTGCTCGACCTCACTGGTCCCAACGCCGAACGCGAGCGCACCGAACGCGCCGTGCGTGGCGGTGTGGGAGTCGCCGCATACGATCGTCATTCCTGGCTGGGTGACGCCGAGCTCGGGCCCGATCACGTGGACGATCCCTTGCCGGTCGGATCCGAGCGAGTAGACCGGAATCCCGAACTCCCGGCAGTTGCGCTCGAGTGTCTCCACCTGCACGCGCGACAGGGAGTCGCGAATCCTCGCCGCCACCGGGGTGCCATCGGTGGGCACGTTGTGATCAGCCGTTGCCAGCGTGCGATCGGGTCGGCGGACGTTGCGGCCGGCGAGCCGCAGGCCGTCGAAGGCCTGGGGGCTCGTGACCTCGTGCACGAGGTGCAGGTCCACGTAGAGCAGCCCGGGCGCGACCTCGTGGGCGTCCCAGATCTTGTCGAACAGGCTCTTTGACATCAGGTGGTCCTCGTTGTGGGTTCGGTGGCACCGAGAGTCGGGCCAGGCGCATGACTGGCTTGGACGCAGCGAGCGACGCGTACTTGAAAAGTACGCGAGCCAGCGAGGACGCCGCCCGGCGCCGCCTGGGACGACTCGAATGCGAGCGAACCTGCGACGGGGGCCACCAATCAACTCCTGCGAAGGCCCGCGCTGACCACCGCCAGCAACGTGGCCTCGTCGGCTCCATGGTTCTCGAAATGATGGGGGAGATCGGCGTCGAACGTGACACAGTCGCCCGCGGACAGCTCCCACTGGCTGCCGTCGCACACGAGCACGACCGTTCCGGATTCCACGAGCGCGGTCTCGCGGCTGCCGGGCTCGTGAATCGGTGGATCGCCGGCGCCGCCGGTGACCGCCCCGGACGCCAGCGTGTGCCGGGAGAGCTCGGCCCGTTGGCCCGGAAGCGGCGGCGTCAGAATCTCATAGCTGTGGCCCCTGACCCGAGCAGGTCCCTTCCGGCGATCGGTCCTGCGCACGACCGTCACGGCGCCGCTCTCGTCGAGCCGGAGCAGCTGCGAAAGGCGCAGTTCAAGGC
This sequence comes from uncultured Solirubrobacterales bacterium, assembly GCA_963808325.1. Lineage (GTDB taxonomy): Bacteria > Actinomycetota > Thermoleophilia > Solirubrobacterales > Solirubrobacteraceae > Palsa-465. The sequence goes on from CAWEFU010000011.1 coordinate 50,002, forward strand.
CGGCGGCGATCCGGGATGCGACCGCAAGCGTGGGGCTCGTTTCCCCCCGCTCGACCTGGGAGAGCATCGGTGCGCTCACGCCCGAGCGCTCGCCCAGGTCGCGCAGCGACAAGTCCATCCCCTCGCGCAGCGCCCGGATCCGAGCGCCGAGGGATTCGATGCCGGAGGGTGCCGGCGGCGCAAGGCTCGTCATACAACCGTACGCTATCACATACGGATGAGGTGGCCCGGGGCGCGGGCCGTGCTCGCTAGCCTGGGCTTATGGTGATCCGTCCCGATGTCCTCGTGCTCGGTGGCGGCGGCGTGCTCGGCGAGGCGTGGCTGATGGGCGTGCTCGCGGGGATCGAGGATGCCGGCGGCATCGACATGCGCGACTGCGAGAGCTTCGTCGGGACCTCGGCCGGCTCGATCGTCGCCGCACACCTCGTCGCCGGCGAGGCTCCCCGCCGGCCGCCATCGGTCGACGCCGACGTGCCGGAGGCAAGCAAGGCACCTGCCGACGGATTGGCGGCCGCAGGAGCGGTCGCCGCGCGACGAGCCGGGGCCTGGGCCGGTGCGATCGGCGCGTCCTTCGCGCCCCTAGCTCTCGGCGTGGCCACGCCCGGAGGGGCTCTGGTGCGTGCGGCGATGCTCCAGCGGATCCCCGAGCCGCGGAGCACGCTCAACGGCCTGCGGGCACATATCGAGCGCTCCATGGCCCGGTTCGACGGCCGGCTCCGCGTCGCCGCGGTTGACCGGCGCAGCGGCCGCCGGGTCATGTTCGGCAGCCCCGGGGCGCCGCACGCCAGCGTCGCTGAGGCCGTGACCGCGTCCTGCACGGTCCCGTGGCTGTTCGAGCCGGTCGAAATCGGGGGCCGCGAGTACGTTGACGGCGGGGTGTGGAGTCCCACCAATCTCGATGCCGCGCCCGCCGGCCGGGACACCCAGGTGCTGTGCCTGAACCCGACCGCGAGCGTCACGGGATCGAGCAGTCTGCTGACGCTCGTCCGCACGGTCGCCAGGTCGGCGGTGTCGGTCGAGGCGCTCGTGCTCAGGCGTCGCGGTGCTGCGGTTCAGTTGCTGGCGCCGAGCGTGGAATCCGCCGCCGCCATGGGCACCAACTTCATGGACCGCGAGCCGAGTGGGCGGGTGCTCGCCGCCGGGTACCGCCAGGGGCTGCGGCTGGCCCGCGCCAAGGCCGCGGCGCCCTAATGGCTTCAGTCTGCTCTCATGCCGACTCCGGCGTCCTGAGGGCTTCAGTCTGCTCTCACGCCGGGGACTACGACGCCGGGGACTACGGCGTCCTGATCACCTCGGCTCCAGTCGCGAGTGCCTCCTCCGCCTCCGCCATGATCCCGCGGCGCCGGATCGCGTTGGACAACGCGCGTACGTAGGCCCGGCCGGCTGCCTCGAGGATGTCAGTCGACACTCCCTGCCCCGACCCGCTGACGCCCGCGATCTCGAGCACCACCGAGGTCTCGCCCAGCGCGTCCTGACCTCCGGTCACGGCGTCCACGCGGAATTCCCGGAGCCTCGCCTCGCTGCTGGTGGCCGCGTTGATCGCGCGGAAGATCGCGTCGACCGGGCCGTCGCCGGTGAACGATCCCCTGACCTCCTCGCCGTCCGGCATGCGGATCCCGACGGTTGCGTGCGGGGGGCGGCGGGACGACGCCTCGACGTCAAACCACTCGAGTTGGTAGCCCGTGATCTCCTCGCGCAGCTCGTCGGTCACCAGCGCCTCGAGGTCCAGCGCGGTCACATGCTTTTTCTTGTCGGCGATCTCCTTGAAGCGCCGGAACGCCGTGTTCAGCGACTGTCCCGAGAGCTCGAAGCCCAGCTCGGACAGAGCCTGCTGGAGCGCGTGGCGGCCTGAGTGCTTGCCCAGCACGATCGAGTTGGCGGCGAGCCCGACCGTGGTGGCGTCCATGATCTCGTACGTGGTGCGCTCCTTGAGCACGCCGTCCTGGTGGATGCCCGACTCGTGCGCGAACGCGTTGCGGCCCACAACCGCCTTGTTGGGCTGAACGGGATACCCGGTGAGGCGGGAGACCAACCTGGAGGTCCGAGCCAGCTCCTGCGTCACCACGCCGGTAGCGAGACCGACGTCCGGTTGACGGGTGCGCAGAAGCATCACGATCTCCTCGAGCGAGGCGTTGCCGGCGCGTTCGCCGATCCCGTTGACCGCGCACTCGACCTGACGAGCGCCGGCCCGCAATCCGGCGAACGAGTTCGCGACGGCAAGGCCGAGGTCGTCGTGGCAATGGACGGACAAGACCACGTCCTTCAGCTTCGGTACCAGCTCGTAGAGCCGGAGCAGGTACTCGGTGAACTCGTGCGGCATCGCGTACCCGACCGTGTCGGGGATGTTGATCGTGTTCGCCCCCTCGTCGATCGCGATCTGGCACACCTCGGCGGTGAACTCGACGTCGGCGCGGGTGGCGTCCATGGGCGAGAACTCGACGTCATCGAGGTACTGCTTCGCGTGCGCCACCGCCGCCCGCGCCTGGCCCTTCACGTCGTCGCGTGTGGTCTGCAGCTGGTGACGGATGTGGATGTCCGACGTCGAGATGAAGGTGTGGATCCGAGGTCGCTCGGCATCCTTGACCGCGTTCCATGCCGCGTCGATGTCCGCCACGTGAGTGCGCGCCAGCCCGGCGATCACCGGACCCTCGACCCGGCGCGAGATCTCCTGCACGGCGTCGAAGTCCCCCGGGGAGGTGATCGGAAACCCGGCCTCGATCACGTCGACCCCCAGGCGCGCGAGTTGCTGCGCGATCTCCAGCTTCTCGTGCGCATTCAGCGAGATCCCCGGTGACTGTTCGCCGTCGCGCAGCGTCGTGTCGAAGATCAGTACGCGGTTGGGATCTTCAGGTTGTGTCATGTCGCTCCTCTAACTCTCGAACTTGGCTTCTTCTCGGTACTGGTGGTGCGGCTACGTGCGGCCGCCGGCGCGCTATTCCCCCCGAAGGGGGAGGAGAAGAAGAGCAAGTGCGAGGCGCAGCGCCATGTGCTCCGAAAGGCTACCAGTGCGATAGCACGGCCGCCTACCCGGCGTATAGCTCGTCGATCTCGGCCGCGTACTTCTCCGCGATCGGCTTTCGCTTGAGCTTCATCGTCGGGGTCAGCTCATCCCCGGCGGGCGGCCAGTCGCAAGGCAACACCTTGAAGCGCTTGATCTGCTCGACCCGGCTCAGATGCGCGTTCGCGCGCTCCACGCCGGCGGACACCTCGGAGAGCACCGCCGGCTCGCGCGCCATCGCCGCCGGCGACGGATCGGGCAGCGCATGCCGACGCGCGAAAGCCACCGACGCATCGGGGTCGAGCACGATCAGCGCGATGTTGTAGGGGCGGCGGTCGCCGATAGCGATCGCCTGCCCGATCAGCGTGCTCCCCTGCTTGAGCTGTCGCTCGATGTTCGCGGGGGACATGTTCTTGCCGGCCGCGTTGATGATCAGCTCCTTCTTGCGGTCGATGATCTTGACATAGCCGTGTTCGTCGAGCTCGCCGATGTCCCCGGTGTGCAGCCAGCCGTCCGCGTCGATCGCTTCGGCCGTCATGTGCGGCTGGTTGCGGTAGCCGGCCATCACCGTGTCGCCGCGAGCGAGGATCTCGCCGTCGCCGGCGAGGCGGACCTCGACGCCCGGGATGGGCGGGCCGACCGTGCCGAGCCTGATGTCGTCCGGCGGAACTAGCGTGGCGATCGAGGTCAGCTCGGACATGCCCCACACCTCGCAGATCGGGATCCCGATCGCGGCGAAGAACTCGAGCACCTCGAGCGGCGCCGGCGCCGCCCCGATCATGTACCACTCGCAGCGTTCGAGTCCCAGCTGCACGCGGATCTTGGAGAACACCGCCTCCTCGGCTTGGTCATATGCCGCCCGCAGTTCGTCTGGCACGGCCTCGCCCCTCTGCTCGGTGCGCACCTTGCGCAGGCCCAGCTCGATGGCCCGCAACGTCCCGGCGCGGCGAGGCCCGTCCTCGTCGGCCGCGATCCCCGCCTCCAGCGCCGCCTTGAGCTTCTCCCACACTCGCGGCACGGCACCGAAGAACGTTGGATGGCAGTCGGCTACGTGGGCGAACACCTGTGTCACGTCGGGACAGCAGGTGACGATGTGACCCCAGACCATCTGGCCATAGTGGCTGAGGCCCCGATCGGCAATGTGGGCGTGGGGCAGGAACGAGACGACCGAACCGCCCGGCCGTGGCTGGCCGACCGCGTCGACCCCTCGACACTCGGCGAGCTCGTTGGCGTGCGTCAGCTCAACCCCCTTCGGCGGTCCGGTCGTACCGGAGGTGTAGATCAGCGTCAGCACGTCCTGCGGTTCAACCGCCCGCCAGGCGGCTTCGAAATCGAACGACGCCTCGGGCTCCATCTCCTCGAGCTCGTAGATGCTGATCGATCCCGGCGTGGCTCCGTCCAGGAGGATCAACTCCTCCACGGAAGCGGTCTGCTCGATCGCCGGGCGGAGCCGGTCGAGAAAGGCCGCCTCGGCGGCGACGACGCGATTGCCCGCGTCACCCAGCAGATAGGCGATCTGCTCGGGCGAGGAAGTGTTGTAGACCGAGAACGGGATCGCACCCAGGTGGATAGCCGCCGTGTCGAGGAGGTGAAACTCGGGCCGGTTCGTGAGCATGAACGCGAGGGTGTCGCCGCGCCCCACCCCGAGCGCGTGCAGCCCACCGGCCAGCTTTCGCACCCGTTCCGAATACTCGGCGAAAGTGATGGAGACGGTGTCGCCGAGCGTGCGGAGGGCGACCCTGTCGGCGTGCTCGGCGGCGGTCAGCTGGAACGCCTCGCACATGGTGGCCGCCGCGAGCGCTCGCGGCCGGGCGCGTTGCTCCAGCGGTGCAGTGCTAACCGCGCCCTCCATCTCAGCCCTACGTCTATCACGTCTTGATCGCACCTGCGACCGGCGCGTGCGGTTGTGTGGGGCGATGAGGGGGCGCGAGGAAGGGACGCGATGAAGGGACGCGATGAAGGGACGCGATGAAGGGACGCGATGAAGGGACGCGACACTCCCGCCTACAGGCTGACCGTGCGACCCGCCTCGAATCCTTCTCCCGCCACGATCTCATCGATCACCGCCTGGGGCACGGCGGCGTCACTGGTGACCGCCATCGTCGCCTCGCCGCCGCGGGTGGTCTTCTCCTCTCCGGGCTCCCGTCCCACCGCCGCCGAGACGATGTTGATGTCGTGCCGGCCGAACGCCGTGCCCACACGTCCGATCATCCCCGGAACGTCCAGGTAGCGGAACAGCGAGATGTGATCCTCGAGCTGTACGTCGAACCGCCGGTCCCAGGCCTCGAGCAGGTGGGGTCGGTTCTGGCGCCCGATCAGCGTGCCGGCCACGCGCGTGCGGACATCGCCGCCGGTGACCGTGACTCGGATCAGATCGACGTAGTCGCGCACGCCGGTGCTTCGGCTTTCCGCGAGCTCGATGCCGCGCTCTTCGGCCATCGCCGGGGCGTTGACCTCGTTGACTTCCTCTTCGCTGTGTCCGCGCAGCACGCCCAGCAGGGCCTGGATCGAAAGCAGGCGCGTGTCGTGCTCGGCGATCCTGCCCAGGAACTCGGTCTGCACGCGGTCGACCGACGCGCCACCAGCCAACTCGACGGCGATCCGCCCAAGCGCCCTGCACAGCGACACGAACGGCCCCAGCACCTCCATGTCTCGAGCCGGGATCGCCGGCACGTTGACGGCACTCGCGACAACCCCCCCGGTGAGCGCCGCAATCACCTGCTCCGCCGCCTGCACGCCGGCGCGGTCGGTCGCCTCGGCCGTCGAGGCGCCGAGGTGGGGGGTCACGATCACGTTGGGGTAACCAAACAACGGGTGGTCGGTGATCGGCTCCGAGCGGAACACATCGAGCGCCGCGCCCGCCACCTTGCCCGAGTCGAGCGCATCCTTGAGGTGCTCGTCGACGACCAGTGGTCCGCGCGCGACATTGAGGATCCGCACCCCGTCCTTGCACTTGGCCAGCACCTCTCGATCGAGCCACCCTTCGGTCTCGGGGGTGTTCGGTAGATGCAGCGTGATGAAGTCCGCGACGGCGTAGATCTCGTCGGGCGAGTTGGCCTTCTCGACCCCGAGCTCGCGGTAGCGCTCGGCGGCCACGTAGGGATCGAACGCGATCACGTGCATGCCGAACGCTCGCGCCCGCTGTGCGACCAGCTTGCCGATCCGGCCGAAGCCCAGGATTCCGAGGGTCTTCTCGTAGAGCTCGACCCCCGAGAACTTCGAGCGCTCCCATGTGCCCGAGGTCAGCGAAGCGTGAGCCTGGGGGATGTTGCGGGCGAGGGCGAGCAGCAGCGCCATGGTGTGCTCGGCGGCCGTGATCACGTTCGATTGAGGCGCATTGGCGACGACGATGCCTCGCTTCGTCGCGGCCTCGACGTCGACGTTGTCCACCCCCACGCCGGCCCGCCCGACGGCGCGCAGGCGGGGGGCCTTCGAGATCAGCTCGGCATCCAGCTTCGTCGCTGAGCGGATCAGGATCGCGTCGTAGTCTCCGAGGCGCTCGGCCAGCTCATCGCGGGTCCAGTCATTGGCCAGCTCGACCCGGAAATGCTCCCGTAGCAGCTGCACGCCAGAGGCCCCGATGTTTTCGGCCACGAGCACACGCGGACGGTCTGCGGTCGCGCCGGCATCCGTGCTGGACTGCGTCTGCGCCGTGATCACATCCGCTCCAATACCCAGTCGATGCACGCCGTCAACGCGTGCACATCGGCCGGATCGGTCGCCGGATACATCGCGATCCGCAGCTGGTTGCGACCGAGCTTGCGGTAAGGCTCGACGTCCACGATCCCATTCTCACGAAGGATCGCGGCCAGGGCGGCGGCATCCACGTCCTCGTCGAAGTCGATCGTCCCGACGACCAGCGAGCGCTTGGCCGGGTCGGCCACGAACGGAGACGCGTGGGGGTGATCCGAAGCCCACCCGTAGAGGTGACCTGAGGACTCGGTGGTGCGCGCAACCATCGCTTCGAGCCCACCCCGCTCGAGCATCCACTGGAGCTGATCGGCCAGCAGGAAAAGCGTCCCGATCGCCGGAGTGTTGTACGTCTGATCCTTGACCGAGTTCTCGAGCGCGGTTCTCAGCGACAGAAACTCCGGGATCCAGCGACCGCCGGGCTTCTCACCCGTGAGCTCCTCGATGCGCGCGATGGCAGCGGGGCTCAGGACCGCCAGCCACAGGCCGCCATCCGAGGCGAAGCCCTTCTGCGGGGCGAAGTAATACGCATCGGCCTGAGCGACGTCGACCGGCAGCCCGCCCGCGGCCGAGGTGGCATCGATCAGAACCAGCGGATCCACGCCCGCGGCGCCGTCCGGCCTGGCGACCGGGACCATCACCCCGGTGGAGGTCTCGTTCTGCGCCCACGCCAGCACGTCCGCGCCGGGGTGCGCCACCGGCTCCGGCGCGTCCCCGGGCTCGGCCCCGATCACGAGCGAGTCCTCGAGGAAAGGCGCCCCCCGGGTGCAGGCGGCGAACTTGGAGCTGAACTCCCCGTAGGCTAGATGGAGCGCACGCTCGCGCACCAGGCAACAGGTCGCCGCGTCCCAGAACGCCGTCGTTCCCCCGTTGCCGAGCGCGACCTCGTACCCGTCCCGGAGGGAGAGCAGCTCGCCCACGCCCGCACGGATATCGGCGATCAGCCGCTTGACCGGCGCCTGCCGGTGCGATGTGCCCATCAGCGAGGTGCCCGTCTGCGCCAGGAGTTGGAGCTGCTCGGGGCGCACCCGCGAAGGCCCGGACCCAAAGCGTCCATCCGCGGGCTTGAGCGAGGTCGGTATCCGGAGAATGGTGGTTGAGGTTTCAGACATGCTCATGGGCGACGGTAGCGAGTCGGCCGCGGAGCACGCGACGGCATCGGCAGAACTCGCGCACTAGCGCAGGTTCCGCCGATGTCGCGCGGGCGCTGCTAGTCGGAAAACTCCGTGTCTATCCAGTCCATGTTGGCACGCAACTCGCGCCCCACCACCTCGACCTGGTGGCCGGCCTGTTCCTCGCGCATGCGCTTGAAGTTCTCCTGGCCGGCACGGTTCTCCGCGATCCACTCGCGCGCGAAGTCCCCGGACTGGATGTCTCGCAGAAGCTTACGCATGGCCTCGCGCGACTCGTCGCTGATCACGCGCTTGCCGCGGGTCATGTCCCCGTATTCGGCGGTGTTCGAGATCGAGTAGCGCATGCCCGCGATGCCCTTCTCGTACATCAGATCGACGATCAGCTTGAGCTCGTGCATGCACTCGAAATACGCCAGGCGCGGGTCGTAGCCCGCGTCGACGAGCGTCTCATAGCCCGCCCGGACGAGCTCGGTGACGCCGCCGCACAGCACCGCCTGCTCCCCGAACAGGTCGGTCTCGGTCTCGTCCTTGAACGTGGTCTCGATCACGCCGCCACGCGTGCAACCGATGCCCTTGGCGTAGGCGAGCGCGAGCGCGAGCGCGTTCCCGCTGAAATCCTGATGGACGGCCACCAGCCCCGGGACGCCCGATCCCTCGAGGTACTGGCGGCGGACCAGGTGACCTGGCCCCTTGGGCGCCACGAGCGCGACGTCGATGTCCGGCGGCGGCGCGACTTCCTCGTAGTGGATCGAGAAGCCGTGGCCGAACATCAGCATGTTCCCCGAGGCGATCCCGTCCTTGACGCCGGTCTCCCAGACCTGGCGGTGGAGCTCATCGGGGACGAGCATGATCACCACGTCCCCCTCGCTGGCCGCGTCCGCGGGCTCGGCTACGCGAAGGCCGTGCTCGCGCGCCTTGGCCACGCTGGAAGAGCCGCCCCGTAGTCCGACTACGACCGAGACGCCGGAGTCTCTGAGGTTGAGGGCGTGGGCGTGGCCCTGTGAGCCATAGCCGATGATGGCGACGGTCTTGCCGTCTAGAAGGGAGAGGTCAGCGTCGTCGTCGTAGAACATGGCGAGGGAGCGTAGCTGCCAGCGCTCCGCCGCGAGCATTCGCTGACGAGATCAACCCCCCTGGTAGGTGCCCGTCACGATCGGGTTGGGCCAATTCGACGAGCTGTACGGCGTGTTCGGTATGGCGCTGAAGGCGATGTCGAACGGATTACCGGTCCAGGGAGCCGGACCGATATCGATCTGCGTCATGTTGAGCACCTGGCCCCAGGGAAAGCGAATCAACCACTGATGGCCCAGCGAGCCGTAGTTGTAGAACGACATCCCGTCAGTGCGCCATCCTAGGCCGCTCGCGGGGGCGCCCTGGGCGCTCGAGTCGTGTGGGCCCCCGAACCACGTCATGCGCCCCGTGATGGTGGTGCCTACCGCGGGCGCCTGGGTGGGGGCCGGCGACGCCACCGAACCGCTGGCCCCCGATGCAACCGAACCGCTCGCCCCCGACAGCCTCAACACGCTTCCGGAGAGCAGCAGCCCGCTCGGGTCCAGGCCGTTGGCGGCAGCCAGCTGGGCCACGCTCATGCCTGCGCGCGCTGCGATGGCTGAGAGCGTATCGCCGGGTTGCACGACGTACGAGCCGCCCCCGCCGGACGTGCCGGTCGTGCCGGCCGGCGCCGCGCTCGCGACCTCGCCACATCCGACGTCGTCGCTGTCGTTGTCCCCATCGCATGCCGCTCCCGTGGATCCCGAAGCAGCGGCGCCCGTAGCAGCGACGCCCGAAGCAGCAACGCCGGTCGACGCCGGGGTGGCTACGCCCGCCGAGGACGAGCCCTGCGGCGGAATCGAGATCGCCGAACCGGCGGTCAGCCACGCGTTGGCCGGGAGCCCGTTGGCGGCCGCGAGCTGCGCGACGCTGAGGCCGTCCTGGGCCGCGATCGAGGATAGAGACTCACCGGGAAGGACCGTGTGCGCTACAGAGGCAGAGGCGCCGGGCGGGGCGAGGAGAGCAGTAACAAGGGCCGCCGGCAGAAGAAGTCGGGCTCGCATGCGTCGGCATTGTTTCCCAGAACCCTGCCGCGTCTGAAGCCCTGCAAGCGAGGTTGCGCCCTGCAGGATCGCTTGCAGACCTTGCGAATTACATATGGGGTGCGCCGGCGCTCACGCGCTCGCGGCGGCGACCAGCGACTGACCGGTGAAGGTCACCGCTCCCCCGTGCGCCGTGAACGGCTCGCTCAGGGACGCGATTTCGCGGCGAACAACAGCCTGCTCGTCGTCCGAGACAGCTCCGAAAGCCTCGGCGAACGGCATCGAGACGTCGAGCGTCTCCTCGATGTACGCGTCCACGTCCGAGTAAGGGCGGCTGACCCTCACCGCGTCGACGACGACGTCGACGAAGCCCGCCTCCTCGAGCATCTCCTGCAGCCGGCCGGGCTCCGCAAGCGCGAACATGCCGGGCGCGGTCGGGTCGGGCGGCTCGATGTGGCCCAGGGTCACCAGCGCATGAGTCGGGATCGTGGCCCACGGGTTGAGCTTCGGGCTGTCCCACACCGCCACCGCTGCCCGACCCCCGGGGCGCAGCACGCGCCGCATCTCACGCAGTCCCGCGGCCGGATCAACGATCAGCATCACGCCCCAGCGGCAGAGCACGGCATCGACGCTTGCGGCCGGAAGGTCGATCCACTCGAGCTCGAGCCGTTGAAACTCGACGTTGTCGACGCCGAGCCGCTCCGCTCGCTCGCGGGCGACGTCGAGCATTGCCTCGGAGCCGTCGCTGGTGACGACCACGCCCCCCGGCCTGACCAGCTCCGCGGCCAGAAACCCGGTGTCCCCGGGACCCGCCGCGAGCTCGAGCACCCGCTGGCCCGGCTGCAGAGACAGGTGCTCGATCATCCACGTGGAAACCGGCATTCCGAAGTCGCGCAGCCGCTCCGCGCGTCTCCCCCACCCGCTCGCGGCCCGTTGCCACCGATCTCGCATCTCGGCGCGCTGAGCATCGACGTCCGACGGCCCCGGGTCGGCCATCACTGTCCCCGCTCCGACAGCCGCCTGGTGATCTCGCTGAAGGCGCCTTCGATCTGGCTGCCGAGCCGCTGCTGGAAGATCGTCAGCAGGGCTTGCGCCGCCACCGGTCGGAGCCGCTCGACGGCCTCCTCGATCGCCGGCCAGCGCTCGGGCGGCATGTCGGCCTGGGCGAACGGCTTCCACACCTCGCGTAGGAACAGCTTGACGAATGACCGCGAAACCGAATCCGAGTGGTGTTGGATGTCCTCGAGCACCGCAAGCGCCGCCCGCAGTGATATCCCGCCGGCGAGAGCCTCGTCGGCGATTGCGAGCAGCGAAGGGCTCGGGACCTCGTACAAGTCCTCGCCCACGGGAACCAGTACCCCAACCCTCTGGGCCTCCGCCAGTACCGTGGCGCCCTCGGCCGGAGGGAGACGAAACCGTCGACCGAGGTCGGCAACGCTCAGGGTCTGAGGCTGTTCTGCGCTGCTCGGGGCGGCCAGCGTCTGCTTGAAGCTCAGCAGCCGCTCGGCCGTGCCGTGACTGTCCTCGAGCAGGCGCTTGATGCCACCGAGATTGAAGCCCTCCTCCTGGAGATCTCGAATCAACCGCAGCTGCGCGACGTGCTCCGGCCCGTAGTAGCCGACGCGCATCCGGACCTCGGGCGGCGCGAGGAGCCCGCGCGCCTGGTGCGCACGGATGTTGCGGACTGACATCCCACTCTCTGCCGCAAGCTGCTCGATGGTCAGCTCATGCGGCGAGCCTCGTGCCGGAGGCGGGCCTGTCTCTGTCGCCGCGAGCACCGGTTGCGATCATATCGGTGTCACATCGCTCGATGTGACATGACTTGATGCGCTCAACTCAGCTCACGCCGGAGCAGCTTGCCGGACTCCGTGCGCGGCAGCCGCTGCGTGAACTGGAACGCCTTCGGGACCTTGAACGAAGCCAACCGAGCCGCGCAGTGCTCGCGCAGCGCGTCGGTGGCGACGCGCACGCCGTCGCGCAAAACCACGGTCGCGACGACCGCGTCGCCCCACTCCGGATCGGCACGCCCGTACACGGCGGCGTCGGCGACGGCCGGGTGCTCCAACAGCACCGCCTCTACCTCCCCCGGCGCCACGTTCTCGCCCCCCGTCACGATGGTGTCCGAAATTCGGCCCACGACTTGCAAACGTGAACGCTCGTCGAACCGACCAAGGTCGCCGGTGTGAAGCCAGCCGTCATCAGACAGCGCGCCGGCCGACACCGTCGGCCCCCGTACCACCACCTCGCCGCCGGAGGTCCGGATTTCCACCCCCGGCAGCGGCCAACCAAACGTGGCGATCTGCGAGCACGCCTCGGTCATCCCGTAGCTCGGCGCGACCGGAACGCCGGCGGCCCGCGCCCGCTCGAGCAGCGGTGCGGGGATCGCCCCGCCGCCCAGCAACGCCCATCGGAGCGTAGGGGGACGCTCGAGCCCGGCGTCGAGCAGCCGGGCGAGCATCGTCGGCACCAGCGAGACCATCGTGATCCGGCGAGTCGGGTCCATCAGCTCTGCCAGCACCGCCTCGGTGTCAAAGCGCCCATGCACGACCGCGGTGGTCGCGTAGATCGCGCTGCGGATGGGGATCGAGAGACCGCCGACGTGGGTCAGCGGCATGGGGCACAGCCAGCGCTCGGCGGGGTCGAGGCCCAGCGCCACCGCCGAGGCGAGCGCGCTGGCGAGCCAGTTGCGGTACGTGAGCACAACCGGTTTGGGAGCGGCCGTCGTGCCCGAGGTGTGCATCACGGTCACCGGCGGGTCCCCGCCGAACACGGTGGGCCAGGCCGGCGGCGCTCCCCGGAGCGGCTCGGACACGATCACCCTCGCGTCGGCCAGCCGAGCCGAGCGCTCGGAATCGGTAAGTCTCAGGTCGATCGGAACCGCGGTCGCGCCCGCGAGCAAGCACCCGTGCAGCGCGGTCACGAACTCCTCGGGCTCCGCCAGCGCCAGCGCGACCCGCTCGCCGCCGCCGACCCCCAAGCGCTCGAGCGCGCCCGTCGCCCCGATCGCCGCCGAGGACAGCTGGGCGTAAGTGAGGCTGCGCTCGGGGCCCTCGAGCGCGACGCGCTCGGGGTGCTTGTCCGCGGCCAGGTGGATCCAGAACGCCATCACCGACACGGTAGTCTCGGACGCCTTTGAAAGGAGCCCCAGTGTCCGTCACCTGGCAGCCGGCCGGCGAGTACACCGACATCCGCTATGAGCTGGCGACCGGCGAAAACGCGGGTACCGCCAAGATCACGATCAACCGTCCCGAGCTGCGCAACGCGTTTCGCCCGGAGACCGTGATCGAGCTTTCCGATGCGTTCGAGCGCGCGCGAGAGGACCTGAGCGTCGGGGTCGTGATCCTCACCGGCGAAGGATCGGAGGCGTTCTGCTCCGGCGGCGACCAACGCGTTCGCGGAAGCCGCGGCGGGTACGTCACCGGCGCCGATCCCGCCGTCGCCGACCAACAGGCGGTGGGCCGCTTTCACGTCACCGACCTGCACGTGCAGATCCGCCGGATGCCCAAGCCGGTGGTGGCGATGGTCGCGGGCTACGCGGTCGGCGGCGGCCACGTGCTGCACGTTGTCTGCGACCTGACGATCGCCGCCGACAACGCGCGTTTCGGCCAGACCGGGCCGAAGGTCGGCTCGTTTGACGGCGGCTTCGGCGCGAGCGTCCTCTCCCGGCTGGTCGGACCCAAGAAGGCCAAGGAGATCTGGTTTCTGTGCCGTCAGTACGACGCGCAGCAGGCGCTCGAGATGGGTCTGATCAACGCGGTTGTGCCACTCGAGCAGCTCGAGACCGAAACCCTCGAGTGGTGCCGCGAGATGCTCGCCCTCTCCCCCTTCGCGTTGAGGCTGCTCAAGGCGAGCTTCAACGCCGACGAGGACGGCCTGGCCGGGATCCAGCAGCTCGCGCACGACGCCAACCTGCTCTTCTACATGAGCGAGGAGGCGCAGGAAGGCCGCAATGCCTACATCGAGAAGCGCAGGCCCGACTTCGCGAAGTTCCCCCGACGGGCGTGAACACGCGGTGCCGCTTCCGATGCTGAATCGAACCCGCGGCCGGCGCGAGCGGGTTTCCAGGCCCGTCGCCGCCACCCCGAGCGGCATCCGCATCTGGACGGCAGCCGCGCGCGTGCGCACGCTCCCGGCGGCGATCGCGCCGGTGCTGGTCGGCACCGCGCTCGCCGGTTGGCAGCACGTGTTTCACCCGCTGCGGTTCGTCGCCGCGCTGATCGGCGCGGTCTTCATCCAGATCGGGACGAATTTGTCGAACGACTACTCCGACGCGCGCCGGGGCGCCGATGCCGAGGACCGGCTGGGGCCGGTCCGCGTCACCGCCGGCGGACTCGTCCCGCCCAGTCGGGTCCTGGTCGCGACCTACCTGACGTTCGGGGTGGCGGTGGTGGCGGGGATCTACCTGACCGTCGTCGCGGGCTGGCAGCTGCTGCTCGTCGGCGCGGCCTCGATCCTGGCGGGCGTTCTCTACACCGGCGGCCCGAAGCCCTACGGCTACGAGGGGCTCGGCGAGCTGTTCGTGTTTCTGTTCTTCGGGATCGTGGCGGTGGCCGGTTCGTACTTCGTGCAGACCAAGCACCTGATCTGGGAAGCGTTCGCCCTCGCCGTTCCGGTCGGGTTCCTCGCCTCGGCCATCCTCGTCGTCAACAACTATCGCGACGTGGACAGCGACCGCCGCGCGGGCAAGCGCACGCTCGCGGTGAGGCTCGGCCGAGCGAGCACCCGCTCGGTGTTCGCGACGATCGTCTACGGCGCGTTCGTGCTGGCGCCGGTGACCTGGGTGTTCGGCCCGATGAGGCCGTGGGTGCTGCTGCCCTGGCTGACGCTGCCGTTGGCCGCCGAGGTCGTACGCGCGGTCCGCAACCGCACGGATGGCCCGTCCCTGAACAGCGCTCTCGCGAACTCCGGCCTGCTGCAACTCTCGTTCTGCACGCTGCTGGCTGCCGGGCTCCTGTTGAGCCGGTGAAGCTGCAAATGAGATTTTTAAGGGCGCGCTTGCGCGCGCCCTGGGTTAGCTCGCGCGACTCCGTCAGCGTCCGCCCGCTTTTGCTCTTGAGCCTCGGGGCCGCGGACGGCCACGCCGGCTACGGAGAGGCCGCACCTCTAGAGAGCCACGATGGCGTCCGCATCGACGACGTCCGCGCGGCCCTCGAGGACTGTCGAGAACCGCTGTCGGACTCGGACGGCGCCGACACCGACCGCGAACAGCTGCTGGCAGAGTGCCGGCGAGCGGCGGTGCTGCCGCAGGCCGTGGCGGCGATCGATCTGGCCCTGTGGGACCTCGCCGGCCGCCGCGCTCGCGTTCCGGTCTGGCAGCTGCTCGGCGCCGCCGCCCCGGCGCCCGACATCGAAGTCAACGCCACCATCGCGTCGGCCGACCGAGCCGGAGCCGCACGCGACGCGGCGGCCGCGCGGGCGGCCGGATTCAGCACCATCAAGGTCAAGGTCGGGATTGGCGACGACGCCGGCCGGCTCGCCGCCATTCGCGCCGCCGCCGGGCCGACGATGGCGATCAGGCTCGATGCCAACGGCGTCTGGGCGGTCGGGGAAGCCCGCGCGGCGCTGAACGCGCTCGCGCCGGTGGGAATCGAACTGTGCGAGGAGCCCGTCCGCGGGGCGCGCGAGGTGACCGAGCTGTCGGACCTGACCGTGGTGCCGATCGCCATCGACGAGACCGCGGCCGAGCCGGGGGCCTTCGACCGCCGTGTGTGCACTGCGGCGTGCCTGAAGATCGCACGGTGCGGCGGGATCTCGGGCACGCTCGACGCTGCCCGGCGGGCGCGGGCGGCGGGCTATCAGGTGTACCTGGCCTCGACGCTCGACGGGCCGCTGGGAATCGCCGCGGCACTGCACGCAGCCGCCGCGATCGGACCCGACCATCCGTGCGGCCTCGCCACCCTGAGTCAGTTCGAGGGCCGGCCGGATCTGTTGCCCCCGCGCTCCGGGCGGATGAGCCCGCCGCCCGGTGCTGGCCTGGGCGAGGGATTGCTCAGCTGGTACGGCGTCGACGCGCGATGATCTCCGCCACCGCATCGGGGACCTCGAGGTGCACCGCATGGCCGGCGCCGGGTACCACCACGATCTCGGCACCGGACATTGCGGCCGCCATCTCCTCGGCGATGCCGCGGAACTTCTGATCCCGCTCCCCCACGATGAGCGTCAGAGGGACCCCCAGCTCGCCGAGACGGTCCCACACCGGCGGCAGCGCCCCGGTACCGAGTCCCCGGAGCGCGCGCGCGAGGCCCGGCGTGGTGCTCCTCAGCCGGTCGGCGAGAGCGGCCGCCGCGACCCCACGCGACTGTCCCGCCAGCACCGGCGTCGCGGCCCATTGACGCGCGAACTCCTCAATGGTCGACCGTTCGATCTCCTGGGCGAGCCGCTCGTCCGCGTGCCGGCGCGCCGCGCGCTCCCGGGGATCCGCGATCCCCGGACTAGCCCCGATCAGGACCAGCTCGCGTACACGATCGCGCAGGGCCAGCGCCGCGTGCACCGCAATGCGCCCGCCCATCGAGTACCCAACGAGCGCGAACGGCTCGGGCTCGAGCGCCGCGACATCGGCGATCACCGCTTCGAGCGTCACCGGCTGAGTGTCGGACGCGGAGCCGTGGCCGCGGATGTCCGGCGCCAGTGCTCTGTAGCGTTCACCGAGGGCCGCGATCACGGAGTCCCAGCTCGCCCCGGTGTGAGTGAAACCGTGCAGAAGGACGACCGCTGGCGCCATCGGACCACCATCATGACCGCCACCGACACCTACCTGCTGCTGCGCGCCTTTTGCAACGAACTCGCCCGGTGCGGCCTGCGGCACGCGTGTACGTCTCCCGGGTCGCGTTCCGCGCCGATCGTGCTCTCGCTCGTCCGCGAGCCGAGAATCCGCAGCTGGTCGCACCTCGACGAGCGCTGCGCGGGCTTCTTCGCGCTCGGCGCCGCCAAGGCATCATCGGAGCCAGTCGCGGTCACGTGCACGTCGGGCACAGCGGCGGCGAACCTCGCGCCGGCGGTGATCGAGGCGTTCTGGGCGCGGGTCCCGCTGATCGTGCTGACCGCCGATCGGCCACCCGAGCTGCGAGACGTGGGGGCCGGCCAGACGATCGACCAGATCAAGCTCTACGGCGACGCCGTGAAGTGGTTTGCCGAGGTCGATCTCGACGCCGCCACACCGGAGCGGATGCGCTGGATCCGGACGCTCGCCTGCCGCGCGTACTGGACCGCGCACGCCCGGCGCGCCGGTCCGGTACACCTGAACTTCCCGCTCCGCGAGCCCCTGGTCCTGGACGCCCCCCTCCCGGGGGACACCAGCGGACGGGCAGGCGGGCAGCCGTACGTGACGTTCGACGCTCCCTCAGCCGCCGCCCCGGCCGGCGGCACGCACCCGTTCGGCCGCATGGTCATCGTCGCGGGCCGCGACGAGCGTGATCCATCCGCGGCCGACGAGCTCGCGGCCTTTGCCGCCCAGGCGCGCATTCCCGTGCTCGCCGACCCCCTGTCCGGCGCGAGGCGGGGGCCGACCGCGATCGCGCACTACGACGCGATCCTGCGCGATCCCGCGTTCGCCGCCGCTCACCGGCCGGAGTTCGTGATCCGCGTCGGCGACGTGCCGACGTCAAAGCCCCTGCGCGCTTGGCTCGCCGACCTGGACGACGTGGCCCAGATCGCGATCGACCCCGACGACACCTGGCAGGACCCGGACTCGGTCGTGGGCATGCGCGTCTCGGCTCCGTACCGCACGCTCCTCGCCGGCTTGACCGCCGCGGACGTCGTACCCGCGCCGAGCGACTGGCTCGCGGGGTGGCGTGCGGCGGACGACGCCGCCGATCGGGCGATAGCGGACGCGCTCGCCGGCGAGGCGATTCTGTCCGAACCGCTGGTGGCGCGAAGTCTCGGCGAATGGCTGCCGGCGGACTCGACCCTGTTCGTCGCCTCCTCGATGCCGATCCGGGACGTGGAGTCGTTCCTCACGGTCCGCGCTGACGGTCCCCGCGTGCTGTCTAACCGGGGCGCGAACGGCATTGACGGCACCGTCTCCTCCGCGTTCGGCGCGGCGGCGGCCGGCGGGCGCCCAGTCGTGCTGCTGATCGGAGACGTCGCCCTGGCCCACGACATCGGCGGACTCCTCGCGGCCCCGCGCCTCCACCTGTCGCTCACGATCGTGCTGCTCAACAACGATGGTGGCGGGATCTTTCACTTCCTTCCGGTGGCCGGCGAGGGCGACGCGTTCGAAGAGCACGTCGCCACGCCCCACGACCTCGACTTCCGCCACGCCGCGGACCTGTATGGCTGCTCGTATCAGCGGCCCGAAACCGCTACCGAGCTGCGCTCCGCGGTCGAGACCTCGCTGGCGGATCCGGGTACGACGCTGATCGAGATCCGGACCGAGCGCGAGGCCAACCTGGCGCTGCACCGGCGCCTCCAGGACGCGGTGCGCGCAGCGCTCACCCCGCGAGCAGAGGCAGCAGCGCCTCGAGCTTGACCTCGGTCTCGGCCAGTTCGGCGGCCGGATCAGAGTCGCGCACGATCCCGCAGCCGCTGTAGAGATGCGCGGTCCGCTCGCGAAGCAGCGCACACCGCAGGGCAACGCAGAACTCTCCATCGCCGGTGACGTCGGCCCACCCGACCGGGCCCGCGTACCAACCGCGGTCGAGTCCCTCGAGAGCGGGAATCAGCCTTGCCGCGAACTGGCCCCATCGCTCCGCCCCGACCGCCGGGGTGGGGTGCAGGAGGCCCGCGAGCTCGACGGCCCCAACCGGTGAGGCCAGCTGCGCTCGGATGGGCCGCGCAAGGTGCTGGATGTTGGCCATGCGGACGAGCACGGGATCGGGCGCCGCGGTCACCCACACCGCGTGGGGTGCGAGCGCGCGGGTGATCCGCCGGGCCACGATCTCGTTCTCCTCCCGGTCCTTGTCGCTGTGGAGCAGCTGCTCGCCGAGGTGGTCGTCGACCGCCGGGTCGGCGCTGCGCCGGATCGAGCCCGCGAGCGCCACCGTGCTCGCCCGCTGGCCCTCGGTGCGCACGAGCAGCTCTGGGCTCGCCGCGATGAACGTCGCGGCGTCCCGTCCGACGGCGAACACGTAGCAGGCCGGGAATGCCTCCCGCAGCACGCCGAGCACCGCGGCCGGATCGTGGTCGGCCGGCGCCCGGACCTCGACGTCGCGGGCGAGCACGATCTTCTCCAGCTCGCCGGCGCGGATGCGCTGGACAGCGCGCGCCACCGCCTCCTCGTAGTGCGAGGGCGGCAGCGGGCTGAGGACCTTATACGTGCCCGCGGGCGCCGGGTCGAGCAACGGGAGCGGTGCGGTGCGCAGCTCCCCCAGCCGGCGGCCCAGACGCGCCAGCACGTCGTCGATCGTGTCGTCTGGCGCGACCTCGGCGTTGACGGTCAGGGTCACGTCGCCCGCGCGCCGCGCCAGCGACACGTCGGGCACCACGAGCGAGGCCGGGGCGAACCCCTCCCAGCGCGCGGAGGCCGCGCCGTGGGGCGCAAAGGCGAATCCACCCACCGCCACCAGGCCCGAGCCCGGAGGACCGTCCGCCTCGTCCGTTAGCGCCGCCGCGGCCAGCGATCGCCACCGCCTGGCCACCACCGCGAACCGGTCTGGGCCGCGCGCCTCGAGCGCACGCACGCACCCGAGTGCGGCGAGCGCCGACCCCTCCCGCTCGGGCTGCTCGAAGCAGAACCATCGTTCCCCCGGCCGGCGCGCCGCGGCCACGACCGCAGTCGGGTCGACGTTGCTGTCGATGCGCGCGGTCACGCCCGCCAGCGCCGGCGTCCCGGTTGCCCGGGAGCGCTTTAGCGCGGCTGCGAGTCGGCGCTCGAGCCGGCGCCATCCGTCTCCGTCCAGCCATCCGGGTTCCGGACGGATGCCGGCGGCGACTTGAGTCATCCGACGGCTACCTCGGGGTACCGTGGGCAATACCTTCGGCTATTCCGTAGATATTGCCCACGCTAGGTCTCGCCGCGCCCCCGGGAGATCGCGATCTCCCCCGTGCGCGCCATCTCGATCAGCCCGAAAGGCCGCACGAGCTGTTCGAACGCGTCGATCTTGTCGCAGGTTCCCGTCACCTCGACGACGACCGAGCGCTTGGTGACGTCGACGACCTTGCCGCGGAAGATCTCGCAGACCTGCATGACCTCCGCGCGGCTCGCTCCGTCCGCCGAGACCTTGAACAGCGCGAGCTCGCGGGCGAGCGTCTCCTGCGGCTCGAGGTCGCGGATCTTGAGCACGTTGACGAGCTTGTGCAGCTGCTTGGTGACCTGATCGATGGGGTGCACGGCCCCGTCCAGCGTCAGCGTGATCCGCGAGAACGCCTCGTCGTCGGTGGGACCGACGGCGAGCGTGTCGATGTTGAAGCCCCGACGCGCGAACAGACCGGCAATGCGCGTCAGGACACCAGGCTTGTTCTCGACCAGGATCGAGAGGATGTGCTTCCGTCCGGTACGCAGGTTGCCGGCCGCCTCGAGCTCATCGAGCGAGAGGATCTCCTTCGTTGCCGGCTCGCCCATCGCCCTCACCCGACCATGTTCCGGGCCGGCTGCCCGGCCGGGATCATCGGATACGTGTTCTCCTCGCGCGTCACACGGACGTCGACGAGCACCGGCCCGTCGGTCTGAAGCGCTTCGCGGACGCCGTCGAGGAGCGTGCGCTTGTCCTCGAGGCGCATGCCGGTGGCGCCGTACGCCTCCGCGAGCTTGACGTAATCAGGCCACTGGCCCATCTCGACGTGGCTGTAGCGCCTATCCCAGAAGAGCTCCTGCCACTGGCGGACCATTCCGAGGAAGCCGTTGTTCATGATGAACACCTTGATCGCGACCCCCTCCTGGGCGCAGGTCGCGAGCTCCTGCATGTTCATCTGCACCGACCCGTCGCCGGCGATGCACACTACGGTCTGATCCGGGCAGCCGATCTTGGCTCCCATCGCCGCGGGCAGGCCGAAGCCCATGGTCCCCAGGCCTCCGGAGTTGATCCAGCGGCGCGGCTGTGAGAAGTGGAAATACTGCGCGGCCCACATCTGGTGCTGACCCACGTCGCTGGCAACGATCGCTTCGCCGCCGGTGGCTTCGAACAGCGCCTGGATCATGTACTGGGGCTTTATCTCGTGATCCTTGGAGTCCTCGTAGCGCAGCGGATGGCGCTCCTGCCAGGTCCGGATCCGCGACCACCACTCCTCGAGGCGGGCGGGATCGGGGGCGAGCGCGCGGTACTCGGCGGTGAGCCGCGGGACGATGTTCTTCGCGTCGCCCACGATCGGGATGTGGGCGGGGACGTTCTTCGAGATCTCCGCCGGGTCGACGTCGATGTGAATGAACTTCGCCCGCGGCGCGAACTCCGAGAGCTTGCCGGTGACTCGGTCGTCGAACCGAGCGCCGATCGCGACGATGAGGTCGGCTTCGTCCATCGCGTAGTTGGCCGCCCGGGTCCCGTGCATCCCGAGCATGCCGAGCCACTGCTCGTGCGGGGCGGGGAACGCGCCCAGCCCCATCACCGTCGACGTGACCGGGAACCTGTCGACGGTCGCGAGCTCGGTCAGCTCCGGTGCGGCATTTCCCGCGATCACCCCGCCGCCGACGTACAGCACGGGCCGGCGCGAGTTGGCGAGCGCCTTGGCGGCGAGCCGGATCTGCTTTTGGTTGCCCTCGGTGGTCGGCTGATAGCCCGGAAGGTGCACGTCGGTCACGGGCTCGTACGGGATGTCCGCCCGGCTCAGATCCTGCGGGATGTCGACCACCACCGGCCCGGGGCGACCGGTGCGCGCGATGTGGAAGGCCTCGTGGATCGAGCGCGGGATCTCCAGCGGGTGTTGGATGAGGAAGCTGTGCTTGACGATCGGCATCGTGATTCCGATCGTGTCGGCCTCCTGGAAGCCGTCGGTTCCCAGCAGCTCGGTCCGCACCTGGCCGGTCAGGAACACGACCGGAACCGAATCCATCATCGCGTCGCAGATCGGCGTGACCAGGTTCGTCGCTCCCGGGCCGCTCGTTCCGAGCGCCACGCCCACCTTCCCCGTCGCCTTGGCGTAACCCTCGGCCGCGTGACCGCCGCCCGCCTCGTGGCGCACGAGGATGTGCCGGATGCCGGCGTCGTAGAACGCGTCGTAGGTGGGTAGGTTCGCGCCGCCGGGCAGGCCGAATACAACGTCGACACCTTCGGCTTTCAGGCACTCCATCAGGGCGTCGACTGCGCGCATTGCATTCGCCTCCTTTCGCGGCTTCGAATCTGGGCAGGCGCAGCACATCCACGTCTGCGGAGAGGGGCGAGTCTACCAGCGGGCTTCCGCCGTCCCGCTACGCGGGTCGCTGTCGCATCGCCGCCTCAGGAGCGATCGCGACATCCGGGAACTCGAGCTCCTCTCCGCAGCGCATGCACACCGCGTCGTGCAGCTTCAGCACCTGGCCGCAGCCGGGGCACTGTCTACGAAGCTCCTCCTTGTCCCAGCGATAGAAGACCGCGGCCAGGAGACCGAAGAACGGGATCAGGCCCGAGATCAGGAACCAGATGAAGAACGAGCTGCCCTTCATTCGCCCCACGATTCCCCCCGCCAGCCCGAAGAAGAACGCGATTACGAGGTAGCCCATGGCCTCCATGGGCCGTCCTCACCAAACGAGTGTCTTGAGCGCCCAGAGGATCGCGACCACGATCGCAATCACGACGACCGTCCAGAAGATCGCCGCGACGAACCCGATAATGATCTTGATGGCCAGCGCGGCCGCGACGACGAGCACGACACCAGCGATCGCTTTCTTGGCGATGGAGGTATGTGCCGGGTGGTGCGACGCGCTGGTCTCGATGTCATTTCGCATGCGCACAGCGTAGCGCGCCAACGGCGGTTTCTTCGCGAATTCTTCGACAGGCGAATGTCAGTCGTAGACGCGTTTCAGGTGCTCGTAGCGGCAGTCGGGTCCGGCGGCGCGGCCGTCGAAGCGCAGCCGCGCGAGCCGGTAGCGCCGCACTACGGCCGGCGCGGGCCTGGGCGCCTCGTCGCGACGATCCCTGACCAGCAAGAGTTTGGATGAGGGAGCTGGGCGGGTCATGGTCGGCATGATCGTCTTGAACGGGCCGCCCCACATTGGCCGCGCGTATAGAGTCGGCGCAACCGCGTCCGCCCGAGGGCCTACAGGTCGGCGAGAATCCGCGACGGCGACGTCGAGCGCCTCCCGGGCGGGCGTCGCCAGCCGCCGGCGAAGACGCCAGGGGGCGCCAGCGAACGCGCGGTTCGCGACGGTCGCAAAGCCTGGCTCGTCGGTTCGCAGCGCCAGCAGCAGATGCGCGATCCGGTCGCTCGGCGGGAGATCCGGCTCCTTGACGGTGACGCAGTAGCAGTGGACGCGCCGGCCACCGGGGCGGACCAGCAACGCGCCCCCTTCACCCACCAGCCATACGCCGAGGCTGCCACGCTCGATCACCAGCCGCGTCCGGGCGTGCAGATCGCGGGCGCGATGCTCGACGAGGTCCCCGAGCAGCCCGACCGCCACCCGCTCGGCTTCCGCGCTCGGCCCCACACGGGGGCGCACCACGCCGGCACCGCGCGCGGCGTACAGCTCCGGGATGATCCAGGCGTAGGCCAGCGCAACCAACGCGACCGGAGCCGTCACCGGGCTGAGTACGCCGAGCAGTGCCGCGAAGCCCACGAACGGGACCGTGTGCGCCGCGGTTGTCAGCGTCCAGAGTCGCTCGGCTCGGCTCAGCGTTCCGTCGCTCGCGCGCGGGCGCCAGGAAACCGAAGCGAGCTCGGGAAGTGCGCTCACGGGGCCTCCCGGAGGACGATGGTCCTAGCCTCCCGCGATCGGCCGGCGGAGGATCACCAGCGGCGCATCGGTCGGCAGCTCCCGCACCTGTTCGGCGCAACCCTCGCCTCCAGACACGACCGCAAAATGGCCCTCATCCAGCTCGGCGTGGAACGCCGCCACCGCGGCCTCGATGCTGGCGGGATCCTCCGCGGTCCACTCGGCCAACGTCGTGTGGCCGCTCTGGTCCATCCGGATGAGTCGGGACATGCTGCCTCCTGACGACAGTTTAGGTGTCATGCTACGCCGGTCCACGGGAAGGATCGGAAGCCCACCTCAGTCTTCATGATCCAGATGCACTCGTTGCCACGCGCAAGATCGGCGGCCGTGGCACTGGCCACCGTCGCGATACCGCTGCCACTGCATCTCGTCGGCCACTGGCACCGTCCGAACGCTTGGCACCCGCCGGCGCATGCCAAACATCTCAGGACGGCTCGCCGGCACCCGAAGGCTCACCGGGCACGCCTGCCCGTGGTGAGCTCCCACACCTGGCGCCTCGCGTTCCCCGCCGTGCCGGCTCATCCCCACGCGCCCACCCCGTCGAACCCTCGCGCCCACGCGGCCAATGATCCAAGCGACACGATCTCCGACTTCGAGTTCACCCCCAGCAGCCTCACGATCCACGCTGGCGACACCGTCACCTGGACCAACGACGACCCGGTTTCGCACACGGCCACTGCCTACGACGGCGCCTTCAACACCGGCACCCTCCAGAAGGGGCAGAGCGATTCGCACACGTTCTCCCAAGCCGGGACGTTCACCTACTACTGCAGGTTCCACACGTTCATGCACGGAACGATCGTCGTGCTCGCGGCCTCGACCTCCTCGACCACGTCCAACCACAGCAGCAGCAACAGCAACAGCAACAACAGCAGCACCAGCAACACCGGCAACAGTGGGTCTTCGAACTCGAGCAACTCCTCGAACTCGGGCAGCACCTCGTCGAGTCAGTCGTCGAGCACCTCGAGCTCGACGCTGCCCGTAACCGGCCTCAACCTGATCGCGACGCTGTGCTGGGCCGCAGGCCTGATCGGAGCGGGTGTTGTGCTCCGCCGCGGCAGCCGCGCCTGAGGGACGACCCTCGCAAAACTCTAGGGGGTCCCACTAGCGCGGGAACGAGCGTTCGGGCCGATACGGATTCTGGCCGCGGGGTACTCGACTGAAGTCGGAGCGGCCGAGAAAGCCGTCCAGAAAGAGGCCGCCATGAGGGCAACTCAGATTTCGCATAGCACGCCAGATCGGATCACGAGGCCGCCGCGGTCGCGTGCGCGCGTGAGCGTCGTCATTCCGACCCTGAACGAGGCGGCCAACCTGCCGCACGTGTTCGAGCGGCTGCCGTTCGAGGATTTGTACGAGATCATCCTCGTCGACGGGCACTCCATCGATGACACCATCGAGGTGGCGCGCGAGTTGTGCCCGTCCGTTCGTGTCCTGCTTCAGGACGGCAAGGGTAAGGGCAACGCGCTCGCCTGCGGCTTCGCGGCCGCCCGGGGCGACATCATCGTGATGCTGGATGCCGACGGGTCGACCGATCCGCAGGAGATCCCAGCGTACGTTGACGCGCTGTTCGACGGTGCGGACTTCGCCAAGGGGTCTCGATTCATGGAAGGCGGGGGAAGCGTCGACATCACCCCGTTGCGCATGCAGGGCAACCGATTCCTCAACGGGGCCGTGAACGCGCTGTTCGGCACCCGCTACACCGACCTCTGCTACGGCTACAACGCGTTCTGGGCCGACGTTCGGCCGGTGATCAACGTCGACTGCGCCGGGTTTGAGGTTGAGACGCTCATCAACGTTCGGGTCGCCAAGGCTGGTCTGAACGTCGCCGAGGTTCCCAGCGTGGAGCACGAGCGGATTCACGGCGTGAGCAAGCTCCACCCGGTCCGCGATGGGCTTCGCGTGTTGCGGACGATCCTGTCGGAGCGATTCGCCGGGCGCGCACGCGGGCAGGTGGCCCCCGTCCAAGCGGTTCACGAACTCGATAGCAGCGGGCACGCTAGCGGCTCGCTGGGCGAGAGGATGGCGCCCGCCCTCGACCTCGCCTCCTCGGCCTAAAGCCCGAGGCCCAGCGGGCCGATCACATGGACATGCGGGATCTAGCTTCGTTTGCCTGGGCGAGCGGTTCCGGCGCATCCTCCCGCGCCGTACGACGGTCCTTGACAGTGGGCCGCGGTGAGGAGCGGCGCAGATGGCTGCTCGCGCTGCAGCTCACCCTCGTCACCGTCACAGTTGGCTTGTCGGCGTGGGCCTTGGTCCTGACCCGTCCTTCTCACCATGTTTCGGACAAGCTACACGCTCCGGCCGCGGTCACCTACACGAAGCTAGTCTGGTCAGACGAATTCAATGGCCCGGCCGGCACGCCACCGGCCGCTTCAAGGTGGATCCATGACATCGGCGCTTGGGGCTATACCGACAACGAGCTTCAAACCTACACCGGTACCCCAGCAAACGCGTCGCTGGACGGTCACGGGCACCTCGCGATCGTTGCGCGCAGGCAGACGGTAACGGGACCTGACCATCGAACCCGGCAGTACACATCAGCTAGGCTCGAGACGCAGGGGCTGTTCTCAGCAACATACGGCTTGATCGAGGCCCGAATGAAAGTACCTGCGGGTGCGGGGCTGTGGCCTGCCTTCTGGATGCTTGGCAACGACGTGAACACGGCCGGGTGGCCTGCAAGCGGGGAGATCGACGTGATCGAAGCGCTCGGGCAGCATCCCTCCATGGCGCACGGCTATATCAACGGTCCCAGCAACAGGGCACCGCATTACACCGTTGGGCACACGACCGTCTCCCGGGCCTCGCTTGCTTCGGGCTTCCACACCTATGCCGTCAGCTGGAGTCGCAACTCGATCACATGGTTACTTGACGGGGTTCCGTACGGCACTGCCACTCCGAAGGATCTGCCTCCCGGCGCAAGGTGGGTTTTCAATCGGCCTTTCCACCTGGTACTCAACCTCGCAATCGGCGGCGACTGGGCTGGGCCTCCGGACTCATCGACACGCTTTCCGTCGACACTGCTAGTCGACTGGGTGCGTGCATATCAGTAGCCGGGCGAACAATCGTCGAAGGTCCGTTAGATCCGGAGACCGCGCGGAGCGCTGTTTGGCCCGTCGTCCGGCCGGCCGTGGTCAGAGGCCGTCTCGTGGATAGCCGCGGTCGGCGGAGACCACTCAGAGCGCCTGGGCATCGAGTGCCAGTACACGTGCTAAACGGGCTGCGCTTGGTAACGGCGTGCTCACGTCGCACGAGTAACTGATCAATTTCACGGGTCAAAACTCTAGGGGGGGTCCCTAGCGCGGAAACGGACCTCCACGCCGATACCGGTTCTAAGGCGAGAGTTCTCCACAAAAGGGTGGAGCGGCCAACAAACCGTCCAGAAAGACGCCGTCATGAACGCACCTCAGACATCGCAAATCGACGCAGACCAGATCACCGCGCCAGCGCGTCGGCGCCTCGAGGTCAATGGCACTCACGGAGTCTCCCCGTCCTCTCTGGAGCTGACGAGCGAGCGCGACATGGATGGCATTCCGGCGAAGACGCTAGAGGTTGAGCTATCCGAGCCCCTCGCGCCGGTGAGCATGCGCGCATCCGAAGACGGATCCCTGTACTCGCGCGCCCTCTGCCTGGTGCGCTTGCACCAGCGACCACTGGGGCTCGTGTGGCTTGAGCCTCGGGAGGCGGGAGGGGCACGCGAAGGGGAGTTGGGGCCGCGGGCGCTGGCGCAGCTGATCTGGAACGAGCTGGCGGAGCGCATCCGCGAGCATCTGTATGCGGACGGGCTCCCCGTGCCGGACTCACTGCCGCCTGAGGGTCTACATGTCCGGGAGCGACCTGCATGCACCGTCGAGCGCGAAACGGTCCGTGCGCAAGCGCCTGCTGCGACGGTTGTCGTGGCTACCCGCGAGCGACCGGAGAGCCTCGGTTGGTGTCTTCGGTCCCTGCTCTCCCTCGACTACCCCGCGTTTGAGATCATCGTGGTCGACAACGCGCCGCAAACGTCCCGGACGCGCGAGCTTCTCCTCAGCAGGTCGTTCCGCGCGCGGGTGAAGTACGTACGCGAGGACCGTCGCGGCCTCGCCGCGGCGCACAATCGCGGTCTCGCCGAAGCGGCCGGCACGATCGTGGCGTTCACGGACGATGACGTGACCGTCGATCGTCTGTGGCTGTTGGAGCTCGCTCGCGGATTTCGGCTCAGCCAGTCCGTCGGGTGCGTGACCGGACTGATCGTTCCGGCCGAGCTCGAAACACCCGCGCAACTCATCGCAGAGCGGCTGTGGGGATGGAGCAAGGGCTTTTCCGAGAAGGTGTTCGATCTGACGACGGACGGCGGAGACCCCCTGTACCCGTACACCGCTGGAACATTCGGCTCGGGCGCGAACATGGCCTTCGACGCGAGCGCGTTGCGGGCGCTCGGCGGTTTTGACCCTGCCATCGGAGCCGGGACGCTCGCCCGCGGCGGCGATGACCTGTCGGGGTTCTTCTCGGTGATCTCGGCAGGGCACCGCCTGGTGTACAACCCGTCCGCGTTCGTCCGCCACACGCACCATGCCGACTATGAAGCGCTCAAACGACAGGCGTACGGGTACGGAGTCGGTCTCGGCGCCTACCTGACCAAGACGGTGATCGACCGGCCCGCTCGAGTGCTCGAGCTTGGCCGGCTCAGCCGAAAAGGTCTCGCCCGGGCGCGCGCTCCCCACGCTCCCATGAATTCGCCCGCCAGGGCCGGGCATCGTCGCTCTTGGCTGGTCGACCTCGCATGGGCCGAGCGATGGGGAATGGTGTGTGGACCGGCGGCGTACGTGCGCAGCCGCCGCCGCGTGCGCCGTGGAGTATCAGCGTCGACGGTCTCCGGCGATGCTCGGCACTGAGCGCAACGCGCACTCCGCCGACGGGAGAGCGAGGGACGCGACGAGCGGTCGCCTGAGCGCCGGCGCGGGTATCGACGCAACGAACTTGCTCGGCGATGTGGACGCGCTGGCGCCGCTGCTGGATCAGGCCGCCCGCCGGCACTTCTGGCTGGACGCGTTTCTCCTGACGGCCGGGATCAATCAGATCCTCGAGGATCGCCTGCACAACTCGCCGCCTCCATTCGATGACGCAGCGTCGTTGCTTGGCAAGTCCGCTTCGCCGATCGGTCACCTCCTAGGCGGTACGGCCGCGCGCAGCGGTCTCGTCCTCCGCTGGCTGACCGCGCAGGGGCGCGGCGCAAAGCGCGCACTTGCCTTTCAACAACGCGCGGGCGCTGTCCTCGACGAGCTTGCCGATGTCGTCATGGCGCGGGCTCACGGGAGCCGACAGCTCAGCGATCGCTGCCGGCAGCTGGCGCTCGAGATCCCGTCGCTGCCGGCCGCCTACCGGCGAGAGGTCGTGCGGCTGCCGGCCTGCTTCTACAACTTCGACCAGCGCCCTCAGGACCTTACGCGCCTGGCCGAGCGCTTCATCGATCGCTGGCCTGACCGCGAACGGCCCGTGCTGGTCGTCGGCGTTCGAACTTCGGGCAGCTACCTGGCGCCACTGCTCGCGGCGGCGCTCCGCGCCAGCGGGCGCGCGAAGGCGCGATTCATCACCGTCCGCCCCGGGCGAGCGATGATGAGCCAGGAGCGTGCGGCAGTGCGCGCGCTGGTGCGGCGGGGTGGTCAAGCGGTGCTCGTCGACGACCCACCGGTGACCGGCGCCTCGATCGCTGCCGCCGCCCGTCAGCTGGAGCGCCAAGGCATCGCCGGTACCGCGTTAACGCTGGCGCTTGGCCTCGAGACGGACGCCGCCCAGCTGCCGCCCGCGCTCGCACGTTACGGCGCGGTTGTGCTGCCTGCCCGGGAGTGGAGCGCTCAGCTAGCCCTCGATCCGCGCCCCGTCCGAACCGCCCTCGCACGGCTGCTGGACGGCGAGCTGGAAGTGCGCTCGCTCGAGGAGCTGCCGTTGCCCGGGACGTCCACTCGTCGGGGTCATCGCCGGGCGCTGTTCCGGGTGCGCGGGCTGGACCCGGTCGATGGCAGCCAGCGTCAACTGGACGTGCTCGCGAGCACCGTCGGAGTGGGTTACCTGGGAACCCACCAGCTGGCGGTGGCGCGAACGCTCGGCGCGTTTACACCACGGATCCTAGGCCTGCGCGACGGCGTGCTGTACCGCGAGTGGCTGGCGACCGAACGCCAGATCACGCCCGACGCCCTCGAGTTCCCGGCCGCGGTCGCTTCGTACGTTGCCACGCGGCGACGGGCCCTCCCGGTACGGCGCGACGTGAGCGCCGCAATGTGGGGCCAGCGACCGGTGTGGGAGGTCGGGGGAGTAGTCCTCGGGCGCGGCTTCGCCCGCGCGGCACCGGTGGCGCGATTCCTGCTCGTGAACCGCGCCGTGCAGCGGCTGCTGCACGTCCCGCATCCTTCGGTCGTAGACGGAAGCATGACGCCCGAGCACTGGTTCGCGGGTGAGCACGGCGAGACGCTCGTGAAGGTCGGGCTGAGTGACCGCACCTATTGGAATCTCGGTCTCGCGTGCTTCGACGCGACGTTCGACCTCGCCGGCGCGGCCGCGTTGTCAACCGACGGGGAGCTGCCCGCCCGTGTGCGCGCAGCCTGGCTGCGGGAAACCGGCGAGACGGTGGACCCTGAGCGCTGGCTGCTGTACGAGCTCGCCCACCAGTGGGGGCGCATGCGCGAGAACCCATCTTGTGAGGCGGAGGTGAGACACGCCGGTGCCCGGGCGACCGCGCGGTACTTCGCGGGCTCTTTTTTCGGAGACCTGAAACGCGAGGCCGGACCGATCTGCGCGCTCGATGTCGACGGCGTTCTCGAGGGCGAGCAGCTCGGCTTCCCCGCCCTCACCCGGGCCAGCGCCACCGGCCTGCGCGCATTGATTGCACACGGGTATCGGCCGGTGCCAGTCACGGGGCGTGGCCTGGATGAGGTTCGAGATCGTTGCCGCGCCTACGGGCTAGTCGGTGGAGTGGCCGAGTACGGGTCCGCGATGTGCCTGGACGCGGGCGAGCGCACCGTCTCGCTCCTGAATAGCGCTTCCACCATGGTCATGGAACGCCTGCGCGCGATCCTCCGCGAGCGTGATGGGGTACGGCTGGACCCCGCGTACGCGCACGCCGTGCGCGCATACCGAATCGGCGCCGACGGCACCCGGCGGCCGCTGGCGGCCCGGGAGATCGCCGAATGTGTTCAGGCGTGCGGCGGTGCTGATGCGATACGCGCAATCGCTGGCCAGGGCCAGACGGACTTCGTCCCGGCCTCGGTCGACAAGGGCACCGGGCTGCGCGCGCTCATCTCGGCGCTCGGAGACGCGGAGGCAAGTCGCGCCGGCCGGCCCGAGCTCGCGCTGGCTGTGGGTGATACCGCTGCCGATGCGCCGATGCTCGCGCTCGGAGCGCGGGCATTCGCGCCCGCTCATGCCGCGCAGGCGGCGACCGCCGCGGGCGCCACACGGGTCAGCCGGCCCTACCAGGCCGGTTTCTCGCAGGCCGTCGGCGAGCTCCTCGGCCACCGCCCCGGGGGGTGTGGGTGCTGTCGCGTTCCCGAGGCGACGGCCGAGGGTGAGCTGCTGCTCGACCTGCTTTCGATCGCCGAGGACGGACCTCGTGGGCTGATGCCGGGAGCTCTCAAACTGGCGTGGAAGCTGCGATGAACGAACACGCTTCAACCCAACTTCGACGCATCCCGCTGAGCGCCCGGTGGTCGGGCTGGACCGGCTTCGCCGCCAATCTCCGCGTCCCGCTGTACCGCGATGGGAATGCGCTGGTCCTGAACTCTGGCCTAACCGCGCTCCTGGGCGGCGCCTACTGGCTGCTCGTCGCCCGCAACTACCGGCCGCACGACATCGGCGTGAACACCGCGGCGATCTCGGCGATGATGTTCCTGGCCGGGGTGGCTCAGCTCAACCTGATGAGCGCGCTCGTGCGCTTCGTCCCAATCCTCCGGCGAGCCCGTGGCCGCTTCATCATTGCCTGCTATGCGGTGGCCGCCATCGCGGCGGTCGGGTGCGCCGCGGCGTTCCTCGTTGGGCTGGGTCTGTGGGCGCCGGCGCTCGGCGTGTTGGGATCGAACCCCGGCTTGATCTTCTGGTTCGTGGGGGCGACGGTGGCTTGGTGCGTGTTCAACCTCCAGGACAGCGCGTTGACGGCGCTCGGCGCGTCGGTGCTGGTACCCGCGGAGAACCTCGCCTACGGAATCGCCAAGGTGGTTCTACTCGTCGCGCTCATACCCCTCTCCCCCCACTTCGGGATTTTCGCTTCATGGACCGCGGGACTGCTCGTCTCGATCGTGCCCGTGAACCTGCTCATCTTCGGCCCGCTCTTGCGCCGTCGCTCGGCCGCCCCTGATGCCGCGGTGCAGGCGCCGACGCGGAACGAGATCGTTCGCTTCGTGGCGCCCGACTATGCGGGCGCGCTGCTGTGGCTGGCGGCCACGACGCTGATGCCGGTGATCGTGGTTGCGATGGCGGGGCCAACGGCGAACGCCTACTTCTCCCTTGCCTGGATGATCGTCGTGCCGGTCGAAGCGATCAGCGCCAGCATGGGCGTCGCGCTCGTCGCCAACGCCGCAGGTGAGCCGCAGCGACTGCCGGAGTTCGCGCGCAAGGTCCTGCGCCGGACGGCGCGGTTGACCGTCCCGGCCGGCGTGATCCTGGCCATCGCCGCGCCGTATGTCATGCAGGTTTTCGGCCAGCGCTACGCGACCCACGGCGCGCTGACGTTGGCGCTCCTGGCGCTATCGATGATTCCGAATACGGTCACCGCGCTGTACACGAGCATCTACCGCGTGCAGCGCCGGATGCGCGCCGTCGTCGCGTTGCAGGCCAGCCTGTGCGTCTCAGTGCTCGTGCTCGCCCCGCTGCTGCTGCCGGTGATGGGCATCGCCGGGGTGGGGCTCGCATGGCTGGTCTGCCAATGCGTCGTCGCGGTTGTACTTCTGACCGTGGACCCAGTGGCTCTCAGGCCCGGTGGTCGCAAGCCGCTTGACGTGGCCGCCGACCTCTGTGCACGTGCGACGTCGCGCGCATTGCGGGCCCGTCGCTTGCCTCGCCGCGACACCGCGGAGCTGGCGCGTTGCGTGCCGCCGGGGATGGTCCTGACCAGCGCCGAGGTCGTCGATGACGTAATCGTCGGCCGCGCCTGCTCACAACGAGAGGGCGATTCTGTGTTTGTGAAGCTGGCGCGGAGCGAAAGGCGCGACGCACGGCTCGACCGTGCCGGCCAAGGCCTGATCCGCCTTGGCGCCGAGCCACGGCTGCTCCAGTGGGATGTTCCGCGCCCGCAGATCGTGGCACTGGATCGCCTGGCCGGTCGCCGCCTCGTGGTGGAGTCGGCTCTGAGCGGCGTCACGATGGCGGAGCTGCTGGCTCGGGGCGCACGATCGGAACCGCACATAAGCCGTGCAACCGCGGCGATCGAGGGCCTGCATCGGTGCACGGCGGAGCCGGTAGCGGTCGATTCGCAGCTGCTGGAGCGCTGGATCTACGGTCCTGCCCGAGAGGTCGAGGGCCTGGTGGCGGGGTCACCACGGCGGGTCGCTGCTCTGCGCGAGCTGAGCGGGGAGCTGGCGGCTCAGCTGCGAGGCCAGAGTGTGCGAGCGAGCTGCATTCACGGCGACTTCACCCCGGGAAATGTGCTCTTCGATGAGGGTGGCGACACGGTCACAGGCATCATCGACTGGGAGACGATGACCAGTGGCGACCTGCCGGCGATCGACAGAGGCACGCTAATCCTCGCGACCCAGACACAGGTCTCACGCCGGCAGTTGGGGGATCTGGTCGTGGCGATCGCGGTCGGGCAAGTGTCCGGAGAGTTGCACGATTCCCTTACGCGAGCCTCGGCCGGGGACCTTGACCCGCCCCTCGACGCCCGGGCGCTCACGTTGCTGTGCTGGCTCAGACATGCCGCCGCGCGCGCGATGTATCGCGAGCGCTCCGTCCGGTTGCGGGTGTGGCAGCACTACAACGTCGATCGCGTGCTCGACGCAGTGGGGCGGAGATGAGCACCCTCGAGCGCACCGCTCCCGTCGGGGTGATCGCCCGTACCGCGGGTCGTGGCGCCGTGGGCCGCAACCGGTCGCGCGCCACCGAGGCGCTGAGGGTGCTTCGACGGCCCGCCGCCGTGCACGTCGGGTTGCTGCTGCTCTCGCTCGCGCTTTGGGCCGGAACCCTGTCCGCGACCGACGTGGGGCGGATGTCGGACTTCGGCCTGGTGTCGGTGCTGTCGGTCGAGTATTACCTCGCGCTCGCGGTGCTCACGGTCAGCTTCTGCATCGCGGTGCGCTCGCCCGACCGGCACTGGGCGCTGCTCGGCGCTCACGTCCTCGCGCTGATCGTGATCCTGCACGGGACGCCCGCGATCCTTTACGGGACCCTTCGATATGCATGGGCGTGGAAGCACATCGGGATCGTCGACTACATCCAGCGCCACGGATCCCTGAACCCGGGCAACGTGCAGTTCAGCGCCTACCAGGACTGGCCGGCGTTCTTCGCTCTGGCGGCGCTGATCGTCCACGCCGGAGGGTTCGGAAGCGCGCTCGCGTTTGCCCCGTGGGCGCCGTTGTTCAACAACGTTCTATTCGCGGCCGCAGCGATGTTCCTGTTCCAATCGATGACCAGCGATCGCAGGCTCTCCTGGCTGGCCGCGTGGATCTTCGTCACGGCCAACTGGATCGGACAGGACTACTTCTCGCCGCAAGCGACGAACTATTTCCTCTACTTGGTGGCGCTCGGCATCTGCCTTCGCTGGCTCGCGCCGGCGAGCGCTCCCTCGGCACGGGCGGTGCGAACGTGGATTCGGTCCGAACGCTTGGCCGGCGCGTTTCACAGGCTGATCACGAGGAGTGTTGTCGAAGGCGGGGCCCCATCCGTCCCTCCGCGGGCCCGCCCGGTGTTCGTGGGGATCGTGATCGTGATCGCCGCGGCGAGCGTCACCAGCCATCAGCTGACGCCGTTCATGCTGATCCTCTCGCTGGCCGCCTTAGCGACGTTCCAGCTCATCGTCGTGCGCGGATTGCCGCTGCTTGTCGCGATCATGACCGCCGCCTGGGTGGTGTACATGTCAGTCGGCTTCCTGAAGGGGAACCTGTACTGGATCGTCGCCTCGATCGGGTCGCTGAATATCGGCAGCTCGACGCTCAGCAACCTCGGCACGGCCAGCCACGACCACCTGATCGTGGCCGAGGTTGCCCGACTGCTCACGGTGCTGGTCGGGGTGCTTGCCGCCGCGGGCCTGGTGCGCCGCATCCGTCACGGTCACGTCGATCTCGGCGCCGCGCTGCTGGCTGCCGTCCCGGTCCTGATGGTGTGGGGCAATGCCTACGGCGGAGAGGTGCTGTTCCGGATTTACTTCTTCGCGCTTCCGTTCCTCGCGTTCCTCGCGGCGGGCGTGATCTTCGCGTCACCGCGCGCCGGCAGGTCGTGGTTCAGTGGCGTGGCGGGGGTCGCGCTCTGCGCGGCACTCCTCGCCGGCATGCTGATTGCCTACTACGGCAATGAGCGCATGAACTACTTCTCACGCGACGAGGTGCGCTCGGCGCAGTATCTGGTCGCGCACGCGCCCGCCGGATCGACGCTGGTGGGACTCACCACCGCCTACCCATGGGCATTTCGCGACTACGAGCGCTACAGCTACCAGCAGCTAGTGGCGCTTCCGGCGAGCGAGCGCCGTGCGCTCCTCTCGAATCCCGTCGGCGAGCTGGCGAGCCTGATCGGTCCGGGCACTCCCGGTTACGTGGTCTTCTCGCGCGCCCAGGAGGCGGAGGTCGAGATGACCGGCGAGCTGCCTGCGGGGAGCACCGCGCAAATCGAGCAAGCAGTGAGCACCTCTCCGAGGTTTCACGAGGTGTACCGTGGCCCGGACGCCCAGATATTCGAGCTGAGCCGTGGGGGTGCAGGGTGACGACGCGACTCGGTCGACCGTGGCCGCCCTGCATCGTTGCGTCGTCGGTGGCGCTGTCGCTCGCGATCGCGCTTGACGTGCATGGGCCTGCCAGGGAGGTTCTGGCGCTGTGGTTCTTCTTGACCTGTCCCGGGATGGCGATCGTGGGGCTGCTCGATGTCGAGGATCTGCTCGGCGAGATGGTGCTTGCGATTGCCGTGAGCATCGCGATCGGAATGCTGCTGGCGCTCGCGATGCTGGTCACGCACAGCTGGTCGCCAGACGCCGCCACCGCCATCCTCCTGGCGCTGAGCGTCCTTGGCGCCGCCGCTCAGGTATGGATTGCGCATCTGGGCCGTCGCAGCCGGAGTGGTATCGAGAGCGACCCAAGCGCAGTGATCCGATGAGCGTGTTTGCGGATCCGGTCACGGGCGCCGCGGCTGCGGTCGCGATCATCCTGCTGATCGTGCTATTAGCCGAGCACGAGATCCTGCGGGTCGTTCCGAGCGCGGTGACGCAGACACGCAAGCGTGCGCTGCTCGTCGTGATCGTCCCGCTGCTCGTGGTCTTCGTTCTGGTCGGCGTGCTCCGCCTGGATCACCTCGCTGCTACCCATCCATGAGCACGCTCGCCGAACACAACGCACTGAGCCGGCTCGTCCCGGGAGCATTCGTCTGCGCACTGGCCGCCGGCAATGTCGTGGCGGTCGCCGCCAGTCCCCTGGCGGGCGCGATCTGCATGGCGATCGCGCTGCTTGGGCTACTGAATGCATACGTGCTCATGCCGGAGGACGCGGCGTCACCCGCCCTGTTGCCGCTGTCGCTGGTGGCCCTCCTCCAGCTGATGAGCGTTACGCTCGCCGCCTCCGACATCTCTCCAATATTCCGTAACGCGCTTGTCGGCGCCCTGTTGCTGCTCGCCCTGAGGCTGGCGGTTCAGATTGCGCCGGTCGACTCGACGCCCCTGCGACTACGTCGGCGGAACTTCCCGGGGCAGCTTCTGATCGCGGCGTGCGGGATCCCGTTGGGGATCGCCGGTGAGCTGATCCTTCAGCCGCAGCCGCTCGCTGCCCTCCACGATCCCGCCGACACGGCCCTAGCGGCGCTCGTGCTCGCTGTCCTGGTCGCCCCTTCGCTCGAGCTGCTGTTCCGGTGGTTCCTGCAGAGCGAGATGCTGACTCTCAGCGGCGGGGCCGGACTGTTGCTCCTGAATGTGCTGTTCGCGAGCCTCTACCTCGGCACGCACTCACCGGGCTTCGTTCTGTTGATGGGCGTCGCCGGGCTCGGCCTGTCGGTGGCTGTCCGGCGCACGCACTCGGTCTGGGGTGCCGTCGCCGCGCACGCGATCATGATCATCGGCGTCCTGATCCTCTGGCCCGCAGTCCTGACATGAGCTTCATCCCGATCCTCGTCTACCACTCCGTATCGGATCGCCCCGCCGACTGGATCGCACCTTTCACCGTCACGCCGCGCGGATTCGAGGCTCAGATGGACGCGATCGTGGAGGCGGGGGCGAGCACGCTGACCGTGTCCGAGTTGGTCGACGCCCTTCGCGACCAGCCTCTGCGCCTGCCCGACCGGCCCGTCCTGGTGACCTTCGACGACGGCTTCGTGGATTTCCGCGAAGCTGCGCTCGCCGCAATGGCTGAGCGCGGGATCCGAAGCACGCTCTACGTCACCACCGGCTACACGGAGGCCACGAGCGGACCTCGCGGGGACCGGATGCTCGACTGGACTGATCTCGCCGAACTCGACGCACAGGGGGTCGAACTGGGCGGCCACAGCCACACTCATCCCCAGCTCGACACGCTCAACCGAGCTACCGCACGCTACGAGATCGGCCACTCCAAGGCACTGCTAGAGGAGCGGCTCGGCAGGCGCGTGCGCTCGTTCGCGTACCCGCACGGTTATTCGGGCCCCGCCGTGCGCCGGCTCGTGCGCACCGCGGGATTCGATTCTGCCTGCGGCGTTGGGAACGCCCTCAGCCATCCCCAGGATGACCTGTTCAGCCTCGCCCGGATCATGACGCGTTCGACGACCAGCAAGGCCGACGTTGCGGCCTGGATCGAAGGTAGGGGCGCGCCGCTCGCGCCGCGCCACGAGCGAGTGAAGACGCGGGCGTGGCGGCTGTACCGGCGCCTTGGCGTGGCGGCCGGCGTGCGGAGCGAGCACGAGGCGTGAGGGCGGGATTCCCCATGGCAGACGTCGAGCTCACATCCGCTCAGCACGGTGGCGTCAAGGAAGCTCCAGACGCCGAAGCGCCTTCGATCAGCGTCGTGATCTGCGCTTACACGGAGGCGCGGTGGCGCGAGCTCGAGGAGGCCGTTCACTCGGTGCAGAGCCAGTCACGGCCGGCCCGAGAGCTGGTGGTTGTCATCGATCACAACGACCGGCTACTCGCCCGGGCGCGGGCCGAATTCATAGGGGCCACGGTGATTGCGAACACAGGCCGGCGCGGCCTCTCCGGCGCTCGCAATACTGGAATATCAGAGGTCAGCGCCACCATCGTCGCGTTCCTCGACGATGACGCGAGCGCTGCGAGCGACTGGCTCGAGGCACTCGCAGGTGTATTCAACGATGAGCGCGTGGTCGGCGTAGGAGGATGGATCGCACCGCGATGGGAAGGTCCGGAACCACGATGGCTGCCTCCGGAGCTCTATTGGATCGTCGGCTGCAGCTACCGTGGCCTTCCGCCCGAAGGCGCCCCGCTTCGGAATGCCATAGGCGCCAACATGGCATTCCGACGGGAAGCCCTTGCCGAGGTTGGCGGGTTCAGCGAGGGGATCGGCCGCGTCCTCGATCGGCCTCTCGGTGACGAGGAGACTCAGCTCGGTATCGAGGTTTGCGCACGCTGGCCGCACGCGCGAATCGTGCACGTACCGGCTGCGTGTGCACAGCACACCGTTCCGACGCAGCGCACGAGCTGGCGCTACCTGCTCTCGCGCTGCTGGTTTGAGGGCCGGTCAAAGGCGCTGCTCACATGCGCGGTCGGCTCGTCCGCCGCGCTGGCCAGCGAGCGCACGTACGTGGCGCGCGTCCTGCCGGCGGGATTCGCCCGCGGGCTGACGGATGGCCTGCGGGGCGATCTGTCCGGGTTCGCGCGGGCCGCCAGCATCGCGACGGCGCTCGCCATGACCGCCGCCGGTTACCTGTTCGGAAGGGTCGGGCAAATCATGCACCGCTCTGCCTGAGCGCTCTGCTCGATTGCCGAACCTCGCGCTCCAGCACCGTGGCGCCGGCGCCGCGTCGCTCAGACGCGATCCAGGACCGGATCCATGTGCTCTACAGCGTCGCGCGTGAGCTGGAGCCTCCGTCCGGACTTCAGACCCGGAGCGCGGACAACCTCCACTTCAACCAGCTTCTCGCCGAAACCGCAGACGCGATATAGCGCCTCGGAGCCAAGGAGCACCTGGCGCCGAAGCTGCCCGATTGTGAGTTCGTGACCTTGCCTTGGCAAGCGAAATCTCCGCACACCGCCTCGGTCGGCAAGCATATGGAGTCCCGCCGATCATGAATAGACCCTCACCCAGTCGACGACCATGCGGGCGGGAAAGTGCGTCGCCGCATTCGGGTTGCCAGGCCAAACCCCGCCAACGGCGAGGTTGAGGAGGAGATAGAACGGCTTGTCGAGTGCCCACCTGTCGCCTGGTCTCAGGGCCGCGCGGGTACGGGTCCCGTAGGGAACTTGGTCAAATGTGAAGACGACCTTTCCCGGACTCCAGCGCACGCCGTAGGTGTGGAAGCCGACAGCCAGGGAGGCGCGGGTGCGCTTGTACACGGTCATGCTCCAGCCATCGGAGGACCTGGTCGATGGCCCGTGGATGGTTCCGTAGAACGTGAAGGGGTCCTTACCGAGCGCCTCCATCACGTCGATCTCGCCCGAGCCTGGCCAGCCGACGCGCCCGTAGTCGCTACCGAGCGCCCAGAATGCCGGCCACAGCCCCGCACCGGGGGGAAGCTTGATCCGCGCATCGAGCTCCCCGTACTTGGTCTGGAAGAGGCCGCCGGTCTCGATACGCCCGGAGGTGTAGTGTCGGGTGACGCCGTCCGCTGTGCGCGTCTCGCGGCGAGCAGTGATGACGAGGTGCCCGGCGCCGTCGAGCGCCACGTTGCTTGCCCGAGCGGTGTAGTACTCGAGTTCGTGGCTGTCCGCTCCGTACGGTCCGGTCACTGCGTGCCACTTGGCTTGATCGGGCGGTGCGCCCGCTCGACCGTTGAAATCGTCGGACCAGATCAGCCTTCGCGCGCCATGGGCCGCGGCAGCTGGCGATCCCTGGGGGTCCGCGCCCGGAGCGGGAGCGCCCGCCGGCGCCCTCGAGCAACCATATAGCCCCACGATCACTGCAGGTATAAGAAGCGTTTTAGCTCGGTGGATGGTCATGGTGGATGCTCGGCGCGCGATTCGTCGAGACGCCGCGTCAGTTATCCGCCCTGTCACCGCGTCAGTTTCCAGCCCTGTCACACGCATCGGCAGTTACGCGCCGAAGCGATAGTCCTGAACCAGCTGGGGGTTCGGGGCTGAGACTGAAACGGACCGCGTGGACCGGGCGGGCGCGGCTCGCCTTAGAGCGCAGCCCGAGGTGCTGCACCTTGCTCATGAGTGCTACACTCACCTAAGTGCCCACCCGCCGGCCGCGTCACACTCTCACTGAAACCGATGAGCTCACCGCTCCGCTTGACGAGGCAGCGCGCCGTTGGCCAGAGGATGCTCACTCCCGCTCCCGACTGCTTCTGAGACTGGTGCAGACCGGGGGAAGCGCGCTCGAGGAGGAGCGCGAGCGGCAGCGCGGGCGGCAGCGCGAGCGGCAGCGCAAGCGTCGCGCCGCCGCCGTAGAGCGCACCGCTGGAGCGTTGACCGGCGTCTATCCACCGGACGACCTCGACCGGTTCCCGGCCGCGTGGCCGGAGTGATCCGTTCTCGATGCCAACGCGCTGATCGCGCAACTCGACAAGAACGATCTTCGCCATCAGCGCACCGCACCCGAGAGCTCCTGCTCGAGTTCCCGAGGAGAAACTTGGTGCGAGCGTGATCACCTTGGCGGAAGCACTCGTGGCGCCGGCCCGTGCGGGCCGCTTGGAGGAGACGGAGTCGCTGTTGCGCGAGCTCGAGGTCGAACCGATTGGATTGAGCCCCGACTCGGTTCCACGTCTCGCAGCGCTGCGCGCGGAGACCGGCTTGCGCATGCCGGATTGCTGCGTGCTGCTCGCGGCTGCGCTTGCGGGCGCCGACGCCATCCTCACGTTCGACGAACACCTCGCCCGCGCCGCCGGGGCAAGAGGGCGCAACACGCCGGAGGACTTGCGCGCGGGCAGCGACGCGGCGGACCGCTCCTGACGAGCTCGTTAGCGAGCTGCCACCTCACCGTGAACCGATTGGAGGCGAGACATGCTCACCATGGCAGTGGACTGGGGAGAGGTCACGGCAATCGCCACATCGCTGCTGGCGCTGGGCCTGCTGGGGGGCATCGGGGCGGCGGTGTTCGCCGCCCAGCAGGTACGGGAGGCCCGCCGCAGTCGGGAGGCGCAGATGGCGGCCGAGTTCTTTCGACGCTGGAGCGAGGACTCGCTCGTCGAGGCGCGACGCCTGGTCAACCGGTTCAGGTCGCCCGAGGAGCTCCGCGACGCGTACGTGGGCTTCGTCGCCTCGGATGCTCCCGAGGCCTACGTTCTCTACCGCGAGCTCGACTTCTTCGAGCAGCTGGCCGCGCTCGAGAGCCAGGGTGCCTTCGACTTGGAGCTGATCAAGATGATGCTCGGACGCACCCTGATCGAGCGGTGGGAGATGTGGAAACCCGCCATCCATGAGGCTCACGGTCCCCGCGTGTACCCGATGTTCGAAGACCTGGTGGGAAAGCTGAGGCGCGAGCTGGAAGATCCCGTCACGCTCGCTCGTAACCCACTGAGCGAAGAGCACTAAACGGTCTCGGACTGCGGAGCCCGCGGCCGCCAGCGCGCGCGAGAAAGCGCCCGCCGTCGCCACCGCGGCGCGCAGATCGCGACGTCCACCAGCACGAACGCGGCCATCACGGCGACATACGCGCCGTGGGGGTACTGGAACGAGTGGTACGAGAAAGGCCACAGGAGCGAGACGCCGCTCCCACCCTCGCCCATGTCGCGGAAGAAGTGAATCCCCAGTCCGATTGCCACCCCCAGGAGCACATCGCGTCGGCGACGCCACATCACCGCCGCCGCAACGACCACGACGATCATCAACAGCGAGTGCGTGTACGGACGCGGGGTGCCCACCGTGAGCCAGTCGACGCCGAGGCGGTCCGGGATATGGTCGACGTCGATGGCCACGGACGCGATCAGGGCCGGAACCAGGAACCGCTCCCGTGCCCGCGAACTCAGGGCCCAGAACACCAGCAAGGCGGTGAGGAGATGCGCGAGCTCGTCGAGCGGGCCGCCTGGGATCACACTGTCGCCCGCGAGCCTCGTGCCCCAGTCGGCAGCGGCGAGGAGCACCGCCGCGACCGCCAGCGCGGCCGGCGAGAGCGCAAAGACGCCCCGATCCAGCGCGCGCACGGGTCGATGCGTGGTTCCTCCGCGAGCCATCACCCACGAATTTATCGACGCGGCGCGGCTTGAACCGAAGCTAAGCCGAAGAGTGGCACCCCCACGCTCAAGGCCGATCGGCCGCAGACCGATGACAACGGTGATGGCCACCTTCACGCCCACTGCCGCGAGACGGCGTCAGCGACACGCCGCAGACGACCTGTTGGAGCGCGACCGCGAGCTCGCGGCGGTGCGGCAATGCCTGAGAGACGCCCGCGTCGGCGACGGCGGCGTCGTGTTCCTGGAAGCCCCGGGGGGCGGCGGAAAGTCGCGCTTGCTCGAGGCCGCCGGCGAGATCGCCCTCGAGGAGCGGATGGGCGTCCGCCCGGCACCCGGCGTCGAGCTCGAGCGCGAGTTTCCCTTCGCCCTGGCGACACGGCTGCTCAAGCCGCTCTCGTTCGCGCCGGAAGAGCGCGAGGGACCGCAGTACGCAGTGATTCACGACCTCTTCCAAGCCCTGAAGGAACTCGCCGGCCCGCGCTCAGCCGACCAGGAACTGCGGGGCCTGGCGCTGCTGATCGACGACGTGCACTGGGCCGACCCGCCTTCGCTGCGCCTGCTCGCGTACCTCGCCGAGCGGATCGCGCACCTGCCGATCGCCGTCGTGGTGGCCGCCGGGATCGGAGAGCCGGCGTTCGACCCGCGGGCGTTCGCGGCGCTGAGACGCGCCGCCGGCGACCGGCTGCTCCCACTGGCGCCGCTGAGCGCGGACGGCGTCGCATGCGCCGTCCGGCGGCAATTTCCGCGGGCCGGCGACGATGTCTGCTCGTCGTATGCGCAGGCCAGCCGGGGAAACCCGTTTCTTCTCGCCGAGTTGCTGGTGTCGATGACCGAGGACGAGCACGCGCCGAACGCAGTGCATCCAGACAGGATCCAGGCGATCGTGCCCGATGCCGTGCGAGATTGGGTCACGGCGCGCCTCGAATCGATGCCGCCGCCCGCGCGCGCCGTCGCCGAAGCCGTCGCGGTGCTCGACGAAGGCGCGTCGGTGGCGAGAATCTCACGCCTGGCAGGGCTCGACCCCGAGGTGATCCTGGGAGCCGCCGACGAGCTGGCCCTCGTCGGGTTACTCGCGCCCGGGAGTTCCCCTGCGTTCGCCCAGCCGATGCTCGGCACCGCGATCCGAGCCTCGCTTGCTCCCTTCGAGCGAGCGCAGGCCCACCTGCGCGCGGCGCGCGTTCTCTCCGAGCAGGACGCCGGCGCCGAGCTGATCGCCACACATCTTCTCGAGGCCCCCGCGGACGAGGATCCAGCGGCGGTGGCTAGCCTGCGCGAAGCGGCCGAGACGGCGCTGAGGCGAGGAGAACCTGACCGCGCGACGCTGCTGCTGAATCGCGCTTTGGCCGAGCACCCCAAGGAGGAATTGCGCGTCGAGCTCGAAGCCGAGTTGAACGCTGCCGGCGCCGCCGGGCTGCTCATCGCAGACGAGCTCGAACGAGCTCTCGAGATCTGCGACGCGATGTTGCCCTCCGACGGCGACGAGAATCCAGCCCCGGCGCAGAAGCTCATCGACGGAGTTCGGGCCAGGGCTCTGTACGAGCGGGGTCGACTGGCCGATGCGGAGGCGGCGGCAAACGCCGCACTCGACCGCTCGCCGGTCGACGGCGGCGGGTACTCACAGACCGCGCTGACGGTCCTTGCCCGCTGCCACATCGAACGAGGTGAGCTCAACAAGGCGGAGTCGGTCCTGGCCGCGATCGAGCGGCGCGGCAGTCGCGATTCGCTGCTCCGAGCGTCGGTGCTCGAGGTCCGCGCTCAGTTGAGGCTCGCTCAGCACCGTCCTCAGGAGGCACTCCGTGCCGCGATGCACGCAGGGGCCCTGCTTTCCGAACAGCTACCCGATGCGAGCCCGGGATTGGTCGCCTGGCGCTCGAGCGCTGCGCTGGCGCACCTCGCGCTTGGCGAGCCCCGGCAAGCGGGCCCGCTCGTCGAGCGGGAGCTCGAACAGGCGCGGAGGCTCGGCGTGACGAGGATTGTCATTCGCGACCTCCGGGTCCTGGGTCTGGCGCTGGGCCGCCAGCGCCGTGGCATCGA
Source organism: uncultured Solirubrobacterales bacterium (assembly GCA_963808325.1). GTDB lineage: Bacteria > Actinomycetota > Thermoleophilia > Solirubrobacterales > Solirubrobacteraceae > Palsa-465. Next base: position 94,075 of record CAWEFU010000011.1, read on the forward strand.
GCAGCTCGCCGAGTCTGTCGCGATTGGAGGCTCCCATCCCAGGCGACTCGAGTACGTGCGCGCGTTGATCGACTCCGGAGCCGCGCTGCGGCGGTCGGGCCGGCGCGCCGACGCACGCGAGCCGCTCCGCCTGGCACTCGATCTCAGCCACCGAGCCGGCGCGAGCGTTCTCGAGTCACGTGCTCGGGCCGAGCTGATCGCGGCCGGAGCGCGTCCGCGGAGAGCGGCCCTGAGCGGCGTCGATTCCCTGACGACCAGCCAGCGCCGCGTTGCCGAGCTGGCGGCCGGCGGGCTGACCACCCGGCAGATCGCCGGAGCCCTGTTCGTGACCCCGAAGACGGTGGAGTTCCACCTCCGGCACATCTATTCAAAGCTTGACGTGAGCTCCCGCGAGGAGCTGACCAGCAGACTGTCCCCGTCCTCGGCGATCGTGGCCTGATCGCTGACTGGTCGGACGCGTCGCGCTACGACGCGCCGAGCCGCTCCATGATCAGGCGAGTGACCTCTCCCCCGTCCGCCCGGCCCTTCGTCTCGCGCATCACGTAGCCGACCAGCGGCCCCAGAGCCTTGCGGTTACCGGACCGCACCTGGCCCGCGGCCGCGGGATCGGACTCGATCGCCCGCTGCACGATCTCAGCCAGCCCGTCAGCTTCGCCGCTGAGTGCTCCCAAACCTTCGCGCTCCACGATCGCGCGGGGGTCTCCGCCCTCCCTGACGAGCAACGTCAACACCTCCCGCGCCGCGTCGCGGCTCACCTGTTTGGCGCCGACCATGGCCGCCAGCGTCGCGAGGCTCTCGGGCGCGACATTCGACTCGGCCGGGTTGGCATCGGGTCCGATGCGCTCGATCAGCTGCGGGATCCAATTCGCAAGCCCCACCGGGTCCTCGCCGTCGGCGGCGACGGCCCGCTCGTAATAGTCGCCGAGCTCGCTGCGGAACGCCAGCAGCCGCGCGCGCTCGGCGCTCAGCCCGAGCTCCCGCTCGAAGCGTGCGGCGCGATCGGCCGGTAACTCCGGGATCGCCGCCCGCGCGGCGGCGATCATCTCCTCGGTAGCGAGGACCGGAATGAGGTCGGGCTCGGGAAAATAGCGGTAGTCGTGCGCCTCCTCCTTGGAGCGAAGCGGCGTCAGCCGGTCGCTGCGCGGGTCGTAGTGCAGCGTCTCCTGGACGACCGGTTCACCGGCCTGCAGGAGACCGATCTGGCGGCGTATCTCGGCCCGCAGCCCGCGTTCCAGGAAGCGGAACGAGTTGAGGTTCTTGAGCTCGGTCTTAGTTCCAAGCTCGGTGGAGCCCGCGGGCCTGACCGAAACGTTGGCGTCGCAGCGCAACGACCCCTCGGCCATGTTGACGTCGGACACGCCGAGCACCCTCAGCGTCGTGCGGAGCAGGGTCAGCCACTCGCGAGCGTGCTCGGGGGAATGGATGTCGGGCTCCGTGACGATCTCGACCAGGGGCGTCCCGCCGCGATTGAAGTCCACCCAGCTGCGATCGGAGCCGTGGATCCGCCCGCTCTCGCCGAGGTGGTTGAGCTTGGCCGCATCCTCCTCGAGGTGCACCCGGTGGATCCGGACGTCGCCCACCTTTCCGCCCCGGCACAGCGGCTGGTCGTACTGGGAGATCTGGTAGCCCTTCGGCAGGTCGGGATAGAAGTAGTTCTTGCGGTGAAACTCTGAGCGCTCCGCGATACCGCAGCCGAATGCGAGCCCGATCATCAGGCCGAAGTGGATCGCTCGCTCGTTGACGACCGGCAGCGCGCCGGGAAGGCCCAGGCACACCGCGCAGGTATGCGTGTTGGGCTCATCGCCGAACGACAGCTCGCAACTGCAGAACATTTTCGTCCGGGTGCTCAGCTGGACGTGGATCTCCAGACCGATCACGGGTTCGTATTCGGTGCTCACGTCCTCGCGACCCTCCCATCGAAGCCGATTGCCCGCTCGAGCGCGTATGCCGCGTTGAGCAGACGACTCTCACTGAACGCCGGGGCCGCAAGCTGGAAACCGACGGGCAGATCCTCACTGAGACCCGACGGGATCGAAATCGCGGGAATTCCCGCGAGCGACATCGGCACGGTACAGAAGTCGTTGAAGTACATGGCGAGTGGATCGTCTGTCTTCGAGCCCAGCTCGAATGCCGTCCACGGGCTGGTCGGCGTGGCGATGAAGTCGAAGTGCTCGAACGCAACCCGGAAGTCCTCCGAGATCTTCGTGCGCACCTTCTGCGCCGCACCGTAGTACGCCTCGTAGTAGCCACTCGACAGCGCATACGTCCCGAGCATGATCCGCCGCTTGACCTCGGGGCCGAACCCCCGCGCGCGTGTGCGGCTGTACATGGTGATCAGATCGGCGTCCCCGTCGACGCGCAGCCCGTAGCGCACCCCGTCGTACCGCGCCAAGTTCGCCGATGCCTCGGCGGGAGCGATCAGATAGTAGGCCGACAGCGCGTGTGGGGCGTGCGGGAGCCGGCACGGCTCGACGGAGGCCCCCAGCCCCTCGGCGAGGTTGAGCGTCGCCTCGAAGCTCTCGCGCACTCCGGGCTGCACTCCGCCCGCGTCCCCGGTGAGCTCCTCCGGGACCCCCAGGCGGATGCCGCGAAGATCCTCGGCGACCGGGAGCGCCACCTCCTGGGGGAGCTGCACCGAGGTGGAGTCACATGGATCGTGCCCCACCATGTGCCTGAACAGCAGCGCGGCGTCGGTCACGTCCCGGGTCAGCGGACCAGCCTGATCCAGCGAGGAGGCGAACGCGATCATCCCGTAGCGCGAGCATGCGCCGTACGTCGGCTTGAGCCCCACGATCCCGCACAGCGCGGCGGGCTGGCGGATCGAGCCGCCGGTATCGGTGCCGATGGCCCACGGCGCGAGGCCGGCGGCGACCGCGGCGGCGCTCCCACCCGATGAGCCGCCCGGCACCCGGCCCCGATCCCAGGGATTGAGCACCGCTCCGTAGCCCGAGTTCTCGTTCGAGGATCCCATCGCGAACTCGTCCTGGTTGGTCTTGCCCAGCAGGGGCGCGCCGGCCGCGGTGAGCTTGGCCACCACGGTGGCGGTGTACGGGGGGCGGTAGCCCTCGAGGATCCGGGAGCCGGCCTGGCTCGGCACGCCCTCGGTGCAGAACAGGTCCTTGACCGCCAGCGGCACACCGCCCAGAGGCCGCTCCGCCGGCGAGCCGCCGGGCGCCGGCCCGTCGGCGACCCAGAGGAACGCATTCAACTCCTCGCCCGCCGCGCGCCCCCTATACGCCTCGAACAACTCTGCGGCATCGATTTCCCCGGTCTGCACCCCGCGCGCGGCCGCCGCGGCGGTCAAGTCGATCAGCTCAGTGTCGGTCATTCGTCCGCGAGCGGGCTGGGGACGCCGAACCCCGTGCCCGCCGCGGTCCGGAGCGGCTCGGGGGCTGCCGCCAGCGCCACCTCGGGTGGGAAGCACGGCACCGGCTCATCGGCGCGGAGGCGGTTGACGATGTCGACCACGTGCGAGGTCGGCGCCACGCCGTCCAGATCGAGCTCGCGGATCTTCTCGATGTGGTCGAGGACGTGGGACAGTTCGGCGGCCATCCGCTGAACCTCGTCGTCGTCCAACTCGAGGCGAGCCAGCCGCGCGACGTGGAGGACCTGCGCACGATCGAGCATCTGACCGCCATTCTAGGAAGCTATGGCCCGCCCTCGCCGCGCGGACGGACGGTCGGCATTTCGGCCGGCTCGTCTCCTGGGGCGATGCCCTCCTGGCGCAGAGACACGTATCCCCCACACGCGATCACGATCGCGCTGAGCAGCCCGACGTACGCGCCGGTGCGGGCGCTCACGTTCCCCACGAGGCCCGGCAGGTCGATCAGCACGCGGACGATCAGCGTCAGCACGGTGAGGATCCCGAGGACGGTGACGATCAGGCTCATCGTCACCGGGATCGCGGGTGCCCGGCGGCTCGCCTGGAAGGAGACGAGCGCGAACGACGCGACGATCGTCGCGAGCATCAGCCAGCGAATGGTTGTCAGCGCCTGCCAGCCGTCGACCGTGGTCGGGTGCAAGAACTGCGATCCGGACGCTCCCGAGCCGCTCGTGACGCGGTACCACGGCAGCAGAAACATCGACGCCAGCAGCACCACCGCGGCCGCGCCGGCGATCCATTCACCTCTACGAAGCCGCCCGAGCTCGAGCGCCATTGGCCGTCCTCCGTCTCACACGGTCGGGGGCTTGGTGGGCCCGGCCCGCCCTGACCCCGCCGTCGGACGTGGGCTCCCGGTCGGCGCGCGCGGCGCGCCGAGTTCGGCCTCGCGCGACTGCACCGCGGCATACACGAGCGCCGCGACGAGCACGGCGCCAAGGTAGAAGCCCCACCCGAACCGGCTGAAGTGAACGTGGAGCAGGAACTTGAACGTAATGCACGCCGCCGCTCCGGCCGCGAGCGCCAAGCGAGTCGCCGTGCGGCTATCCCCGATCGCCGGAACGTGCGTCTGCGGCGAGAGCCGCTCCACTGCCAGGTCCACGACCACCGCGACAGCGCAGAACATCGCGAGGATGCCGAGCCAGCCGGACGGCGATCCCGTGGCGGTGGACGTCAGGGAGAACGAGATGGCTCCGGCGCCGATCGTGAAGTCAAACCACGGAAAGAACAGCAGGTCGATCGCGAGGACGAGCGCAAGGCCGCCGAGGATCCAGTCGTCCCGCTTGACGTTCTCGAGGTTCACTGGCCGTCCGTTCGTCGCACCTACCGCGCCGCATGTCCCTTGGCTACGGACTCCCGCCTACGGGATCGGGGCACGAACCGCCCTCCGCGCAGCCGCTCTTCGCGCATCGACTCGAACCCTCCGTAGGCGATCCCGATGGCGCTCAGGAGCCCCAGGTACGCGCCGAGCTTCTGGTCGACCACGGAGTTCGGCGAGGGGAGATCGATGAGGACCCGATAGACGAGTAGCGCCGCGGTAGCCGAGCCGAGCAACCACACGAGCAGTCCGGTGTCGGTCTTGACCCCATGGGAGCGCTGGGTGGCGTGCACCACGACCGAACCGAGCGAGATCGCGATTGCGGCCAGCATCACCCAGCGAACGACGGTCAACGCATGCCACGCGTTCTCCGCGTGCGAGAGCCCGGTCCGCGCCGTGTCGGGTCCGGGCATCTCGTCGACTCCGTACCACTCGAGCGCGAACATGATGATCAGCAGCAGGAGGGCGGTGCAGAGGCTGATCAGCTCGCCGCGGTGCACTCGCGGCGGCCGTGGCGCCTCGGGAGGATCCTGGTCGGTCACGCTCACCGCCGGCTCGGCTCCCTCAGCGCCTCGTGATCGGAGCGAGGTCTGCCACCAGCTTTCGCTCGGAGCCATCCTTGCTGAAGCGGATCACGACGATGCCGCCCGGTTCGAGGCCCGTCACGACGCCCTCGCCGAAGGTCGGATGGACGACGTCCTCACCGAGCCGGAACGCGACCGGCGGATCGGTGGCCCCGCCTCCCCAGGACGCACCATCCGCGGCCGGCGGGCCCGTGTCCCAGGACGTCATGCGCGCGCGGATCCCCCCGAACCGCCCGCGTTGCTGCTCCTCACGGTCGGTCAGCTCCGCGGGTATTTCATCGATGAACCGGGTGGGGGCGCCGAACGTGCGCGAGCCGAACACGTTGCGGGTCCGGGCGTAGGTCATGTAGAGGTCGCGCTCGGCGCGGGTGATTCCCACATAGCACAGGCGCCGCTCCTCCTCGAGGCTCCCTTCGTCCATCGCCCGGGAGTGCGGGAACACGCCCTCCTCGCAGCCGATCATGAACACGATCGGGTACTCGAGCCCCTTGGCGTTGTGCAGCGTCATCAGGGTCACCAGCCCCTCGTCGTCGGTGCGGACGTCGGCGTCGGCGATCAACGCGATCTGCTGCAGGAACTCGGGCAGCGAGTGGCTCTCGGCGTCGGTGACGTCGTACTCCGCCGCCACGTTGATGAGCTCGTCGAGGTTCTCGAGCCGGCCCTGCGCCTCGATCGTCCGCTCGGCCTCGAGCGCCTCCCGATAGCCGGTCTCCCGGAGCGTGTCCTTGAGCAGCGTGGCGATCGTGGCGCCTGACTCGACCCGCTCGCGCAGCAGGAGCATGGTGGCCATGAACCTCCTCAGCGCCCTGATCGCGGGTGCCCCGAGCCCCGGGACGCGCTCGGGCTCTGTGGCCGCGTCCCACACCGAGATGCCCATGGTGTTTGCGAACGCGAGCACGCGCGAGACCGAGGTTGTGCCGATGCCACGCCGTGGGGAGTTGACGATTCGCGTGAACGCGCCGACGTCCTGGGGGTTGACCAGCACGTTCAGGTAGGCAATCGCATCCTTGATCTCGGCCCGCTCGTAGAACTTCGTACCCCCGACCACCTGATAGGCGATGTCCGTGCGCACCAGCGTGTCCTCGAGCACGCGCGACTGCGCATTGGTTCGGTAGAAGACCGCGATCTCGGAGCGCGAGACCCCTTCGTCGACGAGCCGCATGATCTCGCCGGTGACGAACCGGGCCTCCGCGTGCTCGTCCTCGAGCTCCCGCACCTTGATCAGATCGCCCCGCCCGACGTCGGTCCACAGCGATTTGGGCTTCTGACCGCGGTTGTTTCGGATCACCGCGTTGGCGGCGTCCAGGATCGTCTGCGTCGAGCGGTAGTTCTGCTCGAGCTTGACCACGTGGGCATCGGGGAAGTCGTCCTCGAACTCGAGGATGTTTCGGATCTCGGCGCCCCGGAAGCCGTAGATCGAGTTGTGCGTGACCACGCCGTTGGCGATGAAGTTGTGGGTGTTCTCGATATCGAGGTCGTAGACGGGTCGGTTGAGCTGCACCCTCTCCACGGATTCGACCATGTCGTAGTCCCCGCGCTCGTCGAAGACGACCATGCCGGGGCGGAGATCCGCTGCCGGCGTGAACGGCAGCTCCGGCGTGCGCGCGCCGAGCCTGGCGGTCCGGGTCACCATCGCGACCCCACCCTCTCTCTCGGCACCGTGGGCAATACCTAAGGCATAGCCGTAGTTATTGCCCATCCTCCCGGCGAAGTGCGTGTGCTCAGCCGTGCTGACCAGCGTCCGCCCGGCGGCGGTCCGTATCGCGACGCCCTCGACCGCATACGAACGGTGCGTTCGCTCCACTCGTGCCCCATCAAACGAACCACCCCCGTAGCCCGACAGCACGAGATCCCCCACCCGCACATCCTCGATCGGACGCTGGCCGCCGTCGGCCGTTCTGACGAGCGTGCCCTCGAGGAGGCACTGCGCGTCGTCTCCGACCACCATCAGGTTGCGGTGCTCCTCGGCGAGCAGCTGCAGCCATCGGTACTGAGCCCGGTTGGTGTCCTGATATTCGTCCACGAGCACGTGGCGGAAGCCCTCGGAGTAGCGATCGCGCACCTCGGGAAACATCTCGAGCACGTTGACCGCGCGGACGAGGAGGTCGTCGAAGTCCATCGCGTTCATGCGATGCAGCTCGCGCTCGTAGAGCCGGTAGACGTCGGCCACGGTCTGCTCAAAGAACGACCCGACCATCCGCCCGTAGCTCTCAGCGTCGCGGAGCTTGTTCTTGGCGTCGGAGATCTGTGACTGGATCGCGGCCGGCGTAAATCGCTTGGGGTCGATGCTCAGCTCGTCGAGACATCGCTTCACGAGCCGGCGGGAGTCGGCCTGATCGTAGATCGTGAACTGGCGCGTGTAGCCGAGACGGTCGGCGTGGGCGCGCAGCATCCGGGCACACGCGGCGTGGAACGTCATCACCCACATCGCGCGGACACGGCGGCCCACGAGCAGCTCGGCGCGCTCGCGCATCTCGCCCGCCGCCTTGTTGGTGAACGTGATCGCCAGGATCTCGTTTGGCTTGGCGGCGTCGGTGGCCACCAGATAGGCGATCCGGTGGGTGAGGACGCGGGTCTTGCCCGAGCCGGCGCCGGCCAGGATCAGCAGCGGCCCCTCGCCATAGGTCGTAGCCTCCCGCTGGGGGTCGTTGAGCCCCGTGAGGAGCTGTTCGATGTCGATGGCGGCTTGGGGCACGCTGGTCATTTCTACCCTAGCGTGGCGGGTGGTCATTGGACCGTGCTCGCCCGCGGCGGCCCGTCATCCTGTGGGGACGTGACCGAGGTCGTAAATCAGCTCAGGGAGGCCTGCGCCGAGATCGCCGCCCGCGCGCGGCACGTGCGGATCGCCCACGACGCGATTGCGCCATACGCCGCGGCGTTGCCGATCGACACCCGGGCGCTCGAGCCCGACCCCGAGGTCCACCTCCTGGCCGGTGGACGCGAGGAGCTGGCGGCGTTCTGGCTGACGCTCGACGCGATCAACTTCGGATCCGGTTGGTACCCGACGTTGCGCAAGCGTCCGGGGCGCTCGGGCTACTTCACGATCGCGATCGGGGTTCGGGAGCGGTTTGCGACCCGCGGGCCTTGGAGTGCCGGCCAGCTCGAGGTGATAGACGCGGCCGACATCGCGGCCGCGCTCGGCCAGGACCCCGGCCACGAGCTCATGGAGCTGTTTCGCTCGTCATTGAGCGACCTCGGCCGGCATCTCCTCCAGGGCGCCGGGGGGCGCTTCAGCGCGCTCGTGGACGGAGCCGGCGGTTCCGCGGTCGCCCTCGCCGAGAGACTCGGCCGCTGGGACTGTTTCGCCGACACCTCCACATATAACGGGCTGGCGGTGCCGTTCCTCAAGCGCGCTCAGATCGCCGCCGCCGACCTGATGCGGGCAGGCGTCGCGCAGTTCCACGACCTTCACCGCCTGACGATGTTTGCCGACAATCTCGTCCCGCACGTGCTGCGGCTCGATGGGGTGCTCGAGTTCGATCCAGAACTCGCGGGGAGCATCGAGCGGGGCGAGCTGATCGAGCACGGCTCGCCCGAGGAAGTGGAGATCCGGGCGGGCGCGCTGCACGCCGTCGAGCTGATCGTCGCCGCGCGCCCGGGCAGCTGCGCCGCGGATGTCGATCAGCTGCTGTGGCTCCGCGGTGCGGAGCCGAGATACAAGGCGTCCCCCCGCCACCGCTCACGGTGCACGGCATACTGACGGCGAACCGCCCACGACGACCACTAGACCGAGGGGGCCCCGGCGCCAACGCGGTTCGCGGCCGCGGTGCGAGAGGTAACTCCGAGCTTGGCGTAGATGTTGTCGAGATGCTTCTTGACCGTTGTCGGGCTCACCACCAGCGCTTCCGCGACCGCCGCGTTGGTTGCGCCGGCGGCGACGAGATCGATCACCTCGCGCTCCCGGCGGGTCAGCGTCGCGCGGGCCGCGGCGCGGGTCACCGCCAGCTCGGCGGCTCGCAGCCGCGGGCGCAACAGCTCGGCTAAGAGCAACTCGTCCTCGGAGAAATCACGGCGAGCGCGGTTGACCCACACGCCTACCAAGCGCCCGGGCGGCTCCGCGAGCCCGAGCGTCAGCTGGTGCTCGATCGCCGTCGGGCGCAAGAACTCGCCATACACCGCGGACCGCCGGAAGCTGCGCATCCTGGTGGCATCCGACAGCCGATGGGCGCCGGGGTCGCCGGCGGCGTGCTGGCGGATCAGCGGGTGCTCGCGCATGTGGCGCACAAACGCGGCGCACTGCCCTGGCGAGACGGCGCCCGCCGGCTCGAGGAGGGGCGATAGCGCGCAACTCGCGGACGGCGTCGCGAGCGGGACCTCAGCGGCGCCAACCTGAAACTGGTTGAAGACCGCCACGTCGCAGGGAAACACAACCACCAGGGCGGCCAGTAGGTCAGCGTGGTAGGCCTCGACCGACGTGGCGGATTCAGCGTCCGCGATCAGTCCCAGGATCGCTTTGACGGCCCTCGTGTTCATTGCCCCGGTCAAACAAAGATACCCCGAATGGCGTATGGATGGCAATGCGGGTTTGCGATCTCATGTCTGCAAACCACGAGAAACGGGGGCCACGTATGGCGACGGTAGAGCAGACGACGAGCGCTGCGCAGCTGCAGGGGCTGTTGCGCGGGAGCTACCTGGATCCGAACGCGCCGGGTTATGACAGCGCCCGCGCTCTGTACAACGCGATGATCGACAAGCGGCCGGCGGCGATCGTACGCTGCGCCGATGTGGCGGACGTGATCGCGACGCTCGCGTACGCGCGCGAGCAAGCCCTCCGGGTCGCCGTACGCGGCGGAGGTCACAACGGAGGCGGCCTGGGCAGCGTCGACGACGGCCTGGTGATCGATCTGTCACCGATGCACGGGGTGATCGTCGATCCCGCGGACAAGGTGGTTCGGGTGCAGGGCGGCGCGACGCTCGCCGCGGTCGATCACGCCACCCACGCATTCGGGCTGGCGGTTCCGGCAGGCATCATCTCCACCACCGGGATCGGCGGGCTGACGCTCGGCGGCGGCCTCGGTCACATCACCCGCCGCGGTGGCCTGACGATCGACAACCTCCTGTCCGCCGACGTGGTGCTCGCCGACGGTACCTTCGTGACCGCCAGTGCCGAGCGCAACGAAGACCTGTTCTGGGCGCTCCGCGGCGGCGGCGGCAACTTCGGGATCGTCACCTCGTTCACCTTCCGCTGCCACGAGGTCGCCAACGTGATCGCCGGGCCGGTGCTCTACGACCTCGACGAGGCCGCCGAGTTGCTCTCATGGTGGCGCGACTTCGGCCCCGCACAGCCCGACGAGCTGAGCGGGTTCTTCGCCTTCCTCAGCGTCCCGCCCGGGCCGCCGTTTCCGGAGGAGCTGCACCTGCGCAAGGTCTGCGGGGTCCTGTGGTGCTACTGCGGCCGCGAGAACGACCCCGCCTGCCTACGCGAGGCGCGGGGGTTCGGATCCCCGCTGCTCGACGGCGTCCAGCCCATGCCGCTGCCCGCGCTGCAATCCGCGTTCGACGGCGTCTACCCGCCGGGCGATCAGTGGTACTGGCGCGGGAACTTCGTCTCAGAGCTCCCCGACGCGGCGATCGAGCGCCATGTCGAACACGGCGCCGCAATGCCTACCTGGAAGTCGACCATGCACCTGTACGCGATCGACGGGGCGGCGTCGCGGGTCGGCGCCGACGCGACCCCGTGGGCCTATCGGGACGCGAAATGGGCGCAGGTCATCGTCGGTGTCGATCCCGAACCGGCCAACGCCGACGCGATCCGACAATGGTGCGTGGACTACTGGGAGGCGACCCACCCCTACTCGATGGGCGGCGCGTACGTCAACTTCATGATGGACGAGGGCCAAGAGCGCGTACAGGCGACCTACCGAGGCAACTACGCGCGGCTCGCTGAGATCAAGGCCAAGTACGACCCGGACAACTTCTTTCGGGTCAACCAGAACATCCGGCCCGCATAGCTCACCGGCGCTCTACCCCAGCGCCTCCGATCGCGCTCGCGCGATCGCTTCGGCGCCGGACTCGCCGACCAGCAGCTCGGGACGGATCGTCCCGCTGGCCACGAGGTCGATGGCGGGAAAGCGGCCGGTGCCCGCACGCAGCGGGTCGAGCGCGATCACGGTGGTCTCGCCCCCGAGCGGCGCGGCTGCGGTGGCGATCACGGTGAGCGACCCGCCCTCGGCGAGGTTTCGCGCCGACGCGAGCAGCTTGCGCCCCGCGTGGGGCGGCATGCCGTCCACCGTGTCGATCAGCACGACCGCGTCCGCGCCGCGGACCGCCCATCGCCGCGCCAGCTCGACCACGGGCTCGGCGGTGTGCCCCTGCGCATCGGGCGATGCCGCGAAGTTCATCGATGCCGCCGGCTCGATCGCCCACCCGCCGATCTCCTCCGGGCGAACGCCGGTCAGCACGAGCGAGAGCTGCACGTCCGGCTGCCGCGCGAACGCCTCGGCCAGCCTTCGCAAGGTCTCCGTCTTGCCCGACCGCGGCGGCCCGGCGATCGTCACCCGGGACCCGCGGCCGATCGGTGTGAGCCATTCGATGGCCGTGGCCGTGGGGTCCTGCGAGCCGAATTGGAATCTTTCGTTCGGGTAGGTGGCGGCGAGATCGTCGAACCGCGGGGCGGCTGCCATCTCGGACGCCGGCTGGCCGTTGATCGTGTCGACCCGGATCATCGACGCGAACCGCTCGGAGCGCCGCGGCGTTCGCCGTGGTCCCGACACCCGGTCGCCCGAGATCAACTCGCAGCGCTTGACCTGGGCAGCCGAGACGTAGACGTCCTCGTCGGACGGCTCGGGTGGATGGAGCCGAAGGAACGCGGAGCCGTTCGGGACCAGCTCGACGACCCCTTCGACGATCTCCTCCTCGATTGCGGGCAGCGCCGGCTCCTCGAGCTCCTCTGGCCGGGCGTCCTCGGGTTCGACGTCCGCGTGCGGAGCTTCCGCTTCGCGCTCGCCGCGGCCGCGGCCACCGCGCCGGCCGCGCCGGCGCCGGCGGCTGGGCCCGGCCTCTTCCGCGCGCTCGTCGCGGTCGCGGAGCTCCCCCCCGACCGCCTCGGTCACCGCCTCGGTCAGCTCTTCGGCGGCCGGCAGGGCGAGAGCGTCGGCGCCCTCCGATGGCTCCTCAAAGCGATCCTCGGCCGGCAGCGGCTCTTCGTCGGCCTCAGCTCCCTCCTGCCGGCGCAAGATGGCCTCGATCAGCTCGGGCCGGCGCAGGCGCCGGTAGCCGTCGATGGAGAGCTCTGACGCGATCGCGTGCAGATCGGCGAGTGGGCTTTCTTCGAGCGCGGAGCGGTCAAGGATCGACATGCGGTCCTCCTGGGATGGATCGGTGGGCTCCGGTCGCGTTGTGCCAGCGACCGGCGATTCAGTGGACCCCAATGTAGTGGCTCCTTCCGCAAATACGAGAGGAACCACTAGCGCGGGTGCCAGCGCAACTCGTCGATGAGGCGCAGCTCCGAGGAGATCTCGGTCTGCCCGTCGAGCGCGGCGCGGACCGCGAGAAAGTCAGCCATCTGCCCCACGTCGTGAACGCGGAGCACGTGGGCGCCCGCGTCGACGCCGTGGGCGATCGCCGCCAGGGTGCCCCCGACCCGCTCGCGCGGTGGACGGCCCGTGATCGCTCCGATGAAGTCCTTGCGCGAGACCGCGAGGAGGAGCGGCCGGCCGAATCCATGCAGCCCCTCGAGCGCGCGCAGCACTGCCACCGTCTGCGCCGGCGTCTTCGAGAAATCGGGGCCGGGATCGAGCAGCAGCTGTTCGAAGGCCACCCCGCGCTCGGTCGCCAGAGAGATCCGCTCGTCCAGGAACTCCTCGACGTCGGCGACGATGCGGCCGTCGAGCGACGGGTCCATGACCTTCTGCTTGGGCGCGGAGCGGGTGTGCATGAGCACCAGTCCTGCGCCCGTCTCCGCGCAGATGTCGGCCAGCACCGGATCCCGCAGCCCGCTGACGTCGTTGACGATGGCCGCGCCGGCTGCGATCGCCGCGCGCGCCACCCGGGGCTTGTACGTGTCGACGGACACCAGCACGCCAACGTCCTCGACGATGCGCTCGATCAGCGGCACGACGCGCTCCATTTCCTCGAGCGGGTCGATCGGTGGCCGGTTCGTGACCCCCGATTCGCCGCCGACGTCGATGACATCGGCGCCGGCCGCCACCAGCGATCGCGCGAGCTCGACCCGAGCCTCGAGCGTCGGGTGCTCACCCGTGTCCGAGAATGAGTCCGGGGTCGCGTTGATGATTCCCATCACCCAGGGCCGGCGGCCGAGCTCGAACGTTCCACGCGCGGTGTGCAGTGAGCGAGGTGGCGCGACCACACGCCGAGGTTAGATCAGCCTCCAGCGGGCGAGCCGCAGCCGGCGCCCTCTCAGCCGCCCTGCTTGCGATAGAGCCCCAGCACGATGTCGTACATCAGCGGCGAGGTCTCCTGAAAGCCCGGGCAACACGGGGGTCCGCCCGCGTCGCTGATCCCGATCTCGAGGTGCGGCCCGGTCGAGATCCCCACCTGCCCGCAGCCCACGTCGGCGATCGGCTGACCAGTGGTCACGTGCGTGCCCACCGGCACCACCGCGGGCGCCGCGTGCCCGTAGTAGATGTAGCGCCCCTTGTACTGCCCACTGTCGACCTTGATGATCGGAGCGTACGGGCCGAAGCCGCTGATGCCCTCCTGCACGATCGTTCCGGAGGTCATCGCGACCTCGACGGCCGAGCTCCCGCAGGCGTAGCCCCAGGTGGGTATGTCGACCCCCTGGTCGAGCGTCCACCAGCTGGGAGGCGTCACCTTGGAGAGTGGCTTGATCGGAAACACCCAACTGGTCGACGAGGTTGTCGTCGAGCCACCCTGGCCGGCGAGACCGCCGGCCTTGGCGTTCTTCTTGACCATCGTCAGCAGCGTGGCAGCCGTGCGGCGCCCGACGGTGCCGCTCACCGGACGGAGGTTCTCGGCGAGCTGAAAGCTCCTGACGGCCATCTGAGTGATCGGTCCGAAGACCCCGTCCGCCGGAACGGCGTAGCCGACGTCGGTCAGCCAGGTTTGAAGGGTCTTCACGTCCGCGCCCGACTCGCCGCGCCTCAGCGTGCGGGTGAACACCGACGCCGTGCTGTGCACCGTCTCGATCCCGCGCGGAGCCTTCGGCGACACCAGCGCGGCGCCCCCGGAGCCGGCCCACGCGGTTGCGGTGGGCGCGAGCAGGCCCAGAACGAGCAGCGGCATGATCCGGCGAACGCAGCCCACGGCGATCGAGACGGGACGTTCGGCCGTGGGAAGCGGGGGAACCCCGAACAGGCCGCGCTTGCACATCTTGCCCGCCCGAAAGCTGCTGAAATCGAACACGGATAGCCCTCCGTGGGAGCGGCGTTGCACACGTGCCTGCTGCCTGCGGAGTTAGCTGACGGGCTCGCGCTTACTTCACGGAGTGAGCGCTTCCCGCGGATCACCGCGAGACTCGCCCCAAACATTGGGTTCCCCGCTCCCCGGGGCGGCAACTACCGGGGATTCGGCGCGCGGCAACCTATCAGAAATGCGGCGCGGGTGTGGGGAGTCAGTGCGCCGGGTCGGCGACACCCGCCGCCTGACGCTCCTCGATGATCTGCTTGATCCGATCGAGCGTGTCCTGAGACATCCGCCGCACCTCCCAGTGGGTGAGCTTCATCACCCTCATCGGGGACGTCGCGACGACGTCCGCGTTGCGCGGCTCGCGCGACAGGAGGCCCATCTCGCCGATCAGCGCGCCCGGCCCGAGCGACGCGATCTTGTGGCCATCGCGGATCACGTCTGCGCTGCCTTCCTCGATCGCGATCAGCTCCGTCGAGTAGTCCCCCTGCTTCATCAGGATCTGTCCCTCGGCGATGCTCGTCTCGGTGGCAAAGGCCGCCAGACGCTTGGCCTCCTCGGGCGAGATGTGCGAGAAGATCGGTATCGACGTCAGCCGGTTGGGATCCACGGTCTTCGCGACTCTAACCCCTCGGAGGAGGGGCGGCGCTACAACGCCTGGACCTCGGATGTGATGTCGCTCACCGACTGCTTCGCGTCGCCGAACAGCATCGCGGTTTTGGGGTCGTAGAACAGCGGGTTGTCGATGCCGGCGAACCCTGAGGCCATCGAGCGTTTCAAAACGATCACCGACCCCGACTTGTCGACCTCGAGGATCGGCATTCCATAGATCGGGGAACCAGGTTCGTTCTTGGCCGCGGGGTTCGTGACGTCGTTGGCGCCGATCACGAGCGTCACGTCGGTGCGCGAGAACTCGGGGTTGATCTCGTCCATCTCCCTGAGCAGGTCGTACGGGACGTCGGCCTCGGCTAGGAGCACGTTCATGTGGCCGGGCATCCGCCCGGCGACCGGGTGGATCGCGAACTTCACCTCGACGCCCTTCGCTTCCAGGGCGCGCTCGAGCTCGCGGACCGCGTGCTGGGCCTGGGCGACGGCCATCCCGTAGCCCGGGGCCACCACCACCTGACGCGCGTATGACAATTGGATCGCGACGTCCTGGGCGGACGTGGAGCGCACCGGGCCTCGATCCAGCGCGCCGGCGGCGGGCGCCGCCACGGCCCCCCCGAATCCGCCGGCGACGATCGCCGGCACCGAACGGTTCATGGCCTTGGCCATGAGGTTGGTGAGGATCGTGCCCGAGGCGCCCACGATCATCCCGGCGACGATCATCGCCGTGTTGTTGAGCGCGATACCGGTCGCGGCCGCCGACAGGCCCGTGAACGCGTTCAAAAGCGAGATCACCACCGGCATGTCCGCGCCGCCGATCGGCAGCACGACCATGTTCCCCAGCAGCGCCGCGGTGACGAGGATCCCGAGGATGAACAGCGCCTGCGAATGGGTGCCGGCGGCGAGGACGATCGCCGAAGCGAGCGCGATCACGAACAGCCCCAGGTTGATCACCACCTGAAGCGGCAGCTTGATCGGGCGTCCGGGCAGGATCTCCTGGAGCTTTCCGAACGCGATGTTCGAGCCCCAGAACGAGACCGAGCCCACGACCGCCGCGAACAGCGTCGGGATCTCGGCCTTCAGCCGCCAGTCGCTGAGCCCGGTGCGGAAGTGGTGGCGGTACTCGACCCAGGCGATGATCGCCACCGCCCCGCCGCCGACGCCGTTGAACAGCGCGACCATCTGCGGCATCGCGGTCATGCGCACGTTCCGCGCCGCGGGGATTCCGACCGCGGTCCCCAGCACCAGCCCGAGCGCGATCAGCCACGGGGTGCTCGACCCGCTCAGCACGTGCGGCTGGATGAGCGTCGCCACCACCGCGATCGCCATACCGACCGCCGCGATCTTGTTGCCGCGCACGGCGGTGCGCGGCCCGGTGAGGCCGCTCATCCCGTAGATGAACAGCGAGAACGCGACGATGTACATCGCGTCGGTGAAGTTCGTGCGCTGAAAGAACAGGCTGGCGGCGATCACCGCTGCTCGCCCTCGCCCTCGGCGTCCTCGCCGCTCGGCACATCGGGCTTTCGCTTGAACATCCCGAGCATCCGGTCGGTGACGAAGAACCCGCCGATGACGTTGATCGTCCCGAACGTGATCGCGATCACCAGCAGCACGTGCTCGAGCACCCCACGCGCCTCGTGCATCAACAACAGCCCGCCGAGCAGAACGATCCCGTGGATCGCGTTCGTGCCCGACATCAGCGGCGTGTGCAGCGTGTTCGGAACCTTGGAGATGACCTCGAATCCGACGAACGCCGCCAGGACGAGGATCGCGATCTCGGTGACCGTGCTCATGTCGCTCGAAGCCTCCTCGGTCTCGTTAAGCGGCGGGGGCGCCGGCGGCGGCCTTGGCGCCTTCGTGGACGATCTCTCCGCCCCGGGTGATGCATGCCCCCGCGATCACCTCGTCGTCGAAGTCGAGCTCGAGCCGTCCTTCCTCCGAGATCATCAGCCCGAGCAGCGCCTCGATGTTGCGCGCGTACAGCTGGGAGGCGTGCTCGGCCATCGTGCTCGGCACGTTGAGCGGAGCGAGGATCTTCACGTCATAGCGGATGACGGTCTCGCCGGGCTCGGAGAGCTCGCAGTTGCCGCCCTGCTCCCCGGCGAGGTCGACGATCACCGAGCCCGGCTTCATCTTCTTGACGGCCTCTTCGGTGACGAGAATCGGCGCGCGGCGGCCCGGAACCAGCGCGGTCGTGATCACCACGTCGACCTTGCCGATCGCCTCGGCCATCAGCTCCTGCTGTCGCGCCTGCTGCTCGGGTGTGAGCTCCTTCGCGTAGCCGCCGGCGCCCTCCATGTCGCCGCCCAGATCAAACTCGAGGAAATGGGCGCCCAGCGACTCGACCTGCTCCTTGACCGCGGCGCGCACGTCGAAGCCCTGCACGACCGCCCCCAGGCGGCGAGCGGTGGCGATCGCCTGGAGCCCGGCCACGCCGGCGCCGAGGACCAGCACGGTCGCCGGCCGGATGGTCCCGGCCGCGGTCATCAACATCGGGTAGAAGCGACCCAGCTCCTGCGCACCGATCAGCGCCGCCCGGTAGCCCGCGATGTTCGCCTGGCTCGAGAGGGCGTCGATCGACTGGGCGCGGCTGATCCGCGGTATCGCCTCCATCGCGAAGCTCGTCGCTCCGGTCTGGGCAATCGCCCGCACGCCGTCGGCGTTGGTCAGCGGCCCGAGAAAGCCGATCAGCACCGTCTCGGAGTGCAGGCGCTCGATCTCCTCCCCGGCTGGCGCCGCGACCTTGACCACGACGTCGCTCCCGTAGACCGTCTCCGGGTCGTCGCTCAGGCTCGCGCCGGCCTCCTCGTACTGCGAGTCCGGGATCAGCGCGCCGGCGCCGGCGCCGCGCTGGACGACGACCGCCAAGCCGCTCGAGGTCAGCTTCTTCGCGACCTCTGGTACGAGCGCCACGCGGCGCTCGCCCTCCGCCGTCTCCTTGGGAACTCCGATCCGCATCGGGCGCCGGAGGCTACCGAACTGCTAGCCGAGGCCGATCGGTGCAAGCGCGAGCGCCTCGGCGACGGCGGCGTCGGCGGCGAGCGCGGAGAATGATGAAGGCGCCTGCGCGGGCCGCCGCTTCGCCGGGCGCCGGTGGACGGCATGCACGCGCGCCGGCCGGGGGGCGACCGAAACCCTGTGAGCTGACCTCACGACCGGATGGGGGGTGGCCCGCGCGGGCGCTGGCCTGGTGGGCCGCGCCCGCGCGACAGTCGCTAGCGGCAGCGGCTTTTCCGCGAGCGCCATCAGCGCCTCGCCCGTCACCCAAACCGGCGTCTGATCGCTCGAGCGCGAGTAGCGCACGTGTCCGTCCGAGGCGATCAACGAGCTCAGGAACTGAAGCGGCGAGGGAGCTCCCGCCCGGTGCAGCGAGCCCGGGTCGACGCCCGCGGCCTCAAGCCCCTGGACGGCCCACGCCGTCGACTGGGCATTCGACTCGTCGCCCGGCTGCGATGGGAAGCCTCCGTCGCGGTCCTGCTGCTCGGCGATATAACCCACGGCGCGCCGGCGCGCTCCCGCCGCCGATCCCCCGTAGCCCGCCAGCGCCTGAAGCGCGGCCCCGGTGTCGTCGACGTCGCTGGTGCCCCCTGCCGTGGCGAAGTTGAAGCCGCCGTCACCGTCCTGCTGGCGGACGAGCCAGGCCAGCGTCCGCGCCGGCGGAGCGATGCCATCGGAGCGGAGCGCCAGCACGGCGAACGACGTCAGGTTGACCTGCTCTCCCACCGAGCCGTCGCCGCGGATGTCCCGCTCCAGCCGGCCCACCAGGTCCTGCCCGCCGAACGCGGTCGCTGAGACGTCCGCGGCGCGCGCCACGAGGATCGTGCGCTCGATCGAGCCGGGGTCGGTCGCCGCGCCGGCGCCGGCCTCGATGTACCCGAGCACGCTCGCGCCGCCGCGCGCGACGTCCTGCGGGTCGTGTCCCTCGGCGGCCAGTCCGAGCGCCGCCCACCCGCTGTAGAGCGTACTCGAGGGCTGGCCGGGCGCGGCCCCGAATCCGCCGTCGGCGTTCTGCGCGGAGAGGAGGTAGTTGGTGGGATCAACGGTCCCCGAACTCGTGGCTGGCTGAGCCACCAGCCAGCCAGCCACGCCTAGAGCCGATACGAGCACGACGACGCCGGCGGCGCCACCGGCGAGCGGTGGGGGCAGGTGGGACCAGTTCACGTGCAGCCTGCGGGCGAAGCGCTGGATCGAGCGCGTCAGCGGCGGCCCGAACGCGAGCGCGAACAGCACGCAGCTCACAGCGTGCACGAGGTCGAAGCCGATTCCCTTGCCGACGTACACGCCGAGCTGCGCGGGGCTGTGATCGCTGTAGGTGACCCAGTCCCCGACGTCCTGGAACGCCGCGAACCCAAAGCCGACCAGCCCGCAGACGACCGCCAGCGGCCAGCGACCGATGTGCCTGCGGGTCACGACCGCCACCCCCGCGCCGATCATCCCGGTCACGCCCCAGGCGGCCATCTGCCACGGCGTCCAGGGGCCCTGGCCGAAGAAGAAATTCGAGGTCAGCCCGGCGATCGCGCCGACCGCGAACCCTGGCGCGCCCCCGAGGGCGTAGCCGGAGATCAGGACGATGTCGGTCGTCGGCTTGACGTTCGGAACCGCGGCGAAGGCAATCCGCCCGATCGCCGCCAGCGCCGCCAGCGTGGCCACCAGCGCGACGATCCGTGCGTCGGGCCGCGCCCGCTCGTACCAGCCGAACCCGAGCGCCAGCGCCAGCGCCAGAATCGAGAACGCCGCGAGTTGCCAGCTCAAGCGACCACCTCCCGGGCCTGGGCCTCGAGCCTGGCTCGCACCGCCGCGCAACCCTGCTCGGCGGTGAGCGCACCGTCCACACCCCCGAGGATGCGAGCGGTCTCGGTCGCGAAGTACGTCCCCCCGGCCAGGACGTCGGCGGTCGTGCCGTCGGCGATCGGCCGTCCGTCCGCCAGCAGCACCACGCGCTGTGCGAACGCGGCCGCGAACTCGGGATCGTGGGTGGCCACGATCACGGCCGCCGGTAGCCCGCTTAGCAGCTCCGCGAGCTCGAGCTTGCGCGCTCGGTCCATTCCCCGCGTCGGCTCGTCGAGGCAGACCACGGCCGGCGGGTCGGTGCGCGGGGAGTCGAGGACGATCGCCAACGCGAGCCGCTGCTTCTCACCACCCGACAGGTCCCGGGGATGGCGCGGCGCAATCTCGTCAGGATCGAGGCCCACGGTCCGCAACGCGCCCGGCGAGGCCTCCTCCGCGACCGTCTCGTGGATCAGGTAGTCGGTGGGGTTCTGAAGCAGCAGCGCGACCCGGCCCGCCCTGCGCACCCGGCCCCGGGTGGGGGACATCAGCCCGCCGGCGTGGCGCAGCAGCGTCGACTTCCCGGCGCCGTTTCGGCCCATCAGCGCGACGCGCTCGCCGGCGGTAAACGACAGCGTGACGCCACGAAGGATCGCGGGCCCGTCGCGGATCTCGTGCCAGACGCGGTCAAACGCAAGCGCCTCGGCCGGCGCCTCTCGCTCGGCCTCTCGCGGCGTGGACGCGGCGCCGGCAGCGTCGGGTTCCACCGCCACCCCCGCGGCGCGCAATGCCGCCCGCGCCGCCTTCACGCCCGGAACCGGTCGCAAGCCGAGGCCGGAGAGCAACCGGGCCCCCGGCGTGGCCAGCTCGGGCGCGGAGACGACAGCCCACCGAAGGAACTCGCCGGGGGATCCGTCGCAGGCGATCCTCCCCCGGTCGAGGGCGATCACCCGGTCCGCCAGGCCCAGGCACCGCTCGAGGCGGTGTTCGGCGAGCACGATGGCCACATCCGCGTCCTCGTTCAGGCGCCGCAGGGAGCCGATCAGCTCATCGCCGGCGACCGGGTCGAGCTGCGAGGTGGGCTCGTCGAGGACCACCAGCGCAGGACGTCCCGCGAGCGCCGCCCCCAGCGCGACGCGCTGCAGCTCGCCGCCGGAGAGCTCGGCGGTGGCGCGGTCGAGCAGGTGGGCCACTCCGAGCGAGAGCGCCGCCTCCTCGACGCCGCGCGCGACGGCGGCCGGCTGCTCGCCGCGATTCTCGAGGCCGAACGCGAGCTCCGCCCTCACCGTGCCCATCACGACCTGCGTCTCGGGGTCCTGGAACAGCGTGCCGACGGCCGCCGCGAGCTCTCCGGGCCGGGTCGAGCGCGTGTTCATCGCGGCCACGATCGCCTCCCCGGCGAACGACCCGCCGTGGAAGTGGGGCACGAGCCCGCTCGCCACGCGCAGGAGCGTCGACTTGCCGGAGCCCGAGCGGCCGGCCAGGACGACAAGCTCCCCGGGAGCGATATCCAGCGAGACGTCGTCGAGCGCCGGGCGCCCGGCGCCGGGGTAGGCGTAGGAGACGTCGCGGAGCTCGAGGACCGGGAGGCTCACGCCTCGACTCCCCGCCAATCGGCAAAGGGGGCGAGCGCGCAGGCGAGGAGCACCATGGCAACCGCGACTTCCGGGGCCCCGGCTGGGGCGTGCAGCGCCGGGTAGGCGCGGAGCGGCGCCCATCCGACCGCGCGAGCCGCGACCGCAACCGTGCTGATCGCGGCCGCCGCCAACGAGAACGCGACGTCGTGCCGCGACCAGGGCCGGCGGTAAGCGGGCGGCCTGCGGGCCGCACCGTACCCCCGGACTTCGAGCGCGGCGGCGACGTCGAGCGCCCGGTCGAGCGCTCCCGAGGTGGCGGCGCGGATCAGGGTGTAGCGGCTCGGCTGGCTCCCGGGCCGGCAGCGCTGGGCGTCGGCCAGGCGGCGCGAGTCGCGGACCAACAGCGGGACCAGCCGCGTCGCGAGCGTGGCCGTCAGGGCCGAGTGAAACGAGACGCGCCGGAACAGCCGCAGCACCTCGTCCGGGTCGACCGCCGCCGTGTACAGCGCGCCGCAGAGGATCAACGCCGCCGCCCGCAGGCCCAGCACCGCTCCGTAGGCGGTGGCCTCGAGCGTGACGTCGGTGTGGCCGAGCACCGGCAGCTGGCCGAGCCGCAGGATCACCGTGAGGCCGTCCCGGGTCACGAGCGCGTTGATGACCACGACCGCGAGCGCGAGGATCGCCGCCCACCGCGCCGCGCGCCGGATCGCCCTTCCCACCCCGGCGGCCGCGCCGGCGGCGATGATCGCGACCGTCACCGCTCCCAGCACCAGCGGGTTCGAGACGATCAGGGCGGCGAGCGCGAGCGACGCGCAGAAGGCCGCGCCGGCGGCCGCGCGGGCGGCGTGCAGCGGGCTGGGGCGTGGCTGGTAGCTCATGCTCCGGCATCCAGCGGGATCGGCAGGTCGGCGGATCCCTGCACGGCCAGCGCGAAATGGTCGCGCAGCCGACTGGGGGTCATCGCGGCGGCGGCCGCCGATACGCCGCCGACGTCCGTGCCGGTGATCAGCCACGCCGGCGTTGAGCCCCGGTCGGCGGTCGCCGCGATCAGGCCGGCGCCGGCGCCGAGCGTGCGAACCACGTGGCCGCTGGGGTCGAGCAGCTGGATCGAGCTCCCGCCCGGCCCGCCGAACCGAGCGTACACCCCGCTGGCCGCGGGGCCCTGCTCGATCAGGGCTCCCGCGATCGCCGCCCTGAGTTCGCTCCACGTCCCGACGAGGACCGTGAGCGTGTCCTGCCCGGAGCCGGTTCCGAGCAGCTGACTCGAGACCGGCACGCCCGCGGAATTCAGCTGCGCGGTCACCCGCTTGCAGGCCGCACCGACGTTCGAGGCGCACTCGATCGTGGTCGGGAACCGCCTGCCGCCCGCCCCATGCACGAACGGCTCCGGGTAGGAGCCGACCACCGCGGGGACGGAGTCGGTGGCGCTCCAGTCGTGGAGGTCCCACCAGATCCGATCCCCCTTGTGCACGGCGGTCGCCGCCGCTCCCTTGGGAGCCTCGATCCCGTTGACGTAATAGAACCAGTCGCGCCGGGACGAGTCTCCCGAGCGTCCATCGATCGACTCCACGAACCCGCCCCCGTAGCGCGTCTGCACCGGAAACGAGCGCTCGAGCACCCGCATCACGGTCTCGGATCCGGGGACCTTCGACTTCATGATCGACGCGATCTCGGTCGACCCGAAGGCGCGGGTGACCGTGACCGTCACGTCGGACGTTCCGCGCCCTGGGCCGAGGCCGCATCCACCGGCGACGGCGGCTGCCAACGCCACCATCGCTGGGAGTGTGGTGCGGCGCCGGTTGGTCATCTGCGCGCTACGCGGACACGGGCACCTTGTACTCAGCGCGGATGTACCCCTGACGCGCGACTCGCAGCACCATGGTGCCGGCGTGCGATGGCACAATGTGGGCGAACCCGCGGCGGTCGGTGATCGCTTCATGCCGGGACCCGGAGATGCTGACGTGGGCGCCGGCGAGTGGCTTGTGCCTGCCGGCCTCGTTGAACCACACGACCTCCACCGTGAATACCTGGCCAACCGTGGCGCGAGCGGTGTGCGCGATGAAGCTGAGCGGATACTCGCGATGGCTCACCGGCACGGCCGCGAACAGCACCTGGTCGCCGAGGCGCGGCTTGAGCTCGCACGCCCCCGTCTGGGCAAAGCGATCGTCAACCCAGAGGCTCCAGTAGTAATGCGAGGTGAAGCTGTGGGTCTCGCCGAGGATCGAGGTGATCGCGAGCTCCCCAAAGCTGCTGCTGTAGGAACCGCCCCAGCGGTGGTGCGTCGCCACGTCGAGTGCGCCGGCAGCGCTCTTGGCGGGGCATTTTCCGCTCGGCGTGCCAGCCTTCGTGATCCATCCATGGAGCGGAATCTGGACCTGGGTCGCCGGGAGCAGCGTCCGGTTGGCGCCCTCGATCCGCACCAGGACCGTGCTGGCGAGCGCGCTCGCCGGCGATAGGAGGACAAGCGCCAGAGTCACTCCGAGGAGAGCGATGGTGGGACTGCGTTTCATGAGGGCCACCCCTTTCCGCGAGGGCGTATCGGCTTGGCGGCCGGAGGCTGGTCTCCTGGCTGACGGGCCTACCCCCCGCACCTTCCCGGCGACTCCTCGTCGCCAGTGGCACATCGCGGTTGGCGTCCCCGATCACAGTGGCGGGTCCGCGCCGGAGTTTGCACCGGCTTCCCATCACCACCGACCTTGAACCGGTGGATCGTATCGCGGGCCGGGCCACGAGGCACGGGTCGGGCGCCCGAGCCGCGACGGCGAGGCCCGCTCTACACTCGCCCGCAGAGCCCGATGACCGTGAACCTGACCCGCATCTACACGCGGCTCGGCGACGGCGGCGAGACCCATCTCGGCGACATGAGCCGAGTTCCCAAGACCCATCCGCGGATCGAGGCCTACGGCACCGTCGACGAACTCAACGCCCAGATCGGTGTGGCGCTCACGATCGACGGGCTTCCCGCCGGCTATGCGGACTGGCTGCGGCGCATCCAGAACGACCTATTCGACGTGGGCGCCGACATCTCCGCTCCGCCTGACCCCGAACGCGAGCGCCTGCGCGTGATCCCCGAGCAGACGGCCTGGCTCGAGGAGCGCTGCGACGAGGTCAACGCCACGCTCGAGCCGCTGAAGTCCTTCGTCCTCCCGGGCGGGACCCCGGCCGCGGCTCAGCTCCACGTGTGCCGGACGGTTTGCCGGCGCGCCGAGCGGCTGGCCATCGCCGGCGGCGACGAGCTCGGCGCCGAGGTCGTCCGCTACCTGAACCGGCTATCGGATCTGCTGTTCATCCTCAGCCGCGGCGCCAACCGCGGCGAGGAGCGGCTGTGGGAGCCCGGCCGCTTCCGCGGCTAGGCCCCGGCTCCTTGCCTGGGTGAGGTGACCCCGCGATGCGGGTGCGCTGAAAATGGCCCGTATATGGGGCCTTTTTCAGCACGCCCCCCACTAGGGACCGGTCTGCCGTATGCCTTAGCCGACGCGCGTGATCCGGATCTCGGGCGTGGTCCCGGTCCGTCGCACGTGGTCGAAGTGCTCGATGTCCTCCGGGGACGCCACATCGACGCTCAAATCAGCTGACAGCTGGTAACGACCCGCCTCGTAGAGGAGCTCCTGATAGCTCGGCACGCCTTCGGGCCGGGCTTCTATGTCTAGATCGTGGCTGCCGCACCGCAGCGTCCATCGCTGACCGCGAGCGAGCTTCTCCCCGGTGAGCTTCACCTGCGCCGTCTCCTGGTCGCCGACCGACATGCCGGTGTCCATTCGCAGGCAGGCGTGCGCGGCGGTGAGGGTTCGAGCGAGACGCTCGAAGTTTCGCCGGTAGGGAGCGGGCACGATCGCCACGGGCCCTGACGCGAGGACGTTTCCGCGCACTGCCTCGGCGACCGGCCCGACGAGCACGAACTCGACCCTGCTGGCCTTCAGCCATCGCAGCACCGCGATCCACTCGTCGCTCAAATGCTCAAAGCCCTTGGTGACCGTGACCGGTTTGTCGTCGATGTGTGGGGGGCGGTGTCTGAGGAGCATGGTGCGCGTTTCGCCCCGGCGACCCGGACTCCTTCCCAAGGCTCGCGAAATCCTATTGCACCCCCTCGGGCACTACCGTCTGATCTCGCCGTCGGCCGGGGGCATTTCGATCACCACCCGGCACGGCCGGTGACTGAGCAGGTAGCTTGCGGTCGGCCCGAGGGACCGCTCGGACGGAGGTGCGTGGTCGGTGGCGAGGTAGATGATCTCGGCTTGCCGGCGCTCGGCCTCCTCGACCAGCGCCGCGCCCGGGCTCCGGGTGCGGATCATGCGCGTCTGCACCTTGACGCCCGACTCGCGCCCGGCGACCTTCGCGCTCTCGAGCACGCTCAGCCCGAGCCGCTCCTCCTCCTCGAGCCCGGCGTCGATGGACAGCTGGTTGGGGACGCGAAGCACGTACACGGCCTCTACCATCGCGTCCTCGCCCACGAGCTTCGCCGCCGAGCGCAGCGCCGCGGCGCTCACGTCGGTGCCGAAGATGGGCACGATCGCCGAGCGATAGTCGAGCTCGACGAAGAACGAGGGCCGCTCCCGGTGCGCGATCTTGTAGTGGCTGGTGAGGTCCATGTCCTCCCGCCGGCGGTAGATCACGTAGCCGATCAGCCCGACGATCATCCAGCCGCTGCCGACGTAGCGCGCGTCGACGTGCAGCGCCAGTACCGACACCCATGCCGCGAATGTGCCGATGCCGCCGAGCACCGCCGTCGCCGGTATCTGCGCCCCGCGAATCCGCACGTTCCACGGCGCGCGATATGGCCGGTTGCGCTCGGGGTCCTTGACCCGCAGCGCGATCACCGCGGCGTGCGCGGTCGTGAACGACAGCATCGCCCCGTACGAGTAGAGGTTGCCGAGGAAGTCGGTCTTACCTGGGATCAGGAGGATGCCGGCGAACACCGAGAAGAACACGATCGTGAACCACGGCGTTCGGTAGCGCCGATGCAGCCGGGCGAACACCCCCGGCAACTGTCGGTGCTCGGCCAGCGACCAGGACAGCCTGGAGATCCCGATCAGCCCGGCGTTGGTCGCGATGAACAGGATCGTCCCGGCCAGAATGCCGACGTAGTAGCGCAGTAGGTGCGTGATCGCGGTGGGGAGCCCGAGGTTCTCGATGATCCCCAGCACCGGATCGTTTTGGAATCCGTGCTGGGCCGGCGTCAGCCCCAGGCGCGTGAACGCATGGCTCCCCGCGCCGTGCACGGGCAGCGCGGACAGCGCGACGACGGTCATGCCGGCGTACACGCCGAGCACCGCGAACAGGATCAGGTTGACCGCCTTCGGAACGTCCTGGCCGGGGTCGCGCGCCTCCTCGGCCATGTTGGAGACGGTCTCGATACCGGTATAGGCGAGCATGGCCAGCGACAGCGCGAAGATCGTCTTGCTCCAGGTCGGCGTGGTCCCCAGGTGCACCTGGTGGACAAGGCGAGACGGGTTGAGGACCAGGAACGCGCCGACGATGATGATCAAGATCTGGGTGCACAGGTCGGCGACGGCCAGGAAGAAGTTCAGCTTGGCCGACTCGCCGATCCCCCGGACGTTGAGCGCCGCCAGCAGCGCGATCACGATCAGGCCGCCGATCACGTCGCCCGGCGGATGCGTGAGCGAGGGCCAGAACGCGCCCAGGTAGTGGGGGACGAAGAAGGCCGAGATCGCGATCGTGAGGATGTAGTCGAGGCTCAGCGCCCAGCCCGCGAAGAACGACACCAGCTCGTTGAAGGCATGGCGGGCGAACGAGGAGGAGCCGCCGGCCTCCGGGAACATCGACGCGCCCTCCGCGTACGTCTTCGCGGTGAGCGCGAACAGGCCGCCCGCCAGCATGAAGATGACCGGCGTCAGCCCGAGCGCGTACAGGGCGACGAGCCCGAGGGCGTAGTAGATCGAGGAGCCGACGTTGCCGTATGCGGTGGCGAATAGGCCCCCGAGGCCCACTGTGCGCCTCAGGCCATGCGTCTCTATCCGGGCCATGGGACCCCTAACTCATATGGAGGAACGGTTGTCAAGCGATGGGGTCTGGGGATTGGGTGACCGCGTGCTTGGGGGTCTCGGCTGAGGGGGCGGCGGGCCTGACGGGTGCGCGACGCGCGGTCAGACTCATATTCGCGGGTTGATACCGCAGGACCGTGTTTCGTCGTGAGAGCCCGCTCTCTAAGATCGAGCGTCGCCGCTGTTCGGGACAGCGGTTGCTCATAGTTAGACCGCGGATGCTCTCGCGCGTGGGGGTCAGGTTGGTCCTGCCGCCTCCTCAGCCGAGTGTCGTGGGGTTGGTCGGTCATGCTGCTGTTAGGCGCCGTGGTTGCCGGTTTCCTTGCTTCGGGGGTTGGGGGTTGTGTGCGTGAGGGGTCGCTCGCCGGTAGGGATGCCGGCGGAGCTGGGCACGGATGCGAGGAGCTCGGGATGGTGAGTGATGATCGCCCAGCAGAAGCCGGCGAGCTGGCGGGCGACCGCGACCGCGACGATCGTGCGGCGCTTGCCGCGTCGCAGGTCGAGCTGGCGCCAGACGCGGTGTAAGCGCTGCTGCGCCTTCCAGGCGATCGCGATCACGGCCTGGTCCTGACCGTGTTGGCGGCGCTCCAGGGTGCTGCCGAGCCGGGGTGGGCGGCGGTAGTGCCAGGCCGCTTCGACGAGCAGTCGGCGGGCGTGCCGCGACCCGGACTTGGTGATGTGCCCTTGGCGGCGGGTCTCGCCGGTGCTCTGCTCGCTTGGCACCAGCCCGAGGTAGCTCATCAGCAGGCTGGGGTGCTCGAAGCGGTGAAAGTCGCCGACCTCGACCGCCAGCCCGACCGCTGAGAGCGTGTCGATCCCGCGCAGGCAGCGCAGCCGGGCGACGTCCTTTGCCCAGAGCGAGCTCGCGATCAGCTCGCCGATCGCGGCCTCCAGCGCCGGTCGGCGGATCTCGAGCGCGTCGATCGCGCCCACGTACTCGCCGAGTGTCAGCTGCGCGCCGCGCTCACCGACATCGACCTGGGCCAGCCAGGCGCGGTGGCGCTCACCCCAGCGGCTGCTCGTATCGTCATAGCGGATGTCGGGGCGCAACAGCAGCTTCGACAAACGGTGCCGGGCGCGCATCAGATCGCCGCGCAGATCCTCCCGCGCCCGGACCAGGTCGCGCAGCGCCTCCTCCTCCGGCGTGGGCACCCTGACCGCGTGCAGGCCGCCGATCATCAACAGCCGCACGAGCCGCTCGGCGTCGCGCTGATCGGTCTTGACCCGATCCTGCGCCGGGCGCTCGATCTTCCCCGGCGCCGCCATCACGCACCCGACCCCCGCCGCCTGAAGCCCCCGCGCCAGCCAATACCCAGTCGGGCCCGCCTCGTAGGCGACGCGCGTGGGGCCGGGCAATCCGGCGCAGAACGCCACCACACGCGCCGTCTCCCCCGACAGGCGCTGCACGCTCATCTCCCCGGACTCGGCGTCGACCGCACACGCCACCACCTTCACGGCGTGCACGTCCAGACCGACCCAGGTGCGAACCTTGGTCATGGTCGGTTCCTCCTATACGGCTGTCGTGGCCGCCGCGCAGGTGCAGCTGCGCGGCTACTTGACCCCCACGACGACCGCGTGGAGGTGCCGGCCTAACTTCGACGGCCGGCCAGCCGATCCTCCATATGGTCTAACTGGCCGGGTCGCGGAACCGGTAGCCGACGCCGGGCTCGGTGATCAGGTACCTCGGACGCGACGGATCGGCCTCGAGCTTGGCGCGGATGTGCGCGATGTGCACCCGGAGGTAGTGCGTCTCCTGGGTGTACTCCGGACCCCACACGTCGCGCAGCAGCTGGCGCTGGGTGACCAGCCGTCCCTGGTGCGTGGCGAGGATCCGGAGCAGGTCGAACTCGATCGGGGTCAGGTGCACCTCGCGCCCGGCCAGCCGTACGCGCCGGTCGGCCAGATCGATGACCACCTCGCCGATCCTCAGCTCGGGGTCGCCGCTGGGCTCGACCGATCGCCGCATCAGCGCCCGCAGCCGGGCGAGCAGCTCATCCGTTCCGAACGGCTTGGTGACGTAGTCGTCGGCGCCGGAATCTAGCGCGCGCACCTTCTCGCGCTCGTCGCCGACGGCCGACAGCACCAGAATTGGCATCCGGCTCCACCGCCGAACCTCCTCGCACACCTCGACCCCGCCGCCGTCGGGCAGCACGAGATCGAGAACGAGCGCGTCGGGAGGCCGCGCGGCCAATGCGGCGAGCGCCGAAGCCTTCGTCTCAGCCGCTTCGACCGTGTAGCCGGCGCTGCGAAGAATGACCTTCAGGCCCCTGACGATCTGCGGTTCGTCGTCGACGACGAGGACGCGGGGAAGCGTTGTGCTCAACGGAGGATCTCCGCGTCGTGCGCCGGCGCCGGCGCCGGCGCCGCGGCGGCCCCGGACACCACCGCCCCCGCGCCGGTCGGCCGCGGCGCGACCGGGAACGTCACCGCGAACGACGTCCCGCGGCCGGTGCCGGTCTGAAGGACGATCCGCCCGCCGTTGGCCTCCACGAACCCGCGACAGATCGCAAGGCCCAGCCCCGAACCGGCTCCCGGCTGTCCGCGCCCGGAGAAGAACGGCTCGAACACGTGCGGGCGATCCTGCTTGGAGATCCCGCGGCCCTGATCGGTGACCCGCACCGTCACCCGGCTCGAGCTCGAGCTACCGGTGATGCGGACCGGCGATCCCGCCGGCGAGAACTTCACCGCGTTCCCGATCAGATTCGAGAACACCCGCTCCAGCTGGGCCGCATCCGCCCGGACCAGCGGCAGGTCCGCGGGGAGCGCGAACTCGATCGGATGCTTGGTGTGAAGGCCCGCGACCGCCGACGCGACGGCGTCGTGGAGATCGCACCAATCGGCTTGAGGCACGATCGCGCCCGCCTCGATCTTTGAGAGATCGAGCAGGTCGTCGACGAGCTTGCTCAGGCGAGCGCTTTCGGTATCGATGACCTCTAGCAGCTCGAGGCGATCGGCGTCGCTGATCCCCTCGGTGCGCAATCCCCACCCCGCCGTGGTGATCGCGGTGAGCGGCGAGCGCAGGTCGTGAGAGATCGCGTGCAGCACCGCCGTCTTGGCGATCTCCGCCCTCTGTGCCGCCGCCGCCTCCGCGGCTCGCTCGGCGACGCGCTCGCGCTCGACCGCGACGTCGATCAGCCGCCCCAACGGCTCGGCAATTCGCTCGAGGTGTCCCGGCTCCCAGGTGGTGTCGCCGGCGACGTACAGCCAGCCCTTGCGCGCGCGAGTGTGGAGCGCGACCGCAATCTCCCCGCCGGCGGGATCGGGCACCGGCTCGAGCGCCACGCGGGCGTGGCTTGCTCCGGTCGCCGCGGCCACGCGGCTGCCGATCCTTTCGAGCTGCGCGTCGACGCCCGGACCGGCGAGGATGGCCGAGGCGACCTCGGCCAGCAGCTTCGCCTCGCGCTCGCGAGCGGATGCCAGCGCGGCCCGAGCCTCCGCTTCGGCGGCACGCTGGCGGGCGACGGCCGCCAGGCGGCCCACGACCACCGCCGCGATCACCAGCACGATCAGGTCGATCAGATCGTCCGAGTGCGCGATGGCCAGGCGATGACGCGGCGTGATGAAGAAGTAGTTGAACGCGAGCCCGCCGAGCACCGCGGTCGCCAGTGCGGCGAGCTGTCCTCTTCTGATCGCGATTACCAGCACCGCGAGCAGGTAGAGGATGCCCAGGCCGGCGATGGGGGTCGTGGATTGAAGGGCCGCCACGCCCGCGGTGGCGGCCGCAACGGCGAGGACCACCTCCGCCGCGATGGCCGCGGCCGCGCGCGTCGAGCCCAGCGGGATCCGGGGCGCTTCGTGGGTGTTCGATCGGTCGGGCATCCTCACATCAGGCTAGTGCGCACTTTGCGAGCTTTTTCCCCTGGTTGGCGAACTGCACTAGACCGCGACCGGTGACCGGCGCCGAGCCGGTTCCGGTATCGACTCGACGATCACCCGGGTCGGTCGCTCCTTGAGAACGGTCGCGAGTGCGCGCGCGAAATTCGCGCCGTCGTGCGCCATCGGCATCACGATCGCCGCCGCCTGCAAGTCGCGCGCCTCATCGACGATCCGCCGGCCCGTCTGACCGGCCCGCACCTTCTCCCAGTGGCCCGACACGCGGCGCCCTCCCTGTACCTTGGCCTCCTCCAGGATCGATTGCGCCATCGCCTCCTGGCGCGGCATCTGGGCGTTGATCGGGCTGCTCGCCGGGACCGAGATCGTCACCAGTACGTGAATGCCGCGCCGCCTGCGCGCCGCGAGGCGCACCGCGGTCGCCATCACCTCCGGCACGTAGCCGTCCTCGTCGAACGCAACCAGGATCGATTGGTACTCGGCCTCGGTGTCGACCGCCGGCCGCGGGATCGCGACCTTGGTCGTGGTCACGAGGTCCAGTCCCTGCCGACGGCGGAAGAAGACATACATGCATATCCCGATCATCAGCCAGCCGATGCCCGCGGCCGCGACGTTGACATGGAGGATGGTCACGACGACGAACGCGAGGAACGTTCCGAGCCCCCCAACGACCGCGAACAACGGGAGCGCCCGCCCGGCCACCTTGAGCGTGCCGGGACCGCGGTACGGGCGCGGCTGATCCGGGTTGGTCAACCGCAGGCGGATCACCGCGAGGTGAGCGATCGTGAATGACAGCATCGCCCCGAACGCGTACATGTTGCCGAGGAAGTCCGCCTGCCCCGGAATCAGTGTCAGGCAGGCGACGCCGCCGAACACGATGATGCCGATCCACGGCGTCCGGAACCGTGGATGCAGCCGACGGAGGCCGTCGGGCACCTGGCGGTGCAGCCCCATCGAATACACCAGCCGCGACACGCCGATTATTCCCGCATTGGTGGCGATGAACAGGATCGTCGCCGCGAGCAGGCCGACGTAGATCTCGCCGATGTGCTGGAGCGGCCCGAGGCCCAGGTGCTTGACGATGCCGAGCACCGGGTCGCCCGCGTATCCGCCTTTGTCCTCGGAGACGCCGAGCAGCGTCTGGCAGTGGGTCCCCACGCACCTCACGGGCAGCGCCGAGAGAGCGACCGCGGGCAGCGCGGCGTAGATCGCGAACACGGCGACCACGACGCCCTTGATCGCCCGCGGGATCGTGCGCGACTGATCCTTGGCCTCCTCGGCCATGTTCGAGATCGTCTCTATCCCCGTGTAGGCGATCATCGCCACCGGAATCGCGATCACGAAGTTCTTCCACGTCGGCACGAACCCGAGGTGGACGTTGTGGACGAGGGTCTGTGGCGAGAGCACAAGCACCACCCCGAGGATCACCAGCATCAGCTGCGTGGTGAAGTCCGTGAACGCCAGCACTACGTTGACTCCCGTGGCCTCCTTGACTCCCACGACGTTGATCGCGCACAGGAGCACGATCACCCCGATCCCGAAGAAGATGTCGCCCGGCGAGGTCTTCAGGTACGCCCAGAACAGCCCGCCGATGTAGTGCGGCACGAAGAACGCGGAGATCGCGACCGTGATGATGTAGTTGAGCATCTGGCCCCACGCGGCGAAGAACGACCAGAACTCGTTGAACGCGTGGCGAGCGAAGCTCGAGGAGCCGCCGGCCTCCGGGTACATCGCGGTCGCCTCGGCGTACGTGGCGGCCGTCAGATAGAAGATCCCTCCCGCGATCACGAAGACGATCGGCGTCAGGCCAAGGGCAAAGGAGGCCACGAGCCCGAGCGCGTAGTAGATCGACGAACCGACGTTGCCGTAGGCGG
Source organism: uncultured Solirubrobacterales bacterium (assembly GCA_963808325.1). Lineage (GTDB taxonomy): Bacteria > Actinomycetota > Thermoleophilia > Solirubrobacterales > Solirubrobacteraceae > Palsa-465. The sequence continues at coordinate 127,337 of CAWEFU010000011.1, forward strand.
TCGAGAACAGGGCGTTGACCCCCAGCACTCGTTGCAGCCCAGGGACTCGCCGCTCTGCCATCAGCGGTTGAGATTAGACGGGGGACATGTCTGCAGGTGACGCGCCGCGCGACGGGCGCCTCACTAGTTCCGTCGTGAGCTCTCGCCTCGCTTCTGCGCTCCGTCGGTTCGGGTGCCCCAGTCGGCTGGCGGTGCGGTCAGGATAACGCGGCAGGGCGCCTTGTCGATGACGTATTTCGTCATCGCCCCAACGTAGTTCTCGAGCGGACCGCCGCCGCCGCCGAGCAAAGAGCCGCCCCGCACCCGGGAAGGCTCCTCGGCGGCGAGCACGATCGCCTCGACGCCGCGCCGGCGTGCCTCGGCTACGATCGCCTGCCCGGTGCGGCGCGCGCGGACGATCGCGGTCGCCACCTCGACGCCCTCGTACTCCTCCCCCACCAGCTTCGCGCGCGCCAGCGCCTCGCGCGCGCGGCGCACCTGCGCCTCCGGCAGCGGAGCGTCGAGCGGCAGCGCGAGCGGCATCTCGAACACCCAGATCGCCTCGATCACCGCGCCCTCGTCCTCCAGGTCGTCGTGGGTCTCGCCCGCGAGCCGGCCCGCGGTCTGGATGATGTCGTCGTCGAGCGGGGTGCCGAAGATCGGGACCAGCATCGAGCCGAACTCCGGCTCGAGCGTCTCGTGCCGGAGAGCGCGCTCGGGGATCGTCACGCGCTTCAGCAGCGGTTTCCCCTCGCTCTTGCGATAGACGACGTACAGGGCCACGCCCCCGAGCAGCCAGCCGATCCCGACATACCTCGCGCCGGGGTGAAACACCAGCACGGTCACCCACCCGGCCGCTGACAGGAGTGCGCCGAGGACCGCCGGCAGCGGCACCCAAGCGCCCCGGACGGTGATCGACAGCGGCACCTTGTACGGGCGATCTCGATCGGGCTCGCGGAAGCGCAGCGCGATCACCGACACGTGCGCGATCGTGAACGCGAGCATCGCCCCGAACGCGTAGATCCCCACCAGCAGCTCCAGGTTGCTGGGAAGCACAAGCGCGGCCGCGCCGACCGCGGCGACCGCGATGATCACGAACGGGGTTCCCCACCGGGGGTGAAGCCGGCCGAGGACGCTCGGGATCTGGCGGTTGGTGGCCAGCGAGTAACCGACCCGGGAGACGCCGAGCATCGACGCCCCGGCTGCCGAGACGAGGGCCGCGGCGCCGGCGATCGCGACCACGTACTTGAGCACATCCGCCACCCACTTCGGACGGAACGCGTCCACCACGCCGATCACGGGCGCCTTGATGTGCTCCGTGCCGAGCGCGGTGTGGCCGTCGTGCACCGGAAGCGCCCCGACTCCGACCAGCGCGATGCCCACGTAGATCAGGATGATCAGGAGTGCGCCCGGACCGACCAGCCGCGCCACCTGGCGCCGGGACACCGCCACCTCCCCGGCGAGACCCGCCGCGGCCTCCAGGCCCGTGAACGCGATCACCGCGATCGTCAGCGCGAAGGCCAGATCCGCACCGGTCGGCGCCGTGCCGAGATGGATGGTTTCAGACAGGTGGTGTGGCTCGAACACCAGCACCAGGCCGAGGACGATCACCGCCGCCTGCACGATCAGGTCGACCCCCGCGGTCATGATCCGGGTGCGCAGACGCCTCGCGCTCACGCCGGCCACGTTGTCGGCGACCACCAGCGCGATCACCGCGAACGCGATCGCGATCTCGAGTCCTCCCCGGCCGAGGGGCCCCCAGAACGCCGCCAGGTACGCCGGGACGGTCAGCGCCGTCACTGCGATCAGGATCGTGTAGTCGAGGACGATCGCCCACGCGGCGACGAAGCTGACGAGCTCGTTGAACGCATAGCGCGCGAACACGGGTGAGCCTCCGCGCTCCTGGTGCAGCGACGCCCCCTCGGCGTAGGTCATCGCGGTGAGCTGGAAGAAGATGCCCGCCGCCAGGAACACCGCCGGCGTGAGCCCGTTCGCCCGGTGCGCGACGACCCCCAACGCGAAGTACACCGAGCTGATCGACGTGGTGTATACGACGGCGAACAGAGCGCGGTTGTTGAAGGCGCGGTTCGTCACGGCGTCATCCGCGGGGGTTCACCGTCGTCGCAGCCCGAGGTACAGCCGCGCGGCGCCGGCGAGCACGAACAGCGATCCCAGGAGCACGCCGGTGGCGATCGGCCCCCCGCCGGCCACCAGCGTGCGCACGAGAAGCGCGACCCCGATCACGATCATCAGGACCGACATCACCCGGGTCGCCGAGCTGTGCACCTGGCGCGGCTTGGACATTTAGGTACAAGCTTACGGTCGCGGCCTCGCCTGAAGTGGTGGGCTTGCATGTGAGGGTGCGCATTCGGCGCGGCTCCAGCGTTGCCCATCCGCTCGAGGGTAGGCTCGCTATTCGCATGAGCGGACGCTCGGACACTGAATCCGAGGAGCAGCTCAGCCGGGCCCGGCGGCTGCTCGTGCTCGGCATCTGCTCGATGAGCCTGCTGATCGTCGGCCTCGACGTGACGATCGTCAACGTCGCCCTGCCCTCGATCCACCGCTCGCTGCACGCGTCGGTCTCGGGGCTTCAGTGGACGATCGACGCCTACACGCTCGTGCTCGCGAGCCTGCTCATCCTCGCCGGCTCGACGGCGGACCGCGTCGGCCGGCGCCGGGTATTCCAGACCGGGCTCGTCGTGTTCTCGCTCGGTTCGCTGCTGTGCGCGCTCGCCCCGAGCCTCGAGCTCTTGGTGGCCGCGCGCGTCCTTCAGGCCATCGGCGGGTCGATGCTCAACCCGGTCGCAATGTCGATCATCCGCAACGTGTTCGACGACCCACGCGAGCGAGCGCAGGCCATCGGCATGTGGGGGGCGTGATCGGCCTCAGCCTCGCGCTCGGTCCGGTGGTGGGCGGAGCGCTGGTGGATTCGGTCGGCTGGCGCTCCGTGTTCCTGATCAACGTCCCGGTCGGGGTCCTGGCGTTCGGCTGGACCTCCCCCGAGATCCTCGGATTGTTCGCGTTCTCGCTGGCGAGCTTCGTCGCGCTGATCTGGCACGAGCTGCATCGCGAGGAGCCGCTGCTCGAGGTGCGCTTCTTCCGCAGCGCGCCGTTCTCCGGCGCCAGTGCGATCGCGGTGTGCGCCTTTGCCGCCCAAGCGGGCTTCCTGTTCCTGAGCACCCTGTACCTCCAGGACGTGGCGGGGGCTCTCGCCGTTTCACGCCGGCCTCTACATGCTGCCGATGGCCGGAATGACGCTCGTGTTCGCGCCGCTGACGGGGCGGATCGTCGGCAACCGCGGCGCGCGCACACCACTGGTGGTCGCTGGCTGCGCGCTGACGATCGGGGCCGTGATGCTGACCCGCCTGGCGCCCGACACCTCGACGCTGTATCTCCTCGGCGCTTACGTCATCTTTGGGTTCGGGTTCGCGCTGATAAACCCGCCGATCACCAACACCGCGGTGTCTGGCATGCCTCCCTCGCAGGCCGGGGTCGCCGCCGCAGTCGCCTCCACGAGCCGCCAAGTTGGCCAGACGCTGGGCGTGGCGGTTGTGGGTGCCGTCGCCGGCGGCGGGATCGCCACCGTCGTCGGTAAGGGCTTCGCCACCGCGACCCGCCCGAGCTGGTGGATCATCGCCGTCCTGGGCGCCGTGGTCCTGGTCGTTGGGATCGTGACCACGTCGCGGTGGGCGGAGGGAACGGCGCGACGGACCGCCGATCGCTTCCGGGAGAGTCCGCAGCCGAGACCGTACCCGCGCGGCGAGCCCGTGGCGGGATAGGCCGGGGCGGCACCCGGCGCTACTGCGACCAAGCCGGTGCAGCGGCCGGCGCCCGCCCGCGTGGCGGCGCCGGCCGGCCGGCGCTCACCGCGAGACCGACTCACGCACGTCGGTAGGCTCCCGGACGTCCGGACCCGGGTCGCCGCCCTCGGCGACAGTCTTCAAGCGCTCGCCGTAGTACCTCCATCCGTGCTCGTGGTTGTCGCGATGCGAACCCTCGGGAAAGCCGATGTGGCTGAGATGCACGGTCGTGCCGCCCTCCTCCTCCTCGAGCTCCCAGCGAACCTCGGTGCGAACGCCCATCGGCCGATTGCGCCAGTCCCACGTGTAGGCCACGAGCCGCGGGGGGTCGAACTCGATCACCTCCCCCACCGCCTGCCATTCGTCCCGAACGAACTCGAAGCGTCCGCCGGGGCGTGGCTCGAGGGCCGTGACCGGCATCCAGCTCGGAATCTGGGCGGGATCGGTCAGGAGCTCGAACACGCGCTCTCGTGACGCGTCGATGTGAACCGTCTGGTGGACCGCAAGAGCGGCCGCATGAGCTTCGCTCATCTTCTTCCTCCTGGCTGTTTGGTTTCCGCCGCCGCCTTGAGGTCGGCGAGCGCCTGGCTCCAGAACTCGTGGAAATACGCCTGCAGCTCGGCCAAGCCGTCGGGCGCAAGCTGATAGACGCGCCGATTCCCGTCGGGCCGGTCGGTGACGAGCCCCGCACGCTTGAGGACCTTCAGGTGCTGGGAGACCGCGGGCTGGCTGATCGGGAGCTCTCTCACGATTTCGCCCACGGCGCGCGGGCGTCCGCGCAGGAGCTCCATGATGTGCCTCCGAGTGGGATCGCCGAGTGCGTCGAGAGAGCCATCATAAGTTGGCACGAATATAGCTTAGCACTTATGCAGTTGCTCGGCACGACCCGGCGCGCGGTTCTGTCAGGCCAGCTCCTCGCCCGCCAGAAGCTCCATCAGCAGCCCGTCGTGCCAGCCGTCCCCGTCCACATCGCGCTCGTAGCCCCGCATCACCCCGACCCTCCTGAAGCCCGCCTTCTCGTATGCCCTGATCGCGGCGGCGTTTGCCGCGGCCGGGTCGATCGTGACCCTGTGGTGGCCGCGCTCGACGATCAGGTGACGAACCACGCGGCGCACCACTTCGGTTCCGATTCCCTGCCCGTGCAGGGCGGGGTCGAGAAACAGATCGATCGCGGCGTGGCGGTACTTGGGCTCCGGCTCCTCCCAGTACTGGACCAGGCCCGCCACCGCGCCGTCGACCTCGATCGTCAATCGCGTTGACTCCGGCTCATCCCAGGGAAAATCCTCGGAGGGGCGATCCCACCAGCGCAGAACCTCGGGCGTCATGTGAATCCGCCGCAGCTCTGGCGCGTCGCCCGGGGCGAGCGGGCGAAGGACGAGGCCGGAGAAGTCGCCCGCGTCGGTCATCACTTCAGGATTCTTGCGCCGGCGGTCGACGGCCCCGCGGTCGGTCGGCGGAGCACGAGCGCTCAACGGCGTCTGTCCGAGCTCGAGGCGAACATATGTTCGCCCATGCCCGGCCAGGCCACGATCTTGCACGCCGACCTCGACTCGTTCTACGCCTCGGTCGAGCAACGAGACAATCCCCGCCTCCGCGGCCGGCCGATCGTAGTCGGGGCCGGGGTCGTGCTCGCGGCGAGCTACGAAGCCAAGGCGTACGGCGTTCGCACCGCGATGGGCGGGAGACAGGCTCGGCGCCTGTGCCCACAGCTCGTCGCGGTCAGCCCGCGGATGTCGGCTTACGCCGAGGCGAGCAAAGCGGTCTTCAGGCTGTTCGAGGAGACGGCCCCGGTCGTCGAGGGACTGTCGATCGATGAGGCCTTCCTCGATGTGCGGGGCCTCGGCCGCATCTCGGGCACGCCGGCCGAGATCGCAATCGCGCTCAAGCGCAACGTGCGTGACCAGATCGGCCTCCCGATCACGGTCGGAGTCGCGCGCACGAAGTTCCTGGCCAAGGTGGCGAGCGCGGTCGCCAAACCCGACGGGCTGCTGGTGGTCGAACCGCACGAAGAGCTGGAGTTCTTGCATCCGCTCCCGGTCGAGCGGCTGTGGGGCGTGGGCGCCGTCACCGCGAAGCGGCTCCAGGATCGCGGGATCACAACCGTCGCGCAGGTGGCGGCGCTCGGGGAGACGACGCTCGTGTCGATGCTGGGCCGCGCCTCCGGCCGCCACCTGCACGCGCTCGCGCACAATCGGGATCCCCGACCGGTGCAGGTACGCCGCCGCCGGCGCTCGATCGGCGCCCAGCGCGCTCTCGGCACGAGGCCGAGGCCTCCCGAGGAGCTGGCAACCGCCCTACTCGCGCTCGTGGACCGCGTCACCCGCCGGCTGCGCGCGGCAGGGCGACTGTGCCGCACGGTCGTTCTTCGCATGCGCTTTGAGGACTATTCCCGAGCCACTCGCTCGCAGACGATGAGGGAGCCCACCGCTCGCACCGCCGCGATCCTGGTGACCGCCAGCGGACTCCTGACCGCGTCGATGCCGTTGATCCGCAGGCGCGGGCTCACGCTGATCGGCATCGCGCTCGCGAACCTGACCGACCAGGGCGGGGCACAGCTCGTGCTTCCGTTCGACCGCGCTCGCAATCTCGACGCGACGCTCGATCGAGTCCGGGAGCGGTTCGGCTCTGACGCAATCACCCGCGGCGCGCTCGTGGGCCGCGACGCGGGGGTGTGGGTGCCGCTGCTGCCGGACTGATGACCGCGCCGGCTAGGGCCCCGCGTCCGCGACGGGCACCAGGCGGTTGCGGTCGGCGTTGAACGCGAAGCCGCCCAGGCCGAAGTCTGATGCCAGCAGGCGCGGGATCGCGTCCAGCGCCACCGGGGTGACGTTCTGTCGCGCCGGGCTCTCCTCGGTCAGCGCCGGTTCCTCGAAGCCACGCAGAAACAAGCGTCGGCCGTCGGGACGATGAGCACAGACGATCAAGCCGGTGACGAACGGTGAACGCGGATGGGTCGAGGTGTACCAATTGCTCGTCTCGAGGTCGACGAATGGGGCCGGTTCGGGCAAGAATCCGTACATGTCGGCCCACTCATTCCCGTCCCGCGCCTGGAGCACGAGCTCGGGTCCGTCCTCGACGACCCGGTAGCGCCAGCCCGACTGCTCGTACGGACCGCCCACGCCGAACGGCACCGGCTCGATCAGGCCGCCGCGGCCGAAGCCGACGTCGGCGAGCCACGTCCCGCCTTCGCCTCGCACGCGGAGAACCAGATGGCTGCGGGGGCGCACGGCGCCGGCGTTGGAGCCAGCTCGGACGCGCGCCAGCATCAGCTCCACGTCCGCGCCGAGCGCCTCGAGCGCAGCCCTCAGGAGCAGGTTGAGCTCGAAGCAGTAGCCGCCGCGACGCTCGGACACGAGCTTGCGCTCCAGGTCTTCGGGTGCCAGCGACACGGGCACGCCTCGCTGTGGATCGAGATTCTCGAACGGAATCGCGATGAGTTGGGCGCGGTGCACGTCCCCGATCGCCGGCCGCCTGCAGCCGATTCGGTTCAGGTACGCATCGAGGTCGAGCACGGACACGGACTCTAAGGGAGCCGCCCGCCCCCGCCGGCACCCCGGCGAACCCGCCGCGCGAGCCTCGGGCGCGTGTCCTACGATGGGCGTCATGGCTTCATCTTCGACTATCGCCGCCGACCGCCCCGAGCGCGTGCTGGAGCAGCACCGCCTCGATCTCACGCGTTACTGCTACCGGATGCTTGGTTCGCCCTTTGAGGCGGATGACGCGGTCCAGGAGACGATGATCCGCGCCTGGCGCGGGTTTCACCGTTTCGAAGGCCGTTCGGCCGTCCGTTCGTGGCTGTACCGGATCGCGACCAACGTTTGCCTGGACATGCTCAAGGGCCGTTCGCGCCGCGCGCGGCCGATGGACCTGGGCCCGTCCGGGGCACCGGTCGAGGCGAACCTGCACACGCTCCCCGAGGTGACCTGGATCGAGCCGATCCCCGACCACGCCGTCGGAGATGACGCCGACCCCGCCGAGGTGGCCGCGGGGCGCGAGACCATCCGGCTCGCGTTCGTGGCGGCGCTGCAGCATCTGCCCGCTCGTCAGCGCGCCGTCCTCCTTCTGTGCGAGGTGCTGCGCTGGAAGGCGAGCGAGGTGGCGGAGCTGCTCGACACCAGCGTGGCGTCGGTGAACAGCGCGCTCCAGCGCGCTCGGGCGACCATCGACGCCAGCGGCCTCAGCGAGAACGATCCCGCGCCGGCGATCGATGCAGGGCAGCGGGAGCTCCTAGCCCGGTACGTGCGCGCCTTCGAGAGCTACGACATGGACGCGCTCACCTCGCTGATCCAAGAGGACGCCGTCCAGTCCATGCCGCCGTACGACCTGTGGCTCCGCGGCCGCGAGGACATCCTGGCCTGGTGGCTCGGGCCCGGGATCGGGTGTCGCGGCTCCCGCCTGATCCCCACGGTCAGGGCGAACGGGTCGGTGGCGTTCGGGCAGTACAAGCCGAGCGAGTCCGGCAGCGGCTATGACCCCTGGGCGCTGCAGGTGCTCGAGCTGGGAGACGGAAAGATCGTCGAGCTCACGTTCTTCCTCGGCACCGAGCGGGTGTTCCCGTTGTTCGGACTTCCGCCTCGGCTTGAGTCCTGAAGTCTCTGGGTGAGTCCCGGGCGTGCGTGAATGCATCCTGCGGTTCTCCGGCCCCGCCCCGGGGGCGCTCAATGCATCCTGCGGTTCTCCTGCCCCGCCCCGGGGGTGCGGTCAATCGGGCAGGACGTGCTCGAGACCCATGAACTCGAGTAGCTGGCGCAGCTCGGCTGACGCTCGCCGCAGCCTGACCTGACACCCGTTGCGCCTCGCCGCGAGCGCGAGGCGCGTAAGTGCGTCGATCGTCACCGCGTCGGCGCCGACGCCGCCCACATCGCAGAACGCGACCGAGGCCTGGCTTTGCCTGAGCAGCGCACACAGGCGATCGCAGAGGCCCGGCAGGTCAGCGCGAGAGATTGGGCCACGGATCGCGAACGCAATCGTCGCTCGCTCGTGCACGGCCATCCACCCAAAGACCGAGCCGGAGCTCAAAAATCATCGGTGCCGCCCGGGCACCGCAACCTCCTGGCACCGCAACCCAACCGCTACAGCCCGACCCCGACGAGTGTGGGCTCCACCTGAAGCGTGACGCCAAATGCCTCCGCCACGCCCCGCCTCAGCTCTCTGGCCACCGCGATCAGCTCGCTGGTGGTCGCACCGCCGCGATTCACGATCGCGAGCGTGTGCTTTTGCGAGATGCCGGCCCGGCCCTCGCCGTAGCCGCGATGGAAGCCCGCCCGCTCGATCAGCCACGCCGCCGACGTCTTGACGTGTCCGCCTGCTTCCGGCCATGCGGGCGGCGGCGGGCTGCCTTCTCCGAGCCGCCCGGCCGCGCGTCGCGCGAGTGCCGCGAACGCCGCGGTCGACAGGATCGGATTGACGAAGAACGAACCCGCGCTGACCGAGTCCGGGTCATCTGGATCGATCACCATTCCCTTCCTGCGCCTGAGCGCGAGCACCGCCTCGCGCACTTCGGCCGCCGGAGGGCGGCTTCCGAGCTCGACTCCCAGCGTCCGGGCCAGCTCCGCGTAGCGGACGGGCCGGCCGGCCGCCGAGCGCTCGAGCACCAGGCTCACTGCGAGCACGACGTGTCGGCCCGAGCCCTTGAAGGCACTCGAACGGTATCCGAAGGCACACTCCGCCGGCGACAGCTCCGCGACGGTGCCGGTGCGTCGGTCGTACGTGCGCACTGAGGCGATCGTCTCGGAGACCTCCTGCCCGTAGGCGCCGACGTTCTGGATCGGCGTGGCGCCGACCGACCCCGGTATTCCGGACAGGCACTCGACTCCGGCCAGCTCGTCGTCCACGCACCGCGCGACGAGGTCGTCCCACCTCTCGCCGGCGGCGACGTCGAGCCGGACCCGGTCGTCCTCGCTCCGCGCGGCGATGCCCGACGTCGCGATGCGGGCCACCGTACCCGGGAAGCCGGCATCCGCGATGACGAGGTTCGATCCTTCAGCCATGACCAACAGCGGCTCACCTGCCGCGTCGGCGCCGGACACCGCCTCGACGATCTCTACCTCCACGGAGGCCTCCAACATCCGGCGTGCCGGTCCTCCGACCCTCAGCGTGGTCATCCCCGAAAGAGATGCGTCCCGGCGCTCGCGCATTGGCCGGAAAGCTAGAGGCGGGCGGCCCCGGACGCCGTGATGTTCAAATCCGGTTTGGGCCTGGCGCGCGGTGGATAATTGACATCAACGATGAGCACGAAGCCCGAGCGCGAGCAACGAACCGAGCACGAGATCAAGGTTCGGGAGGTCACCGACTATCAGGCCGCATGGACCGAGCGCGAACGCGGCGCGCCCGGAGCTTTCACGATCCAGCTGATCCTGGACCGGGGCGCCGATGAGTACGTGATCCGCCCGACCGCCGAGGATGCCGAGGTCATCGTCGCGCTGTTGAGCAGCTCGGGCAGGGTGCACTTCGACCTGGACCGCAAGGTCCTGATGTTCGGAACCACGTCCGTCAGCCCCTGATCACGCTCCCAGCGTCCTATCTCGGATCCCGACGCCGGCGTCCACCGCGGCTTCGTGCCCGCGGGCCCCGGCGCGAGCCGGCGAAGAGGTTGGCGACGCCCGGATCCATGTAGTAGTCGGTGCCGCCGTCCGGTCGTCCGTCGGTGGCGATCGGGAGCGCCCGGCCCACGTGACGTGAGTAGCGGCCCGGCCAGGCGAGGATGCCGGCGACGCCGTGGGCGCCCTTCTCGAGCCTCAGGCGCTTGGCGATGTCCTCGCCGCCGAACCGCTCTCCGGGCGCGTCGGCCAGGAGATCGAACAACTCGCGCGCCGGCGGTGCCAGCTTGCCGTATAGCCAGGCGGCCTGGTCGGCATCTGCTGCCGACCAGGCTGTCGCCTCGCCGTGGTGACGGAAGCCGCGCGGCCCGTGACGTCCACGTAGGCCGAACGGCGGTGGGGTCCCCGGTTCCGCTGCGAGGAATGCTGCGAACCAGGCGTAGAACTCCGGCACGCGCTCCTCGGGGACGGCGACCGTGATCTCCTTGTCGGCCATCAGACCTCGCTGATCTCGGCCTGCTGTCCGCTGCCCTCGCCCCGTTGGGCGTTTTCGCCGCGCTCGGTGGTCTCACCGTGCTCGGCGGCCTCGCCCCGGCCGGCGCAGTGGCGCCGATGCCACCCGCGGTGTGGCCTGCCGTGTCGGCCTCTGCGTCCCCGCCCGGGTGAGCCGGCGAGGAAACGGGCAAAGAACGCGTGGAACTCGGCCACGCGATCCTCGGGGACCTCCACGGTGACCTCCTTGTACTCCGTGGAAATAGCTGGGGTTGGATTTGTATCCATGTTCTAACTCCTTGTAGTTGCTTACGCACAGAAGCATACTACAAGTAAATACTTAAGTAAAGTCCTCTAGCCGCATCTCAGCCCCATCGAGCTTTCGCCTGGCATCGTTGGCCCATGTCCGATGGACATCTGATCCTGGCCGCCGGGGCCCTGCTGGCGGCCGGGCTGCTGTCGTCGCTGGTCGCGGTGCGGCTCCGGGTTCCGAGCCTGCTCCTGTTCCTCGCGGTCGGGATGCTGGTCGGCTCCGACGTCCTGGGCTGGATCCAGTTCAACGACTACCGGCTGGCCCAGACGATTGGAGTGATCGCCCTCGCCCTGATCCTGTTCGAGGGAGGGCTCACGGGAGGCCTCCTCCATCTGCGGCCCGTGTTGGGTGCCGCCACGTCGCTCGCGTTCGTGGGGACCTTGATCACGGCCGGGATCACCGGCGTCGCGGCGGGGGCGTTGTTCGGATTTTCCGCCAAGCAGGGACTGCTGTTGGGCGCGATCCTGTCCTCCACCGACGGCGCCGCGATCTTCGCGCTGCTGCGCGGCTCAACGTTGTCGCGCAAGCTCGCGCGGACGCTCGAGGGCGAGACCGGCCTCAACGATCCGGTCGCGGTGCTGCTGGTCGTCGGGTTCATCGACCTGCTGATTCACCCCGGGTACGACGCTGCCAATCTGGTTTGGCTGTTCGCGCGTGAGCTGGGCATCGGCCTGATCGTCGGGGTGGCCATCGGGCGGCTCGGAGTGTTCGCGCTGCGCCGGGCACGGCTCGCCACGGCGGGCTTATATCCGGTCGCCTCATTGGCGCTGGCGGCACTCGCGTACGGGGGCGCGGACGTGCTCCACGGCTCGGGGTTCCTCGCCGTCTACCTGGCAGGCCTGATCGTGGGATCGGCAACGGTGCCGGCCGAGCAGACGATCGTGAACTTCCACCAGGGGCTCGGCTGGGTCGCGCAGGTGGCGATGTTCCTGACCCTCGGCCTCCTGGTGTCGCCTTCGCAGCTCGGCTCGGTGGCCCTAAAGGGCACCGTGCTCGCGCTCATCGTGGTGTTCGTCGCGCGTCCCCCCGCCGCGGCGCTCGCAACCCTCCCCTTCGCGTATACGGCGCGCGAGCGGATCGTCCTCGGCTGGGCGGGCCTCCGAGGAGCCGTACCGGTCGTGTTGGCGACCTTTCCGGTAGTCGCCGGGGTGTCGCGCAGCTTCGAGTTCTTCAACATCGTGTTCTTCGCGGTGCTGGTCTCCACGCTCTTGCAAGGGACCACGTTCGAGTCGGTCGCGCACCGGCTGAAGCTGACCACGACCGAGCCCGCCCTACCGAGGCCCCTCGCCGAGTCGGGCACGATCCGGCGGCTGGGCGCCGAGGTCCTGGAGTATCCGGTGGCGCCGGGCGACGCGATCGCCGGCGCGCGCGTCCGCGACCTGGGGCTGCCGCGCGACGCGGTGGTCAACGTGATCGTTCGAGACGAGAAGGCGATCCCTCCTCGCGGGTCCACGCTGTTGGTCGCCGGCGACCGGTTGCACCTCTTGATCAGCGAAGAGTCGGCGCACGTCGTGCGCGATCTCGTCGATCGCTGGCGCAGGGGCCCCATCGGTCCCCCGCCGCGCCCCCCACGCCGCGTCGAAGGTCGCCGCCCGATCTTCACGGTTTGGACTTGGGACGAGGACCGGGACGGAGATCCCGCGCGTCCGAACGCGATCGGCGGCCACGAGACGATCGAGCAACTGCGGATCCGGCGCGATCAGCCGGGGGGCTTATGGGTGCTCGGAGACGGTCGTTACGCCGTGACCGGACCGCTGGCGGCGGTCGGCTCGCGCGGCGACCTCACCGATTGGGCTCGGCGAAGGATGCGACGAGCCCCGGCGGAGGAGGTCGCGTGGCTGCAGACGGTGATCGGCGCCCTGGCTTCCGACCGCTCGAACTAGAAGGCGATGCGCCGCGGCCGGAGCACGGCGATCGACGGCGCCGGCGTGATCGGCTTCACCGCCCCTCGCCCGCGGCCGGAACCACGGCCGTAGCCCGTTCGGTCGAATTGGCCGAGACCGCGACCGGCCGACGCCGGGTCCGGAGCAGAGCGATACCGGCAAGGCCGCTCGCCAGGGCAATCGCCGCGATGAGAGCCGACGCACGCTGATACACATGAAGGGTGGCCGCCGGCGATCCGGGAGAGCCGAGGACCGCTATCAGGACCGCCCACCGCGAGTCCGATCTGCCGCAGCATGTTCACCACCGCCGAGCCGGTCGCGAACGCGTGCGGCGGCAGGGACGACGCACCCGTGGCCATCAGCGTGGGAAGCGTCAAGCCGACGCCGATCCCGGTCAGCAGCATCCCGCCAAGCATGTCTCGGACGTAGTCCGGCCTGAGCCCGGGGGGCTAGTCTGGACGGTTGTCCCGCCCAGCCGCTCGCCGCTCGGCCCGCATCCGGCGGCGCTCGGCGAGCGTCGGGCGCGGTCGGACCGGCTGGTTTCTGGACCGCCGCAGGATGATGTACGTGACCGTCCCCCACGTCGCGGGGATCCACAGGGCGATCGCGTGATACACGACCGTGGCCGCGGTCGCGGTCGTTGCGCTGACGCCGTAGATCACGAACATCCCGACGAGGCTGCCATCGAGGACTCCGATGTTGCCCGGGACGGGCACCAGGTTCGCGATGTAGCCGATCTGGTAAGCGAGAACGATCGTCGCCAGCGGCGGCGTGTGACCCGTCGCGGCAAAGCAGGCCACGAGCACCGCAATGTCCGCCCACAGATAGATGATCGCCCCACTGAGCCGCCAGTCCGGCTTGAAGAGGAGGTCTCGGGTGTCACGGATGCTCTGCACGCTCGTTTCGAGGACCGGCCGCAGTCGCCCCGGAGCCCGCCGCGCGGCGCCTCCCTCCACCAACCGCGGCAGCGTTAGGAAGAACACGAAGACCGCGATCGCGACGGCGGCGGGTGCGGCGCTCAGCAGCGGATTGCTCGGCCCCGGCAGGATCCCCACGAACAGCGCCAGGCCGGCCAGCCCGAGCGTGATCACGTTGATCGCGCTCGTCAGCAGGAACAGCACGACCGAGCGCTCCGCCACGCGCGCCGGTGGACCGCCCCGCTCGATCAACATCCACGCCCCGACCGTGACGCTGCCCACGCCGCCCAGCGACACTGCGGCGCCGAACGCCAGCTCGGTCAGCGCCACCCGCGCCCCGAGGCGGACGGGGACGCGTTCGAAGACCTGCAGGAAGGCGAGCACATAGCCAAGGCATGAGGCCACTTCGAGGAGGCCCGCTCCGACGACCCAGGCCGGCTGCATGTGCGCGACCGTGCGGCCAACCCCGCGGAGCCCCGGAACCGCGAGCACCAGGCCCACCACCAGCGCCACCAGGACCGCGAGAGAAATCAGACCGTGCAGGAGCTTGTGACTCGCGGTGTGCTCGTCGAGCATCACCTCCCCTGCTTCGGAATCGGTCGGTGCGGCTGGCGATTCATCCCGGGGTGTCCGGGGCGCGTCGTTCGAAGCCACACCCTCAAGATGACACGAGTTACGATCGATGTCAGCCCTGACGACGCACGACGAGGAGGAGCCGATGCCCGAAACCAAGCCCGAGACCAAGGTCGTCGACGAGGCAAGGATCCGCGAGATGTTTTCCCGCTTCGACAGCCGCGAGTCGTTCTTCGCGGACCCCGAGGGGAGGTGGATCGACCGTCCTCACTACCGCGTGTTCGCGGAGAACCTCGAGATGCACACGCGCGATGAGGTGGTCGCCTGGTTCCGGGGTCTGTTCGACGCCGTGCCCGATCTGCACATGGACGTCGAGGAGGTGGTGGTCGCGGGCGAACCAGGACACGAGCGTGCGACCGTCCGCTGGCGGATCACCGGCACGTTCTCGGGGGCCCCGTACATGGGCATCGAGCCGACGGGTCGTCCGGTCGACATCCACGGCATGGACCTGCTCAGCTTCGAGGACGGCCGGATCGCCGGCAACAACGTCTACTACGACCAGCTGACGTTCGCGCGCCAGGTCGGAGTCCTCCCTTCCGAGGGTTCGGTCGGCGAGAAGGCGATGACGGGCGCCGTCAACCTCGTGACCAAGGGGCGCGCGGCCATCCGGGAACGCTCCGCCCACTGAGGCGCGCCGGATTCTCTCCAGCCCGCGTGCGGTGGGGGTCCGCTGGCTGGTACTAATCGGGCACGAACAGCCGTCCGCGCATCTGCTCCTCGCTTTGGGGGTTGAGCTGCCACAGCCCCTTCAGCTGCGCGCGGAGGTCATCCGGCAGTCGGCTGACGCCGGCCTGGTCGATCTCCACGAGGTTCCCGGCCGGGTCGCGGACGTAGAGCTGGACGACGTCTCCGGGCAGCTCGATGAGGTGGTGGCGAAAAGCCCGCCGGTCCAAGGCGCCGCGGCGCTCGGCCGCGCGGTAGACCGGCTCGACGTCGTCGACCGTGATCGCGAAGTGATGGTGACTGGTCGGCTGGACGTCGCGCTCGAACAGGTGCAGTTGCGTGCGGCCGATGGCGAGCCACTGGACGGGGAGGCCGAAATTCGGGGTCGGGATCGGCTGGGCGTCGAAGAGCTCGACATAGAAGTCGGTCGACTCCCGTAGATCGCGCGCGTTGACGCTGACGTGGTTGATTCGGTTGCTCAGGGCCGCTCGCGCTGGGTCGGTTCCACGCGGCAACGATACAAGTCCGGCGCCGTGACGTCGCCTGCTATGTCGCGCTCAGTGCCGTCGGTGCGCCGACTGCTGAAACGCCCTCCGCGCCCACGCCGTCGCGGACGGAGTCCGCGGCGTGTCGACGCTCGGCGGCCAAGGGCACGAACCGCCTGAGCTTCGCCGCTCCGGGGTCGCGCTCCAACCGCTGCACGGCGGTGACGTGGACCGCGGGGGACGCGAGCCCAAGCCCGGCCAATCCATCGGTGATCTCCGCGCCGAGCGCTCGAGATCCACCGGAGCGCCGCAGCGCACCGCCACCCGAGCGCCCCGTTCGGTCTGACGCACCTGGTACTCGATCACTCCGCAGTGGCGACCCAGCACGGAGCGAAGCGAAAAACGTGGGGATGTACACGTCGGCCGCCGTAGTCGAACACGTCGTCGAGCCTCCCCTGGATGTCCCCGATGCAGCGGTGCGCCGAGCCGCAAGGACAGCCCTCGGCGAGCATCGTCACCTCATCGGTGATCTCCTAGCGGATGAGCGGCAGAGCCCGGTTGTAGAGGTTGGTCAGGTAGACCTTGGCCGAGCGTTGCCCGGTTTCCACGGGCTGGCCGTGCTCGTCCACCGGCTCGACGATGACCAGGTCCTCGCTCAGGTGGGAGCGCGCGTAGGCGCACGGCGTCGCCGTTGCACCGCCTTCGGACGTGCCCCACAGGTTGCCTACGGACACGCCCCACGCGGCCTCCGCGGCGGCGCGGATCTCGGGCAGCAGCGGCTCAGCGGCGCTCCTGACCTGGCTGGGAGAGATCTGCAGTCGGCCGGCGGCGGCCTCGAAGCTCAGGGGCTGCAGGGCGGAGGGATAGGCCAGCAGGAAGTCGGGCTGAGCCTCGTTCAGCCCGGCCACGACCTCCTCGATCGACAGCGTCACGGGGAAGCGGAAGTTGGTGAATTGCGGCCGTGGAACGTTCGGCCCAATGCCGCCGTGGCGTGCGTGAAGTGGGACGCCATGACCCACGCCACCTTTGCCGGGCGCGAAGCGAGCTCAGGGTCTGACTGCTTGGCGCGGATGAGATAGCGAAAGCAGCTCACCCAGAATGTGGCCCATCCATCCCAGTCGTAGACGAACACGCCGCGTTCCCCGCTCGAGCCGCCGAAGGTGACCGCCGTATGGCCCCCCCGGCAGGTAGCTCGGGGTGGCGACGCTCTCCAGATGCCGGTTGACGCGCTCGAGTGTCAGGCGCCGGTCGGTGACGATCTCATCGAAGTGCTCCATGAGGTCCGTCTTGGTCATCGGCGGAAGTTCTCGGAGGCTCTCCTCGCTCAGACGCGCCGGGTCGAGGCCGCCTAGTCGCTCGCGGTGCCACGGCGAGCGATCAATGGCGAGGGCCACAAGGCCGCGCAGTCGTTGCCCACGATTGGCCGCCAGGGGCTCTTCGGTCCAGTCGAGCTGCTCGATCAGCCGCGGTGCCAGCGCCATCGCCCGGTCGACGTGTCGGCGCCGAGCTGCTTCGTAGTCGTCCATTTGCCGGTCCCCCTGGGTCGCGGGCCGTCGCTCGGCCCTGTGCCCACGAACATAGGTCGGCGATCCGCGCCCGTCTTCGGTACTGGTACGGATTGCGGTACGGATTCTGCTCACGACACGCCAAGCTCGCCGGCGCGCCGCACGAGGTGCAGCCTGGAATCCACGACGAGTTTGGCGTACACGCTGGCCAGGTGGCTCTCCACCGTTCGCTCGCCGACGAACAGGGCCTGCGCGATCTCCTTGGCGCTCATTCCGGTGGCGGCGAGCCGCGCCACCTTGCGTTCGCGACGAGTCAGCGAGCCCGGTCCAAGTGCCGCCGCCGCGCGCCCGCCGGCGCTTCCGAGGCGCCGCAGCGCGTCGAGCGACCGGCCGCGGCGCCACGGGCTGCCGCACTGCTCGAGGATCGACGCCGACCGCTGGAGCGCTTCGACGGCCTCAGGTCGCCGCCTCGCGGGCAACGAGCGCCCGAGCAGGTAATGGGCACGGGCGAGGTGGGCGGCGCAGTCGGTGGTCGACAGCAGCTCGATGGCGTCCAGTGCGAGTTCGACCGCCCGCTCGGGATCTCCGGCGACCAGGCTCGCGCACGAAGACGCCCCCGCAGCCACACCCCGGAACATGGGCAACCGCACGAACTCGGCCACCCCGTTGAGATCGGCGGCGGCGGTCGCGGCGGCGGCGGGGTCGCCGGCGTCGGCCGACGCCTCGGCCAGGTCGAACAGCACCATTGCTGCCCAGAAGCGCGATTGCGTCTCGAGCAGGCGGACGATCGCGGGCCTCAGGATCGCGACGCAGTCGGGAGCCCGACCGTCGCGCCAGGCCAACACGGCCTCCCCCCACTGGGTCATCGGCGGAAAGAACTGCCAGTAATGCTCCCTTACCACCTCGCGAGCGCGGGCCAGCAGCTCCTCGGCCTCGGCGAGCCTGCCCAATTCGATGGCGGAAAGGCCACCGAACACCATCCCGAAGGCCCGCCGCCGCGTCGACACGGGCACCCACGCGACGGCCTCCCGGGCCTTCGCAAGCGACCCCCTGAAGTCGCCGGCGATCCAGCGCACCAGTGCCTCGAGCTCGACCGGGATGCTGTCTCTGTAGCCCTGGTTCAACGACCGCGCCTCCTCGAACATCCCAGCGGTCTCAGCAGCCCGGCCCGGCCGGCGACGCCGGCGGCGAGCACCCCGAGCACGACCGTCACGCGATAGGCCTTCTCGTCCTCGCGAGCGATCATCGCGGCCCGGCGAAGCGCCGCCTCGCCCTCCGCGAAGGCGCCGCGAAAGTTGGCGCTGTAGCCCACCGCGGCCAGCCCCTGCATCGCCACGAACCGGTCACCACAGGCCTCGGCGGCGCTCACCACGCGCTCGCGGTCGCGTCCCATCCCGACTAGATCTCCCCGCAGACCCTTGATCCAGCCGAGCTCACGCGCCGCCAGCATCGCCTGGCGCTCGTCGCCGGCACGGAGGAACAGCTGGTGCGCGTCGCGGCAGGCTCGCTGCGCGAGCTCGAGCTCACCCGCTCCCCAAGCCAGGAAGTTCGCCAGACGGAACTTGACCGTCGCGCGGCGGGCATGATCCGAAGAGCCCTCGAGTAGGCCATCGATCGCGCGCAACGCTCGGATGGCGACCGGAGCGTGCGCCTCGGCGCGGTGATCGATCAGCCACTCCGCTCGCCAATACATCGCCTCGAGCACCTCGAGCCAGCGCTGATCGTCAGCCGGCAGCAGCTCGACCAGCTCGGCCTGAAGATCGAGAGCCTCGCGAAATGCTTCTCGGCGCTCGGCTTGACGCATCGCGTCGAGGAGCACCTCGACGGCTTCGGAGTCGCCGCGTTCGGCAGAGCGGGCGAAGTGAAGCGCGGCCTCGGCCAGGTGCCCCGCCGAGCGCAACGACCGCGCCGCTCGACGGTGCAGCACGCGCCGCCTGGCACCCCCAGTGGCCCGGTAGATGATGTCGCGGACGAGGGGGTGGTGGAGTTCGTAGCTCAGCTCGCTGCCGCGCTCCTGCTCGACCACGATGCGTGCTTCCACCAGAGAAGACAGGATCGGCCCGACGGTCTCCAGCGGGGTTCCCGCCAACGAGGTCAGGTCGCCGAGCGAGACGGGCCGTCCCACCACGGCCAGCAGCTCCAGTGTCTCCCGTGGCGCGGCTTCGAAGCGGCGCAGCTCGGACGTCACCCGATCTGTGAGGCCCTCGGGCAGCCGCCGGAGGTGCGGAGCCTCGAAGTCGGCCTGCTCGGCCATCAGCGCGCGCAGCAGACCGATCGCAAACAGCGGGTTGCCCTGGGAGCGTTCGGAGATCCACTCCACCAGGGCGGCGGGCGGCGTCCGCTCTATCACCGCCTCCGTGAGCTCCTCGAGTCCCGGCCTCGCGAGCGGAGCGACCTCCAGGCGAGACACCAACTCGTCCTCGTCGAGTTCGAACAGCACCTGCCCGGCGAGCTCGTGGACCTGGAGCTCGGCCGGACGGCTCGTGGCGACGACCAGCAGGCGCGCGTCGTCGAGATGGCGGGCGAAATAACGCAGCGCCTCCCAGGAAGACGCGTCGGCGAAATGAACGTCATCGAGCAGCACGATCACCGGCGCTCGCTGGGAGAGGTTGCCGAGCAGGCCGGCGAGACCCTGCATCAACCGCGGAAGCGGCGGTTCGCGCTCGGGCACCGCGCCGCGCACGGCGGCGACGCGGTGAAAGAGGCTGGCCAGGTCGTCGAGCAGCCCACCGCACACGTCGACCACCTCGCTATCCGAGAGAGAGCGAAGGAACGGGTCGACTGCCTCGGTCCACAGGCCGAAGGCCTCGCTGGCGGCGAGCGGGTAAGCCTGTGCGAGCAGTCCGGACGCCGCGCGATGGCGCGCCAGCAGTTCGCGCCCCAGCCGGCTCTTCCCGACGCCGGCATCGCCGAGCAAGACAACGAGGCGAAACTCGCCGCTCGCCGCCCGGGCGAACTCGTCCTCGAGTGTCTCGAGCTCCGCTCGCCGCCCCACGAGCTCGGGGGCCGACCGCGGTGCCACCCTCCGACGAGTGGTCGCCTCCCACCCGCGCCCGGGCTCGACGGGTCGCTCATGGCCCCTATCGAGCCGACCGCCACCCCGGCTCCTTCACCGCTTGCACGGGCTCGATTCTCACCTCTCTTGACCGCAAATCAAGGGCCTCGACGAATCAAGATGCCAAGCCGGCATTTGCGCCGGTGCGACAATTGTCACCGTGTCCATGGCTAATGTCGAAATCGCGCGGCGCGGATACGCCGCCGCGGCGCGCGGCGATCTCGATGCGATCCGCGAGTTGCTTGACCCGAATGTCAAATGGCACGGCGGCGACCCAACGGCGCCGGGCGCTTGCCGTAATCGCGATGAAGCCCTGCAGTTCATGCGCCAGGCGCGTGGGCGCGGCGCGCTCGGGGAGCTGGTCGACGTCATCGACGCCGGCGATCGCGTGGTCGTGATCATGCGACCTCGATCGGCCTCCGAGAGCGAGGCGCTGACCGCGAACCTCACGACCTTCCGCGACGGGAAGGTGGTGGAGATGGTGCACTACCCGAATCCCGAGGACGCGCGCGCCGCCGCAGGGGTGTGAGTTACTGGTCTTTCTGAAGGCTGCGTAGAACGGCGGCGCGCTCGGCGGTGACGCCATTGGCGCGCTGCTGTGCTGCTTCCGACGGGGTCAGCCCGGCGCCGATCCAATCCGCAACCTCGTCGAACGGAATGCCGGCTCGCCACCACGCCTTGACGGCTTGCATTGCGCTCATCCCCTGCGCCTGTTGCCGCTCCGCCTCCACCGGCGTGATGCCCAACTCCTTCCACGCCAGCGCCTCGCTCGCCTCGATGCCGTGGACCGCCCAGGCGATGGCCTCATCGTCGAACCACTGACGGTGCATGTACGAGTGCGTCACCTGCGGGTCGCGGCCCTGCACCGCTTGCATGAAGCGATGGCCGCCGGCGACGTGACCCTGGTAGCCCGGACCGGAGGGACCGACCGTGGTCGCGTACGCGCCACCCGAGCGACCGTACGGGCGCGCGCGCTGCTGTAGACCGGGCGCCTGGGTCCGATGCTCCCGGCCGTACGCCTGTACCGGAGTCCGACCCGCGCGCTTGTGCTTGCGGGCCTGCACCACGTTGAAGCCGAGCTCGGTCCAGCCGACGGCTTCGCGAGCGTCGATCTTCGCGTACACCCATTCGCGCACGGTGTCTGGTGAGACGCCGGCGATCTTCCAGCGAACGGCGTCGATCGGCTCTGCCACCCCCGCATGCCGCCAGCGCGCCGCGTCCGCCGGCTCGATGCGATGCTGCGACCACTTCTGGCCGTCTCGCGCGGATATCCCTACCGCCTCCCAGGCCTCGGGGTCGAACGACGAGCGGTCATCGGGCTCCGGCCGGTCGAACGTCGTCCTGGTCATGATCGCCCACCGGCCGCATCGCCGATCAGGACCGTTTCCGCCCAATCGGGCGTCGTTCCGCGGCGGTCCATCAGGCCGACGACGACGCGGATGCCAGGCGGCGGCGCCGACCGCCAGGGCGTGTAGCCGTCGGTGAGGACGATGATCATGTCGGGGCGCGGTCGCAGGGAGGCGGCGGCCTCGATTCCGACTCCCATGTCCGTGCCGCCGCCGCCCTCGAGCCGGATGGCGCGGAGGTCGCGAACCTGCTGCGTTTCGTACGCACGCGCGTCACACGCGATCACCCGCAGATTCCGCCGAGCGACCCCGAGGCTCCGCAGCACTCCTGTGACCTCGCCAAGCGCCTGTCCGAGCATCGGGTCGCTCATGCTGCCCGAGGTGTCAATAACCAGCGCCACACGGGGAAGCGGCTGCCGCAGGCTGGGGAGCACAACGTCGGGCACGGCGGCGGCCCGCCGCGAGGGCCGGCGGTAGCTGAAGTCCACCCGGCCGGTGACGTCCGCTGCGCCCCGGCGTACGTGCGCCGCGAGCTGACGCCGCCAGTTCACGCTCGGCTCGAGGATCTCGTCCGCCCATCGCTGCCAACCGGCCGGCGTATCTCCGCGCTGCCGCGCGTGCTCGCGGATCCGGCGCGCGGTGTCACGGGACAGCAGCCGCGCTCCGACCGCGGTCAGCCCGGGCCGGTTGCAGTTCCAGGAGCGGTCCTGGCCGTCACAGCCGCTTCCGCAATCGGGCCCCGTCTGTTCGCCGGCGTCCCCGGGCGCCGTTGGTTCGCCGGCGCTCCCGGGCGCCGTTGGTTCGCTGGCGCTCCCGGGCGCTGTTGGTTCGCCGTTGCTCGATAGCGCTGGGGTCGGTTTCACATCGCCACCGGGATCCAGCGCGTCCCAATACTGCTCCGCAGTCCAGCTCTCGGGCAGACCCAGCCGCGACGGATGCACGGCACCGTCGGGCAACTCCAGCTTCGTGGTGTGCAGGTCGTCGTTGATCTCCGCGTCGCCCGCGACGTTCCAGCGCCGGTGATCCGCGGTGCGCGCGCCCAGCGGGGAGGCCTCGGCCTGCTCGGGGGCTGGTGGCCCGGGATACCGGGCCGCGTGTTCGCGCAGAAGATGGCTCACCTGATGCAAGAGCCAGAATCCAATCTCGCCCACCTCGACGGCATCGAGGACGTTCGGATCAATGTATACGTGCCAGCGACGATCGGTCGGGAAGGCGCGCAGGTCCATTGCAGGATCGCTCTCCCCGTTCGAGCGTTGGATCACGACCGGATCGAGCGCTAGCAGCGCGCTCGCGAGGTACGGCGCCTCGTGCGCCGCCCAGACGCGACCCGCCGCCCATCGCCGGCGAAGGTCTTGCGGCAGATCGTCAATCCGCAGAAATTGCACTGGTCCTCACCCTAGTGCAGCGTCGTCCCGCCGCGTTATCACCCGACCTCCCGTCGCAACAATCCGGCGGCGCGCAGCACCGGCGCCAGCTCCATCAGCGCCTCGGGAACCTCGGCTCCGGCGGGACGATGACCGGCGAGCGTTCGCGCAACCAGGGTTGCGACGTCGGGCGCACCCTCGGCGGCGCGTGCCACGACCCGCCAAGCCTGCTGCCAGCGCTGTTCACCGCCGTCGGCGATGGCGACCGCTGCGACGGCCGTGAGGACTGCGAACGCTCGGTCGCTGCGCTCCGGCAGGACGAAGCTGTCGGGGTCCGCAAGCACGGCTTCAGGATCCTGTAGATCCAGGTGCTCGAGCCAGGCCAGGAACTCGAGCGCGGCGCCGTCCCCCACGGCGCCCTCCACGAGCGTCGCGCGCGCTGCTTCCGAGGCGTGCGATGCCTCGCAGGCCGCCAGCAGCCGCGCGACCGCCTCCCAGCTACGTGGACTGGGCCAGCCACGACCGGCGTCGGCCGCGGAGCGCGGCAGTTGCAAGGCCAGCGGCGGTCGCACCTCGAGGAAAGCACCGACCGCCGCCCGGGCCGCCATCGCTTGTGCCGTGCTGGGCGGGTTCTCGATACCCGCCAGCACCGGGCGGGGGAACCCAACCGCCAGGCCTTTGGCGATCTGCTTTCCGTCGATCGGCCAATCGAGATGCACGAGCCGGTTGGCGAGCGGCGCAGCGAGCTCCCAGCCGTCCGCAGCTTCATCCGGCGGGTTCGCGGCCGCCACGACCCGAACGCCGGGCGGCAGCTTCGTATCGCCCACGACCCGCTCGAGCACCACTCGCAGCATGGCCGCCTGAACCGCCGGCGGGGCGGTCGTCAGCTCATCCAGGAACAGCAGCCCTTCCCGGGCCTCGCACAGGCGGGTCGCCCATCCCGGCGGCGAGAGGTGGACGGAGCCACCGACGACGACCGGCAGCCCGGCGAAGTCGCTCGGCTCGCGGATTGACCCGATCACGGTCTCCACGGGCCATCCGAGCGCCTCCCCCAGCGCGACCACGGCCGACGTCTTGCCCGTTCCCGGGCTCCCCCACAACAGGACCGGCACCCCCGCCGAGATCGCCACCCCGAGGGCCTCTTGGGCCACCGCACTGTTCACAGACCCGAGAGTACCGGGCGGGTGTCCGTGATTTGCCGCGCACAACGCGTCAAATCCCGGACACCCTCCGGCGAAACACCGGCTACCGCTCGAGGATCGCGGGCAACACGCGTGTGTTGACCACGTCTGCGGGCGTCGCCCAGCCCCGGCGCGCCGTCGCCACCGAGAGGGTCATGTTCCCGAGCCCGCGTACCGAGTGCGCGTCGGTCGAGCAGACGACGCGCACTCCGGCGAGGAGCGCGTCGCGGACGTGCTCACCGCTGAGGTCGAGACGGTCGGGGAGGCCGTTGACCTCGAGCGCGACTCCCTCCTCGAGCGCCACCTCGAATACGCGCTCCAGGTCGAGCGCGTTCTCCGGCCGCCGGTTGATGTAGCGCCCCTTCGGATGGCTGAGGCAGCGCACGTACGGATTGCGCATGGCCGCTTCGACGCGCTTG
The DNA here is from genome assembly GCA_963808325.1 of uncultured Solirubrobacterales bacterium. GTDB lineage: Bacteria > Actinomycetota > Thermoleophilia > Solirubrobacterales > Solirubrobacteraceae > Palsa-465. Next base: position 151,911 of record CAWEFU010000011.1, read on the forward strand.
GTCAGCTCACCGCGCGGCATCCGCTGGCCGCCGTGGACGCTGGCCTGCACCCACTCGAGCTCCGCGAGGACGTCGTCCGGAAGGTCGAGGCGTCCGTCGGTGAGGATGTCGCACTCGATGCCGCGCAGCACGCGGAACGGGGCCAGCTGCTCGTTCGCCGCCGCGATCTCCTCAGCCTGCCGGCGGACGTCGGTCGGGGTGAGCCCCTGGACGGCGCCAACAGCAGGGGTGTGATCGCAGATCGCGACGTAGTCGTATCCGAGTTCTCGAGCGGCACGCGCCATCTCCTCCACGCTCCCACGCCCATCCGACCAGGTCGTGTGACAGTGCAAATCGCCGCGAATCTGGTCCAGTCCCAGGAGCGGCGGCGGATCGCCGCGGAACGGCGCCTCGCGCAGCTCCGGCGGACACCAGGGGAGGTCAAGGCGCCGGTATACCCCCTCCTCGTCGGGCGCCTCAGGCAGGGGCTCGAGCGCCTCGACGTACGCGGCCGAGCCCGTTGCGCGAACCAGGGCCGTCCCAAACCTCGCCGGTTCGGCGACCACCAGCTCCACCGGCACCCCTTCGACCGTCACCCCCACCGCGCGCCCGTCGTCCTGCTCGAGCAGCGCAACGATCTGCGGCAGCGCGGCGAAGTGCGCGAGCACCGAGCGCGCATCTCGGGTGCAGCAGACGACCGCCAGCCGCTCGCACGAGTCACGCCACCGGCGTACATCGCCTGCCGCCTCGCCGTCGAGTGCAGCGGCGATACCCCCCACGAGCTCCCGAGCGCGGTTGAGCAGAAGGCCCGGCCGGGGACTCGGCTCCGTTTCACGGGCGAGCGCCTCGCGCAGCCGTGCCTCGGTCTTGGCCCCGATCCCCGGCACCGTCCGCAAGCGACCCTCGGCCGCCGCGTCGCGAAGCTCGTCGGCGGTGCGGATATCGAGGGCCCGCGCGAGCTCGATCGAGCGCCTCGCGCCGAGGCCGAGGTAGCGGCCCAGACCGACGAGATCGGGCGCGAGCTCGCGCTCGAGTTCGGCGAGTTCGGCAATGCCGCCGGTCTCGATGAGCTCGCGCAGCCTCGCCTCGATGCCGGGGCCGATCCCGCGCAGCTCACGCGCCCGTCCCGACCGCACGAGGTCGGCCACTGGCAGCGCAGCGCCGCGGATCGTCTCCGCGGCCCGGCGGTAGGCGCGTGCCGTATATGGGTTCGCCTCGACGAGCTCCAGCAACGATGCGAACGCGTCCAGGCGGTCGGCGATCTCACGGTTGTCCACCGCCGATAGTTTCCCCGCAATCGTTCCGGCTCAGGCGAGCGCGACGCCAGCGGGGACCGGCGCGATTTCGGCCGGGACCCGCGCGATTGCCTGTCGGCGTCGATCGTCCCCCATCCGGGTGGTGAAACGCCTGACATTGTCGGGGCCGAGGCCCGGCCTCTGGGAGGTCAGCTGCGCGACTTCGGGGTCCGTGAAAACCTGCTCGAGGTCGCCGCTGACACCGTCGGGCCCTTGTTGCTGGCGCAGGAGCTCGACATGCTCGGGCCGGCGAGCGAGCGACTCAGCCAGGAGCGGCCACCGCAACCCGAGAACCGTCCACAGCCCGAGCCGGCGGATCGCATCGTGATCGTCGTCGATCACCCGGCCGCCGAGCAGCTGCGTGGTACGTTGCACGCAGTACGCCGCGTGCAGCTGGTTGGTGATGCTCGGGCCTGGCGCCAACGCATCGACGAGCTCCTGGAGGACGCGCTCGGTGTCGAGGCGCTGTTCGCCGCTCGAGTCGAGCTCGAGCTTGCCGAGGCGGCGTACGGCCGCTAGGCGGAGCTCGGAGATTGGCCTGCCTCCGCCGTACCTGCGCTCGGCTCCGGCGACGAGCCGCCGGATCTCGAGCTCCGACGACGCCCCGCCGATCTCGTCGACCACGCCTCGGGGCGCCGCCGCTCGCTGGTCGGCCGGAGCCGGCGGAGGCAGACGCAGCGCCAGCTCGAAGACCCTGTCGACGAATCCCAGCCCGAAGGGACGCCCCGGCTGGCGCATGGCGTGTTGGAATTCATCGTAGACCTGCAGGTAGCTGTCGCACAGCCAATCCCGCTCGGCGGGTACGAGGACGGCGACCAGTCGAGTCTTGTCTACTTCGGTGTCCGGGTTCTTCAGCAACGTCTGAAGCCCCTCGAGCAGCTCTACCACATATTCCGCGCGGCACCGATCGAGGTTGTCGATCACCATCACCAGCGGCCGGTGCGACGACCCGATCAAGAACGAGTAGCGCTGCTGGAGGTCCGCCATCGGGTCCCGGGTCCGCGTCGTCGCCTTTTCGCTGGCCGGAGACCCGAGGAGTAGACGCCGCACCGCGTTGGTGCCCGACCACAGGAACGCGGTGATCGTTACCAGGCCACCGATCAGCCCCGCGGCCCACTTCAGAAATTCACTCACCGCCAGCTGCCCGGATACAAACCACAGCATGAGGGCGGCGAGCACCAGCGGCATTACTGGAAGCAGGTCCTTTAGAAACTGTCCGATCCGCCAGCCATAGTCACGCAGGCGCTTGCGCGCCAGGAAGGCGGCGCCGCACTCGCGGAACTGTCTATGCAACTGTCCGTCGAGCGCGCTGATCAGCCACCACCACGGAGGCGCCACCCGCTGGTACTGCCACGCGTCGAAGCGGATCACGGTCCACGCTCGTTCGGGCCGATCCACATCGGGTGATCCTGTGACCGGCTCGGTGTCGGAGACGCTGCCACTGCCGTCGGCCACAGGCAGTTGTAGGTAATGGGCCACCTTTTCCACGAGATCCCGGCTTCCTGGACCATCAATTTGGATCAGCAGCGGAGCCGCCCCAGACGTCGGAGCCTTGCGCTCGCGTTCGAGGCGCATGATCACGACGCTCGCGATCGCGTCGAGGGCTGCGGTCTCCTGCTCAGAGAGGAGAGCCGGGCGTGGACGGGTAGTGCGGTCGGCGAACATTGCAGAGACAGGTCACCCTGCCTGTCATCGACCGATTCTCCCGCCGACGAGCGACCGGAAAGCGTGACAAAAGTCACCCGTCCACCGACCGGATTATCGGCGCCCGAAGCCACCGGGCGCGTCGGGGGCGCTAAGTATCGACCGAGCGCTGCTCGTCCATCGCACGGTGCTCGTCGAGGGCCGCTCGGAGGCGTTGAGCGGCGACCCGTGCCTCGTTGTCCAGAGCCCGGACAGGCGTTGGGCGGCGCGGACTCAACCCAGCCGCCGGACCACCGCCTCGAGCGGCTTCCGATCAGCTCGGGCGATCCAATCCTCCGGCGAGCGACGCCCCGGATCGCGAGGACGCGCCGGGTAGCCGAACGTCAGCACCGTCACCGCGCGCTCGTCCTCCTCGAGTTCAAGCAACCGTGCCACCCCGTCGGGGTCCCCCATGCCGTTCGGGCACGAGCCGATTCCCTCGTTCCAGGCCACCAGCATCATGTTCTGGGCCGCGCGCCCAGCGTCGAACAACACCGGCCCGCGGCCTCGCACGGTGATCGCCAGCACCAGCGCCGCGCCACGAATATTGTCCGCCACGTACACCGCATCGGCAAGCCCCTCGCGCACTCCCGGGTCCTCGATGACCACGAAGCGCCACGGCTGGCGGTTGCGTGAGCTTCCGGAGACCCGGCCGGCCTCCAAGATCCGGTTCACCGCCGACTCGGGCAGCGAGCGGTCCGAGTATTCGCGCACCTCGCGCCTGCTCGCGACCGCCAGAAAGACGTCCATGTTGGTAAGCCTAGGGCCTGCTCGGCGTGGAAGCGCGTCGGTGGCGAGTGGGACGCCCGCTACCCTTGCCGACCGTGCGAAGACGAGTGCCCGGCCTCATTGCGTTCCTGGGTTTGGTGGCGGCCTTGACGATCCCGCTCGCAGCCTGTTCTGGTGGATCCGGGTCCGGCAAGACGGACGCCTCTCACACCGTCACGCTCGCGCAGACGGGTCACCACGCCTCCGGTCATCAGCGATCCTCGAGCCTGGTGCGCAATGCCGTGCCTCAGCCGGGATGGCGGCCGTACACGGGGTCGGTGCCGATCCTCGTCTACCACGATCTCGGCACCCCGCCCCCGGGCGACGCGCTACCCGGGCTATACGTCTCCGATGCCGAGTTCGAGGCGCAGATGGCGTGGCTGCACCAGCACGGCTATGAGGCCGTGACACTCGACGAGGTGATGCACGCTTGGTACCACGGGGGGACGCTCCCGGCCAAGCCAATCGTGATCACCTTCGACAACGGCTACATCCCGCAGGCGACCTTCGCCCCCGCGGTGATGTCCCGGTACGGCTGGCCCGGCGTCCTGAACGAGATCACGGCCGGCCACCTCTCCAACGCCAGGATCGATTTCTTGCTGAGGATCGGCTGGGAGATCGATTCACACTCCGTGACCCACCCCGACTTGACGTCGCTCTCCCCCAGCGAGCTCCGCTATCAGCTCGTGGCCTCGCGTCAGTTCCTGCAGCGGACCTTCCACATCCCCGTCAACAGCTTCTGCTACCCGTCGAGCAAGTACAACTCGGACGTGGTCGCGGCGGTCAAGGCCGCGGGCTACACGAACGCGGTGACCGAGAATGGCGGCTACGCCACCAGCGCGGACCCGTACCTGCTCAGCCGCTTTGAGATCGAGGGCGGCCAAGGGGTCGCCGGGCTCGCCTCCGACCTGCAGCGGCAGTAACAAACTGGGTCACGAGAGGTGGTGGGCCGGGTCCTTGCGGTCAGAGCCCTGAGCGAGTCAGTCGGGATGCCGCCGCTGCCACCGACTCCGCACCGGCTGCGCGCCGTCGGCGCTCTACCGGCAGCGCGGAGGCTAGCCGCTGACGGCGTGCGCCCGGATCACCGCGCAGCGGATCGGACCGCGACTGCTCCGGACCTCAGGAGACGGTCACAGCCCCACGTCGGACGCCCCGAGCAGGTCAACGCTGCGCTAGACGAGGTGTTCCGGCAGGGGACCCGGCGACCGGTGTACCTCGCCTCGCGGCCCGTTCGCCTGCTAACGCTGACTCACCGAGGCGAACCGCGCTCACTCCAACGGCTTCTCTGTACGCACGCCTGGCTCGGTCGACCGTTTTTTGTGGTGAGTCGATCGCTGTCACGGGCCGGTCGAATCCCTGAGGGAATGATCGTTCTGCGCGCCGGGCGAAGCGCTGACCGTGACGACATATCTCGGTGACTATGGGAGTGACCATTACATCCGCTCCGTAGCTCGTCGATGTGCTCGAGGAATCGGTCCTCGAAGCTGGGTACGGCCCGGGTCGCGAAACGGTTCGTCTCGAGGTTCGACCGGCTCCTGGGCCGAGGTAAGCCGCAAGAAGGGGTCACGCATGCGGCCCGGCGCGAGTCGCTAATCGCGCCGCCCGGCGCGAAGCACCAGGCACGTGAAGCCGGCGAGCGTTGATCGGGCGCGAACCGGATCGCGATGGCGCTCGTACTGACTCGTAGCGAACCGCAAAACCACGTCGGGAGACAAACCATGAGCAGGTATTCGTCAAACCAACGCCGCCGGGCGGTGTCCGCAGCCGGCGGCTCGCGGTTGGGCCCCTTTCCGGGCGGCGATCGCCGGCCGGTGGTGGTTGTCGGGGCAGGGCCGACGGGAGTGCTGCTCGCGATCGAACTTGCTCGCCGCGGGGTTGGCGTCCGGGTGTTGGACAAGCAGAGCTCGCGTCCGCGCGAATCGCGAGCGATCGCGATCCATGCTCGCACGCTCGAGATGTTCCATCAGCTCGGGATCGCCGACGAGTTCCTCGAGCTTGGCTGCCGGCTCGATGGGATGCTCCTGCATACCCCGCGCCGGCGCTCCATGCGGCTGCGGCTTGACAGGATCGACTCGCCATATCCATTCGTGCTCACGTTGCGCCAGGACGAGACCCAGAGGATCCTCGACCAGCACTTGGAGGACCTCGGAGTGGAGATCGAGCGCGGGCACCGCGTCGTCGATGTGATCGAGGACGGCGAGTCGGCCGAGTTGAGGGTCGCCCGTGGCGGCGACGGAAGCGAGGAGACGGTGAGGGCCGATTGGGTGGTGGGGTGCGACGGCGCCCAGTCGATCGTCCGCCGGCACCTCGGGGTGCAGTTCGACGGCGAGGATTATGGCCAGGACTGGCTGATGGCCGAGGTCGACGTCGACTGGCCGCTGCGGAGCGACCACTTTCACGTCTTCTCCTACACGGCCGCGCCACTGGTCGCATTTCCCCTCCCGCCGGAGCGCTGGAGGGTGGTCCTGCCTCAGGTCCCCAACCGTTCCGGTGAGCGCCCGCCCCCCGACATGGCCGAGATCGAGCGACTGGTGGCGCAGCGCGGCCCCGCCGGCATGCGGCTCACCAACCCGAGCCTGTTGGCAACGTTCCGCTGCTACAAGCGCGCCACCCGCACCGTGCGCCGTGGGCGCCTGCTCGTCGCTGGCGACGCCGCGCACATCCACACCCCCGCGGGGGGGCAGGGCATGAACACCGGGTTGCTCGATGCTTTCAACCTAGGCTGGAAGTTGGCGCTCGTAACCAGCGGGAAGTCGCGGCCCGATCTACTGGACACCTACGAAGCCGAGCGAGTGCCCGTCGCCGCCGGCGTGCTCTCGCTGACCCATGCCCTGGTCAGAACGTTCACGATCGCATCGCCACGCAAGCGCTGGCTGCGCGACCGCGTGCTGCCGACCGCGATGGCCATGCCCACCGTGGAGCGTCGCTACACCGCCCGCCTGTCGCAGCTCTCGCACAACTACCGGGGCGGCCCGCTTGCAGCGAAAGAGCCAGGTCCGAGCCGGGAGCGGATCATCGCCGGCGATCGCCTCCCCAACGTGCCTGGCCTTCAACGCGCCGGCAAGCCGCTCTGCACGCTCGATCTACTCCGTTCCTCAAAGCACACCCTGCTCGTCCTCGCAGGAAACCGAGTAGACGCCGCCGGCACGGCCGCTGATGCGATTGCGCGGTTCGCGCGATGGGAAGACCTCCTCGAGATCATCCCGATCGAGGGGCCAGGGAGATCCTCCGACCCGCAGTCGGTCAGCGACCCCGATCTGCGTGCCCATCGCCGGTATGGCACGTTGCGCGGCCAGCTCCTGCTCGTGCGTCCCGACGGCTACCTCGCGTGCCGTGCACCCTTGCACCGTCCCGACATCCCCGAGCGGTATATGCAGCAGCTGACGAGCGCCCCGGGCCAGCACGAGGGCATCCGGAACGAGCGGCCGCTGGTGTCGCCGGCCGTCGTCGCGGATTGACGTACTCGTTCGGGACGGGCTTGCGCCGCCCCGTCACCCAGGCATCGATGTCCCGGTGACCGAGCGCGTGGGCGACGGAGACGCGATGGCGGCCATCGACGACGTAATAGCCCTCGGGTCGTTTCCGCACGACGATCGGAGGGAGGGCCTGACCCTTGCGGTGCCCCACCGCGATTTGCTCCCAACGCCAACGCAGGGTTTCCGAGGCCGGCCGAAATCTGGCGTCGAACTGCGCCGCGGGCTCCACCGTGCCGACGATCGAGTAGCGGTACCACCTCCAAGCGGGTCACTCCCTCGTTACCTGCCTCGGAGTCCGTGAGCGTCAGCGGGCAGGTGCAGCCCCACGTTCGTGTGAACCAGCGAGCGATGCGCGTCACTGCGTGGGCGCGCCGCGGAGGCAAACCCGCAGACGGGACGACGCCGGCAAACGACCTAAACCGCGAGCGCTATCTGCTCTGTCGTCCGCGTCTGCGTCCTGACACGCCACTAAGATGGGCGAGTATCGGATAACGATATCGTGATACGATAGGCACACAAGCGCCCCGTTCACCATTCGCAAGCGAGGCGCAGGAACACTTCGTTGCTCTGAAATCTGTCCAATCAAGGAGGTCTAGTGATGTCAGAGATCCGGAGGAGATATCCCTTCCTCGCGATCGGGAACCTGCTGGGCGGCGGCTTCCTACTTGTCGCAATGTTCGCGTTCTCGGCCGCAACTGCCACGTGGCTCGGATTCGCCGTCAGCATCGCGCTGGTGCTATTCGGGCTGGCGATGGCCCTCTCAGGCGCCGGCGAAGTCGGGATCGGCGAGCGGATCGTCGTTGCCGCGCTCGGACTGCTTATGTGCGTGATCGCGAGCTGGACGATCATCGCCTCGCTGGTGTTCGCGCCGTCGACGGCACGCTGGTTGATCTTCGCCAGCGCCTGCGCGTACGTCGCGCTGTCGGTGGCCAGCCTGGTGATTCGCGAGGTCACGACCGAGCGGGTCGTCCACCATCTCGAGGTGCTCCAGCAGGAGCCGGTAGGCGCACACTGACAGAGCAGCAGCCGACAGGCGGGCGCGCGCACGGCGCGTGCCCGCCGAGCGTCGGTCCCCACGTCAAGGTCTAAAGCAAGGTTGACGTTTGAAATGTCCTGGACAATGGTTGTGCTGATTCCCCTCGCCGTCGCAGCCGTCGCAGCCGTCGCGCTGAGCGCGTGCATTCTGCTCTCAACCTGGTGCCGGCGCCGTACGCCGCCGGAGCTGCGGGGAGATTGGTGGCCTCAGTTTGAGAGCGAGTTCCGCGCCTACGCGGAGCGTGCCGCGGGCGCCGCCAGCCGCACCAGAGACCGGACGCGCGAGCGGAAATCACCGCCCGCTGACCCCCGTGCACTTCAGTGAACGATGCGCCCAGCCGATCGATGAGCGTGGCCCGGGTTCGGCGGCCGCCGGTTGCGCGTAAGGTGACGGGAGATGGCCATCGATGTGCGCACCAGGCGCGTTTATGACCCGCCCCGGGCGGACGACGGCTACCGAGTGCTCATCGACCGCGTCTGGCCGCGGGGCGTAGCCCGCGCCCGTGCAAAGCTCGATGATTGGATGCGCGACCTCGCGCCAAGCACCGAGCTGCGGCAATGGTTCAACCACGACCCGGCCCGCTTCAAGCAGTTTCGCACCCGGTATCGCAAAGAGCTTCGGGGGCACTCAGATCAGCTCGACGAGTTGCGCCGCCGGGCGAGCGAGGGCCCGGTGACGCTCCTCTACTCCGCCCGCGACGAAAACCCCAACAATGCGGTCGTGCTCGCCGAACTGCTTCGTGAGCGCTGAGCGCGCGACGAGCGCTCTGATCAGGGAAGGATGTCGGAGATTTCCTCGTGGCCGCCGACGCGCGCCCATCCGCTCGCGTTGCCGCCGTGAAGGTGGTCGAGGATGAGCGGGTCCGCTCCGAGCTCGAGCAGTGCGCTGACCGATTCGCGCCTCCCAGCCTGGGCGGCGAGGTGGATGGCGGTGACGCCCTCGCCGTGGCCCGGTCCGCCAAAGGTTCCGCGCTGATTTGGATCGGCGCCCAGCTCGGCGAGCGTGCGGATCGAGTCGACGTGGCCGTTCACCGCCGCCCAGGTGAGGGGAGTGCCGCGGTAAGGGTCCGCGTCGACTTGGGCGCCCAGCTCGACCAGGAGCCGTATCGCCTCGACGCGATCCGACTTCGCGGCCCAGACGAGCGCCTCGTCGAGGACCTCTTGCGGGTCGTGTGATGGCTGCCAGGCGGGGAAACCGCCGTGGGGCCGGTAGAACCCGCGGTGCGCCCCGGCCTGGGACGTGCCGACGAGCTGGCGGATCAGCTCAACGTCGCCGAGGCCGGCGGCGACGCGCAGGTTGACTGGTTCCCGGCCCAGCAGCGGGACGACTTCGCGGTGGCCCCAAAAGAGCGCCGCGACGAGCGGCGTGCCGCCGTCGCCGCGGGCGAAGAGGTCGGTGCGCGCACCCGCCGCTAGCATCAGCCTGGCGAGGTCGCAGTCGTTCGAATAGCCGGCCTGGTGCAGCTTTGTCCAGCCGTAGTCGTTGCCGCGGTTCGGATTGGCACCTCGCTCGAGGAGCAGCGACACGATCCACGGGTCGTTGGCCATCCCCAGAAGGTCGTTGCCGTTCGTCCCCCGCTGGACGACAAGATCGGGGAACCGGTCGAGGAGCTCGACGAGGCGCTCCCGGTCGTTCGTCTCGGCCGCCCGATACGCGAGTACGAACGGCGTGGGCGGCTCCTCCCCGCTCTTCATCGCCTCGACGTGGCGGCGAAGCTCGCGCCAGGTCGAGAAACCATGCCGCGCCGCGAGGTCACGGCGAGCCTCGGCGACGCTTACGCGCATAACCGAGGCGATTCCGTTGGCCCGGCCCTCGTAGTAGTCGAGGTCGACGCGGAACGGCTGCTCGAGCGAAAGGCGTTCGACGTACGCCTTCAGCTTCGGCCAGCTCGCAAAGCCATGATCGCGCGCGAGCTCGAACTGCACGTCCGCGAGCTTCACATCCTGTCCCGCCGCACGCCGCTCACGGAGACGCTCCTTCGCCTGCTTTCGCAGCTGCTCGGGGTTGAGCTGAAACGTCACAGTGGCTCCGGGGCGACCGAACCTCGAGTCGCCGGCCGTGGAGGAGATCCCCCAAAGGTGGGATGTCCGGGAGCCGACCGATCGAGGTACCCTCGGCGCTGATGTCGAGCGAGCATGTCAGGTCCCGCTGCCGTGAGCGGATCTCGAGGCTCGCTGACTCGTCTCTGGATTCCGCCGGGCTGCGCCACGAGGCGGCACGCGAGCTGCAGCGTGCGATCGGCTTTGACCTCTGGTGCTGGGGGCTTGCCGACCCGACTTCGCTGATCCCCTACGGCGGCGTCGCATCGCTGTCCCCGCCGGAGGTCGTTGCGCAAGTCCTGCCCAGGCTGCTCGCGCTCGAGCAGCAGGATCCGGCGATTGCCCGGCACGAGGTGGCGCGGTCTCGCCGGCCCGTCTACACCTTGAGCGAGGCGACGGGCGGGGAGTTCGAGCGCTGCCGTCGCTGGGCCGAGTGCATCGGCCCGCTTGGCCTCGGCGACCTCGCTGTGGGCGCCTGTCGCGACGCGAGCGGATGCTGGGGCTGGCTCGAGGCCTACCGGGCGAGCGACAACGCTCCGTTCTCCTCGGAGGAGATGGCGCTGCTGGCCGAAGTAGTGCCGGCGCTTGGCGACGCACTTCGCCTCCGCGCGATCAGCCGCGAGCCGTTCGTCGAGCGACGGCCCCCGGGAGTCTTGATCCTCGACGAGGACATGCGCGCGACGAGCTGGACGTCCAGCGCCCGGGCGTGGATCAGCGTTCTGCCGGGAAGGATCCACGAGGGCCTCGGGTTGCTGCCGAGCGTCGTCTACGCCGTCGCGGGTCGCGCGGGCGCGCCCTCCGGCTCGGCGGCCGCACGCCTCGGCGCCCGCGCGGGCGCCAGGACCGACGCCGGAAGTTGGGCAATCCTCGAGGGCGAACGGCTCCATGGCGCCGAGCGCGGGCACGTTGCGATCACGATCCGTTCCGCCAACCCGGACGAGGCGTTGGAGCTCCTCGCTCGCATCCACCGCCTCACCGCTCGCGAGCGCGAGCTGGCACGCCTCGTCGTAGGCGGGCTCTCAACGGCGCACATCGCCGAGCACCTGGTGATCTCCACGCACACCGTGAAGGACCACCTGAAGGCGATCTTCGAGAAGACCGGCGCTCGAAGCCGGGGCGAGCTGGTTGCCCGCATCCACGGGGTCAATCCTGTCGACGGTCGGGCCGTGAGCTCCACTGCGGTTGCCGAGGATGGGTTAATGCGGCGCGAACGCGCCGACGCCCAGCCGTGACAAAGATCACATTTTGGGCGGACGATTGGTCGGTTGCATTGAAGTCGTGCGGCCCGAACGACATCCGGGGCCGGATCAGGCATACCTGTCACCCAATGCTTACTACGAGGAGTAGGTGCATGACACCTGGGTATACATCGCTGGCAAGGACCGTGTCGTCCCCTCGTGTTGAGCTGCGCTACGGCGGGAACGGGCTTCGGCCCGTGCCCCCGTTGGGTCCTGAGCGCTGGCTTGACGCGGTCATCTGCTGAGGCGTGACGGTGGAGGTGGAGTACCGTCTCCTCGGTCCCGTCGAGGCGCTGGTGGGAAGACGACCGGTCGTTCTGGGCGGCGCGCGGCAGCGGACGTTGCTGGCCGCGCTGCTGCTTCGTGCCGGTCGTGTGGTCGCGGCGGACACGCTGGTCGGGCTGGTGTGGGGGGAGGCCCCGCCGCGGACGGCGATGACCGCGTTACATGGGTTGGTATACAAGCTCCGCCGCGTGCTTGGCGCCGGTGATCGCTGCGCGTCGGCGCTTGTGTCTCGCGCCCCCGGGTATGTGTTGGAGGTTCCGCCGGGCGGGCTTGACCTGTGGGAGTGCGAGCGGCTGATCGACGAGGCCGGGCGAGCGCTGTCGGGCGGAGAGCCCGAGCGGGCGGCGGCTTGCTTCGCACGGGCTTTGTCGCTGTGGCGGGGTCCGGCCTTGGGGGGTGCAACGGCGGGGACCCTCGCGCTGCTCGAGGCGCCGCGGCTTGAGGAGCTGCGGCTGGCCTGTATCGAGGGCCGAGTGGAGGCGGAGCTGGCGCTTGGCCGGCACGCCGAGCTCGCGCCGGAGCTGGAGTCGCTGGTGGCCGAGCATCCGTTCCGCGAGCGGCTCCGTGGGCAGCATATGCTGGCGCTGTATCGGCTCGGCCGTCGGGCGGCGGCGCTTGAGAGCTACAGGGCCGCCCGTGGCCGGCTGGTCGAAGAGCTCGGTCTGGAGCCAGGACCGGCGCTGCGGGAGCTCGAGCGGGCGATCTTGGCGGACGATCCGTCGTTGCTGACGAGCGGGCTGCCTCGCGGACCGGTGGTGGTGCCCGAGCAACTGCCCCCGGAGGTGGGGGACTTCACCGGGCGAGAGCGGGTGCTCGCGAGGCTCCGCGACGTGCTGGCCGCGGGCGCGGAAGGAGAGGAGCGAAGTGGAGCGCCGGTGGTGGTGGCGGTGTCGGGCAAGCCCGGAGTGGGCAAGAGCGCACTGGCGGTGCACGCGGCCCACAGCGTGCGGCATCTGTTCCCTGACGGTCAGCTATTCGTGTCGCTGCGGGGCATCGAGGAGGATCGAGTGGATCCTGCGGGTGTGCTCGAGGAGTGGCTGCGCGCGCTGGGGGTGGAGGCGGACGAGATCCCCTGCGCCCTGGAAGCCCGGGCGCGTGCGTATCGCGCCCGGCTGTCTGGGCGGCGGGTGCTGGTGGTGCTCGACGACGCCGGGGACGAGGCGCAGGTCCGTCCGCTGCTTCCCGGCTGCAGGGAGTGCGCCGTGCTGGTGACCAGTAGGCGCCGGCTCGCCGGATTGGAAGGTGTGCGTTTCCTAGCGCTGGAGCCGCTGGAGGGATCCGAGGCGGTTGAGTTGCTGGCTCGTGTGGCTGGCCGCGAGCGGGTCGCGGCCGAACCGGTCACGGCTGAGCTGATCGCGGAGCGGTGTGGGCGGTTGCCGCTGGCGGTGCGCGTGGCGGGCGCGCGGCTGATGGCACGCGATCACTGGCCGCTCGGAATGCTTGCGGCGCGGCTCGAGGACGCCGGCCGGCGCTTGGACGAGTTGCGGGTGGGCGATCTCGAGGTGCGTGCGAGCGTCGGGCTCTCCTACCGCGCGCTCGATGAGCGCGACCGGCGGGCGTTACGGCTATTGGCGCTCCTCGACGGAGCAGCGTTCGCGCCGTGGCTGGCTGCCGGCGTGCTCGACACGACGCTGCTCGAGGCGCAGGAGGTGCTCGAGCGCCTGGTCGAGCAGCAGCTGGTGGACGTCGCGGGTCGCGACCAGTTGGGGCAGGTGCGCTTCCAGTTCCACGACGTGCTGGCTGATTTCGCGCGCGAGCGGCTGGCCGAGGAGGAGACGGGTCAAAGCCGGCGGGACGCGCTCGAGCGGGCTTACGGCGCCTGCCTGGCAATGACCGACCGGTTGCTGAGCGGGATCGCGAGCATGGTCCCGGCGGCGAGCAGCCGTCGGGCCCCACGCTGGCGACCGGCGGACTGGGGGCCGGGCGAGCGGGGGGAGCGGTCGGTATTCGCGTGGTTTGACGCCGAGCGGGCGGTGCTGGTTGAGATGGTGCAGCGCGTCTCCCGGGTAGCTGGGATGCCGGCATGGGAGCTCGCGGCTAGCCTCGGCTGCGGGTTCGATCAGAACATGCATTGGGGCGACTGGCGCCGCGTGCTTGACGCGGCGCTACAGGGCGCTGAGCGTGACGGCGACTGTCACGGCCGCGCCGTCTGCCTGCGAGCATTCGGTCACTACCACAACGAGCGGGGTGAGCACGAGCAGGCCGCCCGGTGCTTTAAGGCGGCACTTGATGAGCTGGACGAACTCGACGACGATCACGAGCTCGTCGCCGCACTCGTGGGACTGGCCGATGCACACTGGAGCCGAGGCCATCCCACCGCCGCAGCCGATCTGCTCCAGCAGGGGCTCGAGGTGCTGTGCGGCCTTGGCGACACCGGACGGGAGGCCTGGGCGCTGTACATGCTCGCCTTGGCGAACACGAGCCTCGGGCGCGTTTGGGATGCGCAGACGCTGCACCGCGAGGCGATCGAGCGATATCGCCGCATCGGGTATCACCGCGGCGAGGCGTACGCCTCTCACGGCCTCGCGACCGCGCTCCTAGAGGCAGGGAACGCGGGCGAGGCGGCGGCGCTCTATGAGCGCGCCCAGCAACTGGCGCGCGAGGCGGGCGACGACACGTTCCGCGCACTCCGCTACGGGCTCGGATTCGCCCGCCGGGATCAGGGACGGCTCGACGAGGCGACGCGCGAGCTGCGGGCGGCGCTGGCAATCTCGCGCGACCTCCACTACAAGCGCGGCCAGGTCTATGCGCTGCACGGGCTGGGAACCACGGCCCACCGCCGCGGTCGGATCGACGAAGCGGTGGCAGAGCTTCAGCGCGCGCACGCGCTCGCGCGGGAGATGGGAGACCAGAGGATGACGGCCCGGATCCTGCGAGCGCTGGGTGAAGTCCGACTCGACCAGCGAGCGGGTGGGGAAGCGATCTCGATTCTCCGGACTGCGGTCGGGATCGCGAGCGAGAACGAGCTGCGGCTGATCGAAGCAAACGCACGCTCGAGTCTGGCCCGCGCGCTGCTCGCGGCCGGGGCCGGCGAGGAAGCCGCCTGTGAGCAGGAGCGCTCGGAGTTGATCAGGAGAGAACTCGAGCTCGATGCTGCTGACACGCTGCTTGCCGCAGGGTCGCGTTAGCGAGACGTTAGTCGGGCGTCAGCGGGCCTCGAGAAGCTCGTGGGTGGATGTTCGAGGCCGCCGGCATACGGGCACAACGGGCGGCCGGGCCCGTGCCACCGGAGTCGCTTGGCGCGGCGGCCACGACGCTGGGTAGCCCCGCCGTCATGATTGTGATCCCGCCCGCTCGCGGCGTGCGCCGAGCCCAGGAGCTGTGGTACTTCGCCAACGAGGCGATCGGGATGCTCGTGTTCGAGCGCCGCCCGCCGGGGCCGCTTCTGCGGCGCCTGCTTCGCATACCGGTCTGGCTGTTTCGCGCGCGGGTTGGCTGGCTGCTCGACCGTCAGGTGCTGCTGCTGACGACGATCGGGCGCCGGAGCGGCCTGCCGCGCACCACCCCCGTCGGATACCTCCACGACCCAGTGGCCGATGTTTACTACCTGACCGCCGGGTGGGGCGGCGCTGTCAACTGGCTGGCCAACGTGCGCGCCTGCCCGAGCGTGCGGATCAACGTGCGCGGTCGCGAGCGGGGCGCGGAGGCTGCCGTGGCCTCGCGCGAGGACGCGCTCGCGGTGCTCGCGGCCTACACCGAGCGCAACCCGTTCGCGCGGCGCATCTGGTCGCGCTCGATCGGAGTGCGGTTTGACGGCACCCCGGAGAGCTATGAGCGGGTGCGAGCACAGTTCCCCACGGTGGCCGTCACGCGCAGCTCGAGAGCTGACTGACATCAGGCGAGCACACGAGGCCTGCCCAGTCGCGCCGTGTCAGCCGCCCGTGGTCCGGCGCCGACCGCGACGCGCTCGCCAACCGTGGGAGTCCTCCTCCCCGCCCTCGTGATTGTCGTCTGCGCGTTATCCAGCCGTTAGCGGCGTGTCAGCGCCGGCAGTGATGCTGACCTGACTCCCGCTGTCAACAGAAGGAGACGTTCGTGCATACATCGACACCTGGCGGCCCGTCATCGCCGACTGAGGACGTTGGGACTGGTTCGCCCGAGGTGGGCCGCGCGCTGCACCCGGCGCGCGCGCCGCGGCTCGGTCATGTGGCGCTGCCGGCGCAGCGTCCCGTCGAGCTGGCGGGGTTCTACCGCGAGCTGTTCGGCCTCGAGCTCGTGCGCACCACCGACAACGAGCTGGGCGGCACGATGGCGCTGCTCAGCGGGGCCCCGCGCGAGGAGGACCACGAGCTCGTGTTCCTCACGCGGCCGGAGGCGGCGCACGTGGCGCTCCGCGTGCGCAGAGCGACCGACCTCGCGCGCCTCCACGATCGCCTGCGAGAGCGCAACGTCGAGGTGATTAGCGCCCTTGACCTCGGGCACGCGCTCAGCGTGTTCATCCGCGACCCCGAAGGCAACATCGTCGAGCTCTATTGCGCCACCGGCCGCCCTCGTCTGGAGCAGCCGCGAGCGCTGGATCTGGACCGCGACTGGCAATGACTCGCACGCGGCCATGGAATAGATCGCGGCCGTCTGCGTCATTGACCGGTGAAGCGCAGCACCTCAAGTGGCCGCAACCGCGAAAGGAGACACTCCGATGCACAAGCTAAGAGCTGCCGCCATCTCTGTGACGGTAATGCTGCTCGCTCCCGCGGGAGCGCTGGCGAAAACGTTCACGGTCGCCGTCGGACCGCCGGGGAAGGTCCCGGCACATCTTGACTTGTCCGCGTTCTTCCCGTCGGTACTGACTGTTCATGCCGACGACTCGGTTCGCTTTCAAATCCACGGCTTTCACGACATCGCTTATCTGCCGCCGGGGATGGCGCCGCCCCCGTTGGTGATTCCCGAGCCAGGCTCTCGGGCGGGTGACATCCGCGACGCCGCTGGGGCGCCGTTTTGGTTCGACTCGGCGCCGAACCTGCGGGTGAATCCGATCGTCGCACAGCCGGCGGGAACCGGACTGCTCGATCCCGCCGCATACGCCAACTCAGGGCTGCCGAGCCGCAGCAAGCTGACCGGAAGCTACGTCCTGCGGTTCGCGCGTCCCGGCACCTACCGCCTGTACTGCCTGGTGCACCGTGGGATGACCGTCGTCGTGCGTGTCGTGCCCAGGAGCCATCGGATTCCCGCCCCGGCGCAGGTTCAAGCGACGGCGCAGGCGCAGCTTCGGGCCGCGCTGCATCTGGCCCGACGTCTGGAGGCGTTCGGGCCACCTCGCCTGACGGTGCTGGCCGGCCACGACGCGGGCCCGGTGTCGTGGATGCGCTTCTTCCCCGAGCACCTGAGGATCCGGGTCAGACAGACGGTCACCTTCAGGGTCGACTCGATGATGGAGCCACACACGATCACGTTCGGCCCCGAGTCCTATACCGGCGCCATCGAGCGCACCCTGAACCAGCCGCAGCCCGTCCCAGGCGGTCCACCTGCCCTGGTGTTCAACCCGCTCGGCGTCTACCCGAGCGAGTCGCCAGGAGCGCCGCTGATCTACACCGGGACGAACCACGGCAACGGGTTCCTCAACAGCGGGATGCTCGACACCGACCCGCACACGCCCAATCTCTCGAGCGTGCGGATCAGGTTCACCAAGCCCGGCACGTACCACTTCGAGTGCGTGATCCACCCGGACATGGACGGCACCGTCACGGTGACGCCATGATGGCCAGGCCGACGCCCCCGCGGCGGACCGCGATCACCCGTGAACCGGGGAGCGCCGTCACGATCCACCTGCTGGAAGCGCCCGGGGTGGACGAGCACGACGTGGTAAACCGCCTCACCGCGCTCGTCAACGGCGTCTACACCGCCGCGGAGGCAGGCATGTGGCGAACGGAGGCGAAGCGGACGACCGCCGAGCTAGCCGAACACATCCGAGGCCGGGAGATCGCGGTGGCGCGAGCGGCTCGAGTTGCTCGTCCCGCGCGGCTGGACGCATCCCGAGAAACAGAAGCTCGACGCCTGGTACCGCCGCATCGGCTACCGCGCGGTGAGCACCGCCAGCGTCGACAGCGCCTATCCACGGCTGGCGCCACTGCTGTGCACACCCTGCGACTTCGTCGCCTACGAGAAGCCGCTCACGGCCGCGCCACCCGGCGCGAAGACTGACGTGAGTAACACCACGCAACGACGAAACAACACGAAACCGAGGTGACGAACATGACAACAGCATCTATCGAGAACGGTTTGGTTGGCGCATGGAACGCGCAACTGACATTCGTCGAGGGACCACGCCGGGGTGAAACGGAGCCGGTCCTCCTCACCTTCCTCGCCGACGGTGTGGTAGTCCACGCCGATCGGATCCCGGCGTTCAACGGCCAGCTCCCCCGAGGCATCGGCGAGTGGACCGCGGAGAGCGACCGCTTCTCCTACTGGTTCAACGTCGTCCTGAACGAGCCCTCGGGCCGGCCCGCCCATGTCGTCTACGTCCACGGGCAAGGAACGCTCGCCGCAGACGGAACGATGTTCACGGCGAGCGGCGGGAGCGAGGTCTACGGAAGCAACGGAGAGCTGCTCTTCACCAATCGCGCAAACCTCGAGGCCAGCCGCGCGCACGCTTCATGAACAGAGCGCGCGGGTTGTGCGGCCACTGAAGTGAATCTCAAACAAGGAATGGAAATGGAACTGAGAACTGATGTCGACCTCGCGCCTTCGTCTCCGATGGAAGCGCGATCACCTCGTGAACAGGTTATGGAAATGATCAGCGGCTACTGGGTGTCGCAGATCTGCGGGACCGCCGCGCGTCTCGGTCTCGCCGATCTCCTCCTGGACGGTCCGCACACCGTCGCCGAACTGGCCCGATTCACCGGGTCCGACGCCGATGGCTTGGGCCGGCTGTTGCGGGCAGCCGCCACGATCGGTTTGTTCGCGGAGCTCGAGAGCGATCAGTTTGAGCTGACGCCGCTCGGGGAGCAGCTGTGTGACGGCGAGCCTTCGGGCTCGCTCCGCGACCGCGCGATCGCTCTGACCTCTGCTGGTCACTGGCTGCCCTACGGGCGTCTGTTCGACGCCGTGGTCTCGGGTCAGGCACAGGACCACGCGGCGCTCGGCACGAATGCCTGGGCTTACTATGCCGAGCATCCGCAGGAGCGCTGGCACTTCGCGCGGACGATGGGCAGCTTCTCCGCCGAGGCCTCCAGAGCCGTCGTGCGCCATTACGACGTGACTCGGTTCCGCCGCATCGTCGATGTCGGCGGCAGCCAGGGGGTGCTGCTGACTGGTCTGTTGGCAGCCGCACCGTCCGCCAGCGGCGTGCTGTTCGACCTGCCGGAGGTGGTCGACGGCGCGCGCGAAGCGCTCGCGGCCCGCGGTCAGGCTGATCGTGTCGAGTTGGTGGGCGGAGACTTCTTTCACGAGGTGCCCGCGGGAGGCGACCTGTACGTCCTGAAGTCGATCCTCCACGACTGGGACGACGAGCGGGCGATGCAGATCCTCAGCAACGTTCACCGCGCCTCCGACCCCGGCACCCGGCTGGCGGTGATCGAGCTGCTCCTGCCGTCGCAGCCCGCGCCGTCGTTCGTGCATCTGGCGAACCTGCTCATGCTGGTCGAGCTGGGGGGCCGGGAACGCAGCCTCGAGGATTACACACGGCTGCTTGCCCAGACTGGATTCCTGCTTGATCGCGCTATTCCCGTCCCCGGCTCGACATATCCATGGACAGTGATCGAGGCCATCCGTGAGGAGGTGTGACGTGGAAGCGAACGCCAGGCAAAAGAGCCGACTGGCGGTTTGGGAGCGCTGGTGGAGCAGTGTCGATGGCAGACCGGGTGAGGTCGTCTGGGACGCCGCCGAGTCAGACCTAGTGGCCGACCTCGAGGTGTTCGCCGACGCGTTCACCCCAGACCTGCCGGTGGTCGATCTCGGCTGCGGTGACGGGCGCCAGACCCGTTTTCTCGCGAGGCACTTCCAGACGGTGATCGGAGGCGACATCTCGCCGGCTGCGATCGAGCACGCGCGGGCCGCGGACAACCTCGAGAACGTCAGCTATCGCGTGCTCGACGCGCGTTCCCCCGAAGAGGCAGAACGCCTGCACAACGAGCTCGGCGATGCGAACGTGTACATCCGGGGGGTGCTCCAGGCTCTGCCCGCCGCCGACCGCCCGGACGCGGTGCGAAGCATCGCCGCGCTACTCGGCGAGACGGGAACGCTGTTTGCGAAGGAGCTGCCACCGGAGGCTGACGCCTACTTCGCGGAGCAGGTGCAGCGGCACGGCATGTGGCCCGAGCTCGAGCGCATGATGCGGCTGATTCCGCCGGGGCAGATCACCGAGCTAGAACTCGTGACCCTGATCACGGCGGATCACTTCGAAGTGATCGACACCGGCGCGAGCCACATCCACACGGTCAACGTCCTGCCGGACGGCGAGCCAATGACCGTGCCCTCGATCTACCTGCTGGCTCGACCCCGCACTGCTGGCGCGAGGCCGGGGGCGCGAGCCGATCGTTCAGCGGATCTCAAGGAACCGGATGTCCGAGCGGTGAAAGAACGCGCACGGATGATGTGGGCGGCGGGCGACTACCCGGCCTTCGCCCGGATGATCGCCGACGCGGGGGCTGCGAGCGCCAGGCGTGCCGGCGCCGCCCCTGGCTTGAGGCTCCTCGATGTCGCCTGCGGGGATGGGAACGTCGCGATCCTGGCAGCCCGGGCGGGCGCGAGCGTGACGGCGCTCGACCTGACTCCGGAGCTGCTCGCGGCGGGCCGCGAGCGCGCCGCCCGCGACGGGGTGAGCATCGACTGGTTACTCGGCGACGTGGAGGAGCTTCCGTTCGACGATGAGAGCTTTGACGCGGTCACGTCGAACTTTGGCGCGATTTACGCGCCCCGCCATGCGGTGGCCGCGAGGGAACTTGCGCGCGTCTGCCGCCCAGGCGGGACGATCGTGATGACCGTTTGGGCGCCGGACGGGTTCAACGCGCGCCTGGCGGAGATCGGTGCGCGCTACATACCGCCGCCCCCGTTCCCTGAGCCGCCCAGTCTGTGGGCCGATCCGGAGCACGCGCGGGCGTGCTTCGAAGGCGCCGGCATCGATGTTGGCTTTGATCGCGACACCGCGCATGCCCGCTTCCCTTCCGTGCGGGCAGCGGTCGAGTTGATGGGTCGCTCCTACGGCCCCGCGGTGCTCGCCCGCGAGCGGCTGATCGAGGAAGGGAATTGGGAGCCCCTGCGCGCCGAGATTGCCGCCGAGCACGAGCGCTGGGCCAGGCCGGTCGCGGACGGGGTCCAGATCGACATGGACTACATCGTCATCACCGGCCGCAAGCGCGCCGAGCGGCCGCTGAACGGAGGTGGGTGGTGAGCTCGTCGCGGACCGATCACGGCACCTACAGCCTCGCCAACGCAGCCGAGCAGTCGCGGCAGCGATTCGCGAGCCTGGAGGCGTGCTTCGACACGGTGACGACTCGTCACCTGGAGGAGATTCGGGTCGCGCCCGGATGGTCATGTCTCGAGGTCGGCGGGGGCGGCGGCTCCATCGCGCGCTGGCTGGCCGAGCGGGTCGGCCCGCGCGGACGCGTGGTGGTCACCGACATCGACCCGCAACGTATGCGCATCGACCGACCGAACACCGAGATGCGACGACATGACATCACGCTCGATCCCCTCGAAGAGGAGACGTTCGACCTCGTGCACGAGAGGCTCGTGCTCGTGCATCTGCCCGAGCGCGATCGCGCGCTGGATCGGATGATCACCGCGCTCAAGCCCGGCGGCTGGCTACTGATCGAGGACTTCGACATCAGCTGGATGCAGCTGACCCCCGCGTGCGCGCCCGCCGACGCGCTGCTGTTCCGAAAGGTGATCGCATCCTTCCACCAGATCCTCACCGGGGCCGGGGTTGACCCGGCGTACGGGCGACGCTTCCACACGATGCTGCGCGAGCACGGCCTCATCGACGTTCACGCCGAGGGCCACATCCAGATTGCCGCGGGCGGATCACCCACGTGGCGGCTGCACCAGGCCAATGTCGAACAACTCCGCGACCGGCTCCTCAGAAGCGGTCTGCTGGACGATGACGAGATCGAGCGCTTCCAGCGGCTCGTGGGGTCGCCCGAGTTCTCCTCCAACTACCACCCATTCGTCTCCGCCCGCGGCCGGCGCCCCGGTCGAGCCGGTCGTGATCGTTGGTCACAGGACAGCCCTGGCTCGCCGAACGGGACCTCGCGCGAGTCGTTTGAACTTCAAGCCGGCGGAAGATCGACGAACGGGCGCCCGAACTTCCGAGTCTCCGCCCACCACGCGCGTGCAACCAACAAGTCCGCGGACGCCCGCTTGTTCGAGCTGATTGAGGGCTACAAAGGCTCACAGGTCGTGGCCGCGGTCGCCGAGCTCGGGGTGGCGGATGTGCTGGCGGCGGGGCCGACCTCGAGTAGGGAGGTGGCACGCGCGTGTGGAGCTGACCCCGACGCAATCCTGCGGCTCCTGCGCTGCGGCGCGGCCGTGGGGCTGGTCGAGGAGGTCAACTCAGAGCAGTTCGCGCTCACCGAGATGGGAACGTACCTGCGCACGGGAGAGCGCTCGCTGCGCGACGCCGCGACCGGACTTACCGGGCCCACCCATTGGCAGCCGTGGTCGCGGCTCGCCGATGGGGTGCGCACCGGACAACCGACCGCGGAGCAGACACTGGGCTGCGACGTCATGAGCTATGCCGCCGCCCATCCCGAGGAGAGCGCACGGTTTGCGCGTGCAATGAGCGCCATCTCCTCCCGCGTGTCGGCCGAGGTCGCGTCGCGCTACGACGCGTCTCGCTTCGGGCGAATCGTCGATGTGGGCGGAAGCCACGGCGAGCTGCTCGCCGGCCTGCTCGCCGGCGCGCCGAACGCCACCGGTGTTCTGCTCGAGGTGGCGGAAGTGGTCGCGGGCGCGCGCGACGCCTTCGACGGCCGCGGGCTCGCCAGCCGCGTCGAGGTGGTCGCCGGCGATTTCCTGAACGCCGTGCCCACGGGAGCTGACCTGTATGTGCTCAAGTCGATCCTCCACGGACGCAGCGACGAGCAGGCGCTGCAGATCCTCCGCAACTGCCACGAAGCCTCATCCTTCGGTGGCACGCTGCTGATCATCGAGGGGCTTCTGCCCACCGACGGGCGGCCTTCGCAGATCCACCTCATGGATATGGCGATGCTCCTGGCGCTCGGCGGCCGGGAGCGCACCCTCGAGGACTACGCCGCGCTGCTCGAGCAAGCGGGCTACTCGCTCGAGCGCGTGATCCCCGTTCCTGTCCTCGACTACCCGTGGCACCTGCTCGAGGCATCTCGGCGATGACCGACGTGCTGGTCGGCCTCACGACCCCGCGGCCCGGAAGCCCCTCGGCGACGGATCGGAAGTGGTGGACGCTCGGCGTCGTTTGCGTTGCCGTGTTCATGCTGCTGCTCGACATCACAATCGTGAACGTCGCGCTCCCGAGGATCTCCGCCGACCTGAGGGCGAGCTTCTCAGACATCCAATGGGTGATCGACGCCTACGCGCTCGGGCTCGCGTCGCTGCTCCTGACGGCCGGCGCGCTCGCCGATCACCTCGGGCGCCGGCTTCTGTTCTCGATCGGGTTGGGGCTGTTCTCCCTTACCTCACTGTTGTGCGCGCTGTCGCCGAGCACGCTGTTCCTGATCCTCGCCCGCGCCGGTCAGGGGATCGGTGGCGCGATCATGTTCTCGACCTCCTTGGCGCTGCTCGCCCAGGAGTTCCAGGGACGCGAGCGGGCAACCGCGTTCGCGGCCTGGGGAGCGACGATCGGCCTCTCCGCGGCGATCGGGCCGCTGCTCGGCGGAGCGCTCACGGAGGTGTTCGGCTGGTCATCGATCTTCTACGTCAACGTGCCGATCGGGTTGTCCTGCCTCGCGCTGACGTTGACCAAGGTCGGCGAGACGCGTGACGGGCAAAAGCGCAGGATCGACTGGATCGGCACGGCATCGTTCAGCGCAGCGCTGTTCATGCTCGTGCTCGCGCTCACCCGCGCCAACGCGAACGGCTGGGGCAGCGCGCTGATCGTGTCGCTGCTCGGCGGCGCGACCACGCTCCTCGTGGTGTTCCTCGTCTCCCAGTGCGCCCAGCGCCACCCCATGCTCGACCTCTCCTTGTTTCGCAAGGCGGCCTTTGGCGGCGCGTCGCTGGCGGCGATCGCGCTCTCCGGGTCGATGTTCGCGATGTTCCTGTACCTGTCGCTGTACATGCAGACGCTCCTCGGACTCTCCCCCCTTCAGACCGGTCTCCGATACCTGCCCCACACGGTGGCGATGTTCCTCGTCGCGGCCGCCTCCGGGAAGCTCGCGAGACGTTTCCCGGCTCGAGCCCTCCTGGGTGCTGGGCTGGCTCTGGTTGGCGTCGGACTGCTGTTGATGCGCGGGCTGAGCGCCGGCTCGCAGTGGACCGCCCTGCTGGCCGGTCTGATCGTCGCAGGCGTCGGTGTCGGACTCGCCAATCCGGCGATCGCCGCCACCGCAATCGGCGTTGTCTCACCGGAGCGCAGCGGGATGGCCTCGGGGATCAACTCCACGTTTCGCCAGGTCGGGATCGCCACCGGCATCGCCGCGCTAGGCGCGATCTTCGGGAGTCAGCTATCCAGCAGCCTCGGACCAAGGCTGGCCACAACCCCCTTGGCTGGCCACGCGGGCCAGATCGCGCACGCCGTCCTCGCCGGCGGTCCGCAGAAGATCTTCGGCACCATTCCCGGGGGCCTGTCGCCGCACGTGGCGGACGCGATCCAGACCGCGTTCGCCAGCGCGATGAACCTGATTCTGCTGATCGCCGGGATCGTCGCGCTCGCCGGCGCGAGTCTGGCCGCGCTGCTCGTTCGCGACGGCGACTTCGCCGCACAGCGCCCTCTGAAGCCCGTCGCAGGACCAGCCGATGTCGGGAGCTAGATGAGCAGTGCTCACGGTGCCTGTGGTGATCGCGCTGACCGCGCCGTGGTCCGCACGCTGGCACGACCGACCAGTCCCAAGGCGACCCAACAACACGTCAGATCAAACCGAGGAGCCCGGACAATGACCGAGACACAGACAGACACGCTCGCGGACGAGGGCACGCTGGCCGCGGCGCTGATGCGCATGATCCACGGCTACCGCATCTCGCAGATCGTGGCCGCGCTCGCGCAGCTCGGAATCGCCGATGAGCTCACCGACCGGCCACGCTCAAGCCACGAGATGGCAATCACCACCGATGCCGACCCCGACGCGCTCGCGCGGCTGCTACGAGCCGCGGCCGCCATCGGGTTGCTGGACGAGCATCAGCACGACCGCTTCACGCTGACCAGCCTCGGAGCGCTGCTGCGAAGCACCGCCCCGGGCTCCCTGCGCGACGCGGCCATCGCGATCGCCGGACCCGGCCAGTACCGGCCTTGGGAGCGGCTGCTGGACGCTGTGCTCAGCGGCCGCTCCCCAGCAGCCGACGCGCTCGGCCGCGACCTGTGGGACTACTACCGAGAGCATCCCGAGGAGGGCGAGCGGTTCATGCGGACGATGAGCTGGGTATCCAACAGCGGTCTCGATGCGCTTCTGGCCAGCTACGACACCGCCGCGTTTCGCCGCATCGTGGATGTCGGAGGAGCAGGTGGTGAGCTGATCGCCGGGATCCTGAGCCGCAACGCGGACGGGAGCGGCGTCCTGTTCGAACTGCCTGTGGCGATCGAACGCGCACGCCGTTCATCCCCCGTTCAGCAGCTCGACGGCCGCCTCGAACTCATCGCCGGGGACTTCCTCGACGAGGTTCCCGCCGGCGGCGACCTGTACCTGCTCAAGCAGATCCTGCTCAACTGGGACGACGAGCACGCTCAACGCATCCTGCGCAACTGCCACCGTGCCGCCGCCCCCGGCAGCAAGCTGCTGGTGATCGAATGGCTGCTGCCGAGCCAACCGCAGCCCTCCGGCGTGCATCTGCTGAACCTAAACATGCTCGTGATGCTTGGCGGAAAGCAGCGCGCCGCCGCGGAATACCGGGGGCTGCTCGAAGCGACCGGCTATCGCGTCGAGCAGACCGTCCTCACCCGAGCCTCGGCGTACCCGTGGAGCATCATCGAGGCCACTCGCATATAACCGTGGGCACCGAACAGTGAGCGCAGCGGATGTGAGCATCCCCGTGCCGATCGAGACCCGGCGCCTGAGGCTGCGCCCGTTCACTCTCGCAGACAGTGAGGAGATCCACGAAACATATTCCGATCCGGCGGTCTGGGCACACATCGACGGGGTCGAAGCATCGCGCTCGCTCACCGAGACCCGCCGGCGAGTCGATCGCTTCATCGCCTGCCAGCGCCAGCACGGCTATAGCTTCTGGGTGGTCCGCGAGAAGCGGACCGGCGCACTGGTCGGCGACTGCGGGCTGATCCCGCGAGACTGGCGCGGGCCCGAGATCGAGCTCGGCTACCGGTTCGTTCGCAGCCGCTGGGGGCAGGGGTTCGCGACGGAGGCCGCGGCGGCGTGGCTCAGGGTCGGCTTCGAGCAGTTGGAACTCGAGCGGATCGTCGCCGTCGCCCGCGCCGACCACCTGGCCTCGAGGCGTGTGATGGAGAAGATCGGGATGACCATCGAGGCGTTTGAAGGACTGGACGTCGTTTACGTGATCAGGCGTGTGCCGCCACGCTAGCGGCAGGCGCCAAGCTGTCGTCGTTCCTCCTGTGAACGATCAATAGGCCCTCTCGGGCGCAACGTCCGCCTGGGCCGCCTGTGAGGCGCCGCGGCGGATCATCGTCAACGCGAGCGCCGCCCCGACGATCGCGAATGCGGCGACCACCGCGAACGCGAGGTGAAAGCCGGAGGTGAGGGCGCCGGCAGCGCTCACGCCCGCGCGTAGCAGATGAGCTGTGTGCGACGCCGCAATCGTGGAGGTGATGGCGATGCCGATCGCTCCACCGACCTGCTGGGAGGTGTTGATCAATCCAGACGCGAGGCCGGCGTCGCGCTCGCGCACGCCCTGCAACGAAGCGATTCCCACGGACACGGACGCCAACCCAAGCCCAGCCGGCACCACCACGAACCCGGGTAGCAGGTTCGCAGCGTAGGTGCCCGCCACCGGCAGGCGCGTAAACCACAGCTGTGCGGCGGCGATCAGGAGCAGGCCCGCGGCCAGCGCGGGCTTGACCCCCACGCGCGTGACCAGCGCCGGCGCAGCGCCTGAGCAGAAGACCATCAGCACCGCGATGACCAGAAAGGCCAGCCCGGCCTCCGTCGACGAGTAGCGCAGGACCTGCTGCATGTATAGCGAGAGGAAGAAGAACATCGCGAAGATCGAGATCCCGAGCGACAGCCCGATCGCGTTGGCTCCCGTGACAGTGCGGTTGCGAAAGAACCCCAACGGCATCAAGGGGCCAACGCCGCGCGCCTCGATCGCCACGAACACCGCCAGTAACGTCAGCGCACCGGCGAGGAGGCCGATCGTCGTGGCCGAGCCCCAGTGGTGCGTGTTGGTGCTGACGACCGCGTAGACGAGCAGCGATAGTCCCGTCGTACCGGTCACCGCGCCCGCGACGTCAAAGCGAGGGTGACCCAGATCAGCCCGGCTCTCTCTGATCAGCCGGGGGGCAAGCAACAGCGCCAGCGCCCCCACCGGGACGTTGATGAAGAAGATCCACTCCCATCCCGGCCCACTGGTCAGAAGCCCGCCCGCGAGCACGCCGACAGCTGGTCCGAGGCCGCCCATCGCCCAGTAGATTCCCATCGCCCTGTTGCGCTCCACGCCTTCGGCGAACGTGGTGGAGACGATCGCCAGCGCCGCCGGGGACACGATCGCCGCCCCCGCGCCTTCGACCGCGCGAGCGCCGATCAGCATCCCGGCCGAGGAGGACAGACCGCACGCGAGCGACGCGCCGGTGAACACCGCCAGCCCAAAAACCAGCACCCGTCGGCGGCCGAGCAGATCACCCGATCTGCCACCGAGCAGCAGCAGCCCGCCATAGGGCAGCGTGTACGCGCTTAGCACCCATTGCAAGCCCGTCTGCGAGAAGTGAAGCGAGGTCTTGATCGCCGGCAGGGCCAGCGTCACGATCGCCACGTCAAGGACGACCATGAACTGCGCCAGGCACACCAAACCCAGCGCGAGCCAGCGGTGGTCACGCTGGCCCCGCCCCCGCGATGCCTCCACGACGAATAGATTCTTGATGGTCATGTGCGCTCCTGTGCTCGTCTCCTCAACAGCGCGACGACGACGATCCACCACGTCATCGCGGCAACCAGTAACGATCAGCGAGAGCGCTGACAGACCACTAACGGGCAGCTAATCCGCGAGTCCAGCAATCCGGGTGCCAGTGCTACGACACTCGCCCGGCTTAGCGGAAGTTGAGAAAACTCTCGTGCGAGGTGAGTCGAATCAGCGCCAACCAGACTGGTTGCCGCTCCATGCCCCGAGCAGGCATCGTCTATCCACGGACACGAGGATCCCGGCCAGCGCTAGGTAGCGCCGCTAGACGGCGCGCCGTGTCCCTAGCCGGGCACGGCGGCAGCGTTCGCCGCGGTCACTATCCGCTCATGGGTCTCCTCCGGGTGGGAGACCATCGCGCAGTGTCCGCTTGCGACACCGCCGGGGTCAGGAATCCCGGCAAGCGCGCCGCGTAGTTCCTTGCCGGAGCTGATATCGAGCGTGGTGAACACCTTGCGCAGGTGGTACTCGACGGTAACGCGTGGGAGTCGAGGGTCCGGACTATCCCATGACCTATCCCACGAGACCCTAGAACCCACGAAATCCCTCGTGAACACCGGGGATTCGGAGTGAGTACCGCTACCGGGATTCGAACCCGGGTTTCCGCCGTGAGAGGGCGGCGTCCTAGTCCCCTAGACGATAGCGGCGGGCACCGGTGGTGGAGGGTAGCGGAGTCGTACGCTCTAATCAGATGGTTCGCCCGGCCCTTGCAGAACTGCGGCGTTTGCAGGGCCTTTCCATCCGGCTGGCTATGTAGCCTGTCGAACGTGTGTTCCCTCGTATGCCATCCGATCCCAGCGCACAGGCGTGCTACCTTCTCACCTTCCCGCGGCTGTGGTGGAACGGTAGACACGCGGTCCTCAGGAGGCCGTGTCCTAACGGACGTGGAGGTTCGAATCCTCTCAGCCGCATCGGGACCGGCGTAGACGCCGTGCACCGGGAGACCACGGTGCAGCGCGCGCTGGCGCTGGCAGACAAGGGAGCAAACGCCAGCGAGATATCTCGCCAGCTCGGGATTCCGCGGACAACGGTGCGCGACTGGCTCAACGGCGCCATCCCCCGGTCTCAGCCTGGGCGCCGCGGATCCGAAGCATGCGTCCGATGCAACCCGGACCGCCCCTTCACGGACGTGGCGCCGGGCTACGTCTACCTGCTCGGCTTATACCTGGGGGACGGCTGCATTTCCTTGCACCAGAGAGGTGTGTACAAACTGCGGATCGTCCTCGACCTCAAGTATCCGGGAATCATCGCTTCCGCGGAGGCGGCCATGCGGGAGGTGCGGCTCGGCAAGACGCACACGTACCCGCGGCGGCGTCAGAACTGCGTCGAGGTGTCTTCGTACTGGATGCATTGGCCATGCCTCTTTCCTCAGCACGACATCGGTAAGAAGTTCGAGCGCCGGATTGCGTTGGCCGAATGGCAGATGGAGCTTGTCCAGCACTGGCCCGAGGAGATGCTTCGTGGCCTGATCCATTCCGACGGGTATCGGTTCACGAACACCGGACGAGGCAATTGGGTCTCGCCGCGGTACGGCTTCTCGCAGGTATCGACCGACATTCAGGGCATCTTCTGCCAGGCGTGCGAGAGGGTGGGCGTTCGTTGGACCAAGTCCGGCAAGAGGACGATCTACGTTTCCCACAAAGCGGACGTCGAGCTGCTCGATCAGTTCATCGGGCCGAAACAGTGACACCGCGCAGGGTCACAACCACCCCTTCTCCTCCGCCACGCGCACCGCCTCGGCCCGGTTTCGGGCGTCCAGTTTCTGCATCACGGATGAGAGGTGGTTGCGGACGGTTCCGGGCGAGAGGTAGAGAGCGGCGGCGATGTCGGCGACCGTGGCGTGGTGGCGCGAGGCGGCCAGCACCTCGTGCTCGCGCGGAGTCAGCGGGCTCTCGCCCTGGCTGAGCGCGGCGGCCGCCAATCCCGGCTCGACGACACGTTCGCCCGCCACCGCGCGGCGAATCGCGCCGGCGAGTTCGTGCGCGGGCGCGTCCTTGAGAAGGAAGCCGGCTGCACCACCCTCCATCGCACGGCGAAGATACCCGGGGCGCCCGAACGTGGTGAGGATCAGAACATGGCAGTCGGGAACCGCACGGCTTAGCTGTTCGGCGGCCTCCAGACCTGAGAGGCCCGGCATCTCGATGTCAAGCAGCGCCACGTTGGGATGGGTGGCGAGAGCGGCGGAGACGACTTCGTCTCCACGAGGGATCTGTGCCACGACCTCGATGTCGGGCTCGAGGTCGAGGAGGCTGGCGAGGGCGCCGCGAACCATTCCCTGATCCTCGGCGAGAAGGACGCGGATCACCGGGCGTTGAGCGGCACTGTCACGCACAGACGGAATCCTCCACCGCCGGCCGGGGTGCCAGCCTCGACTCGGCCATGGAGGCAGGCCGCGCGCTCTGCCAGGCCCTCCAGGCCATGCCCTCCGCCTCGTCGGGAGTCGCCGGGTCGGGCGTCGCCGGGTCCCGCGTCGTCGGGTCGGGAGTCGTCGGGTCGGGTGTCGCCGCGTCGCGGCAGGCCGTTTGGGCCTCGGCGTCCTTCGTTGTCATCTGGACCGGCGGGCCCGCCGGCGCCCCGGCCACTGTTCCCGCCGGCCGCCCCCACACCGTCGTCCAGCACCTCGACGGCCGCATCGGTGAGACTCTTGGTGACGCGCACCGTGCAGTGCTGAGCACCGCTGTGGCGGATGACGTTCGTGGCGCCCTCGCGGACCGCCCAGGCGAGGATCGCCTCGGTCTCGGGATCGAGGCTGATCGCGGGGCGCTGGACGTTCGCCTGGATACCCGCGGCGGAGAGCGCCATCCGGGCCCCGGCGAGCTCGCCCTCGAGCGTCGGCTGACGGTATCCGCTGACCGCTTCCCTGACCTCGGAAAGCGCGGTCCGGGCCACCTGCTCGACCTCGCCGACTTCCTTGGCGGCGTCGGAGGGCCGGTCGGGAATGAGGCGCCGGGTGAGCTCGGCCTTCAGGGCGATCACCGAGAGCGAGTGTCCGAGGAGGTCGTGTAGATCGCGAGCGAAGCGTTCCCGCTCTTGCGCCACCGCCAGCCGCGCCAGCTCGGCCCGGGCCTCGCTCAGCTCCTCGTTGCGGATCCTCAGGTCGCGGAACAGCAGCATCAGCAGACCGATCCCGGCGCTGCTGGCGACGTACCCGAGCACGGAGCCGCCATCGGCCCCGGCTATCGAAGATGTCACCGCGGCGAGTGCCGAGCACGACACCACGGCCCAAAAGCCGAACGGCGGCGGCGGGATGAGCGCCGCACAGGCCGCGCAGTACGTGAACAGGAACGCCCATCCGGATGCATCCCCCAGGGTCAGGGCGGTCGCCACGGCCAGCATCACGGCGAACACCAGGCCCGTGTACCTGTCGCCCCGATCAGAGCGCCAAGCGAGTATCAGTGAGATGTAGGCGGCGATGAACGCGAGCGCGCCGGCGACCGAAAGCACGTGTCGAAAGAGCGCCTCGTGCCTTCCGATCGCGTTGGCGAGCGGAAAGAGGATGAACAACAGCCAGATGAACGCACTTCCGTATCGGACGCCCCCGTGCGGCGCGTGACTGAACCATGCCTGACGGAACCAGGCCTGCCGGGCGGTCAGCCGAGGCCCCGCTCGCTCACTCAGCCGGCGACCCTCGCGCTCATGCTCCGTCCCCGCCCCAGCGTCGTCGCCGGCCGGGCGGCCACGCGGGCCGCCCGCCGGCGCATTCAACGTCTCCACGGGCTCCTGACGAGACAGGTGCTCCGAGCGCTCCGTCATGCAGCCTCGCCGATTACAGGCTCGCCCACCGGTCGCCGCAAGAAGCGCAGCATGAGGATCACGCCGACGGCGGTCCAGATCAGCAGCGTCTTCAGGTCCTGGCCGTTCAGCCCGGCGCCCACGGTCCTCGGATCAAAGACCGTCTGAAGGCCGTCGGCGAGCGGGCGGATGGGGAAGAACTTCGCGACGCTGCTCAACGCTTTCGGCATGCCGTTGGGCGGGAACCAGACGCTCGAGATGAACGTGAGCGGAAGCACCAGCAGGTTGACGATCACCGGAGCGGCCTCCGCGTTGGGGATGAACCGGGTGATCCCGATTCCCAGCGTCGTGAACGCCGCTGTGCCCAGCACCAGGGTCACGATCAGACCCGGCAGGGTCGACAGCCTGATGTGCACTCCGTAGGCGGCGACCCCGAGGCCGAGCGTCACGGCGGTAATCGCCAGCACGATCAGGACCGTGGAGCCGATGCGGGCGGCGACATACGCCCATCGCGGCAGCGGCGTTCCCTGCATCCGCTTGAGTATGCCCTCGTCGCGCAGGATCGCCGTAGAGATCGCCATGTTGACGAAGGTGGTGCCGATCACCCCGTAGGCGAGTATCCCGGGCACGAAGAAGTCGTTGTAGGGGATCCCTCCCAGCGAGCTCAGGTGGCGGCCGTTGTTGAGGCTGGCAAAGATCACCAGAAACATGAGCGGGAAAACGAAGGTGAAGATTCCCCGGCTGCGGTTTCGCCAGTAAGCACGCTGCTCGTAGCGGATCTGCGACACGACCAGACCAAAGTCGCGCCGAAGCCAAGGTGTCAGTACGGAGCTCATCGCACGGCCTCCTCTAGGTGCGAATTGTGGTTGCTAGAGCCGGTGAGCTCTAGGTAGATGTCCTCGAGCGTCGGCTGGGTCACCGAGAAGTGCTCCAGTTCGAGGTTGTGGTCGACCGCCCAGGTGGTGATCTGTTGGGCGGCCGCAACGGGCTCCGTCGTGGTGATCAGGACTCGGTCACCCTCGAGCGAGCGGCCTCGCGACGGCACCGAGGGCACGTCGCCGAGCGACCAGCCGGCGGGCAGCACGAAGCGGATCTCCGACGGGCGGAGGTCTCGGCCTCCGATCTCGTCGGGGCTACCGATCGCGATGATCTCGCCGGCCCGCATGACCGCCACCCGGGCGGCGAGGTACTGCGCCTCGTCCATGAAATGAGTGGTCAGAAAGACGGTCTTGCCGAGCTCGCACAACGACCGGATCGTCGACCACGCCTGGCGCCGTGCGGCCGGGTCGAACCCGGTCGTCGGCTCGTCGAGGAAGATCAGATCCGGGTCGCCGACGAGCGCCAGGGCGAGGTCGAGCCGGCGCCGCTGGCCGCCCGAGAGCTTCTTCGCGCGCACGTCCCGCTTCTCGGTGAGCTCCACGAGCTCGATCACCTCGTCGACGGGGCGCCGGCGAACGTGGTACCGGCCGTACATCTCGACGAGCTCGGCGACGGTCAGGTCGTTCTGAACGCCGCACTGCTGCAGCACGATGCCGACGCGCTCACGCAGCTCACGGTCCCCGGTGGCCGGATCGAAACCAAGCACGCGCGCGTGTCCGCCACTACGCAGCCGGTAGCCCTCGAGGATCTCGACCGCGGTGGTCTTCCCGGCCCCGTTCGGCCCCAGCAGGCAGAACACCTCACCCCGGGGTACCTCGAAGCCGACCCCACGCAGCGCCTCCACGTCACCATAGGACTTGCGCAGGTCGCGCACCTCGATGGCGAGTTCTTCGGTTTGGAAATGTGTCGATGTCATGCGCCGAGCGTACGTCGGCACCGCCGCCCGCGTAAGTGGCACGCGACCGAAATCGACCGTGACATCTGTCATAGGTCGGCGCCCGGGGGGCGCGGGGGTGCGCGGGGGAGCGGGGGCGTGGTGGCGCCCCGGGGGCGAGGTGCGCTACACGCGCATCCCCGCGTTCCAGCTCACGATCACTTCCGTCTCGCGCTCATACCCGAGCACCCCCACGCTTCCCGCCGCCAGCGCAAACCGGGCACCCTCGGCCGCTCTCATCCTCAGCCACCGGGCGGTGGTCACCCGCAGGATGTGACCGTGAGCAAACGCCGCGGCGTCACCATCCGCGCTGCGCAACCGCTCGAGCGCCCGGTCCGCTCTGGCCGCCACGGCCTTGGGGCGCTCGCCACCGGGACATCCGTCGCGCCACAGGTCCCAGCCCGGGTTCTCCTCGCGAATCTCGGGCGTGGTCAGCCCCTCGTACTCACCGTAGTCCCACTCGCGCAGATCATCGGTGATGACCGCGACATCCCCGAAGCCTGCCAGCTCGCACGTCTCGCGGGCTCGGAGCAGCGGGCTGCACAGCACCAGGGCGAACTGGTGACCATCGAGCTCGGCTCCCAGCGCTCGCGCCCGGGTTCGTCCCTCCTCGATCAGCGGCAGGTCGGTTCGGCTCGTGTGGCGGCCATTGGCGCTCCACTCGGTCTGGCCATGACGTATGAGAAAGATCTCCATTAGCGCGCCCGGCTCGCCGACTTCGGGCCCATCGAACCCTTACGCATCGCCTGCATCGTAGGCCTCGGCGGCGACCATCTTCCGGATGTTTTCCTCGTCGCGATCGGCGTCTGCGTGCTCGGTCTCCAAATGTCCATGCACCCGTCGCGACAGTTCCTCGTCGGTGGCCGCGGCGAGAGGCTCACCGCAGATGTTGCACTCCACTACTCGCTTGCTCATGGCGTTCACCTCATCTTCGGCGCGTGGCTGGTGTGCGGTGTAAGTGCCGTGAGTGGATCACCGCACCTCCATCGTCGAGCCAGCGGCCGGGCGCGGGTCTCGCCGCGCGGCACGAGCATCCTCGAGCTCGTGCAGGGCCAGGAGCGCCGCACCGAGTACGCCGGCACGCACACCGTGCTTGGCGAGTCGAACCTTGGTCCGCCGGCCGAGCCCCGGCAGCACATATCCCGATGCGACACGCCGTGCCGGCTCGAGCAACAGCTCCCCGGCCTGCGCCGCGCCGCCGCCGATCACGACCTCGTCGGGATCGAAGGTGTTGATCGCATTGGCGACCCCGATCCCCAGGCGACCGGCCCACGTCTCGATG
This sequence comes from uncultured Solirubrobacterales bacterium, assembly GCA_963808325.1. Taxonomy (GTDB): domain Bacteria; phylum Actinomycetota; class Thermoleophilia; order Solirubrobacterales; family Solirubrobacteraceae; genus Palsa-465. The sequence continues at coordinate 186,680 of CAWEFU010000011.1, forward strand.
ATTCTCGTCGCGTCCACGTCGCCCTCGCGGGCGGCCCGAACCGCCGCCGGCCCGAGTACCTCCTCTCCGGCCGCGAGCTGTCGCCCCAGCGCCGACCCGGGCGCCGAGCGAGCGCACTCCGCTGCCAGCCGGTCGATCGCGTGCCCGGAGGCAACCCACTCCAGTGACCCGGGCTGCGGGAATCGCACCGGGTCGGGCACCCCGTGCTCCAGATCGAGCCCCACGAGCGTGTGGCCGAGCTCCCCCGCGCCGCCGGTCGCCCCCCTGTAGATGCGCCCGCCCAGGACCAGGCCCCCGCCGATCCCGGTCCCTACGGTGATCATCACGAGATTGCGCGCCACGAGCTCGAGATTCTCGTCGTACGCCTCGGCGAGCGCCGCCACGGTCGCGTCGTTGTCGACGAATACGGGTACCCCGAGCCGGTCGCCGAGCGCCTCGCGTAGCGGTATGTCGGCGAGCGGCACGTTGACCGACGACACGACGCGCCCGGTGTCGAAGTCGACCACCGACGGGACGCCGATGCCCACGGCGTCGAGCCCGTCGCCTCGAGCCTCCTGCACCAGGTCGACCACCTGATCGAGCAGCGCCCGGCTGTCAGACAAATTGGTCGGCTGCACGTTCGACTGGCTGAGCCCACCCCGCCCCTGAAGCGACGCGGTGGCGACCTTGGTGCCACCGAGATCGACGCCGATGACGGAAGAGCTCACAGCTTCGCGGCCGCCGGTGGGTCGAGTAGCACCGTGACCTCTTTGGCCAGCGGCACGAGGAGCGACGACGGCACATGCGGGTCCGGTTTGGCGTTTGGTCCGAACGCAGCGGCCACCGCGTCAGCCTTGGACTCGCCGGACACGAGGAAGACCACGTGCCTGGAGCGTGCGAGCCTCGGGAGGGTGAAGGTGACCCGAGGCACGAACGGCTCGAGCCCGGCGTGCTCGACTCCCACCACCATCCGGGAGCGTTCCTGCAGCGTGGTCTGGTCGGGAAACAGCGATGCGGTGTGCCCGTCGGGGCCGATCCCCAGAAGCACCAGCTCGAATACCGGTTCGCCGGAGTCGCGCAGCTCACGCTCGTAGTCATCGGCGCCGCTGACCGGTCCTAGCTCTCCTTTCATCCGCCTGACCGTGGGCTGGGTGAGGTCCGCGATCGGGTCGAGCAGCGTTTGCTTGACCATGGCGAAATTCGATCTCTCGTCCTCGGGCGGCACGCACCGCTCGTCGCCGAACCACAACGTGGTGCCGTCGAAACCCAGCCCGACCGCCCGGACCGCGGCGGCGAGTTCTCGGTACGCCGCCTTGGGTGTCGAACCTCCCGCCAGGACCACATGCCCGGCGCTGACCGCCGCGCCCACGAGGATCGCGCCGCAGGCGCGCGCGGGGTTTTCGACCACCTCGATGTTGAGCGTCATGGGCAGAGGTTCCGCGCTTGCTGAAGCGCCGGTCCGTATGTCGGATCGCGAAGTAGGGCCTGCCTTACGCCCTCGCCGAGAATGCCGCCCTCGCCGCGAGATGCTCCGAGGATCTGCCACGCGCGCTCGCCGGCCCCGGAGCGCTCGCCGGCTCCGGAGCGCTCGCGGGCGCGCAGTCCGCCACGGGCTCGGTCCAGCGAGAGGGAGTGGTCACCTCCCCACGACACCGTGACCCCCGCGAGTCCCGGCACATCCTGAGCGGAGGACTCGAGCCGGACTTCGACCTCGCCGCCGGCGGCGGTCGCGGCGCCGCGAAGCCCGGCGCCGTTCATCGAGCTCAGCGACGTCACATCCCAGTCAAGGCGCGAGGCCAGCCACCCGACCAGCAGCATCGCGCTCGCACGCGACCCGACCCTGTGCCTGACCGTGACCGCATCGAGCTCCCCGAGCGCCGCGATCCGGCCGGGCATGTCGAAGCTCGCGGCCAGCCGCTCCCGCCACGGGGTGGAGCGAAGCCAGGCCAGGTCGACGACGTACGCCGACTCGAGCAGTTTGCCGGCCCACTCCATCGCCCACGTGCAATCGGTCTCGTCATCGGAATCCAACAGGATGACGTCGACGATGCCGCTGAGCGCCCTCAACGCTTCGGTGTGCCCGTGCGGGCACCACACCATCGTCGGCAACTCGGAGACGACCACCGGATCGACGATCGTGTCGAGCCTTCCAATCTGATCTGGTCCGATGTCGATCTCGACGCTCTCGTGCATCACGCCGAGACCGTTCCTGGGCTCGTCGTAGCTCATCACGGCCACGGCGTCGAGCGCGCTGCGCCCTTCTTCGACCGCGCACAGGATCGTGCGCGAGGCGTGGTAGCGACCCACCCCCGCGAGTCGGCTGGCGATCTCGTCCTTCCATGCTCGATCGACGACCACCACGAGGTTGAGGACGCGCGCCGGCGCGAGCGCCCGGTTGGACGCGTGACGACTGCGCAGCATCTCGCGCAGCGCCGCCTCGATCGCATCGGGCGTGGTGCCCTCGGCCGACCAGACGTCCTCGCTCACAGGCGCCGCCACCGCCGACCGTCGAGCAGCAGGGCGTTGGCCTCCTCGGGACCGGCGGATCCGGCCGGGTACTTCGGGATCGGCGACGTCGTGTCCTCGCGCCACGCGGTCAGCATCGGGTCGATGATTCCCCACAGCGCCTCGATCTCGTCGTTGCGGGTGAACAGGGTGGCGTCGCCGCGCATGGCATCGAGGATCAGCCGCTCATAGGCCTCGGGCGACTCCGACACGAACGACGTGCCATAGCGGAACTCCATGTTGACCGGTCGGATCCGCATTCGCGCCCCGGGGATCTTCGCGCCGATCGAGACCGAGACGCCCTCATCGGGCTGCACGGTCAGCACGATCTGGTTCGACTGCGGACCCACCGAGCCCGAGCTCTGCAGCGCCAGGTGCGGGACCGGCTTGAGCGTGACGACGATCTCGGTCAGCTTGCGCTCAAGCCGTTTTCCCGTCCGCAGATAGAACGGCACCCCGGCCCACCGCCAGTTCGACACGTGCAGGCGCAGGGCGGCGTAGGTCTCGGTGCGGGAGTCAGGCGCCACGCCCTCCTCCTCGCGGTAGCCGGGCACCCTCACCCCCCCCACGACCCCGGGTCCGTACTGAGCCCGGACCGCCATCGCGGCAACGTCCTCTACCGCCGGCGGCACGATTGCCTCCAATACCTTCAGCTTCTCGTCGCGCAGCCGGTTGGCCTCGAACGAGCTCGGCGGCTCCATCGCCAGCAGCGAAAGCAGCTGCAGCATGTGGTTCTGGACCAGATCGCGGAGCGCCCCCGCCCCCTCGTAGTACCCGGCCCGGCCCTCGATCCCGATGTCCTCCGCCGCCGTGATCTCGACGTGGTCGACGTAATTGCGGTTCCAGACCGGCTCGAACAGCGCGTTAGCGAATCGCAGCGCCATCAGGTTCTGCACGGTCTCCTTGCCGAGATAGTGGTCGATCCGGAAACACTGGGACTCGTCGAACACGGACAGCACTTCCGCGTTCAGCTGCCGGGCGGAGGCCAGGTCGTAGCCGAACGGCTTTTCGATTACGAGTCTCGTCTCGGCGTCGCCCGCCTCGTTCAGCCCCGCGGTGCCGAGCTTCCCCGCGATCACGGGGAAGAACTGCGGCGCGGTGGAGAGGTAGAGGATGTGGTCCAGCGGCCGTCCCGCCTTCTCGTCGAATTCCCTGAGCGTCTGCTCGACGTCGGCGTACACCCCGTCGTCGTCGAACGAGCCCGACAGGTAGCGCATGTCGCCCAGCAAAACTTCGAGGACGTCGGGATCGGGTCGACGGCGAGAGAACCGTTCGATCGACGCCCGCGCCATCGATCGAAACTCCTCTTGCGACAGGTCGCGGCGGGCGATGCCGATCAGCTCGAAGCGCTCGGGCAACGCGCCTTCGTGGGCCAGGTTGTAGAGCGCGGGGAGAAGCTTTCGATGCGCGAGGTCGCCGGTGGCCCCGAAGATCACCAGCGTGGTGGGATGCACCGGGAGGCGCTCGAGTCCCTCGACGAGCGGGTTCTCAGCGGCGATCTGGTCGGCGACGACGACGTGCATCACCCATCACTTCCCGTTCAGCAGCCCCGTGAGACGCTCCGTCAGTGCCCGCACCGCTGCAACCGGGTCACCCTCGAGGTTGACCCGCTCGGCCTTCAGCCGGGGGCCCCGGAGCGTCTGGAGGTCGCCCGCCGCTTGTGCCGCGATCAGCGTCCCGAACGAATACGGCGCGCCCGGAATGTCGGCGTCTCGCCGCGGGTCGGCGATCAGCTGCAGGAACCGCCCGATCGGCGGGGCGCCCTTGTGCAGCTGGCCGGTCGAGTGCAGACGGATCTGGTCGAGCCACACGCTGACGCCGGCCTCGGTGAGAGCCTTCAGACGGGGATTGACCTCGGTGACCGTGCTCATCAAGATGTACCGCTCTCCGACCTGCCTTAGGAACCCTTCGCTCCCTCGAACACCTCCCTGCCGACGTCAGCCACCCGCTCCGGGGTGAAGCCGAAGTGCTTGTAGAGCGCGCCCGAGGGGGCGCTCGCCCCGAAGGTCTCCATCCCGATCACCTCGCCAAGGTCTCCGACCCACCGCTGCCAGCCGAATGTGGACGCCGCCTCCACGGCCACGCGAGCCCGCACGCCAGGCGGCAGCACGCCGTCACGGTAATCGGCATCCTGGGCAGCGAAGTTCTCGACCGACGGCATGCTCACCACCCGCGTGGCGATCCCCGCGGGTTCGAGCAGATCGGCCGCACGGGCGCAGAGGTGAACCTCGGTTCCCGTCGCGATCAGAATCAGGTCGGGTGGATCGGGCTCGCGATAGGAATCGCGTAGCACGTACGCCCCGCGCTCGATAGCGTCGTCCGGAACCGCCGCCGGGTTCCAGGTCGGCACCCCCTGGCGCGAGAACACCAGCGCGGTCGGGTGGTCGGTGGACGCGATCGCGTACCGCCACGCCAGGGCGGTCTCGTTCGCGCCCGCCGGGCGGACCACGACGAGCGTCGGCACCGCGCGCAGCCCCGCGAGCTGCTCGATCGGTTGGTGCGTGGGTCCGTCCTCCCCCAGCCCGATCGAATCGTGCGTGAACACGAAGATCGATGGCAGCCGCATCAGTGCGGCGAGCCGCATCGACCCCCGCATGTAATCGCTGAAGATGAGAAACGTCGAGCCATAGCCCCTGAGGTAGTGCAGCGTCAACCCGTTGACGATCGCCCCCATCGCGTGCTCGCGGATCCCGAAGTGGAGGTTGCGTCCGCCGTAGGCGCCCGCCTCGACCTCGCCGGAATCGTCGATCCGCGTCAACGTGGAGGGCGCGAGGTCCGCCGATCCCCCCACCAGCTCGGGGACGTGGGCCGCGGCCCACTGGAGGACCTCGTGCGAGGACTTGCGGGTCGCGGTCAAGGTCCCGGAGGCGTGGAACCGGGGGACCTCGGCGTCCCAGCCAGCCGGAAGCCGGCGTTCAAACAAACGCCGGAGCTCCCCCGCCAGCTCCGGGTGCTCCTGCGCGTAGGCGTCGAAGCGCGCCTCCCACTCGGACTGGAGCTCCGCGCCCCGCTCGACGCAGCGCCGGAAGTGCTTCAAAGCGTCCTCGGGCACGTAGAACGCAGGCTCAACCGGCCAGCCCATCGCCTCCTTGGTCAGCTTCACCTCTTCCTCGCCCAGCGGCGAGCCGTGGGCGCCCGCGGTGTCCTGCTTGTGCGGGCTGCCCTGCGCGATGTGGGTGCGCACGATGATCAACGAGGGGCGGTCCTCGACCGCGATGGCGACCTCGAGCGCCCGCTCGAGGCTGTCGAGCTCGATGTTCTCCTCCAGGTCCTGGACGTGCCACCCGTAAGCCTCGTAGCGCTCGCCGACGTCCTCGGTGAACGCCAGCTTCGTGTCGCCCTCGATCGAGATGTGGTTCTGGTCGTAGAACGAGATCAGCCGGCCCAGCGCGAGGTGGCCGGCCAGCGAGGACGCCTCGCCCGAGATGCCCTCCTCGAGATCGCCGTCGGATGCGATCACGAACGTGCGGTGATCGACGATCTCGTGGCCTGGGCGGTTGAAGCGTGCCGCCAGCATCCGTTCGGCGAGCGCCATCCCCACCGCGTGCGCGATCCCCTGGCCGAGCGGACCCGTCGTGACCTCGATCCCGGGCAGATGCCCATACTCCGGATGACCCGCCGCCCGCGAGCCGAGCTGGCGAAACCGCTCGATGTCCTCCTCGAGGCTGACGTCGTAGCCGCTCAGGTACAGCGTCGAGTAGAGCAGCATCGAAGCGTGGCCGCATGAGAGCACGAACCGATCCCTATCCGGCCACTGCGGATCCCGCGGGTTGTGGTGCATCACACGCGCGTAGAGCACGTACGCGAGCGGCGCCAGCGCCATCGGCGTGCCCGGGTGGCCCGAGTTGGCCTTCTGCACCGCGTCCATCGACAGCGTGCGAATCGTGTCCACACAACGACTGTCCAACGCGGTGGCGGTATCGGTCGCGGTCACGGGGTCAGGGTTCTGTGAGCCCTTGGGGCGGTGCGAGCGAATGCGGCCACTCCCGTCAGCATAGTTGTGGGCGTCCTCCCGGTAAACGCCGATCTCGCTGCTGGTAGCCAGCCCGGCATCAGCCGAACAGCACCCCGTACCGCCGGTACTCCTCGACCGGGACGGTGCGCAGCTGGGCGACCGCGTGCGACAGCGGCACGAGCTCGATCTCCGTCGAGCGCAGCGCGGTCATCTTTCCCCACGCACCCCCGTGGGCCGCGTCGATCGCGGCCAGCCCGAACCTGGTGGCCAGAACGCGGTCGAACGGGGTGGGAGTTCCGCCGCGCTGCACGTGTCCGAGTACGGTGGCGCGGGTCTCATAGCCCGTGCGCTCCTCGATCTCCTGCTCGAGCCGGTAGCCGATCCCGCCGAGACGCGGATGACCGAACTCGTCAACCTCGCCGGCGGAGATCGTCATCGTGGCGGCTTTGGGCGTCGCGCCTTCGGCGGCGACCACGATCGAGAAGTACCGTCCGCGCTCGTGCCGGCGCCGAATCAGGCGACAGACCTCGTCGATGTCGAACGGGATCTCGGGGATCAGGATCACGTCGGCGCCGCCGGCGAGCCCGGAGTGCAGCGCGATCCATCCCGCATGCCGGCCCATGACCTCCACGACCAGGATGCGGTTGTGGCTCTCGGCCGTGGTGTGCAAGCGATCGATCGCCTCGCTGGCGACGTGCAGGGCGGTGTCGAATCCGAACGTCACGTCGGTCGCGGCGAGGTCGTTGTCGATCGTCTTCGGCACGCCGATCACCTTGACGGCGGCGTCGCCGAGTCTGCTCGCCACCCCGAGGGTGTCCTCGCCTCCGATCGCGATCAGCCCGTCGAGTCCGTGATGCGCGAACGTGGCGCGTACGAGCTCGACCCCGTCGTCGCGCTTGTAGGGATTCGTCCGTGAGCTTCCAAGGATCGTTCCGCCGCGCGGCAGGATCCCCCGTGTGGACTCGATCGTCAGCTCGTCAAACGCGTCCTCGAGCACGCCGCGCCAGCCGTCCCGGAAGCCGATCACCTGATCGCCGTGCTCGTCGATCGCCTTGCGGACGACCGCGCGGATGACCGCATTGAGCCCGGGGCAGTCACCGCCACCGGTTAGGACACCGATCCGCATCGGCCACATCCTTATCACAGCGCGTGTCCGGGACTTGTCCGCACCTAGGACTCGCCGCTCGTCCGCCGCCGCCTCGGTTTGACACAGTGTTGACGTGAGTGTCCGTCCAGCCCCCTCCGGGCTATGTCACGTGCTGCGCGAGGATCCGGAGCTCGCCGACCCCATCGACGCTGGCCGCCGCGAGCAGGCAACCCACGAGTGCACGGCACGAGAGGTGTGGATCCCACCCGGCAACCTCGTGGCGCAGGGGTCGCTCATGCCCACCGGCGGCATTGGCCTGCTCGTGCTCGAGGGCCTGCTGATCCGTCGGGTTGGAATCGATCAGCGCTCCGGTGCCGAGGTGCTAGGAGAGGGAGATGTCTTGCGTCCCTGGCTCGACGAGCGCGAATCGTCGACCCTGAACCTGACCACGGGCTGGTCGGTGATCGAGTCGGCGCGATTCGCGGTGCTCGACGAGGATTTCGTCCAGAACCTCGGCCGCTATCCCGAGCTCGCGGTGAGCCTTGTCGCGCGGGCGCTCCAGCGCTCCCGAACGCTTGCGGTGAACATGGCGATCGTGCACCAGGCGCGCGTTGACGTGAGGCTCCACATGCTGCTCTGGCACCTGGCCGCTCGCTGGGGCCGTGTTCGGAGCGACGGGACCGTGCTACCTGTGCGCCTGACTCACTCGGTGCTCGCCGACCTCGTCGCGGCACGGCGACCAACGGTCACCAGCGCCCTGTCGGATCTGTCTCGACGCGGACTGGTGCGCTGGGAGGACGATGCTTGGCTGCTCTCGGGCGAGCCGCCCGGCGAGCTCCTGGACCTCGCCCCGGGCGCCTCGGCGGGCTCTACGCACACCGGTTAGGCGTCCTCGAGCGCCGGTGCGCGGTGTTGGCGCGCGAGCCGCCTGGACGGTCCTGATCACGGATTTGATGGTGGGCTTGGGGAGCGCGTTCGCCCGCTCATCGAACATCACCGTCGCGAAGGCGATGTGCCCATCGCGCGAGACCTGCTGTGCTCCGGCGGCGGCAAACGGACTCAGGACGCCCGTGACATGAGGCAAGCGGGCGACCTGCTCGAGCATGGGCACCACGCGCGCCCTCCCGGCCGGGTCGGTGACCCGGCCGGCGGTCACGTGCAGGACGAGCTGATCCGTGTCGCACGGACGCCATGGCTGTCAACCCGATCTCGACGTCCCCGCCCGAGGTTTCGCTCGAGAACGACGTCCGAATCCCGACGGGCCGGGCCGGGGAGCTGACGACCCCGGGGTGAGCCGCCGAGGCCCCGCTACTCGGTGAGCGGCGGATCGCGCAGGTTGGTGTTGATCCGCTCCGACAGCGCCCGGGATTCCGCGCGACGGGCCTCCAGTTGATCCCGTTCGCTGCCCTCAGCAAGGAGTGCCGCCTGGTAGGCGTCTCGGGCGACCTCGAAGCGCTCGCGCTCGCGGGCGGTGTCGGCAGCGGCCTGGCGTCGAAGCAGCTCGGCGCGCTCGGTGATCGCGGCCCCGGACTCCTCGCCGGAGTGGACTTCGCTGTGCTCGATCTCGCGCTTGAACGTGAAGCGGCGCTCGCCGGTGCGGACGGGGCGGTAACGGACGCGACTGATCGTGATCGAGCCATCCTCCCCCACGTCCGTCTTGACCTCGTAGCGGGTATAGGGCTCGATCATGTCGAGCCAGCTCCGGCGCCGGGCGGTGATCTCGCTGTCGCGGCGGGCCTCGATCGCGTCCGCCGTCGCCTCGGCGACGTGAACCCAGCCCCAGTGGGTGGCGGCCAAGATCAACCCAAGCACGATCGCGACGATCGCGACGACGCCGATGCCCCCGCTGATCGCCACGATGACCCCGACGAGCATCAAGGCGACGCCGCCGATGAGCGTGACACCGGTGAGCGTCGCGCCGACGCCGACCAGCCTGCCGCGGGTCTTGCTCGGCGGGATCGCCTCGGGGTGTCCAACGCTCCTCGGTAGGTTCGCGATCTGCTCGTCGAGCAGCCGCTCGTCTGCGGCGCTTCCGACCAGTTCGGCGGGGTCGAGTTCGGACGCCATGGAGTGAAGGTACTCCGCGGGAGTACTGGTGAGGGCCGAGATCGGCGGTCCTACACTCTGCATACCAAGCGACGCGCCAAAGCGAGCGCGCCCGAGCCCCGAAAAAGGGAGCCACCAGTGCCACTTTTCTTCTTCACCGTTGAGCAGCAGGAGCGCGCGATCGTCGAGCGCTTCGGAAAGTTTGTCCGAGTCGCAGGTCCGGGCCTCCAGCGCAAGTCGCCGTTCGTCGAGCGCGTCGCCGGCAGGATGAGTCTGCAGGTCGAGCAGTTGAACGCCGAGATCGAGACCAAGACCCAGGACAACGTGTTCGTCCGCGTCAAGCTCGCCGTGCAGTACAAGGTCGGCGCCGAGCCGCAGCAGGTGCAGGACGCCTACTACAAGCTCGACAGTCCCGAGGTCCAGATCCAGTCCTACGCCTTCGACGTCGTCCGTTCGCACATTCCCAGCATGGGCCTCGACGAGGCCTACGCTGACGCCGACACGATCGCCATGCACATCCAGGACACGCTGCATCGCCAGATGGCCGACTACGGCTACGAGATCGTCAAGGCGCTGATCACGAACATCGAGCCCGACCAGAGAGTCAAGGACGCGATGAACAACATCAACGCCGCCCAGCGCAACCAGGTCGCCGCGTCGGCACAGGGGGACGCGCAGAAGACGCTCGCGGTCAAGAAGGCCGAGGGCGAACGCGAGACCATGCGCCTACAAGGCGAGGGTGTGGCCGCCGAGCGCAAGGCGATCGCCGAGGGCCTCCACGAGTCGCTGGAGATCATCGCCCAGCACGGGCTCGACCCAAGGGAGGCGATGGCGCTCGTGGCGCTCACGCAGTACACCGACATGATCCGCGCCCTGGGAGAGACCGGGAGGACCAGCACCATCCTGCTGCCCCACTCCCCCAGCGCCGTCGGTGACCTGATGGCCCAGATCCGCGACGGAATCCTCGTCGCCGACGTGGCGGCCGACACCGTCGCGGTCGGGGGTAACCGCAGTGCGCCGAGCAGCGGCGGCTCCGACGGTAGTCCCTGATCAACAGGCAGACGCCGATAAGCCTGGGGAGACGTTGCCGGCGCCGGCCCGCGTGGCCGGCGCCGGCTTAATCGGGCGCGGTCGCTCCTAGGCGCGGAAAGCGCGACGCGATTGGCGTAAGCTAGCGGCCGGGGAAGCGGCAGATCACGGCCTCAAGCCAACAATCGCGTAGGAGTGATCATGGGTCGGAGAACGATTCGGTTCGCGACGATCGCAGCGTTTGCGGTGTTCACGCTCGTCGTGCTGGGCGCGGCGTTGGGCGCGCCGCGGCGGGCGCGGACCGCGTATGCGCAGCAATGTTCCTCACCCGACAGAACGCCTCGCAATCCGGCCAATCCGCTGGACACACGGGGCTTCAGTGGGACTGACCCGCTCAACCGCGCGCACCTGTTCGTGGAGAGCCCGTGGCTGTATGGAGGAGACGCGGCGGATGCGATCGCCGACGAGGTCGGCCTCGGCTACCTCAGCCGCGAGGAGGGAGGCCGGCCCATTCCCTGGTCACGGTTCAAGCGGCGGGTGAACCGGATGCACCTGACGAGGTTCACCTCGTTCCGGGTCCACGAGCTCGAGAAGATCGGTGACTATCCCCAGGCCCATCAGTTCAGCGTGTATACCGCCGGAGGGTCAGGCGATGCGATCTACACCCAGGTGCAGAACTACCTGTGCCGGATGCGGCGGACCGATCGGCGGGCGACGGCGGTGATCACTACGTATTTCATCGAGCACGACTCGCAGTGCGATGCCGGCGATCAACCGAACTTCACCTCGGAAGTCGACGCTCTGAAGGCTGCCGTGGGGAACTTCTCAGCGGTGATCTTCGTCGAGGAGGATGCCATCGACACGATGTGCTGGCGAAATCCAGTGGCGGTGACCGGCCGCGCAGCCCTGCTGAAATACGAGATCGACGCCCTCTCCCAGCTCCCCCACGCGCTTCTCTATGTGGAAGGCGGCACCGTCGACGCCAATTCCCCGCGCCAGGTGGCACGAGTGCTGGACGCCAGCGACGCGGACAAGATCCGCGGGTTCTTCCTGGGGGATACTCACTTCAATTGGGCCGCCAAGGAGATCAGGTTTGGCAACCGAGTGGCGAGGCTGACCGGGGGCCTGCACTTCGTGGTTGACACTCGCGCCGACGGCCAGGGGCCGATCCGCAATCGGCACCCGGTCACCCAGGGGATCGAGGAGCTCTGCAATCCGCCACATCGCGGTATCGGTCCGAAACCAGGCGCGAGCAACGGCAGGTCGTACGGTCTGTACTCCAAGTACCTGGACGGGTTCGTGTGGGTAACCAGCCCGGGTGAGAGCGCGGCGCCGACATGCCCCGGGCGGTCGACGCACTGGGCCCCGTCGGGGATCTTCGACGAGGGCATCGCGATTGACTTCGCGGCGCACGCCAACGCTCGAGTGGGCCCGTCCCCGCCGTATAGGAGCCAGCCCTGGTAGACAGTTAGGTCCAAGGCGGGGGCGTACGCAGTGCATTTGCCGCCGGTCCAGCGCGGACGATGCTCCCGCTCGAGGCGAAGGACCTCGAGACCCGGCGTCAGGTAACGGTGAGCAAGGCCGCGCTCGCGCCGGGCACCCGGAAGGAGTACCTCCCGGCGACGGTGGCGACCGAGATGATGGCCGGACGTCCGGCGAGCTGACCCGAGCTCGTCTCGGATCCGAAGCCTTGCCCACCTAGAGTCACGCCACTGGTGGCGCTGAGACTCCGCGCGGTGAGCCGCTCGAGCGTCCCCGTCCCGCCGGTCGCGGGCGCCCGGACGACCACGGTCTGCGCCCCGGCGTCGTCGTTGATTACCACGACGCGGATCCGGCCGTCCGGTGCGCGTGTAGCCCAAGCGCGCAGGCGCTCGCCCGCGCGCTGATGCCAGGAGAGCCGCAGCAGGTGCGAGCCCGGCGGCACAGCTTGGGCAAATATCAGCATGCCGTAGTACTCGGGCTCCACCGATGCCTGCCACTTACCGTGCACGCGCCGGAACGTGAACAGCTCGTACGTCGCCCCCGGGTAGCTGTGAATGTTGACCCCGTCGACCCCGACTCGGGCCATTTCGAACAGCGCGTCGAGCACCCACAGCGCGGACGCGAACGACTTGCTGACCGCCGGCGATGCTCCGCACGAGTTCGTGTTCATCTCGTCGATCCGCAGAGGAACCGCGTGGGCGTGGGAGATCCCCACGTAGGGAGCAACGCTGTTCGCTTGGCCGCGCGAAGCCGCCGCCGACAGCAGGTTGCCGATCGTGGGGTAATTGGGCTGTGACGGCGACACGAAGCAAAGCTGCAGCGGGTAACGATGCAGGGTCACCACGGCGACGTCGCGGTGGCCCGCCAGAAACTTGCCCACATCCGGAAACCATTTCGCGGCGCCCGTCGCCGGTCCCGCGATCGGGACGTGCGGCAGGGCGCTCACCATCCCCGCGACATCCCTCGAGTACCCCGCAAAATCGTAGCCTCGCGGGCGCCCCGTATGACCCGATCCGTCCCAGATGAAGCTCCCGTAGAGCTCGGGTTCGTTACCTAGCTCCAGGGCCTCCACTCGGTCCCGTCCGAGACCGGCGATGAGCGCTCGCGCCTCGGTCGAGGCCACACGCGTGCTGTCGGCCTCGAGGTCGATACCGAGAATCACCCGGGCGCCGAGATCCCCGACCAGTGCCCCCGCGACGGCCACCCAGCCCGGCGTGAGCGTGTAGTTGACGCCGTCCGGCCGCGCGAGGTGAGGGGCTGGCCACCACGTCCAGTCCGTGCTGTCGCCGCCGATCCTCAGCACCGGAGGCTGGCCTGGGGTGAGGTTGCGGACCAACTGCAGGAGCACCGGATCAACGTCGCCGGGATCGTTTCCGGCATACGCGGGAATGGCCGGAAACTCGAGTGACAGACCTAGGAATCCGGAAGCAATCGCCCGACCGGTGGCCGCATGGCCGACGGTGATGACCGTGGCTCCAGCCGGGACGGCGGCCGGGGGCGCGGCGGTCCTCGCGCTAGCGACATCGGCTCTGGCGGCCGAGTGACCATGCCCCGAGGACGTGAGACCGACGGCCACGGCGGCGACGACGATCGCGCCCAATGCGAGGCCGAGGACGAGCGATCGACGGCGCGAGGCGGTGCTCATATCGCTTGGGCGCAGCCGGCGACCGATGCCCTCCCCACGATCATCGCGCCCCCAAGCTTACTCGCGCCCGAGTCGGCCAGCGGCTGTTTGGTCCAGGTTTGCGACCCTCGATTGGCCCTCGCCAGCAGACGGATCCACCCCTACCGTCCGATGCATGCATGAGCAACATACGACAGGACGACGCGGACGCGTCCGCGTCGGCCGCCGCGCCTCCGCCAGCAATCATGAGCGACACCGACGACCGGCAGCCGGAGATGCGCCCAACCTCCCCGAGCGCGTCGGCAGCGATCACGACGTCGACCGCGCGTTCCTGGACTGGTTTGACGCCAGGCTCCCCAGTGATGGGCCGGACGTGAGGGATGTGGACGTGCTCGACTATCTCGTCGCACTGGCGCTCTACGACCGCACGTGGGTGTCGGGCTCCGAGCACTAGACGCGACCCCGCGCCGCCCTCAGCACCTGGTCGCACGCTGGTAGCCTCGACCGGTGGACGGAGACTAAGAGCAGCGACCGAGGAGTAGATCCGCGACATGACCAGGCGAGCACTGTTGAGGGCCTCAGACGCCGAGCGCGAGCAGATCGCCGAGCGCCTTCGTCAAGCGGCGACAGAGGGTCGGCTGCTCGCGGACGAGCTCGAGGAGCGGCTCGGTGCCGCGCTGTCGGCGAAGACCTACGGCGAGCTCGATGCGGTCGTCTCCGACCTTCCCGCTCCGCCCGTCCGCCACAGGGGCCTCTCGCGGGGGATCCGGCCGGCCGCGGCGGTGGCGTTCGCGCTCGTGCTCGCGCTGATGTTCATCGGCGCGCTCGCGTTTGCATTTGCCGGCCACCCGCACTCGGGCCACCATTGGGCCGGCGGGGCGAGAGGCGGCGCTCTGATCTGGCTACTGTGGGTTGCCATCGCAGGTCGGCTCCTCCTCCGTAGGCGCAGAGGCGCCCGGTAGGGGTACCCCTGCGCGCCTGCTCCCCCACTCTCGAATCCTTTCATCCGGCCGTCCGGACCTGGTTTGAGCGGCGGTTTGCCGACGGACCGACCGAGGCGCAGGCCGAAGGTTGGCCGGCGATCGTCGCCGGCCGGCACACGCTGGTCTGCGCTCCAACCGGCTCGGGGAAGACGCTCGCCGGATTCCTGGCCGCGATCGACGCGCTCTACCACGCCTCCGAGGCGGGCGAGGAGATCGAAGGCGCCACCCAGGTGGTGTACCTGAGCCCGCTGAAGGCTCTGGCCGTCGACATCCATACAAACCTCGAAGAACCCCTCGCGCAGATCGCGGAGGTCGCTCACGAGCTCGGTTACGACCCGGCGCCGATCACAGTCGCGGTGCGAACCGGCGATTCCACCTCGTCCGAGCGCCAGACGATGCTGCGTCGGCCCCCGAACCTGCTCGTCACCACGCCCGAGTCGCTGTATCTGTACCTGACCGCTGAACGGTCGCGGGGCACGCTCGCCTCCGTGCGGACGGTAATCGTCGATGAGATTCACGCGCTGGCCCGCGACAAGCGCGGATCGCATCTTGCCCTCACGCTCGAGCGCCTGCAAGCCGTCACCGAGCGGCCGCCCGTCCGCATCGGGCTGTCCGCGACCGTCGAGCCGGTTCAGACAGCGGCTCGGCTGCTGGTGGGCGCGGGCGAGCCGCTCCCGACGGTCGTCAACAGCGGGCACCGCCGACGGCTCGACCTTTCGCTGGAGCTCCCCGACGGCGAGCTCGAAGCGGCCATCTCGGGCGACCAGTTCGACGAGATCGTGGACCGCATCGCCACCCACGTCGCCAACCACCGCACCACCTTGGTGTTCGTCAACACCAGGAAGCTCTCCGAGCGGTTGGCCCACGAGCTCGGGGAACGGCTGGGCGAGGATCAGGTCGCCGCTCATCACGGATCGCTCTCGCGGGAGCGACGCCAGCGGGTCGAGCGCCGCCTGCGCGCCGGCGAGCTGCGGGCCCTGGTGGCGACCGCCTCGCTTGAGCTGGGCATCGACGTCGGGCCGGTGGAGCTGGTGTGTCAGCTGGGCTCTCCGCACAGCATCGCCACCTTCCTCCAGCGGGTGGGGAGGGCCAACCACCATCGCCTCGGCGTGCCTCGAGGAATCATGTACCCGAGCACCCGCGACGAGCTGGTGGAATGCGCCGCGCTGATGGCGGCGGTCAGGCGCGGGCGCCTCGACGCGCTGCATCCTCCTGAGCAGCCGCTCGACGTTCTGGCCCAGCAGATCGTGGCCGAGGTGGCGGCGAGGGGAGATGACGGCGTCGGCGAACGCGAGCTCTACGCGCTCGTCGCCCGGGCGTGGCCGTACCGGCGACTCGCCCATGAGGTGTTCGAGGAGGTCGTCGAGCTGGTCTCGGCTGGCATCGAGACGGGACGCGGACGGCGGATGGCGTATGTGCATCGCGACCGGGTCAATGGACGCCTCCGTGCCCGGCGAGGCGCGCGACTGGCGACCCTCACCTCGGGCGGAGCGATTCCCGAGTCGGGCGACTACCGCGTGCTCATGGAGCCGGGCGACGTGCTGGTTGGCACCGTGAACGAGGACTTCGCGATCGAATCCATGCAGGGCGACGTGTTCCTCCTGGGCAGCCATCCGTGGCAGGTTGTGCAGGTGACCAACGGGGTCATGCGCGTGCGCGACGCCACCGGCAAGCACCCCACGGTCCCGTTCTGGCTGGGCGAGGCGCCCGGGCGCACCGACGAGCTTTCCGAGGAAGTGTCGCGGCTGCGAACCGGCGTCGCCGAAAGGCTCGATGCCGGCGGGCGCGAGAGCGCGATCACGTTCGTTCAGGACATATCCGGTGTCGACCTCGTCGGCGCGGCGCTGGTGGTCGACTATCTGAGAGCGGGGCGGGCAGGCTTGGGCGGGGTTCTCCCGACCCACGACGACATCGTCTTCGAGCGGTTCTTTGACGAGACCGGAGGCATGCAGCTGATCGTCCATGCCCCGTTGGGCGCCCGTATCAACCGGGCGCTCGGTCTCGGGCTGCGCAAGAAGTTCTGCCTGACGTTTGATTTCGAGCTTCAGGCCGCGGCCAGCAACGACGCCGTGCTGCTGTCGCTCGGTCCGCAGCATTCCTTCCCGCTCGAGGACGTGCCTGCGTTCCTTCGCTCGCACAACGTGCAGGACGCGGTCTCGCAGGCCGTTCTGCGCAGCCCCATGTTCACCGCCCGGTGGCGCTGGAACCTCAATCGCTCGCTCGCCGTGCTTCGGCGCAAGGGCGGGCGGCTGAATCCGTTCAACATCCAGCGCATGGAGGCGGCCGACCTCATGGCCGCGGTGTTCCCGTCGCTGGCGGCGTGCCAGGACAACGCGCCCGCCGGTCCCATCGAGATCCCGGACCACCCGCTCGTGCGGGAGACCTTGGGCGACTGCCTGAACGAGGCCATGGACATCGAGGGCCTGCGTGCCATGCTGCGCCGATTCGAGCAAGGGACGGTCCGGCTGCATTTCGTCGACACCGTCGAGCCGAGCGTGCTCTCGCACGAGATTCTGAGCGGCGCCCCCTTCACGTACCTCGATGAGGACACCGAGATCGGCGAGCGCCGGTCCCGGGCGGTACCGCTGCGCCGGGGCCTGCCGGTCGAGGCGCGGGAGCTGGGCCGCCTCGACCCGGGCGCGATCGAGCGGGTCCGGGCCGAGGCGATCCCCGAGGTGCGAGACGCCGACGAGCTCCACGACGTCCTGCTTTCCCTCGTCGCCACCCGGCCCCGGCACGACTGGACCGAACACTTCGCGGCATTGGCAAGCCAGGGACGGTGCTTCGAAGTCCACATCCCCGGGGGCGGCGACTCGTTGTGGGGCGCCACCGAGCGCCGGGGCGAGCTCGAGGCCCTGTTCCCCGGCGTCCAATTCCTCCCCGATCATTCGCTGCCGCCGAGCCTGCGCGGTGCGCTGGATCCGGCGGAGGCGGACCTGGCGGCAATCACTGCGGTCCGGGGTCATCTCGACGTCAGCGGTCCGGTCACCGTGGACGACCTGGCGACGGCAACTGGGTTGTCCGGAGCGTCGGTCACGATCGCGCTGGAAGCGCTTCGGGCGAGCGGGTTTGCCGTGAGCGGACGCTTTGAGCCCGGGCGCGGACGCTTTGAGCCCGAGCGCGGCGATCAGTGGTGTGCCCGCCGGCTGCTCGCGCGCATCCATGCCTACACCCGCGAGCGCCGCCGCGCCGCCGTCCGGCCGATCAGCCAGGAGGAGTGGGAAGCGTTCCTCAAGGCCTTACGGCACGTCGCGCCCGGAACCCAGCTGCAGGGCCGCGCCGGACTGGCGGAGGTGATCGAGCAGCTCCAAGGCTTCGAGTGGCCGGCCGGCGAGTGGGAGCGAGTCTTCGCTGAGCGGGTCGAGTGCTACCGCCCCGAATGGCTCGACGACCTGTGCCTGTCGGGCGAGGTGGTATGGGGCCGGCTCTCGATCCTCGAGCCCGCTGCCGATGGCGACGATTCGGCGCTCGGCCGACCTCG
Source organism: uncultured Solirubrobacterales bacterium (assembly GCA_963808325.1). Classification (GTDB taxonomy): domain Bacteria; phylum Actinomycetota; class Thermoleophilia; order Solirubrobacterales; family Solirubrobacteraceae; genus Palsa-465. Next base: position 204,851 of record CAWEFU010000011.1, read on the forward strand.
CTGGACGGGCAAGACGCCGTCGCGGCGGACTCCGATCACGTTCATGCTCCGGCAGGACCTGCCGTGGCTGCTGCAGGCCCACCGAGGTACCGAGCAGCCGGCCGAACCCACCGCCGGCTCGGGCCGAAGCGTGCTCGACGCCCTGCGAGCCCACGGCGCACTGTTTCACTCCGACCTCCAGGCGGTGACGGACAGCCTCCCCGCCGACGTCGAGGAAGGCCTGTGGGACGGCGTTGCCCGAGGGCTCATCACGGCCGACGGATGGGGCGCCGTCCGGTCGCTTCTCGGCGCCCGCAGCCGGTTCGCCCGCCGCCAGCGTCCCCCGCGCCGTCCCGGTTCGCGCGGACGGCAAGGCCGATGGGGCGGAGCGGTCGAGGGCCGCTGGACGCTCCTGCCGAGCGCCGCGCCCGTCGACGAGGTCGAGGAGCTCGCCGAAATGGTCGCCTGGCAGCTCGTGTTGCGGTGGGGAGTGGTCTTCCGCGACGTCTACCTGAAGGAACGGCTGGCCGTTCCGTGGCGCGAGATCCTGTGGGCGCTCCGCCGCCTCGAGGCCAGAGGCCTGATCCGGGGCGGACATTTCGTCACCGGCGTCACCGGCGAGCAATTCGCCCAGGAGACGACGATCCCTATGTTGAGGCCCGGGCGCGTGCATAACTCGCGCGCAGCGGTCTCGAGCGCTGCCTCGCTTTGATCCACAGCGCATTCGCCGCGATCCAGGTCGCATCGGACAGAGCCTCCGGTAGCTCGGTGCGCGCGACGCGCTGGACGGTGATGTCTCGCGGAGTCGGGTACGCCTGATGCCGGCTCCAGGCGTGACGCTTCGAAAACGTGCGCGAGCTCCGTCGAGTCGGCCGGCGCGTCCAAGATGTCGTCCGAGTGGCCGCCAGCATCCCGCGCCGAGCGAGCATCCCGCGCCCCAGCTCGCGCGCCGCGCCCGCGGCGGGGTCCTCACCGGGCTCAGGCACCCCGGCGGCACCCACCACCGGCCCGACCTCCATTCCGCAGGGCAACCCGGCACGTGGTCGATCGAGTGTGTCTATTTTCACTCGATCAACCACGTCGTCCGACTACGCCGAGCCCGGGATTCTTCGGTGTGACCTCGTCACTACCTGTGCCGCCTCGACCCCGGTTTGTGTGACACATGACCTGAACCTCCGGCAGTCCGGCTCCGCCGGAGCTCGTAGACGGGGCCGCCGCATGAATGCCCGGGACCACGATCTTGATGGTCTCACCCCTCCTCGCCCATGAGGATCGTCGCTCCGCCGTCGGCAAAGTTCTCCAGATCAGCCAGCACCGCCCGTCCGGGCTGGGAGTCGGCCCCCGCCCGAAAGTCAGCGAGCCTTTCGTAAGTTAGCCAGGAGACGCGGTAATAGCGCGGCGCGTCGACGTCGGCTGCTGCAACGATCCGCAGGTTCTCGGCGCCGACGACGTTGGGCATGTGACCGCTGGCGTAGGGGATGTGGCGCCTCGTTGTAATCCTCAAACGCGGCCGTGTCTTCGGGGGGCCGTAGAGGATGAGGAGCTTGGCCATGTCACCTCGTTTCGGTGGCGGTTGTTGTCACGCTGCCCGGCTGGTGGGCGGGGTGTTGGTGACCCATTGGCTGACCCACTCGCCGGAGATCTGCCTGGTGGTGGCGTTGATCCGGTTCCAGGCGTTGATCGCCGCGATCGAGACCACGAGCGCGGCGAGCGCCGACTCGTCGTAGTGCCGCGCGGCCGCCTCCCAGACCTCGTCCGGTACGGGGTCAGAGCGGTCGGCGAGCCGCGTGGCGGCCTCGGTCAGCGCCAGCGCTGCGCGCTCGGCGTCAGTGAAGTACGGCACCTCCCGCCAGGCGGCGAGCGTGAAGATGCGTTCGTCCGGCTCGCCCGCTGCTTTGAGCTCGCGGGAGTGCATGTCGACGCACACGCTGCAGCCGTTGATCTGGCTCGCCCGGAGCTCAACGAGGTACAGCGTTGTCTCGGGCAGGCCGGCGTGCTTCGCGGCGGTCCCCAGCTGCCGCAGCGCCTGCATCGCGCCGGGAACCGTCGTTACCGGGTTGGTGATTCGTGCGTGCATCATTGGTCCTCCAACGGGTTGCTGGTTAGCTTGTTGTCAGCCCGCCGACACCCGGTTGTGATCGCTCGTCGCCTCCCTGGCGTCGCGGGTCTGCTGCTATGACACGACCCGAAGGAGAAATGTGACATCGACAACACCCGCGGGAGCTCAGTCCCCCGTTCGGCGGCCTCAGGCACGACGATTCTCGGGAGCGCGTTCGCCGGCGTCAGGTCACCGTTGCGATAGCGCGATCACGCTCCGCCGCCCCGTGCGGTATTTCACTCGGCGTGACCTTCGAGCAGGCTCTGAAGCAGGACGACCTCAACGCGGCTCGGGCGATCCTCGACAAGCTAGTGGAGCGCGCCTGCACCGGCGGGCTCTGCATGCGCGAGTGCTACGCCGACCTTGCCCGCGCGTGCGACCGACAGAGCCGCCACGAGCGGGAATCCGCACCGGACGGGTCATATGGGACGCATCGGCTTCCCACCGGCTTCGGCATCCCGCGACGACGGGCATGGTGGCCGGTCGTTTGCCTCATGGGGCACTCAAGTTCCGGTGTCTAGATCCGGTTGATCGTCGTCAACCAGGCGGGTGCCCCGTCGACGTCGAACATCGTCTTAATCCTCTCCGGCCGGATGGCCGTGAGATTCCAGCCGTAGCTGCGGTTGAACGCCGCTCTCAGCTCTTCCTGACTGATGGGATGCGGGCCCGTATCGGGGCCGACGTCGCTGAAGCACAACACGTAGAGCGTTGCGCCACGCTCAGTTATCGACGCCAAGCTCGTCACGTAGCCTCGCCGCTCATCGTCATCGAAGGTGTGGAACAGGCCGCAGTCCAGCACGGTGTCAAACATGCGACCCAGACGACCCAGCTGGAGAGCGTCAGCTACCACGAACTCAGCATCGAATCCGCGGAATTCGGCCTTCTCCCGTGCGATCGCCAGTGCGGTCTCAGCCACATCAACACCCAGAACCTGCAACCCCAGCGAGGCGAGGTGAAGAGCGTTCTCGCCGGTCCCGCAGCCCGCATCGAGAACCACGCCGGCGAATCCACCTTCGGATGCCAGCTGCACGATCGCTGGCTGCGGCTGCCCAACGTCCCAGGGCGCGGGGCCGTTGTGGTACGACACATCCCACGGCTGACCCGCCCATCGCTCATGACTGGTTGGCTGGCGGCCGCTGAACGGACCGTCAGCGCGGGTTCCTGATCGTTCGGACATCTCGTCCCTTCCTCAGCGACTGGTCTCAGCACCTGATCGTTGCATGTCGTGGCCACAACATGCCCGTAGGGACACGCCACCCAGACGCCGCCGGGCCGCTGAAGCTTCACCGAGCGACATCGAGCGGTTCAGCCGTCCGGTGGGGGGCGGACGGTGCCGGACGAGGATCCGCCACTGACGGGGCCTGTTGGCGCCACCGCTGGTAGGCCTAATCGTCGACCGGCAGCGCGCGTGCCGGTCGAACTAGGGATGTCGTTGCCCTTGAGGTCAGCCAAGCGCAATCGGCCCGAGCGCAGACTCGCCCTGCTCGCCGAGGGCAAGGCGATCTTTGAGCGCCTGTGTCTCTCGGCCGAGTCCGTCGAACCCCGATCCGTAACGTGGCCCCAAGCTAGCAGTGAAACGAGAGTCAGGCCGTTGCGCTGAGGGTCGCGAAAGCTGGTTCTGGCCTGCCAGGTACCCTGTCGGCCAGGGTGGACCGGCATTCTCTCTTGTCGCGGCTCGTGATCGGGGTTACGGTGGCGCTCGCCGCGGCTGCGGTGCCCGCGAGTTCCGAGGGCCGTGGCGTGCGGCTCGACCGGTCGTTCGGCGGCGGGAAGGGATGGGTGACCACGCGGATCCCGGGCACCAGCGCGTTAGCAGAGGGCGTTGCGGTGGTCCAAGGCGGGGCGATCGTGATCGTAGGAGGGACGAGCACTCCCTCGGGCAACGGGCAGATTCTCGTCGTGCGCTATCGGCCGAACGGGCAGCTTGACCGGAGCTTCGCGTCACGGGGTGTCTTCAGGTCGGCCCTCCCAGTGACACGCGGGCCGTTCCGCGCAACCTCCCTGGTGCAGGATCGATCGACGGGCAAGCTCCTAATCGCGGGGGGATATGGCCTGAACTCGATGCTGGTTATGCGCCTGACGCCTGGCGGGCACCCAGATCGCACCTTCGGCCGAAACCGAACGGGCTTCGCGACGGTTCGCGCCGGCGGGATCGCCCAATCGATCGCGCTTCAGCCGAACGGCGGGATTTTGCTCGGTGGCTCGAACGAGAACCTGAACGGCCGCCCAATGGTGGTGGCGCGCTTTACCCGCGGGGGCGTACTGGACCGCCGATTCGGGCGCGGAGGGCTGGCGCAGGTTCTGTTCTGGAATCCGATCCGTGCGGCGGGCTCAACGGTCTCCGGCCTGGCGGCCTTCAGCGGCGGTGGGGTCATCGGCTTTGGACATGTCGATTACATCGGCGGTGACGGGCACGGGAGCGCGGGAGTGTTCCGGCTGTCTGCGAACGGCCGTCTGGTGCGAGGCTTCGGACGCGCAGGTCATGTAGAAGTCGCGTTCCCGAACGGCGGGGGTAACCGTAAGTTCGCACAGTGGTTCCCGTGTGCGATGACCGTGGACTCGCGAGCTCGCGCCACGATCACGGGAGACGGATCGACGGCAGCCGGCGACGCCCTTCTGAGCGCTCGACTGACTCCGCGAGGGGTGCTCGACCGCTCCTACGGTCGGGCGAGGAATGGACGTTCCGTGATCCAAGGCTTGAACGCCGCGAACGAGACGACATGTGGAGCCACATCAACGGGTCGCGGGAAGCTGACCGTGGGAGTAGGACCCGTGTTGGCGCAGCTGCAGCCGGGCGGGACACCCAACCGCCGCTTTGGGCGCGGCGGGATGTTCACCATCACGAAACCCTCGAGCGTGAGCATCAATGCGGTCGCGCGCTGGGGTTCGAGCCGGATCGTCCTCGCGGGTTTCGCGGGTAGCTCCGTCTACGCCGGGCGCTATTCACTGCCCGCGCCGCCGTAACGCCGCCGCGCTGTCGGAGTCAGCCGCCGGACCGGTGCGCTTCGCGCGAGCAAATGCTGAGCGGCTGGGGTGTATGCGCGGGAGATCGGGCCTCCTCCTCGGCCGCCGTGAGGCGCGCGCCCACAGCTGATCACCAGCCAATCGCAGCAGGGACCAGCCTCATGCGCCGACGATCTCTTCGCCCAGAGCGCCACTAAGTCTTGCAGCGGCACCGCTTGCGGGCGGCCCACGGTTGCGGCCTGAGCAAGTATTAGCGACCAGGAGGCCGACGCCGTCGATCGGGCGTTCGCGTGAACGATCGGCCCGTTCTCGCTGAAGCGACGACACCGGATGGCGACCGGGTGGTCCTGTTCGAGGACACCTGGCGCGACCACATCCTCGATCCGGAAGTGGGTCACGCCGAAATGGCGCCCTATCTCGACGCGCTCCTCGCCGTGATCGCGACGCCCGACCATCGCGAGCAGGACGAGCGTCCCAGCCGCGAGCGCTTCTACAAGCAGGGTGTAGGCCCAAGTAGGTGGCTGATGGTGGCCGTATCCTCCGAGCAGAAGCCAGCGCGGATCATCACCGCGCTTGGTAACGGACACGGAAGGTCGCCAGCCGGATGGATGCCATGAACGTCAAGATCGACGGACTCATCTTCGACCGCGCAGCTACGACGCCGACGGCGACGTGCTCTACCTCGCCCGCGGCGAGTCGGCCGAGGCGTCCGATGCGGCCCTCACACCTGAGGGCCATGGCATTCGCTACGACGCCGAAGGCCGCGTTATGGGCGTGACCATCATCAACGCTCGCATGCTGCTCGACCGCGATGACCACCTGACGATCACGCTCCCGCACGAGGTTCAAGTCGATGCAAGCGATCTCGCGGGCGCGCTCTCGTGACCGCCGATGAGCATCACCTGCTCCCTCCGAGGCGGTAATGCTGACGGGTACTTCAGGTCCGCCCCCTGGCGGACCACAGTTGCCAAACACCCGGAGCGGGCGGGCGGTCAAGGGCGGCCCGTCAGGGTCGAGCGAAGCGAGCCGCGCGGCGGCGCCCTGACCGCCGGGCCGCGGAGGCCACGTAGGTCAGCTCACGCGAGCCGCGACCCGCGCGCGACACCGCTCGGCTAGTTGCTCCTCGAGATCATGTCGGCTGAAGCGCAGCGACCGTCCGATCCGCAGGTGCGGCAACCGCCCGGTGCGCGCGAGGTCGTAGACCGTGGACCCGGGCAATCGCAGGAGCTCCGCCACGTCCTCGGCCGTCAGGAGTCGATCATCAAGTGGGACGCTGAGATCGCTCATGACCAACGCCCTCTGATCGAAGCACCTTCCGCTGGCAGCGAAGCCAGCTCCAAGAGCGACTCCGCGCCGACAGCTCGGGCCGCGCCGGTTCACCGCCTCGCCGACATTGGCAGGTGCGTAGTACCGGATGCGTGAGACGTTCTGAGTTCCGCAGGTAGCCCCGGAGGATCCGTTCGAGCCGCGCTCCGGTCTTGAGCGTCAGTTCAACGTCGATCGCGATCACGCCTTCGCCGTCGGGACCGATTAGCGCGAAGTCCGGGCCGTGTAGGCGAGATTGAGCGTCACGCGACGGCCCGAGACCAGCGACCTCGTGGCCGGCCACCGGATGAGCAGGATCTTGGGCGGGTGCACCTCGGTGTCTATCGTCAGGGCGACCGCCGGGTTATGGCGGAGGGCCGTGAGCTTCGGGGCGTTCTTCGAAGTGCACATGACGAGCTGAAAGCCGTTCCAGGTGAACCCGATCGGAATGGCCCGGGGCGTCCCGTCCTTGGCCACGTAGGCCAGGCGGGTCACGTCACGGGCCAGAAGCTCCTGGCTCATCGGACGGTTCAGAACCTCGCTGATCTCGTTCGGCTGCACGGTGATCTCCTGATGTCGAGGCCGCGCCTTTCGCGGCCCTCGCCTGGTGAGCGGAGCCGGTCAGAGGTTCTCGACAAGGACTCACTCGGTCAAGGGGCGTCAAACGAAACTCCCGGGCCCTCGCTTCGACACGGGAGCAGGCGTCCGAGCCGCGCTCTCTACGGCTCCCGCGGTGGACGAGCACCAGCGCTCTGGCTGACAGTCGGCAGAGTTCTGCATCAGTCCGAGGATTGGGAAGTCTCACCGGGCAGCGAGGCCTATCGAAAGAGCTGCTGCCCGCGAGGGGGTGGACTTCCCCGTCGTCGGGGGCGAGCAGAAGCCTGGCGGCCCCAACGACACAGCTCCCCTTCGTCCCGAACGAGCGCCTGACCGGAATCGCTGGGGACACCCGCATCCGTGGGACAGCGGGCGTGGTGTCCCGCAAGGGATCCCCTAACGGCCACGGGATCCTTGGGTGGCCCGAGCCCGCGCCGATCCGAGGTCGGGTATTCAGCGCCTGGTCTCGTACCTGGTCAGGAGCACGCCGTCGGGAAACGTCCGGGTCTCCACCAGGTTCAGGTTCACCCAGTTGTCCAGGGCCGTGAAGAACGGCGTGCCGCCGCCCACCAGGACCGGGTGGGTGACGATCGCGTACTCGTCGATCAGCCCGGCCCGCATGGCCGCCGCGGCGAGGGTGGCGCCGCCGACGTCCATGGGACCGCCATCCTCAGTCTTGAGCCGGGTGATCTCGGTGACAGCGTCGCCGGTGACCAGGCGGGCGTTCCAGTCGACCGCGCTGGTCGTCGAGGAGAACACCACCTTCGGCATGTCCCGCCAGCGGCGGGCGAACTCGATCTGCGCCGGTGTGGCGCCAGGCTGCTGGTCGGCGGTCGGCCAGTGGGAGCTCATCGTCTCCCACAGTTTGCGCCCGTACAGCGCCAGGCCCGTCGCCCCCACCCGGTCGGACCACCACTGGAACAGCTCGTCGCTCGGCACGCTCCAGCCGAGGTCGTCGCCGGGCGCGGCGATGTAGCCGTCCAGGCTCAGGTTCATGCCAAAGGTCAGTTTCCGCATGGCGTCAGCCTCCCGTGAGTCGGTATTCGGCGTACATACCAACACGGCGCGGAAAATTCATCGGTCAGACCACACCGAGGGCCGGTTGACCACCGCGCCAAGCGGATGCTGCGTACGGAAGGGAACCCTCACCGGGAACTTTGCCTGCATAGCTGGCGCTTTTCCCCGTGTTCGCATGCAACGTGTCCCGCAAGACGCGCCCGATGAAAATGCCCGATGAAGGGGCGACAACCGGGACACGACACCACGCCCGCGTTCACGCGCGAGCGAGCGCGTCGGCTGCCGACTCCTGCGCCCCTGCGTTGACGAAGGGGAGCGGTGTTGCCAAAGCGTCCCTTTCCTTCGGAGCAGAAGCGCTATCCCGCGCGTTCGCCACTTACCACTGCCGGCCACCGACGGCCCGCCCACTCCAGAAACCCCCTGCAGGAAACAGTACATAGACCGAACACGGATCGCGAACTTGGCGGCCCTGCCTCAAAACGAAAACCCCGCCTGAGCGGGGCTTTCGTGTCATCGGGGAGACAGGATTTGAACCTGCGACCGCCCGGCCCCCAGCCGGGCTACAGGGGTCGCATGCAGACGAAAACCCTTATTCCATAAGGGTTTGGTAGTCCGGCTTTGCGTGCAGTTGTGCTCAGTTTGATGCCCCCTTTGATGCCCCCGGGGCGCCGGGCGTCCGTAGCGCGAGCAATTGCGACTCGACTTGGCCTTTGGGGGTCAGTCGCGGTAGGCGCGGCCACGAGGCAGTACGCGAACGATCAGAACCGTGCGGGCCTCTGCGTCGCGGTTGAACCGTACGCGCCAGTCGCCGACCCGCAGCCGCCATTGCGGGGGAGTGACGCCGCTCATGCGTTTGATGTCGCCGGCGGGCGAATCGCCCGTGAGACCCTCGATCGCGATGAGGATCCTCTCGCGGACCGGCCGGTCCAGCCGCCTGATGTCGCGCTCGGCGGGACGCGTGAGCTCAATCCGCCAGCGCTCCGGAATGCTCACCGCGGCTCGGCGTCAAGCTCGGCGCGGAGCTCCTCCAGCGTGATAGTCTCGCCGCGCGCGGCCGCCTCCAGCCCCTCCTGGACGGCCGCCTCCTCCTCGGAAGTCGTCGGCTCGTCATCGAGCGGCGCATCGTCGAGCAGTCGGGTGAGAGCGTCACTGCGCTGGTCGAGTAGTCGCAGCGTCTCGGCGGCCTCGTCCTCGGTCAGCCGCTCGATGCGCTCGCGAAGTTGTTCCTTGGCGGTCATCGCTCCCCAATGGTACGGCCGCGCTCGGGTGATGCGGGCAGCGTCGTACCGGCGGGCGGGAAGACGCGGTTGACGAGTTCGGCCTCGTTCGCGCCGGGCGCGTAGTGCGTGTAGACCATCGTCGTCTTGATGTCCGCGTGACCCATCCACGCCTGCAGCGTCCGGAGTGGTACGCCCGCCGCCGCGCAGCGAGTGCCAAACGTGTGCCGCAGATCATGGTTGTGCCGACGTCGGCACAACCACGAATATGCCGATGTTCGCGTTATGCCGATGTGGGTGAGAAGGGGCTGCTCAGAGCGTTTTCGGTGGTCGATAGGTCGGCATAATCAGAGCGCTTCGAGGAAGGCGAGGAGCGTGTCGGCGGGCTGGTAGCGGCCGGGTCTGGCGGCGATAGGTCGGGTGCGATCGATCGCTTTTTGCTTGTGGGTCATGTCGGCGTGCAGGTAGATGTTCGTGGTCGAGATTTGTTCGTGGCCGAGCCAGAGCGCGATCACGGTGATGTCGTTGCCGGCGAGCAGCAGGCGCATCGCGGCGGTGTGCCGCAGCGTGTGCATCGTGATGTGTTTGGTGGCGATCGACGGGCAGTTGGTGACGGCGGCTCGGAGGTGGATTGCGAGACGGTGCTCGACGGCGTCGCGGCTCAGCCGTGTGCCGGTGCGGGTCGGGAACAGGGGATCGTCGGGAGCGCCCGCGCGCTCGGCGAGCCACGCTTTGAGCACGGCCCGGATGGTCGGGATCAGCGGCGTTCGCCTCGCCTTGCGTCCCTTGCCGATGGTGTGGACGTTGGCGCCGGTGCCGAGCGTGATGTCCTGGCAGTCCAGGGCGATCAGTTCGGAGATCCGCAGGCCGGTTTGGATCGTGAGCGCGAGCATCGCGTGATCGCGCCGGCCGGTCCAGGTGGCCTGGTCGCAGGCGGCCAGGAGCGCGTCGACCTCCGGATCGGTGAGGTAGGTCAGAAGGTTCTTCTCCGTGCGTTTGGCTGGGATCGCGAGCACGCGGGCGATCGTGTCGGCGTGTTCGGGGTGGTGCAGCGCGAGGTAGGCGAACAGCGAGTGGATCGCGGCGAGCCGGTTGTTGCGCGTTTTGATGGTGTTGCCGCGATCTGCTTGGAGGTGATCCAGGAATGCGGCTATCAGCGGCGCATCGAGATCGGTGATGTCCAGCGCGCTCGGCGGCGTGCCGGTGCGGTCGGTCGCGAACCGCAGCAGCAGCTGGAAGGTGTGCCGGTAGGCGGCGATCGTGTTCGGGCTCGCTCGTCGCTGGTCGATCAGCCTGTCGGTGAAGTAGCCCTGCATCGAGGGCGCGAGCAGGGTCATGACCGGCCCCCGAGGTGCCGCTCGAGCCGCTGCGCGGCGCTGTCCATCAGCTCCGGGGTGGCGGTCAGGTACCAGTAGCTCTCTGCCGGGCCGACATGCCCGAGATAGGTCGACAGCACGGCGATCCGCTCGTCGATCTGAACACCACGACGCTGCCAGTCGATCAGGGTGCTGACAGCGAAACTGTGTCTGAGCTGGTGCGCGGTCGGGTGCACGGTGTCGGTCCGCAGGCCGAGCGTGGTGGTCAATGTGCGCAGCGTCTTTGCGACTGCGCTGCGATCCAGGCGGGTGCCGACACTGGAGAGGAAGAACGTTTGCGATCTCGGGACGGGGCACAGCAGCACTCGCGTGCGCGCGTAGCGCTCGAGCGCCTGCACCGTGGTCGGGTGCAGCGGAACCAGCCGGGCGCGCTCGAGCTTGGCCGTCTCCACGCGGATCGTGATCAGCCCGTTGTCGAGATCCACGTCGCTTGGCTCGAGCGCGAGCGCCTCGCCGAGACGCATGCCGGTCACGGCGAGTAGACCGAGCAACGCCTCGTAGGCGGCGGCCTTCATCGGCGGGCGCAGCTCGCTCGCGGCTGCGAGTAGCCGGTGGATGTCTTGCCGGGACCATAGGTACGGGGTCTGGCGCTGGTAGCGGACGGCGAATACCCCGGCCGGCGGGATCTCGGTCGTCGGGTCGATCGTCTGCAGGTAGGCGGCAAACCCGCGCGCGATCGACAGCCTCGCCGCCCAGTGCTGGGGGTGCGCGCCGGCGGGGAGCTTGGCCCAGGAGATCGCCAGCTCGCGCGTGATCGTGCTCGCACCGGCCGTCTCCAGGAAGGCGACCAGTTGCGGCAGCAGCCGCCCGGCACGCTCGAGCTTGACCCCGAGCGCGCGACGCGCCCGCAGGTACTCGCGTGCGTGATCGTTGAGCGTGCTCATCGTCCGCTCCCCTCGGGCCACGGTGCGGCGAGCTGACGGAGTTGCTCGACGTCCACGCGCGCGTAGATCGCGGTGCTCTGCAGGCTGCGATGCCGCAGCACCTGACCGATCCGCACGATCGGGACCCCGGCCCCGACCATCTCGCACGCGGTCGTGTGCCGCAGTCGGTGCGAGCCGACCTCTGGAATCCCGGCGCGTCGACACGCGCGACGGACCGTCGAGGCGACCGTGCCGGACGCGATCGGCGCATACGGAGCCCGTGCTTGCAGGAACACCTCGCGCCGATCGCTCGCCGGTCGACCGCGCCGCAGATAGGACGCGATCGCCTGGCCGACATCTGCAGGCAATGGCAGCCGATCCTCACGGCCGCCCTTGCCACGAACGACAAGCTCGCCGGCGCGCCAATCGATGTCATCAAGCGTCAAGCGAGCGACCTCTCCGCGCCGCAGCCCGAGCCGCAACAACAAGGTGATCAGCGCGTAATCACGCCGACCAAGCGCGTGGCGACGATCGCAGGAATCCAGCAGCGCCCGTGCGTCCGTTGGGCTGATCCCACGCGGCAGCAGTGACGCCCGCCGGCCGCCGACGACCAGCGCCGCCTGCGACAAATCAACCGCGACCAGACCCTCCAGAAAGCAGAACCGCAGAAACGCGCGGAGGCCCGACACGAAGTTCTGCGAGGCGCTGACCGACACCCCCGAGGTGGCCCTGCGCAGCACCGCGCCCGTGACCTCAGCGGTCGAGAGCCCGGCCACACCATCCCGCCCCAACCCGTCCACGAACCAGCGGGCGTGCGCCAGATAGCCGACGATCGTGCCCGCCGCCAGACCCCCCTCGGAGACCAGGTACCGCTCAAACGACGCCAGCAGCAGATCGACCGGCGAGCTCGCCAGCGCCGGCTTCTCGCCCGCGATCAGCCCGAGACCGTCGAGCACCTCCAACAGACACAGCAGGCCCGGCCGTGACCACTCGCCGCGATGACGTCCACCAGCTCGCTGCCAGATCAGGAACTGCTCGACCCGCTCGACGCTCAACTCCGCCGCCGACAGTCCACGCGATTCCAGCCAGCGGCTCAGTCGCCCAACCTGGCGCAACTCGTTGACCGTCGTCAACGGCGTATAGCCACGCGCCCGCAACTCGGCGGAATACGCATCAGCGAACAGGGCCAACGGCCCCGTCATCAACACCCTGCACACCCGGCTCGCCGGCCCCGACATCGTCTCCTCCTTCTCCGAGAACAAGAAGGACGACCATCGGCCCGGGCGCCCGCGTTATGCCGACCTCTAAGCCGCTAACAGCCCAATCTGCGGGAACTTCTCAGCCGAAGTCGGCATAACGAAAACATCGGCATATTCATGGAAGCGCACCTCGCGAACCCCGGCACGCTGCAGGGTCCGCTTGAACCGCTTGCTTACCTGACTGCGTTCGAGCGGGTGACCGGTGTGCGGGTGGCCGAAGACGAGGTCGTCCTCGGCCTGGTAGGCAGATGCTTGGAACAGCAGCTCGAGCTGCTGGCCGACTCGATCGGCCATTGGCACGGCTCGTGACGATGTCCGCGACTTGGGCGTGCGGAACTTCCCTCGGACGTAAGGGCGGACGACCCGGATCTTCTGCGCGGCCCAGTCGACGTCGCGCCATCGCAGGCCGAGCAGCTCGCCCTGGCGCATCCCCGTCATCGCGGCGGTGAGGTAGAGGGCCCGGTCAACGCGCGCGAGGTCGTCCTCGAGCACAGCCTCAGGCGTCGCGCGGTACAAGTACATCGCGGTCGCGGCGCTGCATCCGAGGAGCACGCCGACCTGCTGCCATTCCAGCCGCTCGATGTCCCGCAGCGTCCTGGCTTGCGCCGCCCGGGCCAGAGTCGCCGGCGTGTGCCGGCAAACGGGTGTGGTCGCGGCTTCGAGGAGCGCGTCGAGCTCGGCCTGGTCGAGGAAGTGGATGTCCGTGTCGTCGTCCTCGGGCGATGCCGGCTTCTCGACTGTCCGGCAGGGATTGGTGTGGGCCCATCCCTTCGAGACGGCGAACTCGAAGATCCCGTTCAGATGGACGTGGAGGCTGCGCACCGTCTTCACCGAGAGCGCCGCCAGGCCGCGGTCGAGCCGATCCTCGGCATCGAAGCACGCGTCAATGAAATCCTCGACCTCGTCAGCGGTGATCTCGTCGACCGTCTTCTCCGCGAAATGCGGCGCGAAGTGAATCCGGATCTCCGACTCGTAATTTGCGAGAGTCGTGTCCGGTTTGCGGCCGCTGCGCGCGAGCTGCTTGATGCGACGGTCCCCGACGTCGGCCACCGTCATCCGCTCGGTGACCGGCGGCGGCGCAGAGTCGGTCTGGAGCATCAACTCTCGCAGCCGAGCCTCGGCTTGTGTACGGGTGAGGCCATCGCGACTGCCGGGCTCCCGCATCGGTCCGAGCGAGCGTTTCACCAGCCGGCCGCGGACGTACCACTGTCCGTACCAGCGGTTGCCCTTCTCGACCACCGCACCGGTGCCGCGCGGACGGCGCTGCCGCGCTCGTGTGGGTCGGGGCCGGCTCGGCTGCTTCTGGCTCACGACCCGATCGACGGTAGCTGCCTGCCCGGCGTAGCACTCCTGGATCAGGGAGAGCTGGTCGTTGTCGCGAACCACTCTCCGTCTCACGGCCGCCGGCGGGAGGAGGCTCCGCGCTCCCGCGACTGGATCCACGCCTCGATCGACTCGCGTCGGAACCTGACGGCGCGACCAAGGCGGATATGCGGAAGCCGGCCTGCGCGAACCTCCCGGTACACCCAGTCGGTCCGCATGCCCAGGAAGTTCGCGACGTCCTCGACCTCCAGCAGTCGTGACGCCGACTCGAACCGCACACGAGGGATCCCGGCACCGGCAGCCTCCGACAAATCAGGCAGGCTCATCTCGTCAGGGGCCGACGGAGCGGAGCGGAGCGGCTGACGTCGATCTGGCGGCGGGACACGACGAGTCTCCTGGTCTTTCGGCTGCGGAGTACTGTAGCGAAGGTACTATATCGCAAATTTCTTGCGCTACTTGCGCTACGGTACATCGTCGAAAGGATGCGTGAATGTCGGGGAACGAGCCAGACGAGCGTGGGGATCCGTGGCTGACGGTCGCTGAGGTTGCGGCGGAGTTGCGGGTGAACCCGGCGACGGTGAGGTTGTGGATTTCGCGGGGCAAGCTCAAGGCAAAGCGCGCCGGACAGCGCAAGCTGCTCGTCCAGCGATCCGAGCTGGACCGGATGCTGGAGGTCTCCAGCCACCGCTACGACAACGTGCCAACGGCGAGCCAGGCTGCCGCCTACCCGAGGGTGCCTGCTCCGCGCCGCCCTGTCCGCGTTCGCTCGTGGTCGGCCTACGGGGTCGCCAAGGCCAACGTACCGCCCGAGGTCATGCGTGCCGCGGTCAAGGAACTGCAGGACTCCGGCGCGGTCTGGGACCGGGCGCTTGAGGCGAGCGAGAACGCTCCGCCTGACCCCGGGTTCATCGACCGGCTGCGCGCGATCGCCGCGGCCGCGGAACGCCAGCACAAAGCACTGGAGCGCGCCGGCAGCATTCCCGGGTATTCGTGGAAGCCCGTCCCCGACGCGGAGGACATGGTCCTCTCCAACGAGCTTCGCCCGGGCGGCAACCGACCCGGCCCGGAGCATCTCTGGGCCAGCTTCGATCTCACCGTGGATCGCCTCGCGCTTGCGATGGAGGGCAACGTCGGCTCGATGGTCTCGATCGAGTACATGGAGCTCGGGCTCGTGCTCCGAGAGATCATCAAAGCCCTCGATCGCCCTGGTTCGAGCACGGTCGACGACGAACAGGCGTCGGGTGAGCGGACAGGCGAGGGCAGCGCGGATCAGCATGGTGCTTGAGCACCGCTTCGGGCCGCATCGTGGGATCCGTGGTGGCACGCGGGCCCGGTCCGAAACGCGGTCCGCAATCCGGAGAGCGGCGCGGACAAGGTTGCGGACCACCTCAGGCCGCCGTCCGCCCCGCCAGCACCGGGATTCGGGAGACCCCCGGTGTTCTTTGTGGCAGCTGACTACCCGCCCCCCACGTAGTGGTAGTTCGGGTAGTCAGCTGCCAGTCGACACCGGGGTCCTTGTACGCACAGGCGAGACGGACGGCGGCCGGGAGACGGCTGATCTGTGAGCGGTCAGTGATGGCAAAGAGGTTGGTTGTGGGCCCTGGGAGTGTCCGAGTCGGCCGGTTCGTCGGCAGGCTCGGGGTCGTTTCGCTGCCGGCGGTGGAGGTTGCCCTCGATCTCGATGAGCGAGTGGTCAGGCGGCATGTCGCGAAGCTCGAGGATGCGGGCTGGCTGGCTCGTGCCCCGTGGATCTGGGGCGACGGATCCGTGGTCTGGCTCACACGCATCGGGACCGAGTCCGCCGGACTCGGCGGCTTGCGCCCGGTCAAGGCGCCGCCAGCGACGACGACGATCAGCCACAGCGTGCTCGTTGGATGGTCGGCCGCGCGACTCGAGCGCCGCGGGCGAGCGTGGAAATCAGCGCGCGAGCTCGCCATAGACCCAGAGCGCTGGTCGGTCACGACGCGCTGCGAACGGGGGTACACCACTCAGCTGCCCGACCTCGTCGCCTGGGTCAAGCCCTCCACCCGCCCAGTTGCGGTGATCGCTGAGAGCGGCGGCCGGCGCGAGGACCGCCAGAAAATGATCCTCGAAGGCTGGCGCGACGCGATCTGGTCCGGCCAGTACGCCGCCGTGCGATACGACTGCGCGAGCACATCCGTCGCCCACTGGATCGCCCGGCTAGCGAAGAAGATCGGACTAGAGCGGCCGCGATTCACTGCGGTCGCGCAGCCAACCGCAGAACAGATCGCGGCCCTCGCCGCCGCCGAGGCCAAAGAGCCAACCGGCGACGAGAGCCAACCCCCCGCCGACGAGGTTCGGGCGATCAGCGGACCGAACCACACAGCACGGCCTTCCGTGCCGTCTCTCCCAGCGCCACCCCAATCGGATGTTCCGACGTCAGTGTCGGCGCCGGTGGCCGAGACGGCCGAAGCTGCCGCTGAGCGCGACCGGCGATACCGCGAGATTTTGGGCATGGACGACGAGAAGCCAAACGCCGATGGCGCCGGCGAAGCTGAGCTGCGCTACGCGCCAGAACTGGCGTCGATGGGCTCCCGATCCGAGTTGCGTGGCCACGCTCGTGCTGGGTCGCAAGCAGCAGCCCGAGAGAATCTCCCGGTAACCAACATGGAGGCACCTGCCGGCTCGAGCCGACATCGTCCGTGCCCTTTCCGCCAAGGTGATACCGGCCCACCCGACCGGTCACCAAGCGAACGGGATCGCCAGCGCGATGCACGCTTTGCACGCAGAGCAGGACGCCCAACGTCGGCGACGAGATACGCGTGCGATGACGAAGGCAGGTCTGGGGCTGGTCGTACTGCGCTGGCCCCGAGCGCCTCGGACGGGCGTGATCCGGTAGTCGAACCGGACTCCGCGCCCGAGATGCGCGCTTGCAGCGAATCAGGGGCCCCTGGCCGGGAGGCTGCCGGTCACAGATCGAGCACCACGTCGTCGTGCGGCTGTGAGCAGCAGATGAGCGCGCTGCCGTCGGCGGGGGGTTCGACTGGGTCGGGGTTGTAGTCGATGGTGCCTGCGATGAGCGTCGTCTCGCAGTTGTGGCAGACGCCGGTGCGGCACGACCAACGGACGGGTACGTCGCATGCTTCGGCGAGTTCGAGCAGGCTCGCGTAGTCCTCGCTCCACGGGACTGCGAGGTTGCTGCGCGCGAACTCGATCGTCGGGCCGCCTCCGCGTTCGCCGGCGGGTGGGTGGGGCGTCCGCGTCGGCGTTGCCGCGATGCCGGGAGTGAGGCCGGGTGCGGGCCCGAACGGCTCGGTGTGGATGTCGGTGCCGCCGAGGCCGATCGCGGCCAAGCCGGCGCTGATCTCCTCCATGAATGGTGTCGGTCCACACAGGTATGCCTCGGCGTTTCGCGGTGGCTCAAGTTCCGCGAGCAACGATGCGGTGAGACGACCGGCGCTATCAAAGTCGCGACCTTCGAGATCGTCTGGGCCCGGGCGGCTGTAGCACACGTGGGTCCGCACGTTTGGGAGCGAAGCGAGGAGCGTGCGGGCCTCGGCGGCGAAGGAGTGGTCGCGGCTGCTGCGTGCGCCGTGGAGCCACCAGATCTCTCGGTCGGAATGGTCCGTTGCCAGCGCGTGGAGCATGGAGAGGACCGGGGTTGCCCCGATGCCGACGCTGATCAACAGTACGGGCGCGTGGGTCTGGTCGAGGATGAAGGTGCCTCGCGGTGCTGCGATCTCGAGCTGGTCGCCAACCGCAATCCGGGTGTGCAGGTAGCCGCTGGCGGCACCGGGCTGTTCGCGCTTGACGGTGATCCGGTAGTAGTCGGCGCCGGGCTGTCCCGAGAGGGAGTAGTTGCGTAGTACCGACCTCTCTTGTTTGTCGGGCTGGAGTCGTAGCGTGACGTACTGGCCCGGGCGCGCTGGAGGGAGCGGCCCGCCGTCGGGATCCTCGAGGCTGATGGAGATCACGGAGTTGCTTTCTCGCTCGATTACGGTGACCTTCAGTCGGCGGAACCCGGTCCAGGCCGGCGGAGGGCTCGTTGCGACCAGGCCCGCGTTGCCGCTCTCGCGCTCTCCCTCGAGCAGCGCCTTGAACGACGCTTGCCATCCGGGGCTGAGGGCGGGAACGCGCAGCGCTCGGAGCAGTTGCTGGCGCGGGTGCCCGGGGAGGTAGAGCAGCGCATCGACCTCGGCGACCGTCATCTCTTCCGGGCCGGAGGCGAGCTTGATGATCTCGTCTCCGGCCTGGACCTCGCCCTCTCGTAGTACCCGGAAGTAGAAGCCGGGACGGCGATGTGAGACGAGCAATGCCGGGATGCGCGGGTCGTTCATGCGGATCCCGACGCGGTAGCAGGTGACCCGGGGTTGTGTGACTTCGAATACGGCGGTGCCGATCCGGTAGCGGTCGCCGATGCAGACCTCGTCGTCGCGCAGTCCTTCGATCGTGAAGTTCTCGCCAAAATGTCCGTTGACGAAGTCGTTTCGGCCAAGCTCGCGTTCCCAGTACCGGTAGGAGTCGATCTGGTAGACGAACACGGCCCGCTGCTCGCCGCCGTGGCCGGCCAGATCGCCCTGGCCGTCACCGTCCACGTTCAGCTTGCGCACGCGGCGAGGGCCGGCGACGGGGTCCTTGAAGACCCCTGTAAAGACGGTCTTCCCCTGCCAGGGCACGTCCTTCGGCATGCCGACGTTCACGGAGATGAGCGTGCCAACCCGATGAGCGGCCGGCTCGGCTGGTTCGGCTTGCTGCGATCCCGAGCGCATGCTCACGCCTCTGCGGCGGCCGCATCTTCTAGTGAGACGCAAGACCTTTGTACGGGCAGAACGTCTGGCCCTCGACCGCATGCAGGCGACAGGACGTTGCGTAGCCCGGAATCATGATCCGCGTGTCGGGGTTCGAGTCTCTCCTCCGGCATCGCTGCGTGCCTCTGAATCTCCTGTTCTGTCCAAATTTTGCCGAGCCGGGCGGCGGCATGTGTGTCAGGACCTGCTTTTCCGAAGCAGCCCCTAGCTGAACTGGTCCCAAGGCCAGGGGTTGCCGGTGCCGTATCGCTCAATCGTTGGTCCGGTTGGAGCCGCGGTAGATCCGAGGATCCCACAGTCGACTGCGAGGACTCGCGCGGGGAAGATCCGCCCGAACGGGTCGTCCGTTAGCCAGCACTTGTCAGCTGACGATCGCGCGACCGTAATCGCGCCCTCGAAGTGGGAGTCGTCTCGCAAGAGTGTGGAGACCGCGTCGGGAATGGGACCAGCCAGAACCTGGCGGCGTGCCTGTTGGACCGCGAGGTCGTCGAATGGGAGACGCACGCCCGGCGGCGGGAGGACAAGCGAGATGAACGCTGCCGAACCGGCGGGATCGATGATCCGCTCATCGACACGCAGGGCATGACGTTGACTCGTGGGGAGGCCGAGTTTGCGGCCGTCATCACGTGCTCTCCTGTCATTTGTGTGTGTGTTATGGGTTAGGCCTGGGCGAGCGCCGGGTCGTCTGCGGCGTGGGCGGATGCGATCTGCGTCCGGAGCGCCTTGAGGGCTGGCGCGCTGGCTGAGGACGCGAAGTCTGCGCCTCGGACGCCGTCGTCGCGCCAGGGACTTGCCCCGGTGTGATCCCCTGACCGCGCGCCCAGGCCCGTGACCACCGGATCGGGCACCCGGGGGTTCGACCCGGGTTCCTACCGGGCGCGACCGGCAAACGCGGAGATCATGCTCCATGGCCTCACCAACACAAAGACCAATTGGGGTCTTCCCTAAGGAGGAGCGCAGAACCGTGAGCGAGCACACGCCATTCATCGACTTCGAGAATCTGCCCCACCCGAGTGAGGGCTTCCTCGTCACCCACTTCATCACCGTACGAAACGTTGCTCGCTCGCGCGCGTTCTACTCCGAGGTCCTCGGCGGCCAGGTGGTGCTCGAGGAGAACCCGTGCGTTGTCAAGCTCGCCAACTCGTGGGTGATTATGAACCCGGGCGGTCCCCCCACTCCCGACAAGCCCGACATCTCGGTCGTCAACTACGAGCCCGGGGACACGATCTCCACTTTCATGAACCTGCGCGTCGCCGACATCCAGGCGTGCTATGAGCAGTGGAGCTCAAAGGGTGCGGAGTTCGTGACACCGCCGATCGACCGCCGTGCAGAGATCCGCTGCTATATGAGGGACCCCGACGGCTACATGATCGAGGTCGGGCAGGGCACCGGAGTGCTCCAAGGCATACTTGCGGAGAAGCGGCCCGAAGATCTGCCCGGCTAAGGTGACGGGATGACAGGGCGTGCTGTGGAGATGGCACCGATCCGTTCTGGTCGTGTTCGGCAACCCGGTATCGGCACAGGACGGTTATGAGGTTGCGGTGGCTGCTTCATGCCTCGACGGGTAGCGCCGGCGTGGGGCCGTGTGAGCCAAGGGATGCAGGAAGACGACGAACCCGTAATCGCCGAGAGGAGCGGCGCGTCCCTTGTCGCGGATCCCGAGCCGCTCCCTAGCGATGTCTCGCCTCACCGCCTGAGACGCGGTCTGGTGAGGCTTGGCGGGTTGGTCGCGATCGCGGTGGTGGTCGTGACTCTCGCGCCGGGCCTGGGGGAGTTGCGCAGCCGGTTCAGCCATGCCCAGCCGGCCTGGATTGGGATCGCCTGCGCGTTCGAGATGCTCTCGGTGCTGGCCTACGTTCCGGCCTTCCGGGCCGTGTTCTGCACACGGATGAGCTGGGCCACGAGCTACAAGATCGCGGTCGCCGAGGAGGGCGCCGGCTCCCTGTTCCCGCTCGGTGGCGCCGGCAGCCTGGCGCTGGGGGTCTGGGCGCTGCGCCGCGGCGGAATGCCCGGGGACGAGATCGCACGCAAGACGGTCGCGTTCTTCTTGCTGACGAGCGCTGTACCCGTCGGGATGCTCTTCATCTTGGGCGTCGGCTTGGCGACAGGCAGCTTCCCCGGCGGTGGGGGCCTCCTTCTCACCGTGCTCCCCGCGGTTGTCGCCGCGGGAGCAATCGCGGCGACCCTCGCCATGCGCCGGCTGGCACGCGGGGCCGAGGCACGCCTAAGGCGGCAGGGTGCGGGGTCGCGATGGGTCCGGATCGCGCCGGCGCTGTCAGCCACGTCCGATGGCATCGATGAGGCGCTACGCCAACTCAGGCAAGCCAACCCGCTGCTGCTCGTCGGACTCGTGGGGTACTTGGTCTTCGACATGCTCGCCTTCTGGGCGAGCTTCCGAGCGGTCGGAGCCTCGCCAGAGCTGGCCCTCATCTGGATGGCCTACCTGATCGGCCAGCTCGGCAACTGGATTCCGGTTCCCGGGGGGATCGGCGGGACCGAGCTCGGGCTCGTGGGAGCGCTCGTCCTCTACGGCTTGCCCGCCCTCACCGCGACCGCAGCGGTCCTGCTCTACCGCGTGATCGAACTATGGATTCCCGCCGTCCTCGGCATCGCCGCGTTCGTGCAGCTACGCCTACTGCTCAGGCGAGAGACCGAGGAAATCAAACTGTGCCAGCCAGGCGAGACCATCGAGATCGTCGGCCTCGGCCCCGCAACCATGGACCTGGGGGACGTGAAATCGACCGCCACGGCCACACGCGCACCCGCGGGATCGCGCACCCGCGGGATAGGACGGAGATGACGTTCCCACTAAGCGCGGACAGCGAGCACGACGCCCGCGAACGCTCATGGCCAAACCCGACGCGCCCAGTGCTAGCCAGCGCTCGGATGTTGCAAGCACGAGAGCGGCAGCTGTGCCGCCAGAGTCGCGCAGCCGCTCTCGGACAGACGGGGCCGCGCGAGTTGCCCCAGCCACGCACACCTGCGGAAGGCACAAGGAGGTCTCGATCCGCCCAGGCCGACAGTCGCGCTCCTCGCAATTCCGGGACGCGTGAGGCGAGCCTGAGCTCGCGCATCCCCTCGTTACCGCCTTGTCGCCCGCGGACCCGCGTCAGCGGCCGCCAAGAGAGCATCCCTGCCTCGCCGCCGCGAGCGTTTGATGCCCCTTTGATGCCCTCTCGGCACTTCTGCCACATTCGCCGCCGAGACAAATATCTGCTTTTCCAGGACTTTCGTTAGTCGGGGAGACAGGATTTGAACCTGCGACCGCCCGGCCCCCAGCCGGGTGCGCTACCAGACTGCGCCACTCCCCGTGGTGGCGCCCATTCTAGGCCCGTGCCCAAGCCGGCGCCGTCTTATCGGTAAGCGGGCGACGGGGCTCGAACCCGTTCCTAGAGCTTGGAAGGCTCCCGTGCAGCCGTTAACACCTCGCCCGCGATCAACTCAGATGCTACCCGGGCCGGCGGCTCAGGCGACCGGTCGGCGAGCCTCTGTGGGCACTACGCCGTCCCGGATCAGATCCGGCGGTGGCCATGGGCCGGTCCAGTTGTCCAGCGCCCCGTCGAGCGTCACCACCGATCCGGAGAACGAATGGCCGAGGGGCGATGCGAGGAGGGCGACGAGCCAGCCGTACTCCTCGACGGTTCCGAGCCGCTGGAGCGGCACACTTGCCGCCGCTCTTTGCCACAGTTCCGCCGGGTACTTGCGCAACGACTCGGTCGAGAAGCGCCCGAGCGCGATCGCCGTCACCGAGACTCCGCTGGGGGCCCACTCGGTCGCTAACTCTGTGGTCAGCGCCTCGACCGCAGCGCGCGCCGCTCCCGTGTGTGCCATCGCCGGCATCCCGTGATGGGGCGAGACGGTCACGTTGGTGATCATCCCCGTCCCACCCGATCGCATGGCGAGCTCGTACGCGGCCATCGACATGGTCAGCGCGCCCTCGACGTTGAGGCGTTGCACCGCGCGCCATCCCTTCATCGCGATGCCTTCCGCGGGAACGAAGTATTGGCCGCCGGCGTTGTTCAGAAGGAAGTCCAAGCGCCCGTGGCGGCCTAGCACCGCCCGGATCATGCGCTCGGCCGACGCCTGCTCACGGACGTCTCCGGCCACCCACGAGCAGCGCACGCCGAGCCCGTCGGCGGCGGCCTCGAGCACATGCTCACGCCGTCCGGTGATCACCACCTCGGCGCCGCACCGGGTCAGCTCCGCTGCCGCCGCCCTGCCGAGGTTCGTGCCACCGCCGGTGACGAGCGCGACGCGTCCTTTGAGCGCTCCGTCGTCGAAGACGCGTGACCGCTCCACGACCTACTCGCCCATCACCTTGATCACGAGGCGCTTGGGCCGGCCGCCGTCGAACTCGCAGTAGAAGATCTGCTGCCATGGTCCCAGGTCGAGGCGACCCTCGGTGACGGGAACGATTACCTGGTGGTGGACCAGCAGGTTCTTCAAATGAGCGTCGCCGTTGTCCTCGCCCCCGCGATGGTGGCGATACTCGCCCGGATTGGGGAGCAGCTCGCGCGCGACCTCCCCGTCAGGCTCCTGCCAGCTCGGAGGCGCAAGCTTGTCAAGCCACTCGAGCGCGTCGGCTTGGATCCCCGGCTCGTCGTCGTTGATCCAAACACCGGCGGTGATGTGCATCGCCGAGACGAGCACCATGCCTTCGCGAACCCGCGACTCACGTACCGCCTCGGCGACGTCCTCGGTGATCCGCACGAATTCACGCCGGCGACCGGTGTTAAACGTGTGGTAGACGGTGTGGGACGTCATGCATGGGATCGTATGCGCTCGCTCGAAGCGAAGCGTCCTTCGTAGCCCTACACTCTTCAACGCCATAGGGGAGTAGCTCAATTGGTAGAGCCCCGGTCTCCAAAACCGGTGGTTGCAGGTTCGAGTCCTGTCTCCCCTGCTGGCTGGCTGGCTGCTGCCTAGCTATGGCTATGCGGGCGGAGGGACTCGAACCCCCAAGGGCGCTAGCCCACCGGCACCTAAAGCCGGCGCGTCTACCAGTTTCGCCACGCCCGCGACGCTGTGAGCCGATTCTAGGAGCACGGGCCCGCGTTGCCAGGGGCAACCGGAATGCCCGCGTCCGATCCAGTATCGCCGCCGGTGCTCGGGCGCGGCCGGCCGCGAGCCGGTACCCGGGACGCCCATCCCCCGGGTCCCAACCGCTGCGTCGCGGGCGCCAGAGCTTGTATGTTCCGCCACATGAGCCCCGGCCGGATCGTGACTCCCGGGTACGTGGTCATCTATCCGAACCGCGAAAAGGCGTCGAGCAGGTCGACCAAGGGGATCGTCGCGTTCATCCTCCTGGTCTCGGTGGCGTTGATGTTGGCGGTGACAATCGGCGGCTGGTCGAAGCTGCAGGGGCTCAAGCCGGTGAACTTCGCCTGGTGCATCGCCTACCTCATCATCGCCTTCTACGTCGCGGCGCGTTGGACGCGCGGGTTGCTGCCGATCGCGGCAGCGCTTGCGATATTGCTCCTGATCCTGGCGGTGATCGCGGGCACGGGTATCTCCGGCACCAGCTGGTTCGACAGAAACCACCTCGGGTTCGCGGCTCCGCAGAGCCTGTTCGGGGGTACGGGCCTGAGCCCGGACATGCTCGGCCTCCTGACGCTGCTGCTCGCCCCGGTCCAGGCGCTCTTGATCGTATTCGCGATGGTCGGCTTTGCCCAAGCCTGGAACGTCGAGCTGGAGGTGCCGGCGGAGGAGGCAGAACGCCGCGGTCGCGCCCGGAGATCTCCCACGCCCCGCAGGCCCGCCGCCGCGTGAGGACACGCCGACGCGCAGGGCGCCCGCTCAGCGATCACGCACGAATACCGATGCGGCGGGTGGGATTCGAACCCACACGTCCCGAAGGACAATGCCTTTTGAGGGCATCGTGTCTACCGTTCCACCACCGCCGCTCAGGGGCCAGTGTATGAGCCGACGGGAGCGGCTGGTCCAGCGGCTTGCCGGCCGACGAGCAGTATGCGAGCTGTCGGGCGCGGTCCGCACGTCGGCTGGCTCCCGTCGGACGAGCAGTATGCGAGCTGTCGGGCGCGGTCCGCAAGTCGGCTGGCTCCCGTCGGACGAGCAGTATGCCGAGGGGAGCCACGGACCTCCTTCGCTAACCACGGACGAGCGCGTAGAGCTCCTCGACGAGCCCCGGTGGCGCCGCCAGCACCCCCGCGGGTTCCTCGCTCGTGGCTTCGAGCTCGCAGATGTCAAGTCCCGCACGGACCGCGATCAAACCGCCGGCGGCAACGTCCCAAGCGTTCAATCCGCGCTCGTAGTACGCGTCGAAACGTCCGCACGAGGTCCATGCCAGGTCCAGCGCCGCGGAGCCCACCCGTCGGATGTCGCGAACGCGAGGCAGGAGCCGCGCGAGCACGACCGCCTGCCTGGCGCGCAAGGCTGGGTCGTAGCCAAAGCCGGTAGCGACCATCGCGAGTGCGAGCTCGCCCGTCCCATCCGGCCGCTGGATCGGCTCTCCGTTGAGCGTGGGCTGGCCCGATCGAGTGGCCGCGAAGCACTCACCGCGGATCGGGTCGAGCACGACGCCCGCAAGCGTGCCGGACGCGTCCTCGCAGGCGACACTCACGGCAAACGACGGGATGCCGAAGAGAAAGTTGATCGTGCCATCGAGTGGATCGACCAACCAGCGAAGCTCGCCGGAGCCGGTGGCGCCCCCCTCCTCGCCCAGGATCGCGTCGTCGGGCCGATCGCGCGCGAGCACCGACCTGATCGCGGTCTCGGCCGCAACATCGGCCTCCGATACGAGGTCGGTCGGCGTGCTCTTGGTGCGCACACCTGCGGGTCGGTGCCCGAATCGCGGTCGAAGCTCGCGCGCCGCTGCGCGCGCGGCGGTCTCGGCGACCGCCAGCAGCCCCCGTTCGTCGGTCTCGTGCACGCCGCCGTTCTACCGCATGCGCTGCGGAGACGCGGCCAGGAGGCTCTCGGGCCGACCCGGCTTGCGATCATCCGCCGCCGATGCGCTCCGCCGAGATCGTCTCCGCACTCGCCTCGTTCGACGGTCGAGGCCCCGGGACCGACGCCGAGCGGCGCGCCGCCCGATGGCTCGCCGGCGAGCTCGCCGGCCCTGAGCACAACGTCTGGCTGGAGCCGTTCTGGTGCCGGCCGAACTGGGCGCTGGCGCACCTGTGGCATATCGCGCTGGCGGTGGGAGGGAGCCTCGTCGCGATTGCCTCTCCTCGGGTCGGTGTCGCCCTCCTCGCGATCGCGCTGATCTCGGTGCTCGCCGACGGCCTCCAAGGGCGTTCGCTCGGCCGGCGCCTCAGCCCCGAGCGCGCCAGCCAGAACGTCGTGGCGACGCGGGCATCGACGCCGGCGCCGGCGGCCAAACCCACCGCCGACCGAGAAGTCCGCCTGATCCTCACCGCCAACTACGACGCCGGACGCACTGGGACCGCCTACCGCGACGCGTTACGCGCACCCGCATCGCGCCTCCGACGTGCCACCGCCGGAGTCGGCCCCGGCTGGCTCGGTTGGCTGGCGATCGCGATCGCGTGGCTGCTCGCGGTCGCGGTCCTCCGCCTGGGTGATCGCCACTCGACGGTCCTGGGCGCCGTCCAGCTGCCCCCGACGGTCGGGCTGGTCTTGGCTTTCGCACTACTCGTGGACGTGGCCCTGAGCAACTGGAGCCCAGCCGCCGGCGACAACGCCAGCGGGGTGGCGGTCGCGATCGGGCTTATGCGCGCGCTCGATGTCGCCCCGGCCCGCCATCTTTCGGTCGAGCTGGTGCTGCAGGGCGCCGGCGACGGCGGCGGGATCGGCCTCCGACGACACCTCGCCGCTCACAGACGTGAGCTGAGGGCCACGAACACCATCGTGCTCGGATTCGCGCCCTGCGGGAGCGGACGACCGCGCTGGTGGGCGAGCGACGGCCGCCTCATCCCGCTGCGCTGCTCGAGCGAGCTGCGCCGGCTGTGCGCCAGCCTCGCCGCCGACGAGCCGCACCTTGGCGCCGGCGGGCACCGCGGCCGCGGCGCAACCCCGGCGTTGCCGGCGCGGGAGAGGCGAGTGCCGGCGATCGCGCTCGGCTGCCTCGACCGCCGCGGACTCGTACCGCGATCTCATCAGCCCTCCGACACACAGTCGAACACCGATCCGGGCGCGCTGGACGACATGCTTCAGTTCGCACTCATACTTGTCGACAGGATCGACAGATTCCTCGGCTCGTGGTCGGCACCTTCGGTCGACGCGGGGCGGACGTTGCGAGAGAAACGACACCCCTCTTTGCGTTTCTCGCGCAACCCCCGAACCGGACCAACGTTGGTGTCGAGACCCAACGTGCCAGGTCGTCCGTACGCTACACGGGAGTGATCGGGTTGCGCTTCTCAGGCCACTCGCGGTGCTTGCCGGCGGCGAGCGCGAAGCGCCGGACGAGCTCCGCCCGGAGGTCTTCGGGCTGGATCACCGCGTCGACCACGAGCTCCGACGCCAAATGCAGGATGTCGATGTCTCCGGCGTACGCACGCCGGAGCTCCTCGGTCCTCCGAGCGCGCTCTCCATCGTCGGAGATCGCTTGCAGCTGGTTGTAGTAGACGGCGTTGATCGCGGCCTCCGGACCCATCACCGCAATCGAAGCCGTCGGAAGCGCGATGCAGCAGTCGGGGTCGAACGCGGGACCGGCCATCGCGTACAGGCCGGCGCCGTAGGCCTTGCGCACGATCACGGAGATCTTCGGCACGTTCGCCTCCGAGACCGCGCTGATCATCTTGGCCCCGTGACGGATGATGCCCTCGCGCTCGACCTGCGTCCCGATCATGAACCCGGGCACGTCGGCCAGGAACAGGAGCGGAACGTTGAACGCGTTGCACGTCCAGATGAAGCGCGCACACTTGTCGGCCGAGTCGACGAACAGCACACCCCCCTTGACCTTGGGCTGGTTGGCGACGACTCCGATCGCGCGGCCGTCCAGCCGCGCATAGCCGACGATCACCTCACGCGCCCAGCGCGAATGAATCTCCAAAAACGAGCCCTCGTCGACCAGCGCATCGAGCAACCGGCGCATGTCGAACGGCTTGTTCTCGTCGGGCGGGATCGCCTCGCGAATCGATCCTGCCTCCGCGGCCGGCGCGGCCGGCGGCGCCGTCGGCGGCTCCTCGAGGAATGACGACGGAAAGAACCCCAGATACCGGCGCGCGAACTCGATCCCCTCCTCGTCGGAAGAGACGAGCACGTGACCGACGCCGCTCTTCGAGGTGTGCATGCGGGCGCCGCCCATCTCCTCGAGCGTTACCTTCTCCCCGATCACCATCTCGGCCATGCGCGGCGATCCGAGGTACATCGAGGCGTTGCCGTCGCGCATGATCACCACATCGCAAAAGGCCGGGATGTACGCCCCGCCCGCGGCGCTCGGCCCGAACAGGACGCAGACCTGGGGCACGATCCCGGACAGCCGCACCTCGTTGAAGAAGATGCGGCCGGCGTGGCGGCGCCCGGGGAACATCTGAACCTGCTCGTTGATCCTCGCCCCGGCGGAGTCGACCAGATAGACCAGGGGGGTCCGCAGCGCCAAGGCGCGCTCCTGCACCCGCAAGATCTTCTCGACGGTCTTGGGCGCCCACGAGCCCGCCTTGACCGTGGGGTCGTTGGCCATCACGGCAACCGGACGGCCCGCGATCGTCCCCAGCCCCGTGACCACGCCCTCGGCGCCGAGCCCCTCCTGCTCCCAGCTCGCGAGCAACCCCTCCTCGGCAAACGATCCGGAATCCAGCAAGAGCGCGACGCGCTCGCGGACCGAGAGCTTCCCCTGTTCGGCGGCCTTCGCGCGGTGTCGCTCCGGACCTCCCGCGAGCGCGCGGGCGGCGGCGGCGTCGAGAGCGTCGCCCTGGTCCAGATCGGTCATGACCCCTCGACGCCTTGCCACAACACCGGCCCCGCCGAAAGCACGTGGCTGCCGAGCGGGCGTCCGAGCACCGCCTGCGCCGCCCGCGAGGCCTCGATCAGCGCGCCCAGATCGATCCCGGTCGAGATCCCCATCTCCTCGAGCATCGACACGAGGTCTTCGGTCGCGATGTTCCCGGTGGCGCCGGCGGGAACCGGACAGCCGCCGAGCTCCCCAAACGACGACTCGAAGCTCTCCACGCCGCACTCCAGCGCCGCCAGCACGTTCGCCAGACCCTGCCCGCGGGTGTTGTGGAAGTGGGCCGTTAACTCAACGCCGGCCGGTAGCTCCGCCCGCGCGGCCGTGAAGAACGAGCGCACGTACACCGGGTTGGCCATTCCGGTCGTATCACCGAAGCCGATCTCCGAGCAACCGGCATCGACGAGCGAGCGGGCGATGTCAAAAACCCGCTCCCGATCAACGTGCCCCTCATACGGACATCCGAACGACGTCGAGATCACTCCTTCGCACCGCAGCCCCTCGGACCGGGCCCGCGAGAACATGCGCCGTAGCCCGGAAAGCGACTCCTCGACCGAGCGCCCGACGTTCTTCCGATTGTGGGTTTCCGACGCCGACAGAAAGCCGTTGACCTCGTCGAGGCGCCCCCGCAACCGCAGCGCCCGTTCGAGGCCCCGCTCGTTGGGAATCAGGACGCTGACCGACACCGACGACGGCAGCGAGACCGCCTCGAGCACCTCCTCGGCGTCCGCGAGCTGGGGGATCACATCCGGACGTACGAAGCTCGCGACCTCGATCCGGCTCAGGCCCGTACCCCCGAGCATCTCGATCAGCCGCACCTTGTCGTCCGTCGGGATCACCTCGGGCTCGTTCTGAAAGCCGTCGCGCGGACCGACCTCGCGGATGCGAACCGCGGCCGGAAGCGTGCTCATGTGCAACAGGAATCAACCACCGCCACCGTCAATTATGCGCCGCTCGTGGGTGCCGACTCCGATCGTCCGCCCATCCTCGGCCACCACCTCCACCGAGAACCGCAGCTTGCGGCCATCCACGATTTCGTCCAGCCGCGCCCGCGCCGTGCAGCGCGCCCCCTCAAACACCGCGCCCACGTGCTTGACGCACACCTCGAACCCGACCGTGGCCTTGCCCGCCCCAAGCCGCGGGTGGACGAGGTCGGCCGCGGTGTGCTCCATCATCAGGATCATCCCCGGCGTCGACAGCACCGCCCGGGGCAGCGTTCCGCGGACGTCGGTGAGCAGACGACCCTCCACGTCGAACTCGCACGCGTTCTCCAGGCCGACCTCGAGCGAAGAGGACTCCACGCTCGCGGACCCTACAAGGCAAACCCGATCCATACACTCCCGCGCCGTGCCAGAACCTATCTGCATCATCGGCGGCACCGGAGCACTCGGCTTCGGGCTCGCACTGAGGCTGAGCCAGGCCGGCGTCCCGATCGTGATCGGCTCCCGAGACCATGGCCGCGCGCAGGAAGCAGCAAAAAACGCGTTGGAGCGCGTTCCGGCCGCCTCGGTCACGGGCCTGCAAAACACCGACGCCGCCCAACGGGCCGAGATCGTCGTCTTGAGCGTTCCGTTCCGAAGCCAGGTCGAAACGCTCATCAGCCTCAAGCCGATCCTCAAGCCGAGCCAGCTGCTCGTCGACGCGACCGTTCCGCTCGCAGCCGCATTCGGCGGCAAGGCGACGAGGACAATGGGGGTCTGGCAGGGATCCGCGGCGGAGCAGGCTCAGGAGATGGCGCCGGACGGGGTTCGCGTGGTGTCGGCGTTTCACACGGTCAGCGCGGCTCTCCTGAGCGACCTCGAGCACGAACTCGATGAGGACGTCCTGATCTGCGGCGATCGCAAACAGGACAAGCTCAAACTCGCCGCGCTGGTTGATCTCATCAACGGGCTGCGCGCCGTCGACTGCGGCCCTCTGGAGATGGCGCGGATCGTCGAGCAGCTCACGGCACTGATCATCTCGATCAACGTGCGCAACAAGGCCAGGGCGGGAATCAAAATCACCGGCTTTCAGCGTTGACCAGCGAGTCCGTGAGCGGCCCGGTCGTCGTTCTTGCCGGGGGGACCGGGGGCGCCAAGCTCGCCCGCGGAATGCTCGACGTCGTCGGCCCCGACCGACTCGTCGTGATCGCGAACACGGCCGATGACATCGAAATCTACGGCGCCTACGTCTCGCCTGATCCCGACCTCGTCACGTTGTGGCTCGCCCGTCGCATCGACCACCGGGGCTGGGGAATCGAGGGAGACACGTTTCACGTGATGGAGGGGCTCCGAGAGCTGGGGGTAGACGTCTGGTTCAACCTCGGCGACCGGGACCTGGCGATCGGCCTCGAGCGGGCTCGGGCCCTCGATCAGGGAGCGCGGCTGACCGACGCGCACGGCGCGATCGCGCGAGCGCTCGGCGTCCACGCGCCCGTGCTCCCCATGACCGACCAGCCGGTCCGTACCCGGGTCAGCGCGCACGGTCGCACCTGGCCGTTTCAGGAGTTCATGATCAAGGCTCGGGCGGAGGGCCCGATCGCCGACATCGACTTCCGCGGCATCAAAGGGGCGCGCGCCACCCCGGAGGTCCTCGATGCCATTGCCACGGCCCAGGCGATCGTGATCGGCCCGTCGAACCCGGTCATCTCGATCGGACCGATCCTCTCGATCCCGGGCGTCCGAGAAGCCCTTAAAGCGGCCGGCGCCAAGGTCGTTGCCGTCAGCCCGCTCGTGCACGGCGAGGTCGTCAAGGGCCCGACCGCCGTGTTCATGGAATGGGCGAGGCAGCCGCTTACGAGCGCCGGAGTCGCCGCCCTCTACGACGGGGTGATCGACGGTTTCGTAGCCGACGAGCGGATCCACGAGGTCCCGACCCTCCAAGCCGAGATGCTGATGGACTCACCCGCCGCGCGCCGCCGCCTGGCGGAGGAGACGCTCGAGTTCGCGGGGCGGCTCCGCTAGCGCTAGCGGCCACCGCGCCTCAACCGGATAGCGTTCAGAGACGAGTGTCGGCCGTAGCAATCCTCCCGATAAAGAGCTTCGAGCACGCCAAGCAGCGGCTGGCCGAGGAGCTCACCGCGAGCGCTCGACGGGCCCTCGTCGAGGCGATGTACTCGGACGTGCTCGTCGCCTTGCGCCGCGCGAACGCGGTCTCCGGCACGCTCGTGATCACCGCCGATCGCCACGCGCAGCGGATCGCCGGCGGCCACGGCGCACAGGTGATCGACGAGCCCGAGCACGGCCACAACCCCGCCGCCGCGGCGGGCATCCGCGTCGCGCGCGACCAGGGCGTACACCGAGCGCTGCTCGTTCCCGGCGACTGTCCGATGCTCGATCCGGCCGAGCTCGACGCGCTCATCTCCCGCCCGGCCGGGGACAGCTCCGCCCTGATCGTCCCCGACCGGCACGGGACCGGCACGAACGCGTTGCTACTGACCCCGCCCGACGCGCTCATCCCCAGCTTCGGACCCGGCAGCGCCCAGCGCCACGTGGCTGAAGCGGGCCGCAACGGAACCACGGCCGAGGTAGTGCCGGTGCCGTCGCTGGCCCTCGACGTGGACACGCCGGAGGACCTGGCGGAGCTGCAGGCGACGCTGGAGCGCACCCACGGCCGAGCCGCCCAGACCCGTGGGATGCTCAGGCAGCTGTTGCGGAGCCGCAATTAGTGCACCCTCCGGCACTCAGGGCACACCGGTGACGATCAGCGTGGCCGCGCTCGCGGGCGTGCCCGAGATCGCGCCCGGCGACGACCTGGCTTCGATCATCGCGACGGCGGCAAGCACCTCGGGCATCGGCCCGCTCACGAGCACGGACGTCGTGGTCGTCGCTCACAAGATCGTCTCCAGGGCGGAGGGGCGGACGCGCTCCCTCGCCACCATCACCCCGGGCGCTCGTGCCAGCGAGCTCGCGGCCCAGCTCGGCAAGGACCCCCGACACGTGCAGGCCGTCCTGGACGAGTCGCGCGAGGTACTTCGCGCCGCGCGTGGCGTCTTGATCTCCGTCACCCACCATGGCTTCGTGTGCGCAAACGCGGGTGTCGACGCCTCCAACGCGCCCGCGCCGGACACGGTCATCCTGCTCCCGCGAGATCCGGACGCATCCGCGCGTCGCATCCGCGCCGCACTGCAAAAGCACACCGGCGCCGCGCCCGCGGTCGTGATCACCGATACGTTCGGGCGCGCGTGGCGGCACGGCCAAACCGACATCGCGATCGGCTGCGCCGGCGTCGCTCCGCTCGAGGACTGGCGGGGCCGTATGGACGCCGTCGGACGCGAGCTTAAGGCCACGTGGATCGCGGTAGCGGACGAGCTCGCGGCCGCTGCGGATCTGTCCCGCGCCAAGGACGGCCTCCGGCCAGTGGTGATTGTCCGCGGTGCGGGGCGCCACGTGAGCGCGCAGGACGGTCCTGGCGCCAGGGCGATGATCCGACCGGAGGCGGAGGATCTCTTCAGGTAACTCGCCCGCGCCGGCCGAGCGCGGCCGGCGCGGCCGTCAGACGTCTGGCGGCGCGCCAATCGCGTGAAACCCACCGTCGACGTGCAGGATCTCCCCGCTGATCGCCCGCGCATAGTCCGAGAGCAAGAAGCAGATCGCGCTCGCCACCGGCGCCGGGTCCTCGATGTCCCACCCGAGAGGCGCCTGCGCCCTCCACAGCTCGGCGAGTCGCTCAAAGCCGGGAATTCCCCGAGCGGCGACCGTGCCGAGCGGCCCCGCCGAGACCAGGTTCACGCGGATCCCGCGCGGCCCCAGGTCCCGCGCCAGGTACCGCGACACCGACTCGAGCGCCGCCTTCGCCACCCCCATCCAGTCGTAGATCGGCCACGCCACGCTGGCGTCGAAGTCCATCCCCACGACGCTCCCTCCGTCGCTCATAAGCGGCGCGAACGCGGCGGCGAGCGCCTTCAACGAGAACGCGCTCGTCTGAAAGGCCTGCATCGCGCTCTCAGCCGGGGTGCTCAGAAACCGTCCACCGAGCGCGTCCTCGGGGGCAAAGGCGATCGCGTGAAGCACGCCGTCGAGTCCTCCCCACCGTTCTCGCAGGGACGCGGCAACAGCCTCCACATCATCCGGCTTGTTGACGTCGAGCTCGAGTACGTCGACCGGTTCGGGCAGGCGACTCGCCGCGCGCTCGGTCATCCGCCGCACCCGGCCGAAGCTCGACAGCACCACGGAGGCGCCCTCGCGCTGCGCGTGCTCGGCGGCGTGATAGGCGATCGAATCCTTCGTGATGACGCCGGTGATGAGGAGCCGCTTGCCGGCGAGGATCACGTGGGGACCCTGGCCAGCCCGCGCAGTGCCCCCGCGAGCCGGTCCCGGGTGGCACCCGGCTCCACGATCTCGTCGATGAACCCCGACGCCGCCGCGGACTCCGCCCCCAGGTGCTCGTCGGCATACGCGCGCGCCAGCCGTTCCCGCTCCGCGCTGGGATCCGAAGCCCCGTCGAGCTCACGCCGGTTGACTATCCCGACGGCCGCCCGCGCGCTCATGATCCCCAGCTCGGCGTCCGGCCACGCGAGCACCAGGTCGGCGCCCAGGTCGCGAGAGTTCATCGTGATGTAGGCGCCACCGTAGGACTTGCGCAGCACCACGGTGAGCTTCGGCACGCACGCGGACGCGAACGCGCGCACCAGCGAGGCGCCGTGCCGAATCACCCCCGCCTGCTCCTGTCGCGATCCCGGCATGAAGCCAGGGGTGTCGACGACCGCGATGAGCGGGACCCCGAACGCGTCGCAGAACCCGACGAACCGCGCCGCCTTTTCGGAGCCCGAGGCGTCGAGCACGCCACCGAGGTAATGCGGCTGGTTGGCGACAATGCCAACCGGCCGGCCCTCGAGCCGGGCGAGCGATGTGACCACGTTGCGCGACCACCGCGGGCACAGCTCCAGCAGCGAGCCACCATCGACGACGCCCCTGAGCGCATCACGGATGTCGTACACCCGGCGGGTCTCGGCCGGGACGACCGCACCGGGGTCGGGCAACTCGGGCGCCACGACCTCGAACCGAGGCGACTCCTCGCCGGCGGCCGACGGCAGATATCCGAGCAGATCCCGGACTACGCCGGCGGCGCTCGCTTCATCGGCGGCCACGAGATGGCAGACGCCGTTTCGGTCGTGCACCCGCGGCCCGCCCAGAGTGCGCGCGTCGATCTCCTCGCCGAGCGCCTCTCGCACGACGCCCGGTCCGGTCAGGAACATGGCGGCGTCCTCGGTCATGACGATCAGGTCGGTGAGCGCCGGCGAGTACGCTCCGCCGCCGGCGGACGCGCCCGAGACCACGGAGATCTGAGGCACCACGCCGGTGAGCCTGACGGTGTGCCGGAAGATTCGGCCGTAGCCGGCCAGGGCCGCGGTGCCCTCCTGCATCCGGGCACCGCCGGACTCGACGAACGCGACCACCGGGATCCGCGCGCGCTCGGCCGTCTGCAGCACGCGCACGATCGTCTCCGCGTGGCGTTCTCCGAGCGAGCCGCCGAGATACGAGCCGTCCTGCGCA
This sequence comes from uncultured Solirubrobacterales bacterium, assembly GCA_963808325.1. Lineage (GTDB taxonomy): Bacteria > Actinomycetota > Thermoleophilia > Solirubrobacterales > Solirubrobacteraceae > Palsa-465. The sequence goes on from CAWEFU010000011.1 coordinate 239,959, forward strand.
TAGCACGCGACGGGACGGCCGCCCACGATTCCGGTGGCGCCGACCACGCCGTCGCCCTCGACCGCCCGGCCGCCCAGCTTCGGCGACACCACGCGGCTGCGGAGCACCTGAACGGTCCCGGGATCGCACAGCGCCTCGAGACGCTCGAGCGGCCCCAGGCGGGGATGCGCGGGCGGCTCGCGGACGAGCGTGGCAGTCATGACTCAGGACCTCTCAGCACCAGCGTGACGTTGTGGCCACCGAACGCAAACGAGTTCGAGATCGCCACCGGGGCTCCTCCGTTGGCCGGCACCAATGGCCGCGCCTCACCCGGAACGTAATCCAGGTCCAGCTCGGGATCGGGCACCTCGTAGCCGAGCGTCGGGGGGATCACGCGCGTGGCGAGCGTCTCCACGGTGGCGACCACCTCGACCGCGCCGGCGGCCCCGAGCAGATGCCCGACCGCGGACTTGGTCGAGGACACCGGGACCTTCTTGGCCCGCTCTTCGCCCAGCGCGCGCTTGAGCGCGGCCGTCTCGGCGGCATCGTTGAGCTGGGTCGAGGTGCCATGAGCGTTGACGTAGCTGATGTCCGCCGGCGTCAGCCCCGCGTCGCGGAGCGCGAGCTCGATCGCCTGAGCGGCGGGCTCGCCGCTGGGATCGGGGGCCGTCAGGTGAAACGCGTCCGCCGTCGAGCCGTAGCCGGCGACCTCGCCCAGGATCGTGGCGCCGCGACCCTCCGCGGCCGACGCCTCCTCGAGCACGAGCACGCCGGCGCCCTCGCCCATCACGAACCCGTCGCGACGCGCGTCGAACGGCCGGGATATCCCGGTCGGCGAGAGGGCCTGCATCGAGATGAAGCTGGCAACGCCGAAAGCGGTGAGCGCCGCCTCGGTGCCGCCGGCGACGACCGCGTCCGCATCTCCGTACTGGATCATCCGCAGCGCCGAGCCGATCGCGTGGGCGCCGCCGGAACACGCCGAGACCACGCCGTACATCTGGCCCCGGAGGCCGTACTTCATCGACACCGCCGCCGCCGCCGCGTTGGGCATCTGCATCGGAATACCGAGCGGCGAGAGCATCTTTGGTCCGCGCTCGCGCATCACGTCGTACTGATCCACGATGGTCTGGATCCCGCCGATGCCCGTGCCGATCACGCAGCCGACCCGCATCGGGTCATATGGCCGCTCGGCGTCCCATCCGGCCTGCCCGATTGCCTCGTGCGCGGCCACGACCGCAAGCTGGGAGAACCGATCGAACCGGCGAACTTCCTTGACCGACAGGTGCTCGGAGGGCTCGAAGTCGCTGCACGAGCCGACGCCGTCGACGATCCCGCAGGTGCCCGCAGCCCACCGCTCGTGCAGCGGCTTGGCCCCGACGCCCAGGGGCGTCACGGAGCCCACGCCCGTGATGACTACCCTGCGCTTCACCCCGCCCTGCTGACGATCATCTCGACCGCGTCGCCGACGGTCTTGAGCTCTTTCATGTCCTCGCCCTTGAGGACCACTCCGTACTCGTCCTCGACCACCTGGGCGAGCTCGACGAGATCGAGCGAGTCGATGTCGAGTTCCTCGAACGTGGACGCGCGGATGATCTGGTCGGCATCGGGGCCGAAGCTCGCCAACGTCTCGGTGACGCGGGCCTCGACTTGTTCTGTGGTTACTGCAGGCATCGTTCTCCAGTGTTCTTTCGTTGATTGCTCCGCGCCGCCTACGCGGCAAGTCCTCCGTCCACGCTCAACACAGCGCCAGTGACATAGCTCGCCTCCTCGGAGACGAGAAACCGAACGCAGGCCGCGACTTCCTCCGGCGTGCCGGCGCGGCGCGCCGGCACCATCGCGAGCAGGTCGGTCGCGACCTCCTGCGTCATCGCGGTATCGATTACACCAGGCGCGACGGCGTTGACCGTGATGCCGCGCCGCGCGACCTCGATCGCCGCCGTCTTCGTCAGCGCGATCAGCCCGGCCTTGGCCGCCGCGTAGTTGGCCTGCCCCGGGTTGGCGCGCAGGCCAACCACCGAGGAGATGTTGACGATCCGGCCGGCACGCGCTCGGAGCATCGGCCTGAGCGCCCGGCGAGTGAAGCGAAACGCCCCGGTCAGGTCGGTATCCAGTACCGCCGACCACTCCTCGTCGCCGAGCGAAGGCGTGAGGTCGTCGCGAGCGATGCCGGCGTTGTTCACCAGCACCAGCACCGGCGCGGAGAAGTGCGACTCGAGCGCGTCGAAGAGCTGGTCGGGGGCCCCCGGGTCGGCCACGTCGCCGACCAGAGCCACCGCGCGCCCCCCGTTCTGCTCTATGTCGGCCACCACCCGCTCCGCGGCGTCCTTGTCGCTTCGGTAATTGACGCCGACCGGCCAGCCGTCGTGGCCGAGAGCGCGCGCGATCGCGGCGCCGATTCCGCGGGAGGCGCCGGTGACGAGGGCACAACCATCGCGCTCAGCCACCGTCGGCGCCGCCCCATTGGATCACGCCGCCTCCCCACGTGAAGCCGGCGCCGAATGCTCCCAGGTGAACCAGCGCCCCGGGCTTCAGCCGGCCGTCGGCCTGGGCGACCGCGAGCGCGACCGGCAGCGTGGCCGCCGAGGAGTTGCCGAAGGTGGCGATGCAGTCCACGACCCGCTCGGGCGCGAGCCCCAGTTTCTCGCCGAGCGCCTTCGTGATTCGGCTGTTGGCCTGGTGGTAGACGAACAGATCGATGTCGTCGAGCGTGAGCCCGGCCTGCGTGACGGCGGCGATGGTGGACTCGCTCATCCGGGCGACGGCATGGCGATACACCTCGGGGCCGTCCATGTAGATCTTGCGATCCGCGTGACCGACGACGATCGCGCCGGCGCCCGAGCTGTCCGCCCCGAGCACGATCGGCCCCACGGCGCCGAACCTGCCGTTGGCGGGTGACATCACAACCGCACCGGTGGCGTCGGCGAACAGCGGCGCGGTGCGCTTGTCCTCCCAGTTGTTGACCCGGGTTATGAAGTCCGCGCCGATCACGAGGACGTGCTGCGCGCGTCCGCTCTCGATCTGCGACGCCCCCATGGCCACCCCCGAAAGGAAAGCGGTGCAGGCCGCGCCGATGTCGAACGCTCCGGCGCGGGTGGCGCCGAGCGCGCCCGCGACGAGCGGCGCCGCGTTCGGCGTGACCTCATCCGCGGTCATCGTCCCCACGATCACGAGGTCGAGGTCAGCGGCGTCCACGCCGGCGCGCGCGAGCGCGTGCGCGCCGGCCCGCGCCGCGTAGTCGGCGAGCCGCTCCTCCGGGCCGGCGGTCGGCCGCTCCCGGACGCCGGTGCGGGAGACGATCCACTGCTCGCTCAGTCCGAGGCGCTCCGCGAGTTCGGCGCTGCTCAGCCTGCCATCGGGGACCGCCATGGCGACTGACATCACGGCGGGGCGAACGGAGATCGTCGCGCGGGGACCGAGTAGCCCCGCCGCCCGCTCGGACGGGAGGTCGGGCTCCTCGATTCCGGGAGCCTCAAGCATTGACCAGCTCCACGTCGCGCAGGGTGCGCTTGGCCAGGCCGGTGAGCACGCGACCCGGCCCGACCTCCACGAACCGGTCGGCGCCGAGCTCGTGCAGCGCGAGCATCGTCTCCCGCCAGCGGACGGGCATCGTGAGCGCCTGGGCCAGTTGCTCGCGCACGTCCTCGAATGGGGCGGCGCTCACGGCCGAGAGGACGATGACGCGCGACGGCGCGATCTTTACCCGCTCGAGCGCGGCGGCGAACTCGGGGATCGCAGCCGCCATCATCGGGGAATGGAAGGCCCCGGTCACCGGAAGCTCGCTCGCCCGCAACCCGATCTCCTCGGCATCGGCCGCCGCGCCCGGGAGTGCGCCGCGCGCGCCCGACAGAATCACCTGCTGAGGCGAATTGTCGTTGGCCACCGTCAGACCGTGAGCCTCGGCGAGCTCGGGGGCATGCTCGGCGGCGCCCGTGCCGAGCAGCGCCAGCATCCCGCCGTCGCCGGCCTGCTCGCCGGAGTCCTGCATCAGCCGCCCGCGGAGGGCCACGAGCTCGAGCCCGTCGCGTTCGGACAAACAGCCCGCCGCGACCAGCGCGGCCAGCTCGCCGAGCGAATGCCCGGCCATGAAGTCACCGTCGGGACTGCCGAGCCGGGCCCAGCCGGCGAGGCTCGCGCAGAAGATCGCGGGCTGCGCGAAGTTCGTTCCCTCCTCCGCGCGCGGGAACGGATCCTCGCCGACCACCTCCTCCGCCGCCTCCAGCAGCTCCGGACGATGCGCGGCGACCACGTCGCGCATCCCGGGCGTCTGACTGCCTTGACCGGGGAAGAGAATGGCGGTGCTTCCCATGCTTCTCACCCTACGCACGATGTCCGCCGCAGATACAGGGCAAAATGGACTTCCCCCCGTTCGGGGGGAGCGATGTGGTCCAATTGGGCATTCCCGTCCAGGCTTTCGGAGCTGACCGCGTGATCGCATGAGCCTCCCCCAACCTGCCCCATCGTCCGCCGCGCTGGTCACGGGCGCCTCCGGAGGCATCGGCGCGGCGATCGCCCGCGAGCTCGCGGCCCGCGGTCACGGAATCGTGCTGGTGGCCCGGCGCGAGGAGCGGCTCGTAGCGCTCGCCGCGGAGCTGGCCGACCGGCACGACGTACGCGCCGAGGCGATCCCCTGCGACCTTTCCGACGCCGACTCGCGCTCCCGGCTGAGCGAGCGGATCGCGGAACTGGGGCTCGACATCGAGATCCTCGTCAACAACGCGGGCTTCGCGACCGGCGGTCCGTTCCACCAGTCCGACCCGGATCGCGAGCTCGAGCAGGTCCGGGTCGACGTCGAGGCGGTGGTCGCGCTCACCTCGGCGTTCGCGCCGGCGATGGTCGGGCGCGGTCGCGGCGCGGTCCTCAACGTCTCCTCGACCGCCGCGTTTCAGCCCATGCCGTACTCGGCCGGCTACGGGGCGGCCAAGGCATACGTGCTCTCGTTCTCAGAGGCGCTGCATCAAGAATTGCAGGGACACGGGATCACGGTCACCGCCCTGTGCCCGGGGCCGGTCAGGACCGACTTCTGGCAGATCGCCGACTGGAAGGTGGCCGGTGGACGATCGTTTGAGGAGGCGATACCGGGAACGACGATCGCTCCCGAGGCTGCCGCCCGCGCCGGCGTTCGCGGGCTCGAGTCCGGCAAGCGGGTCGTCGTGCCCGGCCTGCCGATGCGCTGGGCGATGGATGCCTCCCGCTACATCCCTAACGCGGTCAAGCTGCCGGCGCTCGAGTGGTTCATGCGCCGCCGCTGACGTCTCGCATACGGACGTTCTCACGCAACCCCCGCCCCGCCCTAAAGCCCCGCGAGTTCCCGCGTACGTTCGGTAGCCGAAACCGCTGCGGCTCCCCGCTCCGCTGCGAGCCGCTCGTACTCCCGGACCACCTCTGCCGTGTTCCGGCCCGACGCGCGCTCGGCCAGCGCCGACGCGAACGCCTGGCGGGCCGCCAGCGTCTTCAAGAACCACGGCGGGTAGGCGACGCGCCGCCGCCGGCGCTCGATCGCCGCCACGAGCTCGTCGATCGCCGGCGCGAGCGGGTAAGTGCGCGCCAGAAAGCTGGGCATCTCGGCCTTGCCCTTCTCCGAGAACGGCATCTCGCGGTCGGCGTCCCTGACCATGTCGGTGTCCAGGAACAGGAAGTAGGCGACGCCCACCTGGACGCCGCGCGGCTGCATCTCGATCCGCAGGCAGTCGCTCAGCGCCTCCACCCCCGCCTTCGCGGCGCAGTACGCGCTCAATCCGGGCGAACGCAGTGCGGCCGCCGTGGAGGAGATGTTGAGCAGATAACCGCGACTCCGCTCGAGGTGGGGCAGCGCCCCGCGATCGGTGTACATCACGCCCAGCAGGTTGATCTCGATCACGCGCTCCCAGGAGCGGATGTCCTGGCTGCGCAGCGGGCCCCCGGTCGCGATCCCGGCGTTCGCGACGACGACATCGAGCCCGCCCATCGCCTCGGCGGCGGCATCGATGGCGCCCGTGACCTGGTCGCGGTTCGACACGTCGCACTCGGCGACGAACGTCCCCCCGCCGCAGCGCGTCGCGACCTCGGCCAGCTTCTCCGGCTCGAGCCCGACGAGCGCGAGGCGCGCGCCACGCTGCGCCAGTTGCTCCGCCAGGGCCGCGCCGATCCCCCGCGCAGGACCGGTGATCAGGATCCTGCGTCCGGCGACCGACTGCACCGAGCTCATCTAGCCAACATACTTCAAGCCGCCCGGCGCGTGGCGGGAATGTCGGCCCGCGACAGGGCCGGGCGCGTAAGGCGTGCCAGCCGGCGCGCAACCCAGCTGACAGCCACCGGCATTCCCGCCACCCCGGCGCTGATGTGCTCGACTCCGCCGCGCGTCACGTAGAGGCGGACGTTGGCCCCGAGCCGCTGCCAATCGTCGCGCAGGCCAACGCTCTGCTCAAACGAGACGATCTGGTCGCGGCGGCAGTGATGGAGCAGCACGGGCGCGGCCGGCGCGATGGCGCCCAGTCGGTTCTCCCGCAACCGTCGCTGCCAGGCTGGAAGCTCCATCACGTTCGGTTGAGTCAGGTCGGCGGCGCGGATGAACCGCGGCCCCGACAGCATCGCCTGGATGATCGTCGAGCGGCGCAGCGCGGCGATCCCCTCTTTTGCCATGGGCGTCAGGTATGGGTCGAGCTCGAGCTCCGGATACGCGGCCGCGTAGCCGATGCCGCCGTAGGCGATGAAGAACGAGAAGAACGTCCCGTCGAGCTGCGGCCCGGCGGTCTCCACGTCGGCGGCCGCGGCGCCGGCGGCCACGCCGACCAGGGGGACGTCGGGGGCGTAGGTCGGCTGAAGCTGCGCGGCCCACCCGGCCGCGGCGCCGCCCTCCGAGTAGCCGATGATCGCCGCCGGCCCGTCCACCGGTAGCTCGGCCGGGGCCACCGCACGGGCGGCGCGCATCGCATCGAGGACGTTCGGGCCGAGGGCCCGACCGACCATGTAGGTGTGGTCTCCCGGGGTACCAAGGCCCTGGTAGTCGGTCACCGCCACCGCCCACCCGCGCGCCAGGACCATCGCGATCAGGCCGGCCTCCCACTCGAGGCCCCGTGCCAGCAGCCGGGACGGCGCGGCCACGTCTCCGATTCCGTGCGTGCCGGCCGCATAGCCGATCAGCGGCCTCGGCGACCCGGTGCGGCCGGCGCCTCGCCAGCCGCCGGCCGGTATCAGCACCGTGCCGGACACCGCGGTCGGCTCACCGATCGCCGAGGTGGAGCGATACAGCACCCGCCACGCGCGGCCGCGAAGCCGGGCACCGGGCGCGAGATAGGCGTCCATCGGCTCGGCGCGGATCAAATCGCCGGGCCTGCCCGGGCCGAGCGGATCGGGAGGCACATAGAAGCCCTCGGCGGCCACGGCGCGCCGGCGCGGAGGCGAGACGAGCCATAGCTGGTTGCTCGCGATGCGCGCGACGTCGATAACACTCACGGCATTCGGCTCCTTCCTAGCGCTCAACACACTAACGGAGGCACCAGTCGAGTCTTTCCGGAGCGCCCCGCCGGCGCCGGCGGCCACGCGGGCCGCCGGCGCCGCGTCAACCCAACAACCCGATCCGCTGCGCCCGCTGCACGGCCTCCGCCCGGTTGCGCGCGCGCAGCTTGCGGTACAGCGCGCTGGTGTGCTCCTTGACCGTGTGAGGGCTGAGGAACAGCCGCTCGGCGATCTCGCGGTTGGTCGAGCCCGCGGCGATCAGGTCGAGCACCTCGCGCTCGCGCTCGGTCAGGAGCGGCGCCGGCTGGTCGGACTTCGGGGGGAACATCGTCATGCCCAGCCCGACCATGCGCACGGCGGCGGCGACGTCGTGGGCCTCCCAATCCTTGGAAACGAACCCCGACGCCCCGGCGGCGCGCGCGGCGGCGGGCGACATCCGGCCCGCCCCCGAGATCAGGAGGATGCGCGTGGACGGCGACTCCCGGCGAATCGCCTCGCACAGCTCCGCGCCCGACTCCCCCGCCAGGAACAGGTCGACCAGCGCGACGTGGGGCTCGAAGGTCCGGGTCAGCGAGAGCGCCTCCGCGCCCGTCCGGGCCGCGACGCAGCTCTCGACCCACGGCTGTTCGCCCAGCAGCACGCGAAAGCCCCACTGGACCACGTCGTGGTCATCGACCACCAGCACGCGCAGCTTGCGCTCCTCCAGCTTGCCGGCCTGACCCGACTCGATCACTCGCGCCCCTGCTCGAGCGGTACGACGAGCCGCACCCGCCAACCCTCCGCGCCGCTCGGCCCGAACTCGACCACGCCCCCCAGCTGGAGGGCCTCGAATGCGGCCAGCCGGAGGCCCATGCCGGCGTCGCGGCCGTCGCCGCGAGCTCCATCGTTTCGGACCTCGAGCGTGAACGTGTCGGTGTCGCGGCGCACGAGCACGTCGACTTGCGAGGGCTGGGCGTGCTTGGCGGCGTTGCGGAGCGCCTCGGCGAGCACCGACTGCGCGAGCGGCTCGAGATCGGACGGCACGGTCACCGCCGGCGGCCAGTCCACCTCGACCGGGGGACCGAGGGTGCCGCGCAACCGCTCGAGCTCGGCCGCGAGCGTCGTCCCCGTCTCGGGGGGTAGGGGCGCGAGGGGGCGCTCGAGCGCGCGCCGCAGGTCGCCGACCGCCTCCTGCATCTCCACCCGGCAGCGCTCGCGCTCGGCCGGGCCGAGCGGCTGCTCGGCGCTCAGCGCCAGCGACACGCCGAATAGGCGCTGGAGCACTCGCTCGTGGATCTCCCTGGCCAGCTCGAGCCGCTCGCCGAGGCGGCGCGTGCGCTCCTGATGACGGGTCGCGTTGCGGGCGGTCGCCACCAGCGCCGCGGTCTTGCCGAGCGTCCACAACAGGTGCCGCTCGCCATCGGACAGCTCGAAGCGTCCGCCGCCGCGGTCGGCGCAGATCACCCCGTAGGCGCGCCCGGCCGCGCTCAACGGCGTGCACACGAGCGTGGTGATCCCGAGCATCTCGGCGTACTCGGCGGGCACCTGCGCCTCGATGTCGTCCGAGACGACGACCACCTGGTCCTCGAGCAGCGCCCGCTGGGCGATCGGAGTGTTGATCAGGGTTGGTCTGAGGGACGCCAGCTGTGAGAACGAGGTTCCGTACGCCCCCACGGCTCGCACTCGGCGGCGCCCGGCGTCGGCCATGAAGATCGCCGCGCGGCGCATCGTGGTCAGCCGGCAGATGGCCTCGCAGATCCGGTCGTAGAACTCGGTCGAGGACGTATCCGTGTCGATGTCGGCCAGCAGCTCGACGAACACCTCGATCGGCTCGACGCCGGCGAACAGAGCGGTGTTCATGCCGCGGCCGGCAGCGGGTACCGCCGGCGGATGTCATACAGGGTGGTGCGCTCCGCCGCCGGCCGTCCCGCGCGATGCGCCGCCGCGATCAAGTCCTCGGGCTCGAGCTTGACGCCGTGGTAGCTGCCCGCCATACGCGAGATCGACTCCTCCATCAGCGTCCCGCCGAGATCGTTGACCCCCCAGTGGAGCGCCTCGGTCGCCGCGTCGAGCCCCATCTTCACCCAGCTGGCCTGAAGGTTGGTGATCGTCTTACCGAGCGCGAGGCGAAACGCGGCGGTGTGCTTGAGGTTCTCCTCCTCAGAGATCTCCTCGACCCCGTGCGTTCGCCCGAGCAAGGTGTGAAACGGGATGAACGACAGCGGCACGAACTCGGTGAACCCCCCGGTTCGCTCCTGGAGCGCGCGCACGACGCGCATGTGCTCAGCCAGCTCCCACGGCTCCTCGATGTGGCCGAACATCACCGTCACCGTCGAGCGGATTCCCTCGGCATGCGAGGCCTCGATGATCTCGACCCAGCGCGCCACCGGCAGCTTGTTCGGCGAGATGCGCTCGCGCACGCCGTCGTGGAGCACCTCGGCCGCGGTCCCGGGCGTCGATCCGAGGCCCGCCGCGCGCAGTCGCTCGAATACCTTGCGCGCGGGGAGGCCGCTCACGTCGCACATGTGCGCGACCTCCATCGGCGAGTAGGCGTGCAAATGCACGTCCGGCGCCAGCTCTTTGGCGAAGCGCAGCCACTTCTCGTAGTCCTCGAGGCCCCAGTCGGGGTGAATCCCGGACTGCATGCAGATCTCGGTGGCGCCGAACTCGAGGGCTTCCCTCACGCGGCGGGCGAACTCCTCCTCCGAATGCTCATACGCGTCGGGCGAGCGGCGCGCCTGACCGAACCCGCAGAACGCGCACCCCACCACGCAGATGTTCGACACGTTGATGTTGCGGTTGACCACGAACGTCACGGTCTCCCCCGCCAGCTCGCGGCGCAGCTCGTCGGCCGCGACGCGCATCTCCTCGATGACGGCCGGCCGCCGCTCGGCGAACAGCGCGGTCAGCTCCTCCGCGGTGAGCCCGTAGCCGTCGCGCGCCTTGGCTATCGCTTTTGGGGCGGTGTGGTCTGCGAGGGTGAAAGGTGCGGCCCCCCGTCCCGACCCCCGCCGGGGGATGAAGGACCAGTAGCAGCGCTTGATCACGTCGAGCACGGGCGGGGCGATCCACTCCGGATCGATGTACTCGGGGTACACGCACAGCCGCTCCGTGAGGGCCAGCCCGTCGGCCCGTAGCCGCTTGCGCACCTGCGCCGGCGACGGGAACGGGTGCTCCGGAGAGATGTGATCGCCGTTGGCGGAGAGCCCGCCCAGGTCGGTGGCGCCGGCGCGGATCAGCTCCGGCCACCAGTCCGACAGGTTGGGAGGCACCTGCACCCCGACGTCGGGCATCAGCCGCCGGGCCTCTGCGACCAGCCGCTTCATGTCCTCGATTGTGATCTCGCAGGCCCAGGCCGGGGCCTCCAGGTGCGGGCCGTCCGAGACCCCGGTACGCCAGTAATCGCGCGCGGCGGCGTCGGCGATCTGCGCCGGCTCGCGACCGTAGTAGCTCTGGTGCGGCACGAAGTTCTGGAGGATCACCTCCTGCAGGTGCCCGTGTTGTGCGTGCACGTCCGCCAGGGCCTCGAGCGACGCCATCCGCTCCTCCTCGGTCTCGCCGATGCCGACCAGGATCCCGCTCGTGAACGGGATCTTCAGCTCGCCGGCGGCTGCGATCGTCTCGAGCCGGCGGGCCGGGTGCTTGGTCGGAGAACCCTGATGGACGACCAGGTCCGGGTTGATCGACTCGAGCATCAGCCCCTGCGAGGCGGTGACGGCGCGCAGGCGCGCCAGATCCTCGCGGGCAAGCACGCCGAGGTTCGTGTGCGGGAGCAGTCCCCGCTCGAGCGCCCGCTCGCACGCCCATACGACGTAGGAGACGAAATCGTCATGACCATACGACCCCAAGCGCTCCGCCACGCCGGCGTTCACCTCCGGCTTCTCGCCCGTCAGGACCAACAGTTCCTTGACGTGGTGGCGCTCGACCGCGCGGTCGAGGACGTCCTCGACCTCATCGGGCGCGTACAGGTGCGGCCGGTGGGTGGCGAACGCGCAGTACTTGCAGTAGCAGCGGCAGGTCCGCGAGAGCGACAGCGTTAGATTGCGGCTGAACGTGACGCGTCGGCGCATGCGCGTGGCGCATTCTACGGAGGGCCTATGCTGGCCCGCCAGATGCGTCGCCGGCTGCTCGCAGCGTTGCTCGTCGCGGGCGTGGTTTGCGCCGGTTGCGGCTCTGGCTCCCATCATTCCGCCGCGCCCGCGGCGCTCCCTCGCGATGCCACGCTCGTGCTCGACTTCACGCCGAACGCGGTCCACGCCGGCATCTACAGCGCGATCGCCCGTGGCTATGACCGCGCGTCCGGGGTCCGCCTGCACGTGATCGCACCGTCGGCATCGACCGACTCGATCAAACTGCTCGAGACCGGCCGCGTCAACTTCGCCATCCTCGACATCCACGACCTCGCGATCGCGCGGGCGCGCCGCGCGGATCTCGTCGGGATCATGGCGATCGTGCAGCGACCGCTGGCCGCGGTGATCGCCGCGCCGGGCGTCCGCACGCCGCGCTCGCTTGACGGGCGGCTGGTGGGGATCACCGGCGTGCCCAGCGACACCGCCGTGCTGCGGTCCGTGCTCGCCGGCGCCGGCGGCCACCCCGGGGCGGTCAAGACCGTCACGATTGGCTTCAACGCGGTCGCCGACCTGCTCGCCGGCAGGGTCGCCGCGGCCACCGCGTTCTGGAACGACGAAGGGGTCACGCTGGCTTTGCGCCGACCGGGCTTTCACAGCTTCCGCGTCGACGACTACGGTGCGCCCTCGTACCCGGAGCTCGTGTTGTGCGGCACGCGATCGGCTCTCGACGCCGATCCCGCGCTCGCGGGTGGCGTGGTGCGCGCGCTCGTGCGCGGCTATTCGTTCACGCTCGCCGATCCGCGGGCGAGCGCTTCGGAGCTCGAGTCCCGGGTGCCGGGGCTCGATCCGCGGCTGGCGGCGGCGCAGCTGGCGGCGGTGGCGCCGGCGTTTCGGGCGCCCGATGGGCGCGTGGGCGAGCTCTCGCCGGCGCGGCTGCGCTTATGGGCGCGCTGGGAGGCCCGGTTCGGGATCGTCTCCCGGGCGCCCGATGTCGGCACGATGTTCGACGCACGCTTCCTCGCCGGCGCATGACTAGGGTGCGCTGGATCAGGGTCCAATACGAACCCTTATTCAGCGCACCATCCGCCTATGGTCCAGCGTCGCCGCCGGAATTGCCGGCCATCAGCCGGTCGACCAGCTCCGCTCCCTCGCGCGCCATCCGCGAACGAGGGATCACCAGGTCGAAGCCCGCCTGCCGCCCGAGGTCGCGCACGTCGGTCTCGACGTGCGAGTAGAACGCGAGCGTCCTCACGCCGGCGGGCCGCACCAGGCGGACCTGCTCGATCCGGTCCGCGGCGTCGGACGTCAGGTCGACGACCAGCACCGCGGCGCCGGGAAGGGCGGCGCGCGCGGCCTCGAGGTCGGATGCCAGCACCGGTTCGTGCCCGGCGGCGCGGAGCCCGGAGACGACCTTTGATCCGAACATCAGATCGGGAATGAACGCGACGACGCGCGCCATCGCCCTCTACTGAGCGCGGAGCTGCTTGAACTCGCGGCGCACCGACTCCGGGCGGCCCCACATCTGCGTGACCTCGACGCGCCCGGCGCGGTGCTCGCGCACCGCGAGCTCCCCTTCGATCCCGGCGTCGTCGAGCAGCTTGAGCGCGGCGTGGACGGCCGGCGCGGCGGCGGCGTGCCCGAATCGGTGGGCAACCAGCAGCCGCCAATGCCAGTCGTTCTTGGAATACGGCTGCGCGTTGCACGTCACGAGCAGCAGGGCGGCATCGACGTAGCGGCGCTCGTCGAAGATGCGCAGATCGAGCTCGAGGTCTGTCCAATCGTCGGGCAGCGAGTCGACGATCTGGGTGAACGAATCCGCGAGTCCCATCGGCTACATGAAGAACTGCTGGTAGATCAGAAAGAGGTTGAGCGCGGTGATCAGGATCGCGCACCCCCAGGCGAGGATCGCGGTGGGAGGACGGTTGACGTGCACGCCCATGATGTCGCGCCGCGAGGTGAGCATAACGAGAGGGACCAGCGCCAGCGGGATGCCGAACGAGAGCACCACCTGGCTGAGCACGAGCGCGTTCGTCGGGTTCATCCCAGCCGCCAGCACGACGAGCGCGGGGATCATCGTGATCGCACGGCGGAGCACAAGCCGGATGCGCACATTGATGAAGCCGGCCATCACCACCTGGCCCGCGTACGTCCCGACGCTCGACGAGGAGGCGCCCGAGGCCAGCAGCGCAACCGCGAAGGCGAGCGCCGCGGTCCCACCGACCAGGTGTCCGAACTCCGCGTGCGCCTGCTGGATCGTGCTCAACCCCGACAGTGCCGGGGTGTGAAACAGCTTTGCCGCCACGGCCAGCATCGCCATGTTGACGATGCCCGCGAGCCCCAAGGCGATAATCACATCCAGCCGCTCAAAGCGCAGCACGCGTCCGCGCTCGTGGTCGTTGCGGCACGGCATGCGGCCCTTGGTCAGCGCGGAGTGCAGGTAGATCACGTGCGGCATGACGGTCGCTCCGATGATCCCGACCGCCAGGTACAGCGAGCCGGTCCCGCTGAGCCCTGGGAGCAGACCCTGGAGCGACTTGTGCGCGGATGGTCCGATCCGGAGCGCCTCGTAGAGAAAGCCGGCGAAGATGATCCCGAGCAGCGCGGTGATCGCGAGCTCGAAGCGCCGAACGCCGCGCGACTGCAGCTCGAGGATCCCGAACGCGATCAAACCGGTGATGAGGCCGGCGGGCAGCAGCGGTACCCCGAACAGCAGGTTGAGACCGAGCGCGGCGCCGAGGAACTCGGCGATATCGGTGGACATCGCCATCACCTCGGCCTGCACCCACATTCCCCAGGTGACCGCGCGGGGGAACCGCTCCCGGACCACCTCGGGCAGGTTGCGGTCGCTCACAATCCCGAGCTTGGCCGACAGGTACTGGATCAGCATCGCGATCAGGTTCGCGAGCAGGACCACCCACAACAGGAGGTAGCCATACTTCGCGCCGCCCTGAACGTTGGTGGCGAAGTTGCCCGGGTCTACGTACGCGATCGAGGCCACGAACGCGGGGCCGAGCATCGCCAGCGTGGCCCGAAGGCGGCCACGCGCGAGCAGCCGCTCGAGCGGGCTCGGGACAACGACGGCTTCGGGGAGGGCGATGGTCTGCCCATCGGCGCCCTCGAGCGCGGGAGCGCCAATCGGCGGAGGTGGGGGCGTCACCGCTCGACCTGCACCCGCATGGCCTTGGCCAACCCTCCCCCGAGCACGTGGAGGTGATCTCCGAAGCGGACGAACAGCGGCCCGTCGAACGGCTGCTTGTCGATGACCTCGAAGCTGTCTCCGGGGGCGATCCCGCGCTCGGCCAGGAACCGCAGCATCTCCGGGTCGGAGTCGGAGACGCGCGTGAACGTCCCGCGCGCGCCGGCTTCGAGAGCCTGGAGGCTGCGACTCGGCCCTTCCTCGATCGTCAGCTCACGGGTCGGGATCGGATCACCGTGAGGGTCGTGGGTCGGATCGCCGAGCTTTTCCGCGATCAGCTCCTCGAGCTCCTCGGAGAGCACGTGCTCGAGCACCTCCGCCTCCTTGTGCACCCGATCCCAGGGCACGCCCAGGCTCTGGAACAGGTAGAGCTCGAGGAGCCGGTGGTGGCGCATCACCTCGAGTGCCACCCTCCGGCCTTCCTCGGTCAGCGCCACCCCCCTGTACGGCTGATGCTCGACCAGGCCCAGCTCCCCGAGACGCTTGACCATCCCGGAGGCCGACGCCGCGGTGACGCCGAGTCGCTCGGCGAGCGCAGTGGTGCTGACCGCCTCGCCCGCGCGCAGCTCGAGCGCATAGATCGCTTTCGCGTAGTCCTCGATTGCCGACGACACCGCCGTCGGCTCCTGGTGTGCCATCACACGAATTATGGTATGCCTAAATTCTCGTTTTGGCAACTGGAGGGACGCATTCGCGCCGCTATGTTTATGGGGTGACCTCGACCTCGACCCGAGCGCCCGCCTCCGAGTACACGACGATCACCGAGACCTGCGGGCTGCTCGACCGCTCGGATCGCGGCAAGCTGGCCCTGACCGGAGCGGACGCCAAGCGCTTCCTGCAAGGCCAGGTGACGAACGACGTGGAGGCTCTCGTCCCCGGCTCGGGTTGCTTCGCGACGTTCCTGACCCCGAAGGGCAAGATGCTCGGCGATCTGCGGATCCTCGACGTCGGCGACGAGCTGCTGCTCGATACCGAGCGGATCGCCCTTCAGGAGCTGTTCAACATGATCCGCCGCTTCAGCATCGGCTACGACGCTGAGCTGCACAAGCGCACACGCGAGCGGGGGCTCCTGTCGCTGATCGGCCCGACGTCGGGCTCGGTGTCGGGGGGGACCGAGCTGCTGGCGTCCCCGGAGCACGCTCACGCGGCCGTGATGGTCGGAGGTGTGGGTGCGCGCGCCATCCGGACCGACGTCGGCATCGACCTCCTGTGCGACTCCGCGGACACGGAGGCGTTGCGCGCCGCTCTCTTGGAGAGCGGTGCGGTGCCCGTGTCCGATGACGTCGCCGAGGTCTTGCGCGTCGAGCGAGGGCGCCCCCGTTACGGGGTCGATCTCGACGACACGGTGATCCCGCAGGAAGCCGGGCTCAATGAGCGGGCGGTGTCGTTCACGAAGGGGTGCTACGTCGGGCAGGAAACCGTGGCCCGCCTCCATTACCGAGGCAAGCCGAACCGCCACCTGCGGGGTCTGCGACTGACGGGGCCGGTTGATCGCGGCGCGGAAATACGCTTCGGGGATCGTGTCGTCGGTCGGGTGGGGAGCGCCGTCGTCTCCCCCCGTTTCGGGCCGATAGCGCTCGCGCTGGTGCGACGCGAGGCGCCTGTCGGCTCCGAGGTCACGGTGGACCCGGAGATCAGCGCACAAGTTGCGGAGCTGCCGTTCGGGGCGGCCTGACCGCGTCGCGCTCGCGCGAGGTTGAGAGGAACTTCGCCAGCGTTTCAGGCTCCGGCGGCGGATCGAGGGGAAGCTGGGCGGTGTCGGGATGCGACGCGAGGAACCCCGCAATGATCCGCACTTCGTCGACCTCGTCCGGCGGAAGGTGGGCACCGAGCTCACCGGCGCGCCGGCCGCGAGTGAGAGCCAGCCTCGTCCGTTCGGTGAGCTCCTCCAGTTCCGCCCGTAGGGGTCCCCAGTCGGCCAGCCGCCCGCCCACCACCCAGAACGCATCGAAGCTCGCCTCGGTCGGATGCGCAGCGATCACGAGGCGGGGCCGGGCGTGCGTCGCCTCGAGCACGCCCCCGAGCCGGTCGACGATCACGCGCAAACGCCCCGCCCGCCGCCGCAGCCAGACCGCTCGCTCGTAGCGTTGCTGCGCCGCCGCCTCGCGCATCTGTCCCTCGACGTGGGCGATGAGCCGCTCGCGCCCGTCGGAGGGCCCCTCGACAAACAGGCGCAGCGCCTCATCGAGGCGCCGGCGGTATAGGTTCGGGTCGAGATCCCCCAGGCACGGCGAGAGGCAGCGTCCCATCTGTCCGTAGGCTGAAGGATGCTCGCGCCGCGGCAGCCGCCGGCCGCAATGGCGCAGACCAAACAGCGAGTCGAGCTGCTCGACCAGCTCGTGTGCGAGCCGGCGACCCCGAAGCGGCCCGATCGTCACGGCGTGGCCCGATGCCGGCTCCGACGCCACCTCGAGGATGGGAAACGGAATGTCGAGGCGGCAGCGGATGTAGCACAGTCGATCGTCGCGTCGCACCAAGCGCCGGTTGCCCGGTGGGCGCAGCTCCTTGATCAGGCGGTTCTCGAGCACCAGCGCTCCGAGCTCCGAGTTCGTCGAGCGGTAATCGACGATCGAGGCGTGCACCGTCCAGTCGCCCGACGGGCTCGACGGGGCGAAATGGGCGCGGGCGCGGCTTCGAATCGAGACCGACTTGCCGACGTAGACGGTCCTGCCGGCGCAGTCGCGGAACAGGTACACGCCTGGATCGCGCGGCAGGTCCGCGAAATCCAGATCCGGCGGCGGCCGAGGCACCGCCAGCTCGCGGCTGCGCGTAACGGCTCGCGGCCGGCGCCGCGGGCCCACCAGCGAAAGCGCCTCGCGGACCGTCACCGCATTGGCGCACAGGCGTGGGAACAGCGCGCACAGCACGCGCGCGCAGGTGATCGCATCGGCGAGCGCGCGATGGGTGATCGCGACGTCGATTCCGAGCGCGTCGGCGACCGCGCCGAGCCGACGCACGCGCTGAAGCGGCAGCATCGCGCGCGCCAGCGCGGCCGTACAGATCACCGGCGGGTCCGTCCAGTCGAGGCCGATGCGCGCGAACGCCTGGCGCAGCACCCGGCGGTCGAACGGTGCGTTGTGCGCCACCATCACCCGTCCTCGCAGCCGGCGGTCGAGCTCCGGCAGGACGTCCTCCAGTGACGGCGCCTCATCGACCATCCGCTGCGTGATCCCGGTGAACCGCTGGATTCCCCGCGACAGCGGCGCGCTCGTCCGAACCAGCGATTCCCAGCGGTCATGGAGCTCGCCGCCGCCCACCAGTACTGCGGCCACCTCGGTCAGCTCGCAGGCGTCGCCGCCGAGCCCGTTGGTCTCGGTGTCGACGACCAGGAACTCGGCCGTGGCGACGGGGTTCTCGAGCAGCTCCAATTGGACCCGTGATACGCCACCGGCCGGACGCTACGCACGCCCGATTGCAATGCCATGTTCGTTTACACCAGGGCTGCCCTGACGACCGAGCCTGCCGGTACCATCGGTTCGTCAGCTAGGAAGGAGTAGTGCCGTGACTACTGTCGCCCGTGACACCAAGGAGCTTCGCGAACTCGATGTCGGGACCCAGCGTGCCTGGACCGCATACAGCGAGAGCCTGCGTGAGCTCAGCGGGGTCGAGTACGAGTTGGCCGAGCACCAGTCGTGGGCGGAGCTTCAGAGCGAGTTGGGCCGCCTGGAGCGCCGGCGCCAATCGCTGAATCAAACCTCCGCCTAATCGCAGCGAAGAGTTGCCTCGCGGGGACGCGGCCTCGTCGTGTTAGGTCTCGACTCGCGCTGCTCTCGGCCTTCGGTTAGGGTTCTCGGCGAGACTTCAGCGTGCGCCGGATCGCCGAGGGGTCTCTCGGAGGAAAGCAAGTCCACATGCGCAGGACGACGATCGGGATCCTCGCGATTGGGGTGCTCGCGGTCGCGGGCTGTGGCGGCAAGCAGTTTGCGAACAACCCGGGGCCACCGGTACCGATAAACCTGAGCGTCTACATCGACGACGCACGCGTCTCCATCTCGCCTCGCGCGGTCGGCGCGGGCCCGGTCGTCTTTATCGTCACAAACCAGGCGTCCAACGCGGAATCGATGGCGATCACGCGCGGCGGGAGCGCCATCGCCGACACCGGGCCCATCAATCCCCAGGGGACGGCTCAGATAACCGTCAACACGACCCCGGGTGACTATGCGGTCAGCACGGCCATCGTCGGCGCGACCGAGGCCCAGCAAGTCACCGCCCACAATCCGCGTCCCGCCGTGCTGCACATCGGCCCACCTCGGCCAAGCGGGTCAAACCAACTTCTCCAGCCGTGAGCGAGGGTCGCGGGCGGCGGCAGCGGATACTCATGGTGGTTCGGCCGGGTCTGGTTGGATCCCAAGGACGAGAACCACGTCTTCGTCGCGGCCGTGCGGGCCGTGTCACCCGCATTCGCGTCACTTTCGATCCGCGCCCGCTGCTCTCGTAGCTCAAGCCTCGAGCGCGCCGCTGCAGAGCGTCTGGAGCACCAGGTCCGCCACTTGGTCGGGTGGTCTGGCTGCGATGTCGATCGCGTGCGATTCGAGCGGGTCGAGGCGTGCGAAGTCGTGCCACAGCCGCTCTATCACGTGCACGTCGGCGAGCAGTTCGACATCGCGATCTTGCGCCCGAGCCGTGCAGAGCTCGAGCGGCGCGCGAAGGACCGCGTAGGCAACGTCGTGTCCGGCCGCGCGCAGTGAGTCGCGTATCGGCTCGAAGAACCACCGGGGCAGGACGATCCCGTCGATGATCGTGAAGTAGCCGGCCGATGCAAACGCCGCGGCCGTCTCGGCGACGGTTCGCATCACGAGCCGGTTCTGTTCGCGTGACTCGCGCTTCCACGGCTCGATGTAGCCGGAGCGGATGAAGTGGAAGAAGCGGTCCGATTCGAGATGAACCGCGCGGTCGGCGCGTTCGGCGAGGAGCCGCGCGACCGTCGTCTTTCCCACACCCGGAGCTCCCGTCAGGATGAGCACCGGAACGCCGCGCCTCGGGTTCACGCCTCGATGCTACGGCCGCTGGCGACCGCACCCCGCCTGCGCTCCACCCGCGTCAGGGGGCGAACCGAGGATGGGCTCGCGGGAGGCCGCCCGGAGAGCCTCGCGGACGAGCCCCCGCACCACCCCGCACAACAGCTGCCGCGGCCCAGCAGTCCGGCCGGCTTTCGCGACCCATTTCCCGACTTTGCCTTGACGCAAACACTCCTTGTGTGCAATACTTGCATGCGTGCAATCAACCACTTCCATCGCTCCTACGGCCCCTCAAGCGCAACAGGCTTCACGGACCACGGATCTAGCCGCCGACCTCTACGCGGTCGTGGTCCACCTGCACAAGAACTGCAACTCGGACCTGTTCGAGGCCGTGGGCGCGCTCGACCTCACCCTCACCCAGATCAAGCTGCTGCACCACCTCGAGGACGCCGAGCACGAGCTGACCCTGAAGGAGGGTGCCGAGCTGGTGCGAGTGTCGCTGCCCGCGGCGAGCCGTCTCGTCGACGACCTGGTGCGCCGCGGATACGTCGTGCGCCACGAGGACGACACCGACCGCCGGATGAAGCGCGTTGGCCTCACCGAGGCCGGGCGCGCCGTGATCCGCAAGCTCAACGCAGCCCGGATGCGGGGTCTGAGGCAGTACATCGAGATCTTGACTGACGCCGAACGCGAGCCGCTGGCCGCGGCGCTGAGCGCGCTGCTCGAGCGCGACGAAGTTGCGGCCTGTCGGCCCGAACCGGAAGGCGAACCCAAGTGACCGAAAGGATCCGCGCGCAGCGCCACCGCCTCGTGACCGAGGAGAACGGCCGCTGGTGGACCCTCGGCGCGATGTGCTTTGCGCTGTTCATGATCATGCTCGACAACACGGTCGTGAACGTCGCGCTGCCATCGATCCAGCGCGATCTGCACGCTTCGCTCTCGGCGCTCGAGTGGACGGTCAACGCGTACACGCTGAGCTTTGCCGTGCTGCTGGTGACCGGGGGCCGCCTGGGCGACATCTTCGGGCGGCGAGCCATGTTCCTGTTCGGCGTGGCCGTGTTCGGCGCATCCAGCCTTGCGATTGGGTTTGCGCCGAACGACACCGCGCTGGTGGCGTTTCGCGCGATCCAGGGCATCGGCGCCGCGTTCATGATGCCCGGGACCCTCTCGATCATCACCCAGACGTTCCCGCCCGAGCAGCGCGGGATGGCGATCGGGACATGGGCCGGTGTCAGTGCCGTGGCGCTCGCGATCGGCCCGGTGCTGGGTGGCTTCCTGACCGAGCAGGTCGGGTGGCAATCGATCTTCTTCATCAACCCGCCGATCGCGATCGGGGCGGTTCTCGTCACCCTGTTCGCCACTCGCGAGTCGCGTGACGAGACTGTCAGCAGATCAGTCGACTTCCGAGGCATCGGCGCCATCACGATTGGCTTGACGGCGCTCGTCCTGGCGCTCGTCGAGGGCAACCGCTGGCACTGGGGATCCCCCGGCGTGATCGCGCTGCTCGCGATCGCAGCGGTGGCGCTCGCCGGCTTCGTGATCATCGAACGCCGGGTCAAATCGCCGATGGTCGACTTCAGCTTCTTCCGCTCGCGGTCGTTCCTCGGCGCCAACCTGGTCGCGTTCATCGTCTCGTTCGCGATGCTCGCCCAGTTTTTCTTCCTGGCGCTCTATATGCAGAACATCCTGCACTATTCCCCGCTTCAGGCCGGCGTGCGCTTCCTCCCGGCGACGCTCGTGATCATCGTGATGGGCCCGATTGCCGGCCGCCTGGCCGACCGCGTCGGGTCGCGGCCGCTGATGACGCTGGGACTCATCTTGGTGGCGACCGCGCTGTTCCTCCAGTCGAGCCTGACGATCCACACCGGCTATGGCCATCTGCTGCCCGGCTTCGTGCTCATGGGCGCCGGCATGGGGCTGGTGATGTCCCCGATGAGTACGGCGGCGATGAACGCAGTGGAACGCACGAAGGCCGGCGTGGCATCCGGAGTACTGTCGATGAGCCGGATGGTGGGCGGCACGTTCGGGGTGGCCGTGATGGGAGCGCTGGTCACCGCGATCGGACGCTCGAAGATCGACCAGAGCCTGCCGCAGCTTCCGGCCCATGCTCGCGCCGCGATCGCGAACTCGCTGGGCGCGGGCGGGGCGCAGAGCCACGGCGCCCCTGCTCAGGTCGTCGCCGCCGTCCGTGAGGCGTTCGTCTCCGCTCTCGGCGCTGGCCTCACGATCGGCGCGGCGGTCACGCTCGCGGGCGCAGCGGTCGCCTGGCTCCTGATCCAGCGCCGTCCCCGACGGACCGCGGCCGAGGCGACCACCGAAGCCAGCGTGGAGCCGATCCCGGCCGACGAGACGGCTTCCGAGCTGACCGTCGCCTGATCGACGAGGCCTCGGCTTCAGCCCGCGGTCGGAAGCGCGAGCCAGGCCGAAGGGCGACGCAACCGGCTGAGCCCGGGTACGATCCGGCAAGTGCGTGCGCGTGCTGAGGACCGGATGCGAGAACGGAAAGGTTGGTTGTGGCCGTCGATCTGAACCAAGTGTCACAAGTCGCGACCGAGCCGGGAGAGCTTCCCGCGACGATGGCCGCGTGGGTGATCCGCGAGGAGCGTTTCGGCGAGCCGCTGGACGCGTTCCAGCTCGAGGAGATTGAGGTTCCCGAGCCTGGCGCGTTCGAGGTGACCGTCCGCGTGATGGCCGCCGGCGTGAACTTCAACAACGTGTGGGCGGCGCTCGGCGAGCCGGTCTCGGTGTTCCGCTACCACCCCAACGAGGATCACCACATCGGGGGGTCCGATGCCTCCGGGATCGTCTGGAAGGTCGGCCCGGGCGTGACACGGTGGAAGCCGGGCGACGAGGTCGTAATTCACTGCAACCAGGCGTCCTACGAGGACCCGGAGGTCCACGGGCTCGACCCGCTGGCCGCCCCGAGTCAGCGGATCTGGGGGTATGAGACGAGCTGGGGCTCCTTCGCGCAGTTCTGCAAGGTCCAGGCTCAGCAGCTGCTTCACAAGCCCAAGCACCTGGCTTGGGAGGAGGCCGCCGCCTACGGCCTCACGTACTTCACGGCCTACCGGATGCTGATGGACCGTTGCCGGGTTCAGTCGGGGCACCGCGTCCTGATATGGGGCGCGGCCGGCGGTTTGGGCGTGTTCGCCACCCAGCTGTGTGCCCTCACCGGCGCCGACGCCGTGGGCGTGGTCTCGAGCGAAGAGAAGGGGAAGCTGGTCGAGCAGCTCGGTGCGGTGGCTTACATCGACCGGTCGGAGTTCTCCGGGATGATGCGCCGCGGCGGCGAGACCCCCGACGAGGAGAGGGCGCGATTCAAGGAGTCGAGGCGGTTCTGTAAGGCGGTCGAGGCAGTCCTCGGCGGTCCGCCCGACATCGTGTTCGAGCACGTCGGCAAGGCCACGTTCCCGACGTCCGTGCTGGCCGTCAAGCCGTTCGGCAAGATCGTGATCTGTGGCGCCACGTCCGGTTACGAGCTCGACTTCGACGTGAGGTATCTGTGGATGCGACAGAAGGAGATCATCGGCTCGCACTTCGCCAACGCCTGGGAGGCGACCAAGGCGAACGAGCTGATCGAGGAGTCGAAGATCCGGCCCGTGCTGTGGCAGACGATGGGCTTCGAGGGGGTCGCCGAAGCCCACCAGCTGCTGCGCGACAACAAGCACCTGGGCAAAATCGGGATCCTCGTCGGCGCCACGGCCGAAGGCCAGGGCAAGACTGCCGAGGGGCCCGGCGCGATTCGCGCCGAGGTGGGGGCGTAACGATGGCGGGCGTGGTCCACGTTCCCTGGTACGCCACCGTCCTGCGCCAAGAGTCCTTTGCCCAGGAGGTCGCGCTAGCCGCTCCGCTGGCGCTGCGCTACGGCGCCACTCAATATGCCGTCCACGTATCCCTCGACGACCGCTACAAGGTCCTCCAGATGGCCTGGTTCGAGTCCAAGGGCGACTGGTATCGCTACTGGGACGGCCCCGAGATGCTCGAGTTTCGCCGGCGCAATTCGGGTCGTTTCCAGATCCCGGTGATCTACATCTGGCACGAGGAGGTCGCGGCCGGCGCCATCGGTCCCGAGGTCGCACTTCCCGAACCGGAGCCCGCGCCGGAGCCTGCACCGACGACGGCCTGACCGGCGTCGATGAGCGCCATGCCGGGGGCGCGCTCGAGCCGTTTTGGGCGCACTGCATTCCGTCCCCCAGGTTCAGCGGCCCGGACTGGAGGGTAGTCAGAAAGAAACTTGCGCCGCGTCCACGTATCCTTCATCACCCGGTGAGTCGAGTCCACAAGATCATCAACCTGATTGGCGTTCCGCTGCCCCTGATCGGGCTGCTCGTCGCCATCGCCCTCCTCTGGAATGAGGCGGTCGGCCCCCTGCAACTGGGATTGCTCGTCGGCTTCTACGTGATCACCGCTCTGGGCGTGACGCTCGGCTATCACCGGCTGTTCACGCACCGGGCATTCGAATCGTCGCGAGCCTTCCGCGCGATCATGGCGGTGCTCGGATCGATGGCCGTCGAGGGCTCGGTGATTACCTGGGTCGCCGACCACCGCAAGCATCACGCGTTCACCGACCAGGAGGGCGATCCCCATTCACCGCATCTCAGCGGTCCCGGTTTCTGGGGCGGGGTGAAGGGCCTGTGGCACGCCCACGTCGGCTGGTTGTTCGAGACCGTGGGCACGGCCGAGCGCGAGCGGTTCGCCGCCGACCTCGTAAAGGACCGGGTGGTGCGCGCCGTCGACAAGCTGTTCTGGCTGTGGGTCGTGCTCGGCTTCGTGATCCCATTCGCCGCCGGCTGGGCGATCGGCGGCGGGCTCGGCACCGCGGTGACCGCGCTGCTGTGGGGCGGCTTCGTACGCGTCTTCCTGCTGCACCACGTGACGTGGTCGATCAACTCCGTGTGCCACTTCTTCGGGCGCAAGCGGTTTGACATCGAGGACGAGTCGCGCAACGTGTTCTGGCTCGCGCCGCTGTCGATGGGCGAGGCCTGGCACCA
The DNA here is from genome assembly GCA_963808325.1 of uncultured Solirubrobacterales bacterium. Taxonomy (GTDB): domain Bacteria; phylum Actinomycetota; class Thermoleophilia; order Solirubrobacterales; family Solirubrobacteraceae; genus Palsa-465. The sequence goes on from CAWEFU010000011.1 coordinate 264,566, forward strand.
CAACCACCACGCGTTCCCGACCTCCGCGTTCCACGGTCTACGCCCGTGGGAGCGCCTCGCCGACCCCACCGGCCTTGTGATCGCCGTGCTCGAGAAGCTCGGCGTCGTCTGGAACGTCGTGCGGGTCAGTCCCGAGCGCCAGCGCGCCAAGGCTCTGCCTGGGCCGGCCGAGCGGGTTCCGGGTCGGGCATGACCTGTAACTCGCGGGCCGCGGGGCACAGCCTGTAGCTCGCGGGCCGCGGGGCATAGCGTGTAGCGGGCCGCGGGGCATAGCCTGTAGCTCGCGGCTCGCGCCCCGAGGCGTGAGCTTCTTCCCGCGCTATACAGCGGAACCGGGCGTCACTTCTCGGGCGGGACGAGTAACCGCGATCAGCGCCGCCCACACCCGCCCGACGGCGACCCGGGCGCTATCCGCCTCGACCGCGACCGGGCAACTACCCGCCTCGACCGCGACCGGGCGCTACCCGCCCTCGAGCGGGGCCATCGTCAACCCGGCCGAGTCCAGCTGTTGCCAATAGCTCTCGGCGTCATCGCGGGGGCCGCTCCAGACGATCGCGCAGCCTTTGTTGTGGATGCGGTCGGCGAACCGGTAACCCTCCGCCAGCGTCACTCCGGGGATCACCTGCGCCAGCGTCTCGGCCACGTGGTCGAAGGTGTTGAAGTCGTCGTTGAGGACCACCACCCGCCAGATGCCCCCGAGGCCGGTGCCCGGGCCGCTCACGCGAGGCAGCTCAACCGTCCACGACATCGATCTCAGGATACCTGGGCGCGGTCGGCGCCCGGAGCCGGTGAACCGTCCGCCTCCGCGCGCTTTTGCAGATAACGCTCGAGCCCGGAATACATCTGCTCCGGCTCAGCGGCGAGCGTGTAGGCCGGGAGGAGGTCCGGACCCGCGCAGCGCTCGATCTCGGCGCGGACATGGGCGAGGAACGCCTCCTCGCCGCGATCGCGAACGAGCGCGACCCAAGCGTCAAGCCGTTCTCCGAGCTCCTCGAGCTGGCCCTCGACGTCGGTGCTCTCGCCAAAGTGGGTCATCGCCAGACGCTCCGGCGCCCAGCCCGCCAGCAACTCGATCGATCGATGCCACGCCTCCAGGTCGATGTCGGGCGGGGGCGTCGGTGGAATCGTGAGCGATGAGTGCGGGATCCGGACGCCGCCGACATCGCCTACGAACGCCGTCCCCTCGTGCAGATACGAGACGTGATGCCACGCGTGTCCGGGCGTGTATGCCACTAAAAAGCGCCCGTCGAGCAGCTGATCGCCGTCATCGATCACCCGTAGGTTCCGCTCGGGGACGGGGATCATCTCACCCCAGAAGCGGTCCATGTTGTCTCCGTAGAGGCGTTTGGCGCTGAGCACCAGCCGCGATGGGTCCACCATGTGACGGGCTCCGCGCGAGTGCACGTACACCTCGAGCCCCGGCCACCGACGCACGAGCGCGCCGCTCGCGCCGGCGTGATCGAGGTGGATGTGCGTGAGCAGGAGCGCCCGCGGCTCCTGACCTTCGAGTGCTTCGAGCAACGTGGGCAGGCCCGAGGTCGGACCTGGGTCGATAAGCACGTCGCCCACCTGCCAGCAGCCGATCACGCGCTCGCGCCCGAGGTGCATCAGGTCGATCACGCGCATTGGAGGTGCCGCGGGACTACGGCCGCTGCTCGTTGGATTCAGCCGGTCTCACCGGCGGCAACACCGCCGTCGCCTCATTGTCGGGGAGATCGCCCTCGGGATCGACGGCGGCCTCATTGTCGGGGAGATCGCCCTCGGGATCGACGGCGTGTTCGGGCGCCCCCGCGGCCTCGCTCTCAACGGGATGCGCTCGCGTGCCCTCCGCCTGGGCGTCGAGCGGGCGCTCTGGCGCGCCCGAGCGCTCGTGTGTCTCTCCTTCGAGGCCACCGGGAGCTGCCCGAGGCGTTTGATCCACGCCGGGCGCCGAATCCTCATCCGCAGTGGCGGCATGATCGAACACCGCGGGCCGGGGTCGCTCGTCCGCCGGCGCGGGCGAGTCCGCCTCAGGTGCCATCTCCCCTCCCTCGGCGGCCGCGGGCGCATCCGCCTTCGGCGCCGCCTCTGCTCCCTCCGCCGGCGCGCCAGCGTGCTCCTCCGCCGGCGGAAACCGCTCCGCCGCGCTGTCCGCGAGCACCAGGAGCTGACGCGCGAGCTCCCGTGTGTCCTCGACGATCTGCTGGCGCTCGGCCCAGATCCGGTCCGTCTCGCTGTCGAGGTCCTTGAGGCGGTTGTGGGCGTCGGCCGTGATCTTCGCCGCCTCCTGTCTCGCCCGCTCGAGCCGTTCCTCCGCCTCGCGGCGGGACTGAGTCGTGACCTGCTCGCTGGTTTCGTGAGCGCGCTGGAGGATGCCCGAAACCTCCTGGCCAACCCGCTCCAGGGCTCGCCGGACCGCGGAATCGGGCGAGCGCGTGGCCTGCAACTCCGCGACCAGCTGGCTCGTCTTCTTCACGTACGCGTCAACGGCGATGCGGTCGTATCCCCGCAGGGCAAGGGGGAAATTGACGTCCGCGGCGATCGGCAGCGGGTCGTCAGGCAGCTTTTCGAGCGGCGCCGTGATCTCCTGGATGAGGGCGTGCTCGTCGGCAGCTGAACTTTGATCTGGCATGGCCTTGACCTTACCCAAGTGGCCAGTCGTGCAACAGCGCTTTCATACAATGCCCGGCAAATGTCGGAAAAGCCACCACCTCGCCTGCCCGAACAAGACCGGCCGTGGCTGATGCGCACCTATGCAGGGCATTCCGACGCACGCCGCTCGAACGAGCTCTACCGGCGCAACCTCGAGAAGGGTCAGACGGGGCTGTCGATCGCGTTCGACCTGCCCACGCAGACCGGGTACGACCCCGACCACGAGCTGGCCCGGGGGGAGGTGGGCAAGGTGGGCGTCTCGATCGCCCACACGGGCGACATGCAGACCCTGCTCGACGGCATCCCGCTCGATCAGATGAACACCTCGATGACGATCAATGCCACCGCGGCTTGGCTGCTGGCGCTGTATATCGTCACCGCCGAGGAGCATCGGGTGCCCGAGGATCGGCTCCAGGGAACCACCCAGAACGACATCCTCAAGGAGTACCTGAGCCGCGGAACGTACGCCTTCCCGCCGGGCCCGAGCATGCGCCTGATCGCCGACACGATCGCCTACGCCGTCGAGCACGTCCCGAAGTGGAATCCGATCAATATCTGCTCCTATCACCTGCAGGAGGCAGGCGCGACGCCCGTCCAGGAGATCGCGTACGCGATGAGCAACGCGATCGCGGTCCTAGACGCGGTCCGCGCCCGTGTCCCGGAGAGCCTGATGGGCAGCGTGTTCGGGCGGATCTCGTTCTTCGTCAACGCCGGGGTCCGCTTCGTCGAGGAGCACGCGAAGCTCCGGACGATGGCGCAGCTGTGGGACGAGGTCGGCCGCGACCGCTACGGCGTCCAGGATGAGAAGCAGCGCCGCTTCCGCTACGGCGTACAGGTCAACTCGCTGGGGTTGACCGAGTCGCAGCCCGAGAACAACGTCTACCGGATCGCGCTCGAGGCGCTCGCCGTGACCCTGGGGCGCAACGCCCGCGCGAGGGCGATCCAGCTGCCGGCGTGGAACGAGGCACTCGGACTGCCACGCCCCTGGGATCAGCAGTGGTCGCTGCGCCTGCAACAGATCCTCGCCTACGAGACCGACCTGCTCGAGTACCCCGACCTGTTCGAGGGTTCGAAGGTGATGGATGCCCTGGTGAACGAGCTGGCGGACGGCGCGCGCCGCGAGATGGCGCGGATCGCAGAGCTCGGCGGGGCGGTCAAGGCGGTCGACTACATGAAGGCGGCACTGGTCGAGTCCCACCGGAAGCGGTGGCGGCGGATCGAGTCCGGGGAGCTGACCGTGGTCGGCATGAACCGTTTCACGTCGACGGAGTCCTCACCGCTGACCGACGACGCCGAGGGCCGCATCCTCGTCGTCGACCCGCAAATAGAGGCCCAGCAGCGCGCCGCCGTGCAGCGCTGGCGCGCCGAGCGCGATACCGACGCAGTGACCGAGGCCCTCGGAGAACTCTCGAGAGTCGCGCAAACCGACGCCGAGAACATCATGCCCGCCACGATCGCCGCCGCGCGGGCCGGCGCCACGACCGGGGAGTGGGCGCAGACCTTGCGTGAAGCGTTCGGCGAGTACCGCGCGCCGACCGGGGTCGGCGAGGCGGCCGCGGTCGCGAGCGCCGACGTGGCCGAGCTACGCGATGAGGTTGAGCGCGTCAGCGAGGCGCTCGGCCGACGGCTCAAGTTCCTGGTCGGCAAACCCGGACTGGACGGTCACTCCAACGGAGCCGAGCAGATCGCGGTCCGCGCGCGCGACGCCGGCATGGACGTCGTCTACGAGGGGATCCGCCTCACCCCGACTCAGATCGCGACCTCCGCCGCACAAGAGGGCGTGCACGTCGTGGGGCTCTCGATCCTCTCCGGCTCGCACCGCGACCTGATCCCCGCGGTGCTCGAGGCGCTGCGCCACGCCGGCGTGGGCGACGTGCCGGTCGTCGTCGGCGGGATCATCCCCGAAGCCGACGCCGCGCGGTTGCGCGAGGCGGGCGTCGCCGCGGTCTACACGCCGAAGGACTGGGACCTGAACCAGATGATGCGCGACATCATCGCCCTGGTCGCCCAGCAGGGCGGCGTCGACACGGCCGCCCTCGCTTGAACCGCCCCCATCCCGACGGCCGCGAGCTCGCGGCGCGCCTGCGCGCCGGCGACCTGCGCGCCGCACCGGCGGTGCTCAACCTCGTCGAGAGCCGCTCTCCTCAGGCGCGCGAGCAAACGAGAGCGCTGCTCGCGGCGCTCTCCCCAGCCGAACTGCAAAGCGAGGCTCGCGGCCACATCGTCGGCATCACGGGCCCGCCGGGAGCCGGCAAGTCCACCCTGATCTCCCGGCTCGTGGCCGAGTTGCGCGCCCGTAATCGCTCCGTGGCGATCCTCGCCGTGGACCCAACGTCGAGGCGCTCGGGCGGAGCGCTGCTGGGTGACCGGGCGCGCATTGAGCTCGATCCTTCGGACTCCGCGGTGTTCGTTCGCTCCGCCGCGACGGGCGAGCGCGTCGGGGGACTCGCGCCCGCGACCCGAGCGGCTGCCAGCAGCCTGGCCGCCGCTTTCGACGTCGTGGTGATCGAGACGGTGGGCGTCGGGCAGTCCGAGACCGACGTCGCGGACGTGGCCGACACCGTCACGGTGGTCGTGCAACCGGGATCCGGTGACGTGCTTCAGTTCCTCAAGGCGGGGATCATGGAGGTGCCGGACGTCCTCGTCGTCACCAAGGCCGACCTGGGCGAGCTCGCGAGCCGAGCGCAGTCAGACCTGAACGCCGCGCTTCGCTCGCTCGGGGCGGGCGACGTCCCGGTCCTCGCCGTCACGTCGGTCCCCCCTCCCTCCGGGGTCAGCGAGCTCGCCGATGTCCTGGACGTCCATCGCAAAAACCTCGACGTGCCCGGACGCCGGCTCCGTTCCCGGCGCATGCATGCGCTCGCCGACTTCGTGACCGAGCACGGCGAGCGCGGCCTGCGCGCGCTGGGTGGCCGCCGCGCGGCGGAGCGATGGCTGGCCGAGCAGGACCCCGGCCTCGACGTCCCCGAGCTCGAGCGCCGGCTGACCGAGCGGGCTCACACCACCGGCTGAACACAGACGATCGGCCAGAATCGAGGGCCGTGCGTCGCATCGTCCTCCCCGGAGAGCCGCTCATCGACGGATCCACGGCCCTGAGACCGTGGCGAGATAAAGACGTCGCGGCGCTCGCCAACGCCTGCCGAGACCGCGACGTCGCCCGGTGGATACCGGTGCCTGAGAACTACGGCGAATCGGATGCCCGCGCGTTTCTGCTGCAGCGCTACGACGCGATCTCGGCCGGCGCAGCGGCACCGTTCGCGGTGGTCGCGGCCACGGACACGAGCCACGTGCTCGGCTCGGTCGCACTGATGCACTTCGCCTGGGAGCACGCGCGGGCCGAGGTCGGGTACTGGCTCGCCCGCGAGGCTCGCGGGCAGGGGCACGCCATGCGCGCGGTCAAACTCATCTGCGCCTGGGGTTTCCGGTCTCTCGAGCTCGAGCGCATCGACTTGCTGGCGCCAACCGAGAACCCCGACTCCCAGCGGGTGGCGGAGCGAGCGGGGTTCACGCGCGAGGCGAGTCTGCGTTCATACAGGCGCGGAAAGGACGGGCGCCTTGACATGGTGGCCTTCGGGTTGCTGTGCACAGACCGCCCGATGAGGAGCTAGGACAAGCCTGCGAGGGCCCGAAACTCGGCGTCGTCGCGCAGGCTCGCGAAGTCCTCATCGCCGCGCGCCCAGTCCGCCGCCTCCGGGCGCAGCTCGATCGCCAAGCGCAAGGCGGCGATGGCCGCGTCGCGCCCGCCCCACACAGCCTCGAGGCAGGCCAGGTTGTAGTGCAGCGAGCCCGCCTCCGGGTGCGTCGCCAGGCCTGCTTCGAGGATCTCCCTGGCCCGTTGGGGATCGGTGCGGATCAGAGGCCCGGCGCGGAACGCCCACTCCCACGCAGACGGCTGGAAGGTGGGCGGGCCGCCGAAGCTGAGCACCGTGGTGCCGGGCTCGGCGGCGACCGCGTGGCGGTGCGAGGCCGGATCGGGCACGAACACGTATGTCCCGGCCGGAGCGTCGTACGTGCGCCCGTCGATCGTGAACGTCGCGCGTCCCGTGGCCACGAAGTACAGCTCCTGGTGGTCGTTCGGCGGCCCTTCAGTGTGCGGCTCGACCACGTCATCGCCGGCCTCAGCCGCCGTGTAGGCGTTGCAGCCGAACGCGCGCACCCCGAGCGTGAGCCTGACCGGCCGCCACGTGAGACTCCCCGGCCCCTGGACAGCCTCGAGCTCGTCGATGTGGACTACGCGCGGCGCCGCGGGCATCGTGCCGCGAAAGGGTAGCCTTAGACACTATGGAGCTAGAGCCCCTGCGTGACGGCCACGGCCGGCTGATCGGCGACGTGCGCGTGTCCGTGACCGATCGCTGCAACTTTCGCTGCCAGTACTGCATGCCCGCCGAGGGGCTGCCGTGGCTCGAGCGCGCCGAGATCCTGACCTTCGAGGAGATGACGCGGCTAGCCGCGCTGCTGGCGGCGATGGGCGTTCACGACGTGCGCCTCACCGGCGGCGAGCCCCTGGTGCGCCGCGACTTCCCGCGCCTGGCCGAGATGATCGCCAGGGTGCCCGGCGTGGAGGACTTGTCGGTGACCACCAACGGATTCCTGCTCGAGCGCGACGCCGAGGCGCTCGTGCGCGCCGGCATCACCCGCTTCAACGTCTCGGTCGACTCCCTGCAGCAGGATCGGTTCTTCCAGCTCACGCGCCGCGATGCCCTCCCCCAGGTCCTGCGGGGCCTACAGCATCTCGCCACCTTCCCTGAGGCCCACCCGATCAAGATCAACGCGGTGGCGATCCGCGAGTTCACCGAGGAGGAGGTGATCCCGTTTGCGGAATTCGCGCGCCGGACTCCCTACCAGGTCCGGTTCATCGAGTTCATGCCCCTGGATGCCGATCACGCCTGGACGCCCGACCAGGTGCTGACGGGCGCCGAGATCCGGGCCGCGATCGACGCCGTCTACCCGCTCGAGCCAGAGGCGCGCGAGCCCCACGCCACGGCGCGCGTGTTCCGGTTCGCGGACGGCCTCGGCAAGATCGGGTTCATCAACCCGGTGTCCGAGCCCTTCTGTGGAGACTGCAACCGTATCCGCCTGACCGCCGACGGCCGCCTGCGCACCTGCCTGTTCTCGCTGAACGAGACCGACCTGCGAACTCCGCTGCGCAACAACGTCGACGACCGTGAGCTCGAGGAGATCATCCGCGCCGCCGTCTGGCGCAAGGAGCTCAAGCACCACGTTGGCGAGCCGGGGTTCATCCAGCCCCCGCGGACCATGTCGGCCATTGGGGGCTAACCGCCCCGCCCGAAGCCCTTAATAGCTTCGCAATCCTTTGGCAGCATCATCCGGGACGTAAATGCTCTTGCTGCTGCTCTTTGCGCTGATCGCGGGAGCGGGGACCGCGATCACGCCATGCGTCTTACCGGTGCTCCCCGCGCTGCTGTCCGCGAGCGCCACCGGCGGCCGCCGCCGCCCGGTCGGCATCGTCCTGGGGCTGGCCACGACGTTCACGATCGCGATCGTCGCGCTCGCCCAGATCACGAAGGGAATCGGCCTGGCGGCCGGAGCCACGCGCACACTCGCGGTGATCATCCTGATCGGCTTCGGCGCGGTGCTGCTCATCCCGGACCTGGCCGCGCGTGTCCAGGCGCCGCTCTCACGACTGGCCCGCTTTGGACCGCGCACCCGCGGCACTGGCTTCTGGTCGGGCCTGGGCGTCGGCGGGGCCCTCGGGTTCGTGTGCGCCCCCTGCGCCGGCCCCATTCTGGCCGCCGTGATCTCGGTGAGCGCCTCGGGCAACACCTCGGCCAGACTGATAGCCGTGGCGATCGCCTACGTCGCCGGCCTCACCGCCGTCCTCACGCTCTACGCCCTCGGCGGCCGCCACCTGATCGACTTCATCCGCAAGCACACCCGCGGTCGCATCGTCGAGCGCTCCCTGGGCGCCGTGCTGCTCCTCACCGGCGTCCTCATGGCCTTCAACCTCGACGTGCGCTTCGAGAGCGCGCTGGCGCAGGACGCGAGCCTGCCGGCGTTCTTGACCGACCCCACCCGCTCGCTCGAGAACTCCACAGCCGTCCAGAACCGGTTGGCGTCGCTCCGGCCCCAGTCGCGCTTCGCCCAACGCCAGGCCGAGGAGGCGTCGACGAAGCCCGTCCCCGACACGATCGGCGTCTCGATCCCCGGCGTCAAGACGCCGAAACTCCCCGACCTGGGCCACGCCCCCAATTTCACCGACAACCAGGACTGGTTCAACACCCCCGGAGGACAGCCGTTGACGATGACCGGTCTAAGAGGGCACGTGGTGCTGGTCGACTTCTGGACCTACACCTGCATCAACTGCATCCGCACGCTGCCGTTCCTGAAAGGCCTTTACGCCACCTACCACCGCTACGGCCTCGACATCGTGGGCGTGGAATCGCCCGAGTTCACCTTCGAGCAGGAGGCGAGCAACGTCAGGCAGGCAGTCCAAGCCGACGGCATCACCTATCCAGTCGTCCAGGACAACGATCTCGGGACGTGGAACGCCTACCAGAACCAGTACTGGCCCGCGGAGTACTTCATCGACGCGCGCGGAGAGGTGCGCCACACCCAGTTCGGCGAAGGCGAGTACAAGCAGGACGAGGCCGCCGTGCGCCAGCTGCTGTTCGAGGCCGGCGCCAGGCACCTACCGCCGCCCATGACCGCCACCGCGATCATGCCCTCATCGCAGCTGGGCACGCCCGAGACGTATCTGAACGACCAGCGGGCCCTAGGCTTCGCTCAGCCGCCGAGCCCCGGCACGCATTCCTACTCGGCCCCGAGTTCGAACGCCCTGCAGCTCAACGAGTTCGCGCTCGGCGGCACCTGGAACGTTGGCTCGCAGTCGATCACGCCGACATCCCACAGCGCCACGATCATGGGCGGCATCCAGGCCGCCCACGTTTACCTCGTCATGACCTCCTCCGGGAACGTCCCGCGCACCGGCCGGGTCCTCGTTAACGGCCGCCCGGTCCCCAACGACCAAGCCGGCGCCGACGTCCAGAACGGCACGTTCACGGTCGAGGGCCAGCGCCTGTATTCGCTGGTGTCCTTGCCCACCGATGAGCAGTTCGCGCTGACAGTTGAGCTGCCGCCCGGGGTCAGCGCGTACGACTTCACGTTCGGGTAGTCCAGGCCCGACCCCGCCCACCGCCCCCAGGTTCGTAGAATCAGACCTATGGAGGGTTCAACTTCGGTCCGCAGCTGGCTGCGCTGCTACCGGTGCTGGTCGCAGAACCTCGAAGTCCAGGTGCACTACGAGGGGATCCACAGGATCGACCCCGAGACCGGCGAGCGCGGCGAGGTCGTGGACGAGATGCAGGAGGCGGTCGTCCAATGCCTCGAGTGCATGCACGACCAACCGCACCTCGGCTTCCACAACGGGCGCGTGGAGCCGATCGAGGACCGCTGGGAGCGGATGATCGCCGGCACGCCGTGGGTGGCGTCCTGCACGGTCACGGTCGACGCGGACGACGTCGAAACCTGCTCGGGTCCTGAGGCGGGCGACGCGCTGTCCTACGCCGCATTCGGCGATCACGGGACGCGCGAGTTCTTCACCCACGTGCGCTTCCACAAGCACGACGACGAGCGGATCGTCGTCCACCTGCTGGTCGAGCTCTACGCTCGATCGGCCGAGGAGGCCACCGAGGTCCTCGAGGAAGCGGCTCGCGGGACGCTCGCGATCACGTCGCTCGCCGAGGAATCGCGGCCGCCCGCCTCGACGGGCGACGAGAAGCACTGACCTAGATAGGCCCGGCCGGATGCCGGGCCGCCGGCGCGGCCGGAGCACGCGGAGCGGTCTCCCGCAAGCCAGGAGCGGAGCGTGCGGAGGCCCAGAGCCGGATGCGGCTACCAGCCTCGACGACGATCAGCGCCAGCGCCACGGGTACCGTCGCCGGGAGCTCGCCCACGACCAGGAACAGCAGGTCGAAGAGCGCCGCGATCCCCAGCGTGAGCAGCGCCGCCGACCATTGCCGGCGCCGGTTGGTCGCCAGGACCGCCCCGAGCAGGGCGGCGACGAACAGATCGCCGTAGCCCATCGACACCGTCCCGAAGATCTCCGACTGAAGCTGCGGGAGATGCCCGACCGGCGCCGCGGCGACGAGCGCCGAGTTCGGGGCCTGCAAGAGGTCCGAGATCACCAGCCAGGAGTCCGCGGCCGCCATCGCCACGATCCCGAACTTCAGCCACCGCGGGGGCGTGACCGCGGCCAAAAGGACGCCGAGCGTCACGCAGCTCAGGCCCGACAGGACCGACGCGGCGGCCCCACCCACGAGCGAGGTGTGCCCGATCCAGGCCACGATGAACACCGGCACCGCGCCGAACGCGAGAACCGGTTTTGACCCGCGCGCGGCCCAGCCGAGCGCCACCGCTGCCAGCGGCGGAACCGCGACCAGCGCCAGGTAGGTGAGCCCCGTCGCGGTGTCCGACACGAACCGGATCGCGAACACCACGACCACAATCGAGGCGATGGGGACCAGCGCCCACCCGGGACCACGCACGCGCTCCGCCACCCGCAGTCGCGGGATCGCGCGGGGCGCCGCCACGCACCCGGCCTGCAGCGCGAGCAGGCCGGCATCCGACGGTATGAACGGCAGCGCCATGACACCGTGAGCTTAGGCGCCCCCGACCCTAACCCGACCCGAGACTTCGGTTCCTCTTAAACGAAGACCCGGCTCAGCCGGTGGGCTGCGCGACCTGGCGTTCCAGGAGGCTCCGGACGTCGTCGCGGTCCATCCCCTGCGCCACGAAGCGGTCGGGATTGTCGGGATCGCGCAGGAAGACGTGCAGGTGCTCGCCCTCGCGGGCCAGGATCACGTCGGTCTTCTCTCGTTCGCGCGAGTCGCTCCAGCGGGTCACGGTGACCAGCGCGGTCTTCGGGCTCGCCGCGAGCGCCGCGTCGAGCTCGGCATCCTTCGGCCCCCGGTCGCCGGCGGGCAGCCGCTCGAGCAGCCGCTTGAGCGCATCGTCGGTCGTGCGAAGCGAGTAGAAGTGGATGCCCAGCGCGTCGATCAGGATCTCGAGGGTCACGTTCTCGGGCTGCGGCATGAGCAGAAAGCGCCAGGGCGTGTCGGGCTCGGTGCCCGTCAGCCTGGCGTCGAGGACGAGGCGGCTGCGTTGCTGGAAGGCGACCGCGATTCCCAAGTCGCCCCGAACCTCGATGTGTTCATCGCCCGGATCGGTGGTGATGAGGTCGCGAGCGGCCAGCGAGCGAACGGCCTCGCTGATCGCCTCCTGGGACGGCTCGTGCTCGAGGAACTCGATCAGGCCTCCCACGGAGAGGATCTCGGCCGCGGTGTATGCGCCCAGGGGCACGGGGCCGGTGCCGACCAGGTTCACGATCGCGGTGATCAGGCCTGAGGTGATGTCGCCTTCGTCAGTGGCCGTAGCAGTGTTCATCGCGGTTCCTCCGGAGGCGGTGTCACCCAGCCAGGCGGTTCGACGTCGCGGCGCAGGAGCTCCTTGGCCGTGCGGGCTGCTGTCCTGGTGACCCACACGTCCGAGCTGGCGAACAGGCCGCGTCCCTGGACCTCGCCGGTGAACGTGAGCTCGCGAAGGTCGTCGGCTCGATCGGGTGGAGGGAAGCGCGAAGCCAGTTCGGGTGAGGCGGAGGTCACGTCGTCGCTCTCCTCGATCTCCGACACCACACGGGTGAGCTCATCGCTGGCGGCTTGGGGAAGCGGAACGCGGGCACGAAGGTCGGGGGACAGATACATGGGCCGCTTTTCGGTGTCCGCCGAGCGGCCCCAGGGTCCGATGTTGCTGCGCGTCAGGCGGTAGATCACGTAATCGGCGAGGTGCACCACGTCTTGCCAGGAGGGCAGCTTGCGCTTGCCGGCCGACACTGGCGTCTTCTCCAGCTGGACCCAGGTCCCGCGCACGGTCCGTCCGTGCAGCTTCTCTCTTAGCACCGGACCGCGCATGCCGTAGTCGGGGTACTTGTGCTTGTCGATCTCGTGGTGGTGGCTGGAGATGCGCTGGTGGCTCACCCCAGGGAACTGCCAGCGCTCGTACAGCGAGGGGTTGTCGACGAGTACGTGGGCGCCCCGCAGCACGTCCTGCAACTGGAGGACGTTGAGCCCGTGGTGCTCGAGGTCGGCCAGCACGGCCGCCTCTTGGGGCGTGAGCCGCTGGGCCGCCTTCTCGAGGCCGCGACGGTAGATGCCCGGGCGCGCCGATATCTCGACCATCAGCCGCACGCGGCGGCGGATTCGCTCGGTCGAGCTCGGGGTGGGTTCGGTGGGCTCCGATCGCTCCGGCATGCTCGCGGCGAACGATAGCCGCCCCGGCTAAATCCCCAGGCGTTTCTCCAGCTCCTCCAGCTGCGCCCGCAGCTCGGCCGGCAGTTTGTCGCCGAACTTCGCGTAGTGCTCGCGCATCTGGGGCAGCTGCTCCTTCCACCCCTCCACATCGATCTCGAGCAGCTTGGCCATCGTCTCCGGCGTCACGTAGAGGCCATCGATGTCGATCCCGCCCTCGCCGACCGGGGGCACGAGCCCGATCTCGGTCTCGATCGCGCGTGCGCGACCCTCGCAGCGGCGGAAGATCCACGCCATCACCCGGGAGTTCTCCGCGAACCCGGGCCACATGAATTTGCCATCAACCTCGTCCTTGCGGAACCAGTTGACGTAGAAGATCCGCGGCACCTTGGCGCCCTCGCGGCGCCCGATCGCGAGCCAGTGGGCGAAGTAGTCGCCCATGTGGTAGCCGCAGAATGGGAGCATCGCCATCGGGTCGAAGCGCAGCTGCCCCACGGCGCCGGCCTGCGCCGCGGTCGTCTCCGAGGACATGATCGAACCCATGAACACGCCGTGCTCCCAGTCGCGCGCCTCGTGGACGAGCGGGACCACGGTCGCGCGCCGCCCGCCGAACAGCATCGCGTCGATCGGCACGCCGGCGGGGTCGTCCCACTCGGGGGCGACCGAGGGGCACTGGGCGATCGCGACCGTGAAGCGGGCGTTGGGGTGTGCGGCCGTGGCCTCGGAGTCTGGAGTCCAGCCTTGCCCGCGCCAGTCCACCAGGTGCTCGGGCGGCTCGGGGGTCATGCCCTCCCACCAGATGTCGCCGTCGCCGGTCCGCGCGCAGTTCGTGAACACCGCGTCGTGGGCGAGCATCTTCAGCGCGTTCGGGTTCGTCCGCCGGCTCGTCCCCGGGGCCACGCCGAAGAAGCCGGCCTCGGGATTGGCCGCGTACAGGCGGCCGTCCTTGCCCCACTTCATCCACGCGATGTCGTCGCCGATCGTCTCCACCTTCCAGCCCGGAAGGGTCGGGATCATCATCGACAGGTTGGTCTTTCCGCACGCGCTCGGGAACGCGCCCGCGACGTACTTGACCGCCCCGTCCGGCGAGGTGAGCTTCATGATCAGCATGTGCTCGGCGAGCCACCCCTCGTCGCGGGCCATGACCGAGGCTATCCGCAGGGCGAAGCACTTCTTGCCGAGCAGCGCGTTGCCGCCGTAGCCCGATCCGAACGACCAGATCTCGCGCGATTCGGGGAAGTGCACGATGTACTTGTTCTCGCCGTTGCAAGGCCACGGCACGTCGTCGGCGCCGTCGAGGAGCGGCATCCCGACCGAGTGCAGGCAGGGCACGAAGTCGCCGGCCTCGCCCAGCTGGTCGAGCGCGTCCTGGCCCATTCGGGTCATGATCCGCATCGAGGCGGTCACGTAGGGGGAGTCGGTGAGCTGCACGCCGATGTAGGAGATCGGCGAGGCGATCGGCCCCATCGAGAACGGCACCACGTACATGGTCCGGCCGCGCATCGAGCCCGCAAACAGCTCGGTAAGTGCGCGACGCATCTCCTTCGGCTCACGCCAATTGTTGGTCGGGCCGGCGTCCGCCTCGTGCTCCGAGCAGATGAACGTCCGGTCCTCCACCCGGGCCACGTCGGCGGGATCGGAGAGGGCGAGGTAGGAGCCCGGCCGCTTTGTCTCCGACAGGCGCTGGAACGTCCCCGCCTCGATCAGCGTCTGCGCCAGGCGTTCGTACTCATCGTCCGACCCGTCGCACCAGTAGATGTCGTCGGGCTGGGTGAGACCGGCTACCTGCCCCACCCACTCTTGCAGGCGCGAGTGTTTGGTGGTCGCGTGAGACAGGGGTGCGGTGGAAGCCATTTCTGTTCAGCTACTCCTTGACGGTTTACCGGCCCCAGCAAGCCTACCCGGGCAGGGCGGGAGATGACGCACAGCCCCTCCCAGGCTGTGGGAAAACCCCTAGGTTCGCGTTTCTCCGCGGGCCTTTATTCGACGTTGGATTCCGCGCCCTGAAGGGGCGCACCGGGTTCCTTGCGCGGGACCAGCACCACGCGCTTGAACTCGGCCACCAGCACCCCGTCCTGGTTGAGCACGCGGGTGTGGACCCTGACCGTGCCGCGGTCGGGCTTTGACTGGGAGGGTCGCACCTCGAGCACCTCCGATTCGCAGAACAGCGTGTCGCCGTGGAACACCGGCGCCGGGTGCTTGAGCTCCTCGGTGGCCAGGTTCGCGATCGCTTTGCCGCTCACGTCGGAGACGCTCATTCCGAGCGCCAGCGAATAGACCAGCGGCCCCACGACGACGTTGCGGCCCTGCTGCGACTGCCGGGCGTACACGTCGTTGATATGCAGCGGGTGGTGGTTCATCGTGATCAGGCAGAACAGGTGGTCGTCGGCCTCGGTCACGGTCTTGGCCGGCCAGTGCTTGTAGACCGCGCCGACCTCGAACTCTTCGAGGTAGCGCCCGTACGGATGGGCCCCACTGGCCTCCCGGCTCGCCTGGTCCGTGTCGATTTGAGAGACGGTTTCGGTCATCGATCACAGGATGTCAGGAAGGCGACGCCGCATGCGGCGTCGCCCCGGCCGGTGCATGCACCGGCCGGCGGGGGCGTGCATGCACGCCCCCGGAACACCACTATTACTGTTCAGAGCATGCGAAACCCCCGTGACTTCGGAAAGCCCCTGGCGATCGGCGCCCCCGCGCCGATCCTCGAGATCCCGTTCAAGCCGAGCCGGATGATCCACTTCCTCGACTTCTCGAACGAGAAGATGGTGGCCAAGGTGCCCGACATCGCCCCCACCGTCGACATCCTGCTCGGCAACCTCGAGGACGCCGTGCCGGTCGACCGCAAGGAAGCCGCGCGCGAGGGCCTGGTCCGCGTCGGCAAGGAGATGGCGCTCGGCGAGACCCAGCTGTGGACCCGCGTCAACAGCCTCGAGTCGCCGTGGGTGCTCGACGACGTGACGACGCTGGTGACCGAGATCGGCGAGAAGCTCGAGGTGATCATGGTCCCCAAGGTCGAGGGACCGTGGGACATCCACTACGTCGACCGGCTCCTCGCCCAGCTCGAGGCGCGCGCCGGTTTGGAGCGCCCCATCCTGGTCCACGCGATCCTCGAGACCGGCCTCGGGGTCATCAACCTCGAGGAGATCGCCACCGCCAGCCCCCGGATGCAGGGAATGAGCTTCGGCCCGGCGGACCTGGCGGCCTCGCGACGGATGAAGACCACGCGGGTCGGCGGCGGGCACCCCGGCTATCGGGTGATCGCCGATCCCGACCCCGACCATCCCGACGCGCCGCGCCCCACCGCCCAGCAGGACCCCTGGCACTACTCGATCGCGCGCATGGTCGACGCCTGCACCTCCGCCGGAATCCTCCCCTTCTACGGTCCTTACGGCGACATCCGCGACGTCGAGGGGTGCGAGGCGCAGTTCCGCGCCGCGTTCCTCCTCGGCTGCGTCGGCGCCTGGTCGCTACACCCGGTGCAGATCGAGATCGCCAAGAAGGTGTTCAGCCCCGATCCCGACGAGGTGCGGTTCGCCAAGAAGGTGCTCGAGGCGATCCCGGACGGACGCGGCGTGCACATGATCGACGGCAAGATGCAGGACGACGCGACCTGGAAGCAGTGCAAGGTGATGGTCTCGCTGGCCGAGCTGCTCGCGCACAAGGACCCCGAGCTGGCCGAGGCCTACGGCTTCACGCCGGCCCCGGTGTGAGAATCGCGCCATGCGGATCTCGGCCAAGGCGGACTACGCGGTGCGCGCCGCCGTCGAGCTCGCGGCGGCCCCCGACGAGAAGCCCGTCAAGGCCGAGCGGATAGCGACCGCACAGGACATCCCGCTCAACTTCCTCGAGAACATCCTCGGCGAGCTCCGCCACGCCGGGATCGTCCGCTCGCAGCGCGGGGCGGAGGGCGGCTTCAGGCTCGCCAAGCCGGCCGATCGAGTGACGATCGCGGACATCATCCGCGCCGTGGAGGGTCCGCTCGCGAGCGTGCGCGGCGGACCGCCCGAGGAGACCTCCTACCCGGGGCCGTCAGGCGCGCTCCCGCGCGTGTGGATCGCGGTGCGGGCGAACCTCCGCAAGGTCGTCGAGCACGTCACGGTCGCCGACGTCGCCAGCGGCCACCTGCCGGCGCAGATCGACCGCCTCGCCGAGGACCCCGAGGCCTGGATCACGCGCTGAGCGGGGCGCCGGTGGGCGCCGGCGTCGGAGCGCGGACGTAGACGATGTCCCCGCGGGCCAGCTCGAGCTCCTCGGTCTGGGCGCGGGTGAGTTGCGCGCGCGCCTGCTCTCCCCCCGGGAGCTCGAGCTCGATCCGCACCTCGAAGCCCAGGTGGACGACGCGCGCGACCATCGCCTCCACCGCGCCCTCGGTGGGAGCGAGCGAAATCGTCACGTCGTGCGGGCGCACCAGCTCGCCGTTGACCTTGCTGACCGGTCCAAGGAAGCCCATCACGAACTCGGTCGCCGGCTTGTCGTAGACGTCGCGCGGCGAGCCCACCTGCTCGATGCGGCCCTCGTTCATCACCGCGATCCGGTCGGCGACCTCCATGGCCTCCTCCTGGTCGTGGGTGACCAGCACCGTCGTCACCCCCTGCTCGTCGTGCAACCGCCGAAGCCAGCGCCGGAGCTCGGCGCGGACGTTCGCGTCCAGGGCGCCGAACGGCTCGTCGAGGAGCAGCACGCGCGGCTCGACCGCGAGCGCGCGGGCCAGGGCCATGCGCTGGCGCTGGCCGCCCGACAGCTGATCGGGGCGCTGCCCGGCCCAGGTCGTCAGTCCCACCAGCGCCAGCAGCTCGTCCACCCGCTCGCGGACCTCGGCCCGGGGGCGCTTGCGGATCCGCAGCCCGAAGGCCACGTTCTCGAACACGCTCATGTGCGCGAACGCGGCGTAGTGCTGGAAGACGAAGCCGATGCCCCGCTCCTGCGGGCGCGCCAGGGTCACGTCGGCCCCGTCGATGCTGACCGTGCCGGCGTCCGGCGTCTCGAGTCCGGCGACGATCCGCAGCAGCGTCGACTTGCCCGAACCGCTCGGACCGAGCAGTGCGGTCAGCGAGCCCTCGGGGACCTCGAGCGTGATGTCGTCCAGCGCCACGAAGCCTTCGAACCGCTTCGAGACGGCGCTGACCTCGATCCTCATCGGCGCTCCTGCCTTCTCGGGGCCAGGACGGTCATCGCGAGCAGCACGATCAGCGACATGATCGCAAGCTCGGTGGCGGCGGCGTACGCACCGGTGACCTGACCCGCGCCGATCTCCGAATAGCGCGCGTAGACGAGCAGCGGCAGGGTCTGCGTCGAGCCTGGGACGTTCGAGGAGACGACGAGCACCGCGCCGATCTCTCCCAGGGCGCGCGCGGTGGTGAGTACCACCCCGTAGGCGACGCCCCACCGGATGCTCGGCAGGGTCACCCGCCAGAACGTCTGCCACGAGGAGGCCCCGAGCGTCACAGCCGCCTGCTCCTGCTCGTCGCCGACCTCGATCAGCACCGGCGCCACCTCGCGAACGACGAACGGCAGCGACACGAACACCGTGGCGAGCACCATCCCGGGCAGCGCGTAGATGATCCGCACACCGTGATCGGCAAACCAGCGTCCGAACCACCCCGTCTGGCCGTAGACGAGGATCAGCGCCAGGCCGACGATCACCGGCGAGACCACGAACGGCAGGTCGATCAGCGAGTCGAGGACCGCCCGCGCGCGGCGATTGCCTTTGCTGCGCACCAGCACGAGCGCGCAGCCGACGCCGAAGATCGTGTTCAGCGGCACCGCGATCGCGGCCATCGTGACCGTCAGCCAGAACGCGCTGATCGCGGCCGGGGTGGTGACCCACCCCCAGGCCGTGCCGAGCCCGTGCTCGAACGTGCGCGCGAACACGACCCCGACGGGCAGCAGCAGCAGCGCGGTCAGGTAGAGCAGCGCCGCCGCGCGCAGGGAGAGCGTCGCCCGGCGGCTAGTGAGCACCGCGCGCCCCCAGCTGGCGGAGGATGACCAGCACGATGAGGGACAGGATCAGCAGCACCAGCGACAGGGACGCCGCGGCCTGGGGCGCGTCGGACTCGATGTCGGCGAAGATCACGATGCTCGCGATCTGGACCTTGCCCACCACGAGCACCAGCGACCCGATCTCCCCCACAGAGCGGGCGAACGCGAGCGCCGCCCCGGACACGATCGCCGGCTTCAGCGCCGGCACGACGATGCGCCTGAAGATCGTGGCGTTGGACGCGCCCAGCGATGCGGCCGCCTCCTCGACCTCGCGGTCCAGCTCGATCAGCACCGGCTGCACCGAGCGCACCACGAACGGGAGCGTCACGAACAGCAGCGCCATCAGCACCGCCGCGCGTGTGTAGGCGAGGTGGATCCCGAACGGGCTGTCGGGTCCGTAGAGCGCGAGCAGGGTCAGCCCCGCGACGATCGTCGGCAGCGCGAACGGCAGGTCGATCAGGGCATTGACGAGCCGCTTTCCCGGGAAGTCGTCGCGCACGAGCACCCAGGCCACGAGCGTGCCCATCCCCGCGCCGATCGCGGCCACGATCGCGGACGCCCCGAGGCTAATGCCGAGCGCCTTGAGCGCGACCGGGTTCGTGACCGAGTCCCAGAAGGTGCCGAGCCCCTGATTGACGGCCTTGACCGCCACCGCGGCGAGCGGGATCAGGACGATCACGCTCATGTACAGCGTGACCAGGCCCAGGCCGAGGCCGCCGCGCCGCGCCGCGCGCGCGCCCGCCCCCCAGATCCGGCCCGGGGCGGGCGCGGCCGCTACATGCGAGCTAGCTTGTGGCAGTGGGGACTCCCGCGGCCTGCTCGATCTTCGTGATCTCTCCCTTGGACGGGTCGAAGAAGGTGCTCTTAACCTTCGTCCAGCCGCCGAGGAACTGGATCGTGAACAGCTGCGGCGGCGTCGGGAACTTGCTCGCGTACTGGCTCGCCACCGAGGCCATAACGGGGCGGTAGCCCTGCTCGGCCCAGATCGTCTGGCCGGCCGCCGACCACTGCCAATTGAGGAACGCCTGGGCCTGGGCGGCGTGTGAGCTCTTGGCGGTGACCGCGATGGGGGTCTGGATCAGGATCGTCTGCTTGGGGACGATGTACTGGATCGCGTCGCCTGCCTTCTCGGCCGCGATCGCGTCCGACTCGTAGTCGAGCAACACGTCGCCCTTGCCGCTGGTGAACGTCTGGAGCGCCGCGCTCGCGCTCGAGTCCTGGACGCTCACGTTCTTGGTCAGCAGGGTCTTCACGTACGCCAGGGCCTCGGCCGGGCTCCTGCCCTCCTTGAGCTCGGCGCCGTAGCCCGCGAGGATGTTCCAGCGAGCGCTCCCGGAGGTCGAGGGGTTGGGCGTGATCACGTCGGTGCCCGGCTTGATGAGGTCATCCCAGCCCGCGATGTGCTGGGGATTGCCCTTTCTGACCACGAACACCACGACGGAGTCGCTCGAGATGCCCTTGTAGGCGTTGCCGTCCCACGTCTTGGCGACGATCCCGTCCTTGACCAGACGCGTGATGTCCGGTGTGGTCGAGAACGCGACCACGTCGGCCGGCTGGCCCGAGTCGACGGCGCGACTCTGTGACCCGGACGCGCCGAACGACTGGCTGAACCTGACGCCCTCGCCGGCGCTCGTCTGGGCAAACGCCGCCGTCAGCGCGTCATAGGCCTTCTTCGGGGTGGAGTAGGCCACGAGCGCGAGCTGGGTGTCGGAGCCGCTTTTGGCGCCCGAGGACGCAGCGGCCCCGCTGCTGGTGCTGGTGGTGTCCGATGAGCCGCCGCAGGCGGCGATCGCGCCGGCCGTGGCGATGGCTGCGATGACAGCCAGGGAGCCGCGCCGGCGCGTCCGCGCGAGCGTGGGCAATAACTTCGAAATAGGCGTAGGTATTGCCCACGCTGGGCGTGCGCCCCGTCGGAGCTTGGGGTGTCGAGTCATGTGCTCCTCGTGGAAAAGGATAGTTTGTCGATTGGCTTTCTAGAGTTGCAGATTATTGCGCACCATGGCGACTGCCTTAGTAGAAATTACGGTCTGGCGTCGTGCCGTGATCGACGCTAGGGTTCCGCGCCTCTATGCGCTTCTTCGAGTACGAATCGCGCGCGATCGTGGCCAAGGCGGGGATTCCGGTGACGCGGCACGGACTGGCCAAATCGGCCGACGAGGCGCGCCGCATCGCCGAGCAGATCGCCGGCCCGGTCGTGATCAAGTCCCAGGTGCTGAGCGGCGGCCGGATGAAGGCCGGGGGCGTGCGCTTCGCCGACACTCCCGACCAGGCCGCGCGCGAGGCCGAGCACGTCCTCGACCTCGAGATCGGCGGGCACATGCCGCGCGGCGTGCTGGTCGATTCGCGCGCTTCGGTCAAGCACGAGTACTACGCGGGCGTGGTCTGGGACGGGATCCGCAAGCGCCCGGTGATGCTGTTCTCGGACATGGGCGGGATCGACATCGAGGAGGTCGCCGAGCACCACCCCGACCACGTCGCGCAGGAACACTTCTCGACCCTGCGCCCGTTTTCGGACTGGCAGGCCAAGCGGGTGATCGCCTCGCTCGGCGTCACGGGCTCGGCGCTGAACCGCCTGGTCCCGATCCTCGGCCGCCTGGCGCGCCTGTTTCTGGACTACGACATGACGCTCGCGGAGATCAACCCGCTGGGCGAGCTCGAGGACGGTTCGTTCGTTGCGCTCGACGCCCACATGGAGATGGAGAACGAGGCACGGCCGCGCCAGAAGCAGCTGCTGCATGAGCTCGGCGTGGGCGACGAGGAGACGCGCCAGGCTCGCGAACCGACGCCGTTCGAGCTCGCGGGCGAGCAGGTCGATGCGCAGGATCACCGCGGCGTCGCCGGCAACGTGACCGAGTTCGACGGCGACCTGGGCCTCGTCATCGGCGCCGGCGGCGGCTCGCTGACCCTGTTCGACGCCGTGCGCGCGCATGGCGGAGAGCCCGCCAACTACTGCGAGATCGGCGGCAACCCGTCCGTGCGCAAGGCGTGCGGACTGGCGAAGCTGGTACTGCAGAAGCCCGGCGTCGACAAGATCGCGGTGATGATGTCGATCGTCTCGAACACCCGCGTGGACATCGTCGCGCGCGGCGTGATCAAGGCGTGCGTGGAGCTCGGCTACGACCCAGCCGAGAAGATCGCGATCTTCAGGATTCCCGGCGCCTGGGAAGAGGAGGGCTTCAAGATCCTCGAGAAGTACGGGGTCGAGTACGCGGACCGCTCGGTCTCGCTGCACGAGGCGGCGGGGCGGGCAGTGGAGAAGATCCAGGGGTCGCGGGTGGTCGCGGGCTGATGTCGATCCTGATCGACGAGCACACGACGTTCATCGTGCAGGGGATCACGGGCCGCGAGGCGGTGAACCTGACCCGGGAGTGCCTCGACTACGGCCGCGGCGCGAAGATCGTGGGCGGCGTCACCCCGGGGCGCCTCGGCCGCGACGTGCACGGCGTGCCGGTGTTCGACACCGTCGGCCAGGCCGTCGAGCACCACGGCGGCCCGATCGACGGCTCGGTCGTGACCGTCCCTCCCGCGTTCACCAAGGACGCCGTGTTCGAGGCGCTCGAGAACGGGATCAAGCTAGTGGTGATCGTGACCGAACGGATCCCCCGCCGCGACGTCGCCGAGATGGTGGAGCTGGCCGGGGAGCGTGGTGCGCGGATCATCGGCCCCAACTGTCTCGGGATCATCGTTCCCGACGTGGTCAAGATGGGCGGGATTGGGGGCCCCGCCCGCGACGCGGCCAAGTCCTACACCCCCGGTCCGGTCGGCGTGATCTCGCGCTCGGGCGGGATGACCACCGAGATGTCCTCCACCCTGAGCGCCGCGGGCCTGGGCCAGTCGACGGCGGTGTCGATCGGCGGCGACGCGATCATCGGCTCCACGTACGCGGAGCTGATGCCGCTGTTCGAGGCCGACGCGGATACGGAGGCGATCGTCATCTACACCGAGCCGGGGGGCCGCATGGAAGCCGAGCTCGCGCGGTGGGTGACCGACAACGAGTCGCACCTGCCGATCGTCGCGTTCATGGCCGGCCGCTTCATGGACGAGATGCCCGGCATGAGCTTCGGCCACGCCGGCACGATCGTCGAGGGCAAGGCTGACACCGCGAGCGAGAAGATCGCGCGCCTGGCCGAGGCCGGCATCGTGGTCGCCGAGGAGATCTCGCAGATCCCGGAGATCGTGCGCGAGAGGATCGGAGTCGGCGCCGTATGACTGCGGCGCTGTTCATCGAGGTCGAGGTCGCACCGTCGGTGGCGGGCGACCACGAGCTCGCCGCCAAGCTCGCGGAGGTGTGCCCGGTCGACATCTTTCGCGCCGGCGAGGACGGAGTCGAGATCGTCGAGGAGAACCTCGACGAGTGTGTCCTGTGCGAGCTGTGTCTGAACGCCTCGCCACCCGGCGCGGTTCGCGTGGTGCGGCTCTACGACGGCGGCCGCGCGCTCGGCGGCTGATCGGGGCCGAGACCCGGTGGTCACGCCGCCGCGCGCGCCAAGCGCCGCCGGGCGGCGTCGGTCAGCGGCCGGTAGGCGCCGGCGCGACCGAGGTACCACGCCTGCTTGCCCGGCGCCGGTTCGGGAAGACCGGCTTCGCGCAGCGGCGCCGTGTTGGGCCGGAACCAGGTGGTGACCGGAATCGTGTCGACGACGTGCACGATCGCGGGCCGTTCTGGCTCGGGCAGAACGCCCAGCGCCGCCGAGATGTCCCTGGCGCTCAGCTCCGCACCGGAGCGCAGGGTGACCGCGGCGACGGCGACCGGTTGACGGTCGCGGAGAGGCGCCACCGGGTAAGCGACGGCGAGGTCGACGGCCGGTAGATCTCCCAGGGCGTCCCGGATCGGGGTCGAGAACACGGGGCCGCCGGCGGTGTGGATGACGTCGGCGATGCCGTCCACGCGCCAGTAGTCACCATCGCCGTCGCGGCGGAACAGGTCCCCGGTCGCGAGCCACGCGTCCTCGCGAGCGAACACGCCGCGCATCGGGGTTGACACCGTGGGGGCATCCGGTGCGGTTTTGGCGAGGAGCATCCCGACCTCGTCGACGCCACCCCGCTTGGCGAACCCGTCGGTTTTTAGGAAGAGCCCTCCGGCCTCGACGTCGTAGGAGGCGACCCGAACCTCGGCGCTCCCAGGCAACGAGCGGCCCATCGAACCGGGCTTGGTGTCTCGGAGGTTGACCAGGACGGCTCCGCCTTCGGTCGACGCGTAGAACTCGAGCACCCGCGCCGGCCAAAAGCGCTCTTCGACGCGCCGCCACAGCCCCCGCGGCATCCCCGAGCCGATGAACAGCCTGACGGGATGATTGCGCTCACCCGGTAGCGTGGGTGCGTCAACGAGATCGTGGAGCGACGTCCAGGTATACGAGGCGACGGTGACACCGTAGCGGCGGACCTCATCCCAGAAGATCTGAGCGTCGAACGCCCTCGCCATCGCCAGCCGCGCTCCGCCCGCGATCGCGCCGCCGATGCTCATCATCAGACCCGAGGGGTGGTACGGCGGGGTGACGCTGTAGACGGTGTCCGCGGCGCTGAGCGCGGCCGATGACGCCGTCCCAAAGGCCGAGATGGCCCACCGGCCGTTCGTGATCCGGCTCATCCGGGTGCGGGCGCCGTCGCCCGTGAAGACGATGAACGCGACCTCGCGCGCGCGTCCGGGATCGGGGCGGTACCAGCGCGGGAGAGTCACCACCTTTGGGTCGATCTGCTCCATGTCGGTGGCCGACAGGGTTTGAAGCTCTCGCCGACCGCCGCCTCCCCCGAGCACGAACGTATGCGACAGGCCAGGTCCGACATCGGCCAGGTCGGCGGCGAGGGACGCTCGTTCGGGGTCGGCGATGACGCGTTCGATCTGCCCGAGTCCTGCCTCTTTGGCCACGTCCCCATCGGGCCGCAGCAGCACGGACACCGCGCCCACCCGGCTGAGTGCCACCACCAGCGCGAGGGCGCTCGGCCGCGAGGCCATCAGAACGCCGACGTGTTCGCCCTGGCGGACCCCGATCGAGATCAGCCCGCGGACGACATTGTCGATCCGCTCGTTGGTCTCGCTGGCGGTGTAGGCCCGATCGCCGAACAGGAAGAAGACGTCCTCGGGAGCCTTGCGCCGGCGCTCCTCCACCAGTCGCCCGAGCGAAATGCGCGTGCCCGGCTGGATCTGTTCGAGCCGGGCCAGGCGCGGCAGCTGCGCCGCCGCCTCGCGAGTCAGCTCGCGGACGCTGCGGGCGGTGCGCCTGGTGGCGGCGAGCGCCAGGCGCGCGACGTCGCTCCCGACCGCGCCGGCCAGCTCGACCCCGTACTCGACTCGGTTGCGGACCGGGGCCGCCGGCTCGCCCGCGTCGTCCGTGCCGACCGCCTCGACGCCCTCGGGCAAGTCTCCTCCCTCCGCTCGCCATCGCGTCCAGCCAGCGACTCGTGGCCACGTGGCGGTCCGCGACGTGGACCCGACCACCAGCCCAAAGTGTCCTGCCCGCAGCGCCAGTTCGTACACCTGTGCTCTGGGCGCCGCCCAGCGGATTGCGCGCACCCCGGGCGCCGGCGCGATCTCATCGACGGTCCCCACCACCGAGAGGATCGGGCATTCGATGTCCGCGAGCGTGACCAGGCGGCCCTCGATCACGAACCCGCCCTCGAGCAGCCGGTTGTGCTCGATGAACTGGCGCACGAAGTCCGCCAGGGCTGGGCCCGGCCAGGCCACCCAACCCTCGCCCTCGAGGAACCGGCGCTGGCGCTCCCGCGGCAGGAGAGCCTCCCGGTCGTGCAGCTGGAGGATGAACTGGACGTCGTTACGAACCGACTTGATGGGGTCGAGCAGGCGAAAGCCGGTGCGGCTGGCCCACGCGGGCAGGGCCGAGCCCCGGAAGATGTCAGCGATCACGCTCGCGGTCCCCGTCGCGAAGCGCTCGGGGAGTCCGAACGGCATCCCGTCTCGTGTGTCGACGGGGCTGCCGAACGTGATCACCGAGGCCAGCCCGTCGTTGCGGCGCAGCGCCGCGGCCTGATAGCAGAACATGCCGCCTTGCGAGTAGCCGGCCAGATGCACGTCGGAGCCGGTGGCATCGCGGACGCGGTCGACGGCGTCGGAGATTGCGAGCACGTGATCCGCGAGCGTGCGCTCAAGTCCTCCCTCCTCGCGCTCGGGCGCACCGAAGTCGACCACCCACGGATCGGCGCCGTGTTCCCAGAGGATCGTCACTGCGCTCGTGCTCGGCGCGACGTCGTAGATGTCCGCCGCCAGCATCAGCGGTGGGACCAGCAGCACCGGCGGCCCCTGGCGCGGCGCTCGGCCGGCTGCTGGATCCGGGCCATCGTCGGGGTAGTAGTGGCGCAGTCGGTAGACCCGCTGCTCGGTTACCAGCTCGTATGGGGAGGCCTCCTGCTCGGTCGCGAGGCCGCCGAACCGAGCGACCTCGAGCGCGTTCTGGGCGGCCGCTCCGATGCGGCTGAGCGACCTCGGGACCGTGTTCAGGAGCGGTGGCATCAGTGAGGGACATCTTCTCGGATCCCGCGCCGCCGGCGGGTATCGTGCCGCCTTGAGTGAGCGCTCAAGTGCAGGATGGGCCACCAGTCCGCATTCGCGATGCTGAGCGCGGCGATGTCGAGACGATCTTCTCGATGATCGTCGAGCTCGCCGACTACGAGCGGGCGCGCGAGAACGTCGTGGGGACGCCGGAGCTGCTCGCGGCGGCCCTGTTCGAGTCCGACCCGGTGGCGGAGGCGGTGATCGCGGAGGTGTCGGGCGAGCCGGTCGGGTTCGCGCTCTTCTACACGACGTTCTCGACGTGGCAGTGCCTCCCCGGGGTGTGGCTCGAGGACTTGTTCGTTAGGCCGGCGCACCGCCGCGGCGGCGTCGGGCGGGCGCTGTTGTCGCGCGTGGCCAGTGTCGCGGTTGAGCGCGGGTGCGGCCGGCTCGAGTGGGCGGCGCTCGACTGGAACGCGCCGGCGCTCGAGTTCTACGAGGGCCTCGGCGCTCAGGCTTTGGGGGAGTGGAAGCTGCATCGGCTCGACGGCGCGGCGCTGGAGGGGGTGGCCGGAGCGCCGGGTCCGGAATGACGGGCGCCGACCCGCCCGAGAGCGTGGACCCGCGCGACAGCGCGGACCCGACCGACAGCGTGGACCCGCGCGACAGCGCGGACCCGGCCGGGAGCGCCACCCAGTCTGCCGGCCCGGATCGGACCAGGCGCGGCGTGCCGCTCAAGACGGTGGCCCGCGAATGGACGAGGATCGGCGTCACCGGCTTCGGCGGACCGCCGGCTCACATGGCCCTGCTCCGGCGGCTGATGATCGGCCGGCAATGGATTGAGCCCGGCGAGTTCGAGGACGCGATTGCCGCGTGCAACCTCCTTCCCGGGCCCGCCTCAACTCAACTGGCGATCTTTTGCGCCCGCCGGGTCGCCGGCCCGCGGGGGGCCTTGATCGGCGGACTCGGCTTCATCGTTCCGGGGGTCGCGTTGATCCTGGCGCTGTCGGTGCCCTTCCTGGGAGGCTCGCCGCCGGTCTGGATCCGCGGCGCCGGCGCCGGCGCAGGTGCGGCGGTCGCGGCGATTGCGGTGCATGCCGGGACCGGGCTTCTGCCGGCGAGCTGGACGCGGGCGCGCGCGACTGCACGCCGGCGGGTGCGCTGGATCTGCTACGTCGCATTGGGGGCGGCGTCGGCGGCGATAGCCGGCCCCTATCTGGTGCTCATGCTCTTGGCGTGTGGCGCGACCGAGCTTGTGCTCAGCTGGCGGCTTGGACGCCGGCATGAGATCGCCTCATGGGCCCCGCTGCTGCCCCTCGCCGCGGTTGGGACCGGCGGGATCGGCGCTCTGGCCTGGGTCGCGTTCAAGGTGGGCGCGCTGTCCTACGGCGGCGGATTCGTGATCGTGCCCCTGATGCAGGGGGACGCCGTCCATACCTATCACTGGATGAGCTCTACCCAGTTTTTGAACGCGGTCGCGTTGGGCCAGGTCACGCCGGGGCCGGTCGTGGCCACGGTCGCCGCCGTGGGCTATGCGGCGCACGGTCTCGCCGGCGGGATGCTGGCGGCGATGATCGCATTCTGTCCGTCATTTGGGTTCGTACTGGCGGGCGGCGGGCGTTTTGAGCAGCTGCGGCGCGACCGCCGCGCCCAGTCGTTTCTGGACGGCGCCGGGCCCGCCGCGATCGGCGCGATCCTCGGTGCCGCCATACCGCTGGCGGGCGCGCTGCGCGAGACCTGGCAGTTCCTGATCCTCGGCGCCGCGGCCGTTGCTCTGCTGGTGGCGCGCGTGGGGGTCGTGGCCACTCTCCTCGCCGCGGGCGCGGTGGGGGCGCTCTTGGCGGTGGCGGGGGCACCAGTCCCACCGTGAACGTACACGCCCTGCGTTCACGGGGCACCAATGCCAGGGTGAACGCGGCGGCAGCGCGGGCGCGGCGATTGTGGCCTCGTCACGCGTGCCGCCAACTAGGAAGGCCCCGCAATTGCGGAGCCTTCCCTTAGCAGACCTATAAGCCGGATCCTGTCGAGAGCAGCCATCCATCTCTGCGGCCTACCCGGACCTTGGCGGGCCACCTACGAACGGTCCTGCTTGGCCTAGCATCAGGTGGGGTTTACCTGGCCGCCGCGTCACCGCGACGCCGGTGCGCTCTTACCGCACCATTTCACCCTTACCGGCCCGGAGCGCTGCAGCGGCTCCAGGCTTAGGCGGTGTCATTTCTGTGGCACTTTCCCGCGGGTTTCCCCGGGTCGGCGTTACCGACCACCTTGCCCTGTGATGTCCGGACTTTCCTCGAAGGTGCATACCTCCGCGACTGCTCGGCCTGCGCTATCGAGGATAGTCCCGAATCGGATCGGCGTCGATCCCGCCGGCGCGGGAACGCCGGCCCGGCTCAAGACAGCGCCGGTCGATCCCGCGGCGCCCAAACGCCTCCTCGGCTCAAGACAGCGTTGAGCCGCAGCCCTCGCACCGACCCCCGATCGGACGGGCGTGGGCGCCGTATTCGGGGTGCATACGCTCGCCGCAGACGGGGCACGCCGCGGGTCGATGGGCGGTGAGCCCCTCCCACACGCCGACGAGGACCTCGTCCAGCATGGGCTCACCGCCCGCCCCGTCGAACAGGCTCTGAGTCCCCTGCGCGGGTGCGGCCAGGGCGATCAACACAAGCCTCTCATCTGATGCTCCGCATCAGGCCCACGACCTTGCCGAGCACTCGAACCTCCCGACTGCGGATCGGCGCCATCGCGTCGTTCTCGGGTTGCAGGCGCACATGATCATCTTCCTGGAAGAACCGCTTCACGGTCGCCTCGTCGCCGACCAGCGCAACCACGACGTCGCCGTCCTCGGCCGTGTCCTGCTGGCGGACCACCACGAGATCACCATCGAGGATCCCGATGTTCTTCATCGAGTCCCCTCGCACCCGCAGGATGTACTCCCCCTCCTCACCGCCGGCGAAAGATGGGGTTTGTACATAGTCCTCGATGTTCTCCTCGGCCAACACCGGCTGACCCGCGGCCACGTGGCCCACGAGCGGAAGACCCGGACGCACGATGCTCCGTACCCCGGCGGCGGCCTGGCCGAGGAGCTCGATCGCTCGTGGCTTCGTCGGGTCACGCCTCAACAGGCCGATCCGCTCGAGGTTCGCAAGGTGCGCATGAACGGTGGACGATGAGGCGAGACCAACCGCCTTGCCGATGTCCCGAACCGTCGGCGGATAGCCGTACTTCGCGGAGTAGCGCTTGATGAAGTCGAATATCTCCTGCTGACGCTTAGTCAGGTCCATTCGTCCACTCCTTGCTCGTTTTGGCACGGGACCCTGCGAACGTCGAACATGTGTTCGTAAATGTAGCGCGGCCCCAGGACGGACTCAAGATCAAGAGCCCGACCACCTCGTTGCCGAGTCCGGCACCGCATGTCGAGCCATGGCGCGGGGCTATACTGGCCGCCCCACGCGCCTGTGGCGGAATTGGTAGACGCGCAAGGTTGAGGGCCTTGTGGACTGTAAGGTCCGTGGAGGTTCGAGTCCTCTCGGGCGCACTCTAGGGAGCCCGCCTCAGTTGGGCTTCTGATGGTTTGGATCCGTCTATCGCCGAAGCGACGGGACCCCTCAGCGAGCGTCCTGGAGCCACCGCTCGATGTCCTCGGGCACGAAGCGGAGCCATCCATCCTCTCCCGATCCGGACCGAGGGGATGCGGCCAGTGTTCCGCGGCCTTGTAGATCCAGGACCGCGAAACAGCGAGCAGGCGGGCGAGGTCATTCGGTCTCAGGAGGTACCCGAACGGGATCTCCGCGGGGGCGACAAGTGACAGCAGACGCCTGATCAGTTTGAGGGAGACCGCGTGAAGCTCATTCCCGAATCTCCGGGTGAGGCATTGAGGCGCTCTGCGCTCGGCTCTGTGATCGTGATCATGTCGACCGCGGCGGTGGTTGCGGTGGCCGGGCTGCTGGGGTTCAAGCAGCTGGCGAAGGAGATCGGCGTCCAGCCGGCGCTGAAGGCATCTGTCGCGATCCCCCAACCGGGTCAGGCGCAGACGCTGTTCTTGATCGGCTCTGATCACCGCGCTGGCGAGCCATACCGGGACGCCAACACCGACACGATGATGCTGATGCGGATCGACCCGAGGTCGACGACGATCAACGTGCTTTCGGTCCCCCGCGATCTGGAGGTGCAGATCCCCGACGGCGGCACCATGGTCATCGACAGGCTCAACTCGGCCTACAGCCGCACCGGCGGTGCGGATGGGATCCTCCAGATCCTCAAGACGCAGGTGTTTCCGGGGTTTCACGTCAATCACGTGATCGACGTCAACTTCGCCGGCTTCTCTGATCTGATTGACGCGATCGGCTGCGTCTACACAAATGTCGACCACCGCTACTACAACCTGAGCGCTCCCGGGCCCAACAACTACTCGAGCATCGACATTCAGCCCGGGTATCAGAGGTTGTGCGGGGACAACCAGTCAGACAGTGGGGCGCTGGCGTTCGTGCGCTTTCGTCACACCGACTCAGACATCGTGCGCAACGCCCGCCAGCAGGACTTTCTACGGTGGGCCAAGCAGAACTACACCGGCCTTCAGCTGTTCGAGAATCGCGACCGGCTGGTGTCGATCCTGGGCGAGCATTCGCAGACCGACTACACGCTGCACTCCGCCGATGCGATCGAGAACCTCGTCATCCTGCTCGCGTCCGCAGCCGGCCACCAGCTCAAGTCGATCCCGTTCCCAGCGACGTTCACGCAGTGCAACGGCGGGACGGGCCAGACGCCCTGCTACGTGACCTCCACACCGTCGCAGGAGGCCGCCGCCTACCGGTCCTTCATGACCCCCACGCTGCCGGCGGCCAAGCCCAAGCCGACCGTCGCTGCTCCTGGTCGTGTTCCCGACCGGCCCGTAAACCACGGCGCTGCCAGCGCCGCGGGGTTGGTCGCCGACGTCGCTGACGGTCAACAACAGGCGTCAGCGCTCAAAACGGCCGGATTGTCGATCTACTACCCAAGGCTGATCCAGGGCCCGTCAGCTGAGAGCTCGGCTGGTTCCCAGTACTGCTCGAACATCAGCGACAACTGCGACGACCCTCTCGAGCCCGCCGCCCAGTACACCGGCTCGTACCCCCGCCAATACGCGATTCGCGGCCCAGACGGAGGTCACGATCATGGACGCGCGCTCATAGCGCGAGGACACCAGCGCGAACATCAGGTTGGCGGCTTGCGGGTCGAACGGGATGTAGCCGATTTCGTCGCAGACGATTAACGGGATCCGCCCGAGCGCGGCGAGCTCGTCCTCGAGCCGCCCCTCGCGCTTGGCGTCGGCGAGGCGCGCGACCCACTGGGTAGCGGTCGCGAACCGCACGCGGTGCCCGGCGAGGCATGCCCGGATCGAGATCGCGATCGCCAAGTGTGTCTTGCCGGTACCGGGCGGGCCTAACGCCACGATCGACTCCTTGGCGTGCAGG
Source organism: uncultured Solirubrobacterales bacterium (assembly GCA_963808325.1). Taxonomy (GTDB): domain Bacteria; phylum Actinomycetota; class Thermoleophilia; order Solirubrobacterales; family Solirubrobacteraceae; genus Palsa-465. The sequence continues at coordinate 296,332 of CAWEFU010000011.1, forward strand.
AAGTCGAGCTGCCCGAGGTGCTCGATCACCTGCTTTTTGACCGAGCGCTGGAAGCTGAAGTCGAACTCCTCCAGGGTCTTGCGGGCGGGGAACCGGGCCTGGCGTATGCGCGCCTCGCCACCGTGGCTATCGCGGGCGGAGACTTCGGTCTCGAGCAGCGTCTGCACGAACCGCTCGTAGCTCCACTCTTCCTGGCGGGCGCGCTCGGCGAGCTTGGGCAGCGACCGGGCCGCGGCGGGCGCCTTCAACGCGCGGAACAGGTGCGCGAGCTCGGACTGCTCGCCCATCACGCCGCCTCCACCAGCCGGTCGAACACCCACAGGTCGCGGATCTGCACGTCCTCGCCGGCCGACGGCTTGCCCCCGTAACGCTCAAGCCGCTGACGCTCGAGCGTCTGCTGGTGGGCTGGATCGGTGATCTCCTGCCCGGCGGCGAACACGCGCCGGTGCCGGCAGGCGAGCTCGCCGGTGTCGAGCGCGACCGCGACGATCTCGCGCTGACAGACGCGCACCTCCACGCGCCGGCCGACCAGCCGCGGATCCAGCGAGTAGTCGTTGCGATCGACGCGCACGTACGGCTGCGGTGGCACCCGCAGCACGGTCCGCCGGTCGAGCTCCGGTCCGGGCTCGAGCAGCGGCCGCAACGCGTCGCGCTCGCGCTCCAAGCGGTCGACCGGACGCTCGCGCAGCGTGCGGTGAAGGCGGACGTTCGCGCGCTCATCAAACCAGCGATCCAACTGGTCCTGAAAGTCGAGCTCGTTACAGAACGATCGTCCCGGCTCGAAGCTGGTCTCGATAAACCCCTGCAGCCGCTCGATGACACCCTTCGCCTCACAATCCCCGGGGTCGAGGATCCGCCAGCCCACCGACAGCTGCCCGCAGAACGAGGCGAACTCCCCGCTCGGGCGCCCGCCGCCGGCGTGCAGGCACCCCTCGCGATCGACCACCAGCCGTCCCGGCAGGCCACCGATCCGCCACACGCAGCGCCGCATCCCCCACAGCACGTCCGGCGCCTCCTTGGAGAACACCAGCGCCCCGGCGCCAACCCGCGAGAAGCCCAGCGCCCCCACGACCACATACCCCTTGCGCGTCTGGCCATAGCCCACCGGGATCCCCCGCTTGGGCTGCCACAGATCGAACTGCAACACATCCCCGGGCCGGTACACCGTCCGCTGTAGGTCCGCCGATAAGCAAGACCTACAAGTCCTACCGGATGACGCTCGTGATCAACGCCCCCCTGGGCCAGTACTACGGCGTCCAGGGAACGACGTGGCGCAACCCGCCAATCCTCAAATCCCCATCACAGATCCAGACCGTGGATGGCAAGCGGTTGCTCGAATTTTTCAACGGCGCAGGCAACCTGTCGATCGTGGCATGGCGGACGCCAACCGCGGTGTACTGGATTTCCAACACACTCACCGACTACATCCCGCCGAATCAGATGATCGCCATCGCGGCGTCGATGCGCCGGGGTCTGTAGCGCCAGCGCCCGTGTGCTAATGGCGATCTGATCACGCCCCCGAAAACGTGACTCTGGCTGCTCTTCCTGGTGGACTGGGCAGATCCTGGAACGGTGTGCGCTGCGCGAAGGTCGGCGGCGCCCTGAGCACTGGCTTGCGGCACCTGGAGACCATGCGCCATTCTTAGCGGGTCGGTTTCGTCGCGCGCAGGCCGCTGGGCACGACCCGAAACAGGAACCATGCGCAAGCACTTTGTGAAATTCGCCCTGGTTGCGATCGCCGGCTGCTCGATCGTGGGGTTGGCAGCGGCCGTTTCGGCCATCGCGAGCCCGGGGAGAGCGCCGCTGGCTCCGCCGACTCCAGCTCAGCTTTTGGCCCTTGGTGCGTCCCCGTCCTCCGCCGAAGCGGCAAGCCGTCTCCGCTCGGCGATCTCCCTGCCGATCAGCCCATCATCAGCGTCACGTTCTCAAACGGACGGGCAGTCTCCGTCACTGGCAGCGCGGCGTCCCACTTGACAACTTCGGCCGATGCGCGTGCCCGTCGCCGGCAGGCGCACCCCGCGCAGGGAGTAAGGGTGACGTGCCACGTCAACTTCACCCGCCAGCGGAAGCGGGCGCTGCCCCGGGGAGCCTCGAGCGCGAAGTGGTATGGGGGGATCGGGTGCGGTCGCACCATGCTCCTCTACGGGCAGGCGTTCCTGCTCCAGAACCACAAGACGTACTGGGGCTTCGGCACCTACTACGAAGGGATCATGCGGTCAGGGGACTCGGGCGCCAAGAGCACGTACGTTCCGCCTGGATCGTCGGGCAAGCAGCGCTCGCTCTACATCCGTCATCTCACCAACGCGTACTTCACCAACCCGTTCACAACCGGGGTGATCACAATCACCCCAAGCAAGGGCACCACGCTCAACAAGGCGACCAAGTGCCAACTTGGGAAGCCGGTCACATCCGGAGGGCGGACGTACAGGGAGGGTCTGCATTGCGATCTCTACAGCGAGAGGTTCTGAGCGTTCGACGGGACGCCGGCGCGTGAATCAGTCCTGCAGCTCGACCTGGGGCAGCTCGTAGATACCGGGATCTGGGCGCACTTCGATTCCGGCGATAGCTCGGGCGCGCATCGCCAGACCTCGGGCTTGACGCCATGAGCTGGTTGGGACGATCCTCCCCCGCCTCGCGTTCACCCATTGGTCCACCATCGGCCGGTCGTTTTCGGGCACGTCCCCTCTTTAACAGCGACGCACCCAGGCCGCATCCATCGCTGCTGGGGGAGCCGCTCGAGCCCTGCCAACAAGTCCCTGATCTCGCTGTCAATCATGTTTGTCGAATTGTGCCTCGACGCCAAGGCTCGTGAGACCCCGCTCGCGCTATGAGCCGGCCCGCGGCGTGCCCAGATGAAGAAGCGCTCAAGCTGTTCTACAAAGCCTGGCGCCGCGGCAACGAAGTGGCCGGCTCCTGGCGCGGCCAGTCGCTGGGCGCCAGCGCCTCCGCGACCGCGTCGCACACCCGAGCTCGCGGAGCTGTTCACCGTCAGCCGCGCGACCGTCTACCGCGTGCTCGAGCGCCACGAGCCAACGAGGTGAAGGAGCCGGCATAGAGTCACGTTATTGCCCCCCAAAACGTGACTCAGGCCGTAGATCAGCGCGGCTGGCGACGGCTCAGCGCCGTCCCCTCTAGTAGGCGTCGCCTGCGGACGTATCCTGGTGGGAGCGAGATCCGAGTTGTGTCCTCGCAGGCGCTTGATGAGCCACTGGAAACGTCTTGCTGTTGGGTCGGCCGCGCTGGTGCTGGGCGGGGGCTCCGGCTGAGCGCTGGCGCGGTCGGGTGATCACGCCGCGGCGCGACGCGGTTGCGAAGGGCGCGGTCTTCCCGGCGTAGCACGCCGGGACGGTCACCAGGGGGACGGTTGTGGTAGAGATCGACGATCCAGCTCGATTACGCGACGCGGACGCCCCGACGGCCTGCGCTACGCCCCTCGCTCTATGAAGCGGCGCCCTACCGCGCGGCACCGACCGCCAAATAGCGCGTCAAAAAATCCCGCCACTTAGCGCGTAACTTCACAGATCGCGGTGTCAGCGGCGAAGGGTTCGTGAGAGCCCTAAGTGTTGTCCCTTTGCGGGCTGCTCGTTCGTCGTAGCGGCGACAACCCACAGTCCTAAAGGAGGACGAGATGGATTATGTACTGACGTTCCGCCGCCCGGTGGGGCGGCGCCTAACCGCCGAAGAGGAAGCGCGGTGGCCGACGTGGTTTGAGCAGATCAGGGATTCGATCGCCGATTTCGGCAACCGGGTCGGGCAGGTTCGCGAAGTTGGAAGGGGAGGTGAGGGTGAGCGCTCCGATGCCCTCGGGGGCTACATCGTCATCAACGCCGACAGCCTCGAGGCAGCGACAACCCTAGCCAGCGGCTGTCCCATCCTCCAACAGGGCGGCAGCGTCGAAGTCGGGGAGATCATCCCGGCCTAGGTTGACACGCTGAAACGGTCGGCGGGCGCCGCCGGCGCCGGCTCGCGGTTCGGTCTGAAAAGTGTCGGTCGCACCAGAGCCTCATAAGCCTCCGAGCCGGACGGTGCCGGTAGAGCCCGTCCGGCTCAGGGCTGTCCCGTCCGACCCCACGCCTATAAGGGTCACGTCTTTCCCAAAACGTGATGATGTCATGAAGGGCCGGGGGGCTCCGGCGGCCCGGTCGGGTTTCCCCCGCCGGGCGGCAGGAGGTCGGCCCTCCGCCCCGAACTGCATGGTTCGAGACCGCACGGATTGCGCCCGCGCGGCGGGACAATTCGAGAGGGGGACCGACCGTGAGCAACGGTAACCGCTGGGTCGGCATCGACCTGCACCGCCGCCGTTCGCAGATCGCGATCATCGACGACCACGGCGAGCTTGCGCTGTCGCGACGGATCGTCAACGACCGCGACACGTTCAAAGGAGCTGCTCGGCGACCCGGAGGGCACGCACGTGGCGCTCGAGGCTGCCTACGGCTGGGAGTGGCTGGCCGAGCTGCTCGAGGACGCCGGCTACGACCTACACCTCGCGCACCCGCTCAGGACCAGGGCGATCGCCGCGGCCCGGGTGAAGACCGACGCGATCGACGCCAAGACGCTCGCGCACCTGCTCCGCACCGGCCTTCTGCCGGAGGCATATGTCGCGCCGCCCGAGCTTCGTGATCTGCGCGAGCTGTTGCGTCACCGAGCGGTGCTGATAAGGATGCGCACCGCGGTCAACAATCGCGTGCACGCGGTGTTGGCCCGGCAGGGCATCCGCCAGGAGCATTCCGACCTCTTCGGCAAGGAACGGGCGTTTGTTGGCCGCTAATTCCATCGCCGTGGTGAGCCCGCCCTGCACCACCGCCAGGTCACAGGCAGCGAGGTGGCGGTAGAGATTGTGCACGTAGGCGCGGACCTCGAGGCCCTCAGCCCCCGGCAGCGAGTCGGGATCGATCCGGGGCCCCGCGACGACGATCATCCGCAGGTCGGGCACGCGCTCCTTGGCTTCGGGGAAGGCCGCGATCACGCGCCGCAGCAGGTGGCCGCCCACGCCGGAGCCTCCCACAGTAACGACGCAGACCTGCTCGTCGTCGCCGTAGCTGAGTTCGGCACGGAGCGCGGAGCGGTCGCCGAACTGAGCCGGATCGAACCCGCTCACGTAGCCGACGAAGTCGAAGTTGCGCTCGGTCCAGTCGCGGATCAACGGCAGCTGGGGACCGAGCCGATCGGGAACAATGTCGCTGGCGTTGCCAACGAACAGGGCTCGGTCGCGCACCTCGGGGTGGCGGGCGATGTGGCCGACCATCTCGCCGTTGTAGTCGGCGGTGAGGAATGCCTCGCGTGACCCACCGTCCGGCATCGGCAGCCATCCCACGAAATCGGTCAGCCACGCGTAGTGGGCCCGCTTCTCGTTGGGATGTTCGTGGAGGTAGTAGTCGATCTCCCATCCCTCGTCGGCGATCCACAGGTCGTAGCCGCCATCGCGTACCACATCGTGGAAGATCATGAAGTTGGCGATCAGGATCTCGTCCATGCGCCGCCAGGCGTGGAAACAGTGGAGGTCGTGCTCAGCCGACTCAGACTCAATGTGGCGCCAGGTGCTCGCTGGCCGCATGGATGCGCTCCCCCTCGCCCTCTAGCACCTTGGTCACGGGGTGCTGGGCCAGCCAGTCCACCTGAAGGTCGGGCACCAGCGCACGCAGTTCCTTGGCGATCGCCACGTCACGCTGGGCGTGGCCCAGGCCGATCGGCGAGGAGATATAAAGCGCGCGCGGTCGGCCACCGGAGCGATGGACGGTGGGGTCTCGGGTGGGCCTGCTGTTGCTGCCGCCGCCGGCGCGCTCGAGCAGCCCACGCAGGGCGAGGTTGACCGGGACCGGCTTGCGCGCCTGCGGGTAGTGCCCGCCGTCGGGGACCGTCAGCAGCTCCCCGCCGGTCGCCTTCGCTAGGACCTTGGCGTTGGCGTGCGCGGTGAGCTTGTCGTTGGGCCCGGAGATCACGAGCACTGGGCAGCGGACCCGCCGGGCCAATGCCAGCTGGTCGCGGCGCGTGGCTGGCGCGGCCAGGGCGGCGATCGTGCTCGCGATCAGCGTCTCGGGGTCGGTCTCGTGCGCCCACCCGATCGCGTCCTCGATCTGCTTGGTCGAATGGAGGGTGTTGAACATCCGGACGCGAATGAACCAGTCTCCCGGTTGTCAAGCCCCAGCGCCAGACCGAATTTCGAGACGACTGCGTCAGGAAACGCAGGGCACTAACCTCGATCCGCCGATAGAGGGCTGAGCCGGGGGTGGGGTGACGTCCTCCCGGGCCGTGAGAATCGGGATTGCTCAGATCTCGACCTCGACCCAGGAGGACACCCAGTTGGTGAAGCCTACGGCTCGCTTTCAAACGGTAGAAGTCACGGCGGACGGCGAGGGACTCGTGTCGCACGCGGGGGTGGCGTTGCTGGTCGAGTTGGCCGATCAGGTTGGGCTGACCGGCGCGCTGACGGGCGCGTTGGCGAGTACCCGCGAGCGTCGCTCGGCGCACGACCCGGGCCGGGTGCTGCGGGACGTAGCGGTGATGCTCGCTGACGGCGGCGACTGCGTCACGGACCTTGACGCGTACCGTGGCCAGGAGCGGCTGTTCGGCGCCAAGGCGTCGGAGACCACGACGCACAGGGTGTTGAAATCGATCGACGAGGCGCTGCTCGGTCGGGTGCGCGCCGCGCGGGCGGAAGCTCGCGCGCGGGTGTGGGACGCAGGCGCTCGCCCCGCGTCGATCACGTTGAACATCGACGCGACCTTGTTGACCGCGCATTCGGAGAAGGAGCTCGCCGCCGGCAACTACAAGCACGGCTACGGGTTCCACCCGCTGAACTGCTACCTGGATGAGACTGGCGAAGCGCTCGCCGCGATCCTGAGACCGGGCAACGCCGGCTCGAACACCGCCGAGGATCACTTCACGGTGCTCGGGCTCGCGCTCCAGCAGCTCCCTGCCGAGGATCTTGATCGCGAGATCCTGGCCAGGACCGACATCGGCGGCGCGACGCATGCGTTCTGCGCCGACTGTCGCGAGGCGGGGATCCGGTTCTCGGTCGGCTACGAGCTCAACGACACCGTCCGCGCCGCGATCCTCGAAACGCCCGAGGGCGCGTGGGTGCAGGCGATCGACGCCGACGGCGAGGACCGTGACGGCGCCTGGGTCGCGGAGCTCACCGACAACCTCGACCTGTCCGCCTGGCTTGAGGGGACCAGGCTGATCTGCCGCCGCGAGCGCCCGCACCCCGGCGCGCAGTTTCAGATATTCGACGAGCACGGCTACCGGTACACGTGCTTTCTCACCGACCAAGACGGCAACGACATCGCAGCCTTGGAGCTGCGCCACCGCGGCCGCGCCCGGGTCGAGGACAGCATCCGGGCCGGCAAGGACACCGGCATGCGCAACCTCCCGCACCACGCCTTCGAGCACAACCAGACCTGGCTCGAACTCTCGCTGATCGCCCAAGACCTCCTGACCTGGACGAAGCTGATCTGCCTGACCGGTCAGCTCGCGACCGCCGAGCCCAAACGCCTTCGCCAATGCCTCCTGCACACCGCCGCCAAGCTCGTGCGCCACGGACGACGCACCCACCTCAAGCTCGACCGCGACTGGCCCTGGTCCCAAGCACTCGCCGCCGCGTTCCAGCGCCTCCGCACGATCCCCGCGCTCTGCTGAGCACCCGCCGCTATCCGCGGCCACCCCGACGACCGAGCTCACCGCGCAACCATGTTCGCCTGCCCGCAAACCGACCACTACGACCGTGACCGCCGCAACACGCCACGACCCAGACGGCCAAACCGCCCCGACAGCCGCTCCATCTCAACCATCACACCCTCGCGGTGAAATCACGCTCACCATCGCGGCCATAACGGCGGATCGAGGCTAAGAGTCCGCGCGACCGTGACACCGGCACCGGCGCGAGCAGCAGCCCAACCTGCTCGGCGGCACCTCGCAATTTGGAGGATCCGCCGGCTCCGAAGTTAGGTGTTGACGGACTCGCGCTCGCGCGGCTGCGGCACGATCCGGATGTAAGGCCGCGGCGACTCCCACCGGCCGAACAGCTCCCGCGCCTGCTCGTCGGACACCGAGCCGGAAATAATCACGTCGTCACCGGAGTGCCAGTTGGCCGGAGTTGAGACCTTGTGGGTGGCGGTCAGCTGCAGGGAATCGATAACCCGCAGCACCTCGTCGAAGTTGCGCCCGGTGGTCATCGGGTAGACGAGGATCAGTTTGATCTTCTTGTCGGGTCCGATCACGAACACGTTGCGCACGGTCTGGTTGTCCGCGGGCGTGCGCGCCAGCGGATCACCTGAGACGTCCGCGGGCAGCATTCCGTACAGCTTCGAGACTCGATAATCGTCGTCGCCGACGCAGGGGAAGTTGGGCGAGTGACCCTGTGTCTCCTCGATGTCATGCGCCCACTCAAGGTGCCGGTCGACTGGATCGACCGACAGGCCGATGATCTTCACGCCGCGGCGGTCGAACTCGGACTTGACCTTGGCCATGTACCCGAGCTCGGTGGTGCACACCGGGGTGAAGTCCTTCGGGTGTGAGAACAGCACCGCCCACGAGTCGCCGATCCACTCGTGAAAACGGATCGGACCTTCGGTGGTGTTGGCCTCGAAATCCGGTGCGGTGTCGCCAAGTCTGAGAGTCACTGCTTACTCCTTTATGAGGTGGTGGGTGTCAGCCGACGGTTCGCTCCGAGCATCACGATCAGCGGTCGAGGTCCAGCAAGATTGCAATTGGACTGCCAGCGCATCCCTGGCGGGCTCGGGTTCGCCCTGGTCAGGATGACCATTGCTTGCTCTGCGGCTCGCCGGCGGCTCTGGCGATGCGCTCGAACGTCAGCGCGGCACGCGCGGCTGCCGTTCGCACGTTCTCGATCGAGTCGGCCTGGTAGATGTAGATGCACGTCTCATCCTCGGGGACGAAGATCGAGCGCACGAGCTCGACCCGCGTCCCCTCGCGGGCCAACTGCTCGGCCGCACGTCGGGCGGCGCTGTCCGCACGCTGCGCTCCCGCCGCCTCGGTTCGCGAGAGGTACTGTTCGGCGACGAACTCGGGCACGCGCTCAAACCTACGCGCGCCGAGCCGGCAGCGAAATAGCGGAAACCCTCAATCTTTGCTACGACACGGCTGTCGGCGCTGCGATCGCCGGCGGCTACGAGCGAACGGACAGGCGGCTGGCGAGCTGCGCGCGGGAGCGGATCCCGAGCTTGGCGTAGACGTGGGCGAGATGCACCTCGACGGTGTGCACGGTCACGAACAGGGCGGCGGCGATCTGCTTGTTGGCCAGGCCGCTCGCGGCGAGCTCGACCACCTGCCGCTCCGTTGGGGTGAGCTCGCCGCTGGCCGGGGGCGCCGTCCGCCAACGCGTGCTTGCTCGGCCCGCGCCAGGTTCGCCCAGCCGGGAGAGCCGAGCCGGTCGAACTCGGCGGCCGCTTCCGCGAGCGAGTCGCGGGCTGCGCGCCAGCGCTTGGCCCGTCGCTGCATGCGACCAGCCGCCAACAGCGACCGCGCGGCGTCGAACCTCAGACCAAGTCGCCCGAGCTCGTTCGCTGCCGCGCACAGCGTCGCGACGGCGTGGGCCGACCCGGGTCGCGTGAGCGCGCGGCACCGCTCGACGCTCGCGAGCGCCCAGGAGTGCCCCTGCCGCCGGGCGAGCCGCGCCAGCCGCTCGGTGACCGCGCGCGCGTCCGCTAGTCGGTCGAGCTCGACCAGCGCCTCAACCAGCTCGGGCGCGACTGGGAACGCCCCCGGATCGAGCACGCCTTCGCGCTCGCAGTGCTCCCACACCGCCCACAGCTCGGCCAGGGCTCGCTCGGGTGCTCGTGCGAGCAGCGCCGCGATCCCGCGCGCCCGGCGCGCCTCGAGCTCGTCCCAGCGACACCCGACCGCCGTCGCCCGGTCGATTGCCTCGCCCGCCCACCGCTCGACCGCATCGGGATCCCCACGCCCCGCGGCCAGAAGCGCCCGGCAACGCTGATACTGCGGTCGGAACTGCGCTTCGTAGTCGGACGACTCCGCCCACTCGTCCAGCAGCGCGGCCGCGGCATCCCAATCGCCCGCGCGCAGCTCAAGCTCGCACAGATGCAGGCGCAGCATCGCATAGGAGGTGAGCTCGCCGCGTTCGTCCGCGAGCGCCGCGAGCGAACCAAGGAGGGCCCGTGCACCTTCAAGCTCCCCGCGCCAAAACAGCCGTTTGCCCGCCACGCGCTCGGGAGAGGCCGAGATGTAGGACGCCGGATCGGACGCCACGCCCGAGCGCTCACACAGATCGTCGATCGCATGCCCCCGCAACGCGCGGGGCCAGGCCAGCGCATACAGGGCAAAGCGCTGCACGCTCGGCTCGTCGGCTTCCCGCAAGGCGGCAAGCGCCCACGCGTGCGCTCGGCGCAGCCCCGCGACGGCGCCCGCGGCCGCGTTCGCCGCCCGCTTGGCCAGCACGTACGCGCGCACGTTCCGGTCCTTGCCGCCCTCGCTGAGCGCTCGCTCGAGGTACCCGTCCTGCTCGTGGATGCTGCCCACGGCTTCGGTCTCGCTCAACAACAGCCACGCCCGCGCCCGCATCCCTCCCGCGCGCAGCGCCGGCATCTCGCGCTGGAGCAGGACGGCCAGCCGACGAAGCTCGCCCGCGTCATCCAAGCGCTCGGCCAACCCCAGCACCCGCTCCGGACGCTCCGCCGCCTCCGCTGGCGTCAGACGCAGCGCGTGCTCGGCCACCAGCAGCGCCTGCCGCCGCGCACCCCGCGCACACGCGTCCTCGGCCGCCGCGGCAACCCGCGCGGCAAGCTTGGGCTCCTCTCCCCTGGCCGCGAGCGCCAGATGCGTGGCCCGTGCCCGCTCCTCCCTCGCAGCGCCGGCGAGCGCTAGATGCAGCTCGCGCCGCTCGCGCGGCCGGGAACGCCTTTGCGCTGCGGCGGCCAGCAGCGGGTGAGACGGCCGGATCCGCCTACCGTCGACCACCACCACCCCGGCATCGAGGGCCTCGTCGAGCGCAGACGCGTCAATCGCCCGAAGCTGATCCACCCGCGGCTCCTCGCTCAGCGCCACCGCGAGCAGCAACCTTCGCACCGAGGGGGGAAGACTCGCCACCCGGGTGCCGAGCATCTGCTCCACCGATTCCCCCAACGGGATTTCCTCGGTGAGCGACGGCACTCCGCGCTCGACGAGCAATCGCCCCACCTCAAGCGCGAACAGCGGATTCCCCTCGGTTACCTCCATGATCCGCCGCAATAGTTGCCGCGACACCGTCAATCCCAGCCGCTCGAGCAAAAGCCGGCGTACCGCGCCCACGCTCAGTGGTGCGAGGGCCACACGCTCGAGCGTCGGCAGCCCCAACGCCCGCTCAACACCCGTCGCACGACCCGGCCGCCGCGCCAGCACGAACAAAACGCCCGACCTCAAAAGGCGGCGCGCTGCGAACACGAGTACCTCCGCGGACGAGGGATCAAGCCACTGGACATCGTCGATCGCCACCAGCACCCGCTCGCGCGCCGCCAGTGCCCGCACCGCGTTCACAAACCCCAGCGCGACTGCCGGTGCTCGCACCGAACCACCGGTCGGCTCAGCGCGCAAGAGCGCCACCTCCAACGCGAACCGCTGGGGAGGCGGCACATCCGCCATGTCCTCCCCCCCAACCGCATCGCACAAATCGATCAGCGCCGCAAACGCAAGCTGCGCCCCGCTCCCACTCGGTCGCGCCGCAAGCACACGCACGCCAACCCCGCGCGCGATCCGCAATCCGGCCTCCCACAAGGTCGTCTTCCCGATCCCCGGGCCCCCGACCAAAACGATCGTGCGACCACCCGCATCGTTCACGACCACATCCCTGAGGAACCCCAACTCCGCGTCGCGTCCCAGGACCGAGGCGCGAGAACCACTCGGCTCCTGATCGATCAACGAAAACCCCGGCAGTTCAGCCCAACAAGCCGCATCCTACCCCAGCTGCTCGCAGCCTTTCGCGGGCGCTTGGTCCTATCCGACGGGCTGCTATTTCAGCGCTGGCGCCGTGACCTGGCCGCCCGCAGGCTCGCGGGCGTAGCCGTCCGGTTCGAATGCCGCCACTGTCGCGTTCACGTCGCCGGCCGTTAGCGCGCGCTGTTACTCGGCCACGACATCTCACTCGTCCGGAGGCCACCATCGAGGTGGAGAACGAGGGTGGTGCAGTTCTGGCACGTCGGCAAACGACTGGACCAGCGCATCGAACTCCCCCGTCATCAAGCCGTCGAAGAACGGCACGGTTACGAGTTCGTCCTGCCACGCCACCCTCTCGCGCACGTGTTCCGGAAGGCTGTGGGTTTGGATCAGTTGCAATTGATCCGGCCGCTCGGCCCGCTGCTCGCGGGTTGGCGAACCAACGTGCCGCCAGCAGGCGGCGGCGGCGCACCGCCTCGGCCGCTCATCGGCCGGAACGGGGCCCCGTAGGATGACGGGCATCAACTGCCGACGGAGGAGTCTCGATGAGCACTGCGACCACGACCGCAACGCCGCTCCGAGCCCGCCCTGCCTGGCGGGCCCTCGAGGAGCACTACGAAGCCATCCGCACATCGCACCTCCGGACCTTGTTCGCGGACGACCCTGGACGCGGGGAGCGGCTGGTCTCCGAGGGCGCGGGGCTGTACCTGGACTACTCGAAGAACCGGGTCACCGACGAGACGATCGCGCTCCTGGTGCGGCTGGCCGGGGAGTGCGCGCTGGCCGAGCGGACCGAGGCGATGTTCCGGGGCGAGCGGATCAACGTCTCCGAGAACCGGTCGGTGCTCCACGTCGCGCTGCGCATGCCGAAGAGCGAATCCCTGGTGGTGGACGGGGTGGACGTGGTGGCCGAGGTCCACGACGTGCTGGATCGGATGTCGGAGTTCTCCGATCGCGTCCGCTCGGGCGAGTGGAAGAGCCACACCGGAAAGCCAATTCGCAACGTCATCAACATCGGCATCGGCGGCTCCGACCTGGGACCCGTGATGGCGTACGAAGCGCTGCGCCATTACTCGCGGCGAGACCTGACCTTCCGGTTTGTCTCCAACGTGGACTCGACCGACTTCGCCGAGGCAACCCGCGACCTCGCGGCCGAGGAGACGCTGTTCATCGTCTCCTCGAAGACGTTCACGACGCTCGAGACCATGACCAACGCCCGCACCGCGCGCGAGTGGGCGATCGCCGCGCTCGGCGACGAGTCCGCGATCGCCAAGCACTTCGTGGCCGTGTCCACGAACGCGGAGGAGGTGTCGAAGTTCGGGATCGACACCGACAACATGTTCGGGTTCTGGGACTGGGTCGGCGGGCGCTACTCGATGGACTCGGCGATCGGCCTCTCGACGATGCTCGCGATCGGGCCGGACGGCTTTCGCGAACTGCTCGCCGGCTTTCACGAGATGGACGTCCATTTCCGAACTACCCCGCACGCGAGGAACCTGCCGGTCCTGATGGGGTTGCTCGCGATCTGGTACGGAGACTTCTTCGGCGCCCAGACAGTGGGCGTCATGCCGTACTGCCAGTACCTCAAGCGCTTCCCCGCCTACCTGCAGCAGCTCACGATGGAGTCCAACGGCAAGCACGTGACGCTCGACGGTCGCATGGTCGACTACCAGACCGGTGCCGTCTACTGGGGCGAGCCGGGAACGAACGGCCAGCACAGCTTCTACCAGCTCATCCACCAGGGCACGGAGCTGATCCCGATCGACCTGATCGGATTCGCCAAGACGCTCAACCCGATCGGCGATCACCACGACCTGCTCATGTCGAACGTCTTTGCCCAGGCGGAGGCGCTGGCCTTCGGGAAGACCGAGGAGGAGGTGCGGGCCGAGGGAACCGCCGAGGCAGTGGTTCCACACCGGGTATTCGAAGGCAACCGGCCCAGCAACGTGATCCTGGCGGACGAGCTGACCCCCCACACGCTCGGCACGCTCGTCGCGCTCTACGAGCACAGCGTGTTCACACAGGGCACGATCTGGGGCATCGACTCCTTCGACCAGTGGGGGGTGGAGCTCGGCAAAGCGCTCGCGCAGCGGATCATCCCCGAGCTCGAGTCGGAGGCCGAGCCCGAACTGCACCATGACAGCTCGACCAACTCCCTGATCCGGCGCTACCGGGCGATGCGGTAACCCGCCGGGGATGAGTATCCAGCACGAGAAGCGACTGGCGGCCGAGGCCGCCGCCCAGCTCGTCGAGGACGGCATGATCGTCGGCCTCGGGACGGGCTCCACCGTCGCCTACCTGCTGCCGGCGCTGGCCGTGCGCGGCATCGACCTCCGTTGCGTGGCCACCTCCCCCGCGACCGAGCAGACCGCTCGCGACCTCGGGATCGACGTCGAGTCGTTTCGGGGGACAAACTCTCTGACCCACCTCGACATCACGATCGACGGCGCGGACCAGGTCGCCCCCTCCGGCTGGCTCGTGAAAGGAGGCGGCGGTGCCCACACGCGTGAGAAGGCGGTCGCGGCGGCCGCCGATCGCTTCGTGGTGATCGTCTCCTCAAACAAGCTCGTCGACCGGCTAACGCCTCCGGTGCCGCTCGAGCTGCTCGAGTTCGGTTTGGCGGCGACGCTCGAGCGTCTCGAGACGGTCCGGCTGCGCGACGTCCCACTCAGTCCGGAGGGCGGGGTGATCGCCGATTACACCGGCGAGTTCGACGACCCGGAGGGGCTGGCGATGCGGCTGTCCTCGACGGTCGGCGTGCTCGAGCACGGCCTGTTCCCCCCCAGCCTGGTCTCGGACGTCATCGTCGCGAGGGGGGAGCGCGTCGAGCGCATCCCAGTCACGAAGTCCGACGCTTCTGCGCGACAGCGCGGATCAACTGCGCCTTGCCCATCTTCGAGCGACCGTTGATGCCGAGCCTGGCCGCCTCGCGGCGGAGCTCCGCCACGGTCATGGCGCCGGCGCCGGACCCGGTGCCGCGCGAGGCGCCTCGCTTCCGGGCGGCCGCCTTGGCGCCTTCACGTCCGAGCGCCGATTTCGTCGAGCTGGGCAGATTCGCGATCGTGCGTTTCCGGCGCGACGCGGTCTGAGCTTTTTTGACGTTTCGACGCGCAGCCTGACGTTGCTTTTCGGTTGCCATGATTACTTGCGGCTGTCGACCGCCCGTTGGAGCTGGCTCTTGTTCATGCGGGAGCGGCCCTCGACCCCTAGCTTGCGCGCTTCGTTGTAGAGCTGGTCGCGCGTGCGACCCTTCTCTCTGTTCGTCCCAGACCGCTGGCCCCCGCGGCGCGAGGACGACATGTCCTGCGTGGAGGTGCGCGAGCTGCGGGCCGACTCTCCAGCTCGGGCTCGCTCCTTGTTGACGGTCCGGGCTGCGATCTCCTCAGCGCGTCCTTCGCTGGCGCCTCGATCGAGCTGGCTCTCCTTGATGTGCTCGTACTGGCGAGCGCGCTTGGTTCCCTTCTGAACACCGCGCGGGGGCATGGTCTACCTCCTTGTGAAAGCTTGTGGTGCATTGTTTTCCCTCGCCGTTGGCCGCCAAAACTGCCGGCCTTCGGCGCGGCGGGCGAACATCCATCACCCCTGCATAATCGGCAATCCGTGGAGATGGCCGGCACCGCCCTCACACCGATGCTGGAGGACTCCATCCTCGAGACGCGATCGCTACCGCGTGATCGCGGATGGCGCCAGCACCACGGCGAGTGGTGGGGAACGGAGCCCCGGAGACGAGCACCAGGCTTGACGTAGAGCTCATCGAGGGGCGTGCCGGCGCCGATCCCGCGCTCGAGGTCGCGCTGCCAGAGGCCCTGCTCGGCATGGTCGCCGCTGGCACCCACGGGCCGGTAGTGCGGTGCTATCGCCCGCCGGCGACCGTCGCCTTCGGGCGCCGAGATGGCTTGTTGCCCGGTTTCTCGCGCGCGGCCGCGGCGGCGAGGCGGCACGGGTTTGACCCGGTGTTCCGCGCCGCGGGAGGGCGCGCGGCCGCCTATGAGGAGGGCTGCCTCGTGTTCGACGAGATCATGCCGGAGCGCGACTCGATGGGCAGCGTCCACGAGCGCTTCGCCGGCGAGGCGCAGCGCCAGGCGCGGGCGCTCCGAACCCTCGGCGTAGACGCGCGGGTGGGTCAGGTGCCGGGCGAGTACTGCCCGGGCGAATTCAGCGTCAACGCCCGCGGACAGAAAAAGCTGATCGGCGCCGCGCAGCGGATCGTCAGCGGCGGGTGGTTGTTCTCGACCGTCGTCGTCGTGTCATCCGCGGGCCGGGTGCGGACCGTGCTCGAGGACGTCTACGCGGAGCTGGGGCTGGAGTGGGACCCTGCTACGACGGGTTCGGTGGCGGATGAGGCTCTCGATGTGGGCATCGACGACGTGCGGCGGGCGCTCCTCGCCGAGTACGCCCGGCGGTACCGGCTCGTGCCAGCGTCGCTCGGTGCGCCCGAGTTTGCGCGCGCGCGCGAGGTGCTGGAGCGCCACCGCGTGGAGGGGTGATCGCGGGCCGGAAAGGCGCTCGTCAATCCTCGTCGTGCAGCTCGCGCCACTTGAGCGCGGCGGCTTCCGCACTCGCCGAATGACGATTGGGCACGGCGTCCTCGGTTTCGGGTACCGCGGGCGGCGCCGGATGTGCGACGTCCTCGTCTGGGTGGGTCTCGCCCCATCGAATCGCCGCGGCCTCGACGCTCCGGGACGGATGCACCGCGGACGATTTCTTCTCTTCAGTCACCGGAATCTCCTCCTTCGGTCGGTCGCGCTTAGGTTACCCGTGGCGAACGTTTAGGAGCGGATGCCGCTCAGCGGGTCGACCCCTTCTGCCTGTCTCATCTATGCGGCCGAGGCGGCGTCGCGCTCGAGCTCGGACTGGTCGGCCTTGAGCTCCTTCTGCTGGATCTTTGCCGCCCGCTTCATCGCCCGCTCGACCTTGGCGCCCATGTCGGAGACGGCGACCACGACCAGACCGGCCTGGCCGGCGTCGAGGTGTTCGCCGAGTTCCTTGAGGTCGTGGCGGCTCATCCCGGCCGCGGCATGCCCGGCGACCGCGCCGAGAATCGCGCCACCGGCCGTCGTGCCGACGAGCAGCCCGCCGCCCACCGCCGCGAACGGGAACAGAGCGACGACAAGTCCCGTGGCCAGTCCGACCCCGCCGCCGAGCACACCGCCGACCCGCGTTGGCGTCTCGTGCTTCTTGACGATCTTCGTCTTGCCGCCGCCGCGATTCTCGACTACGGCAGCGTCGTAGGCGTCGATCAGGCCGGCCTCGGTGTGGAGCTCCTTTACGAGCGCGTAGTCCTCCTCCGCATCGGCGACGTTGTCGTAAACCCCCACGTAGGCCATCAGCGTGTCGATCGCCATCCCTCTCCTCCTCTGGCCGGGTACGCGAAGCAGGCTACTCGACCGGCGTGACCCGGAGCCGGACGAGGCCCGTCTCGTAGGCGAAGATCACGGCCTGCACGCGGTCGCGGAGCCCGAGCTTTCGCAGCAGGCTCGAGATATGCGTCTTGACCGTCGCTTCGCTCACCACGAGCTCGCCGGCGATCTCGGCGTTCGAGAGGCCGCCGGCGAGCAGCCGCAGCACCTCGGTCTCGCGCGCGGTGAGCTCCGCGAGCGTCTCGCTTGAGCGATCGCCGACTGGCAGCGTGCTGGCGAAGCGCTCGAGCAGCCTGCGCGTCACCGATGGCGCCAGCAGCGCGTCGCCGCTGGCCACGATCCGGATCGCGTCGACCAGCTCCGCGGGGGTCACGTCCTTGAGCAGGAACCCGCTCGCGCCGGCGCGGATCGCGGCATGCACGTACTCGTCGAGGTCGAACGTGGTGAGGATCAGGATCCGCGCCGGCGAGCCCGACGCGACCAGGCGCCGCGTTGCCTCGACCCCGTCGAGGACGGGCATGCGGATGTCCATGAGGATCACGTCGGGGCGACGCCGCTCGGCGAGCGCGATCGCCTCGGCGCCGTTCTCGGCCTCCCCGACCACCTCGATCTCGGGCCGGGCTCCGAGGATGGCCCTGAACCCGCCGCGCACCAGCGCCTGGTCGTCGCAGATCAGTACCCGAATGCTCACCGCCCCGGCTCCTCGAGCGGCAGCCTCGCGCGGACCGCATAGCCGCGGTCGTCCCCGGGCTCGACGGTCAGCTCGCCGCCGAACAGCGCCACCCGCTCGCGCATCCCGATCAGCCCGTGACCGCCGCCCTCGCCGTTCACCGCGGACGCGCCCCGACCGTCATCGGTGACCCGCAGCTCCACCGCATCGGCCACGTACCGCACGCTGACCCGCGCCCGCGAGGCGTCGGCATGCTTGAGCGTGTTCGTCAGTGCTTCCTGGACGATTCGGTAAGCGCACAAGCCCACCGCCTCCGGAAGCTCGCGTGGCTGACCGAGCACGGACAGCTCGACCTCGAGTCCCGTCTCCCGCACCTGGCGGACGAGCTCATCGAGGTACTCGATCCCGGGCTGCGGGAGGTACGACGGGGCGCCCTCGCGATCGTCCTCGGCTCGAATGACGCCCAGCAACCTGCGCAACTCCGCGAGCGCCGCCCGTCCGGTCGAGGCGACGGCCGCGAGTGATTCGCGCGCACGGCCCGGGTCGGAGTCGAACACCTCCTCGCCGGCGGAGGCCTGCACGACCATCACGCTGACGTTGTGGGCGATCACGTCGTGCAGCTCACGCGCAATCCGGGCCCGCTCCTCGGCAACCGCGCGCTGGTCGCGCTCCTCGCGCTCTCGCTCCAGCCTGGCCGCCCGGGCCTCGAGCTCGGCCAGATATGCCCGCCGCGTGCGGATGTTGTCGCCGATCACCCAGGCGATCGCGAACACCGCCAGCTCGGGAACGATCTTGCCGGACTGGCTCCCGTACTGGACGATCACACCGACCACGATCGCCAACGACGCCCACGCTCCGGCCCGAACCGACACCGCCCGCTCACAGCGCGAGGCGACCGTATACAGCGCGACGATCACCCCGACCGGCGCCGGGACTCGCGTCGCGAACAGCAGCAGCAGGGTCTCGGCGCCGACCGTCGTCGCGAGCACCGCCAGCGGCCGGTAGCGCCGCAGCGCTACCGGCAACGTGGTGATCGGCACCAGGATCGCGTCAAGCACCGCGATCGACCGAACGTGGTGGCCATTGCCGGTGAAGATCACCGAGGCGATCGAAATGAACGTCAGAAACAGCGCCAGCAGCGAATCCGTCCACCACGGATGGCGACGGATCGCGTCGCGGACCGCGTCGAACGCGGTGAAGACGCTGGACATGTGCGCAGGGTAGCCCGCCGTCCGGGGCCCCCGCCGCCGGTACGGCGGGGGCCCCGGCATCTGACCAGGTGTCTCAGGCATCACGGGTACGCGTGCGCCATGCGCCGAGCGACGGGAGCACCGCCAACCACGCGAGGAGCACCAGGACGGCGACCGCGACCGACATCGTGATCGCCGGCGAGCCGCTCGCCGGGCCCGGCTTGAGGAACAGCATCGCGCCGTTGAGCAAACCGTCGCGGGCCGAACCGAGCGAGGTCGCCTGGAGAAGCAGCGGGCTCAGCACCAGCTGCCATGCGATCAGCCCGGTGATCGTGCCGGTTCGCGAGCCGGTCAGCGACGCCACGCCGATCGCGATCGTGCAGACGGCGGCGTTTGCCAGCGCGAGCCAGGCGGCCGACTCCAGGATCAGCGAGGCGCTCGGCGTCGGCAGGCCCCCCGAGAATCCGAACGTCGCCGCCAAGCCGATCGCGAACCCGAGCCCGGTGACGGTCAGGCACACGACCAGCGCCGCCGGGATCCGCGCCAGGAACAGCGCCAGTCGCGAGCGGCCGGTGAGGACGTTGTCGCGGAACACGCCGGCGGCCAGATCGCCGGCGCCGGCCTCGGCGCCGATCAGGACCGCGGCCACCGGGCCCATGAACACGCCGAGCATGTCGAGCAGGCGGGCGTAGTTGTGGAGACCTCCCGCCGGCGGATGCGCCGCCGGATCGGAGGCGTGCTGGATCACGTCGTACCCGGTCGCGATCACGATCGGAGCGATTACCACGGCCAGCACCAGGGCGATGAAGCCGCGCTTCTTTCGCAGACGCAGCAGGTCCGCCCAGATCATCTCTCTTGCCACTGTCAGGTTGTGTGTCATGCGGCCACCTCCAGCCGTGTCGTCATTTCCAGAAACCGCTCTTCGAGGCTGCGACGCGCCGGCTCGAGCCGCGTCACCACCAGGCCAGCGGCGACCAGCTTCGAGTTGATCTCGCCAGCCTGCTCGCGGGCGATCAGGCTCATCCGCAGGCCACCGTGCTCGCGGCGCAGATCCCGAATCGTCGGGTCGCCCGCCAGCAGCGACAGCGCCCGCTCGGTGTCGTCGCACTCGATAACGAGCTCAGCGGCGCGGTCGGCCACGAGCTCCTCGATTGAGCCCTGCGCGATCACCCGGCCGCCGTCGATGATCGCCGCCTCGTCGCATGTCTTCTCCACCTCGTCGAGCAAGTGGGATGAGATGAACACCGTTCGCCCCTCCTCCTCGACCAGCTCGCGGATCATCCGCCGCACCTCGAGCATCCCGCCCGGGTCGAGCCCGTTCATGGGCTCATCGAGGATCAGGAGCTCGGGATCGGAGAGAAGGCAGCGCGCCACCCCGAGCCGCTGGCGCATACCGAGCGAGTACGTCCCAACCCGGTCGCCCGCGCGCTTGTCGAGACCGACCCGGTGCAGGACCTGGTCGATCCGCGCGCGCGTCTCGGGGCCGCGGACCGCGGCGGCGATCGCGAGGTTCTCGCGACCGGTCAGGTGGGGATAGAACGACGGCTCCTCGACAATCGCCCCGACCCGGGCGAGCGCCGCGGCGCGCTGCGCCGGCACGGGCAGCCCGAGCACGGTGGCGCTGCCCGCGCTCGCGCGGGTCAGCCCCAGGAGCATCCGGATGAGCGTGGTCTTCCCGGCGCCGTTGTGGCCGAGAAAACCGTAGGCCGCTCCGCGCGGGACCACGAGGCTGACCTCGTCAACCGCGGTCCTCTCGCCGAAGCGTTTCGTGAGTCCGACGGTCTGCACCGCCGGCCCTTGATGATCTTGATTGGCGTGTGGTTTTTGCATGCCAGCCAAGGTATGCGCGCCGCGGCCTTGGCACATCGGCCGCGCGGATGGAGTCGGGATCAGCCGAAAGTAGGAGACGCCGGCGCGTCAGGCTGGGGAAGGAGGTCGCGGAGGCTGTGCCGCGAGCGCACCCCGAGCTTGTCGTACACGTGCCCGAGATGCGTCTCGACGGTCTTTTCGGTGATGAACAGCGTTTGCGCGATGTCGCGGTTGGTGGCGCCCTGGGCGGCGAGCTCGGCGACGCGGCGCTCACTCGGAGTCAGCGACGCCACGCCCCGCGTCCCCACCGGGGCGACCCGGGCCCCGGTGGCGGCGATCTCCCGACGCGCGCGCTCGGCCAGCCTGGTGGCGCCGCAGAGCACGGCCAGATCGTGGCCGTCGCGCAGCGGGGTTCGAGAGGACGCCCTCTCCCCGGTCCGCCGCATCGTCGCCCCCAGGTCGACGAGGGCGCGAGCGTGCTCGAGCCGCGCCGGTGAGCGCTCCAGCACCTCCGCCGCCTCTCGCAGGACCTCGATCGACGGCGGATCCTGCACCAGGCCATGCGCGCGCAACGCGATCCCGATGGCGCGTGGTGCTCCCATCTGTGTGGCCAGCGCGACCTCCTCGGCCGCCAGCCGCTCGGCCTCGGCTCGATCGCCCAGCCGGTGCATGATCAGGGCCGCGTCGGAGCGCCAGGCCATGAACGCGGGCGTCCGGGTCGCGAACGTGGGCGGCAGCCAGGCGAATTCGAGCAGTTGATCGAGCGCTTCGCGGGCGCGGCCGAGCGCGAGCAGCAGCCGCGCGCGAGCCTGGAGCGTGAGGTTTACATGCAGGGTGTCGCGGTCGAGGGTCCGGTCGGTACTCGCCAGCAGCTCGTGGAGCTCGGACTCGGCGCGCTGTTGCTCGACCGCGACGTTGTCGATCGTCGCGAGCGGGTTCAGCCCAAGCGCGTCGCTCGCCGCGCCGGCTTCGCTCGCCAGCTGGAACGCCGCCTCGGCGTCCGCGTGCGCGTCGGATAGGTCCCCACGCCGGTAGGCAATCTGGGCACGCAGCGGGAGCGCGATCGTCAGCGACGTCGGCGAGCCGCGCTTTCGGGAACGCTCGATCACCGCGTTGCAGAGCGCTTCGGCCTCGTCGAGCTGGTCGCAGTACGAGAGCATCGCGGCCGCGGTGATGAGCCCCGGCGGCAGCAGAATCCGCTCCTCGGTCCACGCCGGACCTGGCCCAGCGCGCGCCAGCAGCTCGAGCAGCTCCTCCTTCGGCCGGTTGGCGAGCAGGCGCTCGAACGCGACCATCACGAGCTCGAGCCGTTCGCGGTCGCTCCGGGCGGGGCCGGCCGGAGGCTGCAACGCCGCGAGCCGGTCTGCCAGGAGCTCGTGAGCCGTGTGGCTGATCAGGGCCGCGCTCAGGATCTCCGTCTGCAACCGCTCGTTGAGGCCGTGTTCCTTCGCGGGTGGCAGATCCGAGAGCAGCTCCACCGCACGCGGTGCGCGGGCGGTGTACTTGAACAGCTGCGCCAGCTCGATCGCGACCTCAGCGCGTTCGCCGGCGTCGCCGGCGAGGCGGACCGCCGCCCGCAGATGCTCCTCGGCCTCGGGCAGGCCGGCGAGCACCTCCGCATGACCGAGGCGCGCCAGCAGCGGCGCCCGGTCCGAACGGTCGCGCTCGAGTGCCAGCGCACGCCGCAGGTATGACGCCGCGCTGCGCGGGGCCCCCAGCGCGAGCGCCGAAGCCGCCGCGAGGCGGAGCTGCTCGGCCATCCAGGGCTCACGGATCTCGTCGGCGAGCAGGATCTGCGCCGCGATCCGCTCCGGTGTGGCCGCTCGCTCGTAGAGCAGCCGCGCGGCCTGAGCGTGGAGCCCGGGCCTCTCGGCGGGCAGCACGCTGTGGTAGACCGCCGCGCGGATGATCGGGTGCGCGAACGACAGTCCGCCCTCGCCGCCGAGCAGGTCCCCCGCTCTCATCGCGGCCGCCGTCTCGATCGCGGTCTGCTCGTCCACCTCCGCCAGCGCCGCGGCGTGAGGCACACTGGCGCCGTCGCCGAGGATCGCGAGCGCCCGCGCAAGCGACGGAGCCGCGAGTGAGACCCGCCGCAGCCGGGCCAGCACCGCGTCCGCGACCCGCTGGGGGACGAGCGTGCCGACGTCGGGAGCATTGGCGTCCAGCGGGGCGACGCCCCTCTCCTGGAGCTCCCGCACCAGCTCACCCAACAGAAACGGATTGCCGGCGGTGGCGTCGTGGCAGGCTCGCGCGAACCGTTCCTGCACCTCGCCGCCGACCTGCTCCGAAAGCACGCGCTTGATGCTGTCCGCGCCCAACGCGCGCGGCCTCAGGAACCGCGCCGCTGGATCGACGCGCAGCGCCAGCAGCGACTCCGGGGCGTCCGCTTCCACCACCCGGATCGCCCCGACCAGCAGGATCGGTAGCTCCTCGAGGCGGCGCGCCAGGAACCCGAGGAACGCCAGCGAGGGCTCATCGACCCACTGCGCGTCATCGATCGACAGCGCCAGCGGCCGCTCTCGCGAGATGTTGGAGCACAGCCAGTACAGGCCGTGTAGGCGCGGGTAGATCGAGTCACCGTCCGGTTCTTCCATGGCGGCGCGGGGATCGAACAGTGGCGCCGCGAGCTCGGCCGCCCCGCTCAGCCACTGATCGCGCTGGGCGTCGCCGGCGCCGGCTACCAGCGAATCGAAAAGCTGCCGCACCACCCCGAAGGCAAAGCTCTGCTCGAGCTCGGCCCCCCGGGCAGCGCGCACGTTCATCCCCACCTCGACGGCCAGCTCGCGCGCCGCACCGAGCAGGCTCGTCTTGCCGATTCCCGCGGGGCCCTCGATCAGGACGAGGCGCCCGACCCCGTCCCACGAGTCGCCGACGGCGCGCCTGAGCTGCGAAACCTCGTCCTCGCGCTCGAGCAAGGCCTCTGCCCCCCATCCGACCATGGCGACGATTGTAGGAACAAGGTCCTCCTAGGCCGCCGGGCCCCGTTGTCGGGATCCGGTCATCACGTCGCCATAGTCAGTACTTGACTAGTGAAGATATTACTAGTAGGCTTATAACCATGCCAGCGACAACGACTCCCCATCGCTCTGCCCTCGGCCTGATCGTCCTGTGGCAGCTGATGCAGGCACCGATGCATGCGTATCGGATGCAGCAGCTGCTCGAGGCGGAGGGCAAGGACCGCGTCGTGAACGTCCGGTCCCGGGCGAGCCTGTATCAGACGATCGAGCGCTTGCTCAGGCATGGACTGGTAGAGGTTTCGCAAACCGTCCACGTCGAGGGTTATCCGGACCGCGTGGTCTACGCGATAACCGAGGCCGGGCAGGCGACCGCGCGCCAGTGGCTGCGCGAGATGCTCCGCACCACCGAGGACAAGTACCCGGAGTTCATCGCGGCCCTCTCGCTCCTGTTCGGCCTCGAGCCGGGCGAGGCGCGGGCGGAGCTGGAGCTCCGGGCAGAAAAGCTGGCGGCGGCTCTCGCCGACAC
Organism: uncultured Solirubrobacterales bacterium; assembly: GCA_963808325.1. Classification (GTDB taxonomy): domain Bacteria; phylum Actinomycetota; class Thermoleophilia; order Solirubrobacterales; family Solirubrobacteraceae; genus Palsa-465. The sequence goes on from CAWEFU010000011.1 coordinate 320,724, forward strand.
CGAAGCGGCGCTGGCGAGCGCGCCCGAAGGTCTGCCGCGCCTATTCCTGCTCGAGGAGGAGTACCGAAGGGCGCTGCTGGAGGCCGAGCTGTCGTGGGTTCGCGGCGCGGTCGACGACCTGCGCGAGGGGCGGCTGACATGGAGCGAACGGTGGCTGCACGAGATGGCGGCCGCGTTCCTCGACACAAACGAACAACACGACGCGGAGAGCAGTTAGATGACCTACACCATCGAGGCTCACGGCCTCAAGAAGCGATACGGAAAGACGACCGCCCTTGACGGCCTTGACCTGGTCGCTCGGCGCGGACAAGTGACGGCGGTGCTGGGTCCCAACGGGGCCGGCAAGACGACGTTCGTCCGCGCCGTTGCGACGCTGGTCCGCCCCGACGAGGGGACGCTGCTGGTCGCGGGCCACGACGCCGGGAAGGACCCGGCCGCCGTTAGGCGGGTGATCGGGCTGGCCGGTCAGTTCGCGGCGGTCGAGCCGGCGATGACCGGACGCGAGAACCTGGAGATGGTCGCCGGACTCTTCGGACAGAGCCGGCGGGCCGCCAAGGCGAGCGCCGCGACGGTGCTCGAGCAACTCGGGCTGGTCGAAGCGGCGGATCGGCTGGCGCGGACGTATTCCGGCGGCATGCGCCGCCGCCTTGATCTCGGCGCGAGCCTGGTGGGATCTCCGCGGCTCCTCCTGCTCGACGAGCCGACCGCCGGGCTCGACCCGCGCAGCCGGATCGAGCTCTGGGACGCGATCCGGGCGCTGGTAGTCGACGGGACCGACGTTCTGTTGACGACTCAGTACCTCGATGAGGCCGACCACCTCGCGAGCCATGTGGTGATCATCGACCACGGGCGGGCGGTCGCCGCCGGCATGCCGAGGGAGCTAAAGCAGCGGATCGGGGGCAACGTCGTCGAGTTGCACGTTCGAGACCGCCGCGATCTCCCCATGGTCGCCGAGAGGCTGGGACGGATCCACCAAGGTGATGCTCAGATCGACGAGTCCACGCGCAGGGTGAGCGTACGCGTCGACGGGAGCGGGCACCGACTGATGAGCGCGCTGCGGTATGTCGAGAGCGCCGGGGTCGAGATCGACGACATCACGATGCGCCAGCCAAATCTCGACGAGGTGTTCCTCGCCATCACCGGCAGACCGGCAGAGGACCACGACGACGCGTCGGCCACCGTCGCGGCCTAGCAATCAAAGGAAGGAACCATTGACCATGACGACCATCGCCTCGGCTCTCGACCAGCCCGTGGCGGCGGCCCCGGGCCGCCAGTCCGGGCTAGTCAAGAGCACCATAAAAGTGACTCGCCGCGCGCTTCTGCGCTACATGCGGACACCTCAGCTGATCGTGCTCGCCACGGTCCAGATGTCGCTGTTCTTCTTGATCTACCGCTACATGTTCGGCGGCGCGATCCACGTCGCCGGGATGCCCTACGTGGACTACCTCGTCCCCGGGTTCATCGCCACCGGCGTGCTGTTCACGGGCATCGGGACCGCCACCGCGATGGCCGAGGACCTCGAAGGAGGATTCATCGACCGTCTGCGCTCGCTGCCGATCCCGCGCAGCTCGGTGCTCGCCGCCAGAGTGCTGGCCGACGCCGCACTCGTCGCCTGGAGCACCGCGTTCACGGCGGCGATCGCGTTCGCGGTCGGTTTTCGACTCCACGGGTCGGCGCTCGACGGACTCGCTGCGTTCGGGCTCGTGATCGTGTTCGGGTTCGCGTTCGAATGGCTGTTCATCACCATGGGGCTGTTCGCCGGCAACGCGCAGGCGGCCCAGGGGATGGGCATGATCGCGTTCCCGCTGGCGTTTGTGTCGAGCGCGTACGTGCCGGTCAGCACCATGCCGGGATGGCTACAGGTGTTCGCCAAGCACCAGCCGCTGACCTACATGGTCGACGCCGTCCGGTCCCTCACTCTCGGATCGCACGCCCAGACCCTGCTCGGGCATCCGAGTTCCTACTTCGTGACCCGAGCGTTGCTCTGGACGGCGGCAATCATCGCGGTCACCGTGCCGATCGCCGTCGCCAAGTACCGGCGCGGGTAGCGAACCGAGATCCAGTCGACGGGCAGCGCCGGTCGGCTGATGACGGCCGCTGCCCGGCTCCCTTTGCCTTTGCCCAGGCGACTTCGGCTCACCGGGCGCAACGACATCCTCTCCTCGCCCGCGCGTCGCCGCTCGCGCTACGGGATCGATGTTTGATTACCGCTCAGCAACGGTAGACCTTCCGATTGCAACGCCCGGAATCTCCGAACAAGCAACCCGTCGCTGGGATCGGCTCGGGACATCGATACTGAGGCGATCCGTCGATCTGAACCAGCGCCGCGGCGACACGCTCGCGGGAGGGATGATCGCGGCCGTCGAGTGCGACGGACACCGCGACGAGGTGGCAGTCGAGGAGCCCCTGGAGGTAAGGGTTGATGGGGCGCCGCTCGTCGTGACGATGCGCACGCCGGGCCACGATGAGGAGCTCGCCGTGGGCTTCCTGTATGGGGAGGGGCTCATCGACGGGCCTCGCGGCGCGGGGCTCACCGACGATCTAGCGGCCAACATCATCGTGGTGGAGGGCCCGCTCACCCGCGATCCCGGCGCCCGGCGCTTCTACACCACCTCATCCTGCGGCGTATGCGGCAAGGGGGCGGTGGAGGAGATCGCCATTCACGCCGCGCCGGCACGCCCTGGCCCCCGGATCGGGCGCTCACTGCTGGCCGCCTTGCCCGATCGCCTGCGCCAACCGAGCTTCGCGCGCACCGGTGGACTGCACGCGACCGGCCTGTTCGCAACCGACGGCGAGCTGTTGATCGCGCGGGAAGACGTCGGCCGCCACAACGCGATGGACAAGGTCGTCGGCCGAGCCCTGCTCGACGGCCTCCTGCCGCTGACAATGAGCGTGCTGTGCGTCAGCGGACGGTTGTCATTCGAGCTGGTCCAGAAGGCGGCCGTCGCCGGCGCGCCGATCCTCGTCGGAGTCGGAGCGCCGAGCTCGCTCGCGGTCGAGCTCGCCGCGGACCGTGGGATGACGCTCGGCGGTTTCGCTCGCCATGGGCGCGTCAACATCTACGCCGGCGCCGATCGAGTCCTCGGGTGACTACGGCTGACGATCGAGCGACGCGGACACCGCCCGAGAGGGACGTGGGTGATCTAATGACGCAAATAGCGTCATTAAGTGGTGCCACGTCCCGGACGCGTACCTCGGCGCTGATCGTGCAGCTCGTGCCTGGTCCGGGGATGCTGTTCATCCTTGCCAACGGCATCGCCGGGGGTCCTCGAGCGGGTGGGGGTGGTTCTGAGGCAACGCTCGATGATGGCCAGCGAGCCACCCGATCGCCCAAACCGGTATTCATACGCGCCTGGCTGAACAACCTGGCCAATCCGAAGGTGATCCTCTTCTACCTGGCATTTCTGCCGCAGTTCGTCACGCCGGCCGCCGGCTCGGTGACCCTCCAGCTGTTGGCGTTGGGCTTCGTGTTCCTCTTGCTGGGCTTGATCGTCGATGTGGCGCACGGAGTGTTTTCGGGCCAGATCGGAGACTGGCTTCGTCAGCGAGCCTCGCTGCGCAGAGCACTGGACCGGGTGGCGGGAACGATCATCGGTGCGCTCGGCGTCCGGCTGCTGATCGCCGGCCGCCATAGCTGACCCAAGGCCGTAGAAAATGCCAGCGCGGCCGTCGTGAAGCGCGCACCATCCGCCGGACCGCGCGCCTTGGACCCGGCGGGGGTCGCGACCCGTGCCCTTGGACCCGGCGCAGGTCGCGACCCGCGCCCTTGGACCCGGCGCAGGTCGCGACCCGCGCGCTTGGACCCGGCGCGGGTCGCGCGACATAATCCGGGCTGCGACCCCGTCACAGGAGGAACGATGAGCACCGACTACACGCTCGCCTACGGGACCCACGCCACGCCGGACGACGGGCGGTGCGCCATGGAATGGGTCAGCCATCTCGCCGGGGAGCCGCACAGCGATCAGCCTTCCTGCGTGAGTCCGGTCGTGCGCGCGTTCTGCATCGCGCTCAACGACGGGCTCGACGACAACCCGCGCCAGCGCCTGCGCCTGTACCTCGCCCGGACGATCGGCACCGCCGCAGACGGATTGGATCCCGTGCGCGCGTGGATGGCGATGGATTGGCTGATCCGTATCTATACCCCGACCTGGCTGTCGCTGGCCGGCTGGACCGACCCGGCCGAGCGACTGCGGTCGCTGCCGGAGGTATCGTCCTCCGAGGAACTCGAACCGGCGCTCGAGACGCTGAGGTTCGCGCGCCAGCGGGCGCGCAGCGGATGGGGACCAGCCGCGGTGGCCTGGTTTGCGCCCGGAGTGATCGCCCGCGCAACGGGAAGAGAGATCGCCTGGGCAACGGCCGCCGCTGCCGCCTGGGCGGCCGCCCGAGCGGGGGTGGGCGATGCCGCCGGCGACCGAGCACGGGCCGCAGCGCGAGCGGCCGCCGGCGACGCCGCGGCCACCGTCGCCCGGGCCGCGCGGGCGGCCGCTGGCCGCGCCGGCGCGCGTGACGCTGTCCGGGCGGCGCTCGCCCCAACGCTCGAGGAGCTCCAGCAATCCGCCTTCGAGCTGCTCGATCGGATGCTTCCGCTGGTGCCGCTGAGCCTGCCACCGCGCGTCGAGGGCTCCGAGGAGCTCCGACTGCTCGAGACGCTTCCGGCATAGCCCGGGTGGACCCAAGCCGTCTGACCGCGGCCTGCTGGGCCGCGGTCGGCGGGAACCCTCCCGCGCTGGACGGGCTCGAGGTATCGCACCGCGAGGCGTGGCTCGGCGGGCCGCTCCCGGTCGACGGGCTGGCGGTGAGCGCCGTCGCCTCGGCGCTGCTCGCATCCGCCGATCTCGCCGCGGCCAGGGGGGCGAGGCGACCCAGCGTCAGTGTCTCCGCTGAGCACGTGGCGCTGAGCTTTCGCTCAGAACGGCACGCGCTGGTTCGAGGAGCTCCGGCGGGAGCGGGGTTCGCGCCGCTTTCCCGGCTCGTGGCTTGCGCCGGGGGCGGATGGGCGCGCACGCACGCCAACTACCCCCACCACGCGGCGGCGCTGGGGCGGGCGCTGGGGATCGACGTCGAAGCGGACCCGGATTCCGCTGTGGCCGCCCTCGACCACGCTGCGGCCTCACTCGACGCCACCGCACTCGAGGAGCGCGTCGTCGCGTTCGGCGGGTGCGCCGCGGCGCTCCACACCCAAAGCGAGTGGTTGGCGCACCCAGCGGGCCGCGCCGTCGCGAGCGCGCCTCTCGTCGCGCGGGACCACTATCTCGCGACTGATTCGGCTGCCCGGTCGTTGCCGCCGGCACGGACGCGGTCGCGCCCGGCCGAGGGCACCCGCGTACTCGACCTCACCCGGGTCATTGCCGGACCGGTCGCGGGGCGTACGCTGGCGGCCCTCGGCGCCGAGGTGCTTCGGGTCGATCCCCCGAGTCTGCCGGAGTTGCCGGCGCAGCATTTGGATACCGGAGCGGGTAAGCGCTCGGCGGTGATGAATCTCGGCGACGTCGAGACGCGCGAGCGGCTGCTCGCGGGGGCCGATGTGCTGCTCGGCGGGTATCGACCCGGCGCCCTGGACCGTTTCGGGATGTCGAGCGAGGAGCTCGCGGCGCGCCATCCCCACTTGGTTCAGGTCTGGCTGAGCGCCTGGGGCACCGCCGGCCCGTGGGAGCATCGCCGCGGATTTGACTCGCTGGTCCAGGTCGCCAGCGGCATCGCCGCTGTCTGCGCCGGCGCCGACGGGACGCCCGGGGTCCTGCCGGCACAGGCCCTGGATCACGCGACGGGTCACCTGATGGCCGCCATCGCCCTTCGCGGGCTCGCCAACCGTGCCGTCGGCGAGCCGACCGTTCCGGCGCGGCTCGCGCTTGCTCGCACCGCCAAAGCGCTGCTCGACGCGCCACCGCCGGAGCATGTCGTCACCGAGGCCACCGGCCGCGCTGATCCCGACCGGCACCGCGCCGTGTTCGAGGACTTCTCGTTGATCGCCCCGCCCGGTGCGCTGGATGAAGTCGCCCTGAGCTGGTCACACGGCCCTCGACCGCTGGGCGCAGACGAGCCCTGGTGGATCTAAAGGGCTCCCGGACACACCGAACGACCGCGCTCGCCGTACCATTCCGGCCATGAGTGTGGGCGCCTATGCAGAGCGTCAGGCCGCGACCCGGACGCCGGCGCTGTTCGGCCGCGTGATGGGGCTCGTGGCGGTAACCGTGGGGTTCGCGACGCTGGGCGTGTGGATCGCCCGAAACTCGGGCGGCGCGACCTGGTTCATCGCCTGGTTGCTCGCCATCGGGTGCCTGTTCGGTCTTCAATTCGCAAACGCGCGCGGCAACACCGGACTCGCGCTGGTCCTGCTGTTCGCGTTCGGCCTGCTGATCGGCGTTAGCGTCTCCACGACGGTCAACTACTACTCGGCCACCGATCCAACCGCCGTCCGCCAGGCGTTTGGTGCGACAGCGCTGTTCGTGGGGGCCTTGGGGGCCGGCGGATACGCGGTGCGGCGCGATCTCTCATACCTCTACCGGCTCGCGTTCTGGCTGCTGCTCGCGCTGATCGTCGGCGGGATCGTCCTGATCTTCGTCCACGTCCAGGCCGCGTACACGATCTGGGCCCTCCTTGGCCTGGGGGTCTTCGGGCTGTATACGGTCATCGACTTCAACCGGCTCCGACGGGCTGGCACGGGCGAGGCCATCCCCCTCGCGGCGGGGATCTTTCTCGACGTTCTAAATATCTTCCTTCTGTTCTTGCAGTTGTTCGGCCGTTCGTCCTGACGTCGTCCTCGGCACCTCGCCGGCGAACGCGCGGGGCCGGTATCGTCGGAGGTCCCTGATCAGCTAGGAGCCTCGAGATGCCGTATCACCCGCTCAGCGATACAGACACGGCGCTCGCCGAAGGAAGGGCAGACGCCAGCTCGACCACGGTGTTGGTGAGTCGCCGTGAGACGTTCAACGCCGCCCACCAGCTGCGCGATCCCACCCTGTCCGACACAGAGAATGAACGGCTGTTCGGGAAATGCACGAACCTCCACGGGCATAACTACGTGCTCGAGGTCGTGGTCACGGGAGAGGTCGACCAGGTCTCGGGCTATGTGTTCGACCTCAAGCAGCTCTCGGCCGTCATCTGGAGGCGGATCATCGACGATGTGGACCACCGCAACCTGAACACCGACGTCCCGTGGTTGGAGGGGGTAGTCCCGACGGCGGAGAACCTGGCCCTGGCCTTCTGGGAGAGGATCCGCTCAGAGCTCCCCGACGGGTCGCTGCGCTCGCTGCGCCTGTGGGAGACCGACAAGAACTGGGCGGAGGTTGGGGACCGAGTCTGAGATCCCGCCCCGGCGGGGTCCGGCGCTGCGAACCCGCTACACAGCTGCGGACCTCGGCGTGCTCACGGAGGAGGAGGCGAGGCGCTTCGTAGGCGGCGGCGCCGGCGATCCGCAGGCCGATGTCCCTCTGGCTTGGGAGCTGCTCTACCGGCTCGAACCTGAGCTGTACGACCGGTTGGCCAGCGCCGAGGTCCTGCACCCGGGGGTGCTCGCGTGGCTGCCCGACTCCGTCGATCGGGTCGTCGAGGTCGGCGCGGGCACGGGTCGGCTGACGCTCGAGCTAGTGCGCCGCGCACGCGAGGTCGTGGCCATCGAACCCGCGTCGCCGTTGCGGGACATCTTGAGTCGGAAGCTGGCGCGAGTGGCTCAGGGATGTCGTGCCGATGTGACCCACGGGTTCTTCGACGAGCTGCCGGTGAGCGACGATTGTGCCGAGCTGGTGGTCGCGTGCTCGGCTTTCACTCCCGCGTCGGGACACGGCGGCGAGCACGGTTTGGCGGAGATGGAGCGAGTCTGCGCGCCGGGCGGCCGCGTCGTCATCGTCTGGCCGAACAACGTCAGCTGGCTCGAGGCGCACGGTTACACCTACGTCAGCTTCGCCGGCGCGATGTTCGTCGAGTTCGGAAGCGTTCAAGAAGCCGCCGAATTGAGTGAGATCTTCTATCCCAAGGCCGCCGCGGAGGTGACGCGCGGCGGTCTTCGACGCGTCCCCTACGAGATGCTGGGGATCAACCCGCCACGCGACCTCTCGTTCAAGGTGATGGCCGCGTGAAGGTGGCCATCGTCGCCCCGCTCGTCAGCGCCATCCGCGAACCGCAGCGCGGTGGCTCGCAGGCGTTCGTGTCCGAGCTCGCGCGCGGCCTGGTCGCGAGAGGTCACCAGGTTCACCTGTACGCGGCGTCTGGATCGCGGGTGGCGGGCGTGCAGGTGATCGATACGGGGGTCGATCACCGAGCGTTGGCCGAGACGCTGTATCGAGCCTCCGGCGCAGCCGCCGGCGGGTCCGACGTAGCCGATGCCGCCTTCGCCGGCGTTTACGCCGCCGTGCGTGAGACCCGATACGACGTCGTTCACAACCATGCCTTCGACGCGCCGGCGATCACCCGGGCAACCTCCGTGCGCGCGCCGGTGATTCACACGCTGCACCTCCCCCCGGATACCCAGGTCGCCGGCGCGCTGCGCCAGGCGGCGACGAACGGATCCCTCACCGTCGCGTGCGTGTCCGCCCGCCAGGCATCGTCGTGGCGCCGCATTGTCCGCGTCGACGCGGTCCTGCCGCCCTACGTCCCGACCACGCTGATCGACTTCTCGCTGGCGCCCGGGCACGGCGCCGTCTTTGCCGGCCGGTTGAGCCCGGAGAAGGGAGCGGTCGAGGCAATCGAGATTGCCCGAGCGGCGGGGATCCGCCTCGATCTCTACGGCGATCCCTACGACGCCGCATATGCGCGAGCGCAGATCGATCCGCGACGTGGCGAGCGCGATGTCGTCGTCCACGCGGGCATTCCCCAGCGCACCCTGTGGAAGGTGATGGCGAGGGCGGCCGTGGTCCTGTGCCCCGCGCGGTGGGAGGAGCCGTTCGGGATGGTCGCCGCGGAGGCCCAAGCGTGCGGTACTCCCGTCGTGGCGTTCCGGCGCGGCGCCCTCGAGGAGGTCATCCTCGACGGGGTCACGGGGTTCCTGGTCGCGCCCGACGACGTTCAGGCCGGGGCCGAGGCTGTCCGCAGCGTCCCGGCACTATCGCGCTCGGCATGCCGCGTGCATGCCGAGCGCGACCTCGACCTCGAGCGGAGCCTGGACGCCCACGAAAAGCTCTATCGGCAGATGGTCGGTTCCAGCGCGGCAACCGGGAGCCGAGAGGAGGTCATTCGTGGCTGACAGCAGCCACTGGCTCGCCGGCAGGGTCGCGGTCATCACCGGCGCGAGCCGCGGGATCGGCGCCGCGACCGCGGAGGCGATCGCCGGCGCCGGCGCCCACGTGGTCCTGGCCGCCCGCGACGGGGTGACGCTCGACGCGGTCGCCGGCCGCATCCGCGAAGCGACCGGCGAGGCCACGGCGGTGCCCACGGACGTCAGCAAGATCGAGGACGTCGAGCGCCTGTTCGCGGTCGCCGAAGACACCGGGCCGGTCGTCGCCCTGGTGTGCGCCGCCGGCGTGCTGACGCCGGCGCGGTTCACGGAGACCACCCCCGAGCTCTGGGAGCAGACGCTCGCCGTCAACCTGACCGGATCGTTTCTCTGCTGTCGCGCGGCGTTCGGCGCGATGCGGCGCGCCCGCGAAGGGCGGATCGTCAATATCGCGTCGCTCTCGGGCGTCTACGCCACGGAGAAGTTCCCCGGCCTGGCCGCCTACAACGTCTCGAAGTACGGGGTCATCGGCCTCACGGAGGCAATCGCCACCGAGGGCAAAGAGCTCGGCATCACCGCGATCTGCGTAAGCCCGGGCGCGGTCGACACCGCGATGTTGCGCCGGGCAAATCCCGAGCTGCGGCCGGGCCTCACGCCTTTTGAGGTAGCGGAACTGATTCTCGCGCTGCTCGACAGCCCCCTGACCGCAGCCAGCGGGGCGAACATTCCGCTGTTCTCGAACGCGTAGCGCCAGTCATTCAATCTACGAGCGACCACAGATCCACGTTCTCGTCGGCAAGCCGGGAAGGCGCCGGGCGCGCCCGCCGGCCGATGAGCCGCGCGCACGCCGCCATCTCCATGTCCTCGTCGAGCTCGGGATCTCCGCCGCGGTCGAGGCCGACGGCGGCCCGGAGTTGTCCATCCAGCAGGTAGAAGCCGATCAGTCGTCGCTCCTCCAGGCTCCCCCGAACCACGAACTGGTCCCACTCGGCCGCGTGCCCGGCGTACTCGAGCTTGTGCTCGTATTGGTCGGACCAGAAGGTGTGGATGTAGTCGTAGGGAGCGGTCGAGCCAAGCATCGACCTCGCGGCCGCGCGCCCCTGCTTCTCCGCGTTGTTGAAATGCTCGACCCTGACCCGGCCGAACAGCGGGTGCAGATGGTTTGCCACGTCGCCGGCGGCGTAGACATCAGGCGCGCTGGTGCGGCACCGCTCGTCGACGAGAACGCCATCCGATTGCTCAATCGGCAGCCCTGTAATCGTCGGCACGTCGGGTTCGATGCCGATGCCGGCGACGGCGAAATCGCACTCGATCCGGCCGCGATCTCTTGTCACCGCCGCCTCCACCCTCTCCGTGCCTTCAAACGCGACGACATGCTCTCCGGCCAGCAGCTCGACTCCCTTGCCCGAGTGGATCGCCCCGATCGCCGCGGCCATGTCCTCGCCTAACACCCTCTCGAGCGGCGCACGCCCGGAGAGGATGCCGGTCACCTGTACGCCGAGCTGAGTCAGCGAGGCCGCCACCTCGCAGCCGATGAATCCCATGCCGACCACGACGGCCCGCCGGCCCGCGACGGCCTCGTCCTTGATCGCCTCGCACTCGGCGACGGTGCGCAGCTGGTGGATTCCGGGCAGCTCTGCCCCGGGGACCTCGAGCCGCCGGTTCCGGCCCCCGGTCGCGATCAGGAGCTGTTGATACTCGAGCTCCGGGCGCGAGTCGAGGACGATGGTGTGAGCGGCGGCATCCACGGCGGCGACCTCTACGCCATTCAGCCGCTCTACGCCGTGGTCCTGATACCAAGGCTCGGGCCGGACGTACCAAGCCGACAGATCCTCTTCGGAGCGCAGGTACGTTTTAGACAGAGGGGGGCGACCGAACGGAGTTCCCGGCTCACGTCCGACCAGCACGACTCGTCCCGGGAAGCCTTCCTCGCGCAGAGCCACGGCAGCGTTGCCGCCCGCCGTTCCGGCGCCGACGATCACGATCGGCTTGCCGCTGTCACGGGCGGACGACTCCTTCACGACCACTCACGGTATCCACACGCGGCCGACGCGTCCACAGTCGGCGCGACTCTCCGCCGAGGGGCTGGCAGAGGAGAGGAACACCGCTTCTGACGGATCGTCGACGTGGCGTCTTTCCGGCCTTCTGGGGCTCGAGCGGGCATATACTCGATTGACATGCTCGTTCTGGGCCTGGTGCACGACAGCGGATGGGAGCCATCCGGGTGGGAGGAGCCCGAGGATGACTCCGGGCGGCGATGGGATTGGTCTTGGCGCCCGCCCTGGCGGCCGCTCGCCTGGTTCGCACTGTGGTGCTGGTTGATGGCCCTGGTTCCGATCGTCAATGACGCCTTTGGGGCGCTCGCCGGGTACGGGGTGCTGATGCTGGCTGTCGCGCTGGCGCTGTGGCGCCTGGACCGCCTCTGTGCGCGCGGGTACTGGCACGGCCTGCGCGAATACAAGCGCTGAGCACGATCGAGGACCGCGGACGCTGCAGCCCCTAGCCCCAGGCGCGGTCGGCAACCTCGGCGACGAGGCGCAGCTTCTTCTCCTGCGCGTCTTCGCTGATCGCATTGCCGGGACCCGCGGAGGAAAAGCCGCACTGCGTCGAGAGAGCGAGTTGGTCGCGCGGGTAGAAGCGGCTCGCCTCGTCGATCCGGGCCAACAACTGCTCGGGCGCCACGCAGCACCGGGTTGGTGACGTAGTTGACCCCCTGGTAGCGCCCCTCGAGCAGCGGCGCCAGGTCGACCTCGGCACGGAAGTAGATAGTGACGCTGTGCGAGAGGACGCCGTGGCCACGCATGCCAATCCCGAGCCGCTCGCGGGTCGGGCTGCGGTTCCCGTCCGCGGCGACAACGAATCGGGAGCGCAGGGTCGTCTCCGTCCCCTTGTCGAGGTCGCGAAGCGACGCGGTGACGCCGTCTGTGTCCTGGGACAGCGAGGCGCATTCGGCGCGGTAGCGCAGCGTTGCGCCCAACTCCTCGGCCCGCTCTCGGATGATCGGTTCAAGCGCGTCCTGGTCGATGAATAGCCGGCCGGTGGGGCTGAACTCCTCGACCCCCGCGTTCAGATTTGGGAAGTAGCTCGCGATCTCGCGGCCGGCGAGCGACTCGACGTTGTTGATTCCACCGTTCGGGTGGTACTGCTCCTCGGACCTTCGCCGAACGGTCTCTTCGAGCCCGGCCGAGCGAAGGATCTCCATCGTGCGCAGCTGGAAGTGGCCGGCGCGCGGATGAATGGCCGTACTGGAGTGCCGTTCCACCGCCAGACAGGAGATTCCGTGCAGCCGTAGGAACAGCGCGGTCGAGAGACCGACCAAGCTGCCGCCGACGACAAGGACATCGACGCCTTCCTCGATGGTCTCAGACAACATCGGCGAAGCGCCTTTAGAGCTCGGTGGATGCGATCTCCGCGCCCTCCGAGAGCGACTTCAGCTTGAGCCACGCCACGTCCGGATCGACCAGCGAGAAGCGGATGAACGTGTCGAAGCCGCAGTCCGTCCCGGCCATCAGCCGCTCTCTGCCGACGATCTTGCCGAGTCGAACGAGCCGATCCGCGACGAGCCGAGGATGCTCCACGTGGTTGGACTTGACGTCGATCACGCCGAGGATCACGGACTTGTCGTCCGGCAGCGCCACGTCTTCGAACACCCGCCACTCGTGCGCGTGCCGAGGGTTGGCGCCTTCCACGTAGATGGTTCCCGCGTTGACCTTCAGCACCTCGCCGATGATGTCGGCGAGCGGCACGTCCTTGTGGTGCGGGCCACCGTAGTTGCCCCAGCAGACGTGCAGCCGCACCTGCTCTGGCGGAATGCCGGCCAGCGCCGCGTTGAGCGCATCAACCGCGAGCGGCAGGTGAGTGTGCCAGTCGCCCACGCTCGAGCCCACCGAGCGGCAGTGCGCGGCCATGGCCATGTCCGGTGAGTCGATCTGGAGCTTGAACCCTGCGTCCGTAATCGCCTTGTACTCGTAGGACAGCTCGTCGGCCAGCGCGCCGAGGTAGGTCTCGTGCGAGCCGTAGTGCTGGTCCGGGTAGTTGAAAGCGATCTGTCCCGGACTGATCGCGCCGATGAACGCTTTCGAATGATCGCCCTCGCCGAGCGCGCGCTCCAGGCGCGCGACATCGCGATGAACGGCATCCTTGTCCTTGAGCTTCGCCGGTCCGACGCAGTTGGAGAACACCAGGTGCGCCATCGCCGGCGTGTTGAACAACCGCATGGCGAGGTTCGGAAAGTCGGCGACGTCGTCGGCCTGAAACTCGGAGCGGCCCTCGAACCCGGAGAAACGCTCGTTGACGTAGGTGCTGAAACCCGTCTTGCTCATCTCCCCGTCGCTGACAATGTCGACCCCGGCAGCGCGCTGCTTCTCGATCACCTCGGCTACGGCCGAGTCGATACGAGCGTCGAGTGCTGCGTCGTCCACCTCCTGGCCGTCCATGCGGCCCCAGATCATGTCCGCGAGGTCATCCGGGCGCGGAAGGCTTCCCGCATGCGTCGTCAGGATCCGATCGTTTCCGCCGGCCATTCGGCCACCTCCCGTATGTAGTCACGCAGCTCACGCCGAGGCGTGCCGCGCACGCCGTACCAGCTGTCCGCCACTGTTTTACATGCGCGTGAAGCGCCTTCTATCAGACGGCCGCCGGACAGGCAAGGCGCCGCAGTTACTGGCGCGACGACGACGCGCCACATCCACCCGTACACTGATACTGGACGCTAAGAGGAGGACGGTATGCCCGCAGGGACAACGCTGATCGTCGGTGGGACCCGTGGGTTGGGGCGCCGCCTGGCGGAGCGATGCGTCGAGCGTGGGCGCGACGTCGTGATCACCGGCCGTGAGGCGGCGCGCGCGGAATCGGTCGCCGGGGAGATCGGTGACTCGGTCGGCACGGTGGTCTTCGACCTCGCCGAGCCAGCGCAAGTCGCGGCGGCGTTGGAGCGAATCGGACCCGTCGATCACGTGGTGCTCGCGGCGATTGAGCGCGACTCCAACACGGTCCGCGATTACGACATCGACCAGGCACTGCGGCTCGCGACGCTCAAGCTGGTCGGATATACAGAGGTGCTGCATTGTCTACACCCCAGGATGCACGAGGACACATCGGTGCTGCTGTTCGGCGGGCTGGCCAAGGATCGCCCCTACCCGGGCTCCACGACCGTGACGAGCGTCAACGGAGCGGTCACCGCGATGGTGCGGACGCTCGCGACCGAGCTCGCGCCGGTGCGGGTGAACGCGATCCATCCGGGGATCGTGGGCGACAGCCCGGCGTGGGTCAACGCCGCCACCGAGTTCCTCGAGGGGGTGAGGGTGCGAACACCCACCGGGCGTCTGGTGACGATGGACGAGGTGGCCGATGCGGCGCTGTTCCTGCTCGAGAACTCCGCCGTGAACGGAGTGAACCTCGCCGTTGACGGCGGCTGGGTGCTGAGCTGATGCGCATCGCGGTCCTAGGGCTTGGGCGGATGGGAGCCGCAATCGGCGAACGGCTCGAGCAGGCCGGACACGAGCTGTCGGTGTGGAACCGCTCTCCGGGCGCGGTGGAGCCGTTCAAAGAGCGGGGCATTCGAAGCCTCGAGCATCCCGACGATGCCTGGCGGCACTCCGATTGCGCCATCACGATGCTGGCCGACGGCGAGGCCGTCGAGACGGTCGCGCTCGGTGAGCATGGGCTCCTCGAATCCGACGAGCAGGGCGTGCTGATCGACATGAGCACGATCTCCGCAACTGCCTCGGCGACGGTGGCGGCCGAGTGCGAGCGCCGCGGCGTGGCGTTCTTGCGCGCGCCGGTCACGGGCAATCCGTCGGTAGTGCGCGCGGGCAACCTCGGGATCATCGTGTCCGGTCCCCGCGACGGGTTCGATCGACTCGCTGGGACCCTCCGGGACATCGGACCGACGGTCTTCTATGTCGGATCCCACGAGGAAGCCCGCATCGTCAAGTTGGCGCTGAACCTGATGATCGGCGGGACCGTCGAGCTGATCGCCGAGGCGCTCGTGCTCGGCGAGAAGCACGGGATCGAAAGCGCTCAGATGCTCGAGGTGATGGGCGCCTCGGCGGTTGGCAGCCCGTTCGTCAAATACAAGACGGACGCGCTCGTCGCCGAGGACTACAGCTCCACGTTCAGCTCGCGCCTGATGTACAAAGACCTGGCGCTCGCACTCGAGGCGGCCAGTGACGCCGAGCTGCCGTTGCCAGTGACCGCCCTGACCCAGCAGCTGGTCCAGGGATGCATCGCCACCGGGATGGGAGACTGGGACCTCACCGCGCTCGTGCCTCGGTTGCAGAGGGAGGCGGGATTGTGATCCGCACTTTCAGGTGTACAGTGACACTTGATGGTGGCGATAGCCGCGGATAGGGTGTTCACCGTGGGGGATCGAGACCGGCTCTTCCATGTGCAGAGGAAGGACGAGATCGAGCTGGCTCGACCGGCTGGCCTCGGGGACCGGGTCGAGGGTCTTCGGCGCGTGGCGTTGGTCGGGCGCGAGGTGGGCGCGGTGCATACCGGGTTCGCGCTGTGCTCGTTGGAGTCCTCGGGCTTCGTGGCAACGCACGTGCATTCGACCGAGCAGAGCTTCTACGTGCTTGCCGGAAAGCCGGTCGTTACGGTCGACGGCCGGGCGTATCAGCTCGCCGCCAATGACTGCGGGCTGGTGCCGGTCGGGGTCGAGCACGGGTGGAGCAACGAGTCGACCGAACCTGCGCTGTGGCTCGAGATGAACGCTCCGGCGCCCCGGATTTCCGGGCCGCCCGACACGTTCTGGACGGGCCCTCCCGTCCCGCCCCGCGAGTCCCGGCCGCCCGACATCCGCGACCCACGCACCCGGACGTTCTTCCGCCTCACGACCGGCGAGATGGACGTCGATAACCTGAAGACGGGGGCGCCCGTCGACGCACCGACGGTATCGGCAAGCATGGCTACGGCGCTCTTGGCATACAGCGGCATCGCGGTCAAGATGCTCGTCGATCAGCGCCTCGGCGCCGTGCTGCACACGATGTTCATGGTCGAGTACCAGCCGGGCGGCGTGGCTCAGCCGCACGACCATCCGCTCGAGGAGACCTACTACATGCTCGAAGGTGAGGTCGAGGCGACGGCTGACGGGAACGTGTTCACGCTTGGTCCCGGAGACGTCTTCTGGACTGGGGTCGGCTGCGTGCATGCCTTCCACAACCGGAGCGCCGGGCGAGTCCGCTGGTTGGAGACGCAGTCGCCCCAGCCGCCGGCAAACCATTCGTACCGGTTCAATCGCGATTGGGACTACCTCGATAGCCAGGTGGTCAAGGCAGAGGCGACTCGAGACCCGTAGATGATTGCTTCGCGCGGTGCCACGATGGCGGTCGACTGGGAGCAGCGCGTGGATTTCCCGCGTCTGCGAGCGCAGCGCCTCGAGCGGGCACGCGCCGCGCTACGGGCCTCGGACCTCGGTGCCGTGCTCCTGTTCGACCAGAACAACATCCGCTATGTCACGAGCACCCACATCGGCGAGTGGGCACGGGACAAGAGCGCGCGTTGCGCGCTGCTCCCCCGCGAGGGCGATCCCGTGCTGTGGGACTTCGGCTCAGCGGCGAGGCATCACCAGCTCTACGCACCGTGGCTGCCCGGCTCGAGCTGGCGTCCCGGGGTCTCGAGCATGCGGGGCGCGATGTCCCGCCAGACGGGGGTGCCGGATCTGCTCGCCGGTCATATCGCCGAGGAGCTGCGCGCCCACGGGCTCGAGAGTGAACTGCTCGGTATCGACCTGACGGACATGGAGACGCTCGCGTCGCTTCACCGCGCCGGGATCGCGACCGCCGACGCTCAGCCGGTGATGCTCAGCGCTCGCAAGATCAAGACCGAGGACGAGATCGCGCTGCTCGACCACGCCGCGGCCATCGTCGACGCGGTCTACGTGCGGATCTACGAGCTGCTGCGGCCCGGCGTTCGGGAGCACGAGATCGTCGCCGAGGCGCAGCGGCTCCTGTTCGAGCTGGGCAGCGAGCAGGTGGAGGCGATAAACGCGGTGTCCGGCGACCGCTGCAATCCCCACCCTCACGTGTTCTCCGACCGGCTGCTGCGCCCGGGTGATCAGGCGTTCTTCGACATCATTCACTCGTTCATGGGCTACCGGACCTGCTACTACCGCACGTTCTGCGTGGGTGGCGCGAGTCAGTCCCAACTCGATGCCTACAAGCAGTGCCGGGAGTGGCTCGACGCCGCGATCGAGCTCGTCCGGCCCGGAGCGACCACCGACGCGATCGCGAGCGTGTGGCCGAGCGCGCAGGATCTCGGCTTCGCGAGCGAGGAGGCGTGCTTCGGGTTGCAGTTCGGGCACGGCCTGGGCGTTGGACTGTACGAGCCGCCGATGATCTCGCGCCTTCACTCCTTCGACGCTCCGGTTGAAATCGAGGCGGGAATGGTCTTCGCGCTCGAGACGTACTGCCCGGCGAGCGACGGCCGCTCCGCGGCCCGGATCGAGGAGGAGGTGCTTGTGAGGGCCCACGGGCCCGAGATCCTCACTCGCTTCCCGGGCGAGGAGCTGCTCGTCGCCGGCAGGCAGTACGTCCGCGGCGCCGATCTGGTCAAGGAGGACCGCGAGACGGTGCCGGCCCCTTGAGCCACACCTCGGCAGCGGAGACTCGCCGCGCCCGAGAGGCCGAATTGGATCTTGGCGAGGCGCTCGGGCTATATCGCACCATGCGGCTGATCAGGCGCTTCGAGGACACGGTCCAGTCGCTCTTCCAGCGCGGCGAGATTCACGGGACCACGCACCTGTACTCGGGTCAGGAGGCGGTCGCGGTGGGCGTGTGCTCGGTGTTGGAGCCCGTCGACCGGGTGGCCGGGACCTACCGCGGCCACGGGCATGCGCTCGCGCTCGGCGTCGACCCCCAGGGACTGCTCGACGAGCTGCTCGGGCGCGAGAGCGGAGTGTGTGGCGGGCGTGCCGGATCGATGAACGTGGTCGACCTCGAGCACCGATTGATCGGCTGCTTCGGGATCGTCGGCGGGAGCATCTCCGCCGCGACGGGCGCGGCGCTCGCGCTCAAGCGTCGAGGCGGCGTGGCGGTGGCGTTCTTCGGTGACGGCGCGGCGAATCAGGGCTATTTCCACGAGTGTCTGAACTTCGCGACGGTACTCGCGCTCCCGGTGCTGTACGTGTGCGAGAACAACCTGTACGGAGAGTTCACGCCGTGGGAGGAGGTCACGGCCGGTGAGCTCCGCGCGCGGGCTGAGACGCTGGGTATTCCGGCGAGCACGATCGATGGGAACGACGTCCTGGTCGTCCGCGAGGCCGCGGGCGCGGCGGTGGAGCGGGCTCGAGGAGGCGGTGGACCGCAATTCATCGAGGCCCTCACGTACCGGTTCGTCGGACACTCCCGGAGCGACCCGGGCAGGTACCGCAAGCCCGGCGAGCTCGAGGCGTGGCGCGATCGCGACCCGATCAAGCTCGGGCGCGCGGCGCTGCTGGAGCGCTTCGGCGCCGATCAACGTGCCGTCGGCGAAGTCGAGGAAGCGGTCGACAGACAGATTGACGCGATCGCCGAGCGCGGTTTGGCAGCCCCGTGGCCGCGGCCCGGGGCCGTGCGCGAGTTCAAGGAGTAACGGGCGCGCTAATGGCCGAAGTGGTGATGCCGAGGCTCTCGGACTCGATGGAGGAAGGCACGATCGTCCGCTGGCTAAAGCGCACCGGGGAATCGGTGAGCGCGGGCGAGGACCTGGTGGAGATCGAGACCGACAAGGCCACGGTCACGTACGAGTCCGAGTTCTCGGGAATGCTGACGGTCATCGCCGCCGACGGTGAAACGCTGACGGTCGGCACCGTGATCGGCCAGATCGACGGCGGCCCCCCCGCTCCGCAAGACGGCGCGCCGCCGGCCGCACGTCCCGAGGCTTCGCCCCCGCGCCGAGCCAAGGCTTCGCCGGTCGCGCGACGACTGGCCGAAGAACGGGGGCTCGATCTGGGCGACGTTCAGGGCACTGGACCCTCAGGGCGGATTTCCAAACGTGACGTGGAGGCGGCTGCTCGTGCGCGCCCCGCCGTCCTTTCCGAGCCACGTCCGCCAAGCCCCACACGGCCCCCAGGCCCCACGCCACGTCCCCCAAGCCCCAAAGGCGACGTCGAGGTTCAAGAGCCCACACGCATCCAATCGACCATTGCCCGCCGCATGGCCGAGGCCAAGGCGACGATCCCCGAGTTCACGCTGAGCACCGAGGTCGATATGGACGGGATCGTGCGGCTGCGCGATGACCTGGTGGACGCCGGTCCGGTCCAAATACCTACCCTCAACGACTTCGTGGTCAAGGCATGCGCGCTTGCGCTGCGCCGCCACCCTAGGGTCAACGCCAGCTACCGCGACGGTCGATTCGAGCTCTACGAACGAGTCAACCTCGGTGTCGCGGTCGCGACCGACGACGCGCTGCTCGTCCCGACCGTGTTCGACGCGGACACGAAGTCACTCGGTCAGATCGCGTCGGAGACTCGCGCCTTGGGCGAGCGGGCCCGGGCGGGAAAGCTCGCCCCGCCCGAGCTCGCGGGCGGGACGTTCACGGTCTCGAACCTCGGGATGTACGGGATCACCGAGTTCGTCGCGGTCATCAACCCTCCTCAGGCCGCCATCCTCGCGGTCGGATCGCTCGAAGACCGCGCCGTGCTGCGCGATGGAGCGGTGGAGTCCTCGAGACGCATGAAGATGACCCTCACGTGCGATCACCGCATCCTCTACGGTGCCGACGCCGCCGCCTTCCTCCAGAACGTCCGCACAAACCTGGAGCGGCCGCTCCGGCTCGCGCTATGAGGGGGCCGGAGGTCTAAATGCCCACGCTCGAATTCCGGGAGGCCATCCGCGAGGCGCTCGACGAGGAGCTGGCGCGCGACGAACGCGTGGTGTTCTTCGGCGAGGACGTGGCGGCCGCGGGTGGCGTGTTCGCGGTCACGCCGGGCCTGCGTGAGAAGCACGGCCCCGAGCGAGTGTTCGACACGCCGATCTCCGAATTGGCGCTCGCCGGAGCGGCGTTCGGAAGCGCGGTGTGTGGATTGCGGCCGATCATCGAGATCATGTTCGGAGACTTCCTGGCCCTCGCGATGGACAGCCTTGTCAATCAAGCCGCAAAGTATTTCTACATCTCCGGGGAGCAGGCCAGCGTGCCGCTGGTCGTGCGCTCGGCCGTCGGCGCCGGCGGACGGTTCGGCGCGATCCACTCACAGACGCCGGCGAGCTGGTTTCAAAACGTGCCCGGCCTGAAGATCGTCGCGCCTTCCACACCCTCCGACGCAAAGGCGCTGCTGCAAGCGGCGATCAGAGACGAGAACCCGGTGCTGTTTCTCGAGCACAAGCGCCTCTACGGCGTCAAGGAAGAATGCGACGGGCACGAGATCGCCCAGATCGGGCGCGCCCGCCTGCGGCGCGAGGGCGCGGACCTGACGATGGTATCCGCGATGAAAGGGGTGCCCGATTGTCTCGCCGCCGCCGAGCGGCTGTCCGACAACGGGATTGACGCCGAGGTCATCGACGTGCGGACGCTGCGTCCGATCGATCGCGACTGCATCCTGCGATCGCTGGCCAAGACCAACCGCCTCCTGGTCGTGGAAGAGGGTCCGCTCACCGGCGGGTGGGCCGGCGAGATCCTCGCGCTGGCGGCCGAACACGGTCTGCACGACATCGACGACATCTGGCGCCTGACCACCCCCGACCACCCGATCCCCTACAGCCCCCCACTCGAGGACGCGTTCCTCCCGAGCGCGGAGGCGATCGCAGACTCAGTGGGAGCAAGGCTTGGGCAGCGGACCTAACAGCGTCGGAAGACGCGTGCGCGAGGAACGGCTACGCCAGAAGATCGGCGTCCGCGAGCTCGCGCGCCGAGTCGGTGTGTCCGCCAGCCTCATCTCGCAGGTCGAGCTCGGCAAGGCATCGCCTTCGGTTGGCACCCTGTACGCGATCGCAGGCGAGCTGCGGCTGTCGCTGGACGAGCTGCTGTTCGCGCCGTCCGCCTCTCGCCCGACTCGGCACCGCCAAGCCGAGTCGGGCGCCGCAGTCGATCCCGTCGTGCGCCGGGGAGGTGGCAAGTCGATTCAGCTCGCGTCAGGGGTGCGCTGGGAGCGCCTCACACCGCAGACCCCTCAAGACGTCGACTTCCTGTACGTCGTCTACGACGTTGGTGGAGCGTCGTCCGCCGAGGACGCTCTGATGCGCCATTCGGGTACAGAGTACGGGCACGTCCTGAAAGGCCGGCTTGGCGTCACGATCGGCTTCGAGACCTACGAGCTGGGGCCCGGAGACTCGATCTCGTTCGAGTCGACGATGCCTCACCGCTTGTTCACCGTCGGCGAGGAACCGGTCGAAGCGATCTGGTTCGTCGTCGGCCGCCGCGGTGATCCGCGCATCGGTCGCAACTCGGCCAACTCCACGAGCTGACCGAGTCCGCGCTCGATGCCCGCGCACAGGACGTGTATGTCCGACGCTGTGTCGTAGTCGCCGCTGACCCCGAAGCTGAGCGCTCCGTCGTAGGAGAAGATCGCCACCGCGATGCGCACGCTGGCGAACAGCGGTATGTAGGGAAACGACTCGAGCATCCGCCTGCCGGCGAGGTACAGCGGAAACTGCGGCCCGGGGACGTTGGTGGTTCCCGTGTTCAGGCTTCGCTGCGGAACTCGGCTCGCCAACCGGGTTCCGAGCGCCAGCAGCAGCGGCGGCGCGAACCCCGAGAGCGATGTGAGCACCTCCCCGGCGACCGCCTGCTTTGACTCTTTGAGGTCGGCCATCTGCGAGCGGATCGAGCGCAGTCGCTCCTCCGGGTCCTCGATCCCCACCGGGAGCTCCGCGAACATGGCCGAGACCCGATTGTTGTACGTGCCGCGCTCACCGGGTCGCCGGACCGACACCGGCACCAGCGTGCGCAGCACGCGATCGACGGGCTCGTCGCGCGACCGCAGCAACTCCCGGAAGCCCTCGGTGATCGCCGCCAGCACGACGTCGTTGACCGTGCCGCCCAACGCGCCGCGCACCCTTTGCACGTCGGAGAGGCGACCGCGGGCCCAGTCCCAGCGGCGGTGAGGACCGAGCGGCCCGTTCAGCGAAGATCGCCTCGGTCGCGCGACGCCGGCGAACGCGATCAGCCCGCGCGATGTGTCTTCGAGCAGGCTCACCAGCTCGCGCGGAGCACGCAGGGCGGCCACGAATCGCTCCGCGGCCGCGACCGGGTTCACGGTCTGCTCGACGATCGCGTCGGCGAGCAACCGAGCGTTTCCCGGTGCGGGCTCGGGTTCCCAGCGATCCGCGGACGAGGGCTCTGGATCGCGCTCCTTGTCGAGCAGCACGGTCATCAGATCGGTCCCGGCGACGCCGTCGACCATGCAGTGGTGGACCTTCGAGAGCATCGCCCAGCGACCGTCTCCCAGCCCCTCGACCACCCACATCTCCCACAGCGGCTTGGCCCGGTCGAGGTTCTGCGACATCACGCGCCCCACGAGGGTGCGGAGCTCGTCGTCGCCCCCCGGATGAGGGAGGGCAGTGCGCCGCGCGTGGTAGCCCAGGTTGAAGTGGGGGTCATCGACCCACACCGGACGCGCAACCCCGAACGGCACGAAGCGCACCACCTGGCGATAGCGCGGCACGAGCGAGAGCTTGCCCTCGACCCGCGCCAGCACATCCTCGAACCGAGGTGGTGGACCCTCGAAGACGCTCACGCCACCGACGTGCATAGGGCTGGCGTCGTTCTCGACGTGCAGAAACGACGCGTCTTGGGCGCTCATACGGTTCATCAGGGCACCGTGAGCACCAGTTTGCCGATGTTTTCGCCGGTGAACAGCTTCAGCAGCGCATCGGGGAACGCTCTCACGCCACCTTCGACGACGTATTCGCGCGAGACGAGCCGGCCTTCGCGCAGCCAGGCCGCCAGCTCGGCGGTCGCCTCGGCGTAGCGGTCGGCGTAGTCGAACACGAGCATCCCGGTCATCGAGGCGCGTGCGGCGATCAACGCCAGGTAGTTGGCGGGGCCCCGGGCCTGGCGAGCGTTGTACTGCGAGATGCCGCCGCAGATGACGATCCGCGCCCCGCGGGCGAGCCTGGTCAGGACCGCATCGAGAACGTCGCCTCCGACGTTGTCGAAGAACACGTCGACGCGGTCCGGCGCGCGCTCGCGCAGCGCGGCGCGCACTTTCTCCGCCTTGTAGTCGACGGCCGCGTCGAAGCCCAGCTCCTCGACGATCCAGCGGCACTTCTCGGGGCCTCCGGCGATCCCGATCGCGCGGCAGCCCTTGATCTTCGCGATCTGCCCGGCGACGCTGCCGACCGCGCCGGCCGCCCCCGAGACGACCACCGTCTCGCCACTGCGCAGACGCGCTACGTCGAGCAGCCCGAAGTACGCGGTCAGACCGGTCCACCCGAGGGCCCCGAGGAACGTCGGCAGCGGCGCGATCGACGGGTCCACCTTGATCACCCCGGACCCGTCCGAGACCGCGAACTCCTGGACCCCGAACAGGCCGAAGACGTGCTCGCCCACGGCGAACCCCGGATGCTCGGAGGCGATCACACGTCCGATCGCGCCGGCGCGCATCACGTCCCCCAGCTGCACGGGCGCGATGTACGACGGCACGTCGTTCATCCACCCGCGCATCGCCGGATCGATCGACACGTGCGAGACCTCCAGCAGGATCTGGTTCGCGTCCGGTTGCGGGACAGGCTCGCTGGTCAGCTCCCAATCCGAGGGCTCGGGTAAGCCGGAAGGGCGCGCGGCCAGACGCAACTGATGGTTGGTTAGGTTCATTTTCCGCTCCAGGCGGAATGATTACCGCATGTCGACGAGCGGCAGCTGGCTCAGCACGCCGGTGATCTCGAAAAGCCGGAGCGCCTGAGCGGGCAGCTCCGAGCTGATCAGGAGCACGCAGCCGTTGGACCGGCAGGCTTGAAGCGCACCGAGGATCGCTTGCAGCCCGGTGGAGTCGATGAATCGCACGCCCGAGAGATCGAGGAGCAGTTCGTCGGCCGTGGACAACCCGCGATCGAGGGCGCCCGCCAGCGACGGCGAGGTGAGCAGATCGAGCTCTCCCTCCACGACGACGCGCGTCCTGCGGTCACTGTCGTGAGCGCTCCGGATCACGAATGGCGCCAGCTGGGGCGCATCGAGGTACTCCGGCAAGCCCATCCGTGTGAGATTAGTCCTATTCGGCGCACTCTTCGCGGCCAGGGTTCGACAGCAAACGTGGTCCGGATACGGACGGTCGAGTTGCCCAAAGCGCTGGTGATCGTGCTGGCGTGAGCGTGCGCTGTCGACGAGGTGGAGGATTCGCCCGCATCGAAAGACATCGGGCCGCACCGCGATCTGGTCGTAGTGGGCGCCTCGGCCGGCGGGGTAGAGACTCTCAAGCGCGTCGTCGCCGGGCTGCCGGGACGGCGAGCCGCTGCGCCGAGGGGAGATTCTGGTCGCGCCGCCCGATCGTCATCTCGTCGTCGACGACGGCCATGCCCGGCTGACCCTCCGTTATTACCACTGCGGGGCGCAGTCCTGCCCATCTATGTTGGTTAGCAACTCGGGCCGGCGGGTGCCGAGCGGCTAGGGCTTCTCCTGATCGCTGATCCAGGCCAGGATCGCGCGCGAGTGCGTGATCACGGTCCCGTCGGGCAGCTTGAGCGCCGGCAGCTTGGTGTCCCCGGTCGCCTCACGCAGCTCGTCGCGAGAGCCCTTGCGCAGGAACGGGATCGGACTGCCATGAGCGGCGATCACCTTGTCGTATTCGATCCCGGCCGCGCGGAGGGCTTCCTGCACACGCCGGCAGGGATGAAACTTCGGCCCGCCACCGTCGCCGTGGCAAACGTACAGTGTCGGAAGCTCGGCCATTACTTCCTCCGGGTTCGGGAGCTCTGTAGCGCCCAGACTAGCTGTGGGGCGGTGACGACACGGTTGCCCCCGGCGCGAGCCACTCGAGCCACGCCGCCCCGGGATGCGCCAACCCAAGTAGCGCGCCAGACCGCCGGCCGCCGCGATACGACAACCGGCCGATGACGCCGAACACGCCTTCGCGCCGATTGCGCTGCAGCAGTGCCGGCGCCACCTCGATCCCGAGCACGCTGCTCGTGGCGGCATCGCCCATCGGAACCAGGGGGTCGATTGACACCCAGTCCAGGTCGCGCTCGGCGCCGAGGGCGTCGACCAGCCTCCGGAAGCGCTCGAGCTCCTCGGCCGAGAAGAACACGTGGACGTAGGTGTCCATCAGACACACCAGCGCCTGCTCGGGGATGCGGGCAACCACCGCCGGCAGCACCTCGCTTGCATCGCCGCGGACGGTGTCAGCGGGGTGAGCGAGCGCCACCTGAACCGCGTGGTGGAAGCGGGTCACCGCGCCGATCTCCTGCGGAACGCATGCCGCGAGCCATCCCCGCACCTCGGAGTCGGTCAGATCGAGCGGCTCGACGTCGATTCCCACGCGGTGGGACACCCGTGGGAGCGCAGCCGGGATCGGCGGTGCCAGCTCGCCTCGCAGCTCCGTCTCGATCACGACCGCCGCGCCGGCATCCCCGACCGAGTCGGTGTCATCGCCGCGGCGATATCCGTACCGGTATCGATCGAGGTGTAGCGCCAACCCCGCTCCGGTTCCGAGATCGACGAGCGCGATCCCCCGTGGATCCTGCGCCGCCGGAGAAAGTGCGGGCAGGACGTCGGCGCACCGCCCCACCTCGTTCATCTGGTAGCGGTGGCGTGAGCAGACCTCGAGCAACCGATCACGATGATCCAGACAGAACGCGCGGTAGTGGGCGTTGAAATCTGCGGGCAGCGGAGGCTGGGCCTCCCCCACGCGCGGGAACGAGTCGCGGAGCGGATGCGGCTCCAGCTCGAGCACCAGGAACGTCACGGCCGCTTGGAACAGCAGCGGCGGGAGCCGGTCCGGCGGGATCGTGGCCGCGAGCGCGAGCAGCTCCTCGTCGTCGCGGAGCATCTCGAACTGGACGGCCGTGAGCCGCCACGAGCTCGGAGCGCCGGGCGGCGACCACGCCGCGGCTACGGCGCGGGCCTGGTCGGCGACGACGCGCGGCGCGGTGGATGTTGAAGCCACGCCCGGATCATCGCAGCGCCGGCGTGCAGGCGCCGAGCTCGGGTCTGGTTCCCCGGGCCCGCGCGCGCCCGCATCTACCATCGATCGCATGCGTGACGCGGCGGGAATCGTTCTGGCCGGAGGGCGGTCATCCCGAATGGGGACGGCCAAGGCAGCGCTCGAATGGCACGGCTCGACGCTGCTTCGCCGAGTCACCGGAATCATCGCGCGCTCAGTGGCCGGGCCCGTGATCGTGGTACGAGCGCCTGGGCAGGAGCTGCCGGCGCTCGACCCCACCGTCGAGGTGGTGGAGGACGCCCGGGAGGGTCGCGGCCCCCTCCAGGGTCTCGCCGCCGGCCTGCGGGCGATCGGCGATCGCGCCTCGGGCGCGTACGTTTCCTCGACCGACGTGCCGCTGCTTCACCCGGCGTTCGTGAGGCGGATCGTGGGTTCTCTTGGCCAGGATGAGGATGTGGTGCTGCCGGAGGTTGGCGGGCACCCGCAGCCGCTCGCCGCCGCCTATCGGACGAGACTCCTCGGCATCGTCGAGGAGCTGATCGCCTCGGGTCGCCTGCGGCCGGCGTTCGTCTTTGAGCGCTGCCGCGTCCTCCGCCTGAGCGAGACTGCGCTTCTGACCGACCCGGTGCTCGCGCGCCTCGATCCGGGCCTGAGCTCCGTCGAGAACCTCAACAATCCGGACGACTATCGGCAGGCGCGGGCGCTCGAGCCGCCGGAGGTGAACGTCGAGCGCTTCGGGACGCTGGCGCCCGAGCGGGGACCGCGACGGACGATGGTCAGAGCCTGCACGCTCCGCGCCGCCGCGGCGGCGGTCGGTCTGGGCCTGGACGAGCACGTGGTCGCGGCGCTGAACGGCGATCAGATCACCCGCGACCCCGAGTTGCCGCTGGCCGCCGGGGACTCGGTCGCGTTTCTCGCGGCCGACGCCGGCGGATGACCTTTTGGCCGCATGTCAGTTTGCCGACAGCATTCCGGCGGTACGCTCAGGGCATGGCGAAAGCCTTTCCCGGCGGGTATTTCGGCCGAGCGCTGATCGTGGATCTGGACGCCGCAGCGACGGAGGTCAAGCCGCTGCCGGAGTCAGTGCTCCGTTCGTTCATCGGCGGTGCCGGATTGGGGGCATGGTTGATGCACGAGCTGTGCCCGCCGTGCATCAACCCTCTCGACCCGCCCACGCCGTTGATGTTCGTGTTTTCGCCGCTCGTCGGCACGCCGTTGACCACGAGCGCGAAGTTCGCCGTGGTCGCGAAATCACCGCTCACCGGGAGGCTCACCGACGCCCTGGCTTCGAGCCACTTCGCGATTGCCGGCAAGCTCACCGGTCACGACGCGATCGTGCTGCGCGGGCGCTGCGCCCACCCCTCGGTCGCAATCATCGACGGCGATTCCGTGACCCTCACTCCGGCCGAGGATCTCTGGGGACTGCCCGCCGCAGATGCCGAGCGACGACTGCGTGAGCGGATGGGACCGGCGTGGAGGGTGGCGGCGATCGGCCCGGCCGGGGAGCGGCAGGTCCGTTACGCCACGATCTCCCACGACGGCCGCCATGCGGGCCGGGGTGGGCTCGGCGCCGTCCTCGGCTCCAAGCTGTGCAAGGCGGTGGTGGTGCGAGCCAGCCGCAAGGTCGCCCCCGCCGATCCGGCCGCCGTGCTGGCCGCCGCCAAGGAGCTACGCGGCCGATCGTTCGGCCCCGCCACGGCCAAGTACCGCGAGCTGGGCACGATGGCGAACCTGCTCGCTTTCAACGCGATCTCCACATTGCCGACGCGCAACTTCTCCGCGGCGACGTTCGACGAGGCGCCGGCGCTCGGCGCCGAGGAAGTGTCGGCTCTGCGCCAGGTTGCCCGGAACTCGTGCGCCTCCTGCTCGATCGGCTGCGAGCACATCTACCGCGGCTCCGGCGGGAAGAACACCCGGATGGAGTACGAGAACGTCTTCGCCCTCGGTCCGCTCTGCGGGGTCAGCGACCCCGACGCGGTGATCGCCGCCAGTGGGCGCTGCGACGAGCTGGGCATCGACACGATCTCCGCCGGCGGAACCATCGCCTGGGCCATGGAGAGCGCCGAGGCGGGGCTGATCGACGCCCCGTGGCTGCGATTCGGTGACGGCGACGCGCTTATTCGCGCGATCGAGGAGATCGGCGCGCGCGAGGGCCTCGGCGATCTTCTGGCCGAGGGATCGCGCCGCGCCTCACGCAAAGTCGGACAGGGATCGGAGGCGTTTGCCGCGCACGTGAAGGGGCTCGAGCTCCCGGGTTACGAGCCGCGCACACTCCAGGCCATGGCACTCGGGCTTGCCGTCAATGCCCGCGGCGCCGACCACAACCGCTCGGGCGCCTACGAGGTCGACCTGGCCGGCGCCCACGATCGCCTGAACGGCGGCGAGCCCCAGGTAGCCGGCGCGATCGGGACCGAGGACCGCGCCGCGATCATGGACTCGCTGATCCTGTGCAAGTTCCTGCGAGGCGTGTTCGAGGATCCGTTCACCGAATGGGCCGCCCTGCTGCGGACGGTCACCGGATGGGATGTCGACGCCGCCGAGCTCGCGCGTACCGCGCGGCGGATAGTGCTCGCCAAGCGCCTGTTCAACCTGCGAGAGGGATGGACGCGCGAGGAGGACTGGCTCCCGGAACGCTTCCTCACGCAATCACTCGAGCTTGATTCCGGCCGCATCGCGAAACTCACCCCGGATCGCCTGACCGGGATGATCAATGCCTACTACCGCGGCCGCGGGCTCGAACCGACCGGCATCCCAGAGCCCGGTACCCTCCGGGAGTTGGACCTCGAGCACATGAGCCACTCGGCCCGAGGAGCCACCGCAATAAGGGAGAATTGAAAAGCCGTGGCGATCGCTTCAGCTACCCCCACCGAAGTGACGAAGGAGGTCACGCTGCGGATCGACGGGCGGGAGGTCACGGTCGCCGACGGCACGACGATTCTCGAGGCGGCCGCCCAGCTCGGCATCGACATCCCAGCGCTGTGTCACGACCCCCGCTATGACCCGGTAGGCGTCTGCCGCATGTGCGTGGTCGACGTGGGCGCCCGCGTGTACGCGGCCGCGTGCGTCCGCCCGTGCGAGGAGGGTATGGAGGTCTCAACGAGCAACGCTCAGCTCGAGCGCCAGCGCTCCACGCTGACCGAGTTGCTGCTCTCCGACCAGCCCGATCCGGAGCGAGATCCCAAGGAGACGACCACCGGCGACAACGAGCTGCTGGTGCTCGTCCGCCAGTACGGCCTCAGCAAGCAGGACGGCCTGCCGCAGGGGCAGGGGCGCGGCATCGACGATTCGAACCCCGTGATCTCGGTCAACCACGATGCGTGCATCCTCTGCGACCGCTGCGTTCGGGCCTGCGACGACATCCAGGGCAACGATGTGATCGGCCGCAGCGGCAAGGGCTACACGACGCGAATCGCATTCGATCTGAACGACCCGATGGGCGAGTCCTCGTGCGTCACGTGCGGCGAGTGCGTGGCCGCCTGCCCGACCGGCGCCCTGATCAACAAGCCGCTGCACGGTGTCCCGATCCGCCCCCGCGAGGAGCTCAGGCAGGTCGACTCGGTCTGCCCCTACTGCGGCGTGGGCTGCGCGCTCACGTTTCACGTGGACGACGAGCGTCAGGCGATCGCGTTCGCGGAGGGTCGCGATCAGCCCGGGTCAAAGGGGCGGTTGTGCGTCAAGGGCCGCTACGGGTGGGACTACGCGCGCTCGCCTCAGCGCCTCACGGTGCCGCTGATCCGGCGCGATGACTCCTATCCGAAAGGACCCCTGTCGGGCGATGTCAAAGGCGATGGTCGCGGCCGGCGCAAGCCGGGCGGTCTGGTCGATTACGACCAGGTCATGCCGCACTTCCGCGAGGCCTCCTGGGAGGAGGCGCTCGATCTGATCGCCAGCCGCTTGGTCGCGATCCACGACGACCACGGTCCCGGCGCGATCGCCGGCTTCGGCTCGGCGAAGTGCTCGAACGAAGAGGCCTACCTGTTCCAGAAGCTGATCCGCGCCGGCTTTGGCACGAACAACGTCGATCACTGCACGCGCCTGTGCCACGCCTCGAGCGTGGCCGCCCTGTTCGAGGGTATCGGGTCGGGTGCGGTCTCCACCACCTACGGGGACATCGTCAACGCCGACGTGGCGATTCTGACCGGCAGCAACGCGGCGGCCAACCACCCCGTGGCGTCGTCGTTCTTCAAGCAGGCGCAGCGCCGCGGGACCAGGTTGATCGTCATCGATCCGCGGCGTGAGCGGATGGCAGAGCACGCTGACATCTTCTGCCAGATCAAGCCCGGCACGGACGTCGCCTTCTACAACGGCGTGATGCACGAGATCATCGACCGGGGCCTGATCGATCGCGAGTTCATCGCGCATCGGACCACCAGCTACGGCGAGCTGGCGAAGATGGTCAAGCAGTACCCGCCCGAGCGGGCGGGACAGATCTGCGGGATCGCGCCGGCCGTGATCCGCGAGGTAGCACGTCTGTGGGGCGAGGCCGAGGCGGGGATCGTCTTCTGGGGCATGGGGATCTCCCAGCACACCACGGGGACCGACAATGCCCGCTGCCTCATCGCCCTGTGCGCGATCACCGGCAACGTCGGCCGCGCCGGCACCGGACTGCATCCTCTCCGTGGGCAGAACAACGTCCAGGGCGCCTCGGACGTTGGACTGATCCCGATGTTCTACCCGGACTACCAGCCCGTAGACCGGCCGGCGGTGCGGGAGCGATTCGAGGCCGCGTGGGGCCGTTCGCTCGATCCCCAGCGGGGCCTGACCGTCACCGAGATCGTCGCCTCGGCTCTGACCGGCGGTGTCCGCGGCATGTACATGATGGGCGAGAACCCCTTCCTCTCGGATCCCAACATCAACAAGGTGCGCAAGGCGCTCGCCGCCCTCGAGTTCCTCGCCGTGCAGGACATCTTCCTGACCGAGACGGCCGAGTTCGCCGACGTGGTCCTGCCCGCGTCCTCGTACCTGGAGAAGGACGGGACGTACACGAACACCGACCGCCGCGTGCAACTCGGGCGCAAGGTGCTGGATCCGCCCGGCCAGGCGCGAGTCGACTGGGAGATCGTGCAGGACATCGCCAACCGGGTTGGGCTGTCCATGTCCTACGAGTCGCCCAGCGAGATCTTCGACGAGCTCGTGTCGTTGATGCCCAACTACACGAACCTCAACTATGACAATCTCGGCCCCACTGGGAAGCTGTATCCGAATCCCGATCCGGAGGATTCTGATGGCACCGTCGTTCTGTTCGAAGAGTCGTTCAACACCGACGACGGTCTCGCTCACCTGGTGCCCGCGGAGTGGATGCCAGCTCGCGAGCTGCCCGACGAGGAATTCTCGTTCGTGCTGAACACCGGGCGACTGCTCGAGCACTGGCACACGGGCTCGATGACCAGACGCTCGTACGCGCTCGACGCGATCTCGCCGAAGGCGATCGTTTTCCTGCATCCAGGGGACGCGGAACGGCTGGGCATCGCCGACGGCGACTTTGCGCGGGTCACCTCGCGGCGGGGGTCGATCGAGCTGGAGGCCCGGATCTCGCACCGCGAGACCCCTGGCAGCTGCTTCATCCCATTCCATTTCCGGGAGGCGGCCGCGAACCTGCTCACGATCGACGAGATCGACCCAGTCGGCAAGATCCCCGAGTTCAAGTTCTGCGCCGTGCGGGTCGAGCCCGCGGAGGCGCGGACGGCGGTCGCGGACCGAGGACAGCCGGGTCGGCGAGAGCGCCGGTACATGACCTCCACGAATGGACGCACCCCGCGCCAGGAGGCGAGCGCCGCACGCATCCCGGGCCAGGAGGCGCGTGCTGGGCGCTTCCCCGGGCCCAGTCTTATCCCCTCGCTGCACTCGATCCAGCGCGAGCACGGCTGGCTCCCGCGCGAGGAGCTGGTCCGGCTCTCGCGTGACACGCGCCGGCCGCTGTACGAGATCGAGGGCCTGATCTCGTTCTACCCGCACTTCCGCGTCGATCCTGCGTCCAAGGTCGAGGTCGCCGTCTGTCACGACCTCAGCTGCTGGCTCCACGGGGCCGACGAGCAGATCGCCGCGATCCGCGCGCGCTACGGAGAAGACGTGGAGATCGAGGTCCGGGAGGTGTCGTGCCTGGGGCGCTGCGACACCGCTCCGGCCGCCGCCGTCCAGGAACAGCCCGTCCGGGCCTCGGACGTCTCGGAGCTGGTCGACGTGGCGCGGCGCGATCCGGCGGCGCCGCCGGCGCGAGCCCCCGAGACGAAGCGACGGCGGCACTGGCCGAACGATCCCTACCCGGATTCGGATGAGAGGCCCGCGTACGCCACCGTCCGACGCATGATCGCCGCCGAGCTGACCGCCCACGAGGCGATTGGGGCCCTGAAGGAGTCCGGGCTGCGCGGCATGGGTGGAGCCGGGTTCCCGACGGGCGCGAAGTGGGAGATGGTCGCCGCGCAGGGCCGCGACCCCAAGTACGTGATCTGCAACGCCGATGAGTCCGAGCCGGGTACGTTCAAGGACCGCCAGATGCTGGCCGAGCAGCCCCACCTGGTGATCGAGGGGATGCTCGCCGGCATGCTCGCCACCGGCGCGGAGCAGGGATGGATCTTCATCCGCCATGAATACGGTCCCGAGGAGGCCGCGATCCGGGCGGAGCTCGATGCCGCCCGCGGGGACGGACTGCTGGGGCCCGATGTACTCGGATCGGGACGACTCTTGGACATCGAGGTCTTCACCTCCCCCGGCGGATACATCCTGGGTGAGGAATCGGCGTTGCTCGAGTGCATGGAGGGCCACCGGGGAGAGCCTCGCAACAAGCCCCCGTTCCCGGCGACCCACGGCCTCTGGGGCAAGCCGACGCTGATGAACTCGGTGGAGACGTTCGCCGCCGTGCCGATCATCCTGGAGCGCGGCGCCCAGTGGTGGCGGGATCAGGGCGTGCGCGGCGGCGTGGGGCTGAAGTTCTTCGCGATCTCCGGCGACGTCGCGCGGCCGGATGTGTACTGCGTGCCGATGGGCACCACGGCGCGGGAGCTGATCGAGGCGGCCGGCGGCGTCCGCGACGACCTCGAGCTGCAGGCCTTCCAGCCGGGCGGCGCGTCATCGAACTTTCTCGGCCCCGACCAACTGGACGTCCCCCTGGACTTCAAGCCGCTGGCGGACGCGGGATCGATGCTCGGGTCGGGGGCTGTGGTGGTGATCGCCGAAGGCACGGATCTGCTCGCCGCCGCAACGAACATTCTGCGCTTCTTCCGCAACGAGTCGTGCGGCAAGTGCGTACCGTGCCGGGTGGGCTCGCACAAGGCCCACCAGATGCTGACCGGCGTGCTCGAGCGCGGCGCCGGCGCGGACGGCGTCGATTCCCGCGTCGACCAGCTCGAGGAGACGATGCGCCTGACATCGATCTGCGGGCTCGGTCAGGTCGCACTCGCCCCAGTCATAAGCGTCCTGCGCATGCATCGCGCCGCCGCTCCGCGCTGAGCTGAGTGGGCCACTGACATGGCCACGGCCGGCAGGGAGTTCTTCACCGCAAGGACGGTCGCCGATGCGCTCCGCGAGTTTCGTCCCAGTCACCGCAGCAAGATCGAGACGGTGCCGCTCGATGGCGCCGGGGGCCGCGTTCTCGCCGCCGCGATCACGGCCCCCGAGGCGCTCCCCGGATTTGATCGCTCGAGCGTCGACGGGTATGCCGTGCGCGCGTCCGACACGTTCGGTGCATCGGAAGCGATTCCCGCCTACCTGCGCGTCACCGGCACGGTGGGGATGGGCGAGGACGCCGATGTCCAGGTGACGGCGGACACCGCAGTGGCGGTGCCCACCGGCGGCATGCTGCCCCCGGGTGCCGATGCGGTCGTGATGGTCGAGCACACCCAGGAGGCGATGCCGGGAACGATCGAAGTGGTACGCCCGGTGGCACCCGGGGAGGGCGTCGTCCGGCGCGACGAGGACGCCACGCTGGGCGCCCGGCTCGTGTCCGCCGGTCGGCCTCTACGGGCGCAGGATCTCGCGATCCTCGCCGCCGCCGGCGTGAGCGCAGTGGACGTTCACGTGGCTCCGCGCGTGACGATCATCCCCACCGGCGACGAGATCCGCCCCGCTGGTGAGGCCGAGCTCCCGCCCGGGCACGTCCGCGATGCGCTGAGCGTCTCGATCGGAGCGCTGGCAAGCGAGGCGGGAGGTGACCCGCGCGGCGCGGCGATCATCTGCGACGACCCCGGTGCATTGCAGGATGCGCTCGAGCTCGCTGTGCGCGAGAGTGACGTGATCGTGATCTGCGCCGGCTCCTCGGTCGGAGCCCGTGACCAGACGGCCGCCGCCGTGACGGGGCTCGACCGCGCGGAGATTTGGTGCCACGGGCTCGCGATCAAGCCCGGCAAACCGACTCTGCTCGCGCTCATCGACGGTATCCCCGTGATCGGGCTGCCCGGCAACCCACGCTCGGCCCTGGTCGTGTTCCGGCTGATCGGGATGCCCGTCGTGCGCCGGGTTGGGGGGTGGGCCGTCGAGTTCCATCCTGCGTCGGTGCGTGCGCGCTTGTCGCGCGATCTCGCCTCCGCCGCGGGGCGGCTCGACGTCGTGCAGGTTCGCCTGCACGAGGGCGCAGCCGAGCCCCTGTTCGGCCCGTCGGCGCTGCTGTCCGTCCTCACCGCCGCCGATGGGTACATGGTGGTGGCGCAGGATGCGACCGGGCTCGCCGCGGGCGCGGAGGTCGAAGTCTTTTTGTATGTCTGAGGGGCCTTCGAGGAATAGGGACTCAACAAGTAGTGATTCATCGAGGAGCTCGCACCCCGCGGCGCCGTTCCTGCACGACGTACCGCTGCTCGAGGCGCAGGAGGCGTGGCGCCGGTGTTGCGTCGCGGCAGGGTGTCCGGAGAGAGTGCCGTCGGCGCACGTAAGCCTCGACCAAGCCATTGGTCGCGTCACCGCCGAGCCGATCTGGGCAACCCGCTCCTCGCCGCCGTTCGACGCGGCGGCCATGGATGGAATCGCGGTGAGGTCGGGGGACACGGTCGGAGCCGGCGAGAGCACGCCGCTGTGGCTCGAGGGCGGTTCGTTCGTGGTTGTGGACACCGGTGACCCGATGCCCGACGGGTTCGACGCGGTGGTGATGCGCGAGGACGTGCATATGGCCGATGGCCGCGCCGAGCTGCGGGCGGCGGTCGCGCCGTACCAGCACGTGCGCTCGATCGGCGAGGATGTCAGCGCCACCGAGCTGCTGTTGCCGGCCGGGCACCGGCTTCGCGCCGTCGACGTGGCTGCGGCCGCTGCGGCCGGCACCACCGCGGTGAGTGTCCGCAGGGCTCCCGTCGTGGGAATCCTCCCCACCGGCGATGAGATGCGGCCGATCGGGACCGATGTTGCGCCCGGCGAGCTGCTCGACACGAACTCCCTGATGCTCGCGGGACAGGCTCGCGAGTTCGGCTGCGAAGCTCTGCTCCTGCCGATCGAGCCGGACGATCCGGGGCGTCTGGCCGACGTGATCCTCGATGCCGTGCCGCGGTGTGACCTGTTGATCGTGATCGCCGGGTCGAGCGCCGGCCGCGACGATCACACCGCCGCGCTGGTCGATGGGCTGGGAAGCCTGGCCGTGCACGGCGTCGCGGTGCGACCGGGCCATCCCGTCGTACTGGGCGCGGTCCGTTCGACGCCAGTGCTGGGAGCGCCCGGGTATCCGGTGTCCGCCTCACTTACATTCGACATCTTCGCGGTGCCCCTGCTGGCCGCGCTCGAGGGCGCGCCCACGTCGCCGCGTCCAACGACGGAGGCTCGCCTTGCCCGTAAGCTGTCCTCGGCGATCGGCATGGACGACTGGGTACGGGTCCGGGTGGGACGGGTGCATGGATCGCTGGTCGCCTCGCCGCTGCCGCGCGGCGCGGGCGTGCTGACCTCGCTGGTTCGCGCCGATGGGTTGCTGGTCGTGCCCTCAGGCGTCGAGGGGTACCTGGCGGGCGAGCAGGTGGGGATCACGCTGTTACGCGGCATTTCGCAGATCGACCACACAATCGTGGCGATCGGATCGCACGATCTAGTCCTGGACCTCGCGGCCTCGGCGCTGCGCGGGTCGCACCCGGAAGTCACCCTTGCCTCGAGCAACGTTGGATCGATGGGCGGCTTGATCGCGATTCGGGACGGCCTCTGCCACCTCGCCGGCTCTCATCTGCTCGATCCTGATACTGGCCAGTACACCCTCCCCTACCTCGACCGGCTGCTCGCCGACCGGGACATCGCCGTGGTCCGCCTCGTCCATCGCGAGCAGGGGCTGCTGGTCGCAGGGGGCAATCCGCTCGGCCTGCGGGGCGTACCCGACCTTACCCGCCCGGGAATTCGCTACGTCAACCGTCAGCGCGGCGCGGGAACGCGCGTGCTCTTGGATTACGAGCTCGGCCGCGAGGGGATCGAGCCCGGGCAGGTCACCGGCTATCGCCGGGAAGAGCCCACCCACCTGGCCGTGGCCGCGGCGATTGCCGCTGGACGCGCGGACTGCGGAATGGGCATCCGAGCCGCCGCCCGCGCGTTCGGGCTGGATTTCGCTCCGGTGACCTCCGAACCCTATGACCTGGTGCTGGAGCGGGACTCGCTCGAGGACCCCCTGCTCGAGCCACTGTGGGACTTGCTTCGGTCACCCGACTTCCGCTCCTCGGTGGAGCGGCTCGGCGGATACGACACGGCTGAGATGGGCCGGCGGATTCGCTGAGATGGGCCGGCGGATTCGCTGAGCGGTCCGGGGCCACAAAGGTCCGCGCGCTAGCCTCCGCCCATCGCGGTGGTGAGGATCACCTCCTCGGCGTCGAGCGGCAGGCGATCCCCGACGATCGGCTCGTAGTAGACACCGTCGCTCTGCACGGCCTCGTAGTCTTGCCTGCGCCAATGCCGATACTCGGCCTGGGCGGCCTCGACGGAAGCCTGATCCGACGGGGTCCACTCGACGAGCAGTTCGTCGCCGTCGACAGTGCGACGCAGGAGCTTGCCCATAGCGACATCGTAGGGGCTTTCAGAAGGCCGATCTCGCGGCGCCCCTGCCGAGGAGGTGATCGCTCACGTCGCGGCCAGCCGGAACGCCGGGAGCACCTGTTCAAGTGCCCCGAACGCATCGGCGTCCAACTTCGGTCCCGCGTCACGGCGCATGATTTCAAGCACCTCGTCGACATCGAGCGCCGGCCGGTAAGGCCGATCGGCGCCCAGCGCCTCGGCCACATCCGCGACGGCGAGAATCCGCGCAGGCAAATCCAGATCACCGGCGGTGAGCCCGGCGACGTACCCACTCCCGTCCAGGCGCTCGTGGTGCACCGCGGCGATCCGGGCGAGTTCTCGGAACGCTCGCACCCGAGTGAGGATCTCCATCGACCAGCGGGGATGGCAGCGCATCACTTCCCATTCCATCTCGGTCAGAGGACCAGGCTTGTCGAGGATGCGGCTCGACACCCCGAGCTTTCCGAGGTCGTGCAGCAGGGCCGCGCGGCGGAGCGTCGCGCGCGAGTCGGGCGAGAGGTCGAGCGCGGCAGCTAGCTCGTCAGCGATCTCGGCGACTCGAGCGGAGTGGCGGGCGGTGTAGGGCGACTTGGCATCGACGACCGAAGCGAAAGCCTGGGCCACGCGATCCAGACGCTCGTCGTCGGCAATCAGCACGCGGTCGGGCGGCTCCCACCGGGTCACGTCCGGATTCTCGATAGAGCGCCAGAAATCATCATCGTCCTCCAGCGCGAGGAGGGCGTCGACGAGGACGGGATCGAACCACCTTCCGCGCCGCTGCCTGGCGATACCGCACGCTGCCTCCGAGCCGCCCCGCCGCCAGAAGACCTCGGCCGTCTGAGCCAGGCACAGCAGGCGACCGCCCAGCGAAATCTGATCGTGGTAGAGCCCGGCCGGGTAGCCGCGGCCATCCCAGTGCTCGTCGAGTTCCAAGATCGCGCGCGCCGACGTCTCGTCGAGCCCGATTGCGCGGGCCACCGCGGCGCCGCGTTCGCAGCGCAGCGCGACCAGAGAGCTGGCGCCGGCGCGTCCCAACCTGAGCAGGGCACCGACTCGCCGGGCCCTGACGAGCGGTGGACATCCTGGCGCGGCGGTACGCACGATGTGCGCGAGCGCCTGCCGGGTGCTGTCCGAGTCAGTCAACCGTCGCGTCCTCTTTATCGTGGCGTCGTCGGCGGCAAACAGGGCGGCGATCTTTGCGGCGTTCGATGAGCAGCCGGCGTCCTTGAGTAGCAACGCGTAGAAGATCGAGGAGCGCGTGTCGTCGTCGAGACCCAGTTCCGCACCGAGCCGCATGCCGATCACGCAGCTGCGCTCGGCATGGCCCCGTGGCTGACCCTCGGTGATGTCAAGCGCATGGGAAAGCCCCGAAAGCAGTTCGGACAGCCGCAACTCGACCTCGTTACCCCGCACGGGATCCGCGACGCGATCTTCGAACATCGAAACCAGCATGACGGTACGCGACCTGGTGTGCAAACGCGCAGCTCGGTCGCCTCCGTGCTGCTCTCCGCGGGCTGAATAGGGGTTCCGGCGCTCGCACCGACGGTGGAGCGCCGGAACCGTTTGCCGCTATCCGGTCCTCGTGTGGTGGGCAGGTTTCTCAGAAGCCGACGACGCCGTAGCCGTAGCCGCCACCGGGGCCGTAGCCGGCACCCGGGCCGTAGCCGTAGCCGCCATCGCCGTAGCCGCTGCCATCGCCGTACGAGGAGCCGGCGCCGTAGCCATCGGGCGAGCCGCCGCCGTAGGGGTCGCCTCCGTTGCCCGCGGCTGCGGAGGACCCAGAACCCTGTGACTGAGCGCCGGCCGAGGCCCACGCCACGGAGAACGACGAGCCGCCCGAAGAGAGCCCGGAGGGAGTGGCGCCGGCGGTCGCCTGGTCGGAGACGAATCCGGTTCCATCGCCCGCGCCGCCGTCGAGCTGGACCGCCTGAGACGTCCAGTTCGGGTCGGAGATCGTGCCGGTGTGGCCGTTGGCCGTCGCCGTGGCGTTGGTGAAGCTCACGTTGCCGAAGTCTGCCAGGGGAAGAGGCTGACAGTTACCGGAGCCGTCGCAGGAGGATGGTGCCTCGGCGATCCACTCGGCGCTCGAGACGTCGGGATTGCTCATCTGTAGCGTCTTGGTAGCAGACGCGCCGGTGGTGTTATCGGACAGTGAGACCGTGACGTTGGTCCCGTTCACTGTCACTTTGCCGGTGAGGTGATCGCCCGGCGAAATAGTCAAATCGAGCCGTACCGGTGCCGATGGCACCAGCTCATACCAAGCGAAGTGACTCGCGGAGCCCGTGCTACCGCAGTCGGCTTCGGTGCCGACCTGCTCCAGGGCCTGAGATTGCTCCCCGGCTCCGCCGAGGCCAACCCAGAACGAGGAGTAGCCCTGGCCGGCACTGCAGTTCGCCGACGGCTCGGTCCAGCTGCCCGAGACGCTCGAGAATTGGGTCGAGCTCCCGTTGGCGCCGCCGGCGACATACCCGGACCAGTTGGCGCTGGACGCCGACTGCCGTTCGGTCCTCACCGTGGGCGTCGAGGACGCGGACGCCGAGGACGCCGCCGCGCACGCGATCGAACCCACGACCGCGAGCGCCGAAATCAGATATCGAGTTCTCATGTGTTCCGTGATCCATTCATCTGCGCCGCGAGGAGGCGGCGTTTTGCAGGTGTTCAATCGATCACGAGCGTGGGCTTCCTCAGTAAGAAGCCCTTGAGAACCGCTGAAGAGAACGCTACGAACTGGCGAAGAGGTCAGTGTGAGTCGCTACGCGCGGACCGCCCGCGCC
The DNA here is from genome assembly GCA_963808325.1 of uncultured Solirubrobacterales bacterium. Lineage (GTDB taxonomy): Bacteria > Actinomycetota > Thermoleophilia > Solirubrobacterales > Solirubrobacteraceae > Palsa-465. The sequence continues at coordinate 360,595 of CAWEFU010000011.1, forward strand.
AGCGTCCCCACGCACGCCCGGGCCGCCCGCGCCAGCGTCCCCACGCACGCGCGGACCTGCCCGCGCCAGCATGGGCAATAACTGGGGCTATTCGGTAGTTATTGCCCACGCTCGGCGTGGGGTCGCCGCAGGAATGACCCCGGCGCATGACCACACCGCTCGGCGTGACCTCGCCGCAGCATAACCGCGCGCAGGACCACACCGCTCGGCATGGCGTCGCCCGCGGGGATGACCGCGGCGCATGACCACGCAGCCACGCCGCGAGGCCGGCGATGAAGCGGCTTCTCGGTGGCTGGTTGGCGCGAGCGCCCGCTACGTGCCGGCCAGAGTCTTCGCCTTGGCGCTTTGAAACTCTTCCTCGCTGAGCACCCCGCGGTCCCTGAGGTCGGCGAGCTTCGCCAAGTCGTCGGCGGGACTAGCTGCCGCTTGGCGAACGTATTGACGAAACGCCTGGTCCTGAGAGCGCGCGGTGTCCGCAGTGCGCTCGTGCATCGCGCGTCCGCGGACGATCAGATAGATCAGCACCCCGAGCAGCGGAAGGATGACGATGAACAGCAGCCACAGAGCCTTCCCCCATCCCGACAGATCATGGCTGCGGAAGATGTCGAGGACGACGCCGATCGCGATCCAGATCCAGAGAAACAGCAACGCGACCTCCAACACCGTGAGGAGCGCGTCTCCAAAGGTGAACGTCGACGCCAGCAGCATTTCCGGCCTCCTGTTGTGCTTGCGCGCGCCCCAGTCGGGACCCTCGCCGGTGCGCACGACGGTTGGGAAGTTAGTCTAATCCGCCTATCGGCCAGAATCGGGCCTGACGCGCCGGCGCCCTTGCTGGCCGAGGTCGGTCTCGTCGCCGAGGGACACCGCGCCGATTACGTCGAGGGGCCGGTAGCCGCGGCGTCCGGATCGGCGTAGTCTTACGGCCAACTGCGTTCGCAATCACAAGGGGGCGCGCCTTGCGTTTCATCCTCAATCTCATCTGGCTGATCCTGGCGGGGTTCTGGCTGTCGCTCCTCTACGTGGCTTTCGGGATCCTGGCGTGCATCCTGATCATCACGATCCCATTCGGGATCGCCTGCTTCAGGATCGCGAGTTTCACGCTCTGGCCGTTCGGGCGCAGGATCGTGCTCCGGCCGGACGCCGGCGCAGGCTCGATGATCGGCAACGTCATCTGGATCATCCTGTTCGGCTGGGAGCTCGCACTCGCGCATCTCATCACGGGCATCGCTCTGTGCATCACGATCATCGGCATCCCGTTGGGCCTGGCGAACTTCAAGCTGATTCCCGTCTCTCTGGTTCCGCTCGGGCGGGAGATCGTGTCCACGCACGACCAGGCGTTCGTGTAAAGCCACTCACGCGCAGGCGGCGGTCGCAACCCGGCTGCTCGGTCCGAGGACGCCTTGACTGCGGGCACACAGTCTCCCCCGCGGCGGGTTCTCGGCGAGGTCGTCGGCCTCTACTGGGAATCGGGGCTGGGGGACGACGTTCCGGCGCTGTCCTGGTATCTGCTCGCTTCGCTGGTGCCGCTGGCGCTCGGACTCACCGCCCTGGCCGCCGTCGTGCTCGGTGACTACTCGCAGGCCCAGGCGCTGTCGGAGAAGATCGCCCACGTCCTGCCCAAGGACGTCAAAGACCAGGTCGTGGACCTGATCCTGCGCACCCAGCGCGATTCTCCCTTGCTGATCGCGGGTTCGATCGCCGGGATGCTCTGGACCTGCTCGGGCGCGGTGGGCGTGCTGGCGCGCTGCCTGTCGCGGCTCCTCGGCATCCCGGGCGCCGGGATTGTGCTTGGCAAGCTCCGAAACCTCGGCATCGCCGCGGCGCTCACAATTTTGATCGTGCTGATGGTAGTCGTGGCGTCGGCCGGGACCGGGCTCGTCCACCGCCTCGAGGTTGACTACGTGTTGATTCGCCTTGCCGTGCCCTTGATCTCATTGTCGGTAACCCTAGTCATCTGTGCTGGTGTCTACTTGTCGTTGGCCGTAGGGAACCTCAGCCTTCGCGCGGCGCTGGCGGGTGGGGCCGTCGGTGGGCTGATCCTCCAGCTGACTCCGACCGCCGCTGGTTACTACCTCCGGTGGGTTTCCGGCCACACGCCGGTCGAGCTGTTCCTGATGCTCGCCGGGGTCCTGTTCACCTGCTACCTCGCCGCTTTCGGCTTCCTTCTCGGAGCGGGTGTTACCGCGCGGATCCAGGTCGGCCGGCGGCTAGGAGGTCAAGTCGGCCGGCGGCTAGGAGGTCCAACCGCGAACGAGTCAGATCGGGTGACATAACATCGCGGCTTTGTTCCGCACCGATGGAGGGGTACCATTGGCCGGCGGGCTTCCCGATCGTCGGTTCTAACCGGGACCACGCGGCGCTTACGCATCTAATGTTCCCGAGCAGAGGAGCCGAGCATGTCCTTTCAGCCGGTCACCCGCGAGCAGATACGTGAGTTGACATGGGCGTGGTGGCTGTTGCTGGCGCTCGGCGCACTGAGTGTCATCGCCGGCGTGATCGTGCTGGTCAAGCCGAGTAACAGCCTGGCCACCCTCGCCGTCATCACCGGCATTTTTGTGTTGATCGACAGCATCGCCGAACTCGCGATCGCGCTCTTTGGTGAGCGCAGCGGCGTGGCCGCGCTGCTGGGCGTGCTCGGGATAGTGGTCGGGATCCTGCTCATCCGTCATCCCACCAAGGCGGTGACGGCAATAGCGATACTCATCGGAATCTGGCTCGTGGCGCTCGGCGTCATCAGGCTGGTGACCGCGCTGACGCTCCGCCGTGGCGCGTGGAACATCGCGGCGGCGGTGATTGAGATCGTCGCCGGCATCGTGATCGTCTCGAGCCCGCACATCGGGTATGCGACGCTGGCGCTGCTGGTCGGGATCGCGTTCATCCTCAACGGCCTCGCGCTCCTCACGCTCGGCTGGGCGATGCACGGGCTCCGCACCGAATCACCGGCTCCGACGCGCCTGTCCGACGAGCCACCAGACGACGCCGCGCCCCTGCCGAACTCCTAGGCGAACCCGAAACCTACCGCCGGGCCGCGTCTGCCGGGCGGGCGAGGCGGCGCATGAACGCGAAGAACCCCGGCGACTGCCCGCGGAAGAGCCCATCGTCGGTGAGGAACTTCAGCGCTCCCATGGCCGCGCCGGCGGTCTCCGTCGGGCGGATGATCGAGACCGCTGGGAACTTGCGCCTCAGGAAGATCGTCGGCTCGGGCATGATCAGGTTTGCTTTCAGCGCCTCTCCCGCCGAACTGAGGTCGGGGAAACTCAACCCGTTGGTCGGGTCTGTGATAGCGGGCGCGTTGCCGGCCTTGTCGCTCCAGGTCTGGAAGTGCATGGTCTCGGTCGGTCCGATGCTGAGCAGTACGCGCAACACCTCCGGATCGCTGACCCTCTGAGCCAACTGTGGATAGAGGCTGGTGCCGCCTTGCTCGATCGTCGCGAAGTGAAAGCCGGCGGTGTTGGCGATCGCCTGCAGGTGGTTGGTGGGCGTCAGGTCTGAATTTGATCTCGGGATGGCGGGAAACTTCCCCTTCAGGAGCCCGGGGACCGCCGGCGGGAACGTATCGCCGAAATCGGGGTTCATCGTGCTGCTCCGGTACCGCGTCCACCATGTGGTGTCCACGGTTAGCTGCATCAGGTTCGTGAGGCGTTTCTTCTGCTTCTGTGCCCCGTCTGCCTGGCTGCTCGGCAGTCGCCTGAAGGGAGTCAGATCGACGGGCCGTCCCCCCCGCGCCGAGAGGTAGGCATTTAGGAACTTGAAGTGGGTGAACTCGTCGTCCGTGTTGTCGTGGATGTATTGAGGCATGTCCGTGTCGAGCATCGATACCGCGTTGGTGTAGGCGGTGTTCCCGCTCCCGCCGGGCACCTCGCTGTCCTGGATACCGGCCAACTCGTTGTACTGCTGCCAGAGATCCGCCTCGAGAGTCTCGAGGGCGGCCAGGAACCGGAGAATCGCCTCGTCTCCGGACGTCAGCCCGCGGCGTGCGGCGGCCAGCGGTACGTCGGCAAACATCGTGGCGCCGACGGCTGCCGCTCCCGCTCCGGCCAGAAACGAACGACGACTGCTCAGTTGCTCCGCGATCGCAGAGGCCTTACCACTCATGATGTGCTCCGTTCGATTGGGGTGACAACTTGCTTGATAACCGCCGCCCCGACCGTGCGGAGGCTCACCTAACGCTTATTCACGTAGATCAGTCTGCGTGCCTCCTGGGCCCCGGCCGAAGGACCCGGGACCAATCCCGAGTCCGGCACCGCGAGGCACCGTGATCCAGCCATACTCCCTCTGACGCCGGCACCGACCGATTCCTTCCCGCGGTGCGGCCCGCCAAGCGATGAGGCTTCGTCAGGCCGCCGCGGCCTCGGTCACGAATCCCAACCCGACCTCCAGCCCCTCGAAGTACTCCCGCGCCAGACGGTCCCAACGCTGGTGCCGGTCCACGAACAGCGCGTGCGCCCGCTGGCGTGGCCAACGCGGGGGCAGCAGGCTCGCGGGTAGATCCGGGTCGAGAAAGGGGAACTTCCGCCACGCGTGCACCAGCGTGGTCTGCATCCGAAAACAGGCTTCGGGCGTGGCCGGACGGACCCGCGCGAAGTCCTCGATGAACGCCATGTACTGCTCGCGGACCCGATCGAGATCCCAGGCGGCCGCCGCGACCCGCTCGGGATCACCGACCGCCCCGAACTCGGCGACGAACGACGTCGCGTCAGCCGCGGCTTCGCCGTCGATCGCGCCGGCGAGCTCGCCCTCTCGCTCGACATGTGGCGTCAGCCAGACTCCGCCGCCGAGCGAACCGAGACCGGCCCAGGCCAGCCGCGAGCGCAGCTGGTGGCGGACAGCCCGCCGCTCTTCGGGAACGCGCAGGACCACCACCAGCCAGCGTCCGTCCCACTGCCACGGGCGGCCGAACGAGTAGATGCGGTTCGCGCCGTTGCGAAGCAGGCCAGCGGTTCCTTCGCTGAGCGACATCCGCGAGCGGCGTCCGCGGCGCTCGGTGATCAGCCAGCCCTCGCGGGTGCTGCGCGCCAGCGCCTGACGCGCCGCGTGGCGGCTGTAGCCCACCGCGCCCAGCGCCGCGACGAGCGTCTCCTGCCAGACGCTGCCGGACCGGGGCAGCACGTATTCGCCCAGCACGGTGAGGAGCACCGACCGTGCCCCCGGCGCGCCCACCGATCGCCGCCTCAGCTGGTCGTCCACGGCGCCGGCGGATCGTCAACATGCGAGTGTCCGGCTGGGTCCGCTGCCGGCAGATCTGAGCGCACCGCTTCGAAGTGCGTGTTACAGCTCCTGCATCGGACCTGGCTCGTGATCAGCTGTCCACCCCAGAGCGACACCAGCTCGACCTCCGACGATCCGCAGAAGGGACAGCTCGCCGGCTCGGCGCTCATCTTCGATGCACCTCGTCCCAGCCGGCCCAATCAGCCGGCTCCTCGAGCTCCACCCGAACGCCCACGCCATCCGACAGACCGAGAAGCCAGTCGCGAACGCGCCGCCGGATCGCCGCCGGACCCTCGCTGACCATGCCCCGCGCGATCGCCTCCCGGTAGCCGGGATGCCCATCCGGCCCGGGCCAGCGCGACGCCTGCACCCACATCTCGCCGATTCGCTGGATGAGGAGGTCCAGATCGCTTCCGCCCGTCCGGGCGATGCGGCGCAGCCACGCCTCGGCGTGAACCCTGTGGGCGCCTTCCTCCTGAAGGATCTTGCGCGCGCGCTGGGCCAGAGGCTCGATCGAGCTGTCGCGCGCGCTCGCCACGAACGTGGTGAGGATGCCGTCGACCACCAGGTTGGCCGCGATGAACGAGGCCCAGTCGGGGAGCTCGCGCGCGATCACGGGCAGGGGATAACCCGCTTCGAGGCCCTCGTCCTCGCGGCTCACGCCCAGCTTCGCGAGCACTGGATAGGTCGAGCGCGCGTGGCCGAGCTCGTCCTGAGCCATGGCGGCCGCGGCCACCGCGGACTCGATCGTGGGCGCGCTCACCGCCCACTCGCCGTAGCGCCGTCCGAGCGCCCCCTTGTTGTCGGCGAGCGACCCGATCAGAGAGATCATCGTCGCCGTCGCCGCGTCAACAGCCGAGGACTCGACGCTCATGGGTGGATCGCTTCCCGGATCGCACCCCGCGGCACGAGGATCATGTGGACCCACGGCTGCTCGTCGTAGATCGCGCGCGCGGACACCACCGCGAGATCCTCGTCGTCCTCGGTCACGGTGCCCACGTGGTGCAGCGGCTCCTCGTAGGCCTTGCGCGCGAACACCTCCCACACGGTCTCGTCCGCGCGGCTCACGCGATGATCCCGGCCCACGGGCTCACGCCACGATCCCCAGGCTCCGCATCCTCTCGCGAGCCTCCGACCGGATCCGGTCCTTCGTCCACACCGGATCCCACACCACCTCGATGTCCACCGTGTCCACGTCGGGGTCGCCTAGAAGCGCATCGCGGATGTCCTCCTCGATGAACTCCATCGCCGGGCAGCCCATCGACGTGAACGTGAGCTCGACTGCGGCGACGCGCTCGTCAACGGAGTAGGCGAGCGACACGATCAGGCCCAGCCCGACGACCGACACGGGTAGTTCCGGGTCCTCCACCTTGCGCAGCGCATCCCACAGCCGGGCCTCGACCCGATCGGCGTCGGTCAGCGTCACGGCGCTGACGCCGCCCTCCGCAGCGAGGTTGTCTGATACCCGCGCTGAAGCGTCCGGACGTATTGCTCGTTCATCGGCCCCCGCGCGCGCCAGCGCGCCAACACCTCGTCCCATCCGATCGCGCCTTCCTCTAGCAGCCACTCACGGCGGTCGGGGTCGAAGCGGGCCGGAAACGGGCAGTCGATCACATACCGGTCCTGCGCGGCATCGAAGTGCGCGGGCACTCGAATCTCGATCTCCTCCATGAACGCGACCACCTCGGCCATCCACGTCTGGCGAAGCTGGTCGTTGGATTTGCCCTTGAAGCCGTAGTCGAGCTGCTCGGAGTGCCGCTTGCGCTCGTCGGGCAGGCCGAACCACTCCAAAGTGAGGATGAACATCCAGTCGACCGCGTCCTGGACCTTGGCCCTGCCGTCCGGGTCGCGCGCGAGCTTGCGCAGCCAGGTCTGGCCGTGGCGCAGATGAAACGTCTCCTCCTTGTCCACCTTGGCCAGCGCCCGCTTCCACGGGCCGAACGTGCTCGATTGATAAACGTCTGAGAGCAGCACGAACCCAGCCTGGTCATACAGCGCGTTCGCGCACACCAGCTCGACCCACGAGCGCAGCGGTATGTCGAACGCGTACGGATACTTGAATTCCCGCGCGGGCCGCTCGTAGACGAGCCAGTCCATGTCCACGCCGAGATCGCCCAGCAGGCGATAGCCGATGTGAGCGTGTGCGAGCTCGTCCTGGATGATCGACATCGCCGAGCCGAAGTTGTTGAGCGCCGGAGCGTTCTGGGCCGCCAAAAGGTACGAGGGGGCGCTCACGAACTCCGTGTCGGCGGACACCGTGAGGATCCGCCGCATCCCCTCCAGATACTTGGGCGACATGTGTTGGAGCCCCTCCACGAGCTTTCCCGCGGCCAGGTGGGCCTGCACCTGCTCCTCGCTCAGCGGAGCCAGCTCTTCGATCTGGGTGTCGGCCATGGCTGCCTTTCCGCGCGCACGCAGGTATGACACTTGACTTACGTCCGTGAGCGTATAGTCTCTTCTTGGAAACGTCAAGCGAGAGCCGCAGCGAGGAGGAAGGCGTGCCCGAGATGCTGATCGGAGGCGAGTGGCGCCAAGCGAGCGCGCACGAGGAGCTCGAGGTCGTGAATCCCGCCACCGAGAAGGTGGTGGACAGCGTGCCGGCGGGCGGGCCGGACGACGTCGAGCTGGCGGTCGCGACCGCCAAGCGGGCGTTCACCGAGTGGTCGCGGACGGACGCCGAGAAGCGCGCGGCGATCCTCAGCAAGGCCGCCGACCTGATCCACGAGCACAGCAGTGAACTCGCGGCGAAGCTCACGGCCGAACAGGGAAAACCGCTCGCGGAGGCGGCCGGCGAGGTCAGCCATCTCGCCCACGGCGTCCGCTTCTACGCCGAGCTCGCGACCAAGGTTCGCGGCGGCTACCAGGACCTCCCTTCGACGTTCGGCCCCGCGTACGGCCTCATCATCCGTCGCCCCATGGGAGTGTGCGCCGCGATCACGCCATACAACTTCCCGCTCACGCTGCTCGGTACGAAGGTCGCGCCTGCGTTGGCGGCGGGCAACACCGTTGTGGCCAAGCCGGCGGCCACCACCCCGCTCGCGACGCTCGAGGTGGCGCGCCTGTTCTCCGAGGCCGGCGTGCCCGACGGCGTGCTGAACGTGATCACTGGACGCGGGTCGGAGATCGGCGACGCGTTGGTTGGCCATCCCGACGTCCGGCGGGTCGCGTTCACGGGCTCGACCGCCGTCGGCCGGCGGGTCGCGGCCCTGGCGGCGCCGGAGCTGAAACGGATCAGCCTCGAGCTCGGCGGCTCGGACCCGGTGATCGTGTGCGCGGACGCCGACGTCGACGCCGCGGTGAAGGCGGTGATCATCGGCCGCTACTGGAACGCCGGTCAGGCGTGCCTGGGGTGCAAGCGGGTGTTCGTCCACGACCCGGTCTACGACGCGTTCGTCGCGCAGCTGGTAGAGCGTGTCGGGCGCTACGAGCCGGGAGACGGCACCACAAAACCCGAGAAGCCGAAGCTGCGCATGGGCCCGGTTCACACCCGCGCCGGGCGCGATGAGCTGCTCGCGCAGATCGAGGACGGCGTGTCCTCGGGCGGAGAGCTCCTGATCGGCGGCGGCACCGGGTCGAGCCCCAACGGAAAGGGATACTTCCTCGAGCCGGTGGTGATCGCGCAGCCGGACGACGACTCGCGCCTGATGCGCGAGGAGGTGTTCGGGCCGGTGCTGCCGGTCCTGCGCTTCAGCGACTTCGACGACGCGCTGCGACGGGCGAACGACACCCCGTACGGGCTCGGCTCCTCGATCTGGACGCACGACGCCCGGCTCATCCACCGCGCGGCGCAGGAGATCGACGCCGGCATGACCTGGGTCAACCAGATCCACTACGGCTACGACGAGCTGCCGTTCGGCGGGATGAAGGCATCGGGGTTCGGCAAGGAGCACGGGCAGGAGGCGCTCGACTCCTACGCGGAGATCAAGTCGGTAGTCGTGGGAGGGCTGGCCTGATGGCCGTCACCTTCGCCGAGCATGGCCGGGTAGGACGGATCACGCTCGACAACCCGCCGGCCAACTCCTACGACGCCCAGGTCATGAGCGAGTTCTCCGTCGCCGTGGACGAGGCCATCGACTCCGGCGTACGCGCGGTGGTCGTGGCCAGCGCCTCGGAGAAGTTCTTCTCCGCCGGGGCCGACGTGAAGAAGTTTCTCGAGGGAGACGTCGAGGCGAACATGGAGATGATCCGGGTCAGCCAGGCCGCGTTCCGGCGCATGGCCGCCGCCGACGCGGTGTTCATCGCGCACATCGGCGGCCACGCGCTGGGTGGGGGCCTCGAGATCGCGCTCGCCTGTGACATCCGCCTCGCCACGAACGGCAACTACAAGCTGGGCACGCCGGAGGTGACGCTCGGCTTGCTGCCCGGCAATGGCGGCACGCAGCGGCTCACGCGGTTGCTAGGTCGCTCCCGGGCGATGGAGCTGCTGCTCACCGGGCGCACTTTCTCCCCCGCCGACGCGCACGCGTGGGGCCTCGTGGCCGAGCTGTACGACGCCGAAGACGCCGATGATCGGGTCCGCGCGTACGCGCTGCGGTTTGCCACCGGAGCGGCATTGGCGACGGCCGCGATCAAGCGCGCCGTCCACGAGGGGAGCGAGATGAGCCTGGCCGAGGGACTGGTCCTCGAGGGTGAGCTGATCGAGGAGCTGTTCCGCTCGCAGGACGCCCACGAGGGACTGCACGCCTTCGTCGAGAAGCGCGAGCCGGAGTTCGCGGGCGCATGAGCACGCAGACGCTCCAGACGTACTCCGGGGCCTTCATCGACGGCCGTGAGCACACCAACGGCGGCGATCGTCTGCCGGTCACCGATCCAGGGATCGGGCAGGTGTTCGCCGAGGTCCCGGGCGGGACCGAGGCCGACGTCGACGTCGCGGTGGCCTCGGCGCGGCGGGCGTTTGCGGACTGGTCCGCGCTCGCGGTCCGAGAGCGCGGCGAGATCCTCGGTCGCGCCGCCCGTCACGCCGAGCAGCACGTGGCCGAGCTGGTCCCGCTCCTCACCCGCGAGCAGGGCAAGACCCTGCGCGACTCCCGGATCGAGGTCACGAAGGCGATCGACACGCTGATGCACTACGTCGGGCTGTCGCGCGCGCTGCGCGGCGCCCATACCCCGAACCTCGACCCCGGCGTCGAGGGGATCGTCCTGCGCCGCCCCCTCGGCGTGGTCGGCGCGATCGTGCCGTGGAACTTCCCGACCACGCTCCTGTGCAACAAGCTCGCCCCGGCGCTCGTTGCCGGCAACACCGTCGTGGCCAAGCCCGCCGGGACGACCCCGCTGACCACGCTGCGATTCGCCGAGCTCTTGGCCGAGGGCGGGCTGCCCGCCGGTGCGTTCAACGTCGTCACCGGCAGCGGCTCGGTCGCCGGCGCCGCCCTGGTCAAGCACCCGCAGGTCCGCAAGATCGCCTTCACCGGCTCGACGCCGATCGGCGAGCAGATCATGGCGCTGGCGGCGCGGGGCACGAAGCGCGTCACGCTCGAGCTGGGCGGGTCCGATCCCATGATCATCTGCGACGACGCCGACCTCGGGACCGCGGCCAGCGCGGCATCGATGGGGCGCTTCTACAACTGCGGTCAGGCGTGCCTGGCGATCAAGCGCGTGTACGTGTTCGAGTCGGTGGCGGACGAGGTGATCGAGTCGATCACCTCGAAGGCCAAGCGGCTAAAGGTCGGGCGCGGCGACGCCGAGGGGTCGCAGATGGGGCCTATGCACACCGACGCACAGCGCCGGGAGCTGAGCGGCCAGGTGGACCGGACGCTGGCCCTGGGAGGCACCCTGACCACGGGCGGCGGGCCCCCCGACGATCCCGAGCTGGCCGAGGGCTTCTTCTATTCCCCCACCGTCGTCGTCGACCCACCGCGCGACTCACCGATGGCCACCGAGGAAGTGTTTGGTCCCGCGCTGCCGATCTGGCGCGTCAAGGACCTCGACGAGGCGATCGAGTGCGCGAACGCATCGCAGTTCGGCCTCGGCTCGTCGGTGTGGACGCGTGACCTTCACCGCGCCCGTCAGGCCGCCGAGCGGATCGAAGCCGGCTACACGTGGATCAACTCGCGCACCAAGGTCTACGACGAGCTCCCGTTCGGCGGGTGGAAGTCGAGCGGCTACGGCAAGGAGCACGGCGAGGAGGCCTTCTCCTACTACACCGAGACCAAGTCCGTCGTGATCAACAGCGGGCCGTGACCGGGCCGCGCTCGGAGACGGGCAGCGACACGCCCACCGACCGTCCCTGGGACCTGGCCAGCCTCCCCGCCCCCCTGATTCCGCTCGAGCGAACGTTCGAGGGGTTCCTCGGTCTCGAATGGCTCGAGCTGTCGGACACGTCCGTACGTGCCCGTTTCAACGTCCGGGAGAACCTCAAGCAACCGCTGGGGCTCTTGCACGGCGGCATCTTCTGCGCCGTGGCGGAGACCGTCGCCTCGGTCGCCACCGTCCGCGCCGTTTGGCACGACGGCCTCACCGGCTCCGGGCTCAGCAACTCCGCGAGCTTCGTTCGCCCGATCACCCAGGGGACCGTCCACGTGTCGGCCCGCCTGCGCCACCACAACGAGCGCGAATGGCTCTGGAGCCACGAGTTTCGCGACGACCAGCAGCGGCTGTGCGCGTTGGTGGACGTGACCATCGCCGTGCGTCCGCTCGCTGCTGCGCTCCCGTGAGGCCTGCCGCGGTCGCCAGGCGCGTCGAAGTCGACGGGCTCGGGATTGAGGTACTCGAATTCGACGGCGACACCAACCGGGCGCCCATCGTGCTCCTGCACGAGGGCCTCGGATCCGCGGGCCTCTGGCGCGGCTTCCCCGCCGAGGTGAGCGACGCGACGGGCCGGCGCCTGATCGCGTTCTCGCGTTTCGGCCACGGCCGCTCCGCGCCACCCCGTCGGCGGCGGACGATCGCGTTCTTCCACGAGGAGGCGCTCGAGGTGCTACCCGAGCTCCTGGGTCAGCTCGATGCGGGCGAGCCGGTGCTCCTGGGGCATAGCGACGGCGCCTCGATCGCGCTCATCCACGCCGCGCAGCACCCAGTCGCGGGCCTGATCCTGCTGGCGCCGCACGTGATCGTCGAGGACATCACGGTCGAGGCGATCCGCGCCACGCGCGAGGACTACCTCCGAGGCGATCTGCGCGAGCGGATGGCGCGCCACCACGACGATCCGAACGCCGCCTTCTGGGGGTGGTGCGACGTCTGGCTCGATCCCGAGTTCCGCCGCTGGAGCCTCGAGGACGAGGTCGGCCGGGTGACGGCGCCGGCGCTCCTCATCCAGGGCGCCGACGACCCCTACGGTTCGCTCGAGCAGCTCGAGCGGATCGAGGCTCGGGCGCGGGGTCGCGTCGAGCGCCTGGTCCTACCGGGCGGCCACAGCCCGCACCTCGAGCAGCAGGAGCGGGTCGTCGAGGCGGTCAGCGCGTTCGCGTCCACGCTGCCTTGACCGACCGGGCCTCGGTCACGGGGTGCCGACGCTGAGCCCCGGATCGGGGTGCTCGGCCACGGCATCGGGCTTTTCCTGAACCGCTTGCGCGGCCCATTCCCGCAGCTGGAAGCGCTGCACCTTGCCGGTCAGCGTGCGCGGCAGGTCGTCGACGAACGTCACGAGATGGGGATACTCGTAGCGGCGCATGCGCTCCTTGCACCACGCGCGCAGCTCGTCGGCCAGGGCGTCGTCTCCGGGCTCGCCGCCGCACTGCACATACGCCGCGATCCGCGTGGCGTCCTCGACGTGGACGCCCACCACGCCCACCCCTTCCACCCGCGGATGCTCGAGCAGCGTGTGCTCCATATCGATCGGAGAGACCCACAGGCCCCCGACCTTCAGCATGTCGTCCACGCGCCCCACGTAGGTGTACGTCCCGTCCTCGCCGCGCTCGTAACGGTCGCCGGTGACGAACCAGTCGCCGAGCATCGAGCTCTTGGTCTTCTCGTGCTGATGCCAGTAATAGGGCGCGCACGAATCGCCCCGGACCTGAAGGCTTCCGACCGCCGGACCTTCCAGGACCTCCCCCTCGTCGTCGACCAGCCGCAGCTCGTACCCGGGAACCGGCCAGCCCGTCGTCCCCGGCGCGACTCGCCCCGGCCGGTTCGAGCAATAGATGTGGAGCATCTCGGTCGAGCCGATGCCGTCGACGATGTCGAGGCCGAACCGGGCGCGCCACCGCTCGATCGTGTGCGCGGGCAGCGCCTCCGCCGCCGACACGCAGAAGCGCACCGAATCGAGTGCGCCGTCCGCCGCCGGCTCGCGGACAATCGCCCCGAACAGCGCCGGCACCGAGAAGAACACCGTCGGACGATGCCGGCGCAGCGTCCCGATGATCGGCTCGGGCTTCGTCGGGCCGCGCATCAACACCGAACCGGCGCCGCACCACAGCGGAAACGTGAGCGCGTTGCCGAGCCCATAGGCGTGAAACAGCTTCGTCGTGGAGAACGTCACGTCATCCTCGCCCAGCCCCAGAACCCGGCGCGCGTAGTTCTCGCACGTCACCTCGATGTCGTGATGCAGATGAACGACTCCCTTGGGCTTACCGGTCGAGCCCGAGCTGTAGAGCCAGAACGCCACGTCGTCGCGGTGCGTGTCCACCGCCTCGAGCTCATCCGACTGGCCACTCATGGCCTCGTGGAGGGTGATCGCGCCGGCGCCGGCTTGCGTGCCGGCGCCGGCGGCCACAGTCGCTTCGCCGCCCGCGACCAGCCAGCGCAGGTCATGCCCCGCCAGGACTCCGGCCAGGCGCTCCAGCTGCGGCGCATCCACCACCACCACCCCGGCATAGGAGTCCTCGACGAAATGCCTGAAGTTCTCGTCCTTGTCCCTTGGGCTGACCGGAACCGGCACCGCGCCGATCCGCATCGCCCCGAGGAACACGATCGGAAACGCGGAGATGTCGTCCAGCACCAGCAGCACGCGCTGCTCGCGCCGCACGCCGAGCTCGCGCAGCGCTCCCCCGGCGCGGTTGATCCGAAGCCGGAGCTCTTCGTAGGTCAAAGTCGCGTCCTCCGCCACCACCGCCGTCTTGGCGCCGCGCCCCCCCGCCACCTGCCGCTCGACGATGTCACTGGCGTTCACGCGTACATGGTTGCACCGGAGGTTGCGAGAGAAACGACACCCCTCTTTGCGTTCAAGACGCAACCCCTGCGGGCGGTATAAACCGCACCGGATGCCACCCGTTCGACTCACCTTCATCGGCAGCGGCGACGCGTTCGCGAGCGGCGGGCGATTCCAGGCGTGCCTGCTCCTCGACGGCGGGCGAGAGCCGGTGTTGATCGACTGCGGGGCAACGTCGCTGGTCGCGCTCAGGCGCGCGGGGGTTGATCCGGCGACTCTCGGGTGGGTGGCCGTCAGTCACCTGCACGGCGACCATTTCGCCGGTCTTCCGTTTCTGATCCTGGACGGCCAGTTCGCCGGCCGCACCCGGCCGCTGGTGATCGCCGGGCCGCCGGGCGCTCGCGACCGGATGGAGCGGACGTTCGAGGCTCTGTACCCGGGCGCGACCAGCGCCGAGCGCCCGTTCCAGACGAGCTTCATCGAGTTCGAGGGGCGCGCGCAATGCGAGCTTGGTCCCGCGCTCATCACGCCGTTTGAGGTACGCCACGGCGGCGGGGCGCCGGCCTACGCCTTGCGGGTGCAGTACGGCGAGCGGGTGATCGCCTACTCAGGCGACACGGAGTGGACCGACAACCTCATCGCGGTGGCCGATAGCGCGGACCTGTTCGTGTGCGAATGCAACTTCTTCGACAAACGGGTCCCCGACCACCTCGACTATCGGACTCTGGCCGCGCATCGCGACGAGCTCAGATGCCGCCGGCTCATCATCACCCACATGCAAGATGACATGCTCGCCCGTCTCCGAGAGGCGGACGTCGAGGCGGCGTCCGACGGCGCGGTGTTCACGCTGTGACCTCGATCGCGGGCGCTTCGCGGCCGGCCGGACTTGCCTGCGGAGCGTCGTCGTGGTGGTACTTGCCGCCGCGCAGCAGCGACGCGAACGCGGCGATCAGACACGCGACGATCGCGAACGTGAACGCCGCGTGCAGCCCGGAGCGGAAGGGCGCGGATATGAGCTCGGGGAAGAAGCTCCGGCCGGTGAGGGTCGCCACGCTGTGCGCCGGTAGCGCCGCGAGCACGTGCGCCCCGGCCAGGTGCTGGATCGGGTTGTAGCCGAGGAACGCGGCGAAGAGCACCGACACGGGCGGCGCGCGGGAAATCCGACCGGCGTCGGCGACGCTCACCCCGTGGGCGTGGAGACCTGAGGCCAGGGTGTGCGGCAACGAGCTCGCGAGGCCAGCGATCATCAGCGAAAAGAAGATGCCCACCGAGAGCACCTGCGCGGAGTTCTGGAAGGTCTGGTTCATGCCGCCGCCGGCCCCGCGGTCGCCGGGGGGCAGACTGTTCATCACCGCGGCGCGGTTTGGGGAGGCGAACAACCCCATCGAGATGCCGTTCATCAGCAGTACGAGCGCGAACACCGGGTAGGAGAAGTCGATCGGCAGGAGCATCAGCAGGCCGAAGCTGAGGGCCGCCGAGACCATCCCCCCGGTCGCGAACGGACGGGCCCCGAAGCGATCGGACAGGTAGCCGGACGTGGGACCGGAGAGCAGCATTCCCACCGTCAGGGGCAGCATGTAGATGCCCGCCCACAGCGGCGTCTTCGTGAAGTCGTAGCCGTGCAGGGGCAGCCAGACTCCCTGCAACCAGATGATGAGCATGAACATGAGCCCGCCCCGCGCGACTGCGGCCAGGAACGTCGACAGCGTGCCGAACGTGAACGCACGGATCTTGAGCAGCGTCAGCCGGAACATCGGGTCGGTGACGCGCAGCTCGATGAACACGAACGCGATCAGGCACGCGATCCCCGACGACAGGAGCGCGATCACCCGCGGGCTCGTCCAGCCGGTCGCATGGCCGCCCCAGGGCCTGATCCCGTACGTGATCGAGACCATGATCAGGATCAGCCCGAGCGCGAAGGTGACATTGCCCGGCCAGTCGACCCGTGTGCGACGCGGCGTCGAGAGCTCCTGAAGCTTCAGGTATGCCCACACGGTCCCGAACAGGCCGACCGGGACCGAGATCAGGAACACCATGCGCCAGCTGATCGGCGCGAGCACCCCACCAAGGATCAGCCCCACGAACATCCCGCTGACGCCGACTATGTTGTTGATGCCGAGCGCCATGCCGCGCTGGTTGGGAGGAAATGCGTCGGTCAGGATCGCCGCCGAGTTCGCCAGCAGACAGGCGCCCCCGATCCCCTGGACAATCCGAAACACGATCAGGTACGTCGCGCCGGCACGACCGGTCATCCAGTCGACCGTCAGCAGCAGCGACGCCACGGTGTAGATCACGAAGCCCAGGTTGTAGATCCGCACCCGGCCGAACATGTCGCCCAAGCGCCCGAGGCTGACGATCAGAACGCTCGAGACGACCAGGTACCCCAGCACCATCCACAGGAGGTAGAAGCTATTGCCCGGCACCAGCGGATCGAGGCGAATGCCGCGGAAGATGTCCGGCATCGCGATCAGCGTGATCGAGGCGTCGAGCGTCGCCAGCAGGATCGCCAGCGTGGTGTTCGAGAGCGCCATCCACTTGTAGCTCTCAGACCTCCCCCGCTGGCGATTCGCCCGAGCCAGCCCTCCGTCGACTCGGGATCGGATGCTCGAGTGGCCCGCCACGCCTTCATCCTACACAGGCAAACTGTTCAGTTTGCCTTCCCTATGGCTATAGTCATGCCATGCCCGCCCCCGCCCAGGTCAGTCCCCTGGCCAGTGAGCTCCGGGTCGTGCTCGGTCAGCTCGTCCGCCGCCTTCGGGTTGAGCATCGCTTCCCGCTCACCCACGGGGCGGTGCTCGGCCGCCTCGAGCGAGAAGGCCCGCAGTGCACCGTCGACCTGGCCGCCGCCGAACGGGTCAGGCCACAATCGATGGGGCAAACCCTCGCCGAGCTCGAGGCGCAGGGCCTGATCAGCCGCCGCCGCGATCCGGCCGATGGCCGGCGCACCCTGCTCGAGCTGACGGATGAGGGCCGCACGGCCCTGGCCGAGGACCGAGCGCGCCGCGACGGCTGGCTCACCGAGGCGATCGACGCCGGCTTTTCGGCGCACGAACAGCAGGTCCTCGAACACGCGGTCCGCCTCCTCGCCCGCCTGACCGAGCTGTGATCGCGGCGCTACAGTAAATTTGATGCCTCCGGAACCGCGGGAGTCAGGCCGGCTGCACCCGTCGCTGATTCTGGCCATCCTCTCGCTGGCGGGCCTGGCCTACGCGATCCTGAGCTCGGCGGTGATCCCCGCGCTGCCGACGATCCAGCACGACCTGCACACCACGGAAACCGGCGGCGCGTGGCTGCTGACCGGGTTCTTGCTGTCGGCCTCGGTGGGGACCGCGATCATCGGCCGGCTCGGCGACATGTACGGCAAGGAGCGCCTGCTCGTTTGGACGTTGGTCGTGCTGGCGGGCGGCACGCTCCTCGGCGCCGTGTCGGTGTCGCTGACCATGCTCATCGTGGCGCGCGTGATTCAGGGCGTCGCGGGTGGGATCTTCCCCCTGGGGTTCTCGATTCTCCGCGACGAGTTCCCCAGAGACAGGGTGGCCGGGAGCATCGGCCTGATGTCCTCGATCCTCGGCATCGGCGCCGGCGCCGGATTGGTCGCCGGCGCCGTGATCGTCGAACACCTCGGCTGGCACTGGCTGTTCTGGATCCCGCTCGTCGTCACGCTGCTGGCCACTTTCTTCACCTGGCGGTATATCCCCGAATCGCCGGTCCGTTCGCCCGGTCGGGTGAACTGGCTGGCGGCCGCGCTCATGAGTCTCGGCATCTGCTGCGTGCTGATCGCGATCGCACAGACAACGGTGTGGGGTTGGAGCGGGCCCAAGACGTTGGCACTGATGGCCCTCGGACTGCTCGTGTGCGCGCTGTGGGTCGTGGTCGAGGTCCACAGCCGCGAGCCGCTGGTCGACATGACGATGATGCGAATCCGCGGGGTCTGGACCACGAACCTCGCGGCGTTCCTGCTCGGAGCGGGCATGTACTCGTCGTTCATCGTCTTCCCCCAGTTCGCACAGCTGCCGAAGAGCACGGGGTTCGGGTTCGGGGCCTCCGTCGTGGTCTCGAGCCTGTACCTGTTGCCGTCCGCGCTCGCGATGGGGTTGCTTGGCACCGCGGCGGGCCGGGTCGCCAGGCGATTCGGCTCGAAGTTCGCGCTCGTCACCGGAACGGCGATCTCCGCGATAGCGTTCGGCTGGCTCGCGGTCCAGCACGGCCACCCGTACGACGTCCTGATCTCCGCGACGCTGCTGGGGGTTGGCATCGGTCTCGCGTTCTCGGCGCTCGGAAACCTGATCGTCCAGGCGGTGCCCCCGAACCAGACGGGTGTCGCCACCGGAATGAACACGGTCATGCGGACCCTGGGCGGCGCCTTGGGCGCACAGCTGTCTGCCACCTTCATCGCCGACCACACCGCCCACGGACTGCCGACGGTGACCGGCTTCACGGAGACGTTCGTGATGGCCGCCGCGTTCCTCGTCGTGTGCGTGGTCGCGGGCCTGCTCGTCCCGACCCAGCGCGCGGCAACAGAAGCGGTCAAGCTCGATCGGCCGCTCACCACGGCGCCCGAGGCAGGCTGACACCTCGCCCCAGCTCGAGGCGATCCGCCGTTCGAGCTAGGTGTGGAGCGCGCCGATTGTGCTTTTATGGCCTGGGCACAGTCGTCGGTTCGACGTCTTTCACAACCGGAGGAGTTGGTCGTGTACTTGATGCGGCTCGTCGTTCGACCACTTGGCTATCTCGCGTTCGTGATGGCTTTGCTGGCGCTCTCGGGCGCGGCCAGGCTGCTGGGTCAGGACCACGAGCTGGGCTTCTTTTCCGAACGCCTCAGCCAGACCCTGTGGCGTTACCCCGAGATCACGCGGCGCGGCGTCCAAACCGCCTGGCTCGTGTGGGCCGGGCTGTTCGGGATCGCCCTCAGCCCACTCGATCCGTTATCTACCCCGTGGGACGAGGCTGTGCTTGCGGCTGTGGCGCTGATCGTGCTTTCGCACCGCCTCTACGGCGAGCGCCGAGCCGGGCGTTGAGGTTCTCGAGCGCCTGCTCGAGGCCCACCTCGTTGGGATCCAGCTCCCGCATCGCGACGGCTAGCCGATATTCGGCGAAATACTCGGGATTGATCCCGCACGCCTGCGCGATCAACTTCATGGCGCGCATCGACGGCTTATCGTGGCCGTTGGCGAGCATGTTGATGTAGGCGTGAGTGATCCCTTTGCGGTCCAGCTCTCGGGTCGCCTCGGCGAGCCCACGGTAGGTCAGGCCGCGCGCGTCCATCAGCTCCCGCAGAGCCTCGCCAAACGGCTTTGCGCTTGTGCGATTCATCGAAATGTCCTAGGCCGGTGTGCAGACGTTTGCGGCTGCCTCGGTCAGGGACATCTTGCCAGGTTGCGCACTCGGATTAACCGAAGCTTTAGATTGGTAAGTTATCTACCTAGCAGCATAAGAACATCTGCGATCGCGGAGATCCGCATCGGAGAAGCGAAAGGAGACGATCGTCGAAGGGCTTCCGATGACGCTCTCGAGGAGATTGAGCCGGTGGGGGCGTGTGTTCGGCGGCGTATCAACGGTGACTTCCATCCCGGCGTCGCTGGAGCACGAGGTCGACCTCGCATCGGGGTGCGCGGGTGGGCGTGCCTACCCGCGCGAGGTCGTCGCGGAGGTCGGGTGCACGCGCGTGGGCCGGGCCATTGGTGTGCGTGGGCCTTACGCCCTTCTCGATGCGCCCGGCTGAGCCACCCGACCTGATGAGCGCGACGCGACCGTGTGCCCGACGGCACACGGTCGCGACCATCTGCGGCGCCCACAGACCAGATCAGGCTTTGCGCGCCCGAACCGCCGTTCCGTAGGCGCAGATCTCGGTCCAGGTGGAGCCCAGCTCAGACGTGTCGAATCGGAACGCGATGATCGCGTTCGCTCCCTTGGCCTCCGCCTCTTCGATCAACCTCTCGGTGGCGTGTGCACGGCCCTCCGCGAGCATCTTCGTCATGCCCTTGAGTTCGCCGCCTGCAAGTGACTTGAAGGCGGCGCCGAACTGGGAGCCGATGTTGCGCGAGCGGACCGTCAGTCCGAAGACCTCCCCAAACACCTCCTCGATTTCATAGCCGGGCAGTTCATTCATGGTCGAGATGATCATGAGCGAACCCTAGTACCTCCGCGGCCTCCGCGGCCGTCGTCGACGACGAAGATTTGTCGGGCCGCGTGCTCGGCGACTAGGTTGACAAACGACCCGCTCGCCCTCTGAGAGTGTGCCGTTGCCGGTGTCCCGACATCTGGGTCGGGACGCCGGTCTTTATAGTTCGGCGCCATGACGCGGAGGAGGTCTCGGGCGGCCACGTACGGCTGCGCGCCGGGATCGTGCGCACGGCTGCGGATCGCCTCAGAGCGACCCGGCTGACTCTGATGGCACGCGCCATGGCCCAGCCCGGACCGTTCGCAGCTCCAGGCGAAGAACAAGCCGGCGTTCGGTTGCAGGCGAGGCGAGTTCGGTTGAGCGGCTGGATCGGGCTCATTGCCGCGGCTCAGGTCACCTTGCTGCTCGCGACGAGTACGCGATACGGATATCACCGCGACGAGATGTACTTCATCGTGGCCGGGTCACATCCAGCGTTCGGCTATCCCGACCAGCCTCCGCTCGTCCCGCTGTTGAGCTGGGCGATGCACGCCATTGCTCCGGGATCGCTTCTGGTGCTGCGAACCCCCTCGGCGTTGGTTGCCGGCGCGACCACGATCCTCGCCGCGCTCACTGCGCGCGAGGTCGGAGGAAGTGCGCGCGCACAGACGCTCGCGGCGGCGGCCACGGCTGTCTCCGCATTTGCCCTTGCGGTCGCCCATCTGGTGAGTACCACGACCTTCGACCTGCTGAGCACGACCGTCCTGGGGTATCTAGCGATCCGCACCATCGCTCGCGGCAGCGGCGTATCAATCCTGGCCGCGGGCGTCGTCGTGGGGCTTGGCATCGAGGCCAAGCCCCAGGTGGGCCTGGTGGCCGCCGTGATGGTCGTTGCGCTGCTCTTGGTCGGTCCCCGATGGCCGATCCGTTCCTGGTGGGCCGCCGCGGGCGCCCTGTGCGCCGTGGTGCTGGCCGCCCCATACGTCATCTGGCAGCAGCAACATGGTTGGCCGCAGCTGACCGTCGCGGGGAACATCGCCGGCAGCCAAGAGGGTGGGCGGGCCGGATTCATCCCCTTCCAGTTCGTCATGGTCAGCCCCGTCCTCGTGCCGGTCTGGCTCGCCGGGCTGCTCGCGCCGTTTCGCCGCGCCGGATGGCGGGAGTTTCGCTTCGTGTCGATCACGTACGCCCTGATGGCGGTCCTGTACTTCGTCGGCAACGGCCACGCGTACTATCTCGCGAGCCTTTACCCCCTCCTCCTCGGTCTCGGCGCGATACCGGCGGCGGAATGGATCGCGCGCACGCGCGGCCGGGCGTGGCTCCTGACCGCGGCGATCGTGATCAGTGCCGGGGTCGGCGCCGTAATCGCCCTGCCGGTTCTTCCCGAGCGGGACCTTCACGGGAGCATCGTGATGGCGCTCAACTCCGCCCAGGGCGAGATGGTCGGATGGCCCCGGTTCGTGCAGACGGTCTCGACCTCTTGGCAAGAGATTCCCGTCGCCGAACGCCGGCACACCGCGATCTTCACCGCCAACTACGGAGAGGCCGGAGCGATCGATCTCCTCGGATCGCCGCTTCACCTCCTCCGCGCCTACAGCGGCCACAACGGATACAACGAATGGGGAATGCCACCAGCCACCGACACCCGAGCGCTGCTGGTCGGGTGGAACAGTGCGGCGGACGCCGCGCCGTACTTCGATGAGTGCCGAACGCTTGCGGTGGTCAACAACGGCGTCGGGCTGGCCAATCAGGAGCAGGGTCTTCCGGTCATGCTCTGCCGGGCCACCGCCCCTTGGCCGACACTCTGGCCGCATCTGAGGCACTATGACTGACCGCTCGCAGGGTCCCCGACGGTTCCCCACGCGGCGAACGGGAAACCGCCGGTCAACCGTCGGCGTCGTGCACGAGGATCGCGACCTGGACCCGATTCTGAGCGTCGAGCTTCGACAGGAGTTGGGTGACGTGTCCCTTCACGGTGGCCACGCTCATGTGGAGGTCGCGGGCGATGTCGGCATTGGTCTTGCCTTGGCCGATGGCGCGGGCGACCTCTCGCTCGCGCTCGGTGAGCGCGTCCAGGCGCCGGCACGCCTCCTGGCGCCGCGACTCGGAGGTGCCGCCGTCAGCAGTCACGTGTGCGATCAGCTTCCGGGCGACCGTCGGCGACAGGATGCCCTCCCCGTCGGCGATCAGCTCGATCGCTCTGAGAAGCTCCGCCGGTGGCGTGTCCTTGAGGACGAAACCCTCCGCCCCGGCCCGTAGCGCCCTGAGCACCAGCTCGTCAGCGTCGAACGTGGTCAGCACCAGGACATGAGGTGGGTCGACCTGGCGGCGCACTAGCGCAGTGGCGGCGAGCCCGTCGACGCCCGGCATGCGGAGGTCCATCAACACGACGTCGGGTCGATGACGGTCGACGGCGGCGAGTACGTCGCTTCCGTCCTGCACCTCGGCGACGACCTCGATCCGGTGGCTGCTGGAGAGCATCATGCGAAGGCCGGAGCGCACCAGCGCGTCGTCGTCGACGATCATCACCCTGATGCGATCGCTCACCTCGGCACCGGAAGCGCGGCGACCAGGAAATAGCCTCCGTCGGAGGTCTGTCCGTGGGCCAGCTGGCCGCCGGCGAGCGCGACGCGCTCGGCGAGCCCGATCAGCCCGGTGCCGCTGCCCGGTGCGGACGACGTTGGCGATGGTCCCGACTCGTCTCGAGGGCTCCCCCGCGTCGGCTCATCGGCCGGCGGCCCGTTTACGACGGAGACGGTGAGAGCGCAAGCGCCATCGTCTTTGATCTGGACCTCGACGGCGCTCGCCGGCGCGTGCTTCCGTACGTTGGTGAGGCCTTCCTGGACGATGCGGTACACGGCGCGACCGGTCGTCTCAGGGACCGCGTGCGTCCGGTCGAGCGCCTGGCTGTAGTGGACCCGCATTCCTGCTCGCTCCGACTCCTCGATCAGCCGTTGCACGTCGTGCAGCGTGGGCTGCGGCCGCTGCAGGAGCGCGCTCTCGTCATCAGGGTGGTCTGCGCCGTTGCGCAGCACACTGATGATCCCGCGCAGCTCGTCCAGCGCGGCGTGCGCGCTCGATCGGATCACCCCCGCCGAGCTTGCGATGTCCTCGCGGGGAGCATCGGGGTGGACCTCGAGCGCGCCGGCGTGGACGCTCAGCATGGAGATCCGATGCGCGAGAACGTCGTGCATCTCACGCGCGATCCGCCGGCGCTCGGCCGCACGGGCCTGCTCTACGAGCGCCTGGTGCTCTGACTCGGCCCGCGAGCGTCGAGCTCGTGCCACCGGGCCGAGCGCGATCGTCGGCAGCAGCGCCACCGCCGCGGGGAGCTGGTCGGACAGGAAGCCGACGTGGGAGTAGTACAGCGCCAGGTGGGCAATGGCGACCCCGGCGACGTACGCGGCGAGCATCAAGTAGGTGCGGATCCGGCAGCTCACCGCGACGTTGACCACTGCCAGGATCGTCGCCGGGATGGCCATCGGTGAGAAGATGGCCACCGAGGTGGTGAACGCCGCCACCGCGGCCGGTCGCGAGCGGCGCACAGCCAGCGACAGGCACGCGATCGTTCCGCCGATCGCCGCGAGCAGCCCCAGCCCCGGTTGGTGCTTTGGCCAGATCGAGGCAAGGGTGGCGGCGCCGATCGCCCCGGAGATCAGGATCAGCCCAACATCGGGATTCCGGTCAGACGGCGATCGTGGCGGCGAGGCGAGCGAGTAGAGGTCGAGCTGCTTCATGGTCATCAGCGTACGTCCAGGAGCCACCCGCGTCCTCGGACCTTTCTCTATTTGCGCCCATACCAAGGTCGGTGATCTCACGCCGGCGCCGGGCGCGCGGTGAGCTCACCCGAACGCGGTCCGACACTTCGGCACGCGGGTACGCTGACACATTCAGAACATTCAGTATTCTCTGAATACCATGAACGAGGAGCTCTGGCAGTTCATCGACGCGACCGGCGAATGGTGGGCCAAGTCGTACGGCCTGCCGCGGATGACCGGCCGGGTCTTCGCCTGGCTTCTGGTCTGTGAGCCCGAGGAGCAAACCGCGGCGCAGCTCGCCGAGGCACTGGATGCGAGCAAGGGTTCGATCAGTGGAGCCACCACAACGCTGGTTCGCGCTGGCTTGGTTGATCGGCTGCACGTCCGCGGCGAGCGCGCGGACCGGTTCCGCATGCGTCCCGATGCATGGGACGAGCAGGTCCGCGACCAGGGCGCCAGCGAGGCTCGCGCGTTGCTTGCACGAGGGCTTGGAGCGCTGGCAGACGAGCCCCCCGCGCGCCGCGCCCGACTGGCGGAGCTTGACGCGTTCTACGCCTGGTGGCAGTCGCGCGCGCCCGCGCTGGCTGACGAGTGGCACCAGTACAAGCGAGAGCTGCGGGAGAAGAAGCCGGATGGCTGACCAGCGGACAACGGCGATCGACGCCCGGGGCCTCGCGAAGTCCTTCGGCGACGTGGTCGCGCTGGACGGTCTCGACCTGCAGGTGGAGGAAGGGACCGTGTTCGGGCTGCTCGGGCCCAACGGGGCGGGCAAGACCACGCTCGTACGCATCCTGGCCACGTTGCTCGAGCCGTCAGCGGGCCGCGCCCGGATACTCGGTCACGACGTCGTCTTGGAGCCGCTCGCGGTCCGTCGCCGGATCGGCCTGGCCGGCCAGTTTGCGGCCGTCGATGCGGAGTTGACCGGACGTGAGAACGTGGAGATGATCGCCCGCCTTTATCGCCTTTCCGGCGTCGAAGCGGCCCGGCGGGCACGCGAGGTGCTGGAGCGGTTCGGGCTGCTCGATGCGGCCGACCGACGCGTGTCCACATATTCCGGCGGGATGCGCAGGCGACTGGACCTCGCCGCGGGGTTGATCGGACGGCCGCCGGTGGTTCTGCTCGACGAGCCCACCACCGGCCTCGACCCCCGTTCGCGTCAGGAGCTGTGGAACACGGTCGACGAGCTCCGCAAGGAGGGCACGACGGTGCTCCTCACCACTCAATACCTGGAGGAGGCCGATCGCTTGGCCCAGCAGATCGCCGTCGTCGACCACGGCCGGATCGCCGCCGAGGGCAGCCCCGCTCAGCTCAAGGCGACCATCGGAGGCAGCGTTCTCAGCGTCCGCGTCGCGGATCCCACCACCCTCCCCGACGCCTCGGCAGCCCTCGGCGACCTATGCGCCGGCGAACCGCCCCACGTCGACGGCACGGTCGGGGAGATTCGCCTCTCGGTGGCAGATCCTGCGACCTCGGCCGAGGCGCTGCGGCGTCTGGACTCGCGACGGCTGGCGGTCGCCGCCATCGAGCTGCGACAACCCAGCCTCGACGACGTCTTCCTGGCCCTGACCGGACGCCCAGCGGACGACGAGCACACCGACCAACCCCGCTCACAGGAGGCCGCCGCATGACCACCGCGAGCATCGCGATTCCCGACCGCGGCCGGCTCACGCTGGCCGAGACGATCGCCGACAGCCGTGTGATGGCTGCGCGCCAGCTGCGCAAGGTCCTGCGCAGGCCGATGTACGTGGTCTACCTGTTCGTACAGCCGGTTATCTTCGTGCTGCTCTTCCGTTACGTGTTCGGCGGAGCGATCGACACCGGGCGCGTGAGCTATGTCAACTACCTGATGCCTGGGATCATCGCCATGACCGCGATCTTCGGCTCGCTGACCACCGGCCTCGGCCTCACCGAGGACATGGCAGCCGGAGTCGTCGATCGCTTCCGGTCCCTCCCGATCGCCCGCTCCGCGGTTCTGGTTGGGCGCACCGCCGCCGACCTGGTAACGAACCTGTTCAGCCTGATCGTGATGCTTCTGATCGGCCTCGCGGTCGGCTTCAGGCCCCGCCAGCCGGTCTACGAGGTGGTGCTCGCGTTCGTGCTGGTCCTCGGCTTCGCCTACGTCTTCTCTTGGATCAGCGCGTTCGTGGGGCTGTCCGTGCGCAACCCCGAGACCGCTCAGTCGGTCGGGTTCATCTGGGTCTTCCCGCTCGTCTTCGCCTCCTCCGCGTTCGTCCCCACCGCCACGATGCCAGGAGTCGTGCACAGCTTCGCCGACATCAACCCCGTCACCTTGGTGGTCGACGCCGCCCGCGCGCTGACCATTGGACAAGGGCACGCGCTCGGGCCGATCCTGGGAACTCTGGCCTGGCTCGCCGCTCTGCTTCTGATCTTCGTGCCGCTCTCGGTCCGGGCGTTCCGTCGCGCGTAGGCTCGCGGCCTACCGCAACCGTCCCCTACCTGCTCACCGGGGCGCCGATGTCACCGGGACGCGCCGGCCGATCGCGTACACGGCCACGAGCAGCAGCGCCACCGCGTACGCAATGTCGACCGGAACCGCGGCCCCGATCGCGACGGTGGTGTCGATCGAATGCGTGAGCAGCCGCTGCGATCCCCAGAACGGCAACAGCTTCGCGACGATCTCACTGGAATCGGCCGTGAGCTGGATGCCGACGACGGCGATCAGCATCAGAACGCCCTCGAGCTCCTGTGGCGCCAGCGCCCCGAGCGCGAGCCCGAACGGCACGCTCGTGAACGCGACCAGGACGACGCCGCCGATGAGCGCGGGCGTATCCGAGAGGTCGGTACCGAGCGCCATCACAACGATGAATAGGGCGGCAACGAGGACCCCGAGCGCCTCGAGCAACAGGAGCCGTCCCAGCAGCAGCTGGTACGGCCTGTAGCCGGCAAGCATCAGACGCTGGTCGACGGGCCTCGCCGCAAACGAGGCGAACATGGCGGCGCCCGCCACCGAGAACGCCATGACGACACCGCCCGTCACCACCGCGTGGCGCGCATGCCCCGACTGGGCGCCGTACAACGCGAGCGGCAGCGCGGTCAGGAGCGCCAGCGCGACCCGACGGCGAGAGAGCTCCCGCGCGGTCATCTCGGCCGGAACCAATACGCGACGCGCGCTCACGACACCACGGCTCCGCGCTCGGGCGAAGCGGTGAGCTCCACGACGCGATCTACGAAGACCGTGTCGGTCAACAGGTGGGTGACGATCACGACGGCCAGGCCATCGGCCTTCCAGCCCGCGACGTGCTCCCAGAAGCTCACGTAGGCGCCGTGATCGAATCCTTGGTAGGGCTCGTCGAGCAGCAACAAGCTCGCGTCACCGATCAGCGCCAGGGCGAGATTGAGCTTCTGACGCGCGCCCCCGGAGAGGTGACGGGCCTGGGAGCGATCTCTGACCGGGAACGCGAGCTCGGCGAGGAGTCTTCGACCCTCGCGCAACGCCCGCTCGCGCGGCAGTCCCAGTGCCGGAGCGAACAGCGCGAGGTGCTCGTCGGCGGTCAACAGATCGATCAGGCCAGGCTCCTGGGGGCAGTAACCGATGCGGGCGTTGACCCCGACCCGTCCCCGATCCGGACGGATCAGCCCGGCGCAGATGCGCAGCAGCGTGCTCTTGCCCGATCCGTTCTCGCCGACGACCGCGACCGCCTCGCCCGAACTCACGCTCAGCGATACGTCATCTAGGACGGGGGTCTGACCGAACCGCTTGCTTACGCCCGAGACATCGAGCAGCGGGAGGAAGGAGAGATCACTCAGTCGTCCACCACCTCGATCACCTCGTACACGCCGGCCACGTGCTCGTTCTGCACGAATGCCGACATGTTGTCAACGCGTCGGTTCTCCTGTGGGTCGGCTTCCTCGCGCCAGCGCCGGTAGTCCGCCTCACTCATCTCGAACAATCCGAACGAGATGATCTCGTCCTCGTCGCGGATGTTGCGCGCGTGGTAGGCGCGCTGGAAGCCCGGCGGCCTCGCGTCGCCTGGATCCCAGGCCCGGCGAAACTGCTCCCACGCGTCGGGCTTGAGGCGACGGGCGCTGAGCATGACGATCATCTGCTGACCTCCTGGTAGCGGTTCGACGCCTACTCTCTCAGGTTCGAGGCCGCAAGCTGGGTTCAGCCGCGGTGCGTGGCGCGCAGATACGCCAGCACGGCGAGGACGCGGCGGTGATCGTCGTCGCCGGCCGGGAGGTCGAGCTTGGTGAAGATGTTCGAGATGTGCTTCTCGACGGCACCGAGCGTGATCACGAGCTCACGGGCGATCGCGGCATTCGTACGCCCCTGGGCGATCAGCTCCAGCACCTCCCGTTCGCGCTTCGTGAGCGATGCGAGCTCCCCGTCTGAGTCCGCGCGGCCTCGCTCCCGGACGAGCGAGGCCACCACCTCGCGGTCGAGCGCGGTGCCGCCGGCCGCGACCCGCTCGACCGCGTCCAGAAACGCGCGAACCTCGCTCACGCGTTCCTTGAGCAGGTAGCCGACGCCGCTTTCGCCCGTCGACAGCAGCTCGCCGGTGTAGACCGGTTCGACGTACTGGGAGAGCACCAAGACGGCGAGATCCGGGCGGCGGCGTCGCGCCTCGAGCGCGGCGCGGATCCCTTCGTCGGTGAAGGTGGGCGGAAGACGGACGTCAACGATGGCGAGGTCCGGTTTGTGGCCGGCGACGATCCGCAGCAGGCCGGCGCCGTCCTCGGCCTGGGCGACCACCTCGATCCCGTGCTCCTGCAGGAGCGCGACGATCCCCTCGCGCAGGAGCGCCTGGTCCTCGGCGATGACTACGCGCATGGCAGCACCGCGCGCACCCGGGTTCCTCGGCCGAGGGGGCTCGAGACGCTCAGCGTGCCGTCGAGCGCTTCGACGCGCTGGCGCAGACCGGTGAGTCCGCTACCGGCCGAATCGGCGCCGCCCGGTCCCTCGTCGGCGACTTCGACCATCAGAGTCGTGTCGCTGTCCTGGATGGCGATGTGGACCGGAGCTCCTGGCGCATGCTTGGCCG
This sequence comes from uncultured Solirubrobacterales bacterium, assembly GCA_963808325.1. Classification (GTDB taxonomy): domain Bacteria; phylum Actinomycetota; class Thermoleophilia; order Solirubrobacterales; family Solirubrobacteraceae; genus Palsa-465. The sequence goes on from CAWEFU010000011.1 coordinate 389,689, forward strand.
CGTTGGTGAGGCACTCGGCGACCACGAAGTACGCGGCTGTCTCGACCATCGGTGGCGGCCGATGCGGCACCTCGGCACTGACGCTGGTCGCCGACGGGGAGCGAGCCGCGAGCGCCTCGACCGCCGCCACAAGCCCCCGGTCCGCCAGCACCGGGGGAGCAATCCCGCGGGCCAGGTCACGGAGCTCGGCGATCGCCGCGCTCGCCTCCTCGCGCGCTCGGCGGACGAGGGCGGCGGCCTCGGGCTGGTCCTCGAGGCGTTCCTCGGCCCGACCCAATTGCATGCTGAGCGCGACCAGGCGGGCCTGGGCTCCGTCGTGGAGGTCGCGCTCGATCCGACGGAGCTCCGCGGCCTGGACGTCGAGAGCCCCGCGACGGGTCCGCGTCAGCTCATCGACGCGTCCGGCGAGATCGCGCTGGTGCGGTGATCCGGCGGCGGCGTGTACCCCGAAGGCGAGGCCCAGCCCGAGAATCGGGAACACCGGCCAGAAGAAGCCGCCGCCGGCTAGTGCCCAGATCACTGCGACGCTCACCGACAAGATCATCGAGAGCGTGCCGTGCACGGCCAGCCGCCTCGGGCGCCCCCGCGGCTCGGCCCACGCCGAATGGATGCCGGCGGGGAGAGCAAGCGCGAGCGCGAGCCCGAACCAGACCCACATCGGCCAGAAGTAGCCCATCCCGGTCGCCGCCCAGATGATCGTGACGCCGAGCGCAACGGCCGCCGACAGCGTCAGCTGGGCGGCGATGACAGCGCTGCCCGACCTCACGCTTCGTTCAGGAGCCATGATTTCGGTGGTTGGTCGCTCCAAGAACCACAGTCCGCGCTCCATGATCTCAGCAAGCCTCATCGGGCACAGGCTGCCGCCCGCCACGCGCCTTGTCGCTGGGGCTCCACAGCGTCACGCGCCCTGCGGACCCCCGGAGCCGAGGTGGGGTCAGCCCGACATCGCCGGCGTCCGGCCGGTGCTGGCGCAGGCAGCTGACACGCCGCCCGGCCAGCGCCGGCAGACGTCAACGCACCGCGTAGGCGGCGGACGCGGCCACTGCGCGTAGGCGAACGTCTAACGTCAACCAGGCACGCGCTCAAGGTACTCCGGCGCGGCGCCCCGATCAAGGCCAAAACGGCGCCGGTCGCCACGCGGGCGACCGGCGCCGCGAGAACGCCTTCGCGCGCGCCGGCCTGCGAAAGTGGACGACGCCGCGAACCGCGCCTTACGCTGCCAGCTGGAGTCCGTCGAGCTCGGAGTCGGCGGCGAGCCGCCTGAGGCCCCGCTCCTCGAGCTCGTGGGCTCTCTGCGGGGAGATGCCAAGCTCGGCCCCGACCTGCCTCAGCGTCTGCGGTTCGTCTCCGTCCAGTCCGAAGCGGAGCCGGATCACGTTCCGCTCGGCGTCGGGGAGTCGGTCGACCACATCCTGGACGCGACGCGCGCGATCGGAGTGTTCGATCTCCTCCACCGGCTCGGGACGCTCGCTGGCGATGAGGTCACCGAGAGCGGTCTCGCCGTCGTCGCTCACGGACTGATCGAGGCTCGCGAGGCCCCGGCTCAGCTCGCGCAGCTCCGCAACTTCATCGACGTCGAGCTTGGCGACTTCCGCGATCTCCTCGTCCGTGGGCTCGCGCGCGAGCTTCTTGCTCAGCTCGCCTTCTATCTTGCGCACCTTGACCTGCCGCTGTGCGACGTGCACCGGCAGGCGAATCGTCCTGCCGTGATTCTGGAGGCCGCGCTGGATCGCCTGACGGATCCAGAGCGTGCCATAGGTCGAGAACTTGAATCCTCGCCGCCAGTCGAACTTCTCGACGGCGCGGATCAGTCCGAGCATTCCTTCCTGGACCAGGTCCTCCATCGGCAGTCCGTGCCCCTGGTAGCGCCGGGCCTGGGAGACCACCAGCCGGAGGTTCGAGTTGATCATTCGGTCTTTGGCCTCAAGATCGCCGCGTTCGATTCGCTTGGCGAGCTCGATCTCCTCGGCCGCGGTCAGCAGCGGGTAGACGCGGGCGCGGCGAAGGAACAGCTCGAGCGAATCCTGGCTCACTCCCCGCTCCTCCTCGTGCTCCGTGGCGCCGTACTCGCGGTCGCGGTCGGTCGCAGCCGCGGCGGCATGGGCCTGCCGGCGCCTGGTCTGGCGCCGGTTCGCGGTCGTCATCCCAGGCCTGGGGCGCGAACCGCGCTGGCGGGCGGGCTGAGTTGGTTCTGCGTGATCGCCTCTCACCCGCTGAGGGGCGTCACGATCATGCATTTCAAAACTGTTCAAGAGATCTCCGAAAATAGCTTCTTGTTCGATGTATATCGAATTATAGCAGGAGTTCGATGACCGAACCTGTTGCTTCTGGGCGTCCACGACTCGTCATATCGAGGCGCTTCCAGCCCTCCAAGCCCTCTTTTTGAGGGGTCCAACCGTTGAGACCCCGTCCGCCGTCAGGCGGATTCCGATTCCGAGATCACTGCGCGCGCGGCGGCGACGCGCGCGATCGGGACCCGGAACGGCGAGCACGACACGTAGTCGAGCCCGGCCTGGTGGAAGAACGCGATCGACTCGGGGTCTCCCCCATGTTCGCCGCAGATGCCGAGCTTCAAACCGGGGTGCGCCTCGCGCCCCACCCAGGCCGCGAGCCGAACCAGCCAGCCCACCCCCGGGGTGTCGATGGTTTCGAACGGGGAGCGGTCGAGGATCTTGCGTTCGATGTACGTGGGAAGGAACTTTGACTCGGCGTCGTCGCGCGAGAACCCCAACGCGGTCTGTGTCAGGTCGTTGGTGCCGAACGAGAAGAAGTCCGCGTGCCGCGCGATCCGGTTGGCGACAAAGCAGGCGCGCGGGAGCTCGATCATCGTCCCAACGGTGTAGTCCTGGCTCTCGTTCAGCCCGTGCTCGGAGGCCACCTTCACCACGAGCGCACGCAGGATCTCGATCTCGTGTTCGTACGCGACCAGCGGAATCATGATCTCGAGGTGCGGGCGCGGCTCGACCGCCTTGGCGGCGCGCGCGATCGCCTCGACCTGCATCTCGTAGATCTCGGGATAGAGGATGGCCAGCCGGCCCCCACGGGTGCCGAGCATGGGGTTGCCCTCGTGGATCTCCTCCACGCGGGCGAGCAGACGCTCGAGCTCCTCGAGGTCCTCATCGCCCTCCAGGCGGGCCCGCTCGACCTGGGCGCGGAGGTCGGGGAGGTTGGGTAGGAACTCATGCAGCGGCGGGTCGAGCAAGCGGATCGTCACGGGGAGTCCGGTCATCGCACGGAAGATCCCGGTGAAGTCCTCCTCCTGCAGGGGCAACAGCTCCCGCAGCGCGTCGCGCCGGCCTTGGGTGTCCTCCGCCATGATCATCGCCCGCATCTTCGGCTGGCGGTCCTCGGCCATGAACATGTGCTCGGTGCGGCAGAGGCCGATGCCCTCCGCGCCGAATTGCCGCGCTCGGGCGGCGTCCTCGGGCGTGTCGGCGTTGACCCGCACTCCGAGCCGGCGGATCTCGTCCGACCACGCAAGGACCTGGTCGAAGCGCTCGTCGATCGAGGCTTCGAGCAGCCTGGCCCCGTGCTCGACCACGGCGCCCTCGCTGCCGTCGATACCGATCGCGTCGCCGGCCCGGAATACGCGAGTGTCGATCCGCAGCTCGCCCTGCTCGACGTCGATCGCGACCGCCGCGCCGGTCACCGCCGGCACCCCCATCCCGCGCGCCACCAGCGCCGCGTGCGAGGCCTTCCCGCCCTCCGAGGTGAGGATCCCCTTGACGGCGTGGAACCCCGCCACGTCGTCGGCCTCGGTGAACGGACGGACCAGGATGACGGCCCTGCCTTCGGACGCGGCCGCAACCGCATCCGGTGCGCTGAACACGATCTGGCCCGCGGCGGCGCCCGGAGACGCCGCGACTCCCTGCGCCAGCACCGTGTATCCCTCGCCCCGATCGAAGGTGGGGTGGAGCAGCGCGTCGAGCGCCGAGGGGTCGATCGTCTGAAGCGCCTCCTCGCGGGTGAGCAACCCCTCCGCCGCGGCGTCGACCGCGAAGCGAACGGCGGCCTGGGCGGGCCGCTTGGCGTTCCGGGTCTGGAGCATCCACAGGTGCCCCTCCTCGACCGTGAACTCGGTGTCCTGCATGTCCTTGTAGTGGGCCTCGAGCGTGCGCAGGATCTCGAGCAGCTGCCGGTAGGCGTCGGGCATGACCTCCGCCAGCTCGGACATATCCCGCGGGGTGCGGACGCCCGAGACCACGTCCTCACCCTGGGCATTCACCAGGAAGTCACCCGAGGGCTCGGGAGCACCGGTGACCTCGTCGCGGCTGAACGCGACCCCGGTCGCCGACGTCTCCCCCTTGTTGCCGAACACCATCCGCTGGACGTTGACCGCGGTTCCCCATTCGTCCGGGATGCGGTTGATCCGCCGGTACTGGACGGCGCGCTCGCCCATCCATGACTCGAACACCGCGCGGATGGCACGGGCCAGCTGCTCGCGCGGGTCCTGCGGGAACTCGTAGAACTCCTTGAACCGATCGACCAACTCGCGCAGGGCGTCCACCGACAGCTCGACGTCGCTCCTGACGCCGCGGGCGCGCTTGACCTCCGCGATCGCATCCTCGAAGCGCTGCCCGGGAACACCCTCGGCGACGTTGCCGAACATCTGCACCAGCCGCCGGTAGGAGTCCCACGCGAATCGCTCGTTGCCGGTCGTGCTCGCCAGCCCCGGCACGGAGGCGTCGCCCAGGCCCACGTTCAGGATCGTGTCGAGCATCCCCGGCATCGACTCGCGAGCGCCGCTGCGGACGGACAGAAGCAGCGGGTCGTCCGCATCGCCGAACCGCTTGTCGGCGGCGGTTTCGAGTCGCTCCAGCGCCTCCGCGACCTGCTCGTTCAGACCCTCGGGCTCACGTCGCTCGCGCATGTATGCCACGCAGGCCTCGGTGGTGGCGGTGAAGCCGCCGGGAACGCGGTCGGCGCCCAGCACCCGCGTCATCTCGGCAACGTTGGCGCCCTTTCCGCCGAGCAGCTCGCGCATCTCCCGCGAGCCCTCGGCGAAGTCGTAGACCCACTTCTTCCGGGCGGCCGTCGCCAGCACCGCGCCGGCCGCCTCAGCGTCGGCCGACGATTCCGCTCGGGCGCCGGCGCCTACCATGCTCCTGGCGGGGGAACGGGCGCGCGGTCGCAGCCAGCGGCGTGGCCGTGCTCGGAAGGCACGCGGTGCCGGCGGATGGGCTGGACGTTGGCAGCGATGGCTTACCGTAGCGCGGGATCCCGGCAAAGTTGAATGCGCCGGTCAGATCGCCGGTGATCCGGCGCCGCCAGGCGCTGAGGTTGGGAACCCTCACCCCGAACCGGGTCTCGAGGAACCGCAGCGTCGAGGTGTGGTCGAAAACGTCGGAGCAGACCAGCCCTCCCCTCGAAAACGGGGAGACGACGAGCATCGGGACCCGGAACCCGAGACCGATGGGACCGCGTATCCCTCTGGCCATCGCCGGCAGCGTCGGCACGGTCAGGTACTCGCCCGGCGTTCCGGGCCGAGGCGTCGGAGGCACCACGTGGTCGAAGAAGCCGCCGTTTTCGTCCCAGGTGATGAACAACGCGGTCCGCGCCCAGACCTTCGGATGCGAGACGAGCGCCTCCACGATCATCCGCGCCGCTTTCTCTCCGGCGGCGGGAGTGGAGAAGTCTGGGTGTTCGGTGTCGAAGACCCCAGTCAACACCCACGAGACGCGCGGGAGCTGGTCGTGGGCAACATCCCACATGAAGTCATCCGGGAACTGCGGCTTCAGGCCGAGTTTGGCGAGTTTCGATCCGGTCGAGAACTGCTTGAAGTACGTCAGCACGTTGTCGACCACGCCGCCACGGGGCGATGTGAACACCCTCCAGCTCACCCCGCGAGCCGACAGATGCTCGGGCATCGTCGTCCAGCTGAACAGGCCCGAGCGGCCGGTGAGGTTCGTCTGGAGCAGGGGACCTCCATGGGTGCCGGCCGGATCGAGCCAGGCGGACATCGACATGAGGCGGTTGGGGTCGGTGGGACCGAGCACCGAGCAGTGATAGCGATCGCAGATCGTGAACGCGTCCGCCAGCGCGTAGTAGAAGCGCAGGTCCGAACGGTCGTAGTAACCCATCGTCTCCACGCCGATGGCGGGACCGTCGGTCGCCTCGTGGGCGAGCAGAAACCCGTCCATCCGGCCGTGGTTCCACGACTCGTGCTGGGGAGCCCAGTCGTGGGTCAGGTCGGGCAGGCACCCCTTCGGGATGTGGAAGGGGTGAATCGTGTTGCCGGCCGCGTCGCGTTGGAAGAACACGTTGCGCGCACGCCGATCCCCGAAGCCCCTTACGCCCGAGAGCGTCCCGAAGTAATGGTCGAACGAGCGGTTCTCCTGGATCAGGATCACCACATGGTCGATGTCCGCGAGCGAACCGCCGCGCGGGGAGGCCTCCGCCGCGCGGGCGAGTAAGTCTCCTACCGTGGTCATCCCCAGGCCGGCTAGCCCGAGGTCGCGCAAAGCGCGCCGGCGGGTGATGCCGGCGTTCCGATCCTGCGTGAGTTGCATCCGGCTGCCCCTCTCGTCGCGTCAGTGCGCCCGGCCCGCGCGGGGAGCGAGCCTATCAGGCCACGGACCTCGCCTTGGTGTCCCGCCGACTCGGATTGATACACGTGCCCTAATTGCGGACGGTGCACAGGGCGCAGCCCATACTGGCGTCGGGCTTGGCTAGCGGCGGGGTAGGTGGTAGATGTCGATCGTGCCGCTCGTGAGGTGGTCGTTGGCGTCCCCCACCGGGACGATCACGCGTCCGCCGGCGACGATCGGGCTGTTCCAGTGTCCCGAGCCGGCGCTAAGCGACGTCAGCTCGCGGCCGCTGGTCGGGTCGAATACGTTGAGCGACCCGCTCGGGTTGTAGACGTACAGCAGGCCGCCGGCGAGCACCGGGCTGGTGCCGCCGGACCCGTTCTGCCAGGCGACGTGCAGGCGCGGCCTGGCGCCGCCCAGGATGTACGCCGAGGTTCCCGAATTGTCCGCCGCGAACACATAGATCCGGCCCCGGTGGGACCAGACCACGGGCGCAGTGAGCAGCTGGTCGGAACCCGGGGTGGGGATGTCCTGGAGCTCGCCGCCGAGACGGCTGGACGCGCCGGCGGTCCCGTTCAACCGGTCCAGGTCGAGCAGGTGGAAAGTCGAGTCCTTGCCGCCCTGTAGAGCCAAACGGCGTCCGTTCACCGCCGGCAGGACAGCGGGGGCACTGCTGCCCAGGTCACCGTCGGTCGCGTTCAGCCGGGCTTGGTAGGTCGGCGTCCAGTTGTGCAGCAAGCGCTTGCCGTCCGGGCTCAGCTCGAGCACGCTGTCGCCCCAGTCGGTCGAGCCGTTGAACGGAGCGTTCCCGGTCGCGATCAGGATGCGACGACTCCCGGGCTCGACGACCGCACCGGCGCGAGCCCAGATCGCTGAGTCGCTGGCGTGGCACGAGCTGGGCGGATCGAGCAGGTAGTGGACGTTTGAGCACAGCGAGTTCCACGCCGCCGTGATCCGACCGGTGGAGCGGTCGATCATCACGACGTGGCCCTGGTAAGGAGGCGCGTCGCCAACGTAGCCGCCGGTGGTGACGATCAGCGAGCCGCCGCTGATGTTCAGTGCGGCCGCGAGCTTCTCGCGGCTGGCGTCGAAGGTGATGCGCGCCGGCCAGTGAGCGGTGCGGTCCTCCCCGCCGGTCGCGACCGCCAGCTTGTGGATCAGTCCGTCGGGGCTGGCGGCGTAGACGAACCGCCGGTTGGGGTCGGCGATTGGCGTGGTGTTGGTGATCTGATAAGTGCCCTGGTAGGAGCCGATGCCCGGCGGCACGTACTCCCAGAGCCTGGCGCCCGTGCCGGGGTCAAGCGCAATCGTGCGGCCGTACGTCGTGGTCACCACGATCACGTCGCGCGACCGCCCGCGGATCCTGATCGCGTGCAGCTCGATCGGGGATGAGTCCACCGTGCCGTCGATCGCCACCTTGCGCAGGCGCAGCTGCCCGACGTTTCGCGCGGTGATTCCCGTGAGGGCCGGACCGACGCCGGAGCGCTGCGCGTCGTAGTCGAACCGCAGCCAATCGGCGCCGGGAATCCGGGCGTCAGCGGACGCCGACGGGCTCGCCCCGGAGCCGCCCTCCTGGATCGAGCTGGTGACCGCCTGGCCGCTGCCGCAGCCGGCGAGCACGAATATGGCCGTGATCAGCAGGCCCCCGGCTCGGGCGCGTGTGGCCCGGGTCACGGCGTTTGCGGGACCCCCGGGAGCGAACTGGCGGACGGGGGTGCCGGCGGCCGGGGGACTGACGCCGGCATGGAGCCCGGGACGGGCACCGGCATCGAGCCCGGGACGGGCACCGGCATCGAGCCCGGCACCGGCACGTGGACGGGCGCGGGAACCGGGGCGTTGTCGATGTGGGAGCTGACGGCTTGGAGGGCCTGGGCCGCGATCGGGCCCGCGGGACCGGGGACGTTTTGGACGGCCGAGGTGACAAGGCCCACCGCTCGGTCGATCAACCCCCGTGCGCTTGGAACGCCGGACGGCGCCGTCGTCGGGGAAGTTGGCTCAGAGACGGGCGGTGGGGTGACGGCCGATCCGCTCGATGAACCGCTGCCCGACGGGCTCCCGCCCGAGCCGGTCGAGCCGGTCGAGCCGGTCGAAGTACCGCCACCGGAGGGGGTAGCAGTTCCGGGGGAGGCGCCGATCGGGCCTCCCACATGGGAGCTGAATCCTCCGCCTCCCGAACTTCCGCCACGGCCGAGCGCGCCCGTACCCCCGCTGGCTGGCGTCGGGGATATCGGCGGCGGGATCGCGATCCCAATCGGAGTGGCCACGGCGGCAGGCACGGCGCCCGTCGCTTGGAGTGCGGCGATCGCCGCCGCCGCGGCGGCGCCCTGTCCCACCGGGGTCAGCGAACTCGAGCGAGGTGCGCCGCGGCCGGGGGTCGACGCGGCCGGCGGGATCGAAGGTCCCGCGAACGCCTGCCCGAGCGTCCCGAGGCGCCCGAATGCGCCCGCCAGAGCGAGTGAGATCAGAGCGGCAATCATCGCCGCAGGGACGATCAGCGCCACCGCGGAGGCGCTCAACAACTGCCGCCTCCAGGCGCGGGCAAGTGTCATGCGCGCAATGTTAGCCCCAGGCCCGGGTCGGCCTCGCGGGCCGGCCGGCCGGGGGCGCGAGTACGATCCCTGCACTAGGGGTCACGTCACCGCTTCCCCGGTATTCGTGAATGCAGCGCCTTTCGATTGCTCGTCTGCTCCGCCTGGCGCTCGTCGGGTTGACCGTCGCGCTGGCTGTGATCGCCGCACTGGGGATCGCAAGCCTGTACAACGCCCGCCAGCGGTATGAGAACACGCTGATCGCGAGTTCCTCGCTCGCCACGGCCACCGCGAACCTCCAGAGCGCAGGCATCGCCGAGGTGGAGGTGCTGCGCGACGCGCGGGGGCCGTTGGCCCCGGCCGCCCGGCGCCAAGCGTCCGCCGCGTATGCGACCGCGGCCGCGGAGGCCACGTCGCTGGCTCAATCGGATCCCATCAGCGCACGGCTCCTCAGCGCGCAGATCGCAGCCCAGTCGCGCGCTCGGGCCCTCGCCATCAGCGGGCGGTTCGTGGCGGCGAGCGCCCCCTCCGGGCCCCTCGCCGCCGCGCGCAACGCCGCGGCCGCGTTGCAGGCGCGCCAGTTCGCCAGACGCGAGGAGGGGCGGTCCAAGGCCCGTTCGGACTCGCGGCGCGCGATCATCCTGATCGCGATCGCGGGCCTGCTCGCGCTCGCCGGCGCACTGGCGCTGATCACGGCACTCGTGCGGGGTATGCGCCGGCCGCTCGACGACCTCGTGCGGGCGACACGCGGTCTGGCCTCCGGAGAGCTCGAGCGGCGGGTGCACGCGGCGGGGCCGCGCGAGCTCCAGGAGCTGGGCACGGCGTTCAACGCGATGGCCGACGATTTGTCCACGGCGCAGCGACGAATTGAGGAGGAACGCCACCGGCTCGCGGTCACGATCGAGAGCCTCGGGGACGCGCTGATCGTGACCGAACCAGGCTCGAGCACCATCGCTGCGGTCAACCCCCGCGTGTCGGAGCTCGTCCCCGAGTTGGCGGTCGGGGGCGACATCGACGCCGAGGATACCCCGCTCCCGCCGCTCGCCCAGGCGCTTCGCAAGGAGATGATCGTCGAGCACCACGGGCGGACGCTCGCCGTCACCGCCGCACCGCTCGGCACCGAGTCCGACGGGGTGGTGTGGACCGTGAGGGATATGAGCGAGCGGGCGCGGCTCGAGCGGGCCAAGAGCGAGTTCGTGGCGACGGCGTCGCACGAGCTGCGCAGCCCCCTGACCTCGATCAAGGGCTTCGTCGAGTTGCTTTCGCGCGCGCCGCAGAACATGTCCGAGCGCCAGCAGGAGTTCGTCGAGATCATCCTGAAGTCGACCGACCGTCTCGTGGACCTGGTCAACGACCTGCTCGACGTGGCCCGGATCGACTCCGACCACGTGGAGATCAACCGCCGTCCGATCGACGTCGGCGAAGCCGTCCGGGAGGTCACCGAGTTGATCGGCCCGCGACTGGCGCAAAAGGGTCAGGACCTGGGCTTGTACATCGCCCCGATGCTTCCGTTCGCGCTGGCCGACCCCGCGCGGGTGCGCCAGATCGTCGCGAACCTACTCACGAATGCGCATCTGTACACCGGGGAGGGGGGCAAGATCCACGTCGGAGTCGAGCCCGACCGCGCCTGGGTCGAGATCGTGGTGACTGACTCTGGCGTCGGGATGACCAAGGAGGAGACCGAGCGGGTGTTCGAGCGGTTCTACCGGGGGCGCAACGGCAGCGCGTCGAACCCCGGAACCGGGCTCGGCCTGTCGATCGTCAAGTCCCTGGTGGAGCTCCATCACGGCCAGATCGCGGTCGAGAGCGAACCGGGGCGGGGCAGCACGTTCCGGGTGCGGCTTCCCGCCGCCGTTCCGGGTCCCGAGTCCGGCCGCGCGCTGGCGGCGATTCGTGGTCGTCACGTGCTCGTGGTCGACGACGAACCCGAGATCGCGGAGCTGATCGCCGGCCAACTCGCTCCGCTCGACGTTCAGGTCACGATCGCCTCGAGCGGGGGCGAGGCGCTCGAGCGGTTGCGGGCCGAGCACTGCGACGCGGTCACGCTCGACATCCTGATGCCTGGCATGGACGGGTTCGAGGTCCTGCGCGAGATCCGTGCCGACCCGGAGTTGCGCAGCACCCCGATCGTGTTCGTGTCGGTGTTCTCGGGCCAGCGCGAGCTCGCCGGCGAGTGGATCGTGTCGAAGCCGATCGACGCGGATGAACTCCGCGACGTGCTCGGCGCCGCGGCGCACGCGGGCCGCTCGCGGGTCCTGGTGGTGGGGCGGCAGGAGATGCGACAGGTGCTCGAGCCCGCCCTCGACGAGCTCGGGATCGAGCACGAGTGGGAAACCTCCGGCCCCGCCGCTGCCCGGGTTTGCGCAGAGCGACGGTTCGAGGTCGCGCTCGTCGACGTCGGCGTCCGCAACCCCCAAGCCGTACTCCAGGCTCTGGATCTCCGCGGTAGGCGTCTGCGGCGCGTCGTGATCTTGTTCTCCGACGACCACACGCCGGCGCCGCCGGGAGTGAGGAGGCTGGGGATGGAGGTGGTCGCGGTCGAGGAGGCGGCCACCGCGGTCCTGGCGGCGCTGCGCGGCGACCGAGAGTAGCCCCGCGGTGGGTGGGACGAGGTAGCCTGATCGCCTGTGACGGTCCACAGCGAGACCGACCTGATCCGGGAGAACGAGCGTCTCCGGGCGGAGCTGGCACGCCGCGACGAGGAGGCGGCCGCCAAGGAACGCCAGCTCGAGCGTTACGCCGCCGACCTGCGTGACACGTTCAAACAGGAGCGCACGCGGTCCCAGGAGCTCAGAAGCTCGTACACCGCGACGGTCCGGGCACTGTCGAACGCGGTCGAGGCGCGTGACGCGTACACGGGCAAGCACGCCGAGCGCGTCACCGCCTACGGGATGGAGATCGCGCGCGCGGTCGGGGTCTCGATCGCCGACACCCGCGAGCTCGAGTTCGGGTTCCTGCTGCACGACATCGGCAAGCTGGGAATCCCGGACGCGATTCTCTACAAGCCAGGCACCTTGAACGACAACGAGCGGGCGCTGATGACCCAGCACCCCGTGATCGGCGCGCAGATCGTGGACGACATCGAGTTTCTGGCGCCCGCGGCGCGGGTCGTGCGCTCTCATCACGAGCGCTGGGACGGAAACGGGTATCCCGACGGCCTCGCGGGTGAAGAGATTCCCCTCGCCGCGCGGGTGTTCTCCGTCGCCGATGTGCTCGACGCGCTCACCACCGACCGCCCGTACCGGCACGCGTTGCCGCTGAGCAAGGCGCGGGAGATGATCGTCGCCGGTTCGGGGACGCAATTCGACCCGCGAGTCGTGGAGGCGTTCAGGTCCATCTCGGACCGCAGGCTCGAGCGCATCGCCGCTGAGATTCGATGACCTCGAGTCCTCCGGGATCCCAGCGCCCAGGGCTCGGTGTGCTGATCGTCGACGACGATCGGTTCATCCGCAGGCTGATCGCGACCACGCTCGAGGACGTGGCCGACTTCGAGCTTCACGAGGCGTCGGATGGGTTGCAGGCGCTGGAGGTGGCGCGCCGCGAGCGTCCCTCGCTCGTCTTCCTCGACGTCGACATGCCCGGCCTCGACGGGATCGAGACCTGCCGGCGCCTCCGATCGGACGACGCGACCAGCGCCAGCACGATCGTGATGCTGACCGCAGCCCACGGCGACCGAGTCGTCGACCACGCCGAGCAGGCGGGCGCCGATCTGTTCCTGACCAAGCCGTTCAGTCCGCTGGAGCTCCTGCGGCTGGTCGATCAGCTGGGCGAACAGCGATGACCCGACGCGCCTGGCTGGCCTTCGCGGCGATGTCGCTGATCTGGGGCGTGCCCTACCTGTTCATCAAGATCGCGGTGGACGGCGGAGTCACGCCGCTCATGCTCGCCTGGGGGCGCGTCACGCTGGGGGCCTTGGTGCTGCTGGCCCTGGCGCGGCGGGCGGGGACGCTGGGGACGGTACGGGGGCACTGGCGCTGGTTGGCCGCGTACGCGATCGCCGAGATCTCGATTCCGTTTCCGCTGATCGCGTTCGGCGAGCAGCGTGTGGCCTCGTCCCTGGCGGCGATCATGATCGCGTCGGTGCCGCTGATCGGAGCGGTGCTGGCGATGCGCTTCGACCACTCTGAGCGACCCACGCCGGTGCGCGCGCTGGGGTTGGTGCTCGGCTTCGGTGGCGTCATCGTGCTCGTGGGAATCGACGTCGCCGGCCGCGCCGGTGAGCTCCTCGGCGCGGGGGCGATCCTGGTTGCGGCCGTCGGTTACGCGATCGGGCCCATGGTGGTCAAGCATCGCCTCGTGGGTCTCGACGCGCGGGCCACGATGGGCTCGAGCCTCGCGATCGCGTCGGTGGTCCTGCTCGCCGGCGCCGTGGTCGACCGGCCGCACCGAGTCCCTTCGGCCGGCGCGATCGCTGCGGTCGCCGTCCTCGGGCTGCTGTGCACCGCGGCCGCGTTTGTGATCTTCACGGTGCTGATTCGCGAGGCCGGCACGAGCCGGGCCACGGTTATCACCTACATCAATCCCGTCGTTGCCGTCACGCTGGGCGTGGCGCTGCTCGGCGAGCGCCCGGGCGCCGGCGCGGTGGCCGGGTTGCTGCTGATTCTGGCCGGGTCGTGGCTGTCCACGGACGGGCGGGTGCCGCCGTCGCTGCGGCGGGCGGTGGCGGTGGTCCTGCGGTGGCGGGGCCGGCGTGAGGCAGCGGCCGAGCGATCGGTCGGGTGCGTGGAGGCGTAGGACGCGTATCGGTTCCGCCGACAAAATCCAGCGTGGGCAATACCTGCGTGTATTCCTTAGTTATTGCCCACGCTCCGGCCCGCACCCCGGCCCGGCTCTGGCCCGGGACGCGTGAATCCGGGCCACGCTCCGGCCCGCACCCCGGCCCGGCTCTGGCACGGGACGCGTGAATCCGGGCCACGCTCCGGCCCGCACCCCGGCCCGGCCCGGGACGGGACGCGTGAATCCGGGCCGCGTGCCGGGCCGCCCTCGCCCTCCCGACGCAGGGTGGGAGATAACTGTCGCTTATGCGGTAGTTATTGCCCACGCTCCCGGGTGAGGGCGCATGCGGGTGAGGGCGCATGCGGTGAGGGCGCATGCGGATCCGATCAGGCGGACTGGGGTGCGCCGGCGCGCGACCTCAGGAGACCTTAATCAGAACGATCGTGTTGATTGCAAACGCCACGGCAAACGCGATCGTCCAGCGATTCAGGTTGCGCTCGACCAGCGATCCGCCGCCGAACGGTCCCGCGCCGGTGCCGACGCCGAAGGCGCCCGACAGGCCCGAGTCCTTGCCCGAGTGCATCAGGATCAAGAAGACCAGCACGACGCAGATGAAGACCTGTACGACGCCGAGGACGGTTGCCATGGCTAGCTACGGTAGCGCAGAGCCGCGATCTTCCGTGGCCGCGGCCGCGGCCCGATCGAGCGCCCGCAGGATCGCCAGCGCCTCCGCGCGCAGGGTCTGGTCGACCGCGTCGTAATCGGCGTCGGACAGCTTGCCGGTCCGATGGTCGAGCTCGGCGTCGCGAATCTCGCGGTACTTGGCGTCGCGGGCGGCCTCGAGCTCGGCGATCTCGGACGCCGACGGCGCCTCGCCCTCGCCGTCGCCCGCCACCTGAACGTGGGCGGGGTCGGCGTGCCCGTTGCGCCGAGCTCCGTCGTCAGACGGCTCCGAGGACGTTCGTGCGGCAGCGACCGCGCGCAGGGGCCCGCCAACCACGAACACCACCGCCGCCAGGATCGCGAAGATGATCAGGAACTCGAGCACGTCGCTTCTCGGGCCACCGTCATCCGCTGCCGCCGCGCGCCGGCGTTAGACCACCGTCTCCCGAGCGGGCAGGGCCGGCGCCGGGCTGCCCCGCCGCGCGGCCGACGCCACCGTCGCGCGCCGGCCCGCGAACGCCGGGATCGGCCACAGCGCGATCAGTCCCCCGAACGCGATGATGAGCGCGCCCAACCAGATCCAGGTCACGAGCGGGGAGACGATCAGCAGGAACTCGACGGGCCACGGGTGGTTCACGAAGCGAGCGGTGAGGCCGGCGATCGCGCGGTCGCGCTCGGCCCACAGCGGCGCCAGCTCCTGCTGGGCCCGGGCGGGAGGCATGCCGGCCACGCTCTTCATCTCCTGCGTCGCGAGCGCGGCGAACAGGCGATCTCCCTGGGAGATGTAGCCCTGCAGCGGACCCAGATTGGGATTAATGACGGTCCAGATGTCCTTGGCGAGGCCGGCGCGCAGCCCCACGTTGCTGTCTGACTCGCCGTTGAAGAACCGCCCCAAGATGCCGAGACTCGCGTCCTGCGCGGGGTAGAACCCGCGCGTGGTCGTGAGCGTGGTGACGTGGTGGCCGCCCTTGGAGACGTCCAAGACGGCACCGAAGGAGATCTTCTGGGCGGTCGCCTGCGCCACCGGCCGCACGTAGCGGACCGTGTAGCCGTCGACGTGCGCCCGTTGTCCCGGCGCCAAGCTCACGTCCTGGGAATGCTGGAACGAGGACGAAGCGGCCACCCCCACCAGCAGCACCGCCAACCCGGCGTGGACGATGTAGCCGCCGTAGCGCCGGCGGTTGCGGCGCACCAGTTGGACCAGCGCAACCGGCACCGGGTCCCCGGTGATCGCTCGCCGGGCGATCACGCCGCGCCAGAACTCCTGGCCCACGGTGGCGACCACGAACGCTCCCAGGGCGAACATGAGGAGCGCGAACGGCCGTGCGCTGACCCCGCCCACGAGGAGTAGCGCGACGAGCGCAGCCGCCCCCGCCAGCACCGGCAGGGTGAAGTTCCGCCGCAGGTTCGCCGCCGTCACCCGGCGCCAGGCGATGATCGGGCCGATCCCGGAGAGGAGGACCAGCACGAGCGCGAGCGGCACGATGAACGGCCGGAACGCGGGCGGCCCGACGGACACCTTCGTGCCGGTCACGGCCTGGGAGATCAGCGGGAAGAACGTCACCCAGAAGATCACGAACACCATGCCGACCAGCACCAGGTTCTGGAACAGGAACACGGCCTCGCGGGACAACAGCGAATCCAGCTGTGACTCCGAGCGAAGCTGCGACCGCCGCCACACCACGAGACCGATCCCGGCACCGATCATCGCGGCGATCAGCAGCACGAACGGCACGCCGAGCGTCGAGGCCCCGAAGGCGTGGATCGAGTCGAGCACGCCCGAGCGCACGAGGAACGTCCCCAGGATCGCGAGGGTCCCGCTGGCCAGGATCAGCGATACGTTCCAGACCTTCAGCATCCCGCGCTTCTCCTGGATCATGATCGAGTGGATGAACGCGGTCGTGCAGAGCCACGGCATCAGCGCCGCGTTCTCCACCGGATCCCAGGCCCAATACCCGCCCCAGCCGAGCTCGGTGTATGACCACCGCGCCCCGAGCAGGATTCCGACCCCCAAGAACAGCCACGCGGCCAGCGCGAAGCGGCGCGTCACGACGATCCATTCCGAGCCCAGCCTCCCCGTCACCAGCGCGCCGATCGCGAACGCGAACGGGACCGTCAGCAGCGTATACCCCGAATAGAGCATCGGGGGGTGGATCATCATGCTGGGGTGAAGGAGCAGCGGATCGAGGCCCGCGCCCTCGGCCGGCGGGCTGGCGGTGGTCGCGAACGGGTTGGCGTAGAACACGGCCAGGGCGGTGAAGAAACCGGCGAACCCGAGCAACACGGCCGTGGCGTAGGGAGCGATTTCGCGAACCCGGTTGCGGGTCAGGAACAGGATCAGGCTCGACCACAGTGACAGGAGCAATACCCACAGCAGCAGCGAGCCCTCCTGCGAGGACCAGGGGGCCGCGAGCTTGTAGAACGTCGGCGTCGTGGTCGAGGAATGGCCGGCGACCACGTTGAACGAGAAATCCGAGCGCACGAACGCGACCTCGAGGATCGCGAACGCGCCGATCATCAGGGCCGCGAGCGCGTACACGGAGCGGCGGCCGGAATCGACCCACTCCCGGCGGCCCGTGCGCGCCCCGTAGATCGAGGCGCCCGCTCCGTACCCGGCCACGAGCAGCCCGAGAATCAGCAGTGCACGACCGATCAGCGCCATGTCAATATGACGCGCTCGCCGCCTGGTACTTGGAGGGGCACTTGGTGGTCAACGAGTTCTGCTCGCCGATGAATACCGAGTCCGCCTCGTGGACCGTGACGAGAACCGCCCGGCCGGCGCGGAACGGATCCGGCACGACGCCCGTGTAGCGCACCGGGACGGAGACCTCGCGCTTCGGATCGCGGATCCGAAAGAGCAGCGCCGTCCCGTCCTGGTGCACCGAGCCGTCCAGCACGGTGCCCGCGAGTATGTAGGACTGGCCGGGTTTGGCCTTGCTCAGCAGCTGCGAAGCGGTGACCTCGTCGCGCCCGGCGCTGAAGCTCGTGTACACGAGGGCCGAGGCGAGCAGCACAGCGGCGGTCAAGGCGACGGCGAGGCGGATGGCTCGCTTGCGGCTGGGGTCCATTCCTGTGTGAATTCTCCCATAACGCCTGGGTCGCAAACCCCGCCGGTCGTCGAGCCAAGCACCCACCGGGCATGGCGATTAGCTCTTTGTTAGCGGCCAGGAATCGGTCGGGCGAGAGCGAAACCATTTCCGCGGGGAGGCGTTTATATCTATGAACATGGTGGTTCGACCCAAGCCCAAGCGGGGCGAGAGCCTGATGAGGCGGCGCCGGCGCGGAGGTGGCGCACACAACGTCGACCGACCCGCGGCCGCGGGCCCGGCTCCAGCGCCTCGAGGTCGGACGCGGCGCCACGGGGGGCTGCCCCAGGACCGCGCGGCGTACACGTGTCCGTGCGGCTTCGTGTTCGAAGCGGATGTTTCGACCACGGTCGCCTGTCCCCACTGCGGCGACCGCCAGGCCTGGTAGCGCGACGCATCCCGCGTCCCGCTCCGGCGACCGCCAGGCCTGGTAGCGCGACGCATCCCGGGTCCCGCTCCACTAACCTACGAGGTCGTAGTTCGTCGGAGCCTGATTCGGCGTGCGAAGGGAGGAGGCGGTGAAGCGCACGATGGGAGGAGCGGTGGGGCGCGCAGTCCTGTTTGCGGTGGCGGTGATCGCGTTCGGGTCCGCGCCAGCGGTCGCCAGCGCGGCCTCGGCGACGGGTGTGCCTGTTTCCCCCAGCTTCGAGCGCTCGATCTGCAACGTGGGGTGCCAGCACCTCCACTACGCCGCCGGCCCCTACCACATCACGCCGGGGGCGAACCTGATCCTGACCGACTACCGGGACGTTCCCAAGCCGTCGGTCAACGGGTTCATGGTGCGCGTCGCTCCCAATCTCCGCTACGCCCTGCCCAACGGCAAGTGCTGCGGCGCGATCCCGCGGGTGGACATCATCCACCTGCACCACGGTGTGTGGCTCACCGACGGGGCCGCGGGCCTGGGCGAGGGCAACACCTACGGTATCGGCGGCGCACGGCTCTACCCCTTCATGGCGACCGGGGAAGAGAAGACGATCTACGAGCTTCCACGCGGCTACGGATATCCCATCGGCGGCAGCGACCGCTGGTTCCTCAACTACATGATCCACAACCTCCGGGAGACCCCGGCGACCGTCTACATCACCTATGACATGGACTTCATCCCGGACTCCTCGTCGATCGCCCGCGGGATCACCCCCGTCCACCCCATCTGGATGGACGTGGAGGACCACCACATCTATCCGGTGTTCGACGTCAAGCGCTACAGCGGCGTCGACGGGAAGTTCACGTTCCCCGACATGGCGAAGGATCCCTACGGCGGCGGGCCGCCGTTGAACGAGTTCACGGTCGACCACCCCGGAACGTTGATCGCGACCGCTGGGCACCTGCACCCGGGTGGCCTGTACGACACGCTCGACCTGATCCGGCCCGGCGCGCGCATCGCGAAGAAGGCGATCCGCGGCGCGGAGCCGGGCTCGGTGCGGCTGTTCCGCTCCTACGCGCACTACTTCGACAAGCGCGGCCCGATCTCCTGGGACATGGCGATGACCGCAACGGGTCCTCGCTGGCGCCCGCGCGTGAAGTCCGGGGACGTGCTCAGGATCAGCGCCACCTACGAGACGCGTCGGGCATCGTGGTACGAATCGATGGGGATCATGGTCCTGTGGGAGGCCTACGACAGCGAGATCGGGCTCGACCCGTTCACGGGCAAGGCCCATCGGCCGATCGCACATCAGGCCAGCGCCGACCCGTTCGCCCACGCGATCGACGAAACCGGCTATATAACCCACGGCCACCTCGCCGAGAACGACCACCACGGCGGTACCCCCTGGCTGACCGTCAACCCGAACAAGCTCCCCACCTGCAGGACACGCACCGTGGTGATCTCGGGGTTCCTCTACAACCCCGGCGACCTGGATCATCCAACGTGCGTCCCGACCATCAGGCAGGGACAGTCGCTGACGTTCACCAACGACGACGCCAGCTCGCTGGCGCCCGGGATCCCCGGGTTCGACCCGAGCCCGGCGTATAAGGCCTCGATCTTCCACACGATCACCGCCTGCCAGAACCCCTGCGGGCTCGACACCGGGATCTCCTATCCCTTGGCCAACGGCGCCGGCAACTACGACTCGGGCCAGCTTGGGCTGGGCACGCCGGCGGTCGGAAGGCTGAGCTGGAGCACACCCGTCAGTCTCCAGCCGGGCACCTACACGTTCTTCTGCCGGATCCACCCGTTCATGCGCGGCGTCTTCCGCATCATCGGCTAGCCGGGCGCCAGGAGGAACCGACACGCATTAGCCGGGAGACCCGGCACCGACAGGCGTTTACCTTCTTCCCGCGCTGTACGACGGAAGAACGCGTCAGTTCACGGCCGGGGCCGCGGTCGACGTGGAATTTGTCACAACGAATCCTCCGGAAGGCCGTGATATACACAACAGTGTTGAGTGCGAGCAAGTTGACCACAGCGGAAACCGCCGCGGTCGACGGACTCGCCGTGGCGGCACAGGAAGTCACACGGCGCTACGGCGAGGGCCCGACGGCGGTCGAAGCGCTACGCGGGGTGACCCTGGACGTGCGGAAGGGTCAGCTCGTGGCGGTGATGGGCCCCTCGGGCTCGGGCAAATCGACGCTGATGCACATTCTCGCGGGGCTCGACAAGCCGACCAACGGAAGCGTCACGGTCGCCGGCGTCGAGATCACCACGCTCGACGACGCCCGCCTCACCCGGCTCCGGCGCGACCACATCGGCTTCGTCTTTCAGTTCTTCAACCTGCTCCCGATGCTGACGGCGGAGGAGAACATGGTCCTGCCGCTGTCAATCGCCGGCGAGCGGCCTGACGAGCAGTGGCTGGAGGAGCTTCTCTCCCGCACCGGGCTCGCCGACCGGCGCCAGCACCGGCCCTCGGAGCTCTCGGGAGGCGAGCAGCAACGCGTGGCCATCGCTCGGGCGCTCGTGTCCCGCCCCACGATCCTGTACGCGGACGAGCCCACCGGCAATCTGGACTCGAAGACCAGCGGCGAGATCCTCGAGCTCATCAGGAGCTCCGCCGAGGCCTATCAGCAGACGATCGTGATGGTCACGCACGAGGCCCGCGCCGCGGCGATCGCCGATCGCATCCTGTTCCTCGCCGACGGGCGGATCGTCAAGGAGCTGACCGAGGCGAGCCAGTCGGACGTGCTCGAGGTGATGAGCACACTCGGCTCGTGACCCGGGTCGCGCTCAAGGGCCTGCTCGGGCGCAAGCTGCGCGCGATGCTGACCGCGATCGCGATTGTCCTCGGGGTCGCGATGATCAGCGGCACGTACGTCCTGACGGACACGATCAAGGCCGCGTTCTCGACCGTTTTCACCCAGGCGTACAAAAACGCAGACGCGGTGATCACCGGCAAGAGCGCGATCGGGAACGGCAACGGGAACCGCGGCTCCGAGACTCCATCGCTGCCGGCGTCGCTGCTCACCCAGGTGCAGTCGCTGCCCGGCGTCTCACTGGCCTCGGGAGGCATCTCCGACCAGGCGCAGCTCGTTGGCCACAACGGCAAGGCGATCTCGCGCGGCGGAGCACCCGGGCTTGGATTCAGCCATACGGCGGCCGGACAGCGCTTCAATCCGCTCACGCTCGCGAGCGGCTCCTGGCCGAGCGCGCCCGACGAGGTCGCGATCGATGCAGCGACCGCGAGCAACCAAGGGTTCTCGGCGGGCCAGGAGATCGGAGTCATCGCCCGCGGGCCGGTGCAGCGCTTCCGGATCTCGGGAACGGTGAAGTTCGGTGGCGTGTCCTCGCTCGGCGGCGCCACGATCGCGGTCTTCACGCTTCCCACCGCCCAGCGGATCTTCGAAAAGGTCGGACAGTACGACCAGATCAACATCGCCGCCAAGCAGGGCGTCTCGCCGAACCAGCTCGTGAATGAGATCCGCCCGCTGCTGCCGGCGAGTGCTCAGGTGAGGACCGGACAGCAACAGGCCCAGCAGGCGACCAAGGACACGAGCGCGTTCCTCACCATCTTTCAGGACTTTCTGCTCGCGTTCGGTGGGATCGCGCTGTTCGTCGGCAGCTTCGTGATCGCCAACACGATGTCGATCACGGTCGCTCAACGCACCCGCGAGCTGGCCACGCTCCGCACGCTCGGCGCCACGCGCCGCCAGGTCCGCAGATCGGTGTTGGTGGAGGCATTCGTCATCGGGCTCATCGCGTCGGTCGCGGGCCTGTTCATCGGGCTCGCGCTCGCCAAAGGATTGAACTCGCTGCTGGTCTCGTTCGGGATCGATCTGCCCCAGACCGGCACCGTGTTCAAGGCCCGCACGATCGTCATCTCGCTGGTGGTCGGCGTGCTGATCACCCTCCTGGCGGCGTTGCGGCCGGCGATCCGGTCGACGAGGGTGCCGCCGATCGCCGCGGCGCGCGAGGGGTCCGTGCTGCCCCCGTCGCGCTTCGCCCGCTTCGGCACCCCAGCGGCGCTCGTCACGATCGCCGGAGCCGCGGCGCTGATGCTCGTCGGGCTGTTCGTGGGTGGGCTGTCCACCGTGCAGCGGCTGCTCGCGGTCGGGATCGGTGCTGTGGCTCTGTTCCTGGGCGTGGCGATGCTCGCCCCCGTGCTGGTGCCGCCGCTGGCGCAGGTGCTGGGCTGGCCGGCGACGAAGATCGGCGGAGCCGCGGGGACGCTCGCTCGCGGCAACTCCGCCCGCAACCCTGCTCGCACCGCCTCCACGGCGTCCGCGCTGATGATCGGCCTGGCGCTGGTGACGCTCGTGGGCGTGCTCGCCGCCGGACTCAAGGCGAAGTTCCAGGACGGGGTCAATCAGGTGTTCGTCGCCAACTACGCGGTCACCGCGACCAACAACTTCACTCCGATCAGCCTCTCTTCGGAACGTGCGCTGCAGCACGTGCCGGGGGTGCTCGCCGTCTCGGGCGTGCGCGCAGGAAGCGGAAAAGCGTTCGGATCACGCATCAACGTCACCGGCGTGTCGCCCAACGTCAACGACGTGATCTCGGTCAAGTGGCAGGCGGGAGGCCCGCAGACGCCGGCCCAGCTCGGCAGCGACGGAGCGCTCGTAAGCAAGGACTACGCGAACGCGCAGCATCTGAAGGTCGGCTCGCCGATCGCGGTCGAGACGCCGACCGGCAAGACCCTGCACCTGACCCTTCGCGGGATCACCGACCCGCCAAAGGGCGTCAACCCGTTCGGCGACGTGACGATGTCGACCGCCCTATTCGACGCCAATTACCAGAACCCGCAGAACCTCTACACGTTCGTCAACGCGCAGGGCGGCGTCACCCCCGCCAACACGGCGAAGCTGAACATCGCCCTCAGCGGCTTTCCGGACGCCAAGCTGCAGACCAAGTCCCAGTTCGAGCAGAACCAGCTTTCGGGGCTGAACACGCTTCTGAACCTGCTCTACGTGCTGTTGTCGCTGTCGATCATCGTCAGCCTGTTCGGGATCGTCAACACGCTGGTGCTGACCGTGTTCGAGCGCACCCGCGAGCTCGGCATGCTCCGCGCGGTCGGCATGAGCCGGCGTCAGGTGCGGCGGATGATCCGCCACGAGAGCATCATCACCGCGCTGCTCGGCGCGGCCTTCGGCATCCCGCTGGGCGTCGTGCTGGCGCTCATGGTGGGCGCAGCGATCAAATACTCGGCCTTCACCGTCCCGTGGGGCACCCTGGTCGTGTTCGTGATCGCGGCGATCATCGCCGGGATCATCGCCGCGATCTTCCCGGCCCGCCGAGCGGCGCGCCTCAACGTCCTCCAGGCGCTGCAGTACGAGTAGCCGCGGCCCCGGCGGCCCGCTCGGCCAGCCAATCCCGGACCGCGGCCTTCACCGCTCCGAGGTCCGTGGACAGGCTGTGGTTGCCCGCCACCGTGACCACGCGACGGTTGCGGCCCGGAGGCGGGACGCCAAACGGGTCCCTTCCACCCTGCACCACCAGCATGGGGACCCGCACCGCGTCGAGCTCGGCCTGGCGGCTCTTCTCCGGCCGGCCCGGCGGATGGAGTGGGAACGCCAGACACAGGACCGCGCCGGCGCCGGTCTCGGCCGCTGTCCGGCACGCGACCCTGGCGCCCGCCGAGCGGCCACCGACGATGACCGGCTGCCCCACCATGCCACTTCCCACCAGATGCTCGGCCACCGCGACCCAGGCCGCATCGAGCTGCGTCGCCGGCGCCGGGCTGCGGCGTCCGGCGACTCGGTAGGGCTGCTCCACGAGCGCGACCGTGAACCGCTCCGACAGCGCCGCCTCCGTCGCCGCGCCGAGATCGCGCGCGGCGACTCCGCCACCCGCCCCGTGTCCCAGGAGGAGCGAGCCCACCGCCTCGTCCGCCGGGCGCAGGTGCGCCCTGGCGGGACCGTATTGCGTGTCGACGTCCACGACCCTCACGCCCCGGATCGTAGTCGCGCCCCCCTCCCGGACCCAGTAGCCGGCCCTAAGGTGCGCCCGCCCGCGTGAGCCACCGCGCCCCGCACGCCGCCCCGAACGCGGCGGCCTCGTCGATCGAGCTCCCGGCGGCGAGCCCCAGCGTGAATGCCGCCGCGAACGCATCGCCGCAGCCGTAGGCGTCGCGTCGCTCGCCGGGAAGCGGCGCCGCCGGCCACCGGCCCTCCGCTCGCCCCCACCACCGTCCACCCTCCGCTCCCCCCCACCACCGTCCACCTCTCACGCCGTCGGTCGCCACGTGGAGCCGGACTCGATCGCCGACGCGGTGTGCCCACTCGCGCTCGCTCGCGTCCCGTGCGCTGAACACGAGCGCGTCGACGACGGGGCCCCCACCCTCGAGCGCGCTCCGCGCGCGAGGCGAGGCCACCAACAGCGGGGCGGCGCGAGCGTGCTTGACCGCCGCCCGATCGCCGGCGGTGAAGTAGACGCCGTCCACCTCCGCGATTCTCCCCCATTCGAGGTCGTCGGCGCCCGACGGTTCCAGCCGCTCCCCGATCGTGACGATCGTGCGCTCGCCGGTGCGGTCGAGCAGGGTCACGGCTCGCCGGGTCGGCTGATCGCGCCAGGCCACGTGGGCGCGGATACCCCGCTCCTCGAGCTGCTCGGCCGCCGCTCGCCCCGGTCCGTCGCGCCCCAGCGCGCAGAAGAAGTCGACCGCCGCCCCTAGCTCGGCCAGGACCCCGGCCACCACCCCTCCTCCGCCCGCCGCCCGCGCGAACGTGCCCACTGCGTGCCCGATCTCCCCGGCCTTCGGGAAACGACCGACCGGGAGGAAGTCCACCCATTCGACATGACCGACGACGGCTACTCGCGTCACCCGCGACAGCTTGCCTGGCGGGCAGCCCCGACGACGTGAGGCCGATCCGACCCCCCAATGCCCACCGGGAGCGCAGGGCGCGCTTGTTTGTGAGAGCGGTCCACGGGATATGACCTTTCTTAAGGACAAACCACTATGAGGTGCACGCGTCGTGCCGCTGGACCTAGACCTAGCGACGGTTTTACTCGAGGTCAAGAGCGGGCCGGATGCGCCGATGCTGGTGCGCAGAGTGCTGAGCTCCGTCGGCGAACGGCTCTCGCTCGACGAGAACGCGCTCGATGACATGAAGCTGGGGGTCAGTGCGGCGTGCAACAACGTGGTCGTTCACGCCTACGCAGGCGATTACGGACCGCTGGCCGTAGGCGTCCGCGTCCGCGCCGAATCGACCGAGGTGACGGTCCGCGACCACGGCTTGGGCATCCGGCGCGTCGCTCCGGCGATCGATCGGGCGCGCTTCGGCCTGGCGGTCATCGGCGCCGTGAGTCAGCAAGCCGAGTTCCTCAGCCCTCGCGACGGAGGTACGAAGGTGCGAATGCAATTCAGCGCCGTACCGGGCCGGTCACCGCCGCTCCCGGCCTCACGCCGGCCGGCGAGATCGATCAGGGCGCGCCCTCGCCGTTCGCGCTATCCGGAGACGCGGTGGTGACGCTCGCGCCCGTGGCGCTGCTCGGTTCGCTGCTCGGCCGCCTCTCGGCGACCCTCGCGAACTTGAGGCAGTTCTCTCTCGATCGCGCCGGCGAGATCGAGCAAGTGATGAGCGCGCTCGCGGATCATGCGCTGGGCGCAGCGAGCGAGGCGCGGATCAGCTTCGCCTTGCTCGCTGACGAAAGCCGTTTCGAGGTGAAGCTCGCGCCGCTGCGCACCGGTTCGAGCGGCGCGCTGCAGACCTCCTCCCGGCGCCGTCCGTCGGCACTTCGAACCTTCAGCGATGAGATCGCGGTCGACGCTGCAAAGGACCACGAAAGCATCCACGTCGTGCTGCTCCCGCGCGGTTAGTCGCGAGGCAGCTCCTGGGGAGTGTCCACGATCACGAGCTTTTCGTCGACTCCGGTCAGGCTGAGCAGCCGTTCGATCTGCTTGTTGCCCTTGACCAGGACAAACCGTCGTCCCAGCTCTTGTGCCCGCTTGTGGGCCTTCAGCAGCAGGTGCAGGCCGGTGGAATCCATGAAATCGAGCTCCCTCAGGTCGATGATCACCACACCGGCATCCAACTCATCGGCGCGCTCCAGTTGCTCCGCCAGCATCGGAGCGGACGCGAGGTCGAGCTCTCCGCTCACCGCGAGCAGAATCAGCCCGTCCTGGACCTGCACCTCAACGCGCAAGTTGTCCCGCACTGTAATGGCTGCCTCCTCTCGCATGGACCCGCCCATCCGAGCAACCTCGGGAGCCGAGCCGGACGACGAGCGACGAGCCTATCAGCCGTCACCACGGCTCAGCGGTTATTGCCGGGCTCGCATCGTCCCGATAGCGCCCGACCACGCGGAGCCGGTGACCGTCGAATATCCAGACCCAGTCGAACGTCGCGCTTCCCTGGTTTGCAGCCTGGTTCTCGCTGACCAGCACTGTGCCGCTGCGGGGGTCGCTCGCCACCGTGCCGATGTCCGAGCCGCGCTTCAGCGCCAGGCGGCGCACCATGCGGTCCCCCTTGTCCAGCTGCACCAGGTAGGCATCGCCAAGGTCGGTGTTTCCCGCCGCAGCCGGCGGAGCGCCACGCGAGCACCCCTCGATCGCCACGATGCCCTGGCTATCGAAGGCGGCCGACTGGAAGCTGCACCCGGCCGACGGTGGGATCAGGGTCCACGCCGAGATGCGGGTCGGACGGCCGGCCGCGACCACCGCCAGATCGCTCGGGCGCGGCTCGGTGCAGATGCTGTCCGGCACGTACTTGCTGTGCGGCGGGAGCGTCGACGCGCCGTAGGCGAATACCAGCTCCGAGCCGTCCGGGCTCCACGCCGGCCGGGACAGCGCGTGACACGGCGCCGCGTCGGCCGCTATCGACCACCGGCGATGCGCGCGGAGGTCACGGACGACGATGTGCTGGTTGAAGAACGAGCTGGCACACCCGCCCTCGAGTGTCGCCAGCTGCCGTCCGTCACCTCGCGGCACCGCGTCGGTAACCAGCTCGGAGCGGGGGATGCGGAGCGCGGTCACGTTCGTGCGACGCACCGGATTGAACCGCATCACGGTGCCCGTGCAGCTGTCCGGCGCTGGATCACCGCCGGCCACATTGCTGCGGTAGCGCGGGCCGGTGCTCACCGCCATCCACAGCGATGCGTCACGCGAGACGCCGGGGTCTGAAACGCTCACCGGCCAGCCTGGCAATCTCTCGAGGGCCGTCAACGGCTCGCCGGTGCGCAGCGAGAATTGCTCGAGCACGACCTGGCTCTCGCCGGCGCGTGGCTGCCACCGCGAGACGAAAGCCGTGGCCGTCCGCGTCATCGTCGCCGACGTGCCGGTGACCGAGCGCGATTGACGGGCTTGCACACCGTAGGTCCCGGCAAGCGCGCCCCCCATCACGGCCGCCAACACGACCGCGACCCGGTAACCGGTGCTCATCCCACCTCCATCACCTGTCCTGACTATAAGCTGCGCACGTGCGCGCGGTCGTGATCGAACGCAACGGCGGCCCCGAGGTGCTCGATGTCAGGGACGTTCCCGACCCCACGCCCGCAGAAGGCGAGCTGCTGGTCGACGTCGAGGCCATCGGGGTCAACTATCGCGACATCTACGAGCGCGAAGGCACTTCCTACGCCAGCCCGCTGCCGGCGGTCATCGGAGTCGAGGGCGCCGGCACGGTCGCGGGCACCGGCGAGCGCGTGGCCTGGATCGGCGTGCAGGGCAGCTACGCGGAAAAGGTGGCGGCGCCCCGCGACCGGCTCGTTCCCGTTCCCGACGGCGTCAGCACCGAGGTTGCGGCGGCCGCGCTCCTGCAGGGGATGACGGCTCATTACCTGGCCTCTGACTCGTACCCGATCGGCGCGGGCGAATGGGTGCTCGTGCATGCCGCGGCGGGCGGCGTGGGGCTGCTGTTGACCCAGATCGCCAAGCTGCGCGGTGGCCGGGTGATCGCCACCACCTCCTCGCCCGAGAAGGCGGCCCTGGCCCGTGAGGCCGGCGCCGAGGAGGTGATCGGTTACGAGGGCTTCGCCGACCGCGTGCTGGAGATCACCGGCGGCGAGGGGGTCGCAGCGGTCTATGACGGCATCGGCAAGGCGACGTTCCTCGACGGCTTGGGAGCGCTTCGTCCGACGGGGCGAATGATCCTGTACGGCGCGGCCAGCGGGCGCCCGGATCCGCTCGACATCCCGGCCTCGCTGACGCCACGCTCGCTCTACGTACAGCGCCCCACGCTGATGACGTACACCCGCACCCCGGCGTTGCTCTCCGAGCGCGCGGCGCAGCTGTTCGAGCTGATCGGCACCGGCAGGCTGGAGGTTCGGATCGGCGGCCGGTACCCCCTCGACCAGGCACGGCAGGCGCAAGAGGACCTCGCGGCGCGCAAGACCACCGGAAAGCTGCTGCTGGCCGGGGGGTCGTCGGACTGACGTGACCATGGTCTTGCCGCCGGGCCCGCGCGCTCCCGCCGCCTGGCAGACGATCGCGTGGATGGCGCGGCCCGCGGCTTTTCTGCGGCGGGTGCACGAGCGTTTCGGCGATCCGGCCACGATCCGGACCTACTGGACGGAGGAGCCCATGGTGCTCTTCTCCGACCCGGAGGCGGTGCGGGAGATCTTCCGCCTCGACCCGGCGATCGCGCCGGCGGGGCAGAGTTGGGAGTTCCTGCGTCAGTTCGCGGGCCCGTACTCCATCCTGTTGCTCGACGGCGAGGAGCATCTGCGCGAGCGCCGCTTGATGCAGACCCCGTTTCACGGCGCGAAGATGCGTGCGTTTCAGCCGGTCGTCGCCGAGCTCGCCCGTCGGGAGCTCGAGACCTGGAGCGGTCGCGTGGTCGCGCTCGAGCGGATGCGCCACCTGACCCTGGAGATCATTCTCCGCGTGGTGTTCGGGGCCAGCGGCGAGCACGAGCGGGCGCAGCTGCGGGGCGCGATCGAACGCGCGCTGGCCGCGGTTCGGTCGCTGCCTTGGGTGCTCGCGATGGCGCTCGTGCGGCGGGACCTCGGGCCGCGCAGCCCGTGGGGGCGCTTCCGGGTCGCGGTCGAGCACTTCGACGCGCTGCTGTTCGATCTGCTGGCGCGCCGGCGGGAGCAGCCCGGCGACGATTCGGTGCTGGCGATGCTGCTCGACCAGCGTGACGAGAGTGGCAACGCGCCGACGGACCGGCACGTGCGCGACCAGCTGGTCGCGCTGCTGGTGGGCGGTCACGACAGCTCCGCGGCCTCGCTGGCGTGGGCCTTCGAGCGGCTGGCGCGTAACCCCGACGTCCAGACCCGCCTGCGCGAGGGCGACCCCGCCTACCTCGACGCGGTCGTCAAGGAGGTTCTCCGCGCTCGGCCGGCGCTGTCGATCGCGCCGAGGCGGCTGCTCGAGCCGGTGCGGATCGCCGGCCGGAGTCTGCCCGCCGGCGTCCAGGTCGCGGCGTGCATCTGGCTCGCGATGCGCCGCGAGGACCTGTGGTCCAACGCCGGCGCTTTCTCTCCCGAGCGGTGGCTAGAGGGCTCACAGCCAAACCCCATGTCGTGGATTCCGTTTGGTGGCGGGGTGCGCCGCTGCGCCGGAGCCCCATTCGCGGAGATGGAGATGCGAGAGGTCCTGCGGGCGGCGGCCGACCTGAGGATCCGCCCGGTCCGCCCCGAATCCGAGCGCACGCGGCGGAGCATGTTGGTCCTCACGCCCCATCGGGGCGCCGAGGTGCTCGTCGGATGAAGGCACCAGGGCGCCGGCGCTCGTCACACTGGGGGAGCGGCACCACAAGGCCGCTCCCCCGGCGCCAAAACGATCAGTGCGATTACCTCAAGAACGGGTAGAACTGCGCGCGGTCCGGCGGGTTGACGAGGTTGGCGCCGGTGGTCCGGTCACAGAACGGCGAGTTCAACTGAGAGTCCGACGCCTCGATTCGCGGCAGGTCGGTCTCCAACGCAACTGTCGAGTAGTTCCTTCTCCCGTCGATCAGCGGACTGGAGAACAGCACGGCGAGGGTGACACGTCTTGTGAACTCGGGCGCGGACTCGCTGTCGCACACCGTCATCCCGAACCAGGACGCCGGCCTCAACTCGAAGTTCCACATGCTCCCGCGCGCGCCGCTCGCGGTCGGGAACCTCTACGGGTCGCTCGGGAGGGTCACCGTGAATGTCATGTCGTGCCCGACCCGGGCACGCCGGACTTGAACTCGAGCGAGGGCTCGTCGTGCCCCACGTACCCCGTTGATGTTCTCGGACAGTCTCCTACAGTGAGATCCGCCGCGTCGGTACCCACATGAGAGCCTTCTCAACCGAAAATCTCGATGCGACAGTTCTCTGACGCACACCTGGCGGCCCTGGCAGTGCTGGTTCTGGCGGCAGGCGTCTCGATCTGGGCGGCGCGACGGCGCCCCGGGCCGTGGACGGTGATCTGGGCGCGGGCGCTGGCCGTGGTGATCCTCGCCGCGTGGGTCGGCGAGTACGTCGCGGAAGCGGCACAGGGCACGTGGGCCGTTAGGTACAACCTGCCCTTGCAGCTCACCGACGCCGTGTCGGCCGTCGCCGTGCTGGCCCTGTGGACCCGGCGCGCGGTCCTCGTCGAGCTCACCTACTTCTGGGCGCTAACCGCGTCACTGCAGGCGGCGCTCACCCCGGACCTCGGCCAGAGCTTTCCGAGCATCTATTACTTCACGTATTTCGGCTACCACGTGGGGGCGGTCGTCGCGGCGTGCTTTCTGGTCTTCGGATGCCGGCTCTACCCCCGCCCGGGCGCCTTCCGCCGGGTGTTTGTCGTGACCCTGGCGTTCACCGCCTTGGTCGGGGCGGGAGATCTCATCACCGGCGGCAACTACATGTACCTGCGCACCAAGCCCGCCCACAGCTCGCTGCTGAACGTGATGGGGCCGTGGCCGCTGTACATCTTCTCGACCGTGGTGCTCGCCCTGGCGCTGCTGTTCGTCCTTCAGCTGCTCGCCGACTGGCTTCGCCGCCGCGACAGGGCTCCGGCGAATGGCGCGCGGCCGGCGCCGCCGCCGGTGGCGAGCGATTCAAAGCGGACCCATCGGGGGATTAGGATTGCGCGCCTCGCAACGAGACGATCGGCGACCGACCGATGACCACCCACGATCCCGACACACTGCTCGCCCAGACTCGCGAGTTCAACGCCCAACTCGAGCGCCAGCTGGCCACGATCCCCCCGGTCGATACGGTCCCCCCGGAGGAGAGCCGCCGCGCGCGCCGCGAAGGACGCGGCATCTTCCCGGCGCCGGTGTTCCTGCCCGAGGCTCGGGTCACCTGGATCGACGGCCCCGGCGGCCCGTTGTCGCTCCGGGTGATCGAGCCCGACGAGGAGTCGGCGGGGGTGTTCCTGCACATCCACGGCGGAGGATGGACACTCGGCGAGAACGACATGCAGGACGTCCGCCTGAAGCGGCTGGCTCGCGAGACGGGGCTCACGGTCGTGAGCGTCGGCTACCGCCTCGCCCCCGAGAACCCGTACCCCGCCGGTCCCGACGACTGCGAGGCGGCCGCGCTGTGGCTGCTCGCGCACAGGGACGAGCTCGCAGGCTCCGGACCCCTGGCGATCGGCGGGGATTCGGCGGGCGGCCATCTGACCGCCGTGACGCTGTTGCGCCTGCGCGACCGCCATGGGGTCACGGGCGCGTTTGCCGCGGCCGTATTTCAGTACGGCAGCTTCGACCTTTCGATGACTCCAAGCCAGCGGCTCTGGGGCGAGCGCAACCTCGTGTTGTCAGAGTCGATCATGATCTGGTTTGCCGATCAGTTCCTCCCGGGGCGCGACCGCGAGCAGCGCCGAGACCCCGACATCTCGCCGCTGTTCGCCGAAATGTCGTTAATGCCGCCGGCGGTCTTCACCGTGGGAACGCAGGATCCCCTGCTCGACGACACGCTGTTCATGGAAGCCCGCTGGCGCGCGGCGGGGCACCCCACCGAGCTGCACGTCTGGCCCGAGGCGCCGCACGGGTTCCTCTCGCTGCCGATGACCGTCGCCGATGCGGCGCTTACCGCCGAGCACGACTTCCTCCGCCGTACCCTGGGACTGGATCTGTCGACCCCAAGGCTCACCCACCCACAGGAGGTGCCAGGATGACCAGCAAGATCCCGATCCGCCGCCAGAAGGCCTCCGGCCCGCCGGTCACCGGCGCGACCGTCACGGGGGCGCACGTCACCGGCGCACACGCCGTCGGGAGCCGGCTGCTCGGTCCGACGGCCATGGGCCCGCTCGCCATCGCCGTGTCGGCCGTGGGCGCGATGGCGATCGGGCGGCTAGCGATCGCGAACGCCGTGATCCGCAGACTGCGCGCTGAGGACATCGAGATCGGGTCCCTGAAGGTCCGCGAGCTCGAGGTCGGTGGCCGGCGGTGGCCTGAGGCCTCCGGGACCCCCGAGGCCTCCGGGACCCCGGAGCCTTCCGGCCCGCCCGAGGCCTCCGGGGCTCCCGAGCCCCCCGGGCCTCCGGTGCCCCCGCAGCCCCCTGCCGGCGGCCCGGGCGCGGAGTAGGCCGCCAACCGGATTCGGGGCGTGTTCGAATGGACACGCCCCGTGCCGTGCGCGACACTGGTCCCGTGCTTGGACCGGGATCCTGGCGCACGGCCGTGCTCGTGTTGGGAGCGCTCCTCGCCGGTGCCTGTGGATCTTCCGCGTCGATCCGGCGACCGGCGCGGTCCGGGGCGCCGGCGCGGGCGTCCTCAAAGGCCACCGCGGACATAGCACCGCCCGCCGCGACCGTGACCGCCCGGCCGTTTCCGCCGGAAGCCTTCCAGACCCTACGTCGCGGCACGGTCGTTAGCTCCGCCGATCTCGGCCAGCAGGTATTCGCGGACGCCAGACATGGGTTCGCGCTCGCGAGCGTCTACTACGGGACCTACCCGGCCGCGACCTTCGACGGCGGAAGGACGTGGCAGATCGACGGGCCGTTCCTCCCGATCCCCGCCGTGACGGCGCCGCTCGCCGTCCGCTACCCGGGTGTCGCCGGTCCGAGGACGTACTTTGCCTCGGGAGGGCAGGGCGGGATCACGGTGGTGGATGCCACCACCGACGCCGGCCGGCACTGGTGGCAGACCCTGCTGCCGGGCGGAGTGGTGTACGTGGGCGCGTTCGAGGGCGAGCTGACGGCCATCATCGCGAGCCCCACCGGGGACGTGCCGGGAGCCCGGGTCATGTTCTGGGTCTATCGGTCCCGGAACGGCAGGCGCTGGACTTACGCCGCCACTATGAATTCTTCGAGCTGATCGCGCCCGCCCTGGCCAGCGGTGCCAGGGCGGGCGAACGGTGGGGTCTTGGGTGCGCTTACGGCGTGGAGCTGGCGCCGTCCGGCACTACCTTCAGAGCTGTGGTCGCGGTGCTGCCGAGCGTCAGGCCGAAGCCGTCGAGCGACCGTGGCCGGCCAAGGTCGACGGTCACGTTCCCCGTCCATTGCGTCGAGCACCAGGCGGTCGAGGCGCGGCCATCGATCGCAGCTGAGGCCGGCGATCCCGACGCCTCGGTGGACGCGGTGGCCGTCCCGGTGAGCGCGATGTCGAGCGAGGGCCCCGGGGGCGAGGGCGCATCCGCGAGCGCCCCCCCAATCCGGATGGGCCGGTTCGGCGCGTATCCGGCGGCAACTACAGCCAGCGCGCAACCAGCCAGCACGACCACGAGCGCCCATGACACCCAGAGCACCGGGGGTGACAAACGCGAGTATGGTGCGCCCCATGGACGACGAATCGATCCTCAACCGCATCGAGTCGCTCGTCGAGGAGGAACACGCCCTGATGAATCGCGAGCGCGCGGACGTGTCGCACAGCGATGCCCTCGATGCCGACCGAGAGCGCCTCGAGCGCGTCTCAGTGGAGCTCGACCGCTGCTGGGATCTCCTCCGCCAGCGACGTGCGCGCCGCGGCGCCGGACAGGATCCAGACGAGGCCGTGGTCCGAGACGCCGACACCGTCGAGCGCTACCGGCAATAGCGCGCTTAACGTCGGCGGCGCGGGCCGTAGACCAGGCGTCGCGGCAGCGGCACGGGCGAGAGCCGCTCGAGCGCGGTGCCGAAGAGCAGTCGAGGCTCCACCCTCCAGAGCAGCGCGGCGAGCTCCTCGCGCTCTTCCTCTGACAACTTGCGCCGGCGGCCGCGGCTGATCCGAGCGAGCTCGACGAGGCGCCGGCGCTCCTGCCGGTTCAGCCGCATCATGTGGTCGCGGGCGAGCAACGCGAGCTCGGCGGCGACGAGGAGCTTGAGGACCGGCACTCGCTTGAGCCCGGGAACCCGGCTCGCGGCGTAACCCAGCGGACCCCTGACCAATCCAGAGCGCATATCAACCGAGTGTAGGCGGGAGTGTTCTTGCGACTGGGCCACCGCGGCCTGGGTGTTCGGGGGAGGCCTGGGCCCGGTGGTAGCCAGGCCTTCAGCGTGACCCTTGGGCCGCCAGGGCCCGGATCTCCGACGGCCGGCGTCCGAGCCGCCGGGCGAGCGCCAGATGGCGCCGAGGACCGCCGGCCCGGAGCTCGCGCTCCACCAACGCGAGTTCGCCCGGAGTAAGCCCGTTGTGGGCCGGAACATGATGGTGCGGCGAGCGTTCACGAGCGTCGCGCAAACCCAGCCGGCGTAGGCGCTGCGAGATGGCCTCGGGAGAGCGGTCGAGCAGCTCGGCGAGCAGCGCCGGGTTGAGCCCGGCGTGCAACACGAGCTGCTCGTCCTCGGCGGGGCTCCACCGTCGTGGGGCCTGGTGCGAGCGACGCGAGCGGAGCGTCACGAGCCCGAGCTTGCGGGCCCGAGCCCGC
Organism: uncultured Solirubrobacterales bacterium; assembly: GCA_963808325.1. Lineage (GTDB taxonomy): Bacteria > Actinomycetota > Thermoleophilia > Solirubrobacterales > Solirubrobacteraceae > Palsa-465. Next base: position 424,256 of record CAWEFU010000011.1, read on the forward strand.
AGAGCCTCGGGCGTGCGCGCGAGAAGCTGGGCGGCGCGCTCGAGCTCCAGGCCCTCGCGGACGAGCACCCGCAGCGCCCAATCGTCTCGCGCGCTCCACACGCGGCCATGGCTGGCGAGACCGAGCTTGGCGGCGCGAGCCGCGACCGCGGACGGCGAGCGCCCCCGGAGCTCGGTCGCGATCTGGGAGCACGTCAGGCCCAGCTCATACCCGTCGCGGACCGCGGCGTCCTCGTATGGCCGCCACCGCCGGCGGCGCACCGGCTCGTAGCACCCCAGCTTCTGGGCGCGCAGCCGTATCGATCCCGGAGAGCGTCCGAGCATCCGCGCGATCTGTTCCACGTCGAGGTTTCGTCGCCAGGAGCTGCGGATCACCTGGTCGTCCGCGGAGGTATAGGGGCGGGGGCTGATGCGAGTGCCGAGCAGCGCCCGCCGGCGCCGGCGGATCTGCTCCGCCGATCTGCCCAAGCGGCTCGACAGCTCGCCGGCGGGTAACCGAGCCGCCGCGGCCGCCCGGATCAGGTCGTCCTCCGCCCGCGACCACGGTCGCTGCCGCGGGCGGGGGGCCAGCCGCAGCGTGCGTCGTCGCTCGGACACCGCGTCCTCGCTCCGGCCCAGGCTGCGGGCGATCTTCCGGATCGGCACGCCCCGCGGGTACAGCGTGCGCAGCTCACGGTCCTCGTTCGGCGTCCAGCGTTTTGCCATCTCGGTCCTCGCTCTGGGAGCTCCTGGGCAGGGCAGCAACTCGTGAGGCGAGCGAGACCTCGATGGCGTCGGCCGTGAACGCCGTCCTTCAAGGTATCACCAGCGTACGCTTGTGGCATGCATGGTGAAGGCGGTGCTGAGCTGGGGAATCGGCTGGCCGCGGTCCGAGCCGGCTTCTGGCTTGGGTGGTTGTCGATCGCGGCGGTGATCGCCGCGCTGGCCCTCGGATTGCGGACGCGACACCCGGCGGCGCTCCTGGCCCTGACCGCGGCGGCTGCCGCGGCGAACACCGCCGTCACCCTGGTGCCCTGGCGGCGGTGGCTGGAGGGGGCTCGCGGCCGTCTGCTGTTGGACCTGTGGTCGGCTGGGCTGATCGGTTTCACGGCCCTGCTGGTGCTGGCCGCGGGCGCTCGGGCCGACTTCGACCTGTTGCTGTTCCTGATCGCGCCGTTTCTCGCCACCGTGCACCGCTCGCGGCGGCGTCATATTTGGCTGACCGCGACCGGCGTGGCGTACCTGGCGATGATGGCGGTCGCGCCCGATCCGCTGCCGACCGGCGAGATCGCGATGCGCCTCGCCCTGCTGGCGGCGGCCACGACGCTGGCGCTCGTCTTGGCGCGGATGGTGGGGCGTGAGGCCACCGCCCGCGCGCGGGCCAGCGAACGGGCCGAGATGGAGCACGCTCTGCTCGCGGAGTCCCACCACCGGGTCAAGAACAGCCTGCAGACCGTGGCCGACATCCTGATGCTTGGCCGCCCCGCCGGTCCCGGCGCCGAGAAGTTCGACGAGACGGCCGCTCGGATCAGGTCAATCGCGGCGGTCCACCGGCTGCTGGCCGAGCGCCGCGGCGAGGCGGTGAGCGCGCCGGCGCTGCTCGCGGCCGTGGCCGCCGCAGCCGCCGTGGACGCCCAGCTCGACGCCGAGCCCCGCGAGCTCGATCCCACCGCCGCGCAGCAGCTCGGGATCGTGGCCAACGAACTGATCGCCAACGCCGCGCGCCACGGCCGGCCGCCGATCCAAGTGTTATTGCACGGCGAGCATCCGATCGTGCTCGAGGTGCGGGACGCCGGCGACGGGCCCCGGGACGGCCCGGAGCGGCTCGGACTCCAGCTCGTCCATCAGATCGTCGAGCGGGGGTTGGCGGGCAGCTTCACGTTGACGGCCGGCACCCCCGCGGGCACCTGCGCCCAGGTCCGCTTCGACGCCGACCGATGCGCATCCTGATCGCCGAAGACGAGCCGATCATCGCGCTCGCGCTCGCCGAGCGTCTGCGGGCCCTCGGACACGAGCCGCTCGGACCGGTGCACGACGGCGTCGAGGCGATCGACGCCGCCCGCGCCGAGCGCCCGGACCTCTACCTGTTTGACATCGACATGCCGCGCGTGGACGGGCTCCGCGCCGCGCAGGCCCTGGCCGACGAGGGGCTCCGGCGGCCCGTGGTGGTGGTCACCGGTGTCGAGGATCCCGGGCTCGTCGAGCGCTCGGTCTCGAGCGGAGTCTCGGCGTACCTGACAAAACCGATCGACGATCGCCAGCTGGATGCCGCCATCCGGCTGGCCGCCGCCCGCCACAGCGAGCTGCTGAAGCTGGAGGAAGAAGTGGAGCGGGCGCGCCGGTCGCTGACCGAGCGCAAGGTCATCGAACGAGCCAAGGGCCTGCTGATGGACACGCTCGGGCTCTCCGAGGCGGAGGCCTTCTCCCGCCTGCAGCACGTCGCCCGCAACCGGAACGCCCGCCTGGCTGAAGTGGCTTCAGAGGTGATCGAGCAGCGTGATCTCCTGCTGAGAACGCAGAGCCCCGGCTCAGGAAAGCCGTAGGCTGCTCGGCTTCGGCTCGCGACACCGGGCTTGGTCGCGGTCGCTAGGGCTCCACGAGCGGACGCACCTCGATCGCGACACCCAGCGGCGCCGCCGGGATCTTCGCCGCCAGCTCAATGGCAGCGTCGAGATCGTCGGCGTCCAGGAACAGGTAACCGCCGAAGCCCGATCGGCTGGCTCCCGCGGGCCTCCTCCGCGAGGACCGCGAGCAGGGCGGCCGGCGGCGCCGGACGTACGCGGTCACCTCAGCCGGCCGCGAGGCCCTGGATGTCTGGCTCGCCGAGCCCACTCCCGGGGGTCCCGAGCTGCGGGACCTCGGGCTGGTGAAGCTCTACTTCAGCGAGCTGGCCGAGGACGCGTTCGAAGAGCTCGTCCACGAGCAGATCGCGCCGCATCGGAGCATCCTCGCCCGCTACGAGGCTCTCTGGTGGCGGTACGGCGGGCGGCCCGAGTACGCCCGGCGCACGCTGCCGCTGAAGCTGGGGCTTCGCATCGAGCGCGAGCAGGCCGAGTTCTGGGAGACGCTCGCCGGCGGCCAGTCGCCTGCCGCTGCCCCGGCCGTCGCCGCCAGCTCCTCCGGTCGCTCGTAGGCTAGGTCCCGGAGGTGGCGGGATGACTGTCGCCAGGGGCGATGTTGGATGCCTCACCGGCGGCCATTCCGCCGAGCGCCGCGGAGGTCGCCCCCGCGATCGAGGGCGCCCGAGTCCCCCCTGCCTCGGCGAACCAGCGGCCCGACGGGAGCGGGCGTCAGGGCGCCGGCACGCCCACGCGCTGACCGATGATCCGTCCCGACGGGAGCTCGACGTACGTCATCGACGCGTTGTTGTTCTTGTTGGACTCCAGCAGCACGTCCCGCGGGTCGGCGATCATCACGAACGCGAAGCGTCCACGGAGGCCGGTCACGTCGATCCACTGCTGCGGATACTCGTAGGGGTACACGTCCGACCAGCCGACCGAGGTGCCGAGGACGTCGCGGTGCAGCCTTGGGTCCTGGCTGCAGGCTAGGTAGACCGGGTTGACAGGCGAGCGCGCCATGGGGTGCGTGCGGATGAGGTCCCGCAGGCAGTAGTCGACCTTCGGTCCGACGCGAACGAGGTGCACCGTTCGTAACCGGGCGTCGATCGTCCAAAGCTGAAATGCGGCGACCTGGCGGAACTTCCAGTAGCTGTAGCTGCCGATCGTCGGATGGCCATAGCGGTAACCCCGCACGAACTTGAATATGAGCTGGCCGTCGCTCTCAAAGAGATGCCGCCTGCCGCCTCGGCCATAGATCGCCTGCTCGACGATCCAGGCGCCGGCTCCACGCCGGTGGGCACGTAGCTCGAGCGGGCCGGCTCCGAGGTTGTTGACCGAGCTTGCCGCGCGCAGCAGGACGTGTCCCGCGATCGATGTGCGGTCGACGTGCACATCGAACGGCGCCGACATGACCAGATCGGGACAGCGCAGGTGCAGTTGCGGATCCGCGCACGGCCCGACCGCTGTCAGCCCGGTTGCGGGCACGCCCGTCTCCGACCCCGCAGCCGCGCTGGTGCCGCGCGCCAGTAGGTCGGCCGGCCCCAAGAGGGCGCACCCGACAAGGCAGGCCACGACTGCCGAGAGCAACCTGCCACGCCGCCCCACGCCGAACGGGTCCTGTCCGCGCACCGCGTAAGCATGCCGAATCAGCCGGCCGGGCGCGAAAGGGCGGGGCCGAACCCCGGTCTGTTTCTTACGCAATTGTGAGGCTTCCCTGCGGTTGCCCTTCACCCGCTGGGGCATCCTTGACTTATCTAGGAAAGGACCCTCCAAATGACCACGATCTTCGTCATCAACGCGATTTCATCCCTTCTCGCCGCGGCCGGCATCGGCGGCTGGTTCGCCCGTATGCGCCGCCGTGCTCACCGCGACGTGCTCGTGCAGCCGCTGTACCTAACCACGAGGAATCCGTCGCGGCCGCCGCTCCGCTGAGCTTCGCGCAGCGACCGCTATCCGTGCCACCGAGCGTCGCGGTGACTGGCGCTTCGGCGCGCATCGGGCGCGCTCTGGTGGACCGCTTGGCCGCCCGCGGGTATCACCCCGTGGGACGCGCTCTATACGGAGTCGCGAAGTGCTTCGTCGAGGCGCTCGCCTCATGACGCGCACATTGCGCGACCGAGGATCTATTCGGGTGGAGCGCGGAGCACCGCTGCGCGGCGCATCCACGAGCTGAAGCATCTGGCCGCGAAGTCGCCCCCCGAGAGGGATGGCGGGCACACCGGTGCGGTTGAATTCCGGTGGGTCACCGGCAGAGGAGAGGCACGTGCAGCGATCCACCGAGCAAGTTCTAACGACGCACACCGGCAGCCTGCCTCGTCCCCCGGCCTTGTTGGAGGTACTGCGGCGGCGCGATCGCGGTGAGTCGAACGGCTCGGGACTCGAGCAGCAGGTGCGCGAGGCGGTCAATGACGTCGTGCAGCGCCAGGCGCAGGCCGGAGTAGACGTAGTCAACGACGGCGAAGCGAGCAAGATCAGTTACGCCACCTATGTCAAGGAGCGCCTCGAGGGCTTTGGCGGTGTTGGCGGCTTGAGTGCCCTCCCCGCCGACCTGGCCGAGTTCCCCGACTACATGCAGCGTGTGATGGGCGGTATCGACTTTGAGATGCCGGCCTGTATCGGCCCCGTCGCCTACCGAGATCTCGACGCGGTGCGCGCCGATATCGCGAACCTGAAGAACGCCGTCGGGACCGTCGAGGTCGAGGAAGCGTTCATGACCGCGGCTTCCCCTGGCGTGATCTCCGTGTTCTTACAGAACCATCATTACCCAAGCCACGAGGAGTACATCTGGGCGCTCGCAGAGGCGATGAAAACTGAGTACGACGAGATCCACCCTGCCGGTCTCCTGCTGCAGCTCGACTGTCCCGACCTAGCGATGTCTGTTGGGGCAACTATGAAGGGCCGCACAACCACGACGTTCCCTTGCGCGACATCATCGACATCGTCTTCGAGGCGAGGCCCACCGCGATCTCGTTTGAGGCCGCCAACCCCCGGCACGAGCACGAGTGGACCGTCTTCGAAGAAGTCAAGCTGCCCGAAGCGAAGGCTCTCATCCCGGGGGTGCTCGACTCGACCACGAACTACATCGAGCATCCCGAGCTCGTTGCACAGCGTCTGGTCCGCTACGCCGAGCTCGTGGGGCGCGAGAACGTGATCGCCGGCAGCGACTGCGGTTTTGCCACGTTCGCCAGCTACCTGACGATCGACCCCGCGATCACGTGGGCCAAGCTGCGCGCGATGGCCGACGGGGCCGAGCTCGCTTCCGGACGGCTGTGGTGAGGCGGCTAGCTGCAGTGTCGGCGTTGGCCGCCGGGGCTGCAGCCGCGCTGGCGTTTCCCGGCGGCGCGATGGCGGGATGCCCCAGCCGATACGCGGCGATCCAGCGCGGCCTCGAGCGTCTGGTGGCGGCGCGGGGCGGCCCAGTGGGCGCGATCGCGACCCTGTACGGCGACGGTCGCACAATCGTCCTATCGGCGGGGCGCGCCAACGCCGCCCGCCCCGGCGCGCCCGGCTTGCACGATCACATGCGGATCGCCAGCGTTTCCAAGGCGTTCAGCGGCGCGGTCGCGCTGCATCTGGTGCAGGAGGGCCTCCTTCGTCTGAACGACACGATCGGGCGGCTGCTCCCGGGAATGCCGTCGGCGTGGTCCGCGGTCACGATGCGCCAGATGCTCGACCACACAAGCGGCCTGCCGGACTACACCCGGTCGGAAGGGTTCCGGAACCACATCACGGCCAATCCGCGAGGCTACGTCTCGCCGACGCAGCTCATCGACTGGGTGCGCACGGATGGCACAGTGTTCACGCCCGGTTCGCGCTATGAGTACTCGAACACCGACAACGTCGTCGTCGGCCTGATCGCCGAGCACCTCACCGGGGAGTCCTATCCGCACCTGCTCTCCGCCATCGTCTCGCGGCCGGCCGGGCTCACGCAGACCACGTTTCCGACCGTGAGGCTCTCGATGCGGAGGCCGTTCATCCACGGCTACGAGGTCTCGCCCGGCAAGCCGCCGGAGGACGTCACCAATACCTTCAGCCCAAGCGGGGCCTGGGCGTCCGGAGGGATCGTCTCGACCCCGGCCGACCAGGGCGCGTTCATCCGCGCGTACCTGGGTCGCCGGTTCTTCGGCAAGGCGGTGCAGCGCCAGCAACTGCGGTTCGTGCGCGGCTCCTCGGACCCGCCGGGTCCCGGCACGAACTCGGCGGGTCTGGCGATCTTCCGCTACCAGACGCGCTGCGGCAGCGTCTACGGTCACACCGGAAGCTTCCCCGGCTACGCGCAATGGGTGGCGGCGACGGCGGACGGCCGGCGCTCGGTCACGATGACGCTGAACATCGCACCGCCGACAGGGGCCCTGCTCCAGCAGCTACGTGCGGTCCAGACATCCGCCGTGTGCGCGCTGCTGGGGAGGTGACGAGCGGGCGATTCTCAGCTCCCCTGACGGCGTAGCCGCGAGGAGGACCATCGAGCGGCAGTGTCGCACGAGGTGTCGCAGGAGGTAGGCGAGTGCGTGGTTTCGCTTGACTCGAGTGACGATGAGCCGCTGCGGTTCTGGCGGTACGCCATCGCCGCCCTCGTGTTGGCCGAGGCCCTCGGGACCCCCGGCTAGGGCTCGGCGGCGGCGAACTCGGGGCTGCTCCAGGGTCGGTTCGGCTCGCCCTCGAACCAGTACTGGCCCCCCCGGAGGCGCTCGAGCAGCTGCCGCGCCCAGGCCGCCTCTCCGTCCAGCCGCGCCTGCGTTAGCCGGTAGTGCTCGGCCACGGTGTCGGGCATGCCAGATGCTCGGCCGATGTCCTCAATCGCGAAATCCGTCGCGCGCGCGGAGGCTGAGATCTGCTCGATGCGATGCTCGAGCGCGGCGATCACCTCGTCGCGGGTTAGCGCCCAGGCGAAGCTCCATCCAGCCATCAGATTCGCCGGATCGTGCGGCGACACGTTCCACAGCGCTGCCCGCAGCAGCACCAGGAACTCCGTGTGGCCGTCGTCGGTCAGCCGGTAGCTGGTGCGCGCTGGGCGGCCGCCACGAGCCTCGGTTCCCACCTCCTCGATATGGCCCTCCCGCGCCAGGGTTCGCAGGCCGTTGTAGACCGAGCCCGGGTTCAGGTGCGCCCAGGCATCCGCGTGCCAGCTGAGGAGCTCGCGCCGGACGAAATAGCCGTGCACGGGCTGAAAAATCCGGACCGTTCCGAGTAGCAGCAGCCGCGTCGCCGACATGGTCTCCACATCTTACTTGACAACAGTGATTATTCATGTTTGACTACGCTTCCATGTTCAACATTGACTACATGGTTCGGGCGCGCGGTTTGGCGAAGCGCTTCTCCTCTCGAGGCGGGGCAGTGGACGCCGTCCGCAGCGTCGATATCGATGTCGGCAGTCGCGAGATCGTCGGGTTCTTGGGGCCCAACGGGGCCGGCAAGACGACCACGCTACGGATCCTCACCACGCTGCTTGCTCCGAGCGCGGGAGACGCCACGGTGGCGGGGCACGACCTTCGCCGTGAGCCGGTGGCGGTCCGACGCCGGATCGGCTATGTCCCCCAGCGCGGGAGCACGACGCCCCAGGCGCTCGTCGGCGAGGAGCTCGTCGATCACGGGCGGCTGCATGGACTCTCACGCACCTCAGCCGAGGACGGGGGTCGAGCGCTGATCTCCCAGCTCGACCTCGACGGGACCTGGGAGCGGCCGACCGGCACGCTCTCGGGTGGTCAACGACGCCGCCTCGACATCGCGCTCGGGCTGATCAATGAGCCTCCGCTGCTGTTCATGGACGAGCCGACCACCGGACTCGACCCGCAATCCCGGGCGAATCTCTGGCAGCACATCCGCGAGCTGCGGGACGCGCGCGGGGTGACCGTGTTCCTCACCACCCATTACCTGGAGGAAGCCGACGCTCTGTGCGACCGCATCCTGGTGATCGATCACGGCGTCATAATCGCGCGTGGAACGCCGGCCGAGCTCAAGCGGGGCGTGTCCGGTGACCGGGTGGCGCTCCAGCTCGATGATCCAGACCGGGTGGGGAGCGCGCGCGCCGCCCTCGGGCGCGTTACCGGCATCACCGTGCTCCGCGCCGAGGGCGACCTGCTCGACCTCAGCGTGCCCGAGGCCGGCGCGGTCCTGCCACAGGTGCTGTCCACCCTCCAGGACGCTGGGGTCACGCTGGCTGGAATCGAAGTCCGCCGGCCCACACTCGACGACGTCTTCCTGTCCCTGACCGGTCGTGAGCTTCGCGATCAGCCGATCGCCGCCTGAGGAGGATCATGATGCGTTTCCTAAACGAGACCCGGCTCGTGTTCGTGCGGGCGATGCGTCTGTCACTGCGCAACAAGGTGTGGCTGATCATCGGATTGATGCAGCCGCTGCTGTACCTCGCCCTGTTCGGACCGCTGCTCAAGCGGGTGGACGGGCTCCCGGGCTTCCCGCGAAGCAGCTCCTGGCAGGTGTTCACCCCCGGGTTGCTAGTGCAGCTGGGGATCTTCGGAGCGCTGTTCGTGGGCTTCGGCCTGATCGCCGAAGTCAGGGACGGAGTGATCGAGCGGATGCGGGTGACTCCGGCGTCCCGCCTGGCTCTGCTCGCGGGACGAGTCCTTCGCGACGCCGTCGTCCTGGTCGCGCAGTCACTGGTGCTGATCAGCGCCGCGTACGCGTTCGGTCTCCGCGCTCCGATCGGCGGCGTGATGCTCGCGGTGCTGCTCGTGGCCGCCATCGGCTCGGCGTTCGCCGCTGCCTCCTATGCGGTCGCGCTGCTGACCGGAACCGAGGACGCGATGGCCTCGATCACCAACAGCCTCGCGGTGCCGCTGCTCCTGCTCTCGGGCATCCTCCTGCCGATGACGCTCGCCCCCGGGTGGCTGCGAACGGTGTCGAACATCAATCCGGTCAAACACATAGTCGACGCGTTGCGGGCACTGTTCCATGGACACGTGGTGAACGGCACCGTCGGCATCGGCGTGCTCATCGGGGCGGCGCTGATCGTCGTCGGGATGTTCTTCGGGACGCGCACCTTCCAGCGCGACTCACCGTGAGCGCTCGCGTGCCGAGCTGCGAAACGCGGCCGGCGCGGCCACCTGCAGACGCTCCGGGGTCGGCCCAGCTGCGAAACGTTCCGGGGTCGGCCGAGCTGTGAACCGTTCCGGGATCGGCCCAGCTGCGAAACGTTCCGGGGCCTCGCTCGGAGCCCGCGCCGATCCTGACCTCATTTGCTCTCCCTCCAGGCGCGCTCGAACGGCAGGCGCCACGCGTTGGGCGCGATGAGCTGATGGATCGCATTCGGACCCCACGAGCCGGGCCCATACGGTTTGACCGACGGTGGATCGTCCAAGAGCGGAACTGACCGTTCCCAAAGGCTCTCGATGCCGTCCGCGGTCGTGAACAGCGTGTGGTCGCCTCGGAAGCTGTCGAGGATCAGGCGTTCGTACGCCTCGAGGACGTCGGTGACCTCCTCGGTTTCGCTGGTCGCGAACTGCATGCTGAGCTTGTCCATCCTCATCCCGGGCCCCGGCCGCTTGCCATAGAAGGACAGCGAGAGGCGCGCGGCGTCGGCGAGATCGAACGTGAGGTGGTCGGGACCCTTGGTTCCGATGCCCGAGTTGCCGGGGAACATGCTCTTGGGTGCCTCGCGGAACGCGATCGACACGATTCGCTGTCCCTCGGCCATTCGTTTGCCGGTGCGCAGGTAGAACGGGACCCCCGCCCAGCGCCAGTTGTCGATGTGGCACTTCAGCGCGATGAACGTCTCGGTGTCGGAGTGAGGCGAGACTCCGTCCTCGCGCAGGTAGCCGTCGTACTGGCCGCGGACCACGTGATTGGGAAGGATCGGCAGGAGCGAGCGGAAGACCTTGTTCTTCTCCTCGCTGATCGCCTGGGGCTCCAGCGCGGTCGGAGGTTCGATGGCGATGAACGCGAGCACCTGTAGGAGGTGGGTGACGACCATGTCCCGGTACGCGCCGGTGGACTCATAGAACTCAACCCGGTCCTCGAGCCCGAGGGTCTCCGGCACGTCGATCTGGACGTGATCGATGAAATTGCGATTCCAGATCGGCTCGAACAAACCATTTGCGAACCGGAACGCGAGGATGTTCAGCGCCGGCTCCTTGCCGAGAAAGTGATCGATCCTGAAGATCTGGCTCTCCTTGAACGTCTCGTGCACCGTCGCGTTCAGACTGACCGCGCTTTCCAGGTCGTGCCCGAACGGCTTCTCCATGATCACCCGAGCTCGATCGACTAGGTCGGCCGCCCTCAGCGTCTCCAGCACCGCGAGGGCGGCCCGCGGTGGCACGCTCAGATAGTGCAGACGGCGAACGTCCTCGGCCAACTCCGCCTCGGCGTTCGCGACCGCTCGCGCGAGCGCCTCTGGCCCCTCGCTCTGTCGGACGAATCGCAGCTTCTCGACGAACGGCTCGATCTGATCATCGGCCACCTTCGCGGAGCCGAATTCACGAAGGGCGGCCCGCGCGAACTCCCGGAACGAATCGTCATCGTAGGCGTCCAGCGATGTCCCCACGATCCGAAGCTCCGGCGCGAGCTTCGACGCCGACAGACGGGCCAGCCCCGGAAGAAGCTTCCGACGAGCCAGGTCGCCCGTGGCTCCGAACAAGGTCACGACGTGCGGAGCGACGTACTCCTTCGACGGATGCCGCGGACGCGCCCCCGGCGCCGGATAGGCGATGTTCTCTTCTTCGGTTTCGAGCATGCGGTCGATGATGGCACCCGCCGTTCACATTGTCCTCCTCGACTCGTGCTGGCGCCCCCGCCGGCATCGGCAACGGCGGTCCCTTAGCGGAGTGGCTTTAACGGTTGCGTCGGTTTGACGCGCGCGGTCTGTATCGGCTCACGATATCGTGATACGATAGCTGTATCAAGATAACCATGGCTCGGAGCCAGATCCACCTGCGACACCGGGGCCGGCGTCGAGGGCGCGAATCGGGCTCCCGACCAGCACGACTCGAGGAGCTTGAAGTGGCGAACTCACAGATACCGGCTAATGGTCACGACGGTGGTCCACCCGTAGGCCACGTGACCGGACACAGAATCGGCGAACCACCCCCGACGACACGAGACTCCAGCCGGCCAATCGGGCGCGTCGCGCCTTACGCCGACGTAGCCGTGTGCGCGGATGGTCGACCCGTCGGTCACTGGATCGGACGGCCTGTGCCCAGGACCTGAACGCTCAGGCCAACCGCAGGTAGGTCTCACCTGGTGCAAATAGAGGTAGCGGGGGATCGCGACGGGAAGCGGGGTTGCCGCCCGCCGGCGGGGAGCCCGCTCTCGCCGGCGGCGGCGTCCAACCCTCGCCGGCCGGGGCCGCCCGCGGCCGGGGCGGGCGTCCTACCCCCGTCCGCGGCGGGCGCGCGTCGATGTCGTCTTGGCGTCGCGCCTCGCGCTGGAAGACCGGCCGCGATCCGGGGCTGAGGTCGCCGGGGTCCGGCGCGCGGCAGGGTGCGGCGTGTCGCCATCCGCGTGCTCCAGCGCTTTCCAGAGCGCTCGCACGGTCGGCCCGAGGTGCGCGATCTCCTGGACATGAGCCTCGGAGAGCTCGTCGAGCTTGTCCAGACCAGCCGAGGTGAGCGTGACCCGCACGGCGCTGTTGTTAGTCGGGTCGGGATTGCGCGCGACGAATCCCGCGGCCACCGCGCGGTCGACTAGCCCGACGGCGCTGTGGTGGCGCAGCACCAGGTATTCGGCGATCTCCCCGATAGTGGGGCCGGCCGGGTCTGGGTGGCCGCGGATCGCGAGCAGCAGCTGATGCTGCGTCGCGGTCAGCCCGGCCGCCTCGGCTTGTTGCTCGCTCCATCGGAGAAACCGACGCAGACCGGTACGCAGCTCCAGGAGATGTTCAAAATCGGCTTGCTCGAGAGTCATATCGTGATACGATATCGTACTAAGTCCAACTGAAGGGAGGATACATGGAAGCCGCCCAGATTCGTGCACATGATGGCGCACGCGAAGCGGATGTCGCTCCGGCACCCGCCACCACGGAGCGGAGTTGGTGGACCCCGGCAGATCCGGCAGGTCTGGGGCTCGCCGGATTCGCGCTCACGACGTTCATTCTCGGGATGGTCAACGCCAACGCGATCAGCGGTAAGGACGTATTCGTCGTACTCAGCGTCGCGGGTGCGTACGGAGGGCTCGCGCAGCTACTGGCCGGGATGTGGGCGTTCGCCGAGCGCAATACGTTCGCCGCCATCGCCTTCAGTTCCTATGGCGCATTCTGGATCTCCTTCGTGCTGCTGATCCAGTTCTTCCTGCCCGAGACCGTAAAGGTGAGCGGGATGCTGCCGGCCAACCACGCCCTCGCCCTGTACCTGTTCTGCTGGGGCTTCTTCACCCTGTACATGTGGTTCGCCTCGTTCCGGGTGAGCGTTGCGGTGAATCTCGTCTTCCTCACGCTGTGGATCGCCTACGTTCTGCTCGGCCTCGGCCTCCTCGGCAGCGGTCACTCGACCATCACGCATTGGGGCGGCTATGTGACCATCGCCTGCGCGGTGATCGCCTGGTACACGGCGGCGGCGCTCGCGATCAACGGGACGCTCAAGCGGACGATCGTCCCCGTCATCCCGCTGAGTCGTTGAGCAGGTTGGAGCACGCGGCCCGGAGGTGGCCGGCGGACGAACGAGAGACCGCGGTGTGATCAGGGCCCGCGCAGAGCACCGGCGGCCGGCCGGCGCTCTGCGCCGGTGGCCCGCACGCCAACTCCCCTCCCCATCTTGAGCCTCACGGGGGCGATCCGACCGGAGACCGGCGGTGCGCCGTGGTGGCTCGGACTTAACAGCAAGCAGCCCTTCCTGGGCGGTCCCGCGGTTCGCGCGATCGGTCGACACACCAACGAGACCCACGCCCAGGCGCTCGCGCTGATCGACGAGTTGCTGGCGCTCGATCCCGCTGGACCGGCACCGCCGACGATGGGCGCGGATGGTTGGCAACCCGCCACGGGGGTCGCGCAAGCCGTCGCTCGCGATGCTCACGCCGCGGCTCGATCCGATCGCGAGCGCGCCGGCATTGCGCTGCTGTGAGCGTCACATCGTCACCTGAGGGTCGAACCGTGCGCCTGCCGCGTGGACGTTGCTCACCTTGCCGCGAGCGGAGACCGTCGTGACGTGGACCAAGAGCATTCTCGTCGTCGCCAACGTCACCGCCATCTCGACTGAGTTGGAGGCAGCGCTGCGGGCAGAGACCGCTAGCTACTTCCCCCGGATAAACGCCGCGGCGGTTTCTGACGGGTGAGGAACGGGCGACACCAGTGAGGTCGTTGGGGAGGGGTGGTCATCCTTTCGGATGGTTCCCTCCGACTCCTCGCCGGTCCCCCTCCGTTCAGGGGTTGTTTCCTTATGGGAGGGTGGTGAAGGTGGCGGCGTTGTAGGTGAAGGCCGCCCATCCGTCCCACATCCGGTGGCCTTCGTTGCCTTTGAGGCGGCTGCGGCGCAGGCCGTAGCCGCGCTTGAGGTGGCTGATCCGCCCCTCGGCGCCGACCCGGTAGCGCTGTCGGCGTCGGCGGGTGCGCCGCGAGCCCGCCTCTTGACGGCCGGTGATGTGGACGGTGTCGGCCAGGCCCTCGAGCGCGCGGTTGGAGGGCCGCGGGTTGAACGCGCCGTCGACGATGACCTCCCGCAGCTTGATGTCGAGGTTCGCCAGCTCGGCCGCGGTCGCCGGCAGCAGCGTGTCCTCGGCCGGATTGCCGATCTCGCTGGCAGGCGGCAGGATGAACCCGCGCGCGCCCGGCTTGGTGTTGGCGGTGATCTCGCAGAGCTGATCGACATAGCCGAACTGGTTGGGCTGCGAGAGCTTGCCCTTGCGGATCGGCCGCGCGTCCGGGTCCCACAGCGACACCAGCCGGTCGGTGATGTTCTCGCCCTTGACGCGCTTGGTGATCTGCTCGATGACTCTCTCGCAGCGGTCGGCGAGCTCCTCGAACTTCCGCGCGGCGTTGAGCTTGGCCCGCGCGCCGCGCCCGCGGGCCCGTCGCCGCGCCTCGGCTGCCAGCGCGCGGGCCTCCTTGACGGAACGAACGAGCAGCTGGCCGGTCTGCTTGGTGAGCTTGAGCACCTCCTGCTTTGCCTGCCCGGAGCGGCGGCGCATCGAGCGTGTCAGCGCGCGGAGCCGGCGGCCGGCCGCGCGCGAGCGATCGCTGACCGCGGTGCGCTTGGCGCCGATCTTGGCTGCCAGCTTGCGCCCCTCCCGCGCCAGCGCCCGCACGCCGTCGGCCGCCAGCCCCGAGTCGGTCGGATAGCGAATGTCGGCCTCGACCACGGTCGAGTCGATCCGCGCCGCGCGGGGGCGAAAGCGCTTCTCGCGCCGGGCTTTCTGGATCAGCTCGCGGGTGAGCTGGTGGACCACCTCTGCGCCCAGCCGCCGGGTCAATTTGCGCACGGTCGACTCGTCGGGCACTCGCTCTCCCAGCGCGATCAGGCAGAACCGCCGCAGATGCAGCGAGTCCGACACTTCCCGCATCAGCGTCTCGTACCCCCAGCCGGTGCGGTGCTTGATCACCATCAGCCGCACGTACGTAGCCATCGAGATCGTCGGCCGCCCCACCGACGGCGCCGGGCGGCCAACCGCCTCGGCCTCCCGCTGCCAGCGCTGCTCGATCGGCGCCAACAGCGCCGGATCGCGCAGCAGTTCGTCCAACGCGGCCAGATCGTCTGGCAGCGCGCGCACCTCGTCGGGCAAGAGGTCGTCCCACAACGATTCCACCTGCCCCGAGGACAGCCGCAGCATTCATAACCTCCTCGACCAAGAAAGTGAGCATTTCCAGCCGAATTCTCTTGATCGCGCCGGACGGAACCGGTCGTTCCGACCGACCCGGATGCAACCCTCCGCCGCGATCGATCACGGGACACTCCGATGCCTAGACCAGGACGAAACGACCCCTGCCCGTGCGGCTCAGGCCGCAAGACCAAACGTTGCTGCGGACAGCGACGGGGACCCTCCGGAGACGAGCTCGCCCGCGCGCACGTCGCTCAGCTCGCGCGGCAAGCAGCACACAACCTCGCGGGCCTGTCCGACCGCGCGCTCGACCACCTCTGGGAAGGACTCATGGACCTGCCCGGCCTGGACTACTCGCTACTCGTCACGCTCCCCAAGCTGATCGGCCCCGACCTGCAGCGCCTGCGCGAATCGATCGAGCACGACGACCCCGACTGGGGCTGGGACGCGCTCACCGCCGTCCACAAGCAAATCGACACCCCACAACAACGAGCACGACTCGCCGACGCGATCGTCCGACTCCGCGACCAAGGCCGCATCAACCGCCGCCAAGCCGCCTACGCCCTGCTTGACCTCAGCACCCGCTCCACCCGACTCATCGCCGCCAGCCTGCTCGAAGCGGTCGCCGTATCCGTCGGCGTCAGCCGCACCCCCGGCGGCCTCCACATCGCCGCCTAACCCCGATCGTTTATCCGGGGGAAGTAGCTAACCGGCGGCGTTCCATCTGATCGTGCCCGCGACCCCGTTGGCGGGACGGCATGCCGACGAGACCGAATCGCTCACCAAATAGGTCCTCGCCGAGGCAGCGGCGCTGGACGGTCGCTGAGCGCAGACGCCGTGGCCGACCACCGGCGTATCGCGCGGGCTTGCTCCTCGTTGAGCGTGATCGTTACAAACGCGCCACAGCAATCGCAGAACATTCTGAGTTTGTCGTCCATGATCCTGGCGCGCTCGGTCCCGCGATCTTGGTGCCCGCAGGCGGGACAGGCAAGGTCCGCGAGGATTCCGGCCGGCTCGTCGGTCGGGCTGAACTTGGCGGTGTGCGAGAGCTCAGGCAAGTGCTTTCCTCCGGTCGGCTCGACATGGGTGCGATCGGCTCAACTCAACGTCGGATCTTTGACATCAAACCTGCTAAAAGCGCACTTAGTCGCGGCTTCGCCGCCACCAACCTGCGCCCGGCTTACGCCGGAGATGGCCTGTACTCCGGGTCGGTGGGATCGCCGACCTGCTGATCGGCCGCGTCCTCGCGGGTGTCGCGCATGAGCTCTCCGTAGCGTCGATCGGTGGGATCGCAGATGGGCTGTGGCGCTTCAGGATGCGCGCGAATGGCTCGAGCGGTCGCTCCCGCCGTGGGGTCCAAGATCGGTGGTCTCATCGGAATTCCTCCTGTGTTGGCTGAGTCCGCGTCTATCGTATCACGATATCGTTGGCCGATACGGATTTTTTCGGCTCACCGTCGTTGCGCGGACGCTCCCGGCGCCCCGCCGCCACCTACCGTGAACCGCGCCCTCGACCGGGGCAGGCTCACGCTCCGGTAGCCGCGGTCTGCCCGGCGGTCGTCAGCCGGTGCGACCTTCATGCGCCTGCGCGGCCCGACTCGTTCGCGGAGTCTTTGACCGCTGCCGCCGGCTGGTCGCGCAGGTAGGCGATCAGGGTGGTGAGCTGGTCGATGAAAAGCTCCGCTTCGGCGTCGTCGAGGTCGGCCAGGAAGCGCGCGAGCGGCGCCGCGTGGCGGTTTCTCATCTCGGCGACCGCCGGCTTGGCCTTGTCTGAGAGCGAGACGATGATCCGCCGCCGATCCCGCTCGTCGTGGTCGCGGTCGATCAACCCGACGTCGGCGAGCTCTCCGACGACCAGGCTGGCGTGCGCAATGCTCATGTCCATCCGCTCGGCCACCTCCGAGACCGTCGCGGGTCCCGCGACCGCGAGGGAGACCAGGGTCGAAATATGCCGGTCGCCGAGCCGACCGGCTTGACGCAGCGTGATCGGCAGCTCGCCGCGTCGGCGGCGGAGGGCGAATGCGAGCTCTGGCATCAAGGGGGCGAGGCGCGCGATATGCGGGCGAATGTTTCTCAAGAATACTTGACTATCAAGTGATCTTGTATAAACTGTAGCGCGATACCAGCCAACGAGAGAAGGAAATCGCAAATGCCCGAGAGCAACAGAGATCATGGACAGCGCACCGAAAGAGGCGACCGCGATCTGCGCGTCGGCGACCGTGACCGGGAGGCAGTGGCGGATTTCCTCCGCGAACAACATCTCGCCGGACGGCTCGAGACCGACGAGTTCCAGGAGCGCCTCGATAGCTGCTATTCCGCCAAGACGTACCGCGAGCTCGACGAACTCGTCGGGGACCTCCCCCGCGAGGAGGCGAGGCGTTCGATTCGGCAACCGTGGCGTTGGCCGGCCGTGGCTTTTGCGCCCCTGCTGATCGCAGCGATCGTCCTGAGCCACGGCCACCTGCTGTGGCTCGCCATTCCGCTGTTCTTCTTCGTCGGACGTCCGCTCCTGTGGCATTCTGGGGGCCGTCACGCCCGATGGGGGTTGTGGGGTTGCGCCACGACCGAGGGCCCAGCGCGCAACTACGACTGACCTCGGGGCCGCCCAGGAAGCAACCGTCTCGCCGGTCCCCTGGGCGGCTCCCACGTACCGCCTCGACGGCTTGCCGGCCACGTTCGCGATTGTGGGGCCAGGATGCCTACTCCCTTCGCACAACGATCACCAGGGGCGATGCTCCGGATGTAGCGCGCACGACGACTGGGACCGCTCGTGTACCGGTCGGCGTAGCATCCCGTGCCGACCTAGAAATCGAGGGAGGTAGCGATGCGGCGCACCAGGCTGGCGTTGGTTCTAGCCGTTGTCCTGTTCTCAATTGTGGGCAGCATTCAAGTGGCCTCCGCGTTCCGCGGAGAGCGACCGGCCCACGGGGACTTCGACCGAGGGCTGCGGATCCAGTCGGTGTGCTTCTCGGTGACCAATCCGGCCGGGAGCACGAGCGTGCTCTACGGGCAGCGCTTCACCGAGCGGTGGGTGAGCTCCAGGACCCCGGCGATCGTCCTCGTGCACGGGGTCGCCTCCTCGACCCAGAACTGGGACTACTCGCCGCACTGGTCGGTCGCGCGGTCGCTGGCGCGGGCGGGATACGTGGTGATCTCATACGACCGGCTGGGCTACGCCAAGAGCAGCTATCTCGATCATCCCCGGGGTGGCCTCACGTTGACGACCTCAGTCCAGCGCGATCTCCTGCATCAGGTCGTCCGCGAGGTCAGGACTGGGGACTACGCCACGACCAGCGGCAGCGACTGCTCCTCACCTCAGCGGCCCAGCCGGCTGAGGAACCCCACCGTCGTGATCATCGGCCACAGCGCGGGCGGCTGGGTCGTGGCCGGGTACCCCGGCAAGTACCACGACGTTGCCGCGATGGTCCAGGCCGACATCACGGCCGGGACGCCGCTCGCCACGGGTCCGGACACCCACCTCATGGTCGATCCTAACCATCCCGACTACTTCCAGTTCTTCGGGACCAGCCAGGATTGCACGGCATTCGACATATATGCGCCCGGTGCCGTGCCCTCCGTGGCAAGGCTCGCCTGCACGCCTCCGTTCGTGGACTCGCCCCTGGGAGAGCTGTCGAACATCCCGGGGATTTACGCCGAGAACATCCCGCTCATCAAGAAGATCGGACCTACCATCCCGGTGCTGCTCACCTCGGGTGACCACGACGTGATCGTGCCGCCGGCCAACGCCAAGGCGGAGCTGGCCTTCTACAAGGCCAACTGCGGCTGCCGCGTCTCGCAGTTGATTCTGCCGAACACGGGGCACCTGTTCATGGCCCACCGGTCGTTGCCGATCTGGGTTCACTACGTGGTCCACTGGCTGCGCGCCCATGGCCTATCCGCGGACCGGCAGCACCCACTCCGCGAGCACCTGGGCTAGCAGTTCACGATGGCTGCGGGCGTGGGCGTTTAGCGCCTGGACGGACTCGGTCGCGTCTCCCCGATCATTTCGCCGCCACCGCGGGTGCACATGGTCGTAGTCGAACCTAAGGAGCGCGGACATGCTCAGCGCTGCACGTGTTGCGGCAAGGCTGCTGTCTGGTTCCGCGAAAGCGAGGGGAACCTGCTCGGCATAGGTCAGCTCCCGCGCTGAGCCACCCCACCGCGTGCGCGGCCCTGCGGCAGCCCATCGAGTGTAGGGTGGCGCGCATGGAGCAACTCAACGGCCTCGACGTCCCGCGGTCGCTCGACGAGGTTTGCCGGCCGGAGCGGCTCGGACTACTCGTCTACGACATGCAGGTGGGGATCTTGGAGCAGATCGGTGACCGAGAGAAAGTCATCGAGAACGTCCGGGCGGTCCTGGAAGCGGCAAGAGCCGCCAGGGTGAGGACGTACTTCACACGCCACGTGACGCTGCCGGTGGAGTTGATGGGCGTGGCCCAGTTGAGGATGTGGCGTGCCTGGCAACGCGTGGATCGCCTCGAGGATGTGCGCTCCCCGTTCTTGCCCGATGCTCCCCAGACTCAACTCGTCCCGGAGCTCAGGCCGAACGAGAAGGAGGCGGTGCTGGACAAGCTGACGCTGTCGGCCTTCGCGGGCACTCCTCTTGAGTTGGCGTTGCGGGGAGCGGGTATCGATGCCGTGGCGATCGTCGGCGTGGCGACGGAGATTGGCATCGAACCGACTGTGCGGCACGCCGGCGACTTGGGCTTCATTCCCGTGGTCATAACCGACGCGTGCGCTGCTGGAGATGCCGAGGCCGGCGCGCGGGCGACGGAGACCCTGCAGTTTCTCGGCGAGGCCTTCCTCACCGATGTGGTGGGGTTCCGTGACGCGCTGGCGCGACACGGCTGAAGCTCACACCGTGCGGAGCTCGATCGTGGTTCCCACCGCGCATTTGGACGACTGCCTGCGCGCAGCACCGCGCAAGCAGGTAACGGGAGGCCCGTGCCGTACGCTCCGAGCTCACCGGATCCCCATTGGAGAGAGGTGATCATTGATGTGCGACTTCGAACATCACGGACCGCTCCCGCCGCTGTCCGAGGACGAGTACATCCTCAACACCGGCCGGGTGCGCGCGTTCGTCTCTGACGTGCGCGAGCGGATCAGTCACGCCGACTCCCCGCCGCAAGCGTGTGAGCACATCGGCCCATTGTTCGCCGAGCTGCTCGCCGACCGCGAGTGGCTGCCGGCCCGGTACCAGGTTCCGGCGGCCGCGAGTGGGATGGGTGGCGGCATCGGCCAGTGGCTGATCTTCCGGGCTGCCGACCGCGCACTGTCACTGTTCAGCCTGGTCGTTCCCCCGGGCGCGATGACGCCAGTCCACGACCATCTCGCCTGGGGCCTTGTCGGGATCTATCGCGGCCAGCAGGACGAGGAGTTCTACCGGCCCGGCGGCGGCCAGCTCGAACTTCTGCGCCGGCGGCCGCTCGATCCCGGCGACTTCTACACGCTCCTGCCGCCGCGGGACGACATCCACCGCGTCCGGACCACCTCGCAGGAGACGTCGGTTTCGATCCACCTCCTGGCGAACGACACCGGCTGCGTCTGGCGCCACACCTACGACGAGAACACCGGCGAGGCGAGCCCGTTTCGCTCGGGATACGTGAATGCCGAGTGTCTCGATTCGGCGGTGATCGATGCTTGAGCAGCGAGACGTCGCACGCTCGCGGCTTTACGGTGAGCCAGCGCACGCGATTGCCCGGCTGCCCGCTGCGCCCGCACGACCAGGCGCTGGCACACCGATCGGTGGTTCTTAGCGGTGAAGGGGCAGGCCGAAGACCGAGCGTATTGCCAATTCGTCGCGGCTAGGCTGCCCGGAGTCGCTGCCTTCCGGGCTCGCGATCCAACTCGAAACCCAATGCGTCCGGCCGGCGAGGTCGCGCCCCCGGTCGGTGCGTCACGTCGCCGCCGTGTGCGGCACAGGAACGCCGGACTCCCAGGGGAGGACCGTGCCGAACTGGACGAGCTCGCCGTAGAAGGCGGGGTCGAAAGTGGGCGCAAGGACGAGTTCGAGGGGCCATGACGCCGCCTGGGCGGGGGTCTGGGCCTGGCTCATGTCCTCGAACCATGGGCGAGACGCGTCGGTGTCGATCAGTCCGGGGCAGAGCGCCATGAGGAGCTTGTTCTCGGCGAGATCGCTGGTCCGGCGCTCTCGGGCGAGCGCGCGGACGGCGGCGACCTGGGCGACCTTAGATGGGATGTTCAGCCAGGTTCCATAGCCTTCCTGTTCGGCGCGGCCGTCGTGGACGGCCTGGCGCCATTCGGCGACCAGGGCGTCGACCGCGTCCAGGTTCTCGGCGGCCGCGGCAGCGAAGCGCCCGGCGACTCGGTCGCCGAGCTTGTCGAGCGTGCCCAGCGCGCTGGCCACGATGATCAACCGGCCCCCCGGGCGAAGGCGCGGGGCGAAGGCCCGCAGCATGCGGGTGGCCGCGAGGTTGTTGGTCTCGGAGACGGCGTCGACCTCGTCGACCGGGTCGACCTGCGGGCTCATCCGCGACGTCGCGTTCGAGAAGACGATGTCGACCTCCCCCAGCTCGGCGGCCAGCTTGGTGATGGCGTCGGCATCACGTACGTCGAGCACGCGGCCCTCGACACGTGCGACCGCCGGTCCGTCGGCGACGGCGGCCGCGGCGGCCTCGACGCGGTTAGGATCCCGGCCGCTCAGCAGGACCCGGTCCTGAGGCGCCATGCCCGCGGCCAAGCCTTTGACGAGCGCGCGTCCAAGCCCCTGATTGGCGCCGGTGACGAGTGCGATTCGTGAAGCGATCATGCCCTCAATCTAGCTTCGATCGGGCATGCCGTAAACGAGAATCTCGCACGACTACTATGCGAAACACGCATGTCTAGGCTGGACTTTTCGCCGAGCGGGTTGCGAGTCTTGCGCGAGGTCGCGCAGGCTGGTTCGTTTTCGGCCGCGGCGCAATCGCTCGGCTATACGCAGTCGGCTGTCTCGCGCCAGGTGGCAGCGCTCGAGGCCGTCACCGGCCGCGAGCTGTTTGAGCGCAGCCATAAGGGCGTCGCGATGACCCCGGCGGGAGCGCGCCTGCTGGCGAGTGCGGTCCGCGTCCTCGACGAACTCGACGGCGCACTCCGCGAGCTGGCGGACGAGGAGACCGCGGGTGGTCCGGTACGACTCGGCGCGTTCGCGACGGCAGCGGCGGGTCTCGTGCCCACGGCGCTGAGATCGGTGCCGCCGCAGCTGAGAGTCACCGTGCGCGAGGGAACGACGCCCGCGCTGACCCGAGCCCTGCGGGCGGGCACGCTCGACCTTGCGATCCTCGCCCGCACGCCGCCCTTCCGGCCCCCTGACTCCGAGTCGCCTCCGCTTGAGCTTACGACGCTGGCGGAGCGCGAGCTGATGATCGGCGTCCCCGTGAGCCACCCGTTCGCGAGCACCCAGGCGGTCGACGTGCAGCAGCTGGAAGGCCAGGTCTGGGTCGCGAGTCGGTCCGACGCCGGCGAGTCGCTGCTCGGTGTGTGGCCGGGCCTCGCCGAGCGCCCAGACGTCCGCTACGTCGTCCGCGATTGGCTCGCCAAGCTCCAGATCGTCGCCGCCGGATTGGCCATCACGACGCTCGCCCCCGTCATGCTCCGGGCGCTTCCCGAGGGCGTCAAGTTTGTCGCCGTGCGCGGTGAGCCCCAAGAAACGCGCCGCGTTGTGCTGGCGCGGCCGCCCGGGGCGTTGGACGCCGCCACCGCCCGAGTGATCGACGCGGTAATCGTGGCCGCGCGTGAACCGCCCCTCGCGGCTACGGGCTGACGCGAGGACGGGGCGCAGCTCATCGACTCCCTGTTCGGCCGCTGATCACTTTGGGACGTGGCCTGGTCAAAGCACGAATACGACGGCGACCGGTGCTGCGGCGAAGTGGAAAACGCCACACGATTGACTTGGGCGGCAGCCTGATTAGCTTCCGCATTGTGCAACGCGACTCAGCCTGGAGCAAACGGTGAACCATCCCCTACGCCCGCCGCTGCGACCCCTCGTGCCAGTCGCCCCTCCGACCGTGCCGGCGTGGCCCAGCTACAGGGGAGCTTCGCAGCTGGTTGGCACAACCAGCAGCGCGGTCAGCGTGTACGTCGATCCCAGTCTGGGCAACCCGGCCCTGCAGAACGCGCAAGACCTCCTCGCCGCCGCCGATCGGGTGGTGCAGCAGAACAACTCGATATTCGGCATCACGGGCGGCCCCGTGGACGTCATCGTGTTTGCGCTCAATGGGCGGACAGACGGCACCGGCGGCGCCGACCATGACGGATGCGATTTCACGAGCGGCGGCGCCATCGAGGTCGACGTCTCCTACGGGAACTCGACTCGTGTCGTGGCGTTGTTCGAGGCGGAGCTGAGCGAATGTGCGATGCATGGCCAGCTTTGCGGCTACAGCACCGGGGAGGCGCTGTCGCGGTGGTGCGCAGCTGTAGTCGGATCCAACGCCTTGTCGGACTTCGCGACTGCGCCGCAATGGGCCCAGGACGGGATGCCCAATTGGGTTGATCAGACCGAGCAGACCGATCAGGATCCCGACAGCACGGGGTGCGGGATGGCATTCCTGTCGTGGCTGATGAGCGAACGCCAGAGTCTCGGCCAGATAGCCCAGACGATGGTCAGCCTGGGTGACAATGGAACGTTGGCCCAGCTCTATGCCCGGCTGACGGGTGCCCCGGCAAGCGACGCGTGGCCGAGTTTCAGCTCAGCCGTCCGCGCCCTACCAGGCGGGGTGACGGGCGACGATCCGTTCGATGCGCTCGCCATCGCCGGCGCGTCGACGTGATGCTCGGAGTGACCGATCGCAGAGCAGACTCGGGGGCATCACACTCATCGAGGAGCAGCTCGTCCTCGTCACAGGGCCCAGCGGCGAGGTGTTGTGGCCGCGCCCGTGACGATCAGGCGATCATGCAGTAGTTGAGGTAAACGACGCCGCTTCGGAACCGGCGCTCATCCACCAGCTCGAGCTCCACGCGGACGTTGTCGGGCAGTGCGCGCTTGCCGCCACCGACCACGATTGGCCCAACGAACAGCTGCCACTCGTCGACGAGGCCCGAGGCGATCGCCACGCCGGCGAGCTCGGCACCGCCGATCGTGATGTCCGACCCGGACGTCTCTTTGAGCCGCCGGATCACATCGGCGTCGAAGTCGCGCTCGATCCGCGTCCTCGCACTGGACAGCGTCTGAAGCGTCCGGGAGTACACGATCTTGTCGGCCGCCCGCCAGATCTCCGCGAATTCCCGACTCACGGCCGGCTGATCGGCGCCAGTACCCACGGTCTCCCAGGAGGCCATCGTCTCGTACATCCGACGCCCATACAGGTAGGTGCCGATCGGCCGCTCAAGGGCGTTGACGAACGCATGCACCTCGTCATCGGGCGCCGCCCAGTCGAACTTCCCCTTCTCATCCTCCACGTACCCGTCGAGCGACGTGATCGCCGAATAGATCAGCTTGGCCATCTCGACTATCTCGCGCGTGAGTTGCGGAACGAGAGACCGCGCTCACCGAGGGCCGTGCACAGGGCAGCTATCGCTTTCGGCCCCATGCCGTGCAGTTTGCTGATGTCCGACTCGGAGACCTGCGCCAGCTGATCCAGGTGCGTGTAGCCGGCATCTGAAAGCGCCCGGCGTGCCGGCGCTGAGAGTTGCGGGAATCCCGTTACATCTGCGTTGCGCAATTGAGTCCTCCTGAGTGCTGGTCCAAGTGCAGGCCTCCGCCGCACACGATGAGACCGTAATCCCGCGCCAAACTCATCGCTCCGCCACTGATCCCACGGATCACGGCGAGCCCGCGACTCGAGCGAAACCAGTATTCCCGTAGAGCAACACCGTTCAACGGTGGGTGTCTCCAGTGAGGCGCTGTACCTTGGTCTCAGGTGCAGGCGTGGGTGATGTCAACCGCGCCCTCGGGGAGCGGTCGTACATCCTCGAGGATCAACTTCGTGTCAACGGCGATCGTCGGTGTCAGCCGCATCCCCCCGCCGAGGAAGATGGGCAGCTGCAGGAGCCCGAGCTTGTCGAGGGCTCCGAGCTGGCGGAAGCTCTCGATCGTCTTAAAGTCCGCCAACCAGGTGGACGTCGCGCCCGCGGTTGGCGGCCCGCACTTTCGCCAGCAGCCGGGCTCGGGTCGCTATCGCTCGCGATCGCCACTGGCGCCCCCTCGGTGGGCACGTTCGAGCCGAGCACGAACACCTTCAGCTCAGGCCACGGCCACCGGTTGGCCCCGAGCGCCGGCTCAAAAGTGGTGCGCCCCATCAACACCGCCTCGCACCTGGCTTGGAATTCCGGCCAGCCGTGGCTCTTACCCGACACGAACGTCGGATCGGCCACCAGCGAAGGCCACCCGTCCGGGGTAGTCACGTAGCCGTCGGCACTAATACTGAAACGAGTTCGAATCACCATTTGGGCGCTCCCTTCGAGCGTCGGACATATCTTCCACCAGCCCGTCTGGGGCCGGCACGTTCTGCCGGCCTGAGCTCTGCAGGACGGACAGATGCGGTGGCTGCTACACGTCCCCGAGCAGGACTGGGGGGATCCTGACGTCCCGCCCTCGCCGTACCGCGGCGATCCCGCCACCGCCTCGATCGGCTCCATCGACGGCAACCACGACCCCGGCTCCGGTGATGTCACCGTCTCGGGCGCGTCAGCTTAGCGAGGCGGCTACGCCCTGCATCGCCAAGCGACTGACGAGCCGCGTTCATTCGTAACCGGTGAACGGCTCGGTCTCGAACCGGGTGCCTTTCTCGCGATCCTCGAAAACGTGGGTGATGCGGACTGCGGGGGGGACCTGCTCCACTCGGCTCTCCACCAGCTCGAGGTTGGGATCATCGCCTAAGCAGAGGACGTTCAGCCGCTCAGCCTCAGCCCGGGCGACGTCACCGGGCGTGGGATTGCTCTCAGGGTAAGCGTCCGTGTGGTGCCGGACGAGCGCCTGCCAGTGCTCGTCACCCGCCCGTTCGATCGATTCTCGAATCTGCTCCCGGGTGAGTGCCATGGTCTCAGGACTGGCGGACCACCATCGCGCTGCCGCCGAACAGCCGCAATGGCTCGGCGACCGGCTCCATTCGTCCGTCCCGCAGAACCTGCAGAGCGGTCGCGTCACCCGGGTAGCTGTCGAGCGGCAGGATCGGTCCGGTCGCCAGGGTGAACTTCTCGCCGTAGCGCTGCTCGAGCGCTTGAGCGATCGGGCTGTAGTAGAAGGCGGGTTCGGCCAGCGAGGTCGCCTGGTTGCGCTGGCTGACCCGCGGTGCTGCCAGCGCCGCCGGCATCGACATCCCGAAGTCGACGTGGTTGATAAGAGTCTGCACGACGGTCGTGATGATCGTGGATCCACCCGCCGCGCCAATACTGAACACCGGCTTGCCGTCGTGCAGGGCGATGATCGGGCCCATGCTCGAACGCGGCTGCTTCCCGCCCGCGGGCAGGTTCGGGTCATACGTACCCGGGCTCGACGGCGCGAAGTCGAAGTCGGTCATCTCGTCGTTGAGCAGGAAGCCATAGCCGGGGACCACCTGGCCACTGCCCCCGAAGAAGTTGATTGTGTTCGTGTAGGCGACGATGTTGCCCCACTTGTCCATGGTGACGATGTTGTTGGTGTGGTGCGCCTCCGATGAGGCCGCCACTCCACTGGCCGTGGAAGACCCGCCACACGGGTGGAACGGTCCGAAAGGATTGCCAGGCGCCACCGGGGAGCTCAGGGCGCTGTCGCCGATCAGGCAGCGGCGCGTGGCGGCGTAGGCGGGGCTGAGCAATCCGCTCAGCGGCACGTGGACGAACTCCGGATCGCCCACGTAGGCGTTCCGATCCGCATACGCGAGGCGCGATGCCTCGAGGTAGTGAAACAGCGCGGTGACCCTCGGCTCGTTGGCCAGGTCAAAACCGCTCAGGATGTTCAGGATCTCGCCCTCGGTCGAGCCGCCGCTGGAGGGCGGGGCCATCCCGTATACCGCCAGACCGCGGTAGTCGACGCGCGTGGGAGCTGGGGTCCTGACCGCGTACGACCGCAGGTCGTTCATGGTCATGATCCCTGGGATGGTGATCGAGGTCGTGCCCGGATAGACCACGGGATGGTCGTCGGCCTGCACGACCGCCTCACCGATGGGCCCGTTGTAGAAGTAGGAGGGCCCGTGTTTCGCGAGCAGCTCGTAAGCCCGCGCCAGGTCTGGGTTCTTAAGCAAGTACCCGAGCGGCAGCGGGTCGCCAGACGGGGTGAGCAGAAGATCCCGGCTCGCGGTGTAGGCCCGAAGCGTGGACAGCCCGGACTCAGTGAGCTGCTGGAAGTCCTGGTTGACGCGGAAGCCGCGCTGCGCGAGTGAGATCGCCGGCTGCAGGTCGGCGGCCAGGCGCTCGCGGCCGTAGAGGGCGATCGCCCGATCCCAAAGGGCGACCATCGCCGGCACGCCGGTCGAGAACGGCTGGTCGGAAGCGAAGGTGTAGTCGAGGGGCTGACCGGTCTTGGGGTCCACGAACATCGTCGGGGTGCAGGCGGCGGGGCAGGTCTCGCGGCCGTCGAGGGTGACGATCTGGTGCGATTTGGCGAGGTAGATCACCATGAAGCCGCCTCCGCCGGGGCCGGCGACGAACGGCACGCTCACGCCCATGGCGCTACCGGTGGCCACGGCGGCGTCGATGGCGTTGCCGCCCCGCTTCAGCACGTCGATGCCCGCATGGCTCGCGTAGCGATCCATGGAGGCGACTGCCCCACCGGTGCCGATCGCCACCGCCTGCGAATCCTGTTCCGCCTTTCGGGCAGCGTTAGCCGGGGCGGCTCCGACGAGCACCATCGCGACAGCCGCGGCAAGAAGTGACGAGATACGAAGCATTGACCGCCTCCTCCGGGGGCATGGGGACGAGCAGGACCCGTATACCCCTCGGTCCTCTTCGCCAAGCGGCGATGGTGCGTCCACTGCGAGAGCCGAGCTCACCCCGGGCGAATGCCGCGCGGCAAATGCCGATTTTGCGGCACCTTCGTAGGCGCGGGCGACCGGCTGCGCTGATGAGCGATTCCCCCAATCGGGAAGTTTGAACAAGGGGCGGCGAGCTGGCCTCGCCGCTCGCGGTTCAGGGGCGATCTCCTCCACTGAGCGGGCCGGCGCGGAGCTCTCGCGAGCGCGGCATCGGCCAGCCCGAGGCTGTTCATCTTCATCCTCGCGATCGTCCACCTCGCCGGCGCGCACGAGAGCTTCGCCGGCCGAATCGTCGCGCTCGCCGCCGCAATCCTCGTCGGGCTGACGCTACTCGACTCCGCGATGATCATCTCCGCCGTCCAGGCAGCCACCCATGGTCAGGCGGCCACGCTGCGAGTCAGCTTCGACCTGATCGGCGGTCCCGGCAACGACGCCATCGGTCGCTCGTTCCTGATCGCCCCAGCCATCCTCCTGCCACTCGGACTCGTGATGCTCCAGACGCGGCTGCTCCCTCGCAGCTACGGAGTCATCGCCCTTGCGTTCGGCGCCGCCAGCCAAGCGCTCGGGCTACTCGGTCTGTTCAGCAAGGTGGCATTCGCGGACGTCAACCCCGCGTGCTCGCGCTCGAGAACATCTGGCTGATCCTCGTCGCCCTCACGCTCCTGATCGCTCGCGCCCCCGGTCAGGAGCGCCACCCTCTCGGCAACGAGCTGCCCGAGCCGACAAGCTGAGTCCGCCCATAGCCGGCGCCCAGCGTCCATGACTGCCGCCCTCCCCGCCGGCCGAGAAGTCCGCATCATCCTCCCCGCAGCACCTGCCCTTGAGCACGAAGCACGTATCTGGCGACGTCAGACCGTCTCACGGAATTAGAGCTAGTGGTGGGTGTGGACCCAGTTGGACCCGCCTTCATACCCGCGGCGCCCATCCGGTATCCGATGCGCGTCGCCGATCATGAGATACGACCGCTTTTGCGCCCACCGACGACGACCGACGAGCGGACGAACCACGGCGATGACCTTGTTTCCACGTTCAATCGAGCTCGGGTCGGCCGACATCGGAATGTCGACGACTGCCGCGTTGATGCTCATGCCTTCCTCCTTCTCCAGCACTTCACGTTCGTCTACTCAGACCGGCGGAGGGCGGAGTTCTCATCGCTGGGCGATTGCACGGACGTCGACCAGATGCGACGGTCATGCGCCCTATTACCCCAGCGCGGCCTTCTGCTCGCTCAAGTGCTCGCAGGCGGCGGCCTGCACGCGTGCCTCGCAGGCAGTGCGTGAGCAACGCCCAGCACTCATCGGTCGGGGCGCCGGCAGGCTCACCCGTGGACCGCGCCCGAAATGGGCTATTGGCCATGACACGGCCACGATGTCTGCCTCCAAGCAAGGAATTCCTTCCCGCCTCGCCGAGCCGCGTTCCACGCTGGAGTACGCTCCGCGAAGGAGGGTTGCGAGCCAATGACTGAGGCGGGGCCGGCACAGCGTGATCCACTACTCGACGGCGGCGAGGCACTGCGTCGCGGTGCCTGGGCCGAGGCGCGCGAGCACTTCGAGGCGGCCCTACAGGAGCGCGAAACGCCACAGGCCCTGGAGGGGCTCGGCATGGCCGCGCAATGGCTGGTCGACCGGGAGACCGTGTTCGTCGCTCGGGAACGTGCCTACCGGCTGTATCGCGAGCGCCAGTCACCGCGCGACGCCGCCCGCGTCGCCATCCAGCTCGCCTGGGACTACCGCACCTTCCGAGGGGAGCCGGCCATTGCGACCGGCTGGCTGCAGCGCGCGCACGACCTCCTGTCGGACGAGGCATCGTCATCGGAGCACGGCTGGCTTGACCTCCGCGAGGCGTCCGTCCTCCTCGCCAACGGACAGCTCGCGGCCGCGCGCGAGCTGACGAGCCACGCGGTCGAACTCGGGCGCTCGCTCTCCGACGTTGATCTCGAGATCACCGCGCTGGCCCTCGATGGGTTGGTGCTCGTCAACGAAGGAAACGTCGCGGAGGGGATGCGGCGCCTCGATGGTTCGGCGGCGGCGATCGTCGGAGGAGACCTCCAGGACCTGTCCGCGATCTCGCACTCCTGCTGCTACCTGATCTTCGCCTGCGAGCGCGTGCGCGATTTCGACCGGGCTGGACAGTGGTGCGAGCGTCTGGCCGAGTTCTGCGAGCGCTACGGCTCGAAGCCGTTGTTCTCCGTTTGCAGGACCCACTACGCCGGCGTCCTGATGTTCCGCGGACGGTGGGCGCAGGCTGAGGAGGAGCTGCGGCTCGCCGCCCCCGAGCTTGAGAGCCACGTTGCCGGCATGGCCGGCGAGGCATTTGTCGCATTGGCCGAGCTCCGCCGCCGGCAGGGACGGACCGATGAGGCCGGGAGAATGTTCGCCGAGGTCGAGCATCGCCCCGATGGCCGACTCGGATGCGCGAGAGTGGCGCTCGACCACGGCGACTATCGCGCGGCAGCCGACCACGCTGAACAGTACCTGCGCCAGGTCGGCAACGAGGCAAAAACACGGCGAGTCGCAGGACTCGAGGTCCAGGTCCGCGCTCTTGCCGCGCTCCATGACGCTGACCGAGCGCAGCACGCACTGGACGAGCTCAAGCTGATCGCCACCGACGTGGATACCGAGCCGCTTAGGGCTTCCGCGCTCGCCGCGAAGGGGGCCATCGCCGCGGCGGCCGGCGACCTGCCGGGGGCGCGGCCTGCATTAGAGGACGCGGTGACGCTCTACGCGCGAAGCGGCATGCCGTATGAGTGCGCATTGACGCGCATCGAGCTCGCCCAAGTCCTCGCCGCATCGGGACGCAACGACGACGCCAACAAAGAGACCGCGCGGGCGGCCGAGACACTCGAGCAGCTGGGCGTCGTCTCGAAACCACCGCCGGCCAACGGCGAATCGCTCGGGTTGACCGGGCGCGAACTCGAGGTCCTCACTCTAGTCGCGGACGGTCTCACCGACCCGCAGATCGCGCAGCGGCTCGTGATCAGCGAACACACCGTCCACCGCCACGTCTCGAACATCCTGGTCAAGCTTTCCTGCTCCTCGCGAGCCGCCGCCGTCAAGCGCGCGGCGGCGGCGGGCGCGCTCTGACCCGCGCTGGCCGGATCCGGCCACACGAATGGCCGGCCGAAGATGGCCGCATCACGCGATGCCGCTGGGCGACCGGCGGCAGATCCTTTGCGGCATGCAAGGCCCACCCGATCCGCAAAACCCACTGGCCGCTCCGCACGAGCTCAGGCTCGTCGTCGCCGGGATGACGGCGCTGGTGGCAAAGCGGATCCTGGAGACGAAAGGCCACGTCATGTCCGCACCAAATGCACAGGTCCATCCCACGCCGATCGGGACCTCAGACGAGCCGAGCCCCCTCGCGTCCCGCACCTGCCTAAAACGTGACACGCCTGCCGACGTACTGATCGTCGGGGCGGGCCCAGCGGGGCTTGCTGCGGCCGCGGAGCTCGGACGCCGCGGGATCTCCGCGTTCGTCCTCGAGCGAGGTGAGTCCGTCGCGACTTCCTGGCGCCGACGATACGCCCGCCTGCGGCTCAACACCTCGCGTTGGACGTCGAACCTGCCTAACGCTCACTATCCCAAGGCAGCCGGCCTGTTCCCTTCACGCGACCACGTCGTCGGCTACCTCGAGGACTACGCGGGCCGCAACAGCATCGAGATTCGTTCCGGCACGATCCTCGAGCGAGTCGACCGCGACGATCACCACTGGACGCTCACAACGTCGGCAGGACGGATGACGGCTGCCCACCTGATCATCGCGACGGGGCACCAGCACACCCCCTTGATCCCCACCTGGCCCGGCCGCGAGCGGTTCAGCGGGCGCCTGCTCCATTCCGCCGAATACCGAAACCCGCGCGAGTTTCACGGGGCTGACGTGCTCGTCGTCGGGCCTGGCTGCTCAGGAATGGAGATCGCCTATGACCTGGCCCAGGGCGGGGCCGGCCGCGTCCGCGTCGCCATCCGCACGCAGCCGAACATCATCCTGCGGCAAGCCGGGCCCCTGCCCGGGGACGTGCCAGCCACGCTCATGTACCGGTTGCCGCCTCAGATCGGGGACCGTCAGACGCGCCTGATTCGGCGCCTGACGATTGGAGATCTGAGCGCGCACGGTCTGATGCCGCCGAAGGAGGGGATCATGAGTCGGTCGCACCGTGAGGGCAAGGCACCGGCGATTCTCGACAAGCCCGTCATCGACGCGATCAAGCAGCGACGCATCGAGATCGTTGCCGCGGTCGACTCGTTCGACGCGACCGGCGTCGTGCTCGCAGATCGAACCCGGCTTGAGCCTCACGTGGTGATCGCGGCGACCGGCTACACAACGGGACTCGACCCGCTCGTCGGACACTTGGGAGTCCTTGACGAGCGCGGTGTCCCGCTGATCCATGGGGGCCCGGCAGCAGCCCCGGGCCTCCGGTTCATCGGCTACCAGCCGAGGCCCGCGCAGATCGGCTACGTCGGTGCCGAGGCGAAGCGCGCAGCCAAGCAGATCAAGAAGGAGCTGAAGAGCTCAACGACTCGGTGAGTCCAGCCCGGACCTTCGTCGGGAATGCCTGCCCCGATCGAGCTGCGACCGTCAACAGCCCGGCACGCGGAACGGTGCCGCACACGAGCCGCAGGGTGCCGAACACGAGCCGCAGAGACTACGCGCGCGCGAGCAGGAACATCCCGGATCCGCCAGCCAGCATGAGCACGAGAGCGAAGGTCGCATCGCGCGATGGGTGATCGGTCACCATCGCGTTCCCGACCGCCAGCGCGATCAGCAACGACCGGCCATGCTACCCCCGCGTCTCGCCCTCGCGGACCGGCTGGGCGATCCCGATGAGGTTACCCTCGCTGTCGAAGAAGAACGTACCCAGTTCGCCGGTGCCCTTGCTCGGGTAGTTATCAGGGGCGGTGATCGTGTCGCCGCGGACCTCGAAGCCAGACATCTCGAAGCGCTCGAAGGTCACGCCCCGGGCTCGCAGATCGGCCAGGGTCGCCTCGAGGTCCTCGACCTCGAATGCCATCTGGGTCGATTTCCCCGACGGCCTCCCCGCCGAGCTGAAGACATGGAACTCGGTGGGGCCGCATACGTAGCGCAGGCCGCCCGTGCGCTCCTCGACCGGCTCGAGCCCGAGCTTGTCGCGGTAGAAGGCGCGCGCCCGCTCGAGGTCCTGAGCGGGGAGCTTGGTCACGGTGTGGGCGCTGCTGAGCGGTCCGGGCATGGTCGTCTCCTCAGGGTGGGCGTCTTCCGCGCGAGTTCGTGGGACTGTCCGCGGCGTTCGGCTGCTTTTGCGAACAGGGGCTCGCGCTCCGCGCCGCTCGCCCTCCTCAGCGCAGTCTGATCTCCTCTCGGCGGTCGTCATGCAACGGCGTTTCCGAGGTCGTCGGAGCGTCCAGCCTCAAGTCGCGACCATTGGGCGATGGGACGTCCGCCCGGCCACACTGACACTGGTGGCCAAGCGGGCGAGCCACCGTCAGTCCGCGTGATGGAGCACTGTTGTGGCCAGCCGGGAGGCGAATCCTCCCACTGCTCCTGGCGTCCGTACACGGTG
The DNA here is from genome assembly GCA_963808325.1 of uncultured Solirubrobacterales bacterium. Classification (GTDB taxonomy): domain Bacteria; phylum Actinomycetota; class Thermoleophilia; order Solirubrobacterales; family Solirubrobacteraceae; genus Palsa-465. Next base: position 457,907 of record CAWEFU010000011.1, read on the forward strand.
AGGTCCATAAGCGCGTAGCTGTAGTCCAATGCCTCTACGCCGCGGCGGGTCGTCCAGTAGGTTTCGAAGACACGGCTGCCGTCCCGTAGGTAGCACACGAGGTGGAACAAGCCGATTCGGCGCCCGACGAGGAGCGCGTCGAGGGAGGCGTGTGCTGAGTACCAAGGCATGTCCCACCCCATGAAGTCGCGGTAGCGCACGCTCTCCTCGTAGGGTCCCTGGCACAGCGTGGCGTAGGTGATGTCGCGGGAATGAAGATAGGAGAGCTCCGCTACCTGTGTGGTGACCCACGTGCAGCCCTCGCACTGTTCGGCGGCGGGTCGGCCGATGTCCCACATGAAGTAGTAGGCGATCAACTGGCGGCGGCCCTCGAACACGTCCAGCAGCGTGACTGGCCCGTGCTGGCCGATCAGCCCGATGGTGGAGTCGACCTCGACCATCGGGAGTCGGCGCCGGGCAGCGGCGATCGCGTCGCCTTCGCGGGTGTGCGCCTTCTCCCGCCCCCGTAGGGCATCCAGCTCGCCCTGAAACGTCGCCCGTTCCACGACAACGGGGACTTCAGCGTGGTCGATGTCCCGTTCAGGCTCCCGGACTTTCTTCGCCTCACCGCGCATGTTGCACTCCTTACGTCGTTCTCTGTGATTTGCTGCGCCATTCATCGAAGTCACTCCGCCGAGGCGAGAGCGGTTGCGCCTCGCAGCTGAGGAATTCATGAGCGTTTCGAGCACCCCCGATCGAGAGCGCGAAGAGGGCCCGGGCGCGATCAGCGTGATCGCTGCGAGCACCCAGAACGTCTCGTGGAAACCGCCTGTGAGGGATGTGGCTTCCCGTCAATAGTTAGCAGAATAGCTAACGATCCTCCTCAAAGCGCGCTCGACGGTCGCTTCATCATCGACAACTACCGCGCCGTCGCGAAACTCATTGATCGACAACCGAACACGGTGATGCACGGCGACGCGCATCCCGGTAACGTCTACTTCCGCGATGGCGAAGCCGGACTGCTCGACTGGCAGGCGGTGCGCCGCGGGCATCCGGGACGCGAATTGTCGTACACGCTCGTCACCGGCATGACCACCTCCGACCGCCAGTCCTGCCAACGCGAGCTGCTAGACGTCTACCGGCGCGCCCTGGCTGCCGCCGGTGGGCCCGAGTTGGGCGCCGACGATCTGTGGCTGCGCTACCGGCAGGGCGCCCTTTACGCCTATGTGGCACCGCTCATCACCGCCGGAATGGGTGGGATGCAGGACGAAAGCATTGCGCTGGAAGGCGTTCGGCGCGGCGTGGCCGCATTGAGCGATCTGGAGACCGTCGCCGCGCTGCGGCTATCGTTGGCGTCGTAGATTCTCTACCTATGCGGATGACGGTTCTCGGTAGCGGTGGATGGATTCCCACCAGCTCCCGGCAGACCAGCTGCTATCTGATCACCTCTGGGACCGAGGCATTAATACTCGACGCCGGAACGGGTTTCGGCGCCCTGCACATCAACCCGTCGCTGCTCGACGGCGTCGAGAAGGTGACCGTAGCGCTCAGCCACTTTCACCTCGACCACGTCACCGGCCTCGGATTCGTCAGCGCACGCGCACTCGGAAGCCGAGACCTCACGATCGCCGGGCCGGGATCGATGGCCTACGCCCGGCCCACCCGATCGATCGTCGAGGAGCAACTTCTGGCATCGCCGTTCCAGACGACGTCGCCGCTGGTCTCGGCGCGCTGGGCGGAATTGGGCTGGGACACGTTGAGCTTCGCCGGCCACGAGATCCAGACCTGGGAGCAGGCCCGCCACCCGCTGCCATCGGCCGGGTTTCGTGTCGGGGACCGCTTCGCCTACTGCACCGACACCGAATTCGATCCGGAGACCATCCGACATGTGGCAGGCGTGGCCACATTGCTGCATGAGGCGTGGGAGCCGCAGTCGATGCCAGAACGCGGGCACACGTCGGGCGAAGAGGCCGGCGCGATCGCCGCGGAGGCCGGGGTGTCACGCCTCCTGATCACCCACAACCATCCCCTGCCCGGCGTGGCCGAACGCACCGCCGAGGCCGCCCAGGCCCGCTTCGACGCGGCTTTGTCGGCCGTCGACAGGGCCCTTCTGGAGCTATAGCGGCACGATTTGGCCACAATTGGTACGCCCCGCACAGAAACCGCTGGAGACGCATCACCGCAGTTCAATAGGCTTTTGACGGTCCGTTCAAATCGCGGCGGTTAGCTGGCTCACAGAACGGTCCTCAGCAAGCTGCCGCATACTGGGCGGCAAGTAGCAAACATTGCCCGCGCATCTTCATCCCGGGTCAGGCGCGGACCCCGAATACAGCCGAGATGGTCATGGGAGACCTGCAGTCATCCAGCACTAAGCATCGCCATCGTGTGACGCGGCAACCGCAAGCGGCGCCGCTCGCTGGCGCATGCCATCGGTGCGATCGTCGCGCGTGGGCGCCCTGTTGATGACCGGCGTCGGGCTACTGGATGGCGCACGGCATGCTTAGCGGGATCACCGTCTCGCAGGCCCTGGGCGCCGAAGACCCGAAGTCCAACGGGAACGGGATGAACATCCTGCTGATCGGGCTCGACTCGCGCAAAGACCAGAACGGCGACGACCTGCCCTGGAGCCTGCTGAAGCATCTGCACGCCGGCGACTCCGATGACGGCGGCTACAACACCAACACGTTGATCCTTGCCCACATCGGCCCCGACGACAAAGTGTCCGCGTTCTCCATCCCGCGCGACGACTGGGTCGCCTGGAACGGTGTCCCGGGCTACAACCACATCAAGATCAAAGAGGCGTACGGCCTGACCAAGCAGTACGTCGAGCAGAAAATGATCAACAAGGGCGTCAGCAACCAGAAGGAGCTGGAGACCAAGGGCCGCGAGGCGGCGCCGCGCCGCGACGCTGAAGGCCGTGCGGAAGCTGACCGGGGCGCCGATCGACTACTTCGCCGAGGTCAACCTGGCCGGCTTCTACGATCTGGCCAGCAGTCTGGGTGGCGTGGACGTCTGCCTCAAGCACGCCGTGTACGACGAGTACTCCGGCGCCGACTTCCCGGCCGGGCCAACAGACGGCTGGACGCCGCGCAGGCGCTGGCGTTCGTCCGGCAGCGCCACGGCCTGCGAGAACGGTGACCTGGACCGCACGCACCGCCAGCAGGCCTTCCTGTCGTCGGTCATGCACCAACTTCAGGACGCGGGGACGTTCACCAACATCGGCAAGTTGAAGGACCTGATGGCGGTGGCGCGCAAGGACGTTGTGCTGTCGTCGGGCTGGGACGAGGACATGTTCCGCAAGATGGGCGCGCTGGCCGGCGGCTCGATCGAATACCGGACCCTGCCGGTGGTGCGCTACGACAACATCAACGGCCAAGACGTCAACATCGTCGACCCCGCGGCGATCAAGGCCGAAGTGGCGGCGGCGTTCGGGACGTCCTCGGCGTCGACGACATCGACCACCGCCGATGCACCCAGCCCGTCGACCGTCGTCGACGTCGTGAACGCCAGCAGCGTCGGCGGCCTGGCCAGCAAGGTGGCCCGCACGCTGAAGCACGACGGGTACACCACCGGCTCGGTGCGCGACCGGGTGAAGGGCGAACCCACCTCCACCACAATCGAATACGGGCCCGGCGCCGACTCCGATGCACGGGAAGTGGCAAGCCTGCTGGGCATCGACGCGCCCGACAAGGCCAACCGCACGCTGCAGTACGGTCACGTCCAGGTGGTAGTCGACGACAACTTCTCGGTCCCCACCCAAGACGAATCCCTGTCGGAATCAACCACCGAAACCACAACGCCGTCAACGCTTTACGGCAATTACGGGTGGAAGTCGAACATGACCACCACCACCGACCCTTCCCCCGATCAGGGTGCACCGATCGGTGGCGGCGGCGTCCCCTGCGTCAACTGACCGCTTTACGCAGCAAGAACGCCAACACCGCGCTCTCGAAGGCCTCTTTCGCCTCGATCATCGCCCAGTGACCGCAGTTCGGGAACACATGCAATTCGGCGTTCGGAATGGTCCGCATCGGGATCAGCGCCATATCCAGCGGGCTGACTCGGTCGTCGCGACCCCAGGTGATCAGCGTCGGCGCCTGCACCCGGTGCATGACCGCCCACGGCTGCGGGCCTTTCGACGACTCGACAGCCTTCATCATCTGCGTGAACGCTTCTTTGCCGTACATTCGTCGCGCGCCGGCCAGCGTCGCCGGATCGGTGGCGTGAGTCCACCGCTCCTCGATCAGCTCCTCCGTCACCGTGGCCGGGTCGTAGACCATCGAAAGCAGCCAACGAACCAGTCCCTCCCGGGTCGGCTCATCGGTGAACTCCTGCAATAGCCGAATGCCTTCGGCCGGGCCGGGAGTCAGAACATTGCGGCCGATCCCACCGATGGTCACCAACCGGCGCACCCGTTCCGGATGGGCGATCGCGTAGTTGATCCCGACCCCGCCGCCCATCGAATTACCCAGGATGTCAACGGTTTCCAGGCCGAGCGCATCGACGAATTGCACCACCGCATCCAGCGCGGTAACCATCGGGTGGCCGCCGAAATCGTCGCTGACACCGAAGCCGGGGAACTCCAGGACCAGACAGCGGAAGAAGTCGGCGAACGCGCCCAGCACCCCGCGGAAGTTCCGCCAGCCCGTCACGCCCGGGCCGGATCCGTGCAGCAGCAGCAACACCGGGCCATCGGGTGAGCCGGCTTCGTGATAACGCAGAACTCCTGCGTCGGTGGCGATTTCACGAAGGGTGTCTTCGTAGGTGAAATCTGTCGTCACGCGTGCGTGCCGCCGTCGATGCGGATTTCGGTACCGGTGATGAACGCGCCGTCGTCGGAAACCAGCATCGCGATGACTCCGGCGACCGCTGCCGGACTGGCCATCCCGGCACCACTGGATTCCTCGGTCGTCGGCAGGATCGGCATCAGCCTGGTGAACAGCCCCCAATCCGCGTCCTGCGGAATGTATCCGCCTGTGGCATCGGTGATTCCGGACTTGATGCTTCCGGGAGCCACGCAGACCGCTCGGAGTCCCTTGCTGGCGTACTCCAGTGCCAGAGCATGCGTGAAGGATTGGACGCCGCCCTTGCTCGCCGCGTAGGCGGCCATGTACGGGTGCGCGAATGCTGCCGAGGTCGAACTGAAGTTGACGATCGCACTGCGCGGGTTCTCCAGCAGGCTCGGCAGCGCCTCGCGGACCACCAGGAACGTTCCCGTCAGGTTGACCGCAATGATCTGATTCCACAGGTCCAAAGCCATCTGGTCGGTATGTACCGCGCGCAGAATTCCGGCGGCGTTGACCACGGAATCCAAGCCGCCCAGGGAGTCGACCGCCGAGCTTCACCCCATCGACCACCGAGCGCTCGTCGCCGATGTTCATCTCCAGCGTGGTCAGACGCTCGCCATCGCCGGCTTCTGCGGCTTTTGCGCGGGTCTTCTCCAGCCCGTCGGCGGCGACGTCGGCGGCAACCACCCTGGCGCCTTCACTCAGCAGACGCAGCGCGGTCGCCTGTCCGATGCCCGAGGCCGCGCCGGTCACCAGGATCCGGTGGTCCGCTAGTCGATTCATTTGTGTGCTCCTGTCTAATGTCACTGTCCCATAACGTATTTCAAAGTCGGCCCGGCGGTCCATCCCCCGTCGACGGCAATCTCTGCACCGTTCACGTAGGCGGCGTCGTCGGACAGCAGATAGCCGACCGCGCCGGCGATCTCCTCGGGCACCGCGATACGGCCCATCGGGAGATTGGGGTAGTTGCCCTCACCGACCTGGACGCCGATATTGGCGGTCATCGGGGTGCGCGGCCATACCGGGATGTACCGAGTTCACCCGGATCCGCTCGGGGCCCAGCTCGACCGCGGCGATCTTCGACAGTCCGCGCACACCCCACTTCGAGGCTCCGTAACCCGCGGTGAACGCCAGCCCGAACAGGCCGGCGGCAGACGAGATGTTGACGATCGACCCGCCGCCCGCTGCGCGCATCGGCTTGATCACCGCCTGCAGGCCGTTGAACACCCCGACCAGGTTGATGTCCACGACCTTTCGGAAATGCGCGAGCGGTTCGTGCTCGAGCAACTGCCCGGTCGAGACGCCGGCGTTGTTCACCAGACCGTTGAGCGAGCCGAACTCGTCGACAGTAAACTGCACGGCCGACGCCCACTGGTCCGGGTCGGTGACATCGAGATGGATGTACCGTGCCTGCGCGCCGAGTTCGTCGACCAGCGTCCCGCCCTCGTCGTCAAGCAGATCAGCGAGCACGACGCTGCCGCCGCGGGCCAGGATGTGACGCGCAAACGCCGCGCCGAGACCGCCCGCCCCGCCGCTGATCAGCACGATCTTGCCCGCGAGCTGGCCTGAATTACTCTGCATCACAATTACTTTCCGCTGCGATCCGCGACGCCTTAGCCAAGGTGAATCCTTTGTAGCCGGCATCGGCAACCTCGGCGCAGATGTCGTTGTATGCGGCGAACCCTCCAATGAACAGCATGAAAACCCTTGGCTTACCAGGGACGTTGGCTCCCATGTACCACGAGTTGGCTTTGGTGAACAACGAGGCCTCAGCGCGTCGGGCCAGTTCGGCAGCCCAACTCATCGACCGCGTCGGTGGTCGGCTCGATTGCGGCGTAACCGTGGTTGTCAAGATAGCGTGATGGCATCGGCAATCCAGTTCACCTGCGCCTCGGCGTGCAGCACCATGTTGGCCAGCACCGCGGGCGCGCCGGGTCCAGAAATGATGAACAGGTTGGGAAACCCGTCGACGCCGAGCCCGAGGTAGGTGCGTGGACCGTGCGCCCAATCATCTCGCAGCGTCGTGCCGTCACGGCCGACGATGTCGATCTGGGCCAGATGCCCCGTCATAGCATCGAAACCCGTTGCAAAAACGATGGAATCGACGTCGTAGCGGGTTTCGGTGGTGGTGATTCCGGACGCGTCGATCGACGTTCATCGGCGTGCTGCGCACACTGACCAGGCTGACATTGGGTTTATTGAACGTCTGAAAGTAGTTGCTGTCGGTGCAGATTCGCTTGGTTCCGATGGGGTGGTCGGTGGGAATCAGCAAATCGGCAAGGGCCGGATCGTCGATGACGGCACGAACCTTCTCCTCGTAGAACTTGCGGGCCTCGTCGTTGGCGGCCAGGTCTGTCAGCTGATCCGGGAAAGTCTTGGAGAACAGCACCCCGCCTAGCTGCCAGCGCTTTTCGAACGCCGCGCGACGCTCCTCGTGCGTCGAACTCGAGCGTCGGGCGGGCCGCGGCGATATGCGGCGACCCGCCACCGCTGCGCCACGACAGCCGACGCCGTTCGGCGTAGGTCGCCTTGATCTCATCGAGATCCTCGGCGACAGGGGCCTGTTGCCGGCCGGGACGCTGTAATTTGCGGTGCGCTGAAAGACGAAAAGGTGCTCGGCTTGCTCGGCGATGATCGGAATCGATTGGATGCCAGATGATCCGGTGCCGATGACCGCGACCCGCTTCCCGGTGAAGTCGACGGGCTCGTGTGGCCAGTGCGCGGTGTGGTAGACCTCGCCAGCGAACTCCGCCAGCCCTGGAAAGTCCGGAGTCATCGCGGCCGACAGCGAACCGGTCGCCATCAGGCAGAACCGCGCCGTCAGCACGTCGCCGTCGGCGGTGGTCAGGGTCCAGTGCGTCCCGGACACGTCGAGCGACCGCCGACACCACGCGAGTGTTGCATGCGATGTCACGGCGCAGGTCGAGTCTGTCGGCGACCCAGTTCAGGTAGCGCAGGATCTCGGCCTGGGTGGCGTATTTCTCCGTCCAAATCCACTCCTGCTGGAGCTCGCTCGGAGAACGAGTAGCGAGTAGTCGACGCTCTCTACGTCGCAACGTGCGCCTGGATACCGGTTGTAATACCAGGTGCCACCGATATCCGGCGCGGCCTCGAGCACCCGGACCGAAAGTCCTTGGCTGCGAAGTTTGTGCAGTGCGTACAGCCCGGCGAACCCGGCGCCTACGACTACCGCGTCCAAGGTTTCATCGTCGCGTCACAAGGACCCACTGTAGGGAAGGCGGTGCGGCGTTCACGGCGGTTTCCCGGTCATTGGACACCGCAGTCGATGGCAAAGGTTTTCCGCCCGCTCATCGGGATCGGCAGCGGACAGGGCCCGGACTGCGGTAGACCATCACTAGGCGTAAAAACCGGAGGACGGACACATGAATGAACGTGTAATCGACCGAGTGATGGACTTGGCCGACCAGATCCGCGAACAGGCCGCCGACGCCGAACAGATCGGCCGACTCACCGACGACACCGTCAAGGTGATGAAGTCGGCCGGCTTGATCCGCTTGCTACAGACCAAGCAGTACCAAGGCTTCGAGGTCCATCCACGCGAGTTCGCCGAGACGGTGATGGCCACCGCGGCGCTGGACCCGGCCGCCGGCTGGATCGTCGGCGTGGTGGGCGTGCATCCGTACCAGTTGGCGTACGCCGACCCGAAGGTCGTCCGCCGAGATCTGGGCCGACGACGTCGACACCTGGATGGCCTCCCCGTACGCGCCGCAGGGTGTGGCCAAACCGGTCGACGGCGGCTACATCTTCAACGGCCGCTGGCAGTTCAGCTCGGGCACCGACCATTGCGACTGGATCATCCTGGGCGCGATGCTCGGCGACGAAAAGGGCATCCCGTTGATGCCGCCGCAGATGCTGCACATGATCCTGCCGCGCAAGGACTACGAGATCGTCGAAGACTCGTGGAATGTGGTGGGGCTGCGGGGAACCGGCTCCAAAGACGTCATCGTCAAGGATGCGTTCGTCCCGACCTACCGGACGATGGACGCGACGAAGGTGATGGACGGCACCGCCCAGCGCGAAGCCGGCATGACCGAGCCGCTGTATCTGATGCCGTGGTCGACGATGTTCCCGCTGGGCATTTCCGCGGCGACCATCGGCATCGCCGAGGGCGCGCTGGCCGCACACCTGGACTATCAGCGCGAGCGGGTCGGCGCCACGGGCACCGCGATCAAGGACGATCCCTACGTGATGTACGCGATCGGCGAGGCGGCCGCCGACATCAATGCCGCCCGCCAGGAACTGCTGGCCAACGCCGACCGCATCTACGACATGGTTGCCGCCGGCAAAGAGGTGTCGTTCGCAGACCGGGCGGCCGGCCGCCGCACCCAGGTTCGCGCGGTCTGGCGCGCGGTGTCGGCGGTCGACGAGATCTTCGCCCGTTCGGGCGGCAACGCGGCGCGGATGGACAAGCCGCTGCAGCGATATTGGCGTGACGTGCACGTCGGCCAGCTGCACGCCATCCACGTGCCCGGCACCACCTATCACGCGTCTGCGCTGAGTTCGTTGGGAGTCGATCCGCCCGAAGGTCCGCTGCGGGCGTTGATCTAGGAGAACGACTATCAATGAGCGATCTGAAAAGCCTTGGCTACATCACGATTTCGACCAACGACATCGAGCGGTGGCGGCAGTTCGCCTTCGGCGTCCTGGGCTTCGCCGAAGGCAAAGGCCCAGACTCCTCAGCGCTGTATCTGCGGATGGACGAGCGGGCCGCGCGGATCATCGTGGTGCCCGGTGAGACCGACCGGGTGCTCACCGTCGGCTGGGAGGTGCGCGATCACCCGGCCCTGCAGCGGGTCAAAGCAGCCCTGGACGGCGCCGGGGTGCCCTTCAAGCAACTGTCCACCGACGACGCCGAGGCTCGTCGGGTAGAAGAGGTGATCACCTTCGAGGACCCGGCCGGCACCACGCTCGAGGTGTTCCACGGTGCGGTGCTTGACCACAGCCCGGTCGTCACGCCGTTCGGCGCGAAGTTCGTCACCGGCGATCAAGGTTTGGGCCACGTGGTCGTGCCGGCGACGGATCCCAACGGGCTGTTCGACTTCTACACCGAAGTCTTGGGTTTCCGTTCCCGCGGCGCGTTCCGGGTGCCGCTGCCGCAAGGAGTTCGGCCCGGTGCGGGTTCGGTTCCTCGGCATCAACGAGCGCCACCACAGCCTGGCGATCGTGCCGGCCGCGCACCAGCGCGACCCCGGCCTGGTCCACATCATGGTCGAGGTCGACTCCCTCGACGCGGTGGGCCAGGCACTGGACCGCGTCAACGCCGAGGGCTTCCAGTTGTCGTCCACACTCGGGCGTCACACCAACGACAAGATGGTGTCGTTCTACGTCCGCGCGCCCGGCGACTGGGACATCGAGTTCGGCACCGAAGGCATGCGGGTCGACGAAAACTATTACACCGCAGAGGAAATCACCGCCGACAGCTACTGGGGTCACCAGTGGGTCGGCGAGATGCCCGCGGCGATGCGGCTATGACGCCCGACAGCGACGTCACCCGGTCCCGGCCGCGTCGATCAGCTCCTGGGACCACGAGGCCGACGTCGTCATCGCCGGCTACGGGATCGCCGGCGCCGCCGCAGCGGTCGAGGCGGCCCGCTCCGGCGCAGACGTCCTGGTTCTGGAACGCACCGGGTCGCTGGGGCGGCGCGGCGGCGATGGCCGGCGGCTTCATCTACCTCGGCGGCGGCACCGCCCTCCAAAAGGCTTGTGGCTTCGCCGATTCCGTCGACAACATGGCGGCGTTCCTCAACGTCGCGATGGGACCCGGAGCCGACGAGAAGCGAATCGCCGACTACTGCGCCGGCAGCGTCGCCCACTTCGACTGGCTGGTGGGATGCGGCGTTCCGTTCAAGGCGGAGTTCTTCTCCGAGCCCGGCTGGGAACCGATGGGCGACCAGGGCCTGATGTACAGCGGCGGCGAAAACGCCTATCCGTTCAACACCATCGCCACCCCGCTCCGCGCGGGCACGTCCCGCAGATGCAGAACAAGAAGCAGGGCGAAGCCAGCGCCGGCTACATGCTGATGAAGCCGCTGGTCGAGACGGCCACCGCGGCCGGCGCGCGGGCGCTCTACGACATGCGGGTGCAGTGGCTGATCGTCGAATCCGACGGCAGGGTGGTCGGCATCCGCGCCCGCCAGTACGGCACCGAGCTGGCGATCCGGGCGCGCCGCGGCGTGGTGCTCGCGACCGGCAGCTTCGCCTACAACGACGCGATGGTGGCGCAGTACGCGCCGCGGATCGCCGGACGCCCGGCCGCGTCGATCGAGCAGCACGACGGTCAGGCGATCCGGATGGCCCAGGCGCTCGGCGCCGACCTGGCCCACATGGACGCCACCGAGGTCGCGATCTTCATCGACCCCCAGCAACTGGTGCGCGGCATCCTGGTCAACGGCCGCGGCCAGCGCTACGTCGCCGAGGACACCTACCCGGGCCGGATCGGGCAGCTCACGCTCTACCACCAGGACAACACCGCCTACCTGATCATCGACGGCGACGCGCAGGACGAGGCGATGGCCTCGTGGTCGCCCAAGTTCATGCTGCGGCCGGCGACCTGGGTGGCTGACACGGTCGCCGACCTCGAAGCGCGAGATCGGTCTGCCGCCGGGCTCGCTGCAGGCGACCGTCGCCGCCTACAACGAGGGCGCGGCACGCGGCGAGGACCCGCTGCTGCACAAGAAGCCGCGAATGGCTCAAGCCGATCGGCTCGCCGGTCGGCGCGATCGATCTGCGGGAGAGCACCGGCGGCTTCACCTTGGGCGGGCTCGCGACCACTCTGGACGCCGAGGTGCTGCACGTCAGCGGCGAGCCGATCCCCGGGCTCTTCGCCGCGGGCCGTTCGACCGCCGGGCTGGCCGCGTGGGGCTACGCCAGCGGCGTCTCGCTCGGTGACGGCAGCTTCTACGGCCGCCGCGCCGGCCGGTCCGCCGCCAAGGGCTGACCTGCCTCGATCCGTCTCGCCGCTCGGACGCCGACGGTGTCCGGCGGCAATTTCCGTGCCTAGTGACAGCGGCCACATCGATATGGTACAAACGATATGACTAATAGTCATATACATTCAGTATATAGGCTCGGAGGAGCCGATGTCACGAGACCGTCGACCGTCGAACCGTCGAACCAGCCACCCCCAGCGCCGTCATCGACCGGATCTCGCTGGTCCTCGACGCCTTCGACGGGACCGGGACGGCTGACGCTGGCCCAGATCGTCCGCCGCACCGGCCTACCCCGCTCCTCGGCGCACCGGATGCTCGAGCGTCTGGTCCAGCTGCGGTGGCTGCGCCGCAGCGGCCGCGACTACGAACTCGGCATGCGGCTGGTGGAGCTCGGCTCGCTGGCCGTGCACCAGGATCGCCTGGTGCGAGCGGCCGGTCCACTGCTGGACGAATTGCACCGCGCCACCGGGCTCGTCGTGCATCTCGCGGTTCTGGACGGACCCGACGTGGTCTATCTCGAGAAGGTGGGTGACCGGATGGTCGCCGCGATCCCGACCCGGGTCGGCGGCCGTCAGCCGGCGCACTGCACCGCCGTCGGCAAGGCGATGCTGGCCTACTGCGACGAGGACGCCGTCGTGGACCTGCGGGCCCGCAAGACCAAGTACTCGATCGTCCAGCAGCTCGCAACTGGCCGTCGAACTGGCCAAGGTGCGAGCCCACGGGGTCGCGTTCGAGCGCGAAGAGTCGCTGCCCGGATTCGGCTGCGTCGCAGCACCGATCGGCAGTCCCGGTGAGGCCGTCGCCGCGGTCTCGGTCTGCGGCCCGATGAACCGCATGATGTTCGATCAGCGGCTGGCCGCCCCGGTGCGGATGACCGCGATGGGCATCTGGCGCAACGTCGACGACGGCCCGCAGCGGGTGGCGCCGACGCTGCAGCCGGTGCGGCCGTTGCGCCCGGCGTCCCGCGCCGCGTCCCGCCGGCTGCAGTACGCGTGAGCCTCGACCCCCAGATCGCCTCGCTGATCGAGACGCTGGACGCCGGTTTCCCCCGGTCCACACCATGACCGGCGCCGAGGCCCGAGCGACCATCCGGTCCCGGTTCGTGCCGCCGGCCGAGCCCGAGCCGGTGGCCGAGGTCCGCGACACGACCGTCCCGGGCCCGGCGGCGACATCCCGGTGCGGATCTACCGGCCCGACGCGGCCGGCGGCTGCCGGTCCTGGTGTACGCCCACGGCGGCGGGTTCGTGTTCTGCGATCTGGACAGCCATGACGGGCTGTGCCGCGACTTCGCGAATCTCATTCCCGCCGTGGTGGTTTCGGTCGGCTACCGGCTGGCCCCGGAAAACCCCTGGCCCGCGGCTGCCGAGGATATCTACGCGGTCGACGAGTGGGCGGCCGACAACGCGGACGCGCTCGGCGGCGATCCCGCGCGTCGCGGTCGGCGGCGACAGCGCCGGCGGGAACCTGGCCGCCGTCACCGCGCTGATGGCCCGCGACCGCGGCGGGCCCGCCTCGCCGCGCAACTACTGCTCTACCCGGTGATCGCCGCCGACTTCGACAACGAGTCGTATCGCCTGTTCGGCAAGGGCTTCTACAACCCGAAGCCGGCACTGCAATGGTATTGGGACCAGTACGTGCCGTCGCCGCCGATCGCGAACATCCGTACGCTTCGCCGTTGAAGGCCGATCTGGCGGGCTGCCGCCCGCCGTCGTCGTCATCGCCGGCCACGATCCACTGCGTGACGAGGGCCTCGCCTACGCCGCTGCGCTCGAGGCGGCGGGCGTGACCACGGTGCGTGCCTCTTCGAGGCGGCATCCACGGATTCATGACGATGCCGATGCTCGACATCGCGCACGAAGCCCGGCAGCAGGCGCCGCGAGCTGGCTCAACTGCTTCGGCTGATCTCCCGATGGCCGGGAGTGCCCCGCCCCGGCTCTCGTCGATGTCTACGGTCGAGCCGTGGCCGACGGTCGGGTATTCGTCATCGACAGGGTGCTGACCAAGCCCGGATGCGCAAGAAAGTTCGTCGACACCTACCTCGCCGAGTACGCGCCCGGCGCCCGCTCCCGCGGCATGACGCTGTGCGACGTCCTCGTCAGTCCCGCCGATCTGGTTCGACGATCAACCCAACACGGTCACCATCACCTGGACGCTGCCCAGCGCCCAGGCGTGGTGGGAGATGACATGGAAGGGCCGGCCGGACCCGGCCCTGGGCGAATGGTGGTCGCAGATCGGCGAACTGGTTGCGGAGCGGACCCGGTCGGTCGCCGCCGCAGCCGACGACGTCGATGGGCTCTGCGATGTATAGCGTCACCCGGCTCCTTGACGTCGCCGACGAAGATCTGGACCGGGCCTTGGCTGCCGTGCGCTCGGGGGCTGAAACAACCCACGCTCACCATCGCATCGTCGAGCCGACACTGCCTGGGTCGCGCAACGGCGGCGACATCCTGGTCCATCTGAGATTCGATTCC
>CAWEFU010000012.1:0-504266 GCA_963808325.1 uncultured Solirubrobacterales bacterium
CTCCCGTTATCAGCCCGAACAACGGCAAGACAAAGTGCCATCCCGTGATCCCGAACACGATCACCTGGACCAGTCCAATGCAGAAGCCGAAGTAAAGGCCAGACCCGATCAGAAACTTGAACGCGTCGCCCGCCGCCTCCTGGAACATACGGTTTAGCACCCGCTTGTCGTGGGCCAGGTTAGAGACCACCATGTGCTTGAGGTCGAAGACCTGGTCCAGGTTCTTGCTCAGCTGGGTCATCATGTTCCTTGTCGCCGCGGGTGCTCGATGCTCGACGTTGGCGATCACCGCGCGCCTGGCAGTCGCCGGCAAGGCGGCCCACAGCCGGGGCTGATACTCGATCATGATTCCGTCGACGATTTCCTCGGCCGCGTCGTGCAACAGGCCCTCGAGCTGCCGGGTCAGTTCGTCGGGATCTATGCGGGCGAAGAGCTCCTCCGGTTTGAGCACGGTGGTGGTGATCGAGTCGATGGCGATCGAGGCCATCTTCGCGGCGTGGCTCGGGATCTGCCCTTGCCAGCCGAGGTAGGGAGGGATGCCTTTGAACTCGACCGGGTAGAAGATCATCTTGACTGCGACGATCTTCGTGAACCATCCCACGAGGGCCGCCGCGACGGGAATCGAGATGTACACCCAGAGCGGCTCTTGGAAGCTGAGGAAGGCGGACACCGTCATCGGTTCGCTAGCGACTCTGTCCGACCGCCGCCTGCGGCGTCAAGGTAGCGTGGTCGGCGTCATCCGGCCGGGGCGTCGTGTTGGCCGCCACCGGCGTCCTGCGGCGAACGAGCTGCCTCCCAGAGTTCGCGCCCGAGATCAGACATCCGTACCGTCCGGCGGATGATCCGCGCACCCCGCGGGCCCTTTCCCATCGCGTCGATCGTCGCTCTCAGGTTGGGCTCGGTGAGCAGGATGTCGTACTCGTCTTTCAGCGAATGATCCTCTGGCCGCGCCTCGACGAGCCCAAGACGGCGTAGATGGGAGACGTACAGATGCACGCGATCGGGCAGCGCCACTCCCGCCGCGCGCCCGACGCTGGAGGCGTTCTCCACGACGAGCTTCTGGTAGCTCCCGACTCCGGGCCGGGTGATGTGCACCAACGGATAGCTCGAGCCGTCCGACAGCGTCGAGAGGATCCTCGCCTCATCGGGCACGAGCTCGCCGACGAGGACCTCGTGCAGCCTCCGTCGGCTCTCACTCGGCGTGTCGTGCATGGAACGCGTCAGGAGCGCACTTATTTTCTCTTCTACCTTTGGCGCCGAGAAATCGGGTCGCGGGTTCGATCCGTCTGGCGGCGCGACCAGCATGGCTCGAGAAGGCTCGGAAGTGCGACTCGGCGGGTCGAGCTGGTCCACCCGGCGCTTGATCTGTCGTAGCATAAACCGCTCGGCCGCGCTGGCTTGAGCCTCGATCAGAGCCACGCCGGGGATCGCGCGCGCGGCTCGACGAATCTCGCGCGTCACGGCTCCTACCGCCGCCGCAACGGCGTCGAGCTCGTGCGACTGACGGGACTGACGATCTGTGTCCGTCGAAGGAGGCGCAGACGAGGGCCGATCATCCACCGCGACGAATCTTGCCACTCGCGTCGAGCACCCACGAGCCAGTATCGACAAGGACGCTTGACGCCGCCGTCCTGCGCGAAGCGCTGAATGCAGGCCTCACCGAGCCTCGGGCAGGGCGAACGAGGGGTGAGCCTGATCGAGGTACCAGCCGAAGCAGCGGTCAATCAACCATTGACGAGCCAGCAGCCGAAGTCCGGACGTAAGGAGCCGCGGCGGCAGCGCAGGAATTGTCCGCTGCAGGCCCCCCGCGATGGCGAAGGCCCTCGCGTGTCCGGCGCTGAACGACGCGTAGCGCTGAAGGGCCGCAGCCCGCGAACGTCGCTGCTCGAGCACGGCTCTCAGCTCCCGACCACAGGCGATGCCGAAGTAGAAGGCCGTCCGAATGCCCTCGCCTGAGAGGGGGAAGCAGTGACCGGCCGAGTCTCCAACAAAGAAGATCGAGTCCTCAACGGCGGGACGCAGGCGGTGAGGGAACCAATTGCCCTGGTACCGAACCGCCTCAAGCTCCAGACGCTCAGCCAGCTGGTCGGTCGGCCGGCGCACATGACCGCCGGGCGCGTAGGAGGCCACCCCCACGCGCGCTTCGCCGGCCGCAGGTACCCGCCAGCCGTACCCGCGCCGCACGAGCGAGCGCTCGATCCAAACGTCGAGATCCTCGCCCTGACCATCCGGATGAACCTCGAGTCCCCGCGACAATGGTGCGGCCGGAGGTTGGTACGCGCTCCGACCGAGCACGCGCCGCCACCCCAACGCGTCGACCACGAGTGGCGCCTTTAGCACGCCACGGTCTGTGACAACTGAGATCGCTTCGCCGGCAAGCGTTTCTTCGACCGGCAGGCGCCCCTTGACCGCGGCTGTCTGAAACCGAGATCCGCTCTGCTCATACAGGAGGTGACACAGGTGGCGGTAGTCAAACGCTGACCAGCTCCAAGGCAGGCGGTAGCGCACGGAGCCGTGGGGCGTTGTGAACCGCATGTGGGGGATCTCCTGTCGGATTGCCTCGCTGAGGCCGAGCGCCTGGAGCCACGGCGTCGGTGCCGCGCAGGCCGAGGTCGCGCGCTCCCCGAGCTCGTAACGGTCCACGAGGAGCACCGAGGCGCCGCAGCCCGCAAGCTCACGCGCCACGGCCAAGCCAGCAAAGCTGGCACCGCAGATGAGCACATCCACCGTCGTCCCGTCGAGTGCATGGCGTTCGGCCCTCAGGGCCGTGGCTCGCACGGTCACTTGACCAACCAGGTCCCGATGCCGACAGCCGCGCTAGTCATCCGCGGGCGCCGAGGCTGCGGGGAAAGCGTTCACGCCGGCCCGTGGTCGCGAACGCGGCAATGGCGATGGCGCCCAGCTGCCACGGAGGCACCCGGACAAGATGCCCGAGAACGTCGAAGCCGAGCGCCTCGACTCGATCTAGCACGCGCTCGTACACCGAGCGGGCCAGTCGAACCCCGGGGCGAATCGCAGGATCGAGAGCGTCGTCGAGAATCGCGGTGGTCGCGAACGCGTGCCGAGCCCTCGTCACCTCCTGCGCGAGAAGGGCTCGGAGGCCGTCGGTCATCCGCCGCTCCGCGATGTCCTGAACGCTCACACCAAGGCGGGCTCGATCCTCGACAGGGAGATACACTCGATCGAGCCCATAGTCCTCGCTCACGTCACGGATGAAGTTCGTCAGCTGGAAGGCTGTACCGAGCTGAGCCACAGTGGAGTGGAGCTTGGGGGGAACGCCGAGGAGCGGCGCCATGATGAGTCCTACCGCCCCCGCGCTGCCGCGCATGTAGCTGTCAAGCTCCGCCCGGGTGGCCACGCGCACGCGACCGCAGTCGAAGCGCATAGAGTCCATGTAAACCGACAGCTCGGAAAGCGGCAGGTCATGTCGGCGGCCGGCGTCCACCAGCGCCGCGATCACCGGATGCCGCGATCGTCCGGTCGCCAGCCCCCTTTCGAGCTCGGCCTGCCAGCGGTCCAGCGCGAGCCGGCGCGCGGCCGGATCCGGCGGACGATCAGGCCCGTCGACGAGCTGATCTGCACTGCGGACGAATCCGTAGAGAGCGTGCACCGCAGGACGCACGTCTCGGGGGAGGCGCATCGTGGCCCAGTAATAGGTGGGATCGTGACGGCGCTGCATCCGCCTGCAGGTCCTGTAGGCCAAACACAGATTGGGATCGTTGCCCCCATTCGTCTTCGGCATTCCGACAGATGAAACCGAACGCGTCATCACTCGACCACAGGCGGAGCATGCTAACCGGCAGTGTGCCGGGCCTTATCTTCACACCTCGTGATCGTCGCCAAGCCCCCGCACTTCAAACCCGAGCTCACGGAGCCTCGCGGCGGTCTCCGACAGCCCGCCGAAATCCGAATCACAAAGCGGTCCGATGTCAGGGTACTGGTGCCCGTGCGCCGCTCCGAGAAGAGCTCTGGCAGGGTACAGCCGCCCATCGATGATCACGACACAGTCGCTCTCTGGCCCGAAGCCATACTCGAATAGAAACGCGTCTTCGCCGAGCGCGTCGTATTCCCGTGCTGCGGCTCGCACGGCCTCAGGGGAAGTAACCTCCGCGATAGTCATCGATCGACGATCATCCATGATTCGGACGGCTTACCCATCTGCCCCGAAATGGTCGCACAGACCCCGGATCAAGGTCTCTTTGGGCGCCCAGGATCGTCGACTGGGCCTTCGAGAAGGCGCTGGCGGCACCGTGACCGCCCCTTTCGGCGCGCTGAACGGAGGTCAGGGGACGTCAACGCCCAGTTCGGGGGCGTCGAGCGATCTACCGTGTGCCTTCGATCAACGACATCCACGAGTTGAGCAGACGAGATTTCTGACCTACGTGTCATTGATCCCTGAAGGAGCGGGACGACATCGTCGGCGCCCTGAACGATCTGGGGCTCCGGCGTCTGGACTGGGTGGAGTTCGCTGACCCGGAGTGTCGCTCACTTCCGCGCGTGGCCGCCCGCCGCGCTTCCCGTGCCATGAATGCGCTCATCGACCCAGCCGCGGTGGCGCGAGTCCCGTCGCCCATCAGCGGCAGTCCGTGAGCGCCGGAACGGACGACTGCTTTGGCTCTCGCGCCGGCGCCGCGGCGCGCTATCGCAAAGGCGAGAGGCTGTCGGAATATCGGTGCTGTCTGGGCGGTTTAAGTTAAGACACTTCCGGCATGCCTCGAAACTTCGTTAGTTGTGACCGTGGTCAGCTGTTGTTGATGCCGCCGTCGTTGACGGAGTGGCTGCCGGAGGATCACTTGGTGTGGACGATTCTGGGGGCGGTGGAGGAGATGGATCTCGACCGCTTCTATGACGATTACCGTCTCGAGGGTGCGGGTCGCCCGGCGTATGACCCGGCGATGATGGTCGCGCTACTTCTCTATGCGTATGCGCGTGGGAATCGGTCCTCGCGGGGGATCGAGCGGGCGTGCCTGGAGGACGTGGCGTACAAGGTGATCACGACCATGCGCACGCCGGATCACTCGACGATCGCGGAGTTCCGCCGTCGGCATGAGTCCGAGATCGAGGAGCTGTTCGAGGACGTCCTCGGGTTGTGTCGCGAGGCGGGGGTGGTGTCGGTCGGGGTGATCACGATCGATGGGACGAAGGTCAAGGCGAACGCGTCGATGGATCGGAACCGCTCCTACCGTGAGATCGTGACCGAGATCCTGCGCGAGGCCGAGGAGACGGATCGTCGCGAGGATGAGCTCTACGGCGAGGCGCGCGGCGATGAGCTGCCCGAGCAGCTGCGCACCGCGGAGGGCCGGCGGGCCGCGCTTCAGGAGGCGAGGCGTCGGATCCAGGAGCGTAAGGGGCGCGCCGCCAACCGCGAGGACGAGGAGCCTGGCGCGAACCTGGAGGTGGATCCGGAGCGGTCGGTGACGCGTGAGGGCGGTCGGCGCGAGTGGTTTCGCGTTGCGCGCCGCGAGCTTGAGCAGCACAGGCAGCGGGAGGGCTGGCCGATCCCGCGCGGACGCGACGAGCGGCTGTTTGACGCCGCTAGGCGGCTTGAGGAGAACCATCAGGTCGACCTTGCGGCCAACGAGCTGTATGAGCGCTGGCGGGCGACGGCTCGCGACACGCTCGGTCGTCGCTTGCGCGGAAACAGCAAGCCGTTTGTCCCGCCCGCCCGAGGGGACGATCAACCTCTCCGATCCGGACTCGCGGGTGATGCGGACACAGGGCACCCCGCCGCGGCAGGCGTACAACGCGCAGACCGTGGTGAACGACCGGCAGATCATCCTCGCCGCCGAGGTCACAGATCGACGCTCCCGACTTCGGACACCTGGAACCGATGCTCGACACCACCCTTGAGCAGTTGCAGCGACACGAGGTGACCGAGCAGCCCGAGACGGTCATCGCCGACGCCGGGTACTGGCACACCGCCCAGATCCAGGCCATCGCGGATCGTGGGATCGAGGTGTTGATCCCACCCGATGGCACGATGCGCGAGGGCAAACGCCCCGGGTGGGAGCACGGCCTCTACGAGCGGATGCGCCGCAAACTGTCAACCGAACGCGGGCGCAAGCTCTACGCGCAGCGGAAGATCACTGCCGAGCCCGTTTACGGGCAGATCAAATACAACCGCCGTATCGATCGATTCATGCGAAGAGGCAGAGCCGCAGCGCAGTCGGAGTGGCGGTTAGTGGCCGCGACCCACAACCTGCTCAAACTCCACAACCACTGGATCGCCAACACCGCCTGACACCAGCGGAGGCGGCTCGCGAACCGCGGGTTTCGCTCAAACCGACGGGCGATCACAGATCGCGCTCTTTCCGCATTTTCCGACAGCCTCGCGACAATGCATCAGTCTCGGCCGAGTGAGCTGCGAGCTACGTCCTACCTTCCGCGCGGAGCGCGGACGGGAGGGGCTGTTCCCCACACACGCCCCTGCCGTGATGAAAGCGAGTATTCCAGCAGGAGGATCGTTGTTGGCCGACCTCGGCAACGGTGATCTGAATCACGACCAGTGCTCGTTGCGTATCCACGCAGTCCTCGGGCAACTCCACAGTCGGAACGAGTCCTGGATAACTAGCGTCTCGCGGCCTCGAGCAAGCGCCGGAGCAAGTGAGGGCGCACATACTCAAGCCTGATCCGCCGAGCTGGGGATCAGCGAGCAACAACCACCCACCCGCCTGGAGGTCCGTGGTCAGGCGATCCTTCACGTATGTCGCCCACGCGCTGGCCAACATCCCCGCGGAGGACACCCGAATCCACATCGGCAACGGAGAGTTCCCTCGCACGACCGACGTCGAGCTCAGTCGCCCTCCTCGCCAATCGACTACCAGGCGGATGGATTGGGTGCCATGGAGTGGGACTAGCGCTTTGACGAACCGTGGCATCGTTGATCCCTCCCGAAGAGTTGTCCCGACCTCGACTTGCCCGTCACTCGCGGGCCGCCCGTCCACCGGTGGCGGATGGTGCGTTCCCGTTTGATGTCGGATCGCAGTTCGAAGTCCCGGCCCGCCCAGGCCGCGTTTTCACTATTGCCTGACAAGGCCGCTGCCGCCGAGGACGGCCAAGACGCTGCCGACAAACAAAAGGAGGCTCGCGAGCACCACCGGCCAGCGACGTTGAAGCCAGGCCCCGCCCTTCTGAAGCCATGGGTCGGCGCGCCTCCCCGCAAGAGATATCACCGCGATGATCGCCAGCAGTGGAAACGCGAAGGCAACGTTGTAGAGGAGCAGCAGCCCGATCTCCTGGGGAATGCTTGCGCTCGATGCCACGATCCCCGCGATCACCGCGAAGTACGGAGCAGCGGTTGGCAGCTCAATCGCGGCGATCGATGCCCCGGTGACAAACGCTGAGCGCCCACCGCCGCCGAGGCCCGGGAGCTCGCGGCGCGCCAGAGACCGCCGCCCCAGAAAGATCGCCACCGCAACGATCAACAGGACAACGCTCGCGACGAGCTCGATCACATGCCTGACCGTTCCCTGCGGGTGCGGGACCACACCCAACAGCAGCCTCCCTGGACCGATCGTCAGCACAACGCCGCCGACGAAACTTACGCTGAACACGCCGATCGTGAACTGCGTCACGCGCCAGACGCGATGTCGCCCCGTCGCGATGTACAGCGCCGGCCCGACCGTGCTGGGGTTGAGCGAGTCCGCCAGGCCCACCGAGATCGCCACACCAACCCGTCGCAGCATCGCTTGCCATCTCCTTCAGCGCCGCAATCGAAAGCAGCCTACTGGTCCCTGCTGCCTGCTCGGCCGCAGCGGAGTGCAGGTGTGCGACCAGCGCCTGGTCGCAACCCGGTACTCCCCAGAACCGGGGCTACCGCTCGCTTCTGGTTCCACGAAAGCTGAGCCACCTGGCCGACGCAGGTCTCGTCACGCCTGCCTTTTACGCCGTACGAACTTCTTGGTACTTCTTGGCCACGGTCCGAAACTAGGTGCAGTGCCGGACAGCCGCACATCGGAGCAGCCGGAGAGATTTTCGCGTGCACCACGTTTCGGACGACAGGCTCAGATGCCCCCGAAAATATGGGCACGAACGGCCGAGATACCACTTGCCGATCGGCAAGTATCCCCGGCAAAAGCCCTGCAAACAGCCATGCCATCCATGAGGAGTTCACGTTTGCGTGTTTGCGGGGGGTTTTGGCGGTCTGGATGGTGGTGTCCACGGTTTGCCGCCGCGTGGCCGCGTGGTGGTCTGGTTTTTGGTGTGGTTGTGGTCGGCTTCGAGGCGTTGGATGCCGATCGTTTCTAGGCGGGCGAGGAGTTCGCGGATGCGGCGGTCGTTGTCGATCCAGCGCTGGGTTTCGGCTGCCTGGTCTTTGGTGAGGTAGCGGCCGACGGTTTTGTTGGCGAGTTTGCGGGTCCAGTGCCGGTAGGGGCCGTGCAGGCGTGGCGGGTCGTGGTGGCAGGCGCAGCTCGGCTTGCCGCAGCGGGTGTGGCGTTCGGTGATGGTGCCGGGCAGGATGTCGGCTGAGCGGGCGAGGCGGGCGAGCTCGGTTGCGATCTGGCGCGCTTCCTGGCGCTGGGCGGGGTCGAGCTTCATCGGTTGAGTCTGCCAGGCGGGGCGGTTGGTTTCCGTCCGCGTCCTCCGGTAGACATACAGAAGGATAGCGAGGTCGTGCGTGACTGATGCGATGCGCGGTCAAGCGAGCAGGGTCGAGCCCGCCCGTGGGGCGGCTGAGGCGATCGCGCGCTACGCGCCGCGGTCGTTGACGCCCGCGGCGGCCGGGTTCGCGCGGCGGGTTGTGGCCCGAGCCGCGCCGGTGACGCCGGCCAGAGCAAAGGCGCTGTTGTTCGCCGCCTCACGGCTGGCGGCATTCGCTGAGGAGGTCGGGGTGGGCTTGGAGCAGGCGCTGCTGTGCGGGGCGGTGATCGAGCGGTTCATCGTGGTCGGGTGTCCGGGGATGTCGCCGGCGACTAGGCGGACGCTGCGCACCAACCTCCGGTCGCTGGCGCGCTCGATCGAGCGCTACCCGCAGCCGTCGCCGGTTCCGCTTGTCCGCGAGCGCGCGAAGGCGCCGTACTCGGAGGCGGAGATCGACGGGTATCTTCGGCTCGCGGCGGCGCAGTCGACCGGGCGGAGGCGGATGCGCGCCAGCGCGTTGGTGTGCCTGGGCGCGGGGACGGGGGTGATCGCGGGGGACCTGCGCCACGTCCGCGGAACGGATGTCGTGGAGCGTGCGGGCGGGGTGCTGGTGCTCGTCTGGGGCCGCCGCGCGCGCTCAGTGCCGGTCCTTGACCGCTACCACGAGCCGCTGCGGTCCGCAGCACAGTTCGCCGGCGAGCGGCTGATCTGCGGCGGACGGGAGCCGGGGCGGCGCAACGTCACAGACGAGCTCTGCCGCGTGCTCTCGGTCGACGGCTCGCTGCCGAGGCTGGAGCCCGGGCGGCTCAGGTCGACCTGGCTGGTGGCGTGCGCCGAGCGGATCGGGCTCGGGGCGTTCATGCAGGCCGCCGGGATCCACTGCACGCCGCGACGCGGGGACCTCGCCGCCCAACTCCCAGCGGCCACCGAGCAGGAGCTGGTCGCGCTGCTGGGAGACAGCACGTGAGCGATCGGCTGGCATTGATCGAGCGGATCATCGACGCCTCCAGGGTCGCGGGGCGGATCGAGGGGCTGCTACCGATCGGCGTGCGCCCCCGGCAGCTTCAGGTGCGCACGCTGCTGATCGGGATGGTGCTGACGATCGCGCAAGGCCGCGACGCGCTGTTGACCAACGTGCACCAGCTGCTGAGACGGCTGTCCGAGGCCGACCGCCGACGGCTGGGCGTGATCGCCCAGTGCAACGATGCCGAGCACGAGCTCACCTACCGCCAGCTCGAGTACACCTACCGGCTGATCGTGGGCAGGCTCGCCAAGCACCAGCCCGACGGCGCCCCGTCGGAGCTCCTCTCAGAAGGGCTGGACGGGCTGCTGGAAGCGAGCGTTACCGTGCTCGGCGAGCCTGACAGCACCAGCTACGCGGTTGACTGGACCGATCATGAGACCTGGTCGCGCCCGCCGCGCAAGCGAGCCACCCAACCCGAGTGAGCCGGACCGGGTTCCACGGAGACTGGTTTAGGTGGGTTCCTCGGTCGTTGTTGTTGGTGGTCTTGATGTATGTGTCAGCGAGTATCTCTCTTGACCGTAGAGCGCAGAGGCCACGGGCTGGCGGTTCGTCCCTTGACCGCTGTCGTCGCGGCCTGAGTGGAACCCGTTTCGGGCAACGGGGACGTTCACGGCAGCGATCAGGCTGTTAGCAACGAAATCGACGCCGATCGTCGAGATGCGACGCGTCCTCAGCCCGTCTGCGCCCCTCGGCGAGACGCCCGCGACCGATCCGTTGCCCGAAAACGGGCCGTCGACGCGCTCGGCGAGAGCGTGGCGTTGCTCGAACTCGACCGGCGGGATGTCGCCGAGCGCCTCGTGCAACCGGGCGTGGTTAAACCAGCCGACGTACTCGACGGTCGCGAGCTCGAGCTGCGCCCGCGAGCGCCACACGCGGTCTGCGATCAGCTCCGTCTTATAGGAATCCACGAAAGATTCCGCCAGAGCGTTGTCCAGGGCATCTCCAACCGTGCCGATCGACGCCAGCACCTCGTGGTCGTCGAGCACCTGCGTGTAGTCGAAACTGGTGTATTGGCTGCCGGCGTCCGTGTGACACACCAGCTGGAAGTCCGCGCCGGGCTCGCGCAGGCCGAGCGCCATCCAAGCGCGTCGAGCACCAGCGTGGTGCGCATGTTGGCCGCCAGCTGCCAGCCGACGATCATCCGCGAGAACACATCGAGGATGAACGCGAAGAACAACCGCCCCTCCCAGCAGCGCAGATACGTAAAATCGCCGACCCACAGCCGGTTCGGCGCGCTGGCCGTGAAATCACGCTTGACCAGATCACGCCTCTTCGTTGCCGCCGGGTCGGCCTTTGTCGTCCGCCACGGCTTGCCGCGCCGCTTGGCGCCCTGGATCCCATGATCGCGCATCAGCCGCTGCACCTGACAGCGCGGCGCCTTCTCCCCGAGCCTGAGCAGCGCCTTCCACATCCGTCGGTACCCATAGGCCTCGAAGTTCTTCTTGTGGTTCACGCGGATCACTCCGAGCAGCCGCTCGTCCTCGAGCGAGCGCGCTGACCGCCGGCCAGTGGCCCGCTGGTAGTAAGCGGACGCCGACACGCCCAGAGTCCGGCAGATCGCCTCGACCCCGAAACGGCCGCGATGCTCGTCGATGTAGCGGCTCACTTCGGTCGGTCTGGGTCGAGCTCGCGGGCGAAAAACAAGCTCGCGGAGCGCAGAATTTCATTCGCGCGGCGCAGCTCTGAGTTCTCCTTGCGCAGCTTGCGGATCTCCTCGCGCTCCTCGCTGGTCAGCCCCTGCCGGCGGCCAGTATCGACCTCCGCCTGGCGCACCCGCTTTCTCAGCACCTCAGGCGGCAACCCCAGATCGGCAGCGACATGCGCGACCGGCCGACCCGACTCAAACACCAACCGGATCCCGCGGTCGATCAACTCCTGTGGGTACTTCCTAGCTCGTGGCATCTGCGGAGGGTCTCCTCTCCCGAGGACAGAATCCTCGAATCAGAGCCTCCGCGAAACCCGGCCTGGCTCAACTACCCCCCACCCCAGCACCGCACCTCCTACAACCGCCGCACCGCCGCCGAGCGCACCCTCTCCACCCTCACCAACCGCGCCACCAACGACCTCACCCGCGGCTGGTGCCGACTCACCCGCCTCGCACCGATCGCCCCGTTCACCGCCACCGCCCTGATCGCGCGCAACATCCCGACCGCCGACGCATTCCACGCCCGCCAAGCCCAAAACCAACGCCGCGCCAAGCTCGGCTCCCGCCCAAACAGCGCCGACAGCGCCGCAAAACGCTCGATCACCTCATCACCACCGCCAACGCGCCACCCTAACCGCGCCGTCGTCGCCGCCCCCGCAACCAACCCAGCAGCACGCGCCGCACAGCCGATGACACAGCCCGCCCCGACCAGAAGCGCCCCACCCCGCGATCACCAACCCAGGGCACGCCAGACCCCGCGCCCCCCGCGAAGCGCTCGCCAACCACCCCACCGCCGCACACGCATCCGTCCGGCACAAACGTGAACATGAGCAGAGGTCAAGTGTGAAGACCTCAGCCATGCCGGAGGAGGGACTCGAACCCCCGACACGCGGATTATGATTCCGCTGCTCTAACCGACTGAGCTACTCCGGCGACGAGGCGCCAGTCTAGCGGCGCCCCCACTGCCGCCATCCACGTCGCGGACATATGATCCGCGACCCATGCACCGTCCGGCAATCAGGGCACACGTATCGCGGTACCGCATCGCTCTCGTGCGGGGCCCGCTCGGCATCCAGTCTCGCCAAACGACCGGGCCCCGCACGAGTCATCCGGCTGGCTTCTCCGTCCTTGCCTGCCGACGTCCGGGCCTCGCGCCCCCTGCACCGTAATCACCGGACGGCCCACTAATGTCGGAACTCGGACCCGCCGTCAGCACAGTGATTCGCCGCTGCCTCGCGGTCAGGGGGGGCGAGGAGGTACTGGTCATCGTGGATCCGGCCACGCGAGCGATTGGGGAGGCGCTCAGGGAAGAGGCCTCAGACGCCTCCGCGGACGCGGTGCTGACAGTAATGGACGAGCGGGCGACCGACGGCACCGAGCCGCCACGCGCGATCGCTGCGGCACTGCAGGCCTGTGACGTGTACATAGCGCCGACGAGCCGGTCGCTCAGCCACACGATGGCGCGCAAGCGCGCGACGGAGGCGGGGGCTCGCGGCGCGACCATGCCGGGCGTGACGAAGGACATGCTGGCGCGTGCGATGGCGGTCGACTTCGACCTCATGGCCGCTCGCTCGCGCGCGGTCGCGGCCGTGCTCGACGCAGGGAACGTCGCGCGCATTGCGTGTCCCCGTGGGTCCGACCTGACGCTCGACCTGGGCGGCCGTTCCGGCATCGCGGACGACGGCGATCTCACCGCTCGAGGCGCGTTCGGCAACCTGCCGTGTGGCGAGGGATTCATCGCCCCCGTGACAGGCGAGGGCCGCGTGATCGCCGCGACGCTCGCCCCGCTCGGTATCAGCGAAGAAGCGGCGGCGCTGACGGTCCACGAGGGGCGGATCGTCGACGCCGAGGGTGGCGCCGGGCCGGAGTTTCTGAAGCTCCTCCAAGTCCACGGGCCCGACGGGACAAACCTGGCCGAGCTCGGTGTCGGCACCAACGATCGGGCGCGGCTGACCGGCAGCGTGCTCGAGGACGAGAAGATCCTCGGCACGGTCCACGTGGCGTTCGGCGCGAGCGCCGGCATCGGCGGCACGGTGTCGGTGCCGATCCATCTCGACGTGGTGATCCTCGACGCCACCCTCGAGGTCGACGGACGCGCGGTGCTCGAGGCAGGCCGCTACGTCCTGGACGAGCAGGCCGCTTGACCACCACGCTGCTCGCGATCCCGAACGTCTCCGAGGGCAGGAACGAAGCCGCGATCGCAGAGATCGGGCAAGCCTTCGGCCACAACGCCGAGCTGCTCGACATCCACTTCGACCCGGACCATCACCGCAGCGTGTTCACGCTCGCCGGCGAGCCCGGGCACCTGGCCCAGTGCGTTCTGAGCGGAGCCCGGGATGCGCTGAACCGCGTCGACATAACCGTCCACCAGGGGGAGCATCCGCGCGTGGGCGCGATCGACGTGGCCCCAATCGTCTATCTACGCCAACAGGACCGAGGAGCGGCCATGGCCGAGGCGCTCGTGCTCGCCGACCTACTCGGCGAGGAGCTTCGCCTGCCGGTGTTTCTCTACGGCCTGCTGTCCGGGGGGCGCACCCGGGCTGAGCTGCGCCAAGGCGGCCCCACCAAACTCGCGGAGCGGATCAACGGCGGCGAGGTGCGACCGGATTTCGGACCCCCGCGCCTTCACCCCACCGGCGGCGCGGCGCTCGTCGCAGCCCGTCAGCCGCTGGTCGCATTCAACATCGAGCTGGCGCCGCCGGCGACGCTCGAGCAGGCCAGGGACATCGCCGCCGACATCCGGGAGGGAGGACCACACGGGCTCCCGTCGGTCCGCGCGATCGGCCTGTGGCTCGCGCACCGCAGCGTCGCCCAGGTCTCCACGAACGTCGAAGATCATCGCAGCACGTCGCTCGCCGACGTGGTCGAGGCGATTAGACGCAGCGCCACGCCCGCGCGGGCCGAGCTTGTCGGCCTGGCCCCTCGGGCCGCTTTCGAGGGCTTCCCGGACGACGTGCCCGTCGCGAACAAGCGGCTGATCGAGGAGGCGCTGGCCGCACACAGGCGGCCAGCGCCCTGAGGGAGGGATTAAGGTCGCCAGGCGCTCTACCGGGCACAAAGTCCCGTCGCAAATTCGCTCGCCAATCCGCGGCCGTACCTGCGCCGGGAAGGACTAAGCTCCATGAAGCAATGGCCCAGACCAAGCGAAAGCGCCGCAGCAAGCACAGAGGGACCGCGGCCGGCACGATCGAGACGCGCGGACGCACCGGGCGCCCGCCGTCGCCCGAGGAGCGCAAGAAGCAGGCGCGGACGACCGCCCGCGAGCGGCGGCTGAACACGCCGCCGACGTGGAAGTCGTCGTTGTTGCGCGGGGCGTTTGCCGCGGCGGTCCTGTTCGTGTTCATCACGCTCACGACCAAAGGCAGCAACCGCGTGGCCTCGGGGCTCATCTTCGCGCTGATCGCCCTCGCAATCTATGTTCCAGCCGGCTACTACCTGGAGCTGGCGCTGTTCCGCCGCCGGCAGCGCAGAAAGCAACAAGCCGCCGAAGTCGAGCGGACCAAGAGGCCCGAAAAATGATCGACGTGCGGACCTTCACGGTCGGCCCGGTCCAGGAGAACTGCTTCATCGTCCGCGAGCAGGGCGCGAGCAACGGCGTGATCGTCGACCCCGGCGAGGAGGCGGAGCGGCTGATCGCGGCGGTCGAGAGCCTCGGCATCGAGACGGTCGACGCGATCCTCATCACCCACACGCACTTCGACCACATCGGCGCCGTGGCGCCCGTCGCCAAAGTCACACAGGCGCCCGTCTACTGCCCCGAGCTCGAGAAGCAGGTGTTGGCAAACATCATGGACTACGTCCCGTGGCCGGGATTCGGCCCGTTCGAGAGCTACGACGCCGATCGCACAGTAAAAGGCGGGGAAACCCTCGACCTGGCCGGGCTCACCTTCGACGTCCTGTTCACCCCCGGCCACAGCCCTGGGCACGTCACGTACGCGGTCAAAGACGAGGACGCGATCTTCTCGGGCGACGTCCTGTTCCAGGGCTCAGTCGGTCGGGTCGATCTGCCCGGCGGGGACTGGCCGACGCTGCTCGCCTCGATCGAGTCGCTCCTGGACGCGTTCCCCGCCGAGACGACCGTCTACCCCGGCCACATGGGGATAACCACGCTCGGCCGCGAGCAGGCCAGCAACCCATTCCTGCGCGAGCTCGCCGAGCACCGGTGATTCAGGCCCCCCGCGGCACGTTCGACGTGCTTCCGGACGAGTACGCGCGCCGAGAGCAGCTCGAGGCCCATGCGAAGCGAGTCCTTCAAGCGGCCGGTTACCGCCGCATCGAGACTCCCACGTTCGAGGCGACCGAGCTGTTCGCGCGCGGGATCGGCGAGGCGACGGACATCGTGCAGAAGGAGATGTACACGTTCGACGACGGAGGCGGTCGCTCGCTCACGCTGCGCCCCGAAGGCACGGCGCCGGTCTGCCGCGCCTACATCGAGCACGGGATGCACAAGCTTCCCCAGCCCGTAAAGCTCTGGTACCTGTCGAGCTTCTATCGCGCCGAGGCGCCGCAGAGGGGCCGCTACCGCCAGTTCTGGCAGGTCGGCGCGGAGGCGATCGGCTCAGCATCCCCAGAGACCGACGCGGAGCTGATCCTGCTGCTCGCGGAGCTGCTCGACGTGCTCGGCGTCAAGGGCACGCAACTCAAGCTGGCGAGCCTCGGCAACCCAGAAACCCGCGCGGACTATCGCGAGGAACTCAAGCGCTACTTGAGGACCCACGAACAATCGCTCTCCCAAGACGTCGTTTCGCGTGTCGACCTCAACCCGATGCGCGCGTTCGACGCCACCGATCCCGCGACGCGCGCAACGATGAAAAATGCGCCCAAGCTCATGGACCGGCTCGCACCCGACGACGCCGAGCACTTCGCCTGCGTGCGCGCCCTGCTCGACGATGCGGGGATCCGCTACGAGATCGAGCCGACGCTCGTGCGCGGCCTCGACTACTACACGCGCACGACGTTTGAGTTCTCGAGCGATGCGCTCGGTGCCCAGTCGGGCGTGGGCGGTGGGGGCCGCTACGACCGGCTGATCGAGCAGCTCGACGGTCCCCCGACTCCCGCCTGCGGATGGGCCGCAGGCGTGGAACGAATGCTGCTCGCGGCCGGGGAGCTTCCGATCGCCCCGCAGCTGGTCGACCTGTTCGTCGCCCTGGCCAAGCCCGACGGCGTGCGGACCGCGTTCGGGCTGGCCCTCCAGGCGCGGCGCGCCGGGCTGCAAGCGCAGCTCGAGCTGACCGGTCGCTCGCTCAAGGGACAACTCAGGTACGCAGATCGGATCGGCGCCAGGTACGTGGCGATCGTCGGCGACGGTGGCGACCCGGCCGCCAGCGGCAGCCCACCCGTCTCGCTCAGGAACATGGAGTCGGGAGATCAGGACGAGGTCGATCGCCAGAGCGTCATTCCCATGATCCTGCGCGGGAGTCGCCTGTCGTGAAGCGTGCGCCGCGGCCGAACGGCTACCGCGACGCGTGGTGCGGACAGCTGACCGCCGCGCGCGCCGGTACCCAGGCGCGGGTGGCCGGATGGGTCAACCGCCGCCGCGATCACGGCGGGCTGATCTTCATCGACCTGCGCGACCGCTCCGGCCTCCTCCAGCTCGTCTTTCACCCCGAGACCGCGCCCGAGGCCCACGCAAGAGCTCACTCGCTGCGCTCCGAGGACGTGATCACCGCCGCCGGGACCGTCGCCCGGCGCGATCCGGTCAACGTGAACCCGAACATCCCGACCGGGGAGATCGAGCTCGCCGTCGCGGAGCTCGAGATCCTCAGCGACGCCGAGACGCCGCCGTTTCCGCTCGAGGAAGGGGCAAGTGTCGACGAGGCCCTGCGGCTCAAGCACCGCGCTCTCGACCTGCGCCGCCCCGAGATGCAGCGCCGGCTCGTGGTCCGCCACCGGATCGTCTCGACGATGCGCGAGGTCCTGAACGAGCGGGACTTCCTCGAGATCGAGACGCCGTACATGACCCGCTCGACGCCCGAAGGCGCGAGGGACTATCTGGTTCCGGCCCGCATCCAGCCGGGATCGTTCTACGCGCTCCCGCAGTCACCGCAGCTGTTCAAGCAGTTGCTGATGATCGCGGGTCTCGAGCGCTACTACCAGATCGCACGCTGCTTCCGTGACGAGGACACGCGGGCCGACCGCCAGCCCGAGTTCAGCCAGCTCGACGTGGAGATGGCATTCGTCACCGAGGATGACGTGATCGAGTGCATGGAGGCGGTGATGGGTGCCGTTTTCGAGCGCGAGGGGTTCGATGTGTCGCCTCCTCCGTGGCGGCGGATGACGTTCGCCGAGGCGGTCTCGAGGTATGGCATCGATCGACCCGACACGCGCTTCGGGCTCGAGCTTCACGACCTCGGCGATGCCCTCGCCTCGACCGAGTTCAAGGTGTTCTCGAGCGCGCTGCAAGACGGCGGTGTGGTCCGGGGGCTCAACGCCGGCGCGCACGATCTTCCGCGCTCGGCGCTCGACGAGCTGACCGAGCTGGCAAAGCAGCATGGCGCCAAGGGGCTGGTGTGGGCCTTCGTGCAGCCGGGCGAGGAGGCCTGGCGCTCGCCGGTCGCCAAGTTCCTAAAGCGCGAGGAGATCGAGGCGGTAAACAAACGTGTCGAGGCCGACCCGGGGGACGTGCTGCTGGTCGTCGCGGACGAGATCACCACCGCCGGCCAGGCGCTGAGCGCGCTGCGCCTCGAGCTCGCGCGTCGCTTCGATCTGATCGATCACAGCCGCCACGACATCCTCTGGATCGTGGAATTCCCGGCGTTCTTCTGGAATGCCGACGAGCAGCGCTGGGACGCCGCGCACCATCCGTTCACCGCTCCGACCGGCGACTTCGAGCATCCGGAAACGCTCACCTCTCGGGCCTACGATCTCGTGCTCGACGGCGCCGAGATCGGCGGCGGCTCCATCCGTATCCACGACCGAGCACTCCAGGAGCGCGTGTTCGAGCTGCTCGGCATCGGCGCCGCGGAGGCCCAGGCGCGGTTCGGCTTCCTGCTCGACGCGCTCCGCTACGGCGCGCCACCGCACGGCGGGATCGCCATGGGGCTCGACCGGATCGCGGCCGCGATCGCGGGAGGCGAGTCGATCCGCGAGGTGATCGCCTTCCCCAAGGCGGCCAGCGGCGCCGACCCGCTCACCGGCGCCCCCGCGCCGGTGGACCCCGCGCAACTGCGCGAGCTTGGGCTGCGCCTGGCGTAGTGACGCAACCGTTCACCAGGCGCCCCGGCCCGCGGGCCGGGCGCCTGTCTATCCTCGCCGGGGTGGACACGCTCGCGTTCGAGCATCACCTCACCTCCCCCCAGGGCCTTGGCCGGCGGCCCGCCGGCGCCTTCACCGCAACCGCCGGCGCGTCTGCCTGCTGCGATCAAGTCGAGTGCTCGGTCGCCATCGACGCGGACACGGTCCACGACGCGGGGTTCGCGGCGAGCGGGTGCGGCGCGGCGACCGCCGCCGCGAGCGCGGCGGTG
Organism: uncultured Solirubrobacterales bacterium; assembly: GCA_963808325.1. GTDB lineage: Bacteria > Actinomycetota > Thermoleophilia > Solirubrobacterales > Solirubrobacteraceae > Palsa-465. The sequence goes on from CAWEFU010000012.1 coordinate 18,713, forward strand.
ACGCTGGTCCGCGGCCGTCCCATCCTGCACGCCGCCCGCATCTCTCCGGCCGACATAGCCGAGGAGCTCGGCGGACTCAGCCCGGGCAAGCTGCACGCCGCCGAGCTCGCGAGCGACGCGCTGCATCGCGCCCTCGGCGGGGCGGTGCGCGAGCGTGCCGCGCTGGAACGGACCCCACAACGACGGACGCTGGTGGCGATGAGCGGCGGCGTCGACAGCGCCGTGGCGGCGCTCCGCTGCGCCCGGGCCGGCGATACCGTCACCGTGACGCTCGAGCTGTGGTCGGATCCGGAGAACGACGCTGACCGCAGCTGCTGCTCCTCTTCGGCGGTCGCACAAGCTCGCGCGCTGGCGCATTCGATGGGTCTCCCGCACTTCACGATCGATCTGCGCGACGAGTTCCGGGCCGGGGTCGTCGAGCCGTTCATCGCCGGGTTCGCCGCGGGGGAAACCCCGAATCCGTGCGTGGGCTGCAACGGCCACGTCCGCCTGGACGCGATGCTCGACTTCGCCCGCAAGCTCGGCTGTGACGCGCTGGCGACCGGTCACTACGCTCGCACCGCCGAGCACGACCATCCCGATGGCCCGTTACTTCGCGTAGCGGCCGATCCGGCCAAGGACCAGACGTACATGCTCGCCGCGCTCGCGCCGGCGTCTCTCGCGCGCATGCGCTTCCCACTCGGCGAGCTGACGAAGCCGGAGGTGCGGCGGATCGCGCAAGCGGCCGGTCTGCCGGTCGCGAGCAAGGCCGACTCCCAGGATCTGTGCTTTCTCGCCGGCACCGACCGGGCCCGGTTCCTGGCCCGCCACGGAGGCCTCGGCGTCCGCCCCGGCGCGATCGTCGATCGAGACGCTCGTGTGCTCGGCCGTCACCGCGGCCAGCACCTGTACACCGTTGGTCAGCGGCGAGGGCTCGGCGTCGCCGGCCGCGAGCCGCTCTACGTGCTCGACAAGGACGCCGAACACAACCGCGTGATCGTCGGGCCCAGAGCGGCGCTGCGCGCGAGACGGGTGACGCTCAGGGGAGCGCGGCTGCACCGTCCCAGCGGCCGCGTCGACCGGGTCAAGCTCCGCTACCGCTCGCAACCCCTGGGCGCCCGCGTCCTAGGCCCTCCGGCGCCCGGCCGGCACGGCTCGATCGCGCTCGAGCTGCGCGAGGCCGTGGACGGCGCGGCCCCCGGACAGCTCGCGTGCCTGCTGGACGGCGAGCTGGTGGTGGGGTGGGGAACGATCTCCCGTACGGTCGAGTAACCCGCATACACTCCCCAGCCGATGACCTCAGACGAGATCCGCTCGACGTTCCTGGACTTCTTCGTGGAGCGCGATCACCTGCGGTTGCCCTCGGCCTCGCTGATCCCCGCCGAGCACGACCCCTCGGCGCTGTTCACCCTGGCCGGGATGCACCCGCTGAAGCCCTACTTCCAGGGACGCGAGCGCCCGCCCCGCCCCCGGGTTACGACCTGCCAGAAGACGTTTCGAACGGTGGATATCGACATCATCGGCACCACCACGCGGCACCTCACGTTCTTCGAGATGCTCGGCAACTTCTCGTTTGGGGATTACTTCAAGCACGAGGCGGCCACGTTCGCCTGGGAGCTCTCGCGGGAGGGTTTCGGCTTCCGCGATGAGGACATCTGGATCACGGTGTTCGCCGGCGACGAGGAGCTCGGACTGGAGCACGACGAGGAGGCGATCGAGGCGTGGCTGGCGCTCGGCGTCCCGCGCGAGCGCATCGTCGAGCTGCCGCGCGAAGAGAACTTCTGGCAGGCGGGGCCCACGGGACCGTGCGGTCCCTGTTCGGAGCTGTACCTGGATCGCGGCCTCGCGTTCGGCAAATCGGACGACCTCCCCGGGGGCGACAACGAGCGGTTCATGGAGTACTGGAACCTGGTGTTCATGCAGTTCGACCAGAACCCGGTGAACACGCTGACGCCCCTGCCCGCGAAGAACATCGATACCGGGCTGGGGCTGAACCGGATGGCCGCGATCCTCCAGGACAAGCCGTCGGTGTTCGAGACCGACCAGTTCGCGCCGCTGATCTCCCTCGGCGAGAAGCTCTCCGGCCAGCGGTACGGCCACGATTTTCCCACCGACCGGGCGATGCGCGTGCTCGCCGACCACGGCCGCGCGATGACCTTTCTGATCGCCGACGGCGTTGTCCCATCCAACGAGGACCGCGGCTACGTGCTCCGGCGGATCATGCGACGCGCCATTCAGCAGGCCCGGTCGCTGGAGCTCGAGCCCGGTTTTCTCACACGCTACGCCGAGGTGGTCACCGAGCTGATGGGTGGCGAATATCCGGAGCTCTACGAGCAGCGAGAATCCGTGCGCACCTGGCTGGAGGGGGAGGAGCAGGCCTTCGGCCGCACGCTCGAGCAGGGCCTAAAGCGCCTCGACGAGCTGATCGCGCGGGCCCGGGACTCCGGCGAGGAGGGCATAGCAGCAGAGGAGGCATTCCTCTTGCACGACACGTACGGATTTCCCATCGATCTGACGCGAGAGCTGCTCTCCGAGCACGATCTGGGCGTCGACGAAGTCGGGTTCGAGGCCCTCATGGACGAGCAGCGCGAGCGGGCCCGGCGCGGATCCGGGCGATTCGCGGGCACCGAGGAGCTGCGCGAGCGCCTCGAGGAGTTCGCGGGTGATGCCGGCTTCGCCACCGACTTCGTCGGCTACGAGACGACCGATCGCGAGACGACGGTAGGCGCCGTGGCCCGCGACGACGGCCGGGTGCTGGTGAAGCTCGTGGAGTCCCCGTTCTACGCCACGGGCGGCGGCCAGATAGCCGACTCGGGCTACGTCGAGTGCTCCGATGGAGACTGTCGCGCGCGCGTGGACGATGTCTTCCGGGTCGGGGATGACCAGGTGGTCGTGGTCGTGCCCGAGCAGGGCGCGCTCGAGGCGGGCGAGCGCGTTCACGCCCACGTCGATCGGGCCGCGCGGCACGCCACGGAGTGCAACCACACCGCCACCCACCTGCTGCACGCGGCGCTCCGGCGCACGCTCGGTCCGCACGTCCATCAGGCGGGCTCGTACGTGGGCCCCGACAAGCTGCGCTTCGACTTCACCCACTCGAGCAGACTCACGCCGGCGCAGGTCACCGAGATCGAGAACACGGTCAACCGGTGGATCCTCGAGAGCCAGCCGGTGCGCGCGATCACGACCACGCTCACGGAAGCGCGCGCGCTCGGCGCGATGGCGCTGTTCGGCGAGAAGTACGGCGACATAGTCCGCATGGTCGAGGTCGGGGACGGATCGTTCTCGCGCGAGCTGTGCGGGGGGACACACGTGCGCTTCACCTCCGAGGTCGGGCTGTTCAAGATCCTGAGCGAGACCTCGAGCGCGGCGAACGTCCGCCGAATCGAAGCGGTCACCGGACCGGCGGGCGTCGAGCTGCTGCGCCGCCACGACCGGGCGCTGAGCGACGCCGCGGATACGTTGCGCGCGCCAGCGGAGCGCGTCCCCGAGTTGGTGGCGGAGCTGCGGTCTCAGGTGCGGGACCTCGAGCGGGCCGCCCGTCGCGGCGGCGAAGGGACCGACGGGGTGGATCTCGAGCGGCTCGCATCGATGACGGTCGAGCGCTCCGGAGCTCGCGTGCTGGTAGCCGATGTGAACGTGCCCGATGGCCAGGCGCTCCTCGACCTCGCGGATCGGTTGAAGAACAAAATCGGCGATGCCGTGATCGTCCTGGCCAGCGCGGGGGAGGACCGCGTCAACCTGATCGCGAGCGTGTCCCCATCACTCGTCGATCGTGGCCTGCGGGCGGGAGAAATCGTCAAGGTGGCGGCGGCGGCGGTCGGTGGGGGTGGCGGCGGGCGCGACACGCTCGCGCGGGCCGGCGGCCGCGACGTGGCAAAGCTCCCCGAGGCGATCGGCGCCGCGACCGACGCGATCGAGGCTGCGCTCGACGGGTGAGGGATGCGGGTCCTCGCGCTCGACTACGGCAGAGGACGCTGCGGGTGCGCGGTCAGCGACCCAACCGGAGTGCTGGCGACCCCGATCGAACCCGTGCCGGCACCGGCATCGCAGCAGGGGCTTGCGCGCCTGAGGGCGCTCGTCGCGGATCTCGGCGTCGACCGAGTCGTGGTGGGACTGCCGGTGTCGCTGTCGGGCCGCGACTCGGCGCAGACCGCCGAGACGCGCTCGTTCGCCTCGACGCTTCAGAGCGGGCTGCCGGTTCCAGTGGAGCTCTACGACGAGCGATTCACGACGGTTCTGGCCGGGCTCACCGGCGGTAAGGCCAGTGAACACTCACGGGCCGCGGCGCACCTGCTCGAGAGCTGGCTCGCGGCGCAGAGGATGGCGGCGGAGCAATCGTGACCGATCACGAGAGGACAGCCGAGGAGCGCGAGGCGGCGCGGCTCGAGCGCGAGCAGCGGCGGGCGCAGAGCCAGGACGCGGTGCAGGGCGCGCCCGGGAGAGAGGAGCCGTTCGACGACCAGGAGGAGGTCTCGTCCGAGGACGAGGACGGCGAGGACGGGGAGGCGTTCTACAACGACGAGGAGGAGGCGGAGCAGGAGGTCGCATCCGGCACCCGGCGCGTGAGCCGCCGACACCGCATGATGCTGGGCCGGGAGGCCGAGTCGGGCCGGCGTCGGCGCCCGGTGCGCCGGGAGCGAGCCCCGCGGCGGGTCCAGAAGCGCCGCTCGTGGGCGGGGAGAATCCTGTCGGTCCTCGCGCTGGTCGCCGGGGCCGGACTGATCTGGTTCCTGGTCGAGCTGTTCCAGCCGTTCCACGGTTCGGGCAAGGGGATTGTCACGGTCACCATTCCGGCCCATTTGACCTCCAGCGAGGTCGGGGATCTACTCGCGCGCGAGGGAGTGATCCCCTCCGGGTTCTTCTTCGAGGTTCGGGCCACCCTCGCCGGCGACCGCGGCGACCTGCGCTCAGGCACCTATCAGCTCAGGCGCGACATGAGCTACGGCGACGTCCTCAAGATCCTCACCACCACGCCACCGGCCGCGAAGGTGACCGAGCTGACGATCACGGAGGGCCGGACGCGTCGCCAGATCGACGCGCTGCTCCGGTCGCAGGGCGTTGCCGGCAGCTATCTCGAAGCGACCCGCCATTCGCCTCTGTTGGACCCGCGGCACTATGGGGCGCCGGCCGCGACCCCATCGCTCGAGGGTTTCCTCTTCCCGTCGACCTACCAGCTGCGGGAGCCGGTCAGCCTCCCCGCGCTCGTCGCCGACCAGCTGAAGACGTTCCGCCAGCGGTTCGCGAGCGTGAATCTGGACTACGCCCGGAGCCGGCGCATGAGCCCGTACGACGTGCTGACGATCGCCTCGATGGTCGAGGCCGAGGCCTCCACCGCGCACGACCGGCCGCTGGTCGCCTCGGTCATCTACAACCGGCTCGCCGATGGGATGCCGCTGCAAATCGACGCCACGACCCGCTACGCGACCAACAACTACACGCAGCCCCTGACGGAAGCCGAGCTCAATTCCCCGTCTCCGTACAACACGCGGATCCACAAGGGCCTCCCCCCGACGCCGATCGGCAACCCCGGCCTCCCTTCGATCGAGGCCGCCGCCCACCCCGCGAACACCAACTACCTGTATTTCGTCGTCAAGCCGTGCGGCAACGGCGAGCAGTCGTTCACCTCGAGCTACAAGCAGTTCGTGGTGCTCGCGCAGCAGTACCAGAACGCGCGCGCCAGACGCGGCGGGCGCTCGCCGGTGCATTGCTGAGAAGACCGAACCGATGAACGCCGCCACGCGCCTGGGAGTGCTCGGCTGGCCGGTCGCGCACAGCCGCTCACCGGCGATGCACAACGCGGCGCTGCGCGCGGTGGGTCTAGGCGGGTGGCGCTACCAGTTGCTTCCGGTGCCGCCCGAGCTGTTCGCCGAGGCGGTCGTGGCGCTGGCGGGCGCCGGCTTCCGGGGAGCAAACGTCACCATTCCGCACAAGGAGGCGGCGCTGTCGCTGGCGACCGAGGCGACGTCACGGGCTCGGGCCATCGGTGCCGCGAACACGCTCACGTTCGACGGGTCCGGCGGCGTCCACGCCGACAACACCGATGCGCCCGCTCTGATCCAGGCGCTCCCGTTCCCGATCGGCGGCCGGACCGCGCTCGTTCTCGGAGCCGGCGGAAGCGCGCGCGCCGCCGTCTGGGCGCTGCTCGATGCCGGCGCCGCCGAGGTCCGCGTCTGGAACCGCACGCCGGAACGCGCCAGTCGTCTGAGCGCGGGCCTCGGAGCCGTCCCTTCCGAAATCGCGGAACCGGCCGACGTGCTGGTCAACTGCACCCCGACTGGGCTGAACGCCGGCGACTCCACGTTCGGTGAGTTGCCGCTGGGCCCCGATGCGCTGGGGGACTTCGCCTGCGTCGTCGATTTCGTTTACGCGGATACCGAGACGGCTCTCGTCCGGGCCGCACGGGCGCAGGCGGTCCCGGTGGTCGACGGGCTCGAGCTGCTCGTGGGCCAGGGGGCGCTCAGCTTCGAGGTGTTCACCGGCCGCCGCGCGCCCGTCGATGCGATGCGCGCGGCGATCCAGCAAGGACCGTCGCCAGTATCGTCAGGCCCATGATCGTCACCGAGGCCGTCGCTTCCTATCTCGCGGGGTTGCGCTCCGACCCTGATCCGGTCCTCGCCGAGATGGAGGCCCAGGGGGCGCGCGAGGGCATCCCGATCGTCCTTCCGGAGACGGGGGACCTGCTTGCCCTCCTCGCCACCACCCGGCGAGCGCGCCGGGTGGTGGAGATCGGCACCGCGATCGGCGTCTCCACTCTGTACCTCGCCCGCTCGCTTCCGTCCGACGGGACGATCGTCTCGTTCGAGATCGACCAGCGGCGCCAGGCCGCGGCTCGGGCCTACCTCGATCGCGCCGGCATGCTCGACCGGGTGGATCTTCGGTTGGAGGACGCGCGACTCGGCCTGCAGAAGCTGCCGGGTTCGTTCGACATGGCGTTCGTGGATGGCGTCAAGACCCAGTACCGCGAGTACCTCGATCTGTTGCTGCCGCTGCTCGTCGAGCGCGCGCTGCTGGTGGTCGACAACGTCCTGATGCGCGGCACCGTCGCCGAGGGGCGGAGCGACGGAGACTGGAGCGATGAGCAGATCGCGACCGCTCGGGCGTTCAACGAGCGCGTGCTATCGCTGGCTGAGTTCGAGGGGACGGTCCTTCCGGTCGGCGATGGGGTGCTCGTGGCGGTGCGGCGATGAGCGCCGGCTCCGCCGGCGCTGGCGCGGACGCCTCGGACCGCGGCCGGTGCACGCCGTGCCGGGGCACGGGCAAGCTCATCTCGACGTTGGGTGGCGCCGCCCACGAAGTTGCCTGTCCTTGGTGCGGCGGCACGGGCTCGTTCGTGCCTGGGCGCGATGCTCAGGCGAGCGGTCCGGCCGAGTAGCCCGACCGTCCGTCGGCGGTGTCGGCGCGCCCCACGTAACCTAAGCCGCCCATGGCCCTGAGCATGATCACCGCCGGCGAGTCGCACGGACCCGGCCTCACCTGCATCATCGAGGGGCTCCCGGCCGGGCTGATGCTCGACCGCGAGGCGATCAACCGCGACCTGGCTCGCAGGCAGCTGGGCCACGGCCGGGGCGGCCGGATGAAGATCGAGCGCGACCAGATCCAGGTGACCGGGGGTGTGCGCCACGGCCGCACGCTCGGCGGGCCGATCGCGCTGGGGGTCGTCAACCGCGACTACGCCAACTGGGAGGAGCGGATGAACCCCTGGCCGGTCGAGGAGGATGTCCAGGAGGTGCACCTGCCGCGGCCCGGGCACGCAGACCTGGTGGGCACGCAGAAGTTCGGGTTGACCGACGTACGCGACGTCCTGGAGCGGGCGAGCGCACGGGAGACGGCAGCGAGGGTGGCCGGCGGCGCGGTCGCCAAGGCGTTCTTGAAGGTGCTGGGCGTGGAGGTCTTCTCGCACGTGATCCAGATCACCGGCGTGAGCGCGCCACGCCGCGACGATCTCACCCCAGAGGACTTCGCGGCCGTCGATGAGTCACCGGTTCGGTGCCTCGACCCCGAGTCGAGCCGGGCCATGGTCGCCGAGATCGACCGCCTGCGCAAGGAGAACGAATCGCTGGGCGGGGTGTTCGAAGTGCGCGCTTTCGGGGTGGTCCCCGGGCTCGGCTCCCCCGTCTCCTGGGAGCAGCGGATCGACGGGCGGATCGGGCAGGCGATCCTCTCGATCCAGGCGATCAAGGCGGTGTCCATCGGAGACGGGCTGGAGGTGGCCGGCCTGCCCGGATCCCAGGCACACGATGAGATCTTCTACGACGATGCCCGCGGCTACTACCGCGCGACGAACCGCTCGGGCGGCGTGGAAGGAGGGATGACGACGGGCGCCCCAGTGATCGTGCGCGCCTCGATGAAGCCGCTGCCCACGCTGACCAAGCCGCTTCGGTCGGTGGACATCGCCACCCATGAGCCGGCCGAGGCGCTGCGCGAGCGAACCGACTCCTGCACCGTTCCGGCCGCGGGCGTGGTGGGGGAGGCGATGGTCGCGTTCGTGCTCGCCGACGCATACCGGCGCAAGTTCGGCGGTGATCACATCGACGACGTCCTGGGCGCATTGCGCGCTTACGAGGAGCGGATCGCGTGGCGGCGCCGCTGAGGCTCGTGCCCGGCGGTCAGGTACCCGAGCGCTCGGGTAGCGCGATCGTTTGCATCGGCTTCATGGGAGCCGGCAAGTCGACCGCGGCATCGAGCGCCGCGGAGGTCCTCGGCGCCTCGGCGATCGACGTCGATCACGTGGTCGAGCAGCGGCTCGGCAAGACGATCGAGCGGGTGTTCGCCGAGGGCGGCGAAGCGGCGTTTCGCGACGCGGAGGCGCGGGTCACGCTCGAGTTGCTGGACGATCCCGGCGCGCGCGTGATCTCGCTCGGCGGCGGTGCGACCGGGGATCCGCGGGTACGGGAAGCGCTGCTTCGCCACCGGGTGATCTGGATCGATGTCCCGCTGTCCGAGGCCTGGGCGCGCTGCCAGGGCACAGGCCGCCCGCTCGCCCGTGACCGCGGGCAGTTCGAGCGGCTCTACCGCGAACGCGAGCCGGTGTACGCCGCGCTCTCCGACGCGGTCGTACCCACCGAGCGCGCCCCCGAGATGGCCGCCGTGCTCGCCGCGCTCGATGGAATGCCGCGCGGGGCCCAGCTGCTGTGGGCGGCCAGCGCATCGGGCGACTATCCCGCATACCTGGGCGCGGGCCTGCTCACCGATCAGCGCTTCTGGCCGAAGATGCTCGCGGGCCGCCGGTTCCTCGTGACCGACGGCACCGCGGGAAGGCTCTACGGGCACGCCCTCGAGCCGCTCTCCGGCCGGGTCGCGATCATGCCCGGCGAGCAGTCCAAGACCGTGGCTCACGCCGAGATCGTGTGGACCGAACTCGCGCGCGCCGGCATGACTCGACAGGATCTCGTCGTGGCTCTCGGAGGCGGCGTCGTCGGTGACCTCGCCGGGTTCTGCGCGGGCACCTACCAGCGAGGCGTCGGCTACGTCCAGGTGCCGACCACGCTCGTGGCCCAGCTCGACTCGGCGTACGGCGGCAAGACCGGCGTCGACCTGGCCGAGGCCAAGAACTACGTGGGCGTCTACCACCAGCCGATGGCGGTGATCGCCGACCCCGACGTGCTGAAAAGTCTCCCCCCGGCCGAGCTGGCTGCGGGCTACGCCGAGGCGGTCAAGACCGCGCTGATCGCCGGAGGCGATCTGTGGGAGGGCATCCGCGCCGGGGCCTCGCCGGACAGTCCCGAGATCATCGCCGGGTGCGCGCTCGCCAAGCTCCGGCTCGTCGCTCGGGACGAGCGCGACGACGGGGCCAGACAGGCGCTGAACCTGGGCCACACCGTCGGGCACGCGATCGAGACCGCGACCGGATATGCGCGCTACCGCCACGGTGAAGCGGTCGGGCTGGGGCTGCTCGCGGCGCTGCGCCTCTCCGACCAGGCCGATCTCCGCGACGAGGTGTCGGAGCTGCTGGCCGGCCGCGGGCTTCCGACCAGGCTCGACGGCGTCGACCCGGCCGCCGTGGTGAACGCCACCGCGCGGGACAAAAAGCGCCTGGGGGAAGGACCGGTGCCCTTCGTACTGCTCGACGCTCCCGGCCAGCCACGCCCGGGATGCATCGTCCCCAGAAGCGCGCTGAGCGCCGCCGTGGGAGAGTTGGCGCAGACGTGAGCGCCACGCGCAACCGAATCGAGGTCATGCACGGCGTCAATCTCGACCAACTGGGGCGACGCGATCCCTCCCAGTACGGGACCTTGACCTTGGCCGAGCTGGAACGCCAGGTGTCCGAGACCGCGGGCCAGCTGGGCATGAAGACCCGCTTCTTTCAGACCAACCACGAGGGAGCATTCGTCGAGCACCTGCACCGCCTCGAGGACCTGGCCGATGCGATCTTGCTCAACCCGGGGGCCTGGACCCACTACTCGTACGCGATCCGCGACGCGCTCGAGCTGACCGGGCTGCCCGCGGTGGAAATCCATCTCTCGGATGTCGACTCGCGGGAGGTGTGGCGGCGCCGGTCCGTGATCAGGGACCTGTGCATCGCGCGGGTCGCCGGCAAGGGGCCCGCCGGCTATCGCGAGGCGCTGGAACGGTTGCGCACGGAGCTCTCGACATGACCCCTAGCGACCGCCCACCCGCCGCCGGCCGCCCAGCCGCCCGCGCGGACCGTCTCGCCGCCCGGCTCCCGGATGCCGGGGTCGACGTCATGCTCGTCACGAACCTCGTCAACGTCCGCTATCTCAGCGGGTACACCGGGTCCAACGGGGTTGCGCTGATCGCGCCCGACACGCGCACGTTCATCACCGACTTCCGGTACGTCGAGCAGGCCGCCGAGGAGGTAGATCCGGCCTTCGATCGCCGGCAAGCATCGCTCGACTTGCTGGAAGCCGTCGAGGACATCATCGCGGAGAGCGACGCGCGCGTCGGGTTCGAGGAGGCTCACGTGTCCGTTCGCCAGCACGCCCGCCTGCGCGAACTCCTCCCCGAGCGCTACGAGCTGGTCGGGCTCGACGGCCTGGTCGAAGGTTTGCGGGCAGTCAAGGAGCCCGGGGAGATCGAGCGGATCCGGGCGGCCACCGAGCTGGCCGACGCGGCGTTCGAGAGGCTGATCGGCGGGGGGCTGGTCGGCCACACCGAGCGCCGGCTGGCGATGGCGCTGGAGCAGACGATGCGCGAGCTGGGCGCCCTGCGGCCGGCGTTCGAATCGATCGTCGCCACCGGCCCGCACGGCGCGCTGCCCCACGCCACTCCCCGCGACGTGGAGGTCGCGCGCGGACAGGTGGTGGTGATCGATTGGGGGGCCGAGCTCGACGGTTACTGCTCGGATTGCACGCGGACCCTGGCGGCCGGCGAACCCGGTCTGGAGGTCGCCGATGTCTACCGACTCGTGCTCGAGGGCCAGCTCGCCGGGGTCTCCGCGGTCAGGGCCGGGGCGGATGGGCGCGAGGTCGACGGCGTCGCGCGAGCGGTCATCGACGCGGGCGGCCAGGGCGAGCGCTTCGGGCACGGGCTCGGACACGGCGTGGGGCTCGAGGTCCACGAGGCGCCCCGCCTCTCCCAGCGCACCGAGGACGTTCTGAGCCCCGGCAACGTGGTGACCGTGGAGCCCGGCATCTACCTGCCGGGCGCTTTCGGCGTACGGATCGAGGACCTGGTGGTGGTCACCGAGGACGGCTGCGACATCCTCACGCGCACCTCAAAGGAGCTGATCATTGCGGATTAGCTGAGCCCGGCGGCGCGGATGCCGCCGCTGTCTACACTGGCCCGCGGATGATCTCGACCAATCAATTTCGCAACGGCACGCACATCGACGTCGACGGCACGATCTTCAAGATCCTCGAGTTTCAGCACGTCAAGCCCGGCAAGGGCGGCGCGTTCGTGCGAACGAGGCTCCGCCGCGCCAGCGACGGCGCGGTGATCGACCGGACGTTCCGGGCCGGCGAGAAGTTCCGGCCGGTGCGGACAGAGACCCGGCGCATGCAGTTCCTCTACCACGACGGCACCGACGCGCACTTCATGGACTCCGAGAGCTACGAGCAGCTGACCGTTCCCGAGAGCTCGCTCGGCTCGGCCCTGCGCTGGATGAAGGAGTCCGACGAGGTCGAGTTGCTGTACATAGACGAGCAGCCGGCCGACGTGCAGCTCCCGAGCGCCATCGACCTGGCGGTCACGCAGACCGAGCCCGGGGTGCGGGGCGACACCGCGTCGGGCGGCGGGACCAAGCCGGCCGTGCTCGAGACCGGGGCCCGCGTCCAGGTTCCCCTGTTCATCGACGTCGGCGACGTGGTACGGGTGGATACCCGCTCGGGCGAATACGTCTCCCGTGCTTAGGACCGAGCAGCGGCGCGCCGCCGTGTGGGCCCTGTATCAGAGCGATCTCCTCGGCCGGCCGCTCGAGGAGACGTTCCCGCGCGACGTGCACGAATTCACCCGTGCGCTCGCGTACCTGGTCCGCGACCGCCAGCCCGAGCTGGACGAACTGATCCGCGAGCACGCCACCGGATGGTCGCTGGAGCGGATCGCGCCGCTCGAGCGATCGATCCTGCGCGTCGGCATGGCCGAGATGCTGTACGGCGGGGAGCTGCCGGGGGAGAACCCCATACCGCCGGAGGGCGCGATCGACGAAGCGGTCGAGACGGCCAAGCGGTTTTGCGGAGCCGAAGCACCGGCGTTCGTGAACGGGATCCTCGGGTCCGTCTTGCGCGAGCAAGAGGTAAGACGTACGTAGGAACAACTCGCGTTCGATGCGCCGGCGCACCACAATGGACGCATGAGACTTCTCGTCGTCGACGACGATCGCGCCCTGCGGGACGTGCTGCGGCGTGCGCTGACGCTCGCGGGATACGAGGTGCGCATGAGCGAGACCGGCGCTGGAGCGCTCGCGGAGGTCACGAGCAGCGTGCCCGACGCGGTGGTGCTCGATATCGGGCTGCCGGACATCGACGGCCTCGAGGTGTGCCGGCTGCTCCGTCGCGAGGGCAACCGCGTTCCGGTCCTCATGCTCACGGCCCGCGACGCCGTGTCGGACCGGATTGACGGCCTCGACGCCGGCGCCGACGACTACCTGGTCAAGCCGTTCGACATCGACGAGCTGAAGGCGCGGCTGCGGGCCCTGCTGCGCCGCTCGCGGGGAGAGGCGGAGGCCGACGGAGGCCTGTCCTTCGGCGAGCTGCGGCTCGATCCGTCACGCCACGGCGTGTGGGTGGGGGAGAAGCTCGTCGAGCTCACCCGTACCGAGTACCAGCTGCTCGAGGTGCTGATGCTCAACCCACGCCGGGTGCTGCCCCACAGCCTGATCTACGACCGGGTATGGGGATACGACTTCGGGGCCAGCTCGAACGCACTGCGCGTGTACATCGGCTATCTCCGACGCAAGCTCGAGGATGCCGGCGCCGGCTCGGTCATTCACACGGTGCGCGGGGTCGGCTATTCGCTTCGGGATCCCGCGGAGGCGAAGTGAGTCTACGGGCGCGGATGGGCCTGGCCGCGGGCGTGGCGGTGGCGCTGGCGGTGCTCGCGGTCGCCGTGTCGTCGTACGCCGGGACGAGGTCGAACCTGCTCGGTCAGACCGACAATTCGCTTCGCAACCTCGCCCAGCCGGTGCTCCACAATGCGGGCGTCGGGCCCGGGCCCCAGCCGGGCGGCGGCGGGGTCACCAATGGCACCTTCGGCGGATCCTCCAGTGACGAGGACGAAGGGCTCGGGCTCGACCGGCGTGGGCCGAGCTCGTTCGGTGGTCCCCAGGGCACGTTCACGCTGGTCAAGGCCGACGGTAGCTCGTACTCGCCGAGCCTCTATGAGATCCCCGCCGACGCCCGCCTGAAGGCGCTCGCAGCCAGCGGCCACGGCCAGTACTTCACGAGCATGACGGTAGGCGGCACGCACATCCGCGTGATGGCGACCGGGATCGGACCGCGCGGCGCGCTCGCGGTCGCCCTCCCGTTGACCGACGTCGACCACACGCTCAGCAACGAGCTACTGCTGGTGGTGCTGATCGCGGCCGGGGGCATCGCGCTGGCGGCGGTGCTCGGGTTCCTCGTGGCGCGCACGGCGCTGGCGCCGATCGAGCGCTTCACCCGGCAGACCGAGTCGATCGCGAACAACCCGGAGAGGCTCGAGCAGGAGCGCCTGGAGGTGATCGGCCGCGACGAGCTCGCACGTCTGGCGCGGACGTTCAACAACACGCTCGATGCGCTCGAGGAATCGGTGGCGTCGCAGCGCAACCTCGTCGCCGACGCCTCGCACGAGCTTCGCACGCCGATCGCCACGATCAGGGCCAACCTCCAGTTGATGCGCGACGAAGAGCGGCTGTCCGAGGCGGACCGCGAGGCGCTCCGCGCGGACGTGATCGAGGAGCTCGACGAGCTCACCGCGCTCGTGGCCGACATCGTCGATCTGGCGCGCGGCAGCAAGCCAGGCGGCGAGCTCGAGGAGGTGCGCCTGGACCAGATCGTGGTCGAGGTGGTGGAGCGGACGCGCCGACGAGCTCCGGGGCTGACCGTGAAGGCGACGCTCGAGCCGACGCTGGTGCACGGCGACGGGGACCGGATCGCTAGGGCGGTGACCAACGTGCTCGACAACGCCCGCAAGTGGAGCCCTCCGGACGGGGTGGTGGAGGTGGGGCTGCGTGAGGCGACGCTGACCGTTCGCGACCACGGCCCAGGCTTTCGCGATGAGGACCTGCCGTTCGTATTCGATCGCTTCCACCGCGCCCGGGACGCGCGTTCGAAGCCCGGCTCCGGGCTCGGACTGGCGATCGTCCGCCAGACGGCGCAGGCGCACGGCGGGTTCGTCGAAGCCGCCAACGCGACCGACGGCGGGGCGATCGTGCGGATCGGGTTCGGGCCGGCCGGGGCCCCCGACGAGGAGCCCGGCGACCGTCAGACCGTGGGCTCGGGTCGCTAGCCAACAGCGAGCCCCGCTGCAGCCGCCGGGCGCTAGCGCCGAGCCAGCAGAGGCTCTAGGGATGGAGTGCACGCGCAGGCGGCGCCCCGCAGCCGCGGCAGGCCGAACAGATCTTCGATCGTCTGAAGCACGGAGTAGTGATCGACAGGAGTGCTCATACGACCTCCGGGGCGCGCGGCTCCGCCGGCGATGATCGTCGCGATGTGCCCGCCTGAGGCCAGACGGCAACAGCCGTTGTCGCTCGAGCCCTCGTCCCAGGTGAGGATCAACAGCCCGCGGGGACCGAGTGCGCGGAGCAGTGGAGGGACGAGTCCCGAGAGGAACCGATCGCCGGTGCTGGGATCGCAATCGTGCATGTCATGGCACAGATTCGGGGTGATCCAGATGAACCTCGGTACGGCTTTTGCCCGCTCGTCGGAGGCGAGCTGTGCCAGCGGCACGATCCGAGCGCATCGGGCGGGATCGTTCGCCACTGGGGTGTAGTAGATGAATGGATTGTGCCTCTTCGCGTAGTCCCCGGCGCCGGCGCCCGTGAAGCACGGATGTGGAAGGTCTTCCATATAGGCCTTCCAGGAGATGTGCGAGCGCTCGAGTTGGTCGACGACGCTGGTCGCATGAACGCTGCAACCCGTGCAGTCGCTGGAGATTCCGAACGTCGATCCGCCGGTCAGCGCGAGGTAGTTCGGCAGGGAGGGATGGCTGATCGCATACATCTGGCGGGCCAGCGCGTACCGGGCCGCGAGGCCGTTTATGTACGGCGTGGACCGCGAGCCGATGATGTCGCCGTACTCCTCGTTCTCCATCAGGATCACCGCGATGTGCGCCGGGGCGCCCGATGGCAGGTGGATCGCTGGGGAGGGCCGGCTCTGGGCGGGACCGGCGCTGTGCGCGGCGCCACCGCAGGCAACGAGGGTCAGAGCGATGACCAGAACGGCGAGCTTTGGACGGAACGTCAGGCGGGCCACCAGGAGATTTTCGCTCTAGTCCGTCGGCCGCGGTGGCGATACTCCGGTCAGGGGGTGCTGCCGCGTGCTCCGGTTGACCAATTTCGCCCGTGGTAGCGCGCCGCCGGCACGCCCCACAACATCCGGACGTGGCATCCCGCTGGGTAAAGTTTCCCTACTGCGGACCGTGTTGGTGCACCTCGATCCGGGAAGACGAAGAGTGCTGGCATGTCGCATTCACGTACCCACGGCCTAGTGCATCAGGCGCTGCTCTACGGCAGCGAGGAGGAGTACATCGCTGGGTGCAGGGAGTTCATCGAGGCCGGCCTCGATCGGAACGAGCCGGTTCTGATTGCCGTCCCGCGGCCTAAGCACCGCGCGCTACGGACCGCCCTGAACGGTCAGGCGCGACGCGTCGAATTCATCGACATGAGTGAGCTGGGCCGCAACCCGAGCAGGATCATCCCGGCCGTTCGGGCCTGGTCGGAGGGCCAGGGACGCCGGCGCTGCCGGTTCATAGGCGAGCCGATCTGGCCGGGACGCAGCCGCTCGGAGACGGTCGAGGCGACCCGCCACGAGGCGCTGCTGAACTTTGCCTTCGGTGAGTCCCCGATTAGCATCCTCTGCCCCTATGACACGGATGGACTGGACCCGCGGGTGATCGCGGACGCCGAACGGACCCATCCGGAGCTGGTCCGTTGTGGCGACCGCGCCGCCAGCGGCGGCTACACCGATCCGCTGAACATCTGGTACTCGACCGAGTGGCCGCTCCCCGAGCCGCACGCCACCGTCGCGAAGATCTCGGTGGGTGAAGATCTGGCCGCGTTGCGGCGGGTCGTCGCGAGCTACTCGCGTATGGTGGGGCTCGGTCTGCCACGGTCCAGCGACCTCGTCCTCGCCGTCAACGAGGTGGCCACCAATGCGCTGCGCTACAGCGACACTCCCGGCGAGCTTCGCATGTGGATCGAGGGGGATCAGGTGGTGTGCGAGATCAGCGGTGACGGCCGCCTCGAGGACCCCCTCGTCGGGCGGCGGCGCCCCGGCCCCGACTGGGCTTCGGGACGCGGCCTGTGGCTGGTCAATCAGGTCTGCGATCTGGTCGAGCTGCGGCCGAGCGCGAGCGGCACGACCGTTCGGCTACACGTGGACATCGCCGGCTAGATCTGCGGTCACGGCACCCAAATGGGCACCGCGAGCTCATTGGCCTGCAGATCGATCGCGCCCTGTACCAGTGGCGCCTCGGCGCCGCGCGGCGCGATCAGCGATACACCCACGTGTGGGTTGACCGGAAGGGAGGCGACTGGCATTCCGGTCATGTCCCATAGCGCCGTGAGCGCGATCATCGGGTCCCCCGGGCCGCCGGCGTGCCCACGCTCGTACCCCGGACCACGGCGGTAGGGCACGATCGGCAGCGTCGGCTCGAGCACCAGGTCGATCCCGTTGGCTGCAAACCACGCCTCCCAGGCCGCCGTCCCGCCTGCTCTGCTCCGCTGAGCGGCGAGGTAGGCCTGAGCGTCGGAAAAGCCGGCCGCGGCCTCGACGAACTCGGCGATCGCCGGCCGATACCTCTCGCGGGCCTCGATGAACCTCGAGTGATAGGACCACACTTCGGTCAGCAGGATCGTGTTCAGGTCATTCCAGTGCAGGGCCCACGGCGCCGACAGCGTCGTGAAGCGCGCGCCGAGACGCTCGCACGCGCGCCGGGCAGCGTCGAACGCGGCCGCCACCGGCTCATCGATCGCGACGGCGCTGGTGCGATCGGTCAGCGCGACCGTCACTCCCGCCAGCGGCCGGGGGCCCGGGCGGGGGGTCAGCGGCAGCTCGTCGAGGTCCGCCGGCGGTGGCATCAGCGGCGTGACGTCCGGCCCGCCCGCGGCCATCCCCACGAGCAGCGCCGCGCAGTCGGCGATCGATCGTGCCATCGGACCTGCGTGATCGAGCGACGGCGCCAGCGGGATGATGCCGTCCATCGGTATCCGGCCATGGGTGGGCTTGATGGCGCTCGTTCCGCAGCAAGCCGACGGGATCCGCAGTGAGCCGCAGGTGTCCGTGCCCAAGGCGGCAGGAGTCATGCCCGCCGCGAGCGCCGCGGCGCTGCCGCCGCTCGAGCCACCCACGACTCGATCGCGGGCCCACGGGTTACCGACCTGGTCGGTCGTTCCCCCGGCGGCGAACTCGTGCGTGTGCGTGTGGCCGAGCAGCACCATGCCCTGGCCGCGCAGTCGGCCCCAGACGGTCGCATCGCGGGTTGGGATGTTGCCGTCCAGCACCCGGCTCGAGGCCGTGAGCGGCAACCCCGCGACCTCGTAGAGGTCCTTGAGGGCCAACGGGATCCCCGTGAGCAAGGGCACGCGGTCGCCATCGCGCTCGCGGGCGCGTCGCTCGTCCGCCGCCCGCGCCTGGGCAAGCGCCAACTCCGGGTAGATACGCGCCCAAGCGTTGATGGCCCCCGGCGATCCGCCGTACGTCGGCTCTCCGCCGTTGCGCTCCTCGATGCGGCGCAGGCATGCGCTCGCCAGCTCGACCGCAGAGACTTGCCGGTCGCGCAGCAGCGCCGCCGCCTCGATCACGCCCAGGCCGGCGGGATCGGTGCGGAGCCCCTCGGGCTGGCGGGTCGACGCGATCCCGGTCATGTGCGGCAGATTCTGAAGGAACCTCGACGGAACCTCGGTCACGATATGCATGTGGACCGCTCACCGTTGTCTCCACGCGAGCCGCCAGCCGGGATCCCTCGGGTCACCAAGACCGATCTGGATCTTCCCGAGGAGCTGCATCGGCGGCCTCCCGTCCGCTCTCTACTGATCCTCGGCGGCGTCATCGTGGGCGTGATCGTTGCGGTGACCGTGCTGCCGGGCTTGGCCAGCCTGCGAACACGCTTCGCGCACGCCAGTGCGCCGTGGCTCGTTCTTGCGGGCGGCTTCGAGGTGCTCTCGAGCCTCTCCTACGTGGCGGTGTTCCGATCGGTGTTCTGCCGTCGCATGACCCTCCGGCTGAGCTACCAGATCGGGATATCCGAGCTCGCGGCCACCGCGCTGTTGCCGGCGGGTGGGCGGGCGGCCTGGCGCTCGGAGCTTGGGCGCTGCGGCGCGGCGGCATGCCGGGCGCCCAGATCGCCAGGCGGACGGTGGCGTTCTTCCTGCTCACCAGCCTGGCCAACTTCAGCGCGGTGTTTGGTCGTGGGTCTGGGGCTGGCGGCGGGGCTGTTTCCCGGGCACGCCAGCCTGGCGTTGACGCTCGGGCCTTTCCGCGCGTTCGGCCCGGCGCCGCCGATGGCGATCATCTGGATCGCGTACCTGATCGGCGCGCCCGGCGGCCTGCTCCCGCTGCCGGGCGGAATCGGGGGCATCGACATCGGGACCATCGGCACGCTCGTGCTCTACGGTGTCCCCGTCGCCGCGGGCACCGCCGCGGTGCTCGCCTACCGCGCGATCGCCCTCTGGGTGCCTGCTTCGCTGGGTACGGTGGCGTTCCTGCAGTTACGCCGGACACTGCGCCAAGAAGCGCAAGAGATCGCCCTGTGCGTCCCGGGGACCGAGATCGATGTCGCGGGTCGCGGCACGGTGATGATCGACGCCCAACCCGCCTCTTCGGGCGCATAGGTTTCCCGTGTCGGCCTCAGCTCCCGCCGGCGAAGCCCGCTAGCTCGAGCAACCGCTCGGCCGGCTCGGCCCGGTCACCGGCAGTTCGCCGGGATCGATCAGGCCGATCTGGGCGGGCTGTGAGAACCTATCCCGCCCGTGACCGGGTCACACCTTGTATGAGCGCGGTTCTGTATCGCCTGCGGTTCAGGCGGGACCACCGCTGGGCGCCGGGCCACATGTCGGCATACCTCGACGGAGAGCTGTCGGAGCCGAGCCGCGCGCGGATCGAGCGGCACTCCTCTGAGTGCCCGCAGTGCCGGTGGGTGCTCGAAAGCCTGGGACGCACGGTCGCGGTCCTGCGGCGGATGCCGGCGCCTCGGGGCCAGGGCGATCCACGCGACCTGGTTATCGCGGTGCGGTCACGGCTGGGAGAGCGTCCTCGGCTCTGAGGTGACCGGCGCCGGCACCCCCGAAGGTGAGTTGATCCGGCGCGCACAGGCGGGCGACCAGGAGGCGTTCGGGCAGCTCGTCGCGGCCCACGCCGAGCGCGTTTATGGCGCATTGCGCCGCTTCGGGCTCGATCCGAGCGAGGTGGACGAGGTGGCGCAGGAGGTGTTCCTGCGCGCTTGGCGCGGCTTGCCTCGGTTCCAGGAGCGGGCGCGGCTGTCGACCTGGCTGTACCGGATCGCGTTCAACGAAGCGCAGCGGCGGTTGTCGCGCCGGCCCCCGACGGTGGTCGAGTCCAGTTCTGATGCCGAGGATCCGGTCGCGGCTTTGCCGGAGGCGCCGCGGTTTGGTCCTGAGGCTCTCGCGCTCGATCGCGAGTTCGAGCGTGTCGTGGAGCGCGCACTCGCGCAGCTCCCCCCGGAGTGGCGGGCCGCCGTCGTCCTGCGGGACATCGAAGGTTTGTCGACCGAGGTGGCCGCGACGGTCGTTGGCGTCCGCGAGGCCGCATTCAAGAGCCGCCTTCACCGGGGGCGGATGCGACTACGAGCCCTCCTCGAGCCGTACCTGGGGCTCGAGGAGGGCGAGCATGGTTAGGGTTGCGTGGCGGGCGGGGCCCTTAGTGGGCGGGGACGGTCTCAGCCATCGGCTCAGCCATCGGCGCATCGAGTTCCAGCGCCTGCTCGAGCTCGCGCTTCGGCAGCGCGCCGAGTGAGCGCGCGGCCGGCGTACCGTCGCGGTAGAGAACCACGAACGGGATGCTCTGCACGCCGGCCTGAGCGGCGAGCCCGGGCTGCTCGTCGACGTTGACCTTGGCGACCTTAACGCTCCCGGCGCGCTCCGCCGCGATCTCCTCGATCACGGGTCCGAGGCGTCGGCAGGGTCCGCACCAGTCGGCGAAGTAATCGACGATCACGGGTAGGTCCGACGCGAGCACCTGTTCTTCGAAGTTGTCTTGGGTCACAGTGATTACGTTGGTCATGAGAGCCCTCGATAGGTGTGATTTCCGACTGCTACCCCCTTTGACCCGTTCCGAGCCAGAGAGGGTTCAGACGGCTGCTGTCGTCGCGCCTGCACCAAAGCGTCGCTCAGGTGGCGTGATGACCGTCGTTCAGCGGGAGTGCACCAGGAGGTCGGGATCCAACCCGTAACTCCTGAGCGCCTGCAGATCTAGCGACCAACCGTGGCGGGACCGCTCGCGCCATCGCCGGAAGGCTGACGCTCGGTGGCGCTGCGCATCGTCTACGCCGCACCCGTTCACGGCCGCGAAATGCTCGAGGGCTGCGTGCGCCGCGCCCGCTTTACCGGCACGATCGATGTGCATGACCTGATGGCAGCGATGGCACAACGCGACCATGCGCCTGAGGCGCTGGGTGTGCTGGGTCTCATCGTATTCCCAGACCTCGTGGCATTCGGTTTCGTGCTCGCCTCCGCGCCGACCGCAGACTTCACAACGGTGCCGGGCGTCCGCCTCGACTCTGCGCCGAAGCCGCTCCCACGCCGATGGTGGAATCACCTCCCGAATGTCCGAGACCCAGCAGGTCTCGGGCACCAACTCGATTGTCAGCCGGCCCGAGCCGATCGGAACCCTCACCTGAATGGCGCCGCGGCGCTGATGGCGCTCGCCGGCGGTTGGTCGCGTGGAGGCCGTCTTCCGGTCCCACTGCTTTATCGCCTGCGCGATATGCCCACGAGCCCGGGGCGCCAAACAATGGTCCGAGAACCGGAGGATGCTCGGTTTTGTCGCCGCGGCCGAGCAGTCGAGGGGTAGCCACCGTGAGCCGACGGGGTCCCGCCCCCGAGAAAGATGGGGGGGCAGTACCCATTCCGTCGAGCCCTCTAGGCCGCCAACCTTGGCCGCACATGGCTACCTCGGAGGATTTCGATGATTACCGCTTTGGAGCAAGCCGAGCACGGACCTGCGGAGGGCGCCGCCATCGCGACGGTGGGGCCGATACGCGTGCTCGTGGTCGACGATCATCCCGCCGTCCGCGCGGGTGTGCGGGAACTGCTGGAAGATCAACCGGATTTCCGCATGATCGACGTCGTCAGCACCGCGGCGGAGGCCCTTGCCGCCGCCGGGGATCGGCAGGTCGATGTCGCGGTGGTCGACTACCAGTTGGATCGTCGCACCGGTCTGTGGGTGAGCCGGAAGCTCAAGCGTCTGGCCCATGCCCCGCGGGTGCTGATCTACTCGGCCTACTCTGATGGCCTCCTCGCGGCCGCCGCCGTGGTCGCCGAGGCCGATGGGCTCGTGAGCAAGGGTGGGCTGGGGTCCGACTTGTGCGACGCCATTCGCGAGGTCGCTCGTGGCCACTCTCTGTTGCCGGTAGTCCCATGGCAGTTGGCCGCGATGCTGCGCCGGCGGATGGACGAGTCCGAGCTGGCGATGTTCGGCATGTTGTCGGCGCGAATCGCGCCGGTTGACATTGCCGAGACGTTGGGGCTGTCCTGGGCCGAGCTGGAGTCGCGCCTATGGAAGATGCTGCGCAAACTCGAGGATCTGAATCACGATCCCCAGCCCCGGCGCGCCACCCCGGCGTTCGTCTAGGAGTGAGGGTGAGCTGCGATCCTTGAGGTCCGGTGATTCGTTGGCTGCCGCAATTGCTGTGTGGCCTTTCATGACGTCGGGCGCGTCGAGGCCCGTACCTACCCGGCCGCGCCGTTACCTGTCGCTGCTCCAGCGCGTAGCGGGTATGAACGCATTGCTGCTTGTCGCGGCGGTGGGAGTGACGATCGTGATCCTCGCTCCCGGCGGATCTCCTCGTTTGCGGTCAACGAGGAGGTGGTCGTGCTGATCGCGGCGCTGGCGCTCGTCGCGCTGGTCAACCTCTACCTGCTGCGGCGGGTTGTGGGTCCGCTTCAGGCGCTCACGATCCTGGCCCGTCGCGTTGATCTCGCGAACCCCGGCCAGCGAATGCCGGGCGCGCAGCCAACCTCGGAGGCGGGCGAACTCGCGCTGACGTTCAACGAGATGCTCGATCGGCTCGAGACCGAGCGTCGGGAGGCTACGGGGAAGGTGCTCGCCGGCCAGGAAGGCGAGCGACTGCGGATCGCCCAAGAGCTGCACGACCAGGTCGGCCAGGAGCTGACGGCGGTGCTGCTCGTTCTTTCACGGCTGCACGCTCGCGTCCCGGCGGACCTGCGAGAGGACGTGGCCGAGATACAGGACGAAGTGCGCTCAAGCCTCGAGGACGTCCGGCGGATCGCGATCGAGCTTCGACCCGAGGCGCTCGATGATCTCGGTCTGGTGAGCGCGCTCGCGGTGCTCGGTCAGCGTTTCGCCGAGCGCTCTGAGCTCCAGGTCGCGGTGAGCATCTCACCAGACCTGCCTCGACTCACGCCCGAGGTCGAGCTCGTTGTGTACCGGATCGCACAGGAGGCTCTTACGAATGTCGCACGTCACGCCGGAAGCGACCACGCCGAGCTCAGCCTCAAGACCGGGGACGGCCATCTGGCTCTGGTGGTTCGTGACGAGGGGCGTGGGCTGCCCGCCGGCGGTGTCCAAGGCACCGGCGTGCGCGGGATGCGCGAGCGGGCGACGTTGATCGGCGCAACGCTCGAGGTCAAGAACAACCCGCCGCGAAGCGGCTGCACCGTCCGTCTGGACATCCCGCTCGAGAACGCACGATGACGCCGGTGCCGCTGAAGACCCGCATCCTTCTGGCCGAGGACCACGCGGTCGTGCGGCGGGTCTGCGCCTGGTGCTCGAAGCCGAACCTGACATGGAGGTGACCGCGGAGGCGGGCGATGGAGCCGAAGCGCTCGCGCGAGCGCTCGGCGATGACATCGATCTCCTGATCACCGATATCTCGATGCCGCGGATGACTGGACTTCAAGCCGTGCGCGAGCTCCACCGTCGCCGGCCCGAGCTGCGGATCCTGATCCTCTCGATGCACCAGAACGAGCAGTACCTGTACGAGGCGCTCACGGCGGGGGTCTCCGGCTACGTGCTCAAGACGGTTGCGGACCGCGATCTCGTCGAGGCGTGCCGGGCTGCGATGCGGGGTGAGCCGTTCCTGTATCCGGGAGCGATGACGCCGCTGATTCGGGATTACCTGCACCGTGCTCAGACCGACATGCCGTTGCGCGAGGAGCCGCTCACGGCTCGCGAGCAGGAGGTCGTCAAGCTGATCGCCGAGGGCTACAACAGCAAGGAGCTCGCGGAGGCGCTCGTGATCAGCGAGAAGACCGTTGAGCGGCACCGCGCCAATGTCCTGGAGAAGCTCGGGATGCACGACCGGGTAGAGCTGACGCGCTACGCGATCCGTCGCGGGCTCGTCGAGCCGTGAAGGGCCAGGCTGCCGGCGCTACGCCGCGCCGGCGGGGACCAGGATACCCCGCCCCTGGAGCCGCCCCCCGTCGAGGTCGGCCATCGCGTCGTTGATCGCGTCGAGCGGATACGTGGTCGTGTGAAGGCTCACCTGACCCTGGGCCGTGAGCGTCATCAGCTCCTGAAGGTCGGTGTAGGTGCCCACGAGGTTGCCGATGAACGAGATCTCGCGGGAGATCACGTCGATCGTGGGGATGTTGATGTTCTCGCCGTAGCCGATCACGTAGTAGAAGCCGCCGTCGCGGACCATCGCGATCCCGTCCTCGATCGCTCCCTTCTCACCGACGAAGTCGATGAGTGCCTCCGCGCCGAACCCATCTGTCAGCTCCTTGACGGTGTCCACTTGGGTGCCGTCGACCTTGACGGTGTGATGCGCTCCCAACTCGCGCGCCAGCGCCAACGCCGGCTCTGACGGGTCGATCACGATGATCTCAGCGGGCGTCATCGCCTTCAGGCACTGCACCCCGATGTGGCCGAGACCGCCCGCGCCGATCACGACCGCGTGGGTACCTGGGCCGAGAACTGGGATGGCCTTCTTGACCGCGTGGATCGCGGTCAGTCCCGCATCGGCGAGGGCCGCGATGTCCTTGGGGTCGAGCCCCTGGGCGAGCTTGACGACGGATCGCGCCGAGGTCTGGAGGAGGTCGGCGAACCCGCCGTCGCGATCGATCCCCGGGAAGGAGCCATTGAGGCAGTGCATGTCGTCGCCGCGCCGGCATGGCCCGCACAGCCCGCAGGAGATGAAGGGGTGCACGATCACGGTGTCTCCGACGGCCACGTTGGACACCGCCGAGCCAACCTCGTGGACCCAGCCTGCGTTCTCGTGCCCGGGCGTGTACGGCAGCTTGACGCCCGACTTCTCCGCCCACTGGCCCTCCTGAATGTGCAGGTCGGTTCGGCACAGACCGGCAGCGCCGATTCGCACCACCACGTCCAGCGGTCCCGTGACCTTCGGCTCGCCGATCTCGTCGAGCTTCAACGCCTCGTGGTAGGCATGGAGCCTTGCGGCCTTCATTTCAAAACCTCCTCCTCCGGATCCTCGATCGGCAGCCCGTAGCGGAATTGCAGAAGGGAACGGCAGATGCCGCCGTTGACCTCGAGACTCATCCGCACCAGCCGTGCCGTGCGGAGCCACCGCCGCAGGTCGTGGGCAGGCACCGGCTCGCCGTTCGGGAGGACAAAAGCCGGCGAATCCTTCTCGCGCGAGATTCCCAACTCCGCGCGCAGCTCGAGGCAGCGGCGGGCGTCGGGCCGGTCGGGAAGATCTGCCACCCGACAGGCGGTTATCTCCTCCGGGGTGGCACCACCGGCCAGCATCGCCTCGCACAACCTCGACTGCCGGGCGGTCAGCGCCTTGCGCCGAAACAGCTCCCGCAGCGCGGCGAGGTCATCGTCGGCGGTCTCGCCGGGAAATGCACCGGTGAAGCCCTCACCGCGTTCCAGCGCACCGCTGATCTCCTCCCCGGTGAAGTGGTCCTCGAGCTTGATGCTCACCCGCCGCACTCCTGGCAGCCGGCGCACGGCCTCGCGCGCGTCGGCTGCCATCAGGAACGCGAAATTGGGAGCACACTGCGGCGTCGGCAGCCGGATCACGACCTCGACATCGCCGTTTGAATCGATCTCGGTGGAGCTCACGAACCGAAGCGTGGTGATCGACTCGTCGAGCTCGGGATCGATCACCCCGTCGAGCGCCTCGAGGACGCGCTCCTCGATCGTCATGACGACTCGACGCCTACCGCAGCCTCCTTCGAGGCGGGAGTCCCCGCCTCCTCTGGCACCTGGAGCTCTTTGGGCACGTCGATGCCGTACAGCTTCGCCGCGTTGAGCCCGAGGATCTTGCGCTTCGTGGTATCGGTCACCGGCGGGTAGTCCGAGAACTCGGGATCGTCCGGGTAATTCCAGTCGAGGAACCCCTCGATCTGCCACTTGGGCTCCCAGATGGCGTAGTCCGAGCCGTACAGCAGCTTCTCCTCGCCGAGCCAGAACAGGAGCTCGCCCATCACCTTGGCGAAGAACCGCGGGCGGGCGTGCATGAGGCCGCCGATCACGACCGCCAGACCGGCGTAGACGTTGGGCTCCTGCACCGCCATGAAGCAGAAGTCCTCGATCCGCGGCAGCCCCACGTGCTCGATGATGAAGTTGAGCTCAGGATTGTCCGTGGCGGCGACGTCGATGTCCTTGGGATCAAACGCGTCCTTGTCCAGCGGCCAGATCGTCGGACCCTTGTGGACGTGGAGGTTCTTGATCCCGAGCTCCTTGCACTTCTCTAGGAAGGGCTTGGCCTGCTCATCGTCGAGCCTCCACCCGCGCGAGCCGTTGTACCACTCCGCCGTGTAGAGCTTGACGCCCTGGAGGTTGTAGCGCTTGGCGTCCTCCTCGAGCTGCTTGAGCCCGGCTTTGCCCTCACGTGGGTCCCACCGGCCGTTGACGATCAGCTTGCCGGGATACTTCTCGGCGATCTTTGCGTTCTCCTCAGCCGTGTTGAAGCCATTTGTGTACCACGACTTGAGGTACGTGGATTGGAAGATGCCGACGTCGGCGCCGCCATCCTCGAACACGTCCTTGACGAAATTGTCCTCGGAGTACTTCTGGAACTTCTCTATCGGCCAGTGCGTCTCCGCAGGCGCGAGGCCCATGTACGCGTGAAAGCAATTGATCCAGCCTTCGGCGTACTGCTCTTGGCCTCTTACCCAGTTCGTGGGGCTCGCGTCCCAGAAGTGGATGTGACCATCGACTACGAAGTACTTCTCGCCGTTCCGTTCATACATTTAGAGCTCCCTCACTCGACGGCCCGCAACATGCCCATCAATGTACTCCGCGCGCAGAGCGCGCGTAAACCGCGGTAATGCAGATCGAAGATGATCTGCCGCGCGCACCGGCGGCGCGCGCGGCTCAGCCGTCGGGATCCCGCGGCGTGGCGAAGTCACCGCCATCGATGAGCTCGATCCGGTAGCCGTCCGGGTCGCGGACGAAGCAGATCCTGCCGACATCGTCCCTTCCTCCGGGCGAATACGGTGGCTTCTCAGGCTCGATCCCCTCGCGTGCGAGGGCGGCCAGCGTGGCGTCGAGATCCTCGACCGCCACCGCCATGTGGTTGTAGCCGTTGCCGAGTTCATACGGCTCGTCGCGATCACGGTTGACGGTCAGCTCGAGGGTGTCGCCGTCGCCGGGGAGGCCCATATAGACGTTGTACGCGGTCTCGAAGTTCAACCGGCCCCGGCGCTCGAAGCCGAGATTGCGATAGAACCGCAGCGACTGCTCGGGGTCGCGGACGCGGACGCAGGTGTGAACGAAACGCATATGCCGAGCCTACCGCCCAGCGCCGGCGACCGTTCATACGTCGAACTCGGCGAGTCCCATCAGCGCCCGACGCTCACGGATCGCAGACTGGATCGCAGCTGTCGTGGGGCGTTCCAGACCGACGCCAGCGCCGACGATCGCCAGGCAGAACCCAGACTCCTCCAGGGATTCCAGCCACTCCGGTGTCGATTGCTGGATCGCGCCGTGGAATCGCTCGACCTCCTCCCCGTCACGCTGGAGCACGAGATCCTGGCCGTCGCGGGCGAGCAGCCATCCCACCAGCAGGCGCACCGGCTCGTCGGCCAACGCACCGTGGAACCCCTCCCACCAGTCGGCGTCGAGGTATAGGGACTGTTCGTTCCCGTCGAGGCCGCGGACGCGCACGTCGAGCTTTCGCTCCCACAGGAGCACGGCGCCGACTTCGGGATGCAGTGCCTGGACATAGGCGATCCCGAGCGGCTCGGACTGGGCGAGCACCGCCAGAGCGGCGAGATCGCCGCGCGAGGGCGAGCAGCGTGCGTGCGCGAACTCGGCCGTCACGTGATCGCCGTTGAGCGAGATGCTGACGCTCGTCGGAACGGTCGAGTCTGGCTCGATCCACTCCCCGCATATCGAGCAGCTCACCGGGTCGAGGTCACAGAAAAGGTGAAGGCGCGCCGCCTCCTCGGGTCGCAGCACGGCAGCGACATCGGGGCCGACCTCGAGGCGCTGACTGCGGGGCGCGCTCCTGGCCACTCTCCGATTGTGCAGCCTCGCTTCGAGGGGTCGCCTGACGAGAGCCTACTTTTCGCACATCGTCGGAATCTCGGCGCATTTGCCGACATGCTGTAACGCCTCCTCTCCGTGCACGTGTCCGGTGATAAAAACGCTCTACCGGTCTGGAGGTCCAGGCCATCGCGTTCTGTGCTGCGGATCGGGAGTATTCGGGAGTGTTGCGTTGAGCTCGTCGTAACGGCCTAACGCGAAGACGGCGGCGTCCCCAGGAGGGAGCACATATGCCAGCAGCCACGGCAAGACGACAGAGCCGCACGAAGATCCACGACAAGATCCAGGAGTTGTCGTGGAATCCGACGTTTGCGACCCCTGTCGACAAGTACCCGACCGACTACACATTCGAGAAGGCGCCGAAGAAGGACCCGATGAAGCAGGTCCTGCGCTCCTACTTCCCGATGGAGGAGGAGAAGGACCAGCGCGTGTTCGGGGCGATGGACGGCGCTGTCCGCGGGAACATGTTCCGCCACGTCCAGCAGCGCTGGATGGAGTGGCAGAAGTTGTTCTTGAGCATCATCCCGTTCCCGGAGATCTCGGCCGCGCGCGCCATGCCGCTCGCGATCAACGCGGTGCCGAACCCCGAGGTCCACAACGGGCTGGCGGTTCAAATGATCGACGAGGTACGTCACTCGACGATCCAGATGAACCTCAAGCGGCTGTACATGAACCACTACATCGACCCGGCCGGGTTCGACATCACCGAGAAGGCGTTTTCGAACTGCTACGCCGGGACGATCGGCCGTCAATTCGGAGAGGGATTCATTACCGGTGACGCGATCACGGCCGCCGACATCTACCTGACGATCGTCGCGGAGACCGCGTTCACGAATACGCTTTTCGTGGCGATGCCCTCGGAGGCGGCGGCCAACGGCGACTACCTGCTGCCGACCGTCTTCCATTCGGTTCAGTCCGACGAGTCGCGCCACATCTCAAACGGCTACTCGATCATCCTGATGGCGCTGGCTGACGAGCGGAACCGCGAGCTCCTGGCGCGCGACCTCCGCTACGCGTGGTGGAACAACCACGCGGTCGTGGATGCGGCGATCGGGACGTTCATCGAGTACGGCACCAAGGACCGGCGCAAGGACCGAGAGAGCTACGCGGAGGCCTGGCGCCGCTGGATCTACGACGACTACTACCGCAGCTACCTGATGCCGCTCGAGAAGTACGGGCTCGAGGTGCCGCACGACTTGGTCGAGGAGGCCTGGAACCGGATCTGGAACAAGGGCTACATCCACGAGGTCGCGCAGTTCTTCGCCACCGGCTGGCCGGTCAACTACTGGCGGATCGACCCCATGACCGACGAGGACTTCGAGTGGTTCGAACACAAGTACCCGGGCTGGTATGACAAGTACGGCAAGTGGTGGGAGAACTACAGTCGGCTGCGTTACCCGAACGGGCACGGCCCGATCGCGTTCGAGGACGTCAACTACCAATACCCGCACCGTTGCTGGACCTGCATGGTTCCGTGTCTGATCCGCGAGGACCTGGTGGTCGACAAGGTCGACGGTCAGTGGCGGACCTACTGCTCGGAGACCTGCCGGTGGACGGACAAGGTGGCGTTCCGGCCCGAATTCAAGGGCCGTGACACGCCGTCGATGGGACGCCTCACCGGCAAGCGCGAGTGGGAGACCCTCTACCACAACTGGGATCTCGCCGACATCCAGAAGGATCTCGGTTACGTGCGTGATGACGGCAAGACGTTGATCCCGCAGCCGCACATGGATCTGGACGATCCCAAGAAGCTGTGGACGCTCGACGACTGCAAGGGATATCCGTTCCCGAGCCCCAACGTCACGCTCAACGAGATGACAGACCAGGAGCGGGAGGAGTTCGCCACCCAATACAAGGCGGGCGGGCCAGGCGGCCGCTTCGCAGGGCGTCCGTAGCCCGCAGGCGAGACGGGAGCCCGAGCAATGCAGACAAGTGACCGCCGCGGCCGCGGCGGTCACTTCGCCCGCCGGCTACCGGCCTAAGGAGGCGCATGGGCCAGCGGCACACTGTCACCTTCGAGCCGGTTGACATCGAGATCGAGGTCTCCGAGGATGAGACCGTCCTAGAGGGCGCGTTTCGCCAAGGGATCATGCTGGCGCATGGGTGCAAGGAGGGGCAGTGCTCCGCGTGCAAGTCCTTCCTGATCGAGGGCGAGGTCGACCTGGAGCGCTACTCGACGTTCGCGCTGGCCGACTACGAGCAGGAGGAGGGATACACCCTGCTGTGCCGCGCCCACGCCTTCAGCGACCTGACAGTGGAGCTGCTCCACTACGACGAGGAGATGCTGACCTCGGGCGTCCCGATTCGGGCGCTGAAGACAAAGGTCGACAGCATCGAGCCGCTGACCCACGACATCTACAAGCTGTGCTTGACGCTGGACGGCGAGGAGCCACTTGAGTTCCATGCTGGACAGTACGTGGACGTGCGAATCCCCGCCAGTGAAAGCACCCGCTCGTTCTCGATGTCGAACACACCATCGGTTGCCGATCGGCTCGAGTTCATGATCAAGATCTACCCCGGGGGCCGGTTCTCGGCCTTGCTCAAGGACGAGCTGGCGCCCGGTCACGAGCTCCAGGTGAAGGGGCCGTATGGTGTGTTCATCCTGCGCGAGCACTCCGACGCCGACCTGATCTTCATCGGCGGCGGCGCCGGGATGGCGCCGATCTGGTCGCTGCTCAACTCGATGGCCGAGCGCGGAATACAGCGACAGGTCACCTATTACTACGGCGCCCGTACCCGCAAGGATCTGTTCCACGTCGATCAACTCCAACGCCTGTCGGACCGCCTGCCCGGCTTTCGCTTCGTCCCGGCACTGTCGGAGCCCGCGCCCGACGACGACTGGCATGGGGAGGTAGGTCTGATCACCGAGGTCGTCGATCGGCTCGAGGGCGATCTGAGCGGCCGCGAGGCCTACCTGTGCGGCCCGCCGCCGATGATCGACGCATCGATCCCGATGCTGGGCGCCCACGGCATCCCCGAGGCTCGAATCTTCTACGACAAGTTCACCATCACCGCCAGCGAGGAGGAGCAGGAACACGCTCGAGCGTGAGGGAGTGACGTGTACGAAAGCAAAGTCACGGGCCCGCGGCACCGTCGCCAGGCGACGGATCCGGGCCACGGAATGAGAGGAAAGGAGGACGTCACGTGGCTGACACCTTGAGTCCCGCGCAGACGCCCACGCAGACACCGACGGGCCGAGTACGGAGCGTTCCGAGGCTTGTCTTCACGGACGCTGAGGCGGGCGCTCTGGAGTTCCCAAGCTCGAACAGCCGGTCGTTCAACTACTTCAAGCCGCAACGGATGCGCGCGACGATGTACGAGGACGTAACCGTCGATGTCCAGCCGGATCCGGCGCGCTATTTAACCCAAAACTGGGTGTACGGCTTCGCCAAGGCTCCGGGTGGTTATCCCACCGAGTGGACGGCGGCGAAGTCCTCCGACTGGCACTGGTTCCGTGATCCGAACCAGGAGTGGGAGCAGACGATCTACAAGAACAACGCCCGCCTGGTGCGCCAGGTCGAGCAGAACATCGCCAATGCACGCAACGAAGGCGCGTTCGAGCGATGGTCACCGGGCTGGACGCGGATCGTGGCCTGGCACGTGGGCGCGTGGATGCACCCCGAGCACGGGCTCGGGATGCACGTGTTCCTGCCCGCCCAGCGCGACGCTCCGACGAACATGATCAACAACGCGATCTCGGTCAACTCGATGCACAAGCTGCGCATCGCGCAGGACTTGGCGCTGTTCAACCTCGAGGCGAGCGAAGCGCGTTCGGACTTCGACGGCAAGGCTCACCTGGAGGCCTGGAACGGTGATCCGGTCTGGCAGCCGGTGCGCGAGAGCGCCGAGAAGCTGACCGGGATTCGGGATTGGTGCGAGGCCGTCGTGGCGGCGAACCTCGCGTTCGAGCCGCTCGTCGGGGAGCTGTTCCGCGCCGGCTACGTCATGGCGACGGCGGCGGCGAACGGAGACTTCGTCACGCCGTCGATCATGGGCGTCGCGGAGAGCGACCTGGAGCGCGACCTCGGCTACACAAAGGACCTGATCGGCGGGCTGACGCGCGACGAGCAGCACGGCCGGCAGAACATCGAGCTGTTCGGCGAGTGGCTGTCGCGGTGGATTCCGGAGAGCCTCAAGGCGGCGCGTTCGCTGGCGCCGATCTTCTCTGAGGCCGAACACTCTCCGGTTACATTCGAGGACACGCTGGCACGCGCCCGAGAGCGCGTGCGCGAGATCCTCGGTGAACTCGAGATCCCGACACCGAAGGAGCTTGATCAATGACGACATCCCCTTTGGAGTTCCACCGGGAGTCCTCGCACCGGTGTGGTGTGACCCTGATGGACAACCAGGTAGGACACGCCGTCGCGGCCGCGATGCAGGGCAAGCCCGGCGTCACGGTCACGTACCTACCGTCGATGATCCGTGTGGACGCGGATCGTCGGGTCGAGTTCCCGTTCGATGAGCTGACCACCGCGGTTGGCGAGGAATTTGACCAGAACGCGTTCGAGGAGATCATGTCGACCCATTACGGCCGCATGGTCGCGCTCGACGACAGGATGGTGCTGTTCGCTGACCCCGAGGACGCCGCCGAGTACCTGGGCTTCGACCTGAAACCGGTGTCGGCATAGCAGTTCGCGCGTACGGCCGGCGATACGCTACGCGCGTGTCGCCGGCTGGCCGTGCCGGCACGCCGTGCCCCGCGCCGGCACGCCGCGTAGTCGCCGCGAGTGCGACTTCTCGACCAACCCGCATTACGGAGGGCTATCTGTAAATGGCGAAGATGCTGGTTTACCAGGAGGACGCCCGGCGGTACCTCGAAACCGGGGTGAACAAGCTCGCAGACGCGGTCAAGGTGACCCTCGGGCCCAAGGGGCGCAACGTGGTGCTCGAGAAGATGGCGGGCGCTCCGATGATCACCAACGACGGTGTGAGCATCGCGCAGGAGATCCACCTCTCCGACCCGTTCGAGAACATGGGTGCGCATCTCGTCCGGGAGGTGGCCAGTCAGACGAGCGACGTGGTGGGAGACGGGACTACCACCGCGACGGTGCTGGCCCAGGCGATGGTGCGCGAGGGGATGTTGCGGATCGCAGACGGAGCAAACCCGATGCTCCTGAGGCGCGGCATCGAGGAAGCCGCGGGCCGTGTCGTCGACGAGCTGGCCCGCATGGCCCGACCGGTGGGCTCCAAAGCTGAGCTTGCACATGTCGCGGCGATCGCAGCCAACGACGACGCCGAGATCGGGGCGATGATCGGCGACGCGCTGGACCGCGTTGGTCAGGACGGCGTGATCACGGTCGAGGAGTCGCCGACGCTTGGGCTCGACCTCGAGTTCGTCGAAGGGCTCCAGTGGGACTACGGCTACATCTCGCCGTACTTCGTGACCGATTCCGAGCGAATGGAAGTGGCCTTCGAGGACCCGTTGATCCTCCTGACCAACATGCCGATCTCCCAGGTCCAGCTGCTGATGCCGGTCCTCGAGCAGGTGATGCGCGCACAGCGCCCGCTCGTGGTCGTCGCCGAGAACGTCGACGGGCCGGCGCTCGGGATGCTCGTCACCAACGCCCGGCACGGGACGTTTCAGTCGGTCGCGGTGAGGGCGCCCGGGTTCGGCCATCGCCGGCTCAACAACCTTCAGGACATTGCCGCGCTTACCGGCGCCGAGGTGATCGCCAAGGACAGCGGGATGAAGCTCGAGAACACCACGCTGGAACGATTGGGCCGGGCCCGCAAGGTCACCGTTACCGAGGAGGCGACGACGATTCTCGGAGGCGGCGGCGAGGAGGAGGTGGGCGCGCGGATCGCCCAGATCCAGGCTGAGCTGGGTCGCACGGAGAACGAGCGCGAACGCGAGCATCTCCAGGAGCGCCTTGCTCGCCTCGCGGGGAAGGTCGCCGTGATTCATGTCGGAGCAGCCACCCGGGTCGAGCTGAAGGAAAAGCAGCGCCGCACCGAGGGGGCGCTCGCGGCCACGCGCGCGGCGGTCGAGGAGGGCATCCTGTCGGGCGGCGGAGTCGCGCTGGTCAACGCCGAACACGTCCTCGACGGCACCAACGGCAGCATGAGCGAGCAGGTGCTGGGAGCCGAGATCGTTCGGGCGGCGCTCTCGGAGCCGCTGCGCTGGATCGCCGACAACGCTGGGCACGATGGGTCGGCGGTGATCGAGCGCGTGCGCACACTCCAGCCTGGGTGGGGCCTCAACGCGCTCACGGGTGAGTACGGCGAGATGATCCCGGCCGGGGTGATCGACGCCGCCAAGGTCACGCGCTCGGCGCTTCAGAACGCGGTCTCGATCGCGGCGCTGCTGCTGACGACCGAGGCCCTGATCGCCGAGGAGCTGGTGGCGCAGCCGGGCGCGGTGATCGCGCCGGGCTTCGGTGACCTGGCCGAGGGGCTGGCGCGGCCGTCGTCGCCGGCGGGCTCGCCGGCCCCGTGATCCGTCGGACCTCGCTCAGAACAGACCATCGAACGCCGGCGCCCGATGCTCGCCGCGTAGGGCCGTCGAGATCTGAGCGCTCGCCCGCCGCGTGAGGCGGATGAGTCGCTTGAGCTCGTCAGCCGCGCTGGTCGCGGTCGTGGCGAGACCGACCGCGCCAGCGACCGTGCCGCTCTCGTAGCACACCGGCACCGCGACGCAGTAGAGGTTCTTGGCGAACTCCTCGAAGTCCGTGGCGTAACCGCGCGTCCTCACCTCCTTCAGGTGGGCCTCCAGCTTCGTAGGGTCCGTGATCGTGCGGCGCGTGAACGCCCGCAGCTCGTGCTGCTCGATGTAGCGGTTGATCGCCGCACTCCCGCCGGCGGCGATCAGCACCTTGCCGAGCGCCAGCGCGTGGGAAGGGCCCGTAAACCCCTGGGGCACGCCGACCGGTGGGGAGTCCGGCGGCGAGTGGACGTGGGTGACGACGACGTCATCGTTTCCCGACAGGATGGCGTAGTAGGCGGTGCGGTCGGCGATCCGTGCGAGGTCGTGCAGCACCGGCTCAACGACCGCGGTGCTTCCCGACCGGCGAGATCGCTCGAACAGCACCCCTACGGTCGGGCCCAGCCGGTAGCCGGCGTGGTGGGGGAGCTTTTCGATGTACCCCTCGTCTACGAGGATCCCTATCAGGTGATAGCAGGTGGAGACGCTGATCCCGAGGTCGCGGGCAAGCGCCTTGACCGTCAATCGCTCACCTCCGGTGCTTACCCGATCGATGATCCGAAAGACCCGCCGAGTACTCGTGTAGCTCGCGTGGCCGGCGCCGCCGAGCTCGCCGAGCAGTGCGTCCCCGTCGCCGGTGATGGGGGTCACCATGGGTTCAAGAAGTGTAAGCGCTCGGTGCTGAGGCTTAGGGTCTTTTTAGGCCACCCACAACTCGGCCACAGATCTCGAGCACCGTCGCGTCACGATGCCCGAGCCCGGACGAGGCGAGCTTGTACGGACGGCAGATTTCTAGCTGGCAGGCAACATCCTTTGCCAGGTTCACGGATCCGCCACAAAGTCCCCCACAGCGCGAGCGGAGGTTGCCCGTCGGGCCGCGCCGAGGGCGTGGTCCCTTCGACGAAAGGACGGTGGATGTGTCAAGACGGACATGGTCGCGCGCGAGGACGCGCTTGCGGACATGATGTTGCGAACTCGTGCTGGCGGCGCTCGGCGCCTCGATACTCGGCGCAGCCGCCGTGCCTACCAGCGCGAACGCGGCCGGCCGGGCCAATCGACTTGCTACCTGGCCGGGCCCCACCGACACCTCATCTTCGTCGAGTACGACAACACGCACCTGCGCAGGGACAACCCGAATGTACCCTCCGACCGGGAGCAGATTGCGAACCTGAAGAACTTCCTCACCGCGAACGGCACGCTGCTGGGCAACGATCGCACGATCCCGATCTCGCATACCGCCGGCGGGATCATCAGCACGCTGAGCGGCCCGTATCCCGATCGGAACGGCATCACCGCGTCCAACACGCAGATTCAGTACGACACCGACGGCCAGTCGAACGCGTTCCCGTCGGCGTTCTCCTACTGGTCGGATCCGGTGAGCACGACCGACTCGGCGTTCAACCTGATCACGAGCACCGGGACGAACACGCCAGCGCCGTGGGTGCCGTTCGCCCGGGCTGGCTGCGACGTGGGTGGGTTCAGCATCGCCAACATGGAGCTTGAGAACACGAGCACGACGTCCGCCGGAGACATCACCAAGGTGTTTCCGGGCAAACTCGCCCCCGGCCACCTTCGCGAACTGGTCTAACAACGCCGGATTCGTCAGCCCCGATCCCGACAACCACACGACGGCGACCAGGACGGAAACCTGGCCGTGGCCGACTTCGAGGGAATGTCGGTCCATTGCGCTCACGCGGACAGCGGTACCACCGCCGGCCTGCGCTCGACGAGCCACGGCGGGGAGCCCGATCTGCTGCCCAGCGAGCCAGGCGGTTACGACGGCCACGAGGGTCTGTTCGGCGGGGTCTACGTCAACCAGGTCACCTCGAAATCGGGAGCGTTCACCCCGGCGACGGCCGACGACGACGGCTCCGCATCCACGTCCGGCGGACCGGGCATCAACTTCGACGACATCGTGCCGACCGTCAAGGACGGTCTACAACTACCACTTCCCAGGCTGCCGGTTCTGCGCCGGCGGGCCCAAGGGACCCCCGAGCTTGGCGCCGATCCAGGACAGCGCCGGCAACTCCGGCTTCCCGGGCTTCGACCCGACGGCGGCCCAGACCCTCGGTTACGTGGCCTCGATGCAGGAGGCGGGCATTCCGGTCACGTTCGCCTACATCGAGGACGCCCACGAAAGCCCCTCGAGTGCCAGCGACATGGCGTTCGGACCCGGTCAGGCCGGCTGCTTCGCTCAGCTCAAGGGAGAGAACCATGCCTGCGGCGTGTTCTTCCAGCGCCTCGCGAGAGACGGCATCACGAAGGCCAACGCGCTGTTGTCTTCACGGTCGAGGAGGCTGACCCCTTCGCCGGCGGTCCCCCGACCAATCCCGGCTGCGACGGCGTCAACACCCCATGCCATTACACGCCGCCTGCCCGGCGGTGAACCCATGCTTCGCCTGGAACCACGGTGACGACAACCCGGAGATCGCTCGCACCTGGGTCGGCTACGTCGGCCCGACGGTCAAAAACCTGGGCGAGACGAGATCGATCTGGACCGATCACGCCGACGTACGTTCGACGATGCTCGAGACGCTCGGTCTGGCCGACGACTATATGGACGACGGCAACGGCGGTCACACAGATCCTCGACCCGAGCAGCCTGTCCGGGACTCTCCGGCACGAACCTGGACGCCCACCAGCAGCTCGCCGCGGCCGAGAAGCAGCTGAACGCGCCGTTCGGAGAGTTCGACCACGACAGCGAGATCGTTTCGACCACGGCGGTCGAGAGCACCTCTCCCGGGGATGAGATCGACCGTGCCTTCGACCAGCAGCTCGAGGTCTGCAACGCCGTCCGCGACGCGCTGGTGGAAGGATCCAGCCGATCCTCCGGAGCCCCGGGTTCCGTGGTGGGACGGTGGGCCGCCGCGAGTCGCGGCTGCTCGTCGAGCGGGCGGGTGAGCTCATCGCCGCCATGCACACCCTGTCGAGGATGAGGGTGCCGCTCGCGTACGGTCTCACCGTGTGTGGCTAGGAGGGCTGGTGGAAGAATTCCGCCATGCCTCGGACCGAGGACTGCGCGCTCCAGCAGGGGCGGGAGGCGTTTGAGCGGCACGCTTGGGCGACCGCGTTCGAGGAGCTACACACCTGCGATGCGGACGGATTGCTCACCGCCGAGGATCTGGAGCGCCTGGGCGAAGCGGCGCGCTGGTCGCGCCGCTTCGAGCAGATGCTCGACGCGCTCGAGCGTGCCGCCGCGGCTTACGAGAGCGGGGGGGACCGTCGATCCGCCGCCCGCGTGGCCGCAAAGCTGACCATCGAGTACCACGCCCGGCAGAGCGATGCGCTCGCTGCTGGATGGTTCGCGCGCGCCGGGCGGCTGCTGGAGGGGGAGCCCCAATGCCGCGAGCGCGGCCTTGTCCTGCTGTGTATGGCCCAGGGAATGTTCCTCGCCGGTGACGAGCGTGGGGCGCTGCGCGCGAGTCAGGAGATGGTCGAGCTCGGGGGCGAGCTCGAGGACCGCGACCTCCAGGCTCTGGGCCGCCTGGTGATGGGTCACGCGCGCCTGCTCGGCGGGGAGGTCACTGAAGGCACCGCTCTGATCGACGAGGCGATGGCTTCCGCGCTGGGTGGAGACCTCCAGCTGTGGACGACCGGGCAGATCTTCTGCTCCACCATCTTCGCCTGCCGGAATCGGGGCGACTGGGGACGGGCCGGCGAGTGGAGCGTGGCCTCGCTTCGCTGGTGCGAGCGCCACTCGCTCAGTGGATTTCCCGGTCTCTGTCGCTTCCACCGAGCTGAGGTCATGCGCTTCCAGGGCGACCTTGAGCGCGCCGAACGCGAAGTGCGCGAGGCGGTCGACGAGCTGCTGGCGGCAGCGCCCCGCTGGGCGGCGTGGGCGCTGCACGAGCTGGGTGAGATCCGCCGGCGGCGCGGCGACCTGAAGGGTGCCGTGGAAGCCTTTCGTCGCTCTGCCGAGCTCGGCTTTGACCCGGAGCCCGGGCTCGCGTTGTTGCGCCTGGGGGAGGGGAAGACGAACGCGGCGCTTCGGGCCATATCGGAGGCGCTGACAGACGCGAGCGGCCTCGTGCGCGAGGGCCGCTGGCTGATCCTGCCGGCCGCGGTGGAGGTCGCTATCGCCGCGGGCGACGCCGAGCTTGCCCACGCCGCGATGCAGGAGTTGGAGCACCTCGCAGAGTCGCTTGATACGCCCGCCGTCCGCGCCGCCGCGCTGGTGGCTGGGGGGCGCGTCGCGCTGTCGGCGTCGCGAATGGAGGACGCCGTACGAGATCTTCGCCGGGGTGCGCACATCTGGTCGGAGATCGGGGTCCCCTACGAGGCGGCTCAAGCCCGCGAGCTGCTGGCCGGCGCATACCGGGACCTGGGCGACCCGGACGCCGCAGAGCTCGAGCTGGCCGCCGCACGCGCGGGCTTCGAGCGGATGGGCGCAGAGCACGACGCGCGCCGGATCGCGTCCCTTCCCTCGGGAGCTCTGACGCAGATCGTTGTCAGGACGTTCATGTTCACCGACATCGTCGGCTCGGCTCGGCTGGTCGAGACGCTCGGCGACGAGCAGTGGGAGGCGCTCTTGGCCTGGCATGACCGCACTCTCAGGGCGTGCTTCCAGCGGCGCGGCGGGGAGGAGATCAAGCACGAGGGCGACGGGTTTTTCGTCGCCTTTGCCGAGCCAGAGAAAGCCTTGGATTGCGCGTGCTTGATCCAGCGCTCCCTTTCCGATCACCGGCGGGATCACGGCTTCGCGCCGGGCGTCCGCATCGGCATCCACGCCACCGAGGCGACCGACCGCGGCGGCGACTACAGCGGCCGTGGAGTGCACGCCACGGCGCGCATCGCGGCCGCGGCCGGCGCCGGCGAGATCATCGCCAGCCGGGCCGTCATCGAAGCCGCCGGTCCAGGCGTTCGCACGTTCGACCACCGATCACTCGAACTGAGGGGACTCGAGGACCCGGTGGCCGTGGCCACGGTCGATTGGTCAACCCTCTAGGCGCTTGCCAGTTTCTGTCGCAATCAACCTTGACAACTGCGACCGGCGTCCTATTTCAATCATCGAGAGGCAATCGACATATCACAACGCGGCTCATCATTTGGGTGGAGTCGGGGCCCGTAAGCTTTCGGGGTAGAGGACCGAAGTCCGACCCACTGCCTCCGGTGGAGGTGACTGGCCCCGGCTCTCACGCCTCTGTATCGATTTATCGGATGTGTCGTCTCGGCCGGGGCTCTCGATGCCGGAATCGCGAGCGATATTGGTTGTGAGCCGGCGATGAGTGGCCAAAGGGACGAGACAACCCGTCGCGAGAGCGAGCTTCTCGAGCTCGAGTCCCGTGAGGCGCGAGACCGCGACCAACAGCTTGCCCGCGAGCTCAACCGCGATCTGCCGTCCGGCGCGACGAGCTCGGCCAGCTATCTGAAAGGGCTCACAAATCGCCCCCGTCTAACCGTTGCCGTCGAGCGCCGGCTCGTGCGGGCCGCGCAGGCCGGCGATCGTCGGGCGCGGGAGGAGCTCGTGGTGGCGTTCCTGCCGCTCATCGCGGGGGTAGCGCGGGTGTACCGCGGGTCGGGCAGCATCACCCGCGTGGAGCTACTCCAGGAGGGCGTGGTTGGGTTGCTACGGGCGCTCGAGCGCTACGACCCGGACCTGGATGTGCCGTTCTGGGGATATGCGTCGTGGTGGGTGCGCCAGGCGATGCAACAGTTGGTCGCGGAGCTGACCCGTCCCATGGTGCTCTCCGACCGAACGCTGCGCCAGCTTGCGCAGCTGAAGCGTGCCCATGGCGAATTCGTCCGACACCGGGGGCATGAACCCACTGGCGCGGACCTCGCGGTGGATACCGGCCTGAGCCGCGAGCAGGTCCGCGACCTGCTCGCGGTCGAACGAATTCCGCAGTCCTTGGATGACCCCGTGGCGGGCTCCGATGAAGAGATCGGCACGTTCGGCGAGTTGCTCGTTGACCCGCTCGCGAGCGACGCCTACGAGCAGCTTCTGGACCACAGTGAGGTCGAACAGGTGAGAGCCCTTCTCGGAAGCCTGAGTGAGCGCGAGCGCAGGATCCTCCGCAGCCGCTACGGTCTCGACGGCCCCGAGCAATCCCTGCGCGAAGTGGGCGAAAGCCTGGGCTTGAGTGGTGAGCGGGTGCGTCAGATCGAAGAGCGCGCCCTCGGCAAGCTTCGAGCCGCCACGAGCCGACCGATCAGCGAATTCGCACCGGACTGATCCGATCGGGTGATCGGGTGATCGGGAGCTGATGGCCGACGCTCCCGGTCAGCTGGCCTATTGCATCGTCTGAAAGCAAACCTGCGACGTGAATCCGTGCCCGTGGTCCATCCTCATCTCCAGCGCAACGGGACCTTCGAGCGGCACGTGCTCGGAGGTCTCGACTCCGATCACTTCCTCCATCTCCTGGTTGACCGTGCGAGGTGGCTGTGCGGCATGTCCCGATCGACCGAAGACGCCGTCGCCATCGTGCGCTTGCGCTTTCCGGAGCGCCATCCACTGGGCCCGAGCATTGCGGCGGTACGCCGCGCGGCCAGAAGGCTTTCGGCCTCCGCCGAGAGCGGCCACACCTGATCTGAAAGCGAATGACAGACGTCGGTGATGTCGGTCATCGCGTACGTTTTCTCTCGTAGCGCGCCCACGGCGAGAACGATCGGTGGCGAGCAACGGCAACTCGGACCAGATCGAACACCAAGGATCCGGTCCCGGCGGCTACCCGATCACTGAGCTGACCGGCGTTCGATCCCACCACTCAGAGGCAAAGAGGGCAACGGGCCGCGGCACCGCCCGCGGTCCATTTGGCCCCTGGATAGCCTCCGGCCTGGCGCACGCATCCTGAGTATCCGAGTTGGGTCGGTTCACCGATCCCAACATCACCCGCCGGCGGCGGCCGGTTAGCACGGTCGCGATCAGCTTCACGTACGCCGTCATGTACCCGGCCGGCCGTTAGTCCGTCGCACCGCCTTGCCGCGGTGGTCACCTATCTCCTTAGGGGACCGGGAACCCCCCTCGCGTGTCCGATCCCGCGTTGGTGACGCCCCTGGCGGTTGGCGGGCTGCCGGTCTCGCGAATCCAGAGTCAATCGACCCTGACGTGCTCATCGCCAAAGATGAGGCGGTCGCCCGGGTGCAGTTCACACCGGCCGACGCGCAGACCGTTGACGAGGGTGCCGTTGGTCGAGTCGAGATCCTGGAG
The DNA here is from genome assembly GCA_963808325.1 of uncultured Solirubrobacterales bacterium. GTDB lineage: Bacteria > Actinomycetota > Thermoleophilia > Solirubrobacterales > Solirubrobacteraceae > Palsa-465. The sequence continues at coordinate 60,729 of CAWEFU010000012.1, forward strand.
AACCCAACGCCCATCGCGAAAGTGCAGCCGAGCATGCCTCCGGGAAACGGTCAGGTTCGAGAGCACTACGTCACAACTCCGATCGCGGCCCACCAGCAACTCTCGTTGTCCGCCACCCCAGTCAAGCGCCAGCAGGATCGGCCGGCCCTCGATCCGAGCGCCTCGGACGCGGATGTGTCGCAGTGCAGCAAGCGCAGCGCCGACAAAGCGCATGGGCCGAACGTCTCGCGTGCTACGGAAGTTCAAGTCACCGATTAGCCGAAACGGATCGATCAGCCTTCCTTCCAACAGCTGATCGAGCCGCCGCGCGAACGTGTCCTCACTGAGCAGGCCGCCGGCATACGCGGCATTCAGCACCCGGGCGATCTGCTTCCGCGATGCTCCGGATCGAACCATCGGCCGATTCTCGCGCTCCTGAAGCCCGGTGTCCACCTCCCCGAGGTGAGTGCGTCCCGACCGCAACCGCGATCTTGCGAGGCCGTCGCTCCGGCTCAAGCTCGATGTTGTCAACCCCGCTCGATCAGCGAGACCGAAAATGCACCCCCCTGGGTATCTTCGGCGGACGGCGAGCTGATCTTGGGCGTAGCCAATCTGGAAGATCGGAGCTATGAGGCGGCCCGGCGCGAGGGTGCGGAGCAAAATTGTCGACGCTCGCGATCCGAGCCGCGCGGATTGTCCGGTGACCGACGCGGTCCCGGACACGTCGGTCCTGGTCGCGTTGTTTCACTCCAAAGGCCGCCAGCATGCCGAGGGGCGCGAGCGCTACGCGCGCAGTTCGCGGCCAGTGAGCTTCGTGTTCTCGCGTCGTCGCTAGTGTGGCTTGAGATCGTGAACGTCGCCGCGCGCCGCTGGGGCTCGCGACAGGCCAAGCTGGAATGGCTCGCCCCATCGTTGTTGAATCTCTTCGTCGCACGCTTGATCGGCGGCTAGCGAACTTGGGCGGGTCGAGACCGTCGACAGAAGTGACTCGGCCAAATCGGGCGAGCAGCCGGCTCTGCGAGCGACAATGAGGGGCGGTCCGAAACTCGGCGCTCAGTTTTCCTCGCGGCGGACGCCTCAACAAACGCAGCAAGTAGCGGTCGAATCAAAGGAGAGCCGCGATGGGAAAGATCGTGATCAGCACGAACGTCTCGCTCGATGGAGTGGTCCAGGACCCGGACGGTAAGGAGGGGTTCAGGTTGGGCGGCTGGTTCGGCCAGTTTGGCGGCGAGGATCTCGAACAGTGGGCCAAGGTCGAGTTCGAGGAGGCGCTGCGCACCGAGGCCCTGCTGATGGGTCGCCGCACCGATGAGTGGTTCGCCGAGCGGTGGCTATCCCGCACTGACGAGTGGGCGGACAAGTTGAACAGCCTGCCCAAATACGTCGTGTCCTCGACTGTCGAGGATCCCCGCTGGAGCAACGCCACGGTCCTGAAGGGCAACGTGGTGGACGAGGTATCGAAGCTCAAGCAGAGGCTGGACGGCGAAATCGTCGTCTACGCCAGCTATCAGCTCGCGCGGACGCTGATCGAAAACGACCTGGTCGACGAGCTGCGGCTGATCGTCTTCCCGGTCGTGATCGGCGCGGGCGAGCGCCTCTTCGGTGAGACCAGCGCCCAGAAACCCGTGCGCCTCGTCGATACCAAGACCATTGGCGATGGCCTCGCCTTCCTCACCTACGAATTCACCCGAGACCCCTAGAGGGCGTAGGAGAGCCTCAGCATGCCGAAGAGACTCGGATTCCTACTGCCCCCACGGGCGGGACTCGCATGCCTGCCCCCACGGGCGGGACTCGGATGCCCGCCCCCAGGGGCGGGCATCCGAGTCCTTTCCAGGAAATGAGCGTGGCAGCCCCAACTCGAGGATGTCCCGATGCCGGAACTGGGTTCTCTTCCAGCCGGTTCTCGTGACGAAATCGAGACCCGCTTGCCCCCTCCTCGAGCCTGATCGTAGGGCCTTCGGCGGCGGTAAGCGGTTACGGGCCTAAGCACGAGCCGGACGGTCCAGGATCAAACCTCAACCCACCGGTCTGCGCCCCGATCAGTCGCTCACATCAGATAATGCTGGGCAAATCCACGGACCACGGCGCGACATGGGCAACGACTTCACCGTCGACCACATCCGCACCGTAGAGACGTCAGACCCGTGCCCGGCAGATCGGCGCTGTGAGCGATCGACTCAAGTTCTACGCGATGGCGCCGCGCCTGGTCGAGGCCAGCCATTACATGCCTGGCGACCCACGACTCTGGTGATCGGCTAAGACTGGTCGCCCCGTACGACGTGTATGCAAAGCATTGGACCTTCGACGCATACTCCCCACAATGGTGGCTTAGATGAGTGCCAACTTGAATCGTTGGGCGCCCCGCATCGCCCTGCTGGGCGCGTGCAGCTTGTTTATTGCGGCTTGCGGCGGTAACAGGACCACTGCGGCGAGTCTCGCGTGCAAAACCGTCAGCCCGAACAAGGCTGCTTCGACGGCGGGGGCTTCGGGGTCGTGGCCGTACTCAAATGCCGACCTCGAGAACACTCGGATCGCGCCGGACTCCGCGATCTCATCTGTAAACGTTTCCAGGCTCGAGCCGGCCTGGACGTTCAAGCTGAGCGGGACTGCGGCGGCCGGGGTTGCCGGGTCCGGTTCGTTGGCCGCGAACCCGATCGTGGAAGGCGGCGTCGTGTATCTGCAGGATCTCGATTCGAACGTGGACGCGCTCGCGCTCGCGTCGGGGAGGCTCGAATGGGAGTACGAATGTAACGCGCCCGAGCGGAGCGGGCCGGGACCAAATGGCGTCGCGGTCGCCGCTGGAAGAGTGTACGGCGAGACGCCGACATCGGTCTTTGCGCTGAGTGCCGCCACCGGTAGGCCGATCTGGGTCAGCACACGCGTCCTCAGCACCGGCGAGGGGACGTTCGGGATTCAGCCACAAGTCGCGGACGGGCGTGTCTATCTCGCGAGCCAGTACGGAATCGGATCCGGCGGCGGGGTGCTGATCGCGCTGAATGCGTCGACCGGGGCGGTGCTCTGGAAGTTCAACACGGTGCTCGGGCCGGATGTCGGTGTGGAGTCTCTCGGTCTAGGCTCGGGGGGCGCCTGGGAGACGCCGCTCGTCAGCGGCGACGGATCGGTCACGTACGGAATCGGCAATCCCTACCAGACGCCCGCCTCGGCGATCGCGCACCCCTCTGCGCAGCTGTACACCGACAGCGATGTGAACCTCGACGCGGCGACCGGGAAGCTGCGTTGGTACTACCAGGGCGTGCCGAACGACTTCAAGGACTATGACATGCAGGCCTCGCCGATCTCCGCGAGCGTCGGACGAGTCCCCGTCGTCATCGGTGGCGGCAAGATGGGCTACGTCTACGAGATGAACGCCGAGACCGGCAAGCTGCTCTGGAAGACGCGGGTGGGCGCGCACAACGGCCACGACAACGACTCGCTCGAGGCGCTCAAGCACAACATCACACTAAAGGTGCCCTACACGATATTTCCGGGATCGCTTGGGGGCGTGCTGACCAACATGGCCCTCGCCGGCACGAGCGTCTACGTCGCCACGATTGATATACCACTCACCTACACAAGCTTGACTCAGCCTTCTCCAACCAAGCCCACCGGCCCAGTCGGCGGAGAGATTGAGGCGCTCAACCTCACCACCGGCAAGGTCGAATGGGACACGAAAGTGGCGTCTGTGCCGCTCGGTGCCGCCACGGTCTCGAACGATCTCGTGTTCACCACGCTCGTCAACGGCACCCTGCTCGCGCTCAACCGTCACACCGGCACGATCGTCTACCAGCGCAAGCTGCCCACATCGACGAATTCTCCGATCGCGATCGCGAATCACACGGTGCTCGTCCCGGCAGGGGGCATCACGGGGAAGGCACGAAGCCGGAATCCGCAGTTGTTGGCATACACGGTCCAATGAGGCGTGCACCGCCCTAGCGACTCGGCCCCAGCCTCCGGTTCAGAGGCCCGCGGATTGGGACATCTGTGGCGGACGCGGGCCGAGACACTTACTCGAACGCCCTGCGCCGCGTCGAGCACCATTTCGCTGATGCTTCCGTTGCCCTTCAAGCAGGACCCACCCGCGACGCCGTTCCCTCCCGGTCGTCGCCAACGGCTAGGTCCGCAGCGCTTACTTTGTCTCTGCGAGCGGAAGCCAACCGGACCGTCGATCTGGTGCCCGCTCCGGACGTCCAGCGACGCTGTTCGCACGCCCGGCGCGCGCAACGTACGGTCACCTGCTCGCGTCGGCTTGCGCACCGCCCGGCTATTCAGCAGCCTCACGCTCGCGGCGAGAAGGCTGCGCGTAGTCCGAAGGAGAAGGCAAGTCGGGTCTACTCACCGCGCGGCGCGAACCGTCCGCGCTCCCGCTCGACGCGCCCACGCGCCTGCTCTCAAAAGAGACAACGGGCCCGGCCGTCTCGACTGTGCCCGCGTAACTTTCCGCGCTGGCGCAATCCTCGCTAGGAGACGGTATTCACCGGCACGTCAACGTGGCGGAAGCGGTTGTCCTTCAGCGTTGCCGTCACGTGCCCGGCAACCCCAAGCCAGATGCCGAAGTGGTCATTGGCGATCTTGTTGTGGGCGATCTTGACCGTAAGGGGCACGCTGGCGGAGAACACCAGCACTCCGGTCGTGTCCGGGTCGGTGACGGTGCCGTCGAGCGGGTCGCCGGGGACGTGCGCTGACCCGACGTTGTTCTTGCCGATCGTGTTGCCGATCACCCGGTTGCCCGACAGGTCCTCGAACGCGCCGGGAGCAATCGTGTGCGCGTGCATCGTCACCCCGGAGAGCTCGTTTCCGGCGATGAAGTTGCCCACCACGAGATTGTCGTAGGAGGCGGTCCCGGCCGAGGCGTTGGCGAATAGCACGCCGGCGCCCTCGCCTTGGTGCCGTTGTCTGTGATCACGTTTGCACGGATCACGTTTTGATAGACGCCCGCGACGTTCGGCTGGCGCCTGCCGTTCTTGTCAAGCGCGTTCGGGTTGTGCCCAGGCGCGGTCACGCCGCAGTCGAACAGGTCCTTCGTGATCACGTTCTTCTCGGCCAGGTTGTCGTGCGTGGGGCCGAACTCGTCGGTCAAAAGCACCCCAACCAGACCGCGAACGCACTCCATTTCGCCCTCTCGCGAGTGCAGCGCCGCTGCGGCAGCGTTCCCGCGTCACGCGCCGGCGTGACGTTGAGAACTCCGCGCGAGGTTGAGAGGATCTCCGGATGAGCGGCACGCTCCAGTTCGACGAGGAGGCTTCGCGGCGGAGCGAAGCGACATACATGACGCCGGACGTCGTCGAGCAGCGCCGTGCGGTGCGCGCGGCGTTGGCGCTCGGACAGGGTGAGAGGGTGCTCGATATCGGATCGGGCCCGGGACTGCTCGCCCACGAGTTGGCGGCCGAGGTGGGCACGGTCGGGTCGGTCGCCGGCATCGACCCGAGCGAGAGCATGCTCGCCCTCGCGCGCCGGCGCCGACCCTCCGATGGAGCCGCCGAGATCCGCTTCGTCGCCGGCGACGCCTGCGCGCTTCCCTTCGCGGACGGGAGCTTCGACGCCGCCGTCGCAACGCAGGTGTATGAGTACGTGCAGGACATGCCGGCCGCGCTCGGGGAGGTGTTCCGTGTGCTGCGACCGGGCGGTCGGCTGCTCGTGCTCGACACCGACTGGGGGTCGATCGTGTGGCATTCACGCGACGCCGAGCGCACGCGGCGCGTGCTGGCCGCCTGGGATGAGCATCTCGTCGACCCCCATCTCCCTCGGCGGCTGAGCCGGCTGCTGTCGGATGCGCGATTCTCGCTGGCGCGCCGCGAGGCGATCCCGCTGCTGAATGCTGGCTATGACCCGAACACTTTCAGCGCCGGCCTGATGGGCTTCATCACTGAGTTCGTTCCAGGCCGGCAGGGGCTGACCGAGGCTGATGCGCAGGCGTGGGCCGAGGATCTAAAGGCGCTGGGTGATGACTACTTCTTCAGCCTCAACCGGTACCTGTTCCTGGCGGTGAGGTAGGGCTCGCCAGCCTCATCCGCCGAGCACGCCGTCAGCAGCGACATTTCGCTTCTGCGGCGGGCTCAACAGGGCCAGCCAGCAGCGATCACACGAGGCTGCCGCAACAACCTGGTAATCCGAGCGTCTCCGTGTCGCCCGCGTTGACGGTACGGAACGGCAGCATCAGTGTCATCGTTCGCAGCGCCGAGAAGATCGGACTTCCGACGCGAGCGACCGCGGCGTCTTATTGAAGCCGCTCGGATGCCAACAATGGGCCGCTCCCGCAAGGGCCTACCAGCAGCGTTCTCTCGGAGAGCGTGAGGCTGCTCCATCAGAGACAGCGCCAGAACGACGTTTGGTGCCCAATCGTGATGCCCAATTGCGAGATGGGCCGGAGCATTTATGTACTCCCAAACGAAAACCCCGCTTTTGCGGGGCTTTACGAGAGCGGCTGAAGGGGCTCGAACCCTCGACCTTCTGCATGGCAAGCAGACGCTCTAGCCAACTGAGCTACAGCCGCGCAGGAGACCGAGTATAAGGCCCTCGCGGTCCCGCAGAGGGCCCTCGCGGTCGCGCAGAACGCCCTGGCGGTCCCCAACGCGTCTCGAGCCGCCGGCAACGGTTTCCCGGTCGCCCGCGTGCGTGTAGACGCAGAGGTTCCAGGCACAGCAAGAGACCGGGCCGCGGCACGCGCGGCCCGGTCTCGAGCAGGGCTGGTGGTTGCGCGAGTCGAAGCCGCCGCGCTCAGCTCTGCGGAGCGGCGAGCATTCCGTCGGTGTTGCCCGCGGAGTCGGTGTAGAAGCCGACCAGCTGGCCGCGGTCGTTGACTCCGTTGAACGTGGTGCTCCCAATCCCGTTCGGGTCGTCGACGTTCTCGAATCCGAACCCGGGAGACCAGATGAACCCGTGGGTGGTGGCGCTGTTGCCGCTGCCCAGGGTGTAGGCGCCGACGACCTCGTCACCGTCGTTGACGCCAAGTGCCTGGGTCATCGTCGCGCCCGGGTAGCTCAGCCTGATGAGGTGCCCGTCGGAGCGCTGGAGGAACGCCTCGGTCGTCCCGCTCGAGTCGACGTCGAAGCCCGCCACGTCGCCCCAATCGTTGATCGCGGCGGCGGTGACGCTGCTGGCGCGGGGAATCCTTATCCGGCGGAAGGCGCTGTGCCGGATCGCGTAGGTGTAGCCGTGGTTGTTGCCCTTCGAGTCGGTGTAGAAGCCAACCGCGACGCCCTGGTCGTTGACGCCCAGCAGCTGGTCGACCTGCGGCTGGGCGTTGTTAGTGGTGGGGAAGTCGACGGTCCGGAAGTGGTGTCCGCCCGAGGCGTAGAAGCCGAAGTTGTCGCCCTTCTTGTCAGCCCAGAAACCGACCGTCACTCCGGCGTTGTCCAGGCCGGTCACCTGGGTCTGGTGCGAGCCGGGGAAGTTCTCGTTTCGGTAGTTCTGCTGGCCGTAGGGGGAAGACAGCACGTATCCCTTGTTGGGATGCCCGGCCTGGCCGGATCCGAAGTACCCGGCGATCACGCCCGAGTTGTTGATCCCCAGCAGCTGGTTGAACGTGGGGTCCCTGCTGTCGTTAAGCGTGCTGAACGAATAGTTGGGGCTCGCGTCGGCGGGCGATGCGCCGGTGGCCGCGGCGGCTGGACCCGCCAACGCTCCCGCGGCCACGATCGTCGCTAGGGCCGTCGAGGCAATCCGTCCTCTCACGGTCGCACCACGCTCAGTGTCGCGCCTGAGGGCGCCCGGAATGAGTTTCTTGCACCACGTCACGTTTGCTCCTCCTGTTCGGTGTGTAGTCGGATCAGGGGTAGATCGAACAAGTCGAGGTCGATCTTGCGTGACGTGCGGGGATTCCGGCATCCGGGCCATCCCGGATCCTTCCCCTGACATGGAGGGGCGCTCCCTGACCCGGCTCCCGAGATGAGCCGTCTTTAGGCTTCCGCGCGAATCGGTCCGCATCGCTCGCTGCGGCCCGATCGCGGTGTTTAATGGGGCCGATGACCAGAACGAGCCCCGCCTACGAGTGACCGACTCGTTATCCCAAGGCGCCGCGCCCTCGGCGCGCCGGCCGTGGATTCTGATCCTGGGTGTCGCTGCCGGCGCGCTGCCGTTGGTCGGGCTCTTCTCGCTCCTGTTTCGCAAACACCTGGATCCCAACCTGACGGATCACAAGCTTCACTTCGTGGTCTTCCTCGCTGTTGGCGCCCTCGCCTCGCTGCTCGCGTGGGCTGCGGGCGAAGCAGCCAACGCGAGGGAGGACGCGCGCGTTCTGCTGATCTCGCTGGCGTTCCTGGCGACCGGAGGCTTCCTCGGCCTGCACGCGATCGGTACGCCCGGGATTCTGTTCTCGAACCAGCTCTCTGGCTTCATGGTCGCGATTCCCATCGGCTTGCTGGTTGCCTCGGTGTTCGGGTTCTGCTCCGCGTTCGTGGACTGGCGGCCCCGATTTGCCGAGCTCGTGATGAGGCGGCGAGCGCTCCTGAGGGACGCGATCCTGGTGGCGATGGTCGCGTGGTTCATCTGGACCGTCGCGAAGCTGCCGCCGCTCGACCGGCCGAGCAGCGAGGGCGCCAGCGACAGCCTGCTCGGGATCCTGTCGCTCTTGGGCGTGATCATCTACGCCGTGGCGGCCGCGCGCTACTGGGTCGTTTTCCGCGGTCAGATGCGAGTGCTACCGGCCAGCGTCATCGCGTGCTTCGTGTTGCTGGCAGAGGCGATGATCGGCGTCGCGGTCACGGGAGAGCGCAACTGGCACGCGAGCTGGTGGGAGTGGCATGCGCTGATCGTGTTGGCTTACCTGATGGTCGGCTTTGCCGCTCGTCGCGAGTGGCGCGATGAACGATTCCGCCACCTCTACCTGCCGACGACTCGCCAGCGCCGCCGGGAGATCAGCGTACTGTTCAGCGACCTGGCTGGGTTCACGAGCTTCTCGGAACGGGCCACGCCGACCGAGGTCGCGACCCTGCTCAGCGCCTACCACGAGGTCGCGGCTCCGTTGATCTTCCGCCGGTTCGGCGGCACGATCGAGAAGTTCATGGGCGACGGGATGATGGCCTCGTTCAACAGCCGCGGCGATCAGCCCGACCACGCGCTCCGCGCCGCCGGAGCAGGACTGGCGCTCCAACGCGAGCTGAGCCGGCTGGCCGACGAGCATCCGGGATGGCCGCGAGCTCGAGTTGGAGTGAACACCGGGGAAGCGGTGATGAGCGAGGTCGGGGGGCCCGGCCGTATCGAGTACACGCTCGTGGGCGACACCATCAACACCGGCTCTCGCCTCGAAGGTCAGGCTCCGGTCGGAGGTGTGCTGATCGGCGCCGAGACCTACCGCCGGCTGCCGAAGGACGCTGTCGTGCGGCCCATGGGCGCGGTCAGAGTGAAGGGCAAGGAGGCGGCGCTGGACGCGTATCTTCTGGAGTCGCTGGAGCCCGCGGAAGGCCAGCCGCACGGCTCCCGAGAGGCGACGACCGGAATCGAACCGGTGTAGACGGCTTTGCAGGCCGCTGCGTAGCCACTCCGCCACGTCGCCCGAGGGCTCCAAAGGGTAGCCGGTGGCCCGCTGCGCTCAGCCGGCCGCGGTCAAGACGATCGCGTTGCCCGAGGGGTCGCGAACGAGCGCACCGGGTTCGGCGTGCTCAACCGGAACACCCGCGGCGCACACGCGCGACAGCACTCGTCCTAACTCCTCGTGGCTCGGCAGCACTACCTCGTAGTTCCAGAGGCCCACCGAGCCGGGGGCGGGACGACGGGCCCCGGCACTGTGCCAAGTGTTCACAGCGATGTGGTGGTGGTAGCCGCCGGCCGAGACAAACAGCGCACCGGGGTAGGTTCGGACCATGACGTCGAAGCCGAGAACGCCGCTGTAGAACTTCTCGGCCTCCGGGATGTCGGAGACATGGAGGTGGACGTGACCGACCGCGGAGTTGGGCGGCGCAAAACGCTGGAGTGCCGTGGCGCCTTCCAGCTCGCCGAGCACGCCGTCGAGGTCGAGGGCCAGCGTTGCCATCTCGAGACGGTCGCCGCTCCGCGCCCACTGGTCGCGAGGACGATCGCGATATATCTCGATGCCGTTTCCGTCCGGATCGGACAGGTATAGGGCCTCGCTGACCAGATGGTCGGAAGCCCCGTCGAGCGGCCAGCGCACTTCGGCCAGGCGCGCGAGCGCGAACGCCAGGTCCCGCCGCGACGGGACGAGGATCGCAACGTGCTAGAGGCCGGTCGCCCGGCGGTCCAGCCTGCGCGTCCCGGTGCCGGCACGCAGCTCGATCAAGGGGCGCCCGTCGCCGGCGCTCAACGCCATCGTTCCGTCCTCGAGCTCGCTCGCTCGCAAGCCGATCGCTCGCTCATCGAACTTCCGGGATCGCGCCAGGTCGGCAACCGTCAGGCGGACGGTGCCGATCGCGGTCCGGGCGGATAGAGATCGAGGAAGCTATTCGGTAGGACTCACCATAAGGCGGCGCCGGCCAGAGCGGCACTACTCGACCGTGCAGCTCTCGCTGCGGTTGGCGCCAGGCAGCCTGCCGAGCAGCGACGCCAGCTGCTCGATCTCTTCTTCGCTGAAATGCCGAAGGAACACGCGACCGATGCTCTCGACGTGAGTGCTCCCCGCCTCGCGCAATTTCTGGTATCCGGAGTCGGTCAGCCGCGCGTACGAGACCCTGGCGTCCCGATCGCACGCGACCCGCTCGATCAAGCCGCTTGCCACGAGGCCATCGATCAACCTGGTGACACCCGAACGGGTGAGCATCGTGCTCTCCGCCAGTCCCGACATCGGCAGCTTCCGGTCGGGCGCCTGCGCCAGGTAGAGGAGTACCTCGTAGTCACGGCTGGTCAGGCCATGGGCGGCGATCAACTCCGCGTCGAGGACGCGCATGATCGACGCGTGACTGTGGAGGTAGCTCCGCCACGCCTCCAGCGCGGCTCCTTCGAGACGAGCTGACGCGGTAGTTTCCACACGCTGAGTGTAGTTGACGAATCAACCGCGGCCGGGTGGGCGGCGTCGCGCCTCGTGTGCCCGGTAGGCTCTTCGTGTGGAGGAGATCGCGTCCGGGCTCTGGCATTGGACCGCGCGGCACGAGCGCACGGGTGGGCGGGTCAGCTCCTACTATCTCGAGCCCGAGCGAGTGGTGATCGATGGGGTGATTCCACGCGAGGGACTGGAATGGTTCGAGGAGCACGGAGAGCCCCGAGACGTGCTTCTGACCAACCGCCACCACGACCGCCATGCCTGGCGCCTTCGTGACGCGTTCGGGTGCGCGGTTCATTGCATTCGAAACGGCATCTACGAGCTCGAAGGGCGCGGCCCGGTGCAATCGTTCGACTTTGGCGACGAGCTTCCGGGCGGGATCGTCGTCTACGAGGTCGACGCGATCTGTCCCGACGAGACCGCGCTTCACATACCGCAGTACTCGGCGCTGGCGTGTGCGGATGGCGTGGTCCGGGGCCCGGATGGGGGCGAGCTGACGTTCGTGCCCGACTGGTTGATGGACGAGCCCGAGCAGACCAAGCGGGGGCTGCGTGACGCGTACAGCAGGCTCCTGACGCTCGACTTCGACACGCTGCTCCTCGCGCACGGTTCGCCCGTCGTCTCGGACGGGAAAACTGCCCTGGGCGCATTCGTGAGCAACTCGCCGTAGCGTCGCGGCGACGCTTCAACTGTTTGACGGGCGCATATCTGGAAGAAGACAGCTCTGTACGGATGCCGATCGGCAACGCGTGCCGATTTCAACCTCAAGTGGAGGTCGCAGTGGCAAAGAAACGCGACGAGGATCTGATGAGAACCCTGCGAGACAACGGGGTACGCAAGAAAGTCGCACAAGCCGTCAGCGAGGTGACGGATGGGGCGCGCAACTCCGAGCAGAAGAACCTGATCGATCGGACCGTCGAGGGTCTACGAACCGCGGCCGACAGTTTGGAGTCTCGTGTCGGCGGCTCACGCCGAAGCGAGTCGGCGAAGAAGGCCGCCCGAACCCGTGAACGCAAGGCCGCCGAGCGCAGCGCAGCCGCGCACAGAGGGGCCAGGACGCGGTCCAGGGTCGTAACGGTTCGCGCGAAGCGGGCGCCTGGATAACGCCGCCGGAGAACGTTACGGTGCGGGCGTGCATCCAACCGCCGCGAGAGTGAGTGAGCGCGTCCACGCCCGGGGGCTCGACGTCGAGGTGCGGACGCTGAGCCACTCTACCCGGACTGCCGCTGAGGCCGCTGCCGCGGTCGGCTGCGAGGTCGGGCAGATCGTCAAATCACTCGTGTTCGTCCGCGACGAGGTGCCGTTGATGGTGCTATGCGCGGGCGATCGGCGGGTCGACACCAACCGGCTAGGCCTCATCCCCGCGAGCGCCGAGCAGGCGCGTGCGGCAACCGGTTTCGCCATCGGCGGCATACCGCCCCTCGGCCACGACTCAGAGCTCGAGACGCTCGTCGACGTCTCCCTCCGACGGTTCCACACAGTGTGGTGCGCCGCGGGGACGCCCCATGCCGTATTCGAGGTTGGCACGGAGGAGCTGATCGGGGCGATCGAATCGGCGACGGTCCTCGATGTCGCTCGCTGAGCCTGACCCGGAGGACCCCGTACTCACGAGTCACGGCTCGGCCTGAACCCCGAGCCGCACGTCGCCGCCGCGCTCGGCCAGGGCTGTGCGGAGCTCCTCGGCGGCGAACCGGGCTCGCACAGGATCAGACGCTGCTCGGCCTCGATCACGGCGACCTTTGAGATCGCGCCACTGAGACCGCGGTCAGAGCGCGTCCCAGCCATCCCTCCGGCACCGCGCACGCCAAATGTATAGGGATCAGTACAGGGGTCCCCCTATTGTGCGCCGTGGTAAGCGCCGCATATGATCCGGCCCGCAATTCGTCCTCCGCGGGTATCACACAACCTCGCATTGTTCGATATGACGCGCCGCCGAGTCGACCGACCCGGCATGTGTCTGGCGCTCCCCACGGGGCCCCGGCGCGCGCGGCAACCATGGCGGGGCGCGGATGATCGGACCGGGCCGCGCAATCAGCGGCCGGGTGGGGAGGCGTCATGGCGCTCGTGACCCCGACAGGCGTGCCCGGAGGCCGCGGTTGCCAACTCATAGGATCGGCATTGTCGCCTTATTTATACGAGCCGGGCCCGGGGGACCACGCTTCGGGCCCGCCGCCCCGCGCCGCCGGAGCGTGGCCAGGTCGCCTGCTCCTTTTTTCGCGCCGAGGGGTCAATCCAGCAAAGTCGAGGAGTCGAGAGTGGACGAAGACGCCTTCAACATGTCGGTGCGCAAGTTCCTCAAGAAGCTTGGTGTGAGCGCGCAGCGCGAGATCGAGCTGAGCGTGCGAGAGCAACTCGAAGCGGGCGTGCTGCGCGGCGACGAGACGCTCGAGGCAACAGCGACGGTCGTCGTATCGCGCCTCCCGCGCGACGTTGTCGTGAAGGGGACGATCGCGCTGACCTGATCCGCCGCGTCAGACCCGGCTCAGCCCGTCGGCGCGGGTGCGTTAGGTCCCCGCACGCACGGCGGGGTCGCTCTCGACCGCGGATCGGAATTGCAACGGCTCCGAGCCCGTTGCCGCACGGGGCAGGCTCTTGCCGCTGAGCTTCTGACCGCTCCCGCGGCGGCTCGCAGTTCGCGGTCCTCACGTCGGCATGCAGGCTGCGCCGGACGGGAGCGCAGACCCGGAAGCCCCGGTCTAGCGTTGCATTCTCGACTTGGTGCCTTGCGGCGGCTAAATCGGGAAAGCTCGGCTCGATCGAGGCTTCCAGTGAAGCGGAGCGGGACTTGGACCCGCCAGTCGGCCAACCCGACACCCGCTTGTGACGAATGACACTACTCCTTTTGGCCTCGTGTACAACGGGGGGCCGATGCCGTGGACCCCACAGCCGCCATTTCGGCTCCTCATCGGACTGCCTCGGCCGCGACCGGCGCCACCGACACGTCGACAGCTGTGTCGCGGGCTTCTGGCCTAGCAGGCGCACCTGGACCCGGCGTTGGTCGAGGACCGCTCAATCGTTTACCCATTCGGCGCGAGGTCGCTGATGACGGCGTCCGAGAGGTCCATCGCGGCGGCGGACCCGCCAACGGCGACCGGCTGCCACCGGCACAACCCAGTCGCTCAAGCCGGCTGTTGTTGGCTGTCGACGACCATCGGTGAGCGCTTCGACGCCTCCGCCAGCGGCTGCGCTAGTCCTGGCGCAGGTCTACCGTCCGCGCCCCGGTAACACGAACGATGTCGGCGGGATCGACCAGCAAGGAGTGCTCATGATCACCCGCCGGACACAGCACCTGCCCGTACTCGAGCAGACGCAGGTCGATCAGCTCCGCCGGCGTGTCCGGACCGATCGGCGGGATCGACCCCACCTCATAGTCAGGAAAGTCGGCCGCCATGTCCGCCTCGCTCGCGAAGCGCAACTCGTGTCGACTCACCCCGAGCGCATAAGCCGCCTTGTGCAGATCGAGCCGATCCGAAGCGCAGATCACGGCGAATCGCCAGCCACCAGACCCACGAAGCACAACCGTCTTCGCTGTTTGCTCCGCCGGCAGGTGCGCCGCCCGCGCCTCCGCCACCGCCGACTCACTACGAGCGTGCTCCACCACGTTGAAGCTCACCCCATGATCGCGGAGATACACCTTGAGTTGCGCGCGCCCGGCAGCCGGCATCGCAGATCAGACTACTCGCCCAAACGGATCGCCAGCCGGCCTAGAAGCACCACGCGCCCGCACCAGTACGAGCGTCGCGACACGCTACTTGACGCCGAGGTCGGTCCTGAGGCCGGCTGCTCCGCGGCGTCTCACTCGGGAACAGCTGAGCGGACATCGGACCCGGCGTCATCCAATCACTCGTTCTGGCGAGGAGGAGAGCAAGAGGATGTGTCAGGGTCGGCTGAGGATTGACCGTGCGGCGCCGGTTGAGAATTGACTCCGCTCGGGCTCGCTGAGCGCGTAAGCGATCGCCTGTGCACGGGATAATCCCGCGCCGGCCTGCTCATCGGCGCGCCATGCGAGGTCGCCGTAGCGCGTCCGGGCAGCGGCGAGGTAATCGCGTTCGAGGCGATTATCGATCCGCTTGTCGAAGGTAGCCGGCGGGTACCCCAAGGCGTGGGCAGCGCCTCGCAATCTCGCCGCGATCTCGTCGCGGCCTTGTCCGGCAGCGACGGCGGCGAGCCCGGCGAGACCTTCATCCGCGCTCTCGCGGAGTGCGTGCTGGGCGCTCAGTCGCAGTCCACGCTCAAAGGCGTCGCGGGCATCATCGAGATCGCCTGAGAACAGGCGCGCCAGACCGAGATTGGAGAGGATGATCGTCGTCTCCCACGGGTCCTCGATCCTCCCCACCGCGCGCAGCGCGGTATCCAGGAGGCTGGTTGCTTCCGCCAGGCGGTCCTCGGCGATGGCGACGTAAGCAGCCGTGGAGTAGGCGCTCGCCACCTCGCGATAGTTCCCCAGCGGGATCAGGAGCTCGGCCGCTTGCTCGAGGATCGCACGGCGCTCGTCGCCCGATACGGTGGCGAGTCGGCCGAGCGCCCGCCCGAGCAGCCCGTCGTCGCCCGCGATCCGCGCGTGGCGACAGGCTTCCCGCGCAAATCGGCGCTCGGCCGCCGGGTCGTCGACGAAGACGCCCACAGAGTTAACGAGCGTACATAGCGTCTCGCTGATTCCGGCGTGGTCGTTGGCTTGGCGGTAGAGCGCAACCGCCGCCTGGAGCCCGTCGATCGCTGCTTCGCCTTCGTTGCGGAAACTGAGCTGGACGGCGTGGTGAAGTCGTGCTCGCGCTCGATCTGTCAGCGGCGCGCGTTCGCCTGCCACCTGGAGCGCGGCGTCCAGCCACTGCAGTCCCTCGAGGTCACGGCGCAGCCGCCAGTAGTCGCCGAGCTGGCCGGCGAGGCGCAAGCTGATCTCTGGTGCGGCCTGAAGCGCCCATTGCAGCGCGGCGCGCAGGTTGTCGATTTCGGCGTCGAGCACCGCCAGCGCCCGTTGCTCGTCTAGGGTCGAGAGGCGCGGGACGGCTTGCTCGACGAGCCCGAGGTAGTGCTGGCAGTGGCGACGGTGGACGGCGTGCCGCCGCGGATCTGCGGCTAGACGCTCCAGCGCGTACTGCCGGATCGTCTCGAGCATCAGCAGCCGAGTGGCGCCGTCGGGTTGCCGGCGTCGGTAGATCAAGCTTTTGGCGATCAGCGCCTCAACGGTCTCCAGTTCGGCGGCGGCAACGGCCCGGGCGGCCTCGAGCGTCGCACCGCCGGCGAAGACCGCGAAGTCGACGAACGCGCGCTGCAGCTCTTCGTCGAGCGTGCGGTAGCTCCACTCGATCGTCGCGTGCAGGGTGCGTTGTCGGTCGGGGGCGTCGCGCGGGCCGACGCCGAGGTCGGTCACGGCCTCGCCAAGCCGTGCCGCCAGCTCCTCGACGCCGAGGACTGCGGTTCGCGCCGCGGCGAGCTCGAGCGCGAGCGGCAGGCCATCGAGTCGGGTGCAGATCTGGGCAATCGCGGGAGCGGCTGTTGCCCCGATCGTGAAGCGACTGTCGCGGCGTCGGGCTGCGGCCAGGAACAGCGCGCTCCCCGCGATCGACTCGATCTCGCGGACGGTCGCCTCCTCAGGCGCAGGAACCGCGAGCGGACCGACGATCACACGGTGCTCGGCCGCTAGGTTGAGCGTCTCCCGGCTCGTCACCAGCAGCGCCAACTTCGGGCACGTCCCGTGCAACTCGGCCACTAGCGCGGCCGCCTCGAGGACGTGCTCGAAGTTGTCGATCGCGAGCAGCCGCCGCTTGCCAGCCAGGTAGCGGCGGAGCGCTTCGCGCGGGCTCTCACCTTGGAGCGGCGTGATCCCGAGCGCGCGCATGACTGTCGATCCAACATCGTCCGGGCGGGCCACGCCAGCCAGCTCGACCCAGCACACCCCGTCAGGAAACGACGATTCGAGCGCGCGGACGAGCTCGAGCGCGAGCCGCGTCTTGCCAACACCCCCCGGCCCCGTGAGCGTCACAAGCCGCACATCGGGACCTCCAAGCAGTCCGCACACCGCGGCGAGCTCTTGCTCTCGCCCGATCAACGGTGTCGGCGGCTGCGGTACCGCGCTCTTCCCGTCGGCGGCGCTCGCGGTCGGTAGCGGCTGCGCGTCGTCGCTCCAGGGCGGACTGCCCTGCAGCGACGGCGCTTGCTCGAGGATCTGCTTCTGCAGCGTCTTGAGCGCAGGGCCCGGTTCTAACCCGAGTTCTTCGGCGAGCTGTGCGCGGGTGCTCTGGTAGGCGTCCAACGCCTCTGCTTGGCGTCCGGCGCGGTAGAGCGCGAGCATCAGCTGGCCGCGCAGGCGCTCGCGCAGTGGCTGCTCGCGTGCCAGCGTCTCGATTTCCCCGATCAGCTCGCCGGCGCGCCCGAGCGCCAGGTCGGCGTCGATGCGGTCCTCGACCGCGCCCAGGCGTGCTTCCTGTAGCCGTGCGATCTCGCTTTGTGCGAACGGATCGTAGGTGAACTCTGCCAGCGGCTCCCCGCGCCAGAGGCCCAGCGCCGCGCCAAACCGCTCACTCGCGCGAGCCGCATCCTTGTCGGCCAGCGCGCGTCGGCCCTCGCCGGCGAGCGCCTCGAACTGCTCGACGTCGACCTGCTCGGGCCCAATCGTGAGCACGTAGCCCCGCCCCCGGGTCACGATCACCCCCTCGCCGAGGGCCCGGCGAAGATGCCACACGTACCCCTGCGCGATCTTGGCGGCGCTCGCAGGCGGCCGCTCCCCCCACAGCTCGTCGATCAGGCGATCGGTCGAGAGCACCTCGCGCCGGTGTAGCAGGAGCACGGCCAGCAGCGCACGCTGCCGGCCACCGCCCAGCGGTAGCGACTCGCCGTTGTGGACGACCTCAAACGACCCAAGTATGCGGAATTCCACGAGGTGGCCCTCCGACGCGCCCGCGCGACTCTACCACCAAAAAACTTGACGTATCTCCGGACCGTTTACCGGCCTCTTACCACCACTGACCAAGCACCCACCGCCGCGCCGCACAGTAGCCCGGTCAATCCGAGCGCACACGCCCCTCGGCAAACCCACAGGAGGCCCACATGACCAGCAACCTTCCAATCAAAACGACGCTCGCGCTCACCTTAGCGGCCAGCGCGATCGCCGCCCCCACCGCCTTGGCACGGGTTGATCTAAACCCGCCAACCGTCACGCAGGCCCAGGCTGGGCACGCCGGCGCGGTGGTGCGGGCCAACCCCGACCAGCAGGTGATCCAGAGCGTCCCGCCGATCCTGCCCGCCGCGAAGCCCTCGCAGCTCGCAGCACTCCGGCAGGCTGACCAGCAAGAGCGCCTGGCGTACCTCGCCTACCACCAGCCGGCCAGCGCAACGTACAGCAATGCCGAGATGAGCGCCTACGCGGACGCCATCCCCACCCGCGTCCCGGGCACCGTGGTGCACGTCGTTTCTCACGACGGTCGCTTTGATTGGGGCGACGCGGGGATCGGCGCGGGGGGCGGTCTCGGGCTCGCGCTCGTGGGTGTCGGCGGCGCGTTCGCGATCTCGCAGCAGCGCCGCGCACGCCGCTCCAAAGGGTCAGCAGCCATCACCGGCTGACGGAGCACGACCGAGTAACCCAGACCCTCGTTGACAACGCCGCCGGACCGCCCACGCTCGCTCGCAGCGACCCGTGGGCGGTCCGACAGACACCCGGGAGTCATGCGACTCACCGAAACCCGATCACCAACCGAGGACGCACCATCCAACCCACCGGGCCGGGCGCCGCGAGCCTCCACCAAGGAGAACACCACGACCACACCCGATAGCACCCCGCGCGCCGCGCCCCGACTCCACACCGCAATCGGGAGAGGCCTCGTCGCGCTGGGCGCACTCGTTGCCGTCGGGGTGGTGGTCCTGTTCCTCACCCTGACTGGCGCCAACCGAACCAACCCAACGAGTTCGCTGACAACCACCCGCTCATCGACCGCGTACCTTCCGCTGATCCAGTAGCACGGGGTCGGCGTCCCGCCCACGATGCGCCCTCCCCATCCGGCGCTCGCAGCGGCCGCCCCGGCGAGCCACGTACGCGAGCCAGCCACGCACACGCTGCTGCGCATCCGAGGCGCCGCTGGCGACCCCACCCACATCCGCCACGAACCCTCCTGCGGCGCCGTGCCGTAGAGCCCGTGATGGATCGAACAGACGCCCACATCGGGTCAGCCTGTTCGGGAGCGAGAACGAGCCCGCTCGCCCTTGCTGAACGCCAAACGAGCGAAGTCAGTCACCAATACGGCACGCACCCCAGCGACCTTGCGGCGCAGCCCGCTGGCTCCTGGTGCGTGCCACGGGGGGCACGTGCCCTGCCAGCGAACGTGCCAATCGAGCCGCGCACGCAAGGAAACGACCAAGGAACGTAGAGACTCCGCGACGCCGCGAAGCCGAACAGTCAGAAAAAGGAGAGCCAGATGACGACCAGCAACAAACACTCCGAGCGCGTCGACCTGCCGGTCGAGACGCCGACTCCCCCTCGGTCTCGCGCTCGCTGCATCCTCAAGCGGCGACGGCAGAGGACCGCTGCTCGCAAGTGCCGCGTGCTCGTCAAATGGCTACGGCGCACCGCCAAGCGCGCTCGGAAGCCCGATCCGATCCCCCGTCGCCAAACACTGCTGCACTACCGCGCGAACGCGGTGCGCAGCGAGCTGCTCCAGATCGCCGCCATGCTTGAGCGCACAGACGACCCCGACCCCGCCAGCGTCAAGGCGGTGCACGAGCTGCTCGCCAACGGCTGCGACAGCCCGCTCTACAACCCTGACATTCACGTCTCGGAACTTCGCGCAACCCTGCATAGCGTGCGCGCAGTGCTCGTGGCGCACCCCTGACGCGACAATGCGCCGATGAACACGAACCGCGGCCGACCGTAGCCGGAAGAGATCGATCGCGGCGTCCACAGGGCGCTAGGGTTTGCGTCGCGGGCGCGCTGGGGCCAGAGGTTCCCTCTCCAGCGCGTGCCCGATTACGGATCCCTAAGTGAGACGGGTTTGATGACGGGCCTACTGACCGTTGTCGCTCGTGCCGATGACTCTGCTTCCCCCCGAGGGTCCTTACCCACGTACCCGAACCACTGAAAGGCGGATCTATTGACCGACCTCCACGACATCCTTGAGTCGCACGTCGCCCGTGGAGCCGTGCCGGGGGCGGTGGCTCTGGTGGCTCGCGGTGACCGCGTTGAGGTGCAGGCCGTCGGCTCGGCCGACGTCGACGGTGTCGCGCCGATGGCCCGGGAGTCGATCTTTCGGATCGCCTCGATCACCAAGCCCATCACCGCCGCGGCGGTGATGGTGCTCCTCGAGGACGGGCGGATCGCGCTAGATGACCTGGTCGAGGAGTGGTTGACCGAGCTGGCGTCGCCGACGGTCGTGCGCACGCCCGCAAGCCCGGTCGACGATGTGGTCCCGGCTGTCCGACCGATTACCGTTATGGACCTGCTCACCAACACCGCCGGCTACGGTTTCCCGTCGGACTTCTCTCTGCCGGCGGTCCAGGCGCTGTTGTCCGTGCAGACCGATGGCCGCGAGGTGCAGCTGCGACCCGATCCGGATGAGTGGATGGCTAGATTGTCGGCCATCCCCTTGCTGTACCAGCCGGGCGAGGCGTGGCTGTACGACACGTGCTCGGACCTTCAGGGCGTGCTGATCGCCCGCGTCAGCGGTCGGCCGTTGCCGGAGTTCCTCGCCGAGCGGGTGTTCGAGCCGCTCGGCATGGTCGACACCGGGTTCGAGGTGCCAGCCGGAAAGCGTGACCGGTTCACCAGCTATTACAGGCCCGATCGGGCGGGCGGTCTCGAGCTGGCGGACGCCCCGGGCGGCCAGTGGAGCCACCCGCCGGCGTTCCCGGCCGGATCGGGGGGTCTGGTCGCCACCGTGGACGACTGGTACCGCTTCGCCCGGATGCTCCTCGGACAAGGAGAGCTCGACGGTCGCCGACTGTTGTCACCCCGGTCGGTGGCGCAAATGACCTCGAACCACCTCAGTCGATCCCAATGCGACATCGGCGCGCTGTTCCTGGAAGGCCAGGGCTGGGGCTTCGGCGGCTCGGTCGACGTCGAGCCCATCGATCCGTGGAACACCCCCGGACGCTTCGGCTGGGTCGGCGGCACCGGAACCACCGCTCACATCACCCCCTCGACGCAATCGATAGCCATCCTGCTCACCCAGGTAGCCGCAACCGACCCAGTCGCCCCCGCGCTCATGCGCGACTTCTGGCGCCACGTAGTCGGCGCTTGGCCCGGCGTGCCCTCGTTCTCGAAACACTCGACCCGCGCCGGTGGCTCCACCGGACCACGTCGAAGATCGCGGGGCAGCGCGGCCCGCGAGTCTCGATAGCCGAACGATCAGCGAACGCTGCCGACCCACGAATGTGCTGAGGCGACTTGCGAGACTCGCGACCGCTCGCGACTCGAGACCCCCGTTCGTGCCGGCCCGGGTAAGCATCGATGGTGACGCTCGCGTGCCTGCATATCGTCCGAGAGCGGCAACGCGGGCCGCGCTCAGCGCCCGTTCTTGACGGCTGCTCCGTGCCAAGAGCAGCAGCGTCGTCGCCGGTGCACGGCGGAGGCGAGACTTCTCCTGCTTCGTGAAACGAGAAGTGAGCTTCCTGGCCGGCGGACGCTCGTTTTCGCACAAAGGACAACCGGGACCGACCTTCCGGCGGAGCGAGTAGCCACGTGCGTCTACCTATGCAGCTCTGCGACGAACAGCCGTGTGGGGCTCTGTGCCTGCTTCCCCGCTCGTGGCGATTTTCGGGACTACACGCCCGCGCCGGTCGACACCTGCTTCGGTCCAGCGCGGTACTTCGCGCCTGAGATGGCGTGCGAGCTGTTCCGTTGCTTGCGTGGGCATGAGTCCCGCGTCGCGCTCGTGCTGCCGCAGCTCGTCCATCTGGAAGGAGACCGGAGCGCGGTTGTCGGCGCCTGCTCGGCCGTGGAAGCAGCAGCGGCGGTGGGCCTCAGGAGATGCTGTCCGGTCGCGTGTAGCGCCGGCGCGCTTCGGCTTCCGCGACGCGCCCTCTGGTCCGCGTAGCGACCCGCTTGAGGTGTCGCCGGGGGCCAGCGGACGCAGTTTCTCCGGTGTGGTCGGTCGCGTCGTGATCGTCGAGCTCCCGCTGTCGGTGCTGCGCTTCGAGCCAGAGCATGCGGATATGCGTATCGGTCACGATCGCCGTCCACCGGGATCCGGGATCGGAATCGAGATGGCAACTGCCTCGGGCAGCGAGTGCGGAACGTCCTCGAGCCTGAACAGGCGAAACCCGACCAGCCCAGCATGACCGGCCATTGTTTGGTGCGGCTCGCCGCACTCGGGGCAAGCCACAAGGTAGGCCGCCGCAGCGGGGGTGAAACGCAGCCGGCAGTCAGGACAGCAAACGTGGGTCATAGCCGATCCCTTCTCATGAGATGGTTCGCTTCCGCTCGTCGTCGGGCTGTCGTCACGTTCGGTTCTTTCCCGGCAGGCCGGTCTCGCACTGTGGGCAGACACGGTTCATCACCGAGTCGTCCAGCTGGGCGTTACCTGGCTGGAAGTACACCCGGTGGCGCCCGCCCCCAAACACCCGCAGGACGTGCCCGCACTCGCAGCGATACTCGGGTCTTCGATCGGAGCTCCGGAAGGCCCGGGGCTGCCCGGCGGGCGCGATCAGCGTGGCGGCGGCCATTTGGTCACCGCCTCGCTGCTGAAGCTGCCGCCCTCATCCAACCAGCGCTCGGCGTCCGAGTCGCCTTCCGCCGCCGCGTCGCGCGGCGCGGCGAGATCAATCGGGGAATCATCTGGGGCTCAGCGTTCGAGCCGGGCCGCGCCGGCGTGATCACGCACGACGCGCGCGGCATGCTCCGCCTCGTCGTAGGACGCGAAGCCCCCGGACTGCACGAGACGCTCGCCTGCACCGTCGACGATGGTCCAGTGATAGCCGCAACTGTTGGCCTCAAAAATGAGGAACTCCATCGCCGCCGACCCGGACACGGCGCTCGCGCGGCGAGTGACGCGCCTCGCACGGGCGCCCACGCCCCGAAAGCGAGAAGAGCTGGGCTCACCGAGCGCACCAATGAGCGTACCACATTCCGACCCTGGGACTAGGAATTGACGCGGCAGTCTTCGGTCCCTGTGCTCGGCGCCTGTGTCGGATGGGCGTCCGGGCGGCAGCTTCACGAGTTGGGGGGCTGCGTGGCTTGGCGAGACGCCTCGGCGGGCTTGAGCACGAAGACCTCGACTGCGAGGTCGGGGTCGATATGGTTCTGGCTCATGAACGCAATCACCGCGCGATCGAGCTCTCGCTCGACGATTGCTACAAGCTCGTCACGCATCGCCGTCTGGTAGTCGTACCGGACTTGTAGGACCCGATCGGCGTGGCCGTGGTCGACGAGTGTGCGCTCGCCCGTCGTGAGCGTGTCCGCGAGCAGGATGGTCACCACGCTCTCGCCGATGGTGGTCTTCGCCTTCGTCGGTCCTCGACCGGTGTACTCGTGAAGTACCTGGACCACAGAGGTGGCGATCTTCGCCGAGGAGCTTTGGCTTTCGTGCTGGGGGTCCATGGGACACCTTTCAGCCGCATCCTCGGGCGGGTGTGGGCACCACGAGAGGGAGAGGAAGCGTTGGAGCCCCGCAGGCAGCGTTCCCTACAGCCTACTCCTCGGGAGCCGGTCGGCTTTCGGCGGTCGTTTTGTCGGCAAATTGCGCGCTCCGGGGTGGCAGGGGCGATCCGATCTGTGATACGCCCGTCGTTGACCAAGCGGGACCGCGAGCTGCACACTAAGGACAGTCGCGCGGGACCTAGGAAAGGAGGCGCGGCCATGACATGGAGCGCGCCATATGGCTTCGACCAAAGCCAAGAGCAGGTCGAGGCGATGATGGAGCAGGGCACGACGTTCTCGGACGTCGAGGACGTGATCGACGCCAGCGAGCTCTCGACCGTGCACAAGGCCGCGCTGTGGCTGCTCGCCTGGTCGCTGCGCGACGTCGAGCAGCAGCGCCAGGATGCTCGGCTTACGCTGGCTGCCGTCGGCGCCGGCGAGTTGGGAGGCTGGTGATGCGAGCGTCTCGGGAGCAAGACAGCGTTGGGCGCTGTCCGCGGTTGAGTGTCGTGGGGAGCGAGCTGCGATCGCGCCGAAGGGGTTTGGGCCGCGAGCACGGACGTCGTCTGCCCGCGCACCCACTCGAATTCGACCAGCGCGGTCTTCCGATCGCCCAGCCGCCGCTTACCGCCGCCGAGCGCTTGGAGCGGCTCGTGGCCGGCTGACTGGCGAGCCGACGAGAACCCACGCGATAGGTGGCGCCGGGCTCGCCCTGCAGGGCCGCTCGACACGAGTTCTATGAGCACGGACCGCCCCGACGGGTCCGCGCGTCAGCGCCTGCTTGCCCTCGAGCGCGCCAATCGCGTTCGGCTGACCCGCGCCACGCTCAAACGGCGACTACGTGCAGGTGAGGTCGCGGCGGCGGACGCGATCCTGCGCAGCTCCCGCGACACCGACACGATGACCGTCGCCGAACTACTGCTAAGCCAGCGCGGCTGGGGACCGACCCGTTCGGCGAAGATGCTGCGTTCGGTTTCGCTGTCGGACAAAAAGACGCTCGGGTCGCTGACCGAACGCCAGCGAGTGATGCTCGCCGCCGTGCTCAGCAGCCGTGAGAACAAGGAGCGCACGATCCGGTCAAGCTGATATGTCCAAGGAGTCCGCGAGATTCGCTACCGGCCTTATCTGTCAACGTCAGGGGAGCGGTTTTGACCTTGCAATAACTGAGCGATCGAGGGCGAGACTTCGGTTGCCAGCGCGAAGCGCGAGCCGGGGCCGCTCCGAGGATCACCGCTCGTTCAGAACGCCTCCGGCAACGACGCCGGTCCATGGCGCCGCTGCCGGCCTGCTAGACCACGCGGAACTGAAGGCCGTTGGCAACGACGCCGCTCAGACCCGAACGACTGATTGCAACGACCTGCTCATGTGTTGGCGCGGGCATCTCGCGCTCCGCGCCGCCGACCCTGCTCAGCGCGGAAAGCTCGACGCTGGGCGCGAGCCTCCGCTGCACGCATGTGCCTAGGCAAAGCCCGACCTGGCTCGCACCAATCGCCTTCTTCGATCCCGTCGATCCGAGTTCCAGAGGTTGCCGTGGCCGGGTTGCGTCGGCTCCTGCAATGTCGCCCACGTGGGCGTGGACCGGCCGCTGCCGCTTCGAGTTCTGATCGGTGAGAAGGAGCAGCCGTCACCTCGGCACCATCGTCGAGTCGGACGGCTCCCCGGACGTGATGCGGCAGTCGGAGGCGGTGCCGACGTAATGCGGCTCGAGCTCAGGAGCAGGCGCGTGTCCCCGGCCCTGGCCCGCTGGGGACTGATGAGCTCCGTCTATTTGAACGGTAGCTGCGAGATGTCGATCGCGTTCGCCGGCGCGGTCAACGAAACCGACTCGTTGAAACGATCAAACACGATGCGGCCCCCTTGCGGACCGCTCTTCACGCCCTCCACCGGATACGGCTTGCCCATCGTCGCGACGTAGAGGGTGCCACCCTTCGTCGTGTCGTTGACAGCCACCACGTGCCGTCCGTCGACCACGGTGGTTGCGCCCGTTGCCAGCGTGCCGTGATTCGACAGCAACGTGGTGAACAACTCGTGCGGGTTGCTCACCACAGCGAGCGGTGCGAACTGACCGCTGGCCGGCGCCTTCAGCCAATTCCCATGTAGCAACAGCGCGGCGAGGGCGCCTCCGTAGTGGCGCCAGAACGCCTGGCTGCCGTTGATGTACACAACCCGATTGAGAACCACCACCTGAAAGCTCAGCCCGCTCTCCGACATCGCGCCGCGGCCGCCCTGGCCCGAGACCAGATCGAGATCCAGTGTGATCGGCGCACCTCCGCTCACGATCGAGCCGGCGACGTGAACAGACCTCACGCTGTCTATCGCGCCCGACGCGGCGGTGACGATCGCCGGCGGCGGCTTCGAAGCGACGCCGTTATCCGATGAGGTTGCGACCCGCTCATGCGAGGACCCGCCGCACGCCGAAATCGCGCTGGCGACACAAAAGGCAAAAACCGCGCACCTGGCAATCCGGTCACGCATAGCGACCCTCAGCGTAGCCCTCAGCCGATCCGCGCACCGGTGGCGCCAAGCGCACTGGCCCATACTTGCCGATTGCGCACTCGCGACGCTACCGCAAACGCCAATATTCTCGCAACGCGAGTCAAGACAGGTCCCGCCGAGCAGGCTCGACACAGGTCTGGTGGGAAACGAGACCAGCCACACAACGGGGCCCTCAGCAGACTGCCCCTCTGTCGCCCCCGGCTACATCGGAGCGAGTTCTGCTCCGGCAGTCGAGACATCCGAAGCAGCAGCCCGATCCCGGTCCTCGGCCGACGGCCTGGCGCCCGGTGGTTCGTGAAACCAGCACTGATGATTGGACACCGACGCCGGTGCTGGTGGCCTCATCGGCGCCACCTCGGACGGATGCCGGTGGCGCGTCGAGGAGCCGTGTCGTCGACCTGGCTGCCGGCGCCTCGACGACCCCACCAGCACATAGAGTCACGAATTTGTCCATAAACGTGATCATGCCGCCGGCGCCGGATGGCTCTTGAGTTCTACTCTCGCGGCGATGGATGAGACGTTGGCCGCGGAGCTGAAGGCGATGGTGGCCGAGGATCAGCGCATCCGTAGACCATCACCGGGGCAGGAGAAGAGGTTCGCCGTCCCGCTGTCGCCAGAGGAGACGATGGAGTGGCGCCGGGTTGATGTGGCGAACACCGACCGGCTGCGCGAGATCGTCGAGCACCACGGTTGGCCCGGTCGTTCGCTCGTAGGAGAGGAAGGCGCCGAGCATGCGTGGCTGTTGGCGCAGCACGCCGATCGTCAGCTTGACTTCCAGCGTCAAGCGCTGAGACTGCTCGCCGACGCCGTTGAGCGCGGTGAAGCCACGCGGCGACAGCTTGCATACCTCACCGATCGGGTGCGCCTGAATGAAGGCAGAGAGCAGCTCTACGGCACCCAGGTCGCCGGGATCCGTGACGGCTGCGTGGTGCCGTGGCCAGTGGAGGGTCCAGCGCAGCTGGATGCGCGGCGAGCCGAGGTCGGGCTCGAGCCGTTCGAGGAGTACGCCGGTCACTTCCGAGATCTCGAGCCTGGCGTGGGCGTATCCCCAGCGCCGATCAACCACCTGGCGATAGCGGTCTCCGATCAGGCACGCTCCCGCGCCTTCTACGAGACCTACTTCGGCTTTGGCGCACGCCCCGCCAGGCGATACGACGATGGCGTGCTGATGCTCTACAACGACTCGGGCTTTGCGCTTGCGCTACGGCCGACCTCTGAGCCCCCCGCTCGCCCTACCTGGATGCACTTCGGCGTCGGACTTCCGACTCGTCAGGCTGTTCTCGAGCTGCACAACCGACTGATCGATGATCGCGTGGAGCTGGTCGAAGAGTCGGAGGAGCCCGAATATGTCAGCGTCAAGTGCCGGGATCCCGACGGCTACATCGTTGAGGGGTTCTGGGAGCCGCAATAGTCACGTGTTCGGGCATAAACGTGATCGCAGCGGTGGACGTGGATGGAACTGAGCCGCTTCCGAGGCAACGTGCCACGGGTCGCGGCGGCCTCGCGGGCTCGTAGGATCCGCCGGCGTGGAAAAGAGCGTTGACGTCGCGGTGGTCGGCGCTGGGTTTGGCGGGTTGGCGGTTGGGGTCGTCTGCGCCAACGCCGGCTTGAGCGTGACGATCCTCGAACGGCGGCCGGAGCTGGCGCCGGAAGGCGTCGGCGTTGTGCTGCAGCCCAACGGCTTGGCCGTGCTTGACCGTCTCGGACTCCTGGAACACGCGCTCGCGGCAGGCCGGCGGATCACCACGGCTCGGCAGTGCGACCCGTCTGGACGGGTGCGCGCTGTCGCAAGCTACACCGAGCTTCACCATCCCCATCCGTATCTCCTGACGATCGAGCGCACGAGCCTGATCTCGATACTGGCTCACCACCTACCCGAAGGCGCGACGTTGCGCTGCGCGTGTACCGCGAAGGGACTTGAGCGGCAGGCCGGCCGAGTGGCCGGAGTGCGCTACGCAGATGCGTCCGGAAGCGAGCACACCTTGCGTGCCTCCTGCGTGGTTGGGGCTGACGGCGTCAACTCGGTGATCCGTCGGGCGCTAGCGGTAAGGATGCGCTGGCGTACCGGTCCGGATCGCTACCTCATCGGGCTATCGCCCCGAAAGCCCGCCGATGACGCCGCCCTGCTCTATTGCGGGAAAGGCTGGTGCGACGGCGTACTCCCCCTGGGTGGACGAACGTATTTCTTTGATCACATCACTGATGAGAACCGCGACGCGGTGGAGCGTCACGACTTCGAAGCCTGGCGCGCGATCTACGCCCAACGGGTCCCCGAGGCGATGGAGATCGCCGCCCACCTCAGCTCCTTCGACGACGTCAGCTTCCTGTCGGGGCGAACACATCACACCGTGCCGCGCGCGCTGCCCGGTATCGCGCTGGTCGGTGACGCTGCGGCCGCTGTGCATCCACACAGCGGCCAGGGCGCCAACCTTGCGCTCGAGGACGCGGTCGCACTCGGTACCGCGTTCGCAGAACACGGACCGCGGTCAACGGCTGCATTGGATGGCTACGCACGGGGCCGCGACGCCAAGCTGCGTCGCTACGTCCCATGGTCGATCCTCATCGGCCGCACCTTCGACGGCCCCACTCCCGGCTGGCGGGCATTCCGACGGGCCAGCTATCTCACAACGCGCTTGGGACCAGTACGTCGTGACGGGATTCGGCGACAGGCGGGTCTCGCATGATTTGCGCCTTGGGTCACGTTTTCGGGCGCAGCGCGACGATATGGCGGCCAGCATACGGCCGGGCCCTAACAGCAGGACCTCAGCAAAGACTTGAGACGTACCTTCTCCCGAAGGCGAGCCGATGACCTCTAAGTCGCTCACAGCCGTTGGCCTTGTGGCTGTTTGGCTGGTAGCCGGCTGCGGTTCCGACGCGCCTCAGAAGACCCCGTCGTCAGGGCGAACCTCTCAGGAATCGAACAAAACAGCTGCACACCTCGCTGCCTCGGCAGCCAGCCCCGGAGGGACGCCGGTCGTCGTCCTTCCGGGTCTGGGCGTCCTTCCGGGTCTAGGCGAGTTCAGCTATCGCTGCGATGGCACCGGACAGCAGGTGGCCTCGACGCTGGCCAACGGCCCGACCTTCTACATCGGGGCCAGCGTGACCGTGGAGGGCGATCACCGTGTTCACCTCCATCCTCGCACGGTGATGACCGGGCAAACCGCGACTCGCACGACGCCGTTTGGCTCCTACCACTCGCTGACCTGGCGCATCATTGTGACCGATGAACCACGCACCGTAGTTGTGACCGTTCGCCTTCACTTCCACGTCGGGTTCATCCACGAGCAAGGCCAAGCTCTGATCGACTGTGCGCTCAGGACCTGGCAGATCTCCGGGCAGATCATCGAACACAACCGTAAGTGGTCGAACCCACCCCCTTGGGCTTGACCAGGAGGGAGCAGCCAGCTTAATCACTTGAGTCATCCATGAAGGGCCGGCTGATGTAATCCATGAAGGGCCGGCGCACCGTCGAAAGACAGCTGCTGCGCGCGCACGCACGACTACGAGAACTCGACGGCCGCCAGCAAGCCGCCACGCCGATCCAAACCGCGACCCCTCTGACCCCGCAGCCCGATCGACTGGCAGCGGGGAGGAACACGAACCCCACTCGCCTCCAACGACCATGAGCAACATCCTCGTCACCTACAACCACCAACCCATCGCGCTCGTCAACGCCCGACGCGCCACCCTGCTCGGCCCCATCGCCGACCTACCCGCCGGCCACCCGCTCCTCAGACTCACGATCTACATGGCCAGCTACGCACACCTCATCGCCAGCGGCCAACACCCCGGCCCTACACCGACCAAGACGCCGAACGATTCGCACGCGACGCGCTCATCAACCGCGACGAACTGGCCCGCTACCAGCACCAAACCGACCAGCAACTCGCCCAACACTTCCGAGTCCCCGTCGAACAAATAACGGCGGCCCAAGCCGAACGACGCCAACATCCCGCGCGCCGACCACAACGGACAGGATGACCGATGACAGTCGAACTCGCTCCCGTTGCGCGCACCCGAGTGTTACCTCACCAGGCAGGAGCTCGCCGAGCTGATGGGCGTGAGCGGGTTCCCCGGCTTCTGCACACGCCACTGCGCGCTGGAGCACCGGTCGCACAAGCTCGGCTCGGAGCCGACATACCAGTACAGCGACGACACCCACCGCTCTCTCGTCCTAGACCCGTCCCCTGGCATCGGCACCGACGCCGTCTCCTGCCGCGAGAGTGTTCGTGACTCCGTTGGCGTTGAGCGGGCTCCGGTCCACTACATCCCGACACGCCGACTTACCTCTTCCGAGGCGCTTCCCGGCGCGCGGGCCGCGCCGGAGGCCGTCGACAAGGAGCAACTGACTATCGAGGGGAGCGGGTGACCGCGTACCTCACCGTCCGCGAGGTCGCCGAGCGAATGCGCTGCGAGCACCGCACAGTGCGCCGCGCTATCAAGAGCGGCGAGCTCGAGGCCGCGATGATCGGCGGTCGCTGGCTCGTGCGCGAGGAGGCGGTCGAGGCATGGTTTCAGGCTCGGGCGCACATTGCCGTCGTCACCGTTCCCGAAGCGCGTCATCGTCCGCGTCGCGTTCCTGCTCGCGACGCTGATGGGCGGGGTAGCGTCGCCCGACTAGAGGCGATCGAACGGAGCGGACGGTGAGCGTACGCAAGAGAGGCAACAAGTACGAGGTCAGGTGGCAGGAGGGCGGTCACAAGCCAGGTCGGACGTTCATCCGGCAGGGCGACGCGAACGCGTTTGACCTCGACATGAAGCGCCGCAAGCAGCTCGGCGCGCTCGCCCCAAGCGTGCTTCAGTCGCGGCAAACCCTCGCCGAGTTCGCCGAGGAGGAGTGGTGGCCGCGCGCCACGCCGTCCCGAACCTGGCCGACGACACGCGCCGACGCTACCTCGAGGTCTGGGGCGCCCATCTTCTCGACCGCCTGGGCGGCTTCGAGCTGTGGCCAGATCACCTCTCTCGTCGTCGAAGATCTGCGCGACCAGATGACCCGCGCACGCGTACCGGCGCCGACGCAACGCAAGACGCTCATGCTGCTCCAAGGCATCCTTCGACGCGCCGTCGTTCGCGGTCTGATCCCCGCGAACCCAGTGCAGCTCGTCACCAAACCGAAGCAGAAGCCGACAATTACGCCGCAGCCGCTCTCCCCGCTCACCGCATCCGCAGCATCATGCTCGAGCCTCGCAGACGAATCGTGTCCGCGTCCCACCCGGGACAGCGCCGTCGGCGCGCATACCAGGCGCCTGTTAGCAGCCCGCAGGACCGCTGGCGCAACGCTCTGATTGTGTCGATGCTCGCCTACGCGGGGCTGCGACCTATCGAAGACCGCGGCTCGCGGTGGGGGGATCTGGACGACCGCACCCTGCACGTGATGGCGAGCAAGACGGGCCGCGCCCGCGACATTGACCTGCTCGCCCCGCTCGCGCAGGACCTCGCCGAGTGGCGGCTGATGTGCGGTCGGCCAAGCAACAAACAACTAATCGTGCCGCGGCCGACCGGCGGCGATTGGAGCCGCGAGGACTGGGCTAACTGGCGCCGACGCATCTGGCGTCCCGCGGCGATCGCAGCGGGCGTGACCGCAGATCTCCGGCCGTATCGGCTGCGCGGTTCGTTTGTGTCCCTACTGCTGTGGGAGGGCCGCTCGCTCGCGTATCCGAACAGGCTGCCATTCGATCGCCACATTTGCGAAGCACTACGCCGGGGTGATCCGTGACTTGGAAGACAAGCCGCGCGTGCCCGCGGCGGACGCGATCCGCGACGCGCGGGACGCACTGGGGACGCAAAGCGAAATACGAGCGAGTGGGGGTGGTCGCATTTCTCCTGCAAATACAACTATGGGCGATGCTGGGCTCGAACCAGCGACCTCCGCCTTGTCGAGGCGGCGCTCTCCCAGCTGAGCTAATCGCCCTTGGGGAGCGTCGTAATTTAGCGGGTGCCGACCGACCCCAACTACCATCCGCCCGCAATGGAATTTGCCCTCCCCGACGGAAGCACTTTGACCCTGCCCGTCGGCGCCACCGGCGCCGACGCCGCAGCGGCGATCGGCACGGGCCTGGCGCGGGCGGCCCTCGCCATAAAGGTCGACGGGGAGCTCCGCGACCTCAGCCGGGAGCTGCCAGAGCAAAAGCCGAACCCCGCCGGCCGCCCCAAGCTCGAGATCCTCACCGACCGAAGCGGCGAGGAGGCGCTCACCCTGATCCGCCACGACTGCGCGCACGTGCTCGCGACGGCGGTCACCGGGCTCTACCCGGGCGTCAAGGTCTCGATCGGCCCCGCCATCGAGAGCGGCTTCTACTACGACTTCGACTTTCCCGAGGGGACCTCGCTGTCGGAGGGCGACCTTCCGCGGATCGAAGAGAAGATGCGCGAGCACATCGAGGCCGACGAGCCATTCGTGCGCGAGGAGGTTCCAGCCGGGGAGGCGCTCGAGCGGTTTCTGAACGAGGGCCAGGACTACAAGGTCGAGCTGATCGAAGACCTGGTCCGCAACGAAGGCGTCCATACCGTCTCGCTCTACACCAACGACGGCTTCACTGACCTGTGCCGGGGCCCTCACGCCCCGAGCACCAAGCGGATCAAGGCGTTCAAGCTCCAGTCGGTCGCGGGCGCCTACTGGCGCGGGGACTCCAGCAAGCCGATGCTCACGCGCGTATACGGAACCGCGTTCTTCTCGAACAAGGAGCTCACCGAGCACCTCGAGCGCCTCGAGCGGGCGCGGGCCAACGATCATCGCCGGCTCGGCCAGCAACTCGGGCTGTTCACCTTCTCGGACGTGGCCTCGGGATCGGCGTTCTGGCTGCCGGCGGGCACCTCGGTCTTCAACGAGCTGATCGCCCTCTCCCGCGAGATGGGCAGACCCCGCGGCTACGCCGAGGTGAAGACACCCCAGCTCTACGACAGCTCGCTGTGGAAGACCTCCGGTCACTGGGACAAGTACCGGGAGAACATGTTCATCACCGAGTCGGAGGGCCGCGCGATGGCCATCAAGCCGATGAACTGCCCCGGCCACTGCAAGCTGTTCTCGCTGCAGCGCCACTCATACCGCGACCTCCCCGTGCGGTACTCCGAGCCCGGCCTGCTGCACCGCAACGAGCCGAGCGGCACGCTCCACGGACTGCTGCGCGTCCGCCATTTCGTCCAAGACGACGCCCACATCTTCTGCACCGAAGACCAGATCCAGGAAGAGGTGGCCGCCTGCCTGGAATTCGCGTTCGCGACCTACGAGGTGTTCGGGCTCGATGTGCGGCTCGAGCTCTCGACCAGGCCCGAGAAGCGGATCGGGTCCGACGAGCTCTGGGACCGCACCGAACAAGCGCTGGCGAACGCGCTCGAGAGCCAGGGCCTCCCCTACGAGATCAGCCCTGGCGAGGGGGTCTTCTACGGTCCCAAGATCGACATGCACATGACCGACTCGCTCGGCCGCTCGTGGCAGCTCGGCACGGTGCAGCTCGACTACAACATGCCGGCCCGGTTCGAGTTGACCTACACCGGTGCCGACAACGCCGAGCACCGGCCGGTGATGATCCACCGGGCGCTGATGGGCTCTTACGAGCGGTTCATCGGGATCCTGCTCGAGCACTTCAGCGGCGAGCTTCCGGTCTGGCTGGCGCCCGTGCAGGCGATTGTGCTGCCGATCGCGGACCGCCACGCCCAGCACGGCGAAAACGTCACCGCTCGCCTCAAAGCCGCCGGGCTGCGGGCCGAGCTCGACGACCGCACCGAGTCGATCGCGCGCAAGATCCGCGACGCAGAGCTCCGCAAGATCCCCTACATGCTGGTGGTGGGCGACCGCGAGGAGGAAACGGACGAGGTGGCGCTGCGCGAGCACCGCCTCGGCGACGTCGGCTCACTCCCCGCCCAGGCCTTCCTCGACAGGCTCCTAACCGAAACTAAAACTCGCTCCACCCGGTAGAACCACCGCTATACTCGGATCCGTTGATCCAACCGTTTTTCCACACACGGCCCGGCGCCGCTTGACGTCAAGGCACCTTCGCAGCTAGTGCCGGTCCCCCGTAAGTTCGACCGGCGGCCCCCCGAGCGGGACCAGACTCGGATCAACGACCGGATTCGCGTGCCTGAGGTCCGGCTCGTGGGCGAGGACGGCAAGCAGATCGGAGTGGTCAAGACCGCCGAGGCGCTGGCGTACGCGCAGGAGCGCGACCTCGATCTGGTCGAGGTGGCACCCGAGGCGCGGCCACCGGTCGCGCGCGTTCTCGACTACTCGAAGTACAAGTACGAGCAGGCCCAGAAGCAGAAGGCCGCGCGCCGGCACCAGCAGCAGATCACGATCCGAGAGATCAAGTTCCGCCCCAAGATCGCCCAGAAGGACTACGACACCAAGAAGGGCCACATCACCCGCTTCCTGCTCGGCAAGGACAAGGTCAAGGTGACGATCATGTTCCGCGGCCGCGAGGTCACGCACCCCGAGCGCGGGACCGCGCTGCTCGAGCGACTCGCGACCGAGCTCGCGGACCTCGCCGTGGTCGAGCAGAGCCCGGTCCAGGACGGGCGCAACATGACGATGCTGCTCGCTCCGTCCAAGGCGGTGCTGGCGGGGGAGATGGACGAGGCCGCGACCGATGGCAAGCCGCAGGCGGCGGCCGCGTCCAAGGGCTCGCGCCGGGACCGTGCGCGCGCAGCGGCCGATGCCAACGGCGACGCGCGCCGGGACGCACAGGCGCAAGCGGCCGCGCAGCGCCAGTAGCTCCGCCGGGCATCTGCGCCAGTAGCTCCGCCGGGCATCTGCGCCAGTAGCTCCGCCGGGCATCTGCGCCAGTACACCGCCGGGCGTCTGCTTTACTGAACGTCCGCCCATGCCCAAGATGAAGACCCACTCGGGCGCGAAGAAGCGCTTCAAGTTGACCGCGACCGGCAAGATCCGCGGCCGCAGCGCGTTCACGACCCACATCCTGGAGAAGAAGTCGCCCAAGCGCAAGCGCCGCCAGGCCCAGCCGGCGGTGATCTCCAGGCACGACGCCAAGCGGGTCAAGACCCTGCTGGGCGAGCCCACGCGCGCTCGCTCCCCCCGGAGGACCCCCTCGTGACCCGGGTCAAGCGCTCGATCCACGCCCGCAAGAAGCGCCGGGCCACGCTTGCGCTCGCCAAGGGTTATCGGGGTGACGCCAGCCGCCACTATCGCGTCGCGAAGGAGGCGGTCCTCAGGGCCGATCGGTACAGCTATCGGGACCGGCGCAACCGAAAGCGCGACTTCCGGCGGCTGTGGATCACGAGGATCAACGCGGCGGCGCGACAGAACGATCTGTCCTACTCGCAGCTGATGCACGGCTTGCAGCTCGCCGGCGTCGAGTTGGACCGCAAGATCCTCGCGGACATCGCGGTCCGCGACGCCGAGACCTTCCGACGCTTTGCCGACCGCGCCCGAGAGGCGCTGGCGGCCGGCTGACGAAACGCCGAACGACCAGCACCGAAAACCGGGCGCCGCTCCATCAGGACGGCGCCCTTTTTGATCCCAACATGACGATCACAAGCCACCACAACCGCAAGCTCAAGGAGATCCGCAAGCTCCGCCAGCGCCGGCGCTGGCGCCAGCGCTCCAACAGGTTCGTCGCCGAAGGCGAGGACCTGCTCGCCGCGGCGGACCAAGCCGGCTGGCAGCCGCTCGAGCGCTACTGCGCGGCCGGTAGCGGCTTGCCCGGTATAGAAGTAGACCCCAGCGCCCTCTCGAGTGCCTCTGGACTCGCCTCGGGCACCCGGACCCTCGCCGTCTACGAGGAGCGGTGGGCGGCGGCTCCCACGGGCCCGATCTGCCTCTACCTCCACGGCGTCCACGACCCCGGCAACGTGGGCACCATCCTTCGCTCCGCCCAGGCGTTCGGCGCCGCGAGCGTGGCGCTCGGCCCGGGCACGACCGATCCGTTCAGCCCGCAAGCTGTCCGCGCGAGCATGGGAGCCGTGTTCGCGGTGCCGCTCGCCCGCGCGGAGTCCACGGCCCAGCTCCCCGGCGAGCGGATCGCGCTCGTCGCGCGCGGCGGGGTGCCGCTTCATGAGCTAGCGGGCTCTGCACGCGACGTCACCCTGATGATCGGCTCCGAGCGCGACGGCCTGCCCGATGCCATCGTCGAACAGGCCGATCACACGGCCCACATCCCCATCCGCACCCACTCGCTCAACGCCGCCATGGCAGCCACCGTGGCGCTATACGAGACAACTAGGATGGCGCGCGCGTGAGAGACCAGATCGCCCGCATCACCGAGGAAGCACAGGCCGCGATCGACGCCGCGCCCGACACGCCGGCGCTCGAGGACGTGCGCATCAGATACCTAGGCCGCAAAGCCGAGCTCCCGAACCTGCTACGCGGCGTCGCGGCGCTCGAGCCCGACCAGCGAGCCGCGGTCGGAAAGGCGGCCAACGACGCCAGACGGACGCTCGAGGAGGCAATCGAGCGCAAGGCGCAGGCGCTTGCCGCCGGCGAGCTCCGGCGGCGGCTGGCCGAGGACCGCGTCGACGTGACGCTGCCCCCCGACCCGCAGCCGGCCACCGGTCGCCTGCACCTGATCACCCAGACACAGAGGGAGATCGAGGACGTGTTCATCGGGCTCGGGTTCAACGTCGCCGAGGGGCCCGAGGTGGAGACCGTCTACTACAACTTCGACGCCCTCAACCACGCGCCGACGCACCCGTCGCGGCTGCTCACCGACACCTTCTACGTGAAGCCCGCAGGCGACATCTTCGACCCGAACGCCGTGCTGTTGCGGGTCCACACCTCGCCGGTCCAGATCCGTGCCATGGAGGCCCAGCCCCCGCCGATCTACATCGTGATGCCCGGTCGGACGTTCCGACCGGACTCCGACGCGACCCATACCCCGCAGTTTCACCAGGTCGAGGGACTCGCGGTCGACACCGACATCACGCTCGGCGACCTCCAGGGCACGCTGCTCGCGTTCGCGCGCGCGATCTTCGGCGAGGAGCGCCAGGTTCGCCTGCGACCGCACTTCTTCCCGTTCACGGAGCCGAGCGTCGAGGTCGACGTCTCCTGCTTCAACTGCCGGCAGGGGATCACGGCGGACGGTGAGCGCTGCTCGCTGTGCAAGGGCACAGCGTGGATAGAAATCCTCGGGGCGGGGATGGTCGACCCCAGCGTGCTCGAGTACGTGCGCGAGAACGGCTACGACCCCGAGCAGGTCCAGGGCTTCGCCTTTGGCATGGGGATCGAGCGGATCGCGATGCTCAAGCACGGCGTCCCGGACCTCCGTCTGCTCTACGACAACGACGTGCGGTTCCTGGAGCAGTTCGGCTGATGCGCGTCCCGATCGAGTGGCTCGAGCAGTACTGCCGTCCCGCGCTGGACACGGACGCGGTCGCCGAGCGCCTGGCGATGACCGGCACGGAGGTCGAGCGCGTGGAGCGCCACGGCGTGACCGCGCTCGACAAGTTCGTCGTCGGCAGGGTGCTGGATGCCCACCAACACCCGGACGCCGACCGCCTCAGCGTCTGCCTGGTCGACGTCGGCGACGGGGCGCCGTCGCAGATCGTGTGCGGCGCCCCCAACGTCGCCGCCGGCCAGACGGTCGCGGTCGCCAAGCCCGGCGCGGTCATGCCCGACGGGACCACCTTGACCAGGGCCAAGCTGCGCGGGGTCGAGTCCGACGGGATGATCCTCGCCGAGGACGAGCTCGCGATCGGGGTCGATCACGCCGCGATCCTCGTGCTCGACGACGATCACCTGGTCCCGGGCATGCCGCTGTCCGACGTGCTGCCGATCGCCACCGACGTGCTGTTGCTCGAGATCACCCCCAACCGTCCCGACTGCCTCGGGATCTACGGCATCGCCCGAGAGGTGCACGCGGCGACCGGCGCCGAACTACGGCCGCCGCCGTGGGACGAGGACCCGGGCAACTTCGAGGAGACGCCGGATCAGTTGACGATCACGGTCGAGGCCCCGAAGGAGCTCTGCCCGAGGTTCACCGCGCGCGTGTTCGAGAACGTCGAGATCAAGCCGAGCCCGCCGTGGCTGAAGGCGCGGCTGATGGCGGCCGGGCAGCGCCCGATCTCGAACGTCGTCGACATCACGAACTACGCCATGCTGCTGACCGGTCAGCCGCTGCACGCGTTCGATCTCGACCGCGTTGCCGGCGCGATCCTGACGGTGCGCACGGCCCGCGAGGGGGAGACGGTCGAGACGCTCGACGGCCAGATCCGCACGCTGGACGCCGACATGGTGCTGATCGCCGATGCCGCCGGTCCCGCCTCGATCGCGGGCATCATGGGCGGCGCCCGCTCCGAGGTAGGCGGCGACACGACGCGCGTGGTGATGGAGGTGGCGAACTGGAACGGCGCCAACATCCACCGCACCTCGCTCAAGCTCGGGCTGCGCAGCGAAGCCTCCACCCGGTTCGAGAAGCAGCTCCAGCCCGAACAGCCCCTGGAAGCCCAGGCCGTCGCCGCCGAGCTGATGATCGAGCTTGTGCGGCGCCCGGCTCGTGCCGGGGACGATCGACATCGGGGGACCAGGTCCACCACCGAAGAGGATCCGTCTCAGGGACGCCCGGGTCACCAGCCTCCTCGGCGCGCCGATACCGCGCCAGCGCTGCCGCGAGATCCTC
Organism: uncultured Solirubrobacterales bacterium; assembly: GCA_963808325.1. Lineage (GTDB taxonomy): Bacteria > Actinomycetota > Thermoleophilia > Solirubrobacterales > Solirubrobacteraceae > Palsa-465. Next base: position 99,259 of record CAWEFU010000012.1, read on the forward strand.
GAGGCGCTCGAGTTCACGGTCGCCGACGCCAAGGACGGCCTCGAGGCCACGGTGCCCGCCTTCCGCCGCGCGGACGTAACCCGCGAGGCCGACCTGATCGAGGAGGTCGCCCGAATCGACGGCCTCGAGAAGCTGCCCGCCACGCTTCCATCGCGCCACGGGGCGTACGGACGCCTGACCGAACGGCAGAGGCTCCGGCGGCGCGCGGCCGACGCGCTCGCCGCTCAGGGGCTGGATGAGATCGTGGGCTGGAGCTTCGTGGGGCCGGATCTGGCGGAGCGCCTGGGGCTTCCCGAGACCCCGATGGTCGAGCTCGAGAACCCGATGTCGCTCGAGCAATCGCGACTGCGAACGACGCTGCTCGGTTCGCTGCTCGACGTGGCGCGCCGCAACCGCGCGCACGGCGCCACCACGCTGCGTCTGTTCGAAGCGGGCGCCGTGTACCTGCCGCGCAGAGACCGGTCCCTGCCCGATGAGCCGCACCACGTCGGCGCGCTGCTGATCGGCTCGGTGCGACCGCCGACCTGGCGCGACCCACGGTCGCCCCGGGCCGACTTCTTCGCCGCAAAGGGCGTCCTCCAGGGTTTGCTCGACGCGCTGAGCGCGACCTGGAGCGTCGAGGCGGCGGCCGACGGGTTGGCGTTCCTGCATCCGGGACGGGCAGCCAAGGTCCTGATCGACGGCCATCCGGCCGGGTGGCTCGGCGAGATCCACCCCGAGGTCGCGGCGCGCTGGGACCTCGAGGACGTGATCGCGGGCTTCGAGCTCGACCTCGACGCGGTTCCGGAGCCGCCGATCGCGATCTACGAGGACGTCACGAGCTTCCCCGAGGTGCGCGAAGACCTGGCGGTCGTCGTCGGCGAGGACGTGTCCGCGGCCCGGGTGGTGGATGTCGTGCGCCGCGCCGGCGCGCCGCTGCTTGCCGGCGCGGAGGTGTTCGATGTCTACCGCAACCCCGAGCTCCTCGGCGAGGGCAAGGTCTCGCTGGCGCTGCGGCTCACCTACCGGGCGCCGGACCGGACGCTCACCGACGAGGAGGTCGCGTCGCGGCGCGAGGGGATCGCGGCGGCGCTATCCGATGAGCTGGGCGGGAGGGTTCGTGCCGCATAGCGTCGCCGTGTTCGGAGGCGCCGGCTACACGGGCGCGTTGACCGCGAAGCTCCTTTACGGCCACCCCTCGTTCGACCTTCGCGCGGTGACCGCGCGAAGCGACGTCGGATCGCGGCTCGATGAGCTCTACCCGTACCACCGCGTTCCGATCACCCTCGAGGAACTCGACCTCGACCGCCATGCCGCCGTCGACGCGGCGGTGGTGGCATATCCCCATGGCGCCGCGGCCCCGCTCGTCGCAGAGCTGCGAGAGCGCGGGGTTCGGGTCGTCGACCTGAGCGCCGACTTCCGCCTGCGAGATCCCGCCGTCTACGCCGACTGGTACCGCGAGCACCAGGCCCCGCAACTGCTCGAGCAGGCCGTCTACGGTCTCCCGGAGCGCTACCGCGACCAGATCGCAAACGCCGACCTGGTCGCCAACCCCGGCTGCTACCCAACGGCGGCGGTGCTCGCGCTGGCGCCGCTGGCCCGGGCCGGCGCAATCGGCGACGTCGTTATCGACGCCAAGTCGGGCGTCTCAGGCGCCGGTCGCGCCGCGACCGAAAAGACCCATTTCGTGACCGTCGATGAGAACGTCAACGCCTATGGCGTGCCGCGCCACCGCCACACACCGGAGATCGAGCAGGAACTCCAGGCGCTCGGAGCACCGGTCACCATCACTTTCACACCGCACCTGCTCCCGCTCGACCAGGGCGAGCTCGTATCGTGTTACGTGACGCCTGCGGACGGCGATACGGGGGGCGATCTCGCCGAGCTGTACCGCGCGGCGTACGGACGAGAGCCGTTCGTGGAGCTCGTGTCGACGCCGCCCGGCGTGCGCGATGTACGTGAGACGAACATGTGCCGCATCTCGGCCCATCGTGACGAGCGCAGCGGACGGATCATCGTATTCGCCGCGATCGACAACCTATGGAAAGGCGCGGCGTCGCAGGCGATCCAGAACCTCAACCTCATGTTTGGGTTGCCGGAGGGCCAGGGGATCCGGTGACCGCCACCGCCCCGTTCTTCCGCTCTCGTTGGGTGCAGGCACCCGCCGATGTGGCCGAGCTCCCGGGCGGGCTTCCGAAGGGCTTCAGAGCCGCCGGCGTCGCCTGCGGGATCAAGGAGAGCGGCGCGCTCGACCTTGGCATCGTCGTCTCGGACGTTCCCGCGACCACCAGCGCTGCGCGCTTCACGAGCTCCGGAACCCAGTCCGCCCCGGTGTTGCTCTGCCGGGACCATTGCCGGCTCGACGCCGTCCGTGCTGTCGTGGTCAACTCCGGCAACGCCAACGCGGCCACCGGCGGTCGCGGCCTCGAGGACGCGGCAGGAATGCAGGCCGCGGCCGCGATCGTGTGCCAGATCGAGTCGGCGGAGTCGGTCGCGGTGGCCTCCACCGGCGTGATCGGGGTACCGCTCCCTATGGACGCGGTGACGCCCGGGATCGCGGCGGCCGCCGACCAGCTGAGAGCCGATGGCGACGCCGATTTTGCCGAAGCGATCCGCACCACCGACGCCTACCCAAAACGCTGCTGCCTGGACGTAGTGCTGGGCGGTGACACCGTTCGCCTAACCGCGGAGGCCAAGGGCGCAGGAATGATCGCACCGGGCTTCGCCACGCTCCTGGTCTTCGCGCAGACCGATGCGCACCTGTCGCCTGAGACCTGCGACCTTCTCCTCGGGGTCACCGTCAAGCGCTCGTTCGAGCGCATCAGCGTCGACGGCCAGCTGTCGCCAAGCGACACCGTGATCCTGCAGTCAAGCGGCGCCTCGGGCGTGCGCATCGAACCCGAGACGGACGACGAGCTTCGCTTCGGGGAGGTGCTCGACGCGATGCTGCGCCAGCTCGCGCTCGACGTCGTACGCGACGGCGAGGGCGCCCGGCGCGTGGGCCGTGTCGTCGTCCGCGGCGGTGATTCGCTGGCGGTGAACGCCGCGGCAAAAGCGATCGCAAATTCCCCATTAGTAAAAACCGCGTTGTACGGCGGTGACCCCAACTGGGGCCGGATCGTCCAGGCCGTCGGCACTGCGCTGCCGGGAACCGCGCCGCTCCCCGTCGACGTTGCGGTCGAGGGCGTGCAGGTGTGCGCGCGTGGCTCCTACCTCCCACACGACCGCGATGCGTTGACGGAGGCGGTACAGGGCAACGAGATCGAGTACGAGGTGGGCCTGCCGGGCGACGGCGCGGAGTCCGAGTTGTTCTTCTCGGACCTCGGGCACGAGTACGTGACGATCAACGCGGAGTACACGACGTGAGAGACGTCGCCACCCTCCTCGAGGCGCTCCCGTACATCCGCGAGTTCCACGGCAAGACGGTCGTGATCAAGTACGGAGGCGCGGCGATGACCGACGCGGCACTCAAGGACGAATTTGCGCGCGATGTGGTGCTGCTCAAGTACGTGGGGATGAACCCGGTGGTGGTACACGGCGGCGGACCCGAGATCACCGGCTACATGCAACGACTGGCTCTGCCGGTTCAGTTCATCGACGGGCTGCGGGTGTCGGACGAGCAGACGGTCGAGGTGGCGAAGATGGTGCTGGTGGGCAAGGTCAACAAGGACATCGTGCTGCTGATCAACCGCCACGGCCAGCCGGCGGTGGGCCTCTGCGGCGACGACGGACTGCTGTTTCAGGCCAGCCGTCAGACTTCGCCGAGCGGTCGGGACATCGGGTTCGTCGGCCGGATCGATCGCGTGGACGTGGCGGTGCTGACGCACGTCGCGCAGGACTACATCCCGGTCGTGGCGAGCGTGGGCGCGGACCGCGAAGGCAACTCCTACAACATCAACGCCGATGAGGCGGCCGGAGCGGTGGCAGCGGCGTTAGGCGCCTACAAGCTGATGTTCCTCACCGACGTGCCGGGATGGCTGCGTGACGCCACCAACCCCCAGAGCGTCATCTCCGAGGTCGGAGCGGACATCGTCCGAGAAGCGCTGCCGAGCGTTGCCGGGGGCATGCGGCCGAAGCTCCAGGCGTGCGTGGACGCGATCGGGGCCGGCGTCAGGAACGCCCACATCGTCGACGGCCGGGTGGCGCACTCGCTGCTGCTCGAGCTGTTCACCGACGCGGGTCAGGGGACGAAGATCGGGTCCGGGCAATGAGACTCGCCGGGATTCAGGCCTCCGAGGCGGCCCGATGAGCCTCGCTGAGCTCCAGGCGCTCGAGGCGGCGCACGCCATTCCCACCTACGTGCGCAACCCGGTGGAGTTTGTGCGCGGGGAGGGCTGCAGGCTGTGGGACTCCGACGGACACGAGTACCTCGACTTTCTCGCCGGAATCTCGGTGCTGAACGTCGGCCACTGTCACCCGCGCGTGGTCGGGGCGGTGCGCGAGCAGGCCGGGAGACTGACCCACGCGACGAACCTCTACTACACCGAGCCCGGCTTGCGGCTGATGGCGCGCCTGGCCGAGAGCTCCTTGGGTGGAAAGGTGTTCTTGACCAACTCCGGCGCCGAGGCGATCGAGGCGGCGATCAAGCTCGCGCGTCGCGCGCGCCCGCACGGGAACATCGTCGTGCTCGAGGGCGCGTTCCACGGGCGCACGTACGGCGCGCTGTCGGCGACGCCGCAGGAGTCAAAGCAGGCGCCGTTCGCGCCGCTCGTTCCGGGGTTCGTGGTCGTACCCAAGGACGCGGCCGCGCTCGATTCCGCGGTCGGCCCCGACACCGCCTGTGTGCTGCTCGAGCCCATCCAGGGAGAGACCGGAGTCAACGTCCTCTCGGACGAGCTCCTGTACGGCGCGCGCGAGGCGTGCGATCGCTCGGGAGCGGCGCTGATCTTTGATGAAATCCAGTGCGGGATGGGTCGGACCGGCACCCTGTGGGCATACGAGCAGAGCGACGTGGTCCCCGACGCGATGACGACCGCCAAGGCGCTCGGCGGCGGCCTGCCGATCGGCGCGCTCATCACCGCTCAGCGGCTTTCCGACGCCCTGCGCCCGGGCGATCACGGCTCGACGTTCGCGGGCGGTCCGCTCGTGTGCTCGGCCGCCCTGGTGGCGCTCGAGGTGTGCTCCGATCCCGAGCTGCTCGCGCGGGTGCAGAAGCTGGGATCGCGGCTGGCCGGCGCGGTGCGCTCGCTCCCGTACGTACGCGAGGTCCGCGGCCGCGGCCTGATGGTCGGGATCGACGTCGACGTCGGGATTGACGCGGCTGCACTATCGCGGAGAGCCCTGCTCGAGCAGCGGCTGGTCGTAAACGCGACCGGCCCGGCGACGATTCGGCTGGAACCTCCGCTGGTCGTCTCGGAGAGCGAGATCGACGAGGCCGTAAACAGGCTGGGAGCGCTGGCGCCGTGAGCGCTCTGGCGGCGGGTTCCGACTTCCTCCCGCCCGGCGGGATGACGCTGGAGGCGGTGGCGCGGGCGCTCGCCGGCCGGTTCGAGGTTCGGGACGGCCGCTCCGCCCAGGCGCTCGACCGCACCTACTACGACACGTTCGACGGGTTGTTGCACGGGGCCGGACTCACGCTCTCCTACGGCGCGGGGGCGCTCACGCTGAGCGAGCGCGACTCCGGCGCCGAGCGGGCCCGGCTCACCTGGGCATCGCCCGGGAAGCGGCTGCTTGTGGAGGACCTGGAGCCGAGTTCGATGCGCGAGGAGCTACGCAAGGTCGTCGACGTCCGGGCGCTGCTTTCGGTCGCTCGCGTGCGGATCCGCGCACGCGCGTTTCAGGTGCTCGACGACGAGCGCAAGACGGTCGTGCGGATGACGCTCGAGCAGCCGGAGCTCGTGAACTCTCGCGGTGACGCGGCGCTCGGCACGCGCCTCCGGGTCCTGCCGGTCCGCGGCTACGACGAGGAGCTCGCGCTTGTGCGGCGGACGCTCGCGGGGGAGCTCGGTTTCGCTCCCGCGCCCCAGCCCCTGGTCGACGAGGCCGTGAAGGCGTCGGGCGGGGATCCCGCCGGCATCTCCTCGAAGGTCGAGGTGCCGCTGGGATTCCAGGAGCGAGCCGACCTGGCGACGATCGCGGTGCTACGGCGCCTTGAGGCGGTGATCGAAGCGAACCTCGAGGGGACGATCGCCGACCTCGACAGCGAGTTCCTGCATGACTTCAGGGTCGCGATCCGCCGCACCCGGGCCGTGCAGCGCGAGCTGAAGGCGCTGTTCCCGCCGGAGGAGCTACAGCATTTCCGGAGCGAGTTTCGCTGGCTACAGCAGGCCACGGGGGATGCTCGGGACCTCGACGTGTACGTGCTCGGGTTCGAGTCGATGCGCGCGCTCGTGCCCGAGACCATGCGGGACGACCTCGAGCCGCTGCTCGCCGTGCTGCGCCGGCGGCGCGGCGCGGCCAGGCGCAGGATGGTGAGGGCGCTGCGCTCCAAGCGGACCGCCGCCTTGCTGTCGGGCTGGTCCTCGTTCCTCACCGAGCTCCCCGACCGTCCCGAGGAGGACCGCGCCGATGCGGGTCAGCCGATCAGCGCGGTCGCAGGCGGGCGAATCCGCAAGGTCTATCGCCAGATGGTGAAGATGGGGCGCGCGATCGACGAGGACAGTCCGCCAGAGGACTACCACGAGCTGCGGAAGAAGGGCAAGGAGCTCCGCTATATGCTCGAGCTGTTCGGAGCGCCGCTCTACCCCGGCGAGGTCGTCAAGCCGATGATCAAGAGCCTCAAGGCTCTCCAGGATGTGCTCGGCCTCCACCAGGATCGCGAGGTGCAGGTCGCGACGCTGCGCTCGCTCGAGCATGAGGTGCGACGCGGCGCAGGGCGGGACCGGGGCGCTGATGGCGATGGGCGTGCTGGTCGCCAGGCTCGCGGAGGACGAGCTCGAGGCCCGGCAGACGTTCGCCGGGCGGTTCGCCGTGTTCGCCTCGAAGTCTCAGCGCAAGCTGGTCACGGACACGTTCGCTTGAGCCGGGTCCTCGCCACCTACAACATCAAGGGCGGCGTCGGCAAGACCTCGGCGGCCGTGAATCTGTCTTACCTGGCGGCGCGCGACGGGCTGAGGACGCTGCTGTGGGACCTCGATCCCCAGGCGGGCGCCACGTACCTGTTCCGGGTCAAGCCAAAGGTGCGGGGCGGCGGCGGCAACCTCGTGCGGCTCAAGTCGGACGTCGAGGACCTGATCAAAGGGACCGACCATCCCGGACTCGACCTGCTGCCGGCCGACTTCTCCTATCGGCACATGGATCTCGCGCTGGACAACTTCAAGCACCCCACCCGGCGGCTCGCCCGGGTGCTCGAGCCGCTCACCGGCGAGTACGACTACGTGTTCCTGGACTGCCCTCCTAGCATCTCGCTGGTGTCGGAGAGCGTGTTCGAGGCCGCCGACGCCCTGCTTGTCCCCGTGATCCCGGCGACTCTCTCGTCGCGAACGCTCCAACAGCTCGAGGACGTGGTCAATGGATCGAGCGGGAGGGGCCCGCGGCTGCTCCCGTTCTTCTCGATGGTCGACCAGCGCAAGAAACTCCACCGCGAGGTGGTCGAGCACCTCCGGGGCGAACGTGCCGGCGTCCTCGAAGCGGAGATTCCGACGTCGGCCGACGTCGAGCGCATGGGCGCCTACCGCAACGTGCTGTGCGCGTTCGCTCCCCGCAGCCGCGCCGCCGAGGCCTATGAGGCGCTGTGGCGCGAGGTGCGGGCGAGGGTGGGGGACTCCTAAGCGGTGCCAGACCCCGGGTATCCGAATTTTTCGGAGCGTGGGCAATAACTACGACATAGCCGAAGGTATTGCCCACGCTCCTCTGCATCTGAGCCGAAATCTCGGACCCCTGCTGTCGTAGTCACTCCCCAATACTCTTCGCAGCCCCGTGCCCGACCCGATCCGCGACCATCCCACCGCCTCCTACCAGGCGAAACCGGACGACGTCCACCGCGTCCTGCTGCTCTACAGCGGTGGCCTGGACACGAGCGTGATGCTCAAGTGGATCCAGGACCAGTACCGCGCGGAGGTCGTGGCGCTCACGGTCAACCTCGGCCAGCCGGGCGAGGATTACGACGTGATCCGGGGCAAGGCCCTCGACCTGGGAGCGGTCGAATGCCACGTCCTCGACGCCCGCGAGGAGTTCGCGCGCGAGTACGTGGTGAGGGCGATCAAGGCCAACGCGATCTACGGCCGCGGGTACCCGCTGTTCACCGCGCTGGGACGACCCCTGATCGCGTCCAAGGCGGTCGAGTACGCCCGGCGCGCCGGATGCGACACGGTCGCGCACGGCTGCACGGGCAAGGGCAACGACCAGGTCCGGATCGAGGCGACGATCGCCACGCTGGCGCCCGAGCTGAAGGTGATCGCGCCCGTGCGGTCGTGGCGGATGGGGCGAGAGGAGGAGATCGCCTACGCGCGCGAGCACCGGATCCTGGTGAAGGGCGGAACCGAGGTGGCTCCGTACTCGATCGACGACAACCTGTGGGGTCGCTCGAGCGAGGGCCGGTGGATCGAGGACCTCGATCACGCTCCCGAGGACGACGTCTTCCAGCTCGTCACCCGTCCCGAGGAGGCGCCCGACGAGGCCGAGGTGGTGGCCATCGAGTTCGAGCGGGGGGTGCCCGTGGGGTTGAACGGCGAGCGCCTCCCGCTGGTCGAGCTGATCGAGCGCGCCGGGCAGATCGGGGCCCGCCACGGCGTCGGGATCGTCGACCACATCGAGGACCGGATCGTGGGGCTGAAGGTCCGCGACATCTACGAGGTGCCCGCGGCCACGATCCTGTTGCTGGCCCACCGGGAGCTCGAGGCGCTGGTGGGGACGATCCACCAGCACGAGGTCAAGCCCGCGCTCGATCAGAAGTGGGCCTACCTCGTCTATGCGGGACTGTGGTGGGAGCCGCTGCGCACGGACCTCGACGCGTTCATGGACGCGGCCAACGAGCAGGTCACCGGAACGGTGGGCTTGAAGCTCTACAAGGGCGCGGCGCGGGTGGTGACGCGCTCGTCCCCGAACGCCGTCTACGACGCGCAGCTGGCGTCGTTCGCGCAGTCGGGCGGCCTGTTCTCGCAGGAGGCCTCGCCGGGGTTCATCGAGCTGTGGTCGCTGCAGTCGCGGATGGCGTGGCGCCTGAGGAACGAGCGGACCGGCGACGATTAGGATCGGGCGCCTACCGACGGCCAGCGAGGAGCAGCTCGTCGGTGCGACGGATGGCGCTGCACAACAGGGCACTCGCCAGCGCTATGTCCTCGGGGCTGGCCTGCTCGTTTGGTGAGTGGCTCACTCCGTCCACGCACGGGATGAACACCATCGCCGCGGGGGCACGGCGAGCGACCACGGCTGCGTCGTGTCCCGCGCCGCTCGGAAGCACGCGGAAGGCGACGCCGCGGGCACGGCACTCGTCGTACAGGATCGCGCGTGGCCACGCGGACAAGACGATCGGCGGCTGCTCGGAGAGCACCTCCGGTGTGAGGCGAACCCCGCGGCGCGCGCCGATCTTGGCCGCGGCCTCGAGCACGCGCCGCGCCGCGCGCCGTTGCAGGTCGGGATCGACGTCACGCACATCGACGGTGAGCGTCACCTGACCGGGGATCGTGGTGACGTTGTTCGGGTTGATGTGCATCCGCCCGACGGTGGCGACCGTGGAGCGGTTTCGCCGAGCCGTGTCCTCCACGGCGAGCACGCACTCGCTCGCTGCCGTCAGCGCGTCCGCGCGTGCCCGCATGGGCGTGGCACCGGAGTGATCGGCGCGGCCGCGTATGTCGAGCTGGAGCCGCACGCTCCCGGCGATCGCGTCCACGAGGCCGATGCGTGCGGCCCCTGCTTCGAGCTGCCGACCCTGCTCGATGTGCAGCTCGAAGTAGCAGGCGACGTCGTCGCCGAGCCACGAGGGCGTCTGTGCGGGATCGAGCCCAACCTCGGCCGCAGCCGCGAGCAGCGTCGTACCGCGAGCATCGCGAAGCTTGGCCAGCGCATCGCCGCCCAGGAGCCCGGCCGCAATCGAGCTGCCGAGCGTCGGTCGACCGAAGCGCGCGCCCTCCTCGGCCGCGAACGCCACCACGCGCACGCCGAGGTGCACCGAGCCGATCGCCTCCGCTGTCTCGAGCGCGCCGAGGACACCGGCTGCCCCGTCGTAGCGACCGCCGTGCACCACGGTGTCGAGATGGGAGCCGATCAAGAAGTAAGGCGTCCCCTCCTGAAACACGGCCACGCTGTTCCCGGCCGGGTCGACGTGGCAGCTCGCGCCGGCCGCGCTGGCCCAAGCGCAGAAGCGTCGATGGGCGTCGCGCTCGGTCTCGGTGTAGGCCAGGCGGGTAACGCCGCCCCCGGGCTCTCCGCCGATCCGAGCAAGCTCGCTCAGGCGCTCGCGCACGCGCTGCGCAGTCGGCCCAGGAGTCTGCTTGTCGGTCGCCGGAATCCTCACCGCGGCGGTTGCCCAGGCTGCTCGAGCAGCTCGGTCTCGGTGAACAGCGCCCGCAATCCGACCCCGTCCCCGGCCAGCAGCTGAGCCGCACCCGACTGACGATCGAGTAGGCAGACCACGTCGAGTGGCTCTGCACCGGCCGCCCGCAGCGCACGCGTTCCAGCCAGTGCCGTCCCTCCCGTGAACACCACGTCCTCCACGAGCGTCACCCGGGTGCCCTTCGAGTAGTCGCCGCCGAAGCGCCCCGGGCGCGTGTCGTCGGCGAGCAGCAGCGCCAGCCCCGTTTCCTGGGCCAGGGCGGTCGCGAGCGCGGTCGAGGGGACGCCGGCGACCGCGAGGCGCTCGCACTCATCCGACACCACGCCGGCAAGGAGGCGCGCCGCGCGCGTGAGCAGGCCGGGCCGGCAGAGGACGAGGAACTTGTCAAAGTAACGAGGGTCGTCCGACGGCCCGTCGCCCCCGCGCAGTATGTATCCACCGCGGCTCAGGTCGCCGGCGAGCTCCGCCCGGAGCTCCTCGCGGGTGGCGGTGAACGGTTCAGCGGGCAGGGTTCCCCGCCTCGGGCGGCCGCCCGTCGCCTTGCGGGGCATGCAGAGCGTGGGCTTGAAGCGGAGGGCGCCATGGCTCACCGAACCGGCGGGCGTCTTCGCGCCAGTTCTGAGCGGTCATCTTGAACGCACGCATCGCCTTGCGCCTGAACGACCAGGGCACGCGGTGGAAGAGGGGCACGAACACGTAACGCCAGAAGACGCCGACCCGGGGTAGCTCGGACTTTGAGCTGCGCCCCGGGTAGCGGCGGGCGACCTCCTCCATCGCGGAGGCACGCAGGGCGTACTCGGAGCGGGCGCGTAGCCGGTGCTTGAGCTCGCCCATCCTCACGCCGGCACCCGCTCCGGCCTGCGCACCGCCTGTTCGGCGAGCCCGTTCTGGGCGGCGATCTGGATGGGCTCGTACAGCGCTCCGATGGGCGGCGAGTAGATGTTCTCCATCCAGGCCAGGTCCTCGAGCGTCGCCCCGCGCTTGGCCACGAACGCGAGGAAGTCACAGCGCTCCTTGATCCCCTCTCCGCCGTGCAGCTGCGCGCCGATCAGCCGCAGGCTTCCGAGTTCCGCGAGCAGCTTGACGTGCGTGCGCGCCGCGCCGGGGAAGTACCGCGCGCGGGACACGCCGACGCCCTTGGCGACCACGTACGGGATGCCCATCGCCTCGGCGAGCGTCTCGCCGATCGAGAAGCCGCCGATCGTGTAGTCGCCGGCCATGAACCCCCAGGGGATCCACACCGGGTCGTATACGCGGTCCTCGCCGGCGGCGTTCGCGCCCGCCACGCGGCCCTGGGCGTATGCGTGCGAACCCGTGAGGCCGCTGATCGGGAGCATCGAGAGCCCGTGGGGAACCTCCACCACGTCGCCGGCCGCCCACACGCCCGGCGCCGAGGTGCGCATGTGATCGTCGACGACGACCGCTCCCGTGGTTCCCAGCTCGAGGCCGATCGACGCCGCGAGCGACGTGTTGGGCAGCTTGTGCAGGCAGATCACCGCGACATCGCACTCGAGCTCGCCCGCCGAGGTCGACACCGCCCGCACGCGCCCATCCGAACCCTCGAAGCCGAGCAGCTTGGTGCCCATGCGGACATTCACGCCGAGCTTCTCGAGCGCCTCCTGGGCGGGCTCGGCGACGTCCGGATCGACGAGCTCGGACAGGAGCCACGGTCCCTCGTCGATGAAGTCCACTCCGAGCCCGCGCCGCGCCAGCGCGCCGGACATCTCGACGCCGAGCCACATGCCGCCGATCACGACCGCGCGCTTCATCGAGTCGATCTCCTTGTCGAACTCCATGGCGCGGCGGATGTCCTTTACGTAGTGAAGTCCCTCGAGGTTCGCGCCCGGGACCGGAGGCTGCTCCCACAGGAATCCCGCGCACAGGACCAGCTTGTCGAACCCCTCGTGTTTGTTGCGCGCGGTGACGGTCCGTCGAGCCAGGTCGATGTCGGTGACAGTCGTCTCCATCCGCATATCGAGCCCCTCCTCCACATAGCGCTGGACGGTGGACAGGAACAGGTTCTCGAACTCGGGGATCTCGCGACCGTGGGCATACGGGATCCCGCACGGCGAGTAGGCGATGTCGGGAAACTCGCTGAACACAGCGACGTGCAGGTCGGGATTGGTTCGCTTGGCGGTCGTCGACGCCGCCGTGCCGGCGCCACCGCCGCCGATCACGATCAGACGCTCGCTCATTAGGACCTCCTCTCCGTCAGGATCGTTCCTTGATCAGCTCTGCGAGCCGCCAGGCCCGCTCGGTGCCCTTGCGCTCGAGTAGCGACACCACCGCAACCCGCCAGCGGCCGGACGCGGCCTCCGCCGCCGCTTGCGCTAGCACCTCGCGCAGGTGCTCCATCGCCCACGGGTCGGGGCGCGACAGGTTCAGCCGGATCGTGGTGGCGGCGGCGTTCTCTCCGAGGCCGTCGCCCGGGTACACCGCGACCCTTCGTGCGAACAGGGCCACCATCAGCTCCTGCGCGCTCGCGCCGGTGCCCGACACGTCGACCGCGCACGCCAGTCCGCGCTTCGGACGGATGGCCAGCCGCGCCCCCGGAACCCCGGCGAGCGTCTGCTCGAGGTGCGCCAGGTTCGCGACGATCGTGCGCTGCGCGCCCGCCAGGTAGTCGCGGTCGGCGAGGGCGGCGAGGGCCCCGTGCTGCGAGACCAGGTTGGTGTTCAGCCGGGTGAGCGCGGCCTTGAGCTGCAGGCAGCCGCGCACGAACCCCGGGGGCCCGCCGAGGAACCCGATCCGCGCGCCGGCCATCCCGTAGCAGTGTGATACCGACAGCGCCGCGACCGCGTTGTCGGTCAGCTCCATCGCCGGCAGGGACAGACAGGGCGTGCCGGGATCGAGCGCGAGCGGAGCGTGGGTTACGTCGTGCACGAGCAGCGCGCCGTGACGGTCGGCGAGCTCGGCGAGCGCGGCCAGCTCGTCCGGCGTCTGCACGGTCCCGTAGGGATTGACCGGATCGACGATGCAGATCGCGCGCGTGCGCGGGGTGATCGCGCGGCGGACGTCGTCGGGGTCGAGGCGGAAGGCGGTGCCCGGGCCGATCGGCACCGCCACCGGCACGCCGCCCGCGGCGATCACGGCGGAGGGGATGTGGAAGTACCCCGGGTCGGAGACGATCACCTCGTCGCCGGGGTCGACCGAGGCCATCAGCGCGAGCGCGATCGCGGCCTGGGTGCCTTCGGTGCCGACCACCTCGAACCGCTCGTCCCGCGCTCGCCCAAACTCGGCGGCGGCGGCGTCGCGCAGCGGTTCGATCAGATCGGGCGTGTACTGATTGAGTGACTCGGCGGTGACGGCGCGGCGCATCGCCTCGAGCGCGGAGGCCGGGGGACCGCAGAAGCAGGTCAGCCACCCGAGGTCGACCCACTCGGACGGATCGAGCCGGGCGCCGCCGTGCGGGTAGATCGCGTCGGGGTCGAGGTCGAGCAGCGCGATCGCGTCGCGGTACGTGACGTAGTTCCACATTCCGTGGTGGCTCGAGCGCACGCGGCGCAGGCGCTCGCTCATGCGAACACCGCCGAGCGGGGGATCGCGTGTCCAGGTAAGAACGCTCATGTGGCCGCCTCTCGGACCAGACGCCCGACCCGGTAGATCCCCAAGCTGTCGGCGCGCATCGACGCGGGCTTATAACCGGCCGCTGCCGCCCACCGAAGGATCGACTCGACCGGCCGAAGGCGCCACACGCAGCGCTCACCGCGATGATCGCGCCACACCCTCGCGATGTGCTCGATCTCCGGATTCTGCGTCTGCACGTTGAAGACGATCTGGTCCGGGTTGATTGTCTCCGCCAGGTCGCGGAAGTGGCGCTCGATGAGGGCGTCGTCGTGGTAGATACCGTAGAGCCCGAGCTCGGCCACGACATGGGGGCGCGGAGTGATCCGCTGAAGCGCCGCGCGATCGAACGCGCTCGCCCGGGTGAACGTGACCCGGTCCACCAACCCGAGCCGGACGGCCTGCGCGCGGGCCTGGGCCAGGGCGGCGGGATCGATGTCGGCCACGATCGCGCGCGCGCCAGGGTGCGAAGCCAGGACCTCGAACAGGTATGGAGCCGGCCCGGCGGCGAGATCGGCGACTACGGGCCCATCCGCGGGGCAGGCGGCCACCGCACCGTCGAGCGCGTCGGTCGCCAGGCCGCGGATCTCGCGGAACGCCTGACACGTGCGGCGAGCGAGCAGCCGGCGGTCGAGCAGGCGTCCGAGCGCGGTGCGCCCGCGCGGTTGATTGGCATAGACGTGGGCCATGAAGGGCCCGGAATCGAAGCCATGCTCGTACCCGATGCGCAGGCCCTCGCTCAGCGCCGTCCCCGCGCGCGAAGCCGCGGCGAGCGCGCGGAAGTACCACGCCCGCGGCGACAGTGCGGGCAGGTCGCGCTGAAGCTCCGCGAACGACGCGACGTGTCCGCTGTCAGGGGTGGTTGACATAGAGCGGCGTCTCGACGAGTTCGCGCACGCGATACAGCTCGTGCGCGCTGGCCGCCGCGCCATTGCCAGAGTGGCCGGCCGCCGCGCGCAGCTTCGCGATGGCACGGTCATTATCGGCGCGCACCTCGGCGAGCACCTCGGCATCGCGCCGGAGCTCCGCGACTTCCGCGTATACCGACAGGAGATCGGCGAAGTGCTCCAGCGACCCCAGTGCGTAGTCGAGCGTTTCGTCGAGGTCCCGAGGTATCCCCTCGTACGTCGCTTCACCCTCGGGAGGGCATTCGTACCGGTCCGGATCGACGTCATGGGCGATCGCGCGCTCACGGAAGAGCACCGCGTGACGCGCGTTCTGGTGAACGATCCCGGCCACCAGTTCGGTCAGGCGGGGATCCCGGATCTCGGGCAGCCGGGCCGCGAACAAATCGACCCACCGTCGCATCCCGTAGGCGTGCCGGGCGAAGGCCGCTCCGAGCCGCCCGCGGAGCACCTGCTCCAACTGTGAGCGATTCTCGAGCACCGTCTACCTTTGTGTACGAGCGTCCACCGAAGTGTAACCATAGCTCAGCTCCACGCCCTGGGCAAGCGTGTTTGAGACCCAGCACACGCGGCGCGCCGGCTCGATCAAGGCCGCGAGGTCTTCGCCGGGAACCTCGGCCTGGGCCTCGACGTCGAAGCGGCGATACCGAAGCTCGCGCCCGGCACGCGTGCTTCGCACGACGACGCGCAGGCCGGGCAGCTCGCGGCCGCGCTTGCCGGCGGTGAACGCGAGCGCCATGCAGAAGCAGCTCGCCAGCGATGCGCACAGCAGCTCGGTAGGCATCACGCCGGCGTCGGCGCCGCCCGCATCCTCCGGCTCGTCGACCGCGATCTCGTGGCCGCGCGCGTGCACAATCGTGTGAAAGCCGCTCACCCAGGTCGCGGTCACCTCGAGTCCCTCGGACACGGCCTCGACCCGATCAGGAACGGCCGGCGCCGGCCGTCGCGAGCGCGGACAGCAGCTTGCCATAGACCCGCTCGTGCGCGGCGGCGGCTCTGTCCCAGGTGTAGTCCGCTGCGGTCCTCCGGCCGGCGTCTCGCAGCGCGCGTGAGCGACGGCCCCGCGCCAGCTCGGCCAGCGCGCGCCCCAGCGCCCGGCCGTCGCCGACCGGAACCAGCAGGGCGTTGCGGCCGTGCTCGAGATACGTGGTGAACGCCTCGAGCTCGGAGGCCACCACCGGCAGTCCGGACGCCAACGCCTCGAGCGCCGCGAGGCCGAACCCCTCCTTCGTCGACGGAAACGCGAACGCGTCCGCGGCCCGATAGAGCGCCTCGATCTGGCCGTCGCGGAGGCTGCCGAGCACGCGCACCCTGGGCTCGAGGTCGAGCTCCGCGAGGCGCGCATGGAAGCGGTCGACCTCGTGGCGGTAATCGAATAGCGTCGCGCCCCCGGCCACGATCAGCAACGGGTCGCGCTGCGCCACCAGCTCGCATAGCGTGGCGAAGCCGTCGAGCAGCGTCAGCGATCCCTTGCGCGGCTCGATCCCGCCGACGGTCATGACCGTGAACCGGTCGCCCAGTCCGAACCCGTCGCGATCGCGCCGGCGCTCCGAGGCGTCGCGCGCCGGCCGGTAGCGGCGGGTGTCGACTCCGTTTCGGACCAGCTCGGCGGAGACTCCGTACTCGCGGCGTACGCGCTCGATCCAGGGCTCGGAGACGCACAGCACGGCATCGGGGCCGGAGATCGAGCGGTTCTGGCACTCGATCAACGATGGGGAAACAAAGTCGTCGACGTGGTGGACGGTGCGGATCACGTGCGCGATGACCCCTGCATCGCGCAGCTCGAGTGCTGCATTCGCCGACAGGCAGTCCTGGGCGTGGATCAGGTCGAAGGCGCCGTCGGCCAGCGGGCGAGCGAGCCCGTCGCGGTAGGCGTCGAGCATCGCCATGACGCGCTCGTCGAACGGAGCGTCGATCGGCCGATGGCGGACGATTCGCGATGGCACCGGCGGCGGCCTGAAGAAGCTCGCCCCCGGGGGTCCGAGCGCCATCAGCTCGACTTCGTGCCCACGGCGTGTGAGCGCGTCGGAGATCTCGAGAGCGTGCACCACGCC
The DNA here is from genome assembly GCA_963808325.1 of uncultured Solirubrobacterales bacterium. Lineage (GTDB taxonomy): Bacteria > Actinomycetota > Thermoleophilia > Solirubrobacterales > Solirubrobacteraceae > Palsa-465. The sequence goes on from CAWEFU010000012.1 coordinate 116,193, forward strand.
GCCGCGTGGTCGCAGCGAGTAGGTGAGCATCGCGATCCGCAGCGCTCTCATCTGAGCGCCCTCAACGCCAGTCGGGCCGCGGCCGCGTTCGACGGGGCCACGATGGCCCCGGCGTCTTTGAGTGTCTGGGCCTGGCGGTCGGAGTCCTGCGGATCGTCCGGGGTGCCGCACACGTGCGCGACCACGACGGCGCGCTGGCTGGCGCGCCGGGCGGCGTCGGCGAGACCGCCGGCGGGATCGGGGTGGGCGGCGAACCCGAGGACGACGTCGAGCAACACGCAACCGACGCGAGCATCATCGGCCGCGCGCTCGAGCATTCCGATCCGTACGTCGAGGTCGACCATGGGGTGGGGCTGGCCCTGCGTGTACTCGGCCTCGCCGAGGTCGAATAGGGAATGGTCCCCGTCCGCTCGCGGCGGACCGTGTCCCACGTTGCCGGCGATCGGACCCAGGTGGGGCTCGAGCAGCGTGGTCGCCTCGTGCGCCAGCGACCCTCCGGAGTAGAGGCCGAGCAGTGCTCGACCCGAAGTGATTGCGCGACGCGTGTCGACCTCGCGCTCGAGGTCCGAGATATCGGCGGGCTTGGTGCCGGCGGCGGCGGTCGCTCCCTCCTCGAGGGTGGGATGGACCTCGAATGGCGCCTCGGCGCCGTCCCATCCGACGAACGCGGCCACGGTCCGGATCCCCTCCGGGAGGTGATCGGCCAGCGCGGCGACGCCTTCGTGGCTCGGCGCCTTGGACACCAGCAACAGCGTCTCGGTGTGCTCGTCCTGCGCCAGCATGCGCATCCCGTGGCCGAACATGAGGCCGCCGACCTGCGGGCGTAGGTCGCGGCCACCGACTCCGATTATGTGCGAGACCCCCACGCCGGCCGCGTCCAGCAGGCAGGCGCTCTCCTGGGCGCCGGTCCCGCCCGCCGCGACGATCCCGATCGGGCCGGGGCGGACGACGTTGGCGAACCCGAGCCCGATCCCGCCGAGCATCGCCGTGCCGCATTCCGGTCCCATGACCAGGAGTCCGAGTTCGGCGCCCCGTCGCTTGAGCTCGAGCTCCGCCTCGAGCGGCACGTGGTCGGAGAACAGAAAGACGTGCAACCCGGCCGACAGCGCCCGATGCGCCTCGAGCAGCGCGTATTCGCCCGGCACCGAGATCAGCGCCACGTTCGCGCCGTCGAGCTCGCGCGCGCCAGCCTGAAGCGATCGGGGCCTGGCCCGGGCCGCGCCGACCGGGCCGTCGTGGGAGGAGAGCTCCTGCTCGGCGTAGCGGAGCGCCTCCGCCGCGGTGCCCTCGTCCGCGTCGACCGCGATCACCAGGTCGGCGGGGGATGCGTCGGCCCGAGCGCCAAAGCGCCCGAGGAGCTCGAGATTCGCGGGCGTGCCCATGCCCAGCTCGCAGCGACTCACCCCGTCGCGCCGGCGCACCGCTCGGGAGATGGCCATCAGCCGAACGCTGTCGGCGTAGCGGTTGGGAATGACGTGGACGTGCCAGCTCACCGAATCGCGTTCGCCGTCGTATTTGCGAAAGCGGACACTAGGCAGCGGCGATCGTCGCGCTCGTCCATGCGGTGGCTGACGGACCTTCGACATCGGGCACGATCCTGGTTCCCGCTGAACCTTCCACCGCATCGATCAGGCGATGGGCGCACGTCACGATCGCCGACCGTCCGCCCTCGTGCACGAATCGCACGCCGGACTCCACCTTCGGACCCATACTTCCGGGGGGAAATTCTCCACGGGCGAGGAGCTGCTCGGCGTCGGACACGGTGAGGCGGGCCATGTCGCGCTGCCAGCGCGTGCCGAAGTCGAGCGCCACACACTCGACGCCGGTGAGCATGACCAGCAATTCCGCGTCGACGGCGCGCGCGAGCACCGCCGAGGCCCGATCCTTGTCGATCACGGCCTCGACGCCCTCGAGCCAGCCTCGTCGGTGGACCACCGGGATGCCTCCGCCGCCCGCGGCGATGACGAGTATGCCGCACTCAGCCAAAGCGGCGATCGGCTCGAATTCGACGATCGCCTGGGGTCGGGGGCTCGCGACGACCGTGCGCCAGCCGCGCCCGGCGTCCGGCGCGACGCCGTGATCCCGGCCCGCGGCGAGGCGTGCCTCACGTTCGTCGGCGTAGAAGCGACCGATCGGCTTGGTCGGCTCGGAGAACGATGGATCGTCGGCCTCGACCCGCACCCGGGTGAGAACCGTTGCGGTGCGGACGCTCGGATCCGCGTCCTCGATCGCCTCCTGGAGCAGGTAGCCGAGCTGCCCCTGGGTCATCGCCACGAGCGCGTCGAAGGGCAGCTCGGGAACCTCCTCGCGTGCCCGGGAGCGCTGGACGTGCAGCGCTCCGACCTGGGGGCCGTTGCCGTGGGTCAGGACGAGCTCGTGACCGGTCCGTTTGAGCGCGGCCAGCTCACGGGCGACCACGGCCGCGTTGGCGCGCTGCTCGGCCCAGGTGCCGCGCTCGTGCTCGTCGATGATCGCGTTCCCCCCGATCGCGACGACGATCCGCATGGCGCCATCCCGCGCGCGCTAGGAGCCGCGGATCGCGAGCCAGATCGCCCGCGCCGGCCGCTCGTCGGGGTTGGCCCAGGAATGGGGTCGGACGGTGCGGAAGTGGATCGAGTCCCCGGTGTCGAGCTCGTAGCGCTCCCCGTCGATCGTGAACGTCATCCGTCCGTCCAGAACCAGCACGAGCTCCTCTCCGGGGTGGCTCATCGGCTCCGGGCCGCTGTCGGCGAGCGGCTCGAGGTGGGCCTCGGCACCGGCGACCCAGAACGGGCCGTAGCGGCCGGAGATGTTCTGGAGCTCGAGCCCCTGCTTGGAGGTGTAAAGCCGAGAGCGCTGATCGGACCGGATCACGGTCACCGGACGCGTCGCCTCGACCTCTTCCACGAAGTAACCGACGCTCTTGCCGAGGGCGGCGGCGACCTTCATGAGGCTCGCGATGGTCGGAGTCATCCCGCTCTTCTCGATCTTGTGGACGGCGGCGGTCGAGAGCCCGGCGCGCTCGGCGAGCTGCGCGAGCGACCAGCCTCGCTCAGCGCGCGCCTTGGCGACCTTGCTGCCTATCTCGGAGACGGTCCGATCGATCTCCGGGATACGGCTCACGGGAGCCGTCGCGGTTCGGAGAGTGGCGGTTCGGGTCGGCATTGTGCGGGTCGTGCTGGGCGGTGGCGCGCCAGCGCGTACACCATAGTACATGGACTCGCAAGGCCCGGCAGGGCTTGAAAGTACGCGGAGCTACAAGTAATGCTCGATATTTCGGCGCCGGTCTTGACCTCGGCTCCGGTCGGCGCTAACAATGCGCGTCTACGATCCGATACGCGGACGCGGCTCGGGAAGCGGACCGCGGGACACTCCTAAGGAGGAAGCAGTGGCGAACAACAGCGCTCTCGCCGACGCCAAGTCTCAAGGGACCGAACTCTGGGACGTCTCCGAAAAGGTCTTTCCGGACATCAAGGCCGAGCCGGGCGAGAAGGCCTACACGTTCATGCACACCGTGCCGTTCGAGGGATCGGTCGGGCTGGTCAACCTGCTGACGACCACTCGCCTGCGCCGGAAGGGGTTCGACACCAACCTGATCCTGTACGGGCCGGGAGTGCTGATGGCTTCGGGCACACGCGGATTCCCGAAGGTCGGCGACGAAGCCTTTCCCGGTCACATGGCGATCAACAATCAGATCAAGACGCTGATCGACGAGGGCGCGCACGTTTACGCCTGCCGGTTCGCCTCGGGTGCGCTGTACGGGTTCCCCGAGGACATGCTGATGGACGGCGTAAAGCCGTTTCATCCCCTCGACGTGCTCGATGCGGCGCTGTCGGCGTGGCGAGAGAAAGCATTCCAGCTCAACACCTGGACCGTCTGAGTCTGAGCGAGGACCCCGAACAGGCTCGGATACACGCGCTCGCTGCGTGGCGGCGCGCCGAGGCGGCGGTCTATCCCTCGGTGATGGTGAACGCCACCCTCTATGAGCAGTACATCCAGGTGGTGCGCGCGATCGTCGAGGAGCTCCGCGATGTCGGTACCGAGGACGACCTGGTGCGCGCATGGCGGGACCGTCGTGGTCTCGGCAGCGAGATGGTAGGGCGGCTGTCTCCGTCGATGGGCGTGATGATGGACCAGACCGCGGTGAGCGACGCGGCCTTCTGTCAGCGCCATCGAGAGATCACGCGCGAGCACGGCAAGCAGATTGCGCAGCAGCGCCTATTGGAGGCGCGCCGCAAGGGGGATGAATGGGTGGTGTTGTTCGACGACGTGACGCCGTTCGGGTCGCACCGTCTGGAGATGCACGTGCACAGCGGTCGGGCGCTCCATGCCTCGGCTCAGACCGAGCCGCTCGGGGAGCCCACGTACGAGCTCGAGGTCGTCCAGCTCGACCCGCGCGACGGTGCATGGCTTCTCGACAAACCACCGCTGATGCCGAGCCGGAAGTACACGCGCCACGACGAGTGGGAGGCTCGCATCGCCCAGGCGCGCGAGCTGTTCGGAAAGGACTAAGTGACTAGGATGACGACTCACCCCAAGAAGATCATCGATGCGCACTGTCACATCGGGGAAATTCCTCCCTGGAAGTTCTACGACCTCGAGCACCCGGTCAAACCAACCGTCTACGACTACCGCAACACGCAGGAGTTCATCACCAACCACCTCGACGAGTTCAAGATCGAGCGGGCGCTCACCATGTCGAACTATGGCGTTCCGTTGCACGAGATCTCGTTCGACCTCAACGATGTGGTGATGGACGCCGCGACCACGAACGACCGGGTGCTGGCCGCGATCTGGGTGTCGTTCCTGCCGCGCAACGCCGAGATGACCCGCAAGGCGCTGAAGCTGGTCGGGGAGTCACGGGTCGTGGCATTGAAGACAACGTTCCTGCTCGGCGGCAACCCCGACCCGGGAACGTGGGACGAGGAAACGCTCGCGCTGGCCGACGAATGCTTCGACACGTGCGAGCAGCACGACCTCATATTTCACTTCCACACCAGTCCCGGCGGCAGCTCCGATATCAACAACTTCATCCCGCTGGTGGAGAAATATGGCAAGCGGTGCAAGATCTACCTGGTGCACTTCGGCGGCGGTGTGTCAGGTCACATCAAGCTCGTGCCGAAGTTTCTGCAGTGGGTGCAGGACGGTTACAAGGTTTACACCGACACCTCGTGGGCAATCGGGTTCGGCGCGCGGTGGCTGCTGACCGAAATCGAGCGCACCGGCGTTGGCGGCGACCGTGTGTTCTTCGGCTCGGACGAGCCGTGGTCTGACTTCGACAGCGAGTATTGGAAGATCAACGGGATCCGGGGCATCTCGCAGGAGCTCAAGGACCGGGTGTTCTGGCAGAACTACGAGGAGCTGTTCGCCGGACGTGGCTGACACGACGCTGACACTGCCGGATCTCGATGACCGACAGCTGCTGGTCGAGCTGCAGTCACTCGGAGTGCACGTGCAGGATGATCGCGAGGAGACCAACGTGCGCGGCCGTCAGTGGGCCGGGAGGCGAGGAGGCGCCGGCCCCTCGGATGCGCTGTTCGTGTGGGTACGGGGGTTGCCGCTCACCGTTCCGTGGCACGCGGCTTTCGTCGAGCGCTCGCCGTACACGATTCAGGTAACCGACGCCGGCGCGGTTCTGTACCGCGGCGACGCCTTGGTCAGCCCGGTGAAACTGCCGCGCCGGCCTCGGATCTACGACATGGAGACGGCCGACCGAATCCCTTACTGGAAGATCGCGTTGCTGCACCTGGATTCGATCGCCTCGACCGTGGTTCAGCGGTGCATCTACTGGGGGACCGAGGAGCAGTGCGGCTTCTGCGGGATCGAACTGACCCGCGGTGAGCAGACGGTGCCCGTCAAGACGCCGGCGCAGCTGGCCGAGGTCTGCACGGCCGCGCGCGACTATGACGGCGCGGTCGACGTGACGCTCACCACCGGCTCGATCAACCGGCGCGACCGGGGCGCGCTGTACATCAGCCGGTGCGCGGCGGCGATCAAGGAGGCGTGCGGGCTGCCGATCCAGGTCCAGTTCGAGCCACCGGACGAGCTCGCGGTGCTCGAGCGGGTCCACGAAGCCGGCGTCGACGCGGTCGGCATCCACATCGAAACGTTCGACCCCCACGTGCTCGAGCGGGTGGCGGCGGGGAAGGCCAAGTGCGGAGTGGAGGGCTACTTCCGCTGCTGGGAGCGCGCGGTGGACGTGTTCGGCCGCGGGCGGGTGAGCACGTACGTGATCCTCGGCATGGGGGAGCGCCGGGAGCTGATCGAGCGGGGCTGCGCCCGCGCGATAGAGCTCGGGGTGTATCCGTTCGTGGTCCCCCTGCGCCCGGTGCCCGGGACCCTGATGGCCGAGACGCCGGCCCCGGACGCCGAGTACGTGGCTTCGGTGTACCGCTCGGTGTCGGCGATGCTCGCGGAATCCGGGCTCGATCACGTCGCGGCCAAGGCCGGCTGCGCCCGCTGTCAGGCGTGCTCGGGGTTATCCGCCTGGGAGCGCGTGTTCAAGCGAGAGGAGGCACATGCCCGGGGCGAGCTCCCGATCCAAGCCGGCGCCTGAGGGCCTCGGCCTCGCCGCGATCGAGTGTCGCCTCGCCGCCGGCGAGGATGAGCTCGGGGCCCACTTCGAGCTCCGTCGCGCGGTGTTCGTTCATGAGCAGGAACTGTTCGCGTTCGACGATCGCGACGAGCGCGACGATCAGCCCGCCACGTTGCACGCGGTCGGGCTTCTCGACGGCGAACCCTGCGGGGCGGTGCGGCTCTACGCACTCGAGCCCTCCTGGCGAGAATGGAAGGGCGACCGGCTGGCGGTGCTCCCGGAGCTTCGGACCCACCACCTCGGCGCCGAGCTGGTGCGGTTCGCCGTGTTGACCGCCGGTGGTCTTGGAGGGGCCAGGATGATCGCGCACGTCCAGCTCCCGAACGTGCGCTTCTTCGAGCACCTGGGCTGGCGGACGGAGGGCAGGCCCGCGCCGTTCCATGGTCTGGATCACCAGCTCATGTCGATCCGGCTGGATCGAGGTGCGTGAACGCCTCGACGTTCAGGTCCCACAGCTCGGCGGTCTGCCCGGAGGCGGCGAGGCGCAGGACGCGGGAGCCGTCGAGCCGGCCGCACGGTGCGCACGCGAGCCCGCGCCGCAGGAACGGCTCAGCGGCGTTTGCGCGGGCGCTCGGCGGAGTGGCGAGCAGGAAGCCGAAGCTCGGGAACGTGAGCAGCCAGCGCTCCAGTGACACGCCCGCCGGCCTCGGGACGCGCTCGAGCTCGAGCGTCGCTCCGCAGCCCGCGGCCTCGAGCAGCTGCAGCAGCGATCCGGCCACGCCGGGCATCGACACGTCCCGGGCGGCGTGCACGGCTCCGGACTCGGCGACCTCGACGAGCGCCTCGCCGTCGTCGCGCAGCGCCTCGGGGGAGCGGTCGCGCAGAGAGCTGAAGAACGGCGTCCCGGGGGCGTACCGCCCGTCGAGGCTGAATGCCGCCAGCAGCTCGTCGCCCGGCTGTGCGTTGCGCGCGAGCAGAGGCCGCGCCGCCACGCCGGTGCACGACGCCGACAGGGCGGCCTCTGCACCGAGCGTCAGGTGGCCGCCGACGATCTCGACCCCCAGGAGCTCCGCCGCCCAGGCGATCCCATCGAGCGCCGTCTCGGCGTGGGCGCGATCGGGGCTCACGAGCATGTCCACCAGCCCGAGCGGCCGGCCCCCCATCGCCCGGACGTCGGAGACGTTCGTGACCACCGCGGCGGCGCCGGCGGCGTGCGGGGCGCCGCGCACGAACGCCGGCTGGATCGCCTCGCCGCACACGATCAAGTACTCGTCGCCGTGGGCGATCGCCGCGGCGTCGTCGCCGTCGAGCCGCGTCCCGAGCCGTTTGAGGAGCGCCAGGTCGCGCTTGGCCTGGAGCGCCGGCGAGCTGCGGATGGTCGCGGCCAGCTGCTCGAGGGCGGTTGCGGTCATAAGTCGGGCGCGCGGATAATGGACTGGGCGGGGTGCACGGCGAGGTGCTAGCGCGATTGGCGGCAGTGAATGTCGGGCTCTCGACGTTCGCCGACGCGCTCGAGTCACAGGGCGCGCCGGTGATCGACATCGAGTGGCGCCCGCCGGCGCGGGGCGACCGCCACACGGTACGCGCATTGGAGCGACTGTGGGGGGTGCACGGATCTCTCGTGGCCCGCGCGAACGACGAAGTGGTGAGGCGGATCGAGTCCTCTCAACCTCGGGCGGTCGCGGTCGCGCCGGCCGGCGACGTGCTGCCGATCCTCTCGGGGCGGGTCCTGATCCACTCCGGGACCGCGATCGAGTGGGAGCGGATCTGCGACCCGCAGCGCCGGGCCCTCATCGCGGCGTGCGTGTTCGAGGGGTGGGCGGGCTCACGTTCGGAGGCCGAGAGGTTGCTTTCGGCCGGGAAGGTCAGGCTCGTGCCCGGCAACGAACACGGCCACGTCGGCCCGATGACCGGCGTCTGCTCGCGGTCGATGCCGGTCTGGGTGGTGGAGGACGAAGCGTCCGAGACCCGCGCCTACTCCACCTTCAACGAGGGCCCCGGCCGGACGCTGTGGTTCGGGGTCGGCGACGAGGAATCGGTCGAGCGGCTTCGCTTCTTCCGCGACGAGCTCGGGCCGCTGATGGCCAGGCTGCTGGAACGCGAGGGCCCGATCGACGTGTTCGCCCTGGCCGCGCAGGGCTTGCAGATGGGCGACGAGCTGCACATGCGAAGTCAGGCCACCGGCAACGTGCTGATCCGCGATCTCGCGCCCGGGTTCGTCGCACTCAGCGGCGAGCGGGCAGCGCGTTTCATCTCCGGCAACCACCACTTCTTCCTGACGCTGACCATGGCCGCGGCTAAATGCGCCTTGCAAGCCGCGGCGGGGGTGCGCGGAGCAAGCGTCGTCAACGTGATCACGCGAAACGGGACCGACATGGCACTGCAGCTCGCCGGCTTGCCGGGTCGCTGGTTCACCGCCCCGGCCGCGCCGGTCCAGGACGCGCTGCTCCGCGAGGGTTACACCGAGTCGGACGCCGCGCTCGATATCGGGGACTCGGCGGTGATCGAGTGCATCGGCCTGGGTGGGATGGCGCTCGCGGCGGCGCCCGCGGTGGCGGCGTTCTTCGGTGGCGGCGCGGCCGACGCCGTCGCTCGCACCGAACTGATGGGCCAGATCGCCGTGAGCCGTTCCGCCCGCTTCACGATTCCGGCACTCGACTTCGCGGGAACGCCCGTCGGGATCGACGCGCGGCTCGCCGCCGAGCTCGACATCACACCCCAGATCACGACCGGCGTACTGCACGCCTCGAGCGGCGCCGGCCAGATAGGGGCGGGGGTCGCCCATCAGCCGGTGGAGCCGTTCCGGGCGGCGGTTGTGGCGCTGGCTGAGGAGCTCGACGCCGGGGCTACCAGGCTCCCATGAGCGGAACGAGGGCACTGTTCGCGGGACCGGGCGCGGTCAGAGCGCTAGTGGATGGTCGTTGGGGAGCTGTCGAATTCGTTGTCGGGGGAGGCGCCTATGTGAGGCTCGGGTCCGAGTGGCTTTTCCTTGCCGAACCGGACGCGCCGTTCGGGCCGCTGTCGGTCGCCGTGCGCGGGCTTGACCTGGTAGGCCTGTATCCGGGCGGGCCCGTGGGCGTCGGGCGAGGTCGGCTCATGGTTGGCGGCCGGGCGGTGTCGCTCGCGCGCCTGCGCGAGCGGGACGGCGCCGTGGTCGGGTCGGCTCCGCCGGCCGCGGCTTTCCGAGCGGTCAGGCACGCGGCGGCGTTGGTCGAGGACGGGGTGCCCACGCCGCCGGCGGATCTGCAGCCCGGGCTCGCCGCGCTCCGCGCCGCGCGCCTGGGCGATGCCGTAAGGCTCCTGGCGGGCCTCGGCGAAGGGCTCACCCCGGCCGGGGACGACGTCCTCTCGGGATATGCCGCGATGCGGGTCGCGCTCGGGGCGCCGGTGGCGCTCTCGCCGGGGGCGGTGGAGCGCTCGTCCGCGCTCGGCCTCGCCTATCTGCGCTGCGCGGAGCGCGGCGAGCTCCCCGACGCGGCCGCGCGCGTGCTGGGAGCGATCCGCCGGGGATCGGTGGCCGCGACGCGGGCGGCGCTCCCGGCCTTGCGGGAGTGGGGGGCGAGTTCGGGGTTTGCGCTCGCGTGGGGAATGACGGGGGCGCTCGCACAGTCAATCGAGAGGAGTTGGTGATGGCGGGATTCCGGCTGGGGATTTATGTATTCAAGGACGCGGAGATCGTCGATTTCGCGGCGCCGTACGGGGTCTGGTCGGTGGCCCGGCGCTACGACCCGGAGCTCGACGCGTTCCTGATCGCCGATGCGATGCGCCCGGTGCAGGCGCAAGCCGGATTCACGGTGCTCCCGAACTACTGCTTCGGCGACCGGCCGGCGATGGACGCCTTTCTGATTCCCGGCGGGTTCGGCACGCGCCAGGAGATGTACAACCGGCGGCTGCACGAGTTCGTCCGCTCGCTCGCAGAGGAGTGCCTTCTCACCAGCGTGTGCACGGGCTCCTGGGTGTACGGGCGCATGGGGCTGCTCGACGGTCTCTCCGCGACCAATCGCAAGGAGCCGGACAAGGTCGAATCCGGCCCTTCCGGCAAGGTGCCGATCGATCGGCTCGCTCAGATCGCACCCGGGTGCCGGATCAGCCGGACGCGCGTGGTCGACGCCGGGCGGATCGTTACCGCGGGCGGAATCACCTCCGGCATGGAGATGGGCTTCCACCTGCTCCGGCGCGCCGGGTACGGCGAGGACTTCATCGCCGAGGTGGCACGCGTGATGGAGTACGCGGAGGCATACCGGCTCTATCGCGAGGACCGCGAGACGGCCGAGCCGCTCCTCGGCGTCCGGTCAGACCGATAGGAGGCCGGGCACGAGTCCGCATTGAGTGGCTCTCTTTCCAAATAGGCCGCCCGGCGGGCGCGGGGGCCTCACCCGTCCGCGTGGATGCCTATGCTCGGAGAAGCCGCATATGAGCCCCGCCTGCGCCCACCTCCATGTCCACTCCGAGTACTCGCTGCTCGACGGAGCGTGCAAGATCGACAAGCTCGCGGCCCGAGCCGCCTCGTTCGGCCAACCCGCGCTCGGCCTGACCGACCACGGCGTGATGAACGGCGCCGTCGAGCTGTTCACGGCCTGCCGTCAGCACGGAATCAAGCCGATCATCGGCTGCGAGGTGTACGTCGTCGACGACCACGCCCGGCGGATTCCGGGCCGGCTCGATCGCTACCACCTGACCCTGCTGGCGGCCACCCCGGCCGGCTACCGCAACCTGGTCAAGCTCTCCTCCGCTGGCTTTCTCGAGGGCTACCAGCGGGGCAAGCCCTCGGTCGACCCGGCGCAGCTCGCGGCCCATGCCGAGGGGGTGATCGCGTTGACGGGCTGTCTCCAGTCCCGCTTCTGCCAGCACCTGGTGGAGGGACGCACCTCGCAGGCGCGCGCGCACGCCGGCGAGCTGATCGAGGCGTTCGGTCCCGACAACGTGTACTTCGAGCTCCAGAAGAACGGTCTCGCCGAGCAGGAGAAGGCGAACGAGGGGATCGTGCGCCTCGCGCGCGAGTGCGGAAGGCCGCTGGTGGGTACCGGCGACGTGCACTACCTGACCCGCGAGGACTACGACCACCACGCCGCGCTGCTGTGCGTGCAGACGAAGTCGACGCTCAGCCAACCGAAGATCAGCTTTGAGACCAACGAGTTCTACCTGCGCTCGAACGAGGAGATGGAGAGCGCGTTCGCGCAGTGGCCCGAGGCGCTGGCAAGCACGCTGGAGATCGCCGATCGCTGCGGCATCGAGCTGGAGCTCGGCCGCCAGCTGATCCCGCGCTACCCGACGCCGGAGGGCCAGAGCGAAGGCGAGTATCTGCGCACGCTCGTCGAAAAAGGCCTCCGCGCCCGCTACGACGATCCGCCGCCGGCCGAGGCGGTCGAGCGGGCGCAGGACGAGCTCGAGGTGATCGACAGGATGGGATTCAGCGGCTACTTCCTCATCGTGTGGGACTTCGTCAAGTACGCCAAGGACGCGGGCATCGCGGTGGGACCGGGACGCGGTTCGGCGGCGGGCTCGATCGTCGCCTACTCGCTGCAGATCACCGACGTCGACCCGCTCCGCTATGGCCTCCTGTTCGAGCGCTTCCTCAATCCCGAGCGGGTCTCGATGCCCGACATCGACATCGACTTCTCGGTGCGCGGGCGCGACCGCGTGATCCGCTACGTGACAGAGAAGTACGGCAAGGATTCGGTCGCCCAGATCGTCACGTTCGGAAAGATGTATCCGCGCGCGGCTACCCGCGACGCCGCCCGTGTGCTGGGTCACGAGTACGGCGTCGGCGACCGCCTGGCCAAGCTGATCCCTGATCCCGTGATGGGGCGGCCGCCCAGCTTCGAGGAATGCCTGAAGCTGGGACAGCCGCTGCGGGCCGAGGTCGACCGCGACCCCAACGCCCGTCAGATCGTCGAGGTGGCCCGCGGGCTCGAGGGGATCGCCCGCAACTCATCCATCCACGCCGCCGCGGTGGTGATCGCGGATCGCCCGCTGACGGACATCGTCCCGCTACAGATCGCGGACGCCGGCACCGACGAGCGGGGCGACCGGGCGTTCCGCACCGTGACGCAGTTCACGATGAAGCCGATCGAGCAGATCGGCCTGCTCAAGATGGACTTCCTCGGGCTGCGCAACCTCGACGTGATCGAGGACGCGCTCGACATCGTGGAGCGCTCGACCGGCGAGCGGCCCGACATGGCCACGCTTCCGCTCGACCACGCGCCCACTTACGAGATGCTCGCCCGGGGCGACTCGATTGGCGTCTTCCAGTTCGAGTCCGAGGGGATGCGGGACGCGCTGAAGAAGGTCCGGCCGACCGAGTTCGACGACCTCGTGGCCCTCAACGCCCTGTACCGCCCCGGTGCCATGGACCAGATCCCCAACTACGCCCGCGGCAAGCGCGACCCCGACTCGATCTCGTACCCCGACGAGCGACTGCGCCCGATCCTGGAGGCGACCAAGGGCGTGATCCTGTACCAGGAGCAGGCGATGCAGATCGCCAAGGACCTCGCCGGCTTCAGCGGCGCGAAGGCGGACGACCTCCGCAAGGCGATCGGCAAGAAGAACCGGGAGGCGATGGCCAAGCTCAAGCCCGAGTTCGTCGCCGGCTGCCGCGCGTCGGGCACCAGCGAGCAGGTGATCGAGTGGCTGTGGAACACCAACGAGCGGTCAGCTGACTACTCGTTCAACCGTTCTCACGCGGCCTGCTACACGCTGATCGCCTACCGGACCGCGTGGCTGCGCAGCAACTACCCCGCCGAGTACATGGCCGCGCTGATCTCGTCGGTGATGGACACCAAGGACAAGGTTCCGTTCTTCGTCGCCCAGGCCGAGCAGATGGGAATCTCGATCCTGCCGCCGGACGTGAACTCCTCCGACCACGAGTTCGTGGTCGTGGACGGCAACATCCGCTTCGGGTTGGACGCGGTCAAGGGCGTCGGCTTCGCTGCCGTCGAGGCGATCAAGAAGGCACGGGGTGACCATGACCCGACCGCCCGCCCGTTCCGCGACATATTCGACTTCTGCGCCCGGGTGGACACCCGCGCCGTCAACAAGAAGGCCATCGAGTCGCTGATCAAGTGTGGGGCGTTCGGCTCAACCGGCGCCACCCGCAAAGGCATGCTCGCGGTGCTCGAGCAGGCTCAGAGCGCGGGGCAGAAGGCCCAGCAGGACGCGCTCATCGGCCAAGGCTCGATCTTCGACCTCGGTGGCGCGGAGGCCGACTCCGCGTCCTTTACCGTGCCGAGCCACGTGCCGATCCCGCAGATCGAATTCGATCGCTCGGAGCTGCTCGCGGCCGAGAAGGACGCGATCGGGCTGTTCATCTCCGCGCATCCCTTAAAGGATGTGGGTCCGGCGCTCCGCGCGCGCACGGATTGCTCGCTGGGCGAGCTCTATGGCCGGCGCGACGGAGACTGGGTCACGGTTGGCGGCATGATCGCCCAGGCCAAACGGCTGCGGACCAAGAACGGCGATCCGATGATGTTCGCGACGCTCGACGATCTCGAGTGCTCGGTCGAGATCATCGTGTTCGGCAAGGCGCTCGGGGGCAGCGAGCAGGCGCTCGCGCCCGACTCGATCGTGCTCGTACGCGGACGCGTCGACCACAAGGACCGCGACAAGACGTGCATCGTCGTGCAGCAGGTCGAGCGTTTCGAGCCGAGTTCGGAAGAGATCTCCAAGGCCCGCGAGGAGGCCGCCAAGCTCGCTCCGCCTGTAGACCCTCTACGCCTGCGGCTCGACGCCACCGCGCTGCCGGCGTCGGCGCTCGCCGAACTCCGCGACCTGCTGGCCGGGTTCCCGGGGGAGTCGGAGGTGGTGGTCGAGCTGAGCACTTCCGGGGGCCCGCGGCGACTGAGGCTCGGTCCGGGCTTCCGGGTGGCGCGCACCGCGAGCCTGCACGCCGAACTCGATGCGCTGCTCGGGCAGGCTATCGTGGCGGAGAACGCCGCCCCCACGGCCCGGGCGAGCGTGGCCGCCGGGTAGCGCGCGGCCACGCGCGGCTGTGGTGTCGTCGCACTAGCCCCGTTCCGGCACCCAGGGGCCGCGCCAGCCGCCGAAGCCCGCCAGGAGCTGATCGCCCTCCGGCGGTCCCCAGGAGCCTTTGGCGTACGGATGCATTGGCGGTGGCGAGTCGAGCAAGGGCTGAATGATCCGCCAGGACTCCTCGACGTTGTCCTGGCGGGTGAACTCGGTGCTGTCGCCGACTAGTGCGGCGTGGAACAGGACCTCATACGGCGTGGCGCCTTCGCCTCCCTCCTTCGCGAAGTCCACGTCGAGATGGATCTCGCTGGGCCTGTCGCCTCGCTCGGCGTCGAGGATCAGCCGTATGCCGGTCGACGGGTCGACCTTGAACACGAGCTGGTTGGGTTCGGGACGCCGGACGTCGACGCCGGCGAAGTGCACACGCGGTGGGCGCTTGAACACCAGACGCAACTCGGTCTCCTTGACCGGCAGCTGCTTGCCCGTACGGATGAAAAACGGAACGCCGGCCCACCGCCAGTTGTCGATCTCCAGCCTGAGCGCTGCATACGTTTCGGTCGTCGAATTCGGCGCCACCCCTTCGATCTCCCGGTATCCGTC
This sequence comes from uncultured Solirubrobacterales bacterium, assembly GCA_963808325.1. Lineage (GTDB taxonomy): Bacteria > Actinomycetota > Thermoleophilia > Solirubrobacterales > Solirubrobacteraceae > Palsa-465. Next base: position 131,272 of record CAWEFU010000012.1, read on the forward strand.
GTACTGGCCGCGGACGTAGTGTCGCGGATCCGCGTCGGGCATAGCCCTGAACACCGCGCGCTTAGCGTCCTTCAGAGTGTCCGGATCGGGGCCGGCCGGAGGCTCCATCGCGGCGGTGGCCAGCAGCTGCAGGAGGTGGTTGACGACCACGTCGCGCATCGCTCCCACCGGATCGTAGAAGCGTCCGCGATCCTCTACCCCGACTTGCTCGGCCATCGTGATCTGGACGCAGGACAGGTAGTTCCGGTTCCAGACCGGCTCGAGCATCGTGTTGCCGAAGTGCAGGTGGAGAACCTCCCGCAGCCCCAGTTTTCCCAGGAAGTGGTCGATCCGGTAGATCTGGGACTCGGTGATGTACTTGTGCAGCTCGACCGCCAGCTCGCGGGCAGAGGCCAGGTCGAAGCCGAACGGCTTCTCCACGACGACGCGCTGTCCGCCCGAAACCAGGTCGGCCCGCGAGAGGCCTGATACCACGGTGGCGAACAGCGCGGGTGGGATCTCGAGGTAGAACACCGGGAAGTCCCGATCGCCGAGCTCCTGGGCCACCCGGGCGTACGTCTGTTGGTCGCCGAAGTCGCCGCTCACGTAGGACAACCGGCGGGCGAAGCGCTCGAACACGTCCTCGTCGATCGTCCCGGCCGCCTCAATCGATTGACGCGCCAGGTCTCGTACCTGTTCCGCCGACAACTCCCGGGACGCCACCCCGATCACCGGGCAGTCCAGCAACCCTCGTTCCTCGAGCCGGTAGAGCGAGTGAAAGGTCTGTCTCCTCGCGAGGTCACCCGTGATCCCGAACACGACCAGCGCATTTCCCTTCCGGGGGCTCATCGCCGGGCAACCTACCGCTTGGCGGTCGACGAGGCCCTCGATGCCGGCTGGCGCGTTGCCCGCTCGGACTGCTTGGATCGCGCCCGCGACGATTCCCCGCGCTTTCTGAGCTTGAACGCGAGCGCCACGTCGTCCGAGCTCGCCGCACCGCCGTCGGTGCCGGTCTCCAGCACGCACGGCAGACGTTCGAACCTCGGTTCGGACAGGACCACCGCACAGCCTTTCTCTCCGAATTCACCTTGACCGAGAATCGCGTGGCGGTCGCGGTTGGAGCCGAGCGGGGCGGCGGAATCGTTGACGTGCACGGAGCGAAGACGCTCCTCGCCGACCAGCGCGTCGAGCTGGTTGAGCGTCTCGCGCAGTCCCTCCGGGGTCCGGATGTCATAGCCGGAGGCGAGCAGATGGCAGGAGTCCAGGCAGATTCCGAGCCGGCGATCGCCGCCCGCCGCCTCGAGCAGTTCCGCGAGCTCCTGGAACGAGCGGCCCAGGGTCCCTCCAGCGCCGGCGGTGTCCTCGAGGTGAAGGTCGCAGTGGTCGGTCTCGGCCAGGGCGGCCTTGATCACGGTGCCCGCGCGCTTGATCGCCTTGGGGACGTCTCCCTTCTTCGCGGAACCCGGGTGGAGCACGACCCCCACTGCACCGATCTCGTCGCCGACCCGCAGCGAATGGATCAGCGAGTTCAGGGACTTGTTGCGGATCTTCCTGTCCTCCGAGGCGCAGTTCAGCAGATAGACCGCGTGGATCAGGACGGCGTCGATCGGACTGTCGTCCACCGCCTCTCTGAACGCGGCGAAGTCGTCCTCGGTGTAAGCCGTGGGCCGCCACATCCGCGGTGACTGGTTGAAGATCTGGATTGCGCGGCACCCTCGTTCCACGCCGCGCTCGACGGCGTTCGGGAGCCCGCCGGCGTTTGACACGTGGGCGCCGATCAAGGTCCGCGACGGCATTACGATGGGAGGTGGTCTGACATGCGCGTTCGTTTTGCTCCATCCCCAACCGGCGCACTGCACATCGGGGGCGCTCGAACCGCCCTCTACAACTGGCTCCTGGCGAGGGCCCGGAGATGCGACGGTCAGGAAGGCACGTTCGTGCTGCGCATCGAAGATACCGACCGCGAGCGCTCGACTCCCGAGAACGTCGAGCAGATCCTCGACGCCCTGCGTTGGCTGAAACTCGACTGGGACGAGGGTCCCGTTTTCCAATCGCAACGCGCCGAGCGCCACCGCGAGGCGCTCGAGAAGCTGCTCGCGTCTGGACGCGCATACCACTCGACCGCGACCGCGCAGGACGTCCAGGCCTATAAGGAGCGTCACGGCTGGGAGCGCGGATTCCGGGGCGAGCCGGAGTCGGCCGGTGCCGTCCGGCTCCGTTACCCCGACTCGGGCGAGACCGGTTTCGACGACATCGTCCGCGGCAACATCCGCTTCGCGAACTCCAGCCGGGACGATCCCGTGATCGCTCGGGCCGACGGCTCGGTGCTCTACAACTTTGCCGTGGCGGTGGACGATCTCGATGCCGGCATCACCCACGTGGTGCGCGGCGAGGACCACATCTCGAACACTCCCACGCAGCTGCTCGTGTTCGAGGCCCTAGGCGTGCCGCCGCCCGTATATGCCCATCTGCCGCTGCTGTATGGCCCCGACGGACGCAAGCTCTCAAAGCGCCACGGCGCAGCCTCCGTACAGGAGCTCCGCGCGGCCGGTTACCTCCCCGAAGCGGTCGACAACTACATCGCGCTGCTGGGGGCCGGCTTCTCGGCCGACGAGGAGCACTTCAGTCTTCAGGAGCTGGCCAAACGCTTCCGGCTCGAGCGGGTGTCCAAGAACCCGGCGATCTTCGACGAGCAGAAGCTGCGCCACATGAACGGACGGCACCTGCGCGAACTGGGAATCGACGAGCTGACGCGGCGACTCGAGGAGTACACCGGACGCGAGGGGCTGCGCGGTGCGGTCGAGATCTCGGCGGAGAAGATCCAGACGCTCGCCGACTTCTGGCCTCTCGTGAGCTTTCTGTTCGATGGGCCGGTCGACGACCAGCAAGCGTTTCAGAAGGTGATCTGCAGCGATGGCGGAGTCGAGAACCTCGAAGCCGCTCGGGAGGCCCTCGCGTCGGCCGAACCGTTCACGGTCGAGAACGTCGAGGCGGCGTTGCGCGGGGTGGTGGAGGAGCTGGGCGCGAAGCCCGGCAAAGTGTTTCAGCCGGTTCGGGTAGCGATCGCCGGCACGACCGTCTCACCCGGGATCTTTGAAAGCGTGGCGCTCCTCGGCCGGGAGGAGACGCTCGCGCGGATCGACCGGGCGCTGGATCGCGCGGGCGCGAGAAAAGCCTAAGGGGTGATCGAGCACGTGCCGATAGAAGAAGGTGCCGGGGATGGCCCAGGCATGCCCTCCTCCGATGCTGCCACCGAATCTCAAACCCCCGACACCGAACCTTCCTTGGCAACCGTACCTGCGCTCAATAGGCCCGCGCCAGCGTCGTACGCCGTGCATGAGCGCCGACACAACGAAGGGCACGGTCGCCGGCTGACCGCCGCGTTCGAGGCGCTGGAGGCCTTCCCCATGCTGGTCGAGTCCCGCAACCGGGTGCTGCGCCTGTTCGACGCCGGCGAGCCCTCGACGGCCGAGGTTGTCGCCGCGGTCGAGGCCGACGTGTCGCTCGCCGTGACCGTGCTTCGGCTTGCCAATGGGCTGGACGGTCCCACGCGCGGACGCGTAGAAAGCGCGGTCAAGGGGATCGAGGTGCTCTCGCCGTGGACCGTCCATGCCATCGCCAGCCGCGCGCGGACGTTTGACTTCTTCGAACGGACGGCGGTCTGGCAGGGGATTCCGGAACGCTTCCGCCTTCACGCGGTCGCCACTCAGCGGGCGGCCGATCGGCTCGCGCGCGAACTCGGCTACGACTCGCGCGATCGGCTGATGGTCACTTCGCTCCTGCACGACGTCGGCAAGCTCGTGCTCGTGCACGCGTACCCCGGCTATCCGCGGCACATTCACGCGGACGCCCGTACCCCCGAGGAGCGCATTCAAAGCGAGCGCCACGAGCTCGGAGTCGATCACGCCCTCGTCGGTGGTGTGCTCGCGCGCCGCTGGGGCCTGCCGAAATCGGTAGCGAGGGTGATCGAGCGCCACCACGCGGACGACGCCGACGGCGAGGCAGCCCTGGTCCGCCTCGCCGACATGCTCGCCCACTACGTTCTCGGTGGCGCGATTTCTCCCGCGGAGCTGCTCACGGTTGGGCGCACGGTCGGCGTCAGGCCGGCCGACCTGCGCACGGTGATGTACGAGCTGCCGCTCCCGAGCGCGGGCGGGCGTCCGCGCCCCGTCGAGCCATGCCCGATGTCGAGCCGCGAGATCGACGTCCTGCGCCGCCTCGCCCGCGGTATGGTCTACAAGCAGATCGCCAGCGAGCTCGGTCTTTCGACCAGCACGGTCCGCACCCACCTTCACAACGTCTACGGCAAGCTCGGTGCGATGGACCGCGCACAGGCGGTGCTGATCGCCACCGAGCGCGGCTGGATCTAGATCTAAAACAGACCGGGCACCATGACGCCCGCGCCGGCGCGCCGCCGGCGGTCGTGCCATACGATCGAGCAGCACGTGATCTCGATCACCACCAAGTCGCCCTATGCCGTCAGCGCTCTGGTCGAGCTGCACCTCCACGGCGAGCGGGGACCGGTACCGATCGCCGAGCTTGCTCGCCGGCGCGAGATCCCGGTCCAGTTCCTCGAGCAGCTGTTCGCCACGCTCCGGCGAGCCGGCGTCCTGCGTTCCCATCGTGGCGTTAAGGGCGGCTACACATTTGCGCGGCCCGCCACCGAGATAGCGGTGCTCGAGATCGTCGAGCTGCTCGACGGCCCGATCGGCGGCGGCGCCACAGGGGTGTTCGCGGATGCGGCTGAGGCGGTGCGCACTGTCCTAGCCGAGTCGACGATCGCCGAGGTTGCCGAGGCCGAGCTGCGGGCCTCGAGCGCGCCGATGTATCACATCTGAGATCGAGGCGCTGTCGGTCACCCCATTCGCGCGGACCAGGGGTACCCGGCGGTGAACCTGGGTCCTTTGGGGACCCGGGAGACCGGCGGTTCTCGTAGGGTTAGCCGCCCGATGGGCGCAGTGCCGACCAACATCGCCGACTACGTGGGTCGCACGCCGATGGTCCAGCTGACCAGGATGGTCCCCGACGGCGGCCCGCAACTGTTCGCAAAGCTCGAGGCGCTCAACCCCGGGGGAAGCGTCAAGGACCGTATCGGGGTATCGATGATCGAAGCGGCGGAGCGGGACGGCCTGATCGAGCCGGGCCGCACGACGATCGTCGAAGCCACGAGCGGCAACACGGGCATTGCCCTGGCATTCGTGTGCGCCGCCAGAGGCTACGACCTCGTGCTGACCATGCCTCAGGGAATGAGCCGTGAGCGCGAGGGGCTGCTTCGACTGTACGGCGCGCGCGTGGAGATCACCGAGTCGCTGGGGGGGATGAACGAGGCGGTCGACGCTGCTCGAGTGCTCGCTGCGCGCAACGATTCCTACCTTCCCGACCAGTTCTCGAATCCGGCCAATCCCGAGATCCATCGCCGCACCACCGGTCCCGAGATCTGGGAGGCCATGAACGGCCGCGTGGATGTGTTCGTCGCCGGCGTCGGCACCGGCGGCACGATCACCGGCGCCGGCGAGTTCCTCAAGGAGCGCAACCCGAGCTGCTGGATCGTCGCGGTCGAGCCGAGCGCGTCCGCGGTGCTGTCCGGCAGGCCACCGGGGCCGCACAAGATTCAGGGTATCGGCGCCGGCTTCGTTCCCAACGTGCTCAACCGCGAGGTCATCGATGAGGTTGTCTCCGTGGACGACGAGGACGCGATCGAGACGGCCCGGCGCCTCAGCCAACGCGAGGGCGTTCTCGCCGGGATCTCTGGAGGAGCCGCGGCGTGGGCAGCGCTGAAGCTCGCGGACCGAGAGGCATCTGGAGGCGCCCGGATCGTGGTCGTCCTTCCGGACTCGGGCGAGAGGTACGTCTCGACGCCGTTCTTCGCGCCGTAGGGGTCAGGGCGGCCGGGCTGGCGGGCCCGGCCGCCCTGTATTCGCGGGGGCGGAGTCAGGTGCCAGCTACGCTTTCTCCATGTTCGGCCACGGGCTGACCGGCCGCATCGCCGCGGAGATCCGGCGGGACGTGCACGCGGCGCGCACCAGAGACCCAGCGGCTCGCGGCGTGCGTCCGATCGAGATCCTCGCGGCCTGGCCGGGGGTCCACGCGCTCCTGGCTCACCGTCTCGCGCACGCGTTGTACCAGGCGAGGGTGCCGTTCTTGCCCCGGTTGACCTCTGCGGTCGCTCGCTCGATCACCGGAATCGAGATCCACCCGGCCGCCAGGATCGGCGAGGGCTTCTTCATCGATCACGGCATGGGCGTGGTTATCGGAGAGACGGCCGAGATCGGCAACGACGTGACGCTGTACCAGGGTGTGACCCTGGGCGGAACCGGGTTCGCGACCGGCAAGCGGCATCCGACGGTCGAGGACAACGTGACGATAGGCTCCGGCGCCAAGTTGCTCGGACCGATCACCGTCGGCCATGGCTCGAAGATCGGGGCCGGGAGCGTCGTGATCCACGACGTGCCGCCCAACTCGACGGTCGTCGGCAACCCCGGCCATCCAGTGCGAGTGGAGGGCCGGCGCCCAGAGGGACCGGACGCGGACTGGGTCCACCTGCCGGACCCGATCGCCGACGCGATCAAGGTCCTCTCGGACCGCATCGCCACCCTCGAGCAGGTGTCCGCCGCCGCCCGGGACGGCAATGACTCCGGCCGGCAGGGCGGGACCGAGAATCGATCCGCGCGCGGGCAGGCGGCAAAGACGGTGAACCGATCGGTCGGGCCGAATCCGGCCGGGGGATAGGCCGCTTACTCTCCGATCCCCTCCCGATCGGCCGCCACGGGCGGCAACGGCGAGGCGGGCGTCACATCCTCGGGCACGTTGACCCGAGAGCGCACCAGGTACAGCGGACGACCCTTGACCTCATCGTAGATGCGTCCCACGTATTCGCCGATGATCCCGATGGCGATCAGCTGGATCCCGCCGAGCAGCAGAACCGCGATCGTGATCGAGCTGAAGCCGGGGAGATAGGACCCGAGGACGCGCAGCACGATCACCACCGGGATGGCCACGAACGCGAGGGTCGAGATCAGAAACCCGAACAGCGTTGCCAGCTGAAGCGGCCGGTGGGAGAACGACGAGATCGCGTCGAGCGAGAACTTCATCATCTTCGGGAGCGTGTACTTGGTCTGACCGGCGTACCGGGCGTCGCGCCGGTAGGGCACCGCGGCCTGACGGTAACCCACCCATACGGTCATGCCGCGCAGGAACCGATTTCGCTCGCGCATGGAGAGCAGCGCGTTGAGAGCAGCTCGGTCGAGCAACCGGAAGTCGCCCGAATTGTGTTGTAGGTCGACCTGCGCCAGCTTGTCGAACAGCTTGTAGAACCAGTTGGCGGTGGCGAGCTTGAATCGGGATTCGCCCTCCCGCTGTTCTCGTACCGCATATACGACATCGCATCCGGCCCGCCACTGATCGAGCATGCGGAGGATCACCTCGGGCGGGTCCTGAAGATCGGCGTCGAGCATCACTACCGCGTTGCCGCGGGCATGGTCCAGGCCGGCGGTCAGCGCGGTCTGATGACCAAAGTTGCGCGACAGGAACACGACGTGGACGCGCGGGTCCACGGCGGCCAGCCGGTCGAGCGCCGCCGGGGTGCTGTCCGTCGAGCCGTCATCGACGAGTACCAATTCAAACGGGACATCTTCCAGCGCGGAGCAGACCCGGGTATAGAACTCATCGATCGTCGCTTCCTCGTTGTAAACGGGGGCCACGACGCTGAGCAGGGCGAGCGGTCTGGGGCCGCTCTCGCCGTTCACCGACGTGCTCATGGCTTGCTCATCTTAGGGAGATGCCGATGCTCAGACGTCACCTACAGTCCGGGCATGGAAACGCTGTGGGGAATGTATCCGAGCATCTGGATCACCTGCACCACGCCGGTCATCACGATCGCGGTGCGCCAGAGCCGCCGGTCCGTGGCGAGGGCCGCGAGCGGCAGTAGCCAGGCGACGTACCACGGCAGGAACGAGCTGGCAGTGAGTAGCAGCACCACGGTGGCCCAGCCGGCGCCGTCGATCCAGTCCAGCTCTCCGCGCCAAACCCTACGCAGCAACCAGCAGAAGGCGGCCACGAACAGGGCCGCGAGGATCAGCGCGACTACGTGACTGAAGGCGCCCAGTCCTAGCCGTTCCCCGATGAATCCCGGGATGCTGTGCCAGTCACCCTCGCGCTGGCTCTGCAGCACGGTCGCCGGAAGATGCAGCAGCCCGCGACCGAATCCCGCGAAGCCAACCGCGGCGACGATCGTCGCCGTCGCCGCTGCACCGATCAGGATGTCGCGCCGGCGGCTTCGAGCCAGCCGGCCGCCGGCGCCAGCGAGCGCAAACGGGAGGAACAGGCCGGCGGTCAGCTTCACGCCCGTGGCCAGCACCATCAAGCTCGCGCCGGCTCGCTCACGATGCTGGAACACGAGCGCCACCCCCGCCACGAGCAGGGCCAGCATCAGAAGATCGTTGTGGCCCCCACCCACGCCATAGACGACGATCAGCGGGTTCAGCCCGACGAGAGCGGCCGACCTCACGGGATTGGTGCCACGCAACCTCGCCGTGTTCCAAACGATGGCTACGGTGGCCAGGCTGGCCACGGCGGCGATGGCCTTGTAGGCGAACACGCTGGCGGCGATCGACAGCGGCGCGAGGACGTAGCTGAGCGCTGTGAACACGGGACCATAGGCCGTCGGCGTCGCCACCCACTTGGCGCCGATCAGGGGATACAGCGGATCGAGCAAGATCACGTGCGGGCCCTGCAGGTATGGATTTGCGCCGTAGAGGGCGAGCATCCGACCGTAGGCCTGATAGCTGAACACGTCCGTCGAGATCAATGGGGGCGCCAATAGCACGAGTGCGTACAGCGCCGCGATGCAGGTCAGAACCATCCGAGCGGGGAGGCGATCGGCGGTGTGGACGACGATCGCGTAGCAGCCGAACATCAGACCGAGGACCGCGATCGCCCCGGCGACATGGAGGTTGAGCCCGGTGTTGCCGAACGGCCCGGCCAGCGAACCGAGCACGGTCACGGGCCGCACGGTCTCCGGCAGGAGCGAGTCCGTGCCGGCGGCGGATACCGAGACCACGAGCCCGGTGAGGAGCAGGCCGGCGAGCCCGACGATCCCGAGCCCCGTGCGTGAGGAGGAGCGGGCGCCTGTCTCGAGGGCTGGGGTTCTGAGCTCGAAGGCGCCGCTCTGCGTGGCCCCGAGTGGCCCGTGGACGCTCATCGCCCGAGTGGCCCGTGGACGCTCATCGCTGCAAGAATGCCCGCCCACCGGTCGGGCGGGGTTTGGGCAACATTGAGATTACGTTAGGACCCTCGCGCACACAGGCACCCGCGCGTCTGTTTTCGTTTCCGGACCTGGGCGGACGGGGTTCGTCTGTCCATCTTTTCCGGCGTAGGCGCACCAGGATCAATGCTCTCGAAAACTTCGTGACGGCGGCAAGCTGGGTCATGGTGCCCGAACCTCCGGACGGGGCCCGGCCCGGCCGATCGCCGCCGGCGCGCTCTTGCGCAGCCGAGGCACCATCCACATCGCTTCGACGGCGATGCGTGCCGACATCTTGCTCGTTCCGGCGGTCCGATCCGTGAACACGATCGGAACCTCTTTCACACGAAAGCCGGCTAGCAGCGCCCGGTAGGTGATCTCGATCTGGAATACGTATCCCTCAGCGCGGATGCTCTGAAGGTCAATGGACTCGAGCACCTCGCGACGGATGCACTTGAACCCGCCCGTCAGATCGTGCACGTCGAGCCTCAGCACCATGCGAGCGTAGATACCCCCACCCCGGCTCACGAACCGTCGTAGCGCCCCCCAATTCTCGACGCCCCCACCCGGAACGTACCGCGAACCGAGCACGATGTCGGCATCCTTGGCCGCCTCGAGCAGGCTCTCCAAATAGCGGGGATCGTGAGAATAGTCAGCGTCCATCTCGATCACGAGCTCGGCCTCACCGGCAAGCGCGCGGCTGAAGCCGGCCAGGTAGGCCTTCCCTAATCCGGCCTTCCCCTCGCGGTGGATCACCTCGACCTCTTGGCGCTCGAGCGCTAGGCCATCGGCGAGCTCTCCCGTGCCGTCGGGGGAGCCGTCATCGACGACGAGGATCCGGAAGTCTTCCGGGATGAGCCGCTCGAGCTCTGCCAGCGCGGCGCGCACGATCCGCTCGACGTTCGGGGCCTCGTTGTAAGTCGGGATGATGACCCAGACGCGGGCTGGCATGGCTTCGGGAGAGTAGTCGGCGACGAGCTCTCGGACGCACGCGCTCGCTGGACACGGCATCATGCCGCCCGGTTTCCGATGGAGCACGGCCCGAGCGCGATACCCAACCGGACCCGGCCACGCTCGCGCGCTGGGTTGCGCGTCCGTGCCCGCCGCCGGAGCATGCTCCCGCACCATCGTCGCCGGCGGGCGGTGGCGACGCTCGTCCTCGTCGCCGTGGTGGTCGGGGGGGCGGCGGCGGCCGTGGTTGCACTACACGCCGGCGGTGGCTCCGGCGCGCGTCCCATCGTGGTGCAGGATTCGGCAGGGTTCCTCGCGCGCATACGCGCCTTGGTCGGAGAGAGGGCGAGGTCGTTCACGGCCAGCCGGCGGACGGCGGAGAACGCGGCAATCGATCGGACACTTGCCTACACGCCATACGTACGAGTCGCGGGCCGCCAGCACCGCGAGATCGCGCTCACGTTCGACGATGGGCCCGGCCCCTACACGCCTCGCATCCTCTCGATCCTCCAGGCCCAGAACGTCCCCGCCACGTTCTTCGAAGTCGGCCTCCTCGAGCGCTATTTCCACGCCTCAACCTCGAAAATCGTTGCCGACGACTACGTGATCGGCGACCACACCATGGACCATGCGCCGATGTCGCTGCTCTCGCCGGCGAACCAGCGGGCGCAGCTGCTTGAGCAGATCGCCACCATCCGGCGGTATGGCGCTCCCTTCCCCCGGCTCTTCCGGCCCCCTTATGGGTTGTGGAACCGGGCGACCCTCGCGCTCCTGCACTCCTACCGGATGCTCATGGTCCTCTGGACGGTCGACACGAACGACTATCTGCGCCCGGGCGTGAGTGCAATCGTCCATTCGGTCTTGGCCGGAGCGCGCCCCGGGGCGATCATCCTCTTGCACGACGCAGGCGGCGACCGAAGCCAGACCGTCCGCGCCCTCCCGAAGATCATCTCCGCGCTCCGGGCACGCGGCTACCGCTTCGCGACCGTTCCCCAGCTGCTGCTGGACAACCCCCCGCCGCACAACCAGCAGATCTCCGCGATCCTCGGGAGCGGGGGTTAGCGGCCCCGGCAGCCAGTATTAGCGACGTACGTCGGCGACGCTAGTACTAGCGACGTACGTCGGCGACGCTAGTACTAGCGACGTACGTAGGCGACGCGGTCCCAGCTCGGCTCGGGAGCCAGCTGGATCGGCTCGCCGCCACGGTCCGGCTGGACGTACAGGAACGACTTGGCGCGCCCGTCGAAGTGGATGTCGAGTTCGCCTTCCTTCACGCGCTGATCGAGCCAGGCGGTGCGGAAGATCAGCCTGCGCAGCCAGTGCACGAGCGAACGTTCAGACGGCCCCACGAGCTCAGGCCAGCAGTCGTTGACGTGCTCGCCGAGTGCGGACGCGGGGTCGGTCACCTCGCCGTTGACGACGAGGTTGATGAGATCCTCGGCCTCGTCCTCCTCGATTTCGCCCGTGATGAACCCCACCTTGTGTGCCGCCTGCTCGCAGCGCTCGCGGAAGTCGCGCTCGTTGAACGTGAACCGCAGCCCGCCGTATTCGAGCACGAAGTCATCGCCGGAGCTGTAGTTCCCGCGTCGGTACATGGAGCGTCGGCATCATATTTCGGATTCCTGCCTGCTCGCAGGGACTGAAAGCGATGTTGCAGCAGCGCGCCTCTGGCGTCCGGATCGGCCTGCGCCGGCGCCGATTCGAACCGGCGAGAGAGGGCGAAATCGTCCCTGCTGCGGGCTCTGGTGAAGCATGGAATCCGCGGCCGCGACCCTGCTCCTCATCGAAGACCATCTCCCGACTCGCGCCTTCCTCGCCGACAACCTGTCCGCCGACGGCTTCGAGGTCCTGGAAGCCGATTGCGTGGCCGAGGCGCAGCGGTTCATGAAGACCAGCTTTCCGGACCTCGCGATCGTGGATCTTGGGCTCCCCGACGGGGATGGCCTGGAGCTCCTGCGCCACGTCCGGGAGGCCGACCGTGTCGCGGGCTGCCTGGATCCGGACCTGCCGCTGCTCGTCTTGTCGGGTCGCTCGACCGACATCGACCGGCTGCGGGGATTTGACCGGGGCGCCGACGACTATGTGGTCAAGCCGTTCTCCTATCAAGAGCTGCGGGCCCGGATCCGTGCGCTCCTGCGGCGGACCCGGCGGCGCCCAGGGACGGGAAAGCTCCGAGTCGGTGCGCTCGAAGTCGACCCGGTGGCGCGACAGGTATGGCTGCACGGCGTGCCGGTGGCGCTGTCCAAGAAGGAGTACGCACTGCTTCGCGCGCTGGCGACTGAGCCGACCCGGGTGTTCACGCGGGAGGAGCTCCTCCGCGGCGTGTGGGGCTTCAGGTCGATGGGGCACACCAGAACCCTCGACTCGCACGCATTTCGCCTGCGCAAAAAGCTGAACGCCGCCGGCGACGCGTTCATTGTCAATGTTTGGGGCGTGGGCTACCGCTTGGTTGACGGGGCTATCGATTGATGAGCGCCGCCGTGACCTTCGGCGGGTGGGTCGCGGCCAGTCTCGCGGCCCTGGTGGCGCTGATCGTCTGGCGCCTGCTCGGGCTCCGGATGGAATCGGTCGCCCGCGCCAGTCACGAGCTGCGTGGTCCGCTGACGGCCGCGAGGCTGGGCCTCGAGCTCGGCTCTCGGATGAATGAGCTCTCCCCTCAGCGGCTTCGCGCCGTGGATCTCGAGCTCGAGCGAGCGGCCCTTGCGCTCGATGACCTTTCGAGCGCCGGCAAACGGGGGTCCCCGGAGCGCGCCGGCAACCTTGTCCCGCGGGTGCGCGCCGGCAACCTTGCGCCGCGGGAACGCGCCAGCGACCGCGTCCCGCGGGTGCGCGCCGGCAACCACAATTTGCCACGCCCCCTCGGGGACCTGATCGACCCGCGCGAGTTGCTGGCGGTCTCGGTGGAAGCGGGGCAGGCAAGTGCGGATGGTGCAGGGGCGCGGCTGCGGCTGCACTGGTGCGGTCCGGATGCTCGCGTCCGAGGAGATCGCCTGCGCCTGGCTCAGGCGACGGGCAACCTCATCGCCAATGCGATCGAGCATGGCGGACAGACGATCGACGTCTACGGCCGGGTTGAACGCGGCGGAGTCCGCCTGGAGGTCGTGGACGACGGCCCTGGCCTGCCGGCGCCGGTCGCCGAGCTGGCGCGGCGGGCGCACGGAGGGCGGGGGCGCCGGGGTCGCGGCCTAGCGATCGCCACGGGCGTCGTCGAGGCTCACGGAGGCCGCCTCGCCGCCGCGCCGGCGGAGCGCGGGGCGAGGCTTGTCGTGGAGCTCCCACTGGCCGAAGCCGGTTCGGAGAGCACGCCGGCGACTGGCTGATCCAGCGCGCCACGCCGTGCATGCTGCGCAGGCGGCGCTCGCATCGTCGCAGCGGACCGATCGCCACCGCCGGGCGGAGCCATGCACACCGTCCGGACCACCGGCAGGCGGAACCATGCACACCGCCCGGACGGAACAACCGCGCTTCCTGCAATACACCGGCCAAGCGCGCCGGCTGCACGGAATCGTGCAACTGGCAAGGGCTTCACGCCGGCAGCCGGCGCGCCCCCATTCCCCAGTCGTGGCGGGGCATCGGGCGGCCACGGGGGTGGATCGGACCGCGGAGTGGATGATTGATGGGAAAAGGGTTGCATTGTGGGAGAAAGTGGGGTACAGTGGGGGACGCATGGTCATGCAGCGTGGAACCCGGGTGGCAGGGCTCCTCCCACCCAGCCACCCGGGTTCGGAATTCGGCCACTCGAATGAGAATCCTTGATCTTCCGCGGGACCTTCGAGCACGCGCTGGACGCGAAGCACCGGCTCACCGTGCCAGCGAAGTTCCGCGCCGTGCTGGCCGGCGGGGTCGTGCTGGCGGCTTCCCACGAGGTGGCGCCCGGCTCGACCCGCTCGGTCTCGATCTGGACGCCGGACGGCTACGAGGCGTTTACGGCGCTCACGCTCAGCGGGCTCAATCCGTCATCGCCGAAGGCCCGGGAGCTGAAGCGATTCTTCTTCAACTCCTCCTTTGACACCGAGCTCGATTCTGCAAACCGGTTGATGATCCCGCCGCCATTGATGCGCTATGCGAACCTCGAGAAAGACGTCGTCGTCACCGGCTCGGGCGAGTGCATCGAGGTGTGGGACCGCAGGTCATACGAGTCCTACCGCGAGGACATCCTCATACGTATCCCCGACATCGCGGCGAGCCTTGGCGAAACTGCTTGACATGACACAGGTGCACATCCCGGTCCTCGCCGGCGAGTTGATCGATCTGCTCGATCCGCAGCCCGGCGAGACCGCGGTGGACTGCACGTTCGGAGGCGGAGGGCACGCGCGGCTGATCGCGGACCGACTCGGCCCCGCCGGGACGCTGATCGGCATCGATCGCGATCCAGCCGCAGAGGAGCGATTTGCCGAGCTCGCGGCCGAGGTGCCTTGCCAGACGCGCTTCATCCGCGCCGACTTCGTCACCGCGTTGCAGCACCTCGAGGAGGAGGAGTGCGAGGCCGACCTGGTCTACCTGGACCTCGGGATGTCCTCGATGCAGGTCGACACCTGGGCCCGCGGCTTCTCCTACGCCTACGACGCGCCGCTCGATATGCGCATGGACCCCGATCAGGAGCTCACGGCCGAGGAGATCGTCAACACCTGGGATGAGCGCAGGCTCGCGCGGCTGCTCCGCGAGTACGGCGAGGAGCGCTACGCGTCGCAGATCGCGCGCGCGCTCGCGCGCAGCCGGCGGCACGAAGAGCTGACCTCGACGCACCAGCTCGTGGAAGCGATCAAGAGAGCGGTGCCGGTGCCAGCCCAGTTTGCCGGCGGCCACCCGGCGCGAAGGACGTTTCAAGCGCTTCGGATCGCCGTCAACGACGAGCTCTCGCAGCTCGACGCCGCCCTCCCGGCCGCGTGGGATCTGCTCAGCATGGGCGGTCGCATCGCCGCGATCTCGTTTCACTCGCTCGAGGACCGGCGCGTCAAGCAGTTCCTGGCCGGACTCGCGCGCGGGTGCGTGTGCCCGCCCGAGATCCCCGTCTGCGTTTGCGGGCGACGCCCCGAAGCGGAGCTGCTGACCCGCCGGGCACTCGTGCCAACACCTGGCGAGATCGCGTACAACCCGCGCTCGAAGTCAGCCCACCTGCGAGCTGCCCGGAAGCTGGAGGTCACGGACAAGTGACCCGGTCGTCGACGAGCTCCGGCGCCAGGAACGCGGACGCCCGAGACCGCCCGAGCGCGGGGACCGGGCACCGCCCGAAGCTGCGGCGCACGCTGAGCTCTCGTGCTCCGCGCCGTGTCTCGGGCCCGGCCCGGAGCGGGCCGCGGGATGCGCCCGGCGGAGCAAAGCCGGAAGATGCCCGAGCGCGGCCGACAAGGCGGCGATCGCCCCGCTCGACATCGCGCAGCTCCCACCGGATCGGTGCCCGCGCGGGCGCTTTTGTCCGGTCACTTCCGGATCGCCCGCTGCTGGATCGGATCGTCCGCGGCCGCGCGTGGATTCCGCTGCTCGGCGTGATGCTCGCGGGGATCGTCGCGACTCAAGTCGAGGTGCTGAAGCTTGGGGCGAGCGTGGGCCGCTCCGTGCAGCGGGGCACCGAGCTGGAGACCGCCAACGAGCAGCTTCAGGCAAACGTGGCGACGCTCGCCGACGACCAGCGAATCGAGCGGCTCGCGGCCGGGATGGGCATGGTGATGCCGGCGCCCGACGTGGTCAGCTTTCTGAGCATCCGCGGTACCGGGGACGTCGGAAGAGCTATCGCGAACATCCACGCGCCCAGTCCTGCGAGCTTTCTTTCGCTGCTGCCTTCGGGCGGCGTGGCGCTGACCCCGGTCGGCCAGTCGATATCGGCCACAGGCGGGGCGGTCACACCCGCGGCCGGCACCAGCCCGACCACCGCCAACGCAGCCACCGCCACAGGTGCCGGCGCCCCGACGACCACCGCAGCAGGGGCCGGCGCCGCGACGACCACCGTCGTAGCGGCCGGCGCCACACCAGCCTCCTCGGCCGAGTCGAGCCAGCCATCGGGAGGCTGACCGTGCCGCGCGGTCGCTCAGCACCTGCGGACCCTCGAGGAAAACGACCGCAGTGGCTGTGATCGACCGCCGCATCGGACTCCTGTTCCTGGCCTTCGTCGGGCTGCTCGCGATCGCCCTGACGCGAGCCACCTATCTCGGGGCGATCCAGGCGGGCTCGCTCCACAGAGCAGCGGTCACCCAACAGGTCACGCGGGAAACGGTGCCTGCTTCGCGCGGAACAATCACCGATCGTAACGGGGTCGAGCTTGCGATCAGCGAGGCCGCGGACGACATCGCGGCCGATCCCTATCTGATCAAGGACCCGGCGACGGCGTCGGGGCGCCTGGCGCCGCTCCTCGCGCAGCCCCAGCTGAAGATCCTGGCGGCGCTGACCAAGCCGCACACCGGCTTCGTGTATCTCGCTCACCTGGTGTCCGCCGACCGCGCGGCGGCGATCAACAAGCTGAACATTGCCGGTATCTCCCTGATCCCGCAGACGAAGCGCGTCTACCCGCGCTCGTGGGCGGCGTCCCAGGTGCTGGGCACCGTCGGCTGGGGCAGTCAGGGCCTGAGCGGGCTCGAATACCTGGACAACGGCATCCTGCGCGGTTCCAATGGCGTCCGCAAGGTCGTCAGCGACGCGATCGGACAGCCCATTTCCATCGACAACCTCCGGCCAACCAAGCCCGGTCGGACGCTCCAGCTGACGATCGACGCGGCGCTGCAGGATGAGGTCGAGCAGGTGCTGGCCGGCGTTGGCGCCACGTACTCGCCCCGAGGCGCCACCGCGATCGTGATGAATCCGAACACTGGCGAGATCCTGGCGCTGGCCAACTGGCCGCGGATCAACGCGAACGACCCAAGCGGGGCGCCGTCGTACGCGAGCGAGGACCGCGCGGTGGGCTTCAACTATGAGCCCGGGTCTACGTTCAAGGCGATCACGGTCGCAGGCGCCCTCCAGGAAGGTCTGGTCACGCCGAGCACGCTGTTCGACATACCACCCGTGCTGCAGGTCGCCGATCGTCAGATCCACGATGCCGAGAGCCACGGGTACGAGACGCTGTCGGTCGCCCAGATCCTCAAGTTCTCGAGCAACATCGGCGCGGACGAGATCGGGGCGCGCCTGGGTGCCCAGCGCTTCGACGACTGGGTGCACCGGTTCGGGTTCGGAGCGCCCACGGGCGTCGACCTGCCGGGGGAGGAGCAGGGGATCGTGCGCCGCTGGTGGCAGTACTCGGGCTCCTCGATGGGCAACCTGCCGATCGGACAGGGTGAGTCGGTCACCCCGATCCAGATGGCCACGGCCTATGCGGCGATCGCCAACGGCGGGATCCTCAGGCCGCCGCATATCGTCAAAGCCGTCGGCGGCAAACCGACCGCGCTCCCGGCCGGCCGTCGCGTGATCTCGCAGACCGCAGCCGCGGAGCTGCGCGACATGCTGCAGGGGGTGCTCGCCGATGGCGGAACCGCCTCTGGTGCTGCCATTCCCGGCTATGACATGGCCGGCAAGACCGGCACGGCCAACGAGGTCGTCAACGGCGTGTACTCGAGTACCGACTACGCCGCGTCATTCATCGGCTTCGTGCCCACCCGGCATCCCCAGCTGCTCGTGGCCGTCATGGTGGACCGCCCGCAGGGCGCGATCTTCGGCGGCGCGGTCGCGGCGCCGGCATTCCAGAAGATCGTCGGCTGGGCGGTCCCGTATTTCGGTATCTCGCCTCGGTAGCGCACCCGACTCCGCCCGGCCAACCCGTCCCGCGTTGCTGCCGACCCGGCCGCGCGCCCCCGCCCTGCGCCCGCTGCCGACCCGGCCGCCCTGTCCGCCTCGCGCCCTCCGGGCGCCTTCAGGCCGGTCCCGGCCGACCCCGGCCCACCGTACGCGACAGCGCGGCCAGCCGGTCGTCCCACTGCGATCCCACCTCCGCCATCCACGAGACGGCGTCAGAAAGCGGTGCCGGGGTGACGCGGTAGCGGACCTCGCGACCGGCCCGCTCGCGCTCCAGCAACCCGGCATCCGCCAGCGCACTCAGGTGCTTGACGACGGCCTGGCGCGAGATCGGCAGCTCGCCGGCGAGCTCGGTCGCGGTGGCCGGCTGGGCGGAGATCTCGGTGAGCAGCCGGCGGCGGGTGGGGTCGGCGAGCGCCCCGAACACCGCATCTACGTGATCCTCGCGCACGATCAGGCCGCGACCAGCGCCGGCCCCAACCGCCAGCCACCCGCTCCCGGGAGGGGGATCCCGACGAGGTCGAGGACATCAAGGGGGCGCGCTTCGGTCACCCGTAGCCGCGTGCCGCCATCCTCGAGCGGCGCGATGGCGAGCTCCACCCGCGAGGCCGGCTCGTCGCCCTCCGCCCACCAGAACACGAGCCTGCCGTCGACTGGCCCGGGCTCATCTCGCGGTGGAGAGACCTCCTCGACCCATCCCCTCCGGGTGTCCTCGCCGACCCGGAACCACGCGTCTCCGCCGGGGCGCAGATCGAGGATCACTTCATCGGCAAACCACTGCTGCAGGCGGTCCGGATCGGTCACGGCGTCCCAGACCTCGGCCGGCGGCGCCGGCAGCGACAGCTCACGTGCGATTCGATCGGTCATCGGCGGGCTCCTTCGGGTTTCGGATCAAGTCCAGGATGCGCAACCTGGAGGTTGCGCGTCTGCTACATTGGTGCAACCAATTAGTTGCACTATACCGGAGGAAGCCATGCCACTCGTGCCGATGGTCGTCGAGCAGACCGCCCGCGGGGAGCGCTCGTTTGACATCTACTCGCGGCTGCTCAACGACCGCGTCGTGTTCCTGGGGGGCCAGGTCGACGAGGAGACCGCGAACCTGATCGTCGCTCAGTTCGTGCATCTCGAGTCCGACGATCCTGACAAGGACATCCATCTGTACATCAATTCGCCGGGCGGGTCGATCTACGCAGGCCTGGCGATCTACGACACCATGCAGTTCATCCGTCCGGACGTGCAGACGATCTGCTACGGGATCGCGATGTCGATGGGGTCGCTGCTTCTCGCCGGGGGTGCGCCGGGCAAGCGGATGGCGCTACCGAACAGCCGGATCTTGATCCACCAGCCCTCAGGCGGGTTCGAAGGGCCCTCGAGCGACATCGAGATTCACGCGCGTGAGGTCCTCGCGCTGCGATCCCACGTCGACGACATCTACGCCAAGCACACGGGCCAATCGGTGGAGCGGGTTCACGCGGACATGGAGCGCGATCGCTACTTCACCGGCGAGGAGGCGGTCGCCTACGGCCTGGTTGACCGGGTGATCGACCACCGTCCGGTGACGACCAGAGGACGCGGGTTCGGCCAGAACGGCGCCTGAGCGCGGCCCAGGGCGCCGCGTCTTTGACGTGGGTGACCTGATGATCGTATTTCGATCACTAGATCACCCACGTCCCGCGTGGTCGGCCCTCAACTGCTAATGCTGATCCAGACCGTCCGCGATATACGCGGCGAGGGCGAAAGACGACGTGGCGGCGGGCGACGGTGCGTTGCGGACGTGCACCGCGCGCGGGGTGTAGGAGAGCACGAAATCGTCGACCAGCCGTCCGTCGCGTCCGACCGCCTGGGCGCGGACACCACCGAACGCGCGCTCCATGTCTTCCGCCCGCAGTCCCGGCACATAACGGGCCGCCTCCGCCGCGAAGGCCCTTCGAGACACGGCCATGCGCACCTCCTGAGCTCCCGTCCGCCACCAGCGCCTGATCATCCGCCAGGTGCCGGGCCACGTCAGCGTGTCGAGCAGGTCTCGCCCGGACGCCGTCCCCACGCGATACGCCTCCCGGGATGCCACGAGCAGCGCGCTCGGCCCGAGCAAAACCTCGCCGTCGATCCGCCGCGTCAGGTGCACGCCCAGGAAGGGCAGCGCCGGGTCGGGCACCGGATAGATGAGCCCTCGCACCAGGTGCCGCTGGCCCGGGCGCAGCTTCAGATAGCCACCCCGGAAGGGAACGATGCGCGGATCCGGCGGGGCGCCGGCCAAGACCGCGAGACGATCTGACCACAACCCGGCGCAAAGCACCGCCCGTGACGCTTGCACGGCGTCCCCACCCGGTCCCAGCAACCGGAGGCTGCGGGCGTTGGTGCTCATGCCAGCGACCCTCCAGTCCAGGCGAATATCGCCGCCCGCCTCGCGAACGTCCCGCCCTATCCGTTCGCATACGGCACGGAAGTCGACGATTCCCGTCTTCGGCGAGTGCAGCGCGGCGACCCCCGAGGCGTGCGGTTCAATCTCGGCGATCCCCGCGCCCGTCACGCGACGGATGCCAGGCACCCCGTTCGCGCGCGCCCGGCGCTCGAGCTCCCCGAGCGCCCCCAGTTCGCGCTCCGACGTCGCGATGATCAGCTTTCCGATGCGCAGACAGTCGATGCCGTTACGCGCGCAATAGTCATACATGCGCGCGGCCCCGTCGACGCACAGACGAGCCTTGAGCGAACCCGGGGCATAGTAGACCCCGGCATGGATCACGCCGCTGTTGTGGCCGGTTTGATGGGCTCCGACCGTGTCCGCCTGATCGACCACGATCACCCTACTGCCGGCATTCCGGGCGAGCAGCTCACGGGCCACCGCGAGCCCGAGAATGCCCGCCCCGACGATCGCCGTGTCGTATCCGTTGCGAGACATGTCCCGCGCAACGATCGCGCATGTCGCCGACTCAGGGGACCCCGACGCGCGTCTCGCCCCGTAAGGGCCCGCAACGGGACGTCTCACCGTCCGCTCGGGCTTGGGGTCCGCTCGCCATCCAGCTCGCCTGATATCCCGTCGCGGGCTCTAAGTACCCTCTCGGCCATGCGTCTGGACGAGGTGATGCCCGGCGTCCCGGCCGGGGCGGGGGAAATCGAGGTCGCCGATCTCGCCTACGACAACCGGGCCGTCAAGCCCGGCACACTGTTCTTCTGCGTGCCGGGGTTCACCCGTGACGGACACGACTACGCAGCCGATGCCGCCGCCGGCGGCGCAGTCGCGCTGGTGGTGCAGCGACCGGTCAACGCAGGCATCCCGGAGGTGCTCGTGGAATCCGTTCGCGCCGCCATGGGTCCCGCCGCCGCCAGGTTCCACGGCGATCCAACTGCCCACCTTCAGGTGGCCGGCGTCACCGGCACCAACGGCAAGACGACCACGGCGTTTCTGATCCGGGAGCTGCTCGAGGCCGACGGACGCCAGACCGGGCTGCTCGGCACCGTCAAGAGCGTAATCGGCGGAGAGGAGAGCGCGGTCGAACGAACCACCCCGGAGGGGATCGACCTCCAGCGCACCTTCGGTGAGATGCTCGACGCGGGCGATGTCGCGTGCGCGATGGAGGTCTCCTCGCACGCCCTGGAGCTCCACCGGACCGATGGCATCCATTTCGCCGTATCGATCTTCACGAACCTGACCCAGGACCATCTTGACTTCCATCCAACGATGGAGGACTACTTCAATGCCAAGCGCCGGCTGTTCACGACGAGCCGTCCACGCAGTGCCGTGGTCAACGTCGACGACCCCTACGGCGGGCGGTTGGCTGCGGAACTCGACGACCCGGTCACCTTCGCGCTCGACCGCGAGGCGGCCTACCGGGCAGAGAACGTCCACATCGGATTGCACGGGTGCCAGTTCACGGTGCGGACCCCAGAGGCCGAAATCGAGGTGAACTCCCCGCTCCGGGGCCGGTTCAACGTCTACAACATCCTCGGATCGCTCGCCGCCGCACGGGCGCTGGGGGTGTCCCTCGACACCGCGGCCGCGGCGATCGAAACGGCCAGGCAGGTGCCAGGCCGCTTCGAGCCCGTCGAGGAGGGCCAGGATTTCGCGGTTCTCGTCGATTACGCCCACACCCCGGATTCGCTCGAGAACGTGCTTCGCGCGGCCCGGGCGCTGACGGACGCACGACTGCACGTGGTGTTCGGGTGCGGCGGCGATCGCGACCGAGGCAAGCGCCCGCTGATGGGCGCCATCGCCGCGCGGCTGGCCGACCACGTGATCGTCACCTCCGACAATCCTCGCTCTGAGGATCCCGGGGCGATCATCGAGGAGATTCTCAGCGGCACCGGGCCCGGCGTGCGATCGCTCCGGGACCGCCGAGCGGCCATCGCGGAAGCGATCAGCGGCGCCGACCGGGGCGACGTCGTGGTCATCGCCGGCAAGGGGCACGAGCAGGGCCAGGAGTTCGCGGGCGGCCGCAAGATCCCGTTCGACGACGTGACGGTCGCGCGCGACGCGCTGCGCTCCGCGGCGCTCTCACGATGAGGCTCTGGAGTCCCGACCGGGTCGCGCAGGCCGCGGGGGCACGGCTTCTGGCGCCGGCGCCGACCGCCGCCGGGCCCGAATGCGCGGTGATCGACTCCAGGCAGGCCGGTCCAGGCGCGCTATTCGTGGGCTTACCGGGCGCGTGCGTCGACGGTGGCCGATTTGCCGCCCACGCGCTGGCGGCCGGCGCCTGGGGGGTGCTGACCACCTTCGAGCACGCCGAAGCGGCGCGATGCGCGCCACCCGGGGTGGTGCTCGCGGCCGAGGATCCGCTCCGGGCGCTGCATCGGCTCGCCAACGCGTGGCGGCGGGAGCTGGGCGCGAAGGTGATCGGCGTGACCGGCTCGACCGGCAAGACCTCGACCAAGGACCTCCTGCTGGCGGTCCTGTCGCCCCACCGCCGCACGGTTGCCTCGCGAGTCAACTTCAACACCGAGATCGGTGTGCCGCTCGAGCTCCTCGGCGCCCCGGCCGGTACCGAGGTGCTCGTGCTCGAGATGGCGATGCGCGGAGCGGGCCAGATCGCCGAGCTGGCGCGGGTCGCCGAGCCCGACGTCGGGGTGATCGTGACCATCGGGCCCGTGCACCTCGAGCTGCTCGGAACCGTCGAGGCGATCGCCGCCGCCAAGGCCGAGCTCATCGCCGCGCTTCCAACCGGCGGGACCGCGGTCGTCCCGGCCGATGAACCGCTGCTCGCCCCGTATCTGCGCCCCGAGCTCGACGTCGTCACGTTCGGCGAGGGCGGCGACGTCGCACTGCTGGACGCGCGGGACGGCCGGGTCGAGATCGACCTCGCCGGGCGGCCGATCACGCTCGAAACACCCTTCACGCAGGCGCATCTGCGGCGCAACCTGCTCGCCGCGGTGGCGGCCGCGCGGGCCGTCGGCGTGGTCGCAGACGGGCGAGTCGAGCTCGAGCTCTCGCCGGGACGCGGACAGCGGGTGCAGCTCCCCGACGGCGTGATCCTCATCGACGACTGCTACAACGCCAATCCGATGTCGATGCGCGCCGCCCTCGACGACCTGGCCGCGACGGCGGGGCGCCACCAGCACTCCCGCCGGATCGCGGTGCTCGGCGACATGCTCGAGCTCGGCCCGGCCGAGCGCGAGTTCCACGTGGAGATCGGCGAGCACGCGGCCGCTAGCGGAGTCGATCTGCTCGTGACCGTCGGTCCGCTCGCGGCGGCGATGGCCGAGGGTTTCGACGGCGAAGCCCGGTGCGTAGCCGACGCCGCCGAAGCCGCCGCACTCGTGCCCGAGCTACTCGCTCCGGGAGACGCCGTGCTGGTCAAGGCCTCGCGCGGCATCGGGCTCGAGCTGGTGTGCCGGGCGCTGAGCGCAGGGGTGGCGTGACTATGAGCGCCGGATCGAGCGGGGCGATCACGCCCGCGGCGGTGAGCGCCTCCGGGCACCTGACGGGGTCGATATCCGGGCGGGCCCTCATCGCCGGCACCGTGGCGCTGCTCCTCAGCCTGTTCCTCAGCCCCAAGTTCATCGAGTTCCTGCGCCGCCGTTCGTTCGGCCAGAACATCCGAGAAGAGGGCCCCCAGGGTCACCAGACCAAGGCCGGAACCCCGACCATGGGCGGGATCATCATCATTGCCGCGGTCGCCATTCCGTTCCTGATCCTCTCGCACCGCGACTGGCGATCGATGGGGGTCTTCGGTGCGGCGGTGGCGTGCGCGCTGCTCGGCTTCGCCGACGACTACACGAAGATCGTCAGACGCCGCTCGCTCGGGCTGCGCGCGCGCACAAAGCTCGTCGTGACGATTGCGATATCGGTCGGCCTCTGGTGGGTCGCGACCCAGAAGGCCGGCCTCTCCTCGACGGTCCGCTTTCGCTTCGTCGACGTGAGCGTCGATCTCGGGCCGGCGTTTCCCCTGTTCATCTACCTCGTGGTCGCCGGAACGTCCAGCGCGGTCAACCTGACCGACGGTCTCGACGGCCTCGCCGCCGGGTGTGCCGCGATAGTGATGCTGGCCTACATAGGGATCACGTTCATCGCCGGCGAAACCGACCTGACGTTCCTCGCCGCGTGTCTGGTCGGTGCGTGTATCGGCTTTCTGTGGTTCAACAGCTTCCCGGCGAGCATCTTCATGGGCGACACGGGTTCGCTGGGGATAGGCGGGGCGATCGCCGGCATGGCGGTCATGACCGACACCGAGGTGCTCTTGCTCCTGCTCGGCGGGATCTTCGTGATCGAGGCGCTGTCGGTGCTGATCCAGGTGTTCTCGTTCCAGGCGTTCCGCAAGCGGGTGTTCCTGATGGCGCCGATCCACCACCATTTCGAGCTGCAGGCCTGGTCGGAGACGAAGATCATCCTGCGTTTCTGGATCATCGCGGCGGCGTGCGCGGCGATCGGCTTCACCGTGTACCAGCTCAGCATCCGTGGGTGAGTGAAGCCCCGACCGCCGCTGACACCGGGGCCGTTTCTCGTCGTCGGTCTCGCGCGGTCGGGCGCGGCCGCCGCTCTTGCCCTCCGTGCCCGCGGGGAGGAGGTGATCGGCTGTGATGCGGGCACGGCGCGCTCGCCAGAATTGGCGCAGGCCGCAGGGAGGCTTTCGGCGGCGGGCGTCGAAGTTCACCTGGATGCGTCAGGCGACGTTCTTGCCGCCCGCGCCGGGACGCTCATCAAGAGCCCGGGCGTACCCCAGACCGCACCCGCGGTGCTGGCGGCCCGCGCCCGCGGCATCCCGGTGCTGGGCGAGCTCGAGCTCGCGTGGCGGCTCATCCCGAACGAGTTCGTCGCGGTGACGGGGACGAACGGCAAGACCACGACGACGGAGTGGATCGGGCACATATACCGCGAGGCTGCTCTGCCCGTGGTAGTCGCCGGCAACGTGGGAACCGCCGCGTCCTCGCTCGTCGGCCGGCTGGCGTCCGACGTGACCGTGGTGTGCGAGGCGTCCTCCTTCCAACTCGAGGACAGCACCGCGTTTTCACCCGAGGCAGCGGTGTTACTCAATCTGTTTCCCGACCACCTCGACCGCCATCCCAGCTACGCGGACTACGTCGCGGCCAAGCTGCGGGTATTCGCGAACCAGTCAGGCGACGACGTCGCGGTCGCTGCCGCCGACCTCGACGTGGAGGATCTCGGCGGGTGCGCCCGACGGGTGCTGTTCGGCGCTGGTCCGGGCCCAGAGCTCTCGGAGCGGGCGGGGTATCTGTGGTGGGACGAGGAGCCGGTGGTGCGCCTCGAGGAGATCGGTCTCCCGGGCGAGCACAACCGCCAGAACGCGATGGCCGCCGCAGCGGTCACCCTGGCTCGCGGAGTGCAGCCCGACGCCGTGGCAACCGGACTGAGAACGTTCGCCGGCGTCCCGCACCGGCTCGAGCTGATCGCGGTGATCGACGGCGTCTCCTGGGTCAACGACTCAAAGGCGACGAACGTGGCCAGCACGGCCGTGGCGATGAGGGCATACGACGGCGGCTTGCACCTCATCGCCGGCGGTCTCGGCAAGCGGCAGGACTTCTCCCCGCTCGCGCCGCTGGTGGCCGCGCGATGCCGGGCGGTGTATCTGATCGGGGACGCAGCGGGTGAGCTGGGCAGCGCCCTGAGGGGGACTGGGGTGCCATTGCATGGTGTGGGCGACCTCGAGCGTGCGGTCGCCCAGGCGCGAGCCGCCGCGCAGCAGGGAGACGTCGTCCTGCTGTCGCCAGCGTGCGCGAGCTATGACCAGTACCGCGACTTCGAGGCGCGGGGCGAGCACTTCCGCGAGCTTGTGGAGGACCTCTGATGGCCGGAGCAGCGGCGGCGCGCGAAGCTCCCAGTCCGGCGGCAGGGCGCTCCGCGGCTCGCGGCGCCGGACGGCGGCAGGCCTCGAGACGCGTGCCCCCGCCGCTCGAGCACCGCATCCTGATGACCGCGACCTTGTGCCTGCTGGCGTTCGGAGCGGTCATGGTCTACAGCGCGTCGTCGCCGCTGGGCGTGCTCCGAGGCCAGGGGGGCAGCAGCGGCACCGGCGACTTCCTGCGCTATCTGATCTTCGGCGCGCTCGGCCTGGTGGCGATGCACGTGCTCTCGCGGCGGGGAGTCGCGCTGCTGGATCGGCGGCTCGTGAGCATCCTCCTGCTGGTGTCTTTCGTCTTGCTGGTGCTGGTCATGGCTCCCGGGTTCGGGGTCCGGGTCAACGGCGCGCGCCGCTGGTTCGCCGCCGGCCCGGTTCAGTTCCAGCCGTCGGAGCTGATGAAGCTCGCGCTCGTCCTGTACGTGGCCCGTTACCTGGCCGAGCACCCCAAGCGGATGCGGGGGTTTCGGCAGGCCGTGGCGCCGATCGTGGTGGTCGCGGCTCCGGCGTGCCTGCTGATCGTCGTCGAACCCGACCTCGGCACCGCGCTCGTGATCACGTTCGCGATCGCCGCCCTGCTGGTGGCCGCGGGCATGCCGCTGCGCTACATGCTGGCGCTCGTGGGAATCGGCGCGCTGATCGTGTTCATCTTGGTGCTTCTGCAGCCGTACGAGCGGGCCCGCCTGGCCTCGTTTCTCCATCCCTGGGCATCCGCGACAAAGGCGGGACCCGGCTACCAGGCGGTACAGGGCCAGATCGCGCTCGGCTCCGGCGGGCTGTTCGGCGTGGGGCTCGGCCGGTCGGTGCAGAAGATCTTCTACCTCCCCGAGGCGCAGACCGACTTCATCCTGGCCGTAATCGGGGAGGAGCTGGGCGTGCTCGGCATCTTCGCCGTGGTGTTCCTCTACGGGATGATCGCCTACGCCGGACTCAGAACCGCGCGCCGGGCCGCGGGCCGGTATGCGAAGCTGCTGGCGACCGGGCTCACTTCACTCATTCTTTGCCAGGGGCTTCTCAACATCTTTGTGGTCCTGGGGCTCGCGCCGCTGACCGGCGTGCCCCTGCCGTTCATCTCCTACGCGCCGACCAACCTGTGCGTGATGCTCGCCGCGGTCGGCGTGCTGCTCAACATCGCGCTCCCCGGAGGGAGCCGCCTGCGGGTGGTGGGGGTCGACCGTGAAGGCACCCCGGATCGTGATCGGCGCCGGCGGAACAGCCGGCCACGTCGTGCCCGCGCTGGCGGTGGCGGACGCGCTGCGCGCTGAGGGCGCCGAGGTCACGTTCGTCGGTGGCGAGCGAGCCGAGTTCGAGCTGGTGCCGGCCGCCGGCTATGAGCTGCGAACACTGCGGCTCGAGCCGCTGCACAGCGGAAACGCTTTTCGGGACGCACAGGCGGCCGCGATCGACGGAATGGCTCTCGTCCACGCGCGCCGGCTCCTGCGCGAGCTGCGACCGGACGGGGTAATGGGCGCCGGCGGGTACGTGGCCGGCCCGGTCGGCGCGGCCGCCGCGCTGGGGCGCCGTCCGCTCGTGCTGATCGAAGCCGACACCCACCTGGGGCTGACGAACCGACTGCTGGCACCGTTCGCGCGCCGGGTGTGCCTGGCGTTTCCGGTCGAGGGGCGCGACGGGCGGCGCTACCGCGTGACGGGGCGGCCTGTGCCACCGCCGGCAACCGATCGCAACGCCGCCCGGGCGCGGTTCGGAATACCGGCGGAGGAGACGTGCGTGCTCGTGTTCGGAGGCTCCCAGGGCGCGCGGTCGATCAACCTCGCGGCGGTCGAGGCCTTCGCCGGCGCGCAGTTCCGCGTCCTTCACGCCGCCGGCGAGCGCGACCTCCCCGATCTGCACGCACCCGGCCCGCACTACGACCTGCGCGGATATATCCCGCGGTTCGGGGAGGCACTGCTCGCGAGTGATCTGGTAGTGGGGCGATCCGGCGGCTCGATCTTCGAGATCGCCGCCGCCGGCCGGCCGGCGCTCCTGATCCCGTACCCGTACGCCACGGCGGATCACCAGACCACGAACGCGCGGTGGATGGAACGGGCCGGCGCCGCCGCCGTGATCCCCGACGATGAGCTCACGGGCCCCAGGCTGGCGCAGGAGGTGGGCCGGCTCCTCGCCGATCCGGGGAGGCTGGCGGCGATGGCGCGGGCATCTGCCGCGCTCGCGAGACCTGACGCTGCTCGCGAGATTGCGGACGAAATGTTGGCCGCAGCGTCCGGGCACCCGAGAGGTGTCGCGTGTTGATAGCCCTCGACGCAGCGAAAACGCGACCCCTCCGTTGCGCGCTGCGTGAGGGGGCTCCGTGACCGAGGACCGGTGGTCCGGTCGGCGGCTGCACTTCGTGGGGATCGGGGGCGCCGGCATGAGCGGGCTCGCGCTCGTCGCAAAGGCGCTCGGCGCCGAGGTCACGGGTTCGGATCGGTCGGAGTCGAGCTACACCGCGCGCCTCCGGGCGCACGGGATCGAGCCGGTGATTGGCCATCGCGCCGGGAACGTCCCCGCCGGCGCGGAGGTCGTCTATTCGACCGCGGTGCCGCCCGAGAACCCCGAGCGACGCGCGGCCGCCGGAAAGGAGCTTCACCGCGCCGACCTCCTCGCGCGGATCGCCGAGGAGCGGCGCTGCCTGGCCGTGACCGGCACGCACGGAAAGACCACCACCGCCGGCATGGTCGTTCGCGCGCTCCGGGGATCCGGGCTCGATCCCTCCTACGTGATCGGCGGCGAGCTGCGCTGCACCGGCGCGAACGCGGGCTGGGGGCAAGGCGAATGGATCGTGATCGAAGCCGACGAGTCGGATCGATCGCTGTTGAAGCTCGAGCCCGAGATCGCCCTGCTCACGAACGCCGAGCTCGACCATCACGCAACCTACAGCTCGCGGCTCGAGCTCGAAGAGACGTTTCGCACGTTCATGGCCAGCGCCCGTCAGACCGTCGTGTGGGATCGGCCGGAGCTCCGAGCGCTGTGTCCCCCCGATGCCGTCGGCTACGACGCGCCGCACCCGCGGCTGTCGGCTCACGGTTCGCGCTTTCAGTGGCGCGGCATCGATGTCGAGCTGGCCGTGCCCGGCGCACATAACGCCATCAACGCCGCCGGCGCATTGACGGCGTCAGTCCTCGCGGGCGCGGACAGGGCCCGCGCGGCGGCCGCGCTCAGGCAGTTCGGTGGCGCGCGCCGCCGGTTCGAGCGCCTGGGTGAGACCGCGAACGGGGCGGCCGTGTATGACGACTACGCCCACCATCCCACCGAGGTGGCAGCGGAGATCGCCGCCGCGCGCACCCTCGAGCCACGGCGCGTGATCGCGGTCTTCCAGCCCCATCTCTACTCCCGCACGAAAGCGCTGGCCAGAGAGTTCGGCGTCGCGCTCGCGGCGGCAGACGTCTCCGCGGTGCTCGACGTGTATCCGGCGCGAGAGCGAGCCGAAGACTTCCCCGGCGTCGACGGCCACCTGATAGCGGCGGCCACCGCTGACGCAGCCCAGGGACGGCTGGTCGGCTGGGTTCCCACGTTCGACGATGCCCGGCGCTTTCTGGACGCGCTCTTGCGGAGAGGAGACCTGTGCCTTCTGATGGGCGCCGGAGATATCGACGCGCTGGGACGCTCGCTCGTCGGGTGACCGGATCGGTCCGGGTCGCCGTCTACGCTGGCCCCCGCTCCCCCTCCGGCTCGAGGTAGGGGTCGCCCGAAGGGGGTCGAACCTTCAAGAGCGGGCCTCGTAGTCCGAGATATGCACGTGACACCGAACCAGGACGCTCAACTCGCATGATCGCGGAAGGCCTGCTCGGCAGGCTTCGAGCGACGGACACGCGACGCCGGGTCCGCCGAGCGGTCACTAGCCGCTCGGGCGACCGCGGTCGAGTCGCGAGCCGCGCCGGGAGCGGCCGCCGGCGAGTCGGACGGCGCGCCCGGCTCTCGCTCCTGTGCCTAACGGTTCTCGTGGCGCTGCTCGGGGCTGGTTGGTTGTGGTTCCGGGACTCCTCGCTGGTGGCGGTCGACCACGTGACCGTGACCGGACAAACCGGGCTCGATTCCGGGCAGATCCGCGCGGCGTTGGTAGCGGCCGCTCGGAGCATGACGACGCTCCACGTCCGGATCGGCCGGCTGCGAACAGCCGTGGCCCCCTACCCGGTCGTCCGGGACCTGAAGGTAAGCGCCCAATTCCCGCACGGGATGCGGATCGAGGTCATCGAGCGGTCTCCGGTCGGAGCAGTGCTCGTCGGTGGCCGCAGTATTGCGGTGGCCGGCGACGGCACGCTCCTGTACGACGTTCCGGCGTCCTCGAGCCTGCCGGTGATCCCCCTGCCGGTACCGCCAGGCGGCAAACGGGTGAGCGACACCAGGGGACGCGAGGAGATTGCGTTGCTCGGGGCGGCGCCCCAGCCGCTGCTGGCGAAGGTGAGCCAGGTGACGACGGACGCCTCGCACGGACTCATCGCTCAGATCCGCGGTGGGCCGAGCGTCTACTTCGGAGCGGCCAGCCAGCTCGAGGCAAAGTGGGTTTCGGCCGAGGCGGTGCTCGCGGATGCGGGGTCGGCAGGCGCGCAATACATCGACGTGACGGACCCGCAGCGCCCGGTCGCCGGAGCGGCTACCGCCCAGTCGCCGTCGCCGTCGCCGTCGGCGTCGTCCGCGGCGGGTGCGGGTTCGTCACAGTCGTCGGCAGGCGGCGCGATTGGTTCCTCCGGCACTCAAGGCGGATAACCCTCAACTAGAGGTTGAAGGTCGCAAAATCCCGAGTCTCGTGCTCCCGTCGAGAATTCCGTCTTCTGCAACGAGCGTTGCGAACGCAGGAGGACGTTGACTTACCGCATCACCAGCGCTTAACGTGCCAAACTCCGCTAAGAGCGTTAAGCCGAGAAAACACTCAACGCTAGATCGAGGGTCGGACGGGATCATGGAAAGCGGCAGTTACCTAGCAGTCATCAAGGTCGTCGGGGTCGGCGGCGGGGGCACCAACGCGGTCAACCGGATGGTCGATGCCGGCCTGCGCGGAGTCGAGTTCATCGCTTGCAACACGGACGCGCAGGCGCTCGCGATGTGCGATGCGGACATCAAGCTGAATATCGGCCACGAGCTCACGAAGGGTCTCGGGGCAGGCTCGAATCCCGAGATCGGCCAAGGAGCGGCGGCCGAGTCGCGGGACGAGATCAAGGAGGCGCTGAAGGGCGCCGACATGGTGTTCGTCACCGCCGGAGAGGGCGGCGGCACCGGCACGGGCGCGGCGCCGGTGATCTCGGACATCGCCAAGAACGAGATCGGTGCGCTGACCGTGGGCGTGGTGACGAGGCCGTTCGCCTTCGAAGGGTCGCAGCGTGCCCGCCAGGCCCAGGAGGGGATCCAGCGCCTGCGCGAGGACGTCGACACGTTGATCGTGATCCCGAACGAGAAGTTGCTCGCGATCGTCGAGCGTCGCACCTCGATTCTCGACGCGTTTCGCGAGGCGGACAACGTCCTGCGGCAGGGTGTCCAGGGGATCACCGATCTGATCACGATCCCCGGTCTGATCAACCTCGACTTCGCCGACGTGCGCACGATCATGCACGAGGCCGGCAGCGCGCTGATGGGCATCGGCACGGCCGCCGGCGAGAACCGCTCCGCCGAGGCGGCCAAGGTCGCAATCTCGTCGCCGCTCCTGGAGGAGTCGGTGGAAGGGGCTACCGGAATCCTGCTCAACATCACCGGAGGCCACGACCTCGGGCTGTTCGAGGTCAACGAGGCGGCCGAGATCGTCCAGAGTGCCGCGGACGCGAATTCGAACATCATCTTCGGCGCGGTGATCGACGATTCGCTGGGCGACGAAGTCCGCGTCACGGTGATCGCCACGGGCTTCGACCACAGTCACGCGCGCCCCAGCACCGCCCGCGAGACCACGAGGCGCGCCCGACGGGATCGCGACGTCACGATGGATGACACTCAACGCTCTTCGCTCGAGATTCGCGACGAAGAGATCGACATTCCGGAGTTTTTGAAAGATCGGTAGCGCGCCGCGGCGCCGGGCGCGGCCGGCGCCGCTCTGCGGGGTGCGGGGCGGTTCGGGCACCCGAAATGCCGCGAGGCCGCCCGCGCCGGCGCCCGCGGCGCTTTTCCGGCGTCCGTCTCCCCGCGCAACATTAGGCCGCTGGCGATGTTTCTAATGGGCGTTAGACCGACGAGCGACAGGGAATCGGCTTCTGAGGCGGGCGGTCGACGTGGGCGCGGGACGACGCGCGCAGCCGCGTTCCTCGTCGCCCTTCTGCTCGTCCCCGCCGGCACCGCGCTCGCGCTGCCCACCCCCGCGCACGCCCAGCCCACCCCCGCGCCGCCGGGAGTCATCGACGGCCCGAGCGCCGGCATCGTGGGCCTGTCTGGCATGTCGATCGCCCGCGACGGGACCGGGGGGCTCGCGTACCTCAAGCAGGTCGCGGGCGTGTCGCACGTGTTCGTCTCGCGCTTGATCGGAGGCGTGTTCCAGACCCCGCAAGAGGTCGACGCCGCCCTCGCGGGCGCCTCCTCTCAGCCGGTGATCGCTGGCGGAAACGGCGGCGTGCTGTTGGTCGCATTCATCAACTCCGGCGTCCTGTACGTCGCACAAACGGCGGGCCCGTCGGCTCCGTTCTCGCCGCCGGCGCTGATCGCCGGCGGCGCGGGCAACCCGTCAATCGGCCTTTCGAACTTCGGCAAGGCGTATCTCGCCTTCACGGTGGCCGACGGCGCCGGCCACGACGTGCGGGCGGCCTACTACTACCAGGGGAGATGGGCGCTCGAGTCCGCTCCCCTGAACGCGGTGCCGGGCGATGAGGCCGGGATGGGCAGCGGTCGCCCCGCGGTGGCGGCAGCGGGCGACGGGGTGGGGATCGTGGTGTGGGGCGAGGGTGGGCATGTCTACTCGCGTCGCGTCTGGGGCACCTCTCCGAGCATCGTCTTCGGCCAGGCCGACGGCCCGCTCCCCGGCTGCACCGAGGCCTCGGCCGATGATCCGGTGGTCGGGGCCGGCGGGGACTCCTCGTGGGTCGGAGTCGCATTCCACGAGGTGCTCCAGTGCGGCTCCGTGCAGGAGCAACGGGTGCTCATGAACCGCTGGCAAGGCTCGATCTACGACGGCCTGACCCAGCCGGACGGGCTGGGCTCCTCGGGGACGGACGGAGCCGATCAGCCGGAGATCTCGATGGACGAGTACGGCCGGGGTTACGTCACCTCCGCCCGGATCACGTCCAACCAGCTGTTCGCGACGGTGCTCGGCACCGACGGAGGCGGCGGCGGGCTTCTGCTGGCCGACGATTCCGGACTCCCCCAGGCCAGTCCGCCCTTCGGCGTTCCCGCCGCGGCCGGACTGTCCTCGGAGATGATCGCCTGGCAGCAGGATCCGGGAACGGCTGGTTTGCCCGAGATCCGGCTTCGGTACGCGCCGGGCGGAGGCCCGCTCGGCCCCGACGTGGTCCTGTCGGCGTCCGCGCAGGGACCGACGGCGGCCGCCAACGGGCTAGCCGCGGGCGGCGACGTCGCCGGCGACGCCGCGGTCGCGTGGGTGCAGGGCTCGGGGGCCGCGTCCCTGATCGTCGCCGACCAGCTCTACCAACCGCCCGGCTCGGCCAGCCCGGTGCATGCGTCGGCGTACGCGCGCACGCTTGAACCCCGGTTGGTGTGGTCGCCGGCGTCCGCCCGCTGGGGGCCGTTGCGCTACCTGCTGTCCGTGGACGGCGCGCCGGTCGCGCAAACGCCGGCCACCTCCCTCACGGTTCCGGCGCCGCTGACCAACGGCCGCCACTCCTGGCGGGTGACCGCGATCAACCCGGCGGGCCTGCAGCACACGGGCGGCTCCGGCTCGGTGTTCGTGGACACGGTCCGACCAACCGTCCGCTTTTCGCTCTCCGGCAAGCGCCAGATCGGCGCGTCGCTGCATGTGTATGTCACGGCACGCGACCTGCCGCCACTCGGGCTGCCGCCCGCAGCCGCCTCCGGAATCGCGAGCGTGACGCTGAAGTGGGGCGACCGGACCATCGTGCGGCTCAAACCGGGCCAGCACGGAAGCGCTCACGCCTATCGCCGCGCCGGCCGCTACCGGATCACCGTGGT
Organism: uncultured Solirubrobacterales bacterium; assembly: GCA_963808325.1. Lineage (GTDB taxonomy): Bacteria > Actinomycetota > Thermoleophilia > Solirubrobacterales > Solirubrobacteraceae > Palsa-465. The sequence continues at coordinate 165,502 of CAWEFU010000012.1, forward strand.
GACGGTCGACCGGGCCGGGAACACCACCGCGGCCATCCTCCGCATCAAGGTGACGGCGCCACCGGGGCCGCACAAACGTCCCCCAGCGCGCCGCAAGGGAACGTGACGATGCTCGCTCGTTCGCCGAGGGTCGCCGTTGCCCTTTCGCTGCCGGGCGTGCTCTTGGGGCTCGCGCTGCTCCTGGCGATCGCCGGCCCCGCATCGGCGCAGGCTCCGGGCTACGCACCGTCACCGCCGACCAGGGGAGCGCTCTACACCGACGGTCAGAACGGCCGCTACCTGCTCGGCGGCACGTGGCTCTACCGAGCCGATCCCGGCGACGCCGGCGTCGCGCAGGGCTGGTGGGCCGGGACCGCGACGACCGCGGGGTGGTCTCCGGTCAGCGTGCCCAACGCGTACAACGCCGGGGACTTTTCCAGCACCAGCATGGCCGGGTACGTCGGCTGGTACCGGAGAGACTTCACCCTTCCGACCAGCGCATTTTCGCCCTCGGTCCCGAGCAGGTTCAGGAAGTGGATCATCCGCTTCGACTCGGTCAACTACGCCGCGACGATATGGCTGAACGGGCACCGGATCGGGTCTCACGCCGGCGCTTACCTGCCGTTCGAGTTCGATTTGAACGGGTTGCGTCCCGGTGTGAACCGGCTCATCGTCCGGGTCGACGATCGCCGGGGGCCGGGGGATCTGCCGCCCGGACCGGGCGGCGGCTGGTGGAACTTCGGCGGCCTTCTGCAGGACGTGTACCTGCGTGCGGTCCAGCGCGCCGACCTCACGCAGGTCATCGTTCGACCGCTGCTGCCGTGCCCCACGTGCGCAGCGACGATCGAGGAGATCGCACTCGTTCGCAACGTCACCGGACAGCGCCAGGCGGTGCGCCTCACCGCTCGCTTCGGGGCGGCGCGACTCGACTTCGGCTCCGCGACGATCGCTCCCCACGCCACCTGGACCGCGCAGGCCCGAGCGCGCCTTTCCCACCCCCGCCTCTGGTCGCCGGATGACCCGGCGCTCTACCGTGCCACGTTGACGTTGTCCGACTCGAACGGCGATCCGATCGGCGGCTACGTGAGCCTCAGCGGAATCCGGAGCATCGCGGTCACCTCGGGCGGACGGCTCGAGCTGAACGGCAGGCTCCTGAACCTCCGCGGGGTCAACCTCCACGAGCAGAACATCACGCGCGGAGCGGCGCTCGACCAGGCCGATGACGGCAACCTGATCGGCTGGGTTCGGTCGCTGGGGGCCACCTTGATCCGCGCGCACTACCCGCTCAACCAGGAGATCGAGGAGATGGCCGACCGGGACGGGATCCTGCTCTGGTCGGAGGTTCCCGTCTACCAGGTCGGCAACGGATATCTGAACCAGCCGGGCTGGCTGGCGCGTGCCCACGCTCTGCTGCAGGCCAACATCACGACCAACGAGAACCACCCGTCGGTGCTGCTCTGGAGCATCGCGAACGAGTTGCCCACCCCGCCGGGCGCGGCGGAGGGGGCCTATATCGCGGGTGCGGCCGCGCTCGCTCGCCGCCTCGACCCCACACGACCCGTGGCCATGGCGATCAGCGACTGGCCCGGGGTTTCGTGCCAGTCGGCGTACGCCCCGCTCGACGTGATCGGCTTCAACGACTACTTCGGATGGTTCGACGCGGGCGGTGGCTCGACCGATGATCGCGACGCGCTCGGTCCGTTCCTCGACAACTTCCGCGCCTGCTACCCCGCCAAGGCGCTGATGGTCACCGAGTTCGGGTTTGAGGCCAACCGGCACGGCCCCGTCGAGGAGCGCGGGACGTATGAGTTTCAGTCGAACTCGGTCGCGTACCACCTGCGGGTGTTCGCGTCCAAGTCGTGGCTGTCGGGCGCCATCTACTTCGCGCTGCAGGACTTCGCCGCTCGGCCGGGGTGGGGCGGAGGCGATCCGTGGCCGGATCCCCCGTTCGTGCAAAAGGGCGTGGTCGACCTCTCCGGCAACCCCAAACCGGCGTTCAGCGTCGTCTCCGCGATCTACCACTCCACAAGTCAGATCGCGCGCGCCCACCCGTCTCGGTTGCTCTAAGGGACTATCTCGATAGGAGTTGCGTCCCGGTCTCGCTCGCCCAGACCAGGCATGCTCCGCAGACTTGGACGCGGGGCCGCGGTAGCGAGCGCTAACGTGGTGCGGCGTGGCTCAGACCACCGAGACCTCACTACGCCGCACACCGCTCCACGAGCGCCACGCGGCCGCGGGAGCAAAGCTCGTGCCGTTCGCGGGCTGGGAGATGCCGGTACAGTACTCGGGCATCCGCGAGGAGCACGTGGCGGTCCGGCGAGACGTGGGGGTGTTCGATGTCTCCCACATGGGGCAGGTCGAGACCCGGGGACCCGAGGCGCTCCCCTTCTTGCAGCGGATGCTGTCTAACGATCTCCGCCGGCTGCCGGAGGGAGGGGCCCAGTACAGCGTGCTGACCCGCGAGGACGGGGGTGTCCTCGACGACCTCTTCACCTACAGGCTCGCCGACTGCGAATTCCTGACGGTCACGAACGCCGCCAACCACGAGCGTGACCTGGCCTGGCTGCAGTCTCACGCCGCTGATTTCAACGTGGACGTGATCGACGCCGCGGCCCGTTTCGCGATGCTCGCGGTCCAGGGCCCGCGCGCTCGGAGCCTGGTGCACACGCTGTCCGACGGCCCCACCCCGTCGCGGATGCGATGCTGCGAGCGGACGGTGGCGGGCGCCGGGATGCTCGTGTGCGCCACCGGCTACACGGGCGAGGACGGTGTGGAGCTGCTGCTGGATCCGACAGCGGCCCCCGAGGTTTGGGATGCGCTCCTCGCCGCGGGCGCCACGCCGGTCGGGCTGGGCGCCCGGGACACATTGCGCCTGGAGGTTTGCTTTCACCTCTACGGCAACGACCTGAGCGAAGATCGCGGGCCGATCGAGGCCGGCCTCGGCTGGTGCTGCCGTGAGCAGACGGGCTTCATCGGCTCGGAGGCGGTGGCGGCGGCGCGCGCGAACGGCCCGGCGGAGAGGCTCGTCCCGTTCGTGGTCGACGGGCCCGGGATCGCGCGCCGCGGCAACCCCGTGGTCGGCGGCGGCGTCGTCACCAGCGGGACTTTCTCGCCCTGCTTGGAGCGCGGGATCGGGATGGCGTACGTTTCGCCGGAGCGGGCCGAGCCCGGCACGCGCATCGAGATCGATGTGCGCGGGACCGTCCGGCCCGCGGTGATCGAGCGAAAGCCTCTGTACCGAAAGGGAAGCTGAAATGCCCGACCCAAGCTATCCGGACGACCTCCTCTACCACCCCGAGCACGACTGGGCGCGCGTCGACGGCGACACGGCGACGTTCGGCATCACCTGGTACGCGCAGGATGCCCTCGGCGAGGTCGTGTTCTTCGACTCGCCCAAGGTGGGCGCGCGGGCGTCCAAGGACGAGGCCTATACGGAGATCGAGTCGGTCAAGGCCGTCTCGGATGTGATCGCGCCGCTGTCGGGCGAAATCACGGCCGTCAACGAGGCTCTCGCCGACAACCCGGAGCTCGTAAACGAGGACCCGTATGGTGACGGTTGGCTGGTACAGGTGAGGCTGGCGGACCCCTCGGAGACGCAGTCGCTGCTGACGGCCGAGGCGTACGAGGCGATGTTGGAATGACGACTTACACCTCCGTCACCGATTCGGACCGGACCGAGATGCTTCGGGCGATCGGCGTGGAGTCGATCGAGGACCTGTTCGCGGACATCCCCGCGGCGCTCCGCCTGAACAGACCGCTCGCGCTCGACGATGGCCTCGCAGAGCAGGAGGTGTTCGAGGAGCTGCGCGCGCTCGCAGCGAGGAACGTCAGCACCGAGGATGAGCTGTCGTTCGTGGGCGCCGGCATGTACGACCACTACATCCCGGCCTTGGTCGACTCGATCATCCTGCGCTCGGAGTTCCTGACTCCGTACACGCCGTATCAGCCGGAGATCTCCCAGGGCGGGCTTCAGGCGATGTTCGAATATCAGACGGCGATCTCGGAGCTGACCGCCTTGCCGGTGTCGAACGCCTCGGTGTACGAGGGCCCGAGCGCCGTGGCGGCGGCGGGATACGTGGCCAAGCTCACCAACGGACGGCGAAGGTTCGTCGTTTCCCGCGCCGTCCACCCGCACTCGCGCGAGGCGCTGCGCACGCTCGCCCACGCCTGGGGGATGGAGGTCATCGAGGCGTCGCTCGTCGACAGCGTCACCGACCTCCCGGCGCTCGACCAGGACGTCAGCGCAGTCGTCGTGCAGCAGCCGAACTTCCTCGGGGCGGTGGAGGATCTGGCCGCCCTCGCGGAGCCCGCCCGCCAGGCGGGCGCGCTGACGATCTGCGCATGCGACCCGCTGCCCCTCGCGCTGCTCAAGCCACCGGGCGAGTGCGGCGTCGAGATCGCGGTGGGAGAGGGGCAGACGCTCGGCAACCGACTTGACTTCGGCGGCCCCTCGTTCGGGTTCTTCGCCGCCACCGAGGCGCTGATGCGCCGGATGCCAGGCCGGATCGCGGGCGAGACGCGCGATCTCGACGGCAAGCGCGGATTCGTGCTCACCCTCCAGACGCGCGAGCAGCACATTCGCCGCGAGAAGGCCACGTCCAACATCTGCACCGCGCAGGCGCTGAACGCGTTGGCGGGGGTGATCTACCTGAGCTGGCTCGGGCGCCAGGGGATCGTCGAACTCGCCGAGCTGATGCTCCAGCGCACCGCTTACGCCCGTCAGCGCCTCGCCGAGATCCCCGGGGTGCGTCTTCACAACGAGCAGCCGGTGGTACGGGAATTCGCGCTCCGGCTGGACGCCCCCGTCGACAAGGTCATCGCTCGCTGCCGGGAGGAGGGCGTGAACCCGGGATACGCGCTCGGCCGCGACTACCCGGAGCTAGAAGACGGGCTGCTGGTCGCGATCACCGAGCGGCGCACCCGCGCCGACATCGACCGCCTCGCCGACGTGCTGGCGAACGCGGTGGCGGCGGAGCGCCAACCGGCGGAGGCGGCGGGGCGCCAACCGGCGGAGGCGCGCGCGTGATCGGCGCTGCCGACGACGAGCTGACGATCTTCGAGCGGTCGAAGCCGGGTCGCCGGGCGTTCGTCGCGCCCGCGCTCGACGTGCCCGACCGGCCGCTCGACGAACTCCTCCCGGAACCGCTGCGGCGCAAGGAACCACCCCGGCTCCCCGAGGTCTCAGAACCCGAGATCGTGCGCCACTTCAACCGGCTGTCGAAGCGAAACTTCGACCTGGACACCGGCTTCTATCCGCTCGGTTCTTGCACGATGAAACACAACCCCAAGGTGCACGAGCGGATCGCGGCCCTTCCCGGCCACGCGAAGCTCCACCCGCTCCAGGATCCCCGCTACGCGCAGGGCGCACTCGAGCTGATGTGGCGCCTGCAGGAGGCTTTGGCGGAAATCGCGGGTCTTCCGCACGTCTCTCTGCAGCCGAGCGCCGGCTCGCACGGCGAGCTGGCCGGGGTGCTCCTGACGCGCGCGTTCCACGAGGACCGCGGTGAGCGCCGCACGAAGGTGCTGACGCCCGACACCGCGCACGGGACCAACCCGGCGACGGTGACGATGGCGGGATACGAGTTGGTCAAGGTCGGCACGGACGCGAAAGGCAACATCGACCTCGACGCGCTGCGGGCCAAGGCCAGCGACGAGGTCGCGTGCCTGATGCTCACCAATCCTTCGACGCTCGGACTGTTCGAGCCCGGGATCCAGGAGATCGAGCGGATCGTGCACGGCGTGGGGGCCACGCTCTACTACGACGGTGCCAACCTGAACGCGATCATGGGGATCTCGCGTCCGGGCGACATGGGCTTCGACATCGTCCACTTCAACCTCCACAAGACGTTCACCCAACCCCACGGCGGCGGGGGCCCGGGCGCCGGTCCGGTCGCGGTCTCGGAGCGGATCGAGCCGTACCTCCCCCGGCCACGGGTCTCCAGGCGCCCACCCGGAGCCGGCAACGGCGCCTCGGGCCCGTTCTACGACCTCGAGTACGACCGCCCCAAGTCGATTGGGCGCTTGCGCGGCTTCCAGGGCAACTACGGTGTGTTCGTGCGCTCCTACGCGTACATCCGCTCGCTCGGGGCGGCCGGCCTTCGCGACGTCTCTGAGGTTGCCGTCCTGAACGCCAACTACCTGCTCGCGAGGTTGCGGCGCGAGGGCGTCGCGGAATACCTCCCGGCCGCCTACGACCGGCTGTGCATGCACGAGTTCGTCCTCTCCGGCGCGCCGATGAAGCGCGAGCTTCAGATCAGGACGCTCGATCTGGCCAAGCGCCTCCTCGATCATGGGGTGCACCCTCCGACCGTGTACTTCCCGCTGATCGTCGATGAGGCGCTGCTGATCGAGCCGACCGAGACCGAGACCAAGGAGACGCTCGACCGCTTCGCCGAGATCGTGGCCGGGATCCTCCGCGAGGCCCGGGAGGACCCAGAGATAGCGCGACACGCTCCGTACACCACCCCGGTTCGACGCCTCGATGAAGCCGCGGCCGCCCGCCACCCGGTCGTGCGCCAGCCCCTGTAGCGAGCGCCCGCCGCGATGGACCCGCTGATCGCCTCGGGCGCCGACGATATCGCCGCGCAGGCCGAGGGCCAGCTCGAGTCGCTGGTGGGCGTGTCCTCCCCCTCGGGCGACCTCGACGGAGCCGAGCGGGCGATCTCGCTCTGCGAGGAGATGCTCCCCGCGACCGCCACCGCCGAGCGCGTCCCCTGCTCGACGCCGGGGAGCGCCCCGGACCTCCTCGCCCGCATCGCGGGCGGCGGCTCCCGCCGGGTCCTCCTGCTGGGCCATCTGGACACGGTCGTCGAGCACGGTTCGCACGCGCCGCTGCGCCGCGACGGCGATCGGCTGTACGGGACCGGCACGGCCGACATGAAAGGCGGAGTGGTGCTCGCTCTCGGCGTGGCCCGCGCGCTGGCAACCCGCCCGGACCGGTTCGCAGAGCTGTCGGTTCTGCTCGTCACCGACGAGGAGTGGCGCACGGCCGAGTTCTCGCACGTGGCTCGATTCCCCGGGTACGACGCCTGCCTGTGCTTCGAAGCGGGCGAGCTGACCCCCGACCAACGCGAGGCTGTGATCGTGCGCAGGAAGGCCGCCGGCACCCTGCGCGTCGTCGCCGCGGGCCGGGCATCGCACTCCGGCAGCGCCCCCGACCGCGGCCGCAACGCGCTCCTTGGACTGGCGCAGGTCGCCCTCGATGTCGCCTCGCATCACCAGCCGGAGGGCCCCGAGCATCTCAGCGTCGTGCCGACGGTCATGCGCTCGGGCGATGCGTTCAACGTCGTGCCCGCATCCGGGGAGCTGTTGTTCGACATGCGCGCCGACGGCGTCGACTCGTTCGAGCCGGTGCGGATGGCGGTTCCCCCGGAGCTGAACGGAGTCTCGCTCGAGGCGCGCCTGGATCGCCGGTGGCCCGGAATGGACACCCGGGAGCTGACGCGCGAGGTGCTCGAGCGAGCTAGCGCTCGCCTCGGCCGGCCGGTGGTCGGCGTGGCGCGCGGCGGCGCGAGCGACGCGAGTCATTTTGCGGCCACGATTCCGCTCACGATCGACGGCCTGGGTCCTCGGGGCGGGGGCGCCCACACGCCGGAGGAGTTCGTTCTGGCCGGCTCGCTCGAGGCGCGAGCGGAGGTCGCGCTGGCCCTCGCCACCCAGGTCCTCGACCCTGGCATGCTTTGACCGTGACCACCCGGACCACGATCACTCGCGCACCCGATCCCCGGCGCCGGCAAGCCACGGCGCGCCGGCGCCGCGCAGGAATGCAGCTCGAGGGCATCCAGCTGCTCGCGATCATCGTCGCGTTGATGTGGATCGTCGAGGCGATCAACTCGCTCGACGGCCAACGCCTCAACGGCGACGGGATCCACGCCCGCGATCCCGGGCGGCTGTGGGGCGTCCTCACCTCGCCGTTCGTACACGCCAGCTACGCGCACCTGATCTCGAACACGATTCCGCTCGTGTTCCTGGGGCTGATCATCGCCATGCGCGGGGCCGGCAGGGTGGCGCTGGTGACGCTCATCGTGGTCGTCGTCGGGGGGCTCGGGACGTGGTTGATCGCGCCGACGCACACCAGCACGATCGGCGCGAGCGGTGTGGTGTTCGGATATGCCGCCTATCTGCTGACTCGCGGGCTCTTCGATCGCAGCCTGCTCGAGCTGCTGACCGGCGCGCTCGTGGCGGTGATCTGGGGTGGAGCGCTGCTCTCGAGCCTCATTCCCCACTACGGCATCTCCTGGCAGGCCCACGCGTGCGGCGCCATCGGCGGGATCGTGGCGGCGTGGCTGATGTCCGACCAGCGCGCTGCCCGGCGGAGCACGAGCGGACCGGCGGCGCGGGCCCTCGCCAAGTAGCCTGCAGACCTTCATCGCATGCGCATCTTCTCCGGCATCCAGCCGACCGGGCGAAAGCACCTCGGCAACTACATCGGGGCGATCAGACAGTACGTCGCGGGCCAGGACCGCGGCGAGGCGATCTACTGCATCGTCGACCTCCACGCCATCACCGTCGCCTACGAGCCGGCGGTGCTCCGTGAGTCGGTCTACGACACCTCGGCGATCCTGCTCGCGGCCGGGCTCGACCCGACCCGCTGCATCTTCTTCCGCCAGAGCGACGTGGTCGAGCACCCCCAGCTCTGCTGGCTGCTCTCGAGCGTCACCTCGTTCGGGGAGCTCAACCGGATGACCCAGTTCAAGGAGAAGGCCGGCGCCCAGCGCGACCTGGTCTCGGGCGGACTGTTCTTCTACCCGGTGCTGCAGGCCGCCGACGTCCTCGCGTACCGGGCCAACGACGTCCCGGTGGGCGAGGACCAGCGCCAGCACGTCGAGCTGATGCGCGACGTCGCCGAGCGCTTCAACGCCCGCTTCGGCGAGACGCTCGTCGTCCCCGAGGTCCGAGTGCCCGACGTCGGCGCGCGCATCATGGACCTCCAGAATCCCGACCGAAAGATGTCGACCACGGGCAGTACTCCGCTGGGCACGGTCTACGTGCTCGACGACCCGGACCAGGTCGCGAGGAAGATCCGCTCGTCGGTGACCGACTCCGGAACCGAGGTCGTACGAGCCCCGGACAAGGCCGGGATCTCGAACCTGATCGACATCCTCGCGGCGGTCCGGGGCACCGCGCCGGAGGAGATCGAGCGGGAGTTCGACGGTTCCGGTTACGGCGCGTTCAAGCAGGCGGTGGCCGACGCGGTGATCGAGTACCTGGCGCCCACACGCGAGCGCTACACCGAGCTTCGAAACGACGAAGCCGGACTCGAGCGGACGCTCGCCGAGGGAGCCGAGAAGGCGCGGGCGATCGCGTCGGACACGCTGCGCGACGTGCGCGAGGCGATGGGGGTTGGACCGATCCGGTCCGGACAGTAGCCTGGGCCTCGTGCGCACACCAACACGCGGCCCGGCATGCGGCTGGTAGACCTCGAGCTCGACCTCGACGTCTTCGCCGGCCCCTTCGACCTTCTGCTGACGCTGATCCTCCGCGAGGAGATCGACCTGCTCGAGGTGGACCTGGCCGAGATCGTTATCGCCTACATCGACCACCTCGAGCAGCGGGGCGAGCTCGAGCTCGAGGCCGCGACCGAGTTCCTGGTGCTGATCGCCGCCCTGCTCGAGCTGAAATCACGGCTGCTGCTCCCGGGCGTGGAGCAGGAGATGATCGAGCTCGATCCGGGCGAGGCGGCGGAGGAGCTGCTGGTCCGCCTGCTCGACGCCCATCGCTACCGCGCCACCGCGACGTACCTCCAGGAGCGGCTGGCCTCGGAGTCCGGTCATCGCTTCCGCTCGGCGCCGCTCCCGCCGGCGCTCCGGCGGGCCTCGCTCGACGATGCCACCGCCGTCTATGACCCGGCGGTGCTCGCCGAGGCCATCGGCGGCCTGCTGCGGACGCCCGAGCCGGTCGACGTCCGCCACATCACGGTCCCGAAGGTGACGGTCGCCGAACGGCTGGCCCACCTGCGGGCGCTCCTCGGGCGTGGGAGCTTCAGCTTCGACGAGGCGGTCGCGCGCGCGGATCGGGTAACGGTCGCCGTGACCCTGTTCGCGCTGCTCGAGCTCTACAAGCGGGGGGAGGCGACATGGACCCAAGACGAGCCGTTGGGCGACATCCTGATCGAGCGGCCGGCAGCCGTGCAGGCCGGGAGGCTGACCGTCGCGCGATGAGCCAAGACCTCGAAAGGACGCTCGAAGCGCTCCTGTTCCTGAGCTCGGAGCCGCTGGATGCGGCCGTGTTCGCCGAGGCCACCGGCGCCGAGCTGCACGAGGTCGTGACCGGGCTCGAGCGGCTCCGCGAGCACTACGAGTTCGAGCGGCGCGGGCTGGTCTTGCGCGAGCTCGCCGGCGGCTATGCCCTGTCCACCCACCCCGATACCGAGCCGGCTGCCCGGCGGCTGCTGGCGCGTCCGCGCACCCCTCCACTGACCCCGGCCCAGGCCGAGACGCTCGCGATCGTGGCCTACCTGCAACCGGTGTCGCGTCCGGAGATTGCCCGGATCCGCGGCGTCAACGCCGAGTCGGCCGCCTCGACGCTGCTCGAGCGGGGAATGATCGAGGAGGCCGGCCGCTCCCAGTTCGGCGCGGTGCTGTACCGGACCACCGATCTGTTCCTCAGGTTGTTCGGGCTGAGCTCGCTGGACGAGCTGCCGGAAATCGAGAAGTTCGACCCCTCGCCTGAGGTGGAGGCCGAGCTGCGCGAGCGTCTGCTCCGCGCCGGCGAGGCGCGGGCGAGCGCCATAGCCGGGCCCTGACACATTCGTTGCCGGCGGCTCGAGGCGGGTACGAAAGCGTGCGTGGGTGATACCGTCCCCGCTCTCGTGGCTGCTCGATTCGCGGTGTTTGCGGTTCGCGGGCTCAGGTCCCCAGTGCGGGGCTTCCTCCGGCTGCTGACGCTTTTGGGGTTGCTGTGCTTCTTCTGGCTCGCGCCGGCGCCCCGGCGATGGCCCAGCGGTCGGGCGGGTCGGGTTATTTCGTCACGTTCGTCGCCCGGTGGTGTCCGGAGTACACCGACATCTTCGCCAACCACGCGCGCAACGACATCGTCGAGAGCCTCAAGGACCTGGGGCCGGACACGCAGTACGACGACACCGGCGCGTTGATCGATCCCGTCTACGAGGACTACATAGCCCCGCAGACCAACTGTCAGCCGCTCCCAGGGTGGAAGTTCACGCTCGGGACCGGTTACGAGACCCGCGCGGTCACGGGTGACTGGGGGTCATTGTCGAAGGTCACGAATCCCTTCGACACGTCGATCGTCACGCAGGCCTCGACGCCGCTCCTCGACACCAGCGCCGAGCCGGTGCCGGGGAAGACGCTCGCCGGCGCGACCACGATCGAGCTGACCAACGAGGAGCGCGCGCAGTCCAGCAGTTCTGACCAGCTATGGGCGCAGGGCGGCATCCCGACGGACCCGGTGCTCGCGCAGACGTTCCCAGGTCCCGAGTATGGGTTCGGGACGTTGCGCTGCGCCACCGACAACCTGAACGGCGACAACGTCGAGTTCATCTTCTTCCCGGCCGGCGTCACCCATGTGTTCTGTTATGCGTTCTACGTCAAGCCGCCGCCGACGACCGGGCTGATCACGATCCGCAAGCAGGTGGTCGGCGCCCCGGCCGGCGCCAACCCCTCGTTCCCGTTCAACGGTGACATTTCCTTCGACCCGCACGGATTCCAGCTGACCGACGGGGGCTCGATCGACTTCTGGCGCGCCGGGGGCTCGACGTGGACCGTCACCGAAGGCGCGGTCGACGGCTACTCCCTCGAGTCCCTCGATTGCTCAAGCGCTGCGGGCACGAGCACGTTCCAGTACAGCGCCTCGACCGCGCACATTTCGTTGGCCGCGCTGGACCATGTGACTTGCACCTACACCAACCGCTACATCCCGCCGTCGGGCGGCCTGACGATCCGCAAGATAACCCGAGGCGGCGTGGGGACGTTCTCCTACACGGTCACCCCGTCCTCCGGGGCCGGCGAGACACATCGGGCGAGAGCCACGACCATCGAGCCAAACGTTCCCGTCAACGCCGAGCCATCACTGGTGACGCTCGCCCCCGGTACATACACGATTCGCGAGCGCGCGCCCACTTCGCCGGACGGCCGCTGGCGGCTGCGCAGCGTCACCTGCAACGACGTAAGCCGGTCAACCACGCGGCCCACCCAGGTGACGATCCGCAGCGGCGTGGAGGTGACGTGCCTGTTCACGAACACGTTCATGCCCCGGGGTTCGATCTCCCTTGCGAAGATCACGGAGGGGAACATCGGCAACACGACCTTCCAGGTGACGCCGGTGACCGGCAAGCCGGCGCACTACGTGCAGCTCGCGGTCTCGTCGAGGATCGGGGTTTCGGTCGACGCGGTGCCCGCGAGTCCCTCGGACGCGACCGATCATCTCCGCCTGGGCGCCTACCGGATCATCGAGCAGCACCCGCACGACATCCCCGCCGGCGGATGGACCCTCACCCAGGTGGAGTGCAACGGCGTGGTCGTGCCATTCGATCAGGGCACCGTCGTGGTCACGCTGAGGAGGAGTCACCCGTCTGCGCGGTGCGTGTTCACAGACACGTTCACGCGAACGCCCCCGCCCCAGCCGCCACCCGAGCCCCCCGCGCCGCCCCCGCCCGAGCCTCCTGCGCCGCCCGGGGCGAACCTCGACCAGCCGAGCGAACCGTACGCCGACCTATCCGTAACGAAACACGCGTCGCCGGCGACGGTCACCCGGGGGCAGATCGTCACCTACCGGATCGCGGTCACCAACCACGGGCCGGATGACGCGGCGCGGGTCGTGCTGAACGACCAGCCTCTCGGATCCGGGGTCCTCGTCTCGGTCCATACCGACGTGGGAAGCTGTCATGTGAGCCTGCCGCTGGTCTGCCAGCTCGGCACGCTGAAGCCGGGGGCCAAGGCCCACATCACGGTTCGCGTGCGACTGGGCACGCGTTCCTCGCGGTTCACGAACCGCTCCGTCGTCGGGACCGCGACCTACGACCCCAACCTGTCAAACAACGTGGCCCGGACGACGATCACGGTACTTCCCCCACCGCCGCCACCGCCGAGCGGGCTGGGCTGAGCCGGCGAGCTCGAGCGCGCGGCCAGCTGCCCGCACGCCGCGTCGATCTCCCTGCCCCGGGTCAGCCGGACGGTGGCCCTGATGCCCTCACGAGAGAGCACCCGCCGGAACGCATCGATCGCCTTCGGCGAGGAGGCCTCGAAGCCCGAACCGGTCGGGTTGAACGGGATCAGGTTGACCTTGTAGACGCGGGGATCGAGCAGTCGAGCGAGCTGCAGGCCCTGGGCGTGGGAGTCGTTGACTCCGGCCAGCATCACGTACTCCACGAACACCCGGCGCCGCTTGCGCTCGTAGTGGCGCTCGCACGCCGCCAGCACATCCGCCAGCGGGTATCGGTCGTTGACGGGCATCAGCTCTGAGCGCAGCGCCTCGTCGGCGGCGTGCAGCGACAACGCCAGCCGAATCGGCATGGGGCTCTCGGTCAGCCGCTCGATTCCCGGGATCCATCCCACGGTCGAGATCGTCGTGCGCCGGTGGGTGATCCCCACGTCCGGCAGCCGCGAGCACGCCTCCAGCACGGCGTCGAGGTTCATCATCGGCTCGCCCATCCCCATGAACACCGCGTGATCGACAGCCCCGGCGTGCCGGCGGAAATGGAGTGCCTGATCGAGGATCTCCGACGCGCTCAGGTTGCGTCCGAAGGACATCCGCCCGGTCGCGCAGAACGCACAGGTCAGCGGACAGCCCGACTGGGAGGACAGGCACAACGAGCGTCGCCCATCCCGGTAGCGCATCAACACGGCCTCGACCGGCTTGCCGTCCCCGGTGAGAAACAAAGCCTTGACGGTCCCGTCGCGAGCCTGCGGCTCGTGCTCCACCGCCAGCGTCGAGAACGGTACCGTTTGCTGCAGAGCATCTCGGAGCGCCGCCGGAACGTCGGTCATCGACTCGAACCGGGGGGCGCCTCGCGCCGCCCATCGCCAAACCTGACCGGCGCGATACGCGGGCTCGCCGAGATCGGAAAGCGTGCGCTCCAGCAGGCTCAGATCCACGAGGACTATGGTGGCAGGCGATGCGCCTCGCGAAGTTCCTGGCCTCCGCCGGCGTCGCCTCGCGGCGCGGCGCCGAGCAGCTGATCCGGGCCGGGCGGGTGACGGTAGGCGGCGCCACGGTCACCGACCCCGCCATGACCGTGAGTCTCGATGCCGGCGAGCCGGTAGCGCTCGATGGCAGAGAGGTGAAGGGCTCGCCGACCCGCATCGTCTACGCGGTCAACAAGCCCGCCGGGGTGGTCTCGACCGCGCGCGATCCTCAGGGTCGCCCCACCGTGGTCTCGCTCGTTCCCGGCGCGCTCCGCCTGTACCCCGTGGGCCGACTCGACATCGACACCACGGGCCTGATCCTGCTTACCAATGACGGCGAGCTGGCGCACCGCCTCACCCATCCGCGCTTCGAGGTGCCCAAGACCTACCGAGCGACGGTCGCCCACCCGCCGGTCAAGGACGCCGCGCTGAGCGCCTTGCGCAACGGGGTGCGGCTGGACGACGGCGTCACGGCACCCGCCCGCGTGCGTCTGCTCGGCCCCGGCACGCTCGAGCTCACGATCCACGAGGGCCGCAAGCGCCAAATCAAGCGGATGTGTGACCACGTCGGACACCCGGTGAGGCGACTGGAGCGCGTCGGGTTCGGGCCGCTCAGGCTCGGCGACCTGAAGCCCGGCGAGCATCGCGTCCTCACCGCCGGCGAGCTCGAGGCGCTCGCCGACGCGACCGCCCGCGCTAGCGCTGGATCAGAAGCTCGTCGTTCCGAAACCGCGTAGTCCTCAGCGCCCGCGAGACCTCGGCCGGAGTCAGCCGCACGGGCCTCGATGACACCATCTTCAGCACGGTGAACTGGAGCGCGTGCCGCCGTGAGACCTCGTGGAACCCCGGCACGGGATAGGTGGCCTGCATGACCGACGGCCACAGGTTGCAGGCCGAGCCCCACCAGCAGAAGCCGGCGCTCGGCGGCGAGGTGAACGACACGACGTAGAGCTCGGACACCCGGGCGCCATGGCGCGGCATGAACCTCAGCCCCGGGGTATACAGCGACAGCGGCAGCAGGTCGCGGTAGTGCTGAACGAGGATCGCGCGCGTGGGCCTCCCGGCGCCCGCAGGGCTCCCGGAACCCGGAGCGGGGCCGAGCACCCGAGCGACGACGCGCCAGTCGGGACGCTGGTAGGTGCGGTCGACCGCCACCCCGATCGCCGTGACCAGGCCGATCAGGCACAGCGCGGCGGCCGCGACGAGGCCAACCGCTCGCGGCCGCGGCGCCGCCAGACCCCCGGCGACCACGAGCGCCGCGGGCAGCCACAGCGCGAGCAGGTTGCGCGTGAGCAGGTCGTCGAAGCCGAGCGCGATCAGCACGAGGCTGATCACCAGACCCGCGAGCGCCAGCGAACCCGCGACCAAGGCGCCCCGCCGCTCCGCTGAACGGGCGCGTGTGGCCAGCAGCACGAGCGCGAGCACGATGATCGCGATCGCGAGCGGCTCGAGCACGCCGCGCCCAGGCCCCTCGAAGCTGACCGCGAACTGCGGGACCACTTGGCCGAGGCGCCGGCCGAGCGGGGCGCCGGCGATCCAGCGATCCCGGCCGGTCGCGTTCTGGGCGAGTGCCAGCGCCAGGAGCCCCAGGCCACACAGGCCGACGAACCCGAACGCGGTCTGCACCTCTCGGCGGCGTCGGTGCATCGCGAGCAGCCAGAGCGCTTCGGGCAGGACGATGAGGACCGCGTAGTAATGGGTGGCGAGCGCGAGGGCCGAGGTGGTGACCCAGACGGCGAGAGCCCGAGGCGTGGGGTCGTCCCGGGCGTAGGCGAAGGCGAGCAGCGAGGCACTCGCCAGGAAGGCCAGCATCTCGTAGGAGCGGGCCTCCTGCGAGTACCAGATGAGCAGCGGGTTGCACGCCACCAGCGCGGCCGCGATGAGTCCCGCACGGCGCGAGGACAGCTTCGCGCCCGTCGCGAACGCGACCGGCACCAGCGCTACGCCGAGCACCGCCGTCAACGAGCGCAGACCGACCTCGCCGTAGCCGAACACCCTCGCCCAGATCCACGCGACCGAGTAGTAGAGCGGGGGCGTCGACTCGGATTGAGGGATAAGCCCGAGCATCTTGCCGGGCGAGAAGTGGACTAACAGCGCCGTGTTCGCCTCGTCGAACCAGAAGCCCTGGTGCCCCAGGCGGGTGAAGCGGAGCACCGCGGCGAGCACGGTGAGCGCCGCAACGGTAGCCACCGCCGGTCCCGACAGTGTGTCTGCCCGCACAGCGGCCGCGCCGACGCCGGGGCGGCGCAGCTCACCGGCGACCGTGCCGACGCTCACGCTCGCGCATGTTAAGGCCGGTCTCCGACGCCCGCTATCCTCCGGCGTCGCCCGGCGTCGCGCCCCCAATCCTTAACCCAATCGCAATCGGCGCGTTTATCGACGCCATGTCTCGCCGGGCACCATCTTTCTGTAAATGAGACAGGACTCGAGCTCCGCCGACAGCCGGGTCGTGCTCGCGACGACGACACCTCTGGGCGAGGCCGGCGTCGGCCACAGCGACGCGACCGTGACGCTTCCAGCCGTGCCGACGCTGGACGCCGGTCGCGCACTGCCGCGTCTGCGCGCGCGCCTCGCCGCGGACCGCCGCGCCGCGCGGATCGCGCTCGGCGCGCTGCTCCTTGGCGCGCTCATCATCACCGCGTTCGCGACCGCACATCCGACGACGCTCGTGCCGACGAGCAACCGGTCGTTCCCGCTGTGGGAGGCCGGGCCGCTGCACTACATCGATAAGGCGCTGCCGAACAACTGGAGAGCGCTTCAGATCGGGTTCACCGTGATCGTGGTCGCGATGCTCATCGCATACCTGGTCGTGCTGCAGTCCGTGCGAACGCTGTCGATGCGCACGATCGCGATCTTCGTGCTCGCAGCCCACGCGATCCTGCTGCTCAGCCCGCCCGGCCAGCTCACAGACCTTTTCAACTACCTGGGCTACGCGCGACTCGGAGGCCTTCACCACCTCAACCCGTACACCCACGTGATCGCCGAGGAAGTGCACGATCCCGTGTTCCGCTTCACCACCTGGCATCACCTCCACAGCCCGTACGGCCCGCTGTTCACCGCGCTCACCTACCCGCTGGCGCTGATGTCGCTTCCGGCCGCGTACTGGACGCTCAAGACGATCACGGTGCTCCTGAGCCTCGCGTTCATCGCGCTGGTCTGGCACTGCGCCCGCCGGCTCGGGCGCGACCCCCGATTCGCGGTGCTGTTCGTGGCGGCCAACCCGATCTTCCTCATGTACGCGGTCCCGGCGTTTCACAACGACTTCTTCATGCTCGTGCCCTCGACCGCCGCGGTCGCGTTGCTGCTCGCGCGCCGCGACCGCTCCGTCGGCGCGGTGCTGATGCTCGCGGTGGCGGTCAAGTTCACCGCGATTCTGCTGCTGCCGTTCCTGCTGATCGGCGTCCGCGTGCCGCGACGACGCCGCCGGATCCTCGAAGGCGCCGTGCTGGGCGCGATCCCCCTGATCGCGATGAGCCTCGCTCTGTTCGGATTCTCGATCCCGAATCTGCAGGATCAGAGCACGCTGCTGACGCCGTTCAGCATCCCGAACCTGACCGGTCTCGTGATCGGCGTCGGCGGGGGTGCGCCGGGGTTGCTGAGGCTGGGCACCGTGGCGCTCGTGGTCGCGGTCGCACTGTTGATCCGGCACAGGGGCGACTGGCTATCCGGGGCGGGGTGGGCCACTTTTGCCCTGATCGCGAGCCTCGCCTGGCTGGTGCCGTGGTACGTGGTGTGGCTGCTACCGTTGGCCGCGCTGGGCTCCAGCCTCCGTCTGCGGCGCATGGCGCTGTGGCTGACCGTGTTCCTCGTGATCGCGTTCATCCCGGCGACCGGCATGGTGCTCTACCCCGCCGGACTGAATCCGCTCGGCACGCCGGTCGGGCACGCATCTGGAGCGCTGCAGAAGAAGCTGGAGCAGTAGCGCGACCCCGGCGTCGCGGGCGTGCCGCCCGCCATGCCGCGCGCGGCCCGCAAAGCCTTATGTCGTGATTATTAGCGTTTTGTTAGCTTCCGCCGACTGATGCGCCTCGAAGTTGAATCGCCCGAAACCGCCTTAGTAGTTCCCGAGTACCCGCCGGCGCCCCCCGTGGCGCCGCCGCGACGGCGTTTGCGGCTCGATCGCTTCGAGCTCTCGATGCTGGCGCTGTTCGGAGCGATCTCTCTCTGGGTACTGTTGCTCGATCTCTTCCAGGTGGTCGCGCACGGACGCGTCTGGACCGGCACCGACGGCGTCTATCTGGTCGACCAGATGCAGTACCTGGCCTGGATCCGCGACGTCGCCAACCACGGGCTCGCTTCGAACCTGTTCGTGATGCATTCCACCGCGGCGGATTACTTCCAGCCGGCGATCATGATCTCCGGCGGGATCACCGCGCTCGGCGTCGCCCCGTGGCTGGCGCTGCTGCTGTGGAAGCCGGTCGCGGTCCTCGCCGCCTTCTTCGCGGTCCGGACGTATGCCTACCGGGCCCTGGACGGGCTGTGGCCGCGCCGCGCCGCGCTTGTGATCGGGCTGTTCTTCGGCGCCCTGACGTTCAGCGCGGGGGCAGTCACCGTGTTCGGCGATCTGTTCCTCGGTTTCCTGTCTTGGGGCTACACGTTCGGCCTGCTCGCGGTCGCCGCCATGGCCGGCGCGCTTTTGTCCTACGACCGCGCCCGGACCGGCGACCGACTCCGGTGGACGCCCGGCCTGCTCGGAGCGATCGCCAGCCTTCTGCACCCCTGGCAGGGGGAACTCTTGATCATCCTCATCATCGGCGGCGAGGTGATGATCGAGCTCCGGCGCCGGCAGGCGTTCACGCGCCGGCGGCTGATGCAGGCCGGAGCGACGATCCTCCTGACCGCGCTGCCGCTCTTCTACTACGTGATCCTCACCCGGGTCGACCTCTCCTGGCACCTGGCCCGGGGGGCGAGCAAGCACTCGTTCCCGCTGCTCCCGGTCCTGCTGGCGATCGCGCCGCTCGCGATCGCGGCGATCCCCGCCTACCGGGTGCGCCCCCGCAGCTTCATCGGCGCCGCCACGCGCTTCTGGCCGCTGGCCGCGCTGGTGGTGTTCATACTCTCCGGGACGGGCTTCGCGGCCACGCCGCTGCACGCCTTCCAGGGGATCTCGATCCCGCTCGCGGTGCTCGCGGTCGAGGGGGTGCAGCTCGTGCGCTGGCGCCGCCTCCGCCGCCCCAGGCTGGTGGCCGTGCTGGCCGTGCTGGCGGTCACCGTTCCCTCGCTGGTGGTGGAGCTGAACAGCGCGCGCACGCTCGCCGCTCCTACCGTCGACAACGCGAACTTCATCACCCGCGGTGAGCGCAGCGCGATCGACTACCTGGCCAAGGACCCGCAGCCGGGAGGCGTTCTGACGCGCAGCTACCTCGGCGCGATCATCCCGGGCGCCACGGGCCGCCACACGTACGTGGGCGACTGCCTGTGGTCCGAGCCCCAGTGTTACTGGCGCGTCGGCGCGACGCAGGAGCTATTCGACGGAACGCTCGGGACCGCGTTCTCGCGGAAGCTCGTGCTGGGCAGCGGCGCCCGCTTCGTGCTCGCCGACTGCAAGACCCAGGCTGACCTCACGCGGACCCTCGGCCCGCTGGTCCGCGCCGTCCGGCACTTCGGCTGCGCCGCCGTTTACACGGTCCAGTAGGCTGCCGCGCCGATGCGGCTCTTCGCCCTGCGGGGCGCCAACCAGGTCACGGCGAACGAGGGCGGGGAGATACTCGCCGCGACCGGCGAGCTGATGAGCGAGCTGATGGCGCGCAACGAGCTCGTCCCCGACCGCATGGTGAGCTGTCTGTTCACGGCCACCGAGGACCTCGACGCCGAGTTCCCGGCGGTGGCGGCGCGCAACCTCGGCCTCGACCGGGTGCCGCTGCTGTGCGCGCGGGAGATCCCGGTTCCGGGGTCGATGCCGCGGGTGATCCGGGTGCTCGTCCACTACTACGCCTCCGAGGACCACGAGCCCCGCCACGTGTACCTCGGCGAGACGCAGGCGCTGCGCGCCGACCTCGAGTCGGCACAATAGGCCTTTCGTGGCCCTCGAATTCGCAGAGCGCATCCGCCGTATACCGAGGTACCCCGTCGCCGCCGGCTATGACCTGGGCGCGGACGTCGCGATGCTCGCGTCCAACGAGTGCTGCTTCGCTCCGCACCCGGCCGTGGTCGAGGCCGCTTCCCGGGCCCTACCCGGCGCCCACCGCTACCCCGACCCGGCGTACATGCCGCTGCGCCGCGCGCTGTCGGAGCGCTACGGCATCCCCGCCGAGCGGATCGCGCTCGGCAACGGGTCGTGCGACATCCTGGTCGCCGCCGGCGAGGCCCTGCTGGAACCGGGGGCGGAGGTGGTCTACGCCTGGCCGGCGTTCAGCGTCTACCCGCACCTGGCCGCCTCCTCGGGAGCGCGAGCGATCGAGGTTCCGCTCGACTCCGACGCGCGCCACGATCTCGACGCGATGGCCGCCGAGATCACGGTCGCCACCCGGCTGGTGCTCGTCTGCAACCCCAACAACCCGACCTCCACGGCCCTCGGCCTGGACGCGATCGAGGCGTTCCTGGAGCGGGTGCCCTCGCACGTGTGCGTGATCCTCGACGAGGCGTACTGCGAGATCTCGCTGAGCCTCGGCGACACGTACGCCTCGCTCGACCTGCTGCGCCGGTTCGGGAACCTGGTCCTGTTGCGCACGTTCTCGAAGGTGTATGGGTTGGCCGCGCTACGGGCCGGATACGCCCTGTGCGCCTCGGAGGACTTCCGGGTGGCGGTCGACCAGGTCCGCCAGCCGTTCTATCTAAACGCTGCCGCCCAGGCCGGGGCGGTGGAGGCCCTGGGGCACCAGGACGAGGTCGAGCGGCGAGTGGCGCAGACCATCGCGGCGCGCATGACTCTGGAGGAAGGGGTGCGGGACCTCGGGCTCTGGCTCGCGGAGTCGGACGCCAACTTCGTGTGGCTGCGGTTGCCGGATGGTGTTGATGAGGGCGACGTAGTGACTGGATTACGCGCTCGGGGGGTTCTCGTCCGCGCCGGAGCTTCCCTTGGCCAACAGGGGGCGTTACGGGTGACCGTGGGGACCGCGGTTGAGAACGACCGCTTCATTGGCGCCCTCCGCGACCTGCTCTGAGCCGGGTGTGCTGGATCTGGGTCGTATACGGCCCCTTTTTCAGCACACCCTCGCAACCGGCGCGGCGCTCTGCTACAACAGGACGCGAGATGACTGGATGCAGCCGCACCTACGCCACCGACAGCGGCTGCCTCTACTCCTCGCGATTTAGCTAGGCGCTCGGCCAAGCACTTCCCGCGCCCCGGCTGGGCGCCCTCGGAGGTCGAGCGCCGCGGTTCCGACCGGCCTTCGGGCACGCGCCCTTCCGTACAGTTCCCAATCGTTGAAGGACGAGCAGATGACGACAGCGATCAAACCGACAACACGCGTCAGGGTGGTTGACCCGGTCCGCGACCAGCGGATCGAGCGAGTCTTGCCGCTCGTGGCCCCCGTGACCCTGCTGCGGGAGCTGCCGCTGACCCCTGAGCACTCCCGCGTCGTGCTGCACGGGCGCGCGGATGTTCACGCGATCCTGAGCGGCGAGGACGACCGGCTACTGGTGGTCGTCGGTCCGTGCAGCGTGCACGACATCGACGCAACCATTGACTACGCGCGGCGGCTCGGCGAGAAGGCCTCGAGGCTGCAGGACGACCTGTGCGTCGCGATGCGCGTCTACTTCGAGAAGCCGCGCACCACGACCGGATGGAAGGGCCTGATCAACGATCCCCACTTGAACGGATCCGGCGACGTCAACAGCGGCCTGCGCCTGGCGCGGCGGGTGCTGCTCGAGGTGCTGGCGCTGGGCCTGCCGGTCGGGTGCGAGTTCCTCGACCCGATCACCCCTCAGTACATCTCGGACGCCGTGTGCTGGGGCGCGATCGGGGCCCGGACGGCCGAGAGCCAAATCCACCGCCAGCTCGGGTCCGGGCTCTCCATGCCGGTCGGGTTCAAGAACCGCACCGACGGCAACGTCCAGGTGGCCGTGGACGCCGTGCGCGCGGCGTCCGTTCCCCACGCGTTCGCGGGCATCGACGAGAACGGCGCGTCGGCGATCCTCTATACGCGAGGTAACCGCGACTGCCACATCATCCTGCGCGGAGGCAAGGAGGCTTCGAATTATGGGCCCGATGCCGTCGCCCAGGCGCTCGCGCTGCTGCGCGGCGCCGATCTGGAGGAGCGGGTGATGATCGACGTCTCCCATGACAACAGCCGCAAGGACCCCGCCCGCCAGCCCGAGGTGGCGAGCGAGATCGGCCGTCAGATCGCGAACGGCAACCATGCGATCGTCGGGGCGATGCTGGAGTCGTTCCTGGTCGAGGGTCGCCAGGACCTCGATGGCGGCGCCGAGCTCGTCTACGGCCAATCGATAACCGATGCGTGCCTCGACTGGGAGACCACCGTGCACGTGCTCGACGGTCTCGCCGACGCGGTGAGAACACGCCGCGCCGGCGCAGCCGGCTGACGGTGGCTGGGGCCGGCCTCGGCGACCTCGAAGGGATTCGGATCGGCGTGGCCGGCGTCGGTCTGCTCGGCGGCTCGATCGCGCTCGCAGTTCGCGAGCGCCTCCGGGCGACGGTCTGCGGCTACGACACCTCGGGGGAGACGCTCCGGGAGGCGATGGACCGCGGGGTGATCGACCGCGCCGGCGGCTCCATCGCCGAGACGGCCCGGGACGCCCAGGCCGTGTTCGTCGCGGTGCCCGTAGGCGCCCTAGCCGGCGCTGTCGGCGAGGCTCTGACCGCGGCGTCCGGGGAGTGCGTGGTCACCGACGTCGGCTCCACCAAGCGCGCGATCGTGGCCGCGCACGACGATCCGCGGTTCGTCGGCGGCCATCCTCTCGCCGGCGCCGAGACCGCCGGCGTCAGGTATGCCCGAGCGGACCTGTTCGAGGGCGCCACCTGGTATCTGACCCCCACGGCGACCACGTCCGGGATCCTGTACGAGCGGCTGCACCGTCTGCTCCGGGGCATCGGCGCTCGCCCGGCCGCGATCGAGCCAGACACCCACGACACGATTCTCGCCACCGTTTCCCACCTCCCGCACGTGCTCGCAAACGTACTGGTCTCGCAGGCGGCCCAGGCGCTGGCCGCCGGCGACGAGCGACTGCCCGCCACCGGCCCGAGCTTCCGCGACGCGACGCGCGTGGCGGGTGCGCCGGGCGAGGTGTGGAGCGACATCTACCTTTCCAATGCCGATGCGCTGACGGCCGAGATCGACCGGACCGTGGCCCGGCTGGCCGAGGTCCGCGACGCGCTGGCGCGGCGGGACCGCGCTCGGATCGGAGCCTGGAACGAGGAGGCCGCGGCCGACCGCCGGCGGCTGCTCGAGGCGCAGCTCGCGGGCGGCCGCCTGTTCGAACTCCGTGCGTCGGTGCCCAACCGGCCGGGGGTGATCGCGCAGCTGGCGCTCGAGCTCGGGCGGGCGGGCGTGAACATCACCGACATGGCGTTGTACCCGGCCCCCGATATGAGCGAGGGTGTGGTGGCGCTGTGGATCGCGGGCGAGGCGCCCGTGCGGCGGGCCGAGGAGCTTGTGGTGCAGCTCGGATTCCCGGTGGCGCGCGCGTGAGCGCCCGGTTTGACCCCTCGGGTCCGCTCCGCGGCCGCCTGCGCGTACCGGCCGATAAGTCGGTCTCTCATCGCGCGGCGATCGTCGCCGCCATGGCCTCGGAGCCCGTCCGGGTTCGCAACTACCTCGAGGCGGCCGACACCCGCTCCACGCTGGGCGCGATCCGCGGGCTGGGGGCGATCGTCGAGGAGCGCGACCACGAACTGGTGGTCCGCGGTTGCGGCCTCCGCAACGCCCAGGTCCCGCCGGACCGAATCGACGTCGGCAACGCGGGCACCCTGATGCGGCTCCTCCCGGGCTGGCTCGCGTTCCAGCGGGGATCGAGTTTCGAGCTCGACGGCGACGACTCGATTCGCCGGCGACCGGTCGACCGGATCGCCGAGCCGCTGCGATTGATGGGGGCGCAGATCGACGCGCGCGAGGGGAGGTTCCCGCCGTTCACCGTGCACGGAGCGGCGCTGACGGGGATCGAGTACGAGCTGCCGGTCGCCAGCGCCCAGGTCAAGTCGTGCGTGCTGCTCGCGGGCCTCGCCACCAGCGGGACGACCGTGATCGAGCCGATCCCGACCCGCGACCACACCGAGCGGATGCTGCTGCGCGCGGGAGCCGCGGTCGAGCGCGCCCAGGGTCGCTCCGGCGCCTGGCGCTCGACCGTGGCCAACGCCGACGAGCTCGAGTTCGACGACGTCGCGGTCCCGGGCGACCTGTCTTCGGCGGCGTTCCTGATCGCGGCCGGCGTGCTCGTGAAGGGCTCGAGCCTGGTCCTCGAAGGGGTGGGCGTCAACTGGACGCGCGCGGGCTTCCTTCGCATCCTCGAGCGGATGGGCGCGATCGTGCTGACCGACGCCGAGCCGGTGGGGTCGTTCGGGGCCGAGGAGCCGGTCGCCGAGCTGGACGTTCGCCACGGCCCGCTCGAGGCAACCACGGTGGGGGCGGACGAGGTCCCGCTGGCGATCGACGAGCTGCCGCTGGTAGCTCTGCTCGGCTGCTTCGCCGAAGGGGACACGGCGGTGACGGGCGCATCCGAGCTGAGGGTCAAGGAGTCCGATCGCATCGCGACCGTGGTGCAGGGCTTGCGCGGGCTAGGGGCGGACATCGAGGCGACCGAGGACGGGTTCGTCGTCCGCGGCACGGGTGGCCTGCGCGGCGGGAGCCTCGACGCCCACGGGGACCACCGCCTCGCGCTGCTCGGCGCGGTCGCCGGCCTTGCATCGGGCGAGGGTGTGGAGGTCGCGGGCATCGAGGCCGCGGCGGTCTCGTATCCGGGCTTCGCCGACGATCTGGCCGCGGTCGCGTCATGACGGTGGTGGCGATCGACGGCCCCGCCGGCGCCGGCAAGTCCAGCGTCGCCCGTGCCGTGGCTCGGGAGCTCGGATTCACGTACCTGGACTCGGGGTCGATGTATCGCAGCGTGGCGCTCGCCGCCGCCCAGCGCGGCCGCAGCCCCGCCGAGGTGGCGCCGCTGATCCGCGTAGAGCCCGGCGACCGCGTTCTGCTCGACGGCCACGATGTGACGGCCGAGATCCGTGACCCCGCGGTGTCCGAGGGCGCATCACGGGCGGCCGCCGACTCGGCGGTGCGCTCGGCGATGGTCGCCGAACAGAGGCGCCTGCTCGCCCGCGGCGACTGGGTCGCCGAGGGCCGGGACATCGGCACGGTCGTCGCCCCGGAGGCCGACCTGAAGGTGTTCCTGACCGCCGATCCCGAGGAGCGCGCGCGCCGGCGCGCGGAGGAGCTCGGCGTCGATCCGGCCACCGTGCTGGCCGAGCAGGCGATTCGCGACGAGCGCGATCGCTCGCGCGAGCATTCGCCGCTGAGGCCCGCGGACGGCGCCGTCGTTCTCGACACCACGGACATGACGTTGCCGGAGGTCGTGCAGCGGGTGATCGAGCTGCTCCGCGACCGCCGCTAGTCTCGAACCCGGTCATGAAGGTCGCGGTCCTCGGATATCCGAACGTCGGCAAGTCGTCGCTGGTCAACCGGCTCACGCAGTCGCGCGAGGCGGTGGTGCACGAGCTCCCCGGAGTCACGCGCGACCGCAAGGAGATGAAGACCGAGTGGAACGGACGGCCGCTCACGCTCATCGACACCGGCGGGGTGGATCTCGAGGACGCGTCCGAGCTCGCCGCCCAGGTCCGTGATCACGCCCGCGCGGCGCTCGCCGACGCCGACGCCGCGGTGCTCGTCGTTGACGCCAGGGCGGGAATGCGGCCGGGCGACCACGACCTGGCCGACCTGCTGCGCCGGCAGCCGCTGCCGGTGATGGTTGCCGCGAACAAGATCGACACGGCGTCGGATCTGCCGCTCGCCGCAGAGTTCCACGCGCTCGGCCTGGGGGAGCCCGTTCCGGTCTCCGCCACGCAAGGGCTCGGCACCGGAGACCTGCTCGATCGGATGACCGCACTCTCGCCGGAGACCGAGGACGCGGGTGAGGATGACGACGACGCCGTGCGCCTGGCGGTGATCGGCCGTCCGAACGTCGGCAAGTCTTCGCTCGTCAACCGGTTCCTGGGCGCCGAGCGCGTGATCGTCTCCCCGGACGCGGGCACGACCCGGGACGCGATCGACCTGCCCATGACCTTCGAGGGGCGCGAGCTGATCCTGATCGACACCGCCGGCCTGCGCCGGCAGGCCAAGATGGGCGAGTCGCTCGAGTACTACACCGCGCTGCGGTCCCGCCGAGCGGCGGAGCGCGCGGACGTGGCGCTCGTCGTCTGCGACGCCACCGACGGCATCACCTCGCAGGACCTGCGGATCGCCGAGCTGGCCATGAAGAGCGGTTGCGCCACCGCGCTCGTCCTCAACAAGTGGGACATCGCCGAAGACGTCGACCTCGATCACGAGCGTGCTCGCGCGGGCACAAGGCTGAGGCTGCGGCCGCGCGTCCTGACGGCGAGCGCGCAGACCGGCAGGCACGTCGAGCGATTGCTGGTGGAGGCGACCACGCTCGCGGACCGGGCGCGGACACGCATCCCCACGCCGCAGCTCAACCGCTTTCTGTCCGACGCGGTCGCCGCTCGCCAGCCGCCCGCCGGCGCGGGACGGCGAAGGTCCGGACGGCTGAAGCTCTTGTTCATGACTCAGACCGGCGAGAGGCCTCCCCGATTCTCGATCCAGGTCAACTCGCGGGCGCGCGTCACGCGGGACTACTCCTACTACCTGGAGAACCGCCTGCGTCAGCGCTACGGGCTCGAGGGCATCCCGCTCATAATCGACTTCGTCGAGCGCAGCGAGCGGCGGGAAGGCAGGGCACGCGGGGCCGCGGCCTGACCTTTCCCGCTACCCTTTCTCGACCTCAAGCACGTTTCTCGGCTTCGGCGGGCAGGCGGCATCGACGCGCGCAGCACGCGACGAGCGAGAAGCCGAACACGACCTCGGAGCTCCGCCCCAAGATCCCATGAGCACACTTTCAGATCACGAATATCTATTTACGTCCGAGTCGGTGACGGAGGGTCACCCCGACAAGGTCGCCGATCAGATTTCTGACGGTGTGCTGGATGCCGTATTGCGGGACGACCCACAAGGGCGGGTGGCGTGTGAGACCTTGGTCAACACCGGGTTGGTGGTGGTGTCGGGTGAGATCACGACATCCACCTGGGTGGATATTTC
Source organism: uncultured Solirubrobacterales bacterium (assembly GCA_963808325.1). Taxonomy (GTDB): domain Bacteria; phylum Actinomycetota; class Thermoleophilia; order Solirubrobacterales; family Solirubrobacteraceae; genus Palsa-465. Next base: position 192,761 of record CAWEFU010000012.1, read on the forward strand.
GGATGTGGCACGGGAGACCGTTCGCCGCATTGGTTACACCGACGCGGAGTTCGGTTTCGACTGCAAGACGTGCGCGGTGATCAACGCCATCGACAAGCAGTCACCCGATATTGCACAAGGGGTCGATCGCGCGTGGGAGGCGCGGATGGATCCCGCCGACGACGATGAGCTCGACCTTGCCGGCGCCGGCGATCAGGGAATGATGTTCGGTTACGCCACCGATGAGACCGATGAGCTGATGCCGCTGCCGATCTCGCTGGCGCACAAGCTGGCCAAGCGCCTGGCCGACGTGCGCAAGGCGCAGATCGTTCCCTACCTGCGACCGGACGGCAAGACGCAGGTGACAGTGCGCTACCGGGACGGCCGGCCGGTCGAGATCGAGAAGCTGCTGATCTCGACTCAGCACCGGGATGGCGCGGAGTCACTGATCAAGGAGGATCTGTGGGAGCACGTAATCGAGCCGGTGTTGCCGGATGATCTGTACGACGCGCGCAAGTTGCACAAGCAGTTGTTGGTCAATCCCACCGGGCGGTTCGTGATCGGAGGGCCCATGGGGGATTGTGGGCTGACCGGGCGCAAGATCATCGTCGACACCTACGGCGGCATGGCGCGCCACGGGGGTGGAGCATTCTCCGGCAAGGACCCGTCCAAGGTCGATCGCTCGGGAGCCTACGCGGCCCGCTACGTGGCCAAGAACGTGGTGGCGGCGGGGCTGGCGGCACGCGCCGAGGTACAGGTGGCCTACGCGATCGGCGTCGCCCATCCGGTCTCGGTGATGGTCGAGACGTTCGGCACCGAGGCGATCCCGCGCCCCCAGATCCAGGAGCTGATCCTCTCGCAATTCGACCTGCGCCCGGCCGCGATCCGCCGGAACCTGCGCCTGCACCGTCCCATCTACCAGAAGACCGCCGCCTACGGGCACTTCGGCCGCGAGGATCACGACTTCACCTGGGAGCGCACGGACAAGGCCCAGGAGCTGCGCGCGGCTGCTGGCCTCGGCGCCGCCACGATCGGGGCCTGACGGCGTTCGGTGGCCCCTGGCGGCACGCGCCGACAGGGTGTCCGAGATTTGGCCCCTAGACGGGGCCTTATTTCGGGCACCTCGATGCGGGGGCCGGACTAGGCATCCGAGAGCCGCTCTACGGTCTCAGGCATGATCGCCCGCGTCGAACCTCTCACCACGACGCGCGCGATCCGGGGGCCGTTCGACTACCGACTGCGCCCCGAGCAGGCGGACGTCGAGATCGGCGCATTGCTCCGAGTCCCGTTTGGCAAGCGGCGCGCGCTGGGAGTGGTCGTCGACCTCGCCAGCGAGTCCGAACTCCCGCCCGAGCGGCTCCTCGAGCCGGAGAACGTGCTGCCGGGCGGCGTTCCGCGGGACCTCGTCGAGCTCGCGGCTTGGATGGCGCAGGAGTACTGCTCGACGACAGCACGCTGCCTCTCGCTGATGCTGGCGCCGGGGGCAACCGGCGGAGTCCTCCCCGCGCAGGCGCTCGTCGCCGAAGTCACCGACGCTGGACGCCGGCTGCTCGCGGGCGCCGGCAACGGTGCCCCCGCGTCTGGCGCCGGCGCCGACTCGTCCGCGACCAACGGCGCCCGCCCTCTGACCGCCCGCCCGCTGACCGCCCGCCCTCTGACCGCCCGCCAGCTTGAACTGCTCGCCCGCCTGCAACACCACGGCCCGACGGTCGCTGCCTCGCTCGGCAGGCCGGCGCTCCGCCGGCTCGAACGGCGGGGACTCGTGGAGATCGTGTCCGGCAAGCGCGAACGACAACCGGTCCGGCACAGCGTCGGAGCGGCCCTCGGTGCCGCGCCGGCGCTGACCGCCGAACAGCAGCGGGCCCTCGACCCGATTTTTGATGTGCTGGGAGGGTCCGGAGATCGACGCGGCTTCCTACTGCACGGCGTCACCGGCTCCGGCAAGACCGAGGTGTATCTGCGGGCGGTCGAGGCGACCCTGGCAGCCGGCGCAACCGCGATCGTGCTGGTGCCCGAGATCGCCCTCACGCCCCAGACGTGCGCCCGCTTTCGAGCCCGGTTCGGCGACGTGGTGGCGGTGCTCCACTCGGCGCTCGGGCAGGGCGAGCGCTACGACGAGTGGCTGCGGCTGCGTGATGGCGAGGCTCGGGTATGCGTCGGGCCGCGCTCGGCGGTGTTCGCCCCGCTGAAGGACATCGGGCTGATCGTCATCGACGAGGAGCACGATCGCTCTTACAAGCACGAGAGCGACCCCCGCTACGACGCGCGCACCGTGGCCGCCCGGCGGGCCCGGGATCACGGAGCCGTGCTGGTAGCCGGCAGCGCCACCCCGCGGCCCGAGAGCACTGTCTCACTGCAGCGGCTCCGGCTGTCCCAACGGGTCGACCGCCGTCCCCTGCCCCCGGTGCACGTGCTCGACATGCGCGGCTCCCACCATCCGCTGCACCCCGAAACGCGGCTCGCGCTCGCTGACGTCCGCCGCGCGCGGGGGAAGGCGATCGTTCTGCTCAACCGGCGCGGATGGTCGAACTTCCTCACGTGTCGGGCGTGCGGCCACGTCTGGATGTGCCCGGACTGCGAGGTCGCGCTGGTTCTCCACCGGGGCTCCGCGGAGACGCCTCCATTCGTCGCCTGCCACCACTGTGGACACCGCACAACCATGCCCGACCGCTGCACCGCATGCGGGTCGGTGGCGATCGCGCGTCACGGCGCCGGCACCGAGCGACTCGAGCACGAGCTGCGCCTCGCGATCGGCGACTCGGGCTTCCCGGTGTTCCGTCTGGACGCGGACGTCGCCGCCGGAAAGGACCGGGTGGCGCGGGAGCTCACCGGCTTCGAGGCCGCGCCCGCGGGAGTGCTGGTCGGAACCCAGATGGTCGCCAAGGGCCACGACTTTCCGGATGTCACGCTCGGCGTGGTCCTCGACGCCGACCAGACGCTGCGGTTCCCGGACTTCCGCGCGGAGGAGCGGACGTTTGCGCTCATCACCCAGCTCGCCGGGCGGGCGGGGAGGGGCGACCGCGACGGCCGGGTGCTGGTGCAGACGATGGCGCCGTCGGCTCGAGCCATCGTGTTTGCCGCCCGGCATGACGCGGACGGATTCCTGGCCGACGAGCTGCGCAGGCGCACGGCGCTGCGGTACCCCCCGGCCGGCTCCCTCATCCGGGTCACTTGCTCCGCGGCCGAGCTCGAAGCGGCACTGTCGGAGACCCAGAGCGTCCGCGATCAGATCCTCTGCCCGAGCGCGACCGTGCTCGGCCCGGCGCCGCTCTTCCGGCTCCGTGGCAAGGCCCGTGCACAGCTGGTGATCAAGACCACGGACCGCCCGGCCGCGATCCGCGCGGTGGGAGCGGTCGTCGAACGGATCGGCGCCGGCGCCGCGCAGCGTGGCGTCAGCGTCAGCGTGGACGTCGACCCGCAGTGACGCCCCTGCCGTGCCGCAACGGGCAACCGGGCAGCTTCTAGACTGAAAGCGTGGCCAACCCAGCGATCGAGCCGCCCCAGCTGGAGCCGGAGCAAGAGCTCGAGAACCAAGAAGAAGAAGAGCAGCTCGACCCCGAGGTCGCGGCGAGACGCGCCGCCGCGCTCGCTCAGCTGCGCACTCTCGGCGATCCGGTGCTCAGGACTCGGGCGCGCCCCGTCGATCGGTTCGACGACACGCTGCGCTCGGAGATCGCGCACATGGGCGAGCTGATGAACGACGCGCTCGGAGTTGGGCTCGCGGCCACGCAGCTTGGTGTGCTCAACCGGGTTCTGGTCTACCGCGTACAGCAGGAGGCTCCGGTCGTCGCGCTCATCAACCCCGAGCTCGAGTGGTCGGGCAAGGAGAGCGAGACGGCCGAAGAGGGGTGCCTCAGCCTGCCCAAGGTCCTGGTCGAGGTGGAGCGCCCGGTACATGTGCGGGTTCGCGCCCGGGACGAGCAGGGCGAGCAGATCGTGGTGGAGGCATCCGGCCTCGAGGCACGAGTGATCCAACACGAGATCGACCATCTCGATGGCGTCCTGATCCTCGACCGCACCACCCGCGATCAGCGCAAGGAGGCGATGCGGGCGCTGCGCGAGGCGCAGCAAGCGGCCTGAGTGCGCACCGTCTTCCTGGGGACATCGCCGTTCGCGGTCACGGTGCTGAGGCAACTCGCCGCCTCCCCTTACCGCCCCGTGCTGGTCCTCACCCGTCCCGACCGGCCGCAAGGACGCGGCCGCCGGGTCTCGCCCCCTCCCGTCGCCCTCGCCGCCCGCGAGCTCGGCATCCCTCTCGACCAGCCCGCATCGGTCAACGACGATGCCGCCCGCCAGCGGATCGCCGAAGCCCGACCGGAGATGATCTGCGTGGTCGCTTTCGGCGCATTGATCAGGGAGCCTCTCCTCTCGGAGCACCCGATCCGGAACATGCATCCGTCGCTGCTTCCCCGCTGGCGCGGCGCGGCTCCGATCGAGCGCGCGATCATGGCCGGCGACGAGGTGACCGGCGTGTCGATCATCCAGATGACCGAGGGTCTGGACAGCGGCCCGGTGTGCGCGCAGGCGCGCGAACCGATTGGCCCCGAGGACACCTACGGCACGCTCGCCGCACGGCTCGCGGAGCTCGGCTCGGACCTGCTCATTCATACCCTCGAGCACTCGCCGTCGTGCGAACCCCAGGACGAGGCGGACGCGACGTACGCCGAAAGGATCTCCACGGGCGACCGGAGGCTCGATCCTCGCCGAACCGCCGCCGAGCTCGAGCGGACGGTTCGCGCACTGACGCCACACATCGGCGCCTACGTCGAGCTGCCCGACGGGATGCGGCTCGGCGTCCGCGAGGCGCGCATTCGCAACTCCGACCATCCATTCCCAGGGACCGTGTCGCTCGAAGGTCCGCTACCTCTCCTCGGCACCAGCGACGGCGCGCTCGAGCTCGTGGTCGTGCAACCTCCCGGCCGGCGCGCCATGCTCGGCGAGGACTTCCTGCGCGGATACCGGGGATAGGCGATGGCCTCGGTCTCACCGGCGCGCGCCTGCGCGTTCAGGGTGATACGCCGCGTGTTTGAGCAGGGCGCATACGCCGACCGCGCGCTGGCAGCGGAGGCGGCTTCGCTGCAAGGACGCGAGCGAGGCCTGGCGACCGCCCTCTCCTACGGGGTGGTGCAGCGGCGCGCGACTCTCGATCACGTCGCCCAGCGGCTCACGAACCGGCCGTTGGCCAAGCTCGACCCGCCGGTGCTCGCCGCACTCCGGCTGGGCCTGTTCCAGCTGCTCTACCTCGGCGGTGTGGCCGAGTACGCCGCGGTCAACGAGAGCGTCGAGCTGGTCAAGCGGGAACGGCGAGGAGGCGCGGCACTCGTCAATGCCGTGTTGCGTCGAGGCGCCACCCAAGGTCCGGCAATCCTCGAAGAGCTCGATGACAGCGGCCCGCAACAGGCGGCGATCCTCTACTCCGTCCCGCAGTGGCTGGCCGAACGCTGGTGGGAGGAGCTCGGCGAGGAGTCCGCTCGCGCCCTTCTGAGCCACATCAACCAACCGGCCGAGTCGGCCCTGCGCGTGAACACGCTGCGCGCGACCGTGCCGGAGGTGCTCGAGCGCCTGCCGGTGGCCTCCACGCCGGCGCCGGAGCTGCCCGAGGGCCTGGTCCTGGCCGGGCCGCTCGACATCCAGAGCACGGAGCTGTGGCGGCGGGGCGCGGTAATGGGGCAGTCGCGGGCTTCGATGCTCATCAGCCGCGTGCTCGGGCCGCGTCCCGGCGAGCGGGTGCTCGACCTGTGCGCGGCCCCGGGGGCGAAGAGCACCCATCTCGCCGCGCTGATGGAGAACCGCGGGTCGCTGCTCGCGGTGGAGCGCCATCCCGGCAGGGCGTGGGCGCTCGAGCGCACCTGCGAGCGCATGGGGGCCACCTGCGTACGCGTCCAGATCGCGGATGCGGCCGAAGCCATGGATCCGGCAGCGGACCGAGTGCTCGTGGATCCCCCGTGCAGCGGGCTTGGCACCCTGCAGTCGCGTCCGGACATACGCTGGCGCGCCAGCCCGCAGAAAATCTGCGAACTGATCGATTCCCAAGCCCGCATCCTCGCGGCCGGAGGGGCCGCGACCGCGCCGGGGGGCGTGCTCGTCTACTCGGTGTGCACGATCTCGCGGGCCGAGAGCGAGGAGCTGATCGAGTCGTTCCTGCGGGAGCACGAGGAGTTCAGCGCCGACGATCTGGGCGCCGAGTACCCGGCATGGCGGCATCGTGGCGACGGGCGCTACCTCCAGCTGCTGCCGCACCGCGACCGCACGGACGGGTTCTTCGTGGCAAGGCTGCGCCGGGCGCACCGTTAACCTAGAAGACAACGTGACCGATCCTCCCGTCAACCTCGGTCCAGCGTGTCCGGGCTGCGGCGAGCCGTGGCTCCGGCCCACCGCCGTTCCCGGCCGCTACCGATGCGTGTACTGCCTCCGGCGCTACGAGTTGGTGTCGGTGTGCCCGAACTGCGGCGAGCATTCCACGATCGTTCGCATGTCGACGACGGCGATCGTCGCCTGCAACCACTGCCAGGGCAGCATGCTGCAGGTGGTGTAAGTGCTCCCCACCGCAAATCCAATCGCTCGGGCTTGCGGCCCGCTCGGCATCCTGCCTCGCCTGTTCGGGCCGCGCCCGAGTCATCCGGCTGGCGGCTGCAAACCTTCGCTGGCCGGCGTCCTCGCTCGCTCGCGTACCTTCCAGGTACGCCACGCTCGCTGCGTCCTTGGCCAGCTCGGTTTTCGCTCGCCAATCCCCGACCGGACTTACGGCGGGAAGCACTGACCGCTCGATGCCCGCGGACCAGACCGCCCCTTCAATGACGAACTCTCACACGGTGCCTCGCGCCGCGCTCCCCCGCGACCTACGGGTCGCACCATCAATCCTGTCGGCCGACTTCGCCCGTCTGGGGACTCAGGTCGACGAGGTGCTCGCGGCCGGTGCGCGCGTGATCCACGTCGATGTGATGGACGGGCACTTCGTGCCGCCGATCACGTTCGGGGCGATCATTGTGGAGGCGATCGCCGGCCGAGTGCACGACGCCGGCGGGATCGTCGACGTGCACATGATGGTCGAGCGCCCCGAGCGGCACATCGACGACATCGCCCGGGCCGGCGCGGACAACATCACCATCCACGTCGAGGCGACGCCGCACCTGCACTACACGCTGGCCGCCATCCGCGACGCCGGCTGCACCGCGGGCGCGGCGGTCAACCCGGGGACGCCGGCGGACGCCGTGCGCGAAGTGGCCGGCGACGAGCTCGATCTGGCGCTGTGCATGAGCGTCAACCCCGGCTGGGGCGCCCAGGAGTTCATTCCGGCCTCGCTGGACAAGCTCGCCCGGATGCGGGCCGGGCTTTCCGACAGCGTCGTGCTCGAGGTCGATGGGGGGATCCATGAGACCACCGCCGCCCCGTGCGCCGAGGCGGGAGCGAACCTGCTCGTCACGGGCTCGGCGGTGTTCGGCTCGGAGGATCCCGCCGCCGCCTACATCGCGATCGCGGCCGCCGCCGGAGCCACCTGAGAACCTCCCGCGCCAGCAGTCCGGCCGGCCGATCGGTCCGCTAGGGTCCTTACCGATGCATTTGCGCAAGCTCGCGGGAGCGCCGGCGACCGCTCTGGCCATCGCCGCGCTCGCCGGCTGCGGCTCGAGCGGGTCCTCCTCCGGCGTCACGCCCGCTGCCTACGTGAAGTCGATCTGCACGGCGGTCGCGCCGTTCGAGGCCGACGTCGTGAAGCGCAGCGACCAGCTCAACGTGACCACCCTCGCGAGCGCCGCGCAGGGAAAGAAAGCGATCCAAGGATTTCTGTCGGCAGTCTCAGACGACACCGACCGGGCGCTCTCGAAGCTCAAGGCGGCGGGCAGCCCGAACGTCTCAAACGGCAAGCAGCTCGCCGACACGGTCGTTTCCGCGTTCACGCAGCTGAAGGCGGCGGTGGGTCATGCCCTGGCCCAAGCCGACGCGCTGCCGACGAGCAGCCCGGAGGCGTTCAGGAAAGCGGCGACCGACCTGGGTACCGCCGTGCGCACGTCGATGAGCGGGATCGGGACGAGTCTCGACAAGCTCAAAAGCCCCGAGCTCGAAAAGGCGGCGGCCAAGGAGCCCGCCTGCACGAGCCTCGGCGCGGCGTGACGGCTGGTACTAGGTGCTCCTCAACTGCGCCGCCGCCTGGCGATACACCGCCCACAGCAGACCGCACAGGACGAGCGCTCCCAGGAAGTACCCGACCTCGACCCGCGTCACCGCGGAGCTGATCGTCGGGGTCGCCACGAACACGACGAACAGGCCGGCGGCGAACAGCCACGCCAGGGATGCCATGCCGGCGCGGTTGCGAGCAAGCGCGGCCTGGTTGAGCGTGCCCGCGCAGAGGTGCAGGCCCATGCCGATGCCTACCAGCGCCAGGCCGAAGCGCCCGTAGTGAAACCCCTTGTCGCCGAGCAGCGCGGTCATCACGAACGGGCCGATGGTCAGCAGACCGAGCGCCACCGCTCCGGCGAACGCTGCGATCACACGGATCGTGACGCGAATCGCGCGGTCGAACTCGCTCGCGCTCGCGCGCGCCTCCAGCCCGGCGAGATGCGGAAGGATCGAGGTCTGTATGGCCTGGAACAGCTGCAGCGGGGCGCGAACGATCAGCAGCACGTTGAACACGAACCCGGTGAGTCCGACGGTCAGCGCCGCCCCTTTCGAATTGGCGGCGACGATCAGTACGCCCGCATTCATCAACGTCTGCTCGGCCAACATGATCCCGACCACGGAAATGGCAAAGCCGGCGCCGCGCTTCATCGTCAGGTCGGTGGCAGCCTCCTCGATCTCGGCGTGGGCCGGTCCCTCACGAGCCGCGTCGGCCGCTGGCAGGCCAGCCGGCGCGCGGACACGGATCCGGGAGAAAGCGAACGGAATCACGCACAGCGAGGCGAACGGCGCCACCGCCATCCCCAGGCCGACGGCGGCTTGACCGGACGCGATCCCGACCGCGACGGCGAGGGCAAACAGAAAGCGGGAGGTCGACTCGAGGAACACCAGGCCGCCGTAGAGCTCGAAGCGCTGGTGACCGGCGAGCCACCCCCGGGCGAAGTAGCTCGCGGCGTAGGCGAGCACCCCCACCACGAGGATCCAGTAGAGCGCGGTCGAACCGTCGAAGATCCCCCGCTCGATGTCGTCGCGGAACACCAGCGCCCCGATTAGGAACAGCAGGGCGAAGCCGCCCTGGATGAGAGCCGGAATCCGGAGCGGGTGGCCGTGCAGGCCGCGAGCGCGGCGGTCGGCGATCATTCGCGACAGCAGCTGCTCGATCGGCCGGTAGATCACCGACAAGATCACGAACATGATCGCCCAGCACAAGGCGATGCGGCTGTAGGACGCGGGATCGAGCTCGTGGCTCGCGAACGCGAGGTACAGAAACGTGAAGATCCCAGTCGAGGCGATCCCGATCGAGAGGATCCGCGCCCCTGACGCGTAGGAGCTCCGCTGGGGTGAAGGGGGCGCCCCGCCCGCCGGGGGAGCGCTGGGCCCGGGCCTCGCCGGCGGCGACAGCACGGTGGACCCCGCGGCCGTCATGCCGTCCTCGTCCGGCGGTTTCACGCTACCCGCACCAGGGCCATTGTCCACGGCAAGGGTGAGCGCACCTCGAGCACTTCGCCATGACGCTCGAGCAGCGAGACGAACGCCCGCTTGGAGAAGTGGTTGACATGTCCGGGAGTGTTCCCCAGTTCGCGCAGGTATGCGCCGCGCGCCACGTTGAGGACCCGCCACAGCGGCTCTCGGGGCACCGAGACCAACAGGTGCCGCCGCGCCACGCGCGTCATCTCGGAGACGCTGTGCTCCGGGTCGGGCACGTGCTCGAGCACCTCGATCGCGGCCACCAAATCGAATTCGCCGTCGGCGAACTGCAGATCGTCGGCGAGCATGGCCTGGAATTCGAGGTTCTCCCGACGCCGTCCTGCCCAGTGCGCCTCGAGCTTGGGATCCGGGAGATCGAGGCCGACGACTCGTCGGGATCCGAGCTGTTCCGCCCAGCGGGCGGTCAGCACCCCTTCGCCGCAGCCGACGTCGAGGAGCGAGTCCGGTGCCGCGCGCGCAAACAGCCGAGCGAGCGCGGCCTCGAAGCCGGCCATCAGCCGGCGCACGACGGGATTCCTGGAGCCGTACTTGTCGTAGGTGTTGCCGGTGGGCACGGGGCGCGGGTCGCCGCCGGCGACGACGGCCTCGCCGGGACGGGTCATACCCCGAGCGCCTCGCGGTCGGGCGGCCCCGTGGCGCCCGGGCCGTCGCCCGGGTGCCCGGAGGCCGCCGGCGCGCGCGATGCCGCTGGCGCCCGCGATGCTTCCGGCTCCCGCGATGCTTCCGGCTCCCGCGATGCTTCCGGTTCCCGCGACCGCGAAGCTTGCGCGGCCGCCGCCGCCCCCGGCTCGTAGTGCGAAGGTTGCACGCCAAGTTGCAACTCGATCCGGCGGACCCGCTCGAACGTGCGTTGCGAGAGGGTGCGCTGGGCGTCGAGCAGGTCCCCGATCACGCCGAGCGCGCCGAGCAGCATCGCGCCGAAGAACAGCACCGCGCCGAGGATCAGGGACTGCACGTGCCCGGCCTTCCCCCCGTGGGCGACGAAGAGGACCAGGAAGCGGATGAACAGAGCGAGCGCGGGGAGCCCCAGGATGAGGGCGCCCGTCCAGAACAGCTTCAGCGGCTCGTACTGCGCCCACACGCGGAAGATCGTGAGCGCGTTGCGACGCACGTAGGCGCCGACCGAGGGGAACAGTCGCGACTCGCGGGTCTTCGGGTTCGTGCGGATCGGCACGTGGTCGACCGCGACCAGCAGCTTTCCCGCCTGGATGATCGTTTCGAGCGTGTAGGTGAACTTGGAGACGACCTGCATCTGCAGCGCCGCCTCGCGGTTGTAGGCGCGGAATCCGGAGGTGGTGTCGGGGACCTCGGTCGAGGACGCCTGGCGCACCACCCAAGACCCCACGCCTTGCAGGCGCTTCTTGGGCCACGAGAAGTCCTCGACGGTGTTCACGCGCCGGTCACCGACGACCATGTCCGCCTCGCCCCGAAGGATCGGCTCCACCAGCTTGGGTATGTCCGCGCCGTCGTATTGATTGTCGGCATCGGTGTTGACGATCACATCCGCGCCGAGCTTCAGCCCGGCGTCGAGACCCGCCTGGAAGGCGGCGGCGAGTCCCTTGTGGTTGGTCAGCCGGACGACGTGGTCGACGCCGTGCTCGCGCGCGACCTCGACCGTCCGGTCGCTCGAGCCGTCATCGATGATCAGCCACTCGACCACGTCGACGCCGTGAACCTCGCGGGGCAGGTGGCCGAGCGTCAGCGGCAGCTGCTCCTCTTCGTCGAAGCACGGAATTTGGATGATCAGCTTCATCGGATACGGTGCCGTCCTGTTGTGGACGGCGAGAGGACCGTTCACGCTGCAGGGCTAAGGACAACACGGTAGCGGGATACACGCAGGAAAAGATGGATACCTCCACGGTCACTCTGCCCGGGCCGGCGCCCGCCGCACCCGCCCCCGCGGGGTCGCGGAGCGGAGTGCGGGCGCGGCGCCGGCGCGCCAGCGAGCTCAGCCGTGCCAGAGCGCTTCGCCTCGGCGCGCTGGGGCTGCTGCTCGTGGCGACGTTCCTGCTGCGGCTGTGGGGGATCAAGCAGGGGCTTCCGTACGTCTACAACATCGACGAGGCGCAGCACTTCGTGCCCCGCGCGATCGCGTTCTTCGATCACGGTCTCAACCCCCAGTACTTCCTCAACCCGCCCGCGTACTCGTACCTGCTGCACATCGTCTTCGAGCTGTGGTTCGGGAGCGGGGACGCGGTCGCCCGCGCGTACACCACCAATCCGAGCGAGGTGTTTTTGATCGCGCGGATCGTCGCCGCCGTCCTCGGCACGCTCGCGGTCTGGCTCACCTATCTGGCCGGCGCCCGGTTCTTCAACGGCGCCGTGGGACTGCTCGCGGCGGCGATCTTCGGGCTCGCGTTCCTCCCGGTCTTCTACAGCCATCTCGCCCTCAACGACGTCCCGACACTCGCGCCGGTGGCCCTGGCGCTCTATGGGACCGCCGGCGTGCTGCGCCAGGGCCGACGGCGCGACTACGCCTGGGCGGGCCTGGGCGTGGGCCTGGCCGCGGCCACCAAGTACACCGGCGGGATCACGCTGATGTGCCTGGTGGCGGCGTTCGTGTGCGATTGCGCCGGCGGCTCGGATTGGGTGGCCGCCCGTCGTTTCGCGGGCGCGCTCGCAATTTGCCTGCTGGCGTTCCTCATCGCCAACCCGTACGCGGTCCTCGACTTCTCCGCGTTTCGCACCGGCGTCGAGCAGCAGGCCTCGCTCGCTGCCGGCGAGGAACCGGTCAAACTGGGTACCCGCCCGGGCAGCGGGATCACGTACTACCTGTGGACCTTCACCTGGGGGCTCGGCTGGGGCCCCACCCTCGCCGCGATCGCCGGCGCCGTGCTGCTGATCGTGCGGCGGAGAATCGCGATGATCCTGGTGCTCCTGCCGGCGCCGATCGCGTTCATCATCTTCATGGGCGATCAGCAGCGCTTCTTCGGCCGCTGGCTGATGCCGATCTTCCCGATCGTCGCGCTGCTGGCGGCGTACGCGGCGGTCGAGCTCGTGCGCTGGCTGGCGCGGACCAAGCGGTTTCCGGCCGCGGTCGCGGGCGCGGTGGTGGCCGTGCTGCTGCTCACCCAGAGCGTCGTGGCGGCGGTCCACAACGATGCGGTGCTGTCGCGGCCCGATACCCGCAACCTGACCCGGGCTTGGATGGTGGCGCACGTGCCGGCGGGGGCCAAGGTCGTGATCGAGCCGGTGGTCTCGGACGACTGGTCGACGGACATCGGCGTGTCGCTTCCCTGGACCCCCACCGGCGAGCGGTGGCTGCGCTATCCGACCTGGCTGGCCGATACCGACGCGGACGGCAACCTGCTGCCGTACGGCGAGGTCCGCTACGTCCCGGTCGATCAGTACGAGCGCGCGCTGCGCCCGGCGCTGATCGATCAGTACGTCTCGAACGGATTCTGTTGGGTGGTCCTCGGCTCGCTTCAGGCCGGGCGGGCCTTCGCCCAGCCGCAGGACGCGCCGGAGGCGGTGGCGTACTACGCCGACCTGGCCCGGCGCGCGCGGCTGGTGTATCACGTCAGCCCGCTCCCGGCCGGCGCCCATCCGGTGCCGTTCAGCTTCGACTGGTCGATCGACTACTACCCGCGGCAGTACCGGCTCCCGGGGCCAGAGATGAGCGTCTACAAGCTGACCGGCTGCACCTAAGCTCGGCCGGACGCCGAGCTGTGGTAGCTGCCGCGCGAGCGGAGCGTTCTCCTGGACTCGTGGAGCGGTGCGAAGCGCGGCCCGGAGCCGGATGCGGTTACTCGGCCGGGTGGGCATCCGGACGGGGCGTTCAGCCCCTGAACGAGCCCTTAACAACGCGTCCTATGCTGGTGAGACAGCAATGGCTTTGCGTACCGAAACCGATTGCCGGCACCTCGCGCGAGCGATCGAACTGGCGGAGCGCGGACGCGGCCGGGTCAGCCCGAATCCCCTGGTGGGGGCGGTGATCACGCAGGAGGGGAATGTGCTCGGGGAGGGTTTTCATGCCGCCGCCGGCGGCCCTCACGCCGAGATCGAGGCGATCGCGGCCGCGCTCGGGCACGACCTGCACGGCGCGACGCTGTACGTGTCGCTGGAGCCCTGCTGCCATCAGGGGAGGACCCCGCCCTGCACGGACGCGATCCGCCAGGCCGGGATCGGCCGGGTGGTGGTCGCCTCCGATGACCCCAGCGAGCACGCCTCCGGGCGTGGCCTCGGGATTCTGCGAGACGAGGGAATCGAGGTGGAGATGGCGGACGGCGAGCTCGCCACCCGCGCTCGCCTGCTCAACCAGTCCTTTCGAAAGCACGCTCGCACCGGGCGGCCCTGGGTTCTGTTCAAGTCTGCGATGACGCTCGACGGCAAGGTCGCCACCGGCAGCGGCGACTCGAAATGGATCTCGTGCGAGGCCAGCCGCCGGCTCGCTCACCAGTGGCGGGCGGAATGCGACGCCGTGGCGGTGGGAATCGGCACCGCGCTCGCCGACGATCCGGAGCTGACCGCCCGGGTGGACGGCGTCCAGCGCCAGCCGCGGCGGGTGGTGTTCGACTCGCTCGCGCGGCTGCCTCTGACCTCGAAGCTGGTACGCGACGCGCGCAAGATGCCGCTCACCGTGGTGGTTTCGCGGGCGGCCGGGCGCGCCGCGACCGACGCGCTCGAGGCGCACGGCGCCGACGTGATCGTCGCCCCGGGGGAGAACGAGCCCGCCCGCGTGCGCTCCGCGCTCGACCAACTGGGGGCATCCGGCGTCGGGTCGATACTGCTCGAGGGCGGCCCGCACCTGGCCGGCACGTTCCTGGACGCCGCCGAGATCGACGAGATCCGGCTGTTCCTGGCGCCGATGGTGCTCGGTGGCAAGACCGCGCGGGACCCGCTCGAAGGGCAGGGAGTCGAGATGATCGCCGACGCGGCGAGGGCGCTCACGCTCGACTGCGTGCCGGTCGGTGAAGACCTCCTCGTCTCGGCCCGGATGAAGGAGTGGTGAGGTGTTCACCGGCCTGGTGGCAGGCATCGGGCGGGTCGCGCACGTCGATCGCTCGCCGGAGGGGGCCAGGCTCACGATCGAGACGCCGCTCGCCCGCGAGCTGCGCGAAGGCGACTCCGTCGCAGTCAACGGCATCTGCCTTACTGCGACCCGTGTAGGCGACGGGTCGTTTGCCGCCGAGGCGATGAATGAGACGCTCGCGCGCACCTCGCTGGCGGGCGTCGCTCTCGGGACCGAGGTGAATCTGGAGTTGCCGATGCGGGCCGGGGACCGGTTCGGCGGGCACTTCGTCCAGGGCCACGTCGACGGCCTGGGCACGATCACCTCCGTCGGTGACGACGGGTTTGCCCGCCGGATCGAGATCGAACCCGCGCCCGAGCTGCTGCGCTACGTCGTGGTCAAAGGGTCGATCGCCGTGAACGGGGTCTCGCTGACGGTCGCGGCAGTCGACGATGCATCGTTTACCGTGTCACTAATCCCCGAGACCCTGCAGCGGACGAACCTGGGGCGGGTCGAGCCCGGGACCACGGTCAACCTGGAGGTGGACATATTGGCGAAGTACGTGGAGAAGGCGGCACGGGAGGTGCCGCGGGCATGAGCAGCCGGACCGAGGCAACGTTCGCCACGATCGAGGAGGCGATCGAGGACATCCGCCAGGGCAAGCTGGTCGTCGTCTGCGACGACGAGAACCGAGAGAACGAGGGCGACCTGACGATGGCCGCGCAGTTCGTCACACCCGAGGCGATCAACTTCATGCGCAAGGAGGGCGGCGGACTGATCTGCCTGGCGCTGACCCCCGAGCGCTGCGACGAGCTGGGGCTGGACCTGATGGCGGCAAAGAACGAGTCCGCGTTCGACACGGCGTTCACGGTCTCGATCGAGGCCCGCTCCGGGGTCAGCACCGGCATCTCCGCGGCCGATCGGGCGCGCACCATCCAGGTCGCGATCGATCCCAGCACGGCGCCGCGCGAGCTCGTCCAGCCCGGCCACATCTTTCCCTTGAAGGCCAAGGCCGGTGGGGTGCTCGAACGCGTGGGCCAGACCGAGGCCGCAGTGGACCTGGCGCGGCTGGCCGGCCTGATCCCGGCCGGGGTGATCTGCGAGATCATGAACGACGACGGGTCGATGGCTCGGGTGTCCGACCTCGACCCCTACTGCGCCCGGCACGGCCTGAAGATGGTCACGGTCGCGGACCTCGTCGCGTACCGGCGCCGGCACGAGAAGCTCGTCGAGCGCGTGGTCTCGACCAGGCTGCCGACCGTTTTCGGGGAGTTCGTCGCCGTCGGGTATCGCTCGCTGGTCGACAACAAGCACCACGTCGCGCTCGTCAAAGGGGAGATCGCCGGCGCCGCCGACGTGCTGGTGCGAGTGCACTCGGAGTGCTTGACCGGCGATGTGTTCCACTCGCTGCGCTGCGACTGCGGCGAGCAGCTGGAGTCGGCGCTGGGGATGATCGAGCGGGAGGGCCGGGGCGTTCTGCTCTACCTGTCCCAGGAGGGCCGGGGCATCGGCCTGCTCAACAAGCTGCGCGCCTACAAGCTCCAGGAGGACGGGCTGGACACCGTCGACGCCAACCTCCGCCTGGGCCTGCCAGCGGACCTGCGCGACTACGGCATCGGCGCCCAGATCCTCTCCGATCTCGGGCTTAGCACGATCCGGATCCTGACCAACAACCCCAAGAAGATCTCGGGCATGTCCGGCTATGGGCTATCGGTCACCGACCAGATCCCCATTGCCCACCTTCCCAACCCGCACAACGAGGCCTACCTGCGCACCAAGCGCGAGAAGCTCGGGCACACGCTGCACCACCAGGGCCTGGCCCTCGACGAGGAGATGCTCCACGACGAGCAGGAGCACGACCGGCAGGTTGCCGACGAGGAGCACGAGCGGCAGGTTGCCGACGAGAAGCGCGAGCGGCAGGTTGCCGACGAGAAGCGCGGGCGGCAGGTTGCCGACGAGGCGTGATGGAGGGATCGCCCGGAGACCGGGTGGCGCTCTGTGTAGCGCGGTTCTACGAAGAGCTGGCGGATAAGCTCGAGTCCGGCGCGCGCGCGGCGCTGTCGGAAGCCGGAATCGAGGACGTGGACCGGTTCGATGTGCCGGGGGCGTTCGAGTTGCCGGTGGCGGCAAAGTTCGCCGCCGAGTCCGGCCGCTACGCCGCCGTGGTGTGCCTCGGGGCGGTGATCCGCGGCGAGACCGACCATTACGAGTACGTCTGCCGAGAGGCCGCGCGCGGCATCCAGGACGTCCAGCTCGCAACCGGCGTGCCGTGCGGGTTGGGCGTGCTGACCGTCGACAACATGGCCCAGGCGCTAGACCGGGTTACCGGAGGCGCCAAGCGCGACACGGGGCGGCACGCCGCCGAGGCGGCGCTGGCGGGGCTACGGGTCAAGCGGGCGCTGGCCTAGTCCGGTTTGTCGGGGTGATGGCCGTGGCGGCCGTGCTTCGGTGGCGGGGCCGGCGCGGCGCCGCCGCTCTGCCGTTGTTGTTGTCCCAGTGCTCCCAGCGCTGACCGGAGCTCGGAACGGACGATCCCGGTCGCTATCGGGATCTTGAGTCGCTGCGCGAGCACGGGCACCGCCGCGCGGACGTTTCCCTCCAGGCGTAGCGACCGGCCCAGGTCGTAGAGCGCGTAGGCGTAGATGTCGCTGCCCGGCGACGCGGCCCGCAGCGCCTGGCGGAACATCGGGATCGCCACTGCGTAGTTGCCCGCCAGCATCAGCGCGTGACCGCGCGCCTCGAGCGTGTCCGCCGTAGGCGCCGTCGTGGTCGCGGCCGCGGGCCCCGCCTGGACCGGATTGGCCGACTGGCTCGGCTGTGAGGTCGGCTTCGGCTTCGGCTTCGGTTTTGGACGTGGGCGTGGTTGCAATGGGGCGTGCACTGTCGCGGGCGCCGGCTTGCGGGCCGGCGCCCGCGCAATCAGTCGTGGTCCGTTGGCCGGCTTGGGCGCGGGCTGATGGTTCCCGCCCAGTGCCAGTCCCACGGCCAATGCCCCGGCTGCCAGCGCCCCGACAGCCGCGATGCGGCCGCGGGGCTTTACCTGCCGGGTGTCGTGCCAGCGCGGTGACCGGGCCGGGGCCACCCGTCGTCTCTCCGTGGCCGTCTCGCCCAGCGCGGCCTCGACCGCGTTGGCAAACGCGAGCGCGGTCGGCCAGCGATCCTCGGGCCGCTTGGCCATGCCCCGCGAGAGCACGTCGTCGAGGCGGGGCGGGAGCGCGGGATTCAGCCGACTGGCAGGCGGAGGCTCATCGTCGACATGCTGGCGCGCCACGGCGGTGAAGTGCTCCGCGACGAACGGACGGCGGCCGGCCAGCAGCTCGAACGCCGCCACGGCCAGTGAATAACGGTCGCTCGCTGCGGTCGCGCGGTGGCCGAGCGCGCGTTCCGGAGCGAGGTACGCCGCCGTGCCGAGCACTTGGTCGGCCCTGGTGAGCGTGTCCTCGGTGACGAGCCGGGCGATTCCGAAGTCCGCCACGTGCACGACTCGGTCGTGGTCGAGCAGCAGGTTGGCGAGCTTGATGTCCCGGTGGAGCACCCCCTGACCGTGGGCGTAGTCGAGTGCCGCGGCGGCCTGGGCGAGCCATCGGACCGTCTCCTGTGGGGTGACGGCCTCGGCTCGAAACGCGTCCGCCACGGTCCCTCCGGCCATGTACTCCATGACGATGAAGGCGCGTCCGGGGGTGCCGTCGGACGGAGCGGTCTCTCCGATGTCGTACGTGGTGACGACGTTCGGATGGCCGGACAGACGACCGGCGGCCCGAGACTCGCGCTTGAAGCGCCTGACCGCCGCCGGGTCGCGGGCAAACGATGGGGACAGCACCTTGATCGCCACGAGGCGACCGAGCACCCGGTCCTCGGCGCACCACACGGACCCCATGCCCCCGCTGGCGAGGAATCGAACAGGCGCATAGCGATGGGGAAAGGCAAGGTCCGCAAACCGCCCAGCGCCCACATCAGCGGTGTTACGCATCGGGGCCATGCTTACCCGTGAACCGGCATTTTAAGCGGCCCCCCTCAGGCTATACTCGCCCGCCATGCCCAAGGTCTGCCACGTTTGTCGGAAGGGACCGGCGTTCGGCAACAGCCGCAGCCACTCGATGGTCGCCACGAAGCGACGCTTCAACCCCAACCTCCAGCGCGTTCGAATCGATGACGGTGGCACGCCCCGCCGGGTCTACGTCTGCACGCGCTGCCTGAAGGCCGGCAAAGTCACCAAGGCTGCGTAGGTGCCGCCGACGAAGCGCGCAAGCGCGCCTTGGCCGGAGTTCTAGCCTGGCCATGTCCGACCCCAGCATCGTTCGCTTTCGCGCGGTCGTCGAGGCTGGTCTGGCCGCCCTGGAGGCCCGCCGGGAGGAGGTCAACGACCTGAACGTGTTCCCGGTGGCCGACGGGGACACCGGCGACAACATGGTGCTCACGCTGCGGGCGGTGCTTCAGGAGCTCGACCGGGTGTCGACCGCCTCTCAGGAGCGGACGATCGACGACATCGGGCGCGACGAGATCGTTGCCTCGGTCGCCAGGGCGGCTCTGCTGGGCGCCCGCGGGAACTCGGGCGTGATCCTCTCGCAGCTGATTCGCGGGGCGGCCGAGGAGCTGGCGAGCCGTCCGGGCGAGCTCGTCGATCCGGTGCTCATCAGCGCCGCGCTGGCGCGTGCGGCGGATCAGGCGTACGGATCGGTGCGCGACCCCGCCGAGGGGACGATCCTGACCGTGGTGCGGGAGATGTCGGTGCGCGTCGCCTCGGATCTCGCGCACTCGAGCGATGCCCGGCTCGGTGCCGGCGCGACAGACAAACAGCAGAACGAGGTCATCGCCGAGGTGATCGAGCGCGCGCTGGCGGCCGGCGAGGAGTCCGTCAAGCGCGGACCGGACCTGCTCCCGGTGCTGCGGGAGGCGGGCGTGGTCGACGCCGGTGGATATGCGGTGACCGTCCTGCTGGCCGGAATCGTCGGCGCGCTGCGCGGTTCGGAGCCCCCGCAGCTCGACCATCAAGAGCCGCCTCGCGTGACCCGCCCGCAGCATTCCTCCACGACGTACCGGTACTGCACGAACTTCGCGGTCAGCGGCACGGGCCTCGAGCAGCGGCGATTCGTCCCCGCGCTCGAACAGATCGGCGACTCCGTGCTCGTGGTCGGCGATCAGGCCACGCTGAAGGTCCACGTCCACACCGATGATCCGAAAGCGGCGACCGCGCTGTTCTCGCGGGCGGGGGTCGTATCGCACCTCGACGTCGCCGACATGCGCGCCCAGGTGCACGAGCGCGACGAGCGGATGAGCGCACCTCCGCCGATGGCCACGTGCGGGGTGCTAGCCGTCGTGACGGGGGACGGGATGCGCGCCCTGTTCGAGAGCCTGGGCGTGTGCGCGCTCGATGGTGGCGCCACGCGGGATCCCTCGCCCTACGACCTGCTGGCGGCGATCCACGCCGTCCCCGCCGAGCAGGTGGTCGTGCTGCCCAACAGTCCTAACGTGTTGATGGCGGCCGACCGGGCGGCGGAGCTCTCCGACAAGACCGTGCGAGTGGTTCCGTCGCGGTCCCCGCAGGCGGGGCTCGCGGCCGCGGTCAGCCTTCAGCCGCGCCGCACCGCCGCCGAGAACGCCGAGGCGATGCTCCGGACGCTCGAGCGGGTGCGCACCGGCGCCGTCGCGCCGGCCGCGCGCGACGACGCCCAGGGACGCTTTCGGGAGGGCGACGCCGTCGGATTCCTCGAGGAGGAGATCATCGCCTGGGGGCGGCCCCGCGAGGCGCTGCGCGGCGTACTCGAGCAGCTGGCCGAGAACGCTGAACTGATCACGTGCCTGAGGGGCGCGGAGGCCCCGCTCGACGACGAGACCGTGCAGGCGCTCGCGGCGGGGGAGGTCGAGTTCGAGCTCTCGGACGGCGGCCAGCAAAGCTACTGGTGGCTGCTGGCGGCTGAGTAGCGCCCGGGGCGTGCTTCGGGCTGCGGGCACCGACCGCGGGGCCCGTCATCATCAGCGGTGGTGTGAATGTGTTTGCGTTCGGAGCGTCCCGGCCGTTGGAGCCCGACGAGCTGGAGGAAGCGCCCCTGCGCTACCCCCGCCCCTCGGTGTTGGCTTCGCCCTTGAAGGTCCAGGGGCACAAGGCCGCGCAGGCGGCGCAGTCTCTCGGCCTCGGCACCGTGGGCGACCTCCTCGAGCATCTGCCGCGGGACCGCAGAGAGGCCCGAACCGTGGCGGAGCTTCAACCGGGCGAAAGTGCGACCGTGGTCGTCGAGGTGCGAAGCATCACCTCGCGCCCGGTACGGCGGCGGGGGATGCGTCCGCTGGTAGAGGCGATGGTGGCGGATGCGACCAGCCCGATGAAGGCCACGTTCTTCAATCAACCGTGGCTCGTGCAGCGCTATCCCCCGGGCACGCGGCTCGTGCTGCACGGGAAGTTCGAGGCCCGCAACCGATTCCGGGTGCAGGGCCATGCACGTACCGCCGAGGCGGTGGCTGGAGCCGGATCGGTGGCGCATTACCCGGCGAGCGAGGGGCTCTCGTCGACGCAGATCCTCGCGCTCGTGCGCGAGCACGCTGGCGCGCTGGACGATGTCGTCGAGCCGCTGCCGGTCGCGGTGAGGTCTCGCGAGCGGCTTCCCGACCGCGCGGCGGCGCTGACCGCCGTGCACTTTCCCGCGGGCGAGGAGGATCTGGAGCTGGGGCGGGGCCGGCTGGCGTTCGACGAGCTGCTGCTGGCCCAGCTGGCGCTGCTTCGCCGGCGCGCGACGCGTGGCCAGGCGAGCGCCCCGGTCCTCGATGGTGAGCCGGAGCTGACCGCGCGGTGGCTGTCTGAGATGCTTCCGTTCGAGTTGACCGGCGACCAGAGGCGGGCCCTCGAGGCCGTCGATGTCGATCTCGCGCGGCCGCGCCCGATGCAGCGGCTGCTGATGGGGGAGGTGGGGTCGGGCAAGACGGTGGTGGCCCTGTACGCGATGCTCCGGGCCGTCGAGCAGGGATACCAGGGGGCATTGATGGCGCCGACGGAAACGCTGGCCGAACAGCACTTCGCCACGGTCCAAAAGCTGATGCCCGGTGAGGCCCTCGCCGCCGCACTGCTGACGGGATCGACGCCGGGGCGGCGCAGGGCGGACCTGCTCGGCAAGCTTGGGAGTGGAGAACTGTCACTCGTCGTCGGTACGCACGCGCTGATCGAGGACGAGGTGGAGTTCTCGAGGCTCGCGGTCGCCGTGGTCGACGAGCAGCACAGGTTCGGGGTGCGTCAGCGGGCTGCGCTGGACGCGAAGGGACCGCTTGGGGAGAACCCTCACGTTCTGCACATGACCGCCACCCCCATCCCGCGGACGCTGGCGCTGCTCGGCTACGGGGATCTTGACTTCACGCTGCTGCAGGAGCTGCCGCGCGGGCGGGGGGTGATCCGGACGTTCGTGGCGTCGACCGAGCGCGAGCGCGCCCGCGCCTACGATCGGATCCGCGAGGAGCTGCGCGCGGGCCGGCAGGCGTTCGTGGTGTGCCCGCTCGTCGAGGAGTCCGAGCTGCTTCAGGCCCGGGCCGCGACCGCGGAGTTTGAGCGGCTCCGGGCCGGCGAGCTAAGAGATTTCACGGTGGTGCTGCTCCACGGCCAGTTGCGGCCGGCGGCCAAGCAGGCCGCGATGGCGGCATTCGCCTCGGGCGATGCCGACGTGCTGGTGGCGACCTCCGTGATCGAGGTCGGGATCGACGTGCCCAACGCGACCGTGATGCTGGTCGAGGACGCCGACCGCTACGGGATCTCCCAACTGCACCAGCTCCGAGGGCGCATCGGGCGCGGCGAGCATCCCTCGCTGTGCCTCCTGTTCGGGCCCAAGGACTCCCCGCGCTTGCGCGCGCTGGCGGCTCACACGGATGGCTTCGAGTTGGCCGAGATCGATCTGGAGCTGCGCGGTGAGGGGGAGCTGGTCGGGACGCGCCAGCACGGGCTGGCGCAGTTCCGCGTGGCCGAGCTGCCGCGCGACGCCGAATGGCTGGAGCGCGCCGGGGTGCATGCGAGGCACATCTCGGATGACGACCTGGCGCTGTGCTCGCCCGAGAACGCGCTGCTGGCGGTGGCGCTGCGCGACGCTTACGGCTCCGAGGCCGAGGCGCCGATCCGGGCGTGAGGGTCGTGGCTGACCGGCGTGAGGGTCGTGGCAGGCCGGGCGTGAGGGTCGTGGCAGGTTGGACGTGAGGGTCGTGGCAGGCGAATTCGGTGGCCGCCGGCTGGTCACGCCCCGCGGCCGCGCGACCCGGCCAACGGCCGATCGCGTTCGTGAGGCGACGTTTTCGATTCTGGACTCGGTGCAGGGTGCGCGAGTGCTCGACTTGTTCGCGGGATCGGGCGCGCTGGCGATCGAGGCGCTATCGCGCGGCGCGGCCGCGGCCACCCTGGTCGATACCTCGCCAGCCGCGATCGCCGCGATCAAACGCAACCTGTCGGCGGTCGGGGTCACGGCGGAGGTGCTCCGTCAGCCGGCGGCGGCCTTCCTCGAGCGAGCACGGGCGAACGCGCGTCAATACGATCTCGTTTTCCTCGATCCCCCATACCAGAGCGCCGGCGACGTGGGCCGAGAGCTCTCAGCAGCGTTGATCCCGGTACTCGCGACCGACGCGCGGATAGTTGCGGAGAGCGATCGGCGAGCGCCTCTCGTGCTCGCCCTGTCGCTGGTGCACGAACGCCGCTATGGCGACACTCTGATCCGCATCTACCATGTCCCCCCCTGACAACCGCACCGCAATCTGCCCCGGCACGTTCGATCCCATCACCTATGGCCATCTCGACGTGATCGGGCGTGCATCGGCGATGTTCGACCTCGTGATCGTAGGTGTCGTCAACCATCCCTGGCGCAAGGGGCAGACGCTGTTCACCGCCGAGGAACGGGTGCGCTTCGTCGAGAAGGCGACGAGCAACCTCGAGAACATCACCGTGGAGCCGTTCAGCACCCTGCTCGTCGAGTTCGCCCGCGAGCGCAGCGCGATGGCGATCGTGAAGGGTCTGCGGGCTATCTCGGACTTCGAGTACGAGTTGGAGATGAACCAGCTCAACCGCAAGCAGGCCCCGGACATCGAGTCCGTTTACCTGATGGCGTCCGCCAAGTACAGTTTCCTTCGGTCTAGCGGGGTCAAGGAGCTTGCAACGTTCGGCGGTGACATCGACGAGCTGGTGCCCGGAGAGGTGGCCAAGGCCCTGAAGGAACGGCTTCGCCGCTAACGAAACAGAGGTTTTGCGATGGACGTCCTAGTACTCATCGACAAGCTGGACGATCTCGTTCACAACGCCAAGCCGGTCCCTCTGACCGACCAGGTCCGCGTGGACAAGGAGGAGATCTACGACATCCTCGACCAGATGCGCGCGACCATCCCTGAGGAGATCAAGCAGGCACGCTGGATCGTCAAGGAGCGCCAGGAGATGCTCGCCGAGGCCAAACGCGAGGCCGAGCGGATCGTCAAGGAAGCCCGCGACCGCCAGGAGCGGATGGTCTCCGAGGAGGAGATCACCAAGCAGGCCGAGCGCGCGGCGGACGACATCATCGAGGACGCGCGTGCCCGCGAGCGCGAGATCCGGCTGGGGGCCGAGGATTACGCCGATGAGATCCTCAACACCCTCGAGGTCAACTTGAGCAAGTTCATTGCCGCCGTTCAGAGAGGGCGCGACCGGCTCGCCGGCAAGGAAGAGCCGGCGGAAATGGCGCGGGACTGACGATACGCATGCCGCGCTAGAAGCAAGGCATGCGTATCGCCAGGTCCCCGCGCCTGGCGTAAGCTCCTCCGGGCCGTGAGCTCGATCGAGGTTCTCGACACTGACATCACCAAGCTTGAGGTCGATGCGATCGCCAACGCCGCGAACACCCGGCTGATGCACGGCGGCGGCGTCGCTGGGGCGATCTCCCGTGCCGGCGGCCCGGTGGTGCAGGAGGAGAGCCACGCGCGGGCGCCGATCGGGCTGGGGGAGGCGGTCGAGACGAGCGGTGGAGAGATGCCGTGCCGCTGGGTGATCCACGCCGCGACGATGGAGCTGGGCGGACCGACCTCGGCGCAGATCATTCGGGACGCGACCGCGAGCACCCTGCGCAAGGCCGACGAGCTCGGAGCGAGGTCGCTGGCGCTGGTGGCCTTTGGGACCGGCGTCGGTGGGTTTCCGCTCGAGGAGGCGGCCGCGATCGAGGTCGAGGAGGTTCGGGCGCACCTGGATCGGGGCAGCGGAGTGGAGCGGATCGTGTTCGCCGTGCGCGGCCAGGCGGCCCGGGAGGCGTTTGAGCGGGCGCTCGCCGGCGGCGGCAGGTGACCCGGATTACCTGATCGAGAAGCCCTTCAACCCCTCGGGCTCCTCATCGTGAACCTCGACGCGCTCCACGCGCGCGTGGGGCGGTCCGGTTTCGAGGAACCGAGCCACCCGATCGACCGCGTCGGGAGGACCCTCGAGCACCGCCTCAACGGCGCCGTCGCCTCGATTGCGGACCCAGCCTGAGACGCCGTGGGCGCGGGCCCGCTCCCGAGTGGAGTCGCGGAAGAAGACGCCCTGGACGCTCCCGTGGACGACTACCCGCCGTCGGACCTGCTCGGGCATGTCCGGGATTGTCGCAACGCTCACCGAAAAGGCTTGCATTGGGATGTGGATCGGCGGGTACTAAGGCTCCGCCACCGGACGCTCTGAAGCGAATCGAAAGGAGGGAGGGTCCTGTGTCATCAAAACGTCGTATCGCCATTCCGCTGGCGCTCGCCGGCGCCGTGGGAGTTGTGTGTTTGCTGCTGCTCTCGCAGTCGCACGCGAGCGCTAGCAGCCCTTTGAGCTACGGGCGTCTGACCAAGTTCCAGAGGCGGATCATCTCCTCGGCGCTCGCCAGCGCACTGAGTCCATCTTCCACGACGCGCGCGCCGACCAACAATCAGGGCGGTGGTCCGGACGGAGCGCCGTTCACGCCGCCGAAGTCGTTCGGATCGCCGGGCGGCGCGGGCTCGCCCAGCAACTACTTCCCGTCGGCGTCGGGTCAGTGCTCATCGCGCCACGACAACAACATCAAGGTCAACCAGAACTGCCTGAACATCACCGATCCGGACCTCCAGGGCCGGGCCCAGGCCAACAACGAGTCGTTCATCGCCCAGGATCCTTTCAACCCGAACCACCTGGTCGCGAGCGACAACAACTACGTCCGTGGCGACGGGACCTGCGGTGCGTACTACTCGCTCAACGGGGGCAGCAGCTGGTCCGACGCGACGACCCCGAACGGCTTCACCCGTGGCACGGCCGGGTTCGCCCGCCAGTACTGGCAGGCCGGAGGCGACACCTCGGTGGCCTGGGACACCCGCGGCAACGCTTACCTGAGCTGCCAGGCGTTCAACCGCGGGACGGTCGCCTCGGCCAACCCTGATCAGTCGAGCACGTTCCTGATCTTCCGCTCGACCCAGAACAACGGTGCGTCGTTCAACTTCCCGGGCCGCTACACGGCGACGTTCAACTTCGACCCGACTGGGACCAGCGGGGCGCTCGAGGACAAAGCCCTGATGACGATTGACGACAACGTCTCAAGTCCGTTCCGCGATCGCATCTATGTCACCTGGACCGAGTTCGCGGCGAACGGGACCGCCTACATCTACGAGGTCCATTCCAACGACTACGGCGAGACGTTCAGTCCCCGTGTTCTGGTCAGCAAGGACAGCCCGCTGTGCACGAACACGTTCGGTGCCGCGACGCCTAGCGGACGGTGCAACAACAATCAGTTCTCCGATCCATTCGTCGGTCCCGACGGCAACCTGTACGTGGTCTGGGACAACTACAACAATCAGCCCACGAGCGGCACCAACAACAACTACCAGGTGCTGCTGGCCAGGTCGACCGACGGCGGTCAGAGCTTCTCGGCCCCGGTCAGGGTCAGCACCTACTACGACCTGCCGGATTGCGACACCTACCAGGGTGTCGGGGCCGACCCGAGCCGCTCGTGCGTGCCCGAGAAAGGCTCTTCCACCAAGTCGGTCTTCCGGGCCGCGAACTACCCGTCGGGGCAGGTCGATCCGCACAACCCGAAGGTCGTGACGGTGGCGTTCGCGTCCTACATCAACAAGGACTCCAACGAGCGCAACGGCTGCGTGCCGGCCGGATTCGCCGCCGACGGCGACCCCCTCTACACCGGCGTGAAGACCGCGGGGGCGTGCAACAACAAGATCCTGTTGAGCGTGTCCAAGGACGGCGGGGCGACGTTCACGGGCACCACGACCGATCCACGCGACGAGGAGGTGGTCCCCCAGTCACCTGGGCAGGCGAAGACCGATCAGTTCTGGCAGTGGAGCGCGTTCACGCGCAGCGGCAAGCTGGCGGTGGACTACTACGACCGCCAGTACGGCGACGATGAGACCGCGGGCTCATCGGACTTCAGCCTCTCCGGGAGCCGGGACCTCGTCAACTTCGGTCAGGTCCGCGTGACGTCGAGCTCGATGCCGGCGCCCACGCAGTTCGAGGGGCCGAAGGGCGGTCAGTTCTACGGCGACTACATCGGCCTCGCCGCGATCGACAACCAAGCTCATCCGATCTGGTCCGACACGCGCTCGCCCGATCTGTTCGTGTGTCCTGGCACGGCCAAGCCGGGAACGCCGCCGGCCTTGTGCGGGGCGACGGAGACGAACGGCGAGCAGGCCAACGACGAAGACACCTTCACCGCGACCCTGGGGGTGCCTTTCGGTCGCGGCCATTGAGGAGGGGTGGGGGCCCGGCGCGTCCGGGCCCCGCACCACCCTCCGATACCCTGATCGAGAGGTGTTTTGAGTGCGACTGGCGTTGAACAGGCTCGCACGGCGACGGATCGTCGCAGGGGTCGCGGCGCTCGGCCTCATACTCGCGGGAGCCTTGGCAGTGACCGGTGCGTCGGCCACCACCCATCGCGGCAAGCCTCCCGCCCCGTCCTTGCGGCTGATCCGCATACACCCGGTCACGGTGCGCGGAGTCCACTTCCACCCCCGCACGCGTGTACACGTCAGGTTGCTCGCCGCCCGCACCGTCTCGCGGAAGGTCGTGACGAACAGCCGGGGCGCGTTCACGATCGCGTTCTCTTCCGTCGTGATCGACCGTTGCAGCTCCTTCTCGGTGCTGGCAAGCCAGCGGCACGGGGCGACCGTGGTGCTGCACGGTCCCAAGCCCGAGTGCCCGCCGGCGTAGGCGCGGTGAGAGCGGTTCCGTCCGGCGGCGCCGCCATGCTGGCCGGGCATGAACGCTTTATGGCTGCTCATCGGGCTGTTCGCCGGCGCGGCGCTGGTCGCCGTCACGGCTCGCGCGCGCCTGCGATCGCTCGCCGCTGAGGCTGCGCGCGCGGCCGAGCTCGAGCGTGAGCTGGTCAAGACCCGCGCGGACCTCGAACATGAGCGGGCGCTGTCGGAGGAGCGGGTGCGGACCGTAACCGACGCCCAGGAGCGACTGTCGGCGTCGTTCAAGGCGCTGAGCGCCGAGGCGCTTCAGTCGAGCATGGCGCAGTTGACTCAGCTCGCGCGCGCCCAACTGCAGACCGCGCAGGCGGAGGCCAAGGGCGATCTCGACAAGCGTCAGCATGCGGTCGAGCAGCTCGTCACGCCGCTCAAGGAGCAGCTCGGGCGCGTGGACGCTCAGCTGCTGCGCCTCGACCAGGAGCGCCGCGAAGCACGCGGTCGGCTCGAGGCGCAGCTGCGCAGCCTGACCGAGACGGGGGAGAGGCTGCGGAGCGAGACTGGAGCTCTGGTCACGGCGCTACGCAAGCCCAACGCCCGGGGGCAGTGGGGGCAGATGCAGCTGCGCAACGTGGTCGAGCTCGCCGGGATGGTCAGGCACTGCGACTTCACCGAGCAGTCGCCGCTGTCAAGCGACGACTCGGTCCTCCGTCCCGATCTCGTCGTCCGGATGCCTGGCGGCAAGCACGTCGTGGTGGACGCCAAGGCGCCGCTACAGGGCGTGCTCGACGCGTATGAGGCGCGCGAGGAGGAGGAGCGGGCTCGACATCTGCGCGACCACGCACGCCTGTTGCGAAAGCACGTCAAGATGCTGTCCGAGAAGGCGTACTGGGCGGGCCTCGACTCGGCGCCCGACTTCGTCGTCCTGTTCCTGCCTGGCGAGCACCTCTACGGCGCTGCCCTGGAAGCCGATCCATCGCTGATCGAGGACGCCATGGCCCGCCGGGTCCTGATCGCGACGCCCACCACCCTCCTGGCGATGCTCCGCGCGGTCGCCTACGGTTGGCAGCAGGAGCGGGTGGCCGAGTCCGCGCAGGCGATCTCGGAGCTCGGACGCGAGCTCCACGGGCGCCTCGTCAAGCTCTCCGGGTTCCTGGCGACACTCGGGTCGAGGCTCAATAGCGCCGTTCGCGCCTACAACGAAACCGTCGGCTCCTATGAGGCGCGCGTGCTCCCGGCCGCGCGGCGGTTCGCCGATCATGGCGCGGCGGGTGGACGGGAGCTCCCGCAGCTCGAACAGGTGACGGTCAGCGCTCGCACGGTCGACGCGCCCGAGCCCGCGGCGGGCGATGATCCCCACGAGCAGCTGACGGCGTTCAGGCTTCGCGCCGCCGAGGGCTCGCGCCCTGGGTAGCCACCCGCGCCCGCCACCAGCGCCGGAGGTCCTCGCGCTGGTGGGGCAGCGGATCCGCCGACGGCTTGCGCGCCTGCACGTACGCGAGCGCCTCGTCGATCCCGATTCCCTCGCGCAATGCCACGACGCCCGCGGCGACGGCCGCCGATCGCTGCCAACCGGCACGGCAGTGCACGTACGTCTGGACCCCGTTCTCGATCCAGCGGCTGACCTCGAGCACCGCGGTTTCGAGCTGCTCTGGCGGGAGGCCGCCGTAGTCGATGAGCTGCAGCCTCCGCTCATCGATCCCGCTGGCCGCGAGCGCGCGCAGCACCACATCCCGCTCGCCGGGCCGGTACTCCCCGTCCTCGACGAGGTTGAGCACTCGCTGGATGCCGAGCCACGAGAGCGTGCCCACGTCGTCGGCGTCGAGCGGATAGGCGCCGATCGCAAGCGAATCGAGGACGCTCGCGAAGCCGTAGGTCCGAAACCAGCTCGACACAGAGCAATGATCGCTGGTGCCAGGTCCCGCCGCTAACCTCGGTTCCATGTCGCTGCGAACCGACACTTTCGACCTCGGAGGGTTGCGTCTCAGCGCCGGCGAGGGGCGCTCGCTCGACCTCTCCGTCGCGGTTGACCCGTTCTCGTTCGGCGGCGAGCTCTATCCGGTCGAGCCGGCCGTCGTGCCGGTTCGGTTGGACATCTCGAAGACCACCGGCGACGGCTACGCGCTCCGCCTGCGGTTTGGAGCCACCCTCAGCGGCCCGTGCATGCGCTGCCTGGAGTCCGCCAGCCCGACGTTCGGCGTCGATGCTCGGGAGGTCTCGCAACCGGGGGAGACGGAGGAGCTCACCTCGCCGTACGTGCATCGAGGCATCCTCGATCTCCACCAATGGGCGCGAGACGCGCTCGCCCTGGCGCTGCCGGCCAAGGTGCTGTGTGACGCCGAGTGCGCGGGACTCTGCCCGGTGTGCGGGGCGAACTTGAACACCGCCGGGCCCGAGCACGTGCACGAGCGGGAGCCCGACCCCCGCTGGGCCAAGCTGTCCGAGATCCGCTTCGAGTCCTAGCCCTTTGCCCCGAGGGCCACGACCCGTCCTGGTAGCCTGCGCATCCATGGCCGTCCCCAAGCAGAAGCAATCACACGCCCGAACCACTCAGCGGCGCGCGCAGCACAAGATCAACGCTCCGACGTACAACGAGTGCCCGCAGTGCCACAGCCCCCGGTTGCCCCACCGCGTCTGTCCGGTGTGCGGCAACTACAAGGGGCGCGAGGTGATTGCGGCTGACGAGGGCGAGCACACCGCCTGACGGCCACGTCAGTGATCACGGTCGCCGTGGATGCGGGCGGGGCGGATCTCGGCCCTCGCGAGGTTGCTGCCGGCGCTTCGCTGGCCGCTGCCAATGGGGTCGGCGTCCTCCTGTTCGGCCCGGCGCAGGAGATTGGATCGGTCTCGGCCGGGGTGGAGGTAGTCGATGCTCCCGTGTCGATCGCGAAGTCGGCCGATCCGGCGCTGGCGGTGCGGTCGACTCCGGAGGCGTCGATCGTCCAGACCGCGCGCGCCGTCGCCGAGGGCCGCGCGCAGGCGCTCGTCTCCGCCGGCTCCACCGGACCCGCCCTGGCGGCGGCCCTGTTCAATGTGCGCCGGGACCGCGGGATCTACCGTCCCGCGCTGGCTCTTCCGCTTCCTATCCCCGAAGAGCCTCCGGTCCTCCTGCTCGATGTAGGCGCGAACGTAACCTGCCGACCCGAGCACCTGGTCCAGTTCGCGCACATGGGCGCGGCGTTCGCGCAGGCGGTGATCGGTCTGCCGTCGCCGAGGGTAGCCCTCCTGTCGAATGGCGAGGAGCCCACCAAAGGCACGCCTGACCTGCTCAGCGTGCACGAGCAACTGGCGGGCACCGGTGGCAGGGGGCTCAACTTCATCGGCAACATCGAGGGCACCCAGGTCACCGAGCGGATCGCCGACGTGGTCGTAATGGACGGTTTCATCGGGAACGTGGCGCTAAAGCTGATCGAGGGCGTTTCGGGCCGGACGATGCGTCTCATCCACGATGCCTCGACGAGCTCGTGGCGGTCGAGGCTCGGCGGCTTCCTGCTGGCGCCGGCCGTTCAGCACGTGCACGACGAGATCGATCCGGAGGGCCCCGGCGGGGCGTACATGCTCGGCCTGCGACGGGTCGGGGTCGTCGCGCACGGGCGCTTCACCCGTCGCGGCTTCGCCCGAGCGATCGAGGTCGCCGCCCGCGCGGTGCAGAACGACGTGATCGGGCGCACCAGAGTGGCGCTCGAGGAGGCCGGCGCCCTCAGGCCGCCTCGGGAGCTCGCGATCGATGACGAGGGCTTGCCGGATACCTCGTCCGAGCCTCCAGCTACGGTGTCGAACCGATGAACCGCGAGCAGATCTTCTCGCTCATCCGGGCGCACCTGGCCGACGAGCTCGAGGTCGATCCTTCCGTGATCACCGAATCGACTCGCTTCAAGGAGGACCTGGAGGCGGATTCGCTGGATCTCTACACGCTCGTACAGGAACTGGAGGACTCCTACGGCGTCAAGGTCCCCGACGAGGAGGCTGCCAGGATCCAGACCGTCGGCCAAGCGGTTGAGTTCGTGCTCGCGAGTGGCGTGACCACACACCCGTCGGCGACCGCGAGCCGAGGTTCAGACCCTGAGTGAGCCCGGAGGGCGAACGCCGGACAGCCCCGCCCGAGGGCCCGCGCGAGGCCGACCAGGCCACGGCGGACCGGCCTGGCGCAGCGCTGCGCGCGCTTCTCGACGAGCTTCCGGAACAGCTCGCCGCGCCGGTGTTCACCCACTCTTCCTGGACCGCCCGGCGGTCGGACTCGTACGAGCGCCTGGCATTCCTCGGCGACAGCGTGCTCGGGCTCGCGGTCACCACACATCTGTACCCCCGCCTCGAGGCGGACCGGTTCGGCCCGGGCAGGCTGACCAAGATACGTGCCCAAGTGGTGTCGGGGCGTTCGTGCAAGGCGGTGGCGGAGCGGCTTGACGTACCGGAGCGCCTCGCGGCCGCGGCCCCTCCCGAATCGGCCGCGAGCGTCCGTGCGCTGATCGGGACCGAACGGGTCCTCGCGTCGGTGATCGAGGCCGTGATCGGAGCGTGCTACCTCGCGTTCGGGTACGACGCCACGGCGGCGGCGGTCGTCGACGCGTTCTCACCGGAGATCGATTACGCGCTGGAGCACCAGGTCGACTACAAGTCGGCGCTCCAGGAGCTGCTCGCGCGCCGCGGCGAGCTGGTCAGCTACGACGTCGTGGAGGAGCAGGGACCACCGCACGATCGCACGTTCTCGATCGCCGCCATGATCGAGGGCGTCGAGGTCGGCCGCGGCAGCGGCCGCAGCAAGAAGGACGCCGAGCAGGAGGCCGCGCAAGCGGCCCTGGAGTCGCTCGAGTGAGGAGTGCGACCACGTGTACTTGAAGTCGATCACGCTGCGGGGCTTCAAGTCGTTCCCGGACCGCACCCGGCTCGAGTTCGGATCCGGCGTCAGCGTCGTGGTGGGGCCAAACGGCTCGGGCAAGTCGAACATAACCGACGCGGTCCTGTGGGCGCTCGGTGAGCAGTCCCCGGTGGCCGTGCGCGGCCAGTCGATGCAGGACGTCATCTTCGGCGGCGCCCCGGGGCGTCAGGCCGGCAAGGCCGCCGAGGTGGAGCTCGTGCTGGACGACAGCGACGGAGTGCTCGGCCTGGGTGCTCCCGAGGTCGCGATCGTGCGCCGGCTGGACCGGACCGGGGAGGGCGAGTACCGACTGGCCGGCGCCCGCTGCCGGCTCGTGGACGTGATCGAGCTGCTCTCCGACACCGGGCTGGGCAAGGAGATGCACTCCGTGATCTCGCAGGGCAGAGTCGAGTCCCTGGTGACGTCCAAGCCCCGCGACCGCCGGCTGCTCATCGAGGAGGCGGCTGGCCTGGGTAAGCACCGCAAGCGCCGTCGCCGGGCGCAGCTCAAGCTCGAACGGACCCAGGACAACCTCGATCGCGCGCTGGATGTAGAGCGCGAGGCGCGCTCTCGGCTGCGGCCGCTCAAGCGGCAGGCCGAGGCGGCCGAGCTCCACGCCCGCCTGGAGCGCCAGGCGCTGGAGGCACGCTGGGAGCTCGCCCGAGACGATCTGCGGGTGCAACTTCTCGAGCTCGCCGGCGCGCAGGACGACGCCGCCCTGGCGAGGGCCCGACGCGAACGGGTCGAGACCGAGCTACACGCCGTGGGCGAGCGCCGGCAGGCGGCCGAGGAAGCGCTCGCGGGCCGAAGCGCGCATCGGGAGGAGCTGTCCCGTCGCTGCTTCGTGGCCCAGTCCGCCGGCGATCGCGTCTCCTACCGCGCCGAGGCGGTGCGGTCTATGGCGGCCAGGCTCGACGGCCGGCTGCACCACGACCGCGAGCTCCTCGCCGCACTGGAGCGGGAGGTAGCCGACGACCAAACCGACCCCGCCGCGCCGGAGCGGATCGCGAAGCTGGAGGCGACGCTCGCTGCGCTCGATCGAGACCGAGAGGCCGAGCTGGCACGGCAGCTGGCCAACCTCGAAGAGCAGCTAAGGGTCGCGGACCGGCTGGTCGGGGAGCGCTCAGCGGCCGCGGAGCAGGCCGCATCAGCCCGTAGGGAGGCCGAGGCTTCATCGGACCGGGCGCGGGCCGCGTTGCGCGATACGGAGCGGGCGGTCGAGGCGGCCCGCCGCGATGCCGCGCGGGTCGGGGGCGAGCTAGCGGCGGTCAACCAGTTCCTACGGGGCCAGGCGGCTCATCCCGGCGGAGCGCCGGTGCTCGGCGATGAACTCGACGTCGAATCGGGCTATGAGCTCGCGATCGCGGCCGCGCTCGATGGCCGCCTGCGGGCGGCAATCGTCGCGGACCGCGCGGCCGCGGACGCGCTGCTCGACCGCGCGGGCGGGGATGGTGGGCGCGCACTCGTCTCCGGATCGGAGGACTCACCGGGCTGGGGCGGCGCGGGCGCGGGACCACCGGCGCCCGGAGCGGAGCGTCTGGCGGACCACGTGCGGGGGTCCGGGGAAGCGGTCGCGCTCGCCCGAGTCCTCCTGCGTGACACCTGGCTCGTCGACTCGCTCGAGCACGTCCCGGAAACGTTCGAGGGCGTCGCGGTCACGCGCGCGGGTCGGGTTTGGTCGGCCAGGGCGCGCGAGGTCCGCCAATCGCCGGCCGTGGGCGAGGAGCGCGTCCTGGCCGAGCGCAACCGGCGCGCGGAGCTCGTCCGCGCCAGTGAGGCTGCCGCGCAAGCGGAACTCGCCGCCGCTGCCGAGCTCGGGCGAGCGGGCGACGCGTGTAACGAGGCGGATGCAGCCTGCGAGCGGGCCGTCGCGGCCCATCGAGCGGCGATACGAGAGCGCGATGAGGGCGCCGAGCAGCAGCGACGGATCGCGGCGCAAATCGAGCGCCGTCGCGCTGCTCCCGACGACGGTCCGGACGCCGGGCGCCGCGCGCAGACGGCCGCGGAGCTCTCGGCCGAGCGAGCCGCGATGCAACGCGTCCAACGCGAACGCGCCGAGCGAGCGGCGCGGATCGACCGCGTCCGCGCCGCGACCGTCGACGGCGAAGCGCTGCAGCCGGCGGTCGCGGGTGTGGTCGAGGCGCTCGAGGCGACCGCCGACGCCATATCCGACCGGTATGCCGAGTTCAAGGACGCGCTCGCGGCCGACCGGGAGGAGGGCGAACACGTCGCCGCGGAGCTCAAGGCGTGCGCGCAACAGGAGGCGACGCTCCACGCCCAGCTCCACCGGGAGAGCGAGGCCCTGACCGAGACCGAGGTGCGCCTGCAGCGAGTACGCGACACCGCCGAGGACGTGGAGCGAGAGCTCCGGCAGCTCGCCGAGCGCTTGCGGCTCGACGCGGAGCCCGCGGCGGAGGCCCTCCCCTCCGACGAACGCGACGCTCTCACGAGCCGGATCGAGCGCATCGCCCGCCGGCGGGAGCAGCTCGGACCAGTCAACCCTCTCGCCCAGCAGGAGTACGCCGAAGCCGTCGAGCACGTGGAAGAGCTCGAGCGCCAGCGCGCCGATCTCGAGACCGCGCTGCGAGAGCTGGAGAAGCTGATCGCCGACACCGATCGGCAGATCCGCGCGACGTTCGAGCAGCTGTTCGAGGCCGCCGCGCGCAACTTCGAGCAGGTTGTCTCGCGGCTCTTCCCGGGCGGCCGCGGCCGGCTTCGGCTGGTGGCCGAGCGAGAGGGCCCGGCGCGGGTGCTGGGCGGTCAGCCCCCGCCCGAGAGCGACGATTCCGATGCACCGGACGCGCAAGAGGGCGAGGAGGCGCTCACCGAGGAGGATCTGCTCGGGGTCGAGATCGAGATCACGCCCGCCGGCAAGGAGATGAAGCGCCTCTCGCTCCTGTCGGGTGGGGAGAAGTCGATGACCGCGCTGGCCTTCCTGTTTGCGGTGTTCCTGGCGCGTCCTTGCCCGTTCTACATCCTCGACGAGGTCGAGGCCGCTCTGGACGACCTCAACATCGACCGCTTCCTCGAGCTGCTGCGGGTGTACTCCAAGCAGGCCCAGTTCATCGTCGTCACGCATCAAAAGCGCACGATGGAGGCCGCCGATTGCCTGTACGGCGTCTCGATGGGGGGAGACGGCATCTCGAAGGTGATCTCGAGGCGGCTTCCGCCGGCAGAGGCAGCCGCCTGACGCTTGCTAACGTCGCCCGCCCGATGGCTCGAAACTGGCGGGACTTGTTCATCGTCGATGGCGGGCCCGCGACCAACGGAGATGGCGGGGTCGATGCAGAGGCGTCCTCAGCGCGCGAGCCGCGGCGAGGTGGCATGTTCCGCCGGCTGCGGGAGAACCTGCGCAAGACCCGCCAGGCGCTGACCAGCGAGATCCAGGCGACCCTGTTCGAAGGGGACCTGAGCGATGAGACGTGGGAGCGCCTCGAGGAAGCGCTGATCTATGCCGACGTGGGCGCGCGCACGACCGCCAAGGTAGTCGAGCAACTCGAACGCGAGGCCACCGCGGGCGAGGTCTCCGGCGGTGAGGCGCTCACCGGGCGTCTGACCGAACTGCTCGCTGAGATCGCCCAGATCGACTCCGATCGCATCGACCTACGCGCCAAGCCGACGGTGATCCTCGTCGCCGGCGTGAATGGGACCGGCAAGACCACGACGGTCGGAAAGCTCGCCTGGCACCTCGGTAACGAGCTGGGCCGCAGCGTCGTGATCGGCGCGGCCGACACCTACCGGGCCGCGGGCGTCGAGCAGCTGGAGCTGTGGGCGCAGCGTGCCGGCGCCGAGTTCGTCAAGGGGCCCGCGGGAGCCGACCCCGGCGCCGTCGCCTACGACACGATCGCGGCCGCCCGGCGCGACGCCGCCGACGTGGTGATCATCGATACCGCGGGGCGCCTCCACACCCAGGACGATCTGATGGCCGAGCTCGCCAAGGTCCGCCGGGTGATCGCCAACCAGATCCCGGAGGCTCCGCACGAGACGTTGCTGACCGTAGATGCGACCACCGGCCAGAACGGCCTGCGACAGGCCAGACTCTTCTCCGAGGCGGTATCCGTGACGGGGCTGGTGCTGACCAAGCTCGACGGCACGGCCAAGGGCGGGATCGCGCTTGCGATCACGGGCGAGCTCGGGATCCCGGTCAAGCTGATCGGGATCGGGGAGCGGCTCGAGGACCTCCGTCCCTTCGACCCGGGCGAGTTCGCCCGGGCGCTGGTCACCTGAGGCCGCCCGCTGCTTCGCTCCTCGAGGCCCGGCACTTCGCCCGAAGCGCTTACGCGCGCGGGGCGTGCCACAAGCCGCCCCGCGCGCAGTCACCTCCGGCCGCGAGCGCGGCGCTAACCTCGCGAGCGGGATGTCGGGTTGGATCGTGTGGGTCATCGTCGCCTGCGTGCTCGGCGTCGGCGAGGTGCTCACCCGGCGGTTCCTGCTCGGCCCGCTCGCGCTCGGAGCGGCGCTGGCCGCGATCCTGGATGCGTCCGGCGCTGGGAAGCTCGCGGCATGGCTCGCGTTCGTCGTCATCTCGCTGCTGGTTCTGCTCGCCGTGCGTCCGATCGCGCGCTCGCGCAGGCAAACCCGGGCCGCGATGCGGCGCAGCAAGGCCGCGCTGATCGGCTCCCGCGCGATCGTCCTCGAAGACATCGCGAACAGCGAGGGCATGGGATGCGTCAAGATCGGCGGTGAGGTGTGGACCGCGCGTGCGTTGGACGACGATGGTGTGATCGAGCGTGGGACTCGAGTGGAGGTGGTTGAGATAAAGGGCGCCACCGCGCTCGTCACGACCACCCACGGTGCTCGGCCGCAGTAGCCTGAGGGTAGGTACAAGCAATGTTCGATTCGCTCGCGGAAAAGCTCCAGACGACGCTCGCCGAGGTCCGCGGTCGCGGCACCCTGACCGAGGACGACGTCTCGGCCGCCATGCGCGAGATCCGGCTCGCCCTGCTCGAAGCCGATGTCAACTTCAAAGTCGTCAAGAGCTTCACGAACGCGGTCAAGGAGCGGGCGCTCGGAGCCGACGTGATCGGCCAGCTGAATCCCGGACAGCAGGTGGTCAAGATCGTCTCCGACGAGCTGACCGAGCTGATGGGAGGGGCCGCGCGTGACCTGTCGTTCTCGCCGCGTCCACCAACCATCGTGCTGATGGCCGGGCTTCAAGGCTCCGGCAAGACGACCGCGACGGCCAAGCTCGCGCGCTACCTCCACGAGCAACACGGATCTTCGATCGCCGTGGCGGCGTGCGACGTCTACCGCCCCGCGGCGGTGGATCAGCTGATCAAGGTCGGAACCCAAGTCGGTGCGGCCGTCTACGAGCAGGGGACGGACAAGGACCCGGTGCGGATCGCCGCCTGGGCACGCGACCGCGCGCAATCCGAAGGCAAGGACGTGCTGATCATCGACACCAGTGGACGCCTGCACATCGACCAGGAGCTGATGGCCGAGCTCGCCAACATCAAGAAGGCCGTCAGGCCGCACGACGTGCTGCTCGTCGTCGACGCGATGACCGGCCAGGACGCGGTCAACGTGGCCGAGCAGTTCTCCGAGGTCGTGCAGTTCGACGGCGTGGTGATGACCAAGCTCGATGGGGATGCCCGTGGTGGCGCCGCGCTGTCGGTGAAGGCGGTCACCGGGGTCCCGATCCTGTTCGCGTCGACCGGCGAGAAGCTCGACCAGTTCGAGCGCTTCCATCCGGACCGCATGGCCCAGCGGATCCTCGGCATGGGCGATGTGATGACGCTGATCGAAAAGGCGCAAGGTGCCTACGACGAGCAGCAGACGGCAGAGCTCGAGCGCAAGCTTCGCAAGCAGGAGTTCGGACTCGACGACTTCCTCGACCAGCTCCGGCAGGTCCGGCGCCTCGGGCCGCTTCAGTCGCTACTCGGGATGATCCCCGGCCTCGGCAAGGAGCTGCGCGATGTCAAGGTGGACGAGCGCGAGTTCGACCGGATCCAGGCCATCATTCTCTCGATGACGCCCGAGGAGAGGCGTCATCCCGAGCTGATCAAGGGCTCCCGGCGCCTGCGGATCGCCCGTGGATCGGGAACCAACGTGCAGGCGGTCAAGCAGCTCATCAAGCAGTTCGAGCAGATGCGCAAGGTCATGCGCCAGGTCTCCCAAGGGCGCATGCCCGATTTGGGCGCGCTGATGCGCCAGGCACGCTAACCTCGTCCACGCCCATGGCAGTGAGACTCAGACTGACCCGGATCGGCAGCCGCAAGAACCCCATCTGGCGGGTGGTGGTAGCCGATCAGCGCGCCAAGCGCGACGGACGCGTGATCGAGACCGTCGGTCATTACAACGCCCAGACGAACCCGTCGACGATCGTCCTCGACGAGGATCGCATCCGCGACTGGCTCGCCCGCGGCGCCCAGCCGACCGGCACGGTCCGCAAGCTGTTGCGCACCCAGGGCATCCAGTAGCCATACAGACGATGAAGGAGCTGCTCGAGTACCTCGCGCGCGGGCTCGTCGAACATCCCGACGCGGTTCGCGTCAACGAGGTGCAGGACGAGGAGGGCGCCACCGTGCTGGAGCTCGCGGTCGCCGAGGACGACTACGGCAACGTGATCGGCCGAGGCGGTCGTACCGCGGCGGCGCTGCGCACCGTCGTCAAGACGGCCGCCGTGAAGCGCAACCGCCGCGTGTTCGTGGACATCGTCGACTCCTAATGACCACGTGGCTGCGGGCCGGCCGCGTGGGGCGCCCGCACGGACTCGACGGCAGCTTTCACGTCTCGCAGCCCAACCCCGGACTGCTGACGCTCGGCTCGCACGTCACGGTCGGCGATCGGGAGCTACGGATCACCCGTCGCGCCGGGACGGACGCCCGACCGATCCTGCGACTGGAGGGCTGTGAGGAGCGCTCCTGCGCCGAGGCCATGGTCGGCGTCGAGATACTCGTCGCGCGGCACGAAGCGCCGGAGCTGGGTCCAGACGAATGGTGGGCCGACGATCTCGAAGGATGCACCGTCCACGATCAGGGCCAAACCGTGGGCGTCGTCCGGCGACTCGTCCAGCTTCCGTCGTGCGAGGTCCTCGAGGTCGCGCGGGAAGGCGGAGCGGGGGAGCTGCTGGTCCCCCTGGTCACCGACGCCGTGCGCAGCGTCGACGTCGAGCGCAAGGAGATCGAAATCGACTTGAAGTTCCTGGGCGCGGTCTGATGCAGATCGACGTG
Source organism: uncultured Solirubrobacterales bacterium (assembly GCA_963808325.1). GTDB lineage: Bacteria > Actinomycetota > Thermoleophilia > Solirubrobacterales > Solirubrobacteraceae > Palsa-465. Next base: position 232,422 of record CAWEFU010000012.1, read on the forward strand.
TTCACGCTGTTCCCCGACGCGTTTGCGTGGTTCGAGCGCCAGCGACACGTCTCCAACGCCCTGGCCGGCGGCCACCGGCTCGCCTACGTCAACTACCGAGACCACACCCCGCTGAGCGCCGGACAGGTCGACGACACGCCGTTCGGAGGGGGCGCGGGCATGGTCCTGCGAGTCGACGTCGTCGAAGCGGCGCTGCGCGCGCTCTACGGCCGGGATCCGGTGCAGCTGCGCGGCGAGCGCCGGGTCATCGCCCTGACCCCGAGCGGACGCGTGCTCGACGACTCACTGGTTAACGAATTATCGCAAGAGCCGGCCTTGACGCTGCTGTCCGGGCGGTACGAGGGCTTCGACCAGCGCGTGCTCGAGCACTTTGCCACCGACGAGCTGTCGATCGGCCGTTACGTCCTCGCCGGCGGCGAACTCGCGGCCATGGTGGTGTGCGACGCGGTGCTGCGCAAGCTGCCGGGTGCCCTCGGCCGCGAGGAATCTGCACTGGAGGAATCCTTCAGCGAGGCACTCGAGGGCGCACCCGAGTATCCGCACTACACCAGGCCCGCCGAGTATCGCGGCTGGCGGGTACCCGAGGTCCTGCTCTCGGGCCACCACGCCCGGATTCGTGAGTGGCGCCTGGGGCAGAGCCGAGCCAGGGTCGAGCGCGGCGCGCCGAGAGACTCCCCGGCGACGGGAGCCGGCAATGCCGCGGACCCGGATGCCGAGGTCACGCCCACAAGCCCCGCAGGCGGTCCGCTACCATAGGCCGCCCGCGCGGCGGGCCGCGCAGCGAAGTGCGCGGCCCCTTCACCGGCCATACCCGCCGGCGCCGGCGGTTGCACTTCTCATGAGCACCTTGATCGACAGCCTGGAGCGCTCCCAGCTGCGCCGCGTCCCGGCGTTCGACGCCGGCGATCGATTGCGTGTGCACTTTCAGGTGATCGAGGGGACACGGCGCCGGACCCAGGTGTTCGAAGGTGTCGTGATCAAACGCCAGGGCCACGGCGCTCGGGAGACGTTCACGGTCCGCAAGCAGTCCTTCGGGGTCGGCGTGGAGCGCACGTTCCCGCTGCACTCTCCAAAGATCGAACGCATCGAGGTGGCGGCTCGCGGTGACGTGCGCCGGGCCAAGCTCTACTACCTGCGCGGCCGGGTTGGCAAACGCGCCCGAGTCCGGGAGCGGCGGTCCACCGGACCCGAGCAGGTTATCGAGCGCGAGCTGCTGTACGGCGCCGAGCCCGAGGCGAGCGAGCCGGAGCCGGACGCCGAGGGGTCGGGCGCCGAGGAATTGGCCGCCGAGGAATTGGCCGCCGAGGAATTGGCGGCCGAGGAATTGGCCGCCGAGGAGCCTGAGCAGTCGGGCGCTGAGGAGTCGGGCGCAGAGCAGTCGGCTGAGCCGGCATCCCAGACGGCGGCTGAGGACGCCGGCCCGGCGGCCCCGGACGGTCCCGCCGGCGAAGAGCAGGTGTGACAAAGGCCAAGAAGTCGATCGCGAGCTCCGTGGTCGAGCTCGTGGTGATCGTGGCCGCCGCACTCGGCCTTGCGCTCGCGATCCAGGCTTTCATCGTCAAGCCGTATCGGATTCCCAGCGGCTCGATGCTGCCGACCTTGCGCATAAACCAGCGGGTGCTCGTCAACCGACTGGGGAGCGACTTCTCCTCCCCCCACGTTGGCGACATCGTCGTCTTCCATCCACCGAGGAACTTCGACGGTGGCTGCGCTGACCACAACGAGGGTGTCGACCCGGACGGGACCGCGGACACGAACCCGTGCGGGGCGGCTCAAACGAACCGCTCCTCGGAGACGTTCATCAAGCGCGTAGTGGGACTCCCCGGCGACCGCATCAAGATCACCGATGGTCACGTGTATCGCAACGGCGCGCGCGAGAGGGATCCTTATATCGTCCCTTGCGGTGGCGGCGGATCGTGCAGCTTCTCCGGGTCGATCACCGTGCCTAAGGGCGACTACTACATGATGGGCGACAATCGTCCCGATTCCGAGGACAGCCGTTTTTGGGGGCCGGTGCCGAGGGCCTGGATCATCGGCAAGGCGTTCTTCACCTACTGGCCCCCCACACGCATTGGATTTATGTGATGAAGGTGCCTTGAGCCGATGCCGCAGTCCAGCAGGAACACCCGAAAGTCCCCGATGAAATCCCTGATCGAGCTCGTCATCACGGTGGCGATCGCGGTCGGGCTCGCGCTGCTGATCCAGGCCTTCATCGTCAAGCCATACCGGATCCCCAGTCCGTCCATGGTCCCCACGCTCAACGTTGGGCAGCGGATCCTGGCCAACCGCCTGATCAACCATCCCAGCGTGGGCGACGTCGTCGTGTTCCATCCGCCCCACGGAGCGGATCCCGCGACGCCTGACTGCGCGAACCCGAACCAGGGCGCCGGCCATGCCCAGGCCTGCGACGCGCCGACCGCTCAGGAGTCGAGCCAGACGTTCATCAAGCGAGTGGTGGCCGGACCGGGGGACACGGTGCAGATCATCGACGGGCACGTCTTCCGCAACGGCGTGCGCGAGCATGACCCCTACATCGAGCCGTGTGGGACTGACAGCTCTTGCAATTTCCGGGCACCGATCAGAATTCCACCCGGCGATTACTTCATGATGGGCGACAACCGTGGAGCATCCGACGACAGCCGTTTCTGGGGACCCGTCCCGGACAAATGGGTCATCGGCGTCGCGTTCTTCACGTACTGGCCGCCGGACCGGATCGGCTTCCTCTAAGCCGTCAGAACCGGGCAAGCGGCCCAGGCGCACGACGACCGTGACCCGGCGGCTCTTTGCCTTCGACCGCGCACTCGGCCTTCGCTACGTTGCCGGCGCCGATGAGGCGGGCAGGGGTTGTCTCGCCGGCCCGCTCGTGGTCGCCGCTGTTCTGTTCGATCTCGAGCGCATCGGAACCGCCGAGGTCCGAGCGCTGCGATCGCTGAACGATTCCAAGCAGCAGACCCCGGAGGGGAGAGCCGAGCTGTTCCCGGTGATCCTCCGCATCGCAGCCAAGGTCGCGATCATCTCCAGATGTGCGCCGGGCATAGACGCTCGAGGCCTTCACGTCACCAATCTCGCGGCGCTTCGCGACGCGCTGGCGAGAGTCGCGTGCGAGGGCTGCATCTGCCTCAGCGATGGCTTTCCCCTCGCGGGGCTGGGCTACCGACAACAGGCGGTGATCGGAGGCGACGCAAAGAGCGCTGCGATCGCCGCCGCATCGGTGATCGCGAAGGAGACTCGCGACCGGTATATGCGCCGAGCCGACGCGGTCCATCCCGGTTGGGAGTTCGCCCAGCACGTCGGCTACGCCACCCCCGAGCACCGCGACGCGATCGAACGCCTCGGCGTCTCTCCGTTGCACCGGCTGTCGTTCCAGTCGGCGGCGTATCAGCAGCTCTCGATGGCGGGCGCGGTCCCGCCCAGCGCCGCGGGCTAAGGTCCGTGCGGTGCGGGTCGTTGGAGCCGCCCAGGGGACGTGGTTGACCTTTTGATCGAAATAGCGTCACTAGGTCAAGCACGTCGTCGGCGTGGGGCCGAGCCGTCGGTGGCTGACGAGGCCGGGTACCGGATCCCCCGGTCCCCCGGTCCCCCGGTCCCCGACGGCCCCGCTCCCGGGCGCCCGCCCGCAGAGGCCCGCTAACCGCCAACCAAAGCACGCCGGCCCGGCGGGGGGCGTCCTCACCTCCTGACGCCCTAAAAAGCGCCCTCGAGGTGGTCGATGCGGACCAGCTGGCCCGCGAAGTTGAACGTCACTCCGATCGCGTCGAACCGGATCACGTCGGCGTACGGACGCTCCTTTCGCTCGATCAGCCACTGGCCCGCCATCTTGCGCACCTGGCTCTGCTTGCGCACACGCAAGGCTTCGAACGGATCGCCCCCGCCGGCAGCCAGACGTCGCGACTTGACCTCGCAGAACGCGAGCGTCTGCCCGTCGAACGCGACGATGTCGAGCTCGCCCCACCGGGTCCGATAGTTGCGCTCGACGACCTGGAAGCCGCGGCGCGCGAGGTGCTCGGCGGCCAGACGTTCGCCGAGTTGGCCGAGGCGGTGTCGCACGTCGCTGCTCACCCGCCGGACGCTACGCGCGAGTGCGTGACACGTGGGACACGCCGAGTGTCAATTCATCGCAAGCGCGGCGCGGAGGCTTGCGAAGAGTTGGCACACGCCGTGCCCCACACGTCACGCGAAGCCGCCTAGCGTCAAACGCCATGCTCGCTCGAGTGAGCACGTTCGCGATCGATGGCGTGGACCCCCGCCAGGTGTGGGTCGAGGTCGACATTCGCCAAGGCCTTCCGACCTTCACGATCGTCGGTCTCGGAGACACCGCGGTCCGTGAATCCCGCGACCGGATCCGCTCAGCGGTGCTGAACTCGGGATTCGAGTTCCCGACCAAGCACATCACGGCCAACCTGGCGCCCGCCTTCCTTCGCAAGGCCGGACCGGGGTTCGACCTCGCGCTCGCGCTCGGCCTGCTCGCGGCCAGCGACCAGATCCCCGCGCGCGCACTGCGCTCCCTGGCGGTGTTCGGCGAGCTGGCGCTCGGCGGGGAACTGCGTGACTGTCCCGGGGCCCTGGCGGTCGCCGAGGGCGCCCGCAGCGCCGGCCTGCGAATGTTGATCGTGCCGGTGGAGCGGGCGCGGGAGGCCGCGCTCGTCCGCGAGCTCCGGATCGCCGGGGTCGGCACGTTGCGCCAGGCGGCGGATGTCGTGCTCGGCGCCGTCCCGCCGCCCCCGCCCGCGGAGGAGCCTCGAGTCGAGCGCCGCCACGCAGACGAGCCCGACCTGGCCGATATTCGTGGTCACGCCGCCCCCGTGCTGGCGGTGCAGATCGCGGCGGCGGGAGGTCACAACCTGCTCCTGGAGGGCGCGCCGGGGACGGGCAAGACGATGCTCGCGCGGCGCATTCCGTCAATCCTGCCGCCGATGACCCACGCCGAGGCGATCGCCGTGACCCGGATCCACAGCGTCGCGGGCCTCCATACCGACGGGTTGATCATGCGGCGCCCGTTTCGGGCCCCGCACCACACGATCTCACCGTCAGGTCTCGTGGGGGGCGGAACGGTACCGAGACCGGGCGAGGCGACGCTGGCAAATCAGGGCGTTCTGTTCCTGGACGAGCTGTCCGAGTTCCAGCGTCCGGCCCTCGACGCGCTGCGTCAGCCGCTCGAGGACGGACACGTGACGATCGTCCGAGGCCAGCGCGCGCTCGTCTTTCCGACCCGGTTCATGCTCGTAGCCGCGACCAACCCCTGCCCCTGCGGGTTCGCCGGCACGGGAGATCGCTGCCAATGCGGGGAGGCGGATCTGCGGCGCCACCGCCGGCGGCTGAGTGGCCCACTGCTCGACCGCATGGATCTCCTCGTGAACGTCGAGCGGCCGACCGAGTCGGAGCTGCGAGCACCGCCAGTCACGTCCTCGGCGCGTGCTCGCGACCGAGTCGAGGCTGCTCGAGAACGCCAGATCGCGCGGCTGAAGCGCTCGACGGCCTCCTGCAACGCTGAGATGGACTCGCGTCTCATCGCCAGCCACGTTCGGCTCGAAGAATCGGCCGAGCGCGCCCTCGCCCGCGCTTACTCCGCCGGGGCGATCAGCGCTCGAGGCCGGCACCGCGTGCTCCGGGTGGCGCGGACGATCGCCGACCTCCAGGATCGAGATAGCGTCGGCCATGCCGATGTTCTGACGGCGTTCAGCTTGCGCCAGCGCGGCTTTCCCGACGAAGCGCTCGCCGCATGACTGCCGACACACCCCGCGATGCTCCCGGCGCCAACGGCACAAACGCCGCTCGAGGCGTCTGCGACAGGTGCCTGGCCCGCTCCTGGCTGCTGGGCCGGACCGCCGGTCACCTCGATCTCCTCCGAAGGCGGATCGACCTCGTGCTGGCGCTCGCAGACGATCAGCTGATCGACGCGATCGGGGGCCGCCAGCGCGGGGTCCTCCGGCGAGAGCTCGAGCGCCTCGACCTCGACGAGGTACGGTCCCGGACACGGGCGGCCGGCCTGGACATGATCTGCCGTTGCCAGCCGTTCTACCCGAAGCGACTGGCGGCGATCGCCAACCCCCCGGCGGTGCTCTACGTCGCCGGAGGGCTCGAGCGCTTCCTCGCGCTCATGCTCGAGGATCCCGTGGCGGTTGTGGGAACCCGAAGACCTTCCGGCTACGGCACCGAGATGGCGGCGGCGCTCGGGAGAGGGCTCGCTCGGGCCGGAGTCACGGTGCTGAGCGGCATGGCGCTCGGCATCGACTCGGCCGCGCACGCCGGCGCACTGGCCAGGGGGGCGCCGACGGTGGCGGTGCTACCGGGCTCTCCCGATCGGCCGTACCCCGCCGGCAAGCGGGCGCTGCACCGTCGGATCATCGGCACCGGCGCTGCCGTCTCCGAGCTCGGACCCGGTATCGCCGTGCGCCGGTGGATGTTCCCGGCTCGCAACCGCATTATCGCCGGGCTCGCGGCGACGACGATTGTCGTCGAGGCGGGGGACCGCTCGGGAGCGCTCCTGACTGCGGGGTTCGCGCTAGATCTTGGCCGTCCGATCGGGGCCGTGCCCGGTCGCGTCACCACAGCGCAAGCCGCCGGCCCGAACCGGCTGCTCGCGGAGGGTGCGTACGTTGTGCGCGGGGCCGAGGACGTGCTCGACGAGCTGTTCGGGGCCGGCGTGCGCGAGACGGACGACGACGACCGTCCCGAGCTGGCGCCCGAGCTCCGGGTCTTGTTGGCGGCGATCGCCGAGGGGCGCGACACGCCCGCGGCCCTCACACGCGCCGGCCTCGCCGCGGATCACGGCCTCGCGGCGCTGGCCGCGCTGGAGCTCGCCGGATACATCCGCCGGCGAGCGGGCGGAAGGTTCTCGGTCGTGCCGTAACCTCGCCAGTCGTGGATGCGGGGACCCGAATACCGCGCGTGCTCTCGATCGCCGGCTCTGACTCCGGCGGCGGCGCGGGCATCCAGGCTGACCTCAAGGCGTTCGCCGCCTGTGGCGTACACGGCATGACCGCGATCACCGCGATCACGGCGCAGAACACGGTTGGGGTCAGCGCCGTCCACGTGATTCCACCCGACGTGATCATCGCGCAGGTCCGCGCGGTCCAGACGGACATCGGCGTGGACGCGGTCAAGATCGGGATGCTCGGTACGCTCGCGACGATCGAGGCCGTCGCGGCCGCGCTCGATGAGCTTCCGAGAGGCACGCCCGTAGTGGTGGACCCAGTGATGGTGGCCGAGTCGGGAGCGGAGCTGCTCGACCCAAACGCGAAAGCGGGCCTGGTGAACCTGCTCCTGCCGCGGGCCACAGTCGTCACACCCAACCTGCCCGAGGCCAGGGCGCTCGTCGCCGACTACGAGACCCCCGAGGACGACGCCGCCACGCTGACGCGCGCTGTGCGCGCGCTCGGCCCACAGGTGGTGGTCGTCACGGGCGGTCACCGCGAGCGCGCGGCAGACGTGTTCTTCGACGGGGAGCGGCTGCTCGAGCTTCTGGGCGAGCGCTACCCCGACGGTGCCGCGCACGGCTCAGGATGTACGCATTCCTCGGTGCTCGCCGCCCGGCTGGCCTGGGGCGATGACCCGCTGCAGGCCGCCCGGACCGCGAAGAGGCTCTCTGCGGCGGCGGTCGAGAGCGGCCTCGCCGAGATCGGAGCGGGCCCAGGCCCGGTCGATGTGATCGGGATCCGGCCGCCCCGCGTCCACCCCGGACGCCCCCGTGTGACCGACGCCCCCGTGTGACGGACGCGGCCCCGACGCCGTTTTGACCGCACCCCCGCTTTGACATAATCGGCGGGTGCGCTTCTTGAGGATGAAGCCTGGGTACGGTGAGGTGCTGATAGCCGAAGGAGACGTCGAGCTCGCAGACGACGAGCAGCGGCTGATCGAGGAGTTTCGCCGCCAGCTGGACAGCGGATCGTGGGCCGCTGTGCCGCTCACCGGCCCGAAAGGCCGACGTGACTCGATCATGGTGCGCGAGTTTGAGGACATACCACGGGACGCCGACCGCGTGATCTTCTTCCCGCGAGCGGCGGGCGGCAGGTAGGCCGCGCCGACCGTGCTGCTGGCGCTCGCCGCGACCGCGCTAGTGGCTCTCGCACTGCTGTCTGACCTGATCATCCCGCGGATCGAGCACGTGTGGGAGCGGCATCGCGCTCGCCGGCGCAGAACGCCGGTAATGGACTACGACCCAGGACGCGAGCGGCGCGCCGAGCATCGCGCCCGCGCCTTGCTGCGTTCCTGCGTCAACGAGGAAGAATGGGCCATGTACCGCGACCTCGGCTTCATCCGCGTGTGGGGTTCGCAGTCCGATGGCCCCGACGACTCGGGCGGAACCAGCGGGGCCCCGTACGCATACCTGATCTACCCCCACCGGCCGATCGTCGCCTACCTGGCCCAGACGCACAGGCTCCTCAACGAATACTGCGTCGCGTTCCCTGACGACACGCGCCCGTACGGCAGTGCGCGCTTACCGGATTCCGATGACGTGCTGGCCAAGTGGATGGCTCTCACCGCAGATGAATGCCGGCTGATCTCCACGGCCAACATGCACCTTCCGGGTCGTCAGCTTGATCCCGGTCAGGTCAAGCGTGATCTCTGGCGACTCCAACAGTGGGAGCGCGCTCGGATGCGCGACGCCGGGGCGCACGCCACCTCCACCTAACCTGAGCGTTCGAGCTCACCAGCGCCGGCGCTCGCTATTGTGGCCCCGGCCGTGGCCACTGCCACGACTACGTGACGCGCCCCGCCTATGACCACCTCGAACGGTTTTGACCTAAAGCACCGCAGCCGTGCTCTCACCACGGGTCCCGAGCGCGCCCCCGCGCGTGCCTTCCTGAAGGGGATTGGCTACGACGCGGAAGCTCTCGGCAAGCCGCTCGTCGCGGTGGCCAACACCTGGATCGAGACGATGCCGTGCAACTTCCACCTGCGAGCGCTGGCGGCCAAGGTCAAAGAGGGGATTCGCGATGCCGGCGGGACACCGATGGAGCTCAACACGATCGCGATCTCCGACGGGATCACGATGGGCACGGCGGGGATGAAGGCGTCACTGGCGAGCCGCGAGGTGATCGCGGACTCGGTCGAGCTCGTGTGCGACGCCCACCTGTTCGACGCCGTGATCGCGATCAGCGGCTGCGATAAAACGATCCCGGGCACCGTGATGGCGCTGTGCCGGCTGAACGTGCCGAGCCTGATGCTCTACGGAGGCTCGATCCTGCCCGGCCACTATCACGGCCAGCAGGTCACGATCCAGGAGGTCTTCGAGGCCGTCGGCGCGCACGCCGCCGGGCGGATCACTGACCGAGAGCTCACCGAGCTCGAGGACGTGGCATCGCCCGGTGCCGGAGCGTGCGGCGGCCAGTTCACGGCGAACACGATGGCGATGGCGTTCGAGGTCCTGGGGATCTCGCCCACGGGTTTCTCGATGGTCCCGGCCACCAACCCGCACAAGGCCGACGTGGCCGCCGACGCCGGCCGCCTGGTCATGGATGTACTCAAACGAGGACAGCGGCCGAGCGACATCATCACGCGCGAGGCTCTCGAGAACGCGATCGCGGCAATCGCCTGCAGCGGTGGCTCGACCAACGGGGTGCTCCACCTGCTGGCGGTGGCCAAGGAGATCGGCGTCGAGCTGTCGATCGACGACTTCGACCGGGTCAGCGAGCGCACCCCGCTGCTGTGTGACCTCAAGCCCGGCGGCCGGTACGTGGCACCGGACCTGTACGAGGCCGGCGGCGTCCCGCTGGTCCTCAGCCGCCTCAAACACGCAGGCTTGCTGCACTCCGATGCCCGGACCGTCACGGGCAAGACCGTCGGCGAGCACGCCGACGAGGCCGTGGAGACCGAAGGGCAGCAGGTGGTGAGGCCCCTTGACGATCCGATCAAACCGACCGGCGGCCTCGCGATCCTGCGCGGGAACCTCGCTCCCGACGGCTGCGTCGTCAAGCTGGCCGGACATGAGCGACGCACGCACGCGGGACCGGCGCGGGTGTTCGAGTCAGAGGAGGACGCGATGGCGGCGGTCACCGCGGGCTCGATCGCCCCCGGGGACGTCGTCGTGATCCGCAACGAAGGACCCGCCGGCGGTCCGGGCATGCGCGAGATGCTCGCCGTCACCGCGGCACTCGTGGGCGAGGGGCTCGGCGAGGAGGTCGCGCTGATCACCGACGGTCGGTTCTCGGGCGCCACCCACGGCCTGATGGCTGGCCACGTCGCGCCCGAATCGGTACGGGGCGGCCCGATCGGACTCGTGCGCGACGGAGACGAGATCACCCTCGACGTCGACCGCCGGCGCCTGGATGTGGCGCTGTCCGACGAGGAGATGGCAACCCGCGCCCAGCAGTACCGCGAGCCGAAGCGTCCCGCCGCCAGCGTAGCGCTGGCCAAATACGCCCGGCTCGTCTCGAGCGCCTCGGAGGGGGCCGTCACGCGCTAGGGACCCTTAGCCCGCGCCCACGACGTCCGCGCCTTGTCCGCCCCACGCAACACCCCCGACGCGACCACCGACCGGTTACCCACGACTGCGCGAGCTTGCAGCAGATTTTGTGAACTAAAGCTTAAGGATTCCGGGGGCAGGAGCCTTCGGGCGATTGACGAATGATTGCGATCGGTACTATCTTGCCGGAGCTTCGTCGTGGCCATTGTTGAACATCCACGTCCCCCGGTCCGCGGCTCGGCTGGTGGGGGCCAGCGCGGGCGGATCGTTTATTACCGGCGTCGCCGGAGGGCCCCGTACGTCCTGGCCCTGATTGCGCTGGTCCTGGCGGGGCTGGCGGGGGTGGCGTTCCTCGTCAGCTCCTCGAGCGCCAGCATCAAGCCGGGCGCCAGCGCGCTCGCCACTGTCGACCTGCCGGTCGGCGGCGGCAAGATCGAGAGCGTGGTGGTCATCTCCGCCCGCGACAGTCGCGCCGTTCCGATCGTCCTCAAAGGCCAGGACATCTGGCCACAAGAACGTCTACCTGCGAACCAGCGCTACACCGTCTATGCGGTGGTCAAGCGTCCCGGCTGGATCTCGTGGCTGTCCGGGAAGACGGAGCGGATCCATCTCTCGCTGACGACGCCGACCGCGCATCTGACGAGTCATTACCTGACGCTCGCCTCGGGAGCACCGCTGCGGTTGCAGTTCGAGCAGCCGGTCGCGACCATCGCCTACGGCGCGACCCCGAACGTACAGCGCCACGTGCTCGCGACGCCCGAGTCCGACGTAACGCTCCCCCGCACGGCCGCGGCGGGCACGATGTACATCGCCGCCACGTCGCGAACCTGGGAGTCATCGAGTCCGTCGCTGATCAGCTGGTTCCCGGCCGGCGCCGCCGCCACCGCGGTGGCGAATCCGGCGCCGGGGTCCAAGATCCAGGCGAGCACGCCGATCGCCCTGACCTTCTCTAAGCCGGTCTCGCAAGCCCTGGGCAACGCCCGCCCGCCGGTGACCCCGTCCACCGCCGGCAGCTGGCAGACGATCAACGACCACACGATCGTCTTTCGCCCCGCCGGCTATGGCTACGGCCTGGGCGCCAACGTCAGTATCGGCCTGCCGAACGGAATCAGGCTGGTCGGCGGCGAGAAGGGGGGCGCGTCGAGCTCGGGGACCTGGACCGTGCCGCCGGGGTCGACGCTGGGCCTGCAGCAGATGCTGGCGCAGCTCGGATACCTGCCGCTCGACTTCCACTACGCCGGCGGTCAGGTCCCGCATTCCGCGCAGGCGGTTGAGGACGCGGTGATCCATCCCCCCAAGGGCGCGTTCACGTGGCGCTGGGGCAGCGTTCCCTCCGGGCTGCGGAACATGTGGGCGCCGGGCGTCTCGGGCGTCATGACCAAGGGCGCCGTGATGGCCTTCGAGAACGACCACGGCATGAATACCGACGGGGTGGCCAGCCCGGCGGTGTGGAACGCGATGATCGCTGCACTCCTGGCGGGCCACCGCTCGACATTTGGCTACACGTTTGTGACGGTAAGCGAGGGGAGCCCTGAGACCCAGAGCACATGGCACAACGGGCGGGTGGCGGTGTCGGGGCTGGTCAACACCGGTATCCCCGGGGCGACGACCGCGCTGGGCACGTATCCCGTGTTCGAGCACGCGGTGTCGGTGACGATGAGCGGCACCAATCCGGACGGAAGCACATACTCCGATCCGGGCGTCCCCTACGTCAGCTACTTCAACGGAGGAGATGCTCTGCACGGCTTCCTCCGCGGGTCCTACGGGGTCCCGCAGAGTCTCGGCTGCGTCGAGATGCCGTACGACGAGGCATCGCAGGTCTATCCGTATACGCCGATCGGGACGCTCGTCAGCGTCGTCGCGTAGCCGGCGCCGGCGGACAACGCCGAGCTGCTGCAGGCATGGCGACGCCGGCGGCGAATAGCGCCGACGCGATGTACTCCGCAGGGCAGCCGACAAGCGACCGCGACGGCGCCCAGCCGGCGGTCATCACCCCGGCGTGGGGAGCGGCGCTGGCAGCACTGGACCGCGATCTTCGCCGCCGGGCGGTCGCGGAGAAGACCCGGTCCGCGTACTCGATCGATGCCAAACAGCTTGCACGGTGGGCGACCCCACGAAATCTCGAGCCGGCCACGATCGACGTCCGCGCGCTCCGCCGCTTCGCCGCCGGCCTGTCCGAGCAGGGTGCGGCCCCGAGCACGGTGGCGCGCAAGCTGGCTGCGCTGCGGAGCCTGTTTCGCGTCCAGGTCGAGATCGGCGTGCGTTCCGAGAACCCGGCCGAGCTGCTCAGCTCGCCGAAGCGCCCCCAGCGCCTGCCGCGCGTGCTGAAGGCGGCCGAGGTGGCCGCGCTGCTCGACAGGATTCCCTCCGACACCCCCCTCGAGCTGCGCGACCGGTCGCTGTTCGAGGTCGCGTACGGATCCGGCCTGCGGGCGGCGGAACTAGTCTCGCTGGACCTGACATCGATCGACTTCGACTCCGAGTCGGTTCGCGTCGAGGGCAAGGGCGGACGCACGCGGCTGGTGCCGGTTGGGGAGCACGCCGGGCGCGCCCTCGAGCGCTACCTCGCCCGCGGCCGCCCCGCGCTTGACACGGCGCGGCCCCAAGAAGCGCTGTTCCTCTCGAAGACCGGCCGTCGCCTGAGCACCTCCGACGTACGGCGGCGGTTGCGGGCTTGGGCCCGGCTCGCGCTCGCCCAAGCGCCTGCGCTCGCGCATGTCCATCCCCATGCTCTTCGTCACTCGTTCGCCACCCACCTGCTCGACGGCGGCGCGGATCTGCGCGCGATCCAGGAAATGCTTGGCCACGCAACCATCTCGACGACGCAGGTCTACACTCGGGTAGAGTCGGCGCGGCTCAGATCCGCCTATGCGCACGCCCATCCGCGGGCCTAGCATCGCTTGGGGTAGCCACGGAAACCAACGTCAAAGCGATCGAGCTGCAGGACCTCTGGAGGCGCTACAAGGCCTCCAGGGATGAGCGCGCGCGCGAGCGGCTGGTCGTGGCGTACTCGCCGCTGGTCAAGTACGTCGCCGGCCGAATAGGCTCCGGGCTGCCTGCTCACGTCGAGGAAGCCGATCTGATCTCCTACGGGCTGGGAGGCTTGATCTCCGCCATAGAGCGTTTCGACCTCTCGAGGGAGATCAAGTTCGAGACCTACGCGATCACCCGCATCCGGGGGGCGATCATCGACGAGCTCCGGACGCTCGACTGGGTCCCGCGGTCCGTGCGCGCCCGAGCGCGACAGATCGAGAAGGCCAACATGAAGCTCGAGGCTCGCTTCCAGCGCGCCCCCACCGACGAGGAGATGGCGGCCGAGCTCGACATGTCGATCGACGACTTCCAGGACGCGCTGCTGCAGATCTCGAACTCCACGATCGTCGCCCTCGACGAGATGTGGACCGCCTCGAATGGCGGTGGCGACCAGGTTTCGCTGATCGACACGCTTCCCGACAGCGACGCCCCCGATCCCCAGCAGGTGGTCGAAAGAGCGTTGCAGCGCGACCGCATCGCCGACGCGATCGCTGCGCTGCCCGAGCGCGAGAAGCTCGTGATCGCCCTCTACTACTACGAGAACCTGACCTTGAGGGAGATAGGAGAGGTCCTCGGCGTCACCGAGTCCCGGGTCTCGCAGCTGCACACCAAGGCCGTGCTGCGGCTTCGTTCCAAGCTCTCAGGCGAATTGGATTAAAGGGGCCGGCGCCTGCGGCGCCGGCGTCCATGGGGCCGTTGCGGCGGGCATCCGTGCCCGCCGCCGGACACGGATGTCCGGCCTCGCGGCTGCGGCCCGCTCGGCATCCGGCCTCGCCTAACCGGGCCGGCCGCGAGTCATCGGGCTCGGCCCCACGGACGCCGAGCGGAGCGAGGCCCGGTATCGTCGCTCCGACCATCACCGAACGAGAGGAGAAGAGGCATGCACAAGCCCGCGGACCGCATCCGCAACGTGGCGCTCGTCGGCCACCGGGGTAGTGGCAAGACCTCGCTGCACGAGGCGCTGCTGTTCCAGGCCGGTGCCGTCAACCGGCTCGGGTCAGTCCTGGAGGGCACGACGGTTTCGGACTCCGACGCCGACGAGAAGGCGCGCCAGATGTCGATCTCGGCCGCCCTGGCCTCGTTCGAATGGCAGGACCGCAAGGTCAACCTGATCGACACTCCCGGTGACTCGAGCTTCGTCGCCGATTCGCTGGGAGCGCTGCGGGTGTGCGAATCCGCGGTTTTCGTCGTCAACGCGGTGATGGGCGTCGAGGTGCATACCACTCGCCTGTGGCAGCGGGCGGCTGAGCTGGACCTCGCGCGCCTGGTGTTCGTCAACATGCTCGATCGCGAGCGCGCCGATTTCTTCAGGACCCTCGACTCGCTGAAGTCCGCGTTCGGGACCCACGTGGTGGCCACCGAGATACCGATCGGCTCCGAGCACGAGGTGTCGGGCGTGATCGACCTCGTCGACATGAAGGCATATCGCTACGAAGGCGCCGGCCGGGACAACAGCACCGAGGTCCCGATCCCCGACGAGCTTGCCGATCAAGCGCAGGAGTACCGCGAGAAGCTGATGGACGAGGTCTCGGAATCGTCCGACGCGCTGATGGAGCGCTACCTCGAGGGCGAGGAGATCTCCCACGAGGAGATCGTCGCCGCGCTCAAGGACGGAACGAATCATGGGGCGCTGTTCCCGGTGACCTGCGGGGTGGCCACCCGAAACCTGGGTACCAACCGGCTGCTCGACGCGATCGTCGACGACCTTCCGTCACCGGTCAAGCATGGCGGCCTCGAGGTGGGGGAGCTGACGCTCGAGCCGGTCGACGACAGGGAGCTGTTCGCCTACGTGTTCAAGACCCGCGCGGACCCCTTCGCCGGCCGAATTAACCTTTTCCGCGTTTACCAGGGCATGATGCGGCAGGACTCCCAGCTGCTCAACACCCGCACGCACACCAAGGAGCGCATCGGCCAGCTCGTCACCTTCGAGGGCGGGCACACTGGCCACACCGGCGAGTTCGGCCCGGGCGACATTGGCGCCGTCGCGAAGCTGAAGGAGACCAAGGCCGGCGACTGGCTGGCGGCGCGCGATGAGCCCATCACGATGCCGGCCATCAACCTCCCGGCGGCGGTCATGGCCTTCGCCGTCGAGCCCAAGAGCAAGGGGGACGAGGACAAGGTGTTCACCGCGCTGCGCCGCCTCCAGGAGGAGGATCCGACGATCGACCTGCACCGCGATCCCCAGACCGCCGAGCAAATCGTCGCCGGCCTCTCCCAGGTCCACGTCGAGGTGATCGTCGAGCGGCTGAGGTCGCGCTTCGGGGCCGAGGTCAACCTCAAGCCCCCGCGCGTCCCCTACCAGGAGACGATCCGCAAACCGGCCAAGGCTCACGGACGGCACAAGAAGCAGACCGGCGGTCGCGGCCAGTTCGGGGACGTGCACATCGAGATCGAGCCGCTGGAACCGAGCACCGGGTTCGAGTTCGTCAACGCCATCAAGGGCGGCGTTGTGCCCTCCGGATTCATCCCCGCGGTCGAGAAGGGCGTGCTCGACGCGATGCAGGAGGGCGTCGTGGCCGGCTATCCGGTCAAGGACGTCCGCGTCCGCCTGTACGACGGGTCCTACCACACCGTCGACTCCTCTGAGATGGCGTTCAAGCTCGCGGGCTCGGTGGCCATGAAGCAGGCCCTCGAGCAGGCGGGCCCGGTGCTGCTCGAGCCCATAATGCTCGTGACGGTCAGCGTCCCCGAGGACGCCGTGGGCGACGTGATCGGCGACCTGAACTCCCGGCGCGGACGGCCGCTCGGGATGGAGCCGGTCGGGGCCGGGATGACCGAGATCAAGGCCGAGGTCCCCATGGCCGAGATGCTCTCCTACGCGCCCGACCTGCGCTCGATCACGGGCGGACAGGGCGAGTTCACGATGGAGTTCCTGCGCTACGAAGAGGTCCCCGGGCACTTGGCCGGCAAGGTCGTGGACGAGGCCCGGGCGGAGAAGGAGGCGGTCAAGGCGTGATGAATTCGCTGCACCTTGGACAGTCGGGCGGCGTCTCGATCCACCCCCTCCGATACCCTGCGCCGTCGTGACCACCAAGGACATCCGGACCTCACTCCCCGCCACCGCCTGTGATGTGTGCGGGCGGACCCTGTTGCGCGGCGAGCGAGCCGAGACCTACTTGGACGGCGGCGCCAGGCGATCGGTCTGCGACCTGTGTGTCCCCCGGGCGCTCCACGAAGGCTGGCTGCGGGAGGGGACCGTCCCCGACTATGGAGGCAAAGAGCCGGGGTCGGAGCGGCGGCGGTCGCTGTTCGGGCGCTGGCGATCGCGTCGCGCGGCGGCGCTCGTGCCCGAAGGCGCTCCCGCGGTCGCCGGGGAGTCCAGCGCAGCCCCCTGGGACGAGCTCCCGATCCCAAAGAAGGTTCGGGAGGGGGTCCGCGAGCCTCGCCACGTGCGCGCCGTTCCCACCAGCCCGGAGCACAAGGTCGTCTCCGCGATCGAGGTGTTCAACGGGTCCGTGCACCCGCGCACCGTGGCCGGAGTGGCCAGATCCCTGGGCGTGCCGACGGTGGCCGTCCTTCCGGTCGACGCCCGTCCGAGCCTCGTCATCGTGACCGTATCCTGGGAGCTGTGCTGGTATCGCTACGAGGTCGACCTGTCCGAGGAGATGCCCGACGTGCGCGTCGTTGGACAGGGCTATGAGCTCGACGAGCTGCCGGGGCAGGAGCGCCAGCCGAACGCGGTATGCGACGAGCACGGCGCGCTGATGTTCGACGGCTGACCGGTTGGACGAAGGTTCGATAGCGGGTTCAGGGGGCCCTGAATAGCATCCCGCCGGTGATCTACTGCGTCGTTCCCGAGGCGCTCGCCGATGAGCTGCTCGACAAGCTCACCGCCTATTACGCCGACGATCCCAACGTGACGGTGATCGTCGATCGCCGCAAGTCCTCGCGGCGCAGCACCTCCTCGGGGGGCGGCAATCGCGCGGTGCGCGACCGCCGGCGCCCGCGCGTGACGGGCGAGCTTCCCGAGCTGGCCACCGATTGACCCCATCGCGGCTCGTCGTTCACGTCGATGGCGGCGCGCGGGGCAACCCGGGCCCGGCCGCGATCGGAGTGGTCGTGACGGGCCCCGGCGGCGAGGTCCTCGACGAGGTGGCCGAGCGTATAGGAATCGCCACCAACAACGTCGCCGAATATCGCGCGGTGCTACGCGGCGTAGAGCGCGCGGAGGCTCTGGGCGCGACCGAAATCGAGCTGGTCAATGATTCTGAGCTCGTGGCGCGCCAGCTGACGGGCGCCTACAAGGTCAAGCACCCGGACATGAAGACCTTGCACGCGCAGGCGCTCGCCGCTCTCGGTGGATTCGAGCGCTGGCGGATCAGGACCGTCCCGCGCGCGCAGAACGCGGGCGCCGATGCCCTGGTGAACGCCGCTCTCGACGCCTCCGACTGACCTCCCGGGACGTTTCGGAGCCCGCCCGCGGCGGGTATCGTGGAGGACCCGTGGACGGCGTCGCGCAAACAGCGCAGCGGCTGGCGAAGCATCGGCCGGGGCACCCGGTGATCAGCGTCTATCTGGACCTCGACCCGGAGCGCTTTGCCACTGCGCCCGCCCGAGCGGTCCAGATTCGATCGTTGATCGATGAGGCCGCCCGGGACCTAGATCGCGACGAGGGGCTCTCCCACGCCGACCGCACTGCGCTGCGCGAGGACCTCCGGCGCCTCGACGCGTTTCTGAACTCGAGAGAGCCGCCCTTCCAGGGCTCGAGGGCGCTGGCCGTGTTCTGCTCGAGCCGCGACGGCCTGTTCGAAACCGTCCAGCTCCGCGAGCCCGCGGCGGCCCGGGTCCTGATCGAACCGACTCCTTACATCGAGCCGCTGGTGGGGGCCATGCACGATCCGAGGTGGTGCGTGACGCTGGTCAGTCGCCGCTCGGCGCGCCTGTTCACCGGTCTCCTCGCCGAGCTCCGCGAGCGCCGGCGGCTCGAGGACGACACCCACGGGCAGCACGATCAGGGCGGGTGGTCGCAGGCCAATTACGAGCGCAGCATCGAGAAGGACACCGACGACCACCTTCGGCGTGTGGCGGAGGTGGTGCGTCGGGCGTGGCGCGCCGAGCGGTTCGATCGGCTCGCGATCGGGGGCCCGCACGAGATCGTGCCGCGGTTCGAGGCCATGCTCGGAGACGAGGTCCGCGCCCGAGTGGTGCCAGGCCGAGTCGAGGTCGATGCGGGCAGCGCGAGCGAAGAGCAGGTCCGGACGGCCATGGTGAAGCTCGCCGAGGAGAACGAGCAGCGGATCGAGCGGGCCGCGCTCGACCGGCTCGCGGCTGGCATCGGCAGCCGTGGCCGCGCCACCGGAGGTCCGCGCGAGACGATCGAGGCGCTGAACGAGCGCCGCGTCGCCACGTTGCTGCTCGAGCCGGCGTTCGACGGTCGCGCGGTGCGCTGCCCGGGCTGCGGGTTGCTCTCGCTCGACGGGCACGAACAGTGCCCGGCGGATGGCACCGACATGGAGGTGGTCGACCATCTGCGGGAGGCGGCGGTCGAGGCCGCGCTCGCCCAGGACGCCGACGTCATGAACATCCGCTACTACCCCGACCTGGGGCCGTTCCAGGGGATCGGGGCATTGTTGAGGTTCTGAGCCGCCCAACCCTATCCACGCGGGCCGCCCCGAGGTGGGCTGGATTTGGGTCCCATACGAACCCTTATCCAGCACACCCCCTCGTGCGGCGGCTCGGCCGAGGGTCGATGCGGTGCTCCGGCGCGCCGCGGCCGCCGCGCCGGCTGTAGTCTGCACACCGTGACCGACGCCCTGGCTGAGCTTGCCCAGCGGTTGCAGGAGACCGCCGGGCGGCTGCGTGCGGGCGAACTCGACCCAGACGCCGTTCTGGCCGCGATCGACGAGTGCGCCGGCCTGGCCGCCGAGGCCAGCGCCCAGGTGGATGAGCGCGTGCGGGCGGCGCTCGAGCCGCTCCCCGATCTCCCCGGTCAGCTTCCGCTTCCGGCGCCATGAGGGCCCGCTTTCCGGGATCGTCCGCCCCGCCGCGAGCCCACGGCGTGGGTCGACGGTGACCGCCGCAGTCTTGGCTCCGGCGTACCCCGAGCATCTCCGCGCCGAGGTGGACCGCTACCTGGAGACCCTGCAGTTCTCGTCGGAGGACGCGACGCGCGGGCTAGAGGAGGCGATGCGCTATTCGCTGCTGGCGGGCGGCAAACGGATCCGGCCGGTGCTGACCCTCGCGACCGCGGTGGCCATCGGCCGGGCCGCGGAAACGGTCCTCCCGCTGGCCGCGGCGATCGAGCTCATCCACACCTACTCGCTGATTCACGATGATCTGCCCGCCATGGACGACGACGACCTGCGGCGAGGGCGCCCCACTTGCCACCGGGCGTTCGGAGAGGACGTGGCGATCCTCGCCGGCGACGGCCTCTACGCCGAGGCATTCGCGCTGCTGCTCTCGGAGCAGGAGGCCGCGCCGGCGCGGCTGGTGGCCGCCGCGCGCGAGCTCTCGCGGGCGACGGGCGTCCAGGGCATGGTCGGTGGGCAGTACATCGACGTGGCGGAAACCGCGCTCGAAGGCGCCGGAGGGCTGCGCCGGCTGCACGAGCTCAAGACCGGCCGGCTGATCGCCGCGAGCATCAACTGCGTCCTGGAGCTCGAGGGGGCGGACAAACCTGACACAATCTCCGCTTTCGGCACATTTGCAGGCGAATTGGGCGTGCTCTTCCAGATCGTGGATGACATCCTCGATGTGACCGGATCCGAGGAGGCGCTCGGCAAGCCGCAGGGCAGCGATGAACGGCTGGGTAAGCGGACGTACGTCAGCGAGTTCGGTCTCGACGAAGCGCGCCGGCTCGCCCTAGAGTCACACGCTCGAGCTCGGGCAGCCCTCGCCCGGGCGGCGCCTGCCGGTGCCGCCGAACTGGAACAGATGACCGATTTCATAGCCACCCGGAGCTTCTAATAGATGACGAGCCTTCTTGCACGAATCGAGCATCCTCGCGACCTGCAAGGTCTCAGCGACGAGGAGCTCCAGGCGCTCGCCCAGGAGGTTCGCGAGCACATCATCGACACCGTCGGGGAGATCGGCGGCCACTTTGGGGCGAACCTCGGCGCCTGTGAGATCGCGGTCGCGCTCCACTCGCTGCTCGAGTCCCCGCGCGACAAGATCCTGTGGGACGTCGGGCACCAGGCCTATCCCCACAAGGTCCTCACCGGGCGACGCGACCAGCTGGACACGATCCGCAAGTACGGTGGGCTGGCCCCGTTCTGCGCCATCCACGAATCCGAGCACGACATCATGGGCGCGGGCCACGCCTCCACGGCGATCGGATACGCGGTCGGGATCAAGGAGGCGATGCGCCGCGGCCACGGAGAGGACGGTCGGGTGGTGGCCGTCGTCGGCGACGGCGCGATGACCGGAGGGGTCGCGTTCGAGGCGGTCCACGGGGCCGGCGGGCTCGGCACCCCGATCGTCGTGCTGCTGAACGACAACGGCATGTCGATCGCGCCGAACGTGGGGGCTCTGTCGCGGTACTTCAACCGGGTGCGGCTCAACCCGAAGCTGTGGCACGCGCGCGAGGGCTTCGAGGGAGGCCTGACCAAGCTCCCGGCCGGGATCGGCGTCGCCTTCGAGCGGCTCGGCCCGCACGTCAAGGAGTCGATAAAGGCCTTCTGGGCGCCGGGGCTGTGGTGGGAGGAGCTCGACTTCGCGTACATGGGCGTGATCGACGGGCACGACGTGCGGGCGGTCAGGCGGGCGCTGCGCGAGGCGCTCGCCGCCGAGCGACCGGTGGTCGTCCACTGCGCCACGGTCAAGGGCAAGGGTTTCGCGCCGGCCGAGGAGGGGGGCCTGGAGGGAATGGAGAAGTGGCATGCGGCGAAGCCGAAGTCCATCTCGAACGGGGCACCGGCAGCTGCGGCTCGAAAGGCCGCGGGAGCGAAGGCCCCCGCGCCTCAGTACACCCAGGTTTTCGGCGAGGCGCTGGTGCGGGAATGCCGGGCCGACGACCGGGTGATCGGGATCACCGCCGCGATGAACTCCGGCACCGGACTGAACATCCTCCAGGGCGAGCTACCCGACCGCTACTACGACGTGGGGATCGCCGAGCAGCAGGCCGTGCTGTTCGCGGCGGGCCTCGCGCTCCAGGGCTGCAAGCCGGTGGCCGCGATCTACTCGACCTTCCTGCAACGGGCCTACGACCAGCTCGTCCACGACGTCTGCCTGCAGAAGCTGAACGTGGTGTTCGCGATGGACCGCGCGGGGCTCGTGGGCGACGACGGCCCCACGCACCACGGCGCCTTCGACATCGCCTACCTGCGCTGTCTACCGAACATCGTGCTGATGGCGCCGCGGGACGAGGCGATGCTGGTGCACATGTTGCACACCGCGCTCGTCTACGACGACGGTCCGATCGCGCTGCGCTATCCCCGTGGGGAGGCGGCTGGGGTTCCGCTGCCCGAGCGGCCCGAGGTGATCGAGATCGGGACCGGGGAGATCCTGCGCGATGGCGAGCGGATCGCGCTGCTGGGCTACGGGACCGGCGTGGGCAAGGCGCTGACCGCGGCGGACATCCTGTCCGACCGCGGAGTGTCAGTTACGGTCGCCGATGCCCGATTCGCCAAGCCGATCGACGCCGGGCTCGTCGCCCAGCTGGCCGCCGAGCACGAGCTGCTGGTCACGGTGGAGGAGGGCGTGCTCGCTGGCGGGTTCGGATCGGCCGTGTGGGAGACGCTCTCCGACGCCGGCCTGGCCCCGAGGATTCTGCGCCTCGGTCTGCCCGACCGGTACGTCACGCACGGCGCCCCCAAGCTGCTCCACGAAGAGGTCGGGTTCACCGGGGAGCGGATCGCCGAGCGGATCGAAGCCGCGGTCGCGCATCTGACCGGCGTCGCTTAATCCTCGCCGCCACGGCGAGGAACGGCCCGCCGGGCCGCTCAATTTCGCCGCCACGACGAGGAACGGCCCGTCACGTCGGACGGGCCGCTCCGGGAGGGAGGAGAGGTCTTCGATGGTAAGTGCGGGCGCTGCGGCGTAACTGTGACTTCGATCACGTACCGTTCCCGGCCAAATGAAGCGAATCCGCCTCGACACGCTGCTCTCTGAGCGGGGAATCTTCGCCTCGCGCGCGCGCGCGGCCGCATCTGTGCTCGCCGGGGACGTGGTCCTGCTGCCCGCGCGCCGGCGGGCCGAGAAGCCGGGCCAGCTGGTGCCGGAGGACATCGAGCTCGAGGTCGCGGCGCCGCCCCCGTTCGTCTCGCGCGGTGGGATCAAGCTCGCCAACGCGCTCGATCAGTTTGGCTTGGATGTCGCGGGCCGCCGTGCGCTCGACGTCGGGGCGTCTACCGGGGGTTTCACGGATTGCCTGCTCCAGCGGGGCGCGGCCCACGTCGTCGCCGTCGACGTCGCTTATGGCGAGCTCGACTGGCGGCTGCGATCGGACGAGCGGGTCAGTGTGATCGAGCGCCGTAATGCGCGGTCTCTGCCGCCGGATGAGCTTCCGTACGCGCCCGACCTGATTACGATCGATGTGTCGTTCATCTCGCTGACGAAGGTGTTGCCGGCGGTGCTCGCGTGCGCCTCCTCGGAGCGGTTCGATTGCCTGGCGCTGGTCAAGCCGCAGTTCGAGGTGGGCCGCGGAGGGGTCGGCAAGGGAGGCGTGGTCCGGGATGGCGATCTGCGCCGGGGGGCGCTGCTGGCGGTCGGTGCGGCTGCTTCGGCGCTTGGTGTTGCGGTCCGCGGTTACGCGAACTCGGGGCTTCCGGGACCCAAGGGCAACCGGGAGACGTTCGTATGGCTAGCCGAAGGGGATCGAGGAGGAGTCGAGGATCTGGAGCAGGCGGCCCGGATGGTCGAACCGTGAATCCCGTTCGCACCGCCACGGTGCTCACCCACCGCCGGCCGGCCGAGACCGCGCCGGCAATCGAGCTGCTCGCCCGGCTCGCTGAGGCGGGCGGAGCGGTGTTGCGCCTGGATGCCGAGGAGACCCGCAAGCATGGGCTTCGGCTCGGTCCCGCGGTCGAGCTCGACGCGCCGGTCCGCCGCGACGTCGACATCTGCTTCGCGCTCGGGGGCGACGGGACCATTCTCACCGCCCTGCGGACGTACGCGGGCACGGACGTTCCGGTGTTCGGCATCAACTTCGGGGAGATCGGCTTTCTGGCCACGATCGATCGCGAAGCCGCCTTTGCGGAGCTCAAGCGCGCGTTCGACGGAGAGTTCGAGGTGCTGCGGCTGCCTGGGATCGCGGTCAGCGGGGCGCGGGGAGCGTGGCTCGCGATCAACGACGTGTCCATGCACCGCCAGCCCGGAAACCGGGTCGCGGACCTGGCCTACGCAATCGGGTCGGACGAGGTGGGGCGGGTGCGCAGCGACGGCCTCGTGGTCGCGACTCCCGCCGGCTCGACCGGATACAACCTCGCCAACGGGGGCCCGGTGATGGCGTGGGGCGTTGAGGGCTTCGTGGTGTCGTTCATCGCCCCGCACTCGCTGACCGCTCGCGCGCTCGTCGTCGCGCCGACCGACGTAGTGACCGTCCACAACCGCTCGCAGGAGGAGCCGGTCGACGTGACCGTGGACGGCCGGCCGGTGTGCACCCTGCCGCCAGGCGAGCAGCTCGAAGCGCGCTTCTCGGACCGGCAGGGGTGCCTGGCGCAGGTCGAGGGGGCGACGTTCTACCACCGCCTGCGCGAGAAGTTCGGGCGGTTGGCCACCGCACATTAGGCTTCCGACGCCCGGCACCACCCCGCGCCCCGACGGAAGTGAAGCCTTCTTCCGCTGGATAGCGCGGGATGAAGGTGACGCCTGTGGACGACGTCGGTCCGTCCGTCGGAGGCGGCTGGTACACCCCGCGGGATGCTGTACGAGTTCCGCGTCGAGAACCTCCTGCTGATGGACCGGGCCGAGCTGCGTCTGGCGGAGGGACTGAACGTGCTCACGGGCGAGACCGGCGCCGGCAAGACGCTTCTCGCGCACGCGCTGGATTTGCTGCTGGGGGGGCGGGCGCGCAACGGGATCGTGCGCCGCGGCGCCGCGGAGGCATACGTGGAGGGCGTGTTCGCCTTGCCTGAAGCGTGGTCGGTTGATGATGGAGAATTCGGCGCCCCGGCGCTCGACCTGATCCCCGGCGATGCCGAAGAGATCGTGCTGGCCCGCCGGGTATGGGCGGACGGTCGCACCCGCGCTTACGTCTGCGGCCGTTCTGCAACCGTGGCCGACCTGCGGGAGCTCGGGCGCCGGCTCGTCGCGTTCTACGGCCAGCACGAGCATCGCAAGCTGATGCTCTCCGCCGCGCAGCTCGATGTGCTCGACGCTCACTGCGGCGCCGGCCAGCTCGAGCTGCGCGCGAACATGACCGAGGCATACGAGCACGTGCGCCAACTTGCGCAGCGTGCCGCGGAGCTTCGCGCGCTCGCCGGCGCGCGCGAGCGGGAGCTCGATCTGCTGGCGTTCGAGATCGAGGAGATCGAGGCCGCCGCGCCCAGCTTGCAGGAGGCGTCCGAGCTGACGCTGGAGCGCGACCGGCTACGAAATCTCGAGGCGCTTCGCCTTGCCGCAGCCGGCGGCGCCGACGCGATCTCCCCGGAGGAGGGAGCGGGCGTGGCCGAGCTGCTTGCTGGCGCCGCGTCGCTGCTGGCGCCCGCGGCCGGCATCGACCCCGCGCTGGCGAAGTTGTGCGAACGCCTCGACGCGCTGCGTTACGACGCCGAGGACCTCGGTCGCGAGCTCCGCTCCTACCTGCTCGACGTCGACGGCTCGCCGGACCGCCTCGAGGAGGTCGAGGAGCGCCTGGCGCTGTTCGCCCGCCTCGAGCGTAAGCACGGCGGTTCGATCGAGGAGGTGCTCGCGCACGCCGAGCGCTGCCGCGCCCGCCGCGAGGAGCTCGAGCACGCCGAGGTGGCCCTCGCGGGGGTGGAGACCGAGTTGGCTGCGGCTCGCTCAGAGCTCGAAAAGCTGGCGGATGAGCTGCGGCGAAATCGGACGCAGGCGGCGCCGGTTTTGGCAGACGCGGTCCGCCAGCGCCTGGCGGAGCTCGCGATGCCGGATGCGCGGTTCGACATCGAGGTGGCACCGCGTCCGGAGGGCTGCAGTCCCCGGGGAGCGGACACGGTCCAGATGCTGATCGCCACGAGCGCCGGCATGCCCCTTGGGCCGCTGCGCGAGATCGCGTCCGGCGGTGAGCTGTCGCGGGTGATGCTGGCGCTGCTCAGCGTTGCCCACGGGGGAGTGGGGGGCGGGTCCGGGTTCGGCGCCGGCGCGGCGTCCGGTCCCGGCGCCGCCGGGGCGGCCGCTTTCGGCGCCGGCCTCCGCGGCGCCCCCGCCGGTCCGCTGCTCGTGTTCGACGAGATCGACGCCGGCATCGGCGGCCACACGGCGCGGGCCGTGGGCGAGCACCTGCGTGAGCTCTCCCATGGGAGGCAGATCCTGTGCATCACGCACCTGCCGCAGGTGGCGGCCCTCGCCACCCGCCATTTCACGATCGCCAAGGACGCGAGCACGATACCCGCCACCACCCGCGTGACCGAGCTCGGCGGGGAGGCCATCGTCGCCGAGCTGGTGCGGATGCTCGGCGCCGGGGAGGGGGATCGAGTGGCTAGTCGGCACGCCCGGCAGCTGCTGAAGGCCGCTTAGTGCCCGCTTTCGTAAGTACGACGACAGTCGAGCAGCCCCCGGCGGCGCCTGGCTTCGTCCTCGGATCCTCGTGTAGCGCTGCTACACGTCGGATCCTGCGTCCTCGCCATGCATCCGCCGGTGACCACTCTTTGTGTCGCCGTATTTACGAAAGCGAACACTTAGTCTCGTCATTCGTCGGCGGCCGGCCCGGAGGAGCGTGGGCAATACCTACGGCTATTTCATAGATATTGCCCACGCTCCCGGAACTCCCCCTCCCGCCCGCAACGCGCGCCGGCACGCCGTCCGCCCGCTCAGCTACCGTCCGGGCCGCCGCTAGACTCGATCGCAAGGACATTCGATGGCCAACGGCGAGACGCGCTTCATCTTCATCACGGGCGGAGTGGTCTCCTCCCTCGGCAAGGGCATCGCCGCAGCCTCGATCGGTCGACTCCTCGTCGCGCGCGGATTGGACGTCCAGCTTCAGAAGTTCGACCCGTACATCAACGTCGACCCCGGCACGATGTCGCCCTACCAGCACGGCGAGGTGTTCGTGACCGAGGACGGGGCCGAGACCGACCTCGACCTAGGCCACTACGAGCGGTTCACGGACGCGAACACGAGCCGCGCGTCGAACGTCACCGCCGGCGGCATCTACAACTCGGTCATCCGCCGCGAGCGACGGGGGGACTACCTCGGCGCGACGGTCCAGGTCGTGCCGCACATCACCGATGAGATCAAACAGCGGATCAAGCTGATGGCCGAGGCGACGGATGTCGACTTCGTGATCACGGAGATCGGCGGCACGGTTGGCGACATCGAGTCGCTGCCGTTCCTGGAGGCGATCCGGCAGTTCCCGGTCGACGTCGGCCGGCGACGGTGCATGTTCATCCACCTCACGCTCGTGCCGTACATCGGACACGCCGGCGAGCTCAAGACCAAGCCCACGCAGCACTCGGTCAACGAGCTGCGGCGCATCGGAATCGCTCCGGACATGGTGGTGTGCCGCTCGGAGTCCGCGCTCTCGCCTGAGATCCGGCGGAAGATCGCCCTGTTCGCGAGCCTCCCCGTCGAGGCGGTGGTGTCCGCTCGAGACGTCCCGGACATCTATCAGGTGCCGCTGGTCTTCCACGCCGAGGGCGTCGACGATTTCATCCTCAGCGAGTCCTTCGGGATTGAGGCGCCCGAACCCGACCTCAGCGGCTGGATGGCGATCACGCGGCGGGCCAGCGATGCCACCCGCACGGTACGCATCGCGCTCGTCGGCAAGTACGTCCAGCTCGAGGATGCCTACCTTTCGGTCGCGGAGGCCCTCCGGCACTCCGGTGTGCACCACGATTGCAAGGTCGAGATCGAGTGGATCGACTCCGAGACCGTTGACGCCCCGGACGTCGCCGCGCGCCTACAGAGCGCCGGCGGGATCCTGATTCCGGGCGGATTCGGCGGCCGCGGATGGGAGGGCAAGATCCGCGCCGCCCAGATCGCGCGCGAGCAGAAGATCCCCTTCCTGGGGATCTGTCTAGGGATGCACGTCGCGGTCAGCGAGTTCGCTCGACACGTCGCGGGTATGGACGGCGCGAACTCGACCGAGATGGATCTCGAGACGCCGTTCCCGGTGATCGATCTCCTGCCGGAGCAGAAGGAGATCGCCGACATGGGCGGCACGATGCGCCTGGGGGCTGACCCGGTCAAGCTGCACGACGAGACCCGCATCCGACGACTCTACGACGAGCCGGTCGTCTACGAGCGCCATCGCCATCGTTACGAGGTCAACAACCACCTCCGACGCAAACTGGAGTCGGTCGGACTCGTCTGCTCCGGCACCTCGCCCGACAACCGGCTGGTGGAGGCGATCGAGCTGCGGTCCGAGGATCACCCGTTCTTCGTCGCATCGCAATACCACCCCGAGTTCAAGTCGCGCCCGGAGCGGCCGGCGCCGCTGTTCCGCGAGTTCGTCGGCGCGGCGCTCGCCCACCGCGCCGCGGTCGCCGAGGAGGAAGCGGTCGGGGCCTCGCCCGCCGTGTCCCTGTGAGGCGCGCCACCGACGCCGAGCGCGAACGGCTGCACGACACCTTCGCAGCGCTTTGCCGGATCGAGAGCCCCACGGGCCGGGAGCGAGCCTGCGCCGACTGGGTCGCGGCGCAACTGCGACAGATGGGGCTCGATGTCGAGCAGGACGGTCCCGGCCCGCTCGCCGGCTCAGACGCCGGCAACTTGCTGGCCCGCGTGCCGGGCAGCGGCGAGGAGAGCATCCTCATCTGCGCGCACCTCGACACGGTGCCGCTCACCGCTCCGATCGAGCCCGTGATCACCGACGGTGGCTGGGAGAACGCGAACGACGGCATCCTCGGCGCCGACAACAAGGCGGCGGTAGCGGTGGCGCTCGAGTTGGCGCGCCGGCTCTCCGGAGATCGCGCGCACGCCGAGGTCGGCGTCGAGCTGCTGTTCACCGTCAGCGAGGAGACCGGGCTGTGGGGAGCGAAGGAGTTCGACGTGCGCCGCCTTCGCAGCCGCTTCGGATACGTGTTCGACCACGCCTCCCCGGTCGGCGAGATCGTGATCGCATCGCCCACCCACACGCGGATCGTCGCCGAGCTCCACGGCCGAGCCGCGCACGCCGGCATCCGTCCGGAGGCGGGGCGCAGCGCGATCGCCGCGGCCGCCCGGGCAATTTCGTCGATGCGTCTGGGCCGCCTCGATCCCGAGACCACCGCGAACGTCGGGACGATCACGGGGGGCACGGCGACGAACGTGATCCCCGAGCGGTGCAGGATCGAGGCTGAGACCCGCGGAATCGAAGAGGCCCGCGTCGAACAGGTCGCGACCGAGATGATCGATCACCTCGAGGAGGCGGCCAACGCCTCCGAGTGCGACCTCGACATCGATGTCCAGCGGGTTTTCAGCGGCTACCGGATGAAGCCCCGGGCGCCTCAAGTGGTGCTCGCTGAGCGCGCGCTGAGTGCCTGCGGTTACGAGCCCAGCCACATCGTCAGCGGTGGAGGATCCGACGCCAACGCATTCACCGCGGCGGGCTTCGCCTGCACGAACCTGGCCAACGGCACAGAGCGAAACCACGAGCCGGGGGAGCGAGTGAGCGTCGAGGCACTCGAAGGCATGCTCGAGGTCGCGATCGCGCTGGTGGAGGAAGCGGGCAGCGGCGTACGGGAAGATGGGCGGCGATGACCGCGGACTTCACCTCGCTCGGCTCCGAGACCACGTGGGAGGGCAAGCTCGTCCGCGTCGGCATCGAGCGCTTTCGCTACGGCGACGGCGGCGAGGTCAGCCGCGAGAAGGTGTGGCATCCCGGGGCGGTCGGAATCCTCGCGGTCGACGAGGAGCACGTCTGGCTCACCCGGCAGCCGCGCGAGGCGGTGGGCGCCTTCTCGTCGCTCGAGATCCCCGCGGGCAAGCTCGACGTTGACGGCGAGTCTCGCCTCGACGCCGCGAAGCGCGAACTCGAGGAGGAGATCGGCAAGCAGGCGAAGCACTGGCGCGAGCTGCTGTCGTTCTACACCAGCCCGGGCTTCAGCGACGAGCGCGTGTGGCTGTATCACGCCACCGACCTGTCGGACGCCACCGGTGCCGAGCTCGATGAAGACGAGCGAATCGAGATCGTCCCGTGGTCGCTCGCGAGCATCGACCAGGCGATCGCAACCTGCCAGGACTCGAAATCGCTGATCGCGTTGCTCTGGCTCCAGAGCCAGAAGTGAGGCGGATGCCGGCAGGAACCGTGCCGCTCATCGCGAATACGCGCTCATGGTGAGCAGCGAGGCACCGGCCGCGCCCGGGCGCCTCGTCGAGGAGACGCTGGACTTCCTGGCCTACCTCGAGCTCGAGCGCGGCCTCTCGCGCAACACGCTCGAGGCCTACAACTCGGACCTGCATCAGTACGGGGAGTTCCTGGCGCGGCGGGGCCTGGACCCGCTGGCGGTCGCGCCCGGGGACCTGGCCGCGTTCGTGTCTGAGCTCGCCGAGGGACATGGCGAGCGCCCAGCGGTCGCGCCGGCGACGCTCCAACGCAAGACCGCGTGCCTGCGCTCCTTCTATCGATACCTCCGGCGCGAGGGGATCATCGACCATGACCCGACGGCGGAGCTGCGCGCTCCCCGTTCCCGTGCGCGCCTGCCCAAGGTCCTCGGCCGCGATGAGGTCGCGCGCCTGCTCGACCAGCCTCGCGGCTCCTCGCCGGCCGCGCTCCGCGACCGCGCGCTGCTCGAGACGATGTACGCCTGCGGCCTGCGCGCGTCGGAAGCGATCGCGCTGCGGCTCCCCGAGCTCGATCTCGAGGTCGGATTGCTGCGCGCTCGGGGCAAGGGCTCGAAGGAGCGCCTCGTCCCCATCGGCAGCCGGGCGGTCGCCAGCCTGCGCGATTACCTCGAGAAGGGGCGCCCGCGCCTGGTAGGGCTGCGCGATGAGATCCGGGTGTTCGTCAACCTGCGAGGCGGCGCGCTCTCGCGCCAGGGCCTCTACAAGATCGTCCAGCGCCACGCGCGCACGGCCGGGCTGGAGGGGCGGATGAGCCCCCACACCCTCAGGCACACGTTCGCGACCCACCTGCTCGCGGGCGGGTGCGATCTGCGTTCTCTGCAGGAGATGCTCGGTCATGCCGACATCGGCACGACCCAGATCTACACGCACCTGTCCACCGAGCGCCTGCGCGACGTGTACTTCGACGCCCACCCGCGTGCCCACGTGGGGCCGGACTAATCGAGCCGTCCTGCCATCCATGGGTCTGACCCACTTCGATGAAGCCCGGTCGCGCGAGCGCAGCATCGGTCACCTCAGTGGCCGGTGGACGCTCCTCGGTGAGAGCGCCGGCAGCATGGGCGTGGGCGCGCGAAGGATCGAGATTCCGGCCGGAGGGTGGTCGACGCCGGCCCACGAGCACGGGCGAGGGGAGGAGATCTTCTACGTGCTCGAGGGAAGGGGGCTTTCGTGGCAGGCCGGACGGACTGCCCAGACTCGCGCCGGCGACTGCATCGTCTATCGCCCCGGTGAGGGTGCGCACAGCCTCCACGCGTTAGGGCCGCTCGACGTCCTCGCCTTCGGCCAGCGAGAGTACGACGAGTGCGTGGGCTTCCCGCGCCTGGGCCTGTCGCTGGTCGGAAACCGGGCCGCGGACAGCGTCCCCGGCGTCGTTGACGGCGCCCCGATCCAGTTCGTCCGCGAGGCGGACCTCGGACCACCGGAGCTGCCGCCTGACGTGGGCCCGCGACCATCGACGATCGCGAACGTCGACGAGGTCGAGCCCACGCGTTTCGGGCGCGGGCGGGTTATGGCCACGCGACGCAACCTCGGTCGTGCCGCGGGATCGGTGAAGACGGGCATCCAGCACGTGAAAGTCGACCCGGGCAGGGATTCGGTGCCGCAGCACTGTCACTCCCTCGAAGAGGAGCTGTTCGTGATCCTCGATGGCGATGGGGTGCTCGTCCTCGGCGAGGAGGAGAGCCCGGTCCGAGTGGGCTCAGTGGTCGCGCGGCCGGCGGGGACTGGCGTCGCGCACATGTTCCGAGCCGGCGCGGGGGGTCTCACCTACCTCGCGTACGGGACGCGGGAGGCCGGCGACATCTGCTTCTACCCGCGCTCGAGCAAGCTCTCCTTCCGTGGGCTCGGCGTGGTGGCGCGGATCGAGCGGTTGGACTACTGGGACGGCGAGGAGTGAGCCTGAAGGGGGTTGCGAGAGAAACGTAAATATGGTTGTCGTTAAACGCGCAACCCCGTGCGGCCAGCGCTTTAGCCCTTTGACCGCACCGCCCGCATACTGGCGTAGATGAGACGCGCTTTCGTGGTCGTGATCGACGCGTGCGGAGCGGGCGCGTTGCCGGACGCGGCCGATTACGGCGACGCCGGGACCAACACGCTTGCGCACCTGGCGCAGCAGGCGGGGGGGCTCGAGCTGCCCACCCTGGGCCGCCTGGGGCTCGGGTCGATCCTTCCGCTCGAAGGGGTCCCCCCGGCGCAGGCTCCGGTGCTTCACGGCCGCCTGCACGCCCTGGGGCCCGGCAAGGACTCGACCGCGGGTCATTGGGAGCTGATGGGAGTGGTCATGGGAGCGAGGCTCCCGACATACCCGGGCGGCTTTCCCTCGGAGGTGATCGAGCTGGTGGAGGCGGCGAGTGGCCGCGGTGTCCTCTGCAACCGGCCGTCCAATGGGATCGAGGCGATCGAGGACTTCGGGGCCAAGCACCTCGTGACCGGGTGGCCGATCGTCTACACAAGTCAGGATTCGGTGCTTCAGATCGCCGTTCATGTGGACGTGATGGGCGTCGAGGAGCTGTACGACGTTTGCCAGGAGGTTCGCGCACGGCTGCCTTCAGAGCACGCCGTGGGCCGGGTGATCGCGCGACCGTTCACAGGCTCCCAAGGCGATTTCAAGCGGACCGAGGGCAGGCGCGACTTCTCACTCGCGCCGCCCGCGCGGAGCTACCTGGAGGAGCTGCAGGCGGCGAGCGTCCCCGTTCACACCGTCGGCAAGGTCGGCCAGCTGTTCGCCGGTGTGGGGATCGACGTTCAGCACCCGGGCCCGACGAATCCTCGTGCGCTCGCCGAGACCACGGCGCTGATCGAGGCGCTCGACCACGGGTTGGTGTTCGTCAATCTCGTCGAGACCGACCAGGTCTACGGCCATCGCCACGACGTCGCCGGCTTTCACCGCGCACTGCGCGAGATTGACGCCGCCGTCGCCGGCTGGCTAACGCGGCTCGGGCCCGAGGACGTGTTGGTCCTCACGGCCGATCACGGTTGTGACGTGACCTCTCCCAGGACCGATCACACCCGGGAGCACGCGCCGCTGCTGGCTTCGTTCGCCGGGCATGCCTCGCGCCGCCACGACGGTCCGCTCGCCGACGTCGGCGCGAGCGTGGTGGCGTGGCTGGCGGGCCCCGACGCGTCCGGATTGCCCGGCGAGTCGTTCATCTAGGCTGGCGCCGTACGTGCCGGAGCTACCCGAAGTCGAGACCATTCGGCGCCAGCTGGCGCCCCATCTGGAGGGACGGACGATCGTTCGCGCCAAGATCCTAGATCCTCGGTGGACTCGGCCCGAGCCCCCGGCGTCGGTGGAGGCCGAGCTTTGTGGCGCTGGGGTCGAGCGGGTCGGACGCGCGGGGAAGTACCTGGTGTGGTCGCTGTCCGGCGAGCGGTATCTCCTGATGCACCTACGGATGACCGGCGTGTTGTTGCTCGATCCACTCGCCGATCCTCCCCACACCAGCGTGCGGCTCAACCTTGACGCCGGCCACCGCCTGATCTACGTCGACCCGCGGCGGTTCGGCACCGGGCATCTGGTGATTGGCGCGCCGGCCCGTGACGCCTACCTCGGGGCGCGGATCGGGGCGGAGCCGTTTACGCCGGAGTTCACCACCGAGTATCTATGCCGAATCGCGCGGGGACGCACCGCGCCGGTCAAGTCGTTCATCACCGACCAGCGCCGGGTGGCGGGCGTCGGGAACATCTACGCCGACGAGGCGCTGTTCCGCGCCGGCATCCACCCGCTGAGACCCGCGGGGCGTCTCACCACGGCCCAGTGGGCGCGGCTTCGCGGGGGGATCGAGGAGGCGCTGGGCGCGGGAATCGAAGCCAAGGGGGCGTCGATTGACGACTTCCGCCACATCGACGGCGCTCGCGGCTCTTTTCAGGACCGCTTCCTCGTGCACCGCCGGGCCGGCGAGCCGTGCCCGAACTGCGGACGCCCCGTGCGAAAGATCGTCGTCGGAGGTCGGGGAACTTACGTCTGCGGGCATTGCCAACGTGCCCCTCGTCTCGGGCGCGCGCCGGCGCGGAGACCTATGAGGGCCAGTAAGCCTCAGGCCGCGACCAGCGCGGTGAGCCGTCCCGCCTGATCCGCGGCCAGCAGTTCCTCGAAGCCCCCGAGCGCCTGGTCGCCAATCACGATCTGGGGGAAGGTGAACATCCCGGTGCACCGCTGGAGCTCGTCTCGACCGTCCGGGTCCCTTGACAAATTGACCTCCTCATAGGCAATCCCCCGGCGGGCGAGGAGCATCTTCGCGCCTACACAGCGAGAGCATCGATCCGTCGTATACAACGTAACCAGAGGCATGACTTCAAAAAGTATAGCCTTGGATTCGAGGGTCCGGTGGCGGCTCCGCTGAAGACCGAGGCGATCGTCCTGCGCTCGATCCGCTACGGCGAGGCGGATCGGATCCTTCACCTGTACACGCCCCACCACGGACGTCTCGGTGCGATCGCCAAGGGCGTGCGCAGAGCCCGCAGCCGGTTTGGGGCGAGGCTCGAGCCGTTCTTCCACGTCCGAACGGTTCTGCACGAGGGAAGCGGAGACCTGTACACGGTCACGAGCGTCGACACGATCGCCGCGCACCCGGCGCTTCGCGAGCACGCGGCCACGCTCGATGCGGCGGCGCGAGCGTGCGACGCCGTCGCCCGGCTGTTCGAGACCCCGGATCCTCATCCGGAAGTATTTCGGCTGCTGGCCAACGAGATCGCGCTGCTGGGCTCCGATCCCGCCCACGCCCGGCCGGCCAACGGACTCGCGTTTCGCCTGAAGCTCCTGCTCGCCGCCGGCATCCTTCCGCAGCTGGGGGCGTGCGCCGGCTGCGGCGAGCCCGAACACCTGCACAGCTTCTCGGCCGCCGCGGGAGGCGTCGTCTGCAGCTCCTGCGAGGCGGCGGCGTTCCCGCTCGACGAGGAGAGCTATCGGTTCCTCGTCGCCTCGGTCGGCCAGCCGCTCGCGGATGCTCCTGACGCCTCCGAGCGGGCACTGCGCCAGGCTGAGCGGGCGATCGCCGAGATGGCCGAGTACCACGCGCACGTGCGGCTTCGGCGGGTGCTCACCGCGCACCACAGGGTCGCCTCTCCGCCGGCCGCCGCGCCGGCGTCGTGGCGCGGTGTCAGAATCGGGTCGTGACCGATCAGCTCGCGCACGCCATTCACGAGCATCCCGGCGGCTCCGTTGCGGATGCGTTCGCGCAGCGCATCGACGCGCGCGAGTCGCGCGAGCTCTCGCCGCTGGCGACTCGCTCGTATCCCGCTCGACGCGAGCGTCCCGAGCCCGATTGTGGCCTCCGGACGCCGTTTCAGCGGGATCGCGACCGGATCGTTCACTCCAAGGCGTTCCGGCGGCTCAAGCACAAGACGCAAGTATTCGTGTCCCCGGCGGGCGATCACTACCGGACCAGGCTCACCCACACCTTGGAGGTGACGCAGGTCTCGCGGACGGTGGCCCGCGCGCTCGGCCTGAACGAGGACCTCGTCGAGGCGATTGGGCTCGGACACGACCTCGGTCACCCGCCGTTCGGGCACGTCGGTGAGGAAGTGCTCGATCAGTGCCTCGCGGAGCGCTTCGGTGAGTCGTTCAAGCACCACGAGCAATCACTACGTGTCGTCGACAAGCTCGAGCGCGACGGGCAGGGGCTCAACCTGACGATGCCCGTGCGAGATGGGATCGTCAGCCATTCCGGCCGCGCCCCCGACCCCGCGACGCTCGAAGGAAAGATCGTCAGGCTGCTCGACCGGGTCGCCTACATCAACCATGACATCGACGACGCGGTGCGCGCGGGCGTGATCAGCACCGAGAACCTGCCGGTGGGACCGATCGAGATCCTCGGCGGCACCGGCACGCGACGGATCGACACGCTCGTGCACGACCTCGTCGAACACTCGGATCGCGCCGGAGACATCGTGCAGGGTGAGGTCATCGGAGACGCGATGAGCGCGTTGCGCACGTTCATGTTCGAGCGCGTCTATCTCGGGCCTGAAGTGACGCGCGAGCATGCCAAGATCCACCACGTCGTGCGGTCGCTGTTCGACCATTATTGTTCGCACCCCCAGGAGATCCCGGACTCGATCCCGCCCGGGAGCCTCGCTCGCCGCGTGACGGACTACCTCGCCGGCATGACGGATCGGTTCTGCATCCGAGCGTTCGAGGCCGCGACCGTGCCGGTGGCGTTCGCGCCGTGACGCGGTACACCGACGATTCCCGGGACCGCGTCCGCGACGCGGTCGACATGGTCGCGCTCGTCTCGGCTCGGACCGAGCTGCGGCGCGCCGGGGTCAACAGTTACTTCGGGCTCTGCCCGTTCCACGAGGAGCGCACGCCCTCCTTCCACGTCAGCCCCGACGATCGGCTGTACCACTGCTTCGGTTGCCAGGCATCGGGCGACCCGTTCAAGTTCGTGATGGAAACCGAGGGACTCGACTTCACCGGCGCGCTCGAGGCGCTCGCGGATCGCTTCGGCGTCGCGCTCGAAACGGCGGCCGAGGATCCCCAGGCGTCGTCCCGTCGCCAGCGCCGCGACAGGCTGCAGTCGCTGCTGTCCCGGGCCGCGACGTACTACGCGCGCTATCTGTGGGACGCGCGCGAGGCCGCCCCCGCCCGCGAATACTTGATGAGCAGGGGACTCACGGAGGTAACGCTGCGAGAGTTCGGCGTCGGCTACGCGCCAAGCGCCTGGGACCGGATTCTGCTCGCGTCGCGGGGGGCGGCATTCACCGACGAGGAGCTGCTGGCCGCCGGGCTCGCCCAGCGATCTCGCATCCGTCCCGGCCAGATCTACGATCGCTTCCGCGAGCGGATCATGTTCCCTTCCACCGACGCACGCGGCCACGTGGTCGGATTCGGCGCTCGCGCGATGCGCGAGAACCAACGCCCGAAGTATCTGAACACGGCCGATGGCGAGCTCTACCACAAGCGCGAGCAGCTGTTCGGGATCCACTTGGCGCGAGCAGCCGCGGCGAGGGCCGGCAGGATGATTCTCGTCGAGGGCTACACCGACGTGCTGGCGCTCCACCAGGCCGGGATTGCGGGACGCCGTGGGCATCATGGGAACCTCGCTGACCGAGGAGCAGGTGCGCCAACTCGAGCGGGTGGTCCGGGTACTGGACCTGTGTCTCGACGCTGACCGCGCCGGCCAGGAGGCGATGCTCCGGGCCGCGCGGCTGGCCGCCGGGCGCAAGCTCGAGCTGCGGGTCGTGCCGCTACCGCAGGACACGGATCCCGCCGAGCTGGTCGAGCGTGAGGGCGCAGAGGCGCTGCGAGCGCGGGTGGAAAGCTCGGTCCCGTTCGTCGTGTTCCACGTCGAGCGAATCCTCGAGCGCACCGACACCGGCAGCGCGGAGGGGCGCGACCGGGCGCTCGACGAGCTCCGACCGGTCCTGGCCGACCTGCCCGCCAGCGTCCTGCGGGAGGACCTCCTACGGCGGGTGGCCGGCCGGCTCGAGCTATCGGAGGGGCGGCTGGCGTCGTTGTTGGCGTCACCTCGGCCCCGGGTCGCGGCGGCAACCGTCAGCGGCGCCGTCGCCACCGCGACGCTCGACCACGGGGAGCGCGCCGAGCGCACGTTCCTCGCCCTGTGCATCGCGGTGCCCCAGGCGGGCGCGGATGCGCTCAGAGAAATCGATCCCGACGAGTTACTCACGAGCGACCTGTACCGGCGGGCCGCCCGGCATCTCGCGGGCAGGACCGGCTCACCGCTGTCGGATCTCCCCGCGGACGACGAGGAGCTCGCGCGGCTGGTCGCGGATCTCGTGGATCGCGCCGGCCGAGCCGGGTCCGTGAGCGTCGACCAGCTCGAGCACGCGCGGCTGGTGCTCGAGCTCGCGCGAATCGACCGCGCGATCCGGCGCGCGCGGTCGTCCGGGGCGCCGGGAATCGCCGAGCTCGCCCGCGAGCGCGAGGGGTTGCTCGAGGCGATCGGCCGAACCGTGGCTCGCTTGGAGACCGCCGTCTGATGGCGGCGCCGCCGCGACCGCCGCGATCGCGGTGGACGTCGTTCGTGGCCGATCCGTCCGATCCGAGGCCCCGCACCCTGTTCGAGGAGGCCAATCCGGCCCACCGCGCGAGGGTCGAGCACAACGCGAACACGATCCTCGTGCACCTCAGCGACGAGGACGGAAGGGGCTGGACGGTGCTGGCCGTCGACCGCCCGTCACGGCGGTGGGCGGTGGCGCAGGCGCGCACCCAGCTCGACGCCGCGGAGCGCGCCTTCGATGCGCTTTATGGCGCAACCGCGGAGTGGCGCACCTTAAGACACCGGGCGGCAGAGTCGTTGAGATGCCAGGACTGGCGAATCGGACATGGACAAGGAGTCGCTGAAGTTGCTGCTCGACCAGGGCTCGAGCATCGAGAAGGTCGCCAAGAGGTTCGGGAAGGACGCGTCGACAGTTTCGTATTGGATGCGCAAATACGGTCTCCGCGCCGTGAACCGTGAGAAGCATCTCCCGAAGGGTGGAATTGACCGACAGCAGCTGGAGGACTCGGAAAGGCCGGGCGACTGACCGTCGTCATGTCGTGTCCGCGGCACGGCGAAACCGACTTCATTCTCGAGGGGAGGGCTACTAGCGATGCAAGCGGTGCCGTTCGCAAGCAGTCGCGCGTCGGCGCCGGAAGATGAAGGAGATCCTCGTAGCGGAGGCCGGGGGCCGGTGCACGATCTGCGGATATGACCGTTTCGCCGGGGCGCTCGAGTTCCATCATGTCGACCCGATGGCGAAGCGCATGCCGCTGAGCGCAAGGGGCATTGCGTACGCGTCGGAGACCCTGCGTGCGGAAGCAAAGAAGTGCGTCCTACTGTGCGCGAACTGCCACGCGGAGATCGAAAACGGAGTTGCAGCCTTGCCGTTAGAGTAAGCACCGGGCGTACACAAAGCAGAAGCGTGTGGCGCCAATACACTGCAATCCGAAGAATCAATACACCGTAATCCGGGGTAACTCAACTGGCAGAGTACTCGGCTGTTAACCGAGGTGTTGTGGGTTCGAGTCCCACCCCCGGAGCTGCTGGCAGATACGAGGTTCTGATGACGCACGAGCGGCGGCCTGGTTCGGTCACCATCGAAGAGCTTCAGCAGTGGGAGCTGAACGGCGCCGTCTGGCGCGCCGTCGACGTCACGGACAAGCGCGCGGTCATCGATCTGTGCAGCTGCTCCGGCGAGCCGATGGACCGGGTCGAAGGTGACGATCCCGAGCTCATCGCGTTCGTGCGCGAGCACCGCGACGACTGAGCGCGAGTTCCTCGACCAGCTCGGCCGCGCGGCCGGCGCCGTCGTTCGCCCGAGCCCACGCCGAGAGCTCCCGCGCGCGCGCCGCAAGCGCCGGCGCGTCGAGCGCCCGCCGCACCGCCAGACGCAACGTCACCGGGCTCAGCAGGCGCCACGGCAACCGCACGCCCACGCCCGCCCAGTCCGCCCGCGCCGCGTTCTCGGCCATGTCTCCCGCGGCCGGAACACACACGACCGGGCAGCCCGAGGCCAGCGCCCGAACGAGCGTCCCATGGCCGGCGTGGCAGATCACGAGCACGGACTGCGGCATCGTGCGCGAATACGACAACCAATCCACCAGCCGGGCGTTAGCCGGAACCGGGACCGGTCCGGGCGGCAGCCGGCGGTTGTAGCTCGCGAGCACCCGCACCGGTTCGCCGGCCAGGCCGGCGAGCGCGGCGCGCACCAGGCGCTGCTCGGGATCCTGCGCGGTCGATGGCGCCACCAGCACGAGGCGCTCGATGCCCGGCGGAGGCTCCACATCGCCGAACGGAGGCTCCCAGAGGACTGGCCCGACGACGTGCACTCCCGGCGGCCAGCGCCGCGGATACTCGAGCTGCGGGAACGTGGCGACGATGCACAGCTGCTCGCTGATCCCGCCGTGCAGGCGCGCCACCGGTGGCAATCCGAGCTTCGCCCTCGTCTCGTTGAGCTCACGGCGGCCTCGGCGCAGGCCGGTCTCGACCACTGGTGAAAGACCCCGCCACAGCCGCGCCCCAGTGCCCGTGCTCGGCAGCCGGGCGCCCAGCGCATACGGTGGAGAGCTGGGCGCCCCGGGCGGGTAAATGTGCGGAACGAGGGTGGCGACCGGGACGCCCTCGAGCTCCGCCGCCATCGCCGGAGCGAGCGTGAGGATGTCGTGCACGACGACGTCGGGCGCGAACTCGGCGACGGCTGGGCGCGTCTGGGCGGTGGCGAGCACCACGGCCTCGTAGGGCTTCAGCGGGTGCTCGCGCGTCGGGAAGACCGGGTACTCGGGCGCTGGCACAAACCGCATCCCATGCGCCTCGACGTGTTCTCGCCACTGCCTCCAGGTCTCGAGTAGCACGTCATGCCCGCGCTCCACGAGGCGAGCGCCGAGCGCGAGCATCGGGAACGCGTGACCGGGGTCGCCGAATGCGCCGAGGAAGAGACCTAGCCGGTCCGCCGCGCCCGTCACCCCGCCAGCTCGGCCACGGCCCGCAGCTGCTCGATCCGCTCCTCGGCCGTGAAGGCCATCGGCGTGATCATCAGCGTTCCGACGCCGGCGTCCCGGTAGGCGGCCAGGCGGTCGCGGACGACATCACGGGGACCGCACAGCGAGACCATGTCGATCAGCTCGTCGGGGATCGCTTCTCCGGCCTGCTCCTTCTTACCCTCCAGGTACAGATCCTGGACCTCCTGCGCGGCGGACTCGAAGCCGTAGCGCCGTACGAGGTTGTTGTAGAAGTTCTGCTGGCGCGAGCCCATGCCGCCGACGTACAGGGCAAGCAGGGGCCGCATCAGGTTGCGGGCCACCTCGTGGTCATCGGAGATGTAGGCATTGACCGTCGGCGCGATGTCGAACCCGTCCAGAGATCGGCTCGCGTGCGCGGCGCCCTCCTCGAGAAGCGCGCGGAAATCCGAGACGTGCTCGGGCGAGAAGAACGTGGGAATCCAGCCGTCGGCGATCTCGCCGGCGAGCGCGGTGTTCTTCGGCCCGATCGCCGCCAGGTAGATCGGGATCCGCTCTTGGACCGGGGCGATGGTCAGCTTGAGCGCCTTGCCCGGTCCATCCGGCAGGGGCAGCCGGATCGTCTCACCGTGGAACTCGACCCGCTCGCGCGAGAGAGCCATGCGCACAACCGCGACGTATTCGCGCGTGCGCTGCAGCTGCCGGGCAAACCGCTGCCCGTGCCAGCCCTCGGCGACCTGCGGACCCGAGGAGCCGATGCCGAGCAGCATCCTCCCGCCCGACAGCTGGTCGATCGTGGCCGCGGTCATGGCGGTCATCGCGGCGCTGCGCGCCGGCATCTGGAAGATCCCCGAGCCGAGCTTGATTCTGGTTGTTCCGGCCGCCAGCCAGGAGAGCACGGTGGCGGCGTCGGAGCCGTAGGCCTCCGCCGCCCAAAGCGAGTCGTACCCGAGGCGCTCGGCCTCCTGAACGACCTGTAGCTGGTCCTGGGGTCCCATTCCCAGACCCCAATAGCCGAGGTAGACGCCGAGCTTCATTTGCAAGGTTCCTTTTGCCTCCTGCACGCCGCCTGTGCGATCTCGACGGGCGCCGGCAAATTCGCGGCGGCACCCAC
Source organism: uncultured Solirubrobacterales bacterium (assembly GCA_963808325.1). Taxonomy (GTDB): domain Bacteria; phylum Actinomycetota; class Thermoleophilia; order Solirubrobacterales; family Solirubrobacteraceae; genus Palsa-465. Next base: position 273,687 of record CAWEFU010000012.1, read on the forward strand.
GAATGGGCGCCTAACCCTATGCGAACGAGCGGGAAGCCATGCGTTCGGTGCGCGGCCGGCAGACCTAGCCGCCCGCGCCGAGTCTCACCGGGGCACGTTTGAGCTGATCGGGATCGGTGGGGGCATCGGCGGCCGGGGGAAGGTGTAGAACTTCCCGGCGCTCGTGCCCTGTTGCCCGAAGCCGAATCCGGCGCCCTCGAGCTCGGCTTGGATCTGACGCACACGATTGAAGCGGAACAGCTCGAAACCGACGTTGTTGGGCGGGCTCGCGTTGATCAGGGTCTGCGCGAGCACGCGGTGCTCGGCCTCCACCCCGGCGAGTTCGGCCGAGTAGCGCGCGAACGTCGAACGCCCGGCCGCCGCAAACGTCGTCACGCCGATCAAGTAGGTGTTGACGAACAGCGTCTCGCCGGCCACCAGCGCGTTGCCGACGGCAGTCAGGTTCAGGGCGTTGCCCGAGCCGCCGAACACCGCATCAGGGATCCAGAACCGCTTGGTCTGCGGGCGGAAGAAACGGTGAATGAAGCGCCAGTGGTCCAGCTCGGCGGCATACGCCCCGTCGAACACCACCGCCACTCCGGACGGAACTTCGGGGTGGAGGCTCACGCGCCGCAGCAGCTCGGTCAGAAGCGTGACCGTCAGCGCCTCGGTCGTAGAGGCGAACACGCCGAACTCCCGAATCGAGTCCCCACCGCTGTCCGCCAAGGCACCAGATGCCGGGGCTGCCAAACCCCCGATCGTGACACCCGCGACGCCTATACCTGCACGCTCGAGCAGCGCACGCCGTGTGTGGGTCGAAGTGGAAGCATCGCGAAGCGCGCCGTCGAGCACGTCGACCGGCGATCGGGACAACTGATCGGACACCGCGTAACCCCCTAGTAAGTGAAAGCGGATCGTTTCGGACGGTAGATCCTAATCTAACGGCGGCGCGTACGCGAAGCAATAGCCGCTGCCGCGCGCGTCTGACGCATACTTGCTGCGTGGAGAAACTGGCCGAGCCGTCAGCCGACGAGGAACTGGCCGAGCCGAGCGCGGAGGGCCTCGACGAGGAGCATCGCACGACCCCGGTCGAGCTCCTCTGGGATCTCGTGTTCGTGTTCGCCGTGACGCAGGTGACGACGCTGATCTCGCGGAACCTCAGCTGGGTCGGATTCGGGCGCGGCATGCTCGTGCTCGCTCTGATGTGGTGGGCCTGGTCGGCGTTCGTGTGGGCGGCGAACGCCGAGTCCGCCGGATCGCCGGTTCTGCGCCTGTGCTTGCTCGCGGCGACGGTCCTGATCTTCATCGCCGGTCTCGCGGTCCCGCACGCGTTCGGCAACGAGGGCACGGTCTTCGCCGTCACCTACGCCGCCGTTCGTTTTCTCCATCTCGCCCTGTATGCCGACGCGTCGCGCAAGGGCAGCGCGTCGTGGGCGGCGATCTCCGGGTTCGCGGTCACGGTCGCGATCGGGATGGTCCTGCTGATCGTCGGCTCGTTCACCACCGGAGGCCTGCGCATCGCGCTGTGGGCGATCGCCGTGGTCATCGACTACGCGGGTCCGGCGTGGCTGACGCGGGAGCGACTGCGAGGCCTCCAGCGGGTCGCGGTGGCGCACTTCGCGGAGCGCTACAGCCTGTTCGTAATCATCTGCCTGGGGGAGTCGATCGTGGCCATCGGCGTCGCGGCCACCGGCGCCGGCCGCCACCTCAGCGCCGAGCTGATTTTCGCCGTGACGTTGAGCCTGCTGATCACGTTGGGCATGTGGTGGACGTACTTCGACCGCTTCGCCGGGGTTGCCGAGGCGCGCCTTCGCGGGCACGACGACCCGGTCCTGGCGGCGTCCGACGCGTACAGCTACGTGCACGTGTTGATCGTCGCTGGGATCATCACCTTCGCCGTCGGCGTCAGGGATCTGGTCAAAGTGCTGAGCTCACCCTTGTACGGACCGGCGAGGCTGGCGTTCTGCGCCGGGCTGGCGCTCTACCTGCTCGGGCACGTCGTGTTTCGGCTGCGTCTGACCGGTGAGGTCGGATACGAGAAGGTGGTGCTCAGCGCCGCGCTGATCCTCCTCTACGCGCTCGGCGGGAGCCTTCCCGCCTGGGCGATCGCGGCCACGGTCACCGCTCTGATGGCCGCTCTGTGCGCGGTCGAGACCGGGGTCGACGGGTCCGGCTGGCGGTTTGCTCAGCCTGCTCGCGGGAAGGATGCCGGCACCGAAGAGCGTGTCCCGAGCCCCTCACGCCTGACATGACCACAGAGACCAACGTGGAACTGCGCGCCGCGGTGGATGCTCGTTATGAAGAGGTCCTCACCCCGGGCGCGATCGCGTTCGTGGCGACGCTACAACGGGAGTTCGGGCCACGCCGGCGAGATCTGCTCGAGGCTCGCGCCCGGCGCCGCGAGCGGCTGGCGGCCGGTGAACTGCTCGATTTCCTCGACGGCACCCGCAAGATCCGGGAGAGCGACTGGCGCGTGGAGCCGGTGCCCGACGATCTGCAGCAGCGGTGGGTGGAGATCACCGGTCCCACGGATCGCAAGATGATGATCAACGCGCTCAACTCCGGCGCCGACGGCTTCATGGCCGACTTCGAGGACGCCAATTCCCCGACCTGGCGCAACATGGTGGAGGGCCACATCAACCTGCGCGACGCGATCGAGGGCACGATCACCTACGACTCCTCGGACGGGCGCCACTACGAGCTGGTCGAGGATCCCGCCACCCTGCTGGTGCGCCCGCGCGGCTGGCATCTCCCGGAGCGCCATCTGATCGTGGATTCCGAGCCCGCGTCGGCGTCCCTGTTCGACTTCGGGCTGTACTTCTTTCACTGCACCGGGCGGTTGTTGCGTCGGGGGACCGGCCCCTACCTCTACCTGCCCAAGCTCGAGTCACACCTCGAGGCCCGTCTGTGGAACGACGTGTTCTCCTTCGCGGAAGACGAGTTCAGCTTGCCGCGCGGGACGATCAAGGCGACGGTGCTGATCGAGACGCTGCCGGCCGCGTTCAGGATGGACGAGATCCTCTACGAGCTGCGAGAGCACTCTGCGGGGCTCAACGCGGGCCGCTGGGACTACATCTTCTCTGCTATCAAGTGCTTTCCGAACCGGCGCGAGATGGTGCTGCCAGACCGAGGCGCGGTGACCATGACCGTCCCGTTCATGCGCGCCTACACGGAGCTGCTGGCTGCGACCTGCCATCGCCGCGGGGCGCACGCGATGGGAGGGATGGCCGCGCTCATCCCGTCCCGCAAGGACGACGAGGCCAACCGTAAGGCGCTCGACGCGGTCCGCGAGGACAAGGAGCGCGAGGTGGGCCAGGGCTATGACGGGACCTGGGTCGCCCATCCCGACCTGGTGCCGGTCGCGCGCGAGGTGTTCGAGCGCGGCCTACAGGGCGAGCCGAATCAGCTCACCCGTCTGCGCGATGACGTTGAGGTGAGCGCCCAGGACCTCTTGGACCTGTCCTCGACGCCCGGCCAGATCACCGATGCCGGGCTGCGGACGAACGTCAACGTGGGCTTTCAGTACGTCTCGTTCTGGCTGAGCGGTCGAGGCGCGGCGGCGATCAACTCGCTGATGGAGGACGCGGCCACCGCCGAGATCTCCCGCTCGCAGATCTGGCAGTGGGTGCACCACGAGGTAGCGCTCGAGGACGGCCGTACGGTCACCCCCGAACTGGTTCGCCACGTGCTCGATGACGAGACCGCGAAGATTCGTGCGGCGGCCGGCGAGGAGACCTGGAGGGCCGGCCGCCCCGCCGAGACGCGCGAGATCTTCGATCGGGTGTCGCTGGCGCGGCAGCTGATCGAGTTCCTGACGCTCGAGGCCTACGAGTATCTCGACTAGGCGCCACGGGACCGTCGCTGGCGCCGGTCCGGGCCGCCCAGCCCGCGGGCGGGCGGCCCGGTGAGAAACGCCGGACGTACTCCCGACCCAATGGCCGCGGGCGGGCGGCCGTGAGAAACGCCGGACGCACTCCCGACCCAGTGGCCCTGCCAGGACTCGAACCTGGGCGCGACCGGTTATGAGCCGGCTGCTCTACCGACTGAGCTACAGGGCCCGCGAATCGCGCGCGACGCTAGCACCGCGACCCCATGCAACGGAGCGTAGGTCCAGGGGTTTGAGGTACGCTGGACCTGACCGAATGCTCCTCACCGCTAACGCTCTCGGCCAGACGCTTGCGCTCCTCGCGACGTTTCTCGGGATTGGGCTGCTGGTCAACGTCCTGATCGTCTACATAATCTTCCAGGTACTGGCCGAGCGAAAGCAGAATCGGGAGCGGATGGAGCGCGTCCAGCGCAGCGGTTAGACCGCGGATTCGTCCGGCCGAATCGGGGGTGCCGGAAGGAACGGCGCGGGCTGGCGTCGAATGAGTCGGCTGCCGATGAAGCAGTCCGTCAGCTCGACCGCCATCCAAGAAGCGCCGCACGGTCACCAGGCGCTGTCCGCTTACATCCGCTCGCGTTTCGAGGAGTTCTCGCGCTCCCAGAAGGACGTGGCCCAATACATCGTCGACCACCTCGACGAGGCGGCCTTCCAGACGGCCGAGGAGCTGGCACGCCGGGCGAGCACCTCCTCCAGCACGGTCGTGCGCTTCTCGCAGGCCCTCGGGTTCGAGGGTTTCCCGGAGCTGCAGCAGGCCGCTCGCGAGGAATACCGGCGTCGCCCGAGCGCCAGCACGAACGGAATCGCGGCGGCGGCACCGCTGTTCTCGCTCGACCACACCGAGTTCGAGGCGGCGCTCGCCGCCGACCACGTCAACGTCGAGGACACCGCGCACAAGCTCTCGCGGGCGAGCGTGGAGGCCGCGATCGACGCGATCGCATCGGCCGAGAAGGTGCTGATCGCGGGCACCGACCAGATGGCCTTCTTCGCCAGCTATCTGCGCCACCTCCTGATGCTGCTGGACCTCCGCGCGGAGATCGTGGCCAGCCCGTCCCAAGAGGCGCTCGGACGCCTCAGCCGGATCGACGACCGGACGCTCGTGATCGGGCTGTCGGCGGGCCGTCCGCATCCGCTGATCACCCGGACCATGAAGCTCGCGCGCCACCGCAAGGCGCCGACGCTCGCGATCACCGATGCGACTCTTTCAGAGGTCGCACGGCTGGCCCGTATCCGGCTGTACTACTCATCGAACACGCCGGCGTTCGTTCGCTCGCACACGGCGCTGCTGTCGCTCATCCAGGCGCTCGCGTACGGGGTGTATGCACGCGACGCGCAGCAGTACGACGTGCGGATCAAGGCCTTTCGCTTGAAGTGAGCGCGAGGGCACGATGCCCCTCGTCCACCACGAGCTGTGCTTCGGGTGCGGGCGCTCGAACCTGTTCGGGCTGTTGGCCGAGCTCGAGCAGCAGACCGGTGGCGGCGTGGTTTCCGGCCGCTGCTTCATAAAGCAAGACCACCAGGGGGCGGAGCCCGGCTACGCGCACGACGGCGTGATCGCTGCCGCCATGAGCGAGGCGATGGCGTTCGTGCGCGGGCCGCATGCCCGGCTGCAGGAGCTGCGGGTCGAGCTCAGCGCATCGGTACCGGTCGGGACGTTCCTAGAGGTGGAGGCCGCTGCGCATGGGCTCCGTGCCAGCGCGGTTGCCCGCGTCGATGGGACGATCGTCGCGCATGCGAGCGGGACGTACGACGGTTAGGGCCTGCCACGGTGTGGGAAGGTTCGCTACGTGCGGGCCAACCTGACCAAGCAGATCCTCAAGGAACATCTGGCAGAGGGGGACCTGAAGCCGGGCAAGCCGATCTCGATCCACATGGACCAGGCGCTGCTTCAGGACGCCACCGGGACGATGGCGCTCATGCAGTTCGAGGAGCTCGAGGTGCCGCGCGCCAAGGTCGGGCGCGCCGTCCAGTACGTCGACCACAACGTCGTCCAGCTCGACTACAAGAATCCCGACGACCACCGAATGCTCCAGGCGCTCGCGCGCAAGTACGGCCTTCACTTCTCGCGGCCGGGCAACGGCATCAGCCACTACATCCACATGGAGCGCTTCGCCAAGCCCGGCCAGACCATGCTCGGCGCGGACTCCCACACCACCCAGGCCGGATGCCTGGGAATGGTCGCGATCGGCGCGGGCGGCCTCGACGTCGCGGTGGTGCTGGGCGGCTACCCGTACGAGATCCTCTGCCCCGAGGTTGTCGAGGTTCGCCTGACCGGCGAGCTGAACCGCCCCTGGGTTCAGGCCAAGGACATCATCCTCGAGCTGCTGCGGCGCCTGACCGCGAGCGGGGGCAAGAACAAGGTGCTCGAGTTCAGCGGCCCCGGGACGGCGGATCTGAGCATCCCGGAGCGCGCGACGATCGCGAACATGGTTGCCGACCTGGGAGGCACCGCCGGCGTGTTCCCACCCGACGAGCGGACCCGGGACTGGCTCGAGCGCCAGGACCGCGCCGGCGATTTCGTCGACGTGGCGCCCGATCCCGAGGCCGAGTACGACGAGCGGATCGAGATCGACCTGAGCGAGCTCGGCCCGCTGGTCGCCAAGCCCCACAACCCGGACAACGTGGTCCCGGTCGAGGAGGTGGCCGGCACGCCGGTGGCGCAAGTGTGCATCGGCTCGTCGGTCAACTCCGGCTATAACGACCTCGCCCTCCCGGGTGCCGTGCTCGCCGACCGCGGCGGGCAGATCGTCCATCCCGACGTCGCCGCGACGGCCACGCCGGGCTCCCGCCAGATCCTGACCGCGATCGCCGAGTCGGGCGTCTACCGCCAGCTCTCGGACGGCGGTGTCCGGATGCTCGAGCCGGTGTGCGGGCCCTGCGTGGGGATGGGGCAGGCTCCGCCGTCCGAGGCCAACTCGCTGCGGACGTTCAACCGCAACTTCCCCGGACGCTCGGGAACCCCCGAGGACTCCGTCTACCTGTGCTCGCCGGCGGTCGCGGCCGTGTCGCTCTTGAGCGGCAAGATCGAGGACCCGCGCGAGTACGGCGAACCGCCCGAGCTGTTGCCGATGCCCGAGCTCCGGCCGTACGTGGACGACGTCCACATCTTCGCCCCCGCCGATGAGCGGGAGGCCGAGCGGATCGAGATCCCGCGCGGGCCGAACATCAAGCGCCCGCCGAAGCACACCCCGATCGAGGACCGCATCGAGGCCAGGGTGGCCACGGTCCAGCCGGACAACATCTCCACGGGCGACCTGGCGCCCGACGGGGTCGAGGTGATGGCCTACCGCTCCAACGTGCCGGCGATCGCCGAGTTCACGTTGCGCCACCGGGATCCCGATTTCCGCAAGCGCCTGAAGGAGTGGGGCAGCGGCCTCATCGTGGCGGGCCACAACTACGGCCAGGGCTCCTCGCGCGAGCACGCCGCGCTCGCGCCGCTGTACCTGGGGGTCAAGGCCGTGATCGCGAAGTCCTTCGCCCGGATCCACCGCCGGAACCTGATCGCCCAGGGCATCGTCGCGGTCACGTTCTCCGAGGAGGGCGACTACGACGCGGCCGAGGTGGGGCAGACCTGGACGCTGCCCGAGATCAAACAGGAGCTCCAGGACGGCGCCGAGACGATCAGCGCGCGGATCGAGGACACCGGACAGGACCTCACGCTCGCGCACGACCTCTCCGAGCACGAGCGCCAGATCCTCGTGGCCGGCGGGCTCCTGTCGTACCTGCGCGAGCGCTAGCTGGCTGAGCGGCGGGCGACCAGGAGCGACTGCATCGCGCGCCCCACGCGGCCGCGCTGGTCGTACAGCACGCTGTCGGAGATCGCAACGCCACCGGGGTTGATGCGGGTGACCGACCGCAGGCAGATCCACTCACCCACGGGCTCTCGCTCCACGTACAGCGTCAGGTCGGGATTGATGAACACGTGTCCCTTCCACGTCACGACCGCGCTGATCCCGTTGCCGAAGTCGCCCGCGGCCGCCAGGCGCTGGAGCGGCGAGGGCTCCTCCCCGGCCACCAGAGGGTGGCGCAAGCGAAACCAGGCGGTGGCCGGTCCCGGCTCATAGAACGCCCCCTCGAGGAAGCGAATCTCCATCGCGTCGACGGCGAACATGGACCGGAGTTCGTCGGAGGCGAAGTCGCTGGGGCGTCCTTGTTCCGGCCCGGGCAGCTCGAGCGTCTCTTCGGGCACCACGTGAACCTCGGCGCGTCGCACCCGCAGCGCCCGGGCGCGCACGACCTCTGCTCCGCCCGTGGTACGCAACGAGCCCTCGAGTCGCTCGGCGCGGCGGCCGGGACGGACCACCTCGGCCGAGACCTCCAGCTCGTCGAGCGGGGCGGGGCGGAGCAGCTCGTACGTGACCCGGGAGATCAGCAGCCCCGGATCGCCGGGCAAGTTCTCGAACGCCCGCATCAGCAGAGCGGCCGGGGCGCCCCCGTGCTGGGCATTCGGATCCCATGGCCCCCGGGCCAGGTCCGTGGGCCGAAACCGCTGTCCACTACGGACGAACACCGCCTCGGACATGGCTGTCTCGGACATGGCGGCACACGCTATCGCCCGGGTACACTCGAACCGATGGCAGAGGACATCGATACTCCGCGCGACGAGGCGACGTTCACCGTTAAGGCCGGACTGGCCGAGATGCTCAAGGGCGGCGTGATCATGGACGTCGTGACGCCGGAGCAGGCGCGGATCGCCGAGGACGCCGGCGCCGCCGCGGTGATGGCGCTCGAACGCGTTCCGGCCGACATCCGCCGCGACGGCGGCGTGGCGCGCATGTCCGACCCGGTGATGATCCGCGGGATCCAGGACGCGGTCACGATTCCGGTGATGGCCAAGGCGCGGATCGGCCATTTCGTCGAGGCCCAGGTGCTCGAGGCGCTGGAGGTCGATTACGTGGACGAGTCCGAAGTCCTCACGCCGGCCGATGAAGCCAACCACATCGACAAGTGGGCGTTCAAGATCCCATTCGTGTGCGGCGCGACCAACCTCGGCGAGGCGCTTCGCCGCATCGGCGAGGGGGCGGCGATGATCCGCTCCAAGGGCGAAGCGGGCACGGGGGACATCGTCGAGGCGGTGCGCCACCTGCGGATGATCCGCGGTGAAATTCGCCGGCTTACGACGCTCGACGACGCCGAACTCGCGACCGCCGCCAAGGAGCTTCAGGCGCCGCTCCAGCTGGTGCGCCAGATCGCCGCCGAGGGCAAGCTTCCGGTCGTCCTGTTCTGCGCGGGTGGCATCGCGACGCCCGCCGATGCGGCGCTCGTGATGCAGCTCGGGGCCGAAGGCGTGTTCGTCGGCTCGGGCATCTTCAAGTCCGAGGATCCGGAACGCCGGGGCCGGGCGATCGTCGAGGCCACGACCCACTATCAGGATCCGGCGCGCGTCGCGGCCGCGTCCACCGGGCTCGGGCAGCCGATGGCGAGCCTCGAAAGCTCGAAGCTCGAGAGCGAGCAGTTGCTGGCCCCGCGCGGCTGGTAGGCCCGTGTCAACGCAGCCGGCGGACGGTCGGCCCAAGGTCGTGGGGGTTCTCGCGCTCCAAGGTGGATTCGCCGCGCACAGCAGGATTCTGCGCCGGCTGGGAGCTGAGCCGCGCGAGGTTCGGGTGCCGTCCGATCTGGAGGGACTGGACGCGCTGATCATCCCGGGCGGCGAGTCGACGGTGATGACGCTGGGGGTGGAGCGGGAGGGCCTCGCCGGCCCGCTGCGGGCGCTCGCCCGCGAGGGAAAGCCGGTGCTGGGGACGTGCGCGGGGATGATCATGCTCGACCGCGACCACCTCGATCTCCTCGACGTCAGCACTCGCCGCAACGCCTTCGGGCGCCAGCTGCACTCCTTCGAGGCAGATCTCGATGTCGCCGGCGTCGAGGGTGGTCCGGTCCACGCGGTGTTCATCAGGGCGCCGTGGGTGGCCGAGCTCGGACCCGGTGTTCAGGTCCTGGCGAGCGTCGACGAACACCCGGTGGCGATCAGGGAGAACAATGTGCTCGCGGTCTCGTTTCACCCCGAGCTCGCGGGGGAGACCCGGCTGCACGGGCTGCTGCTGTCCGGGAACGGCCTCCGGCGGCCCGCTAGCTCCTAAAGCCGCTCAGCCGTCAGGGCAGAGCAGATCGTTCGCGCTGACGTTCGGCATAGGCGCGGAACTCGCGCTCGAACGCCTCCCAGTCGAGCCAGGGAGCACCGTCGGGGTCGGACGGTGGCCACTCGGGCCATTCACCGCCGTCGCCGCCGCGAGGGGGATCCTCTGAGTCGATCCCCCGCGAGAGCCAGGCCGCCAGCGTGCACACGCCGATCCCGGCGGCGTAGGCGAAGGCGGAGAGAATCGGATAGTGCCTGGAGGCGGCGAATACGCCCGCGCTGTAGAGCACCAGGGCCGCGATCACCAGGCGGCGCAGGTCCGAGGCGGCGACCGCCCGCCGCGGCGCTCGGGCGCACGCGCTGAGCAAGATCGCCGCGAGGAGCACGGCGGCGAGCGCGAGCTTCCAGCCCTGTGTAGGTGCGACCACTACCTCATCGATGATCGACCGTCACCGCGCCTAAATCAAGGCCGGTGGTCGGATTTAGCTTCAGACGACCAGTCCGTGCCGCATCGTGTTCTCGGTCACCGCGCGCGGCTCGACGAAGTGACGCAGGTAGTCGGGACCGCCCGCCTTGGTCCCGTTGCCCGACAGCCGGTTGCCGCCGAACGGCTGGCGACCCACCATCGCGCCCGTGATACCGCGGTTCACATAGAGGTTTCCGACGGGCGTCCGGCTGCGCACGTAGCGGACCGTGGAGGGGTCGCGGGCGAACAGGCCCCCGGTGAGCGCGAAGGGAAGCGAGTCGACCATCTCCATCGCCTGCTCGACGCTTTGAACCCGCTCGATCGCCAGGAGCGGCCCGAAGATCTCCTCCTCGAGGACGGGCGAGCCCGCCGGCAGGTCCACCGCGACCGTCGGCGCGCAGAACCAGCCGTGGTCTGCCGGCGCATCGGCGAGCGCCGCGATCCGGCCCTCCGCCGCCGCCATCGCGGCGTAGCGGTCCACGCGCTCCTTGGCGGAGCGCTCGATCACCGGGGGCACTTCGGTCGCGAGCTCATCCGCCTGACCGACGTCAAGCACCCGCACCGCGCCGGCGACGCGATCGATGAGCTGCTCGGCGATCGCCTCGTGTACGAGCACCCGGGCCGCGGCCGAGCACTTCTGGCCCGCGTAGCCGAAGGCGGAGTAGACGATCCCGGGAACGGCCTCGTCGAGATCGGCGTCGCCATCGACGATCACGCAGTTCTTGCCTCCGAGCTCCGCGACGACTCGCTTTATGTGCTTCTGTCCCGGGACGGTGTCGCCCGCGGCGCGGACTATCTCGAGGCCCACCGGAAGCGATCCGGTGAAGGCGATCGTCTGGACGTCGGGGTCGCGCACCAGCGCCGCGCCGACGTCGCCCTCCCCCGGCAACAGGGCGATCGCGGCCGGAGGCACGCCGCCGGCTCTGAGCGCTTGGACCAGCTTCAGAGCGCACGCCGGCGACTGCTCGGCCGGCTTGAGCACCACGGAGTTCCCGGTCGCGAGCGCGCCGGCGGTCATCCCGCATGGAATCGCGAGGGGGAAGTTCCAGGGGGCGATGACCGCGGCGACGCCGCGGGGAACGTAGCGCAGCTCGTTGCGCTCGCCCGGGACCTGCAGCAGTTGCGCGCCGGCGTCGAGCTCGATCGCCCCCCGCGCGTAGTACTCGAGGAAGTCGATCGCCTCGCACACGTCGCTGTCCGCCTCGGGCCAGGGCTTGGCGCACTCGCGAACCTCGAGCGCGGCGAGCTCGAGCCGCCGCTCACGCAACCAGCCGGCCGCTCTGATCAGCGCGGCGGCCCGGTCGGTGGCGCTCGATGCGCTCCACTCCTGGAATCCCTGCTGCGCCTCCGCGACCGCCTCGCCCACCTCGGCGGCGGTCCCCGTGGCGGACCGCGCCACGATCCGTTCGGGCGTCCCGGGGTCGGTGGATTGCAGCTCGTCCCCGGCTCGCTCCGAGGTGCCGAGCATCACCGGGACGCTCAGCGGCAGCTCGGAATCCAGGCGTGACAGCGCGTCGGCCAGGTGGTCGCGCACCGTGGCTCGGCGCAGCTCCAGGATCGGCTCGTTGGCGAAGGGCGTTAGCGTGGACATCGCATGCGACGTTAACAGCAGCGCAATGGGCTGGAGCACCGGCTAAGGCGGCGCGAGCAGGACGTCCAGCGGTGTGCCGCCCGCCTGTTCGTGCAGGAACGACTCGTTGCTCGTGTTCTCGAGCAGCCGGCGCACGAGATACGCCATTCCGGCGATCAGGTCGCCCACCGGGCAGTAGGTGCGCACGCGGAACCCGCGGGACGCGAGCGCGTCCTGGAGCTCGTCGCCGAGGCCGCGCAGCACCTGCAGCTCGAGGTCGCGGTCATCGCCGCCCGACAATCGGTTGAACGCGATCGCGTGCGCGACCGATCGCAGATTGTGGGAGGCGACCGCGACCCGGACCGCCGGGCGGGCCTCGAGCAGCGAGACCGTCAGCGCCTCGAAGTTGCGGTCGCAGTCGGCCTTGACCTCGAACACCGGCGCCGGCCATCCGTGCTGGCGCGCCTGGACGAACTCGTGATCCCAGTAGGCGCCCTTGACGAGGCGGACCTGCAGCGGCGGCGTGCGGCCGCCCGTTCGAGCCCATTCGAGGATCCGGGTGAGCTGCTCCGGTGAGTCGCGCAAATAGGCCTGGAGCACTACGCCGGCTGAAGGACCGTCGCGGAACTCGTCCTCAGAGAGCACGTCGAGCACCAGCTCGAGCACCGCCTCGCGCGAGTCCAGCGACTCCATGTCGATGTGGATGTGCGCCCCCAGCCTCTTGGCGTTGCGCAGCAGGGGCTTGAGTCGCTCCGCCGCGTCCAGGCGGCCGCGCTCGGGCGCGTCGGGCCGGAGCAGCGGGGTGAGCGCCGAGACCTTGACCGACACGTTGGCCCGGGGCACGGTCCCGCTGCTGTCGCGCTCCAGCACCTGGCGGCTCGGCCACGCGCGTGAGGCGCGCGCGAGCTCCTCGAGCGCGGCGTTGCACCTGGCGGCATAGTGATCTGCCTCGGCCTGGGTGACGGTCGCCTCCCCGAGCAGGTCGACGGAGCTGGCAACGTCGCGCTCCCACAGCTGGCGGAGCACCCCCAGCGCGCCGCTCGGCGTCTCGCCGACGATGAACCGATGGGCCATGTGCTTGACGCCGCTCGCCGCCGCGGCGCCTAGCGCGGCCCGTCCGGCCCGAGTATTCGACATCCGCATCGCCACGGCGATCGGGGGAGGCGCGTCGGGCACCTCCTCGAGGAAGCCCTTGAGATGCCGCGCCAGGTCGTCCAGCGACCGGCAAGCAGGCACCACATCCACGAATCGAAACAGCGCCGCCTTCAGCTCTTGATCGCCCGAGGCGAGCTCCATGGCCCGCGTGTCCAGAGCCCGCAGGGGATGGCGCGCATTCGAGGGGAACGCGTCCGCGAGCTCAGCGCCGATCCGGCGGATCTCGCTTTCGAGCGCGTCGCGCTTTAGTCCGGCGGTTGTCGTCTCCATGTCCTTACGCCACCTGCTGGAATGTCGGCGGCGTCGCCCGCTCGATCGCCCCCCAGCTCGTATCGCGAGCCCGCAGCTCCTCGTCCACGGCACCACCACCGCGCAGGCCGAAAAGTCGCTTCGCGTACAGGAGATAGACGACCACGGCCAGGTTGATGATGAAGCCGATGATCTTGAGCGCCGATCTGCGGTGGATGATCTCGTAGACCTCGAGCGGCAGCAGGACCGTGGTGGCGATGAAGGTCAGATACTCCGCCCAGCGCTTGGTCAGCCACAGGCCGACGGCCTCCACACCCTCGAGCACTCCGTAGGCCAGCAGCGCGATCCCCACCGTCCGCAGCGTGCTCGAGCGCAGCGAAAACAGCTTGTCGAGCTCGTGCAGGATGCCCACGTGACCTGAGTTCTGCACCGGACCACCCGAAACTCCGCCCTGGAGGTCGGTGAGGATCCGGTAATAGGCGTCCCGGAGGCTGGCCTCGTTGCCGGCGAACAGGATCACCGCGAGCCCGAGCAGCACGAGGATCACGAAATGAAACGCCCGGTCGATCGCGATGAGCCGCAGAACCACCTTGTCGCGCAGGGCCTTGCCTCGCGCCGGCACGGCGATCTCGCCGCGAGCGGGTGGGTGCTCTCGGGCCGGCTCTGCCGGTCGCTCGAGCGCGACCCAGCTATCGCAGCGAAGGCAGCGATGCCAGCGGATCGGCCCGTCCTCGCGCGCGATCAGCGCGTCTTCGGGGCGCAAGTCGGCGGCGTCGGTTCCGACCAGCGCGTGGCCGCGAAACCCGCATACGACCAGCTCCCAGTCGACCTTGCGCCGGGGACGCGGGTGGGGGTGCGTGCCGGGTGGACGCGGGCGGACGTGCGTGCCGGGCGCATGTTCCATCTCACCGACCGTACCCCTAACTGAGGATGTTCACCGCGCGGGCGACGACCAGGCCGATCGTGACGAGCGCGGTCAGCGACTGCACGGTCATCAACCACTTCGCGGTCGCGGTCAACGGCATCGTGTCGGTGGGGCTGAACGCGGTCGCGTTCGTGAACGACGTATACAGGTAGTCGACGAGACCGGGGGTCCAGTTGGACGGCGCGTAGCGCTTCTCCGACATCTGCGGAAACAGGAAGTCCGGGAGCGCCTCCCGGTGGAGCTGGCGCGCCAGCGGCCCGCCGCGGTCGAGCTCCCAGTACCAGAGGCCAAACACCAGTACGTTCGTCGCCCAAAGCTCGACGCCCGACCCGATGAGCGGACGGCCGTTCTGCTTGCCGCCGTGGAGCAGGTAGTGGACGAGCAGTCCCAGCGAGACGATGTTCGCCGCGCTGACCAGGCCAGTGACCGCGAGCGCGAGAATGCGCCTGGTCCTGTGGCGCACCTGCTCCATGGGGGTCGAAATCGCCAGCGCGAGCAGCAGCAACACCTCGAGAGCTGGGAGCAGCCAGTTCGGCCCGATCGTGACCTTCTGCGACAGGGTGAACTGGAGGGCGATCGCCGCGAGTACGACCAGCATCGGGCCTGCCGTCGGCACGCGGGTGTCTATCGACGCGACAAGCTTCTCGGCATCGTCGCGAAGCGGCTCGTGCGGCTCCTCGCTCTGGTCCATCGGGCTGATTGGGATACTGGCACGTGATCCGGTTGCCTCGGAAGGAGGTCGTGTCGACTTGCGCGAAAACGGTGCCATGAAACTCCCGCTTGCCGGCGCCGCCCTTTGCGCTCTCGTGCTCGCGTCCTGTGGAGGGTCGGCTAAGTCCACGACGAGCGCCACCACCGGGGGTGGTGGCCAGCGGGCCACCACCCCCGCAGCCACGGCCCCGGCCACCGGCACAACCCAGGCGGCGACGAGGACTGCAAGCACGACTCCAGCGACGTCGACGCGGTCAACCGCGCCAGCGCCGACGGGTGGGGTGGCGCCGGTCTCGGGCCTGCCGCTGCTGTGCCGAGCCTCCGACCTGGCGGTCTCCTTCCTGGGCGGGCAGGGAGCGACCGGTCACGGAGAGCTCGGGTTCGCGCTCCGGAACACGAGCCGCCACAGCTGTCACACCTACGGGTTCCCTGGCGTGCTGTTCCTCGGCCAGGCCGGACAGGCCCTGCCCACGGACTCCACCCGGACCACGCAGGACTTCTTCGGGTCCACGCCGCTTGCCTCGCTCGTGCTCGAGCCGGGCGCGAACGCGTCGTTCCGGCTCGGGGTCACGCACGGCGCGGCGTCCACCGCGGGCTGCACCACGGCCGCCGGTCTACAGGTCATCCCACCGAACGACACTTCGACGCTCCGCGTCGCGATCGGGAACGGCGGCGCGTACGAATGCGCCACAGCCACTGTGTCCCCGCTGCGTCCGGGCAATTCGGCCTACCCGTGATCCAGGCGACGCCCCGCGGTACTAGATCGCCTCGAAGCGCGCCACGTCGCCGTCCAGGCGCTCGCGCACCTGGCCCCCGAGGGCGAGCAGGTCCAGGTGACCCAGCACCTCTGACAGCGTCAGGAAGGCCTGCGTGACCGCCACGTTGCCCCACATCTGAACGGCCAGCTCATACGCCGTGAGGGGCCCTGCGTCGAGCATCTGGAGGATCTTGCGAGCCCGGCGCTGGTGCATCCGCAGCCGCTCCTCGATCAACGGGACGTGGTCCGTGATCGGGTCGCCGTGGCCCGGGAGCACCAGCTGCGCCGGAAGCTCGCTCGTGGACTGCAGCGAATCCATGTACTGGATCAGCGCGTGCGTCCTTCCGTCCCGGTCGCCGGCGCCGGCGAGCGGTCGCGCCATCAGCGGATTGGAGGAGATGTGGGCGATCAGATGATCGCCGCTGATCAGGATGCCGCGCGCGGCGTCGAAGAAGATCGTGTCCGACGGGCTGTGGCCGGGCCGGTGAAGAACCCGTAGGGTCCGTCCGCCGAGCGCCAGCTCGTCGCCGTCGTGGAGTCCTCGCGTCACCCGCCCGCTAGACCCGAACGCGCGAAACGCGGCGCCGACCGAACCCAATACCGTCGCCAGATCCGCTGGCACCCCGTGCCGGCGCATCACGGCTTGGGCGAATTCGTCGTCGGCGACCGCGCTGTCCGAGAAGCGCTCGAGATAGGGCCCGAGGAGATACAGCGCCGCCACCTCCGCTCCCGATCGGCGGGCGATTATCTCGAGCAGCCCGACGTGATCCATGTGCTGGTGGGTGAGCACGATCAGCTCCAGGTCCTCGATCCGGCGCCCGTGCTCGGCCAGCGCCTGCTCGAGCTCGTCGAGGGCCTTGCCCGAGTTGGGTCCGGTGTCGACGAGGGTCAGCGGCTCGTCCTCGATCAGGTAGCAGTTGACCCGCCCGACGAGAAACGGGGTCGGCAGAGCGAGGCGGAAGATCCCGGCCCGCGCCGCGAGGGCGAGCGATTCCTGGGCGTCCGCCTGGGCTCCGTCACCGACGGTCAAGACCGGATCACTGCCAGCACCTCATCGCGCCGGCGCTCCATGTCCTCGCGTGAGCGCAGCGACTCCAGGGTCAGGCGCAACAGGGGCTCGGTGTTCGACGGTCGCACGTTGAAGTGCCAGTCGTCGTATTCGACCGACAGGCCGTCGAGGCGGTACTGGTGCCCGTCGGAGTAGCGATCGGACAGCTCCTCCACCTTCGCATCCTGGTCGGCGACCTCGGAGTTGATCTCTCCCGAGATGAAGTAGGTCGACCTGTACGGCGCGAGCAGCTCCGACATTCGCGCGTCGCGCGACGAAAGTAGCTCGAGGATCAGCAGCGCGGGGATCGTTCCCGAGTCCGCGCAGTAGAAGTCGTGGAAGTAGTAGTGGCCGGAGACCTCGCCTCCGAACACCGCGTGTTCCTCGCGCATCCGCGACTTGAAGAACGCGTGCCCCACGCGGTTCATCAGCGCCCGGCCGCCGTCGCGCTCGACGGTGTCCGGGACGGCGCGGCTGGAGCGCACGTCGTACAGGATCGTGGACTTCGCCTGTTTCTGGAGCATCGATTCCGCGAGCAGGGCGGTGAGAAAGTCGCCGTCGACGAACGCCCCCTGGTCATCGATGAAGAAGCATCGGTCGGCGTCGCCGTCCCAGGCTATGCCCAGGTCCGCTCCCTGCTGCACGACTTCTCTCATGATGAACTCGCGGTTCTCGGCCAGCATGGGATTGGGCTCGTGATCGGGGAAGTTGCCGTCCGGGCGCCAGTAGCTCTCGATCGGCTCGAGCCCGAGTCGATGCAGCAACGGACCGACCATCGGCCCGGCCATCCCGTTGCCGCCGTCAACCACGACCCGCAGCGGCTTGACGGAGGTGGGATCGATGAACGTCAGGGCAGCGTCGCGGAATTCGTCGTAGATGGAGACCTCCTCGACCTGGCCGCCACCCGGCGGATCCCCGAGACCGGACTCAATCCGGGCTCGCACATCGTCGATTCCGGCCTCGCCCGAGAGCGCGATCGCGCCGCGCTTGACAAGCTTCGCTCCGGTGTAGCTGGCGGGGTTGTGCGAGGCGGTGCACATCACTCCACCGTCCAGGTCCCGGGAGCCCACGAGGTAGTAGAGCATCTCCGTTCCGACCTCGCCGGCGTCGAGCACGCTCGCGCCCTCCGCGCACATCCCGGCGCGGTACGCGGCTGCCATCTCGGGAGCGGTCAAGCGCATGTCGCGTCCCAGGCCCAGCCGCAGCTCGGAGGGAGCCTTGCCCTCGAGGTCTGCGATCACCCGGACGAACGCCCGCGCGATCAGCTCCGCGGCGCCGGTGTCGAGCTCCGAGCCGTACAGCCCTCGGATGTCGTAGGCCTTGAAGATGCGGGGTTCCACGAGCGTGCTCATCCCGGGGAGCATGCTACCCGGGGCCCGGCCGGCGCGGGCCGCGATAATCCGCCGCCGTGGGAAGCGCGAGACCAACCGTGGCGATCCTCTGTGGCGGCCGGGGGACCCGCCTGCAGGAGGGCGCACCGGCCATCCCCAAGCCGCTGGTGGAGATCGGTGGTCGTCCCATCGTCTGGCATGTGGTCCACATCTACGCCGCGCATGGCTTCCGGCGTTTCCTGCTCCTGACCGGGTATCGCGGCGAGCAGATCGAGGCATTCGCCGCCTCCGCGGACTGGCCGGCGGGCGTCGAGGTGCAATGCGTTCAGACTGGGGAGGACACCCCCACTGGCGGGCGCCTTCACCACGCGGCAGCGGAGCTCGGCGGGGAGCGGTTCTGCGCGACCTACGCCGACGGCGTCGCGAACATCGACCTGAACGCGCTGCTGGCCTTCCACGTCGCCGGCGGCGGCTCCGCGACGATGACCGTCGTGCGCCCGCGGCTCCCGTTCGGCGTGGCGGAGCTGGATGGAGACGGAACGGTGCAGCGCTTCGTCGAGAAGCCACGCAGCGAGCACTGGGTCAACGGGGGATTCTTCTGCTTCGAACGATCGGCGTTGCGCGTGATGCGCGCCGACAGCGTGCTCGAGCGAGAGCCGCTCGAGCGCCTGGCGCGGGCTGGAGAGCTTCGAGCGTTCCAACACGACGGCTTCTGGGGCTGCATGGATACCTACAAGGACGCAGTCGAGCTGGGCGACATGTGGACTCACGGGTGCGCGCCGTGGAAGCTGTGGAGCTGAGATCCGGGATCGAGTCGAGATCCCGCGCGGCGGAGGCTCTCGAACTGGCCGGGAGAGCCGCGCTCGTGACCGGCGCCGACGGTCTGCTCGGGTCATGGCTCGTCGGGGCGCTGCTTCAACGCGGCGCGCGGGTGGTGACGATCCGCCGCGACGAGCCGGCCGTGAGCGCCCTGGCTCTGCTCGGTCTTTCCGACCAGGTCGACGTGGTCCACGGCGACATCTGCACCGAAGGCCTCGTCGCCAGGGCGATCGCCGAGTACGAGGTCGACAGCGTCTTTCACCTCGCGGCCCAGACGCTGGTGGGTCCCGCGAACAAGGCCCCGCTGTCGACGTTCGAGAGCAACATCCGCGGCACCTGGCTCGTGCTCGAGGCCTGCCGCGTCCACGGTGTGGCGCGAGTCGTCGTTGCGTCGTCGGACAAGGCGTACGGGCGCCAAGGCGTGCTGCCCTATCGCGAGACGCAACCCCTTCAGGCCATCTACCCCTACGACGTCTCGAAGGCCGCGTGCGACCTGATCGCGCGCTCCTATTGGCACACGTTCGGGTTGCCGGTGGCGGTCACGCGCTTTGCCAACCTCTACGGTGGGGCGGATACGAACCGCTCGCGCCTGATTCCCGAAGCCGTGTCGGCCGCGCTCAGCGGGCGCGCCCCGGTAATCCGCTCCGACGGGTCGCCCGAGCGAGACTTCCTGTACGTCGAGGACGCGGTGGCGGCGTACCTCGCGATCTGGGAGGCGCTCGGGCGCGGGCAGGGGCGGGGAGAGGCGTTCAACGCCGGAGGCGGGAAGCCCCACACCGTCCGGGAGGTGGTCTCGCTGATCTGCGGGCTGGCCGGCGGCTCGGTTGAGCCCGACATCCGCGGCGCCGGGGTGCCACCCGGGGAGATAGACCGCCAGTGGGTCGACGCGGGCAAGCTCCGCGCGCTCACCGGATGGGAGCCCGAAGTCACGCTGGAAGAGGGGCTGCGCCGCACGATCGAGTGGTATCGCGCCCACCCGGTGGCCTGGGTGGCGGCGCCTGCCGAGCGCTCGACCACGCGCGCGGTCTTAGACTAGACCTCATGTCAGGTCACTCGAAATGGCACTCGATCAAGCACAAGAAGGCCGTGGTCGACGCCCGGCGCGGCCAGCACTTCACCAAGCTGGCGCGGGCGATCACGATCGCGGCCCGCGAGGGTGGCGGCGACCCCGAAGGTAACTCGGGTCTCGCCCTGGCGATCCAAAAGGCGCGGGACGCCTCGATGCCGAAGGACAACATCGAGCGGGCGATCGCCAAGGGAACGGGGGAGGCCGGCGACGCGGAGCAGATCGAGACCGTGCTCTATGAAGGGTACGGGCCGGGTGGCGTCGCGCTCCTGATCGAGGCATTGACCGACAACCGCAACCGCACCGGTTCGGAGGTCCGTCACCTGTTGTCCAAATACGGCGGCAACCTCGGCGAGCCTGGCTCCGTGTCGTACCTGTTCGAAAAGAGCGGCGTGATCGTGGTGGACGCGAGTCGCTACGACGAGGAGGACCTGATGCCCGCGATTGACGCCGGCGCCCAGGACATCACGCTCGACGACGATGTGTTCGAGGTCCTGACCGAGCCTGGCGACCTGGCCGCGGTGCGCGGGGCGCTCGAGCAGGCGGGAGTCGAGGTCGAGAGCGCCGACGTCACGCAGCGGCCCAGGTCCCGCGTGCCGGTGAACGAGGCCGACGCGGGCAAGTTGATGAAGCTGATTGACGCGCTCGAGGAGTCAGACGACGTCGCAGCGGTTCACGCAAACTTCGACGTCGACGCGTCGGTGCTCGAGCGAATCGCCTCCTGACTTCGCTCGCTACGCTGCGACGACGATGATGGTGAAGGGACTCTCGATCATTTGCGGCTTCGCCCTGCTGGGCGCCGGACTGGCCGCCTGCGGCAGCTCCACGGCGCCCGGCGTGACGCAGGCACCCTCGGGTGGGCAGACCGCGGCGTCGATCCCGACCACGCCCAAGCCGCCGCCCCAGCTCGCCAGCAAACCGGCGGTGGCGGTGCCAAAGGGGCCGCCGCCGACCCACCTGGTGACCAAGGACCTGATTGCCGGTACGGGTCAGACCGCCGCCAGCGGGCAGACGGTGACCGTCAACTACGTCGGCGTGCTGTACAACAACGGCAAGGAATTCGACTCCTCCTGGAAGCGCAACCAACCGTTCACCACGGCGCTGACCCCCGGGAGCGTTATCCCAGGATGGGTCCAGGGGATCGCCGGGATGAAGGTCGGCGGCCGCCGGGAGCTGATCATCCCGCCGAGCCTCGGATATGGCAAGGCCGGGAGCCCGCCGACGATTCCGCCTAACTCGACGCTCGTCTTCGTCGTCGATCTGCTCTCCGTCGCCTAGTCGGAGGCGCCGGTTCTGAGTCGCGGGCGTCGCGCGGCTGGCGGCTGCGGGCCGGGCCACCCGCCGTCTGCGCGGGCGCACGACTGCGGGGCCGATACAGCGGGAGTGACTCCGCGATGCCCTTCAGCCTGTGGCGGCCCGCGAACGACCACTCGAAGTCTTCGCGCGCGGCGTCCCGAACCTCCTGAGTGCTGAGGACGCTCCCCGGGCGCGCGATCCCCGTCACCCGGCTGGCGAGGTTGACCCCCCGGCCGAAGTAATCCCCGGCCCGCACCAGTGCCGGACCGCACGCGATGCCCGCGCGCACGCTGGGTAGATCCGCCTCCTGCGCGGCCTCGATTAGCTCGAGCGCGGCGCCGACCAGTGGCGCCGGCTCGTTGCACACGAGCATTGCCGCGTCGCCGATGGTCTTGATCAGCCGCACCGGGGCTTCGGCCACGGTCATGGCGACATCGCTGAACCTCGCCGCCACGCTGCCGAGCTCCTCCGAATCGACCTCGCCACCCAGGGTGGTGAAACCCACCAGGTCCGCAAAGCACACGGCGACGTCCTGCTCGCCGACGGCCCGGCCGGTCTCGCGCTCGGCCCGGCCGATCATCCCGCGGCGCACGCTCTCTCGCAGATGCGCGTTGTAGGCCCCCACCAGCACCGGGGCGAATGCCGGCGCGAGCCGTTCGGCCAGCGCGGTGAATCTGAGCGCTATGTCGTCCTCGCTGTCTCCGGGATGCAGGAATGCCTCCCCGAACGCACCGGTCGTGGCGGCCGCCACCCGTGCCATCGCCTCGCCGAGCACGCGCGTTATCTCGCCGATCGCCTCTTCGCTGAAGCCGGCCTCGAGGAACAGCTGCGTGGACTGCGCTGCGGCGATGTCCTCCTCGCCGAAAACGCGGTCGTCGGGCTCGGCCGCCGGGAGGCCGAGCCGTCGCCGGGTAGCGAGCACCAGCTGGGCAGGCACTCCCGTTCGCTCCTCGATCTCCCGCGCCGTGTACCGGCCGCCGAGCAGGCGGTCCAGCGGCAACAGCGCCAGCCTGTTCTCCGCCACCGCGGAGCGCAGCTCCTCGAGGGTCACCCCCTCGGCGTACAGTCGTTCGAGCAGCTGCTCGCGCGCGGAACGTTCATCGCCGTGCAGCCCGTCCAGCAACCCGGCCGCCGAGAAGTCCATGGCGACATCGTCGCGCAAATCCACCGGGCGGGGATCGGCTAGCATCGACCGGCCTCGCGGGTGCGATCCCCGGCAGGAAGCGTAGGTACTGCCGGCGTGCCGCGCCCGCTCCGATAGACCTTCTAGGCGAACATCCACATGCTCTCGATCCTGATGCCCGTCTACAACGAGCGTGAGCGCGTCGAACGCGCGATCGCCGAGGTGCTGGCGACCGAGCTGCCGACCGATTTCGAGCTGATCGTGGTCGACGACGGTTCCACCGATGGCACGCGCGAGCTCCTTCGCGGCGGGGAATGGGACGGGCGGGTACGGCTGTTCGAGCACGAGCACAACCAGGGCAAGGGGGCGGCCGTTCAGACCGCGCTACGCGAAGCCCGCGGCGACTACGCGGCGATTTTCGACGCCGACCTCGAGTACGACGCGAGCGACCTCGGTCTGCTGATGCCGGCCTTGTTGGACGGCCGCGCGAACGCCTGTTTCGGCGTGCGCGCGTTCGACGGCTACACGAGTCATTCGTTCCTCTACGTGCTCGGCAACAAGGGCGTCACGCTCGTCTGCAACATCCTCTTCAACGTCTACCTTCACGACATCATGACCTGCCACAAGATGATCCGCACGGACGTCTTCCGCAGCCTGCCGCTGCGCTCCCTGGGCTTCGCCATCGAGCCCGAGATCACCGCCAGGCTGGTCCAGCGGGGGGAGCGGATCTTCGAGGTGCCGGTGCATTACCGAGCCCGGGCGACCTCCGAGGGGAAGAAGCTGACGGCCGTGGACGGCTTTCGCGTGGTCGGGACCCTGCTTCGCTGCCGCTTCTCGCCGTCGTCACGGCGTGGAGGGCGAGATCGCAACTGAGACCTCCATCAAGCCTGCGGCCCCGACGCCCCCAGGTGGCGTGTCGCCGGATGCGCGCCGGCGTGCCTGGCTCGGATCGCCGTTCGTAATCTCCGCCGGCGTCTGCTTCGCGCTCGCGGCGCTCTCCGCCGCCGTGCTTCCCACCGTGCCGAGCTACGACCCGTGGTCGTGGATCGTATGGGGCCGGGAGGTGGTGGATCCGCACCTAAGCTTCACGGTCGGCGGAGGGCCCTCCTGGAAGCCGCTGCCGGTGGTGTTCACCACCGTGTACGCGCTGTTCGGCGGCGCCGCTCCGACGCTGTGGGTGATTACCGCTCGCGCCGGCGGGCTGCTCGCGCTCGTGGCCGCATACCGTCTCGCGGCGAGGATCGTAGGCGGGGATCGCCGTGCCGGTGCGGTCGCCGGCGTGATCGCGGCCGCCGGCGTGGCGCTGAGCCAGGAGTGGTCGTACTACATGTTTCGCGGCACCTCCGAGCCGCTGCTCGTGGCAACGTCGCTGTGGGCCATCGATCGCCATCTCGACGGCCGGCGGGGCTCGGCGTTCGCGCTCGGGGTCGCCGCATCTCTGATCCGCCCGGAGGCCTGGCCGTTCGTCTTGGCGTACGGCGTGTGGCTGTGGCGGCGCGAGCCCCGATTGCGGGCGCTCGTGGTGGTCGGCTTCTTCTCGATCCCGTTCCTGTGGTTTGTGCCGCCCTGGATCGGAACGGGTCAGCCGTTCATCGCCGCGACCCACGCCAAGGCCTACAACGGTCATCTCGGCAAGCATCCGTTCCTCGAGGTGCTGCGCCGGGGAACCGACCTTCAGGTGCTTCCGATGCTGGTGATGGCCGTCGTGGCGGTCGCGCTGGCGTGCTGGTCGCTTCGTGGCGAGGGGACGGATGCCGCGAGGCGACGCAGCGATCGCCTGGTCCTGGCGCTGGCCGCCGGCGTCGTCGCGTGGTGGGTGCTCGTCGTGGCGATGACGCTGGACGGCTATCCCGGACTCGAGCGTTTCTATCTGCCCGCCGCCGGTGTGACGTGCGTGCTGGCCGGCGTGGGGGTGGTGCGGTCGGCCCAGCTTGCCGGCGCCTGGGTTTCGAGTTCGCGGTGGCTCGGTGCGGGCGCCGGCCCCACGGGTTTCGGCTGGCTGGTGTCCGTCGGGGTCGGGGCCGTCCTCATCGCACTCTTCGTCCCGTTCACGACGGGCCGCGTCGATGAGGCCCGGGCCCAGAAGCCGATCACGGCGCGCGCGGTCACCCGACTGGACCAGCTCTCGACCGCGGTCGCGGCCGTCGGCGGGCACGACGGCGTGTTCCCCTGCCGCCGGAGCTACGTGGCGGTGAACCACGGTGTCCAGACCGCGTTGGCCTGGAAGCTTCACGTGACGCTCGACAGGGTCGGGACCTCGATGCGCCATCAGGGCCTGGTGTTCGTGGGCCCGCACGACACCATCGACGGCCAGCCGCCGCCGGTGAGCCCGCGCCTCACGCGGGTGCAGTTGCTCAAGCAGGTCGGGGTGTGGCGGGTGTACCGGGTTTCGGTGCCCGGCGAGCCCCAGCGGTGCGTGGGTACGTAGGCGGCTTCCGTGGTCGGTCCGGGTGCCGGCGAGGGCGCCGCCGCTCACGAGCCGCCGCCGGCGGTGTGCTGGATTTGGGTTGCATACGAACCCTTTTTCAGCACACCCCTGAGCTGAGGCCGGCGGCCCGCGTGGCCGCCGGCCTTGAGGTTCGCGGGCCCCGGCATTCCCCACGACCCCCGGGAAGGCGTCCGGACCCGGACGCAGAATCCAGAACGCATGATCGTCCTCGGAATCGACCCTGGCACCGCCAGCACCGGCTACGGCGTGGTGGACAGCGCCGGCTCGAAGCTGCGCGCGCTCGAGGACGGCGTGATCCACACTCAAGCCGGCGTATCTCTCGAGCACCGGCTGGCGGACATCCACGCGCGCGTGGATGAGCTGCTAGAGGTCCATAAGCCGGACGCCGTGGCGATCGAGGAGCTGTACTTCGGCGCCAATGCTCGGACCGCGTTCGCCGTGGGGCAGGCGCGCGGAGTGATTCTGCTCGCCGCGGGGCAGCGCGGCGTGCCCTCCCGGTCGTACACGCCTCAGCAGGTCAAGGGGGCCGTGTGCGGCCACGGTCGCGCCGGCAAGGAGCAGGTGGGCAGGATGGTCGCGCGCCTGCTCGGGCTGCCCGATCCGCCGGCACCCGACCACGCCGCCGACGCCCTGGCCATCGCGATCTGCCATCTCAATCGCGCGCCGCTCACGCGAGCGCTCGCCGCAACCGGCGCGCGGGTGGGAGCGCGGGCATGATCGCGCTGGTCTCGGGAACGGTCGCGGTCAGGCGCAGCGACCACGTCGTCGTCGACTGCGGGGGCGTGGGCTACCGGCTCGCGGTCTCGGGGGAGACGCTCCGGCATGTGCCCGCCGTCGGTCACGAGGTCGTGCTGCACAGCCATCTGGTGGTGCGCGACGATGCGCTGCAGCTCTTCGGATTCGCGACCGAGGAGGAGCGCGAGCTGTTCCTGATGCTCCTCGGCGTGCAGTCGGTCGGTCCGAAGGTGGCGCTCGCGGTGCTCTCCGGCGGGCCGCCGCGGGACCTGCTGGCCGCGGTTGCCGCCGGGGACACGGCGCGGCTCCAGTCCGTCCCGGGAATCGGCAAGCGGACGGCCGAGCGGATCGTCGTCGAGCTGCGGGAGAAGGTGGAGATCTCGCTCCCCGAGCCGCCGATCGCCGTCGCTCGCACGGACGATCCGCGCGCTCTGGCCCGTGAGGGGCTGCTCGGCCTCGGCTACACCGTGCTCGAGGCCGACGAGCTTCTCGACGGCGCCCACGGGCAGCGGCCCGAGGATCTGATCGCCCACGCGCTGAGGACGGCGCGCGGGTGATCTGCCTCCACCCGCAAGATCTCCTCGCCCGCGACCGAAGGACGGCGCTCCGGTGAGCACGGTGCGCATCCAGGACCCCGAGCTCCTGCCCGACGACGATCTGGACCGTTCGCTTCGCCCCCGCCGCCTCGAGGACTTCGTCGGCCAGGACTCGATCAAGGATCAGCTGGCGGTCTCGATCGCGGCCGCCGCCAGCCGCGGCGAAGCGCTCGACCACGTTCTGCTCGCGGGTCCGCCCGGATTGGGAAAGACGTCCCTGGCACAGATCGTCGCGGCCGAGCTCGCCGTCCCGTTCGTGCAGACGGCCGGACCCGCGCTCGAGCGCAAGGGCGACGTGGCCGCGTTCCTCACCGCGCTTGAGCCGCGGGCGGTGTTCTTCGTCGACGAGATCCACCGCCTGCCGAGGGCGCTGGAGGAGACGTTCTATCCCGCCATGGAGGACGGTGCCCTGCCGATCACCGTCGGGCAGGGCGCGGGCGCCCGGATCGTGACCCTCGATCTGCCGCCCTTCACGCTGATCGGTGCCACCACGCGATCGGGTTTGCTGACCACTCCGCTGCGAGACCGCTTCGGTATCCAGCACCGCCTCGAGCACTACGACCCCGAGCACCTCGCTCGGATCGTTCGCCGCTCCGCGCGGCTGCTGGACGTGGCGATCGAGCATGGCGGGGCTGAGGCGATCGCGCAGCGCAGTCGCGGCACTCCTCGGGTCGCGAACCGGCTGCTCAAGCGTGTGCGCGACTACGCGGAGGTGCGCGGCGGCGGCGTGGTCACCGGCGCGGTGGCGGCCGCCGCCCTGGATCTACTGGAGGTCGATCACGAGGGGCTCGACCGGCTCGATCGCGAGATCCTTCGCGCTATCTGCGAGAAGTTCAGCGGCGGCCCGGTCGGACTCTCCACCCTGGCCGTGGCCGTGGGCGAGGAGCAAGACACGATCGAGGACGTGTACGAGCCCTACCTGCTCCAGCGAGGCCTGATCGAGCGAACTCCCCGCGGTCGGGCGGCCACCAGGCGCGCGTTCCAGCATCTGGGACTCCAGCCGCCGGGACCGCTGGCGCTGCTCTGACGCCCGCAGCGAGCGGCCACTCCCATCCGGCGCGCACCCTAACCAGCTCTTACGAGATTGTAAGAAAGGCCTAGCTATCCTCGTCTCGGCGATGGCCCGCGAGCACTATTTCATCTGTCCGCACTGCGGGGCTCGGTCGATGGGCACCGATCGAAATTCCGGTTTCCGGCGCGAAGCCCGCGGCTGCGAGAAGTGCGGATTCGCTTACCTGTTCGAGCTGCTCGACGACTACTACCCGGCTCCCAACGCGGCGTTTTTCGCCTGCGATCGGGATGGGCGGATCGTCGATTGCGGAAAGGGATCCTTCGAGCTCACAGGACTTAAGACCGAGCAGGCGATCGGCCGCCCCGTCAAGGACGTGCTGGGCCTTCAGTTCGAGGATGGAACGGACCACATCGGCACGGCGCTCGAGTGGGAGGTTCGTGTCCAGGGCAAGCCCGTCGAAGTGAACGCCGAGCGCGATTTCGCCGCCAAGGCCGTGGCGGACATCTTTCCGGCGTACGATGATGAAGAGGGTGGGCTGCTGGTGGTTCTGACGCCGAGCAACCACCGGTAGCATCCGGACACAGTGCATGACTGACCGCCAGCGCAACGGCTTCATCCTGCTTCTGGTCGTCGGGCTGATCGCAGCATCGGTCGTCGTGATTACGCAGCGCAAAACGCTGCTCGGGCTCGACTTGAAGGGCGGCGTTGAGCTCGTCTATCAGGGACAGCCGACGGCGCAGACTCCGGTCGTCACCCAGGACGCGCTGTCGCGGGCAGTGGACATCATGCGCCAGCGCGTGGACCAGCTCGGCGTCGCCGAGCCTCAGATCCAGACGCTGGGCGGGAACTTGATCTCCGCGTCTCTACCGGACGTCCAGAACACGGCGCGAGCCGAGAAGCTGGTGGGTACCACCGCGCGCCTGGCGTTCTACGACTGGGAGGCCAACGCCCTCACACCGAACGGCAAGACCGTCGCCAGCCAGCTACAGACCCAGGACCAGACAGCCCTCCAGATCAGCTGCGGCGCGTATCCCTGTCCAACGGGTGGGGCTCAACCCGGGATACCCGGCGCCGGCAGCATGAGCCTCTACAGCGCGGTCACGCTCGCCTCCAAGCAGGCGCCCGAGCCCAGCAGCGACAACGCCCGTGACGGGCCCCAGTACTACATGTTCGGTGCTCCCGGGAGCGGTGCGTGCGCGGCGGCCGCCCGTACCCAGGGGACCACACCCGTCGCCGGCACCCACTGTCTGCTCTCCGGACCCGCCGACAACCAGGCGGAGCTGCTCGCGGGCCTCCCCGCCGGCGTGAGCGCCTCACAAGGCCAGACGCTCGCCGTTCCGCGCGGCATCGTCGTGCTCCAGGCCGTGCCCGCCAGCTTTGCGCACCCCCCGAGCATCAGCGATCCCACGGCGCAGTTCTTCGTGCTCAAGGACCACGTCTCGCTGTTTGGGAACGACATCACGAATCCGCAGCAGAGCACCGACCCGAGCGGCGCTCCGGACGTGGCCTTCGGATTCACGTCCCACGGTGCCAAGGCCTTCCAGAGCGTGACCGCCCAGATCGCCAGGCGCGGAGACCTTGTCAGCGGTCTGGGCCAGACGTTCAACCAGCACTTCGCGGTGGCGCTCGACACGCAGCTCATCACGGTTCCCTCGATCGACTTCAAGACCTATCCCGACGGAATTCCAGGGGACAACGGCGCCGACATCACCGGCGGCTTCACGATCTCCTCCGCGCAGGACCTGGCCACGCAGCTGCGGCTCGGGGCGCTGCCGATCAAGCTGAAGCTGATCTCCGAGTCTCAGGTATCCGCGACCCTCGGCAAGCAGGCGCTGCACCAGGGACTGATCGCGGGCCTCGCCGGGCTGATCGTCGTGGCGATCTTCCTGCTGAGTTTCTACCGCGTGCTCGGTGTGATCGCGGTCGGCGGCCTGATCGTGTACGGGCTCTACTTCTACGCGCTGATCAAGCTGATCCCGATCACGCTGACGCTGCCTGGCATCGCCGGCTTGATCCTCACGATCGGCGTCGCCGCGGACGCCAACATCGTGATCTTCGAGCGCGTGAAGGAGGAGATCCGGGGCGGCCGATCGATCCGCCAAGGGATCGTGACCGGTTACCGCAAGGGCCTGACGGCGATCATCGACGCGAACGTGGTCACGATCATGACCGCGTTCATCCTGTTCGTGCTCGCCACCGCGGACGTAAAGGGATTCGCGTTCACGCTGGGGATCGGCACGTTCGTGTCGCTGTTCACCGCGGTACTGGCGACCCAGGCGATCCTCATGACGATGGGCAGCTCGCGCCTGATCGCGAGCCCGTCCGCGCTCGGAGCCGGCGGCAAGAAGAGGCTGTGGCGGTTCGACTTCATGGGCGCCTCGCGCTACTTCTTCTCGATGTCGGGCATGATCCTGTTGATCGGCGCGCTGGCGATCGGCGGCAGGGGGCTCAACCTCGGCATCGACTTCACATCCGGCACGCGGATCACCGCCGGCCTCGTGAAGCCGGCCAGTGAATCGCAGGTGCGATCGGTGATGACCTCCGAGGGTGTCGCCAATCCCGAGGTCCAGAAGGTCTCCAACCAGGCCCTCGGCAACAGCGTCTTCCAGATCTCGTCCAAGCAGCTCCAGCCCGGAAAGGTCACCGGCGTCCGCGACGCGCTCAACTCGGACTTCGGGGTGAAGTCGTTCGACTCGACCTCCGTCGGCCCCACGTTCGGCCGAACTGTCGCCAACAGCGCCGTGATCGCGATCATCGCCTCGCTGCTGGTGATCTCGGCCTACGTCGCGTTGCGCTTCGAGTGGAAGTTCGCCGTGCCCGTACTGATCGCCCTGATGCACGACCTGCTGATCACGAGCGGGGTGTACTCATTGACCGGCCGGGAGGTGACGACAGCGACCGTGGCCGCGCTGCTGACCATCTTGGGCTACTCGCTCTACGACACGATCATCGTGTTCGACCGGGTGCGGGAAAACGTGCCCCGAATGCCGCGCGCGGCCTTTTCCCAGATCGTCAACCGCTCGATGTCCGAGGTGCTGACGCGGTCCTTGGCGACCACCTCCTGCACGCTCATGCCGATCATCGCGCTGCTGCTGTTCGGTGGCGCGACGCTCAAGGACTTCGCGTTCGCGCTCCTCATCGGCGTCGCCTCGGGCGCGTACTCGTCGATCTTCATCGCCTCGCCCGTGCTCACCCACTGGAAGGAGCGCGAGCCGCAGTATCGTGCCCGCAGGCGGCGTATCGAGGGCGAGCTGGGGTACGTCCCGGCGTACGCCGAGGCCGGCGCGGACGTCGAGCCGGTCACCAAGCGCCCGCGCCGGGGGGACCGGCTGACCCAGCCCCAGCCGGAGACGGTCTCGGCGTCCGAGTTCGAGCAGATGAAGCGTGACATCGCCGAAGAAGAACGGGAGCCGAGCCGACACACCTCGACGCTGACCCAGAGGATGTCTCAGACGGCCGAGACCGAGGTTCGGCCCGAGCCTGCCCGAAAGGGCACGGACGGTGGCCGTAAGCCCGCCGACGGCGGTGCCCGTAAGGCTGCGGACGGTGGTGGCCGTAAGGCTGCGGACGGCGGTGGCCGTGAGCCAGCGGTCGGTGGTGCCGGAAAGCCTGCGGTCGGTGGTGCCGGTAAGCCTGCCGACGGTGCCCGGATGCCCGCCGAAGCGACCCGGACACCCTCCGGCGACGTCGGTCCGCCCGCGCAGCCCTCCCCGCAGCCCGATGAGGCTATGGAGCACGTCCCCGCTCCGGACATTCCCGAGAACGAGGGCGTCGCGCCGGTGTCAAAGCCCAAGCGTCCGTCGAAGTCGCGGCCGCGCAACCGAAGGCACGGGAGGCGCAGGTAAGCCATGGGCATGCTCGCTTGGGTGATGATGGGCCTCGCCCTGTGGCATTTCACGATCTGGCTGCCCGACCGCTTCTGGGGCGGGATCGTCGGAGCCTTCATCGGCGCGCTCGCCGGCGCCATCATCTTCGGGCTCGTGATCAACGGCTTCAGCATTCCCGGCCGCCACGCCACGCACATCGCCACCGCGCTCGAGGCGATCCCGGGCGCGCTGATCGCGATGGCGCTCGTCTACCTGGAGGGCATCCGGCGCGAGCGTGCCGCGGAGTCGGCCGGGCTCGGCCTCACCTGAGACAAGTCTGCAACGCCGTGTAACGCGGCACGCGTGGTCCAGGGCCTCACCCCGAGGATCCGTCGGGGGCGGCACATACCCTGCCCGCGATGGCCGAGTCCGCCCTTCTCACGGCATCCGACGACCCGCCCGAGACTGGCGTCGTCCTCCATGCGGTGCCCGATCCGCCGGCCCCACGGCTCGAGGTGGCGGAGTACGACCTCGCACGAGCGCTCGCCCTCGAGCGTGAACTCGGAGTCAGCCACGCCCTCGCCCAGCTGCTGGTGCGGCGCGGCCTCGCCGACCCGGCCGCGGCCCGCGAGTTCCTGAACCCCCGGGAGGCCCACGAGCCCAGCGAGTTTGCTGGGATCGACCGCGCTCTCGAGGTGATCTCTCGGCACATCCGCGCCGGCAGCCGCATCGCCGTCCACGGCGACTATGACGTCGACGGCGTCTGCGCGACGGCGATCCTGGTCAGGGCCCTGAATTGCCTCGGCGCGAATGTCGGCTGGTTCCTGCCTAACCGGGTCGATGACGGCTATGGGGTGTCGGTCGAGACGGTGCGCCGGCTTGCGGGCCGGCGCACAGATCTCCTGATCACCGTCGACTGTGGGATCACCGCCGTGGAGGAGGTCGCCGCAGCGCGGGCCGCGGGCCTCGACGTCGTGGTCAGCGATCACCACTCGCCGCGTCCGGATGGCGTGCTTCCGGACTGCCCGATCGTGCATCCGGCCGTGTGCGGCTACCCATGCCCGGACCTCTGCGGTACCGGGGTCGCGTTCAAGCTCGCCGGCGCGCTGGGAGCACCGACGGCCGCCGATGACATCGAGCTCGTCGCGCTCGCGACGGTCACGGACCTGATGCCTCTGCGGGGCGAGAACCGCACGCTCGTGCGAGATGGGCTGCGCGCGCTGGCGAACACGGCGAAACCGGGGTTGCGGGCCCTGATGAAGGTCGCAAGGGTCGATCCGAGCGCGCTCGACACGCAGGCGCTCGGCTTCCGCCTCGGGCCCCGGATCAATGCCGCCGGGAGGCTGCGACGCGCGGACGCCGGTCTCGAGCTGCTCCTGACCGACGCTCCGCAGCGGGCCGCCGAGGTGGCGGCCGAGCTCGACGGCGTGAACCTGGAGCGCCGGGCGGTGGAGGAGAAGATCCTTTGGGATGCGGAATCCCAGGTCGCGCAGGCCGGCGACCGGAATGCGTTCGTCCTCGCCGGAGAGGACTGGCATCCTGGGGTGATCGGGATCGTCGCGTCGCGGGTCGTGGAGCGATACCACCGCCCCACAATCCTCGTCGCGCTTGATGGACAGCTCGGCTCGGGGTCTGGCCGGAGCATTCCCGGTTTCGACCTGCTCGGAGCGTTGAACGCGAGCTCCGAGCACCTTGAGCGCTACGGCGGTCACCGGGCCGCAGCAGGGTTGACGATTGCTCGAGACCGCGTCGATGCGTTCCGAGCGGCGGTCGAGGCGCACGCCGACGAGGTTCTCACCCCTGAACTGCTCCGGCCGGTGGAGCGCGTGGACGCCATCGTTTCCGGGGGTGAGCTCGGGCTGACTTTGGCCGAGGAGCTCGGGTCTCTCGAGCCGTGTGGGGCCGGCAACCCCGCTGCACGGCTGTTGGTGCCCGGGGCTCGCTTCGAGGACGTGAGACCGATGGGGGAGGGGCGCCACGCGCGCTTCTCCGTCGGCTCCGGCGGTACCCGGGCCCGCGCCGTTGCCTTCGGCTGCGACGGCGGTCTGGCGACGCCACCGGGAGTGCCGGTGGACGCCACGTTCCGCCTGAAGCGAAACGTGTGGAACGGCGCGGTTGAGGCTCAGCTGGTCCTGGGGCACTGGTGGCCGTGCGCGCCGACGGGGATCGAGGTCCTCGGCGAGCCCGACGACTACCTCGCGGGCGTGGTCGCAGAGCTCGACGCGCGCTGCGAGCCCCTGAGCCAGAGCGATCCGGCCGAAGGGTGCAGGACGGTGCTCGACCGTCGCGGCGATAGCCCGCTCGCGGTCCTCGCGGATGCGCTGGCAGGCGGGGGAGCGGTGCTCGCAGTCTGCGCGGACGTGGCACGCAGGCGGGCAGGGCTCATCGCACGCATCGGCGGCTTCTCGCTCATCTCGTATCACGCCGTGGAGCGCGCCCCGGCCCTCCCGAGCATGTTCGCGCACGTGGTGGCCCTGGATCCACCCGCCTCCGCGGCCTACGCGGCGCTGCTGAAGACCGGCACCGGGTTCACCCACTTTGCCTGGGGCGAGCCTGAGCTACGCTTTGCTCAGCAGATGCACGAGCTGGAGTACGGTCTCCGCGCTTCGCTCGTGGCCCTCTACCGAGGTCTCAGGCAGCGGGGGAGGGTGACCGGCCAGGAGCTCGAGCGCCTGCTTCGCGGAGACGGTCCGCACGGCCGCCCGGCACGCCTGGCGGGAAGGCTGATCAAAGTCCTCGCGGAGCTTGAACTCGTCAGCCTCGACCGGGATCTGCCGGCCCTGGCGATCGAGGGCGCCGCGCCCACCGCGTTGGAGCGCTCGCCGGCGTACAGAGCCTACGCACAGCGATACGAGGACGGACGACGATACCTGAGCAGGGCAAACAATCCACCAAGCACCTGAGCCGCTCTCGCGTCAAGGACCGGCCCGCGCCGGCGCGGATGACGGTTCGAGCGGGGGCGCGGGCGACGCCGGCCGCATCGGCCCCGCGCTGGTCAGACCCCGCCCGCCGGTCGATCAGGTCGCGCACGCTGACGCCGGCACGGCGGTTGACCGCGCCGAGCTCACCGCGGCGGAGCGGCGCCTGCTCGGCGACCTGTTCGCGATCGTCGAGGAGCACTCCCACGAGGCCGCGGTTGCGGTCGACCGGCGCCGGGTCGAAGAGGCGTTCGTGTACGCGTGCGCGCACCACGCCGACCAGCGGCGCAAGTCAGGAGAGGACTTCATCATCCACCCGGTCGGCGTGGCCAAGATCTGCGCCGGGATGCGACTCGATACCGAGACGCTGTGCGCCTCGCTGCTGCACGACACGGTCGAGGACACGTCCGCGTCGCTCGAGGAGGTGAACGAGGCATTCGGCGAGGAGATCGCGGGTCTCGTGGACGGGGTCACGAAGTTGACGGGGCTGACCTTCCAGTCACGCGACGAGGCCCAGGCCGAGAACTACCGCAAGATGATGGTCGCGATGGCCACGGACATCCGGGTCATCCTGATCAAGCTCGCCGACCGCCTGCACAACATGCGCACGATCGGCGCGATGCCGAAGCAGAAGCAGATCGACAAGGCGCGCGAGACGATCGACATCTACGCCCCGATCGCGCACCGCCTTGGCATCCACGCGATCAAGTGGGAGCTCGAGGACCTCGCCTTCCAGACCCTGCACCCGCGCAAGTACGCCGAGATCAAGGCTCTCGTGGCCCAGCAGCGCGCCGAACGCGAGCGCTACGTCAACCAGGCAGGCGAATACCTGGCCAAGGAGCTCGAGGAGCTGGGGATTGACGCCGAGATCTCGGGGCGCGCCAAGCACTTCTATTCGATCTACTCAAAGATGACCAAGAAGGGCCGGGAGTTCAACGAGATCTACGACCTGACCGCGATGCGCGTGATCGTCGGCTCGGTCAAGGACTGTTACGGCGCGGTGGGGGTCATCCACTCGCTGTGGAAGCCGCTGCCCGGCCGCTTCAAGGACTTCATCGCGATGCCGAAGTTCAACATGTACCAGTCGCTGCACACGACGGTGATCGGCCCCGAGGGGCGGCCGCTGGAGATCCAGATCCGCACCCGCGAGATGCACGACCTGGCCGAGTTCGGGATCGCCGCGCACTGGATGTACAAGGAGTCCGCCGCCCGCGATGCCACGGACTCCGATGGCAAGCTCAAATGGCTCCGGTCGCTGCTGGATTGGCAGCAGGACATGGCCGATTCCCGGGAGTTCATCGAGACTCTCAAGGTCGACCTGTTCGAGGACGAGGTCTTCGTGTTCACGCCCAAAGGTGAAGTCAAGTCGCTGGCCGCGGGCGCCACCCCGCTGGACTTCGCATACGAGATCCACACCGACGTCGGCCACCGCTGCGTGGGCGCGAAGGTGAACGGCAAGATCGTCCCCCTGTCCTACCAGCTGCGCTCGGGCGACATCGTCGAGGTCCTGACCTCAAAGCGCGAACGGGGACCCTCGCGCGACTGGCTCGCCCTGGTCAAGACGACCCGGGCCCGGAACAAGATCAAGGCCTGGTTCAAGGCCGAGTCGCGCCGCGACAGCGAGCACAGCGGCCGCGAGCTGCTCCAAGACCACCTGCGAAAGCAGGGCCTGCCGGCGCAGAAGGTCGTCGGCTCGGCGCTGCTTGCCGACGTGATCCGCGAGATGGGGTTCCGCAAGGCCGACGACTTTTACATCGCCCTGGGCGGAGCCAAGATCTCCCCCAAGGTTGTCGTCAACAAGATCATGCAGCGCCTCAAGCAGGGCGAGGCGGCCGACGCCGAGCCGACGGCGGCCGATGACCTCCTGCAGACCCGCCGCCGCCGGGCACGCCCGACGACGTCCTCGTCGCGGTACGGAATCATGGTGGAGGGGATCGACGAGGTCATGCTTCGCCTGGCCAAGTGCTGCCGGCCGGTGCCGGGCGACCCGATCGTCGGTTACATCTCGCTGGGCCGCGGGATCACCATCCACCGGGAGGATTGTCCGAACGTGGCCGTGCTCAAACGCGACCCCGATCGCTTCACGCCGGTCTCCTGGGAGGGCGATGCCGAAACCTCGTTCCGCGTCGAGATCCAGGTCGACGGCTGGGATCGGCACCGCTTGCTCGAGGACATGTCTCGGACGTTCGCCGAGGCCGGCATCAACATCGTGGAGGCGCGCTGCACGGTCAACCATCCGATGGTCAAGAACCGGTTCGTGGTGGAGGTGGGGGATACGCGAGCCCTCGACCAGACGATCACCCGTTTGCGGAACATCGATTCGGTGTTCGACGCCTATCGCGTGACGCCGGGCGGCGGCTAGCAAAGCGCGCGCAATGGGCGCCATCCATCGCCGCTCCGATCAGGGCTGGGAGGGCATAGTTCCCCAGGCCTACGCCGACGTCGCGCTGGCCGGGGTGCGAAAGCACGAGCTGATCGGCGAGGCGGACGGCGCTGCGCAATACCGTATCCGCTTCTTCGAAGTCCCGCCGCACGGCCGAACCGCGCGCGAGCGCCATCCGCACGACCACGGCGTCGTGATCCTCTCCGGCCGAGCGCTGGTCACCCTGGGCGAGCAGACCCACGAACTTGCCGAAGGGGATGTCGTGTACGTCGCCGGCGACGAGCTGCACTGCTTCGAGGCGCTCGGCGACGGGCCGCTCGGCTTCCTCTGCGTGGTCGGTCCGAGGGCGAGCTGAGTGGCGCACCGGTCCTCCAGGCCCTGGTCGGCGCGGATCGAGCTGCGTGGTGGCGGCGGCGAGCCGGTCAACCTCGCGCGCACGCTGCTCTCGCATGGAGTGGCAGAGCTGCCGCCGAACGTGATCGCCTCGGACGGCTCCTCGCTCGAGTCGGTTCTCGTTGCCGGGGGCGATGCCTGGCGGATCCGGCTGGTTCCGGACGGGGCGGTTCGCGCGAGGCTCCAGGCGCCGGCCGATTCGAGGATCCCGCCCGCCGCGGCGCGCCGGGAGCTCCTCGCACAGCTGTGTCACATGCTCCGCCTCGATGAAGATCTCAGCGCCTTCTATGGCGCCGCGGCCGTCGATCCGGCGCTCGAGTGGATCGCGAACGGAGCGGGACGCATGCTCCGTAGCCCCACGGTGTTCGAAGACGTGATCAAGACGATTTGCACCACGAATTGCACGTGGTCTGCCACCGAGCGAATGGTGGGAGCCCTGGTTTCCGAGCTCGGGCAGCCGGCGGTCGGCGCTCCCGAGCGCCGGGCGTTCCCGACGCCGACCGCCGTCGCCGAGGCCCCGCCCGAGTTCTATCGGGATGTGGCGAAAGCAGGCTACCGCGGGCCGTATCTGCAGTCGCTTGGCGCCGCCGTCGCCGAAGGTCGGCTCGAACTCGAGGCACTGCGCGATCCGAAGCTGTCCGACGAGGTCGTCGCCGAGCGGCTGCTGGAGATCGCGGGCGTGGGGCCATACGCGATGGCCCACATCATGATGCTGCTCGGCCGCTACCGCCGGCTGATCCTCGATTCCTGGACGCGGCCCACGTACCGCCGGCTGAGCGGGCGTCCGCGGCTAACGGATAAGGGAATCGAGCGGGCTTTTCGCCGCTATGGGCCTTTCGCCGGGTTGGCATTCTGGCTCACGCTGACCGAGAGCTGGGTCACCCAGGCGGAGCCCGCCGCGGCCGAGAGCTGAGGGTCACCCAAGCTCGGGGCCGCTCGGGCGGGCCGGTGGATCGACCGCCGGCGCCGGCGCTGGACCTCGCGATGGGGCTCGTCCCGACGGTGCGCGCCGGCCCACCCGGGGCGCAGCTGGAATCGACCGCCCTTGACCTGTTTGGGGCGGGGGTTCGATCGCCGCACCGGCGGTCGGCGCCCCTGCCTCGAGCGGCCGCGGCGGGCGGACGCGAACCCTCTGGATCCGGGTCGCCGGCAGTTTCGTGATCATCACGGCGTGGCCGGCCGCCAGAGTCTTGATCTCATTGGGATGGACGATGAACTGCTCCACCTGGCGCCGCGTTCCGCGACCCGTGTCGTACGCGAGCAGCCGCCCTCCGAGCTGCTGGATCCGCTCCCATACCCTCTCCGTGCCCGCCAGCTGCGCGATCAGCTGAGCGGACCCGGGGACGTCCTGGCGGTGCATGATCTTAACCGCGGTGTTGCCCAGAACCTGATCCCGCAGTCCGGTCGCCGCGCGGTCGAGATCGACGAGCTCCTGGGTAGCGACCAGGGCGCTGATCCCCGCCTCGCGGCCGCGTGCCAGCAGCGCCACCATGTGGTCAGCACCCAGGGCTGAGAACTCATCGAGTCCGATGAATGCGATCTGTCGGCTGCCTGAGCCGGCCGTCGCCTCCTCGATCCGCCGGCCGGCCGCCGAAACCAGGTCCTGGATCACCAGCGTGCCAAGCTGCGCGGCGAGCGTTCCATACCGGCTCGAATTCAGGCTGAACAGCACGACCTCTTGGCCGGACAACGCTTGCCGCAGGTCGATCGCCCTCTCATCGGCCGCCGCTCCCAACAGGTACCGGCCGGTGTGCGACTCGGTTAGGATCGCCAGCCGCGTCCCGAGGCCGCGGATGGCGCTGTGCTGGTCGGGAGTGAGCCCGGCGAGGTAATCGCGGACGCGCTCGGCCAGAGGACTCGATAAGGCGCCCGCGATACTGGGCAGCCGGCGCGGATCCATCATGTCCACGACCTCGTGGAGGGTCGGAGCCCATCCCGGATGGGCTTCCTGCAGCACCTGCAGGACGGTCTGCACGTAGCGCTCCGCCGCGCGCTGGTAGTGCGGCTCCGTGAACCGCTCGGTCGCGATCAGCTTGTCCTTGAGTTCGGTGGCGTTGCCGTGCGCGAGTGGGTTCCACTGACCCGGACCGTCTGGTGTCCAGAGACGAAAAGGCCGCCCGGCGGCCGATGCGGCGGTGGCCAGCTCTCGCGCTAACCGGGGCGATCCCTTCATGTCGATCGCGACCACTGGACGCCCCGCACGGACCTGTTCGGTGAGGATCCGCAGCAGCGTGGTCGACTTGCCCG
This sequence comes from uncultured Solirubrobacterales bacterium, assembly GCA_963808325.1. Taxonomy (GTDB): domain Bacteria; phylum Actinomycetota; class Thermoleophilia; order Solirubrobacterales; family Solirubrobacteraceae; genus Palsa-465. The sequence continues at coordinate 312,680 of CAWEFU010000012.1, forward strand.
ATCCGCTCGCGCCGAGGATGAGGCCATGGGCCGACAGCTGATCGTCAGTGAGGGCCACCTCCCGGCCTGCCCGGTCCGTGCCCAGCACGACCGTACCCGCCGCGGCTCGCCCCACCCTGGCCCGCCGCCGCGCCAGAGCCCGCCCGGCGCGGAATAGGACGGTTGCCGCGGCAACAGCGCTCAGCGCGGGAAGCGCGACTCCCTGCGGTGCGAGCATCAGCGCCACGAACGCGCCCACCATCCAGTAGGGTCGCCGCCCGCCAACGCTCACCGCACGACCTCCGCGCCGCGCGGCCTCCGCGGCGCTGCACGCACTCGGCCCGCGGCCACAGATGGATGTACCCGCGGCCGCCCCGTTACCCGCACGGGCTGCACGTGAACTCGCCCGGAGATCCCTAGGCGGCGCGCGGAGTCCGCGATGGAGCGCCCCAACCGCCGGTCCTCCACGAAATAGACGACCGAGGCGACGCGATTGTCGAACGCGTAGGCGGTCAGGATGTCCTCGCGCCGGCTGCGGCTCTTCCATGAGAGCTCGAGCTCGAGGGCGATCCGCCGGCCATCCGTCGCGATCAGCAGCAGGTCGGGGTAGTGAAGGCGCCCCCGTCCGTCACGGCCGAAACCGCCCAGGCGGATCGCGAGGGGTCGCTGATCCCGGTCTGCGGCCGCGTCGCAGGAACGCAGCCGCCGGTCGGCGTAGATCGAGACGACGTCTCCGAACGAACCGCTCCTCGCCGCCAGCCACAGCCATGCCAGTCCGACGTCGTGGGTGTACCCGCGGAGGTCCAGACGGGGCGTGGGAAGCGTGCTTCCGATCACATTCAGCCCCTTTCGGGTGATGAGAAACGACGGCGGGTGGCCATCGAACACCCGCGCCTCCCGGAGGTATCCGGCCTTTGCCAGTGCGTGCATCCTGGCGGATGCCGCGCGCCGCGAGCGGTCCAGGAGCGCCGCGACGTGGTCGGAGAGGACGAGCCGGTGCTCGGCCACGAACTCGAGCACCACGAGATCGAGCGCGGTGAGGCGCACGGGGCGACCGTGCGTCGCTGCGCGCGGTCGCTGGGCGGTACGGTCCACGACTCTCCCGAGCCGTCAGCGCGCCGGTTCTCGCCCCCCGCCGGTTCTCGCCCCGGTCCCGGGGCGTGTCAGGCCACCACCGCGATCCCGCGCGGGGTGACCCCGAAGACGGCCTCTTCGACCTCGCCGATGTAGTCGCCGTCGACCTGGAGGGGAAGCGGCCGCTCGTCGAGCGACCGGACCCTCACCTCGGTCAGGGCGGTGAACGCGCGCACCTGCCGGTGCCGGCTGACGCGCGCGCGCTTGGACAGCGATCGCCAGATGATCGTCGGGACGTCGGTTGGACGCGACCGGCGCAGCACGACGCCGGAGAGATCTCCGCTGTTGAGCGTCGCGCCCTCGCCCATCTCGACGGGTCGGTCTCCGAAGTAGGTGTACGGCGCGGCGTTCTGGACGATGGTGGTGACGCCGGCGACGGTCTCGCCCCCGACGGCCGCCTCCAGCCTGGGCGGGTGTATCAAGTAGCGGCGGGTGAACGTTCGCAGGCCCGTCCACGTGTAGTACCACTCGCCGAGCCGAGTCTTGAGTCGCGGGTGCGCGTCGACCTGCTCGACGACGCTCGCGTCGAGCCCGACACCGGCTGAGAACAGAAACCTGCGCTCGTTGACAGAGCCGAGGTCGAGCCTTTGCGGCCGCCAGCTGTCGGCGAGCGCCAGCAGGTTCTCGGTGGCGTCGACCACGTCGGTGGGAATGCCCAGCATGCGGCAGTAGACGTTCGTGCGCCCTCCCGGCAGACAGGTGAGGGGGGTGTCGGAGCCGGCAAGGCCATTGGCCGCCTCGTTGACGGTGCCGTCGCCGCCGAAGGCCACCACCACGTCGTAACCCTCGCGCGCGGCCTCGCGGCAGAGTTCGGTTGCGTGGTCGCGAGATTCGGTGTCGATCGCGTCGACCTCATAGCTCCCCCTGAGCGCATACACCACCAGATTCTTCAATCGATCCGAAACGGTGGTCGCGTGGGGGTTGACGATCACGAGCATCCGCCGGCTCGGGGCGGGCTGCCCCACGCCGAGCGCCGCCTCCAGGCGGGTCAGCGGATCGGTCGATGTAGCTGCCATGCCGTGATCTGCGCGCGGAGGTAGGGGGGCGCGCGGTGATCAGAACACCGGCTGTTGATGCCCGTTACGCGGTCTGGTTATACTTTGGCGCACATAGCTGTACGCATCGAGAGGGGTGGAGGGACATGGCCCTGTGAAGCCCCGGCAACCTCCCGCAAGGGAACGGTGCCAATTCCATCAGGCTCCAACAACAAGCCTGGGAGATGTGGAAGCGGCGGTTTCACGAGCCTCCGACCACTGACCCCGGCGGAGGTTTTTCATATGCCGCCAGAGTCGCTTCGCTGTAAGGAATGTAAGACCACCTACCCGCTGGACGCGCGATACGTGTGCGAGCGGTGCTTCGGGCCGCTGGAGGTCGCATACGCGCCGCGTTCCGAAGACGATCCCGCCGCGCTCCGGCGCAGGGTCCAGGCAGGCCCACACTCGCTGTGGCGATATACGGACTTCCTGCCGGTGCAGACCCCCCGCGGCACGCTGGCGGCCGGATGGACGCCTCTGCTCCGGGCCGACCGGCTGGCCGAACAGCTCGGTCTACGGGAACTGTGGATCAAGAACGACGCCGCCAATCCCACCCACTCGTTCAAGGACCGGGTGGTGTCAGTGGCGCTGGCTCGCGCCCGCGAGCTCGGCTTCGACACGATTGCATGCGCGTCCACCGGCAACCTCGCCAACGCGGTGGCCGCGCACGCCGCCGCCGCCGGGCTGGAGTCGTACGTGTTCATCCCCTCCAACCTGGAGGAGCAGAAGGTGCTGGCAACCGGGGTCTACGGCACCAACCTGGTCCGGGTGCGGGGTAACTACGACGACGTCAACCGGCTCTGCACCGAGCTGTCCGCGGAGCACGAGTGGGCGTTCGTGAACATCAACATGCGGCCGTACTACGCCGAGGGGTCCAAGACGCTCGCGTTCGAGACCATCGAGCAGCTCGGCTTCGAAATGCCCGACAGAGTGGTTTGCCCGATCGCTTCCGGGTCGCTGTTCACCAAGATCGCCCGTGGCTTTGAGGAGTGGCTCGAGGTCGGATTGGTGAAGGGCCGCGTGCCCACATTCAACGGAGCACAGGCCACGGGCTGCTCGCCCGTTGCGAGCGCGTTCGAAGCGGGCCAGGATTTCTGCCGCCCGGTAAAGCCGGACACGATCGCCAAGTCGCTCGCGATCGGCAACCCGGCCGACGGCCCCTACGCGCTCGACCTAGCCCGCCGCACCGGGGGGGCGATCGATGCGGTGAGCGACGAAGAGATCCGCGAGGGCATCCGGCTGCTTGCCCAGACGACCGGCATCTTCACCGAGACCGCCGGCGGCGTCACCGTCGCAGTGCTGTCAAAGCTCGCACACCGCGGCGACATCGAGCCGGACGAGCGTGTGGTCGCATACATAACCGGCGACGGCCTCAAGACTCTCGATTGCGTGCGCGGGACGTTCGAGACCTGGGAGATCGAGCCCAGCCTGGCGTCGTTCGAGGCGGCCAGCGAGCGGGTTCCGGCCGTCGCGTGATAAGACACAGGAGCGATGGCGGTAACCGTCAAGATCCCAACTCAGCTGCGCGCCGCGACCGATGGTCAGGGGAGCGCGAGCGTCGAGGGCTCCACGGTGGGCGAGGTGCTCGACGCGCTCTACGACCGCTACGCCGAGCTGCGTAGCCGGATTGCCGAGGACGGCGGCCTGCGCCGCTTCGTGAACGTCTACGTCGCCGGGGAGGACATCCGCTTCCTCGAGGGGCTGGACACGCCCGTTTCGGACGGCGACGAGGTCACGATCCTGCCGGCGGTCGCGGGCGGGTAGCCGGCGGCGCGCGCTTACCGTGTAACCGGCGGCGCGTAGTTAGCGGGGTAGCCGGCGGCGCGTACTACTCGCGCGCCGCCGCGACCCCCACGGGGCAGCTCACGCCCGTGCCGCCCAGGCCGCAATACCCACCCGGGTTCTTGGCCAGGTACTGCTGGTGGTACTCCTCGGCGTAGTAGAACGGGCCCGCCTCGACGATCTCGGTTGTGATCTCGGGATAGCCGGCCTCGCGCAAGCGCTCCGCGTAGATGGTGCGGGAAGCCTCCGCGAGGTCCCTCTGCTCTTCCGTCCGCCACAGGATCGCGGAGCGGTACTGGGTGCCGATGTCGTTGCCCTGGCGCATGCCCTGGGTGGGGTCGTGGTTCTCCCAGAACTGGCGCAGGATCTCGGAATACGGTGCCTTCGCGGGATCGAACACCACGAGCACCACCTCGGCATGCCCGGTCCGACCGCTGCAGACCTCCTCGTAGGTCGGGTTGGGAGTGAAGCCGCCGGCGTATCCGACCGCGGTGCTGTAGACGCCCGCGGTCTCCCAGAAGACGCGTTCCGCGCCCCAGAAGCATCCCATCCCCACGATCAGCTGTTCGAGGCCCTCGGGGAAGGGCGGCTTGAGCGGCGTGCCGAGGACGTAGTGAGTGGCTGCAAGCGGCATCTCGCGCTCGCGCCCGGGAAGCGCGTCGGCGGGATCGACCATCGAAGTTTTGTGGCGGAGTCCAAACATGTGAACAAGGGTACTCACCCGCAACGCAGGCACCTAGACCGCGTTTTGCGCGCGAGCCGCCGGGTAGCCGGAGATGCAGGGGGCATCACAAAAAGGCAAAAGGAGTTATGAGCGATGGCTAAGGAGCTACAAGGCAAGCGGGTGGCGTTCCTGTTCACCGAAGGTGTGGAGCAGGTCGAGTTGACAGAGCCGCTCGAAGCCGTGCGCAAGGCGGGTGGCGAAACCGACCTGATCTCGCTCGAGAAGGGCGAGGTCGAGATGTGGCAGCACTTCGACAAGGGCGACAAGATCACGGCCGACCGGGCGGTGTCCGACGCGAGCGCCGGCGACTACGACGCCCTGGTGCTGCCCGGCGGGGTTGCCAACCCCGACCAGCTGCGCGGCGACCAAGACGCGGTGCGCTTCGTCCGCGACTTCTTCGAGCAAGACAAGCCGGTCGGCGCGATCTGCCACGGTTCCTGGATGCTGGTTGAGGCCGACGTCGCGCGCGGCCGTACGGTGACCTCGTGGCCGAGCGTTCAGACCGACCTCAAGAACGCGGGCGCGAAGTGGGTCGACCAGGAGGTTGTGGTCGACAACGGCCTCGTCACCAGCCGCAAGCCGGATGACCTGCCGGCATTCTGCGCGAAGATCGTCGAGGAGTTCGCCGAGGGCAAGCACAAGCAGCGGGTTGCAGCCTGACCTTGCCGGCGCCGGGCGCCGTCACGGCGGCGTCCGGCCCCGCCATGAGCACGGTGCCTTCGATGTGGGCTGGGTAAGCCCCCGCCGGCGCGGGTATCCAGCGGATACAAGGGATGTGAGCATGACCGCAACCACGAAGCCACCGCTCGATCCGGGTTCAGAGGCGCCGGCGAACGAGCGGCACGAGTCTCCGCTGGAGCGCATCGACCGCAACACCATCGAGCTCATGGGGGAGCTCCGCGTGGCCGGCACCGGGATTCAGGTGTTGCTCGCGTTCCTGCTCGTGGTGCCTTTCAATCAGCGCTTCACGAAGCTGTCGTCGTTCGAGCGCTACGACTACTTCGTCACGTTGTTGTGCATCGCCGGCGCGGCTGCGCTGTTGATCGCCCCGGCGATTCATCACCGGCTGCTGTTCCGTCGCAACGAGAAGCCGTACCTCGTGAGCGTCGCCAACCGCACCACGATCGCCGCAGTTGCGCTTCTGTCCGTCGGCTTGACCGGAATCCTCGTTCTCATCTCGGATTTCATGTTCGGCGGGGCCGCCGCGATCGTCGTTGGAACGATCGCCGGCGTGAGCATCGCAGCGCTCTGGTTCGGCATACCGATTCATCGGCGCATGCGCAACCGCGTGGCGCGGCCGGCCCGCTGATTACGACCCCCCGGTCCCGGGCAATACGTCGCTGGACGCCAGAGGATGAAGATCGGTTACTTCCTTTCCAGCGAGGAATGGGGACCGCGTGACCTGGTCGCGCAGGCGGTGAAGGCCGAGCAGGCGGGCTTCGAGGGCCTGTGGATCTCGGATCACTATCACCCCTGGAACGACGAGCAGGGTCACAGCCCGTTCGTGTGGTCGACCATCGGGGCGATCGCGCAGGCTGCCGAGAAAATTCACCTGACGACAGCGGTGACCTGCCCCACCGTCCGCATCCACCCGGCCATCATCGCACAGGCCGCGGCCACGGCGTCGGTCATGCTCGAGGGGCGCTTCAGCCTCGGCGTGGGCAGCGGCGAGGCGCTCAACGAGCACATCATCGGCGCTCGCTGGCCCGAGGCGGACGAGCGCCTGGAGATGCTCGAGGAGGCGGTCGACGTCATCCGCATGCTTTGGCGGGGCGGGGTCCATGACCACCGCGGACGTCACTACCGCGTCGAGCACGCCCGGATCTACGACCTGCCCGACGAGCCCCCGGCCATCATCGTGTCCGGCTTCGGGCCGAAGTCGATTGACCTCGCGGCGCGCATCGGCGACGGATACGCCACCGTTGGGCCGGACGTGGACGCAGTCGCGCGCTTTCGCTCCACGGCCCGCCCGGACGCCATCGTCCAGGGCGGCCTCAAGGTCTGCTGGGGCGAGGACGAGCACCGATGCGTGAAGACCGTCCACCGGCTGTGGCCCAACGAGGCCCTGCCGGGCGAGCTGGCCCAGGTCCTGCCCGCCCCCGAGCACTTCGAGCAGGCCTCGACGCTGGTCACCGAGGAGATGATCGCGTCCAGCGTGCCGTGCGGTCCAGACATCGAGCGCCACCTCGAGCAGATCAGGGCGTACGAGGAAGCGGGCTTCGACGAGCTCTACATCAACCAGATCGGCCCTGACCAGGACGCCTTCTTCGCGACCTACCGGGAGCACGTATTGCCGTGCGTGCGCTGACCCGCCGGCTGGCTATCGTGTCGATCGGCGTCCTTTTGGGTGGAGCCTTCTACCTGCTGCTGATCGACACCACGAGCCTGCCCGAGCTCTACGCGCTGGCCGGCGTCGCGCTCGGCTGCGGGCTCGGCTTTCAGCTCGCGCGCGAGCAGGGGTTCGTCGAGGCGCGGATCCTGCCCTCGTGGCTGCTGCGCAGCTGGCGTCTGTTCTGGCGGATCCCCAGCGACATCGCGATCGTATGCGGGGAGGCTGTGCTCCAGCTCGTGCGCCCGCGGCCCGTGCGGGGCGTTCTGCGTGCCGCGCGGTTCACGGCCATCGACCCGGACCCGAGTCACACGGGACGACGAGCACTGGCCGAGACGGTGGGGTCCGTGGCACCAAACACGATCGTCATCGGTGTCGACGCCGAGAGCGGGCTGCTCCTTGTCCATCAGCTGCGCCGCAATGGAAGCCCCGAGGACCTGGACGTGACGAGGCTCGGATGAACGAGTGGGAGATCGCCGCCGCGATCATCGCGGCCGCTGTCGTCCCCTGTCTGGGCGTGTGCGCCCTCTCCTCGGCTGTGGCCGCCCTTCCGGCCCTCGAACTTGCGGGAACGCTGGCCTCGACCGCCCTGATGGCGCTCTGCGAGGGCTTCCATCGGCAGCCCTTCATCGACCTCGCGCTGCTCTTCGCCGTGCTCTCGATGCTCGGGGCATTTGCCTTCGCCCGCCTCATGGAGCGCTACCTGTGAGTTTCGGCCACACCGTTGCCACCGTGACGCTCATCGCCGGCACGGTTCTCGACGTGTTCGCCGTCCTCGGCCTGAGCGTCATGCGCGACGCGTTCGACCGCCTGCACTACGTGGGGCTCGCGGGCTACGGCGCCCTGCTCGTCGCCGTGTCCATCCTGGTGCGCGAGTCCTGGTCGCTGATCGGCGACAAGGCGCTCCTGACCGGGGCGCTGCTGCTCACCATCGGCCCGGTGCTCGTGCACACGACAGCGCGCAGTCTGCGCACGCGCGAGCACGGTGACTGGCGCGAGGGCATCGAGGACAAGCTCGAGGAGCCGCAGTGACCGCGCTTCAAATCATCGCCCTCGTGCTCGTCGCCCTGGGCGGCGCCGCAGTCGTGCTCACGCCGGAGCCACTGCGCCAGACCATGGTGCTCGGCATCTACGGGGTCTCCCTCACGCTGCTCTTCTTCGTCTTCCAGGCCCCCGACGTAGCCCTCTCGGAGATCGTGATCACTGGGATTGGCCTGCCGCTCATCGTCCTGGCCGCGCTGCGCAAGATCCGCCAACAGGAGGAGCGCCACCGCGAGCAAACGGAGGAGAAACGGGGCGAGCCGTGAGCCGCCCCGTGCGCCTGGGCCTCTTCCTGGTGGCGGGCTGCGGTCTGGCCGCAGTGCTCATCATTGGCTTCACCGGGCTGCCCGATTTCGGGAGCGCGCACGAGCTCGTGGGCTCGGTCGTCAACCTGACCGAGCCGACGCTCCGGCACGCCACCGACGTGGTCACCGCGCTGAACTTCGATATCCGCGCCTTCGACACCCTGGGGGAGGAGTTCATCCTCTTCGTCTCGGTGTCGGGCGTGGCGCTGCTCCTGCGCCACATGCGCGACGAGCCCGAGGAGGAGGGCACGACGCCGGGCATCGAGGATCACCGCTTCGCCGGGGCCAGCGACGGCCTCAAGCTCACCTCGCTCGTGCTGATCCCCCTGCTCCTGGCCTTCGGCGCCTACCTCGTCTTCCACGGACAACTCACGCCGGGCGGCGGTTTCCAGGGCGGCGTGGTGCTCGCGGCCGGTCCGATCGCCATCCTGCTCGCCGGGCGCTACCTGTCCATGAAGCGGGTGGCGCCCAAACGGCTCCTCGAAGAAGCCGACGCGCTCGGGGCGGCGGCATACGCGCTCATCGGGCTCGGAGGGCTTATCTTCGCCGGCGTCTTCCTCAAGGACCCGCTGCCTCTGGGCGCTTCCGGGCACCTGCTCTCGAGCGGCATGATGCCGCTCAACAGCATCGCCGTCGGCCTCGAGGTGACGGGCGCCTTCCTGCTCACCTGGACCGTGTTCCTCGATCAGACGTTGGTCGGCCCGCCGAGCTCGCCCCGAGCGACGAAGGGACCGCGATGAGCTTCCTGCCCTACGCCGTTGCGGCGTGGCTGTTCGTCATCGGGCTATGGGGCGTGGTCTCGAGCCGCAACCTCGTGCGCACGGTGCTCAGCCTCACCGTCGTGCAATCCGCGACCTACCTGCTCCTGCTCGGGGTCGGCTATCGGGCGAAAGGGCAGGCGCCCATCGTGGCCGACATTCCGACCACCTCGAACCTCGTCGATCCGGTCGTCCAGGTGCTCGTGCTCACCGACATCGTGATCGAGGCGACAGTGACTGCGCTCCTGCTGGCGCTCGTGGTCCAGGCGCACAAGCGCTTCGCCAGCGTCAACCCGGACGACCTGCGGCCGCTGCGCGACTAGCCGTCAGCCAGGCGTGAGCCATCTAACCGCGCTCCCCGTGCTCGTGCCGTTCCTGGCCGGGCCCCTGCTCGTAGCCACGGGCTACTTCGCCCCGCGCTGGTTCAACGACAGCATCGGCGCCGTGGCGGCCATCGCGGTGGCCGCGCTGTGCGCGCTGCTTGCCGCCCACGCCGCGCCGCACCCATACGCCTACTGGATGGGTGGATGGACGCCGCAACACGGGTTCTCGATCGGCATCTCGCTCTCGATCGACGTGCTCGGCGCCAGCCTGGCCGCCTTCTGCGCCGTGCTCGTGACGGCGGCGCTCGTGTACTCGCTGCGGTACTTCGACGCGGTCGAAGGGCTCTACCACGGGCTCATGCTCCTGTTCATGGCCGGGATGGTGGGCTTCTGCCTGAGCGGCGATCTGTTCAACCTCGTCGTCTTCTTCGAGGTCATGAGTGCCGCCGCGTATGCGCTCACCGCCTACCGCATCGAGGAGCGGGCGCCGATCCAGGGCGCCATCAACTTCGCCATCACCAACAGCATCGCCGGCTACGGCATGTTCATCGCGGTCGCCCTGCTGTACGCGCGCACCGGCGCGCTCAACATGGCCCAGATCGGCGTCGCGCTCTCAGGCCACCACGCCGATCCGCTCGTCATCGTGGCCATGACGCTGCTCTTCGCCGGCTTCCTCACCAAGGCGGCCGTCGTCCCGCTGCACTTCTGGCTCGCCGACGCTCACGCGGTCGCGCCGGTGCCCGTGTGCGTGCTCTTTTCGGGCGTCATGGTCGATCTCGGCGTGTACGCCGTGGCACGGCTCTACTGGGTCGTGTTCGCCGGGCCGCTGGGCGCGCAGGCCTCCGCGGTGCGGGCCATCTTCGTGGCCGTGGGGGTCGTGACCGCCCTCACGGGGGCGACGATGTGCTTCCTCCAGCGCCACATCAAGCGCCTGCTCGCCTTCTCCACCATCAGCCACATCGGGATGTTCGTGTGCGGGGTGGCGCTGCTGTCCGGGAAGGCGCTGGCCGGCTTGGGCGTCTACGTGGTCGGCCATGGCCTCACCAAGGGAGCGCTGTTCATGTGCGCGGGCATCCTCCTGCATCGCTTTGCGACCATCGACGAGTACGACCTGCACGGCCGCGGGCGCGACGTCCCGGTCGTGGGCGCGATGATGGCCGTGGGGGCGCTCCTGCTCGCGGCGTGTCCGCCGTTCACGACCTTCATGGGCAAGTCGCTGCTCGACGAGGCCTCCTCGGCGCAGTCGCGCTACGGCTGGCTGATCGCCGTGTTCATCGTCATCTCGGCGGTGACGGGCGGCAGCGTGCTGCGCGTGGCCGGCCGAGTGTTTCTCGGTTGGGGGGCGAAGGAGGGACCCGCGCACGCGATCGGGCAGGAGCGAGCTGCGCAGGAGGAGACGAGCGAGACCGAGGGCGGGCACGACCATACGCCCCTGGTCATGATGATCGTCCCGGCGGTGATGCTGCTGGGCGTGCTCGCGCTCGGGTTGATCCCTGGGGCGGTACCCGGGGTCGAGCGGTATGCCGCCCAGTTCGCCGACCACGGTTTGTATTCGGCCTGGGTGCTGCACGGAGCGCGCGTCGCGCTGCCTGTGGTCGCCCCGAGCCACATCAGCCTGTCCGACTACGCCTACGGGGCCCTCTCAACCCTCGGGGCGCTGGGCGTGGCCGCGGCCGGGCTGTTCGGGTACCGGCTGCACGGGCTGCGCCGGTCCTGGCCGGCGAAACGGCTTGGGGCCGCGGTCTGGCTCCTGCGCGAGCTCCACTCGGGTCACATCGGGGACTACATCGCCTGGTGGAGCGCGGGGGTGAGCCTGATCGGAGGGATATGCCTCATCGCCCTGCGCTAAGTCATTCCTTTCGTAAGTACGGCGCCGCCGCTCGAAGGTCGGCGTATTTGCGAAAGGAGCTCCTCAGCGGTTCGCCGTGGGCCCGGTGCCGGTTGCGCAGTGCGTGCGCGTTGGCGCTGTGCGGGCTGGCCGCGGCCGGGTGTACGCAGCCTGGGAGCCAGGCGCCCAAGGCCCAGGCGGCGAAGCTGTTTCACGCCACGGGCGACATCAGCCTGGCCTGCGGGTACGCCGAGGAGCTGACCGCTTTCGGCGGACCCCATCTCTCCGGCCTGCGCACGCAGGAGTCGATGGCGCTCGACGGCGCGCACCTGCTCGTCTCGGTGTGGTCGCGCAACCGGACGTGGATCTACCAGGGGGAGACCATCGACGGGCTGGTCAGCGACAGCATCTCGCTGCTCGGAAATTGCGGGCTGAGCCGGGCACAGGGTTATCTCCGCCACACCACCACGAGCCGCTAGCGGTCAGGCGAGCGCCGTGTCGGCGAGGTGCTCGCACAGGTCGCGCACGGACTCGAACACCGCCGCCGCACCGGCCTCGTTCAGCTCATCCACACCGAAACCCCCGGTGCGGACAGCCAGGGTCGGCACGCCGACGTCCTTGGCGGCGATGATGTCCCAGGTCGTGTCGCCGACCATGACCGCGGCCTGCCCATCCTCGTGGCCCGCCTTGTCGAGTGCGGCGTGGACGAGATCGGGGTGAGGCTTGGTTGCCTCCACGTCGGCCGAGCTCGTCCAACCGTCGACGAGCTCGCGGGCGTCGAGCAGGTCGAGGTAGTAGTCGAGCTCGTCCTCCTTGGCCGAGCTGGCCAGGATGACCGTGTGGCCGCGTGCCTTCAGTCGCTCGACGAGCTCGCGTGACCCGTCCATAGTGGCCACCTCATTGATGAGCGCGAGGTAGAGCGGCTTCTCGGCGCTGCGGATGTCGTCACCGTGCGCGCGCTCGGTTTGCTCGTCGGTCAGAGCGGCGACCAGCTGATCTCCGCCCATGCCGATGTGGCGGTGGATCCGCCAGATCGGGAGCACGATCTCGTGCTGGTGGAACGCTCGATACCACGCGATTGCGTGCTGGTAGTTGGTGTCGACGAGCGTTCCGTCGATGTCGAGAATCGCCACGGCCATGATCGACAGTGTCTTCTACCCCGCCGGCGGCTTCGCAAGCGGCCGGCCGGCTGAACGGTCCTGTTTATTCGGGGCCGCATCGGGTAATGACCGGGCACGGCGCGGCTGGTGAGCCGCTGCCGCGCGAGCGAGCGCTATCCGCGTCCGCGCTCTCCTCCCTCGCCTGGCGGCGGCCCCGGTGGGCCGCCGCCAGGCCGATATCGTCTCGTGGCCCTGCGCATCCTGTCCTCGGCGAGTGCCAGCCGCGCGGCGGCCCGGCCGGCGACGCCGTGCACCGCCCCGCCGGGGAACGTCGCCGCGCTGGCCAGGTAGAGGCCGCGCAGCCGCGTTCGGTACGGCGCGAGCGCCGGAACCGGGCGAAAGATCAGCTGGTCGAGGTCGTAGCTGCCGCCGCCGACGTCACCGCCCACGAGGTTCGCGTTACGCCGCTCGAGCTGCCCGGGGCCGAGAAGGTGTCGCGCGACGATCATCTCTCTGAACCCGGGCGCGAACCGCTCGACCTGCGCCTCCATGCCCTCCGCCAGCCGATCGCTCGAGCGTTCCCAGTCGAGCGACTGCGGCCCCCGCGTGTACGCCCACGCCGTGTGTTTGCCCGGCGGCGCCCTGGTCGGGTCGGCGATCGACTGCTGGCCGAGCAACATCACCGGCCGCTCGGGGAGATTCGAGCTCGGCGACCCGGCGGCCAGCAGCTCATCTTCGGAGCCGCCGACGTGAACCGTGCCCGCGACGCGCGCCTCGGGCGCCGTCCACGGGATCGGGCCATCCAGCGCCCAGTCGACCTTGAGCGTCGCGGGACCCGGCCGGTAGCGCTGGAGCGCGGCGGCATACCGTGGTGGAAACGCGTCACCGGCCAGCGCCACGAGCGCGCGCGGCATCACGTCCGCCACGACCAGCTCCGCGCGAAACGTCTCGCCGCCTGCGATGCGCACTGCGGTGACGCGGCCACCCCGGGCCCCGATCTCGACCACGCGCGCCCCGCACCTCACGGTGCCTCCCAGGCTCTCCAGGTAGGAGACGAGCGCCCCCGCCAGGCGCCCCGCGCCGCCTTCGGGACTCGGCCAGCCTACGGCGTGGCCGAGGACGTTCAAGCCGAGCGCCACGATCGCGCTGCCGGCGCCGGCCAGCCCGACGTCGCCGTGCATCGCCGAGCCGTACAGCCAGGCCCGAGAGCCCGGCGCGGCGAACAGCTCCTCGGCCAGCGCCTTGGCGGGCATGAGCAGCACCCGCCCGAGCTCGAGCAGTCGGCGGGGACGCAGCTGGAGCGCCAGCTGCGCCAGGCCGGAAGCCGGCGGGAACGCCCCCAGGATCGTGCTGCGAAACGCCGCGAACCGCTGCACGTACGGGCCGGCGAAATCGCGCCAGCGCTCGCCGTCGCCCGGGGCGAGCCGCTCCAAGCCGGCTGCGGTCTGGTCCAGATCGCGGTAGAGCGCCGGCGCCCGCCCGTCGGGGAGCGGATGGGCGTAGCAGACCTCGGGATGCACCCATCGCAGCCCGTGGCGCTCGAGCGGCATTCCGGCGAACACCGGCGACGCGACGCCCGCCGGATACACCGAGGAGTAGGGGTCGTGGCGGAAGCCCGGCAGCGTCAGCTCCTCGGTGGCGACCGCGCCGCCCGGGACGGGCGCGGCCTCCAGCACGAGCACACGACGCCCCGCCTCGGCGAGGGTGATCGCCGCGGCCAGCCCGTTGGGACCCGACCCGATGATCAGGGCGTCGAGGTTCAAGCTGGCGCGCTCGTGAGGTACGTGGCGGCGAAGTCCTCGTCGCCGTGGTCCCTAGCACCCTCGGTCATACGCTCCGCGATCGTCGCGAACAGCGGCAGATCCAGCCGGTGACGCATCGCGGACTCTCGCACCAGCCGCGCGTCCTTGGCGGCAAGCGACAGCCGGAACAGAGGCTCGAAGTTCTCCTCGAGGATGGCCCCGCCCTTCATTCGTAGGTAGGGAAGGTCGAGCGCACCTCCGTCCAGGGCATCGAACAGCAGCCGCGGATCGAGGCCGAGGCCTTGCGCCAGCGCGATCGTCTCCGCGCCACCCTCGACGACCGTCAACACCCAGCTGTTGACGACGATCTTCATGCGGGTGCCGGCGCCGGCCCCGCCAATCCACATGGTCTTGGAGCCGACCGCGTCGAAGATCGGCTGCACCCGGCGGCGGAGCTCCTCCGCCCCGGAGGCCAGTATCGCGAGCTTGCCCTGCTCGGCAGGCTGCTTGGTACCGAGGACCGGGGCGTCGACAAACGCGATCGCGCGCTGGCGCGCGAGCTCGATGCACCGGTCGGTGCCCCCCTCTCCGATCGTGCTCATCTGGAGCCACAGCGCGTCAGGAGCGACGCTGTCGAGCGCGGCGTCGAACGACTCCAATACCGCGTCGGTGTCGGACAGCATCGTCAGGATCACGCCAGCGCCATCCGCCGCCTCGCTGGGCGAGGAGAACACTTGTGCGCCGTCGTCGGTGAGCCCCGCGGCCTTTTCGGGCCTGCGGTTCCAGGCACGCACTGGCATGCCGGCGCGAGCGATGTTTCGGGCCATCGGAAAGCCCATCGTGCCGCCGGCGCCGAGCACCGCCACCGCTTCTGCTGCGGACATTGCGAATCCTCCGTTACTCGTTGATCAGCCGGTTCCATCAGGGGTACTCACGCTCACGCTCCGCCGGCACACCCTCGGCAAGCTCCCGCAGCCAGATCGCCGCGGTGCTGTCGCTCGGTGCTCGCCAGTCCCCCCGGGGAGAGAGCGAGCCGCCCGAGCCGACCTTGGGCGCATTCGGGATCGCCGAGCGCTTGAACTGGCTGGTCTGGAAGAAGCGACGCAGGAACACCTCGAGCCAGTGCTTGATCTCGGGGAGCGCGTACTCGTTGCGCCTTTCGAGCGGGATCAGGTCCGGCCATGCGCCCAGCTCCCGGTCGCGCCACGCGTGGTGAGCCAGGAACGCCACCTTGCTCGGCCGGTAGCCGAACCGGAGCGTGTAGTAGAGGAAGAAGTCCTGGAGCTCGTACGGCCCGACGACGCTCTCGCTGTCGGCACCGGGGCGGTCGGAGTCGGGATCGTCGCGGGGAATCAGCTCCGGCGAAATCTCCGTGTCAAGCACGGATCGCATCACCGTGCTGACGTGCCCGCCTAGCTGCTCGGTATCGATCACCCATCGGATCAGGAACTGGATGAGCGTCTTCGGCACCGACGCGTTGACGTTGTAGTGCGACATCTGGTCACCGACCCCGTATGTGGACCAGCCGAGCGCGAGCTCCGAGAGATCGCCCGTTCCGACCACCAGCCCGCTGTGGTAGTTGGCCAGGCGGAACAGGTGCGAGGTGCGCTCGCCGGCCTGGACGTTCTCGTAGGTGATGTCGTAGTCGGGCTGTCCGTCCGCCGCGGGATGGCCGAGGTCGCGAAGCATCTGCGAAGCGGCGGGTCGGATGTCGAGCTCGTTCGCGCTGACCCCGAGTGCCTCCATCAGCCTGCGGGCGTTCCCCAGGGTTCGCTCGCTGGTGGCGAATCCGGGCATCGTGAACGCGAGCACGTTGGAGCGGGGGAGACCGAGCAGGTCGACCACGCGGGCGCAGACGACCAGCGCTTGGGTCGAATCGAGTCCCCCCGAGATGCCGATCACAACCTTCTCGATTCCGGTCGCCCGCAGGCGGGTCTCGAGGCCGCGAACCTGGATGTTGTAGACCTCCTCGCAGCGCTCGCCGCGGCTCGCGGGGTCGGCCGGCACGTATGGGAAGCGCTCGAACTCGCGCCGCAGCGCCACCCGCTCCCCGGAGAGCCCGAGCTCGAGCTCGATCCGCCGCATCCTGCGCAGCGCGCGGCGGTGGTCGTGGATGCTGTCGCCGTAGCTCGACGTGCTCGCCCGGTCGGAGATGATCCGATCGAGATCCAGGTCGGCGAGAATCAGCTGCTCGTCCTCGGAGAACCGCTGGGCGTGGGCCAGTAGATCGCCGTTCTCGTAGATGATGGCCTGGCCGTCCCAGGCCAGGTCGGTCGTCGACTCGCCCAGGCCGGCCGCGGTATAGAGATAGCCGGCGATCGTGTGCGCCGACTGGATGCCGCACAGGGCTCGGCGGTAGTCCGCTTTGCCGATCGTGATGTTGCTGGCCGACAGGTTCGCGAGCACGGTCGCGCCGGCCATCGCGCCGTACGTGCTGGGCGGGATCGGCGCCCACAGGTCCTCGCAGATCTCGACGTGCAAGACGAACTCGGGCAGATCGCGGCTCGCGAACAGCAACCCCGGACCGAACGGCGCCTCCTCTCCTAGCAGCCGCAGCTGGCCTTCAATTGCGTCCCGGGCCGCGCGGAACTGTCGCTTCTCGTAGTACTCGCGGTACTCCGGCAGATAGCTCTTCGGAACCACCCCGCGCACCCGCCCGCGGTGGATCACGATCGCGCAGTTGAACAGCCCACCC
Source organism: uncultured Solirubrobacterales bacterium (assembly GCA_963808325.1). Classification (GTDB taxonomy): domain Bacteria; phylum Actinomycetota; class Thermoleophilia; order Solirubrobacterales; family Solirubrobacteraceae; genus Palsa-465. The sequence goes on from CAWEFU010000012.1 coordinate 329,454, forward strand.
TCCGCCCACAACGGCGCTCCGACCACGATCACGGGACGCAGCCCGGAGCTCTCGGCCGCGATCCGCTGCACCGCGTCCAGCACCGCGGAGGCCAGAGCGTGCTGATGCAACAGATCGTCGATCGCGTAGCCCGACAACCCGAGCTCGGGGAAGATCACGAGCGCGGCGCGCGCGTCGGACGCGCGGCCCGCGAGCTCGAGCACACGCTCAGCGTTGAACGCCGGATCGGCGATCCGCACGTGCGGCACCGCGGCGGCGACGCGCACGAATCGATGACTGTAGAGGGATCCGAACGGACCGTGGTTGCGCTCGCCTACCCAGCTCATGGCGGGTTCAATTTATTGTTTGTGACCGTGCTTGGCTTGCCCGCTGGCGTCCGCGCCTGCCTGTTCGATCTCGACGGGGTGCTCACGCAGACCGCAAAAGTGCACGCTGCCGCGTGGAAGGCGATGTTCGACGCGTACCTCCGCCGGCGTGCGGAAGCGCTCGGCGAGCCGTTCGTGCCGTTCGACGCGGTCCACGATTACGACGAATACGTAGACGGCAAGCCCCGAGACGACGGCGTGCGCTCGTTCTTAGCCTCCCGGGGTATCGAACTGCCCGAGGGCGCCCCCGACGACCCTCCCGACAAGGACACGGTGCGCGGCCTCGGCAACAGTAAGAACGACATCGTGCTGGAGATGATCCGGGACCACGGCGTAGCGCCCTACGCTGGCTCGGTGCGCTACGTCCAGGCGGCGCGGGCGGCCGGGCTCCGGCGCGCGGTCGTCTCCTCGAGCACCAACACCAGCGACGTTCTCAGGGCCGCGGGCATCGACGGGCTGTTCGAGGAGGTCGTAGACGGCGTCGTCGCCGAGCGCGAGGGGCTGAAGGGCAAGCCGGCCCCGGACACGTTTCTCGCCGGTGCCCGTGCGCTGCAGGTCGTGCCGAGCGAGGCCGTGGTGTTCGAGGACGCCCTCGCTGGCGTGCAGGCCGGCCGGGCCGGTGATTTCAGGTGCGTCGTCGGGGTCGACCGCGTCGGCCAGGCGCAGGCGCTCCGCGAGCACGGAGCCGATGTCGTCGTCGGCGATCTGGCCGAGCTGCTGGACGCGCCGTGATCCGACACGACGCGTTTCGCACCGAACCGTGGGCCGTGCGTGAGACCAGGCTCGACCTGGACACCCTGGCCCAGACCGAGTCGGTGTTTGCCCTGTCGAACGGGCACATCGGACTGCGGGGGAACCTGGACGAGGGCGAACCGTTCGGCCTGCCCGGCACCTACTTGGGCGGGTTCTGGGAGGTCCGGCCGCTTCCCTACGGCGAAAGCGCCTACGGCTACCCGGAGATAGGTCAGACGGTCGTCAACGTCACGAACGGCAAGATCATCCGCCTGCTCGTCGAGGACGAGCCGTTCGACGTCCGCTACGGGCAGCTTCTTAGGCACGAGCGGGCGCTCGATCTCCGCGCAGGAGTGCTCCGCCGCACGGCCGAGTGGCGCTCCCCGGCGCGCGCGCTGGTGCGCGTGTCCTCCACGCGGCTCGTGTCGTTCGTCCAGCGTGCCGTGGCCGCAATCCTCTATGAGGTCGAGCCGCTCGAGGCGACTATCCCGGTGGTCGTGCAGTCCGAGCTCGTGGCCAACGAAGCCCTGCCGACCTCGGAGAAAGATCCGCGCGGGTCAGCGTCGCTCGGGTCCCCGCTGTCCGCCGTTGAATCCGTCAGCTTCGAACTGCGAGCCGTCCTCGTGCACTCCACGAAGGAGAGCCAGCTGACGCTCGGGGCGGCGATGGATCACGCGATCGACGGCCCCGAAGGGACCGACGCAAACGCCGAGAGCTTTCCTGACGTCGCTCGCGCCAGGATCTCCGCGGATCTCGAGCCGGGAAAGCCGCTGCGGCTGGTCAAGTTCATCGCGTACGGATGGTCGGGTCAGCGCTCGGTCGATGCGATCCGCAGTCAGGTGGCCATGGCGGTCGAGGAGGCCAAGCACACCGGATGGGACCGGCTCGTGGCCGCCCAGCGCGCCTACCTCGATGACTTCTGGGAGCGCGCCGACGTGGAGGTCGAGGGCGATTCACGGCTTCAGCAGGCGGTCCGCTTCGGGCTGTTCCACACGCTTCAGGCCGGCGCCCGCGCCGAGCAGCGGGCGATCGCCGCCAAGGGACTGACCGGGCCTGGCTACGACGGACACACGTTCTGGGACACCGAGTCGTTCGTTTTGCCGGTACTCACCTACACGGCGCCACAGGCCGCCGGCGACGCGCTGAGGTGGCGCCACGCGACGCTCGACCTGGCCCGGGACCGCGCGGAGCAGCTCGGATTCAAGGGGGCCGCGTTTCCGTGGCGAACGATCCGTGGCCAAGAGAGCTCCGGTTACTGGCCGGCGGGCACCGCAGCCATGCACATCAACGCCGACATCGCCGACGCGGTCGCCCGCTATCGAGCGGCTACCGAGGACGACGAATTCGACAGCGACATCGGACTCGAGCTGCTGGTGGAGACCGCGCGGTTATGGCGTTCGGTCGGGCACCACGATGCGGTAGGTGAATTCCGGATCGACGGGGTGACCGGGCCCGACGAGTACAGCGCGCTGGGCGACAACAACGTGTACACGAACCTGATGGCGCAGCGGAATCTGCGTGAGGCGGCCAAGGCGGCCGAGCGAAATCGCGAACGTGCGGAGGAGCTCGGAGTCGACGACGAGGAGGTCGCGAGTTGGCGCGACGCGGCGGACGCCGTCCGGATCCCCTACGACCGGAATCTCGGCGTCCACCCCCAGGCGGACGGGTTCACCGATCACGAGCACTGGAACTTCGCCGCCACGAGCCCCGATCAGTACCCCTTGCTGCTGCACTTCCATTACTTCGACCTCTATCGCAAGCAGGTGGTCAAGCAGGCGGACCTGGTGCTCGCGCTGCACATGCGCGGCGACGCGTTCACCGCCGAGGAGAAGGCCCGCGACTTCGCCTACTACGAGCCGCTGACCGTGCGCGACTCGTCGCTGTCGGCGTGCACCCAGGCCGTGGTGGCGGCCGAGGTGGGACACCTGGAGCTGGCCTACGCGTACCTGCGCGAATGCGCGCTGATGGATCTCGATGATCTCGAGCACAACACCCGTGACGGGGTGCACATCGCGTCGCTGGCGGGATCATGGATCGGCGCCGTGGCGGGGCTTGGGGGGATGCGCGATTTCGACGGCACGCTGTCTTTCGTGCCGCGCCTGCCGAGGGCGCTCACCCGCCTCACGTTCCGCATGATCTTCCGCGGGCGCCGGCTCAAGGTTGACCTCACGCCCGCGCAGGCGAGCTACTCGCTGGCATCCGGTAGGGCGCTCAAGATCAGCCACCACGGCGAGCCGCTGACCGTGCGATCGCGCGAGCCTGCCGTCGCCCCGATCCCGCCGGCGCCCGCACTCGAGGCACCGCGTCAGCCGCCGGGACGGGAGCCCGGCGAAGCGCTGCGGCCCGCCGAGCGGCGCACGGGCCAGGAGCGGCGCCGGCGCGAGCGCGAGCGTGCCGGCCGCGCCGGCTAGCTACCCGCCGATCTCCCGAGCTGCCTGGCTCACTCACTGCCGCCGTTCGTCGACCGGCCGCTGCCACCACGCCCCAGCTCCTCGAGTGTCCGCTCCAGCGCCTGCATCAGATCGGGCGCCGGCGTGGGCTGCTCTTGTGCCTCCGGCGCTTGCACCGTCCCGCCCTTGCGCTTGCGCGCCACGACGCGGCGCAGCCGCTCCCGGTAGCGATCCTTGTGCTTGGCGGGATCCCAGTCGCAGGTGAGCTCCTCGATCACCGCCACCGCCACATCGAGTTGCCGTCGCGTCGGCTTGTGGGACTTCTCAGTGGCGGCATCGACGTCCTTGGCCGAGCGCACCTCGTCGGCGAACATCATCGTGGTCAGCGTCAGCGCACCATCGCGCTCGCGCACGATCGCCAAGTACTCCTTGGCGCGCATCACGACCCGGCCCAGCGCGGCGCGATCGGTGCGCCCCATGACATCGGTCAACAGGCGATACGCGCGCCGGGCTCCGTCGCCCTCGGAGGCCGGCACCAAGAAGTACGGATGGTCGAAGTAGATCGGATCGGCCTCCCGGAGCTCGATGAACTGCTCGATCTCGATCGTCCGCGTGCGGCGAGGCTCGATGGCCTCGAGCTCCAGATCGGAGACGATCACCTGGCCTCACGAGGATGTTCTCCAGCGGCCTGATCCCGGCCAGGTACTCCCGGTTGTGGAACACCCAGCGGCCGATGCCGACCCGCTCCGAGCGCTCCAGCGCGTCGTGCAGCAGCCGGTAGGCGTCGGCTCCATCGCCGCCGGCGCCGATGTAGTACGTGCGATCGTAGAACACGGGGTTGATCTGCTCGCGCCGAACGAACTCCTCGAGCTCGATCACGTGCGCGCGGTCGCCGGCGGCGGCGTTGATCTCCTCCTGGCTGAGCACGACGAACCGCCCGTTGCGCACCTCGTATCCCTTTGCCACCTCTTTGTAGGGAATCTCCTTGCTCTCTTTCGAGCAGATTCGCTTCTGCTCGATCCGGGCGCCGTCGGCGGCGTGAACCTGGTGGAAGTGCACGCTTTGGTCCTCGGTGGCCGAGTGCACCTTGATCGGGACGGCCATGAGGCCGAACGTGATGGTGCCGTTCCAGATCGATCGGGCCACGTCGCTGCCCTACCCGGCGCAGGTCCGTCTGCAACCCCCGCGGCGTTTACGGGCGCGGGATCCAGGTGAGCTGGTCTGAAAAGCGATCAGGAGAAATGATGGCCCCCGACGGCTTGCAAGAGCAATTGAACAAGTACCTCACCGACGCGCACTCGATCGAGCAGCAGGCGCTGGCGCAGATGGTCGTGGCCCCCGGGCTGGCGGACGACCCCGAGATCGCATCCGCGTTCTCGACGCATCTCGGGGAGACTGAGGAGCACGAGCGTCTCGTGCGTGAGCGGCTCGAGGCCCGGGGGGCCAGCCCATCGAAGCTCAAGGACATCGCCGGGACCCTGACCGGCAAGGGGTTCACGGCGTTCGCCAAGGCTCAACCCGACACGCCGGGCAAGCTCGTGGTCCACGCCTTCTCCTACGAGCACATGGAAAGGGCCGCCTATGAGCTGCTGGCAAGCGTGGCCGCCCGCGCTGGGGACCCCGAGACCGTGCAGGCCGCGCGCGCGATCGGCCGCCAGGAGCTGGCCATGGGACAGCGGCTTGAACGCTGCTTCGACCGGGCCCTCGAGGCGGCCCTGCATGCGCTCGATCCGGACGACCTCCAGCAGCAGCTGGGCAAGTACTTGTCCGATGCCCACGCAATCGAGGCGCAGGCGCTCCAGCTGCTCGACAAGGCTCCGGAGCTGGCGGGCACCCCGGATCTCGCGGCCGCCTACGAGGAGCATCACTCCGAGACACAGGAGCACCAGGCGCTGGTGGCCGCTCGGCTGAAGGCCCTCGGCGGGTCGCCATCGAGCTTCAAGGATGCGGCGCTCCGCCTCGGCGGGCTCAACTGGGGTGTCTTCTTTCAGGCGCAACCGGACACTCCGGCCAAGCTCGCGGCGTTCGCGTACGCGTTCGAGCACCTCGAGATCGGCGCCTACGAGCTGCTGCGGCGCCTGGCGGCGCGTGCCTCAGACCCGGAAACGGAGCAGGCCGCCGAGCGGATCCTCGCCCAGGAGCGCGCCGCGGCGGACAAGCTGCACGCGCTGTTCGAGCAGGCGCTGGACGCGTCGCTGGAACCCCAGCGGGTCGGGACCCGCTGACCTGAGTGGGCCACAAATACGGAGGCGATCAGATGAAGGCAGTCACATATCACGGCAAGCGTGACGTTCGCGTGGACACCGTCGCCGACCCCGCGATCGAAAAGCCCACCGACGCGATCGTCCGCGTCACCACGAGCGGCATCTGCGGCTCCGACCTGCACCTCTACGAGGTGATGGGACCGTTCATGGAGGAGGGCGACATCCTCGGCCACGAGCCCATGGGGATCGTCGAAGCGGTGGGGGCGGAGGTCACGAACCTCCAGCCGGGCGACCGCGTGGTGATCCCGTTCAACATCTCGTGTGGATCGTGCTTCATGTGCAACCAGGGGCTGTACTCGCAGTGCGAGACGACCCAGGTGCGCGAGCACGGCAAGGGCGCGTCGCTGTTCGGTTACACCAAGCTCTACGGCCAGGTGCCCGGCGGCCAGGCCGAGCTGCTGCGCGTTCCGCAGGCGCACTTCGGTCCGGTCAAGGTTCCCGAGGGTCCCCCCGACGAACAATTCGTGTACCTGTCCGACGTGCTGCCCACCGCCTGGCAGGCCGTCGAGTACGCGGCGATCCCGGACGGCGGGACGGTGGCCGTGTTCGGGCTCGGGCCGATCGGGCAGATGTGCTGTCGGATCGCCGTTCACCGCGGCGCTCGGGAGGTGTTCGGGATCGACCTGGTCGACGAGCGCTTGGACTTGGCGAGCCGCCACGGAGCCACCACGATCGACGTCCGAGGGCAAGACCATCAGCTGGTCGAGAGGTTGCGCGCGGCCACCGACGGGCGCGGCCCAGATTCGGTGATCGACGCGGTCGGAATGGAGGCGCACGGGGCGCCGCTCGGCAAGCTTGCCCACCAACTCTCCGGACTACTACCCAACCAGGTGGCAGCCAAGGTGATCGAGAAGGCAGGGATCGATCGGCTGAGCGTCCTGCACGCGGCGATCGAAGCGGTGCGACGCGGCGGGACGATCTCGCTCAGCGGCGTGTACGGCGGCGCCGCGGACCCCATGCCGATGATGGAGCTGTTCGACAAGCAGATTCAGCTCCGAATGGGGCAGGCGAACGTGCGGCGGTGGATCGAGGAGATCATGCCGCTGCTTCTCGACGACGATCCACTCGGAGTGCGGAGCCTGGCGACCCACAAGCTGCCCCTCGATCAGGCTCCCCACGCGTACGAGGTCTTCCAGAAGAAACAGGACGGCGCGATCAAGATCCTGCTCCAGCCGTGACCCTGGTGCCCGTTCTCGGCGGCTCGGGTGCCGCGTTCGTGTGCGAACAGCACTCGAGTTCCCCGGCGTCATCCGGCGTGTGACGCGGGGCTGGGGCGGGTACCTGCGTGATGTGAACCAGCGCCGCGGGCGAGCGGGAGAAAACTTGTTCGGAGTGCCTCTTTTGCGCCAGCTCGCCGGCGATCCGCTCGGCCTCGGCCGCGCGGCGCGATCGCGGCGGTCGGCAAGGCTGACCGCGCGGACCGCGGGAGCCGACCGGGTCGTGCAGTCGGTGTGCCCGTACTGTGCCGTCGGCTGCGGGCAGAAGGTGTTCGTGAAGGACGAGCGGGTCATCCACATCGAGGGCGACCCCGACTCGCCGATCTCCCGGGGACGTCTGTGCCCCAAAGGGGCGGCATCGGAGCAGCTTGTGAACTCCCCGATGCGCGAGACCAGGGTCAAGTACAGACGGCCCGGCGGCGCCGATTGGGACGAGCTGAGCCTCGAGGAGGCGACCGACATGATCGCCGACCGGGTGATCCGCACGCGCTCGGACACCTGGGAGGAGAGGACCGAGGACGGCGAGCAGCTCAAGCGCACCCTCGGTATCCACTTCCTGGGCGGCGCGACGCTCGACAGCGAGGAGAACTACCTGATCAAGAAGTTCTTCACCGCGATGGGCGCGCTCTCGATCGAGAACCAGGCGCGCATATGACACAGCTCCACGGTTCCCGGTCTGGGGACCTCGTTCGGGCGCGGCGGCGCCACCACCTTCCAGCAGGACCTGCAGAACTCCGACTGCATTCTGATCATGGGCTCGAACATGGCCGAGCAGCACCCGGTCGGCTTCCAGTGGGTGGTCGAGGCCAAGGAGCGGGGGGCCAAGGTGATCCACGTCGACCCCCGCTTCACCCGCACCAGCGCGATGGCCGATCTCCACGTACCAATCCGCGCCGGAACGGATATCGCGTTCCTGGGCGGGATCGTCAACTATATCTTCGAGCACGACGCCTGGTTTGGGGACTACGTCCGCCACTACACGAACGGTCCGGTGATCATCAACCCGGAGTTCTCGGACACTGAGGGCGGCGACCACAGCGGCCTCTTCTCCGGCTGGAATCCAGACCACACCGCCTACAGGATCGCCTCCTGGGGATACAACCAGACCGGCGGGGAGACCACCGCCGGAAAGTCCGAGCAGGTGGCCGACGTGTCCGGCGAGCAAGCGCACGGCGCCCACGGCATGAAGCTCAAGGGGGGCGAGCCACCCGACCGCGACGAGTCGATGGAGCACGAGCACTGCGTGCTGCAGCTGGTCCGCCGGCATTTCGCGCGCTACACCCCCGAACTAGTGGCGACGGTCTGCGGCTGCTCCCGAGAAGCGTTTCTGAAGGTCGCAGCCGCGCTGTGTGAGAACTCGGGCCGCGAGCGGACCTCCTCGGTCGTCTATGCCGTCGGCTGGACTCAGCACACGGTGGGCGTCCAGAACATCCGCGCAGCATCGATCGTCCAGCTCCTGCTCGGCAACATCGGGCGGCCGGGCGGCGGGATCCTCGCGCTGCGGGGCCACGCCAACATCCAGGGCTCGACCGACATCCCGACGCTCTACAACATCCTGCCCGGGTACATCCCGATGCCCCACCCGCAGCGGCACCCGACGCTCGACACGTTCGTGGAGCTCAATGGGCCCGACACGGGCGCCTGGGGCAACCTGCGTCCGTTCATCGTGTCGCTGCTCAAGGCTTGGTGGGGCGACGCTGCGACCGCCGATAACGACTTCTGCTTCGATTACCTCCCCCGGATCAACGGCGACCACTCGCACTACGCGATGATGCTGAGAATGCTCGACGGGAGGGTGAAGGGCATGTTCTGCGTCGGGCAGAATCCAACCGTCGGCTCGGCCAACGCGAAACTGATCCGCCTCGCGCTCGCCAAGCTCGACTGGCTGGTGGTGCGCGACTTCCAACCGACCGAGACGGGGTCTTTTTGGATGGACTCACCCGAGCACGAATCGGGAGAGGTGCGCGCGCAAGACATCCAGACGGAGGTCTTCTTCCTGCCCGCCGCGGCGCACACCGAGAAGGACGGGAATTTCACCAACACCCAACGTCTGCTCCAGTGGCACCACAAGGCGTGCGAGCCCCCGGGCGACTGTCGCTCTGAGCTGCAATGGATCTATCACCTCGCTACGGCGATCCGGGAGAAGCTTGCCGGATCGGACGACCCCAAAGACCGGCCGATCCTTGACCTCAATTGGGACTATCCGTTGCAGGGCCCCCACGACGAGCCCGACGCCGAGCACGTCCTGCGGGAGATCTCCGGACGCAAGGCCGACGGATCGTTCCTCGCGAGCTACGACGAACTCGAGGAGGATGGCTCGACGAGCTGCGGGTCCTGGATCCACTGCGGCATCTACAAGGACGGCGTCAACCAATCGGCACGCAAGAAGCCTCACACCGAGCAGAACTGGATCGCGCACGAGTGGGGCTGGGCGTGGCCCAAGGACACGCGGCTGATCTACAACCGCGCCTCGGCCGATCCCGACGGCAACCCCTGGTCGGAGCGTAAGCGCTACGTGTGGTGGGATCCCGAGCAGGGCCGGTGGACCGGTCTGGGGGACTCGCCCGACTTCCCCCCGACCAAGCCCCCGGACTTCAAACCGAAGCGCAACGCCAAGCAGATGGAGGCGATCGGTGGCGACAAGCCGTTCATCCTCCACCCGGACGGGCGCGGCTGGCTGTACGCGCCGACGGGCCTGGTGGACGGCCCGCTGCCGGCGCACTACGAGCCGCAGGAGTCGCCGTTCTCAAACCCCCTCTACGCCCAGCAGCACAACCCGACCCGGCAGACCTTCCGTCGGCCCGAGAACGCGTATCACCCCGCCGACGGCGAACCGGGAGCGGACGTGTTCCCGTTCGTGCTCACCACCTACCGCCTGACCGAGCATCACACCGCCGGCGGGATGTCCCGCACGGTCCCCTACCTGTCCGAGCTCCAACCCGAGTTCTTCTGCGAGGTCTCACCGCGGCTGGCGGCCGAGCGGGGTCTCGCTCACGGGGGGTGGGCGACGATCGTGACGGCGCGCCAAGCGGTTGAGGCGCGGGTGATGGTGACCGACCGGATCAAGCCGCTCGAGATTCAAGGCCGACCGATGCACCTGGTTGGCGTGCCGTACCACTGGGGCCGCGTCGGGATCGTGACCGGCGACTCCGGTAACGAACTCCTGCCACTCGCGCTCGACAACAACGTCCACATCGCCGAGTACAAGGCGGCGACGTGCGACATACGGCCGGGTCGACGGCCGCGCGGCAGGGCGCGACTCGCGCTCGTGGAGGAGTACAGAAACCGGGCGGGGGTGAAGACGTGAGCCTCGAGACCGTCAGCTGGCCGAGCAGCTACGGCGACGCCGCCAAGCCCCGGGTGGGGTTCTTCACCGATACCTCGGTGTGCATCGGCTGCAAGGCGTGCGAGGTCGCCTGTAAGGAGTACAACCAGGTCCCGAGCTCGATCCAGGGCTTCACGGGCAACTCCTACGACAACACCGTCGACCTCGGCGCGAACACCTGGCGCCACGTGGCGTTCGTGGAGCAGCGCGTCCCGGCCGGCGTGCTCGATGGCGCCTCGCTGGTGGAAGGGGCGCAGCGGGGTGAAGCCATCGACGGAGGCGTCCAGACCTACCAGGAGGGCGACGGCTTCCGGTGGCTCATGGCATCGGACGTCTGCAAGCACTGCACCCACGCGGCGTGCCTGGACGTGTGTCCCACCGGCGCCCTGTTCCGCACCGAGTTCGGAACGGTCGTCGTTCAAAAGGACGTGTGCAACGGCTGTGGCTACTGCGTACCGGCGTGCCCGTTCGGCGTACTCGATCAGCGCGAGGGCGACGGCCGGGTGTGGAAGTGCACGCTCTGCTACGACCGCCTCAAGGACGACCAGGAGCCGGCCTGTGCGCAGGCCTGCCCCACCAACTCGATCCAGTTCGGGGAGCTGTCTGAGCTTCGCGAGCGGGCCGAGCACCGCCTCGGCCAGCTCCAGGAGGCCGGGCAGCACGCTGCGCAGCTGTACCTGGCCGATGACGACGACGGGATCGGAGGGGCCGGCGCGTTCTTTTTGCTCCTCGACGAGCCCGAGGTCTACGGGCTGCCGCCCGACCCGGTCGACACGCGCCGTGATCTCAAGGAGATCTGGGGGGCGGCGGGCGTCGCGGCGGCGGCGCTCGGCGCGACGCTGCTCGCCGCGGTGTTCGGAGGCAGAAGGTGAACGTGACTCATCACCGCGGAAGCGGTGGCGCCTCGGCCGCTGCCCGGGCCCGGGCGCCGGCCGGAACCGAGATCCGCACCTACCACGGCCAGCCGGTCATCAAGGAGCCGATCTGGACGTGGGAGATCCCGTGCTACTTCTTCACCGGCGGCGTCGCGGGCGCGTCCGCCGGCCTTGCGTACCTGTCGTCGCTGCTGGGCAACGACGTTCTCGCCCGCCGTGCCTGGGCCACCGGGCTCGCCTCGGTCGCGGTCAGCCCAGCGCTGCTCACCTCCGATCTCGGGAGGCCACGGCGCTTCGTGAACATGCTGCGGATGTTCAAGGTGACCTCGCCGATGAGCGTCGGCTCCTGGGTCCTGAGCGCCAGCGGAGCCACCACCGTGATCGCGGCGGCGAACGCATGGACGGGCTCGTTTGCCGGCGCCGCTCGGGTCGCCCGCCCGGCGGCGGCCCTGCTGGGCCTCCCGCTCTCCACCTACACGGCCGCCCTGGTGACGAACACCGCGGTGCCCGTGTGGCACGAGTCGCGGCGGCTCCTGCCCTTCGTGTTCGGATCCGGCGCGGCGCTGAGCGCGGGCGCCGCGGCGGTCGCGATCACGCCGGCGCGTGACGCCCGCCCGGCGCGGCGGCTGGCGCTCGTCTCGGCTGCGCTCGAACTCGGGTGCAAGGAGCTGATGGAGCGGCGGCTCGGAGATCTCGGAGAGCCGTACCAGCAGGCCGCCGCTCTCAAGTTCGGCCGCCTCGGGCAGGCGCTGATCGCCGGCGGGGGCGCGCTGCTATGCGGGCGCGGCGCGAACTCGCGCGCCGCCGCGGCAGTCGCCGGAACGATGCTGTGCGCCGGTGCCCTCAGCGCCCGCTGGAGCGTGTTCAAGGCAGGCCTCCAATCCGCGGCAGATCCGAAGTATGTGGTCGGCCCGCAGCGCGAGGCGATCCGGCGGGGCGAGCGGCGCGGCGCCTCGCGGACTGAACCGCACATCTCCGAGCCGCAACCGGCGGTTGGCTCGCCGGCGACCGCGCCCGCGGTCGTCGACGAGCAGCGGGAGGCCGCTGTACGACCAGCGACCACCCGTTGACGGCGCTGATCGACACCCGCCGGGAGTACGACCACCTGTTCGGCATCTACGTGCCGATCGCGATCGGGGTGTTCGCGCTGATCGTGGTCCTGGTGCTGGCCGCGGTTCTGATCTTCCGCCGCCGTTCGCCCGAGCGCGCGGCCCGCTGGAGCGAGCACAACGCGGTCGAGGGGTCCTACGCGGTGCTGCTGGCCTGCGTGGCGGCGTTCCTGCTCTACCTGACGTTCACCGCCGAGCACAGGGTGGACACGGTGGCCAATCGCCAGCGAGCGGCGTTGGTCGTCGACGTGACCGCCGCGAAATGGGAGTGGACGTTCACCTATCCCGCCTACGGCTTCAGCGTTCGCAGCGGCACGGTCGGACGGCAGCCGCTGGTGGTCCCGGCGGGAGAGGCTGTCCGCTTCAACCTCGATTCGCTCGATGTCATCCACTCGTTCTGGATCCCAGCGCTGCGCTACAAGCACGACGCGATCCCCGGCTCCACCCAGGTGATCACGCTCAGCTTCAGGAGGGGCGTGTTCGCCGGCCAGTGCGCGGAGTTCTGCGGGCTTCGCCACGCCGACATGATCTTCACCGCTTACGCGGTGAGTCCGTCCGCGTTCGCGAAGTGGGCACGCCTCAAGGGGAGGGGGCCTACCCCGTGAGCGTCGCCACCGCACCGCCCGCTCGCATCTCGCGCATGACCGGGTGGCTGGGCACGCTCACCAGCACCGACCACAAGCGGATGGGTCTGACGCTCGGCGGGCTTTCTCTCCTCTACTTCCTGCTCGGGGGGCTGTTCGCGCTGCTGATGCGCACTCAGTTGGCGCAGTCGAATATGCAGTTCGTCTCGGACAACTCCTACAACGAGCTGTTCACGATGCACGGCTCGACGATGATCTACCTGTTCGTTTGCCCGATGGCGATCGCGCTGGCCCTTTACTTCGTGCCGTTGCAGATCGGTGCGACGCGGATATCGGCCCCCCGCCTGGCCCTGGCGGGACTGTGGACGTGGATCTGCGGCGGGCTGGTGATGCAACAGGGTTGGTTCGCCTCCGGGGGCGCGGGACGCGCGGGATGGTCGTCGTATGCGCCGATGTCGAACGGAACCAACACCCCCGGGGTGGGACAGGACCTGTGGGTGATCGGCGTGATCCTGGCCGCCGCCGGTATGACGGTCATGGCCGGATGCGTCGTGGCCACGATCGCCCGCCGGCGGGCTCCCGGCATGGCGCTGCTGCGGATGCCGGTGTTCACCTGGACCGCGTTGGTCAGCGTGCTGATGATCGTGGCCTCGTTCCCGATCCTGGTGCTCGTAATGGTCCTCCTCTACATCGACCGTCACGGCGGGCATATCTTCACTGGGTTCGCCGGGTCGATCGACTATCAGGACCTGTTCTGGTTCTTCGGCCACCCCGTCGTCTACGTGATGTTCTTCCCCTACCTCGGGGCGGCCGCTGAGGCAATCGCCGTGTGCTCGCACAAGCGCTGGTTCGGCTACATCGCGTTCGTCGCCTCGATCATGGCCTTCGCCGCGCTTTCGATGGCGGTGTGGTCGCACCACATGTACGTCACCGGCGGGGTCACCAACCAGTACTTCGCCTTCACCTCCACGCTGCTCCTGGTCCCGGCGGGGATCGAGTACTTCGACACGATCGGCACGCTGATCGGAGGGGCGCTCGTCCTGCGTACGTCGATGCTGTTCGCGCTCACCTTCTTCCTGCAGTTCCTGATCGGCGGCCTGAGCGGGATCTTCGTCGCCTCGCCGGTGCTCGACTATCACGCCTACGGCACCTACATCATCGTCGCGCACTTCCACTACACGCTGTTCGCCGGCAGCATCTTCGGCTTCTTCGCGGGGATGTACCACTGGTTCCCGAAGATCACCGGCGCGCTGCTGCGAGAGCGTCTCGGGAAGCTCCAGCTCGTGCTGATGGTGATCGGCACGAACCTGACCTTCTTCCCGATGTTCTTCTTGGGCAACGACGGGATGCCGCGCCGCGTCTCGCGGTATCCGACGCACCCGGGGTGGGGCACGCTCAACGAGCTCGAGACGATCGGCGCGGGGATCATCGCCCTCGGAGTCCTGGTGTTCCTGGTGAACGTGTGGACCTCGCTGCGCCGGCGCGTGCCCGCCGGTGACGATCCGTGGCTCGGGCACACGCTCGAGTGGGCCACCAGCTCGCCTCCGCCACCGCTCAACTTCGACCGGCCGCTGCCGCCGATCCGCTCCTACGCGCCGCTGCTCGACCTGCGCCACGAGGAGACGGACCGCGGGGGCAAGGGCGGGGAGGTGACCGCAGCCCGATGAGGGGCGGCGCGATCCCGATCCTGGCCTGGGGAACGATCCTGCTGGTGCTGGCGATCGGGAACTGGGTTTGGAACGACAAGACGGTGAACGGAGCGGCGGCGAGCGCTGCGGTCCTCATCATCTACGGCTTCGGTGTGGCGCTGTGGCTGGCGCGGCGGGAAGCAATCCGGCGCGGCCCACCGCCGCCGCGGACCGCGGCCGAGGCGGTCCCGCAGGCCAGCGCATCGGCCATGCTGATCGGGCTGTCGGTCGGGTGCGCGCTGTTCGGACTGGCCTGGGCCAAGTTCCTCCTGTACTTCGGCATCGCGGTGTTCGTGCTCGCGGTGGGCCGCCTGATCATCGAGCTACGAGCCGAACGTGCGACGCGCCGGCATGTCGTGAGCGAGGAGGAGCACCGGTGAGTGCCCCGTCGCTCCCGTCGCTGCTCGTGTCGCACTGGGGCCTGAGCGCGTCGGTGGTCGTGCCCGCGGCCGGCGTCGGCGCCCTCTACGTGATCGCCAGCCGGCACGCCGGTGGTCGCTGGCCGGCGCGCCGAACCGCTTCGTTCCTGGCCGGGGTCGCCTGCGCAATCGTGGCGCTTCAGTCCGGGATCGATACCTACGACGATCAGCTGCTCTCGGTCCACATGGTGCAGCACATGCTGCTGCTGCTCGTCGCGCCGCTCCTCGTGCTCGGCGGCCGCCCGGTGATCCTGGCCCTCCGAGCGCTGCCGCCGGCGCGACGCCGTGGGTTCGTCCGAGCGCTCGAACGGACGCGCCCCTATACGGGTCCGCTGCAGACGCTGGCGTTGTTCGGCGCGGTCATCGTCTTGACGCATCTTCCGTCCTTCTACGAGGCGACGCTGCGCCACCCGGCCCTGCACTACACCGAGCACGCGCTGTACCTGATCGCAGGGCTCTTGATGTGGTCGCCACTCGTCGACGGCGACCCCGCCCCCCGCCGCCGCCTGAGCGGGCTAGGCCGGCTCGGCTATCTGATCGCGGCGATGCTGCCGATGGCAGTGGTTGGGGCGTACCTGAATCGCCACGGGACTCTCCTTTATCAATCATACGGGCCGCCCGCGCGCTCACTCGGGATCTCGGCGCTCGACGACCAGGCGCAAGCGGGAGCGATCATGTGGGTGGTCGGCAACACGATCATGGTCGCGGTTGGGCTGTGGGCGGCGGTCGCGGCGATGGTGGCCGAAGAGCGCCGGCAGGCCGCGCGGGAAGCACGAGCTGCGCCGCTCGCCACCCGGGACGCGGGCGCTCGAGCCGCGCCCCTGGCCACCCGGGAGGCGGGCGCTCGAGCCGCGCCCCTCGCCACCCGGGACGCGGGGCCCCGCGGATGAGGCGCGTTTTCATGCGCTGGCTGACCCGGCGCTCCCGAATCCCGCCCGTGCTCCGGCTGACCCTGGCGATGATCCTCGGCGCGATCGCGATCGTCGCCTTGGCCGCACCCAGCTCGCAGGGCCAGAGCGCCGCCACGACGATCCCCGGCGGACCGGCCTCCGAGTTCAACCCCCCCACCAAGTCGCCGGATCCTCCCGGCCCGGGCAACCCCACTAAGTCATTCCCGGACTCCCCAGCGCTGAGGGCGCAGGGCTTCACGCTGTATCAGAGCAGCTGCTCCTCGTGCCACGGGATCGCCTTGCAGGGGACGCCGGGGGTGGCTCCATCGCTCCGGGGCGTCGGTCCCGGCCCGGTCGATTTCTACGTGTCGACCGGGAGGATGCCGCTCGACCAGCCCCGCAACCAACCGCTGCGGAACCCACCGCTGTTCAACCGGACCGATATAGACGCGCTGATCGCGTACATCAGCTCGTTCGGCGGCCCACCGGCACCGACCGCCGACCCCGCGAGAGGCGACCTGGCGATGGGGTTCCACCAGTTCACGCTCAACTGCGCCGGCTGCCACCAGATCGTCGCCCGCGGCGGGATCACGGTCAACGCCCAGATCCCGGATCTCCAGGAGGCCACGCCGCAGGAGATCGCCGAGGCGGTGCGGATGGGCCCGTATCTGATGCCGCACTTCGACGCCAAGCAGATCGACCAGCACGAGCTCGACTCGATCGTCCGCTACGCGCTCTGGACGCGCCAGCCCGACAACGCCGGCGGGTGGGGGATCTACAACATCGGGCCCATCCCGGAGGGGATCGTGGCGTGGTTCATCGGCCTGACGGCGCTGGTGATCGTGGCCCGATTGATCGGCGAGCGCATGGACGAGCCGGTATGAGCACCGCATCCACACTTCGGAGGTTCGCCGATGAGCCCTGACGATCCGAGTCCCGTCACGCGTTGGGCGAAGCTCCTCGGCGCGCTCGTGGCGTTAGGTACCACGGCTCGTGCGGCGGCCCGCCGCAAGCCGCCGCCGGGGATGGGCGGGACTCCGTCCGAGGTGGACCCGAGCGAGCGCACGGTGCCCGCCAGCCCCCGAGCGGAGACCCTCGTGGCCGTGCTGCTCCTGCTGGCCGCGATGTTCGCGATCGCCTTCACCGTGCTCTACATCGTGCTGTCCGGCAACACGCAGCTGCTCGGGCTCGCGATGGGCGGCGCGCTACTCCTGCTGGCCGTCGCGTGCATCGTCGCCGGCAAGTTCGTGGTCCCGCAGGAGACCCACGTCGAGGAGCGCGGTCCGCTGCTCGTCGAGGAGGAGACGGAGGAGGTCATCCACATCATCGAGGTGGGCGGCGAGGGGATCTCGCGTCGCGCTCTGCTGGTCGGCGCCGGCGGCGTCGCCGGGGCGGCGCTCCTGACCGCGGCGGCGACGCCGCTGGCGTCGCTCGGGCCGACCGTGAGCCCGCTGCACCACACCCCGTGGGCCCGCGGCGTGCGCCTGGTTGATGACGAAGCACGCCCCTACCTGGCCAGCGACATCCAGATCGGCACGTTCTACACCGCCTTGCCCGAGCACGGGGATCCCGAGTCGTTCGGGGCCGGACTGCTGGTGGTCCGCCTGCCCGCGAACTTCATCCATCTGCCGGCGGCTCGTAGCGACTGGGCGCCATACGGGATCTTGGCCTATTCGAAGATCTGCCCACACGCCGGCTGCGCGATCTCGCTCTACCGGTACCCGACCTACGCTCCGACGAGCCAGATTCCGGCCTTCACCTGCCCCTGCCACTACTCGACGTTCCTGCCCGGCGAGGGTGGCCGGCTGATCTTCGGTCCCGCCGGCCGCGCGTTGCCCCAGCTCCCGTTGATGGTCGACGGGCAGGGTTACTTGCGGGCGGCGGGTCCGTTTCACGAGGACATCGGGCCGTCTTGGTGGGGCGTCCACCGGTCCCAGTCGTGAACCCGATCGAACGTTACGTCCACCGCCGCTTCGTGCGCGTCAGCCGCTCGGCGGAGCAGCGCGTCGGGCTCGCCGGGGGAATCAAGTGGGCCCTCCGGTACGTGTTCCCAGACCACTGGTCGTTCCTGCTCGGGGAGATCGCGCTCTACTCGTTCATCGTGCTGGTGGCGACCGGGATCTACCTCACGCTCTTCTACATCCCGAGCGATTCCCAGGTCATCTACCACGGCCCATACACGCTGCTCCAGGGCGAGCAGATGTCCGAGGCCTACCGCTCGGTGCTCAACATCTCCTTCACGGTGCCGGCGGGCCTGCTCTTCCGCCAGGTGCACCACTGGGCTGCGGACGTGTTCATCGCCTCGATCGTGCTGCACCTGATCCGCGTCTTCTTCACCGGCGCCTACCGCAAGCCCCGCGACCTGAACTACTTCATCGGGTTGACCATGCTGATGCTTGCCATCCTGGAAGGCTTCGCCGGGTATTCGCTCGTCGACGACCTGCTCTCGGGCATGGGGCTGGCGATCGCCTACGGGGTCGCGGTGGCGATCCCGGGCATCGGCGGCCAGTTCGCCACGCTGATCTGGGGCGGCCCGTTCCCCGGCAACAGCACGTTCTGGCCGCGGCTGGAGATCGTTCACGTGCTCCTGATCCCCGTCGCGCTCGCCGTGCTGATCACGCTCCACCTGGTCATGATCATGCGCCAGCACCACTCGCAGTTCCCAGGGCCCGGTCGCCGGGAGCGCAACGTCGTTGGCACTCCGACGTGGCCCGCGTACGCGCTGCGCTCAATCGGGCTGATGCTCGCGGTCGCCGGCGTGCTGTTCCTGCTCGGCGGGCTGATCCAGATCAATCCCATCTGGCAGTGGGGGCCGTACCACCCGTACTTGTCGGAGAACGGCGCCCAGCCCGACTGGTACATCGGCTGGCTGATCGGCGCGCTGCGGCTGATGCCCAACTGGGAGCTCGTGATCTCCGGCCGGACCGTGATCCCCAACCCGTTCTGGGGTGGCGCGGCATTCCCGCTGTTCGTGTTCGTGGTCATGTTCGCCTGGCCCGCGATCGAGCGGAGGTTCACCGGCGACGTGCGCCGCCACGATCTGCTGGATCGACCGCGGGACCGGCCGATTCGCAGCGCGATCGGCGCCGGGTTCCTCAGCTGGGTGGTGATCGTGTTCGCGGTCGGATCGACCGACCGGATCTTCTACCGCCTGGGCGTCTCCTACACCCTGCAGATACACGTGTGGCGGGCGGGCATCTGGATCATCCCGATCGTGGTGTTCTTCGTCACCCTCAGCGCCTGCCGGGCGCTTCAGCGAAGCGGCGCTCATCCTCTGCGCGCCTGGCAGGGGCAGGTGATCCAGCGCACCGGCGACGGCCGGGTCGAGGTGCTTGCAGGCAGCCCCGACCGCGATACGCCCCCGATCTCAGAGCCACCGGTGGGGACCGCGCCGGCGGAGGAAGCGCGCTCGCGATAGCGGGCGGCCAAGGGGGTGCGCTGGATAAGGGTTCGTATCGGACCCAGATCCAGCACACCCAGAGCGCTCTGCCGGCTGGATCGCGCGGGTTCTAACCTCCGGTGCCAACATGACGCTTCGAAGGGCCCGCCAGATCGCGATCGCCGGCGCCGTGCTCCTGCTGGCACTGCTGGTCGCGCTCTCCGTGCTCGACAGGATCAACCGCAATTCCGCCCCCACGACCGCCGGCGCGTCCGCCGGCGTGCCGGCACCGGTGGCGATCGGCACCTCGCTCGAGCGGCCGCGGCCGGTTCCCGCAGTGCAGCTGACCGACGAAAACGGCAGCCCCTACCCGCTACCCGCCGCCTGGCACGGCAAGTGGGTTGTCCTCGCGCCCTCGATGACGCTCTGCCACGAGGTCTGCCCGATGACCACCGCGGCGATGATGGAGCTGACCGCGCAGCTGCGCCAGGCGGGGCTCTCGGACCAGGTCGTGGTCGCCACCGCGACCGTCGATCCGTGGCGCGACACGCCGGCGCGGCTGCGCGCCTACCGCAAGCTCACGGGCGCCGACTTCACGATGCTGACCGGCACGCAAGCAGAGATTCGCCGCCTCTGGAAGTTCTTCGGGGTGTATTACGCGCGCGTCCCGCAGGGCAAGCCGCCCGACGTCGACTGGATGACGCACAAGCCCGAGACGTTCGACGTGCAGCACACCGACGCCGTGTTTCTGATCGACCCGGCGGGGCAGGAGCGGATCGTCGACGAGGGGATGCCCGACGTGGGCGGCCGCCTATCCGCGACCCTGCGCTCGATGCTCTCTTCCGAGGGCCAGGCGAACCTCACGCATCCAGAGCTTCCGTGGACCGCCACGCAGATCCGCGAGGACCTCTACTCGCTGATGGGCAGGACCATCCCGGCCAGCGAGCTTCCGAAGTCCGGCGTTCCCACTCCCGCCGCCGCCCAGCAGGCTCTGGCCGGCTCACCGGGAGCGCTCGCCGCGCTCCACCGTCAGGCCGGCCAGCTGGTCGGCTCCGCGAGCGCGCTGATGACCAGGCTGCACTCGTTGCGCGGCTACCCGGTCGTGCTTAACGCCTGGGCCTCGTGGTGCGGCCCGTGTCGGGCCGAATTCGGCATCCTGGCCTCGGCTTCGGCCACCTACGGTAAGCGGGTTGCGTTCCTCGGGGTCAACACGAACGACACCACATCGGGCGCCCGCTCGTTCCTGGCCCAGCACCCGGTCAGCTATCCGAGCTACGAAAGCTCCTCGTCGCAGCTCTCCTCGCTCGCCGTGCTGGAAGGGCTCCCGACGACGATCTTCGTTGCCCCCTCGGGCAAGGTCGTGAACGTGCACACCGGCCAGTACGACACCGCGGCCGCGCTCGAGAACGACATCGCCCACTACGCGCTGGGAAGCTGAGCGTTGCCGGCGCGCCCCGTTCAGAAGGGGCCGCCGGACGGGCCCGTCTAGCGGGACGGGCCCGTCCGCAGGTCAGGTGCGGCGCTCCAGGTCGGCGACTTCCTGCGCCTTGCGGTCGGCCTTCTCCTGCTCGCGCGCGAGCTCGTCCTTGGCCTCGCCCTTGCGCTCCTCCTTACGGCCCTGCCGGCGCAGCGACGGGTCGTCGACGATCTCGCCGGCGGTCTTCTTTGCTCGCCCGGTGAGCTTGTCCATCAGGCCCACGGATAGGCTCCTCTCGTTCGTACGTGGGTGTTCACTGAGGCGCTACCCGCCCCCGGCGCGAGGAAACCACTCACCTCTGCGCGCGCCTCCGAAGGGCCGGCGCCCAAGGGTGCCGGCAAGGCGGTGAGGTACGGGCGCCTGGCCTCCTAGCATTTGAGGGGGCCAGGCGCCTGTACTCACCGCCCACTACTGCTGCTCGCGGCGAGCGTCGACGAGCCGCTCGGGCGACGTGGGGACTCTGCCGCTGGACCGGGTGCTGTCGTGCGGCAGCGGGCGGCCCGTGGTCGGCGCGGCGTCGGTCGAGCCCGCCGTCTTGCGCTCGTGCGATCGAGCCACCATTCCGGTGACGACCACGCTCGCGAGCACCACCAGTGCGAGCGGGATGAGCACGATGGTGAAGATCCCGCCGCCGAAAATGCCGCCGGCGATCCCCAGCACGACCAGCAGGCCCACGATCAGATAGAGCCACATCAACCTCGATCTACCCGCCTGGGAGGGCGGCAAACGGGTACCTGGAACCTGTGCCCAATACCGACGGACAACTTCAAATCGGCGACTACGGCCTGATCGGCGACTGCCACACCGCGGCCCTCGTCGGGCGCGACGGGTCGATCGACTGGTGCTGTATGCCGCGCTTTGACTCCGGCAGCGCGTTCGGCCGCTTACTCGACCGAGAGAGGGGCGGGTACTGCTCGATCGCCCCGGCAGGCGGCCCGTGGGAGAGCTTCCAGGAGTACCTCGACGACACGCTGGTGCTCGCCACCACGCTACGGTCCTCCGACGGGGAAGCGCGGCTGCTCGACTGCTTCGTGCTCGACCGCGACGACCCGCCCCGCCGGCAGCTGCTGCGGGTGATCGAAGGCGTGCGGGGGTCGGTGGAGCTCGACATCCGGGTGGCACCGCGATTCGACTACGGCCAGGTGCGACCGTGGATCCGCCGGCACGGCCGCCGCCTGCACAGCACGATTGGCGGCAACGACGCTCTGGTCGTGTGGTGCGACGAGAAGCTGCGCGAGGACCCCGACCACGAGCTCACCGGGCGGGCCCGCGTGGGGCCGGGCGACCGCGTGCGGCTGTGCCTTCGCTACAGCCCGCCGCATCTCGTCGACGCCGAGACCCCCAGTGACCCCGACCCGGAAACGCTCGATCGCGAGCTCGAGGGCACCGTGCAATGGTGGCGCGAGTGGGCACAGGGGCTGCGGCTCTCGAGCCCCGACGAGGCGGGCGCCCGCCGGTCCGGGATCGTGCTCAAGGCGCTCACCTACGCGCCGACGGGCGCGATCGCCGCGGCTCCGACCACGTCGCTGCCCGAAGCCCTCGGCGGTCCTCGCAACTTCGACTACCGCTACGCCTGGGTGCGCGACTCGAGCTTCAGCGCCCGCGCCTTCGCCGAGCTGGGCGCGGTCGCCGAGGCAGACGCGTTCCGGGCGTTCATCATGCGCTCGGCTGCCGGTCACGCGGAGGACCTCCAGGTGGTCTACGGAGTCGGGGGGGAGCGCCGCCTTCAGGGCACCATCATGGACGGGCTCGGGGGCTACCGAGGATCGGTCCCCGTGCGGACGGGCAACGACGCCGCCGGCCAGCTTCAGCTGGACGCCTACGGCGAGCTCGTGAACCTGACCTGGCGCTGGCACCGCCGGGGACATTCCCCCGGCGACGACGACTGGCGATTTCTCGTGTCGCTGATCGATCTGGCGGCCGAGAGCTGGCGGCAGCGCGATTGCGGGATCTGGGAGTGGCCCGGTGACCCCGACCACTTCGTCCATTCCAAGGTGCTGTGCTGGTCCGCGCTGGACCGCGGCATCCGGCTGGCCGACGAGTGCATGCGCCGCGCGCCGACGCGCCGCTGGAAGCGGGCACGCGACGAGTTGCGCAAGACGATCGAGCGCCGCGGCTACGACCGCCGGCGAGGGGTGTACGTCCAAGCGTTCGACCGCCCGGAGCTCGACGCGGCGCTGCTGCTGCTTCCGACCGTGGAGTACGTCGACTGGGAGGACGAGCGGATGCTCCGCACGGCCGACGCCATCCGGGAGGAGCTCGATGCCGGCGACGGGCTGCTGTACCGCTACCGCCGCGACGACGGCCTGCCGGGGCGGGAGGGTGCGTTTCTGTCCTGCTCGTTCTGGCTGGTGGAATGCCTGACCCGGGGCGGGCGCCCGCAGGACGCGCGCGAGGTGTTTGACAAGGCGATCGCGCGGGCGAACCACCTCGGACTGTTCTCCGAGGAGGTGGACCCCAAGACCGGGGAGCTGCTCGGCAACTTCCCCCAGGGTCTGACGCACCTGGCGCACATCTCCGCGGCCGTGGCCCTGGCCGAGACGCAGGGTGCGGTCTCCGGTCGCCACCTCGACGCGGAGCAGGCGGTCTGACGGCACGAGTTAGGCGCCCCCGGCCCGAGGGTAGCCCAAAAAATGGATGACCCGGGCGACGACCAAAGGAGCTGTGCGCGAATGAGCCAAACAGTGGGCGATTATCTCCTCGAACGCCTCGCCACGTGGGGCGTCAAGCGGATCTACGGCTACCCCGGGGACGGGATCAACGGGATCATGGGCGCCTTCACCCGCTCCAGCGACGGCCAGCGGCCCGAGTTCGTCCAGACCCGCCACGAGGAGATGGCGGCGTTCATGGCCTGCGCCCATGCCAAGTTCACCGGGGAGGCGGGCGTATGTCTCGCGACCTCGGGCCCGGGCGCTATCCACCTGCTCAACGGTCTGTATGACGCCAAGCTCGACCACCAGCCGGTCGTGGCGATCGTCGGCCAGCAAGCGCGAGCCGGCCTCGGCGGCAACTACCAGCAGGAAGTCGACCTGACCACGCTGTTCAAGGACGTCGCCCACGAGTTCGTCCAGATGGCGATGGAGCCCGCCCAGATTCGCCACCTGGTCGACCGCGCGTTCCGAATCGCGCTCGACGAGCGCACGGTCACCGCGATCATCATCCCGAACGACCTCCAGGAGGCAGACGCGGTGCCCCAGCCGCCGCACAAGCACGGGACGGTCCACTCCGGCCCCGGGTACCGGCCGCCACGCGTGCTGCCCAGCGATGAGGATCTCGACCTTGCGGCCGCCGTGCTGAACGCCGGCGACAAGGTGGCCATGCTCGTCGGCCAGGGCGCGCTGCACGCCGGCGAGGAGGTGTCCGAGGTGGCCGAGGTGCTCGGCGCCGGAGTCGCCAAGGCCCTGCTCGGCAAGGCGGTGCTGCCCGATGACCTTCCGTACGTGACCGGATCGATCGGTCTGCTCGGGACCAAGCCGAGCTGGACGCTGATGCAGGAGTGCGACACGCTGCTGATGGTCGGCTCGAGCTTCCCCTACTCGGAGTTCCTGCCCGAGGAGGGGCAGGCGCGCGGAGTGCAGATCGACATCGACGGCAAGATGCTCGGGATCCGCTACCCGATGGAGGTCAACCTCGTCGGCGACAGCGCGGAGACACTGCGGGCGCTGCTGCCGCGGCTGGAGCGCAAGACCGACCGCTCCTGGCGCGAGCAGATCGAAAGCGAGATCGCCGACTGGTGGAACCTGCTCGGTGAGCGTGCCCAGCTCGCGGCCGAGCCGATCAACCCTCAGCTCGTCTTCCGCGAGCTGTCCGAGCGCCTCCCGGACGGCGCGATCATCAGCTCGGATTCTGGGTCGGCGGCCAACTGGTACGCGCGCGACATCAAGTTGCGCCAGGGGATGATGGCCTCGCTGTCGGGCACCCTGGCGACGATGGGACCCGGCGTCCCGTACGCGATCGCCGCGAAGTTCGCCCATCCGACGCGCCCCGTGGTGGCGCTGGTGGGCGACGGCGCCATGCAGATGAACGGGCTCAACGAGCTGATCACGATCGCCAAGTACCGCCACCAGTGGGCCGACCAGCGCCTGATCGTGCTGGTGCTCAACAACCGCGATCTGAACCAGGTCACCTGGGAGCAGCGGGCGATGGAGGGCGACCCCAAGTTCGAAGGCTCACAGGACCTGCCCGACTTCCCCTACGCCCGGTACGCCGAGCTGCTCGGCCTGAAGGGAATCCGGGTCGACGCGCCCGACCAGGTAGCAGCGGCGTGGGACGAGGCGCTGGCCGCGGACCGGCCCGTGGTCTACGAGGCGATCACCGATCCCGAGGTTCCGCCGCTGCCGCCCCACATCACGCTCGAGCAGGCCAAGGCCTTGAGCTCGGCGCTGATCTCGGGCGACCCGAACGCGGGGCGGATCATCAAGCAGTCGTTCAAGCAGAAGGTCGAAGAGTTCCTGCCCGGGCGATGAGCAGCGCGACGGCGCCCCGGACGCAACAGTCGATCGAGGAGATCGAGGTGGGGGCCTACACGGTCCCCACCGATGCTCCCGAAGCCGACGGCACGCTCGCATGGGATTCGACGACGATCGTCGTCGTCCACGCTCATGCCGCCGGCGCGGCAGGCGTGGGCTTCACGTACGCGGACCTCTCCACCGCGAAGCTGATCGAATCGAAGCTGGCCTCGATCGTCCGGGGCCGCGACGCGATGGCGCCCCAGGGGGCCTGGGCGGCGATGGTCCGCGAGATCCGGAACCTCGGCCGCCCTGGGATCGCCTCGATGGCGATCGCCGCGGTCGACCTCGCGCTGTGGGACCTCAAGGCGCGCCTCCTGGGTCTGCCGCTCTGCACGCTGATCGGCACCGCCAACGATCGAGTTCCGATCTACGGCTCCGGCGGCTTCACCTCCTACAGCAACCAGCGGCTCGCGGAGCAGCTCGCCGGCTGGGTCGAGCGCGGCATCCCCCGGGTGAAGATGAAGGTGGGGTCCGCGCCGGCGGCCGATCCCGAACGCGTGCGGTCCGCGCGGCGGGCGATCGGTCCCAATTCGCTGCTGTTCGTCGACGCCAACGGCGCCTACTCGCGCGAGCAGGCGCTGGACCTCGCCGAGCGGTTTCGGGCCGAGTGCGACGTCAGCTGGTTCGAGGAGCCGGTGTCCTCCGACGACCTGGAGGGGCTTCGCTTCCTACGCGAGCGCGGGCCCGCCGGCATGCAGATCGCGGCCGGGGAGTACGGCTACGACGCCGGCTATTTCCAGCGGATGCTCGACGCGGGAGCGGTCGACGTGGTGCAGGCCGACGTCACCCGCTGCGGGGGGATCACCGAGCTGCTGCGCGTTGGGGCGCTCTGCCGCGCCCGATCGATGCCGATGTCCCTACACTGCGGCCCCGCTATCCATCTGCACCCCGGACTCGCCCTCGAGCAGCTCGTGCACCTCGAGTACTTCCACGATCACGTCCGGATCGAGCAGCTGCTGTTCGAGGGCGTGGTGCTGCCCCGGGAAGGGGCGCTGTTCCCCGACCTGGACCGGCCCGGCAACGGGCTCGAGCTCAAGCGCGCCGAGGCGGAGCGTTATGCGGTTTAGGTCGCCTCTGGCCGGTGCGGCTCCGATCCGCCGCACCACCCCGCCCGAGCGAGGGCTCGCCCGCTGGTGGCGAAACGTCAGCCACGGCCGCATGCAACGGACGCTCGCCGGCGCCACCGCGTTCAGCGCGCTGCCGCTCGGGCTCGAGATCTACTTCGAGCACTTCAGGGGGTCGTTCGGCGACAAGTGGATGTGGACGCCGGTCGCCCTCTCACCCGCCCTCACCGCCGCCGGGGTCGCCGGAATCCGCTCCGAGCGCGCCGCCCAGACCTGGCTGCCGGCGCTCTCGGCGCTGTACTGCCTGGACGGACTGATCGGCGTGGTGACACACGTGCGCGGCGTCGCCCGCAAGCCGGGCGGGTTCCGCGAGCCGCTGTTCAACATCGTGATGGGGCCGCCGCTGCTGGCACCCGGATCGCTGGCGCTGGTCGGGGGGATGGGGCTGGCCGCCGCCGTCCTCGGCCGCGAGCGGTAGCGGGATGGCGAGGGACTTTCGCCAGGCGGCCCATCTGCCCAACCTCCGCGACGACCGACAACCCGCGTCGCCGGAGGAGCTCCCGCGCCAGAGAAACGGCGTCACGCCGCAGATGCACGGGCGCTACCCCGACTTCAACGTGCTCGATGAGGTCGACCATTGGGACGAGGCGACCCGACGCGTCGTGCTCGAGCGCGTGGAGCAGGTGCCGCCGATCCGCTTCTTCACCACCGAGGAGGCCAGGACCTTGGGCGCGTTCTGCGACGTCGTCATGGCGCAGGACCGCGAGCCGCGGATCCCGGTCCTGAACGCGGTCGACGCCAAGCTGTTCGCCGGAGTGCTCGACGGCTTTCAGTTCGACGATCTGCCCGACGACCGCGAGACCTGGCGGCGGGTGGCGGTGGGGTTGGACGCCGCCGCCCGGCAACACGGGGTCCGAGAGTTCGCCACCGCTCCACACGAGATCCAAACCCGGGTCATCGGCGCCTTCGCAGACGGCGAGCTCCACGGCGAGGTGTGGGACGAGCTGCCGCCCGCGCGCGCCTGGAGCGTGGTGATGCGGGCCGTGCTCAGCGCGTTCTATTCCCATCCCTGGGCGTGGAACGAGATCGGCTTCGGAGGCCCCGCATACCCGCGCGGGTACGCGCGCTTGGGGGCGGGGCAGCGGGAGAGCTGGGAGGGGGCGCCGGCGTTCGAGCGCGACCCGGTGAAGGACACGCAGGGACGCGGAGTGGAGGGGACATGACCCCGCGCCACGGACTGCGGACGCTCGTGCGGGGCGCCCTTCGCCCGCCAGAGAACGACTCGGCCTTCCTCCTCGACGTCCACCGCCGGGCGGTCCCGCGCGAACGGATGGCCCGCTACGACGACGCCTACCCCGTCGATCTGGTGATCGTCGGAGCCGGCGCCGGCGGCGCCACGCTCGCGCAGCGACTTGCCCGACGGGGCTGGAAGGTGGTGGTGCTCGAGGTGGGCCCGTTCTGGGATCCCGACGAGGACTGGGTCTCGGACGAGGCCGGCTCGCACAAGCTCTACTGGACCGACAAGCGGATCATCGGCGGGAAGGACCCGGTCGAGCTCGGCAAGAACAACTCGGGCCGGGGGGTGGGGGGCTCGATGGTCCACTACGCTGGCTACTGCCCGCGCTTTCATCCTTCCGACTTCGAGGTGCGAACGCGGGACGGGGTGGGCGAGGACTGGCCGATCTCCTACGCCGACCTGAAGCCTCACTTCGAGCGACTCGAGCTCGAGCTGCCGGTGGCAGGCGACTGGTGGCCGTGGGGCGATCCGCACCGCTACCCACACACCGCGCACCCCATCGCGGGAGGCGCGGAGGCCGCGTGGGCAGGCGCCCGCAAGCTCGGGATCGAGATGCGCGTCGGGCCGGTCGGAATCACCAACGGCAGCTTCGGAAACCGGCCCCACTGCATCTACCGGGGGTTCTGCCTGCAAGGGTGCAAGGTGAACGCCAAGGCCTCGCCGCTGGTCACCCACATCCCGGACGCGATCGAGCACGGAGCGGAGATCCGCGACGGCTCTATGGCCATGCACATCGAACTGGACGACTCCTCGGGGCGCGTCACAGGTGTGCGCTACATCCGCGGCGAGCGCGAGTGCTTCCAGCGCGCCGAAGCGGTCGCGGTGGCCGGCTACTCCATCGAGACGCCGCGGCTGCTGCTGAACTCCACCAGCCGCAGGTTCCCGAACGGACTCGCCAACGGCAATGACCAGGTCGGTCGCTGCGTGATGGTCCAGGGTGCGACCCAGGTCGCCGGCCGCTTCCCGGAGGAGATGCGGATGTACAAGGCGCCCCCGCCCGAGATCTCCTCCGAGCAGTTCTATGAGACCGACCCCGAGCGGGGGTTCGCGCGGGGCTTCTCGATCCAGACCGTGGGTCCGCTCCCGGTCGAGTGGGCCCAGCACGTGCTCGCCGACGGCCACTGGGGACCGGCGCTGCGCGAGTACACGCGCGACTACAACCACTGGTACACGCTCGGGGTGCTATGCGAGCTGCTCCCGCTGCCCGAGAACCGCGTGACGGTCGTGCCCGAGGTGTGCGACCAGAACGGTCTCCCGGTGGCCCGGATGGACTACAGCCAGTGCGAGAACGACCGCAAGAACATCGCGTTCGCCAAGCAGACCCTGCACGACGTCTTCGAGGCCGCGGACGCCCAGGACGTGCTGGTCATCGACCGCTACGCCCACCTCGTGGGCGGCTGCCGGATGGGAGTCGATCCCGAGCGGAGCGTGGTCGACTCCGACCACCGGGCCTGGGAGGTGCCGAACCTGTTGATCGCCGACGGCAGCGTCATGCCGACGCAGGGTTCGGCGAACCCGGCGCTGACGATCATGGCGCTCGCTGCCCGGCTCGCGGAGCGCCTCGATCTCAAGCGAGTCGGCGAATCAGGGTCGCGCCGGCAGCGCCGAGCAGAGCGGCGGCGCCGAGCCCTGAGCCTATCCGGTGGCGGCTGAGCCAGGCTTGCTCGCTGCGCGGGTGCGCGCTGCTATCGAAGATCCCGTGCGCCCCCTCGTCCCGCGCTTCATCCAGCGGCCAGAAGAGGTTGGCCGGGCGATCCCGGTCCACCGGCTGGTCGGTCTGCTGCCCATCGACGGCCGTTCTGGCCAGATACCGCTCCGCGAGCCACGGCGCGAGCTTGTTGCCGACGATCGTGTACGCGGTGGGGAAGCCGACGTACAGCTCGCGGCGACGGTGGTGGGCCGCCCAGTACACGGCGTGCGCGGCGACCTCCGGTTCGAAGATCGGCGGCACCGGCATCGGATGGCGCGGCATCCTATTCAGACAATGACCGAACTGGGGAGTGTTGAGCCCGGGCAGCTGCACCATGGTGACGTGGACGCGGCTGCGACGATGGCGCAGCTCGCAGCGCAGCGACTCCTGAAAGCCCTTGATCGCGTGCTTGGCGCCGCAGTACGGCGCCTGTAGCGGGATGCCCCGGTAGGCCAGCGCGGAGCCCACCTGCACGATCGTCCCGCGGTCGCGGGGGAGCATTCGCTCGAGTGCCACCTTCGTCCCCCACACGGCGCCCAGATAAGTCACGCGCGTTGCTCGCTCGTATTCCTCGGGCGCGATGTCGTCGAAGAACGCGAACACCGTGGTCATGGCGTTGTTGATCCACACGTCGATCGGCCCGAGCCGCTCCTCGATCACCGCCGCGGCGCTGCGCATCGCGCCGAAGTCGGCGACGTCCGTTTCATACCGGCATGCCGTTCCACCTAGGTCCGAAACCTCGCGCGCGGCCGCCTCGAGTCCCGCCCGGCCCCGGGCAATCAGCCCGACCGCGGCACCGCGCTTGGCGAACTCGCGGACGACCGCCCGGCCGATCCCGCCCGAGGCGCCGGTGACGACTACTACCTCGCGCTCAGCCACCCTGCCACGTTTCCCAGATCGGCCACCAACTGTGCCATCGCCTCCTGGCGATCGCGATCGTCCTCGGCGCGCAGGATCGAAGAGGGATGCGCGGTCACCGTGACGTGCTCGGCGAGGTCGGATGGCATCGGCCGGCCGCGGTCGCGCCCGATCCGCACCTGCGAGCCGAGGAGCGCCTGGGCCGCGGTGGCGCCCAGGCACACCAGCGCGTCCGGGTGCACCATGGCAATCTCCGCTTCCAGCCAAGGCAGACAGGCCGACACCTGCCAGCGGTCGGGCTTCTGGTGGATCCGCCGCTTGCCCCGAGCCTTATAGCGAAAATGCTTGACGACGTTCGTGATGTAGACCTGATCGTGATCGATGCCCGCCTGCTCGAGACCCCGATCGAGGACCTTCCCCGCGGGCCCCACGAACGGGTGGCCCTCGATGTCCTCGCGGTCCCCGGGCTGTTCGCCGACGAGCATCAGCGGCGCGTGGCGCGCACCCTCGCCCATCACCGCCTGGGTTGCCCCCTCCCACAGGTCGCACGCCCGGCAGCCCTGGACCGCCTCGCGCATCTTCGCTGGCGTCGGGCGTTGCGGGACCGGCGGGGGCGGGCGGTCCTCCGGAGCGAATGGTCGGTCGTCAAATAAGCTCATCCGGCCATTGAACTCCTACCCCCGCGATGAAACCGATACGCATCGGCTGCTCCGGATGGATGTACGACGACTGGCGCGGCCGCCTGTATCCGCAGCGAGAACCCAAGCGCCGGTGGCTCGAGCTCTACGCCGAGCAGTTCGACACCGTCGAGGTCAACTCGACGTTCTACCGCCTGGCCCGTCGCGACGCGGTGGCCGGATGGGTCGAGCAGACGCCGCCGGGCTTCCTGTTCGCGGTCAAGGCCAGCCGCTACCTGACCCACATCAAGCGGCTCGTCGGCATCGCGGAGGGGATCGAGCGCTTCTACGAGCCGCTCGAGCCGCTGATCGACCGCGGCCGGCTCGGCCCCGTCCTGTGGCAACTGCCGGAGAACTTTCATCGTGACGATGAGCGTCTGACCGGCTGGCTCGAGGCCCTGCCGCCGGGCATGCATACGATCGAGTTTCGTCACCAGAGCTGGTTCGCGCCGGAGGTGATGGACGCGTTGCGGCGCAACCGGGTTGCGCTCACGATCGGCGATCACCCCGAGCGGCCGTTTCAGACCTACGAAGCGACCGCCCCTTGGCGGTTCATCCGCTTTCACTACGGGGCGCGAGGCCGCCGCGGCAACTATTCCGCCACCGAGCTCGAAACGTGGACGCGGCGGATAGCGGGCTGGCGCCGCCGCGAGGAGGTCTTCGCGTACTTCAACAACGACTGGAACGGGTTTGCGCCCGCCAACGCGCGGGCGCTCCGAGCGAGGTTGTCTTGAGGCGCCGGCCCGCGGGCCGGCGCCGGGTCAGCTCGCGGATATCGGCGCGTGGTCCACGGGCAGCCCGAACCGCTCCCGGATCTCGGCGTCATCCACCTCCTCGCGGTACGCCTGGCGCGAGTCCGGGTGGGTGAACAGAACGATCCGGTCCGCGGGGAACGTCATCAGCGCGTCCTCGATCGCCTGCATCGGATCGCTCTCGCCGGTGTCGCCGCTGGCCGCGATCCCTTCCTCGCCGAGCCGCTCCACGGTGGTCCGCCTCACCCGGTCCGCCTCGGCGATCGCCTCGTCGGCGTCCGAGAACCAGAAGCGGAGCGCGCTTGTTTGCAGCGCGGGCGCGATGACCATCACCTCCGCATCGTCGGGGGTCGCCTCGGCGGGCACGGCGTCGCGTAGCTGCGCGGCGGAGATCGCCTCGCTGGTGAGCACCAACAATTTCATCGAGGGTGTGCTACCCGGATGCCCGGTCGGATAACGGCGTCCGGGATTTGCCGCCGATATCGCGGATCTTTTCGGACGCCCGGACGCCGGTCTACAACGTGTCGGTGCCGGTGCTCGGGCGCGACTTCTGGCTGTTCGCTCGCTCGGCCGTCACCACCGGCCAGGATTCGGCTGGTCGTCAGTACAACGCATCAAACAGGTCCGCGTAGCGCTCGTAGATCACGTTGCGCTTGACCTTCAGGCTCGGCGTCAGCTCGCCAGTCTCCACCGACAGGTCGTGGTCGAGGATGGCGAACTTCTTGATCTGCTCGACCTGGGCGTAGTTGGCGTTGGCGCGGTCGAGCTCGGCCTGGATCATGTCGCGGACGACCTGATTGCCCGCCAGCGTGGCCACCTCCTCGGGCAGTCCCTTCTCGTTAGCCCACGGACCGATCTCCTCGGGGTCGAGCGTGATCAACACGACGGGGTAGGGACGCCGGTCGCCGTACATGACCGCCTGCGAGATGAAACGCGATTGCTTGAGGTCGTTCTCGAGGTTGGCCGGGGTGAGGTTCTTGCCGCCGGCCGTGATGATGATGTCCTTCTTGCGGCCCGTGATCCTCAGGTAGCCCTCTTCGTCGAGCGCGCCGAGGTCTCCGGTGTGGAGCCATCCGTCCACGAGCGTCTCCGCGGTCGCCTTCGGGTTACGCCAGTACTCGCGGAAGATGTGCGGCCCGCGCATCAGTATCTCCCCGTCGGATGCGATTTGGACCTCGACCCCGGGTACTGCGCGCCCCACGGTTCCGAACTTGAAGTGCTCGAGCGTCCCGACGGTGCCGATTCCCATCGACTCGGTCATCCCCCAGCCCTCCAGCACGGGCACGCCGGAGGCATAGAAGAACCGCAGGATCTCGGGCGCGATCGGCGCGGCGCCGCTGATGGCGAAGCGCAGCTGTCCTCCGAACAGCTGGCGCACGCGCTGGAAGATCTCCCCGTCGGCGCGCTCGAACGCCTGCTCGAGCTCTGGCGGTACCGGTTTGCCGTCTCGGCGCAGCGTGCGCACCTGCATCCCGACTTCAATTGCCTGGCGGAAGCGCTTGCGATCCTCCTCGCCAGCGCGTTCGACCATGCCGGTCGCGACCGCGTACAGCTTCTCGAAGATCCGGGGCACCGAGGGCACGTAGGTGGGACGGGTCTCGGCGATCTCGGGCAGGATCTGTTTCGTGTCGCGGCCGAAGTAGACGATGGTCGCACCCTGGTCGGTGATCGCGAGCTGGGTGATCAGCGCGAACACGTGGGCCAGCGGCAGGTAGAGGTAGGTCACTTCGCCCGGTTCGACGATCTGAAGCTTCTCCACGATCTCGCCGACCGACATGGCGTTGGCGTGGGTGAGGACGACGCCCTTGGGCGGCCCGGTGGTGCCTGAGGTGTAGATGATCGTGTATGCGTCGCCGGGATCCACGCGGTCCTGGCGCGCGCTCAGCTCGGCTCGGTCGCCTTCCCGGCCGCGGGCGCGCAGCTCCTCGAGCGTCAGCTCGCCCCCGCCGGGCTCGATCCCGATCACGCGCGCGAGCTCCGGGAGCTCGTCGCGAACCTGCTCGATCTTCTCGCGCTGGAGCCCGTTCTCGCACACGATCGCCCGTGCGCCGGAGTCCCCGGCCACCCACTGGCACTCGAGGGGCGAGTTCGTTGGGTACACGGGCACGACCACGGCACCGGCGGCCGAGATCCCGTAGCTGGCCAGCATCCACTCGAGCCTCGTGTCGGCCAGGAGGCAGACGCGATCTCCGGGCTCGATGCCGAGCTCGATCAGGCCGAGGGCGATCTCGTCGATCTGGCGGCCCACCTCACCGTAGCTCAGCTCCCGCCACTCCTCGTCGACCTTGTACCGCGCGGCGACCCCGGTGTCGAATCGCTCGGCGGCCGAGCCGGGCAGAGCGGCGACGGTCGATGCGATCAGCTTGGGGCCCGATGTCGTATCCGTCATGCGCTCTCCTCCTGGTTCGTGACGGTGCTGACACTCTCGCACTTTCCCGGCATCCAGGGAACCGAACGCTGTTACGGCGCGGCTCCCGGAGGGCAGGCCTTTCCGGCGAGGGCCCCAGGCGCGAGAAGGTCGACGAGTAGCGACCGCCCGGATCACATTCCCGCGCGCTCGAAGCGCCCGATACGGTCGAGCCCCGGATCGGGCCGCCCACGGTAGCGGGCGCTGAGCGCGGCGAGGTCGAGATCGTAGAGGTCGTATCCGAGCTCGCCCGCGACCTCGACCGCGCCCGGATGCCGATGAACTTCGAGCGGGTCCACCGGTTCATCGCTGCGGTGGTGCCATCTGTCCACCACCCGGCCGGCGTGCGCATGCCACCGCTCGTCCCACGGGAGCTCCATGAACTCGAGCAGAGGCCCCATGGCCCCTCGTTCGCCGGACAGGATCTCCTCGGATTTGATTCGCAGGACCTGGACGGGGGCGAGCTTCCCCGGCAGCTCCAGGCCGAACCGGTGGACCTCGGTCCACCAGAACAGACACTTCGCGTAGGGCGTCAACCGGTCCCACACGTCGGCGTAGTGGCTCTGGAACACGCCTGGGTCGCTGGGGCCCAGCGTCGCCAGCCGGGTGTAGGGATCATCGCGCGGGCTGTCCGCATACGACTTGTGGGCAAGGTGCGAGAGCGCGCTCGGCACAGGATGCCGGGTGAGGTGCACGATCCGAAGCCGGTCGGGCAGCCGGGCCGCCAGCAGTGGCAGCGCGGCGAACAGCGGCCACCCGGTCTCGATGTACGGCGTTCGAGCGCGCTCGATGCGCCGAAGGTGCGCGGCGATCTCGGGAACCTCGAGCATCGCGTCCGGATCGTCATATCGGCGGAAGTAGCGCCGCGGCTTGTACAGAGGACCGATCGGCTCATGCTCGACGCCGACCGCCGGATACAGGGCGGCGAGGCCAGCGGTGAGCCACTGGGTCCCACACCTCCCGGTGCTCAGGAACGCGATCACGGCGGGGGCTGCCACGGCATCGGTATACCCGCGGGCGGCCCTACGGCTCGCGGCGTTGCTCGGCGCCCGCCGCGGAAGATGTTGGATTCAAAGGTCCCGGCGGCTCAAATTCCAGCGGCCCAGATTTAGATGCTTTCGGGCCGGGGTAGGACCCGTTCAGATGCTGATGGTGATGGCGTAGGTCGGCCTAGACCGAGCCACCCGTCCGACATACGCCCACCGAGCACGGGGCTGTGAGCAGTTGCCTGAACGAAGCCGACATATCGGAGGGATCTGTGCGCCCGCGATCCGCGAGAAGTCCAGC
Organism: uncultured Solirubrobacterales bacterium; assembly: GCA_963808325.1. Taxonomy (GTDB): domain Bacteria; phylum Actinomycetota; class Thermoleophilia; order Solirubrobacterales; family Solirubrobacteraceae; genus Palsa-465. The sequence goes on from CAWEFU010000012.1 coordinate 364,711, forward strand.
GGCGATCGCCCGCGGGTCCTGTACCTGTCCTGCCACCTGCCCTGGCCTGCGATCAGCGGGGGGCGCCGGCGGGAGCTCGAGTTGATAAAGCGTCTGGCGGCGCGGTTTGACGTGCACCTCCTGGTCGTCTCCAAGACCGCTGCTCAAGACGTCGCCAACGCCCGCGTGCTCCGTCGCTGTTGCTCGCGGGTCGAGGTCTTCGCCGCCTCGCCGCTGTCGCCGGACGCGCCTCGGTTCGAGCGCCCGTCACAGGTCCGCCGGCATCTCTGCCCCGCGGCCACCGCGCGCGCGAACGAGATCCTCGTCGGCGAGCGGGTCGATCTCATCCACGTCGAGGGCTTCTACCTCATGCAGCACGTCCCCGCACGGGCGCTGGCACCGGTGCTGCTCGTCGAGCAGAACATCGAATACGAGCTCGAGCGCCAGCGAGCAGAGCGCAACCCCGACCCGGACGCCCGGGCGCAGTTCAGCTCCACCAGGGCGGAGGAACGGCGGTGCTGGGGCCGGGCGGCGAGGCTGGCCGCTGTCACGCCCGAGGATCGCGCAGCGATGCAGGCGACCGTCGAACACACCCGGGTACGGGTCGTGCCCGACGGCGCCGACCACATCCCGAACCTGCACGTGATCGGCTTCGAGCGCGACGTGGAGCATCCGGGTGCGCCGCTGCTGGTGCTGCTGGCCAACTACGCCTACCCGCCGAACGTCGACGCCGCCCGGCACCTGTGCCTGGACATCCTGCCGGCGGTGCGCGCGCGCGTGCCGGATGCTCGCGTGTGGCTGGTGGGGAACGCGCCCGGAGCCGAGGTGCTCGAACTCCGCTCCGAGGCGGTCACGGTCACCGGTCGGGTCGCGGACGTGGTGCCTTATCTCGACGTCGCCGACGCGATCGTCTGTCCGCTCCGGATCGGGGGCGGCGTGAAAGTCAAGGCGATCGAAGCGCTGCGGCGCGGCAAGGCGGTCGTCTCCAGCTCGATCGGCGCCCAGGGGCTGCCGGAGCCCGCCCGTAGGGCGCTGGTGATCGCCGATGATCCCACCACGTTCGCCGAGGCAGCCGCGGCGCTGTTGCTCGATCCCACGCTGCGGTCCGAGCACGAGCGGCGCGCGGCGCACGCGGCCAGGCAGCTGCCGACGTGGGACGACGCCGCGCAGGCGCTGGGCGAGATCTACGACGAGCTCCTGCACCGCGTGCCCGCGTGGATGCCGGAGTTCGTTCCGCGGGCGCTCGCGGGAGGATCGCGATGAGCGCGGGTCGCGTGTTGATCACCGGCGGCGCAGGATTCATCGGCTCCCACGTCGCCCACGCGCTGCTGGAGCGCGGGTACCGGGTGCGCGCGCTCGACACGCTCACGCCCCAGGTGCACCCGAACGGCGCCCGGCCCGACTACCTCGAGCCCGACGTAGAGTTGATCGTTGGCGACGTCCGCGACGCCCACGCGGTCAGGCGCGCGCTGATCGACGTCGACGGTGTGATTCATCTCGCGGCCCGGGTCGGCGTGGGCCAGAGCATGTACGAGATCAGCGACTACGTCGCGGTCAACTCGCTCGGCACCGCCGTGCTCCTCGATGCCCTGCTCCAGCACCCGGTGAGGCGGATCGTCGTGGCCTCGAGCATGAGCATCTACGGCGAGGGGCTGTACCGGCGGGCCAACGGCACTCCGGCCGTCGTGTCGGAGCGCACCCGGGAGCAGCTAGCGGCCCGGGACTGGGAGCCGCACAGCGAGAGCGGAGAGCCGCTGACGCCGGTTCCGACGCCGGAGACAAAGCCGCCCTCGCTCTCGTCGATCTACGCGCTGAACAAGTTCGAACAGGAGCGCAGCGCGCAGCTCTTTGGTCGCGCCTACGACACGCCGGCGATCGCTCTGCGGTTCTTCAACGTCTACGGCCGGAACCAGGCCCTGTCCAATCCATACACGGGCGTCCTGGCGATCTTCGCCTCGCGTCTGCTCAATGACAGGCCACCGATGATCTTCGAAGACGGCGAGCAGCGGCGCGATTTCGTCTCGGTGACGGACGTGGCCCGCGCGTGCGTGCTGGCGCTCGAACGCCCGGCGCTCCAGACCGACGTGATCAACGTGGGCAGCGGCACCAGCGTGACCGTGCGCGAGATCGCCCAGCGGCTGGCCCGGATCCTGGACAGGGAGCACATCGAGCCCGAGATCACCCGCGAGTACCGGGTCGGCGACATCCGCAACTGCTTCGCCGACATAAGCAAGGCCCGGGAGGTCCTGTCGTTCGAGCCGAAAGTTGGACTCGACGACGGGATCCGAGACCTCGCCGAGTGGCTCGAAGGCCAGGTTGCCGACGATCGGGTCGAGCAGGCTCGCCAGGAGCTGACGTCCAGGGGGCTCACCGTATGAGCCGGATCGTCGACACGATCCGACACGCGCCGGCACCCGAGCAGAGGCCGCGCAGCAGCGGTCCGCCGCGGGCGCGGAGAGGGACCTTGCCGGAGCTCGGCGTCGTCCAGTACTTCCACCTCGGCGACTACGACGCCGCGGAGAGGGCGCTCGACGCGCTGGCGCACCTGCCGATCAAGCAGCTGCGCACATCGATCTCCTGGTGCGACTGGCTGCGCGAGGGAGGCGACGAGTGGTACCGCTGGCTGCTGCCAAAGCTGACCTCGCAGCTCTCCGTGCTGCCTTGTGTTCTCTACACGCCGCCTCACCTCGGCCTGCTGCCGAAGACCTCCTCACCCCCCAGGGACCCGGAGGCGTACGGGGAGTTCGTGGAAGCGGTGCTGCGCGAGCACCTCGACAGGTTCCCCTACGTAGAGCTGTGGAACGAGCCGAACAACTACATCGAATGGGACTGGACGGTCGACCCGGAGTGGACGATCTTCGCCGAGATGATCGCGGGCGCGGCGTCGCGCGCCGCGAAGCTGGGCGTCAAGACCGTGCTGGGCGGGATGAGTCCCTTCGACCCAAACTGGCTTGATCTGATGTTCAGGCGCGGGGCGCTCAAGCACGTCGACGTGATCGGGGTGCACGGGTTTCCCGGCACCTGGGAGGCCGTGTGGGAGGGCTGGGACGCGCACGTCGCGCGGGTCCGCGAGGTCCTCGGCCGTTGGGGCGGCAGCCAGCGGATCTGGGTTACCGAAGCCGGCTACTCGACCTGGGCCAACGACGAGTTCCGGCAGCTCACGACGATGGACGAGTTGATCCACGCCCCAGCAGAGCGCGTCTACTGGTACTCGCTCGAGGATCTCGCGCCGGAGCGCGAGACGCTAGACGGCTTTCACTGCGACGAGCGCGCGTACCACTTCGGGCTGCGCCGTAACCGCGGGGAGCCGAAGCTGCTCGGACGGGTGCTCGCCGGCCGGGGCGTCCCCGGAGTCCGCGAGATGGTGCGGTTCTCCTCGCCGCGCGGAGCGCCGGCCCGCGGCAGCGTGCTGATCACTGGCGGCGCCGGGTTCATCGGCACCAACCTGGCAGACCGGCTCGCTCGAAGCGGGACACCGGTGACGATCCTCGACAGCCTGGCCCGCCCTGGGGTCGAGCAGAATCTGCGCTGGCTCAAGCGCAAGCACGGAAGGCTCGTCCGCGTCGAGGTGGGCGACGTCCGCGACACCTTCGCGGTGCGCCGCGCCATCGAGTCTTGCGAGCGGGTGTTCCACCTCGCGGCACAGGTCGCCGTCACCACCAGCCTCGAGGACCCCCGCGGTGACCTCGGCGTGAACGTCCAGGGCACGATCAACGTCCTGGAGGAGGCGCGCCGGCTAACCGATCCGCCCGCGGTCCTGTTCACCTCGACGAACAAGGTCTACGGACGACTCGATCGCCTGGAGCTCCGCCGGCGTGGCGAGCGCTATGAGCCCGTCGACGAGCGGATCCGGTCCCGGGGAATCGCCGAGCGCCAGGCGCTCGAGTTCTGCAGCCCCTACGGGTGCTCCAAGGGGGCAGCGGACCAGTACGTGCTCGACTATGCCCACAGCTACGGGCTGCCCACGTGCGTGTTCCGGATGAGCTGTATCTACGGGCCGCATCAGCAGGGAACCGAGGATCAGGGCTGGGTCGCTCATTTCGTCCTCAGCGCGCTGCGCGATGACCCCATCACCGTGTTCGGCGACGGCCGTCAGGTCCGCGACCTGCTCTATGTCGAGGACCTGGTCGACGCGCTGCTCGCCGCGTCGACCAACCGGCCGGCGCTGGCGGGCCGCGCGTTCAACATGGGCGGGGGAGTCGCCAACGCGGCCAGCGTATCCGAGGTGATCGAGATGATCGGGACCCTGCACGGGGCGCAGCCCCAGACGATGGGCGCGGCCTGGCGCGTCGCCGACCAGCGCTACTTCGTCTCCGACACCTCCGCGTTCGGTGCGCTGACCGGATGGAAGCCGCGGGTGCCGCTCGCGAGCGGCCTGCGCGCGCTGTACGAGTGGCTCGCGGGCAAGCAGGAGCAGCGGCGGCCGCTGCTGGCCGCCGCCGCGACGCAATAGAGGCCATGCGCGCAGCGGTTCTGAGTGCCCCTAGGGAGCTGGTGCTCGCGGAGCGACCGCCGCCCGACCCCGGACCGCGGCAGGTCAGGGTTAGGCTCGAGGGGGCGGGCATCTGCGCCTCCGAGCTGCCGCTGTGGGAGGGACGCGATTGGTTTCGCTACCCCCGGGACCCCGGCGAGCCCGGGCACGAGGGCTGGGGGAGGATCGACGCGGTGGGTGGGCAGGTGGCGAACCTGCGGGCGGGTCAGCGGGTGGCGGTCATCTCCTACCGCGCCCATGCCGAGATGGACGTGGCCGAAGCGGGCAACGTCGTCGTGCTCCCGGACGCGCTCGGCGACCGCTCGCCGTTTCCCGGGGAGCCGCTCGCGTGCGCGGTGAATGCCATGCGCCGCGTCGCCGTGCAGCGGGGGGAGCGTGTCGCGGTCGTCGGCTGCGGGTTCTTGGGGCTGGTGTTGGTTCAGCTGTGTGCGGCGTCCGGCTGCGACGTGGCCGCGATCTCGCGCCGGACCGCGGCGCTGGAGCTCGCGCGGGGGAGCGGCGCGGCGAGCGCATGGCGCCCCGGCGAGCGTTCGCTCGAGCGACAGGGGCCGTTCGACGTCGTCTTCGAAGTTACCGGGCATCAGGAGCCGCTCGACCTCGCCGCCCGGCTCACCCGGGTTCGAGGCCGGCTCGTGATCGCCGGCTACCACCAGGACGGGCGCCGCTCGGTTGATATGCAGCTGTGGAACTGGCGGGGCTTGGACGTGATCAACGCCCACGAGCGCGATTCCGCCGCCTACGTGGCTGGGCTTCGGGAGGCGGTCGAAGCGGTGGTAAAGGGCCGCCTGGATCCCGAGCCGCTGATGACGCACCGGTATCCACTCGAGGAGCTCGGCGAGGCGTACCGAACCTCGGCGGCGCGGCCCGAGGGATTCGTCAAGGCGGTGTGGTGCGATGCCTGACACGCGGCCGCGCCTGGGCTTCCTGGGGCTGGGATGGATCGGCCGGCATCGCATGCAGGCCGTCCAGCGCGCGGGCGCGGCCCACATCGCGGCGATCGCCGACATCGACCCCGAGGTGGCGCACGCCGCGGCCTCCACCGTGGGCTGCGCGGATGTCTGCTCCGATCTCGAGGAGCTGCTGTCGCGGGATCTGGACGGGGTGGTCATCGCCACACCGACAGCGCTGCATGCAGGCCAGGTGAGCGCGGTGCTGGGGCACGCGATCCCGGCCTTCTGCCAGAAGCCGTTGGGGCGCACCGCGAGCGAGTGCCGCGAGCTGGTGGAGCTAGCGCGCAGCGTGGACGTGCGGCTCGGAGTGGACATGTCCTACCGGCACCTGGCCGCCGTGCGGGCCGCGCTGACGGCGCTTCGCGCGGGGAGCATCGGCGAGCCGCACGCCGCCGAGCTCGTGTTTCACAACGCGTACGGACCGGATCGAGAGTGGGCGCGAGATGCCGAGCTGGCCGGAGGCGGCGCCCTGGTCGACCTAGGTTGCCATCTGGTCGATCTCGCCCGCCTGTTCTTGGGAACCGTCGCCGCGGACCGCGTCCACGCGGACCTGTTCGCATCCGGCGCACGGCTCGGCCCCGATCCCTCGCAGGTGGAGGACCTGGCGCTGGCCCAGGTGACGCTGACCGACGGACGGGTGCTGCGGATCGCCTGCTCGTGGTGGCTGCCCGCGGGTACCGATGCGCTCATCGAGGCGTCGTTCATCGGGCACGGACGCGCGTTGACGATCCGCAACGTCGGGGGGTCGTTCTACGACTTCGAGGCGCTGCTGGTGGAGGGCCGCCGCTACCGGCGGATCTGTGAGCCTCCCGACGAATGGGGAGGCCGGGCCCTGATCGAGTGGGCGTCGTGGCTGTCCTATGACCGCTCGTTCGATGCGGAGGTGGAGCAGCAGGTGGATGTCGCGCGGGTGATCGACCAGATCTACGGGAGGGCGGCGTGAGGGTTCTGCTGGTGGCGGACGTCGTCGGCGGGGTGCGCACGTTCGTCGGCGAGCTGACCCGCGCTCTGACCGCAGGCGAGACGGAGGTTCATCTGGCGCTGCTCGGCCCCGTTTGGCGGTCGAGCGAGTGCGAGCGTCTGGACGCGAGCTCGTGCGAGCTGCGCGACCTGCGCCTGGAGTGGATGGAGGAGCCCTGGGCGGATGTCGAGGCCGCGGGCGAATGGGTGGAGGAACTGCGCGAGCTGCACCGTCCCGACCTCATCCACATGAACACCTTCGCGCCGGTGCTCTCCCGCGAGGTGCCGGTGCTTCTCACCGTCCACTCGTGCGTGCTGACCTGGTGGCGCGCCGTTCACGGGCGGCCGGCGCCCGCGGCGTGGACGCGGTACGAGCGCCTCGCGCGGGCCGCGATCGAGCGAGCCGACCTGATCGTGACGCCGACCCGGGCGCTGCTGTCCGAGCTGGTGGCCGTCTACGAGCGCCTGCCTCGGACAAGGGTGATCCCCAACGGCCGGTCGGTCCGGCAGACCGACCGGCCGGGCACAGACCGCCAGCGGCTGGTCGTGAGCGCGGGGCGCCTTTGGGACGAGGCGAAGAACGTCGATCTGCTCGGGCAGGCGGCCGGGGCGATCCACGGGGGCGTGGCCGTCGTCGGCCCGGGGCGGGTCTCCGGCGTCGAGGCGCTCGGGGCGCTCGACACGAGCGAGGTGCTGGACTGGCTGTCGCGCGCCGCGGTGTTCGCCGAGCCCGCGCGCTATGAGCCCTTCGGCCTGGCCGCGCTGGAGGCCGCGCTATGCGGCTGCGCGCTCGTGCTGGGCGACATCCCCAGCCTCAGGGAGGTGTGGGGCGAGGCGGCGGCGTTCGTCTCCCCGGACGACGTCGACGGGCTCGTGCATGCGGTCAACCGTCTGCTCGACGATCGGATTCTGCGGCGCGAGGCCGCGAGCCGGGCTCTCGCGGTCGCGGCGCGCTTCTCGCCGGCGAACATGGCACGCGCCTATTCGGACGCCTACCGGCAGTTGGCCGCGGCGGGGGCGCCGGCATGAACGTGAAGCTCTTCTGCCACTCGATCGTCTCCGACTGGAATCACGGCAACGCGCACTTCCTACGCGGGGTCGCGCGCGAGCTCCGCCGCCGGGGACACCACGTCACGGTGCTCGAGCCCGAGGGCGGCTGGAGCCGGCGCAACCTTCTGCGCGACGTCGGTCCGGCCGCGATCGATGAGTTCCGGGTGCTGTTCCCGGAGGTTTCCAGCCGCACGTATCGGCTCGACCGGCTCGACCTCGACGACGAGCTGCGCGACGCCCACCTGGTGCTCGTGCACGACTGGAACGAACCCGCGCTCGTCAACCGGATCGGAGCGCACCGCCGCGCCCACGGCGACTACACGCTGCTCTTCTACGACGCCCACCACCGCGCAGCGACCGCTCCCGAGCAGGTCGCCGCCTTCGATTTCCGTGGCTATGAGGCGGTGCTCGCGTTCGGCAGTCTGCTCCGCGACCTGTACCTCGAGCATGGCTGGGTCCGCCGGGCGTACGTCTGGCACGAGGCGGCCGACGCGCCACTGTTCCGGCCGATCGACGGCCGTCCACAAGCCGGGGAGATGGTGTGGATCGGGAACTGGGGCGACGGCGAGCGCACCGCGGAGCTGCGGGAGTTTCTGATCGAGCCGGTGCGCGCGCTCGAGCTCGGGGGCCACGTCCACGGCGTGCGGTATCCGGCGTATGCACGCCGGGCGCTCCACGCGGCGGGTCTCTCCTACGAGGGCTGGCTCCCCAACTACCGCGCGCCCGAGGCATTCGCAGAACACCGCGTCACGGTCCACGTGCCTCGAAGGGCCTACGTGCGGCGGCTTCCCGGCATTCCCACGATCCGGGTGTTCGAGGCGCTCGCGTGCGGAATCCCGCTCGTGTCGGCGCCCTGGGAGGATCGCGATCGCCTGTTCTCGCCCGGCGAGGATTACCTCGTCGCGCGCGACGGCAGGGAGATGACGGGGCACTTGCGCACGCTCCTGGGTGATCCGGGCGCGGCCGCGCAGGTGGCCGCCAATGGGCTGGCCACGATTCGAGCACGGCACACCTGCGCCCACCGGGTCGACGAGCTGTTGGCGATCGTCGAGGAGTTGCGCTGATGCACATCGCGTTCTTCGGCTCGAGCCTCGTCTCCGCCTACTGGAACGGTGCCTGTACGTACTACCGGGGGATCGTCCGGGCGTTGGCGCGCCGCGGGCACGAGGTGACGTTCTACGAGCCCGACGCCCTCGACCGCCAGCGCCACCGCGACATTCCCGATCCGACTTGGGCTCGGGTGGTCGTGTACGAGGTTCCGGAGGAGGCGGCGGTCGGGCGGGTGGTCGGCGCCGCGGCGAGCGCCGCGGACGTGGTCATCAAGTGCAGCGGGGTGGGGGTCTTCGATGACGTCCTCGAGCGCGCGGTGCTCGACGCCCGCCGGCCCGGCGCGCTGGTCATCTTCTGGGACGTCGACGCCCCCGCCACGCTGACCCGCCTCGAGTTGGACCCCGCCGATGACCTGCGCGCGCTCGTGCCCGAGTACGACCTCGTGCTCACCTACGGCGGCGGGGCGCGGGTCGTGAGCCGCTACGAGGCGCTCGGAGCGCGGCGGTGCGTGCCGATCTACAACGCGCTCGACCCCGATACGCACCACCCGGTGGCCCCCCAGGATCGGTTCCGCGCCGATCTGTCGGCCCTGGTCAACCGCCTTCCCGATCGCGAGGCCCGAGTGGAGGAGTTCTTCTTCTCCGTCCTGGAGGAACTCCCCGACCGCCGCTTCGTGCTGGCCGGTGCCGGCTGGGAGGACCGCGCCGGCGCGGCCAACTTGCGGTATCTCGGACATCTTCCTCCGACAACCCACAACGCCTTCAACTGCTCCCCGCGGGCCGTGCTCAACGTGACCCGCGACTCGATGGTGGCCAACGGCTGGTCGCCCGCCACCCGCGTCTTCGAGGCGGCGGGCGCGGGCGCGTGCCTGCTGAGCGACGCGTGGGACGGACTCGATCACTTCCTGACCCCGGGATCCGAGGTGATCGTGTGCGACAGCGGCGCCGACGTCATGACCGCCCTTGAGGACCTCGACGCAGAAAGCGCCCGCCGCATCGGCGCACGCGCCCGGGAGCGCATCCTGGAGGAGCACACCTATGCCCATCGGGCCCAGCAATTCGAGGGCGTCCTGACCTCACATCACGTGGAGGCGCTCGGGTGAAAGTCTCGATCCTCGGCTTGTCGATCACCTCGTCGTGGGGGAACGGGCACGCCACCAACTACCGGGCGCTTGCCCGCGCGCTGCACGCCCGGGGCGACGAGGTGACGTTCCTCGAGCGCGATCGCAGCTGGTACGCACAGCACCGCGACCTCCCAGGTGCGCCCTGGTGCAGCGTGTTCCTGTATGAGTCGGTGCCCGGTCTGCGCTCCCGGTTCGCGGAGTTGATCGCTGAATCGGACGTCGTGATCATCGGCTCGTTCGTGCCCGACGGCGTCGAGGTCGCGCAGTGGGTGCTCGGCCAAGCGCCCGGGCCGGTCGCGTTCTACGACATCGACACCCCGGTCACCCTCGCCAAGCTGCGGGCGGGCGATGACGAGTACCTGAGCGCCGAGCTCGTGGCTCGCTTCGACCTGTACCTGTCATTCACCGCGGGGCCGGCTCTCGACGCCCTGCGCGAGCAGTTCGGCGCGCGACGGGCGGAGCCCTTTTACTGCTTCGTCGATCCCGACGCGTACCGCCCGCTGGAGTTGACATCGCGTCGCGCGATCGGCTACCTGGGCACGTACTCCGCGGGGCGCCAGCCCGCGCTCGACGAGCTGCTGCTCGCGCCCGCGCGCCGCCTCCGTCACGAGTGGTTCGCGGTCGCCGGTCCCATGTACCCGCCGGAGATCGACTGGCCGGCGAACGTCGAGCGCATCGAGCATCTGCCTCCAGGCGAGCATCCCCCGTTCTACTGTTCCGGCTCGTTCGCGCTGAACCTCACCCGGCCAGAGATGCGCGCAGTCGGCTACGCTCCTTCGGTCCGCCTGTTCGAAGCCGCCGCATGCGGCGTGCCGATCATCTCCGACCGGTGGCCGGGCATCGAGACGATCCTCGAGCCCGGCGAGGAGATCTTCCTCGCCGACAGTTGCGAGGACGTGCTGCGGATCCTGCGCGAGACAGCGGTCGGTCGGCGGCGAGCGGTGGGGGCCGCGGCGAGGCGCAGGGTGCTCTGCGAACACACCGCCGAGCGCCGCGCCGAGCAGCTGCACGAGCTGATGGGCGAATTGGCGGGGGAGCCGGTGCGATGACGCTTCAGTCTCACGGCGGCGCGATCTCCGCTCAGGACGAGCTCGGGCGGGCGATCCGCGAGCTTGCCCCCTGGTTTCACAACCTCCACCTTCCGGGCGGACGGCAGACCGCGCCCGATCATCCGCTGGGCGACTTCCCGACGTTCAAGTGGAACCAGCTCGAGGCATCGCTGCCCGCTGACATGAAGGGTTCCCGGGTGCTCGACATAGGCTGCAACGCCGGCTTCTACTCGATCGCGGTGGCCCGGCGCGGCGCCACGGTGCTCGGCATCGACTTCGACCGCCACTACCTCCGGCAGGCCGAGTGGGCGCGCGAGCAGTTCGGGCTGCCGGAGCGGCAGCTGGCCTTCAGGCAGATGCACGTGTACGAGCTCGCGCGCCTCGATGAGACCTTCGACGTCGTCCTGTTCCTCGGCGTCCTCTACCACCTGCGCTACCCGCTGCTCGCGCTCGACGTAGTCGCGCAGAAGGTCCGCGACCTGCTGGTCCTGCAGACGCTGAGCATGCCGGGCGAGGAGGTGGTCGATGCGCCCGAGGACCTGTCGCTCGGCCAGCGCGAGGTGATGCTCGGTCGGGGATGGCCGAAGATGGCGTTCATCGAACGGCGGCTGGAGGGCGATCCGACGAACTGGTGGGCTCCCAACCGGGCCTGTGTTCGGGCGATGCTGCGCTGCGCGGGGCTCGAGCCGATCGGATCGCCCGGGGACGAGATCGAGCTGGCGCGGCGGGTGAGGGACTCTGCTTGTCCGCCAGAGTTGACGGCGGTCCTCGGAGCCGGCACTTAGCGCGCGCCGGCGGGGGCCAGGGCCGCGAAGTGCCGCGCGCTCGGCTTGACCGTCCGATCCTGCGTGTCACGGTCCACGGCGATCAGCCCGAACCGCTGCGCGTAGCCGTGATGCCACTCGAAGTTGTCCAGCGCCGACCAATGGATGAATCCGCGGACGTCGACCCCGTCGGCCATCGCGCTGCGCATGGCGGCGGTCGAGCGATCTATGTACTCGACGCGTCGGCGGTCATCATCCGTCGCGATCCCGCTCTCGGTGACGATCAACGGGCGGCCGGTGACCTCCCAGGCGCGGCGCAGGGTCGCGCCGATCGCTTCGGGCCAGAACTCATACCCCGCGGCGGTCACCTCCACGCCCACCTCGTTGCCGACCCAACCCTCCGGACCGATCCGATGGCGGGTGTAGGTGTTGACGCCGACGAAGTCGTCGCCACCGGTGGCCTCGAGAAACACGTCCTCGCGGAGCCGCCGCACGCTCTCCAACTCGCCCTCTCCGCCCGGCAGCGCCTGCCACTCCGCCATCGCGAGCGCCAACCCCACGGGCAGGTGGGGACGGACCTCGCGGATCGTCTCTACCGCGCGCCGGTGGCCCTCGATGAACATCTCGGTGACACGTAGCCTCGCCTCGCGATTGCGCTTACCCGGCGGAAACACGCCCTCCTCGTATCCGAACAACGCGGGGATGTTCGGTTCGTTGATCGTGATTGCCACGGCAGTCAGGTCGCCGAGCCGTTCGGTCACGACGGCGCAGAAGCGCGCGAATCGCTCCGCGGTATGCGGATGCTCCCAGCCGCCGCCCCGGGCGAGCCAGCGTGGATTGGTGAAGTGGTGCAGGGTGACGACCGGTAGTAGCCGGTGATCTCGGCAGCACTGGGCCACAGCCCGGTAGTGGTCAAGCCAGCGCTGCGAGTAGGTTCCCGGCTCGGGCTCGATCCGCGACCACTCGACCGCGAACCGGTAGCAGTTCAACCCCAGATCAGCCAGCAGCGCGATGTCCTCCGGATACCGGTGGAGGTGATCACAGGCCGAGCCGGAGGGCTCGGCACATCCGGATCCCGCCGCGAGCTCCCAGTCGTGCCAGTCGTTGAGGACGTTGCCTCCCTCCACCTGGTGCGCCGAAGTCGCGGCGCCCCACAGGAAAGGAAGCGAGGAGATCCGATCGCTCACCGTGCGCTGGTCCGGCTCGAGGTGACCCGCCCGGGCAAGATACTCGACCGGCCCAGAAACGGGTATCTGACCCGTCATGCGCGGCTACTCGCCCGACAAGAAACCGCTCGGCGGCTACGCCGCGCTGACCGCAGCGTTCAACGCCGGAGCCGTCAGCTACGTGATAGCCCACCGCCGCTCGCGACGAAAACTGCCCGGCGACCTGCCGTTCGGTGATTTCGCACTGATGGCGTTGGGGACGCAGAAGCTGAGCCGCCTGATAGCCAAGGACCGCGTGACCAGCTTTGCCCGCAGCCCGTTCACCCGCTACACCGGCGAGGCCGGGCCCGGGGAGGTCTCGGAGGAGCCGCGCGGCAGCGGGCTGCAGCGGGCAATCGGCGAGTTGCTCGTATGTCCCCACTGTGTGGGGCAATGGGTGGCCGCCGGGATCGTCGGGTGCTACCTGATCAGCCCCGACGCCACGCGCATGTTCGCGAGTGTGTTCGCGATCGTCAGTACCTCCGACTTCCTGCAGCAGCTGTGGGTGGCGCTGGAGAGCCGGGCGTGACCGCTTAGGGCCTAGCTCTCCGGCCCGTGAACCGCGCCGGCGGGCACGGGTTCGCGCTCCGCTGCCGGCGAGGAGCCGGCGAAGTATCCAGCGCCCTCCACGTTGATGCGCGGCAGCACCCGGTCGAGCCAGCGGGGGATCCACCAGTTGATACGGCCCATCAGAATCATCAGGGCCGGGACGAGCAAGCAGCGAACGACGGTGGCGTCGAGGATCACGGCGACCGCAAGCCCCACGCCGAACTGCTTGACCGTGGGATCGCCGTTCAGCACGAAGCTGCCGAACACGAACACCATGATCAGCGCCGCGGCCGTGATGACGCGCGCGCTAGTCACCAGGCCGGAGACGACCGAGCTCGTGTTGTCCTCGCCGGCGTGGACGTGCTCCTCGATCTGGCTGACCAGGAACACCTCGTAGTCCATCGACAGCCCGAACAGGATCGCGAACATGAACAGCGGCACGTAGGAGACGATCGGGACCGGACCGCTCAGGCCGATCAGCCCGCTGAGCCAGCCGTATTGGAAGATCGCCGTGAGCACGCCATAGGACGCGCCGATCGAAAGCAGGTTCATGACCGCGGCCTGGGGCGGGATCACCAGCGTGCGGAACGCCAGCATCAGCAGCACGAAGCTGAGCGCGATCACCACCACGATCTGGAGCGGCAGCTTGCTCGAGATCTTCGACGCCAGGTCGTCGTAGGCGGCGGTTGTCCCGCCGACGTACGCGCGCATGTTGGTGCCCTTCTCGGCCCCGGGAATCACGCTCGCGCGCAGGTTGTGCACGAGATCGGTGGTGGCCTGCTCGGCGGGACCGTTCTTGGAGATCGTGTTGAAGTACGCGGTGGTCCCCGCTTGGTCGATCTGGGTCGGCGTGACCGAGGCGACGCCCGAGGTGGAGGAGATGTCCTTCTGGAGCGTGGCGAGCCGTGGGTCGCTGGTGCCTTGCGCCGGCGAGCCGAGCGAGACCGCGATGAGCAGGGGCCCGTTGACGCCGGGTCCGAAGTACTTCGAGATCAGGTCATAGGCGCGGCGGGCGGTGGTCGAGGTCGAGAACGCGGCCACGTCCTGTTGCCCCAGCGTCAGCGAGAACAACGGAATGCTCAGCGGGATCAGGATCGCGAGCGCCGCCAGCCCCGCGATCACCGGTCGCGTGGCGACATCGTGTGCCCACCTGGCCCACAGTCCTCGTCTGGCCTGCTCGTCCGTGGGGGGCGTGCGGATCCTCAAGGAGCCGATGTGAGCCCCCGCGATCGCGAGCAGCGCCGGCAACAGCGTCAGAGCGGCGATCACCGCGACCACGACCGCGATCCCGGCCATCAACCCCATCGTGGTGACCAGCGGAATCCCGGCCACCGCGAGCGACACCAGGGCGATGGTTACCGTCCCCCCAGCAAAGAACACGGCTCCGCCCGACGTCGCCGACGCCCGCGCGATCGACTCGCGCAGATCGAGCCCGTCGCTCATTCCGCGCAGGTGGCGCGTGACGATGAACAGCGCGTAGTCGATTCCCACGCCGAGGCCGATCATCGTGGCCAGCGTCGGCGCCACGGTCGGGACGGTCGCCACGTGACCCAGCATCCGGATGATCGCCAGGGTCGAGGCGAGCGCGATGATCGCCGTCAGTATCGGTAGCACCATCGCCACGACCGTCCCGAAGGTGAGCGTCAGGATCACCATCGCCGCGATGATTCCGATGAGCTCGCTGGACTCGGTGGACGGCTTGGACACCTTTTGGCCGAGCTGGCCCCCGGTCTCGACCTCCAACCCGGCCGCCTTCGCGGGCTCCGCCCGATCGATGATCGCCTGCGCATCGCCGACCGACAGCGAGCCCGGGGGGACCTTCAGGGTCACCGACAGGTACCCGGTCGACTGATCCGTGCTAAGCGCCGAGGCCCCCTGCGGAGTCAGGGGGTTGAGCACCGAGGCCACGTTCGGATCCTTCGCCACGTCCGCGGCGGCATCGTTGACCGCGCCTGAGTACTTCGAGTCGGTCAGCTTCCCGCTGGACGCGTGTAGGACGATCGGGCTCGTTCCGTTGGCCTGGTTGGGAAACGACTTCGCCAGCGTGTCCGCCGCCTTCTGGCTGTCGGTGCCCGGCAGCGAGAGGTTGTCGTTGGTGTTGTCGCCCAGCTGGTGGGAGACCGCGACGAGCGCGATCGCGGCGACGACCCAGACCGCGAGAACCAGGAAACGCTGCCGGACGCAGAACCGCGCCAGTCGATACAGCACACCGGTAATTGGCCCCGACGCCCCTCTCTACTCGCGTTACGCCAGCGGCATCCTCGCGCCGGCGCCCTCAGGTGTCAAGCCTCGGATCCGGCCGGGTTTGCGTCTCGCCACGGCGGGAGCATGTTAACCCGCTGCAACATGGAGCCAGCGCCACCTGGCCCATAGCCGGCAGGCGAGCCAGTCCGGCGCTCGTGGGATTCGTGCAACGCTCCGGGAGGAGGGGAGAGGCATGCGTGCGACGACTCAGATACGAGGTGCCGTTCTCGGCTCGCGACGCGGGATCATGGTGCTGCTCGCCTCCGTCACGCTGGCGGCGGCCGTGCTGGTCCCGACGGTCGCGGGTAACGCGGCCCATTCCGCCGCCGGAGCTCCGGCCACCGGTGGGGGAACCTCTGCCACGCTCAACCTGCACTCAGCGTCCGCTTTGACGCTGGCGGTCTCTCCCGATCACCAGACGATCGCGATGAACTTCCTCGGCAACGTCTGGACCTTGCCGGCCCGCGGCGGCAAGGCTACGCGCGTGACGAGCCTCATGCAGGACACCGCGTACCCGGATTGGTCGCCCGATGGGAAGACGATCGCGTTCCAGTCTTACAAGAGCGGGACGTTCCACATCTGGGCGATGAACCCGGACGGGACGAACCTGCGCGAGCTCACCTCGGGCTATTACGACGATCGCGAGCCGCAATTCTCCCCCGATGGCACGCAGATCGCGTTCTCCTCCGACCGGCCGCCGATCGGATCTCCGCCCGGAATCGCGACGGGCTCTTACAACATCTGGGTGCTGACCCTGGCATCGGGAGAGCTCACCGAGATCACGCACGCGTCCGGCGGTCCGAACGACTACTACCCGACCTGGTCGCCGGACGGCAAGCAGATCACGTTCGTGGACACCAACCACGCGGTCGAGACCGTGGCCGCGAGCGGGCAGGGTCCCATCACGACGCTGTACTCGAATTCGGCGGACACCTTCTACTCGCCGACATGGTCGCCCGATGGCAAGACCCTTGCCTACACCGCGCTGGTCAACGGAGGCACGCTCACCCACTTGTTCGTCAACGGCCAGCCGGTGTCGGGCAGCGAAGGCGTGTTCGCGTTCCCCGCTCGGTGGGTGTCAAACGACACGCTGATCTACGCCGCGAGCGGCAAGATCCTGCGACGGGATTTGACGAGCGGGGCGGTCACCACGATCCCCTTCTCGGCCAAGGTGTCGTTCAACCGGGCCTCGTACCCGATGAAGGTCCATCACTTCGACTCGACCACCCGCCAGCCGGTCACCCGGATCCTCACCCCGGAGCTGTCACCGGACGGGCGTCACGTCATGTTCGTGGCCTTGAACCAGCTGTGGGAGATGACCATTGGCAAAAAAGCCGCACAGGTTGACGAATGATCCGTACGTCAAGGCGACACCCGTGTGGTCACCGGACGGCAAATACCTGGCCTATTCGAGCGACCGAGATGGGCCGATGGCCATGTACATCCGCAACATGGATACAGGCCAAACGCGCAAGCTCACCGCGGCCTTCACGGGGCCGCAAGCGAAGTTGGCTTGGTCGCCGGACGGCAAGGAGATCGCGTTCGAGACGGCTTTGGACAGCGAGGCGGGCAGCCAGTCGCTGTACGTGGCCGATGTCGCGACCGGCCAGTTCCGTCAGATCTTCGGTCCCCAGAACGCCACCGGAGCGCAATACGAGATCGACTTCGAGCCCGGCACTCCCACCTGGGGACCCGACAGCAACACGATCGCGCTGGCCGTGCAGCAGAGCTACTCGAGACGGTTGCGCGAGGGGGAGAGCGAGATCCTCACCGTAAACGCCACCACCGGCGCCACGCAGCTGTACGACCCGTATCCCTACCAGTCGATCACCAACCGCGTCGAGGGCGACGGCCCGGTGTGGTCGCCGGACGGGAAGTACATGGCCTACGTCCTAGACGACGTGCTGTGGCTGCTGCCGGTGACGCCTGCCGGTGCGCCGGCGGGCCCGCCGATGCAGCTCACGAACGAGGTGGCCGACCAGATCCGCTGGTCGGGCGACTCGCAGCACATCCTCTATGACTCGGCGGGCACGCTGCGGATGATCTCGGTCGACGGAGGGCAGCCCACCACCGTGCCGGTTGACCTGTCTTGGAGGGTGCAGGCACCTCCGAGGAGGGAAAAGGTGATCCACGCCGGGACGCTGTGGGCTGGCACGAGCGGGTCGCTCCAGCGCAATGTCGACATCGTGGTCAGAGGCAACCGGATCGTGAGCGTCGGACGCGCGAGGCCACGCTCCTCCTATGGCGACGGCGTGCAGTATGTCGACGCCTCCCCTGACACGGTGATTCCGGGCCTGTGGGACGCGCACGTGCACGAAGGGATGGATCAACCCTACGTCGGTGACCGGCAAGATCGCCTGGAGCTCGCGCTCGGCGTCACCAGCGAGATGTCTATGGGGGATGAGCCCTACCGCGCGCTCACCCAGGTGGAGTCGCAGCAGTCTGGCGCGACCCTCGGGCCCCGCTACTTCTGGGCCGCCGAGCCGATCGACGGCAGGCGCATCTTCTACAGCTGGATGCGCGCAGATCCGGATATGTCCGCGCTGGGTCGCGACCTGTGACGGATCGCAAAGCTGAACCCCGACATTCTCAAGACGTACGTCCGGCTGCCCAACAGTTACGAGAACATCGCCATTGCCGCCGGTCACGAGCTCGGGCTCCCGTCCTTTTCCCACTACTTCTGGCCCGCGCTGGCGTTCGGTCAGGATGCGACGGCGCACTGGGCCACGCAGCGTCTGGGCTACCAGATCGCGGTCTCGAACAACACCATGGCCTACGACGACACGATCCAGCTCTACGCGCGATCGGGAATGGCGATCACGAACACCCCGTTCTTCGGGGTGCAGTATCTGACGACGGTCAACGGTCAGCCGATTCTCAGCGACCCGCGACTAACTACGTTGCTGAGCCCATGGCAATACGCGGCCGCCGAGCAGGAGTACGCGGCGCCTCCGCTGAGCCCTGCGCTGCAGCAGACGCTCCGCGGTTGGACCGGGGCGCGGTCGCCGACATGGACATCATCAATGGCAATCCGCTGCAGAACATCGAGACGATCGCCAACGACGTGTACCTGATGCAGAACGGCCGCCTGTTCACAGAGCAGGAGCTACTTGGTCCGTACGCACGTGTGCAACTGAACACGCCGCCAAGCTCCGGCGCGACGGCCGCAGTTGCACGGGCGGAAGCCCGGACCCTTTCTTTCGGGAAGGTGAAGTGGCTGGCCACGACCGGTGAGCTGGGGCGGCTACAGCGGCTCGCCGCGGGCCTGTGCCACCTTGTGACCTGATCCTTACGTGTTAGTGGCGGGCGCGCATCTCGGCGAGTTGATCGGGATCGAACTCGTCGGATCGCACCCACCGCAGCAGCGACTGCTCAGTCTCGATGACGCGATCGGCCGCGGCCGGAAGCTCCTCGGCGATCTGGAGCGGGATCTTCAGGACCCCGTGCTGGTCGGCGTGCAGCAGGTCGCCCGGGGCGACCTCGAGGCCGCCGAGCTGGATCGGCTCGCCGACGGTCTCGACCCGCACGTAGGCGTGGGAGACGGATGGTCCGGCGGCGAAGAAGTGAAAGCCGATCTCGCGCGCCTGGTCGAGGTCGCGCACCGCGCCGTCGGTCACGCAGCCCAGACACCCGAGCGCGGTGAAGATCGTCGCGTGGACCTCCCCCCAGAGCGATCCGTGCGCGGGCGGGTCGTCGAGGTCCTTGACCACCGCGATTCGGGGCGCCCGGATCTCGCGGACGTGCCGATACAGCCCATCGTTGCCGACGCCGGCCCAGTCGGGCCCCGGCGCGCCGCGGGCGATGATCGTCGCCGTGGCGGCGAAGCCCACCATCGGTCCGAGCTCCGGGAACATGCACCTGATGCGGCTGTCGGCAAAACCGACGTCGCGCGGCTGCACGTCGAACGTCTCGATGGCGTTGGCCAGCGTCGGAGAGTCGTAGCGCGCCAGCGCTTGGATTAGCGAGTCCACCATCTCGGAGCGTACGTGATCTCGCGCCCGGTCCCGGCGCGCGCTCACGCCGGCTTGGGGCGGCTAGCCAACGCCAACCGTCTGGCGGCGGCTGCGCTCATCCAGCCGCCGCAGTCCAAGCTCGTCCGCGATCTCATACGCGCGCACCAGCTCCTCCGCGTGAGGGTGGCGGTCGATCTCGGGGTGGCGCTCGGCCTTGCCGGCCGGGTAGTACTGGCCCATGAGGTTGACGTAGGTGCCGGGACCGAGCCGCTCGGCCACGAAGCGCAACACCGCCTCGGTTTCATCGAGCAGCCCTGGCATCACGAGGTGGCGAACGATCAGCCCACGTCGGGCCAGCCCCCGCTCGTCGAGGATGAGGTCTCCGACCTGGCGTTGCATCTCGAGCACGTTGCGGCTGGCCACCTCGAAGTACTCGCGTTTGCCGAGGTATCGCCGCGTCCGCTCGCTCCCCACGAGCTTGAGGTCCGGCATGTACACGTCGACGATGCCATCCATCAGCGAGAGGCTGTCCGGACTGTCGTAAGCGCTCGTGTTGTAGACGGTCGGCAGCCGCAATCCACCCTCTACCGCGATCGGCAGTGCCTCGAGGATCTGCGGCACCACGTGTTCGGGGGTTACCCAGTTGATGTTGTGGCAGCCGATCGCCTGGAGCTCGAGCATCATCGCGGCCAACCGCGCCGGCGGAGCCTCCCGTCCTTGGACCTTCCACGAAACGTCGAAGTTCTGACAGAACACGCAGCGCAGATTGCAGCCCGCGAAGAAGATCGTCCCGGAGCCGTTCCGACCGCGAAGGCAGTTCTCCTCGCCGAAGTGCGGGAAGTGCGAGGCGACCAGCGCGTAGCGGCCGATCCGGCATAGCCCGGGCTCGTCCGCGAGGCGGTCGACCGAGCACTCCCGGGGGCAGACTCGGCATGGCGCCGCCAGCAGCTCGAGCGCCCGCGCTGCCCGCTCGGCCAGCTCTCCCGAGCGGTACAGGGCGAGATAGGAAGGCGCGCCGGCGCTCATCGCGACCCTGGAGCACTCTAGCGACGCGCTGGTTGTGAGTCACGGGCGACCGTGGCCCGGGAGTACAGTCGCATGACCCGATCCGCGAAGAGGGGAGAGAGATGGCGAGCCTGCTGGACCTGACCGTCCAGGGTGACGTCGGAACGATCAGCGACGAGTCCAAGCTGCCACAGATAAAGCTGATGACACCGCTCGAGCTGTACCGGCTGTGGGAGCGGCAGAACTGGGCCTCGCACCAGATCGACCTGGAGGCGGACCGGCGCGACTGGGCGGCGCTCCGCGACCACGAACGCGAGCAGATGATGTACGGCCTGTCGGCGTTCTTCGTCGGAGAAGAGCGGGTCACCAACCAGTTCTCGGGGCTGGTGCTGGCCGCCGAGGACAAGCACGAGGAGGCGTTCCTGCTCACCCAGCAGGTCGACGAGGCCCGCCACGCCCAGCACTTCAACCGCCTCTACGAGGAGGTACTCGACTTCGACGGCCAGTTTGAGGATCGACTCGACCGAGCTCGGACCTACCTGAGCGACTCCTACTTCCAGCTGTTCGACGGCCACCTGGTCGAGGATCACCGGAGGCTCCTCTCCGATCCCAGCGTCGAGGCCAAGCTCGACTTCATCACGACCTACCACATGGTGATCGAGGGCACGCTCGCACTCACTGGGCAGCACTTCCAGACCGTGCGGCTGGAGCGGCGCGGGATCCTCCCGGGCCACCTCGAGGCGTTCAGGCGGATCGCCCAGGACGAGCATCGTCACGTGGCCTACGGCACCTGGTACCTGCAGAAGAAAGCGCGCGACCCGGAGCTCGCGCGGCGCGTGCAAGACAAGCTCGTGCAAACGCTCCCGGCGGCGGCCGGGGTGATTGTTCCCCCCGGCTTCGACGCTGACGACGAGTACGAGTACCTCGGTGCGACCGCGCAGGAGCGAAACGAGTTCGCCTACCGCGCCCTGTACAGACGGTTGAAGGTGATCGGGATCGGCCTGCCTGCCGTAACGAGCTGAGCGGGAGTACCACGACCGTTCCTACCCTGGTCACTGTGGCCATCATCGCCTGCCCCACCTGCAATGCACGCAATCGAGTCGGCGCGATCCCTCAGGGCGTACCGCGCTGCCCTCGCTGCAAGTCCGCGCTCCCATGGGTCGTCGACGCCGACGCCGACACGTTCGCCGCCGAGACGACCGCCTCGGTGCCGGTGGTGGTGGATTTCTGGGCGGCGTGGTGCGGCCCGTGCAGGATGATCTCCCCAGTGCTCGAGGACCTCGCCAAGCATCACGCCGGACACCTCAAGGTGGCGAAGGTCGACGTCGATGCCAATCCCGTACTGGCCACGCGGTTCGCAGCGCGCTCCATTCCGCTGCTCGTCGTGATCCGGGACGGACGCGAGGTCGACCGCATCGTCGGCGCCTTGCCGCGTGCTGCGCTCGAGCAGCGGTTGGCGCCGGCGCTCGCCGCCTGAGACGCGCGTAGCCACGACGAGCGCGAAAGCTCCGCGGCCGGTTTGGCCTTCCGACCATCAGGAACGCCGAATTGCGTTTCCGTTTGCCCGGAGTGATAGCGTGCCGCCGAACATAACGAGCCGAGTTGCCGGACCACCCGTGGCCGGTGAGCGGGGGACCCACAGCGATCGATGATCGCCGGGGCGAATCGCCCAAGCACTTCGGCGTAGCGCACAGCGCGAGCCCGTCAGCTAACCCCGCAGGCGTTCGAGTCGTTCCCCAAGAGAGGACATTTCTGGACAGCGTGCGTGACCTGGGACGGGCTGAGCTGTGGCAGGAGTCGCTTGAGCGATCGCTCTTGCGCCGAGGGAAGTTGCCACGCGAGGCAACCGAGGCCACCCAGCCGCGGCCGGCGGGCGAGCCCGTTGAGGCCACGCAGCCGCGGCCGGCGGGCGAGCCCGTTGAGGGTCCGGCGGCCCGCCGGCAATCCTTTCGGGCGTCGGGGCGCGACCGCGCAGCCCGCCGGCAATCCTTCCGGGCGCCGTGGCGCGACCGCGCAGCCCGCCAGCAGTCCTTCCTGACGTCGAGGCGCGACCGCGCGTCCCGCCGGCAGTCGCTTTGGACCTCGGGCACAATCGATCGCGACCGCGAGGCCCGCCGCCGCCTCCGCCGGAAGACGAATGCGGGCAGGCGCTGGAAGACGCTGCTCATCGTCGCCGGGGGGCTCGCAACGCTGGCACTGCTCGCGGCCACGTTGCCGAGCCTGTTCGCCGGCGGCGGCGCCAACGCCTCGGCGCCGGCGACGCACGTGAACGCGCTCCGAGTCCCCGCATCCCCACTGGGCTCGGACGCCCCCCACCGGAATCCCGCCTTCGGGTTGGTGGCGGCCAGAATGGCGCACAAGTGCCCGCTGGTCGTCCAGCCGTACGAATATGTCAACCCGCTCGCACGTGCGCACGTGATGCCCGAGAGGATCGATCAGGGTGTCGATTACGCTGGGTCGGGATCGCTCGCGGCGATCGGTCCCGCGAAGGTGACGTATGTGGCAACGTACGGCACCGGGTGGCCGGGAACGTTCATCGAGTACCGCATGCTGGACGGGGCCGACAGCGGCTGTTACGTCTATTACGCCGAGGGCGTGACCCCGGCCCGGGGCCTCCATGTCGGCCAGAGGGTTCGCGCCGGCCAGGCGATCGCCACGATCATCCCGTACTACGAGACCGGGATCGAGCTCGGATGGGGCGCGGGCTCGAGCACCACGACCTACGCGGCCAAGGCAAAGCAGTGGACCGCCAGAGACGACGCGGACAACATCCCTACCCCGGCCGGCGCGAGCTTCTCGGCGCTGATCGCCTCTCTCGGCGGCCCGCCGGGAAAGATGGAAGGTGGAGCACGACCGCGCGGGTCGGGCGGCCACCGCTCGGGAACGCGGCGAGGGCCGTCAGCTCGGTGAGCTGACGGCCCGCTCGCATACGTCGCAGACGTCTGGCGATGCGTGCTGGGACCAGCTCGCCGGCATCCATGTCAACACCCCGCTGGCGGACCCTAAGGCGCTCGCCGAGCTGGGCGAGCTGACCGGCTAGGAGCAAGCGGCGCGGGCCTCGTTTGAGCGCTACCGGTGGGACTCGGATATTCGAAGGAGCAGTCGACGCGCCCGCAGACCGTCGGCTACGGGCTGGTCGACTCGCCGGCTGCCCTGTGGGCCTGGATCCCCGAGAAGTTCTGGTCATGGACGGATTGCAATGGCATCCCGAGGACGCGCTCACGCGCGACCAGCTGCTCGACGACGTGATGCTCTACTGGCTGCCTGCGACCGGTGCCTCCTCAGCCCGGCTCTACCGGGGGAGCTTCGGCGGTTCGGATTTCAGCCTGATCGATGTCCCAAGCGGGTGTTCGATCTTCCCGAAGGAGATTTTCGGGATCTCCCGACGCTGGGCGGAGACCCGCTTCACCGACCTGCGCTACTGGAACGAACTCGACCGCGGGGGTCACCTTGCCGCGTTCGAGCAACCCGACCTGTTCGTCGACGAGCTGCACGCGTTCTTCCGGCTCGTGCGGTGAGTCGCGTCCGTCATCACCGGGGCGGGGCGGACTGGCTGAGGGTGGCCGCGAGCGCCAGGGCGAGCAGGAGCAGGCCCACCTCGACCGTAAGCGTGCGGCGGATGCTCGCGACCGGCGCGCCGGCCTCGATCCGGGGCACGACCGAACGCTGGTGGTAGCCGCCGAGGGCAACGGCGCCCGCGAAGAGGATGCTCTTGGCGAGCAGCGTGATGCCGTAACCGCTCGTGAGCAGGGCCGACGGGGCCGGCAGCTCCCGCACGGCCATGTAGGCACCCGCGAACGCGAGTACGAGCACGCTCGGCACCGCGAGGCTCGAGAAGCGCAGCAAACACGCCCGGATGAACGCCTCGCGGGCGGAGCGGGAAAGGGGACGCACCACGCCGGCGAGGATGGCCAGCGCCACCACTCCGCCCACCCACAACGCGCCGGCGACCAGATGCGCGTAGTCGGCCATGAGCGCGAGTGTGCCGCGGGAGGCGGGATGGCTCGCCCAGCTGATGCCGAACGCGATGCCAAGCGATGCGATGCCCGCGCTCGCGAGCAGCACCTCCCGTTTGCGCGGCGCGACCCACGCGCCCACGAGCAGCGCCAGCACCCCTAGCCAGGCGAAGGTCATCAGCGTCCACGCCTGACCGAGGTGGGTCCCGACGCGGATGGGGATGATCTGCGTGTTGACCACGTTCAACAGCCCGCCGCCCACGATTGGGTAGGCGCCGACGAGGAACGCGAACAGCCCAGCGTGGAGCGCCAGCGTCGCTCCCGCCACCCCCACCCAGATCGCGAGCGGGGCGTCGCGTGCTCCCGCATCACCGAGGACCCGGGCCGCAGGCGCCGAGATCAGCGCTCGGAACGTCAGCGTGCCGCCGGCCAGCACCACACCGAGAAACTGAAGCCACGCCAGCAGCTCGGGTGCGACCGGGACGCCCACCCCGCTCGCCGCTGCGGGCGGGAGCGGCTTGGCCCGTACGCCAAAGCTGAACGCGCCCTCGGTCACGTGGCCGTCGTTGCTGGCGACCATCTTCCAGCGCACTGTGTAGCTGCCCGCCCGGCCCGGCCGCAATGGCACGACCACCACGTTTCCGGCCACGCGCAGGGGGCCGGCCAGATCCTGGCCACCGGCGGTCACCACGGCGACCCTCGCGTATTGCGGGACGACGTCCTCGTCGTACTCCAGCGTGATCTGATGCGGTGTCGTACCGACCACTGCGCCCCATGGAGGGGTGGTCGTCTCGAGGACCGCGTGGGCGCCGGCGGACGACGGGATGGCCAGCAGCAGTACGAGTGCGCAGCCCATGACTAAAAGCGCGCGGACCCGGCGGCGTCCCGGGGTGCCCGGCGTCATGACGCGGGAGGGGCCTAACCTCATGACGCGGCCGCCACCGGGATCGCGATCAGCGCCAGCGCGAACCCCGTCAACGGCAGCAGGGCAAGCGGAATCAGCGAAGCCCGGCGACGTCGTACGCGAACCAGGTCCAGGATTCCGGCCGCGATCAGCAGAAGTCCCATCGCCAGGTGCCAGCGCACTCCTTGTCCGGACGGATCGATCAGCACGTGGATCATGAAAAGCACGCCGCAGCTCACAAAGGTGAGCGGCAGCACGCCGTCCAGCCACGGCCGGTCGTACACGCCCCGGCGGCGCGCTAGCTCGAGCGAGCCCGCCGCGAACAGAACGTCCCCCCACAGGAAGTGCACGAGCATGTCGTGCACGACGTCGGCGAACACCACCGTGGCCCACACGCCGCCGGCACCCACGATCAGCGCCCACGGCACCACCAACGAGCGCGATCGCGCCACGCGGCCGTCGCGCCCGATCAGCGGCACGTACTCCTCGAGAATGATGGCCAGGAACAGCGCACCGAGGAGCCAGTGGGCGCGGGCGATCTGAATTTGGGGCAGGATCACCGGCCGCGGCTCCGGTACAAGAGCCAGCCGCCCACCAGCGCGAGCAGCAGCGGCGGCTGGTCGAAGTCGTAGGCGATATCCACCAGGTTCAGGCCGTAGGACTGCAGACCCCGCGCGACCGCCCACAGGACGCCGCCGAAGATCAGCACAAAGCCAACCAGCACGCGGGGCTGAACCACCCCCCCGGATGTCCCGAAGACGAACGCGTCGAGCCCTCGCGAGTTCCGTGGCGCCGCAGATCCGTCGTTGCGGCGCGATGGAGCCGGGCGGCCGTGCAGCGACCATTGCCTGCGACGAAGCGCGAGTGGGACCGCTGCCGCGGCGACGGCCGCCAGTCCAAGGGCGACCAATACAAGCGACGTGGCCCCTGGGCCGGTGCCGGCCGCCGATGCGTTCTGCCCCGCGCGTAACTCGTGGCCCGAGGCGGCCGCGAGTGCCGCGACCGCGCCGATGGCCGCGCGGGCTAGATCATTACTCTGGCTTCCCGCCGGCTTGGCGAGGGAAGCGGCGGCCGCGGCGGTGCCCGTCCCGAGACCTTCGACTCCGTAGCCGTTTGGCATGACGACCAGCAGGGGCTGCCGCCCTTGAAAGCTGATCTCCTGGTCCAGGAAGTCGGCATACTGCTGCGGCCTGCCGAACAGGTTTGGGACCGCCCCCAGGTCCAGCGGCGAGTGGATCAGAGCGATCTTGATCGGGAAGTGCGCACGGACGACGGCCGCGGCCTCGGCGTTGAGCGCCTCCTGAAGGCTCGCCGAGACCGGCGGGCTGTAGGGGTAGAAGACGTTCTGGCCGAGCAGTACGTCGCTCGCGGGGTCACCGTCGGCCCGGGCGGGCGCCGCGGCGAGCGCGAGTCCGGCCAGCGCCACCGCGACCGCACCCGCGACGGTCGCAATGAGCGCGACCACCGGGATCGAGACGATGCTCGTGCGACAGACGCGAACCCGCCCCATACCAAAATTGTGCACCCTCGAGCCGGTCGCGGACACGTGCGGCAAGCGTGGCGCAGCGGTTCCCAGCCTCAGGGCGGTGCTGCCAACACGAGGCAGGGAGTTGCGATCTCGCCTCGCGCTCCGGCGCCCGGGCGACCCCCGATCGAGTGTGATGAGGCCGATCCCGAGGAGTTCGACCAGCGCGACGTAGCCGGCGTCGTGGATCGAGAGGTTCAGGCGAAGCTTCCAAGCTCCCGGGCGAGTGGTGGACCGCTCCGGGGTTCATGGAATCTCACGCACCATGATCAGATTGGTCGCTCCGGTTGTTCCGGTTCGCTGGCCGGCGGTGATCACAACCCGCGTGCCGGTTGCCAGGCCTGCGAACTCCCTCGCGGTCACAAGCGACCGATCGACCAAGTCGTCGACGGTCCCGGTGACGTTCATGGTCTGTGGGTAGACACCCCACTCGAGCGCGAGTTGATTCGCGACCATCTGGCTGTCGGGAAGCGCGATGATCGGACGCCGGGGGCGGTACTTCGCGCAGGCGCGGGGCGAGCCTCCGCGCGAGGTCGGCACGAGCAGCGCAGCCGCGTTCAGCTCATCCGCCAGTTCAACGGCAGCGTGCATCACCGCCGCCGCGGGAGTGTCCCGTATCTCCCGGGCCCGCCCGTGAATGTCGCGCGCCTCCTCAGCGGCCTCGGCAAGCTGCGACATCGCCCGCACGGCCTCAATGGGGTATTCGCCCACGCTCGTCTCCGCGGAGAGCATCACGGCCGAGGTGCCGTCGATTACCGCGTTGGCCACGTCAGTCGCCTCCGCGCGGGTGGGCTCTGGCGCGTGGATCATCGACTCGAGCATCTGGGTCGCCGTGATGACCAGCTTCCCCGCCTGGGTGGTGCGGTAGATCGTGTCCTTCTGCATCAGCGGCACGCGCGCGACCCCAGCTTCGACGCCGTAATCACCGCGAGCAACCATCACGCCGTCGGCGGCGGCGATGATCTCATCGAGGTGCTCGTAGGCCTCGATCTTCTCGATCTTCGCGATCGTCCGCCCGGCCGAGCCATGTTCGTCCAACCGCGTTCGGAGTTGCTCGATGTCGCTCCCCGACCGGACGAACGACAGCGCCACGTGATCGGCCCCGACGTCCGCCGCGAGCGCAAGGTCCCTCTGGTCCTTCTCGGTGATCGCTGGCAGCTCGGGTCGTGCGTATGTGACGTTGATCCCCTTGCGCGGCGCAAGTTCACCTGACGAGAGCGCCCTGGCAACCACCTCGCCCGGACCCGAGGATTCGACCACCAGGCGCGGGACGCCGTCGCCGATCACGATCTCCGAACGCTCCGTCACAAGCCGCGGGAAATCGGGGAAGTCGACGAGCACGCGGCTGTCACCGACTGCGTTGTCCGTGCTCGCGAAGGTGACGATCTCACCGGCACGCACGGCGCGCGGTATCGTGGCGGCCGACAGTCGCAGCTTTGGCCCCTGTAGGTCGACGAGCACTGCAATCGATCGCCCGGCGCGTCCGGCGGCCGCTCGAACCTCCTCGACACGGCGACGCAGCTCCTCAGGAGTACCGTGTGAGCAATTCAGCCGCGCGCAGTCCATGCCCGCCGCGACCAGGGCGTCGAGCACCCCCGGCGGATCAGTGGCGGGCCCCAGCGTGGCAATGATTTTCGTGCGCCTGTCGAGCATCGGGTCGTCGAGGATGCTAGCCGCGCCGCGGTGGTGGCGGGTCTGGTGGCGCGGCCGAGGCGCGCACCACCAGACTTCCTGGGCCGCCGATCGGGCTCGGGTTTCCGGAGCTCCCGAGGCCGATTTGCCGCTGCGCTGGAGCGCGCCCGGCAGGATTTGAACCTGCGGCCTTTCGCTCCGGAGGCGAACGCTCTATCCCCTGAGCTACGGGCGCGTAGCGTTCCGGCTACATCCCGGAACGGTTCAATGGAGCTTACCGTGGAGATCGCGATCATCTCAGATACGCACCTACCGCGAGGCCGGCGGCGGCTACCAGCTAGCTGCGTCGAGCGCCTGGTGAGTGCCGATCTGATCATCCATGCGGGTGACCTGATGCGCCGATCGGTCTTGCGCGAGCTGGAGGGCTACGGACCGGTGGCGGCCGTGCACGGGAACGTCGACGACGCCGAGCTCGGGGCCATGCTGCCGGCCACGACCGTGGTACGGGCCGGCGGCGCGCAGCTCGGCATCGTCCACGACGCCGGGCCGACGCGCGGCCGGCTGGAGCGGCTTCGCGCCCGCTTCCCGGCCGCCGACGCGGTGGTATTCGGGCACTCTCATCTCCCGCTGCATGAGCGAGCCCGCGACGGCTTTCAAATCTTCAACCCCGGCAGCCCGACCGAGCGGCGCCGGGCGCCGCGGCACACCATGGGTATCGCGCAGGTGGAGAACGGCACGGCGAGCTTCGAGCTGGTCGTGCTCGGCTGACACACTGACGCGCCGATGGACCTCTCGCTGTTCTTCGTCGGCACCGCCGGCTCGATCCCCACCGCCCGGCGCGGCCTGCCCGCCGTGCTGATGCGCCGGGGCGGCGACCGGATCCTGTTCGACTGCGGGGAGGGCACGCAGCGACAGCTCGTCAGCTCCGTCGGGCTGACCGAGCTGACCGAGGTGTTCCTGACGCACTTCCACGCCGACCACTGGCTCGGACTCCCCGGGCTGTTGAAGACCTTCGACCTACGTGCGCGCGAACGGCCGCTGGCCATCTACGCCCCGCCGGGTCTGCACGAGCTGCTCACCACAGCTCTACGCGCCGCGGGACGGGTGCGCTTCGAGCTGGAGATGGTCGAGCTCGAGCCCGGCGACGTGCTCGAACGCGACGGCTACCGGATCGCTCCCGTCCCGGTCAACCATCGCGGACCGGCGTTCGGCTACGTCATCTACGAAGACGAGCGGCCGGGACAGTTCGACCCGCACGAGGCAGTCCGCCTTGGCCTCACGCATGGGCCCGAATTCGGCCGCGTGCAGCGCGGCGAGACGGTCCGCGGGGTGCGGCCTGAGCAGGTGATGGGTGCACCCCGGGCCGGCCGGAAGGTGATGATCTCCGGCGACACCGCCCCGTGCGAGACGGTGCGGATCGCCGCGCACCGCTCCGACCTGCTGATCCACGAGGCGACATTCGCGCAGGACGAGCGCGACCGGGCCGCGGAGACGTTTCACTCGACGGCTGCCCAGGCGGCCGCGCTCGCGCACGAAGCGGAGGTCACGATGCTCGCGCTGACCCATTTCTCGACGCGCCACCCGGCCGCCTTGCTGCGAGACGAAGCACGTGCCATCTTCAGGCGCACCGTGCTCCCGCGCGACTTCGACACGATCGAGATCCCGTTCCCAGAGCGCGGGGAGCCGCAGCTGGTCCGCTGGGGCGAGGGCAGTGGGCTCGAGGTCGAGGACGGCGCGGCCGCTTCGGAACCGCTGAGGGACTCCACTTCGTGAGCACCGGAGTGCTCGACAGGGTCGAGACGGAGCGGCTGGTTTGCGAGCGCATGCGACGCGAGCACGCGGACGAGCTCGCGGTGCTGCTGCTGGACCCGCGCGTGGCCCGCACCCTGTTCCCGGCGTCAACGCGGCTCACCGATTCGATGCTGCTCGCCAGCCTCGAGGAGAAGGTCGAGCACTGGGCGAGGTATGGGTTTGGCCTGTGGATGCTTCGCGACCGGGCGACCGGGAAGATGGTCGGCCGGGGCGGGCTTCAGCACACCACGGTCGAGGGCGAGGAGGCGGTGGAGGTGGCATGGGCGATCGCGCCGGAGCGCTGGCGGGAGGGGCTCGCCACGGAGCTCGCGCTCGCTGCCGCCCGGGTCGCCTTCGACGATCTCGGCCTCGAGGAGATCGTCGCGTTCACCCTCCCCGACAACATCGCCTCGAGGAGGGTGATGGAGAAGGCCGGCTTCGCGTACGACCGCGACATAGAGCGCGCCGGCCTGCCGCACGTCCTGTATCGCCTGCGCCGGCCGTGAGACCTACCCAACACTCGATGTTGCGTCTTAGACGACAGCCCTCTTTGCGTTAGCGACGCAACGTCCCGCGCGGGCGCGGAGCCGCGGCCGGCCCGGGCGCGGAGCCGCCGCCGGCGCAGGCGCGCAGCCGCCGCCGGCGCTGATACCCTCAACCACGTCGGCCCCTTTAACCCGGTCCCGTGAGGCCAGGAAGGAGCACGTTGGAAAGCCGCACGGTCGTACTCGACCACGATGACATGCGCCGCACGCTCGTGCGGGTCGCCCATGAGATCGTCGAGAAGAACCCGGACGGGTGGGTCGCGCTCGTGGGCATCCACCGTCGGGGGGCAGTGCTCGCTCAGCGCCTCCACACCCTGACCAGCGAGCTCCTCGACTCGGAGGTTCCGCTCGGCTATGTGGACATCTCCTTCTATCGGGACGACCTTGCGATCAGACAGGCGGCGCCGGTCGTCCACGCCACGCAGCTCGACTTCCCGGTCGACGGGCGCACGATCGTGATCGTCGACGACGTGCTCTACACCGGGCGGACCGTCAGGGCGGCGATCGACGTGATCTTCGATTATGGGCGGCCGGCGCGCGTGCAGCTCGCGGTGCTCGTCGATCGGGGCCACCGGGAGCTTCCGATCCGGCCCGACTACATCGGCAAGAACCTCCCGACCTCCCAGGAGCAGCGCGTGAACGTGCGCGTGCACGAGGTCGATGGTCACGACGAGGTAACGATCGGCCCGGCGCCAGGGCCGAGGAGGGCAGCGGCGTGAGCCGCCACCTGATCTCGATCGACGACCTCGACCGCGCCGGGATCGAGCGCGTGCTCGACCGCGCCGAATCGTTTGAGGAGGTTTCGGGCCGCGAGATCAAAAAGGTGCCGGCGCTGCGCGGGCGCACGGTCGTGAACCTCTTCTACGAGGCCTCCACCCGCACCAGCTCGAGCTTCGAGCTCGCGGCCAAGCGGCTCTCCGCCGACGTGGTCTCGGTCCGGTCGGCGGGCTCGAGCGTCGACAAGGGCGAGTCGCTCAAGGACACCGTGCAGACGCTCTCGGCCTACGACCCGGCGGCGATCGTGATCCGCTCGCCGCACGCGGGCGCGGCCCAGCTCGTCGCGGGCTGGACGATCGCGTCGGTGATCAACGCCGGCGACGGGAAGCACGAGCACCCCACCCAGGCGCTGCTCGACGTGTTCACGCTGCGCCGCAGGATCGGCTCGCTCGACGGGGCGCGGATCTGGATCGTCGGCGACGTCATGCACTCCCGCGTGGCGCGCTCGGACATTCTCGCCTTCAGGCGGATGGGCGCGAGGGTCACGGTCTGCGGGCCGCCGACGCTCATACCACGGGACATCGAGGCGCTGGGGTGCGATGCCGAAGCGACGCTGAAAGACCTCCACGAGGCCGACGTGGTCTACGTCCTGCGCATGCAGCATGAACGCATGCGCGACTCGTTCGTGCCCTCTCTGCGCGAGTACGCGGCGCGCTACCAGATCACCAGCGCGCGCCTGAACCCAGGCCAGTTGCTCATGCACCCCGGCCCGGTCAACCGGGGGGTCGAGCTGTCGGGGGACGCGATCGACTCTCCGCAGGCGCTGATCGGCGAGCAGGTTAAGGCCGGCGTGGCGGTGCGGATGGCGGTCCTTTACGAGCTGCTCGTCGGCTCGCCGATGCTGATGGCGGTGGCGTGACCATGGACCAGGACCGCCTGTTCCACCGCCCGGGGCCGTCGGCCGACCTGTTGATCCGCGGTGCGCACGTCCTCGATCCCCGCGCGGATCTCAACGAGGCCCACGACGTCCTGATCCGAGACGGGCACATCGCCGAGCTGGGCTCCCCGGGTTCGCTGCCGGGGCCCGAGGACGGAGAGACCATAGACGCCACCGGCAAGCACGCCTTTCCCGCCTTCGTGGATCCCCACGTCCACCTCCGCACCCCCGGGCACGAGTACAAGGAGACCATCGAAACCGGCACCGCGGCCGCGGCGACCGGCGGGTTCTGCGCGGTGATCGCGATGCCGAACACCGCTCCGGTGGTCGACGACGCCGCGATCCTGGGATCGCTGACCGCGACGGCGCGGCGGGAGGCTCGCGTCCCGGTCGGCTTCCTGGCCTCGATCACCCGGCGCCTGAACGGCGAGGAGCTGACCGAGATGGCGGACCTGGCCGACGCCGGCGCGCTCGGGTTCACGGACGACGGGAAGCCGGTGGTCGCGGCCGGGACGCTGCGCAGGGCCCTCCAGTACCAGCGCCTTTCGGGCGGGGTGATCGCTCTGCACGAGGAGGACCCCACCCTCTCGCGCGACGGAGTCATGCACGAGGGCGCGGTCTCGACGCGGCTCGGTCTGGCCGGCATCCCGTCCGTATCGGAGTCGACGATGATCGCCCGCGATGCGGCGCTGGCGCAATACGAGGCCGCCCGCGTGCACTTCCAGCACCTCTCGTGCGCGGAATCGGTCCGCACGGTCGCGGATGCCAAGCAGGCCGGCGCCCGGATTAGCGCGGAGGCGTGCCCGCACCACCTGACGCTCACCGACGACGTCGTGCGCACGCTCGACAGCCGCTTCAAGATGAACCCTCCCCTTCGCACCGAGGCCGACCGCCGCGCGCTCATCCAAGGTCTTCGCAGCGGGGTGATCGACTGCGTCGCGACCGACCACGCGCCGCACGCCCGCCACGAGAAAGAAGTCCCGTTCGAAGAGGCGCCCATGGGAACCACCGGACTCGAGTCGGCGTTCGCGGCGCTGTTCACCGAGCTGGTGCTGCCGGGCGAGCTCGAGCTCCAGATCATCGTGGAGCGGATGACCGCCGGCGCCGCGCTGTACGGCCTGCCGACCCCACGGCTCGCGGTAGGAGCTCCGGCGAATTTGTGCCTGATCGACCTCGAGGCGAGCTTCGAGGTCGGCGCCGAGGGGTACGTGAGCCGGTCGGAGAACTGCTGTTTTCACGGGCGCACGCTCCACGGCCGCGTGCTGCTGACCGTTGCCGCCGGCACGGTCGCGTTCCGGGAGCGGATGCTCGCGGAGTTTGGCGCCCTGGCGTGACCGATCCGACGGTGCTCGCGTGACCGATCCCACCGCGTATGTCCTGCTCGAGGACGGGACCCGTCTCGATGGCCTAGGGTGCGGCGCCGAAGCGGAAGCCGGCGTCGGGGAGATCGTGTTCACGACCTCGATGTCGGGCTATCAGGAGGCGATGACCGACCCCAGCTACGCCGGTCAGCTGATCACCTTCACGTATCCCCAAATCGGTAACTACGGGGTCTCGGCCGAGGCTATGGAATCCGACCGCATCCACGCCCGCGCGGCGATCATGCGCGCCGCGGTCGACCGCGACGATGCCCCCCGGGCCGAGCGCGGCTGGCTGAGCTGGCTGCGCGAGCACCGCGTTCCCGCGATCACCGGCGTCGACACCCGGGCGCTCGTTCGCCACATTCGCGACCTGGGAGCCATGCGGGGGGGAGTGTTCCCGGCGAGCCTGAGCGAAGCGCGAGCGCAATCGCTGATCGCCGCGGAGCCCGACATGAAAGGCCGCGACCTGGCGCGCGAGGTGACTCCCACGCGGCCGACCATCCTCGGTGAGGACGACGGACGCGAGGGGCTGCGGATCGCGATGCTCGACACCGGCGTCAAGCGCTCGATCGTCCGCAATCTGCGTGAGCGCGGCGCGACGGTCGAGCTGCACCCCTGCACGGCCAGCGCGCCCGAGCTGCTCGCGCAGGACCCGGACGCGATCTTCCTGGCCAACGGGCCTGGGGACCCCGCCGCGCTCGACTGCATCGTCGACACCATTCGGGAGCTCATCGGCCGGCGCCCCGTGTACGGGATCTGCCTCGGGCACCAGCTGCTGTGCCGCGCGATCGGCCTCGAAACGTACAAGCTGCCGTTTGGCCACCACGGCGCCAACCACCCGGTCAAGGACCTCACGACCGGACGGATCGAGATCACGAGCCAGAACCACGGCTTCGCCGTGCTCGGGCCCGACGGTTCGCCGACGATCGAGCAGGACCAGTCCGTTCTCTGGGAGACCGCGTTTGGGCGCGCCGAGCTGACACACATCAACCTCTACGACCGCACGGTGGAGGGGCTCGTGCTCAGGGACGTCCCCGGCGCCACCGTCCAGTACCACCCCGAGGGCGGTCCGGGGCCGAACGACTCCCTCTACCTGTTCGATCGGTTTCTGAGCCGTGCCGCGTAGAGACGACCTCCACAAGATCCTGCTGATCGGCTCGGGGCCGATCGTGATCGGACAGGCCGCCGAGTTCGACTACTCGGGTACGCAGGCCTGCCGCGTGCTGATGGAGGAGGGCTACGAGGTCGTGCTCGTCAATTCCAACCCGGCGACGATCATGACCGACCCCGAGGTCGCGACGACCACGTACATCGAGCCGCTGCTGCCCGGTCCGGTGGCGCAGGTCATCGAGCGCGAGCGCCCCGACGCGCTGCTCGGCACGCTCGGCGGACAGACCGCGCTCAACCTGGCCAAGGCGCTGCACGAGGACGGAACGCTCGCGCGCCACGACGTGGAGCTGATCGGCGCCGATTACCAGGCGATCGACCGCGCCGAGGACCGCGAGCGCTTCCGCGCGACGATGACGGAGGCGGGCCTGCGAGTTCCCCGCAGCGCGATCGCCCACAGCGTCGACGACGCGCGCGGCGTCATCCACCAAATCGGGCTGCCGTTCATCGTGCGCCCCGCGTTCACGCTCGGGGGGACGGGGGGCGGCGTGGTACGCACTCAAGCCGAGCTCGACCGAGTGGTCGCCCGGGGCCTCAGTGCCTCCCCCATCGGACAGGTGCTCCTCGAGGAATCGGTCCTGGGATGGGGGGAGTTCGAGCTCGAGGTCATGCGCGACCGGGCCGACAACGTGGTGATCGTATGTTCGATCGAGAACCTCGACCCGATGGGCGTGCACACCGGCGACAGCGTCTGCGTCGCTCCTCAGCAGACCCTCACCGACAAGCAGTACCAAAGGCTGAGAGACCAGGCGATCGCGGCGATCCGCGCGGTCGGCGTCGAGACCGGCGGCTCCAACGTTCAGTTCGCGGTCAATCCGGCCACCGACGAGATCGTGGTGATCGAGATGAACCCGCGCGTTTCGCGCTCGAGCGCGCTGGCGAGCAAGGCCACGGGCTTCCCAATCGCCAAGATCGCGGCGCGGCTCGCGGTCGGCTACACGCTCCAGGAGATCCCCAACGACATCACCAGCGCGACGCCGGCGAGCTTCGAGCCGGCGATCGACTACTGCGTGGTCAAGTGGCCGAGGTTCGCGTTCGAAAAGTTCCCCGGCGCCGAGCCGGGCCTAACCACGCACATGAAGTCGGTGGGGGAGGCAATGGCGATCGGGCGAACCTTCAAGCAGGCGTTCGCCAAGGCCCTGCGGTCGCGCGAGCTGGATCACCGGATGCCCTCACCTGAAGACGACGGAGGGCTGCTCGACATCCTCGAGCAGCCCGGGGCCGATCGGTTCGACCATCTGCTCGAGGCCCTCCGGCGCGGGATTTCGGTCGAGGAGCTCCGACGGCGAACCAGCATCGACCCGTGGTTCCTGCGCGAGCTCTCGGAGCTGGTCGCCGACCCCGAGGCGCCATTCGAAGGCGAGCGGACGTTCAAGTCAGTCGACACCTGCGCGGCCGAGTTCGCAGCCCAGACGCCCTACTACTACTCGGGCTGGGAGCGCCCGCGCCCCGCCGGCCCCGACCACGAGGTGGCCCGCGGTGACCGCCCGTGCGTGGTGATCCTCGGCTCGGGCCCGAACCGGATCGGACAGGGCATCGAGTTCGACTACTGCTGCGTGCACGCCGCCCAGACCGTCCGCGAGTCGGGCCGCGATGCGGTGATGGTCAACTGCAACCCGGAGACGGTCTCGACCGACTACGACACCTCGGACCGGCTGTACTTCGAGCCGCTGACGCTCGAGGACGTGCTCGCCGTCTGCGCCGTCGAACAACCGCAAGGGGTCGTTGTCCAGTTCGGCGGCCAGACCCCACTCAAGCTCGCGGCCGGACTGCACGCTGCCGGCATGCCGATCCTGGGCACGAACATCGAGGCGATCGACCTGGCCGAGGACCGGGCCCGCTTCGGCGCTCTGCTCGACACCCTCGGCTACATGGCACCGCGGTACGCCACCGCGAAGTCGGAGACCGAGGCGCTCGAGCGCGCCGCCACCGTCGGCTTCCCGCTGCTGGTACGGCCGAGCTACGTCCTCGGGGGACGCGCGATGGAGATCGTGTACGGCGTCGACGGTCTGAGGGACTATCTCGAGCGAGTGCACCCGGAGCCGGGGTCCACGATCTACCTCGACCGCTTCCTGGAGGATTCGATCGAGGTCGACGTCGATGCGTTGTGCGACGGGGAAGAGGTGTGGATCGCGGGGATCATGCAACACGTCGAGGAGGCCGGCATCCACTCCGGGGACTCCGCCTGCGTGCTCCCACCGCACACGCTCGGCGAGGAGATCATGGCGCAGATCCGCGCCCAGACGGAGGGGCTCGCCCGGGCCCTTCAGGTGATCGGATTGTTCAACGTGCAGTTCGCGATCCACGGCAACGGAACGCTGTACGTGATCGAGGCCAACCCGCGCGCATCCCGCACGGTGCCGTTCGTGTCCAAGGCGATCGGCCAGCCGCTGGCCAAGCTCGCCTGCCGGATCCTGCTCGGTGAGCGGATCGCCGATCTCGACCTCCCGAGCGACACGGCGAACGGGCACGTGTGCGTCAAGGAGGTGGTGCTCCCGTTCGATCGCTTTGCCGGAGCCGACGCGCTGCTCGGCCCCGAGATGCGCTCGACCGGGGAAGTGATGGGCATCGCCCGAGACTTCCCGACGGCCTTCGCCAAGGCCCAAGCCGCCGCCGGCGCAAAACTGCCTCATACCGGCACCGCGTTCATCACGGTCGCCGACCGCGACAAGGCGGCGGCGACCGGCATCGCGACCGTGCTGCACGATCTCGGCTTCCGGATCATCGCGACGAGGGGCACCGCGCAGGGGATCCGCAAGATGGGGATCCCCGCCGAGACCATCAACAAGATCGGCGAGGGCTCGCCCCACGTGGTCGATTGGATCGAGCAAGATGAAGTAGACCTGGTGATCAACACCCCGGTCGGCACGGGCGCTCGCGCCGACGGGTACGAGATCCGCTCGGCCGCGATCGCCCGCGGGATTCCCTGCGTGACGACGATGGCCGGGGGCATGGCGGCCGCGCGTGCGATCTCCGCGGCGCGCCGGGGCGAGCCGGAGGTCATCTCGCTCCAGGAGATCCACACCCGGCAGGCCCAGCTCCGGTGACGATAGAGGGCGTGCCGGCGCCGGTGGGTGTGCGGGGGGTGCGGGCGCAGTCCGGGCGGCGGCCCACCGCCGAGCGCACACCGGCGCCGTTCGGAAGGCGCGCGGCCGCCATCACCTGGCGGGCGCAGTACGGCGCCTATGTGGTGCTTGGGTGCGCGGACGCCCGCGGTCCGCGGCCCCGGGCGGGACAGTTCTACATGCTGAGCGCGGCCGAGCGCTGGGGCGGGGGTGAGGCCGAGCGGCCGTTCCTACCCCGTGCGTTCAGCGTCTTACGGGCCCCGGCGGGGAGCAGCGAGCTGGACTTCCTGGTCGAGGACGTGGGTCCAGGAACGAAGCGCCTCGCCGAGCTCCGCGAGGGCGACGAGTTGCTGCTCACCGGGCCGCTCGGGGTCGGTTTCACACCCCCGCGAGAAACGCGCCGCCCCCTACTGGTCGGCGGGGGAGTGGGGATCGCCCCGCTCGCGATCCTCCAGGACCAGCTGTTCCCGAACGCGGTCCCGCTGCTCGGCTTCCGCGACGGAGCTCACGCGGCCGGGGCGGAGCTCCTCATCGGCGCGCGGATCGCCACCGACGACGGCAGCGCCGGCCACCACGGGCTGGTGAGCGAGCTGCTCGAAGCCGCGCTCGCGCGGGACTCCGGTGTCGAGGTCTACGCGTGCGGGCCGCCGGCGATGCTCGAGGCCGTGCGCCGGGAGTGCGAACGGCGCGGCGTCCCGGCGCAGCTCGCACTCGAGTCGGGGATGGCGTGCGGCTTCGGAGCGTGCTTCGGGTGCGTGGTACCGACGCGCGAAGGGTACGTGCGGCTGTGCCTCGAGGGCCCGGTGCTCGACGCGAACCGGCTGGCCGAGGTATCGGTGCTCGAGAAGCAGCCGGCCGGCGCGACACGGGCCAGCCGCTGATGGTCGAGTTCTGTGGCATCGGCCTCGAGCACCCGATCATCAACGGCTCGGGCACATTCGACGCGATCGCGGCCCGCCGGGCCTTCGGCCACGCCCTTCTGGAAAGCTTCCCGTTCGCGGCGTTCGTGACCAAGACCGTGACCGTCGCCCCACGGCAGGGCAATCCCGCCCCGAGGCTGTGGGAGGTGGCCGGCGGGCTGATCAACTCGATCGGCCTCCCGAACAAGGGCCTGCACGGGTTTGTCGCCGAGGACCTGCCGGAGCTCGCCGAGCTGCCCGTGCCGCTGTTCGTCAACGTCATGGGGTTCACCCGGGACGAGGTCGCAGAGCTGGTGCACGCATTCGCGGAACGCCCCGAGGTCGCTGCCCTGGAGCTCAACGTCTCGTGCCCGAACGTGGAGACCGGGCTGGTGATGGGCGCCGATCCAAACGAGGTCGCCGCCCTCCTCGAGCGCATAAGACCCCTGACCAGTAAGCCGCTGATCGTCAAGCTGACGCCCAACGCCGGCGATGTGGCCGCGGTCGCCCGCGCGGCCGAAGGCGCCGGCGCGAGTGCGCTGTCACTGATCAACACACTGCGCGGGATGGCGCTCGACCCCGGCACCGGACAGCCGTGGCTCGGAGCGACCACGGGGGGAGTGTCCGGGCCAGCCGTCCGCGCGATCGCGCTCGCGCAGGTCTACGCGGTCGCTCGGGCCGTCGAGATCCCGATCGTGGGAATGGGCGGAGTGCAAAGCGCGAGCGACGCGCTCGATCTGCTCAGAGCCGGCGCAGACCTGGTGGCGGTGGGTACCGAAAGCTTTCGTGATCCGGCCGCCGGCGGGCGCGTCGCGGAGGGACTCGGAACTATCGTTGCTAACCGCACATAAAACCTCCTGCAAACTCTGCCTATTCCCGCAACCATCCTCGACAATGCTCGACCTCAGCCTGAGGTCGAGTCGAATTGCGAACTTTGGCCTTGATCGCCCGGCTGCATGGGATGTATAGTCGCCGCCCATGCCGCCGGTCAGTGACTCGCCCACCAAGACTATTGCTGCGCCGGAACGGTCTCTCGTCCAGCGGATGGAGGCGCTCCAGCGGGCAAACGACATTCGCAGCCGCCGGGCACAGCTCAAGCGTGACCTGAAGGCCGGCCGCCAACCGATTCACGAGCTGTTGCTCGAGCCCCCGGCGTATCTGGAGACCGCGAAGGTGTTCGACCTGCTCTTGGCCGTGCCTAAGTACGGGCGGGTGAAGGTCAACAAGATCCTCTCGCACTGCCGGATCTCGCCGAGCAAGACGATCGGCGGGCTCTCCGAGCGTCAGCGGGGCGAACTCGTCGCGCTCATGCGTCGCCGCTGAACCGGCGGCGACGGCCCGACACCCTGGTGCACCATCCGGAGATCGGGGCGACACGCTAGTGGCCCAGGTCTTCGTGGTCACCGGACCGTCCGGGGTGGGGAAGGGCAGTCTCATACGCGGGCTGCTCGCGCGCCTGCCGGCGCTCGAGCTGTCGGTATCCGCGACCACGCGCAAGCCTCGCCCCGGCGAACGCGACGGGGCCGACTACCACTTCATGACCCCGCAGGAGTTCGAGCGCCACGTGGCCGCCGGGGACTTCGTCGAGCACGCCACATACTCCGGCAACCGGTACGGAACGCTCCGGCGCGAGCTGGAACGGCGCACGCGCGCGGGCGTTCCGGTGGTGCTCGAGATCGAGGTCCAGGGCGCACGACAGGTCCGACGGTCGATTCCGAGCGCGGTCGCCGTGTTCATTGCCCCGCCGTCGCTGGAGGCCCTGCGAGCGCGGCTCGTCGGCCGCGGGACCGACTCCTCCGAGCACATCGACGAGCGTCTGCGCACGGCCGGGCGGGAGCTCGGGGCGCAATCCGAGTTCGCCCACGTCGTGGTCAACGACCGACTCGAGGAGGCGACCGAGGAGCTCGTCGGGATCGTGGCGGGAGCGCTCGCAGCTTGCGGTGAGCCCGAGGCCGCTAACCTTCGTGATCCCATCGACGAAACGGACTGACCTCCGAGTCTCCGGCGACGAAACGGACTGCCCCTTGATTTCACCACGCATCGACAAGCTGCTCGATCACGTCGACTCCGATTACGCCAGCGTAATCGTCGCCGCCAAGCGCGCGCGCCAGATCAACTCCTACTATCACAACCTCGGCGAGGGCACCTTCGATGAGTTCCCCCCGCCGATGGTCGACACCCGCTCCAAGAATTACCTGACGATCGCCTTGGAGGAGGTCGCTCAGGGCAAGATCAACTACCACTACCGGTAGGCCGGTAGGGGGAAGGGGCGGTCCCGTGTCCCGGTTGCTCCTCGGCGTGAGCGGCGGGATCGCGGCCTACAAGGCGCTCGAGACAGCGCGCCTGGCCATCAAGGCCGGGCACGCGGTGAGGGTTATTCAAACGCCCACCAGCGAGAGGTTCATCGGCAGGGCCTCGTTCGAGGCCATCACCGGCGCGCCCGTCCTCATCGGCGAGTTCGATCCCGACCCGGCGCGCGGGTCGTTCCCGGGCGACCCCCAACCCGAGCGCGCGCCGATCAGCCACCTCGCGCTCGTGGAGGCTGCCCACGTGTACCTGATCGCCCCAGCCAGCGCCAACACGATCGCCAAGCTCGCCCACGGCTTGGCCGACAACCTCCTCACGGCCGCCGCGCTGGCCGCAACCTGCCCGGTGGCGGTGGCGCCGGCCATGAACAACCGGATGTACCTGAGCCCCGCGACCCAGGCCAACATCGACAGGCTCGCCGCGCGCGGGGTCGCGATCATCCCGCCCGCGGAGGGCGAGCTCGGCTCGCACGGTGAGTACGGAATCGGACGGCTGGCCGAGCCGAGCGTGCTGCTTGCAGCGTGCGAGACGCTGCTCACGCCCGACACCTGGAAGGGCCTACGCGTGCTCGTCACCGCAGGGGGGACCCGGGAGCCGATCGACAGCGTGCGCTTCATCGGCAACCGCTCCTCGGGCCGGATGGGCTTCGCTCTCGCCGCGCAGGCCGTTCGGCGCGGTGCCGAGGTGACCGTGGTGGCGGCGAACGTGTCGCTCGATCCGCCGCCCGGCGTGCATGTGGTCGAGGCGCACGCCGCCGCCGATCTAGGGCGTGCCTGCGAGCGAGAGTTCGAGCACTGCGACGTCCTGCTCATGGCCGCCGCGGTGGCCGACTTCCGTCCGGCCAGCGCGGCGCCGCAAAAGCTGAAGAAGGACGAGGGCGTCCCGACCCTCGAGCTCGAGCCGACGGACGACATCCTCACCGCGCTGGCGGCACGCCGCCGCCCCGGCCAGGTGCTCGTGGGCTTCGCCGCCGAGCACGGCAGCGACGCGGTCGCCTACGGACGGCGCAAGCTCGAGCGAAAGCGACTCGACGCAGTGGTGGTCAACGACATCTCGCGGCCGGAGATCGGGTTCGACGCCGCGGACAACGAGGTGACGATCCTGGCCGCCGATGGTGGTGAGCGGCTCGTGCCGCAGGTCGGCAAGGAGGGGGTTGCAACAGCAGTGCTCGACGAGGTCGAGCGCCTGCGTTCAGAGAGTGAGGGAAGGGATGGAGCCCGAGCGCACGCCCGTAGCCCCGCAGGAGTCTGAGGCGTTCGCCGCGATCGCGCGGCGGTTGGCGGACAACATATCCCGCGCGGTGCAGGTTCGCCGGCCCACGTTGGAGCATCTGATCGTCGCACTGCTGGCCGAAGGCCACGTGCTCATCGAGGATTACCCGGGTGTCGGCAAGACCGCGTTGGCGCGGGCGCTGGCACGGTCGATCGACTGCCAGTTCGCGCGGATCCAATGCACATCGGACCTGCTGCCCGCGGACGTCGTCGGAACGAACGTCTACGACCAGCGCGAGGGGCGCTTCGAGTT
Organism: uncultured Solirubrobacterales bacterium; assembly: GCA_963808325.1. GTDB lineage: Bacteria > Actinomycetota > Thermoleophilia > Solirubrobacterales > Solirubrobacteraceae > Palsa-465. The sequence goes on from CAWEFU010000012.1 coordinate 407,414, forward strand.
CCGCCCGGGGCCGGTGTTCGCGAACGTGGTCCTCGTCGATGAGATCAACCGAGCTTCGCCAAAGACGCAGTCGGGCCTGCTCGAGTGCATGCAGGAGCGACGGGTCACGGTCGACGTCCAGACGCACGAGCTCGCGCGTCCGTTCCTGGTGCTGGCCACCCAGAACCCGATTGAGTACGAGGGGACCTATCCACTCCCCGAGGCCCAGGTGGATCGCTTCATGGTGCGGATCTCGCTCGGCTACCCGTCGCCGGGCGACGAGGCGGGGATGCTCGCCGACCACGAGGCCGGCGACCGGGTGCTATCGCTCGGGCCGGTCGCCACCGCCGCGGAGGTGCTCGCCGCACAGGACGCGGCCACGCGGGTCCGCGCCGCGCAGCCGTTGCGCGACTACGTCGTGCGGCTGCTGTGGCGGACCCGCGAGGACCCCCGCGTCGACCTCGGCGCGAGCCCCAGGGCGGGGCTGATGCTGCTGCGGGCGGCCAAGGCCAAGGCGATGCTCCAAGGCCGCGACCATGCCCTGCCCGACGACGTCCAGTCGCTCGCGGAGGCCGTGCTTGCGCACCGGCTGGTGCTGGCCCCGGAGTCCCCCCGGGGGGCGGCCAGGGACGTGGTGGCCGACGCGATCTCGTCGGTGAGGGCCTTGTGAGAAGGCGGCCCCGGCCATGAGGAGGGCGGCGGCGGCGGCGCTCGGAGGGATCGCGCTGACGCTCGTCGCCTTCCTGTTCGACGCTGCCCCGCTGTTCGTCCCGGGGATCGCGTTCACTCTCCTCGGCCTCGCGGCCCCGGCCTGGATCTCGCTGGCCGCCGGCGGCGCCACCATCCACCGCACGCTCCTCGCCGACCGGGTGGTCGAGGAGGAGCCGCTCGAGGCTTCGATCGAGGTCAGCCGAGGCCCGTGGGGGCTTCCGGGCGCCGAGCTGCTCGATCCTCTGGCCGGCGCGCCCGTACCGCTCCACAACTGGCTGTCGCTGATCAGCGGTGGGCGAACTGCCAACATCCGCGTGGTGGCGCGCTTCTCGCGCCGGGGGCATGTCATGGTCGAACAGCCCACGCTGGTCGTCCGGGACGCGCTCGAGCTCGCGCGTTCGGAGCGCCGGAGCGCCGGCGCTCCCGAGCAGCTGCTCGTGCTTCCCCGCACCGAGCGAGTCCGCTGGGTCGGCCAGGACCTCGGGCGCATCGATCCCAACGGCGGCCAGATGGCGGCGGAACCCGTGGCCGCCTCCGAGCTCGATGGGCTGCGGCCGTACCGGCCGGGCACGCCGGCGTCGCGGATTCACTGGCCGGCGCTCGCGCGAGGCGCCGGTCTGCTGGAGCGGCGGATGCGGGCCGATCGAGACAGCTTCCCCCTGGTCGTGCTCGATGCCCGCTGCGCGGGAGAGCCCGAACACCTGGACGCGGCGGTCCGGGCCGCTGCCTCGCTCGTGCTCGAGCTCGCCCAGCGCGGCGGCTGCGGCCTGCTCCTTCCCGGAGAGCGTCGCGCGGTCGAGGTCGAGCGCGACCTGAGCGCGTGGCCCGGCGTGCACGCTCGCCTGGCTCTGGTTGAGGCGGCCGAAGAAGGGCAAGTCCCGAGGCTCGCGCCCGGGTCCAGGCTCGGCCGCCTCTTCTACGTGGCCGCTCAGCCGCTCGATCGCCTTCCGCCCGCAGGTGTGCGTGGCGCACAGATGGCAGGAGTGCTGGTGCTGCCGCGGCCCCTTGCAACCGGAATGTCCCAGCCCACGAGCTTCGAGGTGATGGGTTGCCGGGGGTTCGTGCTCGGGGGTAGGCAGCGCGTCCCCATGCGCGAGCGGCGCAGGCCGGAGGCCGCGATAGGAGTGGGCGGGTGAGCACCGGCGCCCAGATCGCGGTCCTGCCGCCCGCGGGGCGGCACGGGGAGCGCGCCCGGGCGCAGTCCGCGCCGACCCAGCGCCCGCTCGTGCGCCTGGCGGCCGTCGCAGCGCTTGGTCTCTACGGAATCCTCCGCTGGGCGACCATGCTGAGCCCAGCGCCCATGTGGCGGCTGCTGGGGCTTCTGGGGCTGTGCCTGGCGCTCGCGGCGGCGGGCGCCGTACGTCCGGTGGTCGGCCGCGGGGTGGTGGCCCTCGCCGCGGTCCTGTCCGTGCTCGCGATGTTCGCGCTGAGCGGGGTGCCGGTGGCCTGGGTGGTGCACCTGCGGATCGCGGTGACCGCGAGCTGGATCGAGGGCGGCGTGTCCGCGCTGCCGGGGGTCAACGTCCCGTACTCCGGGATCAACGAGTGGGTGCGGGTGGTGGTGCTTCTGGGCGCGGGCCTGCTGCTGCTCGATGCCGGGTTCATGCTCGCGTTCGTCTCGGGCGGTCTTGGCGATCTGCGCCGCGCCGGCGCGGCGCTGCCGCTGATCGCGCTCGCGGTCATTCCTGCGACGCTCGTGCGGCCGCAGCTTCCCTACCTGCAGGGAGTGATCCTGTTCGCGCTCCTGGCGATGCTGATGTGGGGAGAGCGCGTCCGGCGCGACGACCTCGCGGCGGTGCTGACACTTGGGGCGATCGTCGGCGCCGCCGGGATGATCCTGGCGCCCAGGCTCGACCAGCACCAGCCCTGGGTCGACCCCCACGCCCTCGCCAACAGCTTCTCGCCGACCCGCGTCGACTCGTTTGACTGGACCCAGCGCTACGGGCCGCTGAACTGGCCGCGAACCGGGCACGAGGTCCTCGACGTGAAGGCTGCGCACGAGGACTATTGGAAGGCCGAGGACCTCGACGCGTTCGACGGCTTCGGATGGGTCTCCGACAACGTCGAACAGAGCTCGCTCCCGCCCGCGGATCCGGCCGCGCTGGCCCGCTGGACGCAGACGATCCAGGTGACGATCAAGGCGATGACGACCACCGATGTGATCGCCGCCGGCTATGCGTACCAGCCAACCCACCTCCCGGGGCCGGCCCTCTCTGGCGTCGGCGCCGGGACGTGGTTGTCGACCAACCAGCTCGGTCCGGGCGCGAGCTACTCCGTTCGCGTCTACACGCCGGATCCGAAAGCACCTCAACTGGCCACCGCCTACGATGGAGCCGCGGGCGGCGCGGCCTTCCCACAAGCGGCGCTACAGGGTTACCTGACGCTCGCGCTGCCCCAGCCCGCCTCCTCGCGGCTGCCGCCGCAGAGCGTGTCGTTCCCGCCGTACGGTTCGCGAGCTCCGCCCCAGAACCTGAGCGACGTGACCTCGGTCGACGGCCCCGGCGCGATCGCCGAGTCGCCCTACGCCGGCGTGTATGCGCTGGCCCGGCAGCTCGCACGCGGGGCCCGCACGCCATACGCGTACGTGCTTCGTGTCCTGCATTACCTCTCGGGCGCGAACAACTTCACGTACAACGAGAATCCGCCGCCGAGCACCTATCCGCTCGAGAGCTTCCTCTTGACCAGCCATGTCGGCTACTGCCAGCAGTTCGCGGGTGCGATGGCGCTGCTGCTTCGGTTCGGCGGGGTTCCGGCGAGGGTGGCGGCCGGGTTCGCGAGTGGGACCTACAGCTCGGCGTCGCGGCAGTGGGTGGTCACCGACATCGACGCGCATGCTTGGGTCGAGGCGTGGTTCCCGCACTACGGCTGGGTCCGCTTCGACCCGACGCCCGGGGCCGCCCCGGCGCGCGGCGGACGACTGGCTCCGATCACCACGACCGCCGGGGTCGGCAAGGGGGCATCGACGCCGCAAGCGCCCAGAAGGGCGATCGGAACCTCGACTCCCACCGCGGCTTCCAGCAAGCCTTCCGGTGGAGGCCCCAGCGTGGTCCTGATCGGGGTGCTCGTGGTGCTGGCCGTCGCCCTCGTGATGGTCCTGATCGCCACTCGTGGCGTCGCCGAGCCGAGCGGCGAGCAGCTGCTGGCGGAGCTTGAGCGGGCATTGGCCCGGAGCGGCCGCCCGATCTCCTCTGGGGTGACCCTGGTGGAGCTCGAGCACCGCTTCCGCACGTCGGCCGACGCCGCCGCCTACGTACGCGCGATCCGGGCGATCAGGTTCGCCGGAGGCGGTGAGACCCCCACTCGGCGCCAGCGGCGGGCGCTACGCGCCCAGTTGCGCGCCGGGCTGGGCATCGGCGGGAGGCTCCGAGCGCTGTGGGCGCTGCCGCCGCAATGGCTGCTTCCTGAGCGCTTCCGCCACCATGCCGATTGAGGCGGCTGATGCGGGGCATAAACTCCGAGTGATGGACGACGTGTACGACCTGTTCCGACGCGGGACGGAGCTGCTCGAAGCCGGACACAACCATCAGGCGACGATTCCCCTCTCGCGCGCCCGTGATCTGGCCCCCGACAAAACCTCGATCCGCGAGGCCCTGGGCCGGGCGCTGTTTCACGCCGCTCGCTACGAGCAGGCGGCAACCGAATTCGAGGCGGTGATCGACCGCGCCCCGACTAACGACTATGCCCTGTTCTGCCTCGGCCGCTCGCTGCAGATGCTCGGCCGCCACGCCGAGGCCCGCAAGCCCCTGGCGCTGGCGGCGTGCCTGCAGCCGGGCCGGCGCGACTACAGCTTCTACCGGGACCGCGCGCGCGCCCGGGCCGCCGAAGCCTAGTGGCCTTGTAGGCGGGGGCGCATGCGCCCCCGCCCCGCGGCCGCATGCGGCCGCGGTGGGTTCGTGCATGCACGAACCCATTAATGATGATGCTGGTCGCGCGGCTCGAAACCTGGTGCTAACCTGACTCATACAGCTTTCGCGCCGGGCGCTTCCCGGTGGAGTACAGGAAGTGGGCGTTTGCCCGCTTTTTTTATGAGTTTTATGACGGAGGAGATCGTGAGTTCGCTCCATAACGAGATCGAGGAACGGCTGGCAGACGCCGAGCCCGACGTCGAGCTGCTGCTCGCCGAGGTGGCCGGCTCCACGCTGCGCGTGTTCGTCGATCACCCCGACGGGGTGACCCTCGCGCTGTGCGAGCGCGTCTCCGGACGCCTGGGCGACTACCGGGATCGCTACTCGCTCGAGGTGTCCTCCCCCGGCCAGGATCGCCCGCTCACCAAGCCCCAGCACTACAGCCGGTTCCTCGGCCGCCAGGCGCGCCTTCGACTGCGGGAGTCGAGGGAGGGGCACAAGAGCGTCACCGGCGAGCTGGTCGGGGCCTCCGACCACGAGGTCACGATCGCCGCCGACGAGGGCGTGGTCACGATCCCCTACGAGCAAATCGCCCGCTCCAACCTCATTCCTGGAGACTGAAGCCATGTCGAGAGAGATCCTCGAGGCAGTACGAGGCCTCGCCGCCGAGAAGAACATCTCCAGCGAGAAGTTGATGGAGGCGCTCGAGGACGCCCTGCTGTCCGCGTACAAGAAGACCCCCGACGCCGCCCGCTACGCCCGGGTCGAAATGGACCGCGAAAGCGGCGACTTCAAGGTGTGGGAGCTGAAGATTCCCGAGGAGCTCGAGGAGCAGCTGCTGGTAGAGGCCACCACCGACCAGCAGCCCACGGTCGATCCCGAGACCGGCGAGATGCGCGAACCCCCTGAGCCCGAGATCGACCTGGAGAAGCTCAAGGAGTTCGAGGATCAGATCGAGATCGAGGACGTCACCCCGCACGATTTCGGGCGGATCGCCGCGCAGACCGCCAAGCAGGTGATCCTGCAGCGCATCCGCGAGGCCGAGCGGGACATGATGTTCGAGGAGTACCGCGACCGGGTCGGCGAGCTGATCACCGGGATCGTGCAGCAGTCGGACTCGCGCTACACGCTCGTGCAGCTGCGCGAGCGCGTCGAGGCGCTGCTGCCCAAGTCCGAGCAGGTCGAGGGCGAGCGCTACGACCATTCGCAGCGGATCAAAGCCGTGATCAAGGACGTCTCGAACTCGACCAAGGGCCCGAGCATCATCGTCTCCCGTCGCGACCCCGAGCTGATCAAGTCGCTGTTCGAGCTCGAGGTCCCGGAGATCGCCGATGGCTTGGTCGAGATCACCGGGGTGGCGCGCGAGCCGGGCTACCGCTCGAAGATCGCAGTGGTCTCGCACGTCGACGGCGTCGATCCGGTCGGCGCCTGCGTGGGACCTCGCGGCTCGCGCGTACGCATGGTCGTGTCCGAGCTGCGCGGCGAGAAGATCGACATCATCCCCTACAACGACGAGCCGGCGCGGTTCGTCGCCAAGGCCCTCTCGCCGGCGCGCGTGAGGGAGGTCCTGGTCGACGACGCGGGCAAGCAGGCCACGGTGATCGTCCCCGACGATCAACTGTCGCTCGCGATCGGGCGCGAGGGCCAGAATGCCCGCCTCGCGGCGCGATTGACCGGGTGGCGGATCGACATCCGCTCCGAGACCGAGTTCGCGGCCGAAGAGGCCGAGCACGGCTACGAGCAGGAAGAGGCCCAGGGCCGCTGCGCGGCGATCCTCACAAACGGCCGGCGCTGCCCGAACGCGGCGCTGCCGGGATCACGCTACTGCGGCATCGAGGCCCACCAGGCGCTCGAAGGTAAGGACACGGACCGGATCGACGGCGTGCAAGGTGACTCTCAGGCCGCCCATGCCGCCGGCTCGCCGGGCGAGGCGGGATCGAGGTCTGCCACCGAGGGCGCTGCGTCCTAGACTGAGGGGGCAGATGAAGAAGCGAGTCCACGAGATCGCGAAGGAGCGGGGGCTTACAGCCAAGGAAGTCCTCCAGCGGCTCCAGTCCGCCGGCGTGAACGTCAAAGCGGTGTCGTCCACCGTGGATGAGGCGGCCGCCCTCCGCGCGCTTGGCGACGGCGACGGTGCGACGGCCGCACCGGAGCCCGCCTCCGCCCCGGAGGCAACCGCTACCACGCCGCCCGCCCCGGAGCCCGCGCCGTCCCCGCCGCGCGAGCGAGCCGACGGCGCTCCCGCGGAACCAACCGCGCGCGCCGCTGGCGGCGCCGAGGCCCCGCACAAGCGTCCCACCCGCGACTCCCTGCAGGGCGAGCGCGCGCCCGGCACCGCCGGCGGCCGCCGGCGAGTGGTGATCGATTCCCAGGCTTCCCGCCGCGCCTCCGGCGGCGGCGCTCCCACGCAGTCCAGCCAGCCGCCTCGCCGTCAGCGCCGGGGTCGCAGGCGCCGCGGTATCTACGACGAGGAGGCGGAGGCCCGGCCGGCGGCCCAGACCGCAGTCGTCGAACCCGAGGCCATCCGGATCAACTCGGGATCGACCGTCAAGGACGTCGCCGAGTACCTCGATGTGCCGGTCCCGGACATCATGAAGAAGCTGATGCAGCTGGGCGAGATGAAGACGCTCACCCAGACGTTGTCGGACGATTCGATTCAGGTGCTCGCCGCGGAGCTCGGCAAGGACGTCGAGATCGTCCACGCCGAGGACGAGATGGTCGCGCAGCCGGTGTACGAGGACGCCGATGAGGATCTCGTGGAACGTCCGCCGGTGGTCACGATCATGGGTCACGTCGATCACGGCAAGACCTCCCTCCTGGACGCGATCCGCACGACCGAGGTGGCAGCCGGCGAGGCCGGGGGCATCACCCAGCACATCGGCGCCTACCAGGTCCACCACGGCGACAAGGTGATCACGTTCCTCGATACGCCGGGTCACGAAGCGTTCACGGCGATGCGCGCCCGCGGAGCCAAGGTGACCGACATCGCGGTGATCGTCGTGGCCGCCGATGACGGGGTCAAGCCCCAGACCCAGGAGGCCGTCGACCACGCCAAAGAGGCCGGCGTGCCGATGCTCGTCGCGGTCAACAAGATCGACAAGGAGGCCGCGGACCCCACGCGCGTGCGAACCGAGATGACCGGACTCGGCCTGCAACCGGTCCAGTGGGGCGGGGACACCGAGTTCGTCGATGTCTCGGCCAAGACCCAGCAGGGCCTCGACGACCTGCTCGACACGATCCTGCTGATGTCCGATCTTGAGGAGCTGCGCGCGAATCCGGACGCTCCCGCATCCGGGACGGTGATCGAGTCCAAGCTCGATCCTGGGCGCGGCCCGGTCGTGACGATCCTGATCGAGCGCGGGACGCTCGAGGTGGGCGACTCCCTCGTCGCGGGCGCCCACTGGGGCCGGGTCCGGGCGATGAACGACTTCCTCGGCAACCGGGTCCAGCAGGCGCTGCCCGGCGAGCCCGTCGAGGTGCTCGGGTTCGATGGCGTCCCGGAGGCGGGGGAGCCCGTTCGCGCGGTCGAGAACGAGCGCCGCGCGCGGCAGCTCGCGGGCGAGCGAGCCACTCGGCTGAAGACGGAGTCGCTGGCCCGACGGGCCGGCAAGAGGATTTCGCTCGAGCAGATCTTCGAGAGCGGCCGCGAAGAGCTGAACCTGGTGCTCAAGGCCGATGTGGCGGGGTCGCTCGAAGCCATCGAGGACGAGATCGCGAAGTTGCCCCAGGACGAGGTCTCGGTCAACGTCATCCGCCGCGCCGTCGGCGCCGTCACCGAATCCGACGTGATGCTGGCCTCCGCGTCGGACGCCGTGATTCTGGCGTTCAACGTGCGGCCCGTCGGCGATGCGCGCGCGGTGGCCGAGCGCGAAGGGGTGGAGATCCGCCATTACTCGGTCATCTATCGGGTGATCGAGGAGCTCCGCTCGGCGATGCAGGGAATGCTCGCTCCCGAGGAGGTCGAGGAGGCCCTCGGCACGGCCGAGGTTCGTCAGCTCTTCCGGGCCTCCCGCGTCGGCACGATCGCCGGATCGCACGTGCTCGACGGCAGGATCACGCGGGGTGCGAAGGTGCGGCTGGTTCGCGATGGGACCGTGGTCTACGAAGGCGAGATCGCGAGCCTGCGCCGGTTCAACGAGGACGTACGCGAGGTGGCCGCAGGCTTTGATTGCGGCATCGTGCTCAGGGACTTCGCGGACATCAAGGAAGGCGACGTGCTCGAGACCTACGCCACGCGCCAGGTCGAGCGCGAGCTCGCCTGAAGTTCGAGGGCGGCACGTGTCCGCCGGAGGCTACGTGGCTGTGCTCGTGATCGACCTGCACTTTCCGGACGTGGGCAGCCTCAAGGCCAAGCGCAAGGAGCTGTCCTCGATAAAGGCCCAGCTCCACGGGCGTATGGGCGTGGCCGTGGCCGAGACCGACTATCAGGACCTCTGGCAGCGCGCGACGCTCACCGCGGCTCTCACCGGAGGGTCGCTCCCCCGCCTGACCGCGGCCGCTGACACGGTCGAGCGCTGGCTGCGGGCGCGGTGCGCCGATGGGGTACAGGTCGAGCGGGTCGTGCTCTCGCTCGACGAGCTGCGTGACTTGCCGGAGGGAGTCCCAAACCGTGTACCACGATTTGGCAGGGATGAGTAGGATGGGCGCCGGCCGCATGCGTCGCGTCGATGAGGCCGTCCGAGCGGTGCTCAGCGACGCGATCGCAAAGGATCTAAAAGATCCTCGCGTGGGATTCGTGACTGTGACCGCCGTCAAGACCAGCCCTGACTTACGGCATGCCCGGGTGTTCGTAAGCGTGTTCGGCGACCACCGGGTGCGCTCCGACAGCCTGGACGGGTTGCGCTCGGCGCACGGCTTCCTCCAAGCCCAGCTGGCGGCGGAGCTGAGGTTCAAGCACACGCCCATGCTCGAGTTCGAGTACGACGAGTCCGTTGATCGCGGGATGCGCATTTCACGGTTGATCGAAGATGCGGGGCGGCACGCGGACGATGCCTGAGAACGGAGACCGATCCAGCCGCGACCACGTGCTCGCGGAGCTGCGCTCCTCGGACAAGCTGATCGCGGTGACCCATGAGAACCCTGATGGCGACGCCCTCGGGTCGCTGGTCGCGATGCAGGAGATCCTCACCAAGCTCGGCAAGGACTGCCTGACGTTCATCGACTCGGCGGAGCTGCCCTTGCCGCACGAATATCGATTCCTGTCGCTGTCGGGGCTGGTCAGCGCGCCGCCGGATGATCTCCCGGAGCGCACGATCGTCTTCCTGGACTGCGGCAACCTCGAACGCAACCCCGCCGAGGCGCTGCAGCGGCCCGGCATGCACATCCTGAACATCGACCACCACCACGACAACACGCGCTTCGGCACGGTGAACCTCGTGGTCGACGACGCGTCGTGCACGGCCGAGATCGTCTGGGATCTGATGCACGGACTCGAGGTCGAGCCGACGCCGACGATTGCCGAGGCGCTGTACGTCGGCCTGATCACCGACACGGGCCGGTTCATGTACGAGAACACGACCGCCCGGGCCCACCTGATGGCGGCCGACCTGATCGCGGTCGGGGTCAGCGTGCCCGAGGTCTACCGGCGAGTCTACGAGGGGGTCCCGTACGGCAAGCTGGCGCTGCTCGCCCGCGGTCTGTCGAAGATCGAGCGCTACGACGGCGGACGGCTGACGGTAACCGCGCTGGAGGCAAACGACTTCCTCGAGTCGGAGGCGCTCGAGAGCTATTCCGAAGGCGTGATCGACCATTTGAGGGCGGTCAAGGGGACGGCGGTCGCGGCGCTGGTTCGTGACCGGATCGGCGAGGACGGAGACGGGATGCGCCTGCGCAAGGTCTCGCTGCGGGCGAGCGACGACCGCGTCGATGTCTCCGCGATCGCCCGCGCGCAGGGCGGAGGCGGGCACCGGGGGGCGGCCGGGTTCACGACCTCGATGGCGTGGGACGAGCTGGTGGCGTTCCTGCGCGAGCAAGTGGCCCGGCAGCTCGAGATGGCGTGACCCGCGACGGCGTCGTTCTGTACGACAAACCCGCGGGCATAACCTCCTTCGATGTCGTCCGGTCGGTGCGCCGGACGCTCGATCGCGGGGTCAAGGTCGGTCACGCCGGCACGCTGGACCCGTTCGCGAGCGGGCTGCTGCTGGTGCTGATCGGCCGCGCCACGCGCGTTCAGCGGTTCCTAATGGAGCTCCCGAAGACTTATCGGGTGGTGGCGCGGTTCGGAGCGGTTTCGAGCACCGGCGATCCTGAGGGCGAGATCGTGGAGACGGGCGTCGTGCCGGCGGGGGATCTGGAGCTTCCGACGGGCGTCCTTCGCCACCGGCCGCCGGCGTTCTCCGCGGTCAAGGTCGGCGGCCGGCGAGCGTACGCGCTCGCTCGCGCCGGCGCGGACGTCCACCCCGCCGAGCGCCAGGTCGAGGTGTACCGGTTTTCGGAGACGTGGCGGGAGGGTTCGCGGCGGGGGTTCGAGGTCGAGTGCTCGTCGGGCACGTACGTTCGGAGCCTGATCGCCGACCTCGGGGATGCGTACTGCGAGGAGCTCCGCCGGACCCGGATCGGCCCGTTTGACGTCGCGGATGCCGAGCCCGAGCTGTTCATCGGCCTCGATCGGGCGCTGCGCTTCATGCCCGAGGTGCGCCTGGACGCCGAGCAGGCGCGGCGGGCGGGACATGGGGTGTCGGTGGCCGCGACCGGGGAGGGTTCCGCGGCGGCCCGCGTGGTCCGCCTGACCGGGCCCGACGGTCTCATCGGGTTGGCGGAGCCGGCGCCCGGGGATCTGCTCAAGCCGGTGGTCGTCCTCCGGGGCTGAGCGGAGCCGGTTAGCCTTCCGCGCCGATGCAGGTCACGCCGCTATCGGATGCCCGTCCACGCCCGCGCCGGCTTGCGGTCGGGGAGTTCGACGGGGTGCACCTCGGCCACCGCGAGGTGATCCGGGGTAGCGACACCGTGCTCACGTTCGAGCCCCACCCGCTGCGCGTGGTCCGGCCCGAGGCGGCGCCTAGGCGGCTCACGCCCCTCGAGGTCAAGGCCGAGCTGATCGCGGAGCTCGGCGTCGAGGAGCTCGTGGTGATCCCGTTCGACGACGGCTTTGCCCACCAGAGCCCCCAGGAATTCATCGATCACATCCTGGTGGAGCGGCTGTCCGCCAGGCACGTGTCGGTGGGCGAGAACTTTCGCTTCGGCCATCGCGCTGCCGGCGACCCCGAGCTGCTGCGGGCGGATGGGCGGTTCGAGACCCGGATTGTCCCGATGGTCGAGGTCGACGGCGAGATCGTGTCCTCGAGCCACATCCGGGGGCTCGTGCTCGCCGGCGAGGTGGAGCTGGCGAAGCGCTTTCTCGGGGCGCCGTTTCAGCTGCGAGGCGAGGTGGTGGCCGGGGACAAGCGCGGTCGCGCGATCGGCTTCCCCACCGCCAACATCGTCCCCGACGAGTCGCTCGTGTATCCCGGTCACGGCGTCTACGTCGCACGCGCGGACGGCGGATGCGCCGCGGTCAGCATCGGAGTGCGTCCCACGTTCGGAACCGGACGGGCGGTCCTCGTGGAGGCCTACCTGCTCGACCGCGACGTGGATCTGTACGGGCAGACGCTGCGGATCGAGTTCCTGTCGCGGCTGCGCGGCGAGCGCCGGTTCGACTCGGTCGAGGCGTTGGTCGACCAGATGCGGGGCGACGTCGAGCGCGCACGCGAGCTGTGCGAGTGAGCTTGCGGGCCGGCGCGTGGAGCCGGGGCTGCTAGCCTGAGCGGCCGCATGACGCTAACCCAGGAACGCACCCAGGAGCTCGTCGCCAAGTTCGGCGAGGGCCCGTCCGACACCGGCAGGACCGAGGTCCAGGTCGCGCTGCTCACGCAGCGCATCAACGATCTGACCCAGCACCTGCGCACCCACAGCAAGGACCATCATTCCCGTCGCGGCCTGCTGATGCTGGTAGGCCGGCGCCGGCGGCTGCTCAACTATCTCCAGCGCACGGACCTCGAGCGCTATCGCGCGCTGGTGCGCGAGCTCGGTTTGCGGAAGTGAGCCCTATCGCGCCCGGGGAGCCGGCCCCGGAGTTCACGCTGCGCCGCGAGAACGGCGAGGAGTTCACCCGCGCAGATCTCGAGGGCCAGACCACCGTACTGGTCTTCTATCCGTTCGCGTTCAGCCCGGTGTGCACCGATCAGCTGGGTCTCTACGAGGAGATGCTCGACGAGTTCGGGGCGCGCGGCGCCACGCTGTACGGCGTCTCGTGCGATGCGCACTACTCGCAGAGCGCGTTTCGGGAGAAGCTCGGGGTCACGATCGAGCAGCTGTCCGATTTCGAGCCCAAAGGGGAGGTCTGCCGGGCATTCGGCGTCTACCACCCGGGCGGGTTCGCCCAGCGCGCGCTCGTGATCATCGGCCCCGACGGGGTGGTCACCTGGAGCTACCAGGCCGACGAGCCCACCGAGCTGCCCGGGGCCAACCTGATCTTCGACGGCCTCGAGGCCGGCGCGCCGTCCGTTTGACCGAGTTTCGGTCGGCTCCGGTTCCCGAGCCGTCGGCCGACGACCACCACGGAGGTCCGCTCGATGCTCCGCTTGTGATCGAGTACGTGGACTTCGAGTGCCCGTACTGCGCCGCGCTCGACGTCAGGCTCGCCGGCCGGCGCCTGCACCGGGTCTTTCGCCACTTTCCGGTCCGTACGAGCCACCCCCGTGCGTGGGCGGCCGCCAGCGCCGCCGAGGCGGCCGGCCTACAGGGCCGCTTCTGGGAGATGCACGACCTGCTGTTCGCAGACCAGGGGCGGCTCGAGGACCCGCACCTCTGGCAACGGGCGCGGACGCTCGGCCTCGACGTCGATCGCTTCGACTCGGACCGCCGCAGCGAGCTCGTTCAGGCGCGCGTGGGACGCGACTTCAAGTCCGGCGTCCGCGCGGGGGTGGTGACCACCCCGACGCTGTTCGCCGGCGGGCGGATGTACGCCGGCCAGATTGACGCGCGGACACTGGGCGAGATCTGCGCCGGCGGCTGAGTCGAGGTTGAGCGCCGGCGGGGCTCGGCGAGGATGAGTCCCCCTTGGCCGGGGTGTGCTGAAAAAGGCCCGCTATTGGGGCCAGATCCAGCACACCCTGGCTGACACAGGGACCGCTGCGCCGGCGCGAGGGTGAGCGCGCCGGCGCGAGGGTGAGCGCGCCGGCGCGAGGGTGAGCGCGCCGGCGCGGAGGTCAGCGCGTCGGCCGACCGGCCGCCGGCCAAACCGGCGCTCGCGTAACCCGGGTGCGCGGCCGGGGGCGGGTGAGCCGCCGGCGCCACGCCCACCGGGGCGCGGCGACGCCTGAGTCACGGTGCTGGGTCGCGATGCTCCAGGCCAGTAGCCCCACGATGCCCGCGACCACGGCGATGTCAAAGACGAGGTTGAGGATCAGTGCGAGGGTCATTTCGGTCTCCGTTCGTTGCCTGAGACCATGCTCCCCGCCCGCCGCAAGACGTACGTGTGACGGCTGTCGGAGCTGTGTAAGAAACCGATGTGCCGTTTCGCACATGCGCCGGCGCTGCTACCGGCGAGCCGGGCGCGAGACCCGGCGCGGGATCCGCCGGCGCGCCGACCGGCCCGGCCGGCGCAGCCTCCGCAGGCACGAATCCCGGCAGCCGGAGGGCGACGACCGTGCCGTGCCCGGTGTTCTTCACCGTGCAGGACCCATCGTGCCCCTTGGCGATCGCGTCCACGATCGCGAGCCCCAGCCCCGCGCCGCCGGCCGACCGGGTCCGGGCCGCGTCGGCTCGCGCGAAGCGGTCGAAGATGCGCTCGAGCTCCTTGGCCGGAACGCCGCACCCCTCATCCTCGACCTCGATCCGGACGCGGCCCAGGCCGTCAGGAATCGCCCGGAGCTCGATCGCGTCGTTATCGACCGTGTACTTGACCGCGTTCTCGAGCAACGCGTCCAACGCGGCCCGGAGGCGCTCCGGATCGGCTCGGAGCCGGCCGGTCACGAGCGGACCGAGGCGCCATACCCGGGGGGCGACCTCCGACCAGCGCATGAAGATGTCCTCCAAGAACGGTTCGAGCTCGCACTCCAAGACCCGCAGGAAATCCGGCTGGCCCGCGGTGGCGAGCAGGAGCAGCCGCTCGATGATCGCGTCGATGCGGGCGAGCTCGTCGAGCGCCACCGCGACCTCGGCCGCGTCGGCACCGTCACGATGCACCAGCTCGAGGTGCCCGCGGGCGATCGTCACGGGGGTCCGGAGCTCGTGGGATGCGTCCTGGATGAAGCGCTCCTGGCGCTCGAGCATCGACCGGCGCTGCTCGGCGCGCTCCTGCGCGATCGCCAGGGCGTCGACCCGGCGGCGCGCATGCCACATCATGGCCACGAACATCGCGGCCATCAGCGGCGCCTCTACGCGGTAGCGCCTCAGCACGCCGGCCAGGCGCCGGCTAGACGACGCCCGGGGGCCGTTACGCGGCGGCGCGGTAGCCCGCATTGCGGACGGTCTCGATCGGCGCGTCCGGGCCGAGGCGCCGGCGCAGTCGCCGCACGCAGACGTCGACGACGTTGGAGCGAGGGTCGAAGTCGTAGCCCCAGACCTCGGACAGAAGTCGCTCGCGGCTGATCACCTGGCCCACGTGGCGCATGAGGAAGTGCAGCAGCCGAAACTCTCGGTCCGAGAGATCGGCCACGGTGTCGCCCACCCGGGCCTGGCGCGCGGCGAGATCGAGCGCTAGACGGCCCACGCTGATCACCGCGCCGTCATCCGCGACCCGGGCGCGGCGCAGCTGGACCCGCGCGCGAGCGAGCAGCTCATCGAGCGAGAACGGCTTCGCGACGTAGTCGACCGCACCGAGCTCGAACCCGCGCAGCTTCGTCGCCAGGTCGCTGCGAGCCGACAGGATGATCACCGGCAGATCGGGTCGCCGGAGATGCAGCTCCCGCAGAGCATCCAAGCCATCGCGTCCGGGCAGCAGCAGGTCGAGGATCACCAGGTCATAAGCGCCGGCGAGCGCGCCCGCCAGCCCCTGCTCTCCGTCCTCCACGACGTCCGCGGTGAACCCCTCGGCTTCGAACGCGCGAGCGAGGAAGGCGCGGATACGAGCCTCGTCCTCGACGATCAGGAGTCGCATCTGTCTCGTTCAGCCCCCACGTTTGGCTGACCTGAATTGCAAGATGACCTGAACATGACGGCGCGATGACATTGCTGTCATCTCCCGTCGCATCGACCGGGCGCAACTGTATAACACCGCTCGACCGTTGAGGAGAGATGATGAGCTCGTACGGGAGACGACTCGTCGGTGTGGTGCTCGCTGCGCTGATCGTGTGCGCGGGCATTGCCCTGTACATCGTTCTGTACCTGACGAACGTTCCGGGGTCCGCGTCCGCCGAACAGACCGCCGTCGGCAAACGGCTGAACCTGGCGACGGTAGCCACCGCAGAGCAAAGCGACCCGCACAACACGTGGGTCTCCTACTACGTGGTGGACGCGAATTCTGGAAACTGGCGCCACGACACGACGTTCGTGCTGCCGGCCAACACGCTCGTGCGCGTCACGATCTACGAGTACGACACCTCGACGGGGCTGCGCAACCCGTTCCTTTCGCAGCCGAGCGGAATGGTCGGACCGATGCTGATAGACGGCAAGCCGATCCAGGTGGTCGACCCCACCACGCCGGCTCATACCTTCGCGATTCCCCAGATCGGCCTGTCGATCCCGCTCGAGGGCGTTTCGAGCAAGGCCAAGAACCTGTGTGCCCAGGCGCCCTGCTCGCTCAGCCAGGCGCATCACACGATCTCGTTCGCGTTCCGTACTCCCGCAAAGGGCCTATACCGGTGGCAGTGCTTCGTGCCGTGCGGCGCTGGATTTATCCAGGGCAACGGCGGGCCGATGCAGACCGTCGGCTACATGGGCGGCTTCATCAAGGTCGTATGAGCACCGCGGCCGGAAGCTAAAGCGTGGACGGCAAGCCTCACTTCCGAAACGTCGCGCTGCTATGGCTGGTCGCGACCGTCATCGTGACGCCGATCGTGGTGCTCGTGATCGGTCCGGGGCTTCCGCCCGGTAAGGGAAGCGTGCAGGCAGCGGGGCAGGTCACGGACAACACCGTGCTGCTGGCCACCGCCACGCCGGTGGCGCTGGCGGTGCTGGTGTACATGGGCTATGCGCTGTGGGCTTTCCGCGAGCGGAGCCCGGAGGTCGTGGCCGACGGGCCTGCGATCCGCGGCAACTCCAGCGTGCAGTTCTGGTGGCTGATCGTCACGACCGTGCTCGTTCTGTTCCTGGCCGGCTACGGCACGGTCAGGCTGTTGGCGGACGGGTCCGGCGGCGGTCAGGGCCCGAACCCCATCTCCGTCCCGCCGGCGCCCAGGGGAGATCCGCCGCTGCAGGTGCAGGTGATCGCGCAGCAGTGGGAGTTCACCTACCGCTTCCCGGGCTACGGCGGCGTCCAGACGCGTGCGCTCGAGCTGCCCGAGGACACGCTGATCGCGTTCCACGTGACCTCGCTCGACGTGATCCACTCGTTCTGGGCGTATGAGCTCGGCGTTAAGGCCGATGCCAACCCGGGCGTCGACAACGTCGCGTACGTGACGACCAAGGGTCCGCTGACGTTCCACGTGCGCTGCGCAGAGCTGTGCGGCCTGTGGCACGGATACATGTTCAACGACGGCCAGGTGGTCTCGAAGCCGCAGTTCGCCGCTTGGATCAGCCAGCAGGAGCAGCAGTACGCGCCGGCGACCAAGAACCTGCCGCCGTACTCGAAGACGTACTTCCCACAACCGTTGAGGAGAGGCGGATGAGCGCGATCGCAGTGGGGGCCCCAGCCGGACGTCCGCTCGGGCGGCGGCTGTTCACCGAGCCCAACCTTCTCACCGGGATCATCCTCGGAGTCGCCGGGTGGTTCATCGGCTACAACGCGATCGGCATCCACATCCACGGCGCCGGCATCGCCTACTACTCCACCGAATCGGGCCAGAACGACATCGCGATCATGCTCGGCTACTTCTTGGGCGTGGTCGGGTTTCTCGTCGGGTTGGGCTTCGCGAATTACCCGATCAAGCGGATGCTTGGCCACCCGCCGAGCCTGGCCGAGCGCGAGGGGGAGGAGCACGGGCTGCTGCGGTACTTCAGCCTCAGCACCGACCACAAGGTCGTAGCCAAGCAGTACATGGTGGGGATCGGGCTGTTCTTCTTCGTCGGCGGCCTCAACGCGATGCTCATCCGCACCGAGCTGCTTCAGCCCAACGTGCACGTATTCGGCGCCAACCAGTACCTGACCCTGGTCGGCCTGCACGGGTCGATGATGATGGGGATCATGACCTCGGGGATCCTGGGGCCGTTCGCCAACTGGATCGTGCCGATCATGATCGGCTCGCGGCGGATGGCGTTTCCGCGGATCGAGGCGTTCACCTTCTGGGTGCTGATGGCCGGCTCGGTGATCCTGCTGACCACGATCTTCTTCGGCGGCTTCCAGACCGGCTGGACCGGCTATCAGCCGCTCGGTAGCCAGGGAACGGCTGGCTACGACGCCTACATCGGCTTCTTTGCCCTAGTCGGCCTGTCGATGACGCTGTTCGGCTTCAACCTGATCGCGACGATCATCACGATGCGCGCGCCGGGCATGACCTGGTCGCGGCTTCCGATCTTCGTCTGGGCGTCGCTGGCTACGGCAACGCTGATGCTGCTCGCCGCGCCGATGCTGATCGCCGCCCTTCTGATGGGCGCGATGGACCGGACCGTGCAGACGGCCTTCTACATCGCCGGCGCCGGCGGTAGCGCCTACCTTTTCCAGAACCTGTTCTGGGTGTTCGGCCACCCGGAGGTCTACGTCCTGGCGCTGCCGGGCTTCGGGATCGTGCTCGAACTGCTGCCCGTGTTCGCCCGCAAGCCGCTGTGGGGCTACCGGCTCGCCGTGGCCGGGATGCTCGGCGTCACGTTGCTGAGCTTCTTCGTCTGGCAGCACCACCTGTTCGTGTCAGGCATCAACGCAGATCTGCGGCCGTTCTACATGCTTTCCACCGAGGTGATCTCGCTGCCGACGGGGTTCATCTTCCTGTGCGCGATGGGGACGCTGTGGCGCGGGCGAATACGGTTCACCGTCCCGATGCTGTTCTGCCTGGCGTGGGTGTTCAACTTCCTGTGGGGCGGGATCTCGGGCGTCTTCAACTCCGACGTCCCCAGCGACGTGACCACCCACGGGAGCTTCTTCGTGATGGCGCACTTCCACTACACGATCATGGGCGGCCTGGTGTTTGCGTTCTTCGCCGGGATCTACTACTGGGTGCCGAAGATGTATGGCTTCAAGTTCAACGAGACCCTGGCCAAGGTCCACTTCTGGGTGATGTTCATCGCGTTCAATTCGACGTTCGCGCCGCTGTTCGGGCTCGGTTTCATGGGGATGCCGCGACGCGTGGTCACCTACCCGGCCCAGTTCCAGGCGCTCAACGACTGGGTATCGGTGTCGGCCTACGTGCTGGGACTCTCGATGCTCGTGTTCCTGGCCAACGTGATCTGGTCGCTGGTGCTCAAGCGAGAGCCGGCCGAGGCAAACCCCTGGCACTCGAAATCGATCGAGTGGCAGCTGCCGACACCGGTGCCGGTCCACGACTTCGACCGGATCCCGGCGTTCGGCCCCGACCCGTACCCCTATGGCGAGCCGGTCCCGGTTGGTGCGCCGATCATCGCGCCGGCTGGGGGGAGCACGTAAGCGATGGAAGCGTCAGCCCCGATCGCTTCCCACATCGAGCCCGAGCCGCCCGAGTGGCAGCCGCGCGCGCTCTGGGTCGGGGGCCGGCTTCTGTGCGGCTCGATCTCGTTCTTCTTCGCCTCGTTCGTGTTCGCGTTCTTCTACCTGCAGGCGCTCGACATCAACCACAACTGGAAGATCGGACCCGTTCATCCGGCGAAGGGGCTCGGCATCTCGATCATGGCGCTGTTCGTGGTCGGCGCCGTGACCTACCGGCTGGCGGCCAAGCGGCCGGAGGTCGACGAACTAGCCGCGGGCACCGTCGCGGTCTTGTTCTCGTTGGCTGCGATCGCCCTGCAGTTCTTCGAGTACACGAACCTCGACTTCGGTGCCGCCAGCGGCGGGTATGCGGCGGTGTTCTTCGGCTGGACGGCGACGTACGCGATCGTGGCGCTGATGGGCCTGTACTGGATCGAGAACCAGGTGGCCAGCCTTTGGCGGGTGCGGCGGGAGGGCATGCGCGAGATTGAGGTGCCCGTGGGCGAGGAAGAGCTGATCCGGGCCGGCGTCGAGGCGTCCTCGTTCTACTGGGCCTACTTCGTGGCCATCGGCTTCGTGGCCTGGATCATCCTCTACTACGCATCCTGACCATGGCCTGGACCAACTGGGCCCTGGATCCGTCGCTCGTCTACGTCGGACTGGCGGCGGGCTTGTACGTGCTCGGCAGCCGCGGCAGGGTCCGCCCGAAGCCGCTGCAAGCGGCCGCATTCTTCGCGGGCCTGCTGACGATCGTGATCGCGCTCGACTCGCCGATCGACACCTACGCCGACGAGTTGTTCTGGGTGCACATGTTCCAGCACGTCCTGCTGCTAACGGTCGCCCCGCCGCTGATCCTGCTCGGGCGGCCGTGGCCGCGGATGTGGCGCGCGCTGCCGCTGGAGCCCCGCACCGCCGTCGCCCGCGCGCTCGCTGGTGCCCGCTGGACGACGCCGATCCGGGCAGTGGCACGGCCGCTCCCGGCCTGGATCCTGTTCAACGCCACGATCGTGGCCTGGCACATCCCGGGCGCGTACGACGCCACGCTCACATCCGGGGTCGTGCACGCGTGCGAGCACGCGATGTTCTTCTTCGGTGGGCTGCTTTTCTGGGCCCGGGTAATCGACCCCGGGCCGCTGCGCCCCCGGCTGGTGTGGCCGGTCCGGATCGGATACACCGTCGGAGCGATGGTGGTCGGCTGGATGCTGGCGATCGCGCTCGTGATGGTGCCGCACGCGATCTACGGCTATTACGCGGGGCTGGCGACCCGCCCGGGTGGGATCAGCGCGCTGACCGATCAACAGATCGCCGCGGGCGTCATGTGGGTTCCTGGATCGATCGCTTACACGATCACCTTCCTGATCGGCTTCTACCGCTGGCTCGAAGGCGACCGCGCCGCCAGCTCGACGCGAGCCGCGCTTACGACCTAAGGAGGACGCAAACGTGACCATGATTCCCATCGCGAGCTTCCTGGCCGGAGCGCTGCTCACGATCTTCATGCCGCTGGTGCTGCTCATCGCGCTCGTGGTCTGGTACATGGTCGCGGTCAGGCGCTTCCGCGGCGAGACGCCGGCTTCCCCATCGGCGCGGGCGCAGCCGGGCGGCAACCCGTCGGGCGGCAACCCCTCGGGCGGGAGCATGCCGGGCCCAGGGCCGCGGTCGGGTCCCGGCGACATGCCGGCTGATTCCCCGGGAAGCACCCCTTGATCGATCCGCGAGCCGAAGCGCGCCGCTCGCGAACGTAGGCCGATGGTCGTCCTCTCCGAGACCGCTCAAGCCGTTCCCGCCGCGGTCCGGGCGCGGGTGACGTTGCAGCCCGTGGAGCCCGTCGCCCCGGCCTGGCGCGACTACCTGACCCTGACCAAGCCGCGGATCATGTCGCTGCTCGTGCTCACCTCGGTGTGCTCGATGGTCGCCGCCGCTCATGGCGCGCCCGCGCCGCTGCCGTTGGCGGCGCTCGTGCTGGGCGGCGCGCTCGCGTGCGGCGGGGCGAGCGCGCTCAACCACGTCCTCGACCGAGACATCGACCGGCTGATGGGACCGCGCACCGCGTCGCGCCCGGTGGCCGCGGGGCGCATCAGCCCGCCGCGCGCGATCGCGTTCGGCTTAGTACTGACGGCTCTGTCGTTCGGCGTGATGACGGCGTTCGCCAACCTCCTCGCGGCCGCGCTGGCGCTCTGTGGCGGCGCCTACTACGTGTTCGTCTACACCGTGTGGTTGAAGCGCACCACGCCCCAGAACATCGTGATCGGTGGCGCCGCGGGAGCGATTCCCGCGCTCGCCGGCTGGGCCGCGGCCGACGGCCGCCTCGCAATCGGCGCCGTGTTCCTGTTCGCGATCGTGCTGCTGTGGACGCCGCCGCACTTCTGGGCGCTGGCGCTGCTGCTCCAGCACCACTACGCGGCCGCGCGCGTGCCCATGCTGCCGGTCGTGCGAGGCGAGGAGGCCACCGCGCGTCAGGTGCTCGTCTACTCGGTGGTGCTGGTCGCGGTGACGCTCCTGCCCGGGGTCATGGGCACGTTTGGAGCGCTATACCTGGCGGCGGCGACGATGCTCGGAGGCGTGCTCTGCGCGTTCGCCTGGCGCCTATGGCGGACCGCCGATCGCGCCCGCGCCATGGTCCTGTTTCACTACTCGTTGCTCTACCTCGCGCTGCTGTTCGTCGCCGTCGCGGCGGACGCGGCGGTGCGCTGAGACGGTTCCCGGCGGCGCGATGTAGGGAGATGACGACCGCCCCCGCACGAGCGCTGGTGGTGGAGGACGATCAGGCCCTGCGGCAGGCCATCGCGGCGCATCTGAGGCGGGAGGGCTTCCAGGTCCTCGAGGAGGGCAACGGCCTCGACGCGCTCTCGCTGCTGCGTCGCGGGGCCGTGGACATCGCGCTGGTGGACGTCGTGCTGCCGGGGATCGACGGCCTCGAGCTGGTGCGGCGAGTCCGCTGCGAATCCACCGTCTCGATCATCATGCTGACCGACGGCCGCGAGGAGGCTGACCACGTCGCCGGTTTGGAGGCCGGCGCAGACGACTACGTCAGAAAGCCGCCCTCTCTGATCGAGCTCACCGCGCGGATGCGAGCCCAGCTGCGGCGCGCCCGCGGCTTCGAAACCGAGCAGACGATTCTGCGCATCGGCGAGGTCGAGCTCGACCTCGGTGCGCGCCGGTGCCGGATGGACAGGCGCGGGGTCGAGCTGACCCGCCGCGAATTCGACCTGCTCGGCACGCTGCTGCGCTATCCAGGGCGAATCCACACGCGCGCGCAGCTGCTGGAGCTCGTGTGGGGCCGGGAGGACATCAGCCCAAAGACCGTCGATGTGCACATCGCCTCGCTGCGGCGCAAGCTGGGCTCGGCGATCAGGATCGCGACCCTGCGCGGCGTGGGCTACCGGCTCGACGCCCCGTAGCGCGGGCCCGCAAGCTTCTCGGCGGGCTCTTGCGCGCGCTCGAGGTCGTCCAAGGTCGGGCTGCGGCCGCGCAGCGGCTGCGCGCCCGAAGGTGGGCTCAGCGCCGCCCGCACCAGATCCAGGTGGCGCTCTGAGAGCCCCGGATCGAGCTGGCGAAACGCGGCCGCGGTCTCGCACACGCCCTTGAACAAGAGCAGCACGTCGAGCGGCCCGACGTCGGAACGGACCGTCCCCGCCTCCTGAGCCCCGCCCAGCAGCTCGCCCAGGACGTCCACGATCTCGGCGTGGGCGGCGCGGATCTCGGGGTTGGCCAGGAACGTGTCCTGCACGGCTTCGAACAGTGTGCGCTCGAGCTGCTGGCGGCCGAACATCTCCTCGAGGAGTTCGAACAGCGCCTCGCCGGGGTGGGGTGAGTCCAGCAGCTCGCGCCCGCGCGCGGCCGCGGCGTGGACCCGGTCGACGACGATCGCCGTGATCAGCGCCTCCTTGGTGGGAAAGTTGCGAAACAACGTCCCCCGGCCGACTCCGGCGCGCTGCGCGATCTCGGCCACACCCACGTCGAGGCCGCGTTCGGCGAACGGCTCCGCCGCCGCGTCGAGCAACCGGCGCCGGTTTCGCTCGGCATCGGCTCGCAGCCGCCTCTCGGCCTCGGACATCGCAAGCCACATTCTCCTACGCGACCGCCATCGAAGGCGTAAGCTCGACCTCGAGCCGCCGGAGGTCGCCTCGCCGCAGCGCGACCGCGAGGATCAGCGCGCCGGCGCCGAGCATGGCGGCGGCGGCCGCGAACGCCACGTGGTAGCCGGAGACTCGGGCGGCGAGCGCGGCCGCGTGCGAAGCCTGGGCGGGGGCGCCGCTCAGCAGGCTGCTGGTCTGGCTCGCCGCCAGCGTCGAGAGGATCGCCAGCCCGAGCGATCCGCCGACCTGCTGGGCGGTGTTGAACAGCCCCGAGGCCAGCCCGGCGTCGTCGCCGCTGACGCCGCCCGTGCCGAGCAGCGTGATCGGCACGAACACCAGGCCGATCCCAATGCTCATCGGCAACAGGCCCGGGAGGAGGTCGGCGATGTAGCTGCCGTGGACCGGAACCTGGGTGAGAACGGCCATCCCGACGGTCGCCAGCAGGAGCCCGACGACCGCGATATTGCGCACGCCCAGGCGGCGGATCAGCTGCGGCGCGATGCCGGCGCCGACGATGATCCCGCCCGTGACCGGCAGGAACGCGAGCCCGGCGCGGAGCGGGCTGTAGCCGAGGATCTCCTGCACGTACAGCGACGCGAAGAAGAACATCCCGAACAATCCCGAGGCGAGAATCAGCAGGACGGCGTCGGCGACCGCGAGCGTCCGCACGCGGAAGATGCTCAACCGGACCAGCGGCGCCACGCTGCGCCTCTCGATGACCACGAACGCAACCAGCAGCGCCGTGGCGGCGGCGAGGAGCCCGATGGTCCGCGCCGATCCCCAGCCGAAGGCCTGGGCCTTGACGACGCCGTACACGAGCACGACCAGCCCGCCCGTGACCGAAACCGCCCCGGCGAGATCGAACGAGCGATACGGCAGCCGGATGGCCCGAGCGTCGCCCGTTCCGGCGAGGCCGGATGCCGAGCGGGCGACAAGCTCGGGCGCCTTTGACTCCGGGACGTACCGCGTGGCCAGCATGAACGCCGCGATTCCGACCGGAACGTTGACGAAGAAGATCCACGGCCACGACACCAGGTCGGTGAGCACGCCGCCGAGCAGCAGGCCCACGGCTCCGCCCCCGGCGGCGATCGCGCTCCACACGCCGAGCGCCCGGGTGCGCTCGCCGTTGTCGGTGAACCTGGTGGTGATGATCGACAGCGCGGCGGGGGACAGCAGCGCTCCCCCGAGGCCCTAGAGGCCACGCCCGACGATCAGCATCCCCGAAGATTGCGCCAGGCCGTTGAGCAGCGAGGCGGCCGAGAACAGAACGACGCCGGCGATGAACAGCCGCTTTCGGCCGATCAGATCGGTGAGCACGCCGCCGAGCAGCAGGAAGCCTCCGAACACGAGCGTGTAGGCGTTGATCACCCACTGGAGGTTGGACGCCGAAAAGTGAAGGCCGCGCTGAATCGAGGGCAGCGCGACGTTGACGATCGTGGCGTCGAGCACCACCATGAACTGGGCGATGCACGCGATCACGAGCACCAGCCAGGGGCTGACCATGCGTGGGCGGAGAGTGGGGAGGGTTGTTGTCGCGCTCATCTGACTCCTCTGGCTAAACTGGGACTTCGCGGTCCGTTTAGCCTGCCACAAAGCGGACCGGGCGGTCCGGTTATTTGCGGAACCATCGAGAGCACGCCGGGGCAAGGGCGCCGAGCGCCCGGACGAACTGCGCTGCCGCCGCTACCATCATCTGTGTTCGGAACGAATAGACGCTGAAACGAAGCACTCCGCCGACCGAAGGGTGGAGCAAGAAGGGAACTGAATATGTCTGACGCCGTTACGCGCGTGTCCGTCGAGATCGAGGGCAAGGAGATCTCGTTCGAGACCGGCAAGCTGGCCAAGCAGGCCTCCGGCGCCGTCGTCGTCCGCGCGGGCGACACCATGGTTATCTGTACGGCTACGGCCGGCAACCTCCGCGAGGTGGACTTTCTTCCACTGACGGTCGACGTCGAGGAGCGCATGTACGCGGCCGGGAAGATCCCCGGCTCTTTTTTCAAGCGCGAGGGGCGCGCGGGGGAGAAGGCGACGCTGGCGGCGCGCCTGATCGACCGGCCGATCCGCCCGTTGTTCCCCAAGGGATGGCGGTATGAGACCCAGCTGGTCGCGATTCCAATCTCCGTGGACCACGTCAACCCGTACGACGTGCTGGCCATGAACGGCGCCTCGGCCGCGCTTATGGTCTCCCACATTCCGCTCCCGGCGCCGGTCGGGGCGGTGCGGATCGGCAAGGTCGACGGCAACTTCGTGGTCAATCCGCCCGAGATGGACCTGGTCGACAACACGGACCTCGATCTGATCGTCGCGGGCACCGAGGAGGCCATCCTGATGGTCGAGGCCGGGGCTAACGAGGTCCCGGAGGCTGAGATCCTCGACGCGCTCGACATCGCCCACGACGCGATCAAGAAGCTGTGCGCGGCGCAGCGCGAACTCGCCGAGAAGGCCGGCAAGGAGAAGATCGAGGTGGTGGTGCCGGAGGTCCATCCGGACCTGTACGAGCAGATCAAGGCGTCGCATGGCGCCGCCCTCGACGCCGCCACCCAGGTTGAGGACAAGCTCGAACGCCAGGAGGCGTGCAAGGCCATCGAGGAGCAGGTGCTCGCCCAGTACTCGGGCGAGCCCGAGGACGAGACGTATGCGGAGTACCGCGCCAACGCCCAGCAGGCTTTCGACAAGCTCGAGAAGACCCTGATCCGCGAGCGGATCGCGGTCCAGAAGAAGCGTCCCGACGGCCGCTCCGCGGAGGAGATACGTCCTCTGAGCATCGAGGTCGGGGTCGCGCCCCGCACCCACGGGTCGGCGCTGTTCACCCGTGGCCAGACGCAGGCTCTGAGCGTCGTCGCGCTGGGGACCACGCGCGAGGAGATGCGGCTGGACACGCTGGGGCTCGAGACGGCCAAGCGCTACTTCCACCACTACAACTTCCCGCCGTTCTCGGTGGGGGAGGCGGGCTTCATGCGCGGTCCCAAGCGCCGCGACATCGGCCACGGCGCCCTCGCCGAACGAGCGCTGGTCCCGATGATCCCCAGCCAGGATGACTTCCCGTACACGATCCGCGTGGTCTCGGACATCCTCGAATCCAACGGCTCGTCCTCGATGGCGAGCGTGTGCGGCTCGACGCTGTCGCTGATGGATGCCGGCGTCCCGATCAAGCGCGCCGTCGCGGGCATCGCGATGGGCCTGATCAAGGAGGGCGAGGACTACATCATCTTGACCGACATCGCGGGCGTGGAGGACCACCTCGGCGACATGGACTTCAAGGTCGCCGGTACCGAGCGGGGGATCACCGCGCTGCAGATGGACATCAAGATCACCGGCGTGACGTTTGAGATCATGCGCGACGCGCTGGCCCAGGCCAAGACCGCGCGCAGCTACATCCTTCAAGAGATGGCCAATGTGATCGACCATCCGCGGGCCGAGCTCTCAAAGCACGCGCCGCGGATCTCGACGATCCAGATCGATCCCGAGAAGATCGGCCTGCTGATCGGCAAGGGCGGCGAGACGATCCGAGCGCTGCAGGAGGAGTTCGACGCTCAGATCGATGTCAACGACGAGGGGCAGGTGCTCGTATATGCCTCCGACGGCGAGCGCGGGGACGCACTGGTCGACCGCATCCGAGCGATGACCAAGGAGGTCGAGGTCGGGGACGAGTTCACGGGCAGGGTCGTCAAGACGACCACGTTCGGCGCGTTCGTCGAGCTCTCAAAGGGCACCGACGGCCTCCTCCACATCTCGAACATCGCGCCCGGGCGCAGGATCGGAACGGTCGAAGAGGTGCTCAACAAGGGCGATGAGGTCACCGTGCGGGTGGTCGAGGTCGACCGCGAACGCGGCCGCATCGGGTTGCGACTCGCAGGCGACCCCGACGTGGTCGGCAAGACCGTGGCCGAGCTCGCGGCCGTGGGCACCGGCGACTCGGGTCCGCGCCGCGACCGCGGAGATCGCGGCGACCGCGGCGACCGTGGCGACCGCGGACGTGACGGACGCGGACGCGATCGCGGCCCGCGCGAGCGGAGCCGTGTCCGCGATCGCGACCCCGACCGTCCGCACTCGTAGCGCTCGGCGCCGCAACCAAACGTGGACCAGCAACATCGGCTGAAGACGCTTGACTCGGGCGTACGGGTCGTAACGGAGGCGATGCCGTCCGTGCGATCCGTTTCGCTCGGGTTCTGGATCGCCACGGGTTCGCGGGCGGAGACCGAGGCCGAGGCGGGCCTCTCGCACCTGCTCGAGCACTTGTTGTTCAAGGGGACCTCCAAGTACGCCTCGCTGCAGATCGACCAGATCTTCGATGCGATGGGGGCCGAACTGAACGCCGGCACGGGCAAGGAGACGACCTCGGTCTACGCGCGGGTGATCGACCAGCACGTTCCCGAGGCGTTCGACGTGATGGCCGACATGGTGTTCCGCCCCGCCCTGCGAGACGTCGACTCCGAGCGGGCGGTGATCCTGGAAGAGATCGCGATGTATGAGGACGATCCCCAGGAGAAGGTGTTCGACGTGCTGGGAGACGCTGTGTTCGGAGACCATCCACTGGGACGGGCGATCATCGGCCGGGCGCCGGTGATCGCACAGACCCCGGTGGCGGAGATCTCGCGCTTCCATGCCGCGAGGTACAGGGCCGCCAACGTCGTGATCGCGGCCGCGGGGGCCGTGGACCACGACGCGATCGTGGCTCTAGCCGCCGAACGCGTGGGCGCGGCCTCCGAATCGCCGACGGCACCGACCGCGCCGCCGGCGCCGGAGAGCGCTCCGGCTTGCCTGCGCTTCGAGCGCAAGGACACCGAGCAGTACCACGTGTGTCTGGGCGGCGTCGGGCTCTCACGACACGACGAGCGACGGTTCGCCCTGCGGGTGCTGGACACGATCTTCGGGGGCACGTCGTCGTCGCGCCTGTTCCAGGAGATCCGCGAGCGACGGGGACTCGCCTACGCGGTCTACTCGTTCACGAGCGCCTACCAGGACACGGGCCAGGTGGGCCTGTACCTCGGGACCCGGCCCGACAACGTGGCCGAGGCGCTCGCGGTGGTCGGCTCCGAGCTCGAGCACCTTCGCGAGCAGCCCGCGACGCCCGAGGAGCTCGAGCGTGCCAAGGAGAACCTCAAGGGACGCGTTGTGCTGTCGCTCGAATCCACCGGAGCGCGGATGAGCAGGCTCGGGTCGGAGGTCCTCGCCGGCGCGCCGCTGCTGTCGCTGGACGAGACGGTGGAGCGGATCGAGGCGGTATCGCTCGACGACGTCGCGGAGCTGGTGGGAGAGTTGTGGGCTCCCGAGAAGCTGTCGGCGGCGGGCATAGGGCCCGAACAGTCGCGGTTCGACGACGGTCTGGAGGCGATCGGGTTGGCGCTCGATCAGATCGCGCGGAGCCCGGTCGGTTGATCAAGGTCGCGGTCGCGGGCGCCGCGGGGCGAATGGGGCAGACCGTGTGCCGTGCCGTTGAGGCGGCGCCGGACATGGAGCTGACCGGACGCGCTGACCCGTCGCTCGGAACGGCGGTGCAGGACGCGCTGGACGGCACCGACGTCATGGTCGACTTCACTGAAGCCCGAAGCGCGGTCGCCAACGCCCGGGAGGCGGTGCGCGGCGGCGTGCACGTCGTAATCGGCACCACCGGTTTCGATCCGGGTGAGCTGAGCGACCTGCGTGGAGGGCCAGCCAACGTGTTCATCGCGCCGAACTTCGCGATTGGAGCGGTGTTGATGATGCAGTTCGCCGCCCAGGCCGCGCGCCACATGGCCCGCGCCGAGATCATCGAGCTGCACCACGACCGCAAGCTCGACGCGCCGAGCGGTACGGCAGCGCGGACGGCGGAATTGATGAGGCCCTCCCTTCCCGAAGACGTCCCGATCCATTCCGTGCGCCTTCCCGGCCTGGTCGCCCACCATGAGGTGATCCTCGGCGACGTGGGCCAAACGCTCACGATCCGCCACGACTCGACCGACCGCGAGTCGTTCATGCCGGGCGTCCTGCTGGCCGTGCGTCGCGTCGGCACGCTGACGGACTCGCCCGTGGTCGGCCTCGAGCACCTCCTCGACACCGTCGTGTAGAGCACGTCGGCCCGGCGCGGTATTTTGTGAGTACGAGCCAATCACCGCAGCGAGGGCGACGTATGACCTGGAAGCGCAACTTTCTCGTCGTAGCCAACGTGACCGCCATGTCGGCTGAACTCCTCGCCGCGCTCAAGGCGCGTGCCGCCGGTGAGCCGGCCACGTTCACGCTGGTGGTTCCCGCGACGCCGTTCGCGGGCGGCCGGGCCGCCGCGGTGGAGAAGCTCGATTCCGCGCTGGAGCACTTCCGCTCGGCGGGGCTCGAGGCCGAGGGCATGGTCGGAAACTCGGATCCGTGTGTGGCGGTGACCGAGGCGTGGGACCCGACGCGCTACGACGAGATCATCGTCTCCACGCTCCCGATGCGCTTCTCCAAGTGGCTGCACGCCGGGCTGCCCGAGCGGATCGCGAAGCTCACCGGCGCGCCGGTGACGCATGTCGTCTCGCCTCCGCCGAGGCCCGCAGTCGAGACAACTCCGCCGCCGCCGCACGAGGAACCCAGCTTGGGTCCGCTGTCGGTGCTTGGCTGGGGCGGCCACAAGGACTAGGAAAGCTGGGCTCCCGCGCCCCGGGTTGGATGCCTGCGATAATCGCCGGCGATGACGGTTAGCCTCGGCTCGATTCTGACCGCGATGGTCACTCCGTTCGATGCCGATGGCCGCGTCGACGAGGAAGCCGCCGTGCGCCTCATGGACCACCTGATAAGCCACGGCTCCGATGGTCTGGTCATCTGCGGGACCACCGGGGAGGCCTCGACGCTGGACGACGAGGAACACCTGGGGATGATTCGCCTCGCGGTGGATGAGATGGGCGATCGCTGCACCGTAGTGGCAGGCGTGGGCTCGAACGACACCAGACACGCGGTGTGGCTGACCGAGCGTGCGACGGAGCTCGGGCCCGACGGTCTGCTGGCGGTGAATCCGTACTACAACCGCCCAAGCCGGCGGGGCATCGTGCGCCACTTCGAGGAGGTCAACCGCGCCACCGATCGGCCGATCCTCCTCTACAACATCCCGCAACGAACCGCCTCGGACATGCCCAACGACCTGCTGGCCGAGCTCGGGCAGCTCGAAAACGTCGTCGGCGTCAAGCAGGCCAATCCCGCCAACCTGGCCAAGATCGACGGGCTGATGATCTACGCCGGCAACGACGACCTGCTGGCGGACGTCCTCGACCTCGGGGAGCCGGGCGGGATCCTCGTGGCCAGCCACCTGGTCGGCGAGGACATGCACCGGATGGTCGATGAGCCCGAGCGTCGCCGGGAGATCGACGAAGGCTTGAAGGACGTCTACGCGGGCCTCGGGGTTGCCCCGCTGGCATGCTCGGTGAAAGCGGCTCTCAACATGCTGGGCATACGGGCGGGGGTGCCGCGCCTGCCATACGTCGAGCTCGACGAGGACGAGACCGCGACGGTCCGCGCGATGCTCGAGCGCCGCGGACTGCTTCAGACCGCCGACGCGTGAACGGCACCCTGCGGGTCCTGCCGCTCGGCGGTCTGGGCGAGATCGGCAAGAACATGACCGTCGTCGAGTACGACGGGCGCATCGTGGTGGTCGATACCGGGCTGCGCTTCCCGACCGCGGACATGCTCGGCATCGACCTCGTGCTCCCCGACTTCACCTACTTGCGCGAGCGGGCGCACGACATCGAGGCGATCGTCATCACGCACGGCCACGAGGACCACCTCGGGGCGCTCCCCTGGGTGCTGCGCGAGCTCGATCATTGGCCCACGGTCTACGGTGGCCGGCTCACGATCGCGATGGCGCGCTCCAAGCTCGACGAGCACCGCCTGCGCGACGCCCCGCTGGAAGACCTGAGCCCGGGACAGCGGCTCACGCTCGGTCCATTCGATCTCGAGCTGATCCACATGACGCACTCGATCCCCGACTCGGTCGCCGTTGCCCTGACCACCGAGCTCGGCACGCTGCTCGTGACCGGCGACTACAAGTTCGACCAGACGCCGGTGGACGGCGCGCCGGCCGACGTATCGCGGCTCGCGGAACTGGGTCGTGAGGGCCTGCTGCTCCTGTGCGGGGATTCGACGAACGCCGATCGAGCGGGGTTCTCGCCGTCGGAGCGAGGCGTGGGTCCGCACCTCGAGGAGGTCTTCGGCCACGCGGAGGGCCGGGTCATCGTGACCAGCTTCGCCTCGAACATCCATCGCGTCCAGCAGGTCATCGACGCCGCCGCCGCGCTCGGGCGCAAGGTGTCGCTGGTAGGGCGCTCGATGCGCAAGAACGTCGGCATCGGGCGCTCGCTGGGCCACATCGTGGTGCCCGAGGGGATCATGATCCAGCCGAGCGAGGTCGAGGACTGGCCCGAGGAGAAGGTCATCGTGATCTCGACCGGTTCGCAGGGCGAGCCGCTGTCGGCGCTGCGCCGCATGGCGCACAACGATCACCGCGTGATCAAGCTGCGTCGCGGCGACACCGTCGTGTTCGCCGCGACGCCCATTCCCGGCAACGAGCGCGCGGTCAACGAGACCATCGACCGCCTCTACCACATCGGCTGCATGGTGATCACGGCGCGCGACGCCCCGATCCATGCCTCGGGGCATGGCTACGCCGAGGAGCTGAAGCTGATGCTGAACCTCGTCAGGCCGCGTTACGTGATGCCGATCCACGGCGATTTCAAGCGGATCGGGCTCCACGCGCAGCTCGCGGCGGCGGTCGGCCTCGGACGGGAGCGGGTGTTCCGGGGGGAGAACGGGCTACCGCTCGAGATCGACGCGGCCGGAGCACGATTCGCCGAACCCGAGCAGTCCGGAATGATCTTCGTCGACGGGGTGGACATCGGCGACCCCGCCGACGTAGCCCTGCGCGACCGCCGCATGCTCTCTGCCGACGGCATCTTCATCGTGGTCGCGACCGTGTCCGAACAGACCGGCGAGTCCGTCGCCCCGCCCGAGGTGATCTTCCGTGGGGTGCCGTTCATCGAGCAGGCCGACGAGCTGGTCGAGGAGATCCGCGAGGAGGTGACCCGCTCGCTGGCCACCGCCGCGACCGACGGCGTGCGCGAGATCGACCTGCTCCAGCAGGAGCTGCACGACGACCTCGCGGCGTTCGTCTACGACCGGCTGCGCCGGCGGCCGATGGTGCTGCCGGTGGTGGTGGAGGTGTGACGGGCCCCGGGTGCGGCCGCACCGTTTCCGGCCGCGCCGTCTGCCGGAATCCGGATCACGAACCGCGCGCCGGAGCCTTGCTCGGGGTGCTCGAATGCCGCCGTGCCGCCGTGTAACTCGGCCACCGCGCGGACGATCGCCAGACCCAGGCCCGAGCCGCGCCCGCCGTCGCGCCCATCACGCACGAAGCGCTCGAACAGGCGGCCCTGCAGCGCCGGCGGGATCCCCGGACCGTCGTCCTGGACGATCAGCACGGCGTCCCCGTTGTCGGCGAGCGTGCTGGCGCGGATGTGCGTGCCGGGCGGGGTGTGCCGCACCGCGTTCTCGATCAGGTTGAGCACCAGGCGGTGCAGATCGTCCCGCGCGCCGGCGACCACCACCGGATGCGCCTCGACCGACAGCTCGTGGTCGTCAGCCATCGGCCCGAGCTCCGAGGCCGCCTCCGTCAGCACATCCGCCAGGTCGGTGGCGCCTTGGGGTGCCGGGCGCTTCGCGTCGGCGCGTGCAAGCAGCAGCAGGTCGCCGACCAGCCGGCGCATCCGCCGCGTGGAGCGCAACGCCGCCTGCGCCGTGTCCGCCTGCTCGCCGTCGAGCTCCTCGGCTAGGAGCTCGAGGTTGGCGAGCACGCTGGTCAGCGGCGTGCGCAGCTCGTGGGAGGCGTCGGCCACGAACTCGCGCTGGCGGTCGAGCATGGCCTCGGTCTCGGTGCGGGCGGAATCGAGCGACTGGAGCATCCCCTCGAGCGTCCGGGCGAGCTCGGCCACCTCGTCGTCGGCCTCGGGGTGGGGAAGTTGGCGGCTGGGGTCGCGGGTGCGCTCGATCTCGCGGGCCGCGTCGGTGAGCTGGGAGATCGGGCGCATGGCGCGCTGGGCGGTCGCGAGCCCGGCGAGCAGCGCGAGCACGGTTCCACCGAGGACGCCGAGCAGCAGGATGAGCTGCACCCGGGCGAGCGTGTGGTCGAGGTCGGATAGCGGGCGGGCGTAGACGACGGTCGCGCCGTAGTTGACCGGCTCATGCATCTCCAGCGAGCGGACCGCCACGCGGTACCCGGACGCCGTGAACATGGCGTTGTTCGTCAGCGGCGGCGAGCCGAAGGGCGCCGAACTCGAGGTCGGGATCGGCGCCTTTGTGGCCTTGCTCGCGAGCGAGGTCTGGGTGCACCAGAGCTGATCGTCCACGAAGATCCGGATCTGGGCGTTCTCAGCGCGCGCGTAGTCGTTGAGACGAACGGGAATCTTGCCGCAGTTAAGGATCGGCTTGGGCCCCACGAACTCGAGCCTGTGGTTGAGCTGCTGCTGGAGCTGGTCGGCCGCCGAGCGCACCTCGTCGTTGTACTGCGCGCGCACCTGGTTGGTGGTGAAGATGCCGACCAGGACCGCGAACGAGGCCAGGATCACGAGCGTGAGCGCCGCCGAGCCGCCAGCCAGCCGCCAGCGGATCGGCAGCGACCTATACGCGGAGAACGTAGCCTGCGCCGCGGATCGTATGTAGGAGCCTGGGCTCTTCATCCGCTTCCAGCTTTCTCCGAAGGTTAGACACGAACACCTCGATGGTGTTCGTCATCGAGAACGGGTCATAGCCCCACACCTCGTCCAGCAGGCGCTGGCGCGAGATCACGATCCGCTCGTTGCGCATGAGGTATTCGAGCAGCTCGAACTCGCGCTGGGTGAGGTCGATCCGGCGACCGGCGCGCGTCACCTCGTGCGTGTCCGGGTTGAGCTTGAGGTCCCCTACGGACAGGGTCGCCTGTCCGCGCGGGGGCCGGCGCCGCAGGAGCGCCCTCAGTCGCGCCAGCAGCTCCTGGCGCTCGAACGGCTTGACCAGATAATCGTCGGCGCCCGAGTCGAGCCCCTCGACCCGCGCCTCGACGGCGTCGCGGGCCGTCAGCACCAGGATCGGGACGTCGTCGGTCTCGCGCATCCGCTTGGCCACGTCGATCCCGTCGAGGCCCGGCAGGCCCAGGTCGAGGATCACCAGATCCGGTAGGAAAGCGTGCGCCTGATCGAGAGCGCCGGGACCGTCCCCCGCCACGCGGACCTCGTACCCCTCCATCCGCAGCGAGCGCTGGAGGACCTGGGCGATGGCGTCGTCGTCCTCGACGACGAGCACGCGCGGGGCCCGTTCGTAATCGACCATGATCCTTTGAAATGGTAGGGGCGCGGTCGCGCGGGCGAGCGGCGTCGAGGCCCGGGAGGATCAGGCCGGGCGGCGTCGAAGCCATCCCTTTGGACATGCCCGCCCGCAAGCGAAAGACGCCGCCAAGACGGGCCAGGCGCTCGCTGCTCGCGAGCCGCCCGTCCCTGCCGCGGATCGAGCTTCAGGCCCACCACATCGACATCGCCGCCCTCGCGCTGGTCGCCATCGGCACCTTCCTCGGCGGGGTGGCGTACCTCGGGTGGTCCGGCGGCGCGCTCGGCAACGGCGCCATCAAGGGCCTCCGGTTCGTGTTCGGAGAGCTCGGCTACGCGGCGCCCGCGGCGCTGATCTTGGGCGGTGGCTTGGTCCTCGCCCGCGAGCTTCGCCCCCCGGGCCGGCCGCTGCGAACCGGAGCGATCTGCCTGACCGCGGCGCTCACCCTGGCGCTGGCGGCGGGCACGCTGGGACTCGGCCCCGGGGCCGCGAACGGCCAGGGCTTCTGGCGGGCATCGTCGTTCGAGTCCCGAGGAGGGATCGTCGGGCAGGCGGAGCTGTGGATCACCTCGCATCTGTTCTCGACACTCGGCGCCGACATCCTCGCCGTGTTCCTGTTCCTCGCCGGGCTGATCCTGGTCTCCGGTGCCACCATCGCGGGGATCGTCCGGGCCACCGGCGCGGGCGTCGCCGGGACCGGCAGAGCGCTGAAGCGCTCCACCGAGGAGCTGGCTCAGAGCAGGTTGCGGCGACCCGCCACGGAGGCGGGGCGCGCCGCGGCCGCGGCGGCGGCCGGGCACCACGGCGGGGTCGTCCTGCCGCCCGAGCCCGACACCTCGGAGCTCGTGATCCGCGCCACGCACGTGGAGGCGCCACCGATCACCGACGACGCCGAGGTCGCAGCCCCGAAGCCGGGCAACGACGGAGAGGCGGAGCCTGCGGAGCCGCCGGGGCCGGCCACGCGGGCCGGCCCCGGCGAGGGCGAACGACCCGAGGCGGTCGTCGCGGTCCGCTCGGAGGACTTGACCCCGCAGGGCCGCTACCGCGCCGCGATCACCGACGACCCGAATTTCGAGTGGCGGATCCCGTCGAGGCGCTTCCTGACCCGCTCGAACGGCGAGGCTCAGGCGCCGGACACGGCTGGGCAGGAGCAGGTCGCCGCCACCTTGCTCGAGACGCTCGGGCACTTCGGAATTGAGGCCAAGCTCGTGGGGCGAGTGACGGGGCCCCACATCACCCGCTACGAGATCCGCCTGGCCCCCGGCACGAAGGTCTCCAAGGTGGCCCAGCTCAAGGACGACCTCGCATACTCGCTCGCGGCAACCGACATCCGCATCCTCGCGCCCATCCCGGGCAAGCACGCGGTCGGCGTGGAGGTGCCCAACGCGCGCCGGCGGATCGTGCACCTTGGAGACGTGTTTCAGGATCCCCCGCCGGACTGGTCGCCGCTGGCGGTGTGGCTCGGCAAGGACATCGCGGGCCGGGCGATCGGCGCCGACCTGGCGAAGATGCCGCACCTGCTGGTCGCCGGCACCACCGGCTCGGGCAAGTCGGCGTGCATCAACGCGATGCTCTCCTCGATCCTGTTGCGCGCCACGCCCCACGAGGTGCGCCTGGTGCTGGTCGACCCCAAGCAGGTCGAGCTCAACCACTACGAGTCGATCCCGCACCTGCTCACCCCCGTGATCACCAGCCCGCGAATGGCGGCCAACGCGCTCCAGAACCTGGTCAAGGAGATGGAGCAGCGTTACGGAATGATGTCGCTCGCCCGCACGCGCTCGCTGGCGGAGCTCAACCGGGCGCGGGAGCGCAGGGAAGAGCCGCCGCTGCCGTACGTGCTGTGCGTGATCGACGAGCTCGCGGACCTGATGATGGTCGCTCCCGCCGACGTCGAGGACTCGGTCATCCGCCTGGCGCAGAAGGCTCGGGCGGTGGGGATCCACCTGGTGCTCGCGACGCAGTCACC
This sequence comes from uncultured Solirubrobacterales bacterium, assembly GCA_963808325.1. Classification (GTDB taxonomy): domain Bacteria; phylum Actinomycetota; class Thermoleophilia; order Solirubrobacterales; family Solirubrobacteraceae; genus Palsa-465. The sequence continues at coordinate 443,960 of CAWEFU010000012.1, forward strand.
GCGGGTCGACGTGATCACCGGGATGATCAAGGCGAATGTCCCTTCGCGGATCGCCTTCGCCGTCTCTTCGCAGACTGACTCGCGCGTGATCCTCGACCAGAACGGGGCGGAGTCGCTGCTCGGGCAGGGGGACATGCTGTTCTCGCCGCTCGGTTCGAGCAAGGTCCAACGGATCCAGGGCGCGTATATCGACGAGGAGCAGATCGCCGAGCTGACCGATGCCTGGCGGCGCCAAGGCGAACCCGACTTCCACGAAGAGCTGCTCGAGGAGGTCGAGGGGGAGGGCGGCGAGGACGAATCGGGCGAGGGCGAGTTCCACCCCGACGAGGATCCGCTGCTCGAGGAGGCGATCGCTTTGGTCGCCCAGATGGGAACCGCCTCGACCTCGATGCTCCAGCGCAGGCTCCGGCTGGGCTACACCCGCGCCGGCCGCCTGATCGACATGCTCGAGCGCCGCGGGATCATCTCGGGATACGAGGGATCGAAGCCCCGCCAGGTCCTGATCGCCGAGGCCGACGTGCCACGAATCCTGGCTCACCTGGCCGAGGCCTCGGAGGGGTCTCAGAGCCCCGCTCGGGCACGCGTGCCAGACGTCTCAGACGACCCTTAGAAGCGGAGAATCGCCTGTAGCCTTGGAGGCTCATGGCCGATATCGGCAGCACGTTGCGGGAGGCGCGCATGCGCGCCCGGATCGACATGAGCGAGGTGGAGGCGCAGACCAAGATCCGCGCCAAATACCTGCGCGCGATCGAGAACGAGGAGTGGGACCTGCTTCCCGGCCCCGTGTACGTCAAGAGCTTCCTGCGGACGTACGGCGATTACCTCGGGCTCGACAGCCGCGTGCTCGTCGAGGAGTACAAGCGCCAGTACGAGCGTCCCACCGACCACGATGTGCGCCCGGCCTCGTCGCTTCACCGCGAGCGAGAGCGCGCCGCCCGGGGGCCGCTGGTTCCTCCCTGGGCGGTGATCGGGGTCGTCTTGATCGGGATCGTGGCCGCCCTCTACGTAATCGGCTCGAGGAACAACAAATCGAAGACGCCCACCACACCGACGGCACAAGCGGGTACGGCCCATCGCCCGCACCATCGAGTCCGCCATCGCGCCGTTCCCCCGCCGTCGACCACGGTCACGCTTGAGCTCGTCCCCACCGGGAGTGTCTACGTGTGCCTCGTCGACGGGGCAGGCAAGATGCTGATCCCGGGTCAGATCTTCAGCGCCGGCCAGACGATTCCCCGCAAGACCGCCGGCAAGATGCTCCTCACGCTCGGCAACAACGCGGTGCAGATGAAGGTCAACGGCAAACCTGTGGCCGTGGCCCCGTCCTCGACTTCGATCGGTTATACGCTGCTGCCCAGCGGCGCATCGCCGCTTCCCGTCGCCCAGCAGCCGCGGTGCGCATGAGCGCGGCGAGGAGCTCAGACCGCGTCCGGGCCGGAATCCTGATCACCGGGACCGAGGTCCTCACGGGAATAATCTCCGACCGCAACGGTCCCTGGCTGTCCCAGCGCCTCCGGGAGATCGGCGTGGACGCTTCGATGATCCACGTGGTGGGGGACCGGCCAGACGACCTCCTCGCGGCGCTTCGGTTCATGGCCGTCGAAGGCATGGCGCTGATCGTGACCAGCGGAGGCCTGGGGCCCACGGCCGATGACCTGACCACGGAGGTGGTGGCACGGTTCACGGGGCGGGAGATGGTGCTCGACGCTCGGTTGGAGGCGAGGATCGCGGAAATCCTGAAGCCGCTGATGAGCCGGTGGCCGAACCTCGATCCGGACGCGATCCTGGCGTCTAACCGCAAGCAGGCACTGATCCCGCGGGGCTCGACGGTCCTCGATCCGATCGGGACCGCCCCGGGTCTCGTCGTGCCGCCTCTGTCGGGAACGCGGCCGACGGTCGTGGTGCTTCCGGGGCCGCCGAAGGAGCTCCAGCCGATGTGGGAGATGGCGCGCCGGACGGACGCCTTCCGCGCGGCGGTCGTCGGCGCGACGACTTATACGAATTCGGTTCTCCGCCTGTTCGGGATACCCGAGTCCGAGATCGCGGAGACGCTGCGGGTTGCCGAGTCCGAAGGGATCCCGCTCGAGCAGCTCGAGATCACCACCTGCCTGCGCCGGGGGGAGATCGAGGTGGCCACGCGATATGAGCCTCCGGCGGAGGGCGTGTATCGGGAGCTCGTCGAGTTCATCGCTGGGCGCCACCCCGACACGCTGTTCTCGCGCGACGGGGCGACGGTCGACGAGCAGGTGGCTTCGCTGCTGGCGGGCTCGGGACGGACGGTCGCCGTCGCCGAGTCGGAGACCAGCGGGCTGATGTCGGCGCGTCTGACCGACCGGCCCGGCTCCTCGGCCTATTTTTTAGGCGGAGTCGTCGTGTACTCGAATGAAGCCAAGACCGCATCCGCCGACGTCGATCCTGAGCTGATCGCGCGATTCGGAGCGGTCTCCACCGAGGTGGCGGAGGCGCTCGCCGACGGAGCCGCGGCGCGCTTCGGCGCTTCGATCGGCATCGGGATCACCGGCGTCGCGGGTCCGGACGGAGGTACCGAGGAGAAGCCGGTGGGCTTCGTGTGCTTCTCGGTCAGCGCCGGCGACGGCAACCGAATCACGCGCAGCACTCGCCTGCCCGGCGGGCGCTCCGACGTCCGCGAGCGCTCGACTACGGTCGCCATGCACCTGCTGCGGCGCCTGCTTTCCGGGGAGGGTTCGGTCGCGGCGCGCGACGTCCGCGCCGGCGTTCGGGCCGGCGTTCGGGCCGCGGGCAGACGCTCCTCGTGAACGACGCGCGCGCGCGGCTGTTCGTCGCCCTCCAGCTGCCGGCGGATAGTCGTGAGGCGCTCGCGCGATGGCGTTCGCGCGCGCTGCGCGGTATCGACGACCTGCGGCTCCTGGCGGCGGAGGATCTACACGTCACGCTCTGCTTCCTGGGCTGGCGGACGGTGGGGGAGATCGAATCGATCCTCGAGGCGTGCCGGGTCGTGGAGGGCTGTGGGGTCGCGGAGCTGCGGGTCACGGAGGCGGTCTGGCTCCCCCCTCGGCGCCCGCGCGTGCTGGCGGTGGCGTTCGATGACGTGGGTGGAGCGCTCGGCCGGGCGCAGGCCGCGCTGTCCGACGCTCTGTCGGCGGGCGGGTGGTACGCGCCCGAGACGCGTCCGTTTCTGGCCCACGTCACGGTCGCGCGCGCCGCGAGGGGCGCTCGGCTGCGGGAGCGCGAGCTGGAGGGGCCGCCGGAGCTCGCTCTGACCGGGTCGTCGGTGGCTCTGTACCGCTCGCGGCTGTCGGCGGCGGGCGCCCGCTACGAGCCGCTGGGGACCTTGTCGCTCGGGAGCGCGGCCGGGGGGAGTCTGCTTGACCCAGTCGCGGTCGTGGAGCGCTTCCACTCCGAACAAGCGCGCGTCTACGCCGGCGAGGGGTTGGCAGGCGTCCGCGAGCTCCTGAGCGACGACGTGGTCTGGCACGTTCCCGGGCGCAGCGCGATCGCCGGGGAGCACCGAGGAGCCGGAGCCGTGCTCGAGTACCTGGACCGCCGCGGGCGGATGACCGACTCCAGCTTCCGAGTGACCGTGCACGGCATCGCGATGATCGGAGAGCGCGTCGTTCAGCTCGCCGGTGGCCGCGCCACCCGCGAGGGCCGGGACCTCACCTGGGAGACGGTAGGTGTGTTCCGCGTCGAGCGCGGACGGATCGCCGAGTGCTGGCTGGTGCCGTTCGACCAGTTCGCGTTCGACGAGATCTGGCGGTAAGGGTGTGTCGTGAGGTTGGCGCCCGGCCCAGCCGGTAAGCATCAGCAGCGGATGCTCGGTTCACTCGATTCGCTGATGTCGCGCCTCGACACGGTCGTCGGCGACGGCATCGAAGCGACCGTGCGGGCCAAGCATCGGGGGCGCCTTCGCCGCCTCCATTCTCAGGCACTGACCCCCAGCGAGGACGGGTTTTGGGCGGCCGGCGATCCCCCGCCGCGGGAGGGGTGCTCGCTCGAGGTGCTGATCGACGGCGCTGCGGCGTTTGCGGCGATGGCCGAGGCGATCGAGGGGGCGCACGAGTTCGTGTTCCTTACCGCCTGGCACCTGGCGCCGTACTTCGAGCTCCTCCGAGGCGAGCGTCGCGTGGGACTCGGGGAGCTGCTCGCGGAGGCCGCGGAGCGGATCGATGTAAGGGTGCTCGTGTGGGCGGGAGCTCCGGTACCCGTGTTCCATCCCACCCGGCGCGAAGTTGCCGACGCCGTTGCCACGCTGACTCGCGGGACCCGGATCCGCTGCGAGATCGATCCCCGCGAGCATCCGTTTCACTGCCACCACGAGAAGACCGTCGTGGTCGACGGGGAGACCGCGTTTGTCGGTGGCATCGACATGACGGACTACGCGGGCGATCGATACGACACGCTCGACCACCCGGCCCGGCGCCGCCTCGGCTGGCACGACGTGGCGGCGCGGGTGCGCGGCCCAGCCGTGGCCGACGTCCAAGATCACTTCGCGCTGCGCTGGCGAGAGCTGACGGCGGAGGAGCTCCCGCGCACGTCGGCACCGGGCCCGGCCGGTGACGAGGTGGTCCAGGTCGTGCGGACGATCTCCGATGGCATGTATGTGTCGGTTCCTCGAGGCGACTTTCGGATCCTCGAGAGCTACGTGCGCGCAATCCGCGCCGCCCGGAGCTTTGTCTATCTCGAGAATCAATTCCTGTGGTCGCCGGAGGTGGTGGCGCTGCTCGCGGACAAGCTCCGCCGGCCTCCCTCTCCGGAGTTTCGGATCGTCCTGGTCCTGCCCGCGAGGGCAAACAACGGCCAGGACGACACCAGCGGCCAGCTCGGAGTCCTGGTCGCCGCCGATGACGGTGCCGGCCGCCTGCTGGCGGCGACGGTTCGCTCGTTGAGCGGTCAGCGAGACGACCGCCTGTACGTCCACGCCAAGGTCGGCATCGTTGACGACCGCTGGCTGACGGTCGGCTCCGCCAACCTGAACGCGCACTCCCTTTTGAACGACACCGAGATGAACGTGGTCACGACCGATCCCGATTTGGTTCGAGATACCCGGCTGCGCCTGTGGGCCGAGCACCTTGGCGTGGACCTGGCCGAGATCGCCCAGGAGCAGCCGTCAACGGTGGTGGATGAGCGCTGGCGCCCGATTGCCGCCGAACAGCTGCGGCGGCTCCAGGGCGGGCTGCCGGCCAGCCACCGGTTGCTCGCTCTTCCGGGGGTCTCGCGAAGGTCGCGGCGACTGCTCGGGCCGCTGGTGGGGCTGATCGACGACGGCTGAGGAATGGTGAGCGCCGGGAACCGATCGGCGTCGCCGGCCGTATCGCTCGATAACCACTGACTATTGGGGGCGTCGGACCGTGCGGTCCCAGCGTGAAGCGCTGGGTGGCGCCGCGCTGCGTCGCGGCTTCCCGCGAGCCGAGAAGGAGTAGAGATGTGTGTTCATACCATCCTCGAGGACGTCCTTTTGACCCACCCGGCAGTCGGGGACGCCGCGGTCTTGCCCAGCGCCGTCGATCGCGCCGGCGGAGTGCTCATGGCGTTCATCGTGCCGCGCCGTTCCGCATCACCGCGCGAGCTGATCGCGTGGGTCGCCGAGCAGGTCTCGCCTTACCCGCGCATCCGCCGCGTCGAGTTCGTCGACGCCATCAACGGGTCCGCGTGTGCCTGCAGCAACGGCTAAGCTGAGCGGGGATGACGTGGGGTCGATCAGCTCCTCGACCCGGGCGCGCGCGGCGCTTTGCTCTCACGGCGTTGATCCTGGCCCTCGCGGTCATGACCGCGCTTGTCGCGTCATCGCCCGTGGTGGCGAGTGGGGGACCGAAGCCACTGACGCCCGTGGTGCTGTTTCCGGCGTTTCACTTCACCAAGCTCGAGGTGACCGTTCGTAACCAGACTGTGGCGCCGGGTTGTCCACGCTCGGGCACGTTCCAGGATTTCTACGAGAACCCGCATCCGAGCACGGCGTTCTCGCAGGTGTGCCGAGATGAGTTGATGACTCTGCGGTATGACCGGGACCCGCGTCTCCCGATGCCGGAGCGGTTTTCTAATCAGCGTGGCGTGTCAGTGCGGATCATCGATTACGGGCGGATGGCCAGTGCGCCGTTCTATGGTCCGCTGTACCAGGCGCTCCAGGCCGACGGATACACCGCGGACAAGAACATCCGCGTAGCGGGCTATGACGCCCGCCTCACGCCCGACCTCGGCGGCTTTCTCCCCCGCACGGTCGCTCTGATCGAACAGACGTATCGAGCCAACGGCGACCGGCCCGTCGAGCTGGTGGGCCACTCGAACGGCCCGCTGTACGCGCAGTATCTGCTCACCCACACCAGCCGCTCGTGGCGACGGAAGTACATTCACGGCTTTACCCCGATCGCCGGCAACTTCCCCGGTCAGGGCTCCGTCTACTCGCTCATGTTCACGGGGTTGAACATCGAGGACTTCAGCTACCCGACCACCCATGCCAACGCGGTCAGCAGCGCGCGGATGTTTCTCAGCTCGCCGGCGAGTTACATGAGCTCGGCGGATCCCTCGGTGTTCGGTCGTCGCGAGGTTGTGGTTAAGGACGCGGCGACCGGCGTCAAGTACACCCCGGTCGACTACAGGCGGCTGTTCAGGGACGCGCACCTGCGCGACGCGCTCCAGATCGCCAACTACTACATCGGGTTCGTGAAGTTCAGAGACCCCGCCGACTTCCCGGACGTCGATGTGACTGCCGAGCGCGGTTCGGGCATCCCGACGGTCGTCGGCGCGGTCCTGCCGACCCTGGCGGCCGGCCAGGTGGTCACGCCGAAGACCGTCTTCTATATGCAAGACGGTGACGTCAACCAGGAGGACATCACGAACACCGCGATCGACGCCTGGCGCGCGATGCCGTGCTACCACTTTGGCCTCACCGACAATCCCGGGGTCAACCACTTCGCGCTCCCCAGTAACGCCAGCGTTCTGGCAAGGCTCATCGCCGACCTCGCGCGACCGCGCTCGCGCTGTCGCTAGGTGAGCGAGCGGGCGTGATCGGGCGGAGGCGAGCGGCTTGCCCGCCCGCAAGTGCGGGTAATCTGGTGGCAGCAATTATGAACTTCCGTCAATCGCGGCGACCACAGTCGAACGATTCGTGTGCGTCCGCGGCATGTGTGAGGCTGGCATGAAAAAGGTTTTAGAGCTCCTGTTGTGCATCCTGCATCCGGTCGCCATGGTGTTGATCTGGATCAACCTCTTGACGCGCACCGACCTAGGCGCGGTGGCGAAGCTGACCTGGGCGATCGCAGTCCTGGTTCCGTTCGTCCCGTTCGTTTATGTGCTGACCGGCAACGATTTCATCTAGCCGGGGTAACGTGGCGCGGCTCGAGGGCTACAGCTTCGGCCGGGTGATCGTCGACGGGTCCGAGCGGGAGCGGGCGTGCTCGTGGTGGCCGACGCGGATCGCGCCCGCGTCGAGCCGCTTCCCTGAATAGGCGGTGAGGACTCACGCTGCGTTCTCGCGGGCGGGGAAGCTTGGCGGCCGTTCTGGGCACGCCGTTGACGATCGTACCGGCGCAAGCCAGTGTGCTAGAGCATCTGGTAGATCGTCGAGTAGCCGATCAGGAACACGACTTTACCGTCCGTGATCACGGGGCTGAACTCGCCGTCGGGGAACGAAAACACCTGTTGGCCGGTGCGCAGGTCGAGGCCTGCGGTCCTATTCGACCCGAGGTCGGAGAAGTAGATGACGTTGCCCAGGACGGTGGCCGAGCCGTCGATTCGCCCGCCGGCGGCATGGCTCCAGCGGACGCCGCCGCTATCGGCGTCGTAGGCGTAGAAGTTGCCGTCGTAGGAGCCGATGTACACGGTCGGGCCGAGACCGGGAACATCAGCCACGGCCGGCGAGGCGTAGACGTATGCACCCGTCGACGCGGTCCACGAAGTCGCCCCGGAGCTCGCCCAGAACGCGTACACCGCACCGCTCGTGCTGCCGATGTACACCCGTCCGAAGGCGACCGCCGGGGTCGAGTAGAAGCTATCGCCGCCACTGGCCGACCAGATCTCCTGGCCATCGGCCGCGTTGACCGCGTACACGTGGGCGCCATAGTCGCCGAAGTAGATCGTGTCGTGAGCGAAGGCGACCCCGCCCTTCACGGCGCCGCCAGCCTGGAACGTCCAATTGAGGTGGCCGTCGTAGGTCCTGAACGAGTACACGGTGCCGCTCTGGTCACCGAGGAACACGCTGAGGCCGTGGACCAGTGGCGAGGACTCGCTGCCCGCAGGCAGCGAGCGTGACCACACCGTCTTTCCGGTCTTCATCGACACGGCTACGACCGCCCCGTTGCCCGGCGACCGGGCGCCGGGCGTTGTGGAGAGCAACGTGAAGAACACGAGCTTGTTCCGGAGGTCGAGCGCCGGAGACGCCGCGGCTACAGTCCCCACCTTGCTCTGCCAGAGCAAATGACCGTTGGTCGTGCTGAGCGCCTTGGCCGATCCGTCTGCGTCCTCGAAGTACAGCGTGTTGTGATAGATCACGGGCGGGAACTCGAGCAGCGCGCCGTCCTGGAACTTCCATCCGACGTGCAGGGGCCGGTCGAACTTGGCTCCGTTGGGGAAGAAGCGGGTGCGGGCCAGGGTGTAGCCATACAGAGGCCAGGGTTCATCGGTGGGCGCTGGACGCGGCTTGGGCCGGGGTGGCGGAGGCGGGGGCGGAGGCGGTGGCGGAGCGGGCGCGACCGACGCCGCGGGATCGCGGCGATGGTGCGTAGTTGCAGAATTGAGCGGTACGAGGATCGCCACCGCGACCCCCGTCGTAAGCAGCAGGCCCGCCGCGGTGACGAGTCCCCGACGCAGACCGGGACTCGGCATGAGCGGATACTAACCAGCCGCGAGGATGACCCTGAGGCGCATGAACCGAAGCGCGCGCTCGTCATCGGACAGACCATCGATCCGGGTTGCGCCCTGGTGCACCTCGCGCCGCCGCACTACTGAGCCGCAGGTGCCACACCGGCAGTGCGGTAGCAGTGGCACATGACACGTGCAACCGTTGCTAATCCACCCGATCCGGTCTAGCTCACGTGTGAATATGCTTCAAGTTGTGACCTCTCCTTTAGCCGTTCGTTTCGCCTGTGCGAATCACCCACCAACCCGGGCAGAGCGACAGATACGTTCGCCGCGCGAATTATTCGACGCAACCTCGGCAACTTGCCGCTGGCGCGATGTGGCGCCCCCTACTCAGCTGAGCTGAGCGGTGATGATGGGGGCGGTCGTGGGAAGCGGAGTGCCCCCCGAAGGCTCGGCGGTGACCAGCACCTCGCTCACTCCGCGGAGATCGGCGACCAGCCCGACGTCGCCGCTCCCGGTGCTGGTAACGCTGAATAACGTGCTGGTCGGCGAGGGCGTGCCATGTCCGCGCTCGAGCCACACCTGGTAGATCTGGCCGCTCGGGGGTGCCGGGAAGTGACTCACGAGGAGCTCGCCGCGCCCCCCGGTCACCCGGAGCTGGGCGCTCCCGGTGCCGCGCACGCTCGCCTGGATCACACGCGTTCCCGACGAGCCGCCGGACGCGAGCTCGACGATACCGACGGCCACGAGTGCCGCCGCCAGCACGCCGGCGACGGCGGCCGTGGGGCTGGGCGCCCAGCCCCATCGTCGCCGCGCCCGCGGCCGCGGCGCCGGCCGCGGTTGCTGATCTGGCTCGTCGGTCGCCGGCCCGACGTCCTTCGGCTCCGATCTCGCGGCTTCGATGACGCGCCGGCGGAGGTCGGCCGTGGCCGTGAGCCGCGGCGCGGCGGCGGGTAGCGCTTCGACCACCGGTTGCAGCGCGGCGACCTCCTCACGGCAGGCGGCGCAGCTGGAAAGGTGAGCGCGAAACGCCTCCAGCTCCTCGGGCTCGAGGGCGCCGAGCACGTACGCGGCGGCGTCGCCGCCGCAATCGCGCTTGTCGGGCGTCTTCTCTGGGGTGGTCACAGCACCACCGCCCTATCGCCAAGCAAGGCCCGCATCCGGCCCAGTCCGAGGCGCATCCTCCCCTTGACGGTACCGGCGGGGAGCGACAGCTTCCGCGCGATCTCGCTGTGCGTGAGCCCTCCGAAGTAGGCGAGTTCGATCACCTGACGCTGATCGGTCGGGAGCGCGTCGAGCGCCCGGATGATCTCTCGCCGCTCGTCGCGCCGCTGCACCTCGCTTTCGGTCCTCTCCGTCCCGGCCACGCGTTCGGCGGCAACCTCGTCGCGCACATCTCTGCCGGCCTTGACGCGCTCGGCGCGCACCGCGTCCAGCGCTCGGTTGCGCACGACGCTCGCCACCCAGGTGCGGACGCTGCCGCGAGCCGGGTCGTAGCGACTCCTGGCCCGCCACAGCGAGAGGAATGCCTCCTGCACCGCGTCCTCGGCCATCGCCTGGCGCCCACAGATCCTGTGGGCGAGCGAGTACGCCGCATCGACGTGACGATCGAAGATCACGTCGAACGCACTGATTTCGCCGTCCTGGACGAGGTACATCAGTTCCTCATCGGCGAGGTCTCGAAGGTCGACGGAGCGAGAGCGGTTGGCGGATCTGAGCACGGTGAAGCCCAGGAAGATTTGATCACGTTCGGCAGCCGATCGATAGCCTCGGATGACATGCGGGTGGTGATCACGGGCAGCACCGGAACGATCGGCCTCGCGCTCGCGCGAGCTCTCCACGCGCGCGGCGACGACGTCGTGGCGTTGTCGCGCAATCCTCGGCACGCGGCGGAGGTCCTCGGGGAGACGGCCCGGGTCCACGAGTGGGCCGAGCCGAAGCAGTCGGCTCCGCCGCGCGAGGCTCTGGCCGGGGCCGACGCGGTGGTCAACCTGCTGGGGGAACCGATCGCTCAGCGCTGGACGGAGGCGAGCAAGCGCGAGATCCGCGACTCGCGGGTAAGGTCCACCCGATCGCTCGTAGAGGGCCTCCGGGGGCTCTCTGACGACGAGCGCCCGCGCACGCTGGTATCGCAATCCGCCGTCGGCTACTACGGACCCCGCGACACGCAACTGCTGGACGAGGATGCCCCGCCCGGCTCTGACTTCGTCGCGAGCGTCGTCGTCGACTGGGAACGCGAGGCCCGGTCGGCGAGTCCGCCGCTGCGCGTGGCGATCACGCGGACCGGGGTCGTGCTCTCGCCGAGCGGGGGCGCGCTCGCCAGGATGCTTCCGTTCTTCCGGCTCGGCCTCGGCGGCCCGATCGCCGGCGGACGCCAGTACGTGCCGTGGATTCATCTCGATGACGTCGTCGGCGCAATCTTGATCTCCCTCGACAACCAGGGTGCGGAGGGGCCGCTCAACGTGACCGCGCCGAACCCGGTCACGAATCGCGAATTCGGACGCGCGCTCGGACGGGCGCTCGGCCGGCCGGCCGTCCTGCCGGTGCCGGGTTTTGCCCTGCGGCTGCTGTACGGCGAGATGGCCGAAGTCGTCACCACCGGCCAGCGTGTACTGCCGGCGCGGCTGGGCCGGCTCGGCTACCAGTTCCGCCACCCGCAGGTCGAGCCGGCGCTCAGGGACGTCCTGTCCCGCGGGTAGCACGGCCGCGATTCCCGGCGCCACCGCACCGGGCCCGACGGGCAGATCCCGCGCACGTGCGGACCCGTCCGTCCGGTCGGCCGTGCACGATTGGCACAGGTCCGTTGCCGTCCTGTCACGAACGCGTCTTGTCTCGTTGCAGGCTGCGGATCTAGCTTGCCGGTTCCGTCCGCAACCCGCCCTACCGTGGTGGATTCACAGCGCATGAGACAAGGAGCCCAACTGAGATGAGCGAGCAGCAGAAGGTCGGCGCGAAGCCAGACGCCACGGCTGATGCGAAGTCCGACGCCAAGCGGCAAGCCGCGCTTCAGGGCGCTCTAACTCAGATCGAGCGGCAGTTCGGCAAGGGGACCGTGATGCGCATGGGCGATCCGGGCGCGCGCGTCGCCGTCGATGCCATTCCGACCGGCGCCCTGTCGCTCGACATCGCGCTGGGGATCGGCGGCGTCCCGCGTGGGCGGATCGTCGAGATCTTCGGCCCCGAGTCATCGGGTAAGACCACGCTCGTCTACCACGTGATCGCCGAGGCGCAGAAGCTCGGCGGGGTGTGCGCGTTCGTCGACGCCGAGCACGCGATGGACCCGCTGTACGCGCAGCAGATCGGCGTCGACATCGACGAGCTGCTCGTCTCCCAGCCCGACTACGGCGAGCAGGCGCTCGAGATCGTCGACATGCTGATCCGCTCCGGGGCGGTCGACGTGATCTCGGTGGACTCGGTGGCCGCGCTCACGCCCCGCGCCGAGCTCGAGGGGCAGATGGGAGACCAGAGCGTCGGGGTTCAGGCGCGGATGATGTCGCAGGCGATGCGCAAGCTCGCCGGCAACCTCAACCGCACCCAGACCCTGTGCGTGTTCACGAACCAGATCCGGGAGAAGGTCGGGATCATGTTCGGTAGCCCGGAGACCCAGCCCGGCGGCCGAGCGCTGAAGTTCTATGCCTCCCAGCGCCTGGACATCCGCCGGATCGAGACGCTCAAGGACGGCACCGAGGCGGTCGGCAACCGCGTACGGGTGAAGGTGGTCAAGAACAAGGTCGCCGCGCCGTTCAAGCAGGCGGAATTCGACATCGAGTTCGGCAAGGGAATCTCAACCTCCGGGTGCTTGATCGATTACGGCATCGAGCACAACATCGTCACCAAGTCCGGCTCGTTCTTCTCCTATGGCGAGGAGCGGCTCGGCCAGGGACGCGGAAACGCCAAGACGTTCCTCGACGAGCATCCGGAGATCGCTCGCGAGATCGAGGCCAAGATCTATGACGCCCTGGGCATCGGCCGCGATCTCGTCAAGTCGATCGAGGCTCGCGAGGAGCCGCCGCTGCAGGCCGTGGAGCCGGCTGCGGCCGCAGCGGGGCAAGCGGCGTAGCCCGTAGCCATGTCATCCACTCCACCGGCCGTCGTGCGCGAATTGCCCGGCCCCGTCAACGTCGGTGCCGACGACCGCGTTCAGCAGGCGCTCGAGCTGGCGTACCGCTACCTGAGCCGGTGCGATCGCACCGTCGAGGAGGTGCGCCGGCACCTCGCTGGCAAAGGGGTGGAACGCGACGCGGTGGAGCGCTCGGTCGAGGTGCTGCGCGAGCAGGGGTACCTCGACGACGTCCGCTACGCGCGATTGTTCTCATACGACAAGCGCGAGTTCGACCACTGGGGTACCGATCGGATCGCCTCGACGCTGCTTCGTCACGGGGTCGACCGGGCTCTGATCGAGGGGGTGCTGTCGGAGCGGCCCCCGGCAGAGGAGTTCGATCGCGCGCTGTCGCTGTTGCGCCGGCGGTTCCCCTCGCCGCCCGCCGACCGACGCGAGCGCGACAGAGCGCTGGGAGTCCTGGTGCGCAAGGGCTACGACCTCGAGCTCGCGCTCGAGGCGCTGACCGCGCACGCGCGTCTGGCGCGAGACCCGGACGTGCGCTAGGTTGGCCTCCGTCACCGGAGGTAGGAGGCTTCAGATGAACCTTGTGGGCCCGGACGTAAACGGCGGACGCAATCCGAGGGCTCGTTCCGGCGCGAATCCACCACGCCGCCCGCTCGGTCTCTCAGGAGGTCTGGTGGTGGCGCTGACCACCGCCCTCGTGCTGCTGGCCGGCGCTTCCGCGTTCGCCGCCACGGCCGCGCGCTACAAAGGCAAGACCTCCCAGCACTTGCCGATCTCGTTCACGATCTCGGGGGGTCAGATCAAGAACCTCAGCTTCTGGATCGATGCGACCTGCCCCAGCGGCCACGTCTACCGGATCCACGACTTCAATTTCCCCGCGATCAAGATCAGCCGGGGGCGGTTCGACGACACGTTCCACACCCCACCTGGGCGTCCGAAGGCCACGGCACGGATCACCGGACGCGTGCGCGCGAAGAGCGTCACCGGCACGCTGACCGACCGCACGATGATCAAGCGCGAGCACCACTACTGCAGCGGCAAGTCGGCGTTCAAGCTACTCAAGTAGCGCGCGGCGCGGGGGCGCCGGAGCGTGCGGGGCGAGGCTGCTCGGATTGTGCGGCGCGCGGGACTGCCAGAGCCTGCGACACCCCTGAGGCTACGCAGCGAGGTTTGCGGAGGTTGCCTTCCGGTACTACGATTCCGGTAGCGAACGAATGGCCCGCGGGCCACAAAACACCAGCAAATCTTGTAGATACTGGATTCCGGACACAGTGTTGACGGCAATCTCGAACGGGCCTCAAGGCCCTCCCAGATCAAAACCTTGTCCTTCCCGCCGTGAGGTAGGTCGTGGATTGGCCAGCGAAGGTTTGCAGTCGCCAAGAGCAACCGAACTTACAGCGATGAGGACTTAGAGCCGCCGCCTGAACAGGCGCCGACGGCGTCACGCCCGGCATCCGTTCGTGCCACTCGCACGGGCCGCTCGGTCGCTCCCAAAAACTGAAAAGCAGTGTCCGGGACCTGGCCGCCAGGCCAACCCGTCAGGAGAGGAACGACCATGGAAATCATCGGTGCCGCAGCGCTCATCGCCGTGGGAATCGTGGTGGCCGCGGTGGTTTACGGTCGCACGCACGGCCCGCGTCTTGCGGTGGCCAATCAACCAGCCGCCAGCGCGCGGCCCGCTGCCGTCGAGGTGCCGGAGCGCAGCGCGGCACTCGCGCAGAGGGAGGCCGAACTGGCCCGTCGCGAGGCCGAGCTGGCTCGACGAGAGGCCGAGCTCGAACTGGAGCGCGACGGCATCCTCGAAACCCAGCAGGAACTCGAACGGGCTCTGGAGCGAACCTCGGGACTGTCCGCGGCGCGCGCCAAGCAGATGCTCCTGAAGGAGGTCGAGGAGCAGGCGCGACACGATTCGGCCCGGCGCATCCGCGAGATCGAGGAGGAGACCAAGCGCGAGGCCGAGCGCCGCGTCCGGAACATTCTCTCGGTCTGCATGCAGCGACTTGCGGCCGGCCACGCCGCCGAGACGACGGTCTCGGTCGTTCAGCTCGCGACCGACGACATGAAGGGCCGAATCATCGGCCGCGAGGGTCGCAACATCCGCGCTTTGGAGAACCTAACCGGGGTCGACTTCATCATCGATGACACGCCGGGCGCCGTGGTGCTCTCCGGCTTCGACGGCGTGCGGCGCGAGATTGCCAGGCTGACGCTCGAGAAGCTCCTCCAGGACGGTCGGATCCATCCGGCGCGGATCGAAGAGATGTACTACCAGGCCAAGTCGGAGCTCGAGAACCACATCGTGGAAATGGGGGAGCAGGGCGTGTTCGACGCCGGCGTGCAGGGTCTCCACTCGGAGCTGGTCAAGCTGTTGGGGCGGCTCAAGTTCCGCACCAGCTATGGGCAGAACGTGCTCGCACACTCGATCGAGGTGGCGCGACTCGCGGCGATGATGGCCGACGAGCTCGGAGCCAGCGCGAAGACAGCCCGGCGGGCGGCGCTCCTGCACGACGTCGGCAAATCGGTGACGCACGAGATCGAGGGTCCCCACGCCCTCGTGGGGGGCGAGCTCGCCCGCAAGTACGGCGAGACCGAAGCGGTCGCGCACGCCATGGAGGCCCACCACAACGAGGTCGACCCTCAGACGATCGAGGCCGTGATCGTGCAGGCCGCCGACGCGCTCTCAGGCGCTCGGCCCGGCGCCCGGGGAGAGTCACTGGAGCAATACGTCAAGCGGCTGCGCGACCTCGAGGAGATCGCCACCCGCCACAAGGGCGTCGACAAGGTGTACGCGATGCAGGCAGGGCGGGAGATCCGGGTGATGGTCGCTCCAGGAGCCATCGACGACGACGCCGCGACCCTTTTGTCCTACGAGATCGCGAGGCAGATCGAGAAAGAGCTCGAGTACCCCGGACAGATCAAGGTGACCGTGATCAGAGAATCCCGCGCCGTCGAGTACGCGCGCTGATCGGCGAGAAGCGCGGGTCCGCCTCCTCGCTCAGCTGTGACCGTGGTGATGGGCAAGCGCGCCGTGCGCCGTCCACGCGCCGAACTGAGGAATCAGAACGATCGCGACGACCAGCCCCCCGACGACCGCGACGGCGAGCGCGATCCAGCGCCCCGCGGCGCCCGGCGGGATGCCAGGAAGATCTCCGCTCGCGGCCGAGGCCCGGAGCGAGTTGCCGAGATTCGGGAGGTGACCGAGCACGTGGACGGCCGTGAACACGAGCCAGACGATGAAGCTCACCTTGTGGATCGTGAGGAGCTCGGCACGGTTTCGCGGGCCGTGAAAGAGCAGGAGAACACCGCTCACGAACACGACCACGGTGGTGACCACGACGATCGGTGCGATGAGCCGCAGAGCGATTTCCGGCGGCCCCTTGTCGCGATATGCACGGTTCCGGGCGTAGTAGCGCATGAACCGATAGCCGGTGCTGGCCATCTTCAGCGCTACCGGCCCGAGCAACAGCAGGCCCAGAAACAGGTGCAGCCATGTGAGCTGACCGATGCGCACGATTGTCAGCCCGATCACGGCGAGCAGCACGAACAAGACCACGCTGGTCATCGCTGTGAGCTGCTCGTTGCCGTCGGTCCCGCCGCCGGTGATCGCGGGACGCGCGCGGCGCGACCGGCCCCCGGGCGCCGAATTTGCCCTCTCGGGTGCCCCTCGCCGGGCCGCCAATCGCGCCCTCGTATTCATGGCACAAGTTTCGGGCCGGCGACTCAATCACCGTTCACCCCTCGATGAGAATGCTCTTTGGCGGCAAACTGCCCTTCGATGGCACAACTTATGATCTCGGAAATGCGTGACGCCGCCGGATGCGGCCGTGTGGCATGCCAGGGCTGATCCTCGTAGTCGAGGATGAGCCCGGCATCGTCGACTTCCTGGAGCGAGGGCTGAAGGTTCACGGCTTCGACGTGGCGATCGCCACGGACGGGCAAAGCGCCGCCGAAAGGGCGCTGGATGAGAACGTGGACCTGGTTGTGCTCGACATCCTGCTGCCCGATCGCAGCGGGCTCGACGTGCTCTCGACCGTGCACGAAGCCAGGCCGGAGCTGCCCGTCATCGTGCTGACCGCGCTGGGGGAAATCGAACACCGGGTCACGGGGCTGGACGCCGGCGCGGTGGACTACCTGACCAAACCCTTCTCGCTCAGTGAGCTCGCCGCGCGCATCCGGGCCCAGCTTCGAGTCGCTGCGCAAACGCAGCGGACGTCGCTTAGCGCGGGAGACCTGGAGATCAACCTATTGACGCGCGAGGTACGCCGCGGCGGCGAGCTCGTCCGGCTCTCAACGACCGAGTTCGAACTGCTCGCCTATCTGATGCGAAACTCGGGACAGGTGCTCTCTCGCGAACAGATCCTGCGGGCGGTGTGGGGATACGACTACGACCCCGGCACCAACGTGGTGGACGTCTACATCGGCTACCTCCGCCGCAAGCTGCGCTTCGCGGACCGTGCCGCTCCGATCGTGACGGTCCGCTCGGTCGGCTATCGCTTCGATGCAGGCGATTAAGTCGGCGCTGCCGTCGAGCCTGCGCTGGCGGCTGACACTGTGGGTTGCGGGCGTGATGCTCGTGTCCGCGGCGGTGGTGTTCGTTGTCGTCTACAAGGACACCGGAACGCAGCTCCGCAGCCAGATCGACCGGGATCTCACCGGCGACACGGATCAGCTCGCTCAATCGCTGACCGCGTCGCCTGCGTCAACCCCGACCGAGATCACGATGGCCGCGACCGCCTACATGCGCGTACAGCCGTACACGGCTACCTCCACGCTCATGTTCGTGATGATCCCCGGCGCGCCAACAGCAAGCAACCACCCGGAGGTCTTCAACGGGGGCGGGGAGCTCGGAGAGCACGAGACGCGCGCGCAACAGGCACGCGAGCTCAGCGAGGAGCGGCAGCTCGGGGTGGCGCGAATCGGCTATTCCACGCAACGGGTCCCGGACGTCGGCAAGGTCCGGATCTTCGAGCGCGCGGTCAGGGTGGGCGCCGTGCAGGGCATCGTGGGCGCCGGCGAGCCGCTCACCAACGTGGACCGTGCCCAAGAGGGAGTCGCTAGAGCCTTCGTGCTCGCCGGTGCGATAGTGCTGGTGCTCGCCATGCTCGCCTCATACGTCGCCGGGGCCCGCGTGTCGGCGCCGCTGCGCCGCATGGCGGGGGTCGCGACCCGCGTGGATGCCGGAGACCTCGCGCCGCGGATGGAGACCGCCTCGGGCCGCGCCGACGAGGTTCGCGTCCTCGCGGACGCGTTCAACCACATGCTCGACCGGCTCGCCGAAGCGTTCGCGAGCCAGCGGGGATTCGTCGCCGACGCATCGCACGAGCTGCGCACGCCGCTGACGGTGATCCGCGGGCAGCTCGAGGTCCTCGCGGCCCAGGAGAATCCGTCGGGAGAGGACGTTCGCCGGGTCGAGCGCCTCGTGCAGGCTGAGATAACGCGCGTGAGCCGCCTCGTCGACGACCTGCTCGTGCTTGCCCGGGCCGAGCAAACCGACTTCTTGCGCCCCGAGTGGATCGACGTGCGCCCGTTCGTCGATGAGCTGTGGGATGGCCTCAGCCTGACCGCGGACCGGCGCTTCGAGCTGGGCGATGTCCCCGAGGGCTACCTCCACGCGGATCCGGATCGCCTGGCGCAGGCGCTGCGAGATCTTGCGGGCAACTCGATCGAGCACACCGCCGAGAAGACCGGGCTGGTCCGCTTGGAGGTCGAGCCAGTCGCACCCGACAAGATTCGCTTCACGGTGCTCGACGATGGCCCCGGAATCCCGGTCCCCGAGCGTGAGCGCGTCTTCGAGCGGTTCCATCGAACCGACCCCGGCCGCAGTCGAGCAGCCGGCGGAGCAGGCCTCGGGCTCGCGATCGTTCGGGCGATCGCCGAGGCGCACGGTGGCGACGTGCACGCCGGCGACCCGCTCGACGGGATTGGCGCCCGGGTGGAGCTGGTGCTCCCCGGTTTTGAGATCACTAATCTTGCCGGGCGATGAAGCGCTACCACGTGACGACCTTCGGGTGTCAGATGAACGAGCACGACTCCGAGCGGATGAAGGGAATGCTCGAATCGCTCGGCTACTCGGAGGCGCCGAGACGCGATCAGGCTGACCTGATCCTGTTCAACACGTGCTCGATTCGCGAGAAGGCCGATGAGCGGTTCATCGCCCATCTGGGCGAGGCCAAGCGCCTGAAGAACGAGGACCCGACACGGGTGGTGGGGGTCGGTGGCTGCTGGGCCCAGTCGGTCAAGGAGGAGGTGTTCGCCCGCTTTCCGTTCGTCGACGTCGCGTTCGGTCCTGGGCAGGTGCATCGGCTCGCCGAGTTCCTGGCCAGCGATTCGCTGAGCGCCCAGGGGTTCTTCGAGTTCGAAGGGTTCACCGGTCACCTCCCGGCAAAACGCGAGCGCGAGTTCCAGGGGTGGGTGCAGATCAGCGTCGGTTGTAACTGCGTCTGTGCCTACTGCATAGTGCCGTCGACGCGTGGGCGGGAGGTGAGCCGCCCGGCCGGCGAGCTCGTCGCTGAGGTCCAAGCGCTCGCCGCCGATGGCGTGCGCGAGGTCACGCTGCTAGGCCAGAACGTCAACTCCTATGGCCGCGACAATCCGCGCGATGAGCGGGTGACGTTCGCCGAATTGCTGGGGCTGCTCGACGCGGTGGACGGGATCGACCGGATCCGCTACACGAGTCCGCATCCGAAGGACATGCGCGAGGATGTGATTCGCGCCCACGCCGAGCTCGCGTCACTGTGCGAGCACATTCATCTCCCGCTGCAGTCTGGGTCGAGCACGGTCTTGAAGCGAATGCGGCGTACGTACTCCCGCGAGCGCTACCTCGACCGCGTGGCGCTGATCCGCGAACACATTCCCGACTGCGCCTTGACGACCGACATCATCGTCGGCTTTCCCGGCGAGACCGATCGCGACTTCGAGCAAACGCTCGAGGTTGCGGAGGAAGTCGGTTACGACGCGGCGTTCACGTTCCTCTACTCGCCTCGCCGAGGAACCGAGGCCGCGACGCTTGCCGACCAGGTGCCGCACGAGGTCAAGGCGGAGCGCATGGAGCGGCTAGTGGAGGTCGTGCAGCGCCGGGCACGCGAACGTGCTCAGCGCTTCGTCGGTCGTAGGCTCGACGTGCTGATCGAGGGACCATCGCGCACCGACCCGACCCGCATGCGCGGGCGGTCACGCCACAACAAGGTCGTGAACTTCAGCGGACTGGGCTCCCCCGGCGAGATCGTCGACGTATTGATCACAGGCGCGACCAGTCAGACGCTGGCGGGCGAGTGCTCGCTCGTCGCTAGCGCCTCGCGGTCAGCGGCGTCCACGCCCGCCTGAACGCCGGTCCTGAACGCCGGTCCGTCTCCCCCGTATGCGAACATCTGTTCGTGCGCTGGAGCAATCTGAGCCAGGACGTGGAGGAGCGGGCCCGGCTGCCGGGCTATGGCGACGAGGCCGTGGTGCGCCATTTCGACGCACCCGACGCGATCGAGACGCGGTTCTACGAGGTGCGGGCCAAGTCAATTCTCAATCGCGTGCCCGAGGCCTCGCGAATGCCGTTCCGGTGGACCATCAACCCGTTCCGCGGCTGCACGCACTCCTGCGTTTTTTGCTTCGCCCGCCCGACCCACAAGTACCTGGACTTCAACGCCGGCCGGGACTTCGAACGCGAGATCGTCGTGAAGGTCAACGCGCCGGAACTGCTCCGGACCGAGCTGGCGCGGCCGTCGTGGAAGGGGGAACACGTCGCCCTGGGAACGAACACCGATCCGTACCAGTGGGTCGAGGGCCGCTACAAGCTCATGCCCGGCATCTGGGAGGCTATGCGCGATGCTGCCAACCCGTGCTCGATCCTGACGAAATCGCCCCTGCTGCTGCGGGATCTGAAGGTGATGAAGGAGATCGCCGAACGCACCGAGTTCAGCGCCGCGCTGTCGGTGCCGACGCTGGACGAGCGGGCGTGGCGAGCGACCGAGCCGCATACGCCGAATCCCCGGGCGCGACTGGAAGCGGTTTCGGAGCTGACGCGGGCGGGCATCAGGACGGGCGTGCTCGTAGCACCGCTGATGCCAGGCATCAACGATGCGCCCGAGCAGGTGGCACCGATCCTCGAGCTTGCGAGCCAGGCTGGGGCGTCGTATGTGACGGGGATCGCGCTGCACCTGCGGGGGGACGTTCGCGACTTGTGGTTCGAATGGCTGGCCGCGAACCGTCCCGATCTCCTCGAGCGATACCAGCAGCTCTACCGCCGTGGCGCATACGCACCGCGAGAGGAGCAGCAGCGGCTGACAGCGCTGGTCCGCGGGCCGGATCTGGAGCCCGGCAAACGCATCCGGGGACGCACCGAGCCGACTCCCGAGCCGGAACCCCCAAACCCCAGGCAGGCGCAAAAGCGCCTGTTCTGATGAAGTCCCGGCCTGAAACAACCGGCACCGTGTAGTAGTAGTCAGAAGAACGGAGCGGTTCGCCCGCGATGATGCCAAGAAGGGACCCAAAGAATCGACGAGACCTCCACCTCGAGCGCGTCTTCGAGACGCGCACCGAGGCCTGGGAGAAGGTCGGGCTGTCGGCGAATGTCAGCCGGCGCGCCGTCCGCCGCGCCCGCCGGGAGGCGATCATCGCGCTGCTGCTGCTTGTTGGGGTGTTCGTCGTCTTCGCGTTCCGAAAGGACCTGTTTGGTTCCCAGAACGACACCATCGTCCGGCTCGCCACAGTAGTCGTGCTCGTGATCCTCGGATGGACGATCGCGCGCGACATCGGCCGAGCCGCCGGCCCGACGTTCTTCCGCCGGATGGATCCGTCCACGGCAGGCACGGTCGGGTTCGTGATCCGCCTGGTGACGCTGGCGATCACGCTCCTCGTCGCACTGAGGATCGCCAACCTCAGCGCGAGCACGATCGTCGCCACGAGCGCCTTCACCGCGGTCATCCTCGGTCTCGCCGCCCAGCAGACGCTCGGAAACCTGTTCGCGGGCATGGTGCTGCTGAGCGCGCGCCCGTTCCGGGTCGGCGAGCGGGTGCGACTCCAGGCCGGGGGGGTGGGAGGGACCGTAGAGGGCGTGGTCAGCTCACTGGGTCTGCTGTACACGACGCTGGCGCGCGGAGCCGATCGCATCCAGATCCCCAACAACGTCGTGCTCGCGGCCGTTGTGGTCCCGATCCGAGAACCGGACGCCGTCGACGTGCGTGTGCGCCTGAGCGCCGGCATCCGCCCCAGTCAGGTGCAGGACATCTTGGATGAAGAGATCACCACGCCCACTCGCTCGCCCGCGAAGGTGCTCCTCGAGGAGCTCGACGGCGACGATCTCATCGTCAGGGTGCAAGCCACGCCCGAGCGAGCCGACGACGGGGCCAAGCTGGCCGATGAGATCATCGCCGGTCTCGCAAGCTTCACCGGCGAGCACTCTCTTACGGAGTAGCGACCGCTAACGCTTGTCCCGCTGGCCGGCGGCGAGGTCGGCTGCGATCCGCTCGCCGCCCATGCGTCTGCTGACCGCGGCGGCCAGCTCGGGCGCGACGCCGGCGACGGTCGCCCCGAGCCTGAGGCCGAGCGGGGCCACGTCCACTTCAGCTCGGTCTCTCTCGACCGCGCGGATCACCGCCGCGGCGACCTCGGCCGGCGTCCGCGTGCCCACACCCCGAGGGAGCTCGATCCCGGCGTCGGCGAACATTCCCGCGCCGCGGATGAAGCCCGGCAGGACGGTGGACACGCCAACGCCGGACGGGCGCAGATCCTCCCGCAGGGCGAGCGCGAACCCGCGCAAGCCGAACTTGGTGGCCGCGTAGACCGACGACGCGGGCGACGCCGCCTTGGCCGACAGCGACGCGATGAACACCATGTGACCCCGCCGGCGAGCGATCATCGCCGGCGCCAGCGCCCGCGCCAGCGCCACGGGCGCGCGCAGGTTCACCTCGAGCATGCGATCGATCTGCTCCTCTGTTAGATCAATCAGCAGTCCGGAGGCCGGCAGGCCAGCGTTTGCCACGAGCACATCGACGTTTCCAACTTCACGAAGCAGCCGATCGACCTCGTCACGCTGCGCTAGATCGCAGGAGATCGCGCGCCCGGACACCTCCTCGGCGAGCGCAGCGAGGACCTCGGCGCGCCGGCCGGTGAGGATGAGCCTCGCGCCCCGAGCGGCAAACGCCCTCGCGATCGCTTGGCCGATCCCACCGCTGGCGCCGGTCACCAGCACGTCACCGCTGACGAGCGTCACTGGCGCGAGTCTATCCGCGGCGCCCGGCCTGGCGGGGCCGGGCGCCGCGCAGCTCGGCGCCCGTCACCTCGGGAACACCGCCAGCGTCGCGGTGAACCCATGTAGGAAGCTCCGGCCTCCCACCGGGCCGATCTCACCCGCGGCGAAGAACCCAGCGGCCGGCGCACCCTCCAGCTCGCGCTGGACCGCCGAAGCGTCGTGATCCCGAACGCCGAACATCGCGCTGCCGCGGCCGTTACAGGAGAAGACGAGTGCGCCGGCGGGCGCTCGGCCGCCCATCGCCTCGATTCGTAGCCGCAACGCGCGGGTCAGGTCCTCGTCGGCGGAGGCGGCGTCACGGGCGTGCAGCCTCACGATCTGACCGGTCCGAACGGGCGCGCCGACGGCGACGCTTCCGGCCTCCGGATCGGCCCCCAGCAGGCCGCGCACGAGGAAATCACCCTGCTCGAACTCGGGTTTGCCACCGTCGACAACGATCCCGATCAGCAGGCCGCCCGCGACGAGCGCCCGTTCGCGGGGCGAGAGCTCGGCGATGACCTCCTCGACCACCGCGAGGGCCGGGCGCCCCGCGAGCTCGTGGATCAGGTTGTCCTCCGCCCCGGTGATCGCGAGCTCCCGCCCCACGGGCACCGCGCCCTGCGAGACGCACGGGAGCATCTCGATCCCATCGAGGCGGACGGCGACCGCGCCCTCATCGCGAACATCCTCGCCCAAGAACAGCGCTCCGCCTCCCTCGACCATCCGCGCGCTCGCGATTCCGCCGAGGACCGGCACCGCCGGCGCTTCGTCTCCGAGGACGGAGAGCACCGAATCGGTGGGGAACGTGTACGGGTCGGAGAGCATGATCACGCCACTCGCGCCGGCCAGCGCCGGCAAGCCGGCAATTCCCTCCTCGACCTCCTCCGCACTGGCGGTGGCCTGGAACGGCACCGCGCCCCCCGCTCCCTCGAACGCGGCCGCCCACACGGCGAGCGCGGTGCCCGACTCGATCTCGCGCCCGACGCCGAGCACGCCGCCAGCACCGCACCCGATCAGCGCGTCGGGTTCGATCGCCGTGTGAACGCCCTCGAGTATGGCCTCCGGGGCAACGAGATGAGCGCCGCTCGCGAACACCAACGCCAAGTCGACGGGGCTTCCGTTCAGCGGAGCGGCCGCCGCCAGCGCCGCGGCGACGCCCGCCTGGAGCGGGTCGTGCTCCTGCGACATTCCGGCGCCCACCCTCACGGGCGCGGCGATCCTACCTGGACCATCGCTCCACGATACTCCGCGCCATGCCACGGGCGGATGTCATCGCCGTGTTCGGGCCGACCGGGATCGGTAAGACGGAGATCGCGATCGAGCTCGGGCGGGCGCTGTGCCGGCTAGGAGAGCTCCCGGTCGCCGTATCGGCCGATGCGCTCCAGGTGTACAGCGGGCTGGAGACCCTCACAGGGGCCGCCGACGCGCGCGAGCGCTCGCAGCTCGATCACCGGCTGATCTCGTTCCTACCGATCGACGCCGCGTTCAGCGCTGGGCAGTACGCCGAGCTGGCGCACGCCGAGATCGACGCCCTGCTCGAGATCGGGGACCGTCCGATCGTGGTCGGCGGGACCGGTCTGTACCTGCGCGCCGCCCTCACCGACCTCAACCTGAGGCCGCCTCCCGCGGAGGGGGCGCGCGAACGGTGGATCTCCGAGCTCGAGCAGCGTGGACCCCAGGCGCTCCACACCGTGCTGCGAGAGCGGGCGCCGTGGGCCGCGGATGAGATCGAGGCCACCGACCGGCAACGCATCGTGCGTGCGCTCGAGCTGCTCGACGCCGGCGAGCTCGAACCGCCGGCCGAGGAATCGCAGCTCTGGACGGCGGACGTGCGCCACCCGACGCTTCTGGTCGGGCTGGTGATGGAGCGTGAGCAGCTCTACGAACGCATCGACGCCCGCGTCGATCGGATGATCGCGGCCGGCGCCGCCGAGGAGGTTCGTCGGGCCAACGCGGCCGGAGCCTCGGCGACGGCACGAAAGGCGCTCGGCTTTGCCGAGCTGCTCGCCGGCGACGTCGACGCGATGAGGAGGCGTACGCGCAACTACGCGCGCCGCCAGCTCACCTGGATGCGAAAGCTCGCCGACGTCAACGTGATCGACACCACGGACCGGAGCGCGTCGGAGGTGGCGGCGGAGATCCTGGCCTCGTGGGTCAGGGGAGGGGAGTGAATGGGTACAGGACGACCGCGGCGCCGGCGACCGCGGCGCCGGCGACCCACACCGGGATGGGCCCGAACCGCGCTCGGAGCCGCGCCAGCAGCCCGACCGTCCCCAGGTAGAGCCCCGGCATCACGATCACCATGTAGTACAGGTAGCTGGTTCGCTGCCAGATCAGGCTGAGCAGGACGAACGGCAGGAACGTGCCGAGAAACCAGGCCAGGCCCACGAGCTCCACCTCGTCCGGCGGCCGTCGAGCCCACACCGCGCCGATCGCGGCCACAATCAGGCCAGGGATCGCGAGCGCGAGAATCGGGGGACTGATCAGGCCGAGGAAGTGAGCCTCCGGGTGCACGCCGAACAGGCCATCGCCGGGGCGCGCGGGATTGATGTTCAGGTAGGTGATCGGCTTGTAGTCAACGAGCCACTGCCAGGGGTAGGAGGCGATCCCCTGCGGCCCGTGCGGGCTGGTCTGGTGGGCGGCGTAGCTCAGCATGTGACGTACCTGCCCGAGAGCTCCACCCCCGACTCGCCGGCCGGTGACTGGATCGTAGGGTGGCGCGACCTGTTCGAGCATGGAGAGCAGCGCGAACAATGCGACCGCGGTCGCGGCGACCGAGGAGCCGAACCGAACCGCCCCGACCTTGAGCTGCGCGAACCTGGGCGCCCTCGGGAGCCTCAGGCATTCGAGCACCGCAAAGACGACCAGGGCGTAGATCGCGACCTCCTTGGCGGAGATGCCGATCGCGACCAGCAAGCCGGCCACGAGAGGCCGTCCTCGCAGATACAGCGCGACCCCGAAGATCATGGGCGCCAGCGCATAGATGTCGAGCGTCCCGATCCGGCTGTGGACGAGGAGCAGGTTGTCGCAGGCCATGAGTGCCGCGCCCCCGAGCGCCGGCCACGGCCCCCCGCCCGCCGAGCGCACCAGCGCGAACATGCCGACGATCGCCAACGTCCCGAACACGACGCTCCCCAGCCGCCACGCGAGCGGACCGTCGCCGAACAGCTCTATCGAGCCGGCGATGATCAGCTTGGCGAGCTGCGGATGCTCCGCGTTGGGATCGACGCCGGATGGGCTCCCCGCGTAGTGCTCGCCCGGCGGCGGCTGCAGGCCGGCGATCACCCGCGCGGCGTTGACGTAGTACGCCTCGTCGAAGATCAGCACGTGATCCGACGGCGAGCGGCACGGGGCGCGGCACGGCTCTCCGAGCAGCGCCACGCGGGCGGCCAGCGAAAGCGCGCACACGCACGCGAGCAGCACCAGCGGAAGCGAGCTGTGCCGCGCTGCGAACGACTTCAGGTGGTGGGCCATAACCGACCTCGACGCTACACATAGACTGCCGCCGGGTGAACTTCGAGAAGTGGCAAGCGCTCGGCAACGACTACCTGATCGTCGAGGAGACGGACCTCCCCTTCGACCTGACGCCGGCGCGTGTCCGCGCGTTGTGCACCCCGCACATCGGCGTGTCCGCCGACGGGATCGTGCTGCTCTCGCCCCCGGGGGACCCCGGGTACGTGGCCCGGCTGCGGATCTTCAATCCCGACGGGTCGGAGGCCGAGGTATCCGGCAACGGGCTGCGAGAAGCGGCCCTGTACATGCGCCGCCGGGGCTGGACGAACTCGGATACGTTCTCGATCCTGACCGCGGCCGGGGAGATCAAGCCGAAGATCGTCTCCCCGACCGAGTCGACCGTCGACATGGGACGGGCGCGCCTGCAAAGCGACGATTTCCCAACCGGTCCCCCCGACGGGAGGGGAGAGCTCACGGCCAGCGGCCGCCCGTGGCGCTTCCAACACGTCCAGGTCGGAAACCCGCAGTGCGCGATCCGCATCGCCCGCGAGCTCGACCTCGACGAGCTGGATCTGCCGGCGATCGGCCCCCAGATCGAGCGCCACGAGCTGTTCCCGAACCGCACCAACGTCTCCTGGTTCGCGGTGCAGGACCCGGGTCGTATCCGCGCGCGGATCTTCGAGCGGGGGGTGGGGGAGACGTCGGCCAGCGGAACCGGCGCGGCCGGCGCCGCGGTCGCTCACGTCCTCCAGGGAGGATCGTCTCCGGTCGCCGTGGCTCTCGACGGCGGCGAGCTGACCGTCGCAGTCGCGAGTGACCTGCAAATCAACCTGAGCGGGTGGGCGGTCCCTGTATTCCGCGGCACGCTCGCCGATGAATTCGTCAAGGAGTTGCATGAGATCCAGTAGGCGCCTCGAGCGGATCCCGCCGTACCTGTTTGCCGAGCTCGAGCAAAAGCTCGCCGCCAAGCGGGCGGCCGGCGTCGACGTGATCAGCCTCGGCATCGGGGACCCGGACATGCCCACGTACGCGCCGATCGTCGCCGCCGCACAGCGGGCGGTGGCCGATCCGGGCACCCATCGCTACCCGTCCAATCGCGGGCGCCCGGAGTTTCGCGAGGCGGTGGCCGCCTTCTACGCCCGTCGGTTCGACGTCGAGCTCGACCCCGGGACCGAGGTGATGCCGGCGATCGGGGCCAAGGAGTGCATCTTCAACCTCAACCTGGCGTTCCTGGACCCCGGCGATGTCGCGCTGGCCTCGGATCCGGGATACCCGGTCTACACCGGCGGCCCGCTGCTCGCCGGGGGCGAGGCGGTGCTGATGCCGCTGCTGGCGGAGCGCGGTTTCTCCCCAGACCTCGGTCGGATCCCGCACGACATCCTTAACCGGTCCCGGCTGATGTTCATCAACTACCCGAACAACCCCACGGGCGCGATCGTGCCGCACGGCCTCTTCGAGCAAGTGGCCGAGCTGGGAGCCCGTCACGACATCCTGGTGGTGCACGACAACTCCTACAGCGAGATCACGTTCGACGGCTACGTGGCGCCCTCGTTCCTCCAGACGCCGGGCGCCAAGGAGACCGGCGTCGAGGTGTTCTCGCTGTCGAAGGGCTACAACATGACCGGATGGCGGTGCGCGGCCATCGTCGGCAACGCCGAGGCGATCGCGCGCTACTGGCAGCTCAAGTCGAACATCGACTCAGGGTTGTTCGATGCGGTGCAGCTGGCGGGCGCGGCGGCGCTCGCGCCCGAGGTCGACTCCGAGGTGGAGGCGATGAACGCGCTCTACGCACGCCGGCGCGATCTCGTCTGCGATGCGCTCGCCGAGGCGGGCGTGAACGTCACCCCACCCAAGGGGACGATCTATATCTGGGCGCCGATCCCGCCGGGGTTCGAGTCCGCCGCGGCCTACTGCGAACACGTGCTCGAGGAGGCGTCCGTCGCGATCACCCCGGGCGGCGCGTACGGACCCAGCGGAGAGGGGTTCTTCCGGATCTCGCTGACCACGCCCGACGACCGGCTGCTCGAGGCCGTGGAGCGGCTCCGAAGGCTCTAGCCCTCACCGCCCGACGCGCCGCCGCTATCTGGCCGAAGCCGGGCTACCATGAGTTCAGTGCAGCGAAGCCGTCACGGACGCCCGCAGGCGTCCCCATACGCTGCCAACGGGCAGCGGCCCGGTGGGCGCGCGCGCCAGCGCGCCTACCTTGTCGCCGCGCTCCCGGACGGCGAGCCGGAGGAGCTGATGGAGCTCCGGGAGCTATTGCGCACGGCTGGGGTCGCGGCGGTCGGCGAGGTGGTCCAGCGGCGCGAGCACCCACACCCCAACACGTACCTCGGGCCGGGCAAGGTCGACGAGCTCAAGGCGGAGCTCGCGCGGGCGGATGCGAACCTGGTGGCCTGCGACGATGAGCTGTCCCCGCGCCAGGAGCGCAACCTCGAGCGGGCGCTCGGGCTCCCGGTGATCGATCGCACCGCGATCATCCTCGACATCTTCGCCTCACACGCCCACACCGCCGAAGGCAAGCTCCAGGTCGAGCTCGCCCAGCTCGAGTACAACTTGGCGCGGATGCGGGGCCTGTGGTCGCATCTGGAGCGGCTCGGGGCCGGGAGGATCGACGGGGGCATCGGGACGCGGGGCCCGGGCGAGACCCAGATCGAGACCGACCGCCGGCTGGCGCGCGACCGGATCGCCGCGCTCAAGCGTAGGCTCGGGCGGGTGCGCTCGAGCCGCTCGGTCATGCGGGCGGAGCGCGAGCGCGCGCACCTGCCCCGCGTCGCGCTGGCGGGCTACACCAACGCCGGCAAGTCGACGCTCCTGAACGCACTGACCGGCTCCGAGGTCGGCGTCCGCGACCGGCTGTTCCACACCCTCGATCCCACCACCCGCGTGCTCCACGCCGGAGGGCGCGATTACCTATTGACCGACACCGTGGGCTTCATCCGCAAGCTGCCGCACCAGCTCGTCGAGGCATTCGGCGCGACGCTCGAGGAGACACGGTTGGCCGATCTCATCCTGCACGTGGTCGATGCATCGGTTCCCGAGGCGGAGTTGTCCGCGATGACCCGCGCGGTCGAGGACGTCCTGCTCGAGATCGGAGCCGACGCGGTGCCGCAGCTGCTGGTGCTCGCCAAGGCCGACCAGCTCGATCGCGAGCAGCGCGAGGAGCTCGAGCGCGCCCATCCGGACGCGATCCTCGTGTCCGCGTTCACGGGCGAGGGCCTCGATGCCCTGGCCCAGGCGATCGAGGAACGCTTCGCTCAAACGCTGCGCCTCGTCGAGCTCCTGATCCCCTACGACGAGGGCGGGCGGCTCGCCGAGCTGCACGAGATCGCCGGTGACCTGGAGCGCGAGGAGACCTCGGACGGAGTTCGCGTGCTCGCGCGGTTGCCGGCGCCGATCGCCTCGCGCTATCAGCAGTTTGCGCTGAGCAGCCGGTACGGATGAGCCTGCGCGTGCGGCGGCTCGACGAGCGCGCGGTGCTGCCCACGCGGGCATATCCAGGCGACGCGGGCCTCGACTTGTACGCCCTCGAGGAAGACGCGCTCGGCCCCGGCGAGCGCGCCTCGGTCAGGACCGGGGTCGCCGTGGAGATCCCCGAGGGACAGGCCGGGCTGGTGCTGCCCCGTTCGGGACTCGCCGCGCGAAATGGGATCTCGGTGGTGAATTCTCCGGGGCTGATCGACGCCGGCTACCGAGGTGAGATCCGGGTGCTGCTGTTGAACACGGATCGGTCCGAGCGGTTTGAGATCGCGGCCGGCGACCGGATCGCGCAGCTCGTCCTGGTCGCGGTGCAGACCCCCGAGGTCGTCGAGGTCGGAGAGCTCGCGGCCTCGCAGCGCGGCGGCGGGGGGTTTGGCTCGAGCGGTTCCTAGCACACAGGCTAGGAACCGCTCGGTCGGGAGCTGCTCTGGCCGTAGGGGATCAGCCCGTGTGCCATGAGGAACTGCTTGGCGACCACCGCGGGGTCCTCCCCGGAGACGTCGACGGCGGCGTTCAGCTGGCGGATCACCGGAAGCGTGAGCAGCGCGCTCACCTTGTCGATCGTGGAGGCGAAGGCCGGCCCCTCCTCCTCGAGAACCTTGAGTGAGACGACGGGGATCACGTTGCCCCAGCCAAACGCATGGCTCGGATCCTGGAGCAGCCGGTAATCACCGGTGAGCAGCTGCGCGTCGGTGGTGTTGACGTCGGCGGCCTGCACCGTGCCCTGGTCGAGCGCTTGATATTGCTGGCCGAGCACGAGCGGCTTGAACGCGGCGGGGACGAAGCCGTAGACCTGCTCGATCTCCGGCAGGCCGCTGGGACTCTGCTGGAACTGCGGGGCGGCTCCGAGCGTGAGCGTAGAGGCGATCTTGGTGAGATCCGAGAGGGAGGCCAGATGGTGTTCGGACGCGTAGTTGAACGAGACCGCAATCGCGTCGACATCGCTGAACGGCGTCGGGTTCATCAGCGCCAGGCCGTGCGCCAGCGCGTAGCGCTGGGCGGCTTGATAGGCCCGAAACGACGTGGGAAAGGATTGGCGATATCCGGCGACGGCGGTGTTCCAGGTGTCGAGGTATTCGGGGTACATGCCGAGCCGGCCGCTCTCGAGCGCCTGGACAGTGACCTCGGTTGGGCCGATGTTGCGGTTCAGGATCACCGAGAATCCCTCGGCGGTCAGCGCCTGGTAGTACAGCTCACCGAGCACGAACTGCTCGGTGAAGTTCTTGTCGCCGATCGCGACCAGCGGCTTGCCGGTCCCGGGCAGGACGGTCTTGTGCGCCGTCGGCGCAGGGGTTCCGGCGGCGGACGCCGCGTGCGTGCCGCTTCCGCATGCAGTCAGCGCGGCGGAAGCTAGCGCCGCGATGCCGAGCGCGAGCATCAGCCTCCACATGGTCAAGCGGGCCGGTAGGTGGGGGAGGGAAGCGATCCTCACGTCCGGCGAGCCATGCTAAGGGTTCGCGCAGGGATGGGTGATCGCATCCGGACGATCACTTATTCCTGCGCGGGCCCTAGACGCCCGCCGCGCGCCTCGCCTCGGCGTGCGCGGCCTGCTCGAGGTCGTCGTGGAGCGCTGGGAGAGGATCGGGCAGACCGAGCGCCGTGGCGATCAGCCAATCGGCGAACCACGTGTTCTTGGGCAACAGGGGGCCGTGCAGGTAGGTGCCGATCACGCTCCCCTCGCGGACGCCCTCGAGTCCGTCGGTGCCGTTGTTTCCGTGTCCGGCGAGTACCCGGCCGAGCGCCTTTGTCCCCGGGCCGAGCTGAGTTCTCCCGCCGTGGTTCTCGAAGCCCGCGAGCACCCGGAGCTCGCCCGGCTCCAGCTCGACCTCGATCGCGGCGTTGCCGATCAGGCGCTCGCCGTTCCCGCGCACGGTCACCAGGTCGACCAACTCGACACCCGGCAGGGTCTCGTCGCCCAGCCGATACGAGCGGCCCAGGAGCTGATACCCCCCGCAGACCGCGAGGATCGTGGCCCCGCGGTAAGCGACCGCGTGCAGGGCGTCGCGTTTGAGGCGTGCGAGATCCAGCGCACAGAGCCGCTGATCGCGGTCCTGGCCGCCGCCGATGTAATAGAGATCCGCGCCCTCGGGGTCGAGCTCGGCGCCGAGGCCGCTGGCGTGCAGCTCGAAGCCGATCCCGCGCCACTCGCAGCGCGACTCGAGCACGAGCAGATTGCCGCGGTCGGCGTAGATGTTCATCAGGTCCGGATAGAGCGCGCAGACGCGCAGCGTGGGCATGCCCTCAGCCACGAAGCATCACCACCGCGCTCCCGACGTAGTCGCGCGTCTCGGGCACCGCACGTCGACCCGTCGGCTTCAGGCCGACGTCGCCGGCCTCACGCTCGAGCTCCTCCGGAGTGAGGCGGTCCAGATGGATCGCATCCTGCTCGATCGTGCGCTCGCCGGAGACGCTGATCGTCTCCCGCCGGCGCTCGAGGACGAACCCCTCGCCGTCCGTACGCACGGCCGTGGGCTGGCTCGAGTACACCACGCCGTCGAGCTCTCGGATGTCGGGCAGCGGCCCCGGTAATTCAGCGACGGGCTCGTAGAGTTCGAGTTGGTCGGCGATCGCAATCGCGATGATCGCGCCGTCCTTCATGTGGCGCCGGGCACACCGCAGGAACCGCCGGCGGCCCTCGGGGCCGCCAAGCAGCTGGATCGTCTGCATGGGGACGAGAATCAGCGCAAAGCGCCGGGAGAGCGCGAATTCGCGTGCGTCGGCCACGACGGTTTGAAGGGTGAGCCCAGCAGCCCGGCACGCGAGCTCGGCCGCCAGCACGGGGTCGTGATCGAGCGCGGTCACGTCGTGCCCGGCGCGGGCGAGGTCGCGTGCCACCCGCCCAGTCCCCGCCCCGATCTCGAGCACCGGATCGCCATACTCGCCCGCCAGCGCGCGCCACAGCGACATGTCCTCGACGTATCCACCGCACTCGAGGTCGTGCCAGATCGTTCTCACCCCTGCCGCTCCCAGAACCGCGGGACGTGCCCGCGGGCGGCGAGCTCGTCCCGCAGCTCGAGCAGGGCGGTGTACGTCGGGAGCACGAAGAGCTCGCCCCTCGGTACCGCGGCCAGCGCGTCATCGAGCGCCGCGGATACGGACCCGACCACGTGCAGGCGGTCGACCGGAACCCGGGCGTACTTGAGCCTCAGCGCGAGCTCCGCCGCCCGCGCACCCGCACACGTGACGCGGTGGATCCTCCCGGCAATCATCTCGAAGTCGGCGTCCCAGATCCACGAGATGTCCTTCCCATCGGCGGTGTGGTCGTTGAGGATCGCGAGCAGATCCAGCGGACCGCCCTCGAGCACCAGCGTGCGCAGGATCTCGTTGGCCCCGGCCGGGTTTTTGATCAGCAGGATCGTCATGTCCACGTCGCCAAGCGCAAGGCGCTCGGCGCGTCCGAACGCCGGCCTGGAGGCCGCGATCCCGGCGGCGATGGTTTGAAGCGGTGTGTCGAGCGCGAGGCACAGTGCCGCGGTGCCGAGCGCGTTGTAGACGTTGTACAGACCTGGGAGGGAGAGCTGTATGGATGCGGCTCCCGCCGGGGTGCGCAGCGCAAAGCGGGCATCCCGGGTGCCGCGCAGGGTGATCTCCTCGGCCGCGACCGAAGGCTCGGGTCGCTCGTGCCCACACGCTGGGCAGCGGTAGCGGCCGAGATGGCCGAGGTAGATGGCCTCATATGCATACGCCGTGCCGCACCGGCGGCAGTGCTTGGAGTCGGAGGCGTGCTGCATGTCGGGGATCGCGATGGACGGGTCCTCGACCCCGAAGTACGTGACGTTCGGCGCCTCCCGACCGAGATCCGCGAGCAGCGGATCGTCCGCGTTCAGTATCAGCCGCGTGGTATCGGGTAGGGCCTGGACCATCGCCGCCCAGCGATCGGCAATCGTCTCGAGCTC
Organism: uncultured Solirubrobacterales bacterium; assembly: GCA_963808325.1. Taxonomy (GTDB): domain Bacteria; phylum Actinomycetota; class Thermoleophilia; order Solirubrobacterales; family Solirubrobacteraceae; genus Palsa-465. The sequence continues at coordinate 477,843 of CAWEFU010000012.1, forward strand.
ACCGGCGCGATCGAGCTGGTCGCGGAACAGGTTGAGCAGCAGCAGGGCCCGCGGGGCGAGCGCGGGAGCGACACGGTCCAGCCAGAGCTCGTCGAGTTCGAACAGGCCGAGCTCACCGTCTATCCTGACGCCGCGGGATGCCGAAAGCAGCGTCGAGGCGACGCCACCCGCCATGTTTGCCCCGGCCCGGTTGCGGAGCGGCGTGATGCCGGCGCGCGCCAGGACCGCCGCGGTCATCGCGGCGGTGGTCGTCTTGCCGTTGGTCGCCGAGATGACGACCGAGCCGCGCGGCAGCCGCGCGGCGAGCTCCTCGATCGCGTCCGGCTCGAGGGCGATCAACAGCCTGCCCGGCAGGTTCGTGCCGCCTCGACGGCCCGTGCGCCGGGCAATCCCCCCGACCGCCCGGGCGGCGAAGACCTTTGCCCCTAGCAGCGTCATCGGTTCACCGGGGTGATCGCCCGGATCGCGCCCGGCAGGACTCGGACCGTGACCGGCAGCTCCGCGACAGGATCCCCGTCGGCGTAGAGCGTGAACGGCCGGTCCGCGCTGAGCTCGATCTCAGCCCCCCGCACCACGTGGACCTCCGGTCGGCGAACGTGCTCTCCCCTGAACACGCTTGGCAGCAAGCGCACGAACCGCAGCTTCGGCATGTGCTCGACCATAACGACGTCGAGCAGTCCGTCCTGCAGCGACGCCTCGGGAGCCATCCGCATCCCCCCGCCGTAGGTACCCGCATTGGCGGCGGCGATCGTATAGCCGGTGAGCGTGCGGGGCTCGCCGCCGTCGACCCGGAGCGTGAACGTGGCGGGCTTCCAGCTGATGAGAGCACGAAGCGCGCCGTAGCTGTAGACCAGGCTGCCGCGCACGAGCGTGGTCTCGTTGGCGATCCGGTTCGCGTCGGAGTCAAACCCGCAGCTGGCGATGCTGATGAACGTCCTCCCGTTGGCCTCACCGAGGTCGAGTGGTCGCTCGACCCCCTCGGCGAGGACTCGACACGCCGCCCTCGGGTCGAGCGGGATCCCGAGCACGCGCGCGAAATCGTTGCCGCGGCCTGCGGGCAACATTCCGAACGGGCCGCTCGGCCCCCTCAGGGCCCCGGCGACGGCGCCGATTAGCCCGTCGCCGCCGAGCGCGACCGCGATCTCGCCGCCTGCGGCGGCCGCGCGCGCGAGCTCGCGCGCGTGCGCCAGGTTGCCGGTGGGGGCGATCCGGTACTCCAGGCCGTGGTCGCCGAGCGCCGCCTGTACTCCAGCCAGCGCTCGGCCGGCGCGACCCCCGCCGGCGGCGGGGTTGACGATCACGGCGATTCGCCTCAAGTTCCGAGGAGCAGCTCTTGAAGATCTTGGGAGATAGCGACCGGCGCCGGGTCGGCGGCCGCTTCCGCGTCCTCGCGGGAGGTCACGCCGGTCAGCACGATGGCCGCGTCGAGCCCGGCGGCCGCAGCGCCGGCGAGATCGGCGTCCAGGCGGTCCCCGACCACCAGCGTGCGGCCGCCGCCGAGACGGTCGAGCGCCGTGTAGAAGATCTGCGGGTCGGGCTTGCCGACGCTCACCGCGGTGCTGCCGGTCGCGTACTCGAGCGCGGCGACGATGGCGCCGGTCCCCGGCCACACGCCTTCGTCGGTCGGGAACGTGGGATCGCGGCCGGTCGCGAACATCACCGCGCCGCCGAGCACGGCCTGAGTCGCATCCCGCAGCTCGGCGAAATTCAGATCGTCGTGGCCGGCGACCACGACCACGTCGGCCTCCACGGCGCGGTGGGTGCCGTTGACGATCCAATGACCCGCGTCGGCGACGTGACGGAAGATCGCCGGCGAGCCGATCACGTACGTGCCCTTGCCGCGGCCGCGCTCGGCGAGCACGTGCTGGATCGCGCCGCCGACCGTGACCACCTCCTCGAGCGATGCCTGCAGCCCCAGGGACCACAGCTTGCGCACATACTCCTCTGGGGACCGCCGCGCGTCGTTGGTCACAAACGTCAGCGCCTTGCCCGCAGATCGGCACGCGGTGATCGCCTGCGCGGCGCCCCGGGTCACCGAATCGCCGACCCAGACGCAGCCGTCCAGATCCAACACCACGTTGTCGTACTCGGAGAGGAGGGGAGACAGGGGCATCGTCGGGCCGGATCGATTATCCCCCGGTGGGATGGACATGGGCCGCGCCGAGATTGGCTAGAACAAGGCCGCCTGTGCCGCGTGCACAGGCGGCTTGAGGCACTCGGGTCCGTCGTAGCGCGCATCGTTGACCGCGGGACCCACGGGGTGAAGCGCGTAGGACGAGGGGGAGAGGCCGGCCATCAGCTCTCCGAGCTGCACGGGTGACGTAGCCGCGTCGAGCCACACCGCTTCGGCGCCGGCCGGCAGGATCACCGGCATGCGGTCGTGAAGCGGCGCGATGGCGGCGTTCGCGGGCGTGGTGAGGATCGAGCACGTGCGCAGCTTGCGATCGTCCTCGCCATACCAGATCGACCACAGACCGGCGAAGGCGAACAGCTGGCGGTCCGACCGGGTGATGTGGAATGGCTGCTTGCGCCCACTCGGGTCGGGCCGCCACTCGTAGAAGCCGTCGGCGACGATCAGGCAGCGGAACCGTTCGAGGGCCCGCCGAAACGCGGGCTTCTCCGCGACGGTCTCGACCCGGGCGTTGATCATCTTCAACCCGGTGTTGGGATGCTTGGCCCAGCTGGGGACGAGTCCCCACCGGAGAAGCTCACCTCGGGGATTGCCCTCGCGATCGATGGTGACGGCAAGGACATCGTCACCCGGCGCGACGTTGAAGCGGCGGCGGATCTCCACCGACTCGCCGACGGGAAAGCGGGCCCGGACGTCGGCAGGGTTAGGCGTCGCGAGCGTGTAACGGCCGCACACGGAGTTTTCTACGAGCCCGAGCGAGACCGGGCGGCGATCTGCTCGGAGCGCTGGGCCTGAACCCGCTTCTGGCGCCGGCGTCCGAAGAAGGCGAGGACGGCAACCGCCACGGCGACCAATGCCAGGCCGTAGAAGATCCGGAGGTCCAGCGAGAGCCCGCCCGTGGCCAGCGCCACCAGGCTGACGATCCCGAATCCGATCGCGAGTATGGCGACGATCAGCACGATGATGAGCAGGATCCCCCGGATCCGAGCCAAGATCCCGGCACTCGCGGGCGGCACCAGCAGGCCCATCAGCCACAGGCCGCGGAGCTGGCGGCTGGTCGGGGCCTCGACCCCCAGGCGTTCGGTCGCCTTCTTCAGGTCGTCGGGCCGGCGCTCGGCGAGCGCCAGCGACGCGTCCGCCATCCGCCGCAACTGAAGGCGCTCCTGGGGACGCGCCGCCGCCAGGGCCCTCTGAAAGTGCGCCCGCGCGGCCTTGGCGTCGTAGCGCTCGGCCGCCCGCGCGCCCAGGATCGCCTGCGCTGCCGCCTTGTACCGGGTCTCGGCCTCGAGTTCCTCGTCCGAGCGGCTCTCCAGCTGTTGCATCGCGGCGAGCGGGCTCCGCTGCTCGACGCGCATCATTCGCTCCTGCTTGGGCATGCCGGAGAGAGTCTAGTGTGCCCCGATCGCCCAGCGGTGAACTAATGACGGGCCCTGACCACAAATACGCGCTGTGCCGTCAGGTACTGCCCGCCGGCGTCCGGCCGGGCGGGGGGCGAGCGAAAGACGTCGACGTGACCGCCGTTGATCGCGCCGCCGGTGTCCTGCGCGAGGAACCACCCGCCGTGACCGTCGTGTCGATAGGCGGGAATGTAGACGCGGCTTCCGAGCGGGATCACGCTCGGATCGACGGCGATCGATTGGTAGTAGCGCAGCGGAAGTGACGGTCCCGGCGCGAACGTGACGCCCGCAAGCGGCACGTACCGGAGGCCCATGCCGGCGAACCAGTCACCGGTCGCGAGTGGAAACGTCACGCCGCCGGTTCGGTTCGCCCAGTAACCGCCGGCACGCCAGAAGGGAGGTCCCGCCGACCAGTCCTCGGAAGGGTCCGTGGGTTGCCCGTCCTCGGTCACCCAGCCACCGTTGCCGAGATGATCGATGTGGTAGAAGCGCCCGTCGAGTCCGATCCCTTCGCCTTCCATCGAGAGACCCATCGCGGAGTAGAGCCAGTCGATCCGATGCCTCCTCCGCAGGCCCGGCGCGCTGACCGGTCGTCCCACGAACCACGACTCGGGCGCCGGCCAGTACTCCGTGATCGTCACACCGTTCAGCCAGGTCCCGGCGGTGTTCCTGCCGGGTGCAGGCGGGATGCGGCTCGGCTTGTGCGTCGGGGCGAGGCCGCCCGAGGGGATGCCTTTACCGGAATCGGCCGGCGCGAGGCCGGCGCCACCGGACGGCGGCCACGCTCCGGACGTGGGGGTCTGCAAGAGCGCCCCGACGGCCACAACGATGCAGGCGCCGGCGCGGGCTCCCGCGAGCAGACGCGCGGCAAGGGGCATCGGAGCATTCTTCTGCGCCGCCGCGGACGGTCCTTCCGGTGAGAGAGGGCTGACGGTGACTACGCCGGCCGGCTGCGACACCGAAGCCCGCGATCAGTTCGTCGATGCCATACAGCTTGGGCAGACGCAGCTTCTCGGCGTTGGCTCGTTCTGTTGTTCAGCGGATCCGCGGTAGAGCTCGGCTCGGCCCTTGAGGCGAGCTGGGAGAGAACGCCGTAGTCGAGCGCAACCTCGCTCTCGTCGGCGCTCGCCTCAAGGACGACAAATCGTCCGCCTTAGCCAGGATCCGTCGCAGGAAGCGCTCTTGCCGATCCCGGGCTCCCCCTCGATCGAGACGATCCGTGGCCGCGAGACGCGCGCCGCTTCCAACGCGGAAGACACCAAATCCGCCTCGGCCTCGCGGCCGACGGTGTCAAGACTCCGGCCGCATTCCTACAAAAATACATGCCAAACCTCTCCAGACCGCGTTTCCCACCTACGGCAAGATGCTCCGAGGCCTTGGCTACCGGACTCCGTACATTGGGAAATGGCATCTCTCAAACCCGCCGTCCACCGGGAAGTCGGTCGCGCCGATGATCACCGACTACACGTCGTGGAGGGAGAAGACGCTCCGCCCTCCTTACAGTACCCGGCTTTGCCGCCGAACTGGGAATCGGCGGTGGAGCTGAAGCTTCACCACAAGCCGTCAGCGCACACGGTGTTCCGTGTGTTCCAGCAGGCCGTGTGGGCTCGACGTGTACACGTACGCGATGACGGCGGTGGATCATCAAATCGGCCGCGTGATCTGACACGTGCCTAAGGCTCAGTGGCAGAACACCGTGTTTGTGATCGCCTCCGACCATGGTGAGTAGGCCGGCGCGCACGGGATGCTCTCGGGGAAGCTCGGCACGGCCTATGATGAGGCGTGGCACGTTCCGCTGATCGTCGTTGACCCGAGCGGACGGCTCACCGCGCACACCGACATTCCGCGCGATCAACTGACGTCGAGCGCGGATTTCATGCCGCCACTGGTGAGCTTAGGCAATGGGGGCAGCCGCTCGTGGATGAGGGGTGATCTTGCCAGGATCTATGGCGAACGCTTGGACCTCGTTCCGTTGTTGTCCAACCCCCGCGCACTGGGGCGCGATCACCTAGTGTTCGCGACTAACGAGATCGTCCCCGCGACGATGAACCACCTGCACACGCCCACCGATCTTCTCGGCGTTCAGATGCGCGAGGTAAAAGCTGTTCCGTCAATACGTGCCCCAGGAGATGCAGGCCCCGCTGCCGAGTCCCGCGCTGCGCCGGGTCTCTCGCCGCGCTCGGAGACCTATCTCACGTTCGTCGCGCTGTCCGATGCCTACTTCGCAAAGCAGCGCATCAACGAGCGCCAGGTGAGCAGGACATTTGACTACGGCCTCAACATGTGACGCTCCCGACGCCTGGAGAGTGACGTGCAATGACCAGCAATCTGCCTGAAAATCCGCCCTTGCGGGTTTGGCGTCCATAAGTGCCGGAGTCAAAGTTGTTCGCCCGTTCTCACGCCCTCGGCCAAATCGTCTATCGCGATCCCGAGCACGTGCCCGAACGACTCGCGCTAGCGTCCATACGGCGGCTCGGAGACCCGTCGCAGGCGTGGGCCCGGGCGGCGATCTCCAGCCGACCGGACGTGGATCCCGCGGTGATCGCCGAGGAACTGCGCCGGCGGTCCGCGGTCGCGGCTCGGATCCATGGGGCAATCGCAGGGACGCCCTTCTTCGTCGCGCTCGTCCCCGGGTACCTTGGCTACCTCTCCCAGGAGGCGCGGATGGTTCTTCGCACCGCCGCCCTGTACGGGCGCGATCCGCGGGACCTTCGGACGGCGGCGGAGATGCTGGCGCTACGCGGTGTGCATCCCTCGGCGGAAGCAGCTCTGATCGAGCTCGAGCGGGTGCGCACCACTCCGCTGCCGGACAAGCCACGGCGACGACGCCCGCTGCGCAACTGGGTGCAGAGCATCCGGATGGTGCTCGTGTTGGGCGGCTTCCTATCGCCTCCCGCCGACCGCAGCATGCCGCGCGAGCGCGGTAGGCTGCTGGCCGTCGCGGGCATCCTGCTCGGGGTGAGCGTCTGGGTCCTGACGTGGGTGCTCCCCCTGACGTTCATGATCGCGATGGCTTGGTCGTGCGAGCGCGACACGCGTAGGCTCGGCCGCCGGGCGCAGGCGTACTACAGCGTTAATGCCGCAACACCCGAGGCCGCGAAAGCGTGTTCCCACGACGACCGAGGCCGCGAAAAACGGCTTGTGATTCGCACGGTCGCGCTGGGGCTATCGATCGCGCTGCCGATCGCCTTTGTCGCGTACGCGGACCATGTCCGCAACACTAAGGGGGTGAACGCACTAAGCGCCTCGGGCGCACTGGTCGCCTTTTCGCTCGTGATCGCCACTGCGGTGGTCGCGAAGCGAAGGTAGCTTGGGGGCGATTCCCGGTCAACTGAAAGCAGGAGTGCACGTGAGGGCCGCGCCCGGCGAGTCAGCCAAAGGACGTCGCGCCCGCGGGGCGTGCGTGGCCCCGCAAATCGCAAGGAGCGGGATCGCGACGATCGGCTATCGGCGAGACGAGGAGAGGGATCGTCCGGGAAATGCGCGCTTGTCGCGGTTGCTGTGCTGCGACGCTAGCGGCTCCGAGTACCGCGCCACGACCCAGAAGAGGCCTGCAACGCGGGCCACAGGCGGGTCAACCGGAACGCGCCTGGGAGCTGTACTCCGAGTTCGGCAGCATGTTCGTGGCCATGGCAAGGCGGTTCGTGAAGTTGTACATGGCGCTCAGCTCGGCCACGTCCCAGGCCTCCTCGAGGCTCAGGCCGGCATCCAGCAGGGTCTGGAGGTCGTCCCGCGTGACCTCGCGCGGCGTCCGGGTCAGCTTCTCCGCGTAGGCGCAGATCGCCCCGCGGCGCGAATCGAGCCCCGCTCGGCGCCAGTCATAGGAGATTCGTTCACCAAGCACCGGATTGCCGAGTTCCCGGCGCAGCGCCGCGCCGTGAGCGACGAGGCAGTAGAGGCAGCCGTTGGCAGAGCTGACCACCACGGCGATCATCTCGCGGTCAGCGGCGCTTAGATGCTCCGTTGGCTCATGCAGCTGACGGAAGTGGTTAAACCAGGCGCTCAGACGAGCTGGCCGAAACGCGTAGACACGAAAGACGTTCGGCACGAAGCCAAGTACCTCCCGTGCCTTCCTGAAAAGCCCCTTCAGATCCGACGGCACGTCGGCCTCCTCGGGCACCGGAAACCACGACCCGGTGGCGGCAGCGTTGTCTGAATTCTCTGCGGCCTCGATCATGCGCTTGTCAGATTCTTGCGCTTCGTCGCCTCACCCGCGGCCACGACGGTATCGCCCGGCTCCGAGACGGTCGGGATGTCGGCCGCGAAATGTCGGCCATGAGTGTCCGCTCGAGGCGCCAGCTATGGGCGTGTAAGAGCTACTGACAGACCTCGGCGGCGTCGGCTGGTGAATCATCACGGGGCACGCGTCCTGGCAGGACCCTCAAACTTGTGGGCTTCCCTACGTGAGCGTTCGTCTCCTGGCGGTCGGCCGAACAGAAATTGATATTGCTCAAACTCGAGAGCCGGCGTTGGCGGGGGCTCCAGGTGCGATTGCCCACTACGCTCCGTGGATGAGTCCTCCCGCGACCCTTCTGATGTGGTTTCGCCTGCGCTCGCCGGAGCTAGCCGAGGACTTTGAGCGTCTGATGGCGGGGGATCGGGACATCGTCCGCGGGTCGCTCGACACGGTGACGGATTGGCAGCTTACACGGCCGGCGGACGTGCCCGGACAGGCGATCGATCAAGCCGATTGCGTACTGATCGCGGAAATCGTTGGAGTGGAGCGCTGGGAGCAACAGGCGAGCGAACAGGTCCAACGCTTGGCGGACGACTTGGCGCATCTCGTCTCGAGCGGGAATGCTCGTCGTGCGTCCCGTCCTTTGCAATCCGCGGTCGGCGGGGGGCGAGTCAGACCCGGCTCAGCCTCTGCCTGCGCGTGGACGTCGTGGTCGGCGAGAGCTTCCGGTAGTAACGGCGCATTGTCTTGAACCCAGCGCGTGCTGAGATGTCGTCCTGTGGCGTGGGAGCCGGCACCCGGGGTGATCGAGTTGCCTGACGGTACGGGCTTGCGTGGCCGCGGCCTTCGCGTCGGCGAGCCAACTGGCCCTCGCCCCCAATGGGGTCTATACCTCCTCGCCACCGCGCCGGCAGCTTCACCCTGGTCGAGCCGTTGGATTCGTTGGCCTGATTTCTGGCTGCCGCTGGATCGCGACGACGCCAGAGCGGCCTTCGAGGAAGCGCACCGCCGGGCCGCTGCCGGTCAGCGCGTCGAGGTCGCCTGCGCCGGCGGCGTCGGTCGCACGGGCACCGCCCTGGCGTGCATCGCTCAGCTCGGCGGTGTGGAGAGCGCCGACGCGGTCCGATGGATCCGCACCCACTACAACCCTCGCGCGATCGAGACGCCCTGGCAGCGGCGCTACGTCCGCCGCTTCGCAGTCAGCGGCCCGCACCGACCGGTCCAGTAGCGACGTGCTCGTGGCGACGAGCAGGTGCGGGCGCTTCCGGCCGCAGACTCCTGCTTTCGCACGTGCGGGGGCCTTCCGACGGTTGACCCTTTCCGATGTCACCGGAGTTCGCCCCACGCGTCCGCACAGCGCGGGCTCGTTGCGAAAGTCATTGGACGCCTCATCTGAGACAGTAGGCACGGTGAGCGCGCTGAACGTCGGCACGGCGGGGGCCGGTGCGGTGAGCGATCCGCATACGCGACGACGCTTGGTGTGGTAAGGGCCGTCGGTGGAGTCCTCCGTCGAACTCATCGCTGGCATGCCTGCGGGCCTTTGGCGGTGAGGGTCGCCAGCGTGCAGATTGCCCGCGCGGATAGTAGCGGCCCATGGCGGCCGCGGCCGCCGCTGGGTCTTGGGCCTGTGTGATGCGACGGGGGGAGTGCGCGAATGCCGTGCTGACGAGCATGTTCCGCAGCACCAGGGTGTAGAGGCGTGCTGCCGGGTTGGTGGAAAACGGCAGGAAGGTGACGCCAGGGACGCGGTCGATGGCGGCCTGCTGCGATTCGCTGCCGATCACGTAGGTGTAGTTCCCGGCGGCGTTTAGCCTGGTGGCGTCATCAGTGCGGCATCCGTAGTCGATCCGGTCCGTGGGCAGCTTGTTGGCGACGAGGGGAACGTGGCGGATTTCCAGGCCGATGCACATCGACCAATAGCGGACGTCCTCGTCAGGGCCAACGTCGCCCCTCGCGACGACAAATCACCCAGCACGACGTAAACCTCGGCGTTGCCAGTTGCCCCTAACAACCGTACGCGGGCCGCCTCGCCCCGTTCTGGGCTACGCGCGCCCAGGATGATCCGCGCGCGCATCGCCGCCAAAGCCTCGGCGGCGGCGAGCCCCAGACCGGATGTCGCCCCGGTGACGAGAACGGTCTTACCCCGCATGTCGGCTGGCCCTTGCGCCGCAGGCATCGACTGAGGCTACACTGCGGCCCCTGCGCACGCCCAAGGCCGGGCTGTGCTATTACAGCCAGCGAGCAACGCGGGGTGGCGGGTGGAGCCATGCTCTGGATCCGCACGCGTATGGCTCTGTGCTGGCGGTTACGGGACCACGGCCCTGGTGAACGCGAGCGCGGTCTCAGGTGACGCTGCGCAGGTGCCGCTCCCAGCTAATACGGCTGGACGTGAGTTGGTGTGCGGTGTCTTGGGCCTTCCCCTTCGCGCGAACCGAGCCAGCCACTCGCCACGCCGCACCCGAGTCCGAGCATCTGAACGCTGCAGGCAGCGCTGATGACCCCGTCATTGCTGGAGTGGACGTGGGGCAGCCGAATAGGCCGGCCTTGGTCACGTAGTGGCTGAGCGGCGCCCACTACGTCGGGACGAAATTGGCCGGCTGTCGTCGAAGCCCTCGGACGAGCCTGGCCTGATACGAGCCTGACAGGTCGTTTGCGCTGTCCGGGCGAGCGGCCTCGTGTATGAAGGCCTGGCGTGGCGCGTCACTGGTATCGGATAGCGCGCGATGGCGGGCGAACTCGCCTCGACCCAGTGAGGAAACGCGAAGCCCACAGGGAGCTTCGCGTCGCCGTTGCTCGATCGCCTCCGAGAGGTATCCCTCTCCCCGGCTCGAGCTGTTCGTGTGGTTTCGGTGACTATGGCCCTATTGGTACGTTGAACCCGAAGGGGTATAGGACCTTGGTGGAGGGCGGTGGTTCGGTGATCGTGACTGGCAGCTTGCCGGTGGGTTGGAGCTGGCCGAACAGAACCTTCACCAGTGCGTGCATGGAGACGGGCTGATAGCCGTAGCTTTGATGAGCGTGCTGGCGTTGGGCACGTAAGCGACGTCGTATGGCGTGGCGACGGCGGCCACGATCACCGGTTTTCCGGTCGCCAGCAGCGCGTTTACGAGCTTGATCTGCTGTGGCGATCCCCAGGCGTTGAACGTGTTGACTAGCACCAGATCGCTCGCGTCGGCGGCGCTCACCGCGTTCGCGATCGCCGTGTCGTCGGGGTTGGAGCCGGTGGGCATCACGGTCGGCTTCAGTCCGCGCGCGGTGAGGTCCTGACCAAGGGTGGCGGTCGCGGTCATGCCAAACCCGGTGACCAGCACCGTCTTGCCGCTATTTGCGGCCAGTGGCAGCAGCTGGTCTGAGTTCTTCAGCAGGGTGATGGAGTTCTCGGCCACCCGCTGGGCCACGGCCAGGTGCCGTGGGGTTCCCACGACCTTGCTCACCCGCTCGGGATTCGCGTACGGATTGCGCACGAGCCCCAGCTTCCACTTCAGCTCCAGGATCCGGGTCACCGATTGATCAAGCCGGCGCTCGCTGATCACGCCATTCTTGACGGCGTTGAGCACCGCCGGATACGCCGACACCAGATCCGCCGGCGCCTTGTCGCTAGGGGTCTGCGCCAGCTCGATCAGCTCGTCAGCACCCGCCTTGATGGCGCGCACCGCGACCTCCGCCGGGGTAAAGCCGTCCAACGCGGCCGCGTCCAACGCGTCGGTGACCACCGGGCCGTGGTAGTGCAGATAGCCGCGCAGCAGCCCATTGACCCAGGACGGGCTCAGGCGGTCGGGATCTTGGCGCCCGTGATCTTCGGGAACAAGATATGGGTGACCATGATCCGGTCGCCGCCCGCCTTGATCGCGGCTTCGAACGACGGCAGGTTGTCCCGCTTGACCTCGGCGAGCGTCTGCGGCGATATCGCCACGCCGGTGTCGCTGTTGACCGGCGCGTCGCCGAAACCGGGCCAGTGCTTGAGCGTCGCGGCCACGCCGGTGCGCTGCTGATCGGTCTGGTAGCCGAGCACCTGGGCGGCACCCATCCTGGAGACGAGTCTCACGTTGTCGCCGTAGGCGCGGATGCCGTCGGCCTGGTTGAGCGGGTTGATGTTCACGTCGACCACGGGGGCGTTGTCCACGTTGATGCCCAGCGCCCGCAGCTCCTCGGCGGAGACCCGACCGGCTCGGTAGGCCAAGCCGAGGTTGCGCGTCGCCCCGAGCGGCATGTTGCCCGGGAAGACCGTGGCCGGCGATCCGATCCGCAAGACCTCGCCACCCTCTTGGTCGACGCTGATCACCATCGGCACCTGCGGGCCCCGGGCGAGCGCCATCCGCTGAATGCCGTTAGACAGGTTCACGACCTGCGAGGGGTCCGCCAGGGTGTTGGACCAGGTGAAATAGATGATGCCGCCGGGGTGATACTTGTCGATCAGCTGCGCGATGTTGTCGACCCCGTAGTACTTCCGGTTGAGCGCCACCATCGCGGGATCGGTATCACGCACCGAAGTTCCGTAGCCATTGACCTCAAACAGCTGACCGACCTTCTCGGCGAGGGTCATATGCGCCAGTGTCCGACGAATCCACGCGCGCTGAGTCACGACCGACGGCGCCACACGAGCCGATTCCAGGTGCCCGAGCGAGGTCTTGGTGTTGGCCGCGACAGCCGGCGACCCGCTCCCCACACAGGCCGCGACCGCAACAGCCACAACGCAAAGGAGGACCAACGTTCCGGAGTATCGCCATCTGGCGATGGTGGGGAGTGAGCAGTTGCACAAGCGGCGGCAGGACACGATTCCTCCAACGGACGGGTACAGGAGAGCTGTTTCAACGCTACGCCTGGCGGCAGAGTTTGTCTTCGGTAGTCGATTACCGAACGTAAGAGGGCCCCCGGAGGGCGGCCGCGCCGGGGGGTAGCCTTTTCCCCGAGTCGATGTAGAAAATCGGTTAGCTGACGCGGTGCTGCATCGGAGATGGAGGGGCCACCCCGACGGCCCGGTGGTCCTTCGCGACCGCCGTGAACGGGGAGGTCGCAAACCACCGCGAGGCGCGGCGGTCAAGACCCGTTTGTGCTGAAAGTCCGCGGAAAGTCGCGCCCGTAAGCGCGGCAGGTGTGGGCCAAGAAGGCGAGCGCAAGCGATCCACTGATGACGTGTCGAAAGGCAAGCAAGACGACATCGAAACCGGGCGGAACCGAGCGTCCGGGAAGGGCCTGGCGGGGGCCTGTGTACTGGCCTGGCGGTGTCCGGCATGGACGTGGTGCGAGCTTGGTCCCGGGCTCCGGTGCGGAACCCCTACCAGGTTCCCGGTCGCAGCCGACCCAGCCACGGACCCGACAAGTGTCCTTTCTCTGGGGGAGATGCTCACGCGGAGGTCGTGGCAGCTATCGAACCCCTGATGAGCGGCCGCCGACCATTCATGCGCGCGGCGGACCTGCCGGCTCGCGTCCGGGGTCAGTTCGATGGTCTCCACGCCAATCGCGTACTCGACCTCCGGAATGACGTCTACCGCGCGAGCCACATCGCGCTCTACGCGCTCTACCTGCTCCCAAGCCCTCCCCACCGGGCACTGACAAACGAGCGCGACGATCCATTGACATCAACCGGGATCGCACTGACATCTGAGCGGGAATGCACAACAAGGCCTACGGGAAGGTGACCGGACCCCGTTTGTCAGTCCACCACGAGTGAGAGTTGGTGGATACGAGTCCCGGGCACGGTAGCTGCCGTCCCGGACGTGCGTGCTCCGGCTCGGCTTCGAGGAGAAGGAAAGCGCGACCCTCGTCGCAAGCCGAGCGACGTAGCCGCGCGGCGTAGCGGCGATGGTCGCGATGGGCCTCGGGCAGCCCGTCCGACGTGGGCAGGTGTGTGCGTTCGAGGCGCGCTGAGGCGTCGGAGCGTCAATCCCTCGGTATGGGCGTGAGCCTGTTGGCGGCGTCAATGACACATGCGACGAATTCGACGGCATCCCGAAGGCGGCGGTGCGGGTGCCTTCGGTAGGGCTCCGGCGGTGGCTCGCCGCGCCAGTACGCGATGGCATCCTCTATCAGCCGGTGCCACCGCGACTCGAACACCTCCAGGGCGTAGCGCGCCGCGGCTTCCTTGGTCGCGATCTCGCCGGTGGCGATCGTGTAGTGCAGTCGCGGGGTTCCGAGTACGCCCGACGCCGCCAGGCGCCGTGGCGGGACGCCCCTGATGCTCAGGCCGCCCGGACGGACGCGCGCCGTCCAGCGGCGCCAGTAGCTGTTGAGGTTGGCCAGCACCCACGAGCGCAGCTCGGCTTCGTCGAGATGGACCTGCAAGCGGTCACGATCGGGGCCGCGGAGCGCGATGCCGTGGTGCGCGAGTACGTACCACGTCACCGGATTGACGTCGAATCCCGTGCGCGGCTCAGCCCTGAATCGCCCCGTCACATGGCCGGCAAGCGGCGTGACCTCGAGCGGCGAGCGCGAGAGATCGCCAGCCTTGAGGTAGACCCCGTTGCACACCAGTGGCCATCGGAGCCGCAACCCCGTGTCGTGGATCAGTGCGGAGATCCAGCGGCCCAGATGCAAGGCTCGGAGCCTGCGCAGTCCAGCGGGGTGAAAGTCGTCATCGACGATCGCCACGAAGTCGACGTCGCTCCGGCCGGGCCGAAAGGCTCCCATGCTCGCTGAGCCGACGACGTAGAAGCCTTCGATCCGACCGGGAACCGCGCGGTCCAGCCGAGCAAGTAGATCGTCAGCAGCCTTGCGGGGCAGCTCAGCCATCACGGCTGCAGTGTGACCCAGCGCGGCCACGTCGTCCGCGCCGCTGCCACCGCTGTCAGGCGGCAACGGCGGGCTGCTCGCAGCCGACGGCCCATCGCGCAGCGAACACAGCTGGTGACAGCATCCCCAGCGCGGAGCGCCGCCGCCGGTGGTGGTAGTCCCTGGTGTAGGACGTCGGTCGAATGACAGTGGGCGGCTCGACGGCGCGACATGTCTCGATGAAGGGCGCGGCGACACGACTTAGCGCTATACTGCGGCGCTATGGCACAGGACACCGCGACCATCCGAGTTCCGCGTCCCGTGCGCGACAGCCTTGCCCGCAGTGCGCGTGACCGCGGCTTGTCGGTGGCCGGCCTGATAGCCCAACTAGCCGAGCGACTCGAGCGCGATGCGGTGCTGCGTTCGGAGCGCGAGGCGACGGCGAAGGACGTCGGCAATCCAGGGGTCGCCAGCGAGGAGCGCGACTGGGAGCAGGCGCTCGCCGATGGCCTCGACTGAGCCGCGGCGCGGCGAGCTTTGGCTTGTCTCGTTCGGTGCCGCTCGCACGGGCGAGCCCGGCAAGAACCGCCCGGCGATCATCGTCTCCATCGACGAGCTTCTCGCTGGCGCCGCCGATGAGCTGGTCGTGGTCGTGCCGGTGTCGGCATCCCGGGCACCTTCGGCGCTCAGACCAACAGTTGACACGCACGAGGGCGTCGAGCGCCCAAGTGTCGTCGTGCCACGAGCCATCAGGGCTGTCGGGCGCGCTCGTCTCTTGCGAGCGCTCGGAAGGGTTCGCCCGGAAACGTTGAGCGCGATCGAACGCGCTCTCAATCTGATTCTCGGGCTCGACCATTAGGTCGGCGCGAGGTCCTTCGAGCTCGAGCCCCCGGCCGCGATCAGCACCGATCGCTGCTGCTCCCAGATCGGCGTGCAGCAGCCGGCGGGCGCTCAGATGACGCGCCTGGTTCTCCTCAATTCCAGCACTCTCGGGCCTGGCTTCCGCTCCGTCGGCGGAACCCAGCAGCAAGCGGACGGTCGGTCGCGTCCCAGACGTGCTGTAAATAGCTCCGGTCCCGTCATGGGAACGGCGTAGGTTCCCTCAAGTCCTGTCAGACCAATTGAAGGAGGCCTACGGAAAGCGCCGGACAACCGGCATGAGGAAGGGGATGAAAGAGCCCTACGTCGAAGACCTAGCGAGTCACGGTGGCCCCGAGTCATGGTGCGCCGGGATAAACCGTCATAGAGGTGGGGATGAGAGAGCCCTACGTTGAAGGAGTAGCGACCCACAACGGCCGTGAGCTGTGCGTCGGTGTCCGTGAGGGCGTCGGCGAAGCGTCGGCTGCGGTACGTGCGGGCTGGGTTATTGAGCCGCGAAATAGGGTCAGTTCGGGGTGCCGACGCCGTCATGGCAGGCGGAAGGCAACATCGCCCATAGCGCTAGGCGCGAGCTCTGGGCGGACCCCGCGCGGTCGGAGATCCCGTGCACGCACGGAACCTCTATGAGCGAGAACCGGGAGATCCCACGCTCGCCCGTCCGGGCGGCCAGCGAAATGGGCGAAGCGCCCACTGGTCGTGCTGGGGGCGGGCCGCTCGGGGAAGGCGACTGCCGTAAGCCCGAGATGCACGAGCGCGGGAAGTCGGACAGGCCAGTAGTACCGGCGAAGCCGCCGAACAAGCCCGGGAGACCGGGTGCGGGGGCGGTGGAGGGAAGGGGCCTGGCCAAGGGGAACACGGCCAGCAAACCACGCTCCGGACACTGTGCCGGGGAGGGCGTGTCAAGCGCGCTGGATCGTGTGCGCCGAGCAGCAAGGAAGGACAAGGAGGTGCGGTTCACCGCGCTCCTGCACCATGTGACCGTCGATCGCCTGCGCTTCGCGTATGAGGCCTTGAGTCGAGACGCGGCGGCGGGGGTGGACGGCGTGACCTGGCGGGACTACGGGCAGGGTCTCGAGGAGAACCTTCGGGACCTGCATGCCCGGGTCCAGCGCGGGGGCTATCGGGCGAGACCGTCTCGGAGGGTGTACATCCCGAAGGCGGACGGGCGGCAGCGGCCGTTGGGCGTCGCCGCCGTGGAGGACAAGGTCCTTCAGCGCGCCGTCGCCGAGGTGTTCAACGCCATCTATGAGACGGACTTTCTCGGCTTCTCGTACGGGTTTCGGCCTGGGCGCTCACCGCATGATGCGTTGGATGCGCTCGCGGTCGCGATCGAGCGGAAGAAGGTGAACTGGATTCTGGACGCGGACATCCACGACTTCTTCGGCAGCCTTGATTTTGGCTGGCTGGAGAGGTTTCTGGAGCACCGGATCGCCGACCGGCGGATGTTGCGCCTGATCGGCAAGTGGTTGAAGGCGGGAGTGATCGAGGACGGGGAGTGGTCGGAGACGGTGCAGGGAACCGCGCAAGGGGCGTCAGTTTCACCGCTGCTTGCCAACGTCTACCTGCACTACGTGTTCGACCTGTGGGCCGACCGGTGGAGACGGCGGCACGCGCGCGGGGATGTAATTCTTGTGCGCTTCGCCGACGATTACATCGCGGGCTTTCAGCATCGTGACGACGCCGAGCGGTTCCTGGCTGACCTTCGCGACAGGCTCGCGAAGTTCTCACTGGAGCTGGCGGCCGAGAAGACGCGGCTGATCGAGTTCGGGCGGTTCGCCGCGCGGGATCGCAGCGCGCGGGGCCTCGGGCGACCGGAGACGTTCCCGTTTCTGGGCTTCACGCACGTGTGCGCGAAGGACGGGCGCGGGCGCTTCATGCTCAAGCGGATCACGATCAACAAGCGAATGCGCGCCAAGCTGCGAGAGGTCACGGACGAGCTCAAGCTACGGCGCCATCACCCCATCCCCGAGCAGGGCCAATGGCTGGCGAGCGTAGTGCGCGGGCATTTTGCGTACTACGGGGTGCCGGGCAACGGCCATGCGCTCTTTGCGTTTCGTGGCCAGGTGGCATGGCACTGGCGCCGGGCCCTCCGGCACCGGAGCCAGCGCACGCGCCTGGACTGGGAGCGCATGGATCGCCTCGCTACCCGATGGCTCCCGCCGGCCCGCATCCAGCACCCGTGGCCTGACAAGCGGTTCGACGCTGGTACCCGAGGCAGGAGCCCAGTGCGTTAGACGCGCACGCTGGGATCTGCGCGGGGGGCGGGCCGAGCCCTCACAGGTGAAGGCCCGTCCCTACCGCGACCGTTGGCGACCCGCGAGGGCGCAGCGAAGCGTTGACAGGGGAGCACGCGGGCCGGCTATTGAGCCTCGAAAACTCCATTGTCCAGGGTGCCGACGTGGTCGTAGGTGCGGAAGGCAATATCGCTGGCGGCCGTCCGTTAGCAACGGTGCGGATTTATACGTTTAGCGTTAGACGCGGTCTAGCGTCTTCGGCGCCGACTCCTCCAGAGCCGGCGTTCGGAGGGGCCGGTGGCCGTTGGGACGAGTGGAGAGGTCGAACGGGTAGTGGCCGTATAGGTGGATGTGCTGGTGGGCGAGCGGCGAGATGTGCTCGATCTCGCTAGTGGTGATGAGCTCGCCGGCGGCACGGAGCTCGTCGAGGACCCGGCCGGTGTAGACGGTGTTCCAGACGATGATCGCGTTGACGACGATTGCCAGGCAGAACGAGAACGCATCCAGCTCAGCGACATCGCCGCCTACAGCGCCTACGCGACGGCAGAGCCGCCGCACCAGAACTCCACTGACATCGGCTGGCACGAAGCACCGGCACGAGCTGGCAATCGCGCTGACATCTGACTGGCACTCGATGTAGAACGTCGGTCGAATGACCCCGGGCGCATGCCAGCGAACAGGCGTTCGCCGCTCGGATCGGCCGGCGCGAAGCGTGTCGATCGTCGGCCGCATGACCAGTGCCGGGTGTAGGCGCTGCCCCGTTTGTCCGGTTCCGACAGTGGGCTACGGCGTAGGTCGGGCTGAGCCCGAAGGGCGCTTCGCGACAGCCCTGCTTATGCAACTCGGCGTCGCCGAAGGCGCTCAGCGCCACGGCCACCCGACCACAGCGGCGGCAACGATTACCGCCGGCGGACCGGCGAACGCACTCGCCGTCCCCTGCTCATGCGCTCGGCGCGGTGAAAACGTCGCGCGCCCGAGCGTGGCACTTAGGAGGCGGATAGACGAGTCGAGCGATCATTGCCGACGCCCAGCCGATCAGCCAACCGAGGAAGACCCACACCACTTTGTCAACGGTGTGGTTCGGATCCAGGGCGAGGACGAGCGCCCAGACAATCGCCCAAGCGATGCCACACCCGATGCTTTACGCCGTGTAGCTGTTCAGCCGATGTGGCCTGAGGAATGGATGACTGTTTGAGCCGCGCAAGGCGTCCTCCTCCCTATTCGGTTCGCAGGATTTCGGCAACCGGGTGCCGTGCGCCGATCCGGGCGGGCATCCAGGTCACGGCCGCGACGGCGATCAGCGTCGCAGGGATGACCGCGAGCAGCCAGGAGAGCGGCGGCGGCGCCTCCGTGAGGCTCCCGCCCGCAACTTGGTAGAGCAAGAGCCCGATGGGTATTCCCAGGCATGCGGCAATGAGCCCGGGGAGTAGCTGCGCGGTTGTGAGCCCCGCGCTGACCTGTCGCGGTGTAGTGCCGAGGGCTCGTGCCAGCGCGGTCGCGATCCGGGCATCGATGACGGCCGCCCAGGCCGTGAAGATGGTAGAGATCGCCGCGAGGGTGACGAGGATCACGCTCATGACGTGCAGCACATGGTTAGCGCTTTGGGCGTCCCCCGAGCTGAAGAAGAATCCGACCGCCGTTTGGCCCTGATGGGTTACCGCGATGTCGCTCTGCACCGTGAGTGCCGCCACGACCATCGCGACGGCGATCATCAGGCTCGCGGCCGTCAGCACCGTCCGGCGCGGGCGGCGCGCCACGAGGCGTAAACCGAGCAGCAGCGGCACCGGCAGCGCCGCGGACAGCGCGATCAGCCGGGGCCGCCGCCGTGGTGGGTGGGCGGGCTCGTTGAGGGCGCGGATCGTGCTCGTCCGCGCTCCCCTCAGCGCCGGCGCCAGCGTTGCCGCCGCGGCCACTGCGATCGCGACCCCGACGACGAGCAGGATCGAGTCCAACGTCAGCGGCGGAGCTGGGGCGACCCCTAGGAGCCCGTGGCCGGGGCTGGCGAGTGTGGGCGCGAGTTGCGCGCCGGCGAGCAGTCCGAGGATCGCCGCAGCGAGCGCGAGCAGCAGATTCTCTGTGAGAAGGACCGCGGCGACAAACGCCGGGCCGCCGCCGACCGCCTTGAGCAGGCCGACGCGGCGCGTCTGCTCTGCCATGCGTCCTCCCACCACCACGGCGATGCTGGCGATCGCGAGCATCGCCAGCAGCCAGCTCCCGATCAGCAGGACCTTTTGATCGAGCGCGATCGCCTTGTAGTCTTCGGTCCGGATCGCCCACCACGTCAATTCGGTGGTCGGCACGTTCGCGGGGTTGCCGAATGCCTGGCTTGGAGCATCGAGCGCATGCACGGGGGCGTTCGCCGCAAGCTTGATGTCGAGCACGTACCCAAGCGGCTCGCTATGGGTGGCAAGTCCGTCCGCGTCCGCGCGAGTTAGCCAGACCAGGCCGGGTGTCCGTGCGGGGTAAAACGCGCGCGCGGTGGTCAGGGCGATCCCCACGACGTCGAACCTGTGACCGCCGAGCGTGATCGTGTCGCCGACGTGCAGGCCGAGCGCCATGGCCAATCCCTGCTCGATCACGGCGCCGCCCGAGCTAACCCAATGGCCGGCGGTCAGCAAGGGCTGATCGACAGCCGCCGACCGGGTATCGCGCCCCTCGGCGTCCACCGGAACGTTGATCTTCGAGGTGGTGAGCCGCGTGAACGCGACCGGAAACGGGCCGGCCGTCGCCGCGACCCAGCGATCGTGGAAGAAGGGGGCGAACTGGTGGAGCGAGGGGCGGCCAGAGCCGGGCGCGGGACCGTTCTCCGCCACGGAGTCAGGGCCTTTCGTCGCGGCGCGGGTCCGCGCGAACGGGCTCTCGCTCGCGTGGCGCAGCGCCAACCCCAGGCTCAGCGTCGTCGTGGTGGTCGCGATCATCACCAGCAGCAACAGCGACTGCACCGGGCGACGCTTGATATCGCCGACCACCATCCGCCAGATGAGCAGCACGCGCCCCATCCGATCAGCCCTCAAGCCCCGTGATCGCGCTCAACGGACGCGCCGTGCCTCCGGTCAGCCGCGTCTCGTCGATAAACGCGCCATCGCGCATCGAGATCAGCCGGTCGGCGGTCGCGGCGATCCTCTCGTCGTGCGTCACGACCACCAGCGTCTGGCCACCGCCGTGGAGTTGATCGAACAGCCGCAGCACGTCGTTCGTGGCGGCGCTGTCAAGGTTGCCGGTCGGCTCGTCGGCAAACACGATCATCGGCTCGTTCGCCAGCGCCCGCGCGATCGCGACCCGCTGACGCTGCCCACCCGAGAGCTCGGACGGCAGATGCCGCGCCCGGTCGGACAGCCCGACCTGCTCGAGCAGGTCGGCGGCGCGATGGCGCGCCGCGCTCGGCGACTCACCGGCGAGCAGCGCCGGCAGCTCCACGTTCTCAACCGCGGTCAGCTCATCGACCAGATGAAACGCCTGGAACACGAACCCCACCGCATGACGGCGCAGCCGCGCGAGCCGGGCCTCCGGCATCCGGTCGATCTGCTCGCCTCCCACCCAGACACCGCCGCGTGTCGGACGCTCCAGCCCGCCGAGCAGATACAGCAAGGTCGACTTGCCGCAGCCGCTTGGACCCACGACGGCCACCGATTCACCGGCGGCGACCTCCAGGCTGACCTCATCGACCGCGCGCACCGACGCTTCGCCGCGACCGTAGTCCTTGCCCAGGCCATCGGCTCTCAAGACCGAGCCCTTCAGTTCCGCGATCTCCGATCTGTTCAGCTCCATGATCTACTCCCTCACCGAGTTCCAGTAGCGAGCACACGCCTCGAGCCACCGCAGATCCGCCTGCAGCCGAAGCACCACGGCCTCCAACAAAAGCGCGGCCACCGATCCATCCGGTTCAGCCAGCGCGGCCCGCTCCGCCTCTCGCAGCTCAAATAGCAGCTCCCGGCGCTGCAGATTCACGATTCCGACCGGGTCGCCAAGCCCAGCCGCCGCGACGGCGACGAGCTTCAGGTGAAACTCCGCTGGTGCGGGCTTCGGCCAGCTCACATCCTCAAGCCAGTTCGTCACCCGGTCCCGGCCTGCCTCGGTCAGCTCGTAGACCTTGCGATCCGGCCGATCGGCCTGTCCCACCCGCGTCGAGCTCACCAGCCCCGACTTCTCCAGGCGGGCGAGCGTGACATACACCTGCCCCTCGTTCAACGCCTCAGCCAGCGGCCCGAGCGCGAGCGCAAGCCGCGCACGCAGCTCATACGCATGCGAAGCCTCCTTCGCCAGCAGCGCCAACAACACCTCCCGCACGATCCCAAGCTGAAAGCCGGCGGAACCTTCGCGGATGGGCTGAACTGTCGCTCGTGGCATCGAATGACCTAACGGTTAGGCAACGACTATAACCGTTAGGTACTTCGATGTCAAGTCGAAGCCTCAGCGAGCGTGTGCCAGCGTCCGAGCGCCGCCTCTGGTCACCTGTCCCGCCCGCCCAATCTCGATACACACGGGCCGATCGCCGGCGACGCCGAGTTGCATAAGCAGGGCTGTCGCGAAGCGCCCTTCGGGCTCAGCCCGACCTACGCCGTAGCCCACCGTCGGAACCGCCCAAAAGCAGCCACGCCGGCACGATGCCACGGGCACGTCCTCGCGACCCCCTTCGGGACAAACGGGGCAGCGCCGGCCCACACCCGGCACTGGTCATGCGGCCGACGATCGACCCCCATCGTGCCGGCCCATCCCGCACGAGGCGAACGCCTGCTCGCTGACATGTGCCCGGCGTCATTCGACCGACGTTCTACAGGTCGGAAGTCTGGATGTCAGTGGTCCGGCGGGACGGTTGTGCGCGATCGGCAGCATGATTGTCACCAGCGGAGCTGTTGGAGTGGGAAGTTCTCGAGATCGCTGACAACCGTCCCGCCACCAAGACCAACGCGTCCTCGCCGGCTACATCCGCGCCGGCCGCGGCCGCGACGACATCGCCCACGGCCTTTGAGCGCAGCGGACCGCTGCTCCACGCCTATTGCGGCAGTCTGGCGACCGCCGGGGAGGCTGCTGCTCGATTACGGATGGAGCCATCCGTCATCCGGGCGACGGGCCGCCGCTGTCGTCCACTGGGGCGGTCGGTGTTAGCTGGAAGCCAGCTAACACCGGCTCCTCCTTCTGCGGATGAGCAGGGCCCCGCACTGGTCGCTCACAACGCCGAGGCGGTCAGCGACGCCGTCGGTTGCGCAACTGGCGAGGAGCGGTACCAACCAGCGCTTGGATTCTGCGCCCTGGTTTGATGTCGGCACGGGCATCGGGGCTTGAGGCCTCGTTTGGCAGTTGGCGGATCGGAAGCGGTCGTTCTTGATGAGCTCCGCTGCGGCGGCGATGCGGCTGTCGTGGCAGCGAGCGCGGGGGACCGGCCGGTAGCGGTTCCAGCGCCTCGTCCGGCCGCGGGTGGAAGCAGCGCCGTGCGCGCGCCAGTGGTGCGCAGTGTGGGCGTCGTCCGCGAGTGTGTGGGCGCCGTTAGGGCGAGGGGTCGCCAGGCCTGCCGGTTCCGAGGTGGGTAGTACTTGAGAGGGATACCGGGTCTGGCCTTGTGGGAGGCGGTCCGCGAGTTGGTGGAGTACGTTCGATGTGTGAGCCGAGGCGAACATCTCGCCCGCGCGTACTGGTTCGATCTGCTGATCGCGCTGCTGGCGATCATGGCGATGCTTGACGTGGTGCTCGCACGCGGCTCGTCCGGAGTTCCGACAACGACGCTGTGGTTCTGCCTTCCCGCGCTCGCGATCCTGGTGCTACCCGTGTTCGCGCGGCGATGGTTTCCGTTTGCCGGACCGGCGGCGTACTGGCTTTTGGCCGTGGGAATCTCGTTCGTCGACCCGCTGCTGATCCCGTACCCGGAGTCCCTCTTCCCGATGCAGCTGGCGGTCGCATTCCTGCTTGGGAACCTTCGGGATGTCCGGCGGGCTGGCCTCGGACTGGCGATCGTGGTCGGCGCTGTGGCGACCGTCGTCTACAAGATCCCCGGGCACTCGGTCGCCCAGCTCGTCTTCATTCCCGTCGACTTCGCCGTCGCCTGGCTTGCAGGCTTTGCCCTCCGTGCGCGGGCCGAGCGGGCCGAGGTGGCGGAGTCACGTGCGACACAGGCCGAGCACGCCGTGTTCGAGGAGCGCGTGCGGATCGCGCGGGAGCTGCATGACGTCGTCGCCCACCACGTGAGCATGATGGGCGTCCAGGCCGGCGCTGCCCGGGTCGTTATCGACCGTGACCGCGTCAAGGCCAAGGAGTCGTTGACTGCGATCGAGGTCTCGAGCCGTCAGGCGGTGGGGGAGTTGCACCGCCTGCTCGGATTCCTGCGGCAGGCCGGCGACCAGGATGATCTGCTGGCTCCGCGCCCTGGCCTGAGCCAGCTTCCGCGGCTGGCGGCGAGCATGAGTGAGTCCGAGCTCGCTGTCGCGGTCAGCATCGAAGGGGACGAACGCTCGGTGCCGCCGATGATCGGCGTGTCGGCGTACCGCATCGTGCAGGAAGCGCTGACTAACACCCTCAAGCACGCGGCGGCGTCGCGCGCCGACGTGCGCGTGCGGTACTGGCCCGACGAGCTCGAGGTCGAGATCGTCGACGACGGCCGCGGCGCGACGGCGCTTTCAGGGACGAGCCTGGGCGGCCTGGGGTTGATCGGCATGCGCGAGCGTGCCGCCCTGCACGGCGGCCAACTGACGGCGGGGCCGGCAGCCGGCGGCGGGTTCGCCGTGCGTGTCAAGCTGCCGACTTCGGACGGTGGGCTGTGAGCATCCGTGTGCTGTTGGCCGATGACCAGGCGATGGTTCGTGCCGGCTTTCGGATGATCCTCGAGTCCGATCCCGAGATCGAGGTTGTCGGGGAGGCGGCGAACGGCGAGCAGGCCGTGGCGAGCACCCGGCGCCTGCGGCCCGACATCGTGTTGATGGACATCCAGATGTCCGACGGTGATGGACTCGAGGCCACGCGGCGGATTACCGAAGACGGCGAGCTGCACAGTCGTGTGGTGATCCTGACCACGTTCGAGCGTGACGAGTACGTGTTCGAGGCGCTGCGGTCGGGCGCCAGCGGCTTCCTGCTCAAGAACGCCCCACCCGAGGAGCTCCTGCACGCGGTGCATGTCGTGACTGCCGGCGAGGCGCTGCTCGCCCCGTCGGTCACGCGGCGTATCGTCGAGCAGTTCGCACGCCGGCCGGTCAGGCCGGAGCTCGGCACGCGGCTGGACGCCTTGACGCAGCGCGAGCGCGAGGTGCTGAGGATGCTGGCGCACGGTAAGAGCAACGCCGAACTGGCCGCCGAGCTGTTCGTCAGCGAGGGCACGATCAAGACCCACGTCTCCAGCCTGCTCGCGAAGCTCGGGCTCCGTGACCGCGTGCAGGCCGTCGTCCTCGCGTACGAGAGCGGGCTGGTCACGCCCGGCGCGTAGACGCGGCTCTGTCCTTCGACAGAGGCGCCAGCGGCAAAGATCTGCGCTGAGAAGGAGCGCAGCCACGCCCCGCGGGCGATGACAGGCACAGCCGCCGGGCCCAGACTGATCCCCAGGCAACTACCACCAACCTGAGGAGCAGTGATGACCGCACCACACGCCGTACTGAAGAACTCGATCCTGCCGGCCGTCGCCGTCGGATCGGAGGGCTGACCGATGGCCCCTGTCGAGATCCGCGATCTTTCCAAGCAGTTCGGTGGCGTCGCCGCCGTCAATCACCTCTCGTTCGACATCGAGCCCGGTTGCGTCACGGGGTTCCTCGGACCGAACGGGGCCGGGAAGAGCACGACGTTGCGCGCGCTGCTCGGGCTGGCGCAGCCGTCACCCGCCAGGACGCAGTGACCGTCTCGGTCGACGACACGCGGGGCGGCCACCGCTTCGACCTTGCCGACGCCCGCGCCCGCGCGCTAGGGGCCTTCTATCACCCATTCGCCTACGCCGCTGCCACTTCGGACGGTGGGCTGTGAGCATCCGTGTGCTGTTGGCCGATGACCAGGCGATGGTTCGTGCCGGGTTTCGGATGATCCTCGAGTCCGATCCCGAGATCGAGGTTGTCGGGGAGGCGGCGAACGGCGAGCAGGCCACGGCCAGCACCCGGCGCCTGCGCCCCGACATCGTGTTGATGGACATCCAGATGCCCGACGGTGACGGACTCGAGGCCACGCGGCGGATCATCGAAGATGGCGAGCTGCACAGTCGTGTGGTGATCCTGACCACGTTCGAGCGTGACGAGTACATGTTCGAGGCGCTGCGGTCGGGCGCCAGCGGCTTCCTGCTCAAGAACGCCCCACCCGAGGAGCTCCTGCACGCGGTGCACATCGTGACTGCCGGCGAGGCGCTGCTCGCCCCGTCGGTCACGCGGCGTATCGTCGAGCAGTTCGCACGCCGGCCGGTCAGGCCGGAGCTCGGCACGCGGCTGGACGCCTTGACGCAGCGCGAGCGCGAGGTGCTGAGGATGCTGGCGCACGGTAAGAGCAACGCCGAACTGGCCGCCGAGCTGTTCGTCAGCGAGGGCACGATCAAGACCCACGTCTCCAGCCTGCTCGCGAAGCTCGGGCTCCGTGACCGCGTGCAGGCTGTCGTCCTCGCGTACGAGAGCGGGCTGGTCACGCCCGGCGCGTAGTCGCGTCTCTGTCTTTCGACAGAGGCGCGAGCGGCAAAGATCTGCGCTGAGAAGGAGCGCAGACGCGCCCTGCGGGCGATGACAGGCACAGCCGGCGGTCCCACACTGATCCCCAGGCAACTTGCACCGACCTGAGGAGCAGTGATGACGACCAACGGGAAAGAACGAACCGTGCATCCCTCGACCAGACGCTTCAGTCGCGGCCGGATTACCGGCCTGGCCCTGATCGCCGTCCTCACGCTCGGGCTCGGCTATCTCCACTTCGCCGGCAGTTCTACGGCCGTCTCTGTGCCTGCCGGCGCGCATG
>CAWEFU010000013.1:0-125044 GCA_963808325.1 uncultured Solirubrobacterales bacterium
GCTCCCAAGCGCATGTCTCGCAAGCACCTTCGTGCACCGTGAGTGTGCTCTACCCCCGAAGGGTCACGGCTGGTCCGCCGTGATGCCTACCCACCGTCCACCGTCTCAGCCGATGCCTCCCGA
Source organism: uncultured Solirubrobacterales bacterium (assembly GCA_963808325.1). Taxonomy (GTDB): domain Bacteria; phylum Actinomycetota; class Thermoleophilia; order Solirubrobacterales; family Solirubrobacteraceae; genus Palsa-465. The sequence goes on from CAWEFU010000013.1 coordinate 124, forward strand.
CGCTCGCCCCGGGCAGCCGCATCGCCTTTCGGACGGAATACTTTGAGCCTGTGGCGGTCGCTGGTGGTGATCTGGTTGCTCCGCTTCTGAGGACGAAGCTCGTTGTCCCCAGTTCTCCTCGCCTCGTAGTCCGTGAACGCCTGATCGAGGCACTCTCTGAGGGCCTGTCGCGACCGCTTACGCTGGTCTACGGTCCGGCTGGTAGCGGAAAGACGATGCTCGTGGCGCAGTGGGTGGCGTCCGTAAGAGAAGAGCGTCCGGTCGCCTGGCTCTGGTTGGAGGCGGACGATAACGATCCCGCGAGGTTCTGGATGTACGTCATCGAGGCCCTGCGCTCGCTGCAGCCGGGGATCGGCGAAGCCTCGCTAGCGATGCTGCGTGCGCCTGGCGTCAACCTCGTTGAGGAGGCTCTCCCGCCGCTGATCAACCAGCTAGCCGAAGTCTCGGAGCAGTTCGTCCTTGTGCTGGACGACTATCACGCGATCGAAGACGAGCGGATCCATGAAGGCATGGCTTCGCTCATCGAGCATCTCCCGGCCAGCCTCCGCATCGTGATGACGTCACGCGTGGAGCCGCCGCTGCGGGTCGGAACGCTGCGCGCGCGGGCCAAGCTCAACGAGATCGATGCTGTGCAACTGCGCTTCTCAGCTTTAGAAGCGGAGTCGATGCTCAACGACGTGCATGGCCTCGATTTGACCTTCGGCACTGTCGAACGCTTGCACGATCGCACCGAGGGCTGGGCGGCCGGCCTCTATCTGGCGGTTCTGTCGATGCGTGGGCGCGAGGATGCGAGCGGCTTCGTCGCGTCCTTCGCCGGTAGCGATCGACGGGTCGTCGACTATCTAGCCGCTGAGGTACTCGGTCAGCAGCGCGAGGCGCAGCTGGACTTCCTGCTTCACACGAGCGTGCTCGACAGGTTCTGTGCGGCTTTGTGCGACGCCGTCAGGGGAGCGCGCGACAGCAGGGCGATGCTTGACCGGATCGAGCGCGTGAATTACTTCCTGATTCCCCTCGACCCAAGGCGTGAGTGGTACCGCTACCACCACCTGTTCGGTGAGTTGCTGCGGCACGAGCTCGAGCGCAGAGAGCCGCGACGCGCGGCGGAGCTACATGATCGGGCCGGGCGTTGGTTTCTCGATGCCGGGATGGTGTCTGAGGCGATCGGACATCTGACGGCGGCTGGGGAGCTCGACGCGGCTTCCGAGCTGATCGACGATCACTGGCTGGCGTTCACGAACGCGGGCCAGCGCGAAACGGTCGCGCTGTGGATGGACCAGCTCCCGCGCGGTTACATCGTGGCGGACGGCCGCTTGTGTCTGGCGCAGGCGAGGACCGCGCTAGCAGTCGGCGAGCGTGATGAGGTCCTGCGGTGGGTGGACCTGGCTACGCAGGCGCCGACAAACAACCCCGTTGACGACGCGGAGTTGGGGCAGGAGGTAACCGTCGTTCGCGCCGCGGCGTGGCAGCTACTCGGCGACATGCGTCGGGCCGCGCAGCTGGCTGGGCGACTCGCGCCCCTGGACGGGAGCTCCATCTGGCACTCGCTCGCGGCGTGTCTATTGGGCACCTCAGCGCGATTCTTCGAGGCCAACGACGACGCCCAAGCGCTGTTGGAGACGGCGATCGAGCTCGGCAGCAACAGGCAGAACTACATCATCTCGATGCTCTCGCTCGGACGGCTCGCGCTCATCGCCGCCGACCGTGGGGACTGGCGGGGATGCTCCGCCAAGATCGAAGCTGCGTTTGATGTGGTCCGCGCAAACGGTCTGGAGGAGTACTGGATCTGCACCTCGGCCCACGTCGCACGGGGGCGGCTGTTCCGTCACGACCGGCGGCCGACCGAGGCACGGGCCGAGCTGGAGCGCGCGGTCAGCCTCGCTCGGCGAGGCGCTGGCCTCATCGAGTGGTCGTACGCACTGACGACACTCGCCGAGCTGCTGCGGGAGCTGGGCGATCGCCGCGCCGCGCGCGAGCTAGTGCTCGAAGCGCGTGAGCTGCTCTCACGTGCTCCTGAGCCCGGCACGCTCGCACCGCGACTGGTGGAGCAGGCGGAAAGCGCGCTGCGACTGGTGGTCGACGTATCCGGCGCGAGGCCAGTAGTAACCGACGAGCTGACAGCGCGGGAGCAGGCAGTGCTGGGACGTCTCCCTACCGGCCTGTCGGCCAGGGAGATCGGAGACGAGCTGGGCATCTCCCGCGACACAGTCAAGACGCACACCAAGCGCATCTACCAGAAGCTCGGTGTGTCAAGCAGACGCGACGCCGTCGCGCGCGGCCGAGACCTGGGACTGCTCTAGCCGCTCGTCGCCCCTCAGACCGGGGTGACTGTAGTCGGGGTGATGCGAGCTCACCCCAGTGGGCCACATCCTCGTGACCTGGCACGAACACGACACCCGAAGGAGGGCAGCGCGATGAACGGCACCACACCCAAGAGCGCGGTCCGCGAGCTGGATTACCGGACGAACGACCGCATCGAAGTACGGCTGCTGTGGAACTCGTTGAACGATTCCGTGTCGGTCAGCGTCGACGACAGGCGCTACGGCGAATCGTTCGAGTTCGGCGTCGCGCCAGCGTACGCGCTTGACGCCTTCCGCCACCCATTCGCGTACGCCGGCAACGACTACGACCCCCGGTCATACCGGCTCGAGCATCTACCCGGCGATGCGGCGCGAGCAGCCGCGGCAGCCCAAGCACGACCAAGCGGCTCACGCGCTCGCCGCGTGAGCCACAGCCCCGAGGAGGAGTCATGAGGCGCAAGCCCGTGATCCTGGTCTCGCTGCTGTTGGCGGCGCTTATGGTCAATCTCGACACGACGATCGTCAATGTTGCGCTGCCGTCGCTGGTGCGCCAGCTGCACGCGTCCAACTCGCAGCTGCAATGGGTCGTCGACGCGTTCAACTTGCTGTTCGCGGGGTCGGTGCTCGCCGCGGGCAGCCTGTCGGACCGGTTCGGACGCAAGGGGATGCTGCTGGCGGGTCTGTCCGTGTTCGGTCTGGCGAGCCTGGCGGGCGGGCTGATGGACGGTGCCGGCCAGCTGATCGCCGCGCGTGCGGTGATGGGCGTCGGTGCCGCGATGGTGTTCCCGTCGACGCTCTCGTTGCTGACCAACGTGTTCGTCGAGCGGCGGGAGCGGGCGCTGGCGATCGGCCTGTGGGGGCGATCACGGGAGTGGCGATCGCGCTTGGCCCGATCGTTGGCGGCTGGCTGCTCCAGGTGTTCGACTGGCGCAGCATCTTCTTCGCGATGACTCCGATCGCTGCGCTCGCCGGCCTGCTGGTCGCTGGGTACGTCCCGACCTCCCGCGACCCGCGCGCGCCCCGCACCGACCGGGCCGGGTTCACGCTCTCGACCGCGATGATCGCGGTACTCATCTACACGATCATCGAAGCCCCCAACCAGGGGTGGGGAAGCGCCCGGACGCTCGGCAGCTTCGCGATCACGGCGGTGCTGGCCGGAGCGTTCGTGACCTGGGAGCGGCGCACCGACGAGCCGATGCTCGACCTGAGCCTGTTCTCAAACCCGCGGTTCACTGCGGCGAGCGCTTCGGTCGCGATCTCCTTCTTCGCCCTGTCCGGGTTCATCTTCCTGGTCACCCAGTACTTCCAGTTCCTCAAGGGCTACGGCCCGCTGTCGACCGGGGTGCGCCTGCTCCCGGTAGCGACCTTCGTCGCGATCTCCTCCATCCTCGGCGCCAGGTTCGCAATCCGGATCGGCACGAAGCTGGTCGTCGCATCCGGGCTGCTGTTGATGTCCGCGTTCTACCTGTGGGTCACGACCGCGGCAACCGCCACCAGCTACGGGACGATCGCCGCCCAGATGGTCGTGCTCGGGACCGGGATGGGCCTGACCAGCGCGCCCGCGACCGAGGCGATCATGGGCGTGGTCCCGAAGGCGAAAGCCGGCGTCGGGTCGGCGGTCAACGATGCCACGCGGCTGCTAGGCGGCACCCTCGGCGTCGCGGTGATCGGCAGCGTATACGCGTCGCTGTACGCTAGCCGGCTCACCAGCGTCCTCCCATCCAGGTTGCCGGCCGCCGTCGAGCACGCCGCGCACGAATCCGTCGGCGCCGCGCTCACCGCCGCAGACAGGCTCGCTCACGCCGGCCATCCGGCGCTCGCGACCGCCATCCACAACGCCGCCAGCCAGGCCTTCTTCCACGGCCTCCACGCGGCCGACTACGTCGCCGCCGGCGTCGCCGCCGTGGGCGCCCTGATGGCGCTGGCGCTACTGCCCGCCCAACCGGCGCGCTGCACCGACGACACGCCCGAGACACAAGCACCTGGCTCGCCCGCCCCAGTCGCGGCGAGGAACTGACGCCCACGAACGCGACACCCGAATGGAGTTGAACTCACCATGCAAGCCGATAACCGTCTTGAACCCAGGTCCCGCATCGCCCCATCCACGAGCGGGCCTACGCCGGCGATAGCCATGGGTGCATCGAGCGCACCACGCGGGACCGCGACGGAGGCGATGTCCACCAACGTGGGTCCCGCGTTCGAGCGCAACCGCGGCTTCGCCGCCGAAGGAGGGCAGGAAGGCGCCGTCGTGTTTCCGAGGCTGGGCCTGTTCGTGATCACCTGCCTGGATCCCCGGGTCGACCCCGCGCACTTCCTTGGCCTCGAACTAGGCGATGCCGTGGTCGTTCGCAATGTCGGCGGCCGCATCACGCCCGAGGTGATCAACGACGTGGCGTTCATCGGCCAGATCGCCGAGAACGTGCTGCCGGACGGCCCCCTGTTCGAGGTCGCGGTCATCCACCACACGCAGTGCGGAAGTGGAGCGCTCGCCGACGCTACGTTCCGTCGCCGCTACGCCGAGCGCATCGGCGTCGAGGAGACGACCCTGCGGGAGCACGCGATTCTCGACCCCGCGGCGACCGTGAAGGGCGACGTTGAGCGCCTCCGCTCGGCCCGCGCGATCCCGGAGCGCGTGGTCGTGTCCGGCCATGTCTACGACGTGGTCACAGGCTTGGTGGAAACGGTCCTGCCCGCATCACGAGCGTCTGCGTCACCAGACACGGCAGAAAGAGAGAAGGCATAGCCATGTTCGAAAAGCTCGCGACATTCGCATACTCCAACCGCCGCCGCGTGCTGTTCGTCGCGGTGATCGGCGCGGCGATCGCCGGCGTGTTCGGCGCCGGCGTGTCGAAGCACCTGAGCCCGTACGGCGTCGATGACCCGGCCACGCAGAGCGTCCAGGCGAAAGACCACTTCCAGGCAGCGACCGGGCGCAAGATCGATCCCGGCGTGGTCGCGCTCGTTTCGAGCGGTGAGGTGCGCAGCTCGGCCGCTCGACAGCGGGTTGAAAGCGTCGCGGCGGAACTCGGCTCGCAGCCCGACGTGGCGGGCGTTCAGAGCTTCTACACCACGCACGACTCCGCGATGGTGGCGCGCGATGGGCGCTCGACATACGTGGTCGCGTATTTCAAGGCGCGGTCGGACCTGCAGATATCCAACGACGCCAAGCTGATCGAGAGTCGTTTCTCCTCCCAGCGCGACGTCAAGCTGGGCGGCGACGCGATCGCCAACGCGCAGGTCAACACGCAAGTGGGCAACGACTTGGCGCACGCCGAGCTGCTCGCGTTCCCGTTCATCTTCCTGCTCTCGCTCATCTTCTTCCGGTCTGTCGTGGCGTCGCTGCTGCCACCGATGCTCGGCGGACTGACGATCGTCGGCACGTTCTTCCTGTTGCGGCTCGTCTCGACGGTCACCGACCTGAATGTGTTCGCGTTGAACCTGGCGATCGGGCTCGGACTCGGGTTGGCGATCGATTACAGCCTGTTCATCGTCTCGCGCTACCGCGAGGAGGCCAGCCGCGACGGCTTCGGCCTCGAAGCGCTGCGCCGCACCCTCCGGACCGCCGGGCGCACCGTGCTGTTCAGCTCGGTCACGGTCGCGTTCTCGGTGGCCGCACTCACGATCTTCCCGCAGCAGTTCCTGTGCTCGATGGGGATCGCCGGCGCGATCGTGGCACTGCTCGCCGCGACGCTCGCGCTGACGGTGCTGCCAGCGCTGCTCGCGGTGCTCGGCCCGCGCGTCAACGCGCTCTCACCCCGGCGGCTGCGCCACGCCGCCGAACGCGACGCCCGGCCCGCCCGCAGCGGCGCCTGGTACCGCCTCGCGCAGTTCGTCACCAGGCGGCCGGCGCAGATCGCCGTCGCGAGCGCCGCAGTGCTGATCGCGCTTGGCATCCCGTTCTTTACGCAGATCAGGTTCATCACCGCCGACGCGCGGGTGCTGCCCCAAAGCGCAAGCTCCCACCAGGTCCAGACTGCGCTCGACGCGCAATTTCCGCCCAACCGCACGACGCCGCTCGAGGTAGTCGTTGGGGCGTCCACGTCCTCGTCGGCAGTGCGGTCGCTCAGCGAGCGGATTGCGGGCCTGCCGGATGTGTCGGCGGTCGGACCCGCGCAGCCGGCGAGCCGCGGGACGTCGCTGCTCGAGGTCGCACCGGTGCACGGTCCGCTGACCGCCAGCACTGAGCAGCTCGTGCGTGACGTGCGCGCGATCCACACGCCCTACTACCTGGGCGTGGCCGGAGAGACGGCGTCCTACCTCGATCTGGAGCACAGCCTGGGCGCCCACCTTCCCGTGGCGCTGGCCATCGTGATCGCCGCCACGCTCATCGTCTTGTTCCTGATGACCGGATCGGTCGTCCTGCCGATCAAGGCCGTCGTGATGAACGCGCTCAACCTGAGCGCCGTGTTCGGGATCCTGGTGTTGATCTTCCAGCACGGCAACCTCCAGGGGCTGCTCGGCTACCACAGCGTCGGCGCGCTCGACGCCACCCAGCCGATTCTGCTGTTCGCGATCGGCTTCGGGCTCGCCACCGACTACGGCGTGTTCCTGCTGGCGCGGATAAAGGAAGCGCACGACGCCGGCGCGCCGAACTCCGAGGCAGTGGCGCAGGGGCTCGAACGGACCGGGCGCATCGTCACCAGTGCCGCCCTCCTGTTCGCCGTCGCCGTCGGGGCGTTCGCGACCTCCCAGATCGTGTTCATCAAGGAACTCGGGATCGGCACCGCGCTCGCCGTACTGCTCGACGCCTCGATCGTCCGGGCTTTGCTGGTCCCGTCGCTGATGGAACTGCTGGGATCGGCCAACTGGTGGGCGCCCCGTCCGCTGCGGCGGCTGTACGAACGGATCGGGCTCCGGGAGACCGCGCCGCAAGCGGCGTGACGGCCGATGCCAATCTCGGTGATTGACCAGACCGGCGACGGTCCAACCACGACGACAGCTCTTGCTGGGACAGGAGTGAACGCCGCTGAGGTGGTGAGAACACGCTCGCGTGTCGCCCAGCGTGCTCGACATCCTCAAGCGCTAGGCAAGCGTTTTCAACATCGAGCTCTCAACGAGTGAATCTCCAGCCGTAGGCCCAAGCCCGCGCCGCGGATGCTCTCACCGAACCCGCCTCGGCCATCGGATTTCGCCTCGCCGAACGTGGCCCCGGTGAGCTCAAATACCGACGTCTCGCTCAGTGGCCCTTTCTCGTCGTGCTCTGGCGCAATCTCGGCGGAGGCAAAGATGATCGACTCGTTCGAGCGGGCTGACCGCGGCCGAACGCGCGTGACGATCGATGGCGCCGTCGCTCGCGCCAAGCAGCCGTTAGCCATTGATCCTGGGCACTGGACGGCGGCGCTCGACGGCTGAGCGGCGTGACCCGTCCACGCTAGCCCTTCCGACCAACCCGTTCACCTAGCGCGAGCGGGCACCAGCGATCGGCTTGAGTCGCGCTCCGAGCGCTGAGTCTGTTCCGGCCGGTCGCCCCGCACACCGGGGTGACCGTCGTTGGGGTGATGACAGCTCACCCCAGGCGGCCAGATCCTCCTGCGAGTGGTCCTCCCGCAGACCGAAACATCAAACCAAGAGAACACCTAGCCACAGGACCGCGACCGAGAGGAACGAAGATGCAGCCTCAACTCACCCTCCTCCGTGCCCGAGAGCGCCAGCAGGAATTGAGCGCCGCCGCCCGCGGCCGGGCCCGTCACACCCCTTCGCGACCGTTGTTCGCGTCGATTGCGGTACGGCTCGCCACGGCGAACGACCGGGAGGCGCTCGAGCGGCTGGCTGTGCTCGACTCGACCGAGCCACCGAGAGGGTCGACGCTGCTCGGCGAGCTGCTCCAACGCCCGGTCGCGGCGCTGTCGCTCAGCGACCGCCGGGTCATCGCCGACCCATTTGTGGCGACAGCAGACGTCGTCGCCCTGTTGCGCCTCAGAGCGCGGCAGCTCGGGCCAGGCGTCCTCCGCGATGGAGAAAGAGAGGCCGCCTCTGGCCCGCACCGCCACCCAACCCCAGCAGACGCGAAGCATCAAACCAACCGAATAGCGCAAGGAGACAACGCATCATGAAAACCGCCATCGCCCTAAAGGTCCGGCCGGACCGCTACGACAGCGAAGAGTGGCCGGCGCTCGTCCCAGACATGCCGGACGAAGCCCGCGAAGCGATCGACGCTCGCTCGCTCGATCCGACGCAAGGAACGAAGATCGGCTCCGACCCATACGACGATTCCACCCAAGGACGTCAGATCGGATCGGATCCGCACGACGATCCGACCCAAGGTCGCGTGATCGGTTCAGCTCCCTACGACGACGCCACCCAAGGACACAAGGTCGGGGCTGACCCCTACGACGACCCCACCCAGGGTCAAAAGATCGGATCTGATCCCTACGACGACCCGACCAGAGGCCGGTGACACGGCATTCCCCAAGCTCCGCAACATCGAACAACCCCAGCCACCCCCAACGAGAGACGAGACACCATGACAACCGGCATTGCACCCCAACTCGACTCAGACCAGGAAAGCGAACGGCGGGGTGACACCGCAGGTGTCATCGCGCCGCCGCCACTGATCTACCTGGGCGCGCTCGGAATCGGCTTCGGTCTCGACGCACTGATCGGGACAGGCTCGCTGCCGTCTACGGTCCGAGTACCCATCGGCGCAGCATCGATCATCGCGGGCGGGGGACTGCTTGCGTCGTTTGTGAGCGCCTTCCGGCGCGCCGAGACGCCCGTCGACCCGTATGCGCCCTCGGAGGCGATCGTCACCGACGGTCCCTACCGGCTGACGCGCAACCCTGCCTACCTCGGGATGGCGCTCACGTATGCCGGGATCGCGATCGTCGCGAACGCGCCATGGGCGCTCGTTCCGCTGGCGGTCGCGATCGCGGTCATCGACCGCGGTGTGATCGCCCGAGAGGAGCGCTACCTCGAGCGGAACTTCGGCAGACCGTATGTCGACTACAAGCGACGTGTTCGGCGGTGGATCTGAGCTGATGTGCGCGCTCGTTTCTAGGCGCAAGGAATGACGTGACTACACACGTGGACGCGGATAGACAAACGAATGGATCGCCGCGCGTTTTTCGATGAGCTGTACGAGGCGTTCAACCGTCGCGACATCGATGCTCTGCTCGCGATGATGAGCGACGAGGTGGACTGGCCAAACGCGTAGAAGGGCGGCCGCCTGATCGGCCGAGAGGCGGTGCGGGACTACTGGACCGCGCAGTGGGCGGAGCTCGATCCCCACGTCGAACCCCTCTCGGTCGCCGAACGAGGCGACGGTAGCCAGGCCGTCACGGTCCGGCAAGTGGTGCGCTCTGCCGACGGGCAACTCCTCGGCGATGGTGAGGTGATTCACGTCTACCGGCTGGACGAAGGGCTGATCCGCCACATGGACGTGGAGGAGCCGCAGGAATGACGCCGCTCGCTACGTACACCGCGCAAACACTCGGCGTGCTATCAGGGGGCACCTCCTTTCGCGCCGCGACGTGGCCCTCGGCCAACTGGGGTCGCGTCCAGTTACCGCTGTAAATTCGCTCGCGGTTCAGGTTCCCGGTGGTGAGTCTAAGCGGCTGTCACCTCCTCGTCGAGCGTGTCAGGGTCGGCTTGGTGGTATTTGATGCGGTAGAGGTGTTGGCGGTCGACGTCGGTGAAGGTGGCGCCGTTGCTGGCGTGGCTGAAGAACAGGTCGAGCACGGCCCAGACGAGTGAGAGGCAGCTGGTCTCGCCGGGGAAGCGGCACATCACTTTCGTGCGCCGGCGAACCTCACCGAGCGATCTCTCGAGCAGATTCGTTGACCGCCACCGTTCGCGGTGTCTGAGCGGATAGCGCAGGTGCACGATGAGCGCGTCGAGGTCCTCGGTGAGACAGCTGGCCGCAGCGTCATAGCCGCGATGCTCGAGCTCTGAGACGAGGACCTGGAGGCGGAGCTTGCCGTCCTTAACGCTCGTGGCGTCGGTCAGAGCGCTCCAGTAGTTGAAGCGGATCCGGTCGTGTTCTGACTTGGGCAGCTTCGCCAGCAGGTTCCTGAGCCGGTGAACGGCGCAGTGCTGACGATCGGCACGCGGCCAGATCTCCTCGACCGCCGAGATCAGCCCGGGTGCGCCGTCGGCCACGACGAGGCGTGGCGGGGCGAGCCCACGCGTCGTGAGCTCGCGGCCGAGCTCGAGCCAATCCTCCTTGGACTCGCGCATCCCCAACCTGACGGAAACCAGTTCCCGGTGGCCGTTTTCGGTGATTCCCCAGGCGCAGATCACTCCCTCCTTCGGGCCGCTCGGGCGGACCGGCAGGTAGATCGCATCGAGGAATAGGACGACCAGGTTGACGTCGTAGAGCGACCGGCGACAGAACGCCTCGAAGCGCTCGCCAAGCTCCGCGCAGATCGTGGCCACCGTCGACTTCGAGGTCCTGCCCAGTCCAGCCTCCTCGCACAGCGACTCGACATCGCGCATCGACAGGCCACGCACGAACCCACCGATCACCAGCGCCTTCAGCGGGTCCGTCCTCAGCAGCCGTTTGCAGTGCCACTTCGGAAACAGCTTCGACACGAACGGCGCGACCGCTCCCCGCGCTTGCGGGATCTCGATCCGCAGCTCACCCTCCCCGGTCTGCACGTGCCGCGGGCGGAACCCATTGCGTAACCCCGAGTCGTAGTTGCGCAGGCCGCGCTGCCGCTCCGGCCGGCGCTCATACCTGGCTCGGCCCAACCAGGTGTCGAACTCGTCCTCGACCGCCCGCTGGATGATCAGCCGGGCGCCCAGCCGCGCGAGCTCACCAACCATCTTCTGCGGGTCATCGACCAAGCCGCGACCGAGCAGCTTGTCAATCTCAGCTTGTATCTCCGCCGACGGCGGTACGTTACGTCTCACGGGTCGCGGTAGGGACGCCCGTTGCCGGGCGCCCCCGCGCAGATCCCAGCGTGCGGAACTACCGCACTGGGCTCCTCGCTTGGGTTCTGACGCGGAATCGCGCGTCAGGCCAGGGATGCAGGATCCGGGGCGGTGGGAGCCATCGATCCGCGAGGCGGCTCATCCGTTCCCAGTCCAATCTGAAGCGCTGGCTGCGGCGCCGGAGCGCGGTGAACCAGTGCCGTTGGACTTGGTCGCGGAATGTTTTGGCCGCTCTGATGTTGCCGGGCACGGCGTAGTAGCGGTAGTGCCCTTGCACCACGCGCTCAAGCCACCGGCCCTGCTCGGGGATGGGCAGGTGCCGGCGTCGCTTCTGCTCTTCCTTGACGGTCTTCAGCTTCGCCCGCAGCCGCTTCTTCTCCGTCACGCGCCGGAGCGCGAACCGTCCGCTCCTGTCCTTCGCGCAGATGTGCGTGAAGCCCAGGAACGCGAACGTATCCGGCTTGCCGAGCCCACGCTTCTGTCGAGTTCGGCGGCGAACCGGCCGAACTCGATCAGGCGCGTCTTCTCGGCCGCCAGCTCCAGGTTGAACCTCGCGAGCCTGTCGCGGAGCTCGTTCAGGAACCGCTCGGCGTCGTCGTGGTGTTGGAAGCCCACGATGTAGTCGTCTGCTTATGCCGAGCGGCGAGTTATGCCGAGTGGTGGTCGGGATCGCCCGTGTTGCTTGGGATTGGCTGGTGAATCCTCGGCATAATCCGCCGGCCTGATCGAGGCTCTCCCTTTTCGGTTCGACGAGAAGGGAGAGGATGATGGACAGCAGGTCGGGGATGGTGGGCCCGCTGGCGGGCTTTGTGTCGGGGTTCGCGTCTGAGTTGGTGGCGCGGGGGTATCGACCGCGGTCGGCAGCCTCACAGCTGGCGCTGATGGCGATGTGAGCGAGTGGCTGGCCAGCCGCCGGCTGGGGCCTGGTGATCTGAGTGAGGAGTTGGTGGATCGGCTGATCGCCGAACTGCGCAGGTCCGGGCACGCACGGCTCTGCTCGCCGCGGGCGCTATCACCGTTGCTGGAGTATCTGCGTGGTCTGGGGGTCGCGCCGCTGGGGCGACGGCCGGTGGCGGTGACTGCGACCGAGGTGATGATCGAGCGGTATTCGTCGTATCTGCGCGAGCGTCGGGGTGTGGCGCCGTCGACCGTTCGTAACTATGTCGGCGTCGCGCGTGCGTTCCTGTCGTGGCGGGAGGCGGCGGCGGGTGGGCTCGATCTTGGACGGTTGGACGCGGCGGCGGTGAGCGCGTTCGTGCTGGCGGAGACGCAGCGCTCGTCGGTCGGTTCTGCGAAGTGCTTGGTCACGAGGCTGCGGGCGCTGTTGCGGTTCCTGCACCTGGAGGGCGAGATTCCGCGCGATTTGACCGGTGCGGTCCCATCGGTCGCGAGCTGGCGGCTGGCGTCACTGGTCAAGGCGCTGGACTCCAGGTCGCTCGCACGGCTGTTGCGCAGCTGCGATCGGCGCACGCGGGTCGGGCGCCGCGACCACGCGATCATCACGCTGCTGTCGCGGTTGGGGCTGCGCGCCGGTGAGGTCGCCGCGCTTCAGCTCGCAGACATCGATTGGCGCTCCGGCGAACTGCTCGTGCGCGGCAAGGGCAACCGCCGGGAGCGGCTGCCGCTGCCCGATGATGTGGGCGCGGCGCTGGCCGGCTGGCTGGCCCGCGGGCGTCCGCGCTGGGAGTCGGCATTCGTGTTCACGCGCCTGCGCGCGCCGCTTGGCGGCCTGTCGCCGGGTGCGAGGGCGTCACACTTTCTGTGTAAGCGCTTGGGTAAGTGTAACAGTTACTCCTTGGTGTGTCAATGAGTGACAGTGAATTTGCAGTTACAGTTACAGTCAGGCGGTGTCGGGGACGCGGTCCCCGAAGTGGATGCGGAAGGCTGTCAGTGCGGTGCTCCAGTTGTAGGTGTGCCTCCATTTCGTTTGGGCTCTGGTGATCGCCAGGTAGAGCAGCTTGCGCGCGGAGTCCTCGCTCGGGAAGCTGCCTCTGGTCTTGATGATCTTGCGGATCTGGCGGTTGAGCGCCTCGATCGTGTTGGTATCCGGTATGAAAGGCGGTAGATGCCGCTGTGTCCCCTGACCGAGCCGTTGCAGCCGTTGTGCGCTTCGGGCTCGGTGAGTACGGTCCGACCGTCCGGGACAAGGGGCATCCGGGAGCGAACGCAGGCCGGGCAGGCCGTTCATCGCACTGTGGGCCTTGAGCCCGAGTTAGTACTTGGCCGCCCCTGCGACTAACCCGGATGCGCCTGGAGCGCGAATCCGTAGGTGTCGTTCGCCCGCCTGTCCTCCCAAACCATCAACCCAAATTGTTGGAGGTTCGTGATGGGACGCAGGTGTATCGGACTGGATGTGCACCGCGAGTTCGCGCAGATCGCGGTGTGGGAAGACGGCCTGGTTCGCCAGGCCGGCCAGATCGCGACGAGCGCGGAGGCGTTGCGGGTGTTCGCGGATAGTCTCGGCCCCGAGGACGAGGTTGCGATCGAAGCGACCTGTAACACGCACGCGATCGTGCGGTTGATCGAGCCGCGCGTGAAGCGGGTGGTGGTCTCCAATCCGCAGAAGACCCGGGCGATCGCCGAGGCGAAGGTCAAGACCGACAAGGTCGACGCCGAGGTCCTCTGTCAGCTGTTGGCGGCGGACTACCTGCCGTCGGTGTGGGTCGCCGATGAGGGCACGCAGGCGTTGCGTCGGCAGGTCGCCCGCCGCGCGCACATCGTTCGCCAGCGCACCCGGATCAAGAATCAGGTGCAGTCGGTCCTGCATCGCAACCTCGTGCCGCGTTGCCCGGCGGCGGATCTGTTCGGGATCAAGGGCCAAGTGTGGCTCGGGCGCCAGCCGCTTCCGCCCGATGAGGAGATCGCGGTTGGGGCGCTGTTGCGCCAGCTCGACTTCCATGCGCAGGAGCTGCGGATCATCGACGCCGCGCTCGGGCGCGTCGCGCTGCACAGCCCCGAGGTCAAGCGGTTGATGACGATCCCGGGCGTGGATGCCACGATCGCGCTGTCGATCGTCGCGGCGGTCGGGGAGTTCCGGCGCTTCCGCCGCCCCGAGCAGCTGGTCTCCTATCTCGGGCTCAACCCGCGGGTGCGCCAATCCGGCGGTCAGCCCGCCTCGCACGGGCGGATCACCAAGCAGGGGCGAGCGCACGCCCGCGGGATGCTCGTCGAGGCCGCGTGGGTGGCGGTCAAGACCCCCGGGCCGCTGCGCGCTTTCTTCGAGAGGGTGCGCTCCCGCCGCGGGATGCAGATCGCCGTGGTCGCCACCGCCCGCAAGCTCGCGTGCCTGTGCTGGACGATGATCGAGCGCGGCGAAGACTACGCGTACGCCCGCTCGTCGCTGACCGAGAAGAAGCTGCGCAAGCTCGAGCTTCGCGCCGGAATGCCCTCGCGGCGCGGTCAGAAGGGCCACGCGTCCGCGTACAACCTCAAGGAGGTCCGCCGGCGCGAGCGCGAGCTCGCCGAGCAGGCCGAACGGTCATACCGTCAGCTCGTCGCAGAGTGGCAGTCAAAAGCGCCTTCGAAGGGGGAGAAGCCGGGCGTGGCCGCCGCCAATGGGACGCGACTTCAAAGGCCCTCTGTGGGGCAAGCTGCGCGGCAGGCCTCAGTCCCAGATCCTGCGCTTCGCTCCGGGGTCGACCACGCCCACGCCGAAGCGTAACGCCAGCTGACACCCGCGCTGCAAACGACGTCGCAACGCGGCGACGCTTCTGCACGCCCAAAAGCAGCCCGAAATGCACCGCGGCCGGGAGACCAGCGCCACAGGAGGCGATCTGCGGGCCTGCGAGCACTCGCCGCGACCGATCCATCACCCGAAAACGACGCGAATCGCGAACCCAATCCCTTGACATTTTCATCCGTGGTGTAGACGGCCCGGCGGACGTCGCGCGGAAAGGCCAGGAAGGGGACGATCCGCTCCCAGTTCTCCGTCCAGCTCTGGGAGATCATCGGGTACTTGTCATCCCACTTCTCGGCGAAGGCCTCGAGTTGCTCCCACGCCTGGTCGCGGTCGGCGGCGGTGTAGATCGGCTTGAGGTCGGCGGCGACCTTGCGCTTGTCGCGGTAGGGAACGAACCGCAGCGCCGCCCGGATCGCGTGCACGACGCACGTCTGCACCCACGCCTTGGGGTAGACGGCCTCGATCGCCTCCGGGAAGCCCTGCAGCCCGTCGACGCAGCAGACGAGCACGTCCTGGACGCCGCGGGTCTTCAGCTCGGTGTTGGGTCGGGTCAGGGCGCGGTGTCGGGCTTGCGCCCGGTCCGTTTCCCTGACCCGCCCGCCGAACCGGACGTGCCCGTTCCCGAGCATCCGGCTCTCCACAGGCTCATGCCGTGCATGCTGTTGGGGTGGTGAGGTTCCAGGGGTTCGGGATCTTGGTTCCGCGGTAGCGGTAGCGGGTGACCGACACCGTGACCGGGTTGAACAACGTGATCCCGTCGTCCGTCGGCACCCACCCCGGGAGGTAGCGCCGAAGGAGCTTTGCCCACGACGAGATCTCCACCTGGCCGTGGTCGGTCAGAAGCGTCTTCGGCGTGCCGCCGTTACGGGAGTTCCCAGCGCCACCGGGAGGCGCCTGCCCGGCCGGATACCCGAGATGCTCTGAGAGCTCCTCCCGGAGCGCGCGCTCGACCAGGCGGCGGGTGATCTGGCCCAACACCCCCTCGGACCCGAGGATCTCCCGCTCGCCTCGCTTGCCGGCGATCAACGCTCCCAGCATCGCGTCCAGCAGCGGCTCGCCCAGCTCCTCGGGCAGCTCCCGTCCCTCGGCCAGCCCAGCGACCAGCGTCTCGGCCAGCTCTCGGAGCTCGCTCTCGGACAGCTTCCCGATCGCGCCCCTCAAGCGGGCCTCCGCCAGCGCCTCCTCGATCTGCTCCTCGCTCACACTCGGGCGGCTCTCCCCGAGACTCGGACGGGGGCGCCGGCGGCGAGCCGCCCGGCGGCTCGCCGCCGGCGCCGTACAGATCAGAGCAAGCTCGCTGGAAAGAAATCTTCTTCTCTTGTTGTGTTGAAGGCATGAGGTTCCATTCGCTCCTGCCTTACACAGACCTTGTGACAATCCCGTGGCGGGCGACCGCAACGGACCGGCTCGGCCGCTCGCTCTCAGGCAATCGTCTCCCGAAGCCGTACACGCCGCCGGCGACACCACAGACGACGGTCAATCTCAGCGATCCCGACACGCATCTGATGAAGGGTCACAAGATCTTCGTGCAGGGCTACAACGCGCAGGCGGTCGTCGACCAAAACCAGATCGTGATCGCCGCGGAGGTCTCCACCGAGCCGGTCGACTTCTCGGCGCTTGAGCCGCTGATGAGCGCGGCCCGGCGCGAGCTAAAGCAGGCGAACATCACCACCCGGCCGCGGGTCGCGGTCGCGGACTGCGGGTTCTGGAACGAGCAGCAGATGGACAAGCTCGCCGCCGACGGGATCGCCGTACTGGTGCCGCCCGAGTCAGGCAAGCGCAAAGGCCAGCGACCGGGCTGGTCGGGCGGGCGCTACCGCTGGATGCGAACACTGCTCTCAAGCGATCACGGTCGCGAGCTCTACCGACAACGAAGACAGGTGATCGAGCTCGTGTTTGGTCACACCAAGCACAACCGCAAATTCACCCAATTTCACCGACGCGGCCGCGCCGCCGGGCGCACCGAGTGGCGATTACTGATGATGACCCACAACCTCACCAAGCTCTACCGCCACCAAATAGCCACCGCAAAGGCCTGAAACGGCCCCTGCTAACCCCCGGTTGGCCGACCGGGCCCGAAAAGGCCCGACCGTCCCCGCAGCTCGGCCCGTCGACCACCCAAGCCCCGAAGCCGTTGCGCGACAGCCTCTCGCCGGCGCGGCCATGGTCGAGCGCCTTCTGCTTCCGGCGATGGCTGGCCCGGAGCAGAAGCGTCGGGACGGGCCCGACCAGCCAGCGCCGCGGCTCGTGATTCGTGAACGGGGGAGGAGCGTCCGTAGCCCGATGGCAGACTGGGTGGGTGGCCAGCATACGACTGCGTGAGTGGCGCGCTGCCGATGCGATGGCGATCACGCCGATGCTTGACGATCCCGAGATCGTCAAGTGGTCGCATCTCACCGAGCTCGGTGTCGAGCGCTGGATCGCCCGGCAGCGCGAGGGACGGCGCGGGCCGTCGCTGGCGGTCTGCCGGCCTGACGAGGACGAGGTTCTGGGAAAGGTCGCGCTGCGACTGCCGGGCCGGGCATCACCCGCGACCACATGCGACGCGATCGGTCTCGGCGATAAGCCGGCCGGCGAATTGAGCTACTGGGTACTCCCGCACGCGCGCGGGCGCGGGGTTGCGACGGCCGCTGCGCTCGCGATGCTGGAGCGGGCACGTGGGCTCGGGGGCATGCGCTCGGTCGTTCTCGATATCGAGACCGACAACCTCGCATCAATTCGCGTCGCCGAGCGGATCGGAGCGATCCGCCGTGAACCCACTAGGGTCGAGCGCGACAGACACGGTGTCCCGCGGACGCTCGCGGTGTTCGTCGCGAGGTTATGAACCATGCCAGAAGACGAGCTCGACATCCGCCGTCCCGAGCTCCAGGGAGTCCGTCGTCCGGGCACGGTGCGGTAGTTCAAAGATGAGAAGGGCTATGGGCGCATCACAGCCGACGATGGCGAGGTGCTGTTCGTTCACTTCTCAGCAATCGGGGTGGAGGGCTACCGGACGCTGGAACCCGGGCAGCGTGTGACCTTTGTCTGGAACGGCGGAATTCAAGACCACGGCCCTCACCGGGCTGAGTCGATCCGCCCGAAGTTCTCCTGACTAGCGATCCGAGGCTGCTTCGTCGCCGGTCCGGCCACGAGTTCGATGCTTTCGCTTCTGTCCGCCCCATGCCAAAGGGGAAGCGGCCGGACCAACGGTTAGCCTCGATCCGCCGATAGAGGGCTGAGCCGGGGGTGGGGTGACGTCCTCCCGGGCCGTGAGAATCGGGATTGCTCAGATCTCGACCTCGACCCAGGAGGACACCCAGTTGGTGAAGCCTACGGCTCGCTTTCAAACGGTAGAAGTCACGGCGGACGGCGAGGGACTCGTGTCGCACGCGGGGGTGGCGTTGCTGGTCGAGTTGGCCGATCAGGTTGGGCTGACCGGCGCGCTGACGGGCGCGTTGGCGAGTACCCGCGAGCGTCGCTCGGCGCACGACCCGGGCCGGGTGCTGCGGGACGTAGCGGTGATGCTCGCTGACGGCGGCGACTGCGTCACGGACCTTGACGCGTACCGTGGCCAGGAGCGGCTGTTCGGCGCCAAGGCGTCGGAGACCACGACGCACAGGGTGTTGAAATCGATCGACGAGGCGCTGCTCGGTCGGGTGCGCGCCGCGCGGGCGGAAGCTCGCGCGCGGGTGTGGGACGCAGGCGCTCGCCCCGCGTCGATCACGTTGAACATCGACGCGACCTTGTTGACCGCGCATTCGGAGAAGGAGCTCGCCGCCGGCAACTACAAGCACGGCTACGGGTTCCACCCGCTGAACTGCTACCTGGATGAGACTGGCGAAGCGCTCGCCGCGATCCTGAGACCGGGCAACGCCGGCTCGAACACCGCCGAGGATCACTTCACGGTGCTCGGGCTGGCGCTCCAGCAGCTCCCTGCCGAGGATCTTGATCGCGAGATCCTGGCCAGGACCGACATCGGCGGCGCGACGCATGCGTTCTGCGCCGACTGTCGCGAGGCGGGGATCCGGTTCTCGGTCGGCTACGAGCTCAACGACACCGTCCGCGCCGCGATCCTCGAAACGCCCGAGGGCGCGTGGGTGCAGGCGATCGACGCCGACGGCGAGGACCGTGACGGCGCCTGGGTCGCGGAGCTCACCGACAACCTCGACCTGTCCGCCTGGCTTGAGGGGACCAGGCTGATCTGCCGCCGCGAGCGCCCGCACCCCGGCGCGCAGTTTCAGATATTCGACGAGCACGGCTACCGGTACACGTGCTTTCTCACCGACCAAGACGGCAACGACATCGCAGCCTTGGAGCTGCGCCACCGCGGCCGCGCCCGGGTCGAGGACAGCATCCGGGCCGGCAAGGACACCGGCATGCGCAACCTCCCGCACCACGCCTTCGAGCACAACCAGACCTGGCTCGAACTCTCGCTGATCGCCCAAGACCTCCTGACCTGGACGAAGCTGATCTGCCTGACCGGTCAGCTCGCGACCGCCGAGCCCAAACGCCTTCGCCAATGCCTCCTGCACACCGCCGCCAAGCTCGTGCGCCACGGACGACGCACCCACCTCAAGCTCGACCGCGACTGGCCCTGGTCCCAAGCACTCGCCGCCGCGTTCCAGCGCCTCCGCACGATCCCCGCGCTCTGCTGAGCACCCGCCGCTATCCGCGGCCACCCCGACGACCGAGCTCACCGCGCAACCATGTTCGCCTGCCCGCAAACCGACCACTACGACCGTGACCGCCGCAACACGCCACGACCCAGACGGCCAAACCGCCCCGACAGCCGCTCCATCTCAACCATCACACCCTCGCGGTGAAATCACGCTCACCATCGCGGCCATAACGGCGGATCGAGGTTAGGTGGCATATCTCATCACCCGTACGGCGTGGTGGGTCTCTGTCCGGCCACGGCGGTTCAATCCCAGGCTGATTGCTGAGTTCCGAACCTGGAGGATGTTGTGGCGCTGACGCAGACACAGCTGGTGGCCGCAGTAGCTGAGCGCGCTGACCTCAGCAAGGCCGACGTCAAGCGCGCCCTGGTGGCGCTCGATGACATCGTGCTCGAGGAGCTCGGTAACGCCCAGAGGGTGCGGATTGGTGGTTTGGTGCAGCTGACCGTCCGCGTGAAACCTGCTCAGAAGAAGCGAAAGGGACGCAATCCGACCACGGGTGAGGAGATCGACATTGCCGCCAAGCCAGCGAGCGTCGATCTCCGGGCTCGGCCGCTGGCAAAGGCCAAAGCTGCGTTGCCGTCGGTGCAGAAGGCCAGGCGACGGCTGGCGGCCTGAGCGACCGAGCAGAACGCTCCTCGAGGCTGCCGCTCCGTCGCCAGCCCAGCCGTGGACGTGCTGCTTCCGCTTCAGCCGTTGATCGATTCGAAGGGGAAGCCACGACACATTCAAAGAAGGGCGTGGTGCCTCGTGGTTCGTGATACCGGCTGCGAGTAGTGGGCTGGCCGACTTAGCTGGTCTGCTTAACCAATGCTGTCCTACTTTCTGCCCCGGTTTGGGCCGCAGCGCACACGATTCACGATTTGTGGTGTGCCGGCGATCAGGTTGGCGGTCGCCGACCGCCATGGACCTCGGGGTGCTCGAGCGATTGGTTCAGCTGGAGTGGATTCTCTCTCCCGTCGACGCTTGTCGAACCTCCTGCAGCCTTCGGTGGCGCGGCCCGTTGACGGCCGCGCCACCACGGCGCTGCTCCCGGCGCTGCTGGCCTACTGCAGCAGAGCCAGGTCGATGGCGTTCGCCATCGCCTCATAGCCGGCGTCGTTGGGATGGAGGTTGTCGCCGCTGTTGTAGGCGGGGTTGAAGTACAGGGGATTGAAGGGCATCTGGACGGCCTTCGCGAAGTCGATCACCCCGTCGAAGGCACCGCTGGTCCTGATCCAGTTGTTGACCGCCTCCCGTTTGGCTTCGGCGGCCGGCGACCAGTAGCCAGCACCCTTGAAGGGAGTCAGGGTCCCGCCGAAGATCTTGACCCCATGGGCGTGTGCCATGCTGATGAGCTGCTCGTAGCCGCGTTCGATTTGCCCGGCCGTCACGTTCGTGTTGGGCATGGTGCACCCCGTGTTGGGCGTTTGGCTGAAGCCGATGTCGTTGATTCCCTCGAGCAGGATCACGTCCCTAACCCCGGGCTGCGACAACGCATCACGGCTGAAACGAGCGAGCGCGTTGACTCCGAAGCAGGCGGAGTCGTTGAGGACTCGGTTACCGCCGATTCCCTCGTCCACCACGCTGGGTGCGTTGGCGCCGAGCTGAGCATCCAGGCGCCGGGCGAGGAAGTTCGGCCAGCGATCGTTGGCGCCCACTTGCGACGCGGCGCCGTCGGTGATCGAGTCGCCGAACGCAACTACGGTGCCTGGCGCGGTGGCGCTGCTCACGTCGAGCCCGTCGAGGAAATACCAGGAGGTGGCGGTCGTCGTGTACGGAGCGGCGCTGACGCTCCCGACATGATTGCCGGAGGCGACATAGTTGGTCTGTTGCGCACCGGCGTGGTAGGTTGCCGGACCGGTTGCGACGGGCAGATACAAACTGACGGCCAGGTCCTCTTGCGGGGACACTTGTAGCGACACTGGATCGCTGACCGCTTCGGCGCCGGCGGGCAAGGTCACCGAGGCTCGGCCGCCAAACGTGACCCGGTGCACCGTCCCCGGCACGAGCTGCGCGCCGGTCAGCTCGACAGCGACGCTGACCGGACCGATGCGGAGCGCGGTCGTCCCGAACGTGTTGCTCAGCCGGACTCGGAGGTCGCTGCCGCCTACACTCGTGTACACGATATTCCGGACCGTCTGATTATTGAACCCGGCATTCGCGAGGTTCGGAATGAGCGGCGTCGGCGCCATCGGACTGGCAGCCCATGTGGCATCCGACCCCGACCCTGCGGGCGCGGCCGAGGCGCCGCCCGGCAGCGACACCGCCACCACCCCTCCCACAAAAACGGCGATTCCGGCAAGGCTCACAAGCACACGCCTAGTGGCGTTCCTAAACCATTTGAAAGCTTTCACGTTCTCTCTCCCTATCCAAAGAAATGCGAGGCGGAAACAGCCGTCTTACACACCCTGCTAACCGATGAGGCCGCGCAACGATCGTCTGAAGACAGCGACCGCCAATCCCCGATATTCGTAATGCTGTCAACGCTAACCCGTTCGAGGCGGCGCCCGTGCCATCGTGAAGCAGAGGCCGCCGTGAGATGGTGAACGCGAGGTATCGTAGTGCTCCTTTCGTGCTCGGAGGTCGGTCGCCCATTCACCGACCTGCCCGTTGGCCTGACTCACCCAAGTAGGGGCTATGCAACCTGGGACCCAGCTGCGGCTACGACGGACGCGTCACAGCCCACGTGTGTGTGAGCCTCTCCTCGGTCACAACCTCACTAGCGCTGAATCCACTACTGCAATTGTGGCGATTCACCTCCCCTCGGATGAACCAGCGACTGAGATGACTGCGGCGAGTATCGCTGAGCATGGTCTGCGGGTCAAGACAAGCTTTTGTGGACAACGAGGACAGTTGCGTCGCCTTTGGTCGAAACAGACGAGATGGAGGCGCGTGCGCGAAGTGATGTGGGCCGCCGTTGATGCTGAAGGATCAAACCCGCGAACGCAACCGCGTGTTGTGCACAGCAGACACGCCGGCCCGCCTTCGCTCGCCGAGGACGAACTCGTTGCATCGAGACGGGCGTGCACAGCGCTATCCGCGGCACACGAGAGAAGGCAAAAGCCAGCTCGCACCGCGGGCCCGACGACCTGCCGCGATCCCTGAACCCAGAGCGCAGGACGCCGGGGTTCGTGATCGAGGAGCCGCCGGGGTGAGGGCGGCGGTCTGGACGAACCACTCGCTCCCTGGGGCCAGGAGAGCCCCGCACCGCACAGACCCTCGGTCAGTCCACCCAGAAGACGAGGCGATACGACCAATGGAATAGCAAACGTCGATCCCAGTTGGCCTTATCGCACAGGACGACCACCGGAGCGACGATTCCCGCCGCTCGAGGCTGTCCCGCCGGAACGATCCCATTCGTGCCGTTCGCTCGGAGGCTGGATGCCGCTCCGTCACCGGCCCAGGTCTGAGACCGCGACTGCCGCTCCGGGTCCTTGCCGACCGGAAGGAGTAGCCTCGCTTCGGCGCCCGCCTCTGCCCTCCCGCGGTCACTCAGGCGGTACGAGCCAAGACGCTCGCGAGCGCTCGTGCAAAGCGCCGGCGAGCGCGCAGTCGAGTCCGGCCCGCTCGGGTAAGCCTCCACTCGCGGCGGTCTCGATATCGATCGCTGCGGACGAGTCCTCGCTCCTCGCAGCGGTCGAGAATCTCGTGCAGCAGCTGCTCCCCGGCTGGCTCCTCGCGCAGCACGGGAATGGCGCGGGCCGAGCACCGAATGCCTAGTGCACCCCGATGCAGCGCGTGCAGGACGGCGGTCTCGATTGGTCCGAGGAGCTCGTCGTCGACCATCTTGAGAGTGTAGGTTCGCCCGGCCGCTTGAGTCAGGGCCATATCAAACCGACGCTTCAGACCGCATCGCTATCTCGGTTGAGCCCGCGCAACACTTCCCCTTGGTCGCCTCGGCGGCCACGAACCGGCAACTGCTGCTTCTAAGCCCGGAGAGCGTGAAGGAGAAGTCGATCGGCGGCTGGGGACGCCTGTCAAGTCGCCCATGCCTTATGGGGGCCGTGTCAAGGGCTCTTTGCCGCGAGCTGGATCTGGCCATCAAGCAACGGTCGCCGTCGTTGGAGGCGTCGCCGATGCGTGTGCATGTGCCTGGGCATGGGCCCGTCGTGGAGCTCTCCCCCTCCTAGTGCGCTGCGACGCTGACGTCGAGGTCGCGGCGGGCTTCCGCAACCCCTGCGAGCGGAGCCTGAGCGTCGCGTACGCCCCTTGACCAGCGTCGCGCTGGTCGCGAGTCTCAAGACGCGTCGCGTCGTCAGCTCTGGTCACGGCGAAGAATCGCCGCCTAGTGCAAATGCGAACGGGCTGCTTTAGCTGGTCCCCGGGTTTCGTCTCACCGGTGAGGACGCGCGCAAGATGAACTCGACCAGGTCGCGGGCCTCGCGTGCTGGCCCGGCGGTGCCGAGCGCGGCGACGGAGCCGTAGACGCCCTCCATCACGAGTGCCAACCTGTCTGCTAGCGCCTCGGCGGCGGCAAGCTCGCCTGTTGTCTTCAGCTGCCGCGTGACCTCGCTGAATCGCGCTCGTACCCAGGCCTTGTTCTCGACGGCGTGGCGGTGCGCCTCGTTTTCGGGGTCGGGGAACTCGGCTAGGGCCATCAAGAACGGACACCCGCGGCAGTTCTCCGGCCGCACCTGTTCGCAGAGGGCTTCGAATATGGCAAGGATCCGCTCCCGTGGATCGGAGCCGCTCGCCTCGATCGCCGCATCGAACCATTCCCGGAACCCTCTGCTCTCGCGCTGCATGTAAGCGGCGACCAGGCCGTCCTTGGAGCCGAAGAGGCGGTAGAGGGTGGTCGGCGCCACGTCCGCCGCGGCGGCCACGCTGTCGACGCCGGTGGCGCGGATGCCCTCCCAGTAGAAGAGCTCGCGGGCGACCTGCAGGATGTGCTCGCGGGTTTCTGCGGACGGGCGTGGCATGTTGTCGGCCCGTGTTAGGGGTCGTTACGATACCCTTTCCGGCGTTAGGGATCGTTCCCTAACATCTGCGGACCGAAAGGAGATGGCATTGGACCAACGCGTCAGCGTGCTCACACTCGGCGTGGCCGACGTCGGTCGCGCCCAGGCCTTCTACACGGCGCTCGGCTGGCAGCTCGACGCGGGAGTGGATGACGAGACCGACCACATCGCGTTCTTTCAGGCCGGCGGCTTGATCGTCTCGCTGTGGGATCGCGGCCGGCTCGCACAGGATGCCGGGGTGGAGGACCGGGGCGGCTGGGCCGGGGTCACGCTCGGCTACTGCGTTGGCTCCCCAGCTGAGGTGGACCGGATCGTCGCCGAGGCGCGCTCCGCGGAAGCAACCGTTACCCGTAAGCCAGGGGAGATTTTTTGGGGCGGCTACTCGGGGGTCTTCGTCGACCCCGACGGGCAGCCGTGGGAGGTCTTGCACAACCCCAGCTGGACGGTGGATCGGGACGGCTCGGTGAGCCTGAACCGGAGGGCGTGATGATCCTGGTCACCGGAGCAACGGGCAACGCGGGCGGCGCAGTGGTCCGGGCGTTGATCGAGGCGGGCCACGAGGTACGTGCGCTGGTCCGCGACGGCCAGGACTCCCGGTTTCCCCCTAGCGTCGAGGTGGCCATCGGCGACCTCAACCAGCCCGAAACCCTGAAACCGCACCTGGGTGGCGTGACCGCGACGTCCCTGCTCAGCGGCTACGACGGCCTGGCCGAGACCCTCACCGACATGCGCAGCACCGGCGTGGCGCGCGTGGTGCTCCTCTCCAGCAGCGCCGCCCCCGGGGGCGACCTGACTAACGCCGTCGCCCGATACCACATCCTCTCAGAGCAAGCGGTCCGCGACTCCGGCCTTGCCTGGACCTTTCTTCAGCCGAACAGCCTGATGTCGAACACGCTCAGGTGGCTCCCGCAGCTTCGCGAGGGGGACGTCATCCACGACGCGTTCGGCGACGTCGCGGTTGCCATGATCGACCCCGCGGACCTCGCTGCGGTCGCCGTCAAGGCGCTGGCGACGGACGAGCTCGAGGGGCGGAGTCTGCGGCTGTCGGGGCCGGAGGCGATCTACCCGGCCGAACGAATTCGCATCCTCAGCGCGGCGTTGAACAGGCAGCTGCGGTTTGCGCCCTGGTCCAACGAGCAGGCGCGAAGGGAGATGGCAGCCTCGATGCCGACCGCGTACGTCGACGCGTTCTTCAGCTTCTTCGTCGACGGGACGATCGACGAGACCACGGTCCTACCCACCGTCGGTCAGGTGCTGGGCCGCGAGCCGCGCTCATTCGAGCAGTGGGTCGCCGCGAACATCGACTCATTGCGGTAACCGGCGATAGCGCAATCGCTGCACGAACGACTCGACCGCCCGGAAGCGATCACGGGCCGACGACCGAGCACCCCCCCTGCACGCGCTCCCAGACGACCAGCGAGAGCGCACCGCACGGCACCGCGTTACCTGATCGCAGTCTCGAGCACGCTGGCGACGCCGGAGCTCATCGCTCACGTGTCGGATGTCGGCGACACACCCGCACCTTCGCCGGCGACCGTGCTCCCCGCCCGCTCCGCGACTCGAGAGCTGCCTACCTTCGCGCACCCAAGGACTGAGCTGGCTAATGGCGGCCCGTTCGGCTCTGCCCGCGAGGGAGCCGCGAGGCAGACGCTCAGTACGACCCTCGACAGCAGCGGCATCGTTGGCTCTTAGCGTCGCGCCCGCGAACGGAACCGACAGCGAGCGCTCACCTGTCTCGTCGTGGACCCGTCGGCCGGGGAGACCCGCTCTCACGCCAGCACACGCATCCCGGCTTCGCGGGCGACGCACCCGTCTGCGCAGGCTGCGGGCCAGACCACGGGCACGGGCAAGGCGACGCATTCATGAGCGAGCAGGGCTTCGGAGCCGGCCGGGACGAGGGAGGCCAGCACCCTGCTTGCCGTGGAAACTCGACCGCGGAGTCGAGCATCCGGTGCACGCACCTGCCTACGCAGAGCTGACCTCGCCGGCACCGATCATATTCTCCGATCTCGGCAATCCGACTCCCACGAGTCGGCCGTGGGCCCGCTTCCGGTTTGTTGCCAGCGCGGTCACAGTCGAGCGCCTCCTGCTTCCGGCGATGCTGACCCTTAGCAGAAGCGTCGGGACGGGCCACCGATCAGCCAGCGTCGCGGCCCGCGGTTCGTGAAGGCGGGTGTCCGGGTCGTCGATGAGCAAGCGCTTGCATCCGGTACTCCTCAGGTCAGCCCCCGACCGGGTCACGATGGCCTGTGCGTGGGCAGACGCGCTCAGGTGGTGGTGGTCCGCTGACCGCTCGCGCGCCCTGGTGTTGGCGAGGAGCGGGGCCACTTCGTTCTCGCCGTCTCAGCCCTGCTTCGGTTGCGGCACATGGATCGCAAGCGGGCGGGCGTCGTGGCGTTCGATCGCGGCCCCAGAGTTGCCGCGACGCCCAGGAACAGAAGCCTGCGGCGCCGGCGATCGAGCCGATGCTCCTCGTCCAGGGCATCGGCGCGGTCGCTGGCCGGTCCGGCTTTACCCAATTCCTGGCTTGCGGCGGTCTGGGGGGCCTCGCGGCGGCGAGGTCCGTCATGTTCTCACTGCCGAGTACGGTGGCCTGTTAGGGCAGAGCGGCGGCGAGCGCGGCGAGGTCGAGCAGCCCGAGAGCTGTCCACGCGAAAACGCGGATCCAATTCGTCCGCACCAGCCGTTGCTGCGTGGCAGGGTCAAACGACCGGGCAAGTCGAGTGTGGGCGCGCACGCCGTCGCGGATCGTGGCGGCGACGATGAGCACGGCAAGGACGAGCGACGCGATCAGTATCGAGATGGAGACGCCTGCAGGGCGGGAGAAGAGGAAGATCACTCCGGAGACGATGGTGACGAGCACCCCAGGCCCGACGAGGCGGCCGAAGCGCCGGTTGTGTTCCTGCTCGTAGCCCGGGACGTCGTCGGGCGCGATCAGCGCCAGCAGCGGATAGTTGAGGATCTGCATCGTCCAGATCAGCCCGGTCATGAACCAGCTCGCGCCGGTCTGGGCCAGCAGCGCAACCATCGATCCGTTGCCCTCCTCGCAGGCGGTGTCAGAGGCGGAAGAGCATGGCGCCGAGCCCAACCACCCCGAATATCTTGCCGTAGAGCTGGCGCATCTGTCCGAGTACGTCGGACTGCTGTACGCGCTCGACGATCAGCCCGTTCTCGACGCGCACCCAATCGAAGAAGCTCGCCTCGTAGGCCTTCTTGGTGGCTGGCGCGCCGTAGAGCTTGCCGAGGTTGGTACCGCGCACGATGCCGTGCGCAATCGCGCTGCTCTCACCAGCTTGAAGGTCGGTGATGTCGACGTGGAGGTCGGGCAGCCCCTTCCACACCTCGCGCAGCGACGCCTGGGCGTCCTCCCAGCCGACGAAACCCTTGGTGAACCCGACGCAATTCTCACGGTAGCGGTCGGTGTCGACCACGCGAGCGGCGGCAGCGAGGTCTTGATCGTTGAGGGCGTCGAGGAAGATGCGGTAGACACCGGCCGGATTGGCGCGAGCGGAGGCGGATGTAGTCATGAGCGCCACACACGCCACTCGATGTCGTCGGCCATCGACGCGACCAAGCGGCCAGCAGCCCCCTGGGCGAGCGAGTCGTAGGTGCCGGCCAACAGCTCTGGATTCGGATGAGACATAAGCAATGACCTCCTGTTCGATTTCCGTACACGACGAACGACGCCGGCACGACGGGGCACCTCCCGACGGGCTGTCGAACATCTGTAGCGCTTCGCCAGCAACGCATCAACGACTCATTCCACCCCGGCGACACGCCCGCACTCGCAGGCATTCCCACGGTCGGCGTCGCGGACGCACCGGCGGTCGCCGACGAGCGCTTCCTCGGGGACCAGAGCGCCCCTCGCAGCGGCGTTGGCGAGACCCGCCTCGCCGGCGCTGCGGTACTCCGCCGCAGGCGACCCTAATGCTCCCAACGCGGGCAAGGAGAACCGCCGAGGCGCTTCCGGGGCCCGACTTTCGTATCCCCGAGCGCAAGCAGCGGTCTGACGCCGGCGACAAGACGCCTGCTGGTCGTCCATGAGAGAAGCTCGCAGCCGTATCGGCACGGTGCCCGCTCGGCCGAGCGAGCAACGACGGCGGCGCTTGCTGATCAAGGCATCGCCGGCGAACAGCGGCGATTTGCGGTCGCACTCGATCCCACCTTTGCTTCGGATGGAGGCGGCGATCTCGGGAGACCGCTTCTCGAGGCGCACATCAGCGCGTTCGCTTTCTGTGGCGCTTCAGAAGCGGCGGTCATACCGCGGATGCTGCGCCCGGTCGTGCCTTCAGTGCGGTGTGACGATGAAGATCACCTGCTCGTCCTTGATCTTCTGGTTCTCGTCCAGCAAGTACGAGCGTGCTCCGTGCAGGGTCATCTCGGGCGCGTCGGGTCCGAACTTCACTCGCGACGTCACCCTCAGCAACGCGCGGGCGTCGTCACCGACCGAGCTGTTGATGTTGGTCGTGCCGGGCAGGATTGCCTGGCCAAACTGGATCAAACCCTGCATGTACGCGTCGATCCCAGAAAGGTCGGTATCGGGAGCCTCCGGGTCGACCGTGACTGCAAGCACGTGGACGTCCTGCGCGAGCCTCTCGCGGGCCTTGTCGTAGTCATGGTTGCTCCACGCCTCGACGTGGGCACGAGCAACTGAGACGGCAGCTGGTTCCGATTGAGACGACACGGCTGATCCTCCTTTGGCCTGACTGGTTCTTGTGTCCATGGGGAACGGAGCGCCGCGAAGCATGGGGTCAGTCCGCGGGCCAGTCAAAGACGAATTCGTGTTGATTCAGTAGCCGCTGCCTATATCCGGGCAAACCCGTTCACCGCACAGCGCCCACGCGCCGCTACGGACCACCGGTCGGCAAGCAGGAACCAGGCGCTAAGGAGGTGGAACCCGGATGATCCACTGCTCGCGTTCGGCAACACTGCCGACGGCGGATCGAAACAACTCGACCACGTCGCCTTGGACTTCCGGATGCCACGCCAGCTCGATCCGGAAGTGATGCGGCGGATCGATCCGCAACCACACCGGATCGAAATCAAGCTGCATCACCTTGATCCCCGCGCGGCTCATAATGATCACCCACCCATCGGGCGGAAGCTCAGGCGGAGCCATCAACGCCGGCGAGACGACAGTGCGAGGCGAGAACCCGGCCTCAAGGCAAAAGCCGATCACTGCCTCGTTGTAGCCAGGAGCAATGCCATCCCTGGCGATGACGAACGTGGCGTCGCGAAGGTCCGCCAACGCGACCGTGTCTAAGTTCGCATAAATGCTCTTCGGATGGACCGCGAGCAAAGCATCGTCAAGGCGCACCAGCTCTCGTCGGACCATCGGCGGTGCCTGAATGCTGGCCCCAATCAGCAGATCGAGCCGCCGCCCGCAGAGGTCGGCCACGAGACGACCACTCGCGTCCTGTTCGACCTGAAGTTCGATCTTCGGCAAACGAAGCGTCAGCTCGCGCAAAATCGGCGCAGCGGTCTCCTGGGCGGCAGGCGATACCCCGATGCGTAACACGCCGGCAGCCCCTCGCGCCGCGTTCACCGCAGTCTGGTATGCCTCATCTGCGGCCGCCAGCGCGGCGCGGGCCTTCGGGAGCAACGCGCGACCCGCGGCCGTCAGGGTGACCGGGCGGCTAGAACGCTCGAAGAGAAGCACCGAAAGCTCATGCTCAAGCTTGCGGATCGCCGCGCTCAGCGATGGTTGCGCGACATATAGCCGCTCGGCTGCGCGCGTGAAACTCTGATCTTCCGCAACCACGACGAAGTACCGAAGTCGCTGCAGATCCAGGCCCGAGAAACGGACACCGACCGCCTCGAGTGGTTCGCCTTCCTGCAGCCCGTCGAAGTTGCCTACACGCCGACCAAAACTCGAGTCGGTCTCATCGCGACCAGCGCTGGTTGCCATATCCGAAGGGTACGGCGACGACAGGCCGACCGCCGCTCGTCTGCTTCGCCTATAGGTCATCCTGGTTGTTGCCTCGACCGCCGCCGGGAGAGGGTTTTGCTTTGCCTGCCCCCCGGTGTGGAGGGCCTTTCGTGGATTAGCCCCTCTCGGCGGTGGTGAGGTGCCGCAAGCGGCAACAGCACGTTGCCCCGTTGAGGGCCTGTCTATAGGCATCCGCAACGGTACCTCTCGGTCGGGGCGCTGTGAAGACCTGACCAAGATGGAGTGAAGTTCTGATGGGTACCACCACCTATGCGGGCGTCGACTGGGCGTCCGAGAAGCACGACGTGCTGATCGCTGATGAGACGGGCGAGGAGATCCTGGCCGCGACGTTCGCGCACGACGAGGCCGGGGTGCGGGGTTTGTGCCGCACACTCGTGCGCCACGAGGTGACGCTGGTCGCGATCGAGCGGCCCGACGGGCTGCTGGTCGAGCGGCTGCTGGAGGCCGGATTGCGGATCCTGGCGTTGCATCCTAACCAGGTTGCGGCGACTCGTGATCGGTTTCGCGCCTCGGGCGGGAAGTCCGATCGGTTCGACGCGTTTGTGTTGTGCGAGCTGGCGCGGACCGATCACCACCGCTTCCGAGTGCTCGAGCCTGACTCGGATGAGACCAAGGCGCTGCAGGCGCTGACCCGAGCCCGAGAGGATCTGGTCGGCGCCAGAACGGCGCTGGTCAACCAGACTGCGTGCTGAGCTTGCGCGGTTCTGGCCCGGGCCGTTGGGGCTGTTCAGGGACCTGCACAGCCAGATCTCGCTCGCGTTCCTGGAGCGGTATCCCAGCCCGGCGGACGCGCGCGGGCTAGGCGAGGCGCGGCTGGCCGCGTTTCTGGCGCGGCAGCGCTACTCCGGAGGGCAGAAGCCGGCGGTGCTGCTCGCCAAGCTCAGGCAGGCGCCGGAGGGCCGGGTCGGTGAGCGGGAGCTGGCCACCCGCTGCCGGCTGGTGCGCGGCCTGGTCGCGATGATCAAGCAGCTCAACGCGCAGATCACCGAGCTCGAGCGCGAGATCGCCACGGCGATCCGCGAGCATCCCGACGGGGCCATCTTCACCTCGCTGTTCAAGGGCGCGGTGATCACCGCCGCCGAGCTGCTGGCCGAGATGGGTGACTGCCGCGCGCGCTACCCAACCCGCGACACGCTGGCCGGCGACGCGGGACAGGCCGCGGTCGCGATCGAGTCCGGCAAGCGCAAGGCCGCCTGCTTTCGCTGGGGCTGCAACAAGCGGCTGCGTGACGCGTTCCACACCCTGGCCGACAGCAGCCGCCACCGAAACCCCTGGGCGCAGGATCTGTACGCCCGCGCCCGCGCCAAGGGTCACGACCATCCCCGCGCGCTGCGCACTGTCGGACGCGCGTGGTCACGCATCGTGTGGCGCTGCTGGCAAGACGGCGTGCCATATGACCCCGCCCGCCACCGCGCGCTGCAACGACACATCACCGTCACCATTCCCACCTCGTCGGGCCCCGTGCCCGACCTGGCTGCCACCCAGCGGATGGCCGGCAACGCTGTCACCCGAAGGGCGGCCCGCAGGGCCGAGCGCGGAGCGCTTGACGGCAAGCCGACATCCGCTATCACGCCGGGGGCTTGACACAGGACGTCCACGAATGCGAGCACGCCACCACACCGAGAGCACAGCGTCCCCGTCGACGACCATCCAGCGGTCTCGCTTGACCGCCCCTTTCCCGGGGAGCAATAGCCCCCCGCGCAGCGGCGTTGGCGAGACCCGCTTCGCTCGCGCCGCGGTACCCCGCCGCAGTCCATCCAGATACCCCCACGCGCGGAAGGCTCGACCCTGGACGCGAGCCTCCGGTGCACACACGCACCTAGGCAAAGGCTCGATCAGGCTCGCGCCAATCGCCTTCTTTGATCGCATCGATTCGATTACTCGGAGGTTTGTCGTGGCCGGGTTCCGTGGCTTCTGCATTGTCGCCCACGCGGCCGCCGAGCGGCGCCTGCTCCTTCGGAGTCGTGGCGACCCGAAGGAGAAGTGCGAGCTCGGGTCGCCGGCGGCCGCCACGCCGCCGGGACCTGACCCGCGGGCTTCTGGATCTGCTCAATCTCGACAGGGCGCACCAGAGCGGTCCAAGGTCCCCTGCTTCGCGAGGAAGGAGCGGTACGGCATCGGTGCAGGGCCTGGTCCGAGGCGACACAGATTCTCGGCGCATCCGCCGCTCCTGTTCGCCTGCGATTGCGACAATCAGCGTCGCGGCCGTTACTGGCAGCGCCCGCTTTCCTCGACGGCGCAAAGCCGCGCCAGGGCGGACGGTTTCACGCGCTCACGCACTCGCGACCGGCCTCAGCCCAGAGCGTGCTCAGCTACAGGCGCGCAACGCCCAAGCGACGAGATAGTCGAGCACGTCTTCCTCCGGTGGCTCCGGGCCGCTGTTCGGGAGGCGGGATTCAAACCAGTGCAGGAAAGCGTCGTCGAGCTCGAGCTCGTTCTGGAGTGTGGTGGCAGCGCCCAATCCGGGCGCGCTGTCCGGCTTTGTCGACGAGGATTGCGCCTGCATCAGCTCGCCGGTTTGCGGTTGAAGCGCCGCAGCGCCAGCGGGAGGCAAGCGGACATGGTCAGCGTGCAACGTCAGGCCGTGACTGCTTCGGGGGCCCGCTGCTCGCTCGGGTGCGCCTCGACCGGCCGCGTGCGCATCGGGCCGATCAGCCACAGGGCGAGTAGCGCGCCGGCGAAGGCGACGGCGGCGCCGACCTTGAGTCCGGTGCCAAGCGCCGACACGAACGCGTGGTTGACCGCGTGGACTATGGGCGGCGAGACGTGATGTCCGCTTGGGGCCGCGCCCGAGCCGAGCGCGCTCGCCAGCTTCGCGCGGGTCGCGGCGGGGACGGTCGGCAGGCTCTGGTCGAGCTTGGAGCGCCCGATCGTGGTCACCAGCGCGCCCATCACCGCCAACCCGACGCTCCCGCCGACCATGCGGCTCATCGAGATCACGCCCGAGGCCGCGCCCGACTTGGTGCGGTCGACCGCATTCATTGCCGCCGTGCTCATCGGCGACATCACGAGCCCGATCCCCAAGCCCATGAGGATGAAGCCCGGCAAAAGCAGCCCGTAGCCGGTATGGATCGTCATGCGGGATTGGATCAGCAGTGCGGCGCCAACGATTGCGAGCCCGAGGGCCATCAGCGGCCGCGGACCGACGCGGTCGGTCAGGCGCCCTGCGATCGGACCCATGATGATGATCACGATCGTCGCGGGCAGGAACCGCACCCCGGTCTGGAGCGGCGAGTAGTGCAGCACGTTCTGCATGTACAGCGTCAGGAAGAAGAACTGGGCAAACATCGCGAACGTGACCAGGAATCCGACGATGTTCGAGCCCGTCGACGTGCGCGAGCGGAAGAAGGCGAAGTCGAGCATCGGCGCGCGCGCGCGCAGTTCGATCACGACGAATGCTGCCAGCGCAACGACGGCGACCGCGAACAGGCCGACGATCCGCGGCGACCCCCAGTGCCAGCTGTTGCTCTCCACCAGCGCCAGCACGAGCGCCGTCAGCCCGGCGGTCAGGGCCGCGATACCGACGAAGTCGACGCTCCGGCCGACCGTCTCATCGCGCGACTCGCGCGCGGCGAACAGGGTGACCGCGACCGCGCCGAGGGCGATCGGCGGGTTGATGAAAAAGATCGCCCGCCAGCTCACATCCTCGGTCAGGAACCCTCCGACCACTGGGCCGATCGCCAGCGCCAGCGCGCTCACGCCCGCCCACGTGCCGATCGCCGTGCCGCGCTGCTCGGCCGGGAACGCCTGGGTGATGATCGACAAAGTCGCCGGCATCATGAACGCCGCCCCGACCCCCTGCACCGCGCGGAACGCCACCAGCACCGCGTCGTCGGGCGCCGAGCCGAGCGCCAGGCTCGAGGCACCGAACACCGCCACCCCGAACAAAAACAGCTTGCGGCGGCCGAAGATGTCCCCCAACCGGCCGCCGGTCACCATCAGCACCGCGAACGTCAAGGTGTAGGCGTTCATCGTCCACTCCAGCGCCTGTAGCGACGCGTGCAGATCGCGCTGGATCGACGGCAGCGCAACATTCACAACCGTGTTGTCCAACATGATCATGAACAGCGCAAAACACATCGCGCCCAGCGTCCACCACCGACCGTTCTCCTCGGTAATCAGACGACTGCGCTGGGCCAGGATCCGTTGGGTCATAGCTACTCCTTTTGCGGGCTTGCGAAGCGCTCCCAGAGCGGGTGGCGCGGGGCGGTTTCGAACTCTCATCCCTACAGACGCATTGAACAGCGCAGATGTGACACCCACGACGATGATGGTCTCGACCCCGGGGCGGCGTCACAATCGGGCACCCCGCAACCGTCATTAAGGATGAATGCCGCTAGCCATGGAGCAGAGTCGTTGAACGACATCGGCTGGGGGACCGAGCAGTTCCAGCGCCACCGGCCGCACCTGGAGGCGGTGGCCTACCGCATGCTCGGATCGGTCAGCGAGGCCGAGGATGCGCTCCAGGAAGCCTGGCTTCGGCTCAGCCGCTCCCGGCAGGAGACGATCCACAACCCTCGCGCCTGGTTGACCACGATCGTCGGCCGGGTGTGCATCGACATGCTGCGCGCCCGGCGATCTCGCCGCGAGGACTATGTGGGCGCCTGGGTGCCCGAGCCCATCGTGGAGGAGGTCGACGAGCAGGCCGACCCCGAGCAGCAGATGCTGATGGCCGACACCGTCGGGCTCGCGCTGCTCGTGGTGCTCGAGACGCTGACCCCGACCG
The DNA here is from genome assembly GCA_963808325.1 of uncultured Solirubrobacterales bacterium. GTDB lineage: Bacteria > Actinomycetota > Thermoleophilia > Solirubrobacterales > Solirubrobacteraceae > Palsa-465. The sequence continues at coordinate 35,242 of CAWEFU010000013.1, forward strand.
AGCGGGTGGTCTATGTGCTGCACGACATGTTCGCTCTCCCGTTCGCCGAGATCGGGGAGATCGTCGACCGAAGCCCCGAGGCGGCAAGACAGCTCGCCAGCCGGGCGCGACGCCGCATCCGCGGAGCAATACCGCAGCCCGACGCCGATCTGGCGAGGCAGCGCGAGGTCGTCGACGCGTTCCTTCAGGCCTCCAGAGCCGGGGACTTCGACGCGCTCCTAGCCGTGCTCGACCCGGACGTGGTGCTCCGTGCCGGCGGCGGTGGCGAGCTCCAGCAAGAACGGAACGGCGCAGCCGACGTCGCGCGCACCATGGCGACATTCGGCCCGCGTTTCGCGACGCTGTGCCATCCGGCGACCGTCAACGGCCAGGCGGGCCTCGTCATCGAGACCCGGCATGGCCCGGCCGGGGCGGCCGGGTTCACCGTCACGGGCGGCCTGATCACCACCATCGACCTGACCCTCGATCCCGACAAGCTCGAGGGCTTCGACCAACTGCTCGGCGGCGATCGCGGGCGCCGAGGCTCGGGCGCCGAGCGGATCATCAGCGAGGCGCTCGGCTGGTCAGGCGTGCACCGCGCCGACGGCCACTTTGGATCGGTCGTGCTGCGGGTCGGCCAACGCGAGCTCGGCCACCTACACGGCGACGCGGTGGCAGACGTGCCCCTCACACCCAAGCAGCAAGACCAACTCGTCAAACACGGAATGGCGCTCGAGCACCACGAGCCGGGCTGGGTCACCGTCCCACTCGAGACGGAGGAAGGCGTTCAGCACGCGCTGGCGCTGCTGCGCGCCAACTACGAGAGCGCCCAAGCCTCCGGCGCCTGAAGGGTGGGTAATGGATAGCCACCGAGACCGCGGGCAGGATCGTCAGGCTCGCCGCTGGTCGCAGGCCGCCGGTGTGTCGCTGGCTGGGCATCACGCCGTGGAACTGGCCGCGGGGATCGGCCTCCCCGGCGAGCCGTTGCTGGGCCGACGTCGCGCCCTACTCGCCTGGGGCGCCCTGTTCCCCGGCCAGCTCGCGCTGGCGGCGTGCGGCCAGGGGCGGTGGGATCGCCTTCTCGCGGCCACCAACGGCGCATTCTGCGCCTTGGCCATGCAGCACTACCTGTCGTGGCCGTGGCGGCTTCGTCACGGGATCCCTGTGCTCACCGACACCGAAGGGCTGCCAGCGCGCTGGCTGCCCGCCTACAACCTGACCCTGCTGGCCACCATCATCGCCGCGACGATCGGATCGGCGAGCGAGTGCCCGGCCGCCGCGGCACGCTGGCATCTCTACGGGCTTGCCACCTACCCCTCCAGTACGCCTCCGCCCGCCACCACTCAGCCTGGCTGCGCGCCCGCAACAAACCCCACTGAGAGGAGCCTGATGGACGCGATGACGCCTCCGCGGTTGCTCGCGCAGCTCCACTGGGGCCCAAACGGCGACCCGTCGATCACGAGACGGCAGCCCGTAGGAGCGAGCGCGTGCTCCGATCACCTATGGGCTTGACCCTCCACCAACGGAAGGCTCGAAGATGAGCCCATGAACGACATCCCGTCTCCAGTCCCCGCTCCCGGCCCAGGCGTTTCGGCACCCCGGGTCAGCCGGGCGATCTACGGCATACCGATGTTCGCCACACCACTTGTCGCCGACGTCGAGGCCACCACCTCCTGGTACGTGGACGGCCTGGGCTTCAGCAAGCCTCCTCTTTTCCTGCGCCTGATCCGCGGCGCCTGCTTTGTCGCCCATATGGAGGAGCGGTTGTCAAGGGGCAGGGGTTGATGGCCGTTGTCTGGGGTGGGTGTGTGGTTGATGAGGGTTGCGGTTCGCGGGGCGGTCCGGGTGTCCTCGGGTTCGCGACGGTGGTCATGCTCATATTCGGGGGCTTGCTTATCCCAAGACCTTTGTTCGTCGCACGTCCGCCGTCTGCACTCGAGCGCCGCCGGTAAGGGCGGTTGCTCAGGCGACTAATCGCGGAGTTGTTGTGCGCGAGCCGGGCCGCTCGGGCCGCCTCGCCAGCGGCAAGGGGTTGATGGTGAGAGGGTTAGCGTGAGTTGGTGTCTCTCCTGCGGGTGGTTGGTGTGTGCTTCGCTGGGAGCGAGGTTGCCTGTCTGAGGGGGTCGCCCGCCGGCAGGGATGCCGGCGGAATGTCGTCCGGATGAGTCCAGGTGGCGATCTCCCACAGTAGCCGGCGAGCTCGCGGGCGATCGCGACCGCGACGACCCCGCCGGGTTTGCGGCGACTGTCTTTGAGCTGGCGCCAGCGAGCGTTCAGCCGACGCTGCGCTTTCCAGGAGATGTTGATGATCTCGGGCGCCTGGCCGCGTTGGCGGCGCTCGAGCTTCTCGCTGACCGCTGGGCCGCGTTGGTAGTGATGCGCCGCCTCGACCAGCAGCCGCCGGGCGTGGGTGGAGCCGGCCTTAGTGATCGACCCGAGCCGCCGCTGCTGCCCGGTGGTGCGCTCGCTAGGGACGATCCCGAGCTAGGAGGCGAGCTGGTCGGGATGATCGAAGCGCTCCCAGTGGCCGATCTCGGCGCAGAGCCCGAGCGCGGTGAGCGTGTCGATCCCGCGCAAGCACCTGAGCCTGGCAACCGTAGGCGCGCACCGGGCCGCGAGCGCGAGCTTGGCGAGGTCGGCTTCGACCTGGTCGCGGCGGGCGAGCAGCACGTCGTGAGCGTGCAGGTAGTCAGCCAGCGTCGCCCGCGAGGCCTGATCGGCAAACTTGATTGACGCTAGCCACAGGCGGTGTTGTAGGACCACGCCTCGCCTTTGCCTTCCCAGTAGACCTCGCGGCGCAGCAAGAACTTCCCGATCCGGTGCCGGGCGCGCATCAGATCCCCGCGGATGTCTTCGCGGCAGCGGACCAAATCTCGCAGTTGCTCGCGCTCGACCGACGGGATCGTGACCAGCACCAGCTCGCCGGCGGCCAATAGCCTGGCCAGACGGATCGCGTCACGCTTGTCGGTCTTGACCCGATCAGCCGGCGGGCGCTCGGTCTTCCCCGGCGCGCACACCGCGACCTCGATCCCCTCCGCGCGGGCGCGGCGCGCGAGCCCGTAGCCGGTCGGCCCCGCTTCATAGACCATCCGCGCCGGGCGCGGTATCTCCCGCAAATACGGCAGCAGCTCGTGCGGGCGACCCACAACCCGCTTGTGATGACCTCGCCCGTCGCCTGATCCAACCAAGCGACCGTCGACTCGCGCGCGTGCACGTCCAGACCGGACCCAACGGATACCGTCAGGCATCTCGGCACCTCCCGTAGTTGTGGGCCCGCGTCGAAGCTGCAATCTTCGACGCGAACATCAACCCCGCAGCGCGGGGGTGCCGACTACCTTCGACTCCGAAGGAGCCGGTCCTCCATAGTGTCTTCAGCGGCTACGACTGAGCGGCTTCTGCTCCGAGGGGCTCGTCGACCCAAAGCAGAACTCTCTGGTCCGGCGCTCGCGCCCCAGCGACACGGCTCAGCCTTCGTGAGAGCAGAAGCGACGCGAATCAGCGGTGGAGGCTCGCGGATCTGGGGGTCACATGCATCAGGCCCCGTCGTCGCTAACTTCTGCAAAGTCGTCGCGCGGCGGTAGCCGGAGAGACCCGTCTCTCGGTGTACTGGCGCCTCTCGGACGACGCTGCGATGCCCGCCGGTTCGCTCGCGGTGGTGTCGACCTGACCGTGCGCCGAGGCGAGGCGCATGCTTCGTCGTCGTTAGCGCGCGCCACACGTTCGGTACCCGCATCACGGTGGCCCATCCACTCACAGCAAGCACGAGCGCCGACTGACTCACGGCCACGATCGTGTGCGCGGTCCGAGGCTATCGGTCGGTACCTCTGGCCGGAGGAACCTCATTTGAAGAGGGAGACTGGCGAGACGCGCGGGCCGTGATGGCGTTCTGGAAAAGACGCTTGCGCTCCCGCGCGCTGGACCGAACCCAAACAACCGCCTCCGTTAGGCCCCGGCGGCGGGCCGGCTGAGACTCACTCCCCGGCTGAACTGCGCACTAGTTCGTGCGCAGGGCTGCGCTCGTGCGGCCGGCCGTGGGGGTGGGCCGGGTTTAGCGGCTGGTCTACCGGGAAGCCCCGAGCCAGGTTCTCGATGGAAGGTTCGTGGTTGGTCACGCCCGCCTTGGCGACGGGAGTTCAATGGCGGTGGTTAGTTTCATGTTCTCGATCCTTAACTGGGCATTGCCCAACGTCAGACACGCCGGCTTCCGGTGGATTAGTCCGGGCGGCCTGCTCGCGGTAGTGGTGTGGTCGATCGCCTCCGGAGCGTTCGCGTTGTACGTGTCGAACTTCTCCTCATACAACAAAACGTACGGAGTCATCATCTTCCTGGTGTGGCTGTGGATCTCCAACGCTGTGCTACTGCTCGGGGCGGAGTTCAAACCCGAGCTCGAGCGCGCGCGGCAGGTCGAGGCTGGCCATCCAGCCGATCGAGAGCCGTTCGTCGAGCCGCGCAAAGCGGTGCGGACGTAGCTGCGATGCTGGAGCGCGCACACGCGGCGGACAAGCGCTCTGTGGTGATCACTCCCTACCGTGACGGTCCGCTGCTGGTGAGGGGACCAGTCAGGCTCGCGCGGCCCGATGGCACGGTGATTGAGTGCAACCGAGATCCGATTGCCCTGTGCCGGTGTGGCAAGTCGAGGACCAGACCGTTCTGCGACGGCACACATAAGCTCACCGGGTTTCGCGCTCCCTGAGCCGTTACCCAGGGGAGAGAGCGCGTCCGCCGCTCCGGGCGAGGGAGCGGCTCTCGAGAAGCGACGAGCGGCCCTCGCGCCAGCACCCGAGCAGATGTGCGGACCACGCCGCGTCGAGGTGGTCGAGAGCCCGAGCACCCCAGAGGATCGAGGCGCCGATCGTCGGGTCCTGCCGGACGAGGCCGCCGGCGAGGTCGACGGAGGCGACGTTCTCGTGCACGGCGTCCGCGACCACGTGCTCGTCGAAGAACAACGTCGCGTCGCCGTCGAACCCGAGCCGCCTCAACCCGTCGCCGTAACGGCGGTTCGGAATCGAGGAAGTCATCTCGAACAGCGCAAGGTGGCCCGCGATCGCGCCCCGCCAGCGGCGATGAAGACCGAGCAGCGACATGAGGTTGACGGTGGCCAGGGTGACCGCCGGGATCAGATCCAGGTAGGCACCGTAGGTTGCATCGAGCCCCACCGCGCGCATCGCTCTGGCGAACAGGTCGGCGTGAATCCATTCGGCACGCCCGCCCCCGTACTCGTCCGCTTGGATCTCGATCAGCGCCGCTTTGGGTCGACCCGTCAAGCGAGGAATCGCCCACGAGTGCGGGTCTGCTTCCTTCAGCTGGTAGGCCGAGCGGTGCACGAGGAACTCCTTGACCTGATCTAGAGACGCCTCGAGCCGGATGTAGGTCGACAGCGACGGCCCGTGGTCCTGTTCCGCGATGGCACGCAGCGCAAGGTCGATATCACCGGCGGGGATGGACCCATCTGACAACGGGACCACTCTGAGCAGAGCCCGCTCGAACCGCTCCTCGAGCATTTTGCGAAGCGCCAACAACGAGGGCTCCCATTCCCAGCGGTCGTCGACTCCCGGTAGTCCGCGATAGTGAAGCTCGTAGCAGAGATAGAGTGACAACTGCAGGTCTTCGTCCGCGAGCGGCTCTTCGGCGAATGCCGGCTCAACTCGAGGCAGGTCGCCCAGCTCATGGGGAAGCACGTGCAGCAGAACGTCGCTGACGGGGCCTCTCGGTGATGGCAGCCGAGTCATCGGGCCGTAGCTACCCCGCGCTGGAGTCCAGGAAGCGCTGCACGAGCCACCGCGCCACGGCGCGCGCCCCGCCCGGTTGACCAACTCGTCGCTGGGCGATCGCTCCGTTGACCTCCACCATGCGCCGGGCATGCTCGAGAGCGCTCGCCGAGCCCGAGCCCGCGGCGAGCGGCTCCAGTGTCTCGAGCAGCTCGCGCAGCAAAGACCTCGTGGGGCGTCGAGTTCCCGCGTGCATGTCGGCCATCTCTCCCTCGACTCCGTGACGGCAGGCCGACCAGCGGTTCTCCTCGATCTGCCAGCTCCGAGCGACGGGCAGCTGCTCCCCGTGGTCGTGGCGCTCGCCCAGCCACTTCACGAGTGCCTGGGCGACCGCGGCGATCGCCGCGGCGTCGGCGACGCTGGTCTGGCCATCGGGCACCCGGAACTCGAGGGTGCCGAAGCGGGCGTGGAGCCGAAGCTCCCACCACCAGGTCTGCGCGTCGACGAACGTTTCGGTGGCGGCGCCCCACTGGAACACCTCCGCGTAGGAATCCCAGCTTGAAATCGTGGGTGGCACTCCTTGGCGTGGCAACAGCTCGCCGAGCTTGGGGCGCACCGAGGCCAATCCCGTGTCGCGCCCCTCGTAGAACGGGGCATTGGCGGCCAGCGCCGCGAGCAACGGCAGGTAGGACCGTGCAGTGTTGTAGATCGCGAGCGCGCGGTCGGCGTCGCCAACTGCGACGTGCACCTGGAGCGCGCACACCAGCTGTCGCCGGGCGGCCGGACCGTACTCACGGATCGTTCGCTCATAACGGGCCAGCCGATTCAGCTTCCCGATCCCCGGGCTGAACGGGTGCACCCCCGCGCTCGCCAAGCAAGCAACGTGGCTGGCGCGCTCGGCAAGCGTCCGCCGGGCATCGAGCAGCGCCGCCGTCGCCTCCTGAACTTGGGCCGCGCGGGGTGTCACGATCTCGATCTGCGACGCGGGCAGCTCGAGCTTGAAACGGGGGTCGCCGCCGAGCAACGCCAGCACCTGGGACGCGTTCGGGAGCAGCTCGAGAGTGTCGGGCGCAAGCAACATGACCTCGTCCTCAATGCCCACCGTGTACGCCGGCGCGGCGTCAAACGCCTCCCGTAACGCTCGCGCCGTGGGCGGCCAGCTTTCGTCTAGTGGAGTCACGTTTGACCGCGGGGAGACGAGGATAGAAACGCAGCGCCGTGCGACTGCTGCTCTTTCCAGGGGTATTCAAACCACATAGCGACAGCTTGATGCTCGCCGATCAATTGCGCCGCGAATCGCTCCGACCCGACGCCACCGTGCTTGACCTGTGCACGGGCAGCGGTCTACTGGCGATCGTGGCCGCGCTCGGTGGCGCCAGAAGGGTGGTCGCGGTGGACATCTCACGCCGCGCGGTGTTCGCGACCAGGCTCAACGCCAAGCTCAATGGCGTCAAGGTCCACGCCCTGCGAGGGGACCTGTTCCGGCCAGTCCGAGAGGAACGGTTCGATCTTATCCTCGCCAATCCTCCGTACGTTCCCAGCGTCCGCGCGGAGTTCCCCGCTCACGGAGCATCCCGAGCATGGGAAGCGGGCCCGGACGGACGGGCTTACGTGGACCGCATCTGTGCCGAGGCAGCACCGCATCTCACCGACGCCGGCGTGCTGCTCCTCGTCCACTCGTCGATATGCTCGGAGCAGGCCACGGTGCAGGCGCTGGCAAGCCACGGCTTCGACGTTCGAATCATCGCCAGGCGCCGTGGTCCGCTTGGGCGAAGGATGCGTGTGCGCGCACCGATGCTGCGAGCTCGAGGTCTGTTGCCCGGCGGAGATTCCGAGGATCTCGTCATCATCAGGGCCGAGCGACGCCGAGTCGTGACCGGGCCTTCCCCAGACGGGATCACTCAACCGCGCAGACGAATGCCGGAGCGTTCTTCGAGCAGCGCGACGGCTAGCAGCTCTCCGTCGACGGGGCCGTAACGGTCGAGCGCACGGGCATAGGCCTGGGAAACCTGAATGGAGAGCTCAAACGGCAGCGCGTGCTGTTTCGCGAGCGACACCACGGCGTCGAGCTCGTCACAGCAACGATCTAATCCGAACGAGGGGAGATAGTCGCCTTCGAGCAGCTTGCTGAGGTTGGTGCGAAGGAATTCGTTGGCGGCCGTGCTCCCGTCGACGGCGGAGCCAAACGCGTCCAGATCGATGCCACAGCGGTGCGCGAGCAACAGCGCTTCACCGGTTGCGACCGCCTGACCGAACCACAGGAGATTCACGAGCAGCTTTGTCAGGTATCCCGCGCCGTGATCACCGAGGTGCACGACGCGTCCGAGAACATCGAGGACCCGGCGATGGCGCTCGATCAGCGCTTTTGGACCGCCCACGAACAGCTGCAGCGAGCCAGACCGTGCCTCCGGCGCGCCGCCTCCGACGGGCGCGTCCAGGCACTCTATGCCTCGCTCCCGAGCACGGGCGGCGAGTTCGCGACCGATCGCTGGCGAGCAACTGGTCATGTCGATCCAGGTCGTTCCGGACCGTATCGCCGGGATCGCGACATCCATCGCAGCCAGAAGTTCAGCCGCTCCCGGCAACACCGTGATCAGCACATCGGCTTCCGAAGCGACCTCGGCGGTGGTGCCGACCCACCTCGCGCCCACGGCGCGCACAAGCTCCTCGCATTCGCTGCGCGCGTCGCCGACGATCACGTCATGGCCGGCGTCAACGAGCCGGCCGCACATGGGCAGCCCCATGCGTCCCACGCCGATGATTCCCGTGAGAGCTGTCACGTTTGACGATCGAGCTTGTGCGCCCAAGTCCTCGGGTACAAGCATTGCATGCGGGTCGTGGTCATCGGGGCGACGGGCAACGCTGGCACAAGCGTGATGGAATCGCTGGGCGCCGAGACGACCGTGGACGAAATCGTCGCGGTGGCTCGGCGAGCGCCGTTGCAAACCTGGCCGCGGACCAGGTTCGTGGCCGCGGACATCGCCCGGAGCGATCTCGTTCCGGTGGTGCGTGGAGCGGATGCAGTGGTGCACCTAGCATGGTTGATCCAGCCCGGTCGCGACGAATCGGTCACCTACCTAGTCAACGTCACCGGGAGCGAGCGGCTGTTTCGCGCCATCGTCGAGGCCAAGGTGAAAACCCTCGTCTACGCCTCCTCGGTCGGCGTCTACTCGCCGGGACCCAAGGACCGCCCGGTCGACGAAACCTGGCCCACCGATGGGATTCACAGCTCGTTCTACTCGCGCCACAAGGTGGCCGTGGAGCGGCAACTCGACCGGCTCGAACGCGAGCACCGCGAGCTGCGGGTGATCCGAGCCAGGCCCGCCTTGATCTTCAAGGCGCAGGCGGCCACCGAGATCCGGCGCCTGTTCGCGGGCCCATTCTTGCCCGGTTCGTTGCTCAGGCCCGGTCTCATCCCGTTCGTGCCCGATGTCGCGCGACTCCGTTTCCAGGTCGTGCACTCGCGCGACATCGGCGACGCCTACCGCTTGGCGCTGATCAGCGATGTTCGAGGCGCATTCAACCTGGCAGCGGACCCGCCGATCGGCCCCACCGAACTTGCCGAGATGTTCCAGGCGCGGCGATTGAAGGTGCCTGTCCGGCTGCTGCGGGCCGGTGCCGCATCCACCTACGCGCTGCACCTTCAGCCAACCGAACCGGGTTGGCTGGACATGGGTCTCGCGGTTCCGATGATGGATAGCGCTCGCGCTCGGGCCGAACTCGGCTGGCACCCCCGCCACGACGCACTCCAGACCCTGCGCGAGCAGATCGAGGGGCTCCGCGCGGGCAGCGACGCGCCGACACCGCCCCTCCAGCGCCGGACCAGCGGCCCGGCGCGGGTGCGCGAGCTCCTGACCGGAGTCGGGAGCCGACCGTAGTCTCCCGCGCCGCTCGTGAACCTCGGGCTATCGCGGCGCTCGCGGGGCAAGGTCACCGCGAGCGCGCACTGGTAAGTGGTGCGGTTCGCGAACCGCCCATCCGTTGGCGAGTTCGCACGCCGCCGCGCGGATCACTCAGTTGTACGCTGGCCCTGAGACCTCGGTCATGGCCGCCAAGGGAGATGAACTGCACACTGCGCCCGGGAGCGGCGGCCAAGCCCTCGACGAGTTGTTGCTCCCACCGGCGGCGATCCTCGAGAACCTGCCCGATGCTGTCGTGGCGGCGGCGCATGACGGGCGGATCGTGTTCGTGAACACGCTGGCCGAGGAGCTGTTCGGTTATCGCCGTGAGGAGCTCGTCGGACGGCCGGTGCAGACCTTGTGGCCGGAACGCCTGCGCGAGCGCTACTCGCGCAACATGGAGCTCTACTTCGAAACGGAGCATCCCCTGCGCTTCTCCACGGAGGCGTTCGGCTTGCGCCGAGACGGCTCCGAGTTCGTCGGCGAGATGACCTGGGGAATCGTGGCCACGAGCCGCGGATCGTTCTTGCTCGCCGTCGGCCGCGACGTCTCCGAGCGGCGGGCGGCCGACGCGCGCTTGCGCGCCGTGGTTGCCATGGGCGAGCGCGCGCTGGCGGGGGCGGATCCCGGCGACCTCGCCACCGAGGCGGTCGAGTTGATCCGGACCTCACTCCCGGTCGCCGGCGCGGAGGTGCGTCTGGCGGATGGCCGTAGGCTCGGAGCGGGCGGGGCGGCTTCGGGGATGTCCGTACGGCTCCGGATCGGCAGCGATGACGAGCTGTGGGTGGCGCCCGACCGCGAACTCGCGGGCGAGGAGATGAGTTTCGTACGGGCCGTCGCAAACATCCTGGCCGCCGCGCTCGCGAGGCTGCGTGGCGAGGAGCGCGTCCGCTATGAGGCGGTTCATGACCCGCTGACCGGGCTCGCGAACCGCACGCTGCTGCGCGACCGTCTCGAGCACGCCCTCGCGCGGTCCGCGCGCGAGAACGCCCTCACGGGCGTGCTGTTCATCGATCTGGACAACTTCAAGGGGATCAACGATGCCTACGGCCACGCGGCCGGCGACGCGGTGCTGACGGAGCTCGGTGCGCGCCTGCGGACGGCCGTGCGCCCGGGCGATACGGTCGCGCGGCTGGGAGGCGATGAGTTCGTGGTGGTGTGCGAGGGGGTCGACGATGAGTCGGCGATCGCCGTCGGTCGCCGGTTGCAGGAGGCGATCCGGTTGCCGGTCACGGCGGGCGGTATCCGGCACACGCTGGCGGCGAGCATCGGAATCGCGCTTGGGAGGTCAGACCCGACGGGTCTGCTCGCTTCCGCCGACGCCGCTGCCTACCGCGCGAAGGCCGCAGGCCGCGGGCGGGTCGAGGTGTTCAGTTAGCGACGCTGTTGCCCAGCGAACTCCTGCGCCACGCCCGAATCGCATTGCCGGCGTCCGGCCGCGCGCGGCGTCCCCCGAGGCTCGGGTTCAGACCACGGGCGGAGGTATTCCTTCGGCGCTGGCAGCGAGCGCCGGATCCCACGCACACACCTGACAAGCGTGGCGAAAGGCTGAGCGGGCGAACTCGAGCGCGAACGCGTGCGGGTCGGAGCTGGCGCGGACATCGTCCCAGTCGAGGATGTACTCCCCCAGTGCTGCCTCCCAGCGGCCGGGTGAGACCGAGCCGCCGGCAAAGCCGTCCGGCGCCGGATGGGCGTAGGCGTAGAAGGCAGCCTTGCCGTAGCGCTGGTCGCCGGGCCACCAGCCAACGGCGACCTCCTGGGAATCCATCGCGTTTCGCATGATGAAATCGTTCGACGGCGGATCGGCCGGAGCGCCAGAGAACAGGTTCACCGCCAGGTCGAACGACCCCCACCAAGCATTGACCGGCGTGGAACGTCCACGATAAGGAGCCCGGAACGCGGCCAGCACGAGCGCGGCCTTCGTCGCGGCGGTGAAATAGGTATAGACCTGATCCGGGTCGTAGCTCGTGTGCTCGTTGTCCTGGTCGAGCGGCACGGTCCAGGTCACCTCCTGCGGCGTAGCATCGATCTCCACGGCGCCCGCGACGCTCTGGACCGCCTCGAGGACCGCGCGGGCTACCTCCCCGACCGGCCGGTCGGGAGCGAGGGGTATGCGGCGCACGCGCCCGTCGCTGTGTTCGACGAGGGCCTCGTGCGACCGCAGATCGAGCGCGACCGCAAGCGCTCCGGAGCCGTCGGGCGCCGGCAGCAGCCCCGTCTCCCAGCCGCGTGCCGTGAGACGCAGAGCGGCGTGCTGAAGCTGTGGCTCAGGGCGAGCGAGGACGACCGCCAGCTTGCCGAGGACCTGAGTGTGAGCATGCAGGGTGTCACAGGTCGCGCTCCAGTCCTGATACGAGAGACCCGGCCACCCGGACGGCATCGGCTCACGCTACCAGGCTACCGGCTGACGCGGAAGCGGAGCAGCTGGATTCGAGTTCAACGCAGCTGGCGTTATCGGGTGAGGTCGCGCGGTTGTGATGCTGGCCACAACGTGTGCCGGCCCGCAGAACAGCGGCACCTTGCGGACGAGCACTCACGTTGACGGTCGACGCAAGCTATTCGCCCAAGAACGTCACCACGCCGCTTCCCCGCGCTCACCGGCAAACGAACAGTAGGCCGACTGCGAGGGCGGCCAGGACGCAGCCGATTGCGACAAATGCCTTCACTTCAAACTCCCCCTTTGATCATGCAGGTCAAACCACCGTACGCGTCGCGCACCAGTTCACCTCGCGACGAGCGGGGTCAACCGACGCCGCGCGCGGCGTTACTGTCAAGTAGCTATCAGCGAGCCGTAAACAGTGCAGACATTCAACTTTGACAGCGTCGTGCTGTTGTCAAGCGCGTAGTCGAGGGTCACGACCTTGCCGGTCGACGTCTCGAACATGACGATGCCGGTGGAGTCGAAATCGCCGCTGCTGGGCGTCAGGCTCACACCTCGCGGGGCATCCTTCTTTGTGAACGAACTGTTCTTGATGATGTGAACGCGACCAAGCCCGTCGAACAACCGGCCGAACAGGTCCGCGTTGCTCGCGGACGAGAACGCGAAGACCACTGGAGAACCGCGTGAGTCACACCGCGCGTTTACGAGCAGCCCGTCGATGTTGAACAACGTCGCCGTCTTAGAGCCGGATTTCCCGATGAACGAGAACGTCTTGGTTACCGGATTTACCACAGCCGCACTCGCGGTTCCGGTAGCCAGCAAAGCCAGCGCAAAGAGCGACACGATTAGCGCAGCGAGGCTGCGCGTCTTACCCACACGGTTCACTTCTGCTCCTCTCCCGTGGCTCGGCCACGATGGTCTGGTGGTGCCCTCGCGCGGGATAGTAGCCGCGCGAGGTACCTCCGTGCCTCCCGCTCACAAAACTGCACCCCTGGGGCGGAGTGTCGCGGCCCCCCGGCTCCGGTCTGGCCCCGCCGGCAACGACCTGGCCTATGGCGTCAGCGCATAGGGAAAAGTGCGGGTGAGATTTTCGCTCCCGTCCTCGGTCACGATCAGGAGATCCTCGACCCGAACACCGCCCACCGAGGCTATGACGGTGCCCGGCTCGACCGCGATCACGTCGCCGGCGAGCAGCGGATCGTGGCCGGATCTGCCGAGGTTCGGGGCCTCGTGGACCTCGAGGCCGACGCCGTGACCGAGACCGTGATAGAAGCCTTGGCGTAGCGTCTCGCCGGGGCTCTTCGTGCGGCCCGTTGGGTGTCCCGCCGCCTCGAAGACGTCGCACGCGACCCCGTACAACTCCACGCCGGTCACGCCGGGCTTGACGGCGGCGCACGACCGCTCGTGCGCCGATAGCACCAGCGCGTGCAGGTCAGCGATCTGATCGGTGACCCCGCCGCGGACGAACGTCCGCGTCATGTCCGCGTAGCAGCCCGACTGCTCGTCCATGGGCCACAGATCGATCAGGATCGGGGTGTGGGCGGGTAGCGGTCCCGAACCTGGGTCGTGACCGATCTGTGGAGCTGGACCCATCGGCTTGACCATGATGTCCGACGGGGCGGGAGCGCCCGCCCGGCTACAGACCTCGCGGAGCCTCGAGCGAACCACCTCTGAGGTGAGGACCTCGCCGCCCAGCCGCAGTTCGTCGCCCGAGATCGCCGCCTCCCGTAGCACCTTGGCGGCTTCCTGCAACGCCTGGACGGCGGCATCCGCCGCCCGGCGTATGCCGGCCATCTCCGATGCGCTCTTGTGCCGCCGGCGTTCCGCGAACAGCGTCTCGTCCGCAGTCAGCACGATTCCGCTCTCTCGAAGCCGATCAGCCAGCGCCAGCGGAAAGTCGGGCGGAACCACCGCCTCCCGGATCCCGAACAGGGCGGCCGCCCGAACGCAGAGCTCCCGGTCGATCGCCGCCGTAGGGTAACCGGCGGTGATCAGCTCGTCTCGCCCGAGCCCCTCCACCAGCACCCGCTCCAACTCCGGAGCCGCGCGAGCGATTCTCGCGTCCTCGAGCGCGTTGGTCAGCACCCCCCTGCGACCGTCGGATTCGACATATAGGAACGGGTCTCCGATCCCCAGAGGTACCTCGTGTCGGAGCGCGGGAGAGGTTTCGGTATTGCCATAGATCAGGACGTTCATGACCCCAAGCGTTCCACAGTCGCCGGCATCGACGATACTGCGCTGGTGCCGCTCCCGAAGAACGACGGGAGGGGCGAGATCGACGTGACTGTAATCAGCGCAGACGCATCGCAGCCGCTCGGGCCCGACGAGGTCGGTTTCGCCGCGCTCAAGGACGAGATCGGCGCGTACGTGCATGGTGCCGGCGAGCGCTGGACCGAGCGGATCGAGCGCGAGCGGGTGGTGTCTGAAAAGCTGTGGAGCGAGCTTCGCGATCGCGGGTACCTGCGCCTGGCCGCTCCGCCGGAGTGTGGAGGCCGTGGCCTTCCGTTGACTCGCTATCTGCAGCTGCTCGAGATCTTCTCGATGTCGCACGGCTCGCTGCGCATGATCGTTCACGTCTGCAACGGGATCTGGCGCCCGATCGCCGCACACGGCACCGAGGAGCAACGCGAGCGCTTCCTGGTGCCTCTGGTGACCGGCGACATCAAGGTCGGTTTCGCGCTGACCGAACCGGAAGCGGGGACCGGCGCTGACTTGCGCTCCAGCGTCGTGCGCGAGCGCGATACGTACTACCTGACCGGCGCAAAGCACCTGATCACGTTCGGTACCACTGCTGACTACCTGCTCGTGATCGCGCGCCTGCGGGGCACCGAAGGAGCCGACGGCACGGTTGCTCTGATGGTCTCGCCCCGTGGGGAGGGCGTGCGGTCGACGTTGATGCCCGAAATGATGGGCTTGCGCGGGACCGACCATGCCGAGCTCGCGTTCGACGGCGCCCCGGTCCCGGCCGCTAACCGCTTGGGAGAAGAGGGTCAGGGGCTGGAGGTTGCGATCGGCGGCTTTCTGGCGCCGAGCCGGATCTCGCTGGCGATGACCTGCGTCGGGCTTGCCCAGCGCGCGCTGGATCTGGCGGTCGGCTACGCCAAACGCCGCGAGACGTTCGGGCGCAAGATCGCCGAGCGACAGGCGATCTCCTTCAAGCTCGCGGAGATGGCGACCGATGTCGAGGCGGCCCGTTGCCTGGTTATGCATGCGGCTCGGGGCTGGGAGTGCCGGGGCGGGTCGGTCACCGAAGCGTCGATGGCTAAGCTGTTCGCCGACGCGATGCTCCAGCGCGTAACCGACGCCGCGCTGCACGTGCACGGCGGGATCGGATATTTCTCGTCCAGCCCGATCGAGCGCGTGTACCGCGATGCGCGTGCGCAGCGCTTTGAGGAAGGAACGGCCGAGATCCAGAAGATGACGATCGCCCGAGAGCTCCTGGGCCGATGACCCGGACGACGGATCCCACCGCGCCGGCGGCCACGGCTCGGGAGCGGGCAACCGCCAAGGAGGGCTGAGTGCGGTACGCCGAGATGGATTTCGGGGAAGCGCGGCTGCGCGCCGGACCCGAGCCAGACACCCCGCCCGGCTTCGCCCGGGTGCGGGTCCTCGCCTGTGGCGTCTGCGCCACGGACCTGCATCTGCTCCACGGGATGGTGCTGCCTCGCGGGGCCACCTATCCCGTACGACCGGGCCACGAGATCGCGGGTGTCGTCGAGCACGTCAACGGGGACCGGGCCCGGGTGTCGGAGGGCGATCTTGTGGTTCTGCACCCCCTGGCGCCGTGCGGACGGTGCCCGGCCTGTGAGCGCGGAGAGGACCAACGCTGTGAGTCTCTGCGGACGCTCGGTATGCACGACCCCGGCGGGTTCGCCGACATAGTCGTCTGGCCGGCATCGCGCATGCTCCGGGCCAACGGCCTCGAGCCCGGCGCCGCGGCGCTGCTCGCGGACGCGGCGGCGACCGGTCACAACGCGCTCAAGTTGGCCGCGGTGCCCCAGGGTGGCTCGCTGTGCGTGCTCGGAGCAGGCGGACTGGGGACGGCGACGCTGGCGGTCGCGCGGGCGCTCGACGCGCAGGTGCGTCTGGCCGCGGTGGTTCGAAGCGAAGCAAGTGCGGAGCGGCTGCGGGCGCTGGGGATCGAGGTTCATCGCGGCCTCGTCGGCGCAGCCCGCGCGCTGCGCCGGAATCTGGGTCGAATGGACGCGGTGATCGACTTCAGCGGCCAGCCCGGTGCGCCGGCGGAAGGCGTCGCGCTCCTCCGACGCGGCGGCCGACTGGTTCTCGGGTCGGTAGTCGACGCAGAGCTGACGCTCGGCGCATCGAGCGCATTCATGGCCCATGAGCTGCAGGTGGTGGGCGCGTACGTGTCGAGCCTGCACGATCTTGCGGCCGTGATCGAGCTCGCGCGGGACGGACGGCTGGACCCGAGTCGGTGGGTCTCGCACCGGCGCCCGCTCGAGGAGCTCGAAGACGCGCTCGCGCTAGCCGAGAACCGTCCCGCGGGCACAGTCCGCGTGGTCGTCGACTGCGCCGCGGAGTAGTCCCGGACGCCGCTCGAGTGAGTGGTCGTCGACTGCGTCACGGAGTAGCCCCGGGCGCCGCTCCGAGTGAGTGGTCGTCGACTGCGCCACCGAGTAATCCCGGGCCCGGTCCACGCGTGGGGCCCTTGGTCAAGAGCCAATTCGGTGGCATCTTTCCCAAACACGGCGTGGGTCGAACGCCTGAACAGCAGAGGACTTCAGAAGATGCGCGCGGCCAGACGCAGGATCGCCTCGGGGCTCGCGGCCAAGACGGCCGCCTGCGCCCTGGTGCTGTCAGCCGGCGTCTTGAGCGGCTGCGGAGTGCTCACGACCTCGCCGGCGGCGGGAACGTTCAAGCCGCGCAACAGGGGCGTGTTGACCGTGGTCACCTCCGACGTCCCGGAGCCCGGGTTCTGGGAGGGGACCGTCGCTCACCCCACGGGGGGATTCGAGTACGCGCTGGCTCGTGACCTCGCCACCCGGTTCGGCCTGAAGTCGGTGCAGATCAGGGTCGAGCAGTTCAACCATGTCGTCGATGGGAACCTGGGCGACGGGGACCTCGCACTTGACCTGATCACACCGACGTCCGAGCGCGAGCAGAAGCTCGATTTCTCGGCCGCGTACCTGACCGACCCGCCCGCCGTGGTGGTCCGCAGTGGCACCGACATCCCCGACCTGGCCACCGCCCAGGAGGTGAAGTGGGGCGCGATTACCTGGACCACGTTCGTCGGCGACATCCGATCCCTGGTGGACCCAGATTCCCCGGTCCGATCTACGATCAGCAGGCCGACATGCTGGCCGCTCTCGCCGACGGGCGGATCGATGCGGTGCTGATGGATCTGCCCCTGGCGGTGGCGATGACCGACCGTCCGAACGGAATGCTCAAGGTCGTCGCGCAGCTGCCCGTATCCGAGGATATTGCCGCCGCTCTGCCCAGAGGCTCGGGGAATCGCCAGGCCGTCGACTCGGCCATGCGGGCATTCACCGCGGCCGGGATCATCGACCAACTGCTCAAGAAGTGGGTCGGACCCGCAGCCGCGTATGCCGACAAGGCGATTCCGTTGCTCCATACGACGCGCTGATGACAGCCTCCCCCCTCGCGCCAGTCTTCGCCGCCGTTTCCGTCAAGTCGCCGACCGGGCCGGCCTGGGAGTTCCTGGTCCTGTTCCTCGTGGTGATCCTCGGTCCCCCGATCGTCCGGCGGCTCCGGGGCCCGGGAATCATCGGCCTGATCATCGGCGGCTTTGTGATCGGTCCCTACGGGTTGAACGTGATCGGGGCCGGGGACACGACGGTCCCGAGCTCGGCCAGCTTGGCTTGCTGTATCTGATGTTCGTCGCGGGCGTCGAGCTCGATCTTGCGCTGGTGCGAGTGCACCGCCGCGCGGTGGCCAGCTTCGCGGGCCTCACCTTCCTGCTCCCGATGCTGTTCGGCGTCGTCATCGGGTTGGCGCTGAGTTGGAGCACGCCGGCCGCGCTGCTGTTGGGGGCGCTCCTCTCCTCGCACACGCTGCTTCTGTATCCAACGGTACGCCAGGCCCGGCTGTCCACCGATACTGCCGTGGCGAGCGCCGTGGGCGCAACCGTCCTCACCGATACCGCCGCACTGGTCGTGCTCGCGGCGGTATCTGGATCCCAGCTCGCCGGCGGCTCGCCCGTATCGACGGCGCTCCAGATCGTCATCGGACTCACGGTCCTGATCGGTTTCTCGCTCGGTCTGCTCCCCCGGCTTGCCCGGCTCGCGTTTCGTCATCTGGGAACCGATCGCGTGGTTCGCTTTCTGCTCGCGGTCGCCTCGTTCCTCGCCGCGGCCACCCTGGCCGAGAGCTTCGGGATCGAACCGATCGTGGGCGCCTTCTTCGCCGGCCTTGCGCTCAACCGCCTGGTTCCCAACGAAGGTCCACTGATGGAGCGCATCGACTTCTTCGGTTCGGCGGTGTTCGTGCCGGTCTTCCTGGTCTCCGTCGGCATGCTCCTCGATCCGAGCGTCATGGTGAAAGGCGAGACCCTGAAGCTGGCGGTCCTGTTCATCGCTGCCAGCATGGGTGGCAAGCTGCTCGCCTCCCGGCTCGCGCAGCTGACACTCGGCTTCTCGCGAGCCCAGGCTTCGCTGATGTTCGGTCTCACGGTCCCACAGGCCGCCGCCACGCTCGCGGCGACGGTCGTGGGGTTCAATATCGGACGGTTCAGTCAGTCCGTAGTGAACGCGGTGCTGGTCCTGATACTGGTGTCGATCATCGCCGGCACGCTGGTGGTGGAGCGGTTCAAGACGCGGGTGGCACCTCCCGACGCGGGAGCCGAAAAGATCGGAAGGCGCGTCCTGGTCACCCTGCAGGATCCCGACCTGGCCAAGCTCGGCTTCGCGATCGGTGCGCGGATCGCCGCCCCGGATACCGGCGTGGTACGGGGCTTCTGGCGGCCTCGCCGGTCGACGCACAGCCGAGAAGCGAGCTTCTCGCGGAGCTCAGCAGGGCCGGGTTCGCGGCCGGCGTCGACACCGAGCCGCGACTGATGGTGCACACCTCGCTGGCGGAAGGGGTCCTGCACGCCGCCGCGGCGGAGGACGCCTCCCTCGTCCTGATCGGCCAGCATTCTGCCAAGGCGGCCTCCGCGCTTGGGACTTCGGCTGAGGCTGTAGCCGCCGCAACGCCCGTGCCCGTGGCCATCGTCATAGGCAACGTGGAGAGGGTCGGGGAGGTCGAGCTCGTCCGGCTGCGGGATTCACAGCCGAACGGCGCCCGAACCAGCGCCTCGCGCCTTGCCGCGGAGCTCGCTACGCGGCTCGGCGGATCACGACTGCGCACGCGCGATTCCTCGAGCGAGTCCTGGTCGGCCGAACTGCGGTCCGGCCAGCTGTGCATCGCGCCCGCGGCCTCGTGGCAGCTCCTGGCCTTCTCCGATCCCCCGGACGGCGCCGCCGTGATCATCGTGCTGGAGCCGGGCGTACCGCTGACGTCGGGCCAACCTCCCTACGCCGACGTCCTGATCTGATCGCTGTCCACGACTCCAGGCCCAAGAGGCCGCAAGTCCGTTTGCACGTCCACGATCTCGTCTAGCTGATCGAGCAACGCGGCGCAGGCGCTGGTACCGCACCGCATCCGCTTCTGGAACGGATGCCGCCACCTCAGCGCTGCGCTCGGCCATCCGCTGTCGGAGCGGCGACGGCCCCACAGTCCCCCCTCGATCCTCCGGCGGACAGGCTAACGCCGAGCCGGTCAGCTCGAGGATCTGGGTGGCGATGGCAGCCGGAGACTGCTCCCGACGCGGACCGCCGTCTTGCGCTCGTCTGAGTAGACCGCAGAGCAACCGATCCGCTCGCGCAGCCGACAAGGTTGAGACCGCCATCGCGACCGCATCGGTGGCCATCAAGGCCAGCGGTGGGCGGCCGCCCGCAGTCCTCCACGCGATCCCGACCAGCAGCGCCCCGGCGCTCATCGTCAGCCCAGCTACGGTATCCCCGGCAGCGATGCCGCCGCCAAGCGTGCTCTGACGGGCTTCGCTGACTGGTGCCGGCGACCTGCGGGCCTCGCGGTCGGACGCTAGTCAGCCAGCTGGGCCCGCGTCACACAAGCCAGCTGGGCCCGCGTCCCAAGAGCCGGGTTGACCCGCGTCACCAGCCCGCAGTGGAGGCACTGCGCTCCTCGGCGGAGCTCAATCCGCGCCCGCGCCGCGCCGGCGGTACGCCCTGACCTTGGTCCGGTTGCCGCACACGGCCATGTCGCACCACACCCCCGAGCGGTTGCGGGAATAGTCGTAGAACGCCCACTGGCAGTCGCCGGAGCGGCAGACCTTGACCCGTTGCCAGGTGCCGTCGCGGCTCGCTTCCGCGATCGGGACGAGCAGCTTGGCGAGCGCGCCGGCAAACCCGCTCGCACGGGGCCCGAAGTTCGCCGATCCGTCGGCGCCGAAGCGGACCGAGAGCCGCCCGCGCTCCGCCACGTGCTCGAGCTCACCCGCGGCCTGAGGATCCGCCAAGCCGCCGCCGTGGCCGGCCCCCAGCGAGCGCAGCGCCTCCCGCAGGCCGATCGTCTGGCGGCGATCGGGCTCGAGAACCTCGGGCCGGCCCGCTCCCAGAAGCTCGCGCTCCTCCAGCCACCGCGCCAGCTCATCGACGCTGCCGAGCTCGTCGGTGCCCTCCTCCATATCCAGCGTGTTGATGAAGTCGATCACGAGCTCGAGGCCATGGGGTGGGCGGCGGTGAGGAGAGCTTGAAACCGGCATACGCTTATGGTAGGTTACGACGACACCAGCGAATGGGATTCAGAGGTGTCGAATGTTAATCCCCAGTGGCCCGGCCGCGTCGATCGACAGCTTCGCCCTCGGTTTTGATCGCCGCGCCGGGAGGCTGCTGAGACCGAGCTGGATCGCGCGCACCGCGGCGCGCATCCGCGCTCACCCGCTGGACCGCGCGCTGACGCGAGGCGCCGATCTGGCCGATTCGAGCCGGCTCGCCGCCCGCGCCGCTCAGCTCACCGCTGATCATGCGCGCCAACGGCTCGCGGGCGGCCTCGACCGCGTTCTGCATACGCCGCACGACCGGTCGAGCCCCGGTCGCGTGACTCCGAGCAGGCGCGCCGTTCTCAGAAACGAGCCCGAGCTACGAGAGCTGACCGCGCTTCTCCGCGGTTCCACGCCCGTCCACGCGCGGGGCGTGGCGATGCTGCACGCGCTCCTCACGGATGGGACCGGGCCGGTCTACATCGATCCCGACGGGGCTCTCCTCCGCCGACGTCTGCAAGAGGCCCGAGGGGCGATCTTCCGCTCTCCGAGCGTGGGCAATAACTAAGGCTATTTCATAGTTATTGCCCACGCTGATCCGAGGCGGCGCCGACCTCGATCGCGACGAGCCTTCGCTTAGCCGACGCGGCCCCGACTGCCACGCGCCTCCGCAAAGGCAACCGACTCGGTTCGCGCTTCGTGAGCTGCGGTCCCGCGTTGCATCACTGACCCCCTTTGCGGGGTAGGCTCCGTATTAGAGAAGAAAGAGGTGTCGCGATGGCAGTGAAGGCAGCGGACCTCGAGTCCGAGCTGATCGAGGCGGTGCGCGAGCGCGTCCGCGAGCGCCTCCCCGACGATCAGGCCACCACGGTCGAGTCGTTCGTGCGCCAGTTCTACCACTGGGTTCCCGCCGAGGATCTGGCCGACCGCACGCCGCTCGACCTCTACGGCGCCGCGCTGTCGCAGTGGAATCTCGGGCAGCACCGCGCCCCCGGCGAAGTAAAGGTCAACGTCTACAACCCCGAGTTCGAGCAGCACGGCTGGCAGTCGCCGCACACGGTGATCCAGATCATCAGCGACGACATGCCGTTCATCGTCGACTCGCTGACCATGGAGCTGCTGCGCCAGGGCTACAGCATCGACCTTGTGATCCACCCGGTGGTCCGCGTGCGCCGGGACTCCGACGGAAGGCTCACGGGCGTGCTGGAGCCGAGCGAAACCCCTGACGACGCGATCGCGGAGTCGGTGTTGCACGCGGAGGTGGGCCGCGAGCGCGACCCCGTGGAGCTCGCCAAGCTGCGGCGGAACCTCGAACGGGTGCTCGAGGAGGTGCGCCGCGCGGTCGAGGACTGGGGCGCCATGCGCGCCCACGCAACCCGGCTCGCCCAAGAGCTGACCGGCCAGCCGCCACCGGTCGACCCCAGGGAGATCGAGGAGGCCGCGGCGTTCCTGGACTGGGTCGCCAACGGCCACTTCACGTTTCTCGGCTACCGCGAATACGAGCTGGTCATAAACGACGACGACGAAGCCTCGCTCAAAGTGCTGCCCGACACGGGTCTCGGGATCCTGCGCGCGCCGCCCAAGTCCGAGTACACGACGCTCCGCTCCAAGGCTCTGGAACTGGCTCGGGCGCCGCACGTGCTCGTACTCACCCAGGCCAACTCGCGCTCCACCGTCCACCGCCCCGCGTACCTGGACTACATCGGCGTCAAGAAGTTCTCGGCCGAGGGCCAGGTGGTCGGCGAGCGTCGCTTCCTCGGGCTCTACACGACGGCGGCTTACAAGGACAGGCTCCGCGACATCCCGCTGCTGCGCGAGAAGGTCGCCGGCGTGCTCGGCCGCGCCGGGTTCCCGCCCGCGAGCCACGACCGCAAGGCCCTGCTCGAGATCCTCGAGTCCTATCCGCGCGACTCGCTGTTCCAGGTGAACACCGAGGATTTGTTCGCGATCGCGATGGGGATCCTCGGGGTCGGAGAGCGGCCTCGCATCCGTCTGTTCGTACGCCCGGACGCGCTCGATCGCTTCGTGGAGTGCCTGGTCACGATCCCGCGCGACCGGTTCAACACGGAAAACCGCGAGCGCGTCGCCGCGATCCTGCTGCAGGCGTTCGGGGGCAGCCACCTGGACTGGAGCGTCCAGCTGTCGGAGTCGGTGCTCGCCCGCGTGCAGTACATCATCCACTGCCCCGACGGGCCCCCCGCAGACTACGACGCCTCGGAGATCGAGGCTCGGCTCATCAGCGCGACGCGCGCCTGGGCCGATGAGCTTCGGGCGGCGCTGGTCGAGGCGCACGGCGAAGACCGCGGCATGAAGCTCTACCGGCGCTACGAGCGGGCGTTTCCCCCGGCCTACCGCTCCGACTGGCTGGCGCGCTCCGCCGTGGCCGACGTCGACAGGATCGAGCAGATCCGGGCCGGGGAGAGGACGATCATGAGCCTCTACCGGCCGCTCGAAGCCACCACCGGCGTACTGCGCTGCAAGCTCTACAGCGCGGGCGGCGTATCGCTCTCCGAAGTGCTGCCGACGTTCGAGCACATGGGAGCCAGGGTCGTCGACGAGCGTCCATACCAGATAGCGCCCGCCGGCTCGGAGCCGATGTGGCTGTACGACTTCGGGCTCCGGTGCGTGGCCGAGCACGTGGAGAGCGTTCGCGACATCTTCCAGGACACGTTCCTCGCGGCCAGCCGCGGCGAGCTCGAGGACGACGGCCTCAACGGACTGGTGCTGGGAGCGGCGCTGACGGGCCGTCAGATCAGCGTGATCCGCGCGGTCGCCCGGTACCTGCGCCAGGCGGGCATCGCGTACTCCGACGCGTACATGGTGCGCACGCTGATCGCGCACCCGGACATCGCCACCCTGCTGGTGAGGCTGTTCATGGCGAGGTTCGACCCGGACCGCTCCGATCCGGACGCCGCCGATCGGCTCGTGGCCGAGATCGAGGAGGCGATCGACGGGGTCCAAAGCCTCGACGAAGACCGCATCCTGCGCAACTTCCTGTCGGTGATCCGGGCCATGCTGCGCACGAACTACTTCCGGCTGGCCGACGACGGCACCCCGCGACCGTTCCTCTCGTTCAAGCTCGATCCTTCCAGCCTTTCGATTCTGCCTCGCCCCCGGCCACGGTTTGAGATCTTCGTGTACTCGCCCCGGTTCGAGGCCGTACACCTGCGGGGCGGGAAGGTGGCGCGGGGCGGGCTGCGCTGGTCGGACCGACCCGAGGACTTCCGCACCGAGATCCTCGGGCTGATGAAGGCGCAGATGGTCAAGAACTCGCTGATCGTGCCGGTGGGCGCGAAGGGTGGATTCGTGCTCAAGCGCCCGCCCGCGCAGGGTGGACGGGAGGCCCTGACCGAGGAGGCGGTCGCCTGCTACAAGCTGTTCCTGGCGGGCCTGCTCGACCTGACCGACAACATCGTGGCCGGCGAGGTGGTGGGGCCCCGCCGGGTGGTCCGCTACGACGATGACGATCCCTACCTCGTGGTCGCCGCCGACAAGGGAACCGCGGAGTTCTCCGACATCGCCAACAGCCTTTCGGCGAGCTACGGCTTCTGGCTGGGCGATGCGTTCGCGTCGGGGGGCTCCCACGGCTATGACCACAAGGCGATGGGCATCACCGCGCGTGGGGCGTGGGAATCGGTCAAGCGGCACTTCCGCGAGCTCGGCACCGACATCCAGAGCACCGACTTCACCGCGGTCGGGATCGGCGACATGTCGGGCGACGTGTTCGGCAACGGGATGCTGCTCTCGCGCCACACCAAGCTGCTGGCCGCGTTCAACCACATGCACGTGTTCCTCGACCCCGACCCGGATGCGGAGAAGAGCTACCAGGAGCGCGAGCGGCTGTTTGAACTGCCGAACTCGGCCTGGAGCGACTACGACGCCGAGCTGATATCAGAGGGCGGCGGCGTGTGGCCGCGCACCGCCAAATCGATCCCCATCTCCTCAGAGGCTCGGGAGGCCCTGGGGATCGAAGCCAAGGAGCTCTCCCCCGCCGAGCTGATCCGGGCGATCCTCCGCGCCCCGGTCGACCTGCTGTTCAACGGCGGCATCGGGACGTACGTCAAGGCCTCGAACGAGACCCACGCGGACGCGGGGGACAAGGCCAACGACGGGGTGCGGGTGGACGGCGTGGATCTGCGCTGCCGGGTGGTGGGGGAGGGCGGCAATCTCGGCTCCACCCAGCTGGGTCGCATCGAGTACGCGCTCTCGGGCGGGCCCGACGGCGAGGGCGGGAGGATCAACACGGACGCGATCGATAACGTCGCCGGCGTCAACACCTCCGACCACGAGGTGAACATCAAGATCCTGCTCGACGCGCTCGTCGCCGACGGCGACATCACCGAGAAGCAGCGCAACGAGGTGCTGGTGGAGATGACCGACGCGGTCGCGGAGCGGGTCCTGCGCAACAGCTACACGCAGACGCAGGCGAGGAGCCTCGCGCTCGCCCAGGCCGCGCCGATGGTCGACGTCCACGGTCGGCTGATCAAGTATCTCGAGCAGGTTGCGGGGCTCGACCGGCAGCTCGAGTTCCTGCCCGACGAGGAGGCGATCGCCGAGCGCAAGGCCGAGCACCGTGGGCTGGTGGCCCCGGAACTGGCGGTTGTCATGGCCTACTGCAAGATCCACCTCTACACCGAGCTGCTCGAGTCAGACCTGCCTGAGGACGCCTATCTCGCGCACGACCTCGAGCGCTATTTCCCCTCGCCGCTCCCCGAGCGCTACAGCCGCCAGATGCGCACGCACCGGCTGCGCCGCGAGATCATCGCCACCGTGGTGGCGAATCAGCTGATCGACCGCGCCGGCACCACGTTCGCGTTCCGGCTGCAGGAGGAGACGGGCGCGCCGCCGTCGATGCTCGCGCGCGCCTACGCCGTGGCCCGCGAGGTGTTCGACATGCGCTCGCTGTGGGAGGCGATCGAGGGCCTCGACAACAACGTCGACGCGCACGCGCAGCTCGAGATGCTGATCGAAGGTCGGCGACTGGTCGAGCGCTCCACCCGCTGGCTGGTCCGCTCGAGCACGCGGGCGATCGACATCGCCGCCACCGCCCGCCGTTACGAGTCCGGAGCCAAGCTGCTGGCACGCAGCCTTCCCGAGGTACTGGAAGGGGCCGAGCGCGACGCCTACGAGGAGCGAACCGAGCGGCTCGTGCAGGACGGCGTGCCGCGCGAGCTCGCGGCCCGGGTGGCGGAGCTACCGCTGCTGCTTCCTGTCTTCGACATCGTCGAGGTGGCGGCCGCGACCGGACGCGACGAGGAAACCGTGATGACCGTCTACTACCGCCTCGGGTCGCGCCTCGAGCTCAACTGGCTGCGCGACCGGATCATCGAGCTGCCGCGGGCGAACCGGTGGCAAGCGCTGGCGCGCGCGGCGCTGCGCGACGACCTGCACAACCTCCATCGCTCGCTGGCCGAAGAGGTTCTCGAATCTGCCCTGCATGAGTCGGACGGCGATGCCGCGATCGACGGGTGGTTCGAGCGCAACGAGGTAGCGGCGCAGCGGACGCTCTCGATGCTGGCCGACATCAAAGCCTCGCGGGCGTACGACACCACGACGCTGCCCGTCGCCCTGCGGGAGGTCCGGAACCTGATCCGGGCCGGAGCGGTGCCGACCGGAGTCACGCGGCCCGTGCTACCGGCGATGCCGGCGCCGAGCTGACGGCCGGCGGACCGATCCCAGCCGTTTGGCGAGCGCGCCGCCCAGCGCGGTGGTCGCGAACGCGAGAACGTCCACCACGCCGGCGACCAGGAAAGCAAGCGGCCCGGTGAGGAGCCGCCCCGCGAGCCTGGAAAGCGTCGAGCGCACGGTGCCAAGCTATCGTCTGCCTCGATGGCGTCCGTCAAGACCAGCGTCACCGAGCTCCCCGACTCGCGCGTCCGCGTGCAGGCCGAAGTGCCCGCGGAAGAGGTCGAGCGCCGCGTCCAGCAGGCCGCCAGGCAGCTCGGCCGGCAAATGCGCGTCCCCGGGTTTCGCAAGGGCAAGGTTCCGCCGCCGGTCGTGATCCGGCGGCTCGGCCGCCAGACGGTCGTCGATGAGGCGGTTCAGAGCGCGCTCGGCAGCTGGTACGTGGACGCGATCGACGGGGCCGGTATCGCCCCGGTGGGGTCTCCCGAGCTCAAGGTCGGCGATCTCCCCGCTCAGGGCCAGCCCCTCGAGTTCTCGATCGAGATCGGGGTCCGTCCACGCGCGAAGCTCGGTGAGTACAAGGGCCTCGAGGTCGGCCGTCGCGAACCGGAGGTCACCGACGTGATGATCGACCAGGAGATCGACGGCCTGCGCGACCGGTTCGCGCGGCTCGAGACGGCGGACCGCCCCGCGCAAGAGGGCGACCACGTGGTGATCGACTACAGCGGCACCGTCGAAGGCGAGCCGTTCGACGGCTCGGAGGGCCGCGACCAGCTCGTCGAGCTCGGATCTGGCCGCGTGCTGCCCGGCTTCGACGAGCGGCTCCTGGGGGCGAGCGCGGGCGATCGGCGCTCGATCGAGATCACCTTTCCGGAGGACTACGGGGGCGCCGAGGTGGCCGGGAAGGCCGCTACGTTCGACGTGAGGGTGAGCGAGGTCAAGGCCAAGCTGCTCCCGGAGGTCGATGACGACTTCGCCTCCGAGGCCGCGGGGTTCGACACGGTCGCCGAGCTCCGCGCGGACATCTCGAGCCGCCTCGCGGAGCTCGAGAGCCGCACGATCGAGCGGGAGTTCGAGGAGGCCGTCCTCGACGCCGCCGTCGCCGACGCTCAGGTCGAGCTGCCCGAGCAGCTCGTTCATGCGCGCGCCCACGAGCTGCTCGAACAGACGCTCTCGGCCCTCGCTCGCCGTGGCGTCTCGAAGGAGGCCTATTTGCGGATCGCCGGCAAGGACGAGGAGGCGCTCGCGCGCGAGGCCGAGCCCGACGCCGCGCAGGCGCTGCGCCGCGATGCCGTACTCGCGGCCATCGTCGAGGCGGAGGGAATCGAGCCCAGCGACGCGCAGGTGGCCGAGGCGCTCGTCCCGGCCGCCGAGCGCGAGGGGACCGATCCCGACAAGCTGCTCGAGCGGCTGCGCGCCGCGGGCACCCTGGAGCGAGTCCGCGACGACGTCGCGAACCGGCAGGCGGTCGAGCTGCTGGTAACCGAGGCGACGCCGATCAGCGTCGAGCAGGCAAAGGCGCGGGAAAAGCTCTGGACGCCGGGCAAGGAGGGCTCCGAGGAGCGCGCGGGCCAGATCTGGACGCCCGGAAATTGACCGGTCATGGCCGGCAGTCCGCGGACCGGGCACGCGTTACTTGCCTGGAGGGCCTCCGATCAGCGGTTGCTACATTCGCAGGAATCCCGCTGAGTAAGCGAAAGATGAGAGGACGATGAGCCCACTCGTACCGATGGTCGTCGAGCAGACCTCCCGCGGGGAGCGCGCGTTTGACATCTATAGCCGCCTGCTCAACGAGCGGATCATCTTCCTGGGCACGCCCGTGGACGATCAGATCGCGAACCTGGTCGTCGCGCAGTTGCTGCACCTCGAGTCAGAGGACCCGGACAAGGACATCTCGGTCTACATCAATTCGCCCGGCGGCTCGGTGTACGCCGGGCTCGCGATCTACGACACGATGCAGTTCATCAAGCCCGACGTGCAGACGATCTGCGTGGGGATCGCGATGTCGATGGGGGCTCTGCTGCTCGCCGGAGGCGCGAACGGCAAGCGGATGGCGCTCCCCAACGCCAAGATCCTGATCCACCAGGTGTCCTCGAGTTTCCAGGGCCAAGCTACCGATATCGAGATCCACGCTAAAGAGATCATCGATGTGCGCCGACGCCTCGACGAGATCATCGCCCACCACACCGGCAAGGATCTCGACAAGGTTCGCCAGGACACCGAGCGCGATTACTTCATGAGCTCGAACGAGGCAAAGGACTACGGGATCATCGACCGGGTCATCTCGCAGCACTGAGGGGCTACCCTTGGGCTAGAGTCCGCGTTCGAGCCGAATCCGGAGAGGGCAACAGATGGCACGTCCCACCGACTCCAACGAACAGCTTCTCTGCAGCTTCTGCGGAAAGTCCCAGCGGCAGGTCAAGAAGCTGATCGCGGGGCCCGGGGTCTACATCTGCGACGAGTGCATCGATCTCTGCAACGAGATCATCGACGAGGAGCTCACCGCTCCTCCGAGCTTCGACATCGAGAACCTCCCCAAGCCGCGGGAGATCTACGGCGTGCTGAATGAATACGTGGTCGGCCAGGAGCAGGCCAAGCGCAGCCTGTCGGTGGCGGTCTACAACCACTACAAGCGCGTGCAGATGATGCAGTCCGACGAGAACGACATCGAGCTGCAGAAGTCGAACATCCTGCTGCTCGGGCCGACCGGCTGCGGCAAGACGCTGCTCGCCCAGACGCTCGCCAAGATCCTGAACGTCCCGTTCGCGATCGCCGACGCCACGGCGCTGACGGAGGCGGGCTACGTCGGCGAGGACGTCGAGAACATCCTGCTCAAGCTCATCCAGGCCGCCGACTACGACGTCAAAAAGGCCGAGACCGGCATCATCTACATCGACGAGGTCGACAAGATCGCGCGGAAGGCCGACAACCCTTCGATCACCAGGGATGTGAGCGGTGAAGGTGTCCAGCAGGCGCTCTTGAAGATCCTGGAAGGCACCACCGCGAGCGTTCCTCCCCAGGGCGGGCGCAAGCACCCCCACCAGGAGTTCCTCTCGATCGACACCACCAACGTGCTGTTCATCTGCGGTGGCGCGTTCGCGAACCTGGACAAAGTGATAGAGCGGCGGATCGGCCATCAGGGCGTCGGCTTCGGCTCGGTCATCCAGACCAAGGACCAGCGCGACACCGGCGAGGTGTTTGAACACTGCCTGCCCGAGGACCTCATCCAGTACGGCCTGATCCCCGAGTTCATCGGCCGCCTCCCGGTGATGTCCGCGATCCACCAGCTCTCGCGCGACGAGCTGATGGAGATCCTGACCGAGCCGCGCAACGCGCTCGTCAAGCAGTTCCAGCGCTTCTTCCAGTTCGACGGGATCGAGCTCGTGTTCGCCGACGACGCCCTGTCATCGATCGCTGACAAGGCGCTCGAGCGCGAGACGGGCGCCCGTGGGCTGCGCTCGATCATCGAAGAAGTCCTGCTCGAGGTCCAGTTCGAGCTCCCGTCGCGCCGCGACGTGCGTAAGTGCGTGGTCACGCGTGAGACGATCGAGAAGGACGTCTCGCCCACGCTGGTCACGGTGGCGGCGCCAGAGGAAGAGGCCGCCTAACTCCGCCGCGCTCGGAGGCGTCGGATCGCCTCGATCTCCTCGAGGTCGAGGTTGTCTTTGGGCCGGCCAGAAGCTCGTTTCATCGCCTCGAGATCGTCGAGCGAGGCGACAAGGATCGCGATTCCGTCCGTCGCCATGCGGTCGGCCCGACGGCGCAGTTCGTCGTAGGCTGGCGCCCCCGACGGCTCGCGGAGCAAATCGATTGGTCCTTCGGCCGTATCGAGCGTGAGGATCGACAGCCGGCGCAGTGCCTCGCCGTCCGGGACGAGCGGCACGTCATCCGCAACGCCCCGAAGCCTCGCGCCGAGCTCGACGAGCGCAGCTCCGAGCGCGTCGAGATTCGCTTGATCTGGAGCGAAGCAGATGTCGAGGTCCTGTGTGAGGCGTGCCGAGCCGTGGAAGATCATCGCGATTCCGCCGATGACGACGAAGTCGACACCGTGCGCCGTCAGGACCCGGAGAAGCGCGGGGGCGGAGAACTTAGGCCAGCTCGCCACGTGCCCGGCGGCCCGCGATGGCGATTTTGCGCGTCTCGGCGTATGCGTGATCGAAGCTTCGAAGCCGCTCGGCGGGCGACATTTGCAGCTGTCGCGCCACCAGCGTCTCGTCGATGCTCGACTGGTGCGGCCGCGCCTCGAGCGACAGCTCGCGCCCGCACGCGGACAACGCTCTCGCCAGCGTTTCGACCCGCGGATTGGCGCCGTTCGCCTCGAGGCGTGCCACCGCTGACTGTGTCGTGCCGAGGCGCTTGGCGAGGTCGTCCTGAGTCAAGCCCTCTGCGAGGCGGGCAGTGCGGATGAGGTCGTCGGGGCTCATTGCGTAGACTAGATATTAGCGCTGATTATCGCATATGTATGATCATGACTCGGGGGCGTGCATGCACGCCCCCGCGGGTCGGCGCATGCGCCGACCCGGGCCGGGCCGCATGCGGCCCGGCCTCCTAGACTCACCCTCTCATGTCCGAGCTGGAATCGAGGACCCGTTACGACCCCTCGGAGGTCGAGCCGCGGATCGTGCAGAAGTGGCTGCAGTCGGGCCTGTTCCATCCCGTGCCCGAGGGCACCGCCGAGGACAACTACTCGATCGCGATCCCCCTGCCCAACGTCACCGGCGTGCTCCACATGGGGCACGCGCTCAACAGCTCGGTCCAGGATTGCCTGATCCGCTATCACCGGATGAATGGCCCGCGCACCCGGCGGACCAAGTGGATCATCGGCACGGATCACGCGGGCATCGCCACGCAGACCCAGGTCGAGCGCGCGCTGGTGCTGGAAGGGACGCCCCGCGAGCAGCTCGGCCGCGAGGCGTTCGTCGAGCGCGTGTGGCGCTGGCGCGAGGAGTACGGCGGTCAGATCATCGGCCAGCTCAAGCGCATGGGCGCTTCGGGCGACTACGCCGATGAGCGCTTCACGCTCGATGAGCACTACGTCCGCGCCGTGCTGCGCGTGTTCGTCGCGCTGTACGAGAAGGGCTACATCTACCGCGACCGCTACATGGTCAACTGGGATCCGGGGATGCACTCGGCGATCTCGGACCTCGAGGTGGAGGACCGCGAGGTCACCGACACGCTCTACTACGTCGACTATCCGCTCGCCTCGGGCTCCGGCGCGATCACGGTGGCGACCGTCCGGCCGGAGACCATGCTCGCCGACACCGCGATCGCCGTGAACCCGGATGACGAGCGCTACGCGCGGCTCATCGGCGAGACCGCGATTCTGCCGTTGGTGGGCCGCCGCCTGCGGATCATCGCGGACGAGTACGTGAAGCGAGGGTTCGGGACCGGCGCGCTCAAGATCACCCCCGGCCACGACCCCGCCGACTTCGAGATCGGGCGGCGCCACGGGCTCGAGGAGGTCACCGTGATCGGGGAGGACGGACGCATGATCCTGCCGGCGCCGGAGCGGTTCGTCGGGATGACCGCGCTCGAGTGCCGCGAGGCGGTCGTCCACGAGCTCCGCGAACAGGGGCTGCTGGTCCGCACCGAACCGTACGTGCACGATGTTCCGTTCTCCCAGCGCTCGGGGGAGCGGATCGAGCCGCTGATCTCGCTGCAGTGGTTCATGCGGATGGACGAGCTCGCGAAGCCGGCCATCGAGGCCGTCAGGAGCGGGCGCGTCCACTTCTGGCCGGAGAACTACACCCGCGTGTACCTCAACTGGATGGAGAACATCCGGCCCTGGTGCATCTCGCGCCAGCTGTGGTGGGGCCACCGGATCCCCGTGTGGTACCGGGGGGAGGAGCGGTACGTGGGCACGGTTCCGCCGGAAGGCGACGGCTGGGAGCGCGACCCCGACGTGCTCGACACCTGGTTCAGCTCGGCCCTGTGGCCGTTCGTGACGCTCGGGTGGCCGGATGACACCCCCGAGCTGCGGGCGTTCTACCCAACCGACGTGCTGGTGACCGCCCGCGACATCATCTTCCTGTGGGTGGCGCGGATGATCATGATGGGCCTCGAGTTCACGGGCCAGATCCCGTTCCCCGACGTCTACGTCCACTCGATCATCCAGGCGCCGGACGGCCGGCGGATGTCCAAGTCGCTGGGGACGGGGATCGATCCTCTCGATCTGATCACCGGGGGCCCGCGCCCGCCCGTGTTCGCGCGGGGGTCGCGGCCCGCGGGGGAGTTTCCCGCGTATGGGGCGGATGCCGTGCGCTGGGGGCTGCTGGCGATGTCTTCGGGCCAGGACGTCGCGTTCAGCGAGGAGCGACTCGCGCAGGGGCTTCAGCTCACGAACAAGCTCTGGAACGCGGCTCGCCTGGTCCTGCTCGGGGTGGACGCCGATGCCCGGGCGCGGCCGGAGCCAACCACGATCGAGGATCGGTGGATCCTCTCGCGTCTCGAGCGCGCAAAGGCGGATGTCCACGCGCGAATCGAGGGGTACGACTTCTCGCACCTGGCGCTGGGGATCTACGACTTCGTCTACGGCGAGCTCTGCGACTGGTACCTCGAGCTGGTCAAGCCGCGGTTGCGCTCGGGCGAGTCTGCGTTGGGGACGACTCTGCTCCATGTCCTGACGCAGACGCTGGCGCTCGCTCATCCGGTGATCCCGTTCGTCACCGAGGAGATCTACAGCTACGTGCCGGGTGCCGAGGGCCTGCTCGCCGCCGGCGTTCCCGACCGGGTCCAGGCGCCGATCGATGAGGCCGCCGAGGCGTCGGTGGGGCGCGTGATCGAGGCCGTGCAGGCGCTGCGTGCGTGGCGCGACCTGGCGGGCGTGAAGGCGGGCGCGACGGTTCACGCGCGGCTGGCGGCGGCCGGGTACGAGGACACGCGCGAGCACGTGGCGCGCCTGGCGCGCATGTCGCTGAGCTCCGACGGTGCTCGGCCGGTGGCGACGGTGCCGATTCCCGGAGGCACGGTCGAGATCCTCGGCGGCGAGGGCGTGGACGTGCACGCCGCGGAGCGCAAGCGAGCGGCCGAGCGTGCCAGGCTGTCCGAGGAGATCAAGCGCGCCGAGCGCAAGCTCGCCAACGACGGATTCGTGTCGAAGGCCCCGCCCGAGGTGGTGCAGGCCGAGCGCGACAAGCTGGCGCGGCTGCTCGAGGAGGTCGAGGCGCTGTGAACGCGGAGGCGTCGTGACCCCCGAGGACGCCGAGCGCTATCTCCTGTCGCTCGAGCTGTTCGGCATGCGGTTCGGGCTCGACCGCATGCGGCGCTTGATGACCGCGCTCGACCACCCGGAGCGGCGCTTTCGCTCGATCCACGTGGTCGGGACAAACGGCAAGTCCTCGACCGCGCGGATGATCGCGGGGATCCTGTTGCGTCACGGGCTGCGGGTCGGCGCGTATCTGTCTCCCCACCTGGTCTCGTTCTCGGAGCGGATCCGGATCGACGACGCCGATCTCGAGCCGAGTGCGTTCGCCGCCGCCGTCGCGCGCGCGGCGCATGCGGCCGAGCTCGTCGACCGCTCGCTCGCCGGCGACGACCGGGTCACGCAGTTCGAGGCGCTGACCGCGGCGGCGTATGCCGAGCTGGCTCGGCGCGAGGTCGAGGTCGCGGTGATCGAGGCGGGACTGGGCGGCCGCTACGACGCGACCAACGTGATCCCTTCGCGGGTGCAGGTGCTCACGAGCGTGGGGCTCGAGCACACCCGCTGGCTCGGCCCGACGATCGCCGACATCGCGGCCGAGAAGCTCGACGTGGTGCGGCCGGGGGCCACGCTCGTCGTCGGCGCCGGATTGCATCCGGACGCCGAGGCGTGCGCGATCGAGGTCGCCGCGGAGCGGGGCGCGCGCGTCGTGCACGCCGACTCGGATCCCGGCGTCGCGGTGGGCGCGCTGGGAGCGTTTCAACGGCGCAACTTCGCGCTTGCCCGGGCGGCCGCGGAGGCGTTTCTGGGAGGGCTCGACCCGGGCGCGGTGGCGGCCGCGGCTTTGGAGGTGCGGGTGCCCGGTCGTTTGCAGGTTGTCGATCGGGAGCCGCTCACGCTGCTCGACGGCGCGCACAACCCGGAGGGCATGGCGGCGCTCGCCGAGTCGCTGCCCGATCTCGTCGGCGGCCACGACCGTCTGGTCGCGGTCGTCTCGATCCTCGATGACAAAGACGCCGCCGGCATGCTCGCGGCGCTGCTGCGCAGCTGCGATGCGCTGGTCTTCACCAGCAGTCAAAATCCGCGGGCGTTGCCGCCGCCTACCCTGCAGTCGCTTGCTCGCCAGCTGCACGGGCCCCCATCCGAGGTGGTCCGCGATCCGCGCGCGGCCCTGGAGCGGGCGCGGGAACTCGCCAGCCCCCGGGGAGTGGTGATCGCCACCGGCTCGATCTATCTCGTCGCCGACCTGGTCCGGCCGGTCGCGCAGAGCCGGGCCTCGACGCTGTGAACGATCGCGGTCAGCAACCGATCTTCCTCGGGGCCCCGACGCCGTGAACGATCGCGGTCAGCAACCGAGCTTTCTGACGATGATCGGCCTCGTGGCGCTGATCGTGGCGGTCGTGATCTTGGTGTTCTTCGGGATTGGGTACCTGTTCGGCCGACTGTTTTTGTGAGCATTTGTGAGCGTCCCGGACTTGGGTTCGCCCCGGCCGCGACGATCCGACATCCCCGACCACTACACTCGCTTCCTCAGTGCTCCTGACCTCGGGCATTTTCGGGATCAAGAACAACACGATCAGCCTGGTCGTAGACCTGGTGATCCTGTTCCTGGTCGTGGTGTGGCTGGCGCTGGTGTACTGGACGTACGCCGATGCGCGGCGGCGGATCAGCGATCCGCTGCTGATCGGGTGTGCGACGGCGGCCTCGCTGTTCCCGTTCGTAGGGACGCTCGTCTACATGATCGTCCGGCCCCCCGAGTACCTCGACGATGTCCGCGAGCGTGACCTCGAGATGCAGGCCGCCGAGGCGCGGCTGGCCGAGCTCGGCTACCACCTCTGCCCCCACTGCGACTACGAGGTCGAGCGGGACTTTCTGCGCTGCCCGAACTGCATGCGCAAACTCCGCGACCCGTGCAAGACGTGCGGCAAGCCGCTGGACCCGGCGTGGAGGATCTGCCCCTATTGCGAGACCGAGGTGGGAACGGCTCCGCCGGCCCCCCGTCGCACGCGCCGACGCGCCGCGGAGCGGCAGGTGGCCGGCGCCGCCGGCATCACGGCCGAGCGGGCCAGCGAAGCAGCGCCAGGGGAGCGCGAGGTCGGCCGCTACCGGTCGGGCGAGGAGCGCGATGGCGGCCGTTACCGCCCCGGCGAGGAGCTGGATGGCGGTCGCTACGTGCCCGGCGAGCCGGCGCCGGTCGAGCGCGGCGGCCCCTCCGCGACGTAGGCTCCCCGCCGATAACCCCCAACGTCGTCCCGGGAGAGACCGCTGACCCATGGAGCGAACGCTCATCCTCGTCAAGCCCGATGCCTTCGCCCGCAACCTGACCGGCGAGATCATCGCCCGGTTCGAGCGAAAGGGACTGAGGCTCGCGGCGCTCAAGCACATGACCATGAGCCGCGACCTCGCCGAGCGACACTACGCCGAGCACGTCGGCAAGGCGTTCTACGAGGAGCTGGTCTCGTTCATCACGTCCGGGGCTCTCGTCGCGATGGTGCTCGAGGGCGATCGCGCGGTCGATGCAGCCCGCCAGGTGATCGGCGCCACGGACCCGCTGCAGGCGTCCGCGGGCTCGATACGCGGCGACTACGCGATCGCGGTCGGCCAGAACATGGTGCACGGATCGGACTCGGCTGAGTCGGCCTCGCGCGAGGTCGGCCTGTTCTTCCCCGAGCTCGGTCAGGACGAGTTGCGACGCCCCGCTTAATCCTTGCCTCTCGTTCGCCGCAGCGCCGGGCGATCCTGGAGCAGCTTGGGATCGACTTCACGGTCCAGGACGCCGAGGTCGAGGAGCTGACGGACGGGCCGCCCGGGGAGGTCGCGATCGAGAACGCGTACCGCAAGGCCGCGGAGGTGGCGTTGCGCTTCCCCGACGCCTTGGTCCTCGGAGTCGACACGATCGTCGCGCTGGGTGGGCGACTGTACGGTAAGCCGACCGAGGGGGCGCAGGCGCGGCGGGCGCTCGAGGCGCTGAGCGGCCGCACGCACGCGGTCGTC
The DNA here is from genome assembly GCA_963808325.1 of uncultured Solirubrobacterales bacterium. Classification (GTDB taxonomy): domain Bacteria; phylum Actinomycetota; class Thermoleophilia; order Solirubrobacterales; family Solirubrobacteraceae; genus Palsa-465. The sequence continues at coordinate 71,705 of CAWEFU010000013.1, forward strand.
AGCGGGGTCTGCCTGATCGAGGATGGGCGATCTCGCACCGCAGCCGCGACGACACTCGTTGAGTTCCGAGCGCTCGAGGACGCTCAGATCGACTGGTATCTCGCGTGTGGCGAGTGGCACGAGCGCGCCGGGGGCTACGCGATTCAGGGTCGCGGCGCGGCACTCGTCGCTGGCATCGAGGGCGATTTCTTCAATGTTGTGGGGCTTCCTGTTGCGACCCTGTTAACCCTCGCGCCCGGACTCCTTTTCCAGTAGCTGATAGCCCTGCAAATGGGGTGGGCGGGGACTTCGGGCCGACACCCGTTCGAGTACACTGCACCCGCGGACGGCGTTGGCGCCTGGGCGTGGCCTGCACAACTTGTCGCCCCGTCCGTTGCTCACCCTTACCTCCCTCGCTGACCTTTGGGCTTCTTCTCGTACCTGACCGGCTTCGGCGGCCGCGACATGGCGGTCGACCTCGGGACCGCGAACACGCTGGTGTACGTGCGGGGGCGCGGGATCGTGCTGTCCGAGCCGAGCGTGGTCGCGGTCGATTCGCGCACGGGCGAGGTGCACGCGGTCGGCATCGAGGCCAAGCGGATGCTGGGCCGCACCCCGGGCACGATCCAGGCGATCAGGCCGCTGAAGGACGGGGTGATCGCGGACTTCGAGGTCACCGAGGAGATGCTCCGGCACTTCATCCAGAAGGTCCACCAGAACCGCTGGGCGCATCCACGCGTTGTCGTGTGCGTGCCTTCGGGGGTCACCGGTGTCGAGAAGCGGGCGGTTGAAGAGGCGTGCTTGAGCGCCGGCGCCCGTCAGGCGTACCTGATCGAGGAGCCGATGGCGGCCGCGATCGGCGCCGGCCTCCCGGTCGGTGAGCCCACCGGCTCGATGGTCGTGGATGTGGGCGGCGGGACCAGCGAGGTCGCGGTCATCTCGCTGGGCGGAATCGTCGTCTCGCAGTCGATCCGCGTCGGCGGCGACGAGCTCGACGAGGCGATCACCAACTACGTCAAGCGCGAGTACAAGCTGCTGATCGGTCAGCAGACGGCCGAGGAGGTGAAGCTCGAGATCGGCTCGGCGTTCCCGATGGGCGACGAGGTCCAGGCGGAGATTCGCGGACGGGACATGGTCTCCGGGCTGCCCAAGACCGTGGTTCTAACCAGCGAGGAGATCCGCGCCGCGCTCGAGGAGCCGGTCTCCCAGATCATCGATGCGGTCAAGGAGACGCTGGACCGCACGCCACCGGAGCTGGCGTCGGACATCATGGACCGTGGCATCATGCTGGCCGGAGGGGGGTCCCTGCTGCAGGGGTTGGAGGAGCGTCTGCGTCACGAGACGCAGATGCCGGCGCACCTGGCCGAGTCGCCGCTGACGTGTGTTGCGGTGGGCTCGGGGAGATCGTTGGAGGAGTTCGAGGCGATCCACCGTTCGAGCAAGAATTCACGTAACCGCCATCGCCGGTAATAGGTTGAGAGACCGGGCCGGAGTGGCGCCGAGCAAGACCTTGGAGGCACGCATCTCGTGCATGACAAGCAAGTTCGACGGCGACGAGCAGTCCTTGCGGCTCTCGTCGCCGTTTCTCTGATCCTGCTGACGGCTTACTTCGGCGAATCGGCGAGCAGTCCGTTGCACAGCGTGCAGCGCGGGATCGTCCAAGTGCTCTCCCCGGTCCAGGACGGCGCGAGCAAGGCGCTCGCGCCGGTACGCGACGTCGCCGGCTGGTTCTCGGACACGTTCCGCGCGAAGTCGCAGGTCGACCAGCTCAAGAAGCAGGTGGCCGACCTGACCCAGCGGCTCGGCCAGGCCCAGCAGAAGGCTATCGGCTATTCGCAGCTGGCCCGGGAGGTGGGGCTCGACAACTCGAACGGGATCGACGCCTACCATCCGGTCGGCGCCCACGTGATCGCTCGCGACCCCACGCTCTGGTACGCGACCATCGAGGTGGACAAGGGAACGGCTGACGGAGTCCACTACGACGACCCCGTCATCGGCGACGGCGGACTGGTCGGGAGGATCACGACCGTCACCTCGAACGCGTCGATCGTCACCCTGATCACCGACCACTCGATGGCGGTCGCGGCGGAGGTCCAGGATTCCAGCGGCGACACCGGCGTGCTCGTGCCGGCGGTGGGCAATCCCAACCAGCTGCTGCTCCAATACCTGCCCCAGACCCCACCGTTTCACGAGTCGGTCGGGCAGCTGGTCGTGACGGCCGGATTCAAGTACGGACCTCTCGAGGGCCTATATCCGTCGGGCATCCCGATCGGAACGGTCTCGAACGCCGATACCAACGATCTGGCCAACAACGGCCAGGTCCAGGTTGATCCGACGGTCGACCTGCGTCACGTCGACTCGGTGCAGATCCTGACCACACCCCATCCGGGCACGGCACGGGCGCAGGTGCCGTGAACCGCTACCTGCACTTGACGGTTAGGCTTCTCGTGCTGGCATTCGCGACCGTGGTCATCCAGGAGGTCGCGGTCTCGCAGATCTCGATCTTCGGCGTCAGCGCCGACCTCACCTCCCTGGTGGTTATGTCCGTGGGCCTCCTCGCCGGGTCGGTCGCGGGCGCGGGCATGGGCTTCGGCACCGGTCTGCTCGTCGACCTGGTCCTGGTGCAGACATTGGGGGTGACGTCGCTGCTGTTCATCGCGATCGGCTATTGGTCGGGCCGGCTGCGGGAGCTCCGCGATCCCGCTCACGCGCTCGTGCCGCTTGCTCTCGGCGCGGCCGCCACCGCGTTCGCCGGGCTCGGAATGGCGGTGATCCAGTTCCTGCTCGGCGTCGACAGCCCGGTCAGCGTTCTGCTGCTCCAGCAAATCATCATCACGGTGCTCGTCAACAGCCTGATCGCGCTGCCCGTGTACGCGCTCGTGCGCCGTGTCCTGCACCCGGTGCTGCCGGAGGATCCTCGTCGGCGGCGCCGGCGTGCGTACACCACCGGCGGGCTCAGCCCGCTCCAGAGCCCCTCACAACGACTGGGGCCGATCCCCCGCTCTTCGCCGCGATGACCCAACTCCTCGAAGAACGCCGGCCCCTTCCGACCGCCCGGCTCGCGCTGGGTGCGGACGCGATGATCAAGCTCCCCGACTCCCGGTCCGCCGACTGATGCCCCGGCTTCCGGAGGAGCGCGTTCCCACGATGACCCCGCGGCTCGCACTGCGGATCGCCCTGTTCGGGAGCTTCGCGCTTGCCTTGTTCTCGATCCTGTTCTTCCGCCTGTGGTTCCTGCAGGTGCTCTCCGGCGATCAGTACCTCAAGGCCGCGAGCGTGAACTATGTGCGGAGCATCGACATCCCGGCGCGGCGAGGAAACATCGTTGACCGAAGCGGGAACCTCCTTGTGGACTCGCGCCCGGCGATCGCGGTGCAGATCTCTCCTCCCGACCTGCCCGTTCCGATGCAGACCTCGCTGTTGGCCCACCCGCCGCGCGCTGACGCCGCGTTGTACGACCACCTCGCGGGGGTGCTCGGCATGCCGACCAACCCCGGCCGGTGTCCGGTCGACGGAGTCGGCGTTGTGCACCTGTCCCCGATCGGATGTGCGGTCGCGCAGGGTTACGCGCAGCTCCCCTACCAGGACGTCACCGTCAAGACCGACGTCTCCAAGTACGTCCAGTACTTCATCCAGGAGCGCCAGGACCGTTTCCCCGGCGTGACCGTGGACCAGGTCTGGCTACGCGATTACCCGCTCAGCACGCTCGCCGCGCAGTTGTTCGGCACGGTGGGCCGGATCACCGCGCCGGAGGTTCACGAGGCGCGCTACCGCGGCGTCTCCGAGAACGCGACCGTCGGCCAGTCCGGACTCGAGTGGTATTACGACAGGTACCTGCGCGGCCAGGACGGCGCGGCCCGGGTACAGGTTGATGCGCTCGGGGGCTTCCAGGGTGACCTCTCAGAGATCAAGCCCGTCGCCGGCCACACGCTCAAGCTGTCGCTCGACGTGCCACTCCAGCGAGCCGGGCAGGACGCGTTGCAGCAGGCCATCGACGCAAACCCGCCCTCGACGGCCGGCGCGTTTGTGGCGATGAACCCCGACAACGGCGAGCTCTACGCGATGGGATCGCTGCCCACGTTCGACCCGAACATCTTCGCCAAGGCCGTCTCGGAGTCGACGTACAAGCAGCTCAACAACCCGGCTAGCGGGTTTCCGCTGTTCAACCGCGCGATCCAGAGCGCGTATCCCACCGGCTCGACGTTCAAGGCGATTACCGCGACGGCCGCGCTGCAGAGCGGCGACTGGAGCCTCGGCGACGTCTACGACGATACCGGGACTTACAACAACGGCCCAGGCGACATCCGCCACAACGCCGGCGGCGCCGCGGACGGCGTGCTCACCCTGAGCGAGGCGATCCGCTACTCCTCGGACGACTTCTTCTACAACCTGGGGCGCCTGACGAACTCCGACGCGTCGCAGGGTGGCCCACTCCAGCAGTGGGCGCACTTGTACGGAATCGGCAGGCCCACGGGAGTCGACCTGGGCGGCGAGAACGCCGGAATCCTGCCCTCGCCGGCGTGGCGCGCGAACCGGGACAAACTCGAGCTCGAATGCGAGCACAAGCACCACGTCCCCTCGTGCGGGATCGCGGACGGGCGTCCATGGTCGGTCGGCGACAACGAGAACCTCGCCGTCGGCCAGGGCGATCTCGAGGCCACCCCGTTGCAGCTGGCCACGGCGTACTCTGCGGTGGCCAACGGCGGCAAGGTGGTGCGGCCGCACGTCGGGCTCGAGGTCGACGAGGCCGACGGCACCGTCCTGCAGCGCATCGACCCGGCGCCGGCGCGCGTCCTCCATATCGACCCGCAGAACCTGGCCGCGATTCGCCTGGGCCTGCGCGAGGCGGCGTCTGCCCCCGGAGGGACCTCGGCGGACGTGTTCTCTGACTTCCCGGAGATGGTCTACGGCAAGACCGGAACAGCGCAGCATCTGAATCAGGCCGACCAGTCCTGGTACGTGTGCTTCGTCCCCGACTGGGCGACGAGCAAGCCGATCCTCGTCGCGGTGACCGTCGAGCAAGGTGGCTTCGGCGCTCAGGCGGCGGCGCCGGCGGCTCGGCAGATCCTGTCGCAGTGGTTCTTCGGCAATCGCGGCAAGTACGTCCCCGGCTCGTCCAAGACCCTGTGAGCGTTTCGACCCCCATCCAGCCCGCCGCCCAGGAGCCGGTCCCCGAGCCGAGCGTTCCCGTGGTGCTGCGGTTCGATTTCCTGCTGCTGCTCGCGGCGCTCGGCCTGGTGGCCTGCTCGCTGATCACGCTCAAGGGCGCCACCCGGATGACGGATCCAGGGCACCCCCTGTACTACGTCGATCGTCAGGCGATCTATGCCGGCGTGGGCCTGGTGGTGGCTATCGTGCTGTCGGCCATCGACTATTCGCGGCTGCGCCAGTACCGGTACGTGATGTACGGCCTGGTCATCGCGCTCAACATCGTGGTGTTCGGGGCGCCGAGGATCCGCGGCGCACACCGCTGGATCCCATTGCCGTTCCTGCAGTTCCAGTCCTCGGAGTTCGGCAAGGTGCTGCTGATCGTCTCGCTGGCGGCGTTCCTCGTCGAACGCTCGCGCCGGTTGCACGAACGACGAACCACGGCCCGGATCATGCTGCTCGCGCTCGTGCCGGCGATGATCGTGATGCCGCAGCCCGACCTCGGGACGGGCCTCGTGTACGTGGCGATCGGGTTCACGATCCTGTATTTCGCCGGGACCTCGTGGAAGCAGCTGACGGCGCTGGTCGCGGCGTTCGCGGCCTCGATCGCCATCGTGTTGGTGGGCGCTCCCGCGGCCGGGTACCACCTGCTCAAGCCCTACCAGGTGCAGCGCCTGACCGGCTTCCTGAACCCCTCGCACGACCCCCGCAACCAGACGTACAACATCACCGAATCGTTGATCGCGATCGGCTCGGGCCAGAAGAGTGGCCGGGGGGTCGCCAACGCGAGCCAGACGAACCTGCACTTCCTGCCCGAGAACCAGACCGACTTCATCTTCGCGGTCGTGGGCGAGACCTACGGGTTCGTTGGCGCCGCGATCGTGCTATCGCTGTATGCATTACTTATCTGGCGCGCGTTACGCATCCTGACCATGTCAAAGAACCTCTTCGGCACCCTGATCGCCGGGGGGATCCTTGCCATGCTCATGTTCCAGGTGTTCGTCAACGTGGGGATGACGATCGGGATCATGCCGATCACGGGGGTTCCCCTGCCCCTGCTGAGCTACGGCGGCTCCTCGGTGCTCGTGACGTTCATCGCGGTAGGGCTCCTGCAGTCGATCCACATCCAGGCCCGGATGACGGCTGCCGCCAAGAGTCGGGCGTTGGTTTCGTGAGGCCGCTGAATGTCTGCGAGCGCGGCCAGCGCAGAGGTCTCAGGGGGCCCACCGGAGGCACGGCCGGAACAGGATTTCAGGGGCCCGGCCGGGTCGCGGCACATAATGGTTTGAGGCGCTCCGGCTGGGGCGCGGCACATAATGGTTTGAGGCGCTCCGGCTGGGGCGCGGCACATAATGGTTTGAGGCGCTCCGGCTGGGGCGCGGCGAACAAAGCTTTCACGCGCCCCGCTGGGGTGCGGCAAACAAGGTTTCACGCGCCCCCGCGGGGTGCGGCAAATTACAAAAAGGAATGAATGACAATTGAAGAAGCTAGTACTGGTCAGCGTGGACCGGGGCGAGACCCGGGTCGCGCTGTTGGAGGCGACCGGAAGCGTCGCTCCCCGCAAGTCGGGTTCGCCCGCGAGTTCCGGCTCCACTCGTCGTCGGCGTAAGAGCGCCAATCCAGGCGCCGGCTATTACGTCGCCGAGCTCTACCTCGAGCGTCGTGGCGCCCGCTCGATCGTGGGCAACATCTACAAGGGGCGGGTCGACAACGTCCTAGGCGGACTCGAAGCCGCATTCGTCGACATAGGCCTGGAGAAGAACGGCTTCCTGCACGTCGACGAGATCGTGCTGCCCGGCGTCGAGGCACCCCGCCGCGGCCGGGGCAGCGGGCGCGACAGCCGGCAAATTACCGACATGCTCAAGGCCGGCCAGGAGATCGTCGTCCAGGTGGTCAAGGATCCGCTGAAGACCAAGGGGGCCAGGCTGACGATGGATCTCACGATCGCGGGGCGTTACATGGTCTACGCGCCCTACGGGGAGGGAATTGGCGTCTCGCGCCGGCTCGACGACAAGGAACGCGACCGGCTCCGCAAGGAGGCGGCCAAGCTGGATCTCAAGGGCGCCGGCGCGATTATCCGCACTGCGGCCGAGGGCGCCACTCGAGCCGACCTCGAGCGCGAGCTCGTGTACCTGTTCAAGCTCGGTGAGGTGCTCGAGCGGCGCGTCGCCGAGACCTCGGCGCCGGCCCTGGTCTTCCAGGAGGCAGACCTTTCCGTCCGGGTGGTGAGAGACATCTACTCCTCGGTATTCGAGCGGGCGATCGTCGATGACCCCAAGCAGCACCACCGGCTCGTCTCGTTCTTCACGCGCACCGCGCCAGAGCTCGTCGACCAAGTGGAGCTGTGGGAGGAGGACCGGCCGCTGTTCGAGGCATTCGGAGTGGGGGAGGTTCTCGACTCCACCTTGTCGCGGCGGGTGGACCTCCCGAGCGGCGGTTACCTGATGATCGACTACGCCGAGGCGCTGACCGTGATCGACGTCAACTCGGGTTCGTTCATCGGGCGCGGCCGGGGAGCCCGGCTCGAGGACACCATCACGAAGACCAATCTCGAGGCCGCCGAAGAGGTCGTGCGCCAGCTGCGGCTGCGCGATATCGGCGGGATCATCGTCATCGACTTCATCGACATGGCGCGGGCGCGCAATCGCGACGCGGTGTTGAAGACGCTGCGCAAGGCCTTGGACGAGGACCGCACGAAGACGTTCGTGGTCGAAATCTCGCCACTGGGGCTGGTCGAGATGACACGACAGAACGTGACCGACGGCGTGCGGGAGATCATGACCAGACCGTGCCCGACGTGCGGGGGCGAAGGCGTGATCAAGTCGGAGGAGACGATCGCGATCGAGTTCGGGCGGCGGCTGCGCGACTTGGCGCGGGAGACTAAGGCCGAGGCGCTGCTGATCCAGATGAACCCGCGCGTAAGCGCCGAGTTCACCCGGGACGACGGTCGAGCGCTGCGCACGATCGAGGAGGCGACCGGCAAGTGGTTTCACTTCGAAGGCTCTGAGGGACTGCCGCTCGATCACTTCTCCGTGGTTCTGGAAGGAGCCCGGAAGGATGTTCTCGAGCGCGCCGTGCCGTTTCGCGAGGGCGAGGAGGTGCACGTCGAGATCGTCGAGCCGCACATGTACAGCCCCGGTGACGCGGTCGCGAAGGTCGACGGTTACCTGATCTCGATCACCGGCGGCGGGCCCTTCGTCGGCGAGAAGCACCTGGTGCGGATCGAAGACGCCGGCCGCACCTCGGCAATCGCGTCTCTGCTCGACGTTGCCACGGATTCGTCGGATTCCGGGGATTCTGGGGACTCTGGGGAGTCCGGGGCGCCTGCGGGCGATTCCGGCGATGCCCTAGAATCGAACTCCCGGCGTCGCGGCCGCAGAGGCGGGCGACGCCGTTCGAGCGCTCGGGCCAAGTCGGCCTCCAGCGCCTCCTCGTCCGAGTAGATATGTACGCAATCATCAAGACAGGTGGGAAGCAGTACCGAGTGCAGGAGGGCCAGTCCCTGCTGGTCGAGCGGCTGCCCGCAGACGACGGCGGCAGCGTGTCTCTAGAACCCCTGCTGGTCGTCGACGGGTCGAGGGTGGTCGACGGCGACGACCTGGCGAGGGTTTCGGTGCAGGCGCGCGTGGTCGGCCACGAGCGGGGGCCGAAGCTACGGATCGTGAAGTTCAAGCCCAAGCGGGGCTACAAGCGCCGGACGGGACACCGGCAGGAGCTGACGCGGATCGAGGTGACGGGTATCACCGTGGGCGCGCGGCGGGCGAGGGCGAAGAGCGCTCCAAAGGCCGACGCGCCGGCCGGCGGCGGGAGGGCGCGGAGTCCTGCGAAGGCTGAGCGCGAGGCCGGGGCCCCGAACGCCGGCGCCGCCACCGAGGCTCCGGCGCCTAGGGCACCTACCGAGGCTCCGGCGCCTGGGGCACCTACCGAGGCTCCGGCTCCCGGGGACGTCGGCGCGGACGCCCGCGCTGCCGGCGCTGCCGGCGCCACCTCCCAGGCCCCGACCGCCGGGGATGCCGCCCCCGAACCCGCAACACCGGAGGACAACGATGGCGCATAAGAAAGGCCTTGGCTCGTCGCGGAACGGTCGGGACTCAAACGCCAAGCGGCTCGGGGTGAAGGTATTCGCCGGCCAGGCCGTCACCGGCGGCGAGATCATCGTCCGCCAGCGGGGCACGCGGTTCAAGCCCGGGGACGGCGCCGGCATCGGCAAGGACGACACGATCTACGCGCGGTCAGCGGGGACGGTTGAGTTCACGCGCGGCCGGCGGGGGCGCGTGGTCTCGGTCGTGCCCGAAGACACCGAGTAGCACCGGCCCGCCGGCGCGCACGCCGTCGGATTGCCTGGGTGGCGCGGGCGAACGGTCCGCTCGCCTGCGCTGTTTTGTTGCGTTCCGCGTCTTGGTCCGTAACAAGATTGCCGGAAACCTTGGCCGATGGCCGAGGCGTCGCCTTCTTCCCGCCGTATACGCCGGAAGAAGGCGTCAGTTCTCGCCGCGGGGGTCGCTGGGAGGCAATGGGGTGTCATTAGCTACGGGCAGCTGCTGGATGGCGGGCTAAGCGACGACCGCGTGAGCCGGTGGCGGTCGGGCGGGAAGCGCTGGTGACGGGTGCTCTCGAGGTGCCGCGGGCGAGGCGCTCGAGCGCCACCAGCCGCGGCTCGCGCGAGCCCGCGGCCCGCTCGAGGTCAGATTCCTGCTGCTGTGCGAGTCGGCGGGCATCCCCCTCCCGGAGGTCAACGTCACGGTGGCGGGCTGGAAGGTCGACGCTTTCTGGCGCCGCCAGCGCCTGGTTGTGGAGCTTGACGGGTATGGCAACCATCACACTCGCGCCCAGATCGACCGCGACCGTCGCAAGGAGCTCGATCTTCGTAGCGCCGGATTCTCCGTGGTCCGCGACAGCGAGCGGCAGATCGACGAGGAGCCGACGGCGGTGGTCGCCGACGTGCTCGCCCGGCTCGGGGAGCTGCAACCATGAGCCGAGCGGGACTGGCGCGAGGGCGGCGCCGGCGGCTCAAGGCCGCCATGATGTGGGCGCCGCGTGCAAGTGATGGAGCGCCGGCGGCTCGACGCCGGAAACGATCTAGTTCGACTGAGAGGTCGGCCTGACCAGGATCTCGTTTACGTCTACGTGCGCCGGCTGCGATACCGCGAACATGACCGCGCGGGCCACGTCGTCGGGCTTGAGCGCGTCCGGGGAGATGGGATTGTCGAAGAACGGCGTGTCGACCATCCCGGGCTCGATCACCGTCACGCGCACCCCGGTGTCATTCAGCTCCTGGCGTACCGATTCGCCCATCGCAGTCACCGCCCATTTCGTGGCGGAGTACAGAGAGCCCGGCAGCGCGCGCCGGCCCGCCACCGAGCCGGTCAGCAGCAGGTGGCCGCGGGATGCCTTGAGGGCGGCCATCGTGGCCCGGATTGTCAGCGCTACCCCGTAGACGTTTGTGAGCACCATCGCCCGCCAGTGTTCGGGCGACTCGTTCAGGAAACCGCGCGCCGCGCCGAAGCCGGCATTGGCAAAGGCGACGTCCAGGCGACCGAAGCGCTCTACCGCAGCCTCCGCCAGAGCGCGCTGCTGATCCCATTCCGTAACGTCGCACTCCATCGCCAGCGCCCGCTCGTCGCCGCCGAGCTCGTCGGCCAGGTCTGAGAGGCGGTCCACCGAACGGGCGGCGAGCACCAGCCGGTAGCCGTTTTGAGCAGCCTGGCGGGCCGTGGCAGCACCGATGCCGCTCGAGGCACCGGTGATCAGGAACACCGGGTCTGACATGGCAGGATGATCCCAATGCAGGACCATGCCCGTATTCACGTCGAGGCCGGCGCCGGCGGAAACGGTTGTCTCAGCTTCCGCCGCGAGGCGCACGTGCCCAAGGGCGGTCCCGACGGCGGCGATGGCGGCCGCGGTGGCGACGTGGCGCTCGTATGCAACGACTCGCTGCGCGACCTCGAGGAATTCAGGCGCAGGTCGCATTTCAAGGCTCGCCGCGGGGGCCACGGGCAGGGAGCTCTGCGCCACGGCAAAGACGGCGAGACGCTCGAGATCCCGGTGCCGCCCGGAACCGAGGTGCTGATCGAGTCAGACGGCACGCGTCATGATCTCGTACGCCCCGGGCAGCGCGCCGTGATCGCGCGCGGGGGTCCGGGCGGGCGGGGCAACAAGCGCTTTGCCGGCCCCACCCACCAAACCCCGCGCTTCGCCGAGCTTGGTCTTGCCGGCGAGGAAACCTGGGTGTCGCTGCGCCTGAGGTTGATCGCGGACGTGGGGCTGGTGGGCCTGCCGAACGCGGGGAAGTCGTCGCTGCTCTCGCGGCTGACCCGCGCCCATCCCAAGGTCGCCGACTATCCGTTCACCACGCTCGAGCCGGCGCTCGGGACGCTCGACATGGACGACCGGCAGCTGGTGATTGCTGACATCCCGGGTCTGATCGAGGGAGCCAGCTCCGGCGCCGGCCTCGGCCACGATTTCCTGGCACACATCGAAAGAACGCGGCTGCTCGTCCACGTCCTCGACATCAGTCCACTCGACGGATCTGATCCCGTCGCCAACTTCGCCACGGTCGAGCACGAGCTCGAGTTGCACGATCCACGGCTCGCGGCGCTGCCGCGGATCCTCGCGCTCTCGAAGGCCGACCTGGTCGATCCGCAGACGCGCGCTGCTCGCCGAAGGGATTGGATGGACAGGCTCGGCCCCGAGATTTCCGTCATCGTCACCTCCTCGGTTGCCCGGATCGGGCTCGACGAGCTCGCTGCCGACATGGTCCGCCGGCTCGCATCGCTCCCACCGGAACCAGGGGAGTCGGGGCAGGTCAGGGCGCCACCGCCCGCCGCATGGCGGGCGGACGGCACCCCCGCGCCGGCCGACACCGACACGCCGGCGCCGGCCGTAACGCCTCCCGAGGAGCTAGCCGAGCACCGCGTCTTCCGGCCCGCCGCGGAGCGCGCCTACGTGGTGCGGCGGATCGGCGATCACAGCTTCCGCGTCACCGGCCGCGGCGTCGAGCGCCTCATGGCCCGGTACGACCTGGAGAACGAGGACGCGCTCGCATACCTCGAACGCCGGTTGCGCGGGATCGGCGTGATCCACGCCCTCGAAGCTGAGGGATTCGAGCCTGGCGACGAGATCGAGATCGGGGGCGTGACGTTCGAGCTCGATCCAAATCACTAATCTTCCCCGCCGCGCCTGTCCCCGGAGGGCCGGACAGCGGGATGACGCGCAAGCCTGTAACCACGCCCCGTTTGCGCGGGGCCAAAGAGAGGGAGAGGAATGCGTCGTACTGTCGTGGTCGGTCTCGCGATCCTCGGTGCCATCGCGATGGCGTCGAGCGCCAGCGCCCGCGTCCTGCGGGTCGGCACATATCGCGGCATTCCCGGCCAGTTCAAATCAATCGGGGCGGCGGTCAACGCCGCGAAGGCCGGCGACTGGATCCTGGTCGCTCCGGGCGACTACAAGACCACGTCCAGCCGTCGCGTCCCGGGCCGTTCCAACGAGGCCGCAGGGATCCTGATCACCAAGCGCAACCTGCGAATCCGCGGGATGAACCGCAACACGGTGATCGTCGATGGAACCAAGTCCGGCTCGCGCTGCAGCAACAAACCCTCAAATCAGAACTTCGGACCCATCGGTGGCAAGGGCCCGCTCGGGCTCAACGGGATCCTGGTCTGGAAGGCGGACGACGTCTCCATCCAGAACCTCACGGCCTGCAACTTCCTGAGCGGCTCCGGAAACGCCGGCAACGAGATCTGGTGGAACGGCGGTGACGGCAGCTACCACATCGGCGGCTGGGGTTACAACGGCTCCTACCTCACCGCGACAAGCACGTACTTCAACACCGAGTCAACCGCCGCTGCGTACGGAATCTTCTCGAGCAACTGGAGCGGCGGGACCTGGTCGCAGGACTACACGAGCAACTTCAACGATTCCGGTCTCTACATCGGCGCGTGCCAGCAGCAGTGCGACCAGACGATCGACCACGCCTGGTCGGAGTACAACGCGCTGGGGTACTCGGGCTCAAACTCCGGCGGGTGGCTACTGATCAAACGCTCCCAATTCGACAACAACGAGGACGGGTTTGACACCAACAGCCAGAACGGCGACAACCCGCCGCCACAGAACGGCGCCTGCCCGGCCGGCGTCAAGCCTCCGGTCAAGGGAGCCCCGTCGTGCTGGGTGTTCACGAACAACTACGTCCACGACAACAACAACCCGAACGTCCCGGCCGCCGGCACCGCCGCCGCCGGACCGGTGGGCACGGGCATGTCGGTCTCCGGTGGGCGCAACGACACGATCATGCACAACAAGTTCGTGCGCAACGACGCGTGGGGCGTGATTCTCGTGGCCTTCCCTGACATGGGGCCACCCTGCATCGGCGGAACGCCGAACTTCCCGATCCTCGGTGCCGGCAGCTGCCTGTACGACGACTGGGGCAACGCGATCATCGACAACGCGTTCGGCCACAACGGGTCGTATGGCAACCCGTCGAACGGCGACTTCGACCAGTTGAACCTCGAGGCCGGGCACCCGACGGACTGCTACAGCGGCAACACCGAGCTCGGCGGGGGCGGCCTGACGGGTGCGGCCGCCGGCCTGGAGCAGATGCACCCGAAGTGCGACGGCAGCCCGGCGCCGGCGAACACCGGCGGACAGTTCGTCTCCGAGGTGTACTGCGACTCCCAGCTGGACACGGCATTGTGCCTGCCGACCGATCATTACCCGCGCCGGACGCGGGTGATCATGCACCAGCTACCCAAGCTCCCGACGATGCCGAACCCGTGCGCGGGAGTTCCTACCAATCCGTGGTGCGCGAGGCGCTGACCACGTGACGTAACGCCCGGAGAGCCCGGGGCGCCGCGACCGAGCCGCGGCGCCCCGGCGCCCTAATCTCCTCAACCATGGCGTGCATCGTGGTCAAGCTCGGATCCAGCATCGTCGCCGACGAGCGCGGCGAGGTGCGCGCCGACGTGCTCGCTGGTATCTGCGACCAGGTCGCGGAGCTCCACCACGCCGGCCAGCCGCTGGTCGTCGTCACGAGCGGAGCGATCGCCCGGGGGATGGGTGTGATGGCCATACCGCTGCGGCCCCGAGCGGTCGACGAGCTGCAGGCAGCAAGCGCGGTGGGGCAGGGCAAGCTCTACCAGTTCTACGACCGGCTGCTGCACGAGCGCGGGGTCCCGACCGCCCAGGTGCTGCTGACGTTCTTCGACATCAGCGCGCGGACGCATTACCTGAACGCTCGCCAGACGCTGCGCAAGCTGCTCGATTGGCGCGTCGTTCCGGTGATAAACGAGAACGACACGACAGCCACCGACGAGATCTCTTTTGGCAACAACGATTTCCTCGCCGCACAGGTGGCGATCCTCCTGGGGGCGGAGCTGCTCCTGATGCTGACCGATGCCGAGGGCGTCTACACGGCCGATCCGCGGGTGGATCCCGGCGCGAGCCTCGTCTCCGATGTCAGTGACTTCGAGGAGCTGGACACCATGCACATCGGTCACGCCACCTCGCCGCTCGGCTCGGGAGGGATGCGCTCCAAGGTGGTGGCGGCCGAGATGGCGACCGCGGCGGGGATCCCCACGGTGATCGCCAGCGGACTCACGACTGGCACCATCCTGGCGGCCGTCTCGGGACGACCGATCGGCACGAGGTTCGCTGCGCGCGAAGGTCGCTACTCGAGTTTCAAGTTGTGGCTCAAGTACGCCAAGCCAGTGCGCGGCCGGATCCTCGTCGACGCCGGCGCGGCCAAGGCCCTCCGAGAGGGCGGCACAAGCTTGTTGCCGGTGGGGATCGTGGACGTGGCCGGGGAGTTCGACGCCGGCGACGCGGTCGAGATCGCCTACGACGGTGACGCGGTCGGCAAGGGAATCTGCAACTACTCGGCCCAGGAGCTGCGCCAGGTGCGTGGGCTGAAGTCAGCCGCGGTACGCGAGCTGCTGCCCCGAGCGAGCGAGGAGGCGATCCACCGCGACTACTTCGTGCTTGCGTAAGCTGTGAGTGTCATGGCCACCACCGCGACCTCGATAGCTGACGTCTGCGCGGCCGCTAAGCGCGCGTCGCGAGCCCTCGCGAGCCTCCGCTCTGATCTCAAGGACGCCGCGCTGAACGCGATCGCGGATGCCCTGATCGAGCGCAGCGAGGAGATCCTCGAGGCCAACACGAGCGACTTCGAGGCGGGGCGCGAAGCGGGCCTATCGAGCGCCCTGCTCGACCGCCTAGCTCTCGACGAACGGCGCATCGCCGAGATCGCCGCCGGCGCCCGAAAGATCGCGGCGCTGCCAGATCCCGTGGGCGAGGTGATCGAGGGATGGCGCCTCCCAAACGGCCTCGACGTTCGCAAGGTGCGGGTCCCGCTCGGCGTGGTCGCGGTGGTGTACGAGGCGCGACCCAACGTCACGATCGACGCCTCGGCGCTGTGCCTGAAGTCCGGCAACGCGATCGTGCTGCGTGGCTCCAGCACGGCGGCACAGTCAAACGCCGCCCTCGCCGCGATCGCCGCCGAGGCCGCCACCGGCGCCGGGCTCCCGGAACACTCCATCTCGGTCGTCGCCGGCGGGGGCCGCGATGAGCTCGCGGAGCTCGCGACGCAGACCGGCGTAGTCGATCTGATCATCCCACGCGGCGGAGAGGGGCTGAAGGCCGCGCTCAAGGGAGTGGCGACGGTCCCCGTCATCTATGCGGCGTCTGGCAACTGTCACGTGTACGTGGAGCGCAGCGCCGATCTCGAAAGCGCGCAGGCGATCGTGCTCAACGCCAAGCTGCAGCGGCCGGGGGTGTGTAACGCCGCCGAGACGCTCCTCGTCGATGCGGACATCGCCGACTCGTTCCTGCCCGACGTGCTGCGGGCACTCAGCGACGCCGGCGTCGTGCTCCACGGAGACGCCCGCGCCCGCGCTGCCGCACCCGAAATGACCATCCATCCCGCCACCGATGAGGACTGGGACACCGAATATCTCGCGCTCGAGCTCGCCGTGCGGGTGGTCGACTCCACGACCGAGGCTGTCGAGCATGTGAATGTGCACGGTAGCGGGCATTCGGAGGCCATCGTCACGCGTGACACCGAGGCTGCCCGGGCCTTCCGGCTCGGAGTGGACGCGGCATGTGTGTACGTGAATGCCTCAACGCGGTTCACGGACGGCGGCGAGTTCGGCATGGGCGCGGAGATCGGCAACTCGACCCAGAAGCTCCACGCTCGCGGACCGATCGGCATCCGCGAGCTGTGCACATTCAAGTACCTGGTCGAGGGCGCCGGCCACGTGCGTTCCTGACCGCCGTCCATCGCCCAGTCAGCTGTGCGAATCGGCATTCTCGGCGGCACGTTCAACCCGCCACATCTCGGTCACCTGGTGTGCGCGCAGGAGGCCTACCTCCAGCTCGAGCTCGACCGCGTGACGCTGATGCCGGCGCGGATACCCCCGCACAAGCCGGTGGACGAGGAGCCCGGCGCCCAGCACCGGCTCGAGCTCTGCCGGCTCGCCGTCCAGGGCGACGAGGCCCGATTCGAGGTGTCCGATCTGGAGGTCCGGCGAGCCGGAACGTCGTACACGGTCGATACGCTTGACGAGCTGCAATCTCGAGCGCCCGATAGCGACCTGTTTCTGATCGTCGGAAGCGACATCGCCGCCGGTCTGCCGCGCTGGCGAGATCCCGAGCGGGTGCTTTCAGTCGCGACGCTGTCGATTGCCAAACGCCCCGGGACCGCGCGCCACGACGTCGATGCGGCCCTCCGAGCGCTGGATGGTGGCGAGCGGGCCCGGTTCTTCCGCATGCCGGAGATCGGCATCTCCTCGACGATGCTTCGCGAGCGGGTGCGGGCCGAGCAGCCGATCAAGTACTTCACGCCCGACGCCGTAGCCGACTACATCGATCGTCACGACCTGTACCGGGGTAATGGAGAGCAATGAGCCCTGAAGAGATCGCGGCCGCCGTGGCCGCGTACGCCGCTGACCGCAAGGCCCTGGACATCCTCCAACTCGACCTGCGCGGCATCATCGGCTATACGGACTATTTCGTGATCTGCAGCGGGCGCACGGACCGCCAGACCAAGGCAATTCACGATGCCATCCACCACGGAATGAAGTCCGAGCACGGCACGCTTCCCCAGCGAGTGGAGGGGCTGGCTCAGGCGCGCTGGATCCTGATGGACTACCTCGATGTCGTGGTTCACGTGTTCACGCCGGAGACGCGCGAGTACTACCGGCTCGAGCAGCTGTGGGGCGAGGCGCCGGCGACGGCGGCCAGGGTGAGCTGAGCTAACGCCTCTGTGAACCGAGCCCGGCCCGCGCGGCCGGCGTGACGATGAGCCTAGCCGCGGCCGGCCCCCGGCCGCCTGCCCACAAGGCGGCGGCCGGGGCGAGTCAATGGCGTGCGGCTAGCGTGCGCTAGAACCCGCCGCGAGCTGGCTGACAAGGCGCGCACCGTCCGCAGTGCCGAGTCCACTGGCCAGGTCATATCCCGGTGCCGCGTCGAAGCCTTGCACCGAGAATTTCTGGCCGGCGATCGGGGGTAGCTGCTGAGTACCGAACACCGAGTTATTGCCCGCGGTGATGTCAGTCAGCGGCGAGCGAGAGTCGTCGCCGAGTCTGTACAGGACAGGGTTGAGCCACCCGAGGTCACGATGGCGGGCCTGGTCGGCGATCGCTACGACCCCGGCGAATAGCGGCGAGGCTTCGCTCGTGCCTCCGACGAGGTAGAACGCCGGCCCGTTGAATCCCTGAGGGTCGTTCACCACGCTCATAAACACGAGCGCCGCACCGTTGACCGCAGCGCTCATGCTGACGTCGGGGACGCCGCGGGAGCGGTCCACTTCGCTCCTCACGCCCACCTGGTAAAACGGCCGGCCGAACACCGAGGAGACGCCGCCGCCACCAGCGGCCGGCTCGCCGAACAGTGCCGTGTCATTCCAGACTCGGTCGGGCGCCGTACGGTTCCCGTTGGCATCGAGCGTCAGCTGCGTGCCGCCGACGGAGGTCACGAGCGGGTCGCTGGATGGCCAGCCGACATTCCGGAACGTGAACCAATTGTCGTCGGGGCCGTTCACCGCCGACTGATCCGTCGGTCCGCTGTCGCCGGCGGATGCGAGCACCGTCACCCGGTGCAGCAGCGCATTGAAATACGCGCTTCGGAGCGAGTAGATCGCGAAACGGTTCGGGAACGTCTCCTCGCTCGCCCCGAAGCTCTGGCTGATGACGTCGCCGAGATCGTGGTTGATGACGTAGTTCTCGGCCTCGACCATCTGCGGGAAGCCCTGCACGCCGAGGGTCTCGTCCACCGGCGTCTCGACCAGCAGGATGTTCGCCCCGGGCGCCATCGTGTGGGCGTACTCGACGTCGAGCGAGGTCTCGAGCGCCCACCCGCCCATGTCGTAGTTTTTCTTATCGTAGGCGGGTACCGGTCCCGCCGGCTGGATGACGTTGAACGAAGGGGGCGCGGGAAGATTGAATGCCTGGTCGAACGTGGCCAGGTCGCTCTGGATCGTGGGCGAGCCGAACGAGTCGACGAGCACGATCGTCTTGCCCTTGCCGGTGAGGCCCGCCTTGTAGAGCGGATTCATGTCGTAAGCCTGCTGGAACTGGGATGGCTGATAGCAAGCGATCCCGGAGGTTGCTTCGCACTCCGCCGTGGTCGGCGGCTGCGCGAAGCCGTGGGGTCCGAGCACGTGCAACGGTTGAGCGGCCGCGCTTCCGCACAGCCACAGAATCCCGCTAGCGACAGCAGCAACTACCAGCGCAAGCAAACCTTGCGTGCGCACCTGAGTCCTCCCTTCGCTGGATTACCTGGGGCGCGCATTCAATCATTTCGAGGCGGCTACAGCGCGGCCATCAGCTTCGGAGCAACCTCCTTCTTGCGGCTCATCACGCCGGGAAGCTCGAGCTGGCTGTCCTGTGCCGGCGTTCCGAAGGCGCGCGCGACGGATGCCGTGTCACCCGCGATCAGCAACTCCGTGCCCTTCGACAGGACGTCGGTGATCATCAGCGCATAGAGGTGCAGCTCGCGGCGCTCGCGGGCCCGGCGCATGGCCTCCAGAAGCTCGTCCTTGCGGTGGAGCAGCGCCGTGCCCACGACCTCGATCTGGGCGATGCAGATCATCTGTCCGCCGCGGACCTGGTAGAGCTTGGCATCACGAGAGACGATCTCGTCCGCGCTCACGTCGGACACGTCGGAAGTGGCCTCGAACATCTCGCGACCCAGGGCTTGTGCGTCCAGCGCGAGCACACGCTCCAGGTACTCCACGACCGCGTGGTCGCGTTCGGTCGTGGTCGCGGAGTTGAGGATGACGGTGTCCGAGAGGACCGCGCCGAGCAGCATCGTGGCGGTAGGCGGGCTCGGTTCCATGCCGTTCTGACGAAACCGCTCCACGACCAGCGTCCCCGTGGATCCGACCGGATCGAACGTCGCGGTGACGGGAAGCCGGGTCTCGATCGAGCCGATGTGGTGATGGTCGAGGATCTCGACGATCTCGGCCTGCTCAATTCCGGCCACGCTCTGTCCTTGCTCGGCGTGGTCTACGAGGATGACCCGTCGGCGCGGGGGAGCGACGAGGTCAGAGCGGGTGATCAGGCCGACCGGATGTCGCTGCCCGTCCACGACGACCGCGGCCCCGAAATGGCTCTCCTTGATGTGCTCGGAGATGTCGTCGACGAGGTACTCCGGGGTGACCGTCGGCGGGTCCTTTTCCATCAGCGCTAGGCATGGCGCCGCGAGCGTGATCATCCGCCCCGAGACGTACGTGTCGAGCGGCGAGACGACGATCGCGGTGCCGCGCTCTGCGGCGAGCTTCAGAATCTTCTCGGTCGGGTGCGAGCCGTTTGACAGGACGATCAACGATGCGCCGAGCTCGATCGAGATCTGCTGCGCGTCGTCGCGGTTGCCGATCACGACCGCGTCGCCATCCGAGACCCCACTGGGAGTCTTCGCAGGGTCCATCGAGTGAACCCAGACCCGGCCGGCCAGCACCTGGTCCTCCCCCGCCACTAGCTCTCCGCCGAGGACCTCCACGATCGCGCTGATCCGAGTGGGTGCGTCCTCGAGCGTGGAAGTGTGGCGCGTTTCGCGGATGAAGCGGCGAGCGAGTGCCCGTTCGGTGACAACGCCGGCAAGGGCCCCGTCCTCGTCCACCACCGGCACGAGCTCCAGCTCGGCCCGCGCCATGGCAAGACCAGCCTCGCGGATCGGCTCGTCCTGTCTGGTGAGGGGAAACGTCAGCTCCATCACGTCGGAAGCGCGCAGGAGCACGTGGGAGAGGAGTTCGGGCTCTGGGGCGCCGCTGCGCTCGAGCAGCCAGCGCGTCTGGGGGTTGCACTCGCCGAGGCGGACAGCCAGGTAGTCGTTGCGCGCGTCCAGCCGCCGTTTCAGCTCGGTGTAGCCGATGGCCGAGGCGATCGAGTCGGTGTCCGGGTTGCGGTGGCCCGTGATGTACGTCAGCGCCATGATGCGATTATCTCTATCCGAAAGGGCGACGACCAGAGAGAGAGGCCCATGCCGACCGCGCCACAGATTCTTCCCACTCAGATCCCGCAGGGCAGCGCGCCGGGGGTCAACTACCGCCTCGAGGGCGAGCTCGTTCCCGTGTTGCACATGGCGCTCGACGGCCAAGTGCCGGTCTACTTCGAGCATCACGTGCTGCTGTGGAAGTACCCGAGCCTCGAGATCGGCCTACATCCCTTGAAGAAAGGACTCAAGCGCCGCGCCTTCGGCGGCATGCCGCTGCTGCTGCTCGAGGCGCAGTCGCCCGGCGAAATCGCCTTCAGCCGCGACGCCCCCGGGCACATCGTCGCGCTCCATCTCCAGGCCGGAGAAGGGATCGTGGTCCGCGAGCACCAGTTCCTGGCGGCCACGGGCGGCGTTCAATACGACTACAGCCGCATCAAGGGCTTTGCCAACATGCTCTACGGCGGCGGCTTCTGGGTCGACGAGTTCTTCGCCGCCGACCACGAAGGCGTGGTCTGGGTCCACGGCTACGGGAACGTGTTCGAGAAGCAGCTCGAGGCGGGCGAGACGATCGACATCGAGCCCGGGGGGTGGGTGTTCCGCGACCACTCCGTACAGATGGCCCAGGAGGTCTACGGGTTCAAGACGGGCCTGCTCGGCGCCGGCGCCGGGAACCTGGTGTTCAACCGCTTCACCGGACCCGGGCGGGTCGGACTGCAGAGCGCCTACTTCCACCCGCCCGTCCAGGAGGGCGCCGGCGGTAACGCCCAGCGCGAAGGCGCCGGTGATCTGCTCGGCGGGATCGTCGGGGGCCTGCTCAAGAACTGAGCCGCTTCGCCGCGTGAGCGCGAATCCGATGATTCCCGCAGGTCATCTCGCGTCCAACCCGCTGCCGCCGGGGATCGTGGGCGCGCTGGGGCTCGGCGGCTACCAGCTGCTGGCCGATGTCGCAGGTGTGGGGGCGGGGCGGCTGGGCTCCCAAGCCTTCCTGCTGGTCGCACCAGATCCCGACCCGGCGCTACCGGATGCCGGCACGCAGATCTCGCTGCACCAGACGCGGCTGCGCGACGAAAGTGAGGCTGCGGCGTACACGCAGTTGGCGGCGCAGCTCGGGTACCTGCGGCTCTCGGGATATCGGCTCGCGCTCGACCGGCACGGCCTGCGGAGCAGGATCAACCTGGTCAACCCGGCGACCGGTGCGATCGCGGCCACGATTCCCGACCGCGCCGGCGGCCGCCTCTTGCGGGGGGGCCCGGGAGCCTCCCAGCTGGTGGTGACCGCCGGCGCACTCCCGCCGGCCGGACCTCCTCCGGACCTCCAGAGCCCGGAGCTCTTGCATCAGGTGCTGCTGGCGCTCGCGCTAAGAGACGAGTCCGTCGGCGGCGCGGAGGCGGCGGCCTTGGCCGACCGGGCGCTCGAGCTCGTCCGCAACCAGCCGGCCATCGACCCGCCGGCCGCGCTTGAGGCCGCGAAGAAGTCGGGGTGATCCGAGCACCCGTCGGTTCGATCACCGAGGGATCACCGAGGGACGACCAGGTGGAGCTGAGGGGACTCGAACCCCTGGCCTCCTCGCTGCCAGCGAGGCGCTCTGCCCAACTGAGCTACAGCCCCGTCGATATCGGAGTCACCGGCTAGGTTAATACATGCCCGCTAGGCGGGCGGGGCAGGGGCCGCGCAAGTAACCTCATGAATATGTCCGAGCGCCGGTATGACCCAACCCGAATCGAGCCCAAATGGCAGGAGATCTGGGCTAGCGAACGGACGTGGGAGGTCTCCAACGAGGTGGGCGCAAGCCCCCGAGACCAGCGAGAGAAGTCCTACGTGGTCGAGATGCTCCCGTACCCGAGCGGCGAGCCGCACATCGGTCATCTGAAGAACTACGCGCTCGGCGACGCGATTGCCCACTACCACCGTCGGATAGGGCAGCGCGTCCTTCATCCCATGGGCTACGACGCGTTCGGGCTGCCGGCTGAGAACTACGCCATCCAGACCGGGGTCCATCCCCGGACATCCACGGACGAATCGATCGCGGCGTTCCAGCGCGCCTTCCGCCGGTGGGGGATCTCGATCGACTGGTCTCGCGAGCTGGCTACCCATCAGCCGGAGTACTACCGCTGGACGCAGTGGATCTTCCTGAAGCTGTTCGAGCGGGGCCTCGCCTACCGAAAGGAGGCGGCAGTCAACTGGTGCCCGAACGACCAGACGGTGCTCGCCAATGAACAGGTGATCGATGGCCGCTGCGAGCGGTGTGGTCATCTGGTCGAGCTGCGCCAGCTCGAGCAGTGGTTCTTACGGATCACCGACTACGCGGACCGTCTGCTGGACGACCTCGACACGATCGACTGGCCCGAGCACGTTAAGACGATGCAGCGCAACTGGATCGGCCGCAGCGACGGCGCCGAGGTCACGTTCCGATGCGAGGAGCTGGGCATCGACTACCCGGTGTTCACCACCCGCCCCGACACCCTGTTCGGAGCGACGTTCTTCGTGATGGCGCCCGAGCACCCGGATGTGTTCCGGCTGGCGGCCGGCACGGAATATGAGCAGGCGGTACACGAATACGTCAACGGTGCGTTGAGTGAGCCGGCCGCGGATCGCGAGGCCATGGAGAAGCCGAAGACGGGAGCGCCGCTGGGGCGCACCGTCACCAATCCGGTCACCGGCGAACAGATCCCGATGTACGTCTCCGACTACGTGCTGATGGAGTACGGAACGGGCGCGATCATGGCCGTGCCCGCGCACGACCAGCGCGACTACGACTTCGCGGTCGCATTCGGCTTGCCGATCAGGCCGGTCGTCGCTCCGGCCGAGGGCGAGGTTCCCGCGGGCCAGGCATTCGTCGCCCACAGCGCCAACGAGCGGTTGATCAACTCCGATGTATTCACGGGCATGAGCGCCGTCGACGCGCAGCAGGCAATCGTCGACTGGCTCGACCGGGAAGGCAAGGGACACCCCTCGGTGAGCTTTCGCCTGCGCGACTGGCTGGTCTCCCGCCAGCGCTATTGGGGCTGCCCGATCCCGATCGTCTACTGCGGCCGCTGCGGGATGATCCCCGTCCCGGAGCGCGACCTGCCGGTGGAGCTGCCCGAAGTCGACGACTACCAGCCCAGGGGCCGCTCCCCGCTCGCGGCCGCCGAGGACTGGGTGAACGTCAGGTGCCCGGCGTGCGGAGGCTCGGCCCGCCGCGAGACCGACACCATGGACACGTTCGTCGATTCCAGCTGGTACTTCCTGCGCTACTGCGACGCGCGCAACGACGAGGCGGCCTGGGACCGACAGGTGCTAGGCGCATGGATGCCGGTCGACCAGTACATCGGCGGCGTCGAACACGCGATCCTGCACCTCATGTACGCGCGCTTCTTCATCAAGGCGCTCGCGGACATGCACTACCTCGACGTGCAGGAGCCGTTCCAGGCCCTATTCACCCAGGGCATGATTCTCGGCCCCGACGGTCACAAGATGTCGAAGTCGCGCGGCAACGTGATCAGCCCGATGCCGATCGTCGACCGCTATGGCGCGGACGCCGCGCGCTGCTACATCCTGTTCATCGGACCTCCGGATCAGGATGCGGCCTGGTCGGAGACCTCGCTCGAGGGCGTGCACCGATTCCTGGGCAGGCTTTGGCGGCTCGGCCACGAGCTGGCCGGCGAGGCGGGGGCCGCCGGGCCGGCCGAACAACCGGAGAGCCCCAGCGGCGACGCCCTGACCGTCGTGCGCAAGGTGCACTGGGCGATCGACAAGGTCAGCCGCGACCTCACGGGTCGCTTCGCGTTCAACACCGCGATCTCGGCCGTCATGGAGCTGGTGAACGACATCTACCGCTACCCGGGGGCCGATCGGGCGGCGCAGCGCTTCGCCACGGCGGCGGCGGCGTCGCTGTTGTTTCCGTTCGCCCCGCACCTGGGCGCCGAGGTGTACGAGATGCTGACGGGCCGCCGCGTCTGGGAGGAGTCCTGGCCGGACGCCGACCCGGACATGCTCGTCGCCGAGACATTCGAGCTCGTCTGCCAGGTCAACGGCAGGGTGCGCGATCGGGTGCGGGCGCCGAGCGGCGCTCCCCGGGAGGAGCTCGAGCGGCTGTGTCTCGAGGCGCGCGGAATGCGAACCCACCTCGACGGCCACGAGATCGCGAAGGTGATCGTCGTGCCGGACAAGCTGGTCAACGTCGTCGCCCGGTAGCGGCACGATGGCGTTGGGCACCTACGTCGCGGTCGTCGGCCCCGGCGACGCCAGCGCGGAGCAGATCGCGGCAGCCGAGGCGGTCGGCCGGGGGCTCGCCGAGCACGCTGTGACCGTGGTGTGCGGAGGTCTGGGCGGCGTGATGGCCGCGGCCTGCCGCGGCGCCGCGGCCGCCGGCGGCCTGACCGTGGGGATACTCCCCGGGGGCGACCGGGCGGCGGCGAACGAGTGGGTGTCGGTCGCCATCCCCACCGGTCTCGGCGAGCTTCGCAACGGTCTCGTGGTCCGGGCCGCCGACGTGGTCGTCGCCGTTGGCGGCGCCTACGGGACCCTGTCCGAGATCGCACTGGCGTTGAAGACGGGCGTGCCCGTCATCGGCCTCCACACCTGGGACATCGAGGGGATCGAGCCGGCGGCGTCGCCGGCGGAGGCGGTCGACCGTGCCCTCGAGGTGGCCCGCGAGCGTCGAGCGGTCGGCCCGCGAGCGTCGAGCGGTCGGCCCACGAGCGTAGCCTGACCCCGATGGCCACGTTCAAGCCCGCGTACCTCATACACGGCGACGACCACGGCCGTATCGCGGAGCGCCGCGCCCGGCTGCGCGCGCTCGCCGAGGGGCAGAGCGGCGCCAGCGGGGTCGAGCTGTTCGAGGGCGAGAGCGCCACGCCCGCCGCGGTCGCGAACGCACTGAGCGCGATGACGTTCGCGCTCGGGCGCAGGTTCATCGTGGTCGATGGCGTGGAGCGGTGGAAGGAGAAGGACCTGGAACCGCTCGAGGCTGCGCTCGCCGCGATCGGGAGGGCGGAGACCGACACCACGCTCGCGCTCTTCGGGCGCGAGGATTCGAGGCTGAAGGTCCCGCAGCGGCTCGCGGACGCGGTCCGCAAGGCCGGCGGCGACGTCAACGCCGAGCAGAGCGTGAAACCGTGGGAGCTGCCGAAATGGGTCATCGCTCGCGGCCGTGAGCTCGGGCTCCAGCTCGACGCGAACGGCGCTCGCGCGTTGATCGCGCTGGTGGGCGATCGGCAGCAACGGCTGCTGCGCGAGCTCGAAAAGCTCGCGCTTGCGACCGGAGCTGGGTCCGGCGCCGGCCGGAGCGGCAGCGGGCCGGAGAGGATTGACGCGACAACGATCGAGGAGCTGACCGCGCCATCCGCCGAACGCCGGGCCTGGTCACTCGCCGACGCGCTGGTTGCCCGCGACGCCCAAGCCGCGACCCGTATGTACCTGACTTTGCGAGCTCAGGGTGAGCGCGTCTCGGGACTGCTCTACTGGATGGCCCAGCGCGTCCGTCTGGCGCACGAGGTCGCCCAGGCGCTCGAGGACGGGCAGTCCGAGGCCCAGATCAAACGCAAGCTGCGGATGCCTTCGCGCGCTGCCGACAGACTGATCGCCGATGCCCGCGAGGCCGGCGCCGAGAAGCTCCGGCGGGGGATCGAGCGGATCGCGGACCTCGAGCTCGCGTCGCGGGGCGGCAGCTCTGGCGTGGCGAGCGAGGACACCGAGGCATTGCGCGCGATCCGCGAGATCGCCGCGTGAACCCACCCGGGCCCCTAAAAGCAACCCGGGCGCGCAAAACCCACCCGGGCGCGCAACGCGATTGCCGATCTAGAACACGTGCAGCACGATCAGGAGCCCCACTACGACCGCCACCAGCAGCAGGACCGCCAGTCCTCGCCGCACCCAATCCCCGCTGCGGGACGTCGGCAAAGCGCGGGTCGCATTACGCATCACGAGCGCCGCGCCCCGAGCCGACATCGCCTCATCCCGCTCGGCCTGGAGCTGCTGAGTGGTGCTGGCAAGCGCCTCCCGCTCGGCCCACGCCTGATCGCGCTTGGCTATCGCGGCGTCTCGCTCGATCCACGCCTGCCGGCCGAGCTCGAGCGCCTTGTCGCGCTCCGCCGCCGCCGCGTCCCGTTCCGCCAATGCCGCGTCGCGCTCCCCGGCCGCCGCCGCACGCGCCGCGGCCGCCGCATCGCGCTCTGTGACCGCCGCGTCGCGCGCCGCGATCGCGGCGTCGCGCTGGGCGACGGCGCCGTCGCGCGCGGCCAGAGCCTGGTCTCGATCGCTCGCGGCCGCGTCGCGTCCTGCGGTCGACCGCGCCATGGCGGCGGCGGTCGCGTCGCGCTCGGTCCATGCGGCGTCCCGCTCCGCCAACGCCGCGTCCCGCTCCGCCAACGCCGCGTCCCGCTCCGCCGCCGCTGCCGCACGCTCGCCTGCGACGCGGTCGCGATCGAGGGCCGCCTCGTCGCGCTCGGCGAGCAACTGCTCGTGCGCGCTCAGCGCCGCGTCGCGCTCGGCGGCCACCCGCGCGAGATCGCGACGGGCACTCGCCACCTCCGCCGTGAGCTGATGGACGTCGCGTTGCAGACGGGCGATCTCCGACGGCTCGCGACGCCGGGGCGCTTCATCCGAATCCGCGGTCGTGGTGTCCAGCGGGGCATCCCGTTGTTCACCGTCGCCTGGCCGCGGCCGAGCGCGGGCACCTCGGCCGCCCCCGTGCGCCGGCGGCATTCCCCGCGGCGGGGGCAGCGCGATTGCGATGTCCGGAGCCACCGCCAGCTCGACGTCCTGCACCCCCGCCCCCTCGAACTCCCAAGGGAACGCGGCCGTCCACAGTTCACCTTCACCAGGCGACCACGGCTTGTGCTCGAGGTCAGCGAGCGATCGCGATCGCTCGCCGTCGCCGGCGAGCGTCAGGGTGGGGCGGACGAAGCGCCGCCCCCGGACTCCGAACCAGCGACCGTTGAGCTCGAGCCGGCCGCTGGGATCGAGCTCGAAGCGCTCCAGCTCGAACGCGACGTCCTTGGCCTGCGGGCGGGTCGGCTCGACTGCCTCTGGCATGACCGGGTAGTTGATACCGCATCGGCGGGGAGAGCGCACCTGATCGCGGCCCGCCGCAAGACGGCTGGCACCACCGAGCACCCCGTCACCGCGGAGTCACCAACCCTCTCCCGAGCGCCGGCTAACCCTCTTGCGAGCCCCGTCGCAACCGGGCGGCGCGCGACTTCTTGCGCGCGCCCGCGTTGCGGTGTATCGCTCCGCGCTTGACGGCCTTGTCGATCGTTTGCATGAGCACGCGGTGCTCGCTGTCCGCCGTACCGTGGTCGCCCTCCGCGACAGCGCGCTCGAGCCGGCGGAAGTAGGTCTTTATCTTCGAGGTGTAACGGCGGTTCTCCAGTCGTTCGCGCGCGGCGCGCTGGATCCGCTTCTTCTGGGAGTGGATATTGGCCATGGGAAGACGTAAGCCGCGGACGTTCCGCCGCGGCGCGCCCGTACTATAGCGCCCCCGTGTCAAACGAGACTATGGCTCTGGGCCCCACGCGCCCCCGACGCCGGCTGGGGGTGAGCGCCGCGATCTTCGCCGTCGGGACCGGTCTCTCGCGAATCGCTGGGCTGGCGAGGGAAATCGTGGCCGCCAGTTACTTCGGCACCACCGCCGCGGCGTCGGCGTTTTCGATCGCCTCCCAGATCCCGAACCTGATGTCGGGCCTGTTCGCGCAGGCCGCGCTGTCGGGGGCGTTCGTGCCGGTGTTCACCGACCTGCTCCAGCAGGGGCGCAAGCGCGAGGCGGTCAAGCTCGCCTCGACGCTGTTCTGGATCATCCTGATCGCGCTGGGGGGGTTGAGCGCGCTAGGGATCATCTTCGCCGGCACGATCATGCCGCTGTTCACGGGCTCGACGTTCACCTCCGCGGACAACGCACTGACCGCGGGCCTGGCGCAGATCCTGTTTCCGATCGTGGTACTGCTCGGCCTCACCGGCCTGCTCGTCGGGATCCTCCAGTCCTACGACGAGTTCACCATGCCGGCGCTCGCCCCGGCGATATGGAACCTCGTGATCGTGGCGCTGCTCGTGGCGCTGCACACGCACTTCCACCAGTCGATTTACGCGTACGCGGTCGCCTGGTTGGTTGCCACTGTGGTCCAGATGCTGCTCGTCGCCGGCGCCCTGCAGCGGATCGACTTCCGCCTGAAGTTCGAGCTCGACTGGCGCGACCCGCGGGTCAAGCACGTGCTCGTGCTGATGCTGCCGGTGACCATCGGGCTCGGGATCACGAATCTCGACAGCCTGCTCAACACCGTATTCGGCGCGCTCGTGTCGACCGCGGCACCGCGCGCGATCGATCAGGCCTTCCGTATCTACATGCTGCCGCAGGGCATGTTCAGCGTGGCGGTGGCGACCGTCCTTCTCCCGACGCTCAGCCGCCAGGCCGCGCGGCGCGCGCCCGCTGAGATGCGGCGGACGCTCGGCAACGGGACGCGCCAGATCAACCTGCTGCTGATCCCCGCCACCGCGCTGCTCATCGCCCTTACCACGCCGATCACACGGCTGGTCTACCAGCGCGGGGCGTTCAACGCCGAGTCGACGCACCTGGTCTCGATCGCACTGTTCTGGTTTGCCTTCAGCCTCCCGTTCGGCGGTCTGAACCTGTTGCTCACCCGCGCGTTCTACGCGCTCCAGCGGCCGTGGATCCCGACGCGCTACGCGGTGATCAACATCGTCGTCGACATCGTCGTCAGCGTCGCGCTCTACAAGCCGCTGGGGATCGCGGGGCTGGTGATCGGCACCGCGGTGGCGAACATCGTGATGACGGCGCAGCTGCTCTACCGTCTGCGCATCGGTTTCAACCGCCGGCTCGAAGGCGCGCAGACGGTCATGATCACCGCTCGGATCGTGGTCGCGTCCGGGATCATGGCGGCGGTCGCGTGGGGAGCGTGGGATGGACTCGACGCCCTGCTGGGGCGCTCGCTGATCGCCCAGCTGATCTCCGTCGGGGGCTCGATCGCGGTCGCCTCGGCGTTGTACGGCTGGTTGGTGCTGAGTATGCGGGTTCCGGAGGCCCGTCAGATTCAGGCGCTCGTCCGAGACCGGCTCACCCGCGCGTAACACCCGCGCGTAACCGCGGCGAACCGCCGAATACCCTTGGGAACAGGACGTTAGCCATGCCCGATCGCGCCCACATTCGCAACTTCTCGGTCATCGCCCACATCGACCACGGCAAGTCGACGCTCGCGGACCGCATTCTCGAGCTGACCCACACGGTCGATCCCCGTGCGATGCGCGCCCAACTGCTCGACTCGATGGAGCTCGAGCGCGAGCGCGGAATCACGATCAAGGCGCAGGCGGTTCGCGTGTTCTACGAATCCCCGCGCGACGGTGAGACCTATCAGCTGCACCTGATCGACACCCCGGGCCACGTCGACTTCACCTACGAGGTCTCCCGCTCGCTGGCCGCGTGCGAAGGCGCGCTGCTGGTCGTTGACGCCTCACAGGGTGTGGAGGCTCAAACGTTGGCCAACACGTATCTCGCGATCGACGCGGGACTGGAGCTCATTCCGTGCCTGAACAAGGTCGATTTGCCGGGCGCCGAGCCCGACCGGGTCGCCGAGGAGGTCGCCGAGCTCCTCGGGGAGCCCGCCGAGGAGGTGAGAAGGATCAGCGCCAAGACCGGCCAGGGGGTCGGCGATGTCCTCGACGAGCTGATTGCTCGAGTGCCGCCGCCCGAGGGAGATCCGGACCGGCCGCCGCGGGCGCTCATCTTTGACTCAGAGTTCGACCAGTATCGCGGCGTCATCGCGTACATCCGGGTGGTCGACGGGACGTTCACTCGGGGAGAGGCGATAGTCGCGATGCAGGCCGGCACACAGGCGGACATCGACGACATCGGCTTCTTCACTCCCCAGATGACCTCGACGCAGGCGTTGCACGTCGGGGAAGTTGGATACCTGATCACCGGAATCAAGGACGTGACACGGTTGCGCGTCGGCGACACCCTCACGGTAAAGGCGCGGCCGGCAACGGATCCGCTGCCCGGCTACCGCGAGGTCAAGCCCATGGTCTTCTGCGGCCTATTCCCGATCGATTCCGACGACTATCCCGACCTTCGCGACGCGCTCGAGAAGCTCTCGCTCAACGACGCGGCCCTGTCCTGGGAGCCCGAAACCTCGGATGCCCTCGGATTCGGGTTTCGCTGTGGCTTCCTCGGGTTGCTGCATATGGACATCGTCCGCGAGCGGCTCGAGCGCGAGTACGACCTCGAGCTGCTTCAGACGATGCCGAGCGTGGAGTACGAGGTCACGCTCACGGACGGCAGCACGATCCCCGTCCACAGTCCCACCGACATGCCAGATCCGGCCAAGATCGAGAGCGTCCGCGAGCCCTACATCCGCGCCTCGGTCCTCACCCCCAAGGAGTTCATCGGGCCGATCATGGAGCTTTGCCAGGAGCGCCGCGGCGAGCACCAGGGCATGCACTTCCTCTCGAGCGAGCGCGTGCAGCTCAGCTACGACCTGCCGCTGGCCGAGATCGTGCTCGACTTCTTCGACCAGCTGAAATCCCGCACCCGCGGGTACGCATCGCTCGACTACGAGCTGATCGGCATGCGCGAGTCGGACCTCGTCAAGCTCGACATCCTGCTCGCGGGCGAGCCGATCGACGCGCTGTCGATGATCGTGCACCGGAGCAAGGCCTACGACGCCGGCCGGACGCTCACCGAGAAGCTCCGCCAGAAGATCCCGCGCCAGCAGTACGACGTGCCGATCCAGGCCGCCATCGGCTCGCGGATCGTCGCCCGGGAAACGATCAAGGCCTACCGCAAGGATGTCACCGCCAAGTGCTACGGCGGCGACATCACCCGTAAGCGCAAGCTGCTGGAGAGCCAGAAGCGGGGCAAGCAGCGGCTCAAGCAGGTCGGGCGCATCGAGGTGCCCCAGGAGGCGTTCCTGGCCGTGCTCGAGCTGGGGGAAAAGAGCTAGCGGCTTAGAGCCAGAGCCGTGGGGGGAACGTGCCGCGCGACTCGTCGCGCCAGTTCGCCGTCGGCGGGATCGACCGCGCGTAGCGCCCGGCGTAGATGCGCCGCCGGCGACCGTACGCCCACCAGCCGACTCCCAGCCACACCACCCAGATCGCGAAGATCCCGGTGAGGAAGAACACGACCGCGAGCACGACGATCACCATGAGCGCCGCGAGCGCGATCGCGAGCGCCAGCGCCGGCAGTGCCCACGCGCGCAGGGGCAAGGGCGAGCCTGCGGTCGAGCGCCCCGCCGGGAGGTCGGAGACGAGCGCGTCCAGCTCCCCATAGGTCCGCGCGGAGAACACCCCGCCCAAACGCTCTTCGAGCTCCTCCGCCAGCAGGCGTCCCTCGGCACACGCGTGGCGGAGGCGTTCGGCGACCGCTTCCCGGTCCGCGTCCGATGCCCTCAACGTCGTTCGTCGTGCCACCCACATCAGGCTACCGACTCGCAGATCCGCTCACAAGAGACTGGACTGCGATCCCCGTCGCCCGCCGGGCAATGCCCCCGCCTCATGCCACCTGCGGTGCCGCCCGCCAGGGGTACATATGCCTTGACAGGTATATACTCGCTTGGTTATATACATCCTCGTGCCATCCACCTGGACCGCCCTCGCGGACGCCCATCGGCGCACCATCCTCGAGCTGTTGCTCGAGCGCCCGCGCGCGGTCGGAGAGCTCGTCGAGCTCACCGGTCTGACCCAGCCCGGCACCTCCAAGCACCTGCGCGTGCTGCGCGGCGCGGGCCTGGTGAGTGCCCGCACCGAGGCCCAGAAGCGCGTCTACAGCCTCCGGCCGAACGGGCTCGTCGAGATCGACGACTGGCTTTCCCCGTACCGTCGCGTGTGGAACGAGCGCCTGGACGCCCTGGAACGGCACCTGGACCGCAAATCGACCGGAGAGGAGTAGCAACATGTACGGCCGCTACGAGACCATCGAGGACCGTCCCACGCTGTCGTTCGAGCGCCGGATCGCCCACCCCGTCGAGAAGGTATGGGAGGCCATCACCAAGCCGTCGGAGCTCGAGCACTGGTTTCCGTGCCGGGTCGAGGTCGACCTGCGCCTCGGCGGCCAGATGACGTTTGTGTTCCCCTACGGAGTGCTGCCCGATGGCGCCTCGACGTTGCTCGGCGAGGTGACCGAGCTCGACCCGCCCCGGCGCTTTGCCTTCACCTGGGGAGGAGATCATCTGCACTTCGAGCTCGAGCCGATCGAGGACGGCGCGGCCTGCCTGCTGCGCTTCGCGGTGGAGCTCGACATGCGCGAGAAGGCGGCACGCGATGCCGCCGGCTGGCACGCATGCCTCGACGCGCTCCAGCGCCGCCTCGACGGCGCCGACGACGCAGCGGCCACCGGCCCGGGCGACGATTGGCGGGCCCGCTACGAGGAGTACCAGCGCCGCGGCCTCCCGGTCGGCGCGGCGATCCCCGGAGAACCGGGCTGACCGTCGCCATGTGACAATGCCCGCCGATGGAGCTCGGTATGCGCGATCGCGTGTGCGTGGTCACCGGAGCCTCACGCGGGATCGGCAAGGCCGCTGCGGCCGCGTTCGCGCGCGAGGGCGCCGCGGTGCTCCTGGTGGCGCGAAGCGAGGAGTCGCTCGAGGAGGTTGCCCGCGCGTGCCGTGAGCGCGGCATCCGGGCGGAGACGGCGGTCCTGGACGTGACCGACCCAGCCGCCGGCGACCGCCTGCTAGACCTGTGCCTGGAGCGCTTCGACCGGATCGACGCGCTCGTCAACAACGCCGGCACCAGCTCGGTGACGCCGCTCGCGCAGCTGACCGATGCCGACTGGCAGCAGCAGTGGGAGCTCCACGTGATGGCGCCGATGCGCCTCATGAGGGCGATCGCGCCGGTGCTCGCGCAGCGGGGATGGGGGCGGATCGTCAACGTGTGCTCCTCATCGGGCAAGCGGCCGTCCAAGCGCAACGTCGCGTACTCGGTCACCAAGGCGGCAGAGCTGTCGCTGTCGCGAGCGTTTGCCGACGAGTACGCCGGCACCGGGGTGCTGGTCAACGCCGTCACGCCCGGCCCGGTGGGCAGCGAGCTGTGGCTGGCGCCCGGTGGGCTCGCCGACCAGACCGCGGAGATGGAAGGCCGGACGCGCGAGGAGGTGCTCGAGGCCACGGCCGCCGGCGTGCCGGTCGGCCGGCTCGGAACGGAACAGGAGATCGCGGGGGTGATCGTGTTCCTGTGCTCGGATGTCGCCTCCTACGTCGCCGGCGCCGCGTGGTCGGTGGATGGTGGCGTGGTGCCGGCGATCATCTGAGCCGCGGCGGGTATCGTCCGCCGGCGTGTCAGCCAGCAGGCACGCGATCGGCAAGTCCTACCCTCCGGTGTCGTACGCCGTGGGGCGCGAGAAGATCCGCGAATTCGCGGCCGCGGTATCGGAGACCAACCCCCTGTACTTCGACGTCGACGCGGCGCGCGCGGCGGGGTACGCGGACGTGGTCGCGCCGCCGATGTTCGCGGTCGTGTACGCCGGGCGGGCGGTGACGCCGGCGCTGTTCGATCCCGAGGTCGGGATCGATTTCCCGAGGATGCTCCACGGCGGCCAGGAGTTCCGCTGGGGGCCGCTTGTGGTCGCGGGCGACGAGATCTCCACGAGCACCACGGTGAAGGACATCTCGGAGCACGGGGGGATGCGGTTTTACGTGTTCGAAACCGCGTCGACGAACCAGGACTCGGCGACTGTGTGCACCGGGATCTGGACGAACATCGTGAGGGCGGCCTCGTGAGCGGGTTCGAACCGGGTCAAGCGATCGAGCTGAAGATCACGCCGGACCCGTTCGTGACCGTCCGCTACGCCGGCGCCTCCGGCGACTTCAACCCGATCCACATCGACGAGGAGTTCGCCACGCAGGTGGGGCTACCGGGTCGCATCCTCCATGGCCTGTGGACGATGGCCCAGGTTGCTCGGGCCCACACCGAGGCCGCCGGCGGACCTGAGAGGCTCAAGGCGCTGAACGTCCAGTTCCGCGGCATGGGGCGGATGGGGGAGGAGATCGTGGTCACGGGGACCGTCCGCGAGGTGAACGGCGAGGTGGCGATCGTCGACTCGAATGCCGTGCAGGCCGGCCAACGCCTCATTCGCAACGGGGTCGCCGAGGTCTTGACGCAGTAGTGCGACTCCGGCGCACCCGCGCCGGGGCCCGAACCTGGCTTCCTACAATCATTTTGGTGCTGACAGAACGTCAGGAACTGGTGCTGCGAAAGCTCGTCGAGGAGTACCTGGACGCGGGCACGCCGGTGGGCTCGAAGTCGCTTTCCACCGCGGTGCGGTGGGGTCCCTCGACCGTCCGCCACGAGCTCGCGAACCTCGAGGAGCTCGGGCTGCTCGCGCACCCCCACACGTCGGCCGGCCGGATCCCCACCGAGGCGGGGTATCGCTACTTCGTCGACCGCCTCCTACCCCGCGACGAGAGCGGTCCGCGGTTGTCGCTGTCGCTGGTCCGCCGCGAGCTCGACGAGGCGATGCACGTGACCACCGAGACGCTGTCGCAGGTCACCAACTTGCTCGCGATAGTGACCGCGCCGCCGATCGAGACCTCGACGATCCGCCACATCGAGGTTCTGGTGCTGCAACCGCAGGTGCTGATGGTGGTCGTCATCACCTCCACCGGCGGCGTCACCAAGCGGCTGTTCACGTTCCCGCGACCGGTCGACTCCGGCCTGGCGGGCTGGGCCGCGAGCTATCTGAACGAACGGCTGGTCGGCCTCGGCCTCGGCGCCCGCATGCTCCACCAGCGGCTGCACGAGCCGTCGCTGGCGAGCTCCGAGCGCGAGTTCCTCGACGCCCTCGCGCCGGTGTTCACAGACCTCGAGGAGGCCGCCTCCGACGGCCTCTACGTCGAGGGGACCGCGCGCCTTCTGCGGGGCGATCGCATCGCCGACGTATCCGACCTGAA
Source organism: uncultured Solirubrobacterales bacterium (assembly GCA_963808325.1). Lineage (GTDB taxonomy): Bacteria > Actinomycetota > Thermoleophilia > Solirubrobacterales > Solirubrobacteraceae > Palsa-465. The sequence goes on from CAWEFU010000013.1 coordinate 107,128, forward strand.
CGCGCTCATGGACATGCTCGAGCGCCGCGTCACGCTGCTCGGAGTGCTCCGGGCGGCGCTGTCCGAGCGCGACGTGCTGGTGAGGATCGGGACCGAGAACAACACGCCGGCGATGCGCTCGCTCGCACTGGTCGCCGCCGGGTACGGGTTGCCACAGCGCAACCTGGGCGCGGTCTCGGTGATCGGACCGCTGCGGATGGACTACGGCCAGGCCATCCGCTCGGTGCGAGAGGCGGCCACCCAGCTGTCCAGTTTTATCGCTGACGTGTACGACGAGCGATGAGTGCGACTCGTGATTACTACGACGTGCTGGGCGTCCCGCGCGACGCCGACGACGCCTCGATCAAGAAGGCCTTCCGGCGGCTGGCCCGCGAGCTGCACCCCGACGTCAACAGCCACGATCCTGACGCCGAGGAGAAGTTCAAGCAGGCGGCAGAGGCCTACGAGGTGCTGTCCGATCCCGAGCGCCGCGCCACCTACGACCGGTATGGACACGAGGGGCTGCGCAGCGGCGGTTACGCCCCCAACTTCGAGGGGTTCGGGTCGATCTCGGACATCTTCGACGCGTTCTTCGGCGGTTCGAGCGGCTTCGGCGGTTCGGGCGGGTTCGGCGACCTGTTCGGGGGCGGCGCCTTCGGCGGGGGAGTCCGTGGCCCCGGTGGGGCGATCCAGGGCGGCGACGTAGCGGTCAACGCTCAGATCGATCTGGCCGAAGCCGCGCATGGCACGAGCGTCGAGGTCAGCTACGAGGCGGTCGTGGTGTGCGAGCACTGCCACGGCAACGGCGCCGAGCCCGGCACCCCGATCGAGACGTGCCCGAAGTGCGGCGGCACGGGACAGCTGCGCGCGGTCACCCGCACCCCGTTCGGTCAGGTGGTGCGCGCCACGGTCTGCGACCGCTGCGACGGTGACGGGCGGGTGGCGAAGGAGCCGTGCAAGGTGTGCCGCGGCCGCGGGCGCAAGGTCGAGCGCTCCAAGGTGTCGGTCGACGTTCCGGCCGGCATCGCCGACGGCCAGCGGATCCGGATCACCGGCCGAGGCCACGCCGGTGAGCGAGGCGGGCCACCCGGTGATCTGTACGTGCTGATCCGGGTCCGCGAGGATCCGCGGTTCGTGCGCGACGGCGACGACCTGGTGACCGCGGTCGACGTGGCTGCTCCGCTGGCCGCGCTCGGCACCACCGTCTCGGTGCCGACCGTGGACGGCCCCGTAGAGCTCGACATCCCGGCCGGCACGCAGCCGCACGAGACCCTGGTCATCCGCGGCGCGGGGATGCCGGCGCTGCGTGGACGGCGCAGCGGCGACCTGCGGGTCGTGGTCAACGTCGTTATCCCTCGGCACCTCAGCCGCGAGCAGCGCGAGTTGCTCGAGCGGCTCGCCGACTCGATGACCGAACACAACCTGCGCACGGAAGAGGGTGTGTTCGGGAAGCTCAAGCGGGCGTTCGGGGTTTGAGTCGTTTTAGATTTGGACGACCCCTCGCTTTGACGTCGGCCGCGATGTGATGCTCCGTGTGGCAGTGCGCGTGCGCCGACAGCACGCGGAGTTCGTCCTCGCCGAGCTGCTGACGCTGGCCCCGAGCGGGGTCGAGGAGGTCGACGCAGGTCCGGGGGTCGTGGAGTATGGGGTGTACGGGTCGCCGGGTGAGCTGCCGGCGCTGCCTGATCTGAAGGCCGCCGCCGGCGGGGCGCTGGTCGACGTGCGCACCGAGGAGATCGCCGACGACTGGTCGGAGCGCTGGCGAAAGTTCCACAAGCCGGTTGTATTTGACGGGCGTTTGACCGTGCGACCGCCGTGGGAGCCGCCGTCGTCCGCGACCCGGGTCGAGGTCGTGATCGACCCGGGCCAGGCGTTCGGGACCGGCGCCCACGCGACGACGCGGCTGTGCCTGGAGCTGATGCTCGAGCTCGAGCCCGGCGGCGGGTTCGTGGATCTGGGGTGCGGGTCGGGCGTGCTGGCGATCGTGGCCGCGCGGCTGGGGTGGTCGCCGGTGGTGGCTTTGGACAACGATGTGGCCGCCGTGGCCGCGGCATCGTCGAACGCCGCGGTTAATGGGGTTGCGGTCGAGGTCCGCCGGCACGATCTGCGGGCGGATCCGGTCGTCGTCGCGCCGACTGTAGCCGCGAACCTGGTGGCGCCGGTGCTGCGGGCGTGGGCGGCGCGGCTGGCGTTGGCCCCGGGCGCGCCGTCCGATCGGGTGATCGCCGGCGGGGTGCTGGGGCCCGAGGCGGACTCCGTGGCGTTGGCGTTTGCCGACGCGGGGCTCCGCGAAACGTCGCGGAGGTCCGACGGAGACTGGGTGGCACTGGTCCTAGAGCGCTCAGCGCCTCGCTAATGCACCACGGTGTGCTGGATTTGGGTCCCATGGGAACCCTTATCCAGCACACCCCGCGGGGTCGCCTATGGATAACGTGAGGCGAGCGAATCTTGTCCAGGGGGCCGATGCCGCCGGCCGCGCCCGGGGTGATCCTTTAGCGGGATGTTTGCGGTCCGAAGGCAGGAAAGGAGGTGGACGAACTGCTCAACCCGCTCGCGATAGGTGTGACTCTCGGTGGCCTGCTTCTCGACATCGTGGCCCCGCGGCCCAAGCCTCGGGCTGGATATGCGTACGAGCCCACTCTCTCCTCTCGCCGCGTGCCGTCCCGAGGACACCGATCCGGGTGATCGCGGTCCCGAAGTACGACGGTCCGCCGCTCGCGAGCAGGCTCCCTCCCTGACGGCCCGCGGGCTCGCCCTCGAGCCCGCGGGCCGCCGCTGCGTAAGGGGATGCGCGAACCGCGCTACCGTGCGGCGCAGTGACGACGTTCGCCGTCAAGTTCCTCGGCTGCAAGGTCTCGCAGGCGGACGCGATGATCGCGCGGCGCGCCCTCCTCGGCGCCGGGCACACGGAGGCGCCGGAGGCCGAGGCCGAGCTGCACGTGATCAATACCTGCTGCATCACCAGCGAGGCCGAGGCGAAGTCTCGCCAGTCGGTGCGGCGCTCGCTGAAGGGGGCGAAGCGCGTGTTCGTCTCGGGCTGCGCCGCCAACCTCCGGCCGGCGCAGTTCAAGGAGATCGACCAGCGCGTGCGGCCGTTCGTGGGCACGGCCGAGGACGTCGCCGGCGCGATGGCCGAGGGCCTCGGCGCGTGCGCGGACATCCAAAGCGACGTCCTGGCGCGCCAGGGGCTCGAACAGGCCGCCCGCACCCGCGGCTTCGTGAAGGTCCAGGACGGCTGCGACTGCCACTGTGCCTACTGCATCATCCCTACGGTCCGGGGCGCGGCGCGCTCTCGCCCCGCGAGCGCGGTGCTCGAGGAAGCGCGCGGGCGGGTCGCCCACGGCCAGCCCGAGCTCGTGATGACCGGGATCAGCGTGGGTGACTACCGCGATCCGGAGCACGGGCTCGAGCTCGGGCAGCTGATGATGGAGGTGGCGCGGGTTCCCGGCGTCCAGCGGGTCCGGCTCTCGAGCGTGGAGGTGATCCACGTCAGGGACTCGCTCGTGGAGGCGCTCGCGACCGAGCCCAAGGTCTGCCCGCATCTCCACATCCCGCTCCAGTCGGGCGACGACGCGGTGCTGCGCGACATGGGCCGCCACTACACCGCTTCGGAATACGTGGACCAAGTTCGGGCCGTGCGGGCCGCGGTGCCGCACCTTAGCGTCACCACCGACGTGATCGTCGGCTTCCCGACCGAGGATGAGCGCGCGTTCGAACGGACTCTCGAGCTGCTCGACGCCGCCGAGATCAGCCGGGTGCACGCGTTCTCCTACTCGCCCCGCCCGGGCACGGTCGCCTCCGATCTCGGCGACCGGGTCGCGCCCGAGGAGAAGAAGCGCCGCTCGCGCGAGCTGCGGGGGCGCTCGGAGGTACGCTCGCGCCACCACCGCGCGGCCAAGCTCGGCCGGCGCGAACAGGTGCTGGTCGACAAGGTCGCGGACGCTCAATGCTCGGGCTACAGCGCGGATTACACGCGGTGCTACCTGCCCGCGGGCGCCGCGGCACGGGGGGAGATCGTCGACGTGGCGTGCGAGGAGCTGTACGCCGACGGTCTGCACTGCCGGCTTCTGAGGGGGCCGGGGCTATCCTGGGTGGTGTGACCGTCACCGAACAAGTGCGCGCGGACATGAACAGCGCGATGAAAGCCGGCGAGAAGCAGCGCGTGAGTGCCCTGCGGCTCGTGCTGTCCGAGTTGCAGAAGGACGCCAAGGAGGGGAGGGGCGACGAGCTGGCCGTGCTCCGCCGGGAGCGCAAGCGCCGGATCGATGCCGCGAGCCAGTTTCGCGAAGGGGGCCGTCCCGAGCTCGCCGACCAGGAGGAAGCCGAGGCGACGATCATCGAGCACTACCTGCCGGCGGAGCTCGGCGATGCCGAGCTCGACGCGATGGTCGCGGCGGCGATCGCCGAGACGGGCGCCAGCTCGCCGAGGGACATGGGGCAGGTGATGAAGGCGGTCATGGCCAGGGCCGGCGGGCGCGCGGACGGCAAGCGCGCCTCCGCGCGCGTGCGCGAGGCACTGGGTGCGTAGGCAGATCGAGCTCGCCAACGCGGTCGCGGCCGAGCTCGCGGGCAGCGAAGACGCAGTGTTGCGCACGCTCGAGGGCCACCTCGACTGCGAGGTGTACCTGCGCGGCAACATCCTCACGCTCGAGGGCGAGGCGAAGGCGGTGGACGACGCCGCCGCGGTCGTGAGCGAGCTCTCTGAGTTGATCGCCCAGGGCCACGACATCGCGCCCGGCACGATCGAAGCGGTCACGCGCGCTCTCGACCAGCACGAATCGCCCGGGCGCATCCTCGACGACGTGGTTTGGCGCCACCGTGCGACCAAGGTGGCGCCGAAGACGGTCAACCAGAAGCGCTACGTCGACTCGATCCGCCACAACACGATCACGTTCGGTATCGGTCCCGCGGGAACGGGCAAGACGTTCCTGGCCGTCGCGCTGGCGGCGGCCGCGCTCAGCCGGCGCGAGGTGAACCGGATCATCCTCACCCGGCCGGCCGTCGAGGCGGGAGAGCGCCTCGGGTTCCTGCCCGGGGACCTGATGGCCAAGGTCGATCCCTACTTGCGCCCACTGTTCGACGCGCTGCACGACATGCTGGAGCCCGACCGCGTCGCGCATCACCTGGAGCGCGGGGTGATCGAGGTCGCCCCGCTCGCATTCATGCGCGGAAGGAGCTTGAACGACAGCTTCATCATCCTCGACGAGGCCCAGAACACCAGCCCCGAACAGATGAAGATGTTCCTCACCCGGTTGGGGTTCAACTCGAAGATGGTCGTCACCGGCGACATCACCCAGATCGATCTTCCGCGCGACCAGGATTCGGGCCTGGTGGTCGTCGCGGACATCCTCGACAAGGTCGAGGGAATCGAGTTCGTGCGCTTCGGCGGCGAGGACGTGGTCCGGCACAAGCTCGTGCAGCGGATCGTCGCCGCGTACAACGACCACTCGCAGCGGCTGGCGCCGGAGCTGCGCGCCCGCAAGCGGGCCTGACCATATGCTCGACGTCGACGTGATCGGGATCGACGCGTTCGCGCGCGACGCGCCGAGCGTGACCGAGATCGAGGAGCTGTGCGCCCTCGCCGTCTCCTCGGCGGGCATCGCCGAAGGCCACGTTGCGGTCGAGTTCGTCGACGACGAGCGGATCACCGACCTCAACCGCGAATTCCGCGGCCGGGACGAGCCCACCGACGTGCTGTCGTTCGGCGTCGATGAGGACGGCCACACCGCCGGCCCACGCGAGCTCGGTGACATCGTGATCTGCCCCGGACACACTGCGGACCTGCGCGAGGCGATCGTGCACGGGGCGCTTCACCTGACGGGCATGGATCACGAGACCGACGACGGGGAGATGCTTGCGCTTCAGTCCGAGCTGATGCGCTGGGTCAGATGAGCACGCCGACGGCGGGCGCCGGAGGCACCCCGACCCGGTCGGGCTTCGTCGCGCTCGCGGGCCGCCCCAACGTCGGCAAGTCGACCCTGGCCAACGCGATCGTCGGCGCCAAGGTGGCGATCGTCTCGGACAAGCCACAGACGACCCGCCGTGCGATCCGCGGGGTCGCCACGGGACCGGGATGGCAGCTCGTGCTCGTCGATCTGCCCGGCGTCCAACGCCCCCGCGACGCTCTCACGGAGAGGATGCAGCGCCGGGTGCAGCGCGAGCTGTCCGACGCCGATGGGTGCCTGTTCGTGGTCAACGCCGAGCAGGGAATCGGTCCCGGAGACCGCTTCATCGCGAGGCTGCTCGAAGACGCCCCGGTGCCCGTGGTGATCGCGGTCAACAAGGTCGACCGCACCGATCGCCAGAAGACCGCCGCCGCGCTTGCCGCCGCCGAGGGGCTCGGAGTGCCCGACGAGATCTTCCCCGTCTCGGCACGCACCGGCGCCGGCGTCCGCCCGCTCGTCGACCACCTCGTCTCGCTGCTGCCAAAGGGCCCGTTCTACTTCGAGCCCGAGCAACACACCGACCAGCCCGAGCCGGTGAGGCTCGCGGAGCTCGTGCGCGAGCAGGTGCTGGCCCGCACCCGCGCCGAGGTTCCCCACGCCGTGGAGGTGCAGCTCGAGGCGATCGAGCAGCCTCGCGACGATCTGGTGCGGATCGAGGCGGTGATCCTCGCCGAAACCGAATCCCAGAAGGCGATCTTGATCGGCGCGAAGGGCCGGATGATCAAGGCGATCGGTATCGCGGCCAGGCGCGCGATCGAGCGGGAGCTCGGGACCCACGTCCATCTCGACCTCTCGGTCCGCGTCCGGCGCCATTGGCGAGCCGACGAGCGGCTCCTGGACCGCCTGGGGATCGAATGACCCTCCACCTGACCTCTAAGGTCCCCGGCACGCTTGCGCGTAGAAGGCCATGTAGTCCGGCCAGCGGCTGTCCCAGTAGGAGCCGTCGTGGCCTCCGGGGGCGACGGAAAACGTCACTCGGGCGCCGTGCGCGCGCAGCTCCCGGGCCAGCGCCGCGTCCGCCGGCCGGAACTGGTCGCCGGCGCCCACGTCGAGCCACACCGGCGCCCGCGCGTACAAGTTCGATGCGCGCGCAGCTCCGAGTACGTTGTTCACCGCGAAATCCGCCGCGTTGTCGAACGCCCCAGGCGCGGTTGCCGCCGCGCGCCGCCAGAGCGCCGCGGAGTGACCCCCGACCGCGCAGAACACCCCCGGGTAGAAGCGCGCGATGTCCAGCGCCCCGAAGCCGCCCATCGAGATCCCGCCGATCGCGATCCGGTGGCGGTCCGCGTGCAACAGCCCGAGCGCCTGCGGGATCACATCGTCGACGACGTAACTACCCCACGGCCCGCTGGTCCGGTTGTGCCAGTAGGAATCGTCGCTCCCGCCCGGAAAGACGACGTCGGGCGCCGCAGCCCCCTGGGCGGCGAGCGCGGCGAACATCGCCGAGGTCAGGTTCTGATCCTGTCCGTTTGAACCACTGTCGTGCAGGAAGACCAGCAGAGGCCGTCCGCGCCCATCCGTCCCCGGCGGCACGACCGCAACCGCCGGCAGCGACCGGTGGAGCAGTCGGCTGTTGATCTCAAAGCGGGTCTCGTGGGCGCCGTGCAGGTTCGTCCGCCGCGACCGGATGATCAGCACGACCGCCGCCGCGGCCGCCGCGAGGAGCACCGCGACCACGAACAGCCTCAACAGCATGAGCCGCCGCCTCCGCGCGCGGATCCGCCTGCTGTGGACCGGCTGGAGCGGGGAGAGGGGAGACATCCGATATGAGACGCTGGTTGGCCACCTAGAATCGTCGCTCCCGTGGACGATTCCCAGATCGCGTTCGATGAAAGGGGCCTTGTGCCCTGCATAGTGCAGGATTGGCGCACCGGCGAGGTCCTCACGCTCGCCTACATGAACGCCGAGGCGCTCAGGCTCACGCGTAAGACCGGCGAGATGCACTTCTTCAGCCGCTCGCGGCAGGAGATCTGGCACAAGGGCGCCACATCCGGGAACACGCAGACGCTGAAGCACATCCGCTACGACTGCGACGGCGACGCCCTGCTCGCGCTCGTCGAGCCCGCCGGCCCCGCCTGCCACACGGGCGAGCGGACGTGCTTTCACCGCGGGGACCTCGAGCCGGGAGCCCCCCACGAAACGCTGCCGGCGCTCGAGCGGACGATCGCGGATCGCGCCACCACCCGGCCAAAAGGGTCGTACACCGCGGAGCTTCTGAACGACCCGCGGCTGGCCGGCGCGAAAGTCCAGGAGGAGGCCGAGGAGGTCGTCCGTGCCGCCCGGGAGGAACCCCAGAGCCGAGTCGCCGAGGAGGCGGCCGACGTGCTCTACCACCTCGCGGTTCTGTTGCGCGGGCGCGACCTGACGCTCGCCGACGCCGAGCAGGTGCTCGATGGCCGTCGCGCACGCTGAAGCGGCTCCGGCGGGTGCCACCCCCTCACTCGCGGGCGTTCGCGAGCTGGCGCGCGACCACAACCTGATCCCGGTCCGCGAGACGTTCATCGACGACTGCCAGACCCCAGTGTCGGCGTTCTTGAAGCTGCGCGAGCGGGGTCCCGCGTTCCTGCTCGAATCCGCCGAGCAGGGTCGCGTCGGGCGCTACTCGTTCATCGGTTATCGCCCCCGGAAGGTACTGCGGTGGTCGCTCGGCGACGCCGGCGATCCCTACGAGCTTGCGGCCGCCGAGCTGGGTCGCTTTCGCGCCGCGCCGCTGTCGGACCTCCCGCCGTTCGCGGGCGGGGCGGTGGGCGTGTTCGCGTACGACCTGGTGCGTACCGTCGAGCCGCTCGACGAGCCGAATCCGGATCCGATCGGCGCGCCCGACCTCGCGCTGATGCTGACCGACGGACTCGTCGTCTTCGACCACCTCCGGCGCACCGTCACCGTGCTCGCCAACGTCTATACGGACGACGATCTCGACGCCTCATACGCGCGGGCGCTGGAGATGATCGCGGAGGTGCGCTGGCGGATGGCCGGCCCGCTCCCGCGTCCGCCCCGGCTTCCATGGCGCAATCGGGAGCTGCCGGTGTTCGAGGCGAACATGCCGCGCGAGCGGTTCGAGGCCATCGTGGCGAGGATCATCGAGTACATCCGTGCCGGCGACGCCTACCAGGTCGTCCCCTCCCAGCGCTGGTCGGCGGCGGCTCCGGTGGAGGCGTTCTCGATCTACCGCGGGCTGCGCGCGGTGAATCCCAGCCCCTACATGTACTTCCTGGACTTCGGCGACTTCGAGATCGCCGGCGCCAGCCCGGAGCCGCTGATCACGGTCAGCGGCAGGACCGTCTCGACGCGCCCGATCGCCGGCACTCGACCGCGCGGTGAAAGCGCCGAGGACGACCGCCGGATCGCCGAGGAGCTGCTCGCCGACCCCAAGGAGCGCGCCGAGCACGTGATGCTGGTCGACCTCGGGCGCAATGACCTCGGGCGGGTGTGCGAGTACGGGAGCGTCGAGGTCGAGAGCTTCATGGCGGTCGAGAACTACAGCCACGTCATGCACATCGTCTCGAGCGTCGTGGGCAGGTTGCGCGACGGCTTCAGCTCGCTCGATGCGCTGCGCTCGGTGCTCCCGGCGGGCACGCTGTCGGGCGCGCCCAAGGTCCGCGCGATGCAGATAATCGACGAGCTCGAGCCGGTCAAGCGCGGGGGCTACGGCGGCGCGATCGGCTACGTCAGCTACACGGGTGACCTGGACACGTGCATCCACATCCGCACGGTCGTGGTCAAGGACGGGATCGCACACGTCCAGGCGGGCGGTGGGACCGTGGCCGACGCCCGGCCCGACTACGAGTACCGCGAATCCGTGGCCAAGGCGAGGGGCGTGCTCGCGGCGATCGAGCTCGCGACGGGCAGCACCGAGTGGCCCTAAGTGTCCTCTTTCGTAAGTACGGCGCCGTATTTGCGAAAGAGGGCACTGACCCCGGCTACCGTTGACGTGCCGTGAGAGTCCTGGTCCTCGACAACTACGACAGCTTCACCTACAACCTCGTCCAGTACCTCGGCGAGTTGGGGGCCGAGCTCGAGGTCGTGCGCAACGACCACGCCACGGTCGACGAGCTGCTGATCCGCGGCTATGACCGGGTGGTGGTGTCCCCGGGTCCGTGCACTCCGAACGAGGCCGGCATTTCCCTCGAGGCGGTGCGCCGGTTCCCGGAGGCGAGGATCCCGACGCTCGGAGTGTGCCTCGGCCACCAGGCGCTGGTGCAGGCCTGGGGTGGCCGGGTCGTGCAGCACGAGCCCGTGCACGGCAAGACGTCGAAGATCGAGCACGACGGCAAGACGATCTTCCGAGGCCTGCGCGAGCCGCTCGAGGTGGGGCGCTACCACTCGCTCGTGGCTCATCCGGAACTCCCCCACGCACTGGCCCAGAGCGCGTTCGGCGGGGACGTGGTGATGGCCGTCCGGCACCGCGAGCTTCCCGCCGAGGGCGTCCAGTTCCACCCCGAGTCGGTGCTCACCGAACAAGGGCGCGAGCTGTTGTCGAACTTCCTGACCGGTGCTCGATGAGATGACCGCCGGTCCCGACCTGCTCACGCGCTCGATCGAGAAGCTGGCCAACGGGACCGACCTGAGTCTCGAAGACACCGCCGCGGTCCTGTCGGAGATCATGTCCGGCAACGCCTCGGAGGTCCAGATCGCGGCGTTTCTGATCGCGCTGCGGACCAAGGGGGAGACGGTGCAAGAACTGGCGGGGCTCGCGCGCACGATGCGGGCGTTCGCCGCCCCGGTCAAGGTCTCGAGCGACGACCTGCTCGACACCGCCGGAACCGGGGGCGGCCGGCGCACGTTCAACGTCTCGACCACGGCGGCGCTCATCGCCGCCGGCGCCGGCTGCACGGTCGCCAAGCACGGCAACCGCTCCGCGACCGGGCTCTCCGGCTCCGCGGACGTGCTCGAGGCGCTGGGCGCGCGGATCGACCTCCCGCCCGATTCGGTGGCGCGGTGCATCGAGGACGTCGGCTTCGGGTTCATGTTCGCGCCCGCCCACCACCAGGCCACACGCTACGTGGTGCCCGTGCGCCGGCAGCTCGCGGTGCGCACGATCTTCAACTTCCTGGGACCGCTCACGAACCCGGCCGGCGCCACGCGGCAGCTGATCGGGGTCTCCGACCCCGCATATCTCGAGACCATGGCCGGCGCCCTCGCGGTGCTGGGGACCAAGCACTCGCTGCTGGTCTCGAGCGAGGACGGGCTGGACGAGCTCAGCATCTCGGCCCCCACGCACGTCGTCGAGGTCAAGGATGGGCAGGTGCGCCGCTACCTCCTCACGCCCGAGGAGATGTCGCTGTCGCGCTGGCCCGCGGACGCCGTGCCCGGCGGCGACCCGCGCGAGAACGCAGACATCGCCAAGCGCATATTCGGAGGCGAGCCGGGCGTCGCGCGCGACCTGGCCGTCCTCAACGCCGGCGCGGCCATCTACGCCGGGGGCGCGGCCGACACGCTCGCAGGCGGCGTGCGGGCCGCCGGGGCGGCGATCGACGGCGGAGCCGCAGCCGACGCGCTCGACCGGTTCGTGGCCCACACGCACACGCTCCTGACGATGCGATGAACGCACTCGAGCGGATCGTCGCCGCGAGCCGGATGGAGGTGGCGCGGAGGCGGGAGGCGGTGCCCGAACGCGCGCTGGCAAAAGCCGCCGAGCGGCGCGGCCGCGCACGCGATTTCCGCCCGTTCCTCGATTCGCTGCGAGTCCCCGGGCTCTCCCTGATCGCCGAGCACAAGCGCCGTTCGCCTTCCGCGGGCGTCATCCGCGACGGGTTGGCGCTCGCGGATGTCGTCGGTGCTTACGAGCGCGGCGGCGCCGCGGCCCTGTCGATCCTCACCGACGGTCCGAGCTTCGGGGGCTCGCTCGACGATCTGCGCGCGGCTCGGGTGGCCTCGTCGCTGCCGATCCTGCGCAAGGACTTCATCGTCGACCCCTACCAGGTCCTCGAGGCGCTGGCGGCGGGCGCAGACGCGATCCTGCTGATCGTCGCCGCGCTCGACGAACCGCAGCTGGCCCGGCTGCACGAGCAGGCGCGCGACGCTGGACTGGTCGCGCTGATCGAAGTCCACGATGCCCGAGAGCTCGACGCGGCCCGTTCGGCCGGCGCGACCCTGATCGGGATCAACAACCGCGATCTGACCACGCTGAGCGTTGACGTCCGCCGCACGTTCGAGCTGCTCCCGCGCATCGATCAGAGCGACGGCATCACGGTGGTCGCGGAATCCGGGTTCAGCACGCCGGCCGAGCTGGACGGACTCGAGGGTGCGGGCGTCGCGGCGGTGCTCGTCGGAGAGGCGCTGATGCGCTCGGCCGACATCGAGGCGGCGTGCCGAAAGTTCGCAAAGGGCCCTGAACGCGACCTCCTTTAGCTGTACTTCAGCGCCGCCTAGAAACTGAACAGCGGATGAAAGGCGCCGTCCGCTGGTATTTCGCCTCGTCGGTGCTCGGCGGGATCGTCGTCGCGGGAGCCTTCCTCGCGCTCGGGGTCACGGGACACCGCAGGACGCAGACGATCGTGGTGCAGTCGCCGATCGCCGCGCAGCCCGCGTCGAGCTCCGCCTCCGGGATGACGCCACACGACATCTACGAGCGCGACGCGCCCGGGGTCGTGTTCGTCAAGGCCCAGATCGTTCAGCAGATCGAGGACCCGTTCGACCTGTTCCCGCAGCAGGAGCGCAGCGTGTCGACGGGGTCGGGCTTCCTGATCGACCAGCAGGGCGACATCCTCACGAACTACCACGTGATCGAGGGCGCCAACCGCACCACCGGCGTTACCGCTCAGTTCGAGGACAACGTCACGCGTCGAGCGCGCGTCATCGGCTCGGATCCCAGCAACGACCTCGCCGTGCTGCGAGTCGACATGAGTGGTGTGCCGATCGTCCGCCCGCTCGAGCTCGGCGACTCGACGACGGTCGAGGTCGGAGATCCCACGCTCGCGATCGGCAACCCGTTCGGGCTCGACCGCACGCTCACGAGCGGAATCGTCTCGGCGCTGCAGCGCCAGATCCAGGCCCCCAACGGCTTCAGCATCGACAACGTCATCCAGACCGACGCGCCGATCAACCCCGGCAACTCGGGCGGACCGCTGCTCGACGCCGCGGGACGGGTGATCGGAATCAACTCGCAGATCGAGACGGGCGGGGGCAGCGGCCAGGGCAGCGTGGGGATCGCGTTCGCGGTCCCCGTCGACACGGCCAAGGAGTTCCTGCCGCTGCTCGAGCACGGCGGGCACGCGGCGCGGCACTAGGGCCGCCCCGGATGGGCGGCCGTGGTGACTGCGGCGCGAGCGGAGCGGTCTCCTGGGCCAGCCAGAGCTCGCCCAGCAGCACACTCTACGCACTGAGTGCTGGACCACCCCGCCTCCGAGGCGTGACCCACGCGTCCGTTGTCCGACTGCGGCGGGCGACAGGCGGGGCGGGGCGGCGGCGCTCCGTTCGGCTTTCGGGGCGCTCTAGGGGCTGAGGTGGTGCCAGCGCTCCCAGGCGGCCTGTTTGCTCATGTTGAGCTCGGCGCCGATCTGCCTCCCAGGGGAGGCCGAGTTTGCGGGCGCGGGCGACGGCGTTGGTCTTGGCGGCGTCGAGGTCTGTCTGGTCGTCGTAGAGGGTGGCGAGGTGCCGGCGGATCGCGTCGGCGTCCATGCGGGTGGTGAGCGTGAGCGCGTGCTTTCCCATCCCGTCAAGATTGCCTGACGGCGCCTCAACTTGTCAAGGAAGCCTGACGTGCTGCGCCGCGACCAGGTCGAGGGTCCCCGGGCGTAGCAAAGCGCCCTCGACCACCGGGGGTAACCTCTCCGCCCCACGCAGGCGCGGGCCGTGGAGCGCCCTGGTGTCCAGCGGCTCGCACCGTACCCGCCGGGCGCGGCGATAACTGCTAGCGGCTGCGACGCGGCTGTGGTGGCGCTGCCCGGCCGCTGTCGCCGGGGGGCGTGGCGTGCGGCGGTCGGGCGCGCTCGCAACTTGAAAGCGGTGGGTCGGTCGCGAGCGTCGCGCCGGACACGTAGTACCCGTGCGGGTAGTGGGATAAGCAGCCGCGGTTGGGGAAAGAAATCCTCGGGGACCCGGGTCCTTCGGGATCCCCGAGGTGAGCCAGGAACCTGGGAGGCGATCCGCCGGCTGGAAGCGATTCTCCGGCGATCTGCGGCCCTCCGCTCGCCGAGCTCGAGCGCCGCCGGCGGCGGAATCGAGCCACAACCGCCGCCGACGGCCTCGAAGTCGGCGAGAGCGGCTGCTGAGAGGCGATGTGGGGCGATCTGGGGGCCTCCGCGAAACGTGTCCGACCAATCATCCGTCGCGCCCTAACCTCTCCGGTATGAGCGAGACGCTCACGCTCACCGTGCGCTTCGAGGACGCCGGCGATGGCTGGATCCTCGCGACCATCCCGGAGGTACCGGGAGCGATCAGCCAGGGGCGGACCCGCGAGGAGGCGTGCGCCAACGTCATCGACGCGCTGCGCACCGTCCTCACCCCCGACGAGCAGCTGACTGGTCAGCCCCCCGGCGCGGACGACGAGCCGCTGACGCTCACCATCGCCTGACGCCGCCGCGATGAAGCGGGCGCGACCTCGAGCGCTACCTTCGCGAGCACGGCTGCCGACACGTCGGCGCGGGCGCTCGCCACGCCAAATGGCGAGGACCCAGCGGTGCTCCCTCGGCCGTGCCCCGTCGCACCGAGATCGCGCCCGGCACCGCCCGCGCGATCTGCCGCCAGCTCGGCATCCGCCACCCGGCGGCTCTCGCTGAGCGACCGCGACCGGGCTGGTCATACTGTGTGTCGCCCGGCGGAGCGCAGCGACGCCAGGCGACAGGAGGTCGTGCGGTGCTCCGCAAACATTTGATCGCAGTTGGCGCGGTTGCGCTCGCGGTTGCTGTCACGGGGGGCGGTGTCGCGATTGCTCTCACCCGCGGCAGCGTGGCTTCACCGGAGCACACCAACCCGATGCTGCGGGCGTATCCGTTCTGCCGTGACCACAACCGGCACCTGCTCAGCAGCACGACGATCGGCTCGGCCACCGCTTTGGTCCCGGCCGGAGCTCGGCAGGTGCTGCTCTGCCGCTACAGCGGCGTCGGGCCAAATCGCGCGAGGGCGCTTCGTTTGATCGCGCATCGCATCGTGCGGACGAGAGCTACCGTCGACCGGCTCGCCGCCGAGTTCAACGCGCTCAGGCAGCTCACCGGCGTGTACGCGTGCCCCTCGGACTCGGGCGCCTCGATCATCGCGTTCTTCCGCTACGGCTCGGCCCCCAAATCGGATGATCCGGTCACCGTCGATCTGGGGGGCTGCCTGGCGGTGACCAACGGCCATGTGCATCGCACCGCGGTGTGGGCGCCCGGGCCGGCGCTGCTCAGGCAGCTCAAGGCGCTGACCAGCGCGGCGGGGACGCGCTCGGAGCCCTATCGGCTCTACACCCACTGCGGGATCGAGTGGGCCAGGATTCTCGGCACCTTCTGGCGGACAGCGGCGCCGCTGTCCGACGGGCACGGCAACCCTCCTGCGGGTTGGGGCAATCCGTTCCAGGACGGGACGCTGACCTTCACCAGCCCCGGCACCGCCGTCTTCCGATCAACGGCCGGCAACGTCACGTTTCACCGCACCCCCCGAACAAACCCCCCCTTCCTCTGCTCGTAAGGCGGCCCACGTCACCGCGGAAGGAGGTCGCAAGCCGTCTCGGCGGTCCGGGGACCGGCGCTCAAACCGTGTGCCGCCGAGCGGAGCGCAGCGAGGCGAGGCGACAGGAGGCATTGGTGGTCACGTTTCGGGTGTCTGGTGCGAAGTAGGGTGATGGCCGACGCGGATTCCCGTAGCGACGCTGAGTTGTTGGCGGCTACACCCGAGGACCCCGATGCGTTCGCCGCCTTCTACCGGCGCCACGTGCGGACGGTTTACGCGCTGGTGGCGAGGCGCGCCAGGCCCGCCGATGTGGGTGACCTGGTCGCGGAGGTGTTCGCCGCGGCGCTCGTTCATCGCCGGCGCTATGACCCGGCGCGCGGCGAGGCGGGGGCGTGGCTGACGGGGATCGCGCTGAACAAGGTCGCGGAGGCGGGGCGGCGCGGCGCGGTCGAGGCACGGATGTGCCGGCGGCTGGGGATCCGCATCCCCGCCGTCGAGACGGCCGAGGTCCAGCTCGATAGCGGCGGTGAGCTGCTGACCGGCCTTCCGGCCGCGCAGCGCCGCGTCGTGGAAGCGCGGGTCCTCGACGACAAGCCCTACGGGCAGATCGCACGCGAGGAGTCGGTCTCTGAGCAGGTCGTGCGCAAGCGCGTGAGCCGCGCGCTGCGCACGCTCCGATCAAGGCTGCAGGAGGAAAAACGGTGATCACCGAGGACTTCATCGACCAGCTCGAGCGCGAGCTCAGCGCGGCTAGCCAGCGGCGAGTCCGGCTCGCTGCAGCCCGTGTTCCCCGGCCACCGGTGGCCGCGGCCGCGGCCGTCCTCGCGACGCTCGTCGTCTGCGTCGCGGTCGCGCTTCCGCTGCTACAAGCGCGGTCGCGGCCGGGGGCCGCTGACCACTCGCGCTCGGCGCCGGCCGCCCCGGCGGGCGCGCGGGGTCTCGTCTCGGAGCTGGCGATCCTTCGCCGCCCGCAGACAGCGCGAGACCGAACGTTCCCCGCCGATACGGTGAGGATTTTCAACTCGCTGCCGCAGCGAAAGCGGATCGTGCCGAGCCTCACGCGGCTGGCTGCGAGTGTCAGGACCGGATCGGGCGAGGCGCGCGTCTACGTGATCGTGCTCGAGTCGACCGTCCCTGGCAGCTATCTGCCGGGTCTCGAGTACGAGGCCTGGGCAATCACCATCAGGGGGGCGGGCGCCAACGCTACGGCCGGTCTCACCGCGCAGGAGCTCTCCCAGCAAGCGCCAGGGGTCCCGGCCGTCGGCTTGGCCGTGTCGGAAAACCGCGTCATCCAGGGTGTCGACGTGGTCGCGTCAGAAAACGGTGTCAACCAGAGCCTCGTCCCAGATGGTGTCGCCCGCGTGCGCTGGGTGTTCAACGGTCGCTCGCCCGACGGTAAACAGCTTCGCCCGCCGGTGACGATCTACCCGACTGTGCACGACAACATCGCGCTCGCCCCGCTGGTCCATGACCAGGGCACGCTGGCAACGGCGAACTGGTATGACGCCAACGGGCGCGCGATCGCCGCTACGAACCTGTTCGTGCCAACGTACACGCACCAGTACCCGCCGAACCGGATGATCACCGGCGGCGGACCGGGCGAATTGCTGAACCTTGCCGGGACCGACTTCCGCCAGATCGCTCTGCAGATCTCCGCGGATGTCCCCTACCCGCCGGGATACGCCTCGTGGCGGGATTCTGTGATCTCCGCCGAGTATCAGCTTCAACGCGGCGCCTGCCCGCCCGGCGCGCCGCGCGGTTGCACGCCAAAGATCCCAGCCGGCGCTCTGCACGGCGCCTTCGCGGCGAGCGCGTTCTGCGCGTGGGTACTCGACTGGCGGCACAACACGATGAGCGGGCGGCACGCGGTGGCGGCGCGTGACGCGCGCGTCATCTCCGGGGCGTTGCGTTGGAAGGCGGTCACGGCGTGGGACCCGCATCCGAGCATGTCGGTGCCGGGCGACATGGGCACGACCCACCCGAGCACGTTCGGGTGGATGATCCCGTTCATCCAGGCGGTTCGCGCCGGTGACGTGGCGCACGTGGACCAGGCCATCGTCACTGACGCCGATTTCGGCGGCCAGTTCGCGTTGTGGGTGAACACTGGCATGGGGCTAAACCTCAGGCTCGGCCTGGTGGGGCGTCCGCTGCTGACTTACCTCCAGCGCCATGGCTCATGAACCACTGGCGCGTTCAGAACCCGTGTCGCAATCAGCGTCCTGCGACGCGGCCGATCCGACCGTTCTGAGACGCCCGGGCCGTGGCCTCTTCGGACAGCTTGAGCGCGCCATTTACCGCGTCAAAAATCCCGCCATAAAGCGATGAACTTCACACGAAAGCGGTTCGGGCCTCTCAGCCCATTGGGTCACGTTTGCGCACATCCCGCCCTCCGACCCCATCATACG
>CAWEFU010000014.1:0-84261 GCA_963808325.1 uncultured Solirubrobacterales bacterium
GCACGCCGATCGGCCTCGGCACCTACTTGGCCTGGGTCAACCCCGACCGGCCGGCCAGGGTCACGAGGATCGGCATCTGGGTCGCGCTGACGGGCGCCCTCGTCGGCGCGCTGCTGGGGTTCAACGCAACAGCCGGGATCATGGCGGTCATCACCACGATCGTCGGAGCAGCTGCCGGTACGAACCTCGGCCTGATCGCCCTCGACGTCGCACGAATCGGCGAGCCGCCGGAGACCGTTCCGGGCGAGCGGCCGGAGACCGTTCCGCCCATCGCCATTCCAGCGGTCGAACACTGACCCCCGGAGTCCGTTCGCGCAGAGCATGTGGCGGTGTGCTGGTTGCCGCCACATGCTCTGCTGACGTACGTGCGCGCAGCCAGCTGAGCATCGGCGCCCGCGTCCCGCACCTGCTCACCATCGGCATCGCCACACTCGGCAGCGGGCTCCTCATCCTGCTGCTCAGCGGCGGAGCCCTGTACGTCGTCGCTCGGCGCAGACGCTAGACCCCGCCACCCGATCGGCCCGCTCACGGAACGCCTGAGCGGGCCGATTGGAAACTCGCTCAAGTACACGCACCGGCCCGACTGGGCACGCGCGATCCTGCGGTCACACGCTTCTATCTCGCGCGGACGCGACCATGTTGCTTGCCTCACGGGGATGGCCGGCCGGCATTCGGCAACGCACTCGACTTCGCCCCCGGAGAGCCCCGCTTTCGGTTTGGCACGCGCCTCGACGGTGATCCGTCGAAAGACCCGGATTGCGCGGCAAACGCGACCCGGCGCTCGGTCTGTGCATTGCTGCCGAGATCCAGCCGCGCGTCTTCCCCCTATCCGCGCGAAGGGCGTCTCACGAGGCCGCGCTAAAGATGCGCGTCGTAGGACGAAAGCGGGAGCCGCCGGTCGACCCGAGCGCAGTAATGAGTCTGCTCACAATCGGTCGCGGCCGGCTGAACGGTCGTGCGCTTCTGTATAGCCAGGATGCGAGAGCGCTGGGTGCCACTGTCCCTCCGATTGGGGAGCCGCCGGGCTCACCCCCGGCGCCCCCCACATCACCGGACGTGCGGGTCCGCATCCGGCGGTTCGCGTTGCATCCCGGAAGCGGCGGTACGGTTCGGCGAACCCTTGCAGGCCGAGGTTGGCCCAGTCGGCGTTTGAGGACGCGTCGGTAGTACCTTCCGCCAAGTGAGCAGGCCTGAGGCCTCGAGGCCCTACATGCCCGGCTACGGGACATTGCCGGCCGAAGAAGGGACGGGTCTTCTCCCGTGGTCCTGGGCGGAGGAGCGGCTCGTCGGCTCGCATGACTATTGGCTGGCCACCGTGATGCCCTCCGGGGCGCCTCATCTCATGCCGGTGTGGGCCGTGTGGCATGAGGACAGACTGTGGTTTAGCAGTGCTAACGGGTCGCGCAAGGCACGCAACCTAGCCAACGAGCCGCGGTGCACCTTGTCCACTGATGACCCCCTGGAACCCGTCGTGGTGCAGGGTCGGGCACAGCGGGTGACCAACCACAAGGAACTTGACCGGATGCTGGCAGCGCTCAACGCCAAGTACGGGACCGACTACGGATTGGACATGGTGGACCCCGCCGTCAACGGCGTGTTCGCGCTGAGACCGGACTGGGTGTTCACGTTGGACTCCAAGGACTTCACTGGGTCGCCAACTCGATTCGTCTTTGCTCGCGAGAGTGGCGGACCGTCCAACGTCTCGTAAACAGCCCGGTGGCTGTCGAACTCGACGAATTGCGATCGGTTCACCAGCAGGCGCGTCACATCAGCGCCGCCCGTAGACAACGGTGAAGGTTCGGCCACGGCCGGCGGCGAGCGGCTGCTCGAGGAACTCAAGCTCGTGCAGACCGGCTCGACCAAGCCCACTCAGCTCCCGGCGGCTCACCGGCCAGGGACGGTCAGCGACGGGTTCATCGTTATCGCGCCCCAGGCATCGCAGCCACAGCTTCCCGCCGGGCCGTACCGTCTCCGCGACGGCTCGCGCGGCCGCGACTCGCCGCTTACGCAGCAGCGACTGCAGGGTGCGGATCTCCACCACGAGACCAAAGCCTGCTTGCCACTCCTGCGGCAGCGCGAACAAGTCCGCGACCCGATAGTCCACGTCGGAGCCTGGGAAGCGCTCATGGCAGCGCGCGATCGCGGTCGGCGCGATGTCGAACGCCGTGACCCGATAGCCGCGACGACCCAGTTCTTCGGCATCGTCGCCATACCCGCAGCCGATCACCAAAGCCGTCTCGCCACGGGGCAGTGGTTGGCGGTCGAGCCACGCGACCAGGGCGGGATGCGGGGCAAGCGAAGCCCAGGGCACCGCTGCCAGGTTCTCGCCAGCCTTCGCGTACAGCTCCTCGAAGCCGACCTCGGCACCACCAACGTCGCTCACGGACCGGCACCATAGGCGATTCCCACCATCCGGCCCGACCGGCTGCCGCACTCCACGCAGCGCGTCCTGAGACAGGTCAGCCTCCCAGGTCGCGACTCCGAGTCCGATCGGCGCTCTCGACGATCTGTGTCGCAGGTCGTCCGGAGTGGCCCGTCGCGGGAGCTCCAGCCGGGCCTCCACAGCCGCTGAGCGAGCGGCACTCACGCGACCCGGCTCGCCACCACCGTGTTTGTCACGTCGTTACAGCCGAAGGTCACGTGCCCGGACGGCTCTGCCTTCGTCTCCGAGCAGGCCCTGCGCCCTGGACGCTCGGAGCCTCCGTGTGGCGAGCTGCGCGACCAGCTTCGCGGAGCGGCTCCGTCCTGCTTTTGACGTCGCGACGCTCATGGCCACCCGTCCGCGCGGGCCGCGTGCCTGCATCCGTCGCTGCTCAGTGCTAGCCGGTGCGGGCGTGGTCAGCGTTCAAGCACGGTGTCCATTGCTCGCCGGGCGCGCTGGAGCGAGCCCCGGTTGCGGTTGAGCTGGAAGTCGCAGTTGGCTCCCACTGCGAGCGCGTTGATCGTGAACGCGACGTCTTTGGGGTCGGTATTTGCGGGAAGCTCACCATTCGCGATCGCCGTAGTCGCCTCGCGCTCGAGCAGGCCAAGCCACCGCCGCATCACCCTTTTCACCGCGTCGTTCACCGGCCCAGGGCGGGCGTCGAACTCCACCATCGCCGTGGTGAGAAAGCAGCCACCTGGGAACGGGGGACGAGCCAGGTAGCCCACCCAAGCGTCACAGATTGCGCTCAAGCGAGCCAGTCCTGGCGGCGCTGGTGCCGCGGGTTCATACACGGTGCGGCGGAAGATGTCGGCGGCTTGATCAAGCGTCGCCAGCTGGAGCTGTTGCTTTGACCCGAAGCGGCCCACCAGCCCGCTCTTGCTCATCCCGAGCCGCTCGGCTAGCCGGCCAATGGTGAGTCCCTCGAGGCCTACGACCGACGCGAGCTGCACGGCGGCGGCGAGCGTCTGAGCTCGCGAGCCCGCTACTTCCGTGGCGGATCGGCGTGGCATCGTCCGAGATTCTATAAATCGAACGGTCGTTTCCTATATATTGCGCACGATCGTTCTGTTTACCGTTGATGGAGGTAGACCCGTGCGGATCAGGTGGCTTGGCTGGGCCGGCGTGGAGACCGAGGCGCAAGGCGAGCGAGTGGTGATCGATCCACTCCAGGACGCGGCGGCCGTGTTCGCGTGGCTCGGAGAGCGAGCCCGGGCGATCCAAGCCCCCCAGGTCGTCCCCGCCCAACCAGGGGCGATCGCCGGCCTCCTCACCCACCTGCACCGCGATCACGCCGACGCCGCCGCGCTCGGCGCGGCTCTCCGCGCCGGAGCAACCGTGCACGAGCCGGTCGACTACGGCGGCGAGAGCGCAGACCGGCTGGCGGTCATCCAGGCCGACCAGGAGCTGACCACGACCGGACTAGCCCGGCAGCCAACCGCGGCGTGGACCAGCATCAACGCCGGGGGATTTACGCTCACCGCGCTGCCCGCCGTCGACGGGACGGGAGATCCGCAGGTCTCCTGGCTGCTGGAAGCCGACGGCAAGCGGGTGTTGCACCTCGGCGACACAATGTGGCACGGGTGGTGGTGGCGCATCCGCGAGCGATACGGACCGCCCGACGTTGTCCTCGCCCCGATCAACGGCGCCCGACTCACGTTCCCACACCGCCAGCCAGCAAGCCCACTGCCCGGCGTGATGGAGCCCGAGCAGGCCGCCCTCGCCGCCGAGCTACTACAAGCCGACCGGCTGATCCCGATCCACTACGGCGCGTACGCCCTACCGGACATCTACGAACCGGTCGGCGACCCCCTGAAGCGGCTGGTGGCCGCCACCGACCGCGCAACACCGATGAAGCCAGGCGCGACGATCGAGGTCTAGCTTCACGCGGCCGCAGCGCGCAGACCCCCACTTCAGTGGGCGGATCACCGGCTGCACTCGCCTGCGACACCCATGGAGTAGGCGCGAGTCCGAGCTCAAGCGACACGGCCGGCGCCGGCCCTGCCGCTCGAAGCGCAGAGCAGCCCACCCGTTTGACGTCGCCAGCCCCGCCTCGCGCCACCGGTGCCGGAACATCGGGAGCCACGCGAACGCCGTGGACGGCCATGCCTGCGCCAGCATGAAGGCGGGGCTCGCCGCGTACGATCCCGGAGGCTCCGTATTCGCCAATTCCGCAACCGGCCCCGCCGCCGGCGCCCGTCGGCGTGAGCGGCCGCACCGAGAACCGTGCTCTTCCACGGAAGGAGGAGCCGGTGTTAGCTGGCTTCCAGCTAACACCGACCGCCCCAGTGGACGACCGCGGCGGCCCGTCGCCGGGATGACGGATGGCTCCATCCGTAACCGAGCAGCAGCCTCCCCGGCCGTCGCCAGACTGCTCCCATCGGACAGAAGCAGCCACGGCTCCGGCGCGACCGCTCCAGGCGTGGAGCAGCGGTCCGCTGCGCTCAGAGGACGTGGGCGATCTCGTCGCGGCCACGGCCGGCGCGGATGTAGCCGGCGAGGACGCGCTGGTCTTGGTGGCGGGTGGTGGCGGCGATCTGGGTGGGGTGGTGCCCGTCGCGGGCGGCTTGGGTGGCGTACCCGGAGCGCAGCGAGTGGCCGGCGAACTCGCGCGGGTCGAGGCCGGCAGCGCGGGCGCGTTTTTTGATGATCAGCGCGACGGTCTGGGCGGTGAGGGGGGAGGAGATCGCGCCGGTGCGGGTGACGCGACGGAAGATCGGGCCGGTCGTGATCTGGGCAGCGTCGAGCCAGGCGCGGAGCGCGCGGACGGGACACGGGCGGGGCGGCTGGGCGTAGACGAGCAGCAGCTCGTCGCCGCGGGCCTGCTGGTCGGTCTTGGAGCGGGCGATCCGGATCCGCAGGCCGTCGGGGGAGGGGGAGAGGTCCTCGACCGTCAGGGCGACGAGCTCGGAGCGCCGGAGCCCGACGGCGAAGCCTAGGAGAAGGAGCGCGCGGTCGCGCAGCCCGGCGCTAGCGGAGATGTCGATGCGGTCGATCACCTCGAGCAGCGGGTCGCGCAGCAGCGCGGTCTTCTTGCTCGGCGCGACGCCGTGGACGCGCGCGATGCCCTCCATGACGGTGAGCACGCGCGGGTCGGAGGTCGCCGGCAGGTGGCCGGCCTGGCGGTGGGCGCGCGCGATCGCGGCCGCTCGGCGGCGGATCGTCGAGACCGCGAGGCCGCGGCGGGCGAGCGAGGTGAGATAGAGCGCGATCACCGCCGCTGAAGCCGGGAGGCTTTCGAGCCGGTAGCGCCGACACCACGCGGTGAACTGGCTCCAGTCGCTGGCGTACGCGCGGGTCGTGTTGAGCGCCTGCGCGGCGGCGGCGTAGCGCTCGGCGTCGTCGATCAGCTCGGCGAGCTCGCCGGCGAGCTGCGCGGGCAGCTCGACCGGGAGGCCGTCGAGCGGACGGTCGAGCGCGAGCATCGGCTCGCCCTCGACGGTCTCGATCTCATCGGTTCCGGGCATCGTGCCGGGGCAGTTTGAGGGGTCCTCCCCGGCGTGTCAAGTAGTGGTAACAGCGTGTATCGATAGTTGCAATTCGACCCTAAACCGCACTTCGTACGGCGGCCAAAAAGGGGCTTCAACGGACGAGCTCGAGGTAGCGCCTGCGCGCGGCATCGAAGCCGGATCGCTTCGGGTCGAGCTGGCGGCGCAGGGTCGCGAGGCGGTACTCACCAAAGACGTCAGGCGTGACGTCGAGCGCCTGCGCGATCAGCTCGAGCGAGCGCGGGCTGGGCTGTTCCTTGCCGCTGGCCAGGCCGGCGATATAGCTGTGCGTCACGCCGCGACCTCGTCGATCGAGCTCGCGGGTCCGCTGCGCCAGTGCTCGGTAGGTCAGCCCGGCGGCCGCCGTGAGGCGTCTGATCGTCACGGTGATGGGCTCGAGGTCTGGCATCGGCGGTGGGTCGCCCATCCTGACACGGTAGGCGGCAGGGCGGACTGCACGGGTGCAAGATCCGGCCCAAGCCTTGCCAGCAGCCTCCACCTTGGTCAGTAATAAGCTGACCATGACTCGCGGCGACTCGGACCAACGGGAGGCGCTCGTGGCGCGGTTGAGCGCGCTTCGCGACGACGGGCGCCTAACGTCGGCGACAGTGCGAGCCGCGGCCCGCTCGGCCGGAGTACATGAGCGAACCGTGTGGCGCTGGCTGGCGACCGGTGGATACGAGCCCGCCCGGCGAGCCGCATGGCGGACGACCCCGACGGCGATGGAGGCGCTATACCGCTGCGCGGGGAGACCGACCGCGGCGTGGCGGCTGCTTCGCGACGAGGGCGTCGAGGTGCCATCGCGCACGGTGTTCTGCGACGCGCTGAAGCGAGATCTCTCACCGGCGGAGCGGGCGTACGCTCGTCATGGCGAGGATGGCCGCCGACGCTACTCCGTATACCGGCGCTGGGAGCCCGCCGCGCGCAATGAGGTATGGGAGACCGACCATGCGCAACTCGACATCAACGTGCTGCCGCCCCGTGGCCGGCGGCTTGTTCGACCCTGGCTGACCGCAATCGAGGATGGGTTCTCGCGGCTCGTGATGGGTTGGGCGCTGTCGTTGCAGCCGACGAGCGCCGAGGTGCTCGTCGCGATCCGCGAGGCGATCGTGATCGACCCCGATCGCGGCCCGTGGGGCGGGGTGCCGCAGCTGATCCGGTTCGACGGCGGCCGCGAGTTCCTCGCGCGGGCCGTCGCCCGCGCGGCCGCAGAGCTTGGCTGCGCCGCGCTGCCGGCCGCCCCGTACTCGCCGCATCAGAAAGGAAAGATCGAACGGCTTCACCGGACGATCGGCGAGGGCCTGATCGCGACGCTCCCGCACTACACGGGCGGGCCGCGCCGAGCGGACGGGAA
The DNA here is from genome assembly GCA_963808325.1 of uncultured Solirubrobacterales bacterium. Taxonomy (GTDB): domain Bacteria; phylum Actinomycetota; class Thermoleophilia; order Solirubrobacterales; family Solirubrobacteraceae; genus Palsa-465. The sequence continues at coordinate 7,265 of CAWEFU010000014.1, forward strand.
GCTCTACGCGCAACCGGCGCCGCTGACGCTGCCGCAGCTCCAAGCCCGGCTGCGCGAGTTCATCGACGCCTACAACACCGAACACGAGCACGCCAGCCTCGACCGACTGACACCGGCCCAGAAATGGGCGACCTCGGCCGCGCCGCTGGACATCGTCGAGGCCGGACGGCTGCGGTGGATGCTGATGGCCGACCAGACCCGCAGGGTGCTCAAAGACGGGATCCACTTCGGCGGCGCGATCTTCATCGCTCCCGAGCTGACCCGAATCGGCGGCAGGACCGTCGAGGTCCGCTACATGCCGCACGACCTGCGCTTCATCGAGGTGTTCACCGAAGACTGCTGGCTGTGCACCGCCTACCCGCAGGACGAGCTCACCCGCGAGCAGGCCGAGGCAGTCATCCGGCAGCGCCGCGAAGCCGGACGTGAGATGGGGCGGCGCAAAGCGGCCGCCAGCCGCAAAGCCAGGACGCGGATCGCGCCGCTGACCGCGACTGGCGTCATTCAAGACATCACCCCGGTCATCAGCGCCCGGCCGAAACGCGACCCCGCGCTCGAGAACCAGCGGACGGACAAGGCCCTGGGCGTTCTCGGCCTCGCCGATCGTCTCAACACCGCGATCCCGGCCCCGCCTCGGGAAGCAGGGGCGTGACCCGCCACCACCTCGGGCTCCGCGACGCGGCCGTGCTCGCGACCAGGCACTTGCTGATGACCGCGCAGGCGGTCGCGGACCTAATCGACAGCGAGGCGATGGGAGCAGTCGTTGGGCCTGCCGGCCTCGGCAAGACGTTCGCCATCGCGCACGCCCTCAAGACGCGCAGCGAGCCGGTCCTGCAGCTCACGTTCGAGGCGCGCCCGACGATGCGGCTCGTCGCAGACCGGCTCCTGAACACGCTCACCGGCTCGCCCTGGTCGGGAACCCGGTTCGCGATGACCGCACAGCTGATGGAACGCCTGTCCGAGCGCCGCCGCCTGGTCGTGATCGGGGAGGCGCAGAACCTCAACCGCGACTGCTTCGAGTACCTGCGGCACCTCCACGACGACCCCGCAACCCGCTTCGGGCTCCTGTTCGACGGCGGCGACGGCTGCTGGGAGGTGCTCGCCCGCGAGCCGATGCTCCACTCGCGGATCTACCGGCGCGTCGCATTCACCGCCCTGTCCGACGACGACGTCCTCGCTCTGATCCCGCGCTACCACCCGATCTACACCGATGTCGACCCCGAGCTCCTGCTGCTCATCAACGACAAGGCCGCCAACGGGCGGCTACGGTCGTGGGCCGCCTTCACCCATACCGCCGTCGCGATCTGCCACCGCCACGGCGCATCGCGCATCGACCCGGAGATCACCGACAGCGCGATCGCTCAGCTCGGCGCCGCCCGATGACCGCGCACGTCGACGTGCTCGTCGACCCGCACGACGACGTCGCCACAACCCGCGCGATCCGCCGCCTCGCCACCGACCAACCAAGCGTGCTCGCCGTCAGCATCGCGCCCGACGAGCGCACCCCAGCCGCAGTCGTCTGGGCGATCCTCCGGGCACTCGGCAAACGGACCGACAAGCTCTCAAATAAGACCCAGCCCGACTGGTACCAGGCGAGGAGCTGGCTGAGAGCCCACCTCATAAACGAGCTCATCGTGCTCCGCGCACAGCATCTGAAACCGGCCTTCCAGCATGCACTCACGGATCTGGCCGAGCAGACGAGCAGCAGGATCACGTTCGTCTACAGCGGACCCGCCAGCACACACAGTCAGGCGACGATCACGCTTGACCAGCTCCTCGAACGACCCCGCACGACGCCTGAGCCGGAGCTGAGGAGCCCGCCCTGGCCGAGAATCCCGAGATCACACCCGTGGCGCCTGCGCTACGACTGCGCGCAGACGCTCAACCGGGACGCGTTCCGGCGCGTCGACTCGCTCCTGTTCGCGACCTACAACACCCTCGATCGCTGGCTGGGCACGCACCGTCGCGACGCGCCCGAGGAACTCTGGCGAGCAGTCTCGGTTATGCACATCGCGCACGACCCCAACCAACGACACCTCCGGCACTGCGCGACCACCGTCCTTCTACACAGCCGCGGCATCACCACACTCGCCTCGACCCGGCGACCGTTCACGCCTCGCACGCCGACGGCCGCGGAGATCGACGACGCGCTAGCGCATACCAACGTCCCGCACGCCGGCTACGCCCTGGCAGAGAAAATGACCGGCCTGCCAGACGCCCTGCTCGGCTTGATCCTAGGCGACCAGGTGACCGACACCTCCATCATCGGCTGTGCCGTCCCCGAACGCGCTAGGCCCGTCCTGCGCATCCTTTACACCGGCAACTCTCCCGTCCTGCGCAAACCACCGGAACCGCCCTGAGAGCACAACCCGCCAGAAGCCGACGATCCCCGACACCGCGCACCCGACGATGAGGTCGCCGCCGCCATCGCACACCTCATGCGCGGCCGCCGCCAATCCATCACCGCCGCCGACACAACGCCGTCAGCCCGAGCCAAACTCGACAAGCTCGCCCGCGAGCACATCCTCGACGTAGATAACGGCGTCTACCGCGCCAGCTACATGGCGCTCTACAGCGGCTACCAGCTCACAGCACCGCCGATCCGTGCCCTAATCACTGGTAGCCAGTCCGGACGAATTGCTGACATCAACCCGGATTCCCACTGACATCCATCCCGGAATTGACACTCGACACCTGGCGCCACGCCAAAGGCTTCAAGCTGGTCGGGTTCACATAAGATCGATTATCGAGCATTGAAGTAGAGTTCGACCGGAGGAGGTTCGCGTCCGCCCTTCGGCACGGGTCGCTTCTCACAAATTTGGTAGCGGGATTCTCAGCCGATGGCAGTGGATCGGCTCAATCGTTTGTCAGCGGTCGGATCGGCGGAGCTGGTAGGTGCTGTAGAGCGCGATTTCGCTGGCGCGGTAGACCGCCGACGCGGGTCGACTTTCCTTCCCGAGGAGCGGAACAGCGGCTCGGCCGTAGCCGAGCCGCTCGCGGGGCTCCGCCCCGAGCGACCGCCACGGGCCAAGCGCCACGGTCGATGATGCCCCGATCCTGGCCGTCTCCAGCGACCGCGCTCTCGCTGTCGCTCGACAATGATGCATGTGCTGTGCATGCCGTGCATCCGATTTGCTATCGTGGCGCCGGTGCCTAACGTTCAGATTCGCGCCGTCCCGGAGGATGTCCACCGCCGCCTGCGCTCGCAGGCGGCGCTCGCAGGCCAGTCGCTGAACGAGTTTCTCCTCGCGCGGCTCAATGAAATCGCTGCCGTCCCGACGGTGCCGGAGCTGGCAGAGCGGATCCGCAGTCGAACCGCGTACACCGGTCCGTCGAGCGCCACGGTCATCCGCGAGGCGCGGGATCGGCGTTGATCGTCATCGACGCCAGTGCGCTGACAGACTTCCTGCTCGGCCGGCCGGCGGCGCTCGAAGCCGTGCAGGCTGAACTCAACGGCCACGAGCACGAGCCGCTCCACGCGCCCGAGCTGATCGAGCCCGAGACGCTGAACGCGCTACGTGGGCTTATCCGAGGCAGGAAGATCACCGGTGAACGCGCGTCGGAAGCGGTCGCGGACCTCGCAAGCACTCGCCTGATCCGCTACCCGCACGCCCCGTTGCGCCCGCGTGTGTGGGGGCTGCGAGACAACCTCACCGCCTACGACGCAAGCTACCTCGCGCTGGCCGAGGCGCTCGACGGGTCGGTGCTGATCGCCGGCGACGATGCCCTCACGGCTTACGCCCGGAGATCTCTCGGCGGAGAGCGGGTGCGGTCCGTCGGGTAGCGGTCAGCTGCTGAACACCATCCGAATCACCCCGCGGCTCGCGCCCGTGCCCCCGGTGGCGCCAGGAGAGCGCGCCTGAGGCCGGCCAGCGTCTTGCCGCGTTCGCGAGCGACTTGGCGCAGGGTCTTTCCGGATCCCAGCTGCACGCGCAGCTGCGCGGGCGTGATGCCGAGGTATGCCGCTGCAGCGCTTATCACAAAGGCTCTCACGGTGCGCTGCTGAGCGGTCGCCGGCGGCGACGCGGCCGTCGCCGATGCAGCAGGCCCGATCAGGTCGGTGTGGGGGTGGACCGGCAGGATGACCGGCGCCAAGGGAGCTTGTGAGAAGTCGAAGTCGCGCGTCAGGTCGCCGAGCTGCGGGACGTCCTCGCGCACGGTGGGACGGGGGTCGGGACGGCCATCGGTCTTGGGGTCCAAGCGCTGGCCGCCGAGGAAGTCGTCCTCGATGAACTTCGCGTAGGCGTCGAAGCTGAGGGCCTGGTGGTCTATGTACCCGCGTCGGGCGAAGGGGCTGATCACGATTCCCGGCACCCGCAGGCCGTAGCCGTTCTGGTCGACCACGGGCGGGGGCACGTGGTCATAGAAGCCGCCCCAGTCATCCCACGTGAGGAAGATCGCCGTGCTCTCCCAGTCGGGGCTTTGCATGATCGCGTTGACAAGCCCCGTGACGTAGCTCTGACCCGCGCTGACCAGGGCCGGAGGGTGTTCGGAGACCGTGCCGTTGGGAACGATCCACGAGACTGCGGGCAGGGTTCCCGCCTTCGCGGCGGTGAAAAAGTTGCTGAGCGACTGGATGTCGCCGAGCTGGCCGTTTTGCTGGACGGTGTCGAAGTACGGCAGCGGGTTCCAGATCCCGGGGGTCTGCCGGCCCTGTGCGACGGGAGCGCAGGACATGGCGGCGTCGTCCTCGCAGTCGGGCTCGGTCCCGTTGAACACGTAGTACGCCCAGCTGACGCCGTATTTGTGCAGCAGGTAGGTGAGGTCGGTCCAGGCGTAGTCGGGCTGCGAAGGTGCGGCGATTCCGTGCCGGAGCTCGAAGTCCGGCGGGTTGCCCGGGCTCTGCAGAGCGTTCGTGCAGCTCATCGGATCCCCGCGCCGGGTGCAGAGTGCGGACCATTCCGAGACCAGGAACAGATGCGCGGGCAGGCTCCACGAGGCGTTTGACTCGAACATGTGGTCCTGGAGCACGAACTCGCGCGCGTAGGTCCAGTAGTTGGGAATGTCCGAGCCGTCGTGGTAGCCCATCACGTCGGCGCGGCCGCCCGCGCCCCCGCAGGCGGGGTTGAAGGTCTGCTCGCAGCCAACCAGTCCCTGCTGCTGCTGAGCCACGAACCCATCCATCCTGCCGCCGTTGATGTCGGCGACCGCGCTGGCGGCACCGTGGGGACCACCGAGGTTTCGGTCCTGGCGATCGTGAAACGGGCGCACGCACCCGCCCGTGCGGGGATCCGAGACGCACGGGGTCGGACGTCCGTCACTCATCGGGAATCCGTCCGCGCCGGGGTATGTCCCGAAATACGAGTCGAACGAGCGGTTCTCCTGCATGATCACGACCACGTGCCGGATCTTGTGGATGCCGGACGGGCTTGTAGGGGCCGTCGACGATGTGCTGGCGGCCGGCGGTGTGCGATGAGCGTTTCTCTTGGAGTGACCGCCGCAGCCCACCGCGAGCAGCGCACACGCCAGCAGCCACAGGGTGCGGCGACCCGTCACGCACGAACCGCATGGTTGTACTCGCACACGCGCCATCCCAAGCGACCGCGATGCTAGGCCAGCAGAGGTGTTTCTTCGTTAGCGCTCGGTTGTTGAACTGGGGGTTTGCCGACCCGCTCAGCGTACGTGGGCGCCTCCAGGACCGCCGCCACCGTCGCCTTCGCAGCGGCGATATGCTCGGATCGATCCGAGGCGAGCATGTCCGATGATCCTCGCGCCGCCGGTGAGCCGGGGCACAGCGCCGCTTCGCGACAGCGCGTCTGGTGGATGTTGGCGGCTGGCGCGCTCGCCGCCGCCCTGGCTGGTGGCTTGATTGCGTTGCTCGAATCGACCGGAGGCCGCGCGCTGCACCGGCCCCCCAGCAGTCTCGTGGTGCTCCCCTTCCCCGGCACGCCGGCCGCCTCCGCCCGCGCGCAGATCACGTTTCCCGCCTTGGCCCCGGCGCAGGTGCGGACGGTCGCTGTGGACGGCTCCCGCAGCGGCGCGCACGTCGGCCAGCTGACCGCGCTGGCCGGCGGCCGCGGGACCGCCTTCACCTCCGAACGTCCGTTTGCGCCCGGCGAGCGGGTGTCGGTCGCCGCCCGGCTGAGCTCGCCGGTCGCCGGCACCGCATCGGGCGCACCCAACGCGACCCAGCTGCGTTTCTCGTTCACCGTCGCCGCGCCTCCCCCGAGTGCCATCTCGTCGTCCAAGAACGCCGGCGCCACCGCACAGAGCGGCTCCGGCAGTCAAGCAAAGCAGCCGCCGACGCAGAGCTTTCACTCGCAACCCGACCTGCGTCCTCCGGTCGTCGAGGTGTCCGGCAGCGACCCCGATCGGAGCTCGGGCGACATCTTCGTCGATGCGCACGGCGCCCCGCAGAACGGACCGATGATCCTCGACAGCGACGGGCGCCTGGTGTGGTTTGACCCACTCGGCGACGGTTACTCGGCGTTCAACTTCCGCGTTCAGACGTACGCCGGCCGGCCGGTGCTCACCTTCTGGAAAGGTCAGGTCAGCTCAGGCCACGGCGCCGGCGAAGACTTGATTCTGAACCGCTCCTATCAGACGCTGGCAACGGTCCATGCCAGCGAGGGCTACCAGTCCGACCTGCACGAGTTTCAGATCACACCTCAAGACACCGCGCTTATCACCGCTTATCAATCGGTGAAAGCCGATCTCTCCTCGGTCGGCGGGCCTCGCGATGGCGCCGTGTTCGACTGCATCGCCCAGGAGATCGACATCCGCACCGGCCAGCTGCTGTGGGAATGGCACGCCCTCGGTCACGTGCCGTTGAGCGCCTCTTACGCCGGCAAGCCGACCGCCGCCGCGCCCTACGACTACTTTCACATGAACTCGATCCAGCAGCTTCCGGATGGCAACCTCCTGATCTCGGCTCGGAACACCTGGGCGGTGTACGAGATCGACCGCGACACGGGAAAGATCATCTGGACGCTGGGCGGCAAGGAGTCGAGCTTCAGACTGGGGTCCGGCGTCCGATTCGAGTGGCAGCACGACGCGCGGCTGCATCCCGACGGAACCGTCACGCTGTTCGACGACGCCGCCAGCCCACAAGAGGAGAGCCAGTCGCGCGCAATCCAGCTGACACTGGACATGAGCTCCAAGCGCGCATCGCTCGTCCGCAGCTACACCCACACCCCTCCGCTGCTGGCCGGCAGCCAGGGCAACATGCAGGTGCTCTCCAACGCAAACGTGTTCGTGGGCTGGGGAGCCGCATCGAGTTTCTCCGAGCACGCGTCGAGCGGCACCCAGATGCTCAGCGGCAGCTTCCCCGGCACGGTCCAGTCCTATCGCGCCTACCGGTCTCCGTGGAGCGGCCAGCCGACGCAACCTCCGGCGATCAGCGTAATCCCCGGCCACGCCGGCGCGCTGACCGCCTACGCCAGCTGGAACGGGGCCACGGACGTCACGCGTTGGGAGCTGCTGTCGGGTCCCAGCCCGACCAAGCTCTCACCGCTCGCGATGAGCTCCAGCACCGGATTCGAGACGATGATCTCGGCCACCACGTCACAGCCCTACCTCGCCGTCCGAGCGCTGACGAGCTCCGGGCGGACACTCGGAACGTCCGCCACCGTGAGCCGCTGAGCGAAAGACCGAGGTCAACTTCTCGGCCCTAAAGGCCCGGCGGACGGACCGCGCGCAGGCGAGTGCAGTAGCCTGAGGTTTCGTTCCACCGGGGACTGCTTCTGCCTAGAGGTTGAGATCCGTGTGTCGGCGGGTGCCACCCTTCCATAGAGCCGCGTCACGACCGCCATGACCCGCGCTGCCGACACGGCGGTTGGTCTAAAGACGCCGATCATCGGGCGGCGAACGCAGCTGGAGGCGCTGGCCGAGGCGCTGAGGCGGCTCGAGCATCGTGGGTCCCCGATCGTCGCCTTGAGCGGTGAGCCCGGGATCGGCAAGACGCGTCTTTTGGACGAGCTATGCACGAGAGCCGATGGTCGCGGGCATCTTGTCCTGTCCGGGCGCGCCGCCGAGATGGAGCAGGATCTGCCGTTCGCCGTGGTCGTTGACGCTCTGGGCGACTATGCGGCTTCGCTCGGCAGCGATCGCCTCGAGCGCCTGATCGGCGCTCAGGCCGAGGAGCTCGCCCCGGTCGTCCCCGGCGTGGAGGGGCTCGGCGGCGTTGGTGCGAGCCGGTTGCAGGACGAGCGCTTCCGGACCCATCGCGCGGTGCGCGCGCTCCTCGAGGCGCTCGGTGCGAGCGGTCGGGTCGTGCTCGCGCTGGACGACGTGCATTGGGCCGACGACGCGTCGCTGGAGCTGATCGGCCACCTGCTGCGCCGGCCGCCGCGCCGCGGTGTGATGCTCGTCCTGACCTTCCGCCCGGCGCCTGCGCGGCCTGCGCTGGTTGACGCTCTCGCCGGCGCTGCCCGCGACGGGGCGGTGATCTGGTTGTCGCTGGGGGCCCTGACGCGCGCGGAGGCCGACCGCTTGCTTGATGACGACGTGCCGGATCCCGCACGAGAGGCGCTGTTCGCCCAGTCCGGCGGGAACCCGTTCTACCTGCTGGAGCTGGCGCGGGGTTCGGCGTCGCGGGCTCCGGGCGCGGCGGCCGACGTGCCCGGCAGAGTCGCGCTGGCGATCGACCAGGAGCTACGCGCGCTGCCCGACGACGCCCAACGTCTCGCCCGTGCCGCTGCCGTCGTGGGCGACCCGATGGCTCTGGATGTGGCGATGGCGGCTGGCGAGCTCGAGGAGGGCCCGGCGCTGACTGCCCTCGATGCGCTGCTGGGCGCGGCACTGCTGGCGCCGACCGACGTGCCGCGCCGTTACCGCTTCCGGCATCCGCTCGTCCGGCGAGCGGTATATGACACGACGCCCGGGGGGTGGCGGCTCGGCGCGCACGCTCGCGCGGCCCATGCGTTGGAGGACCAGGGGGGATCGCTGACGGCCCGCGCGCACCATCTCGAGCGGTGCGCACAGCCAGGCGACTTGGCCGCGGTCGACGTGCTCGTCGCGGCGGGTGCCACAGCCGCCCCACGCGCGCCGACCACCGCGGCGGCCTGGTATGCCGCCGCGCTGCGCTTGCTTCCCGAGAGCGTCGAGACCGCCGGGCAGCGACTCGGGCTGCTCGTGGCGCTGGCTCAGAGTCAGGCCGCCACCGGTGAGCTGATGCCGGCGCTCGTGGCCTTGGCGGCGGCGCTGGATCTGGCCGCCGCCGACGACGGGCTCGCCCCGCTGCGCGCGCGCCTGGTCGCCGGCTGCGCGATGTGCGAGAACCTCCTCGGCCGGCATGATGCCGCCCATCGCCGGCTCGTCGCGGCGCTCGACGACGTCACCGATCCGCGGTCTGCCGCCGCCGCAGACCTCGAGGTGCAGCTGGCCGCGGACGCGCTCTATGACGGTGACTTCGCGACGATGCTCACGTGGGCGCAGCGCGGGCTGGACGCGGCGATCACGCTCGCCGAGCCGGCGCTCGCGGTCCTCGCCGAGAGCTTGGTGTGCTACGCCGAGCTGGGGATCGGCCGAATCCCCGAGGCGCTGGCCGCCGCCTCCACGGCGAGCGCGGGGCTCGACGCACTGAGCGACGACGCGATCGCGCTCAGGCTGGAGGCGCCGTACTACCTCGGGTTCGCCGAGTATTTCGCCGAGCGCTACGAGGACGCGATACGCCATTGGCGCCGCGGCATCGCCGTCTCCCGAGCTTCCGGGCAGGGCCAGTTCGCGACGCCGATGGCGATCGGCCTCGCGCACGCCTTCGAGGTGATCGGCCGCCCCCGCGCGGGCCTGGACCAGGTCGAGGCCGCCGTCGAGGCCGCGCGGCTGTCGGGCAATCGCCAGGTTCTGTGCTGGGCGCTGACTGCCGAGGCATGGATCGCCGCAATTGCCGGGGAGCTGCCGCGAGCCCGCGCGGCTGGCGCCGCGGCTGTCGACCTACTGGGCGACCTCGACGAGAGCGTGCTGTCGCGCGCGACTCGCGTACATGTGGCCGCGGCGCAGCTGGAGGCCGGCGAGCCCGAGCGTTGCGTGGAGGCGATGGCCGACGCCGGCGGGCCCGAGTTCGGGCGCGTTGAGCCTGGCCGGCGCGCGTGGCTGTACGCGATCCTCGCGCGTGCCGAGCTGGACCTCGGCCACGAGGTCGTCGCCGAGGACTGGGTGGCGCGCGGCGAGTCGCTGGCGCAGACGCTGGGCCTCGGCTACGTCGAGGGCGCCGTTGCCTACGCCGGTGCCATGCTGGAGCTGGCTCGCGGTAACGCGCGTCGTGCGCTGGAACAGGCCGAGCGAGCCGTCACGCGGGCCGCCGACGCGGGCGCCGCCGTACAGGCCTCGCGGGCACGGATCGTGGCGGGACGCGCGGCCGCGGCGGCCGGCGACGTCGAGGGCGCGGCGGCGTGGCTGGAACGGGCCGAGGCCGAGCTGGCGGCGATGGGCGCGGTCCGCTTCCGTGACGAAGCGGCGCGCGAGCTGCGCCGCCTCGGCCGGCGCGTGGGCGCGCGCCGTCGCCGCGCCGCTGGCGGCTCGGGGCTGGCGAGCCTGAGTGGCCGCGAGCGGGAGATCGCCGAGCTGGTGGCGCGTGGGCGCACAAACCGTGAAATCGCCGCGGAGCTGTTCCTGTCGGAGAAGACGATCGAGAGCCATCTGAGGAAGGTGTTCGCCAAGCTCGGTGTGTCCGGGCGTGTCGGCGTTGCCGAGACGGTGGGGCGCGAACGCGACCCTGAGGACTGAGGGGCAGAAGTAGGGGGTTCCCCGATGTTCGCCGCGGCCCCGGGGCGTCAATCTGCACCGCATGCCGACATTCCTGCTGAGTCACCACCACACGGCCGTGCAGTGCGCCCCGATGTTCGCGGCGTGGCGAGGCTTTGTCAGCCCACTACGCCACCGCGACGCGCTGTCGAGCTGCCCGCACGGCGGTCATGGCCTGTGGTGGTTCGTGGAGGCTCCCGACGAAGCGGCCGCGCTCGGCCAGTTGCCCGAGTGCGTGAGCCGCCAGACCGAGGTGACCCGTGTCCGTCCCTTCCCCATCCCTTGACCGCGGGATCGTGCCTTCCGCGGATGCGCTGACGATGACGTCCTCCGCGCGCCCGGGAGCACTGCAGCGCCCCACCCGCGCCGCGGTCGGAGTGCTGCTTGCTCTCGCGATCCTCAACGCGGCGTTTCTGTATTTCGTGCCCGCCCGCGCCGCCACCGGCTACGCGTGGGCGATCCGCCCGCCGATCTCGGCCGCGTTCTTGGGCGGCGGCTACCTCGCCGGCGTCGTGGCCACCGCACTCGCGGTGCTCGCCGCGCGCCACTGGCGCTCGATCCAGCCCCTGGCCGTTGCGCTCGTAACGCTGTCGGTCGGCCTGCTGGCAGCCACTCTGCTTCACACCGACCGCTTCCGCTGGGGCTACCCGCCCACGTGGGTCTGGACGGGCGTATACGCCCTTGCCCCCGTCGGCGTCGCGATCCTGGCCCGCCGCCAGCGCGCGATTACGATCCGGCCCGCGATCGCCGACCAGCGCTTGCGGCTATTGCGCCTGCTGTCCCTGGTCTTCGGCACGGCGATGCTGGCCGGCGCGATCGCGCTTTTCGCGTTTCCGGCCGATCTCGGCCGCGACTGGCCGTGGCCGCTGACGACCCTCCTGGCACAGGCGATCGCCGCCTGGATCGCGATGATCGCCGCCGCACTGCTGTGGTGCGCGTACGACCTGCGGCGCAGCCATGAAGCGTTGATCCCATACGCCACGCTCGGGGCCTGGTGCCTCGCGCTGCTGGCGCTCCCCGCACTGCACGCCGGCGACCTCACCCGCACCGGCGCGCCGCTGCTGACCTACCTCGGAGCACTGACCGCCCTGATCGCCGTGGCCGGCTTGGGCGTGACGCGCGCCGGGCGCCGCGCGTCTCTCTAGAGGTTTCGTGACCGGTGCTGAGCATGCCCGGAGAAGTATCAGCCCGACGGCCCCAGGTCCGCGCCCCGTCGCGGCGCGGGCGGCGCGCGGGTCGCTCATGACCAGGCGGCCGGTCTCGCCTCGCTTGTCGGGACCCCAGAGCGTCACGGGTCCACGGCCGACGGCGAACAAGCGGTCCGCGATCGATGCTCGGGTCCGGGCGCGGTTTGGTGACGGCGACCCGGATGCCGTACGGACTATGTACGGCGCATACGGGCGACTCGTCTACGGGGTCGCATACAAGCTGCTCGGGGACCGAAGCTTGAGCGAGGAGGCGACGCAGCAGACGTTTCTGAACGCGTGGCGAGCCTCGGCGAGTATTGATCCAAGCCGGGAGCTCGGCCCGTGGCTGGCGACGATCGCGCGGCGCGTTGCGATCGACCTCCATCGTCGCGAGACGAGGCGCTCCACAGCCCCGATTGACGCGGTCGCGCCCGAGGACCCCGCGCTCGTGTCGATGCCGGCGACGGTTGAGGCGGCGTACGACATCTGGGAGGTGCGCCGCGCGATCTGCGCCCTGCCGGCCGCGGATCAGGAGGTCGTGCGCCTGCAGCACTTCGAAGGGCTTACACACGCCGAGATCGCACAGCGGCTCCGGGTGCCGCTCGGAACCGTGAAGTCGCGCTCATTCCGCGCCCACAAGCGCCTGGCGACGGATCTCGTGCATCTGCGTTAGGCACCGCACCGAGCGGCGGTCGGCCGGCGAGCCCGACGATGTCGACGCCACGCGCCGCCCCGCGAACCGGATGGCGGTTCTGAACGTACTCCCACCCGTGAGCAAACGACCTCGGCCACCGCTGGGGAACCACCAAAGGAGCGAGCACTGATGTCAGGCATTGGGAGATGGGTGCGGCGAGGGCACCTGGGGTTGATGGCCGCTTTGCTGGCGATGATGGCGCTCGCCGGCGGCGCGTACGGCGCGTTTGTTGGCCTGCCTTCGACCGGCCAGCAGGTCAACAACGATCCGCCCACGATCGACCCGAACCAGAACGCCAACCTCTCGGATTTGACCGCCGGGTCGCTGGCAGGTGGCGCGCGCGTCCCATGGGCGGCGTTCGCGCAGAGTGAACACAACGGCTCGGCGCAGATCGTCGTGCGCGCGTTCAAGGGCGGACAGTGGCAGACCCAGGGCTTTCCCGTATCGCTCAACGAGGATCCGAGCCAGGACGCGACGGCGCCGTCGATCGACTTCACCGGCGCCAACCGCACGGTGCCGTGGGTGGGGTGGGCCGAGCCCAGCACGGTGCTCGGTGGGCTCTCTCAGATCTTCGCGAGCCGGTTTGCCTCCCAGCCCGCCCCCGCGCAGAACGGCGGCCAATGGATCCACGAAGGCCAGCAGGTAACGGGAACCGCGCCGTCGCTGAACATCAACACCAACCGCAGCGCCGCGGACCCGTCGCTGATCGGCGGCACCACCAACGCGGGGGCGAACCCGGCGCCGTGGCTCACCTGGCAGGAGGCGGATAACGGCGGCACGGCCGCGCCGGCCGGATCGCCGAGCTCGCCCAAGGTGTCCGGTAACTCGACGTTTCAGATCTTCGTCTCGCACGCCGTCCCAGCGACGGGCGGGGCATGTCCGGCCGGGACGAAGCCCGCGCACGGGAACAGCGTGGGGAAGTTCTGCTTCCAGCAGGTCGGGATAGACCGCGTGCAAGGCCCGGGGATCGCCGAGGATCCCTCGTTGAACATCGACCCCAGCCGCGACGGCATCCAAGCCGACATCGCGTTCACCGGCGCCAACGACTCGGTCCCATGGGTCGTCTGGTATGAGAACAGCGATAACGGCAGCGTCACGAACGGCCTGCTGAACGCCGACATGGTCTTCGCCGCGCGCGCGATCGCCGACCCGGGCGGCGACGGTGGCTTTCATTGGCAGGTGGTAGGGCTCGGCACCGCCGGCAAGACCGCCGGCGACGACGTGCTCGACGCCGGCCAGTCGGGCCACGGGCCGCTCGGCGAGTGCGCCCAGAGCCAGGCCAACGAGCAGGCGTGCTCGCTCGACGCGGCGCCGCTTGCGACGACGCAGACGCTGACCGACGGCAACGGCGCCGAGAACCCCCAGGTGACCGCGGGCACGCTCGTGCCCGGCAAGCCGACGACGCCATGGATCACCTGGGACGAGAGCTCGGCGAACGGCGGTCCGCACAGCGTGTTCGTCGCGCGTCTGGACCCGGCGGGCGACCATTTCGACCTGCTCAACAACGGCCAGCCGATCTCGCATCCGGGGCTCGACTCGACCCGTCCGGACATCTCGTTCGCGGGCAACACGCCGTACGTCTCCTGGCACGAGACCGACTCGACGGGCAAGACGGTCAGCTTCGTCGGGCACTTCGAGGGCAACCCCGCCAACCCGGCGTTCCACATCGACACGCGAGCTATCCCGACCACCCCGCAGGGCACGACCTCGGACAACGACACGACCGACGTGCGCACGCCAGTCGCCTCGACGTGCCCCGCCGACCCGTTCACCGCCGACGGGCAGAGCTGCCCCGGCGGCGCGATCGGCACGCCGTTCTACGCGTTCACGGACAACGCGAACGGCCCGCAGCAACTGTTCGCGCAGGCGTACACGCCGGGCACGGTGCAGACCGCCGGCGCGTCGGGCATCACCGAGTCGAACGCGACCGTCGGCGGTCAGGTCGACACCGATGGCGCGCGGACGCTGGTGCACTTCGACTACGGCACGACCGCCGCATACGGCGCGAGCACGCCGGGGCAGCTTCTGGCGCCCACCTCGGGCACCAGCACCACGGTCAGCGCCGCTCTGAGCGGGCTGCCGGCCGGCACCACGATCCACTACCGCGCGGTCGCGCAGACCGACTTCGGGACCGTTGACGGCCAGGATCAAGCGCTGAGGACCAGCACCCCACCGCCGCCAGCGGTCGGCTTGCTCGCATCGGGCACCTCGACCGTCACGAACGGCACCGCGGCGGTCAAGATCCTCTGCCGCGGGCCCATTGGCCAGCGCTGCGACGGGCGCCTCACGCTGTCACGTCGCGTGCGGGTCCTCGTCGGCCGCAAGCACCACCGCCACCACATCACGATCACGTTCAACCTCGGGTCAGCCGGAGTCCACCTCCCCGCGGGCCGTCGCGGAACGGTGAACGTGCGGCTCACCCGCACCGCACGCACCCTGCTCGCGAACGCCCCCGGCAAGCGACTGCCGGTCAAGGTCACGATCACGTTGAACGACCACACGCGCACGGTCGAGACCCTGGTGCTGGTACCGGTCAAGAAGGGACACCACCGCGCCCGCCGCTGAGCGGTTCGCCGAACGAGCCGGCGTGCTCCGTCCGCCCGAGGGTTTCTCCTCGGGCGGACGCGCGCGGCGTACGGAGGAACGAGACTAGGAACTGTCGCCGATGCCGCCAGCTTCGTCTCGCCAGACACCTCCTGCCGGCGCAACTTCGGTGCCCGCGCCGGTATAGAGGACACGACCGACAACGGAGGAGGCGCGGACGCAGCGCAAGATGAAGGTGCTCACAGCCGTCCTGATCGCTTCGGCGATCGCAACCGGTGCCGCGGCGGCGGCATCGTCGCCGTCCGTCGTGACGGGCTCCGTCTCGAGTGTCGGGCAAGAGAGCGTGGTGCTGCACGGGACAGTCAATCCCAACGGCGCCACGACGACGTACGTGTTCCAATGGGGCTTGACGACCGCCTACGGGGCGTCGAGCGCGCCCCACTCGGCCGGCGCTGGCACCCGCACCGTGGCGGTCAGGGTCACCGCCGGCGGATTGATTCCGGGGACCGTCTATCACTTCCGGCTCGTCGCGTTCAACAAGTTCGGAGGCACGATCGGCTCCGACCGCACGTTCAAGACCGCCGGTCCTCCGCCGCCGGGCGTCGCGACCGGTCCGGCCACACAGCTCGGCAGCACGTTCGCCACGGTCACCGGAGTGGTCAACGCCAACCGAGCGACCACGAGCTGGGCATTCCAGTACGGCCCGACGACCTCCTACGGGGCGCAGACGTTCGGGGGCGTGGTGCCGGGTGGGACCGCGCCCGTCGAGGTCTCTTCGCCGCTGCGGCAGCTCCAACCGGGCGCGATCTTCCATTACCGGCTGATCGCCCTCCACGGCACCAACATCGTCAGCTACGGCAACGATGCGACGTTCATGACGTTCCCGGCCGTGCGTCCGGTGCCGGCGATGCAGGCCCGGACGAGGCCCAGACACCCACGCCGTAAGCCGTTCGTCTTGACCACCACCGGCAGGGTGGGGCCGCCGGCCTCGATCCCGGCGGTATTCGCCTGCAGCGGCGGCCAGGTCACCGTTCGCTTCGTGTTTCACGGGCGCGAGATCGCCTCACAGCTCGTGGCCATCCAACCCAACTGCACGTTCGCGGCCCAGACGGTGTTCCCGGTCAGACCCGGCCACGGACACCACCGCCCGCCCGCGCATGTCCGCGTATTCATCCACTTCTTCGGGAACGGGTACCTCGCCCCCGCGAGCGCCCGTCCCGAAAGGATCGTGCTCGGGTAGGGCAGCCAGAAAATCGCGGGCGGCCTGCGGGCCGCCCGCGATGGGGCTCACCGTACCTCGTCGCGAGCGGCCTGCGGGCCGCCCGCGACGGGCCTCACCGGACCTCGGCTCGGGCGGCGAGCTCGGCGATCACCTTTGACAGCTGGCTGCCCTGCCAGGCGACCGGTGAACGTCCGGGCTCGTCGAGGACCAGCCGGGCGCCGCGAATCGCGGCCGCGTACGCCTCCCCTATCTCCTGCGGGTGCCCGGGGTCGGCGGCATCATTGCTGGCGACCACCGTGACCGGGACGGCGATCGCCTCAAGCTCCGCCAGCTCACCAAACGGTCGCGACCGGGGAACGGCGCGCAGCGCGTCGGCGACCGCTTCCGGGTGCTCGTGCAACGACAGCCGCTGGCGGATCACGGTTATCACGCTGTCGTGAAGCGCCTCCGGGACATCCGGAGGCCCGTACGCGGCGAGGAACCCGTCGATCCCGCCGCGCTCGAGGCCGTCGGCGAGCGCGTCCCAGCGCTCCAGTCGCCGAGGGTCGTCGTTGGTCGCCGGGTCATATGCGGGCGTTATGACAACCAAACCCCCCGCCCGCTCCGGGGCGTTCAGCGCGAGCCATAGCAGCGTGTGGGCGCCCATCGACGCGCCCGCGAGCACCGCCCGCTCGATCCCCAGACCGTCGAGCACCGCCAAGAGGTCGCGACCGAGGTCCTCGTAGCCGTACGCCGTCGGGTCGGGAGCCGGCGTCGACTCGCCGTGTCCTCGAGCGTCGTAGGCCGCCACACGGTGCCCGGAGCGCTCGAGTGACCTCGAGCCCATCACCACGTACCTCCGGGTGGCGGTCAGGCCGTGGAGCAGCACGACCGGGATACCGCCCCCGGCGTCGTCGAGCGCAAGGCGCACTCCGGCGCGCTCGATCGAACGCTTGCCCATGCCTACAGGATCGCCCGAGGATACGCGCGCGTCGCGGCCGCGACCATCGCCACGAAGAAGCCGATCACGACCACGAAGTCGAGCAACAGCTCGCCGTGGCCGCCGACGCCCAGAAGCAGCTGGCGGAGTCCCTGTACCTCGTAGGTCAGCGGGTTGAACCGCGCCACGACATGCAGCCATCCCGGCATGATCGACAGCGGATAGAGAGCGCTCGAGGCAAAGAACAGCGGCATCATGATCAGCTGGCCGATGCCCATGAACCGCTCGCGGGTCCGAACGCCCGCCGCGATCACCATCGACAGGCACGCGAAGGCGCCGGTCCCGCACACGAGCAGCGCGAGTGCTCCCACGACCCCGAGGGCCGTCCAGCGGATGCCGATCCCCGTCAATCCCAGCACGATCAGCAGCAACGAGGCCTGGACGAGTGCGCGGACGCTCGCCCCGACCGCCTTGCCGACCACGATCGCGGTGCGCGGCAAGGGCGTCGCCAGGAGGCGTTGGAGTTGCCCGACGTCGCGCTCCCAGATCACCGCCAGGCCGTAGAAGATCGCGATGAACAGCGCCGCCTGCGCCATCACGCCCGGAGCGATGTAGGCACGGTAATCGGACGCCCCAGCTGCGAGCGCACGGTTGTGGCGAAGGGCCGTGCCGAACACGAACAGCCACAGGAGCGGCTGGACGGAGCGCGTGATCAGGTCGAGGTAGTCGTGGCGAAGCTTCTGCAGCTCCGCGCGCGCCATGGCATGGGCTCCCGCGAGCAGCCGCATCGCCGGCGGGCTGGAGAGCGCGGGCGGCCGTGCGAGCCTACCCGAGGCGGCCGGCGATGCGGCGCTGGCGCCGAACATCTCGGATGCTCCCTCCCTCCTCGATCATCTTCCCCGTCACCGCCACGAACACATCCTCGAGGGCGGCGGCCTCGTGCGAGGCCAGCAGGTCCTCCGGCGTACCCTGCGCCACGAGCTGGCCGTGGTCCATGATCGCGAGCCGGTCACACTGGCGCTCGGCCTCCTCCATGAGGTGGGTCGTGAGGAGGATCGTCGTCCCGGAGTGCTCACGGAGCGCATGCAGTCGTTCCCACACCACCCGGCGGGCATTGGGGTCGAGTCCCACCGTGGGCTCGTCCAGCAGCAGCACGGGCGGGCGGTTGAGCAGCGCGGTGGCGATCTCCAGCCGTCGGAGCATCCCGCCCGAGAGCGTCCGGGCGAGCCGGTCGAGCCACCCACCGATCTCCATGGCATCGACGGCGTCGGCGATTCGCTCCTTCCGCACTCTTCGCGGGACTCCGGTGACTCGCGCGTAGAACTCGAGGTTCTCGCGCGCGGTCAGAGCGCCATCGGCCGAGAGCGCCTGTGGGATGTAGCCGATCGACGCTCGAACCTCCAGCCCTTCGCGCCGTACGTCGTAGCCGGCCACCATCGCCCTGCCGCCCGTCGCCGGCACCAGCGTCGCGAGTACGCGCACCGTGGTCGTCTTGCCCGCGCCATTGGGCCCGAGCAACCCGAAGGCCTCCCCCGGGCGCACCGCGAACGACACGCCTGCCACGGCGACGACCTGGCCGAAGCGGACGACGAGGTCGTCGACGAGGATCATCGAAACGTCGCTACTGGAAATTGACGTGGACGTGAGATTACCCTGATAAACGCCCCGCTACCATCGACGGCATGAACGTAACCGAGAGCAACTTTCAGTCCGCCGTCCTCGATCGCTCCCACGAGGTGCCGGTGGTCGTGGACTTCTGGGCCGAGTGGTGTGGCCCATGCCGCCAGCTTGGCCCCGTGATCGAGAGCGCGGTCGCCAAGCGCGAGGGCAAGATCGAGCTCGCCAAGGTCGACGTCGACGCCAATCCGATGCTCTCGCGGACCTACCGCATCCAGAGCATCCCGGCGGTCAAGGCGTTTCGCGACGGGGTTGTCGCGGCCGAGTTCATCGGCGCCCAGCCGCCGGCCGCCGTTGAGGCATTCCTCGACTCGCTGCTTCCGTCCGAGGCCGACGAGCTCGTGAGGCGCGGCGACGAGGCCTCCCTGCGACGTGCTCTCGAACTCGAGCCCTCGCGCGCCGACGCGGCCGTGCCCATGGCGAAGATCCTGCGGGAGCGGGGAGAGACTGACGAGGCGCTCGAGGTCCTCGCGCGGGCGCCCGGAAGCTTCGCAGCCGACGGTCTGGCGGCGCGGATCGCACTCGAACGAGCGACGAGCCCGAACGGGCAGCCGGGAACGCCCGATCTCGGCGAGGCGTTCGCGGCGCTCGACGCCAAAGACTACGAGCGCGGCCTCGACCTCCTACTTGCGGCGCTCCCGTCGGCCGACGGCGCGCGCGACGAGATCCGCCGGGTGGTCGTCGGCGCGCTGGACGAGCTGGGCGTCGATCACCCGCTCGCGCGTGAGTCCCGGCGGCGTCTGGCGTCGGCGCTCTACTGAGGTCCGCTACACCGCGAGCATCAGCTGCTCGTCGGGCACCCCGCCGGCGGGCTCGAGGCCGGCCACCCGGACCCCGAGCAGACGGACCGGGCGGGGGGTCCCGAACCGCCTGAGGAGATCGAGCGCCACCGGACCGACCCGATCGGCCCTGCTCACCGGCTCGGACAGCGTCCGTGCGCGCGTGTGGGTGGAGAAGTCGTCCAGACGGATCTTGATCCCGATCGTTCGGCCAGAGCGCCTCTGGCCGGTCAGGGCGGTGCACAGCCGAGTCACCAGGTCGCCGAGGATGCCCTCGAGCGCCGCCAGGTCGGCGATGTCGTGATCGAAGGTAAGCTCGCGCGACTCCGAGACGACCTTGCGCTGTTCGCTGACCGGCGCATCGTCCTCGAACCGAGCGCGCCGCTGCAGCTCCGCCGCGAACCGCCGGCCGAAGCGCGCGGCCAGCTCCGCCGAACGCGCCGAGGCGAGCTTCCCAAGGGTGTCGATGCCTTCCGCTCGCAGCCGCTCCGCGGTCTTCGGCCCGATCCCCGGCACCAGCCCGCACGGGGCGGCGGCGAAGCGTGCGCACGCCTGCTCGCGGGTCAGCACCACGAAGCCTCGCGGCTTCTCGGCGTCGGAGGCGACCTTGGCCACGAGCTTGCTCGGCCCGATCCCCACCGAACAGGTCAGCTCGGTCCTCGCCTCGATCTCCTCGCGAACGGCGCGCATGGTAGCGTCGGGCACCGGCAGGCCGCTCAGCTCGAGATAGACCTCGTCCAGCCCGACGACCTCGATGGTCTCGACGTGCGAGCGCACCACCGCCATCACCTCGCGCGAGGCCTCGCGGTAGTAGGCGAAATCGGGCGCCAGGAACACCCCGTCGGGACAAAGCCGGCGGGCCCGGGCCGCCGGCATCGCCGAGCCCACGCCGAAGCGGCGGGCCTCGTAGGACGCGGTCGTGACCACGGCCCGCGGGCCGGTGCCGGCGACGATCACGGGCAGCCCGCGGAGATGTGGCCGCCGGCGCAGCTCGACCGAGACATAGAACGCATCCATATCGAGATGAGCGACGCAGCGAGCGCCCATCGGCTGCAGGCTACGAGCCGGGTCAGACGTCACGGGGTTCCCACAGGGCCCGCCGCGCCGCGGGCCCACAGCCCAGCGGCGCGGCGGTCGTACACGTTTAGAGGGCTACAGGCTCGACCAGACCACGTCAACCCCGCCGAAGCCGAGCGCTCCAGCCGTGTTCTGGTTCAGATCCCAGTCGCGGCCGGAGATGAAGGGCCCGCGATCGTCGACCACCGCGGTCACGCTCCGGCCGTTGTAGCGGAACGTCACGTTGGTCCCGCACGGGAGGGTCTTGTTGGCCACCCCGAGGTAGGCGTGAAAGCCACACGCGGTCCCTCCGGCGTCGTTATACCACGAGGCCATGGCCTGGCGGTAGACGATGAGCTGCCCGACGTGCACGCCGGTCCATGCGTTCAGCCGGTCGCCGGCGAAGCGGACACGCAGCTGCTCGCGGCCCGTGCTCGGGGGCGAGTAGTGTAGGTCAAAGCCGCCTCGCCACCCGGTGCGCGACGTGGCCAGCGTCTGCCAGCCACCCCCCACCCCCTTCCCTTGGAGGCGAACCTTCCGGCCGGCGAGCCCGGGCAACAGCCTGCCCCGGATGTCGACCGACTGGCCGGCGAGGGCGTTGAACGGCTGCGCCGGCACGTCGAATCTCGCCGCGACCGAGACGCGCTCTGAGGCGCTCGGCGAGACGCCACCGGTGCTGACGGCACCGGGATTCGACACCGCTACCTCGCGGTCGATCGAGGTCGGAGTTGCGGGTACTACCCTGACCAGTCCGGAGCGCTTCAAGAGCACCTCGAAGCGGAACCCGCCGTCGCTGCGCACCGTCGCGGAGGCCAGGGACTGCCAGCTGCGAGTCCCGGCACGGGCGAACTGCAGCTGCACGATCTGGCCGGCGGACCCGTTCGTCGCGTTGCCGGAGGCGACCACGACCTGCCCGAAGGCGAGCCGGTGTCGATTGACCGCTACCTGAACTGCGCTCTGGGCATCTGCCTGACCGACGGCGAGCGCGACCGCCGGCGCTGAACTCCCGACGATTAACACGCCAAGGGCCGCGTACGCGCGGCGCCCGCGGCGCGTCTTCGAAATGGGCCTCAAACCGAGGACCTCCTATGTGAACATCGACCACGCGCCTACGGGGTTAGCTGACGGGCTCGCGGCCGCTAGGAGCACCGAAAAGCGGTGCTACCCCGCGGTCACTACGACTGCGGCCGATTTCACTCGGGCAGTCGATTCGCCCCAGCCGGACGAGAGAGTCCCTTACAACCGGCGGTTGGGTCCCCCGCTCGCCCCCGCACCGTGCAGGGGCGACTCGGCAGGTCGAATACGACCGAGTGAGGTTGGCAGGACTCCGGGGGGATTAGTGTGAGGACCGTCACACATCGATCGAGGCCCTTCTCCGTCACCGAGCGCCTCGTGCTCGCGTCCAGAGCCTCGTCCCCCGGGCCGCAGCCCTGCAAGAATCCAGCCGTGACCAATCCCGACCGGCTCACCGGGCTCGACAGCTCGTTCCTGCACCTCGAGCGGGACTCGGCGCACATGCACGTCGCCGGTTGCATGGTCTTCTCCGGAAGCGCCCCGGCCTACGAGGAGCTCATCGCCGAGATCACCGCGAGGCTGCACCTGGTGCCGCGATATCGCCAGCGGCTCGCCTTCGTGCCGCTGGACCAGGGGCGGCCGGTGTGGGTCGACGATCCCCACTTCAACACCACCTACCATGTGCGTCACACGGCGCTCCCGCGGCCAGGGGGTGACGCCGAGCTCAAGCGGCTCGCCGGCCGGGTGTTCTCGCAGGCGCTCGATCGCGGCCGGCCGCTCTGGGAGCTGTGGCTGGTCGAGGGCCTCGCGGACGACCGCTTCGCGCTGCTGTCGAAGACCCATCACGCGCTGGTGGACGGCGTCTCGGGCGTCGACATCGCCACGGTGCTTTTCGACACCTCGCCGGATCCGATGCCGGTCGCGCCGCCCGATCACGAATGGGTCGCGCGCCCGCTCCCGAGCAAGGCTGAGCTCCTGGCGGACGCCCTGCTCGAGCGGACCACCGCCCCCAAAGAGATCGTTCGCGGGGTTCGCGCCACGCTGCGTGGCCCGCGAACGGTGGCGGGCAAGGTCGGCCAGGCTCTGGCCGGCCTGGGTGCGACCGCTTGGGCCGGGCTCAGAGCCGCTCCTCCGAGCCCGTTCAACGTGCGGATCGGACCGCACCGGCGGTTCACCTGGGTCGAGGCCGATCTGGCTCAGTTCAAGTCGGTCAAGAACTCGCTGTCCGGGACGGTCAACGACGTCGTGCTCGCGGTCGTGGCGGGCGCGCTCGGCCGCTACATGCGCCTGCACAGCGAGCCCACCGGCGACCTCGTGCTCAAGGCGATGGTCCCGGTGTCGGTCCGCGCCGACATCGAGCGCGGCGCGCTGGGCAACCGGGTGACGGCGATGTGGGCGCCGCTGCCGGTGGGGATGACCGAGCCGGTTGAGCGCTACCTGACGATCAGCCGCGCCATGGAAGGGATCAAGGAGTCGGGACAGGCGGTGGGCGCCCAGGTTCTCACGCAGATGTCGGGGTTCGCGCCCCCCACGATCATGGCCCAGGCCATGCGGCTCCAGGCCCGCCAGCGTCTGTTCAACCTCGTGGTTACGAACGTCCCCGGCCCACAGCGGCCGCTGTATGTCCTCGGGCGGGAGCTCCAGGCCATCTACCCGATGGTCCCACTGGCCGAGAACACGGCGCTGGGGATCGCGATCATGAGCTACAACGGTCACCTCGACTTCGGGCTGGTGTCGGATTACGACGCCCTCGGGGATCTCGAGACGCTGGCCGAGGAGCTTCGCTCCTCGATCGAGGAGCTGGTCGCGGCCGCGGGCGTTCCCCCCACTCCCGGCGCCACGCGCAGGCCGGACCGAAGCACCGTTCGCGCAGTTAGGTGAAACTCAAAAGCCCCGCCCGGGAGCGTTCGGGCCCGCAGGCGAGGCCCGACACCACCTCCCTGGAGCGCGTCGCGATCGTCGCGGCGTCGCTGGCGCTCTCGGTCGGGCTGATCGCCGTGCTGTCGGGGTTCTTCGCGGGACGGGACCAAGCCGGGGTCTCAGGGAGCTCGAGCGCGCCGGGGGTGGTCTTCCCGGATCTCGGTCACGCCCATCTGGCGCTCGGGCAGCCTCACCCGCGTTACAACTCCGACCCGCCGACCAGCGGAGCGCACCTGCCGGAGCCGGTGGTGCACGACGAGGCGCGGCTCAACGACGACCAGCTGTTGCAAGCGCTCGCCGCGGGTGACGTCGTGGTGTTCTATGGCGGCTCGACTCCGCCGCCGGGGCTGCGGTCTCTCGTCCGGGGGGTGGCGGCACCGTTTACGCCGGCGCTTGCGGCGGCCGGGCAGGCGGTGATCTTGGCCAGGCGCCCCGACGCGACCGGGATCGTCGGAGCGGCCTGGACGCACTTGATCAGCGTCGCCAACGCGACCGACCCGGCTCTGCGCAGCTTCATCCAATACTGGCTGGGAAAGGGCGCCCCGGGGCGCTGCTGCTAGCGACGGAGGCCACAAAGCATCGCCGTGATCAGGAGTCGCGGACCGCGATCGTCATGCGCGTCAGCACGCACAGGCGCCCCTCATCGTCCGACATCTCGACCTCCCACACCCAGGTGGTGCGTCCCCGGTGCTTGCTGATCGCGCTCGCGTGGATCGTGCCTTCGGTGATCGGCCGCAGGAAGCTCGTCTGGTTGGACAGCCCCACGGCGGTCTGGCCCCGCGGCAGAACCGCGAGCGCGGTGCCCCACGTCGCGAGCGCCTCGGCGATCGAGGCATAGACGCCACCATGCACGAGGCCGCCGGGCTGCTTCAGCTCGTCGCGCACGGGCACGCGAGCGATCGCTACCTCCTCTGACACTTCGAGCAGCTCGAGCCCATAAAGTCCGTCGAAGCCGTCGGTCAGCGCCAGCGGAAACTCGAGTGGCGCTCGGAATGGAGGGGTAGAGCTCATGGCCGGCGCACCTTATTGATTTGTCCCGCCCACCGGCGATCGGTTCGATCGGTTGTTTAGCGTGCGCTGCTCTACGCTAAACGTCCTGATGGCTTCGTTAGAGAGCCTGCCGCCCGACCAGCGCGCGGTCCTCGACCTGGTGCTGAAGCGAGGCCGTTCCTACGACGAGATCGCGCAGATGCTCGGAATCGATCGCGCGGGAGTGCGAGAGCGCGCGCTCGCGGCGTTCGACGAGCTCGGTCCGCAGACGCGCATCCCACCGGAGCGCCGCGCTCTGATCACCGATTACCTGCTCGGGCAGCTGCCCCCGCGCGTCGCCGCTGGGACCCGCGAGCGGCTCGGGCAGTCGGCGGGCGAGCGGGCGTGGGCCCGCGTCCTTGCCTCGGAGCTGGCTCCGATCTCACTCCAACCGCTGCCGGAGATCCCCCTCGAGGCAACCGCGAACCACGGCCAACCCGCTTCGCCCGGCGTCCCGGTCGCTGGCCCCGCCCCTCAGGGCGCCTCCGTCGTTGGTCCGGGACTGACAGCCGCGGCCGAGCCCGCCGAGGGCGCGCAGCCGACCCCCACGACCGAGCCGGCGCGCAGGCGTCCCACCTCGCGGGTCGGCGGAGCGATCCTCCTGGGCGCGGGGGCGCTCGTTGTCCTGGCGGTGGTGCTGATCATCGTGCTCACGGGCGGCTCCAAGAAGAGCCCCCCGGCGCGCGCCTCGACCTCGGCCGCTGTGTCGACGACCCCGTCGAGTGCCCCGACAGGGTCCACGTCGACGACCTCGACGAACAGCGCGCGCGTGATTGCCCAGATCAACCTGCTGCCGACGGTTACGGGCAGCAAGGCGGCCGGAGTGGTGTTTGTCGTCAAGCAGGGGACCAACACCGGGATCGCGATCCAGGCTCAACATATCCCGGCGAACGGCAAGCGCGACGCGTACGCGGTATGGCTCTACAACTCTCCTACCGACAGCTTGAGACTCGGGTTCGTGACCCCGGCGGTAGGTACGAGCGGCGTCCTGCAAGCGGAGACGGTGCTTCCCCCCAACGCTGCCCACTTCAAGCAGATTCTGGTGACCGACGAGACTACGTCGCAGCCGCGGGCGCCGGGCAAGCTGGTCCTTCGGGGAAACCTCACCGGCCTCTCCTGAGTGAGTCGGCGGTCGGGCCCGGTGTGCCGTGAGGCGCGCATATCGCGCAAGATCCAGCTCACCCCTGCGTGCGCGCCGCGAGCCGCTCAGCCCGTCTGCTCGTCGCAGATCCGCTGCAGGCCGTCGAGCGCCTCGTCCAGCTTCTTGCCCGTCGCCCGGCGCAGCAGAATGCCGCCGGTGCGCGAATAACCGCGCAGCTTCTGGCGCTGGGCGATCGTGACCTCGGTGCCCCCGTCGACCGGCTCGAGCAGGACCTCGACGATCGACTCGTCGAGCACCCGCTCGAACGGGGTCCCCCCCACCTCCTGCGTCCAGCACCGACGCCAGGGAGGCTCTGACGCGACCACCTGGAAGTCCATCCTCACCGGACGCCCCCGTTTGGTGGTGAACACCTGCGTGAACCGTTCCGGCCGGACATCCTCCATGCGCTTGACCCCGGGCCACCACCGGGGCATGTGGTGCGGGTCCTCGACGGTGTCCCAGACCCGCTGGTGCGGCGCGGCGATCGTCCTCGTCCGGCTCGTCGTGGGCACCGTCTACTCCGTGTAGTCGATCAGCGCGTGCACGGCGTGGGGAGCCAGGCGCGCCCGGCCGCCGAGAAAGCTGAGCTCGATCAAGAACGCGCAGGCCACGATCTCGCCCCCGAGCCCGGCGACGAGATCGCAGACCGCGCGCGCAGTACCGCCCGTGGCCAGCAGATCGTCGTGGAGCAGCACGCGCGCGCCGCCCGCCAGCGCGTCCGCGTCGACCTGGAGCGCATCGATCCCGTATTCGAGCTCGTAGGAGACCTCCGCCGTCCTGGAGGGCAGCTTTCCTGGCTTTCTCGCCGGTACGAACCCCACTCCGAGCTGACGCGCAAGCGCCCCGCCCAGGATGAACCCCCGCGCCTCCGCCGCGACCACCAGGTCGACCGCGAGCGGGTCCGCGAACGCTGCCAGCCCACCGACCGCTTCATCGAGGCCGCCGGGGTCGAGCAACAGCGGCGTGATGTCCTTGAACACAATCCCCGGTCTCGGGAAATCGGGGATGTCGCGGACGAGCGCGCGCAGATCGGTGCCCGGGCGCTTGGCAGTCACGCTACTACGTGACGATCTTGCGCAGATCGCGAATCAGCAGCAGATGCTTGAGGTGGGTAGTGACCGAGGCGAGGTTCTCGAGCGCCTCGATCGCTTCCTTGCGCCGGTCCGGATTGCGGGAGCGCAGCGCGGGCGCGAGGATGCTCTGGAGCAGTTGCGCCTCGCGGTCGGCGGAGCTGCGAAAGACCCGCAGGTTGCGCCCACCCACGCCGTAGCGCGCGAGCTCGGACACCGCCCTGACGATCTCCCGCTCGGTCTCGTCGAAGTAGCGTGTGCCGCCTCGGACCTCGCCCTTGATCACGCCGAAGTCGACCAGCTCGCGCACGAGCGTCGGATCGGCGCTCGTCTCCTCGACGACGTCCTCGAGCGAGTAGAGCGAGCCTGGATCGCGCACGGTCACGGTGGCGCGCCGCATCGAACGGCCGTCCCCCGGTGCGGCCACCTCCCGCTCGACGCGGCCGCCCGCGAGCTCCTGGCGGATCACGCGCAGCGGCAAGAACTCATCCCGCTGGAGGCGCAGGATAGTGCGCAGCCGCTGGATGTCCGACTGGGTGTAGAGGCGGTAGCCACCCTGCGTGCGCCGTGGGGAGAGCAGCTTCTGATCCTCGAGGTAGCGGATCTTGGAGATCGAGATGTCGGGGAACTCCTGGTGCAGCGCCTTGCACACCGCACCGATCGTCACGGCCTTCGGACGCGGGCGGTCGGCTGCTGGTTCGGGAGCCTCCGGAAATTCGACCGCGGGGTCGCTCGTATCGGGTGTGGTGGCCATCAGCGGCTGAGAAACGCGAGTTTGTACTTGCCGATCTGAAGCTCGTCGCCGTCGGTCAACCGGTGCGACTCTATGCGGCTACGGTTGACGTACGTGCCGTTGAGCGACCCACAATCGTCCAGGAAGTAGTCGCTGCCCCGGCGCACGATCACCGCGTGGTCGCGCGAGACCGTGATGTCGTCCAGGAAGATGTCGCTGTCGGGCCGGCGGCCCACCGTGAGCCGCTCTCCCTGAAGCGAGAAGCTCTCCCCCGCCCTCCCTCCACCGGCTCGGATCACGAGCGTCGCTCCAAGGGCTTGAAAATCCTCCACGGTGATCTCCTCCAGCTCCCCCGTCTCGCCGACCTTGTAGGTCGCGGTCGTGGCGCCGGGAGGGGGATCGGACTGCGCCAGGAACGCGCCGCAGCGCTGACAGTAGTTTGCGCCGTCGGCGTTTGCGAAACCACACTCGGGGCAGTGCTGGGCCACCTACTCAGAATCTGCTGTTGGGACCCGGCCGGCAAGGATGTCGGTCAGCTGCTGGACATCGGCTCCGGTGATCGCGAGCTCCCCGCTCTCGTCCTTCTTACGCAGGCGGTTGACGAGCTCGGCCCGAAGGATGTCGATCTTGCCGTGGAGAATGCGCCGCCGGTAGGAGATCTCCATCTCCTCCTCCGTCAACTGCTTGATGAGGTCCTTGAGCTCCTGATCGGACAACGAGCCAAGGTCGGGAAAGGTGTCCATTCGTAGGGATCCCTTCTGGAGGGTCGCGGTGGCCGCCGAGGCCGAGTATACCCCCGGATGTCAGAGGGTCAAGCTCAGCTTGAGAGTTTGCCTCCGGGCGGCCGCGACGAGCCACGGGCCGTCAGCTCGGCGCGCCCGGTGCGAACGTAGAGCACTGTGGCGAGGATTCCGAAGCCCATCCCAAGGTAGAGCATTACAAGGGCCAACCAATGGACTCCGACCATGGCGAAGAAGGGGGCCGCCAGGATCGGTGCCACCCCCAGCCGACCCGGCCAGTTGATCTTCAGCTCGATCCCCCGCCCGAGCGCGTAGCGGCTGATCACGAGCATCAGCAGCTCGCGCGCGATCACGACCGCGATGGCCCATCTCGGCAGCAGCTCGAAGTGCCAGCAGACCACCATCCCCGAGATCACGAGCAGCCTGTCCACGACCGGATCCAGCAACGCCCCTAGGCGGCTGTACTGACCGGTCAGCCGGGCCACGAACCCGTCGAGGTAGTCAGCCCACCCGATCACCGCGTACAGGACCGCCGCCAGGGTGCTCTGGCCGTCGCTGCTGGAGAGGGCGATGACCAGGAACGCGGGGATCCCCGCCAGCCGGACGAGCCCGATCGCGTTCGGGATCGTCCATGGGTGCCATGGGCGACCGGAGACGGTCGCCTCCGGCGCGGGGCCGGACCGGTCGATCCCGAACAGCCGCCGCTTGCTGATTTCGTGGCTCACGACGCCGGGCGGTGAATCGTTACGGGAGGCCTCGCCAGAGATCGGCGATTGCGTCGGCGGCGCCGTCGACCGGCACCGTGCGGGTCTCGCGGCCACGGCGAACCTGCACCTCGAGCTCGCCTGAGGCGAGCACCCGCCTTCCGACCGTGATCCGGGCGGGGCACCCGAGCAGCTCGGCGTCGGCGAACTTCTCCCCCGGCCCGGCGTCGCGATCGTCGTACAGCGTCGCCAGACCCCGTTCCTGGAGCTCGCCGTAGAGCCGCTCGGCGAGAGCCCGCTCCTCGCCGTCGGGCTTGCCGATCACCACCAGCTCGACGTCGAACGGCGCCATCGCGCGGGGCCAGGAGATCCCCTGCTCATCGGCGTACTGCTCGACGGCGGCCGCCGCCGCCCGCGCGGGACCGAACCCGTACGAGCCCATCCAGATGAGCCGTTCGGCGCCCGATTCGTCCAGGTAGCGGGCGCCGAGCGGCTCGGAGTAGCGCGTTCCCAGCTTGAAGATGTTGCCGACCTCGATCGCGCGCTCGATCCGGATGGCCGCGCCGTTGACGCTGTCGCCGGCCACCACGGACCGGACGTCCACGGGCTCGAACCGAAAGTCGCGGCCTGGCTGCACGCCGCGGAGGTGGGCATCGGGCTTGTTCGCGCCCGCCACGTAGCCGCCGCCGGCCACCGCCTCGTCGAGCAGGATCGGCATACGCGCGCCGACCGGGCCGATGAACCCCGGCGGCCCGAGCCACTTCTCGACCTCTCCGCCGGTGGCGGGCCGGAAGTCGCTTCGCAGCGCGACCCGCAGCTTGATGTCGTTCACGCGATGGTCTCCGCGGACAACGACCAGCTTCATCTCCGTGTCGTCGTCGGGAAATACAGGGAACGCCTTCAGCACCGCGCCGGCGGGCAGGCCGAGGTCCTGGGCCACCGCCTCGACCGTGGTCATCCCCGGCGTGTGGACCTCCTCCGGCTGCTCGAGCGCCGGCGGCAGCGACACCGGCTGGGCCTGGGCGCGGGCGACCTCGAGGTTGGCGGCATATCCGGAAGCGAGGGCCACGTCGTTCTCCCCCGCGGCGCAGGGTGCCATGTATTCGTGCGCGCCCAGTCCTCCCATCACTCCGACGTCGGCCTCCACCCGGTACCACTCGAGCCCGCAGCGATCGAGCATCCGGTCGTAGGCCTCGATGTGCTTCTGGTAGGCGGCGTCGAGTCCCTCGGCGTCGCGGTCGAACGTGTAGGAGTCCTTCATGATGAACTCGCGGGTGCGCAGCACCCCCGCGCGCGGGCGCGCCTCGTCGCGTTCCTTGATCTGGAAGTGGTAGAGGATCAGCGGCAGGTCTCGGTAGGACCTGATGGCGGCGGCGACGTGGCCGGTGACGATCTCCTCGTGCGTCAGCGCGAGGACCATGTCGGCCCCGCGGCGGTCCTTGAGCTTGAACAGCTCTTCA
Organism: uncultured Solirubrobacterales bacterium; assembly: GCA_963808325.1. Taxonomy (GTDB): domain Bacteria; phylum Actinomycetota; class Thermoleophilia; order Solirubrobacterales; family Solirubrobacteraceae; genus Palsa-465. The sequence goes on from CAWEFU010000014.1 coordinate 37,834, forward strand.
ATCGGATAGCGGCCGCTGCGCTTCCACGGCTCGGCGGGATGCAGTACCGGCATGAGCATCTCCTGACCGCCGATCGCGTTCATCTCCTCGCGAACGATCTGGACGATGCGCTCGTGCACCCGCCAGCCCGCAGGCAGCCACGTCCACAGGCCCGAGCCGACCTGCCGGACCAGGCCGGCGCGGACCATCAGCTTGTGGGAGATGGCCTCCGCGTCGGCGGGGGGCTCGCGCTCGGTGGGCAGGAAGAACGACGACAGTCGGGTCACGTGCCGCCGAAGCGTACCTTCCACCCGTCTGGCGCCCGATTGTGGTCTGATTCAGCGAGTTCTTCCGTGAACCGTCTGCAAGGAGACCTGTATGGCGTACTCAGTTCCACCCCTTCCCTACGACTACGGCGCGCTCGAGCCGCACATCGACGAGCAGACGATGCGCGTGCACCACGACAAGCACCATCAGGCTTACGTCGACAACGCCAACAAGGCGCTCGAAGGCACCGAGTGGGCCGACAAGTCTGTCGAAGAGGTCCTGAAGAACCTGGGCTCGATCCCCGAGGACAAGCGCGGCGGGGTGCGCAACAACGCCGGCGGCCACTACAACCACTCGCTGTTCTGGCCGTGGATGTCGCCGGACGGCGGCGGCGAGCCGGATGGCGCGCTGCGCCAGGCGATCGACTCCGCGTTCGGGTCCTTCGACGACTTCAAGGCCGCGCTCAAGGCCGCCGGGGTGGGGCGATTCGGTTCGGGATGGGCGTGGCTGGTACACGACGGGTCGGGTCTCGCGATCGTGTCCACGCCGAACCAGGACAGCCCGATCAGCGACGGCAAGACGCCGCTCCTCGGCGTCGACGTGTGGGAGCACGCCTACTACCTCAAGTACCAGAACCGCCGGCCGGACTACATCGATGCCTGGTGGAACGTGGTTGATTGGTCCAAGGTGGCGGAGGGGTTCACGGCCGTCAGCGGTTAGCCTGATCCTCCACGCACCCGGGCTCCAGGCTGCGTGAGAAAGCGAAATATACGAGCGCTTTCTCGCGCAGCCTCAGGGTGGACGCCCGCTACGCTCGCGTGCGCGTGAACCTTCGTCCCGCGACGGGTGACGTTTCCTCGTCCGCGGCCGCCGCCTCCATCGCGGCCATGCGCTCGGGCGTCATCGCGCTCGCGTCCTCGTTCTCGGCCAGCCAGAATCTCGCCTCGGCGGCGCGCGACTCGTCCCGCACCACCCGCTTGCCGGCCTCGTAGTAGCGGTCGATCTCGGCGAACAGTTCGTCGACGAGTCGCTCGGTCGGGACCTTCTTCAACGGCTCTCCGCGTGAGTAGATCATGCCCGTGTCCTTGGCGCCGGTGATCCCGAAGTCCGCGTGCCGCGCCTCTCCGATGCCGTTGACCGCGCACCCGAGGACCGAGACCTCGATCGGGTCCTCGTATGCCTCGAGCCGCCGCTCGATCTCGGCCACCACCGTGTCCATGTCGAACTGCAGCCGCCCGCACGTGGGACACGCGATCAGCACCGGGCCCCGCTGGCGCAGCTTCAACGCCTTGAGGATCTCCCAGCCGACCTTGACCTCCTCCTCGGCGTGGAACGTGGACAAGGAGATCCGAATCGTGTCGCCGATCCCGTCGGCCAGGAGCGTTCCCAGGCCGACGGCCGACTTCAACGACCCCGACCACTTCGTCCCCGCCTCGGTGATCCCGAGATGCAGCGGATAGGGGATCCGCTCGGACAGGAGGCGGTTGGACGCGATCGTGTTGGGCACGCTAGTCGACTTCATCGACACCTTGAAGTTGGTGAAGTCAAGCCGCTCCATCAGCTCGACGAACTCGACCGCCGCCGTCACAAGGGCCTCGACCGGGTTCTCGAACTCCAGCTCCCGCAGGTGCTTGGGCAGCGAGCCCGAGTTCACGCCGATCCGCAAAGGCGTCCCGAGCTCGTTCGCCCGTTTGGCGACCAACGCCACCTTGTCGGGCCCACCGATGTTGCCCGGGTTCAGCCGCACGCAGTGAGCGCCCGCGTCGAGCGCCTTGAGCGCCAGCGTGTAGTTGAAGTGGATGTCGGCGATCACGGGGATCGGCGACGCCTGCACGATTTCTTTCAGCGCCTCGACGTCCTGATCGCGCGGGACCGCGACCCGCACGATGTCGGCCCCCGCCTCCGCGACACGCTTGATCTGATCCATCGTGGCCCGCAGGTCCGCGGTCTCGGTCTTGGTCATCGTCTGGACCGCGACCGGGGCACCGCCCCCGATCGGGATCCCGCCGACGGTGATCTGTCGTTGCGAAGCCATCGCCGCCCACGAGTGTAGAGGCGGGGAGTCTCCCGCAACTTCCACCATCCTGGCCGGTTGCTTTCAATCGTGCTCAAAATCAAACGTCTTATCCCCATCGCCGCGCTGCTGACCGTGGCAGGCGGCATTCACGCTCCGCTCGCGGCCGCATCCGGCAACCAGGAGGCGGTCTTCCAGGACGACGTCCAGCTGAAGAGCAACCCGGGCGGCACCCTCGCCACGCTGCACACGCTCGGCGTCACCCGCGTGCGGGTGTTCGTTACCTGGAGCTCGATCGCACCCGGCTCGGGCTCGCGCCGCCGCCCCAGGGGCTTCAACGCCGCCAATCCAGCGGCATATCCAGCGCGAAATTGGGCGGTCTACGACCGGATCGTGCAGGACGCAGCCGCGGACGGAATCGGCTTGGACTTCACGCTCACGGGTCCTGGGCCGCTGTGGGCCACGGGACCCGGCATGCCCCGCGGCGGCCCGTACGGGCAGTGGAAGCCCTCCGCCTCGGAGTGGGGGAGCTTCGTGCAGGCCACGGGCACGCGCTACAGCGGCCGATACCGCCCCGCCGGCGCCTCGCAACCACTGCCACGGGTCAATTTCTGGGCGATCTGGAACGAGCCCAATTACGGCATCGACCTGGCGCCGCAGGCCACCAACAACGACACGATCGAGGTCGGGGCGGTCGCGTATCGAACCCTCCTGAACGCGGCGTGGAGCGGCCTGCAGGCCACGGGCCACGGCCGTGACACGATTCTGATCGGCGAGACCGCTCCGCGCGGGGCGGACCATCCGATCGGCAACTTCAACGGCGTCAAACCGCTCCGCTTTCTGCGCGCGCTGTATTGCGTTGACTCGAGCTACCGGCAGCTCCGGGGCGTGGCCGCGGCCGAGAGGGGCTGCCCCACGACCGCAGCCGGCTCGCGTCGGTTCCGCGCCGCCAACCCGGCGCTGTTCCAGGCCAGCGCGTTCGCCGACCACCCCTATACCAAGCAGGGGGCCGAGGTGGCACCGAACGTGCCGACCACGAGCGATCCGCGGAGGTTCAGGAGCGACCCCGACTATGCCGACCTGCCGGAGGTCCCGCGGCTCGAGGGCGTGCTCGACCGCCTGCAGCGGATCTACGGCTCGCGCACCCGCTTCAACGTGTGGAACACCGAGTACGGGTACCGAGCGAGGCCGCCCGATGCCCACGCCAACATCAGCCAGGCCACCTCGTCGGACTACATGAACTGGGCTGAGTACCTGAGCTGGCGCCAATCCCGGCTCGTCAGCTACTCGCAGTACCTGCTGGTCGACGCGCCAAGCGGGTTCTTCGCCAGCGGGCTCGAGCTTGCCAACGGCGCTCACGCGGCCATGTTCGATGCCTACCGGATGCCGTTGTACCTACCGGTCACCTCGACCCGGCGGGGCCGTCAGCTCGAGGTCTGGGGCTGCGTGCGCCCGGCTCACTTCGCCGCGCTTGATTCGCACGCGGCGCAGCGGGTCCCGATCCTGTTCCAGGCCGGCTCGAGGGGGGCGTTCAGGACGGTCGCGACCGTCCCCATCACGAACGTCCGGGGCTACTTCGACACCCGTGTGGCGTTCCCGAGCAGCGGCACGGTGAAGCTGGGGTGGACGTACCCGAGCGGCCAGACGGTGTTCAGCCGCACGGTCAACGTCACGATTCACTAGCGCGGGCGTGTCGGTTCGCCGGCGCCCGCGCGGCGCCGGCGGACCGCCACGACCCCGAACCCCGCGGCCGCGACGACGAGCACTCCGAGTACCACGAGCAGCGGCGTGGGCAGGAACGATCCGCCCGATCCGGAGGTGGAGGCGCTGTGCACATGGCCCGAGCCGACCTCGGCCAGGAGCTGGTTCTGGAGCACGCCGTAGCAGTCGGTGTACTCCTTGATGTCGGCCGGCATGGTGTTGAGTCCCTGCTGCAACTCCTGGGGCGTGTAGGAGCGGGTGAGCCGGAGATGCGCGTTGCAGTCAGCGACCGGGGATGGCTGCGCGGCGGACGCACCCGCCGGCGGGAGCAGTCCGAAACCGCTCGCGCACACAGCCGCGATGACGCCGAGCAACGTGATGAACCTCGCGATCACCGCCCAAAGGTTATGCGGACCCGGGTTGAATCGCCGCCAGCGCTCGGAGCACGGCGCAGATCGCCACCAGCGCCCACGCGAGCGCGCGCCAGAATCGTCCCCATGCGCGTCTTGATGCTCCACAACCGCTATCGCTCCGAAGGCGGCGAGGAGCGCGCGGTTGCCGACATCATCGATCTGCTCGAGGCACATGGCCACACCGTCCGTTCGCTCGAGCGATCGAGCGCGCGGCTCCCCAAGCGCCAGGCCGCGCAGGCGCTCCTGTGGGGCGGGGTCGACTCCGAAGAGGTTGCCCAGGCCGTCAAACGCATTCGCCCAGACGTCGTTCATGCGCACAACATCCATCCGTCGTTCGGATGGCGTGCTCTGGCCGCCGCTCGGGACGCCGGCGCTCGAACCGTGCTCCACCTGCACAACTTCCGTCTGTTTTGCGCGATCGGGGTGGCGTATCGAGACGGCGCGCCCTGCTTTCGCTGCCGCGGTGCAGACATGCGTCCCGGGATCCGGTTTCGCTGCCGCGGCTCCGTCCATGAGGCGATCGTCTACGCCGTCGGTTTACACGTGCAGCAACCGCGGATCTTCGAACACGCCGAGCGGTTCGTAACCGTGAGCGACGCGTCCGCGCGTCGATTGTTCGAACTGGGTCTGCCGGCCGAACGCACGCACACGGTCAGGAACTTTCTGCCTGCGGCAAGCTTCGCCCCCGCCTCGCACGCCGGGAGGGGCGAGTACGCGCTCGCCGGCGGCAGGCTGGTGGAGGAGAAGGGCTTCGACACCGCCATCGCGGCCGCCCGAGCCGCAAAGGTGCCGCTGGTGATAGCCGGCGACGGTCCCGACTTCGGGCGGCTGCGCCACCTCGCCGGGGGCGACGATGTGCGCTTTGTCGGCAGGCTCGACCGGGTCGCGATGGCCGAGGCGCGCCGACGCGCCGGCGCGGTGCTCGTTCCCTCCCGATCCGAGGAGGCATGTCCGTACGCGGCGCTCGAGGCGCTCGCCGATGGCGTGCCGGTGCTCGCCAGCGACTACGGTGGATTGCCGGAGGTGGTCGGCTCAGAGGCCGTGGTGAGCGGTCGCGACCCACGAGCGTGGGCCGATGCCCTGAAAGAGCTCTGGCGAGACCCTGAGCAGCGCCAAAGCCGAGGCTCCGATGCGCTCGAACGAGCGCACGCGCTCTTTTCCCAGGAGCGCTACTTCAACGACCTGATGAGCGTTTATCAGTCCTGACCGCCACTTTTCTATCCTGGCGCGCCGGTGTCCCCGTGCCCTTGAAGCGTTCGTCCATCCCCCTGGGAGTCGTCGCCGCCGTGGCGACGGCCCTGCTGGCTTTCGGCTGCGGAGGATCCTCCAAGTCCAAGTCGGCGGCGGCGACCCCTAGCCCCACGCGCCAGGATCCGGAGTCGATCTTCCAAGCCGACGCCCAGCTGCACGCCGACCCGGCGGGCACGCTCGACGAGCTCAAGCGGCTCGGCGTCGAGCGCGTGCGTACCTTCGTGGTCTGGGACAAGTTCGCCCCGAACCCGCGCTCGCCCACGCCCCCGGCCGGGTTCGATGCGGCCAATCCGGCCGCCTACCCGGCAGCGAGCTGGGCTGTGACCGACGCGATCGTCCGCGACGCGACGGCGCGGGGCATCGGCCTCGATTTCACCGTCACCGGGCCGCCGCCGCTGTGGGCGTCGGGATCCGGCGCCCCGGATCCGGCCGCGCACCGCCAGTGGAAGCCCTCGGCGAGCGATTTCGGCGCGTTCGTCCGGGCGCTCGCGACGCGCTACGGCGGCCGCTACACCCCGCCCGGATCCACCGCGCCATTACCCCGCGTCAGCTTCTGGGCCATCTGGAACGAGCCCAACTACGGCCAGGACCTCGCTCCCCAGGCCATCGACGGCTCCACCGTCGAGGTCTCGCCTCAGCTCTATCGCGGACTCCTCGACGCCGCCTGGAGCGCGCTCCAGCAGACCGGGCACGGCGGCGACACGATCCTCATCGGCGAGCTGGCGCCGCGCGGGCTGACGCTCGGCAACCAGCCGGGCAACTTCAGCGGGATGGTGCCGCTGCGGTTCCTGCGCGCGCTCTACTGCGTCGACTCGTCCTACCGCATCTTGCGCGGCGCCGCCGCCACGATGCGCGGTTGTCTGGCCGGCTCGACCGCCGCCGCATTCGCGGCCGCCCACCCCTCCCTGTTTCACGCCGGCGGCTTCGCCGTGCACCCCTACCCGCAGGAAGCGCCGCCGAACGCCGTCACGCCGGCCCAGGTTCCGGGAGCCGCCGACTACGCCGACCTGCCGGCGATCCCCACTCTGGAGAGCGCCCTGGACAAGCTCCAGCAGATCTACGGCTCGAGCACCCGGTATCCGATCTACTCGACCGAATACGGCTACCGGACCGATCCGCCCCACACCGCCGTCCCCGCGGTCTCCCCGCAGCGCGCCGCCGAGTACATCAACTGGGCCGAGTACATCACCTGGAAAGACCCGCGGCTGCGCTCCTACGACCAGTACCTCCTGGCCGACCCCCCGCCGGGCAGCCCCTCGAGCTTCGTGACCGGCATCGAGTTCTACAACGGGGCCCACAAGCCGACGTATGACGCCTACCGGATGCCGCTGTTCCTGCCCGTGGTCTCGGCCGCATCCGGCCACGCCCTCGAGGTGTGGGGGTGCGTGCGTCCCGCGAAATACCCCAGCGCCGCCTCTCACGACGCGCCGCAGGTCGCGATCATCGAGTTCGCCCGCGCCGGGAGCACCTCGTTCACGGCGATCAAGCGCGTCGTGGTCGACGCCCACGGCTATTTCGACGTGCCCATGACCTTCCGCTCGAGTGGATCCGTCCGTCTCGCCTGGACCTACCCGAGCGGCGAGACGATCCACAGCCGCACGGTGCAGGTCACGATTCGCTAGCCTCGCCGGCGTCGCGGACCTAGCGGGCCGAGCCGCAACAAGGGGCGCAACTTACCGCGCCGCCCGCTGTTGGATCGGATGTCGGCAGGGCCGCGAAACGTCCGCTCGCCGTTCACCTCCGATGAAAGGACGCATCCAACCGGGAGGTGAGCGCGACTCGATTGACCATGCGACACACCACGATCATCCTGACCCTCGCTCTGGCTGTGGCGGCCGCGTCGCTCGGCACCTCTCCCGCTCCCGCCCACGCCAGCACCCGCCAGGTGGCGATGTTCGAGGAGGACGTCAACCTGCTGCTCGGCGGCCCCGGCGACACCGTGCGCACGCTCCAAACGCTCCGCCGGCTCGGCGCCGGCGTCATCCGGCTCGCGGTCCATTGGAACGCGATCGAGCCGAACCCGTTCTCCAAAACCCGCCCGCGCGCGTTCGCGGCCTCTGATCCGGCCGCGTATCCGGCTCAGAACTGGGGTCCGTACGACCTCATCGTCGCCGACGCGCAGGCCCTCGGGATGCAGGTCGATTTCTCCCTCACCGGCCTTCCTCCGATGTGGGCCAGCGGCCGTGGCGCTCCCCCGCACGGCCGATACCCGGAATGGAAGCCTTCGGCCGCCGACTACGGCGCCTTCGTGCGGGCGATCGCCACGCGCTACAGCGGCCACTACACCCCTCCTGGGTCGGCCTCCCCGCTGCCGCGGGTGCGGTACTGGGAGCTCTGGAACGAGCCGAACTTCGGCCAGAACCTCGCTCCGCAGGCGATCCGCGGCTCAACGGTCTTCCTCGCCGCGTGGCTGTACCGGAACCTCGTCGACGCCGGCTGGAGTGCGCTACAGGCCACCGGGCACGCAGGGGACACGATCCTGCTCGGCAGCCTCGACGCCCGGGGGCAGAACGGAAGTCGCAGCCGCGGCCGCCCAGAAGGGCTCCCGGGCAACTTCGGCGCAACCAAGCCGCTCCAGTTCATCCGCACCCTCTACTGCGTCGACTCGTCGTACCGCGAGTTCCGCGGCGCGCCGGCGGCCGCCGTGGGTTGCCCGACCACAGCCGCGGGGTCGCGGCAGTTCCGCTCGACGCATCCGGCGCTGTTCAAGGCCGGCGGCTTCGCGGTCCACCCCTACCCGGTCAACCTGCCCCCGACGCAGGCGAGCTCCACCGACCCCGACTTCGTGGAGTTCTCGGAGCTGCCGCGTTTCGGGACCGCCCTCGACCGTCTCCAGCGGGCGTACGGGTCAACGACCCGCTTTCCGATCTGGGTCAACGAGTACAGCTACATCACGAACCCCCCCAACAACAGCGCCAACCACTTCGTCTCGCCCGCGACGGCCGCCTACTACATCAACTGGGCGGAGTACCTCTCGTGGCGAAATCCCAGAGTCGCCTCGACCATGCAGTACCTCCTGGATGACCCCAACCCCCGGCACGCGCCGGAATACGGGGGGTTCGCCAGCGGACTTCAGTTCTACAACGGGCGCCCCAAGCAGACGCTCGCGGCGTACCGTCTGCCGCTCTACCTTCCCCAGACCGGCGCCCGCCGCGGCGGGCGGCTCGAGGTGTGGGGATGCGTGCGCCCCGCCCATTACGCCTCGATGGACACCAGCGGACAGACGCAGCGTGTCCAGATCCAATTCCAGCGCAACTCGAGCGGACCATGGTCCGCGCTGACCACGGTCCCGATCACCGACCCCCACGGCTACTTCGACGTCCGCGTGGCGTTTCCGTCGAGTGGCTCGGTCAGGCTCGCCTGGTCGTATCCAACCGGGTCGACGGTGATCAGCCGCATAGTGAAAGTGACGGTTCGTTAGATGCCTCAACCTCGCCGCGCTGCAGCGATCGTGCCGCGTTGCCTCGTGCCGCGTTGCCTCGTGCTGCGTTGCCTCGTGCTCGCGATCGTGCTGGTCACGATCCCGGCCGCTCGCGCCCTGGCCTCAACCACCCAGACCGGCTGGATGCAGGACGACCCCAGCGTGCTCGGCGACCCCATGGGCACCCTCGCGCGGATGCGCCTACTCGGCGCCGAGGAGGTGCGGTTTGGCGTCCGCTGGTACTCCATCGCTCCGAACATCAACTCGCACCGAGCACCGAGGGGCTTCAACGGGGCCAACCCCGCCTCGTACCGAGCGGCGGCGTGGGCCCCGCTAGACGCGATCGTCAGAGACGCCCACGCGCTGGGAATCGGCCTCGACCTCGACCTCATGGGAGGTGCACCCCTTTGGGCGACGGGCCCGAACCCGCCGCACGACGGGAAGCTGCACTACAACTGGGAGCCGTCGCCGGGCCTCTACGGCCAGTTCGTGCGCGCCGTCGCCACCCGCTACAGCGGAAACTACGACCCCAGGCTGAAGAAGACCAAGGCGGGCGACCCCAATGACCTGCCCCGGGTGAACTTCTGGTCGATCTGGAACGAGCCGGACTACGGTCCCAGCCTCGCGCCGCAGGGGCTCCCCAGCAACCTCAGGATCGACTACGCGCCCGACCAATATCGCCACCTCGTCGACGCGGCCTGGGGGGCTCTGCAGGCCACCGGCCACGGCAGGGACGCGATCGTGTTCGGCGAGGTCGCCCCCCGGGGTCAGAGCTACTGGGGCGTGTTCTCGGGGATGACGCCGCTCTTGTTCCTGCGCTCGCTGTACTGCGTGGACTCGCGCTACCGCCAGCTGCGCGGGTCTGCGGCCGCCGTGCGCGGCTGTCCGACCACCGCGGCCGGCTCGCGCGGCTTCCGCGCGGCCCATCCGGCGCTGTTCCAGGCCAGCGGGTTCAGCGACCACCCGTACATGCGCTGGTATTCCCCGAACCACGAGGTCAACCCGGATCCCACCAATCACCTCTCGACGGCCGACTACACCTCGCTCGGCGTCATCGGCCAGCTCGAGCGGGCGCTCGACCGGCTGCAGGCCGTCTACGGGTCTCACACGCGGTTCCCGATCTACGACACCGAGTTCTCCTACATCACCAGCCCGCCGAAGCACGACACGCCGACGACGCCGTGGGTATCGCCCGCGACCGCCGCCTACTACATCAACTGGGCCGAGTACCTCTCCTGGCGCGATCCCCGCCTGCAGTCGTTCGACCAATACCTGCTCTACGACCCGCTGCCCGCCCTCAAATCCAACGACTGGGGCCAGTTCGCCAGCGGCCTTCTGACCTATGGGAGGCATCTCCCGAAGGCCGACTATTCGGCCTATCGGCTGCCGCTGTACCTCCCGGTCACCTCGACCCGCCGCGGTCGCAGCCTGGAGGTGTGGGGTTGCGCGCGGCCGGCGCGGTTCGCGCTCGAGGACTCGACGTCGCCCGTCCCGCAGAACACAGCAATCCAGTTCCAGCAGGGGAACCGCGGTCCGTGGACGACGCTTCAGACGGTCACGATCACGAACCCGGACAACTGCTACCTCGACGTTCGCGTGGTCTTTCCCGCGAGCGGGTCAGTCCGCCTGGTGTGGTCCTATCCCGCGCTCGATCCGATGCTCGGAAATTTCGCCGCTGAGGAGACGCACCCGGTCTACAGCCGCTACGTCGCGATCACGGTCCGCTGATATCGAGAGGGACCCATGTGATCGAGGAGGAGGGGCGGCCGTGAGGAGTCGCTGCGCTTCAGCGATCGTGGGCGGACGACGCCTCAAGCAAACAGCTCGGCCAGGTGGGCGTTCAGGAACACGCCCGCCGGGTCGAGCTCGCGCCGGAGGCGGATGAACGCGTCGGCCTCCGGATACAGAGCATGAAGCCGCTGGGGATCGAGGAAGTGCAGCTTTCCCCAGTGAACGCGCGCGGAGAACTGCGAGAGGAGCGCATCGACGGAGCGCAGGTAGCCCCAGTAGTCGGTGCCGGGCTTCCCCGACACCGAGATCACCGTGGTGGCGGTCTTGTAGTTCGGTGAGAGGTACGCATCGTCCGGTCCGACCGTGCGCACCTCGAGCGGATATATCGAGTTGGGCAGGCTGCGCAGCATCAGCTCGCGCATGGCCCGGAGGGCGTCGGGTCCGAGCTCGAGCGGGACGAAGTATTCGAGCTCGTGGAAGTTGGGGTCGTAGACCATCGGATAGATGCGATAACAGCGATCGGTCCGGCGCCCCGGCGTGGTGCTATCGGGCTGATCTGGGCCCGGCTCGTCGTAGATCTTCACGTAGCACTTGTCCGCCATCGTCTGATCGTCCGAATGCAGGTTGTAGAGCGCCGCCGACTCCTCCGTGGGCAGCCAGAAGAAGCCGAAGTGGCGGTGGTCGTGGACGAGCTCGTCCCAGCGCTCCATGACCGCGTCCCACGGCCACAGGCCGATCTGCTCGGAGAGCCGGTAGGCGTCGGTCACCTCGAGCTCGAGCCGCGTCATCACCCCCAGCATGCCGATCGACACCTGCGCCGCCCGCAGGAGCTCGGGCTCGCTCTCGCCGATGTCGCGGATCTCGCCCGTCGCGGTGACGAGCTGGACGCCCCGAACCACGCCGGAAAAACAGGCGTTCCGTATCCCCGATCCGTGGGTTGCGGTCGCCACGGCACCGGCGATCTGCTGAGTGTCGATGTCCCCCTGATTCTTGAGCGCGAGGCCCTCGCGCCACAGTGGCTCGTAGAAGTCCCGGATCGGAGTACCTGCCGGCGCCGTCGCCCGCTTGCGCCGCGGGTCGGCCTCCACCACCCCGCTCAGCGCCGAGAGGTCCAACAGCAGCCCGTCGGTCTCGACGATCGGCGTGAACGAGTGGCCGGCGCCCGCGACACGAACCGTCAACCCCCGCTCGGACGCCTCGCGCACCAGCGCCGCAACCTCCTCCTCGTCCCGGGGCACCGCCTCCCGATCCGGGGTGAACGATTGGTTACCCACCCAATTGCGCCACAGCGTGGCGGGAGGGAGATCAGCAAGCACGGTCGGCGAATCTTAGAGCGGTCCGCGATACTTGTAGTGCGATGTCCGGCGCGCCCGAGCTGATCAGCCGTCTAGAGTCCATCTGCGGATCCGAGCACGTGCTCACGCATGCGCACGAGCTCGCGACGTATCGCTCCGACGGGCTGGCCCACTACCGCGAGGTTCCGGTGGCGGCGGTGCTCCCCGGCGACGCCGCCGAGGTGCAGGCGATCGTCGCGGCGTGCTTCGAGGCCGGCGTGCCGTGGGTGGCACGAGGCTCTGGCACCGGCCTCTCCGGCGGGGCGCTTCCCGTCTCCGAGGGGGTGCTGATCGTGCTCGCGCGGTTGCGCCGGATCCTGTCGGTGGACCTGGACGACTCGCGGGTGGTGGTCGAGCCGGGGGTCACGAACCTCGCGATCTCACGCGCGGTCGCGCCAACCCACTTCTACCCCCCCGATCCCTCGAGCCAGATCGTGTGTTCGATCGGCGGCAACGTCGCGGAGAACTCCGGCGGCGCGCACTGCTTCAAGTACGGCTTCACGACCAACTACGTGACCGGACTCGAGGTCGTGCTGAGCGACGGATCGGTGGTCAAGCTCGAGCGCGACGCCCCCGGCTACGACCTGCTCGGCGCGTTCGTCGGATCCGAAGGAACGCTCGGGGTGTCCACCCGCATCACGCTGCGGGTGATCCCGCGACCCGAGGACGTCCGCACTCTGGTCGCGTTCTTCGAGGACACCGGCGCCGCCGGCGAGGCGGTGAGCGCGATCGTGGCCGCCGGGATCGTCCCTGGGGCGATCGAGATGATGGATCGCCTCTCGATCAGCGCGAGCGAGCAGGCGACCGGCGCCGGCTACCGGCTCGACGCCGGCGCGGCCCTGCTGGTCGAGCTCGACGGGCCCGAGGAGGAGTGCGACTCGCGCTTTGAGCACGTGATGGAGCTGTGCAAGGGCGCGGGTGCGATGGACGTGTGGATCGCCTCCGATGAGCACGAGCGCGAGCTGATCTGGAAGACCCGCAAGGCCGCGTTTGCCGCTATGGGCCGGATCTCGCCCGCGTACTACGTGCAGGACGGGGTGATCCCCCGAACCCGCCTGCCGGAAGTGCTGCGTCGCATCGACGCGCTCGCCTCCGAGTACAAGCTCCAGGTCGCGAACGTGTTCCACGCCGGCGACGGGAACCTCCACCCGCTCGTCTGCTACGACGCCGAGCGGGAGGGAGAACCCGAGCGCGCCGAGGAGCTGTCGGGGCTGATCATCAAAGCGTGCGTCGACGCCGGCGGCTCGATCACCGGCGAGCACGGGGTCGGAGTCGACAAGAAGCGCTACATGCCCGCGATGTTCTCCGAATCCGACCTCGAGGCCTTCCAGCGGCTGCGGTGCGCGTTCGACCCCCACGGCCTCGCGAATCCGGGAAAGGTGATGCCCACTCCGCGCCTGTGCGGAGAGGTGCCCGGCCCCTATCGCGAGCACCCGCTCGAGCGCACCGGGGTGGCCACCCGGTTCTAGGGGATGGCCCGCACGCTCGAACCGAGGACGTTCGAGGAGGCGGCGTCGAACCTGGCCGCCGCGGCCGCCGACGGCCACGCGGTGCGGATCGTGGGCGGCGCCACCAAGCTCGGCTGGGGCATGCCGACCCCGGAGCCGGCGGCGGAGCTGCACACCTCGGGGCTTGACCGGATCCTCGAGCACAACAGCGGCGACCTCACCGCGGTGCTCGAGGCCGGCGTCCCGCTCGCCCGCGCCCAGGAAACGTTCGCCAAGGCGGACCAGATGCTCGCGCTCGACCCGCCGCTCGGCGCCCCCGGCTCCGAGCCGGCCGCGACGATCGGCGGCGTCGTCGCCACCGCCGACTCGGGGCCGCTTCGCCACCGTTACGGCGCGCCGCGCGACCTCGTCGTGGGGATGACGGTCGCGCTCAGCGACGGGACGATCGCGCGCTCCGGCGGCAAGGTCATCAAGAACGTCGCGGGCTACGACCTCGGCAAGCTGTTCGCCGGCTCGTTCGGGACGCTCGGGGTGATCCTCGAAGTCACCGTCCGCCTGCACCCGGCGCCGCCTCGCACCGCGACCGCGGTCGGCGCGAGCGACGACCCCGACGTGCTCGCCGCCGCCGCCCGCGCGCTCGCGGCCGCGCCGCTGGAGCTCGAGGCGCTCGACGTCTCCTGGCGCGCCGGCCGGGGTGAGATCCTGGCCCAAACCGGCGGCGCGGAAGCCGAGCGGCGCGCGAAGCGGATCGCGGAGACCATGGCGGAAGCGCGCCTCCGGGAGGTCGAGGTGTCCACCGAGGACGCGGCGCTGTGGGCGCCTCAGCGCGACGGTCAGCGCTCCCGTACCGCGGCTACGGTGCGGATCGGGACCCGCCCGAGCGCGCTCGCCGCCGTGATCCGGGCCACCGAGGCGTGCGGTGGGGCGCTCGTCGGACGGGCGGCGCTCGGGCTGACCCACGTCGAGCTCGACCCCGAGGCGGTGGGACGCCTGCGCGAGCGGCTCGGCCCGGGCGCGGCGTGCGTGGTCCTCGACGTGCCGGCCGAGCACCGCGACAAGGTCGACCCGTGGGGTCCGCAGGAGCAGCCCGGGCTCGATCTCATGGGGCAGATCAAGGCGCGGTTCGATCCGGTCCGCGCTTGCAACCCGGGCCTGTTCGTGGGAGGCATCTGAGCATGACCGCTTTCGACACGCGGCGTCCGCCGGAGCGATCGCTCATCGACGACTGCGTCCACTGCGGCTTCTGCCTCGACACCTGCCCCACATACGTACTGTGGGCAAACGAGGCCGACTCGCCCCGCGGCCGGATCGTCCTCATGAGCGAGGGGCTGTCCGAGCCATCGGAGATGACCGATGAGATGGTCACCCACTTCGACCGCTGCCTCGGCTGCATGGCGTGCGTGACCGCCTGTCCCTCGGGCGTTCGCTACGACCGGCTGATCGAGCGGGTGCGGCCCCAAGTCGAGCGCAACCACCGCCGGAGCGGTTCAGAGCGGGCGCTGCGCCGGCTCCTGTTCGAGACCCTCCCCCACCCCAGGCGCCTGCAGGCGCTCGCCCCCACGCTCGCGGCCGCCCGGAAGCTCGGCGCCGAGCGGCTTCCCGGACCGCTCGGCGTGCTGACCAGGGTGGCGCCGCGCGCGGGCGCGCGCGATCTGCGCCCCGCGAGGTTGCCGGAGCACACCCGTGCCGCCGGGGTGAGGCGCGGCCGGATCGGCCTGCTGCTCGGATGTGTCCAGCGGGTGTTCTTCGCCGACGTCCACCGCGCCACGATCCGCACCCTGTCCGCGGAGGGGTTCGAGGTGCTCGCGCCGAGGCTGCCCGACTGCTGCGGCGCCCTTCAGTTCCACGCCGGCGAGGAGGACGCGGCCGTGGCGGGCGCCCGGGCCACGATCGCCGCGTTCGGCTCGCTCGGTGACCTTGACCACGTCGTCGTGAACGCCGCGGGATGCGGATCGGCGATGCGCGAGTACGGAGATCTCCTCGGGACGCCCGAGGCGCGCGCGTTCTCGGACCGCGTGCGCGACGTATCGGAGGTGCTCGCGTCGGTGGAACCCCAGGCGCCGCGCGGCCCGGTACCGCTGCGCGTCGTCTACCACGATGCCTGCCACCTGGCCCACGCCCAGCGCGTGCGCGAGCAGCCCCGCGCCCTGCTGCGGCAGATCCCGGAACTCGAGCTGCTCGAGGTCGCGGTCGAGCGCGAGATCTGCTGCGGCTCGGCGGGGGTGTACAACCTGGTGGAGCGCGAGGCCGGCGCGCAGCTGGGCCAGCGCAAGGCGCGCAACCTGCTCGCCACCGGCGCTGACACCATCGCCGCCGGCAACCCCGGCTGCGCTGCCCAGCTCGCCCTCCACCTCCGCGAGCTGGGGCAGCCGTTGCCGATTCACCATCCGATCGAGCTCCTGTGGCGGTCGATCGCCGCCGCCCCCGCGCCGCGTGCGCGGGGCGGCGGGTAAGCGCTAGGCCCCGTACATTCTCTCGATCTGCGCCTCGTACTTGGCGTAGATCGGCTTGCGCTTGAGCTTCATGGTGGGCGTGAGCTCGTCGCCTCCGGGGAGCCAGTCGCCGGGGACGATCGTGAACTTCTTTACCTGCTCGACGCGGGCGAGGCGCTCGTTCGCGGCGTCGATCGCGCGCTGGAGCGCTTCGGTCACTTTCGGCTCGCGGGAGAGCTCCTCGAGCGAGGTCGCCGACAACCCCTGCTGGGTTGCCCACTGGGGCGCGAAGTCGGCGTCGAGCACGATCAGCGCGGTGTTGTACGGCCGGCTATCGCCGATGCAGCACGCCTGGCCGATGAGCGCGCTCGACGACTTGATCGCGGCCTCGATGTTCGCCGGCGACATGTTCTTGCCGGCCGAGTTGATGATGATCTCCTTCTTGCGATCGATGAGCTTGAGGTAGCCGTCCTCGTCGAGCTCGCCGATGTCGCCGGTGTGAAGCCACCCCTCCGAGTCGAGCGCCTCGGCCGTCTTCTCCGGCGCGTTCCGGTAGCCGAGCATCAGGCACTCGCCGCGGCAGAGAACCTCGCCGTCGTCGGCGATCCTCAGCTCCACCCCTGGCGCCGGCGGCCCCACGGTCCCGATCTTGACCGCGCCCGGCCTGTTGACCGCCCCCACCCCGCACGTCTCGGACATCCCCCACAGCTCCGCCAGCTCGATCCCGAGCGCGTGGAAGAACTCGAGCACCTCCACCGGGGTTGGCGCGGCCCCGACGTTGACGGCCTTCGCCTGGTCGAGACCGAGCATGGTGCGCAGGTGAACGAAGATCTCCTGGTCGGCCCGGGCCACCGCCGCTTCGAGCTCCGCCGGCACGGGTTCGCCCCGCTGTCTGCGCCGCACGCCCTCGAGCGCCTTCGCGACCGCCTCCTCGATGGGCTTCCGCTGCTCCTCGGGCTGCGCGGCCTGCATCGTCTCGAGTCCCGCCTTTAGCTTCTCCCACACTCGCGGCACCGCGAAGAACCATGTGGGGTGCACCTGCGGCAGGTAGGAGAGGATCTCGCGCGGGTTCGGGCAGGTGGTGACGGTGCCGGCGTAGATCACCGGGATGTAGTGATGGGCCATCCGCTCGGCGATGTGCGCTGCCGGGAGCCAGGAGATCACTCGTCCGCCCGGATCGAACGGGACGGTGGCCTCGACCGTGCCGGCGCTGAACATGATCGCGCGATGCGATAGCTGAACTCCCTTGGGAGGGCCGGTCGTACCCGAGGTGTAGATCAGCGTCAGCACGTCGTCGGGATCGACGTCCGACGCCGCCGAAGCGGCGTCGAAACCCGGGTTCGATCCCTCGACCTCCTGGAGCGAGGTCGTGCCCGCCCGTGCCTCGCCGTCGACGACGATGATGTGGTCGAGCGCGGGTACGTTCCTCTGCACCTCGAGCATCGCGGGCAGGAACGCCGGCTCGACGATCGCGACCCGCGAGCCGGCGTCTCTGATCAGGTACTCGATGTCCGCGGGCGGATAGGTGACGTAGATCGAGAACGGGGTCGCGCCAATCGTCACTGCCGCGAGATCGACGAGGTGGAACTCGGGGCGGTTCATGAGCATGATCGCGACCGTGTCGCCGGGGCCGAGACCGAGCTTGACCAGCCCGCCGGCGAAAGCATCGACGCGCGCGAGCAGCTCTGACCACGTCAGGGACACGCTGTCGTCGGGCGTCCTCACCGCGACGATGTCGGGGTGGTTGGCAGCCGTGCGCCGGAGCGCCTCGGTCAGCGTCGGCGCGTCGACCGCGCGTGCGGGGGCCGGCGTGACCGTAGTGCTCTCCATCTTTCCCTCCCGATCTCGAGTTGCCACCAAGGACCGCTCGTTGGTCCAGATTCCAGGATAGCCGCGGCCCGGCGCCCCGGGCGCCCCGGCGCTAGCGCACGTTGAAGCCGGTCCCCGAAAGCCTGGAGATGTCGTTGCTCAGCCCGATCACGAACAAGAACACGATCAGCACGAACCCGACCACGCTCGCTCGCTCCATCACCTCGAACGGGATCCGGCGCCCCCGAACCTTCTCCGCGATTGCCCAGAACACGTGGCCACCGTCAAGGGGCAGGAACGGGAACAGGTTGACGATCGCCAGCGACAGCGAGATCAGCGCCAGCACCTTCAGCGCGAGCGTCGTGCTATGCGAGAACGACTGCTCGGTGACGGTATATCCGCCGACCACGCCGGAGAGCTGCTTGCGCTGCTGGGGCTCGAAGATCCGCGAGATCAGCGACACCGTCTGCTTGGTGACGCTCCAAAGGCCGGTGACGGTGAGGCTGGC
This sequence comes from uncultured Solirubrobacterales bacterium, assembly GCA_963808325.1. GTDB lineage: Bacteria > Actinomycetota > Thermoleophilia > Solirubrobacterales > Solirubrobacteraceae > Palsa-465. The sequence continues at coordinate 56,142 of CAWEFU010000014.1, forward strand.
GGCCTGTCCGGCGCCGACCGGCTGCGGCATGGAGCCGAACTCGAACCCGACGAGGGGACGACCGGCGGCGCTGTTGTAGCGCGGGCGCAGTACGAACGTGGTGAGCCTGCCGTCCCGACGCACCACGATTCGGGCCGGGGTGGCGGCCTCGCAGTTGTTGACCTGCTGGCCGGGGCACAGATGGGTGCCGAGCTGCGCGCGCAGCGCGTCGGGGCTGCCCGTGACGCCGTCGACCGACACCACCTGGTCGCCGGGACGCAGGTTCGCGGCCGCGGGCGTGGCCTTTTCCACCGCGACGATGTCCTTGCTCGCCACCGACTGGCCATTGGCCAAAAACAGCGCCCACACGATCACGAACGCGATCGCCAGGTTCATGGCCGGCCCCGCGAGGATGACCACGATCCGCTTCCAGACCGGCTGGTTGTAGTAGGCGCGAGCCCTGGCCTCGGGCGGGATTTCCTCGCGAGGGTTCATCCCCGTGATCCGCACGTAACCCCCGAGCGGGATCGGCCCGATCCCGTACTCCGTCTCGCCCCGGCGGAACTTCACGAGCAACGGTCCGAAGAACAGGGAGAAGCGCTCCACGCGCATGCCGACCGCCTTGGCTGCGGCGAAGTGGCCGAACTCGTGCAGGATGATCAGCGCCGCGAAGCCCAGGAATGCCAGGACGTATGCCACCGCCCCCAGTGTGGCAGGCGCCGGTGGCGGGAGTGGCCATCTCTTAGGGGTCGCTTAGACGTCCGGGAGGCGATCACGCGGCCGCGCGATCGGCCACGAGCTCGGCGGCGACGCGGCGTGCCTGGGCGTCGGCCTCGCCGAGCGACTCGAACGAATGGACGCGCTCGGCCGGCAGCTGGCCCAGGGTGTCCTCGATCACGGCCGCGATCTCCGTGAACCGCAGCCGCCCGGCGAGGAACGCGTGAACGGCGATCTCGTTCGCGGCGTTGAGCGTGCACGGCGCCGTGCCCCCCGCGAGCGCGGCCTCGCGCGCCAGGCGCAGGGAGGCGAACGTTTGCTCGTCGACCGGCTCGAAGGTCAGCGCGCCCAGCGCCACGAGGTCGAGCGGCCTCACCGGAACGTCGACCCGTTCGGGGTGGTGGAGTGCGTAGGAGATCGGGACGCGCATGTCGGGGTACCCGAGGTGCGCCAGCGTCGCGCCGTCGCAGAGCTGGATCAGGCTGTGCACGATCGACTGCGGATGCACCACCACGTCGATCTGCTCGTAGGGGGTTCCGAACAGATGGTGGGCCTCGATCAGCTCGAGCCCCTTGTTCATCAGCGTCGCGGAGTCGATCGTTATCTTGCCGCCCATCGCCCACGTGGGGTGGGCGAGCGCCTGCTCGACGGTCACGTCCTCCAGTTCGGCTGCGGTCCTTCCCCGGAACGGGCCGCCCGACGCGGTCAGGATCAGCCGGTCGACCGTCCCGGGCCGCTCGGAGGCCAGCAGCTGGTACAGCGCCGAGTGCTCGGAGTCGACAGGGATGATCGCCGCAGCCGTCGCCTCCGCGAGCTGGGTGACGAGTTCGCCCCCGACGACCAGCGACTCCTTGTTCGCGAGCGCGAGGTCGAGCCCCTCACCAAGCGTGGCGACCGTTGGGACCAGGCCGGCCGAGCCGACGATCGCGTTCAGGACCATGTCGCACTCGCACTCGGTGATCAGGCGGACCAGCCCATCGGGCCCCGCGAGCACCTCTCCGTCCGTCCAAGCCTCGCCGGCGCGCGCGGCGGCGTCCTGGTCCGACAGGGCGATTCTCCGGACCCCGTACTCTCGGGCCTGGGACAGGAGCTCCTCCCAGGCGCTCGCGGCACTCAGCGCGACGACGTTCAGATCCTCCCCCGAGCGCGAAACCACGTCGAGCGCCTGGACACCGATCGAGCCGGTGGAGCCGAGAATGGCCAGACGGCGCGGCACGGGGCGGATTGTAGGCGGGGTCCCGGGGCGATCCCGCCGATCCGATCAGGCCATCACGGCCAGCCAGATGTAGTAGCCGGCGACCACGGTGAAGATCGCCGCGTCCGCCCGGTCGAGCGCGCCCCCGTGGGGCCCGAACAGGGTGCCGGCATCCTTGGTCCCCGCATCGCGTTTGATCAGCGACTCGAACAGGTCGCCCATCGGGCCGAGGACGGCGACGGTCACGCCCAGCAGGAGCGCATCCCCCTGCGTCAGCCAGTCCTGGTAGAGCCCGGCGACGAACACCGCCACGATCGCCAGGAGCATTCCGCAGAAGAGGCCCTCCCATGTCTTACGCGGGGAGATGGACGGCGCCAGCGGGCGCCGTCCAAACAGCCGGCCTCCGAGGTAGGCGGCGGTGTCGCCCACGAACGTCCCAACGAGAACGTCGATGAGGACGGCGTTGCCGTGCGGCAGCCGTCGCAGAAGCTCCGCGTGCGCGAAGGCCACTCCGATCCAGTACACGCCGAGGAGCGTCCCCGCGATCGCCACCGTGGCGTGACGCTGTCCCCGGGCCACCACGAACAGAAACAGCATGGGAACGGTCGCCATGGCGACCTCCATCACGTACCGGATGTTGCCGTACCGGGCCGCGAGCACCATCGCGACGAGCGAGGCGAAGCCCACGATCGCCACCGGACGCCAGCGCGCGAGCATCCTGTAGAGCTCGTGCATGCACACCAGGCCGACCAGGATCATCAGCAGCGCGAACGCAAGCCCACCGAGATCGATGAACACGATGAGGATGACCGCCGACGGGATCGCGATCAGAATCCGCAGAAGGAGATCCGAGCCTCGGCCCCTCTCGGAGCGTCGCCGTCCGCTGCGTGAGGCCGGCCGGCGCGCGGGCGGCACCCCTACCGTCCTCCGAAGCGGCGTTTGCGCGCGACGAACTCGTCGAGGCTTTGCTCGAACGCTTCGCGGGAGAAGTCCGGCCACAGCTCCTCGCGGAACACGAACTCCGAGTAGGCCGCCTGCCAGAGCAGGTAATTCGAGATGCGCTTCTCGCCGCTGGTGCGAATGATCAGGTCGGGGTCGTGCATGTCGGGTGCGTACAAGTGAGCGCTGAAATCCTCCTCGGTCTCTCCGCTGAAGGTTCGCGCCGCGTCGAGGATCTCCGCCCGGCCGCCGTAGTTGAACGCGACGAACAGGGTGATCCGAGCATTGTCCTTGGTCAGGTCCTCCGCCCATTGCATGCGTTCGATGAGCTTCCCTGGAACCGGGTCGCTGCGACGGCCGATGAACCGCATCCGCACCCCCTCGGCGTGTAGCTCCGGCGTCTCCAGCTCGATACGGCGCGCGAACATGTCCATCAGCGCGGAGACCTCTTCCGCCGAGCGGCTCCAGTTCTCGGTCGAGAACGAGTAGACGGTGAGCTCCCGGATCCCGAGCTCGACCGCATCCCGGAGCCGAGCCTTGACGGTGTCCGCGCCTGCTTCGTGGCCCGCAACCGTCGGCAGTCCCCGGCTGCGAGCCCAGCGTCCGTTGCCGTCCGTGATGATCGCGACGTAGCGAGCGCGCGCGCCTTCGCCGGAGACGGCGCTGCCTTCGGCAGCCGTCCCGGCCTCCGCGCTCCGCTCCCGCCTCGAGGGCAGACGGATCCGCGCGCGGGCCAAACTACACCTCCAAAATCTCTTCTTCCTTGTGGCTCAGCAGCTCGTCGAGCTCGGCGATCCGGGTGTCCGTGACCTTCTGGAGCTCGACTTCGGCTCGGTGCTCGTCGTCCGATCCGGCTTCGCCGGCCTCCTTGAGCTCGCGCAGGTCGTGCATCACGTCGCGACGGATGTTGCGGATCGCGACCCTGCCCTCCTCGGCGATGTTGCGCACCACCTTGACGAGCTGCTTGCGCCGTTCCTCGGTGAGCTCGGGGATGTTGAGCCGGATCAGGTTGCCGTCGTTAGAAGGCGTCAGCCCGATGTCGGACTCGAGGATCGCGCGCTCGATCGACTTGATCGAGCTCTTGTCATATGGCTGGATGCTCAGCAGCCGGGCCTCGGGAGTCGTGATCGTCGCGAGCTGCTTGAGCGGCGTCGCTACGTCGCCCAGCCCTACGGCGGCATGGACCCGGCGCAGATGGAAGGGCTGATCACCAACTACTACGAGTACCACTTCCTCTACATCAGCGGCATCCACCACGTCGAGATCGCGGAACATCCAGGGCATCGCCCTGATGAAGCTCTTCTTCCACCCCGGCACCGACATGGCCCAGGCGATGGCCGAGACGGTCGGCTACGTCAACCGCTCGCGGGCCTTCATGCCGCCGGGCACCGTCCCGCCGTTCGTCATCCGGTTCGACGCCGGCAGCGTGCCGGTCGGCTACCTCGTCCTCTCCAGCGAGACCAAGACGCATCGGCGAGATCCAGGACCAGGCGCTGTTCAAGGTCCGGCCGATGTTCGCCAGCCTGCCCGGCGTCTCGGCCCCGCCGCCGTTCGGCGGCAGCCAGCGGACCGTCGTCGTCCGCGTCGACCCCGACCGGCTCCGCTCCTACCAGCTGTCGCCCGACGAGGTGATCGACGGCCCTCGACCGCGGGCAACGCCATCAGCCCCTCGGGCAACGTCCGCATCGGCGACGAGATGCCGATCGTCCCGATCAACTCGCTGGTCCGGCAGGTCAAGGAGCTGGAGACGATCCCGATCCGGCCCGGCGCAGGACCCGACCGTCTACCTCCGCGACGTCGCCACCGTGCAGGACGCCACCGACATCCCCACCGGCTACGCCCTGGTCAACGGCCGGCGGGCCGTCTACATCCTCGTGACCAAGCGGGCCGACGCCTCGACGCTCGTCGGTGGTCAACGAGGTCAAGGAGGCCCTGCCGAAGATGCAGGCGGTCCTGCCCGACGACATCAAGGTCAGCTTCGAGTTCGACCAGTCGCCCGACGTCACCCGCGCCATGCGGAGCCTGGCGACCGAGGGGGTGCTCGGGGCGCGGTCCTGACCGGGCTGATGGTGCTGCTGTTCCTGCGCGACTGGCGGAGCGTCGATCGTCGTCGTCCTGAACATCCCGTTCGCCCTGCTGCGGCGCCGTCGTGGCGCTGTGGCTGACCGGCCAGACGATCAACCTGATGACGCTCGGCGGGCTGGCCCTGGCGGTCGGCATCCTGGTCGACGAGGCGACCGTCGAGATCGAGAACATCCACCACCAGATGGAGGGCACGCCGTCGGTCGCCCTGGCGGTCCGGCGGGGCAACCGCGAGACGGCGGTGCCGCGGCTGCTGGCGATGCTCTGCATCCTGGCCGTGTTCCTCCCGTCGTTCTTCATGCAGGGGGCGGCGCAGGCGCCTGTTCGTGCCGCTGTCGCTGGCGGTCGGCTTCGCGATGATCGCCTCGTACCTGCTCTCCAGCACGTTCGTGCCGGTGCTGTCGGTCTGGCTGCTCCGCCACCAGCACCACGCCGCGACGGCGAGCGCGGCGGCGCTCGGCCTTCGACCGGTTCCGCGACGCCTACGGCCGGGCCGTCGGCGCGCGTCGTCCGGCTGCCGCTGGCTGGTCGTGCCGGCCTACCTCGCCGGCGCGGCGCTGGTGATCGTCGCTGGTCGGGCCGGCGGCTCGGCATGGAGATCTTCCCGAAGGTCGACGCCGGCCAGTTCCAGCTCCGGCTGCGGGCCCCGACCGGCACGCGGATCGAGAAGACCGAGGAGATCGCCACGCCGCGCTCGACGCCATCGGCCGCGAGGTCGGGCCGCGACAACGTGGCGATCTCCGTCGGCTACGTCGGCGTGATCCCGTCGAGCTACCCGATCAACACCATCTACCAGTGGACCGGCGGCCCGGAGGAGGCGGTGCTCCGCGTCGCGCTGAAGCAGGGGGCCGGGCGTCGACGTCGAGGGGCTCAAGGAGCGGCTCCGCGACGGAGCTCGCGGCGCGAGATGCCCGGGCGTGCGGCTCTCGTTCGAGCCGGCCGACATCGTCAGCGAGGTCATGAGCTTCGGCTCGCCGACGCCGGTCGAGGTCGCCGTCAGCGGCCCGAACTTCGCCGACGACCGGGCCTACGCCGCGAAGGTCCGCGAGCGAGCTGGCCAAGATCCCGTCGCTGCGCGACCTGCAGTACGTCCAGGCGCTCGACTACCCGACCGTCGAGCGTCGAGATCGACCGCGAGCGGGCCGGCCTGAGCGGCGTGACGGCCGAGGAGGTCGCCCGCTCGCTGGTCGCGGCCACCTCGTCGAGCCGGTTCGTCGTCCCGAACTACTGGCCCGACCCCAAGACGGCATCGGCTACCAGGTGCAGGTCGAGATCCCCACCAGGTCGATGGACTCGGTCGAAGCAGGTCGAGACGATCCCGGTCCAGCAGCCCGGCGGCGACCGCCGCTCCTGCTCCGCGACGTGGCCGAGGTCGCGAGGGCACGATGCCGGGCGAGTACGACCGCTACAACATGCAGCGGCATGGTCAGCCTGACCGCGAACATCGACGGCGAGGACCTGGGCCGGGTCGCCGGCCGCGTCGCGCGGGCGCATCGAGCGGGCCGGCGACGCCGCCCAAGGGGGCGACGGTCGACGTGCGCGGCCAGATCGCGCCGATGCGGGAGATGTTCCGCGGCCTGGCGATCGGCCTGGGGCTGGCGGTCGTGGTCATCCTCCTGCTGCTGACGGCCAACTTCCAGTCGGTCCGGCTGGCGCTGGTCGTCGTCTCGACGGTGCCCGGCGGTGCTGGCCGGCGTGGTCGTCGCGCTCTGGCTGACCGGGACGACGCTCAACATCCAGTCGTTCATGGGGGCGATCATGGCGGTCGGCGTGGCGGTCGCCAACGCCATCCTGCTGGTGACCTTCGCCGAGCGGCACCGCCGCGACGGGGCGGCCGGCGCGGCCGAGGCCGCCGTCGAGGGCGCCCGGGGCCGGCTGCGGCCGATCCTGATGACCAGCTTGCGCGATGATCGCCGGCATGGTGCCGATGGCCCTGGGCTGGGCGAGGGCGGCGAGCAGACGGCGCCGCTGGGCCGGGCCGTCATCGGCGGGCTGGTCGCCGCGACGCTCGCCACCCTGCTCGTGCTGCCGGCCGTCTTCGCCCTGGTCCAGGGCCGGGCCGGCCGCGAGTCGGCGTCGCTCGACCCCGACGACCCGGAGAGCCGCACTTCGACCACGGGCCTCGGCGTCCGCCAACGGCGACGCCGGGGCCTCGGCCGCACGCCGCGATCGTGCGCGGACGCGCGATCTCGGAACGCCACGAGAGTCCCGATCGCAGGCAGATGGCACTGGCGATGCAGAGCCCGAGGTCGCCGTCGGAACCCTCCGGAGAGGTCGCAGGGTCGTGATCGCCAGCGACCGACACGATCCGGGAGCCTCGCACGTCGACCCACGCTACACGTCGGATCGACGGGTCCGAGTCAGACCATGCCTCGCTACGTCCATCTGCGATGCGGTGTCGAATCCCGGGGCCTGAGCCATGCCGACCGGCCGGGCCGCGTCGGCCTCCTGGTCCGTGCTCCTCGCCGCCGGCTGCGAGCGGCCCGCCGCGGCGCACGGCCCGGGCCGGGGCCGCGCCGGCGCCGGCCGTCGCGCGGGTCGAGGCCGTCCAGCCCGAGCGGCAGACCGTCCGCCGGACCACCGAGCGAGCCGGGCCAGATCGAGGCGTTCGAGGTCACGCGCCGATCCACGCCAAGCTCGCCGGCTACGTCGCGAGCGTGGCCGTCGACATCGGCGACCAGGTGAAGAAGGGCCAGGTGCTCGCCGAGCTGCGACGTCCCCGAGGTCGAGGCCGAGCTCGAGCAGAAGCGGGCGATGGTCGAGCAGGCCGAGGCCGAGCGCGAAGCAGGCCGAGGCGGCGGTCGAGGTCGCCCGGGCGGGCGTCGCCGGCGCCGAGGCGAAGCGTCGCCGAGGTCCGGGCCGGCATCCGCCGGGCCGAGGCCGACCTCGCCCGCTGGCAGGCGGAGTTCGACCGCATCGAGCAGCTCTTCCGCGAGCGGGCGCAGACCGGCAGCCTGCTCGACGAGACCCGGAGCAAGCTCCGGCGGCCGAGGCGGCCCGCGAGGAGGTCCGGGCCCAGGTCAAGATCGGCCGAGGCGGCCGTGCCCAGGCGCAGGGCCGCGCTCGACAAGGCCCGCTCCGACGTCGCCGCCGCGGCCGCCGCGCATCGAGGTCGCCCGCTCCGACGCCCGACGGGCCGAGGCGATGGTCGGCTACGCCAGGATCGTCGCCCCCTTCGACGGCGTCGTGACCCGGCGGAACGTCGACACCGGCCACCTGACCACGCCCGGCGCCGACGGGCGAGCCGCTGTTCGTCGTCGCCCGGTCCGACGTCGTGACCGATCGCCGTCGGCGTCCCCGAGACCGACGCCCCGCCGTCAACCCGGGCGACCGCGCCGAGGTCCGCCTCCAGGCGCTCGACGGGCCGGACCTTCGAGGGGAAGGTCACCCGGACCGCCTGGGCGCTCGACCCGGCGACCCGGACGCTCCGCGTCGAGATCGACCTGCCCAACCCCGACGGGCCGCTCCGGCCCGGCCTCTACGCCTACGCCACCATCGTCGCCGAGGAGCACACGGACGCCCTGACCGTGCCGGCGACGGCCATCGTCCGAGGAGGGCGACAAGGCCTACTGCGTCGCCGTCGCGGACGGCCGGGCCGTGCGCCGGGCGGTCCGGCTCGGGCTCGACGACGGCAAGCGGACCGAGGTCCTCTCCGGCCTCGGCGGGCGACGAGGCCGTCGTCAAGGCGAACGCCGCGCTCGCTCGCCGACGGCCAGCCCGTCGAGGTCGATCGAGCCCGCCGAGCGCCGCGACCTCCGAGCGGAAAGCCTTGACGGTCGTGTCGAGCCTCCCGACGGCGGTCGCAACACCCGCGACGCCTCGGGCGGACGTGCCCGATGGAGCCGGACCGACGAGTCGGACCGGGATGTCGAGCCCCGGCCGTCGCACGGACCGGCGTCGGAGCGCGGGGCTGCAGTCTTCGAGGGCAGGCCGGGCCTGCTCCGGCGACAGGAGGCCGAGCCGTCCCCGAGCGATCCCGTCAACGCGACGCCGTCCGTCGGACCGACCGGACGGCATCCGGACGGTTCGTGCTCGCATCCGTCGGACCGACCCGGAGGGCCAGCCGCGACGTCTCCGGCATGGCACCGGCCACGCGCCCGGCCGCGGATCGAGCCCGCCCGGATGCCGAAGAGACGGTGAGGCGATTGCCCTCGCCGAGCGTTCCTCCGCCCCCGGGGTCGATCGCGTGGATCGCGGGACCGGGAGACCGATGAGCCGACGGCCCGGGCGAGCGACGTCGGCCTGCTGTCGCTCGGCCTGATCGCCCGTCGCCCGCGCGCCGACTGCCCGGGCCCGATCGCCGACCGCCCCCGAGCCGGCCGCGGCCCTCGGCGCGCCGCTGATCCCCGGCCAGGTGATCCAGCCGATCGACCTGGCCGAGCGCCCTGCGGCTGGCCGGGGCGCGCGACCTGGACATCGCCACCGCCCGGCAGCGGGTCTGCCAGGCGCTGGCCGAGCTTGGAGGAGGCCCGGGTGCTCTGGCTGCCCAGCCTCTTCATCGGGCCGAACTGGATCCGCCTCGACGGCCAGGTCCAGACGGTCCAGGGCCAGGTCCAGACGATCAGCAAGAGCTCGCTGTTCCTCGGCGCGACGGCCGCGGCCGGCTCGAGCGTCTCCGGCCCGGTCCCGGCGGGCGGCCCGGCGCAGTGAACGGCCTGACGCGGTCCTGCGGATCTCCGACGCGATCTTCGAGCCCGCTGGCCGCGCGGCGGGTCGTCGCCGCGCAGCGAGGCCGGGGTCCGGGTCGCGACCAACGACGCCCTGCTCGGCGGTCGCCGAGGCGTACTTCGACCTCCAGCAGGCCGCCGGGACGCTGGCCATCGCCCGCGAGGCCGCCGCCAACGCCGAGGCCCTGGCGAGCCTCACCGGCGTCCTACGCCCGGACCGGGGCGGGCCTGGAGGCCGACCACCGCCGCATCCTGGCCGAGCGCGAGCCGCCAGCGGAAGGACGTCCGAGGCCGCCGTCGGGCAGCTCGAGGTCGCCTCGGCCGAGCTGGTCCGCCGCTGGTCCGCTCGACCCGCGCGTCGTGGTCGCCCCGGTCGAGCCGGCCGAGGCGGTCATCCGGCTCGTCGCCGACGACTGTCCCGCTCGACGACCTGATCGCGCCGGGCCTGCGCGAGCCGCCCCGAGCTGGCCGAGGCCCGGGAGCTGGTCGAGGCGACGCTGCTCCGGCTGAAGCAGGCGAGGCTCCGCCCGTTCGTCCCGAGCCTGGCCTTCCGCTACTCGGGGGGCGGGTTCGGCGGCGGCGTCAACGGCTTCTTCGGCAACTTCGGCGCCCGGAGCGACGCCGACGTCGAGCCTGTACTGGGAGCTCCAGAACCTCGGCTTCGCCGACCGCGCCATCGCCCGCCGCGGGCCGCCCAGCAGCGGCACGGCGATCCTCGAACTGATGCGGGTCCAGGCCCGGGTCGCCGCCGAGGTCGTCGCGTGCCGACAAGGCCCGCGTCGCGGCCGCCGCGGCAGATCGAGCGAGGCCGGCCGAGTCCGTCGCCCGAGGCCCTGCGAGTCGCTGGAGCTGAACCTCACCAACATCCGCCGCGGGGCCGGCCTGCCCGGGGCGACCCGGCCGATCGAGGTCCTCCAGCCGATCCAGGCCCTGGCCCAGGCCCGGGCCGACTACCTCGACGCCGTCCTCGCCTACAACCGCGCCCAGTTCCGCCTCTACCGTGCCCTCGGCCAGCCGACCCCGCCCTCGACCCCTCCGCCGTCCTCCCTCGCCCCCGCTGACGCACCAGGCCGACGAGGCGATCCGGCCTCGTTTCCGAGTCAGGGCAATGACAAACGACATATAACAAATTTGAAAATAATCGATGCGGAAGGGGTCGGCGGAGATCACGGGCCCGGGTCGTCGCGTCCGGTCCCGGCCGACCTGCCCTCGGCCCTCCGCCCTTTGTCATCTGCCATCTGCCATCTGCCATCTCCGATCCGGATCGCCTCCGAGACCCGCCGCCGGGAGGTTAACGGGGACGAGACCCCATCGCCGTGCCGCGGAGGGCCCAGAGGTGCAGGGCCGGCGGCCGGAGCGTCAGGGCCCAGGCCAGCGCCCCCTCGACGTCGCCGGCCTTGGCCCGGGCCTCGGCGATGTCGCTCGCGGCCCAGCCCTTGTGCTGCTCCAGCGGGATCGTGTCGAGGGTCGCGACCGCGGCCTTGATCTCCCCCGCCTTCGCCTGGAGGGCTGCGAGCTGGGCCATCGTCTCGCCCTTCCGCATGTCGTCGCCCGTGATGACGTTACCCACGGCGTCCGTTTGACTGTCTTCGATGGTCCCGCCGCCCGCGGCCGGGGCGGGATCGCGGGGTGTTTAGGCGATCCTCGGCCGCGCGGATGGCGCGGCGGTAGGTGGCGCCAGACGCCTCCCGGTCGCCGTCCTTCGCCTGCCGCTCGGCGATGGCCGCCAGGCCGTCGGTGCGATCGTCGGGCCGGAGGGCCTCCAGCGCTTCGAGGCCCCGGCGATGTCGCCCGCCTCGGCCTGCCCCACGGCGACCCGCTCGCGGTACTCGGCCAGCTTCGGGTCGCCCTCGATCCGGTCGAGGACCTCGCGGAACGTCCGCCGCGCGTCGTCGAGCCGGCCGGCCAGCCTGGACGATCCCGATCCCCGTCAGGATGTTTAACCCCGTGGTCGGACCATACCTGTGAGGGTTCTTCATCGGGCCCTTGCCGAACCAATGCGCGACCCGAGCGCTTCGTCGAAGTCGCCCAGGTTCGCCAGCGCCGTGCTGGCCAGCTCGACGTACGGCCTCTGGTCGGAGAACTCGAACCGCTCGGCAATCGTCGCGATCCGCTCCAAGACCTTGCGACGTTCCCGTCGTCCTTCCGCGTCGAACGCCTTCGGCCGGCTGTATCCGGGGACGAAGCCTGCGGTTGCCATGGCGATCCGGCCGAGGAGCTGGCCCTTGACGTCGTTGTCTTCGCCGACGGCCTCGACCGTCGCGAAGGCGCCGTCGAAATCACCGAGGCAACTTTTCGCCGCCACCAGATCCTCCAACGATTGGACCCGCTGGCTCTCCTCGGCGATCCCGAAGGCGATGCCTTTCATGGCCCGGACGGCGGCCCTCGCGGCGTCGTGCTCGCCGAGGTCGTCTTCGGCCGTGGCGACCTCCCGCCAGGAGTTGAGCCAACCCTCGTCGTCGCCGATCTTCGCGGCGATCGCATCCGCCTCCCGGAGGTCCTTCAAGGCCCCCTCGCGGTCGCCGACGGCGTCGCGGGTCCGGGCGATCGCGAGGGGTGGTAGGTCCGAAGATCGGCTGGAGGCTCCCGACCGCCTCGTCCGCCCGGCGGGCCGTGGCCAGGGCCCCCTCCTTGTCACCGGCCTGGGCCTGGGCCTCGGCAATCTCGGCGAGGGCCTCGGCCCGGTATCGGACCCCCGTCTCCGCCTCGACAGCCCGCGCCACTCCCGGAGCACGTCGCGGATCGGCTTGCCGGACGCCGCCCGCGCCGGCTCCTGGCCGTCGCCGGCGACGCAGCCGCGCACCGAGGAGGATACGAGGCCCGACGCGAGGCGCGATCTCGTGAGGAACATGGCCCGAAGACCTCCCTTCATCAGAGCGATGCCGACGGCCTCGCGCCGAGTCCCCTCCGCGTCCGCCGTCGATGTGGCGGGCGAGGGGGCCTCACGACGGCCGTCGGGCCATCATACCCCGCCGGGCGGCCCGTTCGCGAGGACGGCCCGCCCGCGTGCAGGACGATGGCCAAGTCCCCAGGCGATCCTCGCCCCCCCCCACCCCGGCCCTCCCCCGCAAGGGGGGAGAGTGATCATATGTCCCTCACCCCTTGCGGGGGAGGGCCGGGGTGGGGGGTGTGACGGCCCAGAACGCGGACTTGGCCATGTCACCGTCCCGGGCGGTTACCGGGCGAGGGCCCCCGTCGCCAGGCCGCGGAGGGCCATGACGCGCCACGGTCGGCGGCCGGAGCGTCAGGGCCCAGTTCAACGCCCCCTCGATGTCGCCGGCCTTGGCCTGGGCCTGGGCGATGGTGCTTGCGGCCCCGCCCTTGTGCGACTCCAGGGGGATCTGATCCATGATCGCGATGGCCTGTTGGATGTCCCCCGCCTTCGCGTAGATGGCCACGATCTCCCCGAGGCTCGCCGCCTTCCACTGGACGGCCGGGTCGACGGCGTCGCGCTTGAAGACCTTGCCGTCGGCGTCGACCGTGACCCCCTCGAACGCGGGGGCTTCCCGGCTCGGCGGGGGGTTGTTCAACTGCTCTTCGGCCGCCGGCAGCGCCGGAGGAAGGTAGCGCGCGATGCCTCGCGGTCGCCGTCGCGGGCCTGCCGTCGGCGATCGCGGCCAGGAGGCCGCCGCGTTTCCGGGCTTGAGGGCCTCGATGGTCTTGAGGGCCCCGGCGATGTCGCCGGCCGCGACTTGGCCTCCGGCCAACTGCTCCTTCCTCAACGCCAGCTTCGGGTCGCGGTCGATCGAGTCGAGGGCCTCGCGGAACGTCTTGCGGGCGTCGTCGAGTCGGCCGGCCTTGCCCTGCTCCATCCCGATGACGCCCAGGATGTACGGCCCCGCGGTCTGGTCGATCATGTGCGGATACTGGATCGGGCCCTTGCCGAACCGGCGCGCGATCCGCACGCCCCGTCGAAATCGCCCAGCGTGGCCAGCGCGATCGACAGCTCGACGTACGGCTTCTGCTCGGCGAACTCCAGCTGCTCGGCCATCGCCTCGACCCGCCCCAGGACCTTGAGGCGGGCCTTCCGCTCCTCCGGGCTGAAGGTCTTCCTCGATTGCAAGGAATATATGACCCGGGCCGAGGCCGTCTCGGCGATCTGGCCGAGCAGGCCCCCTTGAGGCGGTCGTTGCCCAGGGCGGCGGCCTCGACCGTCGCGAAGCGCCGTCGAAATCGCCGATATAGCACTGGGCGGTCACCAGGTTCATCAAAGCCCGTTGACGTTCGGTCTCCTGCCAGAGTCCGAAGGCGCCGCCCTTCATGGCCTGGATGGTCGCCTCGGCGGCCTCGCGGTCGCCAGGTCGAATTCGTCCACGGCGACGGACATCCAGGCGTTGATCCGGCCCCAGTCGGTCCCGATCTCCGTGGCGTCCCGCTCGGCCCGCTGGAGGTCCTTCACGCCCCCCTCGCGGTCGCCGGCTCGGCGCGGGCCGAGGCGATCGAGCGGAGCGCATAGGAGCACTCGATCGGCCTCAGCGCCCCGGACGCCTCGTCCACCCGGCGGAGGGTCGCCAGGGCCCCGTCCTTGTCGCCGGCCCGGACCTGGGCCTTGGCGACCTCGACGAGGGCATCGGCCCGGGAGTTGTCCTCCGGCCCGCCTCGACGGCCCGCGCCACTCCTGGAGCATGTCCCGGATCGGCCGGTCCGATCTCGCCGGCGCTGGCGCGTCGGCCCGCGGGGGCAACTCGATCGATCCCGCACCCGTGCCGACGGCCACGCCGACGCCCGCGACGGCGCCACCGGAGCAAAACGAGGCCCGAGGCGATCCGCAACCGAGTGAGCAACATGGCCCTGAGACCCCCTTCCATCAGCCCGGCGACGCCCGCCGAGACCGCCCCGGCGGAGGCGCCGCCCTTCGCAACCGAAATCGCGGCCTCGACGGTGGATCGCGCCACGCCGAGGGCACGGCCGCCGAGGACGGCCCGGCGGCGAGCAGGGCCGCGAGGGCCGCCGACGCGGCGCCAGGCCGCGGCGGGTCAGCCGGGCGCGGAGCCGGTCCCGGCCCCGCGACGAGCCGGCTCTTGACCGTCCCGACCGGCCAGCCGAGCCGCCGCGCCGCCTCCTCGCAGGTGGGCCCTCGAGGTAGCAGAGCACGACCCGGCGCGGTAGCGCTCCGGCAGCCGGCCGACCTCCTCGCAGACGGCCGGGGCGAGGTCGTCCCGAGCCCTCGCGGTCCTCGGACCGCGCCAGCCATCTCGGCCGCCCTCCGCTCGTGCCTCCGCCGCCGGGCCGCGTCGCCCGGGCCCGGGCCGCGACCCGCAGCGCGCGACGCCGTAGCAGCCAGGGCGCCGACCGAGTCGCGGTCGCGGATCGAGCCGGCCCGGCGGGCCAGGATCGAGGAAGGTCGCCTGGAAGGCGTCCTCGGCGTCGTGCCGCGTCGCCGAGCCGCCCCGGCAGACGCGCAGGACCATCGGCCCGTGCCGCTCGACCAGGGCCGCGAACGCCGGCTCGGCCGCCTCGCCGCGCCGCCGGCGAACCGGTCCAGCAACTGGCCGTCCGTCAGCCCGGCGACCGCCCCGGCGTCGAAGAGCGTCCGCATGTGCCGCAGCGAATCGCCCCGTTCGTCGATCCCCAACGGTCGTCCCCCGAAGGCCCGCGATGTCCTCCATAGTGTCGCGCGGGCGGCCTCCGGTTCCAACTCCCCGGAAAAGCAGTAGGCAGTAGGCAGTAGGCAGGAGGGGACCTACCTCGCGGGCTTGCCCTTGTTCAGTCTTCTCTGTGGTCTCTGTGACCTCTGTGGCAAATCGTCTGCCTCCTGCCTACTGCCTACTGCCTCGTTGGTCCCGGAGTTGCTTGACGAACGCCGACGATCGGGGCATCCTGACGTCGCCGATCCTGATGACCTCCCTTCCATCGCGGAGCAGAACATGGCCGGCAACGCCGCAGGCGACCGACGGCGGGACGGCCCTCACGCGCGAGCAGCTCGATCGAGCTGCTCAACGAGGACCTGGCCCGCGAGTACCAGGCGATCATCGCCTACGTCGTCTACTCGCAGGTGCTCAAGGGCGCCCAGTACATGAACATCGCCGAGGAGCTGGAGAAGCACGCCGCGCGAGGAGCTGGAGCACGCCCTGATCGATCTCCAAGCAGATCGACTACCTCGGCGGCATGCCGACCGTCACGCCCAAGCCGGTCAAGACCTCGGAGAAGGCCGAGGAGATGCTCCGGTTCGACCTGGACAACGAGAACGAGACGATCCGCAACTACCGCGAGCGCGTCCGCCAGTGCGAGGCCCTGGGCGAGTACGCCATGGCCGAGCACATCCGCGAGATCCTCGTCAACGAGCAGGAGCACCAGATCGACCTGGCCACCGCCCTGGGCAAGGACGTGCCCGACGTCACCAAGCCCGACCAGCGTCCTGAGCTGGGACGCGGCCTACCGGTCGTCCGGCCCCGGCTCGACGTCCCCGGCCTCGTCGAGGGCATGTTTGAACCGCCCCGGCTCCCGTGCCCGGCGGGCACCTCGAGGTACCCGCCCGCCAGCATCGCCGACGTCGTCTCGGCCGGCGCCGTGGCGACGAAGGGCTCGGCCCCCCGCGCCGCCGGCCCTTCGGTGCGCCGGCCCTTGGAGTTTGCCGAGAATACCGCACAGGAGGGCGAAGACGACCCGCGGCACCCGGAGCCATCGACCGGGCCCGCCCCTCCCGGCCGGCGGGACGGTCGCCCTCGCAGCGCATCTCAATGAAGGAAGTCGATCGGTCGATAAGAGGAGGGGCAATGAAATCCGCACGGATGTGGAGAAGTGCGATGCGTAGGTTCCTCGCCGTCCCGATCGTCCTCTTCGCCGCGAGCGGCTGTGCGATCACCGATCGTCTCGACGTGACCAATGCCCAGTTGAGGGAGACCAACCAGCGGCTCGGCGATGCCCAGGCCAAACTGGTCGAAGCCAACCAGCGGCTCGACATGGCCCTGGGCAAGCTCGACGAGACCAATCGGCGGCTCGACGTCGTCGACCAGGCGATCCTGAAGTTCCCCGGCCTGCGCCGACCCGGCGCCGTCGGCCATCCCCCCCGCTCGCTGATCGTCCCGCGTCGGCGTGCGGACGGGTGCCTGCATTGGTACCGTCTCCGCTTCGAACCGTGCGTTCTTCCGGTCAGCCCGGAGCGAACGCCGTGTGACGGCGCATCTCCGCGGGGTGGAATCCCAGCACGATATCCTCCCGCGGGATGCCCGCCGCGACCAGCTCCTCCGCGACCGGCCGCGACGTGCCGTCGTACTGCACCCACACCTTCCCGCCCCGGATGTCGACGTGGACGACGCAGCCATGCACCCGGCGCGTGCCGTCCCAGCCGACGTGCATCACCTCGTCGTGGTCCCGCTCGCCGTCCACCACCGCCTCGGATTCGATCTGGCCGTGCGACGGCGTGTACCGCGCATACTCTTCGATCAACCCCGCACGATCACCCGGTATTGCTCGGTTCGATCCATCGGATGACCAGCCCCTGGTTCTCGTCGAAGACCAACAACCGCAGTTGCAGCCGGGCGACGATGACCCGGCCGAACGGTCCTGCGCCCCGGACCACGCGCCGCCGGGTTCGGCCGTCTCAGGGGCGATCCGGGAAGTGACTATTCCATGAGAGGATGGATCGCATGGAGACCAGTAGGTCCGACTTCAGTCGGGCCTAACCCCTGCGGCGGAGGACAGTTAGGTCCGACTGAAGTCGGACCTGCCGATCTCCATGCCGCCGATACGTTCATGTCACGGTCCCATTCCGGATCGCCTCTCATCCTTCGGTCTCTTCGAGGCGGATGCTCGCCCGGCTCGGAGGCCCTGCCGCGCCGCCTCGATCCCCCCGATGGAACGCCGGGTTGTTCTCCAGGCGATACTCGAACCAATCGTCGTCGGAACCGAAGCCGATCAAGATCCCGGCCGGCTTCCCATGCCGGGTGATGACGATCTCCTCGCCCTCGGCCACCGCGCAGATACCGGGAGAGGTCATCCTTCACTTCCGAGAGGGGGACTTTCTTCATCGGGCTTGCCTCAATCGATCCGGAGGTCAAGGGCTGCTGACTATCAAGTCTGTAGGGCCGGCTGTGCCGGCCGACCACCACCATCGCCACACGAGCGGCCGGCACAGCCGGCCCTACCTCGCTTACGGTCCCTTCGCCTCGATCGGCTCGAGCGGAGCGGGCCCCGTGACCCCCTGGGCTTCCCCGCACAATTCGGCAGTCTGTAGGGCCGGCTGTGCCGGCCGACCATCGCCACACGAGCGGCCGGCACAGCCGGCCCTACCTCGCTGGCCGATCCTCGCCATCGCTACCCGATCGGCTACCTGCCTGTCGGAGGCTAGAACCGACGATCGTACTCGCGCGAGATGCGGGTCAACACCGCCGCGTAGTCGGCCGAGGTCGCCCGGGGATCGAGCTACTCGAAGGGGTACGGATCGACATTCGTCGCCTTGAAGTGGAGGAAAAAGAAGAAGTCGAAGGCCGGGTAGGCGTCGTGCTCCAGGCGTTGTTGCGCATGGGCGCCTCTTGGAACGGGTGCTTCTCCCGCTTGCCGTCCGTCGGATATTCCCGGGCCCCTTCGTACGAGGTGTATCGCTCTGCGTGATTGATGCCGACGATGCCCACGGAGATCGGGCTGCCACCGCCCCGTCGGAAATGCTCGACCTGACCCCGCAGGTCGCTGCCGACCCGGTCGATCTGCTTGATCATCGACTTCGCCAGGATCTTGACCTCGATCCCGATCTCGACGGTCGCCAGCGGACCCCGGGCGACGTCGAACCCCGCCTCATCCACGGCCTGGGACCCCGGCACCTTCTCGCCGAACGTGCCGTCGCCCCGCCGCGCCGCGATCCCCCGGCGCGTGTTCTGGATGTTGACGACCCACTCCTTCGCCTCGATCCGCTCCTTCAGCTTCGTCGACTTCCCGAGGCCGAGCAAGTCCTCGTAGAGGTGGATGGCGACGAGGTCGCCCTGGTCGAGGCCCGATGGCGATACGGACCCCCGGAAGGTCCGCTCGAACGACTCGAGGAGCCGGAGTCGGGGGACGGTGCTCATGCCGTCTTCGCCTTCCCGGGGGGATTCGGAGAGACGATCGAGGCGGTCGCCTTCGTCGCGCCGAACAGCTCGGGCGCCCCACCGCCCGCTTGATCCGGGACCACGCCTTGTCGAAGTACGCCCTCTCCAGCTCGTTGGCGATCGAATTCCGGCCGGCGGCGATGGCCGCGATGCTCGTCGAGCCGATGCCGGCGAACGGGTCGAGGACGGTATCGCCGGCGAACTAGAACATCTTGATCAATCGTTCGGCGAGCTCGACCGGGTAGGGCGCCGGGTGTCCGACCCGCGTCGAGGTCCCCTTGATGTCGTCCCAGATCGACCGGAACCAGCCCTGCATCTCCTCCTTGGTGAGCATGGAGAGGATCTTCTGGAGCTGCGTCGCCGTGCGGTATCGGCCGCCCTTGCGCAAGAATAGGATATATTCGACATCATTTTTGATGACCGAGCCCGGCTGGTAGGGCTTGCCGTAGAAGCCGGCGCCGTTGCCCTCGGCCTCGGTGACGCCGTTGGCGATCTTGTACCAGAGGATCGGCGTGAGGCAGTCGAGGCCCAGCCGTCGGGAACGGACCTGGATGTCGGCGTGCAGCGGCATGATGTAGTGCCGGCCGCCGAGCTTGCGCGGGATGCAGACGTCGCCGACGACGCAGCAGACCCGACCGCCCGGGACCAGGACGCGCCGGCACTCCGCCCATACCTTATCGAGCTCGACCAGGAACGCCTCGTAGTCGCCGATGTCGCCGAGCTGCCCGTCCGAGTGCTCGTAGTCCTTGAGCGTCCAGTAGGGGGGCGACGTGACGACGAGATGCACCGACTCGTCGGGAATCCAGGACAGGTCGCGCGCGTCGCCCAGGTGGAGCTTGTGCTCGGTCCGGTCGTAGGGCCCCGGCCAGGGCCTCGTCCGCGCGCGACGATTCTCCTCGAGGAGGGCCGCCAAACCCTCCGGGGTATTGTCGGGTCCGGCGATCAACCCCTCCCGAATGTGCTGGCTCATGACGGTCTATACCACGGAACCGGACCCCATTCCAGTTCGGCCGCCCGGGTCGTCTCGAATGTCTCGACAAGTCAACCCAATCTACCATTTCCTGAACGTCAGTTCATCACCTCCCGGCCGACGGCTCGTCGAAGGGCGGGCGATCATCCCGACCCGATCCCCGACGGCGTCCGGTCGTCCCGCGATCCGGCCCGAGATTTTCCCCGCAGAATCCGCCCAGATTTCCTAAGTTGGCTTCCGGAAAGGCGGCATAGAAAAAAGATTTTGCATCGGGCCTTTTTTCGTATTAGCCCGTCCATGCAAGGTCTATATCATTGAGATTGACGAATATGCGTCCACCGAGGCGTCGATGCCCGGTGGGCCGACGGGGATCGTATCGGTTCAATTAACGAACAACGGGGGCGAGCATCATGGCGACGAAGCGACAGATCGAGGCGAACCGGCGCAACGCACGCCGCTCCACCGGGCCCCGCACCGAGGCGGGCAAGGACGCCAGCAAGCGGAACGCCGCCCGGCACGGGCTGTCGGGCGCCGGGGCGGTCCTGCCCGAAGAGATGGTCGAGGCGATCAACGCCCGCTACGTCGACTGGTACGCCGCCTTGAGGCCGTACCACGAGATCGACGAGTTCTTCGTCAAGAACATCGCCACCGAGAGCGTCATCTTCGAGAACTCGCAGCGGTTCCTCGTCGTCCAGTGGGGATGCAGGTGAAGTCGGCCCGCGAGGACTGGGACGCCGACCGCTTCCTCGAGGCGCTCGACCTCGCCGCCGGCCTGGAGCGCGACCCGCCGCGGGTCTCGGAGCGGTTGCGGCGGTTCAAGCAGGGGGCCGAGCTGCTGGTCGAGCGCTGGGAGGCGCTGGGCGCCATCCTCGCCGCGAAGGGCTCGTGGGGCGAGGCGCAGCGCACGATGGCCCTGGACCTGCTCGGCGTCCACAACGACCTGCGCGACGGCCCCACGCCGCTCGACCCCGAGCCGGGTCAGTCGGAGGCCGAGGCACTGCGCGAGGTCGTCGACGCCGAGTCGAGGCGCTGCGGGCCCGCGTCGCCGGGCGGACTGGCCGAGGAGGACGAGGACGGGCGCACCGCCGCCGAGCTCGGCTACGGGGCCGACGAGGCGCCCGGCCCTGCGCCTGGCCCGGCGGTACCTCACCTCGTCGGCGCAACAGCTGGCGTGGATGTTCGCCACGCTGAACAAGGTGCGGGCCCGCTACATCGACCCGAACGACCGGTCGGCGTTCCGGCTGTCGAAGGAGTACGGGGTGATGCTCAAGGAGGTGATGGCGGCGGCCAAGGCCGCGAGTCCGCCGAAGGTCGGCGACGTGATGAGCGCGGCGGAGGCGGAGCGGCTGCGCAAGGACCTGGAGCAGGTCCGCGCCATCCCCAAGCTGCCCCCGGGCCGGGCGGCGAGCCGGTGAACGAGCCGATCGTCGAGCCGCCCTACGACCCGATCCCGCCCCGGGGGATGGGACCCGAGGGCGAGGGGCCGGCCGACGCGGCCCCGGCCCGCGACGGACCCCAGCGGGAATGACCGCGGAGACATCGGCGCGCGGAGCCGGCCGCGGCGAGCCCGCTCGCATCGGCCTTCTCCGATCTCTCCGCCCCCGGGCCCCGCGGCCACCCGGATTTCCCCCGCCGACCCGGCCGGCGCGCCCCCGGTGCGCCGGGGGGCACTCCGGCCGCGAACGGACCGCAAAGGTCGCCCGGCTTGCCCGGCCTGCCGGGAGGGGCCCGGGATTTCAAATTTGAAATTTCAAATTTGAAATCGATTGAATTTATTGATAACGACGGCCTCCACGGGTGCGAAACGAAGCCGATGGGAAGCTGGGCGGGCCGGGCTGGCGCCGGATTGCGGCGTGGGGCGGGCCGGATAGGCTGGCGACGGGCCGGTTTCCTCGGATTGGGGGCCCTTGATGCGTGGACTGACGACGATGGGCGCCCTGGCGGGCGCCTCGGCGGCGGCCGGCGCCGAGGTGCGGGCGCCGGTGACGCGCGACACCTGGTTCTCGAACGTCGGCGCGGAGGCCGACGGCAACAACGGCGGCGCGCCCAAGCTCAAGCTCAAGTCGATACCAGGAAATGTCGCTGATCGACGTCGACCCGGCGCCGCTCAAGGGCCGCGTCGTCCGCGGCGGCCACGCTCCACCTGCAGCTGCGCCGGCGAGCCGCGCCTGCGCCGGGTCACGGTCGGCAGCGTTCGGCGCCGAGTGGGTCGAGGGGACGTCCGCCGACTACGAGCCGCAGGCGGGCAGCTCGACGCACAACCACCGGCGGCATCCCGACGTCCCCTGGACCGTCCCGCGGCAGCGACCTCTGCAGCGTGATCCTCGGCCAGGGCGGGACGACCTGGCGCATGGCCGACGCCTCGCCGCCCGACGCGCGACGGCTGGCAGACGGTCGCCGTCGACCCGTCGGTCGTCGCCGCCCGCGTGGCCGGGGTCAGCTACGGGTTCCTCCTGTTCGACGACACCGGCTCGGAGTGGACCCGCGACGGCGAGCAAGTTCACGCCCATGCACATGCCCAACCGTTTCGTCTACAGCCGCGAGTCGGAACCGGCGAGCGCCCCGTACCTGACGGTCGACCTCGGCGCCGAGGACCGCGCGCCGCCCGCCGCGCCGGCGCGACCTGACGGTCGAGGCCGGCGACCTGCCGGCCGGCGAGGCGTGGGTCTCGTGGATGACGCCCGCGCGACGAGGGGCCGGCCGGGACGGTCGGCTTCTTCGTCGACGCGTCGACGGCAAGGACGTCCCGCGCTACCTGATCCCGCTGGCCGGCGAGGCCGGGCGGCGCGTGCGGATGCACCTGCGCGACCTCGGCCTGGCGCCGGGCGCCGAGGTCACGCTCGCGGTCCGCGCCGTGGACGGCGCCGGGCAACGTCGGGCCGGCGGCCGAGGCGACGGTCGCGCGTCTCCGACCGCGACGGCCGCAGCCGCTGCCCGGGCGAGCCGCCGACGCCGTTCGCCGGACGCCGGCCCCGCTGCCGAGGCTGGGCGGCGCCGAGGTCGCGGTCATCGACGAGCTGGACAAGGTCGCAGCCGGTCACCGGCGACGCTGATCCCCGCCGCAGCCCGACGGCTATCTCGCGGCCAACCACCTCTGGAACGCCGCGACGAAGCGGATCCGCCTGCACGCGGCGCGGAACGAGTTCGTCGGCTTCCAGGTCGTGCTCCGCGGCGCCGGCGACGGGCGTCCGGCCGACGCTTGACGTTCGAGGGCGCCGGCGGCGGCGAAGATCCGGGTCGAGTTCGGCCGCTACCGGCACGTCGCGACCGAAGCAAGGGGCCGCTGCCCGACCCGATCGTGCCGCTCGGCGGGCCGACGGCCGAGCGCCGACGCCGGGCCGGCAAGATCCGGAGCCTGCACGTCGAGGTCTACGTCCCGCACGACGCCGCGGCCGGCGACCACAAGGGCACGCTGACGCTGAAGGCCGGCGGCGAGACGCTCGCGCTCGACGTCACGCTGCGGGTCTGGGACTTCACCCTGCCCGACTACCTGAGCTTCCTGCCCGAGATGAACTGCTACGGCCTGCCCGACGAACGAGCGCGACTACTACCGGCTGGCCCACGGGCACCGGACGGTCCTCAACCGCGTGCCCTACCACCACAACGGCGCGCGTCGCCGACGGCTGCGCCCCGACTGGGACGGCAAGACGCTCGACTGGACGGCCTGGGACCGGCGGTTCGGCCCCTACTTCGACGGCTCGGCCTTCGCCGACCTGCCCGCGCAAGGGGGTGCCGATCGAGTGCTTCTACCTGCCGATGTTCGAGAACTGGCCGACGCCGATGGAGGGCAACTACAACGGCGACTACTGGGCCGACCGCGCCTTCCCCGACGCGCTACCGCCGCGACTTCGTCGAGGTCGTCGCGGCAGTTCGCCGAGCACGTCCACGCCAAGGGCTGGGACGACACGCTCTTCCAGTGCTTCTTCAACGGCAAGGTCAACTTCAAGGCGCAACGGCTGGTCGCGCGGGCACGTGCCCCTGGCTGCTCGACGAGCCGGCGAACTTCCAGGACTTCTGGGCCCTGCGCTACTTCGGCCGCGGCCTTCCACGAGGGGGTCGACGCAGGCCCCGCGGCCAGGCGAAGCTGGTCTTCCGCTGCGACATCTCCCGCCCGCAGTGGCAGCGCGACGCGCTCGACGGCCTGCTCGACTACAACGTCGTCGGCGGCGCCATGCGGCCGCTACCGGCGGATCGTCCTCGACCGCAAGGAGGCCAAGGGCCAGGTCGTCGTCGAGTACGGCAGCAGCCAACGCCGATCGAGGACTCGAACGTCCAGCCGGTCGGCTGGTCGCCTCGACGCCTGGTCGCTCGGCGCCGACGGCGTCCTGCCCTGGCAGACGGTCGGCAACGCCGAGTCGTGGACGAAGGCCGACGCGCTCGTCGCTCTTCTACCCCGGCCGCGACGGCGACGGACGGGCCGGTCCCGTCGATCCGCCTCAAGGCGTTCCGCCGCGGCCAGCAGGACGTCGAGTACCTGACCCTCTGCGCCCTGGCGACGGGCGAGCCGCGCTGGGCGGTCGGCCGAGCGGGTCCGCGAGGCGCTCGGGCTGGCGGCCGAGCGCAAGGGGACGGGCTCCGGCGGCGAGGACGCGGGCGTGATGCACTACGGCCGGCTCCGCCCGCAAGACCTGCACGCCCTGCGCGTCCGGATCGGGCCCTCGATCTCGGCGAAGCGGCTCGCCCCGAGGCGCCGGCTCATCGAGTTCCGCACTCCGCCCCGCGACCCTTCGGCTCTCGCGCCCGGCCATGCCTGGCCCGCCGGGGCCAAGGAAAATTGATCATTTATATTGATGAATAGAATTTCAAATCTGAAATTTCAGATTTGAGATCCGGGATCGGATTCGGGTCGCCGGGCCCGTGGGGGCGATCGTGGGACTTGGACGGGGACGGACCGGGATTGACCGCCGCGGCGCCGGCGATAGAGTATCGCGGCCCGCGTCGTGCGCCCGGCGTCCCCCTGCGCCCGGGGCCCCGGCGCGGGGGCCGTCGCGGAGGGCGCCCTTGGACGCGATGCCCGAGGCCCAGGCCGACGCCCGCGCGATGCCCCGATCGGCCCGGTGGGCGGCCCGTGTCGCGACGGCGGCGACGGCCGTCGCGGCGGCCGTCGTGTTCCACCGGCCGCTGTTCGAGGGGAACGTCGGGGTGGTCGACCCCGGCCGCGTCTACCGCACGCCCAGCCGGAGGCGAACCTCGACCGGCTCCTCGACCGGCTCCGGCCGGCGAGCGTCGTGAACCTCCGCGGCGGCTCCGAGGCCGACCCCTGGTACGCCGCCGAGGTCCGCGCCACGACGCGGAGGGGCATCGACTTCTACGATGTCCCGATCAGCCCCGTCCGCCGCCCTCGCGCCGCGAGCTGCCTGATCCTCCTCGACCTGCTCGGCCGCTGCCGCTACCCGCTGCTGATCCACTGCAAGTCGGGCTCCGACCGGACCGGCCTCCTCAGCGGCCTGTACCTCATGGACCGGCTCGGCCAGCCGCCCGACCTCGCCCTGGGGGCCTTCTCGTTGTGGTAGGCCACGTCCCCCTCGGCGGGCCCGAGCAGCTCCACGAGCCGTTCGTAGAGTACGCCGCCTGGCTCGCATCCCGAGGGCTGGGCCACTCCCCCGACTGCCTCCGCGCCTGGGTCAGCGCGAGTACCGCTCGGGCAACCCCTCCGTCGCCATCCCGGCCCTCAAGCCGGGGCGCGCGTCTCCCGCTTCTCGGAACTCCGGGATCGTCAAACAAAGAGATGAGCGATCGATGGGCAAGAGAAAACGCCCCGGAGGGGGGCGAGAGGGCCCGTCGGAGGGTGCGAGGCCCGGGGACGTCCGGCCCCGCCGGTCGGGCGGGGCCGGGCGATGGGTCGGGGCGCCGGGGCCCTCAGGCCAGGCCGGCTCGGGGGCGTCGGCCTCGACCGTGTCGAGCACCAGCGAGGCGACGAGCCATTCCAGCGGGATGTCCAGCCGATGCCCTTGGCGTTCAGGTGCTCGAACAGCTCGCGGGACAGCGTGACGGAGAGTCGAAGGGCGCTTCATCGTCTCATTCCCTCGATGGGCGAAGAACCGGATCGTTGGGTCGACGTCCTTAGCCTAGGCCGCGGATGCACGGTTGTCATCTCGCAATTCGGCCGACCGAGCCACCGGCTTGAGGGATCGGCCATCCCCGAGGAGGATCGCCCCGGGAAGGCGGAACGCCTCGCGACGCCCGAGGACCGATGCAAGATTCATGCCGATCGCGGATCGACCTGCTGCGAAGTCGAGTGCTTCCCGGGGCGGATGGCCGGCGTCGGATCGGCGGGGCCCGGCGATGATGACCGATCTGCCGATCGTGCATGGGATTGATGCCCTCGATCGCCCCGAGGTGACGGCCCGATCCCGGCGCGGCGGGTCGCGGGGCGGCCGTCGACCATGGCCCCGCGGCGGACTGCGAACGAGCCGTCGCGATTGGCAGGTTTGCTTCCCGGGTGCGCAGGAGGGGAACCCGGGGTGTCGGGATCGCGGATCACGCCCGGGGATCGGCCTGGCGGAGGCGGTCGACAAGGAGGTCGGGGGGTCGGCGATCGGGCGGAGGGTCTGGGCGATGCCGGTCATGCCGGACGTCTCGGGGGTCCAGTCGGGTCCGAGGGCACGGGCGATGGCGTCGACGTCGGGTGCGGGGCAGGCGGGCCGCTCGACGGTGACGGCCCAGGCGTAACGAGGTGCTCGTAGCGGTAGGACCAGGAGCCGTCGCCGAGGTCGAAGGCGAGCAGGTAGCGCCGGCCCCGGGGAGGAACCGGCGGGCGAGGAGCGGGCCGGGGGCCTCGGGCGTGCCGGGGGCGTGCCGCATCAGGCCGAGGTCGCCCCAGAGGTCGGCGCGGAGCCGGCCGCGTCGAGGGCGTCGAGGGCGTCGTGGAGCCGGTCCCACTCGTCGCCCCAGAGGTCGCGGCGATCGTCGAGGGTGCGGATCAGGTCGGGGAGCCGGGGCAGGACGAGGTCATACGAGCCGGCGTCGTCGGCCGCCGGTGCGGCCAGGGCGCGGATGGCGGCGTCGAGCTTCAGGCCGCGGTCGTGGGAGGGCCACTCGTCGAAGTCGCCCGCCTCGGCGGCGGCGACCAGGAGGGCCCCCTGGCGAGGGCTTGCTCCGGCTCCAGGAGGGCCCAGCACGACAGGGCGCCGTCGGTGTCGAAGTGGTTGTTCACGACGACCGCGCCGGCCCATCGGGCCGAGGCCGGCGCGGCGACGAAATTCAGGGCGATCTCGGTCGACGTGTCGGCGCTGAACTCGGCCGGCGTGGCGTTCCCCTGCCAGTGCGTCAGGTCCAAGGCGGCGCCGGGGACCAGCCCATCGCAGCCGATGGCCGGCTCCGTGCCCTCATACGGCTCGTGATAGCCCACGAACTGGAACCGGCTGGCGCGGGGGAGCATGGGTCGCGATCCTGAGGCAGTAGGCGGGTCGGGAGTAGGCAGTAGGCAGTAGGCAGAGTAGAGGCAGAGGATTCACCACCGAGACACAGAAGGCACAGGGAAGGCTGAAGACACAAGCACGGCGCGGGGGTATGCTCCCCTACTGCCTGCTGCCTGCTGCCTACTGCCTACTGCCTACTGCCTACTGCCTCTGCCTACTGCCTACTGCCTTCGATCTTCGGGAACAGCGGCGCCGGCTTGCCTCCCGACAGCGGCGCCGTCACCACAGTCGGGCCGGCCGGCGGGCGAGGACGTCGGCGTAGCGGCGGGGTCCCAGGGCGGGAGCCCTCGAAGTTGAACGCCCGGTAGAACGTCTCGGCCGTCGCCGGCAGGAACGGCTTGATCAGGATGGCGATCACCCGGATCGCCTCGGCGAGGTTGACCAGCACGGCCTTGCGGGCCTCCGGGTCGGTCTTGGCCAGCTTGAACGGCTCGGTCGCCTGGATATAGCGGTTGGCCGCGTCGAGCACCTCGTTCCAGATCCGCTGGAGGGCGACGTTGTACTTGAACGCGCCGATCAGCCCCCGCAGGTCCCCGACCAGCCCAGCAGGTCGAGCCCGGCCAGCCAGGCGGTCGCGTCGATCGGCCGACGAGCCGTCAGCCGCCGTCGAAGTAGTTGACGCCCATGGAGAGCGTCCGGCTGTAGAGGTTGCCGAGGTTGTCGGCCAGGGCGGCGTTGTAGACCTCGGTGAACCGCTCGTAGGTGAATCGCCGTCGCCGCCGAAGGGGCACTGGCTCATGAAATAGTAGCGGAACGCCTCGCGCCGAGAACGCGGATCAGGTCCATCGGGTCGACGACGTGCCCAGGCTCTTGCTGACTTCCCCCCTTGGTAGACGAACCCGTGCCCGAAGACCTGCCTCGGCAACGCCACGCCCGCCGACATCAGCATGGCCGGCCAGAGGGCGCAGTGGAACCGGGTGATGTCCTTGCCGATGACGTGGACGTCGGCCGGCCAGGGCGATTCGAAACGGGCCTCATCGGTGCCGTAGCCGATGGCGTGATGTAGTTCAGGAGGGCGTCGAACCAGACGTAGATGGTCTGCTCGGGGTCGAACGGGACGGGGATGCCCCAGGTGAACCCCTTGCGGGTGATCGAGACGTCCTGGAGGCCCGACTCGACGAGGTTGA
>CAWEFU010000015.1:0-48126 GCA_963808325.1 uncultured Solirubrobacterales bacterium
ACCGACTGAGCTACGTCCGCGCGCTGCGAATTCTAGGCGTGCTAGCCGGGGCGCGTGAATCGACGAACCCGCCGGCGTATTACCCTTGAAGTGCAAGATGCGCCGCTTCGTCATACCTGGAATCCTGGTTGTGGCTGCCGCGGCACTACTGGCTCTTCTGGCGTTTGGGGTGGCCCATCAGGGCGCCAACACCTCGATCGACGCCGCCGTCCAGAAAGGCGATCTCCCCGAGGCACCGAGCGCCCACATGGCCCTGCCGATCCTCGGCTCAGACCAGTCCGAGAGTCTGGTCGATCTCCGGGGCAAGGTTGTGGTGCTCAACGTGTTCGCCTCGTGGTGCGATCCGTGCAAGACCGAGGCTCCGATCCTCGAGCATGAGCAGCACATGATCGCCAGGAGGGACGCGACGATCCTCGGCGTCACCTATCTAGACAACTCGAGCGACTCCGAGCGCTTCGTCCGCCAGGAGCACATCACGTACCCCGTGCTGCGCGATGTGAGCGGCAACTTCGTCCGTTCGTTCGGCACGACCGGCGTTCCGGAGACGTTCGTGATCAACCGGAGCGGCCGAATCTCCGCTCTGCGCCGGTACCAGGTCGACGAGCAGTGGCTCCAGCAGACCCTCCCCCGAATCTTGGACGGCAGCTCGTGAGGCTGCCGGGCGCGACCCGAGCAGGACTGGCGGCCCTGGCTCTCCTTGCGGTCGGCACGATGGCGGCCCCGGCTGCCGGCGCCGGCGCCCCCACCCCGCGAGCATCGCTCACCGACGTCGAGCAGGACGTGATGTGCGTCTCGTGTCGCGAGCCGCTCGCGGTGGCGGAGTCACCGCAGGCGGTCGCCGAGCGCAACTACGTAAAGCAGCTGATCGCGCAAGGCCTGACCAAGCCGCAGATCGAGCAGGCGCTCGTGGCCCAATACGGACCGGCGGTCTTGGGACGACCTCCGGCCCACGGCTTCAACCTCACGGTCTACATCCTCCCCCCGGCGATTCTCGCGGTCGGGATCGTCATATTGGCGTTTACCCTGCCGCGATGGCGACGCCGCAGCCGGCCGGCGGCGGCAACGCCAGCCGCCGCCGGCCCGAAGTTGAATCCGAGCGAGGCCCGCCGCTTAGAGGACGAGCTCAGTCGCTATGGCGGCTAATGTCCCCTTTCGCAACTAAGGACGAGCACACTCGCGCAAGGCTCCCCGGCGCAGCCTCCGCAGACCCGTCACATCGAGTCCGGCGCGCTCACGCCGAGCAACCCAAGCGCCAGCCCGATCGTCCGCCGAGTGGCCACAGATAGCGCGATCCGCTGCGACTCGAGCGTCTCCGGCTCGGCCCCGCGCACGCGACAGTTCTCGTAGAACGCCGTGAAGACCTGCGCCAGCTCGAGCGCGTAGCCGACGATTCGGTGCGGCGCCCGGCGTTCGGCGGCCTCGGCCAGCTCTCCCGGGAAGGCGGCCAGCTTCTTGACCAGGTCGCGCTCCCACACCTGCAGCTCGGCGTCGCCCCAGTCGGCGTCGGGCGCGACAGCGGCCGCGACCCGCGCGCTCGACAGGCGGCGCAGCATCGACGCGATCCGCGCGTGCGCGTACTGCACGTAGTAGACCGGGTTCTCGCGGGACTTCCTGCGTGCCAGCTCGACGTCGAGATCGAGCGTCCGGTCGTGCGAGCGCTGGAGCATGAAGTAACGCGTCGCGTCGACGCCGATCTCGTCGAGCAGGTCATCGAGCGCCACGAACGATCCCAGCCGCTTGGACATCGCCGCCGCGTGCCCGCCCTCGACCAGGTGCACGAACTGGATGAGGGGCGCCTCGAGGGTGCCCGGGTCCCCGCCGAGTGCGGCCGTCGCCGCCTTCAGCTCGCGCACGTAGGCGTGGTGGTCTGAGCCGACCGGCATCAGCTGCCGCTCGAAACCCCGCTCGCGCTTGTCCTGGAGGTAGGCCACATCGGCAGCCAGATATGTGGGCTCTCCGTTCGAGCGCACCAACACCCGGTCCTTGTCGTCGCCGAACGTGGTCGTCCGCAGCCAGGTTGCGCCCTCGGATCGATAGACATGACCCCGCTCCTCAACCAGAGCCAGGGCCTGCTCGAGCTCGCTCGGCGAACCCTCGTGCAGCGCCCGCTCGCTGAAGAACCTGTCGAACCGCACCCCGTACCGGACCAGCGTGGCCTTGATCTGCCCCAGGAGCAACTCGACCGCGCGAGCCGCGAGGACGTCGACATCCACCTCCGCCGAGCCCTCGATCTCCGACGCCAACTCGACGACGTACTCGCCCTGGTAGCCACCCTCGGGCACGGCAGCCCCACGCGCCCGGGCCTGAACCGACGCGCCGAGCAGGCGGATCTGGTTGCCGGCGTCGTTGAAGTAGTACTCGCGCCAGACGCAGTGCCCGTGGTGCTCGAGGATCCGGGCGAGCGCGTCCCCGTAGGCGGCATGACGCCCGCTGGCAGCCACCAGAGGTCCGGTGGGATTGGCGGACACGAACTCGATCACGATCCGTTCGCACACCGTCGCGCCCCCGGCACCGAACTGGTCGCCCGCTGCCAAGACCGTCGCCAGCGCGCGGCGATGCCAGCCGTCCGTCATCACGAGGTTCAAGAACCCGGGGCCGGCGATCTCGGCATGGTCGAGATCCTCCCCGAGCCGCCCCTCGATCTCGGCGCCCAGCCGTTCCGCGATCTCCCTCGGCCCCGCGCCGAGCACCGGCGCCAACAACATCGCGGCGTTGGTCGAGTAGTCGCCCTGCGCCTGATGCCGGGAGCGCTCGAGCCGTGGCTGGGCGGACGGCTCGCCGACTCCACCACGGACGGCCGCCGCGGCCGCCCGTACGCTCGCGGCCAGCTCCGCGAGCGGATCGCCGTCGGCGGCCAAACCATCAGATTCGATCACGCCTGCCGAGGGTACCCGAGCCCCTTCGCCTCAGTAGTGATAGGGCTCGCGCGCGAGAATCTTGTGCCCGCGATAGAGCTGCTCGAGCAGCACCACCCGCGCCAGCTGGTGCGGCAGCGTCAGCGTCCCCAGCGACAGCCGGTGATCGACGCCGTCGAGCTCCAACCCGAAGGGACCCCCGATCACGAAGCACAGATCCCGTCCGCTGCGACGCCGCTCCTCGAGGAACCGGCTGAACGCAACCGAGTCCATCTGCTCACCGTCACGATGCAGCAGTGACAGGAAGGATCGATCCGGGAGGCGGCGAGCGACCTGATTGTCCTCCCGCAGTTCGACCATCTCGAGCCGCACGTGACCTGCGATCAGCTTCTGGTAGTGCTGCACATCGTCCGCGAACGGCGGACGCAGTCGGCCCACGGCGACGACGACGATCCGCACGGCGTGATACTACGTGGCCATGGACGACCCCAACAGGCCCGAGCGCCATATCAATATCCACTTCTCGCCGGACATCATGGCCGGCACGTACGCGAACTTTGCGAACGTCAGCCACTCCGACTACGAGTTCACGATCACGTTCGCGCGCGTGGACCACGAGGTGGAGGACGACGAGATCCCGGGCGTTGTCGTCTCGCGCATCAACCTCAGCGCGAAGTTCATGCGGGAGTTGATCGATGCGATGCAGGACAACTATTCCAAGTGGCAGACCCGCGAGGGGATCAAGAACCTGCCGGAATTCGGAGCGGGTCAGGAAGCCGACGAGGATGACGAGGACTGATTTTGACTAAGGGCCGGCTCACGCCGGCCCTGTTTGGGGTAGGCGAGGGCCGCGCCGATGCGCTCTGCGGTTGAGGGGTGCGTCGCCAGCAGCCTCGAGACCCAGCGCGGCGGGTCGAGATCGGCCACGTTCTGAATCGCGATCGTCCGCTCGAAGGACACGAACGCCTCCGGAGCATCCGACAGCTCCAGCGAGAATGCGTCCGCCCGGCGCTCCACCGCGCGCGACAGGCGGTTGCCGATCAGGCCGGTGGGGGCGGCGACGAGCGCCGCCGCCAGACCGAGCGCCGGCAGGGCAGCGGGCGTGCCGCGCGCAGGCGAGAGCAGCCAGCTCAGGCGCTGGACGGCGAACGCCGCGGCGGGTGCGACCGTGGCCCCGTACAGCACGCCGCGCGTGACGTCGCGGTGACGGACGTGCGCCAGCTCGTGGGCAACCACGACTCGAATCTCGTCGCGGTTGTAGCGGTCGAGCAACGTGTCGAACAGCACCACGCGCTTGGTGGGCCCCAGCCCGGTCACGTACGCGTTGGCCGCGGTCGTTCGGCGGCTGGCGTCGATCGAATACACCTCCCCCACCTTGACGCCCGCCGCCCGCGCGAGCTCGAGCACGTCTGACCGGGTCTCTCCCTCCGGCAACGGCGTGAAGTCGTTGAACACCGGATCGAGAACCACCGGCGCGAGCGCCGTGAGCAGCGCCCCAAAGCCGATCGAGCCGGCGCTCGCGGGCCCCCACCAGGCTCGGGGGTAGCGCCGCGTCAGGGCCAGGACCGCGCCTCCGGCAGCACCCGAGAGCGCGGACGCGATCGCCGTGGACTTGACGAGGTCGATCACCCAGCCGCCCCACGATTGGGTGACGAGCCCCACTCTTATCGCCCGTCGGCGGGCCACGACCGCCAGCGGCAGAGGCGGCAGGGTGAGCGCGCCCGCGAGGCCCGCGGCCGTCAAGGCCCCGCCCACCACCGGCGGCAGGCGCTCCTGCTTCTTCCGTGGGAGGCCCCCGCACCGAACCACGGCCGCGAGCGCGCCCAGTTCGATCCCCGCCCGGAGCAGGCCGAGCGCCAGCTGCGGACGGGCAAATCGCGCTCCGCGCCCAATCTCCTCGGCGCTGAAATAGCTCTCCAGGTCGACCTCGACCGGCTCCGGCACGGGCGTCCGCGGCGTCAGGAGGCGCACCCCGACCTCCGCGGCCGTGAACGTCAGCAGCAGCGATCCGAACGCCCATTGGCGCGGGGAGGGGCTCACCAGGGAGACTGTACGCCCGCAATGAGGGTGGCGATCGTCTCAGACATCCATGGCAACCGGCAGGCGTTCGAGGCCGTGCTCGATGAAATCGGGCTGTCGGACTGCGACGAGATGTGGTGCCTGGGCGACCTGGTCGGCTACGGCGCGGATCCGGTGGCCTGCGTCGAGCTGGCCCGTCAGCACGCCGCGGTGTGCCTCGCCGGCAACCACGATCTCGGAGTTCGCGGCACGCTGCCGCTCGAGGAGTTCTCACGGGGGGCCGCGCTGGCTGCGAAGTGGACTCGGGAGACCATCCCGGCCGACGTTCGCGACTACCTGCAGACCCTCGAACCCCTCAACGTTGAGGAGGCGGTCGGCCTCTACCACGCCAGTCCTCGCGACCCGATCTGGGAATACGTCCTCTCCCCGCTGCAAGCCGAGCTTTGTCTCGACGTTCAGCAGCACCGGATATGCCTGATCGGCCACTCGCACGTCGCGCTGTCCTTCTCGCGCGAGGACGGGCAGACCGCGACCGGCCAGACCCGAGCCCAGGACGAGGAGCTAGACCTCGCCTCCGGTGAGTGGCTCATCAATCCCGGGAGCGTGGGCCAGCCCCGGGACGGCGACCCCCGAGCGGGCTGGCTCGAGCTCGATATCGACGGCCTGCGGGCCGTCTACAGGCGCACCGAATACGACATCGGCGGCGCCCAGGCCGCGATCCGCGCCGCGCGCCTGCCGGACTCCCTCGCCGAGCGCCTCTCCTACGGCCAATGAGCGCTAACCGGAAGCAAACAGGCCGAGTCTCTAAAGTCACGCCGCGGATGCGCTATGCGCCCCGCGCGATTCTCAGCGGCACTCTCGGTTTTGCTGCCTCATTCGTCGTCGCCTGCGGCGGCGGCTCCGGCCTGCTCTCAGGCGGCCAGGCGAGTACTCTGAGCGGCCAGCTGGACCAGATCTCCTCCGCTGTGGCCCAGAAGGACTGCGCCGGCGCTTCGGGCGCGACCGTGGCGCTCGCGCGGTCGATCCAGCGCTTGCCCGCAACCATCAACACCACGCTGCGGGCAAACCTGGCTCAGGGCGTCCAGGCGGTCTCGGTCCTGGCCCTTCGGGATTGCCGCCAGACGACTCCGCCGACTACCACGTCGTCGTCGAGCACGACCACTTCGAGCACCACCTCGAGCTCGACCACGTCCACCCCCACGAGCACCAGCACCACCACGAGCACGCCGACGCAAACGAGCACGAGCACGACCTCGCCGCCCACCACGAGCTCGTCTGCAACCACACCCACGCCACCGGGTACTACCTCCACAGGCAGCGGGGGCGCCGGACTCGGCGGCTCCACGGGTGGCATCGCGGGCACCGGCAAGGGCAACGGCAACAGCAACGGCAACGGGAACGGCAACGGCGGGAACGCACAATGACCAATGGAACGACGATCGCCGGGCGCTATCGCGTCGAGTCACGGATCGGCGCGGGCGGGATGTCCACCGTTCACCTCGCCTTCGACCAGCGCCTCGAGCGCTATGTCGCGATCAAGCTATTGGCCGAACACCTCGCGGACGATTCGACGTTCATCTCCCGGTTCCGCCGGGAGGCATTGTCGGCGGCGAGGCTGGTGCACCCGAACGTGGTCCAAGTGTTCGATTTCGGACTCGACGAGAGCCACCACCAGTACTTCATCGTGATGGAGCACGTGGCCGGCCGTTCGTGCGCCGAGCTCCTGCGCGACCGCGGATACCTCGGCGTCGAGGAGACCGTGGGCATCGTCACCCAGGCCTGCCGGGGGTTGGATTATGCGCACCGGAACGGTGTCGTGCACCGCGACGTCAAGCCCGGCAACCTGCTCGTGTCCGACACCGGCGGGGTGAAGCTCGCGGACTTCGGCATCGCCCGGGCAACGGATCAGTCGAGCATCACCCAGGTGGGATCGGTGCTCGGGACCGCCGCCTACCTCGCCCCCGAGCAGGCCCGCGGCGAGGAAGCCGGACCTCGCGCCGACATCTACTCGCTCGGCGTGGTCACCTACCAGCTGATCTCGGGACGGCTGCCCTACGAGGCGTCGTCCCTGTCGGAGCTCGCGCTCAAGCAGCAGCGTGAATCGCCGCCGCCGCTCGACGCGCTCGGTCTCGAGGTGCCGCGAGAGCTCGCCCGGGCGGTCTCGATGGCGCTCGAGATCGACCCCGAGGCCCGGCCGCCGACGGCGGCGCTGCTCGCCGAGGCGCTTCGCAACGGCTCCCAGGGACTGGCGCCGGTGGGAAGCGACGCGCCGACCGCGCATCTCGGCACCCGGGCCGCCACCCGGGTCATGCCCAACCGCCAAGCGGCCACCGCGGCCACGCGTGTCGCGCCGCGCACCACCGCGCCCCGGACGCGGCCGCTCCAGGCACCGCGGCCACCCAAACCGCAACGGATCCCCGCCCCTCCGACCGCTGGCTACGGCCGCGTCCCGACCGCGCGCGCTCCGGACGCCGACGCTCGCCCACGCGCGCGCCGACGCGGGCGGACGCTCGCCTTCCTCGCTTTGGCGGCGCTCTTCGTCGTCGCGGTGGCGGTGGCGCTGGTGATCGCCACCAGCAACTCGAATACGGCCGTGCACTACCGCACGATCATGGGCCACGACGCCAACCAGGCGATCCAGGACTTCCAGGACCTGATCAACCGATACACAAAGTGAGGGTGAGCCCCCACTCGTGGGGCACCGAGTGCTGGGTGCGGCCACTCGGAAAGTCGCGGGTCCACGCACTCAAGTGCCCCGCGAGCGGGAGCTCACCCTCATGACCATCAATCAGCTGGGAGCGCCCCCGGATGAGCGCCGGACCTCAGCTCCTTCGCCACCTCGTCGAGGCGGTCGGCATCGATGGCTTCCCGCAGATCTTCCATCAGGCGGGCGATGAAGCTGAGGTTGTGCAGGGTGACGAGGCGCAGCGCGGTGAGCTCGCGGGCGCGGAGGAGGTAGTGCAGATAGCCGCGAGTGAAACCCGCTGAGCACGCGGGGCACGGGCAGCCATCGAGGACCGGGTCGGTCGACTCGCGCCACCGACCCTTGACCAGGTCGACCCGCCACTGGTTGGCCGGGTCGGGGACCAGCGCGACGCCGTGGCGCCCCAGGCGCGTCGGCAGGGCACAGTCGAACGTGTCGATACCGGCTTGCACGCCCGCGATCAGGTCGTCGACGTCGCCGATTCCTAGCAGGTGGCGGGGCCTGCCGGGAGCATGGCGTTGCAGCTCCGCGGTGGTCCACGATACGACCTCGTGCATCTGGGCCTTGTCGCGCCCGAGCGAGCCGCCGATCGCGATTCCGTCGCAGCCGCTCGCGGCCACGGTCGCGCTCGACTCGCGCCGCAGGTCGCGCTCGACGCCGCCCTGGACGATGCCGTAGACGACCTGATCGGTGGGTCCGTGCTCCGCGTGCCACCGTAGGCAGCGCGACAGCCACCGATGTGTGCGCTCCGTCGAGCGTGCCGTGTAGTCCCGGCTGACGTGGAACGGTGTGCACTCGTCGAGCACGAGTGCGATGTCCGAACCGAACGCGGCCTGAGCCGACATCGACTCCTCAGGCCCGAGGAAGCGCTCCCGGCCATCGACGTAGGAGCGAAATCGCACGCCGTCCTCGCCGATCCCGAGGATCGCCCCGGCGCCGTCGCTGTCCGCGGGAGCCCGGCGGCCGCGGCCCTTGATCTCATCGGCCACCCCGCCGTGACCCATCGAGAAGACCTGGAAGCCGCCCGAGTCGGTGATGATCGGCTTCTCCCAGCGCATGAAGTTGTGCAGGCCGCCGAAGCGCCGAACGAGCTCGGGCCCGGGCGAGAGCAGCAGGTGGAACGTGTTGCCGAGGATCAGCCGATAACCGAGCGCCTCGACATCCCGGGGCTCGAGCGTCCTGACCGCGCCTTTCGTCGCCAGCGGAACGAATGCCGGCGTGCGCACGTCACCGTGCGCGAGGTGCAGGGTGCCGCTGCGGGCAAGCGATGCAGAGGAAGCGGAGCGAAACGTGAACATCAGCTGTCGGGCGAAGTTTGACTCCCTCGCGCCAGGGGTATCGCGGGATCGGCCGGGACCAGGCTTGGCACCGATAGCGGGATAGGCGAGGGAAGGAGACGGAGATGGCAGACCGGGTTGTTCGCGAGGTCTGGGGCAAGCCGCGGCGACGTGCTGGTTTGGGGGTCGTCCTGGCAGCAGCCCTGGCCGCCGTAGCGCTGATGACGGGTTGGCTCTGGGCGGGTTCGCCCGCGGCGGTGACGGTCCGCGCAGCCGCGCTCACCTCGCAGCAGCAGGCGATCAATGCCAAGGTCAACTCGCTGCTGCGCAGGATGACGGTGGCGGAGAAGTTCGGCCAGCTCGAGATGGCCGGGCCTAACGGCCCCAACGGAACGCCGGGCGACCTCTTCACGTTGGCCAAGAACGGCCAGATCGGCTCGGTGCTCGATCTCACCGGCGTGGCCCAAATCAACGCCGTCCAGAAGGCTGCGCTCCAGTCGCGGCTGCACATCCCGCTGATCTTCAGCCTGGACGTGATCCACGGCTACAGAACCATGTTCCCGGTGCCGCTCGGCGAGGCGTCGAGCTGGGATCCGGCCGCGGTCCAGAGGACCGAGGCGATAGCGGCCACCGAGGCGACCGCTGACGGGATCAAATGGACGTTCAATCCGATGGTCGACATCGCCCGCGATCCTCGTTGGGGTCGCGTGGTCGAGGGCGCGGGCGAGGATCCGTTCCTCGGATCGGCGATGGCCGCCGCGAAGGTTCGCGCCTATCAGGGCAGCGACTTCAGCGCGCCCAACAAGATGGCCGCCACCATGAAGCACTTCGCCGCCTACGGCGCGCCCGTCGCGGGCCGCGAATACAACACGGTCGACATGTCCGACCAGCAGCTGCGCAACGACTATCTGCCCCCGTACAAGGCGGGAGTTGACGCGGGGGCGGCCACGGTGATGAGCGCCTTCAACTCGCTCAACGGCGTCCCGGCGAGCGCCAATCCGTACCTGCTGCAGACCATCCTTCGCAATGAGTGGGGCTTCGGCGGCACGGTGGTGAGCGACTATCAGGCGGTCCAGGAGCTCGAGGCCTTCGGCTATGCCGCCTCCGGTGCGGACGCGGCGCGCCTGGCGCTGACCGCCGGGGTCGATATCGAGATGGCGGTGCAAATCGGGATCCAGCCCGGTAACACGGTTTACTCCACATACGCCAATTACGGACCGCAGCTGCTGGCGTCGGGCAAGATCACGATGGCGCAGCTGAACACCGCCGTGCGCCACGTGCTGACGCTGAAGTACCTGGCCGGGATGTTCTCCGACCCCTTCCAGGGCAGCGCCGCGCGGGTGGCCCGCGAGGAGCTCAC
The DNA here is from genome assembly GCA_963808325.1 of uncultured Solirubrobacterales bacterium. Classification (GTDB taxonomy): domain Bacteria; phylum Actinomycetota; class Thermoleophilia; order Solirubrobacterales; family Solirubrobacteraceae; genus Palsa-465. The sequence goes on from CAWEFU010000015.1 coordinate 10,216, forward strand.
GCCGGCGCACCTGGCGGCGGCGCGCACCATGGCCGACGAGTCGATGGTGCTGCTGGGCGACAACAACCACGCGCTGCCGCTGAGCACCAGCGTGTCCAAGATCGCGGTCGTGGGGCCGCTCGCCGACAACCCGATGGACCAGCTCGGACCCGACGTGCCGATTGGCTATCCGGGGGCCGCGCAGGGCAAGGTCGTATCCGTGCTCCAGGGGATCAAGAACGCGGTGCCCGGCGCCACCGTCAATTACGCCCAGGGCTGCGACCCCAACTGCACCGACACGAGCGGCTTCGGCGCCGCGGTCAGCGCCGCGCAGAGCTCCGACGTGACGGTGATCGTCGCCGGCGAGCCTGCGGCCGACAGCGGTGAGGCCTCCTCGCGCAGCATGATCGACCTGCCCGGACAGCAGCTCGCGCTCATCCAGCAGATCGCCGGGACCGGCAAGCCGTACGTGGTTGTGCTGATGAACGGACGGCCGCTGACGATTCCGTGGCTGGCCGACAACGCCCCTGGGCTGCTGGAGGCCTGGTATCCGGGCACCGAGGGCGGCGATGCGGTCGCCGACGTGCTGTTCGGAAAGGCCAATCCGGGCGGCAAGCTGCCGATGTCTTTCCCGCGCAACGTCGGGCAGATACCGATCTCCTACAACGAGCTGCCCACCGGCCGGCCGTTCGACCCGAACAACAAGTACACCTCCAAGTACCTCGACGTCCCCAACACGCCGCAGTATCCGTTCGGGTACGGGCTGTCCTACACCACGTTCTCGGTGTCGGGCCCGCACCTGTCATCGACCAGCATCGGCCCGGGCGGCTCGGTGACGGTCACGGGAAGCATCACCAATACGGGATCGGTGGCCGGCGACGACGTCGCTCAGGTCTACGTCCACGAGAGCTACACGAGCATCCTGCAGCCCGTGCGCCGGCTCGAGGGGTTCAAGCGCATAACGCTCGCGCCGAGACAGACCAAGACGGTCACGTTCCACCTGGGCCCGCAGCAGCTCGGGTTCTACAACGCCCAGGGCCAGTTCGTGGTCGAACCGGGACCGTTCGACGTCTGGTTCGGCGACAGCTCGACCGCCACGAACCATGCCATGTTCAGCGTCGGCTAGTCCTGACTCCAGGCGGCGCCACCGTTTGATCGCGGGCCTCGCGGCACTGGCCGCCGTCTTCGCCGCGATGCTCGCGGTAGGTGCGCCGGCCCAGGCCGCCTTCACCCCGCACCAGCGCGCGGTCCTGTACGGAATCGCCCGGGACACGTGGCGGTTCTACGCCGCCGACGTCGATCCCACCACCCACCTCCCGCTCGACAACCTGGGTCCCGGCGCCACCCGCGGCGCGTACACTTCGGCGGCCAACATCGGGGTGTACCTGTGGGCGGTCGCGGCCGCCCGCGACCTCGGGTTGATCACCCAAGCCCGGGCGCGGTCGCTGATCCGCTCCACGCTCGACGAGGTCGCCTCGCTGACCCGCTATGGCGGATTCCTGTACCAGTGGTACGACACCACCAATGGCAAGGTGCTCCTAAACCCCGGGCAGGGCGACTGCGCCCAGACCACGTCGACGTCGGACAACTGCTCGTTCCTCTCGGCGGTCGACAACGGCTGGTACGCGTCGGGCTTGACCGTGGTTCGCGAGGCCCTGCCGGGGCTGCGCGACCTCGTCGACCGCCTGATGGCGCCAATGGACTTCTCGATCTTCTACGACAACCGCGCCCAGACGGACTGCAACGTGAACGCGTCCCTGCCCGGTGACCCGCCCACCGGTCAGCAGTACGGCGGCTTCTACGTCGGCGTAGGCCCCGCCGGCTACCACAACGGCGCGCTGTACAGCGACCCCCGGATCTCGATGTACATCGGCATGGGGCGCCACCAGATGCCAGGCGATGTGTGGTGGCGATCGTGGCGGACTCTGCCTCCGAAGCGGTGCGCCACTGATCCCGACTTCTCGTGGCAGGGTCAGTGGCCGACCCCGGGCTATTGGCAGACATACACGGACCCGCAATCGGGCAAGGAGTTCCCCGTCTGGGAGGGGCATTACGTCTACCCGGGTACGTCCTTGACGTTCGTTCCGACCTTCGCGGGTGGGATGTTCGAGGGCCTGATGGCGAACTTGGTCGTGCCCGAGACCGCCTGGGGCCCGCACAGCTTCGGCCTCGACGACGTGCGCTGGGCGCAAGTCCAGATCCGCTACGCGACGCAGGCGCTCCATTACCCGGTGTGGGGAATGTCGCCGTCGAGCACTCCGGACGACACCGGCAACTACGACGCCTACGGGGTGCAAGGGCTGATCTTCCCTGCCGGCGAACGCCTGTCCCAGTCCGTCTGCGTCGGTTGCGACACCGAGACCACGGTCACCCCGCACGCCTCGTTCATCGCGCTGCCGGTCCTGCCGCAGAAAGCGTTCGCGAACATCGAGGCCCTGCGGACGCTGTACCCGGGGATCTACACCAAGGATGGCGGGTTCTATGACGCCGTCAATCCCGTCACCGGGTCCATCGGCCACCGCCGGCTCGTGCTCGACCAGTCGATGATCATGGCCGGGCTCGACGACGCGCTCAACCACGGCGCCCTGCGGCGCGACTTCGCCGCCGACCCCGTCTCGTGGGCCGCCCACCTGTACCTCTCCTACGAGAGGATGTCGATCCACTGAGATTGGGAGCCGGATCCGGTGAGCGTGGGCAATACCTGTCGGATAGCGACAGTTATTGCCCACGGTCCCTCGTCGCCGGCCCGGCCCGGGCAAAAAGAGGGCGGCCTCGAGAGGCCGCCCTGCGCCGACAGACTCTGAGCGCCGCTTACGAGCTGGCGCCTACCGGCTCGCCGCCGTTGCCCGCCGGCTGCTGCTCGACCGCCGGCTGCCCGGTCTCGGAGCTCTCGATCGTCTTGGGTGCGCCACCGACCGAGATCGCGACCTTGCGCGGCTTGCGCTCCTCGGGCTTCGGCACCCGCACCTCGAGCACGCCGTTGTTGAAGCTGGCCGTCACGGCGTTGCCGTCCACGCCCTCAGGAAGCGTCAGCGAGCGGGAGAACTGCCCGGAGGCTCGCTCCACGCGGTAGTAGCCCTCCTTGCGCTCCTCGTGCTCGGCCTTGCGCTCGCCCGAGATCGTGAGGACGTTGTCCTCGAGCTGGATCTGCACGTCGTTCTCGGACAGGCCCGGCAGGTCCGCCCTCAGAACGAACTCGCCCTCGGTCTCCACGAGATCCATCGGCGGAATCCAGCGGCGCTGAGTTGCGCCCCCGGCCGGCGCCGGCGAGTCGAAGAACGTGTTGAACAGCCGGTTCATCTCGTTCTGAATCGTGTTCAGCTCACGAACCGGTTCCCAACGAATCAATGCCATCTCAAACCTCCCGTTTCGGGATTGGAAGCGTACCTGGGCAGAGTATAGAAATCTAAGTCGCCTTCTGTCAAGTCTTATTCGCGTCCGGGCGTCAGATATCCCAGGAACCACTGGAGCGTCTCCGATCGCGCCCAAACAGCGAGGGCTAATGAAAAACGGGGGTGCGCCCCGTCATCTCCGCCGGCGGCTCGATCCCCAGCACCTCCAGCACCGTCGGCGCCACGTCGGCCAGCATCCCGCCGTCTCTCAGCGACAGACCGCGAACGGTGACGACGAGCGGCACCGGATTGAGCGAATGGGCGGTGTTGGGGCTGCCGTCGTCCTCGAGCATGTGGTCCGCATTGCCATGGTCGGCGGTCACGATGCACGCGCCGCCAGACCCGTGCGCTGCCTCGACCACCTCCCCGAGGCAGCCGTGCGACCGTCTCCACCGCCTTGACCGCAGCGGGGATCACTCCCGTGTGTCCGACCATGTCGGGATTGGCGAAGTTGATGATCCCGAACGTCACCGCCGTTGAAGAAGTACGTCACATGCGGGTACGCCCAGTCCTCCTCGTACCGGGTCATGGTCGCGTACCGCGCAACCGGCGGAGCGCCCCCGCGATCGAGCGGCTCAGAAAACCCCGGCTCCGCCAGGGCCCGGCTGATCTCGCGCATCCGGTCGGGCCTGAGGCGCGCCCGACGTCGGGAGCGTGTCCCGCCCGTCGGTGAATGCATGCAGCACCAGATCCGGCACGCGCAGCTCGGCCCCGAGACGGATCAGCGCTTCCAAGTGTGACCAGCCGGAGTGCACGCCGCCGTCGGACACGAGCCCGATCAGCTGCACTCGCTCGGCGCCAGTGAACGCCTCGCGCAGCACTGCATTCGGATGCGAAGACCACAGCGAGTCGAACACCGGCGTGCGGGCCAGCGAGATCGCATTACCGGGCCCGCCCGGCGCGAGCCCCCAGCCGTCGAGCACGATCAGCGCGGCCGACGGCGCCGCAGGCCCCCGCGGGCCCGGACCGACCGTAGCCATCAGCCGGCGGCGCCGACGATCGCCGCGAACGACTCGGCGTCGAGACTCCCCCCGCCGACGAGCGCCCCGTCGATGTCCGGTAGCGCCAGCAGCTCGGCGGCGTTGCCGGGATTGACGCTGCCCCCGTACAACACGCGCGTGCGCTCTGCCTGCTCCCGGGAGCGGTCCGCGACGAGCGCGCGAATGAACGCGATCGCCTCTTGCGCCTGCTCCGCCGTCGCCACCAGACCCGTCCCGATGGCCCAGATCGGCTCGTAGGCGATCACCACGTCGCCCAGTTGCTCGGGGGGCACCCGCGCGAGATCTTCCTGGATCTGGTGGCGGAGCTTGCGCTCGGTGTCGCCGCTCTCGCGTTCCTCCTCCGTCTCACCGACGCACAGGATCGGGGTGAGGCCGGCGTCGAGCGCCGCCGGCACCTTCAGCGCGAGCGCGCGGTCGGTCTCCCCGAACATTTCGCGTCGTTCGGAGTGCCCCACGATCGCGCCGTGGACACCGAGCTCGACGAGCATGGGCGGCGAGACCTCGCCGGTGAATGCCCCGTGATCCTCCTGGTGCACGTTCTGAGCGAACACCTGGACCCGCGATCCGCGGGTGGCATCGACCGTCGGCTTCAGCGCCGGAAACGGCGGACAGATTCCGACGTCGACGCGATCGGCGGTTGCCACCAACGGGAGGAACTGCTCGATGAACGCTCTCGCATCGGCGATCGTCTTGTGCATCTTCCAGTTGCCGGCGATCAGCGGCGTCCGGCCCGCGCCTCCAAAAGTGCTCACGAAAGTGCCTCCACTCCGGGGAGCGTCTTGCCCTCGATCAGCTCGAGTGCCGCCCCGCCACCGGTCGACAGATGCGTCACCTTATCCGCTAGCCCGAACCGGACGAGCGCCGCCGCCGAGTCGCCCCCGCCGACCACCGTGGTGCCGGAAACCGACGCCACCGCGTCGGCGACGGCGCGCGTCCCCGCCGCGAACGGCTCGACCTCGAAGGCCCCCATCGGCCCGTTCCAGAACACCGTCCCTGCGGCCGCGACGGCCTCGGCATACCGGCGAGCAGTCGCCGGCCCGATATCGAGCCCCATCATCCCCTCGGGCACGTCGACCCCGTCGAGGACCCGAGCCGAGGCATCCGCCGCCAGGCGGTCGGCGATCACCAGGTCGCGCGGCAGCTCGAGCCGCGCCCGGGAGCCCGAGCCCGAGGCCGAACCGAGGACCTTCCGCGCGAGCTCCACGTCTTCCGCGATGCACAACGACTCCCCCACGGTGTGACCCTGCGCCGCGAAGAACGGGAAGCACATCGCCCCGCCGATCAGGATCGTGTCGGCCACATCCAGGAACCGCTCGATCACCGCGATCTTGTCGCTCACCTTGGCCCCACCGAGAAGCGCCAGCAGCGGCCGCGCCGGGTCCTGCAGCATCTCGGTCAAAGTCGTCACCTCGCGCTCCAGGAGTCGCCCGGCGGCGTGGTCGGAGACCAGCCTGGCCACCCCCTCCGTGGAAGCGTGCGCCCGATGCGCCGCGCCAAAAGCGTCGTTGACGTACACATCCGCGAGCGAAGCCAGCGCCCGGGCCAGCTCTTGATCGTTCTTGGTCTCCCCCGGCTCGTAGCGGACGTTCTCGAGCACCAGGATGTGTCCCGGTCCCAGGTTGTCGGCGAACGCGCGCACGTCGTCGCCGACGACCGCCGGCGCCAGCGTCACATCCGCGCCCGTCAGCTCGGCGAGGCGGTTGGCCGCCGGCCGCAGCGACAGCTCGGCCTCGCGGTCCTGGGGCCGGCCCAGGTGCGAGACGAGCACGATCCGGGCGCCGCGTTGCCGGAGCTCCGCGATCGTGGGCAGCGCCGCGCGGATCCGGGTGTCGTCGGCCACCGCCCCGTCCTCGAGCGGTACGTTGAAGTCGACTCGCACGAGCACGCGCTTGCCCTGCAGGTCGCCGAGATCGTCGAGCGTCCTCAAAGCACCTTCTGGACCACGTCCACGCAGCGGTTCGAATAGCCCCACTCGTTGTCGTACCAAGCGATGAGCTTCACCAGCGTGCCGTCCATCACCGAGGTCAGCGCCGAGTCGAAGATGGAGGAGGCCGGATCCTTGATGATGTCCGTCGAGACGATGGGGTCCTCGGTGTAGCGCAGGAGCCCCTTCATCGGGCCGCTGGCGGCCGCCGCGACCGCGGCGTTGATCTCCTCGACGCTGGTCTCCCGGTCCACCTCGGCAACCAGGTCGACGACGCTTCCGGTGGGTACCGGGGCGCGCATCGCCATGCCGTGGAGCTTGCCGTTCAGAGCCGGGATCACGAGTCCGATCGCCCGCGCGGCGCCCGTCGAGGCGGGGATCAAATTCACGGCCGCGGCCCGCGCCCGTCGCAGGTCCCGGTGCGGCATGTCCTGGAGCCGTTGATCGGCGGTGTAGGCGTGGATCGTGGTCATCAGCCCGTGCTTGATCCCGACGGTGTCGTGGAGCACCTTGGCCACGGGCGCGAGGCAGTTGGTCGTGCACGAGGCGTTGGAGATCACGTGGTGGCGCTCGCGGTCGTAGGCCTCATCGAAGTTCACCCCGAGCGCGACCGTGACGTCGGGGTCGGTGGCCGGTGCCGAGATCACGACCTTGCGGGCCCCCGCCTCCAAATGCTTGGACGCGTTCTCGCGGTCGGTGAACAGCCCGGTCGACTCGATCACCACCTCCGCCCCGAGCTCACTCCATGGCAGGGCGGCGGGGTCGCGCTCGGCCAGCACGCGAATTTCCCGCCCGTCCACGGAGAAGCCGCTATCCGTCGCCTCAACGCGGCCCGGGAACGGGCCATAGTTGGAGTCGTACTTGAGCAGGTGCGCGATCGTCTTCGGGTCGACGACGTCGTTGACCGCCAGCCATTCGATGTCCGCGCCGGCTTCGTAGGCGGCGCGGAAGACGTTCCGGCCGATGCGACCGAAGCCGTTGATCCCGACCCGTACGGGCATACGCGTGCTCTCCCATCCTGATCGCCAGCAAAAAGAGGTGCCGACCGTCGTCGGCACGCGCGAAGGCTAGTGCACCGTCCGGCAATCTAGCGGCTGACCACCTCGACCCGCAGCCCGTCCGGATCGCGCAGGTAGGCGGCGTAGTACGTGCGGCCGTATTGCGGGCGCCTCCCGGGCCCGCCGTCGTCCTCGCCCCCGTTCGCCAGACCGGCCGAGTGAGCGGCGTCCACCGCCGCCTTGCCACTGGCGGCCAGAGCCACGTGCCCGTACCCGGGACCGGGTGGTCGCCCCCGCATGACGATCCACACCTGCGGCCAGTTGACCCCGTACGCGATCGCCGCCTCCGAGTCGACCATCCGACGCGCGCCGAGGGCGTAGAAGACCGCGTCGTAGAACCGCGCCGACCGGCCCAAGTCCTCAACCTCGAAACCGACGTGGTCGATCACGCCGGCCGGCTGACGTCGCGGTGCGTCACCTCGACGAGGTACTCCGCCTGCGGTCCGTATCGAGCGGCGAGGTGCTCGGCGATCGCCACCGATCGGTGGCGACCACCGGTGCAGCCGATCCCCACAACGAGGTGTGCCTTGCCCTCACTGAGGTACTGCTCGAGCAGATAGTCGAGCAGCGGATACAGCCGGGCGTAGAAGTCGTCCAGCTCGCCGTCGCGGTTGATGAACTCGACCACGCGGGGATCGTCTCCGGTCAGCGGGCGCAGGTCACGCTCGTAGTGAGGGTTCGGGAGAAAGCGCACGTCGAAGAGCAGGTCCGGATCGCGCGTGGGCCCGTACTTGAAGCCGAAGCTCTCGAAGGTCACGGCCAGCCGCCCCGGCATCGGATTGGGCAGCAGGTCGTCGGCGAGCTTTCGCCTCAGCATCGCGGCGGTCAGCCCGCTCGTATCGACCACCACGTCGGCGCGGGAGAGCAACGGCGCGAGGATCTCGCGCTCGCGCGCGATCCCGTCCGCCACGCTCCCCATGGGCGCCAGGGGGTGCCGCCGGCGGGTCTCCTTGTAGCGGGTCAGCAGCGTCGCCTCGTCCGCGGCGAGGAACAGGACCCGGTAGGTCACCCCGATTGCCCGTAGGTCATCGAGCATCGCCGCGAGGCCGCCGAAGTAGCTACCGCCCCGCACGTCCGAGACCACCGCCGCCTGAGCCACCTTCGATCCGTCGTGCATGAACAGCTCGATCAGCGAGCGGATCATCTCGGCCGGAAGGTTGTCGACGCAGAAGTAGCCCTCGTCCTCGAACACCGCCATCGCCGTCGACTTCCCGGCACCAGAGAAGCCGGTGATGATTACGAGGTCCCTCAGCGCCGAAGTGGCGCCTTCGGGTTGAGAGGTTTCGGCTCGAGCGACGTCCACGCTTGAGAGTTCCATGGTAGAAGGCGTGACGGCGCCGGATGACCGCCCGCCCGCCCCGGTATGTCACCATGCGCGCGTGCATCGCCGCGGCAGAGGGATCGTGGCCCTGGCTGCAGCGGCGCTGTCGCTGGCGGTTTCGGCAGCCCTTCCTGCGGCCGCCGCCGCGCAAACTCCCCTCCAGGCCACCGTCTCGTCCGCCACCTTCGGCCAGGCGATGGCCCCCGGCTTCGTCGGGCTGTCGCTCGAGTACAGCGCTCTCCACGTCTACACCGGCCGCGACCCGCTTCAGGTCAACCCGGTCTTCGAGGCCCTCGTGCGGAACCTCGCGCCCGGCCAGGCCCCCGTGCTCCGCATCGGCGGCGGCAGCGCCGACGCGACGTGGTGGCCGGTCCGCGGCCTGCTCCCGCCGGGCGGCGTCGACTACCGGCTCACCCCCGGCTGGCTGCGGACGACCAAGGCGCTCGCGGCCGCGGTGGGGGCTCGGTTGATCCTGGGCGTCAACCTGGCCGCCTCGCGACCCGCGCTCGCGGCCGCAGAGGCGCGCGCGTTCGTACACGGGATCGGCCAGCCGTACATCCAGGCGCTCGAGATCGGCAACGAGCCCGACATCTACAACCTGATCCCGTGGTACACCGACAAGCGCGGACGGGTGTTCTTTTCCCGCCCCGGCAACTACGGCTTCCCGCAGTACCTGCGGGAGCTCGCACGCTTCAGGGCGGCGTTGCCTCCGCTGCCGCTGGCTGGCCCCGCAACGGCAGGGCTGACCTGGCTCGGGGGCCTGAACCAGCTGCTCGCCACAGAACCCAAGCTGCGCATCGTGACGGTCCACCGCTACCCGCTGCGCGCGTGCGTCACGAACCCCAGCCAGCCTGGCTTCCCGTCGATCCCGAGCCTGCTCGCCGACCAGGCCTCGAGCAGCCTCGCCCAGGGCGTCGCGCCCTACGTGGCGATTGCCCACGCCCGCGGGGTGCCGCTGCGGGTCGCGGAGATGAACTCGGCCTCGTGCTCGGGCAAGAAGGGCGTGAGCGACACGTTCGCGTCCGCGCTGTGGGCGCTGGACACGCTGTTCAACCTGGCGAGCGTCGGCGTCGACGGGGTCAATTTCCACTCGCTCCCCGGTGCCGCGTATGAGCTGTTCACGTTCACCCGGCTGTTCGGCCACTTCCTGGCCTTCGTCCATCCCGAGTACTACGGGTTGATGCTGTTCGCGCAGGCGTTTCCGCCGGGCGCGCAGCTGTTGCAGGCCAGCGCGCCCGGCGGGCCCGTGAAGGTGTGGGCCACGCACGCCCCCGACGGGCACACCCGCGTCGTCCTGATCAACAAGGACTCCGGCACCGCGCATGAAGTGGCGGTTTCGGTGCCGGGCGCGACCGCGGCGACGCTCGACTGGCTGACCGCTCCGAGCGCGGCCGCGACCAGCGGGGTCACCCTGGGCGGCCAGACGTTCGGCGGGGAGACTGCCACCGGGTTACTCGGGCCGCCGCAGACCGTTCCGATCTCGGCCGTGGCCGGCGCGTACACGGTCGATCTGCCGCCGGCGAGCGCGGTCCTGCTCACCCAGTAGCAGCATGACCCGGGCCGCGCGTGCGCCGCTGCCCGGGTGGGTGGGCCCATTTTCTACACCCCGGTCTTGTGAATCTCGCGGTAGACCTGACGGGCGAGCTTCCCGGAGATCCCCGGGACCGCCTCGATCTCTTCACTGGAAGCCGCGAGGATCGCGTCGGGGGAGCCGAAGTGCTGGAGCAGCGCCCGCTTGCGGGCCGGCCCGACGCCGGGGAGCTCGTCGAGGATCGAGGCGGTCATCGCGCGGTCGCGCCTGACCCGGTGATGAGTGATCGCGAACCGGTGCGCCTCGTCGCGGACGCGCTGGAGCAGCTGGAGCTCCGGGGTGTCGTGCGCGAGGGGCAGCGGGTCGCTCCGGCCGGGGATGAACACCTCCTCGATCCGCTTGGCCAGCGAGATCACCACCACCCCCCGTTCGCGGAATCCCTGCAGCGCCCGGAGCCCGGCCGACAGCTGCCCCTTGCCGCCGTCGATCACGACCACGTTGGGCAGCGTCGCGAAGCTGGGGTCGTAGTCCTTGTCGTGGGGCGAGACCTCGCGCTGGCGCCCCCACCGCGCGAGGCGGCGCGAGAGGACCTCCTCCATCGCGGCGAAGTCGTCCGGGGCGGGCGCCGCGATCTTGAAGCGGCGGTAGTCGGACTTCTTGGGCGCGCCGCCCTCGAACACGACCATCGAGGCCACCGTGTTCGTCCCCATCAGCGTCGAGATGTCGAAGCACTCGATCCGCAGCGGGATGGTGTCCAGCCCGAGCGCCTGCTGGAGTCCGTCGAGGGCCTCGACCCGCTGCTGGCGCCGGCGCTCGGAGCGAAGCTTCTCCTGGTCGAGCGCGAGGCGGGCGTTGCGCTCGGCGAGCTCGAGGATCCGCCGCTTGTCGCCCCGCTCTGCCGCCCGGATCTCGACCGACCCGTCGCGGCGCGCGGTCAGAGCCTCCGCTAGCGCGTCGGTCGATGCCAGCTCCCGCTGAACGATCAGCAGTGGGGGGACCATCATCGCGCTCGCGTAGTACTGCAGGATGAACGCCTCGGCAACCGCGGCGATGCCGCCGCCGGCTTCGTTGTCGAGATAGAAGCTCTGACGGTCAGAGAGCACGCCGTCGCGGACCTGGAACACCTGGGCGTTGGCCTCGCCGTCCTGGACCGCGACCGCGATCGCATCTAGCGTGCCGACGGCCTCGTTCGCCACCCGCTGGCGTTCGAGCAGCGAGCGCACCGCCCGCAGGCGGTTTCGCTCGCGCGCGGCGTCCTCGAAGCGCTGCTCGGCCGCGGCCTCGCGCATCGACTGGTCGAGCTCGCGCTCGATCGCCCGGTAGCGGCCGGACAGGAAGTCGATCACCCCGTCGATGCCACGGCGGTAGTCCTCGCGGCTGACGTACCCCACGCAGGGCGCTTCGCAGCGCTTGATGTAGTAGTCCAGGCACGGCGAGCCGCTGCGGCGACCGGGCTCGGACCCCTCGCACGAGCGGAACATGAACACCTTGCCGAGGACGTCGAGCGTCGAGCGGACCCGCTTGGCGTTGCTGTAGGGGCCGAAGTACGCGCGGTCGCGGCGGTGGCGCTCGCGGGTGAAGTACACCCGGGGAAAGTCCTCGTCGAGGGAGATCGCGATGTAGGGGTAGGACTTGTCGTCGCGCAGGCGGATGTTGAACCGCGGCTTGTACTGCTTGATGAAGTTCTGCTCGGCCAGCAGTGCCTCGGATTCGGTGTGGACGACCAGGGCCTCGACGTGGTCGATCATGTCGACCAGGTCCTGTCCCCCCCTGGTGCTGGGGTGGGTGAAGTGCGAGGCGACCCGCTTGCGAATCGACTTCGCCTTGCCCACGTAGATCACCTTGCCGCGCGAGTCGCGGAACAGGTACACGCCGGGCTCGTCGGGGAGCTCGCGGCGCTTGTCAGCCGTGATTACTGCCATCTGCGATCGAGGATAGGACGACGAGTCAGTCCGCCGTCAGCGACAGCGCCAGCCCGCCGATCGCGGCGCCGAGCGCGGCGATCGCGACCGTCTCGCCCACCCCCGCCGTCGCCGAGCTTGGAAGGTACTGGGGGATGCCGGCCACCGGGTTGAGCACGTTCGCGTCCGACGTCGGCGGAGCGCTGAGCGCGCGCAGCGCGAACGCCAGGCCGACCCCGGCGGCCACCAGGCAGCCGAGGCGCGCCCGCCGCCCACCGACCAGGGCCGTCAGCAGCAGCACCGCGGCCACCAGCGCGAGGAACACCTCGGTGACCGAGTACACCTGCCAGGCCGTGGGGTTGGCCGGCACCCCGGGCGGCAGCACGAAGCTGATCGCCTCCGCTGGACTGGGCCCCTGGTGGCTCCAGGTCAGAAACAGCGAGACGAACAGCCCGACCGCGCCGGCGACGATCAGCCAATCGCCGATTGCCTCTCGCGCGTAAGCCCGCACCATCGGAACAGTAACCTCCGCGAACGTCATGTCTTCGGGCGGCCTTCACGCAGCGCTACGGACATGCCCGCTGTGCGAGGCAACGTGCGGGCTCGAGTTGACGCTCGCCGGCGATGAGCTCGTCGGGGTCCGGGGTGACCGCGAGGACGTGTTCAGCCGGGGCTTCATCTGCCCCAAGGGCTACGCGCTCAAGGCACTCGAGTCCGATCCCGACCGTCTCCGCACTCCTTTGCTACGCCAGCCGGACGGAACGTTCTCTGCCGTGTCGTGGGATGAAGCCTTCGCGCTGATCGACAGCCGCCTTTCCCCGATCCTGGCCGCCGACCGGAACGCGGTCGCGCTCTACCTGGGGAACCCGAACGCACACCTGCTCGACAACATGCTCTATGCCCGCGTGCTGACCCGCGCCCTGGGCACGCGGAACCTGTACTCGGCCAGCACCGTCGACCAGTTCCCAAAGCAGATGGCGTCCGCGCTGATGTTCGGGACCGGGACGACCGTGCCCGTCCCCGACCTGGACCGCACCGAACACCTGCTGATGCTGGGCGCCAACCCCCTCCAGTCCAACGGAAGCCTGATGACCGCTCCCGATGTGCGCGGGCGGCTGCGGGCGCTGCGGGCGCGAGGAGGGAAGCTCGTGGTCGTCGATCCGCGGCGAACCCGGACCGCCGAGGAGGCCGACGAGCACCACTTCATCCGGCCGGGGACGGATGCGCACCTGCTGTTCGCGCTCGTGCACGTGCTGTTCGCGGAGGATCTTGTCCGGCCCGGCGAGCGCCTCGAGTCGATCTGCGACGGGATCGATGTGGTACGCGGGCTGGCGGAGGCGTTCAGCCCCGAGGCGGCCTCCGCCGCCTGCGGCATCCCGCCCGAGACCATCCGCGGCCTCGCCCGCGAGCTGGCCGCCGCCCGCCGGGCGGTCGCGTACGGCCGGATCGGGACCTGCACCCAGGAGTTCGGGACGATCGCGAGCTGGCTGGTCGACGTGCTCAACGTCCTGACCGGCAATCTCGATCGCGCGGGCGGCGCGATGTTCCCGATGGCCGCCGCCGGACACTCGAACGCGGCCGGCACGCCCGGTCGCGGCCGAGGCGCCCGCTTCGGTCGGTGGCGGAGCCGGGTGCGCGAGCTCGGGGAGATCTTCGGCGAGCTGCCCGTGGCCTGTCTAGCGGAAGAGATCGACACTCCGGGCGACGGGCAGGTGCGAGCCCTGATCACGATCGCCGGCAACCCCGTCGTCTCGACGCCCAACAGCGAGCGGCTCGATCGCGCGCTGGGTGACCTCGAGTTCATGGTCAGTCTGGACGTCTACGTCAACGAGACCACACGTCACGCCGACGTGATCCTTCCCGCTCCGTCGGCTTTGCGCCGCTCGCACTACGACCTGGCGCTGTATCTGTTCTCGGTCCGGAACGTCGCCCACTACTCGCCGGCGGTGCTGGTGCCCGACCCGGGGGTCCCGGATGAGTGGGTGACGCTTTTGCGGCTCACCGGCGTGGCGTCCGGGCTCGGTCCCCGGGCGGACGTGTCGGCGCTCGACGAAGGTGTGGCGCGGTTTCTGGTGGAGCGCGAGGTGAAGATCCCGGAGTCCCCGGTTGGCGGTCGCGACGTCGCCGATGTACTCGCCGCGCTCGCGCCGCGCGTCGGTCCCGAACGGTTGCTCGACCTGATGCTCAGGGCCGGCCCCTACGGCGACGGGTTCGGCGCGCGCCCCGGCGGCTTGTCGCTGGCCGCGCTCGAAGCGGCCCCGCACGGGATCGACCTGGGCCCGCTCGAGCCGCGGCTGCCCGACGCGCTGCGGACTGCGAGCGGCAAGATCGAGCTGGCGCCCGCGCCGCTCGTGGAAGACGTGGCACGGTTGCGCACGTCGCTGTTCGACGGCGCCCGGAACGGCGACGGGGTAGTGCTGGTCGGCCGTCGCCACCTGCGCTCGAACAACTCCTGGATGCACAACCTGCCGGTGCTGGTGAACGGAAAGCCGCGGTGCACGCTGCACGTGCACCCTGACGACGCCGAGCGGTTTGCGCTGGCGGACGGAGAGGGGGCTGTGGTGCGGTCGCGGACGGGCGCAGTCACGGTTCCGGTAGAGATCACTGACGCCGTGATGCCCGGCGTTGTCAGCCTACCCCACGGCTGGGGTCACGACGTCGCCGGCACGGTGCAGCAGGTCGCCCGCAGGCATCCGGGCACCAACAGCAACCTGTTGGCCGACGAGCTGTTGCTCGACGAGCTTTCGGGCAACGCCGTCCTCAACGGAATCCCGGTTACCCTGGCGCCCGCACAAGGAGTGACGCCTTCTTCCGTCGTGTAGCGCGGGAAGAAGGTCACGCCTCGGCGATCGAGGCGTCGGCGAGCCGCTAGTACTTGCGCGCGGCCCAGAACACCGCAAACACCGCGTACGCGGCGCCGGCTATCAGCGCCAGCCAGACGACGGAACCCAGGCCGGTCGCCCACAGGCGGGAGGTGGCGGTGAGCGTCAGCATCGCGACGCCGGCGGCCACGTACAGGATGGCCCGGCGCCGGTCACCGAGCCCGTACAGCGTGCTCCGGTGCTGGCGGTACTGGATCGTCCCGAGCCACGCGATGAGCGCCAGGAACACGAGGCCGGCGGCCTGGCCGGCGACGGCGGCGGCCGTGCCCCCGCCCGGCACGATCGCGACCAGGGCCGCAATCGCGAGCACGATCAGGATGTTGCGGGCGGTTGCTAGCGACATGTCCGACTACTAAGAGTACGCCGTCACCAGATCGTGCTCGGGCTGC
The DNA here is from genome assembly GCA_963808325.1 of uncultured Solirubrobacterales bacterium. Classification (GTDB taxonomy): domain Bacteria; phylum Actinomycetota; class Thermoleophilia; order Solirubrobacterales; family Solirubrobacteraceae; genus Palsa-465. The sequence continues at coordinate 25,594 of CAWEFU010000015.1, forward strand.
TGCTCGGCGACGCGCTCCGGGGGCGCCGGCGCGTCAACCGGCTCCGCAGCAAAGCGATACCCCACCCCGAAGTGCGTGTGGACGTAGCGCCACCCGGGAGACACAAGCTCGAGCTTCTGGCGCAACTTGCGCACGAACACGTCGACCGAACGATCTCCCCGGACCATCGTGTAGCCCCACACTCGCTGGTAGATGTCCTCGCGCTCGAGCACGCGCCCCGCCCCGGCCGCCAGCTGACGCAAGAGCTCGTACTCCTTGCGGGACAGCGAGGCGCTGCGGTCGCCCGCGTACGCGTCGAAGCGGTCCGGACGTATCTCGAGCTCGCCCGCGACGATCGTCGACTCCTCGGCCGGCAGCTCCCCCGCTCGGCGCCGGCGGAGGACCGCCTCGATCCTCGCCACCAGCTCCTCGGGATGGCACGGCTTAGGAATCCAGTCGTCTGCCCCGCCGCGCAGCGCCCGCACCCGGACGGACACCGTCGCCGGGCTACTGCACACGATCAGCGCAAGCCCTGGGAGTGCGCCAGCGAGGCGCTCGATGTAGCCGAGGCCGGTGATCTCGGGATTGACGACGACTGCGTGTAGGCGCAGAGCCGCCAGATGCTCTGGCCCGGCCGCGTAACCGATCACCTCCCTCTCCCAGCGCAGAGCGGCGAAGCGCCGGTCGAGCACCGTGACGAGCCCGCTGTCGTCATCGATGATCGCGACCCGGATCGGGAACGCACCCCCTGGAGGTGTCATCTCGGTTTCAGTGTAGAGGCCGCTCAGGACCACCTCGGATCACGGCGCCGGGAACCCCACCTCTACCTCGAGCCCGCCCTCGGGTCTCGGGGTGGTGCGCAGCCGGGCGCCGTGGGCGGTTGCGATGGCCCCAACCACCGACAGCCCAAGCCCCAGCCCGCGAGCGTGTCCCCGCTCGCCGTTCAGGCGCCGAAACGGCTCGAGCAGCTCCGCGGCCCGCTCGGGCGGGACCACGGGCCCCGTGTTCTCCACCCGCAACGTCGGTCGGCCCTCGCGCAGGCCGGTCCACGCGCTTACCCATCCGTCGGACTCGTTGTGCTGGAGCGCGTTGTCCAGCAGGTTCGCCACGAGGCGCCCCACGAGCGCGGGGTCACCGGCGATGACGGCTTCCCCGAGCTCCGAGTGCACGGTGACGCCGCCCAGCGGAAGCTCGTGCAGGACCTCGCCGACCACCGCCTTGAGGTCGACCGGCTCGCGCGAGCCGAGCCCGCGCTGGCTGCGCGCCAGCGTGAGCAGGGCATCGATCAGCTGCTCCTGCTGCTCGCCCGCCTTCAGGACGCGCCGGCAGGCGTGTTCGAGGGACTCGACCGTCGGGTGCGGATCCGCCAGCGCCAGCTCGACGAGCGTCCGCTGGAGCGTGATCGGGGTGCGCAACTCATGCGAGGCGTTGGCCACGAACCGCCGCTGTGACTCAAACGCGGTCTCGAGCCGGGCGAGCAGGCCGTCGAAGGTGTCCCCGAGCTCCTTGAGCTCGTCGTCGGGTCCGTCGAGCGCGAGGCGCTCGTGCAGGTTTCGCTCGGACATCCCCCGGGCCCGAGCGCCCATGATCCGCAGGGGCCGAAGCGCTCGCCCCGCCATCAGCCAGCCGAGGCCGATCGACACGAACGCCATGATCCCCAGCGCGATCCCCGACCAGGTCAGCAGCGCATTGAGCTGGGACTGGCGCTGGCGCTCGATCGCGGCATTCGTGAGGGACTCCACCTTCGAGGTGAACTGGCGCACTCGCGTTGGCAGTGTGCCCGGGGCGGGTATGGGCAACTGTGCGGTCGAGCCAGGCCGTGCGGAGAAGTAGATCGTCCCACCGGAGCTGCGAGTACCGACGATCGCTGGCGCGTTCGCCACCACCCCCGTCACCTTGACCCGGGCATTCCGATCGACGACCACGTTGTGGGCAACGAGTTCGTAGGTGATCCCAAGCAACACCGCCCCCGCGACCAGGAACAGCCCCCCGTAGAGCAACGTCAAGCGCAACCGCAGCGTCCAGCGGGGTCGGCCCGGTCGGGGACGCTCAAATCGAATCATTCCGCGAGGCCACCCGGGCCGGCGGAGCTCAGATGCGATACCCAGCACCGGGCACCGTCTCGATGATCTGCGGCTCGCCGAGCTTGCGACGCAGGCGACTGATCGTGACCTTGACCACGCCTGAGAACGGGTCGGCAGCCTCGTCCCAGGCCCGCTCGAGCAGCTCCTCGGAGGAAATCGCGGCGCCCCGGGCCGCGAGCAGCAGCTCGAGCACCGCCAGCTCCTTGGCGCTCAGCGCCAGCCGGCGACCGCCCCGGTGGGCGACCCGCTGGGCCGGGTCGAGCGTCACGTCTCCCTTGCGCATGACCGGCGGAAGCGCGGGCTGCGCGCGGCGGGTGAGCGCTCGAATCCGCGCCACCAGCTCCGCGAACGCGAACGGCTTGGGCAGATAGTCGTCGGCGCCCAGCCTGAGCCCCGCGACGCGGTCCTCGATCCCGGCGGACGCGGTGAGCATCAGCACGCGCGCGCGGTCCCCGCGCTCGACGAGCGCCTCACACACGCGGTCGCCGTGGATCCCGGGCAGGTCGCGATCGAGCACGATCACGTCGTAGCTGTAGACGGCCGCGCGCTGGAGCGCAGCCTCGCCGTCGAGCACGACGTCGATCGCCATGCCCTCGCGGCGGAGGCCGCTCGCCACCGCCTCGGCAAGCTCCTCGTGATCTTCGACCACAAGCACGCGCATTCCCTCACCAAGTGTGGCGAGTCGCCACCGTCGACAGAGGATGCCCCGCACCCGGTTACGAACGGGTAACAGCGCGCGTTGCGCTCGTGTAACCACCTCGCCGCTATCACTCGGCCATGTCCCGATACGCATCAATCGTTCCGCTACTGCTGGTCACCGCGATTCTGACGACCGCCTGTGGCGGCTCCTCCGGAAGCGACCCCGGCACCAACGCGACGAAGCAGAACCGCGGGATCGCGCTCGCGGAGTGCATGCGCTCGCACGGCGTGCCCAACTTCCCGGACCCGGGGAACAACGGCAACGGCGGCATCATGATCCAGACCAGCCACCGCGCCGGCTCGGGCAACTCGATGACCGTCAACGGCGTCTCGGTCAACGCGCCGGCGTTTCAATCGGCGATGCAGACCTGCCGCAAGTACCTCCCGAACGGCGGCACTCCCTCGGCGGCCGAGACGGCGAAGATAAAGGCCGCGGCGCTGGCCATGGCGCGCTGCATGCGCTCCCACGGTGTCCCGGACTTCCCGGACCCGGTGTTCGGGACCGGCCCCGGCGGAGGCTTCGGCATCCGCCTTGGAGGCACTGGCGTCGACTTCAACTCGCCGGCGTTCCAGGCCGCTCAGAAGATCTGTCACCCGTTCGCCAAGGGCCCGTGAGCTACGAGGCGACCTCGGTGTAGCGCTCGTAGAGCTCGTCGACCGCCCGCTTGGCCTCCTCGTGGCGGGCGGTCGATGTCGCCGAGCGCTCCGGCGTCGACCACGCGACTGGATCTGAGAGCTCCTCCTCGAGCGCGCGCAGCGTGGCCTCCGCCCGCTCGATCTCGCGCTCGAGGCGCTCCTGACGATCGCGTCCGGCTTTCGGCGGCCCCGCGCGCTTGTGCACCCGGCGACGCTCCGGCCGCGCCGGCGGCGATTTGACCGTCGGGTGGCGGGCACGCTCCTCCCTGACGCGCAGGTACTCCGGCCAGCCGCCCAGATAGCTCCGGAGCGTTCCGTCCTCGATTGCCACCGTCCGCGTCCCCACCGCGTCCAGCAGCGCGCGATCGTGCGAGACGAGCAGGACCGAGCCGGGGAACCCGTTCAACGCCTGCTCGAGCGCCTCGCGGCTCTCCAGATCGAGATGGTTGGTGGGCTCGTCGAGGATCAGGAGGTTCGCGCCGGACTGCACGAGGATCGCGAGGGACAGCCTCCGCAGCTCCCCGCCGGAGAGCCCGTCGAGTGGCCTCTCCGCGTCCTCGCCCGAGAACAGGAAGCGGCCCAGCAGCGCCCGCGCCCGGTTGGGGGTCAGCCGAGTGACGCGCTGGGTCGCCTCGAGGACCGTTCGAGCGGTTCCAGCCGCGAGCTCCTCGGCGTGCTGAGACAGGTAGCCGATCTTGACGTTGTGGCCGATCCGCAGCTTCCCGCCGGCCAGCTCTCGGACGCCCGCCAGCGTCTCGATGAGCGTGGTCTTGCCGGCGCCGTTGGGTCCCACGAGCGAGATGTGCTCGCCTCGCTCGACCCACAGCTCGGCTCCCTCGAGCAGCAGCTTGTCGCCGGCGGCGATCCGCCCGTCCTCGAGCTCGAACACGACCCGGCCACTGCGCTCGGGCGGCTTGAAGGCGAACTCGAGCGTGGCCACGTCGCCCGCCTGGCGCTGGACGCGGTCGATCTTCTGGAGCTTCTTGGCGCGCGACTGCGCCTGGCGCGCCCGCGTGCCCGCCCGGAAGCGGGTCACGAACCGCTCGAGCCGGTCGATCTCCGCCTGCTGGCGCTCGATCGCCCGACCCAGAGCCAGATCGCGCTGGGCCCTCTCCTTGCGCCAGGCGTGCCATGGTCCGGGGAAGAACTTGCCGCGGCCGCCCTCGAGCTCGAGCACCGACGTACCCACCGCCTCGAGGAACCACCGGTCGTGAGCGACGAGCACCAGGGCGGCGTCGAGCGCCACCAGGTGCTGTTCGAGCCATTCGAGCGAGGCGATGTCGAGGTGGTTGGTGGGCTCGTCCAGGAGCAGGAGGTCTGGGGCCCCGGCCAGGGCCCGACCCAACGAGGCTCGAGTGAGCTCGCCGCCGGAGAACGTCGTGAGCTCCCGGTCGAGGTCTGTGTCATCGCGGAATCCGAGGCCGTGCAGGGTCGACAGGGCGCGCTCGCGCCAGCGGTAGCCGCCGGCGTGCTCGAGGCTGGCCTGTGCCTGCGCGTAGCGGTTCAGCGTCGCCTCGTCGTGAGCCCCGCCGGCCATCGCCTGCTCGAGCGAGGCCAGCTCCTCCTCGATCGCCACCAGCTCCCGAGCGCCGGACAGGATGTAGTCCCGCAGCGAACGGCTCCGGTCGCGCGGAGGCCGCTGGTCGTGCAACGCGACTTTCACGCCCTTCGCCAGCACGAGCTCGCCCCGGTCGAGCGATACTTCGCCGGCGAGCATCCGCAGCAGCGTCGTCTTACCCGTGCCGTTGCGCCCGGACAACGTCATCCGGTCACGGCGTTCGAGCTTGAACGAAACGCCGCGAAGCAGGGGTTCCCCGACGATGTCCTTGCCGAGGTCGGACGCGATCAATACGGCCATTGCCGCTCATGGTAGGCCGGTGGCGGTATCCGGCCCGGAACCGGCGCCGGCACGGAGCAGCGCGGTTAGCATGCCCGCGATGCGAGACGTGCCCTGGCCACCCGAGCCTCCGATCCAGATGCCCCCGGCCAGGACGGTGAACGTGCCGGGCCGCGGCGAGATGTTCCTGCGCGACACCGGGGGCGACGGCCCCGCCGTGATGCTGCTGCACGGATGGATGGCCAGCGCGGATCTGAACTGGTGCGGCCAGTACGGCGATCTCGTCGATGCGGGCTATCGGGTGCTGGCCATCGACCATCGAGGCCACGGACGCGGCCTGCGGCCGCTTGTGCCGTTCCGGCTGAGCGACTGCGCGGAGGACGCCGCCGCCGTGCTGCACCGGCTCGGCGCGGCACCGGGGATCGTGGTCGGATATTCGATGGGAGGCGCGATCGCCCAGTTGATGGCGCGCGATCACCCCGACGTCGTCAGCGGGCTGGTGCTGAGCGCGACCAGCCAGCACTGGCAGGACCGACGCACGCAGCGCGTGTTCAGGTGGATGGGTGCTCTCGGGCTCATGCTCTCGCTGTCGCCTACGAGGACATGGCGCTCGGGGCTTCGGCGCCTGGGGCTGCCGGACTCCCGCGAGACGGCCTGGCTCCAATCCGAGCTGCTGCGCCACTCCGCTCGTGACCTCGCCCAAGCCGGGCGCGAGCTCGGACGCTTCGACTCCCGTCCCTGGCTGGAGTCGCTCAGGGTGCCGGCCGCGGTCGTCCTCACCACTCGCGACCAAGCGGTGTCGCCTGGCAAGCAGCGCGAGCTCGCGGCCGCGCTGCGGGCGCCGGTATTCGAGGCGCCGGTCGGCCACCTACAGATCGGCACTGAATGGCGCCGCTACAACCCCGCATTGCTCCAGGCGCTCAGCGCCGTCCGTAGCGGCCGGGACGCGCGGGCGGCTTAGTGGCCCGACTTAGCGTTCGGTTTCGGCCACCCACCCGTCCGGTACCCTTGGGAGCGGCAATGCGTCACGCTCGGATCATGACCGCGCTCACGGTGTTCACGGTCGCGCTGCTCGCGGTCCCGTCGGTCGCGCTCGCGGCCGCTAACGGCGGCCAGGGGTGGTACGGCGAGACGGACGACAAGGTGATCACGAACGCGATGTTCCTGACGATCATCTTCTTCCCGACGATCATCCTGATCTTCTCGCTGCTCCAGTGGCGGCTCGACAAGCGCAAGCACGCGCGGCAGGATGCCGCCAAACGGCGCGCCTCGAACGCCGACTGGCGCGGCGGCTGGTAACCGCGAAGGAATCGAAAAGGCGGCGCTCAGCGCCGGCCCCCCCCGGGCCGCCGGGAACGAACCGGCGTCTGGGCGATCGCTGTGCTTGCAGTGATGCTCGCCGGTTGCGGGAGCAGCTGGCCAGCTCCTCCGATCCGGTTAAGCGGCGACAAGATCGACAATCCGTGACCTCGCAGGTACGCTCGGGACGCGTCCACCAGAACCTCCAACCGAGAGGAGACGTAAGCCAGTGCGCAAGATCTCGGCCTTAGCTCTCGCCGCTCCGGCTGTCGCGCTCGCGATCGCGGCCTGCGGGGGCTCGAGTAGCAGCAGTACCACCAGCAGCGCGGCGCCGGCCACCTCAGCGACCACATCGACGGCACCCTCTACGTCGGTGACATCCTCATCGACGACGTCCGCCGCGAGCGGCGGCGCAGCGGCGTCCGCGCTCACGCTCGCCGCCAATCCAAGCGGCCAGCTCAAATACGACAAGAGCACCCTGACCGCCAAGGCAGGGAAGGTGACGATCGCCTTCACCAATTCCGCACCCCTCGCCCACAACGTCACGGTTCAACAAGGAACCGGAGCGACGGGCACCGTCCTTGGAGCGACACCCACGTTCCAGGGTGGCACCAAGACCCTGACTTTGACGTTGAAGCCGGGTACTTACACGTTCTATTGCAGCGTGCCTGGTCACCGGGCGGCGGGAATGCACGGAACGCTCACGGTGAGCTAAGCGGCTCCGATAGGCCGCGGCTCCCAGCACCGATCAAGCCGAGCCGCTACGCCGTAAACGAATCGATCGCACGCTCGATCGAGGGGGAGACCGCGGCCCAGGTGCGAGGCGGAGCCGCACCCACGATCACCGCAGACGTCCTCGATCCGGCCACGAGGCACGCGAGCTCGACGTAATGGTTACCGGTGGAGGTTGTATACGCATCGCGCACACAGCTGCCGTGGCCCATGCGGAACGTCAGACCGGAACCCGTGGCCAGCGTGACGACCCTACGATCGCCTTCGTCGGCGTTGTGGCCCACCCGGAACTTCGGCCAGTCCGAGAGTGTCTCGGAACCCTGCCGCGGCGTCACGTTCAGATAACCGGCGTACCGGTGGCGACTGTCCATGAGCACCGCGGTCGCCGTGCCGCGGTCGCCGGCCACGAGCTGCCATCCCGGCGGATAGGGCATTGCCGCGCCGCTGGGTATCCGCACCACGGGCCAGCCCGCAGGCGCCAGACTCGGTTTCAGCCAGGCGAACGACTGTATGGTGGTTGGGCGCTCGGCCGCGCCGCTTGCACCACTAGTCACACCCGCGGAGCGGGTGATGGGCGTCGAGGCGGCGCCGCACCCGGCGACCGCGATCGCGATCGCGGCGCCGAGACCGAGTGCAACCTTTCTAGATGTTCCCGTCCCCATCGCTGGGTCCGCCGTTGTTGTCAGAGTCTTGGTCGCCGCCGTTGTTCTGCGGAATGCCCGATGACGCCGCGCCGGGCGACGCCGAGCGGCTCGGCACGGACGCCGCGGGTTGGGGGGCGGCGGGCTGAGAGGCGGCGGCCTGAGAGGCCGCAGGCTGAGACGCCGCGGGCTGAGGGGCCGCAGGCTGAGACGCCGCGGGCTGAGACGCCGCGGGCTGCGGGGCGGCCGGTCGCGAGCTCGACGATGAGCTCGAGGAGCCCCCACCGCAAGCCGCCACCACGAGCGCGACGAGCACCAGCGCGCTCGCCGCCAGCCGCCTGATCGACTTGGTTGTGTTCGTTTTCATGACCTTTCCTTACCGAGGGTGTGAAATCCCTGTCATCAGTAAGGACGCCCGGCGACGCCGGTCCTTCCCGGAGTGTCGCGAGTCAGCGGCTCACTGGCACTAGATCCGGAACACGGTGATCAGACGCTGCTCGTGCTCGGCGTCGATCCGGGCGGTCACCTCGATGTGCTCCTCGAGCCCGGAACCGCGCAGCTTGGTCGCCAGGAGCTCGTCCACCTGAAAGATCCCGGCGCTGTTGGACATCGTGATCTCAACCCGAACCGCCCGGTCGCGGCCGGGGGAGATCGTGACCTCCTCGATCGCGTACGCGGACAGAGAGTGGATGTTCTGATGCCCCGTCTCAAACGGCACTCGCGAGCGGCCGCGAGCCATGTCGAGAGCGTCCGCAACCCGCACGATCCCCGCCTCGATCGTGAACGGCGCCCCCTTGCGGCGGTGGCCGATGATCGCGTGCAGGGCTTCGGACACGATGATCGAGCGCTCCGGCTCTTCGTAGGAGTCGGCGAGCAGCGACCCGAGCTTGTCCGCGGTCAGGAACAGGCTGTAGCGCTCATGGTCGTCGCGGTGGATCGACATGCCGACGCAGTGGAACAGGCAACCGGCCGCCACCACCACCTCGGCATCGCGGTCGCTCATTCCGTAGCCGCTGGTCACGCTCGGCACGACGCCCCGTCGGAACAGCAGCCGTGCCAGGCGCAACCCGATGTTGAGCACGATCTGGATGTGAACCCAGGAGTGGTCCGACATGCCGAGCCTTCGGGTTGCGTTCACCGCGGAGACGTGCCACCAGGCCTTGACCTGGTCGTCGCCATTGACAGCATCGAGCAGCCGCTCAAGACGGCGGTTCCCGCGCGTGGGCGCTCGCACGCGCACGTCCGCGAGCGCCTCGCGGGGCGGAAGCGGGGAATCAGGGCCCGCCCGCCCGGGCCCGGATACCGGCACGTCATCCACGGGAGGCCTCGAGCAGCACGGCCTCCCGCAGCCCTCCGCGCGCGACCTGCAGGGACGCGCCGAAAAGCTCCGAGACGGCCTGGAGGATCAGCAAGCCCGCGGGCAGGAGCCGCGCGCGTTCCACGTCGATCGCGAACCGCCGGCCGATGTCGGTCGCGCGCTCGGCCGCGAACAGCGCGAGCAACCGCGTGAACGCCTCCGCGTCGAGCAGCGGGCCGGCGAGGCGGGACAGCGACAAAGCGCTACCGCCCACCGCGACCGCCTCGACCGGCCGGGGCACGTCGAGCTCGGCGACCGTGTGGCGCACCCGCGCTCGCGCCTCGCTCAGCTCGCTCCCGGAGGGGGGATCTGAGTGAAGCCAGCCCTCCGCCAGGTCTCCGGATCCGAGGGCGAACGACGTCGACCAGAGGACCTGGTCCGGCGCGGTTCCCACCACCAGCTCCGACGACCCGCCCCCGACGTCGACGACCCCCAGCCGACCGTCCGGCACGTGGCCGAGCGTGCGCGCGGCGCCGACGAAGGCGAGCCGCGCCTCCTCCGCGCTCGAGAGAACCTCTACCCGCAGCCCGCACGCGGCCTCGATCGCCTCCGCGAGCGCATCTCCGTTACCCGCCCGCCTGATCGCCGCCGTCGCCACGCCGTGAACTTCAACGGCGCCGAGCTCACGGGAGACGCGCACTTGCGCCGCGACACCGTCGGCTACCTCCGCGATCTTCGCCGCCGCGATCGTGCCGTCCCCGACCAGCTCGCGCCCGACGTGGGTGAACACCTTCTCTTGATGGATCGCCTCGAGCCGTTCCCCGTCGCACTCGGCCACCAGCAGCCGTGTCGTGTTCGAACCGATGTCGATACAGGCGCGCCGCACGAAGTGAAGGGGGCTGCGTCGCTGAGGCGACGCGTGGGGATCGTCCGATCTCGATCCCCGCCAAGGACTCTACTGATGACGCCCCACCGACGCGGGGGCTCGACCTCGGGCTGAGGCCTCAGACGACGCAGATCGACCGGGCCCGGATGCCACGAGGACGCGCGGGCGAAGCAGCTGCCAGGCGGCTGCGGTGACACCGAGCGCACCGGCGCCGGCGACCGCCAGCGCCACACGCGGGCTTACGAGCGCCGCCAGGGCGCCGCCGAGCAGGATCCCGGCTCCCGGCACCAACTGGTGAAGCGATTCGTTGAAGCTCATCATCAAAGCCATCCACGACTGCTTGACCTGCTCCTGGAGGGCAGTGCGAGCCGACACCGCCTCGATCCCGTTGCCGATGCCGGCGAGTGCGCATCCCACCACGGCGATCGCCAGCGAGGGAGCGGCCGCCATGACGATGAAGCCCACCCCGAGCGCCCCGGCTCCCAACGCGATCAGCTTCCGCATGGGGAGCGCGTGCCATCGCGCGTACACCGCGCTACCCGCCACGGCGCCCGCACCCCATGCGGTGAGCAGCCCGCCGTACGCGCCGGCGCCCCCGTGCAAGGAACGCTGGACGAACACGACCTCAACCGGGATCGACATAGCGAAGAACAGCACCGCGATCGCCTGCAAGCTGAACAACGCGCGGATGGCAACGTTGCGCCGCACGTACGCCAGGGCGGCGCGAACGCGGCCGGTGGCCGGCGCTGAATCCGAGTACGCCTTGGGAAGCCCACGAGCGGTGAGGAGCGTGAGCGCGATCAGGGCGAACAGGACGGCGTTCGTGAACAGCGCCGCGCTCGCCCCGCCGGCGACGACGATCGCGCCGCCCAGCGCCGGCCCGGCCATGTAGCAGATGGAAAACGCTCCGTTCGAGACCGCATTGCCCTCGCGGAGAAGCCCGGCCGTCGTGGTGACCGCGACCGTCGTGGCGCGCGCGAGCGAGCGGGCAACGAGAGCCACGATCCCGTCAACGGTCGCCAAGACCAGGATCGGCGCGAGCGAGAAGTTCCGCGCCAGCAACGCCAGGCCCAGGAAGGCAGCGCCCTCTGCCAGGTACAGGGCCGGGAGCACCCGCCGTGGACGGCCCTGATCCAGCCGCGCGACGGCGAACGCCGAAAGCAGAGCCGGCACGAACTGGGAGCACAGGAAGAAGGCCATCGCCCCGATCGCGCTCCCAGTGTGCCGGTAGATGAAAAAGGCAAGCGCGACCGACCCGATCTGCCACGCGAGCTCATTGAGCGTGTACGCGGCGAGCAATCGCCGGTACGCGGGGAGCTTCAGGACCATCCCCATACCCCGGAGACTATCTATGGCTGGGCCGCTGGGACGAGCCGTAGTGGAACCGGCATTGGCATCATCCATGAGGTGTCAGATGCAGCGATAGAGGTCCGGGGGCTGCGGAAGTCCTACGGCGACTTCGAGGCGGTTCGGGGAATCGACTTCGAGGTGCGCCGCGGCGAGGTCTTCGGCCTGCTCGGACCCAACGGTGCGGGGAAGACCACGACTGTAGAGATTCTCGAGGGCTACCGGCATCGCAGCGGCGGCGAGGTGAACGTGCTCGGCTTCGATCCGGGCCAGCGCTCGCGGGCGTTGCGCTCCCGCGTCGGGATCGTCCTTCAGAGCACCGGGCTGTATCGCCACATTCGGGTGCGCGAGGCGGTCGCGCACTTCGCCGCGATGTACCCGCACCCCAGGGACACGGATGAGGTCATCTCGCTCACCGGTCTCGAGGGCAAGGAGCACTCGCTCGTGCGCACGCTCTCGGGGGGCCAGATGCGCCGGTTGGATCTGGCGTTGGCGCTGGTGGGCGACCCGGAGTTGATCTTCCTCGACGAGCCGACCACCGGGTTCGACCCGGCCGCGCGGCGAAACGCATGGGACACGATCCGCTCGCTGAGGGAACTCGGCAAGACCGTCCTGCTCACGACGCACTACCTCGACGAGGCGCAGGCGCTCGCGGATCGCGTCGCGATCATCAAGGATGGGCGGATCCTCGCCGAGGGCGCGCCGCACGAGCTGGGGACGAGCAGCAGCAGCGCCCCTTACCGCGTCGCGTATCGCAACGGGCACGGAGGCATCGTTGAACGCGACACCGACGACCCCACGACGTTGCTGCACGAGCTCACGAGCGAGGTCCTTGCCCGCGGAGAGCGGCTCGAGGATCTGACGGTGACGCGGCCCACGCTCGAGGACGTGTATCTCGAGCTGACCGCGGGTGCGCCTCCGGAGGACGGATCCGATGAGTGAGCGGGAGGTTCTCGCACGTCCCCGCAACCCCGAGGTGCGCGCGCCTCGAAAGGGGCGTGAGCCGGATCTCGTGGCGCTTGCATGGAGGCAGTATCGCCTCGAGCGCAAGCTGTTCTGGCGCAATCCAAGCGCGGCGTTCTTCAATTTCCTGCTGCCGCTTCTGTTCCTGGCCTTCTTCGGCGCGATCCTGCACGGCAACCAGCACGACTTGAACGTGATCGTGCCCGGGATCGCCGGCATGGCCGTGATGTCGACGACGTTCACCGCGCTTGCGTTCAATGTGACCTTCCTACGTGAGCAGGGGGTGCTGAAGCGAATTCACGGCACCCCGATGCCCGGCACCAGTTATCTGCTCGGTATTGCCGGCAACGCGGTCACCAACACCGCCCTTCAGATCACGATCATCACCATCGCGGGGCGCGTGTTCTTCGGGACCGGGTGGCCGAAGGACTACCTCGAACTGGTCGTGTTCGTGGTCGCTGGGGTGGTGTGCTTCGCGTCGCTCGGCGTCGCGTTCTCGCACGTGATCCCGAACTTCGACTCGGCTCCGGCGTACGTGAACGCGGTGTTCCTGCCGACGATCTTCATCTCGGGCGTCTTCTACGACGCGGCTCGCGCTCCCGCCTTCATCCGGGGGATCGCCGAGGCGCTCCCGCTCATCCACCTGATCAACGGGCTGTCGGGGGCGATGGTCACCGGCAAATCGCTCGCCGCGAACGCCAGCTCGCTGGGCGTGATCGCGGCGTGGGCGGTGCTGGGGATCTTTTTCGCGGTCCGCGGCTTCAGCTGGGAGCAACGGCGGCAGTAGGCTACGGCGCCATGGCGCCACTCGCGCTCCTCTACGACGTCCACGGGAACGTGCCGGCGCTCGAGGCCGTACTCGAGGACGCGCGTTCAGCCGGCGCGGACCGGTTCCTCCTGGGGGGAGACTACGCGCTGTTCGGTCCACTCCCCGCCGAGACGGTCGCCGTGCTGCGCGCGATCCCGAACGCCACCTGGATCCGGGGCAACGTCGACCGGTGGTGCGCTCATCCCGAGGACCTCCCGGCCGATGACGAGGTCCTGCGGCGCGCGGTCGCCGACTGCCGCGAGGCCCTGGACGCGGCGGCGGTCGAGGAGCTCGGCGCGCTGCCCGAGCAGCTCGTGCTCGACGGGACCCGCTACTGCCACGCCTCTCCCGTCTCGGACATGCGCTCGTTCATGCCCACGCCGAGCAGCGAAGACGACGAGCTGCTGGATGGCGTTTCGGAGCGCCTCGTCGTCTTCGGTCATACCCACCTGGCGTTCCGGCGACGGCGCCCCGACGGCGTCGAGCTGCTCAACCCAGGGAGCGTAGGCATGCCGCTCGACGCCGACTCGCGCGCGTCGTACGCGCTGCTGCACGAGGACGGGTCGATCGAGCCCAGGCGCGTGGCCTACGACCTCGAGTCGGCGGTGCGCGCCCTGACGGAGCGGTTCGGCGATACCGCGTGGACGCAGCGCAGCGCCAAGCGTCTGCAAACCGCGCAGGCATAAGGGGGCGGCGGCCGCTGCGCGCCGCGGCTGCGCAGCGGCCGAAATCGGCGGCGGCGACTGCTGTAATCCCTTGGCGATGTCGATTCGCGCGCGGTCTTGGTACCGCTCCAACACATACTCCCACGCGGAGTTCTCCGCCGAGCGGCTCGCTGCATGCCGGGAGACGACCGTCTCCGTGTGCCTGCCCGCGCGTGACGAGGCCCGCACGATCGGCCCGATCCTCGAGCAGCTCGTGCCCCTCCAGCGGCGCGGAGTGGTCGATCAGATCGTCGTCGTCGACCACTCGAGCGACGGGACCGCGCGGATCGCGCGAGCGCTGGGCGTCGAGGTGCACGATCAGGAGGCGCTGATGCCCGAGCTCGGGCCGGTGCTCGGCAAGGGAGACGCCATGTGGCGCGCGCTGCCCGTCCTGCGCGGCGAAGTCGTGTGCTTCCTCGACGCCGACTCCGAGCAGTTCGGGGGACACTTCGCCTGCGGCCTGCTCGGTCCCCTGTTGTGCGATCCCCGCATCTCGTTCGTCAAGGGCTTCTACCGCCGGCCGTTTCGCCTCGGCGAGACGACGTTCCCGGACGGCGGCGGCCGGGTGACCGAGCTCACCGCCCGGCCTCTGCTCAACCTGTTCTATCCGGACCTCGCGGCCGTCGAGCAGCCGCTCGCGGGCGAGGTGGCGGCACACCGGCACGTGCTCGAACAGCTGCCGTTCGTGACCGGGTACGGGGTCGACATCGCGCTGCTGCTCGACGCCTATGCGACCCTCGGTCTCGAGGCCATCGCCCAAGTCGACCTCGATGTGCGTCAGAACGCCCACCAGCCGCTGCGCGACCTGGGACCGATGGCCTACGCGGTGTTGCAGGCGGTCGCGGTGCGGCTCGAGCGCGAGGGGCGTCTCCGGGGACCACTTGGGCCGTTTGTGGTGCCGGGGGACATCGGATCGCAGGCCGTGGGCGGCGAGCCCGTCGAGCGGCCCGCGATCGCCAGCCTGCGAGCGGCGGCCTGACCGTGTGCTGAGGAGCCGGGGATGAGGATCCTGCGCGGTGCGGCTCCGGTGGTGGCCGTCGCCGTTGGGCTGTCGCTCGCCGGCTGCGGGACCCGCTCGTCCCTCAGCGGATCCGGCGGCTCCAGCACCGCCGGCGGGTCGGCCTCACCGCAGTCGCATCCCCAGGCGATTGAGCCCTCGGCGGGCGCCGTGCCGCAGGTGTCCGCATCCACCACCGAGACGCCCGTCGGCGACCCCAACGCCCACGCGGTGTCGCTGGCCGAGGTGCGCCGCGAACTCAAGATCGTGCAGGAGCTCAATTCGCTCAATCCCGGCGAGGGGTTTGTGTTCCCGATCGAGCCGAGATCGGTGGTGGAGCCGCCTTCCACCTGGTCGCCCGACGCGGGCGTCGACATCGCGACCATCGGCGAGGCGTGCGGCCCGGCCGCGGTCGAGGTGGCGGTCACCAGGGGGGTCATCGTGCAGGAGGGGGTCTCGGGCTTCGGACCGGCGGCGCCGGTCCTGCGCGTTGCCGGCGGCCCCCTGAACGGCCGCTACATCTACTACGGCCACGCACTCCCGGCGCTCGTGCCCGTGGGAACCGTGGTGCGGGCCGGTCAACCGATAGCCGAGGTCGGCTGCGGGATAGTGGGGATCTCCACCGGCCCCCACCTCGAGATCGGTATCAGCGCGGTCGGCGGCCCGGTGTGCTGCCCGGGGAACCTGCAGACCTCGCCGGCAATGGAAAGCCTCCTCTCGAGAGACTGTGGGCCGCCGGCGCCTAGCCCGAGAGACTGTGGGCCGCCGGCGCCTAGCCCGACGCGAACTGTCCGCTTTTGGCGACGCAGATCGTCGCCGAATCCGGTCAGTCCCGCGTGCCCCGGGCGTCGAACGCCGTTCGGACGCTCCGCATCCCCAGCGCTGAACGCTCCGCGTAGCCGTACGTCCCCTCCTCCCGGAGCTCGCGCGCGGCCTCGACGAGGGCACCGAGCGCCGCGAACGCGAATGCGCCGCCGACCGAGATGCGACTCACGCCCAGCGCCGCGAGCTCGGAGACCGACGGGGCGCCGGCACGCGCGAGGACGTTCACGGGCAGATCGACCGAGGTGACGACCTGTCGGATGTCCTTGCTACGCGTCAACCCGGGGGCGTAGAGGACGTCCGCGCCGGCCTCCTGATAGGCCTGGAGGCGAGCGATCGTGTCGGCCAAGTCGTCACGCCCGCGGATGTGGTTCTCCGCCCGAGCGGTGACGACCAGGTGCACGGGGCCCGCGTGGGCGACCTCGGCGGCGGCCGCCACCCGCTCACGAGCGAGCGCGAGGTCGTAGATCGGATCCTCCCGGTCGGCGCTGAAGTCCTCAACCGAACAACCGGCCAGGCCGGCGCCCAGCGCGAGCTCGATGGTCTGCGCCACGGAGGCAGGCTCGTCGCCGAACGCGTTCTCGAGGTCGGCGGACACCGGCAAGTCAGTGGCCGCGACGATTGTCGCGGCGTGGGCGATTGCTTCCTCGCGGCTCACGGAACCGTCGAGGCGGCCGAGCGTGGCGGCGAAGCCGCTGCTGGTGGTCGCCAGGGCCTCGTATCCGAGCGAGGCCAGGACTTTTGCTGAGCCGGCATCCCACGGGTTGGGGATCAGCAGCGGCTCTCCGGGCCGGTGCAGGGCCAGGAACCTCTCGGCCCGCTGCTTTTGCTCCGCGGATGTCACGTCCCGACCGTCAGTGCCCGGCGCGGCGCCCGAGCAGGAATGCCAGGACGACCGCGGCCAGGATCGCGAGCGGGGCCGGATTTTTCCGGGCTCGCTGCCACAGGACGGAGCCCATCAGCGACACGCCCTGTATCGGTTCGCTCGGCGGGGGCGGGGCCGGTGGCGTCTCGCGCGCCGGTGGCGTCTCGGTCACCGGAGGGGCAGAGGTCTCGGCAGAGCCCTCGGTTGCGACGGGACCCCCAGGCGCCCCTTCGGTCGTTACCGACGCCTCGGTTGCCGGCGCCGACGGCGCCGACGCGGCGCCATCCCCCTCCAGCGAGGCCTGCAGCCGCCCGGCGAACTCGCGCAGCAGGCGTTCGGAGATGTCCTCGATCATTCCGCCACGGCCGAAGCGCGCCAGCCGCCCCGTGATGTGGTAGTCGGTCGTCACGTCGACGTGCGTCTTGCCCTCGGGCGTCTCCGACAGCTTCGAGACGATCGTCGCCTTGGCGCCCCCTTGCCCGCGCTTGTCGTTGCCGTGTGCCTGCATGGTTGCGGTGTGTCCGGCCTCGTCCACCTGCTCCATCTCGAGCCGCCCCGCATACGACGCGGTAGTCGGCCCGATCTTGACGGTGAAGGACCCGGCGTAGCTGTCGTCGTCGTTGCGCCCGGTGATCTGAGCGCCGGGCAGACACGGCGCGACGTGCTCGACGTCGATCAGCGCCTTCCACACCCGCTCGATGGGTGCGGCAACCTCAAAGGACTGGTCTAGCTTCATCGCGGATCATCTCCAAGTCTTCGGGGGTGTCTACATCCCTTCCCAGATCTACCCTGCCGGCGCACTCGATGCTCCGGCCACCGTCGAGAAGCTGACGGGCGCCATGGTCGCCGCTCAGCGAGCCGATCGCCCTCAGCTGCTCTCCTCCGAGCACGACCGGGTGGCCGGGCCGACCGTGGTAGACCGCGCGCGTCCCGGGAGGCTCGCCCACGAACCGCTCTATCAGCTCGGACGTGATCAGCGGCTCGTCTCCAAGGGTGACGATGACTTTGCCCGCCTCCGGCAGGGTACGGACGCCACACCGCAGTGACGCGGCCTGCCCCCGGCTCCACTCCTGACACATAACGGGCTCGGCGCGTCCGAAATCGACGCGCTCGACGATCTCATCGGCGTGCGACCCGAGCACCACCACGACGCGCTCGAGTGCGCTCACCGCGCACTGGGCGCCCACCGCGTGTTCGAGTAGAGGACGCCCGTCCAGGTCGGCCAGCAGCTTCGGTTCGGATCCGAATCGCGTCCCCGCGCCGGCCGCGAGGATCAGCCCTGCGATCACGCAGGCACCTCGTGGATCCGCCCGCTTCGGTCGGCGAGCCGTCCTCCGTCCCGTCCGTGGCGCGCGGCCACCACCTCGGCGAGCACCGACAGTGCGGTCTCCTCGCGGCCGACCGCGCCGAGATCGAGCCCCAGCGGAGCCACCAGCCGCTCGAGCTCCTCCTCGGTCATTCCCGCCGCGAGCAACCGCTCGCGCCTCGTGGCCTGCGCCCGGCGCGAGCCCATCGCGCCGACGAACCGCGCGGGCGAGCGCAAGGCGATCACCAGCGCCGCGTCGTCGAGCTTCGGATCGTGTGTCAGCACCGCGATCGACGTCGCCGGATCGATGCCACCGAGCCGCGCGAACGCGTCCTCGGGCCAGGCCGCTAAGACCTCCTCGGCGTCCGGGAACCGATCGGGAGTGGCGAAGCGCGCCCGCGGATCGACGACGTACGGACGCCAGCCGGTGTCGCGGGCGAGCGTGCACAGCGACGCCGCGATGTCGACCGCGCCGAACAGGATCAAGCGCGGCGCCGGCGCGATCACGTCGAAGAACAGCGGACCGCGGCGCTCGCTCGACTCCGCCCACAACAGCTCCACCGCCGCCCGCGCCGCCTCGTCGTCGAGCTCGGGAGCCCCGAGGGTGCCCGACCTCGCGCCATCGGCTTCGACCAGCATCTTGGCCCCCGGCCTGGCGCCCTCGAGCAGCGTCACCTCCGCTGCGCGGCCGCCCTCGGCCGCCAGCGCCGAGAACCGTCCCGGTGCAAAGGACTGCACCCAGACGTCGATCTCGCCGCCGCACGGCAGCCCCACATCCCACGCTTCCGAATCGGCGATGCCGAAATGGACCAGCCGGGGTGGCTCTCCTCGCATAACCTCGTCGGCGAGCTCCACCACGGCGCCCTCCACGCAGCCTCCCGACACGCCGCCGGCGATTTCGCCGCGCTCGTTCACGGCCATCTTCGCGCCAGGAGGGCGGGGGGCCGAACGTTGGACGCCGACGACGGTCGCGAGCGCGATCTTCTCGCCGCGCTTGGTCCACTTGGTGATCTCAGGCAGAACGTCCTTCACTTTTCAGATCTCCTCCAGGATGACAGCTAGCTGCTCGAGCGAGGCAAGCGAGTTGCCCGCCAGCAGCTCATCGGTGTGTGGTACTGCGGCGCGCATCCCGCGCGTCAGCGGCTCGAACTCCGGGTGGGCGGCGAGCGGGTTGAGCCACACCAGACGGTGGGCACTCCGCCGCAGGCGCGCCATCTCGGCTTCGAGCACCTCCGGGTCTCCCCGGTCCCACCCATCGGACAGGATCACGATCACCGCGCCACGGCCGAGGCGCCGCCCATGAACACGATTGAGCTCGGCGAGTGCCGCCCCGATCCGGGTGCCTCCGGCGAAGTCGGTGACCGCCGTTGCCGCCCGCTCGAGCGCCCGATCGTGATCGCGGCCCGACAGCTCGTTGGTGATCCGCGTCAAGCGGGTCCCGAACGCGAACGCCTCGACGCGCCGGCGGGCGGCGACCGAGGCGTGGACGTACTGGAGCAGCATGCGGCTGTACGGGGTCATCGACCCCGACACGTCGCAGACGAGCACCAGGGGGCGCGGGCGCCGGCTCGGACCCCGCCAGTGGCGGTCGATGGGCTCCCCGCCCGTCCGCATCGAAGCGCGCAGGAGGCGGCGGACGTCGGGCGTGTGGCTGCGCCGCCTCACCGGTCGCGTCCGGCGGGAGAACCGGGTCGGCCCCCGGCGCGCCAGCCGCGCGATCAGCTCGCGCGCGAGCGCCATCTCGGCGTCGGTGTACTGCGCGAAGTCCTTGTGGTGAAGCAACTCGACGTCGCTCCAGGCGGCCGGCACCCCGACCGGATCCTCGGGCACCTCGGTGCGCTGCCCCGAGCCCGGAATCCCGGCGTGAGGCAGCGCCTCGCGCTCGATCCCGCCCAGCGCGGCGAATGGATCCTCGCCAGGCACGATGACGCCCTCGCCGAACACCGCCACGAACGCGCGGTCGAAGCGCTCGAGGTCCGCGTGGTCGGAGCACAGCACCGCCCTCAACGCCAGCCGCGCGTCCTCTCGCGAGGCACAGTCCACCGCGGCGAGCGCCCGGTGCGCGTTGAGCAACTCGCCAACGCCCACGCGCGACCCCTGCGCCCGCAGCGACGCCGTCAGCGCGGCGAGGCGATCGACGACAGCGTCGCCGAGCTCGGCAGCCGCGGCGCCGAGCTCGGCAGCGGCGGTGTTGCCCCGCTCAGACACCCTCGAGCACCTTCCGCTCTCGCACCCGAACCAGGTCCTCGTGGACCTTCAGCGCCGCTCCGAGGGTCTCGTCGAGGTCGCCGCTGTCGCCCAGCGCCAACAGCGCCTGCGCCCACACGAGCGTCTCCCCCACGCCCGGCATCTTGTACAGATCGCCCTGTTGGCGCAGCCGGCTCACCGCGGCGACGACCCGGACCGCGATCGCCTCCGGGACGCCCGGTATCCGGGCGTGCACGATCTCCCGCTCGCGCTGGGGGCTCGGGTAGTCGATCCAGTGGTAGAGGCAGCGGCGCTTGAGCGCGTCGTGGAGCTCCCGCGTGCGGTTCGAGGTGAGCACGACCACCGGCCGCCGGCGCGCGGAGACGGTTCCCAGCTCGGGGATCGTCACCGCGAAATCGCTCAGGAACTCGAGCAGGAACGCCTCGAACTCGTCATCGGCCCGGTCGATCTCGTCGATCAGCAGGACGACCGGACCCTCGTGCTCGAGCGCGTCGAGCAACGGCCGGCGCAACAAAAAGCGCCGCGAGAACAGCTCGCCCTCGTCGATCCCCGCCTCGGCCGCTCGCAGCGCCAGCAGCTGGCGGGGATAGTCCCAGTCGTAGACGGCGTGGTGCAGGTCGATGCCCTCGTGACACTGCAGGCGGATGAGCCGCGCGCCGGTGGCGCCGGCGAGCGCGCGAGCGACCTCGGTTTTGCCCACGCCGGCCTCGCCCTCGAGCAGCAACGGCTGTTCGAGGGCGACCGCCAGGTGCACCGCCAGCGCCAGTGGCCGGTCGGCCAGGTAGTGCTCGGACGCGAGCTTGGCGCCCGCCGCCTCGACCGACCCTATGTCCGCGAAGCTCACGCTCAGACTATGTCAGCCCCGCTGCCTGTCGTAGTGCGCGCCGGCAGAGCACCCTCGCCAGGTGCCGCTTGTAGTCGGCGCTGGCGTTGAGGTCGGCCGGCGGATCGGTCCCCTCGGCGGCCTGCTCGGCGGCGCTGGCGATGCTCTCGGCCGACAAGGGCTTGCCGCGCAGGGCCTCCTCCACCGCGCCGGCGCGCAGGGGCACCGACCCCATATTGGTCAGGCCGACCCGCACGTCCTCACAGATGTCACCGGTCTGCTTGACGAGCGCGCTGACCGCGACCATGGCCCAGTCCTCGCTGCGACGGTTGAACTTCTCATAGCCGAAGCCCCAGCCGTCGAGCGACGGGATCCGCACCTCGGTGAGCACCTCGGTGGGCTCGATCGCGGTCTCCATGTAGTCGCGGAACAGCTCCCCGGCGCTGATCGCGCGCTGTCCGCCCGGGCCCTGCACGGTGACGCTGCCTTCGGCCGCGAGCAGCACCGCCGGCAAGTCGGAGGCCGGATCGCCGTGAGCGAGGGAGCCTCCGATCGTCCCGCGGTTTCGCACCTGGGGGTCGGCGATCGTGCCGGCGGTCTTGGCGAAGATCCCGAGCGCAGGCGTGTGCTCGAGCTCGGTGTGCGGCGTCATCGCGCCGATCCGCCAGCTGCCGTCCTCGCGCTCGATGCCATGTAGTCCGGGCACCTTGCGCAGATCCACGAGCAACGAGGGGGCGGCGAGCCGCAGCTTCATCAGCGGAAGCAGCGAGTGCCCGCCGGCGAGCAGCTTGGCGTCCTCTCCGCCGTCGGCGAGCGCCTTGATCGCCTCCTCCAGCGACTCCGGAGCCGTGTAATCGAATTCGGCGGGGATCATGCCGGCACACCTCCCTTGGCTTCCTGGATCGCCTCCCACACGCGCATCGGGGTGAGCGGCATGTTGATGAACGTGACTCCCAGCGGCCGCAGCGCATCGATCACGGCGTTCGTGACCGTCGGGCTGGCCGCGATCGTTCCCGCCTCGCCCACGCCCTTGACGCGTAGCGAGTTGACCGGCGACGGGGTCTCGGTGCGGTCGGTCTCGAAGCTCGGCAGCTCGGCGGCCGTCGGCAACGCGTAATCCACGAACGAGCCCGTTACGAGCTGACCGTCCTGGTCGTAGTGGATCCGCTCATACAGGGCCTGGCCGATTCCGTGGACGACCCCGCCATGCACCTGGCCGTCGATCAGCATGGGGTTGATCGCAGGCCCGCAATCGTCGACCGCGACGTAGCGGACGACGTTGATCTTGCCCGTCTCCGCGTCGACGTCCACCACGCAGGCATGAGCGCCGAACGGGAACACGAAGTTCTCCGGGTCGTAGAACGACTGCTCGTCGAGCCCGGGTTCCATACCCTCGGGCAGGTTCTCTGGCACGTACGCGGCGCCCGCAACCTCGGCGAGCGTCATGCCCTTGTCCGGGGATCCCCGCACCGCGAAGCGGCCGTCGTGCAATTCGACGTCTTCCGCATCGGCCTCGAGCTGATGGGCGACGATCTCCTTTGCCTTGACGGCTACCTTGCCCGCCGCCCGGGCCGCCGCCTCCCCGCCAACGGAAAGCGAG
>CAWEFU010000016.1:0-372532 GCA_963808325.1 uncultured Solirubrobacterales bacterium
GCCTCGCGAATGCGAACGCGTCCGAGCAGATCGAGGTCGTGGGTCAGCAGGGCGCAGCGTCTGCTGGCCATGAGGTCGGCCAAGGGCGTGGTGGCGGTCGCCGATACGGCGAGGCCGAAGGAGCGACTCGTCCCCTTGATCGCGTCGGCGACTGCCGGGGACGCGCCCGGATTGAATACGGGGAGGAACGGGCCAGGACGAGTGAGGACAGCGGCCCAGCCGTCCGCGCCACCGTGCACGTGCAGCACGCCGGCGGAGCGGAAGAAGCGAAGCGAGCCCCAAAGCGACGCGGTCGCCGCCGCGTACCCGTCGGCGTCAACCTGAGCGCTTCCGTCCTCGCGCACGATCACCACGCCGGCCCCAGCCTCGGCCACCAGGCGCGCCGCGGCGAGCACCTGCTGTACCGCTTCGATGAGTGTCAAGCGCCCGCCGGCGGCCGCCGCGAGAGCGGCCGGGCCCGTGAGGGTCACACCGAGCGATGTGGTCTCCGGCACCACCGCAGCGGCTCGCCGCAACAGGTCGACTATCCCCGGGGCTCCGCCCCTCGAACCATCGAAGCGAACCTCGGCAGCGGAGCCGGCGCGCACCGCGGGCGGATATCCAGCGGCCCAGTCGGTCACGAGCCCGTTTGCCTGCGCATCCCATCCGCTACCGGAGTCGAGCACCAGCACGTCGATGTGCATCGAGCGCGCCAGGTCCGCCAGGATTCGGGCCCGCTTCCCGGGGTCGGCGAGGAACGCGCGGACGTCCAGCTCCTCGACCTCGGCCGCGAGCGCCGCGAGCAGCGGCGCCAGCAGCGGCCGGTCGACCGGACGCCCGTCGATCGCGGCCCGGAGCGCCGGTGGAGCCCCCGCCACCTCTCACATCCGCATGAGCGGCACGCTCGCGATCCCGTCCGGCCAGGATCCGAACCACGTCAGCAACTCGGCCGGAGGCGACATCTGCTCCCACTCGCCAGCGAACGCTTCCCACGGCCGGTCCCGCCGGCGGCGCGCCGTGCGCTCGGCCCGGCGAAGCTCCTCGGTCTCGACCGACAGCACCTGCTCCTCGCGCTCGTCGTAGGCCACGCGATAGATCTCGCGCATCGACCACGCGGAGATGAGCCCCTCGCGGAAGTCGCGGGCCACCAGCTCGGGGTCGGCCTCGAGCGGATCGCCGTAGCCGGCGCCGCCCGCCGAGAAGGCAAAGGTCATGATGTCGCCCTCGGCGTAGGGCCGGATCGAGCGTCCCATGAACTCGATCTCGGTCTGGCCGTCGAGCACGCCCTCGCGCAGCAGCGCGCCGAGGTCGAGATCGAGGTCGTCACCGGCCTTCAGGCGCTCGATCAGCTTCGGTGCGCGGATCGCGATGCCGGGGACCGTGCAGGGGGCGTAGCCGCCGAACAGCGGCTGTGGCGTCTGCAGCTTGGAGTTGTCGGCGATCGCCATCAACAGCACCTGCGGGGCCTGGTGGGCCACCCACAGCTGCACGGTGCCGACACCGCCTCGGTGCTTGCCGGCGCCGCAGCTGTCCTTCCAGTGCTGCGAGAACGGGACCAGCAGCGGGAACTCGTTCTCCATCAGCTCGACGTCGGGCGCGCGACCGAACGGGCACCACGGAAAGCCAAACGCGTTCATCCCGGCGCTGTCGGGCCGGCCGCCCATGCCCTCGGTGTTGATCGAGTAGGCGACCATGTCGGCAAACGGGAGGCCCCACTGCGTCTGCCCCGCGATGACGATCGCGTTGCCGGCGTTGCTCGCCGACGCCGCCACCCGGTCGTGCTCGTGGCTGGCGAACATCATCTTCGCGAACACGTTCGCACACGCGCTCATCGCGCCCGTGCACACCATCACCGAGCAGCTCGTGGCGGCCTTGTCGTCCGGATTCAGAATCGTTCCCTTCGGGATCACGAACCGAAACGGCGCAAAAGTGGCGCTCGAGATCGGCAGGTCGTAGAACACGTAGCTGTAGATGTAGTTCGCGATGTGACCGACCACGGCCTGGACATGTGCCTGGTAGGGGGAGGGGTTCTCCGGCGAGGTGCCGGTGAAGTCGAGGGTCACCTCATCGCCCTCCTTGATCAGCGTCAGGCTGGCGGTGCGGACCAGTCCGTGCTCGGTCCCCAGCGCGTCGGCGAAGTTCACACACCGGTACTTGCCGTCCAGCCACGAGGCGATCCGCTTGCGCGCACCTTCCTCGCCCACCTGGAGCATCCGACGCATCACGCCTATGAAGAAGTCCACGCCCTCGCTGTCCACGACCTCGAGCACTCGCGTCCGCACCCGATCGGCCGCGGTCGCCCGCGCCTTGAGGTCGGTGGTGATCATCTGCGGGGCGCGGATGCCGAACGCGTTGAAGACCTCCACCCAGTCCGCGCGCAGCTTGTGGTTCTCCCCGATCTTCACCGGCGGGAGGTTCAGGCCCTCGTGAAACCGTCCGGTGGCGGAGACCGGCATGCCCCCCGGCTCCACCGCGCCGGTCTCCGTGGTGTGGTTGGCGGCCCCCGCCCAACCGATGAGCTCTCCCCGGTGGAAGATCGGCAGCACGATCACCTGGTCGGGGTTGTGGATGCCGCCGTAGAGCGCGTCGTTGGCAAACCAGATGTCGCCGTCCTTGATCCCCGGGTTCTCGGTGTAGTGCTCGAGGATGTACTTGATGATGATCGGCTGGATGATCGCGTGCAGGTACGTGCCCGCGGCGGCGTTGACCAGATCACCGCTAGCGGAGAAGAGCGCGATCATCACGTCGCCCGCGATGCCCATCGAGCTGCGCGACCCTCGCTGGAAGACCTCCAACCCCTCGTCGAGGATGTCGTTGGTGCGCTGGAAGCCGACCTCATAGTCACCCGGCTTCAGCGTCTGGAGCGCCCGTAGCTCGTTATCCGTCGGATCCGCGAGCCGGATCAGCTCGAGCTTCTCGTCCGCCGTCGGGATTGGCATGCTCGTCCTCCTCCTCTACTCGGTGCTCGCCGCGGGCGCGAGCCGCTCCGCGCCGGTCGCGTTCTCGGCCGCTTCGAGGATCCCGAGCCCGTGCCCGTCGATCGTGAACTCCATGCCCGGTGGGATCACCGCGGTGGTCAGTGGCGCCTGAATGATCGCCGGGCCGCGCACCCGATTGCCCGGCGCGAGCCGGTCGAACTCATAGACGGAGGTCTCGGTCCACCCGCCGAGCTCCGGCCAATACGCCTGCCGGCTTGCCGCCCGAGCAGCCGAAGCGTCCTCGCCGCCGAGCTGTCGCGCGGGCAGCGTCGCTTTGCGGCCCGGGATCGCGACGCGCAAAACGAACGTGTCGATGTACACGCCGCCGGGAACGTTCACCGCCAGCGGGCTGAAGGCCTCGCTGAACTCCTGTTCGAAGCGCTCGTAGACCCGGCGGACGTCGTCGTCGGACTGCACGAACAGCAGCGGACTCGACGCCCGCTTGGAGTGGATTTGGCCCCCGTACAGCGCGTCGATCTCGAGGCTGACGCCGGCATCCTCCCAGCTCAGCCCCTCGGACTCCACCTCGCGGCGCGCCTCCGACATCAGGTCGCGCACAACCGAATTGAACTGCTCGTATTCGCTCGTCGGCGCGCCGGTCATCGGCTCCAGCAGGACCATCCGGTGCGAGCGCTCGTAGAGGTGGACGACGTCCATGATCGATGAGCCATAGGCGCAGAACACCGGCGAGAACGGAAACATCACCGCCCGCGGTATCTCGCCCATGTAGCCCGCCATGTGGGTTGGACCGCCGCCTCCGAACGCGAACACCGTGAACTCCGACGGCCGGTAGCCGCGAAGCATCACCTCCTTGCGGATCGCCGACGCCATCTTGTCATCGATGATCCGTCGGACGAGCGCCGCTGCCTGCACCGCGTCGATGCTCATCGGATCGGCGATCTTCTCCTTGATCGCCCGCTCCGCGGCGTCCCGATCCAGATGCATCCGACCGCCGAAGAACGCGTCCGGACTCAGGTATCCGAGCACCAGGTTGGCGTCGGTAACGGTCGGCTCGGTACCGCCCAACCCGTAGGCGACGGGCCCCGGGTAGGACCCCGCGCTCTGCGGACCGACCTCGAGGCGATTGCCGAGCATCGGGTTCAGCCAGGCGATCGACCCGCCGCCGGCGCCGATCGATAGCGATTGCAGCATCGTGGTCGAGACCATCCAGTGATCGATGATCGGGTTGAACTCGTAGTTGCGCACCGAGTCACCGACCACCAGGCCGATGTCAAACGACGTGCCGCCGACGTCGGCGGTCACCACGTTCGGCGCGCCGAGGAGCTCGGATATGTTGCGTGCCCCGATCAGCCCAGCGATGGGGCCCCCGTTGTAAGTGCGGCTGGCGGTGGTCTTAAACAGATCCGCGCAGCCGCCGGTGTTGTGGATCATTAAGAACGGCCCGCGGTAACCGTGCTCGCGCAGCTTGTCCCACGTTCCGCTCAGTTCGATCTGCATCGAGCGCTGCAGGTAGGCGTCGAGGATCGCCGTATTGGTGCGCCCGTACTCACCGAGGCGCGAGACCACCTCGCTCGAGAGAATCACGGGCACGTAACCCACGTGGTAGTCGCGGTACTCCTCCCGGATGATCTGCTTGACGCGCCGCTCGTGCATCGGATTGACAAACGCCCACAGGAGCGAGACCACGAACGCGCGGGCCCCTCGATCGACCAGTGTTCGCACCTTCTCCCGCACATCGTCCTCGTTCAGCGGCCTGAGCACCGCGCCGGTGGCGTCGACCCGCTCCTTGACACCGACGATCAACTCGCGCGGAACGATCGGCACAGGCTTGTGCTGGTGGGGAAGCGCTCGCCGCTCGTCCAGCCGCGTGCCGTCGATCCACTGGGCCCCCTTGCCGATCAGCGTGGCGTCTTCGTGTCCCTCCGTCGTGATCAGGACGACCCGCGGCCCGGTGCGCTCGAGTAGACGGTTCATCGCCACCGTCGTCGAATAGCGGACGGTATCGATATGGGAGACCAGCTCATCGAGTGTCAGGCCGGCGTCCGCCGCGGCCTCCTCCACGACCTGCATGAAACCCACTGACAGGTCATACGGCGTCGTCTGCACCTTGCGGTGGCTGGTCGTCCCGTCGAGCGTCATCACCATGTCGGTGAACGTCCCGCCCACGTCGACGTCGATCGTGTTGCGCGACCGGAGCGCGGTGCTCATCGTTCGACCTCCGTCACGGACAGTCGCTCGTCGCGGACCTCCAGCTCTCCGTCGGCCAGCCGCTGGCGGAGCCGGTCGAGGTCGATCTCGATGTCGTGGGTTACCGGGTGCCCCGGAGGCAGGTATTCCGTCTCGATCTGTGTGAAGCAGCCCGGGCAGTGAAACTCCACGATCCGCACCCAGTCCGGATCGGGCGCAAACGTGTATTCGCCCTCGATCACCGGCTGATGGATCTCTCTCGGGTCGCGCTGGTTGACTTGACACGCATGCTTGTAGTTCTCACGCGCGGGCCCGAGATCGTATCCACACACGTGACACCGCCAGCGCTCGGACTCGAGCTCGAGGTCCAGGTACTCCGTGACCCTGATGTGTGCCATCGCCCTCAACCCTCCTCGCCGGCACGCCGCAGGAGCGCGTTGCCAAAGCCATCGATCTGCACAGACCACCCGGCGGGGATCGCGCAGCTGTTGGTTTCTGATTCCAGTACCGCCGGACCGGTCGCGTGCGCGCCCGGCGCCAGCGACTCCCAGATGAGCACCTTCACCTCGCGGCCGGCGGCGGCACGAGTGGCCGCCGGCTCGGCGAGATGCGCCTTCACCGGCTCCGGCGTGGGCTCGAAGCGCGGCACCGGAGAGAGACCCCGAACGCATACTCGATCGACGATTCCTCCCGCGGGCCTGAGCGAGGCGACGACGCGACGCACGGCCTCCGGGTCGCTCGGCAACCCGTGGCGCTCCCTGCGGCCGTCGCGAACCACCGTCAAGTCACATTCGAACCG
The DNA here is from genome assembly GCA_963808325.1 of uncultured Solirubrobacterales bacterium. Taxonomy (GTDB): domain Bacteria; phylum Actinomycetota; class Thermoleophilia; order Solirubrobacterales; family Solirubrobacteraceae; genus Palsa-465. Next base: position 5,905 of record CAWEFU010000016.1, read on the forward strand.
CGCGTCTGCGACTGGCAGCCGCTCGCCCTCCAGATCGCGCCTGACCTCGTTGAGCCCGGTGGTGAGGATTTCCGCCACGGTCTCGTCCGCGCCGCCGGTCGAAAGGTCGAGGAACGGCCACTCCTCGTGCAGGTGACAGATCTCGGCCACCGAGGATCCGAACGCGCTCAACACCGGGCCGAGCGAGAATGCATACGCCTGGTCAAGGCCGAGCCGCTCCGCCAGCGCGACGGCGAAGTTGGCCCCGTTGCCGCCGAAGCAGAACAGCTTGAACCCGTCCGGGCGCAGACCGACTTCCGCAAGCATCTCCGCCGCCGCCTCCGCCACGATCTGCACCCCACGTTCGACGATCCTGGCCGCCGCGTCCTCGACTTCGATGCCCAGCGGCTCCGCGACCTCGCGCCGGATCGCGTCCTGCGCCAGATCGACCCGGAGCTCGCGGCGGCCGCCCAAGAACCGCTTCGGGTTCATCGCGCCGCCGACCACGAACGCGTCCGTGAGCGTGGCCTCGCCACCGCCGAGGTCATAGCAGGCCGGGCCGGGGAAGGCGCCCTGGCTTTCCGGACCGAGCTTCACCGCGTCATCGACTCCCTCCGCGATCGAGCCGCCGCCCACCGCTTCTGAGCGCATCAGCGTCCACGGGGTCTTGAGCGGGACGCCGAGCAGATCGCCGTGCTCCCGCGCCACCGGCTCGCCGTCTAGGACCACTCCCAGCTTGCTCGTCGTTCCGCCGACATCGAGCGCCAGCACCTTGTCCTCGCCGTACAGGCGCGCGAACCACGCGCATCCATTGAGGCCGAAGTACGGGCTCGACTCCGCCGTGTCGACGGCCGTCGTCTTGGCTACTCGCGCGACGCCGCCGTTCACGTGGGCGATGTACAGCGGCCGGCGATATCCAAATTCGCCCAGCAACCGGTCCTCAGCCGCGAACAGCGCCACCGCCAGAGGGGTGTGCACGTATGAGTTGACCAGCGCCATGTGGGTGCGAGTCTGATCGTGAGGGTGACGGCAGATCTCGCTGCCGAGCATCAGCGGCACCGCACCGAGGTAATGATCGGGAAAGTTCTCGTCGACGAGGTTCTTTATCGCGATCTCCGTCGCGTTGTCCTCGAAGGCGCCCTCCAAGCTGACCGCGATCCTACGAACCCCTTTCGCGAGGAGATCGCGGATCGCCGCGAGCATCGCGGCGTCGGACGGGTCGCTTGGCAGGGCGATGATGTTCTCAGGCGAGATCACCTCGCCGACCGCCGCGCTGGGAGCGTCGCCATATAGCTCCTCGCCGGTGCCCGCGCTCACCAGCAGTCCGATCCGCGGGCCCTTCCGCTCGGCGATGATGTTGGTGGCGATCGTGGCCGACCACCGGATCACCGCAACCTCGGCCAGGAAGTTCTTCAGATCGTCATACCCGAGGCGCCGCGCACCCTCCTTGAGGTTCTCGAAGAAGCACACGGTGAAGTCGTGCGGCGTCGTCTCGACCTTGACGGGCGTGACGATTTGCCCATCGGAGTAAAGGCCGTCGGTGAGCGTGCCTCCGATGTCGATATCGACCGTGTACCGGCGGACGGGGGCGGGGCGCGGCGGCGCTGCCGGCGAAGCGGCAGCATCCGCCTGCAACGCGGTGTCCATGTGTGCTCCTTCCTCGTGGCTGCGGCTCGCGACTGCCTCGGCGCCGCGATCGCTGAAATCCTATGCGAGGGGCGATCGCGGGCATCGGCTCATGCCAGGGAGACGGTCGCCTCAACCTCGATCAGGAGTCCGGGCAGAGCGAGCCCGGTAACCCCCACGATGGTCTGGGACGGATGCTCGGTCGATTGCTGAACCCGCTCGATGGCTGCCGTGATCGTCTCGAACTCGGTCGGCTGAGTCGTGTAAATCGTCCTGCGGACGACATCATCAAAGGTCGCTCCGACCGCTCTTAGAGCAACCTCGAGGTTGCGCATTGCGGCCTCGGTCTGGGCCCCGAGGTCGTCGCCGCCGATGATCGAAAAATCTGGGGCCAGGGCCACCTGGCCGGCGATGAAGATCAGCCTGGCGCCCTTGGCCAACGTGATGTGGCTGAATCCCGGCGCCGGGTGCAGCTCGCCCGGGTTGATCGTCTCACGCGTACTGGTCAACGGTTTCTCCTCGCTTCGGGGTCGTAGTTCGGGATCGTCGTGTTGTAGGGCACGCGTCAAGCTCATGGAGCGAGACATGCCGGGCGGGCAGCGGGGTCAGTCGAGGTAATCGACCACCTGGCACGTCGGCGCCCGCTCCGGCGGCCGCTTTTCTTCCCGGGGCCAGCCAAGGTGGATCAGGGCGACGAATCGCTCACCCGGCGGAATGCCCAGGGCGGCCCTGCCCTCGGCGGTGCGCAGCACCGCCGGCGTCCGCCAGTAGCCGGCCAGGCCCCTCGAGTGCGCAGCGAGCAGCACGGCGTAGGCCGCACACGCGGTCGCGCACAAGTCCTCCTGGTCCGCGATCGGGTCGCTCGAGCGTATAGCGCTCACCGCGATCAGCGTCGGCGCGCGCGCCAGCTTAGCCGCCGCCTTCGGCTCGTCGGCACGCATCAGCCGCTCGAGCGAGTTTGGGCCAAGCACGCGAAAACGCCACGGATTGGTGAGATGGTGGTTGGGCGCCCATCGGGCCAGCTCGAGGAGCTCCTCCAGCAGTGACCGCGGGACAGGCTCCGCCGCGAAGGCCTTGTGGGTTCGCCGCGTCCTGATCGCGCGCTCGACGTCCACGGTGCGGTTCAGCAGCAATGCGCCGCTTGGCGGTGGCACTTGGAGGGCAGGTCCATGTTCTCCTTTACGGTGCTCGTTAGCTTCTGTCGCGTCAATCGCGCCTGGCTCGGATGTGCGGCTCTCTGAGCCCGAGGCCGGTCTGCCGGAGCCCACGTACGAGTCGAACCTAACGAACTTGATCTTCGGGCACGCGCGAAGCCCGCTTTCCCAGCCCGCGAACTCGGTGAACTGCCTCCATAAAATACACCCACAATCCGGGCACGGCAGAATCCCACACGGGTCGGCCCGGCCGCACACGACCGCCGTGGATAATCGGGCCGTGAGTCGAGCTTCGGTGCGCTGGGCGCGCTCGTCGGCGTTCCTGATCGCGGCGCTAATCCTGGTGGCGATAAATCTCCGCCCGGCCGCCGCGGCGGTCGGTCCGCTGATCCACCGCATTCGGGATGACACCGGTCTCTCGGCCGCGGGCGCGGGCCTGCTCGTGACGCTGCCGGTCTTGTGCTTCGGCGCGCTCGCTCCGCTCGCACCGGTGCTGGCGCGGCGCCTTGGCCCGCGGGCCACGGTTGCCTGCGCGCTGGCCGCGCTCGGCCTCGGCCTGGTCGTCCGCCTTGTCCCGGGGCTCGCTTTTCTGTTCGCAGGCACCATCGTGGCCGGAGCCGCGATCGCGGTGGCCAACGTTCTGCTGCCGGTGCTCGTCAGGCGTGACTTTCCCGAGCGGGCCGGGGTCGTCACCGGGCTCTACAGCTCGGCGCTGATTGGCTTCGCTGCCCTGTCGGCTGGCGTATCCGTGCCGCTCGCGAACGCATTGGGCGGAGGGTGGCGCCCGGCGCTCGCGATCTGGGCGGTGCCGGCGGCCATCGCACTGCTCGCTTGGGTGCCTGAAGTGCGCCTCGGTCGGAGAGCCTTGGCGGCTCAGGGTTGGCGGCTCGGCGGTGTCCGACCGCTATTAGGGGACCGCGTCGCCTGGGCGGTCACGCTCTTCTTCGCCCTTCAATCCGCCGGCTTCTACGCGACGCTCGCTTGGCTGCCGAGCATCTTTCAGAGCCACGGCGCGAGCGAGGCGCGGGCCGGGCTGCTGCTGAGCGTGACGATATTGGTCGGCGTGCCCGCCGCGCTTACGGTGCCGGCGTTGGCGGTACGCGTCCGTGATCAGCGCGCGCTTGCGGCGGGGTTCAGCGCGTGTATCGCGCTCGGCTGGCTGGGAGTGCTCATCGCACCCATGGCCGTCCCCTATCTATGGGCGGTGCTGATCGGAGTCGGACAGAACGCGTGCTTCCCGCTGGCGCTGACGCTGATCGTGTTGCGAGCGGGTAGCGTGACGAACACCTCGCGCTTGTCGACCATGGTGCAAACCATCGGTTATCTGATCGCGGCGGCGGCCCCCCTCATCATCGGCGCGCTGCACGACCTCACCGGCTCATGGAGCGTCGCGCTGATCGTGCTGCTCGCGCTCGTAGCACCCCAGACGCTCGCCGGACTCGCGGCAGGGAGACCCGGGACCGTCAGCCTTGCTTAGCGGCTCCACTTAGGTTCCTCAGCTGATCATTGGCAGGGTCCGCATCGAGTAGCGGCCGGCGATCGTTCGTCCGCGCACGGGATCCTCGAGCTCATAACGAAAGACCCTGACCGGCCGGATGCCCCCGTGTGCGCCGAAGGTCCCGCAGAACATCAGCGTCCCGTCGGTGAGGGGCGGCTTCATGTGGGCCAACAGCTCCCCGTGAGGGATCAGACCGTCGAGCGTCTCCTCCTGGTAGAGGACGCCGTCGTTGATCCACGAGCGGAGCGTAAGCCGATCCCAGTGATCGGCCACGTCTTCGTAACCCCACAGCTCGGCCGCGATCGGTTTGTCGCACAACTGTTTGGAGACGGCCACGCTGAAGGTCTCCAGCTCACGATCGGTGTGGTCGGAGCCGACCCCGACCCACACCGGCCTCCGTGGCGCAGCAGCACGGCCTCGACCTCGCCGCTGGAGCTCGCGGTCGTCTCGATCTCGGACGCGGTTGTCAAGCGCGAGGCCGACACGCGGTAGAAGAGCGGGGCGCTCGACGGCCGGGCGACACCGAGCGCCTCGAGCTCGGCGATATGCTGCTCGACCGCGGCACGGTCGCGACCCGTCCACCCGGCCACGACCGCGGTCTCGATCGCCACCGTGGCCGGTCGGCCGCCGAGCTCGAGCGTCAGATCCGCCATGTGCGCTCCTCGATCCAGTCCGCGATCTGGAGGATGGCGACGTCCTCGCCCGCGAAGCCGGCGACCATGAGCCCGACCGGGGGCTCGCCATGCTCGTGCACCGGCACCGAAGCCGCGCAGCCGTCGAGGAGGTTGACCACCGTCGGGTTGCGCAGCATGAGGAGGTTGGTTCGCGCGTACTCCTCGTCGTCCTCGAGCGCGGAGAGCGGCGGAGCGAGAAGCGGCACCGTAGGGCAGACCATCGCGTCGAAGCCCTCGAGGCTTCGCCTCACGCTCTCGATCATGGCCTCCCGCCGTTCCCGCAGGACGAGCAGGTCGCGCGCGGTCTGTCGTTTGCCGCGGCGGATACGGACCAGCACGCGGGGGTCGTAGTCGGCTGCGCGTGCCGCAATCAAGTCGTGATGCCAGGCGAAGCTCTCGGCGGCGGCGAACCCGCCACCGGCATTCATCTCGGGTACGTCGTCGAGTTCGGGCAGTTCGGCGTCAATCAACTCCGCCCCGCCGTCCCGCAACCGCTCGATCGCACGCTCGAACGCCTCGGCCACCGCCGGCTCCACATCGACGAAGAGATAGTTGCGCGGCACCGCCAGCCGCGGCGGCCGGGCAGCTGGGGCCAGCTCCCGAAGCTGATCCTCGCACAGCAGTGCGTAGAGCACCGCGCAGCAGGCGACGGTTCGCCCTAGAACCCCCACCGCATCGAGGGTGCTCGACAGCGGGACTACGCCGTCGCGGGGCACGCGTTCCTGACTCGGCTTGAATCCGACCAGGCCGCAGAGCGCCGCCGGGATCCGGCACGACCCGCCGGTATCGGTGCCCAGCGCGCCGTGCGCCATTCCATCGGCCACGGATACCGCCGCTCCGGACGACGAGCCCCCGGGGATCCGACGGCGCGCGCGATCCCAGGGGTTCGCGGGCGTTCCGTAGTGCGGGTTGATGCCCAGGCCGCTGAATGCGAACTCGGTCATGTTGGTCCGGCCGATCAATACGAGTCCCGCCCGCCGCCAGCGCGCAACGGCGGTCGCGTCGAGCCGCGCCGGGCGGCCGTCGAGCACTCGCGAGCGTGCGCGCGTGACCTGACCGCGCAAGTCGAACAGGTCCTTGACCGACACCGGTATCCCGGCATACGCCGACGGCTCTGCGCTGGCCCGCCGCAGCGCGTCCATGGCCCGGGCGGTGGCGCGCGCTCCGTCTGCATCGACCTCGAGGTAGGTCCGCTCGCCCTCGCCGTTTGGATCGCCGATCCGCGTCAGGCATTCCTCCACCAGCTCCTCCGACGTGGTTCGCCCCTCCGCCAGGCCAGCGGCAAGCTGGGCGAGCGTCGGCATCAAACGGGATCGAAATAGTGGATCTCGAGCAGCAGGCAGCCGCCGTCGGACTTGAAGGGTCCGTGCGCCGCGCCCGGCGGCCGGCAGGCGTACGTGTGGGGGGCAAACGACTCCCCGCCGTTACCCTCGCCATCGTTGCCGACGGTGAGGTCGCCGGAGACCAGGTAGACCTCCTCCCAATAGTCGTGGACGAAGGGCGCGGTGGTGAACACCCCCGGGGCGAACCGCAACAACCGCGTCCGGGTGCCTCGCCGGGCCTTCTCGTCGAGTGAGCCGGACAGGATCTTCTGCTGGATCCCCTCGGGATAGCCGGCCGGGGTCACCCAGCCGGTGTCGAGATCGAGCTCGTGAAACTCGTCGTGCTCCTTGTTGACCGGCATGGCTGCTAGCTCCTGTTGACGTCCATGGCCACGATCTGCTCGTACGGCGGGTCACCCGCGAGAAGCCCCTGCTCCCGAGCGAAGCGGTTCACCCCACTGATCGCCCGCCGCGGGATCTCGGCGTCATAGTACGGCACATCCCGACGCACGAGGACGGCGATAAGTGACGCCTGCTCCGGGGGGAAGACGCGCTCGCCGACAGCAGTGGCGCGCTCGGGGTCCCCGCCGAGCAGTTCCTGCGCCCGGCGGAGCCCGCGTACGATCGCTTGGGCCCGGCTCGCATCCGCGGCCACGAAGGCGTCGGTGGCCGCGAGCGACGCGAACGTGTAGTCAAAGCACCCCTCGGGGCCGTCGCCGCGGCGCACGTCGAGCACCACGGTACCTGCGCCGGACCGCACCGCCACCTCGGCCCCCATGCCGTTGGCCCAGAACCCGTCGATTTTCCCGTCGGCCAACGCGCGGGCCGCGGTGAGGCCGAAGTTCGTACCCGCTCCAGCCGCGCCCGGCACCGGCGCGATGTCGACCTCACGCAGGTCGACCCCGGCGTCGACCAGCAGCTGCCGGAGCCCCACGTCCACCCACGGGGCGGCGCCGATCCGCTTACCGACGACGACCGAAACATCGTTGCGCACCGCCCGCAAGTCGGCGCGCATGACGAGAAACCAGTACATCCCCTGGCCCTGCGCAGCCAGGAGCTTCACCCCACGCCACTCCGGGAACGCGGCGAGCGCCGAGTGCGCCGACCCAGCGACAACATCGATCTCCCCGGCCGCACGCGCGGTAGGCGGCGTCGACGGGGAACAGCAACTCGATCTTCGCGGCAATCCCCTCGTCGCGCAGGCAGCCGAGCTCCACCGCGGCGACCGCAGGGAAGTACGAGTTCGAGATCAGGTCGGGAACCGCGATTCTCACCGCGCCACCGTTCGGTCGGCAGGCGCCCGATGCAGCTGCCCCGGTCCGCGGGCTCTGCGCCCGGTCACAGTGAGCGCGCTCGCCACTCGAGCGCGGCGTGGTCGACCACGTGACCGGTCCCGCCGCACCGAGGACACCCGCTCTCCCGCCCGAAACACACCGGACACCGGGCGAAGCGCGCATCGGCCGTGTCGAGCACCGCGCCGCACTCGCACCGGGCCACCAGCACTGGCACCTTGTTCGGCCGCTCGACGAGCTCAAAGCCCTCGAAGGCGTGTCCCGAGTGGACATGAAACCACGGGATGACTCCCACACCGGTGCTGTCGGACGCCGCCATCAGATCGGCCTAGCATATGCCGGGATGGCGACCGATGTCTCCCCGCGCGAGACCGGCGGCGGACGGCGCGAGACCCTGGCCGACCTGTTCGTCGTGGACGCAGACGTGCACGTCCACGAGGATCCGGGGGAGCTGGCCGACTACGCCGATCCGCCGTGGGATGTTGCGCTGCGAGAGATCGCGAAGGTGGAGGAGCGCTACCTCGACCTCCCGGGGATCTCGCCCAGAGCCGAGTACCGCGTCCCGTTTCCCGGTGGTTCGAATCGACGCCAGGTCGTCACCTCGGCGCGGGAGCTGCGCGACGGGCTCGACGCGCTCCATGTCAACCATGCGGTTCTGTTCCCCGACCACCTGCTGTCGCTCGCCATGGTGCGCGACCCCGCGTTCGCCTCCACGCTCGCGCTGGCGTACAACCGCTGGCTGTACGAGCGCTGGCTGACCGAGGAGCCCTCGCTCAGCGGCGCCCTCGTCATCGCGCCCCAGAACCCGATCGCGGGCGCCCAGGACATCCGCCGGTACGCCGGGCGGCGGGAGTTCGTCTGCGTCTACCTCCCGGCGTCGGGGCTCAAGATCCTGTACGGCCACGAGCTTTATGACCCGGTTTACGAGGCCGCCGCCGAGACTGGACTACCGGTCGTGATCCACAGCGTCGAGGCGGTGTACCCGGCGTTCCCGTTCCAGCTCGAGCAGTTCCGCACCTCGCTTGCCGTGCACGCGCTGGCCCACCCGCTGTCGATGATCGCGAACCTCGTCAGCATGCTCGAGACGGGCGTCCCGATCCGTTTTCCGGAGCTGAAGATCGGCTTCATGGAGGCGGGCACCGCGTGGGTCCCGTTCCTCGCCAATCGACTCGACAAGGAGTACATCGAGCGCCGGCGCGAGGTGCCGCTGCTCCAGGAAACCCCAAGCCGTACCATGCGCCGCTTCTTCTACGGAACCCAGCCGATCGAGGAGCCGGAGCGCCGCTCCGATGTCGTCGCGCTGTTCGAGCTGTTCGACGGCGAGAACCAGGCGATGTTCGCCTCCGATTGGCCACATCACGACTTCGACCATCCCCAGCACGTCTTCGGCCTCCCGTTCGGCCCCGAAGCGCGACGGAAGATCATGGGCCTGAACGCGGCCCGCTTCTTCGGGCTCGACGTCCCCGACTAGCGTGGCGCGCGAGCACGTGATCGGCAGGGTCGAGGATCTGCCGGAAGGACACCATCGCGTCGTAAGGGCCGCAAACCGGGAACTCGGGGTGTTCAACATCCGCGGGTCCTTCCATGCGCTTCCGAACCTCTGTCCGCACCAGCGCGGGCCGCTGTGCGAAGGCGGAGTCTCGGGGACGATCGACTGCGGCCCGCACACCGATTGGCAGCTCGCCTGGATCTGGGAAGGGGAAGTCGTCACATGCCCTTGGCACTCGCTCGAGTTCCACATCCCGACCGGCCAGTGCGTCGCGTTCAATGACATCCGCCTGCGGACCTACGAGGTGCGAGTCGCCGAAGGTGAGCTGCGGGTGGTGATCTGACGATGGGGACGGGCCTCGAGGGGCGGGTGGCGCTCGTCACCGGCGCTGCCCGGGACCGCTCGATTGGGCGCGGTATCGCGCTCGCGCTCGCCGAGCGCGGCGCCGATGTGGCCGTCAACGACCTCGCGCACGAAGACGAGGCCTCCAGGCGCGTTGGGGAGATCGAAGTACTCGGCCGCCGATCGCTCTTCATCCGTGCGGACGTCGCCGATCCGCACGAGTGCGAGCGGCTCGTCTCCGAGACCGTGAGGCGCCTCGGACGACTGGACATCTTTTGCGCCAACGCCGGCGTCGCCGAATGGCAGGAACTGGCAGAGGTGACGCCCGAGGCGCTACGCCGCATCGTCGGCGTCAACCTGCACGGCTGCTTTTTTGGCTGCCGCGCGGCGGCGGCTCAGATGCGCCGCCAGTGCACCGGCGGCCGGATCGTCGTCACCTCCTCGGTTAATGCGGTGATGCCCTTCCCGAAGCTCGGGATCTACGGCGCCACCAAGCACGCCGTCGCCCTTCTGGTCGGTGTGATGGCCCGTGAGTGGGCGGCCGACGCCATCACGGTCAACCACGTCGCCCCCGGATGGGTCGATTCAAACATCAACGACCGATCTCCCGATTTCGCCACCGAGGCGCTTCGGGCCGTCGCGCGCGCCGGAATTCCGCTCGGCCACCGCCCCTCGGAGCCGCGCGAGATCGGCGAAGCCGTGGCGTACTTCACCTCGGACGGCGCCGCCCACACGACCGGCGCGTTCCTTCGCGTCGACGGCGGCTCGGTGATCGGGAAGTACTAGCGTGCGAGCGCTGCTTCATGGAGTCGACGAGCCGCTCGAGGCGGCGCTGCGCGAGCGTGGCCTCGAGCTCGTCCGCGAGGGCGAGGCCGACAAGTTCGTGACCGGCGGACCGCCCCCGCTGCTGCGTTCCCTCGATGAGTTCAGCGCGGATGATTGGACCGGGCGCTTCCGCGTCTGGGTCGAGGAGCCTTTCTGGGCGCTTCAGGCGTGGCTGCAAGACGTGCTCGGGCGTGGCGCCCGCGGACGCTGGGTCGCGATCACGACGACGCTCGGCGCGCAGCCTTTCCCAGGTGGCGGTGCGGACGGAGCGGCAGCGGTGGCGCTTCAGACGCTCGTGCGGATCGCCGCCCTCGAATACGGCCCGCGTGGCATCCGGGCGAACGCCATCGCGGCGGGCTGGCGCGAGCACACCCTGCCCGCCGTGCTCGACGAGGAACTTGTGGCGGTCGATACGCCCACTGGGCAGCTCCTCGGCGACTCTGACCTTGCCGCCGCGGTCATGTGGCTACTTGGCGATCAGGCGGATCAAGTCAACGGCGAGGTCCTGCGCGTCGACGGCGGGTACTCGATCACCCGCGGGTCGCGCCCGGATCCGAGCAAGGACTCCCGATGGACGAAGTAGCGCCGGGGATTCACCGGATCGAGTCAGACCTGGGTTCACGGTTCATGGCCCAGTACCTCCTCGTCGGCGCCGAGCGTTCGGTGCTCGTCGACACCGGACTGGCTCAGACGCCCGACGCGGTGCTGGTGCCGGCGCTCGAGCGCGCCGGAGTCCGGCCCGACCTGGTGATCGTCAGCCACGCCGACCTCGATCACTGCGGCGGGAACCGACGGCTGCGCGAGCAATACTCGAGCGCGCTGTTCGCCTGCCACGAGCTGGACCGCCGGTGGATCGAGTCTAACGCCGCGATGGTGGCCGAGAACTATCGCTGGCACGCGCCGTACGGTCTCCAGGAGCCCGATCAGAGCGAACTTGACGACATGCTCGCCCAGCTCGGCGGCGACTCCCCGATCGACATCGGGCTGCGCGGCGGCGAGACGATTCGGCTCGGTCCCGGCCGGCGGCTCGGGCTGCTGCACCTCCCAGGGCACACGCCCGGCCACGTCGGCCTCTGGGACCCTTCCGCCCGGGTGGCGATCATCATCGACGCCGCCCTGTCCGATGGGATCTACGATCGCGCGGGCAACAAGCTGATCCCGCCGCGCTACTACGACGCGGAGGCCTACCGCGCGACGATCCGGCGCATCCGCGCCCTCGAACCGCAACTGGTGCTGACGTCCCACTACCCGCCGATGAGCGGATCCGAGGCCCGGGCCTTCTGCGAGCGGTCGCTCGGATACGTGGACGCAGTCGAGGCGGTCGTGCGAGAAGGGCTGGCCGCCGGCGAGACCGGGCTCGGCCAGCTGGTGGAGCTCGTCGACGAGCGACTCGGGCCCTTCCCCGAATTCACGGTTGAGATCGCCGCGGGGGTCCGCTCGCACCTTTCCACGTAGCTGCAGATGTAGTCAAGCGGCCGCGCCGGGTAGCGCGCCCGGCTCGGCCGTGTCCTCCATCCCCCACCCGCCCATCAGGTAGTAGTGGACGGCGCGGATCGACGCGATCCCGATGTGCCCATCGAATCCGTCGAGATCCCCGAACTCCCCCCGCAGCCGCTCGGCCACGAACGGCTCCATCGCCTGAATCACCCAGATCGGCACACCCTCGGCGAACGCCTCCTGAACGGCTCGCTTGAGGGCATCGACGTAATCGGCAGCGCGCCTCAGCTGATCTCGTCGCATCAGCGGGCCACGCGCCGGCACGACCACGTCCGCGTCGGTCTCCGCCAGCTCCCGCCAGATTCGCGTGACGTGGCGCAGGTGGAAGTCGGCAAACAGGCCGTAGCGGGCATCGGCTCGCGGACCCGCGAGGAACAGCACACGCTGCGCGGGCAAGAAGACCGCGAGGTTGCCCGTTCCCTGCGAGGGCCCCGGGTACAGCAATTGGACATCGACGCCCGCAAGCCGCCGATCCGCTCGGGCGCCGGCAACGGTGCTCTCGGCGCGGGCCTGGTCAGGCGCCCCACGATGCTCGATCAGCCGGGCACACAGCTCGTGCGCGAGAACCTCGGCGACGGTGGCCAGCACCGCCGTCTTTCCGGAGTGATCGAGGTGGTCGATCGTCGTGATCACCGCGTCGATCGGCCGACCGGCGGCTGCGCTCCCGATCGCCTCCAAATACCCTCGCGCAGCGTCGTCGGTCCCAAAGCTATTGAGCGCGATCACGCCCTCAGGCGAGCTCACGAACATGGCCCGGTGGTCGTCGACGGCGACCGTGAACACCCCGTCCGCGACCTCCTCCGGCTTCACAGCGGATCCCTTCGAGCTCCGCCGGCGTCCTCGAGACCCCAGCCTCCGGTGAGGTGGTGGACCATGAAGCGCATCACGTTCATCCCGATGTACTCCTCGAAGCGGAACATCCGCCCGAGCTCCTGGCCCAGCCGCTCCCGCGACCACGCGTCGACCGCGCCGTAGTCATCCGGGTCGACCCCCTCCGTCAGGGCCTGGCGCGCGGCCTCGCTGATTCGCTCGTAGAACGCGAGGTTCTCGGTGAAGCCGCTCCGATCGACGGGCCAGAAATGACCGGGAATGAACGTGTCCCACTCGAGCGCCTCGAGCCGGCGCATGTTCGTCAGATAGCTGTCGAGGTGCCAGTCAGGGACGAACGTGTAGCCGACGCCGGGAATCACCGTGTCGACCATGAACAGCGTCCCCGCATCCGGGAACCACGCGGCCACGTTGCCGCTCCCGTGCGTGGCCCCGGGATTGATCAGCTCGAACTCGGCTCCGTCGATGGTGAAGGTGCGACGCTCCCCAGACCACGTCTGGGTGGCGGGACGCTGACCGTCTGACCCCCGCGCGGCGATCACCCGCGCGGCGTCCTCATGGGCGAGGACGGTCGAGGCCTCGGGAGCGAGGTCATAGGCAAATCCTGTGTGGTCGAGGTGGTCGTGCGAGTAGATCACGGTGTGGACCTCCCGCCGCGGCAGCACTCGGTCGATCGCCGTGCGGTACGACGCCGCGGCCGCGGGCGACCAGAACGTGTCGAACGCGATCACCCCTTCGTCGCCCTCGAGAAAGACGCTTCGGTAGATGCCGTCAGACGCCGTCCACAGTCGCTCGGACACGGGGCGATAGGAAACGGTCGTGGGAAACGCGTAGCCGGGCAGGGGTCCGTCGATCTCGAAGATGCCGCGATGACACGCGGTCGGGTCCATCATCGGAAGCCCGCCTTCGGTCCTTGGGGTGCATCCACCGGCACGTCCATGGCGCCGCAAGCTTATCCGTCCGCCGACGCCGGGCCGCCAGGAAGAGGTGTTTAGATCCTGCTAAGCGGCGTCCTCACGCCACGGATGATGTTTGACATTTGATCGAACCTACAGCTAGAGTCGCGGCCACCAGTTGGTGAGGAATTGGAGGCACATGAGGTTCAGCATCTACTCCGAAATGCAGCACTGGCCAGGCAAGTCGGCGGAACGACTCTACGCGGAGGTCACCGAGCAGGTCATCAACGCCGACCGGAGGGGCTACTCGACGTACTCGATCATCGAGCACCTGTTCTTCCCCAAGTTCTCGAGCTCGCCCGACCCGCTGGCGTTCTTCGCTCAGCTGGCGCCGCGGACGAAGCAGATCAACTTCCGGACGTTGCTCCACGTCCTGCCGTTCCACAACCCGACGATGCTGGCCTCGCGGATCGCTGAGGCCGAAATCCTGCTCGATGGTCGGTACGAGTTCGGCGTCGGACGGGGCCACGGTTGGATACCGCCAAAGGCCGGAGTGCGGCTGAGTGACATCCGAGAGCTCTATGACGAATCGCTCGAGCTGTTCTTCAAGGCCCTCGAGCAGGAGCGCTTCTCGCACCAGGGTCGCTTCTACAGCGTCGATGACTCGCACATCCACCCGCCGCCGCCCCAGCGAAAGATGCGGATCTTCGTCGGCGGGACGAGCGATTACACCTACGAGATGGCCGGCCGGAAGGGCTACGCGGTGGCGGTCCCGCCGCTGCTCCCCTACAAAGCGCTCGAGGCGCAACTGAACATCTATCGGGAGAGCTGCGCCAAAAACGGCAACGAGCCCGACATCGTCTGGATCCACGCCTGTTACATGGACGAGGATCGCGAGGTCGCCAAGCGCGACGCCGAGCAAGGCATGCGCAACTTCCTGGTCGGCAACGCCTCGCCGCTCGAGGAGCGGGCCTCGGACGAGGCGCTGCAAGCGGCGGGCTATGGCTTCTACACCTCCGGGATCATGGAGCAGCTCGCAGCTACTCCCTACGACGAGATGATCGCCGGAGACATCGTTTGGGTGGGCACTCCGGCTGATGTGATCGAGCGCATCGAGGAGACGATCGGGGTCTGCCCGGGTCTGACCGAGGTGGCGATCACGGTCAATGCCGGAGGGATCGAGCATTGGAAGTCGATCAAGACGCAGGAGATGTTCGCCGACTTGGTGATGCCGCACTTCCAGGCCTCCGCGGCGCGGACGCCTGAAACGGCCGGCGCAATTGGCTGAGGCAATGGAAGGCACGAGCGCCGGCCACCATCAGGGCAGTACGACCCGCAATCTGGGCGCCGCGCGTCCAAGCGGGTCTCGAGCACAACGGAAGGGGCTTTCCATGAGGAGGATGAGGGCATGGGCGGTTGCGCTATGCGCGCTGGCCGTCCCTGCGGTTGTCGTGGCCGGCTGCGGGTCGAGCAGTAAAAGCAGCAGCAGCACCAGCAGTGCCGGTGGCAGCGCTACGAGCACAGCGAGCAGTGCGTCCAGTGGCAAGCCGATCATCATCGGCGCCGTCATCGATCAGAGCTCGACGATGAAGCCGTTCGACGACCCGGCGCTCGCGGCCGGGCAGCTCGAGGTCGCGAAGATCAACGCGGCGGGCGGCGTCGATGGCCACAAGCTGCAGTTCGTCGTCGAGAACGACCAGCTACAGCCGGCCGCAACCCGGTCGGATGCGCTGTCGGTAGTGAGTAGGGGCGCGAACGTCGTGTGGGTCACCTGCGATGTGGACTTCGCGACGCCGGCCACCACGGTCGGGATCACGCACGGCCTGCTGACGATCGCTCCGTGCATCGGGACGGACCAGCAGGGGCCGAAACGGTTCGGCTCGCTCGGCAAGCTCGCCTTCAGCTACGGCAACGTGGCGCAGGACGAAGGAGCAGCGTTCGCGCAGCTTGCGATCAAGAACGGCTGGAAGACCGCGGACGTGGTGACCGACAAGTCGATCGTCTTCGAGGTCAACGACTGCCAGGCGTTCACGAAGCGGTTCACCGAGCTCGGGGGCAAGGTGGTGGCCCAGGACAGCTTCACCCAGGGAGATCACACGGTTGGCTCGGTGGCGTCCAAGGTGAACGGTCAGAAGGCGGACGCGGTGGCTCTCTGCACCTACCCGACACCCGCCGGCGACCTGCCGGCGTTCGTGTCGGATCTACGGAGCCTGGGCAACAACACGCCGATCGTGGGGCCCTGGTCGCTCGACGGAGCCTTCTGGCTGCCCAAGGATCCGAAGATCTCGAACAACATCTGGTACGTCACCTACGCATCCGTCTACGGCGATGACCCAGATCCCGCGGTGCGCGCACTCGAGACCCAGTTGACGAAGTCGGGGAACCCTCCGGCCACGGGCGGCTTCGTGACCGGGGCCGCGGCGGTGGACGGCATCGTCGCCGCGATCAAGGCAGCCGGTGGCTCAACTAACGGCGCCAAGCTCGCTTCGATCATGGAGGGGTTCCACAACCTTCCGACGGTGTCCGGCCTGGTGAGCTTCTCGCCCGCACTGCATTCGGTGTATGGCCGCTCCTACAGGATCATGCACATCGTCGATGGAAAAGCCAAGTACGTCGGGCAGATCAAGGCGACGAGCCCAGCCAATATCGGCTGAGCGCAAGGAGCGTGACGAACGAGCGTTCGTCGGCTGAGCGTCGGCCTCCCGGAGCACTGCTTCGGGCGGCCGACGTGGCCC
This sequence comes from uncultured Solirubrobacterales bacterium, assembly GCA_963808325.1. Taxonomy (GTDB): domain Bacteria; phylum Actinomycetota; class Thermoleophilia; order Solirubrobacterales; family Solirubrobacteraceae; genus Palsa-465. The sequence goes on from CAWEFU010000016.1 coordinate 22,062, forward strand.
GCTCGTTCAAAGGGGTTCAGGCGCTTCGCGGGGTGACGTTCGAGCTGGGGCAGCACGAGGTGGTGGGTCTGATCGGCCCCAACGGCGCGGGCAAGACCACGCTGATCAACTTGATGACCGGCTTTGACCTGCCGACATCTGGGACCATCGAGCTCGGTGGACAGGACGTGACTCGCTGGCGTCCGGCGCGCCGAGCGAAGGCCGGGCTGGCGCGCACGTTTCAGCATGGTCACCTGTTCGGAGGTCTGTCGGTCCGCGAGAACATCGAGCTGGGCGCGCTCGGCGTCGGAGCGCGCAGCGGCGAGGCCCGACGGCGGGCCGATGAGCTGCTCGACGCCCTGGAGCTACGAGCACATGCCGACGTGCGGGCTCGGCTGCTCCCCCACGGTGAGCAACGGAAAGTCGGCGTGGGTCGGGCGCTCGCGAGCCGGCCGCGCTACGTCTTGATGGATGAGCCCGCGGCAGGGCTCGCGGAGTCCGATATCGAGCCGTTCGCGCAGGTGATCCGGTCCGTGCGCGACGGCTTTGGCGCCGGGGTGATGATCGTCGATCACAACATCGCGCTGATGATGGAGGTCAGCGACCGGATCGAGGTGCTCGACCAGGGGCGGACGCTGGCGCGGGGCAGTCCCGAGGAGATCAGGCAGAACATCGACGTCGCGGCCGCTTACCTTGGATCGAGCGGCGTCACCGGGGTGAGCGCCGGTGCCTGAGGCGATCCTCGAGCTCGATCGCGTCGAGGCGAGCTACGGCCCCGTGCCGGTTGTGCGGGGCGTGTCGCTCACCGCGCGCGGTGGCGAGATCGTCGGCCTGATCGGCCCCAACGGCGCCGGGAAGACGACGACGCTGCTCACGATCATGGGCGTCGTCCCCTGCGCCGGAGGGGAGATCAAGTTCCGCGGCGAGTCCATCCGCGGCGTACGTCCCGAGAAGGTGGTCAGACGCGGAATCGCTCTCGTGCCGGAAGGGCACCGCATCTTCGGCGACCTCACCGTGGCCGAGAACCTCCGCCTGGGGCTCGCCGGGCGACCGTCCCTCGACGGTCTGTCCGAAGATCTCGAGTGGATCCACGGCATCTTCCCCGTGGTCAACGAGTTCCGGGACCGTCCGGCGGGCGCGCTCTCCGGAGGCCAGCAGCAGCAGCTTGCGATCGCGCGGGCCCTGATCGCCGCCCCCCAGCTGCTGCTCCTCGACGAGCCGTCGCTGGGACTCGCGCCATCGGTCGTCGATGACGTGCTCCGGGCGCTCGGGGAGATCCGCGGGCGAGGCGTGACGATGGTTCTGGTCGAGCAGCGGGCGCAGCTCATCGCTGGCTTCGCCGACCGTACCCACGTACTCAACAACGGCGAGATCCGCACCACGCTCACCCCGAGCGAGGCGAAGGACACAAGCCGTATGATCGCAGCCTACTTCGGCTGATGCTCCTACAGGCGATCATCGACGCAGTCGCGGTCGGCGCCCTGTATGCGCTTGTCGCCGTCGGGCTCGCTCTCGTGTTCGGCGTCATGCGCCTGATCAACTTCGCTCAGGGCGAGCTGATCACGGCCGGCGCGTACTCGTTGTACCTGACGCGCAACCTGCCCCTGGTGGTGAGCATCATCGTCTGTTTCGTCGTCTGTGTCGTGCTCTCCGTCTTGATCGAGCGGGTCGCCTTTCGGCCCTTGCGAGGGGCGAGCCCGGCCACGACGCTGGTGGCCACCTTTGCCGTGGCGTTCGCGCTCGAAGCGGTCTGGCTGATCGCCTTCACTCCCCAGGGCAAGACCGCCGACCTGCTCTCCACCCTCAACCAGCCCGCGACCCACGGGAGCCTCCATCTGCGGTGGTTGACGATCGTCGAGCTCGGGGCGGGCTTGTTGCTGCTCGGCGGGACGGCGCTCGTGCTGAACCGAACGACGATCGGGCTGCACATGCGGGCCGCCGCGACCAACTTCCGTGATGCTCAGCTGCTCGGGGTGCGCGCGGACCGCGTGATCATGTTTGCCTTCGTCATGGCCGGTGTGCTCGCCGCGGTTGTCTCGCTGCTCCTGACCGTCTCGGAGCCGCTCGTCACTCCCACGTTCGGCCTCGACGTCACGATCCTCGCGCTGGTCGGCGCCGTCCTGGGGGGGATCGACCGGTTGGCGAGCGCGACCGCCGGAGGCTTCCTGATCGGCTTCATCACATCGTTTTTGGGCGATGAGCTCCCCGCCTCGCTGAGCAACTTCTCGCTGTCGTTCACCTTCGGGATCGTGATCCTGGTGTTGCTCATCCGTCCGGCTGGGTTGCTGGCGGCCCTCGGGCAGTCGAGCGTGGAGCGGGTATGAGTCGGGTCACGGCGGCCCGTCCCCTGCTGGCCCCGGTACTGCTGATCCTGGCCGTGGCGCTGATTGGTAGCACCACGTCGACTGCCACGCAGCAGAACTTCATCACCGCTCTGGTCTCGGTGACGATCGTCGTCGGCTTGTACGTGTTCATCGGCAATGCCGGCGTGATCTCGTTCGGTCAGATCAGCTTCGTGGCCATCGGCGCCTACAGCGCGGGGGAGCTGACGATCCCCACCCAGCCCAAGCACTTCGTCCTCCCCGGTTTGTGGTCGTTCATCGCCAACCACTCGGTGGCCAATATCCCGTCGCTGGCGATCGCCGCCGGCCTGGGCGGCCTCTACGCGCTCGCCGTCGGTCTGCCGCTGATGCGGCTTTCCGGGCTCGCCGCCGGCATCGCGACGTTCGCGGTGCTCGAGATCACCTACAACGTCCTGACCTTCTGGCCCAAGATCGCGCCTCAGAGCGGCCAGACGCTGTCGCTGGTGCCGACGACCACGGGCCTCACCCAAGCCACCGTGGGCGCGATCATCGCCGCAGCCGCCGCGTTTCTGTATCAGTCGAGCCGGCGCGGGCGCCTGCTGCGCGCGTCCCGCGAGGATGCTGCCGCCGCGCAGGCCGCGGGTGTGAACATCCGCCGGGAGCGTCTGATCGCGTTCACGCTCTCCGGCGCGATCGCCGGCCTTGCGGGAGGGCTCCTGGTCCATCAGATCGGCTCGATCATCCCCTCCCAGGTCTACCTCGAGCTGACCTTCCTGACCCTCGCCATGCTCGTGGTCGGCGGCGCCGGGAGCCTGTGGGGGGCAACGGTCGGCGCAATCGTCGTGAGCCTTCTCGACACCTACCTGAGCAACGCCGAGAACGGGCTGCACCTGGGCTTCTTCAAGCTGACGCTTCCCTCCGGCGCCGCCGACCTGATCCTGGGACTGCTGATGGTCGCGATGCTGATCTTCCGCCCGCAGGGTCTCACCGGCGGGCGTGAGTGGGACCTGACGATCCCCCACGTCCGGAGGCGCCGCTCCGAGACGCGAGCGGATGCGAGCGGCGCTTCGGGCCTCGATCAAGCGTCGCTGATAACGGAGTCATCGAACCCGACCGACAGCGCTACCGAGACAGCCGCCGAGCGTCCCACGCCACCGGTCGAGTCTCCACTCTCGGGTCCCCGGCCGGAGGGCTGAGTGGCACCGCCCGCAGGCGCTGCCGCGCCCGGAGGGTCGAGGATGCCCACGCCGGTGCATGTCGGGGTTCTGCCGAACCGACCGATCGAGGACATCGCGGCACTGGCCCAGCACGCCGAGCAGCTCGGCTTCGCCGGAATCTGGGTCGCGGACTCGCAGTCGATCTTTCGCGACGCGTTCGCCGCGTTGACGCTCTGCGCAATGCGGACCCGCCGACTCGCGCTCGCGACCGGCGTGACCAACCCGGTTACACGTCATCCGGCAACGGTGGCCTGCAGCATGGCAACGCTTGACGAGCTGTCGGGAGGCCGCGCGATACTGGGCATCGGCGTCGGCGAGAGTTCGGTCGAGACACTGTCGCTCAAGCCCGCGCGCCTCGCGCGGCTCGAGCAGGCGGCCCTGGTTATCCGCGGTCTGCAGGCGGGCGAGGAGGTCGAATGGGATGGCGCGCGGATCCGGATGACCTGGTCGACGCGCGCGATCCCGATCGTGTTTGCCTCCTCCGGCCCGCGGTCGCTCGAGACCGCCGGCCGGGTCGCCGATGGCGTCCTCTTCCAGGCCGGCGCGAGCCCGGCGATGGTCAGGTATGCGCTCGATCACATAGCTCGCGGAGCGTCTGGTCGCGCCGTCAAGCGGTATTTGCGCCTCGCCTGCTCGGTCGGTCACGACCGAACCGCCGCGCGTGCGGCGGCCGCCGGCTACGCCGCCGCAGCCGCTGGAACCATCTTTCGCAGCATTCCGACAGACGTGCTCGATCCGGTTCTGGTCGAAAACATCCGCGCGCTCAAAGAGAGCTACAACTACTACGAGCACGCCAGCCCGAGCGCACGCCACATCCAGCTCGTCACCGATCGGATCCTCGACGCGGTCGCGATCGCCGAGGCCCCGGAGGAGGCAGTGCCACGATTGCGTGAGTTGGTCGAGCTCGGCGTCGACGAGATCGTGGTCACGATCACGTCGCCTGACCTCGGCGAAACGATCACGATTCTCGCCGAGGAGGTCCTGCCGCACCTGTGACCGCGATGAAACTTGGCTTCCGCGCGTTCGATCCGCACGAGCTGCTGGTGCATTTCGTCGCCGAGCGAGCCGGTGTGTACACCGAGCTCGGACTCGACGTGAGGCTGGTCGACCTGCGTGCCGGCGATCGTCCTCACGACGCGGCCGTCGCGTGCGGCTCCGCATTGTTCGCCGCGCTCGACGGCGCTCCGATCCGGATCCTCCTGATTGCCTCGCGGGCGCCGCTGTTCTGGCTGTACGGGCACCGGTGCGAGCTCGCGGAAGCCCGTATCGCCAGCTATCCCCCGGGCACGCCCCCCGCGCGCCTTTTGGCGTTCGCGCTGCCGGAATCCGCGACTCTGCTCTCCGCCCGCGACGACGCAGCACGCCTCGCGCTGCTGAGATCGGGAGCCGCGGATTGTGCGCTGCTCTCAAGCGCCACGCCGCCGTCGCGTCTGGTGGATATCGAGCCGCTCTTCTGCCTCGGCGATCGGGTTGCTGTGCCAACCACGGGCGTCACCGCCTGGATCGGGGACGGGCCGGGGGTCGACCGTCTGGTGCAAGCTCATCGGCTGGCGCTCGGCGCACTGGCCACGGATCCGGTCCTTGCGCGAGCGACTGCTCGCGACGCGTTCGAATTCGACGAGGACGAGGCCGCCTGGGCGGTCAGCGTCGCTCGGCACTACTTCACGGACGATGGCCGCGTGCCCGCGGCCTACATCGAGTCGGCGCTGTCGATCGTTGGGGCGACCGCGTCACCCTACGGGCCGGAAGCGCTGAGTCCGCCCTGAGGGAACCTAGCCGCTGGGCATCCCCACGAGCTTCGCCGGCCGGCCGAGCCGTTGGCGCACCTGGCCCTTGACGATCCGCGCTCGCCCGCGCATCACCGGGCCGAACACTGAACCGAACACGTCGGAGATCACGGCGCGCGCTTTGCGCTCATCGTGGAACGCCTCGGTCAGGAGAGTCGCGTCGTCGAAGTTCTCCGTGAACATGTCCGCGAGCCGCTCCTGGGGGCTGTCGTCGTCGGGTCTGGCGGTGCTGCCGTATTGCGCGATCAGCATCAGCTGTCCGGCCTTCGTGAGCGGCTCGAGCAACGTGTTGTTGAACGCATCGATGAGATGATGACGTGCCCAGAAGCGATCGAACGTCGCGCGCATCCAGTCCGCGTCGAACGACTGCTCGCCACGCTCGACGATCGACTCGACGAACACGCGCGCCATCTTGTTGCCGTTGTTGGCGCCCTGACCGCCGATCGGATCGAGCGACTGCGCGGTGTCGCCAAGGGCCATCACCGTCCGCCCCGACGGCAGCGTCCCCACGACCTCACGTACCTCGGGCGTGAACGACCCGGTAAGCCAGGCGTGCTCGTCGCAGGGTTCCGCGCCGCGCACCCAGTCGTAGTCCCACGGCGTCATCTCGCGCATCACCTCCTTCGCGCGCGCCAATGCATCCTCCACGTCGCGGCACTCGCGGAACCGGTCGAGCGGACCGCCCTCCTTCGCCTCGAAGACGAGGCTCCACGACTGCTGGAGGCCTTTCGAGAACCAAGGCACCCAGAAGGCCTCGCCTTGCGTCGCGAAGAAGTTGAACTTGACCGGCCGGTACCACGGCGCGTACCCGAAAGTCATCGGGACCCCGGTGACGTTGACCATCGCGAGGATCCGCTGCGGCTTGGTGTAGCGGGAGCGCGCTGAGTCGCGCGGGAAGAGCTTCATGATCTCGCCGCGCCCGGCGGCGACGATCGTCAGGTCGTGGCGAGCGGCGACATCTTCGAGTCCGGCGACGTCAAGCTGCCGGATCTCGACCGTGGCGTTTGACTCGTCGAGATCGCGCATCCACGTGGCACTCTGCAGCCGCACGTCGATCGCGAGGAAGTAGCGCTGGAAACGGCCGAGCAGCGTCAGTAACTGGTTTCGATTGTTCGGGCCGAAGGTCAGATGGATGCCCTCCCCCCTGGGCGCGCCTTCGCCCCACCGCTCGAGTCCGAGCTCGCGTTCGAACGCCAGGGAGGAGTCGAACCGCGCGGCCGTCCCGGTTGGTCGCGTGTTGGTCAAGAAGTCGTCCGGCGTACGGTCGGAATAGAGCGTCACGTCATAGCCGCGCTGCTGCAGCGCATGCGCCGCCAGCAGCCCGGCCTGGCCTGCGCCGACGATCGCGATCCTCCTCATGCGCGTCCTCCTCCCGACTCAGCGGCTCATCGCCCTAACCCGGCGCCTGCGGCGACATCGCCGTGATCACCTCGCGGTATAGCCGCCATCGACGACCCAAGCCGCGCCAGTCACGTTCGCCGCCTCGTCGGAGGCGAGGAAGGCAATCACCGACGCGATCTCCTCGGGCCGGCCCACCCGCCCGCGCGGGGTGCCATCCACACCCGCGCTCGCCCAGATCGCATCCTCGTCGGCCTGGGGAAGATCGGGAAGGAAGTGACGCACTTGCTTTGTCCGTGTCGGTCCGGGGCAGACGGCGTTCACGCGGATGCCGTCAGACGCGTAGCGCGTCGCGAGCGACGTCGCGAGCTGGCGCACGCCGGCTTTGGTGACGTTGTACGCGAAGCTCGACTGGCCGCCCATCTCCTGGCCGATGAACGCAGAGATCGACGCGAGGTTGATGATCACCCCGGAGCGCTGTTGCACCATCACCCGCAACACATGCTTCGAGCACAGAAACGGTCCGCGCAGGTTGACCGCCATTAGCCGGTCCCACTCCTCGACGGTCGTATCCGTGATGTCTTTGAAGAACAGGTTGCCGACGTTGTTGATGAGCACGTCGAGCCGACCGTGACGTTCGCTCGCGGCGCGCACGAGTTCCTCGGCGGTCGCCTCAACCGAGACGTCGCCAACGACGGGTACATGACCGTCACCCGCCAGCGTCGGCATCAGCGCGTCGAGATACTCGCCCGAGATGTCGTTCGCTACCAGGTGCGCCCCCTCGAGCGCGAGCCGCCGCGCCGTCGCCTCGCCTATGCCGCTTCCGGCCCCGGTGACGATCGCGACGCGTCCTGCCAGGCGCTGGGTGGGTTGCGTGTTCATCACACTCGCTTCAGTGTTCGCTGGCGAAACTACGCTCCTGGGTGCTTCGTGACAAGCCCACGCCAGCACCTCGCGCCGGCGCCGCCGGCCACGCGGGCCGGCGGCGCCGCTATCGCCGCCGGCGCCGTACCAGCAACGCGGTGACGATGAGCGCCGTCAGTACCGCCGCGGCCCCGATGACGATGCGCTGAGGCACAAACGCCGCGACGTCGAGCGCGTCATCGCTCGCGGCCGCACCCGGGTCGCCCGCGCGCTCGCCGGGCGGTTGATCCGGTGGCCGCATCACCTCCGCCGGCGATCCGTTCCTCGAGCCGGCGAGAGAACTCCGCCATCACGCGCCCACCGACGTCCTCGATCACGCCACGCCCGAATTGCGCCTGCGGCCCGGTGATGTTCAGGTCGGTCTGAGCGCGAACGCGGGTTGACCCCTCCATCTCCTCCAGCTGGTTGTGGATGGTCGCCACCGCGGTCCCCTGGCCCTTGGCCTCGCGCGCGTTGAGCGAGATGACCGCCGTGTGGCGCTCCTCGTCGACTTCCCGCAGCGTCGCGCGGCCGCGATACTCGACGCGCATCGGCCCGATCTTCAGGCGCATCGTCCCCTCGTAGGTGTTCTCCTCGTCGGCGGCCGTCACGGTGGCCCCCGGGAGGCAGCTCGCGACGCCCTCCATGTCGAGCAGGTGGCGCCAGACCGTGCCGATGTCGGCGGCGACCGTGAACTCGTTGTTGAGGATCATTCGCTCGAGTCGCGCGAGGAGACCGTCACGCCGCGCGGCTCACCGCGCTCGCCGCTGTGCACCAGGCGCCATACGCGCTCCGAGGTGTTGTGACTCTCGCTGACGACCGCGTCATCGGGACCCAGGGCGTCCTGAATCGCGCTGCAGATCGCGTGCAGAGGCGCGCCGCCGCCCTCACCCATCCCCTTCGCGCCGTTCGGGGTGAAGGGGCTCGGGGACTCGATGTCGGCGGTCTTGATGTCGGGCGCGTCGAGCGAGGTGATCGCGTGGTAGTCGTAGAACGAGGCCTGCTGGAGCTGCCCGTCCTCGTCGTACTCGAATGCCTCGTACAGCGCGGCTCCGATCCCGAGCGCCGTGGCGCCATGGACCTGACCCTCGACGATCTGCGGGTGGATGCGAGTACCGCAGTCGTCGACGGCCGCGTAATCCAGGATCTCGACCTCGCCTGACTCCTCGTCCAGCTCGACCACGCAGGCGTGGATCTGCGAGGCGTAGGTCAGCGTCAGGTTGCCGGTCTTGTCCTCGGGATCGGGGACCTGGAACGGCGGCGTGTACACGTAGCGGGCGTTGAGGCTGAGCCGCTCACGCATCTCGGGCGTCAGCACCGCGTTGTTGGAGTAGACCATGTTCGCGATCCCGATCAGGGGGATCATGCGCTCCGGGTCGTCGCGGACCGTGCAGGCGCCGCCCCGCAGCTCGATCTCCTCCGGCTGTGCCTCCAGCGCATAGGCACCCAACTCGATGATCTCCTCGCGCAGCCGCTCCGCCGCCCCTTTGACCGCTCCGAGTCCGGTGACCGCGAACTGGCTCGCGTAGGTGCCCGAGAACGCCACGTAGGTGTTCTGCTGCTGGTTGAAGCCGGCGGTGACGTGCACGTCCTGCGGCGTGACACCGAGGACGTCCGCCACCACCTGCGCGGCCGTCGTCTCGTGGCTCTGACCCTGCGGCGTCGTGCCGAGATTGACGTTGATCTCGCCGTACAGGTCGAGCTTGACGTAGGCGGCCTCGCCGTTGCCGGAGAACGGCAGCTGCGGATTGATGATCCGCGCCTGGCCGAAGTTGTTCGTGCCCGAGTCGAGCGTCGAGCCGATCCCGATCCCGATCCGCTTGCCCGAGCCGGTGCCGAGCGCCCGCTGGCGCTGGCGCCAGCGCTCGACGCCGATCAGATCCAGCGCCATGTCGAGCGAGCGCGGGAGATCGCCCGAGTCGTACACGCAGCCGTTGGGGGTCTCGTACGGGTAATCCTCGGGCTGGATGTAGTTGCGCTTGCGCAACTCGACCGGGTCAAAGCCGAGCTCGCGCGCCACGATGTCGATCACTCGCTCGAGGAACCACAGGTGCTGCAGGCGCGAGTAGCCGCGATTGGGGATCGTCGGACACTTGTTGGTCAGAGTCTCCGTGTAGTCGACCCGGATGTGCTTGAGCTTGTAGCAGCCGCAACACACCTGCGACCAGATCACCGCGCCGAGCGGCTCGTAGTGCAGGTACGCGCCCGCATCGTCGAAGGCCCGCGTCTTCAGTCCCAGGATCGTGCCGTCCTTGAGGACCGCGACTTCGGTGTCGAGAAACATGCGCTCGTTGCCGTGCCCGGCCGAGAGCATGTGATCCGTGCGGTACTCGGTCCACTTCGCCGGCCTTCCCGCCTTGCGCGACAGCAGCGCGAGCGCGGCGATCTGCGGATAGCTGCCGATCTTGATCCCGAACGCGCCGCCGATGTCCTGCGAGGCGAAGATCAGGCGGTTGCTCGCCACGCCCAGAGTAGGGCCGATCACCATCGAGGCGAACATCGGCATCTGGTTGTTGGACCTCACGTTGACCGTGGCGGTCCCGGGATCCCAGTGGACGACGGCGGCGTTGCACTCGAGCGGCGCGGAGGAGAAGCGGTGGAAGTGCAGCCGGTCGATCTTCACGACATGGTCGGCGTTCTGAAGCGCCCAGTCGATGTCACCCCAGTCGTAGGTGCCCTTCCAAGCGACGTTGCTACCGACCTGCTCGTGCAGCACCGGGGCGTCGGGGTCGGCGGAACGGACCGTGTCCACAATTGCCGGCAGCGGCTCGTACTCGACCTCCACCAGCCCGGCCGCGTCGCGCGCGATCTCGCGCGTCTCGGCGAGCACGACCGCCACCGCGTCGCCGTGATAGCGGACCTTGTCCACCGCCAGCGGCCACTCCTCGATCTTGCCGGCCGGCTCGGGGGCGATCTGAAAGAACGGCACCGAGCACATCTCCCTGGCCTCCTCGCCAGTGAGGACCGTGAAGACGCCGTCCAGGGCGAGCGCGCGGCTGACGTCCAGCGAGGTGATCTTGGCGTGCGCGAGCGGCGAGCGCACGAAATGGGCATATCCCTGCCGGTGCATCCACACGTCGTCGGTGAACTCGCCCTGCCCTTGTACCAGTCGGCGGTCCTCGACCCGGGGCACGCTCTGGCCCGCCCACCGGCCAATCTCCTCGGTGGGCTCCGCCGGCCTGGTGACGGTCTCTGCAGTCACGCCGTTGGGCGTCATGGGGCCTCCTCCTTGTGCTCGATTACGGAGCTCGCCTGCGCTGCGGCGTCGATCGAGCCCGCCGTCGCCCGTGCGGCCGCTTCGATCGAGCGCACCACGTTGACATAGCCGGTACAGCGGCAGATGTTGCCGCGGATCGCGCGGCGAATCTCCGCCTCGGTCGGGTTGGCAACTCGACGCAGCAGGAACGTCGCGGCCATCAGCACGCCGGGCGTGCAGTAGCCGCACTGCAGTCCGTGCTGCTCGTTGAACGCCCGCTGCAGCGGCGACAGCTCGCCGTCGTGCGACAGCCCCTCGACGGTCTCGATCTCAGCGCCGTCGGCCTGCGGCGTGAGCAACATGCAGCTCTTGACGAGTTTGCCGTCGATGATCACCGAGCACGCACCGCAGCTTCCCGTATCACAGCCGATGTGCGTGCCCTTCAAGCCCAGCGTGTCACGGATGAAATGCACCAGCAGCTGTCTCGCCGGCACCGTCGCCGCCTGGCGCTCACCGTTGATCGTGACCTCGATTGCGTGCGTCGTGTCCGCTTCAACCACGCCTGCCACCTCCTTGCTCGATCGCCTGCCAGACTGAGCGGCGCGCCACCACCCGGGCCATCTCGCGCCGATAATCGGCGCTCGCATGTACGTCGCCCGGCGGGCTCAGATCCTCGCCTATGACCAACGAGGCCTCGCGCACCGCGGCCGCGGTGGCCTCCGAACCGCAGAGCGCCGCCTCCATTCCGGCGTGGCGAAACGGCGCCGGCGCCACGCACGCGAGCACGACGCGCGCCTCCTCGATCTGGCCATCGGCGTGCACCATGGCGGCGGCCCGCGCCAGCGCCTTGGAATCGGCGCCGACCGCGACCGTGCTGTAGCCGGCGCCGCCGCCGGCCGGCAGCGGCGGGACCGTGATGGTGCGCAGCAGCTCGCCCTCTCCGACCGCGGTCGTGAAGTAGCCCTCGAAGAACTCCTCCGCGGGAACCTGGCGCATGCCACCGACGGACTGGACGTTCATCGTCGCGCCGAGAGCCACGAGTATCGGCGGGAGGTTGTTGGTCGGATCCGACAGGCAGCAGTTGCCTCCGACCGTGCCGCGGTTGCGGATCTGCTGATCCTCGATGTGGCCGGCGACTTCCGCCAGCACCGGGTGCGCTGCCCGCACCGGCCCGGAGTGGTCGAGCTCGTCGTAGGTGACGCAGGCACCGATCTCCAGCGTGCCGTCGGGGCGGCCCTCAACCGTGCGCAGCTCCTCGAGCCGGCTGATGTCGACCAGCAGCTCGATCGATGCGACCCGGTGCTTGAGCACATTGATCAGGCTCTGGCCACCGGCCAGCGGGGCTGCGCCATCCGTCGACGACAGCATCTCGAGAGCCTGATCGACGGTTTCCGGGCGGGCATACGCAACCGATTCAAGGAGCATCTACGACCCTCTCAGAACTCGCAGTTGGCGGGATGCCCGCAGCGAGCGCGGGCGCGAAAGACGCGACAGTGTCGAGGAACTCAAAGAGATCCGGCGCACCCATGGCGTTCGCGATCAGGTTCGCGGTGCGCGCCAGGTGGTTGTGAAGCTCGGTGGCAGCCAGCTCCGGTTCGTGGCGGGCGCACGCATCGAGGATCCTTTCGTGCTCCAGCCGCCGCTGGTCGAGGTTCATCCGAACCGGCAGCATCGCGAAGCGGTAGCGCTCGCTGGTCTCCCACAGGGGCTTGATGAGGCGGGTCATCCAGCGTGAGTGGGCGCCGTCGTAGAGGGCAAAGTGAAACGCGGTGTGGGTCGACCAGATGAGCCGCAGGTCCCGGCTGCGATATGCCTTGACGTGCTCCTCCAGTCGCGCGCGGGCCGCGGTCGCCTCTTCGGCGGTGAAGCGCTCCGCGGCATGTCGGACCGTGAGCGGTTCGAGTGCCAGGCGGGCGTCATAGACCTCGCGCAGATCGTCGATCGACAATTCCGTCACGCGGGCGCCTCGGTGCGGGATGTTCTCCACCAGGCCGACCGAATCGAGCTGTCGCAGCGCCTCGCGAATCGGCATCGGGCTCATCTCCAGCACTTCAGCCAGCTCCTCGATTGGGAGTCTCTCCCCCGGCGCGAGCAAGCCGGTGACAATCGCTTCGTGCAACGTCGCAAACGAGCGCTCGGCTAGGGTCCGGTGGCCCCCTGTGAGGCGCAGCGCGGTCAGTTTCCGAGCATCTGCCATCTTTCCCGAATCTAGCCTCATTTCAGATCAAATGTCAAACATCCATCCGAGTGCGCATATTGGATCAGGTTTCTGTTACCCCGCTCGGGCTCGTGGAAGCATGCAGCCGGTGAGACCGTGGGGGTTGATCTACCCGGACGACCGTCCGGGCCGCTGACATGGCCGACGCTTACGACGCGATCCTGATCGGCGCCGGCCACAACGCGCTCGTCTGCGCGGCGTACCTGGCCAGGGCGGGCTGGAGCCCGCTGGTGCTCGAACAGGCAGATCGTCCGGGTGGCGCCGTGTGCAGTGCCGAAGTGACCCGTCCCGGGTTCATCCACGACCTGTTCGCGACCAACATGAACCTGTTCCTCGGCTCCCCGGTCGCCCGCGAGCTCGGAGGCGAGCTCGAGCGTCACGGGTTGCACTACGCCCTCTGTGCACATCCATTCGCCAGCGTCTTCCCCGACGGCAAGGCCTTGCGGGTCCATCAAGGGACGGCAGCGACGTTGTCCGAGCTCGAGCGCCACGACTCGCGCGACGCTGCGGGCTGGCGTGCACTCGACCAGCTGTACGAGCGCCTCAGTCCGGCGCTGTTTTCGTTGTACGGATCGCGGCTGGATGCACGCAGCCTCGCCGCGGTGGCGCGTGAGCAGCTGCCCGCGCTCGGATACGGGGGCGCCCGCGAACTCGCACGACTGCTGGTCAGCTCGACTCGAGAGCTCGCCGAGGACTTCCTGCACACGCGCGAGGCGCAGGCGGTGCTGGCATGCTGGGGGATGCACCTCGATTTCGGCCCCGACGTCTCGGGCGGCGCCATGTTCCCGCTGCTCGAGGCGTTCACCGATATGCGCGCTGGAATGGCCCTCGCGCGTGGCGGCGCGTCGCGACTGATCGACGCCCTCGTGGCGCTCGCGGCCGACCACGGAGCTGAGCTCAGGACCAGCGCTGAGGTCGTGAGAGTCATCGTTCGCGCCGGCCGGGCGGCCGGCGTCGAGCTGGCCAGCGGCGAACGGCTGGAGGCCCGCCGCGCGGTCGTCGCGGGCGTCGCGCCCTCGATCCTTTACTCGCGCTTGCTCGCGGACGCTGCGCCGCCCGAGGCGATCGTCCGGGCCGCGGAGCGCTATCGCTACGGGCCCGGAACCTTGATGCTCCACCTGGCGCTCTCGGGCGCGCCCCCGTGGGGCGCCGGTGCCGATCTGGGCCGGTTCGCCTACGTCCACATCGCGCCGTATCTGGACGATCTCGCGGCAACCTATGCGCAGGCCTGCGCCGGACTGCTCCCCGCCGAGCCGCTGCTGGTCGTCGGCCAGACCTCCGCCGTCGATCCCACGCGCGCCGGCGACGGCCACGTCGTTTGGGTGCAGGTGCGCGCGCTGCCGGCGCAGATCGCCGGCGACGCACTCGATGAGATCGAGGCGCGAAGCTGGCCTGAGGCCGGAGAGCCGTACGCCGAGCGGGTGCTGAGAAAGCTCGAGCGCTACGCCCCGGGGATCGGAGAGCTCCTACTGGACCGGGCGATCCTCACGCCCGCGGACCTCGAGCGCCACAACCCCAACCTGGTCGGCGGGGACTCCATCGCGGGCAGCATGCATCTACGCCAGAACTTCCTGTTCCGGCCCTTCCCGGAGGTCCGCGACTACGAAACGGGGGTGGACGGCCTCCTGATGGTCGGCGCCGGCACCTGGCCGGGGGCGGGCGTGAACGCGATCTCGGGTTACAACGTCGCGCAGAAGCTGCTCGCCCCGCGCCGGCGCCGCGGCGAGGACGTCAAGCTCGCGCTGGGCGCAGCCCGCGCAGCAGCTGCGCCGCTCGCGCGAGCTGTCCGTCGCCGCCGAGGACCTGGAGCGCGACGATCCGACCCGAGGCCGCGTTGAGGCCGGGGCCCGGGAACGTCGAGGCACCGCACTGATACAGCCCGCGGACCGGCGTGCCGTGGGCGCCGTAGGACGGAAGGGGACGCCAGAAGAACGTCTGCCCAAGCTCGCAGTCGCCGGCGTAGATGTCGCCTCGGACCAGGTTGGGGTTCCGCCGCTCGAGCTCGGCCGGCGATAGCGCGATGCCCGCGCCACGAACCTCCGGCCAGTTCTCGACGTGCGGCTCGAGCGCCGCGAGCACGCGCTCGCTGAACGCGGTATCGAGCTCGGGCGTCCACGTCCCGTCGCCGACGTCGATCTCGCCGGCCGCGTCCCCCCTCGGCGCGTAGGGAACCTGCTGAAGCTGGATCCACATCACGGCCGCGCCCTCGGGGGCGCGGCCGGGATCGACCACGGTCGGCTGCCCGACGACGACGGTCGGCGTCGCGGGCAGTAGGCCGGCGGCCGCCTGCGCACAGGCGAGGGCGACGCTCCCCACGCCGTCGCTCAGATGGACGATCGGCACCTCGTTGAGCCGCGAGTCGCGCCAGCGCAGCGGCGCCTTCAGAGCTACATGGATCTGCATCCCGGCGCGCGGGCTGTAGCGAAACCGCAGGCCCTGGCGCACCGCCTCGGCCGGGGCCGCCCCGGCGGGGAGCAGGCGCCCGTACAGCTGCGTCGGCGTGGTGTTGGCGATCACCGCCTTGCGGGCGCCGATCTCCTCGCCGCCGGCGACGACACCGACCGCCGCTGCCCCCCGGGTCAAGATCCGCTCGACCTCGACGCCGGTGCGCACCCGCCCACCGTGGTCGGCGATCAGGCGCTCGAAGGCATGCACAAAGCCGCTCGATCCGCCCCTCACGACGGGAAGGCCGACCGCGTGCAATGAGCCGGCGATTGCCAGCACCTGAAAGCCGCTCCCCGCGCCGTCGGGCGGGATGCCCGTGTGCAGCGCCCACGGCGCGTACAGGTCGGCGACCTCGCGGCCCTGGAAGCGGGTCTCAAACCACGACCGCGCGGAGGAGGCGATGTCGGCCACGAATTCGAGCCCCCTCCGGCGCCCCAGCGACCGCCCGAGCCTGAAGGACAGCTTGGCCGCGCCGGCGGAGTACAGCTCGGTCCCGAGCAGCCGCCCGACCGTCTCGATCGTTGCCCCGAAGCGATCCATCTCGGACAGATATGCCGCGCGGTCGTGGGCGTCGAACCCCTCCACGGTCCTCGCGGCATCGCGGTAGGCCACGGTCGCGGCGCCGTCGCCACGCACGTTGGCGGTCGTCTCGGCAGGGGTCTCGCAATACGTCAGCCCTCGAGCCTCGAGCTCCGGACCGAGCTCTGCGTATGCGCCGGAGAGCTTGAACAGTGGGTGCCACGACGAGAACGTGTCGTGGACGAAGCCGGGCTCCGTGAGCTCCTCGCTCGCGACCGTTCCGCCGGCAACGTCGTTGCGCTCGATCACCTCGACGCTCAGCCCCGCACGGGCGAGGTAGGCGGCGGCGACGAGTCCGTTGTGACCGGAGCCGATCACGACCACGTCGCGCTGCTCAGACATCTGCCGGAGCCTCCCAAAATGGTTGATCAAATGTCAAGACAGGAGCGTCGCGGATGCGGTTCACGATCTGTGGGCTATGCGAGTCGCAGCCGGTATGGGATCACCGCCAACGCCGCGGCCCAAATCACCGCCAGCGCCGCGAATCCGATCCGGCCGTCACCGGGCATGGCGAACGTCAGGCCGACCAGGGGCGTGCCGGCCACGATCGCGAGCACGGGGTAGCTGTTCATGGCGCCCACCGCGGCGCCGGAGGCGTTCGGGTAAACGCGTGCCGCTCCCGCCACGGTGGCGCCGAACGGTATCCCCACGGCGATGCCGACGAGCGCAGCCCCGAGCACGTCGAGCGGCACCGAGACGGAGGCCGAGAGCAGGGCGGTGCCGAGCGCGCCGACCAGGAAGCTCGCCGCGACGACACGCCAGGTCGTCGCGCTGCGCGCCCGCGCCAGCATGCCGCCCGCCGGCCGGCTGACGATGCCGAGCAGCAGGATCAACGAGCCGACCGCGCCGGCCGCGCCACGGCTGAGCCCGGCGTGGCGCTCGAGCAGCGTCACCACCCAGTTTCCGATGATCACGCTGAAGCCGAAGGAGACCGCGCTGACCGCGCCGAGGCGGATGAGCGTCCCATCCGCCAACAGGGTCGCGAACCGGGGCCGCCCGCCGACAACCCGGCCCTGGGTGGACGGGCACGCCATCACCAGCGGCACGGCCACGGCCGCGACCACGGCCGCGGTGACAAACGGCGCCCGCCACCCGAACGCGCCGACCAGTTGCGGCACGATGACCAGCGCGAGCCCGCCGCCGCTCAGCGAGGCACCCCCATAGATGCCGCTGGCGAGCACGGAGCCGCGAACGGTCTCCGACTGCGCGTAGATCGCGCCGGCCAAGAAGCCGAGGCCGACGCCGGCGCCGATGAAGGCTCGCGCGGCAAGGGCCAGGTAGGGGTCCGCGATCGCCAGCAACAGCAGGTTGCCGGCGAGCGAGATCCCGATCGCGACGAGGCCGACCCACTTGGCTCCGAAGCGGTCGATCGCCCGACCGCCGGGGACCATCACCGGTAACTCGACGAAGAACATCACCGCGGTCAGCAGGCCGATGACCGCGAGCCCGACCCCATAGTGGGCGGAGAGCAGCGGAGACACCGGGCCCGTGTTGGCGATGTTCCACGAGATCGACAGGCCGACCGTGCAGCCGCCGAGCAGTGGGCCCAGCGGCAGCGACCGCTCGCCACCGATGGTTGAGCGCGATGGCGCCGGCCCGCTGGCCGGCGCCATCACTGCGGTTGGCTCCAAGAGCGCTCGAGGCCTTTAACCAGGGCGGCAATCGCCACGTTGAGCGGCGTGGGAACTCCCTGCTGAGCGCCGAACGTGGCGATCCCTCCGTTCATCGCGTCAATCTCCGTCGCCCGTTTGGCGAGCACGTCCTGGAGCATGCTTGCGCGGTGCTCGAACGCCACGTTCGCTGCGTGGTCGACGAGCTGCTCCGGGTCCGAGTCGAGCCCGATGCCCAGCGAGTCGGCCACCGCTTCGCCCTCGTCGATGAGCGCGCTCACGAGCCGCCGCAGCTCGGGCAGCTCGCACACCCGGCCGTGGGTCAAGCCGGTGAGCGCGCCGATCGGATTGGTGGCGGCGTTGAAGATCAGCTTCGTCCACTGCGCGCCGCGCGCGTCCTCGAGCGCCTTGGTGTTCATGCCGCCGGCCGTGATCGCCTCGGCGAGCGTCCTCACCTGCTCCATCGACGCAGGCCGCGGCTCGAACGGGCCAAGCCAGGTGTCGCCGCGCGTGTCCATCCCCACCACCCCGGGAGCGATCACGTGGCCCGCGGGGAACGTCGTGCCGCGGATCACGCGATCCACGTACTCGGCGATCACCTCCTCGTTGCCGACACCGTTCTGCACCGACGCGACGGCGCCGTCCGCGAACGCGTGCGCCGACGCCTCGATCGCCGGCCGGGTGAACATACTCTTGGTGGCGACGATCCCGTACTCGCAGGGCGGGATCTGGGAGCCGTCGCTGGTGGCGCGGACGGAGGCCACGAGGTCCGCTTCGCCGGTCAGCCGCAGCCCGTCCCGGTTGATGGCGTCCACGTGCGGCCGTACGACGTCGTAGGCCCACACCTCTACTCCGTCGGCCTGTGCGAGGTGGGCGGCGAACAGGCTCCCCACCGCTCCGCAGCCGACGATGCACACCCTCATGCGCTCACCTCCTGAAGGTTTCGCCGCGGCAGACTCCACGATGCCTCCTTGCCCTTGACCAGGCGATGGACGGCAGCCGTCACGGGAACCTCCACGCCGTGCTTGGCGGCCTCGCGCACGATCGCGCCGGCGATGAAGTCAACCTCGGTCGGACGGCGCGCGAGCACGTCCTCGAGCATCGAGGGCAGATGCGCGTAGTCGCTCGCGTTCGTCTCCCCCCGAGCGACCGCCAGGACGTTCATCTCCCACGGATCCTCGTAGAGCTCGATCCCCGCCGCTGCCGCCACCGCCTTGCCTTCGTCGATCAGCGCACGTACCACCGGCCCCAGCGCCGGAGGATCGGCCTCGTCGGCAAACAGAGATACGTGCGGCAGCCCGGTCAGCGCCGCGACGCCATTCACCGCTGAGTTGAAGATCAGCTTCGACCACTGCGCCGGTAGCAGGTCCGCCATCCACTGCGCGTGCAGCCCGGAAGCGTTGATCAGTTGGCCGACGGCCCGAACCCGGTCCAGCGGCGTCGGCGTCCCGGCCCAGGGCCCGAGCCAGGTGGCCGTGTCGAGCTCGTACTCCACGTGCACGTCGGAGTGCCGGTTGCCGCTCATGAACGTCACCGCCGAGATCAGCGGCCAGTCCCCGTGGCGGGCGACCACCTCCTCAGCCCCCAATCCATTCTGGATCGTCATCATCGTCGCGTCCCGCGCGATGCCCTCCAACCGGCCGGCGGCCTCGTCGAGATGGATCGCCTTGACGGCAAAGATCCCCAGGTCGAACGCCGGAAGCTCGGCCGCGTTGCCGGTCGCGTCCGGCCGCCCGACGAAGGAGCTCTTCCCCGACACGCGCAGCCCCTCGTTCCGCAAGCGCTCGGCCTGCGCCGCGCGGCGCGTCAGGACCCACACCTCGCACACCTGGCTCAGGTGCGCGGCCAAGAGAGATCCGATGGAGCCCGCGCCGATCACGCACACGCGCGTCAGAGCGGCCGCGGAGCGATCCGACGCCCCCGGAGCCCGCTCAGCGTGCATCGACGAGCCGGCGGAACTCTTCGTCGGAGACGAGCCCGTGCTTGCGCGCGCCCAGGGCCTTCACCTCGGCGAGGAGCGCAGGCCAATCCTCCTCGGAACGCTCCAGATCGAGATCGGCGAGCTTGATCCGGATCGAGTCCAGGCCGCTCTTTTTGCCGAGCACGATCCGCCTGGGCGCCCCTACGAGCTCGGAGGAGAACGGCTCTATCGCGGGGGGATCATGGAACTGGCTTGCCACCGCGCCGCTCTCGCGCGTGAACAGCGTCTCGCCGGTGACCGGCTTCCACGGCTCGAGTTGGTAACCCGACAGCGTCTGCACGAGCTCGGACACACTCCGGAGGCGGTCGAACCGCAGGCGGGTGGAGATTCCGTAGAGGGCTTCCAAGGCGAGCGCGACCTCGCCCAGGTTTGCGTTCCCTGCCCGCTCGCCCATGCCGTTGATCGTTCCTTGGACCCAGCTGGCGCCGGCGCGCACGGCGGCAACCGCGGCAGCGGTTGCCATCCCGAAGTCGTTGTGCCCGTGCCAGTGGACGGGGACCTCCTTGCCGACCCACTCGAGCGCGCTGCGGGTCATCAGCGCCGCCGCCTCCGGACTGACCGCCCCCAGCGTGTCGACGATCGCTATCTCGCTCGCGCCGGCGGAGACCGCCTCCTTGTAAACGCGCTCGAGAAAGCCGAAATCGGCACGCGACCCGTCGACGCCGAAGAAGCACACCTTCACGTCGTTGTCCGTCGCATACCTGGTGGCTTCCACCACCCTCGCCAAGAGCTTCTCGCGCGTGATGCCGTACGCGCTGAGCTTCCCATCGGAGACGGGCGACTCGATCACGGCAGCACGCACCCCGATCTCGAGCAGCGCGTCCACGTCCGCCGGCAGAGCCCGCGCGAAGCCCCAGATCTCGGCCGACAGTCCGTCGGCAGCGATCGAACGGAAGGCCTCGGTATCGTCGGCCGAGACGCGGGGAAACCCAGCCTCGATGCGGTCGATGCCGAGCCCGTCGAGCGCCCGAGCGATATCCAGCTTTTGTTGTGGGTCCAGCGCCACGCCGACGGTTTGCTCCCCGTCACGAAGCGTGGTGTCGTATAGGCCAACGGTCTGGGGGGCGTCGCCGCGGTCCGCGGCGCGTCCGTTCAGTTCACCGGTCCATATGTATTCGTTTGGGATCACAGGCCTCGAAAGTCGTCGGGATAAGTTCCAATGCGCTCACAACCGTTGCCGGTCACGAGATAGTTGTCCTCGACACGCAAGCCACCGCCCCCTTCCCAGTAGACCCCGGGCTCGACGGCGAGCACCATCCCCGCGCTGAGCTCGCCCGACCCCGCTTGGTGAGCGTACGGCGCCTCGTGGGCCCGGGCGCCGACCCCGTGGGCGATCGGGTGTGACGGCTGTCCGGGATAGCCGAGCCCCGCGATTCCATCTCGCACCAGCACGTCGAGCTCTGCGAGGCTGGCCCCCGGTCGCAGGTGCTCGACCGCCCGACCGTAGACGTCGAGCAGTCCGTCGGTGAGCTCATCGTATGCAGGCGTCAGCTGACCCGGGCAGGCGTTCTTGGTCAGATCGATCCAGTAGCCGTCGGCGCAGACCCAGATCTCGAGCAGCGTGGGCTCGTGCTCACAGACCGGGGCGTCGCTGGTCGCAGTGAATGTGCGAATGCTGGGGCCGGACCACACGAGGGTAAAGGCGCGCGCCAGGTCGACCTTGCCCTTGTAGCCGGTGCCGACTGCGTGTACGTGACCTTCGTAGATGGCTCCGATCTCACCACACGTCATTCCCGGACGGATCCGCTCGCGGACGGCGAGCATCGCCGAGGTGGCGAGCTCGCCGGCGAGCCGCATGCGCTCGAGCTCCTGCTCGGTCTTAATCGCACGCGCGCGCGCGAGCAGCGGCGAGCAATCGACGAGCTCCTGGCAGGCGCCGCCGAGGGCGTCGAACCAGCCCTGCCAGAACACCGTCGGTTCACCGACCATCCGGTCGGACGCCTGCGTCGCCTGCGAGAGCTCCACACCGATCCTGCCCGTCAGGTCGCGCTCAGCGAGCACCTCGAGGCACACGTCGAGCGAGCGAAACCAGGGGGGTCGCGGATCGGCCGGGTGGTAGCCCGCGAACGGACGCAGGTCGGATGTCCAGCTGGTCGCGGCGGCGTACTCTAGCTGTGGCTCGAGCACGACCAGAACGGGCTCGCCCTCCGCGGGGACCACGGCCACGTCGTAGCCCTTCATCGACCAGTAGTTCGTGAGGTAGAGGATGTTGTCCGAGGCGCGCACCACGACCGCGTCGAGATCATCGGCGGCCATCAGGGACCGGAAGCGGTCGAGCTTGCTCTGGTCCAGGGGCCAGCCCACGCCGGCTACCACCGCCTCAGCGGTGGCGCAGGAACCCCATGGGCCTGCTCCCAGGAGATCACTGGGTTCTGCAGCACACCGATCCGCTCGATCTCGCACTCGATCACGTCCCCGGGCTTGAGGTACCAGTTGTGGGCATCCTCGCGGAACCCCGCGACGCCAGCAACGGTCCCGAGCGAGAGCACGTCGCCGGGGCTGTAGTCGAGCGCGGAGTAGTGGGCGATCACCTGCGGGATCGTCTGCGACATGTTCCCCGAGATCGACTGCTGGCGGACCTCTCCGTTCACGCGCAACTGCATATCGAGCTCGTAGGGGTCCGGGATCTCGTCCGGCGTGACGATCCACGGGCCCAGAGGACAGAACGTGTCGATCGACTTGCAGAATGAGAACACGCCCGAGCGCATCTCGCGCCGCTGGATGTCGCGAGCCGTGATGTCGTTAAAGATCAGATAACCGCCGATGTAGTTCGCGGCCTCCTGTTCATCGAAGTGCTTGCCGGCTCGGCTGATCACGAGCGCGAGCTCGAGCTCGTAGTCGAGCTCGTCGGTCAGGTGCGACGGGTACACGATCGGATCCTCCGGACCGATGATCGCGTCGATGTTCTGGAAGAACACGATCCATGGCGCGATCTCATGCGACCAGTTGACGGTCTTGGATTCCTCCTCGTGCTCGCGGTAGTTGCCCGACGTGTGGAAGAACTTCTTGGGGATGATCGGCGCTCGCAGCCGTACGTCCGCCAGCGCCAGGCGCTCGCCGTTGGCCCCGGCCGCGACCGTGGCCGGATCCTCGCCGGACTCGAACAGAGTCCGCATGGTCGCGATGCCCTCCATTACCGTGATCTGCCCGTCACGGAGCGCGCCGCAGCGCGTGCGGCCGTCGGGGTCGCTGAACGTCACCAGCTTCATTGAGATACCTCGCAGATCCGCGCGATGGCGATGGCGTAAACGCTCGCCACCTTCACCAGCCCGTCGATGTCGAGGTTCTCGCCGTCCGGGCCGGGCAATCCGCTCGACGTACCATAGTTGACCGTTTCGATCCCGTAGCGCGTGAGCGCGGACGCGTCGGAGAACCACCGCACCACGTCACGCTCGGGGGGCTGGCCGAAGACGCGTTGGTGCCCGGCGTCGATCGCCTGGATCAGCGGATGGCCCTCGTCGATCTCGGCCCCGGGGGCGGTAACAAACACCTCGTACTCGAGCCCGTAATCCGGATATTTTGCGCGTAGCTCCCGCACCAGATCCGCGAGCGCGCCCTTGGCGTCCTGCATCCGCATCGTCGGCGGCACCCGGACGTCCAGGAACAGGTCCGTCCGGTTCGGGGTGCGGCTGACCCGCCATGGATGGCCCCCCCTCACCGAGCCGAGGTTGACCACACCGTCGATGCCGCGGTACTCGGCGCGACGCTCCCACTTCGGGATCCACGCGAGCACGTCGTCGATGACTTCGCGCATGCGCACGATCGAGTTCTCGCCGATGCGACCGGAGGAGAACGCGGTGTGCACGAACGGGCCGTGCGTCGAGATCCGCGCCCACATCGTGCCGTAGTGTCCGAGCACCACCCGCTGCTCGGTGGGCTCGCCGAGGATGCACATGTCCGCGATGCCGCCATGCGTGGGGAGGTAGCGGCTCCCGGCGGCGTAGCCGCGGTAGTCGCGGCCGCGGAACTCCTCTCCCCACTGGGTCTTCTCGATCTCGCCCACCACGCACGCTATGAGCACATCGCCCCGCAGCCGCACACCGGCATCGTCGAGCGCTCTGACCGCCTCGAGATAGCACGCCAGCGCGCCTTTCATGTTCGAGATCCCCAGCCCATAGATCCGCCCGTCGCGAACGAGCGCGCGCGGCTGAAAGCCGACGACGCCCCGCAGGTGCGGCTCCCGCCCGGAGTAAGAGGTGTCCATGTGACCATTGAGCATGAGACTGGGGGCTCCGCCCGTCCCTTCGAGCGTGCCGATCACGTTCGGGCGACCATCCTCGACCTCCTGCCAGGTCACCGCCAGGCCGGCGTCTTCCAACGCCGCCCGGACGGTCTCGGCCATCGCCTGCTCGCTGCCCGTGGGGCTCGGCGTGCTCACGTATGCGCAGGCGGTTTCGACTAGACGTCGCTCGTCGACGCACTCGAGGATGCGCTCCGTCAGTTCCGCGACGCCGGACGCCGTCATCGCCGGAAGTGCGGCAGGACTCGATCGGCGAACAGCTGGATCTGTTGGTCGCGCCGCGGACCCCACAGCTCGAGCATGATGTGCGAGCAGCCGGCATCGCGATACTCCTCGATGGCCGCGATGCAGTCGTTGGGGGTGCCCGCGATCGGTCGTGTTTTGTCGAGGATCTCGTCCGTCACCGCCGCGGCCGCCGCGAGCCGACCCCCGGACTCCATCGCGTCCGCGATCGGGCGAATCTCCTCCTGGCTGAGCCCCGCCTGGTCGAGCAGAACGTCGGCCGAGGCCTGGATGTTCTGGACCTTGTTGGCGAGGTACATGCCCGCAATCTCGCGCGCTCCCTCGCGGCCCGTGTCCCGATCCTCGTCGATGCTCGCCACGATCGTGCATCCGAGGTCGAGGTGATCGGGGTCGCGCCCCGCCGCCTCCGCGCCCCCACGCAGGTTCTCGCGCGCGTAGCGGACGAAGCCGGGGGTGGTGATGCTCGGCGTGAGCAGGCCATCAGCCTCCTCCCCGGCGTAGCGCTGCATCCTCGGGCCGGTGCCCGCGACGTAGATAGGAACCGTGCCGCGCGGTGTCCGAGTGCCGTCGGACAGCGCCGGCACCACCGCGGTGAACGCCTTGCCTTGGTAGCTGAATTCGCCGCCGTCGAGCACTCCGCGCACGATCCTCACCGAGTCGCGCACCGAATTCAGAGGCTTGACCTCGTCAGCCCCGATCTCTTTCATGAAGATCCGGCTCGCGCCGAAGCCAAGGTGGAAGCGCTCCGGGGCGAGCTCCTGGGTGACGCGGGCGTCCATGGCGACCTGGATCGGGTGGCGGGTGAACGGGGAGATGATTCCCCAGCCGATCGTCAGCCGCTCGGTCTCGCGCGCGATCAGCGCCGAGAGCACGGTCGAGCTCCGCGCCTCCATCTGATGCTTGCGCCACCACGGATATGCCTCCGCCAGCCAGATCGTGTCGAAGCCGCGCCGATCGAGCGCGCGCGCGTGGGCGAGGATCTCCTCCAGCGGCTCCATCGTCAGCTGCATCACGCCGATGCGCAAGGGCAAGGTCATGGGACAGAACTCCCGGTCGCCGGTCGCCGGCGCTCGCCGGACGGAACGGACAGGGCCATATATTTGATCAGAAGCTAGCGACTGGTGCAAGACACACACCGTGTCGTACCGACTCCCGTTGCGCCACGGTCAGCAGCGTCGCGCACGCCACCGAGCCAGAGCCCGTCGCACAAACCGCGACCGGCGCACCCGAGTTGTAAGCCGCTAACAAGCGACGTATCTAGTCGAGGCACCACGCCCTGAAGGGACGTGGTTGACCTGATGACGAACATGCGCGCGTTAAGTCACGCACGTGCCCGCTCGCTGCGATTTCGCCCGGCGGCTCATTGTGATGGAAACACAAGCGCGGTTCGTTTTTGCAACAACCTCCCCCGGCGCGCAGCGTTGACGCGCGCGCCACCGCGCCATGCCGTACGCGCAGCGTTGATCGTTGATCAGATACGGTTTATGATGGACTTCGTGGCGAGCCAGGATCGAGAGGCGTCGATCGCGGACGAGATCGAGCGCCGGCACCGGCTGATCCGCGAGGCCGCCGAGCGTGACGGACTCGACGCCGTGCTCGTCTGCGCGAGCGAGTACACGGGCTTCGAAGGCGCGATGTTCTACGTGTCGGGCTTTCGGATCCTGCATCGCTACGCGTACGTGCTGCTGCCCCTCGATGAGCCTCCTACGAACATCTTTCCCGGAGAGGGCCGTTGGGTGGGAGACCACGCGGAGGGCTGGGTCGGTGACCGGGCGTTCGCCGAGACTCCGGGTAAGTGGCTGGCGCAGCGAATACGGGAGCGCGCTTGGAAGCGGGTCGGAGTCCACGGCCTCGATCTGGTGATGCCGGTCCGTGACTACGTGGAGCTGCCGCACGACAAGATCGTGCGCTGGGACGAGGAATTCGACCTGGCGCGCGCGGTCAAGTCGCAGGCGGAGCTCGAGTCGGTTCGCGAGTCCGTGGCCATCAACGAGGCGGGTGTACTTGCGGTGATTGAGGCCTGGAAGCCGGGGAAAACCGAAGCGGAGCTGATGGCGGTTGCCGAGCAGACGTTCGTCAGCAACGGAACGCGACGGCTGACAATGGACATGGTGCTCACCGGGCGCGACGGCGCCGCGCTGCCGGAGATGCGCTTGCCCGACGAAAAGCGACGAATCGCGGAAAGCGACATGCTGATCTACGGCCTCGAGGTGGCGGGTCCCGGCGGTCATTGGGTCGAGGTGTCGCGGCCGATCTGTGGCGGCCAGCCTTCGGACGAGTCTAAGCGGATGATGGAGGCCTACCGCGAGTACCACGATATCTGCGCACGGACCATGTGCGCCGGTGCGACTGCGAGCGAGGTGCACCGAGCGGTCGCCAAGCCGTTTGTCGACAGCGGCTGGAAGCTCGGGCACGTCACCGGCCACTCGATCGGCATGACGATGATCGAGCATCCGCGGATCGGCGACGCATTTGACGTCGAGCTGCGCGAAGACATGGTCTGCTCGATGCACCCCCACGTGATCTCGGAGGACGAGCGGACGTGTCTCTACTTCCAGGACACCTGGCACGTGCAGCGCGACCGGGCAGTGTCGCTCAGCCGCCTGCCCGTGGACTTCATCGATCCGCGGGAGGGAGTCCTACAGAGGGAGGCGGCGTGACTTTAGAGCTGGATCGCGCCGTCGACAAGCGGGAGTCCGTCCCGTTCCGGGTCGTAGACGCTGACGGTCACTCGACCGAGCTGACCTACTCATCACCGCGGCCCGCGGCGGAGCATGACGAGGCGGCTGTTCTGGAGCAACTGCCGTGGTTCGAACCCGGGCAGCCATTGCACAACTGGATGCTGCACGACACCGACTTCTACGATGAGGTCGAGCAGATCTGGGGTCGGCGCTGGGGCGCCGAGGGGATCGGCAGGCTGCGCGAGGTGCTGGTCTCGCGCCCCACCGAGAACGAGACGCGTGCCGAGTACGCCCAGGAGTGGCAGTACTACTACTCGTCCGCCTCGGGCAACGCAGATCTCGGGCGCCTGCAGGCCCAGTTCGACGAGTACTACCAGGTGCTACGCGACAACGGCGTGCGGGTTAACTACATCGAGCCGCCGGTGCCGGCGATCGGTGCCTACGGCTATCTCAAGAATCTCGTGACCCTCGCCGGCGGCGGGCTCGTCGCCCGAGGTGGAGCGATCATCCACCGGATGGGCCTGGGATCCTGGCAGCGAGGACGCGAGGTGATCTGGTCCAAGGCGCTCACCGCGCTGGGCGTGCCTATCTATCTCACGATCCACGGGCGGGGGATCGGCGAGCCGGGCGCCGGGCGCTGGCTCGACTCGCGCACCTTTGTATTCAACAACAGCGTCGTCGCGAACGAGGAGGGCTTGCGTCAGATCGAGTTCGTCCTCGATGGTCTGGGGATCGAGCTCGTCACCACATACAGCCCGGGCTGGGTAGACACGACGGGCCACGGCAACATCGGTACGAGTCACGCTGACATGTTCCTGATGGTGCCCGACGTCCGGGTCGCAGTACTGGCACCTCATCTCGTCGACTACGCATTCGTCCGTTACCTGAAGCAACGCGACTTCAAGATCATCGAGGTCCCGATCGAGGAGTACTGGGACCTCGCGGTCAACGGAGTCACTCTCGAGCCGGGCAAGGTCGTGATGAACGCTGGGGCGCCCTCGACGATCGCTGCGCTCGAGCGCGAGGGCATCGAGGTGATCACGGTCGACTTCTCCGAGAGCCACAAGTTCGCGATCGCGGGGCTGCACTGCGCGACGCTCGAGCTGGTCCGCGACCAGCCTGGACCGCTGCTCGACTGACCCGCCTGTGGACGATCAGAGCCTCGGCTACGACGACCTGGGTCACGGCGAGCCGGCGCTTCTTTTGCTCACCGGCTGGTGCTCGAGTCGCGCGCGGTGGGCGCTGGCGGCGCCGCTGCTGGCCGGGCATCGGCGCGTGGTGAGCTTCGAGTGGCGCGGTCACGGCGACTCGGCGCCGGCGCGCGGGGATTTCGGAACCACCGAGATGGTGCAGGACGCACTCGCGGTGATCGAGGCGACCGGCCTGCACACGTTCATCCCGTGTGCGGCGTCGCACTCCGGCTGGGTGGCGATCGAGCTGCGCCGCCGGCTCGGAGACCGGATCCCGGCGATCGCGCTCGTCGACTGGATGGTGACCGAGCCCTCCGCCCCGTACATGGAATTGATCAGCCAGCTGCAGTCGTCCGAGCGCTGGCCGCAGGCCCGCGACGCGCTGTTCGAGATCTGGCGGGCCGGCGTGCGAAGCGGTGAGATCGGCGAAGCAATCGAGGTGATGAACGCGCACGGCGCCGGCATGTGGATGCGCTCGGGGCGGGAGATCGAACGCTCTTACCGGGATCACCGCAGTCCGCTGCGCGCCCTCGGCGCACTCGACCCGCATGTCAGAGTCCTCCACCTCTACGGGCAGCCGCGGTCGGCGGAGTACCTGGAGGCCCAGCAGGCGTTCGCATCGGAGCATCCGTGGTTCAGTGTCCAGCAGCTCAGCACTCGGACCCACTTCTCGATGCTCGAAGCGCCCACCGACGTAGCGACGCCGATCGAGCAACTGGCTGCGGACCAGCGGTGAGCGATGTGCCCCACCGCTCTGCTCTACGGGACCTGCCCGCCATCGAACGAACGCTCCCCGCAATACTCGCACGCCAGGCGCACACGTACGGCGACCGGCCGCTTGTGCGCTGCGGCGGCGCCGAACTGAGCTATCAGCAGATACGTGACCTCGCGGCGCGGAGCGCGGGAGCGCTCGCATCGGCCGGCGTCTCGCCGGGGGACACGGTGGCGGCGATGTGCGGAAACCGGCTCGAGCTGCTCGAGCTGATCCTCGGCTGCATGTGGGCCGGGGCGATCGTCGTGCCGATCAACACCGCCTCGCGCGGCGGGCAGCTCGAGCACGTGCTGCGCAACTCGGGCGCGCGCGTCCTGCTCGCCGACACCGAGCTGATCCCGTCCCTGGATCATCTGAGCACCGATGTCCCGCTCGAGCGCGTGTGGGCACTGGACGATGGTGCCCCCGCGTCGGTGGCCGCGCGGCCGGTGGTGGAGCCGCCGGCCTACGCTCGGCCGGCGCCCCCGCACCCGGTTGCCCCGGGTGACACCGCCGCGATCCTCTACACGTCCGGGACGACTGGACCGTCGAAGGGCGTCTGCTGCCCGCATGCGCAGTTCTACTGGTGGGGCGTGCTCGTCGGCGAGATGCTGGGGATAGCGGAGGGCGATGTTCTCTACACGTGCCTGCCGCTGTTCCACACCAACGCGCTCACCGCCTTCGTCCAGGCGCTCGTCAGCGGCGGCACCTACGTCCTCGGACCACGGTTCTCCGCCTCGGGTTTCTGGGCTCGGGTCGGGGACTCGGACGCCGACGTGACCTACCTGCTCGGGGCGATGGTGAGCATCTTGATGGGACGTGCCCCCGAGCCCGCCGAGCGCGAGCACCACGTCCGGGTCGCGCTCGCTCCCGCGACCCCTCCGCGGCTGTTCGATTCCTTCCGGGAGCGCTTTGGCGTTCAGCTGGTCGAGGGATACGGCTCGACCGAGACGAACTGCACGATCGGCGTCACGGACCCGAGCGCCGGGCGCGGGGGGTACATGGGACCGGTGCGCCCGGGTTTTGCCGCTCGGGTGGTGGACGAGAGCGACGAGGAGGTCCCGGACAGGACGCCTGGGGAGCTGATCCTCCGCCACGACGAGCCGTTCGCGTTCGCGACCGGCTATTACCGCACGCCGGAGAAGACCGTCGAGGCGTGGCGCAACCTGTGGTTTCACACCGGTGACCGGGTCGTGCGCGAGCCCGACGGCTGGTACCGGTTCATCGACCGGGCCAAGGACGCCATCCGCCGCCGTGGCGAAAACATTTCCTCGTGGGAGGTGGAGCAGGCCCTGCTCGAACACGAGGCCATCCAGGCGGCGGCGGTGTTCCCGGTCGCATCCGAGCTGGGTGAGGACGAGGTGATGGCGGCGATCGTGCTCGAACCCGAGGCGAGCCTCCTGCCCGAAGACCTGATCAGCCACTGCGAGCCCCGACTGGCCTACTTCGCCATTCCCCGCTACATCGAGTTCGTGCCGGAATTGCCGCTGACCGAGAACGGCAAGGTGCGCAAGCAGGTGCTGCGGGAGCGAGGCGTCACGGGGTCGGCGTGGGATCGGCAGGCCACCGTAAGTGCCTGAGCACCGGACCTGCTGGAACCCCGAGATCGAGACGATGGCGCTCGAGGACGTCAAGGCGATGCAGACGTTCAAGCTGCAGCGACAGCTCGCCTACGTTGCGGGTCGATCTCCCTTCTACGCGCGTAAGTTCGCGGAGTCGCGTTGCGAGCCGGCGGTGGTGCGCTCGATCGAGGACCTTCGCCGACTCCCGTTCACCGAGAAGCAGGAGTTACGCGACAGCCAGATTGCGTCGCCGCCACTCGGCGCGCACGCGGCCGCCGAACTGGTCGATGTGATCCGGGTGCACTCCTCCAGCGGAACGACGGGCCGGCCGAGCTATGTCGGCATCACGCGCGCCGACAGCGCGCGCTGGACGGAGGTCATCAGCCGCGTCTACTGGTGCGAGGGCGTGCGGCCGCAGGACGTGCTGATTCATGGCTTCGGGCTCGGTTTCTTCGTCGGCGGGCTTCCGCTCAAGGATGGGATCGAGCACATCGGGGCGACGTTCGTTCCGATCGGAACCGGAGCGTCGGATCGGCTCCTCAGCGCGATCGAGCACCTCGGCGGCACCGTCCTGACCTGTACGCCGTCGTATGCGAACTACCTCGCCGAATACGTTCGCGACCATGTCGGCAAGCAGCCCTCCGAGCTCGGGATCAGGCGGATCCTGCTCGGCGCCGAGCCGGGGGGTGCGATCCCGGCCGTTCGCAGGCGCATCGAGGACGCGTACGGCGCGTTCGTCACCGAGGGGCTCGGTAACGCGGACGTCTGCCCGGTATACGCCGGAACCTGCGACCAGCGCGATGGCAACCACTTGCTCGCCCCCGACCAGATCGTGCTCGAGCTGATCGACCCGGACAGCGGCGAGATCCGCGAATGGGAGGATGGCGCAGAAGGTGAGCTGGTGGCCACACACATCGAGCGCGAGTGCGTGCCGCTCCTGCGCTTCAGGACGCGCGACCGCGTGGTGGTCGCGGTCTCGGCATGCCCGTGTGGGCGCACCGGCCCGCGCGTCCGCTGCGTCGGTCGCACCGACGACATGCTGATTGTGGCGGGCGTGAACGTTTGGCCGTCCGCGGTGAGCGACGTCGTCGGGAACCTTCATCCCCGCACCACCGGCGCAGTGCAGATCTTGCTGATGGCTCCGCCTCCCAAGGTCGAGCCGCCTCTGCGGCTCCAGGTGGAGTACGGCCCTGAGGCGATCGACCTGGAAGCGCTGAAGCGAGAGCTCGAGCAGGTCATTCGCGACAAGCTCGTTGTGCGCGCCGAGGTAGAACTCGTCCCTCCGGGCACCCTGCCCCGGTTCGAGATGAAATCCCAACCGCTCAAGCACGTCTACGACAACGTCAGCGCGCCAGCCAGGTGACCGCAATATGAGCAAGCACATCGTGGCCGTCGATATCGGCGGCACATTCTCCGACCTGGTGTGCCTCGACACGGCCACCGGCAAGATCCGCAATGCCAAGGTCCCATCAACGCCTCCCACGTTCATCGACGGCGTCATCAATGCCCTGGACAAGGTCGGAATCGATCCGCAGGACATGCTCGCGTTCAAGCACGGGTCGACCATCGCCACGAACGCGATCATCGAGCGCCGCGGAGCGAAGACCGCTCTCATCACCACCGAGGGCTTTCGTGACGTGCTCGGTGCGGGGCGGGCGGATCGGACCGATCACTTCGATCTCTCATCGGTGGAGCGCCCGCCGCTGGTGCCCCGGCGTGACGTGATCGGGGTAAGAGAACGGGTCGATTACGAGGGAGCGGTAGTGGCGTCGCTGGACCCGGCAAGCATGCAGCGCGCCATTCACCTGATTCGCAGGCGAGAAATGGAAGCCGTCGCGGTCGTGTTCCTCAACTCGTTCATGAACAAGGAGCACGAGTATCGAGCGCTCGCAGCGATCTCGGAGGCGCTGCCCGATGTGTACGCGTGCTGCTCGTATGACATCCTGCCCGAGCTCAAGGAGTTCGAGCGGACGTCGACGACCGCGGTCAACGCGTATCTGGGGCCGATCGTCGACCGCTACCTGTCGAGCCTCACGCAGCGCCTGGCCGACTGGGGCTTTGGCGGTCAGACCATGATCATCCACTCTGGCGGCGGGGTGATGAGCCTCGAGGCGGCCAGGCGACTTCCTGCCCGCACGTGCATGTCAGGGCCGGCGGGCGGCGCGGTCGGCGCGGCGTACATCGGTCGACTCGCCGGCTACTCGAATCTGATCAGCTTCGACATGGGCGGCACCTCCTGCGACGTGGCGCTGATCTCAGGCGGCGAGCCGGCCACGCGGCCGGGATGGAAGATCGAGCACAAGGTGCCCGTGCAATTCCCGGCGATCGACGTGGGAACGATCGGCGCCGGCGGCGGCACGATCGCCTGGATCGACAAGGCCGGCGCATTGCGCTCGGGCCCTCGGAGCGCGGGGGCCAACCCCGGACCGGCCGCCTACGGGAGCGGGGGCGAGGAGCCGACGAACACCGACGCGAACCTGGTTCTCGGACGCCTGGATCCGGACGCCTTCCTGGGCGGCGAGTTCAAGCTGCACCCGGAGCTCGCGCGCGAGGCAATCCAACACCGGGTGGCCGAACCGCTCGGTTTTTCGATCGAAGAGGCCGCCGAGGGCATCCTCCGCGTCGCCAACGAGAACATGGTCGAGGCGCTGCGGTTGATCTCGGTCGAGCGCGGGAACGACCCGCGCGACTACGCGCTGATTGCCTTTGGCGGCGCCGGCCCCGTCCACGCCGCGCACTGCGCCGCGGAGCTGAGCATCCCGACGGTGATCGTGCCGCGCAGCCCTGGGCTTGCCAGTGCCTTCGGCCAGCTCCGGGTGGAGATCCGAGACGACACCCAGCGGCCTCTGCTCACCAAGCACGACGACGTCGACCCGGCCGAGCTCGAGGCCGTCTTCCGCGAGCTCGAGGATGAGGCCCGCCGGCTCTTGCGCCGCGAGGGTGTGGCCGGCGAGGAAGTGCAGCTGCAACGGTCCGTCGATCTGAAGTACTACCCGCAGACCAGTTACATCAACTTGCGCGTCCCCTCGGGGCCGATCGATCAGGCCGTGGTCGACCGCCTCGTGAGCTCGTTCCTGGAGCGCCACGCCGAGGAATTCGGCTACTCGGTGGGACTCGACTTGACGAGCGTCGAGTTCGTCAACGCGCGCCTGACCGCGCTCGCTCCGGCGCCGGTCGGGGAGCTCGTCGCGGACGGAGCGCCTGGCGACGCCGCCGACGCGGTGATCGATACCCGCGAGGTGCATTTCGACGAATCCGGCGGCTGGGTGCCGGCGGCCGTCTACGACCGATCGCGACTGCTTCAGGGAGCGGCCTTCGACGGGCCGGCCATCGTTCAGGAAGCCGACTCCACGACCGTCGTTCCACCCGGCGCGCACGTGCAGGTGGACCGTTACCGCAACCTGATCATCGATGTGCGCGAGGTCGCACGCATCTGAGGAGGTGTAGCCGTGGCATCCGCGCTCGACACGATCGATCCCATCACGTTCACGGTGTTGCGCAACGGGTTGCGCAGTATCTGCTCGCAGGGCTCGGCGCTGGTCGAGCGAGTGGCGTGGGGCCCCGTGATCACCCAGGGCCGCGATTACTCAGTCGGCATCCTCACCGGAGATGGCCGGCTCGTCGCCCACGGCACCGTGGACATCACGCCGCACATGGGGACGTACGAGTTCTCCGTCAAGGCGGTGATGGAGGACTTCGGCGACTCGCTGGAGCCCGGGGACGTCGTCATCGTCAACGATCCATATCGCGCGGGGACGCACACTCAGGACGTCCGCTTGGTGCGGCCGCTGTTCCACGAGGACACGATCTTTGCCTTCGCCGTGGCCTGTGCCCACTGGTCCGACATGGGAGGCCCGATTCCCGGGACCTTCAATCCCTCCGCGACCGAGTCGTGGGCCGAGGGCATGATCATTCCCCCCATGCTCGTGTACAAGCGCGATGTCCCCGTCAAGTCCACGTTCGAGATGGTGCGGATGAACGTGCGGGTTCCGCACGAGCGAATGGGCGACCTGGCGGCGCAGTATCAAGCCACGCGGTTGCTCGAGCGCCGTCTCGGCGAATATGTCGAACGCTACGGCTCGGACACCGTCGCCCTCGCGTTCGAAGCGGTGATGGACTACGCCGAGCGCCTTCTGCACGAGGAGATCGCCGCCCTGCCGGACGGTGAATACGTGTTCACGGATTTCTGCGATCACGACATCGGCCGAGCCAGCCATCCGCGGGTGAGGTTCGTGTGTCGCCTGTTGATCGACGGCGACCAGGCGACGATCGACTGGACCGATTCCGACGACGCACCGCTGGGACCGGCGGGCCTAACCCTGCCCGCACTGTCGAGCGCCACCTACGACGGCACCCTGCATTGCTTCCCGCACCTTGTGCCGCTGACCCACGGCATCATCAGGGCGATCACCGTCAAGACGCGTCCCGGGTCCGCCACGCACGTGCTCCATCCCACCCCGGTGGCGGGCTACTGTGCCTCGGGATATGAGAAATGCGACACCGCGACGATGGGCGCCTGGGGCCAGGCGCTGGCTGCCGCCGGGAGACCCGAGATGATCTTCGGTGGGACCGTGAACCTTCAGAACTGCTGCATTGGCGGAGTCCACCCGAGGACCGGTCAGCGCTACGTCTCCTACACCTGGTCGGAGGGCGGGCAGGGCGCTCGCAGCTACGGCGATGGACCGAGCTTCGCGATGTTCCTCTACGGCGGCGGCGCACAGAATCAGCCGATCGAGGTGCACGAGCGCTGGTATCCGGTGCTCTACGAGAAGTTCGAGGTGGCGCAGGACTCGGCGGGTCACGGCCGTCACCGCGGCGGCTACGGGTCGCACCGCCGGTGGATCATGCGTGGCGATGCGGTGAACTCGATCCACGGGGACCGCGAGGAGGTCACTCCCCCCGGCGTGGCCGGCGGCACGAACGGGGGGCCGAACAAGCTGGTGCTCAACGTGGGCACGGACCACGAGGAAAACCTCGGCATGTTTGCCACCAACGTCCCGCTGCGCGTCGGTGATTCGATCGACTTTCTCTCAAACGGTGGAGGCGGGTACGGCAACCCCCTCGAGCGCGATCCTGAGCTGGTCCTGAACGAGGTCATCGACGGTTTTCTCTCGCTCGAGCAGGCACGTGCGATGTACGGCGTGGTGATCGAGTCCATCGACCCCGAGGTGCACGACTTCCGGATCGACCGTGCGGCCACCGGGGCCGAGCGCGCCGCCCTGGCCGGAAGGCAGCTTCCAGAGGGGTACGGGCCCGGCCAGGTGCATCCCGATGGGAAGCGCACCGGCGAGCTGCTGAGCCGAGCTCTTCTTGGCCGCGATCACAGCCGTTAGGCTGACTCGAGGTCCCCCGCATTCGGGCCGTACGGGCGACGGTGTGACGAGCGCGCCCGTCAGTCGCTCACGCGAATCACGACCTTGCCGGCCACCGCCCCCTGCTCGAGCAAGCGGTGTCCGTCGGCGACGCGCGCGAGCGGGAGCACCTCGGCCACGAGCGGGCGAAACCGCCCGGAGTCGAAGTGGCGGATCGCCGCCAGCGCATCATCCATCGTGCCCAGCCTCGAGCCTAGGATCCGCAACTGCTTGACGAACATCGCGGTGACGTCCATCGTGACCTCGTCGCCGCTCGTCGCGCCGGCGCTCACGATCGTCCCCCCAAGCGCGCACAGCTCGAGCGATCGGGTCCAGGTCGCGGTCCCGACGTGCTCGAATACGATCGTCGCCCCGCGCCCATCGGTGTACTCGAGCACCCGTTCGACGACGTCCTCGGCGTGGTGGTCGACGACAAGATCGGGCGACAATCCCGCGGCTACGGCCCGTTTGCGCTCGCCGCCCGCGCTGGCGATCACGCGAGCGCCGGCAAGCCGAGCGATCTCGACCGCGGCGCTGCCCAACCCGCTCGTGCCGGCCCAAACGAAGACGACGTCGTCGGGACCCACGCACGCCTTGCCCACCAGCATCTGCCACGCGGTGATGTACGAGTTGGCAAAGCACGCGACGTGCTCGGCCGGGACGTCGGCGGCGACCGGAACGGCGAGTGACTGCGGGACGAGTGCGAGTTCGGCGTAGGCGCCATGAAAGACGTCGAAGTTCGCGCAGTACTGCGAGCGCTCGCGACGGCAGTTCTCGCAGCTCCCGCAGGTTATGTAGGGGTTGATCGTGATCCGCTGCCCCTCGGCGAACCCGTTGACCCTCTCGCCGCTCGCGATCACGGTGGCGCACAGGTCGATGCCCAGGATGGCCGGCAGCGCCACCCGGTAGGCGGGATGGGGATGCCCCGCCCGGATCCAGAGATCGCGACGGTTGACGGACGTCGCCTGGACGCGCACCAGCAAGTCCTCGGGACCCGGCACCGGATCGGCGATCTCGTCGACCTCGAGCACGTCGGGCCCCCCGAGACGATGCATGCGAACGGCTAGCACAAGGCGGCCTCGTCCTCGGCCCACCGGAACGCTCTGCGATCAAGCACGGTCAAAATCCGACACTTTCATATAGTTGATCAGAAGTCAACGGAACCCTCGTGAGCCACCTGAAGACACCAGCCGGCGTCAGGTTGCGCGTCACCGACCGCGGCGACGGTCCGGCGGTTGTGCTCGTCCACGGCTGGAAGGGCTCCCACCGGCTGTGGGATCCGGTGGTCGCCCGCCTCGAGGCGACCCATCGCGTGGTGGCGTTTGATCTTCGTGGCATGGGCGAGTCGGACAAGCCGCGCGCCGCATACGATTTCGACGAGCTCGCTGATGACCTCGGGTGTGTCATCGACGCCCTCAGCGTGCGCGACGCCCTGCTGGTCGGTTGGTCGATGGGGGCCACCGTTGCCCTCCGCTACCTCGACCTCGGCGGGGCGGGCGTCGCGGGGCTCGTGATCGTCAACGGGCCGCTCCGGCTGACTCGGACGCCCGACTTCCCGCACGCGATGACCGACGCGCAGCTGGAGGGATATCTGACGCGGCTGCGTGACACGTGGCCTGCCGGCGAGCGCGAGTTCCAGGCCAACACGGTGCTTGACCGCGACTCCGCGCTCGTCGATTGGCTGTACACCATCGCATTGCAGACCCCGCTCGACGTGGCCCTTCGGGTCGCTCGTGAGCAGGCCAAGCTCGACATGCGCGAGGCGCTCGCAAGGGTGCGGGTCCCCGTGCTCGCCGCATACTCCCGGCACGACCCGTACTACCCCGTGTCGTTGGCCGACGACATCGCGTCCCGTGCGCAAGACGGTCAGAAGGTGATCTTCGAGAGCAGCTCGCACTGCACCCCCATCGAGGAGCCCGACCGGTTCTGCGAAGTGCTGAGAGCGTTTGCCGCGGGGACGATGGAGCAAGCGGCGTGAGCGCTGGCTCGCCACCGAGCGCGCGCGGCATCGAGCACACACACGTGCAGCTCAGGCACGGGCCGCTGGCGGTCGCCCGCGCAGGCTCCGGCCCGGTCGTCGTCCTGCTGCACCAGACGCCCCGGTCATGGGACGAATACCGCGACGTGCTCCCGCTACTGGCGGCGCGCGGATGTCAGGCCATCGCGCTCGACACCCCCGGCTTCGGCGACTCGGCGCCGGTCCCGGATCGGCCAAGCATCGAGGCCTGGGCGGGCGCTGCCAACGAGGCGCTGGATGCGCTCGGAATACGCCGCGCGGCGGTCGTCGGTCATCACACCGGTGGGGCGATCGCGGTTGAGCTCGCCAATCAGCAGTCCGACCGCGTGGCGGCATTGGTCCTCAGCTCAACAGCGCTCACCGATGCCTCCTACCGGGCGGCCCCACCGGATGATTCAGGCGTGGACGAGGCACAGGACGCGGACGGCCTGCGCCGCTCGCGTGCCGGGTTCTACCCGGCCGACCGGCCCGACCTGCTCGATCGGTATGTCTCGGACGCGCTGCGCGCCGGATCGTTGGCGCGGCTCGGTCATCACGTGGTGGGCGCGTATGCGATGGACGGCAAGCTCGCGGCCTTCAAGATGCCGGTGCTGCTGATTGGCGCCGATCGGGATCCGTACGCGTTCCCGCAACTCGAGCGCATGCGCCGGGCACTTCCGCATGCCGAGGTCGCGGTCATCGAGGGTGGGATGGTGCCCCTTCCCGATGGTCGTCCGGAGGAGTTCGCGGAGCTGATCGCCGGCTTCCTCGCGCGAACGGGCTTCCTGGCGTAGTTCGCCGCCTTCACGGAGCGATACCCCCGCCGCTCCCCCCACCCAACTGGTTAGGCGAGCTTTAGCGCACATGAATGAGCGATTAGGCCCGCTTGCCCCGCCCGCGCGGTTCTGGTATATCAAATGTCAAAAATCTCGACCCGCTCTCTCTCCCTCGTTGAGAGCGCGCCGGTCATGCGCTCCGACCCCGGCGCGTGGCCTTGGAGGTGCAGCATGACTGGGAAGCGTTGGCCGTTGACGTTCGTCGCGGGATGCGCCATTGCCATCGCGCTCGCCGCTTGCGGGAGCAGCAGCTCCAGCAGCAGCGCGACCAAGAGCACGAGCAGCGCCGCCGCTACCACCAGCACGTCGGCCTCGGCGGCGAGCGTCCCGTTCTCGAGCATCGAGCAGACCGTGCCGGAGGGCTATCCCGCGCCCAAGCCCAAGAAGCTCGTCGTCGCATATCTCAACCCCGAGGGCAGCAGCAACGAGTTCCTGACGATCCTCGGCCAGTCGATGAAGCTGGCCACGCAGAAGCTCGGAGGCACCTACGTCGAGCTCGACGCTGAGGGCGACGTGAACAAGCAGGTGAGCCAGTTCGACCAGTTGCTGGCGCAGAAGGTGAACGGCATCGCGGTATTCGCCCTCGACCCCAAGTCGCTCGCCCCTGACGTGGCCAGGGCACGGGCAGCTGGTATCCACTTGGTCACGATCGACCTCAACTTCAACAGCACGACGGCGCTGGGCGGGTACGAGAGCCAGGTCTGGCAGCGCCGCGACGAAGCCGCGTACATGACCGGAATGGAAACGGCGAAGCTGGCCGGATCCGGTGCGCCGGTCGGAACGATCGACTTCATGATCAAGGTCCCGTCGATCGTGTACAGCATCGACCGCGACGTCTACTGGGGCGAGAAATTCGGGCTGAAGGACACCGGCAACGCGTCGAATCCGACCGACGACATCGCCGGCGGGGAGAAGGCCATGACCACCCTGCTCGGCTCCTCGCACTCGATCAAGGGCGTGATGGCATACAACGATCCCTCCGCGATCGGCGCCGGCTCGGCCGCGCGCAGCCAGGGCATCACGAACCTCGTGCTCGCGGGGGAGAATGGGGGCACCGACGGCCTCGGAGCGATCAAGGCGGGCCGGGAGACGTTCACGATCAAGCTCGATGACCCAAGCATGGGCAAGGACTTCGCCTGGGGCTTGTACGACCTGTCCGAGGGCGTCAAGATCCCGCCGACGGTCAAGGCCGGCCCGCCGGTCCTCGTCGACAAGTCAAACGTCAACTCGACCCTCAGCTGGGAGCAGCAGCTAAAGCAGGAGTACCCCGGCAGCTGACAGATCGATGATCGAATCCCCGCCGCTGGTAGCGACCGGAGTCACCCACCAGGTCGCAGAGCGCGTCCACGTGATACCCGATCAGCGGGTGGAGTTCGTGCCCAACGCCGGGATCGTGGTCGGCGACCGCGCGACGCTCGTGATCGACACCGCGATGGGGCGCCGCAATGGGGAGAGGATCCTCGAAGAGGCCCGGCGGTTGGGCGGCGAGCGCAAGCTGCTGCTGACGACCACCCATTTCCATCCCGAGCACGCGTTCGGCGCGCAGGCGTTCGGCGACGCCACGTACGTGTGTAACGCCGCGCAGGCGCGCGAGCTGGCGGACAAGGGGGCCGAGTACATCGAGATGTTCAGCGGCTTCGGACCCGGGCTGGCCGAGCTCCTCGCCGGCGTCGAGCTCGTGGCGCCCGACATCACGTTCTGGGGACCGGGCGCCGAGCTCGATCTGGGCGGCATCGTCGCCCAGCTGCTCGATGTCGGGCCCGCACACACGCGCGGCGACCAGGTCGTGTTCCTGCCCGTCGAGAAGGTCCTGTTCGCGGGCGACCTGGTCGAGGACCGCTTCCTGCCGATCTTCCCTGACGCCGATGCGATCGGCCCGCGGTGGCTGGAGGCGCTCGACCAGCTCCAGAAGCTGGGGCCCGCGGTCGTCGTCGGCGGGCACGGGGAAGTTGGCGACCAAGGCCTGATTGAGGCGCTGCGCGACTACCTGACGACCGTCCGGGACCGGGTCGGCGCACTGCACGCCGAGGGCTTAGCGCTCGAAGAGATCGAGCAGCAGCTCGAGCCGGAGCTGTCCGAGCGTCAGACCGGCTGGGACAACCAGATGTGGATCAAGAGTGCCATCGGCAGCTTCTACGCCGCACTCTCGGGCTGAAACTGCGCAGCCGTCCGCGGCGCAGTGGCTGTCGATGCTCGCCCGCCGCGAGCTCTCGGCTCGCGAGCTGGCCGAGCGCTACCTCGAACGGCTGGACGCCGCCGACGCACAGGTCACGGCGGTCGTCGCGAGCGATCCGCAAGCCGTCCTGTCCGCCGCGGACGCCGCCGATCGGGCCCGCCGCACGGGACACTCGGGCCCGCTGCTCGGACTTCCCATCACGATCAAGGACTCCATCGACGTCGAGGGGCTCCCCTGCACCGGAGGCTCGCTCGCCCGGGCCGGACACCGCCCCGCCGCCGACGCCACGGTCGTGGCCCGCTTGCGCCAAGCCGGAGCGATCATCCTTGCCAAGACGAACGTCCCGGAATACAGCTCCGCCTACGAGACCGACAACCTCGTGCACGGTCGCACCGATCACCCACTCGATCCCGAGCGCACCCCCGGCGGCTCGAGCGGAGGCGAGGCGGCCCTGGCCGCGCTCGACGCCACGCCGCTTGGCATCGGCACCGACGGAGGTGGTTCGCTTCGCGTTCCCGCGCACTACTGTGGCGTGCTCGGACTGCGGCCGACAGTTGGCCGCGTCCCGGACACGGGCACCTGGCCGAGCACGCGTGCGAGCGGCTACATGGACCTCTTCTGCGTCGGCCCGATCGCCCGCTGCGTGGAGGACGTCGCGCTCGTGCTCCCGGTTATCAGCGGCCCGGACTGGATCGACGCATATGCGGTCCCGGCCCCGCTGCGTGATCACCGCACCCTCGACGCCTCCGCGATGAGCGTCGGCTGGTTCGCCGACGACCCGCGCTTGACCCTCACCCCCGGGACGCGCACCACCCTGGCGCGCGTGGTCGATGCGCTCCAGCGCGCAGGCGCTTACGTGCGGAAGGTGTCACCGCCATGGGAGACAGATCCGACCGAGCTCTTCTTCGCTTGCGTCGCGGCCGATGGCGGAGAGCAGCTTCGGGCCGATTTGGCGCCCGCCGGCGGCCGGCATCATCCTTTGATGCTCGACCTCATGGCGGCGGTGGAGCAGCGTCGCCCGACGGCCGCCGAATGGTTTTCGGTCCAGGAGCGGATCTTTCGGTTGCGCGCGGCCGTGCGGGCGATGGCCCGCGAGGTCGACGTGCTCGTGTGCCCCGTGGTCGCGGGACCAGCGCCGCGTCACGGAGAGCCACCGGGCGGCCTGCCCCGGGAGCGCTACAACGAGTTCCGCGCCTTTGACTACGTGCACCTCATGGCGCTCTCGGGGCTTCCCGCCGCGAGCGTTCCGGCCGGTTCGGAGGATGGCTTTCCGGTGGGCGTGCAGATCGCCGCCGCACCGTACCGCGAGGATCGGGTGCTGGCGGTCGCCGCCGCGCTGGAGGCCGAGCTGTGAGCCAAGCCGTCCTACGTGCGGTCGGGGTGCACAAGCGCTACGGCGGCGTGCGAGCGCTGCGGGGCGTCGACTTCGAGCTCCACAGTGGCGCGATCCAGGGACTGGTGGGCGAGAACGGCTCGGGCAAGTCCACGCTTCTGCGGATCCTCTCAGGCCAGCTCGGGCCCGATGCCGGCGAGGTGCTGCTGTCTGGGACGCCGGTCCGCTTCGGCGACGCCGCTCAGGCCATGCAGGCCGGTATCGCCACCGTCACGCAGGAGACGACGCTCGTTCCAGGTCTCTCGGTCACCGAGAACATCTTCCTCGGCCCGCGCAAAGAACGCCGCTGGTACGGAATCGACTGGCGCAAGACGCGCTCGCGTGCGCGCGCGATCCTCGAGCGCCTCGAGCTGGATCTCGATCCCGATCGGCCGGTCGCCGAGCTCCGGCCCGACCAGCAACAGATGGTCGAGATCGCTCGCGCCCTGTCGATGAACGCACGCGTGGTGATCCTCGACGAGCCCACCAGCTCGCTCTCCGATGACGAGGTGAACGCGCTGTTCAGCGCGGTGCGCGCCCTGCGCCGCGAGGGGGTCGCCACCGCGTTCGTCTCGCACCGGCTGAGCGAGGTGTTCGATCTCGTCGATGGCGTCACGGTGCTGCGCGACGGGTTGGTCGTGGGCGCGGGTCCGATCGGCAGATACGACCGCGAGAGCTTGATCGGCGAGATGATCGGTCGGGCCCTCGAGCACCTCGATCTAGGCCGCCACGAGCACGTCAGCACCAATCCGGTGCTCCGAGTGCGCGACTTGCGCGTGCCCGGCCGGGTGGAGGGCATCGACCTGGCCGTCGAGCGGGGCGAGATCGTGGGCCTGGCGGGACTCGTGGGTGCCGGTCGCAGCGGACTGCTCGAGGGGCTGTTCGGCTTGCATCCGGCCGCCGGCGGCACGATCGAGATCGACGGCAAGCCCGCAGCCTGCCGCGACCCGGTGACCGCCATGCGCCTCGGGCTCGGCTACGTGCCCGCGGACCGCAAGACGCTCGGGCTGGTGCAGGACATGACCGTGCGCGAGAACCTCCTGATGGCCCACACCGCGCGCACTTGGAGGCTCCGCCGTCCGAGCGCGGCCAGAGAGCAGCGCCTCGTCGACGAAGCGATCGGCAACCTCGGGATCGTCGTCGACTCGCCCAACGCCCCGGTCGCCCGCCTCAGCGGCGGTAACCAGCAGAAGGTGGTGCTGGCCAAGTGGCTGGCGAACAACCCTAAGGTGCTGCTGCTCGACGAACCGACGCGCGGCGTCGACGTCGGCGCCAAGGCCGAGATCTACAGGCTGCTCAACGAGATCAAGGAGACTGGAGTGGGAATCCTGGTCAGCTCATCGGAGACGCCCGAGTTGCGATTGCTCTGCGACCGTATCCTGGTCATGTATCGGGGCCGAGTCGCGGCCTCGTTCACTCGCGCCGAAGCGACGGAGGCACAAATCACACGCTACGCGGTCGGTCACACATGAGCGGCGTTGAAGGTAGCGACGTGGTCGCGCGCCCCGAAGCTGGCGTGGATCCCCGACCACGCCAGGGTGGCGCGGCACGCGCGAGCAAGGCGGCGTTTCGCCTGCGCTTCCTATCCGTGCTCGTCCTGTTCGTCCTCGTGTTTGTTTTCTTCTCGGTCACTAAGTCTTCCTTCTTCACCTCCTCGGACATCGACGCGCTGCTGACGGGCGCCTCGATCCTGTGGATGGTCTCGATCGGCCTCACTTTCGTCATGCTGGCCGGAGGCTTCGACCTGTCGCTGGGATCGCTGCTCGCCCTCGCGGGCATCGCGCTCGGTCACCTGATGGTCGGCAGCGGCGTGCCGTTCGGCTTCGCGATCGCGATCACGCTTCTCTTCGGGCTGGCCCTGGGAGCCTGCGTCAACGGGGTGCTGATCGGAA
This sequence comes from uncultured Solirubrobacterales bacterium, assembly GCA_963808325.1. Taxonomy (GTDB): domain Bacteria; phylum Actinomycetota; class Thermoleophilia; order Solirubrobacterales; family Solirubrobacteraceae; genus Palsa-465. The sequence goes on from CAWEFU010000016.1 coordinate 65,908, forward strand.
AGATGGGACTCCCGTTTCTCGTCGTCACGCTCGGCACGCTGACGCTCTACGGCGGCCTCGTCGATCTCTGGTCCAAGAGCGCGACCACGGAGATCCTGAACCCCTCCCTGACTGCGCTCGCGTTCAACCATGCCGCGGGCGTGCCGATTCCGGTGTGGATCATGATCGGCGTGTTCCTGGCGGCGCTGTACCTGCAGCGCAGCACGTATTTCGGGCGCGATGTGTACGCCGTGGGCGGCAGCGCCGATGCCGCCCGTCTGTCCGGCGTGCGCGTCTCGAGGACGCTGATCGCGGTGTACGGGATCGCGGGGCTGCTCGCTGCTCTGGCCGGCGTGCTCCAGGACGCCCGGATCGGCGCCGCGAGCCCACTGGTCGGAAGCACGGTGATCTTCGACGCGGCCGCGGCCGTCCTGCTGGGCGGAACGAGCTTCGCCGGCGGCATCGGCGGCGTCGGCGGCACCGCGATCGGCGTGCTGTTCCTCGCCACGCTCCAGCAGGGCCTGTCCGTGTCTGGCGTCCAGGACTACTGGCAGCAGATCATCACCGGCGCGATCCTGGTCGTCGTCGTGCTGCTGGACCGGATCCAGCGCGAGGGACTCGCGAGCATCGGTATCCGCCCGCGTTCGCGCGGCGCTAGATCGAAGCCGGAGATCAGGGCGAGCTCGAGTCCGTCGCCGTAAGCGCCAGGAACTCGTCCCTGCAGCGCTCCGAGGCGGGGGCGAAGGATCCCTTGCGGCTCGCCACCGGCACCCCCAGCCGCGCGAGCTCGACCGCGGCCTCGGCGTGCTTGGCCAGGACCGGAACTCCGTTCAGCACCGCAGCGCCACCGACCTCCAACCCCGGCCGGCGCGAGAGTACGAGCGCGGGCAGCCCCCCGGCCGGGATCAGCACTTCGGCGCCGGCCGCCAGCAGCGGCTGCGATGCCGCCTCGAATTGCTCGTAGACGCGGTGGAAGGCGTCGTCGTCGGCACACGCCCGCACGTAGTCGGCCACCCCGAGCCGTCCCATCGCGGTTACCCCGATCACCCGCTCGCTGAGCCCGTAGCGACCGATCTGCTCCCGGTGCCACGGGATGAACACCGGATCGATCGTCACCAGCCCGATCAGTTGACCCAGCGTGCACGCGTGCAGCATCGCGGTCTCTCCGAGCCCCAGCACCGGAATGTCGATCGCCGACCGCGCCTCGTGTAGACCGCTGTCCTGAAAGTGCCCGAGCGCGAACGCATCGTAGCCCTCGCGCTCGGCGGCGATCGCGTTCGCGACCGCGCGGACGCCGCAGCGGACCTCCGACAGGCGGTGGAGCTCCGTGTCCGGCGGCTGGATGCCGACGATCTCATAGCTGACCCCCGGCCCGGCGCAGGCCCGCAGCTGCTCGTCGAGCAGCCGGAAGTAGTCGCGGTGCTGATTGGGGTCGATGAAACTCTGCCAGCGAATGCGCATCGGCTCTCCTTTTCCTCGGTGGTCGTTCAACGCGCCCGGACGACGCCGTCGGCACCCGAATCCAGCCGGACGCGCCGCCCGGTGCCGACATCCTCTTGAAGCCGCGCGATCACGATCGGCCCCGCGTCGAGCCTCACCGAACCCAGCCTGACCGGTGCGCCGTCGGGCGCCGGCGGTCGGTGGATCGAGGTGTCCTGCTCCACCGTCCCCTTCCCCGCCGGCACGCGCTGCCATTTGCGCGCGCCGCATCCCGGGCAGCGAAGGCGGTCCGGAAACCAGGCCGCGCCGCAGCGGAGGCATCGTTGGATCTCGAGCTCGCTCACGGTGCGCGCTCCAGCACCGCCGCGCCGGCGCAAGCTCCGTACCGGTAGACGACCATGCCATAGCCCGCGACCAGCGCCCGGCGGGCGCCGGGAACCTGCCGGCCCCCCGCCTCGCCGCGGAGCTGCCGCACCGCCTCGACCACACCATGCAGTCCGCCCGCAGCTCCCGCCTGACCTGCGGACAGCTGACCGCCCGAGGTGTTGACGGGCAGCCGTCGCGTCACGAGCTCATCCGCGATGAACACGCGCAGCTCCCGCTCGCCGATATAGCCGAGATCCGTGAGTTGGACCAGCGCCATCGCCGGATAGTCGTCGTAGACCATCGTCACGTCCATGTCGCCAGGGCCGGCGCCGGCCTGGGCCCACAGCTCCCCGGCAAGCGCCGACAGACCGGTGCGCAGCCCGTCGCCCTGCTGGTCGTCGGGGTTGAAGCTCAGACGCAGCGCGCGCACCAGTACCGGCGGCCGCCGAGACCCTGAGAGATGGTCGGGTGCGCGCACGACGATCGCGTCGGCCCCCGTCACCACCGGCACGCAGTCGTAGATGCACAGCGGATCGGCCACCATCGGGGCGGCGAGGTACTCGTCCAGCGTCAGGGGCTCGCGGTACACCGCGCCCGCGTTGTGCGCCGCCCACTGCCGCTGGGCGATGACCAGCGCCGCGTAGTCGGAACGGTCGAGCCCGTAGGCGCGGGCGTGCCGCTGGGTCAGCATCGCAAACAATGAATTAGGCCCCCCGAATGGAAGTGGCGCCAGATGGTCGCGCGTGGCACGGTTGTACTCGTCGACCAGGGTGCGAAACGCCACAGCCGACAGGTGGTCGCCGGCAAGGACCAGAACCGTGCGTGCGTCACCCGCCTGGACGGCACGCGCCGCGTGCTGGAGCATGTTGATCCCGCTCGCCCCCCCGTTCGTGTCCTCCATGAGCCAGCGCAGGTGAACCCCAAGGCGCCACGCGAGGTCGATGGCATGATCGGGTCCGAGCGAGAAGGAGGAGACCGCCAGGCCGTCGACTTCGCCCGCGTCGATCCCCGCGCTCTCGAGCGCGAGACAAGCCGCGTCGGCGAGCACAGCCCCGGTGTCCGTGTCCGCGGGCGGATGGCGGGTGTATCGCGCCTCACCGCATCCGACGATGCAGGCGTCTCCGGCCACGGTCAACGCGCCGCCGTGACGCGGTCGAAGTGCCGCCGCGATCCCGCCGCCAGCCCCTCGTACAACACGTGGAAGATCTCAGCCGCCCGCGCGCGGGGGCCGGAGAGCGGCGCCAAGTGCTCCGGCAGCTCGGGGTCGAGAACCGGAAACCCGCGGAATAGGTGCACGGCCCGGGTGCGGACCATGAACGCCGAGAAATCATCCAGCCTCCGCGTCCGCCCCCGCCAGACGTGCTTACCGAACTCCCCGCAGAACGCGTCATAGCGTTCCGCCAGCCCGCTCAAATCCCACGCCCTCCCCACCAAAGACGTCAGGCCCGCGACCCCCGCCACGCGCGATGAGAACATCGTCGCGTACTGCGCGACCCCCAAATCGGAAAGCAGCTGCGACACCTCGGAGGAATGGTCGTGCGGCGAGACCCACACGCTGTCCTGCACCGACCCGAACCCCAGAAACCGCAGCCGCCTCGCCAGCCGAGAGCGCTCGAGCCGGCGATCCTCGGGGATCTGATGCCACAGCAACGTCCAGGTGCCCTCGTCTGCACGGGGCGTGCCCAGAGTAAAGATCCGCCCATCGCCCTCCGCGAGCAGCCGGTCCGCACGATCGGTGATCCGGTAGTGCACGAGCCGCCCGGAGCGTACGCGCGCGATCAGCCCACGGCGAACGAGGCGCGTCATCGCCACCCGCGCCGCCCCGTGCGAGAACCCGAACTCCCCGAGCACCACGACGAGTCCGCCCGACCAGACGGTCTCATGAAACCCCCGCACGTACGTGCCGAGCAAGGTGATCACGAGATCCTGAGGCTGAAACGGCTCCCCGGTTAAGCCCGTCACGGCCTTGGGTCGGGCACGAGCTCCGGCGCCTCGAACGTCCGCTCGAGCTCCTTGCGCACCTCGTCCCCCCGCCCCGAGGGAGGTTTCCGAGAACCGGCCTGGTACTGCACCGGCCACGGCACGTCGACCCCCTGCTCCGCCGCCGCATGCAGGGTCCAATGCGGGTCGTAAAGATGCGGACGCGCCAGCGCGCACAGGTCCGCCCGCCCCGCCGCGACGATCGTGTTCACGTCGTCGTACGAGGAGATCGCCCCGACCGCGATCGTCGGCATCCCAACTTCGTTGCGGATCCGGTCCGCAAACGGGGTCTGGAAACTCCTGCCGAACGCGGGCCGCTCCAACGGCGACACCTGCCCAGACGAAACATCGACGATGTCGCATCCGTGGGCCCGCAACATCGCGGCGAAAGCAACCGCGTCGTCCGGCCCAAACCCGCCCTCGACCCAGTCGGTCGCCGAGATCCTCACGCTCATCGGTTTTTCGGCAGGCCAAACCGCCCGGCACGCATCGAACACTTCCAAGGGAAAGCGCGCCCGATACGCCAACGAACCTCCGTACTCATCCGACCGCGCGTTCGCCAGCGGCGACAGGAAGCTCGACAACAGATATCCGTGCGCGCAGTGCAGTTCCAAGAGGTCAAACCCTGCCGCCACCGCACCCCGCACGGCCGCCACGAACTGCGCCACCACCCGATCCATGTCCTCCCGCGTCATCGCCCGCGGCACCTGGTTGCGCGTCCCGTAGGGCAGCGGCGAGGGCCCCATCACCTCCCAGTTGCCGGACTCCAAAGGCTCGTCCATCCCCTCCCACATGAGCTTGGTCGAGCCCTTGCGACCCGAGTGGCCGATCTGGGCCCCGATCAGGCCGCCGGTCTGCTCGTGCACGAACGACACGATCCGCCGCCACGCCGCGACGTGCTCGGCGCGATACATCCCCGCGCATCCCGGCGTGATCCGCCCCTGCGCCGACACACAGATCATCTCGGTCATCACCAGCGCGGCCCCGCCGAGCGCCCGCGACCCCAAATGTACGAGGTGCAAGTCGCCAACCGTCCCGTCGACCGAGGAGTACATGTCCATGGCCGACACCACCACTCGGTTCGGAAACTCGAGCCCCCGCAGCCGGAACCGCGTGAACATCGGCGGCCGCGGATCGGGGTGCACCGACCGAACGAACTCAGGGTCGCGCATCTGGAGGTTCGAGTACGTCACCCGCCGCGACCGCGTCAAGAGATTGAACGCGAACTGGGTGCACGATTGCCCCACGTAGCGCCCGATCCCCTCGAACCACTCGAGCGAGGCCTGCGCCGCCCGCTGCGTGCTCTCGACGATCGCTCGCCGCTCACTCTCATAAGCCCGGGTCGCGGGCCCGACATCCGAGCCGTGGCACTTAAAGGCCCAGGCCAGGGCGGTGGCGTCCTCCATCGCCATCTTCGTGCCCGAGCCGATCGAGAAGTGCGCCGTGTGCGCCGCGTCCCCCAGCAACACAACGTTCTCGACGCACCATCGCCGGTTGCGCACGGTCACGAAGTTGATCCACTTGGAGTTGTTCGCCACGAGCGAATGCCCGTCAAGAGCATCCGCGAACAACCGGGAGCAGAACTCGACCGAGGCCATGTCGCTTACACCGGGGGGTAGCGGCACCGGCGCCAGCGAATCCAACCCGGCGCACCTCCAGACCGCCTCGTGCGTCTCGACGATGAATGTGCTCATCTGCTCGTCGTACGGATACGCGTGCGCCTGGAACACCCCGTCATCCGTCTCCACGATGAAGAACTTGAACGAGTCGAACACGAGGTCAGTGCCCAGCCACATGTAGCGGCAGTGGCGGCGGTCCAGTGACGGCACGAAGTCGCGCGCCAGCTCACCCCGCACGGCGGAAGACGCCCCGTCCGCCCCCACGACTACATCGGCCCACGACAACTCAGACAACGAAGGCGCCTCGCACTGGAAGTGAATATCCACTCCCAGTCCCAGAGCCCGCTCCTGCAAGATCCCCAGCAACTCTCGTCGCCCCAGAGCCGCGAACCCATGGCCACCAGACGTCGTCACCGTGCCCCGGTAATGGATGTCAATATCCGTCCAGCGCGCGAACCGCTCCGCGATCGACCAGTACGTCTCGGGATCGGCGTGCTCGAACACGGTCAGCGTCTCGTCGGAGAAGACGACCCCGAACCCGAACGCGTCTGTCGGCGCGTTGCGCTCGAACACGGTGATCTCCCAGTCGGGCCTCACCTTTCGCATCAGGATCGAGAAGTAGAGACCCCCGGGTCCCCCACCGACGACGGCGATCTTCAAAGCGTCACACCCCGAGGTCGCTCAGGTGCTCGTACTCGAGCGCCAGCCCGCTCACCACGTTGTGCATCTGCGCCAGCGCCGCCCGCACCCCAGCCGCCGCGTTGGGCGGCAAATCGTCGGAGAGACAGAGCGCCTTCAGCTCCTCATATACCGCCAGCAATCGCGCCTCGGCCGGCGTGAGCTCGTTGCCGAGCAGGTCGCGGGTCGTGCGGGTGTCGGCGTCGCTCACGGGAACACCGCCGCCGCCGGCTTCTCACGCAGATCGACTGTACGCTTGGCCTTCAGCTCGAACCGCGGCAGCTCCCCCGCCTGCGCCCTCTCGATCCGGAAGTTCAGTCCCTCGTGCGCGTTCGCCAGGCGCCGGTGCAGATCGGACGACACCGCATCCCAGCCGGCTGCCGACCAGTCCTGCCTCATCTCGACGCGCAGCGTGATCTCGTCACGGATCCCCTCGTGCGTGATCAGGGTCTGGAACTCGTCGACATCGGGGAACTCGCGCACGATCGCCTCGATCGCCCGCGGGTACACATTCGTCCCGCGCACGATCTTCATATCGTCGACGCGGCCGAGGATCCCGCCCTCATAGATGTCAAATCCCCGCCCGCACGTGCAATGTGACGCCGGCATGCGGCACACCAGGTCGCTGGTCCGATAGCGAATCAGCGGGATCGTGCCGCGCCCGAACGAGGTCACGACCCGCTCCCCGCGCTCGCCGTACGGCACCGGCTCCAAAGACTCGGGATCGATCACCTCCTCGATCATGTTGTCCTCGATGATGTGCGTCCCACCCGGCTGGTGCTCGCACTCGAACACCATGATCGTCCCGATCTCGGTCATGCCGGCCGTGTCGAACGCCTTCGCGCCCCATTGCTCCTCGATCAGCGCCTTGGTCTGCGGGATCGAGCCGGCGGGCTCGCCCGACAGGATCAGCCGCTGCACCCCCGACCCGCGCAGGTCGAATCCCCGGGCCTCGGCCTCCTGTGCGAGCCGCAACGCATACGTGGGCGTGGACGCGACGACGGTGGCGCCGAAGTCGAGGATCTGCGCGACTCGTGCGTCGGTTGTCTGCGCGCCGCCGGGGACATTGAGCACGCCGACTTTCTCCATCGCGTAGTGGAGTCCCCAGAAGCCGATGAACGACCCGTACCCGAACGCGATATACGCGGTGTCAGGCGGCCGCACGCCACAACCCCAGATCGCATAGCACCACATCTCCGCGATCCACGCCCAGTCCTTGCGCGAGTCCAGCGCGCGCAGCGGTCCGTGCCCGGTCGTGCCCGACGTCGTGTGCACACGGATCGCGCCGTCGCCACCGACCGTCGGGATTTCTCCATACGGCGGGCTCGCGACCTGCGAGCCCAACCATCCGTCGCGGGTCAGCATTGGCAGCCGACGCAGGTCCGCGAGCGACTTCAGCTGCTCGGGCTCGAACCCCTCCTCGGCGAAGCGCCGGCGATACCAGGGGCTCCGGGCCGCAGCCCACTCGCAGTGGCGGCGGAGCTTGACCAGTTGAAGCGCCTCGAGTCGTTCGCGCGGGAGGGTCTCGGTCTTAGGATTCCAGTACGGGCTTCCGGCCAACTTCGCCTCCGTCGAAATAATAGTTCACATTGCTCCGGAGTTCTATGTCAAGTATCGTCGGGTCAGGCGTGAACTGGCACTTCGACTTCGATGTCCGCGACGGTGTCGCAACCATTGCCTTCAACCGGCCCGACAAGCTGGGCGCGCTCACGTTCGAGGTCTACGGGGACCTCCGCGACCTGATCGGGCAGCTTACCCACACGCCGGGCGACGCGCGCGTTCTGATCATCACCGGACGGGGCCGTGGGTTCTGCTCGGGCGGCGACGTCGAGGAGATCATCGGCGAGCTCGTGAAGCTCGAGGCGGCGGAGCTGCTCGAGTTCACGAGGATGACCGGGGCCGTGGTCAAGGCGCTGCGCGAATGTCCGCTGCCGGTGATCGCGGCCGTCAACGGCGTCGCCGCCGGGGCCGGCTCGGTGATCGCGCTCGCGAGCGACTTCCGGCTGGTGTCCGAATCGGCGTCGTTCGCATTCCTGTTCCCGCGCGTGGGGCTCTCGGGCGCGGACATGGGCTCGGCGTACCTGCTGCCGCGGATCGTGGGCCTCGGCCGGGCGACCGAGCTGCTGATGCTCGGTGAGGAGATCTCCTCCCAGCGCGCGCTCGAGATCGGCCTCGCCTCGGAGGTCCTCCCGGATGCGGCACTGCTCACGCGGGCCGCGACGCTCGCGAACCGTCTCGCCACGGGGCCGGCTTTTGCCTTCAGCGCCACCAAGGTCGCGCTGACCCGCGAGCTCGACATGGACCTGGGGGGCTCGATCGAGCACGATGCGCTCACGCAGGCGCTGCTGATGAAGTCAGATGACTTCGGCGAGTTCTACAAAGCCTGGAGCGAGGGGCGCAAACCGGCGTGGAGCGGCCGGTGAACCGGATCGTCAACCCGCCCGAGTTGCCTCGTCCCCGCGGCTTCTCTCACGCGGTCGTCGCCGGCGACACGGTCTACCTCGCCGGGCAGATCGGCGAGGGCGAGACGATCGTGGAGCAGTTCGATGGGGCAGCGTCGAATCTCATCGTGGCGCTGGGTGCGGCAGGTGGTGTTGTGGGCGACCTGGTTTCTTTACAGGTGTTCGTGACCGATGTCGCCGCGTACAAGGCCTCGTTGTCCGAGCTGGGTCAGGTCTGGCGCAAGCGCTTCGGGACCCACTACCCCGCGATGGGGTTGTTCGGGGTCACGGAGCTGTTCGAGCCGTGGGCGCTGGTCGAGCTGATGGGCACCGCGGTCATCCAGGCGTGATCAACGAAGTGCATCGCGGGCAGCTCGAAATGCGCGACGCCCATCTCATCATGGAGCGCCGCGAGCTGTACGAGCGCACGCGGGAGCTGGCGGCGCAGACGCTACGGCCGATCGCCGAGGAGGGGCAGCCCGGGCGGGTCAACCGCCCGCTCGTGCGCGCGCTCGCTCAGCACGGTTTGCTGGCCCACCTGTTCCCCACAACCTCCGCCATCGAGCTGTGCCTGATCCGCGAGGCGCTGGCCACCGCGTGCACCGACGCGGAGACCGCGTTCGCGGTCCAGGGGCTCGGCGCCTACCCGATCCTCCAGGCCGGTTCCCCGCCCATCAGGGATGAATGGATCCCGCGCGTGGCCACCGGAACCGCGGTGGCGGCGTTCGCGCTCACGGAACCGGATGCGGGCTCCGACGTGTCGGCGATCTCGCTGAAGGCCGAGCCCGACGGCGACGGCTACCGCCTGACCGGCGAGAAGCTGTGGATCTCAAACGCGCCCGAAGCCGACATCTACACGGTGTTCGCGCGTACCTCGGGGGAGGGGTCCCGCGGGTTGACCGCATTCGCGGTGCCGGGCGAGAGTGACGGCCTCACCGGCGAGCACCGTCAGCTGCTCGCGCCCCACGCGATCGGCTCGCTTCACTTCGACGCCGTCCCGGTCGCGCGCGAGCAGACCCTCGGCGAGCCCGGCGCCGGCTTCCGGGTGGCGATGCGCACCCTCGACCTGTTCCGGCCGAGTGTCGGCGCCGGGGTCATCGGGATGGCCCAGGCAGCGATCGAACACGCCACCACGTGGTTGCGCTGGCGCACCACGTTCGGGCAGCCGCTGCGCAACCACCAATCCCTATCCCACAAACTCGCCGACGTCGTTACCCGCGTCACGGCAGCCCGGCTGCTCGTGCACCAGGCCGCGGCCGCCCACGACGCCGGCGCGCACGACCCGGCGCTGGCGGCAATGGCCAAGCTGATGGCGACCGAGACCGCCCAGGAAGCGGTCGACTTCGCGGTCCAGGTGCACGGCGCGCGAGGGCTCGAGCACGGCCACCCGCTCGAGCATCTCTACCGCGAGGTTCGCGCCCCGCGTATCTACGAGGGTGCGTCTGAGATCCAGCGCGAGATCATCGCGCGCGCCTTGTTCAGGGCGGCAGACTGCTAGCTATGGACTTCGGCGTCTTCCTTCCGGTGTCAGGAGCGGCGTGCACCCGGGCCGGACTGCGCCACGCCGCGGAGACCGCGGAGCGACTGGGATTCACGACCGTGTGGGCCGCGGACCGGATCGTGATCCCGTGGAAGATCGAGAGCGACTACGCCTATAGCTGGTCGGGTTCGTTCATCGTCCCCCCGGAGAAGCCGTTTCTGGAATCGATGACCGCGCTCGCGTTCCTGGCCGGCGCCACCGAGCGGATCCGGCTCGGGGTGAGCGTGCTCGTCACCACATACCGCGACCCCGTGCACTGGGCAAAGGTCGCCTCGACCATCGACTGGCTGTCGGAGGGGCGGTTCGTCCTCGGGGTCGGGATCGGGTGGATGGCCGAGGAGTTCGCGGCCCTGGGCCGCTCGGACGTCTTCCCACGGCGCGCGGCGGTCGGCGAGGAGCAGCTTCGGGTGGCGCGCAACCTGTTCACCCAGGATCACTGCTCCTTCTCCGGCGAGGACTACTCCTACCACGACATCGCGTTCTACCCCAAGGCGTTCGACTCACCGATCCCGGTGTGGTGCGGCGGCGAGAGCCGGGGGGCGCAGCGCCGCGCGGGGATGTACGGGGACGCGTGGTTTCCGTACTTCGCACGCGTGACGCCGGACGAGCTGGCCTCGCGGTACGAACGCGTGCGGGAGGCGGCCGGCGAGGCGGGACGCGATCCGGACGCGGTCGGGCTCAACTGCTGCCTGTCGGTCGAGGTCACCGATGAGCCGGTCGAGCAGGAGCGGGACCTGCTGCGAGGGACGCCCGAGCAGGTCGGGGAGGCATTGGAACGGTTCGGGGACATCGGGGTGCGGCACGTGGCGCTCCAGTTCCTGGTCGGTCGCTACCCCGAGCGCCTGGTACAGATGGAGCGGCTGGCGCCGGTGATCGCAGGATGAGCCGGACGGTCGTCGTCACCGGCGGTGCCAAGGGCATCGGGCGCGCGATCGTCGAGCAGTTCGCGGCGCTGGGCGACGATGTGGTGGCGCTGGGGCGCGACCGGGACGCGCTTTCGTGCCTCGAGCGTGACGCGCCCGTGCGGACGGAGCGCTGCGACGTCACCAACGAGGAGACGGTGGGCGCGACGTTCGGGCGGCTGGGCGACGTCGACGTGCTCGTCAACAACGCCGGGTTTGCCGAAAGCGCGCCGCTCGCGCGGACGACGCTTGCCTCTTGGAGCCGGCACTTCGATACGAACGTCACGGGACCGTTCCTGTGCATGCGCGCGGTGCTACCCCGGATGCGAGAGCGCGGCGCCGGTGTGATGATCACCGTCGCATCGGTCGCGGGTCGCATCGGCGCGCCGTACACGAGCGCGTACACGGCTTCCAAGCACGCCGCGGTGGGACTGATGCGCGCCGTGGCGAGCGAAGTCGCGGGCACCGGCGTGCGCGCCAACGCCGTCTGTCCGGCCTACGTCCGCACGGAGCTGACCGACCGGGCGATCGCGCGGATAGTCGAGTTCACGGGGCGGACGGAGGCCGAGAGCGAGCAGGCGCTGGCCGACAAGTCGCCCCTACACCGGTTGCTCGAGCCGGGCGAGGTGGCCGACGCGGTCGTGTTCCTCGCGTCGCCCGCCGCGGCCGCGATCAACGGCCAGGCGCTGGTGATCGACGGCGGCGGCATTCAGGCGTAGACGGGCTCCGCCTCGAAGGGGTCGACGACCTCGGTTTTCAAGGCCCGGAGCAGCGGTCTCGGGTCGTTTGGCAGCGGGTAGAAGACGAACTTCGTGGCGCCGGCCTCGCGAAAGCGCTCAAGCAGCGAGCGGGTTTCCTCGACACCGACGGCGATGGTGTCAGGTGGCGTTGGGCGGGCCGCCCGCTGGCGGGCCGCCATGAGGGCGTCGGCCTGATCGTGCGAGTCGGCCACGAACACGATCGTGCCGAAATGGTCTTCGGGGACGGTCCGGCCGGCCGATCCCGCCTCGGCCTTGAGGGTCGCGAGCAGGGTGGCGAACCGCGGCGGGTCGACGCCCGAGGCGAGCCAGCCGTCGGCGATGCGAGCGATGCGCTTTACCGCCGCCGGCGTGGAGCCGCCGAGCCAGGGTTCGATCTTGGGCCGGGTCGGGCGCGGGGTGAGGGTGACGTTCTCGAGCGTGCTGAATCGGCCGTGGTACGTGATCGGCTCGCCCGTCCAGAGCGCCCGGATGATCTCGATGGCCTCTTCGAGCCGGGCCGGGCGCTCTTCGCGCGGGATCCCGAGCGCGGCGAGCTCGCTCGGCAGCGCGATCCCGATGCCGAAGGCCGGGAACAGGCGCCCGGCGGAGAGCACATCGATCGTCGCGAGCTCCTTGGTCATCAGAACCGGGTTGCGCGCCGGCACGGCGAGCACGCTCGTCCCGAGCTTGAGGCGCTCGGTCTTGGTCGCCACCGCCGCGAGCATCGGCAGCGGCGCGACCGACGGCTGCGTGGCGATGTCGCTCAGCCACAGGGAGTCGTAGCGAAGCTCTTCGAGCAGTTCGACCGTGTCCCAGAACAGCGCTCCGCCAACCGCGTCGCGGCGAAACGGATTCCAGCCGACCCCGACGCGAACGCTCAGACGCTGCGGATCAGCCACCCGCCTAACGCTACAAGGGGAGCGTCCGCGGGAGCCCGAGGAGGGGCAAGATCGCGCTGTCGCCGAAGCGGGTCAGCCCCGAGATGCGATCGCCTTCCAGGGTGAGCACGATCACCCCGAAGAAGCGCCCGATCCTTGCGTGCGCGTCCTCGATGTAGTGCCCGAACGCCGGCTGTCCGTTAGCGCGGGTCGGGACGAGGCGGACGCGCCGGCCCCTGTGGGTGGCGAAGCGATCGGCCAGGAACTCGTGAATCGCCGCATGGCCCTGGTACTCGAGCGGCTCGGGTGGCATGGTCAGGAGCGCGTCCTGGGTCAGGAGCGCGACGATGCCATCGACGTCGCCCTCTTCGAATGTGTCGGTGAACCTGGCGAGGAGGTCGCGCTCCTCGGGCGAACGCGGGAGGGGAGCGCGCTCTCGGCCGGCGGGCGGGACCCGGCTGTCGAGGGTCGCGCGCGCTCGCTGGAGCGCGCTGTTGACCGAGGCGTCGGTCGTCTCGAGCATGTCGGCGACCTCGCCGGCCTGGAAGCCGAGCACGTCCCGGAGCACGAGCGCCGCCCGCTGCCGTGGGGCCAGGTACTGGAGGCCGGTGACGAACGCGAGCGCGATCGACTCCCGGGTCTCGTAGCGAGCCTCGGGCCCCGGCGCGGTGTCGGGCATGTCCTCGAGCATCGTGTCTGGGTAGGGCTCGAGCCACAGCGGCTCGGTGACGCGCGTCGGGGGCGGCAGGTCGCGCCGGACCTCCTTGGGGCGTCGCTCGCTGTCGCGCAGCGCGTTCAGGCAGCGGTTGGTCGCGATCCGGTACAGCCACGAGCGCACCGACGCGCGTCCCTCGAACCCCGCAAGTCCTCGCCATGCAGCCAACAGCGTCTCCTGAACTAGATCTTCCGCGTCTTGCACCGATCCGAGAATCCGGTAGCAGTGCACATGGAGCTCGCGTCGGTAGGGGTCGGTGAGCTCGCGGAATGCGGTCTCGTCTCCGGCCCGGGCCCGACTGAGCGTTGCCTCGGTCATCCGCTGTAAGGACACCACACTGAGGTGAGATTCATCGCTCAGTTTGCGATGCCCCGCGGTGTCTTCACCAGCACATGGTGTTCAACTCGGAGGAGGCATCTTCATGACTCGCAGACAGAAGTGGGTGCTCGGGCTGGCGGCGATCGCGCAGCTGATGGTCGCGCTCGACACCACCGTCGTATCGACCGCGCTGACCACGATCCGGCTGCACCTGCACGCGTCGATCAGCCAGCTCGAATGGACGGTGAATGCCTACGTCCTCAGCTTCGCGGTCCTGCTGATGACGAGCGCCGCGATCGGAGACCGATTCGGCCGCCGGCGCATGTTCGCGATCGGGCTGGCCGTGTTCTCGACCGCTTCCGCCTTGTGCGCGCTGTCCCCGAGCGTCGGCTGGCTGATCGCCGCCCGCGCGGTCCAGGGGGCGGGCGCGGCCCTCATCACCCCAGCGTCGCTCGCGCTGCTGAGCGCCGCCTTCCCGCCCGAGAAGCGCGGCCAGGCGCTCGGTCTCTACGGCGGCATCACCGGGCTTGCGGTCGTCGCCGGGCCCGTGATCGGCGGCGCCATCACCCAGGGGTTGGCCTGGCAGTGGGTGTTCTGGCTGAACGTGCCGATCGGGCTGGCGGCAATCCCGTTCGTGCTCCGGCGGATGGATGAGAGCTTCGGCGAGCGGGCGAAGCTCGACGTCGCCGGCCTGCTGCTCGTCACCGGCGCGGCGCTCGGGATCGTGTGGGGCCTCGTACGCGGCAACACCGCGGGATGGGGCAGCGTCGAGGTGCTCGCGACCCTCGCCGGCGGGGCGGCGCTGGCCCTAGCGTTCGTGGTGTGGGGGCTGCGCGCCCGCGAGCCGATGCTGCCGATGCGCCTGTTCCGCTCACGCGGCTTCGCCGCCGGCAACGCCGTGACGATTCTGATGTCGGGCGCACTGTTCAGCGCCGTGTTCTTCGTGGCGCAGTTCGAGCAGACGACGCTCGGCCAGTCGCCGCTCCAGACCGGGCTGCGGCTGATCCCGTGGACCGGCACGGTGTTCATCGTCGCGCCGATCTCGGGCGCGCTTGTGCCGCGCGTCGGAGAGCGAGCGCTGATCGTCGCCGGGCTGCTGCTCCAGGCGCTCGGGCTCGGGTGGGTCGGGCTGCTGGCGAGCCCCGGCCTCCCGTACGCGCAGACGATCCCGCCGCTGATCCTCGCCGGCATCGGAATCTCGCTGGCGCTCCCGGCGGCACAGACCGCGGTCATGAACGGCGTGTCCCGGGGCGAGCTCGGGAAGGCGTCGGGGACGGTCAGCACGATGCGCCAGCTCGGTGCGGCGTTCGGGCTGGCGATCGCGGTGGCGGTGTTCTCAGGCGCCGGCAGCTACGCCTCGCCGGCGGTGTTCAGCGACGGGTTTGCCGCCGCGCTGGCGGTGTCCGCGGGGCTGTCGTTGTGCGGAGCGCTCGCCGGCGTGGCGTTGCACGGACGCCGACGGCTGGATTCGGTTGCCGGCGGGTCAGGGTTGCCGGCGCTGGCCGGCGAACGTGCGTAGCAGACATGGGGGGTGTGCTGGATCTGGGTCCAATACGAACCCTTATCCAGCACACCCCTCGCGGCGTGCGTTACCGAACCGTCAGCACCAGCGGCACCAGCGGGTGCCCGCGACGCAGCTCGGCAGGCGTGTACGCCAGCGTGACCCACCGGCGCTCCGAGTACAGCCGTGTCGTCGGCGTGTGGGCGCCCACGCGGGGCGCCCACACGGATCCTCACCGTCCCAGATACGCCCGCTTCAGATCCTCGCTTCGCAACAGCTCGGCGGCCGAGCCCGACAGCACGATCTCGCCCGTCGACAGCACGTACCCGCGGTCGGCGATCGACAGCGCCATCGTCGCGTTCTGCTCGACCATCAGCACGGCGACGCCCGACTCGTGCACCTCTTTGATGATGCGGAAGTTCTGCTGGACGAGCGCCGGGGAGAGGCCCATCGAGGGTTCGTCCATCAACAGCAGCCGCGGGCGCGACATCAGCGCCCGCCCCATGGCCAACATCTGCTGCTCGCCGCCCGACAGGGTTCCGGCGAGCTGGTCGCGGCGCTCGTACAGTCGCGGAAATAGCGTGTGCACGCGCTCGAAGTCAGCGTCGTACGTGCCGGGGTCGCGGAGGACGGCGCCCAGTTCGAGGTTCTCGCGCACGGTCATCGTTCCGAACAGGCGCCGGTTCTCGGGGACGATCGCGACCCCGTTGGCGATCCGCTGCGGGACCGGCCAGGCGGTGACGTCCTCGCCGGCGAGCAGCACCCTCCCCGCCCGCGGGCGCACCAGCCCGAGGATGGTCTTCAGGGTGGTCGACTTTCCCGACGCGTTGCCGCCGAGCAGGCAGACCAGTTCGCCGGCTCCGACATCGAGCGAGATCCCTTCCAGGATGCGCATCTGGGCGTAGTACGTCGTCACCTTCTCGAGTGAGAGCAGCGGCTTGGTCAGCTGCCCGTCGGCGGCTTCCATCAGCTGTCTGCCAGGGCCGGCCATCAGCTCTCCGAAAGCGCCTCCGGGTCTCGCCCCAGGTACGCCTCGACGACACTCGGATGGTTCGCGACATCGTCGAAGCTGCCCTCGGCGATCTTCACGCCGTGGTCCAGCGCGACCACCCGGTCAGAGACACCTTCGACCACGTGCATGTCGTGCTCGATCACCAAGATTCCCACTTCGCGCTCGTCGCGCAGCCGCCCGATCAATTCGGTGATCTCGTGCGTCTCGGTCGGGTTCATCCCCGCAGCCGGCTCGTCGAGGAGCAGCAGTCGCGGCTTGGTCGCCAGCGCGCGCGCGATCTCGAGGCGGCGGCGGTTAGCGTACGACAGCGAGTAGGCGGGCTGGTCCCAGCGGTAGCCGGCGAGGCGCTGGCCGAAGAACGACAGCGTGTCCTGGGCGAGCTCGCGCACCTCGCGCTCCTCGCGCCGGGCGCGCGGCAGGCGCAGGATCGACTCCCAGGGCATGGCCTTGGTGCCGCCGTATGTCGCTGCCATCACGTTCTCGATCACCGACATGTTGAGAAACAGTCGGAGGCTCTGGAACGTGCGTGCCATTCCTCGCCGGGTGACCTGGTGGGAAGCCTTGTGGGCGATGCTCTCCCCAGCGAAGCGGATATCGCCGTCGGTGGGGTCATAGACACCGGTGAGGACATTGAAGACCGTCGTCTTTCCGGCACCGTTAGGGCCGATCAGGCTCACGATCTCGCGCTCGTCGACGTGCAGCTCGAGCTCGCTCAAAGCCCGCAGGCCCCCGAACGAGAGGGATACCCGGTCCAGCTCCAACAGCGACACTACACCACCTCCACCCGGCGAGAACCGAGCAACCCCTGCGGCCTGGCATTCATCATCACGATCAGAATTGCGCCGATCAGTATCTGGCGCGTGATAGCGGGCACCGTTACGAGCCGTCCTTCCCAGACACACACCGAGAGATAGAGCGTCGGCACCAGCAGCACCGTCCGCCAGCGACCGCGAACCTGCACGAGGGCGATCAGCAGGCCGAGGAGCAATACGAATCCGACGTTGCCGGCGGCCGTCGGGTTACGCGGCACGACCACCCAGTGCCGGACGAGGTCCGCGATCCAGCCGCTCGACTGCGGACCACCCGCAACGGCGCCCGCGGACACGGCGTCGACGATCGCGTGCACGACGAGACCGAATGCGACGGTCCCCGCCAACACCGCTAACAGGCGCCACCACGGCCGAAGCTTCACGATCAGCGTGAGCAAGATCACGCCGTAGAACAGATAGCCGGACTGGGTCGGGCTGCGCAAGAAGCCATCGAGCGTAACCGAGAGCACGAGCCCGCCGAGCACAGCACCACCGATGCTGCCTGCCCCGCCGAGGATCAACGCCGCGTAGATCAGGATCAGGAACGTGGTGTCGAAATCGGTTGGGAAGACGCTGATCTGCTGGGCGGCGAACACGGTGCCGGCGAGCGCCGCGACGACCGCACCGAAGCTGAAAGCCATCAGCTTCACGCGGTTGACGGGGATCGTCATCATCTCCGCGGCGAGCGGATCCTCTCGCACGGCCCGCCAGGCCCGCCCGGTCCGCGATGTGTCCAGCAGGTGAAGCGCGGCCATCGTCAGCACGAGCAGAATCAGCAGCAGATAGAAGTAGCCCTTGTTGGTCGTAATCTGCGCGCCGAAGGCCTTGTAAGGGTCAATCGCGACGATGCCGTTCGGGCCCCCGAACGTGCCAGGCGCAACGTTGTTGGTGAACTCCACGAACGCCTCTCCGAAGAACAGCGTGATGATCGCCAGGTAGTCACCGATCAGTCGCCGGGACGGCAGCCCCACCATCAGGCCCAGGCAGGCCGCGCCGACCAAGACGATCGGGACCGACGCGTAAGCAGCGAGGTGAACGCCGCTTGTACTCAACTGGTTTGAAGACAAGAGGGCGAACCCGTAGGCACCGAACCCGTAGAACGCGATGAAGCCGAGGTCGAGAAGCCCCGCCCAGCCGACCGAGATGTTCAAGCCCAGCGCCAGCAACGCCAGCAGTAGCGCGTTGATTCCGATCTGCAATTGGAAGTCGTTCGCGGTGAGGAATGGCACGGCCGCGCCGGCGAGCGCGGCGATCCCAAGCCGTGGCCACCATCCGATTCGTTCCCACCGTCGCTGCGCCTGGCCGCGCCAACCTGGCGCATATTCCCGCCGCTGTGCGGTGCGCGCGACCCACTCGTCGACGCCGATCGAGGGATCCTTCGGCTCTACGCTCACCTCACACCTTCTGTAGCGGCACGCGTCCGAGCAGCCCCGTCGGGCGCAGGAGCAGTACCGCGATCAGGATCCCGAACACGATCAAGTTCGTGTAGGTCGACGAGATGTACCCCGTGACGAATGACTCGGCGAGGCCGATCAGCATTCCGCCGAGCATTGCTCCGGGGATCGATCCGATCCCACCGACGACCGCCGCCGTAAACGCTTTCAAGCCGGCCACGAACCCCATCAACGTGTAGATCTGGTTGAACACGAGCCCGGCCATCACGCCGGCGATCCCGGCGAGCGCCGACCCGAGGAAGAACGTCGCCGCGATCGTGTAGTCGACATTGATCCCGAGCATCTCCGCAGCCTCGCGGTCGGCCGCGACCGCGCGCATTTGCCTGCCCAGCTTCGTCCGGTTGACGATCACGGTGAGGGCGAACATCAACACGACGCTCAGGACGATCACCATGATTCGCACGACGTCGATGTTGAGCGCCCCGATGTGGATCCCGGTGGAGAACGAGATGAAAGCCGACGTGTTGTAGTCCCGATACGACGCGCCGAACAGCAACAACATCGTGTTCTCCAGCAAGAACGAGACACCGAGCGCGGTGATCAGCGGCGCGATCCGCGGCGCGTCGCGCAGCGGCCGGTACGCGAAGCGCTCGATCGCAACGCCGAGCATGCCCACGCCGCCGCCGGCCAGGACGAACATGACCAGCAGAACCAGAGGAACCGGAACGCTCAGCGCCGTGGAGCCGCCGAACCACTGGATGACGAAGTAGCCGATGAACGCCCCGACCATGTACAGATCGCCGTGGGCGAAGTTGAGCAGCTTCAGCACGCCATAAACCATCGAATAGCCAAGCGCGATCAACGCATACAGGCTCCCCTGGGTGAGGCCGTTCACCAGTTCTTGGAGAAAGAAGTGCATACGCCGCGAGTCCTGCGCAACCCTAACGTCACGCGGCGGCGGGCGCCCGCAGGCGCCCGCCGCTGCGACACCGAGTCAGCTGATCAACTGTTGGTGACCAGGGTGTACTTGCCTTGCGCGTTGATCTTGAACAGGAACCATTTCGCACCGATGAGATCACCGTGTGCGTCGAACTTGATCGGCTGCCCCAGGATCGAGGTTGGCTGATTTGTGGCCTTGATCGCCGCCAGCACATTTGAGCGCGATGGGGTCTGCCCCGACTTGCACACCGAGGCGATCGCCTGGTCGACAACGTGCGTCGCCGCGTAGACCGGCGGGCCGAACGTGCCGAACTTCGGGTATGCGGCCTTCGCCGCGGTCACCAGCGACGCGTCCGACGGAATCGCGGTGATGTCCGGCCCGAACGACGAGACGTACGAACCATCGATCGTGAATGTTCCCGGCGAGAAGAGGCCGTCGGTTCCGAAGATCACGACCTTCTTGTGCTGCTCGGCGAGGTTCTTGCCGAATTGCTGGGCATTAGCGGCCACCTGCCACGGAAGGACCACGACCGTGGTGTTCCCGTTGACCTTGGCGACCAGCGAAGAGAAATCGGTCACCTTCTGGCTGACCGACTCGTGGTCGACCGTGATACCGGCGGACTTGAAGACCGGGACCATCGAGCTGACCAGTCCGGTCGAGTACGCCTCCTGATCGTCGACGATCATCAAGGCCTTCGGATGCAGGTGGTTGACGACGTAGTGCGCATCCTCCGGACCCTGCACGTCGTCCCGTGAAACCACGCGGAAGAACGTCGGGTTCTTGCCGTTCGTTAGCGTCGTGTTCGTCGCTGAGCCGGTGATGAATGGCATTCCGGCGCGGGTCATCAGCGGCCCGACCGCCTCGACCTCCTGGCTACCGGCCGGCCCGACGACGGCGACGATCTTTGAGTTGGAGATGAACTGCTGGGTGACTGTCGTCGCCTGCGCGGGCATGAGCATGGTGTCGCCCTGCACAAGGGAGATGTTGGTCCCGTTGGCCTGGTTGTCCATCTTCACGGCGAGTTGGGCGAAAGCCAGCTGCTCTTGGCCGAGCACCGCGACCATTCCGGTAAGTGGAGCCTCGATGCCGATCGACACCGCGCACTTGCCGCTACTCGTGCCGCTACTCGCGGCGGTCGAGCTAGCGGCGGCACTAGCTGTGCTGCTGCTGCTTTTGCTGCTTCCGCAGCCAGCCGCTATCAGCGCGACGAGCGCTGTCGCAGCCAAGAACGTTCGGCCTTTCATCTGTGACCTCCTCCTCCTCATTGTGTTGCTGTTGATGAGGACGCCGCCATTGGTGGGGCGTCCGGATGCGCCGGCGTGCCATCCGGGTAGTACGCCGCGGCCGGTGAGCCCGCCGGGCGGAAGACGGCGACGACGCGCATGACCTGCCCGCCGGTGTTCTCGAGGCAGTGAATGGTGCGGGCAGGAAGCTGGATGCACGAGCCCGTAGTGAGCGGCCACTCGTTTCCGTGCGCGTGGAACACGCCCACTCCCTCGAGGACGTAGATGACCTCGTCGTAGGTATGGAAGTGATCGGGCGCGCGCGCGGCCGGGATGTAGCCGACGAAGTGGGTGGCCGAGCGCAGCCCGGTGCGCGGGTCGCCGACGATCCGGTACTCCCGGGCCGCAGTCGCGCCTTGCGCCTGTTGGTCGGCGAGGCGCCGCACGACCACGCGGCCGGCGCCAACGGGCTCGGAGCCCACCGGCGTGTCGCGACCAGCCGTGGGCAGGTCGGGATTCGGGACCCGTACCGCGACGATCCGCAGGGGCTGCCGTGAGTCGTTGCGCAGCTCGTAGGACTGGTGCGCCGCGAGCGAAGCCCCGGTCTCCGGCTCGAGGGCGTACGCCGTCCCTCCCACCGTAAGCGTGCCGTGGCCCTCGAGGACGAACAGAACCTCTTCGGCGTCCTCCGTCGCGCGCGCACCCGAACTACCCGGAACGCACTCGATCAGCGTCTGCTCGAGCGCCTCGAACCCGGTCTCGGGCCCTACGGTCTGATGCTCGCGCCACGCGACGCCGCTTGGCCCGTCCGCGCCTGCGGACCGCTGTGGCCCCTGGACGACCAAGGCCCGGGCGGTGACGGTCAAGGGCGACATGGCCGCATGTCGATGTTCTCGGAGTACTGCATTCGATCCCGTGGCGGTCCGTGCTGGCGCGGCGGTCGCGGTCCGTGCTGGCGCGGCCTACGAGCGTCGCGCCACCCTCGCACATTCGGCTTGCACCGGTCAACTCCCTGCCGGCGCTCGAGGAACTTAAGAATCTCCTGCAAGCACCGCCTCCAGGACGATTTCCGTGCCGGCCAGCGCCCGGGACACCGGGCAGGTCGCCTTTGCCCGCTCGGCGAACGCGCCGAATTGGTCGGGATCGACCCCAGATACGCGCCCGGTCGTCAACAGCTCGATGCGCGTGATCGCAAACCCGCTCTCGAGCTGCTCGAGGCGGACGCTCGCGGTCGTCTGAAGGTCGTCGGGGGGGTGCCCAGCCTCGCTCAGGAGGTTCGCCAGCGACATCGTGAAGCAGCCGGCCTCGGCGGCAGCGATCAGCTCCTCCGGGTTCGTCGCCCGCTCAACATCTTCGACGCGCGCCTTCAGCGAGAACGGCCCTTCGTAGGCCCCGCTGCCCAGCCCTATGCGCCCGCTGCCGTCGCCCACTGTGCCCCGCCAACTGGCTTGCGATCTGCGCGTAACCCGCACGCTCAAGTGCTATCTCCTCCTGTCCGGTGCCCGCGAGATGAAACGTCTCGATCCTCTACTTTTGATCAAATCAATCTGCCGGGGCGATGGCAAGGCGCCGCACCTTTTGATTTCGTTAGGTACGCGACCCGCTCACGGGACCCGAGGAAGGAGCTGCGGATGGCGCAAATGCTGAGTGAGACCACCCCGCTCGAGGGAGTGCGCAAGCGCTTCACGTCCTTGCAGACGGGCTTTGCGTTCTTCGATGCTCCGGGCGGATCGCAGGTTCCGGACGAGGTCGGCGAGGCGGTCGCGCGGGCCATGCGCGAGGCGAGCGCGAACCTCGGCGCGGTGTACGAGACCAGTCACCGCGTCAAGGCCATCCTCGAAGAGGCCGAAGCGAAGGCCGCGCGCTTCATGGGTTGCCAGCCGCAGGAGGTGATCTTCGGCGCGAACATGACGACTCTGAACTTCGCGTTATCCCGGACGGTGGCGCGGACGTTCTCGCCCGGCGACGAGATCCTCGTCTCCTCGCTGGACCACGATGGCGGGGTGGCCCCCTGGCTCGAGCTCGCGCACGACAAGGACCTCGTGGTCAAGCACATCGAGCTGCGCGAGGACACCACCTTTGACTACGAGGACCTGCAAGCGAAGCTCAGTCCCCGGACGCGGGTCGTGGCGTTTGCGTGGGCGTCGAACGCGATCGGGACCGTCGTCGACGCGGCGCGCGTCTCCCGCCTGGCGCATTCGGTCGGCGCCCTCGCCTGGGTGGACGCCGTCCACTACGCGGCGCACGAGCCGATCGACGTGCGCGAAATCGACGCCGATGTGCTGATCTGCTCGCCGTACAAATTCTGTGGACCGCACCTCGGGATGGCGTACGGTCGCGCGTCGGTGCTCGAGACCTGGCGTCCCTACAAGGCGCGTCCGGCCCCGATGGATCCGCTCGGACGCCGGTTCGCCACCGGCACGCCCCCGTTCGAGCTCCTCGCCGGCCTGAATGCGACGTTTGAATACCTCGGCTCGATCGGCGGCTTCGAGGTCGTACGTCCTTACGAGCGAGCGCTCGGTCAGCGGTTTCTCGACGGAATCTCCCCGGGAGGTGTGAGCTTGTATGGCCTTCAGGGCATGGAAGGCCGCGTGCCCACATTCCTCATCAACGTGGAGGGGGTCGAGGCCTCCGAGGTCGCGTTGAGCCTGGCCGCTCAGCGGATGGGAGTGTGGGCGCACGACTCCTGGTACTCGCTCGACCTGTACAAGCGACTGGGATACGAGCGCGAGGCCGTGCGGTTAGGGTTCATCCACTACAACACGACGGAGGAGGTCGACCGGCTGGTGGCGGCGCTGCTCCGGCTGCGGCCGAGCCGATAGCCATGTTCAAGCGCGTCGTTGTCGTGCTGCTCGCCGTTTGCGGATCGATCGCCGCGTGGGCGCAGGCGGCTGACGCGCGGGTGTTGCGCGTGGGGATCTACAAGGGGATTCGGGGGCAGTTCGGGACGATCCAGGCCGCCGTCGATGCGGCGCGGCCTGGCGACTGGATTCTGGTCGGCCCGGGCGACTACAAGACGACCTCCGCCCACCACCCCAAGGGTGGGTCGGAGTTTCCCGCTGCCGTCCTGATCACCAAGCCCGGCCTGCACCTTCGCGGCATGAATCGCGACGCGGTCGTGGTCGACGGCACCAAGCCCGGCTCATCGCGGTGCAGCACCACGGCGGCTGAGCAGAACTTCGGCCCCAATACCTCGCGCGGGCCAACGGGGCTCAACGGCATCATGGTGTGGAAGGCCGACAACGTATGGGTGCAGAACTTGACCGCCTGCAACTTCCTGGGAGGCTCGGGCGGCGATGGCCAGACCGGCAACGAGATCTGGTGGAACGGGGGCGCCGACAGCGGAAGGGTCGGCGGTTGGGGGTTCTACGGCTCCTATCTGAACGCGACGAGCACTTTCTACGAGAGCGAGTCGAGCGCGGCGCAGTACGGAATCTTCTCCAGCAACTGGAGCGGTGGGACCTGGAATCAGACGTACGCGAGCAACTTCAACGATTCGGGCTACTACATCGGCGCGTGCCGCCAGATCTGCGACCAGACGATCGATCGCGCGCACGCGGAGTACAACGCGTTGGGGTATTCCGGTACGAACTCCGGCGGCTACCTGGTGATCGAGAACTCCGAGTTCGACCGCAACGAGGACGGGCTCGACACCAACTCGCAGAACGCCGACTATCCGCCGCCGCAGAACGGAGAGTGCCCGAACGGCAAGGTGAACCCGATCACGCATACCCACTCGTGTTGGGTCTTCATGGACAACTACGTCCACGACAACAACAACCCGAACGTTCCCTCCGCGGGCTCCGCCGCGGCGGGGCCGGTGGGCACCGGAATGTCGGTCTCCGGCGGGCGCAACGACACGATCAGGCACAACCGCTTCGTGCGCAACAACGCCTGGGGGATCATCGTCCTGCCCTACCCGGACAGCGGACCCCCCTGCACCGGCGGGACTCTGGACGCACTCGGGCCGGGTAGCTGCCTGTATGACCCGTTCGGGGTCGCGGTCCTGAACAACACGTTTACGCGCAACGGCTCGTTTGGCCACCCGAGCAACGGCGACATCGCCACGCTCAACTTCGAGAGCGGCAATCCGACCAACTGCTTCCGCGGCAATGTGGATCGCAGCGGCGCTAGCGCGAGCACCAGTCCCGCCGACCTCGAGCACACCCACCCCATATGCAACGGTTCAAGCGCGCCGGCCAACACCAATCCGCCTTTCCTCGCCGAGGCTCTGTGCGACACGCAGACCTCGCTGGTTCCGGGACAGCCGCCGGCATGCCCGACCGGACAGTACCCCCGGCGCAGCCGCGTGATCATGCATCCACTCCCCGCCGACCTGCCCACGATGCCGAACCCGTGCGCGCAGGTCCCCGCCAATCCGTGGTGCCCCGCGCACACGCGGCCGGTGGCGCCGCCCAGCGGCCTGGGCTAGGACCCCTTAGGATTCCGCCGGCGGATTCTCGAGCGGAGGAGGGACGATGGGTTTGCATCCTCAAGCGAGTGCACTGCTGGTGCAAGTGGAGGAGTCAGGTCTTCCGCCGCTCAACGAGCTCAGCCCGGCCGATGCGCGCGTACAGGCGGCGGCATTGATCGAACTTGTCGGTCCGGGACCGGAAGTCGCGCACGTCGAGGAGTTCGCGCTGCCCACAAGGGCCGGGGACATGGCGGCGCGCCGGTACTCCCCGGAGGACCCAGCGGCCACGATTCTCTGGGTCCACGGGGGCGGCTGGGTGATCTGCGACCTCGAGAGCCACGACGCGATGTGCCGGCGGCTGGTGCTCGAGTCCGGCTGCCAGGTGATTGCCTTCGACTACCGCCGCGCGCCCGAGCATCCCTTCCCGGCGCCGCTCGAGGATTCATGGGACGCGCTGCAATGGGTCGCCGAGACGTGCGGCGGGCAGCCTTTGATCCTCGGCGGCGACAGCGCCGGCGGGAACATGGCGGCGGTGCTCGCCCTGCGCGCTCGCGATCGTGGCGGTCCTCCGCTGGTGCTGCAGGTACTTGTGTACCCGGTCACCGACCACGCGATGGACACCGCGTCCTATGCGCGGCACGGCAGCGGACCGGACACGTTCCTGACCACGGGTGAGATGACATGGTTCTGGGAGCTCTACATCGCCGATCCCGCGCGCCGCGCGGATCCGGAGGCGTCGCCGTTGCGAGCGAAAGATCTCTCCGGCCTGCCGCCGGCGATCGTTCTGACCGCGGGATACGACCCCCTTCGTGACGAGGGGATCGCTTACGCGGAGCGCCTCCGGGCCGCCGGCGTGCCGGTGACGCACCACCACTACGAGGACATGATCCACGCCTTCTTCACGCTCGTGAACCTGCTCGAGCGCGGGGACGAGGCGGTCGCACAAGTGGGCGCCGATATCCGGGCCGCGCTGGCGCAGCCGGCGATTCCGGCCTGATCCCCGTCCGCGAGGGGACCCCGCGGGCGCTATTCGCCGCCCCGCTCGGCATCGAACAGCTCGACCAGCCGGCTCCGGGTATCCCACAGCTTGGGCAGCTGCCTCTGGGCGATCAGCTTGCCCAGCACCTGGACCGGGGTGCCCTGCGTGCCGACGGTCTGTTCGCCGAGCGCTCGCGCCACGATCGTGTAGTGGCGAAAGCGCCACACCCAGATGCGCTCATCCCACTCGGTCAGGAGCTCGGCCAGCTGGTAGAGCTCCTCGTGCTCGCGACCCCGCTGATAGAGCTCGGTCAGCTCGAGCCCGGCGTCCGCGAGCAGGCGGTCGAACGCCTTCCACATTCGCTGAGTCACGTGCGGCACGCGCCGGAATCCGGGTGAGTCAAAGCCGCTGCCGTGACCGAGGACGACGCGGATCTGGTGGTACTCCCACGGGTCCATCTGGTTGAGCATCTCGATTTGGTTGGTGACGTACTGGAGGCTCAGTACGGCACGACGCAGGAGCCGCAGTGCCGGCGCCGCCCGACCCTGCTCCAGGTTCGAGGCCGCCTCGTCCACCTCGGTGGTGGCGAATTTCAGCCACAGCTCCGAGGACTGGTGGACGGTTTGGAAGAGGAGCTCGTCGTGATGGACGCGCTCCTCGGGAGTCTTCTGCAACGACAGCAGCTCGTCGGTGCGCAAATAACGCTCGTAATCGCTCGCGCCGCGTCCTGGCAGGACGGGCTTACTCAGGTCGCCATTCGAGGTGTCAGACATCTCTCATCCCGTGCCTCCCTCGCGAACACCTGCCACGCGTGTCATCCCGCACCTCCCTCGAGGATCTCGGCCAACTTGGTCGAGTTGATGTTGCCACCCGACACGATGCACACAACCTTCCCCGACCCGGCGTGCCCCGCGAGCGCGACGGCCAGAGCCAATGCGCCGGCGCCCTCCGCAATGACCCGTACGCGTTCGGCGAGCGTCCGCACCGCGGCCGCCGCGTCCGCGATTGGCACCGGGAACGCACCGTCGACCAGCGGTGCGACGCGGGGCCACATCGTGTCGAGCACGCGCCGACTGCCCGCACCATCGACAAACGATGGGCGGTAGTCGACGTCGGTGGGGCCGCCCGCGCCGAGGGCCGCGGTCAGCGCCGCGCCGGTCTCGGGCTCGGCCGTGTAGATCTTCGCCTGCGGTCGCAGAGCGCGAATCGCGCTCGCGATCCCGACCGTGAGTCCCCCGCCGCCGAACGGGATCACGACCGCGTCGGGGTCGGGCAGGTCCTCGAGGACCTCGAGCCCGATCGTCCCGTTGCCGGCCATCACGCCCTCGTCCTGCACCGGATGGACGAACAGGCCGTCGATCCCCTCGATGCGGCTGGTCACGATCGCGTTCCACCACTCGTCGTAGGGCAGCTTTACGACCTGGCCTCCCAGGCGCTCGATCGCCGCCAGCTTCGCCTCGGGCGCGTGCTCCGGGACCGCGATCGTGGCGCGCAGGCCAAGCTCTCGTGCGACCCAGGCGACGCCTTGCGCCATGTTGCCGGCGCTGGCGGTGACCAGCCCGCCCGCGCGCTGGCCGGGCGCGGCGGCGCGGATCGCGTTCGCCGCGCCGCGGATCTTGAACGAGTTGATCGGCTGCAAGGACTCGAGCTTCAGGTGGATCTCCGCCGGCGCGTCTGGGAGCGCAAGCCGCACCAGCGGGGTACGTACGGCGACATCCGCAATCCGCTCGCGCGCGGCCTCGATTTCCTTCAGGCTCAGCGTGGTCACAACTCGATCTCGCGGCCGAGTCCGTGGCCACGGGCAGCCGTGACCGCCTGCTCGGCGGCGGCCAGGTCTTCTACCGCCAGCCCCAGCGAGCGGAACACCGTCAGCTCCGCGTCGTCCTGGCGGCCTGGCAGCAGCCCGGCGAGCACCTCCCCCAGCTCGGCGCGGATGTGGTCGTCGCCGGCGATCTTGCCCTCACGCACAGCAAGCTGGAACTCGCCGGCCTCGTTTCGAAGCGACTCGCGGCTGTCGCAGAACAGCGCGCTGGCGGCCACCGTGTCGGTGTCCAGCTCACGGTGCGCCGGCGTGCTCGCACCGACGGCGTTGATGTGGGCGCCGGCGGCGACCCACTCGCGCTCGAGCACTGGCTCGCGCGCGCTCGTCGCCGTCACGACCACGTCGGCGCCTCGGACGACATCCCGCGCGCTCTCACAGACGCCGAACTCGATGCCGGCAGGGCGCGCGGCCGCGGCGTCCTCGACTACAGCCCGGGCGTGGGCCTCGGTGGGAGCATAGACCCGCACCGATTCGAAGCCTCGCACGCGCAGCAGCGCATCGATGTGCGTCCTGGCCTGAACACCGGCGCCGATGATCCCCAGCACGCTCGCGTCCGG
Source organism: uncultured Solirubrobacterales bacterium (assembly GCA_963808325.1). Classification (GTDB taxonomy): domain Bacteria; phylum Actinomycetota; class Thermoleophilia; order Solirubrobacterales; family Solirubrobacteraceae; genus Palsa-465. Next base: position 94,155 of record CAWEFU010000016.1, read on the forward strand.
GCGGGCGAGGAGCCGCGTCGCGACCGCGGTGACCGCGGCCGTGCGGATCGCGGTGATCGCCGACGCATCGAGGATCGCCGTCGGCACGCCGGTCTCGCCGTCGAACAGCGTCACCGTGCCCTGGTGGGCATCGAGCCCGCGCGCCGGGTTGCCCGGCATGACACAGATCGCCTTCAGCGCGAACGCGGCGCGGTGGCCGTAGCGGCCATCACGCCACGCGGGCATCAGTCCCATGAAACCAGCGGCGGCCGGCGGCATCATCATCGATCGCAGCGGCACGTAGGCCTCGCCGCGCGCGTGGGCGGCAAGGATCGACGCCATCCCCTCGGCGCACGTCGCCGGCGGCAGCGAGGCGATGACGTCGTCGTGGTTGAGGATCAGCACTCGCATCGCGCGATCGCTAGAGAAGGGACTCGACGTGGACTCGTTCTTCCGGAGTCAGCGGCTGCCGGAGCGCCTCGCGCACCGGGTCGAGGTGAGCCGGTCGGCCCGGTCCGACCACGATCTGGGTGACGCGGTCGTCCGCGAGCAGCCATGCCAGCGCCACGCCGGCGATCGACATGCCGCGCTCCCGTGCGAACGCGCCCAACCGCTCGAGCGCGTCGAACGTCCGGTCGTTGACCAGGGACTCGTAGGGCTCAGGCCGCTGGGTCATCCGCGACCCCGGAGGAAACGCCTCGCCCCGGCGGTACTTGCCGGTCAGCCAGCCGCCGGCGAGGGGGCCGAACGCAAGGTAGGCGATCTGGCGGCGGGAGCACAGTGGCAACACGTCCGCCTCTTCGGTGCGCCCAAGCAGCGAGTGGGCGTTTTGAATCGCCTGCGGATCGCCGGCGGCCAGCGCGGCCTCGAGCTGATCGGCGTCGAAGTTGCTCACCCCGTACGCGCCGATGTGCCCCTCGCGCGAGAGCGTCTCGAAAGCGCCGAACGTCTCGGCCAGCGGGACGTCCGGGTCGTACTCGTGGGCGAGGTACAGCTCTACCTGCTCGACCCCGAGCCGCTCGAGGCTCGATCGCAGCTGCCGGACGATCCGTGCCGGCGCCAGCCCCCGGTCGGCGCCCTCGCTGACTGGGTTGTACGTCTTGGTCGTGAGCGTCGGCCGGACGCCCCTCGACTGGATCCAGGTGCCGATTGCCTGCTCGCTACGCCCGCCGCCATACGCGTCCGCGGTGTCGAAATGCGTGATGCCGAGCTCCCACGCCGCGTCCATCAACTCGAGTGCCTCCTCCTCCGAGAGGCCCTGGCCGAAAAACGCCGGCGCCGATCCGATACCGCCGAAGTTGCCGCAGCCGAGCGCGACGCGCGGGATGGTGAGGGTGGAGCGACCGAGGTGCCTGCGCTCGATCTCGAGCGTCAGCGACATGGTTCTACCCCGCGCCCAGCCACCACAATAGTTGATCAAATCCGTGGGGGTCGACGCAACTCGCGCCAATGACGAGAACCTGATCGCCGACTACCGGATCTACATCGACATCGCACCAAGATTCGCCGAGTAACACCAAGGTGCCGACGGCAGCGCGGCGCCGCGGCGACCGGGCACTTAGTCCGCGTTGCGCGCGGAGCGCATCTCCGGTGGCCAGATCCCCTGCTTGCCGGGCGAGAGGATCCCGTTCGGATCGAGCGCGTCCTTGATTCGCTCGCAGAACCGGCGGTAGGCGTGATCGCCGAACGAATACTGCTCCTGGGCCAGGTCCATGAAGTCGAGATGGGCCCGGTACTCGCCGTAGCCGAGCTTGGCCGCGTCACGCACGAGGCGCTTGGCTACGTCGTAGGCGGCGCGGGTCTGGGGCTCGTTCTTGGTGTCGAAGATGATCAGCGTGACGTGCACGAAGCTGCGAGCGTTCGTCGGGATCAGCGCGACGATGTAGTCGAGCCCGGCGTCGTTGACCATGCCGCGCAGCAGGTCACGCAGGCGTACAGCGTCGGCGCCGGTGAGCGGAGCGACGGGCGAGAAGCCGATGTGGCCGCCCTCTTCGCCCCCGTACCAGGCCGTCATCTGGTTTAGATCGAGGTTCGGCACGCCGCCCTGCACCCGCTCGACCGGGTGCTCGAGCGAAGGGATGTCCTCAGGAGCGCACTTCGCGCCCCACACCTCGGCGCCCGGAATCCGCTCGAACGCGGACTTGATCTTCGCGAAGCGGTGATCGATGACCGCGTCGTCGCCATACAAAGCGAAGCGCATGATCCAGCGCCCGATCTCGAGCTCGCGACCCATCTCGTCGATGACCGTCTCCGGGATGGGACCCTCGCCCTGCCACCAGTCGGCGCGGTTGGTCACCACCGATCCGAGCAGGAGCGTGTTCATGATCTGCGGGACCATGCGGATCGTGTCGTCGAGCATCAGCCGGCGGAGCGTGTCGACCACGGCCGGCAGGTCGTCGTCCCGCCACACCCGCAGCCACAGCGGCATGTACACCTCGGGGTAGGGCATCAGCCAGACGCCCATCTTGGTGACGATCCCGAAGTTCGATTGCATGAAGAGCTGGTCGGGCGTCGGGCCGAGGCCGCGCTTGTAGACGTGCCATGCCCGGTTGCCGGGCATCGCCCCCATTCCGGTGCGCAGCACCTCGGCGTTCGCGAGCACCACCTCCATGCCGCACTGCATACCCATGTCCACGCCGTACGGGAGGTAGGTAATCCCATGGTCGAGCGTGTTTCCGACCACACTGCCCCAGCCGACGTCGGCGATCGAGAGCATCAGCTGATGGCCGCCCGCCTTGATCGCCTCGTACAGGTCGAACCAGCGCACGCCCGGTTCGACCACCGCGTACGCGCATTCTTCGTTGATCTCGAGCACGCGGTTCATCTTCCGCAGGCTTACTATGACCGAGCCCTTCACCCGCGGCGCGGGCCCGCCGTAACCGTTGTTGCGGCCCTGCCCATGCGTCCACAAAGGCACACGGTGACGGTTCGCAATCCGCACCACCTCCTGGATCTGCTCGACCGTGGTCGGCTCGAGCACCGCGGAGCCCGTATATTCGTCCCAACTCTCGTGCTGGAAAGGGTCGCGGAACTCGCGCAGCTCTACCGGGGAGATGAGCACGCGCTCCTCGCCGAGCGTGTCGGTGAACTCCGCGAGCGCCGAAGAAAGCGCGCGCGGCGATACCGCCTGGGGAACGGTCGTGGCCACTTCATTGCCTCCCTTCGCGAAACGGAACAGCCCCGACGCTACCCCCGGGCGCGCGCGGCGCAAACGAACCTCGCACGTATCGGCAAAAAGAAGCGCGCTCGCGGCTAACCGACGACCGTCTCGATCGTCTCTATCGGCTCGAGCTGCGCGATCTCCGCGCGCCGGTTCTCCCAGTGCGGCGGGATGCACATGTGCGTGCCGAGCTCGTCCTCGCCCTCGTCGATCAGGAACCCCTGTGGCGTCGAGTACGCCAGCTCGATCAGCGCCCCACCCGGACTGCGCATGTACACCGAGAAGAAGTAGCCACGGTCCTTGACGTCGGATACATCGGTGAAGCCGAGCCCGACGATCCAGTCCTTGACCACCGCCTGGTTGTCGGCGCTCACCGCGTCGAGCGCGTGGTGATGGATGGTCCCCTCTCCAAAATGCCACGTGCCCTGGGGAAGCTCGGGCTCCTCGACGAGCTCGAGCATCCGGCCGTGGCCCTGTTCATCTCCGATCTGGAACTGGTGATGCCTACCCTCCGACCGCAGCTGGGTGCCCCCCAAGCCTTCGGTGATGAAGAACGCCTGTGGCTCCGGCTCGCGGACCGATGTCGTCGTGCCGTACGCGCCGCGGATCGCATGGTCCGAACGGACACCCGGGCCCGCGTACGGCTCCCGTGAATCGGGCTCGGGATCGCCCACGATCGAGTAGTGAATTCCGCACGGGTGCTGGAAATGAAGACGCTCGGTGCCGAACGACTTGCGGCGCTCGTGCTCGACGCCGAACTCGTCAAGCCGATCGGCCCAGAAGCCAACAGAGTCGACCGGTACCGACAGGTTCAGCACCTTCAGCTGGTTCGTCCCGCGCTTACCCATCCAGCCCGCCTGGCGATAGGGAAACGCGGTCAGCAGCGTGCTGGCGTCGCCGACGCGGTTGCCGTAGTACAGGTGGTAGATCGGGATCTCTCCGTCGAATAGCACGGTCTTCTTGACGCTCTTGAGACCGAGGAGCCGGACGTGGAAGTCGTAGTCCTCCTGCGCGCCGCCGACGCAGAACGTCAGGTGGTGGGTGCCACGGATGAAACCCGGGTTCGGCATGTGCCGCGCTCCTCTCCTCGTAGGCGATGCAGGCGCATCTAACGGCACGCCCCGCGCAGCACCGCATCGACGAGCCCGGGAAAGCGGGCTTCGAGGTCCTCGCGGCGAAGCGTGTTGACGCGCGTCGTGCCGAGCAGCTGCTGCCGGATCACGCCTGCCTCGCGCAGCACCTTGAAGTGATGCGTGCACGTCGACTTGACGACTGGCAGATCGAAGCTGTTGCACGTTCGTTCCTCTCCCGTCGCCAGTTCCGAGACGATCCTCAGCCGCATCGGGTCACTGAGCGCGTGCAAAACTGCGGTCAGCTCGATCTGGTCGCTTTCGGGGTGCCACACCAACTCCCCAGCGCCGCGCGGGCTGGCGTCAATCCCTGCTAGCCCCATGCCAAATGTACGATGGTCATCGAACTTGATACCCTGTTCGATGACCATCGTACCGCTAAGTTTCGTGAGGTAAATGGCGGCCCCGGCCACCCACATCCGAAACGAGAGCGGGAGAGCGGCACGACCGCACCTGACGGCGATCCTCCTCCTCTCGTGCCTGGCGCAGTTCATGGTGATCCTCGACGTTTCCGTCGTCAATGTCGCGCTGCCCAAGATTCGCGGGGCGCTGGGCTTCACCGAGCAGGACCTCCAGTGGGTCGTCAACGCCTACACGGTCACGTTCGCGGGCTTCCTTCTCCTGGGCGGCCGGGCGGCAGACCTCTTGGGCCGCCGCCGCGTGTTCGTCTCCGGGCTGGTGCTGTTCGCGCTCGCGTCCCTGGCCGGCGGGCTAGCCGACTCGCAGGGTGTGCTGATCGCGGCTCGCGCCGTGCAGGGACTGGGCGGCGCGGTCATCGCGCCGGCATCGCTGTCAATCCTCACCACCACCTTCCAGGAGGGCCCAGCCCGAAACCGGGCGGTCGGGATCTGGGGAGCGATGGGTGGCGCCGGCGGTGCGGCCGGCGTGCTGCTGGGCGGTGTGCTCACGGACATCGCGGGCTGGCGCTGGATCCTGTTCATCAACGTGCCGATCGGCCTGATCGCCGCGCTGCTCGCCCTGCGGTTCATCATCGAGAGCCGTAGTGAGGGGAGCACCCGTAACTTTGATCTGCTCGGCGCCGTCACCGCGACGGTGGGGCTTTCGCTACTCGTGCTCGGGATCGTGCGCACCGACGTGACCGGCTGGGGCTCCGTGCAAGCGCTCGGGCTGATAGCCGGCGGGCTGGCGCTGCTGCTCGCGTTCGTCGGCATTGAGGGCTGGTTCGCGAGGGCGCCGCTCATGCCGCTTCGGATATTCGCTTCACGCACACTGAGCGCGGCGAACGTGGTCATGCTGCTCGTGGGCGCTGCGTCGTTCGGTATGTGGTTCTTCCTCTCCCTATACCTGCAGCAGGTCCTCGGCTACTCGCCGATCCGGGCCGGCCTCGCGTTCCTCCCCATGACCGTCTGCATCATCGTCGGCTCGACGCTCGCCTCGCGCGCGGTGGCGCGGGTAGGGGCGAAGCCGCTGCTGGTCGCCGGCATGGCGTTCCAGGCAGCCGGCCTGGCGCTGTTCACCGGGCTCTCGGCCGACGGCAGCTATCTCGGCGATGTGCTCGCGCCGTCGCTGCTGACGGCGATCGGCATCGGGTGCGCGTTCGTCCCGGTGACGATCGCCGCCGTAGCCGGGGTTGCCCGGCGCGAGGCGGGCCTCGCGTCCGGTCTTGTCAACACCTCGCGCCTGGTCGGCGGCGCGCTCGGCCTGGCGATTCTCGCCGCGCTGGCCACGTCGCGCACGAACAGCGATCTGCACCGGGGCGGCGCCGGCGCGCACGCCGTCCACGTGGCCCTGACGAACGGGTTCCAGCTTGCGTTCGTGGTTGCCGCGGGGTTTGCCGTGGTGGGGGGCCTCGTCGCGCTCTTTGGCCTGCCCCGGATTCCCGCGCGGCGCGCGCCGCCAGCTCCCGCGGAGTCGAGCGAGGAGCCGCGCCCGGCCGACGCCGGCGAGCCCGTGGTCGTCGAGAGCGTCCGGTAGCCCGGCCTGAGGTTTGCTGACCCGCCGCCGGCATGCGTCGCCGGCGGCGGGTCGCCGGCGGTAGCCGCCGCCGCTTGCCGCGGGCGTCGTGCGGCCGTCCACGGCACAATGCGCTCCATGCGGACGGCGGTCGTCGACATCGGCACGAACTCGACCCGCCTCCTGATCGCCGAGCTCGACGGCGATCGCGTCACCCGCGAGCTGGAGCGCCGAACGACGATCACCCGCCTCGGCGCGGGAGTAGACGCCGATGGCCGTCTCAGCCAGGAAGCAATGGACCGGGTCTACCGCGCCCTCGACGAGTACCGCAAGCTGATCGACCGCGATGGCGCGCAGTCCGCGCTCGCGGTCCTGACGAGCGCCGTCCGTGACGCCGCCAACGGCCCGGAGTTCGCGCAGACCGTCGAGGATCGCTATGGCCTGAGCCCTAACATCCTCTCGGGCGACGACGAGGCGCGTCTCACGTTCCTCGGGGCCACCAGCGAGCGCGGCCCTCGGGATCGCACGCCCACGCTTGTGATCGACATCGGCGGCGGCTCGACCGAGCTCGTGATCGGCGCCGATCGCGAGATGGCGTTCCACGTCTCAAACCAGGCGGGGGTGGTCCGCCACACCGAGCGCTTCATCCGTTCCGACCCCCCAACCCAGCTCGAGCTCGAGGCCCTTGCCGAGGACGTGCGCAAGATTCTCGCCGGCAACGTGCCCGACGAGGAGCGGCCGGCCGGAATACACGGGATCGCGGTGGCCGGAACCGCCACCTCACTCGCCGCGATCGCCCAGGAGCTCGAGCCCTACGACCCTGAGAAGGTCCAAGGCTATGAGCTCAGCGAAGGCGAGTGCCGGCGGATCCTCGAGCGGCTCGCCGCACTCACCGTCGAGCAGCGGCGCCACGTCGCCGGCCTCCATCCCGACCGCGCCCCGACGATCGTGGCCGGCGCCGTCATCCTGCTCGAGGTCATGAAGCTGTTCGGCCTGAGCGCGATCGAGGTCTCAGAGCACGACATCCTTCGCGGCGCGGCGCTCGGCCTGAGTCACCCCGCCTGAGCACCCCGGTTGCGACCTATCGTGCGGTCGACAGCCGGGAGCCGATGGCGGCGCACTCCGCGCAGACGGCGTCGGGCACGAGACCGGCGCGCGCCAGCAACCCGAACAACTTGCAGCCCGACGCCAGGATCACGAGCGCAGTAGCGAGCACGGCGCCGGCGACGACGCGAGCCGCCTTCTCATTGACCGGATTGGGGAACGAGAAGATTGTGCGCACGCAAATTGAGTATATTCAGTCGGGATTAGCGACTATTCGCGCTGGGAGCGGCCGTGACCGAAATGTCCAGGCGCCTGGACGCGCCTGCCTGGACGAATGTTCGATTGCCGCGCAACATCCCAGACACCATGATTGGCCCGTGGGGCTGGGCTCTCTAGCCCCCATCATAGGCCCGGGCGAAGCCGCAGACATCGGCGCCTCCCGCCGTCCGGGCCACTCTAACCGGCCCTTTCTGGCACGTACCCCTGCCCGTCCCGATTGGGCCAAACCTGGATCGGAAGCCGCCCGCTGAGAAATGCGGGCGGTTTTCGTGTCGAGGTGGACGTCGGTGTGCCGCGCTACGCCAAGCTTGACCTCCGGGGGTAGGCCACCGTCGGGTCCGTGAGGACGTTGACAACGGCAGGTTTGCCGGACTCGAAGGCGCGCTCGAGCGCGGGTCGGAGCTCGGCGGGCGTGGAGACGAGCTCGCCGTGGCAGCCGAGTGCTCGAGCGAGCTCGTCGTACCGAGTGCCCGGGCGCAGGTCGGCCGCCACCGAGTATCCGTACAGCGACTCCATCGGATGCTTCTCCAGGGCCCAGATGCCGTTGTTGCCGATCACCGCGACCACCGCGACCCCGTGGCGGGCGAGCGTGTCGAACTCCATGCCGGCGAAGCCGAACGCCCCGTCTCCCAGCAACAGCAGGACCTGTCGCTCGGGGTGGGCGAGCTTGGCGGCGAGCGCGTAGCCGGGACCCGAGCCGAGGCAGCCGAACGGCCCTGGGTCGAGCCAGCACCCGGGCTGATAGGAGTCGACCACCCGCCCGGCGTAGGAGACGAAGTCTCCGCCATCGCCGACGACGATCGCGTCGCGGTCGAGGAGCTGTGCCAGCTCTCCGTACACGCGCATGGGATGAAGCGGCGCCCGCGGGTCGGTCAGCTCCGCGACCTCGGCGGCCCTCCGCTCGTCCTCGGTCGCGCGCAATGACGCGATCCACCGGTCGCGCTCGGCCGCCAGGCCTCCGCCCGCCGCACTCACGGTGCGCAGCGCTTCGAGCATGGCGGGCAGATCGCCGTACAGCTCTGCGCCCACCGGACGCGGGTGCTCGCGCTCGGGCTCGGCGACGTCGATCACGACGATCCCGGCGTCCGCGGCGAATGCCGATCCGAAACCGAGCCGGAAGTCGAGCGGCACCCCGACGACGAGCGCAACGTCCGCTCCGCTCAGCGCGGTACTGCGGGCCCGAGAGAAGAACAGCTCGTGGTCGGCCGGCAGGCACCCTCGGGCGAGTCCGTTGAGGAACACGGGAATTCGCTGCTCCTCAACCAGCGCCCGTAGCGCGTCCTCGCCCCCACCCCAGTAGAGCCCGGTCCCGGCCATGATCGCGGGCCGATCGGCGTCGCGCAGCATCGCACCCGCCCGCTCCACCGCGCGCGAGTCGGCACCACGAGCGCGAGCGGCCTCACAGGGCATCTCCGATGGCTCCTCGGCCTCGCTGAACACCACCTCGAGCGGGAAGTCAACGAACGCTGGTCCGGTGCGGGGCGTGACGGCGGCGCGGAAGGCCTCATCCACGAGCCCGGTGATCTCGCCCGTCTGGAGCGCGGTCGCGGCGAGCTTGACGAGCGGGCGGACGAACGGCACGTGGTCGATCTCCTGAAGCGATCCCTGTCCCCAGCGGAACTGCGGCGCCCGTCCCCCGAGCGCCACCATCGGGGAGTGGTTCAGGCTCGCCGACGCCAGAGCGCTCATGCCGTTGGTCACGCCGGGGCCGGCGGTGAGGGCGCATACGCCGGCCGTCCGCGTCACCTTCGCCCAGCCCTCGGCCGCGAACGCCGCGGACTGCTCGTGGCGAACATCGACGATCTGGATCCCTTCCGCCCGGCAGCCATCGTAGATCGCGAACAGGTGCCCGCCCGACAGCGTGAACAGCTTCGTCACGCCGTGCGCGCGCAGCCGCTTGGCGATGAGGCGCCCGCCGTGGAGCCGGGTGCTCGCCTCGGTCTCGGTGGCCACGGCGCAGAACGTAACAGGCTCCGACCCGGGGCTGAGGCGTTCATTCCCGAGAGCCGCCGAGGCGTAGCGCGTTCACGACCCCTCCTCCGAGGATGATCAGGGCGAGCGCGTAGAACCAAGCAAGCATGATCAGGATGAACACGATCGTGGTGCCGAACCGGGCGATCGTCGAGATGTGCGACAGGTACTCGGGAAAGGCGTAGTCGACGATGGCGATCGCGAGCGTGGCACCGAGCGCGCCGGGCCAGACCGCGCGCCACGGCACCCGCCGGTTCGGCACCCGCGCGTAGATCACGGACAGGCACCCGAAGAGCAGCGCGACGCTCACCGTGAGGGAGATCGCGTAGACAACCACGGTCACCCTGGCCAGGTCGAAGGGCAGGTCGGCCTCGCCCGCGTTGAGCAGGCTCTGCCCGATCGGCACGGCGACCGTCGCGATCATGAACAGGAGCACGACGCCGAGCATCATCAGCGCGAACCGCTTCTGCTCGAGCCAGGGGCGCGCGCGGCAACCGTAGATCCGGCTGAAGGCGGTGTCGAGCGCGCCCCAGAACGACGTGCCGAGCCACACGCTGGCGACCAGCGCGAGCACACCGGTGCTGGCGGTCGAGTCCCTGATCTCGGAGAGCAGCGAGTTCAGGGTGTCCTCGGCCGCGCCGGGAAATACCTCGCGCAGGTCCCCCAACACGCTGTGCTCCACGGCCTGGCTCTTGAGGACTTGGCCGGCCACGAACAGCCCGAGCAGCGCCACCGGGATTACTCCCAGAAGCATGTTGTAGGCCACCATCGACGCCTGACCGGTGAGGTTGGCGTCCCACGCCAACCGCCAGAACCGACGGACCGCGCCCCAAGCCTTATGAGCCACTCTCGCCTCCGGGCGTTCCAAGAAATCAAGCACAGTTTGGCGCCCTTACCAGCAACCGCCAATGGGCGGTCTGGGGCGGTGTCATGATCGCAATCCCCTCGGACCAGACCGCTTGCGCGGCAATGAGCGAACGTTAGACTCAAAGTTGGTAGGTAGGTTCGACCCGTCCGAGAAGGGGGGGATTCTTCGCATGTCTCACGTACCGCCGCCCAAGCGCCATCCGTACGACCAATGGGCGCCGGATGCCCGAGCGCTGGACATTGTGGGAGACAAGTGGACTCTCCTGATCGTTCGCGATCTCGCCTCGGGGCCGCGGCGGTTCGTGGAGCTTCAGCGGGTCCTGCCGGGCATCTCGACCGAACAGTTGCGCTCGCGCCTGAACCGGATGGTGGCCGACGGAATGCTCACCCGCAAGCGCTACCGCGAAGTGCCGCCTCGCGTCGACTACGAGCTCACCGACCGGGCCCGAGACCTCATGCCGGTCCTGGGTGAGCTGGCGCGTTGGGGATACGAGTGGGCGTGGAGCCCCCCGCGCGAGTCCGAGACGGTCGACCTTGGCGCGATCTTCCGGCTGGCGCCCGGGCTCGTGCAGCCGGAAGGCGAGACCGGCATCGTCGAGTTCAAGGTCGAAAGTGATGCCGGCGCCTCGTGCACGTTCACCGTCTCGGAGACGGAGGTCACGCTCTCAGAGCACGGTACGGACCGGGCCGATGCACGCGTCTCGGGCGATCGCAGCGCGTGGATAAGGGCTTTCTCCCCCGACCGTGACCGCAGCGGGCTCGAGATCAGCGGGGACGAGCAACTCGCCGAGACGCTGCTGGCCGGCCTGCAGGCCGGCCAGCAGCACAGCACGCGCTCGGCGCGCGCCGTGGTCTAGCGTCGGTGGCCCGCTGAAGAGCGCGACGCCGAGCCGTCGGACGGGCTGAATCGCTAGCTTGTGCGTGCCCGCCCGGGTGGTGGAACTGGTCAGACACGGTCGCCTTAAGAGCGACTGCCCAAGCGGCATGAGGGTTCGAGTCCCTCCCCGGGTATCCGGCACCATCGCGAACGTTGATCCTAAAGCGAAACTAACGGGCGTCCGCGGTGTCCGTACCTTGGAGTCCGCGTTGGAAGTCTCGGCACTCAGATATTCCGGAGGGATCGGCCTGCACGGACGCTCGCCCCTGCTCAGGCTGCAGTCCGACGAGCGGCTGATCGCCTACATCCGGCGGGGGAGCACGGGGGCGTTCGAGGTCCTCGTCTCGCGCTATCAGGCGCGACTGCTGGCGTTTTGTCGTCACCTGCTGGGCTCCAAAGAGGACGCCGAGGACGTGCTCCAGGAGGTGCTCGCGGCGGCGTTCAACGCGATCCTGGCCGATGACCGGCCGATCAACGTGCGGCCGTGGCTCTACCGGATCGCGCGCAACCGGAGCCTCAATCACATGCGCCGCATCCATGCGGTGGGCGTCGACTCGATGGATGTCCACCTCTCGGACAACGGAGCGAGCACGGCAGACAAGGTTCACGATCGCGAGGACTTCCGCTCGCTGGTGGGCGACATCCAGGATCTCCCCGAGACCCAGCGCACCGCGCTCATCCTGCGCGAGATGGACGCGCTCTCCTACGAGCAGATCGCCGAGGCGATGGAGACCACCGTCCCTGGCGTCAAGTCGCTGCTGGTTCGCGCCCGCGTCTCGCTCGCCGAGGCTGCCGAGGCGCGACTCCTGTCCTGTGAGGAGGTGCGAATCGAGTTGGGCGAGGTGGCCGAGGGCCTACAGCGTCGGCCCGGCCCGCTGGTGCGCCGGCATCTGCGTTCGTGCAAGCGCTGCTCCTCGTTCAAGGTCCAGCTGAAGGAGACCAACAAGGCCCTCGCGGCGGTGCTGCCGCTCGGACCGCTCGTACTGCTGAAGAAGCTCGCGATCACGCACCTGGGTCATTCCGCGGGCGCCGGCTCGGGCGCGACGGGCGCTGGAGCCGCCGGACAGGCGGCGGCGGTCGGCTCGACCGCGGCGGCCGGAGCGACGGTCAGCTCGGCCGGCGGGATCGTCTCCGCCGGCATCGGCGCCGTGGCCACGAAGGCCGCCGCGGGCCTGGCGGCCGCCGCCCTGGTCACCGCCGGGGCGGTAGAGGTGACAAAGACCACGCAGGCGCCCAGAAAGCACCTCTCTTCCCTGCAGCAACCGGTCGAAAATTCGCCTGCGGCACCGGTCCAGCAGGCGGCGGCGCCGGCGAGGGTCATCCACCACGCCCCACCCGCGGTGAAGAGGGCAGTCGCGAAGAACGCGCCGAGCGACAAGCCGGTCACGGACATGGCCGTAGTCCCGGCTGCTCCGAAGCCCAAGCCGGCGACCAAGCCCGACCCCAAGGCCAAGGCGGCCGCGAAGTCCTCGGCGAACAAGCCCAAGACGACGCACGCGGCGCCTCCGCCGGGCCGGACGCAGACGCAGACCGACCCGACGGTCCTGACCACGCCGATGACGACGACCACCAGCGCCACCCCGACCACGAGCACCGCGGCGGTGGCGACGGGCACCCCCCCGGCGACGGACACGACCAGCCCCGATCCGACCACGACGGCCACCTCCCCCACCACTACTACCACCACCTCCCCGACCCCCGCTACCCAGCCCGCCCCCGCACCGGACACCGGGACGCCCGGCACCTGCGCAGACACCTCTACCACCAACCCGTCGTGCCCGCTCCCGCAGGCGCCGTCACCCGATCCCGCGCCGACCGTCCCTCCGCCCACCGGCGGCACCGCACCCTAGCCGCGCGCGGCCGGTTGATCGACCTCGAGCACTTTCAGGAAGTCGACATGCGCGTCGGGAGAATCCTGGCGGTGCATGACTTTCCCCAAGCCCGCACGCCCGCGTGGAAGCTCACGATCGACTTCGGTGAGGAGATCGGCGTCAAGCGCTCCGCGGCTCGCATCGCGCACTATTCCCGCGAGGAGCTCGAAGGGACGCTCGTCGTCGCCGTGGTCAACTTCCCGCCGCGGCAGATCGGTCCTTTCTTCTCCGAGGTGCTCGTGCTCGGCGCTCTCGATGAGGACCTCGGGGTGGTCCTGCTGCGCCCGGACAAGGATGCGGCGGTCGGGTCCCGGATCGCGTAGCCGAGCTACGGCCCCGGCTCGCCGCCGATGATCAGCATCCCGCGGCGGGCGCCGTCGACCTCGAGCGCGTAGTTCCCAGCTTTCTGACCAGCCAGTAGGACCGCCGCCCGGCCGTGGGCGGGTACCGCCAGCGCGTGGCTCACCGGGGTTGTGATCACGACGCGGTGCGCGCGACCGTCGCCCGAGGCCACCGACACCTGCACCGCGACGAACGCCGGCGCGGACACGCTCGGCGGGTTCAGCGAGTCCCCCGAGCCGATGGTGAACGTGGCGGGCACGCGTACGTTCGTCGCGCCGCCGGCGGCCGATGAGGATGTCGTGGGCGGCGCGGGACTGGAGCCGGAGGACGTGGTCCGCGGTCGGCCGGTCGTCGTTCTCGCCGGGGCCGGCGCGGTCGAGGTGGTCGCGCTCGTGGCGGGCGCCGAGCTGGTGGGCGCCGCGGTCGTAGTGCTTGCGACCGACGCGCTGGTGGCCGTCGAGCTACTCGACGTGTGCGTGGAGCCGCCGCATCCGGCCACGAGCGCCAGCGCACACATGGTTCCGAACAGAGACAGCGGGCGGGCCATCACCGGAGCATTGAAGCGGACCGCAGCACTTAGCCTGTGCTCGATGCCGACGGCCCTGCTGACGACCTTCCTCACCCCCTACCGCGTTCCGCTGTTCGAGCGACTGGCCGAGCGCGATGGGATCGAGGTCCTCTGTTACGGCGGCGGCGCCCGGTACGTCCCGGGCTGGTTCAGCGACCTAGACGCCCAGCTCGAGGCCGCGACGTTCCCCGCCCGGAGGCTGGGAGGACTCCGCGAGGCCCTGCGGCTCGGCCGCGGATACGACGCCGTGATCGCGCCTTTCGCCGGCGGGGCGATCCTGCCGGCCGCCTACGCCGGCGCCCGGCGCTACGGTCGTCCGTTCATCCTGTGGGCGTCGGTCTGGGCCCAGCCGCGCTCGCTCGCGCACGCCGCCACGCTCCCCCTGATCCGCCACATCTACCGCGACTCCGATTCGGTCATCGCGTACGGGGAGCATGTACGCCGCTTCGTCGCCCGGATCCGCGGCACGGACGACGACGTGTTCGTCGCCCCGCAAGCGGTCGAGCCCGAGCTGTTCGGTCGCACGATCGGCGATGACGAGGTGCAGGCGTTCCGCGCCCGGCATGACGTGCCCGAGGGCCCGCTCGTCCTCTATGCCGGCCGGATCGTCCCCGAGAAGGGCATCGGCGTGCTGCTCGACGCCTGGCCGCAAGTGGGGACGGACGCGATGCTCGTGCTCATCGGAGACGGCCCGCTTGCAGCCGACGCCGCGGCGTCGGCGCGCGCCCGACTGCTCGGGCCGCTGCCGCGCGCCCAGCTCCCGATCGCGTACGCGGCCAGCGAGATGACCGTGCTGCCCTCGATCACCACGCCCCGCTTCCGGGAGCCGTGGGGGCTCGTCTGCAACGAGGCGATGTACCAGCGGCGTCCGGTGGTCGCGTCCACGTCGGTTGGGGCGGTCGCCGGAGGGCTCGTCCGCGACGGCGAGACCGGGCTGGTCGTGCCCGCCGGCGACCCCGCCGCGCTGGCGCAAGCGATCGACCGGCTGTTGAGCGACCCAGATCTGCGTTCGCGTCTGGGCGAGGCCGGGCGGCGCGCCGCGGCCTCCTACACCTACGAGGCCATGGTCCAGGCGATCGATCGTGCCCTCGATCGCGCCCGGAGCGCGCGCGCCGCCCGTTGACGGCGGCGGATCCCCGTCACTGCCCGACCGAGAACAGCGCCTCCAGGTCGTGGCGCGAATAGACCTCGAACGCGACCATGGTCGAGGTCCGCACCACCCCCGGCAGCTGCGAGATCTGGCCGGTGACCACCGGCGCGAGCTGATCGTGCTCGCGCAGCCGGAGAATCGCGACGAAGTCCCATTCTCCGGTGACCGAGTACGCCTCGGCGACACCTTGGATGTCGGCCAGATCGCCTCCCAGGGTTGCGAGCGCCGAACGCTCTGATTGGATGAGCACGATCGCGTGGGTCACGTGGAGTAGGTCCCCCCCGGCTCGAGCACGACCACGTTCGAGCCCGTCGCTGACTCCACGTCCGACTTGAACGCGTCGGCGTCCGCCTCGACCAGCGGGAAGGTGTTGTAGTGACACGGAATCACGGTCTTGGCGCCGATCAGGCCGGCTGCGTCGACGGCGTCGGTCTGGTCCATCGTGTAGTGACCCCCGATGCACATGAGCGCCAGGTCGATCGGCGTGCGCTTGCCGACGAGCTGCAGATCGGAGAACAGCGACGTGTCCCCGAGGTGGTAGACGACGGTGCCATCGAACTCGATCAGCAGGCCGGCGGGGGTATTGACCGTGCCCTTGGGCGTGGTCGAGGTGTGCCAGGCGGGCACCAGCTTGACCCAACCCCAGTCGAACTTGACCGTCCCGCCCAGGTTCGGATCGTGGGCCTCGATCCCCTCCTCGCCGACCTCGCGCGCGAGCTCGACGATCGCGACCACAGGAGCGCCGGTTCGCTTGGCGATCGCCACCGTGTCACCGATGTGGTCGGCGTGGCCGTGGGTCAGGAGGATCGTGGTGGCCTGAACGTCGTCGGCGGCGATCGCCGCCTTCGGGTTGCCGGTCAGAAACGGATCGATCAGCACCGTCGTGTCGCCGTCGGACAGTGTGAAGCACGCGTGGCCGAGAAAGCGCAATTCCATCGTTATCCATCCTCCTTCGTGGTTAGGGGGGAGTCGGCGCTGGGGACCCGAGCGAGCTCCCGGGCCAACTCGAATCCGACCGCGACCCCGACGAGCATCCCCAGGCGGGTCTCATCGGCGAGAAGCGTCTGCACATCGCGGACGCGCTCGCCCGGGTCCTCCCGGCTGGTGGCTTCCCGGAGCGCCTGGTCGTGGCCGCGGTCGAACCAACCGCCCTCGCGGAGCGCCGTCGCGAGCACGCGCTGTAGCGACGGCGCCGCGCGCGTCACCAGATCCTGCGCCTGCTTGAGTCGCTGCGGAGCCGTGATCGCAGCAATGGCGGCGTCGAGCTCGGCATCGGTGTAGGCGCGATCGACCACTCGGGTTCGGGATCATACGGGCGTGGTCGTCTCCCTGACCTCGCTCTCTCACGGCGCGGGCTGCGGGTGCAAGCTCCCCGCCGCCTCGATCGGTCCACTGCTCGCGCGGATCCCGCGAAGCGCCGATGGCAACGTGCTCATTGGCTTTGACACGTGCGACGACGCGGGCGTCTACAGGCTGCGGGACGACCTGGCGATCGTGAGCACCGTCGACTTCTTCACGCCGATCGTCGATGACCCGTTCGACTTCGGGCGGATCGCCGCGACCAACGCTCTGTCGGACATCTACGCGATGGGAGCGGAGCCCGTGAGCGCCCTGAACCTGGTGGCGTTCTCGCTCGAGGAGCTCGGCGGCGAGCCGTTGACCGAGATCCTGCGCGGGGCGGCGTCCGTCGCGGCAGAGGCGGGGGTGGCGATCCTCGGAGGCCATTCGATCGAGGACTCCGAGCCCAAGTTCGGGATGGCGGTCACCGGCATCGTCCATCCCGACGAGGTGATCCCCAATTCCGGCGGACGTCCCGGCGACGTGCTCGTGCTGACCAAGGCGCTCGGCGCGGGCGCGGTGTCGACCGCGCTCAAGCGCGGCATCGCGGACGCCCCGCTGGCGGAAGCCGTCGATGTGATGACCACGCTCAACCGCGACGCGGCGCGGTCGCTACGCGACGCCGGCGTCAATGGTATGACCGACGTGACCGGGTTCGGGCTGCTCGGCCACCTGCACGAGCTGGCGCTCGCGAGCGGCGTATCCGCCGAGGTGTCGGCAGATGCCGTGCCGGCGATCCCGGGCGTGATGGAGCTGCTGTCCGACCTCGAGCAAGGCGCTGTGTCCGGTGGGACCCGGCGAAACCGCGCGTACGCCGAGCAATTCGCCACTTTCGCGCCGGCCGTCACGGAGGCCCGAAGGTGGTTGGTCTGCGACGCGATGACCTCCGGCGGCCTCCTCGCGGCGGTCCCCGCCGCGAGCGTCGGAGCCCTCGAGGTCGCACAAATAGGACGATTGATCAGCGGCCCGGCCGGGACTATCACCGTCAACTGACGGCGAATGGCACTCAGCGGAGCTGCATCCGCGCCAGCGGGAGCCCGAGCCCGATTCCGGCCAGAGCCCCCACGCCGGCCGGGATCCAGTTTGCCTCGGTCGCGACCAGCGGCATGAGCGCCACCACCGCGCCGATCACCGCGGTGCCCAGCAGGTCGCCGTCGATCTCCTCGCGCGCACGGACGGCCAGGAGGTCGGGAATGGCCCAGGCGCACAGAAGCGCGAGCGCTCCGCCGTTGCCGCCGAACGCCACGTGATGGGAATTGATCGCGGCGACGACTGCTGCGCCGCCGACCGCGCCGACCCCGAACAGCAGCAGCGCGGCCACCGGTCCGTGCCGCCGCTCGATCAGCCATCCGTAGAGCCCGATCGCCAGCAGCGTCGCGAACGCGTAACCGGTGTTGATGTAGGTGAAGGGCGCCACGAGCAGCCGCCACCAGAGGTGCGTCCCCGCCTGCATCCACAGCTGGATCGTGTGGACGCCCGCGACCACGGCGGCCCGCCACACCAGACATCCCGCCAGTCCCGCCAGCACCAGCGCAATCGTCGCGTACGGGCGCGCCTCGGCTCGGATCCCCGGGATCTCACCCGGGCGCAGGCGCGGAAGCGAGGGCGTCGGCGGGCGGCGCCGGCGCTTCTCGGCCACGCGTCCCTCGCGATCGAGCTTCGGGGCGCGCTTGCGCACCCGGTGCCCGCAGTAAGGGCACTCCGTGATGTACGGGCTCACCTCGGACCCACAGCTCTTGCAGATAACGAACAGGTCGGGGCCGCCCGTGCTCACGAATGTCGATTGTAGAGCGGCTCTGGCAACGGAACACCCGACCGGGAGTGGTAATCGGTACTTACGACGCGGTCGCGGCGACTATCTCCCCCATGACCTCGCGGAGGTCGTGATTGGCCTCGTAGACGACGACCTGACGGGCGGCGCCGTTTCCGCCCTCGAGCAGGTCTTCGACCGCCTCGAGCTCGTCTACCGACCCCAGGTCGCGGCAATGGTCGCGGATCCGGTCGATGAGCCGTCGGGCCAGCGCGCGCGTCGAGACGCGCTCGTAACTGGGCAGATCAACGAGCTCGCCCTCGAGCCCGTTACGCGCGGCCAGCCACTTGTTCTCGTCGAGCATCTCGAACGGGTACTTCGACAGCCGCTTTCCGGCCTCGAAGTGCTCGGCCAGCTCGCGGGCGAGCCCCTGCACGAGCGCGGCCAGGGCGAGGGTGTGCTCCACGCGAGTCTGTGAGTCCATGACCCTCATTTCCACGGTCCCGAAGTCGGGGTGCGGCCGCACGTCGTGCCACAGATACGTGTGATCCGCGATCACCCCCGCGTTGATCATGAAGTCGATTCGCCGTTCGTAGTCCTCCCAGCTCTTGTACGTGGGCGGGATCCCCACCCGAGGGAACGCGCGGAAGATCGGGGTTCGCGAGGAGGCCAGGCCGGTCGTGTCCGCGCGCCAGAACGGAGAGTTGGCCGAGATCCCGAGCAACACGGGAAGGTGCACCCGCATCCCGTTCGCGACGTGGATCGCCTTGTCGGGGTCGTCGATCCCGACGTGGACGTGCATCCCGAAGATCAGCTCCTGGCGGGCCACGAAGCGAAGCGCCGAGATCAGATCGCGATAGCGCGAGCGAGCGACGATCCGCTGGTCCTCCCACATCGCGAACGGGTGGGTCCCGGCCGAGCCGATCGCGAGACCCTTGGAAGCGGCGGTCTCCTGCACCTGCCGGCGCAGCGCGCGCAACTGCTGGCCGGCTTCGGCGGTGTTCGCGCACGGATCGGTCGAAACCTCGAGCACGGACTCCATCAGCTCGGGTTTGATCTCCCCCGCCGGCGCGGGCTCGAGCAGGCTCTCGATCGCGTTGACGAGCTCGTGCGACTGGGCGTCGACGATCATGAGCTCCTCCTC
Organism: uncultured Solirubrobacterales bacterium; assembly: GCA_963808325.1. Classification (GTDB taxonomy): domain Bacteria; phylum Actinomycetota; class Thermoleophilia; order Solirubrobacterales; family Solirubrobacteraceae; genus Palsa-465. The sequence goes on from CAWEFU010000016.1 coordinate 113,539, forward strand.
GATCCCAATCGTGTACGGGGGACCCGTGAACCGGTGCTCCACGCGGGGCAGCCTAACGAGCAGCGCGTCGACGGCTGCCTCCAGAGGGGCCTAGACTGAGGAGGCGACGATCACTCGGGAGAAGGGACGGCAACCAATGGCTCTTGGATACGACGGCAAGCTGTACATCCTCGCGTTCGACCATCGTGGGTCGTTCCAGAAGAAGATGTTCGGGATCTCGGGCGACCCCACACCCGAGGAGATCGAGACGATTTCCGATGCCAAGCGTCTGATCTACGAAGGGATGGTGGAGGCCGGGCAGCGCGGTGCTGAGCCGAGCGCGGAGGGCGTCCTGGTCGACGAACAGTTCGGCTCGGATATCCCCGCGCGCGCCAAAGAGCATGGCCAGAAGCTCGCGATGCCGGTGGAGAAGTCGGGCCAGGACGAGTTCGACTTCGAGTACGGCGAGGACTTCGGCGCCCACATCGTGAAGTACGAGCCCGACTTCTCCAAGGTCCTGGTTCGCTTCAACCCCGACGGCGATGCCGGGATGAACCAGCGCCAGCTGGAGCGACTGAAGCGACTGGCGGACTGGCTGCACGAGCATGATCGAAAGTTCCTGTTCGAGCTGCTGGTTCCCCCCACCGATGCCCAGCTCTCGCAGGTCGGCAACGACGCCGACCGCTACGACGCCGAGCTGCGGCCGGAGTTGATGCGCCGCGCGATCGAGGCCACCCAGGACTTCGGGGTTGAGGTGGACATCTGGAAGATCGAGGGCGTCGACGAGCGCTCCGACGCGTCGATGCTGGCCGAGCAGGCGCGCACCGGCGAGGGCCGCGAGGGCGTGGTGTGCGTGCTCCTGGGCCGCGGCGCCTCGACCGAGAAGGTCAATCAGTGGCTCGAGGTGGCCGCTCCGGTCGAGGGTTTCATCGGGTTCGCGATCGGCCGCTCTATCTGGTGGGACCCTTTGAAGGACTTCCTCGCTAACCAAATTCCTCGAGAGGCGGCGGCGTCCCAAATCGCCGATAACTACCTGCGATTCGTGAGGGTTTACGAGGGCCAGCAGGTTCATTAGTCGTCCCGGCCGGCGCTAGGCCGGCGCACGCCGGTAGGCGTTCCGCGGTCCCGGTCCGGCCGGCGCCAGGCCGGGCCTCGAGCCGTGGTAGGCTCGCGCCCGATGGCGATGAAGATGCGCCAGAGCCTCGCGCAGCTCGAGCAGGAGTTCCGGCACGAGGCGCAACTGGACCGGAGCCGCAGGGAGAACCTTCGCCGGCGCGCGCTGCAGCGCTCACGCAAGCGTCAGATCGCGCGCGAGCGCCTGCGCAGCTCGATCCACTTCTGGGTGTTGATGCTCTCGCTCGTAGCGACCGCGGTCATCGTGACGATCGCGATGTTCGAGACGCTCTATTACCTGCTCGGATAGCGGGCGCGGCGCCGCGCCGACGTCTGAGCGAGACCTAGCTGGAGTCGCCCAACCCGCGGAGCGCCGCGTCGACCTCCTCGCGCGCGCCCTTACCAGCCCCCATTCGCTCTTGCTGGATCTCCAGGTAGACCTCTTTGCGGAAGACCGGGATGTCACGCGGGGCCTGAATGCCGATCCGAACCTTCTCGCCCATGATCGCCAACACCGACACCTCGATGTCGTCTCCGATCATGATGCTTTGGTTGGACTTGCGAGTGAGTACCAACATCGGAAGTTGCCTCCCTGCTCGCCTGGGTTCGCTATCGAGACAAATCCGGTCCGCCCCACAGTCTCCGTGGGGGACCGACTCGCCCGCGTCCAGCATAGCGGTTGCCCTTGCCTATGCACAAGGCAGCTCTTGTGGGGTTTGATGAGCACTTGGAGGTCATGTTTCGTCTCCCGGCGCCGACGGACGCTCAGTGAGCGTCCTGGCGCTCTCCGGCGGTAGTCTCCGCCCCAGTTATGCCGCGTCGTTCGCTCCGTCCCGAGCTGAACCGGATTCGAGCCTGGGTCCGCCAGGGCCGGACCGATGCCTGGATCGCCCACCAGCTCGAGGTCACCGTTCAGCAGATCCAGGCCTTCAAGCGCGAGCAAGGACTCGAGCCCGGCGACGAGGCCGAGGCACTCCCGGTCGATTTCGACGACGAGATCGATCTGCGCGCCGAGGACGATGCGCTCATCGCCGCCGAGCTCGACGCCGCCGAGGCGGAGCGCCCCGAGGACGACGAGGAGGATGAGGAGCCCGAGGAGACCGAGGAGACCGAGGAGACCGACGAGGAGGACGAGCGGCGCGGCCGACGCCGGCGGGGCAGGCGCGGCGGGCGGCGCACCCGCCGCAAGAGCGCACCTCTCGAGGCCACCTTCGACCACGGCGAGGAGGGGTACGGGCTGTGGCTCGATCCGGCCGTTCAGGACGACCCGGTCTATGCCGAATACTGGGCCGGCCACCGTCCCGTGGAGGTGGCGATCGAGGAGGATCAGATCGTGATCCGCCGCGCCGGCGGGGATGAGTCAGACGAGGAGTCGGAGGACGGGGAGTAGCTGTCGGTGGCGCTCGCTTGCGCGGCGAGCGGCCGAGGCGCGGGCCACCCGAGCGAGGCGCACGACGGGTCCCGGCCCTAGTTCGGGCGAGTCCGCCGGCCTCCCGCGTAGTCGCTCGCCTCGCGCAGATAGCGCGCGAACGCCGCCCCCGCGACCGTCGTCATGTCCCAGGCGCCGGGATTTCCGGGCGCCACCCTCGTGGCGAGGTCGTAAGCCCAGTCGGTGCCGTGCTCGCTGTACATGGTCGCGAGCTCTTGGGCCGTGAACGGCCCGCCCAGGCGGCGCCGGAGCTCGAGCACGAGCGCGTCCGTCACGCGCTCCAGCGCCGGCCGGTCCGCGGGGTCCGCGGCCGCGAGTCGGCGCTCCCCCTCGCGCCACAGTCCGATCGCCTGATCGACGTCCATCACAAACGCCCAGCTGGATCCTGGGCCGGGGTCCCTGCCGGCGCACGCGAGGCGTACTCCCGGAATCCTGGAGCGGAGCGTGTGCCGGCCGGGAGAAGGACGCGGTTGCCTCCGCCGGCACAACCGGCCGCGGTCAGCGATTCGGCAGCCCGGTAACCACGTACGGCCGCTCGCCGGGCCGCACCATGCCCAGGACTCGAGCCTCGTGGACGATCGTCGCGGGATCGTTCAGGGCCTTCTCCTCCTGGGTAAGCACCGCGTTCTGCCGCGTCAGGCTCCTGACCACCGAGAGCTGCTGGTCGGCCTGAGCGCGGACCGAGAAGTACGCCAGGGCCTGCTGCACGTACAGGCCGGCGACGACCGCCAGCACGACGAGCAGGCCGACGCGGCCGAGACGGTCCCAGCGCACCCGCGTCCGCGGGCCGCGCCGAGCGATCCGAGGCCGAGCCGGCGTCCGCGTTGGCTGCGCTCCTCTACCCGGCGACGGCGCCTGGAAAGCGGAACGAGTTGCGGGGCGAGCTGGCGGCATCCCGTACTCGCTTCGTTCGACACGCGCCCGCTCCTTCCTGCTGCACCGATTGCTGCACCGGGCACGCGATCACCGGCCCTGGGACCGAAACGCGCCACGCCCCGGATACCGGGCGTCGGCCCCCAGCGCCTCCTCGATCCGCAGCAGCTGGTTGTACTTCGCCACTCGATCGGTTCGCGAGGGCGCGCCGGTCTTGATCTGCCCGCAGCCGGTGGCGACCGCGAGGTCAGCGATCGTGACGTCTTCGGTCTCGCCGGAGCGATGCGACATGACCGCGGAGTAACCGCTCTCTCGGGCCATCGAGATCGCCGCCAGCGTCTCGGTCAGCGTTCCTATTTGATTGACCTTGATCAGGATCGAGTTGGCCACCCCGTTGTCGATCCCGCGCCGTAGTCGATCGGTGTTGGTGACGAACACATCATCCCCCACGAGTTGCAACCGGTTTCCGAGGCGCCCGGTCAACGCGGACCAGCCCTGCCAGTCCTCCTCGCCCATTCCGTCCTCGAGCGACACGATCGGGTAGCGGCCCACGAGCTCTTCCCAGTAGCTCGTGAGCTCGTCGGCGTTCAAAGTCCGGTTCTCGTGCTCCAGCACATAGGCCCCGTCGCGCCACAGCTCGGAGACCGCCGGGTCGAGCGCTATCGCGACCTGCTCGCCGGGCACGTAGCCGGCGGCGCTGATCGCCTCCATCAGCACGTCGAGTGCCTCAGCATTCGACCCCAGATCGGGAGCGAAGCCGCCCTCGTCCCCGACGGAGGTCGACATCCCCCGGTCGTGCAGCGTCTTCTTCAGGTGCTGGAACACCTCGTCGCCCATCCGCAGCGCCTCGCTGAACGTCTCCGCGCCGACGGGAACGATCATGAACTCCTGGAAGTCCACGCTGTTGTCAGCGTGCACGCCGCCGTTGACGACGTTCATCATCGGCACCGGAAGAACGTGCGCGCCCTCCCCACCCAAATAGCGCCACAGCGGCAGGCGCTCCTCGGCCGCGGCCGCGTGTGCGGCGGCAAGCGAAACGGCGAGGATTGCGTTCGCGCCGAGCCTGGCCTTGTTGGCGGTCCCATCGAGCGTGATCAGCATCCGGTCAAGCGACGCCTGGCTCGAGGCGTCTTGTCCCCGGACCGCCGTCGCGATCTCCCCGTTGACGTTCTCGACTGCCCGTGTCACTCCCTTGCCGAGCCAGTCCGAGCCCCCGTCCCGGAGCTCGGTGGCCTCGAATTCGCCGGTGGAGGCGCCCGAGGGGACGGCCGCGCGCCCCCACGCCCCCGACCGCACGCTGAGCTCCACTTCGACGGTCGGATTGCCCCGACTGTCGAGGATCTGACGGGCATGCACGTGCTCGATCTGGCTCATTGCTCTCGGAGGCCTCCTTCGGTCAGGCGAGCTCGGGCGTAGTACGCGAGCTGCTCGTCAGGCCCGAGATCGTTCCAGCTTCGGCCTTGGGATGCTGCTAGATCGCTTCCCGCGGTGACCCGGGCGCGAAACCGATCGGACGCGGCGCGCAGGGCAAGCTCGGGATCGACGCGGAGCTTTCGCGCCACGCCTATCACCGCGAACAACAGATCGCCGAGCTCAATGAAGCGCTCCTCGGGGGTGCGGGCCGCGACCAGCTCGTCGAGCTCGTCGCGCACCGACTCGATCGGCCCCTCCACGTCGGGGAAATCGAATCCGCTCGAGGCGGCGCGACGCTGAACCTTGCGGGCGTACAGTGGTGCTGGCAAGTTCTCGGGAACGTCGCCGAAGACTCCGGGCTCGCGGCCGGATTCGCGCCGCTTGATCTCGTCCCAGTTGGCGCGCACCTTGTCGGGCGTGTCGGCTCGGACCTCGCCGAACACGTGCGGGTGGCGGCGGATCAGCTTCTCTCTGACGTGGTCCGCCACCTGAGCGAGATTGCCGGCGCCGCGCTCCTCCAGCAACAGCGAGAGGAAGTGCACTTGGAACAGCACGTCGCCGAGCTCATCGATCAGCTTGCGGTCGTCGCCTCGATTTGCGGCGTCGGCAAGCTCGTAGGCCTCCTCGACCGTGTGGGGAACGATCGTCCGCTCGTCCTGCTCTCGGTCCCACGGACATTCCGCGCGCAGGCGGCGCGTGATCTCGTCGAGCCTGCTCAGCGCGGCGGAGAAGTCCTCCCGTGGGGCCCCAGTCCCGTCGCGACCGCGCGACCCGGAGCTCACCCGGTTGAAGACGTCCCGGTCGCGCCCGTAGAGGTCGTGGGCGCCTTGTAGCCGCTGCAGTCATTCATCGCGTAGGGGCTGCGGCACTTCGTCTGACTCAGCCACTGCTTCTTGGCCGCGTTCTCGACCGCGGTCTGGGCGTTGGTCTGCATCTGCCCGGAGAGCGTCGCACGAATCGTCGGCGTCGCTTGCGCGAGCGACTGCTGGGTGGACTTCGAGATCGAGTCGACCTCGAACACGTAGTAGCCGAACTGCCCCTTCACGGGACCGAGCACCTTGCCGGCCGGGGCGGAGAACGCCGCGACGTCGAGCGCGTGGTCCTCCTGACCCTTGGCCACGCCCTTCAGCAACCCACCGTTGTTCTTGGTCGTTGGATCGCTCGAGTACTGCTTGGCGACCGCTTGCCAGCTCTGACCGTGTTCGAGGGCCGCCTTAGCCGCGTTGGCCTGCGCCTCTGTCGAGGTGAGCACGACCCTGATATCGCGCGTCTCCGGTTTTCCGAACTGCGATAGGTGGGCGTTGTAGTACGACTGGATGGCAGCCGGTGTGACGCTGGTCGGGTACTTGGCGACGAGCTTCTGGAAGATCTGGCTGACGCGGAACCGGTAGAGGATGTCCTGCTCGGTCTGGCCGGTCTGCGACAGGAACGTCTGGAACGCGGAGTTGGTCGGGAACTGGGCGTTCTTGGCGGACGTGAACGCCTGCTGCACCTGGGCGTCGGTCACGGTCACATGCTGGCGCGCGGCGTCCGCCTGATACCAGTACGACTTGATCAGGAAGTCCATGACCTGATTGGACAGCGATGTGAACAGCTGGCTGCAGTCGCTGCGCAGCGTCTTGTCGGGCTGTTTGGCCAGGGACGGGATCGCCTGTTTGACGTCCGCAACGCACTTGTCGAAATTGGGTGGATCGGTCGGCACGATGACGGGCTGCCCGGGGCTCTGCGATGCCTGTGACTTGGCGGCCACGTACATCCAGTGGTTGAACGCCTGGAGCGTGACCTGATTGCCCGCCATAACCGCCACGGAGTTCCCGGGCACCGCGCTGCCACAACCGGCGGCGAGGAGAGCGAGCACAAAAAAGGCGCCGAGCGCCAGGACTGATCGCGTTGCCTTCATTGCTGCGAGGGCTGATGGTAGCGAGCCGGCTCGGTCCGCGGCGCCGACCGGGCGCACCCTTACTGGACTCTTAAGGTCGCCGGCTCACGCCGCTTCGCGCGTGGCTGCCAGGAGCACGTCGGCCGCCCGCACGACCGCCGGGAACCGCTGCACCGGGTCTTCTGGCACGCGCATCGAGAACTGAGACCTTCCGGACTCGTATAGGGCCTCGGGAATCTCTTTGCGGACCCGCTTGGCCCGCACCGAATCGAGCTCCACGGGGGTGACCGCTAGGCGCCCACCCCGGAACGTCACCGCCGTAGCGCCGGCCAGGCCCAGCTTGATCCGAGCCTGCTGGAGCAATATGAGGTTCCGGAGCGGATCGGGGATCGGCCCGAAGCGATCCTCGAGCTCTTCGCGCAGTAGCGCCAGGTCCGCGACCTCGCGCGCGGCCGCGATCCGCCGGTGGATGTCGACCTTCGCCTGCTCGTAGGGAACGTAGTCGGAGGGGACGTAAGCGTCCACGTTGACGTCTAGGCGCACCGGCTCCCAATCCTCGTCAGGCCCCGCACCGTCGGTCGTCGCCGCCACGGCCTCGTCGAGCATCTGCATGTAGAGCTCGAACCCCAGGGCGGCCACGTGTCCGGATTGCTCGTCGCCGAGCAGGTTGCCGGCGCCCCGGATCTCCAGGTCTCTCATCGCGATCTTGAACCCGGCCCCGAGCTCGGTGTAGTCGGACAGCGCCGACAGCCGGGCGGCCGCCTCCGTCGTCAGCGCCGCGGCGCTCGGGTACAGCAGGTACGCATAGGCCCGCTCCCGGCTGCGCCCGACCCGCCCCCGGATTTGGTAGAGCTGCGCTAGACCGAACGCGTCGGCACGCTCGACGATCAGCGTGTTGGCCTGGGGGATGTCGATCCCGGACTCGATGATGCTCGTGCACACCAGCACGTCGACGTCGCCCCGCAGGAACGCCAGCATCCGCCGCTCGAGCGTCTTCTCGTCCATCTGCCCGTGGGCGACCTCGAACCGCATCGACGGGCACAGACCCCGCAGGCGCTCGGCCGTCTCGTCGATCGTCTCGACCCGGTTGTGCAGGAAGAACGCCTGGCCGCCACGCGCTCGCTCGCGCTCCAGGGCGCCCCGGACGAGCTCCTCGTCGTACTCCCCGACGTACGTCTTGATCGGTCGTCGGCCCTCGGGAGGCGTCTCGATCACGCTGATGTCGCGCACGCCGGCCAGCGACATCTGCAAGGTCCGCGGGATCGGGGTGGCGCTCAGCGAGATCACGTCGACCTTCAGCTTCAGCTGGCGCAACAGCTCCTTCTGCTTGACACCAAAGCGCTGTTCCTCGTCGACGATCAGCAGCCCTAGGTCCTTTGCGCGCACGTCGCGCGACAGCAGCCGGTGGGTGCCGATGAGGATGTCGACCTCGCCGCGCGTGAATCGCTCGACGGCGGCCCGCTGCTCTGCCGCCGGGCGGAAGCGCGAGACTTGCTCGATCGTAACCGGGTAGTCCTTCAGCCGCTCGGTGAACGTGCCGTAGTGCTGCTGCGCGAGGATCGTCGTCGGCACCAGCAGCATCACCTGCTTGCCGTCCTGCACCGTCTTGAACGCGGCGCGGAGCGCGACCTCGGTCTTGCCGTAGCCGACGTCACCGCAGATCAGGCGGTCCATCGGCCTCGGGGCCTCCATGTCGCCCTTGACGAACTCGATCGCGTCGCGCTGGTCGGGCGTCTCGCTGTACGGGAACGCGTCTTCGAACTCCCTCTGCCAGTCGGTGTCGGGCGGGAAGGCGTGCCCCTCGCGGCGCTTGCGTTCCGCGTACAGGTTGAGCAGCTCGCCCGCCAGCTCCTGGGCTGCGCGCCGCGCGCGCGCCTTGATCGTGTCCCAGCGGGTGCCGCCCAGCTTGGAAAGCGGCGGGTGGGCGCCGCCCGCCCCGACGTAGCGGCTGATCTTGGCGAGCTGGTCGACCGGCACGAAAACCCGATCCGACCCGGCGTACTCGAGGTACAGGTAGTCGCGCGTGACACCGGCGACGGTCTTGGTGTCGAAACCCGCGAACCGCGCGATCCCGTGATCCTCGTGCACCACGATGTCGCCGGTGCGGAGGTCGGCGAAGCTGCGAAGGACGCCGCGTCGCCTAGGCTCGGGCCGCTGCGGCGTGGGGCGGCGCCGGCGGAACAGCCGGTGTTCTGGGATCACCGCGAGTTGAAACTGCGGGGCGATGAACCCCACCTGCAGGCGGGCGTGGGCGAACGTGATCACTCCCCCTCCGTCGAGCGCGGGCTCACCCGACTCGAGCCAGCGGACCTTCAGCCGTCCCAGGTTGTACGCCGTGCGCTCGCCCTCGCCGCGACGAGCGAACGCCACGACCGTCGTGTATCCCGAGCGAGTGAGCTTTTCGAGCTCGGGCTCGGCATCCTTGACACCGCGTGCTGCGACCTCTGCGGCCTGGGCATGGAACTGCAGCGACTGGTCCTGGTCGATGCTCGACAGCCAGATTCCGGCGCGCTCTTGGAGGGCCTCGCCGATCTGTTGGGGATCGACGTACAGGTGGTGCGCGTCCTCGTCGTGGAAGGCGGCGCATACGTCCTGCCAGTGATCGGCCAGCGCGGGGGTGACGTCCTCCTCGCCGGAGACGAGGATCGAAGCATTTCGCGAGGCCAGCGCCAGGAACGGGTGGAAGTCCTCGACCGGGAGCAGCTCGGCGATGTCGGGGCGCTCGGCTTCCTCCTCGAGCGCGGCGATTTCCGCGAGCTCGCGGTGCTCCTCGGCGAGCTCGGCGGCGGGCGCCACCTCGACCCGCTCCGCATCGCCAAGCGATCGCTGCGTGAACGTCGAGAACCATCTGAGCGACTCGATCTCGTCCCCGAACAGATCGACGCGCACCGCACGGTCCTCGGTGGCCGGAAAGATGTCGAGCAGACCTCCGCGGATCGCGAACTGGCCCCGATCCTCGACCTGGTCCACGTGTTCGTAGCCCGCCGCGACCAGATCGCGCGCGGTCTCGTCGAGGTCCATCAGGTCGCCGGTTTTCAGCGTGAAGGTTTGTGGGCGGAGCGCCGGGTCGGGGACTTTCTCGGAGAGGGCAACCGCGCTGACCACGACGACGGGCGCCTGATGATCGGGGTGTGCCGAATTTGCCCCGCTATTGGGGGCAGATTCAGCACGGCCGTCGAGAAGCGCGTCGAGGGCTGCGATCCGCAGGCCCACGAGGTGCGGCGGCGGCGTCAGGTGCGACTCGTAGGTGACGCCGCGGCTCGGGTAATAGCGGACGTCGCGAGGATCGAGCCATGACTTCAATCCGGCCGCGAGGTCACGGGCCGCGCGATCGTCGCCGGCGACGACGATCGCCGGACGGTCCGGTTCGTGATCCAGGAGCGCGGCGATCAGGTATGGACGCAGCGACTGCGAGACGTAGGCGCGCCCACCTTCGCGCACGAGCGCAGCGGTCTGAGGATCGTCGACTGCATGGGCAAGGAGCGAACGGAGCATCTGATTTCAGTCTAGGAAGGCGGTAGCTCGCTCGGTGCCCCTGAGACCGGCTCGCCGAGCACCACGCTCTCGGCCGCGTCCGCAGCGCGCTCGATGAGGATCTTCACCTCCTCCCGAGGCTCCCTGAAGCGGCCGAGCACGTACCCCGCGACACGGTCGGGGTCGGTGGTGGGAGGACGCCCGACCCCGATGCGGACGCGCCGGAAGTCCGCCGACCCGAGCGCCTCCTTGAGCGACTTGAGGCCGTTGTGGCCGGCGAGACCACCCCCGGTGCGGGTTCTTATTTCCCCAAAGGGCAAGTCGATCTCGTCGTGTATGACGAGGACGTGGTCGAGGTCGGTTTTCGTCGCGCCTCGTGCCGGGCCGACCGCCTTGCCGGCGTCGTTCATATGCGTCTGCGGCAGCAGAACTGCCACCCGTGGACCGCCCGGCCCGGTGGGGCCCTCGGTGATCAGCGAGCGGTACTTGGATTTCGCCTTGGGCAGGCCCCACCGGTTCGCGAGCAGGTTCGCGACCTCGAACCCGACGTTGTGACGCGTGCCGGCATACTCGCGACCGGGGTTGCCGAGACCGACGATGAGCCAGTCGACGGGAGCTGCGCCTGTGGGCACTCGTGAAGGGCGCTACCCGCCCTCGCCCTGGCCCTCGGCCTCGCCGGCGGCTGCCTCGCCCGCGGCCCCCTCGGCCTCGGGTGCGCCCTCGGCCACGAGCTCGGTCTCCTCCTCGATCTCTTCCTCTTCCTCGGCGGCCTGGAGGCGAGGCGGCGTAACCGTCGCGAGCACCGTTTCGGGATCGTCGAGGAGCTTGACCCCAGTGGGGGCGGTCAGAGCCTCGAGCGTCACGGTGTCTCCGATCTGGAGCTCCTCGACGTTGTGCTCCAGCGAGTCGGGGATGTCGTTCGGGAGCGCTTCGATGGTCAGCTCGCGCGTCACCTGCTCGAGCACGCCGCCCTCCTTCACGCCAGGGGCATTCTCCGAACCGACCAGCTCGAGCACGACCGTCGCCTGGATCGGTTGGTCGAGCCGCACTCGCATGAGGTCCACGTGCAGCGTGGCACCGCTGACAGGGTGGCGCGCGAGCTCCTTGAGCACCACCGGCGTTCCGGTGGCCCCGTCCACGCGAAGCTCGAGCACGGCGCCCGTATGAGCCAGCGCCTGACGGAGCACCTTGGCATCGACCTGGAAGGCGACCGGTTGCTCACCTCCGCCGTAGACGACGCCGGGGACCTTGCCCTCCCGACGCAGGCGGCGAGCGGCGCGCGATCCTTCGGGGTCGCGGTGCTGGACGGTGAGCGCGGTGGAGTCTGCCTGTGCCATGGCCGGCGACCGATGGTAGCGGGGAGGTCGTCCCTGGCGCGGGCAGGGCCATTCCGCACGCCGGCCCGCGAGAACCCCTGGCGCCGGCGGGTTTCCGGCGGTTCGCTCCCGCGCCCCACGCGCGGCCACCGCCGGCGGTTTCCGGCGGTTCGCTCCCGCGCCACCCCTCCCGACCACCCCTGGCGCTGGCAATGGCCCCGCGCTAGGCTTAATCCATGTCAGGCGACGCTCAGCTCATGCTGATGATCGCCGGAATGCACATCTTGGGAATGGTGTGTGTGGGAGTGCTGCTGCTTCCCGCTCTGCGAGATGGTCCTGCCCCGCCCGGGTCCGACTCGGGGTCCGACGATGGTTGGGGCCGCGGTCCGCGGCGGCCTCCGCGGCCTCCTGAGCCCCCGCGCGGCGGAATCCCGCTGCCCGACGCGGTCCAGGCGCGCATCCGGCTCCGCGATCACGGCCGGCTCGCCGATCATCTGCCGCGCCGGGAACGCCGGCCCGCCCGTGAACCGCACCGCACGCCGGTCCGGGTGCATGGTCGCCCGAGCAGCTAAAACTGGGTCGGACAGACCGAGTCGCTCTCAATCCGCTTGCTGATCTCGAGCAGCTCGACGCGCAGGCCGCTCAACGCGTTTCCTGCGCGCCTGACCCGCACGCACTGGACGATTGGCAGAGAGGAGCCCGCACGCCAGGCGACCCGCGCCGTCCCAAGCGTGCTGCCCAGCGAGAAGCCCGCTGAAGGTTCGATCTGCAAGATCGACACACTGCCCGGTGTCTTCAGGGCGACGACGTTCGCCTCGACCGAGCTGCGGCACGCAGCACTGTGCTCGCAGCCCTGTAGCTGCGCCACGGCCTGGTTCACGTCTCCGCGCGCCTCGTCTTGCACGAGGGAGGTGATCGCCGCCCTTTCCGCCCCGTCGACGCTGAACACGCGAGCGAGGATGGCGCTGACTGCGACGAACACCACGATGGCGACTCCGATCAGCGTGAAGATGTAGACGCGGCGCATCGGCCGCAAGCTAAGCAGCCTCGACTAAACGGGCTTTCCGGCCTCAGGCCCGCTCAACTCGAGGAACCGCTGCACCGAGGCCTCCTGGTGCTCCAGATGCTCGGCCAGAGCGCGTGCATGCTCGGCCGCGAGCTGAAGGAAGTCCTCAACGCACCGCTCCGGGTCGTCCGCCAGCGGATAGACGCGGGTGACGTCCTGTTGCGCGCACGCGATGCCCATCGGCGGGCGTCCCTCGGCGAGCGTCCGAGCGCCACAGACGGGCGTGACGACCAGCTGTGAGTCCCGGGCGACAAGCGCCGTGGGCAGCAGCCGCGGCGCCGGGAGGCGCACTCCAAGCTCAACCGAATGATCGACCATGACCGCCGTGCCGATCAGCTCGCCCAGCGGCTGGCGCCACACGTCGAGCACCACGTCGGCACCCACGAGCGCATCGCGCAGTGTGGTGGCCTGCTCCACATACAGCCGCTCGGCTTCCTGTCGATCCTCCGCATCCGCCAGATCGAGGTCGCAGGGGACCCGCAGCAGCTCGTTGGCGGCCACGGTCGCGCCAGCGGCGCGACTGCCGCGAGCAACGTACGTCTGGAGCGTGCCGAGGTCGCGGCGACCGTGGAAGATGACGGTCACGGCATTGCTTACAGGCAGGCCCCCGACTCGCAGCGAAACAGCGGCCGATGCAGAGTCGTCGAGGAGGGCACGTCGCAAGAGGTCCTCGGCTGCCTCGAGGTTGGGGTTCGGATCCGCCTCCAACACTTGTATTGCTCCTGGGATTCGGCCGGTTGACCTCTTAACTATTACCGCCGATCGACGAAGAATCTTCCGTCGCGCGGAGAAAAGTGCAAGTCAAAGGTTGTCCGCGTGGCGCAGTGCTAACGGCCGCCTCCGCGGGTAGCCTTGGCCCCAACAGATGAAGATCCTCTACACGCCGTTCAAGATCATCGCGACCCTGGTGGGCTCGAAGCTCGGCCGCAGCATCTTCAAGAACCTCTGGGGCAAGCTCGACGACGCCGAACCTCCGCGGCCCACGACCGCGGAGGCCAGCTTTTCGAAGGTCGTTGCCGCAGCCGCGCTCGAAGCCGCAACCCTGGCCGGGGTCGCAGCTGTTGTCGACCGGGCCAGCGCCAGGGCTTTTCATTACTTCACCGGCATCTGGCCCGGCGAGCAGCGGCCCGAGCGCTCTGAAGAGGACTCCGAGAGTTCCGACCAGAAGTAGTAGCCTCGGCGTCAATCCGGCTTCTCAGCCCTGACGAACGCGTAGCCGCCACCCCAGATGGTGCTGGTCGTGGCATCCCCGAAGCCGGCCGCGCGCAGGTCGGACAGCAGCTGAGCCGGGCTTCGAAACCCGACATGGCTGCGCTGAAAGATTCGCAGGATTAGGTCGAGCATGAACACGGCTGGATGAGAGCGGTTGGAATCGGCGATCAGCACCCGGCCTCCGGGGGCGAGCACCCGGGCGATCTCCACGATCGTCTCCTGCGGGCGCGGGAAGTGGTGGAACGCTGTGGTGCACAAGACGGCGGTGAACTCGCCGTCGGCGAACGGGAGGGGGCCACTGACGTCGCCTTCGAAGAACTCGACATTGGCGAGCGCGGCGGCGCGCTCGCGGGCGCGCGCGATCATTGCCGGCGAGAGGTCGAACCCCACCGCTCGCGTCACGATGGGCGAAGCCTCGCGCACCGCTGCCCCGGTGCCGCACCCGATATCGAGCAGTTCGTCATCGGGCATCAGCGCGAGCATCGCGAGCGCGGTGGTCTGGATCTCGCGCAACCTGCGCGAGGCACGGTCCTGCTCGTAGGTGGCAGACCAGCGGTCGAAATGTGTACGGGCAGCCTCGGTGCGTGGGTCCTCCACGCTCGCTGACCGTACCAGCCGGCGCATCGCTCCGGCTCCGCGCTGCTAGCCGGACTGACGGGCTTCGGTTGGCCAGCTCACCCACGGCTCGAGGCCGGAACGCATCCAGCCGGGAATCGGCGTCTTCTTCAGCGTCTGGCGGCTGACCGTGACATGGCGCGTCATCCCCTCGATCAGTGGGGTTCCGTCACAGCCGATGCTGTACTCGCTAACGATGCTGGTGTTCCCGAGGTGAGTAATCGTCATCTCAATTGTCAGCTCGTCGTCGAAGCGAGCGGCGCTCTCGTAGCGCAGGCGCGCCTCCGCGACCACCAGGTCGATGCCTCGATCCAGCATCGGCCGATAGCCGCCGAGCGCTTCCCGCCAAAGCTCCGTGAGCGCGGCGTCAAAGTAGACCAGGTAGTGCGAGTTGAAGACCACGCCCTGCATGTCGCACTCGGCGTAGCGGACCCGCAACCTGTGGATGAAGGGTGGCGGCAACCTATCGAGCCCTTCTCCCACCGCTGCGCAGCAGGAATCCGCTGCTCGCGAACTCGCCCAGGGCATCCTCGAACGCTCCAAAATCGCGCCCCAGCAGGAGGTCGAGCGGCCGGCCGGCGGCCCCGGAAGCCCGCACCCAGCGTCTGAGTAGCGCGGTGCCGGCACGCTCCGACACTTCGGCGAGGAGGCCGAGCAGGATCGGCAGCTCCATACGATGATCGAGCTGGCCGGAGAGCAGCGTCAGCGGCTCGACGTCGAGGATCCGGCAGAGCTCGTCCTCGCTCAGCCCGAGCAGCTCCATCAATCGCACGGCGCGTTCGCTCTGGACCGGCCGCCCGATCAGCGGATCGTCGCGCTCGCCCACGTGCCCGCCGGCGCCCGCACGTTCCGATCCCGAACCGCGGTCAGCGCAATCCGCATCATCTAGGGCATCTTCTCACCCCGCTGGTCGGACGCCGCGAATCCGCCTGATTAGCCCCGCCCCGGAGACCACTGCCCAGCAGCCTTCGAGCAGCAGAAAGCCCCACTGCTCTCCGGTGCCAGCAACAACAGTGAGCGCCGCGGAGCCAGGGAACCTGATCTGCGAGCGCAACAGTCCCGCCGTGCAGATCGGTGATTCCGGAGGCTCGCCGAATACCGTCGGCGGCCGGAAGATCGCGCAGTGCGCCGCGCCTGGACTGTGACGGCGTTGAACGCACCGTAGGAAGACGAGGCAGTCAGGGGTTCCGGGAAATAGCTGGCCCTGGCGCGCGTCTTCTTGCGCGCGTCTTCTGGCGCGCGTCGTCCGGCGCGCTTCTCCGGCACGCCCGGCCACGCGGTGCCGGCGCCGGCCGAAGGTTCTGGTCGTCACGCTGAACGCGGACTGCTGGCGGCGCGGGCGCCGCAGGCTCAGAACAGCTGGTTCTCGCCGCCGAACACGTCGCTCACCGACCCGTCGGTGAAGATCTGCCGGATCGAATTTGTGAGCAGGTCGGCGCAGGGCAGCACGCGTACGTTGTCGGGCGCGTCCGGCGGCGTCGGGATCGTGTCGGTGACCACTATCTCCTCGAGCTCGGCGGCCGCGAGGTTCTCCCACGCGTTCCCCGAGAACACGCCGTGGGTCGCGGCCGCGTAGACCCGCCGTGCGCCGGCCTCGTGCACCGCCAGGGCAGCGGCCTTCAGCGTGCCGGCGGTGTCGATGATGTCATCGACGAGCACCGCGGTCTTGCCGGCCACGTCGCCGATCACGTACCCGATCTCGGCCACCTGTTGCGCTGGTCGTTCCTTGTTGAGGATCGCCAGATCGGCGCCAATCTTCGACGCGAACTGCTTGTTCAGCTTCACCCGGCCGGCGTCGGGAGCGACGACCACCAGGTCCTCGAGGCGCAGGTCCGCGAAGTACTGCGTGAGCATGAACAGCGCTGTCATGTGATCGCAGGGCTTCTGGAAGAAGCCCTGGATCTGTCCGGAGTGCAGATCCATGGTCAGGATTCGGTCGATCCCCGCAGCCTCGAGCATCCGCGCGATCAGGCGGGAGCTGATCGGCTCGCGCGGAGCCGACTTCTTGTCTTGGCGGGAGTAGCCATACCACGGCGTGACCGCGATCACGCGGTGGGCGGAGCCGCCGACCGCGGCGTCCACCATCACCAGCAGCTCCATCAGCGCGTCGTTGGTGTTCAGTCCGGTGTCCGGGTTCGCGCACGTCGGCTGGACGATGAACACGTCTGCGCCTCGCACTGACTCTTCGTAGCGGCAGTACACCTCGCCATTGGCGAACGTTCTAAGCGTCACCGCCCCAAGCTCGACACCCAGCTTCGCGGCGATCCTCGCCGCCAGTCCGGGGTTCGCGCGGCCCGAGACGAGCATCAGCCGCTTGCTGTACGCCAGCATGATGTCGCTGGGCGCGGGACGAGTCTGCAACACGCTCATCGGATCGTCGAGTGTACGCCCGGGGGATGACGAAGTGGCGTTTGTGAACTACCCCGCCGACGGCGATCCTGACATATCGCCCTGCGCCGGCTCGCTGGTTCCGGCGGCATTGTTACCGACCGCTGGCGCAGCGCGCCCAGCGGCATCCCGCTCCTTGCGACGATCCGCGTAGCCCTCGACGTTGCGCTGGTTCGTCCGAGCGACCCCCGGTGAACCGGCAAGCGCTCCAGGTGGAACGTCGCTCCCGATCACCGAGCCGGCGGCCGTGTAAGCGTCGTCTCCGACCGTCACCGGCGCGACCAGCGTGGTGTCGACGCTCGTCTTGACACGCGAGCCGATCGTCGTTCGGTGCTTGCGCGAGCCGTCGTAGTTTGCGGTGATCGTGCTTGCCCCGAGGTTGGTCTCCTCCCCGATGTCGGCGTCACCGATGTAGGAGAGGTGCGGCACTTTGGTTCCCCGCCCGATATCGGAGTTCTTGATCTCCACGAAGGTGCCCGCCTTGGAGCCCTCACGCAGCACCGCGCCAGGCCGAAGATACGCAAAGGGGCCAACACTGGCCCGGTCGCCCACGTCAGCGTCATTGAGATAGGAGTGGACGACCTTGGCCTGCTCGCCCACGCGAGCGTCGATCAGCGTGCTGAGCGGCCCGATCACCGACGCCCCCCCGATCCGGGTGGATCCGTGCAAGCTCGTGAACGGGGCGACGACGACACCGGGAGCGAGCTCGACATCTGCGTCGATCACGGTCGCCGACGGATTGACGATCGTTACCCCGGCGAGCATGTGGCGCTCGTGGATCCGCCGCTGCGCGATCGCGACGACCTCCGCGAGCCCGACCCGATCGTTGACCCCGACCTCGCTGGCATCAGCGATCTCGTAAGCGTCGACAGACCGCTCGTGTGCGCGCAGTATCGGGAGCACGTCGGGCAGGTAGAGCTCGCCCTGGGAGTTGTCGCTTCGGACATGCTCCAGCGCTCCGAGGAGCGCATGGCCGTCGAACGCGTAAATCCCAGCATTGATCTCGCGGATGCGCAGCTCGAGCTCGCTGGCGTCTCCCGGCGCCTTGGTCTCGACCACCTTCTCGACCGTCCCGTCGGGTGCTCGCACCACCCTTCCGTAGCCAGTCGGATCGTCGAGAACCGCGGTGGCGATTGTGGCTGCGGCGCCCGAGTGCCGATGGGCTTCGGCCAGCCCGCGGAGCGTACGTGCGGTGATCAGCGGATGGTCGCCGTTGAGCACGATCACCGTTCCGTCAGAGGGGATTCGCGCTCCAGCAGCCTTGACCGCGTCGGCAGTGCCCAACGGCTGCTCCTGCACCGCGGTCGTCACATCATCCAGCGCCGTCGCGAGCGGCCGCTCGGGACCGTCGACGACGACGATCTCGCGCGCGCCGGCCTCGCGGGCCGCGGCGACGGACCAGGCGATCATGGGCCTGCCACAGACCGGATGCAGCAGCTTCGGGATCTCGGACCGCATCCGGGTGCCCTGACCGGCGGCGAGAATCACAACGACGGGCTCGGCCACGTTGAAATCGTAGGCGATCACCAGCCCGCGATCACCACGTCCCGGCCACCACCGCCCGATCCTTAGGTGGTCGGCCGGGCGCCGTCAGGGGCGGACGACAGGCTCGCCCACAGGTACTGGAGCGCGTAAGCGCGGTATGGGCGCCAGCGCTCGGCGAGCCTCGTCGCGTTGATCGGGCGCCCGTCGTGGCCGAACCGCTCGAGGGCTCGACGGACGCCGAGATCGCTTGACAGGAACGCGTCGGGATCCCGCAACGCCCGCATGGCGATGTACTCCGTCGTCCAGGGACCGATCCCCGGCAGCGCCAGCAGCCGTCCGCGCGCCTCTTCGGGGTCAACGCCCGGCCCAAGGACGACGTCGCCCGTCGCAAGGGCACGGGCGAGCGTCAGCAGCGCGCGCCGGCGAGACTCGGGCATCGCGAATCGTTCCGCGTCTGTGTCGGCGATCTGCGCCGCGGTTGGAAACACATGTGTCACCGCGCCGACGGGGCGCTCGAGCGGGTCGCCGGATGCCCTGACCAAGCGGCCCGCAAGTGTCGCAGCACTGCGGAGCGCGACCTGCTGGCCGAGTACGGCGCGCATCGCAAGCTCATGCTCATCCACGTGGCCGGGCACGCGGCGGCCGGGAGCCGCCCGCACCAGGCGGCCGATCAGATCGTCGTCGCCGAGCGCATCGGTCACGGCGACCGGATCGGAGTCGAGATCCATGAGCGTGCGCGAGCGCTCAACGGCTGTGTCGAGATCCCGCGAATCGGAGAGCCGATACCTCGCGCGAACGTGCCCGGGTCCGCTCCTGAGCTCGACCACCCCGGGCCCGTGCGGCAGGCGGAGGCTGCGCCGGTACACGGCATCCACCATCTCCTCGACACCCGGCACCGCCCGGTGCGCGAGATACCCGATCAATCCGTCGACGTCGCACGGCGCCCGGTACGGAAGCCGAACCTCGACCCACCCGGAGTCCGCATCCACCGGCATCCGGCCACGATGACACACCGGGCCGTGACGTCTGGCCGACATCGGGCCTCGTTGAGCGACCGCTTGTGGGGCGGATTCGTTCTGCCGACGAGTTTAAGCAGCTTCGTCCCAATCACGAGGGGCGTGATGCTCCCACTCGTACCACCGAATCCACTTGCGAACCGCGTTGTCGGAGACTCCGTATGTGCGGCCAACAGCGACGAGGCTCATCGACCGGACATCGGCCATGAGTTGTTCGTACGACGGGCGAGGCACCTTGCGCCTTTCGGTCTTCGGCGCCCGGGAACCCTTGCCGTGGACGCCACATGCCTGCGAGCAGTATCGGTGAGTCGCGTACTTCGGAATGAAGTCCGTCCCGCAGTGCAGGCACGTGATCCAGAATCAGACCCATCGCCCGACCGTGCCATTCCTCGTCTTGGCCGCAGAGTTCGCACTCGCGTGACTTGAGGCCAGAGTCGTACAAGCGCCGCTTGAGGTCCCCACGGTTGTAGTCCGAGTTCTCGACCAGCACCTCGTCGAGCGGCGTGATCTTGCGAGACCTCCGACCGCGGAGGGTCCAGTTGGGATCGAAGTGATCGGTCGAAATCCCGTAGTGGGCAATCAGCTTCTTTATGGCTTGAAGTTCCCGCCGGCGGCCCGTAGGCCCAGGAGCCGCAACGCAGCTGAGACGCTTGGCGAGTTCTCGACCGCCGCACGAACCTGTTCCTCCGAATAGCGTGGACGCCGAGGCATGCACGAACACTAGTTCGCGCACCGGACGGAAAGATGCTATTTGCAGGCCTTTTGGGAGAGACTTCGACTGGGGAGCCCGGATTTGAACCGGGACCTCACGGCTCCAAAGGCCGGCGGGCTTCCGTTACACCACTCCCCAGTGCATTATGCGATCGGCCCGATGCCACGTTATCTGATCAGGAACGCTCGGCCGCCGGCGTCGAGGCGACAATCCAGAGACTCAAAGGGCGCTGGCGCGCCGGCTACCCGCCCCGCCGCAGGATCCGTCCGATCTCCGCCGGCAACAGCGGATCCGCCAGCGCCGCGCGCACGTCCCCGGGTCGCGCCAGCGCCCGCTCCGCGCGCAGGATGCCGACCTCGAGCCCGGCGTCCCGCGCCGCGGCCATCCCGAGCATCATGACGTCGGGGCTGCGCCACGCCTGCTCCGGCAGTCCGAACAGCTTCGGCAACGGCCGCGAGATCCCAATCAGGTACAGGCCGCCATCGATCACCGGACCCAGCACGACCTCGCAGCCGTCCCTGAGGTCGTCGAGCGCGGCGGACGCGTGCTCCGGTCTGAACCTGGGCAGGTCCGGCCAGACGATCAGCAGCGGGCCGTTGCTCCGAGCGAAAACCCGGGCGGCAGCGTCGGCGAGCCGGCCCGCGATCCCATCCCCGTTCTGCGGAAATAGGGCTGCGTCCGGGCCGACCAAGAGGCGCAGGTCCTTTCCCACATCGGGCGGATCGTGCGCGACGTGCACCGCCCCGGGCGCCACCGACCCGGCCCAGCCGGCGGCCTGGGCAATCAGGGCGGACTGGAGCGCGACGCAGCGGTCGGCTCCGAGCAGCGGCTCAAGGGCACGGCGAACCTCGCCACGGCGCGGCGCCCGCGCCATGATGAGCACCGCCGGCCCGGCGCCCGCGCTCATGCCTGCTCGAGGCGGTAGACGGTGCTTGCGGGCTGGGCCGGCGCCTGCGCTAGCCGACCGAGCGCACCTGCGAGCACGTCGGCGAAGATCTGCGAGCTCGAGCCCATCAGCTCGATGAGCTTGGACACAGGAGTCGGCTCACCCGGCTTGACCTCGTTGGCGTAGTCGGTCACGAACCCGATCAGTGCGAACGGCAACTCGAGCTCGCCGCACAGCACCGTTTCGGGCCCGGCCGTCTGGCTGACCGCGGTCACGCCGCAGCGCGCAAGCTGCGCGATCTCGGTCGGCGTGTTGAACCGCGGCCCGTCGACATGCCCATAGACGCCACCATCGAGGAACGAGTGCCCGGCGCTCTCGCAAGCCGACACCAGCGCGGCCCGGACGCCGTCCGAGAACGGACCGCCATGCAGGATCCAGTGGCCGCGCTCAGGGTCGCCGGGCGAGACGAAGAACGTGCACAAAGAGCCGTCGGGCAGCCGGTTCGAGGCGAAATGCATGTCGCCGAATACAACGAGCGAACCGAGCTCGAGCGTTGGGTCGACCGCGCCGCACGCGGTGCAGCCGATCACCGCGTCTGCACCGAGCTCCTTGAGCGCCCAGATGTTCGCGCGATGGGTCACGTGATTCGAGAGCCGGGTATGTCCGGCGAGATGACGCGACACGTGGACGGCGTCAACGCCTCCGAGGCTGCCGCGCATCACCGTGCACTCCCCAAATGGAGTCTCGAGCGTGACCGGCTCTGCGTCGGAGAATCCGGGCAGCGAATGAGTGCCCGAGCCCGTGATGATCCCGATCGGCATTGGCGCGCGCGATGCTAGCTCCCTGCGCCCCTCCCCGCCCGAGGACGCGTGACGCGGACCGGGCGGTGCCTAGACGAGCATGGTCCGACGCCGAGTCGCCGCGGTCGGCTTGTCGGCAAGCTCGCTCGTCTGTATGCTTCTCGCTAGAGCGATCAATCTAGGGCCGGCGACGCTGGTAAGCGGGCGACCCCGGCGTACTGAACCGAGGAGGAACGACGATGCTTTCCTGGCTGTCGAAGAAGCTCGTGACCCACACGATGGCGCGCCTGCGCGCCGGCGATCCCGGCCCCACGCTGATGCTCGACGCGCCTGACGTCCAGATGACCTTCCCGGGCGAGAACTCGTGGGCGGGAGTGCACAAGGGGAGGGCGGCACACGAGCGCTGGCTACGCCGGTTTGCCCGCGTGGGCCTCCAGATCTTTCCCGACGAGGTCGTTGCCAAAGGTTTCCCGTGGAACACCACGATCTGCATCCGCGGCCGCGACTACCTGAAATCTCCGGAGGGCGAGACCGTCTACGAGAACCGGTACGTGATCTGGGGCCGGATGGCCTGGGGCCGGCTAAAGGAGTACGAGGTCTACGAGGACACTGAGAAGACCAGGCGGCTCGACGAGTATCTCGCGGCCAAAGACCCCGCGCTCATGGCGGCATAGCTCGCCATGTCGACCACCCGGGACCGGATCGTCGAGAGCGGCGCGGAGCTGTTCCGCCGACAGGGCTACGCGGCGACCGGCGTCAAGCAGATCGTGGCCGAGGCCAAGGCGCCGTTCGGGTCGCTGTACCACTTCTTCCCGGGCGGCAAGGAGCAGCTCGCCGCCGAGGCCATCCGGACGTCGGGCGCGCTCTATGAGCAGTTGATCCCGGCGGTGTTCGATCCCGCCCCGGACATCGTCACCGCCGTGCGCGACTTCTTCGCCGGCGCGGCCGAGCACCTGAAGGAGACCGACTACGCGGACGCGTGCCCGATCGCGACCATCGCGCTCGAGGTGTCGAGCTCCAGCGAGCCGATGCGCAAAGCGTGCGCCGAGGTGTTCGAGCGCTGGATCGCGGCGGGTGCGGAGCGCCTTGCTGGCGCCGGCCTCGCACCGGCCAGGGCTCGCGAGCTCACGATCGCCATGCTCGCCGCCCTCGAGGGGGCGTTCGTGCTCGCTCGGGCCGAACGCACCACCGAGCCGCTCGAGGTCGCCGGCGAGCTCGCGGCAAACGCGGTCCAAGGGGCGCTCGACGAGTGAGCGTGGGCAATACCTATGGCTATTCCGAAGGTATTGCCCACGCTGGGCGGTGGCGCCGACGCGCGCCGCGCGCGCGTGACGCGAAGACCGCGGCGGGAGACCACCGGCGCCGGCGCGCCGGCAACCCCTCCTACCGCGGGACTCGGCCGCCCTCCGCGCCCGGCTCCGTCGCCGGCCCCCGCGGCGCAGCGATCCCCAGCACCCGCATGGCCTTCAACCCCAGCGACAGCTTCTCGCGCCCGTCACTCGACGACACGTCGAGCCCGGTCAGCTCGCGCACCCGCTCGAACCGGTAGCGGATCGTGTGCCGGTGGGTGAACAGCCGCGCCGCGGTGGCATTCACGTTGGCGTCGCACTCCAAGAACGTCGACAGCGTGCCCAGCAGATCGGTCTCGTACTGCTCGTCGTACGACACCAGCGGTCGCACCGTCTCCTCGTAGAACCGCCCCAACTCGGCCGGGTCGTGCATATGCGGCAGCAGCAGCTGGTAGGTCCCGGTCTCCTCATACGCGAGCTCGGTCCGATCCGCATCGCCCTCGACCACGTTCGCGGCCAGCATCGCCTCGTTGCGCGCGCGGCTCAACTCGAGGGGATCGCGCGTGTGCCGACTGCGGCCGATCGCGAAGGCAAACCCGGCGAGCCCGGACTCGAGCTCGCGCCGGATCGCCGACGACGCGCGCCGACCGGCGTCCCCGTCCGGATCGGGAATGAGCAACAGGACCTCGCCGGAGTCCTCGACGCCAAACGCCCCGATCGAACCGGCCGCGATCGACCGGGCGCCACGCGCCGCCACCGCCAGCAGCCGCCGGCGCCAGTCCTCCTCGATCGGGGTGCGCGGGTGCGCCCGCACCACGACCACGCTCCCCCCCAGCCCCAGATCGGTGCCGAGCTCCTTGCCGCGGGCGACCAAATCGTCCCGATCGGGGATCGAACGCGAAAGCACCGCGCGCTGAAAAGCCACAGCGGCCTCTTCGGATGCCCGCTCGGGCGCGCGGACCCGCTCCACCTCGGACGCGATCAGCGTCGTCACGAGCCGCAGCATCGCCGGGTCGGGCTCGTGGTCACGGGCGCGCATCCGTAAAACCCCGACCGTCGTCTCCGCGACCTTGAGCTCGATCGTCGTCACGTCGCCGGCGTCACGCATCAGCGAGCGTTCATCGGCCGGCGAGCGGGTGGCGACCGCGAGCACGGCGGACGTCCGGTCGATCAGGATCAGGCTCGCGTCGAGCACCCGCGCGGAGGCGCGCAGCACCTCGGGCAGGCCGGCGCCCGCTTCGACGGCGTCGGTGATCTCCGCCAACGCCGCCAAGTTCGGGCCGCGGGCGGGCGGAGCCTCGCGTGAGGGGGCGCTCTCAGCCACGCAACCTCAAAACACCCGGGGCCACTCGACCACGACAAAGGCGCCGGCGATGATGCCGACGCCGACCAGAGCGGCCAGCACGTACAGGGACAGGACCACCACCGCGACCCGCTCGAGTGGGCGCCGGTAGGCGGTGATCGCGGGCACGACCACGAGCAAGCAGAAGATGGCCAGCCCGAACACGCCGGCGCAGGCCCCAACGAGGTACGTGATCGCTTGGTTGCTCATGCGCTCTGCGGGAATTCTGCCGCAGGGGGGAGATGCCTGGGGGCCGCGAACTGCTCGTCGACCGGCGCGGCGGCGCACGCTGCAGGGTAGCGGCCCGCCAAAGAGCTGGCGCCGGCGGCGGCGCGCGCGTGGCCATCATCACCGAAGAAAAGGCCGGCGACCGTGGGACCCGAGCCGCACACGATCGCGTGCTCCGCCCCCGCGTACAGGACCGCGTCGAGCGCGTCGCCGATCTCGGGGCGCAGCGAGAGCGCGGCCGGCTGGAGATCGTTGACCAGGAGGTCGCGCGGCGGCATCGCGCCCGGCCGCGCGAGAACATCACGAACCGCCCCCCGCAGCCGATCGAGGTCGCCAGGCGAACGCCTCAACCCCAACCGGTCGGCCTCGCGGTACACCGCGGCGGTCGAGAGCCCGAACCGCTGGGGCACGATCAACCACGCGTGCGGCGCGAGCGTCGGGACCGGCTCCACTGCCTCGCCGGCGCCGGTGGCAATGCTCACCCCGGGAACGAGCTGGCTCGGTACGTCGGCCCCTAGCGCGGCGGCTTCAGATGCGAGCACGCGCGACAAAGGCTCCCGCACGTGCGCGGCCAGCCGCAGCGCCGCCGCCGCATCGGCCGAACCCCCGCCCATACCGCCGGCGACCGGAACGCGCTTCCGCACAATAATCCTTACCGCCGGACCGTCCCAACCACGTGCCCGGAGCCCCGCGACCGCAGCCGCGACCAGGTTCGGCCCGTCGACCCCGGGACATACGACCTCGTCAACGCGCCCCTCGAGCGTCGTAAGCCACAGGTCGTCAGCGAGCGACACGGACTCCAGCAAAGTCACCAGTGCGTGTAATCCATCGTCTCGTACTCCGCCCAGGAACAGGCACAGGTTGACCTTCCCGGGCGCGTGTGCACTCAGCTTCATCGCCCGAGCAGCGCGGCCAGCGAGCGGAACTCCTCGGGCGAGAGCCGCTCGGCGCGCTCGTCGGGCGGGTGGCCCAGCTCGACTAAAGCCGCCCGGGCCCGTTCGCGGACATCGGCATTAGCACCCGGCGCCAGCGCCAGCGATCCCGCGAGCGCCTTGCGCCGGTGCGCGAACGCATCCTGCACAACGGAGCGCACCCCCGGCGAAGCCGCGGGACCGAAACGCCGCAACCCCACCAGCACCGAGTCGACGTTCGGCACCGGGCGGAACACGTGCCGCCCCACCGGCCGCAGCACGCGCACCTCGCACCCAAGCTGCGCCAGCACCGACGGGATTCCGTATGCCGACGTGCCCGGAGCCGCCGCCAGCCGCTCGCCCACCTCGCGTTGCACCATCACCACCCAGTCATCAACGCCCGGTAGTTCGTCGATCGTCCGCAAGATCGCGGTGGCGGCGATCGAGTACGGGAGGTTCGCGACCACCTTCGTCGGACTGGGCGACAGCGCCGCAAGATTCAGCTCTAGCGCGTCGGCGATATGGACCGTGACGTTCTCGTAACTCATGAGAACGTCACGCAGTTGCTGTTCGAGCGCCGGGTCGACCTCGACCACGTGTAGGTGCGCCACGCGCGGCGCGATGTGGGCGGAGAGCACCCCCAGTCCCCCGCCGATCTCGAGCACCACATCGTCGTCGCCGACCGCAGCCAGCCGCTCGATCACATCCAGGATGTTGCGGTCGACGAGGAAGTTCTGGCCGAGCGCGCGGGCGCGCCGGGCGCTCACCATCCGAACACCGCGGCGGCGCTGCGCTCCACCCCCGCCTCCAGCTCCTCATAGGGCACCCGGCGCTCGACCGCGAGCGCCCGCGCCGTGTGCACCACGTTCGCCGGCTCGTTCGGCTTGCCCCGGACGGCCTGCGGAGACAGGAACGGGGCGTCGGTCTCGACCAGCAGCCGCTCGGCGGGAACGCGCAGCGCCGCCCGCCGCAGGTCCGACGCCTTCGGATACGTCGCGTTCCCCGCGAACGAGATCCACCAGCCCTCATGCGCCAGGCATTCCTCCAGCCCCGACACCATCGAGAAGCAGTGAAGAATCACGTGCACGCCGTCGGCCAGACCCTCCAGCATCGCGAGCGTCTCGTCCTCAGCCGCCCGAGTATGGATCACGAGCGGCTTCCCGCAAGAACGCGCCAGCCCGATCTGCGCTTCGAACGCCCGCTCCTGGTCGGCCCGCGGCGCATAGTCGCGGTAGAAGTCGAGACCGGTCTCGCCGATCGCAACGCACTTCGGATGCGCCGCCAGCGCCTCGAGCTCCGCGAGGTCGGCGTCGTCGAAGCCGGTGGCCTCGTTCGGGTGGCGGCCGATGGCGGCGTACACCTGCGGGAAGTCCTCGGCGGTCTGAAGCGCAGCACGGCACGAGGCCCCCGTTGTCCCTACGGTCACGATCCGAGAAACACCCTCGCGCGAGGCGCGCGCGACCAGCTCGGCGTCGGACGGCTCGCAGAAATCCAGGTGGGTGTGGCTGTCGATCACGCCCGGCTAGCGCTTCGGGAACAGCGGCTCCAGCGCGACCACCGAACCGCCATCACCCGACCCCGCGAACACGGCGCTTTGATAATCCAGCTCGGTAGCGCCAAGCGCGTCCAGGAGGCGCTCCGTCGTCGCCGGCATGTAAGGGTGCAGAAGCACGCTCACGACCCGGACCCCCTCGACGAGCGACGCCAAAGTCTGATCGAGCTGTTCGCCTGCAGCGGGATCCCGAGCCAGCTGCCACGGCGCACGCTCCTCGACGTAGCGGTTCAGCCGCCGCACCCGCTGCCAGATCACCTCGAGGGCTTGCGTGGCCTCGGCTCGATCGAGCAGCATCGCCACCTGCTCTCGCAGCCCGTCGAAGTCGAACGCGAGCTCGGGGTCGGTGGCGACCATGGGGCCGGCGCCGTCGCGATACCGGTGCACCATGGCCACCGTGCGGCTCGCGAGGTTGCCGTACTCGTTCGCGAGCTCGGTCTCATACCGCGAGCGCACCGCGTCCATCCCGACCGCGCCGTCGCCACCGAACGCGACGTCGCGCATCAGATAGAACCGCAGCGCGTCGGTGCCGAATTCCGCCATGACCTCGAACGGATCGAGGACGTTGCCGAGCGACTTGCTCATCTTGCGCCCGTCGGCGCCGAGCAGGAAGCCGTGAACGAAAACGTGGTGCGGCAGCGGCAAGTCGGCGGCCATCAGCAGCGCCGGCCAGAACACCGTGTGGAACTTCAAGATGTCCTTGCCGATGACGTGGTAGGTCGCCGGCCAGAACCGCCCAGTCAGGTCTTGCACCGGGTCGGCGTACGAAAGCGCCGTGTAGTAATTCAAAAGCGCGTCGAACCAGACGTAGAAGACGTGGCTCGGATCCCAGGGCACCGTCACCCCCCACTTCAACCGCGCCCGCGACAGGGAGACGTCCTGTAGTCCCGCGGCGATGAACGAGCTCGCCTCGTTGAAGTGGCGTGATGGCATCACGAAGTCCGGGTGGTCCCGATAGAGCTGCTCGAGCGGCTCCTGGAACGTCGAGAGCCGGAAGAACCAGTTCTCTTCCTGATGGCGTTCGAGCGGGATCTCGTGAATCGGGCACAGGTTGCCCTCGAGGATCTCGTTCTCGACCTTGAAGTCGGCGCAGCGCGGGCAGTACCAGCCTTCGTACATGCCCTTGTAGGTGTGCCCGTTGTCGTGGACGCGCTGGAGGACCTCCTGGACCTTCAGCTTGTGCTGCTCGTCGGTGGTACGGATAAAGAAGTCGTTCGACGCGTTCAGGCGCGGCATCAGGGCCTTGAAGCGCTCGGCGTTACGGTCAGCGAGCTCCTGTGGCTCGACACCCTCGGCGTGTGCGGCATCGGCCACCGGCTCACCGTGCTCGTCGGTTCCGGTCAGGAAGAACACGTCCTCGCCGCGCTGGCGCATATGTCGCGCGAGCACGTCGGCCGCGATCGTCGTGTACGCGTGCCCGAGGTGCGGCTGCGCGTTGACGTAGTAGATCGGGGTTGTGATGTAGAAGGACACCTAAGCTAAGGCCTAGGCTATCCTGCCGCTCCCGCCCCGGGCCACAAAGGCACTGCTAGCTGAAGCCTACGAGCGCGATCTGGCCCGTCGCCGTGGGGGCGCCGCCCGAGATCGAGACGCGAGCGCCGAGCTGGTTGCCGCCGGCGCGCGCGAGCAGCGTGCGGCCGCGGGCGGTCAGCGAGAAGATCAGGTAGGCGAGTTCGTTGCCGCCGAGGAACTCGGGTCCCGTGCTGGCGATCACTGTCCGGCCGACCGAGATCGTCGTGCGGGCGAAGCAGGGCGTCACGGTGAAGCAGCCGGCGAGGATGCCGCCGACGCCGGCGGAGGACACGAAATCGGTGGTGCCGACGATCCGCAGCGACGACGCCTGCCGCGCGTTGCGGCTCGGCCCCCGGCCGCTGGTGGAGAACGGAATCAGGTTGATCGTGGTGGCGGCCGCCGTGCCGGAGGCGTCGCGCTCGGTCACCTGGA
The DNA here is from genome assembly GCA_963808325.1 of uncultured Solirubrobacterales bacterium. Classification (GTDB taxonomy): domain Bacteria; phylum Actinomycetota; class Thermoleophilia; order Solirubrobacterales; family Solirubrobacteraceae; genus Palsa-465. The sequence continues at coordinate 142,461 of CAWEFU010000016.1, forward strand.
CCGGGAGCCTGCGCGAGCGGGCGCGCGCCAGCAGCGTTCGGCCCTGCGAGGTCAGCTTGAACCACAGGAGGCCGGCACCGTTCGAGCCGATGTACTCGGGTCGCGTGCGAGCGAGAACCGTGCGGCCGGCGGAGACGGTGGTGGCCACGTGGCAGGGAGCGTTCGTGTAACAGCCGGTGGGGACCCCGACGAGCGCGCCGCCCGGGGGCACGAACGCGCTGCGGCCGAAGATCGCGATGTGCGCGGGCGTGGCGGCCGTGGCCGCTGCGGTCAGGGTCTGCCCGCTCGAGGCGATGGGGGCCGCGGCGAAGTACGGCGCCGCGTCGCGGATCGCGATCTGGGTCCGCACGCCGCGGACCGGCGCGGCGGTGATCGGCGTCAGCGCGTTCGGCGAGCGCCCCGCCCACACCTGCCAGGACGCCGCGGCCCCGGCTCCGGCCCAGGTCATCGACAGGTTGGTCGTGCCGTCGGCGGCCGGGGAGACGCCCAGCGCCGGGGGAGGCGGCGGAGGCGGCGGCCCTCCGGCTCCCGCGGTCGCGCCGTCGAGGTAATCGCCGTCGATGTTGATCGTCACGCCGCCGTAGGTCTCGTTGTGACCGCCCGAGTACTGGTGAAGGCGCTGGTGTTCGCTCCAGTCCGATGCGGGGACGAAGGCGCTGGCCGTCGACTGCGCGCCGTTCCACTCGGCGATCCAGATGTCGTCGGGCTTGGCGAACGTCGCCCCGGCGCCGACGAGGTCGCTGATGCCCGAGCCGGCGCTGCTGTACACGCCGGCGACGTACCCGTCGGCGTGTAGCCCTGCCGTCCACGCGGACAGGAAGGTGAGCACCGCGGAGGTGTTGCTCGCGGTCTGCGAGTAGGCCTCCATGTCGAAGTAGATGGGGTTGCCGGCGGGGATGTCCAGGGCCTGGGCGTCGGCGACCGCGTCGCTGGCCGCCGCCGCTCCCTGGGCGGACGCCTGGCTGGGAGCGATCCCCGCGCAGCCGCACTCGTTCGACGGCGCCTGGAGGCCCACGTAGGTGGGAATCAGGTGCCAGCCCGCCGCGACCTCGCTGCTCACCCACTGCGGGGTCAGGTTGGGCTGGGCGCAGGCCGAGTTCGTGCCCCCGATGTAGATCCCAATCGCGCGGTAGGGGGAGGAGCCCCAGGCGGCCATCGCGTTCGGGGAGGGGGCGCTGCAGGGGTCAAAACCGAGACCCGTGTACACAGCGGCGGCATGGGCCCTCGCCCCGGCCGGCGCGCGGGCCACGCGTGCCCGGGGCGCGGGCAATGACCCGCGCCTCAACGCGCGCGCGACGGTACCGCGGTCCCCGAACCAGGTCGCCGTGACGGCCACGCCGGCCGACCGCACGACGAAGCTGCTCTCTCCGGGAGAAGGCGCCAACGGGTAGCTCGCCGTGCCGGCGCCGGCCGCCGTCCTCGCGACCGGCTCGATGAGGATCGCCTCGGTACGGCCGAGCCCCGCGTCCGTGGGACACCGTTGCTGGGAGCTCGGACGGCCCAGATACACCGCGTGCCGGTTGAACCGCACGCACACCCGTGGATCCTTGGCCAGGTCGTAGACCGGCCACGAACGCGGAACCCGGACCTCGTAGCCGTGGTAACGAACGGCTCTGAGAGTCGTCGGCCGTGCAGCGAGGGCGAGACCGACGGACTGCGTGAGCACGACCGCTGTGGCGAGGCAGGCGATGCGACGAGCATGCGCACCCATGACTCGCGTAACTAGAACACGGGCGCCGGGCGAAAGGAGCGTTGATGTAGGAGTTCTCACGTTCGGGGCGCGCGGCTTGTTGTACCGAGTCGAGCGGCGGATAATCCGCAGCAGGCGTCTGACGGGAAGCAGAATGCGTCGACCCCCATCGCTGCCCGCCGGCTTGGGCGTATGCGCGTTAGTCGCAGGTGCACTGTTGGCCGCCGCCACGGTGACGTCGTCCCCGTCTTCGTCCTCCTCGCCGATGGCCCGCAGCCGCGTGCCGGCTGCACCTCGGCTGCCGCGAGCGGTGGCCCTTGCCTCGCGCACCGCCGAGACCGCGCAGCCCGTGGGCCGCAACGGGCCGATCCCGTTTTCGCCCGGCGCCTGCCTGGGGTACCCCCCCACGGGGCGCTGGAACGGGGCCACGGTGTTTCTCGATCCGGGCCACGGAGGCGTGGACACGGGAACGATGGCGGCCGTGGCCGGCCGAGTCGTCACCGAGAAGCAGGTGACGCTGGCAGTCGGACTGCGGACCCTGGCGCTGCTGCGCGCGGGTGGATACCGGGTCGTGGTCTCGCGCACTCGGGACTCGACCGTCGCTCGCTATAGAGCGTCGGACCTTCATCAGGGGGTGCTCGACCCCGATGCCGCCCAGCGCGAGGTCGAGGTCCGCGACGTCTGTGCCAACGCCGCCCACGCGGACATACTCGTCTCCATCCACATGAACGGCTTCGTGGATTCGGCGGCGAACGGGACGGAGACGTTCTTCTGCCCGACCCGTCCGTTTGCCGCTCACAGCCGGCGCCTCGCCGATCTCGTGCAGCGCGCCATGGTGTCCGCGTTCAGGAGCTCCGGGACGACCACCATCGACCGCGGGGTGTTGCCCGACCGCGAAGGGGGAGGGGCCGCGTTGACGCCGCAGACCGCCAGCTACCACCACCTGATCATGCTCGGTCCGGCCGATCGGCCGTGGCTTCCGTTCCCGAGTCAGATGCCCGGTGTGCTCGTCGAGCCGGCGTTTCTCACCAATCCGAGCCAGGGTTCGTTCGTGGCCAGCGGTCGCGGCCAGGAGGCGCTGGCGCGAGGGCTCGTGGCCGCGATCGACTCGTACTTCAATAGGCCCGGTGCGGCGTGAGGGGCCGGTGCATCATCGCGGTCGCCGCCGGAATTACCGCGGCTGCGGGCTGCGGTGGCTCGCACACCAGCACCTCGCGCACAAGCTCCGCGACCACGACCACGCCGGCGCCGGTGAGCGCGCCGGCGCCGGTGACCGCGCCGGCGCCCCCGCGCCCCCGCCCTGTGGTCGTCCATCGCGTCCTCGTCGGCCAGATTCCCGACCGGATACCCACCTCGCACCACGTCGTCGCACTGACCTTCGATGCCGGCGCGGACAACGTCGGCGCGCCGAGGATCCTGTCGGTGCTCGCCCGCACCGGCGCCACGGCCACGTTCTTCATGACCGGGCGGTGGGCGGAGCTCTACCCGCAGTGGGCGCGGCGGATCGCCGCCCGGTACCCGATCGCCAACCACACCTACGACCACACCGATCTGCTGAGGCTCTCGTTGCAGGGGGTGAGGAACGAGGTGCTCGGAGCCATGGCCGCGATCTCACGGCTCACCGGCCGTCCCCCGGTCCCGCTGTTTCGCTTCCCGTACGGATCGAGCAACGCGAGCGCGCTCGGCGTGGTCAACCACCTCGGCTACACGGCGGTCGGCTGGACGGTCGACACGCTGGGGTGGGAGGGGACGTCGATGGGACAGTCGGTCGAGTCGGTGATCGCGCGCGCGGTGGGTCACCTCGAGCCGGGCGAGATCGTCCTCATGCACGTCGGCTCAAACGGCGTCGACCACTCGACGCTCGACGCCCACGCACTTGCGGCGATCATCGCCGCGGTCCGGGCGCGCGGCTACAAGCTCGTCACGCTCCCGCAGTACTTCTAAAGAGGGTGAGCGCACGGCGGCCGGCCCGCGTGGCCGGCGGCCGTGACCTACGAATCCGCCGTCAGCGCTCGGTACAGAGCGTTGGCCCCGACCCCGGTTAGGTCGGCGACGACGCCGGCGGCGGGACGCGGCTTGGCGCCGGCGTCCACGAGGCGCCGGAGGGCCTCCACCGCCGGTCGGACGTCGCGGTCCGCCGGCCTCGGGGCGCCCCCGACGACGAGGACCACCTCCCCTCGAGGCGGCTCGGTCCCGTAGCGTTCGGCCAGCTCGGCGGCGGTCCCGCGGACGACCTCCTCATGGAGCTTGGTGAGCTCGCGGCAGACAGCCACGGGGCGCTGTGGATCGAGCTCGGCGAGCGCCGCCAGAGAGGCCGCCACCCGCCGCGGGGACTCGAACGCGACCAGCGTCTCCGGCCCCGAAAACGCCTCCACGAGCTCCGAGCGCTTGCGCGGAAGAAAGCCCGCGAACCGCCAGTGGTCGGCGGGAAGCGCGCTGGCCACGAGCGCCGCGATCGCTGCCGAGGGCCCCGGCAGCACCTCGACCGCGAGCCCCGCCGCTACGCATGCGCGCACCAACACGAACCCCGGATCGGAGACCAGGGGCATCCCGGCGTCGGATACCAACGCGACCACCGCGCCTTGGCGCATCTGTGCCACGAGCTCGCGCGCCCGCTCCTGCTCGTTGTGCTCGTGGTAGCTGACGAGGTGGGCGTTCACGCCGTAGCGATCGAGGAGGATCCGCGTGCGGCGCGTGTCCTCGCAAGCCACCACGTTCGCCTCGCGGAGCGCCGCGAGCACGCGCAGCGTCACGTCCTCGAGGTTCCCGATCGGCGTCGGGCACACGATCAGGCGGCCGCTCACAACGCGTCCGCCCGCTCCCGGAGCCGGTCGAACGCGAGCGTGGCCGCGCCGATCATCCCCGCCTCGACGCCGAACTGGGCCGCCACGACCCGAACCTCGTCGCGCGAGGGGGGCAGCGCCCGGCGCAGCATCTCGGCGCGCGCCGGCGCCAGCAGCAGCTCCCCGGCGGCGATCACCCCGCCTCCGATCACCACCACCTCGGGGTTGAAGATGTTCGCGAACGTCGCGAGCGCCACCCCAAGGCGAGTGCCGATCAGCTCGAGCACCTCGAGCGCAGCGGCGTCACCGTCGTGCGCGAGCTCGACCACCAGGGGTCCGGCGAGCACCCGTCCGTCGGCAAGCGCGCGCCCCAGTCCCGAGCGGGGACGCTCGCGCGCGACCCGCACCGCCTCGCGGGCCAGAGCGGTTCCGGACGCTACCGCCTCGACGCACCCGCGGTTGGGGCAGTTTCCCTGGCAGCGCGGCCCGTTCATGTCGATCACCACGTGCCCGAGCTCTCCGGCCGCTCCGACGCCGCCCCGGTAGAGCTCGCCCCCCAGGATCAGCCCTCCCCCGATCCCGGTTCCGATCGTGAGCAGCACTACCTCGTTGCAGCCGCGCGCGGCGCCGGCGCGATGCTCGGCGAGCGCGGCGACGTTAGCGTCGTTATCGACGAACACCGGGAGATCGAGGCGCTCGGCCATGATGTCCGCGAACGGGACGTCGAACAGGGGCAGGTTCACGGCGATCACGCTCCGACGCATTCGCTGATCCATGAGGGCCGGAATGCCGAAGCCCACGGCCGCGATCTCGCCGCCCGCGACGGCTCGCGCCTGCTCCACCGCGTCCACCGCAATATCGAGCAGCGCCGCCTGATCCAGCCCGTTCAAGCTACGCTGGACGCGGTGATGCACGGATAGTCCGGTGTCGAGGACACCGGCGAGCAGTTTCGACCCACCCATGTCGACGCCGATGGTGCGCCGGCCAGGCATGCCGTCACTATATGCGCAGATGCCCAGCGATCTCGAAGAACGCCCCTACAACCTCTACCGCGCCGGCTCAGGCGAGCAGCAGGCCGAGGAACGCCCCTACAAGGTCTACCGCGCCGGTCCTCGCGGGCTGAAGGCGCTGCTCCGCGGCGAGGAGGACATCGGTCTCGGTCCTGAGGGTCCGGGGCGGGACGGCGGTAGCGATCGGAGGACGGGTCGGCGCTTCTTCGGCGATCGGCTCACCTGGAAGCGGGGGATCCTGGTCGTGCTCGGCGCGGTCGTGTTCTGGCTGCTGCTCTCGCTCGTGCTGTTCCTCATCAGCGCCCAGATCAACAAGGGGCAGATCCCCGACTCCGCCAAGGCGGCGCTCACCTCGGGTCCGAACATGCTGACCGGGACGGACACGGTCCTCGTGATCGGCACCGATCAGCGCCCGAAGGGCTCCAAGGAGCCCGGCGCGAACACCAACGACACCGGGAGCAGGTCTGACACGCTGATGCTGTGGCGCGTGGGGGGCGGCGTCTCGCGGCGGCTGTCGATTCCGCGCGACACGGTCGCCGAGATCCCCGGCCACGGTGTGAGCAAGATCAATGCCGCCTACGCGTTCGGCGGCCCCGCGCTGACGATCCGCACCGTCGAGCACTTCACCGGCATCAAGATCAACCACCTGATCATCGTCAACCTCGCCAACTTCCCGAGGTTCATCGACGCGATCGGAGGCATCGACGTCACCACGCCGCGGATCTGCTCGGACATCAGCGGCGGCACGAAGAACGGCGGCTTCTCGCTGTACTTGACCCCCGGCACCCACCACCTGAGCGGTGTTCAAGCGCTGACGCTCGCCCGCACGCGCGAGAACAAGTGCAATCCCTCCGAGAATGATCTAACCCGGGAGGGGCGCCAGCAGCAGATCCTCAACGCGATCAAGTCCAAACTCACCTCGCCGTCGATCTTCTTCCGCCTGCCATGGGCCTCCTGGGACGCGCCGGAGGCGATCCGGACCGACATGGGCGGCTTCACGCTGTTGGGACTGTTCGCGGGCAGTGAGATGGGGGGCTCGGCTCCGCTGCAGATCCTCAAGCCCACCGGCGCGACGACGCTGCCGGACGGCGAGAGCGCTCTGACCGTCACCCCGGGTGCGGTCCACCGGGCGGTCGACAAGCTGATGAACGGCTGACGGGTCCGGGCGGACGTAGCCGTTCGGGCTAAAGCTCTTGCGTCGGGGGCCGATTAACTCCGAAGATGCTCGTACATCCGTCCAGAATGGGGCGCTGAGCTTCGGTCCATGCGACGGGCGCTGCTCATCGGGATCGCGCTGTCGTGTCTGGCGGTCATCGCCGGCGCGCTCCCCTACGCCGGACCCGCGCAGGCGCAGGGGTCCCGGAAGACTCGAGGCGGCCCCGGCGTCCGAAGCGCCCCACCGACCAGCCAGGCCGTATCCGGGACGCTCGCGCAGACAACGGGTCTCTCCCCATCGCAGGTGACGACGCAGGACGTTTGCCCACCGGCCGCCCCGGGCTACGCGAGGTGCGTCGCGAAGACGCTCGTTCTGCGCTCCGACCACGCGCGCGTGCACCCGCATGTGCACCAGCACGCTTCGCTCGGGCGCGTGGTGGCGCGCCCGACCAGCATCGCGTCGTCGGCGCCGCCCGATGCCGGCACGCCGGCGTGGCTGCAGGAGGCATACGACCTCACGTATCTCTCGCAGAGTGGCGGCGGCAACGACACGGTCGCGGTCGTCGACGCTTACGACGATCCGGGCGCCGAGGCCGACCTCGGTACGTACCGTTCGACGTTCGGGCTGCCGCCCTGCACAACCGCCAACGGCTGCTTCACGAAGGTCAACCAGATGGGCAACGCCGCGCCGTTGCCTGGCCAGGACTCGGCCTGGGAGCAGGAGATGTCCAACGACCTCGATGCGGTCTCGGCGCTGTGCCCGAACTGCCACATCCTGCTGGTGGAGGCCAACTCGAACAACATCACTGACCTCCGGGCCGGGATGCAGACCGCGGCGATGCTGGGCGCCGATCAGATCTCCGACAGCTGGACGAGCAAGGTGAGCAACCGTGTGCCGCCTGGTACCTACTCATTCCCCGGGGTCGCCACCGTCGCGGGCACGGGCGACAGCGGCTACCCGGGCGCCGGCACGGACGACTATCCGGCGGCATTCCCCGGCGTGACCGCCGCCGGTGGAACCACCCTCACCCCCTCGAGCGGAAGCGGAGGTGCTCGTGGCTTCAGCGAAGGAGCGTGGTCGGGGACCGGGTCCGGCTGTGACCTCCTCCTCCCCAAGCCCAGCTACCAGACCGACGGCGGCTGCGGCGGACGCTCCTACGCCGACCTGTCCGCCGACGCGGATCCAACCACCGGCCTGGAGTTCTATGACTCCGGCAACGGGGGCTGGTTGATGGGCGGCGGCACGAGCCTCGCGGCTCCGCTCATCGCCGCCTATTACGCAATCACCGGCGCGCCCGCCAGCTCAGCGCAGCCGGGCTCGTCGGTGTCCGCCCAGTGGGCCTACAGCAACAGCGCGCTGCTCAACGATCCGACGAGCGGCTCGAACGGCACGTGCGCCGCCAACATCGCCTACATCTGCACGGCCGGCGTCGGTTACGACGGCCCCACGGGCGTCGGATCGATCTCCGGAGCCGTGGTCAGCGGGGCGCCGGGGATCGGAGGGCCTGGGTTCGGCTCGGGCTCGAGCGCGACCTACACGCAGAGCACGGGTGCCGCTAGCGCGAACCTCGCCGGCGGCGTCTACCCGAACGGGCTCGACACGACCTGGTGGGTGCAGTACGGCACGAGCACCACCTACGGGCAGGAGACCGCGCACACCGGCATCGCGTCGGGCACCGCCCCCGTCGCGGTGGCGGGCAGCCTCTCGCACCTGAATCCCGGCACCACCTACCACTACCGGCTTGTGGCCAGCAACGCCGACGGCACCACGTACGGCTATGACTACACGTTCACCACGGGGTCCGGCCCGCACGCCGCATTCACGCTCACGCCGACCGTGGCGGCGCCCGGATCGCCGGTTTCTCTCGACGCCACGGCATCGACCGACGATGGTGCCTCGATCACCAGCTACAGCTGGGACTTCGGCGACGGAGGGGGTGCGGCCGGGGCCACCGCGAGCCACGCGTACGCATCACCCGGGGTGTACACGGTCAGGCTCACCGTCGGCGACACCGCCGGCCTCACCAGTACGACCACCCAGACGATCACCGTCGACGCCGTACCGACGGCATCGTTTGCCGCCGCGCCCAACCCGGCGAACGCAGGGTCGGGGATTGTTTTCGACGCTCGCGGTTCAAGCGACACCCTCGGTTCCATCACCGCCTACAGCTGGACCTTTGGCGACGGAGCGGCGGCCTCCGGCGCCACCGCGAGCCACGTCTACGGTGCTCCCGGGACTTACGCCGTCTCGCTGACGGTTACGAACGACGTTGGGCAGACAAACACCACGAGCCGTACGGTGACGGTTTATGGCCCGCCCCCGCCCGCGGCGTCCGTTGGGCCGGCGTCGAACGTCAGTCACACGATCACGATCAAGCCGCCCTCTTTCACGAGCGGCGTCTCGATCCCCAAACGACAGAAGATCGCCGCGGTCCTCAAGCACGGCCTGCGCGTCGTCGTCTCCACGAGCGAGCGCTGCGAAGCGATCGTCCAGATCACGATGCCGGCCCAGTCCGGCGGGCACGGTCGCGTCTCGGCCGCGAGCACGGTGCTCGCCCGCGTCACTCGCAGGATTGGCGCCGGCACATCTACGATCACGCTCAAGCTGGGCCCGGCCGCAGCCCGGAAGCTGCGCGGCCGCGGACGCGTGCAGATCACGGTCCGGGTCACGCTGAAAGACGCCTACGGGCGGACGCTCACGCGCACGGCGAAAGCGACGCTCGGCTCCTGAGTCGTTAGCTCTTCGCCGAGGCCGACTCCACCTTCGAGCCGGTCTTCGACTTGGAATCCGCCGAGCCCGAATCCGACGACCCGCTGTCCTTGCCGGCGCCATCACCGCCGCCCTCGCCAGACTCGGCCTTCTCTCGCGAGCGCCGGCGGGTCCCGTAGTCGGTGTTGTAGAACCCTGAGCCCTTGAAGTGCACCGCGACGGGGTGGAACACGCGCTCGACCGGAGCCTCGCACGTCTCGCAGGACACGATCGGGTCGTCGGACATGCGCTGCATCACCTCGAAGGTATGGCCCCGCCGACACCGGTACTCGTAGATGGGCATCGCTTCAGCAAGTATAGCTAGGAGTGCTTGGCACTCTCAAGCCGAGAGTGCCAAGCGCGACTCCCAGCTAGCATCTCCCGCCATGGCCGTAGCCGACGTGGTCACGATGGACAAGATCGTCTCGCTGAGCAAACGACGCGGTTTCGTGTTCCCGAGCAGCGAGATCTACGGCGGCCTCGGATCGAGCTACGACTACGGTCACTACGGCGTTCTGCTCAAGAACAACGTCAAGGGGCAGTGGTGGCGGGCGATGCTCCAGGAGCGCGACGACATCGTGGCGCTCGACTCGGCGATCATCCAGCACCCCACGACCTGGGTGGCGAGCGGTCACCTGGCCGGATTCACCGATCCGCTCGTCGACTGCCGGACGTGCAAGCTGCGCTTCCGCGCCGACAAGCTCGAGGAGGAGCAGTGCGGACGTAAGCCGTCCAAGCATCCGGGAGCGACGCCGGAGTGCGACCTGACCGAGGCGCGCGCCTTCAACCTGATGTTCGAGACGACGATCGGCCCCGTCAAGGAGGAGGGCTCGACGGTGTACCTGCGCCCGGAGACCGCGCAGGGCATCTTCCTGAACTTCAAGAACTACCTCCAGTTCGCGCGCAAGAAGCCGCCGTTCGGGATCGCCCAGATCGGTAAGAGCTTCCGCAACGAGATCACCACCGGCAACTTCATCTTCCGCACCCGGGAGTTCGAGCAGATGGAGATGGAGTTCTTCGTGCCGCCGCCGGAGGCACAGAGCTGGTTCGAGCACTGGCTCGAGCAGCGGATGGACTGGTACGTGAACCTCGGCATCCGTCCCGATCACCTGCGGCTGCGACCGCACACGCCCGATGAGCTGTCGCACTACTCGAGTGCCACCAGCGACATCGAGTACCTGTTCCCGATCGGCTGGTCGGAGCTCGAGGGGATCGCCAACCGCGGCGACTTCGACCTCACCCAGCATTCTCAGTACTCGGGTCATGACCTGCGGTACTTCGACCCTGAGACGCGCGAGCGCTACACGCCGCACGTCATCGAGCCGGCGGCCGGCGCCGACCGCGCGATGCTCGCGTTCATGGTCGACGCCTACGACGAGGACGAGATCGAGGGCGAGGGCCGGACCGTGCTCCGGCTGCACCCGCTGCTCGCGCCCGTCAAGGTCGCGGTCCTGCCGCTGGTCAAGCGAGACGGACAGCCCGAGCTCGCCCGCGAGGTCTATCTCGCTCTGCGCGACCGCGTGCAGGCCGAGTACGACGAGGGCGGCGCGATCGGCCGGCGCTACCGCCGCCAGGACGAGATCGGCACCCCCTGGGCGGTCACGATCGACCACCAGTCGCTCGAGGACCGGACGGTCACGTTACGCGACCGCGACAGCCTGGCCCAGGACCGGATCGCTGTTGCTGAGCTTGCTGATGAGCTAGACCGCAGGCTCCGCGAGCGATGGCGCTCGCCCAAGCTCGACGGCTGATACGCCGGCGGAACCTGCAAAACTACAGTACTGAAGGATGCTCGCCGCAGACCAAGTCTCCTACGACGATCTCTACGCCCGCTGGGAGCAGGGCAACTGGCGAGCCAGCGAGATCGATTTCTCGACCGACCGGGAGCAGTGGCGGGGCACGTTCTCGGAGCTCGAGCGGCGCGGCGCGCTCTGGACCTACTCCATGTTCTTCCACGGCGAGGATTCCGTCGCCGACAACCTCTCGCCGTACATCGATGCGGCGCCGACCGAGGAGCAGAAGTACTTCCTGGCCACGCAGCAGGCCGACGAAGCGCGCCACGCGGTGCTGTTCGGTCGCTTCATGCGCGAGGTCGTGCACAACGGCCAGGACACCGCGTCGTCGCTCGAAGCCACCAAGCCGGAACTCACCTGGGGCTTTCGCAAGGTGTTCGGCCGCCTGGACCGGATGGCCGACGAGCTGCGCCGCGACCGCTCGAAGCCCAAGCTCGCCCAAGCGATCGCGCTGTACCACATCGTCGTCGAAGCCTCGCTCGCCCAACCCGGCCAGCACTTCATCGAGGAGTCACTGGCCAAACGCGACCTCCTCCCCGGCCTGCGAGAGGGGATGGGCCACGTCTCCCGCGACGAGCAGCGCCACATCGCGTTCGGGGTCAAGCTGATCGCTGACCTCGTCCGCCAAGAACCAGAGTGCGAGCCCGCGGTCGCGGAGCTGCTACGCGAGGTCCTTCCGTATACCGCGGCCGTGTTCGTCCCGCCGGGGTGGGACGAGCGGTACGTCACGCTGTTCGGCTTCACGCTCGAGGACGTCTTCACCAATGGGGCGCAGGCGCTGGAGGGCAGGCTCCGGGCGGCGGGGCTCGACCCGGGCACGATGCGGCTCGGCATGCCGTTCGATCTCGACGCACGCGAGCGGGCCCGGCGCGGGCTTGCGCTGCTGCGCGCGGGCTATCTCGGCGAGCGCGATGGCCGCGTGACCCCGAACGCCGACGCCACCGCGCTGCTGTTCGACTCCTTGCGGCGCCAGGTCGACGCCTCGATCGCGCCGGACGCGACGATCCAGTGGAGCTTCACCGATGCCGAGCCGTGGCACCTGCAGATCCAGCATGGGGATGCCGCGGTGGCGTCGGGCCCAGCGTCGAACCCCGATCTCATCTTCCGCTGCCGCTTCGGGGATTGGCTCGATATCGCCGCCGGACGGACCACTCCGTGGCGCGCGCTGCTCACCGGCAGGGTGCGTCCGAGCGGGAGGCTGCGGATGCTGACCCGCGCCCCCCGGCTGTTCGCGTAAGAGATCGCTAACGCCACTCCGACCGGGGTCTCACACTCTCCTTAGCGGTTTCTTGTCATCGGGCTCCACACTCGCGAGCACGATGACCGATCGAAACCGAAACACCACCTCACGCAACCGGGCCATGGCTCTGGTCTCGCGCATCAACCGCTGGCTGATCGCCGGCTCGGTGGCGCTGACGGGCGCGTTCGCGTTCCTCGCCGCCAACGCCTTCCCCGGGCACAGCACGACGAACAGCAGCGCCACGTCGGGCAGCGGGACCACGACACAGACCTCCTCGAGCGGGACGTCGACCGGCAACAGCTCGTCCAGCTCCAACAGTGGCAGCAGCTCCTCGAGCTCCGACAGCAGCGGCAGCTCGCTGCAGCAGCCGTCGACGACGCCGTCCGCTTCTTCGTCCTCCTCCTCGTCGAACTCCTCCTCGGGATCCGTCGTCTCCGGCGGTTCGTGACCACGGGCCGCCGCCGAGATCACCCCACGGGACGCCGCCGAGACCGCCCATGACCGCGATCGCCGCCACCACCGGGCCCACCGCGTACTGGTATCTGACGCGCGGATCAGGCGCGATAACGCTGATCCTGCTGACGCTGACCGTCGCGCTCGGGATCGCCAACGTCGAGCGGCTGCGGACCGGGGCCTTGCCGCGCTTCGCCCTGCAGTCGCTGCACCGCAGCGTCTCGCTGCTGGCGGTCGCGTTCCTGTTCGTCCACGTCGCCACCTCGGTGCTGGACGGCTTCGTCTCGATCCGCTGGATCGACGCGATCGTCCCGTTCGGTGCGGCCTACCGCCCGCTGTGGCTGGGACTCGGCGCGGTCGCGTGCGACCTGGTGATCGCCGTGGTGGTGACCAGCCTGCTGCGGCGCCGGCTGGGCTACCGCGCCTGGCGCGCCACCCACTGGCTCGCCTACGCCTCCTGGCCGGTGGCGGTGCTGCACACCGTGGGCACCGGCAGCGACGCCGGAAAGACCTGGATGGTCGCGATCTTGATCGGCTGCGCCATCGTGATGGCCGTCGCGCTCGTCGCTCGTCTCGCGGACGCGTTCAGAGCGACACCGCCCCCCTCGCCGTCCCCGCCGCGTTACGAGCATCGGCCGCAGTCTGGGCGACCAGAACGAATCGCCCATGGCCATGTGCCCGTATCCGAGCGGCAAACTGCCCCCGTCTGACGGCCACGCGCTTGCTACTGACCCTGCGCAGCCGGCCGCCGGCCAACGCGTAGAGGACGATCGTGACCGCGGGCTTCGCCGGGGACACCGTGCCGCTGACGGTCAGCGGCGAGACCGAGTCGACCGCGAGCGTCACCAAAGGCGCGATGCCGGCCAGGGTCACATCCGACGTGGCCGCCGGCGCCGGCCGATGAAGCGCGCGCAGCAGCGCGTTCGTCCTCAGCGTTAGCGCAGCGCTCCAGGATCCGTCGGATCCGGTGCTCGCGGTGGCGATCGTGGTGGCGGCGCCGAACGGTGCAATCCGTTGGATCTCGATCGGCGCGCCCGCTAGCGCGCCACCACCTAACCGCGCGAGCCTTCCGGAGACCGTGAACGGCGTTCCCGCCGCGACCACGGGCTTCACGGCGCCCATGGCCACCGTCGCGGCCCCGGCCGCGAGCCGTCCGATCCGTGGCCGGATCGAGGGCAGCTCCGCGTAGAAGGCGTTGCCCGGGCAATCGGTCTGGTCGCCGTCGCGGTGGCCGGCGACCCGCGGCAGAGCGACGTGCGCTCCGGGCGCGAACGGCGTGTAGAAGGCGTCTGACGGATTGACCTCGACGGTTACCTTGCCGAGCGTGGGCCGTCCGTGCAGGGCCATCTTCCACGCCACCAGGTGCTGGAGTGCGTTGATCGCGGCCGCCGACGGCGCGACATCGCTGAACGTCCCGAGCACCGCCACCCCACTCGATTCGGCGTTGTAGGCGCCGGCGTGCGCACCCACGACGGCCTCGTCGATGCCGCCCGCCCGCGCCTCCCAGATCCGTCCGAACAGGTCGATGATGAAGTTGTACGCGATGTCGTTATAGCCGCGGACGAAGCGGTGATAGTCGAAGATCCCCAGGAGCATTTGGGGCACCTCGGCCGGCCCGTACCCGTTGGGGTTGACCGTGTGGTGCACGAACATGAGCTTCACGGTTCCGTATACCGGCACGACCTTCGGCTTAGCCATGCCCTGGGCCCACGCCGCTCGGGCGATGATCGGTGGCTGGCCGGGACCCGCGTCGAGGACCGGCTGGGCGAGCGGGAACGCAGCCGATGCGCTCCGGGCCAGGTCGTTCGGCGTGCTGACGAAGTGGACGCGTAGACCACGCACCGGCTCAGAACAACGGACCTGCACCCAGTCCGCGCGTCGGATCCAGATGCCCTCGCCGAAGAGAGATGACCCGGCACCGGCCTCGTGCGGGTCGGGGTCGTGGCCGAGCAGCGAGGCCAGGACCCAGCCGCTCCACGCCCCCCCGCGCGCCCGGGTTCGCAGCTCGATTCGCGCCCCGGCCGGCCCGGACCACTCAACGCCGACCAGCGCGAAGCGACGCGGCGCCGCGAGTGGCTGCGACTGGGCATCGAGCGAGCCCACCCAGCGGCTTGACACCGGGCCCGAGCCCGAGCTGCTCAAGGCCGCCGCGAGACCATCGGCAGGACGTGCGAGCGAGACGGCGCCGGCGGCAGCCACGCCGCCCAGTACGGTGCGGCGGGTGAGCGCTTCCGTCACCGCACCCTGCGAGGACGCTCCCGAGGACCCGGGGCGCGACGCCGACTGGATGTCCGCGACCTTCCCCGCCGCAGGTCGAGCACAAGGCTCACGGCACACACGACCATCACCAACAGCGCGATGATAGCGACCACCGCCAGACCCGGGGCGAGGATCAGCACGAGGATCGCGAGCAGCGCCGCGATCACGGCGTCGACGAGCAGCGCGTTGCGTGTCACAGCGGCAACCTCCTAAACAGCGCTCGCGGCAGGTGCCGGAGCAGGGCGAACACCAGACGCAGCCGGCCAGGGACCCAGATCGTGTGGGCGCGGCCCGAGAGCGCCCGCACGGTGGCGTCGGCGACCGCATCCGGCGTGGTCGACATCGGCGGTGGATCGAGACCCGCGGTCATCCGCGAGAAGACGAAGCCGGGCCTAACCACCAGCACCCGGACGCCGCTTCCCGCCGTGGCATCGGCCAGCGCCAGGGCCAGGGCGTCGAGTCCGGCTTTCGCGGCGCCGTAGATCGCGTTGCTCGCGCGTACCCGCTCGCCGGCGACGGTCGATAACACGACCAGCGTCCCGCTCCCCTGCCGGCGCAGGCAGCGCAGCGACTCCAAAAGGAGCGACCCCGAGCCGACGAAGTTCACCCTCATCACCTCGGTGGCCTCGTCTCGGGGCGCGTCGAGTCCGGCCTTGGCCCCGAGGATTCCGACCGCGAGCACGACCACGTCGAACCCGCCCATCCGCTCGAACGCGCGCTCGAGCGCCGCCTGATGACCGGCGAGGTCCTCGGCGTCGATCAGATCGACCTCGGCGGTCACCGAGCCGCCATGCTCGAGGCTCGCGGCGGCGGCGGCAAGCCGCTCGTGGTCGCGTCCGAGCAGCAGCGCGCGCACGGGGCTCTCGAGCGCCAGGCGCCGTACGATCGCTATTCCGATCTCGGAGCTACCGCCGAGGAGCAGCACGCGCTTGCCGGCGGCCTCGTTCACCCGAGCAGCTCCGTCCGCCGGGCCAGGTCCGAGCGCCACAGCCGCTCGGGGTCGGCCCTCTCGCGCACCCGCCGCCACTCGTCCAGGCGCGGGTACATGGCCTCTAGCGCATCGACGCGCATCCGGGCGTCCTTGCTCAAGTACACGCGTCCGCCGGCCTCCGCGACCAGCTCGTCGAAACCATCGAGCAGTGCGTCGAGTCCGGGCGCCGCCCGCGGGAAGTCGAGCGCGAGTGTCCACCCCGGGATCGGAAACGAGAGGGGGGCGTCATTCGCCTCACCGAAGTCCTTCAGCACCGCGAGGTAGCAGGGCACCCGAGTTCTTCGGAGGCGCTCGATCACGGTGTGCAGCACGCGGTCCTGGGCGAACGGGACCACGAGCTGGTACTGCACGAAGCCGGCGGCTCCGTACAGCCGCGGCCACGCGTCGAGCCCGTCGAGCGGGAACAGGTGAGACCCGATCGATTCGAGCTGGCCCCGCTGCCGCACGGGGGCCCGGCGGAAGCGAAGCTCGTTGAAGGCCCGCACGGTGCCGGGGCGCAGAACGCCACTCGGCCATCGCCGGGGAACGGTGGCCCGCGCCCGCACCGTCGCCCGGCCCGGCCGGGAGCTGTCGACGTGCTCGGCGCGCGTGACGATCCCGCGACCCGAAGGGGAGCCGAGGAGATCGAGCCACGCCACCCGGTGAGGGCCGCCGGTCGCCAGAAGCGCCGCGAGAGCGTCGTCGAGCCCCCGCACCCGGTCCGAGTCGACCGCCAGCCAGGGGCCGCTGACCGCGCGCAGCCGCACGGTGGCCCGCGTGATCACGCCCGTGAGCCCCATCCCGCCGAGCGTGGCGGCAAACAACTCGTTCTCGGGGAAGAGATTGAGCACCTCGCCCTCGGCTGTCAACAGCTCGAGCGACTCTACGTGACTACCGAACGTCCCGGCCGCGCCGTGATTCTTTCCGTGGATGTCGCTGGCGATCGCCCCACCGACGGTCACGTGCTGCGTGCCCGGAACCACCGGGACCATCCAACCGTCCGGCACGAGCGCATTCAGGAGCTCGCCGAGCGTGACCCCCGCCTCGGCGTTGACCGTCTCGTGGGCCCGGTCGAGCGAGAAGCCCTTCAGCGGGGTGGTGTCCAGCACCAAGCCGCCGTTCAGCTGCGCGGCATCGCCGTAGCTGCGGCCCATCCCGCGGGCGATCGCGCCCGGCCGCACATCGCCGCCGCCGTCGCCGCCGGCGCCGGCCCGCAAGCCGGCGCCGGCGCGAGCTCGCCAATCTTCGACGGCGCGACGCACCCCGTCGGCGTCCTGCGGACGGAGCAGCGACACCCGCGCACCCGCGCCCCCTCCCCAACCCCGGACGCGCGCCTGGACCGGATGCGGCGGAGCGGGGCGGACGGTCGGACCCGTGAGCGTCGCGTCAGCCGGAGGCATGCACGCCGAAAGCAAACAGGACGACCCAGACGATGCCCGCCAGCAGCAGCAGGCGGTCGCCCAGCACGAGATCCTCGGGCGCCTCACCGTCGCCGCGGCGTACGCGCATGAAGTAGTACGTCAGGCACGCCGCGAACGGCACGATCGTCAGCGGGCGCCAGGGGATCCCGTCGACATCGGGAAGCTGGAACGCCCACACGCAGTAGGCGAACAGCCCGACCGCCGCACTGCCGGCGATGATCAGGTTCAGCAGCGGAGCCGTGTAGCCGTCGAGGGTTCGCCGAGCGCCTTCGCTCGCGCCGGAGGCTCGCCACAGCTCGGCCAGGCGCTTGCCGGCGGCGATGAACACCGCCATGCACGTCACAACCAGCACAAACCAGCGAGACAAGGTCACGGGTGCCGCGACGCCGCCCGCCACCGCGCGCAGGACGAACCCGCCGGCGATCGCGATCACGTCGAGGACCACGATGTGGCGCCAGAGCAGCGTGTAGCTCAGGGTCAGCGCCACGTAGGCGCCCCCCACGACCCCGAGCAGCGGACGGATCGCAGCGCACAGCACGAGCCCGCAGCCGATCAGCACGATCCCGAACGTGCTGGCGAAGCGCGGGTCGAGCTCGCCGGCCGCCACCGGACGGAAGCGTTTGCGGGGATGGAGGCGATCCTCGACGGCGTCCCGGACGTCGTTGATGGCGTAGATCCCCGAGGCGAGCAGGCAGAAGGCCACGAACGCGAGGCCGACGCGCACGGGCACGTCGTCCCTGCCAAGCGCGCCGGCGGCCCCGGCGGCGGCGATCACGAGAACGTTCTTGAGCCACTGGCGCGGGCGAGCGGTGGCGACCAGCGCCGCGACTCGGCCCCGGCGCGCGGGCACCGTGAGCGCGCCGGCGCCGGCGCGCGCCTCCGACGCGCCCAAGTAGGCGGCAGCCGCCGCCGGCTCGCCCGTCAGCTTGCGCAGCGACGCTCCTCCGGCAGCACCTGGCATCTCGGAGACCGTATTTGCGGTTTCTGAAGACAACGTGTGAGGAATGTGAGGGAGCTCTCAGCTTGTCTTTACGGCGGGGATCGTCACTACCCTGCAAACTTCCGCACCCGTGTTGTCAGGAACGAGCACACCGACCGAGTACCCGCAGCCTCGCCTCCCCGTGTCTCCTCCCCCTGGGAGACCGGGGGCGGGATGGCGCCGCGTGCGACGGATCGTATTCGCAACCGCCGTTCTGTGTCTGCTCCCGGCGCTCGTCTCCTACGTCAGCGCGATGACCAAGGCGTCGAACTCGAGCCTCGGTATTCGGACTGTCGAGTGGATGCGCGACAACGGGGCGCGCGGGCTCGTCAACAGGGTCGAGAACCTCTACTACTCGCTGACCGCTCCGGCCAAGGGCGGACCGGCGCTGCGAAACCTGCCGGGACAGGCCGGAGCCCTGGCCGTCGCTCCCACCCGGCACCACGTCGTCGTCCACCACTACCGCCCGCCGAACATCAAGCCGCTGGTTCACGCCGGGCTTCCCGGCGAGGGGGTGTGGCACCCGACCTTTGTCGACGGCGGCTCGCGGCCGCCGGTGCTGATCACGAGCTTCCGTCCCGAGCCGGTCGACTATCCCGAGGCGGTGGTCGGCGTGGCCTGGATCGACCACACCCGCACCTCGACCTGGCTGTACCCCGGCCTGTCGGAGCCGGCCGTATCGCTACCGTCGCGCGGCCCGATGGAGGTCCCCATGCGGCTCCGCTCGCGTCTGGTGGCGACATTCAACAGCGGTTTCAAGCTCTCGGACTCCGGCGGCGGATTCGCAACCGGCGGCCACACCTACGCGCCGCTTCAGCCTGACATCGCGACGATCGTTCGCTACCGCAGCGGGCGCGTCGACGTCATCGCGTGGCATGGCGGCGCCGACGCAGGACCCGACGTCGTGTTCGTGCGCCAGAACCTGCCACTAATCGTCAACGAGGGCAAGCCGAACCCGAACCTGTCCGACGGCCCCGAATGGGGGGCGACGCTCGGCAACCAGGCTCTGGTGTGGCGCTCGGCGGTGGGCGTCGATCGCCACGGAAACCTGATCTACGCCGCCGGTCCTGACCAGGGGCTGGCCTCGCTGGCATCTACGATGATCCACGCCGGCGCGGTCCGTGCGATGGAGCTCGACATCAACACCTACTGGACCAGCTTCATCACCTATCGCTTCCCGGGCGCGCGAGACCCCGCCACCCTGCTCGCCTCGATGGACCGCTCGCCACAGCGGTACCTGACGCCCGACGACCGCGACTTCTTCGCCGTGTACGTGCGCTGAGCGGGGGTGATCGCGCGGGAGAGTGTGCCCGGAGGTGATTGATGGTGACAGCGATTGGCGGATTCGATTACGAGACGATCCCGGGCGGGTACTACGACGCCGTCTATCGGCGCCATCGTGGGATCCAGAGCAAGTGGCACCACCTGAAGTTCATGCGTGTCGTCGAGGAGATGGAGGCCCACCACCGACACCTCGACGTCGGGTGCGGGCCCGGGACGCTGATCGGGTTGCTCGACGAGCGGTTCATCTCGACGGGGATCGACATCTCGCACCACGAGATCGACTACGCGCGCCGCGAATACGAGAGCGAGTCGAAGCGGTTCTTCGCCATCTGCGCGAGCGCGCTGCCGGACGACTGCCGCGACTATGACGTGGCGACCGTCGTCGAGGTGGTCGAGCACCTCGCGCCCGGCGAACTGGACGACACGCTCCGCGCGACAATCGAGCGCCTGCGCCCAGGCGGGAAGCTCGTGGTGACGACACCGAACTTCCGCAGCGCGTGGCCGCTCGTGCAGATGCTCGTCAACCGCTTCGGCGAGCTGAACTACGCCCCGCAGCACATCAATAGGTTCACGGCGCGCAAGCTCAGGCAGCTGCTCCGGAACCTCGGGCTCGAGGACGTGCGCGTCAACTCGTATCTCGCGCTTGCCCCGTTCGCGGCACCGCTCGGTTGGCGGCTGCCGGACAGGCTGGCGCATTTCGAGCGCCGCTCGCTCGAGCGGGCGGCGGGGCTCCTCCTCCTCGGCACCGGCATCAAGCCCCAGGAATGGGTAACGACGCCGCTGCGTGACCGCGGCCAAGACGGTCGCGCGATCGGAGCGCCCTCCAGCCGGCCCGCCGAGGGAGCCGCTCCGACCTCACCTGAAGCCGGCGGAATAGGTCCTAGTTGAAGGGGACGGTGAGCGGACCGGGGACGGGGCGGTAGACGGCGAAGAAGTCACGGTCGTCCGGGACGAGGTAGCGGGTGGGGGACTGATTCGGCTGGGGCTCGACCTGCGTCGGCTCGAGCCCGTGGTTGTGGCTGTAGGTGATCAAGCTGTGCCATTCAGGGTTGATGTCGAACTCCATCGCCCGTACCGCGCCGACGTGCTGGAGGATCTTTGCGATCGTGATCACCGTCTGGTCGTCCGCGACGACGTACATGAGGTTGCCACGACGGTCGATGCCAACGCCGCTGCGCCAGACGCGGGTGACTCCACCGAGCGTGAACCCCCACTGCGGGCTGTCCGGGTTGTCATCCAACTGGGGGTTTAGTTGTCCGTTCCAGACGATTGGAGCCAGGCTCTGGCGGGACCACGCGACGTCCGGCCCCGCGTTCGGCCCGCCGCTCCATTTCACGATCGCGACGCGACCGTCGCGATAGCCGATGAGCGTGGCGTTGCCGTCCGTCAGCGGCTCGTTCACGCGGCCATTGTCGGTCGAGCCGTTGTTGCCGTCCGTGGCCGTGAAGCCGCCGTTGAAGGTCGCGAGCAGCCGCGAGCGCTGATCGTACGGGACCATCATCGGCCCGCGGACGGCCGCGTTCGGCGGCTCGTAGCGGCCCGGGTAGTAGCCGATCTCGGTTCGCGTATGGTCGAACCAGGCGACGTAGGCGACGATGCGCGGATAGTCGAGCTCGGTGCGGAAGGTCGTCACCAGCACCGGAGGGCCACCGTTCACGGGTGGGCCGGTCGGCTTCCAGACCCCCTCGCCCGGTAGCGGATGCGGGAAGACCGGCTTGATCCGCGGCGGCAAGGCAGCGGCAGCGGCGCGCCTATGCGCCTCTGCCCGCAGGCGGCTGAGTATCGGCAAGTTCACCCCGACGGCCGGGAGGGCCTGCAGCTGCGGCCCACCCTTCTTCGGCGCGTTCCAGGTGTAGTAGACGTGCTCGATCTCGTCGACCATCCAGTTGCCCAAAGGCACCCTGTGTCTCACCCACTCGACGCTGCGCACGCTCCATGTCTCGCTTGTGGGCTCGAGCATCCAGGCCGAATACGAAACAATCGCCCACGTCAGCACGGCGAGAAAGGGCGCGGCGATCAAGAGGCGCCGGCGTCGCCGCCTGCGCCTGGTCGCAGGATCGCGCCGCTGGTCCCGGCGCCTCGCTCCGCGAGTGAGGGGCGCAGAGACGGGTGGTGAGTCAGCCGCGTCCGGCGGATCGCTTACAGCAGGACCGGGCTCAGGCGGCCGCAGATCGTCCATCCGATGACATCCCCCAGCTCGCTCGGGAAGACAAGACGACGGGAATGGTATCCCGCTCGCCGACGGTGCGCCCCGATCCGGCCCGGGATCCAGAGCGGGTCCCGATCGCGTTCCTTGACCGGTACCCGATGGGAGCCCGGGCGGGAGCATCCTGCGAACATGTTGCCCTCGATGGTTCTCTCGCCGGAGCGGTTTCTGAGACAGGCCGACCGCGACTTCTTCGCCGTCTGAGCAGCCTGATCGTCAGCCTCGAAGCCCCGCTGCGCGCCTTGGCGGCAGCGCTCGCCGTGCTCGTCGGCCACGCCGCGCCGGCAGCCGCGCCGACGCGTCCCGTGGGCATCCCGTCGCGCCCCGTGGCGCGCGCCCCGTTCGCGGTCGGCGAGCGGGTGATCACGATCGTCGACCCAAGCCGCACCGTCCAGTTCGCCGGCCAGCCGCGACAGCCGCGCAAGCTCGTCACGGTGATTCGCTACCCGGCGGTCGGTGCGCCTTCGGAGATCGACGTGGCCGACGCCATGCCCGACCGGGCGGCCGGGCCGTTCCCGCTCGTGATCTTCGGGCATGGATTCACGGTCACCCCGACGATCTACGCGGCTCTCCTCGCGGCCTGGGCGCGGGCGGGCTACGTCGTGGCCGCACCGATCTTTCCCCTGGAGAACGAGAACGCGCCGGGGGGCCCGGACGAAAGCGACCTGATCAACCAGCCCCGCGACATGAGCGTCGTGATCACGCGGATGATCGATGCCGATCACGACCGCGCCAGCGTCTTCTACGGCCTGCTCGACCCGCGCCGGGTCGCGGTCTCGGGGCAATCAGACGGCGGGGACACGGCGCTCGCCGTCGCCTACGACCGTTACTTCCTCGACCGGCGCGTTCGGGCCGCCGTGATCTTGTCGGGCATGGAGATACCCGGCGTGGGCGGGTTCGACTTTGGGCGGGCGGGCGGACCTCAAAGTCCGCCCCTGCTCGCGACGCAAGGCACCGCCGACACGATCAACCCCCCCAACTACACGCGCATGTTCTTCGACGCCGCGCCGGCGCCGAAGTACCTGCTCCAGCTGCTGGGGGCTGCACACATCGGCCCGTACACCGATGAGCAGCCGCAACTGGGTATCGTCGAGCGCGTCACGATCGCGTTCCTCGACCGCTACCTGAAGGGAGAGCCGGACGGGGTGCACCGGATGACGGCCGCCGGGAACGTGCCCGGCGTGGCCTCGCTCGAGGCAGATCGGTGACGCGGACGCGTCAACGCGGAGGTCTCGGGACCAGGCTCGCATGCTGATCCGGGCCAGGAGCGAGCACCGCGCTGCTCGGGGGTGACCGTTCCCATGTCCGTCTCACGGAAGCTATTGCACCGTGGCCTGTGCCACGGCCACGAATCCGTCCGCGGACGGGGTCGCGCTCACGCTCTGGACCTGCACGTGTCGGTTGTCAAAGATGGTCAGCGAGGCCAGGCCGCCGAGCGGCACGTCCGGCTCCACCAGCAGCCGGCCCTCCCGGGCGGATACGGTCGCGTCCACGCTGGCGGTCAGTCCAAGGACGGTCGCGGTCCCGCGCAGGACGAGCCGGCCGCCGGAAGACGCGACCGGCTGCACCGCGTCGAGAAACGGCACCGCCGCGCGCAGGTCGGACTCGGTGACGAGCGCGGTCCCCGTGAGCCGATCGCCTCGCTTGCGCAGCGTGGCCTCGCGCAACCTGAGAAGCCCGGCGTCGACCTCGGAGGCCGAGGCATCGAGCGATCCAACGTTCCCCGCGTCGCTCAGCAGCCCGCTGAGGTGACCGGCGTCCGAGCGGAAGCTGGCCATCCGGACCTCGACGGTGTCGGCGTGATGCCAGAGCAGCTCGATCGCCGGAAACGCCTTGACCCTGACGCTCAGGACCTCGCCGGAACGAGCCAGGCGATCCCGCAACCGCTGCTCGGCGATGCCGGGGAGCACCAACTGGGCGATCACGAGTAGCGCGAGCACGATGGCGGCGCCGGCAAGAAGCGCGATACGACGCATGGGTTGGGCTCCGTTCAAGCTACTGGGCGTCGAGATCGGAAACGAGGACTTCTTCGACTCGTCCGGCAGCTACAACGCCTATCGCTACCCGATGTTCTACGACGCGAGCTCGAGGGACGCTGTATCTGAGGCGCTCCCAAAACGCCGGAAGCGCCCTCGCGGGGCGCCTCCGGACACGGTCAGATCGATTCGAAGCGAGCCGTCAGGCGGCGCTCACCGGCGTCGTTGGCGGCGAGGTGCCGGTGGCCGGCGGTGGCGGCGGCGTGTACTCGAACTCCTCCTCGGCTCCGAACAGCGTGTCGAGTACCTTGGAGCGCAGCTTCTCGCTCGCGACCATAGCCACCCCGGCGCCGAGCACGAGGACGAACACCATGCGAGCCAGGCCGCGCCGCCGGCGCTGCTTCTTCGGCGGCGCGGTCAGCGCCACCGTCGCGTCGCGGAGGGACTGTGCGGCGTTACGCAGGTCCCGTTGGAGCTTCTTGTCCTCGAGCAATGCCTTCGTCGGCGCCTTGCCGTTGCTCAGTCGCCCATAAGCGCTCCTGCTCGCGTCGTACGCCGAGCGGACGTTGTCCCGCAGCCCGGCGTCCTCGATCACGCGGGCGATGTATCGGTTCGCCCAGGCCATGTTGGCCAAGTCCACGGCGTTGAACGCCACCGCCTTGGCCTTCTTACTTTTTGCTGCCATTGCTCTCCCTCGTGCGTGGGGCCTCGTCAGGTGGTCAGGATACGCGATGCGCGGGGACTCGCCGGCGCGCCAGCGCGGCCTCGAGCACGGCCCCGATCTCCGAGACGAACACGAACTCGAGGTCCTTGCGCAGGTGCTCCGGGATCTCGTCCACATCCTGCTCGTTCTGCGCCGGCGCGATCACCCGGTGGATGCCGCTGCGCTGGGCCGCGAGCGCTTTCTCCTTTAGCCCTCCGATCGGCAAGACCTGGCCGGTCAGGGTGATCTCGCCGGTCATCGCCACGTCGCTGCGCACCGGGCGTCCCGTCAGCAGCGACGCGATCGCGGTCGCGATCGCGATGCCCGCGCTCGGGCCATCCTTGGGAGTCGCGCCCGCGGGGACGTGGATGTGGATGTCGTGCTCCGCGAACCAGTCCTCGTCGATGCCGGGTGCGAGCTGTTCGGCGTCGCTTCGCACGAACGACAGCGCGGCCTGGGCGGACTCGCGCATCACATCTCCGACCTGGCCGGTGATCGTCAGCCGTCCCTTGCCGGGCATCGCCGTCGCCTCCACGAACAGGACCTCGCCGCCGACCGGCGTCCAGGCGAGTCCGGTCGCGACTCCGGGGCGCGAGGTTCGCCGGCGCGACTCGGCGAAGAACTTGCGCTTGCCCAGCAGCTCGCGCACCCGTGGCTCGGTCACGGTGACCTTGCGGCTGGACAGACCCTCGGCGACGCGGAGCGCGACCTTGCGGCACGCGGTCCCGATCTCCCGCTCGAGCTGGCGCACGCCCGCCTCGCGCGTGTAGCCGGCGATGATCGCCCGCAAGCCGGAATCGGTGAAGGCGATTCTGGCGGCGGTCAACCCGTTTCGCTCGATCTGCCGCGGGACCAGGTAGCGCTTGGCGATCTCGAGCTTCTCCTCCTCGGTGTAGCCCGCCAGCTGGATGACCTCCATCCGATCGCGCAGCGGCCCGGGGATCGTGTCGAGCGTGTTCGCGGTCGTCACGAAGGTGACGTGCGAGAGGTCGAACGGCAGGTCCAGGTAGTGGTCGCGGAAGGAGTGATTCTGCTCCGGGTCTAGGACCTCGAGCATCGCGCTCGAGGGATCGCCGCGGAAGTCGGCCCCCATCTTGTCGATCTCGTCGATCATCAGCAGCGGGTTGTTCGCACCGGCGTCGCGGATCGCGCGGATGATCGTCCCCGGCATCGCGCCGATGTAGGTGCGGCGGTGCCCGCGGATCTCCGCCTCGTCGCGCACCCCGCCCACCGACAGACGCTCGAACTTGCGCCCAAGGGCCCGCGCGATCGAGCGCCCCAGCGAGGTCTTGCCGACGCCTGGTGGCCCCACGAAGCACAGGATCGAGCCGCGCGCCTCCGGGTTCAGGGACCGCACGGCCAGGAACTCGAGGATCCGATCCTTCACCTGCTCGATGTCGTAGTGGTCCTCGTCCAGGACCCGGCGGGCGTGCTTCAGATCGAGGTTGTCCTCGGTCGACGCGTCCCAGGGCAGCGCCGCGATCCACTCGAGGTATCCGCGCACGACGCCGTACTCGGCCATGGCCGGCTGAAGCCGCTCGAGCCGGGCGAGCTCGCGGTCGACCTGCTTGCGAACCTCCTCGGGGAGCTCGATCGCATCGAGCTGACCGCGCAGATCGTTGATCTCCGCCTGGACCTCGTCCGCCTCGCCGAGCTCCTCCTGGATCGCTTTGAGCTGCTGGCGCAGGAAGTACTCGCGCTGACCCTTATCGAGCTCTGACTGGACCTGGGACTGGATCTTGGACCCGATCGCGACCACCTCCAGCTCGCGCGCGAGCAACTCCGAGAGCCGCCGCAGCCGCAAGGCGACGTCGGTCTCCTCGAGCAGTGCCTGCTTCTCCTCGGTCTTGAGCCGCAGCGCCCCCGCGATCAGGTGCGAGAGCGCGCTCGGATCGTCGACGTTCGCGACCATGATCTGGAGCTCCTCGGGCAGATAGGGCACCTGCTCGACGATGTCGGTGAACGTCTGCTGGACGTTGCGCATCAGCGCCGTCAGCTCCGGTGACTGGGTGACGACGTCGGGCGCCTCGACCACCTCCGCCATGAGATACGGCTCGGTCTGTGTCCAGTTCTCGATCCGCACCCGCTGGCCGCCCTGGATCAGCACCCGCAGGGTGCCGTCGGGGACCCGGATCATGCGCGCGACCACGCCGAGCACCCCGACCGAATAGAGATCCTCGGGCGCTGGGCTCGCGAGCTCGGGATTCCGGTTGGCCACCATCACGATCGACCGATCGCCGCGGAGCACATCGTTGATCAGCTCGACGCTTCGCTCCTGCCCGACGTTGAGCGGGATCATCATGTCGGGGAACGTCACCGTGTCGCGCAGCGGCAGCACGCCCACCCGCTGCGGGAGCTCCGGCGTGCCGGTGACCGCCACCTCCCTGGGCCCGCGGCTGGGAGCCCCGACCTCGATCACCGCTGTTCGCCGGTCTCTATCGACACGGCGCGTGGATAGACCTCGCGCCGTGCCAGCGGCAGCTCGACGCGCAGGATCCCGTCGTCGTAGCTGGCTCTGGCCTGCTCGGCCAGGACGTCGGCGGCGAGCTCAACCACGCGCCGAAAGCGCCCCCGCTCGATCTCCACCTGTTGGTAGAGATCGAACTCCTCGGCAGGACCTCGTTCTCCGGCCAGGATCAGCTTGCGTCCCTGGATCTCCAGGTCGAGTCCCTCGATGTCGACGCCGGCGAGCTCGACGGTGACGATCGCGCGCGGCGGGTCGGAGGTGTAGGCGACGTCCACCGGAGGCGAGAACCCCGCCCGCCTCCGGCGCGACAGGCCGCTGCGCTCGAAGGCGTCGCCGAACAGCTCGTCCATCTCCCGCCGCGTGCGGTCGAAGTCGGCGAACAGGTCACGCTCGGGCATGTTCGGTGAGGTTAGCCGGAGGCCTCGAGCGGCGACGGCTCACACCGTGAAGACCGCTCCTTCCCTGGCGAGCTCAATCAGTCCACCGAACGCCGCGCGCGCCTCCTCGAGCGCCCACTCCGGATCCAGCTCGTCCGAGAAGTGCGTGAGCACGACCCGTCGAGCGCCGGCGCGCCGGCCGTGGTCGCCCGCCTCCCCCGGGGTCAGGTGGCCGCGCACGCCGTCGCGCTCGGGTCGCGGGAGCGTTCCTTCGATCAGCAAAAGATCGGTGCCCTGCGCAAAGCGCACCAGCTCGTCGTTCGGGCTGCAGTCGGCGCTGTACGTCAGGCGCCCGCCCCCGTTTGTGGAAAGCTCGACCGCGTACGTCGGGGTGTAGTGGGGCACCCGGCAGAAGCGCACGTTGAAGGGACCGACCGACAGCTGCTCGGGACCGTGGTACTCGTGCAGCTCGAATGCCTTTTCGATGAGCTCCTCAGGGCCCCACGCTCCCGCGAGGAGACGGAACATGTCCGCTGCGCCGGCGGGCGCGTACAGCCGCGGACGCGCCGGATGATCGGTGCCCGGCCATCCGGCCACCGGAACTGGTTGCTGGCGGGGCGCGTAGGTCAGCGCGTAGGCGAAGGGAACGAGATCGAGGAAGTGGTCGGCGTGCAGGTGGCTGATCAGGACCGCATCGATGTCCACGTAGTCGTAGAAGCGGCGCAGCTTGGCGAAGACGCCGTTGCCGCAATCGAGCAGCAGCGATCGCTCGCCGTCCTGGAGCAGGTAGCCGCTGCACGCCCCGTCGGCGTCCTGCCAGGAGGGTGACTTACCCAGAACGGTGATCTGCACGCCTCAGCCCTTTCCTCGTCTGGCACTCTAGCTTGACGTGGCGCCTGCGGATCTGCATTTGCTCGTACCCGCAACCGCGGGCCACTTCGAGACGTCGCTGCTGGTGCTCGGCGCGGTGCTGGCTGCCGGAGCGCTCGTCTCGGGTCTCGCGCACCGAAGCTTCCTGTCGCTCACGGCACTGTTCGTGGTCGCCGGGTTCCTCCTCGGCGAGGGCGCGATCGGCGTTCTCCATTTCCACGCGCGCGACTCGTTCGTCACCGATCTCGCGACCGTCGCACTGATCGTGATCCTGTTCCGCGATGGGCTGGAGGTGGACATCGAGGCTCTCCAGGAGCACTGGCACTTGCCGCTGCGCAAGCTCGTGCTGGCGATGCCGCTGACCGCCGGCATCGTGGCCGTCGCGGCGAAGCTGCTCACCAATTTGAGTTGGACCGAGTGCTTCCTCATCGGCGCGCTGCTCTCCCCGACCGATCCGGTGTTGTCCGCGGCGGTGGTGACCGACGCGCGAGTTCCGCGGCTGATCCGGCATTCGCTCAACCTCGAGTCCGGGCTGAACGACGGCCTGGCCCTTCCCGCGGTGCTGGCGCTGGCGGCGACGCTCGCGCCCGCCGGTCAGCATGTGGTCTGGTGGCAGTTCCTGCTCGAGGACTTGACCATCGGGGTCGGCGTCGGTCTGCTCGTCGGGTACGTGGCGGCGCTGCTGATGCCTTCGGAGAAAGGAGTGGACAGCGGCATCCCCAACCATCAGAAGGCGCTCTATGCCCTCGGAGTCGCGTTCGGCGCCTACGGCGTGGCCGTGCTGATCCCGCAGGGCAACGGATTGATCGCCGTCTATGTCGCCGCGATCACGTTCGGAATCCGCCGCCCCGACCTCGGCCACTGCTTCGCCCACCAGTCAGCGGACCTCGTGGAGCTACTGAAGCTCGGCGTGTTCCTGGTGTTCGGGTCGCTGCTGACTCTGGACGGACTGTTCGGCGACGGCTGGGCGGCCGTGGGAATCGTCGTGGTGACCCTGCTGGTTGCCCGGCCGATCGCCGTGTTCGCGGCCCTCATCGGCACCGGCACGAGCAACGCCGCCAAAGGCTTCATGGCGTGGTTCGGGCCCAAGGGTGTCGCCACCATGACCTACTCGGTGCTGGTGCTGGGCGAGGGCATCGCTTCTGGCGAGCGGATCTTCAACATCGCGGCCCTGACCGTGTTCTGTTCGATCATCGTGCACGGTCTGACGGACACCGCCGGCGTGGGTTGGATCGCGCGGCGAAGCCAGGAGCAACGCGCTCCGTCGATCCAGAGGTAGAGCCCGCGACGGCTACGGGCGGGCGAGCTCGAACACGATGGCCCGCTGACCGTTGATCGTGTGATGTCTCGCGCGGTGCATGCCCAGTCGCTCCGCCACCCGCATCGAGGCGTCGTTCTGAGGGTGAATCAGAGAGATGAGCGCGGGTACGTCGAGCATCTCCCAGCCCCACTCGATCGACGCCCGCGCGGCCTCGGTGGCGTAGCCGTTGCCCCACGCGTGCCGCACCAGCTTCCACCCGACCTCGACGCCCGGCCAACCCTCCGGCTTCCATAGCCCGATACGACCGACCAGGACGCCGTCAGCCTTGCGCTCCACGGCCCACGTGCCGTAGCCGTTCAGGACCCAGTGCCCGACGTGCGCGGCCATGCGTCGCCAGCTCTCTTCGCGGTCGACGATGCCGCCCATGTACCGCATCACCTCGGGATCGGCGTCCATGGCGGCGTGCGCGTCGAGGTCATCGGCGCGAAAACAGCGCAGCAGCAAGCGGCGGGTCTGAACCTGGGGCACGACCTGCTCGGGGGTAACCGCCGTCGTGGCGCCGGTCAATGTCCGTTCGTGTCGCTTCGGCGCGAGGGATCCACCCACCAGCCGATGAGCACGAGGATCAGAACGAAGGCGATTAATCCGCCGATCAACGGCCAGTACATGCTCATGACGATATAGGACCCGGCCGGGGAGCGAGCACCGGCTCGCAATGGCCCGACCATGCCGTCGACCTAAGCGTGTAGAACGACCTGCTCGGCCGCCGATGGGAACGCCCACGCCACTTGTTGACGACGCTCGTGGCGGAAGACGAAGCGCAGCTGCTTCGGCGGCCGCAGGCCCTCCGGGTGATTCGGTCTGTACGTCGCACAAGGCTCGGCGTTGGACACCGCACACAGCAGGTTCTGATGAAAGAAGCAACTCTCGCAACTCACTCTTGGTGACCCACTGCGACCGTCCGCCATGTGCGACCTCGCCCCACTCAGTCTTGGATATCAACTGAACGACCGCGTCATCAAAGCGAACTTCGCCCCCCTCCTGCAACGACGATTTCCGGAAAACGCAAGAACTTCACATCGCGTGCATCTCCCTGCAAACAGCGGGAAATTCTCGACTCTCGGAGAACACCGGCCGCAATTTCCGTAGCTTTGATGACGACATGAACGTCCTCGTCAGCGGCAGCTCCGGCTACGTCGGCTCGCGCTTGATCCCGCGCCTCTCCAGAGATGGGCACACCGTGCGTGGACTCAGTCGAAGGCCGGCGCCCGCGCCGGCGCACTCGGGTAACCCGAACGCAGCGGCGGCGGTGACCGTGGTGACCGGCGACGCGGTCTCAGGGGCCGGGCTCGAGGCGGCGTTCGATGGCATCGAGGTCGCCTACTTCCTGATCCATTCCATGGAGCCCTCCCCGGACGGCGAATTCCAGACGCGGGAACGGAGGGCGGCGGAAAACTTCGCTCGCGCGGCGCGGGCCGCCGGGGTCCGGCGCATCGTCTACCTCGGTGGGCTCCTCCCGGCCGGTGGACCCGCCTCCGCCCATCTGGCGAGCCGACTCGCGGTGGAGAAGATCCTGCTCGCGGCCGCGCCGTGTTCGGTGGCGCTCCGCGCCTCGATCATCATCGGAGCAAGGTCGCGCCCGTTCCGTTTCCTGGTGCGCCTGGTCGAACGCCTTCCGGTGCTCGCAGTGCCCGCTTGGCACGTCCGCCGCACGACGCCGATCGATGAGAGAGACGTGGTCGAGCTGCTCGCGCGCGCGGCGACCAATGAAGAGGTCTGCGGACAGTCTCTCGACGTCGGGGGTTCAGAGACCGTC
Organism: uncultured Solirubrobacterales bacterium; assembly: GCA_963808325.1. GTDB lineage: Bacteria > Actinomycetota > Thermoleophilia > Solirubrobacterales > Solirubrobacteraceae > Palsa-465. The sequence continues at coordinate 173,923 of CAWEFU010000016.1, forward strand.
TCCTACGGGGAACTGATAGACATGATCCGCGATCACCTACTGCTGGCCCGGCCCACGATCAGCTTCAAGCGGCTGATGCTCACTCCGATCGCGAGCCGGATCTCCGCCCTGGTCGCGGACGAGCAGTACGAGTTGATCGGGCCGCTGATGGGGAGCCTCGAAGAGGATCTGTTGATGCGCGACAATCGGGCGGCGGAGATCCTCGGCGTCCACTTGCACTCACTCGACGCAGCGATCGAGCACGCCCTTGCCGAGTGGGAGACGACCGAGCCGCTGGCCGCGCGCTGACGGCCCCGTTAGTGTCTTCACCTGCCGATGAGCACCGTTCATGCCAAGATCGACATTCGAGCGCCGGTCGAGCAGGTGTGGGAGACCGTGATGGATCCAAGCCGCCTGAAGGATTGGGTGACGATCCACCGTTCCGTGGCCGACGTGTCGGCGGAGCCTTTGACACCAGGCGCGACCATGAACCAGGTGCTGCACATCCGCGGCGTCTCGTTCCGCGTCCAGTGGACGCTGACAGATGTCCGCGCTCCCAATCGTGCCGAATGGGAGGGCCAAGGACCGGCGCATTCGCGCGCGCGGATTCTGTATGAGTTGTCGGCGGACGGCGATGGCCCAACGGTGTTCAAGTACACGAACGAATTCATGGTTCCCGGTGGGCGGCTCGGGAACGTCGCCACGAGGGTGATCGTCGGACACACTTCTGAGCACGAAGCCGACGAATCACTGGCTCGCCTCAAGGCACTCCTCGAGGGCACGTGAAAGCAAAGTTGAAGAAAACGTCGGTGACTGTCGCTATGGTTATGCTGCCACTTTCATTTACTACTCAAGGAGTGTGCGTTGGCCGAGTTTGTCGACAGCACTGTGAAGGACATCGATGAGCGGTTGCGCCAGCTCAAGGAAGAGGTTTCGAGGCTAGAGGCAGCTCGCTCCGCGCTCGTCGGCACGAGGCGCGGGCCGGGCCGTCCGCGAGGTTCCGCTGCGAGAGCAACTGCGACCGCGCGCCGGCGAGCCGGGCGTCGTCCCGGCCGGCCGCGGGGCCGTCGCGGAGGTAACACGCGCGCTAATCAGGCGCTAGAGCTGGTGCGAAGCCGCCCCGGCATCACGATCCCGGAGATCGCCAAGTCGATGGGGATTGAGCCGAATTACCTGTACCGGGTGATGCCAAAATTGGTGTCGGACGGACAGGTAAGGCGCGCGGGCCAGGGCTGGCACCCCGCATCGTCGTCGTAGTGCGTGGCGACCCCACCTCTGGTCTCCGTGCGCGGTCAAGGTGATCGCTGGAAGAAACGTCCGGCACTCGCGCGAGGAGACCGGGAGGCGGGGTCCGCCACGCCCCACTTCTCCGCAGGCGCCCAACGTCTGACTAGATCAGCCCCAGGCGCGTGACTGTCTCCCGTTCTTGCCTCAGCTCGTCGATGCTCCCGTCGATGCGTGCGCGGGAGAAGTCGTTCAGGTCGAGGCCCTGAACGATCTCGTAGGTGCCGTTCGAGCACGTGCACGGGAAGCCTGAGATCACCCCTTCCTCGACCCCGTAGGAGCCGTCAGAGGGGATCCCCATCGAGACCCAGTCACCTGACGGGGTGCCGAGCAGCCAGTCGTGCGCATGCTCGACCGCGGCGTTGGCCGCCGAAGCGGCGCTCGAGCCGCCGCGCGCTTCGATCACTGCCGCGCCGCGCTTCTGGATGGTCGGGATGAACTCTTCCTCGAGCCAGCGCTGATCGTCGATCAGTTCGGCAGCATTCCTACCGTTCACTTTGGCGTGAAAGATGTCCGGGTACTGGGTCGGTGAGTGGTTGCCCCAGATCGTCATGTTGGTGACCTCACGGACAGCGGCACCCGTCTTCTTGGCGAGCTGCGCCAGCGCCCTATCGTGGTCGAGGCGCATCATCGAGGTGAACCGTTCCGCCGGGATGTCCGGAGCGTTGCTCTTCGCGATCAAGCAGTTCGTGTTCGCCGGGTTGCCGACGACAAGCACGCGTATGTCGGAGGCGGCGTGCTCGTTTAGCGCCCTCCCCTGCGGTTTGAAGATCGCGCCGTTGGCCTCGAGCAGATCGCTGCGCTCCATGCCCTTGCTGCGGGGGCGGGCGCCGACCAGCAAAGCAACGTTCGCGCCATCAAACGCGCGAGCCGCGTCGTCGCTGATCTCGACACTTTCCAAGAGCCCGAAGGCGCAGTCGTCGAGCTCCATCACGACGGCTTCAACGGCCTTCATCGCATCGGGAATCTCGAGCAGGGACAGCGCGATGGGCTTCTCAGCACCGAGCAGCTGGCCGCTGGCGATGCGAAACAGCAGGGCGTAGCCGATCTGACCGGCGGCGCCGGTAACGGCCACTCGAACGGGGGCATCGGTCACTTGTTCATCTCCTCGATGACCGCGTCGGCGAACTGTGAGGTTCCCACCGCGGTCGGGTCATCACGGGTTGGCTTGAGGTCATACGTCACCTTCTCTCCTTTGCGGATCACACCGGCGATCGCGCGCTCGAGGCGGTCTCCGGCCGCCCGCTCGCCGAGATGGCGAAGCATCAGCACGCCGGACAGCATCAGGGCCGTGGGGTTGACCTTGTTCTGTCCCTTGTACTTCGGAGCCGAGCCGTGCGTGGCCTCGAACATCGCGGCCGCGGTGCCGATGTTCGCTCCGGGAGCGAGGCCGAGCCCGCCGATCATGCCCGCGCCCAGGTCGGACACGATGTCGCCGTAGAGGTTCGGAAGCACGATCACGTCGTACTCATCCGGGCGCGAGACGAGCTGGTTGCACAGGTTGTCCACGATGCGGTCCTCGAACTCGATCTCGGGGTGGCGCTCTGCCACTTCCCGGGCCACCTCGAGGAACAGGCCGTCGGAGAACTTCATGATGTTGGCCTTGTGCACGGCTGTCACCTTGCCGCGCCCGTTGTCGCGCGCGTACTGAAACGCGGACTCCACGATCCTCTCGGAGCCAAAACGCGAGATCGGCTTGATCGAGATGCCCGCGTCCTCTCGTACGCGCGCCCCCAGCGAAGCCAGGAAGTCACGCAACTTCGCGACCTCCTCGGTGCCTTCCTCGAACTCGATACCCGCGTAGAGGTCCTCGGTGTTCTCGCGCACGATGACGATGTCGGTCTCGGGGTAACGCGTGCGTACACCCTCGTACGCCTTGCACGGACGAATGCACGAGTACAGGTCGAGTTCCTTGCGCAGCAGGACGTTGACGCTGCGGAAGCCCGAGCCTACGGGGGTCGTGGTGGGTCCCTTGATCCCCACCTTGGTCCGCTTGATCGAGTCGAGCGTGCGGTCGGGAAAGGGTGTTCCCTCCTCCGAGTACACATCCTCGCCCGCTGGCTGTTCGTCCCATTGGAACTCGACGCCCGTGGCCTCGAGTACGCGCCGGGTCGCCTCGATGAGCTCGGGCCCGGTGCCATCGCCGGGAATCAGCGTGACTTCGTGAGACATGTCAGTCGATTTGTCCTTTCAGGTTGGCGAGGTACTACGCGAGGTCGAGCTCGTAAACGTCGCTGAGCTTGGCCTTCAGGTACCGCACGAACGGCCCCACCTCGATGGGGCGGCCGACCACTCGCTGAAGCAGCTCCGGCGTCGAGAACTTCGCGCCGTGGCGATGCACGTTCTCGCGCAGCCACTCGCGCAGGCCGCTCAGCTCGCCCGCCCCGATCGCCGCCTCGAGGTCGGGCATGTCCTCGTGCGCCTTCTCCCACAGCTGCCCGGCGATGAGGTTTCCGAGCGCGTACGTGGGGAAGTAGCCGATCAGCCCCGCGGACCAGTGCACGTCCTGGAGCGCGCCGTGGGCGGGATCGGGGACGTCGAGGCCGAAGTACTCCTTGAAGCGGGCGTCCCACGCGTCGGGTACCTCGGCCACGGCCAAGCGCCCCTCGATCATCTCCTGCTCGAGCTCAAACCGCAGCACGATGTGCAGGCCGTACGTCGCCTCATCGGCCTCGACGCGAATGTGCGAAGGCTCGACCCGGTTGACCGCGCGATACAGCGACGTCGGGTCCAGATCTGCCACCGACCCGCCGAACAGCTCGGCTATCCGAGGCGCCAGCACGCCGGAGAACGCTCGACTGCGGCCCACCATGTTCTCCCACATCCGGCTCTGCGACTCGTGGACCGAAAGCGACTCGCCGCTTCCCAGGGGGCTCCGCTGTAGCGACGGATCGATCCCGGCCTCATACAGCCCGTGGCCGCATTCGTGCATGGCGCTGAATAGGGATGAGGCGAAGAAGTGCTCGTCCCAGCGCGTCGTGATCCGCACGTCCTGCGAGCCGAGTCCGGTGGCGAACGGGTGAACGGCGTCATCGATGCGCCATCCGGCGCGATCGAAGCCCATCCGCTCTACGACCTCGAAGACCAGCTGCCGCTGGCGGTCGACCGGGAACGTGCCATGTAGACAACTGTCATCCACCCGGTCGCCGTGCCGCGCCACCTCCCCGATCACCGGAACGAACGCCGCCTTGAGCTCGTCGAACAGGCGTGTCACGTCGGCGGTTTCCATCCCGGGGTCGAAGTCGTCCAGCAACACGTCGTAGGCACAATCGAAGGTGTCGAAGCACTCGACGTAGCGGCGGGCGAGCTCGACGTTGCGCGTCAGGTAAGGGGCAAACGCGTCGAAGTCGTTGTCGGCGCGCGCGCTCACCCACGCCTCCTGTCCGATCGACCCGGCGCGCGCGATCTCGGCCGCGAGCTCGGTCGGGACACGCCGCGCTTTGTCCCACCGCCGACGAACCACGCGCACCAGCGCGGCATCGTCGGAGGCAGAATCAGCTCCGTCGAGCTCGCCGGCGGCCGCCTCGAGCAGCCGGCCGGTCTCCTCGGAGACGAACATGTCGTGACGGATCCGCTCGAGGGTGGCGATGGACTCGGCCCGCGAGGCGCCGCCGCGCGGCGGCATCATCGTCTGCTGGTCCCACTCGAGCAGGTGGGCGGTGTTCCGGAGGTCGGTGATCTCCGCCATCCGACTCCGAAGCCGATCCAGTTCATTTCTCATCGTAGGCTCCCTCCTAGTCTTACATTCGAGCCGCAGAGCCGGTCGAACCGCACGCTCGATTCGGTGCGGCGGCTGTGCGACCATTGCACCATGTTGAGGCGGCAACCCTCGATCAAGCTGTTCGATCTCTTCGGTTTTCGGATCGGGGTGGATCGCAGCTGGTTCGTGATCCTGTTCCTGATGATCTTCTGGCTCTCGGGACAGTTTCGTCAGGCGTTGCACAGCTCGGACGGCGTCGCCTACCTGACGACGGTGGTCACAGTACTGGTGCTGTTCGGATCGCTGATCGTCCACGAATTGGGTCACGCGATCGCGGCGCGGCGCCAGGGGATCGAGGTCAAGCGAATCGACCTGTTCCTGTTCGGCGGCATAACGCAGATGAGCCGCGACGCCGCGATACCGTCCGAGGATTTCAAGATCTCCGCCGCCGGGCCGCTGGCGACGTTCCTGTTCGCGCTGGTGTGTCTGGGCACCGACCTCGCGATCGTGGGCCCGCACCGCCTCATAGGAGCCATCGAGCTCGACGGCACCGTCAAGACCACGCCCGTGCTTCTGTCGCTCAGCTGGCTTCTGTTCTGGAACGTGTTGCTGCTGGTGTTCAACCTGGTTCCCGCGTTCCCGCTCGACGGGGGGCGGATCGCCCGGGCGATCGTCTGGCGCGTGACCGGCGAGAAGGTCCGGGGCACACGCGCCGCGGCTCAGCTCGGGCAGGCCTTCGCGGTGATCCTCGCCGGCGTCGGCATCTGGCTGGCGCTGGACAGGGCGGTGTTCACCGGCCTGTGGCTCGTCGCGCTCGCGTTCCTGCTCGGCCAGTCCGCGCGGGGCGCGCTCATGCAGACGGCGCTCACCCAACGCCTAGAGGACGTGCGCGTCGCCGACATCATGGACCGCCAGCCCGTGGCGATCCCCGCCCAGACTCCGGTCAGCCGCGCGCTCGACGAATTCTTCGCGCGCTACCGATGGTCGTGGTTTCCCGTGGTCGACGAGGGCGGTCACTTCATGGGCATCGCGCGCCAGGAGCGCCTCCAGCGGACCTACGACGGCGGTGAGGGGTGGCTGACGGTGGGGTCGGTGCTCGAAACCGCCGAGACCTCGAGCTGGCGCGTGGACGAGAACCGGCCGCTGACCGAGCTCCTGTCCTCCGAGCCGCTGGGGCGCTTCGGCGCGCTGATGGCGGTCGACGGCGAGGGAGTCCTGCGCGGCGTGGTCACGATCGAGCAGGTGCGACGCGCGCTCCAGTCGGCGCTCGGCTCCCCGGCCGCGTAGCAGCTGCCCGGTACCGCGGCTCGGACGGCCGGGAGCGCAACCCACGGGGCGGGCGATAAGCCCGCCCTTAAATAGAATGAACTAGAAATGCCTTCACACGACGTTCTGATCATCGGAGCCGGACTGGCGGGCCAGCGCGCCGCCCTCGCCGCCGCCCAGGCGGGGGCCACCGTGGCGATTGTCTCCAAGGTCCACCCCGTGCGCTCGCACTCGGTCGCCGCGGCGGGTGGCATCAACGCGGCGCTCAACCCGGAGGACACCTGGGAGTCGCACGCCTTCGACACCGTCAAGGGCTCTGACTACCTCGGCGACCAGGACGCGATCGAGATCATGACGCGCGAGGCGCCGGACGAGATCCTGTGGCTCGAGCACGCCGGGGTCACCTTCCACCGCAACGAGACCGGTCATCTCGGCACGCGCGCGTTCGGCGGCGCCTCAGCGGCCCGCACCTACTACGTCGCCGACATCACGGGGCACGCGATCCTGCACGTGCTCTACGAGCAGCTGATGAAGCACGGGACGCTCATCGACCGCTACGAGGAATGGTTTACCACCGACCTCTTGCTGGACGAGGAGGGCCGCTGCGTCGGCGCGATCTGTCGCGACCTGCGCGACGGCGCTATGGAGGTTTTCAATGCCAAGGGGACCATCCTCGCCTCCGGCGGCGCCGGCCAGCTCTACAAGCCGACGACCAACGGGCTGATCGTCACCGGCGACGGGATTGCCCAGGCCTACCGGATCGGCGCGAAGCTCATGGACATGGAGATGATCCAGTACCACCCGACGACGCTGGCCGGGAACGGGCTGCTCATCACCGAGGGCGCGCGCGGCGAGGGAGCCTGGCTGCTCAACGCCGAAGGCGAGCGGTTCATGGAGCGATACGCGCCCAACAAACTCGAGCTCGCCTCTCGCGACGTGGTCTCGCGAGCCGAGCAGACCGAGATCAACGAGGGGCGCGGCTTCCCCGATGGAACCGTGTCGCTCGACATCACGAAGGTGCCGCGCCGGCGCACGCTCGAGGCGCTGAGGGAAATCGTCAACATCGGGCGGGACTTCGCCGGCGTCGACATCACCCGCGAGCCGATCCACATCAGGCCCGGACAGCACTACATCATGGGCGGCGTCAAGACCGACGTCGACGGCCAGACCACGATCCCCGGGCTGTACGCGGCGGGAGAGGTCGCGTGCGTGTCGGTGCACGGCGGCAACCGGCTCGGAGCCAACTCGCTCCTCGACACGCTCGTCTTCGGGCGACGCTCCGGTGTCCACGCGGCGGGGCTGTCCCGGCAGGTGCCGATGCCGTCCTCGTCCACTTCGCGGCTGACCGACGCCGACCGCAAGCTCCAGGCGATCGTCAACCGCGAGCCCGGAGGCCCGCGTGTGGCGGCGATCAAGAACGAGCTCGGCGACGCCATGAACGAGTACGTGGCCGTGTTCCGCGACGCCGCGGGCCTGGGCAAGGCGTACGAGATCGTGATGCGGCTCAAGGAGCAGGAGCCCAAGGCGTCGATCGACGACCGTGGGGCGATCTTCAACCAGGACGTGATCGCGGCGATCGAGCTCGGGTACATGCTCGACGTCGCGGAGACGATCGTGGTGGCCTCGATCGAGCGCAAGGAATCCCGCGGGGCTCAGTTCCGCACCGACTTCCCCCAGCGCGACGACGATCAGTGGCTCAAGCACATCGATATCTCGGTCAACGGCGCCGGCCCGCCGGACGTGAGCTACTCCGAGGTGACGATCACCCGCTGGCAGCCCGAGGAAAGGACCTATTGATTCGGTATGGCTGAGTACACCTTGAGGATCCGCAGGTACGACCCGCAGTCCGGCGAGGCCGCCTACTGGGACCAGCACACGGTCGAGCTGCCGGAGACCCAGTCGGTGCTCGACGCGATCCTCAAGGTCAAGGACGAGACCGACGGCTCGATCGGGATCCGCTGCTCCTGCCAGCAGGCCATCTGCGGGTCGTGCGGGGTGCGAATGAACGGCAAGCCCGGACTGGCCTGCAACACGCACTTGGTCGAGGCGGCGCAGCGGGCGCACGGAGCCGGCTGGAACCCGCCCGAGGGCGAGGACGGCCACGAGAACAACGTGATCACGGTCGAGCCGATGGGCAACATGCCGGTGATTCGCGACCTCATCGTCGACATGGACGCGGTGCACTGGAAAAAGATCCAGCGCGTCACGCCGTGGCTCATCAACAAGGAGCCCGTCCCCGATCGCGAGTACATCGTCCCCCACGAAAACATGGTCGACGTCACGCAGACGATGGCGTGCATCCAGTGCGGCGCATGCGTGTCCGATTGCCTGTCGATGGAGATCGACCCGCTGTTCGTGGGGCCGGCCGCCCTGGCGAAGGCCTATCGATTCGTCGGCGACCCGCGCGACGCAGACCGCTACGAGCGGTTGAAGGACCTCTCGGAGGACGAGCACGGGATCTATGACTGCACGCACTGCTTCAACTGCATCGACGCCTGCCCCAAGGGCGTCGATCCGATGAGCCAGATCATGCGGCTGCGCCGGGTCGCCGGGTCCGACGAGAACATCAAGGACCGCAACAACGGCTATCGACACGAGCACGCTTTCGTCAAGAACATCCGCCGCAACGGGCTCTTGAACGAGGCCGATCTGCTGCCGGACTCCTACGGGGGCAAGTTCCACCCGAACGCAGTGCCAGAGCTGATCAGCTCGCTGCCGGTGGCGGCCAAGGCCCTGACGCGCCGGAAGATGACGCCGAGGACGGCGCTGGGCCACCCCCACAAGGCCCCCAAGGAGGTCAAGCAGATCTTCGACGCGATCGAGGGGCGGGAGCGGCGCAACGAGCTGAACCTGTACGTGACGGGGTACGAGGACGAGCCGGAGAGCATTGAGGAGCAGGGTGTCGCCGGGCGCCAGCCGCCCGAGGAGACCTCGATGCCAAAACCGGAGGGTTAATCCATGAAAGTCGCCTACTGGCCCGGGTGCGTGAGCCGCGGGTTCACGCCCGAGCTGCACGGAGCGATGGCCAAGGTCGCGCCCCTGCTCGACCTCGAGCTGATCGAGCTCGACCGGGCGTCGTGCTGCGGCGCCGGCGTGATCGCCGAGCACAACCAGGAGCTGGCGGACACCCTGAACGCGCGCACGTTCGCGCTCGCGCAGCGGACCGACGGCGCGCTGATGATGAACATCTGCTCGACCTGTCAGGGCGCCCAGAGCGAGTGCCAGGAGCGGCTGGACGCCAACAGCGAGTACCGCGAGCAGATCAACGGGAATTTGTCGGAGGAAGGTCTCCGCTATCAAAAAGATCCCGCCCGCCCATTCACGAACAAGAACCTCCTGTGGCTGCTGGTCGAGGAGATCGGGCTCGACGCTTTGAAGGCTCGAGTGACGCGTCCCCTGACGGACTTGCGCGTGGGACCGTTCTACGGCTGTTACATCGTGCGCCCGGTGAACAGGCTCGGGATCGACGAGGAGCACCCCCGCGACCGTTACCTGCACCGGGTGATCGAGGCGCTCGGCGGCACCGTGGTCGACTATGCCGGCGTCTACAAGTGCTGCGGCTTTCCGATCATCACGATGAACAAGACGGCTTCGCTCGCCCAGGCCGGCCGCCACCTCGGCGACGCGCTCGACGCGCACGCCGACTGCCTGGTGGTGCCCTGCCCGCTGTGCCACCTGAACCTCGACATGCAGCAGCCGGCGGCGGCGAAGGTCGTGGGCCGCGACCTCGGGCTGCCGGTCCTGCACCTCCCGCAGCTGCTCGGGCTGGCGCTCGGCCTCTCGCCCAAGGAGCTCGCGATGAACAAGCACATCGTCCGGCCGACATCGGTGATCGACTGGTCGACCGCGGTGGTGGCCGGCGCGGCGGCGTGAGACCGCGGCTGCGCCGGTTGAGGTCCGTTTTTACGCGGCGAGGTGCCGATCCGGCCCCGCGGGCTGCGCCGCAGGCCGAGAACGAGGCCCAGCGCCGGCTCGAGGCGGCGCGCCGGCGGCTGAAGGAGTCGGTCCCCCCGCGCAAGGACCCTTGAACGACGAGGGCGAGGCCCGGCCTGCCTCGCCCTCGTCTATACCCCTGGCGTCCGCCCGATGGAAAGCTACGCGCGTGTATACCCACGTGGCGCGATTCGCTAACCGAGGAGTTTTGTCGCAGCCTGGAGATTGTGTCAGGGGCGCCGCAGAGCGGCGCCCTGTTTGCCACCGTGGCGGGTGTTCCGGCGCTTGCGACTGGGGTCCCCAGCGCGCGCGTGCTCTTTAGTTACCAGGGCTCGCCGTATCGTTCGGCGAACGCGAACTCGGACACCGGATGGCGCGAGAGCTTTTTGGGCCACGGATCGGCGCGGTACCCAGTGGCGATGTGGCCGGCGAGCGCGACCCCGTCGGGCATCCCGATCAGCTCGCGTACCTGCTCCTCGGCCGGCGCCAGCAGCGTGGTGAACGCCGCCCCGAGGCCCTCGGCGCGGAGGCCCAGGAGGATGTTCTGCACGAACGGGTAGATCGACGCGCCACCGACGATGCTCGGCCGGTTCAGGGCGCGGTCGACGATGGCCAGGGCCGCGAGCTCAACGCAGATCAGCAGGTGGACGGGCACCTGGTCGAACGTGTGGGCGTACTGGTCGGCGGCTTTTAGCATGCGCAGGCGCCCGGGAGCGATGCCCGCGGCCTGCTCGCTCTCGGGGTTGTCGATGATCGCCCGGAAGCCCGTCTGTTCCGTGTACACGCGCCACGGCTCCGCGTAGAGCTCGCGGAGCCGCCGCCGGGTGTCGGGATCGGTGATCACGACCACACGCCAGCCCTGGCGGTTGCCGCCGCTGGGGGCGAACCGCGCGTTGTCGAGCACCCGCTCGATCACCTCCCGGGGTACCGGCTGGTCGGTGAAGCGCCGCGTCGAGGGCGTGCAGCGCATGAGCTCGTAGAGCTCGTCAGGCACTGCGAGCGGGTTCAGGGATCACGTCCGCCGGCGCCGGGCTCGTGAGGAGCTCGGCGATCTGTACCGCGTTGGTGGCGGCTCCCTTGCGGAGGTTGTCGCCGACGACGAACAGGCTGAGCCCGCGCGGGTGGGACTCGTCGCGCCGGATCCGGCCAACGAAGACCTCGTCCCGGCCGGCGGCTCTGAGCGGTGTCGGCACGTCTTCGACGATCACTCCGGGGGCGGCGTTCAGCAGCTGGTGCGCGCGCCCGGCTGTGATGGGCTCGCGCGTCTGGATGTTGACCGCGATCGAGTGGCTCACCCGCACCGGCACGCGCACGCAGGTCACGGCGACGCCGATGTCCTCGTCCTCGAGGATCTTGCGCGTCTCGAACATCATCTTGCGCTCTTCGTCGGTGTGGTCGTCGCCGTCCGCGAACGAGCCGGCGGCGCCGATCACGTTGAACGCGATCGGCTCCGGGTACACCTCGGGCGCCGGCATGTCCATCCCGTGCAGGGACGCGTGGGCCTGGGCCTCGAGTTCGTCGACCGCCTTGCGGCCGGTGCCGGAGACCGACTGATAGGTGGCCGCCACCAGCCGCTCGATCCCCGCCTCGCGGTGGATCGGACCCAGCGCCATGACCATCGCCATCGTCGAGCAGTTGGGATTGGAGATGAGCCCGCGGTGGTCCTTGAGGGCGTGGGGGTTGATCTCGGAGATGACCAGCGGGACCTCGGGGTCGCGGCGGAAGGCGGAGGAGTTATCGATCACGGTGGCGCCGCTTTGCACAAACCGCGGGGCCCACTCGCGCGAGACGCCCGCGCCGGCCGAGAACAGGGCGATGTCGAAGCCCTCGATGTCGGCGCCGTCGGTGAGGGGCCGGACGGGGCCGTAGCCGTCGAGCTGGCGCCCCGCCGAGCGGCGCGAGGCGAAGGGAACGATCTCACGGGCGGGGAAGCGGCGCTCTTTGAGCAGTGTCAGCATCGTGCCGCCGACCACGCCGGTGGCGCCCACGACCGCGACGCGGGGATCCGGATTGCTCACCTGGGGCCTCCTTCGGGTTCGACGCCGCCTTCGCCGAGCTCGAACGCGCTGTGCAGGGCCCGCACGGCCTGCGGGACCGCCTCCGAGCGGATCACGCACGAGATCTTGATCGGCGAGGTGGAGATCATCTCGATGTTGATCCCCTCGCCGGCGAGCGTCTCGAACACCCGGGCGGCGACCCCGGGGTGGGAGCGCATGCCGGCGCCGACGAGCGACACCTTGCCGATCTCCCGATCGGTGTCGATCCGGGTGACGCCCAGGTCACGGACAACCGGCGCGAGCGCACTCTCAGCGTCGGAGAGGTCGTCCTTCAGGATCGTGAAGGACACCTCGGCGTCGCGTCCCGCCTCGAGCGGCTCGTTCTGGATGATCGTGTCGACGTTGCAGCCGGCTTGCCCGAGTGCGCCGAAGATGGCTGCGGCCGCCCCGGGCCTGTTGGGCACGCCCAGCAGCGTGATTCGGGCCTCGTCGGTGGAGTGGGTGACGGCGGTGACGAGCGGTCGTTCCATGGTTTCGTCTTCTCCCAGGACAAAGGTACCTGGGCCGGAGTCGAAGCTGGAGCGGCAGTGGATCCGGACGGCGTGATTGCGCGCGTACTCGACCGCTCGCAGCTGCAGCACCTTGGCCCCGGAGGCCGCCATCTCGAGCATCTCCTCGAAGCTCACCACTGGGAGCCGCCGAGCGTCAGGAACGAGCCGGGGATCGGCGGTGAACACGCCGGCGACGTCGCTGTAGATCTCGCACACCTCGGCGTTCATGGCCGCGGCGAGGGCCACCGCGGTGGTATCCGATCCGCCGCGCCCCAGCGTGGTCACGTCGCGGCTCGTCGACACCCCCTGAAAGCCGGCCACGAGCACGATCCGGTCTTCGTTCAGCGCGTCCCGGATCCGGTCGGCTCGGACGTCGAGGATCCGTGCCTTCGTATGGGAGGTGTCCGTGACGATCCCGGCCTGGGAGCCGGTGAGCGACATCGCCCGGTGGCCCAGGTCGTTGATCGCCATCGCGCACAGCGCGCACGAGATCCGCTCCCCGGTCGAGAGCAGCATGTCCATCTCGCGCCGATCCGGGGTGGGCGAGACCTCCTCGGCCATCGCGATCAGCTCGTCGGTGGTCTTGCCGCGCGCGGACAGCACCGCGACCACGCGGTTGCCGGCCTCGCGCTGGCCCACGATCCGCCGGGCGGCGCGCTTGATTCGTTCGGCGTCGGCGACCGAGGTGCCGCCGAACTTCATGACGACCGTGTTCGGCACGGCGCCGAAGGGTACGCCGTGGTGCCGTTCAGTTGGTCGCAGCGCCCTCCTGCCCCGGGTGCCACCGTTCGCGATCGGCCAACTCGGGAGCATCAATCGCCAGCTTGCGAGTCAGACTGCGCAGGTGGCTGCGGACGGTTCCCAGCGTCACGCTCAGGTCGCGAGCGATCGCGGCCTTGGAGATGCCGGCCGATACCAGGTCGAGTACCTCCCACTCCCGGGTGGTCAGCCGGCTCTTCACCGGGCGCATCCCGGCCCGGCGCTCGGGCTGCTCGCGCGCGCGATCGAGCAGCCACGTGCCGAAGCGTCGCGAGATCGCGGCCTCGCCCGCCACCACGCCTTGCAGCGTGCGCACGAGCGCGGGCAGATCGAGCTCTTCGCCCAAGAATCCGGCCGCTCCCGCCCGCAGCACCTCTAGGGCGAGTTGCTCGCTCTCTTTAGCAGCCAGGACAACGATCCTCGCCGCCGGGGCGTTTCGCAGAATCGTACGCGCGATCGTGGCGACCGCGGAGCCTTCGCTCGAAACGTTCAGGAGGACGAGATCGGGTTGAGACGCGGAGCTCATCAGCACCGCCTCGTCTGGGCTCGCTGCCTCGCCGATCACCGCAAAACTCCCAGACTCGCGCAGCGCGCGGCTGACCAAACGGCGCACCCCGGGATCGGCGTTGACAAGCAGAACGCGTGAGCGTTCTCTTACGTCCGCGCCAGCTGGTGTCTTCTTGGTGTTAGTTCTCATAGCGATGACAGGGGTAAGGCTGTGCGAATTGCTCTGTTCAGATAACGATCGACCGTGATCTGCGTTTTCGAGGCGTGTGATAGTTCGTCCCACCGTCAGCTTTGTAACCAGGTTTTGTAGGAATTAGGTAGTTAAGTACCCAAAGAGGAGGGTTACATCGGAGACACATAAATCCGGCACTTGCTGATAGAGTCGCCGCGTCCGTGGTGGGCGGCTTGTGCTGCCGAAGTGCTAGGCGGCATCCATGTTGATTTTGAACCTTTCGCCTTAGGGGATCGCTTATGAGCGCAGGCGTACAGACGAAGCACGAAACCGCTAATGGCCGTGTTCGCGATAGTTGTCACGGCGGCCAACCTAGATCACGCATCGTGATCGCCGACGGGGATCCGCTGGCTCGGCGGGGAGTACGCGACGTCTTGCAGAACGGCGTCGGCTTCGTCGTTGCCGCGGAGGCGTCCGACGGCGTGGAGGCGGTCGAGCTCGCGCTTCACTACAAGCCGGATATCCTGCTGACCGAAGCCCTCTTGCGCCGGGTGCCCGGCATCGAGGTAACTCGACGTATTACCGAGAAGGCGCCGAGCGTCCGGGTGGTTTTGTTCAGTGTCGCACAGGATGAAGAGCTCCAGCTGACGGCGCTGCGAGCAGGTGCGAGTGGTGTCCTGTCGAAGGAGACCAGCGTTGATGCGTTGGTTGGCGCCCTTCACGCGGTGGTCCGAGGCGAGGCTGCGATCCCGAGAACGCTGACCATGCGGTTGATCGAGTCGATGCGCCTGGTGCCGGAGTCGGGGCGGGGCATGCGGCCGATCCGCAGCGTGCTCACGACCCGGGAATGGGAGGTCTTGGATCTCCTCGCCGCCGGCGCCTCGAGCGCCGACGTCGCTGCCCAGCTCCACCTCGCTCAGGACACCGTCTACACGCACATGAAGAACATCATGCGCAAGCTGGATGTCCATACGCGGTCCGAGGTGCTCGCGGCGGCGGAGCGCATGTGCCGCATGGCAACGCCCGCGTGACCCACCGCAGGTCCCTCGCCCCGGTAGGACCGCCGGGGGCCCACCGGCTTCACATTCCGCGCAATCCGACAACATGAGGGATGGTCCTCAGGAGGATCTTCACGTCGGTCCAGAGCGACCACGTCGCGACGTACATACAGTCAATCGCCACCATCTGTGGCAGCGGGACGCGTGAGGACCTCAGGATCTGCCAGTGGCCAGTCATACCGGGCGTCAGGTCCAACCGCCGCCGACTCCAGCCTAGGATCTGCTCGTCTTCCTCGCCCACTAGCGGCCGGGGCCCGACCAGGCTCATCTCGCCGCGCAGAACGTTGACGAGTTGGGGAAGTTCATCTAGGGAGGTCCGTCGCAGCATCCTTCCTATCCGGGTGACTCGCGGATCCTTGGAGATCTTGAACAATCCCGGCTCCGCCTCGTTCAGCTCCACCAAGCCTGGCTTTAGTGCCTCCGCATTCGAGACCATGGTTCGGAACTTGAGCATGTCGAACGGGGCGCCGTGCCGGCCGACGCGGACTTGCCGGAACACGATCGGGCCTCGGGACTCCAACTTGATGGCCACGGCAATCACTGCCATCAAGGGCGCGAAGACGAGCAGCAGGGCCGAGGAGATCAGAAGGTCGAAGCCTCGCTTGAGTCTCGCCGAGGATCTCGACAAGCGAAAGCGTTTCATCCCCATGAGCGTCATCCCGTGGACATCGTCGAATTCCACCGTAGTCCCGAGGATTTCCAGCACTCGAGGCACGAAGCTGACCCGCGTCCCGGTACTCCTCAGCGTCCGCACAACGTCAACCACATCCGCGCCGTCAGCGCTTCGCGGGGCCACGATCACCCGGTGGGCGTCGAGCTCTCGGACCTGTTGGGTGATCCGGAACAGAGCCCGCGCCAGGTCGTCCTGACTCGAGAGGTCCTCGTGCTCCAGGTCGAGGTGACCGACCACCTCGGCCTTCACGCCGCTGCCCGCGGACAGGCGCTTACGAAGCGCACGCGCCGTGGGAGAATCACCGATCACAAGACAGCGCTCGATAGGCGCCCAGCGCAGGCTGAGCGCTCGCGCTGCCACACGGGTGATCGGCAGCGTGAGCGTCAGAGCAGCCCATAGCCCGAGCGCTTGCATCCGGCCGAAGGCGCCGGCGATCACCAGATCATGGGCGAGCCAGATCACCAGCGAGGAGAGCGTGGCCAGCTGAAACAGCTTCGGCATCTCCTCGAGCGTGGTCTTGCGCAGAAGCGTCTCGTCGCGATCATAGAGACCCAACAACTTCGCGCACAGCACCTCCAAGGGCACCAAGACCACTGCGGTGGGACGTAACTCGAGCGACGGGAAGAGCGCGACGACTGTCAGTAGGGCGACCACCAGCGCCGCGCAATCGGCGGTCGCCAGCGCGCGGCGAAACACCGCATCGCGGCGAAGCCCGGCCTCCGGGCCCATCCCTTCGACGATCTGCGCTGCCTCGAGCAGGCCTTCGCGCTGACCGGCGTCGAGCCCAGCTGAATCGACCCGACCCCCGGCCTCGGCAACCCCTTGCTCCCCGGGCCTTCTAAGCAGAGGGCTGAGCACGTTGATGACTGGTTCTGAAGCCAAACATACGTTACTCCCGCTGCCATACATGCGCCGCCGGTCGCGGAAGTGCACGCGAACGCTATTCCTGGAGCTTTGACGGCGCGCGGGAGATTGCGTCCGCGCCCTACGCCTCCCGATGGCACTTTTTTGCCCCCGGACGCGGCAGGTATGTTCATCTCGATCGCTGACGTTCGTACCGGGTTCGGTCCTTCTCGGGCTTGCGACCGCGAGCGGGGCACTCCGCGTAGGTACGAATCTGCCAATCGGGCTCCAGGCCACGAAGTAGGATGCCGTCGGCCTAGTGTGTCTCGCGGCTATCGCTCGTCGCGTGTCACCTGCAAATCATGAACGTCCTGTTCTGCACGCTTTCCTACTATCCCGCGGTTACCGGTGGTGCGGAGCGCCAGGCGCGCCTTCAAGCAGAAGAGCTGGTGCGGCGCGGTCACCGGGTGACGGTAGTCTGCGGGCGCACCAACGGGCTCAGGTCCGAGCAAATCAATGGTGTCCGAGTGGTTCGCCTGCGCCGCATCAATCGCCGGCACCTGTTTCGAATCTCGTATCTGGCCCGCTTGCTCGCCTGGCTCGTCGTCCATAACGGCGAATACGACCTCACGCACGTACACCTCGCGAACCTGCAGGCCGACATCGCGGTTGCCGCCGCTCGCCTGCGTAAACAGCCGGTGTATGTCAAGGTCGCCTGCGGCGGTCCGGTCGGCGAGGTGCAGCGGTTCAGGTCGATGGGCAAGCTGACGCGTTGGTACGGCCTTCGCCATGCCGAACGTGTGCAGGTATTGTCAGACGAGATCGCGAGGGAGCTCACTTCCATTGGCGTGCCCCCCGAACGTATGGTGAAGATCCCGAATGCGATCGACCTGGAGGAGTTCGTCCCCCTCTCGGCAGAGGCTCAGCGACGGCTGCGCGACCAGCTCGAGCTCCCCGAACGCGGTGTCATCGTACTGTTCGTTGGGCGTCTTGTTGACTACAAGGGAATCCATGACCTCTTTGCTGCGTGGCGCCGGCTGCGGCACGAGAGCGCTTGTCTGGTGCTGGTGGGCGCCACGGATGCTCAGCCGCTGGATGCTCCACCGGGCGTGCTGGTGCGCGATTGGGTCGATTCGGTCCTTCCGTATCTTCAAGCGGCCGATGTTTTTGTGTACCCATCACACGCCGACGGGATGTCCAACGCCGTGCTCGAGGCAATGGCTTGCGGCTGTGCCCTTGTCGCGACCGAGCACGGCGGAACGAGTGGATTCCTCACCGTCGGACGGGATGCTCTCCTGGTTGCAGTGAGGAACCCCAGTGCGCTCGCCGCCGCACTGGACCGTGTCGTTGCCGATGCGGATCTGTGCGGTCGCCTGGCGGCCAATGCCCGCGTGTCTGTGGGTCGCTACGCCCTCGGCAGGATCGTCGACCGGATTGAGACCGAGTACCGGATGATGCTCACGTGTGCCGGTTCGCAACGCATCGATCGGCGGCTCGGGGACCGCACCACGGCCGGGATCGCCGCCGCCGACGAAGCGGCGATTCGTAGTTGATCAATTTTGGGGGCAAGGGCCTGGATGCAATCGAGCGACACGACCATCTTCGACTTTCACAACGTAGAAGCCGAGCTGACCTCGGGCGAGCTCATCACGTTCTCGTTTGGACGTAACTGGAGGAAGTACCTCAGACGTCTCAACCACGCGCGAGTTGGTCAAGCGCGCCGGTCGCTGATCGAGAGTCTGCGCTTGTCCGACCTGAGTGGGTTGACGTTCATCGACGCCGGCTCCGGCAGCGGCGTCTTCTCGCTCTGCGCATTCACGCTCGGCGCCGCGCAGGTAACCTCGATCGATATCGATCCCGGGTCGATCGAGTGCGCTCTTCGACTGCGCGAGCGTGCCGCCGGCAGGGGCAACTGGGAGATCCGGCAGGGCTCGCTGCTCGACCCAGAGTTCGTTTCGGGGATCGAGCCGGCGGACGTCGTCTACAGCTGGGGGGTCCTGCATCATACCGGGGCCATGTGGGATGCGATCGCCAACACCATGCGGCTCGTCGGACCAGGCGGAATGCTATGCCTCGCCCTGTACCGAGCGCCCGGGCGGGTGAGAGCGCACATGGCCCTCAAACGTTGCTACAACGTTCTTCCTGCTGCGCTTCGCCCGGTGTTGTGCGGCCTTTATTCCGCCGCGCTGGTGGCACGGCAGAGTTGGGTAGCAAGAACGACGCCATGGGGATACGTTGCCCAGTACGGGCGGCACTCTCGCGGCATGAGCTTGTGGCGCGATGTCGAGGATTGGCTAGGGGGACTTCCGTGCGAGTTCGCGACGCCGGCTGGCGTGCGAGCCTTCGCGGCCGAGCGCGGCTTTGAGGTGCGCAACATCGTGATCGCGCCGCCTGGTGCCAACAACGAGTACCTACTCGCTCGGCGAGCGCCGGCCTAATCGCTCATGCGCCGGCCGACCGCGCACCAGTACGGCGCGCAGTCGGAGAAGACCACCTCGCCCAAGCCTGCGCGCGCCATCATATCGGCGATGTCCGTTCGCCGGAACCTGTGCTCGAGCCGGGTTCCGAACCGGTCCAGTGCGTCGGTGCGCATCGAGTAAAAGCTCCGGTGGCGGTAAGGCGCGAGTGGAAGTTGCTCGCACGGCCGGCCCAGCCTCTCGAGGAGCAGCGCGGTGCGGGCTAGCGGCAGGTAGATGACGGTCGCAATCAGCGTCGTCGTGACGAGCTTGGCTGGTAAAGGCAGCCGGCACACCAAGCGTCGCATTGCGTCGGCCCCTCGCCAGAGGCCGCGGAACCACAGAGGTCGGTTGTCGAGCGCGTAATAGAGATAGACCAGGAACGGCGCATTCGGTTTGAGCTTCTCAACGCAACGGCGGAGCCCCTCCCCAGGAACGGGCACGTGGTGCAGGACTCCCAGGCTGTAGCCGAAGTCCATCGATTCGTCATCGAGCGGGAGCGAGTCGATGCTCGCCACGTGCAGGATGCAGTTCGCTCTGCCGGCCAGATTGCGTTGCGCGACCTCGATAGCTTCCGCGCTCGCGTCGACACAATGCAGGCGACCGACTCTAGGGGCCACGCACTTGGCCCAGCGCCCGCTGCCGCAGCCGGCGTCGAACCCGACCGCTCCCGCCGGCAGAGTCGACCAGGGAAAGATGCCGAAGTAGCCCTGGAACTGCAGCTCGAGCTCCTGTTCGGAGAGCCTCGTCTGGTCAAACGCCGACCATTGCGCCCCGAAGTCCTCGACGGTGCGGCGGTCGAGGTTCTCCCTCAGTGTGGTCGGCATGATCCGGCGCCGCGATAGGACGAGAGGATCGATTCGTCACTGACCGCTTCCTCCCGGCGGCGACCAAGGAAGAACGTACCCGAAGCGGCGTCCACCGCAGCCGGCACGCCATCCAACCAGCGGTCCAGATGCTTTAGCCACCAAAACGCGATGCGGGCAAGGACAAAGGCGATCCCGCGACCCCGGCGCGTGTTAGCCAACGTCCGCATGAAGTACCACAGCGACCATCCCAGGGCCATTCCCGGACCACCCTGCACGCCGCTCCGGATCTCGTCGAAGAACCGGTAGAGCCTACGGTGCCCGAGCAGACTGAAGCGGGTCACATCGTACGCCCCGCCATGCACCTGTTGCATGAACGGGACCTCTGAATAGACCAGCCCCCCGGGGGCCAGCACCCGATGGATCTCCTTCACCACCCTAGCGGGATCGAGCACGTGCTCGAGCACCGCTTGACACACCGCCGCGTCAAATGCCCCGTCGACGAACGGAAGGTCGTGCGCGTCGCAAACGACCCGCGTCCGCGGACCCAGCGCCACGTCGGTTTCCACGCACTCCAGACCTGGATCTTCGAATAGCGCCTCACTGCCGACCCCGCCGCTGCCGGCGCCCACGATCAGTACTCGCGGACGCTCGCCGTGGCCGGCTCCGGCGCGCACGAGCTCGTCCAACAGCTCGAAGTTCTCGCGCGATCCGCGGTTGAGCGAAAGGGACGGCAGATGACGAACGACCACGTCAACGAGTCGCGGAGTGTCGGAGATCGTCGGTGAGTATTCCTTGACTCGTTGGTAGTCGGCGATCCTGAACGTGCTTGCACGTTCGTTGATGAGCACCGGAACGCCCCCAACCAGCGGGTACGTCATTGCTCCATCGGCAGAGACCAGCGCTCCATCGGCTGACTGCTCGAGCGGCTGACCCGTCGTCGGGCAGCGCAGCAGTGCAGGATCGACTCTCATCGGCAGGGTTGAACTGACATGCGCGCTGGTGGACACTGACATCGCTGTCTGCCGACCCTAGACGTAGGACATCGCCGGCGCGCGCCCAGCCACGGAGCGAAGCCACTCCAGCTGGTTCTCGAGCCCGTCGTGCACGGATGTCTTCGGCCTCCATCCGACGTCGCGCCGAATGCGCGTGGTATCGCTCGCCGTCCGACGTACGTCCCCGTGCGCGCGATCGCGGCGTCGAACGTCGATCGCGGTGCCGGACAATTCCGCCACCAGCTCGATCACACGATTCAGAGTCGTCTCCGCGCCCCCGCCCACGTTGTAGTTAACGCCGGATCGTCCCCGCTCCATGGCACCGATGGTGGCAGCGACCGCGTCCGCGACGTAGGTGAAGTCACGGGTCTGACTTCCGTCGCCGAGCAACTCGAAGGTGTCTCCAAAGATCGCTGCGCGGGCCAAGCGCGCAAAGGCCATATCCGGGCGCTGGCGGGGAC
This sequence comes from uncultured Solirubrobacterales bacterium, assembly GCA_963808325.1. GTDB lineage: Bacteria > Actinomycetota > Thermoleophilia > Solirubrobacterales > Solirubrobacteraceae > Palsa-465. The sequence continues at coordinate 195,363 of CAWEFU010000016.1, forward strand.
CAAACACGGTGAAGTAGCGAAGCCCGACCGCGTCGAGGCCAACTGCCCGGGCGAAGGATCGAGCCAGGTGCTCGCACCCGAGCTTAGTGATGCCGTACGGCGAGATCGGCCGGGGGGCGACGTCCTCGTCCGTGGGATAGCGCTCCGCGTCTCCGTAGATCGAGGAGGAGGAGGCGTAGACGACGCGGATGCCACGGGTCCCGGCGGCCCTGAAGACCCGCTGAGTAGCGAGGACGTTGTCGCGGAGGTAGATCTCGAATTCGTTTCCCCAGCTGTCCCGAACGCCGGGCTGAGCCGCAAGATGAAAGACGCCGTCGACTCCATCCAGCAGGTCGTCGAGGTCGGCGATCGTGAGGTCGTCCTCCACGAACTCGAGCTGACCGGGACCCCGCGCCCATGCGAGGTTCTCGTCCTTTAGCGAGGATGAGTAGTAGTCCGTGAAGGCGTCGACGCCTCGTACACGATTGCCACGCTGTTGCAGTTCGACGCAAAGGTGCGAGCCGATGAAGCCGGCCGCACCAGTGACCAGATATGAGCTCATCGGACGACCATCTCCTCGATCGGGACCGCCGGCGACGGAGCTCGCGCGGAGGGGCTCGTATCCGCGAGCGACCGCCGCCAGCAGACGCGCTCCTCGATCCAGTCGTGCAGCATGTCGAGCTGTGCGTCGACCGTCTCCGGGAGCCAGCCCGTCAGGCGCTCCGGGGGGGCCGGCGAGAAGTGTGTCGCGGCCAGTGCGGCCCTGGTGGCCTCGAGGAGCCCGCGTCCGTCCGGGGGCAGAATGGCCACGTGCGGTGGACCCGGAGCGGCTTCCGTCACTCCGTCCACCTCGGTCGCGATCACGGGGACTCCCGCCGCGATCGACTGGACTACGGTCTGGGGCACGCCCTCCAGCGCCGAGGTCTGCACAAACACGTCCGCGGCGGCATAGAGCGGCGTCACATCGCCCACGAACCCAAGGAGCCTCACAGAGTCCTCGACACCGAGATCACGAACACGGGCTTCGATCGCGCCTCGCTCCGGCCCTTCCCCTGCGATCAAGACGTGGGTCTTTCCTTCCAGGAGCAGGGGCGTCAGAGCTGTTACCGCGAGGACGTGGCGCTTGCGCCGGTCCAACGCTCCGACCATCAGCACTACCCGGCGGTGCGCAGGCACGCCGAGGGCGGCACGGGCGCGATCCCTCTGATCGGCTCTCGCCCGCAGCCCGATCAACGACTCGAGGTTCGTGATCGGGCTGCGGACGATTGCCGAGCGCTCGGGGGTCGCAACTCGAGCCGCCTCGTACCTGCTTTGAAGCGTCGCCCCTACGAAGATGAACCTGTCGGTGAACCGCGCGAGCCGGCGCTCGAGGCGAAGGAACAATTGGCTTTGAACGCCTCCATACGCGGGCCCGAACGAGGCCATGTGAACGGTGTGCAAGACAACGCGTGCGAACCGGTGAGCGGCCATGCGTCCGAGGGCGCCGGCCTTCGACTGGTGGGTTTGCACTACCTCGAACTCATGGTCGCGGACCAGCGCCCGTAAGGCGTTCAGGGCCCGGCGATCGGCGATCGGTGACACGTCGCGGACCAGGTCGCAAAGCGGATGGACCCGAGTTGGAGCTGGGAAGTCGTCTTGGAGGTCCTCGGTCCCGACGGCCACGTGCACCTCGAAACCGCGATCGAGCTCGTGCGAGACCGTGTGGAGGAGGTTGCGCTCAGCGCCTCCCACGCGGTGGCGAGTCGCGACGTGCAGGATCCGCACAGCCATCCGGGTCTGAACCTAACGCCGCTCCGAAGCGCCGTCTGGTCAAATTCCGGGTATCGCTAGGGTGAGGATTGGGGAGGCCGCTCGGTAGAAAGATCACCTTCTCGGTCACCGATAGCCGCAGATATGCTCGCGGTGCCTCTCGAGGGCGGCTATCGCACGCGTGTCAGGGACCAGGTACCACTGCGGCAGCGGCAGGATCGAGTAAAGGTCACCTCTGGAGCCGCCAACCGCCCGTCACCGGACTTCGACCATTGAACGACCAGCTCGGCACTCTCTCCCGGTACAAGTGGCTGATCGTGTTGGTGGCGGTGGCCATGGGCGCTGCCGCGTACGTGGCGACGACCAGACAGCCGCCGCGATACCAGGCGACATCGAAGCTGTTGGTCAACCAGAGTCCACTTGCGGGACTTCCGAACATCGCGTCAACGCCGAGTGTCACCGACCCCACCGAGCTCGAGCGCCTCACCTCGACGCAGATCGATCTGGCCCAAGTGCCCGCGGTAGCCCACGACGCATTGCGCCGCGCGCACGTGAGCACCATGACCGACGAGCAGCTTCTGGGCAATGTAACGCTCTCCGAGGAACCCAATGCCGATGTGGTCGATGTCTCTGTGACCGCGGGTACCCCGAGCCTGGCCAAGCGGTTGTCAACGGCGTACGCGAGCGCGTTCGCGAGTTATCAGGCCGGGCTCGTCGGGGCGAGTCTGTCCCGCCAGCTCTCCGGGGTCAAGGCGACGATCAACAACGAGCTTCAGAGCGCGCAAGGTGACCCTACGGCACTCACCAACAGCGCCTCTTTCCAGCAGCTGCTAACTCTGCGCAATGATCTTGCTGCGGCGCTCGCCGGCGCTCCGAGGAGCTCGTTCCTCGCCAGCGCCGCCCAAACGGCGACCAAGACCGCGCCGAAGCCGTTGCGCAACGCCGCGCTCGCGGCGGTGTTGGGGCTGCTCCTGGGCACCGGGATAGCGTTTCTGCTCGCTGCCCGCGACCGTCGGGTGCGCAGCGCCAACGAGATCGGCGAGGTGCTCAGTCTGAACCTGCTCGCCCGCATTCCCGCGCCAGCGAGGCGCTGGCGGCCGCGACAGGAATCCCGCGTGACGATGCTGAGTGATCCCGGTAGCGTCGAGGCGGAGGCCATCAAGATGCTTCAGGCCAATCTGGAGCTCGCCCGCCTTCAACGCCCGAAACAGGTCGTTCTGTTCACCAGTGCCGTCGGTCAGGAAGGCAAGTCGACGACTGTGGCGAACCTGGCGGCGTCCCTTGCCCAGGCCGGACGCACCATCGTCGTGATCGACGCGGATTTGCGTCAACCAAGCCTTTCTCGACTGTTCCGTGTCAGCGAGCGGCCCGGCCTGGCTGAGCTCGCTCTCGGCGAGGTGCCACCCCAGCGAGCCGGAGATCTACTTGCGGGCGTAGACCTGGGCGCGGCGGCGGCGGCTCCGACCGTGCGCGGGGCACTGCGGGTGCTGCCGGCTGGGCGCCGCCACGAACAGCCCGATCGGCTCCTCAGCAGCCCAGCGCTTCCTGCCGTGTTCGCGGCTCTGCGCGGCGACACTGACTGGATCCTCGTCGACACGCCCCCGATGACCAAGTTCTACGACTCCTTCATCGTCAGTCAGCACGTCGACGCGCTCGTGGCGGTGGCGAGGGTGGGCTTCGTCCAGCTGCCGACCCTGGCGGAGTTCGGGCGGCTGCTTGCCTCGGCCCCGGTCATGCCCCTCGGTTACGTGGCCACAGGGGTCAGCCACAAGGACACCGCCAGGTACGACCTTCCCCCAGCAGATATCAGCAGCGATCGCCGGCCTGAGGTCTCCACACCCGCTCGTACGTGATGCGCGCCGGCGCAGCGCGAGGTCCCCGCGCAGGGCGTTGCGCCCGACCGTTGCGGATCCTGTTCTGCACGCTCGACTATGAGCCCGGGTTGGCCGGGGGAGCCGAATACCAAGCTCGACTACAGGCCGAGGAGTTGGCCGCCCGCGGTCACCGGGTTTGCGTGGTCTGCCCCCGCTCACCGCGCACGCGGTCAGGCCTGGTTGGCGCCGTGCAGGTCCAGCGACTGCCACGAATTCGGCATCGCGCCGTCCGCAAGCTTTCGTACGCGCTCGTGCTCGGTTGCTGGCTGATGGTCCGCGGCCGTTGGTTCGATGTCTGGCACGTCCATCTGGCCAGCCGGCAAGCCGATTGGGTAGTGCTGATCGGAAGGCTCCTCCGCAGGCCGACGTACGTGAAGGTGGCCTCCGGTGGCGATAGCGGTGAGGTTCGGCGGGGTGATCGATCCGCTTGGCTCACTCGACGCACCGGCCTGCGTAAAGCCGACCGGGTGCAGGCGGTATCCGGCCAGATTGCCGAAGAGTTGCGAGAGGTCGGCGTAGAGCCAGATCGCGTCCTGCGCATTCCCAATGGTCTGGACCTGTCGGTTTTCAGCCCCGTCGAGCAGCAGACCAGAGAGTCGATCCGATGCAAGCTAGGGCTCCCTGCCGGGCGGCCGATCGTGCTCTACGCCGGCCGCTTTGCCGAGTACAAGGGCGTGGGCGACCTGCTGCAAGCCTGGAGGACGGTTGCTGCTGAGTCCGACGGGTTCCTTGTCCTTGTGGGAGCGCGCGGAGACGAGGACAAACCGCTTCCGGTGCGGGTGGAGGGTCCCGCTCTGGTGACTCGCCCTTGGACATCCGACGTCGTCGACTACCTGCGCGCGGCGGACGTGTTCGCCTATCCGCCGCACGCTGACGGCATGTCAAATGCGCTCTTGGAGGCCATGGCCTGTGGGGTGCCCACGGTGGCCACGCGCATCCCGGCGGTCGAGGGGCTGCTCGAGCAGGAGCGCAACGCGCTGCTGGTAACACCACGCGCTCCTGCCGAGCTCTCGCGATCATTGCTGCGGCTCTTGCGCGACGATCAGCTGCGCGACGAGCTCGGGCGGGCGGCGGTGGCGACCGCGCATGCGTACTCGCTCGAGGATGTCGTGTCCAAGATCGAGCTCGCCTATGCAGAGCTGGCGGGGGCATCGTGACGCCCCGTCTCAATACCGTCCGCGACCGCCTCGGCTTGGCCCTGATCGTCATGTGTGCGATCCCCTGTGGGCTCGCCGTGGGTCTCAGGCCGAGCTACGCGCTTTTGCTCGCGGCGGCAGCGACCGGCTTGGTCATCTGCGCGCTGCTCCCGATTCGGCAGCTTCCCGCGCTCCTGCTGGCCGTGACGGTGGTCGTCCCGAGCCTGGTCCTCGAGGGCCTGACAGGCTCCGGCCAGTCCAGAGCGGTCACGTTGATCCTGGCTCTGACTCTGCTGCGCGTCGTGATCTCGCGCTCTCCGATAGCCGTGCCGCCGATTCTGTCGCTTGGGGTTGGCACGGCGCTCGGCCTCACGCTCTTCACCGCCTTGATTGCAACCTCCCGGCCCCCCAGCGAGGTCGGCACGAGCGCAGACTTGGTCCGCGACCTCACCCTTCCGCTGGCGGCGCTGATCGGCGTCGCAGGCGGAGCACACGCGGGGATTACTCAACAACGCCTGACGATCCCGCGGGTATTTGCCTATGTCGGCATCGTCGCGGCGCTCGCCTCGGTCGCGTTCTGGGCATGGGAAGAGTTTCACCTTCATTTCCTGGCCAGCGGTCTGTTCCAGCAGCTGGCCGCCACGTCTACGTTCGGCAAGCGCTCCACCTTTCCGTTTGTGGAGGACTCCCCCAACACCGGCGCCGTCATGTTTGTCCTGGTCTGCGCGTTCGCGGCGCCGCCCCTCCTCTTGGCCGCGCGCGGACGTGATCGTGCCTTGGCCATAGCGCTGGTGGCGGCCTGCCTCGCAGCCGTCCTCACCACACAGTCCCGCACTGGTCTGTCCGCAGCCGGCGCAGGAGCGCTCGCCTACCTCGTTCTGGTCAAACGGGGCGGCGGTAAGCGCTCCAACGTGCTGATCATGCTCGTCCTCTTCGTCAGCGTGGGCGCTTATGTGTTTGGCACGTTTCCCGCCGAACGAGCAACCGACGACACCCTGCAGGCGCGCACGTACATCTGGGGGCAGGCGGCTCGAGCCTTCTTGCAGGACCCGATCATCGGACACGGCTACAAATACAGCGAAAAGGGGAACTTCGTCGAGGCGGCGGGCCTGGGGAGCGTCAGCCATCACCAGTCGACTCACAATGACATCTTGTCCCACCTGGTCGACGGGGGCGTGGTGGGCACCGCCATCTTCTTGCTCGTCCTCGGGCTCATGTTCGCGCTCGCACGGCGATCGGTCGGCGATCGCGACCTGCGGCCGCTGGGTATTGGCTACTCCTGCATGTTGACCGCGATGATCGTGTCGGGAATCGACAACACGTTGAGCGAAAGCGCGGCTGTGATCACGTTCCAGTGGCTCGTCTTTGGCGTGATCGCGGGCTTGGTGGCTGTCCAGGGTGATGCCTGGCGCGCCGGGGGGCGGGCGCGATGGTTGGGCCGCACCTGGCTTCGGAGGCCGCAGAGCCGGACGGCCTCGCACTACTACGCCTTACCTCGGGGGCCGTGATCACATGTGTGGGGTGACAGCACTAATCACGCGATCCCAGCTCGACTTGAAGCCGTGCATCAACGCGATGACGGATTCGCTCGCCCACCGCGGACCCGATGACCGAGGAGTGGCTATGTTCGAGGAGGACGGGGTCGCGCTAGGGATGCGCCGGCTCAGCATTGTCGACCTCGAGGGCGGCGCGCAACCGATGCGTACCGATGACGGTCGCTACTGCCTCGTCTTCAACGGTGAGGTGTACAACGCCCCGGACCTGCGACGCGAGCTGACCCAGCTCGGGGAACGGTTTCGGACACACCACAGCGACACCGAGGTCGTGCTGCACGGTTTCGCACGCTGGGGACACGAGTTGTGGCCCCGTTTGAACGGTATGTTCGCGGTGCTCATCTGGGACCGTGACCGACGGGTGCTCGTTGCCGCACGCGACCGACTGGGCAAGAAGCCGCTGTTCATCGCGCGATCCCGAGGCGGGTACGCGCTCGGCTCGGAGCTCAAGACCGTGCTCGCGGCCCCGGGCGTTGCACGCGAGGTTGACGTCGTCGCGCTCGAGCAGTACCTGACCTTTGATTACGTGATCGGCCCCCGTACGATGCTCGTCGGCACCTCGAAACTGCCCGGCGGTCACTATGCGGAGCTCACCGCGGAGAAGGTGGCCGCGACACAGTATTGGCGACCCCCGACGGGCCGGCGATACAGCGCCAGGGGAGCGGTCGATCGGCTGGATCAGTTGCTCGACGCCGCAGTTGGCCGCCGGCTCGTCGCCGACGTGCCGCTCGGCCTGTTTCTCAGCGGCGGATTGGATTCCTCCACGATCGGCTACTACATGCGCCGCCACTCGCAGGAGGTTCACTCATTCTCGATTGGCTTCGAAGAGGAAGCGTTCGACGAGTCGAGGTACTCCTCGCTCGCCGCCCGCGCGGTGGGAACCCGCCACCATCGAGAGGTCTTCTCGCAGGACCGCTTGCAGGACCTGATACCACGCATTGCCGAGGTGCTGGACGAGCCGATGGGTGACCAGTCGATCCTCCCCACCTGGCTTCTGAGCACCTTTACACAAGCTCACGTCAAGGTCGCCCTCGGCGGAGACGGGAGCGACGAGCTGCTGATGGGCTACAAGGCGTACCTTCCGCTCAAGGTCGCCTGGTCGGCCGACCGCGTACCGGGGCTTTCTCAGACCATTGCTGCCGTAGCACGGCACTCACCTGAGACCATCCTCGGTCGCCGATCCAGGGGAGTCAAGTTCGCCCGACAGGTCGACCGGCCGCCTTGGGAACGCCTCCTGGTCACCCTCGGGCACTTCGACGGCGATGCACGGTGGACGCTGAACGACGCAGCGCGCCGGCAGCTCCCCGAGTCGGTGTTCGACGAACCTGCGCATCAGATGCCGCTGGCGCACAACGGCCGGCGCCATGGTGGAGAGGAGACCGTCCACGGCTACCTGCGGGGCTACCTTCAGGAGGACATTCTGGTCAAGGTGGACCGTGCATCGATGGCCACCTCGCTGGAGGTCCGCTCACCCTTCCTGGACCCAGACCTCGTCGATTTCGCGCTCGGCCTGCCTCTCGGCGTCCGCCTGCGCGGAACGACCGGGAAGTACCTCTTGCGCATCCTGATGCGAGGCCGCCTACCCGACGAGCTGATCGACCGTCACAAGGTCGGATTCGGCGTCCCGCTCAACCAGTGGTTGCGTGAATCACAGCGCGAGCTCCTCCTGGATTACCTTTCCCCCTCGCGACTGCGCGCTCAGGGCATCTTCGATCCGCGTGCAGTCAGCGCGCTCGTGCGCCAGCATCTCACCCATGGCGCCGATCGGGGCCACGAGCTGTGGCTGATCCTCCTCTTCCAGCTCTGGCACGAACGCTGGATGTCCGCTGGCGTCGCCTCCGAGGAGTCCGCGCCCCGGGTCGAGGCGCCGTCGCCGACCTTGCCCTAACCGCAGACATGACCCGCGACACAACGACCCAAACACCGCGTTACGACGAGCGCAGATCTCTCGTGGTTGACCGTCGTCGGTTTCCACCCCCACCGGAGGTTTCGTATCAGTACGCACAGACCGCGATGTCTACCTTGAACCAGGAGCTGCACGAGCTGATGCGGGCTGGGGCGACGCGGGTCTGCGACGTCGGCGGTGGAGCGAATCCCCTGGCGTCGGTGGAGGACATCGAGCGCCTCGGCATCGACTACGTCGTGCTCGATGCGTCACGCGAAGAGGTCGCCAAGGCGCCCCCAGGATATGACTCGGTGCTCACCGACATCGACGACCACGCCGCGGTCGAGCGTCTCGTGGCGGAGCGGGGAACCTTTGACATCGTTGTCAGCCGGTGGACCGCAGAGCATGTGCCGCGCGGCAGGCGCTTCCACGCCCACATCCACCAGCTCCTGCGACCGGCGGGCACCGCGCTGCATCTCTTCCCTACGTTGTTCAGCCCGGTGTTCGCACTAAATCGCCTGCTCCCGCCCAGCATCACCGCGTTGGTCGTTCCCCACTTCGACCAGAGCGGCCGCGAGCCTGGGGGTCCACGCGCAACGTTTCGCCCCTACTACTCCTGGTGCCGGGGCCCCACCCGAAGGCAGCTCGAACGCTTGACGAGCGCTGGCTTCAACGTGCGGCGCTACGTCGGCTTCTTCGGGCATCCGTACTACGCACGGGTGCGGCCGCTTAATGACCTGAGCACCGCGCTCTCGCGCTGGCTGGTTAGTCATCCCGTACCAGCGTTGACCAGCTACGCTCTCGCCGTGCTCGAGCGCCGGCCCTGATCGCTGGTCAGGCGCGGCCGGGTGTGGGCGTCATGCACCAGCTGTCTTCCCAGGCCCCGCCTGCTTTGCCTGTCCCAAATCGCGGCGGCACCAATCGCTCCGAGGACACAGACGATGGGCGTGATCGGCAGCCTGAAGCGCGAATTGCCCACCAGACCGCCGGCCGGGATGACCATCACCACGATCAGGGCGCCAAACAGGACGAGAACCGAGCGATCCACAAACCGCCGTCGCCACGCATTGACCATGCCCACGCCTGCCAGTAGCCACATCAGCAAGACCTGAGCCAGCGGAATCCACGTGCCGATCACCGGAGATATCTGTTGATCACCTACGGAGTGGGCGAGGGTCTCTCTTCCGGTCCCTAAGGCTACGTGGCCAATACCCCAGATCTCCTGCGCGATGGCCTTCGGAAGGTGTTGCTCGATGTCCCTCCAGGCAGCCGAGGTGAGCCGGGAATCGAGTTGGGCGGCGTTTGTCCGGATGTTGCGGAATTGGGGTGCACTCAAGTCGGCGCCGGAGAGTGCAGGCACCTCCGTGAACAACACGGGGTCTCGGAGCACGCCGTCGGCCGTGTAGAAATAGAGGTTCACCGTGTCAATCGTCGACACATTAAAGATGCCATACCGAGACTCGTTCCTCAGTGCCCAGGGCAGGACCACCAGCGCCATCGCGGCACAGCATGCCGCGAGTCTCAAGTTTGCGCGCGGGCGAACGAGAATCGCGATTACAACCGCCACGAGGACCACGATGCCGACGGGCTTGACCAGGGTGGCGAGCCCGAGCGCCACACCACCCCAGATGGCGTCCCGGGTTCTCCGTCGAACGATGGACGAGACTACGAGCGCGATCCCGATGGCGAAGAGCATTGCGAACAGCAGATCCGCGAGTATCAGCGGGCTGTAGAGCACGGTCGACCAGTCGAGCGCCATGGCGCACCCGGCGATGAGTCCGTAGCGGGAGCCGAGCCATCTTCCAACCACGAAGGTCAGGGCCCCGGCGAATGTCGCACCCAGAAGGACCTGGATCAGGGCGACCTGGTCGAGCGAGATGTGGTGCCATCCGCTGGCGATTGCCATGAAGACCGGGTAACCGGGCGGTCGGTTCAGATCCGCCGGAAAGATGCCACCCGAGCTCGCGTACCCACCCCCTGAGACGAGCCGCTCGGACAGGTGCAGGTAGTCCGTCGAATCAGGCGCGGTCAGGCTTCCGCCCCGCGCGATGAGGAAATACGCCAGCCGGACCAAGAGCGCGATTCCCGCGACCCCGAGCGCGTTACGCCAATCAGGCGCGAGCCGCCTCACCAGCTTGCCTCGTTGTTCAGCAGCTATTACAGACGACATCGAGCTGGAGGGCGCGGCGAGTGATCCTGCCTTTCGCATCCGTGGCCTGAACGTCGATCGTGAACGAACCCGGAAGCCTCCATGCCGCGTTCGCCGCCGGCAGCCTCCCGGCCAGGATCCCGTCAGACGCCAACGTCATCCCCGCCGGCGGCCCAGCGGAGCCCGAAGGTATCGACCACCTATAGGGCGCTCGGCCGCCGGAGGCTGTCAGTTTGTAGCTGTAGGGGGTGTCCACTCGGGCGTCGGGCAAGGAGGAGGGCGAGGTGATCGCCGGTCCGCCGTTCGGGGTACTCGGGAGAGCGATCCGGTAATGCACCCAGTCTCTCCCCCCGTTGGTGGGCACGACGCCATCGATGTAGTCCGCGCGCGCGGTTCCGGAACGCACTGAAACGTCGAAATTTCGCTCTTCTGAGCCACAATCCCACGATCCCTTGAACGGAATCACGCTGACCGGTCCGAGATCAGTTCCATCATCGCCCGTCGCGGGCGCGATATAGACCTGACAGTGATGGCCATCGGGACCTGGCCCTACCGAGTAGATCCAGAACCTGCCGGCGGCATCCTGCACGATCCGCGAAAGGTTGGGGAACGGGACGGCTTCGTACTGGACGTCGGTGACGTGACCCCGCTCGTCGATCACCAGCTGATGGTTTTCGTACTCGCCGCGAGTGCCCGAGTCAACGACGCTTACCAGCACGTGCGTGCGTCCCGCGCTGTCGACGTACGCGTCATCCGCCTCCGAACGGTGGTCGCCGGTGTACCCCGGTGCGCCTTGCGCCGCTCGCGCCACGGCCGCGGATGATGCGGGTCGATCCAAGTTGGTCCACCGCTCTAGCAAGGTCTGATCGAAGCAGTAGCCGCTGTCGTTGGGGCACTTGTAGGGCGCTTCGCCTGGCGCTTGCTCGATGTCCCGGGTACCCACAACGGTCAGCTCGCCCGGCCCATCGGGCAGCAAGAAGTTGTACGTCTGGCGATAGTCACTGCGCCAGCCCTGCTGGTGCCAGCGTCCGTCGCTCGCGGTGCGATATGCCCAGTAGTACGTTCCCGGCACGTTCGTGGACCGACACCTGACGGCAGACCCGTCCCCGTCAGTCCAGTACGGGCACGGAACGTCCTCCCAGAAATAGATGTCACCTCGAGTGTCGATGCTCGCCGAGGGGTAGACAGCGCCGGTCTCGCGCATCGCGGGACCCGTCAACCATTGACCTGGTATCCGCGTCACCCTGTCCGACCGCGAGTCCCAGATCTCGGGGGCACCCGCGGCGGAGCTGTCCCAGGGGGGGATACTGATCACGAAAACCGTCCCGGATGGGGCGAGGAGCACGTTGGGTGGGTCTCCGGCACGGGCAATGGCTCCACTGGCGGCAGGCTCCCAGCTGTTGCTGCCCGCCGACCGCCTGGCCAGCACCCAGCGGAAGTGCTCGCCATCGCGATCGGAAGCCACATACGTCGTGTAGAGGTCGCCGTCGGGCGCCCGCACCAGCCGATCACCCTGGGCGCCCCAGCCGTTGGTCTGTGGAACGGACGATGCGTCGCTGGTCACAAGATCCTCCTGGACGAGGGTCGGGACCGATACCCGAGGGGCCTGGACGCCGGGGGCCGCCGCTCGAAGGATGCCGCTCGCTGCCAGAAGAAAGACAACCGCAAGAAAGCTCATGGCGGATGGGCGTCGGCGGATCGCGCAGGCTGAGCGGTCCTCGGCGTTGCCATCCTCGATCGTCCCGCCACCCGCTTCATCTTCCGCTCACGTCGGCGCCCAGCGCCAGGGGAGAAATCTCATCGGGGCAGGGGAAATTGCTCCGCGCCTCCTTTGCCGCATGGCAGGCCTCTCATGAGAGCGGTGTTCTCAGCCTGGGTAGGGTGTTGCGGAGGCTGATGAGCGCGCCGGCGAACACCGCCAAGACGAGTGCCGCCCGCGCCAGCGGCGGCACATGCACCGGGACCAGCAGCGCGGCTGTCAGGCCCGTGGCCGTCGCTACGAGCAATGTGCTGCGTGCCACCGGCGCCTGCCGTCCGGTCACGATGCCCGTGCGCCAGACATACCCGATCTGAACACCGAGGGCGATCACGTTCGCGACGGAGTATCCGATCGCCACTCCTACCGGTCCCTCCATGAGACCGAAGATCGCCACAAACACCACCAGAGCACTTGCGCGTCCCATGCCAAAAGCGATCGCGGCATGAATCCGACGCTGCGCGAGAATCGCCTGGCTGAGTACGAGCATCACCCCTTCGGCTACGAAGCCGCCAAGTGCGGCCACGACGATCGCGCTGACCGCGCGCGTGTCGTGCGCGGTGAAGCTCCCTCGCTGAAACGCCACCCGGACCAGAGTCTGGGACGCGACCAGGCCGACTCCCGCTGCTACCGACAAGGCTAACGCGGCCACCGAAACAGTGTGCGCAACCGATCGCTCGAAGGTCGCCCGTGCCTCCGTTCGAACGTAGTCTGACCAATCCGGCAGGGCGGCGTACATGATCCCCCCGACGATCAGGGCCTCTGCCACGGCTATCGCCCGGTAGGCATAGTTGTAGTCGGCACCACCGGTCGAGGAGGCACGAGCCGCGACCCAGACCATGAAGGGGACCACAAGTTGCGCCAGCGCAAAGGTTCCAAGTGACACAACCGTGCGCGGCTCGCCCCTGCGATCGCCCGCCTCCCCTGAGAATCGTACATTCCGACCGGCCGTAACGGCGAGCACGATCACCTGCACCGCACTGCCGACGGTCAGCAGCACGTAGAGCGTCTCAGGCGAGACGCTCACGCTAAGCAGCATCGGGATGAAGGCCAGAATCGATGGCAGCGCGGGCGACGCAGCCGGCACGAAGCGCGCTCCGCGTGCCCAGCAGACGACAGCGAGCTGTCCCACCAAGACCTGCGCGAAGCCGAATACACACGCCAGCCGGATGAGATCGGCCAGACGCACGCCGGCATGGTCGAGCGAGGGCGCGAGGATGGGTGCGATGAACGGTGCAAGGACCGCGAGGATCGCGAATATTCCCAGCCCGATCCAGGTCAGGCGCACGACGCGCCTCACGATGTCGGTCAGGACCTCGCCGTTGCGCGCCAGTAGGCGGGGAAGGTACACCACCTGTGAAGCGCCGACGAAGACCGCGGTAATACCGATCGCGATCGCGAACGTCAGGGCGTAGGCAGATGCGGCGGGGCCGGCGCCGAAGCTGCGTGCGAACAGCACCTGGAACAGTGCCGTTGTCGCATAGTTTATCCAGGTGCCGATGGTCGACTTCAGCATTGTCGCCGCGATCGACGCTCCACGCGCTTCATCGCATTCACCATGTACCCAGCTGTGCGGTGCACCGGGCTACGGGGTTCGTGTAAGCTCGTCGTGTGACTGGCGCTGTGGGTCGCGCAGAGACCAGCCCGGCAGGTTTGTTCATCGGGTATTCCGAGATGTCCTATGGTGAGCAGGCCGCGCTGGCGGGGATTTTGTCCGCACTCAGACCGCGTGTGGCGCTCGAGCTGGGTACGTTCCGCGGCGGAAGCCTGGGTAGGATCGCGGCCTACAGCGAGGAGGTTCACACATTCGATCTCGCATCGCACGTCAGCGAAGCTCTGCCTAACGTCACGTATCACATCGGCGACTGCCGGACCACCGTGCCCGAGGTACTCAGAGCGCTCATGGAGCGTGACAGTGAAGTCGACTTCGTTTTGGTAGACGCCGATCATTCACGCGCCGGCGTGGAATCCGATGTGACAAACCTCCTGCAGTCCGACGCACTGAGGTCGACGGTCATCTTGCTGCACGACTGCGCGAACGAGGGCGTACGCCAGGGCGCACGCAACGCGATCATGAAGGCGCAGGACATCGCGTACGCGGACCTCAGCTTCGTGCCCCCTCCCGCGGTCCCGCGCTCGCCGATGAGTGAGTCCTGGGGCGGCCTGGGAATCGTCGTCGTGGACCGCCGCGGCGACTTCTGGCGCCTGGACCGGCTGGTTCTGCCGAACGTGCGGTGGCGAACCAGCGGTCGGCGCTCACCAGCATGGCACGCTCTCCGGCCGGCCAGGACACTTAAGCGTGAGCTCTCCTACCGTGCCCGGCCCTTCTACCGGCAGGTGATGGGGTCCCGCGGCGCGAAGGTCGGCTGACCCCCGCCGCGGCAGCAGCATCCGCGTCCCGCCGGGCGAGTCTCTGCTCCAGCGTTCATTCCATGAGACCAGGGGGCCCATGGTCGCCGATAACCAGAGATTCCTTGGGGCAGAAACGTCATCCCGAATGGGTGATATCTTCCGGCCCGCGCTGAGCGGCTCATTGCCTCTCAATGCGGGCCCCGAGTAGCCGCGCAAGCGCTTTAGTCGGCAGCGGCCCCCCCTGCCGGCGTTTGGACGGAAGCCGCAGGCTGGACCCTGGCTCAGATCGTCGCGCTGCGAGGCGTCCCGCAGCGTGTATCGGGCGGATGGCTATTGCTTGACCGGCATGCCAGAGGGCGCGATGGGGGCGCCGCTCGTCCCGCCAGTACCAGTTCGCCAGACACACATGCAGGTTGTATCGCGCCCGGCGGACCAAGGGTCGGTGCCGCCGATCGCGCTCAAGCACCTTCCGATAGACCAGATTCATGTCGCGCTTCAGATCGGAGAGGTCGTGGTGCATCTGCTGAGAATGCTGTCGGTAGGCCGCCAGGGGCTCGTCGATCGGTTCGACGGGGTAAGCCAGTGCAAGCCGGCAGGCGAGATCGCATCCGATGGCCCCTGCAAGCCGCTCATCGAATCCACCCAATTCGAAGAAGACGTCGCGGCGAATCAGCGCCCCTTGCTCCAGCGCCAGATGCGGCCATTGCATCAAGATCGTGTTGCGGAACGCCAACTCCGGCGGCGGCGCCGGAATCGTGCCCAGGTGGGCGCCCTTTTCGTCAATCAGCTCGACAGCGGTGTAGACAACGGCGGCGTCGGGTCGCTCCGCCAGCCTCCGGACTTGACGCTGCAGTTTCGTGGGTCTCCACCAATCGTCGTGGTCGAGGAACGACAGGAGACTGCCCCGAGCCAGGCGTGAGCCATGGTTTCGTGCACGCGCGAAACCCTGGTTTACCTGCCGCACGTGTCGAACCCCGTCCCCGAAGCATTCGATGATCGATGGCGTCTCGTCGGTCGAACCATCGTCAACGACGATGCATTCCACCGACGGGTAGGTCTGATCGAGGACGCTGTCGATCGCGAGTCTGAGGAAGGCAGCCCCGTTGTACGTAGGGATGATGACACTGACGAGCGGCCCGTTTGATGCTGAGGTGCTCACCCGGGCAGCGTGATCCTGTAATGCACCCAGTCGGCGCCGCCATTGGTCGCCACAACGCCGTCGATGTAGTTCGCCAGGGCGGTGCCGGACCGCACCGCGACGTCGTAGTTGCGCGTCTCGCTGCTGCAGTCATAACGACGCGAGAACGGGATCAGGGTCGCCGCGCCAAGCTGCGTTCCGTCCGTGCTGCCCGGAGCGGCGGCGGCGATGAACACGTCGCATCGGTGTCGATTCACCAAGTCGGGTCCAACGGAGTAGATCCAGAACCGGCCGCTGGGGTCCTGAACGATCCGCGACAGATTGGGATAGGGAACGCCGCTATAAGCGACGTCTTCCGTGGTGCCGTTGGCACCGATCAGCAACTGATGGTCCTCGTAGGTGCCGTTGGTGCTCGCGTCAACGACGCTCATGATTACGTGAGTCCGCCCGAGCGTATCGACGTAGGCGTCCTCCGCGGATACGCGGTGATCACCCGCGTAGCCGGGCGCATCGGTTGCCGCTCGACCGATGATCAGAGACGATGGCGGCGCATTTAGATTGGTCCATTGAGCCTGCACCGTCTGGTCAAAGCAGTAACGAGTGCCGTTCGGGCACGCGTAGGGCGCCTCGTACGGCGCTTGGATGATGTCCCGTGTGCCAACCACTTTCAAACTCCCTCTGCCCTGCGGCAACAAGAAGTCATATGCATAGCGATAGGCGCTCACCCATCGCTCCGAGTGCCAGACACGACTTCCCGCGCGTCGGTATGCCCAGTAGACGGTACCCGGCATGTCCACGTTCTTGCACTGCAGTGATTTCCCATTTGAGTACCGGAAATCCGTACAGGGAACGTTCTCCCATATGTAGATGTCGCCGGCCCGGTCGATAGCCGCATCGGGATATAGCGAACCGGAAACCACCACCGCCTTTCCCGTCAACCAATGGCCGCGAACGATGGTCGCGCTCCTCGAAGCCGAGTCCCAAATCTGCGGTGCGCCAGCCCCCCGGCTGTCCCACGGCGTGATCGTGATCACGAAAACTGTCCCCGACGGTGCGATCAACACGGCGGGCGGATTGCCCGGTTCGTGTGCGGTGACCCCGGAAGTCACGACTCTCCACCGGCTGGCCCCGGCTGACCTTTTCGCCAAAACCCACCGGAAATGGTTCGAATCCGCCCCATTTGTCACATAGGTTGTGTACAGATCGCCATCCCGGGCCCTGACCAATCGATCGCCGTCCGCACCCCACGCATTCGCCGACGGAACCGATGATGCCCTGCCCGTTACAAGATCCTGCTGCACCAGCCGTGGAGCCGCGGCGTGCGCGGACGCGGCAACGATCAGTGGAGCGGCCAGAGCGCCCACGGCCATCACCGACGTCAGAAGGCGAAGGCGGAGGGCGAGCAAACGCGAGGGCACTGGCTGAAGGATGATCCGGACCTGGAGGTGCTTGCTGGCTGGGCGCGCAAGCCTATCGGTCGCGGTGGCTCGAACCGCCGAGGACCAGTACCGGCCCGGGTCCCAGCTTTGCACCCAAATCGACTTTGGGATGGAGCAGGTTTGTAACCCATTGCACGTCACACGTGCACGCCCCCGCCGCCCGCGGACGCCCGCTGAGCTTACGCAGGCCTCGGGATGCGCCTAAAGTGCAGCACGGGAGCGGGATGATTCAGATCGATCTCGACTCCCCGCAAGCCGGCCGCCTCGACGACCGCGACGATGTCGCTAGGCGGGCACGGTGCATCGGCATGCGCTTCCACGACCAATTCGTCTACTCGCGCGAGGAGATGGACTGGCGTCTCGGCCAACGCCTCGCACTCGGCACCTTCTATGTCAACCTTGAGCACCTGCCGCTCGCCGGGGTACCTGTCAATGACGTCGCCGAGTGCGGTTACCGGCACGGTCACGGCGCCCCTGGCATCCCGATCCAGGACGAGCGTATGCGACCAAGACTCGTTGAGCTTCAATGCGCGCACACCCGACCGACCCGCGATGCCTTCCCGTTTCACCGTCCAGCCCGCCACACCCTGAGCCGCGGCGTCCAGGCGCTGAAAGTTCGCCGCCTCCGGTTCGAATGAGACCACCTTGGCGGCGCCATGGTTGAGCGCGAAGACCGCGAAATAGCCTTTGTGGGCGCCGAGGTCGATCACCGATGCCCGCTCGAGGTGAAGCCGCTCATATATCCGCCCGATGAAGATTTCCTGAAAGACGTACCAGTCGAATGGAAATGACTCTCGCCCGAACCGGATCCGTGCAACCTTGCAGTCGACGACAGGGTCGCGTTTGAGAGCGCGCGCGTGGTACCTCGCCTTGGCGATGAGCAGAGACAGCCTGCCGCCTACGGTGAGCTCCGGACATCTCATAACGCCGACCATCTCGCGTCCTTCGACCAGGCCCCTCGAGAAGACCCAAGCCAGGGCGCCGCGCGGCCCCGGGCGGCGGCGCGTGGCAGCTTGTGACACCGGCTGACCCTACACAGCGCGGCGCCCGGCCAGCGCCCGCCCCAGCGTCAGCTCGTCGGCGTACTCGAGGTCGGCGCCCACCGGCAGGCCACTTGCCAGGCGCGTGACCGAAAGCTCAGGGTTGGCCGATCGCAAGCCGTCGGCGATGTGCAGCGCGGTGGCCTCCCCGGTGGTGGTCGGGTTGGTCGCGATCACCACCTCTCGTACGCCTTCCTCTTGGACGCGCGCGTAGAGCTCGGAGATCTTCAGGTCCTCGGGGTCGACTCCGTCGATCGGGGAGAGCGCTCCGCCGAGCACGTGATAGCGGCCGCGGAACTCGTGGGTGCGCTCGATCGAGATCACGTCCGAGGGCTCCTCCACAACGCAGATGACGTCGGGATCGCGGCGCTCATCGGAGCAGATCCGGCACCGCGGTCCGTCGGCCAGGTTGAAGCAGACCTCGCAGAGCCCGATGCGCTCCTTGACCTCCCTGATCGCGTTCGCGAGCGCGATGGCGTCCTCGTCGCTCGCGCGCAGCAGGTGGAACGCGAGCCGCTGCGCGGTGCGTCCACCGATCCCCGGGAGCTTCGACAGCTCGGCGATCAGCCGCTGTATTGGCGGGGCGTACACCGGTTCTGGCGGTTCTGGGTCGGCTTTGTCGGGCTAGAGGCCGGGGAGGCCCAGACCTCCGAGGCCTTCGAGGCCGCCGGCGATCCCGCCGAGCTTCGCCGAGGCGAGTTCCTGGGCGGATCGGAGCGCCTCGTTCACGGCCGCCAGAACCATGTCCTGGAGGAGCTCAACGTCGTCCGGATCAACGGCCTGCTGGTCGATCGTGATCGACTTGACGTTCAGATCGCCGCTGACGCGCACGGTGACCATGCCGCCTCCGGCCGAAGCCTCCACGACCTCGTCCTTGAGCGACTCCTGGGCCGCGAGCATGTCCTGCTGCATCTTCTGGGCTTGCTTGAGCAACTGCTGCATGTTCGGTTGGGGCATTGGATGCTTGCCTCTTTATTGGTTGGGATCGTCTTCGAAGATCTCCTCGGCGTCGAACTCCTCGAGGAAGCGTCGCACGAGCTCGTCCCCAGACAGCGGCCCTTCGCCCGGCGGGGTGGCTGAATCGCCGCCGTCGTGGTCGCGAAGCTCGTATCGCAGGGCCAGGCGCTGGCCGGTCACCGCCTTCAGTGCCTCCGCCGCGGCTCGCCGGTACTCGTCCTGCTCGGCCTTGCGCTTCAGGAAGGCCGCGCCGCCGGGAAACGCGAGGACCAGCTCGCGGTCGTGGACCTCGACGGGCCGGGCGGCGGCGAGGGCACCGGCAAGCATCGCGTTGTCGTTGCGGACGAGGTCGACAACAGAGGGCCAGGAGGTGATCGCTCTGTCGAGTTCGAGCGGGGCCGCCGCTCCATCGGCGTCCGGCCCCGGGTTTCCGTCTCCCTCCCGGGCCGACGCTGGCTCGGCCGCGGCCTCCTTTTCCGGTGCGTTGCCTGACGCCCCGGCGCCGATGCCCACCTCCAGGCGGGCCACCCGCGCAGCGAGCGCCTCGGTCGAGGGATCCATCTCTGGTGCCGCGGCCTTGACGAGCACGAGCTCGAGCTGGATGCGGGCCTGCGCCCCATTCCCAGTGGCCTCGAGCGCTTGGGCCACCAGGTCGAGCAGGCGCACGGCATCGGTGCTTTGGAGTGCCCGGGCCTGCTCCTGGAGCCGGCGGTCGCGCTCGGGGGTTATCCGCAGCTCCAGCGGCACCTCGTCGAGCACCTGAACGGCGAGCAGCTCACGGCCATGGACCTCGAGGTCACGGAGCACCTGACCCGGGTCGCGGCCCGAATCGGCGAGGCTCGCGGCGGCCCGGAGCGCGGCGGCGGGGTCGCGCGCAATGATCGCGTCGACAGCGGCGAACAGCTGCTCGGCGTCGGCGACTCCCAGCACGGCCAGCACGTCGGCCGGCTGGATGCGCGCGCCACCGGCGTAGGTGACGAGCTGCTCCAGGGTCCCGAGAGCGTCGCGGAAGCTCCCGGTAGCGTGGCGGGCAATCAGCGCCGTAGCGCCCTCGTCGATGTCGATCTCCTCACTCACAGCCACGCGCTCGAGCACCGTCGCCACCTCTTCCGCCGAGGGCCGTCCGAAATCGAACCGGTGGCAGCGGTCGACGACCGTGGGCAGGACCTTCTGCGCCTCCGTTGTCGCGAGCACGAAGATCGTCCGCGGCGGCGGCTCCTCCAAGGTCTTCAGGAACGCATTCCAGGCCTGGGTGGAGAGCATGTGCGCCTCGTCGAGGATGTAGACCTTGTGCCGGCCGGAAACGGGCGCGTAGGCAACCTTCTCGCGCAGATCGCGGATGTCGTCGACCGAGTTGTTCGACGCTGCGTCCATCTCGATCACGTCCATCGAGGTGGCGTTGGCGATCGCCACGCACGACTCGCACACGCCGCACGGGGTCGTGGTCGGCCCGTTCTCGCAGTTCAGGCATGCGGCAAGGATCTTCGCCATGCTCGTCTTGCCGGTGCCGCGGGAACCGACGAACAGGTAGGCGTGGTGGACCTTGCCCCGCTCGACGGCGTTGCTCAGTGTCCGGACCACATGCTCCTGTCCGACCACATCGGCGAACGTGCGGGGGCGGTGGCGGCGGTAGAGCGACGGCGCGGTGAACGGCGACTCGGGCACTCAGTCGAGTCTAGTGGTGGAGGCTGGCGCCTTTCGACCTGGCGCCCGGTGCAGGGTCCAGTGGCGAGCGCGAGGCCAAGAAGTGGACCGTGCACCCTCCGTCGAGCTCGGTGCCCGAGGCGCTGCCGCCGCCGGGTGGCTCCGGTACGGCGCCCCCGCCGCGCCTGGAGGTGACCGCTTAAGGCTGCTTCCTTCCGGACCTGACCTGGTTCACGGGTCTCCATCGCAGCGGGACCGAACCATCAACACCACCGACAGGGCGCTGACCCCGGGGCCTGGACCCCTCGGGAGGGAATTCAGCCCCGCTAGAGCGGATTGCGGGTTCAGAGTACCGCTAGCACCCCGCCTAGCACGGTCCACGGAGGATCGTAGCGCGGGGGGAGGCCCTTGGGGGAGAATCGATTGTTCGATGGCTGACCAAGGCTTCATCCACGACCGCGCACTGGTCGAGAGCGACTCGATCGGCCCCGGAACACGTGTCTGGGCCTTTGCGCACGTGATGCCCGGCGCGGTCATCGGCGCCGACTGCAACATCTGCGACCACACGTACATCGAAGGAGACGTGATCGTTGGCGACCGCGTCACGATCAAATCGGGTGTCTACCTGTGGGACGGGCTCCGCGTCGAGGACGACGTGTTCATCGGACCCCAGGCGACGTTCACCAACGACCGCTTCCCGCGCAGCAAGCAGGAATTCGTGCTGGAGATCACGACCATTCATAGTGGCGCTTGCATTGGCGCTGGCGCAGTCTTGCTGCCTGGCATCAGCGTCGGTGAGCGCGCGATGGTCGGCGCCGGCGCTGTGGTCACGAAAGACGTGCCCGACGGCGCTGTGGTTGTCGGGAACCCGGCGCGAGTGGTGCGAACGGTGGAGTAGCCGGTGGCCGCCAACCGAGAGCGGCCGCTCACATGGCCTAACGCCAGCGCCAACTCGGGGCTCGGCCTAGCCCCTCAACCCGCTCTTTCGGCGAGCCCCACGAACCGGATGGTGCGGACGACGGGCTAGCTGGAGGTCGGCCTCAGAGCCGCGCGACTGCCTGGCTGCGAATTGAGCGCGGCGTGAACAGCCTCGGCCACGCGTTCGATCTCATCCGTCCGGAGATCGGGGTGCATCGGCAGCGATAGCTCTTGGGCGGCCCACGCCTCCGCCACTGGGAGCTCCCCGTGGCGAATTGGGTGATCCCGCCAGGCATGGTGCCCATGCACCGCAGGCGCGTAGTGGATTGCGCTTTCGATCCCACGTGCCCTTAGCACCGCGGCGACGGCGTCGCGGTCTTCGAACCGTGCCGGAAAGAGGTGGTAGATCGAAGGGCTCTCCGCAAGCTCCTCGACCACGCGAACTTGCGCCGGCAACAGCTGCCGATACCGTACGGCCCGCGAGCGGCGCGCCTCGTTCCAATCGTCGAGGTGCGGTAGCTTGACGCGCAACAGCGCCGCCTGTAGCCCGTCCAGGCGCTCGTTGTAGCCGAGCTCCACGTGCTCTCCCTTCGCCCGCTGGCCCAGATGGCGCAGACGCCGGATGCGTGCCGCGAGCTCATCGTCGTCGGTGCATACGGCCCCACCGTCTCCAAGTGCACCAAGGTTCTTGCTCGGATAGAACGAGAATGCGGCGGCCGCACCAAGCGAGCCCGCGCGCCGCCCGCGGTATCTCGCTCCGTGTGCCTGCGCGGCATCTTCGAGGACGAGCAGCCCCCGCGGTTTGGCGAACGCCTCGATCGCATCCATGTCGCAAGCCTGGCCGTAAAGGTGGACAGCGAGGACGGCCGCGGTACGTGGCCCAACGGCCGCCCTCGCCGCGTCGGGGTCGATCAGCCCGGTGCCGTCGTCGACGTCGCACAGCACTGGGGTAGCGCCGACGTGAGCAACCGCCAGCGCAGAAGCGATGAAGGTGTAGCCGGGCACGATGACCTCGTCGCCTGGACCAACTCCATAAGCCTGGAGCATTAGCGCCAGCGCGGCCGTCCCCGAGGCAACTCCGACGCAGTGCTGGGTATCCGAGTAGCGCGCGAAGTCTGCCTCGAACTGCTCGACTTCCTTGCCCAGCGTGAACGCACTCGAGCCGAGGACGCGCATAAACGCTTCGCACAGGTCGTCTTCGATCTGAGAATGCTGGCGCTGGAGCGCCACGAAGTCTACGCCGGCGCGCACAACTGTTGCTGCTACTTCCAAGATAGGCCCCTGTTGTTGTCCTTGCGAAGCCACCTATGACAGCAGGTCGGCACGGCTGAGGGAATAGGGCAGGACGCTCATCGAACGTTCAAGGATTTGAACGAATCCGCCGATACAATCCCAGCAGGGGTTGCGGGGTGCTTGGGCATGGCGATGTTTGACAGAAGGGGCGCAAAAGCGGTGACGATCGCATGAATGAAGATGGGCTGCGGGATCGGGTTGTCCGGGCGATGGTCGTCGACGACCACGACTTGTTTCGTACGGGAATGTCGTCGCTGTTGAGCGCGCAGGCGGACATCGAGGTGGTTGCGCAGGCGTCGGGTGGCCGCATGGGCGTGCAGCTGGCGTCCGAGCTGGCGCCCGATGTAGTGCTAATGGATTTGAGGATGCCGGATCTCCATGGTCCCGATGCGACGCATGCAATCCTGCAACGCCGCCCTCTCACGCGGGTGCTCGCGCTCACCGTGCTGTCGAACGACCACGACATCGCAGACGCGATGCAGGCCGGAGCGGTCGGCTTCTTGGCGAAGGACACGCCGATCCCCGAGACTGTCGCGGCCGTGCGTGCCGCGGCCGGCGGGTCAGCCTGGCTGTCGCCTCGCGCAGCTGAAGTAGTGCTCGGAGCCGTGCGTCGACCGGATCCGAGCGGAAAGCCCGATCATTCGCAGCTGGACCACTTGTCGCCCCGCGAGCTCGACGTGCTGCGCCTAATCGCCCGTGGACTGGAGAATGCTCAGATCGGCGACGTCCTCAGCATCAGCCCGCGGACTGTCAAGAACCACGTCTCAGAGCATCCTGGCCAAGCTCGGTCTGCCGAGCCGGATCCAGGCTGCGACCTACGCCGTGCGCCATGCAGAAGAGGCCCGAACGCGCGACCGCGAATAGGTCTCTTGGCGTTCAGCCGCCTGAACCGAGAATGGGCCGCACCGGTCATTGACCACCCTGGCCCCGGAGCCGATACTCGACAACACAAGGAGATGCGAGGGCGTGGTCGCTCTTGCGGGGCGAGACGAAGTATGGGGCAGCACCGGCGTCGGGGGAGCGCGCCTGTGCGGACTCATGGCGCGGGTTCGCCAGGAGACCACCTTCGACCGAAGGAACAACGTGATCATCGAAGCAATAGCGGGAACGCCGGGGGCGATCGGTTTCAGGAGCAGGACGACGCTCGACGAGTCGACAGAGACTCGGGAGAAGACCCGGCTCGCCGTCGCACGGGCAAAAGAAGGCGATCAGGAGGCGCTGCGCCATCTGTACGTCAGCTACTCGCACAACATCTACGGCTACGTCCGCTCAATCGTGCACGATGACCACGAGGCCGAGGACGTGACCCAGCACGTGTTCGCGAAGCTGATGACGACAATCGTCAAGTACGACGATCGCGGCGTGCCGTTCTTCGCCTGGTTGCTCCGACTCGCCCGGAACGTGGCGATCGATCATCTGCGCTCGAATCGGCTCACGCCGACCGAAAACGTGCTTGATCCGGACGCTGTCTCAGGCATAGATCTTGATCACGCGGAAAATGTTAAAGCTGCGCTCGCCACGCTTCCGGACGAGCAGCGTCAAGTAGTGCTCATGCGCCATGTCGTTGGCCTCACGCCGGGCGAGATCGCCCACCGCATGGGCCGGACGGAGGGCTCGATTCACGGTCTTCACCACCGCGGGCGGCGCGCGCTCCAGCGCGAGCTGGAGCGTCTCGACTCCACACCGTGCACTCGGGGAACGCGGCAGCTCGCAGCTGCTTGAGGCAGCCCCGCTGCAGCCGTGGGATGCGGCTGTGTAAGTCGGCGGCTGCCGCAGCACGCAACCACGCTCAACACGTGAGGGTTGGACTCCATGAGGCTCCACCGACGAGCTAACGGTCTGTACGCCCACGGAGTTCGTTCGATGTGTCGGTCGCGTAGCTCATCCCCGCGCCGTGGCCTGTGACTGCGGCCCTCGCCGCGGCCGCGCGATGGGCGCTGATCTTCGTGTCGCATCCCGGCTCTTTCTAAGTTCTCGAGCTCGCGCTGTGCGCGAATCAGTGCGAGCCGCACAAGTTTTGCTCCCGCCCGCCCGTCACTGTGTTATGTCCGTCCTAAACGGGACGAGGGGCGAGTGGCCGCGCTGCCGGGTCCGCGCGGCGTCGGGTCCGACCTGCGCAACATCGACAACCTATTCCGGACCGGCTCCGCGGTGGGGGACCGTTGCGAATGAGCTTTGGACCGGGGGCCCCTGCTAAGAAGGCGCGCATGGTGAAACGGCGCGGTGCTGGCGCTCGCGCCGGGCCTCGCCATGTCGCTGGCGCTCCTCCAATCGCAGACCGCAAGGCTGCCGGGCCTTGCGGACCGCCGGTGGTCAGCGCGATCGCATGCGAGAACAGTCTCCCCGGCGATCCTCCGAGCGACTGGCAGGTCAGCGGCAGCGGCGACCAGTCGATTCAGCGGTTCGCCACCGCGATGAGCGTCAACGTAGGGCA
Source organism: uncultured Solirubrobacterales bacterium (assembly GCA_963808325.1). Classification (GTDB taxonomy): domain Bacteria; phylum Actinomycetota; class Thermoleophilia; order Solirubrobacterales; family Solirubrobacteraceae; genus Palsa-465. Next base: position 220,659 of record CAWEFU010000016.1, read on the forward strand.
GACGATCCAGTTCAACGGCCACGACTGACTCGACCTGCTCCGGATCGGGATGCGCGTACGACTGGCAGGAGGCCCAGATCCGGAGCACCTCGGGCGCCACCCTGGCCACGGTATTCAAGAGCAACTCCAACGCCCAGACCTGGACCAAGGTGACCTTCGACACCAGCGCCTACGCCGGCCTGACGGTCGTGCTCTGGTTCAACATGCATCAAGATGGCTCCAATCCGCCCGACGACACCTCCATGTACCTAGACGATGTGGCGCTCAACGCCGCCAGCCCTACCCCGGCCGCCGCCCCAACCAACGTGACCGCTACGGCCGGCAACGGCACGGCGACCGTGAGCTGGACCGCGCCGTCCAACGGCGGCAGCCCCATCACCTCCTACACGATCACCCCTACATCGGCTCCACAGCCCAGACCCCCACCACGATCACCGGCTCTCCCCCGCGACATCCACCACCATCACCGGCCTGACCAACGGCACCACCTACACCTTCACGGTCACAGCCACAAACGCCATCGGCACGGACCGCCATCGAGCGCGTCGAACCTGTTGACGCCAGACGGCGGCCGCTCCCGCGTTCGTCCACCAGGCGTCGAGTCATGCGCTGAACGTCACCAGCTGGGCGGTCACTCCATCCTCCAACATCACCGGCGGGGACCGCTTGATCGTTCTGGTGGGCGTCTGGAGCAGCTCTGGCGCGACCGCAAGAGCGTGACCGATGCGGCCGGGAACACCTACAGCGAGGTCCTGCACTTCAAAGGATCGGAGGCACCGAGATGAGCGTTTGGACCGCGCCGATCGCTGCCGTGGGGACACCAAACCGGCGATCACCGTCACGCCGACAGCGAGGGCCGACGTCGGGGCCGCGGCGCTCGAGTACTCAGGGCTGTCCACCGCCAGCGGGGCCGGCGCGATCCCCACCTGACGCCTCAAGGACGCCTTTTCCACGTCGCTCACCACGACGGTCTTCAGCCAACGCAGCACGTAGTGGTTTGAGACCATCCCCCATAGGACGATCCCGGAGGGCCAACAATCCTCCATCTCTCGTAGAGCACTGCCTCAATCCGGCAAGCACCTACCAATCACCTTCTCTCAGCATTCGCTGCGCACGTCCCAGACGTTGAACGCACTGATGTAGTCGGGAAGCGGCGGCGACTCGGCTGCGGGCAGCCCGAGCAGGCGGCGGGCGACGTCGTGCCACATCAAATGCTTGGTCATCCGCCCGTTGACAGCACCGTCGTCTGCGTAGAACCGCACCCTCCCCTGGTGGCTGAGCGTCCCGACCGTCACCGGTAGCACGAGCAGCACGTCGGAGTCGGCCAGGATCACAAGATCGGCACCGAGCTCCACCGCCGCCCGTAGCTTCACGAGCTGCTGCATCACCCAGCCGCGCACAGGCGGATATGGCCGACGAGGGTTAAGCCACATGTTGGCGCCCGGGATCGCGAACATCCGCCTTGGCACGAGCTGATCGACCGTCCAGACCTCAGTCCGCGGCCCCTGGAGCGAGGCGAACAGCCCCCGATCGCGCGTCGGCACGACCACGTGGTGGCAGACTTCGGACGGCATCCAGTCCAGCACTGAGCGATTCAGATCGCGGCACAGCTCCAGATCCGGGGCGTAGCTGGGAGTAAGGACAGCCAGCCCGCTCACTGCGCCGATCTCCGGACGGGTAGCCCGAGCGCGAGATCGTGCGCATGCCCCCCCGGCAACATCGACCAACGCGAGCGGCGCACGAGCACATGGAGGGCGCGACGGTGGGCGGGGTCGCGGAAGCGCAGCAGTTCGTGCAGCGTCACGAGGGCCCGGAACAGACACGCTCGCCCCCCGCGTTTCTCGACGTATCTCACGCGGTTGACGGCCATCAATGCGGTCAGCTCGGGCGACCAGCCGGACCCGCCCGCGCGGTGCCGTGCCCGCGCGGTTGGGACGTAGTCGATGCGAAAGCTGGCGGCGCGCGCCCTGACCGCGTGGTCGACCTCCTCCGAGTACATGAAGAAGCGCTCGTCCCAGGGACCGACCGCCGCGTCGCATGCGCCGGACGCGAGCACCACCGCCCCGGTCGCCCAGTCGACCGGGTGGCGGTGGGCGTAGGACTCCTGGTCGCGAACCATCTCGCTCAACCAGCTTGGCCGGCGCGGCAGACGGCCGGCGAGAAGGGCGTCGCCGAGGGCCCGGCTCAAGGATGGGTCGCGGCGCAACGAACACTCCAGCCCACCAGTCTCGTTGACGATCATCGGCACTGCGACACCCACTCCCGGCTCGCGGATCGCAGCCATCAGCTCCCGGATCGCGCCTGATTCCAGCGTTAGGTCCGGATTTAGCGCCAGCACGGATTCGCACGGTCCGGCGTGCCGGCGGGCAAGATTGATCCCCCGGCGTAGCCGAGGTTTGTGCCTGACTCGATCAACTGAACGTCCTGGCGCCCGCGCAGGAGTTCGATCGTGCCGTCCGTTGAGCCGTTGTCCACGACGACCGTCCGAAAGCTGAGTCCGGCAGCGGCGGCAGGCAGCGAGGCCAGGAGAGCCCCCACGTGCGCAGCGCTGTTGTACGTCACGATGAGAACCGCACAATCGACGGCTTCGCGATCGCCGACAGAAGGCGCCGCGACGCCTGCCACCGGGTCGCTCCGACTGAGCGGGGCTGACCACACCGATGTCACGATGGCCTCGAGGTGGCCTGGAAGGGCAGCTCCCCGGACACGTGATCGCCCTGGGGATCCTGCCCGAAGTCGACGTCCCAGCTGGGCAGAGGCACATCGAGGGCGTTGCCCGGTGCCCTCGTTGTCTGGGCCTTGCGGATCCCGTGCAACTTCCTGCGCTGCTCCAGTGCGTTCATCACGGACACGAGGACGAACATCAAGATCATCCCCGCCGCGAGCACGCCGATCAGCTCCCGAAGCTTGCTTGACAGCTTCACCTGAGCACCGTCCGGAGCAGTCACCTGGATCGCGCCGATCCAGTAATGGGGGTTTACGCCCTGTGCGGCTTGCATGGTCTGCAGCGTGTGGCGCAGAGCCGTGCCGACCAGGGTCGCCGTCTGGATCGCCTGCGCTGGCGTCGAACCGGTGCCGGTGATGTCGATGATCGGAGTTGTGTTCCCGTACAACCCGCTCGGCGCGGTGGTGTACCGGCTATCGGCTCCCTTGTTGATCAGGCCGGCCTTGACCGGCCCGGTGTCCACGACGTTCGTCAGTAGGTCGGCCACGATCGAAAGGTCTCCGTAGCTCGCATAGGGGTTGTTGGCATTGACCTTCGCCAGCGAAGGCTGAAGTGCGATCTGGGCGGAGTTCGGCGGCGGTGGCGGGGTCGTCAGGATGTAGCTCGAGTTGCTTTGATACTCCGGCTTTTGCACGAGCATCACCGCCGCGCAGCCGACCAGCGTCAGGATGACGGCCGGTAGCGTCACGAGCTTGTGTCGCCAAATTGTCTGCCCTACCGAGAACAGGTCCATCGTCAGCCTCCTTGGCTTCCAGTGTCGTTAGCAACCGAGGTCAGGCCCCCACGCCTGCGAGCCCTGTTGCTTTGAGGTATCCACTCGGGTCGCCCTCGCGCGCCGCCGGGAGCACGTGATTTGTCGGCCACCGCGAGCCGGGTCAGGTGCCGACCAAGCCGATGACGATCGCGTACACGCAATAGAACATCGGGAACGAGAGAGAGTCGAACGCCGCCGAGACCACCGTCGCGGCCAGACCGCCGCCGGCGAGGGCAGCGCAGAGCAGCCGGAGCTCGGGATCATCGGTCTGCCCGCGGGCCCACAGGGCGGCGATCATCGGCAGGATGACAAAGGCGCCGAAAGCGACCAATCCCACAAGTCCGAGCTCGATCGCCGTGTGGAGATACTGGTCGTCGAGGACGTGCAGGGTCGAGCTTGCGGTGCTGGGGATGAACGTGCCGCCGCCATGGCCGAACCACGGTGCCTGGCGCACTTGCTGCTCGACAAAGGCCCAGTTGTCGACGCGGTGAGCGATAGACGAGTCACGGGTGCCCATGCCGAAGTACGAGGCGAGGGTGCCGATCAGGCCATGCGCCGTAACGAACACGGCGGCCAGCGCGATCGGCGCCGCCGCGAGAGCCGTGAGTCGCTGTCGCAGCGGCATCAGCACGATCAGGACTCCCATCGACAGCGCGACACCCAGGACCGCCGAGCGAGACACCGATGCCGGGATGGCGATCGCGATCAGCAGCACCGGCGCCCACCGCTTCCAGAGCCGGCGCTCCGTGTCGTAGATGGCAAGGTAGGTCGCGAGCGGGAGCAACATCGCCGCGACGACGCCCAGCTCGATCGGGTGTATCGCCGTACCCGTCACGCGGTTCAGCCCTCCGCGGACAGCCATTGCGGCGTCGGCGGCGTTCGTCGTGAACCCCGGCAGTGAACGCAGCGTGGGCGTCAGGTCATACGAGAACCAGAACTGCAGGCCGGCGACTAAGCCGCCAAAGGCTCCGGCCCAGGTGAGCGCCCTCAAGACCCTGCGTACGTCCTTCAGGGAATTCAGGCCCTCGGCGGCGATCAAGGCCACGCCCGTGATCACCGCAAGCTCCATCAGAAACCGGTCGGCACTCTGCAGTTGACTCGCCGTCATCGAAGCCCGGTCGATCAAGACATATGAGATCAGAGCCACCAGCCACAGCAGGCACAGGACACCCCGGACGGGATGCCGGTTCCGTTGCGCATCGTGCAGGCCCAGGAGTGTTGCCGCGCCCCAAACGATGAACGCGAACATCCCCACCAGGCCGGCGGGGTAGCCAACCGCCCCGATCGGCTTGAGGACGGCATTGGACGGGAACACCATCAGGGCCACGGCGAACACCTGCAGGATCCGAACCGCCTGTGAGCGCTCCGCGCGAACGGCAGTCCTCCTCGCCGGAGCGCTCACGACCCCGTCGCGCGATACCCACAACAGTGACGGGATGGCGTTCACGCTAGCCCACTCTCGAACCTTCATCGCGCTCCCAACGTGGAGTACCGGTCGGCGCCGGAGCGAGCGCCAGAGCGAGCCGGGCTCCGGCCGCAAACGCGGCATAAGTAGCCGCGTCCAGCGCTGCCGCGGGGCCAGCGGAGGCGAGCCGCCACAGAACGCGCACGGCGGAGTTCGTTATATCGGCGGCCGCTCGTCCGCGCCCGATGCTGGGCGGTTCTCGGCCTTGCCCTTATATGTGCGGCGAAGCACCCATAGGAGGTCGCGCGCACGGCGGGGCACCGACACCACCACCGGCTCACAATCAACGATCTGGACCTCGCCTCGGTCGAACTGCCGGTCCAGCCAGAGGTCGTCGGCGACGACGTCCGGAAACTCGTCAAAACGTGCGCGACCGGCAGCGGACAGGCCGTAGACACCGGCGCCCCAAAGGGATCCGAGGACCGCCGGTACCCTGGAGCGAGCGCGATAGTAACTGCACACAGGGCCTGATGACCGGCTGCTGTCGTACCGGATGGGCGGTCGTGCAGCGACGGCGCCGCAGCGGAGGCGCTCGAGCACGCACGACGCTGCGGAACCGGAGAGCACCACGTCGGCGTCGACGTACAACCGCGGAAAGGCCAGGGCCGCGGCATCCCCGGCGCGCAGCGCGTGCGCCTTCGACGCCGCCGGAAGCTCGATCACGCACACCGGATGGCCCGAGGATCGTGCCAGCCGCGCCGTCTCATCCCGGCAGCCGTTGCACACGACGATCACGTCGAGCACGCCAGGCTCGAGCCCATCGAAGAGCGCATCGAGGCAGCGATCGATGACCGCGGCTTCGTTATGCGCCGGGATCACCACCGAGCCGAACAGCTGGGCTCCGCTCATCATGTTTCCTCGTTGAATCCAGGGTCGATCCCGGCCGCACGGATTACACGTTGCGCAACACGCCGAGGGTCGTCGGCGGGATCACGCCGGAGTGCACGGAGCGCGCCGCCGAGCTCTACAGCCTGATCTGCGACGAGGTGGTGCGGGTCTCGACGCCCGAGGCGGCCGAGCTGACCAAGCTGCTCGAGAACATCTTCCGCTCGGTCAACATCGCGCTGGTCAACGAACTGGCGATCCTGGCCGAGCGCATGGGCATCGACATCTGGGAGGTGGTGGACGCCGCGTCGACCAAGCCATACGGGTTCATGCGCTTCGAGCCCGGGCCCGGGATGGGCGGCCATTGCCTGCCGGTCGATCCGTTCTACCTGACCTGGCGCGCCCGCGAGTTCGAGATGTCCACGGAGTTCATCGAGCTCGCAGGCAAAATCAACCAGCAGATGCCCTACCACTGCGCGGAGCGGATCGAGCGCGCCCTCAACGACGTCGCCAAGCCGGTCAAGGGGTCGCACATCCTGATCCTCGGCGCCAGCTACAAGGGCGGCGTCGGCGACACCCGCCAGTCACCGGCGATGCGGATCATCCAGGTCCTCGCAGAGCGCGGTGGCCTCGTCAGCTACCACGACGAGTACGTACCGGCGCTCCCCTCGCTGGGCCTCGAGAGCGTGGCCCTCGATCCTGCCGTCGACGATGCCGACGCGGTCGTGCTCGTCACGGCGCACCCCAACATCGACTACCGGGCCCTCGCCGAGCGAAGCGCCCTATTCGTCGACCTGCCACCACGGCAAGCATCGATGCGACCGCATCCAAGGAACCCGGGGGCAACCTCATCCTAGTCCAGACTCCCATCCACGCCAGCTGGACCCATTGCGGGTTCATCGCCGTGAACGTCGGGGTGATCGACGACGACGCTACCTCGGGCGCGGCTGGGTCGGTCCCCGACCCACGCTGTCGCGTCCGCTGCTCATCCGGCCGGCGCCCGGCCAAGCGGCCGTTTGCGCCTTCGCGGTGTGCCGAGTCGCCTTCGAGCGGGAGCGTAGGCGACCTGATCCAGCGTCGCTCGGGCGAGCACCTCTCGACCCTTGCGCTGCAACGCACGGAGGTAGTCCAGATGCGGCCCCCACGTGGGATCGAGTGTCGGGTCTGCCGCAATCCGTGCAGTGTCGTCGTGAGCATCCAGCAGCTCGTAGATGAGCGAGATCATCTCCGCCGGGGGCGCGCTATTCCATTGAGACCGTCTCGGCAAGGTTCCTCTTGTGATCGACGTTGAGTGCCCCGCGCCACCGTGGCTGGCTCAGCCCGTGCAACCGCTTCCGAGCCAGGGCAAGCCGGTCGAGTCGTAGCCGCGGTAATGCAGCTTGTGCAGCCCCCGGAACAGGACGCCCTGGCACCGTCGACAGCCAACGTGCCAATGATTCCGATCACGGCCGGGCTCCTCGAGAGTGCTTATGCGTTCACCTCATTCCAGCACAACTCGCCGCGCGGTCAAGGGTCGCCGCGGCCCATCCGCCGTTCAGCAATTGAACGAGGTGAACCAATTGAACGACCGTGAACAAGAGCGCGAAGCACTCGCACCTGCAGCGCCATAGCCACGAGCGCGGCCGTTCACGGATGAACTAATCGGGTCCGGTCGGACTATTGCTTCGACAGCTAAAACCTGCTCATACTTGTCGATAGCTTCACATACGTGTTACGAGAAGGGCGCCGTGGTGATGCCGGTCAGCCGACCTTAGGGCACCAGATCACGGGTCGATCTATCAGCCCGGCATACAGAAAGAACCGGCCCAGGGGGTCACCTTGGAAGCTTCAGATACAGTTCGCAGGTTCTCCGGTCGAACGAAGCGGCTCGTCATCGTCGCTGACAACTCGCTGATCGTCGAGGCGATCCGAGTCGGGCTGCGCAAGAGCGGAGAGTTCAACCTGGTCGGCCACGCGCATCCGCACCGGACGCCGGCAAGCACCATCCTCAGCGTGCAGCCAGACGCTGTCCTTGTCGACGACATGGGTCGGTCGGAGTGCGCGGTCGAGCTGATCCGAGAGCTCAAGATCCAGGACGAGCACCTGGCGGTGATCGTCTTGGGCCTCGAGATGGATCCGGATTGGCTTCAGCACGTGTTCAATGCCGGGGCGACCGGAGCCATCTCCAAGGCCACGCACCCGGTGGCACTCGCCACGCTCTTGCGCGAGACGCTCAACGGCCACATCTTTCATAAGTTCGCATCCGCCTGCACAGCCAACGGCCACGAGGCAGACGCGATAGCAAGAGAGGACCTGCCGCTGACAACCCGTGAGGTGGAGATCCTGCAGCTTGTGGCGTCCGGATCGACGAATGGCGAAGTTGCCCGCAAACTTTGGGTCACAGAGCAGACGGTGAAGTTCCATCTCAGGAACATCTATCGGAAGCTTGATGTCGCAAACCGCACCGAGGCAAGCCATTTCGCCCACGTGAACGGGCTCGTGAAGGTACAGCGAGCGCTCACGGTGGCCTCGTAGCAACCCTTCGGGGCACTCGCCGCGCCAACGCCCAGCCGCGCCACGCTTCTGTGACGTGGACCCTCGCGTTCAGGGCTTGTGGGCGCTTTCGAACTCGCTGGCGCCGGTTACGTTTGCACGTGGTATCTCAACGCGTAGCCCGCCGCTGGCCAGAGACGCGTCGACAGCTTCGATCGTGCGGACGACGTCAAGACCCAGCGCCGCCGAGGAACGTGGCGTGGAACCGCTGATCACCGCACAACTAAAGTCCTCGAGCTCGCGGTACATAGGCTCGGCGGCCTCGACGTGCGGGGAGAGGATGTCCCCCGTCCGGTAGGTGAGCGTGAACTCGCCAAACGTGGTGGGGTCTCGCAGGACGGCGCCTGAGTCGAATACTCGAACCGGTTCACTCGACGTGTCGTCGTAGACGATCATCTTTCGCGAACCGACGATCGTGGTCCTTCGCAGCTTGCTGGGGGCCAGCCACGCGAGCTCCACGTGCCCGACCGCGCCCGAGGCGTACTCCAGGTCAATGAACGCCACATCGGGAATCGCGGGGATGATGCAGCCGCGCGCCAGTGCGCTTACTCGCGCCGGCGTCTCGTCCAGCAGGTGCCGGAGGATCGAGAAGTCGTGGGGCCCCAAATCCCACGTGACACTGACGTCGGACTGGTGGAGGCCAAGGTTCACACGGCTCGTCGAAATGAAGTAGATGTCTCCGACCTCGCCGCTCTCGATCAGCGAACGGATCATGATCACGGGCGGGCTATAGAGAAACGTGTGTCCGGGCATCAGCACGAGGCCGGGGCGCTCCGCCATCTCGATCAGCGATACAGCTTGCTCGGACGAGGCGGCAAGCGGCTTTTCCACCATCACGTGTTTGCCGGCCCGCAACGCCGCGGCGGCGAGCGGATAGTGCGTCGAGATCGGCGTCGCGATCACGACCCCATCGACGGCGGGGTCGGCGAGCACGTCGTCGTAGCGTGTCGTGGCCCTGACCGAGGGAAAGCGACGGCTGATCGCCTCGAGCCGCGCTGGAACGAGATCGCAGGCGACGATCCGTTTCACCACCGGCAGCTCGTGGAGGTTTCGGATCAGGTTCGGCCCCCAGTAGCCGAGCCCCACTACCGCCATGGTCAGGCTCCGCCCGATCGCGCTTCCCGCGACCGTATCTGCAGTGGCCATCGTCACGGCGATTGACCGGTCCGCATTCGGATGCTGCTCATGCCGTCGAGGACCGTTGACGCACTACCTGCAGCGGCGTGCGCAGCAGCAACCGTAGGTCGAGCCCCAGCGACCAGCTGCGCACATACGCCACGTCCATGTCGAGCGCTTCGCCGTACGTCGCTTGCGCCCGCGCTGTGACCTGCCACAGACCCGTGAGGCCCTGGGGCATGAGAAACCGCTCCAGGTGATGAGGTGCAAAATTGTCCACCTCATAAGGGATGCAGGGCCGCGGGCCGACGAGTGACATGTCACCCCGAAGGACGTTGATCAGTTGAGGGAGCTCGTCGAGGCTTGTCGTCCGCAGCCAGCGACCGAAATCAGTGATGTCGTCGGAGCGGTCGAGCTTGTACAGCCCGTTTCCGCTCGTTTCAGCGGCGCTGCTCATCGTCCTGGTTACATACTCGCGGTGGGTTGCCGTGTCGGTGTCCACCTTCATCGTGCGGAACTTGAGTGAGGTGAACTCCCGCATTCCGGCACGGAGCCGGACCTGGCGGAAGAGCGCTGGCCCGGGGGAGTCACGTCGAATCCTCAGCGCGATGTAGAGCATGAGCGGCGAGAGAACGACGAGCCCAACACAGGAGCCGAGGACGTCGATCAGGCGCTTGAGATTGAGTGCAGCCTTCGAGTGGCGCCGAGGAGATAGGCCGAGGAGCGTTACGCCTTCGATCGCGTGCACGGAGAGACGCGGACCGATCAGTTCAAACAGCCAGGGGACCACGTCGATCTGAACCTGGAGCGGGCGGAGCCGACGCAGCAGCGCAAGCAACTCGGGCATCGACTCATTTGGGAACGCGATCACCACCCGCTCGACGTCAAGCCGCTCGATGATCTCCGGGAGCCGTTCGGGTCCTCCAAGGATCGGAAGGTGCTCGGGGAGATCCGCACGGCGGATTCGTGGCCACCGGTCGACAAAGCCCACGACGTTTGCGCCGTACTCCCTGTGCATGATCAGTTTGCGGCCTATGAGCTGCCCTACGTGGCCCGCGCCCAGGATCACCGTGTTCTGCTGGTACGCGGAGCTGCGCTTGCAGACTTCACGGGCGAGGATCCGCGCCACCGGGATGATGCATACGGCTAGGATCCAGAATGCCGTCAGGTTCAGGACGCTGGGACCGCTGCGCCCCAGCAGGCGGCTTGCGACGAGCAGCAGCCACACGCCGATCGTGACCAAATGGAATACCCCGACTATGTCGTCAGTCGTCGCATGGTCCGCCCGCTCTTGATCGCGCCGATAAAGGCCATGGAGCTCGGCCACGAGCACCCAACATGGGAGGGAGAGGGCGAACAAGATGAGCTCGCGCGCCGAGCCAAGGGCGCCATCGGCTCCCCAATGCATGGTCGCCAGCAAATAGGCGGCTGACAATCCCAGCAGATCGGCCAACACGAGCGCGGGCGGAATGATTCGGCTGCGCCTGGACCTCGGACTCCGCAGCAGCAGGAGGCGGGTCCGGTCATCCACCGCCTCCACCAGATTGTCCGCGCTGATCGGCGAGATCGGGAGGTGGTCGATCGGCGACGTCCCTACCGACGCTCGATGCTTGTCGATCGGTGTGATGGAGGCCACCGCGGTCAAGCATGGGGGTGCGCTCAGCGCGGGTGAAGGCTAGTTTGCGTAGACCCTTCCTGGGGGTGGGGGCGTCCTGACCGAAGGGACGGCGACGCGACTGACGTGCGCAGCTATGGTAACTGGGCGTTTATGCCAACGGTGGGCTCGAGGTGACGGCATCCTCATCGAATCGGGGCAGCAGACGAAGATGAAAGGCTGTGATGCGAGGCATTTCGGACTGGCCGCTTTGTGACGTCGGCGTTGGGGGGCTGTCGAGCGGCGCCGGAGCAGCATGCTGTGAAACTGGGTAGGTGGACACTACGCCCACAGCAGAGAGAAGGCTGCCACGCTCGCCACAGGATGGTGCGCTGTGTGACCAGGATTATGTGGTCGATTTGTCCGTACCCGCCGGAACCGACGAGTCGCAGGCGGGTGCCCACCTATCGCTGTGGTGGGCTCCCCTCGACATCTCGGCCTCGGCTTTGCGAGGCTTGGCGTCTTGCCTCTCATGGGAGGAACGGCAGCGTGCGGACCGCCTTCAGCGTCCACTGGAGCGAGGGCGCTTCCTTGCCGCCCGGGGATGGCTGCGCCACCTGCTTGCGAGCCAGCTGGGCTGCGCCCCATGCAACGTACGGATCGTCCAACGCAACCGGGGGAAACCCAAGATCGTGTGCTCCGAGTTGTCTTTCAGCGCTTCGCGGAGCGCAAGCATTGCCCTCTACGCGACCAGTTGGAGTATGGAGGTCGGCGTAGACATCGAGGCGATCCAGGCGACCGCCGACATCGACGGCATCTCGGCGAGGCTCATGTCACCGGCTGAGCAACGGTCGTTCGCATCCCTACCTCCGGCAAAACGCCGGGCGGCTTTCTTTCAGTGCTGGACCCGCAAAGAGGCATACGTCAAGGGCATAGGCACGGGACTCAGCTTCCCACTGCGCGAGGTCGATGTGTGGGACGGCGGCCGCCGACCAGCAACGGTGTCTGGCTGGTCCGTCCACCAGGTCGACGTCGCTCCCGGGTTCGCGGCCGCGGTCGCCGGAGCGGGCCTCGGGTATTGGGTCCCGCCGGTTCCCCGCCGACTCGGCGCCTCGGGCCTGGAGCGTTTCTACCAACTGCAGGCAGGCTGTAGCCACGTTACTCCTGGTGGTGTCAGGGGATGATGATGTGATAGCCGAGACGACGAGGGCGGCCGTTTTCGCACGGATTAATCAGCAGGTCGCCACCTCGCCAACCAACCTTGCCGTCGACGGTCCGGACGCCGCCCTGAGCTACGGCGAGTTGTCCGTTCGTGCCGACCACCTTGCGCGCAGGCTGCGCCACCTAGGGGTGAAACCCGGCGATCTCGTTGGCGAGTGCCTCGAGCGTTCGGCCAGCCTGGTGGTCGCCGCGCTGGCCATCGTCAGGGCCGGCGGCGCTTATGTCGCGATCGATCCCATGTATCCCGCCGAGCGGGTGCAGTGGATGCTCGATGACTCCGAGGCCACTGCCGTAGTGACCGATGCCAGCACTGGGGCAAGGCTCGGCCTGCACGGTGATCGACCGGCCGTCGTGGTGGCGGACGGCGGGAAGTTGTCGGACGGTTCGGACCCGGACGCCGATAGGCCGCTGCCTACACCGCCGCGTCCGACAGACCTCGCTTATGTGGTGTACACGTCTGGATCGACGGGACGTCCCAAAGGGGTACTGGTGGAGCACGCCGGCCTGGCCAACCTCGTCGAGTGGCATCGGGCCGCGTTCGCCCTGCACGTCGGCGACCGCTGTACCCAGATCTCCAGCCCAGGGTTCGACGCGGTGGTCTGGGAGATTTGGCCGAGCTTGGCCGCGGGTGCCTCCATTCATATCGTCCCCGAAAGCGTGCGGACTGATCCGCTGGGCCTGCGCGACTGGCTCGTGACCCAAGGCATCACCATCACCTTCGTGCCCACGGCGGTGGCGGACGGGATCATCGGTCTGAGCTGGCCGTACGACTGCGCCCTCCGGTACTTGTTGACCGGAGGCGATGCATTGACAAGGAGGCCGTCGCCGGACCTTGGGTTCACGGTGGTCAACAACTACGGGCTCAGCGAGACTACAGTGGTCGCTACGTCAGGTGCGGTCGCCCCCGACGGCGAGGGACCGCCGTCAATCGGCCGTCCCATCCGCGGGGTTGTGGCCGAGGTCGTTGACGAGCGCCTGCAACGGGTCAACCCTGGCGGCGACGGTGAGCTGGTGCTCGGGGGCGTGGCCCTCGCGCGCGGCTACCTGAACCGGCCCGAGCTCACTGCCGAGCGGTTCCTGGACGGTCCGCGGGGGCGCCGGTACCGGACCGGCGACCGGGTGCGGGTGCGGGCGGACGGAGAGATCGAGTTCCTAGGGCGCCTGGACGACCAGCTGAGCATCCGGGGGTTCCGGGTCGAGCCGGGCGAGGTCGCAGCTGCCCTGAACTCCCACCCGGCGATCGACGCGAGCGTGGTCGTCGGTATCGGTCGCTCCAGCCCAGACCGCCGGCTCGTTGCCTACGTGGTCGCCACCGACGGCGATCGGCCCCACTCCGATGAACTTGTTAGGTTCATCGGCGGTTCGCTTCCCGACTACATGGTGCCATCCAGCTTTGTCTGGCTGGATCAGTTGCCGCTCACGGAGCATGGCAAGGTTGACCGAGGCGCGCTGCCGGCACCGGCGGATATGGCCGGGGGCGGGCCGGCAGGGAGGCGTCCGGCGACACCTATCGAGTCGGCCACGGCGTCTGTCGTGGGCGAGCTGCTCGACATCGAGGAAATCGGGATGAACCAGAACTTCTTCCTGCTGGGTGGGCACTCAATGCTTGGCGCCCAGCTGATCGTCCGGCTGGAGGAAATGTTCGGCGTCGAGATCAGCCTGCGGTACCTGTTCGACCATCCCACCCTGGCGGAGATCGCCGCGGAGGTGGAACGTCAGCTAGCAGCCGACCAGATCGATGGCTTGGTGACCACGTGACCAGCGGCGCGACGCTCGACGAAAGGACACCACCCCTCAGCCTCTATCACCTCCTCGATCCGGAGGTGCTGGCCAATCCCTACCCGTTATACCGCCGGCTGCGTGAGGAGGATCCGGTGCACTGGGACCCCTACCTGCACGCGTGGGTAGTCACTCGGTACGCGGACGTGGTCACTGTGCTTCACCGCTACCGCGCGGGCAGGACGCCCGCACCAGAGCGGCTTGAGGCTCTCGGCATGGGTGAGCTGACCCCGATCGCGGCACTGATGGTGCGACAGATGTTATTTCTCGATCCCCCGGAGCACCGGCGTGTCCGCCGTCTGGCGTCGGAGGCCTTCACCCCCCGCCGCGTCGCAGTGCTCCGTGAGCACATCCGCCAGATCACCGAAGGACTTGTCGACGAACTAGCCGGCGACGGCCGCTTCGAAGTGATGGCCGGGCTCGCCAATCCGCTGCCTGCGATCGTCACCGCCGAGATGCTCGGGGTGCCGACCGCCGATCACGACCTGCTCAAGTCCTGGTCTCAGGATTTCGCCGAGATGCTCGGCAACTTCCAGCACAACCCCGGCCGCGCGCGAAAAAGGTGCTGAAGACCGTCGAGGAGATGGTCGCCTACTTCCGCGGCTGCGGTGATCAGCGAGGCGTCCAAGCCGACCGAGGGCCTGATCAACGCGCTGGCCACTGCTGAGATCGACGGGGACCGGCTGAGCGAAGAGGAGATCGTCGCCAACGTGATCGTCACCATGGTCGGCGGTCAGGAGACCACCACCAACCTGATCGGCAACGGGCTGCTCACCTTGCTGCGCCAGCCCGACCAGCTCGAGCGGCTCAGGTCCGACCCGACGCTGATGCAGAGCGCGGTCGAGGAGCTTCTGCGCTACGAGAGCCCCAGCCAGCACACCGCCCGCCTGGCCCCCGCGGGCGCCGTCCTCGGCGGCAAGGAGATCCCCGAGGGGGACGCGGTGATCGCGGTGATGGGCGCGGGCAACCGGGACCCCGAGCGCTTCAACGACCCGGATTGCCTCGACCTCGGCCGCGAGGACAATCGGCATCTCGCCTTCGGGTGGGCCGGCCACTTCTGCTTCGGTGCACCACTGGCCCGGATCGAAGGACAGATCGCCTTCGAGACCCTGCTCTCTAGGTTTACCGAGCTGTCCCTAGCGCCCGACCAAGACATTCGGTGGCGACCCAACCTGGGCTTGCGAGGGCTGACCGAGCTGCACGTCCT
Organism: uncultured Solirubrobacterales bacterium; assembly: GCA_963808325.1. Classification (GTDB taxonomy): domain Bacteria; phylum Actinomycetota; class Thermoleophilia; order Solirubrobacterales; family Solirubrobacteraceae; genus Palsa-465. The sequence goes on from CAWEFU010000016.1 coordinate 235,877, forward strand.
GGCCCGATGAGTTCGTTGATGTCACATGCGCCTGTGCGGCCGACTGACCGCGCTCAACTTCGCTGGATCGGCGCCGATCCAAGCGGCGGCGTGACTGGCGGGCGGCCGACGTACCTGGGGCTCGAGCCCTCTGGAACGCTGACGTTCCTGCATGAGCCCGCCGGCGCGAGGATACACGGCCGCACTGCGGTGTTGCTGTGCCCGCCGTTCGGGTGGGAGGAGGTGTGCTGCTCCCGCTCGCTGCGCGGCGCCGCCACCCTGCTAGCGCAGGCGGGCCACCCGACGGCGCGGCTGACGCTGCCGGGTACCGCCGACGGCGCTGGCGGGCCGCGGGACGGCGATCTGCTGCGCCAGTGGATTGACGCGGTCGGCGCAGCCGCGGCGTGGCTCCGCGAGCGCACAGACGCGTCGCGCTGCCTCGCCTTCGGGATCGGGCTCGGCGGCATGCTGGCCTACCTCGCCGCCCGCGAGCACGACGCGATCGACGATCTCGCCCTGTGGGCGGTCCCGGATCGGGGCCGTACGCTGCTGCGGGAGGGCAAGAGCCTGTCGAAGGTCATTGCCTCCTACTTTCCAGAGGATCAGGGGCGCGACCCCGCGGCCGCGGATGACCTCGAGCTGATCGGCTATCTGATGAGCCAGGAGACTGAGGCGGCGCTCAGCGCGCTGGAGCTGAGCGCGCTCCCACTCCCTGGTTGCGACCGGCGCCGGGTGCTGCTGCTCAGCCGCGGTGCCGTCTCGGTCGACCGGCGGCTGCAGGACAGCCTCGAGCGCCAGGGCGCTGAGGTGGCGGTTCTCCGAACCACCGACTATTACGCTCTGATGGTCAAACCGGAGCAGTCGCAGACGCCGGAGGCGACAGTCGCCCACGTGGTGGACTGGCTGGGACAGAGACCCGCGGTTGCCGAGTCCAGTTCGGCGCTGGCGCGCAGGATTCCCCGACTAGTGCGCGAGACACCCGAGCTGGAGGTCGCCGGCGGGGTGGTCGAGAGTCCGCTCGGCTATTTCGGAAGTCACGGCGAGGTGTTCGGGGTCCTCTCTCGCGACCCGTCGGCGGGTCCGGCGACGCTGGCTCTGCTTCTGCTGGGCGCTGGGGCGCTGCCGCATACCGGGCCCAACCGAGCCTGGGTCGAGGTGGCGCGGCGCTGGGCGGCACGAGGGATCCCCACGATACGGCTAGACCTGGCCGGGATCGGTGAAGCCGGTGGCGAGGACCCCGAGCTGGTCTCCGACGAAAGCACGTACGAGCCCTGGCGGATCGACGATGTCCGGGGCGTCCTCGACCAGCTCCAGGCGGCGGGGATCGCCGGACGCTTCGTGCTCGGCGGCTTGTGCTCTGGCGCTCACTGCTCGTTACAGGGAGCGCTGGCTGACTCTCGCGTTTGTGGCTTATTGCTAATCAACCTGTTCCTAGTGACGTGGAACACCGAGCTGGTCTCCGAGCGTATTCGCCGGGGCACGATCGCCGACGGACTCCCCAATGCGGGTGTCGGCAGCCTCGGCTCCTCCGCTGAGCGCCGCCAGGCGGCGGACGCGATCGCCGCCTTCGACCAGCTGCGCGAGCGCGGTACTGAGGTCATCCTGCTGTTCGGACAGCAGGAGGCGCTCCATCAGGAGTTCGCCCGTCAGGGACTACTCGACCAACTCGACCGTTGGCCGAACCTGCGACTGGAGCGGATCCCATCGCGCGATCAGATGTTCCGGGCGCAGTGGCTACAGCGGCACGTGCATGAGCGCGTGGACGAGGCGCTCGAGCGCATGCTGGCGCGGCCTCCTGAAGGCGCCGATAGGAATGGGTTGATCGAGGAGCTGAGCGCTTGAACCAGATCGACGCACGACTCCAGGAGATCGCCCGCGAGGTTTTTCGCAACGATTCGCTGGTCCTAACCGACTCGATGAAACCCGGAGAAGTGTCGGGCTGGGACTCGCTGGGCCACGCGACCTTCATGCTCAGCGTAGAGACGGAGTTCAGCGTCGAGTTCTCCGAGGACGAGTTCGTTCGCTTCGTCGACATCGGCAAGCTGAAGCTGATGCTCGCCGAGAAGCTCGTGAACCAGTGAGTGGAGCGGTGTCAGCGGCGAGGTCAGAGGACGACTCCGTCGTGAGCAGCGGCAGCATCCGTGGAGACCCTAGGACCATGGCTCAGCATCCGGAAGAGGTGCGCGGGTCATCACGGCAATGCGTGGGGTGGGGACAGAGCACCTCCGTCGACGTCTGCGAGCGCATTAGCAACGTGGTTGAGGCCAATCTCCCGTTCCGTAACCTCCAGCCCGCGGCGAACCATAATTGGCACTTGCCGCAGCAGTTGATGCGTTCAATGCCGGACTAGTGAAGCCAGTCCAAGCAAATGCGCTTTCACCATCTCGGCATCGCCACCGACTCGCTGCGGCGGGACCTCCGCGCCTACCGCGCCCTGGGATACACATCCGAGGGCGCGAGTGTCGTTAACGAAAGCCGAGGGGTCAGGGGGAGGTTTCTGGTCGGTGGCGGTCCCCGCCTGGAACTGCTGGAGTCGCTGCCAGGGTCCGAGACGCTCGCACCCTTCCTGAGTCGCGGCATCAAGTGCTACCACCACGCTTACGAGGTCGAGTCTCTTGATTGCTCGCTGGCGGCGCTCCAGGCCGCTGGGGCTAAGCTGCTCGCGCCCCCGGTCGATGACCCGGTGTTCAATCGCCGGACCGTGTTCCTGATGCTCCCGAACCACTGGATCGTTGAGTTGATCGGTGAGTAGGAACACACCGGACAGGGCGGCGGCCTCGTCCTCGCCGCCCGGCACGGTGATCCGAACGTTGGCATGACCATGAAAGCCAGCTCGACTCCGTCCACGCCGAAGAGAACGTGATCCTCGTCGGTCCATCCGGCACTGGCAAACAGATCTGGCAATCACCTTGGTGATCCGCGGCTGCTTGGCCGGGCAGCGCGTCATCTTCAATTCAAGACCGCCACCGAATGGCGACAGCTACCGCCTCAAGACCGCGTCGGCCAGCCGAAAACTCACCGACCGTCCCTTGCATCCCGCGCGACCGCCAGCCCACGCCAACTACGGCTGAGGAGAGCACGGAGCGCTGAAGCCTCGCGGCGATCCCTGCCACAAGACCGCCGGCTACGTCGGCTCCCGCCGGATGGATCGCTTCTCGACTGCTCTGCGGTACGCTGCCAACAGCGCCGGTTCCGAATATTCCCATGCCAGGCCCCGCTCGACCCTAACGCGCCCCGCCGCTCCAAGTTGTCGACGTCGCTCCGGATCGTCCAGCAGCTCATCAATTCGGGCCGCGAACTCTAAAGGGTCGTTGTTGTCGGCAAACACAGCGGCATCCCCAGCCGTCGCCCGCGACTCGGTCAGGTCGTAGCTGACTATCGGCCGCGAGAGCGCCATGTACTCGGCAATCTTGACAAGAGTGGAGTGATCGGTGTAGCTATTTTTCGGGTCAGGTGCGAGACAGACATCGGCCGAGCAAATGGCGCGGCGAACCTCCTCGTCGGGAACGAAACCACAGAATTCAACCTGATCTTCGAGTCGCAACTCGGCTGCGAGTTCTATGAGCCTCGGCAGCATTTCGCCGTCTCCGAGAAACATCGCGTGCCAGTCCTGGCGTCGATCCAACAGATGAGAGAGCGCCCGCAGTGCATGATCAACGCCGTCCTGCGGACCTAATTGTCCAACGTACACGAGCAGGTGCTCGCGTCCACGTGCGAGGGTCGGGTCGCGGGCAACCGGGCGGAATCGCTCGAGCATCGGGCCGTTCCGTACGACAAAGACGTCCTCGGGTGCCTTGTGGTCGCGCTCGACGGAAAGACGTCGTATCGAATCGTTAGTTACCAATGCCACGTCGGCGAGCGAGAAAGCTACTCGCTCGAATGCGTGCAACACGCGCCCTACGAGCTTCGAACCTCCAGAACGGCAGGCATACAACTCGGGCACGAGATCATGGTGATCGAAGATCAGACGCGTACCACGCCACCGCTGACTGAGTGCCGCGAGCAACAGAAAATCCGGCGGGTTGCACGCCTGGATGACGTCAAACAGACGCTCCCGAGCGAGCCGCGATACTTCGCGCCAAATACGCCACATGGCGATGGCGTATTCGCTAACGTGGCCCCAGCGGTTTCCTTCAGCAAATCGAAGTGCAAAACGACGGATATGGATGCCTTCGATGACCTCGTCCGTAGGACACAGGCTTCGTCCCCGCCCAGCATGCGGTGCCAGCACCGTCACGTCCCAGCCGCCGCGCTGTAACGAAGCCGCCTCGTACCAAACGCGACGGTCGCCCGGGATCGTCGCGTTTTCGACGATGATCAACGCTCGCGGACGAGGAGGCGGCAACGGCCCGTTCCGTGTCCGGTCCGCGGGACCGCGCGAGTGGGCGTCGGTCTGCTCCACGATGGAGCAAGCATGGCGCTGGCCGGAAATCAGCTTCGCGAAACGGGACCAAAACCCCTCCGTCTTCGGGGGCATCAACTGGACCTTCGGCCAGTAGTAACGGACGTCTGCACCACTCTCGACGTTCGTGCCGCGATAATCACGTGTGGGGAAATCGAAAGGGTATAAGAGGCGGATGATGGCCTTGGACGAGGTTATATTGGATGGTTTCTTTTCTTCGCGGGGCCGGCGTCGTATTGTGAACGGCGGTTACGCGGCAGGCGTGACTGCAGGACTGCTTGGCCAACCCGCAAGGGTCAGTCTCCGAAAGCCGCCGCCGGTCGGTCGTCCGCTGACCGTCCGGCGTGTCGAGTCGGCTGTGAAGATCTTCGATGGAGACGACGTTGTGCTAGTTGCTGAGCCGCGCGGTCGGCTTAATGTCCGCGTACCCGACATCGACCTCGCCGCCGCGCGCGCCGCGGTTCCGATTCCTGAGATCTTCACGAAGCATGCCGCGCCGACCTGTGTCGTGTGCGGTCCGGAACGCGCCGACGGATTTCGAATGTTCCCCGGATCACTCGGTCCGGGTCACGTGGCGACTTTCTGGCGGGTGCCTTCGGTCGGATGTCAAGAGGGTGGGGAGGTGCCTTCGCCAATCTTGTGGGCAGCGCTCGACTGCCCGGGCGGCTGGTCCTTCGACGGTGGCCACGTCGAGTTCGCCCCGGCGCTTGTTTCGCAGAGCGTCGACATCTTGACGCCGATCCACGCCGGCGAGGATGTCATCGTCGTCGGATGGGAGATGGGCCGCGCGGCGCGTACGCTGCGCGCATGCACCGCACTTTTGGATCTTGACGGCGGGCCGTTGGCGGTGTCCACGCAAACTTGCGTCGCAGTCGCTGCCACGTGGGCGAAGTAACGGCGATTGGCAAACCGACCCGCGCGGTCTGTCCCCGGGCATCGCTGATGCCACGGGCTTCAGCCTGGTCGGTTCTCGCCCGCAACGGTCGTCGATGAAGCGTCATCCTGGCCGTTCGACCAGGATGACCCGGTCCTGACACCGGACGTCTGTACCAATGACGAATGGGCAAATCGGGCCAGTCTCCATATGCTGCATCCGAATGCTCGGACGCAGCGTGGCACAGCCTATGTACCGCCGGTCTGAGTCCAATCGTCAAGGATAGGCTGGTGATCAGAGGGCTTGCCACAGAGTCGGCTGGCGTCCACGTCGTAGGGGCGGTCCGGCCAGAGTTCGTAACGAAGGCGCTCGTCATCCCCGGGGCGCACAGCGGCGCCCCGCATTGCGCCACCTCGTCCCGCACTCGCGCCCTTCACGGTGACGTCGCTGGCTCGAGGCGCCTCGGGGAGATGTCCCCGGGCGCCCACGATTGAGGCGTACGCTCCCAAGGCGCTGCGACTTATGACCTATGCGGGCCGCGAAAAGCGATGGCGTGGTACGAGGAACCGGATCCTTCAGACAATCGCACGAGAGGCGCCGGGGTCACAAACGACCAGAGTCCGACTCCACCGCGCTCGGGGCGTCAACATTGGCGCCAATGTTTGGATTGGCTATGACGTCGTCCTCGATACAGCTTTCCCTGAGCTGATCACCATTGAGGACAATGCTGTGCTCAGCGTTCGCGTCACGGTAATTGCGCACATGTGGGAAATCCAAGGGGTAACAATCGAGCGGGACGTATACCTCGGTGTCGGGGTGATCGTTCTGCCTTCTGTGGTCGTAGGTCACGGTGCCGTTGTCGCGGCTGGCAGCGTCGTGAGCCGTTCGATCCCTCCGCTGACGCTTGCTCAGGGAAATCCCGCCGTGGCCATCGCAAAGCTGTCAACGCCCTACCGCTGCGACATGTCTCAAGCGGAGTTCTACCGATCTCTGCGACCGCTCCGTTAGATGCAGTCCACTCCGACATTAGTGCCGTCGTGGAACGAGGCGCCACGTGCCGTTGTAGGCGTTTGTCCGACGCTCGCGTTTCACCAGCGGCGTAGGCTCTTTCACGCACTCGAGCGGGTTCTCCCCATCCAGTTCGCGCCACGACCGGAAGGCCAGTGGCGCGGACTGCAGGCACTGATCCTCTTCGGCGAGGACGCTGGCTTCGGGGGGCACGTAAGCGCCCAACGTCTGCCCACCATCATCGTCGAGAAACAGTGCGTCTATGCCGGCGAAGCTGATCAGATGGTCCGCTTCGCCGCCGTGGGTCGACTCGATCGCACGCTACGTGGGCAGCAGATGAAGAGCATCTTAGCGAGTCTCGGGCTTGCAAGCGATGGCATCAGGCATGTCGATCTCGCCACCATTGGTGGTCGACCGTTGTGGCAAACCAGCACTACGGCGCCTCGCGTGGACCGCGTTGCCATGTCACCCGCAGAGCTGAAGTCAGGTGAATCGGTCAGAGACCATCTCCGCGCCGGTAGGTATTTTCAACTCCTTCCCCTATTTGACTTCCTGCGCGGAATCACCGGCGATCGACATGGGGATGGGCCCGTCCGTGCAACGTTCATAATCGACGATCCGAACCTTCACTGGAGGTCATACGGTTACGTCGGCTTTCGCTCGCTGGCAGCCCATGCGCGCACCAATGGCTACCACGTCACCTTTGCGACGGTCCCGCTTGATTGCTGGTTTGCCTGGCCAGGAGCAGCGCGCATCTTCCGCGCAAACGGCGACGTCCTTTCGCTCACAAGCCACGGTGCTTACCATCTCCGCTCGGAGCTCGTAGCAGAATGTTCGGGCCGACTCTCGTCGCAGCTGTTCGACGACGCCACCGCTCGGTTGGATCGCTTTGCTCGTCGCTGCGGTGTGCCCGTCAGCCGTGTGATGGTGCCACCACACAGCATGTCGGCGCTCCCCGTCCATGACGCACTCGTCGGTGCAGGATTTGAAGCACTCTGCACGTCCCTTGGCTGGTGGGCGGACTGGCCCGAAGATCAAGCCTCGATTGCGGGGATCGCGGCCGCCGACGTCTCGCCAGCCGGGTTACCCGTCTTCGCTCGCCATTGCCTTCCGAGTCGATTCGCTCGGGAAGATGCCCTTATCTCCGCCTACCTCGACCAGCCCGTGGTGTTGTACGGGCATCCTCAAGACCTCTCGGATGGGTACGACGTCCTCGCACGGGCGGCATCATGGCTACGGAGCGTGAGCCCGACCATTTGGCTTCCACTGGAGGGGATAGCCCGCACAAACCTAGTCACGCACTTCGACGTGGCGAGCGCAACCCTCCATCTCAAACTCCTCAACCGACATTGCAACGTTATAGCTCCCGCGGGAGCGCGCAGCGCGAGCATTCAGGGACCGTGCTCTGCGGATTCTATTGGCTACGTCTGCTCGGCCGGAGCCGCGTCCCGCGTCCATGCCACAGGCACTGGCTGGCAGTCTGATGAACATTTTCCGTGCGACGGCGGACACCCGGTGGAAGTTATCGTCGGCAGCACTTTCCCCGACCGTGCACGACGCCGCCCGACCACGGCGCCTCTCGGAGCGTACGCACGACGAGCAGCGGTGGAGACACGCGACCGCCTGCGCCCGATCCTGCGTAAGGTCGGCCTCGAGCCCTTTACCGCGATCGTCGAACAGGCCTTTCACGCCCGACAGGAAGCGGCGTTTCAGGGCGGACAGTGTCGCAAAGTCAGAGATGCCGCCTGATCGTCGGTACCGGACACGTCGATGGTCCGCGGGCTCGGACGCGCCGCGCTCATGCCCTTGTGGCAAGAGCGCGAAACTGAGCGATCGCGCCATCGTGATCGACGAACAGCCGCTGCCACAACTCGAGCAGCAGTGCGCATAAGAGCTGTTGGTCAAGTTTGATCCCGTGACGACCGGCCCCGTCGATCAGGCGAGTCAGTGCGCCAGGCTGAAACTGCCGCCGCGCCACGCTACGGTCGTCCAGCAGGATCTCGCGAACGAAGTCGCGATGACCGCTGAGCCAGGGCCCGACCGCGCTCCGGAAGAACCCTATCTTTCGCCGCGTCGGCACCCCGTCAGTGGGTAGTCCCCTCGTCGCACGACGCAAGAGTTCTTTACGACGTAGCAGCCAGATCCTCCGTTCATCGGGGAGAGACAGACAGAACGAAACGAGATCGTGATCCGTGAACGGAACGCGGACCTCGAGTGAGTTGGCCATCGACATCTTGTCGAAGTACAAGAAGAGCTGGTCCGCTAGCGCGAGCCGCGTATCCAGGTACAGGGTCTGCGTCAGAACCGACAGGTCAGCTTGGGGGATATGTCTCGCGATGGCGTTGCGGATCTCGGACTCTGCCGCTGTGACGCGGAACATCGGCTCCAGGAGCGCTTCTCGCTGCGAGCGTTCCAACACTCGACTCATGGCAAGAAGCCGGTCCGCTGGATCGTCCGTGCTGAGCGCCCGCATGCCGCGCGCCGCTGTCGATTCGGTAGGAAGAACTCGCATGGTCATCCCAAGAGCGTCGCGTACCGGTGCGGGAAGGCGCTGGAGGAAGTCTGTGGCGTAGGCCACCTGGTGCTTGCGGTAGCCACCGAGCAGCTCGTCTGCGCCCTGTCCCGACAGCGCCACCTTGACGGACTCACTTGCCAGCCGGGTGATCATGAGGAACCCGAACGCCGAGAGATCTGCGACCGGCTCCTCCATATGCCAGAGCACATGGTCGAGTAGCTCGGGCTGGTCATCCGCTTCGGTGATGAGATCGTGATGGTCCGTTTCCAACACGTGCGCTACGTGCCGGGCATACGGCAGTTCGTTGGTGTAGTCCTGGTTGGCGAATCCGATTGAGAAGGTCTTCACTGGTCGATCGCTCACCTCCGCCATCAGAGCGGTCACCACGCTCGAGTCCAGGCCACCACTGAGCATTACGCCCAATGGGACGTCGCTAACCATCTGTCCCTCTACGGCTGCGCGTAGGAGCGTCAACAGTTCCTGCTGGTCCTCCCGCCACCGGCGCCGCCTACGGGCGGGCTGCTCCAGCGCAGGAGACCAGTACTGCTCCTCGGAGACGATCTTTCCGTCCTGCCAGATCAGCAGGTTGCCGGCTGGCAACTTCCGGACCCCGGAGAACAGCGTGCGGGGTCCCGGCACGTATCCGAAGGCTAGAAATAGCTCGGTGCCAACGTGATCGAGCGAAGGGGCGACAATGCCGCCGGCAATGAGAGACTTGATCTCCGACGCGAATCCAAGGCCGCCAGCGATCTCCGCGACATACAGCGGCTTCACGCCCATGCGGTCCCGGATCAGAACGAGCCGACGCTGCGAGCGATCCCAGACCGCGATTGCGAACATGCCGCGTAGGTGCTCGACAAAGCGCGGCCCGTGATCCTCATAGAGGTGGACGATCGTCTCGGAGTCGCCTCGTGTCGACAGCCGGTGCCGGCCGGAGAGCCGTTGTCGGAGTTCCCGAAAGTTGTAGATCTCGCCGTTGAAGACAGTCCAGATCGTCTCGTCCTCGTTGGCAATCGGTTGTGCGCCGGTCTCGAGGTCGAGAATGCTGAGCCGGCGCATTCCAAGGGCGATTCCCGGCTCGATGAGTTGCCCGTCGTCGTCCGGCCCCCGGTGGCGAACGACGTCGCACATCGCCTCCAGGGCCCACGGCTCCATCGGCAGCGCCAGCGGATCACGCGACGCGAATCCGCCGATCCCACACAACGCTGTCTCGCCGGTCAAAAAATATGATCATGCGATCCCAGTGTGCTCGGGAGGGGCCGCCCAAACGCCGATGGCGGCGAGGTCTCTATCTTTGGATGGTCTGAACTGGACCTCCGGCCAGGTGAGACAAGGCCGCATCGTGGATGCGCTTCGGGTCTTCGACCCGTCTGGGCAGGCATGGTCTTGGGCAACTCGTCACCCAGCTGCGTGACTAGTGCGACATTTCTCGGGAGCGCTCGCGTCGAAAGAGCATCAGGAGTTGAGCGCCCAGAGGTGATAACGGACGCTTTGCGGCTGCTGCCTCCATGCGTTGAGTCAGCCAATACGGCACCCGCCCGGAGCCTGGAAGCGTCAGTCCGTACCTTCTCGATCCGATCTCCTGAAGGCCACGCTTAGTAGCAGCGAGCGTGATCTGCCGGCGCGTCATCACGTTCAGCTGCCAGCCTCCCGGCTGTCGCCACTTGTAGTACTGATTGAGAAGCCAGCCGAGCGGTGCGTCATTGTCGGTGATCTGCACGAGACACAGGCCCCCAAGTCGGACCAATTGGGCCAGGCGGCTGACGGCACCAAGTGGGCTTGGGACATGCGCCAGCACACCGACGCATATCACGACATCAAATAGCGCAGATCCTTGATAGTTGGAGATGTCTGCCTCAACGAACTCGACAGGAGCTCCCGGTGGCATCGAGCACCTCGCCCGATCTAGCATCGCGGCTGAGAAGTCCACGAGCGTCAGGCGATTTCCGGCGGTGAGCAAGGGGCGCGACACCTCACCATTGCCGCAGCCGAGATCCAGGATTCGGGCGTCGCGCACATTAGGCAGCAGATCCTGGACGAGTCGAGCGCGTATGGGTATCAATGCATTCCCCGCGAGATACGTATCGGAATCGAAAAAAGCCCTCACCCGGCTAGAGTGCGTTTCCGCGCGTCCGGAATCTATCCGAGGCAGTTCGAAGAGAGAACTGGATTCCGGTTTGACCATTGCGCCGATGGCCCTCACAGAGTCCCTGCGCGCGTGCGCGCCCAGCTCCGGTCCACTGTCCATACGCGGGCACCCCCCGGCGGGGCTATAGTGGACGCTCTATCTTTGGATGGTCTCAACTGGACCTCCGGCCAGGTGAGACAAGGCCGCCTCGTGAACGCGCTTCGGGGTCCTTGACCGGTCCTGGGCAAGCTGAGCCAGCGCGGTCTTGGGCAACTTCTCATCCAGCTGCGGGACTAGTTTCCGATACAACTCGAGCAGCCGCGCCGCAACCTCCTCCTGACCAAGCCACTCAGATCGCTCTCTGCCGTTGCTGCGTCGTCGGATCGTCAAGCATTCGACCACCGCCGCAGCCAACTCATTCGCGTCGGGAGCACAGATCCACGACGGCTCGACCCCGCGGAGGATTTCGCGAACGTCCCCAACGTCGGTGGAGATCACCGGCAGGTCACACGCCATCGCTTCCTTGACGACGTTCGGTGACCCTTCGATCGAAGAGGGAAGGAGCAGGCAATCGGCAGCGGCCATGTGTAGTGGCATGGAGTCCGGCGGAATATCACCCGCAGCGATCAGCTCGAGGCGACCGATCGTCCGCTGCGCTTCCCGACAGGCAGCCTCGGCGAGCCAGTAGCGCTTGCGTGGAACACTTGGATTGGCGGCGAACAAGACAATTCGGTCAGTGCTCGGCCAACCAAGTTGCCGGCGCGCTTCATCGCGAGGCAAAGGCCAGAAAAGGGAACGGTCGACGCCGTTGGGGACTACGACGTTCCGCGCACGGGCGCTCCTCGGGAGGGTTGCTTCCATCTCGGCAGACTTCGTGACCGTGGCACTCATGAGCCGGGCTATCTGCTGGAAAAACAATCGGCGCGGGCGACTCGAGGGGCGCAACCGCCCGTCGGCATAGGGATCCCCAAGTACGTCAGATCCGCAGTATGAGACTAAAACTGTCCCCCGCACATACCAGCAGACCGAGACCGCCGTTTCGCCGCCATGACTGTGGACGAGCAGCGGGCGCGCCTTCGACCAGTTGAGTGCAAGCATGTGCAATGCGCTGCGCGCGTACTCCCACCGCGAGCGAAAGCCCTCGATCAAGAGCACGTCGCATTCAAGGCCCAAAGCCTGAAGCGATTCGATTTGCCGCTTTACGAAGATGCCGTAGTCAGGGTCGCGTTCGTGTGGCCACATGTTCGTGACCATGAGGACCTTTGCGGCACCAGCGGTCTGAGCGGGTATGACTCTCACGTTCGCCAAGATCGACAGTCGCGAGCGAGCGCGATCGCCAAAATACCAGTGGTTCCGGTTTGCGCCGGAATCGCGGATCCCGTCCTACCCATAAGGGCAGTACTGACAACCCGATGGGTCGGCGGCCTTCCAGCCCGCCTACTACGATTCGGAGGTCAGCCTCGGTGAAGATCTCCCCGTCGTGGTCCCGCGTGGTGCCAGGGGCGCCAACGTACGACCGACCGTCCGAACGTATAGCGGCAAGCCGGCAAGACCAGCCGATCAGGCGGCGACGCCCGCGACTGGCCGGCTGTATTAATGCGAGAGAGCCTCCCGAATACTGGTGCCGGATATACGCTCACTTCTTCGCAGAACGCTTCTAGCATCCGTGCTCGAGGCGCTACGTCGCGCGCGTTGCGCGCGCCTCCCTGAATCCTGGAGTCTCTGGAGGGTGCCTCGCACCACATCACCGTGCGTACCAGCGCGGTCGAATCTCGATGTTCAAGCAGTCCTCGACTCCGCTACCCGCGACTTGTGGCTGAGCGTCGCGCACTATATCGACAGCGCCGGCCTGGTGCACAACGGTGAGGGGGTGAATCCGGGCGATCGCCGCGCAATCGCTGCGCTGGTAACCCACCTACGACCTCGAAATGTGCTTGAAATCGGCACCAACGTAGGATCGTCGACCCTGACTCTCGCCGCCACGCTCGCCTCGACGAGCGCCCGGATCACGACAGTGGATATTGTCGACGTCAACGATCCCTTAGCGCGCCGGTGGGAAAAGTACGGTGCGCCGCGCTCGCCCAGCGCCAACGTCAATGGTTTAGCTCCAGTTACCTTCGTCGTTGATGACTCGCTTTCCTACCTAGCGCGCACGGAAGAGCAGTACGACTTCATTTTTCTGGACGGCAGCCATCTTGCAGCTACGTTGTACCGCGAGCTGCCGCTCGCGCTCCAGCGGCTCGCGCCCGATGGCGTGCTGCTGCTGCACGACTACTTTCCAGAAGGACGGCCCCTCTGGAAGAACGGAGAGGTGATCGTAGGCCCGTACTTGGCGGTCCGCCGGCTACTCAAGGAAGGTTGGCCGATCAAAGTTGTGCCGCTGGGACGTCTTCCGTGGTCAACTAAGCTGGGAAGCCACGCGACCAGCCTCGCGCTCGTGCTGAGCCGCGACGCCCACAAAACCTCCAGCACGAGGCCGTCTACGCCCACGCGCATAGGCGCGACGTTGATGTAGACGCGGAGCATCACCTGTGCCGATCGCTCAGGACGCCTAGCCCGGTCTAAGCAAATTACGTACAGCCACCGGCATCCGCGGACGCCGGTTCACGCCGCCAAAGGACTGCCATCAGGCCACGGTCGGCAGGCAGACACTCCTCAGCGGAGGCGTTTGACCACCAAAACGACGAGCTTTACCTCCCCAAACGAAGAGAGGTCCGCCGTCTAGCCGTGGAGGCCAGTCAGACTGCTTCTCAAGGCCCTCAGTGCCAAGGTTCCGCTTGCGGGAGAGAGAGTAAGAAGCACGACCCACAATGTACAAGTCAGTTCTGATAACGGGTGCCGCGGGCTTCATTGGATCGCACTTGGTGGAGCGGTGCCTGAATCTCGGCTGGCACGTCATTGCGCTCGATTCGTTTACGGACTACTACCCCGCCGCCCTGAAACGACAAAATCTGGCGGAGGTTGCCGACGATCCCGCGTGTACGGTGATCGAGGGCGATCTGCTCGAACTCGATTTGGCTCCGCTCCTCGCCGACGTCACAATCGTGTTCCATCTTGCCGCCCAGCCCGGCGTTCGGACGAGTTGGGACGAATTCGGCCAATACACCATACGCAACGTCAATGCCACGCAACGGTTGCTGGAAGCCGCGCGGCGCGTATTGCTACATCGACTTGTCGTGGCATCGACGTCTTCGGTCTACGGTGATGCGGAGACGCTGCCGACCCCCGAGAGCGTCATTCCTCGGCCTGTTTCTCCGTACGGCGTCACTAAGCTAGCTACAGAGCATCTCGCTCGAATCTACTGGCGCACCTTCGGGGTACCTGCGGTCTGCCTGCGGTATTTCACTGTCTACGGCCCGCGCCAGCGGCCAGACATGGCCTTTAACCGACTCATCAGGCGAGCGCTCACGCGAGAAGCCTTCGAAGTCTTCGGCGATGGCAACCAAACGCGCGACTTCACGTTTGTTCTTGATGCCGTAGGCGGCACTGTCGCAGCGGGGAGCCATGGCCGACCGGGTTCGATCTACAACATAGGTGGCGGATCACGTCGGTCCCTAAATAGCGTTGTGGATACCCTCTGTGAGCTACTCGGCGTGCGTGTCGCGGTTAACTACCGTGAGCGGCAACCCGGCGACGCTCGCGATACTGCCGCGGATATTCGGCGCGCTCGGGAAGAGTTGCGCTTTGAGCCGACGTTTGAGTTCGAGGCGGGGCTGAAAGCACAACTCGATTGGCAGCAGGCCGTATTGGCGTCCCCCCAACCGGTTCTCTCAGGCAGTTGAGCTTGGAGAACGGCGCAACTTCGGACGGCGCTGGCTGCGGCGCGTGCGCGCCCGGTGCAGAGCGTGACCCGCTAATCCTGAAGCGCCGCTGGCAGCGGCGTCGCCGTCACGACCTGGTGTTCTACACGCCCTGGGTCGGCTCGATCTTATCTTCGCGCGGACTTCTCCCACCGGGGGGCGCGGAGACTCAGGTCCTCACCCTCGCGCGGGCGCTTGCGCGGGTCGGCCTTAGAGTTGCGATCATTGCCTACGGCAACCAAGACGAACTGCCAGCCAACCTCGACGGCGTAACAATCGCCGCGCGGCCTGGCTACAGGAAGCCGCGTGGAGTCGTCAAGAAGGTCGCGGAGATCTTCCTCATTTGGCGCTCGCTATGGCGCAGGCCTTCACAGACGATCATCTGCCGCACGGCGAGCCATGAGCTTGGACTAATTGCCATTTATGCACGGCTAGCCCGGCGACGCCTGGTCTTCGCCTGCCCGGGCGTGTTTGCTTTCGAGTACCACACGGTCGAGCCGAGACGCCCTTACCGCCTGATGTATAACGTTGGTGCATGGCTCGCTCACGCAATCGTGGTGCAAACCGAGGAGCAGGTCGCGCTTTGCAAGGGTAGGTTCGGTCGCAAGGCGGTCCTGATTAGGAGCATTGCAAGGCCAGCAGCACCGCAAGATCCGGCGCCGGTGGCTTTTCTGTGGGTTGGTCGTCTCGTCTGGTATAAGCGCCCGCTCGAATACCTCGCCCTCGCCCGGGCGCTCCCGGAGGCTAAGTTCTGGATGGTGGGCGTTCCCCCACTAACTGCCTCCCGGGACGACGCCGGACTCGCACAGAGGGTGACCGTGGAGTCGAAGGACTTACCGAACCTAGAGCTGCTCGGCCCCCGATCCCACAGTGAGATAGGGGTTTTGATGACGCGTGCGGTCGCATCTGTGAACACCTCCGATTTCGAAGGGATGCCGAACGTCTTACTCGAGGGTTGGAGTCGGGGTGTACCCGCGCTAGTTCTGAATTATGATCCAGGCGGCGTAATAGAGAAGTATGGGCTTGGTGACTTCGCGAACGGCTCCACCGAGAGGATAATTGAGCTGGCGCGTCGGCAGTGGCACGAACGAGATAATCGCAGGACCGTCTCCGAGCGCTGTCGGAGGTACATCGAAACCTACCACGCTCCTGAGGCCGTGGCGGAGCAGTGGTTGCACGTCGTCGGCGCCCCTCCGTTACCAGAGGCGTAGGTGTCGATAGTCAGAGCGGATACCGTATGTGCGGCATAGTCGGAAAGATCGACTTTGGTGGCCGCGTCGATCCGGCTGTGATAGACCGCATGTGTTCCGCGATCGAGCATCGCGGACCCGACTCGCGCGGCGTCTGGTGCGACGACGGCGTCGCGATTGGCATGCAGCGCCTTGCGATCATCGATGTCGATGGAGGCGACCAGCCAATTTTCAACGAGGACGGCTCTATTGCCGTCGTAATGAACGGGGAGATCTACAACTTCAAGGCGCTCCGGTCAGACTTGATCAGGAGAGGGCATACGTTCGGTACCAGGTGTGACACTGAGGTGCTCGTCCACATGTACGAGGAATACGGTGAGCGCCTCGTCGAGCGCCTTCGTGGCATGTTCGCCTTCGCCATCTGGGATGGCCGCAGACGGCAGCTGCTGCTGGCCCGGGATCGCGTGGGGAAGAAGCCCCTTCTGGTCGCGCGCCGAGGCAGCAAGCTGTGGTTCGCGTCCGAGATGATGGCGATGCTCCAGGACGCCGAGATTGCGCGCACGCCAGATCCTTGCGCGATCGCGAACTATCTGACCTTCCAATACGTTCCGCATCCCTTCAGTGCTTTTGCTGATGTGGAGAAGCTCCCGCCGGGGTCAACCCTCCTGGTAACTGCAGACGGCGCGAGCGAGCGGCGGTACTGGGAACTGGACTATGCCGATTCAGACGCGCCCGCCACGCAGGAGGAGCTCGCCGAGCGCCTCCGGGAGCTGATCTGGGAGGCCACCCGAATACGCCTAATGAGCGAGGTCCGGTTGGGCGCCTTCCTCTCCGGCGGGATCGACTCAAGCGCCATCGTGGCGGCGATGGCTGACCAGACGACCGAACCAGTGAAGACGTTCTCCATCGGATTTCCGGACGCTGACTTCGACGAGCTGCGATTCGCGAGAAGCATCGCCCAGCGCTTCTCGACCGACCACCACGAGTTCGTCGTCGAACCACATGCCATCGAGATCATGCCGAAGCTAGCGCGGCACTACGGGGAGCCGTTCGCGGATGCGTCGGCCATTCCCAGCTTCTACCTAGCGGAGATGACCTCGCGGCACGTCACGGTGGCGCTGAATGGCGACGGCGGGGACGAGAGCTTCGCGGGTTACCAGCGTTACATACGGAGGCGAATTGTCAGTCAACTCGGCTGGCTGCCCAAGAACACGCGGCGCCTGGCGCCCGCGCTCGTGCGGCCACTGGGCAAAGGCAATCGCAGCGACAGCATGCGCGCCAGGATGCACCGCCTCGCGCGGGTGCTCGCAGTGGAACCCCATGCGCGATATACCCACTGGATGTCGTCATTTTCGCCGTTGATGCGCGGGGATATGTTGCAGCCCGAGTTCGTCTCGTCGACGATGGGGGCTGATCCCGACGCCGTGATCGCAGGCGTGTGGCTGACGTCGACGGCCCAAACGGACCTCGAGCGGATGCTGGACACCGATGTCAACACGTATCTACCCGATGATCTTCTGGTGAAGATGGACATCGCGACGATGGCCTACTCGGTGGAGGCGCGCTCGCCGTTCCTGGACCACCACCTCATGGAGTTTGCCGCCAAGCTGCCATCTCGGCTCAAACTGCACCGAACCAGCGGTAAGGTGCTGCTCAAGGATGCGCTCCGCGGGATCCTCCCCGACGACATCCTGGATCGGACAAAGATGGGCTTTGGCGTTCCTTTGCCGCAGTGGTTCCGGAACGATCTTCGCAACCTTCCGGCGGAGGTGCTGCTGGGCGCGGATGCTCGAATTCAGTCATATCTCAAGCCAGAAGCGATTAGCCGGATGATCCACGAGCACCATGAAGGTTGCGCCGATCATTCGACCCGGTTGTGGACGCTCCTTCAGTTGGAGCTTTGGCACCGAGAGGTTGTCGAGTCACCGCGGCTTGGGGAGGCAGCCGTGCGGTCGCCCGCTCTCCAGTAGCGCAGCCCACTGCTGCACGAAGATCCGAGGATCGCGGTACATCGTTGTAGCGCGCCGACTCACCCCCAAAACGGCAAGCGCTGCCTGCCCAAAGGAACAGAAGTCCAGGCTCTGGCGAAACGATGGCGGTACGTTTCGTCACCGATGCCGACGGGGACCGACCAGGAGGAGCAGAGGAAAGTGCTACGCCGTACAAGTCAGGCCTGATGCCGGCTACGGAGGCTCAGCGCGGCGCCGATTCTCACCACCCCGGTTGCAAGAGGGTCGTTTTGCTTCGAGAGCCCCGTCGAGCGAGCGCCTGATGCGTGAGCGTGTTCTGGTCACCGGCGGCGGAGGATTCATCGGTTCGCATCTTGCCACCCACCTGCTCGACCGTGGCTATCGCGTACGTGTGCTTGACAATTTCGCCACCGGTAACCGCTCGAACTTGCGAGGACTCGGCGACGACGTGGAGCTTGTGGAGGGAGATATCCAGAGCTACGAGCGCGTCAACAGGGCGGTTGCCGGTTGTGATGTTGTGCTGCACCAAGCTGCGCTGCCGTCCGTGCCGCGCTCAGTTCAGGATCCCCTGACCAGCAACGCCACCAACGTGATTGGCACGCTCAATGTGCTCCTCGCCTGTCGGGACCACGGCGTCCGGCGCGTGGTATGCGCGTCTTCCTCCTCTGTCTACGGTCCGGGTAGCGGACACCTACCGAAGTGCGAGGACCAACCGGTCAATCCGATCTCCCCGTACGCAACCGCAAAGCTCGCCGGCGAAGGTTACGCACGTAGCTTCCATGGCGTCTATGGGCTGGAGACGGTGGCACTCCGGTATTTCAACGTTTTCGGCCCACGCCAGGATCCCACTTCGCAGTACGCGGCGGTGATCCCGAAATTCATCATGGCACTGATGTCTGGCCAGCCGCCGGTTATCTTCGGCGATGGCGAGCAGTCACGTGACTTCACCTACGTCGACAACGTCGTAAACGCGAACCTGCTGGCGATGGACGCGCCGGGTATCGCGGGAAGGGTGTTCAACGTCGCGTGCGGTGAGCGTGTCACGCTCAACCGATTAGCAGAAGAGCTGCGCGACCTTCTGGGGTCTGACGTGCAGCCGCTGTACACGAAGCCGCGCGCAGGAGACATCACTCACTCGCTGGCAGATCTTACTCGTGCATGCGAGGAACTCGGATACCGACCGGTGATAGGCCTTCGCCAAGGGCTCGAGCGGACGATCGAGCGTTTCCGCGGAACGGCGGAGCCACGCGATGACTCCTCGTACGGGCTGGAAATGGCCATCCCTTGACATGCCGCAGCCAGCGCGGTCGCCGCCGACGTCATAGCGCGCATCTCGCAACCCTCTGGCAGAGGTGGTGCTCAGCGCGGATGCTCGGGCTCAGTGACATCTCAAACCAGTAGCCATCAGGCGGATGTGCAAGGAGCAGCACGTCAACCAAGCGGATCATTCGACGCGCTTGCGGAGGCTCTCAGTTGGAGCTCTGGGCATCGAGAGGGTCGCGAGTCACCACTGCTTGCGGAGACGGCGGTGCCTTCGCCCGCTGTCCAGGACCGCAGCCCACTGCTGCGCGATGATTTCAGGAGCGTGGTGCGTGGCGATGTACGTGCGGCACCGCTCGGACAGCTCCACACGGTCGTGGCGGGTCCGCCATAGCGCCCGCGCGGATTCGGCGAACCTGTCGGCGTCACCGGCGGCGAATGCGCCCAGTCCATGTCTGTTGAGGACGCCGTCCGGATCGTAGCTCAGCACCAGGGCGGGGACGCCCATGCTCCACCCTTCCAGCAAAGCGTTGGACATCCCCTCAAAGGCGGCGGTGTTCACCGACGCGACGGCGCGCGCCATCAGGCGTTGTAACTCCATATGGGGTCGGGGTGTGAGGAGCTCGAGATTCGGGACGCTCCTGACCTGCGCCAGCACGGCCTCGATGACCATCTGGTCCCCGGCCAGGTGCGGAGTCGGGACGCCGACCATCCAGAATCTCGCCTCTGGCAGGGCCCGTGCCAGGGCAATGTACTCGAGCGGACGCTTGTAGGCCACCAGTCGCCCGACCCATAGGAACGCTACCGGCCCCTGTTCTTGCGCGGGGGCCAGCTCGGAAATGCTCCTTATCACGCTCGCCCGGCGCCGAAACGCGGCCCTGCACTGTTCGGCCTGCTCCTCGGTCTGCACAACGATGAGCCGAGACAGGCGCACACCCAGCCCGTATAGGCGCAGGTACAGCCGATTGGATTCGATCCGCTGGGGCTGGAAGTCCGAGAGGTTCGCGCTGGCGAAGACGAGCCGCCGACGAGCGAGGCGCGCGTAGACACCGATGACTCCGAGATCGACCGTCGCGCCGCGAACCACGATGTAGTGCGACGGCAACTTTGCAAGCGATCTCCAGATCCGAACTGCCTCGACGACCTTTCCAGCCAAGCCGCGACCGCGTGTAGGCGGCCTGCGAACGCCGATGGTCACCCCGCCCACCTCCGCCGGAAGGCCCTCTGCCCTGCCTGACACGACGATCGCAACGCGGTAGCCATCGCGAGCCAGAGCGCGCGCGAGCATGACCACCTGCTTCTCGGCCCCGCCCCGCGGAAAGAACTGCTCCCCCTTCAGCGTCTCGGCCACCTCGGGCGCGTAGAAGACAACGTCGTGCCGACCGCGCTCACGTGGAGCGCGATGCGCGCGCCAGGATTCCCTCAAGAGCATTCGGCAGCCCTAGCGCTTTGTCATCAGAAGCGGACGCCAGGCTGGCTTGAGGACGAGCGCGGTAACGTCAACCACCCGCCCGATCGTGAGGAACAGCCCGTGGATGACGAGCGCGATGGCCAGGACAAGCGCGGCCACTCCGATCTGCTCAGGGCGAGAGTGGCCCAGATGGCTTAGTCCGAACAACGGCACACAGCACGCCACGATCGCAACGCACGAGGCAAGTGATACGGCTGCCGGCCGGAGAGCCGTTCGCAGGCCGAGTGATCCCCAGCGCCTGTGAGCCTCGAAGAAGTAAACAGCACAGAGGATCGCGTACGTCAAGGCGGTGCTGGCGGCAATTCCCGCTACCCCGAAGGGCACCCGGAGTGCCAAGTCCAGGCTCGCATTCAGCACCGCATTGGCGAGTGCCACCTTCATCGGGAAGATGCTGTCGCCTCGTATCACGAAGATAGTGGCAAGAGGGACTATGAGAACTTCTGGGGTCAGAGAAAAGAACAACAGCCCGAGGACGTCGGCTGTTCGTGACACGTCAAGGGCCGTGTACGCATGGCTCCCGTACACGAACGCGACAATGTCATGCCTGACAAGAAATCCCGTGACCGCAAGGGGGGGTACGATGATGGCGACGACGGTGACGACTCGCGAATAGCTGTAACGTACAGCTGGCCATCCGTCGCTGGCCAGCCGGGCCGACCAGGTTGCAGCGAGAGGCGCGATCAGCATCGCTGCAAGGAGGCCGGCCGGCGCTCCATAGAGGCGCACCCCCAGCTCGAACGCCGTGATATTTCCGGAACCCAAGCCGGCGGCGGCGGTGCGGTCAATGAGTGGGTTCAGCTGGAGAACAGTCGCTCCGACCGCCAGTGGACCCGCCAGCGCAAGCACGCTTCGTACCAAGGGGCTCAGCCGAAATCCGACGAAACGTAGAGCAACCCCCCGATGACGGACGAGTTGCCAGAGAGCCATCACGTTCGCGATGTTGCCGACCAGGCTCCCCACGACAAGCGCTTGGGCTCCCAGTCCCGGAAACAGGAGAACCAGAACAGCCTTCAACACCGTCTCGCAACCCACGAGCAATGCCGGTAGCGCGAACATCCCGTTCACTGCCAGAATCGCTGCCAGGGCGCCCTCCATCGCCCCACTCACAGCATAGGGTGCCAACTCGATCAGGTATTCACGCGCGAGGCTTACGAGGTGCTTTGACCCGGCCGCCGCAACCGGGATGACCACCAGCATGATGACAGTGACGACCACGCTGATGACGGTAGCCGTGACTAGCGTGGCACTGACCAACTCACTGCAGCCGCGTGAAAAGCTCTCGTTTGAGTTCCCCTCCATGACTTCGGTCAGCTTCGGAATCGCCCCCTGCCGGAGTGCCGCCAGGAGGACCAGGTATCCAAACGTGGCTACCGAGAAAGCGAGATAGTACGCATCGGTCATGCTGGTCGCGCCTAGTCGCCTGGCGACCACCACCGACGATCCGAAGCTGAGCACCATCACGATCACCGTCGCCGGCGCCACCCGTGCCAGCGCACCACGGAGGCTTCCCGGCTTGCTCGGAGGCGCTTCGCTCAGCTCATGTGACTCGGGCACGCTGCGCCGCGAAACCTGAGTGATCAACCCCCACCCTCTCCTCGTGCCGCCCTGCTTTCGCGGCAAAGCCTGCAGCAACAAGAAACATGATCAAGCTCGGAGTGTGGAGTAGTTCAGTATCTATCGCCAACACCATGGCTATGCCGAGGACGGTCGCCGCCAGGGCGGCGTAGTAGGGGTCTCTGGTGGCGCGAGCAGCGCGCGCCGTGGGCACGAATATGGCCACGAGGAGGAAGACGAGTGCGGCGAGACCAACCACGCCCTGCTCCACCAGCGTCGTGACGTACTGATTGTGAAGTGAGTCTTCGAAGACCTGGGGAGTGGCCGCGACCAGGTACGGGAGAGGAGCTCCAGGGGAGAGTGCAGGCGTTTCCAGCACGCCTGTGCCGACGCCGACGATGAAGTTGTGGGGGTTGGCAAAGGCGATCGGTAAAGCAAGCTTCCAATAGCTCTCCCGCGCACTGAGCGTGCCGCCTCGGGCTACTCCTTTTTGAAACAAGCCGTTGCTCTGGAGGCTCGGGACGACCAGCACCACGGCCGCGATGAGCGCGATCCCAGCCACAGTGACTCGAGTAGAGCGGAGCAACGGCGACCGGATCAGCCATAGGAAGACGAGAAGTCCCACCCCCGTTCCGATCAGGGGTGCCCTGGTGAACGTCAGCACCAGGGCAACCGTGCAGATCCCAATGCAGACAGAACCACATGCTCTCGTCTTTCCTCGGAGCGATCTGAGCCCAGCCAGGCCGAAGAAGAAGACGTACATCAGGACAGTCGCCGCACCGGGAGCACCGCCGAAGATCCCTCCCGGCCGGAACAATCCTCCGTGAGACGTACTCCAGAGATACTTTGTCGGATCGATGAAGATCGAATAACCGCGCGAGAACTCGTAGATGACTGTAAGGGCACCTACAGTGCCGGCGAACAGGACGAGTGTCATAAACGCCGGGAAGCGGCGATGCGGTACGGCACGAGCCCCGAGGTAGAAGCCGAGTGGTGTCAGCTCGTCCAGGACGAGGTGCCACGTTTCTGGTTGGTCGTACTGAAGTAGCCAACCGAGTACGAAGAGCGCCGTATACACGAGGACCGCGAAGTCGACGAGGGTAAAGCGGAGGCGTCGAGCTGAGAACACGCTGACGGCTGCAAGCACGGCGGCGTACTGGTAAGCATGACGTCCTCCAAAGTTCCACCACGACGGCACGGTGAGGGCGAGGATGAGCCCAAGCGCCAGCCCACGTGACGGCCGCAGGAGCATCCACACGAGCAGTGGAAGGGCCGCGATTCCCAGCGAGACCGACACGCTTCTGTGAACGAGGATGTACGCCGATATGAGGGCGAGGCAGCCTCCGACGAGGGCGAAGCGAGCGTGACGCGCATCAGCGAGCACGACGAGATTCAGCCTCGAAGCCGCTCGGACGCTTCTGAGGCTGGCCAGTCAGGGTGGGCGCGGCGTCAGGCGGTTGCGCCGCATAGGGGTATGCCCTGTAACCAGTCGACCTGGCGGACATCTTGTTGGCAACGACACCGAGCACCGGGGCCTGGAGGTTGTTGAGTTGTTCCCTTAGCTGTCGAGCGGCGTCGCGAGTGATCACGTTCTTGCATGCGACGATGACCACACCGGTCACGAGCCGCATCAGCGGAATCGCGTCCGGAACGACTGATGGAGGCGGGGTGTCGAGGATGACCAGATCGAACTGCTCGGATAGCGCGCTGAGGAGGTCTGCCATGCCGCGACTCTCAAGGAGTCCGACGGGGTTTGGCGGGAGCCCGCCTGCTGTAATGAGCGAAAAGGCTGCACTCGCCCCGTTGTTACTGTGGGCGCCACGCACGTGCACGCATCGGACGGCCGCGTCAAGATTCGCGTTGCGGGCGAGAATCTCGGTCAAGCCGGGGCCGGGCCCGAGTCCGAGACGGCGTTCGAGCCTGGGACAGCGCAGGTCGGCTTCGACGAGAACTGTCTTTGTGCTGCCGGCGACTGCCTCGGCGATAGCGAGGTTGACAGCAATCGTGGTCTTCCCTTCGTCCGGCAGCGCCGATGTCACGAGAAGAGATTGAACGTCGTGATCGACGTTGAAGTAACGCAGCCGCGCTCGCAGGAGCCCAAATGCATCGGCACTCGTGCCCGAACGCGGCTCGAGCCTCGGTGTCGCGACTGCTTGAACGTCGTGATCGACGTTGAAGTACCGCAGCCGTGCTCGCTGGAACGCGAATGCCTCGGCACTCGCGCCCGAACGCGGCTCGACCCTCGCAGTCGCGAGCGCTCGGCTGAAGGGAACGGCGCCAAGCACCGCGACACCATAGGCGTCCTCCAGCGCGGAGGAATCGCGGATCCGTCGATCGAAGCGCTCAGCCAGGAACGCCAGGCCGAGTCCCAGCAGCAGACCGACCAAGGTCCCGATGACCGCGTTACGCTTGGTGTTCGGGGCAGAGGGCGACGTCGGGACGTCTGCCGGCTGCACAACCTGGGCGTTGCCGATCTGGAGTGCTGAAAGCTCCATCAGCTCGTTCGCCCGAGTTTGTAGCCCCTGTCCGACTGTGCCGTACCGCTCCGCAGGGGGCAGCGCCTGAAGCTGCTTCTGGACGAGTTCTTGTGCTCCGGAGACCTTCGCCCGGTCCGCCTCCTGGCTGAACAGAACGTACTGCTGGGCGTAGGCGTTGGCGATGCGAGCAGCGAGTACCGGATCCGGGTCGGTCGCGTTGATCTGACCGATGTTCGCTTGGCCCACACCCGAGACGCTGATAGCGGAACTGACTGCTGAACGGCTCATGTGCAGCGCAGCGGCGGTCCGCGACGCCACTGTCGGCAGCGAGACGAGGGCCATGTTGGTCGCGGCCTGGCTGGCCTGATCGGTGTTGGGCAGGGAGACGGAGAAGCCGAAGAGTTCCTGGTCGATCCCAGGATCCCGGAAAAGGATCGAAGCGGACGCGGTGTACTCGCTCTGCTGCAACTGGGACAACGCAACCGACGCCGCGAGGCCCAGCAGGACGCAGACGAGGATCATCCCCCACCGCCGCCGAAGGACGAAGAGGAGCGGCTCCAGCGTGTCGTTGCCGTCTGGGCCGCCGTTCCTCAAGATTCCTACCCTTCAGCCAAAGCCCGCAGGTTGCCCGCCGCAACACGAATCCGCCCTGTCACGCTACCGACCGTACGGTCGTCCTGGGAGCCTGCCAATCCCCATGGGAACGGTCTTCGTGAGGTTCCCCTAGCCGAGTGGCCAGTGATTGGAGGAAGCGTTCACGCAGCCATATTGGCGCGTTGCTACCGGATCGGGCCAGAACGCCGCTGTCGGTCTCGCGCGCCGGTGGACGTGGTCGCGGGCGCCAGCGCCAAGCATCGAGGTCGCCCGCGTGCCGACCAATGGCAGCGCTCTCAGTTCCGGGGCCGGAGCTAGAGGGTTACGTACGGACTCGCTGACCGAATTCTACGCGCGGCAAGCAAAGCGCATTAGCCCGGCCGCCGCGCTGAGGCTGGTTGTCACAGACGTCGTGGCTTACCGACTTCTGAACTTCGTCCCGCGCCATGTGGGTGCTCGAGCACAGCCTGCCGGCGCCTTTCATCAGGGCGAACATGCACTTCGCCGCGCAAGGAACCAACTACTTTGCCCAAAACCAGCCATCTCGCTCGCTAGAGCACTTCTGGTCGCTCGCTGTTGAGGAGCAATTCCTACATCTTTTGCTGGCTCGTAATGTCCTTCGTCCTCCTGGGCGTAGCGCTCAAGCGGATGCGGTCGCGCGGGCGACTTATGGCCACGGAGCGGGGCATGTAGCATCTCTTGGCTGCCGTGGGCGTGCGCGGCAGCATCGCTTGCCTGGTCCATCCACGACGCGGCAGCCCATCCAGCCTCGGCCTAATTCTCTACGCTCACCCGCGGCCTGGCCCGACGCTGCTCACACAAGCCGGCCGGTGGCCTTCTGCTCCTCGAAGGACTAAGCCACGTTCCGAAGCCCCGCCGATCAGCCGGGCGCGTCACTATCCGAGGTCCAGGGCCGCTCGAGCGGCGGCGCGGTGGCTATGGGGTGGCGAGCTGGACTCGCGCGTAGGCAAGTCCGGTGCTGCTGTTTGTCGGGTAGACCATGTCGAGGTACGACTGGTTCGTGGGGGTGCCGCCGCGTGGCGTCGCGAAGTAGTCCCAGCCGCTGATTGGGCTCGGCAGCGGCAGCGTGGTCAGGCTGCCCAGGGTTGTGCCGTCGGTCCTGTCAGCGGGCCATACGTACACGGAGGTGCTGGCACAGTTGCTGAGAATGTAGAACCGGCCACTGTAGTCCTGCGTGATGCGGGCCTCGTTGGAGCAGTAGCCGCTGGGCAGAGTGACATCCTTGAGGATCGTCCAAACTCCGCCCGAGTAGCCGAGCACCGCATGATGCCCGACGTAGCCGGGCTTGAACGCGTACATGATATGGACGTTGCCGTAGGTGTCCCGGTAGGCGTCCTGTGCGTAATCGTTCTGGATGATCCCGCTCGACCCGCAATCCGACCCACCGGTCGCCCGCGTGTTCTGCGAAACCTCGGTGATCGCCCAGGTAGGACCGCCGCTCGCGTTGAGATTCGGCGTGTGCCAGTCGTACACCCGGTCCTGCATGAACCCGTAGCTCCTCGTCGACTGCGTCGTGTACGCGGGATTGGAGATCGCCGTATTCCGCGTAAACGACGTATTCGAGCACGCTACTCCATCGGTCGCGACGATGTCTACGCCTCCGTTGTTGTCCGGTAGCTCGAACGAATAGACGTAGCGAAAGTCGGCTCCCGAGATAACGGGTAGGGTCGTGAAGTGCCAAGTAAGGTTGCCGGTCCCGCCGGTCGTCCACGCTAGGTTGCCGATGTAACCAGAGTCCTCGGTCGTACCACCGAGGCTACTGGCGGTGTTCTCCTGCACGTACAAATTGCCGCTCGAATCGACTGCTGCCCCGGAATACGGATAATTGTTGTTGCGAGTCCACGATCCAGGGATGTTGCTGATCGTGGGCGAACTGCGAGACGCACCGTCTACGCCGTCGTCCACCAGTCGCGGGCCACCGACGCCCGCCGTGCCGGTGTTCCAGATGACCAGGTCGACCTCATTGTTGGGAGCGATCAGCAATAGCGGCGTCTCGCGCCCGCCGTCTCCGTTATCCAAGTCCGCCCAGGTCGCCCCATTATCCGTCGAGCGCAGCAGGTGATAGGTCTTGTCGTTGTTGTCCGAGCCAGAGGGATAGACGGCAAAGAGATCCCCATCGGAGCTGCGCGCGATCCGCAGCTTCTGCGGGCCCCAGCCGTTGCCACCGCTGCCGCCGCCGACCGCACCGCCTGAGGTGATGAGCCCCTGCGCCAGTACAGCCGGATTTGAAGTCGATGGACCGCCGCCCGCCCTAACCACCCCGATAGGAACCGACGGCTGTGAGGCGGAGCCCCCGGACGCAAACGTCGCCGTCACCACGACGCGGATCGTGAACCCGGCGTCGCCGGAGACGACGGTGTAGGTGCTCGCGTTCGTTGGCGATCCAGCCGCCGTCGCGCAGTTCGCCCCGTTGCTGACGCAGTGCTGCCAGAGATACGCGTAGGAGGAGACGGTCTTCGACCACTGCCCGTTCGTCGTGGAAAACACCTCGCCGACGACCGGGGAAGCGACCGTCCCGTATCGTCCGACCGGAATAGGCCGCCCGCCGGGCCCCCCGCCGCCGCTGCGGGAGACGATTGGCGGGGAAGTCGGCCGCGCGAGGGGCCAGAGCTGCCATCCCGCGACAGCGAGGCCGAGCAAGACTAGCGCGGCGATCCCCGGCTCCAGATAGCGCCTCACGAAGGCCCCTCGGCGATGACCGACGGGAAGCCGACCACCCAGCCGTCGCTGACGTTCGCGCGGCCGAACGCGATCACGTTCACCGACGGCCGAGCTCTGGGCGGGACGAGTACGGTCTCACGACCCGTGACCGACGCGGCCCGCCTGACCGCTCGAGCACGCTTCGCCCGGAACGCCAGATGCCACATTCGCACGACCTCCTTAGCTGATCGTGAGCGCGACGGTCTCCGTGTCCGACACTGACTCCGACTTTGACGGTTTCGGACCCGCGCTGTCGAGCGCCATGCCGTAGCGAGAGAGGATCGAGCAGATCTGCGCGCTCTCTCGCTACGGCCTGAAATGTCGCGGTAGGCGTCCTGCGCGTAATCATTCTGGATGATCCCGCTCGGCACGCAGTCCGACCCACAGGTCGCCCGGGTGTTCCGCGAAACCTCGGTGATCGTCCAGGTAGGACCACCGCTCGCGTTCAGAGTCGGCGTGTGCCAGTCGTACACCCGATCCTGCTTGAACCATAGCTGCTCGTCGACTGCGTCGTGTACGCGGGATTGGAGATCGACGTGTCCCGGTAAATGACGTATTCGCACATGACACATCGTCGGTGGTGACGATATCGAGCATATCTTTCAGCACGAGGGGCTGAAGGCGGCGATCGCCCGGGTGCTTCGCTGCCAATGGCGGCGCTGCACAGTCCATTTTCTTGAGGGACGCGTCGTAGTAGTGCAGGAACTCGTCGATGTCCCGCCGGAGCGCAGTGAGCTTGAGGAGAAGCAGCGGGCGAAGCTGGGGCGCCGAGATTCCTCGAAGAGCGTGAGTTCGACTCACTCCACGCAGCGGTTGCTCGTTGGAGTTCGTCTTTGATCCGCCGTTGCTGGGCGCCAACGGCCTGACAACCTTTGCGAAGTGCGAGGACGCGAACTCCCGAGCCGTTCTCAGCTGAGACAGTCCCCAGCTTCCAGCCGGCTACTGCGAACTCGTCACCTCGATCGCGGTGTACTGTCACACCGATCCTTTGCTCCGGACAGGAAGCCGAACACGAAGCAATCCATCTGCACGATCTCTCCGGGCTCGGACCTCGTCGATGTGCCGCTCACGCGCCGGCCCGGGAGGGAGCCCGCTCATCTGGGTCCCGGTAGCGGGCGATCAGCGTCAGGCGCTTTCGCCTGCGTCTGTTCACGCTGGCCGAGCGGGTGGCAAACGTGTCGGAGGCCTGCCGGATGATTTGGGGGCGCACCGGTCGACCCTTTACCGGTGCAAGCGGCAGGTCGATCGCGGCGGCCGGAGGGTCTGAACGTCCGGGAGCGGCCGCAAGCCGCGGATGCCCAACGAGATCGGATCGGATCTGGAGCAGCGGATCATGGTCTTCTCCCTGGACCATCCGGGCTTCGGTCCCAGGCGGATGTCGGCCGAGCTGGCCGCGGAGAAGTTGGGCGGCATCCAGATATCTGAATAGACGGCGTCTGGCGAATGCTCTGCCGCGTGGGGGCTGAACACCCGCGGCAAAGGCAACCCGGTGAGGGAGGGCTCGCAGTGCTGTGAGCGGGGATTGCGCGCTCAGGCCTCCGGCTACACCGGGGCCGAGCTGCACTCCTCTGGCCGACCAGTACGTCGTGCTCTGTCACGACGATTGCTCCTTGCCTTGGTTCTCCGCCGAGCAGGAGCCTGAGCAGTCGCACTGACGCGCCCACCAGCTGGGGGGTCCAGACGAAGAGCTCTATTCGGCAATCAACCCGGGTGTCGCCGCAACTCGCGGTTAGTCCAGATTATGGTTAGTCTCCCGCCGTTGCCTGTTGGCCGAGCCGATGGCGCTGATCCTCCAGGACCCCACGTCGGCGACGCCACGCTCCAACCAGCCGGCCAGAAGGCGGGCAGCCTCGCTGCCCGCTGAGCCGCACAGCCTCCAGCCAACCACGATTCGCAACCTTCGGGCGGCGTGGCGGCGCGTCGTGCGCCCTGCGAGCCCGCCAACAAACGCCCGCGACTCCCGGGACACCCGGCTCAGAGTTCGCGCGCGCGTTATCTCGCTTGGCCTCGCCCCGGCGTCGGCCCCGGACACAACGCGCGTCACCGACCGGCCGACCGGCCCCCTCAATTGGTCAGTAGGAAAGCCTCCACGACCCTGGCAGACTCTCGCGCATGGCGAGTGTGGGGTGGAGACGTGGGCGCAAGGTACCGCTCAACCGCATTGGACACGCTCTCAGCCGCTCCACGTCCGAAATTCATGACGCACAACCGCGCTTCGGCTTTGGCGAGAATTGGCGAGCATACCTTCAGCACCTCGACAAATCCAAGATCGCATGCGCTAAGGAGTCACTGCGAGAAGCGCTCGGCAACATCTCGGGGCGAACATTCCTCGATATCGGCTCGGGCAGCGGGCTGTTCAGCCTCGCTGCACGTCAGCTCGGCGCGCGCGTCGTCTCCTTCGACCTCGACGAGAATTCCGTTTGGTGTACCGAGCAACTGCGGCGGCGCTATGAGCCCGACGAGGCGTTGTGGCGCATCATGCAGGGCTCGGCGCTGGACGACGAGTTCATGCGCGCGCTCGGTACCTACGACATCGTTTATTCCTGGGGTGTCCTGCACCACACCGGCCGGATGTGGGATGCGGTCGAGCTTGCGTGCCACCGAGTTGGACCGACCGGACGCCTCTACGTTGCGCTATACACCGATCAGGGACGCGCGAGCAAGTACTGGCGCATCGTAAAGCGGGCATACAACGTGCTCCCAGCCGCAGCCCGTCCGGTCCTGGTCGGCCTCGTCCTTGCCAGGTGGGTTCCGGCGCTCGCGCTAGGCGACCTCGTGAATCGACGTCATCCGCTCGAGCGTTACCGCAACGACAGGGCAACGGAACGTGGAATGCAGGTGTGGACGGACTGGGTCGATTGGCTCGGCGGCTATCCTTACGAGGTCGCGCGCCCCGGCGACGTGTTCAAATTCCTCCGCGATCGGGGTTTCGAGATCCTTGACATGCGGACTTCACCCAGCTGGGGTTGCGACGAGTACATCGCGCTCAAGTCGCAAGCCAGCTGAGTGAGCCACCGCTGCCTACGGCAGCCACTACACACATGCACCAGCATGATTGTGCTGCGAGGTGAAAGGCTAATGTTTGCTGCTGAACATTGCCACAGAGGTCTTCACACGTGTTGGTGTTATGCTAACCGTGTCGGCGATCAGCCGGGCGCGTCACTATCCGAGGTCCAGGGCCGCTCGAGCGGCGGCGCGGTGGCTATGGGGTGGCGAGCTGGACTCGCGCGTAGGCAAGTCCGGTGCTGCTGTTTGTCGGGTAGACCATGTCGAGGTACGACTGGTTCGTGGGGGTGCCGCCGCGTGGCGTCGCGAAGTAGTCCCAGCCGCTGATTGGGCTCGGCAGCGGCAGCGTGGTCAGGCTGCCCAGGGTTGTGCCGTCGGTCCTGTCAGCGGGCCATACGTACACGGAGGTGCTGGCACAGTTGCTGAGAATGTAGAACCGGCCACTGTAGTCCTGCGTGATGCGGGCCTCGTTGGAGCAGTAGCCGCTGGGCAGAGTGACATCCTTGAGGATCGTCCAAACTCCGCCCGAGTAGCCGAGCACCGCATGATGCCCGACGTAGCCGGGCTTGAACGCGTACATGATATGGACGTTGCCGTAGGTGTCCCGGTAGGCGTCCTGTGCGTAATCGTTCTGGATGATCCCGCTCGACCCGCAATCCGACCCACCGGTCGCCCGCGTGTTCTGCGAAACCTCGGTGATCGCCCAGGTAGGACCGCCGCTCGCGTTGAGATTCGGCGTGTGCCAGTCGTACACCCGGTCCTGCATGAACCCGTAGCTCCTCGTCGACTGCGTCGTGTACGCGGGATTGGAGATCGCCGTATTCCGCGTAAACGACGTATTCGAGCACGCTACTCCATCGGTCGCGACGATGTCTACGCCTCCGTTGTTGTCCGGTAGCTCGAACGAATAGACGTAGCGAAAGTCGGCTCCCGAGATAACGGGTAGGGTCGTGAAGTGCCAAGTAAGGTTGCCGGTCCCGCCGGTCGTCCACGCTAGGTTGCCGATGTAACCAGAGTCCTCGGTCGTACCACCGAGGCTACTGGCGGTGTTCTCCTGCACGTACAAATTGCCGCTCGAATCGACTGCTGCCCCGGAATACGGATAATTGTTGTTGCGAGTCCACGATCCAGGGATGTTGCTGATCGTGGGCGAACTGCGAGACGCACCGTCTACGCCGTCGTCCACCAGTCGCGGGCCACCGACGCCCGCCGTGCCGGTGTTCCAGATGACCAGGTCGACCTCATTGTTGGGAGCGATCAGCAATAGCGGCGTCTCGCGCCCGCCGTCTCCGTTATCCAAGTCCGCCCAGGTCGCCCCATTATCCGTCGAGCGCAGCAGGTGATAGGTCTTGTCGTTGTTGTCCGAGCCAGAGGGATAGACGGCAAAGAGATCCCCATCGGAGCTGCGCGCGATCCGCAGCTTCTGCGGGCCCCAGCCGTTGCCACCGCTGCCGCCGCCGACCGCACCGCCTGAGGTGATGAGCCCCTGCGCCAGTACAGCCGGATTGGGCGTGGAAGCTGTCACGGTCACGGCTGCGGTGGGAACCGAGACGGCGGATCCAGACCCGCCGCGGTTGCTAGCGGTCACGACGACGTCGATGGTGTCGCTGACGTCAGATGACTGCAGCATATAGCTCGAGCCTGTCGCGCCACTGATGTTGGTGCAGCCTGAGCTGGTGCACGTCCGCCATTGGTAGACATATGAGGTGGGGCTGCTCGTCCACCACCCGTTTGATGTCGTCAACGTCTGACCTACCGCAGTGGCGCCGCTGATCTGCGGTCGGCCAATGTTAACCGGAGGTGAAGGCGCCCGGGGTCTTTGTGTCGCGGCGATCGTGCCATTGACGTTGAGGCCCAGCGTGGTCGCCCTGTTGCGGGCGTCAACATAGACGTTGATGGACATAGCCGTGCCTATCGTCTGATTACGGACCGGAAATGCCTGAGCAGACCCAGCACGGTTGCTGTCGGGCGCGGACTCAAGGGGCTGGTCGCCGAACACGACGGGGTCATCGCTGGCTGTTGGGAGCCCGCGACTCTTCGTCTTGTGTTTTTCTCGGTGGCGTACGCTTCGGTGGCGGTCGTTGGGTGCTTTCGGCCGGTGAAGAGACCGATGCTTTGGCGCTAGGCGTGGCATCCCGGGTCGGCCGGTCAGCGTGGCTCCCAAGGAGACGGCCGTTGTCATCGACAGGCCTGCGACAAGACAGCCGGTCGAAATCCGTCGCATCCGGTCCCTCCCGGTGATTTGGGTAACGAATATCGGCCCACCGGGGAGCGGCTGATGCGCCAATCCCACCCGGGAGGGCTTCGAAATTGCGCGCGAGCGGCTTCAGTCAAACGTCGAAACGACCGAGGCCGAAGCCGGGACGCTGGCTTCGATAGAACTGCACTATCGCGCGCGTCTATAGGCGCGACGTCGATAGGGAGCGAATTGCACAAGTTCGCCACGGTCGATGCGATCTGAGCGGGCGCGCGTCCGCACTAGCGCCGCGCGATGCCACGCGGTCACCAAGGTTCCGCGACGCCATGAAGCACCAGTAACAACGAGCAATGCGGATGACGAGGCTGGTTGTCGCAGGTTTTGTGAGGTTCACAGGCAGGCCTAGCGTAGGCGAGGGCTAATTCCTAACCTCGATCCGCCGATAGGTACGTAGCGCGGGAGCCGGGTGACGTCCTCCCGGCCGTGAGAATCGGGATTGGTCAAGTCTCGAGACCCGACCCCAGGAGGACACCCAGTTGATGATCCTACGGCTCGGTCGGCAACGGTAGAAGTCACAGCGTACGGCGAGGGCTTGGTGTCGCACTGCGGCGCGGCGCTGCTGTTGGAGCTGGCCTATTGGTTCGGGTTGACCGAGGGCTGTCGCAGGCGCGGGCGGCTATGCGCGAGCGCCGGTCGGCGCACGATCGGGTACGGGTGCTGCGGCATGTGGCGGTGATGCTCGCCGACGGCGGCGACTGCGTGAGTGACCTGGGTGCCTACCTGGGTCAAAAGCGGCTGTTCGGCGCCGACGCGTCACGACGACTACGCACTGGGTGTTGAAGCCGATCGATGGGCAGCTGCTCGGCCGGAATGATCGCCAGATCCTTGTGCGCGCCGACATAGGCGGCGCCACGCACGCGTTCTGCGCCGACTGCCGGGAGGCGAACATCCGCTTCTCGGTCGGCTACGCACTCGATGAGACCGTCCACGAGGGGATCCTCGAACTGCCCGAATCGGCGTGGGTGCAGGCGATCGACGCCGACGGCCAGACCGGGCCGGCGCCTGGGTTGCCGGCCCGACCGAGCATCTGGACCTGTCCGCGTGGCCCCAGGGTTCCAGGCGGATCGTCCGCCCCGAACGGCCGCATCCCGGCGCGCTGTTCACGACCTTCGACGAGCACGGCTACCGGCACACGTGCTTCCTTCCCGACCAACGCTTTGTCCTGCCGCGCCTGCGGTTATCTGGCGGGCTTGCGCGACAAGCGTTGCGCTACGTCAGACCGGGTTGGCTGTTCGCCCAATCGCGCATCGGCCCCGCTTGGGTTCCCCGTTCGTCGGACCCCCGGGATTTCCCGAAGATTCGCCAACGTCGATTGCAGCGTGGCGCCTTGCCTGCTCTCGCGCTGACAGGCTCAGCTTCGTCGGGGTACTCCGCGAAGTTGCGTTGGTTCTCAGCACGGGCCGAAGATAGGACGAGCCTGCATGGTCCACGGGTGAGGTGAACGCGGTCACGGGTACTGGCGCGTCCTCAAACTGAGTTATCGAGCGCCACCCCAAATTGTGTATCTTGGACTGTGGGAAGCAACGATGCCAGCCCCCGGGGGGGTTACCTCCTGGTAGCTTGTGGGTCCCGGGTATTAGTAGCTTGTGGATCGCGTAGTTTGTGAGTGGCTGGCCGTGAGTCGTGGGTAACATAGCGTTCTCGGCGTCGAGGGTAATGGTCACTGTTCGTGAACCGATCGAGGTCGACGGAATTGCTTTCGCATCGAGCTCGTATGGCGCGCGGTGCGCCTACTCCGACCGCGCGTTTACCTCCGAGCATTCTTGATGCTTAGTGCAAACCGCGCCGGTGCGAAAATCAAGCCACGGATGAGCGAGACCGGGCGGCTCGTGGTATGACGGCGCGTAGCCGCCAGGTGACCGGGCAGGACATAATGTCTGGTCCTGATTTGGGGAGGGTTTAGGACGCGGCCAGCAGGTACCTCCATCGCCGGGTCAGGCACCGTTTGGTTTCGGCCCCAACGCCGCGATGTGACGTCATGTGTAGCCTGCGAGTGCGCGAAGTATGGGGGCAAGGTTACGGTACGTTCTCGTCGCGCCTGGTCGACGCTGATGCCGTTGTCGAGCAGGTTTCGACCGAGCCGCGACGCAATTGGTCGATGATAAGCAGGGAGAGCACCACGTGGATCCGTCCGAGGCAAATCCGGTCGTGGTCGCCTGGCCACGAGAGGATCACCAAGCTTGCCTCC
This sequence comes from uncultured Solirubrobacterales bacterium, assembly GCA_963808325.1. Taxonomy (GTDB): domain Bacteria; phylum Actinomycetota; class Thermoleophilia; order Solirubrobacterales; family Solirubrobacteraceae; genus Palsa-465. Next base: position 271,271 of record CAWEFU010000016.1, read on the forward strand.
TTGCTCGGCAATGGTCGAGCCGTACTCTAGCCTGGCCCCTCGGTGCCCCCGTTGGCGGGCGTGCGCCACCACGTCGTCCTCAGCTACCGAGCGGGCCGGGGATCAGCCGGACGCACGTTGGTCCTCGGCGATCCTACGGTCAGCCGGCGATGCGAGAGTCGGATCAGACGAAGAGGGGATTATCCTGAGCTGGGAATCCTGCAGCAGTTCGCCAATGCGGACACCGCTCAACGAAGTACTCGGTGACGGCGACGCGGAGTTGGTAGCAAACCACCGCAAGGAGCTCCAGGAGCTATAGCCTCGGGAGAGCGGGGAGCGAGCGCCGCACGGTAGGTAGGCGAAGTCGCAGTAGCGGCAGACATCCGCCACAGCGAGCTTGTCGATCAGCGGAGGCGTGATGGCACACGACGGCAGACAACGACGGCGGGAGAAATTGGAGCTCGGCCAGACGAGCCACGGCTGGGCACATCCTCCCCGCGAGCCCTGACTACGCCGCCACGCCAGGCCCCAGCGGTCGATATGGTGATGCGATGACGGTCGGCATTATCGGGCTTGGCTACGTGGGTCTGCCGCTGGCGGTGGCCTTTGCTGAGGCCGGAGAGCAAGTAGTCGCCGTGGACACTGACGAGGCCAAGGTTGCCGCCATCGAGGCTGGAGTGTCCTACATCGAGGACGTTCCCTCCGAGCGGCTGCAGGCTTCGCTGCACGCGATCGAGCCATCGGCCCACTTCGCGCCGCTTGCTCGGACAGACGCGATCTTGATCTGCGTGCCGACGCCGTTGACGCCCAACCGCGAGCCCGATCTCGGTCCGCTGATCGCCTCCGGCCGGTCGCTCGGGCAGGTGGTCCAGCGAGGTCAGTTGGTGATTCTGGAATCGACGACCTTTCCAGGAACGACCCGCGAGCACCTGGTGCCCCTGCTCGAGCATCGAGGGCTGAGCGTCGGGGATGGGCTGAACGTGGCCTTCTCGCCCGAGCGGGTCGATCCCGGCCGAACCGACTACACGTTGCGCAACACGCCGAAGGTCGTCGGCGGTATCACGCCGGAGTGCACGGAGCGCGCCGCCGAGCTGTACAGCCTAATCTGCGATGAGGTGGTGCGGGTCTCGACCCCCGAGGCCGCCGAGCTGACCAAGCTGCTCGAGAACATCTTCCGTTCGGTCAACATCGCGCTCGTCAACGAACTGGCGATCCTGGCCCAGCGCATGGGTATCGACATCTGGGAGGTGGTGGACGCCGCTTCGACCAAGCCATACGGATTCATGCGCTTCGAGCCGGGGCCCGGCATGGGCGGCCACTGCCTGCCGGTCGATCCGTTCTACCTGACCTGGCGCGCCCGCGAGTTCGAGATGTCCACGGAGTTCATCGAGCTGGCCGGGAAGATCAACCAGCAGATGCCCTATCACTGCGTTGAGCGGATCGAGCGCGCGCTCAACGACGCCGCGAAGCCGGTCAAGGGGTCGCACATCCTGATCCTCGGCGCCAGCTACAAGGGCGGCGTCGGCGACACCCGCCAGTCACCGGCGCTGCGGATCATGCACGTCCTCGCAGACCGCGGTGGCCTCGTCAGCTATCACGACGAGTACGTACCGGCGCTCCCGTCGGTGGCTCTGGAGAGCGTAGCCCTCGATCCTGCGGTCGACGAGGCCGACGTGGTCGTGCTCGTCACGGCGCACCCCAACATCGACTACCGCGCCCTGGCCGAGCGAAGCGCCCTATTCGTCGACCTGCGGGGGGTCACCCGGGGAGTGCGCGTCGAGAACCTCGTCCGCCTCTGAGCTCAACTCCGACCGCGTCGAATCGGTCCGACCGGGCGCGTAGCTCAGTGGGAGAGCGCTCACTTCCCACGCGAGAGGTCGCTGGCTCGAGCCCGGCCGTGCCCATCCTAGGCGCTGTCGACCCGCAAGCCGGGGTCCGCTACTCGCCCCCCTTCCGCAGCATTGCCGCGCGTGATGGCGGACCAAAGGTGTTGCGGCCTAAACCTGGATCCACCGGGTGACACGCGGGGTTCCGTCCGGGGCTGAGTCTTAAATGTCCTCCTGAGCAGGGCTTTTGTCAGGCTGTCGTGCGGGCAGCCGGGGCCCTGTCAGGAGGTCACCTGAATGGTGCACGACGCGGCGGACGTTCCTGACGGGCCCGGCGCAGCCTTGATTCGGTGCGGGTGGAGTTCAACGAGGAGCGGCTGATCAGCGACGCCGGGCTGCTGTTGACCGCGACGCTCGCGGAGCGGCTCGGGATCGAGGAGCTGGTGAACGAGTCGGTGTGGCTGCCGTATGGGACGCCGGGCGCGGCGCTGCCGGGCCGCAAGGTCGATGACGCTGGTGCACGGGATGCTCGCCGGCGCGGACAGCATCGATGACATGAACGTGCTGCGGGCCGGGTCGACCGGGCTGGTCCTGGGGCACCGGGTGATGGCGCCCTTCGACGCTGGGGACGTTTTTGCGGGCGTTCACGTTCGGGCACGTCCGCCAGCTCGACCGCGTGCTTGACGTCGACGCTGGCGCGGGCGTGGGAGGCGGGGGCGGGGCCGGGTGAGCTGCCGTTGGTGATCGATCATCGACAGCTTCGTCGGCGAGGTGCACGGCGAGCAGAAGCAGGGCGCCTGCTACGGGTACACCAGGCAGCTCGGCTATCACCCGATCCTGGCGGTGCGCTCGGACACGGGCGAGGTGCTGCACATCCGCAACCGCAAGGGGAAGGCCAACACCCAGCGCGGCGCCAGCCGGTTCGTCGATGAGCTGCTCGCCCGGGTGCGCCGCGCCGGCCACACCGGCCTGATCATTATCCGCGCCGACACCGGGTTTGAGAACCACAAGCTGATGGCCGACGCTGGACCGCCAGCGGCGTGGAGTTCTCGATCGGCGTCAAGCAGAGCAAGACGATCCGGGCGCTGATCGAGCAGATCCCCGAGAGCGACTGGGTCACCGTCGACCGACTATCCCGAGGGCGGCGAGGCGCAGATCGCCGAGACCACGCTCGGGGGGTGGCGGCTGATCGTCCGCCGCACCCGCCTGCTCGGCGCCCAAGCCGAGCTGTTTCCCGACTGGCGCCACTTCGCGTTCGCGACCAACCGCACCGTGCCGATGCTCGACGCTCGACACCGATCACCGCGACCACGCCACGATCGAACTCGTGATCCGCGACCTCAAAGACCAGGCGCTGGCGCACTTCCCCTCCGGCCAGTATGCACGCCAACAGCGCCTGGACCGTGATCGCCGCGCTCGCGCACAACCTCGGACGCTGGATCACCCAGATCGGACTCCCCGATCAGCCCGTCCAAACCGCTCGCTCCCGCCGCCGACAGCTGCTCGCGATCCCCGCGCGACTGACCCGCACCAGCCGCCAATGGACACTGCGGATGCCCGCCCGCTGGCCCTGGCAAAACGACTTCACCACCATCCTCGACGCGATCCGCGCGCTCCCCGCCCGCGCCTGACCGACTCGCCGCCGACCACCACCGCCAGCCCACCCCCGCGGCCGACCCGCCCCGACCACCGCTGTCCGCAAACTCGCCGCGGAGCGTTCCAAACACAGGGCCGCCGCAGAATCACGCCCCCACACCACGCCGCGTCACCTCGGATGGAAACCCGCCATGTTCACCCTCCGCCAATTCGTGTCACCACCGCTTCGGATCGGTGGATCCAGGCTAAAACAACGGATGCTCGCCGACGCCGTGACCGCGCGCCTGGTGCGATCACGGTCAGCTGAACAGGCTCCGCCAGGTCCCTAAGCTGCGGTCTCAGCCTCCCCCCCTCGATGTCCCGGTGCCCGTGCCGCTCGGGGCGCTGCCGCCTCCGCCGGCCGAACCGCCGGATCCTCCGCCGGAGGAGCCCGATTCGATACCAGTGCCTTGAGGCCCGGATCCCGCGGATCCGCTGCCTGAGCTCCCAGACCCTCCCGCCGTGCCGCCGGATCCGCTGCTTGGGCTTCCAGACCCGCCCACCGAGCCGCCGGATCCAGGGCCCGCGCTGACGGGTGGGCTGCCGGCGCCGATTTGACCGCTGTCCGTGCCGTCGCTGCCGCCCCCGTTGCCCGTGCCCGCCGCGCCTGTCGTGCCGGTGGATTGACCCGTGGCACTGGATGAAACGCTCGCAACCGTCCCTCCTGCCGTGGAGGAAGCGCTCTCGCTGGAGGATGCGGGTTGAGCCTGGGCTACGTCTGGAGTGGCGACCGCTCCCGACGTCGGTGGAGCTGTCGCCCCGTGAGGCCCTCTGTGCACCGTCGGAGGCTTCGTCTGCGAGCGCTGTGCCGGGCGTGGCGCAGCCGACGCCGCGGCGACGCTCAAAGGAGTCCTCGCCGCGCTCCGCGAGTGCGACGTACGGTGATGGCCGCCGGCGTTTGTCCCCGCGCCGGCGCCAACCGCTACTGCGACCCCTAATGCCAGGATTGCAAGGCATCCCGCTACCAATAGCCGTCGCCGGCCAAGAACACGAAAACGCTCGCCAGCGCCCACTGTGGCCCGACCGTCGACCGCAGCCGGAGCATGGCTTGCTGCCTGAGCATCGACCACGGGCTGGCCTTCGACCGTGGGCCCACCATCGACCTCGGACGGAGCGTCGACCAACGGCGGACGGTCGAGCGCCGTTTGCAAGTCGAGCGCGGGCTGTCTGTCGGCTGAGGGCTGGCCGTCGACTCGCGGCGGCACCTCTATTCCGGCGCGATCCCCACCACCGCCGCCGCCGTCCTCCTCCGCACCGGCATCGGTTCCTGGGATGCGTCTGCGGAGATCAAGAAGAGCGGCGTGGGCAACCTCCGCGACCTTTTCGTCGCCGCGATCACTTGCCTGTCTATAGGCGGCGAGCGCTGCTGCAAGATGACCCCGTTCTTCGAGAAGCGCACCGAGATTGAACGCGGCCGCTGCATCCCCGCGCTCATCGGCGCGACGGTAAGCCTCCATCGCCCGGGTGACATCGCCCTGCTCTTCGAGGAGCAAGCCGAGATTGGAGGCGGCTGCGGCGTGGCCACGCTGATCGGCGCGACGGAAGGCCGCCTCTGCACCGGCCAGCTCGCCGTTCTCTTCCAGCAGGACGCCAAGATTGAACGCAGCCGCTGCATCCCCCCGCTCATCGGCGCGACGGTAAGCCTCGATCGCCCGGGTGACATCGCCCTGCTCTTCGAGGAGCAAGCCGAGACGGGAAGCGGCTGCGGCGTGGCCACGCTGATCGGCGCGATGGTAGGCCGCCTCCGCCCCGTCGACCTCCCCCCGCTCCTCGAGCAGTACTCCCAGACCGAACGCGCCCGCGGCATCGCCACGCTGGTCTGCGCGCCGATAGGCGTCCTCCGTCGCCGCCACGTCGGCCCATTCGCACGGCGGTATGCCGAGTCGCCCTCCGGGATGATTGCTGTCAGGCGACACCGGGGTACCACCCACCGCCGAACATGGCCCCATTCTGGCTCCCCTTCATCAGCACGCCGTCACGCCGCGTTGAGCTACAGATCATACGCCGCCTGAAAGGGGATCTTTAGGCAGCATCCTGACCTTGCAATTGGCCGAGGATTGCGTAGCCTTCGGAGTGCCTTGGCCGGGGGCGCCTTTGAGTGATCGGATTTGGGGGACTCTTGCGACGGACCAGAGCTGGCGGGCCACTAGGCGTTTCAGGCTGCTCGCCGAGCAGCGGGCGGATTCAGCGCTTTGTCGGAGCGGTGCTCCTGGCGACTTGCTTGAGCTGGTGGGGGCTGGCCGGTGAGTCGAGCGCGGCGGGGCCCGCAAAAACCATCAAGGTAGCGCTAAAGCCCAATTCGATCGTCGCGAACGGGACCTCGAGCAGCATCGCCACCGCGACGGTTACCGACGCGACTGGCGCCGGCGTTCCCAGCCAGAAGGTGACGTTCTCCTCCAGCGACCCAGGCGAGCTAATCAGCGCGGTGAAGGATCACGGCGACGGAACGTACACCGCAACGATCACCAGCTCGACGACACCCGGCGGGGTGACGATCACTGCGACGGACGCTTCGGTCACCCCGAACCTTACGGCCGCCCCAGCGATTCTCACCCAAACCCGCGACCGCGCGACGGGCATCACACCCCCCGTTCTCCGGCCAACATCCATCCCCGCGAACGGCATCTCCACGAGCACAGTCACGGCGGAGGTCACGAACGCACGCGGAGGCCTTGTTTCTGGAGAGCTGGTTAAGTTCTCCTCGAGCGATCCAGGCGAGACGGTAGGCCCGGTGACAGATCAGCGGGGTACCTACAGCGCACAGATCCGGAGCTCAACCGCGCTCGGTCCGGCCACGGTTACCGCCATCGACGCCTCGGTCACGCCGAACCTCAGGCAAACGGCGACGCTCACCCAGGTTCCAGTCAGGCTCACGCTGGCCCTTCAGCCCACGTCGATCGTCGCAAACGGTACGTCGATGAGCACGGCGATCGCGACCGCCACCGACGCCAACGGCAACCGGGTCACGACCGACAACGTCGTCTTCTCCTCGAGCGATCCGGGCGAGACCGTTGGACCGGTCTCGAACAATCACGACGGAACATACACCGCGCAGATCAAGAGCTCGACCACGCCTGGTTCCGCGACCATCACGGCGACCGATGAATCCGCAGTGACCAGCCCCCAGGCCACCGCCACCGCCACCTTGACGCAGACCGCGACCGGCACGACCACGTCGCTTCTCGCAGTGCCGTCAGCGGCGGTCACGAACCAGCCCGTGACGCTGTTTGCGGCGGTCACCGCAACCCCCGGCTCCCCGTCGGGAACGATCACGTTCCAGAACCGGGGCGCCTCCATCGGCGGCTGTGTAACCGAGCGGATTACGCCGTCGAATCCCGCCGCGGCGTGCACCACCTCGTTCCCGGCATCCGCCTCCCCCGAGCAGCTCACCGCGGCGTTTACCCCCAGCGCCGGTTCAATCGTGGCGGGGTCCACGAGCGCTGTGGCCACGGTCACGGTCACCCAGGACACGACCTCCACTTCCCTCGACGCCTCGAACACGGTGACCGTGGGGTCCGCCACCACCTACACCGCGACCGTCGCACCTCCGGCAGACCGACCGGGGCCCATCGAGCCATCCGGCTCGGTCGAGTTCTTTGACGGCGGCCAGCCGATTGACTCTTGCCTCAGTCAGCCACTGATTGGGGGAGGGGCGACGTGCACAGTCACCTACAGGTCGGCGGGCACCCACAGCATCTCCGCGCGCTACGGCGGCGACGCCAACTTCATGAGCTCTGGCTCATCGCCACGAGCGGTGAAAGCCGTCCGGCCGCCCGCGCACGTGCTCGGCACCATCACCTCGACGATGCAGTGGACCTTCTATTACACGCCCAACTACACGAAGGTCCTCGCCCTGGTCGTTAATGGCGCATCGCCCGGTGCGACCGTACTCGTCAACTGCCACGGCCGAGGTTGTCCGTTCGTCAAGCGCTCCAACGCAGTGAGGAAGACTCAACCGTGCGGGCCGAAAGGGAAGCGGAGATGTCCGACCCACGGGAGGATCAATCTCACGACCGCGCTCCAGAACCACCGTCTGCGCGTCGGCGCACGGATCAACATCGATATTGTCCGGTCCGGCTGGATCGGGAAGTACTACATGTTCACAGTCCGCTCGGGCCGCGGGCCGCGCGTCCAGATTTCGTGTCTGTCGCCCGGCGGCACTCGCCCCGGCGTCGGCTGCTGAGCGACAGACCGACTCCCGTCTAGGGCGTCAGCAGGGGCTTCGCGACACCGTCCTGCTTGTTCTTCAAGGTCTCGTAGCTTCCGGTGCCCGCCCTAACTTCATGCGGTGTGTGACGATGAAGCTCGGGGGCCTGCCGTGACGCACCGCTGGGCGGAGGGCGGTAGGCCCCGTGCGCCCCGTAGAATCGGTCCGACCGGGCGCGTAGCTCAGTGGGAGAGCGCTCGCTTCACACGCGAGAGGTCGCTGGTTCGAGCCCAGCCGTGCCCATAAGGCGCTGCAAATCTTCCGGCCGTGCCCGACCCACGGGCGGTTTTGGCCCAGCGGACTCGCACTAGGGGGTGGGATCGGATATTCTTCCCCGAGTGCTCCCGGGAGGTCAGCGGGGGCCAGTCGCGGTCGACGAACCGGCCGGGAATTTGGATTTCAGTCTGTTCTAGGGGCCCGAGCGGGGTGCTCGGCGGTTCCAAAAGGGGGTGAGAGCGTGATGAGCTCTCTTGGTAGTTCAGCCGTCCGTACGAGTGCCGGCTTAGCCATCCGCGCAAGCGCGGCGGCCACGCCACCCTGCGAGCGCCCGACGTCTGGTCGACACCCGCGAGCCGCGATCATCGGTCGCGCGGTTATCTCGGCCGTGGTGTTGGTCCTCGCGGCGGCATTGCTTGGCACGCCGGCAAGGGCGGCCACGTTCATGCCGAGCAGCAGCAACGTGGCGCTGATTCCATCGAACATCCCCGTTAACTCCCCAGGCGGATTGGGCGTCATGCCGATCTCCTCCTACGTGAGCGGGCGGCCCGCGGAGTCTTTCGACAAGTTCTCCTTCAAGTACGTCGCGCTGAACGACATCACCACCGCGACCCTTTCGAACTTTGACACGGTCGCCCTCATCCAAGTTCACACCAGCGACTTGACTTCAGCGGCCAAGGCAGCGCTTGCGGCGTTCGTCGCCAATGGAGGGAAGCTCATCATTCACGACTCCGACGAGACATCCCTCAACGACTATTCCTGGCTGCTGCCCGGGCCGTACTCGACGAAGATCGGCGCAGGTTGCAACCCGTGCGGCCTGACCTCAGGGGCATCGAAGATCACCGAGAACAGCGGGCTCATCAGCGCGAATCCCACGGACCCGACTTACGTAAGCATCCCAGAGCTCATCAAATACACGGACGCCGTCGGCGATGCGAACCTGCTTGTGTCTGACGATCCCCGCTGGTTCGCGGCGGCGAGCGGAACGAACGCCAGCAACGAGGCGGGAGCGCAGGTCGCGTACGCGAGCAACAACGGCCTGATCATCTACAACGGCTTTGACACCGACATGATCAAGCCGCTGGCGAGCGGTCCTTGGCTGTGCATCGACGCCCCAAACAATGCCTGCCCGCCCAACGCTCATCCCTCGGTCGACTGGCTGGCACAGATGTGGTACTCCGAGCTAGACAAGAGCTGGGGCCCCAGCACCAATCCTCAAAGCCCGCCCAACGGCCTTCCCCAGACCGAACCGGTGAGCTCGATTGGAACACCGCTGCCGCCCGCCACGGCTGGCCTGCCCTCTAATCATCGGTGCGTCGCCAAGCAGAGGTTATTGCTGCGTCTGAAGAACCTTGCCGGTCACCATCGGAATGTGGTTCAGATCGATGTCTATGTCAACGGTCGGCACGTGTTCCGGGAGCGCGGCCGTCGCTTGCGCAACGTTACGCTGAGGCGTCTACCCCAGACCGGAAACGTGGTGGTAAAGATCGTGGCGACGACGAAGCGGCGCTACCACCTCATCAGCACGGTGCGCTATCGCGCCTGCCCCAAATCCGCAGGAAGGTAGGCCCCAGACGCGTAGGCACGGGGGCGCAATCGCAGTGGAACGAGACATTGGAGAGCGGACGCGAGCTCTGGCCTCTACGATTCCGCTCACCCGCCGCTCGAGCGCGCTATCTGGCGGCTTGGCGACGCCGACGTCATAGTTGCCGACGCATAGGCGGCCTGGCGACACCGACCTCATAGTCGTGACGCATGGGCGGCCTTGCCGCCGGCGTAATACAACGTATACTAGTTGTATGACGATGTTGAGCTTCCGCGTGGACGATGCCGAGGCAGCGGACGCGCAGGAGTGGGCAGATCGACTCGGCGTCGACCGCTCGGAGCTTCTGCGGGAGGCACTTCACCGGCACCTAGTCGCCCTCCGCGGCGAGCTGGAGGCGGAGCGTTATCAGGAGCTTCCGCATAGCGAGTCCGAGTTGTCGATCGCAGCGGTCGCGGATTGGGGTCCCGCCGAGGACTGGGCGGACTGGGCCGAAAATGCACCGGGGTGAGATCTGGTTCGCCGCGACACCGAGTGGCGACCGGCCCGTGCTCGTGCTCACCCGAGATCCGGTCGCGGAACGAATTCGGTCCGTGACGGTCGCCGCACTCACGCGGACGCGTCGGGATCTGGTCTCGGAGTTGTCACTCACGGCCGAGCACGACCAGGTGCCGACCGACTGTGTCGTGAACTTCGACAATATCCACACGATTCCGCGCGCGGCGTTTCGCCGGCGCGTAACGACCCTCTCCCCAGCGCGAATGGCCCAAGCGTGCCGCGCTATGCGCGATGCCGCTGGCTGCTAACGCCGGCGAGCTGCATCGATCCGGGCGTATGCGCCGCCACCAGGCGAGAGACCGTGCGTCATCGCTCGTCACCGATCGGGGGCGCCGCGCGAGCCTGGCCGCACACGTGCGGATTCGTCGCCATCCAATCCGAGCCCAGCGAGAAATGGGTCAGGTGCTCGATCTCAAAGCCGGCAGCCTTGATCGCGGCGACGGTGTCCCGCCCGCAGTGACATCCGCCGCCCAGGAGCGGCCAGATGCCGGAGCGGTCGAGCCAACCCTGAAGGCGTGCCTTTCGCGGCGTATCGCTGCGCACATGCTCCATGAACCGAAGCTCGCCGCCGGGCTTTAGGACACGCCGGAGCTCCGCGAGCGCCGCCTCCACATCCGGCACCGTGCACAGCACCAGACTCGCCACGGCGCCGTCGCAGCTCCCGTCCTCGAGCGGAAGGTCGGCGGCGATTCCGTCTCCCACGCGCACGGGCACCGAGGCGTGCCGCCGGGCGTCCTCAGCCTTGGCGCGTAGATACGGCTCTGGCTCGATCGCGACGAGCTCGGTGACGTTCGGCGGATAGTGACCGAAATTGATCCCGTTGCCGGCGCCGACCTCTACCACCCGGCCCGACAAGCCGGCCAGCAGCTCATCGCGGCGCTCGCCGGCCTCCGGCTCCATCAGGTGGCTGAGCCGATCGAAGAACCTGGCGAAGACTGGATGCCGAACCGCCCGCGTGCTCACGCTCGCATCCTCGCAGGACGAGATTCACCGCGCCGAGTACCTGCTGACCGAGCAACCGAATGCGACCGTTGGGGTCGTTGGCGAGATGCCCGATGTCGAGCTTGGCCCCGTGGTCGCCAGTCTGTAGCAACAGCAGAGACGGGCTTTTTGCCCCGACGGTGGCTCGGCGAGGAGCGCGCGCAGGTTGGCGGCGCTAACCGGGCGTGCTGCGGTAGTACTCGATGGCGCCGGTTCGCTCGAGGTCCTCGAGCAGGATCGCCTCGACGTCGAGGTTCAGCTGGATCTCGTTGCTAACCACGACGCCGCCCCCGGGGAGCTCGTCCTGCCAGGAGACGCCGAAGTCGTGCCGGTTGATGCTTGCCGTCGCCTCGAACCCGATGCGGCGCAGGTCCCCCTTGTTCTCATCTCCGACCCAGAACGGCGTCTTCCATTCGCCGAGCGAGACGATGTCGAGCGGCACGGTCCGGGTGACGCCGCGGATCGTCAGGTCGACCTCTCCCTTGAACGTGGTGCCGCCGGTGCGGTCGGTGAAATGCCCGGCGAAGGTGATCTTCGGGTGGTTCTCGACGTCGAAGAAGTCCGCGCTCCGCAGGTGCTCGTCGCGATGCGGCTCGCCGGTCCAGATGCCGCCCGCGTCGATTTCACCCTCGAAGGTCGCATCGAGGCAGCGGTCCCAGTCGAGCTCGAGCGTCCCGTGGATGTCCTTGAACAGGCCGCGGACCCAGCTGACCATCATGTGACGCGCCCGGAACTCGGCCTCGGTGTGACCGGGCTCGAAGATCCACGTGGCCATCTAGGCCGGCACCCCGGTCTTCATCTCATGTCCCACGGGTACGTGACCTTACACCGTGCCGAGTACCCGCCTACCGCGACGCGCCGGGGGACTGGCCGCTGGCGGGTGCAACCCGGCTACGCCGCGTTCGGCTCGTTGGTGATCAGACCGAGCTGGAGCGCTTGACCGAGGTCGTCGCAGACCGACCAGTGCTCGATCACTTTGTCTCCCTTGACCCGCCGGATGTGGATCTGCTTGGTGGCGAACTCCTTGCCGGTTGGCGGCCTGCCCAGGAACTCACCGATGTGGCGGCCGTGCATCGTCACCCGGGCCACGACGTTGTCGCCCTCGGCGATCTCGTCCTCGACATCGGCGCGCATCGGCCCCCATAGCCCGCGCGAGAGCAGGGAAGCGGGCACGGAGCGCTTCCGCAGCCGCTCAGCGAGTTGGGGAGCCCCGAGGAGGAGCATCCGGGCGAGAGCTGGTCGGGCTGACCGATAGTCTGGTGGAGCGTGATGCGCCGGGGATTCCTTCTGCCGCTCATCGCGGGTGTGGCGCTGTCGGTTCCGTCCGTCCCGAGGGCGTACGCGGGCGCCGCAGTCCCTGCGTGGACGACGTACCGTCACGACGCGGCCCGCAGTGGGATCGACCCCGACAGCACGAGCCCGGTGACGCCGTCTCAAGCGTGGCAGACACCCGCGCTCGATGGTGAGGTCTATGGCCAACCCCTCGTTTACGGCTCCTACGTATACGTCGCAACCGAGAACGACACCGTGTACAAGCTCGATGCCGCGACCGGCGCCGTGAGTTGGTGGGAGCATCTCGCGACGCCGGAGCCCTCGTCGGTGGCACCGTGCGGCGACATCTCCCCCTCGATCGGCGTGACAAGCACGCCGGTCATCGAGCCGGCCACAAATCGCATCTATGTCGTTGGCGCGGTTTCGGCGTCGGGCACGGTCCACCACGAGCTGTTCTCGCTCGACCTCAGCTCGGGCCAGCCGAGCGCCGGCTTCCCGATCATGGTTGATCCTCCGTACCCCGCCGGCGGCGCCGCGGTGAACCAGCTCCAGCGCGCCGGCCTCGCGCTTGACGACGGGCGGATCCTGATCGGCTATGGCGGCAACGACGGCGACTGCTCCACGTACTGGGGCTGGCTCGTGTCGGCCCCGACCGACGGTACGACCCAGCTCGGTTCCTTTCAGGTCGACGGCGGCCACACCGCAGGCGCGATCTGGGCCGCGGCTAACGCACCCGCCGTCGACGCAGCCGGCGACGTGTTCGTCGCGACCGGCAACGGCATCAGCAACTCGACCTCCAACCCCGAGTACGGCGACTCGGTGGTGAAGCTGAACGCTTCAGCCTCCCCGCTCGACTGGTGGTCGCCACCCAACTGGCGGTCCCTTGACTCCTCCGACGCCGATCTCGGCTCGAGCATGCCGACCCTGCTGCCCGGCGGATTTCTGTTTCAGTCCGGAAAGGACGGCAATGGCTACGTGCTGAATGGCACCGCCCTCGGCGGCGTCGGCCCACCGGTCGCCGCGACAGGCTTCTGCTCGGGGGGAAGTTTCGGCGGATCGGTATACGACCCCACGAACTCGACCATCTACGCCGCGTGCGCGGGCGGCCTGAGGGCCCTGTCGTTCAACGCAACATCGCCAACGTCGCTCGCGGCCAGTACGGGTTTCTCTGCGCCCTCGGGCGCCACCGGCCCGCCGATGATCGCCGGCGGGCTCGTGTGGGTGACGAACTACTCCAGCGGCACCCTCTACGGTCTCGATCCGACGTCCGGCGCGACAACAAGCTCCTTCACCATCCCGGAGAACCGGGAGCCCGGCGGCTCTGACGTCAACCACTTCGCCAGCCCGAGCGCAGGGGACGGCCGGCTGTTCGTCGCGAGCGGTGACCAGGTGACGGCGTACACCATCGCCAATCCTCCGCCATCAACGCCCACGAGCACGACGCCCCCTCCCACGGGGAGCGCTGGGGGCGGGGGCTCATCCGCTGTCCGTCGGAACGCCCCGGTCATCTCCCACGCCTCGATGTCGCCGCGCCGCATCAAGTCCAGGCATTTCGCGACCCTCCGACTGACTCTAAGCCAACCTGCGACGCTCGCCGTCACGATAACCGAGCTCCGCCACGGTCACACGCTGCGCCATCGCTGCTCCTCAAACGCGCGCAGAGGCAGACCGTGCTTGCGGCGAGTGACCCTCGTGCGCCTGCACTTCCATGGTCGCGCCGGCCGGAACGCCCTCAAGCTGTCGCTCCGTCGGCTCGTCCCCGGCCACTACACGGCCGTCATCTACGCGACCGACCACGCGGGTCGCCGCTCGAGCTCGACCCGTGTTACGTTCACGATCCTCCCGGCACGACGCTAGACAGCGCCGCCCTCACCCGCTCGCGGGTGATCAGCCGGAACGGACGAAACCGGCGGGCATCTTTCCCATCTCGATGGCGGCGGTCCTGAGGTGGATCGCTTAGACAGGGCTTACGCGCGGGTGCACTAACTCTTCAAAGCCTCTAACGGTCTTCCGACGCGCGCGACCGAAGCTCTGACGGTCCGAAATTTGCCTGACCGTGAGACTTCACCTGAACACAGTGACCCCTGAGCCCACGGGCGACGCCCGCGCGCGCAGGTCGGTCCCGGCGCCGCCGCCCGCGGCGCTCGACGTGGAGATCGTCATCCCCGTCTACAACGAAGAGCGGGTTCTAGCGGCTTCCGTCCACCACCTTCACGCTTTCCTGTCCGCGCAGCTGCCGTTTTCGTGGCGGATCACCATCGCCGATAACGCCAGCACCGACCATACGCCGCAGATCGCCCGCGCGCTGGCCGCCGAGCTTTCGCGCGTGAACGCAATGAGGCTCGAGGAGAAAGGTCGCGGACGAGCTCTGCGCGCGGCCTGGCGGGACAGCGGGGCGCGTGTGGTGGCCTACATGGACGTCGATCTCTCGTCCGACCTGCGCGGACTGCTGCCCTTGCTCGCGCCGCTGCTTTCCGGCCACAGCGAGATCGCCATCGGCTCGCGTCTGGCACCCGGAGCGCGGGTCACCCGGGGCGCAAAGCGCGAGTTCATCTCGCGGTCATACAACCGGATCCTGCGGGCTTTGCTGCGCGCGAGGTTCACCGACGCCCAGTGCGGGTTCAAGGCCGTCCGCACCGACGTGCTGCCGGAGCTGCTCGATACGGTGCGCGACGAGGAGTGGTTCTTCGACACCGAGTTGCTGATCGTCGCGCAGCGCCGCGGGATGCGCATCCATGAGGTGCCGGTCGACTGGGTCGAGGATCCCGACTCCCGCGTTGACATCGTCTCTACCGCCCTCGCCGACCTGCGCGGCACGGCGAGGCTCGCCCTCGCCGCACCGATCGCTCGCTTTCTCGGCATCGGCGTCGCATCGACGCTCGCCTACGCGATGCTGTTCCTGGCCATGGCCGGTCCCATCGGGTCGGCCCCCGCGAGTGCGGTGGCGCTCGCCGTAACGGCGGTCGCCAACACCGCGGCCAACCGCCGCCTCACGTTCGGCATCCGAGGTCGTGAGCGCCTCGCCCGACAGCACCTGGCCGGGTTCGTCGTGTTCCTCATCGCGCTCGCTCTGACCAACGGCGCCCTCGACGTGCTTCATCGCGTCGACACGCACGCGCCGCAGCTGCTCGAGGCAAGCGTGCTGGTGGTGGCGACCTTGGCCGCCACCGTCACTCGCTATTTCGCCCTCGCTACCTGGGTCTTCCGCGCACCGGCGGCCCGGAAGCGCCTCGCGGCCCTCCTCCCCCTCCGACGGGAGGAAGCGGAATGAGCGCGACGACTATTCCCTGGCCACGCCGGCCGCTCGGGGACGCCACCAGCCGCCGCGTGCGGTCGCTGATTCGTGGCCGGGTCGAGGATCCCGCCTGGGCACGGCCGGCCCTCATCGGCCTGCTCGTCGTCACCGCGCTCGCCTACCTGTGGAACCTGACCGCCTCGGGACACGCCAACAGCTTCTATGCCGCCGCCGTGCAGGCCGGGACGAAGAGCTGGAAGGCGTTCTTCTTCGGCTCGATCGACTCGTCTAACTTCATCACGGTCGACAAACCCCCCGCCTCGCTCTGGGTGATGGCCATCTCGGGCCGCCTGTTCGGCTTCTCGAGCGCGAGCATGCTCGTCCCGCAGGTGATAGAAGGCGTGCTCGCGGTGGGCCTCCTGGCCACGAGCGTGAAACGGTGGTTCGGGGCGGGCGCCGGGCTGCTCGCCGGCGGATTGCTGGCGGTGACCCCGGTGGCGGCGCTGATGTTCCGCTTCAACAACCCGGACGCGCTGCTGGTCTGTCTGCTCGTTGCCTCTGCCTATTGCCTGGTGCGGGGACTCGAGGGCGCCTCGACGCGGTGGATGATCGCCGTGGGAACGCTCCTCGGGTTCGCCTTCCTGACCAAGATGATGCAGGCCTTTCTCGTCGTGCCGGGATTCGCGGCCGTCTACCTGCTCGCCGCGCCCACGAGCCTGCGGCGACGGACTACTCAGCTGCTGGCCGGCGGCGCGGCGATGATCCTCAGCGCGGGGTGGTGGGTGGCGATCGTGGCCCTGTGGCCGACGGCATCGCGGCCGATGATCGACGGCTCGTCGGACAACAGCATCGTCAACCTCATCGTCGGGTACAACGGTCTCGGTCGAATCACCGGCAGCGGTGGCGCCGGTGGTGGCGGCGCGGGTGGGGGGTTCAGCGGTCAGGTCGGCCTGCTGCGCCTGTTCAACGAGCTGATGGGCGGTCAAGCCTCGTGGCTGCTGCCCGCGGCGCTCGTCGTCCTTGCCGTCGGTCTCGGGTGGCGCCTGCGCGCGGCGCGGACCGACCGCGTTCGGGCCGCGCTCGTGCTGTGGGGTAGCTGGCTCGTCGTCAGCGGCCTCGTGTTCAGCCTGAGCAGCGGCGTTATCCACACCTACTACACCGTGGCAATGGCGCCGCCGATCGCCGCGCTCGTGGCGGTCGGTGCAACGCTCCTCTGGCGTCGGCGCGGGCGGCTGACCGCTCGCGCGCTACTGGCCCTCGGCGTCCTGCTGACCGCAGGCTGGTCGATCGTCCTCCTCGGCCGCACCCCGGCCTGGGAGCCGTGGCTGACCCCGCTGGTCGCCGTCACCGGCGTGCTTTCGGCGTTCGCCCTGCTCTCCGCATCGAGGCTGGGCCGCCGCGTAACGCCCCCCGCTGCCGTGCTCGCGCTCGTGGCCTGCGTCGCCGGCCCGCTCGCCTTCTCGGCGCAGACGATCGGATCGGTCCACGCCGGATCGGTTCCCTCAGCCGGCCCGGCGACCTCCGCTGCCGGCGGACCCGGTGGCGGCGGCCAACCAGGAGGTAGTCGAGGAGCCGGCCCGAGCGCCTCGGGCGGCGGAGCTCCCAGCGCGGACACAACAACCAGCGAAGAATTGATAACGCTGCTCAAGAAGAATGCATCGGGATACCGCTGGGTCGCGGCGACCTCGGGCTCGCAAAACGCCGCCTCGCTCGAGCTCGCCACGGGTGGGGTCCCGGTCATGGGCATCGGCGGCTTCAACAATCAGGGTGGCAACCTCACCCTGGCCCAGTTCGAGGCCTACGTCAAGGCGGGCGACATCCACTACTACATCGTCGCCGGCGGAGGCACGGGCATGGCGGGTGGGCCTGGCGGTGGATCGACGATCAGTGCCATAACCACCTGGGTCAAGGCGCACTACCGCGCCGAGACCGTCGGAGGGCAGACCGTCTACAACCTCACCCAACCGCTCGAGTGACGAGAGCATCGGGGACACGCGCGCGGATGCGAAACTGTAGTTGTGATCGCGCGCCGCTGGACAGCCCGGGCTCACGGATCAGAGCAGGCCGACGCGTACCTCGAGCACTTCGAACACGCGGTCAAGCCTCGTCTGGAAAGCACCGACGGCTTCCTCGGCGCCACCATCGAGGGCGTCAATGACGACGGCGCGGTGGAGATCGCCGTGGTCACGCGCTGGGCATCGATGGAGGCGATCCGAGCCTTTACGGGCGGCGATGTGAATCTCGCGGTCGTCGAGCCGGAGGCGCGCGCGGTCCTCTCGCACTTCGACACCACCGTGCGTCACATCGAGCTCGCCGACGGCGTCAGGTTCGATCACCTGGAGGTGATCGACATTCCCGCAGAGGCTGCCGCGCACGAGCCGTGGTTCAACGAGACGCTGACGTCGGTCAACGACGCCGTGGTGCGGCTCGGGGTGATCGAAGGAGACTTCCACTGGCACCGGCATGATGATCAGGACGAATTCTTCCTCGTCCTCGACGGCGAGTTACTGATCGACGTCGAGGGCGCCGGCACCATCACGCTCGGCGAAGGCCAGGCGTGCACCGTGCCCAGGGGCGTCGTTCATCGCACCCGGGCGCCGGGCCGAACCACGATCCTCATGGTCGAGGCCGCGGGCGTCATACCGGTCGGAGACTGAGCGCCTTCGCGGAACTACGCGACGGCGTCCGCCGGCAGCCCAGCGAGCGCGGCGCTGCGTTCCCACAGAGCGCGTGCAAGGTCCGGGTCCCGGGCGGCGGCGCTCGGCTGCCTGACCTTCTCGTCCACGACGTACTCACCACTGAGACGCCCACCCTCGGCGGACGTGGCAAGCCACATGAGCGAGCGAGCGCCGCGCTCCGGAGAGCGGAAGAAGGGCGAACCGAGCGTCGTGAGCACCTTCCATATGCCGGTCTCGTTCTTGCCGAAGCCCGTGCGCACGACACCGGGGTGAAAGCAGTTGGCGTGCAGGGCGGGCACGCGCTTGGCGAGCTCGCGCGTGAACAGAATGTTGCAGAGCTTGGTCGTGCCGTACACGCGCATCGCGGCATACGATTTCTCCGACTGCAGGTCATCGAGGTCGAGCCTGCCCGCGGTGTGGGCATCGGAGGCGGTGGTCACCACGCGTCCGTCGCCGAGTCGGTCGAGGAGCAGGTTCGTGAGCAGGAACGGCGCCAGATGGTTGAGCGCAAAGGTCCGCTCCAAGCCTTCGGAGGTGAGCTTTCGCGACGCGAACAAGGCGCCGGCGTTGTTCGCCAGCACGTCGATGTGCTCGTGGTGCTCGCGCAGCTCCTCCGCCAGCGCGCGCACGCCCGCCATCAGCGTGAGGTCCGCGACGTGGGTGTGAACCGGCGCCGCGCCGCCGGCAGCCCGCGCCGCGCCGGCCGTGGCATCGACGCGCTCGCGCTCGCGTCCCACGAGCGCGACCTCCGCACCGCTCCTCGCCAGCTCGATCGCCGCGGCACGGCCGATACCGCGTGTGGCTCCGGTCAGCACGATGAGCGTCACCCTCGCGACTCTAGCCATCCGGCCGAGCGGGCGGGCGGCAAAGTAGTCACGATCCGGAGCCATGCGCCCGGAGGAGCTCCGCGACCGGTGCCTGGCCTTGCCCGGGGCAGCGGAGACGTTTCCGTTCGGGCCCGAGACCTCGGTCTTCAAGGTCGCAGACAAGATCTTCGCGATTTCCCGGCTCGCTCAGAATCCGCTGCGGGTCAGCCTCAAGTGCGAACCGCTGCTCGCCGAGCAGCTGCGCGAGTCGCACCGGGCCGTGCTACCCGGATATCACCTGAACAAGCGGCACTGGAACACCGTGATGATTGACGGATCCATTCCGGATCAGATGATCGAGGACCTGATCGAGGACTCCTACGACCTGGTCGTCAGCAATCTCCCGGTGCTGCGCCGCCGAGCGCTCGGCTGGCAACCGGATGACGGCTAGGTTCGTATCTGAAAGTGGCCGCTGGCCACGATCTGCGCGCTGCCGCCGACCTCCACCGACTCGATCCTGTCCGCCGTGCCGGTGGCCTTCGCATATAGCAGCGATGGGCGGTCGATCTCCTCGCCTTGGCGGATCTGTATCTCATCGCCGAAAGCGATCAACCCGTGCCGAGCGAGGTGCACGGCCAGCGGACCGGCCGCCGATCCAGTGGCTGGGTCCTCGGGCACCCCGCCCGCCGGATAGAACATGCGTGTCTTCCAGGACCGGCCGTGGCCGGCGAAGCAGCTTGCCGCAACACCGAGGTCCTGGAGACGTGGCATGTCGGGCCGCAGCGCCGCCACGGCGTCCTCGCCCGAGAGCATGACGTAGACGTGCGTGGGGCCGTTGCGATAGAGCTCGACCGGCAGCCGTGATGATTCGACGCCGAGCGCCGCCTGCAGCTCGTCCTCGCGCACGAATGACTCCCACGTGGGAATCGGCTGCCGCATGCGGCCGAACACGATCCGATCTCCTTCTCGCTCCAAAGCGATCGGAACCGGTCCCGCCCCGGTCTCGAGCACCACCGAGTCCGTTCCAAATGCGGTTCCGACCGCGAATGCCGTTCCGAGAACCGGGTGGCCGGCGAAGGGCAGCTCCTCTGCAGGGGTGAAGATCCGCATCGCCACGTTGCCACCTGACTTGGGCGGCAGGAGAAAGACGGTCTCCGCGAAGTTCATCTCGCGGGCGAGCCGTTGCATGTCCTCCGTGCTAAATGAACGCCCATCGAGAAAGACGCCCAGCTGGTTTCCCTCCAGCGGGCGCGCGGTGAAGACGTCGACCACAAGGTAGGGGTGGGCCCGTGACACGCTCAGCCACTCGACTGGCTCCGGAACAACCGCGGCTTCTGTCTGCACGAGGCCCTCTCTTTGGTTACTAGCACACATCCCGACGCAGCGAGACCGGGGACTGGGTCAAGGATGGTGTGTGCGCGAGCTTCATCGGAGCAAGGTCGGCATCGCACATCGGCCGGCCATCGCCCATCTGGACACGTTCGCCGACACGACCACCCCCCAGTTGCGGCAAGATGTCGCGATCCGATCGATGAGCGCCGAAACCGAGACCGGGCCTCTGGCCGCGCCGATTCGCTTCGGCGTTCTTCTGCCGTCGTTTGACCCGATGCACACGGGAAGCACGCCCGCCCTGATTGAAGCGGCGCGGCGAGCCGAGGAGCTCGGATTCGACGCGGCGTGGGTGGGCGATCACCTGTGGGGGCACGCTCCCTGGCTTGAGTCGACGGTGGCGCTGGGGGCCGCCGCTGCGGTCACCGATCGGCTCACGTTGGGGTTCAGCGTGATGCTGTTGGGGCTTCGCTCGCCGGTGTGGGCGGCCAAGCAGATTCAGAGCCTCTCCGCCCTGTCGGGCGGCAGGCTGGTGCTCGGCGTCGGCGTGGGTGGCGAGTACCCGGAGGAATTCGAGGCCGCCGGGGTTCCGGTGGGCAAGCGCGGAACGCGCCTCGACGAGGCCCTCACCGTGCTTCCCGATCTGTTGTTGGGTCGCAGGGTCGACTATGAGGGCTCAACGCTTGCCGTGCACGCCAACCCACTCGCGCCGGCCATGGCGCGGCTACCCCCGATCCTGGTCGGGGGACGAGGAGAGGTGGCGATCAGACGCACCGTGCGCCACGGCGACGGGTGGCTGCCGATGTGGCTCTCCCCCGAGGTCGTGATCGAGCGCGGAGCGCGCCTGCGCGAGCTCGCCGCCGACAGCGGCCGGGTGAGGCCGACGATCACGTTGCTGATCCTCGTGCACGTGGACGACCGCCTGGAGCGCTCCCGCGAGGTGGCCGCCGAGCACCTCGCCGGCCAGTACAAGCTCCCCCTGCACGTGGTCGAGCGGTGGGCGGCACTCGGGCCCCGCGAGCGCGTCGCCGAGCGGCTCCAGGCCTACCTCGACGCGGGCGTTACTGAGCTCATCCTGATGGGCCTCGGCGGCGACCAGCTCGGCCAGTACGAACGGCTGGCCGAGGTATGCGCGACCCTGAGGGCAGTGCCGGCCAACGCCGGCGGACGCGCGGGCGCGCGAACCGCTGGCGCGGACCCCACGTAGTGCGTGTCGAGCATACGTAATGCCGCCTCGAGCGACATGCGTCAAGCTTCACCCAAGCACGTAGGGGACCGACTGGAGGGCACTATGAGCACGATCGATCCGATCACCCCGTCCGACGAGGCGACCACACGAGCCGAGCGCGCGGCCGCCACAGCGATGCTGCGACTGATCTTCGGCATTCACGCCTCGCGTGGGGTGTATGCCGTGGCCGAGCTTGGGATTGCGGACCTGCTCGCGGACGGTCCCATGAGCACACAGGAGCTGGCTCGGGTCACGGACACCCACGAGCCCTCGCTGTATCGCGTGCTTCGCCTGCTCGCCGCGCTCGGGGTCTTCGAGGAGAACGACGGGCGCTCGTTCGGCCTCACGACGATGGGCGAGCGCCTACGCACCGGCGCGAGCATTGGCATGCGTTCGTGGGCCCTCTTGCTGGAAGCCGTCGGGGGCGTGCGCTCCTCCGAGCACATCCTCCACACGATCAAGACAGGCACCCCCGGATTCGAAGCCGCGTTCGGCGAGGGAATCTTCGAGTTCCTCGCCCGGCACCCGGAGAACGCCGCCAACTTCGACGCGGCAATGTCCGAACGCACCGCTGCTTTCGCCCCCAGTGTTGCTGAAAGTTACGACTTCTCCGACATCGGCACGGTAATCGACGTCGGGGGCGGCAACGGGACGTTGCTCGTCGAGATCCTGCGCCGTCACCCGCACCTCCGGGGTGTGCTATTCGAGAGGCCGAACGTTGCCGCGCGCGCCCACGCGGCGCTCGACGCGGTCGACCTCGCTGAGCGCTGCGAGATCCGGGCCGGGGACTTCTTCGCGAAGGTTCCAGACGGCGCCGACTGTTACCTGCTAGCGAACGTGCTTCACGACTGGGACGACACGCGCTCGACTCAGATCCTGCGGAGCTGCGAGCGCGCGATGGCAACCGGGGGCAGGGTGCTGATCATCGAGCGGCTGATCCCGGAGGACGGCGGCGACCCGATGCCGACGCTGCTCAGCGACATCAACATGCTCGTTATCACCGGCGGGCAGGAACGGACCAACGCCGAGTATGGCGAGCTCCTCGAGGCAGCGGGCCTGAGGCTCTCGCGCGTCCAGCCGGTCGCGTTCCCGTATGGCGTGATCGAGGGCTCGCGGAATGAACAGGGCCTCTGAGCGACGCGAACGGCCCGCCCTGACCGATGGCGCCGTCGGTACGCCGTAACCGACACCGCGTGCCCACGAAGGATTTGGATTCATTCGCCGCTTTCGTACCTGAACGAGATACCTAGACGAACCCGGAAATTCACGAGACCACCGTTCTCGATGGTCACATCTTGCCTGAGCACCTCGGCCACGGCCAAGTCGCGCACTGTCTTTGCCGCGGTCTCCACGGCATTGCGCGCGGCG
The DNA here is from genome assembly GCA_963808325.1 of uncultured Solirubrobacterales bacterium. Taxonomy (GTDB): domain Bacteria; phylum Actinomycetota; class Thermoleophilia; order Solirubrobacterales; family Solirubrobacteraceae; genus Palsa-465. The sequence goes on from CAWEFU010000016.1 coordinate 294,132, forward strand.
GCCTCGCAGGAGGCGCCGCTGACGAAGATCACTTCTGTCGCGCGGTAGACGCTGTCTGCCCTCGTCTAACTCCTTGATGTTGTGGTGTGTGGTGATGTGGTCTAGCGAAAAGGCCAAGCCATCCGCCCCACAGCGTCGGTGGCCTTGCGAGCAGTACACCGCCGGACTGTCCCGGCACGCAGCGAAGTCGATCCCTCGCCTGGCTCCCGCCCACGATAGGCCGCACCCCGCGCTTGCCGGGGCTTCACAGGACGCTTGAGATTGAGTAGACTGAAGTGAGTTTGTTTTAGCGAGAATACCACTGTGTCCGTCCCACCCGACCTCCTCAACGGCCAAGTCGCCGTCGTCACCGGCGCATCGAGCGGCCTGGGGATGCGCTTCGCGAGCGTACTCGCCCAAGCGGGGGCGCGCGTCGTCGCCTGCGCGCGCCGCGTCGAACGGATCGCGGAGCTCGCGCAGACTGAGCCGGCTGTGGTGCCCGTGCGCTGCGACCTGTCGAGCCCGGACGACCGCGCCCGCCTGATAGAGACGGCGCTCGCGCTCGACGACCGGATCGACATCTGCGTGAACAACGCCGGCGTCGCGTCGGGCGGATCGGAGCAGCAGGCGAGCCTCGAGACGTTCAGCTTGGTGATCCGCGTGAACCTCGAGGCCGTGTTCGCCCTGACCCAAGCGGTGGCCGCGCACATGCTAGAGCGCGGCTCCGGTTCGGTCATCAACGTCAGCTCCATGTTCGGTCTGGTCGCCTCGACCCCAGTGCCGGACGCCCCGTATGTCGCGTCGAAGAGCGCCATCAACGGCTTGACGCGGGAGCTTGCGAACCAGTGGGCGTCCCGCGGCGTCCGCGTCAACGCGATCGCCCCGGGCTGGTTTCCAACCGAGATAAACGCGGAGCTGTTCGATGACGAGCGGGCCGAGCGCTGGCTCAAACGCAACTGCCCGATGGGCCGGACCGGCCGGGAGCACGAGCTCGACGGTGTACTCCTGTTCCTTGCCTCGGACGCCTCGTCATACTGCACCGGCCAGGTGATCGCGATCGACGGGGGCTGGACGATCCGCTGAGACGCGCGGGAGCTCAGCGGTTCGCCGCCGCGAGCTCGGCCGCTTCGCGCGAGCGGAACCGGTGACGACCAAGCTCGTCGACCTCTTCCCTGATCGTGCCCCGGTTGACCAGCACGTCGAGGTGGCCAAGGACCTCCCAGGTTACGAGCACCGGCTGGGTTGCCGCGACCTCTGCCGACCACAGGTGACCGGCGACCTCGAACGCCGTCCGGTTGCCGGCGGCCACGAGCTCCGCGATCCTGGCGACCCTATCGGAGTGAAACGCAATCCGCTCGTCGATCAGGGCTCGATGGTCCTCGATCGTCGGGCCGTGGCCGGTATAGCAGCGTCGCAGCGGCATGACCTGGGTCTTGCGCAGGTTGCCCAGATACTCGATCAGCCCCTGCCGGCGCTCATCGCCCGGTAGCTCGGTCGGCATCAGCTCGACGCCCGAGCTGATGTTGGCCAGCAGGTGGTCACCGACGAATGCGTCGTCCGAGCTTTCGTCGACGTACAGGCTGTCGGTGGTGCTGTGGCCGGGCCGGTAGACGACCCGCAGAGTGCGTCCGCCCGCCGTGAGCTTGTCGCCGTCTGACAGGACCTGATCGGTGACGAACGGACGGACCTCGGCGACGATCCGGGCAAAGAAATCGTCGCTGCCGGCGATCACCTGGTTGGGTACACCGTGCGCGGCCATCAGGTCGCGCGTGAATTGCTGCTCGGCCGCGGCACGCTCATGGAACTGCAGCCCCCACCGAGCCGTGCTCCTATGGGCGGCGATCTGCGCTCCGGACCGCTCCTTGATCGTGGTCGCGAGCCCGCAATGGTCGAGGTGGTGGTGGGTGAGCAGCACCAACTCGATGTCCTCGACTGCGATCCCGTGCCCGCGAAGTTGCTCCTCGAGCGATGCCACCGTTTCTTCGTTTCCGGCACCGGTGTCGACCAGTGTCAACGGCTCGCCGGTCAAAAGCCAGGCGTTGACGCTGCCGAGATACGCGAGTGGGAGCGGGATCTGGATGACATGGGACACGAGCCCGCAAACCCCGCTATGCACGCGATCCGGCTCTTGCTCCCGCCACCGATCCAGCCAGCCTCAACCAAGGCAGCGTGGCGGCCGGCTGCTCGAAGAACGGCACGTGGGCGGCGTCCGCAATGGGGACGACAGCCCCGCGACACTCGAGTGCGAGTCGGACATGGTCTTCCAGCGGGACGGCCGAGTCGTTCACGCCCCACAAGACGAGCGTCGGCGGTGGCTCGCTCAGCGGTTCGGGCTCGTAGGAGCCCATCGCCTTGACCTGCCGGATGTGCCGCTCATGTCCCCCGGCCTCGTAGTCGGCGACCATCGCGGCGACCTTGGCTCTGTCTTCCGGGTCGGACAGGCAGATCTTGGAAAACTTCTCGAGGATCCCCGGCGGATTCCGTTCCATCCACTCGACGAGGCTGTCGCTGACCTCGATCCCCCATCCGGCCGCGATCAGCACCAGCGCGTCGATCTCGATCCGGCGGGCGATCTCCAATGCGATCATCGCCCCCATCGACGCGCCGATCAGCACCCGCGGACGCGGCAGCTCGCCGATCACGCCCTCGAGCCCGGCCGCCATCGCCGGGATGTCCAGCTCGTCCGGCGCTGGTAGCACGACGGCCCCCAATTCATCGGCGACCCCGGCCCAGATGAGTCCAGCACCGCCGCCGCCCGGGATGATGGCGTACGAAGGTTCAATCATTGCGATCACCCCTCTCTCGTTCGGTCGGCCGCGGTCGCGACCAGCCGCGCGCTGCGATAGCTGAGCACGGTTACGTCGTCTTGGTTGAGCACGCGGTGCTCCATGACGACGACACCGCGCTCTGGATTCTTTGACACCCGCGCCTCCACGACCTCGATGTCACAGCGGATCGTGTCGCCGACGGCGACCGGGGCCACCCACTTGACATCGGTCACCCCAAGGCTCCCGCGCGCACCCCGCATCGCTCCGGTGAGCACGAACAGGCCCTCGGCAAAACTGAGTGTCATGTAGCCCGGGACCAGCCGGCCGGCGTAGAGCCCCGTCCTCTCCGCCTTGCCGGCGTCCAGCCACAGCTCCTCGAACAGCCCGGTCAGCTGAACGAACGCCAGCATGTCCGCCTCGGCGATGGTGCGGCGCATCGTGGTGATCACTCGACCGACTTCGAAGTCCTCGAAACTGGCCGTGGTCGCCTCCGAGACGCTGACTGAAGTAGATCCGGACACCGGCGGAATATAAACTGAATTCAATCCAGGTTCAAGGCCTGCACTGCGGGTTCGCTTCAGGGGCTACCACGGCCCGGCCCGCGATCTCTCCGCGCCGCAGCCGCCGGTAGCCTTCGACCGTATCCTCAAGCGCCAGGCCCTCGACTTCGATCTCGATCAGGCCGGCGCGAGCGAGCTCCACGACCTCGTGCAATTCGGGCAGCGTACCCCAGCTGGGGCGCCCCGCGGACCATTCGAGCGGCACGCTTCCGATCCCGAGCGGGAAGCTGCTGCCGCCCGAGCCGACGATGCTGACGTGCCCACCGGCCTCGATGATCCCAGCGGCGAGCCGCACCGTCTCATCCGAGCCGACGAAATCCAACACCAGCGTCGCCCCCGAGGACGCGGTCTCTGTCCGTACATCCTCGGGCGTCAGGGCGTCTGGGTGGAGCGCCGCGTGGGCGCCGGCGTCGAGCGCGACGCGGCGCGCGGTCCCCCGCGGGTCGATCGCCACGATCCGCGCCGGCGACAGTTCGCGCACCAGCTGCACGGCTACGTGCCCGAGGCCGCCGACGCCGATGATCACGACGTCCGTGCCAGGGACCAGGCGTGGCAGATGAGGCTTCAGCGCGTGATATGGCGTCAGCGCGGCGTCTGTCAGCGGCGCCGCGTGAACCGCATCGAGATCGCCCCGCGGCACCAGCAGCCTCGCTGAAGGGACGACGACGTATTCGGCAAGTCCGCCATCGGACCCGAGCCCACAGGCGGTCCGGTTCGGGCAGAGGTTCTCCGCCCCGCGCACACAGTGACGGCACACGCCGCAGCCCCAGGGCCCGTACACGAGCACCGGGTCCGCCTCCGCGACCCCGCGGGCGCCGACCCCGAGGGCTGCGACGGTGCCCGCGGTCTCGTGGCCGAGCGTGACAGGGAGCTCCCAGTTCAGAGTCCCTGCGGGCCAGTCCATCACATGCAAGTCGGAGTGGCAGAGTCCCGTCGCCTCCACCTTGACCAGGACCTGGCCGGGCCCTGGCACCGGCACGTCGACGTCGCAGAGCTCGGGCTCGGCCTGCCAGGATATGAGCCGAACGGCCCTCATTCGCCGGCCTCTTCCGCGATCCTGACCAGCGTCTTGCCGGTGGTCTCGCCGCGCATCAATTGTGCCAGCGCGGAGGGCGCGTTCTCGAGCCCGTCGACGATCGTCTCGCGGCACTTCAGGCGCCCATTTTGCAGCCACGCTCCGACCTCGCGCCACAGCTCCGGCATCAGGTCGACGTGCGTGTTGCCACGGAGGCCTCGGAGCGTCAGTTCCTTCGCCACGATCAGGAACATGTTGCTCGGCCCCGGCGACGGCGTGGACCGGTCGTAGTCGCCGATCGTGCCGCACATCGCGACTCGTCCGCCGCGGCGCAGCGCTCCGATCGCCGCCTCGAGGTGATCGCCGCCGACGTTGTCGAAGTAGACGTCGATGCCGTCGGGGGCCACTTCTCGCAGCAACTCGCGGAGCGGTCCCGACTTGTAGTTAAACGCGGCGTCGAGGCCGAGTTCGTCGAGCAGGTAGGACACCTTCTCGTCGGACCCGGCACTTCCGACCACGCGGTGCCCATGGAGCTTGGCCAGCTGCGCGGCGAGGCTGCCGACCGCCCCCGCGGCCGCCGAGACCCACACCACATCACCAGACCGCAGACCAGCAACCTGGAGCATTCCGGCGTACGCGGTGAGGCCGGTACCGCCAAGCACCCCCAGGTACGCACGCGGCGGCGCGAGGCTCGTATCCACGCGTCGTAACGTGCCGAGGCCGCCGATCTCGACCTTGCCGGCTTCCACCACCGCGTAGTCGCGCCAGCCAGAGCCATGCGAGACGGTCTCGCCGGGCTGGAATCCCTCGGCTCGCGACGCGACCACCTCGCCCACGGTCATGACCCCAGAGATGGCGCTGCCAAGCGGTATAGCCCCGAAGTACCCCTCGGGGCCCTCGGCGCGCAGGCGCAACCGCAGGCCGGGATCGATCGACATCCAGGTGTTGCGGACGAGCACCTCGTTTGGGCGGGGCGGTCCCAACTCCGTCGAGGCTATCCCGAAGTCGGACGGCTGCACCTCCCCGTTCGGATAGCTGACCAGCCGGATCTCGCGCCCGGTCACAGTGGCGTTTCGCCCATCGATTCTTGAACTCGATTCAGGGAGTCCTGCCACCTGTTCATCTCCTCTCGGCGCGGAGCGCCAGCCGAGTCTGGCTTGATGCTGCGTCTGGTCGACGCAATGGTAGTAGTATAAACTGAATTCAGTCCAACCGTCTCTAGCGAAGCCCCAGCAGAGGTTCTTAGGGGGCGGCATCCGTCTAGCGAGCCTGGTCAGGAGTTCTCACAGCTACTAGCCACCGCACAGCCGTCGCGACGGTGTGGCATGAATTGAGCTCAGGTTGTAGTGGCCTCGGGTGATGCTGATTCACGCAGCAGATCGGACGGCCGGCGAGCGTCAACCTATGCTTGGTCTGTAGCGACGCTGCGGGCAGGCGCTGCTGCGACAGTCTGGCCAGCGTTTCTTTCGCGCGGCAGCGCTTCACATCACCCTGGAAGCTGATGCTGTCTGAAGTGAGGTCAGTTTTGTTGAGAAGGAGGAGCGCGGTGTCAGAACATCGATTCACCTACCCGACCGTGATCCCTTTGCCGCCACGAGCGTCCGACGATCGCCGACGCCTTCCGGCGTCCCATCCTGGGGCCGCACCCGTTTCCGTCCTGGCCGGACGATCCGAAGCGGACCGCCCGCAGGTTCACACGCCGGTCGACGACCAGTGGTAGCGCAGCGAGATGTCACCCACGAATGCACGCGCCGAACGGCCGCCTAGACGGAAGCTCGACGACCTGCCACCGGGGCGGTGCGCGGAGCACGCTCACTACCGGCGTCCGGGCCCGTGTGGCGCCTGTATGCGCGCACAGGAGAGACGTCTGCAGGCGCATTTGGAGGCAAGCGTTGCCGCGGCGCGCGCGTGGCGGCGTAACGACGTGTTGGCCGGCGCTAGCGCTTTCGCCTAGTGGCCGCCGGGGCCGCCGACCTCGAGGCGGAGCGTGGTTGCTTGGGGCTCGGGACCGCTTGTGGTCGCCGCACCGGCCGCTTGCCGTCGAGCAGTTGGGGCGCGAGCCCCAAGATGGCTAGCTGCCGGCGCATGTAGAAGTCCGCGACCTCGGCCAGGCTCAGCGTCCCTCGCGTTCGAAACCAATGCCACACGCTGTTGTACAGCCCCAGATTCGCCCGCGTCAGCAGTCGCGGATCCGCCTCCGGCAGGATGCCTTGCTCCATCCCGCGCGCTAGGAACGTACCCCAGCTGAACTCCAGCTCGCGGGTGCGCGCCCGCGCCAACTGACGGGCCTCTTCCTCGCGCGGGGACCGGCGGTGGACGCCCACCAGACCCTGCTCGGCCACCAGCAGGCGCAGCCGCAGGACCTCGTGGTCGCTCACGTCCCATCCCGAGCGGATCACCGCCAGCAGCGCATCCAGAAAGTCGTCGTGCTCGCTCGTGATCCGATCGAAATCGCGCTGAAACCTCTCGAGCGCGTCGGCCATGATCACGTACAGGCAATGCAGCTTGGACTCGAAGTAGTGATACAAGGCTGTCGAACCGATTCCTACGGCCGCCGCCACATCGGCCCACTTCGTGTCCTCGTAACCGTGCTCGCCGAAGTACTCGGTGGCGATGGTCAGGATCTCGGCGCGCTTGCTCCGTGACGAAACGCCGGTCTTACCGGCATCCGCGCCTTCTCGAGCTGCCTGAGGCGCAGGCATCAAGCCTCCTTAATTGACATTGGTCCAGCAACCACGATCATAGACCGGCGCCAGGCGGACCCGTACACCGGGGTTCAGACGGCCAGATAGCCGCCGTCCACCGGTACCGCCGCGCCCGTCATGAACGAGGCGCCGTCCGAGCACAGGAAGGTTACGACCGCCGCGACCTCGGCCGGATCGGCCGCACGCTCCATCGGCGCCCGAACGCGCTCGGCGACCAGCCCCTTGCGCGGCGAACCCAGCGGTCCGTAGAGCCGCTCGCTGTTCTCGGTCAGCGAGGTCGCAACGAGACCAGGGCACACGCAATTTGCTCTGACGTTGCGATCAACATACTCGGCCGCGATCGCGCGCGTCAGCTGCAGCACGCCTCCCTTCGATGCGTCGTAGCTCGAGACCCTGCCGGCCGCCACCAGCGAGGCCACCGAGCCGATCGTCACGATCGCACCGCCGCCCGCCGCGATCAGTTGCGGGAGCGTGTGCTTGATCGTCAGGAACACTCCCGTCAGGTTCACGCCGAGGACCGCGTTCCACTCATCTAGCGAGAGCTGGTGCGTATTGCCCGGCCGGGTGATCCCCGCCGCCGCGACGACGGTGTCCAGGCCTCCGAGTTCGGCGACCGCGGTACGGACCGCCATCACGACGCTCGCCTCGCTGCTGACGTCGCACGGCGCCCCCACCGCGACCGCCTCGGCGCCAATCAGCTCGGCGACCACCCGGTCGACGGCATCCTGGCGCACGTCGACGACGGCGACCGCGGCGCCCTGCTCCGCAAGGAGCCGCGTGCACGCCTCGCCGATGCCGCTGCCGCCGCCCGTCACGAGCGCCCGGCGCCCGGCGAGCGGTACAGTCGCCGCGTTCCGCCCGGAAGCGACCCTCGGCGCGACGGTCGACCCGATCTCAACGTGCATGACGGCTAGTCGTCGATCAACGAAATGGCCTGTTCGGGACAGGTAGCAACTATCTCCTCCGCCAGCTGGCGCTGGTCGGACGGGAACTCGATCGGCTCGCCCCTGATTGCGACGTAGCCCTCGTCGTCGTAGGAGAGGAGGTCAGGAGCGAGCCGATAGCAGCGTCCGTGCCCGGTGCACACGGCGTCGTCGACGAACAGCTTCATGCTCGGACCTCCCACTCGAGCGGCAGGCTTTTCAGAGACATCATCGAGCCTCCGCCACGCTCGAGCAGCACTTCCTCGGTCGCGACGCGGAAGTCCGGAATCACCCGCAACCATTCCTCTACGCCGATCTGCATCTCGCGGCGGGCGAGGTGCATGCCCAGGCACCGATGCGGGCCGCTCGCGAAGCCGAAGTGATGGTTCTTCTTGCGGTCGACCACGTACTCCTCCGCGCGGTCGTAGACAGCCGGATCTCGGTTCGCCGCGGACACCAGGCCGTACACCATGTCGCCCTGCTTCAGCTCGACCCCGTAGAACTCGATGTCGCGCGCGACCTTGCGACCGTCGCCGAACACGATCGTGTAGTAGCGGAGCGTCTCCTCGACGGCGTACGGAATGATCTCGGGCTCCTCGATCACGCGCCGGCGGTCGTCTGGATGGTTCGCCAGGTGGTGAAACATGTAGCCGAGTTCGCCGCGCGTTGTGTCGAGCCCGGCGAGCACCAGCACCACGAGCATGTCGAGGATCTCCTCTTCGGTCAGCGGGCGCTCGTCGTCGTACCTGGCGTGTAGGAGATGTGAGCACAGATCACCCTCTCGCGGCTCGGCCTCGCCGCGACGCTCGGCCACGGCGTCGACCCAGTACTGACGAATGCCTGTCAGCGCAGCGACCATCACGTCGACGGCGTCGGGGTCGCCACCGAAACCGGCGAAGAAGTCCTCGACCCATCGAAGAAAGAGGTCCGCCTGTGAGAGGTCAACGCCGATGACGCCGAGAAACGCTTCGGTCGGGTACCGGAGCGCAAACTCGTTGACGAAGTCGCACCTGCCGAGCGCGGCTGTCTCCTGCACGAGTCGCTGGCAGATGCCGCGGATCATCGGTTCGGCCTCGTCCATCCTTGCCGGCGAGAACCACTTGTTCAGGATCCGGCGATAGCCGATGTGGTCCGGACGATCGATCTGAGTCGGGACGAACCGGTAGACCGGATCGGGTTCCCACGGGGTGATCGACTCGCTGGAGAAAATGTCAGGGTTCTTGTAGATGTCGCGGACCGCGTCGTACTGCGTGAAGACCCAGTAGCCCTGAGCGAAGGTGTTGAAGAAATGCGGGCATTCGAGGCGCAGCTCCTTGGCCAGATCCCAGTGCGAGCCGATCGGCTTGGCCGGTGAGAAGTCCAGGTGCTTCACCGGACAACCGCCGTGTTCGCGGCCAACGGTTGCCGTCGCGCTCTCCCGCTCGACCGTATTCGGTCCCTGACTCGTCGTCTCCGTCACGTCCGCTCTCCTCTGCGCGCCTGCAAAAAAAAAGAAATATTGACCTAAAGTCGGTTTAGGCTAGCATTGGTGTCAAGGCCGTGCCAAGTAACAGGACCGCCCACCGGTGCAGCCGGTGGGCCGCTCCTTACAGGAATTGGCCCCCCGTGAGCCGACGTGACATTAGTTCAAGTATCAGATCCTGACGACCGCTTGACGGTCGGGATCGTGGTGCGAGAAGGAGATCTCGCCGCATGGCGAGGCCGCCTCCCCGCTCTGGCTGACGGCGTGGTACGCGCGGGCCTCGACCACGTCACAGTCGGCGACCACATCAGCTTCGCCGACGGCCACGGCATCGACGGCCTCGTTCAGGCCACCGCGCTGCTCGCCAGCCACCCCAACGTCCGAGTGCAGACGGGCGTGTACCTGCTGGCGCTACGGCATCCGGCGACTGTGGCGCGCTCGCTCGCGACCATCTCTTCGCTGGCGCCGGGACGATTCACGTTCGGCGTGGGGCTCGGCGGTGACGATCCCCGCGAGCTCGAGCTGTGCGGCGTCGAGCCCCAAACTCGCGGCGCCCGGATGAATGAGGCGCTCACCTGCGTACGGCGCTTTATGGCCGAGGAGCAGATCAGCTTCGAGGGTCGTTTCTTCACGATTCATGAGGCCGCGATCCGTCCAGCTCCGGATCCCCCGATCCCGGTGCTGGTCGGAGGCCGGTCCGACGCGGCCCTCGAACGAACCGCTCGGTTCGGCGATGGCTGGCTCGCGCTATGGGTTTCGCCGCGGCGCTTTGCCGCGGCGACCGACCTGATCGAGACGAAAGCCGTGGAAGCGGGCCGGGCACCCCCAGCGTGGCTGCACACGCTGCAGCTGTGGGCCGGCTTTGACTCAAGCCGCGAGGCCGCGGTCGCCCGGGTCAGCAGCGTGATGGAGCGGTCATACTCGCTGCCGTTCGCGCGCTTTGAGCGTTACACGCCGTGCGGTCGCCCGGAGGACGTCGCCGCCGCGCTCAAGCCATACGTGGCCGCCGGTTGCCGGCGCTTCAATTTCGTCCCGGAGGCGCCCGATCCGGAGCACGCGATCGCGGCGATCGCGGAGGTCCAGCGATTGTTGAGCCGATAACGACTATGCACCCGGGCCCCGGCGACGGGCTATGCGGGGGCGCGGGTAGGGCCGGCGCGAACTCGCCATCTCGTGTGCTGAGTCGCCGGAGATGCGCGCACCCGCACGACAACACGTCCGTGGTCGACCCGGCCCATCGCATTCGGTCGCGCAGTGTCGGATCCACGTTGACCGTACGGACTTGACGACTGGCACCCATTGAACTGATATCATTTCGGCTCGAAGCGAATCGGCTGCTGGGCAGCGGTTGCGTCAGTACGTTCGTGATCGAGGACCACAGCCGGAGCGACCGCAGACCCCCGAGCCCAAAGGCAACATCATGGCTACAGATTGGTATGAAGGCAAGCGCGTTGTGGTCGCCGGTGGCGGCGGAAATGGCATGGGGGCGGCGGTAGCTCGGCTCCTCCGCGAGCTCGGAGCCGAGGTCATCGTGCTCGATCTGCGTGAACCGACGGTCGAGGGCGTCAGGTTCGTGTCCACCGACCTTGGGGATGCCGGGGCGATCGACTCCACGGTCGAGCTCCTGGCCGGTCCGGTGCAGGCCCTGTTCAACTGCCAGGGGATGTCGGGCGCCGCGCCGGGCACGCGAGGATTCGACGTGATGCGCGTGAACTTTCTCGGGGTTCGGCACCTGAGCGAGGGGATCATGTCCCACATGGCCGCGGGCGGGGCTGTGGTGAGCATCTCCTCCGCCGGTGGGCTCGGCTGGCCGCGCAAGCTCGGGCCGATCAATGAATTGCTCGATACCGTCGATTTCCGGGAAGGGCTGACCTGGTGCGAAGAGCACGAGGACGCCATGCTTGCGCCGGCTTTCCCAAAGGGCTATGCCTTCTCGAAGCAGGCGCTGATCGTGTGGACCATGCGCCGCGCAGTCACCGCGGTCGGTGGGGGAATTCGGATCAACTGTACGAGCCCCGGTTCCACCGACACGGCAATGGCCGGCGATTTCCCCGACGCCGGCATCGAGTACATGAACCGCCCGATGGGCCGTGACTCGGCTCCCGCCGAGCAGGCCTGGCCGGTCGTCTTTCTCGGCAGCGTCGCTGCCAGCTACGTCAATGGCGCCAATCTCGTCGTCGACGGCGGGCACTCGGCGGCGCGAACGCTGGGGATGCTGGAAGCAGCAGTGTGAGCCGCCGCGGAGCCCGTAGCGACGCGCGCCAGGAGATGATGCGCGCGCCGGGTTCTCCGTCCGCTCGGACAGGTCCCGTTGTCGCTCCTGAATTGACTTGAGTTCAGGACTGTTCTATCATCACCATCGGACCTGAATATTGCACCCTTAGAACGAACGCTCGGTTGACTCAAAGGAATGGCCTGAATGAGATTCAAGGATCGTGTAGCGGTCGTCACCGCCGGCGGCTCGGGAATGGGGCGCGCTAGCGCGATCAGGCTGGCCAGCGAGGGAGCGACCGTGATCGTCGCCGACATCGATCCGGCCGCCGCCGAGGCGACCGTTGATCAGATCGCCGCCGCGGAGGGCGCGGCTGAGGCCTTCACCGCCGACGTCGCCGATCTCGACCAGCTCCGCGCGTTGTTCGACGACGTTGAGGGGCGCCATGGCGCACTCCACGTCCTGTTCAACAACGCAGGCATTCCAGCAGCGGCCGGCGTCGACATCACGCTGGCGGAGTGGGAGCAGGCGATCGACATCAACCTGAGGAGCGCGTACTTCGCGACGGCCTACGCACTGCCGCTGCTCTCGAAAGCGGACGGACACGCCGCGATCGTGTTCAACGCCTCCACCGGCGGGATCGTCGGATCGCAAGGCGCCCCGCTGTACGGTCTGACCAAGGGCGGAGTCGTGCTGCTGATGCGGTCGCTAGCCCTGACGCTCGCGGCGGCCGGCGTCAGGGCGAATGCGGTCTGTCCGGGTCCGATGGACACGCCGATGCTGCCCCGCTTCTTCACGCGCGAGGTGAACCCCGAAATCGAGGCCAAGATACCCAGCCTGATCAAGCGGCTTGTCCCCATGCAACGGGCCGGGCAGCCGGAGGAGGTCGCGAGCGCAGTCGCCTTCCTGGCCAGCGACGACGCGAGCTTCATCACCGGAGTAGCGCTGCCCGTCGACGGCGGCTACCTGGCTCAGTGAGCAGAACCATGACAAATCGACATCAGGCAGCGCCGGACATGACCGAGACGATCGCGAAACCCGACTCGCCGGAGCCACGCCCGCAACCCGCCTGGGCGCTCGAGCTTTCGATCGGCGGAGAGCCGGTCTTCGGCCGCGCCGAACCCATCGTCGTTTTCGACCCAGCCACCGAAGCCGAGTTGACCAGTGTGCCGCAGGCCGACGCACAGCAGGTGGAGCACGCGATCGTGGCCGCGCGGCGCGCGTTCGATGACGGCCCGTGGCCGGCGATGTCGCCGGATGAGCGCGCGACCGTGATGCACCGTTTCGCCGACTGCCTCCAGGAGCGAGCGAATGAACTAGTCACGGCGATCGTGTACGAGTGCGGTACTCCGATCACCCAGACCAAGATCGGCCAGGTCGAGTTGCCTCTCGCGATCCTCCGGAACTACGCAGAGCTCGCTCGCAAGGATCGCACCGAGTATCTGGGGCCGAACTTCGACATGACGCCAAGCGACAGCCTGGTGGCGTATCAGCCCGTCGGCGTCGTCGGCGTGATCACCGCCTACAACTTCCCGCTGGTGCTCGCCCTGCGGACGATGGGCGCCGCACTCGCGGCCGGCTGCACGGTCGTCGTAGCTCCGAGCCCGAAGGCGCCGCTGAGTACGCTGATGGTGGCCCGAGCCGCGGAGGACGCCGGCTTCCCGCCGGGCGTCGTCAACGTGGTGGTCGGCGGCGCCGACGTCGGCCGCGTGATCAGCACGCATCCCGGCGTCGACAAGGTCGGTTTCACGGGCTCACGCGGTGTCGGCCGGATGATCATGCAGCAGGCGGCCGAGACGATCAAGGGCGTCATGCTCGAGCTCGGCGGGAAGACACCGACTCTGATAATGCCCGGGGTCGACGCCGTGCCGATCGCGCGCAGGCTGCACACGAAGTACCTGCTCAACGCCGGGCAGGCCTGCGCGGCGCCTGCGCGCGTCCTCGTCCCGCACGAGGACTACGAGCCGTTCGTCGAGGCCAGCCGGGAGGCGTACGCCAAGATCAAGGTCGGTGACCCCTGGGACCCGAAGACGATCGTCGGGCCGCTGATCCGTCCCGACCACCGCGAGCTCGTCGAGCGAATCGTGGAGGACGCGGTCCGCCAAGGCGCGACGATTCTCGCCGGCGGTGGCCGGCCGCCCCTGGACCGCGGTTGGTACACCAACCCGGTTCTCGTAGGTGAGGTCGACAACCGCTCTCCGATCGCGCAGGAGGAGATCTTCGGCCCGATCGGGGTACTGATCGCCTACGACGGAATCGACGACGGCGTGGCGAAGGCCAACGACGTCGCCTATGGCCTCGCCGCTGACGTGTTCTCCCCAGATTCGGCCTCCGGCATCGCAATCGCCAAGCGGCTGCGGGCTGGCACCGTCACGATCAACGGCGGCGGCGCGTTCAGGTCGGACGCACCCTTCGGCGGCTTCAAGGCAAGCGGGATCGGTCGCGAATACGACGAGTGGGGCGTCCGCGAGTTCCTCGAGCCGCAGCATGTGCAGTGGGCGCTGCGCTGATCCCGGCCGGCGAAACCGCCGCTAATCAGCATTCCGTGAACCGTCAGCTGCCCTGGGGCGCTTCCTTGAACTGAATTTAGGTTGTGCAGCCGTGGCCAGCCCATAACCGACGGTCGCAACCGCGTCGGAGCAGACGTCGAGAGCGATGATGTCGGCGCCCTCATCCGCCAGTGCGATCGCATGCGAGAGCGTCCCTGACCACGACCGCTCCGGTGATCAACGCCACTTTCCCGTCTAGCGATCCCAGGTCTCCATCCTCCGCGTCCACCGGCGTCACCACGTCGCCGGCGGCCTTGCCAGATAGCCTATCATGAACCGAAATCAGTTTAGCTGAAGGAGGGCTCGGATGAAGAGTGATCGCAACGTTGACCTCGCTGCGCGGGAGGTGGACCTACTCGTGCTCGGAGCCGGGATGGCGGGGCTGGCCGCCTCGGCGCGAGCCATCCAGGCCGGCGCCTCGGTGGTGCTCGTCGAGAAGACGGCTGCTGTGGGTGGGTCCGCGGCCTACGCCGGTTTCATCTGGACGGCCCCGTCGATCGAGGTGATGCTGGAGGTCAATCCGAACGCCAACCTGAGCCTCTCTGCCAAGCTTGTCGAAGACTACGCGGCGGCGATCGAGTGGGCGGACGGGCTCGGCGTCGACATGCAGGACCCGGTGACGGTTCTACGCTTCGGCCGGGGCCGCGGGACCGACATGGCCAATCTCCTACTGACCTGCTCGCGCATCGTCGCGGATAGCCCCGCCGGCGAGCTCCTCTTGGGGGCCCAGACCGAACGCCTGCTGATCGAGCACGGTCGCGTGGTCGGAGCGGAGGTGGTGAGCGGCACCGGCGAGCGCCGAGAGATCCGCGCCCGCTCGACGCTGCTGGCCACGGGCGGCTTCGGCGGCGATCCGGATCTGCGCGCCCGACACATCCATCCGCAGGCGCGCGATATGACCCTGCGCGCCAACCCTGGGAGCACTGGCGACGGCCTCCGGCTCGGCTTATCCGCGGGCGCCGCATTCGGCCCGCAGGACGCCGGCTTCTACGGACACCTGATCCCCAGCCACGTTTCGTACGAGAACCCTCTCGAGTTCGTCGATCTGACCTTCTACCACAGCGAGCACGGCGTGCTGCTCAACCTCGAAGGCCGGCGCTTCTGGGACGAGACGATCGGTGACCACATCAGCCCGCTCGCCCTCGTCGAGCAACCGGAGGCCCGCGCCCTGCTGGTTTACGACCAACACGTCCATGACGAGTGGATGATGAAGGCCTACGTCAAGGGCACGGAACCGCTCGACAAGTTCCAGCTCGCATACCGCCGAGGCGCGCGCTGCGCAATCGCCCACGAGCTCGAGGAGTTTGGGGATCTCCCCGAAGAGTGGGGCTACCCCGGCCCGGCGGTGCTCGAGAGCCTGCGGCAGTTCAACCGCCAGTGCGAGGCCGGCCGCCCGCAGCCGCCCCGACAGGAAGATCCACGGCCCTTGACCGAACCGCCCTTCTACGTGATCGAGGTAATTCCCGCGATCACCTTCACGTTCAGCGGGCTGCTGATCGATCCGCAGACCCGCGTGCTCGACGCGCAGGGCCGGCCGGTCCCGGGCCTGCTTGCGGCTGGGGCGGATGCCGGCGGCGTCTTCGTCCGCGGTTACGCCGGAGGGCTCGCCACTGCCCTGGTGTTCGGCCTGCAGGCCGCGGCCACGGCTCTGGCGGCAGCTGGTCGCGACGCCACCAACCCGTCACTGGCGTCAGCGACTCTCAACTGACGCGATTCAGCACAGCTCGGGGTTGCGGCATCCCGGCGCCCCCGTCTCGCCGCGAAATCCGCCCCGTCTGCTCTCGGAATGGTGGCTCTCCTGCGAGATCATCGCCGAGCTGCACGGAGAAAAGCTGAGCGCCAGTGGCATCACTCGTCGATTCGTGCCAACCGCCGGCCAGCCCGCGACGGCATAGCGTGCTATCAGTGTGCAGGTGCCGCGGCTTGACCTGTCTGGACGCGTCGCACTGGTCACCGGCGCGACGCGCGGGCTGGGTCGCGAGATCGCGCTCGCGTTCGCGGAGGCCGGCGCCGATCTGATCGTCTGCAGCCGCAAGGCCGACGCCTGCGAGCAGGTGGCCGGCGAGATCCAGGCCCGCGGGCGCGAAGCGCTCGCCCACGCGTGCCACGTCGGCCGCTGGGAGGACCTCGACGTTCTGGTCGCGGCCGCCTACGACCGCTTTGGCCGCGTCGACGTCCTGGTCAACAACGCCGGCATGTCGCCCCTGTACCCGGCGCCCGATCAGATCACCGAGGACCTGTGGGACAAGGTCCTGGCGGTCAACCTCAAGGGGCCGTTCCGGCTGAGCGCGCTCATCGGCACGAGGATGGCCGCTGGCACGGGGGGATCGATCATCAACATCTCGAGCATCGGCGCGGTCCGTGTCACCGCCGACATCCTGCCCTACGGAGCCGCCAAGGCCGGCCTCAACGCGCTGACGGTCGGCTTCGCGCATGCGTTCGGCCCGAAGGTTCGCGTCAACTGCATCATGGCGGGCCCATTCCTGACCGACATCTCCAAGGCGTGGGACATCGACCGATTCCAGGCGATGGCGGCGAGATTCCCGCTGCGGCGGGGAGGCAGACCGGAGGAGATCGTCGGCGCCGCGCTGTATTTCGCCAGCGACGCATCGAGCTTCACCACCGGCGCCGTGCTCCGGGTCGACGGCGGCGCCGTGGGCGCGGCCGACTGACGAATGGCTTCAGGCCCCGGTTGCAGCGTGCTCGACGCTCTCGATCACGTCCCCCGGCAGCTCCGCCGAGGGATCCACCGAGATCGTCTTGGTGAGCAGGTAACCCTCGAGCCCGGTCACGCCGTGCTCGCGCCCGATACCGGAGCGCTTGTATCCGCCGAAGGGGCTGTTGAAGTCCGCCGCGAACGTGTTCACCGAGAAGGTGCCTGTCCGGATGCGGCGGGCGACCTCGAAGCCGTGCGATACGTCAGCCGTGAAGACGCAACCGGAGAGCCCATAGTCGCTGTCATTCGCGATTCGGATCGCGTCCTCCTCCGTGTCGTAGGGGATCAAAGCGGTCACGGGACCAAAGATCTCCTCCTGTGCCACCGTCATATCGTTGGCCACGTTTGTGAGCAACGTCGGTTCGACGAACCAGCCCTCGGGATGGTCCGGCGGGATCCTTCCGCCGGTCGCCACGACCGCACCCTCATCGACGCCCTTCTGGATGTAGCTGAGCACGCGCTTCTGATGGGCCTCCGTGACCACCGGCTGGATCACGGTGTCGGGGTCCATCGGGTCGCCGATCTTGAGGCTCCCGAACGCCTCTGAGAGCTTGGCGGCGACCTCGTCGTGCATTTCCCGCTGCACTAGGATCCGGCTCATGCATACGCAGCTCTGACCGGCGTTCGTGCCAACGCTGGCCCCCACCAACACCGGGACGGCCGCGTCCACGTCGGCGTCCGGAAGCACGATCGCCGCGGACTTGCCGCCTAGCTCGAGCACGCAGGGCTTGATCAGCGAGCCGCACACCTCGCCGATTTGCTTGCCGACCTGGGTCGAGCCGGTGAAGCTCACCATGTCGACCCGGGGGTGACGGACCAGATAGTCGGACGCTTCGGGTCCCGCGGCCACGATGTTGATGACGCCGGCCGGGAAGCCGACCTCGGTGAGCAGATCGCCCATCGCGAAGATGGCGAGCGGATTCTGCTCTGGGACCTTGACAACGACGGTGCATCCCGCAACCAGCGCCGGGCCCGCCTTCTGGCCCACGCACGGCAGCGCGAAGTTGAACGCGCAGAAGATCGCCGCGACGCCGACGGGCTCCTTGACCACGAGGCTCTTGCCGGCGAACGGCACGATGCCCCCGCCGCCGATGGCCAGCGGCGACAAGTCTGATACACGTACTTCGCTGAACGGATAGTTCTCTCCGACCTCGGCCGCGTAGTTCCAATGCAGGGTGGGCGCAGCCGCTTCGTAGACGTCGGCCAGGAACTTCGTGCAGCCGAGCTCGGCCACGATCAGCTCCGAGAACTCCTCCTGGCGTTCAGCGAGCGCCCTTGCCAGCTTGCGGCACAGCTCGGCCCGCTCGTGGACCGCTCGCTGCGGCCAATCGGTCTCGTAGAAGGCGCGGCGTGCGGCTTCAACCGCCGCGTCGATATCGGCCTCTGCGGCCGAAGGCACGAAGCCGATCCCCTTGCCCGACGCCGGCGAGATGACCTCAAAGACCTCCGTCGACTGCGGCTTGTGCCATCGGCCATCGATGTAGAAGCTGGAGTACTCGCGCGCGATCATCTGAATGACTCTCTCCTCAGTACGACGACTGTGTGTACCAGATCTGACATCACTTCGGTTCAAGAATACAGATCCTCGCCCAGGGTTCAAGGCAAGATGAAGCTTCGGGGAGAAGCGCATAGGAACGCTGCGTCCCGCGGTCGGTATCGCCCGATCGACGCTTGGTCTTGCATCGGCCTGCGCGGGGGATGGACCACCTGACGTCAGTTCAAAGCAGAGAAGAAAGTCGTTCGATGCTTCATCTATTGGCGACGCGATTCGGAGCGCTAATCGGGCTGACGCGCTCGAGGCGTTCTTCCGGCCGCGCAGCCACGCAGGACGCCCGGTCGTGGCCTCACCTGGCGTGACTGCCGCGTGGCCATCTACACTGCGGTGACGAGCCCCCCGTTGGGGCTCAGCGTCGCGCCGACGAAGTACGAGGCGTCTTCGGAGACGACGAACGCGACCGTGGCCGCGATCTCCTCGGGCGTCCCGAGCCGGCCCGCCGGCGTCCTGAGGGCCATCGCCCGGCGCCGCTGATCGACTTCTTCCAGCTCCGATCCCGAGTCGACGTACCCGGGAGCGACCGCGTTCACGCGGACTCCCTGAAGGATCAGCTCCTTGGCGACCGAGCGCGTGAACCCGATGATCCCCGCCTTGGCAGCCGAGTAGTGGGGATGCCCGGCGCACCCCTCGATTCCGCAGATCGAGGCGATGTTTACGATCGCGCCGCTCCCGCGGCCCACCATCGCCCGCGCCGCGGCGCGCGCGCCGTAGAAGGTGCCATCGAGGTGGATCGAGAGCAGACGCCGCCACTCCTCGTCACTGAGCCGGACGAGCGCGTCGAGCGGCGTCTTGATCCGCCCCGCCGCCGCCTCTGCACGCTGGGCATCCATCCGAGGAGTCACACGCTGAATGTGCTCGGCGCCACTCGCGCCGGCGTTGTTCACGAACACATCGAGCGGCCCGAGCTCGCTCTCGATCTTCGCCACCGCGCCGTCGACGGCGGCGCTGTCGCTCACGTCGACCTCGAGCGCCAGCCCGCCGCGGCCGGCGGCCTCGACCGTCTTCTGCGCGCGGGCCCGATCGAGATCGAGCACGGCGACCTGCGCTCCTTCCGCGGCGAGCCGCAGACAGATCGCCTTTCCGATGCCGGCAGCGCCACCTGTGACCGCCGCGATCATGCCATCACGCTTCATGTCTCCCCACACATACACATCCGAACTAAATTCATATAGGCGATTATCCCTAATCTCGAGTGTACGCGCAACTTCGGTCGCAGCTAGGGTATTTGACTTGACCTCAGGTCTACGTTACAGTGGCGCGATGACGCACTCGATCGAGGCGGATTGGGTCATTGTCGGCGGGGGGAGCGCCGGGTGCGTGCTCGCTTCGCGCTTGAGCGAGGACGCCGGCAAGGAGGTCGTCCTGCTGGAGGCTGGACCGGACTGGCGGTCAGGCGACGCGCCGCCGGAGTTGCGCAGCTTGAACGGCTGGCGCGCGCTCGACGAGACAGCCTGCGCGCATTACCAGTGGCCCGGGCTCGAGTCACGCCGCACACGAGCTCAGCAGCCGCGCCCGCACCTCCGTGGGCGGGGACTCGGCGGCTCCTCCACTGTCAACGGCATGATGGCCCTCCGCGCGGTTCCCGACGACTACGACCGCTGGGCGGCTCTGGGGTGTCGGGGGTGGTCGTACGCCGACATGCTGCCCTTCCTATCCCGCATGGAGAGCGACGCCGACTTCGGCGACAAGCCCTACCACGGATCGAACGGCCCGATCCCGGTGATGCGGATGCCACGCGACCAGTGGGGCCCAGCTGACAACGCGCTCGCCGAAGCCGCCCTCCGGCTCGGGTACCCATGGTCTGAGGACCACAACGCTCCCACCGCGACGGGCGTGTCGCCGTTCGGCTTGAACGCCGGCGACCGGGGCCGCGTCACGACCAACGACGGGTACCTCGATCCCGCGCGTGAGCGTCGGAACCTGCGGGTCTTCGGCGAGGCCACCGTCGACAAGCTGCTCATGGAGGCTGGCGGTGTTACGGGCGTACGCGTTCGCGTCGACGGCGAGTGGACTGAAGTCCGGGCGCAGCGCGTCGTGATGTGCGCCGGCGCGATTCACTCTCCCGCCATTCTCCTCCGATCGGGCATCGGCCCCGCCGGACCGGTGGCGCAACTGCCGGTGGGAGAGGGGATGCAGGAGCACCCGCTGGCGCTGTTCTGGCTGTTCCCGAAGCCGGATGCCGTGCCCGACCTCGACGCCCGACACGCCAACTGCCTGCTGCGCTACTCGTCAGAGCTGGGGGGCGCGGGTGTGAACGACATGATGATGGCTACGTGCAACCAGACGCTCGCACTGCCGGAGGACATCACCTCCCACCTCGTGATGGCGAACGCGAGCGGGACCTGGGGCGGCGCGGGCGGCGGCCAGGTCGCCGGCGGCCCTGGGCTTCTGTGCATGTGGGTCAACCAGGAGTTCTCCCGTGGCCGAGTGACACTCGCCTCCGAGGATCCGGACGTCGGCCCCGTGATCGACCAGATGCTGCTGACCGAGCCCCGCGACCTGATCCGCATGCGTGACGGCGTCAAGCGAATGCTCGACCTGGTGCGCACCGGGGCCTTCGACGTCTCCTTCCAGCACATCGCGATCGACATGAGCGGGACCGGCGTCGACACGCTCTCCGACGATGCGGCGATCGACGCCTGGCTGATGGAGACCGCCGGCGACACCGGCCACATCTGCGGCACGTGCCGGATGGGCGCGCCAGACGACCCACGCGCGGTGATCGACCCCCGGGGCCGCGTGCTCGGCGTCGACGGCCTGTGGGTCGCCGACGCGTCGGTCTTCCCGGAGGTGCCAAGGGCGAACACGAACCTCCCCACCATCGCCGCCGCCGAGCGGCTGTCGGACCTGATCCGGGGCGCCCCCGCGAAACCCGGTCGTAGCCAGGCTTCCGGGCCGGTCCTGGTCGAGAGTGGGCCCGCGACCGCAGACACCAACCGTCCGACGACTGCTTAGGCGCGATCTTCTGAGGGCTAGTCGGGCGCCTGAACGTCGGCGCGCTCGGCTTGCCGCACCAAGGCGGCTATCCGCGCAGTTATCTCTGGCCACAGCGCACTCGGCAGGTCGTGGCCCATGCCATCGAGCACGACGAGTTCGGCGCCCGGGATGGCTGCCCCGGTTGCCCGACCACCGCTGACATCGACCAGGGGGTCGTCGGCGCCGTGAAGCACCAATGTAGGCGCGCGCACCGATCGCAGACCGGCCGTCCTGTCCCCCGAGGCCACGACGGCGAGCAGCTGGCGGCCGACGCCGAGCGGATCGTCGGCACGGTCGTAGGAGAGCGCCGCCCGCTTGCGCACCTCCGCCTCGTCGAGCTCGAAGCCCGGCGACCCGATCACTCGAAAGATCGACACGGCACGGTCCATGGCCTCCCGGCGACTCGAGGCCGGCGGGGTCAGCAGCGCGCCAAACGCGTCCCGCGTCGCCTGACCCACCGTGCCGTCGCCGGTGGTGGACATGATCGACGTCAGCGACCGAACGCGATCGGGATGCTCGATCGCGATCGTCTGGGCGATCATCCCTCCCATCGATGCGCCTACGAAGTGGGCGCTGTCCAGCTCGAGCGCGTCGAGCAGCCCCACTGTGTCGGCCGCCATGTCCGACAACGAGTAGGACGCGGACGACGGATCACCCGCCAGCGCCGCCAACACGTCGGGTGTCGGTGCGCCATGAAGGTGCGACGACAGGCCGACATCGCGGTTGTCGAATCGGATCACACGCAAGCCATGGGCGACGAGTGCTGAGCAGAAGCCGTCGGCCCAGCCAATCATTTGCATCCCCAGGCCCATCACGAGCAGCACGGGCGGCGCCTCCGGATCGCCGAAACGCTCGTACGCCATCGCGATGGCGGACGGACCCGCGCCTTCGATCACCTCGACGCTCATGACACGAGGACAGCAAGTGTCGGGTGCATGCGGAGATACTACCAGCGGATTGCTAAACTGAATTCTGGTAGGCTGCACCCGGGATGTCCTTGGTTCAAGATGATCTTCTCCGAGGGATCGGCGGCGTCTGGATCGCGGGCTGGCAGACAGCCGCCCGAGCCGCCTCGGACGTGGCGATGGAGCTGTTAGGGGCGACGCTCGAGCGGGTTTGGCCGCCCGTGTTGCACTGGGAGCGCACCGGCTCGGGGGCTCCGGTGCTGCTGATCATGGGCCTCGGACTGAGCGGCGGAGCGTGGTGGCGGACGGTCCCGGTACTCGCGAGGCGCCTGGAGGTGATCACCTTCGACAATCGTGGCGTGGGTCGCTCGCGGGCACTGATCCACGCCTACACCACCGAGGTCATGGCCGATGATGCCGCGTCGGTGCTGGATGCCGCGGGCGTGGACCGGGTGCACGTGTACGGCATCTCGCTGGGCGGCATGGTCGCTCAACAGCTGGCGCTGCGCCACCCGGAACGGGTGCGATCGCTCATCCTGGGCGCGACGCATGCCGGTTGGAGGCATGCTCGCCATCCGGATCCGGATGTTCTCGCTTTCCTGCGCCAGCGTATGTGGATGCGACACGAAGAAGCCGTGCGGATCTCGCTGCCGTTCAACTACAGCGATCGATGCCGCGCCGAGCACCCCGAGCGGATCGCCGAGGACGTTGCGCAGCGGTTGGCGCATCGCTTTTCCACCCAGGCCTATCGCGCGCAGCTCTGGGCTGCGGCACTGCACGACTGTTATCACCGCCTGGACCGGATCGAGGCGCCGACGCTGGTCGTCCACGGCAGCCACGATCGGATGATCCCGATCGACAACGGGCGCATGATCGCGGCGCGCATCCCCGGAGCGCAGCTTGTGGAGCTTGAGGGGACGGGACATCTCTACCCGACTGAGACGCCCCACGTAGACGAGGAGATCAGCGCTTTCATGCGCGAGCATTCCTGACACGGCGAGGCACCCGACTCCGAGGATAGTCGAATTGAACTCACCTCAATCTGATGCTATCCTGGGCGCGTGAGCAAGGGACCGTCGTTGTGGCTGACGCTGGTGCTCCGCGCGGAGCGCGCGATCGGCACGCGTGTGGAGTCGGCGGTTCACAGCGACACCTACTTCGACCTGGTCACGGATCTGAGACGGACGCAGGCGAAGCTGACCGGGACCGTCGAGGGCGTGTCCAGACGGATCCTTCACCTGGCCAATCTCCCCGCGGGAACCGACATCAGGCGCGTGCGCGAGCAGCTGGCGCGTATGGAGCGCCGCATTGTCGAGCTCTCGAAGGAGCTGGACGATCAGCGTGCCGAGCGGGGAGCGCTGCGGTGATGCCGGTGGCACCGCCAACTCCAACGGACCTGCTCGCGCGAGTGACCCGGGACGTAGAGCGCAGCTTCCTGCGGGCTCGGAATGGGTTGCGGTACGTCCGGGGTACGCATCGCCCGAAGCTTGGGACCACGCCCAGAGACGTGGTGTGGCAGCGGGACAAGGCCCAGCTGTGGCGTTATCGCGGCGGGCCGGTCCGCTTCGAGCAGCCGGTGGTGATCGTCACGAGCCTGGTCAGCCGCAGCTACATTTTGGATCTGCTCCCCGGGAGCAGCTCGGTTGAGTTCCTGCGCAATCAGGGGTTCGACGTCTTCATGGTCGATTGGGGCATTCCCGATGAGCTCGATGCGGAGAACAGCTTCGAGACGTACATCGACGAATACCTGCCGGACGCGATGGCCGCGGTCTTTCGCGAGACCGGGTGCGCGGAGATCACGATGGTCGGCTACTGCCTCGGCGCTGTGCTCGCCATCCTGTATGCGAACGGCCACGCCGACGCACGGATCCGGAACCTCGTGCTGCTGGCGACGCCCGTGGACTTCAGCGAGATGGGCCCGATGGCGGCGGCGCTGGTCGAGGGTCGGCTCAATGCCGACGAGCTCTTCGACGAGACCGGGAACGTGCCGGCCGACGTGCTGTACAGCGGCTTCTACATGATGGCGCCGACCAGCGCGGTGGCGCAGAACGCAACGCTGCTGGAGAACCTTTGGAACGACGAGTTCGTGACGGGCTTCGAGGCGGTGAGTCAGTGGACGCGCGACCAGGTGCCGTTCCCGGGGGCAGCGTTCCGTCAGGTCGTCGCGGACTTGGTACGGCGTAATGTGCTCATGGAGGGGTCCTGGCGGCTGGGCGGGCGCGAGATCGACTTCACCACGACCACGGCGAACGTTCTGAACGTGATGGCCTCCGCGGACAAAGTCGTCCCACGGCCGTCCTCCGAGCCGGTCGGCGAGCTCGTCGGCCGCCCTGACCGCCGCGGGGAGATGGTCGTGCAGGGCGGCCACGCCACCTTCGGCACCGGCCGCTCGGCTTTCAAGCACACGCTGCCGAGGCTGGCGGAGTGGATCGCTTCGCACAGCGACAAACGCGCACGGAGGAAAGGAAGCGATGGAGATCAGACATCTGGAGCCCGAGGACCGCGACGCGCTAGCGCGGTTCCTGAAGCGGATCCCCGAGCCTGACCGCACGTTCTTCAAGGAGGACGTCGATGACCCGGCAGTGGTCGACGCCTGGCTGGCGCCCGGCCCGACGCACACGGTCGCCATCGAGGATGGCCAGGTGGTGGGCTGGGTCACCGTCGCGCCCCTTCATGGCTGGTCCAGTCACGTGGGCGAGGTCCGACTGATCGTCGATCCGTCGTACCGCGGTCGCGGCATCGGAGGAACGCTCGCGCGCCACGCGGTGGTCGAGGCGCTGGAGCTCGGCCTGACGAAGCTGGTCGTAGAGGTAATAGCCGTGCAGGAACCGACGATCGCGATGTTTCGCTCGCTCGGCTTCGACCCGGAGGCGCTCCTGACCGACCACGTTCGCGACCGCGCCGGCGAGCTGCGCGACCTCATGGTGCTCTCGCACTCGGCTCAGGATCAGTGGTCCGCGATGATCACCGCGGGCATCGCCGATGACCTCTGAGGCGGTGGATCTCGGCGACGTAGCGGCAACCGCCGGTGTCCGAGTCGCCGACGTCATCCGCCGTACGGCGGCGAGCTCCCCCGGCGCGATGGCCTTGCGGCACGGCGAGCGCGAGATTACGTACGCCGAGCTCGAGGAGCGCTCCAACCGGCTCGCTCAGGCGCTGATCGCCTCCGGCGTCGGTGCGGGCGCGCGCGTGGCCTATCTGGGACGGGCGGCGCCGGAGGTCATCGAGCTGCTGTTCGCCGTGAGCAAGATTGGGGCAGTGATCGTCCCTCTGAACTGGCGGCTGTCGCGGCGCGAGCTCGCCGCCGTGCTCGAGAACTCGGAGGCGCCGCTGTTGCTCGCGGACGCCGGCTATCTGGAGACGGCGGAGAATCTGGTGGCGCAGGCCGCGAGACCGCTCCTGTTGCGCATCGTCGGCCACGACCACCGTGGAGCGTACGAGCCATGGTTGGCGGCGCACGACCCGGTCGACCCCGGCGGCCGCGGTGAGCCTGACGACGTCATCGTCCAGATGTACACGTCGGGGACGACCGGCGCGCCGAAGGGCGTGCTGACGACCCACCGCAACCTGGCCGCGGCCGCCGCGACATCGTCGAGATGGGGCTTCGATGCGGACGCGATCAGCCTCACGCCGCTGCCGCTGTTCCACATCGGCGGCATCGGCTGGGTCTATTGCGGGCTGTGGCACGGCGCGTCGACGATCCTCGTCAGCGAGTTCGACCCGGCGCGGGTGTTGGAGATCCTGGAGCGGCGGCGGGTGACGAACCCGATCTTCGTGCCGACAATGCTCCAGATGCTCACGGACGTGCCGGGCTCCGCCGAGCGTGACTTCTCGGCCCTGCGCTCGATCACGTACGGAGCATCGCCGATAACGACCACGACGCTCAGGGCGGCATTACGCACCTTCGGCTGTGATTTGATCGGCCTGTACGGGCTGACCGAGAGCACCGGCGGCGTCGTCCACCTGGACGGCGCAGACCACGACGCGGATGGGCCGCGGCAGCACCTGCTGCGTTCGGCCGGCCGGCCGTACGAATGGGTGGAGCTGCGAATCGTGGACCCCGCGACCGGTGAGGATCTCCCCCCGCACACCGTGGGAGAGGTCTGGCTGCGCGCACCCAACGTGATGGCAGGCTACTTCAACCGCCCTGGGGAGACCGCTCGAACGCTCACACGAGACGGCTGGCTGCGTACCGGGGATGGCGGCTACGTCGACCGGGAGGGCTACTTGTTCCTCACCGACCGCGTCAAGGACATGATCATCTCGGGCGGGGAGAACGTCTACCCGATCGAGATCGAGGAGGTGCTGACCCAGCACCCGGACGTCGCCGACGCCGCGGTGATCGGCGTACCTGATGAACGTTGGGGGGAGGCGGTGACGGCCGTCGTGGTGCCGCGGGACGACCGCGCCGTTTCGGCGGTCGAGTTGCTGGCCTTCGCTCGCGAGCGGCTGGCGGGCTACAAGCTCCCCCGCTCGATCGAGTTCGTCGACGACCTCCCGCGTACTCCCACCGGCAAAGTCCTGAAGCGCGAGTTGCGTGAGCGCTACAGCGCCTGGCAGACTTGACCATCGGCGAACATTCTTGCGCCTGTGCCAGCCATCAAAGACAAGACGTGACGGCGATGATGGCTGAATTGACATCAGCTTGTTTTGCTGTTAGCATCCATCCAGCTAATCAGCTAGCACCGTATCGCCCAGACACAAGGAGCCCTCATGACCACACAGAGCAAGACCAATCCTGTCACCGATTCCGTCGAGACTCTCACCGAGCGTCTCACCGAGCTCAACGAGAAGGCGGTCGCCGGCGGTAAGAAGGCGAGCGAGCAATATCTCAGCTCCTACGAGAAGGCCGTCACAGCGCTGGCCAACTCGTACGAGAAGGCGGCGGGAGCGACCCGGCTCGAGTGGGTCACCGACGCGGCAGCCGCCCAGGCCAACTTCACGCGCGAGGTCACGAAGGCCTACACGAGAGCCGCTCGCGAGCTCGTGTCCTAGCCGCGGGATGCGCCGCCGGCAGCCGGGACGCCTCGGCGCCTCGGCTCCGCGCAGCCCAGGTTCTCGGCTCCGCCACGTTTGCGACCTGGATGCGCGCATCGCCGGCAGGGGGTAAGGGCCCTCTGGGGACGGCGCGTGGGCGCGCTCAGAAGCCCCGATGGCTTGCTTAGCGCGCCGCCCAGAGTCCGATCCGGTCCCAGAGACGGGTTCGGGTCCTGGCAAAGTTGTGGCAGTGGGCGGCGTTACGGAGGATGAAGAGCGTCACGTCATGGCTGTGGGGGTAGAAGGCGACCTCGTCGTGCGGGACCGGCGGCACATCGTGGTCCCCGAATCCGAGGAAGACTGGACACTCGAGCTGGCTGGCAAAGCTGGCGCTGTACCCGGCCAAGAGCGCGTCGACATAGGACTCGCGGGGCCACCTTACTGCCTCGGCGTCGTCGGCTGCGATGACCTCGGCAGGCACGTCAGGGCGATGCAGCCAGACGTGGTTCGGCTCCCGGGCCGCGAAGCTGTATACGTCGTCCCAGGTATCTCCGAAGAACGCTCGCGCCTGCTCGACCGCCGTTTGTCGCTTCGCTACCGGGTCGGCGTCGCGCTCCCCGGCGGCGGCGCCGACGGCGGTCACTGAAAGCTCCTTTGATCCGTGCGTGAAGCCGAGGAGGGCCACGGCGTCATAGCAGCGATGCCGGGCCTGCGTAACGACAGTAAGGGCAGCGCCAAGGGAGTGGCCAACGCCTATGACCGGAACGTCCGGTAGCGGCGTGCTTCCGAGCTCTGACGCTCCCTCCCCCAGCAGGGTGCGCAGCTGCTCGACGAAGGACGCAGCAGCAACGCTCATCGTCTCGAAGTTGACCCGGTCGCCGTCGGCCGGCTTGCTGCTCGCCCCGACGCCGAGGTGGTCGGCGGCCACGACCACATAGCCCTGAGCGGTCATGTGATCGGCGAAGCTGTAGCCGGGGTGCTCCGCGATGTGCATATCCCAGTAGGCGCGGGAGTAGGACCCCCCGGGCCAACAGATCAGAACGGCTCGCGGTGCCGCGCCGGCGAGCTCGGGCAGATGGACGGACGCCACCAGCGAGATAGCTTCGCCGAACGGGAGGGACGCCGACACGTCCAGTTTGACTTCACCTGGACTGGCCATTCTCGTAGACATGGTTACCTGGCCTCCGCCGCATGGAAACCTGACTCTACTTCACGTTGATTCACAGTATAGGCTGCCGGCGAGGTTCCGCGCAAGTGGGCAGCAGGGCCTGTTCGGTGCGCGTTCTCCACTGGAAGCGGCCCGTGGTCCGGAGCCCGGACTTCGCGCAAAGATCAGCGCCGCCTATGGCAGCGGGAATCAATTGACATGACTTCAGTAAAGTAATACAGTGCTAGAGCAATGTCCGCATCCGAGGTTTTGAGCGTGTCCAGGGGCCGGCTGAATCGATGACGCCACTCGCGCAGCCGTTCCAGCTCACGGATACGATCC
This sequence comes from uncultured Solirubrobacterales bacterium, assembly GCA_963808325.1. GTDB lineage: Bacteria > Actinomycetota > Thermoleophilia > Solirubrobacterales > Solirubrobacteraceae > Palsa-465. The sequence continues at coordinate 322,923 of CAWEFU010000016.1, forward strand.
GGCTGCGCAATCGGTTCGTCGCGACAGCCCACGCCAGCGGCGCCGTCGCCAACGGGATGCCGACGGCCGGCGACGCGGAGTACTGGCAGCGCCTGGCCCAGGGCGGGATCGGCATGGCCATCGTCGGGGGCACCGTCGTCTCGCCGGACTCGAACGTCCGCCGCGGCAACACCACGGCCGCTTGGCGCCCGGAGGTACGGCCGGGACTCCGCCGTCGCGCGGCGGCGATTCGAAAGGCCGGCGCGGTCTCCGTGCTCCAGCTGGTGCACCTCGGACGGGAGACGCTCGGAGCGCCGAGCTACTACGCCCCGATAGCCCCATCGAACGTCCGCTCGCCGCGCGAGCCGACCGCGCCGCACGTGATGAGCCAGGTGGAGCTCGAGTCGATGCACCATGCGTTCGTGAGCTCGGCGATCAACGCGCTCGACGCGGGGTTCGATGGCGTCGAGTTGCACGTGGCCCACGGCTATCTCCTCGGGACCTTCCTGTCCCCGGTCACGAACCCTGCGCTCGCCAAGCTGTCCGAGCGCGCCGCCCCGATCTGGCGAATCGTCGAAGCCATCCGCGAACACGGGCCGACTGCCCTGATCGGAATCCGCTTCTCAGTCGGCGATGAACACGACGCCGGGTTGTCCGAGGAGCAGCTCGACGAGGTCCTCGGCGAGCTTCATCCGGAGATCCAGTACGTGAACCTGACCGTGGGCATGCGCGGCTCGTATGTGCGTGACATGGCCACCGAGCAGCCTCCGCTGCTCGAGCCGCTGCCGCGGCTGCGCGCCTTGACCGACCTCCCCCTGCTGGTCTCGCAGGCCTTCCGCGGCCAGCCCCAGATGGAGCAGGCGCTGGCGAGGGGTGCAGACCTCGTCGGCATGGCCCGCGCGCTGATCGCCGACCCCGAGCTGCCGAAGAAGATCCTGTCAGGCAGGCCGCGCGCGATCCGACCCTGCACGGACTGCAACGAGGACTGCCGCCTGTTCGACCCGGTGCTGCTGTGTTCTGTGAATCCGGAGCTCGCGCCGCCCGGGGAGCCATGGCGTCCGGCGAGCCCGCTCGTGCTGGGGCCAGGTCCGACCGGACACGCGCGCCGGGTGGCGATCGTCGGCGCAGGTCCGGGCGGGCTGGAATGCGCATTGGCGCTTGCGCGTGACAAGGAACGCGAGGTCGTGGTCTGGGAGCGATCGAACGAAGTCGGTGGCGGCCTTCGAGTCGCCGGCGCGGCGCCTCACCGGCGCGGCTGGCTTCGGATGATCGACTACTACCGTGCCGGGCTCGAGGCGGCGAACGTAGAGGTCCGTTTGGATCAGGACCCAGACGCGGTCGAGCTCGAGGACTTCGATGCAATCGTGATCGCGTCCGGCGCGCAGGAGATCGTCCCGGCCGTCGCCGGCGCCGGCTTCGCCAGGAGCGTGTCCACCGCGATCGTCGACGGCGCGCAAGCGCTCGTCGGTATCTCACACCTCGTGGTCGTCGACGACGGCTTCGGCTGGTGGCCGTCAGTCAGCGCGGTCGAGCTGGGCGTTGCCGCGGGCGTCGGCGAAATCACCCTCGTCACGCCGGGGATGGCATTTGCCGCCTCGATCCCGGCCGAGAGCCGGACCCAGTTGATGCCCCGCTTGCGAAGGACCAGACTGTCGATGCGACCCCTGACCGCGCTGCTACACGCGGGCGACGGAACCGTGGAGGTGCGCCACACGCCGTCAGGCGCCGTCGAGGAGATCGCGGCGGACGCCGTCATCGTGGTCGGGGAGCGACGCCCAAGTGATTTCCAGGCGCTGTTGCCCGAGGGCACCAACGCATTCGTTATCGGAGACGCGATCGTCCCGAGGCAATTCTCACACGCGATCTCCGAAGGTCGCGCCGCCGCACGCGTGCTGGCCCGGGTCGGAGAGGACACGCTGATCGAATGGACGCGGTAGGCGCCGCGCCGGCGTACGGCGTGCTGCCCGGCTCGGGCAGCGCCGGCCTGGTGTGGGCGCGCGCGGCCGCCAACCTCGAAACCGCGACGGTGCTCCCGCTGCCGGAGGAACCCAATGTCGCCGCAATTGCGGCCGCCCTTGAGCACCGCGTCGAGACGCTGCCGCGGCCACGGGTATTGGTCGGCTCCTCGCTCGGTGCGCTGGTCGCGCTCGAGCTGGCTCGGCACGTGCCGGCTGATGCGCTGGTGCTGATCGCCTCGGGATTCGGGATCAAGGTCCACCCATCAGTTCTGGCGCGGATCGCCGCTGATCCTCCTGGGCTCATGGACGAGATGGCACGGGGCGTGGTCGCGGACAAGGCGAACCGGCCCGTCATCGAGCTGATTACCCGCGATTACGAAGCACGGGGGCACGAGGTACTGCTTGGCCACATGACGGTGCTCGCCGGGCACCGGCCGGAACCGCTTGCCGATCCACCGCCGACGGTCGTGGTGTGGGGCGCGCGGGACCCAGGGGTTCCCCTCGCTGCGCACGTCGAGCTGGCGTTGCGCTGCCGGGGTCTGCTCGTGCCGATCGCGGAAGCGGGACATCTGCCGTACCTCGAGCAGCGAGAGGAGACCGTGCGCTGGATCCGCCGGGCGGGAGAGCTGGCGGCATTGCGAGTCAACGACGGGCCCGGCGGGTTTGAACTGAAGTCAGCTTGATTTATCGGTTGCAACCCGGTAGATTTGCTGGCCCGTAGTCCGTCGGTACAGGAGAGCCAAACGATGAACACCAAACGCCAGGCGTCGTCGGAGCACCCCCATCCGCTCCTGCCGGTCGACGTGCAGGAGAATTTTCGACGCCAGGGGTATTGGGAAGACCTCACGTTGGCCGACATCGTCCAGGCCGGCGTGGACGATCATCCCGATCGGATTGCCGTCACCGGCGAGACGAAGCTGACCTACGCCAAGCTTTGGACTGAAGCACGGAAGCTCGCCGGCACGCTTGCGCAGGCGGGGCTCGAACCGGGCGAGTTCCTGCTCGCGGTGATGCCGAGCTCGTGGCAGGGGGTCGTCCTGGACGTCGCGGCCTCGGTCGCGGGCGCCGCGCTGGTGCCCCAGTCGGCGCACGTTTCGCCCACGCTGGCGCTGAACACCTTCGAGCAGACGAACTGTCGCGGGCTGGTGCTTCAGGCCGCCGTGCTGGAGAAGCCGGAGTGGCAGGCGATGCTGGCCGAGATGCGTGCGCGGCTCGAAGGCCGGCCGGTGATGCTCCAGGGCGAGGGCCCGTCGATCGACGGGATCGAGCTCCAGTTCGATGAGGCCGTGAGCAGCGGACCGCCGATCACCGCAGTCAGGCCCGCTCCGTGCCAGCCGTGCCTGGTCCTGTCGACCGGCGGGACGACCGGCAAGCCCAAGAGCATCGTCCACTGCGCGGAGACCCTCGTATATGCCGCGAGGCAGTTCGGCGCGGACATCGGCTACACGGAGAACGACGTCCAGGTGGCATTTGCGCCGCCCGGCCACGCCGGTGGCTCGGTGTTCGAGAAATATATGCCTCTGCTCTTTGGCGCCTCGATCCTGCCGATCGCCCGCTGGCGACCGGAGCCCGTGGCCGAGGCGATCGAGCGATGGGGCGGCACCACGTTCATAACGATGGGGACCCACATATTCGACCTCCTGACGCTCGACCGCGAGATGCGCTCGTGCCTGCGCTCGCTGCGCGTCGTCACCACAGGCGCCGGTCCCGACTCGCTGTTCGAGGACGGCGAGAGGGAGCTGGGTGTGCCGCTGGTCCGGGTGTACGGGTGCTCGGAATGTCCTGGTCACGCGATCGGGCGCCTCGACGATCCGGCAGACGTGAGGCTCCGTCAGGACGGCGTCCCATTCAGAGGGCTGGAGTACAGGATCCTGGACGCCGTGGGCAAGCCGGTCCCGGACGGTGAGCTCGGCGAGTACCAGTGCCGGGGCCCAAACCTGTTCATGGGCTACGCCGGTCAGCCGGAGCTGACGGCCGAGACCGTCACGGAAGACGGCTTCTACCGCAGCGGCGACATGATGGTCAGGAGCCCTGAAGGGTACGTAAGTTGGCGCGGACGTACGCGGGACATCATCAGGCGCGGCGGGCTCCAGATCGACCCGATCGAGATGGAGGGCATGCTCGACGCGCATCCCAAGATCTCCATGGTCGTCGTCGTCGGCGAGCCCCATCGGCGCCTGGGCGAGCGCGCGGTGATCGTGGCTGTGCCCGTGAGCGCCGAGGCCACGCTCACCCTCGACGAGCTCTGTGACCACCTAACCCAGCGCGGGTTGCCCAAGCAGAGCCTGCCGGAGCGGTTGATCGTCACCGATGACCTTCCGAGGACCGAGCTCGGGAAGTTCCACCGAGCGAAGATCAAGAGTTGGGTGGCTGAGGAGGCGCAGAGGAGCGTGGAGAGCGTTGCCTGAACACGATTGGTACTTCGACGATTTCGAACTCGGCCAGGTGGACACGACGATGGGCCGGACGCTGACGGAGGCGGACGTGGTCAACTTCGTCGGGGTCAGCGGAGTCTTCGAACAGCTCTTCATCAACGCTGAGTACGCGAAGAACAGCTCGCTGTTCGAGGGTCGGGCCGTCCCGGGTATGCTGATCCTGGTGGTGGCCGAAGGGCTCTACGTCCTGACGGGCCACACGCACCAGGGCCGTGCGTTCCTCGGTCTGGACGGGCTGCGGATCACCGCGCCGGTGGTGTGCGGAGACACGATCCACGCCGAGGTGTCCGTCGAGTCCGCGCGCGAATCAAGGGGGCGGCCCGGTCAAGGCATCCTGGGCCTCCGCCACCGGGTGCTCAACCAGCACGGCGTCGAGGTGATGTCTTACAAGACCACCCGAATGCTGGCCTGCCGCCCGGCCGCCGGCCAGGCGGCTCCCGGTCAGGCGATGGCGGGCGACGAAATGCCCAGCTGATTGACGTTTGGCGGCCGAGATGCGAGCCCCGCCGAGCTCCGCGTTCGAGACGCTGTTCGCGCCGTTCGTGCTCGGCGCGCTGGAACTGAAGAATAGGATTGTTGCGTTGCCGCACGGTACGGCGATGATCGAACGCGGCGTACCCACCGACGACGACATCGCCTACTGGGAGGCCAGGGCGGCGGGCGGAGTCGCCGCGATCATCACTGGCGCGACCACCACCCATCCGAGCGGCGTGCTCAGGGATCGGCGCCGCGCCGAGCCGTGGAACCCTGACTCGCTGCGACAGATGGCTCGGCGCGCCAAGCGGGTACACCGCCACGGATCGGCGATCTTCTGCCAGCTGAATCATCTCGGGCGCGAGGGCGTCGGCGGGGCTTCCGAGTACGCCCCGGTGGCACCCTCCGCGCTCCGCTCTCCCCGTGACGCGGCCTCGCCGCATCCGCTGACGGTCGAGGAGATCGAGGAGCTGATCGAGGCGTTCATCTCGAGCGCGGTGAACGTGCGCGAGGCGGGTTACGACGGCATCGAGTTGCACGCTGCGCATGGGTACCTGATCGCCCAGTTCCTGTCGGCGGCGTCAAACCTACGCGAGGACGATTACGGGGGGAACCTGACCGGCCGGATGCGCTTCCTGCAGGAGATCATCGCCGGTATCCGCGAGCGCTGCGGCGACGATTGTGTCCTCGGCGTACGCCTCAGCGCGGACGAGGAGATCCCGGACGGGATGCATCTCCAGGACACACAAGCGATCGCTCGCGTGCTGACCGAGGCCGGCGCCATCGATTACCTCAGCATCACGCTCGGGCAGCGGGGGGCGTATGTCAAGGACATAACCCATCCTGAAGGCGTGGCCGTCTCCGCTGCCGCGGCGGTCAAGCGGTGCACCTCGCTGCCAGTGCTCGTCGCCGGTCGGGTGGTCGATCCCGGGATGGCCGAAGCGATCCTCAGGAACAGATCGGCGGATCTCGTCGGCATGGCGCGCCAGCTGATCGTCGATCCGCAGTGGCCAACCAAGGCCGCCGCGGGCACACCCGGGTCTATTCGCCCGTGCATCGGCGTCAACCAGGAATGTCGCACGTTCCCGGGTGGGATCCTGTGCGCCGCCAGCGCGCGGACCGGCCGCGAGCGGTGGTTTGACGCGCAGCTACGCGGGCCGTTCAAGAGTAATGCCAGATTCGCCATCGTAGGTGGCGGCCCCGCGGGCCTCGAAGCCGCACGCTTCGCCGCGGAGCTCGGCGCGGAGGTAGTGCTATACGAGCGCGACGAGCAGCTGGGCGGCCAGCTGCGCCTGGCTGCATCGGTGAGGAGCCGATCCGGCATGCTCGCCCTAGTGGACCACCTCGAGCACGAGGCGCGCCGCTACGGCGTCGACATCCAGCTCGATGCCGAGGCGACGCCTGAGCTCCTCGGCGCTGCCGCCGCCGACGCGATCATCCTGGCATGCGGCGCCCGAGCCGCCCCACCGATCTATCCCCACGATCAGACCGCGACCATCGTCGCGGTATGGGCGGTGCTCGGTGGCGCTCGGCCCGCCGGCAGCCGGGCGGTCGTCGTTGATGACGGCAGTGGGTTCTGGGAGGCGGTGAGCGCCGCCGAGCTGCTCGGCGATGCCGGCGTGACGGTGCAACTCGTGACGCCCGCGGCCAGCGTCGGCGCTGCGATCCCATTCGAGAGCATCGGGCCGCTCCGGCGACGGTTGGGCGAGCGGTCGGTCGCCTTCCACCCGTTTGCGAGCGTGACCCACGTGTCGAGCGGCGCCGTCAGCCTCGAGCAGACGCTGACCGGCGAGCGGTTCGAGCTTCAGGCCGACTACGTGGCCGGCCACGCGGGAGCGAGCAGCAACGACGAGCTCGCGTCCCAGCTCGCTGACTGTCGAGTAGTCATCCGTACGATCGGCGATTGCGTGTCCCCGCGGCGACTCACCCATGCAAACTGGGACGCGGACCGGACCGTGCTCGAGCTGATGCGGGTCGCCGCGCGAGTGCGTACCTCTGCGCGAGCGTGGTGGTGACCGAGCCCCACTGAGATTCGACGGCAAAGTCCTACGCGCGGGCGACGCGCAGGAGCTCCCCGACGCGCGTGAGCTTGACGCGCGGCCGGCCCTGCGTCGCCCCTAGATCGCGCTCGTACACGTCGATCGCGCCCCACTTCTGATAGTCGACCAGCTCCGGTTGGCGCTCGGCGAGCAGGCGACTCAGTGCCGCGGCCGTTTCCGAGCCCTCCGGCAGCCGGCCCGCCGCGAGGTTTCCAAGCAGGCAACCGACAGTCTCGTGGGCACACTTCTTGTTGGTGCCGATCACCCCTGATGGCCCGCGCTTGATCCACCCCGCGGTATAGACACCGGGGACTGCCCGGCCGGTTTGCGGGTCGGTGACGCGACCGGCGTCGTTGTGGATGGTCGAGCGGCGCTCGTCGAACGGCAATCCGGGAACAGGTGTTCCTCGGTAGCCGATCGAGCGCAGAACGAGCCCGGCCTCGATCGTTTCAAACCGGTCGGTGGCGCTCGCGCTGAGTCTGCCGTCGGCCGTGGCCACGAGCTCGTTGCGCACGATGCGAATCGCCCGCAGTCGCTCGGACCCAAGCAACTCGACCGGCGAGGCGAGAAACCTCAGCACGAGCCGCTTGCGCTTTACTCCCGCCTGACGGCGTGCGTACTCGGTCACGATCTCGACGTTGCGCCGTGCCGTGACGTCGGCGGCATGGCTCTCGAGGAACTGACGGCTGTGCTCGTCGAGTTCGACGTCGGCCGGGTCGACGATCACGTCGGCCGCCGCCAGCTCTCCGAGCTCCCGCAGCTCGGGATTCGTATAGGCGGCCTGAGCCGGGCCGCGGCGGCCAATCACGACGATTCCTCGATCTGGCTGTCGGCCAGCGCGCGGAGCGCATGGTCAGCGATATCCGACCTGGCCAACTCCTCGCTGGTGAGCGCGAGCATCCGGGCCACGTCGAGCGCCACGTTGCCGTTGCCGATCACCACCGCCCGCGAGCACGACAGGTCGGTAGTCGGGGTGGCCGTTGTACCACGCGACAAACTCGGTCGCCGCGTGGCTACCCGGGAGCTCCTCGCCGGGCACGCCGAGGCGGCGGTCGGTCGGCGAGCCGATCGCGTAGAGGACCGCGTGATGATGGCTCGCCAGCTCCTCATGGCTGAGGTGGAGACCGACGTCGACGTTGCCGTGAAAGCGGAACCCCGGTAGCGCTGCCGTCTTCTGGTAGACGCGCGTGACCCCGACTTGATGTTCGGATGATCGGGGGCAACCCCGGCCCGGACCAGTCCCCAGGGCGTCGGCAGACGCTCGAACATCTCGAGCTCGACCACCAGTCCGGGCGCCTTCAACAACTGCTCGGACGCGTAGAACCCGGCCGGGCCGGAACCCACGACCGCAACGCGCAGCGGGTTCCCGCTCGTGCCGGGCGCCATGATCACACGGCCACCCGTTCAGCCAGCTTGCGCTGGTAGTCGACGATCGTACGGTTGCGATTGAACGCGACCGCCCCGACGAGCTCGTCGTCTCGGTCCGCCTCGACGACCACGGAAGCGTCGGTCATGTCTTCGTGAACGACGGAGAATCCGTTCGCGTGGCCGATCAGGCCCGCCGCCTTGATCTTGACGTCGTACTGGTCTGACCAGAACGTCGGCACCGGCGCGAACGGCTCGCGATCGTCCGGCGCCGCCACCAGGTTCGCCGCCGCCCACTTGCCCATGTCCCGCGCGTTGCTCCAGTGCTCGATCGACACCAAGCCGGCGGCGAGGGGATGCGGGAAGGCGGCGACATCCCCCGCCACGACGACGCGATCGATCCCGACGGCGAAGCAATGCTCATCGCACCGGACCGCTCCTCGGACCAGTTCCAGCGCGGAGTCGCGAAGCCACTCCGAGTTCGGCACCGAGCCGAGAGCGAGCAGCACCAGATCGGTCTCCACGAGCTCACCGCTTGCGAGCCGCACGGCCTCCACTCGTTCCCGCCCGAGGAATGCCGCCACAGACGTGCTGGTCGTGCATCGAACTCCGTGCGCCGCATGAATGCTTCGCGCCCGCTCACCGAGGACGGGGCCGAGCGCGGGCATCGGGTGCGGCCCGACCTCTATCAACGTCACTTCTTCCAATCCACGCTCCCTCAGCGTGGCCGCGACCTCGCAGCCGATGAAACCAGCGCCCACGATTGCCACCCTGCTGGCCGTCTTCACCGCCTCACTGAAAGTGGCGGAATCGTCGAGCGACCGGAGCACGTGCACGCCGTCGAGCTCGATCGGCGCGGGCCACTTGCGCGCCCGGCGCCCCGTGGCGATCACCAGCCCGTCGAACGGGACACGCTCGCCGTCGGCCAGGTAAAGGAGGCGCCGCTCAGCAGACAGCTCGACGGCCGACACTCCCAGCATCCAGTCGACGTCGAGCCGGTCGCACGGGTAGAAGCAAAAGGCGCGATCGACGCGGCCCGCGAGGAACTCCTTGGAGAGCGGCGGGCGGTCGTAGGGGCGGTGCACTTCGTCGCCCACGATCGTCAACTGACCTTCGAAGCCGGCCCGCCGTAGCGCGCCGGCGGCCTGATAGCCCGCGAGCCCGGCCCCGACGATGACTACCCGCCGCATTGTTGAAGCCGCTCGATCAGCATCGACTGGCCCATCCCGCCCGCGACGCACATCGACTCGATCCCGTAGGTCCCGTCGGTGGCTTGCAGTCTGCTATCCACAACTGGTAAAGAGAGTATGAGTTGACCTGACTTCGATTCATTTTAATGTTTCTTTGATCTCGCCTTACAAGCCCGCGACCAGCGATCCGCTGCGTCAGATCGCGGTCGCGCCGCCATCGGCGACGAACACGGTCCCGGTGAAGAAGCTCGCCTCGTCGGAGAGGAGGAAGCACACCGGTGCGGCGATCTCCTCCGGCTCGGCGATCCGCATCTGGATCGACGCCGGCAGCTTCTGACCCGGGCCCGGAGGTCCGTAGGTCTCATCGCTCATCGGCGAACGGATAGTTCCGGGCGCGATCACGTTGACCCTGATCCGGTCGGCGCCGAGGTCGAGCGCGAGCTGGCGCGAGAACGCGACGATCCCTCCCTTGGCGGCGGAGTAGGCCGCCGTGTTCGCACGTGCGATCAAGGCCGTCACCGAACCGAAGTTGACGATCGAGCCGCCGCCAGCGGCGCGCATCAGCGGGACCGTTTCGCGGCAGACGAGAAACGTTCCCGTCATATGCACGGCGAGCATCACGTTCCAGTCCGCCAGGGAGAGCTCCTCGATCGGCGAGCTGGCGAACAGGCCCGCCGCATTGACCACGCAGTCGATGCGACCGAGCCGTTCGTGCGCCGCCCGCACGGCTTCGCGCACCGACTGCTCGTCCGCCACGTCGCACAGTAGCCCGACGGAGTCGCCCAGCTCGGCCGCGACCGTATCGGCACGCGCGAGATCGAGATCGAGAACGGCGACACGGCCCCCCTCCGCCGCAAACCCGCGGGCAACGGCGGCGGCGAGGCCAGAGCCGGCGCCGGTGGCGAGCAGCACCTTTCCGGCGAAACGGTCAGCTGCCATCAGGGGACTCGGAAGCCGGTGACCACGCCAGCGGTCGGCTCCTGCTCTTGCGCATCTCAGAGCAGGAGCCGACCCGCGTCAACAGGCGTGCCTTTAGCCCTTACCCCAGAGCTTGAGGAACTGGCTCTGGTAGTCGGCGACCAGCGGGAACAGCGTCGAGTGGTCGGCCGGCAGGTTCGACTTCGTGATCAGCCAGAGCGGCGGCGGCGTCAGCTGGACCGGCGCACCGACAAAGTGGCGGGCGAGCGCGTCGAGCATCTGATAATCGACGCCGTAGTAGTCGTACGGCACGAGCGCCAGTTCCTGGCCCGCGGCCACGTAGCCGAACTCGGTCGGACCTCCGCCCTGGCCCACGATCTTGACCTTGCTCAGCCCGGCGGCCGACAGCGCCGCCGGAAGACCCGGATCGAGCGCATCCGCGACCGACAGTGCCACGTAGTTGACGGACGGGTGGCTGCGCAGGTAGGCGACGATCAGGCTCGACGCATTTGAGAGCTGCGTGAGCGGCACACCGATCGACGCGTAGCCACAGCTCGGGCACAATTGTTTGAGCTCCGAGGCGAACGAGGCCCCGAGTGGCGCCAGGATCGTGTACGCGGGCAGGTTGACGTACAGCGCGTTCGCCTTGCCCTTGCTGTCGGCGACGATCTCAGCCGCCAGGTACTTCCCGATCCTCGCGTTCTGCGGGGCCGTGCTGGTGTTGTAGATGAACGGAGGTGCGATCGGATCCGTCGAGGAGGCATCGGACACCGGGATGCCCTTGGCCACCAACTTGGTGACCTGGGCCTGGATCTCGGCCCGCAGCGCGGCCGTGGTGACGATCCCGTCGACGCCGTCTCGGATCGCGGTTTCGTACGCGGCCTGGATTGCCGGCGGCGTTCCGTTGGTGGCGATCGTCGACGACGTCCAGCCCAGCTGGGACGCCGCCCCAGCGACGATCTTGCCCTGGAGCTCGCACGGCGAGGCGCCGCAGCTGATGAACACGAGCTTCTTACCGGATGGCACCGGCTTGCCAACCGGCTTTGTCACGGTGATCGAGGTGGGCCGCTGCGAAGCCTGCGTGACGATCGCCTGGGCGGCGCTCACGTTCGCGCCCGAGCTGCTGGCCGCGTTGCTTGCCGAGCCGCTGGCTGACGAGCTGCTGCTTGATCCGCAGCCCGCGGCCGTGAGGGCAAGCAGCGCCCCGACCGCAGCGAGGGCGGCGGCGCGCCGGTACCGACTCGAGGACGGTGCGAGTATGGACATGTTCTTCTCCTCCGTGTGGGTCATGGTTATTTGCAAATCGGTGCGTTGCTTGGGGCATCGATGAGACGGCTCTTCAGCTCGTGGTCGCGCTCCGGCGCAGCCGCGACCACGAGAACTGAGCCCTCCACGAGGCAGCTCCGGTCGCGCGACGCTGGATGCCGGTCACCGCGAGCGAGGCGATCAGGACCACGCCGACGAACATGTTTGCCGCCCATTGCGGAGCGTTCGCAAGTCCCAGCCCGACCGTGCCAGTTCCGAGCAGGAGCACCGCGATGATCGTTCCGAATGCGTTGAAGCGCCCGTGTTTGAGCTGCGTCGCGCCGAGGAAAGCCGCTGCGAAGCCTGGCAGCAGGTACGACGTGCCCGCGGTTGGGTCGCCTGAGCCGATGGTCGAGGCGAGCACGATTCCGGCCGCGCCCGCCAGCGAGCCCGACACGATCAGCGATACGAACCGCAGGCGGTCGACGCGCACCCCGGCGAGGCGCGCGGCATCCGGGTTAAAGCCCGTGGCATAGAACCGCCGCCCGGTTGCGGTGTGCTCGAGCACGAACCAGATCGCGAGCGCGACGATCAGGGCATAGAAGACCGGAAGCGTCACGCCGCCGATGTTGGTCTGGCCGATCTTCGCAAATCCGCCCTGGAGGTGGGCATTGACGATCGGAGTGTCGTTTGTGGCCATAGTGATCAGGGCCTGGATCAGAGACCCGGTGGCGAGCGTGGCGATGAACGAGTCGATCCGCATCGCGACCACGACCGTGGCGTTAACGACTCCGATCAAGACCCCAGTTCCCAGGCCGAGCGCGACGGCTAGCACGAGCGGACTCCCGGTCGCGAGGAAGTGCGCGGTGACCACGCCGGTCAGCGTGATCGTGTACGCGAACGAGAGATCGAACGTTCGAGTGGCGAGCGGGATCGTGATCGCGAGGGCCGCGAGCGCTGTGATCGCATTGGTGTTGAGGACCTGCTTGACGGTCGCGATCGTCGGGAACGTGCTCGGGACCCAGATCGAGAACACGACGATGATGGCGAGCAGCACGTACACCGCGCCGATCGTGTTGAACGCCAGCCCGTGGCGAACGCGCGCGGACAGCGACGGACGCGCCCTCACCGGCGGCGACTCTGACTTGGCCGGAGGCGCTGCCTGCGCTCCCGGAACGACCTCATTACTTCCCATTGTCTGCACCGTCGGCACTGTGTTCTCCCTCGATTGCGTTGACCAGCTCGTGTTCAGTAAGTCCATCGCCGGCGAACTCGCCAGCGACGTGGCCGTCCTTCAGGACAACGATCCGCGTGCACATCGCGAGCAGGTCGCCGAGATCCGACGAGGACACCAGCACCGTCAGCCCATCGCGTGACAGCCCCGCGATCAATTCGTAGATGGCAACCCGCGTGCCGATGTCCACCCCGGCGGTCGGCTCGGACAGCACGAGCAGCTCCGGATCGCGGGCCAGGCAGCGGGCAACCACGACCTTCTGCTGATTGCCGCCGCTGAGCGTCGAGATCAGGGAGTCCGGGCTCGCGGTGACGATCCCGAGCCGGTGCGTCCAGCGATCCACGATCTCTTGCTCCTGGGACTTGCTCAGCTTGCCTCGCGATGCCAGGCGATCGAGCACCGACAGCGTCAGGTTCTCGCTGACCGCGAACTCTGCGACGACCCCATCGCGCGCGCGGTCCGCCGGCACGAGCGGGATCCCGAGGGTCTCTGCATCGGCGACGTCCGTCCACTCGCTCGACTTCCGTGGCAGCCGGATCGTGCCAGTGGCCGGGTAGCGCGGATGGCCGGCGATCAGATAGGGCAGCTCCATTACGCCGGCGCCGGCGAGACCGGCGATGCCGAGGATCTCGCCCTGGTGGACGTCGATGTCCACTCCCCGCAGCCGATGGCCGCGCACGTCACGCAACTCGAGGACGACCGGCGCGGTCGGTCGCGCGGCAACCTCGGCCCGGTAATCGGGATCGACGTCTTCGCCGACCATCAGCTTCGCCAGGCTCCGCTGATCCACTTCGGCGACCGGCAGCGTGGCCACAACTCGCCCCGCGCGCAGGATCGTCACGCGATCGGCGATCTCGAAGATCTCATCTAGCCGGTGCGAGACGTACAGAACGCTGGTGCCAGCCTTGCGCACCTCGCGGACCATCGCGAACAGTCGCTCGACCTCATCGTGCGGGAGCACGGCCGTGGGCTCGTCGAGGACCAGCAGGCCGCCACCGCCGTGCCAGCCCTGCATCGCCCCCGCGATTGCGACCACCGTCCGCTGGACGGGAGTCGCTTCCCCGAGCGGGCGGTGGATGTCGAGCTCGACGTCGAAGCGCTCGAGGATGCGGTACGTCTCGTCCTCCTGCTCGCGCCAGCGGACGCGACCGCCGGCGCCGCTGATGAAGCCGCCCCGCAGCGCGAGGTTGTCCATCGCGTTCAGCTCGAGCACAAGGCCGAGATCCTGGTGGACGAAGCGCAGTCCCTCCGGAACCGAGTGGCCGAGCGCGAACGGCTCGCCATCGAGCTCCGCCGCGGCTCCGGGATCAGGGGCGTGGTAGCTGGCGAGCGCCTTGATCAGCGTCGACTTGCCGGAGCCGTTCTGTCCGACGAGCGCGTGGATCTCACCCTGGCGGATCTCGAGTGAGGCATCGATCAGCGCCCGGGTGCCAGGAAACGTCTTGGAGAGGCCCGTGACCCGCAGTGCGGGTGCGTCGACGCCGAGACGAGGAGGATCTGAGGAGATGAGGGATGAAGATTGCATGCTTGTCACTCGCGAGCCAGATGGGGACTCAGACCTGCGGTCCTCGGCCGCCCACCTCGGCGAGATAGCCGCTCGGCTCGGCCCTGCGCTCGCCCCAGCAGAGCTCGAGTAGGAGCTTCGATATCTTCCAGCCATCCGGGGTCCGGCGAAGCTCGTTGTGGTACCGGCCGACGAGCACGTGCACGATCTCCGGGGACCGGTCGAATAGCTGATGCGACGTGTGGTAAACGAGCGCCTTGGCCTCGTCGCCGTCCACTTCCACGTGGTAGACGCTGAGGAAGTGGTGTTGCATGACGCAGCCCGAGGTGAACTCGTTGAAGAAGTCGATCACAGCGTCGACGCCGTGCAGAGGCTCGGCGTTTCCGTACTGCGCGACGATGTCGTCGGCCAGGACCGACCGCAGGCCGTCCTCGTAATCGAAGCGATCTGTCGCGGATCCGTAGCGGTAGAGCGCTTCGGTGATCTCGACACGATCGCGGGCCACGTCGCGTGTAGCGGAATTGGTGATCACAACCTTCTCCTCTTCGTCCTCATGAAGTCTGTCGTCCTTCGCCCGCCAATCATAACGCCCAAACTGAACTGATGTCAAGTAAAGGCCTTCGGCCGAATGTTTAGCGTTAGACGAAGCGACCTCAATGAGTACGGTTTGGCGGGCCGATTGTCCCGCCTGCGTAACGAACTTACGTCAGATAAGGACTGGATGCTGCGACGGCCGCGGAGACCGTCAGTGACCTTCGTCCAGGCGGCGATCAGCCGATCTTCATCCAGACGCTCTTGACCTGCGTGAGGTCATCGAGCGACGGGGCGCCAAGCGCGCGGCCATGGCCCGACAGCTTCACTCCGCCGTACGACACCGTCGGGTAGACCATCTGGTAGGTGTTGATCCACACGGTGCCCGTCCGCAGCGCGCGGCTCGCCCGGTGGGCACGCCCCAGGTCGTTAGTCCACACGCCCGCCGCGAGGCCATACTCGGTCGCGTTCGCGAGCGCATAGGCCTCGTCCTCGGAGGCGAACGACAGCACGGACATCACGGGGCCGAAGATCTCCTCCTGAGCGATCCGCATGTCGTTTCGGACGCCAGTGAACACCGTCGGCTCGTGGAAGAAGCCGACCTCGCCGTGTCGAGCGCCGCCGAGCGCGAGCTGCGCGCCCTCTTCGCGACCGATCGAGACGTAGCGCTGGACGCGCTCGAGCTGGTCGGCCGAGACCACGGGCCCGAGCTCGCTCGAGGGATCGAGCCCGGGGCCGATCTTCATCTTCCGTGAGCCCTCGACGATTCGCTCCACCACCTCGTCGTGCACATCATGGTGGACCATGACCCGCGTGCCGGCCGTGCACACCTGTCCCGAGGCGCCCCACACACCGAGCTGCGCCGCTGCAGCAGCGGCTTGGAGGTCGGCGTCCGGGAAGATGATGAACGGACTCTTGCCGCCGAGCTCGAGGCCGACCCGCTTCACCCGCCCAGCCGCGGCCGCCTGGATCGCGCTGCCGGTGGACACCGACCCGGTGAACGAGATCGCATCCACCTCCGGGGCGGCCACCAACGCCGCGCCCACCTGCTCACCCACCCCCTGCACGACGTTGAACGCCCCTGGCGGGATGCCTGCCTCAAGCGCGAGCTCGGCCATCAGCACGGCGCTCATCGGGGTCTGTTCGGCCGGCTTGAGCACCACACAGTTGCCGGCGCTGAGCACCGCGGCGACAAACGCGAGCACGGCCGTTGGTCCGTTCCATGGCGTGATCAGGCCGACCACGCCGATCGGTTCGCGCACCTCGTAGACGGCCAGGTCCGAGGCGACGGGCGGGATCGAGCCCTGAAGCTTCGTGGGCCAGCCGGCGTAGTAGTCGATCCCGTCGACCGCGAACTGCACGATGAAGCCGGTGTACCACCGCAGCAGCCCGGCGTCGAGGACGTCGAGCTCCGCGAACTGGTCGCCTCGCTCGGCAACCAGCGCCGCGAGCGCCCGAAGGCGGCGCTCCTTCTCCAGTGGGGCAAGGTAACGCCAGCGTCCGTCATCGAACGCGGCCCGGGCGGAGCGCACGGCATGCTCGACGTCGGCCGCCGAGCCGGCGGCGGCTATCGCGATCTGCTCAGCGGTGGCCGGGTCGATCACGGGCATGGTGGCGCCGTCCAGCGACGGCGTCAGCTCACCCTCGATCACATGCCCGAACAGCGGGCGCTCGAGCAGGGTGACGGTCTCAGGGGAGATTGCATGTGGGGTTTTCGTGGCGCTGGCCATTTGTGGTCCTCTCCTCGTTTGTCGGGCACAACATTTGGGCTGCGGTTCGAATCCACCGCACGGTCTCGACGGGCCGCTCGAGGTAGGGCATATGCCCCGCGTCGCCCATTGGGACCAAGGCGCCGCGGCATTGCAAGGCGAGCTCTACGTGATCGGCGAGCGGAACGCTGCGGTCGCCCATCCCCCAGATCACGAGCGTGGGCGGTGGCGCTTCCAGCGGCTGCGGTCGATATGAGCCGAGCGCGGTGAGGTGCCGCAGCAGCACCGGTTGCCCACGCGAGGCGAAGTCACGAGCCACCAGTGCGGCCGTCGCTTCGTCCTCCTGGGCGGCGATCGACGCCTTCGCCACCTTGGCCAGCAGGTCCGAGGGGTTGTCGGCGATCCACTGGAGCAGCGACTCGCTGACCTCGATCCCGAAGCCGGCGGCGATCAGTACGAGCGCATCGACGCGGACCCTCCGCGCCAGCTCCAACGAGACCATTGCTCCCAAGGAAGCCCCGACGACGAGCAGCGGCGTCGGCAGCTCCTGCAGCTGCGGCGCGAGCCTGGCCGCCATCGCCGGCACGTCAGGCTCGTCCGGAACTTCGAGCAACGTACCGCCGAGCAGCTCGAGCATCTGCGTCCACGACAGGCCCGAGCTCCCAGCGCCGGGGATCACGCAGTACGTGGGCTCTGACTCAGTCACGAAGCGACAAGGTGGTCGTGCGCGCGGACATGAACCGCCGAATCCGTCCGGTGCGGTCGAGCCGGATCGTCACGAGAAAGCTCGCCAGCGGCTCGCCGTTGCGCGTCGTGTAGCCGGCCGCGAGCTCGGCCCCGTCGGAGCTCGTCCCGTGGAGCAAATGATGCCGCTGGCCGGTGGCGTCCCGGGAGGCGAGGTACGCCTCCAGCTCAGCAACGCCGCCGCTCGAGGACCGGGCGGAGTCCTGTTCGCCCCAGAGCGTCGCGAACCGGAAATCCGGGGCGAGCAGTGCAAGCAAGGATTCGCGATGCGGACCGTCGAGCCGCTCGAAGTACTCGGCGAGCACGGGGCAGTCGCCTGCTCCTGCGACAGTCGCCCGCTCCTCTGTTCGACCTCGGCTGCCCATTCTCACTCACCTGACCTCAATTTGGGCCAGCCCCCAAACAATAGCATCATTCCTTCGTGCCTGACAAGGGTTCTAGGCGGACTGCGGTCCGCAACCTGAAGTCATTTTACATCCTAATGGAACGAGCGCTTATGGCATGTGAAGCCCGCCGTTGACGCTCATCACTTGGCCTGTGATGTACGCGGCGGCTTCCGAGCACAGAAACGCTGCGAGCGCCGCGACCTCATCGGGCGTCCCGACGCGGCCGATCGGTATCCGCCTCAGGAGCGGCGCCATCTTTTCCGGATTGGCCGCGCGATACTTCGTCAAGCGCGGCGTTTTCGTAGGACCGGGGCTGACCACGTTGCAGGTCACCCCCTGACGTGCCGCGCCGATAGCGCCGGAGCCGCCTGTGACGACGGCGCGCCTAGTCACGCCGTCGCTCCAGGAACGCAGCCACGCCGGCGCGCCCAGCCGCAGTGGCCGCGACCGCGTCCGCCGTCAGCCGCTCGACCGTGGCCAGCGTTTCGTAATCCGCATCGAGCCCACGGTTGACGGCCAGCTTCGTCAGCCAAGCGACGGTAGGATTCTTGTCGCTGAACTTCGCCGCGAAGCGCTCCACGAGGGCGTCCAGCTCAACCAGCGGCGCGACGTCGTTGACGATGTTCCACTCCTTTGCTTCGCGACCATTGAGGACCGCGCCGAGAGCATGAGCTCTCGGGCCTTGCGCAGACCGATCAGTCGCGGGAGGCGATAGATCGTCCCTGCGCCGGCGAATAGCCCGTGACGAATGTGGAAGTCGCCGATCCGCGCGTTCTCCGCCGCGAGCGCCAGGTCGCACGCGAGCATCAGCTCAAAGCCGCCCCCAACCGTCCAACCGTGAACCGCAGCGATCGTGATCCGCCGGGATTCCGAGATGCGCTTGAAGATTCGAGACACCGACGCGCCGAGATCGGACCACGGGACCTCGCCAGCGAGCATCGAGACGTCGGCGCCGGCGCAGAACGAATCGCCGCGCCCGCGGATCACGACCACACGACTCTCCTCGTCTTCCTCGACACGGGCAAGAGCAGTGGCCAGCGCGTCGAGAAGATCGAGGTCGTACGCGTTCTCCGCTTGCGGTCGGTTCAACCACAGCGTCCTGACGGCACCATTCGCCTCGGACTCCACGGAACCCGACATGGGGAAACCTTGTCAATGAACTGAAGTTATGTCGAACTCCCGGAGAGCTGACGTCGCATCCTGTGCTTGCGACTGCGGCCGAATCGGGCTACACGATCGTCTGCCCGCCGTCGATCACGAGCACCGTTCCGGTGACGTAGCTCGACGCGTCAGACGCCAGGTACGCGATCGCGCCCTGCAGCTCGTCCGGGCGCCCCAGCCGCCGCATCGGGATCAACCCGAGCAGCCGCTCCTGGCGCTGATCCGGGATCGTGTGCGTCATTCCCCCGTCAATCGAGCCGGGCGCGATCGCGTTGACGCGAACGCCCCGATCCGCCCATTGCGAAGCCAGGTCACGGGTTAGGTTGATCAGCGCGCCTTTGGTCGTGGTGTAGCTGAGGGTCGACCCAACCTCAGGCAGATAAGACATCAAGCCGCCTGCCGAGGACACGTTGATGATCGAGCCGCGCCCCTGCGCGAGCATTAACCGTCCAGCCGCTCGGCAGACGAGGAACGAACCGGTCAGATTCACGTCTAGCACGCGGCGCCAGCCCTTTGCGGTTGGGACGTCCTCGGGTGCGGCAGCCCAGAAGGTGGCGGCATTGTTGACCACCACGTCCACGCGTCCGAGTTCGCCGTTGACCGTCGCGACGAGCCGCTCGACATCGTCTTCCTCGGACACGTCGGCCGCGAAGGCCAGCGTCCGGACGCCATACCTGTCCTCGAGCCGATGGGCCAGGTCCTCGCAGGCTTCCAGGCGTCGCGCCGCGAGGCTCACCGAGCAGCCAAGCTGGGCCAGGGCCCCAGCAATTGCCTCGGCTAGCTCGCCGTGACCGCCGGTGACGATCGCCACGCGTCCAGTCAGATCGAACCGCGAGAGTAACTCCGGCGCCGGGCGAGTTACCGTCTGGCCGCGGACCGGGCGTACATAGTTCATCCGATGAGCTCCTCCTGACGTGCGCCCGCGGCGAGCTGACGCCCGATCATCCGTTCGTGGTGCCGCGCGTCCCCGAACTGAGAACCCCGCACGAGGATCCGGCGCAGGAAGCGGTGCGCGGGATGCTCCGCTGTGAACGCGATTCCGCCGAATACCTGCAGCGCACCATGCGCAACCTCGAGCGTGACCCGCGAAGCGTATGCCTTCGCGATCGATGCGGTGCGCAACGCGTCTTCGATGTCGTCCTCCAGAGCCGCCGCGGCAAACAGCACAGTGGACCACGCGCTAGTCTGCTTGACGTACATGTCCGCGAGCAGGTGCCGGAGCGCCTGAAAGCTCCCGATCGTCCGGCCGAACTGTCGCCGGTGCCCGGCGTAGTCGCTTGCCATTACCATCAGTGCCGCCGCTGCGCCCACCGCCTCACTGGCAGCGAGAACACCTCCGATCGCGAGAAGCCGCGCGAGGACGACCTCGCTGGACTCACACGGCAGGTTGCGCTCGTCTGTGACCACGACCCGGGCGAGCGTGATCGTCGACGCCGGCAGCGAGTCGTCAATCGAGACGCCGGGTGCGGGCATGATCTCCACCCCGGGCGCGTCAACGTCGATCAGTGTCAGCCGGCGGTCCTCCGTATCGTTGTAGAGCACGAGCAATGCGCCCGCCGAAGTGGCCTGCTGTACCACAACCTTCTGTCCCTCGATCACGGACGCCGCGACATCGCGCTCCGTGACGGTCGTCGCGCTCCGTGCCAGCTCCCAGCCAGCTCCCGCTTCCAGCAGGCAGAGCGCGACGGCCTGCTCGGAAGCGAGCAGGTCGGCGAACGCGGAATTGTCCGAGGCCGTCGTTCGCGATGCGTAGCGCGCGGCGGCGGTGTCGATAAACGGGACCGCGGCCAGTGATTCGCCGAGCGCTCGCCCGACGAGTGCCAGCTCCACGGCCCCGAGTCCATCCGCGCCTGAAGCAATCGTCAGTACGCCGAAATCGACCAGCGCCGGCCACGTCAGCTCAGACGGAGTCTTCGCGAGCAATTGCTCAACGGACTGCGCCAGCCATACCTGCTCATCTGTGAGCTCGAGTTCCACGACTACTCCTTCGGCAGCCGGAGGATCCGGTCGGCGACGATGTTGCGCTGGATCTGCTGCGTGCCGCCGAGCACCGTGGCATTGCGAGAATAGAGGTAGGTCTCGTACCAGGACCGGTTCCCGGACGAGGAGACTCCGTCCTCAGGCGCGTACAGACTCTCGCCGAGCACCTCGAGCGCCGTGGTGCCGACCAACTGTTCCGCCTCGGCCATCACGAGCTTCACGGTCGAGCTCTCGGGTCCGACCGGTTTGCCGTCGAGGAACTTGCCGACGGTGAGGCAAGCGTGATGACGCAGTACCTCGACGCCGATCAGGGCCCGCGCCAGGGCAACCTGTGTGTCCTCGTGATCCGCGAGGCGCCGGCCGTCGATGCTGCGCGCCCGGGCCTCGGCCGTGAGGCGGTCCACGAACATGCGGAGCTTGACCTGATGCGGGAGCGCGGCGGTTGAGCGTTCGTGGGAGAGGGTATGAAGCGCGATCTGCCAGCCCTGCCCGCGTTCGCCGAGGAGATTCTCCTTGGGGACCGCAACGTCGTTGAGGAACAACTCACAGAACTCCGCGTGGCCGCTGATCTGTGTCATCGGGCGCACCTCGACGCCGGGCGACCGCATGTCCACGATCAGGAAGGAGATTCCCTTGTGCCGGGTCTCGGGCGGCTCGGTGCGCGCCAGCACGCCGCACCAGCGCGCGTACTGGCCCCAGGAGTTCCATGTCTTCTGGCCGTTGATCACGAACTCCTCGCCCCGTTCGAGCGCCGAGGTTCGCAGCGAACCCAGGTCGGAACCGGCGTCGGGCTCCGAGAACCCCTGGCACCAGATTTCCGCGGCCGACAAGATCGGCGGCACGTAGCGCCTGCGCTGCTCGTCGTTGCCGAACGTCAGAAGGGAGGGGCCGATCACGTCGAGGCCGACGATGTTCGGAAACTCGGGCGCTCCAGCGGCCGCCAGCTCTTCGTCGACGATGACCTGCTCCACCGGCAGATGGCCGCCGCCGCCGAACTCCGCCGGCCAGGCTCGGCCGACGTATCCCGCCTCGTAGCACCGCCGCTGCCACTCCCGCAGGAACTCCATCCGCTCGTCGAGGCCGTACGGAACATCCTCGGGCGCCGGGCACTGGTCGCGCAGAAAGCGGCGAACTTCGTCCCGCAGCCGCCTGTTCTCAGCCGTGACGCGGAGAATCATGAACTGAAATCATATCAGCCCATCAGGTCGAGAGTCCAGAGCGGACGATCACAGGTGGCCGCTAGTCCAGCTCAGACGGACAGCGAGGTGCGCGCGCGGTAACGAAGTGCCGCGCGCGTCCAGCGGGCCGTCTCCGCCGGCCGCTCCAGGAACGGAGCGTGTCCCGCACCTGCGATCGGCACCAACACGCCACCCATCGCGACGGCGAGCTCAGCGTGGTCGGCCAGCGGTACGCCACGATCGTGCTCTCCCCACAGCACTAGCGTGGGCGGCGGTTCGGCGAGGGGCTCAGGCCGGTAAGCGGCCAGGGCACGGAGGTGGGCGAGCAGGACCGGCTGACCGCGCTCGGCAAAATCGCGGCGCCTGATGTCAACGAGCTCACGGTCGTTGGGATCAGCTAGGCCTGCCCGGGCCATCTTCTCGAGCAGGTCGGGCGGATTGGCCGCGACCCAATCAATCAACTGGTTACCGACGGTGATCCCGAAACCGGCGGCGATCAGCACCAGCGCGTCGACCTCGACGCGCCGGGCGATTTCTACGGCGACCATCGCGCCCAGCGAGGCGCCGACAATCACCCGGGGACGGGGCATGGAATCGATCGCCGGCAGGATCGACTTCGCCATCGACGGAACGTCGGGTAGATCGCCGACGAGCAGAAGCAGCGCGTCGAGCTCGCGGACGATATCCCCCCACGCTTCACCCGCGCTGCCGGCGCCTGGCAGCACCGCGTAGCTGGCGCTCGGCTCGATGCGGGGGTCGGTCACTTGCCGTTGAATTGAGGGGTTTGCTTCTCCTTGAGAGCGCGCAGCGCCTCGGCGTGGTCAGCGCTCACGAATGTGACCAGCTCGAGCGCGGTCGAGTAGTCGAACGCGGTGGCCATCGCCTGTTTGAGCAGCTGGTTGACCGCCAGCTTCGTGTACCTGACGGCGAGCGGGGCGCCGGCGGCCAGCCGATACGCGAACGCGAGGGCCTCCTGTTGCAGCTCGTCGGGCGCGACGACCGCGTTGACCAGTCCGAGCCGCTCAGCCTCGGCCGCGCTCAGCGGATCACCGGTCAGCAGGTAGCGCTTGGCCCGCACCGGACCCATCGCCAGCGGCCAGACAACGGCACCGCCGTCGCCTGCGACGATCCCGACGCGGACGTGCGGATCTGCCACGGTCGCGGTTTCGGCGATAAAGATGGCATCGCAGAGCAGCGCCAGCGTGGCTCCGAGGCCGACCGCGGGACCGTTGATCGCGGCGACGATCGGAAGCTCGACGTCGAGCAGGTTCCAGATGATCTGCTTGCCTTCGCGGCGCAACTCGTACAGGTCCTCCGGCCGGGTGCTCGACATCCAGCCGAAGTCTCCCCCCGCGCTGAACGCCCGGCCAGCGCCCGTCAAGATCACCGCTCGCGCGGCCTGCTCCGTCTTGAGCTCCTCGAACAGCCGCAGCAGCTCTATGTGCATCTCGCCGTCGACCGCGTTGACCTTGTTGCGCGGGTTCGCGATCGTCACGCGCAGTACGTCGTCGAGGCGTTCGAACGTCATCGAGGTGTAGCCGTCGTAGCTCATCGCGTCAGGTCAACCTCCTGCTTCGGGGCCAGCGCACGCGCGCGCTCGCGCGCTGGCCGTGCAACCCACGGCGTGCTCCTCAGCGACGCGCCGGGCCCTTGATGCTCAACGTCCTTGCCAGACGGGGTCGCGCTTCTCCAGGAACGCCTGCACACCCTCGCGCGCGTCGGCGGACTGATGGATCACGTTGCACGCCATCGTCTCCAGCGCGATCAGCGTCTCCGTATCCCCATCCAGACCCCGATTCGCGGTCATCTTCGTGACGTGCATGATCAACGCGCCCTTGTCCTTGAGGGGCACCACGAAATCAGCCACCGCCCGCTCCAGCTCATCGGGCGGCGCCGCCACATTCGCGAGATTCCACTCATAGCACTCCTGACCCGAGAGCAGCTTGCCCGTCAACATCAGCTCCTTGGCCTTACGCAACCCGATGTAGCGCGGCAACCGGTAGATCGGACCCGCACCCCCGAACAGCGCCCGCCGGATGTGAAAATCCCCGATCTTCGCGTCCGTCGCCGCGATACAGAAATCACACGAGATCATCAGCTCAAACCCACCCGCGACCGCATAACCCTCGACCACCGCGATCGTCGGCTTGGGCAGATTGAAGATCCGGTCATACGTCCGCGCCGACACCTGCGCCAACTCGATCGACTTCGTGGTCGTGGCCAGAAACTCCCCGCCCAGCATGTTCAGATCCGCCCCAGCACAGAACGTCCCCCCACGCCCACGGAACAACACCACCCGCACCTCCTCATCCGCAGCGGCCCGCTCCACCGCCGCTCCCAACTGCGTCAAAAGCTCCCAATTCACACAGTTGCGAACCTCCGGACGATTCAGCCAAATCGTCGCCACATGATCCTCAACCTCGTACTGAATCACCTCAGACCTCACGCTGGCCGAGCCGTCTGTCGGCGCCTGCACGGACATAAGCACCCTCGCTCTTTAGATCTTCGTCGAATTGAACTGACATCATATCATACAGGAGGGATGTGTCTCAAGCCCCATTTTCCTGGCGCGATAAGCAAATGGCAGCCACAAAGTTTGAGCTGACGTCATCTTGTTCTACTATCTTCAGACTACCTACTAGAAAGCGGGGGCGCGTATGCCGCAGCCTCGAACACGGAACAACCAAACGGACAAGAACGGAGCGAAGCCTCGGGCCTCTTCACGCGGGAAGCGCGACGAGATCGTCGCGAGGGCCGTCGAGCACTTCGGGCAGGAGGGCTACGAGGACACCAAGTGGGCGGACGTGGCCGCTGCGGTGGGCATCGGCTCCACCGCGCTCTACCACTACTTCGAGTCGAAGCTGCACTGCCTCTACGTGATCATGGCCGACGCGCTGGAGTTCTTCCAGCGCGACTTCGACCGGATCACGCACGGGCAGCCCGACTATCTCGAAGCGCTCGTCACCGTGCTGCGCTCCGGCTTTGAGCTCAGCGACTATGAGGTTCTGCGCATCCGTGTCCTCGTGGCCGAACAGGGCCTCGTCGGCGTCCGCCGCTCCTCGCCTCGGGAAGAGGAGGCGCGCCAGCTCGCCCGGGGCCGGACCCGCGACCTGGAGTTCTCGTGGGCGACGTTCCTGGTCCGAGGGATGGAGCAGGGGCTCCTGCCCGAGGCCGACCCCAGGCTGCTCGCGCGGGCCGTGCTCGGACTCAACCTGAGCGTGTGGCACTGGTACCGGCCGCGCGGCACCGTGGGATTGGGGGAGCTGTCGGACTTCTTCGTCCGTCGCCAGCTCTCGGTCCTCGGGCTGCCGCCTGACATCTTGGATCGATTCGACCGAGCAGCGGCCCGCCCCGCCGCGTAGCCACCACGACCCGCGGCTCGACGAGCCGCGGATCGCGGATCGATCAGATCGGTGGGCGCACGATCAGACGGCGTGGACCAGCTCGCGGTAGGGCCGCGTCTCCCGACGCGCGATCGCCATGCGGTGCACCTCGTCCGGGCCGTCGGCGATCTGCAGGATCCGGGCCACCGCGTACAACTCGGCCAGCAGCGTGTCCTGGGAGACGCCGGCGCCGCCGTGGGCCTGGATCGCGCGATCGATCACATACGTCGCGACCTCGGGCGCCGCGACCTTGATCGCTGAGACCTCGATCCGCGCACCGCGGTTTCCGACCGTATCCATCAGCCAGGCCGTCTTCAGCACCAGCAGGCGAACCTGCTCGATCCGGATTCGCGCCTCGGCGATCCAGTGCTGTACGACGCCGTGGTCGATGATCGGGCGCCCGAACGTCGATCGGCTCGCCGTCCGTTCGCACATCAGCTCGAGTGCGCGTTCGGCCATACCGATCGCCCGCATGCAGTGGTGGATCCTGCCCGGCCCAAGCCGTTCCTGAGCGATTTTGAAGCCGTCGCCTTCCTCGCCGAGGAGATTCGCGGCCGGTACCCGGACGTTGTCGTAGACGATGTCGGCGTGGCCACCATGCGGCCCGTCGTCGAAGCCAAACACGCTTGTCGAGCGTTGTATGTGCACCCCCGGCGTGTCCACCGGCACGAGGACCATGCTCTGGCGGCGATGGCGCTCGGCGTCCGGATCGGTGACGCCCATCACGATCAGCAGCTTGCAGCGAGGCGACATCGCGCCCGATGACCACCACTTCCGTCCGTTGATCACGTATTCGTCGCCGTCGCGCTCGATCGTGGTCGCGATGTTGGTCGCGTCCGATGATGCCACCTCGGGCTCGGTCATCGAGAACGCGGAGCGGATCCGGCCGTCGAGCAGGGGATCGAGCCAGCGTTCCTTCTGCTCGTCGGTCCCGAACAGCGACAGCAGCTCCATATTGCCCGTGTCCGGCGCCGAGCAATTCATCGCCTCGGGGGCAATCCAGACGCTGCGGCCGGTGATCTCGGCGAGCGGCGCGTACTGGAGGTTGGTCAGCCCAGCGCCGTACTCATGCGTGCGGGGGAGAGACAGGTTCCAGAGCCCGCGGGCGCGAGCCTCGACTTTCAACTCCTCGATCACCGGAGGGGTGTCCCAAGGGCTCGCCGCCCCGTGAACCCGCCTGCGGAACGTCTCCTCGGCGGGGTACACGCACTCGTCCATGAACGCGAGTAGACGCTCGCGCAACTCGGTCGTCGTGTTGTCGAACGCGAAGTCCATCCTCAGCGTCCTTGCCAGACGGGGTCGCGCTTCTCCAGGAACGCCTGCACACCCTCGCGCGCGTCGGCGGACTGATGGATCACGTTGCACGCCATCGTCTCCAGCGCGATCAGCGTCTCCGTATCCCCATCCAGACCCCGATTCGCGGTCATCTTCGTGACGTGCATGATCAACGCGCCCTTGTCCTTGAGGGGCACCACGAAATCAGCCACCGCCCGCTCCAGCTCATCGGGCGGCGCCGCCACATTCGCGAGATTCCACTCATAGCACTCCTGACCCGAGAGCAGCTTGCCCGTCAACATCAGCTCCTTGGCCTTACGCAACCCGATGTAGCGCGGCAACCGGTAGATCGGACCCGCACCCCCGAACAGCGCCCGCCGGATGTGAAAATCCCCGATCTTCGCGTCCGTCGCCGCGATACAGAAATCACACGAGATCATCAGCTCAAACCCACCCGCGACCGCATAACCCTCGACCACCGCGATCGTCGGCTTGGGCAGATTGAAGATCCGGTCATACGTCCGCGCCGACACCTGCGCCAACTCGATCGACTTCGTGGTCGTGGCCAGAAACTCCCCGCCCAGCATGTTCAGATCCGCCCCAGCACAGAACGTCCCCCCACGCCCACGGAACAACACCACCCGCACCTCCTCATCCGCAGCGGCCCGCTCCACCGCCGCTCCCAACTGCGTCAAAAGCTCCCAATTCACACAGTTGCGAACCTCCGGACGATTCAGCCAAATCGTCGCCACATGATCCTCAACCTCGTACTGAATCACCTCAGACCTCACGTCAGGCCCGGCCTCCTGGCCAATCACGTCCGTCTGCGCTCCCATATCCAAAAGCTCCTCGCGTTGCACCCGGGCAAGGCTATGGCCCACCCCGAAATTGAAACTACCTCAGTTCAATAAACGTTAGCGCAAGATAGCTGGCACCGCAAGTTCTGGCCGCAGAGAGTTCGGCTAGCTGAGGTTGCTTTAGTGGATTCTGGGAGCCGCGGTCCGTCTCCCAGCTGCTACCGTCGCCGCATGGACAGCCGCGTGCACGTCGCATCCAGATCACCGTCGCCGGAAGCGGTCTCGGAGACGCCATTGACGCCACTCAGCTTCCTGCTTCGTAGCTCCGACGTGTGGGCCGACCGTCCGGCCGTGCGCGATCGTGAGCGCAGCTGGACCTACGCTGAACACGCCGATCGCGTTCGCCGGCTCGCCTGCGCGCTCAGAACCGAGCTCGCAATCGGAGACGGAGACCGCGTGGCCACCCTGCTGCCGAACATCAACGCGATGCTCGAGCTGCACTACGCGGTGCCTGGAGCCGGGGGCGTCATCGTGCCTCTGAACAC
This sequence comes from uncultured Solirubrobacterales bacterium, assembly GCA_963808325.1. Taxonomy (GTDB): domain Bacteria; phylum Actinomycetota; class Thermoleophilia; order Solirubrobacterales; family Solirubrobacteraceae; genus Palsa-465. The sequence goes on from CAWEFU010000016.1 coordinate 350,953, forward strand.
CCGTCTCGCGGCTCGGGACTACGCGTACATCCTCGCTCACTCGGGAGCGAGCGCCGTGGTCGCCGCAACCTCGTTGCGCCAGCCACTCGAGGATGCGCTATCGAAGTTGGACGGCGCATCCCCCCGGATCGTGTGGGTCGAGGCCGACGGCGCTGAGCAGTGCGACTACGAGAGCCTGATCGAGGGCGCTCGCGCGGGCGAGCTGAAGCGTCCCGTGGACGAGCGGTCGCTGCTATCGATCAACTACACGTCCGGGACGACCGGCCGGCCCAAGGGCGTGATGACCTCCCATCGCGGCGCGTACCTGCACAGCCTTGGCGTGATCGCGGAGGCGGGTCTCACGGCCCGGAGCGTCTACCTGTGGACACTGCCGATGTTCCACTGCAACGGGTGGGCGTACACGTGGGCGGTCACCGCGATGGGTGCCCGCCATCTCTGCCTGCCCGCCGTCGAGCCAGAGGCTATCTGGGAGATGCTCCTCACCGAGGGAGTCACGCACCTGTGCGCGGCCCCGACGGTCGTCACGATGCTGCTCGGCGCGAATGATGCCGCGCCGTGCCCCGAGCCCGTGCGCCTGTTCGTCGGCGGTGCTCCCCCGTCGCCAACGCTGCTCGAGCGCGCGGCGGCCTTGAACATCGACGTCACCCACCTCTATGGCCTCACCGAGACCTACGGCCCGGTCGCGGTGTGCGCGTGGAACCCCACCTGGGACGAGCGGCCGGGGCCTGAGCAAGCCCGCCTGCGCGCGCGGCAGGGCGTTGGCACCGTGGTCAGCGAGCGGCTGCGCGTCGTCGATCAAGAGATGCGCGACGTCCCACGGGACGGCCAGGCGCTGGGCGAGGTGGTGATGCGCGGCAACAACGTAATGCTCGGCTACTACCGCGACGCGGACGCGACGCGCGAGGCGTTTGGCGGCGGCTGGTTCCACTCCGGTGACCTGGCTGTAGTGCACCCCGACGGCTACATCGAGCTCCGCGACCGCCTGAAGGATGTGGTGATCTCAGGCGGCGAGAACATCGCCACGATCGAGGTCGAGCAGGCGCTGATGGCGTACGAGGGCATATCGGAGGCCGCGGTCGTGGGCCGCCCAGACGATAAATGGGGCGAGGTGCCGATCGCGTTCGTCACGACGAACGGCGCCACGAGCCTCGACCCGGCGGATGTACATGAGTTCCTGCGGGGCCGGCTGGCTCGCTTCAAGGTGCCCAAGGCGATCGAGGTCCTCGACGAACTGCCGAAGACCGGGACCGGGAAGATCCAGAAGTTCGTCCTGCGCGAGCGGGCGGGCGTAGCTCCAGCTCGGCCAGAAACGCCCTGATCACCTCGCCAAGGCGGCCCAGCGGGCGGACGCGAGGTTCACTTGGTGCCGGTCGCGAGCAGGCCGCCGCGTTCGAGGTGGTGTCGGCCCGCCTGGACAAGGGGCGCCACCAACCCCTTGGCCTCATCGAACCCCGAGCCCAGCATCGCGCCGCCGGCGGCGCGGGCCGCGATCCCCTGGCAGATCACCGCCAGCTTGAAGAAGGCGAACGCCTGGTACCAGCTGATGGCCGACAGATCGAAACCGGTCCACCGGGAGTACCGCTCGACCACGTCAGCCCGGCTCGGGAATCCCTCCGCCGCCGTCACCGGGGGGACGATCCGGGCGCGAACGAGCACCTCGTCGTCATCGTCTTCGCTCCAGTAGGCGAGCAACGCGCCGAGATCGGCGAGCGGGTCTCCAAGCGTGCTCATCTCCCAGTCGAGGACCGCGACGATCTCGCCGGCTCGGGTCGGGTGCAGGACCACGTTGTCCAGGCGGTAATCGCCGTGGACGATCCCTGAGGCGCCCTGCGCGGGCAGCGCCGCGGCGAGGTCGCCGCGCAGCGCGTCGAGCGCCGGCAACTCCTCGTCCTTCGACCGCTGCCACTGCTCTGACCACCTGCGCAACTGGCGCTGCATGAAGCCTGCCGGCCGGCCGAAGTCGCCCAGTCCGACGTCATCAGGAGCAATCGTGTGCAACGTCGCCAGGACGTCGATGAGCCCAGCGCCGATCGCCGCCCGATCGGCCGGCGTCTCAGCGTACCCGGATGGCAGCTGATCCCGACAGATGTGGCCGATCACGCGTTCCATCACATAGAAGGGGGTCCCCAGCGAACTCTCGACAGATCCGAGCAGCATCGGGCGCGGGATCGGGAATGCCGTGCCGTGTAGGGCGCTCACCACCCGGTATTCCCGGGCCATGTCGTGCGCGGTCGGGAGGATGTGGCCGAGGGGTGGCCGGCGGAGGACGACCTCCCCAGCGGCCGAGTGCACGCGATACGTCAGGTTCGACTTGCCGCCAGAGATCAGCGCGACGGCGCACGGATCCCACCGCGGATCGTGCATCGCCTTCGCAAGCATCGGTCCGACGACCGACGGCTCGGCGCCTTCGACGATCGGCTCCGAATTGGGCAGGTTAGTCACGCTCGTAATATCGCAGATAAACTGAACTCATGTCAAGCACGCCGAGTTTGCGTCGATTCAGCCGAGGGGGCGGCCCAAATCGAGTTGCCAGACTAGGATCGAACATCTGATGAACCCCGGTGACCTCGTATCAGAGGCCGGCATCAGGCGTTTGGCGCTGCCGACGCCTTTCGCGGTGGGACGGGTCAATGCCTACCTCATTGAGGACGAGTCGTTGACGCTCATCGACGCCGGGCCGAACTCCGCGGACACGCTGGTCCAGCTCGAGCAGGAGCTGGCCGCCTGCGGGCGCAGGGTCGAGGATCTGGGCCTGATCGTGATCACACACCAGCACATGGACCACTTCGGCCTCGTGGACATCCTGGCCCACCGCTCCGGAGCGGAGCTCGCGGCTCTGGACTTGCTCGCCCCGTGGCTGGCAACGTTCAGAGAGTCGATCGACGCGGATGACGAGTACGCGGCGCAGATCATGGCCGCTCACGGTGTCCCTGCCGACGCCCGATCCGTCTTGCGAGCGGTCGCCGCGACGTTCCACGGATGGGGTACGGCGGCACGCGTCACCGTCCCGCTCGCCGACGGCGAGCAGCTGAGGTTGCGTGACCGCACCCTGACGGTGCGCCACAGGCCGGGTCACTCCCCCTCCGACACAGTGCTACACGACAAGGATCGGGGCATCCTGTTCGCCGGGGACCACCTCATCGGACACATCTCTTCCAACCCGGTCATCACGCGCCCGCTCGAGGGTCCTCCCGAACCGCGTCCCCAGGCGCTGGTGACCTACATCGAATCGATGAAGCGTCCCTAAGCCACCGACCTCGCGGTCGTGCTCCCCGGGCACGGAGAGGTGATCAGCGATCACCGGGCATTGATCGAACGCCGTCTGGCCATGCACCGCCAACGGCGGGACAAGCTCGAAGGCGTGATCGCCGACCGTCGACGGAGCGCATACGAGCTCGCGCGGGAACTGTGGGGTAACGTCGCCGTGACCCAGGCGTTCTTGACGATCTCCGAGGTGCTCGGCTGTACCTCACGCCTGAGCAGGAGCGAAGGGCGGCGCTGGCCGCAGGTTGTTGGCGGGTGATGTGGAACGCTGCGCTTGAGCAACGGCAGCTTGCGCGCAAGCTGCGCCGGCGCGGCGTGTGGGCGGTCGAACAGTTGGCCGGGCTGCCAGAGCTCAAGCGCAGCGATGGGTTTGAGGGGCTCGGAAGGACGCCGTCGCGGAGAGCCTGCAGCAGACTCTCCGAGACCTGGATTCCGCGTCTCGCCGGTACTTCGCGGGCATCGGCGCCCGCCCGCAGTTCAAGCGCAAGGGCCGCAGGCAGAGCTTGCGGCTGCCGCAGGGCCGCGATCTTTACGTTCGCAGCCTGATCCGCCGGTGGGCGCAGGTGCGTGTGCCGAAGCTCGGCTGCTGCCGGTCCCGTCTATCGCGGCCGGTCGTCGGGGAGATCCGGCACGCGACCGTGAGCCGTGACGCGCTCGGCTGGCATGTCAGCTCTTGCGTGGCGCTTGAGCAGAAGCGTGCCTGCCGAACGGCGGTCCGGCGCCTGGAGTCGATCGCGGTGTGGCATGCACGGTCGTGCTATCGACCGGCGAGTTGGGCCGCTGCCCGAGCTCTCAGGCGGGCAGACTGAGCGGCAGGTGTTCCGCAAGGCTGGGAGCCAAGAAACCGCCCGGCGCCGGCGGAAGAGCGATCAGCGGGGGCGCTCTCGTCGTCATCAGCGCACGCTTGATCAGATCGCGAGATTGCGTGCCCGCGAGGCGCGCGTGCGCACCGACTTTGTGCACAAGGTCTCGGCCGAGCTGGCCACCCCCACAACCTGATCGCGATCGAAGATCTGCGCGTGCAGGACACGACCCGCTCGGCGGCAGGAACGCTCGTCCGAGCCTGGTGTGAACGTGGCGCAGAAGCAGCGCCCGTCGAGACAGGCCCTGATTACGCGCGGGCGCCCGCCAGCTGCGCCAGCGAACGCTGGCCGACGCGCTGGAGATCCCTCAGATAGTCGACATGTGCGGTCCAGCGAGAGCCGCCGATCTCGTCCTCCTCGAAGCAGATCGTGTCGCAATGAGCATCCAGCAGCTCTTCGAGGAGCTCGGTGAGCTGATCAAACGTCTTCTCGTTGTTCGCTGTCCGCGACATCTCACGCGCGTGGGCGGTATCGCGGATCCCCGTTCGGTCGCGGATGCGGGGTCGGCGGCTCACCACGGTCAAGAACCGACCGGAGTGATTTGCCTGCGGTCACCGCTGCCCCTCGAAGACCCGCGGCCGGGACGCCGTGCCGGCACAATTCGATCACGGTGGGGTAGGTATATCGGTGGTCGACCATGGGTCGGATCCAAAGACCTGCGGCGATGAACTGAAGTCAGTTTAGTAGTATTCCATCTCCGGGACCCCTTGTCAAGGGGCGCGGGTTATCGCGTATCACGGCAGCTCAGTGCCGGGCGGTCCCAACGTCTCAGAGCTCAGTCAGTCGACGAGCGAACGAAGTGGCCGTGTTGCTCGCCGGCCCAGAGGCCGATTCGGTCCGTTCGAGTTGAGGCGAAGTGCTGATATTTAGCGTCTCTGGCCGACCGTGGCCAGAGTCAGCGGTGCTGCTCTTCTACGAGCCGCAGCTGGCGAGCGCGGGTGCGGGTCAGCGGCCGCGACAGGGTGACGGCACCCTCGAAGATCTCGGGCTCGAGGAACGCCTGCATGAGCTTGTGGTGAGCTTTGTGCCGCAGCGCCTGGTGCTCGTGGCGCGCGGCGGCGGCGTACTCGGCCGGGTCGGAGGGCCGCTCCTCTGGCAGGCGGCGGGCGAGGATCTGCTCGGCGGCCCAGGCGTACACGGCGTTGGCGGCGGCCTCGACCTCGAGCATCCGGTAGGGGACGTATTCGGGTACGCGGCGCTTGCTGTAACCCGCCCGTCTGGCTGCGCGTTCGAGCTCGCGGAACTCGCGCCGGCCTTCATACACGGTGACGACGCCGGTCTCCGGATCGAACTCGCCCTCGATCAGCTGATCCTCTGATTTGCGCGCGATCTCCCTGACCCACCCCGACGCCCGGTGGCGGACGATCACGACCTCGAGCTCCGCGGTGTGCTGCCCGGCGGCCGCGAGTACCGCCAGCCGCGAGCCCGGCTCGACGGTCACCCGGGCGCGGATGTTGACGGGCACGGTGCTGTAACCGCGGACGCCCGGCTTCGGGACCCCGGCTGAGCGCAGCGTGACGGTCAACCCAGGGTCGGCATCGATCTCAACCTCGGTCCCGGCGGGCACCCGGGCGGGGTCGCAGAGCAGCGTGACGGTGCGTTTCTCGCCCGGGTGCAGGCGCACTGGCGACTGCTTGAACTGAAGGGCGTGAATCGGCGTAGGTGGGTGCTCCTCGGATGCGCGTTCTCCAGGAGCTTGCGGCTCAATCTCGCGCTCGGGCTCGACGGGCTCAAGAGGCGGTTGCTGAACAGGGGTTCCGCCGGGTTCGGCGGCCGCGGTGCCGGGCTGGTCAAACGCGGCCTTGAGCAGGTCGTTGAGTGCGCGCAGCCCGACCTGGTCCCGGGCCGCCACCGCTCTGGGCGCGCCGATCAAATTCGCGCCGGCGCGCTTCTCCTCGGCGGCGACGATCGGCCTGAGTACCCTGTCGATCGCCTGATACAGACGCCCCACGATCGGGTGGTGCTCGTTGAGGCCGGAGCGGTCGACCTTCACAACGAGCTCTGGCCGAGGCTTGTCGAGCGCGTCGCGCTGTAGCTGCTCGATCGCCTCGCAGAACACCTGGCCGTACAGGTGCCGCACACCAGGCCGGCCCTCGAACCCGGCCAGCGTTGTCTCGTGTGCCGCTCGCCCGGAACGGATCACCAATCCCCCACGGCGCGTGGCACGCGAGAAGCCCTGCGACAAGGGCTCCTTCGCGCGCCGTACCACGATCCGCGCCCGAACGTTCGCGGCGACCGCCACCTCTGAGTCGAACAGCACCGGCCGCTCGGGATCCGGCTCCGGTGCAGGGTAGGTGATCAGCTCGGGCGTCTGCCCCGGCTGCTCGAGGTAAAGCGCACGCGAGTGGTCCTCGAGGATCGGCCGCAGCTGCACGAGCTGTGCCACCAGTGCGCGCAACCTGCCCGCCGGCGGCAGCCGCGCGGCCGCAAGCGGCACCGTCACCCGCGTGCCGGATACCGTCACTCCCAGCGTGCCCAGGTCGCGTGGGGTTGCGGGCTGGTCGCGGACGTGGCAGAACGCGTAGGGCTCATCCCCCGGGGCTGGAAAGAACCATGACTCCACCGCACGCCCCGCGCGCACCCCTTCGATCCGCCCAGCGCCCTGCGCCAGCCAGACGTCCCGAAGCCCCCGGCCAAAGAGCCCCCGCTGCCCGGTGCGCGGTGGCTCGACCCCGAGCGCGCCGAGGCGGCTGTCGATCAGCTCGGCGTCGACGCCTTCGCCGTCGTCGGTGCACCGCAGCTCGTGGCGCCAGGACAGTAGGGCCGGCGAGCGCAGCTGCCGCATCCGCGCCCGCCACGTAGCCAGGAACTCCGGGTCGGGCGCGGCCACCTGCAGCACGATCCGGCCCGACTCGCGGCCGGCGGCGGCGATCGCCGCGTCCGCGTTGGTCACCAGCTCCGGGATGATCTGCACCAGGTCGACACCACCCTGGGCGAAGTTCTCACGGAAGTAGCGCCCACGCGCGCGGCCAAGCCGCATCGCCGATCGGTCAACCGCCGCCGTAGGACTCATACGCCCACCAGTGTCGTCCATCGCGCGGACAGAACACCGACGCAACCGTCGGCAGTCCGTCCGACCCTGCCCCTATCGTCGCGACACGATGAGCGAACCCGCCCAAGGCGTGCGCGTCTCAAACCAGGAGCTCGCCACCGTCCGCGAAGCGATGCGCGAGCTCAACCGCCTCCTGGCCTCACTCGAGCACGGCGAACTGGACAAGGTCGTGCTCACCCAGCGCAACCAGATGCGAGCCGTGCTGATCACGCTGGAGCGCTATAGCGAACTCGAGCACCGCGCCGCCTCGCGCGACTCGTACGCAGAAGAGATCACGAGCCGCGCGCGGCCCTGATCAACGCCGACTGACGACCCCCGACACGATCGGAAACGCGAGGTTGAAATGTGCCCAGGCATGGAATCCTGAGATCGCTACCACGTCGTTACCGAAGAGGTGGCTTGGTCAGCAATATGACCTCACGGAGATCCCGTAGAGACGAGTTCCCGCTCAACGCCCGAGAAGAGCTGTGGCTTGATTACGAAGGGACGCCGTATCTCACCGGTCTTACTCAGCTGTGCTCGGCCGTCGGCGTCTTCATCGGCGCTTTGGCGGCGATCTTCCTACTCGGCAATTTGCACCGCGGATTCGCGCACTACTGGTGGCTAATTCTGGTCCTGGTGGTCGATGTCGCAATCAACGTGGCCGCTCGCCTTGCCCGCGCGCGCAAACGGCGCGCGCTCGGCCTCAGTCGCGCTCAGCGCCGTTGGCGCCTGGGCGTTGGTCCGCCTCCACAGCAGGACAACGAGCCTCGCTAGCCGAGACCGCCGTCGGGCGATCGCCGACGACCCGGGACCTCGCCGATATTGACGCGATCCAGACGCTCGACGAGCTCTAGCGCTGGCCTCGTAGCCGTCCACGGATCGCGCTGCGTCCCGCTGGTAGCGTGAGCGCGTGAGCTTGCGCGAGGTCGAGGGGAGCCCGCCGGGTCGCTGGGACCGGCCATTGGCCGGTTCACTCGACCGCCTCACGGTGCGCTCTGCACTGCTGGAGGTCAACCCACTCGGGGATCCCGCTTTCAGACCGCTGTACGTGTACCGGCCCCCCGCCGTGCCCGGAGCAACGGAGCGGCTCCCGTCGGTCTACCTGTTGCAGGGCTTTGGCGGGAAGCTCGAGGAGTGGCTCGTCCCGCTGTCGTCAGGCCCCACCACGATCGAGCGCGTGGACAGCATGATCTCGGGGGGCGAGTCGCCGCCCGGGCTCCTCGTGTTCGTCGACGCCGCCACCTCGTGGGGTGGCTCGCAGTTTTTGAACTCGCCGGGCTCCGGTCGCTATCTCGACTACCTGTGCGAAGAGGTGGTCCCGTTCATCGATGCGCGGTATCCAACGGGTGCAGCAATGGAGCACCGCGGGGTATGCGGCAAGTCTTCCGGCGGCTACGGCGCGATGGTGATCCCGATGCTCAGGCCCGGCGTGTACGGGGCGACCGCGTCGCTCGCCGGTGACGCGCTGTTCGAGTGCTGCTACCAGCCGTTCTTTCCGGTGGCGGCCCGGTCGCTGCGTACCCATTTCAACGGTTCCTGGGAGGAATTCGAGGCTCGGGCGCAGAGCGACGACTTCGATTGGAGGGAGTTTCCCGTTCTGTTCGCCGCCTACGGCACCGCGTGCGCGTACACGCCGGACCCCAACCGACCGGGTAGGGCGCTGGTCCCATTCGACTCCGTGGGAAGGCCGATCGACGAGATCTGGTCGGAGTGGCTGGCGCTCGATCCCGTTCGGATGGCACAGAATCACGCGGACGCGCTGGCGCGCATGCACATGATCCAGCTCGACGCAGGACACCAAGACCAGTTCTTCCTCGACCTTGGTGCCGCTGCGTTCTCGGCCGAGCTCACTCGGCTCGACATCGAGCACTCCCTAGAGCTCTTCGACGGCGACCACGAGGCCGCGGGTGAGCGAATCCCGACCGCGGTCGCCAAGCTCATACGCGCCCTGCAGTAGGAGCACGCGGCGCGAGCCGGGGGCCCGCCAGCCCCCGGCTCGCGTCATTCGGTGCCGCCGCGATGAGCTCCCAGCTCCCCGCTAGTTGACGGCGACGCCTGCCGGTGCAGCGCCGGCCGGCAGCGAGAACGGAGAGCTCGGGAGCTCGGTCAGGTTGCCGCCGTCGACGGCGAACGCCCCGACCTTGCCGACCTTGCTCTCGTCCACGTACAGGGTGCGGCCGTCGGGGCTCAGACGGGCGTCGACCGCGCCCACACCGCCATCGCCGCTGACAGGGGTGCTGCCGATCAGCCCCAGCGTCCCGTCACGCGCGATCGAGTAGCGAGAAATCGATCCCGATCCGGTGTTCACGGTGAACAGGAACCGGCCATCGCGCGTGATCTCGACCCAGCAAGGCGCGATCTGGTCATCCCCGAATGGGGATCCTGAGATCGACGTCAGCGTGCCGTCGCGCGAGACGCTAAAGGCCGACACCGTGCCCGTTCCCGGGCCGACGTTGTGGGCATTTGAGACGAACAGCTGGTGCGGGTTGGTCGGCCGGAACTCGCTCCCAAACGGACCAAGCCCCTGGCCCGCGATCGGCGAGTCGGGCGCCGCGGTGAGCAGACCGTCGCGGCCGACGGTGAAGCTGTCGATCTCAGAGGTGCCCACCCGGGTGCCGACGAGCTTCCTGCCGGTGCCGTTGAACAGCACGTCTGCGGGGGCGGAGCCGTCAGGGAGCGGGGCCGTCGACCCCGCGAGCGGTCGCAGACGACCGCTGTCACCGAGGGTGAAGCCGGTGTAGTTGCTGCCCCCGTTACCGGAGTTTGCAACGTAGACGAGGTCATCGTGGATCGTGACGCTGTCGGGCAGGATGCCGCCCGAAGAGATAACGCCATCGCGCACGAGCTCGAGCGATCCGTCGCGCCTGATCCGCAACACCGAGATCTGGTTGCTTCCTGCGTCGACGGCGACCACGAAGCGGCCATCCGACGAGATCTGAAGCGCGCCCTGGGAGGCCAGGCCGGCTCCGGTTCCAGCGCCGCCGGCGACGAACGGCGATCCCGGCGTAGGCGTCAGCGATCCGTCGGCGTGCCGGTCGAACGCGCCGACCGTATTCACACCGGCGGTGTTGTCGTCGACGTACACATGCCCGACCACGCCGGACCGGCTGTGCGCACCCGCGGATGCGACGAGCGGGCCTAAGAGGGCCAGTCCGAGCAGCGCAAATGGCAGCGTCATGCGTGAAAGCAAGCGCATGGTGTCTCCTAACTTTGGATGGGGGAACACCCCTCGGCCGGCTCAGACGAACGTGCGGGTCTCCTACTCTCGCCGCAAGCCTCACCCGAGGGTCAGCTCAGTGGATCAGACCCGCCCAGAGGCGTCAAGGCAAACGAAGCCAGTGACTCAAACAGTTAAGAACTGCCTCCGCTGTTCGCGCTCGCCGCGCTTGGTGCTCTCCGCTATTCGCGCTCGCCGCGCTTGATGCTCTGGGCCTCGGCCCAGATGTCCTCCGCCTCCTCGCGTACTCGCGAGGCGGCCACCGCCAGGAACCGGCCCGCTCGCCGGCCCCAGCCTTCCAGTACCTGCTCGGGCCGGGCGCGCTCTCTCGAATCCTCGCCGGACTGAGAGTCGTTGCCTTGGGCCTCAGCCATTGCGGTCTAGGGTACCCGCCCGGGCCGGTGCGCCACCCCGCTCCGCCACCCCGCTCGCCTACAAGCGGCGCGAGTGCGCCCGCTCCCCGATAACCCGGGGCGGGCGAACGGCACGGGGCGTCAGGCCCCAGAGGATGAAGAGCAACCGTCGCATGGGCCCTCTCTCGGTCTCGGAGGAAGGTCGATCCGTAGTATTCGACGCCCACGCCCGGCCCCTGTTGCAATCCTGAGAAGCAAATGTGACCGAGTTGTGAATCCGTTTGGAGGTTGATCGTTGCGGGCGCCGGGTAATCCATTTCCCTGCCGATCAATTAAGGAGGGACGCAGTGGGCGTTGACGACTACCTGGACCGCGAGACCGGCATCATCGCGGCCGCCACCGCGGCCGCCGTGTCGCCGCGCGCGCGCGAGCTCTTCCGGCGCGGCGCCGTGTACGGCCTCGCCGGCGTACTGAAGGCCGGGGACGTCGCGGTTTCCGCCGCCCGGGGCGCGGTTCGCGGCGCTCGCCAGGGGGCCTCCGGAGCGTCGAGCCCCGCTCGCGCTAAGACGTCGGGCCCCGCCGGCGCTGAGGCGTCGAGCCCCGCTAGCCCCAGGGCAACCACATCGCGGCCTCGCCGGCGGACCCAGTCCAGCCGCACCACTTCAGCTCGCTCGCGGCGCACACCGCCGAGCGGTGGAAACACTTAGCGTTTGAGCGCGCTCTCGGCGGAAATCAGCGCCGCGGCCGGAGCGCCACGGATCATTCACTCGCTGCCCGGCCGAGTCCGGGTGCACGTGCCCGGGTGGTCGGACCAAGAGCCGAGCGTGATCGAGCGGCGCGTAGGCGAAATCGAGGGAGTCCAACGGGCGCGCGCCAACGCGAACACTCGGAACGTCCTCGTCGAGTTTGACCAGACTGCGGCGGCCACCGAAAAAACCATCTTGGCTGCGCTCGGTGGGGCAGTGGAGGCACCATCACCGCAACCGCCCCGCGGGAGCCGGGTCCGCGGTGCGGTAAGAGGGGTCGGCGCCGTGCCGAAGTACGCGGTGCGCGAGGTGGGGCGCCTGCGCCGGCGCGCGCGGATCGCCGTTCGGGGCATCGATCGCGATCCGGAGCTCGCGCGCCGCGTGGTGGAACGGCTCGCTCGCCTTCCAGGCGTGTCGCGCGTGACCGCGAGCCAGTTGACGGGTCGGGTGTTGGTCGAGTACTCCGAGCACCTCCTCGACATCCAGGACCTCCTCGCCCAAGTCACGAGCCTCGAGCTACCCGAGGTTCCGGGTGAGGAGACGCCTTCGCATCCCCTGGATCCGGCGCCTCTGATCCAGAGCTCCGCTAGGGCCGTCGGCTCGGGTCTTGGCCTCGCGCTGGCCGGGATCCGGCGAGCCAGGTCGGGGCCGGAAGGTGACGCCCTCGGCGGCGGGCGGGGCGCCCAGGTCGCGGGCGCCATGGGGATCATCGAAGGCCTGCCGCCGATCGAGCGCCGGCTCGAGGAGGTCCTGGGTCGCAACGCCGCCCAGCTGGCGCTGAGCGGCGTCACGATCGTCAGCCTCACGTTCGCCGGGAGCCCGCTCGGGCTCGCGGTGAACGGCGCGGCCGCGCTGCGGTTGATGACCACGGTCAGGGCGCGCCGGAACGCCTGGCGGCACTACGAGGATCGGCTCGAGGACGCCGAACCGGCCCATCCCGGCGCACGGGTGGAGATCGAGCCGGGTGAACGGGTTCCGCTCCCGGGGACTGTGTTGAGCGGCTTTGGAACCTTCATCTCGTCCAGCGGCGAGCTGCGCGCCGCCGCGCCGGGAGAGCGCTTGGATGCCGGCTCGAGGCTTTCCGGCGGGCCCATCACCGTCGAGCTCGACCGCGATCCCGCCTTCACGCCTGACCCGCGCGGCGCGCCCCCCACGCCGACCATCTACGACCGTTATCTGAGCGCGCTACCGCCAGCATCGGTCGCCTACGCCGCGATCACCGGACTGCTGACGCGCTCGCCGGCACGCGCGCTCACGGCGCTCCTGCTCGTCAACCCGCGGGCAGCGCTCATCGGTGCCGAGAGCGCGGACAACGGCGCGGCCGCTCGGGTGCTGCGCCAGGGCGTGACCATCGTCGGTTCGCGCGAGAAGCGCCCGATCTGTGTTCCCGATGCCTTGATCATCGAGTCGCCGCGCGCGCTGGTAGACGGCCTGGAGCTCGACCACGTGACGGCCGCCTCCGCCGACCTCGATGAAGCGGACGTGATGCGCCTCGCGGCGGGTATATCCGCCGCGGCGGGATCCCCGTGGGGCTCGCTGTTCGGCGGCGCAGAGGCAGCCGACGCCGTCGATGGGACGTTCGATGGGGTAGTCGCCAGCGCCGAGATCGAGGAAGAGCGTTGGCTTCTCGGCCCCGCGCGCGCCGGCGCGCAGCGCCCGAAGCGCTCCAGCGCCGACCACCCAGAGCCGGGTCCTGTGCTCGAGCTGCGCATGGCGCGCCAGCGGCGCGCCGCGGGGGTGGTCGCAACCCGCCTCGCCCGGGCCCCCGGCCTCGACCAGCTTTTCGGCGTGTGCCGGCGGTTCTCGGTCCCCGTCGAGGTGGTTGGAGAGATGGCCGACGGCGTCGCAAACCTCGCGGCCGGCGCCGGCGCGCGTGTTGTACCGGGCGATGCGCTTGACCGTGTTCGCCAGCACCAAGCCCACGGCGCGATCGTGGCGGTTCTCAGCGACACCGGTCACGCGGGTCACGAATTCGCCGAATGCGACCTCGCGATCGGTCTGAGCTCGGGCAGGGGCGGCCGCTTCGCAGCCCGAGCGGACGTGCTGGCCCCGGATCTCTCGAGCGTCGCGGCCGTCATCGAGGCGGGCGCTCGCCGGGACACGGCGGTGCGCGATTCGGTCATCGCATCGGCGCTGTCGAACGTGGCCGGGGGGATCTGGGGCCTCGGGGGGAATCCGAGGTTCGAACGCGGATCGCAGGCGACCTACGTGGCGGCGCTGGGAGCAATCGGGGCCGGCTACGTGCGGCTGCGCGGCGGGGCGCGTCCGCGCTCGGTGTTCGAGAGGCTCGAGGATCCCCAACCGGAGCGCTACGGACGCCTTTCGGTGCGGGAGACTTTGAGCGCGTTGAACAGCAGCGAGCGCGGGCTGACCGCCTCCGAGGCGCAGGCGCGCAGGCGCCCTCCCGCGGAAACCGAGCGCCGCAGCGCGCTCACCAGCGCGGTCCTCGACCAGCTGAGCTCGCCCCTGACCGGGGTGCTCGCCGCCGGCGCCGGCGTATCGCTGGCGCTCGGTGCGCTCGGCGACGTGGCGATGATCGGCGCGGTGATCGTCGTCAACACCCTGGTCGGCGCGTGGCAGGAGCACCAGGCGGGACGGGCTGCCGAAGCACTGCAGCGGATGAGCGCCCGCACCGCAACCGTGGTGCGGGACGGAGCGATCGCGACGGTCGACGCCGACGAGCTCGTCCCGGGCGACGTGATCGCGCTCGCTGGCGGCGATCGCGTGCCCGCGGATGCGCGACTGATCGAGGCCGACGACATGGAGGTGGACGAGGCGGCGCTGACTGGAGAGTCGATGCCGGTTGCCAAGGTCGTCGATGGAGGGCCGGACGTGGCCAGGGTGGTGCTCGAGGGCAGCGACATCACGGTTGGCACCGGGCGCGCGGTAGTGGTGGCGGTCGGCGGCGGTACCCGGATGGGGGCCACCGCCGCGGCGGTCACGCTCGAGGAGACCCGGGCGAGTCCGCTCGGCCAGAAGCTCGGTCGAATGTTCAGCGAGGGCCTTCCGGTGATCGTCGGCAGCGGCCTGCTCGTGACCGTGGCCGGCGTGGCGTGGGGCCGGCCCCTCGTCCCACAGCTTGCGCTCGGCGCGAGCATCGCGATCGGAGCGGTTCCCGAAGGGCTGCCGCTCCTTGCCGGCGTGGCGCAGGCGGCAATCGCGCGGCGGCTGGCGTCGCGGAATGCGCTCGTGCGGCGGCTCGCGGCGGTCGAGGCGTTGGGCCGCGTGGATGTCGCCTGCACCGACAAGACCGGCACGCTCACCGAGGGTCGGCCGGCTCTCACGTGTGTGACGGCGATCCAGGGGGAATGTGAGCGGCCGGAGAAGCTGAGCCCATCCGCGCGAGCGATCCTCGAGGCCGCCGCACTGGCCAGCCCACACCCGGACGCGCCCGGTCTCGCCTCGCACCCGACCGACGTCGCCGTCGTCAAGGGCGCCGAGCGCGCCGGCCTGACCGCGATGCGCGACGCCCCGCGCCAGGACGAGGAGCCCTTCGAGCCCTCGCGTGGGTTTCACGCGACGCGGTCGCGGGGACGAACGTTTGTCAAGGGTGCCGCCGAGGTACTGGCCACGCGCTGCACCAACGTGCGACTCGCCGACGGAGAAAAGCCGCTGACGCGGGCCGGGCGGGACGGTCTGCTCTCCAAGGCCGAGGAACTGTCCGGCCAAGGTCTGCGCGTCTTGATGATCGCCGTGGGCACGGACCAACACCCAACGGACGATCCCAAGCGCCTCACGGCGATCGGCTATATCGGCATCAGCGATCCGCTGCGGGCCGGCGTGCCCGCAGCCGTTCGGCGCTGCGAAGCCGCAGGCGTGCGGGTCGTGATGCTCACCGGCGATCATCCCGCGACCGCCACCGCGATCGCCAAGGACGCGGGACTGGCTCGCGACGGACCGGAGGTCATGACCGGTGACGAGGTCGCCGGACTCGACGATGACGAGCTGGATCGGCGCCTCGAGGAAGCGCGCGTGATCGCTCGGATCAACCCGCTCGACAAGCTGCGCATCGTCGAAGCGCTGCAGCGGCGCGGACACGTCGTCGCCATGACCGGCGATGGCGTCAACGACGCGCCCGCGCTCAGACTGGCCGACGTGGGGGTGGCGATGGGAGCGACTGGCACCGACGTGGCGCGGGAGGCGGCGGACGTCGTGCTGGCCGACGATGACTTCTCGACGCTGGTGGAGACGTTCGTGGAGGGGCGGGGCTTCTGGCACAACATCCGCCGCGCGCTAGGACTGCTGCTGGGCGGCAACGCAGGCGAACTCGGGCTGATGGTCGCCGCGGCGCTCGCCGGACTCGAGGCGCCCCTGACCACCAGGGAAGTACTCGCGGTCAACCTGGTAACGGACGTGCTTCCGGCGCTGTCGGTCGCGGTCCAGGAGCCCGAGCACCGCAACCTCGCATCCCTGTCGCGCGAAGGCACCTCGGCGCTCGACGCGCCGTTGCGCCGCAGCGTCCTGCACCGCGGGTTGGCCACCGCGCTGCCCAGCTTCACCGCGTACGTACTCGGCTCGCGCACCGCTGATCCCGCCCGGCGGCGCGCGGTCGCGTTCACGAGCATCGTCACGAGCCAGCTCGCTCAGACCCTCGATCTGGGCCGCGCCGAAGGCCGGCTCAGCTCGCAGGTCCTCGGCGCCGTCGCCGGCTCGGCCGCGTTCGTGGCGGCAGCGCTCGCGTTCCCGCCGTTTCAGCGCTTCCTCGGCCTGGCACTGCCGACCCCGTTCGGGCTGGTGCTGTGCGCTGGGGCGACGCTCTCTTCGCTGGCGATCAGCCGGGCGCTCGCCAGCGACAATGGACCGGTCACATCACGCGCGTAAAGGAGGACACATGGCACCGAACCCAGTAGGGGCCGCCGCATCCGCGGGCCAATCCGCTGGCCGCATCATGGGCGACGCGGTCGGCAGCGCCGGCGATCTCGTCGGCAAGGCAGCCGCTCGTACCCGTGAGCAAGCAGAGGACGTCTGGGCCGAGGCAAAAGACGTCTCGCGCAAGGATTCAGGTCGGGACGCGGCGGTCTACGCCGGCCTCGTCGCCACGGTTGCATTAGGCGCCGTAGAGCTGCCAATCGCGGCCGCGGCCGGCGCGGGGTACGCGCTCCTCCGCCGCCGTCGCTAAGAGCGCCTCGGCAGCAATAAGCAACCCGGGCCCCACCGGCCGGCATATGAGGCCGCCGCGAGTCGCTACCCAGGTGGTGCCACGAACTTCTGCACCCGCCGGCGACGCTCGGAGCCGTGCTCGGGCTCGAGGAAATACACCCCGACGGCTCCGACCGCGATCCCGGCCAGGAACGCGGGGGCGGTTCGCCTCGGCTTGGGAGCCTCGATCAGCCCGAACACTTCAGCCGCCGGCGGCCCGTAGACGACCGCCATCTGACCGAGAAACCGGGCGAGGTCGCCCAGCCGCTCGAGCCCGTCGCTCAGCTGCTCGAGGCCGTCGCCCAGCCCCCCGAGCCGGTCGCCCACGATCTCGACCCGCTCACCCCACGCCTTGACCCGCCGGCGGACCTTGCGCTTGGCCACCACCTTGCCGACCTTCCAGCCGACCTTCACCGTGGGCCGTGCCGCCCGGATGGT
Organism: uncultured Solirubrobacterales bacterium; assembly: GCA_963808325.1. GTDB lineage: Bacteria > Actinomycetota > Thermoleophilia > Solirubrobacterales > Solirubrobacteraceae > Palsa-465. Next base: position 368,007 of record CAWEFU010000016.1, read on the forward strand.
CGCCCGCCCGACCCTAGGATGACGAGCCATCACCTTCGCGCCCTTCACGCCGACTCGTGCCGCCGTCTTCTTACTGGGCATCGCTTCTCACCTCCATCTCGTTCGCATCACGGTCAAATTGATCCCTACCCGGAAAATCGTCCTCAGATCGCAATCGTCACCGCGACCGCCAGGCCGGCAACGAGTAGCGTGGCTCCGGTCAAAAGCGCGAGCGCGTGTGTCTGGGGACGAGTGAACTGGCCGGCCATCTGCCGGCCGTAGTAGATCACGCGCCCATGGCGCCAGGTGAGCCATGCGGACGTTGCCATCGCGACGGCGCATGCCACGCCGAGCACGTCGAGGCCCGCAGCGAAGGCGGCACGCGCGATCAGCGTCCCGCTCGCCGCCATGTTCAGCGCGGACCGCGTCCACGCAAGCGCCGTGCGGTCCGTCGCCATGCCGGGGTCTTGGACCTCTGAAGCGGACGCCCCTTCGCCGCCGCCCGGCCCCCGAGAGCTTCCCGCGGTCAATGCGCCAATCGGTCGACGATGGCCAGGATCCCCCCACACACCGCGATCACCGCGATACCGGCGGTGAGCAGACGGGGCATCCACGAGTACCGCAGCGGCTGGCGCAGCCGCATCGCCCGCTCGCTGTCCTCCCAGTGCAGGTAGCTCGCGAGCGCGAGCACGGCGCCGAGCACGATCAATGGCACCGCGATGATGAGCCTCAGCCCGTGCAGATTGAAATGTAGGAACTGCGCCGCCGCCAGGCCGGCGGCGATCAACGCGAGCGCGGTTCGATTCCAGGCGAGGAAGGTCCGTTCGTTGGCGAACGTGAAGCGCGGGTCGGGGTCGCTCCCGGTTTGCTCGAGCCGTCGTTCCCGCTCCGCCCGGGATTCGAGCCACCCCCGCAGCCCCGGTCGCTGCCGTAAAACCCCGTCTTCGGAATCGGGCGCCGGAGGCCCAGCCGCTGCGGGCCGCTCGCCCTGACCGGCGCCGGTTTGCACCCGGCTCTCGCTCATTGCCGCATTCTCCTAGATGATCGGCGGTTAACCAGAGTCACACCGTGTGCTCGCCGCGAGCTGTGCGCCCGGCGGTCGCGGCCACCGTGTCGTGCGGAGCGCGAACGTGGCCCAGCCGGACCGTGACGCGGTGCTCCTTCATTCCTCGCAGGAGCACGATCCTCAGACGGCAACTGTCGCCGGTGTCAGCCATTGCCGCATAGAGGGCGCCGATCGAGCGCAGCTCGCGGGTGCCGCCACGGAGCAGCACGTCTCCGGTGCGAAGGCCGGCCGCGCCGGCGGGCCCGTCCTCGTCGACCGCGCGCACGAGGAGCGCCGGAACGGGCGGCAGGCCGACAGACTTCCGCATGGCGATCGCGACGTGAGCCGGGGCGAGGGCGACGCCGAGGCGGAGAGGCGCGCCGGACGGCGGGTGTGAGCCTTCGAACTCGAGCAGCAGCTTGCGCAGCAACGACTCGAGGGCGTGCTGCTCGTCGTCGGTCAGCGCGGCTACCAATCGCCGCTCATTGGCCAGGTGAGCGGGAATCACCCGCTGGACCAGGTCTCGGCCGCGCTCGGTCAGGGTGATCAGCGTGTTGCGCTTTGATTCCGGGTCCGTCTGACGCACGACGAGTCCCTCGTCGACCAGGCGATCGACCCGCACGCTGATCGTGCCCGAGGTCAGCCCTAGCTCGTCCATCAGCCGGCGTTGGCTGACGCGTCCGTCGTCGCCGATGCGAGCGAGCGTGACCAGCACGCCGAAGTTGGCAGAGCTCAGCCCGTGTGCGGCAAATACCTCGGCCAGGGCGGGATCGATGTGACTGCGAAGCCGGTTCAGCCGCGCGATGACGGCCACGGGTTCGAAGTCGAGCTCTGGCCGGCGCGCCCGCCACGAGCGCAGCAGTGCGTCGACCGAGTCGCGAGGTAGTCGCTCATTGTCTACGGCAGGATCGTGCGCCCGACGGTCCGTGTCCATGGGGCCGAAGGCTAGAGCAAAGACCTCGCGGACAATACTCGTACTCATAGCTTGAGCTCAAGCATTAGGATCACGCAATACGTCCTGAAACTCATCAAAGGAGGAACCGTTTCATGAACGTTGCCATCGTCGGTGCCGGACGGATCGGCGGGAACATCGCCCGCCAGCTGACCCCCGCCGGCCACGACGTGACCGTCAGCTTCGCGCGCGATCCGGCCAAGCTCGAGAAGCTCGCCGGCCAGATCGGCGCGCAGATCGCCACACCCGCGGACGCGGTGGGGGGCGCCGAGGTCGTGGTGATCTCCGTCCCGTGGGGCGTCATCCCTAGCGCGCTCGAGGCGGCGGGCCGGCTCAACGGGAAGATCGTGATCGACACCACCAACCAGTTCGGCTCCGGGCCCATGCCGGCCGACGGCCAGACGGCGGCCGCGTTCAACGCGTCCCGCATGCCGGGAGCGCGCTACACGAAGTCGTTCAACACGCTGACCTCAGCGTTCCAGGCCCGGGTGGCGCACCGCGACCCGGCCGTGGTTCAGTGGTTGTGCGGCGACGACGAGGAGGCAAAGGCGACCGTCTCCGAGCTGATCGGCGACGCCGGCTATGTCGCGGTCGACCTGGGCGGCAACGAGGGGTGCGCGGTGATGGAGGCGCCCCGCCGCCAAGGCGCCGTCTACGGCGAGGAGTACCGGCTGTCCGAAGCGCGCGCGGTCGTCGAGGCGGTTAGGGCCCGGCGGCCGATTCCACCCATGCCCCGATACGGATAAGAGCCGGCGCTCACCCCACCAGGCCCAAGCGGTGGGCGACGTTGGCCGCCTGGGTGCGGCTGTGCACGTCCAGCTTGGCCAGGATCCGCGAGACGTGCACGCTGGCGGTCTTCTCGGCCATGAAGAGCTCGGCACCGATCTCCCGGTTGGTGGCACCGCGCGCGATCAGCTCGAGCACCTGGCGCTCCCGCGGCGTCAAACCGAACGGGTCGTCCGCCACCTCCTGGTCTTCCTCGGGTTCGACCGCGGCGTCGCCGGCGTCGAGCACGAGCCGGGCCCGGGCCGCGAGTCCTTCGACCTCCTCGCGAAGCCAGTCCGCGCCGATCCGCGACGCCTCGGCATGGGCATCGGTTGCGACGGCCGTGGCCCGCGCCCGATCTCCACGAGACACCCAGGCCTCGGCCTCTCCCAGGCGCATCAGCGCCGCCTGGTAGGGACGCTCGAGCGCGGCCCAGGCCTCCGCGGCGTCGGCGTACGCGCCCGGGTCAGCCGCTCCTAAGGCGCGGGTGCGCTCGGCGCGAGCCCTCAGCAGCCACGCCCCTTCGAGGGGCCGCCGGCTGGCGGCGGCGGCTTGCGCGCCGGCCACGTGCTCATCGGCCTGAGCGAGCGCGATGCGCTCATCTTCGGGCTCCCCGAGATCGCGGGCGCGCTGCGCGGCATCGGCCTCGACGGTCGCCCCCGTCGCCCTCAGCCGGGCCACGCGCGCGGTGTCGTCGGTGCGCGGCTCGAGTCGGGCGAGGGCGTCGCGCAAGAAGCCTCGCGCCGCCGCGAGGTTCCCCTCCCGCCGCTCGAGCTCGGCGCCCAACGCGCCAAGGACACCCGTGAACTGCGGCTCGTCCATGCAGGCGGCGAGCGCCGCCGCCTCCTCGAGCCGCTCGCGAGCCGGCGCATGGTCGCCGCGGCCGAGGGCGAGCTCCACCCGGCGAAGATCGAGGTTGACGAGCGTATTGCCGGTTGGGCGCCCACCGATCGAGCCGAGAATGGCCTTCGCCTCCGCCCACTCGCCGGCCTCGATCGCGAGCTCCGCGCGGAGGATCACCAGCCAGAGCCGGTGGGGACTGAGCTCGCGCGCGAGGCCCTCTTCGACCACCGCGCGGGCGTCGCGTAGCCGGCCGGCGAGGTGCAGCGAGTCGGCCAGGTTGATCCATCCCACGTTCTCCTGCCAGGGGTCGTCTTCCTCCCGGGTCAGCGCGATCGCTTCGCGTAGCTTCGCGACGCCCTTCTCGACCTCGCCGAGGTCCACGAGGCACGTTCCGAGGGTGTTGAGCGCGCGTCCCCGCAGACGCCGATCGCCGAGCTCGTCGGCGACCGATAGCGTCTCGCCCGCGACCTCGACAGCTTTTCTGTACCTGCCGCGCAGCATCATCGTCTTCGCTTGAGTGCGCAGCAACATGCCCCGCTCGGGGGAGATCTCGCCCGCCGGCAGCAAGGAGAGCGCGTGCTCGATCGAGGCCAGCGACTCGTCGCCGAGGCCCAGGTGCCACTGGGCGTCGTACAGGACCTCGAACAGTCGCGCCGCTTGGCGCGGGTCGGCGCGCTCGTCGACCAGGACGAGTGCCGCCCGAGCCAGGGTCTGCTGGCGCGCGCTGTTGCCTTCGAAGCCGTGGTTCTGGGCGGCCCGTAGGAGAGTCGTCGTCCGGTCGGCGCCGGCCAGCGCCTCGGCGTCGGGCACGCGATCGAAGAGCTCGATCACGCGCTCGAGCAGCGCCGCGGCCTCACCGTAAGCGTGCACGCGCTCTGCGGTGTCGGCGGCGCGGACCGACCAGCGCAGCGCCGCGGGCTGATCGCCCGCGGAGGCGTAGTG
>CAWEFU010000017.1:0-22095 GCA_963808325.1 uncultured Solirubrobacterales bacterium
TGCGCGCCCGCGACGGGGATCACGAGCCGTCCGTCGCGCTCGTCGAGCGTCTCCGTTGCCGGCGGTTCGACCCGTAGCCCCGAGCCCTGCACCGTGACCTCGACCTCTCCCGGCCGTAGGCCGACCAGGTCGCGCAACTGTTTTGGAATTACCAATCGACCTGCCTTATCAATGGTAGTCCTCATGGCTTGAAGATACCATGCGAGTTCCAGATAGTTGGGTCAGGGTCCCTTGTGCTCGCGCTGGCGAACCGGCCACGTCCTGGGCGCGGCGCGGCCGTCGTCATGGGCCCGCTCGGGTCGATCGATCGCCGCCAGTGGGATCCGTCCGCTGATCCGGGTGCCCTGACCGGGGCGGGACTGCACGGTCAGCTTGCCACCCACGGTTGCCATGCGGTCACGCATGTTGAGCATGCCGGCGCCTACCCGAGCTTCGTTGTCGTTCAGGCCCGGACCATCGTCGGATACCGAGAAGCTCAGCACTCGGTTGGCCTCTCGTAGCTCGACGCGTGCCGACCGCGCCTCACGAGCGTGTTTGGCGACGTTCTGAAGCGCCTCGGCGCAGCAGAAGTAGACCGCGGCGATGATCTCATCGGGGTACTCGCTCAGGTCTTTCGCCTCGACCGTGGCCGGGACCGGCGAGCGCCGCGCGGCCGAGCGCACGGCAACCTCGAGCCCCCCTTCGACGAGCATCGCGGGGTAGATCCCGTGCGTCAGCGAGCGGATCTCCTCGAGTGCCTCCTCGACCTCTGCCACCAGCTTGCGAAGTTCGGCGGCGTCGGACGGATGGTCCTGCTCGGCCGCCTCGGCCGCGAGCTCGAGGTGGATGCACAGCCCGACCAGATGCTGCTGCGCGCCGTCGTGCAGGTCGCGCTCGATCCGCCGGCGCTCGCTGTCGGCGGCCGCGACGATGCGAGCGCGCGAGGCCCGCAGCTCGCGGATCAAACCAGCCGTGCGAGCCGCGACACGGTCACTCGCGAACGCGACGGACGCGGCCGTCGCGGCGCTCTCGACGAATGCGTAGTCCTCGGTGAGCGCTCCGTCGTGGACGATCGCGATGGCCGGCCGGGGGCCGTCTCGCACCTCCGTGAGGTGTCGCCCCGAGTCCTTCCCCGGCTCGTTCAGAGTGTGGCCGGCTGCGTCGATCCAGCGACGTCTCCTGCTCGACCAGGATGCGATCTCGAGGCCGGGATCGTCGAACGCGCGGGCCAGGAGTTCTCGCACCTCCTCGGGCCCCGGCATCTCGCGCAATCGGGCGTTGACGGCCTGAATGCCTGCCGTCACGAACACGTGCCACCGCGCCAGACCGAGGAGGAAGCCTGCTGCCAACGCCGGCAGGGCAAAGGCAACGGTCCACGCCGCCGCCAGCGTCAGCGCTGAATCGGCTGAAGCGCGCCGAGCCCCAATGCCCACCGCGAACACGAGCAGGCGTCCGATCGCGACGACAAGCACCGGGGTAAGGGTGCGGCGCAACAGCGAATTGGCGTCACGAATCCTGGTCGTGAGCCGAACCGCCACGATCAAGAAGACGATTACCGTGAGCAGGTCGCGCACCGGATTGATTGCTCCATCGATTAACGCCGGCTGGTGGGTCACGGCCATGAACGCGTTGTGGGGACAGGTGGCGGTGCAGCTCGACCACGGCGACGGCGACGGATATCGAGCCACGAGCAGAGCCGTCGGCAGGTACAACAGCGACGTGAGCACAATGGAAACTGCCACCAAGCTGCGATCGACGCGATCACGTAAGCGCCCATCGGGGAATGCCAACACCGCGTACACAATCCCCACTTCCGCTACCCAGCCAAAGATGCGACCCACGCTGTAGAGAAAGGACGACGAGGAGGTCGAGAGCGAGGCCAAAAACCACAGGCTGCTGACGAGCAAGAGGACCCTTCCGAACTGGGCGTGCGCCGGCCGGCGGCAGGCGTAGAGCGACACCGCGAGTGGAACACCGACCACGATCCCGCGCCCCAGCGCCGCGAGCACCGCGCCGGCGCCGGAGGCCCCCGTCATGGCATGCGCACCCGCGGCTGTGAGTCCAGCCGTAACCGCGACCGCGGCGACCGTGATCCCGCCGATCACGATGAATCCGATGCGAACGGGGGGCGACCGCTCGAGCGCGCCCTCGTCAATCCGGCCCAGGTTCAGTTCAGGTCGCACGACCGCACCCCAACGGCGCCCGCGAAGTTGATTCCAACCTCAGTGGGCAGGTTTGTTCATAGCAGAGATCGAGGGGCCGGGCAAGGCGTGGACGCCCTGGGCACGACGCATTCACGATCTTGCGTACGCGAGGCGACCAGGGTCGATCGGGACGCTATGGCAGACTGCAACCCGGGGATTGATGAGACGAGAGCCCGACTGGCCGATCCGAGTTGTTGCGGCTGAGGATTCGTATGTCGTGCGCGAATTCTTGACGTCTGCGCTCGACTCGGCCCCGGAGGTCGAGCTGGTGGCGGTCTGCTCGAATCGCAATGAGCTCGACGCTGCGATCGAGTCGGAGCGCCCGGATGTCCTGATCACCGACATTCGGATGCCCCCGTCGGGAGGAGCGGAGGGCATCAGGGTTGCCGCCCGGCTGCGCGACACCGATCCCGACGTAGGCGTGGTCATCCTCAGCCAATACGCCGAGCCTGACTATGCGGTCGCGTTGCTTGAGGCGGGGTCGGGTGGTCGGGCCTACCTGCTCAAGGAGCGGATCCGCAACCGGCAAGAGCTGATCGGGGCGATCGAAGCGGTCGCGCGCGGGGACTCGGTGATCGATCCGAAGATCGTCGAGGTACTGATTGAGGCTCGCGCCCGGGCGGCGACATCGCCGCTCGCCGAACTCACCCCTCGGGAGCTTGAGCTGCTCGGGGAGATCGCGGCGGGCAAGAGCAACGGGGCGATCGCGGAGTCGCTAGTGCTGACCAAGCGGGCGGTCGAAAAGCACGTCAACTCGATCTTCTCGAAGCTGGGACTGCCCGAGGACCAAGACGTCAGCCGCCGGGTGAAGGCGACGCTCATTTACCTGTCCGAAACCGAATCCTCGCGCGCGCCGTCGGCCTCCGTACCCGGCTGAGTTCGGCGGGTTTGCGCGTCACCCGATGTGGGCGATGCACGGGGCGCGAGACCTGGCGAGCATCACGGGATGGCGGCGAGCGCGGAAACGCCGACGAAGCCCGGCGGCGGCAACGGGGCTCCGGCGCCGCATCCGTCGATCTCGCGGACTCGGCTGATCCTGATCAACGTCCTGATCTGGTTGACGGCGGTGCTCGGGATCGTGGGCATCTTCGCGGTCTGGGCCAACCGCCAGCTGTTGAACCCCCACAACTGGTCCAGGACCAGCACGCAGCTCCTCCAGAAGGACTCGATTCGCAGTGCCACTGCGAACTACGCGGTCGACCAGCTGTATGCAAACGTCGACATCGCGGGGATGCTCAAGTCGGAGTTGCCAACCCAGCTGCAAGGGCTGGCCGGACCGGTGGCGGGCGCGCTGAGAAACGCCGCGGTCCAGGGCACGGAGCTCGCCCTGTCGCGCCCAATCGTCCAGAACGCGTGGGCCGCGGCGAACCGTGTCGCCGACCAAACCCTGGTGACGATCATCAACGGCGGAAAGGGGGCGGCCCAGATCAACGGGGGAAAGGTCACCCTGGACCTCACGAAGGTCGTCGACGACATCGCTTCGCGCCTCGGCCTCCCGTCCAACATCGGGTCGAAGCTGCCGCCTTCGGCGGCGAAGGTCGTCCTGTTCAAGTCCGATCAGCTCCGCTTCATTCAGGACGTCGGAAGAGCGTTGAAGGATCTGGCCCTCGCGTTGACGATCGCCGTTCCGGTGCTGTTCGCGCTCGCCGTCGCGCTTGCCGGGGGTCGGCGTCGACGGACGCTGATGACGGTCGGGTTTGCGATCGTGGCCGGAGGAGTCTTGACGCTGCTGGCCCGGCGGATCGTCGTGAACCAGGTCACGAGCTCGCTGGTCAGCGATGCGTCCTTACGTCCTGCGATCCGCGACGCGGCCGCCATCGGGACCGGGATGCTCAAGGAAATCGCCGGCGCGTTCGTGCTCGTCGGGCTCGTGCTGGTGGTCGCCGCCTGGTTCGCGGGGCCTGCGCGCGTGATGACCGCGGCGCGGCGGGCGATCACGCCCTTCCTCCGTGACCACGCCGATTGGACCTTCGCGCTGACCGCGGTGATCCTGGCGCTGATTTTCCTCTGGCAGCCGATCCCCGCGACCGGAACTTGGCTCGGCATCATCGTGTTCTCGGCCCTGGGGTTCTTCGGGGTCGCGATGCTGCGCCGCCAGGTGATCGAGGAGTTTCCCGACGCCCGTGCGGGCGAGACAACGGCTGCATTGCGCACTCGGGTGCAGGCGTTTCGCGGGCGCCGGTCGAGTCCTCCGTCCGCCGGCTCAGGCGACCCAGGATCACCGTTGTGACCGGGACCGGGCAGAGCGCTCAGACCTCGGTCGCACCTCGGGAGAATGACCGCGACGTCACGGTCCTGATCGTCGATGACCAGGAGCGCTTTCGCCGGGTCCTCCGAGAGTTGATCGCGAGCGCTCAGGGCTTCAAGGTGATCGGCGAGGCGTCCTCGGGCGAGGAGGCGACGCGCGCGGTTGAGGCGCTCGCCCCCGAGCTCGTGCTCATGGATGTCGTGATGCCCGGGATGGGCGGAATCGCGGCCGCGCGCTCGATCTTGAAGAACCGGCCGGCGCCGCTCGTGGTGCTGATCTCGGTCGACGATCCGTCGATTCACCCGGATGCCGTTTCACTCGGCGAGACGGTGACGTGCGTGCGTAAGCAGGACCTCAGGCCGCCGCGGCTGAGGGAGCTGTGGGAGGCGCGGCGCAACTGATATGGCGGAGCGAGAAGGACAGGCGCTCCTTCGTCGGCTGGCCGACAACGAGGAGAGTTCGGTCGGGATGGTGCTGGCGCTGAGACCAGAGGCCACCGGCGATTGCCCCGCATTCAGTACCGCCTTGACGCCCAGGATGAGGATGCTCGTGCGCCTGGCCGCGCTCGTCGCCCTCGATGCGTCGACGGCATCGCTGCGCTGGGCGGTTGAGCTCGCATCGTGTGCCGGCGCCGAGGACGACGAGATCGTACGGGTGCTGACCGCCGTGGGGCGGGACGTCGGTGCGGCCAAGATCGTCGGTACGGCACCGCGCCTGGCGTTAGCGATCGGCTACGACGTCGAGGCTGAGCGAACGCGGGCCAGAGGCTAAGTTCCGAGGAGCCCCGCGCTCGTGGCGCGGGCGACTGCCTCGGACCGAGATGCTGCATCGAGCTTGCGGTAGATCGCATGCGCTTGCGTCTTGACCGTATTCACCGACACGTCGAGACGCTCGGCGATCTCGCGAAACGAGCGGTGGCTCGGCAAGAACCTCAGAATCCGTAGCTCGGCGATCGTCAGAGACGAAGGGCCATTCAGGGCACTCTCGGCGAGCGTGTCGATCTGCGCCCAGGCATGCTCGAAGCACGGTTTGAAGATGACTGCATCAGCCGTGCGGCGGGCCAGCCTGGAGGCTTCGGCCAGCAGCGTCCGGGCTCTCACCGTGTCGGCCAGCCCGAGCGCTGCGCGCGCCAGCAGGATCCGGGCCTCGGCGCCGTACCACGGAATGAAGTCGCCCAAGGCAGCCAGCAGGTCGGCCCCGTGACGCAGGTCTTGTTTGGCTTCGTCGACGTGCCCGCGGTGCGCGCGTGTGGCCGCTGAACCCGCGAACACGAGCGCTGAGAGCGGATAGGCGCCGAGCGCCGCCCCGCCGACGATCGCCGCCGCGCGGTCGGAGAGCTCGCCGGCCGTTTCCCAGTCCTCGCACTCGATCGCCATCATGACGAGCTGGGCCAGGCACAGCGACGCGATGCTGGGCGCACTCGAGGCGCTCAAGCCCACACCCTCGTCGAGCACATCCCTGGCGCCCTGACGGTTGCCCAGCAGATGCTCCCCGACGCCCCGCAGCAGACAGGAGAAGGGCCGCCACGGGCCGTGCTCCGGCTCGAGGCCGTAGGCGCGCGCCGCCGCTGTGACGATTTGGCCGGCGCCTGCGGTCGCCGCTATCGCATCGAACGTGGCGCACCCGGCATCGAATGAAGGTATCTCGGTTACGGCTCGCCTCCGCTCCTTGGCCCCGGCCGCCATCACCCTCAGCCTGCGCGCCCTGTCCACTTCACCGGCCAAAAGAAAGCTGTGCGCAGCGGCAAGTGCGAGCGGAGCGCACCCGGCGATCTGCTCGGAGCTGAAGCCGCGCAACCACCGCTGTACGACGTCGTTGGTCCCTCGCCCGATGTAGCTCACGAGGTTCGCCCAAAGCAGATCGCCGGTCCGAGCAGGATCACCGGCCTCGACCGCCTGGCTGATGGCACCGTCGAGGTCGTCATGACGCTGGAGCCAGGTGCTTGCGCGCCGGCGCAGCCGAGGCTCGAGCTCGGGCTCCGTCCGGCGCAGCTCCGCCCTCAGCATCGACCGGAACATTCCGTGCCACCGGAATCGCTCGTGGCTCTGATCCAGCGGCGACAGCATCAGATTCGACCGCGCCAGCTCGCCGAGCGCGACCGCCGAGCCGGTTTGCCGGAGGATCGCGTCGCACGCCGGCCCAGAGAGGTCGTCCAGCACCGACGTACGAACCACGAACGTCGCCGCCGCCCCCGGGAGCGGCGCGAGGAACTCATCTCTGAAGTACGCGGCGATGAGGTGGTCCTCGCCATCGAAGCCTTCGACTGCGGCCGGAGCGTCGCCCTGCTCGAGCAATGACAGGGCGGCCACATACAGGCCGACCGGCCACCCCTCCGTCCGTCGCGAGAGCGCCTGGACCGATTCGAAGTCCAGTTCGAGACCGGCCAATCGCAGCAGCGTGGCGGCCTCCGCGGGGGTCATGGCGAGATCCGGGGTTCGCACTTCCACGAGCTCCCGGTGCGCGCGCAGCCGCCCGATCGGGAGCGGCGGCTCCCTCCGCGACGACAAGGCAAGCTGCGAGCCATGACCCAACTGCTGAAGTAACGGCATCACGACGGCCTTCAGCACTGATGGCCGGATCACGTGGGCACCGTCGAGTACGAGGACGAAGCCGGAATCGGAGTCGATCCACCCCCCGTCCTCGAACGCCTCCGCGATCGAGCCCGCGAGGCCGGCGGGGGAGTCGTGGCGGGGATCGGGCGTGATCCAGATGAAGGGGCGCTCGTCGGCCTCCGCCCATTCGGCCAGGAGCGTCGACTTTCCGTATCCCGCGGGCGCCGCGATCAGGACGAGCGTCGCGTCGCGCGACTCGAGCAGGCGCCTGACGAGCGCCCGACGACGCACGAAGCCTTCTCGAAAGCGCGGCACCTCGTGTCCCATCCGGCTCGCACCGCAATTGACCGTCGCGCCATCTAGTGAAGCTGTCGGCAATGGTTCAAGAATTGTTCGAGATGTGCCCGCGCTCCCAGGCAGGTTCTCCCGCATCCGGCGCCCCAGGACAAGGTGGTGCGCCTCCCTATTTCGGGAGGTGCACACCACTCATTCGAATCGGGTGATGCCACGGACCGCGGAGGGCGCGAAGGTGCAGCGCGTGAGCCTCCCTTGGCCGCTCCGCAGCGTCATCGCCGGGACCGCGGGAACCACCGCCTTGACGCTGGCGTACGCCACCGAACGGCGCCTGCGGCCCCAGGTACCCGGACCGCTCGACTACGACGACAGCCTGGTCCCGGGACAGATTGTCGCCAGCATCATGCACCTCCCGCACGTCACGGCCTGGGAGGAGAACGAGCTCGGTCTCGCGCTGCGTTGGGGCTACGGTTCGGCGTTCGGGCTGTGGCACGGGCTCCTGCGCAAGAGGATCAGCGAGCCGTGGGCTAGCCTCGCGTTCGGCGCGACGCTGATGACGGCGACGCTGACGCTGTTTCCGGTACTCGGGCGGACGCCACCTCCCTGGCGCTGGCCGCCCAGCGTCATCGCCACCGCCTTCGGGACGCACGCCGCGTACGTTGGCGCGCTCGCCGCCTGCGACGATCTGCTCTAGCCTGAGGCTCAGCTCGCGCCGCGGTGGGTCACGCCGCGATGAGCTCGATCACTCCACGCAGGATCAGAAGCGGACCGAGCGTCGCCGCGAGAATGGTCAATGCATGGCGGCCATGGCGACCGAACCAAGCCTTGGTGCGCTCCAGCGCGGCCGGCGTCCAGTCGGGAGCGACCGTGAAGCAGATCAGCGGCACCTCGAGCAGCGCGAGCATGATCACGTTGACCATCAGGACGAGGAGCACCGTGGCCAAAGTGCTCGCTTTCAGCTTGATGATGCCGTCGAGCGCGGCGAGGTAGGAGGCGCCGGGCAGGGTGAGCACGGCGCCGATGACGAACGTAATCTTGGGGTTGCCCTTGCTCAGGTACTGCTGCCAGCGAGGCGTCTTGGGTTCCTTACGGGCCTTGCGTTCCGCACGCCGTTCTCTGATCGGCCGGTCCCTCCCCTGGTGGAGCACGAGCGCGATCACCAGCAGGATGGCGCCGAGGCCCAGATCTATGACCGGGTTGATCGTGGTCTTGCCCGAGCTGGCGACGCTCGAGTTCTTGCCGGCGAACACGATGATCAGCCCCAGCGTGATGCTCGTCATCAGGGCGCCGAGCAGGTAGCCGAACATCAGCCGCTTGGGGTTCGGCAACAGGAGCATCAGCGTCGTGACGGCGACGAGGGTCGGGTTCGCCATCGCGGTGATCGAGAAGAGGAGAACTTGACCCATGAACCAAGGGCGGCGGTCCGCGCCGCGTCGTCAAATCGTCCGGTGTAGGGCCCGCCGCGGCATCGCCCGAATGAGGTGACCGACCGCCCTCAACCGGATTGCCCGACGCGCCGGCCGATCACGATGCCGATGACCGTGACCAGATAGAGCTGACCGAGGAGCATTTCGATCACCGCCATCGCGCGGCCGACGCTGTGGGCGGCCGTGAGGTCGCCAAACCCCGTGGTGGTCAGCACGGTGAAGCTGTAGTACACGTCGCTGCTGGCAGTCGCCTTGGTGCTCTCGGCATAGAAGTCAGCGGGCCCGACGTCGGCGGCAAAGCCGACCGCGGACGCGAACGCAAGTCCGATCAACAGGTAGATCGCCAGCGCTCCGGCGACGGCCTGAGTCGTGACTCCGCGTTGGCGGACGAGGCGCAGCAGCCCCCGGGATAGGCTGATGGGAAGGGCCAGCGTCACGAGTGCGATAAGCACGAATGCCGCGCCGCGGCCGATGAGCCCGACCGCGATCCCCACCGTGATCAGGACGGCCAGGCCGCCGCCAATGACCAGTCTTCGGCGACGCACCTCGGACGGCTCGCGCGACGTGACGATCACCGCGAGCAGCGCCGCGTCGACCATCGCGAACGCGAGCGCGCGCGAAACGGTGCCGTCCGGAGTGACGATGATGAACACCACGCTCGCGAAGACCAGCCCGAACACCACTCCGTAGCGGTACCTGGCGGCGGTGTCAGGCGGGGCGGCGGTGCTCGACATCCGGGCGCTCGCTGGACCTCACGAACCGAAACTATGGCGTCAGCGTCGGCCGGACATCACCCCGTTTGGATGAGCCACTGAACCATGTGATCACCTAGCCTGGACGCGGCCTTGCGCGGAGATAACCGGAGGTCGAGATCGAACAGCGCCACGTAGTAGTCATCGGAATGATGGGCGTCGGCAAGACGACGGTGGGACGGCGGCTCGCCGCACGTCTCGGCTGGGCCTTCTGGGACAACGATGCGGCGCTGCAGCAGGCGACCGGAGCGACGGCAGCGCGGTTCCAGCAGGAACATGGTCAGGCTGCTCTGCACGAGACCGAAGACCGCGTGCTCCGTGACGCCCTGCGAAGCCAGACGCGGACCGTGTTCGCGGCTGCCGCGAGCGTGGTGCTCAACCCCGGCATCCTGGCCGGCGCCGTCACCGTGTGGCTGCGCGCCAGCGCGAGCTTCGAGGAGCGGAACATCACGCACAGCGGGCAGCATCACCGGCCGCTGCCCGCGGATGCGTTGCATGCCCTGGAGCGGCTCAGTACGGCTCGGGAGCAACTCTACGCGGACGCCGCGGACGTCACCGTCGACGCCGCGGCCGATCCCGAGGTCACGTGCGACCGCATGCTGGAAGCGCTGCGCGCCGCCGATGGGATCCGAGAGGTCGGAGGCTTATGAGGCCGATGAGCTGGGCCACACGGTTTCGGCTCCGGCAATACGTGAGGGGCAGCCTGTGGGTGCTGCCGCTGCTCGGCGGCGTCCTCGGTGTGCTCCTGGGCGAAATCGACGTACTGGTCGATCAGTCCGCGCACCTGCCCGCCAGCCTCACGTATTCCTCGTCGACCGCGAGCACCGTGCTGTCAGCGATCGTCGGCGCGACGGCTGCGCTCACCGGGTTCGTGGTGACGGTTACCGTGCTCGTCGTCCAGATGGCCACAGGTACGTTCTCCGCCCGGTACATGCGCCTGTGGTATCGCGATCGAATGCTTAAGGCATCGCTCGCGCTGCTGATCGGCACGCTCGCGTTCTCCTTCACGCTGTTGCGTCGCGTCGAGAGCGACTTCGTTCCGAACCTCGGGGTATCGGTCGCCGGGTTCCTCCTGATCGCGTCCCTGCTGTTCTTTCTCGTCTTCCTCGATCGCTACCTGCACCGCCTGCGACCGGTTGCGGTCGCCGTGCTGGTCGCGAGGTACGTGTACCGCGACTTCGAGCGCGATGAAGCGGCCCTGGCAGCGGCACCCGACATCTTCTGGGACGTCTTCGAACGGGGGGCCAAGCAGCCTGCGCTGGTGGTGCGCAGCTCGACGCCAGGAGCCATCCAGGCGATCGACGTTCAGGGCCTGCTGCGATGGGCGCGCGCACACGACCGGCTCGTCGTGGTTCGCCACTCGATCGGCGACTTCGTCCCGGCGGGGGCCACGCTGATCGAGGCTTACGGAGGCAGCGCTGCCGGCGAGCAGGCCGAACGTCGGCTGCGCGGGATGGTGGCGCTCGGAGCGGAGCGCACGATCGAGCAGGATCCGGCGTTCGCGATCCGCATCATGGTCGACATCGCCGACCACGCCCTGTCGCCGGCGGTGAACGATCCGACTACCGCCGTCCAGGTCCTTGATCATCTCGGTGAGGTCCTACGCCTGATTGGCAAAGTCGACATTTCGGGGCAGCGCTGGAAAGGCGAGGGGAACGTGCAGCGCGGCCTCGTGATCCGGGTTCGCCGCTGGGAGGACTACCTCGCCCTCGGCACGACGGAGATCCGCGAGTACGGCTACGCGGCGATTCAGGTGATGCGCCGCATGCGCGCGATGCTCGATGAGCTGCGCGAAGAGGTCCGCCCGGAGCACCGGCCGGCGGTGGAGGACGAGCTCGCCCGCCTCGATGCGACCGTCCTTCGCCATTTCGGGGATTCGGCTGACCTGGATCGCGCGAGCATCCCGGACGACCAGGGCATCGGCGGGCGGACCGGTCCGCGCGCGCTTTCGCGGTGACCCGAGGTCAGTCGGCGGCCTGGCAGTCGATGCAAAACGTGGCGCTGAAGCGCTCGCCCGGACGCACCCACGTAAGCGCGCTGTCGCGCCCGTTGAGGGCGTTGGCGGGCGCGGTCATCGGCTCGATGCACACGTATTCCTCTCCCGGCGGCGCGAAGATCTGCGCCACGGGGAAGCCCTCGGCGAAGTACACGGCGATCGTCCACCCGCCACCGCGAAGCTCGAACAGGCCGGGCGGCTCGATGTGGTCAAAGCCGTCGTCCCAGGTGCGCTCGCCGATTGGACCCCCGAGTGGTGCCACCGGCTCGCTGGCACCGGCGGGTATCAGATGCTGATCGAGAGTCAGCCGGCGACGAACCGGGAAGGAGACCTCCCACTGTGCGCGCGGCAGGCCGGGGATCCGGAGGTAGGGATGAAAGCCGAAGGCGACCGGCACGGGGTCGTCGCCGGTCGCGCTGAGGGTCGTTCCGACCTGCAGCACGCCACCCCTGAGCCTGACCTCCATTTCGATACGGTGCCGAAACGGAAACGCCGCCAGCAGCTCTGGCCGGTCGAACTCCAGGCTCGCGCTTAGCGTGGCGCCGTCGTCGCCGGCGAAGTGCCGTTGCGCGACCCAATCCCTGGATGCGGTCAGCACGCCATGAATTGGGAGCCCATTTGTGTCGAGCAGCAGGAGCGGGTTGTCTCGCTCGAGGGTTACCTCGTGGCCGCCGGCCCGATAGCCGAACGTGCTCAAGCGGTTTGCCCATGGGTGCAGAAACGGAATCCCCATGAACTTGCGCTCGGCCGCGTACGCGTCCGCGCCGGCGCCTTGCCACAGGAGCTCCTCGCCCCGATGAGCAAGCGAGGCTCCGAGCATCCCGGCACCGATCAACCACGACGCGTGCAGGTCCGCGGCGTCGTCGTGGAGCGAGCACGCGGGAAGTCCCGCCAGCTCCGTCATCTCGGTTCGATAACGGTGCGCCATCAGAACACCGCCACCGGGTTGAGCGGCGAGCCGGTGCCGCCGGTGATCCGCAGCGGCGCCGCCATGAACAGGAACTCCCAGCGTCCGGCCCGCTCGCACGCGGCGCGGAGATCCTCGAACTGGAGATAGTCCAGCAGGTGAATCCCCATCCCGGTGATCGCGAGCACGTGGATCGGGAAGTCAACTCCATCGGTGCTGCTGGGCGCGGTGTCGCTGTTGCCGTCGGAGCCGAGCGCCGCGACTCCCCGGTCGGCCACGAATCGCATCGTGCTCGGGTGTAGGCCGGCCTTGGCCTCGGGCGTGTTCCACGGACCGAGCTCGGCGAGCCGGCGCGCGTGGCCGGTGCGCACGAGGAGGATGTCGCCCTCGCCGACCGCGACGTCCTGTTCGCTCGCCGCGGCCTCGAGATCCTCGGCGAAGATGTGCTCTCCGGGTTCGAGCCACGGGACTCCGCGCCGGCGCGGGACGTCGAGCAGCACCCCGCGCCCGATCAGGCCATTACGCAGCACCTCGATCGAATAGATCGTCGCCCCGTCCTCGGTCACCGCATCTTCGGGCCGATTGTTGTAGAGCGAGCCCTCGTACGCGACGTGGGACAGCGCGTCGATGTGGGTGTGCCCGTCGTTGTGGTAGTCGAGGCCGACGAAGTCCTTGTTGAAGTGCAGCGGCGCGCTCGCGGGGCTGGCCTCGCCCACCAGCGTCATGTGGTGATCGGCCGGCACCGGGTTGTTAATCGCGAGGTCGGTGTTGAGCGGAAGGCTCAGCGTGACGGTGCGGCCCTCGCGGACGAGCCGGGTGGCGGCGACGAGGCGCTCAGGGGTAAGCAGGTGCAGCGTGCCACGCTGGTCATCGGGTCCCCAGCGGCCCCAGTTGCGGAGCTCTTCGAACAGCGCGGCGAACTCCTGCGCGCTGACGTTTGCGCCTGGCAACTCAGACCACCGCCGCCGGAGGCTCGCGACCGTCGAGCACCGAGATCACGTTCTGGGCCACCAACCGCGCCATCGCGTCGCGCGTGGCCGCGGTCGCGGATCCGATGTGCGGCAGGAGCACCGTGTTCGGAAGCTCGCGCAGCTCCGCGGGGACGCGCGGCTCGTCCTCGTAGACGTCGAGTCCGGCCGCCGCGAGCCTTCCGGAGCGGAGCGCCTCGATCAGCGCCGCGGTGTCGACGACCGCGCCGCGGCTGGTGTTGACGAGGATGGCACCAGGCTTCATCAAGGCCAGCGCTTCGGCGTCGATCAGGTGGCTGGTCTCCGGCGTGAGCGGGACGTGCAGGCTCACGAAGTCAGATGCCGCGAGCAGTTCCGGGAGCTCGCGGCGCTCCGCCCCGTCCGGCGGCGGCGGCGCGGCGCGGCTCGCGAAGCACACGCGGACGTCGAACCCGCGCAGCAGGCCCGCGACCCGCTGGCCGATGCGTCCGAATCCGACCAGCCCGACCGTCGCGCCCCCGAGGGCGCGACCCAGATGCATCGCCTCTGTCCGTCCGGGCCACTCGCCCCGACGCACGATGCCGTCGCACTCTGCGATCCGGCGCCCCGCCGCGAGCATCAGCGCGACCGCGAGCTCGGCCGTCGCGTCGGTGAGCACGCCCGGCGTATTGGTCACGCGCACGCCGCGCCGGCGCGCCGTGTCCAGGTCGATGTTGTCGTAGCCGACGCCGAAGTTCGCCACGACCGCGAGCGACCCGCCGGCCGCGTCGAGCACCCTCTTGTCGATCGGAATCGCGGAATCGGCCACGATCGCGGTGGCGCCCGGCACGCGCGCGAGCAACGCGTCGTCCTCCGCTCCGTCGCCGCCGGAATCAACCACGAAGCGCTCGCGCAACAGGTCGAGACCTGCCGCGGGCAGGAGCACAGCCACGACCACGCGGGGCTTCGGCATCGTTTTGCACCGTAGCCAGCGCTTCACGCGCCTGGTTCATCCGAACCGGGTGATGATCGACCGTTGGGACCGTCGTAGCGTCCAAGCTCCCACACCGGCGTGCACTTGCCGAGGCATCCGCCCCTTCGGCTACGACAAGGAGACAGACAAATGGCAGTCGCCACCCAGCAGCAGGCGAAACCGGGCACGACCGACTCGAGCGCCGAGGCCGATGCGCTCGTGGTGTTCGGGATAACCGGAGACCTGGCGAAGGTGATGACGTTTCGCTCGCTGTATCGCCTCGAGGCGCGTGGGCTGATCAACTGCCCGATCATCGGTGTGGCCGTCAATGACTGGTCGGTCGAGGAGCTGCGCAACCATGCTCGCTCCGCGATCCAGAACACCGGCGAGCAGATCGACGAGAGCGTGTTCGATCGGTTCGCAGGTCGTCTGTCGTATGTCCAGGGCGACTTCGGCGACGCGGCAACGTTCAAGCGCGTCGGCGAGGCAATCGGCCGGGCCGGGCGCCCGGTCTTCTATCTCGAGATCCCGCCGTTTCTGTTCGCGACGGTGATCAAGGGACTATCGGAAGCCGGACTGACGAAGAACGCCCGCGTGGTCGTCGAGAAGCCGTTCGGCCACGACCTCGAGTCCGCGCGCCAGCTCGCCGCGGACATCCACCAGTACATCGACGAGTCGCAGCTCTACCGGATCGACCACTTCCTGGGGAAGATGGGCACGGACGAGTTCCTCTACCTGCGCTACGCGAACTCGACATTAGAACCCCTGTGGAACCGCAACCACGTCGCTGCGGTGGAGATCACGATGGCAGAGGTGTTCGGCGTGGAGGATCGCGGGCACTTCTACGATCCGGTCGGCGCGCTGCGCGACGTGGTCGTCAACCACCTCTTGCAACTATTGGGGGCCGCCGCCATGGATCCCCCCGCCGCCGGCGATGCGCATAGCCTCAAGGATGCGAAGTACGCGCTGTTTCGCTCGATGCCCGCGGCGGATCCGAAGCACTACGTGCGCGGACAGTACAACGGATACCTGAACATCGACGGGGTCGCTCCGGGATCGACCACCGAGACGTACGCGGCCCTGCGGCTCGAGATCCAAAACTGGCGCTGGGCCGGCGTTCCCTGGTTCATCCGCACCGGAAAGCGCCTGCCGGTGACGCAGACCGAGGTCCGGTTCATATTCAAGCGCCCGCCGCAGCTGCCGTTCTTTCCGACGGCCGGGCGGCCTCCGGTTGAGAGCCAGCTCGTGATCAGGCTCGATCCGACCACCGGTATCCGGCTGATCGTCGACGCCCACCGCGCGGATCTGGGAGGCCCGCAGGAGATCACGCTCGACATGCAGTTCGCGGAAGAGGGGGGTGAGGGTCCGACGCCCTACGAGGTCCTGTTGGAAGCGGCCCTGGAGGGCAACAGCGCGCCGTTCACGCGCCAGGACAGCGTCGAGGAGACCTGGCGGATCATGGCTCCGCTGATCGATCAGCCTCCGCCCGTACACCCCTATGAGCCCGGCACCTGGGGGCCGAAGGAGGCCGATCAGCTGCTGGCCGGAATCGACCGTTGGCACGGGCCCTGGATTTGAAAGGAGTAGGCGAAGATGAGCGTGACAGAGAAGAAGAAGCCGGCGCGGACCAACGAGGGCGGCAAGCGGGCTCCAGCCGGGGCCGCGATCCCGCCGGCGGACACGAGCGGGGCGGCGAGGGCGGCCCTCGAGCGGCGCGCCCAGAGCGCCGCGGCGCCGTCACCGTTTCCCCCCATCGCCGACTACTCGTTCCTATCGAACTGCCACACCGGCGCGCTGCTCGCGCCAGACGGCTCCATCGACTGGCTGTGCGTTCCGCGTTTTGACTCGCCGAGTGTGTTCGGCTCGCTGCTGGACCGCGAAGGCGGGCTGTTCCGCCTGGCGCCGTACGGGGTGAACGTGCCGTCCGCGCGCTACTACGAGCCAGGGACCAACGTGATGATCACGACCTGGAAGCTCGGCGACGGTTGGGTCCAGGTCCGCGACGCCCTGACCATGGGGCCGAGGACGCACGAGGACGGGATCACTCCGCACACGCGGCCGCCGGCCGACTACGACGCCGACCACATGCTGGTCCGGACGGTCACCTGCCTCCAGGGCCAACTGCAGATCGAGCTCGTGTGCGAGCCCGCGTTCGACTACGGACGCACCCCGGCCGAATGGGCGCTCGTGGACGGCAGCCGGCACGCCGCCGACGCTACCGGCGCCGGCGTGACGATCCGCCTGGCCACCGATCTCGAGCTCGGCGTCGAGGCCAATCGCGTTCGTGCGCAGCACACGCTCAGCAAGGGTGAGACAGGCGTACGTGACGCTGTCCTGGACCGAGGAGCTGGCTTGCGCCAGCAGCGTCGAGGACGCCACCCGCCGGCTCGACGAGACCGTGAGCTACTGGCGGCACTGGCTGGGGCGGGCGCGCCCGTTCGCCGATCACCGCTGGCGGGAGGCGATCCAGCGCTCGGCGCTCACGATCAAGGGCCTGACGTACATGCCGACCGGCGCCACCGTCGCCGCGCTGACCACCTCGCTCCCAGAGACGCCCGGCGGCGAGCGCAACTGGGACTACCGCTATACGTGGATGCGCGACAGCACGTTCACGCTCCAGGCGCTGCACCTCCTCGGTCTGGACTGGGAGGCAGACGAGTTCATGCAGTTCGTGGCCGACCTCGAGCCCAACAGCGACGGCGGGCTTCAGATCATGTACGGCATCGACGGCCGGCGCGACCTCACCGAAACGGTGCGCGACGACCTGTCAGGCTACGCGGGCGCGAGCCCGGTGCGCGTCGGCAACGGAGCCTTCGATCAGCGCCAGAACGACGTCTACGGCGCGGTGCTCGACTCGATCCTCAAGCACACAGTGCACAGCCAGCGCCTCCCGCGGCGGCTGTGGCCAATCGTGCAGGCCCAGGCCGATTGCGCCGCAAGCGTGTGGCGACAGCCCGATCAGGGGATCTGGGAGGCGCGCGGCAAGCCGCAGCACTACGTCTCCTCCAAGCTGATGTGCTGGGTGGCCATGGACCGCGCCTCCAAGCTGGCCGAGATCCGGGGCAACCCAGAACTGAAGTCGCAGTGGGGCGCGACGGCCGCGGAGATTCAGGCCGACATCCTCGAGCACGGGGTCAGCAAGCGCGGCGTGCTGCGCCAGCACTACGACACCGACGCGCTCGATGCCTCGACTCTCCTGGCGGCGGAGTTCGGCTTCCTTCCTCCCAACGACGAGCGCCTTTACGACACGGTGATCGCGATCGCCGACGAGCTCACCGAGAACGGCTACGTGCTGCGCTACCGCACCGACGAGACCGACGACGGAATGTCCGGTAAGGAGGGGACGTTCCTGATCTGCTCGTTCTGGCTGGTGTCCGCGCTATCGATCGTCGGCGAGGCCCAGCGCGCGCACGATCTGATGGAGCGACTGCTGCGACTGGGGTCGCCGCTCGGCCTGTACGCCGAGGAGTTCGACGCCGAGACCGACCGGCACCTCGGCAACTTCCCCCAGGCGTTCTCACATCTCGCGCAGATCGAGGCCGCGGCGCGGATCATCCTCACCGAGCAGCTCGCGCTCGAGGGGTTGGGGCCGCCGAGTGCGGGCGCGCTGGCTCACTCCGTGCCGAAAGCGCCCCGATAGGGCCGCCGACATGACCCACTACGACGTGATCGTGATTGGTAGCGGGGCGGGCGGCGGCACGCTCGTGCACCGCCTCGCCCCCTCGGGCAAGCGGATCCTGTTGCTGGAGCGCGGCGGGTGGCTCCCGCGCGAGCCGCAGAACTGGCTGGCGCAGAACGTGTTCGTAGAGAACCGCTACGTCTCGCCTGATACGTGGTATTACTCGGACGGCTCGTCGTTTCAGCCGGAGGTGCACTACTGGGTCGGCGGCGCGACCAAACGCTACGGCGCCGCCCTGTACCGATTGCGCAAGGAGGATTTCGGCGAGCTGCGTCATCACGGTGGGGTCTCGCCCGCGTGGCCGATCTCCTACGAGGAGATGGAGCCGTACTACACGCAGGCCGAGCAGCTCTATCAGGTGCACGGCGCGCGGGGCGAGGATCCGACCGAGCCGCCGGCGAGCGCGCCCTTCCCGTTTCCGGCCGTGTCGCATGAGCCGCGGATCCAGCGGCTGTCAGACGACCTCGCCAAGGCGGGTCTGCACCCGTTTCACGCGCCGTGCGGGATCTTGCTCGACGAGTCCAACATGCCGTTTAGCAAGTGCGTGCGATGCGATAACTGCGACGGGTTTCCGTGTCTGGTGCACGCCAAATCGGACGCCGAGGTGATCGCGGTCAGGCCGGCGATCGAGCACCCTAATGTGACGCTGCTGACCGACGCGGAGGCGGTGCGGCTGGAGACGAACGAGGCCGGGACGGCGGTCACCGGCGTGGTCGTCAATCACGACGGTCACGAGGAGACGTTCGACGGCGACCTCGTGGTCGTCTCCTGCGGCGCCGCGAACAGCGCCAGGCTGCTGCTCGCGTCCGCGAGCGACAAGCATCCGCGCGGGCTCGCGAACGGCTCCGACCAGGTGGGCCGCAACTTCATGTTCCACAACAGCCAGGCCGTGCTCGCGCTCTCAAGGGAAGAGAACCCCACCATCTTCCAGAAGACCCTGGGGGTCAATGACTTCTACTTCACCGGCGGCAAGGAGTTCGAGTTCCCGCTGGGGAACATCCAGATGGTCGGCAAGTCCCAGGCGCCGATGTTCCGCGGCGAGAAGCCAGGCGAGACGCGCTTCGCCCCTGAGTGGACGCTGCGGGATGTCGCTCGTCACGCGGTGGACTTTTGGCTCTCGACCGAGGACCTGCCGGTGGCGGAGAACCGGGTCACGCTCACCAAGGACGGCAACATCCAGATCAACTACTCGGCCAGCAACGAGGAGCCCAAGGAGCGCTTGTTCCACCAGCTCAAGGAGATGCTAAAAGACCTGGGCATGCACCACGGGCATCTGCTGCCCCACCACGCCTATCTGAAGAACGAGATCCCGGTCGCCGGCTGTGCCCACCAGGCCGGCACGGTCAGGTTCGGCAACGAGCCGAACAGCTCCGTGCTGGACGCCAACTGCAAAGCCCACGAGCTCGACAACCTGTACGTCGTCGACACCAGCTTCTTCCCGAGCATCGGCGCGGTCAACCCGGCGCTAACCGCCATGGCGAACTCCCTGCGCGTCGGTGACCATCTGCTCGAGCGAATGGGAGTCTCGTCGGACGCCGTCGGTGCAACCTCGGTTTCGTCATGAGGGCAGATTCATCGCGGTTTGACAGTGAGTATTCGATGTACATAGGAGAGGAGTGAGAAGCGATGCCAACTGTTGAGCGGATCGAGACGTGGCGCGGTCAGGACGTGCTGGACAACGCCGGTGAGAAGGCCGGGAGTCTGGGAGAGGTGTACTACGACGCGACTGGCCAGGAGCCGATTCTGTTTTCGGTCAAGCACGGAATGCTTGGACGCCAGGTGTCGTTGGTTCCGGCCGCCGAGGTCGTCCTGAGCCACGACTATCTACGGGTCCCATACAGCGCCGAACAAATCAGTCAGTCGCAGAGCAGCTCGATCGAGGATGAATTGAGTACCGAGCAGGTAGCCGCGGTCGCTGCGCTGTTCAAGCTCGACCTGCCCGCGAGCGGCCCGGCCTACAGCGCGAGCCTCATTGAGCGCCGCCGCGCCGAGGCGGAGGAGGCCGACCGGCGGGCGCACGAGCTGGAGCTCGAAGCGCAGCAGCGTGCGGCGGAGCTCGAAGAGGCACGGCGGCGCGCCGGCGCTGCAGCCGAGGAAGCCCATGCCGCCGAGCGAGCACGGGAGCAGGCCGAAGCGGCCGCGTCGGAAATCAGCGGGAAGCCACCTCCAGCGTCAGGCGTGTAGCAAACGGTTCGGACCAGATGATGTCGGAAGGTCGCAGCATGAGCTCGGGAAATGGCAGGCGCCATGTGGTGATCGTGGGCGGAGGGTTTGCTGGTCTCGGCTGTGCGCAGAAGCTGGCCGACCACGAGGACGTGCATGTCACGCTGCTGGACCGCAACAACTACCACCAGTTCCAGCCGCTGCTCTACCAGGTGGCGACCTCGTTGCTGGCGCCAGCCGACATCGCGCACTCGCTGCGAGAGGTCTTTGCCGGTCGCGACAACGTGGACGTGAAGCTCGCGGAGATCTCCGAGCTGGACTTGGCGAGCAAGACCGTGAAGTCGAGCGACGGAGGGGGATGGACCGGCGATGCGCTCGTGCTGGCAGCCGGCTCCCAGCCCAACTTCTTCGGCACCGCTGGCGCCCCGGAGAACTCGTTCCCGCTCTATTCGCTTGACAACGCTACCCGGCTGCGGTCGCGCATCCTTGGCCTGCTCGAGTGCGTCGACCGCGATCCGAAGCTCATGGATCGCGGCGCGCTGAACTTCGTGATCGTGGGAGGCGGCCCCACGGGCGTGGAGGTGGCCGGTGCCATCGGCGACATGACCGAGCTGACTCTGCCCACCGAGTACCGCAACGTGGACGCGAGCAGGGCCCACATCTATCTGGTCGACCTCGGCGACGCGCTGCTCAAGCCGTTCTCGGACAAGGCTCATGCCTACGTCGCCAAGGTGCTCAAGGAAAAGGGCGTCGACGTCCACCTCGGCACGAGCGTGAAGGAGGTCCACACGGGTCACGCCGTGCTCTCCGACGGCGCGATCGTCCCGACGCGTTGTGTCATCTGGGGCGGCGGGATCAAGGCGGCGCCACTGGCGACCGACTGCGGTCTCGCCGAAGGCCGCGGTGGACGGGTCGATGTTCAGCCTGATCTTACGCTCGCCGGCAGCCCCGGTGTGTACGCGGTCGGAGACATCGCCAACATCTCCGGGCCGGACGGGCAGCCGCTCCCGCAGCTCGGGTCCGTGGCGCTCCAGAGCGGCAAGGCGGCGGCGGAGAACATCCTCGCCGACTTCGAAGGCAAGCCGCGAAAGCCGTTCGCCTACCGCGACAAGGGCATCATGGCGATGATCGGGCGGACGGAAGCGATCGCCGCGGTCGGTAAGAAGCACCACGAGGTCCACGGGCAGCTCGCGCACATGGCTTGGTTAGGCGTGCACGCCAGCCTGATGACGGGAACGCGGGACAAGATCGAGGCGATCATCGACTGGGGATGGGACCGCTTCAGCAAGACCGGTGGCCCGCACGTGCTCGACCGGGGCGAGGCGGCGGAGATCGATTGGGAGGACGACCCCGCGGTCATGCCGACCGCCCCTACCCCTACCTCCTCGGGCTGATCGTCCTCTCCGACGGTAGCGTGGGTCCTACGACGTTTGCACGGTGGCGGTCGGCCCCCACTGCGAGCTGACTCGCTCGTAGACGACGAAGTAGCTGGCACCCGCACTCGTGCAGGTGAACGTCTCCCACGGCGTGTCTGACGGCAGCTCGATGCCGTTGGACGACGCGACGTAGTTGGCGTACTCGAACGACGCGACGTAGCTGCATGAGGTGACGTCGTAGGCAGCCATGTATGCCACGACCATCCGTTCGGAGACCGCTGGAGGATGGGACGGGACCGCTGGAGAGCCCGGCTGAGGCTGCCTGGGCGTCGCGGGGTTCGCTTTCGGCTTAGGCTTGGGGGTGCCGGGAGCGGGCTTCTGTTGCGTCACGGTCGTCGTCGTTGTGCCCGCGGCCGCCGCGCACCCGCAAAGCCCAACGGCTAACAGCGCCCCCAGTACCAATAGCTTCTGCATCGCATCCTCCGTGATTGCGTGATTACTTTCACCGCGGCAGTCGCGCCACCGGCCACCAGCAAACGCCGCCCCTCGAGGCAACGGCGATAGGTGCTCAGTTCTTCTACATCGTTCGTGCCGGAGGTCGCGGCCCCTATCAGGCCCC
>CAWEFU010000018.1:0-30772 GCA_963808325.1 uncultured Solirubrobacterales bacterium
CGGTGGCGCACCGACGTCAAGTACTGATGCATCGACTCGCCGCCCGCTTTGCCGGTCGCGCCGCCCGCCGTGAAGCTGAAGACGATCTCGATTGAATCGGCGTCGGGGTGCGTCGCGAGCAGGTCGGCGACGACGAGATTGCACACGCCGGGTGTCCTGCCGGCATTCAGAATGACCGTGCCACGAGGCCTCGCCGTCTCGGCGCGCAGCCGGCGAACGGCGGCCGCCGGGCGCATCGACACATCGATCAGCACTCCGCCCTCGCGCAGCACCATACGCGCGGGGATCAATCCCGGATGGGGCACCGGATCTACCACCAGGTCGACTCCAGCCACTGCGGCCGCCACCGTTTCCGGCCGATCGAGGTCTACGACCGTGGATTCGCGGGCGCCGTCAGCACGCCGCACCCCCTGAACGACTCGCCAGCCCGCGTTCTCGAACGTCCGCGTGACGGCGCCTCCGAGCACACCCTGGGCCCCGATCACGAAGCACAGCGCGGTCAAGAGTTGCCGCCGCCATCAGCGCTTCTCATTCAAGCGCGTTTGCCCGCGTGACCGACCGGATCGACCGCGACCGCCGGCGACTCGTCGTCCGAGCTCGTGTCGGACAGATCCCCCGGCGAGGTAACGCGCCCGCTTGCGGTGCGCGCCGCGGCTTGGACCACCCAGTTCCCCTGCTCACTGAAGCGCTGCCACACCACCAGCGCGTCACCGGACTGATCGATCGCGACCTCAGGTGAGTCGGCGTTGCGACCCGGGCCCGACAGGTCCGTCGGGGCGCTGAATGTCCGGGACTCGCGCGGCCGTCTGCACAATCCGGTTCCCCTGAGCGTCGACCCGCTCCCACGCCGCGACAGCATCGCCGGCCGGATCGACCGCCAGCTGCGGCTCGCCGGCGTTCGCCGCCGGCAGCGATAAGGACACCACCGTCGCCCCCGCGCTAGCCGCCCACGTCAGCGGTCCCAAGGCACAGACCAGCCCAACTAGGAACGCCCCCCTCACGTCCAACGCTTCACCCACTCTGAGAATTCGCGCCGAGATGGACCATCGCGCGCTTGATGCGCTTAGCTCCCTCGCGCGAGCATCGGCGGCCGTTTTCAGGAGCGACTCGGTGGGCGGCGTGAACCAGTGGCCGAGGATGCAGCGTACCTTGTGCCCGAGTGGGGTCCGACCACCCCAGCGCGTCTGTGGTCGCCACGACGGGCTCTGGCGCGAGGCAGGCCAGCAGTGCCAGCGCGGCCGCTCGGTCTCCGGTCTTGCGAGCACGGGTCGTTGCACCATCAGTGGTCATCGCGTGTGTGTTGCCTCCGGTAAGTTCGCCCCGTCGAGGCCCAAAACTAAGGTCACGTCATCGGCGATACATCTTCCAGGTGGCATATCCGGGACGCTGCGCTGGCCAAACCCAACCCGTGGCCGCAGGCTCGGGTCGCTTGGGAGGGTGCCTCGAAAATTTATGTTGGCCCGGTTCAAGCCGTATCCGGCTTGTGCGATCAGAGAAGAGTTGACAGCCGGCGCCCGGTTGTCCCGCTGCCAGGCGGGTAGTGACAATCCGTTTGTCGATGTCGCCGTTTTGTCGTAACGGTCTTTGTCCCAGCGCCGCCGCACCGGCGAGCGCGCTTGCTGCGACGATCAAACCCCGGATCTGCCCCACATGTTGCCCCCTCGGTTCTACCGTTCAGGCAAGTTGCGCCATGATCGCGGCCACGTCGAGCCAGGCGCTCTCGCGCGTGATCATCTCGCCCGCGAAGTCGAACACGTGCAGGATGCGCACGCTCACGCGCCGTCCGCGCCCGGCAGACCGAAAGGCGCGCCGACCGCGGTCGCGTGCAGACCGACTCGTCGACGACGTGGTCGTCGCCGTACCAGCGCCCGACGGGCTCGAACCGGTTGAACTCGACGTCTTCGAACAGGCCCCGGTAGAAGGACCGATCTGCTCGCGACCGCGAAGTGGGTCGCCGGGCCGGCCGGCGACATCGTGCTCGGCGTCCTCGGCGAATCCCGACGCGATCGCCGCGATGTCGCGGTCGCGCTCGCTCGGAAATGCCCATCGACGAGGGCGTCGATCTGCCGCGTGGTGATGCGGCTGGCGGTGCTCATGCTGTCCTCCTGGAGGGTATTTATCTAGTGGTCATCGCGTGTGTGTCGCCTCCGATAGGTTCGCCCCGTCGAGGCCCAAAACTAAGGTCACGTCATCGGCGATACATCTCCCAGGTGGCATATCCGGGACGCTGCGCTGGCCAAGCCAATCCGTGGCCGCAGGCTCGGGCTTCTTCGTTCTTGGCCCTTCATCTGGTCGATGTCTCACTGGGAGAAAGCTCGGCTGACTGGGGGCGGTGCCGTCGGTAGATCTCCGCGACCCACTGACCGCCGGGGCGGTCAGCGAGCGAGCCGAGGAACTCGCGCCACGGAGCCGACTGGTCGTCGTCGGCGACCATTGCGTACGGGAACTGACGAGGCCGCGCCACGGGATAGAACAGTGCGGATGCGGTGAGGTCGGCCACTGTGAACGAGTCGCCGACCAGGTAGCCACTCGGGATAATCTCGCGCTCGACCCGATCAATCGCCGCGACCATCTTCGCGCGGCTCTCAGTAGCTGACTCGGCGCTGATCTCGAAGCTTCGCCGCATGGCCGCGCGCAGTACTGGGAAGCCGGCACGGAGTACCGCCCCCGCGTCGCTGGCGCCCGGCCTTGGGTGAACAGCGGCACTACCAATCCCGGGTGGGAAAGCAGCTCGTAGTAGAAGGCGCGTCGGATGTGAGGCCCGAGCTGTTCGTCGAAGAACTCCTCCAACTCGAGTGCGCGGTGCCGTGCGAGACCTGTAGCTGCCAGAGCACCGGAATGACTGGGTCGGGGCGGGCGCCCAGATCGGCGGTGGTTTGCGTGGCGTGGTGATCGAGCATGTCGCCTCCTTCATCTCTGCGATCCGCTTACCACGGTCGCCGTATGCGAGGATCGCGCGGGAGGGTCTGGTTTCGCGACGTGGAAGGCCACCTGTTTTTCGGGTGTGGACCGAGGCCTTTTAGCGGCGTAGCATCGGCCTCGTCAGCGCGGTCGACGAACGCGTCGTCGGCTCGCCGGCCGGTGTTGTGGCGAGTGACGACTCGGTTCTGGCGCTCGCCGGGTGGCACACCGGTGTGCCGCCGGCTATCAGGTCGGCTGCCTTCTCGGCGATGATCATGGTTGGCAGGTTGGTGTGACCGCGCGGGATCCGCGGGATGATGGACGCGTCGACGACGCGCAGGCCGTCGAGCCCGCGGACGCGCAGTTGGGGGTCGACGACCGCGAGCTCGTCTGAGCCCATGCGACAGGTGCCTACTGGGTGATAGAGCCCGTAGGCGGTGTCGCGGATGTGTGCCTAGAGGGACTCGGTGCCCGGGGTGATTTCGTCGCCTGCCAGGTCCTTGAGCGGTGCTGTGGAGACGATCCGGCGTGCGAGCTCAAGCCCGGCGATCAGTACTCGGAGGTCGCCGCCGCCTGGGTCGGAGAGGTAGTTCGGATCGATCTCGGGTTTGGCGAGGGGATCGGCGGATCGCAAGCGGACGGACCCGATGCTGTGGGGCTGTAGGGCGATAGCCATGATCGTGAAGCCGTGCGCGGACGCCGGCGTGAGGCCCTCGTTCTGGAACAGACCGGGAGCGAATAGCAGCTCAAGATCCGGCGCCGGAAGCCCAGGATGGCTGTGGATGAAGGCGGCGGCCTCGGGACCGTTGGAGGTCAGCATCCCGCGACGGAAGAGCAGGTAGCGCGTGAGGTTGCCGGCCGTCTCTGCCGCATAGAGCGTGATCGGATGGACCGCCTCGACGAGCGAGGTGACGACCGGGTGGTCGTGCAGGTTGAGCCGACGCCGGAAAGCTCGTGCACCGGTTCGATCCGGTGCCTGGCGAGCTCGTCGACCGGACCGACACCGGACAGCAGCAGCAGCTGTGGCGAGTTGACGGCACCGCCGGAGAGGATCACCGCGCGCGCGCAAGAGACGATAGTGTCGGCGGCGCCGTTGCGGTACGCCACACCGACAGCGCGGTTGCCCTCGAACAGCACACGCGTGACGTGGGCGCTCGTGAGGACCTTGAGGTTCGGGCGGTGGAGCGCCGGACGCAGATACGCATCGGCGGCTGACCAGCGTCGACCGCGATGCTGCGTGACCGGCGTCAGCCGGACTCCTTCGAGATCCGTCGGCCCGAGCCTTGGCGAGCTGGGGATGCCGGCCAGCAAAGCCGCTTCAACGAACGCCTTCGTCAGCGGATTCGGGTCGCGCAGCTCTTCAACCGCGAGCGTTGCTTGGACGCGCTCGAGGTGCGGCGCGAGCTCGTCGAAGCTCCAACCCTCGTTGCCCATGTCGGCCCAGGCGTCGTAGTCGACGCGGTGTCCGGGGATCGCCATCATCGCGTTGATCGACGAGCAGCCGCCGAGCGTCTTCCCACGCGGCCAATAGATACGGCGGCCGCCGAGCCCGGCCTGTGGGGTTGTCCGGTAGTTCCAGTCGACCTCGCTCTCGAACAGCTTGAGCCAGCCAAGGGGGATGTGGATCTCCCGTTTGGTGTCGGCCCCGCCCGCTTCGACCAGAAGGACGCTCGTGTGCGGGTTCTCGGACAGACGGTTGGCGAGGACGCATCCGGCCGGGCCGGCGCCGATGATGATGTAGTCGACCATGCCGCTCTCCTTTGTTCGTTCTCCGGCGAGGATTACGCGGTTGCATTGCTGTCGCGACGTGGGGGACCACCTGCTTTTTGCCGGGTGGACCGAGGACTTTTCGCGGCGTAGCATCCGGGTCGGTGGCCGCGGTTGATTCCCGGCAAGTGCTTCTGGAGCGAGACGCCGCTCTCGCGCAGATCGATCAGCGTCTGTTCGGCGCGATCGCGGGCGGCGGTTCGCTGCTTGTGCTCGAGGGTCCGGCTGGCATCGGCAAGAGGCGCCTGTTAATGGCAGCAGGGCGACGCGGCCGCGAACTCCGCGTACAGACGCTCAGCGCGCGCGGCTCGGAACTGGAACGTGACTTCGCCTATGGTCTAGTCCGCCAGCCCCGAGGCGCCGCTCGTGGCGGCGTCGTCGCGGGAACGAGCTGAGCTTCTCGCCGGCGGGGCCGGGCACGCAGCGGGGCTGTTCGGCCTCCGGGCACCGCAGGATGACGCGGGCGAAGCGCTGCTCGACCCGTCGTTTGCGATCCTCCACGGGCTCTACTGGCTGTGCACCGGTCGTGCAGCGGCTGAGGGGCCTGTCCGCAGGAGCGCGCGGCCTGGCGTGCGCTGCCGCCGTGCTGGGCAAGGCCGACCTTCGGCTCGCAGCCGGCCTCGCCGGCGTGGATCCAGGTGCCGCCGCGGCCGCGGCGGACGAGCTCGCCGCCGCTGGGATCCTCGAGCCGGGGCGGCCCCTGCGGTTCGCGCACCCGATCGTACGGGCGGCGGTCGAGGAAGATCTCCCGGCAGGCCGGCGAGCGGCCCTGCACGCTGCCGCCGCGCTCGGTCTGGCGGACGCTGGGACGTCCGAGCTGCGGATCGCGGGCCACCTGCTGGCGACGGACCCAACGGCCGACGGTTGGGTCGTTGATTCGCTCCGGACGGCCGCCGCGATGGCGGTCGCGAACGGCGCTCCGGACTCGGCTGTCGCCTACCTGCGGCGGGCTCTGGCCGAGCCACCATCCGAGCGGGTGCGGCCGGACCTCCTGCTCGAGCTCGGTTTCGCCGAGTCCTACGCGGGAGACCCGGAGGCGGCGGCGCACCTCGAGGCGGCGCCCGATATCGCAGGCGACGCAAGCGCGTACGTGTCGACCACGCTCGCGCTCGGGCGGATGCTTCAGATCGACGGGCGAAACCGCGAGGCGCTCGAGGTGTTCGACAGGACGCGCTCCCGCCTCGACGCCGCAGACCGGCGAGCGGCGCTCACACTGGAGGGTGCCTCGATTGGCGCGGCCCAGCTTGACGCGACGACCGCGGATGAGGCCGCGTCCCGGATCGCTGACCTTCGTCGGCGCGCGGAGGAAGAGCCGGACGTACCGTCGAGCATCTTCGGCACGCTCGCGATCGCAGCTGTCAAGGCGAACGAACCCGCGGACACCGTCGCACGCTTCGCGCTCCGCGCGCTGGAAGGAGCACCGAAGCCAGGTCGCAGGCTGCGCCAGGATTTACCAACGCGATTCCACCGGTGATCTGATGCTCGTGCCCGTCCGCGATCGCTTCGCGAGCGGGCATCCGTTCGCGGTCGGGCTGCCCGCCACAAGGCTGGTCGGTGGGTATGTCCGAAGAGGATGATCGGATGGGTCGCGAGCCGCAGGCTGTGCTGGGCGTCCTCCGCCGTTTCGATGAGCCCGCCGGTCGGGTCGGCAAGGCTGCCGTGAACCATCTGCGCGGATGGGCGTTCGAGCTCGTCGTGGACGGGAAGTTGCCGGATTGCGGCGACCCGAGCGGCGCCAAGCCGGCTGTGCGCGTACAGCGCCGCTCGCGCCCACCCACTTTGTAGCTCGACTTCATCAGCGCCACGTCCTCCTTGTAGCGGTGATAGTGATCGTTGGCCACGTCCCCGGTGTCGCCGTTCTGAATGTTCCCCGGCGTGTGTGCGAACCGATCCCAGATCGACTCGCCCTTGCCGTCCTCGGTCCACGCACCCTCGATCCGGTACGAGGCGAGGGAGTCGCGGGTGCGTCGAGTGGCGGCGAGCGCTTGACCATGAAGTCGATCGTCGCGGTCGACGTCATCTCCGTGGAGCATGTCGAGTGCCTCGTCCTGCCGGCCGGCAGGGGCGACGGCCGCGGTAATTCGCGAGAGGCAACCGGGCTTCAACCGCCGCTCAGCAGGGGTACTCCCCGTCGGAAGACGGCCCGTCCGGGCCCGTCTCCCGCCGGGGAGTGGATGACTTGCGGTTCAGGGGGATCGCACGAACATCAAGAACATCCTGAGAACGGCAAGCCTCCGGCCTCAGACACGTGCGCCGTCAACGAGCAGAACGACGCCGCGGACGTGTCCTGCCGAGTACTACTTGGCGGGCGTGCCATCGCTCGATCTGGGGCCGCAACCAGAGACACGGGCGGCCGGGTCCAAGATCTAGGACCGGCCTCGGCATATCTGGATATCGGCGCTGGTACTGACTGACGGTATTGCGGTGGCTGAGTCCGAGGATCCGGGCGACGTCGTGAGCGTCGATGAGGTCGTCGATCAACACCCGTAGCGGCATATGACAAGCCTACGCCCGTTGGCGGACGTATCCTACGCGTGCAATCTTTGCGGCCGACGGGAGATGTAGGCTACTCGCGTAAGACAAACCAATCGCGACCCCGGCGGTGCGGGAACACCCCCGGGGTCTGGCCGAGACCTTGTGGGAGGTCCCGACAACGCAAGCGTACGCAGGTGCGGAGATGGCGACGCCGGCCGAGGTCCGCCCCCTCGATCTTCGTCCGACGACCGGCAGCGCCAGCAAGGCTGCGCCGGGCGGATTCGGTCTCGACGAGCTGCTGTCGCAGCTGGCGGATCTCGTCGCCGCCAGGGTCATCGACAGGCTCGCGGGACCGGACAACGCCGCCGCCGACGATTGGCTCGATACGCGCGGGGCTTCGGAGTACCTGGGCATCCACCGCGACAGTCTTCGTCGGTTGGCTGCCGAGCGAGCGATCCCTGTTGAACAATCAGGCGCCGGTTGCAAGTTGTTCTTCCGCCGATCGGATCTGGACACGTGGCGGCGTCGTGGCACGGCGTCGGTGGTCAGCATTCGGAGCCGGCGTGATGGCTGAGTCGTCACAGCTCCAAGGCGTGTGCGGGTGGAGCGCGCCATCTACCGACGTTCGACGGGTGTCCTCGAGGTCTGCTTCAAGGACGAAGGGGGTCGGCTGCGCTGGCAAACGGTCGACGGCGGCATCCTCGCCGCCCGCAAGCTGCGAGACGATCTGGCTGCTCGCAAGGCTCGTGGCGAGCAAGTCGCTCCGAACCCCAAGCTGCGCTTCGGCGAAGCTGCCTGCGACTGGCTCACGGGTCCGGTGCTCGACATGCGAGACACAACGCAGGTGAAGTATCGAAGCATCGTGGATGGGCATCTTCGGCCGCGGTTCGATGCGAGACGCCTCGATGCGGCCGCGCGCGACCGGTTCCGGGCTGCGGGCGGCAAGTTCGACCGGTTCGACGCGTTCGTGCTGTGCGAGCTGGCGCGCGCCGACGGCCACCGCTTCCGGGTGCTCGAGCCCGACTCGGAGGAGACGAAGGCGCTGCGGGCGCTGACTCGCGCGCGGGAGGATCTCGTGCACGCGGCGCTGTTGGCAAGACCGCACCCCCTACGACCCGGCCAAACACCGCGCCCTGCAACAACACTGAACGGTCACAGTCCCCACGTGGTCGGGCCCCGTGCCCGACCTCGCCGCCACCCGGCGGATGGTCGGGACCGCCGTCACCCAACAGGCGGCCCGCAGGGCCGAGCGCGAAGCGCTTGACGGCAAGCCGACTGCCGCCATCACCGCCAGGAGTTGACACTGGACGTCTGCTTTGGTGCTGTGGGGCCCGGCCCAAGGTCTAGCTCAGCGAACCCAAAATCCGTAGGCGATCGACGGCAGCCTCGGCCTCCCGCGACCGAATCTGGTCGTCGGCTCAGCTGGACCATGTCACATTACGGCCTGGGTTTGGGTCATGGCCGGTAGACCGACAACATCCAAGCAAGGTGACAGGAGTGCGTCATGCCCTATACCGTGGATTTCAGCAATGTCTCGACAGTCGGCTTGGAGTCCTCGCGGGTCGCGGCCGCGCTCGCTGGTCTGCGGGCGCACGAGGCCCGATACTTCAAGAACAAGTACGACCACGTCTTCACGGTGGAGCCCGCGAGCAACGCCAAGACGACCATCGACTGGGTGCACCGGATCCTCAAGGAAGAACGCGACCTCGTCATCTCCTCTCGGCCCCTCGAGGCGACGGCCTTCCAAGTCGAGAACATCCGAATCGCCTACGTTTTCTACGAGAGCGGTCTGTCGATCAACGCGATGTACACCATCGACGATCCCAAGAAGCGGGCGGTCGGGTTCAAGCTCTCCGAAGGGATGGAAGTCCCCGCGGAGCTCGCCTCACGGTTCAAATTCGCGACGCAGAAGTCAAAGCTGGCCGGAACCATTCGCGGTTCCTACTTCGCCTTCGAAAACGATTACTGATCGGCGGAACCTCGCTTTGCGCCCGCCACGCGACTCAGGGATCGCGGGAGGTGAGGCCCGCCTCGCGCGGCGAGCAGGAGCCGGTCGGGCGGCACGGAGGTGATCAGAAGGCAGGTCCCAGGAGCGTGTTCGCGAGCCTCGTCCGGTTGGTTTGCCAGGGCGACGGGTGCAGTGGCTCGCGAGACGCGCTCGTGCTGCTAGCGCCGCCTCCGGCGGGGTGCTCCCGATTTGGCGACGCTCATCCGGGCGGATTCATCCGGCCGACGCAACACGATCGCGTTCCTGCTCGGTCACCGCGACGCCAACGTGATCGTGCTGTGTACGTGCGCGAGGTCGCAGAGCGCCGCGGCGCCGGTCGATGCGCCGGTGGCGGATAGTCGCCGAGTTCGGCGGCGCGCTTCCGGCCGCCCTCGGGCCGGGCGACGAGGCCGAGTAACGCGCCCGATCCTGCGGCGGTGTAATCCGCCGCCGCTTGCCTCAGGAGCTCAGCGCCGGCGGGATCCACCTCTCGGTGGCGGATAGGCCGTCGGGATGCTCACGAAGGATCTGTTCGGTCGCATTGGCGAGCATCTCGACGGCATCTTGCCTGCGCGTCCGGGCCGGTGGGGGCAGGATCAATCCAGCATGAGACTCGCCGCGCGCAAGGCGTTCCGCAGCGAGCGGCCGGAAGTCCTTTTACGTTGTTCGTGATCACAGCCCGTTCCTCGGCCGCAGGGACTCCGAGAATGACCCGGTCGCTTCGTCCAGCAAGGTCGCGCCGCTCGGCAACGGTCTGGACATCGTGGCCGCGTTCACGGAGCAATTCCGCGAGGCGCGGCGAGAGCTGCTCAATCCAGGAACGCCTTCACTCGCGCAGCGCGAGCTGGCCGGCGGCGGTCGCCTCGAAGCCGCGCTGATACTCGGCCTCGTTGAACTCGATCTCGGCGTCAATCTCGTCGCGGTACTCGCCGTCGTACGCGACTGCGGCTTGTACGAGTCCGAGCCGGAATCTGCAGGTAGGCAGCGGCTTCCTCGAGCGATCCGTCGTTGTCGCGGACGGTGGCGATCACCTCCCAGACGTCGAGGCTCGAGCCGACCAGGCTCGCACGGCGGCCGCTAGGTCCATCTAAGAACTGGATCAGCGGACGTGCACCGTGCCGCAATCCCTCTTCGAGATATCGCTGGGCCAGCGCCCGCTCAGGCAGCCCGGCGCGACGAGCGTGCTGGGCTAGCCGTGTGCGCGTTCCGGCGGGAAGACGAAGCGTGTAATGGTCGGACACGGGATCAATGATGCACGCCGTGGCACGGCGTTACACAGGCCGCGACAGCGCCGAGCCTTCGAGGCCGACCTGGTCAAGTACGGCCCGAGCGGAGGCAAATCGGAGCGGCCAAGCCGTCCCCAAAAGGTGTCCGAACAGAGGCTCGCTATGGACACCTTTTGGTGAGCCAGGGTCGTCGGTTCGAGTCCGACAGAGGGCTCTGCTGACTGAAGAAGCCTGCGAATGCGGGTTTTCGTTTGCGTGGGACGCGGCTCCGCGGAATCGTCTCCGTGTCAATTCTCGAAAAGAATGCAGTGCATTTCGGGCCATGGCCGGCGCTCTCCCACCTCCGTGGATACACGTTCCCCGTTGAGCGTGCGCGGGGACCGGCCTGTATCCCAAATACCGCCCGCCCGACGGGCCGCGAGGTTCACGAGAAGCTTGAGCCCGCTGGGCGGAGCGTCCGGATACCGCGAGCATGCTCGCCCAGCGGACGCACCTCCGCGAGCTCAGGGACCTTCGGGTGGTGGCCGAGGCCGAGATCGACCTGCAGAAAGCGCGTACCCTCGGCGGCTGACCGGGAGCTGTTGTACCTCGTGACGTCTGACGACTCGGCGGCCACGAGCGCCGCGGCAGCTCAGTCACGTCGCAGTTCTTCGAGGTTTCCGAACAGAAGGGCCAGCGCGGCCGCGCCTACGAGCACCGAGATCGCGGTGCGCCAGTGTTTGAGGAAGAGGAGGATCAGGACGACGATCAGAGCGACCGCGGCGGCGGCGAGGAGTACGCTCGCCACGAATGAGACGAGCCGCCGCCGGGCGATCGCCTCTACGCCCGCGAACGCGACGGTGAGCACGATGATCGTGGTAACCCAAGCCAGGGGAGACGCGAGGAGAACGACGATGATCGAGCCGAGCACTAGTGGGGTGCTGAGGGCGGCCCATAGCTTGAGGAATCGGGTGCGCCGTTCCTGTTCCTGGAGGTGGGGGCTATGCAGCCTTCTGATGTGCGCCTGCGGCGGCTCGGACGGGATCGGCTGGGAGAGGGTGGCGAGGTGGGCACGGCGTTCCTCGGCCAGTTCGGTCCGCGCCGCGATGGTCTGATTGAGGGCCGCCTCTCGTTGCGCGACCTCAGCCAGGCGGCTCTCCGCGAGGGCTCGGGCGTAGTCGTGGGCGTTCAGCGATCGGGCCTGCGCTCGTAGGCCACGTAGCTCCTTGCGGTCGGCTTCGATGGTGGCGTCGAGCCCGCTCAGTTCACTGTCGAGCGCCGTTACACGCTCCTCGAGCGCCTGGGCAAGGTCACGGTCGGTGGGAGGGATTTTGAGCAGTCCGGCCCACCCAAGAGGGTTGGACCATGAAACGCGTACCGACCCATCGCGTTCGTAGCGGGGGCCCGAGGGCGCTCGCTCGCCGCCGAAGCGGTCGCGAGTGTCGAGCCCCCAGAGCCCACGGTAATCGCGGATCCACGGGGTCTCGTCGTCGATCAGCGCCGGGGTCCATTCATGCTCGCGGCCCGAGCCGATGGCGACGCCGTCGCCGCGCGCGTAGTCGACGAATGGAATCCCAAGGCCGGGCGCGTTGCCGGTGTAGTGACGCCAGGGCGCCAGCAGCCGCTGCAGCTTGCGCACAAATCTCATGACGGTTTGCAGTTGCGGAGGATCAACGGTGACCACGTAGTCCCCGGCGATGAAGGCGCCCGAGTGCGAGCCGGCGCCCGCGAACACGACCGGTCTGTCGCCCTCGCGCTGGAGCTCCGGGTCGTCCCAGCGCCGGCGCAGGTCGTCGCCGTGGTAGTCGTGCGATGAGAATGCAACCCATGCCGGCCGCGCTGGCTCGTCGTCGCGCTCGGCGAGGTAGATCGTGACCATCTCCCAGTCTGCTTCGTGGTCGTTGATCCCGCCGAACGTCGAGCGCCAATCGTTCATCGCGTAGAAGAACCAGTACTGCAGGCAGACGTAGCCGCCGTCCCGGACGACGCGGCCGTAGTACGTGAAGCGGCCGGCATCCAACTGTTCACGATACGTTGCTTCCGCGGCCGCGGCGACACCAGCCGGCACCTTGCCCCGCAACAGCAACGAGGCGCGTAACGCGGCGTCGATCAGGCGACCGAAGACTCCGGTCGTGGTAAACCGTCCGGTGGCGCGCAGCCGCTCGCGCGGCATCCGCCGCCAGCGCAAGTACTCCTTGCGACCCAGCGGTGCCTGCACAAACCGCAGGAACAATGGCCGATCGCGATAAACCACACCCTCGGTCGAGAGACGCTCTAGCGTCAACTCGCCCGCCCGCGCGAGCTGGGTCTGTTGGCCTCCGGGCACGCCCGTCCAGAGGCTGCATTGGGCGACGTACGCGCTCACGTCGGTCGGCAGGAACAGCTCCCCTCGCGTGTATCGCACGACCGGCTCGTATCGCCGCAAGAGCGTCAGATCTGCCGCCATGGGCCCTTCGGACGTAAGGGCGTCCACCGTCGGTGCGCTGCCCCGACGAGCGCGCTCGGTCATGTTCTAGTCGCTCTCGACCGTCATTGCTCTCGCGCTGCTCACGAGCGTGATGATTTCATGCGCGCCGAGGCGGTAAGGACAGGGCGCCAGGAATTGCCAGGGACGGTGCTCGCGTTCGCGTGAGTGCGATGGCCCGTCGGGGCTTCGTCGGCGATGACGACACTTGCGACCGGTCGGCAGTCGACTGACCGAGCTCCGATTCGGATCGTGCTCGCCGACGACGCATACCTGGTGGGGCTGGCGCTCAAGCATCTTCTCGAGGGGGATCGAGGCCGAGTAGTGGTCGGCGGTGTGAAGAGCCCCGATCGCTGCGGACGGGTCCTCGATGAGCAGCACGCTGATTTGTTTGATCACGGATTTATCAGGTGCCGCCCTCGGGTTACGACGCGGGGATTCGGCTGCCCGACTCGCCTTGGCCACGCATCCCGCCGCTCGGGAGTGATCACGCTGAGCGCCGACGCCGACCTGTGGTTCGTAGCGAGGGCAAGACCTCGCGGATAAACGTGGCCCGCCGAGGAGAGCGACGCTTCGCTGATCTTGATGGGCAACGCAAGCGCTCAGGCCCTCGGACTGCTGCTCGGATCGGTCGCAGTGAGATTCTCTCCCCGCAGGCCTCCCTGTCATCCTCGTCGGCCCGCCCAGCCGCAGGCAACGTAACGGCCGGTGGGTTAGACGATGCCCGGGACAACGACCTCCAGGGTGACGGCGCCCGGACGGGCGGCGCCCGCGTATCGCGATGTCTGCCGGACCGGTCATCGCAGCACCCGATCGTCCGGACGCGTTTTAGCGACGCCGATTGAGCTGCCCGCGCAGCGTCGCCCAGTGCGAGCGCAGCTCGCGGACGAGGGCGTCCCATTCGCGTTTGACTTCGTCCTCTGGGGGGCGCTCTCCGCGCCGGATACGACCGAGCTCCTCGAACACTTCCCGCCCAACGGCGGCGGACGCGACAAGCACGACCGCCATTCCGAACAGCGTGGAGATCATCGCCAACACAGCGCCGATGACCCCGTAGCGGGATGCGGAGGTGCTGAACAGGTGCGGCACATAAACCGCCGCACCGATGAGGTAGATCCCGAGCAGCACCGAGCCCAGGATCGCGAACGGTGTGAGGCCTCCGCGCTCGATCCGCCTCGCGCTGAGCACGCGTCCGCTCCACAACAGGAAGATCGCCGACGGGGGCAAGAGCGCCAGGTTGGAGGCGATCTGCACTCGACTGTCGTCGAAGAGGTCGTGCACCCACCAGCTGAACGCAACGTAGCAGACCAGGCCCGCGATCCAAATCAGGTCGTTGGCGGTGTTGCGAACGCTGAGCGGCTTGAGCTCCCAGGTCTGCTCGAACAGTCGCTGCACGGCGCGGGAGAAACTCAGCGTCGCGACCACCAGGAGCACCGCCCCGATCACGCTCACATCCGTGCCGGTCCCTCCCGAGGGCGAGAGCAAGTTCCTGACCGCGTCAGCCCCGCCGCCGGTCAGTCCATAGCGGTTGATGATCGTGTTCGCAGCGTCCCTGGCGTCCGTGTGCGGGAGGATCGCGCTAATGATGATCGCCAGGGGGATCAACGCGGTGAACGCACTGGAGGCGAGCGCCACGGCGCGATCGAACCCCACAACCCGCTGAAATCGCGTCAGCACCCGTAGCACGAATGCGGGACGAAGCCAAAACGTGAGCGAGCGGCGGATCCGCTCTGGATCACGCCCGACTCGTCTCGTCATCGAGTGGGACCTCCGAGAGGTCCGGATCGAGGGTCATCAGGATCGCGAATCGTCACTGGCTGCTTCACGAGCGCCGCACTGTCGGCAATTCTGCAGGCTAGTCGCGCAAGTGACCCACCGCCCTCACGGCTGACCGATCCTAGCCTGATCTGGCACGAGCGAACACCCGACTGCGAGGCACCCAGGGCACATCGTCCCGGCCACAGCGAACAGCCGCGCGCACGGGCAGGCGGGCTAATGGCCCACCCGCCCGAGGCCGTGGCCGTGTCGGATCCCGCGTGCGCGACTAGCCCCTCGGAAGCTTGCGAGATCGCCAGGCCTGCACTCACACACCGAGGGCGCTGGCACGCGATCGCTCAGCCGAGCCGTGAAATGCCCCTCGCGATCAGCAAGAGGCCGATCACCGCGACGACCGCCGCAACCACGGCGAACTTGTTCGCCTTCAGCCACGCAGAGAAGCGATCAACCCCCGCCGCGGTGCCTTCCGGATCGATCGCATAGCTTGCGATCGGAATCTCGATGCGCAAGAACTTCAAGGCAACGAACACCACGATCAACACCACCACCGTGAAGGTCGTGTAATTGGTTCGAGCCATATGGCCGAGCGCGAGCAGGTCGAACGGTCCGGGAACCCCGAGAAGCGCGCCAACCACCGCCGCGACCGGAAGCGAGCCCCCTTTCAGCGCCTCTTCGGCTCGACCCTTCGCGCGCTTCATCGAGCGCGGTGCTCCCCGGCGTCGCTGCCTGGCCACGCGCACCGGTTGAACATCGCCGCCGAGGAACTCCCGGCCCCGTCCCGTGGCAACCAGCACGGCGAAGCCGAGGGCGATCACCCCGACGATCAGATATGCGGAGGCGCCGAGCCGGTGAGAGGTACTGCCGAGCACACTCTCCCGGCCGCGGAAGGCGACCAGCACAGCCGCCGCGCAACCCACGCTCACGCTCAAGCTGCCCACATAGCACGCCCACAGCAAGGGTCTTGGACTGGGTTGCGTGAGGATCACGACCACGACCGCCAGTAGCTGCGGGTAGACTGCGGCGGCCAGGCCGAGCGCAACGATCGTCCCCATTAGGCGGCGTGCATCGGACTCGTGAGCCATCGCCCGCATCGGCACCGAGCCGGCGCTTGCGCTCGACCTAATCTTCCTGCCCTTGGAGCTCGCCCCAAGCTTCTAGGACGGACCCGGACCCGTTGAACTCCGCTCAGGCTCTCGGCCACGCTCACCAGCCTTACCGATCCAACCGACGCGGAGCTCGCCAGATCCGGATACGGGCCTCCGATCACCGGCCGCTCGCCCGTCGACGACTGCAACTAAGCAAGTCGGAGCGCCGACCCTGTCTGTTGACCGCGCCGCCGGCAGAGGAGCAGCGAAGGCGACGAGGTCAGCCTCGACGAGCAGCTCGCGGCCTGTCAGGCGACGACGTCTAAG
Organism: uncultured Solirubrobacterales bacterium; assembly: GCA_963808325.1. Taxonomy (GTDB): domain Bacteria; phylum Actinomycetota; class Thermoleophilia; order Solirubrobacterales; family Solirubrobacteraceae; genus Palsa-465. Next base: position 15,988 of record CAWEFU010000018.1, read on the forward strand.
CGCGAAACGCTCAGCGAAACGTGGCTGCGGTCACGCGGAAAAGGAATGTGATCTCCCTGGGGTGGGCGTTCAGGGCAGGCTTCGACCGTTTCTCTCTGCGGCGGTGCCTGATCCTGATTTTGGAGCTAGCCGGGGTGCGCGGTGAAAGCGCACCGGCTTCGATGGCTCGCCGATCTGGGACGTCGATCAGGTTGCGCAGTCGGGATCTGCGCCGACCGAGGCACGTACGCCGCTGTGGATGTACCGGTCGAGCTCGTTTCGCCCTGGCGTAATTCGTCTCCGCGGAGCATCGCGTGGTTGCGCGGGACCGAGACAACGCGTCCGTTGCGGCCATCAGGGATGCGTGGTAGTAGCCACTGCTTCGAGGTCGCGCATGTCCGGTTGCCGGGATCGTCCGTTTGCGATGAGTTTGCGTGCCGTCGGCCGTTTGACCGGGTGCCAAACCGCAAACCCCAACAAGGAGACGCAACGATGTCGTCGGCAATGGTAGACAAGACGGTGCTGGTCACCGGCGCCAGTCGCGGCCTGGGCCGGGCGCTGGTCAACGAAGCCCTGAGGAGGGGCGCGAAGCGGGTGTACGCCGCGTCGCGCCAACCGATGGTCATCCCGGATGAGCGCGTCACGCCCTTGATATTGGACGTGACCGACCCGGTGCAGATCCAGGACGCTGTCGACAGAGTCGAATCTCTCGACATCCTGATCAACAACGCCGGTGTGTCGGTGCCCAATGACTTGAGCGATCGTTCCGCGTTCGAGCAACACCTGGCGGTCAACCTGTACGGGACGCTGGACGTCACCCAGGCGTTTCTGCCGTCGCTGACGCGCAGCCGCGGAGCCGTAGTCAACGTCGTGTCGCTCGGCGCGGTGGCCGCGGTGCCAGTGCTCCCGGCCTATTCGGTCTCCAAGGCAGCCTCGCTGTCGGTCACTCAGTCGCTGCGCGCGCTGCTCGCTGGCCGGGGCGTGAGCGTATACGCCGTCATGCCCGGTCCGATCGATACCGACATGGTGCGGGCCCTCGACATCCCGAAGACACCGCCTGAGGACGTGGCGCGGGGCACCCTGGACGGCGTGGAGCGGAGTGAGGAGGAGATCTTCCCCGACCCGATGTCGCAGTTGCTTGCGGACGGCTGGCGGGCGGGCGTGGCGAAGGACCTCGAGCGCCAGAACGCCGCGATGGTCCAAGTCGAGCCGACCGCCCGTTAACGAGACCCGTGGAGCGCGAGCAGGGTTACAACCCCGTTGCGCACCAACGCTCAGTGGGTGTCAGGACCGGCCCACGACCCGAACGCGGGTCGGTCCGGGCCGCTGTATGTAAGGAAAGTACCACCACATCAACCCGGTGTAGGGGGAAATCCTCGTCTCGATGCGGTTCCCGGTCGGCATGCGCCTTCCGACCCCCTACCACACCGGGATCGTGATGGCACACACGATCAAGGGCGCCTGGCGCTACCTCGAGCACGACTGGGTCTCGCGCGCGGGCGGCACCGTATACGAGGCCGTCGGGTCGGCGCACACCCCCGAGAGCTGCGGCGAGGAGGAAGCCGAGGTGTTCTTCGTCATCGTTGGCGAGCTCTTGTTCCTCGACGAGACGGGAGCATCATCGCCCGCGAGAACCACCTGACCTCGACCGAACGCTACCTCGCCTACTGCCGCGAGCACGGCATCGCCCCACCCGACCTGACCGAATATCGGTGAACGGCGACGACCCGGTCGCTGGGCGCAACGCCGCTGGCGGGCCCATCGCGCCGCTCTCGCGCCCTGCGCGTGGTCCGGACCCGCCGCTGAGCCAGGTGGCGTTCTCGGTGGTGGATCTGGTAGCGACCGAGCGGTGGTCTCGCGTTGGGGCTGGGGTTCTGGCCGGCGGGTGGCTCGCGGCGGCTGATGCGCGGTCTGCTGGCGTCAGCGGTGCAGGCCCTTCCCCGTGTTGCCTCGACGTGCTGGTGGATGGTGGACCGCAACGAGTTCTTCCAGCTCGAGATGTTCCAGTTCGAGCGCCCCCTCGCTAGGCTGGCACACGATTTCAGGCCCTGCGACATCGGGTACGCGCGGATCGGCGTGTGGGTGGCGGACTTCGACCAGACGCTGACGCGGCTGGGGGGCCTGGGCTCACCACTCAGCGACCCGATCGGGCCTACCGGGGCGCGTCGCGGGTGCGTGCGCAATCCCGACGGGGTGTACGTCGAGATCATGGAGGACGACTCGCTCACGGGCGCCGGACTCGCCGCGAGCAGATCGTCATGCCCCGTCGCGGTGCGCTCGGTCACACTCTCGGTCCCCGACGTCGCCCGCTCCGGAGCCTTCTTCCGCGGACTCGGTCTGGCAGGCTCTGATCCCACGCTGCGAGCGCCTGAGCACGAGGCCTATGGGGGCTCGCCGAGGCGCATGCGCGCCGCAGCGCGTTCAGTGCCGGGGCGTCCTTGTGGAGCTCGTGCAATATCTCGATCCGGTCGGGCGGCCGCGCCCAGCGGGCTACCGGATCAGATCAATGCATTCTCAACATTGCCTTCGGCGCTCGCACCAGGCGCGATCACGCCAGGCTCTACCGTCGCGCACGGGCGGCTGGGGCGCGGGAGAACTGCAGGCCGCTTCACATGCCTGGCGCGGGCGTCGTCTACATCAACGACCCGGACCAGTTCTCGGTCGAGTTGCCGTGGATCTCCCCGGCCTCGGACAAGCGCTGGAGATTCGCGCCGCGATCAGCCGGCAAGCGGCCGCGGACAGGCACGCAGGCGATCGAGCGGACGGTGGGGATCGCCGCGCCTGCGCACACCATGTGGGATGCGATCGCAGAGCACGAGAACATGCCCAAGTGGTTCGGTCTCGGCTCTGTCCGCCGGACGGTCGACGGTGCACCGGGTCCAGATGGTCGCGGGTCCGAACGGCTGCTGAAGCTTCCTGGCGCGGGCATCACAGAACAGGTGCTGGCCTACGAGCCACCGAGCTCATACCGATACCGCGTGACGAAGGGATCCCCGTTCGTCTGCCACCAGCGCGACATCCGACTGCGAGGGCGATAGACCGAGCTCACCAGGAACATTCGCTTCCGGCCAAGACCGCCGGGAACCGGCCGCCCGCTGGCGATCGTGCTCTCCTGGCTGCTCGAGCGTGTGCTGCACTCGGGCCTGAAGCCACACGTCGAGGCGCTCGCCCAGCAGACGGCAGGCGCCGCCGGCGCCCCGGCCACCCCCGGCGGACAGACCCGGCGTGGCGATTTCCGTGGGGTGGCCCGATGACCGGGCAAGCGTGCATCCGGGTGCGCGAAGGCGGGGGGTTCTGCAAGCCCGGTTGGCGGGACAGTCGCATTCTCCCCGCTGACGGCACCGACCAGGGGTCTTCTCGGATCGCTGGCGCGACGGTCATCCGACAACGACAGGATGGTGTGTAATGGACGCGTCTGATCGCGACGACAGGGCACTGGGGTCTTCGGTGGAATCGCCGTCTGCTCGCCAGCGACCTGTTGTTCGCCTTGGCGCTGGCGGTGCTCATCGTCTTCGCCGCCGGCCTTTATCGCATCATCCGGCGCGGCGAGGGCGAGCACGGCTGGCTCGCGATGGCCTCGTTGGCGAGCGTGGTTGCCGATGCTGGGAGCTTCGGTGCCGGCACCGCGCTGTTCATGGTCGTCGCGTACCGCCCGGCCACCGATCCCGCTGTGGCGCGCGGGTTCTGGGACGCCGGCTGGCTGGCCTACAACTCCTCGGGGTTCGCGTTCGGCGCTTGGATCGCGATCGTCGTCGCCGCCGCACTCCGCCGCCCGGTGCTGCCGCGGTGGATCGCCTGGATTGGGGTCCCGGTGGCGCTGATCAGCCTCGTCGGTCGGCTCGCCGTGAAGGCGGGAACCGGTGCGTTCTCTCCGCAAGGATGGTTCGCCCTCGTCGTTGGCCTCACATTCGCGGTGTGGTACTCGCCCTCTCTCTGGCGGCGTGGCGATCGCCCCGCGGTCCAGCCAAGGCCCCCCTCGCTACGGGTTAGACGCGGTTGTGCGCACGCGGGGCTCGGCTAGCGTGCCGGTGTAGCACCGAGAGCCGGGCGGTCCGGTAGCGTCGGCGCGTCGCCCTGCTCGTCGCGAGAGTCGCGCCAGCTTCACCGGTATCCGCTCGCTGACGCTCGCAACAGGCACCACTGATGCGCGAATTGCGCGCGATCGGCAATGCGATGGGCGCCGGCATCGTGCGTCTTGTGGCGCTACGACCATCTGCGTCACCGACGTTCCCGGTGCCGGCCGTGGAGGGCGAGGTTCGCTGCTTCATTTTCGAGGCCACCCATGTCGAATCCAGTGGCACCTGGGCCGCGGCCTTGGCGGCTCGCCTCACTCCCCAAGGGGCGATCATGACGGAGAGCGCTCCTCGGGTGCTCCGGGCGGCCTGCCGCCGCGGCGGCCGGCGGTGGTGAGGGTCGGGCTCATCTTGATCGCCCTGACCGTCCGACTACGCGACTAATTTCCAACCTCGTGCCGTGGCAAGGTAGCGGCGTCTCCTCACGCGATGACCGGTACGGAGCTCGCCGGTGCCTTGGGTTGGAATGGCAGGAGTTCGGCGTGGTCTGGGCCGACGTGGCCGTAGGTGGATTCGGGTACCTCATTCCAGACGCCAGCCACGTCGCCGAGCGGTTCGGAGACGATCAGCCGCGCGCCGTCTGAGAATTGGTGGAGTTGCTGCATCTCGGGATGTCGCTTGCGTAGCGTTGGGACGTCGGTCGTGTAGTAGAGCGAGCGCGATTTTCTCTCGCTGGAGTACCGGAACGCCCAGATGCTCTCGCCGTCGGTGGTCGCGACCGTCCCCTGGAACGGATGAGGGACCCCGTGGTCGCCGGCGACCGCTTCGATGAGCCCGATCGCTCGCGCGACCGCGGCCGGCGGGTCGTCCTCGAGGCCGAGAGTGAGCGCGAGGAAGAACAGAACCTCAGTGTCGGCCTGGCCTTGGATCTCGGGGTACAGCGACGGGTCGACCGCGAGCACGAGGTCGCGCTTGATCGTGGCGAACTCGTTGATGTATCCGTTGTGCATGAACAGCCAGCTGTCGTGACGGAAGGGGTGACAGTTGGTCTGCTGCACGGCGCTCCCGATCGCTGCCCGGATATGCGTGAAGAACAGCGGTGAGCTGATGTGGCCCGCGAGCTCTCGGAGATTGCAGTCATTCCAGGCCGGCTCCACGCTGTGGAAGACGCCCGGGGTTGGGAGGTCGCCATACCAGCCGACGCCGAACCCGTCACCGTTGGTGGTCTCGGCCCCGAGCCGCGAATGCAGGCTCTGGTCGACTAGCGAGTGTGCGCCCCCGTAGAGCGCTTCCTTCAGGAGGATCGGCGAGCCGGAGTATGCGAGCCAGCGGCACATTTGCCGCTCCTTTCTGTCGGGTTATGAGATGTGTGAACGTTTCTCGACTCGGTGGCCGTGCTCAAGGACGGCGCGACGAACCGGTCAGCGAGGGTCATCACTAGGTAGTCGAGACGTCCTTTGGCGGCTATGAGCGCGTGCTGTCGCTCGGCCCCGTTTGCGGCCGCCAGGCGCGGCACTCGGTCGAGCGCACCGGCGTACCCGAGCCCGAGCGCGAGCGGGCGGCAATTGGTCGAGCAGGGTGGCGAGTATCTCGCGCGCCGGGATCAGGCGACGGGCTTCTGGGTCGATCAGCCGGGCGTCCATCCCGTCTCGCGCGGCCAGGAAGCGGTTCTCGGCGAGAACCGCAGCGCTCGGCACCCCCGATGCGGGCTCTGCCTCGAGCTCGAGACAGGCCAGCGACTGGATCAACCCCACCAGCGAAGCGACGTCTCGGATCCGAGACTGGGCGTCCATCACGCGCACCTCGACAGTCCCGGGCGCCGGCTGAAGCCGCGCGTCCCACCACAGGAAGCTCGGGTCGGGTATCGCCCCTGGAGCGATGAGTGCGTCGACCACCTCGACGTAGTCGGCGTAGTCGGCGAAAAACGGCGGCAGGCCCGTACGGGGGAATGCCTGGAAGATCAATGTGCGGGCCGACGCGAACCCGCTGTCGCGTCCATGCCAGAACGGAGAGTTGGCCGAGAGCGCAAGTAGAACCGGAATGTGGCGGCGCAGACCATTCAGCAGCCGGATCGCGTCCTCGCGCGTCGGCACGCCAACGTGCACGTGCAGCGCCATCGTCGGCTCGCGCCGCGCGAGCATGCGCAGCGAGGCGTCGAGAGCGCGGTAGCGCGCCGCGCCCGAGACCTCGGTCTCCGCCCCGGCGGTCAGTGGATGGGTGCCCGCGGCGGCGACGACCAATCCCATGTCGCCCAACTCATGCGCGAGCCGGTTGCGCAGCGAGGCCAGCTGTGCCACGACCCCATCCAGGTCCGGGTGGATGCCCGTCGCGAGCTCGATCACCGCCGCGTGTGTCTCCGGGAATGTGCGCGCCGAGAGCGCGTCCGAGAGCTGCTTGAGGACGCGGTCGCTCGACTGGGCCAGCGACCAGTCAGTCGGGTCAAGGAGCATTAGCTCCTCCTCGACCCCGAGCGTATATCGCTGCCCCAACTCGCCGTTCCACCGTGCCCACAATGGGCAGCTTCGATCCCGCCAATCACCGGCCCCGCCGATCGGGTCGAGAGGCGAGCGGAGGTATGCCCGAGCTTCTAACTCTAACCTCACCGCGCGACGAGTCCGCTCTTCTGCCCGTCGATCGTATTGACGCGGTGGGGCGCCTCCGCGGGGTCGATCATGAGCTCGAGCTCGACGGCTGCGCTTTCCTCGCCGGCAAGGGCAGCCACGAACGCGCGATACGGCACGGCGCGATCGCGGGTCTCCGCCGCAAGCCAGGCATTCCACGCGCGTGACCCGCTGCGCCGACCGCCGCCACTCCACGAGCGGCTGGGCATCTCGCAGCATCGCTTCGTCGGTCCCCGCGTCGCTGATATCAGCGACGCGGGGTTCTCGCTAGCAGGCTCGTGTCTCCTCGAACGGAAGAACACGTCGTCTCTTCCAGGTGGTGGCGATGCCGATGACGCGCGCTCAGTCTGCGCTCGAGATTCGGCTGCCGTAGGCAACGAGGCCGTAGATCGCGAGAATGTCAAGCGTGAAGATCGACAGTGACCAGAATGGGTACGCCGGGATCATCAACAGCTGCGCGATCGAGTTCAGCGCCAGGACGAGCACGCCGACCCACCGCGAGAACTGGTTCTTGACGAACACGCCCACTCCGACACACCATTCGATCACGCCGATGCACAAGACGATCCAGCCCCACGTGTTCAGGTTGCCGAGGATGTAGTGCGTGTTATTCACGAAGAAATGCGAGTTGCCGATCGCGGCGAGACCCTCGATGAAGTTCAAGGTGCCGAGCATCAGCAACAGCGTGCCGGCAAACGCGACCCAGCCATAGCCGCGCTCGTCGTCTGCGGCGTAGCCGTCGTAATCCGCCGGGACCTGCGATGGGGGAGCTGATCGAACAGCCACGTTGCCCTCCTTGAGATGGGGACGATCCGGAGTTCGCGCTAGAACCGCTGTCCAGGTCAGGATGCGCGGATCTCGACGCACATTCCGGTTAATTGACCGTCACATAATCACCCCACTTGCCCTTGATGTGAACGACTCCGATAAACGATCACCCGGGTGATTGACGCCCACCCGAGTGAGCGGACCAGCGCGTCAAACGATTTCACCCACCCGCTTCAGATGCTCGAGGGCGACCGGGGCCGCGCCACACGATCGTCCACGCCGCGGTCGACCATGGCAAGACGATGCTCGCGCGGTGCTGACGCGTCAAGCGTTCGAAGGCCTTGTTTGGATGACGCTCGGTGGGCTGACGACGATCCAGGTTCTTGACGCGGTTGGGTCTCCGGCGGCCCTGAGCTGATGTGAGCGCATGATCAGCATGTCGGGGGTCGAGGTCCCTCCTCCCTCATCACCGTTGCCGCGCGCAAATCCGATGTCGAATCGAGTGGCACCTGATTCGCGCTTGGCGACTCGTCTAGCTGACCGGGGGCCGATCGTGCCCGCGAGCCGTCCTCGAGTGCTCCGGGCGGCCTGCCGCCGCGGCGGCCGGCTGTGGTGAGCGTGGCGCTCATCTTGATCGCCCTGACCGCCCCGGTCGCGCCGGCTTGCAGCGTGACTCCCAGAGCGAGCACAAAGATCCCGGGGATGAACCAAAGACTGGATCCGAGCATCAGGATCCCCAGCCTTCCGAGGATGTACGGCGGCGCGCATACGGTCGCGCTCAAAGCGCCCCCAATGACGCTGGTTGACAGCTTGTCGCGCCTTGACTGCTTGCGGTTCGCGCCGGTCAGCCGCGCGGGCACCGCCACATAGCTGATCATCATCACGCCGACGATGATTCCCAGCGAAAGCGTGAACCACGGCCGACCCCAGCGCGTCACGACGGTGGTTGAGAACGCGAGCAGCGCGCCCGCTATGGCTCCGGATAGCACGATCGGCACCCAATGCCGGCGTGCTCGCGAAACGGCTGGCCGGATCTCGACGCGGGCAGATTGTGAGATCGCGAACGCGAACACGGCATTGAGGAAGTAGCTGGCCACGGTGAGCGCGACGATGGCCAGCCCGATTGGGATGAGGATCGGGCCGCGCAGCACGTTGAACGATTTCCCGTGCAGCACGTGGGCCTTGAGGTCGAACATCGCCAGCCAGATCCACATCGCGGGAAGGATCTGCACCAGTGTGAGCCGCCAGTTGGACACGAGCAGCCTGAGCCCGGTGAACAACATCACGAACGCGCTGATCGCGAATGCGAGCGGAGCGAACACGCGGCGCGAGCGGCTCAGCCGGAGGATCGCCTCCTCGACCTTGGCCTCGTCGTTCTCCTCGATCGCTCGCATGAGCGAGCGGACTCGGGCGAAGAGAGGGGCCGGACGGCGATCCTCGGACGGCGCCGGAGAAGGCTCGTTCAAAGTGGCGCGACCAACGGCGCCGCTGTTGGCTTGCGAGCGTGCCACCGGCCCCGGCCCGTCTACTTTCGGCTGGCGATAACGGCGGTGGCGATCACAAGCGAGAGCGCGGCGAGCGCACCGAGCGCACCGAGCCAGTTGAAGCCGACGGTGTGGCGAACATGATTGACGTAGGCGATGAACGCGATCGGGATGGCGACGGAGAGGACCAGGGCAACGGCCCTGGCGATCGCCCGTTTGTCATGACCGCGGTCGCTTCGCCGATCCGCGATCTTGATCGCTTCCAGGACGTTGTCGGCCTCGCCGTCGTAGTAGAGGAGCGTTCTTCGGCCGAGCTGGCGCGCGTGCGTCTCGCAGCCCCAGGCCATCACGATCATGAAGGTGAGGGGGAGCACCCAGGTCGTCACCCAGATCCCCACGCCCAACAGGACACCGAACACCGCCCTGACCTTGCCACGCGTACCTCTGTCTTCGTTGGCGACGGATGGAGACATGAAGCCGCCGAAGATGAGCAGGAGGTAGACGCTGTAAACCCATGTGCGCCACGATCGCCGCTGCGCCGGACGGTCGGGGGGCCCCTTATCGCGGACGGAGTTGAGCGCGGCCTCGGCGGCCTCCAAACCTGGGTGCACCCCGCGCAGCGCGAGCATCTCCGCCGAGGTGCGCAAGTCCCGCGGGTTGCGGCCGTAGAGCGCAGCGGTTCGCAGCGTCATGCGCATCTCCTGCAACAGATACGTGAGGTAGCCGGGCACGAGCGCGATAAAGAACGGGGTCCCCGAGATTGCCCCGTCGATCCGCGCGACGTGCGCCGATTGCGTGCGCAGCTCGTCGGCGATCTTTGCCGCCGGGGTATCGGGGCGAGCGCTGCGCACCGACCGAGCCCATTCGCGCGACGGATCGCCGAGGCGATCGGCCATGTAAAGGGTGAGTCGCTCGGCGACGTGCTCGGGGTCGCGATAGACGACCCTCCAGAGGTCACGCGACCCGGAGAACATTCGTCGGATGCGGCTCCGCCGGGCCGGCGCGACCGCCGGCGCCGAGTCGGGCGGCCCGTCGCTCGTCCCGGGTGTGATCGGGCCGGGCTCGTCAGCGGGCGGCATCCGGTGACCTCCCAGGTGCCTGCTGCTCGAGTGCCGCTTCGATCCTGGCCAATCGGTCAGTGATCTCGCTGAACTGACGCGTAGCGTCCTCTTCGGACTGGGCGGTGAAGCGCCGCCGGCTGCTCTCCACCAGCGAAGCGGTGACCGATGCGGTGACCACGGCGAGGAAACCGATCCCGGTCAGCATCACGACCGTGGCGATGAACCGGCCGACGGCCTGCTTCGGCGTGACGTCCCCGTACCCCACGGTGGTGACCGTCTGCAGCGCAAACCACAGCCCCCGCCCGATCGTCGGATACTCCTGATGGTCGAGGAACCTCTCTAAGAACCCGCCCGCCACCGTGATCACCACCGTAAACGCGGCGATGATCGCCGCCGCCCTGCGCGCGGTCAGCGAGTCATGGAGCAGCAAGCGCGCCGTCAGCGGGACCTTCCCAGAGCGATCTACCGATTCGTCCTCGACGACCTGAGCCTCGCGACGCACGACCTTGTTGGATGGAGAGGTTCGCGGCTCGGTCACTTTCGTCTCAGCTATCTACCTACGGACTCGATCGATATGTCATCGCCGGGAGCAGGCCGGTTAGGCGCTGATGCCGTGCGCCGCCGCGCCGTGGGTGGCGGCCTCGTGCAGGGCTTTCTCGTCATCGTGCCTGGCCGCCGGCTTGAGGTCGAAGACGACTTTGTTGACGGTGCCGGTGAAGGCGTAGGGAGCCTTGGCTGCGTACGCGCGGTCGACGACCAGGCCGTTGTCGCGGCCGACGTCCATGCCGCTGTAGCCGGAGAAGCGAACGGCCACCGTCCTCTCCATCCGTCCTTCGCCGATCTTCGCGTTGTTCGCGTACAGGGAGACAGTTCCGCCGGCCGAGGGTTCCTGCGTGTCGGCGTCGAACTGCATGCGGATGGTGACGTCCCCGGTCGGGATCGGCTCGGTCGAGACGTGCTTGTACTGCTCGACGCCCATCATCGAGTAGCTGTGGTGCAGCAGCCCCGTGTCGTCGACCCAGAGCGAGAAGCCGCCCATCTCGTCTGCCTCGGCGACGATCACGCCCTCGGCGCCCTGCTCGGGCACTGAGAGCTCGGCCTCGATCGCGTACGAGCGCCCGTAGACGCGGGGGATCATCCCGGAAGCGATGTTCTGCACGTCGCCGTAGAAGGTGTATGTCGTGTTGGTCGGCATCGGTGGCAGGATCCCGAAGAAGACCGAGAACGCGGCCAGCAGCGGCAACACGTTGTGCTTTTCGGCCTCCTCCCAGAAGAGCTCCTTTAGCTCGGCGAGCTTCTCCGGGTGCTTCTCGGCGAGGTCGTTGGCCTGGGTGAAGTCGTCGGGGAGGTAGTACAGCTCCCAGGTGTCCTGCTCGGGGTCGTAGGTTCCGGGTGCGAACTTCGCCATGGTCGGTGGCGATAGGTCCCAGGGGATGCGGTCGAGCTTGCAGGCGGCCCACCAGCCGTCCTTGTAGATCGCGCGGTTGCCGACCGTCTCGAAGTACTGCACGGTGTGGCGCTCGGCCGCGCCCGGATCGTCGAAGCTGTACAGGAAGCTCGTCCCCTCCATCGGCTTCTGTGGGGTCCCGTCCATCACCTTGGGCTCGGGGACGCCGGCCGCTTCGAGAATCGTCGGCCCGATGTCGATGCAGTGGGTGAACTGCGAACGCAAGGAACCGGCGTCCTCGATCCGCTGCGGCCAGGAGACGACCATGCCGTTGCGCGTGCCGCCCAGGTGCGAGGCGACCTGCTTGCCCCACTGGAAGGGGGCGTTGCCCGCCCACGCCCAGGCGCTGGCGTAGTGCGGCGCGAACGCGTCGGTGCCCCAGGCGTCGAGCCCGCCGTACTGGCCGATCAGCGAGAGCTGCTGCTCGGCGGTGAGGGCGATCCCGTTCTGCATCGTCAGCTCGTTGAACGAGCCGGTGATCGTTCCCTCCAGGCTAGCGCCATTGTCGCCGAAGATGTAGATCACGAGCGTGTTGTCCAGCTCGCCCATCTCCGCCACCGCGTCGAGCAGCCGTCCCACGTTCCAGTCGCAGTTCTCCTGGTAGCCGGCGTACACCTCCATCTGGCGGGCGTAGAGTCGCCTCTCGCCCTCCGAGAGCGAGTTCCACGCCGGGAGCGCGTCCGGTCTCGGGGTGAGTACCGCGTCGGGCGGGATCACGCCGAGTGTCTTCTGCCGCTCGAACGTCTCCTCGCGCAGCGCGTCCCACCCCTGGTCGAACTTGCCGCGGTACTTCTCGTTCCACTCCATCGCCACGTGATGCGGGGCGTGCGCGCAACCGGTCGAGTAGTAGATGAACCAAGGCTTCGTCTGATCCTGCGCCCGGACCGCGTGCAGCCACCTGGCGGCCTGGTCGGTCAGATCGTCGGGCAGGTAATACTCCCTCCCGTCCTCTCCGTGAGGGACCCCGAGCGTGGTGTTGTCCTGCGTGATCACCGGGTCGTATTGACCCGCCTCCCCGCCGAGGAACCCCCAGAAATGATCAAATCCCCACGCGTTCGGCCAGCGGTCAAACGGCCCGGCTGCCCCTTGAACGTGATCCGGGGTCAGGTGCCACTTGCCGAAACCGGCGGTGCTGTAGCCGTTGCCCTGGAGCGCGCGGACAAACGGCGCGCAATCCTTCGGAACCGAGGCCGCGTAGCCCGGGAACGGGCCCGGCAGCTCGCCGATCGACCCGAACCCCACCGTGTGGTGGTTTCGCCCGGTCAGCAGCGCGGCCCGGGTGGGCGAGCAGACCGCGGTGACGTGGAAACGGTTATATGTAAGGCCCTGTTCGGCGACCCGCGTCATGCTCGGGGTCGACACAGGGCCGCCGAACGTCGACGGGTTGCCGAAACCCGCATCGTCGATCAACACGAGCAGGACGTTCGGCGCGCCCTCCGGCGGCGACGGCGTCATGTTGATCGTCCAGTCGGCGACAGATGTGTCGAATGTGCGCCCGACCGTGCCCCCAAAGTTCGGATCGGGGATCGGCAGCACCGTGCGATCCGGACTGAACTTCCCCATCGCCTCGGCAAGCGACTCCTTCAGAGCGGCGGTGCCGTGCTTGTCGCCCTGGACAACCGACCGGAGCAGCGCGCCCGGAAGCGCCTGCTCAACGCCAAGCCGCTGCTCGTCATCGAACACCGCGATGATCCCCGCCGATCCCGGCGGCAGGTTCTCGCCGATCTTGTTGTGGATGTCATGCTCGACCCGGTGGTCCACGAACTTGCCGATCATCCCGCCCACGACCGCCCCGACGGCGGCCGACGCCAGCAGCGGCGGCGCGAACAGGCCAACCGCGAGCCCGACCCCGCCGCCCCACCCCAACCCCTTGCGACCCAGGTTGTCCCCCGTCTGGCGCACCGCGACACTCCCGTCCTCGGCGTGCGTCACCAGAATCACACCCTCGATCGAGACCCGCTTCTCCCTGACCAGCGCGACGAGCGACTCGAAGTCCTTCGTCGCTTCTTGGATCTCCTGGTAGCCGGCAACCAGCACGTCGGTCGGTGTCTCAGCCATCACGACTCTCCCTTCGGGTCCAACGCGGAGAATTTGACCGATGCCCAGTGTTCTGCATGAAAGCTCCCGTACTCGGCGACGGATTACGGTCCTTCTCGCAAGCTGGCGATGAATTTGATAGCCGTGATGCTCGGCAGAAACAGGTACGCAGCGGCTTTGGTCGTAACGAAGGTCGAGAGACCCGTAACCTCGACCGGCGGACCTCCATTGGCCTGCGGTATGACGAAAATGCTCTCTGCTGGATTTTGGGTGCCAATCAGTGGATCTTTCGACTTTGGGTGAAGCCTGACGGCCCCCGCAAATTCACTGTCATTGACCCACTGCCGCAGCACGAACTCATATTGATTTTCGATGCTCGAGTTGATGAAATGAAAGAGCATCCCGCGCTCGATGCCATCGTAGGGCTTCGTTCGATCATAGGTCGGCCCGTACGGCAGACCGCGACGAATCAGCCGGTGGGAATTGTTGCTGCCGCCGGGTAGCCCCCGGCCCGCGACCGGTTGACCTCGCGGGTTGACGCGGCGTATGTGCGCGCCGACGGGACAGCGGATCCCCCTCGGATCTCCCCAACCATCGGCATCTACATATCCGAAATCGTTCAACTGTTCGGGCGAAATACCTCCCGCAGGGCTATCCGTGTCCGGTGACAATTCGAGAGGAACCCCGTTGCGCCATCGCCCGCACATCTTTGCTGCCAACAGTTCGGGATCCATCTTGTCTTTGTTCGACTGCAAGAAGTCTTCAAAGCCCACGACGTCAGTCTCGACCTTCTTGAAAACTGCAAAACTGCCGTTCAGACCAAGGTCTTCTGCGGCTCCGGTACGTCGTAGTTCGCAGCGTCTTCCCGCAAGACGAACAGCCATGGCTCGCAGGGCCGCTGATGATCGGGGCGATATTGTTCCGGGCCGCCGCGAATCATGGGCATCGTGATTCCGTCGGTATATCCGAAGTGAATTTTGGCAGTAGGCACGGGTTGGCCATTTTGCATCTCCATTAACGCCATACCGTCCTGGCGCCAGATTTCTCGAAAGGCATTGCCTTCGGCAAACCAGGCACACAACCTGTCGCTGTAGCCCGTCATCGCCTCCGGACTGATGGCGTGCAGCGTCACCAGGACGTGATCGTCCCCTTTTCCAAAACCGCCGACCCAGCTCTGGGGCGAGCTTGGTCCAGTTTCTCCGACCGACTCCGCGCGTTGAGCGGCGCCTTCGATGAACGCAACAAATGACCTGAAAGACAGCGTCGAGAGGCGTTCCTCCATCTCCAGCGCCACCAGCCCGGGCCATGTTATACCGATGTTGAGGCAATAGTCGGGCTTGCGACGCGGGGCATCCGCCGGGTTGTCTCCTGGTCC
>CAWEFU010000019.1:0-837987 GCA_963808325.1 uncultured Solirubrobacterales bacterium
CGGTTGTCGTTGACGCCCCCCGGGGTTTAGCTTGTCCCGTCCCGCCCGGATGGCGGCGCTGCCGCAGGCTACGCCCGGGTCCTCGGACATCTGCCGACTGCATTCATCTCGGGTCGGAAGCGCAACCGATCCGGTTCCGAACATCCCTTCGAGATACAGAATCCTCTTGGCTTTCCGGCGGCCGGAGGTTTTGCGGGATCAGAAGGCTCCGTTGCCGCTCTCGGACGGCGCGGCGCGCGGCAGCGACTCGCTTACTCGCTTGTACGTCGTGAGAATGTGCCGCGAGAGGATTTCCTGAGCCCGGTCAACATCGCCGCGCTTGAGCGCACGGAGTATCTGGCGATGTTCACGACCGGCCTCCTCGACGCGTTGCACACGCTCGGACCGCCGCAGGTAGCGCTCCACCTGCCCGGTGAGCCGTTCCACGATCGCCATCGCGACAGGCGATCCGCCGGGGGCCAGAAGCTGATGGTGAAAGCGGTGGTTCAGCTCCAACCACTCCGAATGATTCGCGGTCCGATCCATTACGTCGCACAGCTCGTTGAGCGCCTTCAGATCATCGCTGCTCAGACGCTCCGCGCCACGCTCGAACATGAACGACTCGAGGAGTGCGCGGATGGCGAAGATCTCGCCCACCCGCTCCCGGTTCAGGCCGATGACGGTGGCGCGGCGGTGCGCCTCGGCACTGACAAGCCCCTCAGCCTGCAGGCGTCGCAGCGCCTCCCGGATCGGGACTCGTGAGACATTGAAGTGCTGGGCCAGCTCGACCTGATTGAGCTCTTCGCCATCCTCGAACTGGCCGGTAACGATCGCTTGGCGCAGCGCATCGGCGACATGGTCGGACGCAGTGTGCCGATCTCCTAGCGATGGCAGTTCAGCTAGTGGCATCTGTCAACAGCATATCGGACACTTTCGATGTCCCGACGTAACCTCTCGCCGCAGGCCGCGGCCATTCAGTCTACTGTAGCCATTAATCGGGAGCCACCTCGGGCGTAGTCCTCTCGGCTATCTCAGGAACGCGTTTGCCAGAAGCGGCGCTCGAGTGGCTGCCCGACCGTGGCATTCACGGCAACGCCCACTACCTGATGTTCGAGGACAACAGCGACGAGCTGCTGGAGATCGTGGTCGACTGATCGAAGCCGTCGGCGGCGGCGTCCCCTGATCGCCGACGCTCGCGGAGGAGGTGGAGATGCAGGTTCCCTTCTACGAATACACGCCGATCGTCGCCCGGCCGAGGCTGCAACTCCCGGACGGCAAGCGGCTCGCAGTCTGGGTCGGGTTGAACATCGAGCACTACGCCTACGGTCAGCCCGCGCTCAGCCTGGCCGAGTTCACCGCCGACCTCGTCCCAGACCCTTTGAACTACGGCTGGCGTGACTACGGTCCGCGCGTCGGCGTGTGGCGCTTGATGGAGCTCCTGGACCGCTATGGGATCCGGGCCAGCGCAATCATCAACGCCGATGTGTTTGAGCACTACCCGGAGATCGTGGCCGCCGGGCGCGAGCGCGGCTGGGCCTGGGTGGGTCATGGTCAAAACAACTCGCGCTGGCACGCCGGTATGGAGTGCGGGGAGGAACGGGAATTGCTCACCGAGATCGTCAGCTCGTTCGTGGCCGCCACCGGGATCCGACCGCGCGGCTGGCTTGGCCCGGCGCTCACCTCGACGGCCAACACGGTCGACCTGCTGGCCGAGCTGGGTTTCGACTACACGCTCGACTGGGCCAACGACGACCAGCCGTATGACATGAAGCCGTCCTCGGGCCGCCTGATTTCCGTCCCTTACAGCAGCGAGGTCAACGATATCCCGGCGTTTCTCCTGCACCACCAGACGGGGGAGCAGTTTGCTCAGTCGGTGATCGACCAGTTCGACGTGCTCTACGAAGAGTCGGCGACGAGCACGAGGGTGATGGGCATCGGCATCCATCCGTTCCTGGTCGGCCAGCCGTTCCGGACGAAGCCCTTCGCGCGGGCGCTCGAGCACATCGCCGCTCGTCGGGACGTGTGGCGGGCGACCAGCGACGAGATCGCGACGTGGTACCTAGAGGCGGCGGAATGAGTGCGGGCATGGCTGGTGGCGGTGAAGACGAGCGGACGAGCGGACGAGCGGACGAGCGCATCATGACGCCCGGGTTCCGCACCGGGAGAAGTACGGCAAATCGGCCAGCGGCGCGCGGACCCAGGTGCTCCGCGGGCCACGGATGGTTCGCCCGCTGACGGGCGAGTGCCAGCACCCGGCCGGGAAGTAGACGGTGCGTCCGCCGGCGCCTTGGGTGATTACCGGGGCCACGAGGAGGTTGGGGCCGAGCAGCCATTCCTGATCCTGCCGGGTCGCCTGCGGGTCGTGTGGGTAGGCGAGCCACAGCGGGCGGGTCGGAGGGATGCCGGTGCGATCCGCCTCGCGCCAAAGGCGAAGGATCAGCGGCACCGCACGTTGGTGCAGCCGGGCCAGCCGGTTGTAAATGCGGACGGTCTGGTCGTCGTAGCGCCAGGGGACGTGGGTGCCCGCGAGCAGCGAGCCGTGCAGACGAAAGAAGGGGGTGAAGACGGCGAGTTCGGCCCAGCGCAGAAGCAGCTCCTTCGTGGTGGCGTGCGGGGTGAACAGGTCGAAGTACCCGCCGATGTCGGTGCTGTAGCCGTAGGCGCCGCCGATGGCCCGGCCCAGCATGTCGGGGATCACGGAGGCCAGGCCGGAAGAGCGCGTCCAGTCGGTGGTCTCATCGCCGGCGAAGTTCCCGTTCTCGTACGCGGCCGAGCCGGGGTCGCCGGTGTATCCCGCGCGCGTGTAGAAGAACAGGCGCCGGTGGGGGTGAGCGCGGCTGTACCACTCGAGGATCTCGCGGGTCGCGCGGGCGTACAGGACCGGGTAGCGGTTGTGCATCTGAACGCCGGTCTCGCCGTCGTGGAAGCGCATGCCCGGCAGCACCTCCTCGCCGAAGTCCTGCATGAACCCGTCGGCTCCGAGGTCTAGCGCGCGCCGGATGCGCTCGCCCCACCACCTGACGGTCGCGGGATTGGTGAAGTCGAGCAATACCGCGTGGCCCCCGAAGGAGTCGCCGAACACGTACGCCGCGCCGGCGCTGGTGCGGGCGACGAGCCGGTGTCGGACGGCGTACTGGTAGGTGCCCGGCGCCTCGGTCGCCGCGGCGTCCTGGGAGGCGAACGGCCTGAAATACACCAGCGCGTGGATCCCCATGCGGTGCAGCCGCGCGATCACGCTGCGCAGGTCCGTTTCGCTGAGCGTCGCCCATCCCTCGATCCGGTAGGCCTTCAGCGGCAGCCGGTAGCGGCGGATATCGGTCAGGTCCGTCCGGATCTGGGCGAGATAGGCCGCCGGAGGTTCTCCGAGCTGGGCCTCGCGGTCCAGCGTCGGGCCGAGCGCCCAGCCCGGGGGCAGGGGCTGGCGGCCGGTGATCGACGTCACGGTCGAGACCGCGCGCGGGCCGGAACCCGGCGCGACGACGTATGCCAGGTTGGACCCGGTTAGATCGGCCTGCCACGCTTGGCGGTGGTCGTCGAGGCGAAAGCGGGCGAGGGCGAAGGAGTCCAGCAGGAACCCGTAGCCGCTCGAGGAGACGAATGACGCCTGGGGGTAATACGCGGCCTGCGGCCCGTTGGGGTAGAGCAGCGTGCCGGCGGACGATCCGGGGACGCCGAAATCGGTGGCGTTGACGTTCTCCTCCGCGGTCCAGTTGAAAAACGAGGCGCCGCGCTGATCGAGGCCGAGGTGGCGGCCCCCGAATCCGTAGAAGGCCTCGCCGGGCAGGGAGACGAAGCTGTCGCCGATTCCGGCGACGCCGGTGACCGGGAGCGGGCGGGCCGTGACACGCAGCGCGCCGCCGGTCGAGGGGGAGATCGTGACGATTATGGTGCGCCCGGACGGGTCGGTGGTCGAAACCACGAGCCTGAGGCCCGAGCCGGCGCGGCCGATCGAGCGCACGCGTCGAGCGCTGAACACCGTGCCGGTGCGATCGCTCGCCAGCAGATCGCCCGCCCAGGTCCCGCTGTCGCGGGCAACATCCCGCTCGCTGCCGACGGTGAACTCGAGCGGCGCGTAGAGCGTCTGCTGCATCGGCGGGCCGTAGCCGGAGACCAACGCCGGCGGGGGCGGCGCGATCGCGAGGGTCCCGCGCTCGCCTCGTGCCTCCCGGAGCACCACTCGCCCGCGCGGATCGGCGAAGACGATCCGGAACGGCGAGCGGTACACGATCGCCGTGCCCTCGCTGGTACTCACGCTCGCGGTCCGCGGGCCGATCTGGACGGCGGCCCCCGCACTCGTCGCCTGAAGCGAGACGGTCGCGCACACCAGCAGTGCCGCGATCGCTGTGCGGCACCGAGCGCCCCGCGACCGCGCTTCCGAGCGGCTGGTCATGGTCGGGATGATGGCAGCGGGCGGCGCACTACCTGTAGGTTCACCGCGATACTCCGCCTCTCGAGAGCGTTGGTGGCGGCGAGATCGTTGGTGGCGGCGATCGCGGTTTATTGCGTGCTGGTCGTCCCCGCTCACGCCAACGCCCCGGACGTGCTTCGCTCGGTCGATCCGTTCGTGGGAACGAGCAGCGGGGCCCCGATTTTGGCACCGGTGGCGGCGCGGGTGCGACGTTTCCCGGCGCAGTGCTCCCGTTCGGGATGGTGCAGTTCAGCCCGGATACGGAGCCCGGTGCCGACAACTTCGCCGGGGTTACTCGTATCGCGTTCGACTGCTGCGCGGGTTCTCGCTGACCCATTTCAGCGGAGCGGGCTGCCGGGGTTCGGAGACGTGCCGATCCTGCCGACGACCGCCGCGGTGAGAAGCTCACCGGCGGTGGCGGGTTAGGGTGACGTCAACCCGCGGTACCTCGCGCGCTTTGACCATCGCGACGAGCACCATTGGGCTGTACCCGGCGGTCCCCGGCACCGATCCATTGGCGATCAACGCGCCCCTGTTCGCCCGCGTGATCGTCACCCTTCCGTGCGGGCGGCTGGTGATCGACGCTCCCGGAAGCTCGCCGGCCCGCCCCTACATCGAGGACGCCACGCTCGACGGCCGGCCGCTGCGCCGCAGCCGCATTCACTTCGACCCGCTGATCACCGGAGTACATCGCTTGAAATACTCGATGGGCGCCATCGCGCGATCCGCGTGGGGACGAACGGGCTGAACCCCCGTTCGCGCGCGTGATGCTATGACTCGGTGTGGGGCGGAAAGGATGAACGTGCGATGCGGATAGATGACGTAAAGCGGGTGCTGGTCGTGGGCTCCGGGACGATGGGTCAGCAGATCGGGTTTCAGTGCGCCGGGCACGGCTATGACGTCGTGCTGCATGACGTCGCGCCGGCGGCGCTCGAGTCCGCGCAGCAGCGCCTTGACGCCTACGCGGAGCAGCTCGTCGCAGACGGGGTCATCTCCGCCGAGGTGCGCGATGCGGCTCGGGCGAGGATCACCACGACCTCGGAGCGGTCCGTGGCCGCGGCGGACGCCGACCTGATCAGCGAGGCCGTTCCGGAGGACCCCAAGCTCAAGGGACAGGTGTTCGCCGACTTCCACGCGCTGTGCCCGCCGCGGACGATCTTCATGACCAACACTTCGACTCTCTTGCCCTCCCAGTTCGCCAAGGCCACGGGACGCCCCGATCGCCTGATCGCGCTTCACTTTCACCTGCCGGCGTGGGTCAACAACGTTGCCGACGTGATGCCCCATAAGGACACCAGGCCGGAGGTGACCGAGCTCGTGCTCGAGTTTGCGCGTCGCATCGGGCAGATCCCGATCGAGCTGCACCGAGAACACCACGGGTACGTGTTCAACGCCATGTACACGGCGGTGAACCGCGAGGCGATCACCATGGCCGAGCGCGGCGTGGCCTCGATCGAAGACATCGACCGAGCCTGGATGGGCGTGACCAAGTCTCCGTTAGGACCGTTTGGCGCGCTCGACGCCGTGGGGCTCGACACCGCCTGGAAGATCACCGACTACTGGGCGCGCCGGCTGTTCTTCGTGCGCCAACTGCGCCGCAACGCGAAGTTCCTCAAAGCCTACGTCGACCGCGGAGAACTCGGCCTAAAGACCGGCAAAGGCTTCTACACCTACCCCAACCCGGCGTTTGCAGATCCCAGCTTCATCGGGAGGTGAACGCCGCTGGCCCGGGCAGCGCGCCCCGCGTGCCCGCTCGCCGCAGGCAACGATCGACAGGAGCGCCATGTATTTCGACATCGACCTCGCCGCGCAACCACCGACGGTGCGCTTGGAGGACCTCGAGAACTTCCGCATCTTCCAGATCGAGGCGTCGGGTCCGGGTGAGCGCATGGCCGACGCGATCGCTCCTTATGGTCGCTGGGACGGCGAGTTCGCGTGGTTCGTGTCGTGGCGGAGAGGGCAAGCGGTCCGCCCCGGTCAAGTTGGCCCACGAGGGAAGTTCGACCGGCGTCTTCCGGCCGACCAGCCTCGTTTCCGATCAGCTGGATAGGGCAGAACCCAGTTGTGAGCACCGGAAGAGGATCTACAGGAACCGGCCAGGCGCCGGCGGAGCGCCCAGGTACCCGCGGGTCGCCCGCTCGCCAGCACCCTCCGACCACCGGTCAGCGGGAGGGAGCAACCCGCCGCGCCGGCAACATGCTTCCCGGACGCCAGCGCCGGCGCCTCGGCCTCGAACGCATACTCGTCCGCCTTATTGCCACTTGCGGCATTGTCGGCATCGGCGTCCTGCTGGGAGCGATCCTCGTCTCGAGCAAGGTGCAGGGCTGGATCACGGGACTCGTTGTGGCGGTCGTCAGCGTGGTCCTCTCGGCGATCCTCTGGTCCTCGCGGCAGCTTTGAGGGCTGCGCCGGGTGGCCTCCTTACCGCCCCGCCGACATCCTCGATCTCACGCCGCCGCTCGAAGGGCGGTCGTCACGCTACCCCGACCTCGGCGTGATGATGTCCGCCTCCGGCTCTGCGGAGTAGAGCCGCCGAACATCGTCGGCGCGCCGCTCCTGACACGCGCGCTGGTTGACGTAGCCCTTGTCGGTGATCTCCCCGGCGTCGAGACTGGGGGGCTCGGCGAGCAGCAGCAGTCGCTCGATCCGGGCCGCGGACCCCGCGCCGGCGTTGAGCGAGGCGAGCGCCTGGGCCAGGTGGTCGCGGAGGTCCGGGTGGTCGAGGGGGATATCGTCGTCAGCGTTGAGCACCTTGCGAGCCTCCGCCTGGTTGACCCAAGCGAGCGCGGCCACGTAGTCGCTGTCACGGCCGCACACGACCGCATCGCTCAATACGGCGGCGGCGCTCAGGAGCCTCATCTTGAGTGGCCCGGCGAACACCCACGTGCCGGTTAGCAGCTTGAAGTTCTCGGCGATCCGCCCGTCGAATAGCAGGCCATTGTTGGGGTCGTTCTCGTCGATGAGCTTGCCCGCGTCACCGGAGCGGTAGAAGCCCTCATCGTCGAACGCTTCCCGCGCCAGCTCGGGTTGGCCGAAGTAGCCCGGGGTGACATTCGGTCCTTTGACCCGGAGCTCGAGCTTGTCGCCCTCGGGCGCGAGCTTGATCGTCGTTCCCGGGATCGGGACGCCGATACAGCCCAACACGGCGTCCGCGAAGTGCGCCCCGGTGGCCGCAGGCGCGGTCTCGGTCGTGCCCCATGCGGAGGTGAGCGGAACCTCGTGGTCGGCCGCCTCCCGCGCGAGCTTCCGCAGGCGGATTGCGAGCGCGTCCGGAAGCGAGGCCGCGGCGTAGAACATGAAGCGAAGGCGGCTGAAGAAGTGACGCGCGAGCTCGGGGTCCGCCTCCAGCGCCGGCGCCAGGAGCGCGTAGCCGGCGGGGACGTTGAAGTAGACAGTGGGGGCGACGTCGCGGAGCGCCGCTAGGGTGCGCGGGAACAGCGGCGGGGCAGGTTTGCCGTCGTCGATGTAGATCGTGCCGCCGTTGAACAGGACCAGGTTGAGGTTGTGGTTGGCACCGAATGTGTGGCTCCAGGGCAGCCAGTCGACCAGCACCGGAGGTTCGCTTGGGAGAAATGGCCACTCATGCCGCAGCGCCGCCTGGTTCGAGCAGAGCATCCGGTGGGTGTTCATGACGCCTTTGGGCGCGGCCGTCGAGCCGGACGTGAACAGCAGCTTCGCGATCGTGTCGGGTCCGACAGTGGTCAATGCGTCTTCGACGGCCGCGCCGGGGGTGGTGGTTGACAGCTCGTCGAGCCGCAGCGACTTTGCCCGCCGTCCGCGAGCCACGAGCGCGGTTGGCACCAGGTCCTCGAGCGCGTCGAGTGCGGCAGCGAATGGCGCTGCGTCGTCGGCGAACACGAGCCCCGGCTTAACCAGCCCGGCGATCTGCTTGATCCGGACGTGGTCTTCGCTCATCAGCGAGTAGGCCACGCTGATCGGCGCGACCGGCACGCCCGCCGTATACGCGCCCAGGCTGACCAGCAGATGCTCGACCGAGTTTCCGGAGAGGATCATCAACGGTCGGTCGGGCCCGAGGCCGAGGTCGAGGAAAGCCTGCGCGAGCGCGTCGGTCTTAGCGCGGGCCTCCCCGTAGCTGACCGTCGCCCACTGGTCGTGCTCGTCGCGCTGCGCGGCGAGCGGTCGGTCCGGGTCTGAAGCCGCTCTGGCCCGGAGCACGGCGGGAATGGAATCCTCATAGTCTCCGAGCGGCCGGCGCGAGGTCAGGATGATCGTTCCATCCGCCCGTCGCTCCATCGCGGTCTCCGGCCGACCGAACGTCTCGAGCTCGGTGAGCGTGCTCATTGACCATCCTCGCTTGTAGTCGCGAACAAGCTCGGCTTGTCGACCAGGGTCGAGAGGACGATCAGCGTTCTCGTGCGCACGATGTTGG
Organism: uncultured Solirubrobacterales bacterium; assembly: GCA_963808325.1. Taxonomy (GTDB): domain Bacteria; phylum Actinomycetota; class Thermoleophilia; order Solirubrobacterales; family Solirubrobacteraceae; genus Palsa-465. Next base: position 8,778 of record CAWEFU010000019.1, read on the forward strand.
GGTCTCGCCTCAGCTTCTCGACGAGCTTCTCGAGCTCGGGGATGTTCTCGACGCGGACGCGAATCAGCGCGTCGGCCTCCCCGGACACCGTGAACGCGGACACGATCTGATCGACGGCGCGCAACGACCGCCCGACGTCCGCCGGCGCGGTGCGGTCGGAGCAGTAGATCTCGATCAGTGCCTCGAGCCCCTCTCCGAGCATGTGCGGGTCGACGCGCGCGCCGTAACCGACGATTACGCCGTCGCGCTCGAGCCGGTCCACCCGGCGCTTGACAGCCGTTGCCGACAGTCCGACATCGGCTCCGATTTGGCCGAAGGTCCGCTTCGCGTGCTCCTGGAGTAACGCAACAATCCTGCGGTCGATGCGGTCCAAAGGACGACTTTGTTGCACGAGACGGCTAGTCGAATGCTTACTGGTTGCGTGAAGTCTACCAAGGTGGGACATTCCAGACATGGCGGTCACTGCTCTGTCAAACGACCGCGTCCGCCGGTCGGTACTCGAGCTCGATGGCGCGAGGCTGACTATTCGGGATGCGATTGACGTCTCGCGCCGTGGCCGCAGGGTGAGGCTGTCCGAGCGCGCGGGGCGCGCCGTTCGTGCGAGCTGGGCGCTGAAACATCGCCTGATCGAGCAGGAGATCCCGATCTACGGCGTGACCACGGGATTCGGCGACAGCGCGCACCGCCAGATCTCCTCCGCCAAGGCCGACAAGCTGCAACAGAACATCCTGCGTTTCATGGGCGTCGGAACGGGGCCACTCGCCCCGCCTGAGGTGGTGCGGGTCACGATGCTGCTGCGCGCGAACTGCCTCGCCAAGGGGAACTCGGGTGTTCGTGTCGAGCTCGTGGAGCATCTGTTGGATCTTCTGAACAGCGACGCGCTGCCGCGAATCCCGGAACGCGGCTCCTGCGGCGCGAGCGGCGATCTGGCTCCGCTGTCGTATGTCGGGCGGGCTCTTGCGGGCGACGGGACGGTCGACTTTGCCGGAGAGACGCGCCCGGCGGCTGATGTTTTGGCGAAGCTCGGGCTCGAGCCGTTCGTGTTGGAGGCCAAGGAGGGGCTGGCGCTGACGAACGGGACCTCGTTCATGTCCGCGTTCGCGTGCCTCGCGGCGGGTGCCGCCGCCGAGCTCGCGGACGTCGCCGACCTGCTCACGGCGATGGCCTCGGAGGCGCTGCTCGGCAACCGCGGCCACTTCAATGCTTTCCTGTTCGACGACGCCAAGCCTCACCCGGGCATGGTCACCAGCGCGCGCAACATCCGCGAGCTACTCGCCGAGTCCGAGCTTGCGCTCGACAGCGAGGAGCGGTTCCCGGGCGGCCTGGACGGCGCGGAGTTCGTCGAGCTCGACCGTCACGTGCAGGACAAGTACTCGATTCGCTGCGCCCCTCACGTGACCGGTGTACTCCGCGACGTGCTGAGCTGGGTGGAGAACTGGATCGCTATCGAGATCAACTCCTCGGACGACAACCCATTGTTCAACGTCGGTGGAGGGCGCGTGGAGAGCGGGGGGAACTTCTACGGCGGTCACATGGGGCAGGCGATGGACTCGCTAAAGGTCGCCCTCGCAAATCTTTGCGACCTCCTCGACCGCCAGCTCGAGCTACTTGTCGACGAGAAGTTCAACTACGGCCTGACCCCGAACCTGATACCGCGGTTCTCCGCGAGCGATCCCGAGGCGGGCCTTCACCACGGTTTCAAGGGCATGCAGCTCTGCTGCTCGGCGATGACCGCCGAGGCGATCAAGCTCTGCAATCCGGCCACGGTCCACTCCCGCTCGACCGAGGCCCACAACCAGGACAAGGTCTCGATGGGAACGATCGCCGCGCGCGATGCCCGGTCGATCGTCGAGCTCGCTCAGAACATCGCCGCGATCCACCTGATCGCGTGCTGCCAGGCGTTGGAGCTGCGCGGCGCCGACCATGCGAGTCCCCGCACGCAGCAGGCGTACCACCTTCTGCGCGACCGCGTCGCGTTTTTGGATCGCGACCGCTACATGGATGAGGACATCGCCTCGGCGGTGAGCCTGATCCAGTCGGGCGCGCTGTCGACCCTGGTGGAGTAGTCCCGGGCCCTTACTGCCGGCGTCGGTTGTCCGCGCTGAGCCGGGCCCGCCGGCCCGGTCCGGGGCTGCTCTCGTTGTCGGGTCGGTATGCCCCTAGGGCCTCCGGAAGGTCGCAAGGTTGCGATCAGCCTTGGGTTTCTCTGGGCAAGGAGACGGTCCACGGGAATAGATTGGGTTCAGTGCTGAGGGATGTCCGACCAGTCCCGAGATCGCCCGGATGTGTTGATCGTTGGCGCCGGCCCGTCCGGGGCGGTCGTCGCCAGACATCTCGCCGAGCACGGCTTTTCGTTGTTTGCCTCGAGCAGGGGCGCTGGATCAACAACTCCGATTTCCCGGGCGACAAGTTCGACTTCGAGCTGCAGGCGCTCAAGCGGTGGAGCCACGACCCCAACGTCCGTGGGCTCGAGGAGGACTACCGTGCGAGGTCAGCGGGGCCGAGGTCAATCCGGTCGTGTTCAACGCCGTCGGCGGCGGGAGCATCCATTTCGGGGCGCAGTGGCCGCGGCTGCTCACGTCGGACTTTCGGGTTCGCACCCTCGATGGCCTCGCCGATGACTGGCCGATCACCTACGAGGATCCGGTCCGTTCTACGAGCAGAACGACATCGATTCGGGGTCTCGGGCATGGCGGGCGACCGGGCTTACCCCGATGGTGCTCCGCCGCCACTGCCGGCCCTACCGATCAACAAATACGGGCGCCGGTTCGCCGAGGGCTTCAATGTGCTCAGATGGCAATGGTGGTCGGCACCGAATGCGATCGCGTCGCGCGATTACCGAAATCTTGGGGCGTGCGCGCGCTACGGCACGGGCGAGAACGGTTGCCCGAACGGATCCAAAGCGTCGTTGACACGACGCATTGGCCCGAGGCTCAACGGGGCGGTGCGCGCGTGATCACCGGTGGCCGGGTGCGGGAGATCACGACCGACGAGCTCGGCTCGCCACCGGCGCGGTGTACGTCGATCGCCATCAACTCGAGCACTATCAGCCCGCCAGCTGCGTGGTCTTGGCCGCCAACGGCGTGGGGACGCCGCGATTGCTTTTGCTCTCCCGGAGCGCGCGCTTCCCTAACGGGTTGGCGAACAGCTCGGGATTGGAGGGTAAGCTCGCGAGGCGTTCAGGCCGCTGGAAGAACGCGCGTGCTCGTGGACCCGATCATCCCCGATCAGCCCGGCCACCTGCTTGGCACTACGCGGATGGGCGACGATCCCGCGACGTCGGTAGTGGATCAGTTCGGGCGGGCGCATGACGTGTCCAACCTGTTCATCGTCGATGGCTCGATCTTCGTGACCGGCGGGGGGGTCAACCCGACCAATACAATCTGCGCGCTGGCGCTTCGTTCTGCCGCGCACATCGTTACGACCGCCAGGTTGCAGCGGGTGCCCGTGTGAGCGCTGGCGCGCTTCCGTCAGATGACCAGCGGGCGATCCTCCGGCGGCTCGGCGACGTGCTGCCGCCGGCTCGCGGAGGCATGCCGTCCTTCTCCGAGGCCGATAACTCGGGGCGCTTTCTGACCAGGGCGTTCGAGGCACTGCCGCACCTCGGCCCGCTGGCGCTGGCAGCCGCAGATGGGCTCGGCGATGCCGATCCGCAGGAGCACGTGGAACGCCTCTCGGCCGCGCGGCCCGAGACGTTCTTGGCACTGCACCTGATCCTGGTCGGCGCATATCTGATCAATCGCCGGGTTTGGAAGCGGCTGGGCTACCCGGACGCAAGCCCGTGCCCGTGCTCGACGACGAGGCGGACTTCTACCTCGATGGTGGCCTTCTCCAGCCGGTCATCGCCCGGGGTCCGATCTACAGGGCCAACGCCTGATTGACATCGACCGACCCCGCCTTCGCGCTACGCCGGACCTTCCTCCTCCCAGATGTCGAGCCACTCCGGCGGCGGCTCATCGATGTCGACGATCACGACCGCCTTCGGCTCGTTGAAGAACAGCCTGACGCACGTATAGCCGTACTCGACCGCATCGGGAGGCGGCAGACCATTCTCCTCCAGCAACTCGCGCATCTTCTGCTCGGCCTCGATCTTCTGGGCGGGCGTCGCCATGCCCAGACGATGGCCCGTCGCCCCGTCACGGAACAAGACGCGATCGTGTCGAATCTGTGCCAATTCGCCGCGACACACTGCCTCACGAGGACTCCTCCCTGACCTTGAGGGCTGTCTCCTCTTTGCGACGAGGTTGTGGCCGCAGCGGGACGAACCAACAGCTCGACGTCATCCCCCCGGGGGTCACGTCGTAGCGCAGCGACTCAGTAAGGCCCGCGCCTGGGGGCCAGAGCTCGCGCACGGAGCGCCGCGATCAATGCGGCCCGCCCGGCCCGGCTGAGCACGAGCGGCTCCTGGTGGAACGGAAAGTCGCGCTGGCGCTCGATTAGCCCGGTGGCGGTCGCAGGCCTAAGGAAGTCGGCGATTGCCCAGGAGACGTCGCGCACGCCGGGCGCGTCGCCGGCGCTCTGCCAGCCCTCGGCGACGATCGCCGGGTGGACTCTGCGGGCGAGGGGCTCTGACCAGTCGGCCTCGAAGCCAGCCAGCAAAAGCGCAACCGCGAGCTCGGCACAGGCCGACCGAAAGTCCTCGCTCACGAGCAGATGCGTCGCGACCGCCTGCAGCAGCGACGCGGGATCCGCAAGCAGCTCGCGCCCGCGTGCTGTGGTCACGAGCCGACGAGCGGCGCGGCGCAGAAGCCGCAGGCGCCGAAGCAGCCAGTGAAGCTCGTACAGAAGCGCGACGTCCGTCTCTCGGTGCGGCGGCCCATGAATCTCGGCGTTCCACCAGCCTTGCCAGCGCTCAGCGGCCTCGCGCACGAGCGCCCTGTTGAGCGCCCCGGTCTGAGTCAGCGCGATCCCCTCGACACCAAGCTCGAGCAGCCATAGAGCCGGTGAGGATGCTGCCCGTGCGCAGCCGGGATCGATCGACGGCGGTTGTCCCGCGACGAGAGGAGCTACGGGCGCAATGATCGTGCGGCGCTCGTCGCTGCCCCGGGTGTGACCGCGGCCGAGCCAGTGCTCGAGCCGCTCCGCATGGATGGCCTCGAGCCTGCTGCGTCCGTCTCCACCGTCCAACGGCTCGCGAAGCGCACGATTCGCCACCTCGGACTGGCGACGCCGGATGCTACGCGTTCGAGGCGCCAGATTCCCGTCCTCAGCGGCTCTTTCGAGGACGGTGACGACCTGATCCCGCGCACACGCTTCGACAAGCCCCATCACCTGGCCCCAGGTGAGCCGGTCGGTGTCTGGCGGCTCCAGTCCCGAGTCCCCCAGCAGCTGCCAGAACCGGCGCCAGGCCGCTGGATCCTCGCGCTCCCACGTGCACAGCAGCTCGTCGGTCTCAGGCGCCCGACACACCTCTGCGTACTGCGCCGCGCGGCCGCCCAGCCGCTCGAGCGTTCGGGCCAGGGCATTGGCCGTCTCGCGCTTGTGCTCGAGCGTGGTCAGGAACTTGCGCGGCAGCGTGTACCAGACGAACAACTGCACGTCATAGCGGCGGAGCAGGAGGGAGCCGCGGCCCTCCCACCCCATCCACTCGAGCGCCGACTGCACCTCTCGCGCCCCGAGCTCGTCCCACTCGCCGACGATGGCAAGCGCGTCGCGCAGCTGATGTTCAGCGAGTTCAACGGGCATGGCTCGTTCGCCAGCGTGTGCGGATCGAAGAGGCAGACATCAGTTCCTACGATTGCGCGTGCGGGCCGACCGGGCCGTTGTGCGCCTGGGGTTCCGACGCTCCGCTCGATTCGGACCCGAAGAATATGAGCACGACCGGCTTCGTCTGCATGTAGAGCACCTCGTCGGTGGCGTCGGCGAGCACACCGACGTCGTCGCCCTCGAGCGTGCCGCGAGCCGACAAGAAGTAGGCGAGGTCCTTCGCACACGTGGGGGCGTGAACGAGTAGCGCGCGGCTGACGGTCGTGGTCGGCAAGTAGCGGAGGAGGTAGTCGCGAATCCCCTGACGCGTCCAGTGCTCGAGTCGACCATCCCCGCGAGCGGCCTTCCACTCGAGCATCGAGGCGACGATCTGCACGCCCGACAGCACCACAGGGCAACGCCAGCAACTCGCGTGCTGGTCACGGACATACCGTTCGTACTCGGCAATCAGGGCTGCGATCGCCGAGGCGCAATCGTCTGAGTAGTGGTCGAGGTCGACCGCGAACGCCACAGCTCGGAGAGTGACAGCGACCCCGGACGGAGGCCGCTCGTGAGGCCGATTTCGCGCCTTGCCGGAGCGGACGTGCAGAATGTTGGCGCTCTGTTCGCGGCCAACGACGACGCCGATGGTGCCCGGGAGCCCGCGGCGCGAGCGGTGGCACAGTCTCCCCACCCTGCCGGGCATGCTGCGCTGGCGCCATTTCGGTCGCCATGATGTTGTTTGCCGAGGAACGCCAGCCAGCGCATCCACCAGGCCGCTGGTGGCAGCCGGTCCACCACTGAGCCGACCCACGCCCAGACCGCGGACGGCGACGGGGCGCCGCCGAGCTTCGTCGCCGTGGGACTCGCAGCTCGACAGCGTTCACTCACCCTTTGGTTCGGTGTGTGACGAACCCGCTCCAACTCTGCATCGGATCTGCAAGAACGTGTCTGATTCCGCCCTGCACCTGCCATTTGTGGCCAACAATGAAGCCCGTGACCCGCTCTCCAGATCATCAGCCGTCCGACGGGCCTGAGCCGCCCCATTTGTTTGCGTCGGGACCGACGACCGACGGGAACGTCGCGGCACGCGACGCGGAGGCATGCGCTGCCTGGCGCGAGAAGTGGGCGCCGAGCTGCCCGGACGGGAATCCTCAGCAACTCCGTGCCGCGCTTGGCTTTCGGGAACGGAATGTCGGCGAACTTGAGCTTCGGGTTCCGCTCGGCGGGCACGATCGAGGGGTGTGCCGGGTCGTAGTTGACGAGCGGGACGACGAGGTTTACGTGCGAGTCCTTGTCTGCTGCTACGACGAGGAGGACGAACCGACGCACAGCGCCCGCGCCTACACGGACTGTCCGGTGCGAGTCTGGCTAGAGCGGCCGCTTGACGAGCGGGCGGTGATCGACGTCGACACCGACGACGAACTCCCGCTCTACACGCCGCCGTATTTGGACAACGCGCCACAGGCCCACCACGGCTACCGTCCCGCTCGTCGACGCCGACGCCCTCCAACACTTGGGTGAGGCGCTTTCCGCGTGAGAGGGCGCTACACGCGGAGTAATCGCAACAATCATCATCCCTAGCCGGCGTCGGAGTCAATGCTTCGAGCGTTCAGGTCTCATCCGATGCCAAGCAAGCTGCGGTGCCGCCGGGGAGTGCCGGAGGGCCGGGGTGATCGGACATCCACACCGCTGCGATATAAGCGAGCAGCAGGTGCTACACCGAGGCGCCACACTTAAGAGGTGCCAACTAAGCATCCACGTGTTTCGGTCACCCTGACGCCGCCGCTGCTGGAGGCCCGCGAGCGCCTGCGCCGCCGCGGGGTGAACGCGAGTGTCGCGGAACTGGCCCTCGCTGGAGCTCACGAGTTGCTCGCCCGCGCCGACGCGGGTGATGCAGATGACAAGCGCCGGCGCGAACTGCGAGAGCGGCTCACCACACGACTACGGAGCGGAGAAGCTGCCGACGCCCACGCCGCACGTGAGGTTCGCGAAACCGGCTGGACACGCGCTTGAACGGGGTTGCGCTGTTGGACTCGTCAGTCTGGGCGCGGCTCCGGGGACGGTCGGATTGCAGGAGCCGCCGCCGAGAACGTCTATGACCGGATCGAGCGAGAGGAGCTAGCACTGACCGAGCCGCTCGTGCTCGAGATGCGCTACTCGGCCCGTGACCGCACCGACTTCAAGCTATTGACCGAAGAGCTGGACGCGATGCCGCTGCTGCCGCTCGAACCGACCGCGATCCGACGTGCGCTAGCGGCACAGGCCCAGCTCGCGGAACTCGTCGATGTGTCTCATCCCGTCAAGCCGATCGACTTGCTCGTCGCCGCGGTTGCGGAGCATCACACCGCCGCGGTCCTTCACTACGACGCCGACTACGAGCTTCTCGTCCAGCGAACCGACCTCGCGTTCGACAGCGTCTGGGCGACCGAACGCGGCAGCATTGGCTAAGCGATCACGACCAGCGCTTGACCGAGCTCGGGTAATCGATCCTCCCGCGCAATCACCCCTGCATAGGGCGCGACTTCGACGCGAGGCCAAGCACGATTCCGGCCGAGACCCCTCGCGACCCGGGTGCTAACATCATCGGACCGCCGCGGGGTGGAGCAGTCTGGTAGCTCGTCGGGCTCATAACCCGAAGGTCGCGGGTTCGAATCCCGCCCCCGCTATTGAGAAAGGCCCGCAAAGCGGGCCTTTTTGATGCACTGATTTTGCTTGAGTCCGCAAACATGTAACAACCATGTAACAACGGACCGATAGACTTCGGCGGCGATGCGATGGGGTTCTGGCCAGGTCGTACGTCGGGAGCGCAAGCGCGGCCCGGTCTGGTACGCGCACTACCGAGAGCCCTCCGGCCGCCAGCATCAGAAGCTGATCGGGCCGGCCTGGAGCGGTCGTGGGCGACCTCCGGAGGGCTACTACACGAAGCGAATGGCGGAGGACTGGCTGCGCGAGCGGCTGCTTGAGGACGCACAGCGGACGGCCGCGGGGCAGGCACTCGAGGCCCGCGTCAGCTTCGCCGACGCCGCCGAGGAGTACCTCCGGTACGCGACCGAAGACCGAGGCTGCAAGCCATCAACCATCCGCGGCTACCGGTCGCAGCTGAACGCCCACCTGTTGCCCGCCTTCGGCTCGATGCGGCTCGAGGACATCACCGAGACCGAGATCGAGCGCTGGCGCGCTGGCATCACCGGAGCCCGTAAGGGCGTGCCGATTTCTAACAAGACGAAGAACGAGCAGCTGGTGCTGATGCACGCGATCATGCGGCGCGCTGTGAAGGTCTGGCGGCTGCCGCGCAACCCCGTCGCGAACGTGGATCGCTATCGAACGCGACGGAGCGGCGATATCGAGGTGTTCTCGCCCGGGGAGGTGTGGGCGCTCGTCCGAGCTGCTGCCTCCGAGACGGACGGCGCCATCTACCTGACTGCGGCGTTCACGGGCCTGCGCCGTGGCGAGCTGCTGGCGCTGCGGTGGCGCGACGTCGACTTCGAAGGGTCGACGATCCGCGTTCGCGCCAGCTACGCCGCCAACCAGCTGAGCACGCCGAAGTCGGGGAAGGTCCGCTCCGTGCCGATGGCCCCCGATGTCGCGGCCGCGCTCGCGCGGCTCGGCCAGCGCGAGCGCTTCGTCGGCGAGGACGACTTCGTCTTCGCCGGCGAGGCGGGGCTGCCGATCAACGGCGACGCGCTCAGCACCCGCTACGAGAAAGCGCTGGAGGACGCGGGCCTGCGCCGCTGTTAACACTTTGGCACGCGGATGATCCGCGAGGCCGACATCAGGCGCGTCCAGGAGTGGATGGGCCACGCCGACATTCAGACCACGATGAAGTACCTGCACTACGAGTCGCGCAAGGAGGACGCGGAGCTGGTGGCGCGAGCGTTCCGGATCGAGGCTCCAGTCGACCCGGCGAGCGAGGCGCATCCGACGTAGTCGGGAGTGGTGTGGTTGGTCGGCATGGCCGCCTAGTTTGACTCGCCTCGCCAGCTGTCAAGCCGATGAGAGCGCGGTTGATCTGCCAGTTCTGCGGTAGCCGATCATCGGCTTGACAGCCGGCTACGGCTCGCCTCACCGCGTCCATGCCAACCAACCACACCCACATCACCGTCGCCTCGGCCCGTCTCTGCCGGCTAGCCGTTGACGCACTTCGCACCGCTGATCAACTTGTCGCCGAGCCGATGGACGATGTCACCGCCGAGCTTCATCTCGTGCCCACCGCGTCGATCCTTGCGGCTGCGCTAGACCGGCTGGAGGACGCGTTGTATCGAGCTCAGAGGCTGAATCAGCGCCATAGAGCCGTCGATCTCGAGGTCGACCGAGCCCTCGCGCATGGCGTCCACGCGGGCAGGCCGGTGCCGGCTGCGTCTGCCCGGTGCAATTGATCCAGCCCGGTCGCAACAAGCGACTTCTCTTGCCAAATCCAGTCGCGCGCGGCGGCGCGGATCGGGCCACATCCGGACGATCGGAATGTCGCCCGAAGCATTCGTGGGCGGTCCGGCTGGTCGGCGATGAAAGCAATCCCCGGGATGGCGCGTGTGACTGGCGAGCGCCCACAAGCGGGGCATTCAGTGCGACCCGCGGTGGAGGCGGTGGCACCATGAGAGCCGGTCACGGACGCCGCGGCATCGCCGCTGCAGGTACGGCTCCACCCGGCGGACTGAGGATTTAGAACTGGCCAGCCATCGGCAGGAGGGGCGCTCACGCTCTACGAAACTCGCTGAGGAATCGAAAGATTTATTTGGTTCTTCCGATTCTTGCGCAATATAGTGTGCAATGCTGGCTCTCGACCTGGGCATCCCCACGCAGCCGCGTCTTCGCAACGCGCCGCTTCGGCTCGTCCTCTGTCAGCTGCGGTTTCCGACGCGCTTCGGCCTACAAGGAAGCGAGGTTCGTCCGTTCGCTGAGGCTGTGTTTGAGGACTTCCCGAAGGCGAGCGAAGACCATCTGATCAGCCAGCAGATTGAGGTATCCGCTTTGGGGCTTCGGCCGCAGGGAGGCCAGCAGCAACCTGCGTTTAGATTTGAGTCTGAGTCCGGGAACTGGACGGCGACGATGACCCAAGACTGGCTCTCGCTGGAGACAAGCGCGTACGAGGGGTTCCCCGATTTCGCGGAACGCTGGCACCGCCTGTTGAGGGCAGCGCAAGCGGCGTTTAGCCTCGCCCATGAAATGCGGCTTGGACTTCGCTACGTCAACGAGTTGTCCGTTGGAAGCGAGGCGACCGCGGAAAGACTCGGCGAGACGCTTACGACGGAGGTCATCGGGCCAATTGCGCTTGACCCGGAGGCTGAGGCCATTACGCGTTCCTGGCAAGAAGTCAGGTTCAAACATGCCGACGGAGGCTGCACGATGCAGCATGGTTACGTTCAGAACGTCAGGCAGGACTGGGTCTACGTCCTCGACTTCGACGGTTACCGGGAGGGACACCGTGAGATCGACTCTGAGGAGCAAGTCCGTGCTCTCGCACAGATAAACCACCACATTTTCGGACTATTCCGTCGCTCGGTGACGGGCGACGCGTTTGAGGGCTTCGAGCCAGAGGGGGGCTAAAGCATGGACGTTCTTGTAGATACTGAGTCGCCGGGGACCATTGAGGACATCGAGACGAAGACCCCAGGGGCTGAGCACACGGGAAACGTCCATCGTCTGTGCGTGCTCTCTGCCCCTCCCGAGCTGAGGTTGACTACGACCGGAGGTGGCAAGACCGAGCGTATGTCTGGCCTTGTCTTCGCCCTCGATGGGCAGCACCGGGCGACGGCGATGCGAGAGCTGCAACGCACGCAAGGCGCAGGCCGCGAATCTCTCCATTTCCTGAGCTATCTCAACTCCCGGCTCCGCGACGAGACATTCAGCTGGCCTCGGGAAGGACGCTCAAGCCGCTTGACGCTGCAGTTGTCTCGTCCGGTCGAAGAGTTGGTCTTCAGGCTTGCGGTCCACCGCTGGAAAGAGCTGTACGAAACGCTCATTGCAGACGTGGCGGAAATGCTCCAGCCGACGAAAGCTGGTGGTCTGGCTTGGCCGATGCTCCAGTCGACTGCGGTTCGCGATATGACCTTGGCGCTACCGCCTTCAGCGGAGGCGGTTCAGCAGCCTGATCCTCCGTCAGCTCTGTTGCATCACGGTTCAGTCGGGGAAGTGCTTCACGAGCTTCGCGAGATGATCGACCTTCCAGTTCAGGACATCGCTCGCATGTGCGGTGTACGGAGACGCCAGTTCTACAACCTAATGAACGGCACGAGCGGGACAACTCCGGCGCAGGAGCGGCGCATGCGGGACCTGCACGCGAAGGTCACGATTCTGTATGACGCCCTCGGCCACCAAGGATCTCGGGTCCGCACGGCGCTTCTGACGCCGCTCGACGGAGAGGGGTCGTTTTACGACGCGGTTGTCGGCGGAGATACCGATGAAATAGACCGCGCCTTCGAGTTGCTCGGAGAGCAAGTTCGTCGGGGCGAGACCGACAGGCGACGCCTGGCGCCGAGCGGACTGTTGAATAGAGACGACCCAGCCTGGCGGCGCGGCAGCTCCTTGCTGAGATCGCAAGGCTCTGAGGAGATGCCGCAAGAGTTGCCAGACGAAAGATGAGCGGAGCATCTGACCAACGTGGCCGCGTCCGACGCCTATATCGAGCGACTGCAGCGGCTCGACTACGAAGGCGAGGGCGAGCTTCTGGAGGCCATTCTCCGCGCTGGTTTTGACCAGGGTTGCGTGATTTCTCCTCGGGAGGACCAAGTGCTCCCATACAGCGCACCGGGAGCTCGACACGTCATTGAGGCCGTAAGCGGCAGACGCCTGGCGCGCGCAAGCGGCGACGACCCCTTTCCGGACGGCCTTCCCGTTGGAGCCATGCCAACCCAGGAGCCAAGGCTCGTAGTTCTGACGCAGCGATGCGACTTGATCGCCGGGCTCGTCGCGGAGCCATTTGTAGAGTTGGCGCAGGTCGTCGCTGTTGACGCGTCATCTGATGAGGCACGTTCGGCTCGCCTGAACTCAGCGCGACTTATAGCCATCGCTGAAGACGGTGAGCAGCTTTGGGCAGCAGACCTGCGTGTAAAGGCTTGGCTCCCGAAGGACCTCCTGCCATGTCAAGACGCGATCAACGTGGTCCCAAAGGGGCTGCCGCGAGACCGCTTCCGCCTCCGCCTCGGGCAGCGCTTTTCGCGTCAAGCCCTCTCCGCAGAACTGGTCGTCCGAGTCCAGCGTCCGCTCATCGACAGGGTCATTGGTCGCAATGCGACGGCTAGAAGCCAAGGTGCGATCTTCACGGACTGGCTGTTGGCTCCGGAAGATGGAAAGTTCACGCTTCTAGCGGTCGTCTCGCAAGACCATTCGCTTCGGGAGGGCGACGATGCGTACGAGCAGCTGTCACAGCATTTCCCAGAGGACCTGGAGTCGCTGCTGACCGACTCGTCCGGTGCGATCAGCATGGAACAGCTGGACTTCTTGACATGGCTAACTGCGCTCAAGATCAACCTCGACGAGCTGTCCTGGCATCCGACCAAGAGCGGCGGTCATGCAGAGCCGACGCGATGACGCGATCTGCGCCGGTCGCGGCGCATCCGCTCTTTGGTCTCGGCTGACGGAGCCGTCCGGCAGGCCTGTACACGGACAGGTTCATGTCCGATTCAGTGGGCCGGTGTCGCGGTCTGCGCAATCGCTTTGATCTTCGGCCGGCCCTGCGGCTCGCGAGCGGATTGGCGACGTTTAGATTGCCGGCGCCGTGCGCACGTACCACCGCTAGACATCGCGGCGGCGGTGAGGGTCGATGACCGGCAGGTTGCTGACGGTGAGATGCGCTCAGCGTGATGAAGGCGCCGTGAGTGCCAGGGCCCTCAGCCGATCAGCTCGGACACGGCCGGAGCCGGGAGGTCACGTTGAGAAGGTTGGAGGCGGCCCTAGCCGAAGCAGGTGCGGCAGAGGGTGACCTCACCGCCGACTACGGACGCGGCCCATTCCTCGAGGTCGGCGCGGTCGGTCGCACAGAGCTTGACGTAGTCCGTGGTCCAGTTCATCGAAGGGTTCCGGTCGATGTGCGAGCACGACGGTCGGTGGAGGACTAGGTAGTCCGGCTTAGGGGTCCGATCGGTGTTGACGAAGAATCCGTCTGGGTGCTCGTCGAGCCAGTCGAAGAAGCCTTGGTCGTCGTCGCGGAAGAGCTCAATGTTGTCGGGACGGGTGCTGAGCATGTGAGGCTCCTTTCTAAGTCGGACTCTGGGTCCATCCTTTTCGAACAGGTCGCGGTAGTTGTTGGTGCGGGCGTGAATCTGGTTGACCTCCACCGCCGAGCCGTCGCGTTTCGTGTAGAGGCCGCGGGAATTGACGGCCTCGGCCAGCTCGTGAACCGTCATCCAGCCGCCGTCGTTCTCGCTGAGGATCTGGACTAGGGCCTCGTGCAGCGTTAGTTGTCGTCGGTCGTGCTCCGGCATGCTTGGCGCCGCCATCCCGAGCGCTGCATCGGCCTCCCGGATCAGAGCAACGAGCTCCGCCTCTCGCTTTCGAATCGTCTCGAGCTCGGCGCGGGCCTCGACGAGCGCCTCCTCGATCACGGCGCGTCGTGCCTGTAGTGCTTCGGCAAGATTCGTTATGGTACACAGTATAGTGCACCTTTGATGCACTGTCAAAGTTGCCGATGGTGACCGGGACACGCGCAACGTCGCGTCGCGCGCTCGCAGCGGGTGTATCCCGTCGAGGAATCCCCCCGCGCGGCTCGAGGACTCCGCTCGATCGCACTTGTCATCGTCACCGTCTCGCGTCGGATGATTGCGCTCGGCGACCGACCGCTTGCCCGCACCGATACCGACCTGCGCGGCATCGAGCAATCGCGCCGAGATGTCGGGCGCCGCGCTGCGTCGTCTACGTGCAGTGGTGCCAGCAACCGTAGAGGCCCCGATCCAGGTTGAGCCCGCGCGCGACGGCTGCCGGATGGCGATGCGAGTCTTACCGGGCGTGCGGCTCTTGACGACCGCGGTCGAGAGCTTTAGTCAGATGGTCCATGACCGACGTTGCTTATGCCAATCAGATTGTGGAACGCCGAATTGTTGAAGACGCACCCCTGAAGCTGGGTCGGCAAGGCGCATGCTGAGACCGAGACGATCGCCGACCTGAACCGTACGGGGATCAAGTCATGGCTGGTGCGCGCCCGGGAGGCCGGGATCAGCGTGACGGACATCGCGCAGATGACGGGCTACTCGAAGCAGAGCCTGCACGCTACACGCCTGGTGCGCGGATGGCCGCGATTCCGGCCGTGCACCTCGGGATGTCAGGCCCGCCCCCTGAAACGCTCGACGAGGCGGTGCTTCGCACCATAGGCGAGGCGCCAGCGCGGAGCTGGACGGGCGGTCGCGCTGTCGGCGATTCCCCAGAGGTGGCCGACGGGCTCGGCCGAGGAGGTATCGGCCGCGCTCGAGAGACTGGCCCGGTCCGGGCAGATTTGGCGAACGGACGACGGCTATGTCGTCGCCGACCCAGACCCAGACGCCCGCGGCTGACATCCGAGGCCCGAGCGGCGTCGACGGGACCGCGGCCTTCCCAGCGTGATCTTGGCCCGCTGCGAGCAGCGGAGACGTCGCTGAACACGGCGACACAGCTCGCTAATTGCCGCCGCATGGCTTCAGGGCGGCTGCTTGCGGACGATGTCGCCGCGGCCTAACCGCCGAAAACGACCCTCCCGTTCAGCGCCCCGCCTACCGCCGCCGTCCGATCACGGCCGCTCCGGCAAGGTAGCCCGGGGCGGACGAGCACGGTGCCTCGCTTGACATGGAAAGGAGAAGCCGGGCGCTTCATCTCGGACGGCCGGCTGGGCGTGGGAAGGCTCCTCAGACAACAGACAAGCAAAAGATCTGCACGTGCCGGCAATTCCGTGACGGGTCAGGAGCTCTGTGCAGCAAACTCCCACTCGTGAGGCCCTGTCGATCCAACGTTAACCCGGCGGATCGCGCCGGAGGCTTCAAGCTCGGCAAGCGCCCGGGTGACCTCGGAATTGTTGCCGAGAACTGTGTCGGGGCCGCGGTACTTGAGACGTGCGTCAAACACAGCACGGATGGCATCATCGGCGTCAAAGCGGCTCGAGGACTCCGCGACTGCGCGAATGATCGCCTTCACCTCATCCTGCGTCCCCGGCGCCGGCTCCGCGTCAGCCTGAGTCGGGCCGCCAAGGTAATAGCCGAACGGCAGCCCGGCGGTCCTAGGGCTGGGCCGGAGAAGAGTGTTCGCTAGATCGGTTATGAATGCCACGACCTCTGCTCGCTCGGCCGTCGCCGGGACGCTCGCATAGTGTTGTCCCGTGTAGAACCCATAGCCCTGACCTACTACGCAGAGAACACGGAGTGGTGGGTAGGGGATGGTGGCCCAGCCGTCGACGAACGCGTCCTCGCGCTGAAAGTCTGCTTCGGCATGCTCGCGTCGCCAACGCTCGACCTCGGGGATCTCATTCGCTTGGGGCTCAGTTGCTTAGGTCTGTGGCAAACGCAAAATAGGCGGCGATAACTCGTCGCAACGGATTCCCTTGTGGCCCGCAGGCCTCGCGAAGGTAGACCAAGTCGGCTAGAGATCGGCCCTTCGAGATGACATCGCGCAAGTTCGCGAGTGACGAAGTGCTCTTCACTTGGATTGCGTACAAGCAGGCTTCGACCGGAAACGCGCCGAGGGTACCCTCTTGGCCGTAAAGAACTGGAGGCAACACTGATCGGTCGTAGACGACGATGTCGATCTCGTCCGACTTATTGCCGCAATGGTCGACGATCTTCCCGTTGCCGACGACGATGTGCGGGGGAAGTAGCGGGCGTATCAGCTCTCGGACGAGGATCTCGCGGACGGTCCCTGTCAGGCCAGGATGATCCAACTCCGATGCGTGCTTCGCTGCCGCGAGCGTACTCTCGATCCGCAACTGGAGGTCGTCGACGAAGATCGGGTTGGGCATGTCCTGGAAGCCTAGACAGCGCACGCCTTGTCGTACCAGTGCGCGACGCGGAAAGGCCCGGAGTCGGACGTCTCCCGCTGCGTGAGCTCGCACGTCGGCTCAGACTGCTGCTGCGGACGAACCGGGGAGGGCGCTTCGCTAGTCAGTCTGCCGGACCGGGAACAGTGGGCCGAAGCCCTCCTCGACGAGCCATCGGACGTAGTCGCGCGTCTGATGCAGACCCGTTAGCGTCGTGAAGTCCTCGCCGAACGCGACCATGAACGGAAGGTGCCCTCGCACCTCGATGATGGGGTTTGCCCCGCGCACGTCTATGTCCTCGATGAACGCGATCTCTTGACCATCCCTTAGTGGACTGTCCACATGGATGCCATATCGCCCCAGCTTTCCCACGTCGCTCACGCCATGGAACTCTAGTGTCGGCGTCGGGTGCTCTGGGATAGCAGTGGCTGTCACCAGCAGAGTCCGGTGTTTGTCGGTGTTCGACATCTCGCGCAACCCGTGCAGGACGTGGTGTTCGGCGCCATCCTCACGCTGATAGGGCTGCGCCAGCTCGATGCTCTCCCTTGCCTCATCGCTAACGCCCGCTAACGCATTTTCCCAAGCCTGGCGTTGTCTAGTGGTCGCCGGGGGCTGGTCGAGGATGGGGAACTGGTTCTGGCGGAATGGTTCGTCCCCATTCAGTAGCACGAGCGCCCAGACGAGGTGGTCCAGAGCTGCCCGAGTGTTCTGGATGAAGTCAGCGGCGATGGTCGCCCACCGGAGTGGGGGTTGCCGGCGCACGTGCAGGCGAACGCTGTAGCGACGCCGTTCCACGTCGAGCGTAGCGTGCATCTCAAATGGCTCTGCCTCCAAGAATCGGGGCACCTCTTCGTTAAAGGCGAACAGGTGCTCGTCGGCACGGTCGAGCTTCGCACGAATCCCTTTCAGCATTCGCGCGTACAGTACGCGCCGGAAAGATGAATAAGCCGCCGGGACACCGGCAAATGCGGCTTGGCAGGCCTAGCCGGATTTTGCGACTGGTCGGCCGAGGCGCCCGACGCGGCACTGAGCGGAGTCCGGGGTGGTCGCCGACGGGATCGCGTTCACTGCATCGTTAGGTGACGAATCGTGCCGCGCGCTGCTGGTGCTTTCGATGCAACGGGACAGTGGCGTGCGCAGCCACCGGCCTCCACGCGTCCACCGGCAGCTTCGAGGCGTCGATGCGCACGGCCGGCTGTCGCGGCCCCGCACCATCGCTTTGATGCTCAGGCGGCCGCGCGGGGCTATCGCATTGGCGGCGACATTGAGATCGTCCGAATCCGGCGTAGTCGGCGCCACGGTGCGCACGGCGTCGCCGAAGAACAGCGCCGCTGGAGGTCGACGCTCAATGCCTCCTATGCGACCCAGGAATTCACAAGCCAGCCGGCCGTCGAGAGCGGCGACGCAGACCTTCATACGCCCCGCGTTGCGGATCGGCCGCGTAGCGGTTCTGACCGTCGGCAGGGTGGTTGACGAACTCGATCGATCCTTGGTTGCTACCTGGTCGGGGCGAACTCAATCACGCTTAAACACGTCACGGTGGCCAACTGAGGTTACGCGTAACACATCAGCGGCAAGCCATCAAGCCGGATTGTCTCGACCGCGGTCGCGGTCGGGAGTGAGGACGGCTGCGCTTGCGCGCGGCGCGCAGAGCGGTGTCCGAAAGCGCCGGAGGAGTCGCGAGCGGGGCGAAACTGGAGTGTTTTGAGGGGTGTTGGGAGGTTCGAGTGTTTTTCCCTGCTCGTGCCCGCGTTCGCCGTTGACCCCGGCCCGCCCATCGTGGTCTTCTTCGCACTGGTTCAGGGTTCGGCCGGGGTCAACGGCGAACGCAGGCAGGTGGGGGGGGTGGTTCAAACGATCTGGGTTCCGAGGTCAGTCTGAAACCAGCGGTTACCCGGTTTGGATGGCTGCGGGCGGGCGGAGACGTTGCTCGTGGAGGTACGGGACCCGGGGGTCGGACCGCGAGGGGCGCGGTAGGACGCCAGCCGGGGTGCCGGCGGCGGCGCTGTCAGCTGCCTGGGCGCCAGACGTGGTCGAGCTGGTCGAGGAACTCGTCGCGTTCGGCGGCACGCGCTGCGGCCGCGGCGGTGATTTGGGACTGGCGGCCTGCGATGGGCTGCGCGGCTTGCCAGACGTCTTCGAAGTGTTTTGCGAATTGGTCGAAGAGGCCGTAGTCGCGCTCGCGCCGCAGTTGCACCAGTGGTGCCTGGAAGCCGGGGGTGGCGTACAGGTGGATGGTGAGGAGCATGTGCTCGTCGAAGCGCAGGATGGTGTGGGTCGTCGCGATGTGGTGCTGGCGCACCTCGACGTTTGGCTGGCCGAGGAGTCCGAGCAGGCGTTGCTGTGAGGCTTGGATACGGCTGATCAGCCGTCCGGGCGGTCCCTGCTGCTGGTCGGCCGCGAGCACGGCATCGGCGTTTGGGTTGGCGATCGCGATCCGGATCTGGCAGCCGTCGCCGGCTTTGGCGGCCAGCAGCTTGTTGCTCTGGCGCGCTTCGGTGACGTGCTGCAGCGAGTAGCCGAGTATGTCGACGTGCTGCTCGGCGGAGCGCAACAGCGCGCGCCAGTCGGGGGCGTCGGGATCGCTGCGCCTCGGGAACGCCGCGATGATCTCGCCGAGCGCGGCTCGGCCGCGCGCGCGTCCGGTCTCGGGCCACAAGTCGTGCTCCTCGACGTGTAGCGCCTGTGCGATCTTGATGCGGTAGCGGGGGTGTGGGACGCGGCCGGCGAGCCACCGCTGCACGGTTCTGGGGTCGGCGCCGGCGATGTCGGCGACGTCGTTGATGTCGAGGCCGGCCTCGCGGATTGTGGTGATTAGCAGGTCGTTCGCCATCTGGAGCCTGGACGTTTGTGGACGATTTTAGGACGATTTCGGGACGTCCCGAAAGTGGCCGCAAATGCCGTAGAGACGTCCGCGGCAATCGTCGATCGTGGCGGCCATGACGACCAGCCGCCCCAGCGACGGTCGCGCGGCAGCGACCGGGTCGGGCTCCACGACCGGCGAGCGTTCCCCGCGACGCCGGCTCGATCACGACCAGGGGTTCTGTATCACCCACCGCGACCTCGAGCTGCTCGGGATGGTGGCGGCGCACCGGTTCGTGCTCGCCTGTCAGGTCAGGGAGTGGCTCCGGACCTCCGAGGTCGTCGCGTACCGGCGGCTCAAGGGGCTCGTCGAGAGCGGGCTGCTCTCCTACCGGCGGATCTTTCACGCGCGGCCTGGCTGCTACCAGGCCACCGCGGCCGGGCTCGGCGTGATCGAGAGTCCGCTGCCGCGCGCAACGATCGATCTGCGGACCTACCGGCACGACGTCGGGGTGGTGTGGGTGTGGCTGGCGGCATCGAACGACTGCTTCGGCGCCTATCGGCGGGTGCTGTCCGAGCGGCAGATGCGATCCCATGATCAGCGGCGCGAGCAAGGTGACGAGTCCTTCGCGATCCCCCTGGGCAGCTACACACCGGGCGGGCAGCCGCGCCTCCACTATCCCGACGTGCTCGTCACACAGACGGGCGGCCGGCAGATCGCGATCGAGCTCGAGCTGACGCTCAAGAGCCGCTCGCGGCTGGAGGAGATTCTCACCGGCTACCGGGCGCAGCCCCGGATCGAGTGCGTCCTGTACTTCACCGACAGCGCCACGATCCGCACCGCGGTTCGTGAGACCAGCTGGATGCTCGGGCTCGACGGCCGCGTCGAAATCGAATACTTTGCGCCCGCGCCCGAGCGAGACATCGAGCGGGAATGGGAGAGCCTGATCGAGGGAGAAATCGAGCGATGAATCGCCTGAAGACGAAGACCGACCGAGCCCTGTACCTGCTGGCGGTCGTCGTCGGACTTGGGTGGCTATTCTCCGTGATCCCGGGGGTGGTGTTCTTCGCGGTCGTGGCCGTCGCGCTTGGGGTGCAGGCGCTCGAGGCGCGAGCCAGGCGTAAACCCCGCGAGCTCAACCTAGGGCCACGAGCTAAAGGGCTGGTTCTCGGTCAGGACGTCAAGAGCGGCGAGGCGGTCGTGCTCTCAGATCAGCAGATGGGTGCGCACGGCGTAATCCTGGGCGCGGCCGGCGCGGGGAAGACGACCACGCTACTGACGATCCTTCGTGACGCGATCCGCCGCGGGCTGCCGGTCGTGGCGATCGATCTCAAGGGATCTCCCGACTTCGCCTGGCAGCTCCACGACGCGGCGAATGCCGCCGGCCGCTCGTTTCGGATCTGGAGCTTCGAGGGACCCGGGCATTGGAACCCGCTGGCCTATGGGGACGCCACCGAGCTCAAGGACAAGCTGATCGCCTTCGAGCGCTTCACCGAGCCGCACTACCAGCGCGCCGCGGAGCGCTACCTCCAGACCGCGATCCAAGTGCTGCAGGTCGCGCGGCCCGAGCGGCCGGTGACGCTCGCCGCGGTGGTGTCGCTGCTTGAGCCGCAGACGCTTCAGCAGCTGCTCCAGTACCTGCCTCAGGAGATGGTCAACCGCGTCGGCCCCTATCTGTCTGCGCTCAACCGGGATCAGAAGAGCGCGATCTCCGGATTGCAGAGCCGGCTGGCGCTGATCTCGGAGTCAACCCCTGGGCAGTATCTGCAACCCGACAGCAAGCCTATTGATCTGCGCCGCGCGCTTTGTGGCGGCAACGAGGTCGTCGTCTTCAGCCTCAACTCGGGCCGATACGGCAAGCTCGCGGCGCAGGTCGCGGCGCTGGTGATCCAGGACCTGAGCGCGGTCTCCGGCTACCGGCTCGGAATGGCCAACCGGACGCTCGGGTTCATTGCGATCGACGAGTTCTCGGCGCTCGATGCGGACAACATCCTGAACCTGCTTGCCCGTGCCCGCGAGTCGGGGATCAGCGTGCTGCTCTGCACCCAGGAGATGACCGACCTCGAACGCCTCGCGGCCGGCTTTCGCGACCAAGTTCTGGGAATCGTCGGCATGACCATTGCTCACCGCCAAAGCGTGCCCGCCTCCGCCGAGCTGATCGCACGCATGATCGGCACCCAGACCGCCTGGCAGCACACCTACCAGACGGGCCCGCCACCAGCCGCCATCGACATCG
Organism: uncultured Solirubrobacterales bacterium; assembly: GCA_963808325.1. Lineage (GTDB taxonomy): Bacteria > Actinomycetota > Thermoleophilia > Solirubrobacterales > Solirubrobacteraceae > Palsa-465. The sequence goes on from CAWEFU010000019.1 coordinate 30,435, forward strand.
TCGGCCGAAGCCTCGGGCTGAAATCCGGGCCGAGCAAGACCGGTCTGGGCACCATGCGCGAGGTCGAGGAGTTCCGTATTCACCCCAACACCATCAAAGACCTCCCAACGGGCCGAGCGGTCCTGATCACCAAGATCCCGCGTGCCGCAGCCTGCATCGTCCAAGTCATCCCGGGACCGCGAGACGGGAGCGACGATGCTCACTGAGTCGAGGCCGTCCACGATTCTTCAACGGCCTAACGATGCATCTGGGACGGCCGGGAGGAGCATCCTCGATGAGCTTCTGACCGCCAAGCAGATCGCCGCGATGCTGCACCTGCGAGTGTCGACAGTCGAGGAGTACGCGCGGCGCGGTCTGCTGCCGAGCGTCAAACTCGGACGACATCGGCGATTTCTTCGCTCCGAGGTCGAAGAAGCGCTGCTTGCGCTCGTCCGCCGGAGCGAGGCGGACTACAGCGTCCGCAGGCCTAGCCAAGAGCGGCTCGATAACAGTTGTAACCGGTCCGCTAATCCGAAAGCGTGTCAGGCGTGATCACGGCGTGGAGCCGGCGGGACTCGTCGCCGCACCGGATGCGCCAAACGGCTCGCAGAGCCTTGAGACGTCGCCGTCGTAGCGCGCGTAATGCTCCCGGATCAGGTCTCGGGCATCAACAGCTCCGCCGCGAAGCGGGTTGCCTGTTCTTCCAGGAGCGGGAGGGGCAGGCGCTGCGCTGGAGTCTCGGGCTCGATCGCGTCCAAGCGGCAGAACACGTTCCGCTTAGTGTCACCATGAAGGCACCAGTGTCCGAACTCGTGTGCAATCGTGAATCGTCGCCAAGGCGGCCATTGCCACGCTTCCCCCGCGTTGACCGGAGCTCTGCAAGGTGCTCGACGAGCAACTCCGCCCCGAATCCGACAGTCAGACGCGCGTGCTGTACCACGAGCTTCTAGGGCAGGGGTAGCCGCCGGATCCGCCTCTTCCCAAACGATTCGCTCCTCGCTGATCATCGCCTCTTTCGCCGCCGATCCCAGTACCGTCTGTCTCGGGACCGAGGCACTTGGGCCATGACGACCGCGGACATCAGCAACCCGATCCTGAACTCGCCGTATTCCCCGCCTGAGCGGTACTTCGAGCTGGGGCCTCATGGCCCGACGGGTGAGATCCGCGACGGCCGCCGGCCGAGCGAGTCGTTCATCCCCGTGCCCTCAAGCAGGAAGGGCCCCGGTGTCCAGGAGACGCTCGACTTCGATGTCACCGGCGAGCGGCGCGAAGAGAACTCGCTGATCAACGACATCCGCCGCGTGGTCGAGAGCTGGCGCGCGAACAACTGGAACGGTGTCACTCCTTACACGCGCAAGCTGCTCTCGCACTGGGCGGCGGGGCCGCCGAGACGCGATGATCCGGTGTTCTTTTGCCAGCGGGAGGCCGCGGAGACGGCGATCTTTTTGACCGAGGTGGCCGGCCGACGCGGGACTGCGGACTATCGGCGCCGCTTGGAGCCGGTGAATGCGGAACACAACGACGGACTGCCACGGATCGGCTTGAAGATGGCGACGGGCACGGGCAAGACGGTCGTGATGGCGATGTTGATCGCGTGGCACACGATCAACAAGGTGATGGCGCCGAGCGACGCGCGCTTTGCAAGGCGCTTTCTAGTCGCCACGCCTGGGATCACGATCCGCGACCGGCTCGGCGTCCTGCACCCCGAGCGCGAGGACTCTTACTACCGGGAGCGGGATCTGGTGCCACCCGATCTGTGGGAGGCGCTCCTGCACGCGCAGGTCCGGATCATCAACTACCACGCATTCCTGCGTCGCGACGAGAAGGAGATCCAGGGGGTCGCGGCCAACACTCGCAAGCTGCTGCGAGGCGGCAAGCCCGAGAACGCCGATGCCTTCCAGGAGACCCCCGAGATGGTCGCGGCGCGCGTCCTGCGTGGATTCGGCACGGGCGCGGGCGAGATTGTGGTGCTGAACGACGAGTCCCATCATTGCTATCAGGACAAGCTGGTCGAGCATCCTGACCCGGAGGCCGACAAGGAGGATCAGGAGCGAAACCGAGAGGCTCGGGTGTGGTTCCGTGGGCTGCTCGACCTCCGGCGCAAAGTCGGGATCAAGTCGGTCTATGACCTATCGGCGACGCCCTACTACCTCAAAGGATCGGGTTACAACGAGGGGTTCATCTTCCCCTGGGTGGTGAGTGACTTCTCGCTGATGGACGCGATCGAGTCGGGGATAGTGAAGATCCCGCGGATCCCGATCGACGACGACGCCGCGGGCGAGCAGCTCGTCTACCTGCACCTGTGGGACAACATCCAGCCGCCGCTTCCCAGGCGGCGAACCACCAAGCCGAGCGAGGCCGCGGCGCAGGACTGGGTTCCACCACAGACGCTCGAGGGAGCGCTCCGCAGCCTGTACCGAAGCTACGAACGCAACCACGCCCGCTACGAGCAGGAGCTGGCCGCGCTCGGCGAGCCACCGCCGGTGATGATCGTGGTGTGCCCGAACACGGTCGTCTCGAAGCTCGTGTTCGACTGGGTCGCCGGCCGCGAGAAGGAGTTGCCCGACGGTCGGATGCAGCTGGTGCCGGGCGGCCTGCCGCTGCTCAGCAACGTCGAGGACGGCGTCTGGACGAGTCGCCAGCGGACAATCCTCGTCGATTCCGCGCAGCTTGAGTCGGGCGAGCCGCTCGGCGCGGAGTTCAAGAAGGACGCGACACGCGAGATCGAGGCGTTCAAGCAGGCCTATCGGCTGCGGAACCCCGGCGCCGACGTGGAGAAGCTCAGCGATGCCGACCTGCTGCGGGAAGCGATGAACACGATCGGCAAGAAGGGCAAGCTCGGGGAGCAGATCCGCTGCGTGGTCTCGGTCGCGATGCTCACCGAGGGCTGGGACGCCAACACGGTCACACACATCCTCGGGATCCGACCGTTCCGCAGCCAGCTGCTGTGCGAGCAGGTCGTTGGTCGAGGGCTACGACGCCGCAGTTACGCCGTCGATGACGGCAGCGGGCTGCTAGATCCCGAGTACGCCGAGGTCTACGGTGTGCCGTTCGCGTTCATTCCCAGCGACCGTCCGGTTCCCAAGCCGCGCGTTCCTCGGCCGCCCATCGAGGTTCGCGCCGAGCCCGATCGCTTTGAACTCGCGATCGACTTTCCGAAGCTTGACGGCTATCGAGTCGAACTCCCGGACGAGCGGCTCCACCCGGACTTCGACGAGGCCTCGAAGCTCCACCTGGACCACGCCACGGTCGCTCTGTGGGTCGAGAGCCGCGGGCTTGTCGGCGCGAGCGAAGAGGTCGATCTCGAGGACATTCGCAACGCTCGTCCGCAGCGGATCGCGTTCGCGCTAGCCAAGACGCTGGCCGAGCGAAAGTTCGCGGCGCATGACGGGGTCGAACGGCCGTGGCTGTTTCCGCAGCTCGTCGAGATCTGCCGGCAATGGCTTGAGGAGTGCGTCAGCGTCGACCCCGGCGTGAGTCTCGGCCACCTGCTGCTTGCTCAGGCTGGGGCTGAGGCTGCCGAGAAGATCTTCGACTCGATCGTCCGCTACCCAGGGAGCCGCGAACCTTTGTTGATGCCGATCATCCGCCCGTTTGATCCGCGTGGCTCGACGCACGAGGTGCGCTTCCCGACCCGCAAGGTCGTGATGGAGCCGCCGCCGAAGAAGTCGCATCTCAACCACGTCGTACTCGACGGCGCCCGCGGGAACAGTTGGGAGGAGGCGCTCGCCCGCCAGCTCGAGGGCGATGACCGGGTTCACTCGTACGTCAAGAACGAGCGGCTCGGGTTCACGATCCCGTATGTGCACCAAGGGCGAAGCCACGAATACGTGCCCGACTTCCTCGTGCGGCTCAAGCCGTGGCGCGACGAGGACTCCGAGCGAACCCTGATCGTCGAGGTCTCTGGGAGCCTGAAATCGCCAGGTCCGACGAAGGCCAAGGCCGAGACCGCGCGCAACCAATGGTGCGCGGCCGTCAATAACTGGGGCGAGTTCGGACGCTGGGGCTATGCCGAAGTCCACAACCCGGCCCAGGACTGGGCCATCCTCGACGCAGCCATTGAAACGCTCCACACTGAGGGACGAGTTATCCGCCTCCCAGCCTGACCCCACCGACGCGATGCCACCAAAGAGAACCACTACCAAGCAGCCAGTCCCCGTCGAGTCGATCACGCACGCGGACAAGCGGGCGAACCTTCCGACCGCGGACGCACACGACTTCATCGCGCCGGAGCTAGAACGGCCGGTCCCGGTTCGCTACCCGCGCGACCCAACGCTCGACCCCCAGCTTGTGTGGAAGGGCAAGGACGAGCTCGACGGCGAAGACCTGATCGCCGACGCACCACCGCTCTACATCCAGGAGAAGATCGACCCGCGCGTACTCGTCGAGAACCTTCGCGACACCGCCGCGCGCCCCGAGGACGAGCCCGAGCTGACGTTGTTCGAGACCTTCGACGGCCTCTCCGAACTGGATCTGGTCGAGTTCTACGAGCACGACGCCAACTGGTCCAACCGCATGATCCTCGGCGACTCGCTCAATGTCATGGCGAGCCTGGCAGAGCGGGAGGCATTGCGCGGCAAGGTTCAGATGATCTACATCGACCCGCCGTACGGGATCCGGTTCGGTTCCAACTGGCAGGTTTCAACTCGGAAGCGCGACGTGAGGGACGGCAAACTCACCGACGCGACACGCGAGGTCGAGCAAATCAAGGCGTTCCGGGACACGTGGGAACTCGGGATCCATTCATATCTCACCTACCTGCGCGACCGGTTGACCGTGGCGAAGGACCTACTGACCGAGAGCGGGTCCGTTTTTGTGCAAATCGGGGATGAGAACGTGCACCTCGCGCGGTCCTTGATGGACGAGGTGTTCGGGAGCGAGAACTTCGTCAGTCTCATCACATTCAAGAAGACCAGCGCGGTCGGCAGCTTCGCGGGCGGTACGAACGTTGTTGCCAGTACCTGCGACTACCTCGTTTGGTACGCGCGGGAACTCGACCTGATCAAGTATCGGCAGCTCTACCGCGACAAGGAGATCGGCGGCGCGGGCGCTGGAGCATACGGATGGGTTCAAGAGCCGGACGGCACACGGCGTGCCGCCACGGCTGCCGAAAAAGACACAGGCGAAGCGAACGGTCGCTTCTTCAGACCGAGCCCTCTCACGTCGGAGACGGTCCGCGAAGCCCAGACAACGGTGTTCGACGTCTCGGTGAACGGGAGGACTTACCGGCCTGGCAAAGGCGGTTGGAAGACGAACGTTCGCGGGATGGAGCAACTCAAGCTTGCGGGTCGACTCATCCCGACCGGGAGGTCCCTCAACTATGTGCGTTTCCTCGATGACTTCCCAGCGTTTCCGCTCACCGACCTTTGGGTGGACACTCAGTCCGGGAGCGGAATGGACAAGATCTACGTCGTCCAGACGAACACCAAGGTCATCGAGCGCTGCCTGCTTATGACGACCGACCCCGGGGATCTTGTGCTCGATCCGACCTGCGGAGGCGGCACGACCGCGCATGTGGCGGAGCAGTGGGGTCGGCGCTGGATCACAATCGACACGTCGCGTGTGGCACTCGCGCTAGCACGCCAGCGGTTAATGGGGGCGCGCTTCCCCTACTACTTCCTTGCCGATTCAGCGGAGGGCCGCGCAAAGGAGAGCGAACTTGCCGGGGCGCCGCTGCCAGCGGCCGAGACGGCCAACGACATCCGCCACGGATTCGTTTACGAACGCGTCCAGCACATCACGCTGAAGTCGATTGCCAACAACCCTGACGTCACGGAAGGGCTGAGCCCAGACGAGATCGACGCCGCGATCCGGCGGCACGCCGAACACGAGCTCCTCTACAACAAGCCGTATGAGGACAAGCGCAAGGTGCGTGTCTCGGGCCCGTTCACGGTCGAGAGCCTGTCCCCGCACCGCTCCCTGGCGTTCGCGGGCAGCGCGGTCGATGATCGTGGGGCGGTGAACGAGGATGTCGTCGAGGACGCTTCGCATGGTGATGCGTCGTTTGAACAGACGATCCTGGCCAACCTCCGCACCGCCGGCATCCAGAACGGACGCAGGCAGGAGCGGCTCGAGTTCGACACGGTGGAGCCGTACGCGGCTGCGTATATCCAGGCGGTGGGCGAGCGGGATGGGGCCGGAGAAGAAGATGGTGGACCGCGCCGGGTCGGGATCACTATCGGGCCGCAGTACGGGACGGTCGGGCCGTCGTTCATCAAGGACGCCGCGCGTGAGGCGAACCGCGCCGGCGAGCTCGACTTGCTGTGCGTGCTTGCGTTCGCTTTCGACCCGTCGGTGCTGGGCAGCGGCGACGGTGAGTACGTGACGTCAGACGAGGGATTCGCGAACGTCGCGGCCGAGCGCCGACTGGGTCGCGTGCCTGTACTACTTGTCAGGATGAACGCCGACCTCGTGATGGGTGAGGAGCTGAAGAAGACCGGCGCGGGGAACCTGTTCACCGTCTTCGGCGAGCCCGACATGGAGATCAAGCAGGAGGGCGAGCATCTTCGCGTTGTCCTTCGCGGCGTCGACGTCTATGACCCGAATACGGGCGAGCTGCGGAGTGACGAGACGGATCGGATTGCACTGTGGATGATCGACACGGCTTACAACGGCGAGTCGTTCTTCGTCCGCCATTGCTACTTCACCGGAGGCCAGGATCCGTATAAGCGCCTGAAGCGGGCACTGAAGGCGGACATCGATGAAGACGCGTGGGCGACGCTGCACCGGACGCAGTCACGTCCCTTCGCGCGGCCAGAGACCGGCAAGATCGCAGTCAAGGTGATCAACGACTACGGCGATGAGGTGGTGAAGGTCTTCGAGGTCTAAGCCGCGCCTCAGCGGAGCGCGTGGCGGCAGATCGTGCGGACCTCGCAGCGCCGGCAGCGGGCACCCGGATTCGGCTCATATTCCCGGGCTCGGATCTTTGTAGCCGCGGCGGCCACGGTGGCCTCGGCCTGGGACACGGTCTGGGGATCGACCGGGATCGCCTCACGTGCTGCCGCGTTGAGGTCGTGGACGTACGCGGCTCGCACGTCGAGCCCTTCGCGCCGACCGGCATCGGCGTACACCTGCAACTGGAGCGCATGGTCGAGCGCGCTTCCCGAGGTTGATGTCTTGTAGTCGACGATCGCGAGCGCCGTCGGCACGCCGTCCTCCTTGTCGAGGATCACGTCGGCGCGGCCTGAGACCGTGACGCCGTCGAGGTGGAGCTCGAATGGGCGCTCCGTCTCCCATACGCGGTGCAGGTCGGCCTCGTGCCGCTGCGCGTAGGTGGTGACGAGGCGTCGAGCCGCGTGTTTGAGCTGGCGATGCGCTGGCTTGTTCGCGCTGGGAAGGAAGAAGCTCTCGTCGAGGATCCGGTCGATCTCGGCTGGCGTCGGCACGCGCCCTGACGCGCGCGTCGCCTCGGCGACCGTGCGCATGACGTGATGGACGGCCTTGCCGTAGCCGAGCTCGGGCGCGATCCGAGGCTCGAAGCCGATCAGCTCGCGCAGGCGGAAAGCGAGGCCGCAGTCGATGAACATCGCGAGGTCGCTGTAGGTGAGGGTGATCGGATCGCCCACGCCTTCGTCGGCCGGGTCAATCGCCGGCAGGTGGATGTCCTCCGGGTTGATCTCGAGCTGTGCGAGCTGCCGGTAGTAAGGGCTCGGCCTTACGTCGTTCTTGGTGACGCGGTTGTGGCAGGAAATCGACAACCAGTCGCGCGCCCGGGTCATTGCGACGTAGAACAGGCGCCGCTCGTCGGCGTCGCTGCCCTCGTAGCGGGGCGCGTTGAAGCGCTCTCTTGACACGAGCCACTCCTGCGCCTTGCCGGTCTTGGTCGTCGGGAAGCGGTTGGCGGTCATCGAGGGAACGAACACCACCGGCCACTCGAGGCCCTTGGCGCGATGGACCGTGGTCAGGTCGATGGCGTCGAGGTCGTAGTCGGCCTCGCCGTCGAAGCCCTCGTAGGCGCCCTGCGCGTAGTTGACGATGTGCAAGGCGAGGTTGCGGTAGTACCAGGTGCCGCGATCCTCACCGCCGACCTGCTCGCCCGCCACGTCCGGATCGGGCCGCGCGCGCCGCCGCACCGACTCGTAGTCGGCGAGCAACGAGGAGAAGCGGGCCAGGGTCCCGATGCGGTTGACCGCGATCGGGTTGGAAAGGTCCCAGTCGCGCACCTTCAGCTCATCCAGGAGCCCGTACAGCTCGCCCACCAGATCAGCAGTCCTATCCGTGCGCGGGACCGCGCTCTTCCATTGCCGGAGGAACCGGCGCAGCCGGTTCTGCGGGGGCTCGTCCAGGTCGAACACGCGCCCGTACTCCGCCAGGAGGTTGGATTCGGCGATCTTCCGCCCGGGACCGTAGCGGTCGCGCCACTCGACGTCCGAGAGCCAGGTGATCGTCTGCCCGAGCACGACCGCCTCGGGTTGGTCGAACAGGCCCGTCCTTCCGCCCGGCTGGGCTGGGATATCGAACGTCTGGAACTGCTCGACGAGCTGGCGGTACGCGGCGCGCCCGCGGACGAGCACCGCGATATCGCGGAACCGCACGCCGTGGTCGAAGAGGTCGAGGATCAAGCTCGCGATCCAGCCGGCCTCTTCGAGCTCGGTGCCGGCGCGCCACACCGCGACCTCTGGCTCGCCGCCCGGACCTGCCGGGCGATGCGGCGTCATCTGCTTCTCGATCCGCTCCGGGATCGTCTTCGCGAACCGGTTCGCGAGCTCGATCAGCTGCGGCCGACTACGCCGGTTAGTTGTGATCTCGAACGTGGCCACGTCGCCGTAGCGTTTCGTGAAGCCGAGGATGTTGCCGACGTCGGATCCGCGCCACTGGTAGATCGCCTGCTGGTCGTCGCCGACCACGCACAGCTCCACCTGCGGCCCGGTCAGCAGCTCGATCAGCCGCTCCTGCGCGGGGTTCACGTCCTGGTACTCGTCGACGATCAGATGGCGAAGCTCGGCGTGCACCGCCGCCGCCAACTCCGGCCGCTCGAGTTCGTGGACCGCTCGCACCACCTGCTGCCCATACGTCAGGAGCCGATAGCGGTCGAGGGTGTCGTAGTCGGCGCGCAGCAGCGAGCCGAACGGATCGGGCATCGTCGCTGGGTCGAGCAGCTCATTCTCCACCACCTCGACGCCCTTGAGGAAGGCCCGGATCGATGCGAACAGACGGCCGCGGTGGTCGAGCTGCCGGAGCTCGAGGCGCGTCGCCTCGCGGGAGAGGAACGCGGTCAGGCGGTTGTCGTCGAGCACATCGTAGGTCTCATAGCGCGGCACGCGCTGCTGGAGGAGTCGGAAGCAGTAGGCGTGGATCGTTCCGACGAACAGGCTCGTCAACCGGTCGAGCGCGTCGCGCCCCAGGCGATCCTCGACCCGATGTGCGATGCGGTTCTTCAGCTCCTCCGCCGCCCGCTCGGTGAACGTGAACGCGACGATCGACTCGGCGCGCGCGCCACCGGCGAGCAGGTCCACGACCCGCTGCGCGACGACCTCGGTCTTCCCCGAGCCGGCACCGGCGATGATCTGAAGGTGGCTGCCGCGATGGCGAACGGCATCGAGGGCTGCCCCACTTAGCTGGGGAGCGGGGCGACGACTGGTGCTGATGGCCACCTCCATAGGGTATGGCTGGACAGCGCCGATATCGAACGCCTGTGCGCGACGTCGGCTGCTGCACTTCCCAGGGCGACCATCGCGCCGGGTCCCGCCCAGGGCAGTCTTACGCTTGATCGGATGACTCGCCGCGTCCCTAGGCTGCTCAAGGAGAAGGCCGTCGCCTCGATGCGACGGATGGTCACCACTTTCAACGGACTCGAGGACGAAGGCCGGCAGACCGCGGTGCTTCTAGCCCTTCAGCACGCGTTCGAGATGCTGATCAAGGGAGCTCTTAGAGAGCGTGGGGTGGACGTGTTCGACCGTGGCAGCGGCAGGTCGATCGGATTCGAGAAATGCCTTCGGCTCGCTGGGAAGCACCCGAAGCTCACCAACGAGCAGCTCGGCGTGCTCAGGGCGATCGATGCGCTGCGGGACGACGAGCAGCACTGGCTGGCGGTCGTCAACGAAGGGCTGCTCTATATCCACAGTCGCGCGGCCATTACCCTCTTTGACGAAATCCTCGAGGGCGTGTTTGGCGAACGCCTTGCGGATCATCTGCCCGAGCGGGTTCTACCGATCTCGACAAGACCAACCATGGACCTCGAGGTCCTCGTCGACGAGCAGTACAGTCAGATTCGCGATCTCCTGCGGCCGGGTAAGCGCCGACGGGTGGAGGCGCGCGCGATGTTGCGTGGCCTGCTTGCCATCGAGGGCCACGTCTCCGAAGACGCGCGGGTGAGCGAGAAGGATGTGAATCGGGTCGAGCGCGGAGTCCGCGAGGGCGAGCCCATTGAGCAGGTGTTCCCGCGCCTCACCAGCCTGGGAACGAGCATCGAGGGCGAGGGCGCCACGATCAAAGTGCACTTCACCAAGCGCTCCGGAGCCCCGGTCCACTTCGTTCCGGCAGACGACCCACGCGCAAGCGCGGCCGTGCGCGAGGTCGATCTCCAACGCAAGTACTACATCTCGCCCTTCGAGCTGGCCGATCGGCTTGGGCTCTCGCGACCGAAGGCCACCGCCCTGCGTCGCCACCTCGGGATCGACGACGACCCGGACTGCCTGCACGTCTTCGCGTTCGGATCGCAGAAGCATCTGCGCTACTCCGACAACGCGCTCAGGCGGATGCAGCAGGCGCTCAAGACGGTCGACATGGAAGAGGTCTGGCGAGAGCACGGACCCGGGGCGCGCAGGCGCCGGGAGTGATCCGAGTTACCGCTAATGGGCATCGCGACCCGCTCCTCGTGCTTCGAGCGAGCGTGCCTGATCAGCCAGACAGAAGCGAGCCCTGCGCTGGCTCGACGAAGCGGAGGGGCTCGGTCTCGTTGATGCCGCTGGCGGTCACGCGGGCAATCAGGCCGGGCTTGACGAGGTCCCGGACCACGCGGTTGTAGTCGGTGGTCGTGAACTGCCCAAAGCGCTGGGGGCGAGGCGATGCCTGATCCTCTGCGGCGTTGCGCTCGCGCCAAGCTCGATACCGGTGCGGTGGACGTCACGGCGGAGCTGCGCAATGCGCTCGTGCTCCTCGAGTTCGGCCAACAGATCGCCCTGGCCAGCGAGATGTTCGTCGTGGAGTCCGCGTTCGTAGCGGCAGGCGATGTCGGACATGAGCGCAATCCCGTGTGTTGACCGCGTCGCGAACACGAGCCGGTACCGCGTCGTATCGGCCCAGTGATTCCGCATGCGGATCTGGTCGGCGTAGTCGAAGCCGAGCTGCCGCAATTGCGCCAAGTAGATCTCGACCGTCTTGTCGAACGCCGTGTCGAGGTCAACTTCGCCGCTCCACTAGCCCTGCCACATGGTCGTCCCTATCACCGCGTCGAGACGGCGGACCTTGGAGGCGGCGACTTTCGTCCCAACAGGGAGGCGTTCTCGGTCGTTCGCGTGCCCTGCCATGCGACGGAACGAGCGCTCGCTGAAGTGGATCAGAAGCTCGTTGTGGCGACCGCCCTGCTCGAGGATCCGCTCGATCAGCCTCATCTCGATGCCGCTCACCCCGAACGGGTCCAGGAAGAAGAAGGCAGGATCCCGGCGATCACGTTCTGCACTACAGCGGTGGTGCCATTCGAGCGCTTGGGACCGTGACCCATGGAGCCCTTGAGTCCTTACGGCCGGAGGGCTCTCCGGGTGAGGCTTCGTGGGCCGGTGACGGTTGGAAGCTGGCGGTACATTACGACGAGCTTGATGAGCCTCTCTCCCTCCGCGAAATCCCCATCGGAGTGGCGAGTGCCTGATGCGGGGCCGTTCACAAGTAGAGATGGTGCGGTTCAGGGCTATTTCCGGCTCTCTCGGCATGCATGTGGTCAGTGTCACGCGATTCCGAGCGCGTGTAGTTCGTGTGGGAGGTGAAGGGTGATCGGGCCGCAGGTGAGCAGCACGAGGGCGAGCGCGGCCTTGGCGGAGTGAAAGCCGTGGGCGCGGCGGATGATCAGCCGGACCTTGTTGTTGAGCGCCTCGGTGCGGCCTTGGTTGATGCCGAGGCGGATCGCGGCGAGGATCCCGTCGCGGTGTTTGCGGATCGTTTTGCCGAGGCGGACGAACGGCTCGAGACGGCTGCGGGCCAGGCGGCTGAGCAGCCGCTCGATGAGGATCTCGACGTCCTCGAGCGAGAGGCCGGCGTCGAAGATCCCGCGGACGGCCTCTTTGAGCTCGTAGGCGCGCCAGACCTCGCCGCCGGCGGTCTTGATCCGGGCGAGCGCGGCGGCCTGCTCGTCGGTGAGCTTCTCGGGCTTCTTGAGCAGGCACCAGCGGGAGTCATTGAAGCGCTTGGCGGCCTGCTGGTCGCCGGCTCGGCGCAGCTCGTTCCAGTAGCCGCGGCGGACCTCGTCCAGCGCCTGGTTGGCGGGCTGGACCACGTGATGTGGGTCCACGCACACGATCGCCTGCAGGGCGTGCTCGCGCACCGACTTCGCGTAGCCGGGGCCCATGTCCATCGAGACGGCGCGCAGCCGCCCGGCGCGGGCGAACATCGCAGGCTCGAGGTCAAGCCCGTTCTGGAGCCACGCGCCCGGGATGCCATGGCCGGCGGTGACAGTCGGGCACGGGCCGAACGGGACCATGATCGCCGGCTCAGGCGGCGTGGGCAGCTGCTTGGCGCCACGATGCCCCGGCGGGTCGGGCGGTGCGGGCGGCGAGGAGGGAGAAGCGATCTCGGGGTCCAGCTCAGCGAAGAACTCATCCGCGGCGGCCGCGCCGGACCCCTCGCATCCCCACACCACCTGGCGGCGCAGATGGTCGACGACGAGCGTAAGGTACCTATGCTGGCGCTTCCAGCTGACCTCATCGATCCCGATGTCATAGAGGTCGTTGAGCCGCCCGGGATCGAGCTCCTCGTCGCAGACACGCTTGACGATCCGCCCGACCGTGTCCCAGTCGATCCGCAGCATCCGCTGGAGCGTCGTCTTGTCCACCTTGGTCGCCAACCAGGGGACCAGGCACTCGAAATCCCTGGTGAACTCCGAGCGCGGGCGGGCGAACGGCACCCCCTCGGTCCGCGCCCCGTGCACCGGGCACCACAGCCGCCGGCGCCGACAGTGGACCTCAAGCCGCCAGACCCCCAGGTCGAGGTGACGCCAGACCGAGTCCTCCGGTCGCGTGTCCTTGCGAGACCGGGTCGAGTACCCGCAGTCAGGGCAGATCAGCCGTCGGCGCCTGAGCGCCACCTCAACGATCACCCGATCGGGCTCGAACCGAACCTTCCGCACCCACACGCCCGGCAGCCGCAGAAGCCTGGAAAATGTCGTCGTGACGCGCACGCTGCCCCTCCTTGCAAGCCGTTGACCTTGGACAGCCAGCAGCCTGCCGGTGAGGGCGGCGGCGCGTCGCCAACCAGCGCGCAACTTCCGAGAACTTCGTCAGGCGCCGAAAACCCTGCTCAGGCCTTCAAACAGGATCCTCACCGTCACCACATCGATGCCGGGAGACCCCTATTTCCTACATCTGATCCTGGACGAGATGAACCTCGCTCGCGTCGAGTACTACTTCGCCAAGTTCCTGTCCGCGATGGAGATCAGGACGTCGTGCAGCCCGGCGCTCATCGACTTGGGAGGCGGTCTCCAGGTGCTGCTAACCCCCAATCTACGGTTCGTGGGTACGGTCAACGTTGATGAGACGACACATGGTTTTGCGGACAAGGTCTACGATCGCGCGCAGCTGGTCGAGGTGCCCGTCGATCGCGGCCAGTTGCAGCAGCACATGGCCGGCACCGATTACGGAGAGCTGATGGTCGCTATCTGGGACGCGATGCGAAATGTTGCGCCGTTCGCGTACCGGGTTCTCGATGAGCTTGCGAGTGACGTCAGCGAGGCTGCGGAGCTCGGCGTTTCATGGCAGACGGCGGTTGATGAACAGCTCCTGCAGAAGGTGCTTCCGAAGGTGAAGGGAACCGACCCGCGTATCGGCGGCGCATTGGAGCAGTTTGCCCAACTCACCTCAGACGGCTTCCCGCTGAGTAACGCGAAAGCGGAGGCGATGAGAGCTGCGTTTCGCGATCATGGATTCGTCTCGTACTTCTAGGATCCACTTCCTGAATCCGACGGGTGGTGAACTCTCAGGACCCGTCGAGTGGGAAGAGTGCAGCATCGAGATCGAGCACAGCGGCGATGAGCTTGAGAGCCTCGATTTTCGAGCAAATGGCGCCTCCCTCGCGATCGCGCGCAGGCGTCTCGGGGGTGTATACCGGACGGTCGCCGAGTGGCCGCGATCGGGAACCGGAGGCTACGAGCTTGAGCTTCTCGAGCGTGGCAACGTTCTGGAACGTCGTCGATGCGTTGTCATGCCGCAGAAGTTCAGTGATGACGCGTATGCCCCAACTGCTGAAAGACCTGCAAGAGCGATTGCCGGCGTCTGTGGCCATCGCCCTGCAGCGGTAGAGCGTTAGCGGGCATTCGGATCGTGTCGTGCCACCCCGCGAATCGACGCTCTAGGCTGAACTGGAGCGCCTAAGGAGGGCTTGCCTTGGGACAACCGAGCGAGCCGGTTTGATCGGCGTCCCTCCGCGAGGCGTTCAACCGGCCTTTGAACATCGACGAGGAGCGTATGCCGCGCATCGTCCCTGACCAGCGCGTCCAGCATTCGGTCAACACCTACGAGAAGCGCCTCATGCGGACCTTTCTCGATCAAGTGAACGCGCGTCTCAGGCGCGTCGTAAACGCAGGAGGACTCGCTCCGGCGGTCAGTGCCGAGGCCGCCACCGTGCTCGAGCGGCTAGTCCGCGCCCAACGTGACGCCGAATTCCTCGAAGAGGTTTCCCAGATGACCGAGCCACCGACTCACCTGACGATGGTGCTTTTGAAGCGCTGGGAGTACCGCGCAGCACTTGAAGGCTTCCTGGAGTTTCGCCGCACCGCGTTGGTCCAGCTCGACGAGCCGAAGCTTGTAGCTCCCTTAGCCAACCTTGCCGAGTTCTACGAGACGTCTGGTACGCTTCAGGTCATTCAGGCGCTGCTTGACGTAAGCGTGCGCTCGACTGGACAGTATCCGACCAGCGGCTGATTCGTCGTGATCGGGACCAGCTCTGGTTACGAGTGCTGCCCGACGGGAGCGCAGCAGTGCGCCTGCGGGACCGAATGAGTGGCAGGCGGGCTTCTCTGTACGTGCAACGAACGTACTCGTCAACTCCATCTGCTGAGGGGCTGCGCAGTATCAGCTTCTCGAAGCGACCCGACGTGACCGTCGAGGTGAAGGAGCCAGGCGGAGGCGTAGGCGTGTGGATCTTCGATCCCAAGTACAAACTCATTAGCGCCGCGCTCCCGAGTCCAGCAGCGGACGACGAAGAAGCGAGTGCGCCTCCGGGCACGCCG
Organism: uncultured Solirubrobacterales bacterium; assembly: GCA_963808325.1. Classification (GTDB taxonomy): domain Bacteria; phylum Actinomycetota; class Thermoleophilia; order Solirubrobacterales; family Solirubrobacteraceae; genus Palsa-465. The sequence goes on from CAWEFU010000019.1 coordinate 45,787, forward strand.
AAGCGAGTTGACGTAGATGCAATGCACGCCTATCGGGACGCAATCCGCGGTCCCAACGGCTCGCTCGCTGTTGAGTTCGCTGCGACTCTGTATCCGGGCGCGACCGTCAGATACGACCGAGGCCTAGCTGCAATTGGTGCGTCGCCGTCGGATCCAGACTCCGGCGAAGCCGAGCTGCGAGAAATTCTTGCTGTCGCTCTGACCCCGGTGAAGCACAGTGAGGAGGGTCGGAGCATCGAGGCATCCGTTGCGTAGGTGGCGTGTCCCGGCGTGGACATAGGTGCAAGTGCGACAGGGCCGCCACCGCCGGCGCTCTGCGGACAGTCGATCTGAGCCGCCGACACAGCGAGGGTGGAAGTTCGGGGCACTTGGCTCTCGAGCGGTGCCATGGTGTGGCCGCAAGCGCTGACCGTGTCGCTGGCAGAATCGGTGCTGGACGCAGGCGTCAAGTTGCACAAACCGTGTAACGAATCGTGTCGCGAGATAGGCAAATCAAAGCTCACGCAACCTCAGGCAATCTTGAGAATTCCTGGACTTTTCCAGATTACTGGAAACCGGTGAAAGCACTCATAAGTCAACGAGGCCAGAACCCGAATGTGACCGCGCGCGTCTGAAGCAACACTGTGGCACAAGTGCACGCGATAGAGTGACGCCACAGTCTGCGGGTCGACCACGATGGTCCAAGGGGGCGTGTTCTCGCAGTCCGCCAGGTGGCGGTCGTCGCTGGCCATGTCATTTTTGCTCTCGTCGAGTGCCGCGCTTGAGCATGGCTGCGATTCGGGTGATGCTCCACGATGGGCAGTGCGCGCGTGACGGCAGCAATATGCGTGGTCGGTCGGCAGGTCCGCGGATTCTGGCTTCGCCTTGACGGCTGTCAAGCCGATGAGGCCTCGAATGCACCGCTGGATCGGGGTTCGATCATCGGCTTGACAGCCGCCTGCGGCTCCCCCCTTCCGCGGCCATGGCGTCCAACCACGCCACCCTCATCAACGCCCTTTCCGCCCGCCTCTCCCGCCTCGCTGTCGAGGCTCAACGGGCGGCTGACCAGCTGCTCGCGAACCGCTCAACGAGCACGAGGCCGACCTCTACCTCGGCCAGCCGGCGATGCTGCTCTCGCATCTGTTCGACGACCTCGAGGAAGCCATCTACCGCGCCTGGGAGCTTGACCAAAGCGAGCGCGCTGAGGACCGTGCGGTCTCGTGGGTGATCGCCGACGCCCACCTCGCCGAGCCGCTGGCAGCGTAGAGGCGAGCGCCAGCACGGCAGGCCGGATGATGAGATCGACGCCGGCGTCCGCCGTCGGTCAATATGGTGGGGCGTTCCGCATGCATGCGGAACCTCGCAACTCGCTGGGCTGGCTGGCGGCAATGCACGGGTGGCTTCCTCTCCAGAAGGTTCCATCGCAACCCGCTTCTCGTCGCCGGCGATGTCTGCCCTGTAGAAGACCACTCACCTTCGAGTCATCATCGGTGGCTTCGCCGCGAGTCGGACATCGTCCTTTGGTGCGAACTGACACGTCCGTGGACTGGGGGGACCGCGTGGTGGGCAGCTGGCGCAGGCCGGCTTGGCACTGGCGTGACTGGCCGCCCGATCAACGGCCGGGCTCTTTGGGACGACTTGATGTGGCGCGTGTCCCACGCCGACCGGCGACCCAGAGGGCGATTGCGCGTTCCGTGCCCGGGACCCGCCACGTAATAGTGCTCGGTCGGTCGCAGTGGAGCGCGTCTCCCGCACGCAGTTCGAATACGCCGTCGTCGAGGGTTACGTCGAGCCGACCGAGATACAGATAGAGGAAGACATCGCTGTTCTCAAGATTCACGGGAGCTTGGCCCGCTTGGCCCGGTTCGGCGCACTGACGAACGATCTGCAGCTGTGAACCGTCGGCCGCAAGCTCGTTGGTTCCGTAGGCGTCGGTGATGTGCCCACGCGCGAGCCGTGTCGAGCTCGAGCTGCGCAGGACCTCTGCCAGCGAGACCTCAAGCGCGCGCGCGATTCGTACGAGCACTGGCAAGGAAGGCACGCTCGTTCCCGTCTCGATCGCGGAGAGGTAGCCGGCCGAGAGTCCTGCTTCGCCCGCCAGGTCCGCAAGCGTCCTTCCGAGCTCGTTGCGCCGCTCGCGCAGGCGCGGGCCGAGGAGAGCACCGAGGCTTGGGCTGTCGAGTTGCGAGTGAGCGGTCAAATGACTGCTGGTGTTAGGAGCCACAGCGCTTCGACCGGCTCGTCAGAGATGACGTGGCCGGAGTGGGTGGGGTGCGAGGAGTAGTGAATCCAGTCGCCAGGGCCGAGCTCATACCGATTACCATCGATCGTCAGCTGCAGCGATCCTGTGAGGACGAGGCTAAATTCTTCGCCTAGGTGGCGGAAGGGTCGTTCGTTTCCTCCCTCGCCTGGAAGGTGGCGGGCATACAGAGCTGAGAAGGCTCGGCCGTGGACTTGCCCGGCGAGCACGGCATAGACCTCGCCCGAGGCCGGCTCGATCCTGAACTCGTGGCGATCGCCGGCACGGATGAGGCGGGTGCCATGCTGTCGCCCCTCGGGGAAGAACTCGGCGACGTCGGCGCCGAGCTCGGCCGCGATCAACTGCAGCGCGGTCAGCGAGGGTACGGCGGCCCCGGTCTCGATCTGAGACAGGTACCCGGCCGAGAAGCCGCTTTCGGCCGCGAGCTGCTCGAGGGTAAGGCCCTGCTCGCGGCGGAGGGCTTGGAGACGCTGGCCGATGTGGCGGAGACTTGCTTCCATCGTGTGTTTGCTCTTAGTAAAGATGTTTTGCTGTCCGTTGACAGTTTGCCCTCGGCTCACTAACTTTGCCAGACCAGAATGCGGCTGGCGGACAACTGATGATGCAAATCGACGGCGCACGGAGGTCGCCATGACGGCCGCTTCCGTCTCTGTGGCGAGGACTGAGCGCCTGGAGCGACTCCGGGCAGCCGCCGTCGCAGATGGGCATAATGCATTCGTCGCCACGAGCGACGAGTCGATCGCCTATTTGAGCGGTTTCCGGCCGCTGCAGCTGGAGCGGCTATTCGCGGTGGTTGTGTTTGCAGACGGCGGTGGTGCGATCGTCGTACCGCGGCTCGATCTCGGTCAACTCGCAGGGGTATCGGAGACGCTCGAGCGCGTCGCGTATGAGGCGAGTTCCGATGGACTTGTGGAGCTCGCAGCAGCGCTCGGGGGCGCGCGCCGAATCGGGGTCGAGGAGGATCACTTGGTCTTCGGGCGGGCCGCCGCCCTGCGCGATCGCGGGTTCGACCTGATTCCCGCCGGTGGCGTGATCGCCGCGTTACGGGGGAGGAAAGATGCCGGCGAGGTCGCGAGGGTCAGGAGTGCGTGTGAGCTTGTCGAGCGGGCGCTCGTGGATATGTTCGACGGACTCGGTCCAGGGGCGGTGGAACGTGAGGTGAACGCGAGGGCCGAGAGCTGGCTCCGGGAGCAGGGCGCGTCTGCTGCGCATCCGTTGATTCTGTTTGGCGAAAACGGGGCCAATCCGCACGGCGAGCCTGGCCCGCGCGAGCTGCGGCGCGGCGATGTCGTCTGCGCTGACCTCTCCGCTTGCCTGGACGGATACTGGGGCGACCTCACCCGCTGTGCGACGATCGGGGGTGCGTCGGACTGGGCAAGGGAGGCGTGGCGACTCGTCCGCCAGGCGCAGACCGCGGCAATTGAGGCGTGCCGGGTGGGGGTGGCGGCGCGCGAGGTCGACGCCGCTCAGCGGCGGGTGGTCGAATCGCGTGCGGATCTCGGTGGCTGTTTGCATGGGGCTGGCCACGCGATAGGGCTCGCGGTGCACGAGCCGCCGTTCCTGGTGCCGCGCTCGGAGACGCCGCTCGAGGATGGGATGATCTTTACGATCGAGCCCGGCATCTATCAGCCGGGAACGGGTGGGATCCGGCTTGAGGATGACGTCCTCGTCCGTGACGACGGTCCCGAGCCCCTGTCGTCGCTTCGCCTGGACCTGATTGAGCTCGGGTCGTGATTCGCAGCGTCCTTTACCTTCGCCCGCGGGACGGCTGCGCCGCCGAGATCGTCGATTTTTACCGTCGACACGGCGTGCTCGACCGTGCCGTGGACCAGGAGGGCTGCTTCGGCGCCGAGCTCCAAACGGCGACGAGCGGCAGCGGCGAAGTACTGGTGACCGCCCTCTGGCGCGATACCGATGCCTACCGAGATTGGCTTGAGAGCCCTGCTCGCGTGGAGAATGCCACCGAGCTCGGCCGGCTGGTCGAGCGCCTCGACGCCGGCGCATCGGGCGCGACGTACGAGATCGTGCTCGACGCGGAGCCGCCGCGGTGAGCCGTTTTCGGGTGTCGATGGATATCGGCGGCACCTTCACTGATGTCGTCGCCTACGACGAAGAGACCGGCGGCTACGCCGCCGGCAAGTCGTCGACGACCCCTGGAGATTTGACCGAAGGAGTCTTGAACGCACTGGCGACAATCGACTCGCATCCCGACGCGTGCAGCTTCGCGGTGCACGGGACGACGCAGGGTGTAAACGCATTCCTGCAGCGGCGCGGCGACCGGGTGTTGCTTCTCGCCACCGCCGGCGCCGGCGACGTTTACCACATCGCGCGCGGCAACCGCACGCGCCTGTACGATATCCACTTCCGCAAGCCGGCCCCGCTCGTGCCCCGCTCGGACATCGTCGAGATCGGCGGCCGGTTGAACTATGCCGGCGAGGAGGTCACGCCCCTCGACTGCGCTGCGGTGCGCTCTGCCGCCGCGCGAGTGCGCGATGAGGGCTTCGTAGCCGTTGCGGTCGCATTTCTCTTCTCCTTCGTCAATCCGGTCCAGGAGCTCGAGGCGGAGGCGATCCTGCGAGAGGAGCTGGGCGACGGGGTGACGATCTCGCTGTCGCATCGGATCGCGCGCGAGTGGCGCGAGTACGAGCGGACCTCCTCGACGGTGCTCGACGCCTACACCTCGCCGATCATTCGCCGCTATCTCGACCGGCTCGAAGGCGAACTTCGCTCGCGCGGGCTTCACGTCCCGCTGCACGTGATGCAGTCGAGCGGGGGGATCGTCTCGGCCCAGTCTGCCCGCCAGATCTCGCTGCAGACGCTGCTCTCAGGGCCCGTGGGCGGAACGATGGGCGGAGTCGCGCTCGCGCGGATGCTCGAGCGACCCAACTTGATCTGCATCGACATGGGCGGAACAAGCTTCGACGTCTCACTCGTCGTCGACGGCGCTCCGGACGTGTCGAGCGAGGCTTCGCTGGAGGGCTTGCCGCTGCTGATGAGCGTGGTCAACATTCACACGATCGGCGCGGGCGGCGGTTCTGTCGCTTATGCCCCGGCCGGTGGTCTGCGGGTCGGGCCCGAGAGTGCCGGTGCCGATCCCGGGCCAGCCTGTTACGGGCGCGGCGGCACACGGCCGACGGTCACCGATGCGAACGTTCTCCTGGGACGAGTCGACCCCGCGTGGTTTGCCGGAGGCCAGATGACGCTGGATATCGACGCTGCCCGGCGGGCGGTGGCGGCGCTCGGCGTCGAGCTGGGGCTGGACACGGTCGAGCTGGCCGAGGGCATCTGCGAGGTGATCAACGCCAAGATGGCGCAGGCGATCCGCACGCTAACGGTGGAGAAGGGAATCGAGCCTCGGGATTTCACCCTCGTGGCGTTCGGCGGCGCCGGCCCGATGCACGCCGCCTTCCTGGCGCGCGAGCTCGACGTCCACGAGGTGGTTGTTCCCCGCTTCCCCGGTGCCTTCTCCGCCTGGGGGATGCTGGAGACCGAGATCCGGAAGGATTTCGCCCGCGCCTGCTTCTCCTCGCTGTCAGATCTTGACCATGCCGAGCTGGCCGCCACCGTAGGAGCGCAAGAACGGGAGGCGATCGAGTCGCTCGCGGACGAGGGCATCGCACCCAGCGAGGGTCGGATCGAGCACGCGCTTGACGTTCGCTATATGGGCCAGGAATACACGCTAACGATCCCGCTTTTATCGGCTGCGGAGCCGCGCGAGCGATCGTTTGACGAGGAGCTGGCAAGGCGGTTCGACGAGGCGCACGAGCGGCGCTTCGGTCATGCGAACCCGGGGGCGCCGATCGAGTTGGTGGCACTCCGTTCCACCGCGCTTGGAGACTTGGGACGCGCGCGGCCGCAGCAGTTCGCACGACAGGTGGGCAGCGCATACGAGTACAACGAGCAATCGGTCGTCTTCGGTCGGGTAGAGCGGAACGCGCGCATGGTCCGTCGCGACGCCCTCGCACCCGGTGCGATGGTCGACGGGCCAGCGGTGATTGTCGAGGCGACCGCCACGACGGTCGTCCCTCCGGGTTCGCGCTTGGAGGTAGACGAGTTCGGGGGCCTCGTGATCGCGGTCGGAGCCGAGGGCTGAGATGGCTGTTTGCACGCTCGATCCGATCACAACCGAGATCATCCGCAGCGCTTTCTCCGCTTCCGCGGACGAGATGAACGCGACGCTGATCCGCTCGGCCTATACCCCGATCATCTACGAGATGAAGGACTGCTCGGTGGCGCTGCTCGACGCCGAGCATCGCGTGCTCGGCCAGTCCGCTGGGCTTCCGATCTTCCTCGGCAACCTCGAGATATGTACCCGCCTCACTGAGGAGATGTACGGGCGCGAGGGTTGGGAACCGGGCGACGTGTGGATCATGAACGACTCTTACATGACGGGCACGCACCTGAACGACATGACGGTATTCGGCCCTATCTTCGTCGATGATGAGCTCGTGGGGTTCGCGGCTTGCCGCGCGCACTGGCTCGATGTCGGCGCAAAGGATCCGGGCGGACCGATGGATTCGACCGAGATCTACCAGGAGGGGATCCGGCTCGGCCCGATAAAGGTGGTGGAAGCGGGTCGGCAGCGGCGTGACGTGACTGATCTGCTCGGCCGCAACAGCCGCTTCGGCTATCCGGCGGTAGGTGACCTTGGTGCGCAGATCGCCTGCGTACGCACCGGTCAGCGACGACTGGAGGCGATCGTCGCGAAGTACGGCAGAGATACCCTCGAATCGGCGCGAGACGAGGTCTTCGCCCAGACCGAGCGGCTAGAGCGCACAGCAGTGGCAGCGATCCCCGACGGTGTCTATTTCGCCGCAGGCTCAATCGACAACGACGGCACAAACGACGAGCCGGTGTGGGTGCGACTGACGGTCCAGATCAGCGGGGATGAGATGACGATCGACCTCAGCGACAGCGATGACGCGCGCACCGGCCCGGTCAACTGTGGCGAGGCCCAGGCTGTCTCGGCCTGCCGAGTTGCGTACAAGCTCTTGATCAACCCCGACAATCCTCCGAACGGCGGCGCGTTCAGGCCACTAGCGGTCAAGGTTCGCCGCGGGTCCGTGCTCGGGGCGGAGGAACCGTACCCGTGCCAGTGGTACTTCACGCCACTCGGCCTTCTGATCGACCTGGTGGTGAAGGCGCTGGCGGACGTGCTTCCCGCGCAGGCCGCCGGGGCAAGCTACGGCGACTCGATGGTGATCGGGATCGCCGGCATCGACCACAGGAACGGACGGGCGTTCTTTGACCTCGAGCCGACCGTCGGCGGATGGGGCGCGTGGCGGGGAAGCGACGGCGAGGATGGCCTGATCAATAACGTCAACGGCTCGTTGAAGGACCTGCCGATCGAGGTGCTCGAGACGAAGTTCCCGATGCGAATGACCCACTACAGCTTTCGGCCGGACTCGGGTGGCCCCGGGAGATGGCGGGGCGGCAACGGAGTGATCCGCGAGTACACGATCGATTGCGAGCAGGCGCAGCTGTTCCTCTGGTTCGAGCGCTCAAAGACCCCCGCCTGGGGTCTGTTTGGAGGCCGCGAGGCCACCCCGCCTGCCGTCATTCTCAACCCCGGAAGCCAGCGCGAGCAGCGAATGTTGAAGGCAAGCCGAGTTTTGCTTCGCCGGGGCGACGTTGTCCGGACGATGACCGGGGGCGGGGGCGGGTTCGGCGACCCGCGCGAGCGGGCTCTGGAGGACGTACGGCGCGACGTGCGCAACCGCAACGTGACCGCGCCGGCGGCGCGTGAGATCTACGGATTCGAAGTTGATGATCCTGGAAAGGAGGGGGAAGAATGACCCCGAGACGTTTTACGCGATCAGCCGCGGTGGCGCTCGTCGTGGCGGTGCTCGCCTCCGGCTGCGGCAGTAGCAGCAGTAGTAGCAGCAGCAGCAGTTCGGCGACGAGCGGTGCCGCCGCGTCGACGGCGACCTCGTCGGGCTGCAGCTACAACCATAAGGTCAAGAACATCGCTTTCTTCGGCTTCGCCGCGTCCAACTCGTTCGCGCAGGCGACGTGGAAGGGCGTGCAGCAGGTGGCCAAGGCCTGTGGCGCGAGTGCGAAGTTCTTCGATCCGAACTTCATCGCGACAACGCAGGTCAATCAGATGGAGGATGCGATCACGACCGGCCAGTACCAGGTGTTCATCGTGCAGGCGAACGATGGTCTCGCCGTCGTCCCCGCTGTCGAGCGCGCGATCAGGCAGGGGATCACGGTCGTTGGCGAGTTCACGCAGATCGGCAGCCGCTACGACACGATCCAGCCCCAGGTGCACGGCCTGATCTTCGTCGGCGAAGGCTCCGTCCAGAACGGGCACGCGCTCGGCCAGCTTGGGATCGAGGCGTGCAAGCGACTGAACCCCTGCAAGGTCGCGTATCTCCAGGGGTTCAAGACGCTGCCGCTCGACAACGCCCGGACCGCTGCGGTCCTGCAGACCTTGAAGACGGCGCCGAACGTGCAACTGGTTGCGACGCTGCAGGGTGGCTACACCCAGTCAACGGGCTTGGCGGCGGCCGAAGATGTCCTCTCGGCCCATCCCGACGTCAACGTGATCATCGGCTCCTCGCAGGCGATGGAAGGCGCGCAGCAGGCGCTTAGGCGGGCAGGGAAGCTCGGCAAGATCAAGCTGATCGGGAACGGCGGCTCATGCCAAGCGATCGCGGGCGTCCTGTCCGGCAACTGGTTCGCAAGCTACATCATCGCCGAGGCGTCCGACGGCGCGATCGCGACCAAGTTCGGGATCCAGGCTGCAAACGGCATGAGTGTCCCGCACGCCTACAGCATCGACCAAGTCCAGGATCCGCTTGGCACCAAGCAAGTGATCGAGAAGACCGGCTTCAAGGCGCAATACTGCGATTGATGTCCGGCGCCCTTGCAGGGCTCGAGGCGGAGCCGGCCGCGCCCCCGCGGCCCCACCTCGAGCTGCGAGGGATCTCGAAGCACTTCGGCGGCGTTCGGGCCGTGGTCGATGCCTCGGTCTCGGTGGAGCGGCAAGCGGTGCACGGACTGGTCGGCGAGAACGGCGCAGGAAAGTCGACGCTTGGCAAGATCATTGGTGGAGCCCTCGCCCCGGACGCGGGTGAGCTATTTCTCGACGGGAATCGAGTTCGCTTCCATTCGCCGCGCGAGGCCCTGGCCGCGGGCATTGCCCTGATCGCGCAGGAGATCGCGCTGGTCCCAAAGGCGACGGTCGAGGAGAACGTGCTGCTCGGCATCGAGCCGAACTCGGGTGGTCTCCTTCACCGTCGCCAACAACGTAGGCGGTTCGCCGCACTCAACGCCTCCACCGGTTTCGGATTGGATCCGACGGCGAGGGTGGAGTCGCTCCGGGTTGCCGAGCAGCAGAAGGTCGAGATCCTCCGGGCGATCGCGCGCGAGGCGCGGCTGATCGTGATGGACGAGCCGACCGCCGCGCTGAGCCGGGACGAGAGCGAGCGGCTCGTGGAGTACGTCCGCAAGCTCGCAGGATCCGGAACTACGGTGATCTTCATCTCTCATTACCTCGAAGAGGTGCTGTCGGTCTGTGACACGGTCACCGTGATGCGAGACGGCCACATCGTTCGCACGGCTCCGGCCGCGGACGAGAGCCAGCAAGGCCTTGTGCAGGCGATGGTGGGGCGCAGGGTTACGCTCGAGTATCCGGACAAGTCACCGCCCGACGACTCCGCTCCAGCGGTTCTCGAGGTGAACGGCCTGACCCGCACCGGAGTACTGGAGGACATCTCGATGACGCTGCGGGCGGGTGAGATCGTCGGCATCGCGGGGCTCGTCGGCAGCGGTCGAACTGAGCTCGTGCGAGCGTTGATCGGCGTTGACCGTGCGGACGGCGGCACGATCAGAGTAGACGGCAAACCGGTGCGACTCCGCGGCCCGCGGCACGCGGCTCGCTACGGGGTGGTGATGCTGCCTGAGGATCGAAAGCGGCAGGGCCTCATCATGATTCGGCCGCTGCGAGAGAACCTGACGCTGCCATCGCTGGACGACCTCGCGAAAGCGGGCTTCGTCAGCAGGCGGAGCGAGAACCGGCGCACGCACGAGCTGGCCGGTGAATTCGACATTCGCGCCCGCTCGCTCGATGCGCCAGTCGTGACTCTCTCCGGCGGCAACCAGCAGAAGGCACTATTTGCCAAATGGCTCGCTCGCACTCCCCGTGTTTTGCTCGCCGACGAGCCCACACGAGGGGTCGACGTCGGAGCCAAGCGGCAGATCCATGAGCTGATTGCACGGCTCGCACAGGAGGGAATGGCCGTCGTGTTGATCTCCTCCGAGCTGGAGGAGGTGCTCGGCCTCGCGCACCGCATTCTGGTGATGCGCCGCGGCCGGATCGTCGCCGAGTACACGAGTGAGGAGGCGACCATGGATCGAGTCCTGAACGCGGCGTTCGCGACCGAGGTAGTGACATGATCGACCGAGCCGCGGCGGTCGAGCGCCGTTACCCGCAAAGATTGCGAGAACAGCTGGCGCGGGTCGACATCCGCAATTTCGGGGGCGCCATTGCATTCGTGGCGCTGTTCATCGCCCTCAGCATCGCCTCAAGCCACTTCCTCACCACTGGAAATCTGTCGAACATCCTCGACCAGTGGGGTCCGCTCGGCATGCTCGCGATCGGGGAGACGATCTGCATCCTGGCCGGGGTCTTCGACCTCTCCGTCGGCTCGATGGTGAGTGTCACGGCCGTCGTGGCCACCAAGGTTGCACTTAGCACCACGCCGACGATAGGGCTGATTGCAGCGGTCTTCGCCGGATTGGGGCTCGGTATCGCTAACGGCACAGTCATTCACCTCACGCGAATCAACTCGTTTATCGGCACGCTCGCGACGGGCATTGTCTACAGCGGGTTGGCGATCGTGATCACTGGCGGGAATACCGTCACTGTTACCAACCCGAGCTTTGGAACGATTGGGCAGGGCAGCGCGCTTGGAATCACCTACGTCGGGTGGTTCTTCCTGGGCTTTACGGCGATCGCGATCGTGTTCATAGGGCGCACGATCTTCGGCCGCTACGTGTACGCCGTAGGCGGGAACCCGGAAGCGGCTCGTTTGTCGGGCATCCGCGTGGATGCGATCCGCGGAGCATGCTTTGCGATCTCAGGCCTTGCCGCCGGGCTTGCTGGCATGCTCCTCGCTTCGCGCACCCAGTCCGCGGCGGCTGATGTCGGAACCGGCTTTGAGCTGACCGCGATCTCAGCGGCTGTGGTCGGAGGAACGAGCATCTCCGGCGGCGACGGTGCCGTGTGGCGGGGGTTCCTCGGGATCATGGTGCTGGCGCTGATCGGCAACGGCTTCGACCTGCTGAACATCAACACGACCTACCAGCAGATCGTCCAGGGAGGGCTCATTCTGGTTGCCGTCGCGGCCGATCAACTGCTGCGACGCCGCGCATGAGGGAGGCCGCCCTGCCAACGATCGGTGTGCTTGACGCAGAGGGGCGCGAGTGATGTCAACGACCATCCGAGCGGCGACGGACGTCGGCGGCACGTTCACCGACCTCGTCTACTTCGTCACCGATCCGGCGAGCGGTGCGCAAGAGGTCGTCACAGCAAAATCCGATACCACCCCACCGGATTTTGAGCTGGGTGTGCTCAATGTGATCGCCAGGAGCGGGGTGGCGCCAAAGGAGATCGTATCTCTCGCCCACGGCACCACCGTTGTGATCAACGCGCTCGCCGAACGCAAGGGTGTCGTCACTGGCCTGATCACGACCGAGGGGTTCCGAGACTCGCTCGAGATCGCTCGAGGCAACCGGCCGGACTTCTTCAACCTCCATTACGAAAAGCCGCCGCCGTTCGTTCCCCGCTATCTGCGCCGCGAGGTGCGCGGCCGCCTGGCCCAAGACGGCAGCGAACGCTGGCCGCTTGACCTGAGCGGTCTGGAGGCGATCATCGACGACTTCCACAGCCGGGGCGTCGAGGCGGTTGCGATCTGTCTGCTGCATTCCTACGCCAACCCGGCACACGAGCAGGCGGTGTTAGAGCGCGTGCGGGAGCTGTGGCCGGAGGTCTCCGTCGTCGCTTCCCATCAGATCACGAGGGAGTGGCGCGAATACGAGCGGACGAGCACTGCGGTGCTGTCGGCGTACGTGCAGCCGATCGCCGAGCGCTACCTGACTCGCCTTTCGACGGGCGTTCGTGAGCGCCGTTTCGCAGGGCAGCTGTACATCATGCACTCGAACTGTGGCGTCGACTCGGTCGAGAAGACGCGGGAGATCCCGATCACGATGGTCGAATCCGGGCCGGCGAGCGGCGTCTGGGGCGCCGCCGAGCTTGGGCGGCTGATCGGCGAGCCGGACATCGTTGCGCTCGACATCGGCGGGACGACAGCGAAGTGCTCGCTGATCGAGGGCGGGCGGGTGAAGATCATCTCCGACTACTGGATCGAGCGCAGCCGCCTCTCCGCCGGCTATCCGATCCTGGTGCCCGTCGTCGACCTGGTCGAGATCGGCCAGGGTGGTGGCAGCATCGCCTGGGTCGACGAGTTCGGGAAGCTGCACGTCGGACCCCAATCGGCCGGCGCGGTCCCGGGGCCGGCCGCCTATGGCAAGGGCGGAACCGAGCCGACCACGACGGACGCAAACCTCGCGCTCGGCCGGATCAATCAGGACTACTTCTGCGGCGGGGAGATCGAGGCCGACATGGCAGCCGTGGACTGCGCGCTGGGCTCGACGTCCGACTGGCTCGGCGTCGATATTGCCGAGGCAGCACGAGGTATCGTCCGGATAGCTAACAACAACATGGTCAACGCGCTCAAGCTGGTCTCGCTGAACCGGGGGTATGACCCGCGGGACTTCACCCTCATCGCCTTTGGCGGCGGGGGAGGCATGCACGCAGTCGCGCTCGCCGCCGAGCTTGGGATCCGCAAGGTGCTCATCCCGCGGGCCGCTGAGGTGTTCTCCGCCTGGGGCATGCTGATGAGCGATCTACGCCGCGACTACTTCGTGACCCGCCTGCTCACCCTGACCGCCGACAACGCGGCCGCGCTCGACACGCTGCTCGCGGAGGTCATCGCCATCGCGCTCGAGCAGTTTCGACGGGAGGGCATCGAGCCCTCGCGGGTGAGCTTCCAGCGCCACGGCAAGCTCCGCTACGAGAACCAGGAGCACAGCGTCGAGGTGCTTCTCCCGAACGGCGAGATCGATGCGGCCGCGGCCGAGGAGATCGCGGACCGGTTCCACAGCGCCTACGAGCGCGAGTACACCTACCGCCTCGACGCCCCCGTCGAGGTCGTCGGCGTGCACCTCGTCGCGATCGCGGAAGTTGGAAAGCTAGAACCAGCACGCCTGCCGACGAGCCGCCGCAGGCTCGATGAGGCGCGTAAGCGAAGCCGGAGGGTCGACTACGCGACTGAGGGGATCCATGAGGCGTCGATCTACAGCGGCGAGCTGCTCGATCCGGGCATGAGCTTTGTCGGGCCGGCGGTGGTGGAGACGAAAGGCAGCACGACCGTCGTTCACCCCGGGAACGAGGTGTGCGTCGACGACTACGGCAACCTTCTGATCACGATCGCATGACAAGCACGCAGACACAGGCCGCAGCAGACCCGATCACGCTGGAGATCATCCAGAGCTCGCTGCAGGCGATCAGCGACGAGATGTTCGCCGCTTTCCGGAAGACCGCGATGAGCGCGATCATCTACGAGGTGCTCGACATGGGCACCGCGATCACCGACGGTGAAGGCAACCTCGCCTCCTCGGGCGCTGGCATCCCCGCATTCGTCGGCGTGCTCGACAAGGCGGTGAAGCGCATAATTGACCTCAACAGGTCTCACGGCATTCGCCCCGGCGACGTGTTCGCCACCAATGACCCCTACCACGGTGGCGTCACTCACCTGAACGACGTGGTGCTGGCGATGCCGGTCTTCGCCGGGGACGAGCTGGTGGCATGGACGGCAAACATCGCGCACTGGAACGACATAGGCGGCATGGTGCCGGGATCGATCTCAAACGAGGCGAAGGAAATCTTCCAGGAAGGACTGCGTCTTCCCGCCGTGAAGCTGATCGCTGGCGGTGCCCCGATCCAGCCCGTCGTGGAGATCATTAAGGCCAACAGCCGGCTGCCCGACTACCTGCAGGGAGACATGTGGGCCGGCATCGCGGCTGTCCGGGTCGGCGAGCGTCGACTCCTTGAGCTCGTTGACAAGTACGGCGTCGACACCTTCAGGGCGGCGCTCGAGACGTTCATGACCTACGGCGAGGAGGTCGCCCGGCGCGCGCTGAGAGAGCTGCCTCAGGGCCCTTTCAGCCTCGAAGAGGAGCAAGACAGCGGCGCGGTCTACAAGGTCGCGGTAGAGATCACCGACAACGAGTTCATCGTCGACCTCAGGGAGAACCCTGATCAGGACCCAGGCCCTAACAACGCCTCCCGAGACGGGACGATGGTGGCCGCGCAGATGATCTTCATGAACATCACGGGTGCGCACGCGTCGGCCAACGCAGGGCATTTCCGCCCCTTGATGCTGCTTACCCGCCCCGGATCGGTCTTCGACCCCCACCCGCCCGCCGCGTTCGGCACCTACTACGAGGTGGAGGTCCGTATCTATGACCTGATCTGGCGTTGTCTAGCGCCCCATTTCGAGCAGCTGCCGGCGGGGAGCTTCGCGTCGATCTGCGGCACCTTTATCGGCGGCCCGCATCCCGATACCCGGCGGCACTTCACGATCGTCGAGCCGCAAGTCGGCGGCTGGGGCGGCTCGGCCTGGCGGGACGGAAACAGCGCCATCTTCAGCGGCTTTCACGGGGACACCTTCAACTGTCCCGCCGAGGTTGCCGAAGCGCGCTATGGCCTGTATGTCGAGCAGCTCGCGCTCAATGAGGAGCCGGGAGGGGAGGGTGAGCACCGCGGCGGCAAGGGCATCGTGCTCGACTATCGTGTCCGCTCTAACGGCTGCTTCTTCACCTGCGCCTACACCCGCAACAAGCACAAGCCGTGGGCTCTTCGCGGTGGCCGCGAAGGCTCGGCGAACTACGTTGAGGTAATTCGCACCGACGGACGCGTCGAGGAGTACGCAGTGGTGACAGCCCTAGAGGTAAACGAGGGCGACATCATCCGCCTGCACACCGCGAACGGCGGCGGTCACGGGGACCCGCGCCGACGGTCGCGCGAGCTCGTGCTCGAAGACCTGCGCAATGACTACGTCAGCGAAGCGATCGCCCGGTCTGTCTACCGCCTGAACATTTGAGCGCCCAGCCGGCCGCCGATCCGATCACGCTTGGGATCATCGAAAACGGCCTCCAGGCTGCGAGCGAGGAGATGTTCGCCGCGCTCCGTAGGACGGCGATGAGCGCGATCATCTACGAGGTCCTCGACGCGGGCGCAGCAGTCACCGATTCCGACGGTGATCTCGTCTCCTCCGGAGCGGGCATCCCCACCTTCGTTGCCGTGCTCGACAAAGCGGTCCAGCGGATCGTCGAGCTGAACGCCGGTCAGATCAATCCGGGCGACGTTTTCGTCACGAATGATCCTCACTTCGGCGGAGTTACGCACCTAAACGACGTCGTCATTGCCATGCCTGTGTTCGCTGCGGACGAGCTCGTGGCGTGGACGGCGAACATCGCTCACTGGAACGACATTGGCGGCATGGTGCCGGGCTCGATATCGACGCATGCGCGAGAGATCTTTCAGGAAGGGCTGCGACTCCCCGCCATCAAGCTGATCTCGCGCAGAGAGCCGTTGCACCCCGTGATCGAGATCATGCGGGCAAACAGCCGGCTCCCCGACTTTCTCTACGGCGACATGTGGGCCGGCATCGCGGCTGCGCGCGTGGGCGAGCGGCGGATTCTCGAGCTCGTCGACAAGTACGGCCTCCCGGCTTTCGAAGCTGCGATCCGAGCGACGATCGGGCACGGCGAGCAGACCGCGCGACAGGCACTGAAGGCATTGCCGCAAGGCACCTTCACGCATCGCGAGGAGCAGGACAACGGCGCGGTCTACGCCGTCACAATCGACATCACTGACGGCAAGCTCCTCGTCGACCTGCGCGACAACCCAGATCAGGATCCCGGTCCCAACAACGTCTCCCGCGACGGCGCCACGATCGCCGCGCAAATGGCGCTGATGAACCTGATCGGACTGCACGGCTCCGCGAACGCCGGCCATCTCCGCCCCCTGCGAGTACTGACCCGGCCAGGCTCAGTCTTCGAGCCACGACCGACAGCGGCCTGCGGCCTCTACTACGAGGTGCGGATCGCCCTATACGACCTCATCCTCCGCTGCCTGGCGCCACACCTCGGTGACCGACTGCCGGCCGGGAGCTTCGCCTCGATCTGCGGCACCTTCATCGGCGGCCCGCACCCCGACACCGGGCGGCACTTCACTATCGTCGAGCCGGAGCTAGGCGGCTGGGGAGCCTCCGCGTCCCGGGACGGAAACACCGCGCTCTTCAGCCCCGTCCACGGCGACACGTTCAACTGTCCGGCCGAAGTCGCAGAAGGGCGCTACGGTCTCTACGTCGAACGGCTCGCCCTCAGCGACTCGATCGGCGGAGCCGGCAAATTCCGAGGGGGGAAAGGCATCATCCTCGATTACCGCGTCCGTTCGAACGGCTGCTTTCTCACCTGTGCCTACCGGCGCTCTAAGCATCCTCCCTGGTCACTGAACGGGGGACATGCGGGCTCGCCGAACTACATTGAGCTCATCCGCACCGACGGCTCGGCGGAGAGACTTACCGCAGTGACTGCGCGTGAGCTCAACGTGGGCGACCTGATCCGCGTCCATACCGGAAACGGCGGCGGATACGGCGATCCTCGCCACCGCCGGCGAGAGCTGGTGCTCGATGACGTGCGCAACGGTTACGTGTCGCAAGAGCATGCAGCCTGCGTCTACGCCGTCGAGGCATGAACCGACAAGGCCGCTCTCCCCGATCCGCATCGCCACTAGCCTCAGAATGAAGTCCAGCATGCGCATCACTCCGATGTGCTCGTTCTTCACCTGGATCAGCAGCGGTGCCGCCGCTTGGAGGCGGACACCGCACTTCTCGCGGCGTGCCTGTCGCTTGAGGGCGTGCACTCCCTCCGAGCAAGCCGGCGGTCCAGGATGACACGGGAATGAGCGTTCCTTTCCCGAGGGTCGACCGCAAGCGAGAATTCAACCGACACCTCGGATGGCCTCCAGTCAAGTCGGATTTCGCGGTGTAACGGGTAGAGCTGTCGGCGCGGGTGGCGTACGGACCGTTCCTGAAGAGAAAATCTAAATGCCCGAACGCACGGCAAAGCGCGCTGTTAAGCGTCCTCGCACCGCGAACAGCCGTGCGTCGCGCTCCGCAGCCGGCAGCAGCAAGAGGCGCCGCCGTCGCGCGTCCCGCTCGACCCCACCATCTCGAAGTCCGGAGTGCCCATCACCGACGAGCTCGCCGACAAGCTGGCGGAAGGCCGAGGAAGTTACGACCCCTCGCGCGGCCGACGCGTTGGCCGCAAGTCGCTCGCGGGTGGTAGCGGTCACTCCCCTCGGCCGCACTTTCGCACCACAAGTCGACCTCTAATAGCGCCCGGCCGGCCGAGCCCAACGCGAAGGCAAGACGGTCAGCCAGATGCGCCCGAAGCGCTCGAGATGTTCAAATAGGAGGCAAACGAGGCCGCAGCGCCGGGACGAAGCGTCAGGGTCCGTTCGGATGATTTCGTGTCACAAACGGTGTAACGAGATATAGGCAAATCTAAGCTCACCCAACCTGACCCAATCTGAAGAATTCCTGGAATTTTCCAGATTACTGAAAACTGGTGAAAGAACTCTAACTCGAAGGTCGCGAGTTGGAATCCCGCCCCCGCTCGGACCGACATATGAGGAACAGCAGAGGAGGAACGAACGACGACGCGCGGGAGGACCTGGTCAGCTGCGGCGTTGTCTTGCTCATTCCATCCGAGGCCAGCCGCTGAGACGGTCAACCATGGCTGGCCGGACGGTCGCGTAGCGCCTGCTTCTGTGGCACGCGGCGCGTCCAAGCGTTGCTGGCGCCTCGGGCTGGGCGGTCAGCTCAATGCCTTGGCAGGTGGTGCCAAGACGTCACGCATCACATATCCGATGCGGCCCCGTGCTCGGCACGAGGGTCGACTCCCGGGTCGTTCAGATCGATGATCAGCAGGTCCCCATCCATGCGAGCAGCACGTCGGACCGATCTGGAGGTATCTATTTCGTAATAGTTGACAAAGGCGCCGACCGAGATCAACCACGTGGCGTGATTCTCGACGGGAGCACGCACTTGATAAGAGTGCTCCACGAAGCTGTCGACTTTGCGCAGGGCGACCAACCGGGCATCCGAGTCATAAAGCAGTTCGACGGCGTCGGGACTGTCGAGGGCTTCGAATGCAGCTCTGTTGAGCGAAAGCACGCCCTTCTTCTGAATGGTCACGAACGGCTGACCCACCCGTCGCTGGCGCGTAAACGTCTCGAAAGGCATGTTGCGCATCGTATTGAATCCGGGCCTATTGCAGCGATCATGCTCCCCGAACCACCTGGAAGTGCTCGCCCGCTCGATTCTCTGCCGGGCGTTCAGGCCGTGGGCTGAATAGCTGAGCCCGCGACCACGGCGGTGCTACAAGTGGTGGCTGCATCCTGGCGGCATCGGATCGGCAGCGGCGACTGAGGGGGCAGGTTTGGGCTTAGGACCCGCGTCTCGGGGCAACAGAGGCCGCGCCCGCTGCACCGGAGAGCAGCGCACGTATCAGGCGACGTCTTCGGCGGCCTCGATGAGGCCTTCGCGGGCCTCGCCGACCGAGCCCGTTCGAATCACGTTTCGAGCACGCTGATGCAAAGCGTGGCCGCCCCCGACCAGGGCCGCGGTTGGCCAGGACACGAGGCCAAACACCGCGACCGCGCCGACAGCGGCGTAGAACACCGCGTCCTCAACCGTGGTATCGCCAACAAGCGGAAGCGAACATATCGGCTCAACGGCGCTTCTTGAAGAATCATCTAAAGCCGCCATTGGCGGAGATTAGCGCGGGCGCTTGCGACCCATGTGCACCAGGTCCCTCCTGGCCTGACGAGGGTCGACCCCGGGAACGGGCCCGGGACCGGCGCGGCCGCGGCCGGCACGGACTGGTCCGATGTCCGACCTGGGGCGGGACCGATACGGATCAAAGCTGGGCGCGTACCGCCCCGTCCGGGTACTGCTTGCTGTGGATGTTCACGTAGTAAACGGAGGGATCCCTCTCGATCGCCTTGATCGTGGCCGCGGTGGTTGGGACGCAGCCCTTGTGATGAAGCTTGGGACCGGTTGAGAGCGGGACCACAATGGGGCCGGAGGTCCCGGCGGCGCCCCGGTGGATGTGCGAAACGGTGGCGTCGCTGAAGCCGCGCAGGTGGGAGAAGCGCCAGCAAATGGTCAGGTTGGAGTGCAGCGCGATGACGGCCGCGCCGGAGCCGTTCGGGGCGCCGGGTGGCTTCTCCGCGGTGCCGCTCAGCGCGACGTGGTAGATCCGGCCGTGCACACCCGTCCTCGGCTTCGAGGAGTGACTCGAGCTGCTGCCACAGGCCGCCAAGCTGAGCGAGACCGCGACAAGAGTGGACAGAATTAGGTTTCGAGAAATCAGATACCCCGAGCGGGCAGCTTACGCCGTCTACCCGACGCCGGGAGCAGTGGCCAGGTCGCGGCGGATCTGAGCACTGAGGGTGAGCAGCGCACACGCATTTTCGGCATGGGTCTACACGCGAGGTCGCTGATTCTTTGCAACGCATAAGCTGCAAGCCCCACGCCGGCCGTCGCTGAGGCGCCTGATGGTGCTCTCGGTCAGCGTGGTAGGAGACGAACGAGACGATGAGCGTGAGAGGGACGACGTGAATGATGGGCTCCGTAGTGACGGCCTGACGCGGCGCGAGCTAGTGGGGCGAGCCGCGGTTGGGGCCGGTTTGCTCGGCCTGACTGCGGCACCGGTTGCGTTTGCCACGCGCCGGCGCCGGCGCGGCGTCGACGTCGTCGTGGTTGGTGCTGGCCTCTCCGGGCTGGCGGCGGCTCGGGTTCTGGCCGCCGCCGGTCGGGATGTATTGGTGCTGGAGGCTCGCGATCGGGTCGGCGGGCGCACGCTCAACCACCCGATCGGAGGAGGGGACGTGGTCGAGGTCGGTGGTGAGTTCGTCGGTCCCACCCAGGAACGGATCCTCGCGCTGGCGCAGGCGGTCGGCGTGAAGACGTTCTTGGTCTACAACCAGGGCTTCAACGTCGAGATCGTTGGCGGTCAGCGCGTGCTGTATCCGGCGTCCACGGGCATCCCCACCGATCCGGAGACGGCAGCGCTGCTGATCGAGCTGCTGGACAAAATCGACCCAATCGCTAGGGAGGTGGGAGCGATCGCTCCGTGGCGGGCCAAGCGGGCAATGCACCTCGACCACACCACGCTCGCGGAGTTGACCCGGCCGTTCGTCGGCGAGCGGGTGCGTCCGGTGTTCGAGGCCGTCACTAACTCGGTCTGGGGCGCGGACCCTGACCGGCTCTCGGTGCTCTACGTCGCCTCATACGTTGCTGCGGCGGGTGACGAGAAGAATGCTGGGTCCCTGCTTCGCCTGCTCACCACCGCGGGCGGGGCTCAGGAGCGGCGCTTCGTCGGCGGATCACAGCTGATCGCGCAGAGAGTGGCTGAGGAGCTGGGGAGGCGGGTGCTGCTCAACACGCCGGTCAAAGGCGTGGCTGTCACCGGTCAAGGCGTCGAGGTCCATGCCGAGCAGCTCGTCGTCGATGCCAAGCGAGTGATCATCGCGGCCCCTCCGCCGCTCGCGCTCGAGCTCACGCGTTCGCTGAGTCACCGGCGCGCCAAGCTACTGAGTGGGATCCATATGGGACACCTGATCAAATCGGAGGCCGTGTACCCGACGCCGTTCTGGCGTGCCGAGGGACTGAGCGGCCAGGGAGTCAATGACGAGGGCATCGCCTCCGTCCCCTTCGACAACTCGCCGCCCGATGGCCGCCTTGGAGTTCTGTTCGCATTCACCGGCGGTCGGGCGGCCGACCGCCTCGCCCGGCTCTCTGCCGGCCAGCGCCGCAAGCAGGTCCTCGAACGCTTCCGCCAGTACGTCGGCGACGCGGCGCTCTCACCGATCGAGTTCATCGAGCACGATTGGCGCTCTGAGAAATGGACCGGCGGCTGCCCAACCGGCATACCGCGCCCCGGGGTCCTCTCCCGATACGGCGACACGCTTCGCACGCCGATCGGACCGGTGCACTTCGCCGGCACCGAGACCTCTGACTACTGGCAGGGCTACATGGACGGAGCCGTCCGCGCCGGCGAGCGCGCAGCCCGCGAGATCTTGCGCTCCGGCGGCCGCTCGGGCCCTCCTTATCCCGGCTGAGCTTGCTGCTGTAGGTCGCTCAGGAGGTTGTGGATCGCTCGCGTGTCTTTATCAACGCGCAGCGGGTCAGGCGCGGGCTCGGTCGGAGGAACGAACGTTCCTACGGCCCGACGGATGCCGGCGATGGGCCGACGGGTTCTCTGGGTTGGCCGCGCAAAGCGAAATAGAGCACCGAGGCGCTGAGGGCCGTGACCGGCGCGAGCGCCGCGTTGACTGCCCATTGCACCAGCGCGCGGCCCACCGATCCGAGCGACGAAGTCGCAAGCCCGGCCGCGATGCTGACCACGACCACGGCTAGAAACACCAGCACGATGACCCCGAACACGTTCCAGCCGTTGCCGCGCACCAACTCGCGGCTGCGCCCGAAGGCAGCAAAGACCCCAGGCCGCTCGAGCACAGTGACCGGAGCGACGACCGACCAGATGACCATCAGGATCAATCCCGGGATGATCAGGAGCACAAAGCCAATCCCGACCCCAATCCCGAACAGGATCGACACGGCGAGCAGCGGCCAGAAGACCGGCGAGACGCTCCGGAGAAGATCGCCGACGGAATGGTCGCGTCGACCGTCCTCCACGTCCTGGACCAGCTCGACCACCATCCCCTGGTAAAGGACGATAAGGGCCCAGAAGAGGACTGCGATGACGATGCCAGTTGCTCCGGGAAGCAGCAAGTAAACGACGAACTGAACCGCGTAGACGACGAGGGCGGTGCCGAACAGCACGCCGAACTGATCCCGGTAGATGTCCCAAATCCGCGACACCACGGAACCGGGACTGATGTGTTTTACGCCCATGGGACCCCTTATCAACGCTCGGAGAGCATGGCCCAATGAGCCTCGCTCTCGACCCGAAATCCTAGCTCGGGCAGCGATACCCGAGTCATACATCCAGAGTTGTCTTGATCTAGTTCGCGCTAGACCCGCTCTAGTCCTGCCCGTTCTGTCGCTGCTCGAGCCGGCGTTCGAGCAACGCCTTCACCTGCGGCCACTCGTCGTCGATCACGGAGTAGTAAGCGGAGTCCCGGGGCGCGCCAGCTTGAACGACCATGTGTTTGCGGAGGATTCCTTCGAAGCTGGCCCCGAGCGCGTCCAGTGCGCCGCGGGATCTCGCGTTCCGGGCATCGGTCTTGAACTCGACCCGTCTACAGCCGACCCGCTCGAAGGCGTGAGTCAGCAACAGCAGCTTGCTCTCGATGTTCACTCCCGTGCCCCAAGCCCTGCTCGCGAGCCAAGTCCACCCGATCTCGACCCGGAGGTGCTCGAGACGGATTTCGTGAAACCGAGTGGAGCCAACCGGCTTGAGCGACCGGGCTTCGAGGATCGCAAACGGCACCTCTCGATCCTCGCGCGCGGCCTGAATTGAGTCCTGCAGCCAGCTATGAAGCTGTTGGCGCGACTCAGCGAGGTCCTCCGGCAGCCACGCGAAGAGGTCTCCGTCACGGGCGGCTTCGAACAGCCCGACCTCGTGGCCCTCGCCAAGCGGCTCGAGCACCACGAGGCGCCCGTGAAGCCGAGTGCGCAAGTCGCTCACCCGCGGGCGGTTCTCGCCGTTCGGGCTCGCCGCGTAGGTGGACCTGCCCCGGTTTGCGGTCAAGGCGTGAGCACAACCTTGCCCACGTTTCGCCGTTCCGAGATGAACCGGTGAGCGTCGGGCGCCCGATCGAATGCGAACACCTCGGCGACGACGGGCCGGATCGTGCCGTCGGCGATCAGCTCCGTGAGCGGTCCGACCCACCGGTCGGCTCCGTGCTCATCCCACAGCGTGAGGGCGTTGAGACCGATCACGGACTTCGAGGAGGACATCTGCCGAAAGACGCTGAACCACGGCATTTGCACCGCGGTACGGGCGGCGGCGAGGAGGTTTCGATCGCTGCCGGACACTACGGCCGATGCACCGAAGCAGACGAGCCGCCCACCGGAGCGCAGGAGCTTGTAGCTGCGACGGAAGCTCGCTCCGCCGACCGCATCCATCACGAGATCGAGCTTCGTCAGACCTCGCTCCCAACCGCTGCTCGTGTAATCGACGGGATGGTCGACCCCGAAGCCCCGGATAGCGTCGTGCTTTGCCGGCGAGGCGCTACCCCACACCTCGGCGCCGGCGCGCTTTGCCAGCTGTGTCGCCGCGATTCCCACACCACCGCCTGCGGAGTGGATGAGCACCCGCTCTCCGCTCTGCACGTTGCCGGCGCGGACGATTCCCTCCCACGCCGTCGCGTAGTTGACGGGAATCGCCGCTCCCTGCTCGAAGCTGAGCTGTTCCGGCAGCACGAACGCGCTACTGGCCGCGGCCACAACACGTTCCGCGTAGCCGCCGAACCGGACCGGCGCCGCGACCCGATCGCCGACGCTGAACCGGTCCCCGACTCCCTCGCCGAGCGCGGCAACCGTTCCCGAAACCTCGTATCCGACCACGCACGGAGGCTTGGGCGCGTCCGGGTAGAACCCGAGCCGCGCCATCAGGTCCGCGAAGTTGATTCCTGACGCGCGTACATCAATGAGCAGCTCGCCGTAGCCCGGCTGGGGATCCGGCCGCTCCTGCACCTGGAGGACCTCCGGGGGTCCGTGGCGAGTGATGACGACCGAGCGCATGCGGCGAAAGCTACTCGATACAAGCGCTCACGGCGTTGACCCGCCGCGGGCGGAAAGTAGCCTCGACTGCTTCTTATGACGAGCGCTTCTGAGCGCCTTCGATCGCGCCGCTCTTTGTGAGCATCTCGACCAGCGGCCGGAGCTCCTCAGGCAGGTCATGTTCCCCCACCGCGACGGACTGGCCGCGCGCGGGGACGCCGATCTCGTACTCGAACATGTCTGGGTGCGCCGCAGGTGGGGTCCGCTGCGTCTCAAAGAGCCGACCGACTGCGTCCTCCACCCGCCCCGCCACCTCGCTATCCAAGTCCCTGGTCTCCAAGTCGGCGCGGAGGGTCACTCCGGCAAGGCCTCCACGCCTCTCGATCTGGATTCGCACTCGGGTCTATGACTTACAGAGGAACCTTGACAGTGTCCCAGCCGGCTCGTACCGCGTCCGCCTCCTTGCTGGTGGCGCCGTAGCGACGCTGAGCGTGGACCACCGTGAGGCGAGCAAAGTCGGAGAAGCTCGCGTTCGAGCTCAGTTGCGAATCGCACAGGGTCGCGTACCAGATGGGGCCCGCCGCGTTCCAGGACTTTCCGCCCAAAGTTGTGGCCGCGACCGCGAACGCTCGGTTGGGGATCCCGGAGTTCGTGTGCACGTCGCCGCCGTCCACGTAGCCGTCCATATCCGCCGGCTGGCCATCGTGCGGGTTCGCGGTCCCCGGCTCCTTCATCGACCGCAAGGCCGGTCGGAGCTCGGGTCCGACGATGTCCTCGCCGATCAGCCAATCAGATTGCTGAACTTCCTGGCCAAGCGCCATCTGCTTGACCTGGATGCCGAAGACATCCGAGATCGACTCGTTGAGCGCCCCCGACTGGCCGGAGTAGACGAGGTTGGCCTCATGCTGGGTGACTCCGTGGGTCAGCTCGTGGCCGATGACGTCGATACCTGCCGTTGTCTCGGTCAACACCTTGCCGTCCCCATCGCCGAAGAACATGTGACCGGCGTTATCCCAGAACGCATTGTCATAGTCGGTGGCGTAGTGGACTAGGCCCAGCAGCGGCAGTCCTTGCCCGTCGATCGAATCGCGCTGAAACGTCGACCAGTAGTAGCTGTACGTTGCTCCCAGACCGTCGTACGCCTGATTGACCGCAGTGTCGCCGACTTGGCGCTGGCCTTCTCGACGCACGACCCTGTCGGGGGTTTGGGCCGTGCTGTGTTGCTGGTCATAGATCGTGCGGTTGGGCTGCCCGCCGATCCGACTGAATGTCACCGGCGCAGCCGAACGGCCACCGCCGCGCGCGGCTGTCTCTGCACGAGCGAGCCGGAACTTGTGATCGAGCTCGAGCGTCCGGAGGGCCGCCGCTCGCACCTGCTCGTCACCCGTGCGCGCGAGCTTGTGAAGGATCCCCGGCGGAAGGATGCAGTGGAGGGGGTTGTGTCTGTTCATATCGTTAGGACTGTCACCGTCATCGCGCCGCTTCGAGCCCACGGTAGGCGATCTCAACCCGCTGAGCGGTCTCGCTCGAGCGGATGATCGCGTCGCACACTTCGGCCGCGCGGTACCCATCCTCGAAGTCCGCTCCGTACGGGCGCACCTCGCCGTCGTTTGCGATCGCATCCAGCAGATGGTGGATCTCGTGAACGAACGTGTGCTCCCAGCCGATGATGTGACCGTGCGGCCACCACCACTCGATGAACGGGTGGTACGCCTCGGTTACCAGCACCTGCCTGAACCCCTGCGCGTGCGCACCTGGGCGCGAGTCCACGAGGTGCACCGAAAGCTCGTTGAGCCGTTCGAGCTCGAACGCGAGCGATCCGCGGGAACCGTTGATCTCGAAGGTCATCGCGTTCTTGCGCCCGAGGCAGAAGCGCGAAGCCTCGATCGTCCCGACCGCTCCGCCTTGGAATTCCACCACCGACTCAAAGGCGTCGTCGACGTCGACGCGGCCGCCCGGTCGCTCGGGAACGAAGGTCCGGGTCCGGCCGGAAACCGACGTGATCTCCCCGACCAGAAAGCGGGCCAGATCGATCACGTGCGCACCTAGGTCACCTAGCGCCCCGGAGCCAGCGGCCGCACGCTCAAGCCGCCAGACGCGCTCGAACCCCGGGTCGGCGATCCACTCCTGCAGGTAGCGGCCGCGGAAGTGGTAGATCTCTCCCAGCTCGCCCGCCTCGAGCATCTCCCGCGCGAGGCGCACCGCCGGGACGAAGCGATAGTTGAACGCGCACATGTGCTTGACGCCGGCAGCGGCCGCACGCCGCCAGATCTCGTGGCTTTCCGAAGCGGTCCGGCCGAGGGGCTTCTCGCACAGCACGTGCTTGCCCGCCTCGGCCGCGGCGATCGTCGGCTCGGCGTGCGCGTCGTTCGGGCCCGCGTTGTCGAACAGCGCCACGCGGTCATCGGCGACCACGGCCCGCCAATCGCTGACCGAATCCGCGAAGCCGTAGCGACGCGCCGCCTCGGCCACCGCCTCCTCGTTGCGACCCGCGATCGCCACCAGCACCGGGCTCAGGGGTGGCGGCCAGGTCATGTAGCGAAGTGTCTTGTAGGCGTTCGCGTGGGCCTTGCCCATGAACGCATACCCGAGCATTCCGACGCCGATCTCGGCCACAGGCCGCATCGCGGCGGCGGACGCCCCCTGGGTGACGAAGCCAACCTCTGGCTCGCTCACGTCTGGCTGCTCCGCTGCATCGCTCTGTCGAACACGAACCCGGAGGGCTCGAAGTCGCTACGCCGGACAAAAGCCAGCGCGTCCTGTGCGCCCCATTCGCGGTCCATCCCGGCGTCTTCCCATTCGATCGACAGAGGGCCGGCGTATCCGATGCGATTCAGCGCCCGCAGCAGCGACTCGAAGTCGACGTCGCCGTGGCCCGGCGAGACGAAATCCCACCCCCGTTCGGGCTCACCGAAGTTGAGGTGACCACCCAGGATCGACCGGCGTCCGTCCAGCCGCTTGCGCGAATCCTTGATGTGGACGTGATAGATGCGCTCGGCGAACTCCTCGACGAACGCGGCCGAGTCGAGGAACTGGTGGGCGAAGTGGCTGGGGTCGAAGTTGATCCCAAACCCGGCGCGATGGCCGATCGCGGCGAGCGTCTTGCGCGTGGTCACGAAGTCGTAGGCGATCTCGGTGGGGTGTACCTCAAGCCCGAAGCGGACGCCCTCTTCATCGAACACGTCGATGATCGGGCTCCAGCGCTCGGCGAAGTCCGCGTAGCCATGCTCGACCTCGTCGAAGTCGTTCGGCGGGAACGAATAGAGCATGTGCCACACGGCCGAGCCGGTGAAGCCGTTGACCTGGCTCACGCCCATGGCCGCGGCTGCCCGCGCGGTGTCGGCGATCCGCTCTGCGGCGCGCCTTCGAACCCCCTCGGGATCGCCGTCGCCCCACACCTCGGGCGGGAGCACCGCCTCGTGTCGCTGGTCGATCGGGTCGCACACGGCCTGGCCCACGAGGTGGGCGCCGAGCGCCCAGCATCCGAGTCCATGGCGCTCGAGCAGCTCGCGCTTCGCGGTCACGTATTCGGGCTCCGCCAAAGCGCGGTCGACTTCGAAGTGATCTCCCCAGCAGGCCAACTCGAGGCCGTTGAATCCCCAACCGGCGGCCTTGGCGGCCAGCTCCTCGAGCGGGAGATCGGCCCACTGGCCGGTGAACAGTGTGATCGGTCTCGCCATCTGGCCTCCAGCCTCCTCATGTCCTGTGCTGGATAAGGGGCCGTATTGGACCCAGATCCAGCACACCTAGGCGGGACCGTAACCGGAGGGCTCGGCCCGCGTCAATTGATGGTGGCCACCGGCTCCGCCGGCTCGGGCGCCGCCCTCGCCCGGGGGTGCCGGCGCAATCGCTCGTTGGAGATCAACAGCACGATGCCCAGGACCAGCGCGGTGATGGCGACCATCAACCAGATCGCGAGCGTGAACGATCCGGCGGCATCGCGGACCAATCCCAGGAGGGCCGGTCCCGCGGAGGCGAGCGTGTAGCCGGCGCCGAGCATCAGCGCCGCCATCGCCCCAACGTCGGCGGGTCGATCGACGACGTCGAGCGGCATCAGCATCAACGACGGGAACAGCAGCCCAATCCCACCCCCGATCAGCACGGCCCACGCCCAGCCCGCCGCCGGCGCCAGGATCACGCCGAGCAAGCCGGCGAGCTGCGAGATCGCGCCCGCCCCGAGCCAGAAGCGCCGCGAGCCGAACACGTCTCCGCGGAAGGCCAGGAACACCCCCACCGGAACCGTCACGGTGTTGACGACGGTAAGCAGCGCCCCCGCGCTCGCGTGGCTCCAGCCCCGCTCGGTGAACGAGGACGGCAGCCAGGCATTCACGCCGTAATAGGTGATCGACACCAGCGCGAACAGCGCGACGAGCAGCCAGGCCACGCCAGTCCGGAGCGGCAGGCGCGGAAGGACCCAAGACCCGCCTGCGGCCACCGCGCGCGCCCCGAATCCAGGCGTCAGCGCGATCCACGCCACCACCAGCACCGCCGTGAACAGCGAGAACGCGGCCAGCGAGTCGCGCCAGCCGCCAAGAGCGTGCTCCAGGGGCACGGCCGCCGCCGCCGCCACGGCGGCTCCGAGCCCGATTCCCGTGGTATAGGCCGAGGTGGCGAGCACCGGACGCCCGGGCCACGACTCCCTCGCGACCAATGGCATCAGGCTGCCGGCGACCGCGATGCCGATCCCGACCGGGAACGTCAGCAGGATGACCGCCGCCGGCGGCTTCGCGACCGCCCGGGCCAAGCCGAAAACGGCGATCAGGGCCAATGCGCCGGCGATCGTCCAGCGCGTTCCGGCACGTCTCGCGATCAAGAACGCGACCGGCGCGAACACGCCCATGCAGAGCACGACCACGGTCGACAGCAGGCCCGCCACCGAGTGCGACACGCCCAGGCTGTGCTGGATCGTCGAGAGCAGCGGGCCGATGCCGACCAGCTGCGGACGCAGCCCCAGGGAAGCCAGGAACATGGCGGCCAACAACATCAGCGGTCGGTGGCCGTTCGTGGGCCTCACGCAAAGGTTTATATAGAGGTGGCCTCAGTCACGGCCCCGCGCCGACGCCACCCAGGCCACGATCTGCTCTGAGGTGATCGGAAGCGCGGTCACGCGCACGGCATACGGCGAGAGGGCATCTTCGATCGCAGCGCTGAGGATCGCGGGGGTGAGCATGCGCCCCCCTTCGCCTGCGCCCTTGATCCCATACGGCGTGTACGGCGATGGGGTCTCCTGATGCCCGACCGTGATCGTCGGGACATCCATCGACGAGGGGAGGTGGTAGTGCTCGAACGTCGGATTGCGGACCCGACCCTTTTCGTCATACAGGTACTGCTCGTACAGCGCGGTCCCGAGGCCCTGGATGGTGCCGCCGATGATCTGACCGTCGAGCGTCTTCGGATTGACGATCGTCCCGGCGTCATGCACGGCCGCGTATCGCAGGAACGAGAGCTTTCCGGTCTCGACGTCGACCTCCACGACCGCGATGTGCCACGCGTGCCCGACGAAGGGATAGAAGATTCCGAGATCGGAGCGATCATCGCTCGGGAGGGTCGTGAGCGGGTGGTCGTAGGTGCTCTGCGCCGCCAGGCCGCTCTCCATGTCCGGCGGCAGGTCGAGCCGGAACATGTAGGCCGACAATGCGATCTCTCCGAGGGTCAGCTTGCGATCGGGCGAGCCGATCACGCTCACGCCCCCCTCGCGGAAGACGAGATCGTTCTCGGACGCCTCGAGCTTGCTCGACGCGATCCGCCGGATCTTCTCCTTCACCTCCGCGGCGGCGCCGGCTACGGCGCCGGCGACCATGACCGTGTAGCGCGAGCCGCCGGGGCCCGTGCCGGGCAGGGCGTGCTGGGAATCGGCGTAGGTGACGACCACGGATGCCGGATCGACGTCGAACTCCTCGGCGACCACCTGCGAGACGACGGTCTCGGGGCTGTTCCCCCACAGGGACTGAGAGTGCAGGGTGACCACGATCTGCCCGGTCGGGTCGATCTGGACGCTCGCGCTCTCCGGGCTTGCCGTGGGCGTGAACTCGGGGTCGTCGAACCAGAACCAGAACTCGGTCGTGCTGAACACGCTGCGCTCGTTCGACGCGACCACGCCGATCCCGACGTGGCGGCCATCGGCGCGAGCCCGCTCGCGCTCGGCGACCCAGTGGTCGTAGTCGACGGTCTCGAGCACCTTCTCGAGCACACCCTGATAGTTGCCGCTGTCGTAGATGTTCCCGGTGGGCGTCCGGTACGGGAACTCCTCGGGCCCGATCAGATTCCGCCGCCGGATCTCCACCCGGTCTAAGCCCAGATCGCGCGCCGCGAAGTCGACCAGCCGCTCGAGCACCCAGTTCGAGCACTCCGCGCCGAAGCCTCGGTAGGCGCCCTGCTGATTCTTGTTCGTCAGGACCGCGTGCAGCGAGTACTCGACGTTCCGGATCCGGTAGGGGCCGACGATCTGCGAGAGCGCATTGCCGTGCGTGCCGGTCCCGAACTGGAGGTAGGCGCCGTAGTCGTCGACGCAGTCGATCCGCAGGGCCCGGAACGTGCCGTCGTCATCGAAGGCGAGCTCGGCGTCGTAGTGGCGGTCCGAGCCGCAGTGGTCGTTGTTGACGATGTGCGTGATCCGGTCCTCGACGTACTTGACGGGCCGGCCGGCGACCATCGACAGAAACCCGGCGAACGTGGGGACCTTGTGCATGAAGAACTTCGAGCCAAAGCTCCCGCCGGCCGCGACCGGGACGATCTTCAGCTTGCTGGCGGGGATCTTCAGCGTGACCGCGATCAGCCACAGGAAGTAGGTGAAGTTCATCGAGTTGGCGTAGATCGTCAGCACGCCGGTGCCCGCGTCGAAATCGCCGATCGCCCCGTTCGTGTCCATCGGCATCCCGGTCGAGCGCGGCCAGCGGAGCTTCGCCCGGACCCTGCGCTGGGCCTCCGCGAAGGTCCGCTCGACCTCGCCGAACGTGAACGTCCGCTCGTAGGCGACGTTGGTCCCGAGCTTCTCATGCACCAACGGAGAGCCTTCCTGGCGCGCCTCGAACGGGTCGAGCATAACCGGCAGCTCCTCGTACTCCACCTCGATCAGATCACACGCGTCCTCGGCGACGTAGCGGTCCTCGGCGATCACCGCCGCGACCGCCTCGCCGTAATGGCGCACCTTCTCGGCGGCGATCATGTCCTGGATGATCGGGCCGGCGCCGAACGACGGCAGCGGGCCGGCGCGAGCGGCGACGTCGGCCCCGGTCAGGACCCTGACCACGCCCGCAAGCCGCTCCGCTTTGGAGGTGTCGACGCTGACGATCCGGGCATGAGGCGCCCTGCGCCACCGAGCGAATTGCCTCGACGATCTGCTGGTAGCCGGTACAGCGGCAGGTCACCCCGCTGATCGCTCTGCGGATCGCCACCTCCTCCGTCACGCCCGGGTGCTCACGGAGAAACTCCTTCGCGGTCAACAGCATGGCCGGAGTGCAGAAGCCGCATTGGATAGCAGCGTGCTCCGTGAACGCCCGCTGCAGGTCGTCCAGATCCCCGCCGTCCTGCGCGAGCCCCTCCACCGTCTCCACCGCATGGCCGTTCGCCTGCACCGCGAGCATCAGGCACGAGCGCACGTTGTGGCCGTCGAACAGGACGTTGCAGTTTCCGCAGAAGCCGTGCTCGCACGCCAGGTGCGTGCCCTTCAGGCCAAGATCCTCGCGGAGAAAGTCGGCCAGAGTGCGCCGGGGCTCCACAACGCCCTCCCGCCATCGGCCGTTGACCTCGAGCCGCACGGGCAGCGATGCGCTCATGCGATCGCCCGTGCCCTGTCGAAGGCTTCGTGCACCGCGCGGCGGGCCAGGACGGGAGAAACGCAGCGCCGGTATTCAGCGGGCCTCGACGTCGTCTTCGGGCTCGAAACCGTCCCCGATCCCGTCGAGCGAGGGGAACATCGCTGTCACATCGACCAACCAAGGCGCCCGGGCCACGCCCACGAGCACCACCACCGCCGAGGCGCACTTCCCGGCGTCATCGAGGTCCACCACCGCGGCCGCCGCGGCCTGGGCGTAGTCGCGGTAGCGCGCGCTGACCTCGTGGAAGGACGCCCCCGAGTGGCGCGGCCGGCCCTGAAATCGCACCGCGGTGATCAGCTCGTCGGGCTCGAGCGCGGTCTCGTAAGGGCCCCGGAAGAACGAGCGCGCCGGGATCGACCGCGAGCCGCGACTCGAGCGAACGTCGATCGCCGCGTCGAGCGCGACGGTCGCGGCGCACAACTCCGCCCACGGCGCGGCAAACGCGAGCGAGCCGCCGACCGTCCCACGCCGGCGCGTCTCGGCGTAGCCGACGAAACGCGTTGCCTCGCGTAGCAGCGGCCACGACCGTGCCACGAGCTCGTCCTCGAGCAGGCGCTGCTGGCGCACGAGCGCACCAACGCGCAGCTCCCCGTCGCGCTGCTCGATCGCGTCGAGTTCGGCGACGCCATTGATGTCCACGAGCGTCGAGGGCTTCGCGCGGCGGAACTTCATCAACTGGAGAAGGCTTTGGCCGCCGGCCAGCACGCGCGCCCCGTCAACCCCGGCGAGCAGCGAAAGGGCCTCCTCGACGCTCTCCGGCGCGTGGTATTCGAATGGCGGCGGCTTCACAGATCCGTGGTGGACCGCATCTCCCGGCGAACCTACAAGCGGGAAGCAAGAGATGCAAGCCTTCGGCGTTGACGCCCGTATGCCGCGGTGCGATGCTTGCCCCGAGGGACCAGTTTCTACAAAGGAGGGAAGGCATGGGTCTGGAGATCAAGGTCCTGGACCTTGGCGACATCGAGCTCGAGTCGAGCTTCCTCGTCCTTGGCCACAACTGCGGGACCCCGCTTCAGGTCCCCACGTTCGGGTTTCTGATCACGGGTGGTGAGACGCCGATCGTCGTCGACACCGGCTTCAGCCATCCCGAGATCATGGGCAACCTCGGGATGAAGGGGTTCTACAACGGCGACCAGGGCATGGACAAGCAGCTCGCCAAGCACGACTTGGAGAAGGCCGACGTCGGCTTCATCCTCCACACCCACCTGCACATCGACCACGCCGGCAAGGACTCCGAGTTTCCGATGGACACGGTCGTGGTCATCAACCGGCGCGAGCTGGAGTTCTCGGTCTCGGGGATGATGGGCGAGCAGTACCCGGCCGACTACATCAAGCACCTCGTGGACCGACTCCACACGCCGGGCGCGCTGCAGCTGCTCGACCTCGAGATAGCGGGCCCCGAGGAGATCATCCCCGGCGTTCGCTGCGAGTCGGCGGGCGGTCACACCGAGGGGTCGATGAACGTGCTGGTGGACACCGACGAGGGGACGGCGTGCATCTGCGGCGACGTCATCTATGACGTCGCCAACCAGCTCAACGACCCGTTCCTGCAGGTGATGTACATGGATCCCGCCGTCACCGGCAACCACGCCACCACCAAGCGCCAGGAGAAGGCGGCGATCCGCAAGGCGCTGAACTCGGGGCGCTTCGTGCTCCCGGTGCACGACCGTCCGGCCATGATCGAGCGCGGACGGGTGATCGGGCGCCTGTTCGACAGCGTCCCGGGCAAGATCCTCGACAACGACGCCTTCCCCGGCCCGCTGACCGGGGCGTTCGAGGCCGCGCATCTGGCGACCGTCTAGAAACCACCGACTGGGCATGAGCGCGCGGGACCGGACCGTCCGGCCCCGCACGCTCCGCGCCACCTCCTGAACGCCGCCGTGGCTCACGCGCCGGGCAACTCGCTGGCCGGCCGGGTGGCGATCGTCACCGGGTCCTCGAGCGGGATCGGAGAGGCGATCGCACGCGAGCTGTCCGCGGCGGGCGCCGCCGTGGTCGTGAACTCCCGCCGCCAGGACCGGGCAGAGCGAGTCGCGCAAGACATCAACGCAACCGGCGGACGCGCGATCGCAATCGCCGCCGACGTGTGCGCCCCAACCCAGGTCGGGGCGCTAATCAAAACAGCCGTCGAGCAGCTGCACGGACTCGACATCCTCGTCAACAACGCGGGCGTCGGCTACATCGCGCCATCCGAAAACCTCACCGAGGCCGACTGGCGGCGGGTTATCGACCTCGACCTGACGGCGCCATTCCTCTGCGCCCAGGCGGCCGGCCGGCACATGCTCTCGGCCAGGCGCGGGGTGATCATCAACATCGCCTCGGCGCTCGCCCACACCGCGATGCCCGGCCGCGCCGCCTACGCCTCCGCCAAGCATGGTCTGCTCGGCCTCACGAAGGTGCTCGGGATCGAGTGGGCAAGCCGTGGCGTGCGGTGCGTGGCGGTAAGCCCCGGTTACGTCGCCACGGAGCTCGTACGGGAGAACATGCGCCGCGGCGGCTTCGACGAGCGCGACATCGAGCGCCGCACCCCGCTCGGGCGCCTGGCCACCCCCGAGGAGGTGGCTCGGGTGGTGACGTTCGTGGCCTCCGACGCGGCGTCCTACATGACCGCCGGCCAGGTGCTTGTCGACGGAGGGTTCGTCAGTTACGGTGGCTTCTGATGGCGGTAGCTACCACTGCGGGCGAGCTCGAGCCGACGCGCATCCTTGCGCCCGACGGGACGGTGCCTGACGGCTACGACCCGCCCCTGTCAACAAAACAGCTGCTGGACGCGTACCGCCTGATGCTGCTCTCGCGCCGGATCGACGAGCGCGCGTTCAGCCTCCAGCGCCAGGGACGGCTCGGCACCTTCTCGCCGGTGAACGGCCAGGAGGCCTCCGTGGTCGGATCCGCGTTCGCGCTGGATCCCGTCCGCGACTGGGTCGTTCCCCAGTATCGCGAGCTGCCGGCGATGCTGCGCCAGGGCTACACGCTCGAGCTCTTCTTCCTCTACTTCATGGGCAACCCGATGGGCAACCGGATGCCCGACGGGGTCAACCTGCTGCCGATTCAGATCTCGCTCGCCACCCAGCTCCCGCACGCCGTCGGCCTTGCCTGGGGTCTGCGCCACCAGGGCCGCGACGGCGTGGTATGCGTGTACTTCGGCGACGGCGGCTCCTCCGAAGGCGACTTCCACGAAGCGTGCAACCTCGCCGGCGTGCGCCGGGCGCCGGTGGTCTTCTTCCTCCAGAACAACCGCTGGGCGATCTCGACGCCGGTCTCCAAGCAAACGGCGACGGCGAGCTTCGCCGCGCGAGCCGCGGGCTACGGCTTCCCCGGCGAGCTTGTCGACGGCAACGACCTGTTCGCAGTCTACGAGGCCACGGTTCGAGCGGTTGAGCGCGCGCGCGCCGGCGAAGGCCCGACGCTGATCGAGGCCCGAACCTATCGGATGGGTCCGCACAACACGGCCGACGACCCGACCCGTTATGTCCCACCCGAGGAGCTCGCGGCGTATCGCGCGCTCGACCCCGTGGCGCGGCTCCGTACCTATCTGCACGAGGCTGGCGTCCTCGATGACGCCGTCGAGCAGCAGCTGCGCGAGGAGATCGAGGCGGAGATCCGAGCCGCCCTCGCGGCCGCCGAGCCACAAGCCGGCGGCCGCGGCGAGCAGCTCTTCGACAATGTGTACGCGGATCCGCCGGCGCGCCTGGTGCAGCAGCGCCGCGCGCTGGTCGACGACGATGCCTGAGCGCAACATGCTCGAGGCGATCCGCGCCACGCTCGCGGCGGAGATGGAGCGCGACGAGCGGATCATCCTGCTGGGTCAGGACATCGGCCACAACGGGGGGATGTTCCGCGCCACCGAGGGGCTCCAGGACCGCTTCGGCGAGGACCGGGTCGTCGACATGCCGCTGGCCGAGGGCGTGATCGTCGGATCGGCGGTCGGGCTGGCGTGCAGCGGCCTGCGGCCCATTCCCGAGATCCAGTTCCTCGGCTTCGCCTCGCAGGCGTTTCACCAGCTCGAGGGCCAGGTGGCCCGCATGCGCTTCCGCTCCCAGGGCCGCTACCCGATGCCGATTGTGATCCGCGCCCCCTTCGGCGGCAACGTCCGCACCCCGGAGATGCATTCCGACGCCCACGAGGCAAAGTACGCGAACTCCCCCGGGTTGAAGGTCGTGATGCCGGCCACCGCCTCCGACGTCAAGGGCCTCTTGACCGAGGCCATCCGCGGCGAGGACCCGGTTCTGTTCTGCGAGCCGCTGCGGGGCTACCGGCTGATCCGAGACGAGGTGCCCGACGAGGACTACCGGGTCCCGTTCGGCCGCTTGCGTGTCGTCCGCGAAGGCCGCGACATCACGCTGGTCGCCTGGAGCGCCGCCGTCGTCGTGGCCGAGCAGGCCGCCGAGCTGGCCGCCGAGGAGGGCATCTCGTGCCGGGTGGTCGACCTGCGCACGCTGGTGCCGCTCGACGTCGAGGGCCTTGGAGAAGCGGTCGCCGGAACGGGCCGGGCGCTCGTGATCCACGAAGCCCCGTTGACCGCCGGCTTCGGCGCCGAGGTCGTGGCCACGATCGTCGAGCAGGCGTTCTGGTCGCTCACGGCCCCGGTCATGCGCGTTGCCGCGCCCGACGCCCCGTACCCGATCTCCTCGCTCGAGCAGCTCTACGTCCCGAGCGTCGAGCGCGCGCTCGAGGGTATACGGCGCGTCATGGCCACGGCCTGACATGCCGCTCGAGTTCAGGTTCCCCGACGTCGGCGAGGGCATCGACGCCGGCGAGCTTCTCGAATGGCACGTGGGCGTGGGTCAGGAGGTGCGCGAGGACGACCCGCTGGCCGACGTGCAGACCGACAAGGCCACGGTCACGATCCCGTGCCCGACGAGCGGCCGCGTGCTCGAGCTGCGCGCGGGCGTCGGCGACACGGTGGCGGTCGGCGCGGTGCTCGCGGTGTTCGAGCCGGCGGAGACCGCCGCGGCGCCCGCGCTGGCGGCTTCGGGCGCCGCGTCCGAGGCGGCGGCGGCTGCGCTGGCTCGGCCGCGGGCGCTGGCCTCGCCCGCGGTGCGCCGGCGCGCGACGGAGCTGGGACTCGACCTCGAGCAGATCCGCGGAAGCGGCCCGGGCGGGCGGATCGAGCTCGGTGACCTCGAGTCCGGCCAAGAGCGGGTCGTGCCTCTGCGCGGGGTCCGCCGCACGATCGCGCGGACGATGACCGAGGCGTGGCGAACGATTCCCCACATCATCGACTACCGAGAGGTGGACGCGACCGAGCTCCTGCGTTGGCGGCAGGAGCTGCGCGAGGAGGCCACCGACGAGACCGTCCGCCGCGCGCTGACGATTACCCCGCTGCTCCTGCGCATCGCGGTCGGTGCGCTCCGACACCACCCGTACGTCAACGCCTCGATCGACATGGAGCGCCAGCAGATCACGCTGCACTCCGAGTACAACATCGGCGTCGCCATCGCCGCTCCCCAGGGCCTCGTCGTGCCCGTGGTCAAGGACGCGAATACCAAGCCGGCGTCGCAGCTGGCGCTGGAGGTCGCTGCGTTGACCGCGGCGGCGCGCGAGGACCGACTGCGGCCGGATCAGCTCCGCGGTGGCACGTTCACGCTCAACAACTACGGCAGCCTGGGGGTGTGGCTGGGTACGCCGATCATCAAGCCCGGTGAGGTGGCCAACCTCGGCGTCGGCCGGGTGCAGGAGCGCCCGGTGGCGGTGAACGGTCGGGTCGTGGTCCGGCCAATCGTGGCGCTCGCGGTCTCGGGCGATCACCGCGTGCTCGACGGCCACACGCTCGGCGCGTTCGTCTCGGACGTGGTCGCGCGGATCGAGAATCCGCGGTTGGTCGCATAGCCTGTCGAACGGTGTCTCGGGCAATCGAGGATCGCAACCCAGGATGCTGCGAGCCCGCGACACGATGGATCGCGCCTTCGCACGGCCGCTCGACATTCCGGCGCTGGCGCGGGTGGCTCACGTGTCGCCGGCGCACTTCAGCCGCCAGTTCCGGGCGACGTTCGGCGAGACCCCGCACAGGTACCTCCAGCGCCGGCGGGTGGAGCGAGCTTGGAACTGCGATGGGAACGCGCTGCGGGTGCCGGCGTGCTGGGCGAAAGCTCCGCGCCGCCGGCGTTGAGTTCACCCAGGAGCCGACCGAGCGCTTCTACGGTACGGACTGCGCCCTGCGCGATCCGTTCGGTAACCCGATCCGCTTCACACAGCCGCCCGACGGCCCGGTCGTCGTGCCATCACCCGACGAGCTCAAGGCAGCGAGGTACTAGGAGCGCGAGCGCAGCGACGCCCACGGCTCCTCGCCGGATACGTCCACCAAGCCGTAGCCGCTGCCCTCGCCGAGCGACGGCGCGATGACGACCTGGAGCAGCGCGGGTCGGTCGCTCTCGTTGAACGACGCGTGCACGACATCGGCCTCGATGAACACCGAGTCGTCGACTCCGAGCGTCGTCGACTCGCGCTCGAGGTACTGGGTGATCTGCCCTTGCTTGACGATGATCATCTCCTCCTGGCCGGGGTGGCGGTGAAAGTCGTGGCCGCCGCCGGGCTCGAGCGTGACGTCCATGACCACGATCTGCTTGGCGCCCGTGGACGGCGAGCACCGCCACCCGACATCGCCCCAGTCGAACTGCTCGTGCTCGATGTTGGCGTTCTTGACGAACGTGCTCATCCTCGCTCCTTCCGGTTTGGAATCGCCTTGAACCGGCGCATGTTCTCGGTCATCGCCACCTCGGTCGGCAGCCGCTCCATGCTCGACGCGCCGAAGAAGCCGACCACGCCCGTGGTGCGCTCGAGCACGTACGCGGCGTCCTGCGGCTCGGCGATCGGCCCGCCATGGCAGAGCACGATTACCTCGGGGTTGATCGCCACCGCGGCGTCGCGCATCTGCTGGATCAGCGTCACGCACTCATCCAGCGTCACAGCCGTGCGCGCCCCGATCGTGCCCTTGGTCGTGAGCCCCATGTGCGGGACGAGCACGTCCGCGCCGGCGCCCGTCATCGCCTCGGCCGATGCGGCGTCGAACACGTAGGGAGCGGTCAGCAGCCCGAGCTCGCGCGCTTGGCCGATCATCTCGACCTCGAGGTCGTAGCCCATCCCGGTCTCCTCGAGGTTCGCGCGGAAGATGCCGTCGATCAGCCCGACCGTCGGGAAATTCTGAACGCCGGCGAACCCGGCCTCCCGCACCTGCGCCAGGAATTTGGGCATGAGCCGGAAGGGATCGGTCCCGCACACTCCGGCCAGCACCGGCGTCTGCTTGACGACCGGCAACACCTCGTTCCCCATCTCGAGGACGATCGCGTTGGCGTCCCCGTATGGCATCAGCCCGGCCAGCGACCCGCGCCCGGCCATCCGGTAGCGCCCGGAGTTGTAGATGATGATCAGGTCGGCGCCGCCGGCTTCGGCGCACTTGGCGGAGAGGCCCGTCCCTGCGCCGGCACCGATCACGACCCCGCCTGAATCCAGGGTGGCGCGCAGGCGCGCTCGCGCCTCATCGCCGGTCACGCCAGGAACTCCTCGAGCTTGGCGACCATCGCGTTCGCGAACTCGGGGTCGTTGATGTCGCGATCGAGCTCGTGCACCTCGACGTTGGGCGAGAGACTGTCGCGCAGCGCGCCGAACAGCGCCTCGTCGGCTTCGCGGTCGTAGAACGGACCGCCCTCCACGTCGATCGCCGACACCCCCTTCAACGGCACGAAGAGCGCCACCGGGCCGCGCGCGCCCTCGAGCTTGCGCGCGATGATCTTCCCGAGCTCGGCGCATTCCTCCGGCGTGGTGCGCATCAGCGTCACCGATGGGTTGTGCACGTACAGGTTGCGCTTCTCGAACTGGGCCGGAACTGTCTCGCGCGCCCCGAAGTTGACCATGTCGAGCGCGCCGAGGGAGACGACCTGCGGAATGCCCTTTCGTCCCGCGACCTCGAGCCGGTCCGGGCCCGCGGGCAGTACGCCGCCGACGAGCCGGTCGCACAGCTCGGTGGTCGTGATGTCGAGCACGCCGACGATGAACCCCGAGTCGATCAGCCCCTCCATCGCCGCCCCGCCGGTTCCGGTGGCGTGGAACACCAGCACCTCGTAGCCGTCGCGCTCGAGGGCTTCGCGCGCGGCCGTCACGCATGGGGTGGTCACCCCGAACATCGTCGCGCCGATCAGCGGTCGCTGCTCGCCGAGCTCGACCGCCGGCGCGTCGACCATGCCGGCCATGGCCGCGGCCGCGTTCGCGAGGATCCGCGCCGAGATCGAGTTGATCCCCGAGATGTCGGTGACCGAGGCCATCATCGCGACGTCGCCCGCGCCGACGTAGTCGCGGGTATCGCCCGCGGCAACGGTCGAGACGATCAGCTTCGGAACGCCGACCGGCAGGGTGCGCATCGCGCTCGTGGCGATCGCGGTGTTGCCGGAACCGCCGGCCGCGAGGACACCGTCGCAGCGGCCCTCCTCGTAGAGGCGGCGCACGATCGCCGCGGCCCCGTTTGCCATCGCGGTCACCGCTCGACCGCGGTCGCGCG
This sequence comes from uncultured Solirubrobacterales bacterium, assembly GCA_963808325.1. Lineage (GTDB taxonomy): Bacteria > Actinomycetota > Thermoleophilia > Solirubrobacterales > Solirubrobacteraceae > Palsa-465. The sequence goes on from CAWEFU010000019.1 coordinate 86,164, forward strand.
CCGCAGTGAGCTCGTCGAGGTCGGCGCCCGCGGCGGCGGCGACCTCGCGGCGATCGATGTCGGGGTCGGTGCGGGGCGGGTCGAGCGTCCCGGCATCGACCATCACCGTGCGCACGCCGTGCAGGCCCAGCCGCTCGCGGAGGTAGGCGTATTCATCCCCCTTGGTGTCCAGCGTGCCGACCAGGACCACGGTCTTGGCGCTCACGGGCGCGACCCTAACAGCAGCACGAGTCGCGGGGCAATCGTTACGGGGGCGCCGCTCGCAGGACGTCGATCGTCTCGCGAACGCCGACTTGCAGCGGGGTCGTCACGGGGTTGACGGCATCCATCTCCTCCGGCAGCGGCAGCAGCGTCTCCTCGGCGAACGTGATCGTCCCGGCGGCCTCGGGAACGACCTCCTCGATCGCGGCGATCACGTCGGTCACGTGCTCCGACGGTCCGCCCAGGTTGCGAACCGCGGCGCCCTCGCCCGGCGAGCGGGCGGCTTCGATGAACATCCGGGCGGCGTCGGCGGCGTACTGGAACTGGGCCCGGCCGCCGAACGGAATCTCGTAGCGCTCGCCGCGCGCCGCGGCCGCCATCGCCAGCGTCGGGCCGGCGGTCATCCCGTGGTCACGTCCCGGTCCGTAGACGATGTGCGGTCGCAGCCCCACGCTCGCCACCCGGTCGTCGCGCCAATACACCCGGGCGGCTCCTTCGTTGGCCTGCTTGTGCACCCCGTAGTGGTTTATCGGGTGACCGTCGGCGTCCTCGGCTACCCGGGTGCCGTCGCTGCGGTCGTAGACGGCGGCCGAGCTCGCGTACGCCAGACCGTCGAGGCCACGGCGCTTCACGGCCTCGAACATGTTCACCGTGCCGACCACGTTGACGAGCGCGCCGCGGGGCGGGTCCGCGGCCGCCAGCGGCACGAGCATGGCGGCCAGATGGATCACGTGGGTGATCCCATGCGTGCCGATCTCCTGCTCGACGGCCTCCAGGTCGGTGATGTCGCCGCGGACGTGGTTGACCTCGCTGACCTCTTCGGGGGTCATGACGAGCTTGGGCCGGTGGCGGTCCTCGGAGAGGTCGAAGCCGACGACCGCGTGTCCCTCGCGTACGAGCTGCCGGCAGCACCAGCTGCCGATGCAGCCGCGCGCGCCGGTGATCAGCCAGCGCTCCTCAGACATCCTGGTAGACGGTGATCTCCTCCGTGTAGAACTCGATCGCGGCGCGTCCCTGCTCGTGAGGGCCGTAGCCGGAGGACTTGGAGCCTCCGAACGGCACGTGCACGTCCGCGCCCGCGGTTTGCGAGTTGACGTGGAGGATTCCCGCTTGCAGCTCGCGGACGCAGCGGTCGGCGATTTCCAGGTCGGTCGTGAACACCGAGGCGGAGAGCCCGAAGCGGACGGAGTTGGCGCGCTCGATCGCCTCGTCGAGCGTGCGGAAGCGGTACAGCGAGGTCACCGGCCCGAACACCTCCTCGCAGGACAGGAACGCGTCGTCGGCCACGTTCTCGAACAGCGTCGGAGCGATCAGGTATGCGTCGGGATCGGCGCGCTCGCCGCCGGTCAGCAGGGTGCCGCCCTCCTCGCGGCCGCGGCCGATGCCCGCGAGCACGGTATCGAACTGGCTCTCGTTGACGACTGGCCCGACCTCGGTCTCGGGATCGCCCGGATCGCCGACCTTGCCCTCGGAGATGCGCTGCAAGAAACTCGCGCGGAACTCCTCATAGGTACCGTCCTGCACGTAGATCCGCCGCGTGGCGGTGCACTTCTGGCCCGCCGACCAGAACGCGCCGGCGTAGGCAGCCTGTACGGCGGCGTCGAGCTTGGCGTCGTCGACGACGATCAGCGGGTTGTGCCCCCCGAGCTCGAGCTGCACCCGCTTGCCCGCCCCCGTGGCTAGCTCGCGGACGCCTTGCCCGACCGGTACCGAGCCGGTGAACGAGATCGCACGCACCCGCTCGTCGGCGACCAGTGGCTCACCGACGTCGCCGCCTCGCCCGATCACCACGTTGAAGACGCCGTGGGGAAGCTCGGCCTCCTCGAGCGCGCGCGCCAGGTGCAGCCCGGTGAGCGGTGCGTCCTGGGCCAGCTTGAGCACGACGGTGTTTCCGTAGGCGAGCGCCGGCGCCGTCTTCCAGGCCGGGATCGCGGCCGGGAAGTTCCACGGGGTGATCAGACCCACCACCCCGAGCGGCCGGCGGCGGGTGTAGACCGCACCGCCCGTCGCCGACTGCTCGAACACCTCTCCCAGCGGTCGCCACCCCTCGCCGGAGAAGAAGCGAAAGATGGTCGCGGCCCGGCCCGCCTCGAGGCGCGACTCGCGCAGCGGCTTGCCCATCTCGCGCGTCATGTCGCGCGCGATCTCCTCGACGCGCGCCTCGATGGCATCGGCCGCATGGGCCAGGAATGCGCCTCGCCTGGCCGCCGGAAGCCCCGACCACTCCGGCCACGCCGCCTGTGCGGCGTCGATCGCGGCGGCGACGTCCTGCGCGTCGGAGCTTGGGAACTCGCCCACCACCTCCCCGGGGCGCCATGGGTTGTGACGTTCGTACGTCCGGCCGCCCTGGCTCGGGGTCCACTGGCCGGCGATGAAGTTCTCCCCGCCAACCGCGGCGATCGTCTCAGACATGGGCTAGACCCTCCTTTCGCTCGCTGGAACGCGTGGCCGCCGCGACGGGATTGCGCAGCGTCCCGATGCCCGGCACGCGAATCTCGACGGATTGTCCGGGCGCCAGGGAAACGTTATCCGGCGGCACGATGCCGGTGCCCGTCAACAGCACCGTGCCCGCCGGAACCGGGTTATCGCGGCGCAAGAACTCGACCAGCTCATCGATCGAGCGGCGCATGTTCGCGGTGGAGGTCTCCTCGGCGAACACGAGTTCCCCGCTGCGGTCGAGGATCCGCAGCTCGATGTCGAACGGGACGCTCCAGTCGATCGGCACGAGCAGCGCTGGACCGAGCGAGCAAGCATTTGCGTAGATCTTGGCCTGGGGCAGATACAGGGGATTGGTGCCCTCGATATCGCGTGAGGAAACGTCGTTGCCGATCGTCACCGCGAGTGGGGCACCATCGGCGCCGAGCACCACTGCGAGCTCGGGCTCGGGGACGGTCCAAGAAGCGTCGGAGCGCGTCGCGATCGGCGCGCCCGGACCGACCGTGCGCCGCCCGGCCGCGTCCTTGAGGAACAGCTCCGGGCGCTCCGCCTCGTACACCAAGTCATAGACGTCAACGACCTGGCTCTCGCGCATGCGCGCGTCGCGGCTGCGCTCGTACGTCACGCCCGCCGCCCACGTCTCCGGCGCGAGGAGGGGCACGAGCAACCTCCACGATTCCGGCAACGTAAGCGTCTCGACGTCGACGATCGGCACGGTCTCGACCGCGGGCAGCTCGGCGCCCTGCAGCGTTCCCAGCATGTCGTCCGTGGGTAGCACGGCAAGCTGCTCGCCATCAACCATTCCGACGCGCACGCGACCGGAGGGGTCGGACACACGCACCAGACGCGGCATGGCGGCTTTGACGCTCATCGTCCGCGCACGACGGACGCCGACATCGAGACTGGGCCGCTGGCGCTAGCGCGCCATGCGACACCGTCAGGAAACCCGTATTCCTCGAGCGATTCGGGGAGCATCTCGACGCTGTAGCCGGGAGTGTCCGGCACAACGTAGCGGCCGTCACGGATTTGGGCCGGGGCGACGAAGTGCTCGTGCAGCTCGTCGACGTACTCGATCACTCGGTCGCTCAGCTCGCCGCTGATTGAGATGTAGTCGATCAGCGACAGATGCTGGACGTACTCCGAGAGGCCGATGCCGCCAGCGTGGGGGCAGACCGGGATGCCAAAACGCGCGGCAAGCAGCAGGACCGCCAGCACTTCGTTGACTCCGCCGAGCCGGCAGGCGTCGAGCTGGCACACGGCGAGTCCGCCGGCCTGCATGAGCTGCTTGAACATCGTGCGGTTGTGGCAGTGCTCACCGGTGGCGATCCGGATCGGGGCAACCTCGCGCGCGATCCGCGCGTGGCCCAGGACGTCGTCCGGGCTCGTGGGCTCCTCCATCCACCAGGGTTCGAATTCGGCGAGGCGCCGGGTCGCCGCGATGGCCTCGTCCACCTCCCAGACCTGGTTGGCGTCCATCATCAGGAAACGGTCTGGTCCAATCTCCTGGCGGATCATGCTCGCGCGCCGCAGGTCGGTATCGAGGTCGCCGCCAACTTTCATCTTCAGGTGCGTCCACCCCTGCTCGACCGCGGCTCGGCAGCGTCGACAAACCTCCTCGTCGGTGAAGCCGAGCCAGCCGACCGACGTCGTGTAGGCGGGGAAGCCGTCGCGGCGAATCTCGGCTTCCCGCTGCGCCTTGCCCGCGACTCGCGACTCCAGCTGGTCGACCGCCTGCTCTGGCGTGAGCGCGTCGGTCATGTAGCGGAAGTCGACGCAGCCCACGAGCTGCGCAGGACTCATGTCTACCACGAGCTTCCACAGCGGCTTGCGCTCCACTTTCGCCCACAGGTCCCAGACCGCATTCACGAGCGCCGCGGTGGCCAGGTGGATGACGCCCTTTTCCGGTCCGATCCAGCGCAGGTGCGAGTCGCCGGTGACCGCGCGCCAGAAACCGCGCGGGTCGGCGGCGATGTCGGCGATACGGCGCCCCCTGACCAGGTGCGCGAGCGCGTGGATCGCCGCCACCACAATCTCGGTCCCGCGGCCGATCGTGAACGTCATGCCGTGGCCGGTCAGGTCAGTGTCGGTCTCCAGGATCACGTATGCGGCCGAGTAGTCCGGCGCCTCGTTCATGGCGTCGGAGCCGGCGAGGGTGCGGGAGGTCGGGAAGCGCACATCGCGCACGTCGACGCCCGTGATCTCGCAGTCATCCATTGGCAGCGGGTGAACCTGTGCTCAGCATCGAATGCGTACCCGCACCACCGTTATCATGAACATCGAGCTTCGAGTACGGTAGAGGGATCGTGTGTCTCGAATCGCCTCCGGGCCGATGAGCGTGCGCGACGCGCTGGAGGGGATGGGGCTTCCCCGGGGCGATTTGCACGAGCTACCAGATTCGGCGAAGCGTTTTCCGGACGGCGCTCAGTATCGCGTCGAGATTCCGAGCACCGAGGGCGTGCGCTGCCTGGAGGTCGTGCTCGAAGAGGCTGATCGGCTCGAGGTACGGGTCCACCGTGTCTCACAGGGAAGCGGCGTCTTCATGCTCACCGACGCGGAGCTGGACGAGGTCGCCCGGTTAGGCGACTCCGCTCCGGTCGAGGTCAGCTTGTTCGCGCGGCCGAATGCGAGCTGGGATACATCGGCGAGCTCGTTCGCGCCCGCGGGCGGCTCACTCGCGTCCGCGGTGCGTGGACAGGAACAGCTCGTGGCGGTCCTCGAAGACGCCTACCGGGCCGCGCGGCATGGGATTCGCAGCGTGCTGCTGGCGGACGTGGGCGCTCTGTCCGTGTTCGCCTCGCTGCGCCAGGCCGGGGAGCTGCCGTCGGACATGCAGGCGAAGATGTCCGTGATGCTGCCGATCGCGAACCCCGCAACCGCACGGGTTCTGGAGGGTTTGGGCGCCTCCACGCTCAACGTCACGCCCGATCTGTCGCTTGGCCAGATCGCCGCGATTCGTGCGGCAGTGGACTGTCCCCTCGATGTCTACGTCGAGGTTCCCGACAACCTCGGTGGCTTCGTCCGCCTGCATGAGATCCCCGAGCTGGTCCGAGTTGCGGCGCCCGTATACATCAAGTTCGGGCTTCGTAACGCGCCCGATATCTATCCCTCTGGCTCGCACCTCGAGGCCACCGCGGTCGCCCTGTCCAAGGAGCGTGTGCGCCGCGCACGGCTAGGCCTCGAGCTGCTTGCTCGCTCCGGTTACCAGCCGGAGACCTCCGAGCTCGGTGCCGAAGGCCTCGCTATTCCGGTCGCCGTAGCCCGCCGCTGAGCTGGCTTTCTCGCCGCCGAGGCCACGACCGCGATTGCGAATCATTGCAGCGACTGACACCCCCGGACCCCCCAAAGGGCCGTGCTTGATCTTTTGACGAATATATGCGCATTAAGTCGTCCACGTGCCTGCTCGACGGGATTCCGCTCGGCGGGTGGTGCGGTCATCGGCGCTCTGCTCGAGCCACGCCTACTCGGTCGCCGGGGCTCCTAGCCGGCGGGCTTGCCGCCCCTGCCCCACTGCTTGGCGGGCATGCCGTGGACGAGCACCCAGGTATCGGGGCGGATCGCCTCGCTCGTGCACTCGCACAACGCGTCGGTCAGCTTCTCGATCAGCTTCGGGACCGTCTCGTCGTCGATCCGCGTGTCGTACACGGTGACCTCGATCAGTGGCATCGCGTCTCCTCTAGTTGGTGTGGTGATCAGCGCTCGACGTGCAGGCGCCCGCCGTCGGGCCCGAGAACGAGATCCGCCTCGCGATCGCCGACGTGGTCGAGCGGCACCGGTGACAGCGCCTCGATGAACGCGCAGCCGTCCTCGGAGTGGAGTTCGTGCTCGACCCCGCGATTGACCACCACGGTGTCGCCGGCGCGGAGCCTGCGGGTCTCGTCTCCGACGGTCATCTCGAGCTCGCCCTCAAGCATCAGCATGACCTGCTCGGTGTGCGGGTGCGAGTGGCGGGGCACGGTGGCGCCGGGTTCGTAGCACACCCGGCACAGCAGCAGCTGCTCTCCGCCGATCGCGTGCAGCGAGACCCCCTCGATCATCGAGAGCGGCTCGCGGCCTTCCCAGGTGCGAAACGGTGAACGGGCCGGGGCCACGCGACTCGCGCCTACTCGAACTCGAGGAACCCGGCGCCATCGTTGCTGGACACCGTGCGCACCGAAAGGTCCTCGTCGTAGATCACGCGCTTGCCCTCCCGGCGCGGCTGGGGTCTGGTTTGGATCGCGCGCAGCACCCGCTCGGGGGTAGCCGGGTACTCGGTCACCCACACGCCGACGGCATCGTGGATGGCGGTCGCTATCGCGGCGGGCTGGGCGTTGTTGGCCATCTCGCCGATCGCCTTGGCTCCGAACGGACCGTCGACGGAGGGGTTCTCGAGGATCACGTTGTCGAGTTCGGGCAGGCTCTCCATGGCGGGCACGAGGTACGTGCCGAACTGCTCGCCGCGGTGTTCGGCCGAGGGGTAATACGGATACGACTGCTCGAGCACGCCGAGTCCGAGACCCATCATGGCCCCGCCTTCGATCTGGCCCTCGACCAGCATCGGGTTGATCGCGCGGCCAACGTCATAGACCTGAACGAGGCGGTTCACCGTGACCTCGCCGGTCTCATCGTCAACCTCCACGTCCGCCACGCAGGCGGCGTAGGACACCGCGGAGTGGGGCTCGCTCTGCACCCGGCCGTCGTCGTCGTCGAGTTCGGCGTACGGCTTCAGCGCAGTTCCCTGGCCGGAGATCAGCTCGCCGTAGTTGTATGTCGCCGCGCCGGCGACCTCGGCGACCGAGATCTTGCGGTCGGGCGCTCCCTTGGCGACCACCTCGCCTTCGGTTATCTCGAGGTCGCCCGGGTCGATCTCGAGCTCCTTCGAGGCCACCTCGAGGATTCGCTCGCGTACCCGCTCGGCGGCGAAACGAACGGCGTTGCCGCCGATGAACGTCCCCCGCGACGCGAATGTGCCGGTGCACACCGCCGAGGAGTCGGTGTTGGTGTTGTCCATAGTCACCCAGTCGTAGGGAACGCCGAGCGTGTCGGCCACGATCTGGGTGTGGACCGTCCGCGAGCCCTGCCCGATGTCGACCGTGCCGGCGAACACGTCCACCCGGCCGTCGGGCTTGAGCTTGATCCAGGCCTGGCTCGGATCGCCGTTCTGGTTCATCCCCGTCGGATACTCGATCGTCGAGAAGCCACGTCCACGATGCTTGGCCATCAGGATTGACCTCCTCCGTCCGAGAGCACGTGCGCGCCTTCGGGCGCCTGCTGTCCGACCAGGTGCTCGGGGAGCAGGTCGCCGGCGCGCCGGGCGGGCGTCATCGCGCGGTACTCGGGCGCCAGCGGCTCGCCCACCCGCTCGGCCGCCGCGAGGGTGACCGGGACCGTCGAAGGATCCTGCATCACCACGCGGTTGGCGGTCGTGTCGCCTATTCGGTTGGCGTTCTTGAGACGCAGCTCCCAGGGACTGACGCCCAGCACTTCGGCAATTCGGTTCATGTGCAGCTCGACGGCCATCGAGACGGAGGTCACGCCGAAGCCGCGCATCGCGCTCGTCGGCGAGCGGTTTGTGAACACCACGAATCCGTCGAAGCGGAGGTTGGGGATCGTGTACGCCCCGGTGTGGTGAAAGGCGTGCTTGGTCAGGCCGTACGGGGAGAAGCGAGCATACGCGCCCGCATCGTGCAGGGTGAGCGTGCGCCGGCCGAGGATCCAACCCTCGTTGGTCACCGCGTCCTCGATCTCGACGTGCCACGGAGCCCGGGTAGAGGAGGCGAGCATCTCCTCCTCGCGCGTCCAGCGCCATTTGACCGGGCGGTGCGCCTTGCGCGCGAGCAGAGCGCAGATCGTTTCGCTGGCGGTGTCGACCTTGCCCCCAAAGCCTCCGCCTACCGTGCCGCCCACGAGCTTGAGGCGGTTCAGCGGCACCTGGAGATGCGCCGCCACCACCCCGAGCGAGAAGTACATCGCCTGCGTGCAAGAGTGGATCGTCAGTCGGCCGTCGGGCTCGGGCACGGCCACGGCGGCCTGCGTCTCGAGTGGGCACTGCTCGATCGCCTGCGGGCGATACACCCCGGAGACGATCACGTCGGCCTTGTCGAACGCCCAGTCGACGTCTCCCTTGCGCACCCGGCGATGGTTGTGGGGACCGAAGTGCGGATACACGGCGCCCCACTGGTGGAAGGTGGGAGCATCGGGGTCGAGCGCGGTGCGCATGTCGAAGACTCCGGGACGCATTTCGAACTCGATCTCGATCGCGTCGAGCGCCTCGAGCGCGGTGTCCTCGTCCTCGGCCGCGACCGCGGCGATGGGCTGGCCTCGATAGCGCACGTCATTGTCGGCGAGCAGCGGCTCATCCGCGGGGATCCCGAGCGCTTCCAGGTGACCGTAGACGTTGAGCGGCACGTCCTCGTGGGTCAGGAGCGCGCGGACACCGGGCAACTTCTCCGCTTTCCCGGTGTCAAGTCGCGTGATCCCCGCGTGGTGATGCGGTGAGCGCAGCGCCTTGGCCACGAGCGTGCCCGGAACGCGGACGTCGTCGACGAAGACGCTACGCCCGGTCACGTGGCCGATCCCGTCGTAACGTGGAAGTCTGGCTCCGACTGCCTTCATGCTGGTGACCCCTTGATCTCGATCTCGGGCTCCGATGGCTCGGCCCGCAGCAACTCGTCGAACTCGGCGGCATCCACTTGACCGCGGGAAGCCGCGATCACGGCATCGACGATCTTGACGTACCCGGTACAGCGGCAGATGTGCCCGCTCAGCGCCTCGATCACCTGCTCGCGGTCGACCGGTCCGCCCACCCGCTCGATCAATGCATGCGCGGCCGTCAGCATGCCGGGTGTGCAATACCCGCACTGTGCCGCGTACCCGGCATGGAAGGCCTCCTGCACCGCCGCCAGCCCGTCGGGTGCGGTGCCCAGGCCTTCGAGCGTGGTGACCTCCGCTCCTTGCAACGTCGCGACGGCCACCAGGCAGGCGCGACGCGGCTCACCGTCGACGAGCACCGTGCAGGTCCCGCAGGCGCCCTGCAGGCAACCGACCTTGGGACTCAGCACCCCCAGCTCCTGGCGCAGCACGCGCAGCAGCGAGGTCAGTGGTGGGCTTGCGATTGTGTGTGTGACGCCGTTGACATTCAGTTCCAAGGGATCAGCCTCCTTGCAGCTGCTCGAGGGCTCGGGTGATCAGCGTGGGGAGGACGCTCCGCCGGTACCAGGCCGAAGCCAGCGCGTCGTCCTGCGGGTCGACCTCGTCCAGCGCGCGGGCGGCCGCGTCCTTGCCGGTGGCACCCCCGGCGAGGGCGCGCTCGACGCCGTGCAGCCGCTTGGCGCGCGGTGCCACGCCGCCGGCGGCTACCCGGACACCGTTGTCGTTTTGGGCGCACGAGACGGTCATCGCGGCGTAGGAGTGAGCGTGCGGTCGCCGTAGCGAGAGATAGGAGCCGCGCCGCGCTTTGTCGACCTCGATCTCCAGTACCAAGCGCGGCTCGTCTTCTGGCCTGGCGAGGAACTCCTCGACGGACTCGGTGCGCTCCCCTCCGGGGCCGGCACTGCGTACGCGCGCGCCCATGGCGAGCAGCGCCGCCTGCAAGTCGCCACGCGGGCTCTCGGCTGCAGGCGGGGCACACAGGTTGCCGCCGATCGTCGCCTGGCCCCGAATCTCGAGATCTCCCACCTCCCGCGCGGCCGCGGCGAGCGGGTCGATGCCAGACCCGGCCAGTTTTGACAGCGGCACCATCGCTCCGATCGTGATGGTGCCGTCGCCGGCGAGCTGATCCAGGCCCGCGCGTCCGAGCATCAGCGTCCGGCCGCCCCGGGGATACCGGCCGGCCGCGATCTCGGGCATGAGGATCGTGCCGCCGGCGAACACGGTTACCCCGCGGCCGTCGCCGAACGCCTCCACGGCCTGCCCCGCCGACCCTGGTGTCAAGACCTCAGTGTCGCTGGCCCGCAAATCTCCCTCCTCTGCGCTGCGTGGATAGGGCTCGACACTCTAACTCCGCCCGGCCTGGGACCGCAAGACAGCCCAGGCCGTAAAGTGACCATGAGGTGGAGAGATTCACCAGCATCGACCAGCTCGAGGACGCGCTCCTGCGCGCCTCCTACCTTCCCGACCGCGGCCTCGCCACCGCGCTGTTCCTGGCGCTGCGCGTCCGCAAGCCCCTGCTGCTCGAGGGCGAGGCCGGCGTCGGCAAGACCGAGGCGGCTAAGGCGATCGCGTCCAGCCTCGCTGCCCGGCTGATCCGACTCCAGTGCTACGAAGGCCTCGACGTCGCGCACGCGGTGTACGAGTGGAACTACACCCGCCAGCTGCTGCACATCCGCGCGACCGAGGACGGCGGGCCGGTCGAGGAGGATGAGCTGTTCGGGCCCAAGTTCCTCATCCGCCGCCCGCTGCTCGAGGCCATCTCCGCGGCTGAACCGGTCGTCCTCTTGATCGACGAGATCGATCGTGCCGATGACGAGTTCGAGGCCTTTCTGCTCGAGATGCTGTCGGATTTCCAGATCACGATTCCGGAGATCGGCACGATCCGCGCGCAGCAACGGCCTGTCGTAGTTCTGACGTCGAACCGCACGCGCGAGCTCCATGACGCGCTCAAGCGCCGCTGCCTGTTTCACTGGATCGGGCATCCGTCGTGCGAGCGGGAGATCGAGATCGTCCGCCTGCGGGTTCCCGGGGTGCCGGAACGCCTGGCCGCGGAGGCGGTCGCGTTCGTGCAGGGTCTGCGCCGGCTCGACCTGAACAAGCCGCCGGGGGTGGCGGAGACCGTCGACTGGGCCGAGGCGCTGTCGGCGCTCGGACAGCGCGAGCTCGATGCGGCACTCGTTGAGTCCACGCTCGGATCGGTGCTGAAGTATCAGGAAGACCTGGCCCTGGTCAGGGACGAGACGCTGACCGGCCTGCTGGAAGAAGCGCGCGCTGTCCGCTGAGGATTCGTCAAGCAATCATTCAGCGAGGGGCCGTGAGAACGCCCTCGTACGCCACGTCGTCACGTTCGGCCGGGTCCTGCGCGAAGCCGGGCTCGAAGTTGGCCCGGGCCGGATCGCCGACGCGCTCACCGCGCTGGACGAGCTCGATCTGACCCGCCAGGACGACGTCTACTGGGCGTTGCGCACGACGTTCGTCACGCGCTTTGAGGAGATCGACGCCTTCGATCGCGCCTTCAACGCGTGGTTCCTGCGCGCTCCGGTACTACCGCCGGCGCGCGTGCGATCAAGCCGGCTGCCGCGAACGGGAGTGCGCCGGCGCGCGGATCCGGTGCGGGCCGGTGCGGCACCCGCTGCCAGTCACGATCCGATCGAGATCGGCTGGAGCGCGACCGAAGTGCTGCGCCAGCGCGACTTCGCGGCCATGTCGCCCGAGGAGTTCGCGCGGGCGCGGGCGATGCTGACGAAGCTCGCCACGACCCGTCCGCAGCGCCGTTCGCGCCGCCTGCGCTCCCATCCGCGCGGAAGCCAACTCGATCTACGCCGGGTGGCGCGCCGGTCGCTGCAGACCGGAGGCGAGCCGATCGTTCGGAGCTTCCGTCGCCGGACGAGGGTTCCCCGGCGGCTGGTGGTGCTGTGCGACATCTCCGGCTCGATGGAGGCCTATACCCGCGCGCTGCTGCTGTTCCTGCACGCCACGGTTGGCGCCGGGCGCGCGGAGGTGTTCGTGTTCGGGACACGCTTGACGCGGTTGACCGGCGCGCTGCGGACTCGCGACCCGGAGCAGGCGCTCGGGGCCGCCGCGGAGGCGGTCGTGGACTGGGCGAGTGGAACCCTGATCGGCGCGTCGCTGAAGGCGTTCAACGATGAATGGGGGCGCCGCGCATTCTCGCGGGGCGCGGTGATGGTGATCGTGTCCGACGGCTGGGAGCGCGAGGACCCCGAGCTGGTGGGCCGCGAGATGGCGCGGCTTGCGCGCTGCGCCTACGCCGTCGTGTGGGTCAACCCGGTCAAGGGCAACGTCGAGTACCAACCGCTGGCGGCGGGCATGCGGGCGGCGTTGCCGCACGTGGACCGGTTCCTGCCAGGGCACAACATCGCCAGCCTGGAGGAGCTGGCCGACATCGTGGCCGCGATCAATCGCAGGCACGGCGCGTGAGCTGGGGACCAGCGCGGGGGAACGTTGCGCGGATCGAGCGCCCGGGGACGTTGCGCGTCTTACGCAAAGAGGGCCGTCGTAAAACTCGCAACGTCCTCGACGGGGCACGGTTAGTATCGCGTCAGCTAGTGAGGGTACGGAGAGAGGAGAAACGTTGACGGTGAGTGTCAAGTCTGAGCAGCTTGCCGAGCTGATCGATCCCGGAGCCGACGTCGAACGGGTGGCCACGGGCTTCACGTTCACGGAGGGACCGATCTGGAACCAGGAGGGAGCGTTCCTACTGTTCAGCGACATGCCCGGTGACGTGCGCCGTCGCTGGAGCGAGCGCGACGGGGTCAAGGAGGTGATGAGGCCGAGCAACAAGTGCAACGGCATGGTCTACGACGCCGCCGGCAACCTGCTGGTCTGCGAGCACGTCACCTCGACGCTGATCCGCGAGCGCCCCAACGGCACCCGCGAGACGATCGCCAGCCACTATCGAGGCAAGGAGCTCAACAGCCCCAACGATGTGATCACGCGCTCGGACGGCACGATCTACTTCAGTGATCCCGGCTTTGGGCGGGTGCCCGGTTTCGGGGTGGAGCGTGAGCAGGATCTGTCATTCCAAGGCGTCTATCGGATCCCGCCAACCGGCGGCGAGCCAGAGCTGGTCGTGGCCGAGGGCGAGTTCGAGCAACCCAACGGCCTGTGCTTCTCGCCCGACGAGTCGCTGATGTACATCAACGACACCCCGCGAGCGCTGATCCGGGTCTACGACGTGCAGTCCGACGGGACGCTCACGGGCGGCCGCCTGTTCTTCGAGGGCATCGGGAGCGGCGTCATCGAGGAGGGGATCCCGGACGGGATGAAGTGCGACGAACGCGGCAACGTGTGGGTGACGGGTCCGGGCGGAGTGTGGGTCATCTCTCAGCAGGCCGAGCACCTCGGCGTGATCGAGGTTCCCGAGAACGTCGGCAACATCGCTTGGGGAGGGCCCGACTGGAAGACCCTGTACATGCCGAGCTCGACTTCGCTCTACCGCGTCCCGACGAAGGTCGCCTCGGCGCGGCTGCCGTATCACTAGCCGGTGATGGGCCCGCGACCCGAGGAAATGCACAGCGAACGATGGAAGGAGGATTCGTGACCGAGGAGCCCCTACGCCTCGACGCCAAGCGGTGCGCGCTGATCATCCAGGACCTGCAGAACGACGTGATAAGCGAAGGAGGAGCGTTCGCCGACTCCGGGGCGCCGGCACACGCCACGAGCCAGAACGTCGTCGAGAACACGGCCCGGCTTGCGGACGCCTTCCGCAAGGCCGGCGCGCCGGTGATCCATGTTCACTACATCGTCGATCAGGGCGCGGTCGGGCTCAAGCAGAACGCGCCGCTGTTCGTCGGTGTGAAGGAGGCAAACGCGCTCGTACGCGGAAGCTGGGGTGCGGCGCCCGTCGACGGCCTCGAGCCTCAGGCCGGCGATCACGTGGTGGAAAAGATGCGCATGAACGGCTTCTACGAGACGCGCCTGGACATCCTGCTGCGGGGGCTGGGCGCGGAGACGATCGTGATCACCGGCGCGTGGACCAACATGTCGATCGAGCACACCGCCAGGCATGGCGCGGACGCCGGATACGAGGTCATCGTCGTTTCCGACTGCACCTCTACGACCGGCGACGAGTGGCAGCACGCCGCGCTCAACTACGCGATGACGAACGTCGGGCGCGTGGCCACGGGCGACGAGGTGGCCGGCGCGCTCGGGGCGGTGGCGGCACGCTAGCGCGACGACGGTGAAACTCGGCTCAGGCGCCCGCCGCCTCGCGGTAATCCTCACGCACCGGCTGGAATACGTCGAGCACGAGCGCACCATCTGGCCCCGCGATGCCTTCGTGCTCGACCCCGCCGGGCAGCGTGAACGCGTCCATCTCAGCCAGGTCGTGGTCGACGCCCGCCACCACCAGCTTCATCGAGCCCCGCAGGATGATCCCGAGCTGCTCATGGGGATGGCTGTGGAGCGCGACAACCGCATCCGGCTCGAGCTCGACGAGATTGAGCATCGCTCCCTCGCCGAAAAGCGGCTTGGCGATGGCGCCGGGGGCCAGCTGGAAGCCGTGCGCGTTCGCGAGCGAGATGAACTGGGGCTCCATAGGACCCCAGTATGGACGCCGGCATGAGCGCCCGCAAGGAGCACCGCGTGGACGGCCTCCCCGAGCCGATCAGCCACTACACCGACGCGGTTCAAGCCGGACCGCTCCTGTTCATCTCGGGATGCGTACCCGTGGACGCCCGAGGCAACCTCGTCGGTGGCGACGACGTGGTGGCACAGGCGCGCCAGGTGTTCTCGAATATCGGCCGCGTGCTCGCCGCGGCCGGGGCTGGATTCGGCGACGTCGCAAAGGTGACCGTGTACCTGATCGACGTCGAGGACCGCGCGCGGATCAACCCGGTCCGGCAGGAGGTGTTCGGCAGCGCGCGCCCGGCCAGCACGCTCGTCGAGGTCAGCCGCCTGGCGGTGCCGGGCGCTCGGCTCGAAGTCGACGCGGTCGCGCTGCTACCCGAGCGTTAGGAGGGATGCCGCACCCAAAACAGATCAGGTGGTCTGTCCAATAAGGGTGCCGCGGATGTGCATGAGATGCGCAGTCATCGCAGCCCGTGCCTCGAATGGATCGCGTCGTTCGAGGGCCTGGAGGATGACTTGGTGCTCTCCCACCGTGCGTTCCGGGACACCGGGCTGGCGCACGCTGAGCTTGCGTCCGCGGATCGCCAGTTCTGCGATGCCGTCGAGCACCGACAGGATGAACGGAGACCGCGCGGCGACGTGGATCTGTCGGTGGAAGTCGGCATCGGTCCGGAGGAAGGCCTCCGGGTCGAAGACCTGCTGCTTCATGGCTCCAAAGAGACGATGCAGGTGCCCGAGCTCCGTGTGCGTTATGTGCGACGCTGCCCGCTCGGTCGCCACAGGCTCCAACAACAGCCGAAGCTCGAACAGCGACTCGAGCGGATCGTGCAGGTTGATCGTGATGCTCACGGCGGCGCCGGCATCGGTCGTGGCGCCGGCGACGAACGTCCCGGAACCGTGGCGGGATTCGAGCATCCCCATGATCACCAGGGCGCGCACGGCCTCGCGCAATGTGGGCCGGGAGACGCCCAGGCGGACCGACAGCTCCCGTTCCGGGGGAAGCTTGTCGCCAGGCTGCAGGGTGCCGTCGACGATCAAGCGCTTCAGGTGCTCCGCCGCCTCATGCGCGAGCGTGCGTCGGTCGAGCTCCTGGAAGGCGTCGGTGGGAACGGCAACGGGCTCAGGTTCACGCGCCTGATCCATTCGCGACCCCTACGACAAGCAGCAAGTGCGCCGAGCTGTCGGTCTCAGATCGTCTGGGAAAGTGGCTTGACCACAACTCGTGACAATTCTAACCTACCGTCGTCTCGTCCGGGCGGAGCGTTCTCGTCACCGGGGCCTTCATTAGATGACCGTTAAGCGAGATTTGGACAGCATTCGGAGCTATTGCGCCGGCTCCGGGGGTCCGCTATGTTCGCGCCGCAGTTGGGTCCGAGAACCAGTCGGGCCCAGTCGGATCCGAGAAGCAGTCGGGGAGCCAGGGTGACGTTGGGCAGCAGGCAATTGCCACGGATGGTGCTGATCGCGTTGGGCTTGCTGGTCGTCGTGTGGCTGGCGATCAAGGCGAGCCAGGGTGGCACCACGTTCTTCCAGGTCACGCTCAACGGGATCACGGACGCAGCGCTGTACTTCATCGTCGCCGCCGGCTTCACGCTGATCTTCGGGCTGATGCGCGTCGTGAACATGGCGCACGGCTCGCTCTATCTGTTCGGCGGATACATCGCTTACGTTGCCCAGACGCACTGGTTCCGGGCGGGACCTCGCAGTTCCAGCTCGCGGGCGACGAGCACGCATCAGCATCTGCGGGGTTCTTCGTGCCGCTGGTGTTCGCGACCGTGGTGATCGGACTCGTCGGCCTGGGGATCCAGCAGGTGCTGCTGCGCTGGAACCAGGGGCAGGACCTGCGCCAGGCGCTGATCACGATCGCGGTGTCGGTGATCATCGCCGACCAGCTGCTCGCCCACTACGGCGGGATCGTGGAGACGCATCCAGCAGCCGACGAGCTGGCCGAACAGCATTGTCATCGGAACGTTTCGGTACGGGTTCTTCCGGCTCGCCGTGGTGCTGGGCGCGGCGATCGCTGGTCGGGGTGCTGCTGTACCTGCTGATCAAGCACACCAGGCTCGGCATGATCCTCCGCGCGGGCGTCGACGACCGTCCGATGCTCTCGGCGTTGGGCGTCAACGTACAGCTGGTGTTCGCCGGCGCATTCCTGCTCGGTGCGATGCTCGCCGGATTCGGGGGCGTGCTCGGCGGGACGATGATCTCGGTGGGCCCGGGAACTGGACAGCAGTTCCTGCTCAACTCATTGATCGTGGTGATCATCGGCGGCATGGGCAGCCTTCTCGGCGCCGGCGATCGGAGCGCTGCTGCTCGGCCTGGTGCAGTCCTACTCGGCGATCTACCTGCATTTCGGCGCGACCGATCTGACCAACTACGGGGTCCTCGCGTCGTTCATCCTCGTCATTGCGGTCCTGGCGGTCCGTCCGCTCGGCTTGTTCGGGAGGCCGGCGTGAGCGAGGAGGCCGGCGTGAGCCGGGAGGCCGGCGTGAGCGGGAGGCCGGCGTGAACCGGGAGGCCGGTGTAGCCCGGACTCCGGGAGCCCACCGTCACCCGCGGCCCGGCGGGTGTAATGCGAGGAATGACCCCCCAGGCCCTTGTCGGTTGGTGCGTGCTGCTCGCTCTCGCGGTGGTGCTGTTGCTCGCCCCCCAGATCTTCAGCGACTACGATCTCAGCGAGATCCTGACCCAGGCCCTGTGGCTCGGAATCGCCGCAGTCAGCGTCACGTTCCTCTAGCGATACGGCGGAATGATCTCGCTCGCGCAGGTCGCGATCTACGGCATCGCGGGCTTCACGATGGCCAACGTCGTGCACACCGTGAACAGCGAGGGAGGACTCAACCTCGGCTGGACGCCGTGGCTGGGGGTCGTTTTCGGCATCGCGGTGGCGCTGATCGTCGCCTTCCTATTCGGAGCGATCGCCTCGCGCAGCTACGGGATCTACTTCCTCATGATCACGCTCGCGCTGTCGCTGTTCGTCTACTACTTCTTCGGGCAGGTGACCCAGCTCAGCGGCTTCGGCGGCATCCGCAGCGTATCGCGCCCCGGCCTTCCTCAGCGATCCGATCACTGATCCGACGCCGTTGTACTACATATGCCTGGGCTGCTCGGCGGCGGTGTATCTGCTGCTCCGCTACGTCGTGCGCACCCCCTTCGGTATCGCCCTGCAGGGCATCCGCGACGACCCGCCGCGGATGCGCTCGCTGGGCTACAACGTGCCGTTGCACCGTACGCTCGCCTTTACTCTCGGCGCTTTCGTCGCCGCAATCGCCGGCATCCTGTCGGTGTGGTTCAACACCCAGATCTCTCCGGGATCGATCAAGCTCGATCAGACGATCGCGGTGCTGATCGTCGCGGTCATCGGCGGGCTGTCGCGGCTGGAGGGGGCGTGGCTCGGCGCCATCGCCTACACGCTGATCGACTACTACGCCCGCCAGTACACTCCAACAGTGGGCAGTTGGCTCGGGTCCAGGCCAGCTTCGACACGATCATCGGGCTTGTCTTCCTGCTGATCGTGCTGCTGTCCCCTGATGGGTTGATTGGCATAGGCCACAGGGTGGGCGGGCTCGTTGCGGGCTGGACGGGGCGGGGGCCGCGCTCCCGCGCTGGCGACGGGATCTGAAGGACAAGCTCTTCCGGGAGAGGCAGGAGTTGCGCCGGCAGGCGAGCCGTCGAGCTCAGGGGTGCAAGAGGCCTGAGGGGCAACAACGATTCATCCGACTTGGAGGTCATCAAATGACAAACGTCACTGAGGAGGTGACGAGGTTGGAGAGTGGAGGGAGAAGGCGGTGGCCGCTGCGGCGGCTGGCGGTAGTACCAGGCCTTGCGCTGTGCGGGCTGTGGATCGCAGCCTGTGGCGGCAAGAGCAGCAGCAGCAGCAGCGCCAGCTCGTCGACGTCGAGCCGCCGCGGCCGCGCCGTCGAATGCGATCAAGATCGGCATCCTGTCGGACTGCTTCGGCGGACGTTTGGCGCCTGGTACAACGCCGACATCGGCGGCGCCTAGGCGTACTTCATCGCGCACAACGGGGCAAAGGCCAACGGCCCAGCCGCGACCGACGGCATTACCGGCGGGACGCTCGCCGGCCACCCGATCAAGATCGTGGGCTATGGCTGCTCGAACGACAACGCCGACCAAGGCGCTGTCGGAGGCTCGCCGGCTCGTGGAGTCCGACGGCGCCCAGGTTCTGATCGGCCCGCTATCGGGCGACGAGGGCATCGCGATCGCGAACTACTCGAAGACCCAGCCCGGGAAGACGTTCATCAACGGCACGTCCGGCGCGCAGGACACCACGCTCAAGGTCCGTTCGCCGAACTTCTTCCGGTTCAACGGCGACGGGGCGCAGTGGAACGCCGGCGTGGGCGACTACGTCTACCGCAAGCTCGGCTGGCGCCACGCCGTCGTCATCATGGACGACTACGCGTTCGGCTGGACGTCAGCGGCCGGCTTCATCGCGGATTTCTGCGCCGACGGCGGAACCGTGACCCGGATCTACCCGCCGCTCAACACGACCGATTACTCGTCGTACATTGCCCAGATCCCGAAGACGTTCGACGGGCTGTTCAGCGCCGTGGGGGGCTCGGGGCTGCTCGGCGTTCACCAAGCAGTACAACCAGGTGCGCGGACCGTTCCCGAAGAACAAGCTCGCCGGGAACATCTTCCTCCCCGACCCCGCCACGCTGGCGGCATACGGCCAGCAGTACATCGGCGGCGTCTTCGGTGAGCCGACGACCGAGGACACCACGTCTCCAAACGCGTCGGCGTATATCGCGGCGCTGAAGCAGGCGTATCCGGCCTCGACGAATTCGCTGCCGGCTCCGCACACACTGGCGTCACTCGCCTCGAGCGTGTTCACGGTCAACTACTACAACGCGGCATGGGCGCTGGACAAGGCGCTCACCGCGGTCCACGGCGACCTGTCAAACGGCCAGGCAGCGCTGCACGCGGCGCTGGCCAAGGTAACGCTGCCAAACGCTCCGTACGGACCGATCACGCTGGACCAGAACCGGCAGGCGATACTGACCTAACTACATCGGTGTGATCAGCGCGACCCCCGGCCTCGGTCCCCGGGGTCAAGACCGAATACGAGGTGCCGGACGTCACCCAGACATTCGGCGGGACGTTCAGTCCGACCACGCCGTCGCCTGGGCGCGGGCAGCCGGTCTGCCAGAAGCGGTCGCTGCCCTGGCAGGGAAAGGAGATGCCGGTCAGCTTCCACTGAGGAGCCGGCTGAAACCCACCAACGAAGTGGCCCTGGCAGCCCAAACCACCGAAACCGCCGAGCCGGTCCTCCGCCTGCGGGGGATCGGCCGGCGCTTCGGCGGGCTGCGGGCCGTTGACGGCGTCGACCTCGACATCGGTCCGGGGGAACGCCGGACGATCCTCGGTCCGAACGGCGCCGGCAAGACGACGCTGTTCAACGTGATCGCGGGCGAGTTCCCACCGACCGAGGGCACGATCGAACTGTTCGGAGAGGACGTGACGCTTGCTCCCGCGCGCTTCCGCGCCAAGCTGGGCCTGGCCCGGACCTACCAGCAGTCGCGAGTGTTCACGGGGCTCACCGTCGAGGACAACATCTACCTCGCCGCGCTCGGCGTGCGGACCGGACACGTGTTCCCGTTCCGCTCGGCCAAGCGCGACGCGCCGCTACGGGCCAAGGCACGGGAGGCCGCAGCCGACGTCAGGCTCATTGATCGTCTGAACACGCTCGTGGATGAGCTCTCGCACGGAGAGCGGCGACAGCTCGCCATCGCGATGGCGCGCGCCGCGGAGCCGAAGCTGATGATGCTCGACGAGCCGGCTGCAGGGCTCTCGCCCGCGGAGCGCCAGACGCTCACCGAGCTGCTACTGGCACTGCCTTCACACGTCACCTTGCTGCTGATCGAGCACGACATGGACGTCGCGTTGCGCGTCGCCCAATGGGTGACGATGATGCACGAAGGACGCGTGATCGCCGAGGGTACGCCGGCGGAGATCCGAGCCAACCAGACCGTCCACGACTTGTACCTCGGGAGTCGCTACTACGATGAATGACGGGGAGCTGCTCGAGGTCGAGGGGCTGAACGCCTACTACGGTCCCGCCCACGTCTTGCAAGGGCTCAACTTCACGGTCGGCGACATGCCGGTCTCGATCATCGGCCGCAACGGCATGGGCAAGACGACGATGTGCAACACGATCATGGGCATGCACCCCAGCGTGGCCCGAGGCTCGGTCCGCTTCGGCGGACTCGAGCTACTCGGCAAGCCCTCCTACAAGATCGCCAGGGTGGGACTCGCGCTCGTGCCCCAGGGGCGAAGGCTGTTCGGCTCGCTCACCGTCGACGAGCACCTCCAGATCGTCGGCGGCCGGAGCAACGGGACATGGACGACGAGTCGCGTCTACGAGCTGTTCCCCCGCTTGGCGGAGCGCAGGAAGAGCGACGCGACACAGCTTTCGGGTGGCGAGCAGCAGATGCTCGCCATCGGCCGCGCGCTCCTGCTAAATCCGAAGCTGTTGATCATGGACGAGCCGTCCGAGGGCCTCGCGCCGCGGCTCGTGGATGAACTTGTTCATACCGTCCATCGCCTTGCCGAAGGCGGGGTGCGCATCCTCTTGGTCGAGCAGAATCTCGGCGTCGCCACAGCGGTGGCCGAGCGGCACCTGGTGATGCTGGCCGGCCGCATCGCCGCCGAGCTGACATCCGATCAGCTGGAGTCCGACCCTGAGCTTCAGCGGCGCTACCTGGGTGTCGAGCCACTGGCCGGGTAGCCGGTGCGCAGCGATGGTGCGTTGAACCTGAGCGCGTAACATCGGCCACTAGGGTGGACACGGCCGACCAGCTCGACCCCGCGGACGTAGCGGCGCTCGCTGCCCGCATCGGTCAGAACGTCGCTCGCGCGGTCAAGGTCCCCGAACGCACGCTTCGCGACGTCTTGGTCGCGCTGCTGGCTGAGGGACACGTCCTGATCGAGGACCACCCCGGAGTCGGAAAGACGGCCCTGGTGCGCGCGCTCGCGCGCTCGATCGACGCCGCCTACGCGCGGATTCAATGCACGTCGGACCTACTCCCTGCCGATGTGGTCGGCACCAACGTCTTCAACCAGCGGCTAGCGAGCTTCGAGTTTCGTCCGGGACCGGTGTTCGCGAACCTCGTCCTGGTCGACGAGATCAATCGCGCGCCGCCGAAGACGCAGTCCGGCCTGCTCGAGTGCATGCAGGAGGGACACGTGACCGTTGACACCATGACGCACGAACTCGCTCGTCCGTTCGCTGTGCTGGCCACGCAGAACCCGGTCGAGTACGCGGGAACGTATCCGCTACCCGAGAACCAACTCGACCGGTTCATGGTGCGGGTGTCGCTCGGTTACCCATCGGCTCCTCGCGAGGTTGAGATGCTCTCCGAGCACGCGACCGGCGATCGTGTCCTCGCGCTCGAGTCGGTGGCGAGCGTCTCTGACGTGATCGCCGCTCAGGATGCGGCTATCGGTGTCCACACGAGCAAGCGGTTGCTCGGCTACGTGGTTGCCGTGCTCGAGCGGATCCGCGAGGACCCGCGCGTCGAGTTCGGCGCCAGTCCCCGCGCCGGCCTGATGCTGGTCAAGGCCGCCAAGGCGCGGGCCGCGCTCGAGGGCCGTGATCACGTGCTCCCCGACGACGTGCAGCAGCTCGTCCCTTCGGTCCTCGCGCATCGGCTTCTGCTCGCGCCTGCTGCCGTGGACGTTGCGCGCCTCGACGTCCTGCACGATGCGCTCGACAAGGTTCCGGCCCTATGAGGAGCGCACGGGCGGCGGCTGGGCTCGGCGTCGCGCTCTGTCTGACGGGGGCCGGCTTTGCCGCCACGCCCCTATATCTGCCTGGTTTCGCACTGCTGCTGATCGCCGCCGCTGCCACGATCTGGGTATCCAACGCGGCCCGCGGCGTGCGCTTGGTGCGTTCGCTTGGCAGCTCGGCCGTCGAGGAGCGCGCGGATCTGCCTGTAACGGTGAGCGTGTCGCGCTCGCGCGTACCGCTTCCCTGGGCGGAGGTGCGCCCCTGGGCCGACGGACCGGCACTGCCGTTGTCCGGCTCGGGCGGCGGCACCGCGCGTGCTGCCGTCCAGTTTCATCGCCGTGGGCGGCACCAGCTCGGTCCGGCGTCTGCGCTTGTCGCTGATCCGCTTGGCCTGTGCAGCCGGTCGATCACCGCATCCGCCGACGAGGTCCTGGTGTTGCCGCGCGTCGAACCGGTACACCTGGTTGACGTAGGCGGGGAGCCGACGATCCTGGGGCGCCACGTCGTGAGCGCGGCAGAGGCGGGAGCGACCGAGGTCGACTCGTTGCGGCCGCATCGGCCTGGCACGCCTGCCTCCCGGATTCACTGGCCGACGGTCGCTCGGACGACAACGTTGATGGAGCGCCGCCTGGTCGCCGATGGCGAAAGGTCTCCCCTGGTGGTCGTCGACCCACGGGAGCCCTCGAGCGTGGATGCGCTCGACCAGGCCATGCGGGCTGCCGCATCGCTGTCCGTGCACCTGGCGCGCCGCGGCGGATGTGCGCTGCTGCTCCCCGGTGATCGGCGGCCAACACGTATGGACGCCGAGTTGGCCGGGTTCTCGCTCCTGCACGCTCGACTCGCTTTGCTGCAGCCCGAGGCGGGCGCTCCGCCGCTTGGCTGTCTGTCTGGGGCGAGCGTTGTTCTGTGGGTGTCGGCGGCGAGCCGCCGCCCCGCCGAACTCGCACACGTTCGGGCACCAGTGCGGTATCTGGTGACTCCGCACGCCCAGGCGCGATGGCCGGTGCACTTCACCGTCGCCGGGTGCCGGGGCCAGCGCCTGGACCGCGACACCGCGAGGCGCAGGGCGGCGTGAGACCGCAGCCGTCAACCCTCGAGCGCGGCAGCGGAACGCGGCTCGCCGCTTTCGCCACGCTGAGCGCGCTCGCGGCGTGGCGCTATGCGGGTGTCGAGGCGCGGCCGCCCGCTGCGCGCGTGGTCGCGGTTACCGCCCTCGCGATCGCGACAGCGATGGCTGTGATGCTGGTCCGCGCACGCGCTGCGGCGCCATGGGGCGCACGCCTGTCGGCGGCGGTGGCCCGGGTGATCGCGCTCGCGGCGCTGCTTGTGGTCGCGCTCCTCGCCGTCGGCGTGCCGGCTCATCTCCTGCCGCCCGGGCGATGGGGGGGGCTTGCCAGCGGCGTGCATGGCGGGCTTCGGACAGTCGCCACCACGTTGTGGCCCTATGCCGGCAGGGACTCATGGAGTCGCGTGGATATCCTGCTGGCGCTCGCCGCCGTGCCGATTGCCGCCGCCGCCATCGGTTTCTGGCCGGCGCGGCCGGGTGGCCGCGCGGCGGCGCTGCGTTACGGCGTGCGCCAGGTCGGCGCGCTGGCCCTCCTGCTGACCTTGTACGTGATCGGAGTGATCGACTCGCCCGGAGGGTCGGCGACCGCCGAGGGACTGCTGCTGCTCGCGCTAGTGGTGGCTTGGCTCTGGCTACCTGGCCTGCGCAAGCGGCGCGTGCCGGCGACGCTCGCGTGGCTGGCGGCAGTCGGGGCGGTCGCCGCTGCTGTGGCCGCCCAGGTTGGGGGCGGGCAGGCGTGGCTGAACTATCGCGCCTGGGATGTGCTCGGCTCGAGCCGTACGGGAATCGCGTTCTCGTGGGATCAGAGCTACGGTCCGATCATCTGGTCGCGTTCACAGCAGACGATGTTCACGGTCAGCGCGCCCAGCCCACAGCTGTGGAAGACAACGACGCTCGATCGTTTTGACGGCTTGCGATTCGTGCGCTCCGGCACCTATGCCCCAAGCGACCAGGACCTCCCGCTCCCGCTGAACGATCGCTGGTACGCGTTCGCGACCTTCACGATCCGCGGCCTCAATTCCCAGCTCCTGCCAACCGAGCAGGGCACGACCGTGGGGGTCAACGTCGATGGCGTCACCCGCCACGATCCCGACGGCACGACTCGTACGATCGGTGCCGCGCTACGGAATGGTGGCACGTACACGGTCTTGTCCTACGTCCCGCGGCCGACCACATCGGAACTTCGCGCCGCTCCGCGCACCTTCCCGGCCGCGTATCTGCGCTACACGGACTTCGACCTGCCGGCCCCGAGCCAGTCGGGCCTGCGGCTCGGCGCGACCGACCCGGTGCGTCCCGGCCGCTTCTTGACCAACCGGACCGTCGGAACCCTCGTACCCGGCTCCTCGCCGGCGGCAGTGCCAGGATGCAGCGGCGCATCCTGGCCTCCCCGTACGGACCGATGTATCGGCTGGCACGGCGACTAGCGCACGGTACGCAGTCGACGTACGACGTCGCAACTGCAATACAGCACTACCTACTCGCGAACTACACCTACGGCGAGCAGCCTCCGGTCCGGAGGTACCCACTCGAGTCATTCCTGTTCGTCGACCGCTTTGGCTACTGCCAGCAGTTCTCGGGTGCGATGGCGCTGATGCTGCGCATGGATGGCATACCCGCACGTGTAGCGGCGGGATTCCTGCCGGGCGCCCGCGCCGGGGCCAGCGGCGCGTTCAACGTGCGCGCGGTGGATGCTCACTCTTGGGTCGAGGTGTTCTTCACCGGCATCGGCTGGGTGCCCTTCAACCCGACGCCTCCGCGCTCGGTGGGTCCGTGCCGCAGTGCCCGCTGTACACGAGCGAGAGCACGGTCAACTCGCTGCACGCCCTCGCCGCGACCGTTGGCGAGCTGCCGCCGGTTGCCCAGGCGCAGTGCCCGAGGAGCGGCCACCACCGAGCGAGTGGCGGCGCGCTCGACGGCCGGTTGCCGTTGATCGCTCGCGACGATCGCGGTTCTGGCGCTGCTGCTGCTCGCGGTCGTTGCTCCGGACACGCTCGCCTACGCCGCAGCCTCGCGGGCGACGGCGAGCTCGCGACACGGAGGTAGCGCGCGCGCTGCGCCGGCTCGGCTACGCGATCCCTGCGACAGTCACGCTGGCCCAGATCGAACGGCTCGTGCATCTGCACGGTGGGCCCGACGCTGCGCGCTACGTGCAGCTTTTGCGGGAGCGCCGCTACTGTGCGGGCGCCACCTCCGCCGCGACGCTGGGCAGCGACGCCGACTGAGGCGCGGGCTCACGGTGCATCTAGGCCTCGAAGGGCGCCTACGGGGTCTGTTGGCGCTGCCACCGTCGACGATCGGTTGGCGACTTGCGGCTCACGAGGCCGGCGATCCGACCGGCGGGCCGTAGGCGCGCTCCCAGGCGAGCGCGGCCGCGAACAGCGTGGTCTCCTCGCGCGCCGCGAGCTGCACCCCGCCGATCGCGATCGCGGCCCAGCCGAGGTAGCTGAACGCCCGCGTGTAGGCCGAGAAGGCAACCCTGATCTCGAGCTCGTCGACATCGCTGGGCGGGATCTCGCGGACGCCGAGCGTCGGGCAGACGATCACGTCGACCGGCGGTTCGGTTTGTGCTCGGTCGCGCCAGGCTTCGAGCGTTTGGCGGCCGGCGCTTACCGCGTTCGGATCCGTGTGTTGCGCGCTCTCGAGTTTGGCGCGAATGGTCGGGCCATAGTCATCTCGCCGGGCTGGGAACGTGTTGCGATGAGTGGCGGCCGCCTCGCCGTAGAACACGGACCAAATGTTCGCGGTGGGGATCGGCAGCGCTACCTCCTGTGCGCGCATCCCCAGCGCCTCGAGGCGTCCGGCGAACTCGAGCGCGCGCTCGTCGCGCTCGGGCGCGGGTTCGTTCGGCGCGAGTGGCGGCATGCCGGTCAGCACACCGACCCTCAGTTCGCCTTTTCGATTCGCGCTCGCCGGCCTGTGTGCCGGCGAGCGCGGCGAGCGGCTGCCGGGCCAGGATCTCGTAGCAGAGAGCGCAGTCCTCCACCGTGCGCGCCATCGGGCCGACGGTGTCGAAGCTCGGGCACAGGGGGAACACGCCCGCCGTCGAGAGCCCGCCCAGCCGTGGCTTCATTCCCACCACGTCGCAGCACCCCGCCGGCATCCGCACCGACCCGCCGGTATCCGTGCCGAGCGCGAGCGGCGCGATTCCTGCCGCCAGCGCGGCGGCGTTGCCGCTGCTCGAGCCGCCGGTGATGCGCCCGGGGAGCTTTGGATTGCGCGCGTCGCCGTAGTGGGTGTTCTGTCCGGTGACTCCCCAGGCGAACTCGTCGCAGTTGGTCTTGCCGATCACAATCGCGCCGGCAGCCTCGAGCGCCCGCACGGTCGGTGCCGATTCGGCCGGGACCCGGTCGGCGTAGATCTTCGAGCCGGCGGTGGTGCGGACGCCGGCAGTGTCGATGACGTCCTTGACCAGCAGTGGCACTCCGGCCAGCGGCCCGCGCTCGACGCTACGCGCGCGGGTCAGCGCACGCTGCGGACAGACCGTGATCAGCGCGTTCAGGTCATCTCGCTCGTCGATCGTGGCCAGCGCTCGCTCGACCGCCTCCACCGGGTCGAGCTCGCCGCTCCGAACTTCCCGCGCGATCTGCCAGGCCGTGCCGAGCACGACTAGGCGCGGGTGGCCATGGCGGCTTGCGCCTGGGCTCGCGTGTCGCTCAGCGAAGCCGCCGGAGTGAGCGCCTCCCGGTCGGTCAGGAGCTCGATCAACGCGGGCCCGGGTGCCTTTCGGGCCCGCGCCAATGCCGGTGCGAACTCTTCGGTCCGCTCGACGCGCTCCGCGTGCGCGCCATACGCGCGCCCCAGCGCGGCGAAGTCGGGATTGGTCAGGTCGGTGCCGATGACCCGTTCCGGGAAGCGGCGCTCCTGGTGCATGCGGATCGTGGCGAGCATCCGGTTGTTCGCGACGATTACGATGACCGGCAGACGTTCTTGAACCATCGTCGCGAGCTCCTGGCCGCACATCTGAAAGCAGCCGTCGCCCGCGAACGCGACGACCGTGCGCTCAGGGTGGAGCAACTGCGCGGCGAGCGAGGCGGGGATGCCGTAACCCATCGACCCGCTCTGGGGCGCGAGTTGCGTGCCAGTGCCCCGGTAGCGAAAGAAGCGGTGCACCCAGAGCGTGTAGTTGCCGGCGCCGTTGCAGATGATCGCGTCATCGGGCAGCTCCGCGCGCAGGGTTCTCATCACGTCGCCGAGGGCGACCCCGGACTCCTCGCGCGGCTCGGGCGGCTGTGACCAGGCCACGTAGTCGGCGCGCGCCTCGTGCGCCCAGCCAGCCCACCTCTTCCCGCTCATGCGGGCGGAGGCCTCGAGGCCGGCGGCGAACGAGCGGACCCCTGCGGGCACCCCCAACGTGGGCTGGTACACGCGCCCGAGCTCCTGCGGATCGGGGTGCACATGGACGAGCGTCTGTTCTGGGACTGGCGGTCGCAGGAGCGTGTAGCCCTGGGTTTCGACCTCGGTCAGGCGCGGGCCGATCGCGATCAACACGTCAGCCTCGCGGATCCGGCGCGCCAGGCGCGGGTTCATGCCGAGCCCGGCGTCTCCGATGTAGCAGCCGAGTTCGTTGTCCAGGACGTCTTGGCGCCGGAAGGACGCGGCCACCGGTAGCCCGCAGGCCTGCGCCCAGTCGCTCAGGTGCGCGCCCGCTTCGGCGTCCCAGGGGCCGCCGCCGACGAGCACGAGCGGCCGTTGAGCGCCTTCCAGGAGCCGTTCGAGCTCTGCGATGTGGCTTGGGTCGGGCGCGGGCTCGCGGGCGGCGTACCGCTGGGCGTCGGGCGCCGTGCTGGTCTGGCTCAGGACGTCCTCGGGCAACGAGACGACCACCGGTCCCTGGCGACCGCTGGCGGCGAGAGTGAACGCGCTGGCCATGAGCTCTGGGATCCGGTCGGGGTCGTAGATCTCGAACACGCCCTTGGCGAGCGAGCTGAAGACCTGCTCGAGCTCGATTTCCTGGAACGCCTCGCGGCCGCGCTGGGAGCGCGCGACCTGGCCCACGAGAAGAAGTAGGGGCGTCGAGTCCTGGCGCGCGGTGTGCACGCCGACCGCGGCGTGGGTGGCGCCCGGGCCACGCGTGACGATGCACACGCCGGGGCGGCCGGTGAGCTTGCCGCTCGCTTCGGCGGCGTTGGCCGCCGCCGCCTCGTGCCGGCAGGTCACCAGGCGCAGCCGGTCGCGGTGGTCGAACAGCCCGTCGAGCAGGGGCAGGTAGCTCTCGCCCGGAACGCAGAAGGCCAGCTCGCATCCGTGCAGCACGAGCTGGTCGGCGAGTAGCCTTCCACCGGTTCGCGCCGCGGGGGTCACGGGTCCTCGGAAAGGAGCTCGTCCACGAACACCGTGTAACGCTGGGGCTTGGGTTTGTCGGCGTCCTCGTCGCGGACGTAGCGGATCGACCGCTGACCCTTCAGCTGGGCGGGCAGCACCATGCAGCGCACGAAGGCGGTCGGCTCGTCGACAGACCCGGCGGCGAATACCGGCTCGGGTCCGGGCTCGAACCACGCCTCGAACGGTCCGTAATCGTGGGAGCGACCTGCGGTCTCGATCCGGATCGAGCCGTGCAGGAGTACGCGGAGGCCGGGGCCCCGGTGTGTGTGCAGATACGCGACGCCACCGGGAGGGAAGTCGACGCGGTCGCAGCGGATCAGCTGATGCTCGTCGGCCGGCGGCTCGAGCGCCGCGCTGAGCAGCGCCGAGGGCGACGCTTTGAGCGCTAGCTCAAACGAGAGCACGTGTTTCGGCCCTGTGATGACAAGGGAGGCCGTCGAGTAGTCGGCGGCGTCGGCGTTCACGTCGTAGACGACGCGCGGCGCGGGCTCGAGCTCGATCGCCTCGGCCGCACTCAACCGATGTTCGACGACCTGAAGCTCCACCGCGGACTAATTGAAGTAGGCGCCGCCGTCGACCACGAGCGACTGGCCGGTTATGAACGAGGACGCTTCGCCGGCAAAGAACAGCACCGCGCCGACGATGTCCTCGGGGTACTGGTCTCTGACCAGCACCCGAGCCTTGGCCGAGACCTCTTGCAGCTGCTCGAGCTGGACGGAATTGGAGAGCACGCCGTCCGACATCGTGAAGCCCGGCGCCACCGCGTTGACCAGCACGTTGTCGCCGCCGAGCTCCTTGGCCAGAGCGCGCGTCATGGCGATCACCGCCCCCTTGCTGGCCACGTAGTGCAGGAAGAACGGGACCCCCTTGTAGGGCGTGCCCGAGGCGAGGTTGATGACGCGGCCGGCGCCGGCCTGGCGCATGAACGGCGCCACCGCCCGCGTGGCCAGGTACATGCCCAGCACGTTGACGTCGAACACGCGCTTCCACTCCTCCACCGAGAGCTGCTCGAACGGCGTCGGCACCAGCGAGGTGTAGATGCCGGCGTTGTTGACCAGGATGTCGATCTGGCCGAAGGCGTCCATCGCGGTGTGCGCCATGCGCTCGCAGGCCAGCTGGTCGGAGACGTCGACCTCGACCGCCAGCCCGTCGATCGCCTGCGCTACCGGTTCGGCCGCCCGGACGTCGGCCACCACCACCCTCGCCCCCTCGCCGGCCAGGCCCTCCGCAATCTTCCGGCCTATCCCCTGCGCGGCTCCGGTCACGATCGCCACGCGCTCCTCCAGGCCGCTCACGCTCGCCGCTCCCTCACCGGCGCAGCTCCGGCTCGAAGAACGGCGCCGGCGTCAGGATGCGGTTGCGCTGCTCCACGAGCATCGGCCTGATCTTCTTCACATACGCCTGCCAGCCCGGGTGGGCGGCGAGGCGCGCGCGGCGCTGCCGGCGGTCCTCGAAGCTCTCGTACGCCCAAAGATGCACGACCTCGTTGATCGCCGAGCCGACCTCGGTCGAGTAGTAGCCGACCATCTGCCCCAGGATCTCGCGCTGGATCTCGAGCCCCTCGCGCTCGTAGAGTTGCAGGTACTCGGGCACCTTCCCGGCCTGCAACGTGTATTCGCGCATCTCGACGATCACCGCTTGACGCGCGGATACTACCCGTCGGATTCTCCCGCGCGATACTGCTCGCGACTTGGTCGAAGGAGGACGCCATATCCGTCCGCACCCGCCGGCGCCTGGGCCCTCGGAGGTGGAGATCACCGTCACGATCGGGCGGCGCGGTCGCGGCCGTCGGGGTGGAGCGCTCGCGGTTGGCGGCGCGATCATCGCGACGGCGGCACTCGTCGGAGTCCTCATAGTCGTCACATCGAGCGCGGCGCGTCACAACCCGTCCGGCATCTCCGGTACCGCCCCGGCCGCCCGGGAGCACGGCGCTGACCCGGCCGGGATCGCGGCGGCATACGGGTACCCATCTCGGTGCTTGGGGGTCAGGATCTCCCCCAGCGATCCCACCGTCGCCAGCGCCCATGTCACTCGGACGGGTTCATGCGCCCGGTACCGCGGATACGTCGACGCGAGCTTCCACCGGATCGATGGCCACTGGAGGCTGGTGCTCGACGAGGGCCAGTTGTTCGTGCCCAACGACCTCCTGGCACGCGGGCGTTAGACCCGGGCCGTCAGCAGCTGGCCGCCCCGCTCGCTGCTCACGGCGACCTCGTCTAGGCCGGCACGCCGCCCAAGCTCGACCAGTTCTTGGTCGGTGTAGAAGTGGCCGCGGCTGGCGATCGGCTCCGGGGCCGCCGGCGTACCGCGCAGCTCGGGCCCGGTCGTGTAGATCGCGAGCCGGCCGGCGGGGCACAGAACTCGATGACACTCGCGCAGGACGGGCAGCGGTTCGTCGAGGAAGAAGAAGACGATGGACATGGCGATTGCCGTGAACGTGGCGTCAGCGAAGGGCAGGTTCTCGGCGCTGGCCGGCACGACGCGCGCGCCGGGTGCGCGTTCGCGCGCGAGCTTGACCATGTCCTCGCTGTGGTCGATTCCGGTCACGCTGGCGCCGGTCGCGAGCGCGTCGCGGAGCAGGAGACCGCCGCCGCACCCCACATCCAGGAGGTGATCGCCGGGTCCAAGCGCAAGTGCGCCGAGGATCGCCCTGCGCGCGAAGTCGTGTATGTCCTCGGCGCCGTACACCCGCCGCGCCCGCGAGCCGCTTGGGCGTCGCGCGACGCGGTCCGTCAGCCAGTCCGCGAATGCGTCGTCAGGAAGAGCGCTGTTCTGCCAGGCCAGAAGATCCTCGTCGCCCAACCCGAATCGATGCAGCGCCTCCAGGTGCGGGTCCTCGCGAGTCACGGTGGCTGATCCTAGGTCAACGCCGGGGTCTGGACATATTAGACCGTTTCGTCTATAATCGGTCGCGCATGACTCTCCCGACAGGTGCAGAAACCGTGCGGATCGCGGTGGTCTATGACAGCGGCAGCCAAGGACGAGCGGAGCTGCGCGGTCACACCGCCAAGCTGGCGGCGGCGATCGCCGCTGGAGCAGGAGAGGTGGCCGGGACCACTGCGCGACTGACGTGCGTGACAGACCGCGGACCGGCCTGGGACCCGCTGGCGGAGGCCGATGCGATCGTGTTCGGCTGCCCGACCTACATGGGCTCGGGATCGGCCGCGTTCAAGTCCTTCATGGAGGACAGCTTCGTCCACGCGTGGCGCGAGCAGGTGTGGAGAGACAAGCTGGCCGGAGTATTCACGAACTCGGCTGGTCGATCGGGTGACAAGCTAGCCACGCTCCTGCAGCTCGCGGTGTTTGCCGCCCAGCACGGCATGGTGATCGTGTCACTCGGCGAGATGCCAGGCCACATAACCAGCGACGGGGGAGAGCACGAGATCAACCGCCTCTCCTCGTTCGTGGGTGTGATGGGCCAGAGCAACGCCGACCAAGGCCCCGATGCCACCCCGCCGGCCAGCGACCGCGAGACCGCCCGCCGGTTTGGGGCGCGAATCGCGCGGGCCGCTCACCGGTGGTCGGCGTGTGTGAGCCATGAGGCGTACCGGAGACAGTCTCGACCGATCAGGAGGTAGCCGATGCACGTAGCGGGGATTGGACGTACCGGTGGCGATGTGCGGTTGATCGAGGTGCCGGAGCCCCGCCGGCTCGAAGACGACGAGGTGCTGATCCGGGTCAAGGCCGCCGGGGTGGCCAACTGGGACGAGATCGTCCGCACCGGCGGGTGGGACGTCGGCCGCGGCCCACCGATGGCGCTCGGCGTGGAAGCCGCCGGCACGGTGGCGGCCGTAGGAGACGCAGTCACCGACTGGGCGGCGGGCGACGAGGTCATGACCCATCCGCTACCGCTCCGCGACCAGGGCACCTGGGCGCCGATGCTGATCGCTCCTGGGGCGCTGCTCGCCCCGAAGCCAGAGGGCGTCTCCTGGGAGGCTACGGCCGTCTTTCCGGTGCCCGCACTCACCGCCGAGCAGGTTCTCTCAGAGCCGCTGCGCGTCCGGTCGGGAGATCGCCTCCTGGTGCACGGCGCCGGCGGCGTGACTGGTGGCCTGGCCGTCCGCCTGTCGGCGCTCCGCGGAGCGGAGGTGTTGGCGACCGCCGGCCCGGCCAGCCGGGAGCGCGTCAAGGCTCTCGGCGCGCGCCAGGTAATCGACTACCACAACGCGGACTGGCCCGACCGCGTGCTCGAGATCACCGGACGCGCCGGAGTATCCGCTGCGGTGAACGCCGCCCCCGGCGGCGCGGTTGATGCGCTCCGTGCCGTCGGCGACGGCGGTCGCCTGGCAACCATCACCTCAGACCCACCCCCGGAGGAGCGAGGCATCACCATCTCGAACGTCTATGTGCGACCCGACGGCGGCCAACTGAGAAGGCTCGCGCGACTGCTCGCAGACGGACAGGTCGAGGTCTCGGTCGCGATCACCTACGGACTCGACGAGGCCGCTGCCGCACTGACGACTGTCCTCGGCGGGCACGGCCGCGGCGCGGTCGCGCTCGCGGTCTAGTCGTGCGCAAACGATTCTGGACGAGCAGGTCTAGAATGACGCCGCGGTGGCGCGACCCCGAGTGCACTCCGATGAGAGCATCCTCAACGCAGCACGCACGCTCGTGCTCGAGAGCGGCGCCCGCGCAATAACGATCGACGCCATCGCGCTCGCCAGCGGGGCGCCGAAGGGCTCGCTGTATCACCGGTTCGCGTCCCTGAACGAGCTGCTCGCCGAGATGTGGATTCGCGCCGCGCGCCGCGCGCAGGCCGAGTTCGTCGCCGCGCTCGACCAGCCCGATCCGATGGCTGCAGCGCTGGCCGCCGCCTGCTCCCTATACGACTTCGCCGGCGCCCATCCCGGGGACGCGCGGCTACTGGCCGCGATGCGCCGCGAGGATCTCATCGAGTCACCTCTGTCGCCGGATCTGATGGCCGAGCTCGACGGGCTCAACCGACCGCTCGAGCTGGCGTTCGCCGCCCTGGCACGCCGGCTGTTCGGGCGCGCGACCCGCAGCACCGTGGAGGCCACGGTCTGTGCCGTATCGGACATCCCGATCGGGGTCATCCGGCGCCACCTGATCGCCGGCACAAGGCTTCCCTCCGGCCTTCGCGCACAGCTCGAGGCGGCCACGCGCGCCGTGCTCCTAACGGCGGGCGCCGACGCGAACGCGAGGCGTAGGTGACGCTCCGCGACGCCGGCGAGCCCGGCGGCAGCGTCGTCGACGTGTGGATGCAACATCCCTCGCGCGGGTTTCTGGACAGCCCAATCTTCGAATCACTGCGTCGCTGGTCGCGCGAGAAGCTGCCGCGGGGCGACGTCCCGGTGGAGTGGACGCTCGAGGCCATGGACACCGCCGGCATCCGGTGCGGCCTGCTCTGCGCTTGGTGGGGCCCAGGCGGCCCGTTGATCTCAAACGACCAGGTCGCGGGCCTCGTAGAGAGGTACCCGGACCGATTCGTGGGTATCGCGTCGGTTGACCTCCACAGGCCCATGCCCGCCGTCCGCGAACTACGTCGTTGCGTGCGCGAGCGTGGGTTCCGCGGTCTGCGGATCGTGCCGTGGCTATGGAACCTTCCTCCCGACGACCGCCGTTACTACCCGCTGTACGCGGAGTGCTGTGAGCTCGGCGTGCCGTTCTGCCTGCAGGTCGGACACACCGGTCCGCTTTGCCCGTCAGAGCCGGGGCGCCCGATCCCCTACCTCGATCACGTGGCGCTCGAGTTTCCAGAGCTCAAGATCGTCGGCGGCCACATCGGCTATCCGTGGACGGCGGAGATGATCTCCCTCGCCACCAAGTATCCCAACGTCTACATTGACACCTCGGCTTACGTCGCCGAACGCTATCCAGCGGAGATCGTCGAGTTCATCCGCGGCCACGGACGGCGCAAGGTGATGTTCGGCTCTAACCACCCGGCGTGGCCGGCGGCGGATTGTCTTCGCGGTCTCGAACGATTCGGCCTCGACGAAGAGAGCCGGGAGCTGTTCCTGCACGCCAACGCCGAACGCGTGTTCAACCTCGACAGTGCAGCCCGGCAGTGACGCGCGCCGGACCAGCTCTAGTGCAAGTGTAAGAGAAGCTGAAGACCTCGACCACTGTGTGCGCGGTGTCACACAACAGTCGATTTAATCTTGCCAGCCTCCAGCGCTTGTAATTCGACCTGCCGAGTCGTCCCTGCCGTTGCGGGGACGAGCGGGGGACCCACTGCCGAGTCTGGTGTTTCCGCTCGGAGGGGGCGAATCGGCCGCCCGGCCCACGCCGGCCGTGGCCGTAGCGACTTCCGTCAACCCGTACTGGGTTGACGCTTGCCGCGAGCCCGACAGCTCACCCCGTAGGCACCCCGTCGATCCAAGCGAACACAAGGAGGACCTCTGGATGAGGCCCATCGCAGGCGGGCGCAAGACGCGCCTGATTTATGCTGGCGCGGGCGCGTTGGTGCTCGCGGTCCCGGCCACGGCGGTCGCGCTCACCGCCGGGCCGCTTTCGTCCCCCAAGGGCGCGGCGCACGCCGCACCTTCGAGCGCTCCACGTGTGGTCACGGTGAAGCACCGGACCGTGCGGACCGCCGCGCAGCGCGGCTGCGGGAAGCTGTTTACCGTCAATATGGGTGAAGGTGCCGCGAACCTGATCTATTCCGGCACCAGTACGGTGACCGAACACGATCTCCAGGTGCTCGGGTACATCGAGCACTGTCAACGTAACCCGGTGGCGCAGGGCTTCGTGCGCAGCTACGACCGTCACCAGGCCCAGACGCACGACGCGCGCGCGGCGGCCGCGCAGGGCGCCGCCGCCCAGGCGGCGCAGGCGCAGGTTACGCAGCCACAGCAGGGGCAGGCGTCTGGCGATACTCAGCCAGGATCGTCTGGGGAGAGCCAGGCCCGGCAGGGCTCGTCCTCGCAGCAGTCGGGAGGCAGCGGCGGTTGGGCGATCCCGAGCTCCGTGGTGCAGTGTGAGTCGGGCGGGCAGAACCTGCCGCCAAACTCTTCCGGCGCCTCGGGCTACTACCAGATCATCCCCAGCACCTGGCAGGCCTACGGTGGAAGTCAGTATGCGCCGAGCGCCTCCCAGGCGACGCCGCAGCAGCAGGCGGCCGTCGCGTCGAGAATCTGGAACAGCGCCGGCGCGAGCGCTTGGGTCTGCGCCGGCGGCCAATGAGGTGACACTGTCGGTCGACGCTGAGCTGGTGAAGGCCGCGCTGCCACAAGCGCGCGGCCTTCACCGAAGTCCGTGCCTCGTTGCGTCAGAAAATGATCAGCGCTGACACACCGGACACCAGAACGTCGTTCTTCCACCCACCTTGCCCCGCTCGAGCGGGGACCCGTCACGCGGGCAGGTCCCGTCCGGGCCGCGTGACTGTATGAAGCGGCCCGTGTGAGCACCACCGCGCCGGATCGCGGAGCGCACGGCGGCGCGGAGCTCGCGGCGCAGACGATCGAGGTCCTCGGTCGAGAGGTCGGACACCCTACGCCGCGGTGAGATGCGCGCTTGCCAGAGGATTTGGTCGGCGAGCAGGTTGCCGACTCCGGAGATCGCTCGCTGATCTAGGAGGCGGGCCTTGATCGGGGATCGACCGCGCCCGATCAGACGGCGGAACTCCTCGCGGCTGACCTCCGCGGCATCGGGTCCGACGTGCGAGAAGTCTGGGTTGAGCACGGCGCGGCCGAGGCGGCGCTTGTCTCGCAGGACGAGCCGACCGCCGTCGTCGAATTCGACGGCGAACCGGTCCCACCGAGAGACGTCTTCAGGGTCGACCACGATCCGCCCGGCCATGCCGAGGTGCAGTCCGAGCACCGGCCCATCCTCCGTCTCGAGCCACATGAACTTGCCCCTCCGGTGAGCCGTAATCAGCGTGTGCCCGGTGAGCGCGTCGGCGAGCTCGCCCGGAGCGTGCGGGCGGCAAACGTACGCGTCCCGGTCGTCGACGCCGATGATCCTCCGCCCGAGGGCGGATTCCAGCGTCTGGCGGGCGCGCTCCGCCTCGGGTAACTCCGGCATATATCGAGCGTAGTAAGCGGGAACGCGCCGATCACGGCGCCGGCGAAGCTCGTTCTCCGCGAGCTCGCGGATCTGCTCGCGTGGCAGCTGGTGGGCCCTCCGGTGTCACGGTGGGGGAGAGTCCTCGTGCCGCGATTGCCCCGGAGCCCCGGGACCACTGGTGCTCGTCGGGGCTACTCCGGCCAATTGATTCTCTCGGCGAGCTGTGCTGGCCCCAGCTCGATCAAGGCGCTGCGGTCAACCGGGTGGTACTTGTCGCTCGCGTCGAGGCTCAGCCAGTTCACTTGGCGCTTCTCCGGGTCGACGATCAGCAGCTCGTCGACGTGGTGAGCCGCGTAGAAGTCGAGCTTCTCCCACGTCTTGTCGCCTGGCGAGACGACCTCCACCACTATCGCCGCGGTCGGCACGTAGACGGCATCGGGTCCGGGCCGGAACAACCCGCCGTCGGGTACCCGGTAGTTGTCTGGCTCGCCCAGGTTGAAGATGTTGATCATCGGCACCAGAGCCGCGCTCCGCGCGGGTGGTCCGAGAAGCTCGGCGAGCTGCTGGGCGATGTACGCGTGGCTTCGGTGCGGTGCGGGGTTCATGTGGTACACGCCCTCCCATACCTCGTCGAGCAGGTCCTGTCCGAGCTCACGGCGGCGTTCGAGCAGCGCCTCGAATTCGGCTGGCGCCGGATCGCTGACCAGGGTGGGCATGCCCCGAAGGTTACTGTCGCCTCGGTCGCCCATCTCGCCGTCCGGTTCCGACCTTCGGGTTCGCCTCGGGCTCGTCGAACACGCGCACGTGGCGACGCCGATCAGCGGACGCGGTCACGAAGCCGGCCAAGTGTCTTGCAGAGGCACTAGCTTCCCTCCGAATGCTGCACGTACACAGAGCCGAGCGCGCGGACCGCCTCGCCGGCGGCCTCGCGGAGACGCTGCTCGAGCCGCTCGAAGATCCCCTCGCCGCTGAGATCGTCTCCGTCCCCACCCGCGGGATCGAGCGGTGGCTCACCCAGCGACTCTCGACGCGACTGGGGACCAGCGGCGCGAGCCGCGCGGACGGCGTGTGCGCGAACGTCGAGTTCCCGTTCCCCGGTCGGCTGATCCTGGGTGCCCTGGCCGCCGCGAGCGGAATCGATCCCGATCGGGACCGGTGGCTAGCGGAGCGATCGGTGTGGCCGCTGCTCGACGTCGTCGACGAGTGCCTCGGGGAGCCGTGGCTGACCGCACTGGAACTGCACCTCAAGGGCGCCCGCGGGGACCCGGAGGACTCGATGCGGCGCTTCGGCGTGGTTAGACACATCGCCGACCTGTTCGACCGCTATGGCGTGCACCGCCCCTCGATGGTGCGAGCGTGGGCCTCGGGGCAAGTCGGCGCCCAGGGCTTCGACGACTGGCAGGCCGAGCTGTGGCGGCGATTGCGCGAGCGCATCTCCGGGCCCAGCCCCGCCGAACGGCTGCCGGCGGCGTGCGAGCGGATCCGGGTGGAGCCCGAGCTGCTCCCGCTGCCCCGGCGGATTTCCCTGTTCGGGCTGACGCGGATGCCGCGCTCGCATGTCGAGGTGCTGGCGGCGATTGCGGAGCGACGCGATGTGCACCTATTCCTTCTGCACCCCTCGCCGGTGCTGTGGCGGCGGGTAAGGGAGGCGCTTCGCGACGGTCCCGCGATCGCGAACCGCGAAGAAGACCGGACCGCGTCACTGCCGGCGAACCGCCTGCTCGCGTCGTGGGGTCGCGACGTTCGCGAGCTGCAACTGGTAATCGCCGGCGCCGGCGAGGGCGCTGACCACCACCACGAGTTCGCCGATCCCCAGGCGGCACAGTCGCTCCTGGCCGAGGTCCAGGCCGGCATCCGCGAAGACCGCCAGCCACGGGGTCCGCCGCTGCCGGACGAGCCCGACGCCAGGCCGGCGCTCGACGCACGCGACCAGAGCATTCGGATACACGCGTGTCACGGCCGCGCGCGGCAGGTCGAGGTGCTCCGCGACGCGATCCTGCATTTGCTCGACGACGATCCGACGCTCGAGCCGCGCGATGTGATCGTCATGTGCCCAGATATCGAGACGTTCGCGCCGTTGATTCAGGCCACGTTCGGGGCGGGGCGCAGGCCAGAGGCCGAGACGGCCCCGGGGGCCGACGACGATCGCGACGCGACCGACGGCAAGCGGCTCCCCGACCTGAGGGTCCGCCTCGCCGACCGCTCCCTGCGGCAGACCAACCCAGTACTGGGCGTGGTCAGCCAGCTGCTCGCGCTGGCGGACCAGCGGGCGAGCGCCTCGCAGCTGCTCGATCTCGCCGCGCGGGACCCGGTCAGGCGTCGTTTCGGCTTCGACGACGACTCGCTATCCCGGATGCAGGACTGGGTCGCTCAGAGCGGGATACGGTGGGGATTCGACGCCGAGCACCGCGAGCCATTCAAGCTTGCCGCGGTGAGCGCGAACACCTGGCGCAAGGGGCTCGACCGCATGCTCCTCGGCGTCGCGATGACCGAGGAGGATCGGCGCCTGGTCGGCGGCGTCCTCCCACTCGACGACGTCGAGAGCGGCGCGATCGCGCTGGCCGGCCGCTTCGCCGAGTACGTCGACCGGGTGCAGATCGCATTCCACGATCTCTCCAACCCCAAGCCACTGGAGCGCTGGACGACGGCGATCGCGCAAGCCGCCGACACGCTGACGGCCACGACCGACCGCGACGCCTGGCAGCGGCGCGAGTTCCAGCGGCTGCTCGACGACGTCGTCGCGGAGTCCGCACAGCCGCCGGCAAACCCGAGCAGCGCCGAGCTCGAGCTGGCCGACGTCCGAGCGCTGCTGGCCGACCGCCTGCGCGGCCGCCCCACCCGAGCGAACTTCCGCACCGGGCACCTCACGGTCTGCACGCTCGTCCCGATGCGCTCCGTGCCGCATCGGATCGTCTGCATCCTCGGCCTCGACGACGACGCCTTTCCCCGGCGCGCGCGCCGCGACGGCGACGACCTGATGCTCCAGAGCCCGCACGTGGGCGACCGGGACCCGCGGAGCGAGGATCGGCAGATGCTCCTCGACGCGCTGATGGCCGCGACCGAGCGGCTGATCGTCACCTACACCGGAAACGACGAGCGCACCAACGTGCGGCGCCCGCCGGCGGTGCCCGTCGGGGAGCTGCTGGACATCATCGACCGCACGGTCAGCTGGGAGCACGGGCCGGCGCGCGACCAGGTGCTCGTCTGTCATCCGCTACAGCCGTTCGACCCGCGCAACTTCGTCCCGGACGCACTCGTGGAGCGCGGCCCGTGGGGATTCGATCGCCAGGCGCTTGCCGGCGCCAGAGCGCTCGAGGGCCCACGAGCCGAACCGGGCCCGTTCCTCCCGGCCCCGCTCCCACCGATGGACGAGGGGGTGGTCGAGCTCGATCGTCTGATGCGGTTCGTCGAGCGTCCGGTCCGGGCGCTGCTGCGCGACCGACTCGGGATCAGTCTCAGCGAGTCCTTCGATGAGATCCGGGACGCCATGCCGGTCGAGCTCGACGGGCTCGATGAGTGGGAAGTGGGACAGCGCCTGCTCGACGGGGTCCTCGCCGGCGCCTCGCTCGATGCGTGCATGCGGGCCGAGATCGCGCGAGGCTCGCTGCCGCCGGGCGAGCTCGCGCGCCGTCCGCTCGCTCGCATCGCGACGGTCGTTCAGCGACTCGTAGATGAGGCGAAAGCGCTTGGCGACGGCTCGCCGGGGTCACTCGACGTCAACCTCGAGCTCCCCGACGGGCGCAGGTTGGCGGGGACCGTCTCGGGCGTCCGCGGGGACACTATCCGGGCGATCTCCTACTCGCGCGTGCGCCCGCGGGAACGCCTCCGGGCTTGGGTGCGGCTGCTGGCGCTGAGCGCGGCCCGGCCCGAGCGGCGGTTCGAGTCGGTGGTTATCGGTAGGGCCCAGGCCGGCGCATACAGCGCCGAGGTGACGCTGGCGCGGATCCCGCCGCTCGCCCAGAACCCGGCCGCCCGAAGCCGAATCGCGCTGCAGAACCTCGAGGTCCTACTGGACCTGTACGACCGCGGGATGCGCGAGCCGTTGCCGATCTCGTGCGATGCGTCGGCCGCCTACGCGCAAGCGCTCGCCGCCGGGGAGGACGCGCCGGCGGCTGCTCGCAAGGCCTGGGAGAGCACCTTCGACCACCACAAGGAGGATCGCCGGCCCGAGCACGTGCTCGTCTACGGAGGCCAGATCGACTTCGCGCAGCTGGCGAGCCAGCCCGCCCGCGCCGGCGAGCGCGGGGCGGGCTGGGATGAGGCCGAGACGACGCGCTTCGGGCGCTACGCCCGCCGGCTCTGGGACGGCCTGCTCGCGGCCGAAGTGCTCATCGACCGATGAGTGCGGTCGCGGCGTACGCCGAGTTCGATCTGTGCGGTCCGCTGCCGTCTGGCGTTACGGTGCTCGAGGCGAGCGCCGGGACCGGCAAGACGTACACGATCGCCGCGCTGGCCGCTCGTTACGTCGCCGAGGGGATGCCGCTCGAGCGGCTCCTGTTGATCACGTTCACGCGGATAGCGACGGGCGAGCTCCGCGATCGCGTCCGCGAGCGACTGGTCAGCTGCGAGCAGCAGCTCGCGCGGATCCTCGAGGGAGCTCCGGATCCGGAGACGGATCCGGTGGTCACCCTGCTTGCCACCGCCGACGAAGAGGAGGTGAGACGCCGCCACGATCGGCTCGCGCGCGCGGTGGCCGATTTCGACGCCGCCACGATCGCGACCACGCACGGGTTCTGCCAGGAGGTGCTGGCGGAGCTGGGCACGGTCGGTGACCTCGACCCGCAGACCGTGTTCGTCGAGGACGTGTCAGACCTCCTGGAGGAAGTGGTCGATGACCTGTACGTGCGCCGCTTCGCCGGCCGGCGCGAGGCCGCTCGGTTCACCCGCGCCGAGGCGCTCAAGATCGCGCGGGCGGCCGTGTCCAACCCGATGGCCGAGCTCGAGCCGCGCGCCGAGCCCGCGGATAGCGCCGCGGCGATGCGCTACCGCCTGGCGAAGGTGGTACGAGAGGAGATCGAACAGCGCAAGCGAGCGCTGGCGGTCATGACCTACGACGACCTGCTCACGCGGCTGAGGGACACGCTCACGGGACCCAGTGGCGAGGCGGCGCGGGAGCGCCTTCGCTCGCGCTACGAGGTCGTGTTGGTCGATGAGTTCCAGGACACGGACCCCATCCAGTGGCAGATCCTCCACAAAGCGTTCGCGGTCGAGGGCGTAACTCTCGTGCTGATCGCCGACCCCAAGCAGGCGATCTACGCGTTCCGGGGCGCCGACGTCTACGCGTATCTGGTTGCCGCCGGCACAGCCCAGGTGCACGCGACGCTGCGAGAGAACCGTCGCAGCGACCAGGACCTGCTCGACGCCTACGACGCGTTGTTCGCACAGGCCCGGCTGGGGCACCAGGACATCGTCTACCGGACGGTCAGAGCCGCTCCCGCCAACCAGCGGCGACGCCTGATCGGGGCGCCGGACGACGCCGCGTTGCGGGTACGGGTCGTGCGCCGGGACGAGCCGGGGGTCGAGCAGACCGAGTACGGCTACGCCCGAGCGCCCTCCGCGCGCGAGTACATAGCGCGCGACCTGGCCGCCGACGTGGTCGCGCTGCTCTCCTCGAGCGCGGGGATCGAAAGTGGTGAAGGCCGCCCGGATGAACCCGAGCCGCTCTGCCCCCGGCACATCGCGGTGCTCGTGCGGACCCACAGCAGCGCCGAACTGATCCGCGGCGAGCTCCACGCCGCCGGCGTGCCGGCGGTGATCAACGGCGCGGGCAGCGTGTTCGCCACCCCGGTGGCGCGCGACTGGCTGCGGCTGCTCGAGGCCATCGAACGGCCCGCCTCGGCGCTCCGTGCCCGGACCGCCGCGTTGACTCCGTTCCTCGGGTGGAGCGCCGAGCGCATCGCGACCGCGTCCGAGGACGAGTGGGAGGACGTCCACCGGCGCCTTCACCGCTTGAGCCGAATCCTGCGCGACAGCGGCGTGGCAGCCCTCACCGAGGAGCTCATGATCAGCGAGGACCTAGCCGCGCGCATGCTCGCCGTCCGCGATGGCGAACGGCGGCTGACCGACCTGCGCCACGTCGCGCAGCTGCTGCACCGAGCCGCCAGCGTCGAGCGATTCGGCGTAACCGCGCTGCGGGGCTGGCTGGCCGAGCGCATCGCCGACGCCGAAGGCGAAGACTCTGAGGAGGAGCGCGCGCGGCGGCTCGAATCGGACGCCGAGGCCGTGCAAGTCCTGACCATCCACCGCAGCAAGGGCCTCGAGTTCCCGATCGTCTACTGCCCGTACCTGTGGGACCCGGCGCGGATTCGTGCGAGTGAGCCCGTTTCCTTTCACGATCCCGCGGGGGGTTACCGGCACACGGTCGACGTCGGTTTGGAGGGTCGCGCTTGGACCGCCCACGTCGGGCAGCATCGCTTCGAGGAGCGGGGGGAGGAGCTTCGGCTCGCGTACGTCGCGCTGACGCGCGCCAAGCACCAGGCGGTGATCTGGTGGGTGGGTTCGTACGACAGCCGTAACTCCCCGCTCGGGCGTCTGCTGTTCGCCAAGGACCCCGACGGCAACGTCGCCGCCGACGGCAGGTCCACTCCGACCGACGCGGCCGCCGACCAGCGCTTCAGAGAGCTGGCCGAGCGGGCCCCGGGACGCATCAGCGTCGAGCCCTCCAAGCTCGGCGTCCCGACCGCGTGGGGCCGCCCCCTCGAGCGCCCCGTCGAGCTCGCGGCGGCGAAGTTCGGCCGCCAGCTCGATCTTCGCTGGCGGCGAACGTCCTACAGCGACCTCACGTCCGAGGCGCACGACCCGCTGGTGTCCAGCGAGCCGGAGCACCCGGCCGTCGAGGACGAGCCCGAAACGGTGGCGCCGGTGCCCGTGGATGATGGGGGGGACATCGGCGCCGAGTTCGAGCGGCGGTCGCTGTTCGAGGCGCTGCCCGTCGGGATCGAGTTCGGCACGTTCGTCCATTTAGTACTCGAGGGCACCGACTTCGCGGCGGCGGACCTCGACGGGGAGCTCGCGTTGCGCGTGGCCGCGGCGGGGTCTCGGCGAGCGCTCGACGTCGGTGACCCGAGCCAGGCCGTGCGGGGGCTGCGCGCCGCGATCGAGACACCACTCGGACCGATGGTCGACGGGATCCGCCTGCGCGACATCGGGCGCCGCGACCGGCTCGACGAGGTCGAGTTCGAGCTGCCGCTCGTCGGCGGCGACGACCCCACGGGGCGGCTCGCGATGACCGCGGTCGCCGACGTGCTGCGAGACCGTCTGCCGGCCAGCGATCCGATGGCTGAATATGCTGCGCGGCTCGAGGATCCGATGCTCCGCGCGAGCGTGCGGGGGTTCCTCACCGGGAGCCTCGACCTGGTGATCCGCCTTCCGGGGCCCCGGTTTGCGATCGTCGACTACAAGACGAACTGGCTCGGTCCCGCCGGTGAGCCGTTGACGCTCCGGCACTATGCGCCGCGGGCGCTCGCGGCGGAGATGAGCCGAGCCCAGTACGGCCTGCAGGCCCTGCTCTACGCGGTCGCGCTTCACCGCTACCTGCGCTGGCGCCTGCCCGGCTACGAGCCGGACCACCACCTCCCGGCCGTCCTGTACCTGTTCCTGCGGGGAATGGCTGGGAAGGACACGCCGGTGACCGACGGAACTCCGTGTGGCGTTTTCGCTTGGCGGCCGCCGGGTCGCCTCGTGCAAGGGCTCAGCGACGTGCTGGACGAGGGGGCGGCGTGAGCTTGGCCGCGACCGCCGCCGTGCCGTCGCCCGGTCGGTTCGACGCGGAGCGCGCCGCGCGTGCGAGTGGTGCGCTGGTGGCGTTCAACGACGCCGGGCTGCTTTCGGCTGCCGACGTGCATGTGGCTGGGCGTCTCGCCGAGCTGGTGGGGGAGGAGAGCGAGGGCGTCCTGCTGGGGGCCGCGCTCGCCGTGCGCGGCCCCCGCCTCGGC
Source organism: uncultured Solirubrobacterales bacterium (assembly GCA_963808325.1). Classification (GTDB taxonomy): domain Bacteria; phylum Actinomycetota; class Thermoleophilia; order Solirubrobacterales; family Solirubrobacteraceae; genus Palsa-465. Next base: position 131,054 of record CAWEFU010000019.1, read on the forward strand.
CACGTGTTCGTTGATCTCGCCACGATCAGGGACACCGCGAGCGTCGAATCCGAGGAGCCCGTGGATCTGTCCGCGCTCCCGTGGCCCGCGCCCGCAGATTGGATCGGCGGGCTGGCGGGGAGCAAGCTGGTGGCGGTGGGAGAGGACGATCCGCGCGCCGACCGGCCGCTGCGGTTGCTCGGGAGCCGGCTGTACCTCGACCGCTACTGGCGCGAGGAGCGGCGCGTGGCCGCCGACCTGCGGGCGCTGGCGGTGGAGGCCGCGGAAGTCTCCGAACGCGACCTGTCCGACGAGCTGCACCGGCTATCCGCCGGCGGCTGGGATGTTCGCCAGCGCGAGGCCGCCACCGCCGCCGTGCATCGCCGCCTCGCCGTGGTGGCCGGCGGCCCGGGCACCGGCAAGACGACCACCGTTGCCCGGATCGTCGCGCTGCTCGCCCACCAGGCTGCAGCGCGAGGGTCACCCCCACCGCTGATCGCGCTCGCTGCGCCGACCGGCAAGGCCGCGGCGCGGCTGCAAGAGGCCGTCCACGAAGAGGCCGCGAGGCTGTCGGTCGGCGCGGAGATCCGCTCGCTGCTCATGGGTCTGCGCTCCTCGACCCTGCACCGGCTCCTCGGCTGGCGACCGGGAAGCCACAGCCGCTTTGCGCACGATCGGGGGAATCGGCTGCCTCACGACGTCGTGATCGTCGACGAGACCTCGATGGTCTCGCTGTCGCTGATGGCACGGCTCGTCGAGGCGGTGCGTCCGGACGCGCGGCTCATCCTGGTCGGCGATCCGGGCCAGCTCGCTTCGATCGAGGCGGGCGTGGTGCTCGCGGACATCGTCGGGCCGGCCTTGGACTCGGCGGCAGGCACGGCGGTTGAACAGGGGATCGTGGTGCTCGACCGCGTGCACCGCTACGGCGGCGGCATCGCCAAGCTCGCCGACGCGATCCGCCGTGGCGACGGCGACGCAACCGTGGCGGCGCTGACCGAAGCGCCCGAAGAGGTGACCTGGTTGCCGGTCGACGTGCATGAGCCGAGCATCGTGGGAGATCTATCGGTCGTCAAGGACCGTGCGGTGGCGGCGGGGCGGGCCGTCCTGGCCGCCGCTCGGGCCGGCGCTGGGGGCGATGCGCTGAGAGCGCTGAGCCGATTCCGGCTTCTGTGTGCCCACCGCCGCGGCCCGTATGGGGTGAGCGATTGGACCTCGCGTGTGCAGGCGTGGCTGGTCGAGGAGGTGGAGGATCTCGACCTCGAGCAGCGCGACTACGTCGGTCGGCCCCTGCTCGTGACCGAGAACGATTATGAGCTCGGTCTGTACAACGGCGACACGGGCGTGATCGTGCAGGGCTCAGGAGAGCATCCGAGCGCCATGTTCGAGCGCGGCGGGGAGCTCTTGCGCTTCAGCCCGCTGCGGCTTGGGGAGGTCGAGACGGTCTACGCCATGACGATCCACAAGAGCCAAGGCTCGCAGTTCGAAACTGCGGCGGTGCTGCTGCCGTCGGTCGACTCTCGCATTCTGACCCGGGAGCTGCTCTACACGGCGATCACCCGCGCGCGAGAGGAGTTGATCCTGGTCGGCACCGAGGAGACGGTCCGGGCCGCCGTGTGCAGGCCGGTGGCGCGCGCCTCGGGGCTCAGGGAGAGGCTGTGGGGAGAAGGGACGTGACGAACTCGCGTGCCCGACCCGGCGGTCAGGACCCTCCGGGCAAAGCGACCGTCTTCAGATTCTCGGCCCGTGCCACGGCGAGGACATCAGGATCCGCTGTGGCGATGCTGTCGTCGCGCTGAGCTGACGCGATCAGCACCGCATCAGCGAGCGAGATCGGCCGAGACGAACGGTGGTAGTGCTTCGTTCGAATCTCGGCCGCCTGCCGTGCCAGCGTCGCTGTCGTCGCGATGCAGGACCCGGAGCGCCTCCTCGAGCGCCTTCTCCTGCTGGCTGATGGCCAGGTCGAGCTCGTGCCGGCGCGCACGGACGCTCGCCAGGTCGACCGCCGGCTCTGTGCCGACCGTGAGCTCTCGCAGTTCGCCGTGGAGCCGCTCTAACCGCTGACGGATGCTTAGCGGGGCCTGCCGGTCGACTTCGTACATCCCCGGCTCCGTGGTCTTGCGAACCACCGGCGAGCGGCTCACCTGCGTCAGGAACACGGCCAACGGCTCTTTGCCGGCGACCGAATAGCCCGCCTCCAGCATGAGCTCGTACCAGCGACGGTAATGAATTGCCTCGATGTGCTCGGGCTGGGAGATCAGCACCTGCACGGCGGCGGTGCGTATGGCGGGGCCGCGGAGAACGTGCGTCCCGACCTCATTCTCGGGGACGGTTTGTGACTTCTCGGTCAGCTCGGTGGCGGGATGCATCTGGGCACCGGGACCATCACAGGCCGGCCCATCGATCAGCTGCCCGAGCACGCTCAACCGCTGATCGGCGGACGCCAGCGCCTCGTCGAGGCGTCGAACCTCGGCGACGAGCTTGTCGCGCTCGCCTTTCAGACGCTCGCGATGGCGAATGAGGTCGGCCCGCTCGGCCATCGCCGCGCGAACGAAACGGCTGGAGGGGTTTGGAAGGGCGAGCGTCACGCGAGATCTTCTACCGAACGGCACGAGTCTCCAATGTGGACCGGATGTTCATAACGAGGCATCCGTAGCCATGCTGGCCCACGTGGCTGTGGACAACGGTGTCGACAACCGCCTGCGTCCTTCGCAAATAGCGGGATCAACGGGCTGCACCACGGATGTCGACAAGTCCATCGCTCGCAAATTGGGCGCAAACAGCGCATCCATGTTTCCGTCCGGACCCGTTGTCATCCTGAGCGTTGGATCCCATACGTAGCTCTACGGAGGAATGTGTATGAACGTCTGTGATCGTCTTCCGGTCTCGGATCTCGCCCAGCGGCGACGCGGTCGTCCCGCACCGCACGAAGATCTGTCGGAGGCGGAGCAACTCATCTCTGATCTGGCGGCCCTCGTCGACGCCGGGCTCATCGTGGTCAAAAAGCAGATCGGCGGGGGCGCGCGCTACGCGGCCGCGTCCGACCTCGGCGACGCAGCGTGATGCCGAAGCCGCGGACTGAAAAGCCGTGGACTGAGTAGCGTTAGGGCAGGATGGAGGACCTGGGACAGACGATCGCGACTCGCCCGGAGGACTCGAGCGAGGCCAGCCTCCTCGAGATGCGCCTCGATCGATCGCTGGCGGCCGCCGACTCCCTCGGCCTCGACGCGACTCTGGTCACCAGCGACGAGTCGATTGCGTACCTCACGGGGTTGCATCCCGTGCAGCTCGAGCGCTTCTTCGGTGTCGTCCTTCGTCGTCGCGAGGCGGCGGTGATCGTGCCGGCGCTCGACGAGGGCCAGCTGGCCAGCGCGCCCGCGCGGCTTAAGCGGGTCGCCTATCAGGCGGACTCCGACGGCATCCCCGAGCTGGTGAGCGCCCTCGCCGACGCACGAACCGTGGGCGTGGAGGAGGATCACCTGATCTACTCGCGAGCGCGCGCCCTTGCCGATCGCGGCTTCGAGCTCATCCCGGCCGCATCCGTGGTGCTCGCGTTGCGGATCCGGAAGGACGCGGCCGAGATCGAACGGATCCGCAGCGCCTGCGAGCTCGTCGAGGAGGGACTCGGTCGCATGTTCGCTGAGCTGCGAGTCGGTGTGACCGAGCGCGCCGCAAACGCCCGCGTCGAGGCGTGGCTGCGGGAGCAGGGAGCAAACGAAGCGCATCCGCTGATCCTCTTCGGGGAGAACGCGGCCAACCCGCACGCGGCGCCCGGTGTTCGGGAGCTGCGCGCGGGCGACGTGGTGTGTGCGGATCTGTCGGCTTGTCTCGACGGCTACTGGGGCGATTTGACGCGGTGCGGGACGGTCGGCGCGGCCTCGGAGTGGGCGCGGCGCGCGTGGGAGGTCGTGCGCGAGGCGCAGCGGGCGGCTATCGGCGCGACCCGGGTGGGCGTGCCGGCGCGGGAGGTGGACCGCGCCCAGCGGGAGATCGTCGAGGCGGCCGCGGAGCTGGGCGCGTGCCTGCACGGCGCCGGCCACGCGATCGGACTCGCCGTCCACGAGCCCCCGTTCCTGGTGCCTCGCACAGGCGAGCCGCTCCCGGAGGGCTGCGTGCTCACGATCGAACCCGGCCTCTACAAGCCGGGCGTCGGCGGCATCAGGCTCGAGGATGACGTGGTCGTGCGCGAGGACGGGGCCGAACTGCTCTCCAGCCTGCCACTCGAGCTCGTGGAGGTGGGCTGACCGGTCTTCAGGTCATCTAGCCCTGCTGGGGAGGGATCGCGGGCTGGCAGCCGAGCTGCGCACCCGCCTGGTCGATCCTGATCGTGCCTTCCTGCGAGGAGACCCATGAGGCAAGGCGGGTCAGGCCCGCACTACCCCAAGACGAACGGCGGATACCTGTCGGTCATGAAATAGGTGTAAGCACTACCCCGAATATGCCACCGGAACCCGGGCACCATCAGCTCGAACACTCCCCGCGGGATGCGCTTGGTGAACAGCACGGTGAAGAACGCGACGATGGTCAGGATCCCGGTCAGCCAGTAGAGAATGCCGGCGATGAACACGTACGGGATCGCCAGCAGCCACTGCACGAGCGGGCGCCAGTTAGCAACGCGCTCGGGGTAGTCGACGTTCACCCGGACCGGGTAACCCGGATCATCGGCGAGCGAGAACGGGGGGTAGGCATCGGTCATGAGGTGGTGGTACGCGAGCACGCGATAGCTCCAGCGGAGCGTTCCCACCAGGTACTCGAACGCGCCACGTGGCCAGCGCCCGGTGAACAGCACAGCGAAGAACCCAAAGATCAAGACGAAGAACGCGCCGATGCCGACAAAGAACAGGGCGATGAAGTGCGGTATTGCCAACAGCCACTTGATCAGCGGCAACCAGCGGTTGAGTTCCGAGGGATATGAGATCTCAAAGCCCGCCGGGTAGATCGGCGAGGGCGGTCCAGAGGGATTGGAGACCGCCAGCCCGGGGGACGGCGTCAACGCGCTCAGCGGTTGTGGCGGTGACGCGGGTTCCGAGACCGGTGGCGCCGGAGGTGCGGGCTCTTCGGGAGGCGTGCCGGGAGGTGGCTCGGAGGCATCCACGGGGAAATGGTCCCGGGTCCGCGGGACTGATGTCAAATCGCGGTTCGCTCCATTCACGACGCCGGCGCATTAGTACGTCGCCCGGCCGCCCGAGAGGTCGAACACGGCGCCGGTGGAGAACGTGCACTCCTCCGAGGCGAGGAACGCGATGAGAGCGGCCACCTCTTCGGGCCGGCCCACGCGCTTCATCGGAATCCGTTCGATCATGTACTCGACGTGTTCCTCGCTCAGGTCGGCAAGCATCCGCGTCTGGATCACGGCGGGCGCGACGCAGTTCACCAGGACGCCGGTCTCGGCGAGGTCCTTGCCGATCGACTTGGTCATCGCGATGACCGCCGCCTTGGACGCGGAATATGCGGCTGCCATCGGATTTCCTTCCTTGCCGGCAATCGAGGCGATGTTCACGATCCTCCCGTAGCCCCGGGGCACCATCACGCTCGCGGCGGCGCGGTTGGTGAAGAACACGCCGTCGCAGTTGATCGAGAACACCCTCCGCCACTCCTCGTCTCCCACCTCGACCGTGTGGAGCGACTCGCCGCCGACGCCGGCGGCGCATACGGCAATGTCGAGTGGCCCGAGCTCCGCCCCGGCTTGCTCGACGGCAGCGTCGACGTCTTCGGAGCGGCCGACGTCGCCGGTGAGCGCCAGCACTCCCTCGGGCGGCGAGGCGGCGCGCGAGTCGAGCGTCGCCACCTTGGCCCCGCCCGCCTTAAGCCTGCGCGCGACCGCGGCGCCGATGTCGCCCGCGCCTCCAGTGATCAGCGCCGTCCGCCCTTCGAAGTCGTAGTCGGCGGCCATGGCCGGCTCAGAGGTAGGTGACGACATCGGCCACGACCGGCGAGCGGCCCCGGAGGAAGTCGAGATCGCAGCCCTCGTTCGCCTGCAGCACGTGCCGCTCGTAGAGCCCGCGGTAGCCGCGCTCGTCCTTGAGCGGCGGCGGAGTCCAGGCGTCGCGGCGACGCTCGAGCTCGGCGTCGTCGATCGCGATCTCGAGCGTGCGCTCCTCGACGTCCAGCCGGATCCGGTCGCCGTTCTGCACGAGCGCAAGCGGCCCGCCGATCGCCGACTCGGGTGCGACGTGTAACACCACGGCGCCATACGACGTTCCGCTCATGCGCGCGTCGGAGATCCGCAGGAGGTCCGTGACGCCCTGTCGCAGGAGCTTCGCCGGGATCGGCAGATGACCCCACTCGGGCATCCCGGGCGCGCCGACCGGACCGGCGTTGCGCAGCACCATCACTGAGCCCGCGTCGATTTCGAGGTCCGGGTCGTCGACCCGCGCGGCCAGGTCGTGGATGTCATCGAACACGAGTGCGCGACCCTCGTGCTGTAGCAGCCGCCGATCGGCGGCCGAGATTTTCATCACGGCGCCATCGGGGCAGAGGTTGCCGCGCAGCACCACCAGCGACCCACCACGGTCGAGGGGATTGGTGCGAGGTCGGATCACTCGCTCGTCTACGATCTCGGTCGGCGTCGAGTCGAGGTTTTCACCGATCGTCCGGCCGGTGACGGTGGGCGCGTCGAGGTGGAGCAGATCGCGAATCTGTTCGAGCACCGCCGGCAGCCCGCCGGCGTAGTAGAAGTCCTCCATCAGGTGATCACCGGCGGGCTTGAGATTCACCAACCACGGTGTGGTCGTGGAGAGCTCGTCGAACAGCGACAGCGGCAGGTCGAGGCCGAGGCGGCCGGCGTACGCGATGAGGTGAATGATCGCGTTGGTCGAGCCGGAGATGGCGTGGAGCGCGCGGATCGCGTTTTCGAACGCCTCGCTGGACAGGATGTCCGAGGGGCGGATGTCGCGCTCGACGAGCTCAACGATCTGTCGGCCGGCGGCCTCGGCGACGTGCGCGCGGCGCGAGTCGACTGCCGGAATCGCGGCCGCGCCTGGGAGCGTCAGTCCGAGCGCCTCGGTCATGCAGGCCATCGTCGAGGCTGTGCCCATCGTCATGCAGTGGCCGTTCGAGCGTGACATCGAGTTCTCGATCTCGGTGAACTCGCTCTCGCTGATCCGGCCGCCCCGCAGTTCATCGTGGTAGTGCCAGCAGTCAGAGCAGGATCCGAGTTGCTTCCCTCGCCAGTGGCCGTTGAGCATGGGGCCGCCGGTGACCACGATCGTCGGGATGTTCGCCGAGCACGCTCCCAGGATCGACGCTGGGTTCGTCTTGTCACAACCGGTCAGCAGGACGACGCCATCGAGCGGATAGGAGCGGATCGACTCCTCGACGTCCATCGACATCAGGTTGCGGTAGAGCATCGTGGTGGGTTTCATCAGCGACTCGCCCAGCGACATCACCGGAAACTCGCGCGGGAACCCGCCCGCCTGGAGCACGCCGCGCTTGACCGCCTCGGCGAGGCCGCGCAGGTGCACGTTGCAGTTGACGAGCTCCGACCAGGAGTTGCAGATGCCGATCACGGGCCGTCCGCGGAACGCGTGGTCCGTGACGCCGCTCGACTTCAGCCATGAGCGGTGCAGGAAACCGTCGAGGTCGTGGCGGTCGAGCCATTCGGAGCTGCGACGCCCGTTCGCTTGGTCATAGTCACCGTTTCGCATCGTCGGCATGTCAATCCTTTCAAGGCCGGGGATCGTTCAGGGTCACGTGTGCTCGAGGACGACCTTCGCGACGATCCCTCGCCGGTTGTCCATCAGCTCCACGGCCTCCTCGAACTCGGTCGCCGGGAAGCGATGGGTCACGATCGGGTCCAGCGCGAGCAAGCCGTCGGTGACCAACCCGACGACGCGTGACCAGACCGGGGCCGTGTAGGCGATGCTGCCGATCAACGTCATGTCCTTGCCGACGAGCAGGTCCGAGGGCAACGTCAGGGTGCGTCCTTCGCCGGCGATCCCGAGCAGCAGTGCCCGGCCGCCGGTGCGGCAGAGCTCGGTGGCCAACGCGACGGCAGCGGGAACGCCTGCGGTCTCGACCACGAGGTCCAGGTCGGCGGCGGCCCGCGGGCCGCCGCCCGCCCGGGTGCCGGGGCGGCCGCCCGCCAGGGCGCCGGGGCTGCCGTCAACGAGCGCGACTTCCGTGGCGCCAACCCGCTGCGCCAGCTCGAGCTCCGCCTCGCGCACCCCGTAGGCGACGATCCGCGCCGGCGAGCGGAGCTTGAGGAGCGCGATCGCGAGCGAGCCGAGCGTCCCGACGCCGATCACGCCTACCGATTCGCCGGGCTCCGGCCGCGCCTTCTCGAGGCCGTGGAGGACCACCGAGGCCGGCTCCACCAGCACGCCGGCGTCAAACGAGACGTGGCCGGGCAGCGGGTGCACGACGCGCTCGGGCACCGCGACGAACTCGCCATACCCACCGGGACGGGTGAAGCCGAGCGCTTCGATGCGCTCGCACCAGTGCGTCTCGTCGCGGCGGCAGCGGCGGCAGCGGTTACAGCTGATCATGCCCTCGCAGATCACGCGGTCACCGGTCCGCACGGAGTCGACGTTGGCCCCGACCTCCGCGACCGTGCCGGCCCACTCGTGGCCCGGAATGACCGGGAAGCGGACCCAACGCGGATCGGTGAAGGCACCGGTCATCATCTCGATGTCGGTCCGGCACACTCCCGCCTCGCGGCTCTGAACGAGAACGTCATCGGCGCCGATGGCGGGCGCGGCCACCTCCCGGTACTCGACCCGGCCCGGCCCATCGACAACGACCGCCTTCATCTCAGAAAACCTAGTCCATGCCCCGTGCTCGACGTCGGTCGAGCGTGTGAAACGGCCTGCGGCGGCTCGTGGCGTTCTCGTCTGGTAGCTTGCCCGCCCCAAAGGAGGGAGAGAGATTATGAGGTTTGCGTCGCTTCATTTCCGGCGAGAGGGAGGCTCGAGCGTGGTTCGGGTCGCGTGCGGCTGGCTGCTGGTGTGCGCGTTGATCGCGGTTGCGGCCTCGCCCGCGGGCGCCCGGATCGATTACTCGGGGGCCGCCCACCAGATCCTCGCGCCGGGCGAGTACGGATCGTTGCCGGCGACGGCGAACTCAACCGACCAAGGGATGCTCTATGACGCCCTGACGCCGCTGCGCGGAGACGTCACTACCTCCGATCTCGACAAGTACTACCTGTCCGAGAGGTTCGGCGTGAGCGGCCCGATTGTGCGAAGCGAGCACACGGGCCAGCCGGGTCTGACGATCCTCCGCGATCGCTACGACATCCCGCACATCTACGGCCGCACGCGCGACGACGTCATGTTCGGTTCCGGGTGGGTGGCGGCCGAGGATCGCGGGCTGCTGTTGTCGGCCGGGCTCGGCCCGGCCTACGTTGCGGCCCTAGGTGTACCGGGGATCAACCCATTTGGCCTGGTCACCTCGCTGCGATCGTTCACGCCGAGCGCGCAGGCCATCCGCTTCGTCAGTGATCAGCAGAAGGTCCTTCTGTCTGAAGGCGCCAAGGGTCGCCAGGTGCTGCGAGACCTCCGGGACTGGGTCGACGGGATCAATTCCTACGAGCGGAGCCTCCCTCCCAATCAGCGGATCAACATGACCGCGACGATCCCCGACGCGATCGCCGGCTTTGCCTTTATTGGCTCGATCTTCGGCAACGGCGGGGGCAACGAAGTCGCCAACTCGAATTTCCTCGCGGGGCTCGAGGCCCGGCTCGGGGCGCGCGCCGGGCTCGAGGTGTTCCGCGATCTGCGCGAGGTCAACGACCCCGAGGCGCCGGTCACGATCGCCAAGAGGTTTCCATACGACCAGGTGCCGTCAGGGCCGACGCCTGGCTCCCCGGTGATCGATCACGGTTCGATGAGTTCCTCGGCCGTCGCCGCGGCCGCCGCGGCACGGGCATCACGGCACAAGGCCTCGAACTTCTTGCTCGTCGGCGGTGGGTTGACCGGGGACGGGCACCCGGTGGCCGTCATGGGCCCTCAGCTCGGCTACTACTACCCCGAGATCGTCATGCAGGGTGACCTGCACGGCGGCGGCGTCGACGCCGAAGGCATCATCGCCCCGATCGCGCCCTATGTGTTCATCGGTCGCGGTCGCGATTTCGCTTGGAGCTTGACGAGCGCCGGCAGCGAGAACGAGCAGCAGTTCCTGGAGCGACTCTGCGACCCCAACGGCACGCGGCCGACACGCGCGTCCACGCACTACCTCTACAAGGGAAAGTGCATCCCGATGCGCTTCTTCGATGCCGGACGCCTCGGCGCGGGTGATGGGCAGCCCGCGAGGGAGGTCACGTTCTGGGAGACCGTCCACGGACCGGTCAGCGGCACGGTGACCGTTCGCGGCCGGCCGTACGCGATCGCCCTCGACCGCTCGACGCGCGGCCGAGAGCCCGCCGGCGAGGTTGCATTCAGCGACCTGGATTCGAACCGTGTCCACTCGCCGCAGCAGTTCTTCCATGCCGCCAACGAGCTCGAGACCACGTTCAACTGGGCGTATATCGACAACCGGCACACCGCGTACTTCTCCTCGGGGCGATTGCCCGTCCTAGCTCCGGGCACCGACGCCAGCCTGCCTACGCTCGGCACGGGAAAGTACGACTGGCGCGGGTTCCTCTCTCTTGCCCAGCACCCACACGAGGTCGCCCCGCGGGCCAGCGTTCTACTGAACTGGAACAACAAGCCCGCGCCCGGATGGGGGGCGGCTTCGGACAACTACAACTACGGTCCGATCTATCGGGTCACGCTCTACCGCGGGTTCCACCGCGGGATGACGGAGGCCGATGACGTCTCGATCATGAACCGGGCTGCGACCGAGGACCTGCGCGGGGTCGAGCTGTGGCCGGTGATCCGCCGGGTGCTCGCCGGTGGCCGGGCGCCCAGCGTGCTCGCGCGGCGAGCCGCGGGTCTCGTGTCGGCATGGGCCGCCCGCGGAGCCAGCGATCTAGGCGACAACGCGACCGGCAAGATTGACGACCCGGGGGCGGCGATCATGGACGCAGCCTGGAATGGAATTGCGCGGGCGGTGCTGAAGCCCGTGCTCGGCAACGCGTTGCTGAAGGAACTCGCTTCGATGAACGCGCCTGACAGCACCCCGTCGTTTGGTGGAGGCTGGTACGGCTACGTCTCCAAGGACCTGCGCACTGAACTGGGCGTGCCGGTCAAGGGGCGCTATAGCCGCCGCTATTGCGGCAACGGAAGCCTGCGCGCCTGCCGGGGCGCGTTGTGGGCGGCGATCCAACGCGCCGTCACGCAGCTCGCGGCAGCGCAGGGCCCCAACCCGTCCGCGTGGCGGGCCACGGTGCCCCGGATCAGCTTCGTTCCGGGGCTGATCAGCTACACGATGCGGTGGACCAACCGCTCCACGTTCCAGCAGGTGATCGAGTTCACCAGCCACGGCCCGGGCTAGCCCCGTGATCGAGTTCACCGGCCACGGCCCGGGCTAGATCGAAACGCCCCCGGCGTTCTGGTCGTTCGGTTATTGATCGTTCGAGTGGCTGGTCCGCCGTTCCTGGGACGCCTCGGACGGACCCCGCTCGGGCTCCTGATGCGACTTCGCGAGTTCCTCCTGCACGCGTGTCGTCAACGCGGACTCCTTGGCCCCCTCCCGAGATTCGCCAGCGACGGAGTCGGTGCCACCCCTCGGAGGGCTATCGGTGGGCCCCTGGTCTCCTGTCGTCTTCCGGGTTCCTCCCGTGGCCGGCGCAGGCCTATCGGTGGACCCTAGGGGCGCCGGCTGACGCCCGGCTCGCTCGGCGGCGAGCTCCTCACCGGTGGGCTCGGCGACGGGAGCACGCGAGGGGTGCGGCGTAGGAGGCGGCGTCAATGGGCTCTCGCCGGCCGATCGACCCGTCCCGCCGGCCGCTCGAGCGGTCTCGCTACGCCGCCGCGTCGCTGGCCGGGCGGATTTTGGCCTGCGCGTGGTGGCCGCTCGTTGCGCGCGCCTCGGCGTGTCGGCTCGGGTCGGCGCCGGGGTCTTCGGCAGGTGCAGCAGGTTCTCGACGCCCCGGACCTCAGGGATCCGGCGCGTTCGCCGCTCGAGGCCGCGGATCTGCTCGGGCCGCTTGACCTCGCCCCGCAGATGTACCACGCCGTCGACGGCGTTTACGTCGACGTTGCCCTTCAGCCCGCGGGTGCCGCGGAAGATCTCGGTCTCGACCTTGTGGGCGAGCGTGAGGTCATCCATTTCCGGCTTGGCCCCGCCGGGACGCAGCCGGTTCAGTGCACCCAGTCCTTGGCCTGCGATTCTTTGCGCGAGGCGTCCGGTTTGGCGCACGGTCCCGCGGATGACCCCGGTCGTCAGGCGGACGACCGGTTCAATTGGCGTGTTCATGTTGGCTCCATGTGAGTTGGGGCTCAGGTCGAGGGTTCCCAGTGCGGTCGGCCTGAAACGCGGCCTCGAGCGGCGAGCATGTGACACCGGTCACCATCTGTTGACATCTCAGATCGACGTACGCCGACGCTCGGTGACAGAGCGGATCCTTGTCGGAACGCGACCAACCGGCCCCGGTGCGCTATTCATTGGCCCGGAGCGTCGCCCGAAGCGCCTCAATTCCGGTGTACTTGGGGCGCCATCCGAGTTCCGCCTGGGCCTTGGCCGTGTCCATGATCGCGGGATAGCTCACGGCCTCGACCCACTCGGTCGCTGGAGGAACGAACGACGGCCTCGGCAGCGCGGCGGCCGCCCGCGCCGCGGCGTGAACCACGCCCGAGGGGATCGGCAATGGCGCGAGCCCGAGCTCTCGCGCCACGTCCGCACCGGTCAGCACGCCGTCGCCGGCGATGTTGTAGGCCCCCGGGGGCCCCTCTCCAAGGGTGCATTTGAGCAGGGCCTGGCCCACGTCGTCCTCGTGAATGAGCTGCAGCGGCACATCGGGCGCCGGCACCGGAAACGGGATCGGGAGTCGGTTCAGGAAATCGAGCATCTCCCGGCCGGCGCGCGCGAGTGGCGCCGGGAGGCTGTCCTTGGCGCCAACAGCATGGGGACCGAGCACGATCGGAGGGCGGAGCAGATACAGCGCCGGCTGCGGGGTTGTCCTCGCTTCCTCCTGCAGCAAGTGCTCGAGCTCGGCCTTCTCGCGCGCGTAGAACAGGCGATCGGACGGTCGCGTGGGCCAGTCCTCCGTTATACGGACTGGGTTGTCGGGGTGAAAGCCGTAGGCGGCCACGGATGACGCGTAAACGAACCGCTCGGCGCCGGCGTCTCGCGCCGCGCGGAACGCGTTGAGCGTTCCGTCGATGTTGATCGCGCGGATGGTCTGCGCGCTCGCCGTGCCGGTGATCATGAACGCCAGGTGGACGACGGCGGCTGCGCCTTCGAAGGCCTGTCGCAGCGCATCCTGGTCACGGACATCGCCGCGGCGGTACTCCATCTTCGTCCAGCCGTGCTCCGAGGGATCGAAGGGACGCCTCGCGATGCCGACGATCCGCGCTACGCGGGGCTCCGACTGGAGCAGCGGCGTGAGCCCGAAGCCGAACGTTCCCGTGGGCCCGGTGACGGCCACCACGATGCCTGCGTCCTCCGAGTGCGGTGTGGGAGGTCGCGGGGGCGGGGTGGTGTGCGCGTCGGAGGGCATAGGCAGGTCGTACCCGATAGCGGGATTGACAACCTACTCGATCGCAGGCATCCGCCAACGTCCCCGCGGATGCGAAGTCCCCGCGTGGACGAGTCCACCGGGTCAGAAGTCGTCCTGGTCGAAGTGGCCCTTCGGCAGGAGGCCGTCGGTATCTCCGTCCGCGTCGAGCTTCGGCCGCTTGCCCGCGGACCGTGTGGCCGGCCACCTCGCCGGCGTATTCACCGGCGCCGGCGACCTCGCCGTCGTGCTCGCCGGCGCCGGCACCCGCGCGCGCACCACCCGTTGACCCGCCGTGCTCGCGCTCAAGGCGAGGCCGATCGCCAGCAACGCGGCCGCCAGCGCTAAGGCCGCGACCGCCACCGTGAGACCCCGCCGGCTGATCGACCGAACGCGCCGACCCCCGCCGGTCACGGTCACGTACACCTCGCTGGTCGTTGCGGTTCTCGGCGCTCTCATCGGTCCGCTACCGCTGCTCCGTACGAAGGACATCCTAGACATCCCGCAAGCCCGAGCAATCGGTCGTCAGCCAGACTGACGCGGCCAAACGATCCGCTCACGAATCACCAGCATCAGGTCGGCCACGCCGTGATCGTCGGTCTTCGACGGGACGCCTCTGAAAGCCTCGCGTGCGCTGATCTGCACGCTCGGTGGGACGGCGTCCAGCCTGCCGGCGAGTGTGCTGAGCCGCTCGATCAGGAGTTCGTTGTCCTCGAGCGCATCCCCGGCGCAACCAAGTCCCCAGGGTTCCACTAGAGGTAAGAGGAGGGAGCCCGCGCTGCTGATACGCCGCGGTGCGTTGACGCTTGCAACAGCTGCCCGCGCCACCTTTCCAGCTGGGCTCGTTGGCACGCGGGGCATACGCCAACGTGGCGACTGTGACCGCACAACCTCCCGGGCCGAACGCGGGACGAGTCGCCTTCGATGAGCACGGTTGTCGACTCAGTGGTCATTCGCGCACGCCTCGGGCTCCACCAGCCATGTGCGACATGGCTGTGCCAGTTCCCACAGCCGTTGAAGGTCGCGCGCTGCGGCGTCTTCCAGGTCCAGCGCCGCCCGATACGCGCAGTACGCGATCGCGCGGCTGCCACCGGTCGCCTTGAACCAGGCGTGCAATGACCGCTCGCACACGCTCTCCGCACTGAGCCAGGCGAGGTACGCGTCGTCTAGTAAGCGGATCCCAATCTCAGCAACGTCTTTTTCGGCATTCTCGATCATGTTTGCTCCGTTTCAGGCGGTCAGAAGGTTGAGCGTTCCCTGGCTGTCGAGCTCGCGCCTCAGCCGCTCGAGCGCCCGTTGTCGCGTTGGGCCGATGCTCCCGATCGGCATGTCCAAGGCGGCCGATATCTCCTCATACGGAGGACGCGGATCGGCCATCAGGAGTCGAAGCAGGGCTTGGTCGCTCGCCCGCAAGCGCGAGAAGCTGCGCCAAAGGGCATGGTCGCGCTCGCTGATGAGGAGAGCGTCGTCCGGGGAAATCTCCGGCGATTCGGGCTCCGGGCGGTCGTCACCGAACGGGACGCGTCGCTCGTTGTCACGAAGAACGCGCAGGCACTCTCGGCGAGCGGTCGTCGAAAGCCACGCACCGACCCGGCTAGGGTCATTCAGCCTGTGGAGGTGTTCGAACAGCCGAAGCCAGGTCGCTTGGGCTACGTCCGCGGCGTCGCCGTCCCCCAGGCGGTGTGCGCGAGCCACCGCCCAGACGAGGCCCCCGAACTCCCGGACGAGAGCGTCCCAGGCGCGTTGGTTACCGCTGGCGGCAGATTCGACCAATCCGGCGACCTGTTCGCCGGAGAGACGCCCGCGATTAGGCGCCGGCGGCTTCGGCGGAGACTTATGGTTGGCGGTCATGGCGAGGTCGTGTGGTAGTTCGCATAAGGCGTTCATTGCCGCGGCACTCCTCACTCCTCGGACGGGGAGACGGAGAGCCTTTGGTGGCGCTTCGGGGCCCGCTGTGGCCGGCGCCGCCAGCGGGGCTTGATCGGTAGCCCGCGACCCCGGGGCGCGTCGCGATGAAGATCGGCGACCCGCTCGTTTGCGAGTGCCTTCATGATGTGGTGGCTGGCTACCATGGCTCTCCTGGTTGTTGCTGCGGAGAGACAACGATGCGCCAGCGCGGTCAACAGCCGCTCACGAGGCGCTCACTAATCGCTCACGCCGTTTGGGAGTCGACCCGACGCCTGTTACCTTTAGATCGTGGGGGCCGGACTGGAGTTGGGGGTCCTCGGACCAATTGAGGTGCGGATCGACCACGGCGAACCCGTGGCCCTGGGAGGAGTCCGGCAGAGGGCGCTCCTGGCGATCCTTGGCCTGCATGCCAACGAGGTCGTCTCGACCGATCGCCTCGTCGACGACCTCTGGGGAGAACATCCGCCCGCCACAGCCGTTCACACGGTCCAGGTGTTCGTGTCTCGGTTGCGTCGTGCGCTCGCATCGGCGGGCGAGCGGCTCGTTACGAGGCCCCGGGGGTACGTCCTGGAGGTTGGGCCGGACGAGGTAGATGCCAGCCGGTGCGAGCGCCTCTACGGGAGCGCTCGTGCTGCGCTGACTGCCGGCAACGCAGCTGAGGCGGCCGCGTTGCTACGCGACGCTCAGGCGCTTTGGCGGGGACCGCCGCTCGTCGATTTCACATATGAGCCTTTCGCGCAGGCGATGATCGCCCGACTCGAGGAGCTACGCCTCAGCTGTCGCGAGGAGCTCATCGAAGCCGAGCTCGCGCTGGGGCGACATGCGGAGGTGGTGTCAGAACTCGAGGCGCTCGTGCGTGAGCAGCCGCTTCGGGAGCGTCCCCGGGGACAGCTGATGCTCGCCCTCTATCGCTGCGGGCGCCAGGCGGAGGCCCTCGACGTTTTTCAACAAACCCGCCGGCTGTTAGTGGAGGAGCTCGCGGTCGAGCCGGGCAGGCTGCTACGGGAGCTCGAACAGTCGATCCTGCGTCAGGACCCGGCGCTGCAGGGGCCGGCCGAGGCGATGAGCGGTAGAACCCCCAGGGCGAGCCAAGAAGGCATAAACGTGCTGGACCACACTCCGGGCGAGGCTCCGGTTTTGCCGACAGAAACGTCGCCTGCGGTGATGCTGCGCAAGACGATGACCGTAATCATCGCGCAACTCTCAGCGATGGGCGGCGTGGATCCCGAGGTGGCGCGCAGCCTCATCGCGGCGGCTCGGGAGGAGGCCAAACGGATCATTGGCTATCACGGCGGGACATTCGTCTCAGGGTTGGCGGGAGAAGTAGTAGGGATTTTTGGACTTCCTCTGATCAGGGAAGACGACGCGCTGCGAGCTCTGCGGGCGGCTAAAGAACTCTGTGCCCGCGTTGCGGCGTTAGGCGCAAGCCAGTCCTGCCGACTGGTCGCGCGCGTCGGCGTAGATACCGGTGAGGTTGTGGCAGAGGCGCCGGATGACATCTTTGGAGAGCCACTCAACCGCGCCATTTCGTTGACCAGGGCGGCCAACGATGGTGAGGTGTTACTCAGTGAAACGACCCTCCGATTCACGTCGGGCGCAGTCCGTACCGATCCGGCTCTGGATGGGCGAGCCTGGCGCCTTCTAAGCGTGCTCTCGGGCGTATCTGCGCTTGAGCGGCGGCTCGGAAGTCCGATGGTGGATCGCGTGAGCGAGCTCAGTCTGGCCCGCGCGGCATTCTCGCGCGCGGCGAGTTCCGGGGCCGCCCGGCTGCTCACCGTCGTGGGCGAGCCCGGCATCGGGAAGTCACGGCTGGCCTGTGAGCTTTCGGATCAGCTCCGCGGCGAGGCGACTGTGCTATCCGGACACTGCCTCTCCTATGGCGACGGCATCGCGTTCTGGCCCTTACGCGAGGCGCTCGATCAAATCGCGGGCGGTGATTCGCGCGACGAGATTCGTGGGGTGCTCGACGATGCCGATGATGCAGACCTAATCGCCGACATCATCGCCGCAACGTTTGGTATGAGTGGGGCAGATCCCGTCAGCGAGCTCGTGCCCTGGGCGTTCCGGAGACTGCTCGAGGCATTAGCGCATCCGCGGCCGCTGCAGCTCGTCATCGAGGACGCGCATTGGGCCGAGCCTCCACTCCTTGATCTGGTCGATTATCTCGTGGATTGGGTCAATGCGCCGGTCCTGCTGCTCTGCACCGCGCGGCCCGAGCTGCTGGACGAGCGACCCGCTTGGGGGGGCGGGCGCCCGCAGGTGAGTTCGATCGTATTGGGCCCGCTGAGTGACGGCGACGCGCTCTCGCTTCTCGAAAATAAGTCCGGCCAACGGCCGCTCAGCCCCGCCGAGCGAGCGCAGATTCTTGAAACAGGAGAGGGCAATCCCCTATTCGTAGAGCAACTTCTCGCCATGAGCGAGGAGGATCCGTGGTGGGACAGTGAACGGCCAATTCCGGCGACGATCCAAGCTCTGCTGGCCGCGCGCCTCGACCGTCTTGGCCCTGGTGAGCGAGCGTTCATACAGCGAGCGGCAATCATCGGTCGGGAGTTCTGGCCCAGCGCTGTCGTCGAGCTGCTCCCCGACGAGGCTCGATCAACGGCGGACCAACACCTGCGCGCGCTCGTTCACCGCGGGCTGATCCACCCAGATCGCAGCCTGATGGGCGGCGAGGAGCAACTGCGGTTCCACCACATCCTCATCCGAGACGTCGCATACCGCAGTACGCCGAAGGCACTCCGCAGCGAGCTGCATGAGCGCTTCGCCGATTGGCTCGCACCGCGCGATGATGCCTTGGAGGAGTTTGTCGGATTTCACCTGGAGCAGGCATTTCGTTACCGAACCGAGCTCGGGTACCCTGACGCGAAACTGGTCACCCTTGCGGTTCGGGCAGCAGACAGTCTGGCCGTCGGAGGCCGGAAGGCGCTCTTACGGGGGGATACGAGCGCAGCGCTCAAGCTGCTCCGCAGCTCAGCGGACCTCTTCGACGCTGGCGGCCGAACGCGGCCAGATGTGCTGCTCGACCTCGGTAATGCCCTGAGCGAGAGCGGCGACCTCCGCGATGCGGACCGCGTACTGCGCGCAGCGTACGAGGCTGCACGAACCACACGTGCAGAGGCGGTGGGCGCCCGCGCGTCGATTGAGCTTTCAGCTCTGCGCGCGCTGGTCGATCCGAGCGCTCGGGTTGAGGAAACACAGGCAGTAGCCGAACGAGCAATGGAAGTGTTCAGGCGTGTCGGCGACGAGGCGGGGCTCGCGAGAGCCTGGCTGGAGGTCGCCGACGTCCATTGGACGCGGTGCCACGTCGCCGAGTCGGAGCAGGTGCTGGAGCGGGCACTGAAGCACGCCGACCGAGCCGGAGTCTCCCGGGAGCAGTCGCGCATCTTGGGGGACCTCGCGCGCGCAGCGGTCGTGGGACCGAGGCCGGTCGAAGACGCCATTCGACGTTGTAATGCGATCCTCGAGCGTGCAGGCGATGATGTGATCCTGTCGGCGCGCACAGAGACGATGGTGGCCGTTCTCGAGGCGATGGACGGCCGCTTCGACGAAGCGCGCGCTCGCTGGCGACGGATTCAGCGGCGGCTCGAGGACGTTGGCCTGAGCGTCACTGCCTCCCTCCTACACAGCTACCGAGCGCTGATCGAGCTCATGTCCGAGGTCCCCGCGAACGTGGAGCCCGAGCTTGCGCAGGCGTGCGCGGTCCTCCAAACGATTGGCGAACGAAGCCGGCTGGGGTCGATCGCGGGGCTGCTGGCCCGTCTCCTGTACCGACACGCGCGCTACGACGAGGCCGAGCGGTACATCCAGATAACGGCGGACGCCGCATCCGAGGATGATCTGGCTTCACAGGTGCTCTGGCGGGGGACCCGCGCGAAGCTGCTGGCGCGCGCAGGCGAGACGCCGCTTGCCGAAGAGATGGCAGGTACCGCCGTGGCGCTCGCGGAGGAGACCGACTTTCTCATGCTTCGCGGCGACGTGCTGTGCGATCGCGCCGAAGCGCTAACGACCCTCAACCGCCCGGAGCTGGCGGCACCGGATCTCGAGGTTGCCATCTCGCTCTACGACCGCAAGGGAGTCCGGACCTCCGCGGAAGCCGCCCGTCGATCTCTTCGATCCCTAGCCGCGGGCTCTGCGGCGCCCCTCGAGAGCGCCGCGCGCCCGGCGTGGCGCACTGCTTCCACACCACGCCGGACCTAGCCCTCGGCAGACCGCTGAGGGGAGAACCGAAGCTCCAGCGGCGACTCACGCGGGGCTCTCAAACCGCAACCGGCCATGGCGATCACCCCCTCACTAACGCCGTCCAAGCTCATGCACTCCTCGATGTCACGGGCATTAATCGCGATCGTCACAAAAGCCCCGAGACCAAGCTCGGCGCTTACGAGGTAGAGAGTTTGGGTGAGATGCGCGGCATCCATGAGAATGCCTGCGTACGCCTTGTGGTGGCTCCGATACTTCCAGTGATTGCGGTAGAACCGGGCCGTCAGAACGAACGATACGTGCGCCGCTCCAAAGTAGTTCTGGCCACACATGAACGACGTAGCCCTGTCGCGAGCCTCGGCCTGTACGAGCTCCTGTAGCAGTGCGAGCGAGTGATCGCGGACGCTGTAGTGATACAACCCAGGTCGGACGCCCGTGACGTTACTGACAATCGGATAAACCTCGATCGGATGTAGGCTGCCGCCGGAAGGGCTTGTGCGTTTGATGCACAGGACATCCGCCGCGGTGCGGGCGTAGCCGTGGCAACCGAAGACGTATCGAAGTACCGTATCCAGTTGTTCGAGCGTCATCGGGAGAGTCGCATCAAACGCTCGTGTTGTCCGGCGAGCTGCGAGAGTCCGATATAGCGGCTCTTCCCGCTCGTCGCCGGGGAGCGGGAGCGTCCGGACCGAGCGCACCTCCGAGAACGCGGGCGGAGGTGGACCGTACTGAGCGACAAAGGCCTCGCTAACCGTCTTCGTTGCCTCAGCGAGCTTCTCATCGTCGTCTTCACCTTCACTCGTGTCCACGCCGCTCCATTGCGTCATGTAGTGATACAGAGCCGCGTAGAGATTCCATTCAGTGGCCGAGAGTTGCTCATCTCGCTCGCGTAGAGCAGTTAACCGAGTGTCGTCGGCATCGCTCAGAAGCAATCCCATATCAGTCAGAGTTCGCACAATCTCGTCCTCACGGCCCCGCTGATCGATCCATCGCTCGGCCGGCACCGACAGCAACACGTGGAGCTCGTCTTGTCGCAGCCGGTGGCGCTCGCCGGTCAGTATGGCGAGCGCGACGATTCGTGCCTGAAGACTGGGCTCGGGAGCGCCACCCGTTAGTAAAGTCCGCGCGTCGACGAGATAATCGTCTTCGAGATAAAAGAAGGCGTATGTTGTCCGCCGGACCTTTGTCATCAATAGAACTTGGCTAGCAACGCGATCACGTGCGGATCGGTGAAGTCGAGCCCAAAACGATTGCCTTGCTGGAGCGCCCGAAGGAGATCCTCGTAGCTCTCCGGAGGCGGCAGGCTATCCAACTGGGTGAGATTGGGGGGAACGGGGATGTTGAGCATCCGCAGCTTCGCAACGGGATCCGCCATGAAGTCTTGGCGGAAGGAGTCGTCCTGCGCCAAACTCCGAACGAGGCTGATGATCGCGTCGAGATTCGAGGATGGAACCGCCAGGGAATTGAGGATGAGCCGGATCTCTATGCGCAGGGTCTCACCGTATAAGCCCGTCTCCCCTTCAAAGATATAGGAAGCAGGTTTCCCGCAGTCCGCCTCCTTTATCGTGGACTTGGTTTGTGCGAGAGCATCAAGCCATTGGCGCGAGAGCACAGGTGGGGCCTCACCAAGTCGAACGATCTCCAGGTCTTTGGGCGCGACTGGGGTGGTCACATTACGTAGAGGTCCGTATGCCTGGAATACAGCGCTATCCGGCGGTTGAGTCGTCCACGTGATATAGCCACCCCCGAGGAGCCGCAGCGGACCGTTGACTCGGCCCGTGAACGAGTAGCGAGCAATCCCGGTGCTAGGCGGGTTGTAATAGTGTGGAGTTACAAAGTCAGAAACATTAACGCCGTCGATCTTGTAGGTCGACGCCTCACAAGGGTCGCAAACCTCCATTAGGTATTTGACAAACCCTTGGTCTTGATACGTGCGGTCGCCTTTCACTATTCGAGTTGCGCCAGCCGACTTCTTTTGGTCTCCCAGGGACGAGCCCGGCAATGTCGTCGTGCCACCTGGGTCGCACAGCATCTCGATGAGTTCGTGGCTCGCCGAGGTCGACCAATCGCCGCAATACTCGATAAGAGCCGCGGGCTGGCCACCTGTCGTTAGGTGGAAACCTGCTCGATTCATCGGGAGAGCGGTCCCGACCACCACAAGCGGGAGGAACCCCGGAGGCACATCACCCAGCGCCAAGAAGGGCGAGACCACGGCGGACACGTCCCACAGAGGGCTAAGGTCGCGGGCCACCTGCATCTGCAGGGCCGCGGCGACGTGCAGAAGCTCTGTCGGCTTGACTTCCGCTTCGTACGGCACGAGCGCTACGCGCGTTGGCAACATGTGCGGATCACTCCGTTTCGGTGGTGGACCATTCGGATATCCCGCCGCCTTGCGAGTCCGACGAGAGTTGGACACGCAAAGCTGAGGTCCCTGCTTTGCCAGTCGTGCCCCTTCGCGTCACCAATCACTCCGCGCGTTGGGCGCGCGCCGGTCTTTCGGCCCCCAGGTGCGGCACATGACGCATTCAACTGCCATCCCCGCTTTGGTTGGGCTAGCTACTCACATATGGACGCGCAAGTCAAGCTGTTGGCTGCTATACGGCGCTGGTTGACCGCTAAAAGCTCGCCAAAGCTCGCTAAAGGACTGCTTCGAGCCCCGCCGCAAGCTGAACTCTCATACGTGACCCGTGAGGCTGATCATGCTCGAGTTGACGACGAAGCAGGGCGTGGACGATGGACGAGAGCTGCCGACCAGAGCAGCCTCGTCACTCGCCAGAGCGGTATCGGCCGTCGGCCCCGCCGCTCTTACGTCATGTGGATGGCGAGCGCCCCCTAGCGCACGCGAGGTGCGGGCGATTCATCGAGCCGTAGAGGAAATGTCAAGCATGAGCAGACACCACATGCTCGCCCCGCGCGAGCGGGGGAGCCCACACAGCCGCAGCGGACGTCGTCATGCAGTGGAGCGGCTCGTCCCTCTGCGCAGGACAGAGCGCAAGCTCGCCACCGTTCTGTTCGTCGACGTGCACGGATCGATGGATCTCAGTGCGGCCATCGAGCCGGAGGCGTGGTGGTCACTGCTCGACGACCTGTTTGAGCTGATGTGCGAGGGCGTGTGCCGGTTCGGCGGCTGGGTCGCGAACTTTACGGGAGACGGGATCACCGGCGTGTTTGAAAATGACCGCGCGGACGCGGGGCATGCCCGGCGGGCATGCCAGGCCGCGCTGTGGTTGCGCGATGCCATGGGGAGACCAACAGCCGAGCTGCGGCGCGAGAGGGAACTCGAACTGCGGGTCCGGATTGGGATCAATTCGGGTGAGGTTCTGACGGGAACAATCGGGAATCGTTACGGCCAGTGCTACATCGCGAGCGGCTATGCCGTCGCACTGGCGAAGCGGATCGAGAGCCTCGCGCGCCCGGGTGGGGTTTATCTGACCGAGCACACCGCAGCGCTGGTCGCCGATGCGCTAAAGCTCCAAGATCTCGGACCATTCCACGTCAAAGGCGCGACGGAGCCGGTGGGCGTGTTCGAGCTGATCGAGACGGCCCGGTGAACGTTCAGGAGACCGCCGGCACCCGGAGCTCAGAACCGAACCTGGGTCAGGCTCCCGTCCTGCGTCGCGACCCACACTGAGTTGTCGGTCACCGCCAGTCCTACCGGTGGGCTGGTGAAAACCACCTTGCCGGTCACCGAAGGCGGGCTCGTGTTGGAGATCCTGTAGAGGGTCATCGCTTGCTTGCTCGTTGCCCAGACGGATGTGTCCTGTTCGCGCGCGGCGATCGCGTCCAGCTCGGGCGCAACCGAGATGCTGGCGTTGACGTTCAGGTGATCGAAACGCGGGTCAAACCGCGTGACGTGCCCGTCGGCGTGCGCTGTCCAGACGCCCTGGTCGAAGGTCACGGCTACGGGTCCCGCACCGGCATTGAACGCCGTGGTCGTCCCGTCCGGGCCCACCCGCACCAGCCCGTGTTGGGCGCGGTTGACCGCCCATACCCATCCCTCGCCGCACCCCACCCCCGTCGGGGCGGGGCTCACCTTCGCCGGCGTGCCGATCACGTGACCGGAGGAGTCGATGTGCGTGACCGCGCCGCTCGACTCGGCGGTGCAGGCCGAGCTGTCGCTGGGATTGACCGCGATGGCACCCGGAGCGCTCTGGAGCTGGTCGGTCTTCTGCGCGGCGCCGGTGAGCGCGCTCAGGCGGCCGAGCGGCCCAACGCCCGAGCCCGCCACCCAGATGCTGTCCGTTCCGGCTGCGATTGCCGTCGGAGTGCCGCTGACCCTGAAGGTCTGCTTTTGCCCGGTCGCGTCATCGACGCGGGCGATCTCGCCGCTGCCGGGTATGGAAGCCCAGGCGCTTCCGTTCGGATCGGCGGTCACCCCGCCCGGGCCGCCCCCGAGGGAGATCGCGCGCCCCTCGCTGATTCCCTTCCCGCTGACGGATTTGACTGGCTGCAACGCGTGGGAGGAGCCACCAACCAGCAGGACAAGGACAACTGCGAGCACGGCAATCCCGATGACAGCCGCTCCGGCCAAGGCCCAAGTCCGCCGTCGCTGTGGCGGCGGGACCCGCCTGTCGGCTTCCTGGGCCTCGACGTCTTGGGCGGTCCCGACGCCCTGTGCGGCCCCTACGCCTTGATCCAAGACTCGCACTAATGCGCTCGCCTGGGTGGCCTTGCCGCTGCCCCCGGGCTTGCCGACTGTGACGACCTGGGTCTCGTCGGTTGCCGGCTGCGTCGTCCAGGTCACGAGTCGCGTCTCGCCCCCGGCCAAATCGAATGGCGGGGCGAGCGGATGACCCTGACCGTCTCGCATCATCAGCCCCGTGGCCGGCGCATCGCCATGGTTCTCGACGCATGCCCGCCACGTGACCGGCGCCCCGCGCGTGACCTCGGACGGAAGCGCCTCGAGCGTCACGGCGAGCCGGGTCTCCCGGCGTGGCGCGGCCCGCAATACATCGAACAGGCGCCCGTCGGCCACCCGCATGAACAGCACCGGCGTCGCCCATTCGACGTCGTTGTCGTCGGCCCAGATCGCCTTTCGGGCCTCGGCCAGAGCAGCGTCAACCGGAAGCCCGCCCGCGAGCGAGTCGTACAGGTGTTGCGCAAATACCACCGCCGCGCGATCGGTGATCTCGAACTGCATCGCGATCACCGCGGGAATGCCCTGCTGGATGAGCGTGGCGGCCACACCCGCAAATGGATCGTCCTCCGAGGTTCGCGCCCCCTCACAGGCATTCAGGACGGCGAGCCGCAGCGAACGATGGTCCTGGAGGATCGCCCCCAGCCGGCGGCTGCTCACCGCGTGCGCGCGTTCGTCTTCGTTCTCGAGCAGGAGTACCCCGTCCTGCGCATCGGACTGGAACGCGCCGTGTCCGATGTAATGAAAGATGTGGAATTCGCCGTTGCGAAGTTCCTCGAGCAGTGCGGACAGAGTGGCCCGCTCGAGCCAGACGAGCTCCACCGCGCCCTGCGCGCTGAGCTCCGCCAATGCCTCCTCCAGGTTCGCTCGCTCGCGCTCCACATCGAGCTCGGCGGCGTCAATCGGGCTGCTGACCAATGCCAGGATCCGCAGGGGCGGCTCGACCTCGCGCACGGGACGGGCGCGGGGCAGATCGAGGTAGCGGACGATCGGCGTCAGCTGGGAGATCGACAGAAAGCTCGGGTCGTCGTAGAGGAACTCCCAGGGCAGCGTCATTAGCTCGGGCACGTCGGTCAAGGCCAACTTCACCCGTAGGCCGTGGTCGCGAGCGTCCGCCGAAGCGCGCGCCGTACGGTAGAGGTCCCGGACGGAATTCCGGAAGAGCGCTTTGAACAGGCTGTCGCCTAGCTCGGTGACTTCCCTCAGAGCCGAGGACTCGATTCGCCGCCGTCCACGGCGCGGGAAGGCCGCTTTCAGTACCAGAAAATCGATGCGATCTTTGCTCAGGGGGAGGTCAAAGGGCGCGTGCGCTTCGCCCTCGCGCGATGTCGCGCGCACGACGTAGCCGTCCTCGCCCGCCGGTTCGATCCGAAGGACGATCTCTTCGTACTGCTTGACGGCCGCGGGCATCCGTCAACTCTCCGATGCGCGCGACCACCTGAGGCAGATGCTGAAGTTCGCGTCTCCGCCCGCGCGCGCGATCACGATGTTCGCTCCGGTCGAGAGCCTGATCGCAAACGACACCTCGACCTCATCCGGCGACTCCGCCGCCGAGCGCAGCTCGGACAGGATCCCGCGCACGGCGGGACCAAGCCGCCCAAACACCTGCTCGAGAGTCACTCCCGCTTTCACGACCGCGTCGGCCGGAGAGCCTCCCCGCGTCACTGGGCCTCCACCGCCTGGCTCCTCCACCTCGACGAGGATCGAGCCACCGTCCGCAACGTCCAACTCGAGCAGCGGGCTCATGGCAAAACGCTAGCGCCCTCTCCGGAGCCTGTGGTAGGACGTTGCGCACTGTGAACGACTCGCCCGACCGTCCGCCGCTTCGCCTCCCCGAGCCATGCCTGGTGATCCTCGTTGGCGCCACCGCCTCCGGCAAGTCGCAGTGGGCGAGCTCCTGGTTCGATCGCGACTGGATCGTGTCCTCGGATCGCCTTCGTGCGATCGTGGGCACCGGTGAGCGCGACCAGCGCGCGAGTCGCGACGCGTTCGAGGTGCTCGACCTGATCGTCGACAAGCGGCTGCGCCGGCGCCTGATGACCGTGATCGATTCGACCGGGCTCGACGCGGCCAGGCGCGCCAAGTGGCGCTCCCTGGCCGAGCGTCACGGCATTCCCGTCTATGCCGTCGTGTTCGACCCGCCGGCGGCGGTCATCCACGAGCGCAACAAGGCGCGCGAGGCGGCCGTACCCCGGAAGGTGGTGACGTCGCAGCTGGACGCGGTGAAAGCCACCGCCGACCTCCTCGCCCAGGAAGGACTCGCGGCTGTTCACGACCCGGGGCCGGTCACGCTCGTGCCGCCCATGTTTTTGCACGCGCCGGATGCCGTAGTCCGCCAGCAGGAGGATCCGATGACGCTCGAGTTCGGTTTGCAGGTGTCGCGCTTCGAATGGCCGGGGCATCCCGGCAACACGGCGGAAGTCCTCTCGGGTATCGCGCACGCGGCCGAGGAGGCTGGCTTTACGAGCCTGTACGTCATGGACCACTTCGTGCAGATCCCCCAGGTGGGGCGCGAGTGGGAGGACATGCTCGACTCCTACACCGCGCTCGCGTACCTGGCTGGGGTGACGAAGCAGATCCGGCTGGGGACGCTGGTGACCGGCATCACGTACCGCAACCTCGCCCATCTCGCCAAGATCATCGCCACACTCGACGTGCTTTCCGGTGGGCGCGCAATATGCGGTATCGGCGCCGCCTGGTTCGAGCGCGAGCACCGCCTCTATGGCTGGCCGTTTCCGCCGCTGGCCGAGCGCTATGCGCTGCTCGAGGACGCGCTCGAGCTGCTGCCTTTGATGTGGGGCCCGGGGTCGCCTCGGTTCGACGGGCGCACGCTCACCGTCGATGAAGCGATCTGCTACCCGCGGCCGCTGCAGGAGCACGTCCCGATACTCGTCGGCGGCTCGGGCGAGCGGCGTACGTTGCGACTCGTGGCCCGTTATGCCGACGCGTGCAACCTGTTCGGCGATCCCGACACCGTCGGTCGCAAGCTCGCGGTGCTGCGCGAGCATTGCGCGGCCGAGGGGCGCGATCCGAGAACCATCGAGGTCACGCACGCGGCCCCGGCACGCATCATCACCCACGAAAACGGTCGCTCGGGCCAAGGCGCCGGGACCGTACAGGAGCACATCGGCCGCTACCGCGAACTCGCCGAGGCGGGAGTCCAGACCGCGATCGTCAGCCTCTCCGACCCAGACGCAGTGGAGTCCGTCAAGCGCTTCGCGGACGTGATCGCGGCGTTTCAGGGCCGGCCTCGCTGACTGCGCCACGACGGTCATCCGCTCGCGGCACCCCCGGCCTTCACCAGCTCCTCCACGTTGCGTTCGGCGAGCGCGGCAATCGTCTCCGAAGGGTTGACGCCCAACGCCGTGGGCACGATCGAACCGTCCGATACGAGCAGCCCCGCGTGCCCGTGAACGCGACCACAGGAATCGACCACCCCAGCCGCCGGATCGTCGGACATCGGGCAACCACCGAGCGGGTGGACGGTGATGTCCTTGCCAAACGGACCGGTGCCAAGCGCGAAGAAGGGCTCCGCCTCCGCGGCCCTGCCGAGCTCGGTCGCGGCCTGCTTCATTGCGTCGAACAGCGGCATGCTGCCCGCGGTGCTCCACTCGATGTCGAGCTGATGGAAGATCGGGGTCAGACGCATCCGACCGTCGGCGGCGTCCTGGCCGAGCATCAGGAACACCAGCGAATCCTCGATCGGGTCGGTCTGGAGATCGAGCTTGACGGTCTTCGGCGTGACCGTACGGTCGCTCAGCCCGAGCCGCACGGCCAGGTACTTGAGGCGCAGGAGTAGGTGCTTGCGCCAACCGACCAGGGCGGCCTCGCCGCGTAACACCTTGAGCAGCCCCACGAACCGCGGGGGTAGGGCGCCGTCGGCGACCATGAACCGGTGCCGGTCCCAGTAGTCGATCCGGGAGGTCATGACCGGGCCGTAGTCGGTGTGCGCGTCCTTCACTCCGTCGCGGGCGGGGTTGAACGCCGCTGCGAGCGCGTCGCCATTGCCGGAGAAGTGCGTCCCCAGAGCCGGAGAGAGGTGCGGGAGGCGCCGGCGGTTCTGCAGGAGCAACCGGGTCGAGCCCAGGGTGCCGGCACACAGCATCACCACGGGCGCCTCGACCTCGCCATCCCGCGCGTCGGCGAGCCCTCTGTACCCCACTCGCCAGCGTCCGCCGGACAGATCCGGCGGGTCGAGGCGGAGCACCTCGCAGTGCGCTCTCACCTCCGCGCCCTCGCGCTCGGCCCGCGCCAGGTAGTTGAGGTCGATCGTGTTCTTGGCGTGCTGAGGGCAGCCGACATTGCAGCGCGCGAGGTTGATGCACCCGGACTGCGGAGCCCCACCAAACGGATTTACGCGGTCATCCTCGCCGAAGTACACGGCGATCGGCAGCTCGCTGTCCTGCTCGCCCGCCGCACGTGCCATGTCCCGGAACGCCCTCATCTTGTCCAGCGCCAGCTCAGCGGGTGTCGGTACCGGCTCCAGCACCGACTCGACCCGGTCGTAATACGGATCCAACACCTCGCGGGTGATCGCACTCGGCCAGCCGGCGTCGAACACGCCGGCGGGAGCCCGGAGCTGGACGTTTGCGTAGACCAGCGAGCCGCCGCCGACCCCGGCCGCCGTCAGCACCACGATGTCCTTGAACAGCCGCAGGTCGAAGATCCCGCCCGGGTTCAGCGTGTGGTGCCAGAGAAGCGTCGGCGCCTGCTCGGGCTCGGAGATGAAGTCACCGCGGCCGAAGCGCCGCCCGCGCTCGAGCACGCACACCCGCCAGCCGGCCTGAGCCAAACGACAAGCGCTGATCCCTCCGCCAAACCCAGAACCCACCACCACCGCGTCAAAGCCGTCAGCCATCAGTGCCTCCCTCACTCCACGAACCGCGAAGCCGAGATCCCCACGCGTTTGCTGAACGGGCTGTCGAATACGCCGCTGGCGTTTAGCTGCCGATGCACCGCCAGCCAATCGTCGAAGCGCGGATACATCGAGGTGATCAACCCGTCACTTCCGGTCAGCGTGTTGACCTGCCCCCAATGCGGTCGCCCCCCGAGCGCGTAGAGCGCCTCCTCGTAGTCGGCCAGCAGCTCAAAGCCACCCTCGGTGTGGGTGAGCATGATCAGCTCGATCATCATCGTGTCGCGGCCGTACATCATCGACATCAAGGCGTCGGAGGCCTGCACGAATCGAAGCGAGATCGGCGAGGACTGGTACGCGTGGCCGAGCTTTCTATGTCGCGCCGCCACCTCGAAGATCTTCTCGACGGCTTGAATGTGCAGCCGGCGATCGTCGACCGCCACCCCGATCTCGGCCGAGTACGCCGGCAGGTCGTTGGCGGTGCCGATGTTGAACACGCGATAGGAGACGTTTGTGTAATCCCGATCGGCCAGCGCTTTCAGCGCCCGGTCGATCAACGACGGCGAAGATGACGGCCACACGCCCTGTACCAGGTTCATCCCCCAGGGTGTGACGGGTAGCCGAGAAAGGAGCTCTGCGATGAAATGTCGCGAGCGGCGGGGGTCACGCTCATACTGCTCTGGCGTCACTTCGTTGCGGGTCGTGATCAGGCAGTGGTGGGCGCCGTCGATCTCGTACGGGTTGAAGTAGATCTCACAGTGAGAGTTGTCGCTCAGCAGCGCGCCCTCGGCTAGCTGTGCTCGCACCTCGTCCCACGTGCTCATCGTGCGCACTTCACGCAGGTAGAACTTATCGCGCACCGCGAGGGTGACCGAGTAGATCACGCCCAGGCACCCCATTCCCACGCGCGCGGCGTTGAAGGCGACGTCATCCTGGAGCAAGGTCCAGTCGGGCCGCCGGTCGGCGAACGCGACGGGGTTGGTGATGCCGTCAGCCGGTTCGATCCGGTAGAGCGCCCCCTCGGAGCCCACGATGTCGAGCGAGCGCACGTCATCGGTGATCGGGCCGAAGCGCAGCCCGGACCCGTGGGTGGAGGTCGAGATCACGCCGGCGAGCGTCTGGCCGTCGTAACCGCCCATATTCCGCAGCGCCAGCCCGAGCGAGTCGAGATGGGCGTTGAGCTCGCGGATCCGCATCCCCGCCTGTACGCGAACCAGCGGCTCGCGCTGCGAGTGCCCAGCAGCGAGCAGCTCCTCCTCGAGTTCGAGCACCTTGGCCAGTCCTGTCGGCAGCAGCAGGAATCCGCGGGTCAGCGCGACGTCCGACCACGAGTGGCCCGATCCGACGGCGCGCACCGTGCAGCCGTCTCGTTCCGCATCCCGCACGATCCGCACTACCTCCTGAAGCGTGGTCGGCTTGAGCACCCGCAGGGGATCGATCCCCTGGTTGCCGGTGTGGTTGCGCCACTCGCGCCGCAGGCTGAAGGTCAGGCGGCTCATACGCCGGGGCGACCGTGTCCGCCTACATGGTGTGCGGCGAGGAAGCGTCCGGCCGCGAGCTCCGCCGCCTTGGGGCCGGCGCCGTTACACGCGCCCGTGTTCTCGGCCTGTCGCAGCGGTGAGACCGGACCGGCTACGAACACGAACTCTCTCGTGCTGGTGAGGACGTTGTCGGATTCGCCCAGCCGGTTCGACTCCAACCCTGGTTTCGCCTCCCCGAAGTGGCCCTTCCAGCAACCCCAGCTCGTCTGGGCGAGGTCGACGAGCGGCGTCGTGGCGGCGCGGAACGCGAAACGGCCCGAGCCGCAGACGATCCAGTCACTCGAGATGTCGTATATGCGAGCCC
Organism: uncultured Solirubrobacterales bacterium; assembly: GCA_963808325.1. Classification (GTDB taxonomy): domain Bacteria; phylum Actinomycetota; class Thermoleophilia; order Solirubrobacterales; family Solirubrobacteraceae; genus Palsa-465. Next base: position 162,005 of record CAWEFU010000019.1, read on the forward strand.
GTGGCCGCGCGCCGCAGTGGTTGTCGTAGGAGGGATGGCCGCCGAACGCTGCCTGCACGACCGGGTGACCATGGTCGAACGACAGCGTCGGGCTGTTCCAGGAATAGAACTGTCCCTCATCGGCATGGCGCGCCGTGTACAGCCATAACGGCTTGTAACTAGCCGGATCGAGCAGCACCACCACGTGCTCCCAATCGCCCTGGTGCAGATCGGTGTTGGTGGTATCGCCGGCCAGCGGCGCGTCGTTCATCAGCTCCGAGCCGACGACCGTCGGGTAATAGTTGAAGGGGTAGAAGAACCAGTACTCGAGGCCGATCAGTCCCGACGGCACATCCGGATTACGTGCCGCCGCCGGCCACTCCCCCGTAGAGATGGCCCCCGCGTAGTAGAAGTAGATCTGCGCCGATTGCCACGGATCGAGCATGCCAGGGTCGGCGAGCCACTGGTGCAAGGACCCCGTGGCCACGGTCTGCCCGCGCTCGAACGCCTCGAACTGGTTCGTGGGGTCGTTCTGTAGAGCGGCCGGATACCGGAGGTAGTCCGTGGTCTGACTTCCCGCCGCCACCAGGCTCGAGAGCGATCCCACCGGAGCGCATGTGGGTGACGTCCCGGACACGAGGCAGGTCCGGCCCCCGCCCGACCCGATGTCCTTGAGCAGCGCGCCGACCGAGACCGGCCAGAAGCGGTCCGCGACGCTGACCTCGAGCGTCGGCTGGTACAAGCGCGCGAGCCGAGCGATCGGAGCGGGCGTCGTGTCCTGGATCGGCGGCTCGCCGTCGCTCGCCTGACCGCCCGCGGGTGCCGGTCCGACGATCGCTCCGGTGCCCAGCGCCGGATCCTCGGTCCCCACCGTCAGCGACGCCGGCACGGCGCCGGCACACGTCCCCCGCCGGGCCCTCAGGTCTACGCGGAACAGCGTCGGCGGGTGGGCGTCGACACCGAGCGCGCCAGTCGCGAGTGCGGCCAGCGACGGCCGCTCCCCGGAGTCGATCTGGTCGTCGGACCCGCCGATCACGAGCCCCCGCACGTCGCCGGCGCTGATCCTGACCACACGCTCATCCGTGGACGTGGCATCGGCCAGCGGCGTGCAGGTCACCAGGTAGACGTCGCCGCCCGAACGGCTCAGGAACCCGCCGACTCGGTAGCCGGTGGGCGTGGTGACGACCGCGCGCTGGAACGACACCGGTGGGGTCGCGTAATACGCGAGTCCGACGAGCGTGTAGAACGTGAGCAGGGCCCAGGGGAGGGGAGAGCGCAACAGCTCGGTGAATGTCTGCGGCCGCCTCACCCGCGCCAGGACGCGACCGAAGCTCGACACCACCATCCCCGCGATCAGGAGCAGCCCGACCGGGGCGGTGACGAATAGCGCCGCCGCCGCGACGAACAGCCAGGCGAAACCATGAGCCCAGGGCCCCCAACGCAGCGGGCCCCACCGGGCCAGCACCCGGCTCATGACGAAGGATGCAACGACCCACACCGCGAGGATCGCCCACCAGGTGTGCGGAAAGAGACGCTCGACCAACCGAGCGACGGCCAGTCCCACCACCGTGGAGAGCAAGAGGTTGTTGAATCCGGCGACCACCCGCACGGCCTGATCCCCGAGCGGCGCGGCCGGCCCCACGGGATGATCAGGCAGCGCGAGCGGCTGCCTTGCCTTCAGAGCGTGCCGCTCCTGCCGCCGATCCGCGCGATCGGCGAGCGCGCCGAGCCTCAAAGCCCTGGCCAGCCGAGCCACTCGCGACGCGTGATGTGCGCGGGCCTCGGCTGCGGGATTGGGCGCGTCGACAACCTTGCGGGCGCTGTCCCGGCGCGCTCGGGCCCCGTTGGCGACAGGCGACAACCCCACGGCGGAGGCGGCGGTGGCGACGCCGTCCCAGCGACGCGCGTACGTCCTTCGCGAAGCCTTGGCGCGGCGAGCATGCCACGCCTCTTTGACCTGGGGATGCTTCAGCTCCTCGAAGGCCGCGCCGATGCCGTGCCGGCGCACCACTTCGTGCCAATCAGGGCCGTTTGCTTCCCAGTTGCCGGCGGCAAGGTACGCCACCACGCACACGATCGTGAAGGCGATCCCCATGAGCACCGTCGAGCGCAACCCGACCGCGAACAGCGTCCTCCCATCCAGCGCCGCGACGGCCGCGTCGCTCGGAAGCCGAGCCGCGCCGAACCGAACCCAACTGACGATCCCCCCGATTACGTAGACGTAGAAAGCGAGGCCAAGGATCGAAATGGCGAGCTGGAGAGCATTTCCCAGCTCCCGCCCAACCGACGCCGGCTGGGCCTCCTGCCCAGCAGCTACGTCCTGCGTTGCCACACCGCCATCATCACCCACCGACCGGCGGAAACGGCGATGCAAATGTCACAGGCTAAGTCTCCGGATGCTCCATCGGCGCCTCCGGCGCCTCGGCACCTTTGTGACGGCGGAACCCGAAGAAATGCTCGGCGCGCTCAACCCCGTGCTCGACGTCCTGAACGCCACGCTCCGCCTCGGCCATCGGCGCGAGCAGCTTCACCAGATCTCGCATCGTGTCCGTCAGGCGATCAACCGATTCGGTCAGCGGGCCGACCGAGGTCGCAAGGGCCTCGATCACCTCGACGTGGTGCTCGATCGACTCGGTCGCTCGATCGACGGCCTTGACGGCTCCGAGCGTCTCCCGCTCGGTGTCCTCGAGCGGCCTAATCACCTCCTCTCCCGCCGAGCGAAGCACGGCGCGAACAGGGCGCAACAGGAAGTCGAACACTGCAGGGGCCAATGCTATCTCGCCGACCCCCCCAGCCGGGGGGAGCCGCGCGCGTCTCCATGCTCCCTGACCCCCCGTTCGGGGGGAACCGCGCCACGTCGGGTGTACATCGCGCACGGCCCCGTCAAGCCTGAGGGCGGATGCATCCCCTTCACGCTTCCAACCCCGCGCGGATCACCGCGCCCGAGGAGGTCGCTGCTCGTGGCTAACGTCGCCCTCGACCGCGAGCTGGCGGCGGTCGCTCGCACACACCGTCGAGGAGTCGAACGGCACAATCGCTTCACGCCCGCTCCCCCGCGTACGGCCTCGATCATCGGCCTCGGGCACTACGTCCCCGACGAGGTCGTCCCCAACGACCCCATTGCCGAGCGCATCGGTGTGGACGACGAATGGATCGTCAAGAGAACCGGGATCCGTACGCGCCACCGCGCAGCCCCGGACCAGCGCCTCACCGACCTTGCTGCGGAAGCCGCGACCAAAGCGCTCGCGGATGCGGCCGTCGATCCGCTCGACGTCGACCTCGTCATCGTGGCCACCATGAGCCAGGATGAGGTCACGCCCAACGCGGCGCCCCTGGTCGCGCACGCCCTCGGCGCCGACCGAGCCGGAGCGCTCGACGTCGGCGCCGCCTGCAGCGGCTGGCTGAGCGGGCTGGCGCTGGCCGCCGCGCAGATCGAGGTCGGCCGGGCCGAGCGCGTCCTGCTGATCGGCGCCGAGGTCCTCACGCGTCTGACCGACTACGACGACCGCAAGACGGCGGCGCTGTGGGGGGACGGCGCCGGCGCGGTGCTGCTCTCGAGCGAGGGCGAGGGAGAGATCGGCCCGATCGTCCTCCGCGCCGACGGCAGCCTCGCGGACGTGATCTTCGCGACCCACGACGAGCGCCTGCTGCGTGTGGAGGGGCACGAGGCGTTTCAGAGCGCCGTTCGCCGCCTGTCCGAGTCGACGGTCGCGGCGCTCGCGCGCGCGGACCTCGATCTCGACGACATCGACCTGTTCGTCTATCACCAGGCCAACGGCCGCATCCTCCGCGCGGTGGGGGAGCGCCTCGGCGTGCCCGCAGAAAAGGTCGCCGACTACATCGCCGAGGTCGGGAACACGTCGGCCGCCTCGATCCCGCTGACGCTCGGATTGCTGCGCGAGGATGGACGGCTGCGCCCCGGACAGCTCCTGCTCGTGTCGGCGATTGGCGCCGGGTTCACGTGGGGCGCCGGAACCATCGAATGGGGAATGGCGTGAGCGCCCCAGACCGATCTTTGCTCGACAGGACAGACAACCGACTAACCGCAAACAAAAGGAGACCGACATGCCCGCAACCGTCCTCCCCGAGACCGTCGAGGAGACAATCACGGAGGCCCTGCCGCAATTCGGCGTCGATCCGTCGGAGATCTCGCGCGACGCGAAGCTCGAGGACCTCGATGTCGACTCGCTAGACCTGGCTGAGCTGTCCCAGATCATCGAGGACGAGTACGACGTCCAGCTCAAGGGCGAGGATGTCAAGAAGATCAGCACCGTCGGCGACGTGATCGACCTGGTGGTGAGCCGCGCCGGATGAGACGCGAAGTTGTCGTCACCGGAGTCGGCGCGGTCACCCCGCTCGGGGTCGGCGCCCGGACCCTGTACGAGCGCTGGCGCGCCGGTGAGTCCGGCATCGAGAACGGGCTTGGCGCGGCGACGAAGTTCGATCCCACCGACCATCTCTCGGTGAAGGAGGCCCGACGCGCCGACCGCTTCAGCCAGTTCGCAATAGTGGCCGGCGACGAGGCCCTTCACGAGGCGGGCTGGGACCGCGACGATCTCCCGTATGACCGCGCTCGGATCGCGTGCGTGTTTGGCACCGGTATCGGTGGGATCGGCACGCTCGAGCGCGGCAAGGAGATCCTGCTCGAGCAGGGCGAGAGCAAGGTCCCGCCCCTCTCGGTGCCGCTGATGATGAGCAACGCCGCCGCCGGGATGCTGTCGATGCGCTACGGGCTGCTCGGGAATTCGTTCGGCACGGTCTCGGCATGCTCGGCCGGCGCGCACGCGATCGCACAGGCCACCCGGATGATCCAATATGGCGATGCCGACGCCGTGATCACCGGCGGCTCGGAGGCAGCCCTCACGCCGCTGTCGAAGGCGGCGTTCGCCTCGCTCGATGCGGTATCGAAATCAGGGATCTCGCGTCCGTTCGACGCCCGCCGCGACGGGTTCGTGATGGGTGAGGGCGGCGCGGCACTCGTGCTGGAAGACGCGGAGAAAGCGTCGGCGCGCGGCGCCAAACCGCTGGCGAGGGTGCGCGGCTTCGGGGCGACGTCGGACGCCCATCACCTGACCGCGCCCCAGCCGGACGGCGCCGGCGCCGCAGCCGCGATCAAGCTGGCCCTGCGAGATGCCGGCGTCGAGCCGCAGGAGATCTCCTACGTCAACGCCCACGGCACCTCGACGCCCCTCAACGACCGGGCCGAGACCATGGCGATCAAGGACGCGCTCGGCGAGCACGCGGCCAAGGTTCCCGTGTCCTCGACCAAGTCGGCGATCGGCCATCTGCTCGGCGCCGCGGGCGCCGTGGAGGCGACGGCGACGATTCTCGCGCTGCGCGAGCGCATTGCTCCCCCCACCCTGGGCTGGGAGGAGCGCGAGGAGGGCATGGACCTCGACTACGTGCCCCGCGAGGCCCACCCGCTGAACATCAACGGTGGCCCGGCGATCGCGGTGAGCAACGCGTTCGGCTTCGGCGGTCACAACGTCGTCCTCTGCCTGGAGGCAACCACCGCGTGATGCAGCAGCGCCCGTTCAAGCGCCTCGCGATCGTCAACCGCGGGGAGGCCGCGATGCGCGCGATCCGGGCCGTTCGCGAGCTCAACTGGGAGCGCGAGGACCCGATCACGATCATCGCGCTGCACACCGAATCAGAACGCCACGCCTTGTTCGTCCGGCAGGCCGACGAGCGCCGGTGCCTCGAGTCGGGCTACCTGGACTATGCCGCGCTCGAGCGCGCTCTGGTCGAGACGCGAGCCGACGCCGCCTGGGTCGGCTGGGGCTTCGTGGCCGAGCATCCGGAGTTCGCCGAACTGTGCGAGCGGCTCGACATCGTGTTCGTAGGACCCGACCCACAGGTCATGCGGGCGCTCGGCGACAAGATCGAAGGCAAACGCCTGGCGGAGCGAGCGGGTGTGCCCGTGGCCGCGTGGAGCGGACAGTCCGTTGAAACCGTCGAGGACGCGGTCCGGCACGGCGAGGCGCTGGGATTTCCGTTGATGATCAAGGCCGCGGCCGGCGGCGGGGGTCGGGGCATGCGGCGCGTCGAGCGCGCCGAGGAGCTTTCGGGCGCGTTCGAGCGCGCCCGCGCCGAGGCGGCCCAGGCGTTCGGCGACCCGCGCGTATTGATCGAATGCCTGGTCGGGGCCGCGCGCCACGTCGAGGTCCAGTTGATGGCCGACGGCGAGGGGACCGTGTGGGCGCTCGGCGTCCGTGACTGCAGCTACCAGCGCCGGCATCAGAAGGTCGTCGAGGAGTCGGCCAGCCCGGCTCTATCGGCCGAGCAGGAGCGGGAGCTGGCGGACGCAGCGGTGCGGCTGGCGACGCTCGCCGGCTACCGCGGCGCAGCCACCGTCGAGTTCCTCTACGAGCCCGCAAAGCGACGGTTCGCGTTCATGGAGGTCAACACGCGCCTCCAGGTTGAGCACCCCGTCACCGAGATGGTGACCGGCGTCGACCTGGTCAAGCTCCAGCTGCACGTGGCAGCCGGCGGCAAGCTCCCGGACGAGACGCCGCCGCTCCCGAGCGGCCACGCGATCGAGGCCCGGCTCAACGCCGAGGACCCCGGCCTGGGCTTCGCTCCCACCCCCGGACGGATCGAACTGCTGCGCCTCCCGGGCGGACCGGGCATCCGAGTGGACAGCGGCTTCGCCGAGGGCGACGCCGTGCCGCCCGAGTTCGACTCGATGATCGCCAAGATCATCGCGCACGGACGGACGCGTGAAGAGGCGATCGCCCGCCTGCACCGCGCGATCGCGGACACCATGGTCGTAATCGAGGAGGGAACGACCAACCAAGGGTTCCTGCTCGAACTCCTCGGCCGCTCAGAGCTACGCACCGGCCAGGCCGACACCGGCTTGCTCGACCGCCTCCAGGGACGAGGCGAGGTCCAATCGACGCGTCACGCCGACGTCGCGCTGGTGCGCGCCGCGATCGAGCTGTGCGATGACGCCACCACCGGCGAGCGCAGTCGCTTCTACGCGTTCGCCCGCCGCGGACGCCCCGAGGCGTCGGCGGAGGTGCGCCGCACGATCGAGCTCCGCTACCGAGGGGCGACCTACCGCTTCGCGATTTCGCAAATCGGGCCGCGGCGCTACCTCGTCGAGGTCGACGGAACCCGAATCGAAGCCGAGCTCGAGCGCGTCTCGGAGCACGAGCGCCTGCTCTCGTTCGGTGCGGGCTCCTATCGCACATTGACAGCGATTCAGGACGCCGACCTGCTGGTGGAGGTGGACGGGGTGCCGCATCGCATCTCCCGCGACGAGGGCGGGCTCGTCCGCAGCCCGAGCCCCGGCGTGGTCGTCGCGATCCCCGTCTCCCCGGGTGACGAGGTGAAAGCCGGGGACGTGGTCGCCGTCACCGAGAGCATGAAGATGGAGTCCTCGCTGACCGCGCCCGTCCACGGACGCGTTCGCGACGTGCTCGTCTCCGCCAACACCCACGTCCCTTCCGGCAGACCGCTGCTCCAGATCGAGCCGCTGGACGAAGCGGGGGCCAAGGACGAGGGCGAGCGACTCGGCTTCGACCTCTGTCAGTCCTGCGAGCTCACCTCGGACGGCGAGCCGAGCTTGCTCGAGCGCCTGGAGTGGCTGGTGCTCGGTTATGACGTTCCCCCGCGCGAGACGCGCCGCATCCTCGATGGTCTGCTGTCCACGCCGCGGGACTCGAGCGGCGAGCAGCGGCTGCTCGAGGTATACACCGACCTACGAGCCCTCAGCCGGAGGCACAGCCCCGAGGGGGATTCCGGCGCCGGCGGCCTGTCCGGCAGCCCGCAGCAGCACCTGCACGCCTTCCTGCGCTCGCTCGACCCGGTCGCGGAGGGCCTCCCGGACCGCTTCGTGGCGAGCCTCGAGCGGGCCCTGTCCCGTTATGGAATCAACTCCCTCGAGCGCACCCCCGCCCTCGAGGCAGCCTGCTACCGGCTATTCCTTTCGCTCCAGCGACGGGCCACCGCCAGCACCGCCGTCCGGGCGATCCTCGAGCGCCACCTGGAGCACGGTGCCTCGCAGACCGGCAGCCACGGCGCCGGTCTGCGCGAATTGCTCGACCGGCTGGAGGCCGCTCTCGCACAGAGCGAGCCGGAGCTCGCCGAGCTGACGCGTGAGGTCAGGTGGCGCTGCTGCGACCAGCCCGTGATCGAAGAGGCACGGGCGGACGCCTATGCGAAGATCGATGAGCACTTGGCCGCGCTCTCCGAGGGTCGCGGCGACCCGCACGCGCATGCGCGCGCGCTCGTCGACGGCCCCCATTCACTCGCGCCCCTCGTGTTCCGGAGGGTCGCCGGCGCCGGCCCCGAGTTGCGTCGCGACCTTCTCGAGGCCATGACCCGTCGCTACTACCGAGTTCGCGCGCTCGAGCAGATCGAGCACGAGGCTCCATTCCTGCTGACGGCTTTCGACCAAGGAGGGATTCGCTACCGCGTGGCAGCGGCGTTCGCGGGGTCCGACGGGTTGCCGGCGGTGCTCCGTACCCTGAGCGCCCACGCCCTCCAGACGCCCGGACGCCAGCAGGTCCTCGGCGACATCTACGTTTGGCGGGGAGAACTCGACGGGCGGCTGCCGGAGCTCATCCAGGGCGCTCAGCTGCCCGCCGCGGTTGCCCGCGTCGCGTTCATCGTCGCCAAAACCGCCGACGCCGTCGATGTGATCACGTTCGCACGCGGGCCCGGCGGGCGCTTCATCGAGAACCGCGACCTGCGGGGTCTGCACCCGATGATCGCCGAGCGCATGGACCTATGGCGGCTAGACAACTTCAGGCTCGAGCGCGTTCCGTCCGACCCCGACGTGCATCTGTTCCGCGCGACCGCGCACGCAAACGCACACGACGAGCGCCTGGTCGCGGTCGCCGAGGTGCGCGACCTGACCGCGGTGCGCGACGAGCAGGGGCGCATCGTGGCCCTGCCGGCGCTGGAGATGGTCGCGCGTCAGGCCTTCGAGGCGATCCGCGCGTTCCAATCGCGCCGGCTCTCGCGCGAGCGCCTGCACTGGAACCGGGTGATGCTCTACGCCTGGCCGCCGATGGAGTTCGAGCCCGACGAGGCGCGGCCGGTGATCATGCGGATGGCGCGGATGTCGGCCGGGCTCGGACTCGAGATGGTGCTGATACGGGTTCGCGTCGCGGCCGGCGTGGAGGGGTCAGGCCGCGAGGTCGTGCTGCGGTTCTTCAACCCCGCCGGCCGGGGCGTGGTAACCGAGATCGACCCCCTGCCGACTCAGCCGCTTCAGCCCCTGGATGACGGCGCCCAGCGAATTGTCTCGGCGCGCCGGCGGGGCCTGGTACACCCGGCGGAGATCGTCAGGCTGCTGGCGCCGGCGCGCGCCACGCCCGGCTCCTCGATTCCGCAAGGATCTTTCGTTGAGTACGACCTCGGCCCGGACGGGCACCTTGAGGCGGTGTCGCGACCGCCTGCCGCCAACACGGCCGGCGTCGTCGTTGGGCTCGTGCGCAACCGCACCGCGCGCTACCCGGAGGGGATGCTGCGCGTCATCCTGCTCGGAGATCCCACGCGGTCGCTGGGGTCGCTGGAGGAGGCCGAGTGCCGCCGGATCATCGCCGCGCTCGACCTCGCCGAGCGCCTGAGGGTGCCGTGTGAGTGGTTCGCGCTGTCGGCCGGCGCCAAGATCGCGATGGACTCCGGGACCGAGAACATGGACTGGGTCGCGGCCGTGCTCCGACGGATCGTGCGGTTCACCCAGGCCGGCGGCGAGATCAACGTCGTGGTCAGCGGCATCAACGTCGGCGCCCAGCCCTATTGGAACGCCGAGGCCACGATGCTCATGCACACCAAGGGAGTCCTGATCATGACGCCGGAGAGCGCGATGGTCCTCACGGGCAAGCAGGCGCTCGACTACTCGGGCGGCGTGTCCGCCGAGGACAACTTCGGCATCGGCGGCCACGAGCGCATCATGGGACCCAACGGTCAGGCCCAGTACCGGGCCACCGACATCGCGGGCGCCTGCGAGGTCCTGCTCAGCTACTACGAGCACTCGTACGTTGCGCCCGGCGAGCGCTTCCCGCGCCGTGCTCTCACCCTCGACCCGGTGGACCGCGACGTCAGCCCGTCCCCGCACCGGTTGCCGGGGTCCGGCTTGCAGACGGTCGGTGAGATCTTCTCCGAGGCGACCAACCCCGGGCGGAAGAAGCCGTTCGACATTCGCGCGGTGATGCACGCCGTGGTCGATCACGACCATCCGCCGCTCGAGCGCTGGAAGCAGATGCGCGAGGCCGAGGTGGCCGTCACGTGGGACGCGCACCTCGGCGGATGGCCGGTCGCGATGCTCGGTATCGAATCCCGTCCCGTGTCCCGCCACGGACCAGTGCCGGCCGACGGGCCCGAGAAGTGGACGTCGGGCACGTTGTTCCCGCTCGCCTCCAAGAAGATCGCGCGCGCGATCAACGCCGCCTCGGGCAGCCGGCCCGTGGTCGTGCTGGCGAACCTCGCCGGATTCGACGGTTCTCCGGAGTCGATGCGGCGGCTACAGCTCGAGTACGGCGCGGAGATGGGACGCGCCGTGGTCAACTTCGACGGTCCGATCGCGTTCTGCGTGATCTCGCGCTTCCACGGCGGGGCGTTCGTGGTCTTCTCGCGAGCGCTGAACGAGAACCTCGAACTGAGCGCTCTCGAGGGCGCGTACGCATCTGTGATCGGGGGCGCGCCCGCGGCGGCCGTGGTGTTCGCCCGGGACGTGGAGCGGCGGGCGCTGGCGGATCCGCGGATCTCGTCGCTGGACGAGCGGATCGCGTCTTGTGGCGATGCTGATCGCCAGCGCCTGCGCGCCGAGCGGGAGGCCCTGTGGGCCGAGGTCCGCTCGCAGAAGCTCGGGGAATTCGCCGCCGAGTTCGATGCGATTCACAGCATCGAGCGGGCAGTCGACGTCGGCTCGGTGGAGCGGATCATCCCGACCTCGGAGCTGCGTCCGTACCTCATCGGCGCCGTCGAGCGCGGTATGCGGCGGACGCTCGAGCAGCTGGCCGCCGGCAACGGGCACCACGTGCAGGCACCCGACCGCGAGCCCGTGATGGTCTGACATCGTCCTCCCGGTCTAGTGGACCGGGAGGACGAGCGAATCGGCGCTGTGCTCCTCCGGAGCTTCTTTTCGCGGCGCCTGGCGCGCGAGCGCGTGGAGCTCGGCGTCAAGCAGTGCCGGGAGGTCGTGGACCTCTGGGAGTGCGACCGGGTCCGCGGAGCAGCCGATGAACAGCTCCCGGCGGTAGCGGACCATCCCGATCGCGAGCGTGTGGCCCTCGGCGATCGGGACCACGGAGTACACCTCGACCAGCGGGTTACCAAGCACGTGGACATCGCCGCGCGGACCCGGCGATTGCGAGATCGTCACGTTGAACACCCGCGGCGAGGAGAGCGCCTTGACGACCGGCGAGCGCAGCGGCGCGGGCAGCAGCCCGCCGGCGGCGTACAGGGTCTCTGTGTCCCGGGCCCGGTCGCTGGCCTTGAGCGCCTGCATATGCGCGCGCACTGCTTGCAGGCGGTCGGTCGGCGAGGCGAGGTGAACCGGGAGCGGGATGAACACCATCGAGATCCGGTTTCCCGGGCCGGCCTCGTCCGGGCGGCGCATGCTGACCGGCACCATCGCCTTCAGCGGCTCCTGCGGCGGCTCGCCCGCGCGGGCCTGCTCGATGATTCTGAGCGCGCCGGCGACGAGGGTCAGGCCGATGTCGTTGAGCGTGCCGCCCTTGGCGCTCCTCGCGGCGCGCAGCTGTGCGCGCGAGGCGTGATAGCCGACCAACGTCCGGCGCGGGCCGATCGGCTGGTTCAGCGGAGACTGAGGTGCCTTCGGCAGCATGTCGGTGCGGGCCACAGACACGATCCGTCCGATGTCGCGGATCGCCGTGCGGCCGGTTGCGCGGGGGCGCGTCGCGGCGCCGGCGCTCGCCCGTATCAGGCCGAGCCCCGAGCGAGCCGCATGCGCAAGCTCGCCAACCGCCCAGCCCAGGGTGCTTACGCCGGCGCTGGCGGGAAGGGCCTCCGGGCCGCTGCCGGTGCCTTCCGGTGCCTCGTCGATCACCAGATTGACGATCTGCAACGCCGCGATCCCGTCGACCAGCGAGTGGTGGATCTTGCCGGCGAGCGCGAACCGTCCGTCCGCCAGACGCGGGATCAGGCAGATCTCCCAGGGCGGGCGCGTTTGGTCGAGCGGCGTTGTGAGGAGCTCGTCCCGCAGGTGCGCAAAGCGCTCTTCGGTCACGGGGTCGTCCGGCTCGCTGAGCGCGCGCACGTGGTTGAGGAGGTCGAACTGGTCGTCGTCGACCCAGCGGGGCTCGGACAGGCCGAGCGGGGCGCGCTGGAGGCGCCAGCGGCACCAGCCGAGCTGATCCACCCTGTTTGCAACCCGGTCTCTCAGGCCCTCGAGCGTCGGGCGGTCGTGGCCGGGCGGCACGCTGAAGATGCCGCTCCAGCCCACGTGCATATGCGCCTCGGCGGATTCCAGCCGCAGGAACGAGGCGTCGAGCGCCGACAGTCGCCGGGGGTTTGCCATCAGCTTCAGCGTTCCAGGCCACCTGCAGATCCCAACCCTCGGGACGGTAATCCCGTACATCTGGGGGGTGGGGCCGCAGGCGACCGGGGCAGCGGCGCTCCTCGTTACAGGCTTCCGCTCCTCGTTACAGGCTTCGTTTCAACCCTGCGCTGGCGACACCCTCGCTCGCCACCAACGCCCAGACGGCAACGGGTGCCTGCCTGCCCTTCGGGGTGACGTCGCCGACGTGCACGAGATCTCCCGGAACGCGTCCCAGCGCGGACCGGGTCGAATCCGAGAGGAAGACCGTGTGAGCGGTTTCCTTGGTCATCTGCTCCAGCCGCGCTGCTGTGTTGGTGGTGTCTCCCACGGCCGCGTACTCCAGCCGCCGCTCCGAGCCGACAGTCCCAGACATCACGGGGCCCGTGTTGATGCCGATGCCCATCCGAAACCCGTCGCCAAGGCCCTCCCCCCGAATCCAGTCGTTGAACTCGCGCAGTGCGTCGAGCACCATCGACTGCGCCGCGGCGACCGCCAGGTCCGCGTGGTGCTTGTGCTCTACCGGGGCGCCGAAGACCGCCATGATTCCATCGCCCATGTAGGAGACGAGCGTCCCGCCATGATCGAGGAGGACGTCGCTCATCGCGCTCAGGTAGCGGTTCAGGACATCGATCACCTCATCGGGGGAATGTGATTCCGCCCACGTGGTGAAGTCACGGAGATCGCTGAACAACACCGTCGCGATCCGGCGCTCACCGCCGAGCCGGAGGTTCTCGCCGGCGTCCGCGAGGACCTGGTCGACCACGGCCTCGGGGACGAATCGCGCGAACAGGTTGCGGACCCGTTCGCGCTCGAGGTCCTGCAGGCGCTTCCGACCCAAGGACGCGTTGATGCGGGCGCGCAACAGCGTGCGGTTGGCCGGTTTCGGTATGTAGTCGTCGGCCCCGAGCTCGATGCAGCGCACCACGCTGTCGATGTCGTCGAGCCCGGAGATCATGATCACCGGCAACCCGGTCAGCCGCGGGTCCTGGCGAATGCGCTCGAGCACGCCGTAGCCGTCGACCTCGGGCATCTCGATGTCGCAGAGCACGAGGTCGATCGGCTGGGTGTCCAGTATCTCGCATGCCTCCCTGCCGTCCTCGGCCTGGGTTACGGAATGCCCCTCCCGCTGCACTAATGTCGACAGAAGCGTGCGGTGTACGGGATCATCGTCGGTCACCAGTACCGACGCGGATTCCGCCCTCATTTCACTCCTCCTGCTCGACGTCGCACGCCCGTTGCAGCGTACTCGTTGACCGCGCGGGGCGCCCGAATCCAACCTGCACCACTGGGGCTTGACATCGTTTGGCTGGCCGTTTGCTGTGCGAAAATAAATGGGACTCCATTTGGAGATGAATTGAGCCGCGCAGATCGATACCCGGCGGGGGGTCGAATCAAATGGGGCGCCGAAAATCCCCTCGTTCGCGCCGTGGCCCGCTTGCCCGCAAAGCTTCGGACGAAGCTGCTGGTCGCGTTTCTCGTCGTTGTCACGCTGCTCGTCGTCGTCGCGCTGCTTGGCCTTCGCGTCCTCGGCCAGGCAAACTCGCGAGCGCAGAGCATCAGGGCGTTGCAGACGCGATCGGCGGCGTACCAGAACCTCGAGATGCAGGCCAGCGCTTTTGGGGAGCTCATCGCACCCTGCGCTGCGGGGACGTCGGGTCAGGTGATATCGGGCTCGAACGGATGCCCGATCGACAGAACGGTCAGGACCACGTTCGGGGGTCTGGGCAGCGCGATCAGCCTTGCCTTCAAGCCGGCGCCTGACGAGGCAGCCACCTTCGCCATGATGCAACGGGAGTACCGGGAGCTGAACCTGGACCTGGCGCCCATCGAGCGCTCAGGTGGCCGCTCGGTCACTACCTACCGGCGGGCCGCCAGACTGGCCGATGCGGTCAGTGTCGCCGCCGGCTTGCTCGCCGGCAAGACGAACCGCGAGGCGGACGCGCTCGTTGTCCAGAACCGGCGCTCGTATGCGGGCCGGCGCAACCTCGTCATCGGCGTCGCGGCCGGTGGCGTATTTCTCGCCCTTCTGCTCGGGCTTCTCCTTTCATGGTCCGTGGCCGGTCCGATCCAGCGAATCCGCTCGCGGCTCGCCAGGATCGCCTCCGGCGACTTCTCCGACCACGTCGAGGTCGACAACCGGGACGAGCTCGGCGAGCTTGCCGTCAACGTGAACCTGATGAACGATGAGCTTCGGTCTACGGTCGAGCAGCTGGACGAGAAGAGCCGCGAGCTCGAGCACCAGAAGGAGGTCGCCGAGGCGGCGACGGAGGCGAAGAGCGCATTTTTGGCCACGATGAGCCACGAGCTGCGCACGCCGATGAACGCCATCATCGGCATGAGCGAGCTCCTGCTCACCACCGACCTCACCTCTGAGCAGCGCGGGTTCGCCCAGGTGGTCGAGTCGAGCGGCGAGTCGCTGCTCGGGATCATCAACAACATCCTGGACTTCTCCAAGATCGAGGCCGGAGGGCTGGAGCTCGAGCACCGTCCGTTCCTCGTTCGCGAGTGCGTGGAGAGGGCGCTCGACATCGTCGCCCCCGACGCGGCGAAGAAGGGCATCGAGCTGGCAGCCCTCGTTGACCCGGAAACCCCGGAGGCGGTGGTGGGAGATTCCCTGCGGCTACGGCAGATCCTCGTCAACCTGTTCACGAATGCGATCAAGTTCACCCACGAGGGGGAAGTCGTGCTCTCGGTCGAGCCAGCCCCCCCGAAGGACGGAGTCGGCTGGCTCGCGTTTGCAGCCCGCGATACGGGCATCGGCATACCGGCCGATCGGATGGACCGGCTGTTCAAGTCGTTCTCACAGGTGGACGCCTCGACGTCCCGGCGTTACGGGGGCACGGGGCTCGGCCTCGCCATCTCGAAGCGCCTGGTCGAGCTGATGGGTGGCGAGATCTCGGTGGAGAGCGAGGTTGGGGTGGGGACGACGTTCCGGTTCACGATCGCCGCCGAGGCGACGGATGCTGCCGAGCTCAGCGATGCGATGCAGCGCGCCGACCTGCGGGGCAAGCGTCTGCTCGCGGTTGACGACAACGCGACGAACCGTGAGGTCATCCGCCGGCAGGCGACCAGCTGGGGGATGATCCCACGCGATACGGGGTCACCCGAGGAGGCACTCGAGTGGATCCGCCGTGGCGATCCGTTCGACGTTGCGGTGCTCGACATGCAGATGCCGGAGCTGGGCGGCCTGGCGCTCGCACGCGAGCTACGCCGGTATCGCGACGCCCAGCAGCTGCCGCTCGTCATGCTCAGCTCGCTCGGTGTCCGCCCACGCGACGACGACGTGGTCGGCGAGTTCGCCGCCTTCCTGACGAAGCCGATCAAGGCCTCGCAACTCTATGACACGCTCACGAAGGCAGTCGGTGGCACCGTGGCTGAAGGGCGGACCGCACGCGAGGAGCCGATCTCCGCGCCATCCGAGCTCCATATCCTGCTGGCGGAGGACAATGCGGTCAACCAGCGGCTGGCGCTGCTTCTGCTGGAGAAGCTCGGTTTGCGCGCGGACGTCGCCGGCAACGGTGTCGAGGCGATCGCGGCCTTGCGCGAGCGTCATTACGACATCGTGCTCATGGACGTCGAGATGCCTGAGCTGGACGGCCTCGAGACTTCGCGGCGGATCCACGAGGAATGGCGCGACCAGCGGCCGTGGATCATCGCTATGACCGCGAACGCGCTGCAGGGTGACCGCGAGCAGTGCCTGGAGGCTGGAATGGACGACTATCTGAGCAAGCCAATTCGCACTGAGGAATTGGCCGCAGCGCTCGCCCGCTCCGCCCCGGCCGCCGGCGACGGTGACCGCGACCTCCTCGACGCGAAAGCACTCGACGCCTCCGATCCTGCCACCGGGGAGGGCGGCGGTCTCGACCCCGCGGCGCTTGCGCAGCTGCGCGAGACGGCTGGAGATGCTTCGTTGATGCGTCAGCTCATCGATGCCTTCCTCGAGAACGCGCCTCGGCTGGTGGGAGAACTCGCAGCGGACGACGCCGAGGAGGTGCGGCGTGCCGCGCACACCCTGAAGTCGAATGCCCGCACGTTCGGCGCCGCCGACCTCGCCGACCTCTGCCAGACGCTGGAAGAACGCGCCCGGGCCGGAGAGCTTGACGGCGTGGCAGACCTGGCGCGACAGATCGAGGAGAGATACGAGCGCGCGGCCGTCGCGCTTGGTGCCGTAAGAGCAGCGGCAACTTAAGTCTTCATCCAGTCGTCGAACGTCCCTGGTGGCGGTCGCTGTCGAACCTATCTGTGGCACCCGACCTATATCGTCGCGCGTGCGCCGACTGTGACCATCCAACCGAAGGCGAGTGACGAATGCCCAACACCACCGTAAAGCTCGATCACTGCGTCATCCACGTCTCAGACTGGGAGCGCTCGAATCACTTCTACGCGGAGGTGCTCGGCGCCGAGCTGGTCGATCGTGGCGGCGGAACCTGGGCGTACCGGTTCGGCAGCGAACAGCTGAACGTCCACGGGCCTGGAGTGAAGGCGCATCCGCTCGCTCGCGTCCCGGTGGCTCCTGGCAACAGCGATCTCTGCTTTGTGTGGCCTGGCCCGATCGAACACGCCGCCGCTCACCTCGAGCGGCACGACGTCGAGGTGGAGGAAGGGCCGCTGATTCGCCACGGCGCCCAGGGCCAGGGCGCCAGCGTTTACTTCCGAGACCCAGACGGGAGCCTCCTGGAGTTCATCTCTTACTCCCTATAGAGAGTCACACCCGCCAGAACTTCGGCCCTCGCTCAGCGCGATATTGAGCCCGGCCGCGAACCGGTCGCCCAGGAGCTCCGTAAGGCTCTTCAGACAGTGCAACCACGCTAACAGGCGGTGATGACCATGACCAATGTCGCTTGCTTTTGCGGCTTCGTCTATTCGTTTTCCGGTGACCTCGGTTTGTGCCCGCAGTGCGGTGAGTACACGAGCTTTACCTGCGCCTCGAACGAGGAGGAACGGCAGATGCGAGACGAGCTCGCTCTGGTGTTGGCGGAGCATGGCGGCGGAGTTGGCGCTAACCGCCGGTTGCGTCGCCGGGTCCCCTAGGGAGCGCTCACGAGCAGTGCGGGTGGAAAACGGCCGGCGGGCTTCCAGCCGCCCAGCCCCAGCGTCACGCTGGTATCAAGCGCGGTCGTGTTGTCGGCCCAGTCCCAAGCGTAGATTGTCAGGTGGTAGCGGCCAGCCGGCAGCGTAGGTGGCAGCGCTGGCGCCAATCCGCCGGCGATCCGGAAGATCCAGCGGGGCACGCAGCTCGAGCGGGTCGCGAAGCAGGCGTAGCCAGGAGCGTGCGCGCCCGGGGCGTAGATCAGCGAGCGCTCTGACCAGGACAGTAGGTGCGTGCCACGGAACGTCCATTCCAGAGGGGTCACCGCCGTCCCCATGGAGTTGTACAGCCGGTATGCCATCCCCGCCGGCGCGAGCACGGGCGTCACGTAACTGGTGCGTCGCACAAAGGTCTGTGGACTGTAGGCGGCGACGATCACTTGACCGTCTGCCGCGATCGCTGGGCTGCCGATAACCGGCCGAGCATGGTTGCCGTAAGGCTCGAGCACCGTTCCTCCCGGTCGGAGCGGATTGAGGTAGTCGCCGCGATAGTCGACCTCGGAGAAAGCTATGTGTCCATAGCCATTCATCACGCGCCCGATCACCGTCGCGAACGCCGTGACAGCCTCTCCCGTCCGCACCGCGGGGGTGATGTGCCAGTAGATGTAGTTCCCGATCTGAATGCGGGCGTTCGGCCCGGAAGCGGCAATCACGCGCGCGATTCCCGGCTGGACCGCGTACACGGCCTGTCCGTCGCGCGCCTGGATGTCGACGCCGACGTGAAGCGAACCCGGGCGAAGCTCGTTGAGCCCGGCCCGCAGAGGGTGCTGGCGATGAAACGGTGCCAGCGGCCAGCCGATCTCGGCACCATAGGGTCGGCAGGCCGTCGAGCAGGGGTATCCGTCGGCGTACAGCGAGGGAACCTCGCCGCGGCCCGGCGAGCGATCGCGCGGGTTTGGAGGAAACGGCAGGCTCTGGTTGGGCGAGCCACCCGCCGACCCCCGGTCCGGATGCTTGGCGAATTCGCGACCAGCCGCGTGCCGCGAGAGCGTCCGTGCACGGCCCTGACCCCCCGGGGGACGTGGACCCGACCGTGAGGCACTGGCGACCGGTTGGCCGACGGCGAGCACGACGGTGAGCACCGCGCTGGCAGTGGTGAGGATCGCGGTGACCGCCAGGATCCGGGCCCAGCGGGACGTCGAGGGCTCAGCGGCGAGCCGGTCAGCACGAGCCCGGTCGGGCGAGACCCATCTTCTCTGCGGATCGATCGCGCTGATAACCCTCTGACCTCAACACCAACACCCCGGAGCGCTGCGCCCCATTTCTTCGGTGGCCGCGGCCCAGGTCCTGCGACGCAGCAGCGCTTGCAATTCGCTCTGGCCGATACCCTCGCGTTGCGCAGGCGTTCGCGCGCGTGGTCCAATTCGCTCTGGTCATGGCTTCTTATCTGATTCGCGGAGCTCATCTGCTGACGCTGGACGGTGACAGTGGTGAACTCGTGACCGGCGATCTGCGGATCGACGGTCACCACATTTCCGATATCGGCTCTGGACTGTCGAGCGAGGGCGCCGAGGTCATCGACGCGACCGGCATGATCGCGATGCCGGGTCTGATCGATACGCATCGGCACTGCTGGGGCTCGATTCTCCGTGGCGGCGCGTGCTACGGCGACCTCAGCGCGTACTTCGCGACCAACGTATTCACCTACGGAGCGGCGTTCACGCCCGACGACAATTACACGAGCGTCCGCTTTGGGATGGCTGAGGCAGTCGACAGCGGCATCACCGCGGTCCACGCCTGGGAGCACAACATCCAAACCCCGCAGCACGCCCGGGCCTCCCTTCAGGCGCTGCGGGAATCCGGGATGCGGGGGCGATTTTCGTATGGGCCCTCCGCCGATCCGGAGTCTCCCCGATCCTTCGCGGTCGGCACCGAGACGATCGACTTCGAGGACATCCTGCGGTTGCGCGATGAGGAGTTCTCGAGACCCGGGCGCTTTGACCTCGGCATCGCGGCTAGGGGCGTGGAGTTCTCCCGCGAGGAAGTGTGGAGGGCGGAGTTCGCGTTCGCGCGTGGGCACGGCCTGCCGATCACCGCGCACTCCATGATGACCCCGCACGACGTCGAGGAGCAACGAGCGATCCAGATCTATCGGGAGAACGATGCCCTGGGGCCCGACCTCCAGCTGGTCCACTGCATTCGCGTCAACGAAGAAGAAATCGGGTGGCTGGCCGAGTCGGGCACCCACGTGTCGATCTCGATCCTTTCCAATCTGCGCTGCGGCATGGGCCTGCCGCCCGTGCTCGCGATGACCCGCGCCGGCGTCGCCGTCGCACTGTCGATGGACACGATGGGCGCCAGCGACAACTCCGACATGTTCGCGGCGATGCGCGTCACGCTCGGCATCGAGCGCGCCAAGGCCGACGACGGGTCAGCGTTCCAGCCGGCCGAAGTGCTGCACCAGGCCACAGCGGCCGGCGCCGCCTATCTGGGATTGGGCCAGGCGACGGGCGTCCTGCGCAAGGGTGCGCTGGCCGACGTGATCCTACTGCGGGCCACCGATCTCAACATGGCTCCCCTCAACGTCCCCGACGGTCAAGTGGTGCTGTGCGCCCAGCCCGCCAACGTCGACACCGTGTTCATCGACGGCGCGCCGCGCAAACGGGATCACGAGCTGATCGGGCTCGATCGCCGACAGTTGGTCCTCGAGGCCACGGACGTGATGAATGCCCTGAAGGACCGCGTCGGTGCCCCCTTGGCGTGATGAGCCGGTACGTGACCGGCGGCGACGAGGTCGGTTCGGGCTTCCTCGAGGTACGTGACGGGTAAATCGTTGCCCGGGGAGGGAAGAGTAGGTACAGAGATGCCTTCCGAGCACGAGACGATCTTCACGATGGAGGCCACGCCGGTGAAGTTCGGCACCGCGTCCTCGGCCGACGCAGGGTGGGAGCTCGCGCGGCTAGGGGTCAAGCGAGCGATGCTGGTGACCGATCCCGGCGTCGCCGCGCTGGGCCATCCCGAGCGCATCGCGCGACTGATCGAGGCGGAAGGCATTGCGGTCGTCCTCTACGACGGCGCGCGCGTCGAGCCGACGATCGACTCCATGCAGGACGCGGCGGACTTCGCCCTGGAGAACAACGTGGACGGCTTCGTGTCGATCGGAGGCGGCTCAAGCATAGACACCGCCAAGGTAGCCAACCTGATCTCGACCCATCCCGCCCCGGTGATGGAGTACGTCAACCCGCCGATTGGCGAGGGGAAGAAGCCGCCCTCAGCGCTCAAGCCGCACCTCGCGATCCCGACCACTTCCGGAACCGGCTCGGAGGCCACCACGGTGGCCGTGCTCGACCTTCCGAACAGCAAGGTCAAGACCGGCATCTCGCACCGCTACCTCCGTCCGACGCAGGCGATCGTCGACCCCGATCTGACCCGCTCGCTTCCCGCGGAGGTGACCTCGTCGACCGGCCTCGACGTGGTCTGCCACGCCGCGGAGTCATTTTTGTCCAAGCCGTTTGGCGCGCGTCCGCGCCCCAAGTCACCCGACGACCGACCGCCCTACCAGGGGTCCAATCCGATCGCCGACGTGTGGTCGGCAAAGGCGCTCGAGTTCGGCGGTCGCTATCTGCGCCGCGCGGTGGCTGACGGGGAGGACGTCGAGGCTCGCGGCTTCATGATGCTCGCCGCGACCATGGCCGGCGTCGGCTTCGGCTCGGCCGGCGTGCACATCCCGCACTCCTGCGCGTACCCGATCGCCTCGGTCAAGCACGAGTACCAGCCCCCCGGCTATCCCGACGACCACCCCTTCATCCCTCATGGGCACTCGGTGATTGTCACGGCGCCAGCGGCGTTCCGCTTCACCTACGACGCGCTGCCCGAGCGCCATCACCAAGTCGCCGAGTGGCTGGCCGGCGAACCGATCGGCGACCCCGGTCCCGATTCGCTGCCGGACGTCCTGCGCCGGCTCATGAAGGACGTCGAAGCGCCAAGTGGAGTGGCCGTGCTCGGCTACGCCGAGGACGACATCCCGGCGCTCGTGGCCGGTGCGATGAAGCAGCAGCGACTCTTGGCGGTCGCTCCCAGGGAGGTCCGCAAGGACGACCTGCGCCATATCATCACGGCGTCTATGGCCAATTGGTAGGCGCAATTGAGTCGACCGATGCGCGTCCTCGTCCTCGGGGGCGGTCCCGCTGGGGTGACCGCCGCGCTACAAGCCGCCGAACTGGGGGCCGAGGTCACGCTCGTGGAGCGACAGCAGGTTGGCGGGACGAGCCTCAACGAGGGGCCGGCGCCCGTGCGGACACTGGCGCGTGCGGCGCGCCTGGTGAGGGACTGGGGCTCCTGGGAGGCGTTCGGTCTCCGGGGTCCGAAGCCCCAGGTGGACCTAGCCGCGACCCTCGCCAACGCGGAGCGAGTGAGCAGATACGCCCACGATCGCAAGCACATGGCGGATCACATTCGCGCCATGGGCGTGGACGTGGTGGAAGAGACCGGCGACGTGCGGTTCCTCGACGCGGGCACGACCCAGGCTGCGAACGGCCGCACCTGGACCGCGGACCGGACGATCATCGCCGTCGGGGGGCGAGCGGGCCGGCTCCCGATCCCGGGCGGGGAACTGGCCCTGACCTACGAGGACGTGCGGAGGCTGCGCGCCCTGCCCGCCCGGGTATGCGTCATCGGGGCGGCCGACACCGGTTGCCAGCTCGCGTCGATCCTGGCTGACTTCGACTGTCGGGTGTGGCTGCTCGAGCGCGCGCCGCGGATCGTGCCGGGCGCCGACGAGGCCGTCTCAGTCGAGCTTGAGCGTGCCTTCCGGGTGCGCGGCATCGAGGTCGTCACGAGCGCGACGGTCGAGCAACTCGAGTCGCACGGTCAGGGTTTGCGCGCGTACCACCGTATCGCCGAGGACAGCCGAGTCATGGAGGTCGAGGTCGATGCGGCGTTCTTCGCCGTGGGCTGGCCCGGCAACGCCGACCGTATCGATCCTGGCGCGGCCGGCGTCTCGGTCGAGCGTGGCTACGTGACCGTGGACGACCACCTACGGACAAGCCAGCCACACATCTTCGCCGCAGGCGACGTGGACGGGCACAGCCTGCTTGTCTCCAGCGCCCGCCTCGAGGGCCGCGTGGCGGCCGAGAACGCGGTACTGGGGCCGCGTCGGACGGTCGTCCGCGATGTGGTCCCGGCCGGAAGCTTCACCGATCCCGAATACGGCAGCGTCGGGCTCACGGAGATTCAAGCGCGCGCCCGCCACGACTGCGCGGTGGCCATCGCCCGCTACGAGGATCTCCTGCGGCCCGTCGCTGACAACCAACCGGAAGGCTTTTGCAAGCTGATCGTCGAGCGCGGTCGACGGGAGATCGTCGGCGCCCACGTGCTCGGCGAATATGCGGCCGAAGTAGTCCAAATGGTCGCCGCATGCATGGCGGCCGGGATGCGCATCGAAGACGTCGCCGAGTTTCAGTTCGCGTTTCCCACCTTTACCGAAGGCGTCGGCATGGCCGCGCAAATGCTCGTACGCGAACTCGAAATCCGTGCCATGCCACAGGTCTGGAGCAGCCTGGGCGACGGTCCCGTGGGACGAGCTGAGAGCGATGCCGGTGGCGCGTGCGAGCAGCACCGGCCGGCTTGACCTTCACCCTGGGGAAGGGCACACACTTGTCGAGCACTGTCATGCCGATGAGGAGCCAACGCGTGGAGCAGATGAGCATCGGGGAGTTCGCCCGGCGCTCGCAACTGTCGCCAAAAGCGCTCCGGCTCTATGACGAGCTCGGCCTGTTGCCCCCGGCGCGCGTGGATGAGGGCTCCGGCTATCGCTTCTATGAGATCGCGCAACTTGAGCGAGCGCGTTTGATCGCCGCGCTGCGTCAGCTGCAGGTGCCGCTAGCCGAGATCAAGGCGATCATCGTCCTCGAGCCCGCGGCCGCCGCCCAGCGCCTCCGTGCCCTGTGGGCGGCAGCCGAGATTGGGCACTCAGCTCGGCGAGCGCTCGCCACCTACCTCATCGACCGTTTAAGTGGAAAGGGATCGGTCGTGTACGAGGTCAACACCAGGGATGTCCCCGCTCGGAGCCTGCTGTGCCTGAAGGGCAACATCGTCGGTGAGAAGGAGGCATGGGCGCTTGGCAAGGAGTTCATCGGGGTGCTGCGCCGCCACCAGCTGCCACAGATCCAAGGGAGCGCCGGCGCGGCGTCCTGCATTATTGGGCCGAGGTCAGCGAGGACAGCGACGGCCCGATCGAGTGGTGCCGTCCTGTCCCGGCGGGCGATGCCCAAGCACTCGCCGACCAGTGCGGTGTCTACGGAGCCGGACCTCGGAGCCCCTCGAGCAGCCGCCGCACGGTGCGACCCATCTCCTGGCGGGCGGCGCTCGGGTCGTCGGCCCGCGCGACGACCATCGCCGCCTCGTCGAGGGCGCCGGCGAGCACATGGGCTACCGCATTGGCCGAGGCGGGCAGGAGTCGCCCAGCGTCGATCGCCCGTTGCACCGCCGTCTCCAGGAGCCCGAATCCGTAGTCGGCGTCGATCGCGCGCCAGTGGTCCCAACCGAGCACCGAGGGGCCGTCGATGAGCATGATCCGCTGGACGTCAGAAGTTGCGCAGGCGTCGAGGAAAGCCTCGGAGCCGACAACCAATGCTTCCCACGGATCCTCGGTCGCGATCGCCGCTTGCGCGACACGCTGGACCGTCTCGGCGCTGAGCTGGACCAGGACCGCGCGGAACAGCTCCTCCTTGCCGCCGCGGAAGTGGTGATACAGCGCGCCGCGCGTGACGCCGGCGCGCCTGACTATCTCCTCGGTGCCGACGGCGGCGTACCCGTGGGCCGCGAACAGCTCGCGAGCGGCATCGATCAGTGCTGCGGTCGTCGCCTCACGCTGCCCCGCCTTGGTCCGGGGGCGGGGCGCTGGCGCCGCGCCCGGGGGCCCTGGGCCCGTGGGCCCCGCGCCTGCCGCCCCCGCGCCCGCCGCCCCCGCCAACTGCTTGACATTCATACTGTCGGTAACTCCTAGATATAGCTCCTGTAGGGATCCGCGCGCGCGGCCGCGCAAGGGCGCTCGGCTCTTGGCCCCACTCGCCGCCTCGCGGCTCGGGGACCATCGCCGGGCGCTTGACGCCGACCAACGGCTACCGGATACCGCTCAAGCGCTGCTCGGGTGAGAAGCGCCGGCGCCTTCGCGCCTAATCCGACTGGGAGTGTAGAGGGGATGGTCGGGTCGCCATACGGGCGGTTGCTGACAGCTGAAGCGCTTCCTGGCCTTTGGAGCGCGACCGCAGACCGGCAAAGAATCCCGCGCCGATCGTCGGCCAGTGACCTCGGATGATTCGGTTGGCGCGCCAAGCCCGCCGGACAGACTAGATGGCACCCTGCGGGTGATCCTGACAACGACCCACCTGTTCCCTGACGGCTCGGCTGAGCTGTGCGAGAAGTTCGCGCGGGGACCACGGGCGGGTCCGGGTCGACCAGCACTGTTGGGATCGCAGAAGTACACCTGCACGCCGCTATCGACAGTGAATCGGGCGTGCTCGGTCATCTCCTTGCCCTGATCCCAGGTCAGCGAGCGCCACAGCTGCCGCGGAAGCGACGCGATGCTCTGCGCGAGCGCGGCGCGGACCGGCTCGGCCTCATGGCCCTCGGGCAGCGCCACCAACTGCGTGTAGCGGCTCGCGCGCTCGACCAACGTCGCGATCGCGGTCGGGCGCTTGCCGAGCAGAAGATCGCCCTCCCAGCGGCCCGGCACCGCGCGATCCTCGCTCCGCCGGCCGGCCGCGCCGCGTGACTGCACGAACAGCGACAGGTAGATCGTCTCGTGAGAGACCTGCATCTCTGGATCATCAGGGTAGGCCCGGCGCAACCACCCCGAGATCTGCCCCGGAGACCACTTCAAGGCAAGCTTGTCCTCGACGACCGCGCGCAACCGCGAGCAGACAGCTTGCAGCGCTCCGGTCGCCGAACCCGCTCCCAGGCAGCGCCGTCGTCGTGCGCGCGGTAGCGCTCCCGGCCGCCGTTACGGTCGACCTCCCGCGAGACCGTGCTGTCAGCGCGACCGATCGCCGCGCCGATCGCTCGAAAGCCATCCCCACGCGCCAGCCCCCGAGAGATCTCCTCGCGCTCGCCCTCTGACAAGCACCGCTCCGACCGCCGCCTCCGCGCCGGCCGGACACCGCCCGTCGAGGTCAGACAACGCCAAACATACTCGTGCCTCGCCCCGAGCCGGCGCGCCACCTCCCGCACCGACATGCCCTCACCCCACAGCTCCCACACGCGCTCCCGCTCGCGCTCACACAGGCCATGACGCTTCACCGTGCCGACCACCCTCACTAGCCAGGCAGCCAAGCAAGCCACCCGGATGTTCAAGTGGTGCACCGATCAGCTGAATCCGCCCCTCTTTTCGTGACTATCACGACGTCTTGACGCGTAGCGAGCGGTCCCGACTAACGCGAGAGTTCTGCGCGGACGCGGTCTGCGGTCGCCCCGGCCTCGCGTAAGAAGCTGTCGTCCAAAACGTCGCCGACGAGAGCAAGCCCGACGAGGAGATGCTCGGGTTCGAGCCGTTTGCTGTGGCGCCGGTCCGCCTCCTGGCGCGCGAGTTCCGTTGCCACGCGCGCGCTGGCGCCGATGAGCTGGGCGGCGGTTGGCGGCACTGGATCGGCGTCCGGGTGGTGTCTTGTCAGCGCTGCGCGCACCATGGCCCCGTCGACCCCGAGCGCCGCGAGCGCTCCCGTGGTCGTCCGATCGCCTACCGCAAGCAGCGCCCAAACCAAATGTTCCACGTCAACGTAGGGATGCCCGCGCTGGCAGCGCTCGACGTGAGCGCGTTCGATCACCGCCGCCGTCTGCTCGCTAAATGACCACGGTGTTCCGGGCTTCTTGAACGGCAGAGCTTTGCGTCGTTGCCTTTCGAGCGTGCGCTGCGGGTTGCTCGTGATCTGATGCTGGTGACTGAGGCGCACGGCCTTTGCGATCCAGCGCAGGGTCAGACCGTAGCCGTGGAGATTGCGGATCGCCTTGTAGTACTCGGCTTCCGTGCGCCTGCAACGACGCAAAGTGCAGCACTTGTGTATGGGTGCTACACTCAGGGCGATGCCGACGACCAGACCCCGCCACACGCTGACCGAGACGGACGAGCTCGCTGCCGCCCTGAACGAGGCCGCTCGTCGCTGGCCCGAGGATGCTCGTTCGCGGTCCCGATTGCTCTTACGGCTGGTCGAGGCCGGCCATCACGCCATCAGCGAAGAGCGCGAGAGCGAGCGCCGGCGTCGGCAGGCCGCGATCAAACGCACCCACGGCCAGTTCCGTGGCGTCTACGGCCCCGGCTACCTCGAGCGGCTGCGGGACGAGTGGCCGGCCTGACGGTCCTCGACGCGAGCATCCTTCTCGCGCACCTCGACGACACCGACCCGCACACGGAGGCTGCCGAGACGATCCTCGCCGAAGCCGACGAGCTCGTTGCCAGCACGATCACGCTCGCCGAGGTCCTCGTCGGCGCCGCTCGCGTGGGGAGGCTCGACGAGCAGCTGGACGCCCTCTCCGCCCTGAAGATCACGGAAGTGCCAGTCGAACGCGGCGCCGCCGCGCAGCTCGCGCGCTTGCGCGCCGAGACCGGGCTGCGAATGCCCGACTGTTGCGTCCTGCACGCGGCCGTGACCGCGCGCGCGTATGCGCTTGCCACCCGCGACGACCGGCTCTCGCGTGCGGCTGCTGAGCGCGGCATCGAGACGCCCTGACCTGGCCAATGAGTCACGAAAATGCCCCAAGACAAGCATGGCCACTTGCGGCCGCCCCGGGGCGAGACCCCGCTCGCCAACGTCAACGCCGACGCCCGTCTCTGGCCGCACGTGCTCGGCTTCCTCGCCAATCCGGCAGGGCAGACGGGAACGTTCACCGCGCCTGCTACCCCGCCGCCCTTGACCACCTCCTAAATTCGCCCGTCGGGCTACCTACTCCTAGAGCTTCACGTTTTAGTCAGGCATAAGGTGACCGCATTGAGCCCCTGCTCGACGTCAAAGGGGTCCTACCTGCGCCTGTTGGCGCTGGCTCGCGGCGCCGGCCCGGTCGAGTCGCGGACGATCAGCTCGGTCGGCAGCCACTCGGGCGGCGGTGTGGCCTCGCCCCGCAGCGCGCCGAGTAGCAACTCGCCGGCGCGCTTTCCCTTCTGGACGTGCGGCTGGCGCACCGTGGTCAGGGAGGGGGTCGCGGTGTGCGCCCTGGGCGTGTCGTCGAAGCCGACCACCGACAGGTGATCGGGTGCGCGAAGGCCGTCCTGCGCGGCCGTCCGCAGCGCGGCGAGCGCGAGTCCGTCGCTGGTCGCGAGTAGCGCGGTGGGCCGTGGCCGGCGTCCCAGAAGGTGGCGGACCGCCTGGTCGGCCCGGCGCAGGAAGTGGCATTCGTACACCTCCACCTCATCCCAGGCGAGGCCCGCGGCGGTCAGCGCGGTCCGGTAGCCGGACAGCCGCGCTCGGGTCACCGCATAGGTGGCGCTCTGCTGGCGCTCGAGGCCGGCGGGTCCCTCGACGCCGTCCCGCGCCAGCGCAAAGCTCAGGATCCCGATGTGGCGATGGCCCAGCTCGAGCAGATGCCCGGCGGCCGCGGCGGCGGCTCGTTCGTCGTCGATCCCGACGAACGCCACGCCCTCCAGACGGGGCTGGTCGACGATCACCACCGGGCGTCGGGCGCGCGCCATTGGGACCTGCGGGTCGGTGTCGGACACCGAGTAGACCACGAAGCCGTCGGCCAGCGCGGCGTCGAGCGGGTTGCCCTGCGCGGGCCACGGGGTGGGCACAAGCAGCAGCCCCATGAACGCCCGCCCGGTCGCGTCGCTCAGCCCCTGCAGGAAACCGACGGCGCCCGGACTCCCGAACACGTAGGACGGCCACGTGTCGTAGAGGACGCCGAGCGCGCCGGCGCGACCATGCCGGAGGCCTCGGGCCAGCGGGTCGGGGCCGGGGTAGCCGAGCTCCCGCGCCTTCTGCAGGATCCGCTCGCGCAGCGCGGCCGACAGCTGGTCGGGGCGGTTGTAGGCGTTCGAGACGCTCATCACCGAGACCCCGAGCTCGGCGGCGATCTGGGCGAGGGTCGGGCGCGCCGGACGGGTGCTCACGGACGGGGTCGCGGCGGGTCGATTGAGGTTTGGAACGCGCTCACGTGGGGAATTCTTTACTAGTTTCTATATCGTTACAGAAGGACAGGTCGATCATGGTCTCTCCGTCGAAATACCTCGCTGAGCGCTCGCAAACCAACGCCAGGGAGGAGCTGTACGTCGACTACGAGGGGACGCCCTACCTCACCGGCCTGGCGCAGGTCTGCGCGGCCATCGGCGTGTTCATCGGCACCTTCACCCTGCTCGTTCTGCTCGGCTCGCTCCACCGCGGCTTTCACTACTACTGGTGGATGGTCCTGACCCTGGTGGTCGACATCGGCCTGAACATCGGCGTCCGGGTCGCGCGCGCCCGCAAGCGCCGGAGGCTCGGCCTCAGTCGCGCTGAGCGCCTGTGGCGCAACGGCGTCGGTCCCCGGCCCCAGTCTTAGTCATGGACGGGCAGATGGCCGCGGTGATGGGTTCCCGCCGACGGGTTGGCGGACTGGTTTGGATCCTGTGTCTGCTCGTCGCGGGGTGCGGTGGCGCAGGAAAGGAACACGTAGCCGGCGTGCGACTCTCGGTTCTGCCGGCCGCGTCGGTCGAGGACCAGCCGGTCGACGTCAGCGCTAGGGGGCTCGGTCCACACGAGATCGTCTCGCTCAGCGTGGCCTCGACCGATGCAAGGGGCGTGAGATGGACCTCGGCAGCGACGTTCGCAGCCAATGGCTCAGGTATGGTCGACACGCGCCGCGACGCTCCGCGCGCCGGCGCCTACACGGGCGCGTGGGGCACGGGGCTGATCGCGATGATGAGGCCGACCGGCCCCGCGCCCGCGCACGCGTATTTCTGGACCAGTACGCGTCCGTTCCATTTCATCGCGAGTGTTCAGGCTCGGGGCGAGACGATCGCGTCGACTACCTTCCTGCGCCGGTTCTCCAACACAATGCTCACAAGGCGGCGAGAATCGTTGAGCACGGCGGGTCTGATCGGTGAGTTCGACTACCCGACCGCGGCGGTTCAGCACCCGGCGATACTGCTGCTCGGCGGGTCCGAAGGCGGGATCCCGAGCACACTTGCGGCCGGCCTGCTTGCCGCCCAGGGCTATCCCGTACTCGCGCTCGCGTACTTCAAGGAGCCCGGGCTCCCCCAAGAGCTTCAAAACATCCCGCTCGAGTACTTCGAGCGCGCGCTGAGATGGCTCGACCGGCAGCCACAGGTGGACCCTGCACACGTTGCCGTGCTGGGCGTCTCGCGCGGCAGCGAGGCCGCGCTGTTGTCCGGCGCGTTCTTCCCCGCGCTCGTTCACGCCGTGATCGCGATGGCCCCAAGCGACGCCGCGATCTGCTCCTACCCAGGATGCCTCGGCCCCGCGTGGACCCTGCACGGGCTCGCGATCCCGTACACGCGCCAGTTCGATAATCCCCAACCCACCGACCAGCCCGCCGCGATCATCCCCGTCGAGCGAATCCATGGACCAATGTTCCTCGCCTGCGGCACCGACGATCAGACGTGGAACTCGTGCGCGTACGCCACGGCGATTATCGACCACCTCGACGCCGCCCACGACGGATTCCCCCACATCCTCTACCGCTACGCCAACGCTGGCCACATCGTGGGCTCATTCGTGCCCGACGAACCCGGATGGACTCACCTCAACGATCCAGATCCCCAAGCCGACCAACAAGCGCTCGCGGCCGATTGGCCTCGGCTACTGAAATTCCTCGCCACCTTCAGCCGCTCACACTAGTCAACGCGCTCGGGCCAGCCGCAGTGTCCCGGGCGCCCGTTTCAATCGCGGATCCGCTGCCGAACTAGCGGTTTCTCGCATCCACGGTCGACCGCACATGGACGGAGACTCTCAAACGACGTGTTCGATGATTCGCGCGACGACCCCCCGCGGCTATCCGAACACGATGGCACTGCGCTCCGGCCTCCCCGCCCGATCCTCTTGGTTGGTCGCCGGTAGAACACCTCAAACGCTCCAAACAACCGAAAAAACGTCTCCGCGGAAACGTCCGCGACCGCGCACCCCACAACCCAACCCCCACCGCGGCCGCCGCCGCCAAAAAGCGCCCCTCAGCCCCCAAACGCGCCGTCGTACGGTGGATCCAGGCTTAGGCGTGGGAGACACCGACCGCGCTGATCCGGACCTCGCGCAGCGAGCCGTCGGCATCTACCCGCGAGTAGGCGAGCTCGACCTCCTGGCCGATCAGCGCGCTGAGCCGCGGGCTGCCGAGCATAGTCACACGCCGGGCGTCGAGCTCGGAGATTGCATGGGTATGCCCGTCACGTCCGCGCCGGACGGCGCACAGTCTGGCGGTAGCGAGGTGGCTTGCCTTGTACTTGCGCCAGGTGGTCTGGCGACCGGGGCGATAGTGCGACCCGGGCCGTTTGAGAACCGAGCCCTCAAACCCGAGCGTGACGAGCTGGTCGTCTGCAGCTCCTGGCGTGTCTTCGCGCCGCCGCCGGCGGAGGCGATCAGCTTTCCCGCGCTCCATACCAGGTGACGCGAGTCAGCGGTCCCTGCCCGGGTATGACCGCCGCTACCGCGACGTTGTCGCGGACCTGCGGATGAACGGTCACATTGGGGGCGCGGAGTCCCGAAGCCGACGCCGGTGAAGATCCACGTCACGCGCGTAACGCCATCAGGCACGATGCTGACGGCCACGCCCGTGTCCGGAGTGGCGCCCGGCCGCCGGAGCGGCCCGCCCGGCGTGGCCGGCACGTTGAGGGTCGCAGCAGTCACGGGCCCGCTCTCGCCTTGGATCTCGCCGCTGCGAGAACGCCGTTATCCGATGTCGCTTGGACTGCGCCTCTTCAAAGTGTGTTCCCAGCCCCACCCGCGGCCCACAGCGCCAGCCCCGCGGCGGCTTCGTCCCGCTGGCAGATGCGGACCCGCACTCCGGCGAGCTATTCGCGGGCGGAAGCGATCCGGCGGCGGATGAATTCCGCGGCGCCCGTCGGGTCACGTTTTTGCACGACCCGCCTCGACCCTCTCATAGGGTCACGTTATTGCCGGCGAGCTCAAGAGGTCAGCGCACCACCCCGAAAACGTGCCTCTCCTAGCGGGAGCGATGGGCCGACATACTTCAGCCGTGGCTGTCAAGGCTGACCAGTGGTCGCGATGGCTGCTCGAGCGGCGCCATGGCGGCGATCAGCAGCAGCTCGCGATCGTGCTGGACCATCTGGCCGAAGTCCGCGAGCGAGTGTTGCAGGCGGGCGAACCGCTCGATGGTTCGACGCTGCTCGACGTGGGGACCGGCGACGGCCTGATCGGCTTGGGGGCACTCGAGCGCGTCGGCTCCGAGGGCTCGGTGATCTTCTCCGACGTCTCCGAGGCGCTACTTGAGCAGTGCCGGCAGGCAGTCAGCTCGCAGGGGGCGCTCGCCCGCGCACGGTTCATCGCGGCACCGGCAGAGGACCTAGCTGGCACCCCCGATACGAGCGTCGACGTCGTCACGACCCGCTCGGTGCTCATCTACGTCGAGCACAAGGCCAAGGCGTTTGAGGAGTTTCACCGCGTGCTGCGGCCGGGAGGTCGGCTGTCGCTGTTTGAGCCGATCAACCGGCTCATGTTCCCCGAGCCCGAGGAGCGCTTCTGGGGCTACGACGTTCGAGGGGTCGTCGATCTGGCCGCTCGCGTCAAAGCGAAGTTCGACGAGCTCGAGGACACGGCGTTCTGCTCAGCGATGATGGGCTTCGACGACCGCGACCTCGCGCGGCTCGCCGAGCGGGCAGGTTTCGAGCCCGTGCACGTCGAGTGCCACATCGACATTGAGCCCGGCTCGATCATGCGCCCAGTCAGCCTCGATGCACTGCTCGACGGCGCGCCCAACCCGAACGCGCCAACACTGCGCGAGGCGATCGCGGCCGCTCTCACCGAGCCAGAGCAGGAGCGCTTCCTCGCCGTGCTCGAGCACGCGTTTGAGCAGAACAACGCGGTTCGGCGGATGGCGGTCGCTTACCTGGCCGCGGCGAAGGCCTACTGAGTTCGCTGTCGCCCGATTACGAAGCCTGCGGTCGCGACGAAACGGTGGTGGCGCATGTCTGTATGTGAAGATGCGTACACCTTGCACGTAACACTACCTTTGTTAGACAGCCCGATATGCCCGAGATACGCCTTTCACAAGGGATCATTCGCTACCGCGAACAGGGCGCCGGCCCGCCGATCGTCCTGATCCACGGCGTCCTCGTCAACGGCAGCGTGTGGGACAGATTGCTCCCCCGCGTGTCTCCGGACGCGCGCTGCATCGTTCCCGATCTTCCGCTCGGCTCGCATCAGCAGCCGATGAACCGTGTTGCGGACCTCTCCCCGCCGGGCCTCGCCACGTTGATCGCGGAATTCATCGAACGGCTAGAGCTCCAGGATGTGACGCTCGTCGGCAATGACACCGGCGGAGCGCTGTGTCAGCTCCTGGTCGCCGCGCATCCCGAGCGGGTCGGCCGCCTGGTGCTCACGAACTGCGACGCGTTCGAGCACTTCCCGCCGCCCGCGTTCGAGCTCGTGATCAAGGGGCTCAGCCGGGTTCCGGGAGCACTGGCCGCGCTTGCGACCCTCGGTCGGCTGCGGCCGATGCGGCGCGCGACGATGTCGCTCGCACCGCTGACGGTCGAGCCGATTCCGGATGCGACGGCCAAGGGTTGGGTGTCGCCACTCCGCAACGCCGCGGTCCGCGCAGACCTCCGCAAGGTGCTGCGCGGAATCTCGCCCGAGCATACGCTGGCAGCGGCCGCGCGGCTCCCGGCCTTCGCGCGCCCGGTTCTGATCGTCTGGGGCACGCGCGACCGCTTCTTCCCGTTCGCGGACGCCGAGCGGCTCGCGGCTCTGTTCCCGGACGCGCGCCTGGAGACGATCGACACGGCGCGAGCGTTCGTCCAGATGGACGCTCCGCAGCGGCTCGGCGAGCTCGTCACCGCGCTCGTGCCCGCCTGAGGAGCGATTCGCTTGGCAGCGGCCGGCGATTGCCGTACGCTCCAGGACGTGAGCTCGGATCAGCAGGAGAGCGGGTACCAGCACCCAGGGCTGCTGGTTCGGCTCGCCATCTCCTGGCTGACGAACGCGCTCGTGCTGGCGGTTGTGACGGGTGTCCTGGCCGGGGTCCACGTCTCGAATGCCTGGGCCCTCCTCGAGGCCGCGGCAGTGTTCGGGGTGCTCAACACGATCCTGAAGCCGATCCTGCGATTGGTGACACTTCCGCTCGCGGTCCTGACCCTGGGCATCGCCTGGTTCTTCGTCTCTCTGCTGATGCTCGTGCTCACCAATGCGATCGTCAGCGGCTTCCACATCAACGGGTTCTGGACCTTCGTCGAGGCGACGCTGATCGTGTGGGCCGTGAACATGCTCCTGGACTTCATGCCCGGTCCGTGGCAGATCACGGGCGCTCGGCGACGGAGGTACCGCCGGCGCGTGAGCTGACGCGTGTTCTGCTCGGCTCGGAGCTGAGAGCGAGACCCCACTTCGTGCATTGACATGGCCGGTTACGACGACGACGATGATTGGGTCGGCGAGCCGCCCGAGGGCCGCTACTCCCGAGACCGGGCCAAGCCCGAGTTCTGGCGAAACCGCTGGCCGCTTGCCGGCGCCGGGATGATCCTCGTTCTCCTTGTGCTCGTGGTCATTCTCGTGACCCGCTGAGCGCGTTCGGGCTTCGGTCGTTCGTCGCCGCCGCCAGGCGGCATGCCCCGCGCGGTAGCCTGGGTCCATGCAGGTTGCGATCGCCGGCGCCCACGGCCAGATTGCGATGCGGCTCACGAAGCGGCTCGCGGACAAAGGCCAGCAAGTCACTGGTCTGATTCGTAATCCCGACCAGGCCGCCGACGTCGAAGCACAGGGCGCCGGCCCAGTGATGTGCGACCTGGAGAAGGCGAGCGTCGAGGAGATCGGCGCCGCGATCGCCGGCGTGGACGCTGTGGTGTTCGCCGCGGGCGCCGGACCCGGGAGCGGCGCGGCGCGGAAGGTCACCATGGACCGCGACGGGGCGATCAAGCTGTTGCACGCCTCGGCTTCCGTTGACGCGCGCCGGTATTTGATCGTCAGCTCCGTGGGAGCCGAGAATCCACCCGACGGTGACGATGTGTTCAGCGCCTATCTGCGCGCGAAGGCGGAGGCCGATGCCGCGGTGCAGGAGAGCGATCGCGAGTGGACGATCATCCGCCCCGGCCGCCTCACCGACAAGCCGGGCACGGGACGCGTGCGCATTCAGTCGGCCCCTTTCCGCGGTGAGGTTCCGCGTGATGACGTCGCGGCCGTGCTCGATGCGCTGCTCGAGACGCCGCGGGCGATCCGCAGGATCTTGTACGTCAACGGCGGTAACGACCCGATCGAGGAGGCTCTCGAGTCGGGTGAACACGCCTCTTAAGAACTTCTCACCAACACCACCTAGCTTGCGGGAAGCGCTATGAGTGCCCCCAAGCATCTGTGGTCAGGCGATTGGGAGCGGGAGTCCGCGGCCCTCTCGGACGAGCTCGCCGAACGCCGCCCGCCCGCTCAGGACGGAAAAGCGCCGACTGCGCCCGCGACGCTAAGGGCGACCTCCGTGCCCTCGCCCCGCGTCTCACCGCCTACCTCCTGGGCCGCCCCCAGGCAGGCCGCGGAACAAACGTCCACCGAACCCGGACCGCGCACTGCCAGCGCGCGCTCGTCCAGCCGACCAGCTCCTCCTCGCCACCGGCCGCGCTGGCTACCGGTGATCCCAGTCGTAATCGCGGCGGCGCTGGTCCTCGGAGCCGGCGCGTACGGCATAAGCGCATTGCTTTCCTCCTCCGGAAACGCCGGCCAGCCCACCCAGAACCAGCCGGCCGGAGGCGCGCCCTCGAGCCCACCGGCCGGAGGCTCCCCTGCGAGCCCGACGAACGCCCAAACCGGTCCGGTCAACTGGCTCGGAATGCAGGTCCAGACTTTGCCACCGGGCGTCGTGGTCGTCGAGACCGTGGCGCCCGGAAGTCCCGCCGACTTCGCCGGCCTCGAACCGGGGGACGTGATCCTCGCCGTCAACAATCAGCGAATCAACGCCACCGGCGACATCCGTCCCGCGATCAGCGGTCTGGCCGCCGGCGACCTGGTTCCGATCGAGGTCAGCCGGGGCTCCACGCTGTTCACGACGCAAGCCACGATGGCGGCGCCGCCGTCCGGCTCCCCGTGAGGTTTTCCGCGCCGCTCGTACTGCTCGGGCTGCTTGCGATCCCACTGCTGATCCGGTGGTACGCGAGCCAGCAACGCCGGCGCGCGCGAGCCGCCGCGGCTTTCGTCCGGCCCGCTCTCAGGCCGTCGGTGGCGCCGCGCCGGCCGGGTTGGCGTCGGCACGCCCCGATGCTCGTATTCCTGATCGCGATCGCGGTGTTGATCATCGCCGCCGCACGTCCGCAGCGGACCGTAGCCATACCGATCAACAGCGCCGCGATCATGCTCGCGAACGACGTCTCGAGCTCGATGACCGCGACGGATGTGAAGCCCTCGCGCCTCGGCGCCGCTCAGCAGGCAGCGGCGCGCTTCGTCGCCCGCGTACCGGGCTCGGTCAAGATCGGCGTGCTCGAGTTCGCGCGTCACCCGACCATCCTCCAGTCGCCCACCACCGACCACTCGCTCACGCACGCAGCCATCTCGCAGCTGCGACCGGGCGGCGGCGGGACCGCGATCGGCGATGCGATCCAAACGGCTCTGCACGCGCTCACGACCCTGCCGCCGCAGGGTGGTAAGCGACCGCCGAGTGCGATCGTGCTGCTGTCGGACGGCGCTTCCAACGTCGGTTCGAGCGCGGCCGCGGCGGCTCGTCAGGCCGCGGCGGATCACATCCCGATCTACACCATCTCGCTCGGCACGCCGAACGGGACGATTCCGATCAAGCGCGGCTCCAAAACGGTGATCACGCCGGTGCCGGTCAGCGGGCAGGAGCTCGCGGAGATCGCCGGCAACTCCAAAGGCCGCGCCTTCACCGCCGCTGACACCGGCGGGCTGAGCGCCGTGTACGCACATCTGGCCACTCAGCTTGGCCACAAAAACGTAAGACACGAGATCACCGCGAGCTTCGCCGGCGGGGGGCTGGTACTGCTGCTGTTCGGCAGCGTCCTGTCTCTGCACTGGTTTCGCCGGCTCGCCTAGATGACACACAATGGAGGACTGATGACAGACATCGAGCACGGGAACCAGTTACGCGCCGAGGCGCGAAATGGCCTGCAGGAGGCGCTGTACGAGATGAAGCGCGTGATCGTCGGGCAGGACGCGATGCTCGAACGTCTGCTCGTCAGCCTGCTCGCCGGCGGTCACGTGCTGCTCGAGGGCGTCCCCGGGCTGGCCAAGACGCTGACCGTCAAGACGCTGGCC
Organism: uncultured Solirubrobacterales bacterium; assembly: GCA_963808325.1. Lineage (GTDB taxonomy): Bacteria > Actinomycetota > Thermoleophilia > Solirubrobacterales > Solirubrobacteraceae > Palsa-465. The sequence goes on from CAWEFU010000019.1 coordinate 198,920, forward strand.
GCGGTTCTGGGCGGCTCGTACAGCCGCATCCAGTTCACACCTGACCTGGTGCCGGCCGACCTGGTCGGCACGCGCGTGTGGCGACCCGATACCGGGACCTTCGACACGGAGCTGGGGCCCGTCTTCCACAACTTCCTGCTCGCGGACGAGATCAACCGCGCGCCGGCCAAGGTCCAGTCGGCGCTGCTCGAGGTCATGCAAGAGCAACAGGTGACGATCGGCGGGACGACGTACAACGTGCCGTTGCCGTTCATCGTGTTGGCAACGCAGAACCCGATCGAGTCCGAGGGGACATATCCCTTGCCAGAGGCGCAGGTCGATCGGTTCCTGATGAAGATCCTCGTCGACTACCCGAGCATCGGCGAGGAGGCGGCGGTGGTGGGCCGGAGTCTGGTCGATCCGGCCCAGGTCAGGGAATGCCTGTCGCTCGAGGATCTTCGCCGCCATAGCCAGGTGGCACGGACGGTCATGGTGGACCGTGACGTGATCGGCTACGCGGTCGCGCTCGCGGACGCGACGCGTCATCCGGCGAACTACGGGCTCGAGGACATCAGCGGGTTGATCGAGTTCGGAGCCAGTCCGCGCGGGCCGATCGGCCTGGTCGCTGCCGCGCGCGTGCTGGCGCTGCTGCGTAGCCGCGGTCATGTCGAGCCCCAGGACATCCGCGATCTCGCACCCGACCTGCTGCGACACCGCATTGTGCTGTCCTACGACGCGCTCAGCGAGGGGGTGACGGCTGACGAGCTGCTCGAGCGGATCCTGGCCGCGGTCACCGAGCCGGGAGCCAACCGACTCATGCGCGACGACGTCGCGGACATCACCTCTGGGGTGGTGAGGACGGCGTGACGGACACGCTGCTGGCGCCTCCGGCCGCTCGCCAAGGGCCAGGCCCGCTCGCCGAGCCGCTTGTCGAGGCACTCGACGTCGCGGTCAACCGGCTGGTCGCGCGAACGCTTCCGGGCGATCGCCGCGCGGCTGGGGTCGGCATCGGGACCGAGCTGGCCCAGCTGCGGCCGTATGAGATCGGCGACGACGTGCGCCACATCGACGCGGCGGCGACCGCTCGCACCGGGACCCCACACGTTCGCCTGCACGTGCCGGAGCGCGCGCTCACGACATGGATCGTGCTCGACGTCTCCGCGTCGATGGCGTTCGGCACCGCGCACCGTCTGAAGGCGGACGTGGCTGAGGGAGCGGCCCACGTGTTCGGGCGGCTCGGCGTCCGCCGCGCCGGCAGCGTGGGGCTGGTCGCGTTCGGCGCGGGGCCCCCGCGCGTGCTTCCGCCGCGCGGCTCCAAGCCGGGCGTCGTCGCCGTGCGGCGGACACTGGCAGAGGGAGTCTCGCCCGATGGGCGGCACGACTCCGAGGCGCTGGCCGATGCTCTGCGACGGGTAGGGCGCCTGGCGACCCAGCCGGGCTTGGTCGTCGTGACATCCGATTTCCGCGACCAGCGAGGGTGGGAGCGGGCGCTCGGATCGCTCCGCCTGCGCCACTCGGTGCTCGCGGTGGAGATCGTCGATCCGCGCGAAGCGGAGCTACCCTCGGTCGGCTACCTGGCGCTCGTCGACCCGGAGACCGGGGCCCGGATCGAGGTGAACACCTCACGCGGACGCGTGCGTCAGCGGTTCGCCGAGCTCGAGGCTGCCAGACGCCAGGAGGTCGCGAGCGAGCTGCGCCGCCTGCGTGTGCATCACGCAATTCTGTCCACCGACCAGGACTGGCTCTTGGAGCTGGGCCGCCAGCTGCGATGAGCTTCGCCTCCCCGCTGTGGCTTTTCGCCCTTGGCCTCGTTCCACTCGCGCTTGCTTTGTACGTGCGCGCCCGCCGGAGGACCAAGCGCTATGCGATCCGGTTCCCGGCGCTCTCCACGCTCCGGGGGGCGGTCGAGGCGGTGCCGAGCTGGGAGCGTCATGTTCCGGCCGGTTTCGCCCTGGCCGCGATCGCCGTGCTCGCCGTCGCGCTCGCCCGCCCGCGCGTTACGTATCGCGCGGCGGTCGGTCAGGCATCGATGATGCTCGTCATCGACCACTCCGGATCGATGGCCGCCAACGATGTGCAGCCGTCCAGGTTGGCGGCGGTGGTGGCCGCCGCCAATTCCTTCGTTGATCGGATGCCGCAAACGGTGCGCGTTGGCGCGATCGGCTTCGGCAGCACGCCCGATGCGGCGCAGGCACCGGTCACTAACCACGGAGCGGCGCGTGCGCTCATCGACTCGCAGACCGCGGGCGGTGGGACCGACACCGGCGACGCGCTCAACCTGGCGCTCCAGCTGCTCGGCGGCGGCAACCGCAAGCACCCGCCGGCGGCCATCGTGCTGCTTTCAGACGGCGCCGCCAACATAGGGCCCAACCCGGCCACGGTGGCACAGCAGGCCCGTCGCGACAAAATCCCGATCTACACGGTCGCGCTCGGCACCTTCAACGGCGTGCTTCCCAATCCGGACCCCCTCGGCGCGCCGCTGGCGGTCCCTCCCGACCCGCAGCTCATGCAGGAGATAGCCACCAACTCGGGCGCGCGGGCCTTCAACGCCCAGAGCGCCGATGAGCTCAGCTCGATCTACAAGCACCTGGGCACCCAGCTCGGGAGCGTGAGTCGCAAGCGGGAGATCACCGCCGCATTCGCGATCGGGGGACTGGTGCTGCTGCTGCTGGCGGCGGTGGGCTCGGCACGCTGGTCGGGGCGGCTCCCCTAACGACCGCCGGCGTAATCAATTCATCTATTCCACGCGTTCACACACCGAGCAAGTGGAATTTTTGTCTGACGGCCTTGCAAATGGCCGTGGGCTGAGTTACCCTGCTCTATCGAGAAGGAGCACGACTTATGACCAGCACCATTGGCACATATTCACCTTGGTTCGACGTGACCACTGTTGTGACGTCCGGATGGATGCTCGGTCAGGCCGCCCTGCCCGCAAACGTCCCCACCCTCGCTGTGAGGTGTGTGCGCTAGATCACTTGCGCGCACTGCAATCCCGGCGAGGCGGCCCGACGGTCGCCTTTTTTGTTGCCAATTTGGCAAGGAGGTACTCGATTTGACAAACGCTTCTTACACCTACATTTGACATTCGCCTGAGACGGGAAACACCCGACACGTGCAGCGAGTAACAGGACCGCTGCGATGCGTTGGTGTGCATTCCGATCCGAAACAGGTGGGCACCGGGTATAGCCGCTGGGCGACCTCGCGGTAAGGGGCCCAGACCGGTCCCGAAAGGGAGAACGCGAGGAAGTAGACCCGGCCGCCCACCAGCATGACGCGCCGCCGCCCGCCGGAGGCGGCGGCGCTCGGGCGATACCAAATCCGCTGAAGCACGAACTGGGGGCGGAGGAGCGGGCCTGCCCTTTGGGGTGTCCCGCTGCGCCTGCCCGCAGATCAATCAACAACAAACCCAAAGGAGGACCTCCCATGAACGGAGATCCGCAGGCGACGAGCGCTCGCCTGCCGGCGGCCGTGCCGCGCTGGCGGTGGTCCTCGTGGATCACGAGGCGACGGGAAAGGCGGCAGGGCGAGATGGAGACGCGACTCGAGCTGATCGCCAGCCTCTCCACCGAAGAACGGCGCGGCCGTCAGTCGGGGGAATACTTCCCCGACGTGAGGAGCGCATGGCGTTGGTACTGAGGATGAGGAGCAGCGATAAGCCACCGGGCGGGCTGGGGGCACTGTGCAGCCCCCAGCCCGCCAGAGAGGGTTGCTGGCGAGGAGAATGGCTGGGATGAAGGTCAAGACGTTCGGAACCGTCGACCAACGGAGCTTGGAGCAGCTCGAGCGGTGCATGCAAGCCGGCGACGCTGAGTTCGGCGTGCTCTGCGCCGATCACCACCCGGGCTACAGCCAGCCGATCGGGGGGGCGATCGCGTACGAGGGGTACGTGTCACCTTCGGGGGTCGGCTTCGACGTCGGGTGTGGCAATAAGGCAGCTCAGACTAATCTCACACGCAAAGACCTCGAGGCGCTAGGCGGGGTCGAGCGGATCATGCGCGAGGTTACGCGCCGGATCTCGTTTGGGATGGGAGTTGGGGCGCGCGAGCGGGTCGACCACCCGGTGCTCGACAAGATCCGCAAGGCGCCGTTCGAGCCCCAGCGCAGGCTCGCGGGTTTGGCCGAGTCTCAGCTCGGGACGGTCGGGTCGGGTAACCACTACGTCAACTTGATGGAGGACGAGGAGGGCCGCATGTGGGTCGGGGTGCACTTCGGCTCGCGCGGCTTTGGCCACAAGACCGCGTCCGGGTTCCTGGCGCTGGCGCAGGGCCTTCCGTTCGACGGTCGGGCGACCGAGGGCGAGATGGATTCGCCGCCCGTGCTGTTCGAGGTCGGCAGCGAGCTCGGCGAGTCGTACATCTCCGCGATGCAGCTCGCCGGCGAGTACGCCTACGCGGGCCGCGACGTCGTCGTCGACAAGGTGCTCGGGATCCTGTCGGCGGAGCCGGTGCACGAGGTCCACAATCACCACAACTTCGCTTTCCGCGAGTCACACCAAGGCCGGACCTACTGGGTGATCCGCAAAGGCTGCACTCCGGCCCGTCCCGGGCAGGAGGGATTCGTTGGCGGCTCGATGGGCGACGAGTCCGTGATCCTCGAGGGCGTCGAGTCGAGCGAGGCCGAGGAGTCGCTGTTTTCGACCGTGCACGGCGCCGGCCGGGTCATGAGCCGCACGCAGGCCGCGGGGCGGGTTCGGCGTCGCAAGCGCTGGGCGTGTGGCAACCGCGATTGCGACCGGACGTTCGAGAGCGCCCACCACCGCTGTCCCGACCACCCGCACGCGCGAACGCACAAGGTGTGGGTGGAGGAGCAGCTCAAGCTTGGCAAGGTCGACTGGCCCGCTGTCCAGGCTCGCCTCCGGGACCAGGGAATCGTGCTCGTCGGCGGGGGAGCGGACGAAGCGCCGGAAGTGTACAAGCGCCTCCCGGACGTGCTCGATGCGCACGCCGGCACGATCCGCGTAAAGCACACGCTGCGTCCGCTTGGCGTCGCGATGGCAGGACGGGACGTGTACGACCCCTACAAGGACTGAGGGAGCCGGCCCGGCGCTCCGGCGGGCCCCGGATGAGCGGCAAGCGCCCGCCAAACCCGTTCCGGCGTCATCGGCAGCGCCCATACCCGGACTCCACCCGTGGCCGCGGCGATCGCGTTCGCGACCGCGCCCGCGACCGCGACTACCGGCGCCTCCCCGACGCCCTTGGCGCCGTAGGGCCCTTCCGGAACCGGGACCTCCACGATCTCGGTGTCGATCGCCGGGACGGTGCCGGCCGTCGGCATGGCGTAGTCGACGAACGTCCCGGTCGTGAGCTGGCCGTGGCCGTCATGCACGAGTTGCTCGAGGAGCGCCCACCCGAGGCCCTGGGCGGTGCCGCCGCGCATCTGGCCCTCGACGAGCGCGGGGTTCAGCGCGCGGCCCACGTCCTGTGCGACCACGTGCGCCAGCAAAGTGACGGCGCCCGTGTCGCGGTCGACGCGCACGTGCGAAAGATGGGCCGCCGATTGAGGCGCCTGGGGCTGGGAAACGCGGCCGTGGCCCTCGACCGGAGGATGGGGACTTCCGAACTGGAGGATCTGCGACGCCAGCTCATCGATCGCCAGCGCCTTTGCGGGTACGCCCGCGGGTCGCACCGCCCCATCGACGATCTCGAGGTCCTCGGGCGCGATCTCGAGCTCTTGGCTGGCGACCTCGAACAGCCGCTCGCGCGCCTCGATCGCCGCGCGCTCGACGGCGCGGCCCACGGTGTAGGTCACCTTGCTGCCCCCACTCATGCCCGCATACGGGGCGCTGGAGGTGTCGGCCGTGACGACCCGGACGCGCGCGGGATGGATTCCGAACGCCTCGGCTGCGATCGTGGCAAACCCCGTCTCGACGCCGCTCATGTCCGCCGCGCCCGTGATCACCGTCAGGTTGCCGTCGGCATCGAGACGGCACGCCGCGGCCGCCGGCTCGTATCCGCCCGGCCACCAGCCGAGCGCGACCCCGACGCCCTCTCCGTTCGGGAGCTCGCCACGCGCCGACCATCGGGGGTGATCGCGCAAGCGTTCCAGGCATTCGCGAGCGCCGAAAATCGGGAACGGCTGGCCGGCGGGGCTCAGGTCGCCCTCGCCCGCGACGTTGCGCAGACGAAGCTCGAGTGGGTCGATCTCGAGCCGCCCGGCAAGCTCGTCGAGCAGCGACTCGACCGCGAAAGCCGCCGGGGTGGCCGTGGGCGCTCGATAGGCGCCGAACGTGACGCGGTTGGTGGCGATCCCGAGCGCGGTGAGCTCGTGGGCGGCCCAGCGGTATGGGCCGCATGAGAGCATGGCCGCGATCGACTCGACGCCGAAGTCATCGGTCGCGCCGCGGTCGACGAGCACGCGAGTGCGTATTCCGGTCAGGTTGCCGTCGGCATCGGCCCCGAGCTCCAGGGACAGCACCTCGGCGCCGGCCGGGTTGGCCGCGGCCATGTCCTCGCTGCGGGTCATCACGAGCCGCACCGGCCGGCGCAGAACAACCGCCGCCGCTGCGACGAGAGGGTCGATGATCATCAGCTTGCCGCCGAACGCCCCGCCCAACGGTGTGGACGCAACCCGGACCAGTTCGCCCGGAAGGCCAAGCAGCCTGGCGAGTGCGTCGCGCGTGGTGAAGGTTGACTGGGTCGCGCTCCAGACCGTCAACCTGCCGTCAGGGTCGAGCCAGGCGGTGGCGGTCTGGGGCTCGAGGTAGCCCTGGTACATCCAGGGGGTGGTGAACCGTCCGCTCACCACGACATGACTCCCGGCCAGCGCGGCGTCAACATCGCCGCTGGACAGACGGGCCGTGTCGAGCACGTTCTCGGACAGCTCCTCCTCCTGACCGACGCCCGCCGCCGACACGGCCGCGTGGGCATCGCCGAGATCCGATCCGTCCGCGTCGTCGAGCGTCTTGAGGCGGGCGCTTGGCGCTCCCGGGTGGGCCGCGGCCTCGAGGTCGAGCACGGGCTCGAGCGGCTCGAGCTCGACCTCCACCAGCTCCGCGCCGTCCTCGGCCCGCGCCTCGCTCTCGGCCACTACCACCGCGACGGGTTGGCCAGCGTATATGACCTCCTCGCGCGCGAGGGGCTCGAACTGGCGACCGCGCCCGGTCGCGACGAGCGGGAGGTCGGCGGCGGTCAGCACCGCAACCACCCCCTCGAGCGCGAGAGCAGCCTCGCGCCGGATCTCCGAGATCATCGCGTGGGCCTCGTGCGCAAGCACCAGCCGCGCGTGCAGCAGTCCCGGCACCGGCGCGTCGGCGGCAAACCGGGTGGTACCACGCACCTTCGGCTCAGAGTCGCGACGAGGTGTCGATACGCCTACCGCAGCCATGAGTGGAACCTAGCAATCCGCTGTCGTTGCCGAGGCCCACGTACGCTTAGCGAACCGCCGATGTCACCCTGCGATGACACGCTCCCGACGCGCGCGTTCAGCGGCATGGCGCTCGACCGTGCCACCTCCGAACGACAGGACCCCGCGCGCGTCGCGCGGTGGCTCGAGGATCCAGCCGCACGGGCCGTCGCAGCGTCGCGGGAGGGAGTGCTGATCAGCAACGGGAGCACACCGGCGCTCTCACGCGTCGAGCCCATCACCTCGCCGCAGCGTGACCCCATCCTTCTCGGGCTCGATCATGCCGGCGCGCCCGTGTTCGCGGTGGACCTCGATGCGCTTCCCTCCGACGCGGTGTCCGCCCTGACCTCCGGCCGGCGGATCGTGCCGCTCCGCGACGCCGGGGCCGTGCTCTCGCGCCCGGAGGGAGGTCTCGCGGCGTATCTCGTTGCGCTGCTGCACTGGCACCGACGCCACCGGTTCTGCGCCAACTGCGGCTCGGGCACGATGGTCGCGCAGGCGGGCTATTCGCGCCGCTGCCCGCGATGCGAAGCGGTGCACTTTCCGCGCCTGGACCCGGTGGTGATCATGACCGTGGAGCATCGGGACCGGTTGCTGCTGGGGCGCCGAACGGGATGGCCACCCGGCCGATACTCGGTGTTGGCCGGCTTCGTGTCGGCGGGGGAGACGACCGAGGAGGCAGTGGTGCGCGAGGTGCGTGAGGAGTCGGGCATCCTCGCCCGCGACCCGAGGTTCGTCACCTCGCAGCCTTGGCCGTTTCCTTCGTCGTTGATGCTCGGCTTCGAGGCGCGGTCGGACGGCGGTGAGCCGAAGGCGGGCGACGGGGAGCTCGAGGACGTCGGGTGGTTCGCCTATGACGCCGTGCGCGCGGCGGCGCGCGAGGAACACCCCGTGGTGCGCCTGCCGCCGGAGGTGTCGATCGCGCGCTTTCTCATCGAACGCTGGGTCGCGCGACGCAGCTCGTAGCGCGGGCGGCGCCGGCACCGGACGTCGCCGCCTCAGAGCACGGCGACGCGCTGCGCGATTGCGGGATCAATATCGAGGGCGGCAACATCTTCGGCGATCTGCGCCGGCGAGGTGGCGCCGATCAGTGCGCTGGTGACCGCGGGGTTTGCCAGCGCGAACGAGATCGCCAGGGCGGCGGGGGTCGCGCCGAGCTCGCCGGCGAGCGCCCGCAACCGACGTCCTTGCTCGCGAGCCGAGCCGAAGCGCGGGTCGTCGATCTCGTTGGCGACGCGTCCCGTCCCGCCGGCGTCGTACTTGCCGGTGAGGATGCCGCCGGCCATGACGAACGAGGCCACGACGCCCGCGCCCGAGGCACGCAACGCCGCCGTCATCTGCGAGCTCTCCACCCACTCGCGGCGAGCCAGGCTGTAGGGCAGCTGCACGGCGCACGGCGGCGGGACGCCCTGCTTATCGACCGCCGACAGCGCCTCGATCAACGGGGCGGGCTCCCAGTTGACGACCCCCCAGGCCCGCGCGCTGCCCGACTGCACGAGCTCGGCGACCGCGGCCACGATCGCATCAATAGACAACCCATCCGGCGGTGGGTTGGCATAGATGAGGTCGACGTAGTCAAAGCCCATCCGGCCAAGCGAGGCGTCGAGCTCTTCGGCCGCGCTGTGGTCGGGCCAGAACTCCCACCACAGCTTGTTGGCGACGACGGTGTCGTCGCGGTCCCAGCCCGCGGCTCGGAACAGCTCACCGAACAGCACCTCGGAGTAGCCGGTGGACAGCGGTGCCGTACCGGTCTCGTCGTTGTAGCGGGCATCGTCGAGGAAGTTGATGCCGTGCTCACGGGCGGCCCGCATCACCGCGAGTCCATCAGCGCGCGGAATCCGCTCGAACGTGCGCCACGAACCGAGCGACAGGCGCGAGACCTCGAGCGTCGAGGAGCCGAGCCGGCGTCGCTCCATGGCGGCTATGAGATGACCCCGTCCGGGACCGTGATCGTGATATTCCGCCGCTTGTCCGCGGCCGTCGCCCCCTCGCGCTGGGCCCAGGCCTGCGGTGAGCGCATCCAATCCGGGATGCCGCCGGGCATGTCGAACTCGGGGATCTCCACGAGGTCGCCCGGCTGAAAGCTGTCGCCGTAGGGGACCAGCGGTCCCGGCGTGTCGGGTTGGGTGATCAGCGGGTGCAGGGCCGCCAGCGCTTGGTTCCAGTTCTGGAGCATGGCGGTTATCGCCTGCTGCAGTTTCGTCGGATCACCTCCGGAGCTGCTTTCCGGCTCGGTGGGATGCGTGACGTGCGCATACGGAGGCGAGTGACCTTTTCCGTCAGCGGTCTGCCGCCACTTCTGCCAGGCGTCGTCGGCGAGCGATCCGAGCGCGAGCACCGCCTCGATTTGGTTGCTGTTGAAGATCGCGGTCAGCCATCCGTTCCGGTAGTCGACGATCCCCGCATCATCCTTGTGCTTATCGCCAGCGGTCTGGCCGTAGACCGAGTACAGGAACGTGTTGATCAGCAGGTAGCTTCGGTCAAAGCCGAGCTTGCCCATCAGACCCTGCGCGCGGTGTCCGGCCGCGCCAACCAAGATCCGCCTCACGACGGTTTCGGATTGGGCCGGGTCCTGTCCGATCACGAGCAGCCGCGCACTGCCGTCGAGGCGGCCCCGGTGGAAGATCGGTCCCCACTCCACGCGGAACGAGTCCGGCGGGTACACGTCGGGGCCCGGGTAATTCGCGACGAGCGGCCCGAACGGGTCGCCGACCGGGCCTGGATCGAACACGTGAGTCATGGCTCGGCCGGATAGGGTAGATGAATGGCGAACAGCGGTCCGATCGATCCCGCCACCAGCCCGAGCTGGGCGGTGGCCGGCCGTGTGGTCACCATGGACCCGCAGTTGACGATCGTGGATGACGGGGCGGTCTGGGTCAAGGATGCCGGGATCGCCGCGATCACAAAGCGGAGCGACGCCACGCCGGACGGCTTCGATGGCGTCGTTCCGCTCGAGACCGGCGGCACGATCTTTCCCGGACTGATCGAGCTGCACAACCACGTCGCGTACAACGCGCTGCCGCTCTGGCAGGTCCCGCAGAAGTACACCAACCGTGACACGTGGGGTAACTCCGACCAATACCACCGGCTCGTCACCGCGCCGATGAAGACGATCGGAGACGCGACCGAGCTCCTCCCCGCGCTCGTCCGCTACGTCGAGTGCAAGGCGCTCGTCGGCGGGGTGACGACCACGCAGGGCATCGCGCTGTTCAGCGCCGCAGGGATCCGGCGCTACTACCGCGGGATCGTGCGCAACGTCGAGGAGACGGGCGACCCGCTCTTGCCCGAGGCCGGCAGCCGCATCGCCGACGTCGAGGCGAGCGACCCGCAGGCCTTCCTGACCGAGATCGAGAAGAAGAAGTGCTTCCTTCTGCACCTCAGCGAGGGGACGGACCAGGCGGCCCACGAGCACTTCGAGGCGCTTCACATCTCCGGCGATGATTGGGCGATTGCGCCCTCCCTCGCGGGCATCCATTGCGTGGCGCTCCAGCCGCCCGATTTCGGGGTGCTCTGCTCCAAAGGCGGGTCGATGGTGTGGTCGCCGTTCAGCAACCTCCTGCTCTACGGCCAGACCGCCGACGTCGGTGCCGCCAAGGGGACAGGGACGGCGCAGCAGCCCCTCAAGATCGGCCTCGGATCGGATTGGTCACCGAGCGGCAGCAAGAGCCTGCTCGGGGAGCTCAGGGTCGCCCACGTCTACAGCCGGAACAACGACAGCGTCTTCAGCGACGCGGAGCTGGTCCGGCTGGCGACGCTCGAGGGAGCCGAGATCCTCGACTGGGACAAGCTCGTGGGGTCGATCGAGGTCGGCAAGCGGGCCGACCTCCTGGTGGTCGCCGGGCAGAACGACGCCGAACCGTACGCCCCGCTCCTGCACGGGGACGAGCGCCAGGTACAGCTCGTCTCGATCAACGGTACGCCTCGCTACGGCACCCCCGCGATGATGGTCAGCGACGGCCCGGACATCGAGTCGCTCGAGGTCGGCGGCCAGCAGCGCGTGCTCTACCTAAAGCAGGCGACGGAGGATCCGGACGTCTCCGCCCTCAGTTTCGCGCAGGCCCAGGCCAACCTCAAAGACGCTCTCCTCAACATCAAGGACATCCGCCTCGAGCAGGAGAGCAAGCAGGCGCCGGGAGCACTCGCGGCGGCGCCGGACATCCAGACCGGGCGCGCGCGCCTAGCGCTGGACGAGTTCGAGCACACCGACTTCACCCAGCGTCCGCACCTGCCGCTCGAGGGCGCTCCGACGGGCCCCACCGACCACGAGGCTGCCACGCCCGCGCCGCCGATCTCGTCGTTGCTTTCTCCAATCGAACTCGATCCGCTCACGGTCGCCGACGACTCAGGGTTCCTCGAGCGCGTGGCGGCGGAGATGAACCTACCCGAGTACATGGCGCCCGGGCTGCTCGCGCTTTACCGGGCGTGAGCGGGGCGGCGTTCTGTCTTTCGGCGTCGGCTAGTAGTAGTCGAGCACCGCGACGCTCCAGCGCGCGGAATCCGACCCCGGTGAGATCTGGACCTGGTAGGCGCCCGGACCGGAGTTGAAGATGCGCGTGTGGCGGTCGCCCTCGCCCAGTCCGAACGAGTCGAAGGTTGCTCCGGTCCCCAGGTTGGTGACCGTCGCGTGCGGCCCCGAGCAGAAGAAGATCAGCGTGCACATGCCTTGGTAGTTCATGCTGTAGACGACCTCCCATCTACGTCCGCGGATACGGAAGGGTCCGGACCGCCCGTTGCCGTCACCGCTGAAGGTCATGAGGTTGCGCAACTGCGGTGTTTCGGCCACGGAAAGGGCGACCGTCGAGCCGGGCGCCACCTTTGTCGCTGCCCGCGGGGACTCGGCGGTGACGATGCCGGCGGCCACTCCCGGTGCGGCCACTCGCGCGACGGTTACCCGGAGCTTTGAGGCCCTCAGCGCCGCTTCGGCGTCGATCAACGGCCGGTCCACGAGCTTGGGCACGATGACTGGCCGCGGGCCGGCGCTGAGCACCACCGCGACCGTCGCGCCCTCGGTTACACGTGCGCCGGGACCCGGGCTCTGGCCGATTGCGGTGCCACGGCGCGCGTGGCTGTAGCGGTCAGCGAACGCGGCGTGGAAATGCACCCGCTTCGCTCTGGCGATGATCCGGTTTCGGGTCATGCCGTGGAGGTTGGGAACCGTCACATGTGTGGGGGCCAGGTCGATCGCGGCGATCACCATCCCGAGCCCGACCAGAAGCACGACCGCGAACAGCGCGATCCGCTGCCGGCGCTCGGGAGGATTGAAGTTGCGCCTGCGCGACATCCCGCCTCCCACCCGGGTCGGGGGGATCGGCGCGCGGACGAGCGGCTCGGCGACCGGCGCCACGGTAGTGGTCGGCTCAGGCGGCGCGAGCGTCGCGACCCCTCCACCGGTGGCGGACGGGCGGCCCGCGTCCGGGAGCTCGTAGTCCCCGACGCCGCCGACGAGCGACGATCGGGCCTGCTCGAGGGCCTCCGCCAGCTCGCGGCCGTCCGCGTAGCGATCGGCCGGTTCCTTGGCGAGCGCGCGACCGATTACCTCAGTGAGCGCTCGCGGCGTCCCGGGCGGAAGCGGCGGCGGAACGTCGTGAACGTGGCGAAACGCCAGCTCGACCACGGTGCCCCCGGCAAACGGGGGACGCCCCGCGAGCATCTCGTAGAGCACGACGCCGATGCTGTACACGTCGGTGGCCGGGCTCGTCGTCGCGCCCTGGGCCTGTTCCGGGGCCATGTACTGCGGCGTGCCGACGATGGTCGCCGCCGCGGCATCGGTGGTGCCTTCCGCCAGTCGCGCGACCCCGAAGTCACCCACCTTGACCCGACCATCAGCGGCGATCAAAACGTTTGCGGGCTTCACGTCGCGATGCACGACGCGCTGCGCGTGCGCCGTCGCGAGCGCCAGCGCCAGCTGCTCGGCGATCTCGCAGGCTTCCCAGGGCGGCAGGTGCCCACTCCGCAACCTCCTGGCCAGGCTCTCGCCGTCGACGAGCTCGGCGACGTAATAGAGGCCCTCGGGTGCGGAACCGACGTCGAAGATCTGGACGATCCCAGGGTCGCTGATCGACGCCAGCAGCTGCGCTTCGTGCTCGAAGGACTTGACCCAGTCCGGGTCCTCGGCCCACCAGGGCTTGATCACCTTGACCGCTACCCGACGGGCAAGGCGGCGGTCCCGCCCCCGGTAGACGCGGCCGAACGCCCCCTCGCCGATGAGACTATGGAGCTCGTATCGCCCGTCCAGGGCGACGCCGGATAGATCAGGAGCCCTGGGCATCGCGGAAACCGTCCATCAGAGGGCTATGGAGCCTAGACGGTGTGGCGCGAGGGAAGCCCCGTCGCGGCTGATCGTGCGCTCTCAGGTCCGGGATTCGCCGGGATCCGTCAGGCGATCCCGCTCGTCGCGCTCGGCCCACTCCAGCAGCGGCTCGAGCGAGAACGCCGACGCGTCGATGCCCGCGTGGAGGTCGCCGAGCCTCGCAAATCGATCCGGCACGCTCGCGATCGTGAGGTCCTGCGGCACCACGGCGTCGAGCTCGTCCCATGTGATCGGGGTCGAGACCGTGCCCTCCCTGACTCCGCGGACCGAATAGGCGCTCGCGATCGTGTGGTCGCGTGCATTCTGGTTGTAGTCCACGAACGCTTTGCCCGGCTCCCGATCCTTCCGCCACCAGGTCGTGGTCGCGTCCTGCGGGACACGGCCCTCCACCTCGCGAGCGAAGGCAAGCGCGGCCCGCCGCACGTCGCCGAAGCTCCACCGGGGCTCGATCCGGACGTAGATGTGAAGGCCGGCTCCGCCCGACGTCTTCGGCCAGCCGACCGCGCCGATCTGATCGAGCACCTCACGGGCGGTTGCGCCCACGCGGCGCACGGTGTCGAACGTGCATTCGGGCATCGGATCGATATCGATGCGCCATTCGTCGGGACGCTCCACGTCTGCGCGCCGCGAGTTCCACGGATGAAACTCCACGGTCGACATCTGCACTGCCCAGATCACGCTCGCGAGCTCGGTTACGCACAGCTCATCGGCGTGGCGGCCGTAGCGGGGGAAGTTGACCCGAACGGTCTCGATCCAGTCGGGGGCGCCCGACGGCAGCCGCTTTTGGTGCACCTTGTTGCCGTCGACACCGCGCGGGAACCGGTGCAGCATGCAAGGCCGCTCCCGCAGCGCGCGCACGATCCCATCGCCCACGCTCAGGTAGTAGTTGACCAGGTCGAGTTTGGTCTCCCCGCGCGCGGAGAAGTAGACCCGGTCGGGACTGGAGATCCGGACGGTCCTGTCGCCGATCAAGAGATCGACGGATTCGCCCGTGTCGGACGCAGCCTTCATAGCGTTCATGGTGAATTAGACCGAGCCGGGCCCGAGATCTCATCACCCGCTACAAATCTCCGATTGCCCGCGCTCGTGCGTGAGGCGTTAAGAGAACCGATATCGCGAAAGACGGGAGCCGCAATGAAGACGCGAAAGCTCGGATCGCTCGAGGTCTCCTCCCTCGGGCTCGGGTGCATGGGCATGTCCGCCTTCTACGGGTCAGCGGACGACGCCGAATCGACTGCCACCATCGAGAGGGCGCTCGAGCTCGGGATCAACTTCCTCGATACGGCTCAGCTGTACGGGCCGTTGACGAACGAGGAGCTCGTAGGTCGCGCGATCAAGGGGCGGCGCGACGAGTACGTGATCGCGACCAAGTTCGCGCGCCGCACGGACCGTGCGAAGCCGGGCGACATGTCGACGGTCGGGGCGCTCGACGGCTCAGCCGAGCATGTCCGCGCCTCGATCGAGGGCTCGTTGCGGCGGCTCGGAACCGATCACGTCGATCTCTACTACCAGCACCGCGTCGATCCGAACGTGCCAATCGAAGAGACCGTTGGGGCGATGGCGGAGCTCGTGCAGCAGGGGAAGGTCCGTCACATCGGCCTGAGCGAGGCGGCGCCCGAGACGATCCGTCGCGGCCACGCTGTGCATCCGATCACCGCGTTGCAGACCGAGTACTCCCTGTGGTCGCGCGACCCGGAGGCCGAGGTGCTCCCGACCTGCCGGGAGCTCGGAATCGGCTTTGTCCCCTACTCGCCGCTCGGCCGCGGGTTCCTCTCGGGCCGTTTCAAATCGCCGGATGAGCTCGACGCGAACGACTTTCGCCGCAGCGGGCCCCGCTTCACCGGCGAGAACCTCGAGGCCAACCTGCGCCTCGCGGCTAAGGTCGCGGAGATCGCGCAGGAGAAGGGGATCACCCCGGCGCAGTTGGCGCTGGCGTGGGTCCTCGCGCAGGGCGAGGACCTGGTCCCGATCCCCGGTACCAAGAGACGCCGATATCTCGAGGACAATGCCGCCGCGGTCGATGTCGAGCTGAGCGCGGACGACCTCGCGCGCATCGACTCCGAGGTGCCGAAGGCGGCCGGAGAGCGATACGACGAGACTGGGATGGCGGCAGTCAACCGCTGATCCTCGCGGTGATAGCGCCCGACAAACGCGAGGGCAGCGGAACCCCCGCGCCCCCGGTTCCGGCGGACGCGGCCGCTTCGGGGCCGACCGAAGCGGCGATCGGGCAGCCCGACCCGCTCGTCTCGGTCGCGTTTGTCATGGGCTGGCAGGTGGCGGAGGTCTATCGCCCGGATCCTTCCGAGGGCGCGCCACCCCCGGTGTCTGAGAACGACCTGCCGGGCCTCTCGCGGCTCAGTCCGGAGGAGTGGACGAACATGGGGCTTGACCGGGTCCTGGCGGGTATCGCCAAGCTCTCGGGGCCAGTCTCCGACGCCGGCCTCGAGGCTCCCGATGCTCACCAGTTCGTCGCGACCGTGAGGGCAACCACGGATGGGAATGCGCGGATGCGGGCAATCCGGGACTTCCACGTGGACCTCCTTGCCACCCTCACGGCGGCGGACTACCGGCTCGGCAGGGCGTACCAGCTCGGCCGGGCTCTAGCCGACACAACCCGCCCTCCCGCGGATTACCGGGCGGAGCTCGTTCCCGACCGGGTGGCCGCGATCACGGGATGGATCAGGGAATTGGCGTCGGCGCTTCCGCCCCACGCGGCACACCCCGTCGCCGACTCGCTCGACGCGTGGAGCCGGTGGGCCAATCCGAAGCAGCCACGAGCGGAAGTCGACCCCGCGGTACTGGCCAAGCTCGGTGCTCAGGGCCGGTTGTGGCGGAGCCTTCTTTCGGGGGAGAAGCGTCCAACCGACACGCTCGAGACGTCCGACTACATGCGCGCCGGGGAGAGCTTGGTGCGCCGTTCGGCGGCGCTCGGAGGGCGTTTTCTCAAGCATTTCTGGTGGCTGGTGATCCTCATCCCGGCGTTCTTCATCGGCGGGATCGTGGTGGTCGCGATCTCGAGCACTCCGACGGCGGTCGTCGGTGGGGTGGCGAGCATCGTCGTGGCACTGGGACTCGGCTACAACGGGGTCGGCGGGGCGCTCGGAAGGGCGGTCGGGCGGGTGGAGCAGCCCCTCTGGGCGGCCGAGATCGACACCGTGATCTACGAGCGGATCACGCCCCAGACCATCGTCGACAGCCAGCGCGCGTTCAGGCAAGGGCCTGACGAGCCGTCGCTTACGGCACCTTGAGGTCGCCTCGACCATGCGGTGCGCGCGGCGCCTTTGCGGCCCGTCCCCCCTTAAGGAAGGAGACCAACTGTGACTGAGTATTGGCGCCCCGGAGTAATCCACGGCCGGCACGTCGTCGAGCGCGCCGAGCAGTTCGCCGTGCGAGGCATCGGTCGCCTGCTGCCGGCGAAGTGGCGTCGGGTCGTCGACTTGCTCGCGGCGGCCGTTCCGCCGGCCCCGACCGGGATGGTACCCGCCCCCAGCGATGAAGCTGCACGGCGGTTGGACGGGGTCGATCACATCGTGGTTTTGATGATGGAGAACCGTTCGTTCGACCACATGCTCGGCTACCTCTCGCTGCCCTCAGACCAAGGCGGCGGGGGGCGGGGAGACGTCGACGGCCTGAAAGGCCCGGACGTCAACTTCAACACCTTCGGCGGCACCGACTACACGATCCACCACCTCGACCGGACCCAATTCAAGGGCGAGGTCGAGGACCCGGATCACCGTGGCGGCTCCGTGGACGAGCAGCTCGCCAACGGGGGGCAGGGCTTCGTCGCCAACTTCGCTCGGATCTCCAAGGCCCGTGCCGCCCAGGCCAACCAGCCCGCCCCCGACCCGGGGCTCGTGATGGGGTATTACGACGCCGGCGATCTACCCGTCTACGACCACCTCGCGGCCGAGTACTGTCTCGTCGATCGCTGGTTCAGCTCTGTGCCCGGCGCCACCTGGCCGAACCGGCTCTACGCCCTCGCCGGCCAGGCCGCGGGAAGTCGCGATGACGCCTCGCCGCCGCTGTACGCGCTGCCAAGCTTCGTTCGCTACCTAGACGAGAATGACGTCGACTGGCGCTGGTACTCGTTCGATCCGGGGACGTTGCGGGCCGCCGATCCCGCGTACCGCTTCCGCTGTCACGACCGGTTCGCCTATTGCGATGCCCGCACGCTCAGCACCAAGGAACGTGCGGCCGGCGAGCTGACCCAGGAGGGGCCGTCGTTCCTCGACGACGCCGCCGCGGGGAACCTGCCGGCGGTCGCATGGATCGATCCTCGGTTCAAGGACCTGCGCGTGCTCGGCCCCAACTCCAACGACGATCATCCGCCCTCCGACGTGCTCGCCGGGCAGGATCTCGTGCTCACGGTCTACCACGCGCTCAGCTCCGCCCCGAGCTGGCCGAGGACGCTGTTCCTGATCGTCTACGACGAGCACGGCGGCTTCTACGACCACGTTCCCCCGCCTCCCGTCGCGGACGATCACCCCGGCTTTCGCCGTCTCGGCGTCCGCGTGCCCGCGCTGATCGTCTCACCGCTCGTGGCCCCAGGATCGACTTCAACCACGCTCTTGGGGCCCGACTTCCATTTCGACCACACCTCGATCATCAAGACGATCCTCACCAGGTTCTGCAACCGCGGCGGCCGGATACCGGCGATGACCGCGCGCGTCGCCGCCGCCAACCACCTCGGGCACCTGCTGGCCGGCGGAGCGGCGCGCGCGGAGCTGCCGGATCAGGGTGCACTTGCAGATCGCATGATCGCGTGGGGCGCGCAGTGGGCCGGGGCGCGATTTACCGATCCGATTGCCGCCGGCGGCCGCCCGACGGAGCTGACCGACTTCCAGACCGGGTTCTACGACATGGCTCGCAGGCTGCGCGAGGCCGGCTTGCCCGGAGGCCATCCATAGTGGTCCGGGTCCGTAGCCGAGTCGCCCGCTTACGAACCCGCCCTCTCGAGGATGCGGGCCATCTCGTCCGCGTCGAACGCCCGCATCGTCGTGGTGCGAACGTTCCCTGCTGAGCCCAGCCGCAGCAACGCCGCCGTCGCCGACTCCTCGTCGGGTGCCTCGACGATCGCCATCCCGTCATAGGTTCCGACCGTCCAGCGAACGTCGAGTGTGACCCCGAGCTTCTCGAAATCCGCCTTGATCTGCTCGACGCGCGCGGTCGTCTGGCGAAAGTCCTTGATCCCCGCCTCGGTCCAGTTCCAAAGCGTCAGGTACGTAGGCATGTCTCTCCTTCGGCCTCGATTTCAATCGCAACTCTAATCGGCGAGATCACCAACAGCAACGCGAGCGAGATCGGGCGCTAACGGCCGAGGCTGCTTGAGGCGAGGTTCGACGCACTCCCCGGTCGTCAGTCGGCGTCCTTGTGTCGCGCGCCTGAGTTCGGTAGCGTGCTCGGCCGCCCACATCGCGGAACCGAGGCGACCACGGCCGGCGCTGATCGAGGGGCCGGGCCGGGGGAGGACCATGGTGATGCAAGCGTGATGTATTCGCCGGTGCTGCTGCGCGATCGCTCGCGGCCGGTCCAGGTGCTCCTCGGCGGGGTCATCCCGGCCGCCGTTGGTGCGGTCGCCGGCGTGTTGCTCGGCGTCTCAGCCGCCGCCTACTGGATCTGGGGTGCGATCGCCGCCATCGGGGCGTTCGTCGCCGGGTTCGAGCATCGCGATGGCTGGGGTGGGGCCGACCGAGGGTTCTTCGGTGGCGCGTTCTACGGCACCGCGCTGCTCATCACCCATGCGCTGGTCGGGACGCACGCGAGGGTGTCGCTCGGAAGCTTCCCTCCGCTTCTCGTGGTATTGACGGCGATCATCGGCATGCTGCTGTCGGCCGCCGGGGGCCGCATCGCCCGTTGGCAACGTGAACGCGCCGGAATCGTGGTGCCGGACGAGAAGGTGGCGGGCTAGGCGGGCTAGGCATGGGCTAGGCCTGAATCCACCGCTTAGCGGCTGGCGGTTCCCGTCCGAGGTTGGGCAACCCGCTGACACCTGCGAGGCGCCCGCACCCCGCGCCGCCGGCTGCTGCAGATCCCCGGCGGCTGACTCCCACCCCCCGCCAGTGGACGCCTCACCCCAAGACGTCTCCGCGGAAACGTCCACGACCGCGCGCACCCAGAACTCAACTCCCAGGCCGCCCGTCACCAAACCAGCCATCAAACGGTGGTTCAGGCTACGGAATACGCCGCTCAAGCGCCGGCTTCGAGCAACTGGCGCAGGCGCCGAAGTCCGTCCCACACCTCGGTGAAACTCGTGGTCAGCGGCGAGAGTCCGACCCTGATCGTGTCGGGCGGGCGGAAGTCGACCACGACGCCGTCGAGAATCAGGCGCTCGGACAACACGCGCGCCGCCGGGTGTACGAGCGCAACGTGAGCGCCGCGGCGGGAGCTGTCGCGAGGTGACCCCAAGGTGACGCTGAGCGGTGCCAGCCACTCGTCGGCGAGCGCGATCGCGAACTCGGTGAGAGCGATCGCCTTTTCGTGGATCGCGGCGATACCCGCTTCGATCGCGAGCTCGACGCCGGCGCTCACCGCGGTCAAGGCGAGGATCGAAGGCGTGCCGGAGAGCATGGCTGCGATGCCCTCCGCCGGCTGATACCCCTGCGGCATCTCGAAGGGCTCGCGCGAGCCGAGCCAGCCCCAGATCGGCTGACCGAGCCTGCCGAGGTGAACGTCTCGCACGTACAGGAACGCCGGCGAGCCCGGGCCGCCGTTCAGGTACTTGTAGGTGCAGCCGACCGCGAGGTCCGCCTTGGCCTCGTCGAGCTCGACGGGAATGGCGCCGGCGCTGTGGCACAAATCCCACAGCGCCAGCGCGCCCGCCTGGTGCGCGACCTCGGTGATGGCCGGCATCTCCAGCACGAACGCGGAGCGGTATCCGACGTGCGAGAACGAGACGAGGGCGGTCTGCGGGCCGACCGCCGCCGCGACATCGTCGGGCTCGGGGCCGGCGGCGGGATCGCACTCGAGCCAGCGGATCGTCAGGCCGTGCTGGGCAGCGAGGCTCTCGAACACGTAGCGGTCGGTGGGAAAGTTGTCGCGGTCGGTCACGATCTCCGACCGCCCCGGGCGAGCCGCCACCGCGGCGCTGGCCAGCTTGTAAAGGCAGACCGTCGTGGAATCGGCGACCGCAACCTGGCCGGCGCGGGCCCCGAGCAGGTGTTCGCCCAGGCGGTCTCCGATCCGCTGCGGTAGCTCCATCCAGCCCTCGCTCCAGGCGCGGATCAGACGCTCGCCCCAGCCTCCGCGGACCGCTTCGGCCACCTGCGCCACCGTGGCGCGCGGAAGCCGTCCCAGCGAGTTCCCGTCCAGGTACACGAGACCGTCGTCGGCGAACACGAACCGGTCGCGGTAGTCGCGCAAGGCATCCGCTCTGTCGAGGGCGGCCGCGGCGTCTCGGGTGAGCTCGGCAACTGACACGCCTCGTCACCTTAGCCGGAGGCAAACATGTGATTTCTGTTGCGAGACGCGAAAGCCCTTGACATTCATTTCGTCTGCACGTAGGTTGTCGACAATCGAGTGGTAGAGCCGCATGGCTCAGAGGAAGCGGGTGTTGCGGACCGGTCTGCTTGAGGCCGGACGTCTCGCTGCGACCCCGAGAGTCCTGCGGGCACACGAAAGGGCTGTGAGGAACCCAGGGCGTATGCCACCGACCCAGACTTGGGGACTTACCGCCGTCGAGCGGCGCTCGACCACCGACCACGTGCTGGCCGAACTGCGCGCGGCGATCATCTCCGGACGGATCGGCCCCGGTGAACCGCTCAGGGAGACGGCGCTCGCGCGTACCTTGGGGACCGGGCGCAGCGCAATCCGTGAGGCGATCCGGCACCTCGTCCAGGAGGGCCTGGTCGAGTACCGGCTGAACCGGGGCTCATACGTCCGGGCCCTCACGGTCCAAGACAGCGACGACCTGTACCGGGCGCGCGAGGCGATCGAGGTCAGCGCCGTGCGCTGGGCGCTCGAGCGCGGCGAACAGCTGGACCTGACGCGCCTCGACGAGACGCTCGACCGAATTCGTGACGCGGCGCGGGAGACTCCCGAGGACCAGCCCGCCGGCACGGAGCTGATCGCGGCCGATCTCGACTTCCACCGCGAAATGGTGCGCCTGAGCGGCAGCCCCCGGCTCACCCGCGCGCACGAGACGCTCGCCGCCGAGGCGCAGATGTTCATGCATCACCAGCCGATCTATCCGCCCGGCGGCTACGCCGCCGACCACGGCGTACTGTTCGATGCCATCGCCGAGCGCAGGCCCGACGCGCCCGATCTGGTTCGGGACCACCTGCGGCTGTCGGCAAAGCTGATCGCCGGCGAGATCACGCGGGAGGCGCAGGCGCATCGGGCTGGCTCCGAGCCCGTAGACATCAGCCGGCGCGTCGCGAGTGCGCGCGCGGAGGGCGGGGGGAGCCGCCGATGACCGACCTCTCCCTCGACAACGGGATCACGCGCCGCCAGGCGCTGCGCGGAGCGGCCGCCGCCGGGGCGCTGCTCGCGGGGGGAGGCCTGCTGTCCGCATGCGGCGTCAACCCCAGCGTGATCGCGCAAAGCTCGCCGGAACCGAAGGGCCCGATCAAGCCGGGAGGCAGCCTGACCGTCGGGTCGACGGGCGGCGGCGCGCAGGACAGCGTTGACGCGCACTTCGCCACGTCGGACCCGGACATCGCGCGGCTCAATCAGCTCTACGAGCCGCTCGCGGTCCGCGACCCCGACTTCAACCTCCAGATGCTGCTCGCCGAGTCGATGACGCCCGAAGGGAAGAAGCCCGACGTCTGGATCGTGCGGCTCCGCCCCGGCGTCACGTTCCACAACGGCAAACCGGTGACCGCCGACGACGTCGTCTTCTCGCTGAACCGGATCATCAATCCCAAGAACCCGGGGACGGGGGCGGCGTCGATCGGCTACATCGACCTCAAGCACACCAAGAAGCTCGACGCGCGCACCGTGAAGGTCGTCCTCCAGTACCCGAACGTGGGCTTCCCGGACGACATCGGCCAGTACTTCAACGGCATCGTCCCCGCGAACTACGACCCCAAGAATCCGGTGGGAACCGGGCCCTTCAAGTACAACAGCTTCGCGCCCGGTCAACAGAGCGTGTTCGTACGCAACGCGGACTACTGGAACGGCCCTCCGCACGTCGACCAGGTGACGATCATCGACTTCGTCGACGACACGGCGAAGGTCAACGCGCTGCTCAGCGGCCAGGTGCACGCGATCACCAACCTCCCGGCGGCGCAGCTCGCCCAGGTGAAGGGGCTTCCGAGCCTCAGGGCCCTGATCTCCAAGGGCGGCGCGTGGCTGCCGTTCACGATGCGCGTCGACCAGGCGCCGTTCAACGACGTGCGGGTCCGGCAGGCGTTCCGGCTGCTCGTCAACCGCGAGCAGATGATCGACCAGGTGCTGCTCGGGCAAGGCCGCGTGGGCAACGACATGTACGCGCCGCTGGACCCGGCCTACAACGCCGCGCTTCCCCAGCGCCGCCAGGATCTCGAGCAGGCCAAGTTCCTGCTCAAGCAGGCCGGCCATAGCGGGCTGACCGTCAAGCTGGTCACGGCCCCCATATCCGAGGGGATCGTCGAGGCCGCCCAAGTGTTCTCCGCCCAGGCGGCCGGCGCCGGCGTGACGGTCAACCTCGACAAGACCGACACGACCACGTTCTTCGGCCCCAACTACTTGAAGTGGACGTTCGCCCAGGACTTCTGGTTCACGCGCAACTACATCCCGCAGGTCGAGCAGGGAAGCCTCCCCAACTCACCGTTCAACGAGACCCACTGGGCCGATCCCACGTTCCAGAAGCTGATCCGACAGGCCCAGGGCGAGCTCGACGCGAGCAAGCGCACCGAGCTGCTGCACGCGGCTCAGGCGATCGAGTACGAACGCGGCGGCTACATCGTGTGGGCGTTCAGCAACCAGCTCGACGCGTACAGCTCCCAGGTGACCGGCTTCCGCCCGGCGCGCTCGGGTCTGCCATTGACCAACTACGGTTTTGGGAGGGCGGGTTTTGTCGTCTAGAACGGCCAAGTTCATCGCCAAGCGGCTCGCGCTTGGCCTCCTCACGTTGTTCCTCGTCTCGGTCGTGGTGTTCTTCGCCACGCAGGCGCTGCCCGCCAACGCGGCGCAGGCGATCCTCGGCAAGACGGCCACACCGGCCGCGCTCAAGGCGCTCAGCGCGAAGCTGCACCTGAACGAATCGGTGTTCAGCCAGTACTGGCACTGGCTCACCGGCATCTTCCACGGAAGCCTCGGCACCTCGGCCGCGACGCAGCAGGCGGTTACGCACGTGCTCGCAAGTCGCCTGGCCAATTCCGCGTTCCTGGTGCTCGTCTCGGCGGTGATCGCCATCCCGCTCTCGATCGGGCTCGGGGTCCTGATGGCGATGAAGCGCGACAAGACGGCAGATCACACGCTGTCGACCAGCACGCTGCTCATCGCCTCGCTGCCCGAGTTCGTGATCGCGATCGCGCTGGTGCTGATCCTTTCGACCAGCGTGTTCCACGTGTTCCCGGCGGTCTCGCTGCTCGGGCCCGGACAGCACGCGTGGAACAAACCGAGCATCGTGGTGCTGCCGGCGCTGACGCTGATCCTCGCGGTCACGCCCTACATCAGCCGGATCATGCGCGGCTCGATGATCGAGGTGCTCGAGAGCGACTACGTGACGATGGCGCGGCTGAAGGGGCTGTCCGAGCGCGCGGTGATCTGGCGTCACGCCGTGCCCAACGCGATCGTGCCGGCGATACAGGTCTCCGCGCTCCAGCTCGCTTGGATGGCCGGCGGCGTGATCGTGGTCGAGTTCGTATTCGATTACCCCGGCACGGGGACGCTGCTGATCAACTCGGTCACCGAGCGCGACGTGCCGGTCGTCCAGGCCATCGCGCTGATCATCGCCGCAGTCTACGTGGTGGTCAACCTTCTCGCCGACCTCTCGACGATCATGCTCACCCCGCGCCTCAGGACGGCGGCACGATGACCACCGAGGCGGTCCCACTCGAGGCGGCGGTCGAGCCGCTCGCGCCGCCGTCGCTGCGTCAGCGCCAGTGGATTCAGGTCCTCCGCGTCGCGTCGCGGCTGACCCGCACTCGCATCGGCCTGGGGATTGTGGCCTTCATGGTCCTGATCGCGATCTTCGGCCCGCTGGTCGCGCCCCACTCGCCGACCGAGTTCGTCGCGCTGCCGAACACCGGCCCGTCGAGTCACGCGCTGTTCGGCGCCGACTACATCGGCCGCGACATCTTCAGCCGCTTTCTGTACGGCGGCCGCACGGTGATCGGACTCGCCGTCCTGACGACGGCACTCGGAGTCTCCCTGGGAGTCTTGATCGGCCTCACGGCGGCGTACTCGAGCGGGATCGTCGACGAGGTGCTGATGCGCATCTGCGACGTGTTCCTGGCGTTCCCGCAGATCCTGTTCGCGCTCCTTCTGGTCGCCGCGCTCGGTCCGAAGCTCTGGCTGCTTGTGCTGGCGATCGCGATCACGCACGCGCCGCGGGTCGCGCGGGTAATGCGCGGCGCCGCCCTCCAGGTCGTCGAGCGCGACTTCGTCAAGGCCGCGGAGGCGGTGGGCGAGAAGCGCCGTCGGATCGTCCTCGGCGAGCTCCTGCCGAACGTGACCAGCCCGCTGCTGGTGGAGATCGGGCTGCGGCTGACGTACTCGATCGGGTTGGTTGCGGCCCTCAGCTTCCTCGGCTTCGGCATCCAGCCGCCAAACGCCGACTGGGGCTTGATGATCTTCGAGAACCGCCTGTCGATCACCGTCCAGCCCTGGGGCGTGCTGCTGCCCGTGCTGGCGATCGGCGCGCTCACGATCGGCACCAACCTGGTCACCGACGGGATCGCGCGCGCCGCGATTGGCCTCGACCGAGGGAGTGAGTCATGAGCGTTGCAGAACACCCCGAGACCGAAGCCGCCACCACCGCACCCATCGCGGTCGAGGTCCGCAACCTGCGGATCGAGCTGGTCTCCTCGCATAAGGACATCGTCGACGAGATCGGGATCCGGATCGGCGCCGGCGAGGTGCTCGGTCTGGTCGGCGAGTCGGGCTCGGGCAAGACGACGGTCGGCATGTCATTGCTCGGCTACTGCCGGCCGGGCGGCTCCGTCAGTGGCGGCGCGATCCTGATCGACGGAACCGACCTCGCGGGGCTGGCGGAGCCCGAGGTGCGCCAGCTGCGCGGCGGCGTCGTCTCCTACATCCCCCAAGACCCCGGCACGGCGCTCAACCCGGCGCTCCGCCTTCGCACCCAGCTCGCCGAGCAGCTCGCGGCGCACCGCGGGGAGATGTCGGCCGAGGACCGCGATCGGCGGATGCGCGAGGCACTCGAGGAGGTGCTCCTGCCCTCCGAGGACAGCTTCCTCAGCCGCTACCCGCACCAGCTCTCGGGCGGCCAGCAGCAGCGGGTCGCGATCGCGATGGCCTTCGCTTGCCGCCCCCACGTGATCGTGTGCGACGAGCCGACCACCGGGCTCGACGTGACCACCCAGGCGAAGGTGCTCGAGACCGTTCGGGATCTGTGCCGCACGCACCGCGTCGCCGCGCTCTACGTCAGTCACGACCTGGCCGTCGTCGCCGAGCTCGCCGATCGCGTCGCGGTGATGTACGCCGGCCGCATCGTGGAGTCCGCGTCGCGCGACGCGCTGTTCTCCGCGCCGCGCCATCCGTACACCAAGCGCTTGCTCCGCGCCGTCCCGGATATCGCCGGGGAGCGCGTGGTGCTCGGCATCCCGGGGCGCGCGCCGCTGCCCTCGGCACGTCCGAAGGGCTGCTTCTTCGCGCCCCGCTGCTCCTTCGCCCGCGATGATTGCCGCGAGACCTTTCCGCCGGTCACCGACCTCGGCGACGCCCATTTGGTCCGTTGCTATCACGTCGCCGATGCCATGGCGGCACGTGAGGCGGCGGGAGTCAAGGCCGACGCCCGACCGTCCTCGAGCGAGCTGGTGCTGGACGTCAGCGCGCTCAACGCGAGCTACGAGGGTCGCCGGACGCTGTTCGACATAAGCCTGCAGGTCCACCGCGACGAGTGCCTGGCGCTGGTCGGGGAGTCGGGCTCGGGCAAGACGACGCTCGCGCGGTGCGTGTCGGGCCTGCACAGGGACTGGACGGGTGCGGTCAAGCTCCGCGACCTCGTGTTGGCCACGTCGGCGCGCAAGCGGTCCGCCGACGCACGCAAGGAGATCCAGTACGTGTTCCAGAACCCGTACGCCTCGCTCAACCCGAGGCGGTCGGTGGGGCAGACGATCGCCCGCCAGCTCCAGCTGTTCTTCCCGATGGACCGCCGAAAGACCGCCGCGCGCGTCGGTGAATGTCTGGAGAAGGTGTCGCTCTCGGCCGAGGCGGCGAGCCGGTTTCCCGATCAGCTCTCGGGCGGGGAGCGCCAGCGCGTCGCGATCGCGCGCGCTCTGGCCGCCGAGCCCGCGCTCTTGGTGTGCGACGAGGTCACCTCGGCGCTGGACGTCTCGGTCCAGGCGGCGATCGTCGACCTGCTCGCGGACCTCCGCGCGCAGATGGGACTCAGCCTGCTGTTCATCACCCACAACCTCGCCCTGATCCGGACCATCGCCGAGCGCGTGGTGGTGATGACCGAGGGACGGATCGTCGAGACCGGCGACATCGCCGAGGTGTTCACCGCTCCGCGCGCGGACTACACGCGCAAGCTGCTCGCGAACACGCCGAGCATCGAAGCCGCGCTCGGGCACGCCGCCACCCCTGATTGATGGATGCGATCTCGGAGCATCCCGATCTGAGTCAGCTCCCGGACCGGTTCGATGCCCCGGGGATGCCCGTCGGACGGCCGATCTACAAAGCGCCGCTCGCCAGCGGGCGAGCGGCGCGATACATCGACGACGGGGAGCCGGGGTGGCAGCCGCTCGTCTTCTTCGGCGGGCTCGGCACCAGCGTCGGAGCGTTCTACTTGACCGAGTTCGCGCGCTCGCTCCGGGTCATGCTGCGCGTGCGGGTGATCAGCGTCGAGCGCAACGGCTTCGGCCGGACGCCCTTTGATCCGTCCCTCGGCTATGACGACGCCGCCGAGGACGTCCTCGCCGTGCTGGAGGCCCTGGACGTCGAGCGCTTCTCGATCGTGGCCTTCTCGGGCGGCGGGCCGTACGCCGCTGCGCTGGCCGCCCGCGCCGCCGACAGGCTCGTCTCGCTTCACCTCGCGGCGGCCGCCGCCGGCTCTCTGACCGCGGCTGTCGGGACGGCCGCGTCGAATACGTACTCTGATGCCACCGCGCTCGCGCTGGACCCACGCGCGATGTGGCAGTTTCCGGCGCGGAGCCCGGTCCACCTGGTTCCGGGATTCGCACGTGCCGCCGGTGAGGAGGGGGTGCATGCTCTCGGTCGAGGCGACGCTCGCGTCCCTGGCGAATCCGGGGCCGACTGGCCCACTGCGGCCCCGGGCGCCCTCCCCGGCCAGGGCGCCGACGCTGTCGCCCACGACTGGCACCTCCTCCAGGCCGGCGGGCTCCCGGACCTGAGCGCGGTCTCTGCGCCCGGCTACCTGTACTGGGGGACGAGCGACGATGTGGTCCCGCCGGAGCATGCACACGCCTGGGGGCGTGCCCTCCCTAACGTCGTCGCGCGGCGCGAATACGACGGCGAAGGACACGACGTCCAGTACCGGCACTGGGATCAGATCCTCGTCGACGCCGCGCTGCCACACTCCAGAACGATGATCTGTCGCGAAGGGCAAGTCTCGCTGGTGGCCGACGCCGAGGCGCCCCGGCACCTCGCGGCCGGCGCCACGCTCGGCCTGTGCGCGTGGGCTGACCAACGCCGGGCGGCGGCGTGAACTGGGAGGTGTTCGTCACCTGCGCGATCACCGGCGCGGGCGACACGGTCGGCCGTAGCGACCACGTCCCGATCACGCCCGAGCAGATCGCGGAGTCGGCGATCGAGGCCGCGGCCGCCGGAGCGGCCGTGGTCCATATCCACGTCCGCGACCCCGAGACCGGCCGGGGCGCGCGCGATCCCGCTCTATACCGCGCCGTGGTCGAGCGCATCCGCGCCTCAGACCAGGACCCGGTCATCAACCTAACCGCGGGCATGGGCGGCGATCTCGTCCTCGGAGGAGAGGAGTCTCCGCTGCCACCGGACGCGCAAAGCACCGACATGGCCGGCGCGATCGAGCGCTTGGCCCACGTCGAGGAGCTCCTGCCCGAGATCTGCACGCTCGACTGCGGGACGATGAACTTCGCCGCCGGCGGCGACTACATCATGGCCAACACGCCGGGGATGCTCCGCGCGATGGCGCGCCGGGTCAAGGAGTTCGGCGTCCGCCCGGAGCTCGAGGTCTTCGACAGCGGCCACCTCGTCCTCGCGCACGACCTGATCCGCGAGGGACTGATCGACGACCCCCCGCTGATCCAGCTGTGCATGGGTATCCCGTACGGCGCCCCGGACGACCCCGCCACCCTGCTCGCGATCGCGCAGCGGCTGCCCGCAGGCGCGGTGTTCTCCGCTTTCTCGATCGGGCGCATGCAGCTCCCGTATGTTGCGCTCGCGCCGATCGTCGGGGCCAACGTGCGGGTGGGCCTCGAGGACAACCTGTACCTGTCGCGCGGACGATTGGCCACGAACGCGGAGCTGGTGGAGCGCGCGGTCGCCATCCTCGAGGCGATGAACGTACGAGTGCTCGGGCCCGACGAGGTGCGCGAGAAGCTCGGGCTCGCCGCTCGTGTCTGAGCTGCCGTCCAGGGTCGCGCTCCTGGGCTGTGGGGTGATCGGCGCGGGGTGGGCCGCCCGCTTCGTCCTGAACGGGGTCGACGTCGCGCTCTACGACCCGGAGCCGGACGCAGCCGACCGCGTGGAGGGGGTGCTCGCCAACGCACGCCGCGCATACTCGAAGCTGACCCTCGCCCCCCTGCCGCCTGAGGGGGCGCTTACATTCGCCGACTCGCCCGGGTCCGCGGCCCAGGATGCCGACCTCATTCAGGAGTCCGCACCCGAGCGGGTGGGGGTCAAGCAGCGCCTGCTCGCCGAAGCCAGCCGAGCCGCGCGGCCGGATGCGTTGTTTTGCTCTTCCACGTCCGGCCTCAAACCGACGCTGCTCCAGTCCGAGATGGCGCACCCCGAACGGCTGGTCGTCGGGCACCCGTTCAACCCGGTGTATCTGCTGCCGCTGGTCGAGTTGTGCGCCGGCGAGCTAACCGCGGCCGAGACGGTCGATCGGGCGGCCGCCGTGTATCGCGGGCTCGGGATGCATCCGCTCCAGGTGCGGACCGAAGTCGATGGGTTCCTGGCCGACCGACTGCTCGAGTCTCTGTGGCGCGAGGCGCTGTGGCTGGTCCACGACGGGGTGGCGACAGTCGAGGAGGTCGACGACGCGATCCGCTACGCGGCCGGGTTGCGATGGGCGGTAATGGGCACGTTCCTCACCTACCGGCTTGCCGGAGGCGAGGACGGCATGCGCCACTTCATGGAGCAGTTCGGCCCGGCGCTCGCGGCGCCCTGGTCGAGGCTGACAGAGGTTCCGGAGCTGACGCCGGCGTTTCTGGACGAGCTGGCGGCGCAGTCTGACGCACAGGCCGGCGGGCGGTCGATCTCGGAGCTCGAGCGCGAACGCGACGACTGCCTCGTGGCGATCCTTCACGGTCTCAGGGGACAGGGGGCAGGCGGCGGAGAGGCCCTTGCGGCGTGGGAGCGGGCCCTGATGAGCGCTGCGAGCGTGCGGCTCGCGGGCGCGCAAAATGAGGCGCCCGGCGACGGCCGGCCCCAGGCGCCGCTCGTGAGCCCGCCGCGGGAAGTGCCCGCCGAGTGGATCGATTACAACGGTCACGTTCACGAGAGCCGCTACCTCCAGCTGTTCGCCGACGCCACCGACGCGCTCCTGGCGCACGTTGGCGTCGATGCCAGCTACCTGGAGGATGGCGCCAGCTACTACACCGTCGAGACACACATCTCGCATCTGGGCCAACTGCATGCCGGCGACCGCGCGCTAGTGGTGACGCAGGTGCTCGGGTGGGACGACAAGCGGCTCCACATCTTCCACCTGATGTTTCGCGAGGGCGGAGAGGATCCCGTCGCGAGCGCCGAGCAGATGCTTGTGCACGTCGATACCGCCGCCGGCCGGGCGGCCCCCGTCAGCGGCGGCGTCCGCAGCCGGGTGGCCGCGCTCGCCGAGGCCCACAGGCGCCTCCCGCCGCCGGCGCGAGCGGGGCGCAAGATCTCGCTCGGCTGAGAGGCGTCACCTTTTACCCGCGGATATGAGCGGAAGAAGGTGACACTCCACTTTTTCAATTTGGGTCAGGTCAGCTTGACTCGGGAGGGGGCTTCCATCGAATCACCCGTCCCGTAGCGCGGACGAATAGTGAACCGCGCGGCGGTCGGCGAACGCGTCGTTGCGTGCTCCGGTGCGCCACGGCCTCCGCGAGATGGGTCGTCGTAGGGCCAGTTCGTGGGCAGCGCGATCGGCTCGGCGCCCTGGAGCGGCTCGACGCTCGGAGACAGCTGACAGCAGACGACGCGCATGAGCTCAGTGCAGTATCGCGCTGAGCGCGATGACCAGCAGGCCGAGGGTGGCACCGAGCACGGCCTGGATGAGCAGTTCTCGCCCGGTCAGCTTCGCGCGTATCCCCGCGACCACCTCGATCGCCAGCACCATGATCGCGGCAGCCCAGATGGCGGCCGTCTCGGCGCTCGCCAATTTGGCGCCCAGCAGCGAGAAGACGACCAGCGCGATGAGGGGTTCCGCGGCGCCGGCGACGATCCACAGCTCGGTGACCATCGCTTCGGCCAGGCCTCTGATCGTGAGCTTCTCGCCCTCGCGCAGGCGGCGCGAGGTCAGCAACGCGTAGGAGTGAGCCAGCCAGTAGAGGACCAGCGCGATCGCGACCGATCCCACCGTCTCCGCGAAGGTCGTGTCCGCGGCGTCCTCGGCCGCCAGCAGCACGCCCACCGCGATCGCGCCGTAGATCAGGCCGAAGACCCTCTCGGAGGTGACGTCGGCTCGGCTCCGTCCCGGGCGGCCGGTGTCGGGCTCCGCGTCGGGCGTCGGGCGGCCGGTCTCCGGGTCGGGCGCGCGCGTCTCGCGGCCGCTCCCCGGCTCCGGGTCTTGAAGCCTCTCGCCCGTGCTCATCGGAACTCGTGCTCCTCCCAGTCGCCGAATCGGCGGTATCCGACCTCGGCGTAGATCTTGTTGGACGTTGGGTTTGCGACGTCGGTGAACAGGGTGCACCGGCGCGCGCCTCGGGCGATTGCCAACCGACTGGCCTCGGCGACGGCCGTGCCGGCGTAGCCTCGCCGACGGCGGTCCGGAGGGGTGTAGACAGGACCAATTCGAGCCACTCCGCCTGCGGCCGGGGCGAGGCCGACGAGCGATACGGGCCCGCGGTCGTCCCAGACCAAGAACCGGCCGTGCTCGAGCCTGTAGTCGACTGTGGCCTCCACTTCGCGAGCTCCGGCGAGGCCGGCCTCAGCGATGAACGCCCACATCCAATCGACGAGCAGCGAGCGCTCGGCTGGACGGGCCGCTCGGAGCTCGCCGCGGGCCGGCCGGGGAGGATCTTGCACCCGGTCGAGCACGTGCATCGCCTCGCGCATCACGACGCTGGTCGGCGCGCCCGTGCGACGCGCCCAAGCCGCGGCGATCGCCCGGGCGCTGTCAGGAGGCCCGCCCACGCCTGGCAGGTCCGGGTCCTGTTCGAGCCACGCCTGCACGAGGCGATCGGCCGCCGGCGGGCCCAACTCGCTGGTGAGCATGAACCGCGGCGGGGTACGCACCGCGGCATAGCTCACCTCGCCGTCCTCCGCTACGCCGTATGCGAACAGTGGCCTCGCGGTCGTGTGTCCTCCGTCGAGCACGTTCATCAGCACGGTCGCGAGCACGTTCCGCTCGATCCGCTCGGACAGGAATGTCTGCGCTCGCGCCGCGAACTTCCCCGGATCGCGGGTCAGCACCAGACGCACCGGTCAGAGCGGGCGCCGGACGCCTACCTCGTCGAGGTGCCCGAGCAGATCGCCCGGATCTTCGTAGACGCGAAACGCTCCGGAGTAGAGCAGCTCCTCGCGTCCGTAGCCCCCGGAAAGCACGCCTATCCCGAGCGCCCGAGCCCGGCGCGCCGCCAGCAGATCCCACACGCTGTCTCCTACGACGATGCTGTCGCGAACGTCGACCCCGATCGTGCTAGCCGCGGTCAGGAACAGGTCGGGGTCCGGCTTGGCGTAGCGAACCTGGTCGCGCGTGATTAGCGGCGTCTCCGGCCGCAAGCCGAGCAGGTCGAGGGCGAGCCGCGCGTAGCGCTCCGCGCCGCTGGTCGCGATCGCCCACGGCACTCCTTGCTCGCTGAGCGTCGTGAGCAGCAAGGACGCGCCGGGGAGGGGCCGCACGCTTTCGAACTTCCGCATGTACGCGTCCGCGTGCAGGCCCGGAAGCGCGGCGAGCGTCTCCTGATCGAGACGGGTGTCGAGCTCGCGCGCGAGGGCGTTGACGAACAGCCCGCCGCTCATGCCGATCCGCCGGTGAATCTTCCACACCGCGAGGTTGATGCCGACGCCTTCGAGCGCCTCCCGCCAGGCCACCACGTGCTGATAGACGCTGTCGATCAGCGTGCCGTCGAGGTCGAACAGGAACGCCGGCTGGCGGTGAGCCTCCGCATCCACTCCCGGGATATTGATTGGTTTTGTCCGGAAGCGCGGTCAGGCGGCCGGGGCCGCCAGCTCGGCGCGGCGCCTCAACTCGGCGCGAACGAGGGGTGCGACCTCCGTGCCGAACAGCTCGATCGAGCGCATGACGTCCCCGTGCGCGACCGCGCCGACGCTCATCTGCCCGATGTAGCGCTGGTGGCCGAACAGGTCGTGCTCGAACAGGATCTTCTCCGCAACCTGTTCCGGCGAGCCCACCGCGAGCGCGCCGCGCGGCGAGCGCAGCGCCTCGTATTCCTGGCGCCCGGCCGGAGGCCAGCCCCGCTCGCGGCCGATCCGGTTCATCATCTGAAGGTACGGGGTCGCGAAGGCCGAGTCCGCTTGCGCTTGGGTTTCGCCGACGAACGCGTGGGTGTTGATCGCCAGCTTGGCCTCGGCCGGATCGTGGCCGTGAGCTTCCCACGCGTTGCGGTACAGCTCGACGAGCGGCGCGAACCGCTCCGGTTGCCCGCCGATGATGGCGATCGTGAGCGGGAGTCCCAGCGCGGCCGCCCGGACCACCGATTGGGGCGTTCCCCCGACCGCGACCCACACCGGCAGCCGCTGCTGGACCGTCCGCGGCCACACGCCGGCGTCCCTCAGCGCGGGGCGATGACGACCCGACCACGTGACGTGCTCGGACTCGCGGATCCGGAGCAGTAGCTCGAGCTTCTCCGAGAACAGCTCGTCGTAGTCGTCGAGGTCGTAGCCGAACAGCGGGAACGACTCGATGAACGAACCGCGTCCGGCCATGATCTCCGCGCGGCCACCCGAGAGCAGGTCCACGTGGGCGAACTGCTGAAACACCCGGACCGGATCGTCCGAGCTGAGGACCGTGACCGCGCTCGAAAGGAGGATCCGCTCGGTTTTGACCGCGAGCGCCGCGAGCACGGTCGCCGGCGAGGAAACCAGGAAGTCCGGGCGGTGATGCTCGCCGATCGCGAACACGTCCAGTCCGAGCTCGTCGGCGAGGACGGCCTCCTCGAGGAGGTCGCGCATCCGCTGCTCGGCCGTGACGCCCGACGACAGATCGGCGAAGGTGGCCAGTCCGATTTCCACGCGTCTGAGGGTAGCAGGGTAGTTGTCGGCGCAACTATCGGGACCGGCGGAACGAGGTCTCGCGCGGGCTGGCTCCCGCGGTCCGCCTGGGCGTCCGGACTTTGACTCGCTATCCGCGTCAAAGCCCGGACGCCCGGGGCTTAAAGTGAGTGCGCCCCGGAAACGGCGGGATATGAGGCCGAATCTCGGGGCGCCCTCGAGGGGGGAGGAGAGGGTGTTGCGAGCAACATGATGCCCGCAATCGCTTTAGATGTCCAAGACGAGTATTATCACCGATTTATAGGTCCAGCTTATGGATATCCGCCAACTTCGCTACCTCGTCGCGCTCGCCGACGAGCACCACTTCACCCGGGCCGCCGAGCGTGAGCACATCGCCCAGCCGGCGCTGTCTCAGCAGATCCGCCGGCTGGAGGACGAGCTCGGCGTGGCGCTCGTGGAGCGCACCACCCGCCGTGTGGCGATCACGGATGCCGGCGAGTTGCTGGTGACGCGGGCGCGGCGCATCCTGTCGGAGCTCGAGGCCGCGCAGGCGGAGCTCCAGGAGCTCCGAGGCCTGCTGACCGGCCACGTGACGGTCGGGGCGATGCACACGATGGGGCCGGTCGACGTCTCGCTGGCGCTGGCCATCTTCCACGAGCGGCATCCCGGCGTTGAGCTCACCGTGCGCGAGCAGTCGAGCGAGGAGCTCGCGGAGATGATCCGCGACGACCTGCTCGACCTGGCCTTCCTCTCGGTGACCGAGCGGATCGAGAGCCACGGCCTGGGCTTGCATCAGCTGGTGTCCGAAGAGCTGGTGGCGGTCCTGCCGCGGGTGCACCGGCTCGCGAGGCGCCGGCGAGTGCGCATGGCCGAGCTGGCCAGCGAGCAGTTCATCAGCTACCGCGAAGGCGCGAGGCTGCGAGAGCTCCTGGGCTTCGCCGCGCGAGAGGCGGGGTTTCAGCCTCAGGTCAAACTCGAATCGAACGAGAGCCAGCGGATCCTGCGCCTGGTGGCGCGGGGCATGGGGGTGGCGATCCTGCCGTGGTCCGACACGCGGCAGCCGGGCGCGGACGTCGCGGTCCTCACCCTGACCGAGCCCTCGCTCACCCGTGACATAACGCTCGCCTGGCGCCAGGACCGACGCCACTCGCCCGCGGCGAAAGAGTTCATCGAGCTCGCCATCACGCTGTTCGACAGCGGGGACGCGCACGACCATCGAGACCGAGCGCCGAGCGAGCAACGACCATCGAGACCGAGCGCCGGGCGAGCAATGCCTGCGGCACTCCAGCACCCCTGAGCGGCCCCGCTTCGACAAGAGCCGTGTTTGAACTGACCACGCTGACCGAGCCGATCGTCCAGGCACCGCTCGCCGGCGGCCCGTCCACACCGGAGCTCACGATCGCGGTCTGCGAGGCGGGCGGCCTCGGCTTCATCGCGTCCGGGTATAAGCGCGCCGACGCGGTGCGCGAGGAGATCGCGGCCGTGCGCGCCGCCACCGAGAGGCCGTTCGGAGTCAACATCTTCGTCCCGACTCGCGAGCCCGCGGATCCGGGGCGGCTCCTCAATTACATGCGCGAGCTTGCTCCCGAAGCCGCACGCCAGGGCGTCGATCTCGGCGAGCCCAGACACGAGGACGACGCCTGGGAGCGCAAGCTCGAGCTCGTCTGTGCGGAGCACGTCCCGGTCGTCTCCTTCACGTTCGGGTGTCCGGCCGCGGCTGCAGTGGAGCGGCTGCACCGGGAGGAGATCGCGGTATGGGTGACGGTCACGCGGCCTGCTGAGGCCCAAGAGGCCCACATCGCCGGAGCCGACGCCCTGGTCGTGCAGGGCGTCGAGGCGGGCGGGCACCGCGGCGGCTTCAATGATGGGGACGATGCGGGCGGGCTGGGGCTGCTCGCGTTGCTGCGGCTCGTCACGCGCACCGTCCCGCTGCCACTGATCGCCGCGGGCGGCATCGCCGACGGCGCGGCGGTGGCCGCCGTGCTGTGTGCCGGCGCCTCCGCCGCCGCGCTCGGGACCGCCCTGATGCTCTGTCCGGAGGCCGGCACGCCGGACGCGCAGCGAGCCCTCTTGAGCGAGCCGGGCCCGACCCGGTTGACGCGCGCGTTCACCGGACGCCTGGCGCGCGGGATCGTCAACCGATTCATGCTCGAGCACACCGCGACCGCGCCCGTCGCCTATCCCGAGATTCATCACGCCACGAGCGCGCTGCGCGCCGCCGCCCGCAAGCGGGGCGACGTGGACGCGTTCAACCTGTGGGCCGGACAGGCGCACGAGCTCGCACGCGCGTGTCCCGCGGGCGAGCTGGTCCGCGAGATCGGCGCTGATGCCAGGCGGGTGCTGCTCGAAGTCTCCGAGCGGCTGAGCCACGCGGGCTGAGCCGCTCGTGCCTAGAGTGCACGGGCGATGTCTGACGCCGAGATGGTGCTTCGCCGCTCCAAGCGTCCGCTCGTCGTTGGCATGGGCGGAGGCGGCGATGTCGTGGGGGCGCTCGCGACCGCCGAGTTCGCGCGCGTGTATGACGGCGCACAGCCGATGGTCGGCGGCATCAGCTGGGAACGGAGACCGGTCGATCCGGTGCCGGGCCCGCGGAGCGCAGCGGAGATCGCGGGCGCGGATGAGCTCGCGCCGGGGATCCTGCTCGCCGGTCCGCAGACGCGAGTGCGCGATAGCGGCGTGCTGTTCGCGGAGTCGCGCATGGCCGAGTTCCTCGGTGAGCGCACGCTGCTCATCGACATACAGGGAGGCCCCGGCGCGATCGCGGCCGGGCTCGATCATGCCGCGGAGCGCCTGGACCGCGACCTGATCGTGTTCGTAGACGTCGGCGGAGACGTGCTTGCTCGGGGAGACGAGCGGGGCCTCCGCAGTCCTCTCTGCGATTCGGTCATGCTCGCGGTGGGCGCTCGTCTGCTGTCCGCCGGCCGGCCCGTGCTCGCCGGGATCTTCGGGATCGGCTGCGACGCCGAGCTGACACCGGCCGAGGTCCTGGCGCGGATGGCCGACGTGGCCGCGGCAGGGGGCCTGTGCGGCGCTCGCGGATTGACGAAGCTCGTGGCGGACCGCCTCGAGCAGGCGATCGCCCTGGTTCCGACCGAGGCCAGCGCCCAGGCCGTCCGCGCGTTCCGGGGAGCATCCGGGCTGGCCACGATCCGCGGAGGTGCGCGTACGGTTGAGCTGACCACGGTCGCCGCGGCGACGTTCTATTTCGATGTGGACGGGATCATCCGAGCCGCCGGCCGACTCGCCCGGGCGGTCGCCGACGCCGGCGACCTCGAGGAGGCGAACGGAGCGCTCAACCGGCTGGGCGTTCGAACCGAGCTCGACCTCGAACGCGAAATTGCCGCGAGCAGCGATCCGATTCGGGAGAGCTGATCGCGGGCGCTGCTCAGAGCGTGAACACGATCTTGCCGTGAACGTCGCCGGAGAGCATCGCCTCGAACCCCTGTCGAGCCTCGGAGAGCGGCATGCTCATGTGGATGACCGGGTGCACGTCCTTCTCGATGCAGAAGCGGATCAGCCGTTCGAGCTCCTCGCGCGTGCCCATCGTCGAACCGGTCACGGTCAGCTGGAGGAAGAAGATCCGGCTGAGCTCCGCGGGTGGAGCGTCGCCCGTGGTGACCCCGGAGATCACGACCGTCCCGCCCGGCTTGAGCGACCGGAGCGAGTGCCGCCACGTCGCCTGACCGGTTGTCTCCATCACCGCATCGACGCGCTCCGGAAGCCGCGCTTCGCTCTCGAACGCCTGGTCGGCGCCGAGCTCCAGCGCCCGCGCCCGCTTCTCCTCCGAGCGGCTGGTCACCCACACCCGGATTCCGGCCGCGGTGGCGAGCGTCGTCAGCGCCGTGGCCACACCTCCGCTCGCCCCCTGCACGAGGATCGTCGAGCCGGGCGTGACGCGACCCCGCGTGAACAGCATCCGGTAGGCGGTCAGCCACGCGGTCGGCAGGCACGCGGCCTCCTCAAGCGATAGCTCGGGCGGCTTGGAGAGCAGGTTGCGGCGGGGGACCGCGACCCGCTCGGCGAACGCGCCCTGATGGCGCTCC
Source organism: uncultured Solirubrobacterales bacterium (assembly GCA_963808325.1). Lineage (GTDB taxonomy): Bacteria > Actinomycetota > Thermoleophilia > Solirubrobacterales > Solirubrobacteraceae > Palsa-465. The sequence continues at coordinate 237,233 of CAWEFU010000019.1, forward strand.
GAGAGGATCGATCGCCGCGGGTCGAGCGTCTCGTCACCGCGCCAGGAGTCATCGGTAATGACCGAATGGACGACGACCTCGTCTCCGTTCTCGTCGATACCGACGGCGTCACATCCGAGGATCATGGGCAGCCGGTCGCGGCTCAGCCCCACGCCGCGCAGGGACCACAGGTCGTGATGGTTGAGCGAGGCCGCCCTGACCGTCACCGTGGTCCAGCCGTCCGGCGCGTCGGGATCGGGGCGCTCCCCGGCGCTCAATCCCTTGAGCGGATCCTCGGCGTCGATCTCGGTGGCGAAGACGGCGAACACGACGGCGAATCATGCCCGACTCGGGCCGCGGCCGCCGCGATGCCACAATCCGGCCATGGCCAAGGTCGTCGCACGCGCCAGCAAGGCGGTGGATGCACCGCCCGAGCAGGTGCTCGCGTTCCTGCGCGACTACCGGGACGCCCGTGAGCGGATACTGACCAGCAACTACACCGCCTACCGGGTGGAGGAAGGCGGCGACGGCGCCGGCACCGTGATCGGGTACAACTTCAAAGCCGGCGGCCGCGGGCGCGATTACCGCCTGCGGGTGCAGGAATCAGATGGTGCGCTCGAGGAACGCGACGAGCTGTCGTCGTTCGTCGGGAAGTGGACGGTGAATCCCTCGGGCGCGGGCAGCAACGTAACGCTCGAATCCTCGTGGGACGGATCCGGGGGGATCGGCGGGTTCTTCGAGCGGACGTTCGCGCCCCGAAGCCTGGGCCGGATATACGGGGAGATGCTCGAGCGCCTGGCCGCGGCCGTGTCGGGCTCCTCCTAGCCACCCCCAGCACCGGCCCGCGCCGTCCTCGCCAACCGTCGCGCCACCCTGAACGGCTCGGGGGTGCGGTGAGCGAAGGTTGCGCTCAGCACGACGTCGACGGCGGTCTCCACGTCCGTTCGCCAACCGGGGTGGACGGCGAGCGGGCGAGTGCGGGGCCTCGTCCGGAGCCATGCCCCAACCGTCTCGCCGTCCAGTCGCAGCGGCGAGGCGGCTCCGCGCACGTCTTCCGGCCAGCCCCCTTCCGCCAGCAGGGGGCGGTGGGTCACGCCGACCGTGGGAAGACCGAGGACCGCGCCGAGGTGGAGCGCCATGCCGGCCCGCCGCGGATGGTCACGGCCGGTCCCATCGACGAGCAAAACGTCGGGTGGTTCCGCCACTACACGGACCGCAGCTTCGAGTGCGGCCCCTTCGCGAAGCGCGAGCAGCCCGGCGATGTACGGGGCGCCCGCGTGGGTGAGGACCGTCGCCTGGGCGATGACCCGCCGCTTGCGGAGCACCGCTGCAGCCGCCCACGCCCGATCCCCGCGCGCCCCGGGCCCGGTCAAGCGGCGCGGGAAGATCACCGCGCACGCGCCGATCGCGGGCTCACAGCGTTGGGAGAGTGCCCATGGTGCCGGAGGGTCGACCGCCGCGAGTGCGAGCTGGGCCTCGATCAGCTCCCCGGGCGAGGCCGGCCAGTGCCGTTGAAGCGACACGCGCGCCGGTTTACCACGCCTCGCCTCCGGGCGTGCAGCCAGCCGTCTGAGCCGGGTGCGCGGTCGCCTGGCAATAGATTTAGCGTCGCATGAGCGTGAGCATCAACGGCGCCACGCAGGTGCTGCGCCCGCCGACCGACGGCCTTCCGTACCTCCGCCACGACCTCGCCGGTCAGCTGACCACGGAGCCGGGCTCGGTGGTGATCGAGGGGGACCGGATCGCGGGCTTCGAGCCCTCCGCTGACGCCGCGATCCAGATCGACGCGGCGGGCTGCGCGGTGATCCCCGGGTTCGTCGATTGCCACACGCATCTTCCGTTCGCCGGGTGGCGGGAGCGGGAGTACGAGATGAAGATTGGCGGCGAGTCGTACGAGACCATCGCCCGCGCCGGCGGCGGCATCCGCGCCTCGGCGAGGTCTCTGGCCGAGGCGAGCGACGAGGAGGTGCTCTCTCAGGCGCGCGCCCTCGCCGGCGAGATGCTCGCCCACGGGACCACCACATTTGAATGCAAGAGCGGCTATGGCCTGTCCGTGGAGGGCGAGATTCGGGCGCTCCGGCTCGCCGCAACCCTGGGCGGGCGCGTTCGACAGCGCACCCGCTCGACCGCCCTTCTGGCCCACGCGCTCCCAAACGGGTACGACGCGGGGGGGTGGATGGACGAGGTCGAGGCGATGCTGCCCGACGCGCTCGCTGCAGGCGACGTGTCCGCGCTGGACATCTACGTCGAGAGCGTCGCGTTCGACAACGATCACCTCCGGCGAATGGGCGAGCTGGCCAAGCGGTACTCGCTCGACCTCCGGGCGCACGTCGAACAGTTCAATGCCAACCATTCGGTGCCGGTCGCGCTGCAGGCCGGCGCGAGGTCGGTCGACCATCTGGCCTGCCTGCCGGAGGATGAGCTCGCGGGGCTCTCCGGCGCCGAGACCGCGGCGGTCCTGTTGCCCGGCGCCGAGTTCCTCGGCGAGGAGCGGGTCGCGCCCGCTCGGACGCTCGCCGACGCGGGAGCGATCTGCGTGCTCGCCAGCGACCTGAACCCAGGGACCTCGCCCGTGCTCTCGATTCCAGTCATCATCGGCTTGGCCGTTCGCCGCTACCGCTGGTCCGCGCCCGAGGCGCTGCTCGCGTGCACGCTGAACGCGGCCTGGGTGCTGCGCCTCTCCGACACCGTGGGCTCGCTGGAGGCCGGAAAGCGCGCTGACGTGCTCGTCCTCGACGGACCGATCGAGCGGATCGCGTATCAGTTCGGGCGCAACCCGGTGGCGTTCGTGTTCACAGGCGGAGAGCTCGTTCACGCCCGAGCGGACTGCGCCCGGAGGATCAGCCGGTGATCACCGCGAATGTCCTGGCCCGGCGACTCGCGGGGCTCGAGGGCATCGGGGTCGGGAGTGGCGGAGTCGATCGCCTTGCCTGGACGGCGGAGGACGAGGCATCGCGCGAGTGGTTCGAACGCCAGGCGGCGGAGGCCCGGCTGGTTGCGGAGCGCGACCCGGCGGGGAACCTGTGGGCCCGCCCGAACGGCGACCCGCCGTGGTGGGCGGTCGGCTCGCACCTCGACAGCGTCCGCCGGGGCGGCCGGTACGACGGACCGCTGGGGGTCGTGTGCGGGTTCGAGATCGCCGCGAGGTCGTCGCGGCCGGTGGCGGTGATCTCGTTTGCCGATGAGGAGGGCGCACGCTTCAACACCCCGACGTTCGGAAGCAAGGCGCTGATTGGGCGCCTGGACCTGCCAACGGTGCTCGAGCGCCGAGACGATCAGGGAATTTCGCTAGGCGAGGCGATGCGCACGGCCGGCGTCGATCCCGACGGACTCGCCGGAGCGTCGGGCTGGCTCTCGAAGCTCGCCGGGTTCGTTGAAGTGCACATCGATCAGAGCACGGGCGTGGCCCGCGCCGGCGTCCCGCTGGGGGTCGTGAACTCGCTGGCGAGCCGGATCAGGCTCGAAGTCGACATCCGCGGTCGGGCCGATCACGCGGGCACCACGCCGCGCGGCGAGCGTCACGACGCGCTCTCGGCCGCCGCTCGCCTGATCGTCGCCGCCGAGGACGCGGGGGGCGAGCTCACCGTGACGACGTCGAGGATCGTGGCCGAGCCGAACGCTCCCACCACGATCGCCGCGCGCGTGCGGGTGTGGATCGATGCCCGTGGTCCGGACGGCGCCCGGATTGACGCCTGGCGCGAAAGCATCGAGGCGGTCGCGGCCGAGCTCGCCGCGCGGTCACGAGTCGAGATCTCCGCTGCGGTCGCTTCACGGTCGGCCGGCCAGGCGTTCTCGAAGCGGCTTCGCGGCAAGCTGGTCCGCTCGGCTGTGTCGTTGATGGGGCGCGCGCCTCCGGAGGTGGTCTGCTTCGCCGGTCACGACGCCGGGGTGCTCGCCGAGCGGATACCCGCGGCAATGGTGCTGGTCCGAAACGCCACCGGCATCAGCCATTCCCCGGATGAGGCGGTCGACCTAGAGGACGCCGCGCTCGCCGCCCGGGTAGTGCAGCGCGCGCTCGACGAGCCCGCTCGCTAAAGGACCGCGGGCAGCGGTCGTTGAATATGGCATGGTGGGCCAATACGTGTGTGAGCGGATTGGACACGGCGGCGCGAGCGCGCTCGCGCCCGGAAACACACTGGCGTCGTTTGACGCCGCCCGCGAGGTCGGCGTGGACATGATCGAGTTCGACGTCAGGGGCTGGCGGGGAGAGCTAGTGCTCGCCCATACCGTGCTGCACGCGCGCCGGGGCGGCAACGCCACCCTGGTGCAGGCGCTCTCGCACCTGAGCGGGCGGGGGTTTGATGACATCGGGCTGAATGTCGACGTCAAGCACGTCGGCTGCGAACGCGCCCTGCTCGACGCACTGCGGGAGGCGCGGGTTCTTCACCGGACGCTGATCTCCTCGCAGGTGCCAGCGGTTCTCCTCCGAGTCCGTGCCCTCGAGCCGACCGCCCGCCTGGGTGTGTCGATCGGGGGGCGCCTCGCCCGTGTAAGCCGCCGGTGGCGCGACTGGCGCGCGCATGTGCTGGCCGGCCTTGCCGGCGGCCGGTGGGAGGCACTGATGGCACAGCATCGACTCGTCGACCGTGGGCTCCTGGACGAAGTGGTGTCGCGGCACGGCCGGCTGTACGCCTGGACGGTCAACGAACGCCCGGCGATCGACCGGCTACGCGCACTCGGCGTGCACGGGATCGCCACCGCCGACCCACGACTGTTCGCCTGAGCGATCCGGTCCCACGATTCGATGCGTACGCTCAGTGCGTGCAAGTCGAGGGCTTCACCGAGCTGGTCGCGCCCCCGGCGACCGGGCGCATCTTCAGCGAGCCGGTACGTCCGGGGTTCGCAGACTCGGCCCCATCGGGCCGGGTCCGGCTGGACGCGCTGGCGCGCTGGATACAGAACGTCGCCTACGCGGACGTTGCGGACGCGGGCCTCGAGCACGCCGGCGCGTGGGTCGTGAGGCGCACACGGATCTGTGTAAACCGCTTCCCCTGGCTCCGCGGGCGCTTCACGATCGCGACGTTCTGCAGCGGACTGGGACGGATGTGGGCGGAGCGCCGGACGACGGTCAGCCAAGCCGGCGAAGCCGAGAGCAACGTCGAGGCGGTCACCCTGTGGGTTCATCTCGATCCCGACCACTGGCGCCCCGTCCCCCTGAGCAAGGAGGAGCTCTCGGTGTACGCCGGCTCGGCGGCCGGCCGCAAGGTCACCGCGCGGCTCCGCCACCCGACCCCCGAGTCGATCGAGCGGCGTTCGACGTGGACCTTCCGCGCGACCGAGTGCGACATCGCCGGCCACATCAACAACGCCGCCTACTGGGAGCCGCTCGAAGAGGAGCTTCTGAGCACCGGCGAGCCGGAGCGGATCGACGCCGAGATCGAATATCGGACGCCCGCACAGCCCGGCGAGAAGCTAATCCTGCGCGACGGGTCGAGGCGCTGGATCGTTTCCGGCGGCGGGGAAATCCACTCCTCGATGATCGTGACGAGCGCTTGAACGTGACTCCGGCGCCCGATAACGGCTGACGCCGTCGAGTCAGATCGCCCAGTCCGGCTCCTCGAATTGAAATGTGGCCGCTTCGCGCCATGCCTCCAGCGCCGCGTGCGCGCTGCCGATGAAGCGAACCAGCGACAGCAGCGACACCGGAGGGCGGCCTCCGTCGGCCGTCATGCTCGCCGGGATGTCCAGTGCGCTGACCGGCTCGGCGAGGTAGGGGGCGGCCACTCGCGCCCCGAACAGCACCACGTTGCGGGTTCCTGGGAGCGCCGCGCTTGGCACCACGGCCGCGGGGATTTGCCGGCGGAGCCGCTCGGCGAGCTGCTGGCACGGACGGTGATCGTCACCGACCAGCTGCTCGGCGGTGATCCCGAACTCTTCCGCCGTGTCAAAGTTGATCTCGGGGAGGCCGTCGACGGGAACCTGCAGGGCCCAGGTGCGCGTGCGCACCGCCCGCACCTGGTCCGCCGACCGCAGGTCGGCGCCACGCATCAACTCGGCGAGCGGGCCCAGCGGATGCAGGCACAGGTATTGAGTCGGCTCGTCCTCGTCGCCGGAGCTGAAGCGAGCCGACTGCCAGGCCGGTACGGTTCGCAGAGGGGTCGCGTACGTGGCGAAGCGGTAGCAGATCACGGTCCGCCGGCGCAATCAGTGGCCACTCGAGGGGCGACCAAACGTCCTCAAAACGCAAGCGTGCTGCGCATGGCGCCGGCCACCCTCAGCAGCCTCGGTTCCTCGACCGGGTCCCCGAGCAGGTCGAGAGGTGCCCGCGAGCCGAGATCCGAGCGCGGCCAACTGAACCACTCCACCGTGCCCGCTGGGGTCAGGGCAAATCGCAGCTGGTTGACGATCCGTGCCACGAGCCGGACCTTTCGAGCCTCCTCACCCTCGGGCCGCGAGCCCTCGGTGGGCGAGAGCCATCGCTGAAGCTGGCGGGCGCTGACCCCGAGGAGGTTTGCGAGCCGTGCCTGCGAGACCTCGGTCCGCGCCAGCAGCCACTGCACGATCTGCTTGGCGTCGCGCTCGTCGCCCACCGGCTCTCGCTCGGAGATCGCGGCGAGCGATTGGCGGATGCTCTCGAGCGCGACCCGCAGCTGGTCCCGCGCCGCGGGCGAGTCGGGGTCCTCGAGGGCGCGCTGCGCGCTCACGGCGGAGCGGAGGACGATCACCGCGTGGGTTGGATCGATGGACTCCCAGCGACGGAGGTTCGTCTGGTCGACGCCAGCGACGATCTGTCTCACCTCGGCGGCGATATCGGATGGGATCACTCGAGTGGTCGCGAGTCGGTCGTTCAACGTCTGGATCTCGCGCGCAGCGGCCGCGGGCTGTGACAAGTCGGCGATCGAATCAAGTACGGCGCTCATGGTGGATCTGTCGGAAGGCTGCCTGAATTGTACCGGTGTGTGGCGAAGGGATGTCGTAATCATACGTCGCCCTGACGACAAGGTGCCGGTTCGTCGGGCAGCGATCGGCCGTTGCCGTGTGCGTGCGCACCCGCGAGTGGGGCGGCCGCATGTCAGCCCCGAGGTAAGCGAATCTTTCCCCGGCGGCTGGAGTCGCGGAGTAGCATGCCGGTCAGCGGCGGTGGGCATGGGCCATCGATCACTTGGCACCGGTGGCCGGTGTGCCAACGAGATCATCAGCCCCAAGGAGACCCCACTATGTTGTTCGACAAGCAGCACGTCCTGTCGATGATCAGCGATCCGCAGCAACGCGAGCAAGCCTCCCAGCAGCTGCCGGACCAGGTTGATCACGAGCAGCACGGCGACATGCTGCAGCAGTTCGGCGTCGATCCGAACCAGCTCGCCGGCGGCGCCGGCGGCGGCTCCGGCCAGGGCGCCGAGGACCCCGGCATGGGTGGTTCCCAGGGAATGGGCGGCGATCCGGGAATGGGCGGCGGGTCCGGAACTGGTGACGACCCCAGCATGGATCCGGGGGCGGGCGGCGGCTATCAGTAAGGATCCTTCGACAAAGCGCTCCCGCACCCGTCCATCAGCAAGGAGGAGGCCTCTGGCCTCCCGGTCGCGCCGGCTCCGGTGAGTTTCGGTTCCTGGCCGCTGACTCGGGCGGGCGCCGGGTCGCGGCCGCCGACTCGGGCGGGCGCTTCGATCCCCCGACCGGGACGGTGTATCCCGCGCTCCACCGGCTCGACGCGCGGGGCTGGTCGCGAGCGACTGGTCGACCGCGTCCGGACGACGCCGGCGGACCTATCGGCTCACCGACGCCGGCCGCAGCCGATTGCAAGACGAGCGCGCCGCGTGGCGGCGCTTCTCGCGAACCATGGGGACGCTGCTCGGGGCTCCAGCAAAAGTGACGCAATGAGCTCGCGGGCCGACAGCGTCGAGGAGTTCCTAGACGCGGTTGGCGCACGTCTGGCGATAGCCAAGCCCAGCCGAACGGGCGTGCCCTAGCGATAGTCCCGAGTGATGTCCGCTGCGGTCGGCCTCATCGCGCTCGGTGCGGGTATCGCAGTGGTCGTCTGGGCTGCGGACATGCTCGTGGACGGGCTGCTCGGCGTGGGACGGGCGCTTGGCATCGCGCCGTTCGTTCTGACGGTCGCGCTCTCCGGGTTGGAGACCGAGAACCTCGCCGCAGGAATCGCGGCGAACGCTAAGGGCCTGCCAAGCGCCGCGGCCGGAACCTTTCTGGGCGGCGTCACGTTCCTCGCGCTCGCGGTCGCGGGCCTCGGCGGCGTGATCGCCCCCATGCAAGTGGACCTTCCGCCGCGGTTCGCCGTCTGGACGGCAGTAGCGCCCCTGCCGCTCCTGGCGGTCGCGCTCGACGGTCGGCTATCGCGGGTCGAGGGCGCCGTGCTCATCGCCTGGTCGGTCGTGGCGCTGGTCGGGCTGGCTCGGTCGGGCCGCCTTCTGCTCGCGGACGATCGCGAGGAGCCCACGCGGTGGCCCGGCGTCCGTCTGTTCGTCGGGCTCGGCGTCTTGACCGGCGGTGGCTGGCTCCTCGGCGAGGGTCTGAGATCGACCGTGCACAACCTCGGCATCTCCCAGTCGCTACTCGGCAACACCGCCGTGGCTGCCTCGGTCGAGGCCGAGGAGGTTGCCCGAGTCGCGGTGCCGACTCGCCGAGGCCGCCCCGAGCTCGGACTCGGCACCATCTCGGGGAGCGTCGTGCATTTCGCGGCGTTCAACGCCGGAGTGATCGCGCTGGTCAAACCGCTCACGCTCGGACACGACACCACGCACTTCTACCTCCCCGTCGCGGCGGCAAGCCCTGCGATCCTCGCCGCGGTGCTGCTGACCCGAAAGCGGCTCGGCCGGATCGAAGGCGCTGGGCTGATCGCTCTCTACGTCGCATACGTCGCGGTTGCTGTCGCGATCTCGGCTTAGCGCCCCGCAGAGCCACGCGCGCGGGCCGTCGCGACCATCACCGAACGCCACCACGCCAGCCAGTTGCCGTTGGCCTCTCCGTGGCGCTCGCGGGATGTGGCTCGAGCTCGAGCCATTCGAGCACTACCACGCACACCACATCCGCATCACAGACCCAGTCCGCTTCACAGTCTCAGACGTCGTCGTCCGCTAGCCCCGTTTTCCGCAGTTGAAAAGGGTTAGGTGTTCTGCTCGGGCCAGGGCGGCTGGATTTCGAGGAGCTGGAGGATCTGGCGTTGGGTGTGGGTGAGGCGGTCTAGTCGGATCCCGGCGGGTGTGTAGGTGAGGCCGAGTCCTTGGAAGGCGGCGAGGATGTTGGCGCCGGTCGGGATCGCTGCGCGGTCTTCGGGCAGCAGTCCGGGTAGGTGCTCGTCTTTCCCGAGGGCGTGGCGGGTTTGGGTCTCGATCAGTCCGAAGATCAGCAGCGCGAGTCCGACGATGGTGATGAGCGCGTGGATTCGGTCGTCGTTGTGCAGGAAGATCGGCCGGACTTTGAGGGTGTGTTTGGCGTCGCGGTGGCGGCGTTCGACGATGTGTTGGTCTTTGTATTGGCGCAAGACGTGCGCGGTGCTGAGGCGGCCGGGCTGGTTGGTCGCCAGCGGGTAGACGCCGTCGGTTGCCGAGGTGGCGGCGATCGCGTCGTGATCGCGGTGCCAGGTGAGGGTCGGTTTGCCGGCTCTGGTGCCGGTCTGGACGATCAGGAGGGTCTCGATGTTCGGGCCGATGATCGTCGCCGCGCGCTTCTCGACGTGCTGGCGGGCGGGGTAGTAGCGGCCACCAAGCCCGCGCTTGACGCGCTCGAGCTCTGATTCGGCCTTGGCGAGCGCGCGTTCGCGAGCGGCGGCGACCTCGCGGCCTTCCTGGGAGGAGTGAATCCACGCGACCCGGAGGGGAAGCTCGCGACCGTCCTCGGGGCAGGTGAGCGTCCACTCGCCAAGGCAGCCGCGATAGCGGGTGCGTGTCTCGGCGGGCAGGTGCTTCTCCCGCGCGGCGATATACCGCAGCGGCCTGAGCGACCCGTGTCCGATCTCCGCGGTGAACTTCTCGGCAAAGCCGGTTGAGGCTCTGAGCGGCACGACGAACCGCAGGCCGGCATCCTGGATCTGCGCCAGCGTCTTGGGGTGCCCACACGCCGAGTCGCACACCAATACGCCGGCCGGACCGGTCACCTTCGCCAGACGCTCGAGGCTGCGTCCGACGAGTGAGAGCTCAGACGAGTTGCCTGGGTCCGGCCGCCAGTACACCGAGACGCCGTCGGGCGTGGCGGCCTGCAACGCTCGGACCTGCCGGCGAACATGGCGGTCAGCGCCCCAGCCCTTCGCGATGAGCGCCGAGTCCTCATAGGCGCCGGCGACCCGCAGCGTCGTCAGATCGACATGCAGCCGGCCGACATCCAGGCCGAAGCGGTCGATCGCACGGGCGGCGAGCGCGCCCCGGACCTGCTCGGAGTGCACGGCGAAGGTCTCCAACGCGCGGCCGAGCCGGTCATCATTGAGCAACGCCGCGGGGATCCCGAGCAGCTCGTGCACCGCCGCCCCGGACGCCCACCCAGCCACGTCATACAACGGCGAGGGCGAGCACAACCGCGAGCAGATCAACCCGGCGACGGCCTCGCCGACCGACAGCACCGAGCGCGGACTGCGCGGCAGCGAGCGGTCCACGACGCCGACGACATCCAACTCCCGCAGGAACCGCCAGGCCAAAAGCAGCGCCCCGACCTCGCGGCGGCTGCCAGCCATCGGCGGATCCAAGCGGGCAAACGACCCGGCGAGCGCTTCGAGCTGTCCGGACTCCTTCAGCGCCTCCTTCCGACCCAGGTTTGCCACAACACGATGCCGCACCCGGCCGTTCTCATCCCGATACCCATCCACCAGCTGCAGATACGTATACGCGCGCTCTCCGCGCCGAACCGTGGTCTCTTTGACGAACATGTTGCCACAACACTATCGGCCTCGCCGGATGGAAAGCCAACAGCACGAACATCAAGTTGCCACAACATCAACGCAGCGCAAGCCGCCAACAACACCCGCAACCCCAAGCCACGCGGGCGTGCCCAGCCGCGACTACCTACCCACAGGCGCGGAAAACGGGGCTAGCGCTTCGCCGGCGACGACCGCCGGAAGCTCCGTGCTGGGCCGGCATGTCCTGCGGAGCGGCGAACTCGCCGGGATGAGCTCGCCCGGAGTGGCCTCACCGGAGACCGACCTCATTGTCTGGCTGGCAGGTGAGAATGAATCAGCCTCGGCCCAAATTGCCGAGGCCGCGCGGCTCCACAAGCTGGGCTGGAACGTCGGATTGGCGGAGAACTTCGTCACCCAGGGCAACCCGAATCGGTACGGGCTCAGCCTGGTGCTCAGCACATGACCGCCTCCCGGCCCCGTGGTCAGATTCCCGGCGGTGAATGCCGTTCAGCGCTATCCCGACCGGGGGATATCCCCCGTATTCGGTCCCGCAGCCACGAGAGGCGGGGTCGTCTCGGCATCATTGCGGGCCTGCTTGATGAACCGCACCCTGTGCTGCGGAAATCCCTCCGCGACGAGCACAGCGCCGAGCTCATGTACGCGTCCCAGCGAGATCCACCCCGTGGCGACGGCACCGCCGCCGGCGATGCCGACAAGCAGCGGCCGCACCGAGTTGATGTTTGAGACCGTCACCCGCTCAGCAGTTATCGGAACAACCGGCGCGTGTCGGCGTCAGCGCGTCCCGGCCGGTGACTGGAGGTACTTGAGCACCGCCAGCACGCGCCGGTGTGCCTCGGCGCTGGGCGGCAGGTCGAGCTTGGAGAAGATGTTGGTGACGTGCGTCTCGACCGCATGCGCGGTGATCACCAGTTGGTCGGCGATCGCGTAGTTCGACAACCCCTGCGCCATCAGGTCGAGGACCTCGGACTCGCCCGGGGTCAGCCGGCCGAGCGGATCGCCGTCACGGTGGCGCCCGAGCAGGTGGCGGTCGACCTCGGGATCGAGCGCGGAGCCACCGCCGGCGACCCGCTTCACGGCGGCCGGGAACTGATCCAAGTCCGACACGCGGTGCTTGAGCAAGTAGCCGAGACCGTCGGTGCCCTCGGCGAACAGTTCGAGCGCATAGGCGGACTCGATGTACTCCGACAGCACGAGCACCGCGATCTGCGGGTGGCGGTCGCGGATCTGCAGCGCAGCGCGGATTCCTTCATTGGTGAACGTGGGCGGCATGCGCACGTCGACGGTCGCCAGGTCGGGCTTATGCGCGCCCACGCGGCGCACAAGATCCTCCGCGTCACCCGCCTGCGCCACCACCACCTCGTGACCCGTTTCTCCCAGCAGCCAGGCCACGCCCTCGCGCAGCAGCAGGCTGTCCTCACCCAGCACCACGCGCACGGGATCCTTGCCTGGACTCAAGTGCCGCCGCCGGCGGGGCTGTGGACCTCGAGCGCCCCGTCGAGGGCTGTGAGACGGTGGAGCAGGCCACGCAGACCCGAGCCCCGGGGTCGGGTCGGCGCCCCCACGCCGTCGTCGCGCACCTCGATCGTCGCGGCCCCATTGGCGCGACCGATCCACACCGTGGCGGTGGCCGCGCGGGCGTGCTTGACCGCGTTGGTCAGCGATTCGGCGACGATGAAGTAGGCGGCGGTCTCCACCTGGGCGGGCAGGCGCTGGTCGGGCACCTCGAGCACGCTGGCGTCGATTGGGGGCCCGATCGGCCAGCGCTTCGATCGCCGGCGCGGGCCCCCGTTCGGTGAGCAGCGCCGGATGGATCCCGCGCGCGAGCTCGCGCAACTCGAACAGTCCAAGGTCGAGCTGCTCGCGAGCGGAGGCAGCAGCCGGCGCTGGGCCGGCGCACTGTCGTCCCCAAGGCCCCGGTCGAGCAGCGCGAGTGTGAGCGACAGCGTGACGAAGCGCTGCTGGGCACCGTCGTGCAGGTCACGCTCGATCCGCCGGCGCTCCACGGCAGAGGCCAGGATGATCAGGAGGTCGCCGGGGTCCGGTTCGCGACCCAGCTGCGCGCGAATCTCGTGAGCCGCGGTCCGCTGGCGAGGCGGGATGAGCGCGTTCGGGCTTTGCTGTTGAAGGGCCCCTGGGCTGGGGCCACGGTGAGGCTTGATGAGTTCTCGGACGTCGACTTGGGAACCGCAGGAGCAAGCGTGACAGTCTTCGTGCAATTCGGGCCTTGTGCCCCGTTGGTTAGGAAAGGGCTAGTTTGGTGAGCAAAGGGCTAGGATCGACGGCGCGCCGTCGCGGAGAGCAAGGTGAGCAGTCCCAGCCAGAGCGCCAGTCCCAGCCAGAGCGCGTATCACGAGCGCCTGTTGGCCGCGGTCGATCGCGCCTGCGCGGCCTCGCCTGACGGCTGGGCTTACGCGCGCGAGATCGCGCTTGCCTTCGAGCCCGGACCGGTCAGCATCAATGGCACCGGCCAGCGCCTTTCCGCTGCTCGCACGCACGGCCTTGTCCTCTGTCGCCCCGGCACCAAGCACCGGTTGCAGTGGCATCGGGCATAGCCGTGCCGTTCTCGCGCGAGAGCGCCGAGGGCGCTGAACGGCTCGCGGCCCGGGGTGGCTGGCACTCTGGCGCTGTGTGAAGCGTTCTGAGCCCTCCGCTGAGGACGTCGCCGTCGTCGCGACCCGCCTATACGGTCACGAAGTGACCAAACCAACGTGACTCAAGGCGCCACAGGCTCGCCGAGTGTTGCAGGACAATCTCGCGCGGCGGCTGGACGCGCGTCTCGAGGTGTAAAGCAGGGGGCGGGCCCGGGCGGAGCTAACCCCGGGGAGCCCGACGCGACCGGTGACATCTGCGGAGGGTCTCCTCTCCCGCAGGACGGATCGTCCTCCGTTCGACGCCTCCGCGAAACCCGCCCCTGCTCAGGGGGCGAGAAAACGGATCACGTTCCGGTCAAGCGGCATCTCGAGGTGGCGGAGGCCGGGGTGCGACGCGGGCGCGTAGGGAAGGGTTCCGGTGGGTTGCAGCCCCAGGTTGTCGTCCCAGATGCGCTGCGTGACCTGTCCCCGCAGCTCGAAGCGGTCGAACGCGAATGGCGGGCTGTCGGTCGGGAAGAACGTGGGCGTCGTGATCACCTGGAAATGCAAGTGGGGCGTCGTCGAGTTGCCGCTGCTGCCGATCAATCCGAGCACCTGACATCGCCGCACCCGCTCGCCCGTGTGGACGCGAAGTGAGCCGCTCTGGAGGTGGGCGTACAGCAGGAACATGCCGGGCGCGACCTGGACGATCACGTGGTTACCGACCGTGTCCTGGATCGGCGGCACGGGCGGCGGTTGCGGGATGTCGGGATTGTTCGGGAGGCCGTTCTGGGTGTCGACGACGGTCCCCGCGGCCGCCGCGATCACGGGCTGGCGGTAGGAGAAGTAGCTGCTGAGCAGGTGGGGATCTCCGACCCACGCCCGGTGCCGGGAGTCGAGCCGGAACCAATCGATCGCGAACCGCTGAGGAACCTCGAGGCTGCCGTTGACGCTGAGAAGCCCGCGTCGGTGGTGGGTTGGATCGGTGCAGCAGCCCTCGCTTGCGAGCCAGATCCCCGGTTCCACCGGAGGTGCGAGCGCGATCGGCTTGTGGCGCACGGTTGCGACAGGAGCGAGCACCGACGCGATCGACGATGGGGCTCCGGGGGGCGGCGACACGAGCGCCGCGGCGACGCGGTGATCGAGTATCGCCGGTACGTCGGGCCATCCGCGCACCCGGACGTCGAGCCACACAATCACCGCTTCGGAGCTGTCGACGGTCGTGGTGCTGGGCGCCGGCCCCGTCTCGGGTGCTCCGGCGACGCCGACCGCGTTGACATTTCCGTCGAGTCGGCTGCCGGCGAGCGACAGCAGCACCCTCCCGGTGCGCGCGTTCCTGACCTCGACGGAGGTGATTCGCAGTGCGACCGGTGTCACATTGGTGAGCACCAGCTCGTATGCGATGTGGACGAAACCGTCGGTGCCGGTCACCGGGGCGGGACGGGTGAGCACGCGGGCGTCGAACGCAGCGAACTCCGTCCCGGGAGGAAGGCCGGCTCGGCCGGCAGCCACGGGGCTTGCGGCGACCGCGGGCCCCAGCGCCTCGGCGCCCACGAACGCCGACGTGCCGATCAATACAGATGCGGCGAATCCGAGCAGCTTGCGCATCGCGGCGCAGCCTAACCGACTGACATCAGCGGTGAAGCCTCATTACCTTTCAGAGCGTCTATACCGTCATCCATGAAGGGCCGCCGGAGCCCGCCCGGCCCTTCATGACATCACGTTTGTGGAGGCAAAGTCGTGACTCAATGCGCTGCTGGAGGTCATTCACCGGCCGCCGGCGAGCAGTCCGTCGAAGCGCTCCTCGCCGACCGCGCCTGCCCGAAGCGCCTCCGTTGAGACCCCAGCACCGGCACCGACGCCCGATCATCAGAGCCAGTCTGCGTGGGCGACGAAAGAGAGGTGACGGGCTTGCGGCCCAAGTCCATGCGGCGCGCTCGGCGGTTGCCCGAGTCCGGTCGTTCGGCGGCCAGCTTGTCGCAGAGAAGCTGCTCCGGGGGCGTGCGACCGCGGCCGTGGCGCCACGGCCGAGGTGGGTCGCTAGGCGCTGTGAAGGACGGGATGGGCCGTCCGGCCGTCACCGGGCTCGCTCAGCGATCGAGGCGGCGACTTGCTCGAGGAGCTCCAGCGCGTCCTGCAGGCCGTCCTCCATTCCGGAGGCGATGATCGCGTCGCGGGATGCCTTGCTGTTGGCCTGGATGAGGAGCGTGAGCGTGGTGCGCCCCTCGGCTTCGGTGAACGTTGCGGTGTTCAGGGTGGCCGCATCCTCTTCGGACACTCCCTGGGGGAGGCCTTCAAATGCCTCGGTCGAGACGAGCCGCTCGTTGGGGACGATCTCGCGGTATTCGCCGTGGAAGCCAACCTCGGTTCCGTCGGGTGTGACCATCACGTAGCGCCAGCGGCCGCCGACGCGCAGGTCGATCTCGACGAGCGTCACGTCGCCGCGCTTGGCGTGCCACCAGCGGCTGACCAGGTCAGGGGTGGTGTAGGCCTTGTACACCAGTTCACGGGGTGCGTCGAACTCTCGCTGGACCAGGATCTGCTCGTCGGTGGGGAGCGTGACCGTAGCTCTGTTACTCGTCATCTCTTTTCTCCTTCCGCTTGAGGTCTTGCAGCACGACATCCAGTTGCTCGAACCGATCGGACCACAGACGCTCGTAGTTGCTGATCCAGTCGTGGATTGGCTTGAGCGACTGGCCGTTCAGCCGGTAGAGCCGCTGGCGCCCTTGGTCGCGGACGTCCACGACTCCGACTTCGCGCAGCACCCGCAGGTGCTTTGACACCTGCGGCTGGCGCATGCCCAGCGACCGCACCAGGTCGTTGACCGGCCGCTCCCCCTCGGCGAGGGCGTCGAGGATCGCCCTCCGACGGGGCTCGGCGACCGCATTGAACGCGTCCGTGGTGGTTGCCGCGCGCGCCATGACCAGATCGTATACCCATATAGGCATATGTCAACCGTTACGATCGCGACCCGTCGGAGGTTTGACCCGCGCGCCATTCCGCGCATGAGCGACTCCGCAACGACTGGCTTCTGACGCTCACCTGATTCCACCCAGCCTGAGCCGTGTCGCCGCCGATCGCCTGCCGGGCGAGGCTTCCCCTTCGCACTCGAGCGCGGGCGAAGCAGCAGCGCTCGCGATATGACCGGTTGGGCGACGAAGGGGAAGCGGCCACCTGGGCGAGGGCCGGCGCACGGATGGGTGATTGCAGACGCGGTCGCAACGGCCGTGAGCGGTACCGGATGTCGGCTCTTGCCTATGCAATCCGCCAGCCCTGGCGAGCGAGGTCCAGGGAGCACCGGCTGCTGTCTCGGCGACATAAGCAGGAATCTTGTTTAGTTCCGCCGGTTCAATCCGGCTGGGGTTCCAATTTCCGGTGGCGCGGGAGATGGTGGACAGCCCTACCGGCTAGCCCTACCGACAGGCTACGGGTCACCGGCTGTTGATCGCGGGCCCGGGGGTTCAGGGTGTCCGCCATGATCAAGCGCTTCTCACCCACCGCCGTTGGCCGTTGGAGCACCAGGCGTCCGGTGCTCGCGATCGCCGGCTGGCTGACGTTCGTCGTGCTCGCCGTGCTTGCCCTGTCGCTGACCGGCTTGAAGCCGCTTCACAACGGCGCGGTGGGGGAATCCGCGCGTGGCTACGCGGTGATGGACTCGCATCAGCTTGGGGCTCCGCGGTCCGAGTATGTGTATCTGCATAGCGACAGACTGGCGGCGGGCGCGCCGGTGTTTCGCGCCGCGATCGGACAGGTCGCCACGCGCATGCGGGGCGACCTCGGCGGGCCGGTGCGCGTCGCGGTCTCGCGGGACGGTCACGCGGCGCTCGTGAGCGCGACTGTGACGAGGCCGTTCGACACCGCCGGCCTGATCGCTTCGGTGGCGTCCGTGGGGGTCAGGCATCGCGGGGTGAGCGCGGTCGTGGCGGACCCGACCTCGGGCGGATCCAAGGATCTGCATCGCGCGGAGATCCTGTCGATCCCGGTCACGCTACTCGTGCTGCTCATTTCGTTCGGCGCGTTGGTGGCGGCGCTTGTGCCGGTGGCGCTTGCGGCCACAGCGGTGATCGCGGCGTTCGGGCTGCTCGGGCCGATCAGCCAGCTGTTCCCGCTCGATGACAGCGTGAAGACCGTGGTGCTGCTGATCGGGATGGCGGTCGGGGTTGACTACGCGCTCTTCTACGTGGTTCGCTCGCGGGAGGAGCGGCGCCGCGGGCTCTCGACCCGCCAGGCGCTGGAGCGCACGTCGCGCACGTCCGGACGCGCGGTGCTGATCGCGGGGACGACGGTGGCGATCGCGATGGCGGGCCAGTTCGTCGTCGGGTCGGACATCTTCAACGGCATCGCGGCGGGCACGATCGTGGTGGTGGCGTGCGCGGTCGCGGGGTCGGTCACCGTCTTGCCCGCGCTGCTGCAGCTGCTCGGTCCGCGCGTCGACCGCGGACGCATCCGGTTCTTGCCGCAGCTGGCGACCGCCGGCGAATCGCGGTTCTGGGCCGGGCTGGTCGGCCGGGTGATGCGCCGCCCGGTGCTCGCGGCGTGCCTATCGGGCGGGCTGCTCGTCGCACTGGCCGTACCGGCGCTCGGACTGCACGTGGCCAAGCCCAGCTCAAATGCGCTGTCCTCGGCGAGCCAGTCACGGCTGGCGGCGCAGATCACGCACGAGTTCCCGAGCACGTCCTCGCCGGCGACCGTCGTCGCGACCTGGCCGGCAACCCGGACACCCGCCGTGCGCCAGGCGGTGGAACGCCTCGAGGCGCTCGCGGCAACGCAAGGCGTAGCGCACCCTCCGTTCTCGGTCGGGCTCGGTCAGGACGGCCGGTCGCTCGCGCTCGGGCTGCCGCTGACCGGGTTCGGCGACAACGCCGCGAGCCGTAACGCCGTCCGCGAGCTCCGCCAGGTGCTCGTCCCGGAGACACTGGGGCGGGTGCCCGGGGTCCAGACCGCGGTGACGGGCGACACCGCCGAGGACGTCGACTTCACCAACCAGATGCGGCACGGCGTGCCGTACGTGGTCGGCTTCGTGCTGGCGCTCGCGTTCGTGCTCCTGCTGGTCGCGTTCCGGTCGATCGTGGTGCCGATCAAGGCGATCGTGCTGAACCTGCTGTCGGTCGGCGCGTCCTATGGCGTGCTCGTGCTCGTGTTCCAGCACCAGTGGGCGCAGGGCGTGCTCGACTTCCGCTCCGACGGTGCGATCATCTCGTGGCTGCCGCTGTTCCTGTTCGTGGTCCTGTTCGGGCTCTCGATGGACTACCACGTGTTCATCCTCAGCCGCGTCAGAGAGGGGGTCGACGCCGGGATGCGGACCGACGACGCGTTGCGCTATGGAATCAGCCGGACCGCCGGCGTGGTCAGCGCCGCGGCGCTGGTGATGGTGGGCGTGTTCTCGCTGTTCGGGACCGCCAACGCGCTCGACCTCAAGGAGGCCGGCGTCGGCCTGGCCGTCGCCGTTCTGCTCGACGCGACCGTCGTGCGCGGCGTGCTGCTGCCCGCGACGATGAAGCTGCTCGGCGAGCGCAACTGGTATCTGCCCAGTTGGCTCGCCTGGCTCCCACGGGCGAGCCTCGAAGGGGAGACCCTCGAATGCGGGGTCGACGGCGCGGGAGCTGGGCGACTCGACCGGCAACCGGCCCTGGCTTCGGTGCCCGATTGACGCGACAATTCCGTTCCAGGATGAGGCCGAAGCTGTTCCTGCTGGTCCCGGCGGCGGTTGCCGCCGGAGCGGGCGCGACCTGGCTGGCGGCTCACGCCGGCGCCAATCGACCCACCGAGCCAGGGCCGTACCTGACGCTGCTGGTCGGCGCGTCGTTGATCGGAAGCGGCCTGGGCTCGTGGCGGGCGAGGCCCAAGAACCGGCTCGGCCCGGTGATGGTCCTCACTGGCTTCGCCTGGTTCGCCGGGCTGCTCAGCGAGGCCACGAGCGCACCGCTGTACACGGTCGGAGTCGCGGTTGAGTACCTGTTCGTCGCGGGCTTCGTGTACATCGTGCTGTCGTTCCCATCGGGGCGGCTGCGGGGGACGCCGGACAGAGTGTTGGTCGTGGTCGCGGTCGCGGGCGCGCTCGGACTCCAGGTGCTCGCGATGCTGTTCGGCAACGGGTCCGGGTTGCGCTGCGGCGGTGGCTGCGGCGAGAACCTGCTCCAGGTGTTTCACGACAACGGGCTGGCGCTCGCTGTGCTCAGCTTCCAACGGGTCGTCGGCGCCGCGCTGACGCTGACCGCGCTAAGCCTCCTCATCTTTCGCTGGCTCCGCGCGAGCCGTCCGCAGCGCCGCGAGCTCACGTGGGTGCTCGTGGCGGGAGTCGCGACGCTCGTCGCGCTGGGCGTGACCGTCGTAGACGACCTGGTCGGCAATCCGCTCCAGTCGGCCCCGGCGAAGGCCTGGTTTTTGGCATCTGCCACCGTGCCGATCGCGATCGTGGCGACGTTCGTGCGCCGGCGGCTCGCGCGCGGGAGCGTCGCGGGACTCGTGGTACAGCTGGGCGGGCCCACCGAACCGGCCGACCTGCGCGCGGCGCTGTCGACGGCGCTCGGGGACCCGTCACTCGAGCTCGCGTACTGGTTTCCCGCCGAGGCTCGCTACGTGACCGGCGACGGCCGCCCCGTCGCCGTGCCCGACCCGGACAGCGTCCGGCGCTCTACCCTCGTCGAACGCGACGGAACGCCCATCGCGATGCTCCTTCACGACCCCGCCCTCGAGCACAACACGGCGCTCGTCCAATCCGTGTGTGCCGCGGCCGGCCTCGCGCTCGATAACGAGCGGCTCAAGGCCGAGCTGCGCGCCAGGCTCGTCGAGCTCACCGCCTCGCGGGGACGGCTAGTCGAGGCCACCGACGCCGAGCGCCGCCGGATCGAGCGCGACCTGCACGACGGCACGCAGCAGCGACTGGTCTCGATCGCGATGTCACTTGGCCTGCTGGAGTCCAAGCTCCCGCCGGACCAGGGGGCGACCGTCCCGATTGTGCGCGAGGCACAGAACGCGCTCGCGCTCGCGCTCGAGGAGCTGCGCGAGCTGACCCAGGGCATCCACCCGACGCTGCTCGTGGAGCGCGGGCTTCCGGTCGCTCTGGAGGCGCTGTGCCGGCGCGCCGGCCTGCCCGCCCACCTGAAGGTCGACCTCGACATCCGCCTGAGTGATCAGGTCGAGACCGCCGCCTACTACTTCGCGAGCGAAGCGCTCAGCAACGCCGCCAAGCACTCGCACGGCACCGAAGTTCGAGTCGACGTCTCCTACGACGGCCGCACCTTGGTCGTCGAGGTCGCCGACGACGGGATCGGGGGCGCGTCGGTCGGGCCCGGATCGGGGCTGCGGGGCTTGGCGGACCGCGTCGAGGCGCTCGGCGGCCGGTTCACGGTGTCGAGCCCACCCGGCCTGGGAACGCGATTGCGGGCGGAGATCCCATGCGCGTAGCCATCGGCGACGACGCAGTGATCCTGCGCGAGGGGCTCGCGCGCCTGCTCCACGAAGCGGGCTTCGAGGTCGTCGGCGTGGCGGCCGACGCGGACGAGCTGCTCGAGGTCGTCGAGCGCTCCGAGCCGGACGTCACGATCGTCGACATCCGGATGCCGCCCACCCACACCGACGAGGGGATACGGGCGGCGAAAGCGATCCACGAGAAGCGGCCGACGACCGGAATTCTCGTGCTCTCCCAGCACGTGCACCCTCACTACGCGATCGAGCTGCTGTCGAT
This sequence comes from uncultured Solirubrobacterales bacterium, assembly GCA_963808325.1. Lineage (GTDB taxonomy): Bacteria > Actinomycetota > Thermoleophilia > Solirubrobacterales > Solirubrobacteraceae > Palsa-465. The sequence continues at coordinate 258,270 of CAWEFU010000019.1, forward strand.
CGGTACCGACGGCGTCGGCTACCTGCTCAAAGAGCGCGTGGCCAATCTCAACCAGCTGTCGGAGAGCATCCGGCGCGTCGGGCAGGGGGACACGGTGCTCGACCCGGCGGTCGTGAGCCAACTGGTGGATCGCCGCCGGCAAGCCGACAACCCGCTGGAGCACCTGACCGAGCGAGAGCTCGAGGTGCTGGCGCTGATGGCCGAGGGCCGCACCAACAAGGCGATCGCCGAGCGGTTGTTCGTCTCCGAGCACACCATCGAGAAGCACATCAAGAACATCTTCGCCACGCTGCGACTGCCGCACTCGCCCGACGACCACCGGCGCGTACTGGCCGTCGTCACCTACCTCGACTCGCCATAGCCCCATGCTGCACGCACTCCAGTACGAGTAAGCCTACGTCCGAAGGTTCCCGGCCGGCGTGTGGTGCCGGCCGGGAACCTGCGGGCCCGCACCCCACCGCCCCATCAACCTGTCATGGTCCTCGCCAACATCTTCCAGCCGCTGATCGACATCTTCGGTCCGGTCCTCGTCTTCTTCCACGGCATCATCGGCGGCTCGTGGGGATGGTCGATCATCGCGCTGACGGTCGTGGTCCGCGCTCTGCTCCTGCCACTCGCCTTCAAGCAGATGCACTCAACGCAGAAGCTCCAGCAGGTGGCGCCGCAGATGAAGGCGATCCAGGCGAAGTACAAGGACGACAAGCAGCGCCAGCAGCAGGAGATCATGAAGTTCTACAAGGAGAACGGCATCAACCCGTTCGCCTCGTTGCTTCCGCTCGTCGCTCAGATCCCGGTGTTCATCGGCCTCTACTACACCCTGCGGACAAGGCTGCGCGAGGACATCTGTCCGGGGCTTCAGGCGGCGTATCGGCATGCCTATGCGCTGCATCACAACATCCCACTCCACGAAGCTGCCGGGCAGACGGTCGCGTGCCACGGGCTCAATGGATCGAGCTGGCTCTTCATCCACGATCTGACGAACACCGCTACCGGCCTGACGCTGGTCGTGCTGATCGTGCTCTACGTCGGGACGCAGCTGGCTTCGAGCCTGATGATGCAGGCGCCGACGATGGATCAGACCCAGCGGCGGATGATGCTGCTGCTCCCGCTGTTCTTCGTGATCTTCATTATCAACTTCCCTGCCGGGTTGATCCTCTACTGGATCACCACCAACACGTGGACGATGGCCCAGCAGTGGGTGATCCGCCGGCGGATTGGGCCAGTCGTGCCGGTGACGCCGGCAGCTTCAACGGCCTCGTCGGGCGGCGGCGAGGGCCGGCGCGCACCTGCGACCCCCACCGGGGACGGCTCGGGCGGAGGACTGTCGGGGCTGCCGCGGGGTAGGGCCAAACCCGAGGAGAAGCAGCCCGCTGCAGTGGGGGCGAGCGCACGGCCGCGGCGTGAGGCTCCGCCTCCGCGTCCCCCGCGCAAGAAGAAGAAGCGTTCAGGGCGCCGGCGCTAGCAATGGGGACCGGCATGATGAGCGCGTCCGAGTGCGTGCAGGAGCTACTTGAGCGAATCGCGGCCCGCGTCGGCGTGGACGCGAGGGTCGAGAGAAAAGAGGACGCCGAGGGCGTCAGCACCGAGTTCGTCGGCCAGGACCTGGGGCTGGTCATCGGCCACCATGGCGGCCACGAAGCACACCCCTTCTGCTCGATGCAGGAGATTGCCGTCCGGCCGCCTGGACTCCCCCGCGAGGGGCGCGGCGACTCGACCTGCTCGGCGAGGCATTACACGAGTACGCGGCGCCCCGGATCCGCCTCTCCCCTTGGGCGAGGACCAGAAGTGAGGCATCACTGCCCCTGTAGCGAACACGGAGCAGTCTCGCCGGCGTCACGGCCTGTGCTGCAGGCTGCTGCTCCTGGCCGCGAGCGGCACTCGCGACGGACTCGCTCCCGGCGCGGTTGCTTACTGGACCCCTGGAGAGAAAAGCCGCCCGCATTCGCCGCCTGGTTGCTCACGTCGGTCCGAGGTTCGTTATCAACCACAAAACGATGGACTTCAGATGCCACAGCTTGACGGCCGAGATGCTCGAGCCGGAGAGCGGCGAGGCGATCCGCACGCCAGTCGAGGTGCGCACTGACCCGCTCACCGGCCACAGCTCCCGGATCGTGCCCGAGCGGGGGCTGATGCCGGTGAACGATTTCGATCTGGCCGCGTTCGCTCGGGAGAACCAACCCACGTGCCCGTTCTGCACCGAGCGGATCGAACGTCTCACGCCGAGGCTGCTGCCGGACATCGACCCCGGCGGCCGGATCGTCCGGGGCGAGGCGGTTCTGTTCCCGAACCTTCACGCGTACTCCTCGCATAGTTGCGTCTCGGTCTACTCGCCCCGCCTGCACTACCTGCCTGTCGAGGACATGACCGAGCGGCTGATCGGCGACAACCTCATCACTCAGGTGGCGTACGACAAAGCCGTGATGGAGGTCGATCCCGACTCCCGCTGGGCGTCGATCAACGCCAACCACATGCTGCCGTCGGGGAGCTCGCTGTTTCATCCCCACCTGCAAGGGATCGTCGATCCGGAGCCGACCACGTTCCAGCGACTGCTCGCTGACGTGCCCGCGGCGCGATTCAGCTCCTATCTCGGGGCCGAGCGCGCCGCGGGCGAGCGCTATCTGGGCGACACCGGGCGGATCGAGTGGCTGGTGAGCTTCGCTCCGGTCGCGCCGGCTGAACTGCGAGCGTTCATTGGCGGGGTCTCCTCACCGGTGCAGCTCGACGAAGACCTCATCGCCGAGCTGGCGCACGGCTTGGCGCTGGGGCTGAACGTCTATGCGGAGATGGGCTTTGAGAGCTTCAACCTGGCGCTCTACGGCGCCCCGCCGGACCTCGAGGGCTACCCGCTCAACCTGCGGCTCGCCTGCCGCTCCAACCTCAAACCGTTCTATCGCTCGGACTCGACCTTCCTGGAGCGGCTGCACTGGGAGGGCGCCATCGACCTCGCACCGGAGACGATCGCCGAGCGGATCGGCGATCGGTTCCGCGAGTGAGCTACGGTTCCCGGCGTGCCGTCGGTGTTCAGTCGGATCGTCGCTCGCGAGATTCCCGCCCACATCTTGTCCGAGGACTCCGAGTTCCTGGCCTTCCTCGACGTCCGGCCGATTCGGGAGGGACACACGCTGGTCATCACCAAGGCCGAGATTCCCGACCTCTTCGAGCTTCCGGATTCGCTGCTTTCGGGTTTGCTGCCGTTCGCAAAGCCAGTGGCGCGGGCGATTCGAGAAGTGACGCAGGCACAACGCGTCGGGGCCGTCGTCCTGGGCCTGGAAGTTCCTCACGCCCACTTGCACCTCGTCCCGATCGACGCGGAAGCCGACCTCAATTTTCGTCGTGCCCGCCCGGCCGAAGACGAGGAGCTCGCCGCCATGGCGGCGCGCATCCGCGCGGTGTTGGACCGCTGAGGCCCGCGTCCAGCGAGGAGGTCCGCTCAGCCAGATGCCGCGGTCGGCGGCGCGAGACGTACACCGTAGTCAGCGAATGCGGGATCGCGCGTCATTACTTCGAGGTCGTCACGCAAGGCGTGCGCGATGAGGACGCGGTCAAAGGGGTCCATGTGGTGAGGTGGCAACTCGGCGGCGTGCTCGAGCAGGGTCGCAGTGACCTCGAGCATCCGAAACTCGGCAGCGAGCAACGCGGCCAGGTTCCGCGGCGCGCGAAACCTGCCTGCCTCGCGCTTGATGGCTGCCTCCCAGATCGACATGGGGCTCAGGCAGCGATCGATGGCTGGATCGATCAGTAGCGCTCGCTCCGAGCTCGTGAGACGTTCAGGTTGTCCCAGCGCCCACAAAGCGATGTGGGTGTCGACCAGAACGCCGCTCACGTGACGTAAGGCTCGAGCTCCGGTAGTGGATCGTCGAAGTCGTCCGGGAGCGTGATCTGCCCCGCGAGAACTCCGAGGCGCACCGGCGGGTGCTCCTCGACGACCGCCATCAGGCGCACCGCCGGTCGGCCGTTCCGGGCGATGATCACCTCCTCGCCCCGCTCTGCTGCCGCGACCAGTTCGCTGAGGCGTGTCTTGGCCTCGTGCATGTTTACCTGCATAGCTAAGATGTTAGCTAATCGGGTCGATCCCTTGGCGGGAGAGATGCTTCAGTGATTACGCTCGCCGGACGGATCGGCGCACGAGTGATGACCAGCCGGAGGAGATCGCGGCTAGCGAAACAGCGAGTCGGGAGAGACGGATATCTTGCGTGGCGAGCGAGCGGCCGCCCCGTACCCGACGGCGTCCGCGCGCCGGACGACCTCGCAGGTCTGCCGCACCTCCTCGGTCAAGAACCGTGACGGCTTGCCGTAGCCGTGCGCGTCGTCGCTGCCCTTCGGCCGGTGGTAGTAGCGAACGGGGATGTGGAGGTAGAGCCGGCGGCGGGCGCGGGTCACCGCGACGTAGAGCAGGCGGCGCTCCTCGTCGATGCTCTCGCTCGTGCCCGCGGACATGCACGCGGGGAAGTTGCCGTCGTAGAGCGCGAGGACGTGCACAGCCGCCCATTCGAGTCCCTTGGCGGAGTGGATCGTCGAGAGGACGAGATAATCCTCGTCGAGGTGCGGCGGGCCCGCGAGGTCGGCGCTCGACTGGGGCGGGTCGAGGGCCAGCTCGCCCGTGAAATGTCCGAGGTCCTCGGCCTCCCGGGCGGCGACGACGAGCTGCTCGAGGTCGGTCAGCCGCACCGCTCCGTCGGGGTAGCGGGACCTCACGAGCGGCGCGAGCGCGTCGCGCAGGCCCTCGGCTTGTACGCCCGCGCCGCCCGCCGACCGTGCCGCCCGCAGTGCCTCCACGACCGAGTCGGCCCCGGGCTTCGCGGCCGCCGGCAGGTGCTCGCGCGCCTGCGGCCAGGCACCCAGCGGATCGGCAGCGGCCGCCGGCCCGCTGACGAGCGCGTCGAGCACGCGCCTCGCGGTGACCGGCCCCACTCCCTCCAAAAGCTGGAGCACCCTGAACCACGAGAGCTCGTTGGCCGGGTTGTCGAGGAGCCGAAACAGCGCGATCAGGTCCTTGACGTGGGCGGCCTCCAGATAGCGGAGTCCGCCGTACTTGACGAACGGGATGTGCCGGCGGGTGAGCTCGAGCTCGAGCAGATCGCTGTCGTGGGAGGCACGCATCAACACCGCCTGCTCGCGGAGCTCCATTCCCTGCTCGCGAGCTTCCAGCACGCGGGCGCAGACCTCCTCGGCCTGCTCTGACTCGTCGCGGCAGAAGATGAGCTCCGGCCGGCGCCCGCTTTCCCGCTCGGTTCGCAGGCGCTTCTCATACGACCGCGTCGCCTGCACCGCGATCGCGTTGGCGGTGTCCAGGATCGGCTGCGTGGAGCGGTAGTTGCGCTCCAGCTTGACCACGGTGGTGCCCGGGAAGCGGTCCGGAAACTCGAGGATGTGCTGCGGCGAGGCCGAGCGCCAGCCGTAGATCGCCTGCAGGTCATCGCCCACGGCGGTGACGTTGGCCGAGCGCCGGCGAAGCCCGCTCACGATGTCAGCCTGCAGGCCGTTGACGTCCTGGTACTCGTCGATCAGCACGTGATCGAACCCGTCCTCGATCGCCGGCCCGATCACCTCGTCGGCCGCGAGCGCGCGCCAGTAGAGCAGCAGGTCGTCGAGGTCCACGACCCCGAGCGAGCGCTTACGGGCCGTGTAGGCCTTGAACATCGCGGCCATCGACTCGACGTGCTCCTCGCACCACGGAAAACACTCGGCCACGACCTCGGACAGGGTGCGCTGGGCGTTGACCGTCCGCGAGTAGATGTCCTGCAGCGTGCTCTTCTTCGGGAAGCGCCGGTCACGCTGGGCGTGCCCGTGCTCTTCGCGGATCAGGTCGAGGAGGTCGGCGCCATCGCTGGCGTCGAGCACGGCGAACCCCGCCGCGAGGCCGAGCGCGGAAGCGTGCATGCGCACGAACCGGTGGGCCACCGAGTGAAAGGTGCCGCCGAGCACCCCCTTGTGCCCGGCCGGCATCGCCACGAGCGCCCGGGTGCGCTGGAGCATCTCACGCGCCGCGCGGCGCGTGAACGTGAGCAGCATGATCCGCTCGGGCGCGGTCCCCTGCGAGACGAGCCAGGCCACCCGCGCGCACAGGGTGGTGGTCTTGCCCGTCCCCGCGCCGGCGAGGATGAGCAACGGACCGCCGGGATGGGTGGCGGCGGCGAGCTGTTCGGGATTGAGGTCGTCCAGCCACGCGGCGGCGTCCGGGGGCCGGCCGGGAACGAGCGTCTCGAACATGCGTTCCGGCACGCTAAGGAGGCGGCCGGACGGATCGCAACGGGCCTTGCGGGAGAAGACCTAGGACCAATTGCGACTGGCGGCCGAACCGGGCGGCTCCTACGATCCGCAGGGATGAGGATTTTCCTGGTCACGGGCGACGACGCGGTTCGGTTCGAGCTGAACGACGGGCGCGCCAGCGCCACTCAGACGGCTCTCGGGCAAGTCGGCGCGCGGTGCGTCGCGGTCGACCCCGGCGACGCTCGGCGCGTCTACGTCGGCACGTTCGACCGCGGAACGTTCGCCAGCGACGACGGCGGGGATTCCTGGCGTACGGCCGAGGAGGGGCTCGAGGACGAGCGCGTGCTCTCGCTGGCAGTCTCGTCCTGCGATGTCCACTCCGGGACCGGCGTGGTCTACGCCGGCACCGAGCCAAGCAACCTTTACCGCTCCGAGGACGGAGGACGTCGCTGGGAGCGCGTGCCCGCCCTGAGGGAGCTGCCGAGCGAGCCGACTTGGTCGTTCCCGGGCAGACCGTGGACGCATCACGTGAGCACGATCGCGCTGCACCCCACGGATCCGGACGGCATCCTGGTCGGGATCGAGCTCGGGGGCGTGATGCGCACGCGCGACCGGGGCGCGTCTTGGATCGACCACAACCGCGAGGCCCACCGCGACGCCCACCGGCTGCTCACCCACTCGCTCGCGCCCGACCGCGTCTACGAGATCGCGGGGCAGGGCATCGCGGTCTCGGATGACCGCGGCGACACGTGGCGACGAGACGAGGAGGGGCTCGATCGCCGCTACGCCTGGGTCGGGGCGATCGATCCCGACGACCCAGACCTGTGGTACGTGTCGATCTCGCGCTCACCGTACGCCGCGCACGGCCGAGGAGACGGTCAGGCGCGGTTGCTGCGCCACCGCACGAACGGTGGCGGCTGGACGCCGATCGACGGCTGGGGCGACGGCGCTGCCCTGCGCAGGATGCCGTACGCGATCACGACGCTTCCGGGAAGGCACGGCTCGCTGCTCGTCGGGCTGCGCGGAGGAACGATGCTCCTCACCACGGACGCGGGCGATACCTGGGCGCGGCTGGCGCTCGAGCTGCCGGACGTGGTCGACCTGGCGGCCGCCGCCTAGCGGCGCGTGCGCCGATGGGCCTAGGACCAATTGCGCCTAGAAGTCGGAAGCAGTCAGTTACACCATGAGGGCGTTGGAAAGGGCGTTAACTGAAGGGACAGCCATATGACAAATACTCAGTCACCCAGCCAGCAGATCACAGAAGAAGTCACCTCCTGGCCCGGAGTGGTTGCGGGCCCGGGGCGCCGCGGTGAGTTCGCGTTCAAGGTCGGTCCGCGCGAAGTCGGTCACCTCCACGGCGACCGGTCCGCCCACTTCTTCTTTCCGAAGGACGTGTGGGCCGAGTTGTTTGCCGCCGGGCGGATCGTTCACCACCCGGTGTTCCCCGAGCGGGTGGGGCCGGGCGCGCGGCGGATCGTGAACGAGGCCGACGTCCGCGAGGTGATCGAGCTGATGCGACTCAACTACGACCGCATCATCGCGCGGCACGGGCTGCCCGCGGCGGCGTGATGAGCCGCCTGGTTGGCATCAACCACATCGCGCTCGAGGTCGGCGACGTCGGCGAGGCGCTCGACTGGTACGGGCAGTTCTTCGGCTTCGAGCTGCGAGGTCGCTACGGCAACCGCATGGCGTTCATCGACATGGGCGACCAGTTCATCGCGCTGTCCGCGGGGCGCACGCAGGCGGGCGACGGCGCCAGGCACTTCGGCCTGGTGGTGGACGACAAGGAAGCCGTCCGGGCCGAGCTGCAGAGCGCCGGCGTACCCGTCCAGGGCTCCGGCTCGCTCGACTTCCGCGACCCCTGGGGCAACCACGTGCAGGTCGTCGACTACCGCGAGATCCAGTTCACCAAGGCGCCCGAGGTGCTGCGGGGGATGGGGCTCGGCTCGCTGGAGAAGAGCGATGCGGCGGTGGCGGAGCTACGGGACAAGGGCCTGAGCGGGTAGTTTCCTTTATCGATGAAGGAGCTTCACGGCACCGCGAGCGCCGTCGTTCCCGCGACCCAGGACCGGTGCATGGAGCTGCTCGAGGCCGTGGACCGCTATCCCGAGTGGCACCCGGGTGTGGTCAAGTCCGTCGAGGTGCTGGAACGTGACGCCGGCGGTCAGCCGAGCAAGGTGCGGGCCAAGCTCCGGGTCGAGCGCCCGCCGGTAACCAAGGACTTCGACCTCGTGATGGCGGTTGCGGTCGACCCGTCCCGGGCGGTCGACCTGACCCGGGTTTTGGACGACCCGTCGGACCGCGAACGCTTTGCTTTCGCCTGGCGCCTGGAGCCCGAAGGCGGCACTCGGATCCGACTCGAGATGGACGCGAACCTCGACGTCCCCCGGTTCCTTCCCTTGGGGCGGATCGGCGACTCGCTGGCCGAGGAGTTCGTGACCGCCGCGGCTAGAGCGCTGGCGTAGGCGACGGCGCCAGCGGCAGCACGCCGGACTCGAGGTCGAGGAGCAGCCGCTTGCGCTCGAGGCCCCCGCCGAAACCGGTCAGTGAACCGTCCGCGCCGATCACGCGATGGCACGGCACGATCACGGCGACTGGGTTGCGAGCATTGGCGAGGCCAACCGCGCGCGCGGCGCCCGGGTCGCCGACGCGCCGAGCCAGCTCGCCGTAGCTGATCGTCTCGCCGTAGGGGATCTCCTGTAGCGTGCGCCACACCGCGACCTCGAACGGGTTGCCTTCGAGTTCGAGGGGGACATCGAACGCCTTGCGCGCGCCGGCGAAGTACTCATCCAGCTGCAGGGCGACGTCGGCGAACGGCTGTGCGCTGCGCTCCCAGTGCGGATCGATCGCCGCCGGCCTGGGCCCGCTCTGCATGTGCAGGCGATAGAGCGCCTGGTCATTTCCGACCAGCAGCAGCTCGCCGATCGGGCTTGTCATGGTTGTGTACATCAGGTTCTCGGTCATGCGGGGTAAACGGCGCGGCCGGCCGGGTTGTGAGGTCACGCGGCGGTCGCCGCCGCTGCGTTTCGGGGCCGCAGCTCGAAGGCTTCGGCAAGGAGTTGGTAGGAACGGCGCCGGGCTTCGTGATCGTGTGTGATCGTGACCGCGATCACTTCTTCCGCCCCGTATTCGGTAGCCAGCTCCTCCACTCGCGCTCGGACCTGATCGGGCGAGCCGATGATGCCTCGACGCCCAGGGACCTGTCCGTCGGTTGCCTTGCCCTCGCGCCGAAGGAACGTCAGCGCCTTCTCCGGGGGCGGGACCGGGATCAGGCGTCCGCGACGCAGCAGCGTCAGCGTCATCCGGCTGCTCGACGCGAGGCGCTGCGCCTCCGCCTCGGTATCGGCGCACAGGATCCACGCGGCGACCGCGGTGCGCGGCTGTCCATCCCCGGGTGGGCCGGGCGCGGCGACGAACCGCTCCCGGTAGAGCGAGGCGATCTCGGCGCCGGCGGGATTGATGAAGTCCGCGAACGCGTACGGTAACGCGAGCTGACCGGCCCAGATCGCGCTCTGAGGGGAGGATCCGAGCAGCCACGGGACGGGAAGCTCCGGCCGGCCCGGAAGCACCCCGGCCAGGCGCCGGAACGGGTGCTCGGCGGGGAGGCTGTCGTCGAGGTAGCCCAGGAGCTCCGCGAGCTGCTGCGGGAAGTCGTCAGGCGGGACCTCCCGGCGGTCGCGCTGAAGCGCGAATGTCGTGAGCGGATCGGTGCCCGCGGCCCGTCCGATCCCGAGGTCGATCCGGCCTGGGTACAGCGCTGCCAGGATGGTGAAGGTCTCGGCCACCTTGAGCGGGCTGTAGTGGGGAAGCATCACCCCGCCGCTGCCGACCCGGATCTCGCGGGTGGCGGATGCGATTGGCCCGATCAGCGCCTCGGGGCTCGCGCTCGCGAGCATCGGGCCGCCGTGGTGCTCGGCCACCCAGTAGCGGTGGTAGCCGAGGTCGTCGGCGAGGCGCGCGAGGTCGAGCGTGTTGTGCAATGCGTCGGCCCCGGTGGAGCCTTCGGGGATCGGCGACTGGTCGAGTACGGAGAGGCGCATCTCAGAAGCGGTCCGGCGGCGCCATTCGGTAGAAGAACGGGCCCATCCCGCTCTGGACGATGGCGAACCAGAGTCCCAGGAGGCCCTCCTGGAGCGCGGCGTTCTCGAGTCCGCCGGCGTGGATCGGCTCATAGCCGGCGTCGCGGTTGAGCCGCTCGACGACTTCGCGCGCCTCCTCGTCGCCGCACCAGAGGTTCCCCGGGCGGGAGCTTGCTTGTCCGATCTGATCGAACAGCGCCGCGAAGTTGACGTTGAACGACTTTGCCGTGGGCCCCCGAGTCCTCGACTTGATGTACTCAGCGTTCGAAGCGAATCCGTCCGGAGGCGAGGAGCGGACCACGTTGGTCGCGTCGATGACGGTCTTTCCCTCCAGGCCGCTGACCGCGTTCAGCGCTTGCGGGACCGACGCCCCCGGGACGGCTATCAACACTGCGTCGGCGTCCGAGACGTCTCCTCCTTCGCGGCCGAATCGCGTCACCTCATGGCCCGCTTTCTCCCACAGGTTGGCGAGTCCGCCGCCGATCCTGCCCCTGCCTAACGTTGTGATCTTCATGCGCTCTCCTTGATTTCGGGAGCCTGGAATCTAGATCTTCGGCGGAAGGGAGCACGATGAACACCGCGACGCTGGGAACGAGCGGCCTCGAGGTCTCGCCGATCGCGTTCGGCACCTGTGGCTGGACGGTTGACGGGTGACGTGCCCGGGCCTAACCTGGGAGGCGGTTTTCGGGCGCCGGGGCCTGAACTCTCGGGGACCGCGGTGCCGGCAGAAGGTCACAGCCTGGCAAGTAAGGAGAGACTGCATGACCAATCTGGTCGAGATCGAGGGAATCGCGGAGGAGTACGCCGCGCAGCTTCAGGGCGCCGGCGTCGACAGCGTCGAGTCGCTGCTGTCCGAAGGCGCGACGCCGGCGGGTCGAGACAAGATCGCACAGGCCTCGGGGATCAGCGAGAAACGGATTTTGAAGTGGGTGAACCACGCCGACCTGTTCCGCATCAACGGCGTCGCCGGAGAATACGCGGAGCTGCTGGAGGCGGCGGGAGTGGACACGGTCGTCGAGCTCGCCCAGCGCAACCCGGAGCATCTGAGCGAGAAACTCGCGGAGGTCAACGACAGCAAGCATCTTGTTCGGCGCGTCCCGCCGCCCGGCGATGTCGCGCGCTGGGTCACGGAAGCCAAGGGGCTTCCGCGCCGCGTCGAGTACTGAGGCGCGGGCCGGCGTTTTCCGGACGCGGCGCCGTTCGCCCGAGTTCGGTTGGCTCGGTCGGCTCGGTTGGCTCGGTCGGCTCGGTTGGTGAGCTGGCCCGTTTATGGGCCTGCCGTGGCGGACGACGTCTGATGAGCCTCGCTCAGTCCGGTGCGGAAGCCGTCCCGCCAGCTTGGATACCGAGGCCTCCAGCCAAGCTCGCGCTTCGCCTTGGCGTTTGAGGCGCCGCGGATCTGGGTCATGAACGACACCCCGACGTCGCCCGCGACGAGCCGGCCGAGCCATATCGGAAGATGCCGCGGCGGCTTCGCGCCGAGGATGCGAGCCAGCTCGGGGAGCCACTCGGAAACGGGCGCGGGTTCGTCGTCAGCGACGTTGTAGATCCCCGGCGCCCCGCGCTCGATCGCCGCGACCGTGGCGCCGGCGGCATCGTCGATGTGCACGAACGACCACACCCCTGCGCCGCTGCCGACGATCGGGAACCTGCGCTTGCGGATCATCTCGGTGTTCTCGCCGTTTTCGGAGAGGCTCGTGCCGGGCCCGTAGAAGCCGCCGTAGCGAAGGGCGATGCCCTCGAGGTCCGCGGCCTCGGTGAGCCGCGACTCGAGGTGGCGGATCGCCTTCAGCGACTGCACCTGATTGGCCGGCGGGGTTGGGTCGAGCCGATCTTCCTCGGTTTTGACCCGGCCGCCCGTGCGTTCGTAGTTCCAGTTGCCGTAGCTCTGGGCGATGAGTCGTTTGGCTCCGGTGGCGCGGGCGGCTTCGAGGAGGTTGTCGAGGCCCTCGGTCCGAAGGCGATTGGTCAACGCGAACTCATTGTCGAAGTTCTTGAAGCTCTTGACCGCTGTCAGCGCGGTGAGCTGATGCACGACGACCTCGGGCTCGGCGCGCATTACGGCTTGCAGGACCGAGTCGCGGTTGAGCGCGTCGGCGATCGCGACCTCGGCACCGAGGCTTCTCAGCTCGTCGGACTTGCCGGGCGAGCGGGTCATCGCGACGACCTCGTGTCCGGAAGTGAGGAGCTGCGGGATCAGGCGCTTGCCGATCGCGCCGCTTCCACCGGCGATGAAGACTTTCATGATTCGTGTGGCTCCTTTGGCTCGGGTTCGTGCTCTGAGACAAGAAGCCGGGGGCTTCTGTGACAGCTCGAGCCGGGCTGGAGGTTATTTGGTCTTTAGGTGTCGGGGGATCGATCGCCGCGCGCGAGCGGGGAGAGCGGGTAGGCCGAGGCGGCCGACCTTGTCGGGGTTGATGATCGAGCGAATGCTCTGAATGGCTCCGCCGCGCGATGTCCAGCACGAACACGTTGATCAAGCGGCCGCTGCCGTCCTGGGTGTTTGATCGCAGGCCGATGACCGCGGTGACTTTGAGCCGCAAGCCGCAGCAGCGGTACTAGCGCTGCTCCCGTGGACCCCAGTGGCCTGCTTCAGGGAACCGGATCAGGACCGCTGGCGGGCCACGGGCGCCCGCTCACACTGAGCGAAGCGCGGGCACCGCTGGCGGATGCGGGCTCGGCGCGCCCGGGCGCGAGTTGATCGGCTTGCGGGGACTTCGTGCCGTCCGCGGATCGCGTTTGCCGCGGCGTCTCGTCGTGCACGATCATCACGGGAATCGGGCTGTGGTTGAGGGCGTGATGACTGACGCTGCCGAACAGCGCCGAGGCGAGCGCGCCGCGCCCTCTCGAGCCGATTACGAGCAGATCGTGATGCCCAGTGGCGATGCGCTCCTGTAGCGCCTCGCGGATCCGTTTGCGGGTGAGGATCGTGGTCACCGGGACGCAGTCCGGGACCTGCTCCACCGCGTTTCGGAGGATCTCGGCGGACTCCTTTTCAAGCTCGCGGTCGAGCGGCGGCGGCGGTGGCACCGACAGGGACGCGCACATCCACAGCGGGCTCCTGGGCACCGCGGTCAGGATCGTCAAGCGGGCGTTGTCTGCCACCGCGATGTCAATCGCCTCCGCCAATGCTCGGTTGGCGTGGGGAGAGGCGTCGACGCTGACGAGGATGTTGTGGAACACGTCTTGCTCCTCGGGGATAAGCGTAGCATGGCAAACATTGGCATGCCAAATGGACCTGGTACGCTGACAACGGAGATGACTGCTCCCGCCTTTTTGGAGTCGGTGGAAAGGCGCGTCGACCAGGCTTCGGGCCCCGGGGAGTCCGTTTCGAGCCGCGCGCAGAGCGATCGCTTCCTGGCTGCGTTCGATGCCTTCGCGCAGGCGGTGAGGCGCGCGCGCGGAGCCGCCACGCAGTCGAATGACGGCACCCTGACCCTGTCGCAGTACGCGCTTCTGCAGGCACTCTCGACTCGTCAGGATGCTCGGGTTCGTGAGCTCGCAGACGAGGCGGGCATCGCGGCGTCCACGGCGACGCGGATCCTCGACGCGCTCGAGCGCCGCGAGATCATCCGTCGCACTCGCGCGGCCGACGACCGGCGGGCGGTGACGGTGACGCTGACCGACTTCGGACACGATGTCCTCGAAAGCCAGGACGAGTGGCTCCGGGGCCGCCAGCGTGCGTTCTACGCGGGCCTGCCAGACATCGAGCAGGAGCTCGCGCCGGACCTGCTGCTCCGCCTCGCTGACCTGATCGACGAGCTGGCTGCGGGCCCCGAGAGCTGAGCCGGCCGGCGCCCGGTTGCTCGGGCTGGACCCCGCCGCGCTGCAGTCGATTCAGATCGAAGGTACGCAGGTCCTGCCAGGGATTGGACACCGGTGAGCGTGTTCCCGATCCAAGCGACCCCCCGACTGTCGGGTTTGATCCCCCCGATCGTGGCAATCGGGGGTCCTGTGGTCGACTGTTCTGAGGGTGTTGAATCGCACGCAAGGCGCCGTGCTGCTCACGGGCGCCACCGGCTTCGTCGGCATGGAGGTCCTCGCCCGGTACCTGGAGCGGGGCGACCGGCCCGTGTACGCGCTGATTCGCGCAGAGAGCGATCAAGCCGCCCAAGAGCGCCTCAACGCGGTGCTGACGACCCTGTTCGGCGCCCGGGTCCCTGGGCGCCACGCGGAGCGCGTCCGCGCGGTCGCGGGCGAGCTGACCGCTCCGCATCTCGGCCTCGACCGAACGCGCCGCAAGGACCTCGCGCGGCAGGTCACGACGATCGTGCACAGTGCCGCCTCGGTGTCGTTCACGCTCCCGCTCGAGGACGCTCGGCAGATCAACGTGGAGGGGACGCGGAGGATGCTCGAGTTCGCCGAGCTGGCGCGCGAGCTCGGCGGGCTCAGCCGCTACGGACACGTGTCAACCGCATACGTCGCCGGGACACACGCCGGCCGATTTGCCGAGAGCGACCTGGACGTCGGGCAACGCTTCAACAACTCGTACGAGCAGTCCAAGTTCGAGGCCGAGCAGCTCGTGCGAGCGCAGCCCGAGCTGCCGTTCACGATCCTGCGCCCGAGCATCGTCGTCGGTGACCGACGCAGCGGCTGGACCGCTGCCTTCAACGTGTTGTACTGGCCGCTCCGGGCGCTCGCACGCGGTCTGTTCGAAACGATCCCCGCCTCACCGTCCGCGCCGCTCGACGTAGTCTCGGTCGACTACGTGGCCGACGCGATCTACGAGCTGTGCGAGGCCGACGACGGGATCAGCGAGACCTATCACCTGGCCGCTGGCGCGCAGGCGAGCACGATGGGGGAGGTCGCCCAGCTGGCCAGCGGCTACTTCCGAAGGCCCGCACCCAGGATGCTGCCGCCAGCGGAGTTCGCATCGCTGCAGCCGGCAGTCGGGCAAGGCTCGGCGTTCGAGACCGGCAGCGCCTACTTTCCCTACTTCTCGATCAACGCCGTGTTCGACGAGGCGGCGACGCGCGCCCGGCTCGAGCCGGCAGGCATCAGGGTCTCGCCGCTGCGGGACTACATGGACCGCCTGCTCGACTACGCCACGCGCAGCCGTTGGGGCAAGCGGCCGATCGCCCGCTCCCAAGCGCAGCCGGTCTAAGAGCCCGTCCAAAGCCCTCGCCCCCCACGCGGGGGGTTGTGCACCACGGCGGCTTGTCCAGATGGCCGAGCGCGGCGATCCTCGGATGCAACCAATGCTTGCCGACACAGCCCGGTTTCGCGAAGACGATCCTGACGCGCTTGTAACGGCGTCGCTTGCATGTCCAATCTGCTTGCACAGCGATGACGTCGAGTGGGAGGCAGCGCTGGAGGGCTACGATCCCTCGGTCGAATGCCGATGCCCACGTTGCGAGGAGCGCTGGCGCGTATACCTGGCGCCGCAGCACGTGCTGCGGCTCGGGCTGATGGCCGGCCGCACGAACTAGCGCTGGTCGGCCATGAGTGCCGTACCGCGCTCGCCGCGAGCTGACGCATGGCCATGGATGCGTCAGCCATTACCGAAGGTCGTACCGAGTCAGGAATCGAGGCGCTCGAGTTGCTAGTCGAAGTGCTCTCGGAATCGGGACCGGGGACGAACGGGGCCCGCTTTTACGACCGGCTGTGCGAGGCGGTGTGCCGGCTCGCGCGCATGCGCCGGGCGATCATCTTCCGATACGACGTCGCAGCGCATCGGGTGCGGGCGGCAGGCGCCCATGGCGTCGATCTCGAGCAGTTCGCCGAGGCGCACGTGACCGTGGAGTCGGCGCCGATCGCGGCGGAGTCGCTTCGCGAGGACCGGGTGATGGAGTTCGCCGGGGACCTAACCGGCCAGGTGCCCGAGGAGTACTCGGGGCTGTTCCCCGAGCCGGTGCGGCTGGTGTGCGCGCCGATGGTTGCGGGGGGCCGCGACGTCGGAGTGATCCTCGCCGATCGGCTGATGCCTTCTCCCCCGCTGGACGAATCCGAGCGCTACCTGCTGTGGACCCTGGGCAAGGCGGCCGCCCTCGTCGCGGTCGTACGGATAGTCGCCAAGCAGGCCGAGGAGGCCCGCCAGCTCGAGCAGCGGATCGACCTCGCCCGAGAGATTCACGAAGGAGTCATCCAGCGGCTGTTCGGGGTTTCCATGGCCCTCGATGGGGATGGCGACCTGCCGAGCGAAGCGCGGCACCGGTGCGCGGTCGAGACCCAGTCTGCTCTGGCCGACCTGCGCAGCGCTCTTCAGCGTCCGCTCGGGCGGACGCCTCGGGCGACGCAGACCACGTTCGCGGTGGAGGTCAACCGGCTCGCTCGCATGCATCCGGATCTGGGCGTACGGCTAGAGGAGGGAGAGGAAGGCGACGTTCCGCTAGCGCTCGAGCCGCTCGCGCAGTCGCTGCTCACGGAGGCCGTCCGCAACGCCCACCGGCACGCCAGCCCGACCAGGGTCAGCGTCCGCGTTCGCCGCAGCGAGGGGGCGTTCGTGCTCGAGGTCGCCAATGACGGGGTCAAGGGACATGCCCGCCACGCGGGAATGGGGCTGCGACTGGCGGCGTTCGAGGCGCTGCAGAGCGGGGGGGTGGTCGAGTTCGGCGAGCGTGAGCCTGGCATCTGGCAGGTCCGCCTCGTCGTTCCGTGCGACGATGGAGACGCCGACGGCTGACCACACCCGGAGCCCCGGGCGTCCGCGAGATGCCTGAGGAAACGCGCAGCCCGGAGCGCCTGCGCGTGCTCGTCGTTGATGACCACGACGTCGTCCACTGGGGCTTTCGCCTGATGCTGACCCAGCAGCCGTGGGTGGAGCGTTGCGTGAGCGCCCACACCGGTGAGGAGGCGATGAAGCTCGTGGCGCGGTACCGGCCCCACGTGGCGCTGGTCGACCTGTTCATCGGCGAGGAATCGGGCGCTGAGATCTGCGAACAGCTGCGAGCCGCCGAGCCGAGCACCCGAGTGCTCCTGTTCTCGGGCGCGGGGGAGATCTCGCCCCACGCCGCCCGGGCCGCCGGGGCGTCCGGGTTTGCCTACAAGGACTGGCCGGCCGCGCGCATAGCCGGCGCCGTGCGCGCCGTGGGCCTCGGCAAGATGGTGTTCCCCCGCCATGATCGTCACGGGGCCCTTGGTCTCTCCGACCGAGAGCGCGCCGTGCTCCAGCTGATGGCCTCGGGCGCCACCAATCCCGAAATCGCCCAGAGCCTGCACCTCTCAAAGCACACGGTCAAGGAGCACACGAGCTCCCTGTACCGAAAACTGGGCGTCCGGAATCGCACCGAGGCGGTGCAGCGCGGGCAGCGACTCGGCCTGATGCGCTAGGGCCGCAGCCTGCGAGAGCCCGCGATGTGGGCAGGTAGGTAGCCTCACTCACGCAATGGAAACCAGCCGCCCGACGGCCACGAGGAGGTCGAGCTGGAAGCCGGCTTGAGCGAGATTGCGCGGTTCCTCGCCCAGCGATCGCCGTTCGACACCCTCGCCCCCGAAGAGCTCGGCGAGGTGGTCGCCGAGACGCAGATCGAGTTCTATCCGGCGGGAGAGGTGATCCTCTCGGAGGACGGCGGCCCGGTCACGTTCCTGCGCGTGATCCTCAGCGGGGCCGTCGACATCGCCCACGAGGGACATCTGCTCGACCTGCTCGGCGCGGGGGACACGTTCGGCCATGCGGCGATGCTGTCCGGCCTCCCGCCCGGCTTCGAGGCGCGAGCGGCCGAGGACACGCTCTGCTACCGAGTTCCCGTGACCGTCGCGCGGCCGCTGCTCGAGCGGGCCCGCAGCCGTGAGTTAGGGCTAGGTCTCCAGGAGCCGGGGCACCAGCCCGTCGCCAGCCTGATCCGCGCGCCGACCGTTCGGTGCGAGCCGATGGAGAGTATCCGCGAGGTGGCGCGCCGGATGACCGAGGCCGGCGCCGGGGCGGCGGTGGTGGACCTGCGCGGCGGAGGGTTCGGGATCGTCACCGACCGCGACATCCGCACGAAGATCGTCGCGCGAGGGGTGCCGTTGAGCGCTCCGGTGGCGGGGGTGATGAGCTCGCCGGTGTTCTCGGTGACGCCGGATCGGCTCGGCGGCGAGGTGCTGTTCGAGCTGCTCGAGCGGGGGTTCCGGCACGCTCCGGTCATAGACGACCGCGGTCAGCTGATCGGGGTGATCGAGGACGCCGACCTGTTCGCGGCTCAACCGCGTTCGTGGTTCGGCGCCCGGCGTGCGATCGTCCGCGCCCGGACCGCCGATGCGCTGGCCGGCGCGGCGGCTCGCCTCCCGGAAGTCGTCCTCGACCTTCACCGCTCCAACCTGCGCGCCGTCGAGGTGGCGCGCGTCCTGTCCGCGCTCGTCGACGCGCTGACAGTGCGCGCCCTCGAGCTGGCGGCGGAGGCGGTCCAGGTGCCCGCCGACGGCTTGGTGTGGGTAGCGGTCGGAAGCCAGGCTCGGCGCGAGATGACACCCGCTTCGCTCGCACGCGGGGCGGTGGTGTGCAGCGAGCCGCCCCCGCCGAAATGGCTCCAGTCCATCCAGCGGACGCTCGCTGCCTGCGGCCTCACCGACCACGTGGTTGCGCGGGCGCCGGCGCAGTGGGCGGCCACCGCCGGCGAGGACGAGCTCGAGCTGACCGTGCTCGTCGAGCGGCGGGCGTTGTGGGGAACCCCTCGTGAGCCGCTCCCGCTGGCGGAGGGAGATACGAAGCGGCGCGTTCTCGAGGCGCTCGCCCGCCGGGTCCTGGCCTACGGTCCCCCGACCGGGTTCGATGCCGAGGCGGTTCTCGAATCGGATGGCACCCGCGCGCCCTATCTCGACATCCGTCGTGCCGCGGTGATCCCGGTCGTCGAGCTCGCCCGGTGGGCGGGAGCGGCGGCCGGGGTGGTCGAAGGCTCAACTCCCGAGCGGCTGCGAGCCGCCTCGCAGGCGGGTGTGATCGAGGACAGCGAGTCCCGCACGCTGAGCGAGGCGTTCGAGCTCGCGCTCGAGCTGCGGATCGCTCATCATATGGAGCAGCTGGTGGCGGGTTCGGCCCCGGATGACCGGATCGAGCCAGGAGCAATCAGCCCGCTGTTGCGCGATCACCTGCGAGCGGTCTTCCATGCGGTCGCCGGCGTTCAGCGGAGGCTGCGCGTTTGAGGCTTCTAGCGCGCCGCGGGCCGGCGGCAACGACGTTCCAACAATCGAGCTGGCCAGCGCCGGGCACCCCCTGGCGCGAGGCCCGCTGGTGCGCGCTCGACCTCGAGCTGACGGGCCTCAACCCGCGCAAGGATGTGATCATCGCCGTGGGCGCGGTGCCGATCGAGGACGGAGTGGTGCAGCTCGGCCACAGCTTCTATTCGCTAGTGCGGACGTTGAAGCGCTCCGAGCGGGCCGCCGTACTGCTGCACAAGTTGCTCGTCTCCGACTTGGAAGGTGCGCCCTCCCAAGAGGACGTGCTGGAGCGGATCTTCGAGCTCCTGGGCGGGCGCGTGCCGGTGTTCCACGCGGCGGCGGTCGAGCGCGCGTTCCTGGGTCCGCTCTTCGCTCGACACCGAGTGCGCCTACCGGACGCGGCCGATACCGAGGTGCTCGGTCGGAGGCTGCTGCGCGCGCGCGACGGCGACGCGCCCGACTGGCTGTCGCTGGAGAGGCTCGCCGGGATGCTGGGACAACCAGGGGAGCTGCCCCATCACGCTCTGGGCGACGCCCTCGCCACGGCGCAGGCGTTCGTCGCGCTCGCCACCCTTCTGGACCGGATCCGGCCGCAGACGGTCGGTTCGCTGGTGCAGGCCATGGACGTGTCCTACCGGCTGGGGCGGTTTGGACCGACGTAGGCCGGCGTGCGCGACTCGCTGAGCCTTGAGTGCGTGCGGACCTGGATGTACGATCGCCACACCCGGCGATCGCCGGATCAGCGACGTAGTTGGGGCGAAGAATCCGATGAAAGGGACTAGCTACGCGTTCAGTAACGCGCGTGCGGTGCAGCCCGAGCGTCTGCGCCTGCTCGCGGCGCTGTTGGACGACGGTACCTTCCGGCTGCTGGACAGGCTCGGAGTGCGGCCGGGCTGGCGCTGCCTCGAGGTGGGCGCCGGCGGCGGCTCGGTCGCCGGCTGGATGTGCGACCGGACCGCGCCGGGAGGTTCGGTGCTCGCAACCGACCTCGACACGACCGTCCTTGAGGAGTTGGTGCACCCGAACCTGGAGGTCAAAGTCCACGACGTGCTCGCCGATGAGCTGCCGGAGCGAGAGTTCGACCTCGTCCACGCGCGGCTGCTGCTGGCGTGGCTGGCCGACCGGGAACTGGCCCTGCAACGCATGGTTGGCGCGCTGAAGCCCGGCGGATGGCTGCTCGTCGAGGAGATGGACTTCCACTCGATCGCTCCCGGCGCGGGGCTTGATCCCCGGACGAGGGCGCTGTTCACACAGGTGATGGACGCTCACCACGCCGTGCTCGCCGATCAGCATGCGTTCGACCCGTTCTGTGGACGCGAGGTTGATCGTGCCCTGTGCAGCGTGGGACTGATCGGGGTCGAGTCGGAGGGGCGAGTGTCGGTTTGGCGTGGAGGCGAGGCCGGGGGCACCGTGTGGCGGCTGACGCTGATCCAGCTGCGCGAGCAGCTGATCGCGCACGGTCGCGTGACTGCCCCGCAGGTCGATCGGATGATCGAGCTTTGCGACGATCCCCGGCTGTCGTTCATGTCGCAGGCGACGATCGCGGCCTGGGGCTACCGGCCGACCAGATGAACAGCGTCACGCGCTGACGCCGACCCGCGTAGACGCGGCCCGCTCTACTCTTGCGCGGTGCCCGAGGTCCGCCGTGAGCATCACTTCGAGCCTCCCGACGCGAGCGTCGCGCCTCGGTACAGCGGCATCCGCACGTTCGCGCGGCTCCCGCACGTCCCGCTCCCGCGCGAGGACGTCGATGCGGCGATCATCGGAGTGCCGTTCGACACGGCTACGAGTTTTCGTCCGGGGGCGCGGTTCGGGCCCGAGGCGGTCAGGTCTGCCTCTTCGCTCCTTCGGCCCTACCACCCGCCGCTCGACGTGGACGTGTTCGGCACGCTGTCGCTCGTCGACGGGGGAGATGTCGAGATCACGCCGGGCAACGCGCTTCGCACCGTGGAGCAGATCGACGCGGGGCTGCAACCGCTGCTCCGGGCCGGGATCGTGCCGCTCGTGATCGGGGGCGATCACTCGATCGTGCTCGGCGAGCTGCGCGCGCAGGCTTCCGCGGCGGGCGCGCCGGTCAGCCTCATCCTGCTTGACGCCCACGCCGACACCTGGGACAGCTACTACGGCGAGAAGTACTTCCATGGCACGCCGTTTCGCCGCGCGGTGGAGGAGGGGCTGATCGATCCGTCCCGGTCCGTGCTGGCGGGAATGCGCGGTCCCCTTTACGCCGCGGCCGATCTCGACGTGCCGCGCGAGATGGGCTTCGAGGTGATCAGCGGCGAGGAGCTCCGGGCGCTGTCGCCGGCGCAGTACGGCGAGCGCGTCCGAGCGCGTGTTGGCGAGGGCCCCGCGTATCTGTCGTTCGATATCGACGTGCTCGATCCGGCGTTCGCTCCGGGCACGGGCACGCCGGAGGTGGCGGGCCTCGAACCGCGGGAGGCGCTGGCGTATTTGCGCGCGCTGGCGGGCCTTCGGTTCTCTGGCTTCGACGTGGTCGAGGTGTCGCCGCCATACGACTCGCCGGGGCAGGTCACCGCGCTGCACGCGGCCGCGATCGCCTACGAGCTGCTGGCGTTGCTGGCGGTGGCGCGGCGTCGCTCTGAGCCGTGACCGGGAGGCCCGGGAGGAGGCCGGCGTCGCTGTGAGCCGTGACCGGGAGGCCCGGGAGGAGGCCGGCGTCGGTCTGAGCCGTTACCCGGAGGCCCGGGAGGAGGCCGGTCATGGACGTGCGTGAGCTGATGAGCCTATTTGGATCATAAGATCAAGCACGTCCGCTCGGAGGTGTTCGTCGGCGCGGTAGCCGCGCGGGTACGAGCTGCCAGCGGTCGCGCGCCGCGCCCGCTGTCTCAGAACAACTGCAGGTACCGGTCGAGCTCCCACTGGGTGATCTGCTCGTGGGCGGCCTGCCACTCCCGGCGTTTGACCTTGATGAAGTAGTCGACGTAATCGCCGTCGCGCGTCTTGCCGAGCGCCTCGCGGAGCACGTCGCAGCGCTCGAGCTCACGGGTGGCGTCGAGCAGGTTCGCGGGCAGCAGCTCGATTCCTTGCGCCTCGCGCCCCTCCTCCGAGAGCTCATAGAGGTTCGCCGAGTTCGGCTCCCCCGGATCTAGCCTGCGCTCGACGCCGTCGAGGCCCGCGGAGAGCATCGCGGCGGCGGCCAGGTACGGGTTGCACGAGCCGTCGACCGTCCGGTCCTCGATCCGGCCGGGCGCCGGGATCCGCAGCATCTGCGTGCGGTTGTTGTAGCCGTAGCTGATGTAGGCCGGCGCCCACGTCGCGCCGCTCGTCGGAGCTCCCACGACCAGGCGCTTGTAGGAGTTGACGGTCGGAGCGGTCACCGCGATGTACGCCTTGGCGTGGGCCTTCAGCCCCCCGATGAACTGGTAGGCGAGCTCGGAGAGGCCCATGCCGCGTGGATCCTCGGCCGGGTCGCGCTCGAAGGCGTTCTCGCCGTCGCGCCACAGGCTGAAGTGGAAGTGGCAGCCGTTGCCGGTCAGGTGTGCGAACGGCTTGGGCATGAAGGTCGCAATCAGCCCCCGCTGCTGGGCCAGGGTTTCGACCATGTAGCGGAAGAACACCGCCCGGTCGCAGGTGGCGAGCACGTCGTCGTACTGAAAGTTCTGCTCGAACTGGCCGTTCGCGTCCTCGTGATCGGTCGCGTAGTTGTCCCAGCCGAGCTCGGTGACCGCCTTCGACACCTGCGAGACGAAGTCGAGGTTGCGGGTCAGCGCGCGCATGTCGTAGCAGGGGAGATCGAGGGTGTCGCGCTCGTCGGCCACCTCGAGGCCGCCATCCTCTCGGCGGCGCAGCACGAAATACTCGAGTTCGCAGCCCATCTTGGCCTGCAGCCCGTAGGTGGCCTGGGCGCGCGCCAGGGCATTGCGCAGAATCGTGCGCGGGCAGTATGGCCACGGCTCGCCCTCCACGGTGACGTCGCACGCGAACCGGGCGACGTTCGGCTGCCACGGCAGGATCGTCAAGCTCGCGGGATCGGGGATCGCGATCATGTCCGGATCGTGGGGGCGCTGTCCGATGTCCCCGGCCGCGAACCCCGCGAACCCGGCCCCCTCGGTGAGGAGATCGTCGATGTGATGGGCGGGCACGAGCTTGGCGCTCGGCTTGCCGTGCATGTCGACGAACTGCGCGAACAGGAACTCGATCCCGCGCTCCGAGACGATCTTGCGAGCGTGGTCGGCGGCGGCCTGCGACTGCGTGCCTTCTACGTGTTCGGTGGTAGCCATGTCCGGATGTATATCTCCGGCGGGCGTGCTGGGGCAATAGCCGCCGCCACCCGTTGGCGCCATCTAGCATGTGCGGTTCGCACATAGGAGGTGCGCTTCCTCAGTGTCAATCCCGGCAGAACGGACGGCTTCGCGCAGCGTTGGGCTCCAGAGCCTCCGCGAGGAGAACCGGACGCTCTATGGCGTCATTAAGCTGGTCTCCTCGTCGCTCGAGATGGTGCCGATGCTCCAGGGAGTGGTCGACCTCGCGACCGACGCGACCGGCTGCCACGCGTGCTTCATCTACCTGCTCGAAGACGGTCAACTCACGATGCGGGCAGCATCGCCGGTCTTTGCCGACGCGGTGGGCAAGGTCCAGATGGGGCTCGACGAGGGGCTCACCGGGTGGGTCGCCCGCCACCGGACGCCGGAGTTCATCCGCGAGCGCGCGATGGACGATCCGCGGATGAAGTACTTCCCGCTGTTGCAGGAGGAGCGCTTCCAGTCGATGGTGGCGGTGCCGATCCTCTCGCGCGCGGGGACCACGATCGGGGTCATCGTGCTGCACACCGAGGCGCCCCACGAGTTCAACGAGGACACGCTGAACCTGCTGGTCCACATCGCTTCGCTGATCAGCGGCGCGATCGAAAACGCTCAGCTGTATGACCAGCAACGCCGCCGGGTGGACGCGCTCACCGGACTGTCCGGACTTGCGCAGGAGGTGGCCACCGCTTCCGAGATCGGCGGGCTGGGGGAGATCGTCGCCGTAGGCGCCCGCCGCCTGCTCGACGCCCAGATCTGCCAGGTCTACCGGCTCGACACCGCCGGCGACGGTCTGCAGCTGCTGGCCTCGGCACCGCGCAGGACGTCGAGCCCGCCGGCGCTATCGGCCGCCGGCGTCCTGCTCGCCGCGATCGACGGCAGCGGGGTCAGACCGCCGGCGCGGAGTCTGTGGCCCGACCTCGACGTTGGCGCGCTGCTCGTGACTCCACTGACCGCGGGGGGCGAGCGGATCGGGCTGCTGTGTGCCGGCGCGCCCGTCCGCCATCCATTCACTGAGGAGGACACCGAGATCGCTCGCGCGATCGCCCACCTAGCGGCGATCGGGATCAAGCGTGCCGAGCTGATCGAGGGCCTGACGAACGCCAACATCGTGAAGGATCTGTTCGAGGCGCTGGCGGCGGGAGCGACCACGTTCGCGGTTGCGAAGGCGGCCGAGGTGCGCTGCGACATGTCAAATCCCTACCTGATGGTGTGCGCCGAACCGGCGGGTAAGCGGGAGCAGGCGTCGGGCGAATGGCGAGCGGCGGCGGAAGTCGTTGGCCGCGGCCTCGCCGCGCTCGCGCCGCACACCGCGATCGACGCCGGCCCAGGCCCCGTGCGGGCGGTGCTCGCGCTCGGCGCCTCTCGGAAGCAGCGAGCCGAGGAGGTGCTGCGAGCCTGCCGCGAGCTAGGTGCCAGCGCCGGCGCAACGATCGGGGTGAGCGAAGTCCACAACCGCCCGGCGGACGCCACTCGCGCCTATCGCGAGGCACTCGACGCCGCGACGATCGGGAGGGCGCTGCTGGGTGACGGCGGGGCGATCGCCTACCCCGAGGTCGGCGCCTACCGCTATCTCGTGCACATCGGTGCCGACGAGGCTCCACACGACCGGATGCGCGCGGCCGTCGATGGGCTGATCGCTTATGACCGCAAGCGGCGTACCGAGCTGCTGAACACCCTCGAGCGCTACCTGGCTGAGCGCCGCAGCGTGATCGAGAGTGCTCGCGCGCTGTTCATCCACCCGAACACGCTGCGCCAGCGCCTGGGCCGGATCGAGGAGCTCACCGGGCTGAACCTCGACCAGGACGACCTGCTCTCGCTCGAGCTGGCGATCAAGCTGGCGCGCTTGCACGGGCGGCCGGGGAATAGTTGAGTCCATCCTCTTGTGCGGTTTGTCGCAAGCTGCCATGCTCTCCGCGCTGTCCCGGC
Organism: uncultured Solirubrobacterales bacterium; assembly: GCA_963808325.1. Lineage (GTDB taxonomy): Bacteria > Actinomycetota > Thermoleophilia > Solirubrobacterales > Solirubrobacteraceae > Palsa-465. Next base: position 283,825 of record CAWEFU010000019.1, read on the forward strand.
TCATCGGGGGTTGGGAGTCAACGATAGGAGGGGTTGGGATGTCACGGATGTCACTGCGGAGACTGGTACTCGCCCCGGCGGTGGCGGCCTTGGTCACGGCCGCACCGGCGCTCGCGGACCAGTCGAAGAGCGTCACGGCGACGGGGACCGGCACGGCGAAGGTGGTCGCGAAGAATCGCCACAAAGAGTCATCGATCGAGAACGCGGTCGACGCGGCGCGCAAGGCCGCGATCCCCGAGGCGCTCGATCAAGCCCGCGAGTACGCGCGGGCGTACGCACAGGCCGCCGGCCTGAAGCTAGGCCCGGTGATCGGCATCTCGGACGCCCAGAACGGAAGCAGTGGGTATTACGTTGGCCCGTTCGGCGGCGGGTTTCTTGGCCCGTTGGGGCCGAACCAGTTTTGCGGGATCGTGCCGCAGCCCGTGTTCAAGAACGTGGGGGGCAAGCGCAAGGTGGTCGGGACCAAGCGCGTGCGCCGCTGCTTCGTGCCGCCGTCGGTGACGACCACGCTGACGGTCACGTACTCCGCGAGTTAGGTCGCGAGTCAGGGTCTTCGACGACCAAATACACCGGGATCTTCGCGCGCCGGCGGACGCGTTGAGGCTCCTGGGTCCACATGAAGTCGGCGACGAACGCGTTGCGATCCGGGTCGGCGGCCATCACGATCGCGTCGCAGCCCTCGAGCCTGGCCTCCTCGAGGATCTTCTTGGTGGCCTTGCGGGTGCCGAGCACGTGGCCCTTGGCATCGAGTCCCTTGCGCCGCAGGCGTTTGACCGCCTTGGCGACGAGGTCGCGTTGCTCCTGCCACTCCCTCCGGGTGGGTAGCAGCCCCGGGACCGGCATACCGAACGAGGTGCCGTGGACGCGGGCGATCGAGAACACGTGCACGCTGGCGTGGGCGGGCGCCGCCAGCGCCAGCACGCGCTCGATCGCCGCGTCCGGGATCTGCCGCCCCTCAGACGCGAGCAGGATCCGCTCGAACCGGTCGCCTTCCTGCGGCTGCTCCGGTCGATCAGCGCGCCGGCGTAACGGATCGCGCACCGCAGCGGGCGTCAGTCAGGCTCACGGGCCGGCGCCCTCGCTGCTGGCGGCGGTCATCGTGGAAGGCGTCGTGCTCGTCGCCGTCGGCTCCGCCGGCGCGTGCCGCTTGTCCTCCACGTACTTGCGATACCAGTAGAACAGCACGTACGCCAGGACCGTGGCGATCCCGATGAAGTAGTACGGCAGGGTCTTGCGTCCGGCGGCGTTGCACGCGCACGAGGCATACGTCGGTCCGCCGTAGAAGTAGATGACCAGGTAGACCCCCGCGATCACCAGCGCCACGTACTTCATCCACTCGGGCAGCTTGAACGGCCGCCGGACGTTGGGGCGGTGCTTGCGCAGGAGGTAGTAGCCGATCAGCACCGGGATGAACGAGGCCAGGTAGCCGACGTTGGAGAACGTGTAGATCTCCACGGCGCCACCCATGAACACGACCGCGATCGAGCAGGCGACGTTGAACCACATCGAGCGGTTGGGGACCCCGTGCTTGTTGACGTGCTGGAAGAAGCGCGGAAACTGGCCGTCGGTCGACATCTGGTGAAGCGACCGCGCAGTTCCAGTGATCGCGTTCAGCGCCGAGAGGACGAGCGCGAGGACCAGCATGATCGCGATCAGCCACTCGAGGATGCTGCTGCCGGTACCGGTTCCGAACACCTTCGAGGCGAACGTGACGAAGATCGTCTTCGGATCGCTCAGCGAGGCGTTGCCAAGCGCGCTGAGGCCGATCACGATCACGAACGCGACTGGAATCATCGTGTAGATGAACAGCCCGTAGAGGCCCTCGAGGTTCATCGCGATCTTGGCGTCGCGGTCGGGGTTACGGGTCTCGCCGATGTAGCAGGCGGCGGCCTCCATCGCAATCACGTTCCACGTAAGCAGGAACGAGAACGCGATGTACAGCGTCAGCCATCCGTGCCCGAACAGCGGGGAGAAGAAGCCGGTGTGGTTCGTGTGGCGGAAGTGCCACAGCTGGCCGAAGTCGACGACCGACGGGTGGAAGATCCACGAGATCGCGAGGAACGTCAACGGGATCATCGACAGCAACGCGAGCGTCGTCGCGAACACCGTCCCGAATCGCAGTCCCATCACGGCTGGGATCGCCAGCAGCAGCAGCCCGCCGATGGAGATGCCCAGCGTCCACCAGGCGATCGGGGTGTGAATCGGAGTGAAGCCGGCCGTCGACAGGTTGAAGCGGTTGACGAGGTAGAACGACGCCAGGATCATGTTCAGCGGCGCGACCGGGAACCACCCCAGCCAATACGCCCAGGCCGTGAAGCCGTTGACGTGCTCAGCGGTCCGTGGCCACTTGTCCTTGTAGGCGGGGTAGGCGTAGGAGGGCAGACCGCCGGAGCGGTCGGGCATCATCGCCGAGAGCTCGGCGAGCAGCAGGCACACGACGTAACCGCTGATCGTGATCACGACGATCACTGGGATAGACGCCGCACCGAGCTCGGTGACCATAACCGGGGCGATTCCGGTGACCAGGATCGTCCCCGCCAGCCCGATTACGAACGCGCCCCACCAATTGGTGGTCTTCGGCAATCCCGCGGACTCGTAGACCAGTTCGTCGTGCTGGGGTGAGACGTCAGCCATTAGCCCTCCATATCCCGGGTTCGAGGGCACTAGGCTGACACGTACCCCGGACGCGTCCCAGACGCGATGCGCACACAATTGCACCGCTTGACATGGAGAACCTGGACACAGTTCTCGCGCATTATCCGCCATTTGACGCGCTCGATCCCGAGGAGCTGCGCGAGCTGACCGCGCGCGCGCCTCAGCGCTCGTATGAGACGGGCGAAGTGGCGCTGGTCGAGGACGGCCGTCCCGCTCCCGGAGTGGCGGTGATCCTCACCGGCTCGATGGAGCTCCTGCACGAGGGCGAGGTGGTCCAGATCCTCGAGCCCGGGGAGTGCTTCGGGCATCCCTCCCTGCTGACCGGGATGGCGCCCGCGTTCACCGTACGCGCGCGCGAGCCCTCCCGATGCCTGCTGTTGAACGCCGAGACCTCGCGGCGCGTCTTGGGGACGGTCGCCGGGGCAATGTACGTCGCGTCCACCATGCGCAAGCGCATGACGCGAACGGGGCACACCGTTCACGGCCTGCACGAGGTTGGCACGACGCCGGTGTCGGCGATCATGAGAGCGCCGAAGTTCTGCGAGCCCGACGAATCCGTCCGCGACGTCGCCCAGCGGCTCGGCGACCCGGCCACGCAGGCGCTGCTGGTGAGGCTCGATCAGGACACCGTCGGTCTCGTCACCGACGCGGAGCTGCGCGCCGCGGTGGCGGGGCGCCGCTCGGAGGGCGCGCTCGACGGTCCCGTGCGCGGGATCGCTCAAACCCCCGTGCCGACCATTCCGGCCACCCAGCTCGCGATCGAGGCCACGATCGACATGCTCTCCAACGGCGTCGATCACGTCGTCGTGCTGGACGCCGGGCGCGTGTGCGGCATCCTCTCAGCCTCCGATCTGTTGGCGCTCGACGCGCGCAGCCCGATCGCGCTGCGCCACACCATCCTCGACGCACCAGACCAAGACGCGCTGGTTCGTGCCGCCGCGCGTCTCCCACAGCTGTTCATGCTGCTGATGCGCGCCGGAGTGCCTCCGCGTGACCTCGGCCGGGTCCTCAGCCTCCAACACGACGCCGTCGTCGCGCGGCTCATCGACTTCGCGATCTGGCAGGGCGAGCCGGCGCCCGTCCCGTGGGCCTGGCTCGATCTCGGGAGCGCCGCGCGCCGGGAGTTCACGCTCGCCTCCGACCAGGACAACGCGCTGGCCTATGGAACGCCGGACCCGGGAACCGAGGCGGACGTCGACGCGTACTTCGAGCGGCTCGGCTCGTGCGTCAACGAGGGGCTGAGTCGTTGTGGCATCGGCATCGACAACAACGGTGTGCTCGCCGGCCGGCGGCTGTGGCGTATGTCCAAGTCCGACTGGCTGAAGACGTTTGACGAGAGCATGGAGGAGCCCGACGAGTCGCATCTCATCCGCGCCACGGTCGGGTTCGACTTCCGCCCGGCCGCGGGCGGGCTACAGCTCGCCTCCGAGTTGACCGAGCGGATTCGCGACGCCCGGCGCCATCCGCAGTTCATGCGGCTGATGGCGCGCACGGCGGTCGGTTATCCCCTGGCGATCGGCTTCCGGGGCCATCTCGTCACCGGCCGCGATGGCGATCCCCCGCACCGGCTCGACCTCAAGCGCGGGGCGATCATTCCGACCGTCAACCTGGTGCGGTTCCACGCGCTGGCCGCCGGAGTGACGGTCTCCGGCACACTCGACCGGATCGAGGCGGTCGCGAACGTGGGTGAGCTCGACCGTGGAAGTGCCGAAGCGCTCCAGGAAGCCTTCGAGGTGATCACTCGGCTCCGATTCGAGCACCACGCGGAGCAGATTGCGGCGGGATCGCCTCCGGATAACCTGATCGACCCGGATGACCTCCCGCCGATCGCCCGGACCGAGCTTCGCGAGGCACTGAACGTGGTGCGCCGTGCTCAGCGCAGGCTGAGCTCGTGGGCGCCATCGGCTGTATAGGCGTGTGTGGGGCCTGCACGCCACGCGGGCGTGCAGGCCCCAAGTGAACGCTAAGACCGCGTAAAGAAGTAGAGCCAGTCACCACATTCGGGGCCGAAAGTGTGCTCCCGGAAGCCATTGGAGCCGGTTATTGAAATGTCTAGGCTCCTCGACATGTGCGGGATAGCAGGCATTTACACGAAGGTTCCGTCGCTGGGCGAGCAGTTGGGTGAGCTGTTGTCAAGGATGCTCGAGCAGCTCTCCGACCGGGGTCCGGACAGTGCGGGGGTGGCGTTCTACCGGGATCCGGCGCCGCTCGGGTCGTGCAAGGTGTCGCTTTACTCGACGGCCGCGGATCCTGACTGGGATGGGCTGGCGGCCGAGCTCGAGCTCGCGTTTGGTGGCGTGGTGGAGCCGCTGGTGCGCGCCTCGCACGCGACGTTGGTGATCGACGCCGACGCGCTCGATGCTCAGGCTTGGCTTCTCGGGCGGCACCCGGAGCTGACGTTGATGAGCGCCGGCCGTTCGATCGAGATCTATAAGGAGGTGGGGTTGCCGCGGGATTTCGTGCGGCGCTTCGGGTTGGCGGAGATTTCCGGAAGCCATGCGCTGGGCCATACCCGGATGGCGACCGAGAGCCGCGTGACGACCGAGCACTCGCACCCGTTCTCGACCGGGCTGGATCTGTGCCTGGTGCACAACGGGTCGCTGTCTAACCACAACCGTCTGCGCCGGGTGCTGGCCCGGGAGGGGATTCGCTTCCAGACCGACAATGACACGGAGGTCGCGGCGGGGTATCTGACCTGGCGCCTGCGGGAGGGAGCGACGCTCGAGGAGGGGCTGGAGGGGTGCCTGGAGGATCTCGACGGCTTCTACACCTTCGCGGTGGGGACGGCTGAGGGCTTCGCGGTGCTGCGCGACCCGATCGCGTGCAAGCCGGCGGTCATGGCCGAGACCGACGAGTGGGTCGCGATCGCGTCCGAGTACAGGGCAATCGCGGTGCTGCCGGGGGCCGAGGAGGCCGTCACCTGGGAGCCGACGCCGGGGCGGGTCTACAGCTGGGGCACCGCGCCTGTGGCGTGATGGCGACGGCCGACGTCACGCGGGAAGGGGTCGTTTCGTTCGAGTTCGACCTGGCGACCGACACCGTTCGCGAGCTCAACGAGCGCCTGCACCGGGTCGATCCCGAACGTCCGGGCGGCAGGGTGGTGGTGCGAAACCCGGGTGGCAAGCATGCCATCGCGGTCGGGCTGGACGCTCCCTACGAGGTCGAGATCGCCGGTCACGTCGGCTACTACTGCGCCGGCATGAACAAGCTCGCGAGCGTGCGCGTGCGCGGCAACTGCGGCGTCGGGGTGGCCGAGAACATGATGTCGGGCGCGGTGATCGTCGAGGGCAGCGCGTCGCAGTCTGCCGGCGCTACCGGCCGCGGCGGGCTGCTGGTAATCCATGGGGACGCGTCTGCGCGGTGTGGGATCTCGTTGAAGGGCCTCGACGTGGTGGTGCGTGGATCGGTCGGGCACCTGAGCGCGTTCATGGCGCAGAAGGGGTGCCTGGTGGTGTGCGGCGATGCGGGCGAGGCGCTCGGAGACTCGCTGTATGAGGCGCGGATCTACGTGCGCGGGTCGGTCGCCGGCCTCGGGGCCGACTGCGTGGAGAAGGAGATTCGCGGCGAGCATCGGGCCGAGGTCTCAGATCTGCTTCAGCGGGCCGGGATCGACGATGTGGAACCGGGGGAGTTTCGCCGTTACGGGTCGGCCCGGCGGCTCTACAACTTCCATGTCGACAACCTCGGGAGCTACTGATGGAGGGAGGCGTCGACCGTGGTGCACGGCCGCCTGAGATGGCGGCCCCTGGCCCCACGAACGGCTGGCACCCCGGGCTGCGCGAGTCGGCCACGTTTGACCGCAACACGATCGCCGAGATCCAGCGCGCCGCGCGCGAGGGCATGTACGACATCCGCGGCTTCGGCGCCAAGCGCCGCGTCCCGCACTTCGACGACCTGCTGTTCCTGGGCGCCTCGGTCTCCCGCTATCCGCTGGAGGGCTATCGCGAGCGGTGCGACACCGACGTGGTGATCGGCACCCGGTTCGCCCGCGAGCCGGTCCACCTCGACATCCCGATCACGATCGCCGGCATGAGCTTCGGCGCCCTCTCGGCGCAGGCCAAGGAGGCGCTCGGCCGCGGGGCCACGGAACTCGGTACCTCGACGACCACCGGCGACGGCGGCATGACGCCCGAGGAGCGCAAGCACTCCCGGGTTTTGGTCTACCAGCTCCTGCCGTCTCGGTACGGCATGAATCCTGACGACCTGCGTCGCGCGGACGCGATCGAGGTCGTAGTCGGCCAGGGCGCCAAGCCCGGGGGCGGAGGCATGCTGCTCGGCCACAAGATCTCCGATCGCGTGGCGGAGATGCGCGACCTGCCGGTCGGCATCGACCAGCGGAGCGCTTGCCGGCATCCCGACTGGACCGGGCCCGACGACCTCGAGATCAAGATTGAGGAGCTGCGAGAGATAACCGACTGGCGGGTCCCGATCTACGTCAAGGTCGGCGCGACCCGCACCTACTTCGATGTGGCGCTGGCGGTCAAGGCCGGCGCCGACGCGATCGTGCTCGACGGCATGCAGGGCGGCACCGCGGCCACCCAGGAGGTGTTCATCGAGCACGTCGGGATTCCGATCCTGGCAGCGATCCCGCAGGCGGTCGAGTCGCTGGTCGACCTCGGCATGCACCGAGAGGTCCAGCTGATCGTCTCGGGCGGAATCCGCTCGGGGGCCGACGTCGCCAAGGCCCTGGCGCTCGGCGCCGACGCGGTCTCAATCGGAGTGGCGGCGTTGATCGCGCTTGGCGACAACGCCCCGGAGCACGATCCCGGCTACCAGGAGATCGGCTCGGCCGCCGGCTACTACGACGACTACCAGGCGGGGCTCGACCCGGCGGGAATCTCGACTCAGGATCCCGCGCTGGCCGCGCGACTGGATCCGGTCGAGGGCGGGCGGCGACTGGCCAACTACCTCCGCACGCTGACGCTCGAGACCCAGACGCTGGCGCGCGCGTGTGGCAAGTCGCACGTCCACAACCTGGAGCCCGAGGACCTGGTGGCCCTCACGATCGAGGCGGCGGCGATGGCGCGTGTGCCGCTGGCGGGTACCAGCTGGATACCAGGTACGATCACTACTCCATGAAGTTTGTGATCGCCGAGCCCCGCATCGAGTTGCCATGACATATGTGATCGCCGAACCCTGTATCGATCTGAAGGACCTCTCGTGCGTGGAGGTCTGCCCGGTCGACTGCATCCATCCCACCGAAGACGAGCCTGGTTACGAGGACGTCCGCCAGCTGTACATCGATCCGGAGGAGTGCATCGACTGCGACGCCTGCGTCGAAGCCTGCCCGGTCGACGCGATCTTCGCCGAGGACCAGCTCCCGGAGGAGTGGCGGAACTTCACCCAGATCAACGCGGACTACTTCGCCGCTCGCGCCTAATTCTGGCAGCGGCTCGATTCGCGCGCGGTAGCCCTCACGAGACCGTCTCGTGGTCTCGATGCTGCAATCAAACTTCCTCTGTAGGGTGGGCTGATGGATTATCGAACGCTCGGCACCACCGGCGTGCAGGTGAGCCCGCTGTGTCTCGGCGCGATGATGTTCGGGGCCTGGGGCAACACCGATCACGATGAGTGCGTGCGGATCATCCACCGCGCGCTCGACGCCGGGATCAACTTCATCGACACGGCCGACGTCTACTCGCGCGGGGAGTCCGAGGAGATCGTCGGCAAGGCGGTCGAGGGCAGCCGGCGCGACCACGTGGTCCTCGCCACGAAGGTCCACGGCACGATGGGCGACGATCCCAACGAGTTCGGAAACTCGCGGCGGTGGATTGTCCGGGAGGTCGAGAACAGCCTGCGCCGGCTGCGAACCGATTGGATCGACCTCTACCAGATCCACCGCCCAGAAGCCGACACCGCGATCGATGAGACGCTCGGCGCGCTGACGGACCTGGTGCGCGCCGGCAAGGTTCGCTACATAGGGTCGTCTACGTTCCCCGCCAGCCAGATCGTCGAGGCGCAGTGGGTGGCCGAGAGGCGCGGGCGGGAGCGCTTCGTCTGCGAGCAACCGCCGTACTCGATCCTCGTGCGCGCGGTCGAGAACGACGTGCTGCCGACCTGCCAGCGGTACGGGATGGGGGTCATGCCATGGGGCCCGCTGGCGAGCGGCTGGCTCAGCGGAGGCTACCGCCTGGATGCGGAGCTGCCGGCCTCACATCGGGCCGATCGGCTCCCGGTCCGCTTCGACATGTCGATCCCGGGCAACCAGCGAAAGCTCGAGGCCGCAGACACACTCGCGCGACTCGCCGACGAGGCCGGGATCACGCTGATCGAGATGGCGCTCGGGTTCGTGATCCGCCACCGCGCCGTGACGGCCGCGATCATCGGGCCGCGGACGATGGAGCACCTCGAGTCACAGATCACGGCAGCCGACGTTCAGCTCTCCACCGAGGTGCTGGACCGGATCGACGAGATCGTACCTCCCGGGATCAACCTAAACCCCGCGGACGGTGGTTGGAACAATCCGGCGCTGACTGCCGCGGCCCGTCTCCGCCCTGCCGTCGTACCCGGCGCCGCCTTGGGCGTTGATGCGGCAGGCGCTCCCGCGACCCGCTGAGCCACGCGGCTGATCGAGGTCACTGGCGCTCGGAATGCTGTCCGGGGCGCGGTTCATGCTGTCCGCAATCCACGAGGGAGTGCTGAGCAGTTGTTGAACCCCAATCGAACCGGGGCCGCCACGACCGACTACCTCACGGATCTCGTGTACGAGTTGCTGGACGCTCACTGCGACACGATTCGCCTCGCCACCGAGGCCGATGAGAGCGTCGTGTGGGCGGCGCACGTCGATTACCTGCGCGACCTCCAGCGCGTCGGACGCGAGGTCCTGGCCCGCGTTTCGGGGCCGGTGTCGTAGGCGGCCGATTAAGGGACTATCTCACTAGCATGCACGTCCGGTCACGTCCCAGGACCGGCGCTGGACGCCACCTGCGGTCTTGCAGGTAGTTGGGCTACCTGCTGCTACCCCGTGCCGCGCCCAGCTTGGTTCCCGGACGCCCCGGCCGCACCTCCTATCGAGATAGCCCCTAAGGCGCCGCTGGGACGATCGCGGTCGGCTGATCGCCGGCGTCGAGCGACTCGGCCGAACGGGTCGATGAACACCGCCGCCCTCGGCGTGGCGAGCCGGAACGCCGACTGCCCGTACCAGTCAACGTGCAGTCTCTAGCACCTCCCCCCGTGGGGCGTCCGCCGTGCCCTGGTCCCCGATCAGCTCCCCTCGGTTCAGCGGAAGCCGATGCCGCGCACCGAGCCGGGACGTGAGCACCTGATAGATCGTGGTGTCGCCATCCTCGAACCCCAGCGCGGAGCCCAGGATGTAAAGCGACCAGGCGCGCACTCGCTCCTCGCCGACCTCCGCGATCGCCTCCTTGCGATGGGCCTCGAGGTTGGCCGCCCAGCGGCGCAGCGTGAGCGGATAGTGCTCCCGAATCGATTCCACGTCGCGGACCTCGAGGCCCACTGCCTGCATTTCCGAGATGATCGCCGCGACCGGATGCAGCTCGCCATCGGGAAAGATGTACCGGTTGATGAACGAGTCACGACCGCCCGGGGCGCTCGCGAGCCGGGCGATGCCGTGGTTGAGGAACAGGCCCCCGGGAACGGTCAGCCGGCGCACGGTGTCCGCGTACCCGCCGAGCTCAGACAGACCCACGTGCTCGTACATCCCCACGCTCGCGACCTTGTCGAACGGATCGTCGGTGAGCTCGCGGTAGTCGGCGACCCGGAACTCGAGCAGGTGGCCGACGCCGGCCTCGCGTGCCCGCTCGCGCGCGAGCTGCGCCTGCGGTTCCGAGAGCGTGATGCCGAGGCCGCGCACGTGGTAGCGCGTCGCGGCATGCAGCAGGAGCGACCCCCAGCCACATCCGATGTCGAGCAGGCGCTCCCCGGGTGACAGTTGCAGCTTTCGGCAGATCAGATCGTGCTTTCGTTCCTGGGCGGCCTCGAGCGTGTCATCCGGCCCGGCGAAGTAGGCGCACGAGTACGTCATGCTCGGCCCGAGCACGAGCCGGTAGAAGCGGTTTGAGACGTCGTAGTGGTGACGCACGGCCTCACGGTCGCGAGTGAGCGAACGGCGGGCGCCGGTGGGGTGCGCCTCGATCGAGGGGATCGGAGGTCTTCGCAGCACCCGTGGGCCGCCGATGAGCATCGCGCGTAGCGCCAACCGGAGCCGCTCGTGCCAGGAGAGCGCCACGCCGTCATAGTCCTTCCGCCTGCTCAACACGGCCTCGAGGTCTCCGTCGACCCCGATCGCCCCCGAGACCCAGGCACGGGTCAGGCCGAGCTGGTTCGGCTCGCGAAGGAGATGCGCGAGCGCGACCGGGGTTCGCAGCACGATGACCGGGGATCCCGGCTCTTGCCGGGCCGATGGGAGCGTGCTGCCGTCCCAGAAGCGCACCGCGAACCGCGGAGTCCGCAGGCGTTCGTCGGCGACGCTCTCGAGCGCTTGTTCGAACGCGTCCGCGACCTCGCCGCCGCGAAGGGCGCGCGCTGTCCTGTCCCACGTCGTCGTGATTCGGCGGCCGTTCCTCACGCTGGGACCAAACCTTTCACATAAGGGTAAGAGATCGCGGTGCTCAGCTGCCGCCGCTAGGCGGGCGCCGAGCCTGCGTGGCCGGCGGGCGCCGAGCCCGCCTGCTAGCCCGCACGACCAGGATCCGGTCCGTCGCCATTCCAATGAGAAACCACAGGACGATCACGATGATCAACGGCGTGGACCCGGTGCCGACGATCCAGTTGACGTTCACGTCCCCAAGATTGAGCACCACGAACACCGCGCACAGAGCTCCGAACGCGATGCCCAGCGTGAGACGGACCTTCTCCCGTCCGGACATGGCCTTTCGTGGACGCCGCGACGGCTGAGACGCTGGACGCTGGGACGCTGGCGGCTGGGACGCCACAGCCCCAGAATGTAGCTGCGGAGCGGCAGGAAATCACCCAGGTCGGGTGATTCCTCGTCAAACCGGATCGCCCATGCTTTGCTAACCCCGTGCCTGACGTGGAACGAGCATCCACCGTGCACCGCATCCTCGGACTCGCAGCCGCGGGCGAGCGGTCCGCGCGCTCGGCGCTGCGAGGCGGCCGTGCGGTAGCCTCGGTCGCGGTGGCGCCCGCCTCGGTGGTGTGGCGCTCGCCGCTGGCCGCGCCGCTGCACCGCCGCACCGAGGAGCTGGGCCACTCGCTCGAGCAGGACGGCCAGGAGCTCGCCGAACGCCTGCGGGGGGTCGCCCGCGAGGCGGCCTCGCCGTTTGTGACCCGCCTTGCCGCTTGGCTGGCCGAAGAGCAGCTCATGGAGCTCGCCGTGGTCGAGTTGATTGCGCGCGGTACCGCGGCCCGGGTAGCCGACCAGATCGTGCGCGCGGCGGTGGACGGCGAGGTGGTGAACGTCGAGTTGGTCGACGAGGTGACCGACCGCGTCCTGGCGAGCGACGAGCTGCAGCGATTGATCGAACGCGTGGTGAGATCACCCGAGCTCCGCGCCGCGCTCAGCCAGCAGAGCGTCGGGCTCGCGAGCGACGTCGCCGAAGGTATGCGAGTCCGCACGTCCAAGGCCGACGCCGTGGCGCAGCGCCTCGCGCGGAGACTCTCGTTCCGGCGGGAGCAATGACGGGCGAAGCAGACGGCCGCCAGGTTCACGCTGCTCTGCCGGCGATGACCGCCGGCGACGGCGGACGCCATAGCCGAGCTGCGCCCACCGGCTACGCGGGCGTTGTGACCCGCGCCGTGGCCCTTGTGATCGACTGCATCATCCTCGATTTGATCGCGATCATTGTTGGGGCCTGCGTCCAGTTGCTCATTTCGCTGTTCACCGGTCACAACAATCTGGGAGCCACCGCTGCCGTGGTCACGGGAGTCCTGTGGTTCATCTGGGCCGGGGTCTACTTCTCGACCTTCTGGAATCTCACCGGTGAGACGCCTGGAAATCGACTGCTCGGGATTCGGGTCACGAACATCGACGGCGGTGACATCGGTCCGTGGCAGGCGATTCGACGCTACTTCGGCCTGGTCCTGGCCGCGCTTCCGCTGGGGCTCGGGTTCGTCCCGGTTCTGTTCAACGACCGCCGGCGCGGGTTGCAGGATTGGATCGGTGGCACCGTGGTGCGGTGGGTCGAGCCGGACGGAGCAACCCGGGACGGGCCCCCGCCGTCCGCCCGGCCGAGCACCGGACGCGTGCTCACGCCAAGCGGGGCGAGCTTGCCCGCCGCACCGCCTCGGGCCGATTCGTGACGACGAGCCCGCGACAGATGTCGTTGCCGCGGTGAACGACGGCAGCTGGCTCGCCGATGCCGGCGCCGTGGACAGAGCGGTGTACGCGGCGATCGCCGCGACGCCCACTCCGACCCTCGATAAGGCGATGGCGCGCCTGTCGCAGGCGGCGAACTACTCGAGGCTTTCGCTCGCCGCCTCAGCGATCCTCGCATCGACACGGGGCGCGGATGGACGTCGCGCGGCCGGCCGGGGGCTGGCAGCGGTCGCCGTCACCGCGACCGTGGTGAATGTCGCGATCAAGCCGCTGTCGCGTCGCCGCAGGCCCGACCGCGTTGCGCTCGGCGTGCCGGCCGCGCGCCAGGTGCCCATGCCACGCTCGGCGTCGCTTCCCTCCGGCCATGCCGCGGCGGCGTTCGCGTTCGCGACCGGCGTAGCGCGTGTGCTGCCCTGGGACGGAGCCGCGCTCCAGGCGCTGGCCGTGCTGGTCGGTTATTCGCGCGTGCACACGGGAGTCCATTACCCCGGCGACGTGGTCCTCGGCGCGGTGGCGGGAATTGTCCTCGGGGGAGCAACGGCGAACAGACTGAGCGGGACCGCCTGAATGGGTCCCGGCTGAGTCAGCCGGAGCGCGTGAGTGCGATCCGGGTGAGTGTCAGCCGGAGCGCGTGAATGCGATCCGCGCCAGCGCGCCCGGGACCGCCCAGGAGCCCTGTGGCAGGGCGGCGGAGGGGGAGCAGCCGGGGTGCTTGGCCGCGATCCGCACGCGCAGCGAACCGGGCCGGGTGGCAAACCGCAGCGGAGGATCGAGCACCGCCGCCTCGCCGTCGATGCCCGCCGGCATCGGAGCGTCGCTGTCGACTTCGAGCGTGGGCACTGACCACGTCCGCATGACTCCTCTGCCGGCTCCGTCGTCTGTGCGGCCGTCTTTCCTCCCCGGTCCGTCGTCTGACCTCCGCGGTCCGCGGGTCTCCCTCCTCGGTCCGATAACCGCGACACCAAGCCGGCCCCCGTCGAGCCGGGGCCGCGTTCCGGAAGCGACGGCTCGCCCCAGGCGGTAAGGATTGTTGGAGATCAGCAGCGCCAGGCCGCCCTGACGAGATATTCCGTCGGGGCCTCGCCAGCGCAGCGGCGGCGCGGTCGCCTGCGGGCCGGCCACTTCGGGAACCGTGTCGAGCAACGTTCTCAGCTTCGCCTCGCGGTAACCGGCGTGCTGCACCGCGTCCGCGTACACACCGAGCGAGACGTTGTTCACGAACACGCGCCCGTTGACCTCGGCAAGGTCCACGCGACGCTCGCCTCCCTCCACGAACGCGTCGAGCGCTCCGATGACGTCCTCGCGGTCGACGCCCAGGTCGAGCGCGAAATGATTGCGCGTCCCCGCCGGGACGCACGCATACGGGACGCCGGCGCGCGCTGCCGCAGCCGCGACCACGGCCTGCGATCCGTCGCCGCCGGCCATCGCGAGCGCGTCGGCTCCGCCCCCGAGCGCCGCATCGACGAGCGACTCGAGCGTCGTTCGCGGCGTCAATTCGACCGGTTCGATGCCGCGGCGGCGCGCCTCATCCGCGAGGTGAAAGCGAGCGGCCTTGCCGCCGCCGGAGCGCGGGTTGAAGAACAGCACCGCGTGGGCCGGCGGGGTCGCGGGCGGCAGCCGGATATGGATCGCGAACGCGACCCGCGCGGCTGCGATGGCTGCCATGGCGGTGATCACGATCGCCAGGGTGGCGACCAGGTCCCGGTAGAGCAGCAGTGCGAGCGCGCCGGCGAGCGCCAGCGCAGCGATCACCAGGCCAAGCCAACGCAGCGCGCCGCGGTGCAGGAGTCCCTCCAAACCGGCTACGAATGCCACTACGAGGCACCCGAGCACGAATAGGCCACGCGGGAAGTTGATCACCACGGTGACGGCTGCGACGATGACACTCGCCGCTGCGAGGGCCAGTGCCGCCGCGGCTGCGACACGCCGTCTTATCGGTTGTTGATGCACCGCATCCGGGACGGTGCCCTAGGACGAGGTCGCACGCTTCACCCTTACAGGGTGATTCGTGGGTCACTCGCCGGCCACATAATCGTCCCGTGAGCAACACAGGCACAACCAGGAGGTAGACACGGCAATGGATCATGTACGCGGACTGGGACGGGCGATGTTCGCCGCGATCCTATTGATGGTCGGTGGAGTGTTGAACGTGATCTACGGCATCGCCGCGATCAGTAACTCGCACTTCTTCGTCGCCAATCAGCACTATGTTTTCAGCAACCTCAAAGGCTGGGGATGGATAACGCTGATCATCGGCGTGCTCGAGCTGATCGCGTCGCTTTCGCTGTTCGCCGGCGGAGCGTTCGGTCGCTACTTCGCGATCTTCATTGGCTGCTTGGCGGCGATCGATGCGCTGCTGTCGATCCCGGCCTATCCGCTGTGGTCGATCGCGATCTTCGCGCTCAGCCTCTGGATCCTCCACGGCCTCATCATCTATTCGGAGGACGTCCCGAGAACACCCTGACGATCAGCCCTGCAGAAACTGGGCGAGCGCCCGGCGCACGTTCGGGTCGCGCGCGCGCAGCTGCACCGAGTGCCCCGCCCCGGGGACGATGATCAGCTGCCCGTGGGGCGCGTGGGCCGCCTCATCGCGCGCCCACGCCAATGGGGTGGACAGATCGCGCTCGCCCGCGAACAGAAGCGCCGGTGGAGCCAGCACGCTGGCCGGGTTGCCGGTGGCGAGCGCCGGAGGCGTGGTCGGGGGCCACTCGAGGCACCCCCGCACCATGCCGTTGCCGGCTGCGGTCGCCCAATCGAACGGGAACAGAGCGGAGGCGGGCATGCCCGCGAGCGCGCGGGTGAGGGCCTCGGCTCGCTGTGACGGCGTGGCCCGCGGGTTCCACGGGGCGCTCAGATCGAGGCACAGGGTGCTCTCGTGGAGGCCCTGGCTGAGCGCGTCGGCGGGAGTCGCCTCACCGCGGTGGACGGCCTCGAGGAACATGTCGAGCGCGTTCACGTGCCCTTCGCGGGCGGCGTGAAGGAGGGCCGGGATGCCGCGAAACGAAGGAACCACGATGCTCTCCGCGACCAGGGCGTCGAGCAGTGCTGGCCCGTTGTGGCGTGCCCGCACGACCTCGGCGAGGTCCTGCGCCGGGTCCCACGGGCAATGTTGCTGCGCGCAGGCCGAGCGCAGGACGCGGGCGGTCGCCTCGAGGCCGGCCAGATAGAACGGGTCCACGCCTTGCTGGGGGACGACCGAATCCAACACCAGCCGCGAGACCCGCTCCGGATAGCGCAACGCATAGCGCTCGGCGACGAACGTCCCGTACGAGACGCCGTCGAGCGTGAGACGGGAGACGCCAAGCGCCATGCGCAGCGACTCGATGTCGGCCACAGTCTCAGCAGTCGTGAAGTATCGACGCGACGGCCCCACCTCCCGAGCGCACGCAGCGACGGTGCCCGCAGGCGGGACGGTCAGATCGGACGATCCGGCCGCAGCCTGCAAGGCGGGACATCGCAGGGCGCCGGCGCCGGTTCCTCGCTGGTCGAGCATCACCAGCCGATAGCCAGCGAACGCGGCACCCAGCCGCGAGCGGATGCGCGGAAGGAACCGATCCCCTGGCTGCCCGGGTCCGCCGGTGAGGAAAAGCAGCACACCATGGGGAGCCTGCGAGGCGCTCTCGTACTCCTACGGTGAGCTTTAGCGTGCCCCGCGCCTGGCCGGCGTGATCGAGCGGAACAGTCAGGGCCGCGCACGTGAAGCCGGGCATGCCCGAGCACTCGTGAGCGCCCGTCAGGTGCGGTTGTGGAAGCGGTGGTTGCGTGTCGAGGCATGACCGTGGCCGCCGCAGCCCGCGAGCGCTGCGACGGCCAGAATCGCGACTGCCGGCGATCGGCGGCGCACGCGCTCATTTTCGTCTCGATCAGCTCGCTATCGCATCCCCCGCCAGTTGTGCTTCGGCCTCGTCAGCTTCGATGAGGCCGATCGAGACGAGGTCGAGGGGGTGGATCCAGGCGTCGGCGAGGTGGAAGCCGCCCGCGTCGCGGATCGCCTCGCGCAGCCCGATCGCCCAGCGGTGTTCGATCAGCGCGACGGCGGCGGCTTGGTTCTCGCCGATGGCGTCTTCGATGTACCACACATCCTCGGGGAGCAGCCCACGGTCCGCCACCTTGGCGGCGCCGATCTCGGCTCCGACCTCGGCGCCCTCGGCTCCGCCCGCGCCCAGTCCGATCAGAGCGCCGGCGAGCGCGCCGAGCTCTTCGCCTTCTTCGCGGGAGAGGTCGCTGAGCTCCAGGCGCCGGACGTTGCCGTCCTGGTCCTTCTGCACCAATGCGACGTCGAGCAGCCGGATCGTGTCGCTGGCCCGCAGGCGGTCCAGCTCGGCGCGGATCTGGCCGTGGAATTTAGGCTCGGCAAAGCCGATCACGAGCACCTGCACCGGTCCGAGCGTCATCACTGGCCTCCCAATAGCTTTGCCTTGGCGGCTTCGAACTCTTCGTCGCTGAGCACCCCGGAGCTCTTCAGGTCGCCCAGCTGTTTGAGCTGGCTAACCAGGTCACCGCCAGCGGCCGGCGCGGGGGGCGGCGGGGCTGGCGGTGGCGGTGGTGCCTGCTGTTGTTGTTGTGACTCGACCTGGTCCAGCCGCTGGTCCTGGTCGGCTTCGCGGTAGGCCGAGCGCTGCCCGGCGCGACCAGCCATGTAGCCGGCGCCGCCGACCATCGCCGCGCGCATCAAGGGACGTCGTCTTGCTCTGAACATGGACGGCAGTCTGCACCGCAGCGGGTGAGCAGTCATCACCCAACTCGGGTGAGGCGACCGCCCGCGCGACGACGTTGCGATCGCCAGGCGGGCATAATCGCCGGGCTTATTGCACCCAACGAACGGAGGAACACGGATGAGCGATCTCGTCGCCATCGGGTACGACAGCCTCGGGACTGCCCAGCAGGTCGCTGAGAACGTCGCCCAGGCGCAGAAGGCCCACATCATCGAGCTCGACGACCTGGTGGTCGTGGAGCGCCAGCAAGACGGCAAGGTCAAGCTCCACCAGCCTTCTATGGCGGGGGCGGGTGCGGTTACCGGTGCGCTCTGGGGAGGGCTGATCGGCCTGATCTTCTTCATGCCGCTGCTCGGCATGGCGCTCGGGGCAGCCGGTGGCGCGGCCGCCGGATCGCTCAGCGACTACGGCGTCGACAACGACTTCATGAAGCAGCTCGGCGAGGCGCTCGAGCCCGGGGGAGCCGCGGTTATCGCTCTGGTGCGCAAGGTGTCGGTCGACAAGATCCTTCCCGAGATCAAGATTCCGGGCAAGGTCATCCAGAGCTCGCTGAGTAACGAGAACGAGGAGGCGCTCCGGCAGGCGCTCGCCGCGGCGGGCAAGTCGTGATCTCAGTGGCGGACGCCACTTAGCTTGCCCAGGGCCCGACCCCGCCGATCCGCTCCACCGTGATGTGAGTGATGTAGCCGGGCGGCGGGTCGTCCGTTGTCGGGAACTTGACGTCAGGTCCGAGGTACACGTGCGCCAGCTGCTGCAGCAAGGCAGCGGCGCCGCCCTCGGTTATGCGCGCGCGGCCGTGGACCACCAGGTATTCGGTGAGGCCGGTAGCGTTGTGGGTGTGCGATTCGACCGACAGCGCGACTCGCGGGTCGCGGCGCATGTTGCGAAGCTTGCGGTGCTCGGGGAGGTGGGCGGCGACGATCTCCTCGCCGTCGAGACCCACCCACACGCACGACACCTGAGGGCGTCCGTCCGATTCGAGCGTCACGAGGTGAGCCAGAGCCGCGGATTCGAGCAGGGCGCGCGCTGACTCGGGGAGCGTGGTCACGGATGGGACCGTACCAGCGTCCGATCAGCCGGCCGCGGTGGCCATCTCGGTCAGCACTTGCGCGGTGAGTGCGTTGGCGGGGAAGAACGCCTCGATCGACAGCTCGGAGACCGTGATGTCGAGGGCCGTTCCGAACGTCGTGATCGTGCTGAAGAATGCGAGCTCGCCGGCGTCGCTCGCCAAGCGAAGCTCGACCATCACCTCGCCGGACTCGGGAAGGACGTCGGGGCCGGGCGGAGCGGGATACGAGGTCAGCTCTCTCCGAAGGTCGACGAGGCTCTCGTCGCCCAAGAGCGCGATCTGCCGCTCGAGGCGATGCAGCAGATGCGCTCGCCACTCTCCGAGATTCAGCGTGCGAGAGGCCAGCCCGTCCGGATGGAGCGCCAGGCGCAGGCAGTTGACCGGTGGCTCGAGCAGCTCGGTAGCGGCGCCCTCCAGCAGCGGCCCGAGCGCCCCGTTGGAGGCAACGAGGTTCCACCCACGGTCGACGGCGATCGCCGGGTACGGCTCGTGACCGGCGAGCACGTGGCCGAGCGCATCGCGGATCGGAGCGAGTTCGGGGTCGTCGAGCGAACGCGCGGCGAAGTGGGGGGCATAGCCGGCGGCGAGCAACAACTGGTTGCGGTCGCGCAACGGCACTTGGAGCTGCTCGGCGAGGTGTAGCAGCATGTCCGGGCTCGGCTTGGAGCGCCCGGTCTCGACGAAGCTGAGGTGCCTCGTCGAGACCCCGGCTTCGAGCGACAGGTCGAGCTGGCTGAGACGCCGGCGCTGGCGCCAGTCGCGCAGCAGCGTGCCGACGCGGTTGTCGTTCATCCTGGTTAGCGTAGTGGCGCTCATAGCGACACCTGCGCCGTCGCCGGCTTGCGTGCCGGCGACGGCGACGGGCCCGGCGCCGGCAACAGGCGCGTCAGCGCCGCGACGCCCAACAGGATCGCCGCGAGCGCGGCGAGGCTGAGCTCGAACGCGTGCGCCGCGCCGGCGTGCAGGGCGCCGAAGAAGATAACGCCGACCACCGCGACCCCGAGCGCGTTGCCGACGTTCTGCATCGTCGAGAGAGCTCCGGACGCCGAGCCGGCGTGCTCGGGCCTGACACCCGACAAGATGATCGTCGCCAGTGGCGCGATCCCCAGTCCCATGCCGGCGCCGATCAAGATCAGCCCGGGAGCCAGTATCGCGACCGATCCGCTGGTGCCGATGTCGGCCACGGCGGCGATCAGCAATCCATGGCCGGCGGCAAGCACCAGCGCGCCGCCGGCCAAGACCCGCCGGCCATGGCGCTCAGTCAGCGCCGGCGCGCCGATCGAAGCGACCAGGTACGACGCCGCGAGGATCGTGAATACGAGGCCCGCGCTAAGCGCGGTCATCCCCCGACCCTCCTGGAGGTACAGCGCGAGCACCAGGAAGAACGAGGCCTGCCCGCACCAGAACACGAGCTGCGCGAGGAGACCGGCGCTGAACGTGCGTTGCGAGAACAAGCTCAGCTCGAGCAGCGGTGTACCGCCGCGAAGCGTCAGGCGGCGCTGATGTGCGACGAACGCGAGCATGATCAGGGGCGAGGCGGCGAGCGACAGCCACGTCCATGGGGGCCAGCCATGCTGGCGGCCTTCGACGAGCGGCAGCACAATCGCGGTGATGCCGGCCGTTACCAGCGTGGTTCCGAGCAGGTCGAGCGGTGTGGTGCCCGTCGCGCGCGACTCCGGAACCAGGCGAGGGGCGAGGGCGAGCGCGATGAGTCCTACCGGGACGTTGATCAGAAAGCAGCTACGCCAGCCGAGGCCGGCGATGTTCGCCTGTACCAGCACGCCCCCGATCAGCTGACCGCTGATCGCGGCGAGCCCCATGACCAGGGCGTAGGCGGACAGAGCCCGCGCACGGTCACTGCCCGCGTAGAGCACGCCGATGATCGAGAGGATGTTCGGCGTCAGCAGCGCCGCCGAGAATCCCTGGAGCAGACGGCCGGCGACGAGCAGTTCGGGGCCGGTGGCCGCTCCACAGGCCGCTGAGCTGAGTGTGAACAGCGCCAGTCCGAGCGAGAACGCGCGCCGGCGTCCGAAGCGGTCTCCAATCCGCCCGGCGGTGATCAGCCACACCGCGGCGGTCAAACCGTAACCTGCGGCGACCCACTCGACCGCTCCGCTCGAAGCGTGGAGGTTCGATTGCAGAGACGGCAGCGCGACGTTGACGATGAAGAAGTCCAGCACCACCATGAACGTGCCGGACAGGACGACGGGAAGGGGGGCCCAAGGGCTGGCAAGAGCGCTTACCCCGATTGATTTGGTTGTCGATCGAATGCTCATCGGCCGGCACCGTCTCACCCTGGCCACCGACTGTCGATTACGCGCGGGGTAATGCTGCGCGCTAATCGTCGTCCGGGATGCCACCCCTCAGCCAATCCCCCTCGAGGACGCGCGTGGCCTGCCGGACCGTGATCGCGCCCCTACAGATCTGATCGTGCAGCGAGTGCGCGACGGCCGATTCGGTGAGGGCGCCGCCCCATCCATATAGCGGCACCGGCCATAGGTTCTCAGGTTCGGCGGGGCTGCCGCCGTCCTCTGCCGGCACCCGCTCTGCGACCACGTACGTGGAGGGATTGCCCGTGCTCCCGTACCTGATCATCATCGCGATCTTGAGAGCCTGAGCAGCGGTCTCAGCTTTTGCGAGCTTCCTCTCGTAGCTCCGGCGGCAGATCGTGCTCCGTGGGTTCGCGACCGCCGCCGGGTTGAGCGCGCCGGGCGTGCAGCGAGGGTCCGCGCCGATGGCGCCGTCCGCGAATACGCGATAACGACAAGACTTCGGGGTGGGGGTTAACGCGCTATCCGTCCCGATTGGGGCGTCGCGCGTCGAGGGGTGCGGCTCGCTGGGACTGGCTACGGGAGGCACGATCGAGCAGCCGGCGACCAGTGACGTACATAGCGTGATCAGCGCAAAGCGGCGCATCAGGCCGCGGGCGCGGGGTAATAGGCGGTGCCGATGGTCAACGGACGTGGGATCGACAGACCCGCACCCGTTCCCGGCTCCGCGCCGAGGGCCGTGAGCAGGTAGCGGAAATCCGCCCCGGCCAGGGTGCTGCATCCCTCGGTGTACCCCTCGACGCCACCGAGCGGGCGACCCGCATCCAGAGCCCACCAACCGATCTCGATGCAGGTTCCGTTGGGTGCGTACGTGGCTATCGTTTGCCCCGCCGCGGCCGTCTGCCCGACACCGATGGTTGGAGTTATCTGCTCGGACCAGTACCAGTACTTACCTTCCAGAGGGCCACTGGTGACCTCCAACACCATCGCCGGCTGACCGTCATAAAAGTCCGCCACGAACTGAACGTACCGCGATGGAGCGAAGGCGAGGAGGGCCGACCCGGGCTGCATACACGCGTCGACACCCTGATCGGTACGACTCCACGATATTCCCCTTGCCTGCGAGAAGGGGTTGGTGTAACCAGCGATGCTGCCTGTCAGCACGTAAGAGCTGTTGCACAGCTGGCCGGCCGTGTAGCTCGCAAGCTGCATCGAGTCGTCCGCCACGGTGCCACCGGTGGCCCGGAGTGCGTTCACGGCGTACCGCTGCCGGCTGTCGGACATGCACAGGCTCCCTGGAGTGACTTGCATCCAGCCCATGACCCCGCTGCATTTCTCATAACCTGTCTCCCACATCACGGCCGCCTCCTGGGGTGAGCTGGCCGAGTTCAGATCGTTCAGCAGCCACGAGTAGTCGGTGTGCAGCTCCGCGACGATGTACATGAGCTGACCGGTGGCCGTGTTGGAGTTCTGGCCCACAGAGTCGTCGTACGACACGAGCTGTGCCCACCAGCCCGGATTCCACTGGGCCAATCCTTGACCGGGCTCGGTCGGGTTGAGCCCCGACTCTTGCTGCAAGTTGCCGATGATCCCCGCGGCTCCATTCGGGCTGACCCCCTCGTTCTCGAGGTAGCGCACCATCTCAGCAGCGGTCTGCACGTTCGATTGCGGAACGCCCACCGTTGGGGTGCCGCTCCCGCAACCCTGCCCGCCGAGGAGCGTCACCGAGGCCACGACCATCAGCATCACCACCCCGCACAGAACGACCCAGGCGCCCGCCAGGTACCTCATGAGGCCTCGTTGCCGGTGCACGCGGGCGCCCGATGAGCACGCTGCGTCGTGTCCATGGGCTGGATCTAAACGGCCGGCTCTTGGCCGGCCAAGATGACGGCGGTGGATGAAGCTCGATTGAGACGGGCCGCGCTCAATCCTGTGTCAGAGCGCGTTCATTCGCAAACTCTTACGTGGCTCCTACGGCGCTGCGACGGTCGGGGCGCATGGTGGTCGCACGCGACGAAAGGAGGTGAACCACGATGCGCAGACTGAAGCCCGCACTCACGACTCTCGTAGTGACCGGCGCTCTGGTAGGCGGCGGTGCGGCAGTCGCCAACGCCGCGTCGTCGAGCAGCAGCACGACGACGTCGAGCAGCGGCACGGGGACGACCACGACCCGGACTGCCCCTTCGCAGGGCAGCCACGCCCCCTCAGGCCGCGCGGGCAGCGGCTCGCACAACTGTCCGAACATGTAGATGGGAGACAGCCCGAGCGCGCGCGGGCTCAGCCTCGCGCTCGCTCGGGCGGCGCCGCCGGCGGCCGTCGCGAACCTAAGGTTTCCCCGCTGCCGGCCAGGCAGTAGAGTCCTCCGGCGGTGAGGGCCCGGCGCCGCCGAACAGGGCAACCGGAAACGTGGAGGAGGAGATCCCGTTGACATCGACCAGCAGAAATCTCGAAGACGTCCTCGTCGGCGAGCGGGAGCTGTGGGTCGAGGGCCCCCCACACGAGCTGTTCGCGCAGCTCCGGGCACAGTGCCCGGTGCACTGGACCTCGCGGGTGAGCGAGTACCCGAACGAGGCTGGCTTCTGGTCGGTAACTCGTCCCGAGGACATCCACACCGTGAGCCGAGACTGGCGCACGTACTCCTCCGAGGTGGGCGGTGTGACCGCGGTCACCGAGGGCTTCCCGCTGGAACTGCTGCGGGCGATGTTCATCGGGATGGATCCGCCCAAGCACGATCGCCTGAAGATGCTCTTCCAGGCCGGATTCACACCAAAGCGGATCGCCGCCCACGAACCGGCCATCAGGGTGATCGTCACGGACGTGCTCGACCGGCTCGAGGGGCGTGAGACATGCGATCTCGTATACGACGTGGCGCAGCCCGCGGTGTCACGGGTCATCGGCAGCTTCATGGGAATACCGCCCGAGGATGACGCCAGATGGGCGGCGCTGATGAACTCGGCCCTTGGTGCCGGCGACCCCGATCTGAACCCCGGTGGGGTGCCGAGCGTCGCCGCCAAGGACATCCCGGAGATCTTCGAGCGCTGCCGGCGGATGATCGCGGAGCGACGCGAGCATCCCACCGACGACCTCACAAGCGTGCTCGTCCACGCCGAGATCGACGGCCAGATGCTCGAGGAGCACGAGATCGTGATGGGCTTCTTCCTGCTCGTCGCGGCCGGCAACGACAGCACCAAGGCGACCTACTGCAGCGGAATGCGCGCCTTGATGGAGCACCCGGACCAGCGCCGGCTGCTGCTCGAAGATCCCGCCCTTATTCCGAGTGCGGTCGAGGAGTCGCTGCGTATGTTTCCCGCATTCGCGCACTTCCGCCGCACCGCGACGTGCAACACCGCGCTCGCGGGACAGCCGATTCGCAAGGGGGACAAGGTAGTCATGTGGTACGTCTCCTCGAACCGCGATGAGCGGCTGTACGAAGACCCCGACCGCTTCGATGTGCGTCGCAATCCCGAGCACCAGGCCTTCGGCGCGGGTGGCCGGCACTTCTGTCTCGGAACGGCGCTCGCGCGCCTCGAGCTCCGCATCCTGTTCGAGGAGACGCTCGCTCGCTTTCCCGACATGGAGCTCGCCGGCGGTCCGGCGTCCGCGGAGTCGGCGTTCATCAACCAGCTGAAGACGCTGCCCGTCAGGTTGCGGGCGGCCTGAGCTTCGGCGGGCTGATCGAGGCCCCGCCTTGGCGGCCGGGCAGCCTCGGCCGGACTGCGCCTCGGCCGGACTGCGCCTCGGCCGGACTGCGCCTCGGCCGGACTGCGCCGACGGAGCCCGGGCAGCCTCGGCCGGAGTGTGCCGGCGGAGCTCGCGGAAGCCTAGGCCGGACTGCGCCGACGGAGAGCTTCCTTCCCACCGCGGTAGTTGATGACTCAATAGTTATGGGCGCGCACGATTGTTCTGTACAATCGTCCTCATGGGATCTTTTAGGACCCGTATCGAGTCGAGGAAGCGCGACGAAAAGGGCGATGCCGAGCAACGCTCCGCCGATGACCCCGGCCGGCTTCCCGCTGAGACGAGCGGCGCCAGCAGAGAGCACGAGATAGGTCAGCTTCCCGTCGAGACCGACGGCACCAGCAGTGCCGACCGCGACGCCCACCGGCTGCGCAACGGGCTGATCTGGACGGCGGCGCTCGCGCTCTTGCTGCTGGCGATTGGGCTCGCGATCCCGGATCTGCGCGATGTGCTCGATCGGGTCGCCGGCGCTGCTCCCGGCTGGTTTGTCCTCGGAATCGCGCTCGAGGCCGTTTCCTGTCTCGGCTACGTCGTCACCGTCCGCCTGGTGCTCCCCCGGGGCCCGGCGCGCGAGATTCGGCGCCTCGCCTGGGCCGAGATGGCGTTCGGCGCCGTGGTGCCGGTCGGCGGCGCGGGGGGTCTCGCCGTGGGGGCGTGGGCGATGCGGGCCTGGGGAATCACGTGGTCGCGGATCGCGAACCGGTCAGCGGTGATCTTCCTGTTGACGAGCGCCGTCAACGCAGCCGTCCTTGTGCTTTCGGGGCTCGGCGTGTGGCTCGGAATCGGTACTGACAAGGGCGGTGTCGTGTACGGGCTCGTTCCGGCTGCCGCGGCGTTCCTTGCGATCGCCATCTTCTGCGTCACGCCCTTCATCCGGACGTCCGGCCGGGGGTGGCTCGGCGTTGTCATCGCTCGCACCGGCGAATGGGTTCGCGACACCGCGCGCATCGCCTTCAAGCCGGACTGGCGGCTGTTGGGAGCCGTCGGTTATCTCCTGTTCGACGTTGCCGTTCTGTGGGCGTGCCTGCGAGCGGTGGGCTTGCGGCCCCCGCTGCTGGCGCTTCTCGTCGGCTACCAGCTCGGGTACCTGGCGAACCTCGTCCCGATTCCGGGCGGCTTGGGGGCGCTGGAGGGAGGGCTGCTCGGTGCTCTCCTGCTCTACGGATTGCCGGCGGCGCCGACCGCCGCCGCGGTGGTCCTCTATCACGCGATCGCACTGTGGATCCCGACGATCGGAGGCACCGTGGGGTTCGTGCGCCTGCGCAAGGCGGTGGCCGCGGGACCCAAGCGCCTGGTCGCGGTGCCGTCGGATCCGGATGCCGCAGCACACGCCGGGGCCGGCCGCGATGGTGCCGGTGCGCGAACGGCGACCGAACTGGCAGCCTGAGTCGGGGGCGCGCCGAGCGCGTGGCGCCGGGAATGCCGACGGGCCGATGCTTCAGTTTGCCCCGACCGGATCCGGGTAGCACCTCCGCCGGTATAGGTCGCGGATTAGCAGCGACGAAGGATGTGCATCAAGCAGTTCCACTATCGCGACCTCGGACGCGCGAGCGGAAGCGGTCGGACAATGCGCGAACCGATACCGCGCCCCGAGGGAGCCCAGCGCCCCGGGCGTTACTACTCGCTGATGCTGCCGCGGGAGTTCATGGGCATCCGCAGTTAGCGACGTCGATCACCGCACCGCTCGCCGGAGCGAGAGCACCAGCAGCGCGATCACGGCCGCCGGCATCACCCACCACGCAGCCGCCCCGGTCGCGGCAACTACTGCGGTAACTCCCAGTGCGGCGACCACGCCCAACGCGCTGACCCAGTCGTCGCCGACGATGAACTCCCATACTGCGACGGCGACGGATTTCATGTGGCTCCCACTGCGGTCCTCGCAGGCAGCCGCCGCAACCATGCGAGCATCCCGGCCGAGGCGAGCGCGACCCCCGGGATGAGCGCGACCAACGCCGCCTCGCCACCGGGCCAGGACGCTCCGGCTCCCTCGGCGCCCCAGAACATCCCGAACGAGGTGAGCATCACTCCGACCGCGTACTTCATGGCGTTCTCGGGAACCCGAGCGAGCGGTGCCCGCGCGACGGCCCCCAGCAACGTAACGAGCGCGACCGCCACCCCGGCCGCCGCGGCCGCGAGCCCCACCCGATGCTGGTTCGCGCCGAACGTCAACACGATGAACGCGACCTCGAGACCCTCGAGCAGCACTCCCTTGAACGCGATCGTGAACGAGTAACCGTCGAAGCCATCGCCGCGCCGGCCGGCGGCCCGCGCCGACGCGGTCTCCGCAGCGAAGGCCTCCGTCTCGTCGTGGAGCGCCTTCAACCCAGCCCAGCGGAGCACGGCCTTGCGCAGCCACTGCAGGCCGAAGATGAGCAGCAGCCCGCCGACGGCGAGCCTCAGGGCACCGATCGGGAGCGCGGTGAGCGCCGGCCCGAGCGCCGCGACGATCACCGCCAGCGTCACCGCCGCTGCCGCCACGCCGCTCAGCGCCGAGGACCAGCTTCGCGTTACGCCGACGGCCAGCACGATCGTCAGCGCTTCCACGGCCTCGACGGCGCATGCCAGGAATACCGAGATCGCGAGGCCAAGCTCAGTTCCGGACATCGCCCCCCAAGTATCGCGAATCAGCGCGACGCCCGGCCGTTCAGCTCCACCCCGAAGGTGTTGCGTAATCCGTCGCGCCCTTCCTCGGTGAGGTGGACGGCGCGACTGCGCTGGGCTCTCCGTACCCAGCCCAGCTCGAACATCCGCTGCGCGAGGGCAGCGCCCAGGGCGCCGGCGAGATGGTGGCGCTGTTCGCTCCAGTCGACGCAGTAGCGGATCAGTGGCCGGCGCCGCGGCATCGCCCCGAACTCGATACCGAACGCGCTCAGCTCGCGCACCCCCCGCTGCGTGAGCCGGTAGTCGACGTCGAAGCCGGGCGACGCGAGCCCGTCCTCGTCGGCCGATTCGGGGTCGAAGACGCCATCGCCGCCGGCGAGCAGCTCCCGCTCGATCATCGCCGACATGAGGGAGGTCCCGAGCACGCCGGCGAGGTGGTCGTAGCACGTGCGGGCGAACCGGACCGCCTGGGCCTTCGTTCCCTGCCGGAGGGACCTGATCTGTGCCGGCGGGGAGAGCCGGGCCAGCGCCTCGATCAGCTCAGCCACCTCCGGGCCGGCGACGCGAAAGTACCGATGGCGACCGTGAGGCTCGACCTTCAAGAGCGAGCCGTCGACGAGCTTGCCCAGATGCGCGCTCGCGGTCGAGGCGGCCACCCCGGCTTCGTCGGCCAGCACGCTGGCCGGAAGCGCGCGTCCGTCCCCGAGAGCGAGCAGGATCCGGGCCCGGGCCGGGTCGGCTACGAGCGCGCCGACTTGGGCGATATCCGCATCTCCGTGAACGGTGTCCGCACCTGCGCTCATGACGGGCACATTACTGCCGGCACATTTCGTCCGATGACGAAGTGTTCCCGGGGAAGACTCAAAGCATGCGCAGAGCGCTTCCCCTGCTTGCCATATGCCTCGGGTACTTCATGGTCATCCTCGATGCGACGATCGTGAACGTCGCCCTGCCGTCGGTGGGACGCGATCTGGGCGGCGGCGTCAGCGACCTCCAGTGGGTCGTGGACGCCTACACGGTGGTGTTCGCGAGCCTGCTGCTCTCGGCCGGTTCGGTCGGCGACCGGCTCGGGGCCAGGAGAGTGCTCGACGCCGGCCTCGTCCTGTTCACCGCGGCGTCGGCGGCGTGCGCGATGGCTCCGTCGGTGCCGGTATTGGTCGCGGCGCGGGCGGCGCAGGGACTGGGCGCCGCGGCGCTCGTGCCAAGTTCGCTCGCGCTGTTGCGCGCGGCCTACGAGGACAAGGCCGAACGCGCCAAGGCGGTCGGCGCGTGGGGCGCGGTCGCCGGCATCGGCGCAGCATCCGGTCCGATCCTCGGCGGCCTCTTGGTTGGGCTGGCGAGTTGGAGAGCCGTGTTTGTGGTCAACGTGCCCGTCGGGCTGGCCGCGCTGTGGTTGAGCGCTCGCCACCTTCCGCGTGCAGGCGAGCCCACAGAACGCGGCTTCGATCCGCCCGGGCAGGTGCTGGGGATATTGGCCCTCACTCTTCTCACGGTCGGTCTGATCGAGGGTGGAGCCCTCGGCTGGAGCTCACCGGTGTCGCTCGTAGCTCTGATCGCGTCAGTGCCGGCGACGCTTGCGTTCCTTGTGGCCGAGCGTCGCGCCGAGAACCCGATGCTTCCGCTGTCACTGTTCGCCAGCCGCACGTTCTCCGGTGCGGCGTTCGTGGGGCTCGCGATCAACCTCGGGTTCTACGGGGAGCTATTCGCGATGAGCCTCTACTTCCAGCACGTGCGCGGGTACTCGGCACTGACGACCGGGCTGGCGCTGCTGCCCGAGGGAGCTTTCGTCGCCCTTGCCGCGACGCTCTCCGGTCGAGTCACAGGTCGAATTGGCCCCCGCCGGCCGATGTTGGCCGGGCTTCTGTGCGGTGCGGCCGGGTTCGCCGGGCTGATGCTTGCAGGCCGCGGCACCCCGTATGCGGCCCTCGTCCCGGCGCTGATCGCGGTCGGGTTCGGAATGGCCTTCACGATGCCGGCGGCCACCGCTGCGACGATCGAGGCGGCGCCGGCGGACCGTGCCGGAATCGCGTCCGGAGTGCTGAACGCGGCGCGCCAGGCCGGCGGCGCGATCGGCGTCGCGTTGCTCGGCACACTGCTGGCCGGCGGCTCGTTCGTGCCCGGTCTGCGCGCGGCAATGGCGATTTCGGCGGGTTCGTTCGTGGTCGGCGCCGCGGTTACCGGCGTTGCCGTTGAGCGAGTCCGGGTCCGAGCCAGTTAGGTCGCGCCGGCCGCAAGCAGATCCCCCTCCGGATAGGGGACGTGCGGTGCGTCATCATGAGAAGAGATGAACGCATACTTTGGGCCCGGAGGTGGAGGCGGATTTAGTGCGGCGCACGGCGCGGCCGCGCCCGGGTCGATGCGCCGGTTCCGCGGGCGCGGCGACCCGGACCCCGACCGCAAGCCGCCGCCGCTGATGGACCCGACGCGAGAGCGGGACCGGCGGCGGATACTGCGACTCTTCGCGCCGTACCGCTGGCGGCTGGGGGCGGTTCTGTGCCTGATCGTGGTCTCGGCGGGGATCGCCTCGCTCCAGCCCTTCCTGCTTCGGGACGTGCTCGACGACGGGCTGTTCAAGCACAACACGACGCTGCTAACGGAGCTCGTGCTGGCGATGATCGCGATCGCCACCGTGACGGCCGCGTTCAGCGTCTGGCAGACGTACCAGTCCAACGTGGTTGGCCAGCGGGTCATGCACGACCTGCGGGCCGCCGTCTACCGCCGCCTTCAGCGGATGTCGCTGGCGTTCTTCACCCGCACGCGCACGGGAGAAGTGCAGTCGCGGATCGCGAATGACATCGGCGGCCTGGACAACGTGGTCACCAACACCGCGACGACGATCGCCCAAAACGCGACCACGGTGGTCGCGGCCATCGTGGCGATGTGTCTGCTCGATTGGCGCCTGGCCATCATCTCGCTCGTGTTCGTGCCGCTGTTCGTGTGGATGACCAGACGCGTGGGCAAGGTTCGGCGCAAGATCACCACCGAGCAGCAGCGCCGGCTCGCCGACATGTCGGCACTCGTCGCGGAGTCGCTCTCGGTGTCAGGGATCATGCTCGGCAAGACGATGGGTCGCGGGAGCGACCTCGCCGATCGGTTCACGGGCGAGTCGCGGGAGATCGCCGATCTCGAGGTGCGCTCGCGGATGGCCGGGCGCTGGGTGATGTCGACGATCCAGTGGACGTTCGCGATCCAGCCGGCGCTCATCTACTGGCTCGCGGGCCAGAGCTTCCTCGGAAACCCGATCTCGATCGGGACCGCGGTCGCGTTCTCGACGCTGGTGACGCGGCTGCTGTTCCCGATCCAGTCGCTGCTCGGCGTCGGCGCCGACGTCGAAGCGTCGATGGCGCTCTTCGACCGGATCTTCGAGTATCTCGATCTTCCGATCGACATCGTCGAGGCCGAGCACCCGGTGCAGCTGCGCCCCGACGAGCTCCTCGGCGAGGTGCGATTCGAGAACGTCTCGTTCCGTTACGGCGCGAATGGTTCAGACGGGTGGACCCTGCGCGACATCGACCTGGTGGTGCCCGCCGGCACGCGGACCGCGATCGTCGGGGAGACGGGCGCGGGCAAGACCACGCTCGGGTACCTGGTCGCGCGGCTGTACGAGCCACAGGAGGGGCGCGTGACGATCGATGGCGTCGACGTCCGCGACGCGAGCCTCGAGTCGCTGGCCGCGACGGTCGGGGTGGTGTCGCAGGAGACGTACCTGTTCCACGCGAGCGTGCGCGAGAACCTGCGGTTCGCCCGGCCCCAGGCGACCGACGAGGAGATCGAGGAGGCCGCGCGGACCGCGCGCATCCATGAGTTGATCTCCTCGCTGCCAGACGGGTACGACACGATCGTCGGCGAGCGCGGATACCGCTTCTCGGGCGGCGAGAAGCAGCGCATGGCGATCGCGCGAACGATCCTGAGGAACCCGCCGGTCCTCGTGCTCGACGAGGCCACAAGCTCGCTCGACACTCAGACCGAGGCGGCGGTCCAAGCCGAGCTCGAGCGACTGGCCGAGGGCCGGACGACGATCACGATCGCCCACCGCCTGTCGACGGTCCGCGACGCCGACCAGATCGCGGTGCTTGACCACGGCCGAATCGCCGAGCGCGGGACGCATGAGGAGCTGCTCGAGCGCGGGGGGTTGTACAGCGCGCTCGTCTCGCGGGACGTGACCGAGGAGCCGGTGGAGGGTTAGGCCGCTTAGGCCGCCCAGATCCGCGGTCACACCCCGGCCGGGCTCTCATCGCACTTCCACGTACTGCAGGACCACCGGGCCGAACCGGATCACGTCGCCGTTCTGGACGTTGGTCGCGATCACCCGACGGCCGTTGAGGAAGGTGCCGTGGGCACTTCGGTTGTCGAGTAGCCGGATCGTGCGGCCATGACGGACGAGGATCGCGTGCGTCCTCGACACGCGCTGATCCTCGAAACGCAGGTCGGCGGTCAAGCCCCGACCGATGTGCGTGATCCTGTCCTCCAAGCGGACGAGTCGGGTCTGGGTTCCGTCGCCGAGCGCGAGATAGCGCCCATGCGGCGCCAGCGTCACGGGAATGGAGCGTGCGCGCGTGCGGTAATCGAGAAGTCCGAGCGACTCGACGACCGTCTCGCCCGAGCCGGCCTCGAGCGGTGCGGTCTCTTGATCTGTCCCGTCCGCGCGCTGCGATCCGGCGGCTCTGCCGGCCGACGGTAGTGGTGCGCGAGTGCTCATGGCGGAAGTCCACACCCCGGGGCGCATGGGTAGGTGAACGCAGATGAAGAAGAACGCAAGAACGCATGCGCCGGGGTGTGCGTCACTCGACGTGCGTGATCGAATGACGATATGTGCATCACTGGATCACGCACGTCCGTTTGGGCCAGGCGCCGGCGATGAATCGTCAGCCGGCGACCGGCTCGGGCAGCGGCGCCTCGGGTGGCCCGCCGGCGCCCGGAGGCCCGCCGGCGCCTGGAGGCCCGCCGGCGCCTGGAGGCCCGCCGGCGCCTGGAGGCCCGCCGGCGCCTGGAGGGCCGCCGGCGCCCGCCCCAGCGCCGGCGCCGGCCCGCGCCGAGGCCCCCTCCACGTTCAGATGCGGAATGAACCGATCGAGGAACGCGGGGAGCTTCCAGTTGAGCTCGCCGAGCATCAGCATCAGCGCCGGCACGAGCACCGCGCGGACGATCAGCGCGTCGAGCAGGACCGCGCTCGCGAGGCCGACGCCGAACAGCTCTATGACCCGGTTGCCGCCGAGCACGAAGGCGGCGAACACGAGCACCATGATCGCCGCTGCGGCCGTGATCGTCTGCCCGGTGGCGGCCAGGCCATGCGCTACAGCCCCAGCGTTGTCGCGCCGGCGATGCCACTCCTCGAAGATCCGGCTGACCAGAAATACCTCGTAGTCCATCGAGAGCCCGAAGAGGATCGGGAACACGATGACCGGCAGGAACGCCTCGATCGGGCCGGTCTTGTCGATGCCGATCAGCGACGCACCCCAACCGTTCTGGAACACGGCGGTGATCACGCCGAACGCCGCGCCCGCCGAGAGCAGGTTCATGACCGCGGCGGTCAACGGAATGGCGATGCTCCGGAACACGGCCATCAGCAGGAGGAAGCTGACCAGGACCACGATCGCAATGAACAGCGGCAGCTTCGCCGAGATGACGTGGCTGAAGTCCTCGAAGATCGCGGTCTGCCCGCCCACGAGGACGTTCAGGCCGGTGCCGTGCTCGGCCGCGGGGACCACCTGGTTGCGCACCGTGCTCAGCAGGTTGGCCATGGACACGTCCTGGGGTGACGCCTTCGGGTAGACGTTCGCGATCGTCACCCCTGGCCGGCCGTCGACGCCCGGAACGAACCGCCGCGCCGTTGAACCTACGACCCCGGGCGTCTCCCGCACGGCTTGCACCACGCGCACGAAGGCCGCCCTCTGACCCGGCGACTCGACTTGGGCGACGAGTTCGAGCGGGCCGTTGTAGCCGGGGCCGAAGCCCGTGGCGAGGAGGTCGTACGTCTTGCGGGTCGTGGTGCCGGCGGGATCGCTGCCGGCGTCGGCCGAGCCGAGGCGCATCGAGAAGAAAGGGATCGCGATGATCACCATCGCTGCTGCGGCGATGGCCGCGAACACGGCCGGGCGGGACTGGAGCCGTCCGGCCCATCGCGTCCAGCGCGGGGACTCATCGGACGTTCTCAGCCGCTCCTCGCGCAGCGCCCGTCGCTCACGCCGGCGCAGCACCAGGCGCCCGAACAGGCTGAGCAGCGCCGGCACTAGGGTGAGCGCGGCGAGCACCGTGAACGCCACCGCGATGGCAGCGGCGACCGCCACCCCGTAGAGGAAGCTGATCCCGAGCGTTCACCTCGGAGCGGACGGCCGGGGTCGCTGATCCGGCTGCCGTTGTGGGTGGCGATCACGATCCGGTCGGTGTCGCCCGAGGCCTTGGGCGCGTTCCGCTGGAGGAGCCGGACCGCGTCGAAGCTCTGCGTGTGAGGAAGCTTGAAGTGGTCGCTGTAGGCGCTACCAGCGGCGGAGTGCAGCGCCGTTACCCCGGCCAGGGCGGCGATCCAGGCCAGCAGCACCGCCAGCCGATGTCTGAAGCACCATCTCGCGAGCTCTCATGTGTAGGCGGATACCTCCGTCTGCGCGTCGTGGACGTGTTCGGCCCCGGCGGTTGGCGCTCCGGGGACCCCGCCGGTTGGCGCCTCGGTACTGATTATCGGCGCGAAGCCTGAAAGTTCCGTGACAGCGCGCTAGCCCGAGAGCGCCAGCGGCTCGAGGTCGGCCTCGAGCTCGAGCAGCCGTTGGAGCTTCGCCGGTGTGTCGTGTTCGCAAGTTGGCGTGTACAGGACCAGCCGCTGCTCGGAGATCTCCGCGTGGCGGAACACCGCGTGCTCGAACTCGAGCCGGCCCACCACCGGATGCTCAAGCTCCTTGCGTCCGTCGGAGATCCCGGCCACCTCGTGCTTGTTCCACAGCTTTCGGAACTCGGGACTCGCAGAGAGCAGAGCGCCGATCAGCTCCTCGAAAGCGGGATCGCCCAGGTTGCGCGCGCTGTCGGCGCGGAACTTCGCGACCAGCAGCCGCGTTCCGTTCGCCCAGTCGGGCATCAGCTCCCGCCGAGAGGGCTCCATGAACATCTGCCAAACGTGATTGCGCGAAAGCGGATCGCGCGTCGGCTTCCAGCTGAACACGGCCTCCATGGCGCGGTTCCAGGCCAGGTAGTCCCAGCGGCGGCCGAGTACGTACGCGGGACCCGGACCGAGGCTCTCGACCAGGCGCCGGATCGACGGCGAGACACGCTCTCGCGGCGGCTTACAGGGCGGCACCTCTTCGCCCCGGCCGAGGAGGATCAGGTGCGTCCGTTCCGCGGTGGTCAGGCGGAGCGCCCGCGCGAGCGCCTCGAGGACCTCGAGCGACGCGCGCACGTCGCGCCCCTGTTCGAGCCACGTGTACCACGTGGCGCCAACACCGGCGAGCTGTGCCACCTCCTCGCGGCGGAGCCCGGGGGTCCGGCGGCGCCCGCCGTTCGGAAGTCCAACGTCCTCGGGTTTGAGGGCATCGCGCCGGGTGCGTAGGAAATCGGCGAGCTCGGCCCGCCGGCGCTCGCCGTTCTCAGCGGCTCGGCGGGACCTCTCAGATTGCTTGGGGGTGATGTCTTCTACCAGGATAACTCCCTCTCTTGTACCTGGATAGAAAGTGTTGCACAGTTCTGTCCGTGAACGCAACTCAAGCCATCAAAACACTTCGCTCCAGCGGTGCCTTGCGAGGGCGGAGCGCCGGCGCTGCCTCCACGAACGCCCTGCTGTTCGTGGTGTGCCTCGCGCAGTTCATGGTCATCCTCGACATCGCGGTGGTCAACGTAGCGCTGCCCTCGATGCGGACCGGACTGCATTTCTCCACCACCGGTCTTCAGTGGGTCGTGAACGCGTACACGCTCACCTTCGCCGGGTTCCTCATGCTGGGCGGTCGCTCCGCGGACCTGCTCGGGCGCCGCCGTCTGTTCCTCGTCGGGACGGCGCTGTTCGCCGTCTCGTCGCTGGCCTGCGCGGCGGCCGATTCACGCACCATGCTGATCGCTGCGCGGGCGCTGCAGGGGTTCGGCGGCGCGGTCATCGCTCCCGCCACCCTCTCGATCATCACCTCGTCGCTGCCCGAAGGCGCCGAGCGCAACCGGGGCCTCGGCCTGTGGGCGGCGGTCGGCGGTCTCGGCGCGTCCTCGGGCGCGCTGCTCGGCGGCGTGCTGACCCAGGTGTTCGGCTGGCCGGCGATCTTCGCCATCAACGTCCCCGTCGGCGCCACCGTGATCTTGCTCGGACTGAGGTTCCTCCCGAGCGACATCCGCAGTGCGGGCCCGCGTCATTTCGACGCGACCGGCGCCGTGCTGATGACCACCGGTCTCGTCGCCCTCACCTACGGGATCGTCCGCACGGACACCCTCGGCTGGGGGTCGCCGGGCGTGCTCATCCCGCTGGTCCTCGCGGCCGGCCTGATCGGCGCCTTCGCGTACGTCGAGGCGCGCGTGGCCCAGGCGCCCCTCGTTCCGCTGTCGATCTTCAAGCTCCCGCAGCTGCGCGCGGCGAATCTCGTGGTCGTCCTCATGTACTCGGCGCTGTTCTCGATGTTCTTCTTCGTGACCCTTTACCTGCAGCAAGTGCTGGGCGACGACGCGCTCCAAGCCGGGCTGTCGTTCCTGCCGATCACGCTGTCGGTGTTCACCGCCTCCACGCTCGCGCCGCGCATGGTCGCCCGGTTCGGAGTACGTGCGGTGGTGACCTTCGGAATGCTCTGCGCCGCGCTCGGGCTGGTGCTGCTCACCGGAGTCCGACCCGGCGGGAGCTACTTCGACCCGGTGCTACCGGGTGGGGTGCTGTCCGGGTTCGGGATGGGCTTCGGGCTCGTGGCCTCGACGATCGCCGCCACCCAGGGTGTTCCGAGGACGCAGTCCGGACTCGCCTCCGGCCTGCTAAACACCTCACGGCTGATGGGCGGTGCGCTTGGGCTCGCTGTCCTGAGCACGATCGCCACCGCGAGCTCTCACCCCACCGCCGGCATCAGCGGCGCCGAGGCGATGACAAATGGATTCACGGTCGCATTTCAGCTCGGAGCGGCGATCTGCGTGGCCGGCGCGATTGTCGCGGCGTTGATGCTGCGGTCCTCGGCGCAGCAGCCTGAGCTAGACGTCGTCGAGGCTCGCGAGCCGGCGCTCGAAGAGGCGGCCGAGCAACAGCCGCTCGCCGCGTAGGGAATACCGGACGCCCTCGATCGGGTCGGGGGACGGGCCGGGCGGGGCGTGGCGCCTCGCCGGTCAGAGCTTGGCGCCGCGCCGGTCAGAGCGTGGCGCCGCGCCGGCCAGAGCGTGGCGCCGTGCGTCTCAGCGCTGCGCGAGGATCTGCGCCGGCGACAGATGGGCGGCACGCCACGCCGGGTAGAGCCCGCCGAGGACCCCGATCAGCACCCCGACGAGCAGCGCCCGCCCCAGGTCCCACGCGGTCACGCGCGGGGCGACGAACTGCTGGGCGCCGAGCGCGTCGATGAGAAAGTGGGCGCCGATCACGCCGAGCAGCAGGCCGAGAGCCGCTCCGAGGACCGTGGTGACCACGCCTTCCATCACGACACGAACGGCGATCTGCGGCCCGCTCCACCCCACGGCCGATAGCAGCGCGAACTCCGAGCGGCGCTCGATCACCGCCATCATCATCGTGTTCAGCACGCCGATGCCGCCGATCACGAGCGCGAGCACGGCGATCACCAGCGCGGCGTTGGAGATCAGCTGACCGTTGGCCCCCAAGCGAGCGGCCTCCTCCGGCGTCCCGATCGTCGCGATACCGGGATACCGCCGGCTGAGGGTCCGCTCGACGGTCGCGGGCCGCGTGCCGACCGCGAGCTTGATTCCGATGAGCGTGGTCTCGCTCTGGCGCCCGAGGATCGACTGAGCGACCCCGAGCGGGATGAACGCCCCGGAGTCCTGGTAGGCGATCCCGATGTGGTAGATGCCGGCGACCTGAAACGGGCGGCCGTGCACCTTCAGCTGGTCTCCGACGTCGAGGTGCAGTTGGCTGGCGAGCTCGTCACCGACCACGATCTGGTTGGCCGCCGAGAACATCTGGCCGCTGCCGAATACGAGGCGGCTGGTGTAGAAGCTGTTCGGCTTGGCTCCGAACACAATCGCCGCCGGCGCCTTGGGAACGTCCTCGACGAGCAGCACCAGCGGCGTGGCGTCGGCGATGCCGGGCGTGCGGCGCAGCTCCGGGATCAGACTGGTGGACAGGACCGACGTCGTGGGGTCCGCCGCGTCCTTCTGAAACAGGGCGAGATCCGAGGCTCCGAGATGGACGAAATCTCCCGCGCTGTGCCGGGCGCCGTTCCCCACCGCCAGCAGCGCAACGATCGTCGCGATGCCGAGCGCGGCGCCGAGCGCGGTCAGGAAGGTCCGCCCCGGGCTATGCCGCACGGTGCCGAGCGTCTGAAGGAGCGTGGTCATGTCAGCTCTCGTGACGCGCGGAAGCGGTCCGGTGCGCTCCCGGCGGGCTTGCGCGGTCCGGCGGGGGAACCAGATGTCCGTCGACGATGTGGAGCTCCCGGTCCACGTGCTCGGTGAGCGACGGATCATGCGAGGCCACGATCACGGTCGTGCCGCGCCGGTCGCGAACGTCGCCGAGCAGCTTCCACACCCGGTGGGAGGCGGCGGTGTCGAGTGATCCGGTCGGCTCGTCGGCGAGGATCAGCCGCGGAAAGCCACCCAGCGCGCGTGCGATCGCCACGCGCTGCCGCTCGCCGCCCGAGAGCTCGCCCGGACGGTCTTGGGCGCGCCCTTCGAGCCCGACTTCCTTCAGGAGCTCGCGCGAGCGTTCTGCTCGCTCCTGACGCGAGACGTGCGCGGCCATCATCGGCAGCTCGACGTTCTGCTGCACGCTCAGCGCCGGCAGCAGGTAGTGGAGCTGAAAGACGAAGCCGACGATGCTCCGCCGGAAATGAGTGGGGTTGGAGAGCTGCTCGACCGCGATGTCGTCGACGCGGATGGACCCGCTCGTGGGCCGGTCGAGGCTCCCGATCAGCTGGAGAAGGGTGGTCTTACCCGAGCCCGATGGCCCCGTCAGCGCAAGGAGCTCGCCGGGCTCGACTTCGAAGCTGACGTCATCGAGGGCGAGAACCTGCCCATATCTGCGCGCCACATGGTCCGCAGTTACCCGGGCTCCGGGCATCGGCTACGCGCAGGGCTCGACGGCGGGGTTCTGGGTAGCCATGCCGTGGCGAGTCTTGCCGCAACCTTGGGGATCGCGATTCGTTTTGCAAATCGAAATCATCATGGGTTGCTCAAAAATATACCGACGGTAGACTAACCCTCCGGTGGGCGTCAGCGAAGCGCAGCAAGTCGATCCCGTTCCCGTACAGGCTACGGTCCTGATCGCCCGGGTCGCCAGGGTCGTCCGCCAGCGATTCGAGCAGGTGCTGACTCCGCTCGGGCTGCGTCAGCGGCACGTGGTCGCGCTCAGCTATCTGCGCGGGCATGGTCCGACGGCTCAGCAGCAGCTCGCAGACCGGCTGCGCATGGACGCGAGCAGCATGGTGTGCCTGCTCAACGAGCTCGAGGAGAACGAGCTCGTCGTGCGCCATCGCGATCGGTCCGACCGCCGCCGCGGCATCGTCGAGCTCTCGCCCCGGGGTGAGCTCGCGCTCTGCGAGGTGGACCAGGCGCTGCAGATCGTCGAGGACGAGGTTCTGGGGCGTTTGGCATCCGGCGAGCGGGGCACCCTGCGCCGGTTGTTGGCGAAGCTGGAGCTCGGCGAGCCCGACTGGGGCCTGATCGCGGACGGGGTCTGACGAGGCGACACGCGCCGCCGCCCGCCCGTGCAATTCGTATAGAAATCCACAATTATCTGCAAGAGCTATAGTTGTTTGCTATGGCAGGTGTTGGCGCACGCCTTCGGAATGGGACCGGAGCGCGGACAGTCGGCGGGCTCTTGTGCGCGGCTGCTCTAACCGTCGTGATAGCTGCGTGCGGGAGCAGTACGAAGAAGTCCAGCACCCACTCGACGACGGCGGCCGCGGCCACCACCACCTCGCCAACGACTTACCAGAACACGCTGTCGACGTCCACGGCGACCAAGCACGCCGCGCACCACGCGAAGGCCGCGCACAAGGCTCACCCAGCGACGACGACAACGAGCAGCGGCGGCGTCTCACCGACCCCCACATCGTCGACGACGCACAAGTCGAGCTCGCCGACGCGCACCGCCACCGCGTCCAGCAGCCACGGCTCCGGGTCGAGCGCCGCCAAGAAGACGACCAACAGCCCACCGCCCCCGAAGCCCGCTGCCCCCAAGCCCGCGCCGCTGCCGGCTCCCGTGGTTTCAGCGTCGAGCGGCGGCGTGCACGCCTCGTTCCACGGTCAGAACCATCACCCGGCCGTCAACCAGACGTGGGACTACTCGGTGCTGGCCACCGACTCGAGCGGCAACGCGCTGTCAGGAACCGTCGAAACGGAGTTCGTCTTCAACGGTACGGTGGAGGGACACGAGACCCCGCCCACTCATCCGCTCACGAACGGACGGCTCGACGACAACGTCGAGTTCCCTGCCCTGGCCGTCGGGATCCCGCTGGAGGTCCAGGTCGTGGTGCACACCTCCGCGGGTTCGGTGACGCTCGACTGGCCGGTCAAGACCCGTCGCTGAGTACCGCCGGTCGCACAGCCGGCGCCTGGAGACCATGAGCGACACGGCGATTGGCGTGCTGCTGGGCCTTGCGGCCGCGATCACGTTCGAGACCTCGTTTCTGCTGCTGACCGCTCAGGCGCGGCGGGCGAGCCCGGCCGCGCGCCCGGATGCGTCCTTCTTGGTCCGCCTCGCGAGACGGCCGTGGTGGCTGACCGCAATGGCGCTGAATGGGGTCGCGTTCCTGCTCGAGGTGGCGGCGCTGCATCGAGTGTCGCTGGTGGTCGTGCAGCCGCTCCTGGCGGTCGGTCTCCTCGGCATGGTGCTGGCCAGCCGGTCGGTCCTCGGCGAGACGGTGGGACCGAGGCAGGTGTTTGCCGCGCTGATGATCGCGGTCGGGGCGGCCCTCGTGGTCATCGGCGCTCCAACCGGCACCACACGACTCACGGCCGACGTATGGACCGTGCTCGCGGTAGTTGTGCTGGTGTTTGTTCTCGCGCTCCCGCAGTTCTCGGACCGTGGGCCATGGCTTCTGGTGGTCGCCGCCGCCGGTGGCGACACGCTCGTCGCGCTGGCCACGAACACGGTTGCCACCAACTGGCCCCAGCGGCTCGGGATCGTCTTGGCGGCCGTCGCCGCGGTCGCGGTCTGTGGGCTGGCGTCGGTCACGAGCGAGTCCGCGGCCCTCCAACGCCTGCCCGCATCCCGAGTCGGTCCGATCGTGAGCGGCGCGCAGACCGTACTGCCAACGATCCTCGCGGTGTTGTTGGCAGACCAACACTGGAGCTCGGCCACGGCGGGCGGCGGACTCCTCGCCGCCGGGGTGTTCCTGGTCGCCGCCGGGGCGATCTGCCTCGGTCGCACGCGAGGGGGCCCAGGCTCCGAAACGCCGACCGAGGCCGACAAGCGGGCCGAGCTGGGTTCTCGACCACCCTCACGGCCGCTGGGCCGCGACAAAGTCCACGAACGTCTGAGCCGCCGGTGAGAGCCGACGGTCGCGGCGCCACCACAACGCGACCGTCATCCGCAGCGCAGGCTCGAGCGACCGGAGCGCGATCCGCGGGCCGGGCCGCTCGAGGAAGGAGCGCGGCAGGATCGCGAGGCCGATGCCGCGCGCGACGAGCGCGCGGACCAGCGCGAAGTCGTTCGCCTCGAGCGCGATCCGGGGCTCGACGGCGGCCTGCGCGAGCGCGCCGTCCACGACCCGGCGCGTCGAGGAGCCACGCTGGAAGGCGATCAGGCGCCTTCCAGCGAGCTTTCCCACCGAGAGCGGAGCCGCGTCCGCCGGGCCGGCCAGCGCATCTCGCGCGCTCATCGCCACCGCGAGCTCCTCGCTCGAGAGCTCGAGCCGTCCGAGCTCATCGGGCGGCTCCACTTCGAGCGCGAACGCGACGTCGAGGCCGCCATCGTCGAGCATCTCGACCATCCGCTGCGCGGTGCCCTCGCGCAGCCCGATCTCGACCTGCGGATACGTCTCCGTGAACCGCGCGAGGATCGCCGGGATGTCCAGCTCCCCGCCGAACAGCATCGCCCCGACCGTGACGTGGCCGCGCACCAAGCCGCGAAGCTGGTCCACGTCTCCACGCAGCGCCTCGGCCTCGGCCAGGATGGTCCGGGCCCGGGTCGCGACCAGCTCTCCGGCCTCGGTCGGCTGCACCGATCGCGTCGTGCGGCGCAGAAGCTGGGCTCCGAGCTCCTGCTCGAGCTGCTTGACCTGGTGCGAGAGGGCCGACTGGGCCACGTGCAGTTCGTCGGCCGCGTGGGTGAAGTGCCGGTGGCGGGCCACGGCCTCGAAGTAGCGAAGCTGCCGTATCTCCATGGACTCGGTGGATCAATCTCGTATCGAGATTGATTGGTTCTCATATCGTACTTGCAACGATCAATCGGGGCGAGGAAACTTCCGGGTATGAGCACGGCCGCAACGACCCGAGGGAGCGACCACGCGACCATCCGCCGCGCGCTGCGCGAGGTCGACGTGCAGGCGATCGAGGACCTTCACCGCCGCGTGTACGGACCCGAATACGGGCGCAACGAGGAGTTCGTGTCCTCGGTG
Source organism: uncultured Solirubrobacterales bacterium (assembly GCA_963808325.1). Classification (GTDB taxonomy): domain Bacteria; phylum Actinomycetota; class Thermoleophilia; order Solirubrobacterales; family Solirubrobacteraceae; genus Palsa-465. The sequence goes on from CAWEFU010000019.1 coordinate 325,773, forward strand.
CGGCGCGGCATCGAGGACGCACGAAGGCGCGGGTGGCCGCAGCGGAGCGGCGCCGTCTGGCTGGTGGAGCGACGCCGGCGCCTCGTGGGCTCGCTCGCGTTGACGGACGAGGGGGAAGGGGTCGGACGGGTGCGCTGGTTCGTCCTCGAGGCAGAGCTACGGGGGCGGGGCCTGGGCCGCGCGCTCGTCAGGGAGCTGCTTCACGAGGCACGCGCCGCAGGCATGCACAGGCTCGTGCTGGAGACGTTCGACGCCCTGACCGCGGCGGCCCGCATCTACCGCGACGCCGGCTTCCAGCTCCGCTGGTCGCGTGTGCGCGACGACTGGGGGCCCCCGGTCACCTATCAGGGCTACGAGCTCGAGCTCCGCTGACCGAGGGGTGTCCGAAATAGGGCCCCGTGTAGGGGCCAAATCTCGGACACCCGGTCAGGCGCGCAGAGCGCACTAGAGTCTCCGACTGATGCTGCCGACCCGTCACCTGCTCGAGTTCCTGCTGACGGTCTACATCGTGATCCTGATCCCGGGTCCGAGCGTGCTGTTCGTGGTCAGCCGCGGCGTGGCCCTCGGCCGGCGCGCCGCCCTCGCGACCGTCCTCGGGAACGCGAGCGGCTTCGCGCTCCAACTGGTGCTCGTGGCGATCGGCATCGGCTCGATCGTGGCGCGCTCGGACGCGGTGTTCAGCGCGCTGAAGCTGCTCGGGGCGGCGTACCTGGTCCTCCTCGGCATCAGGAAGATCCGCGACCGGCGCGAGCTGGCGAGCGACCTGGGCATGGTGGACGCCACGCCCAGGTCGCTGGGGAGAACGATTCGCGAGGGGTTCTTCGTCGGCGCGACCAACCCGAAGGGCATCCTCCTGTTCACCGCCGTACTGCCCCAGTTCATCGATCGCTCGGCCGGGCACGTGACCCTCCAGCTGGCGGTGCTCGGCTCGATCTGCATCGCGATCGCGCTGCTGTCCGACGGGGCGTGGGCGATCGCGTCGGGGACCGCGCGTCAATGGCTCGGCCGCTCCACGCGCCGGCTCGAAGGCCTCACCGCGGCCGGCGGGGTGGCGCTGATCGGCCTCGGGGTGGGCCTGGCGCTGACCGGACGCAAGAACTGAACTGAGTGTCCCTGCCTCGAACGCCGCGAAAGAGGATGCCGAGCGCGGGGATCCTCGTCTACCGCGGCGAGAGCCCCCGCGAGCTCGAGGTGCTGCTCGTGCATCCCGGCGGACCGCTGTGGGCCAAGCGCGACGTCGGCGCGTGGTCGATCCCCAAGGGCGAGTACGAACCGGACGAACACCCCCTCGCGGCCGCGCAACGAGAGTTCGCCGAAGAGCTCGGCGTCGCACCCCCCGACGAGCCGTACGCCGACCTCGGCGAGATCCGCCAGAAGTCCGGGAAGCTCGTGCACGGCTGGGCGGTTCAGGGCGACCTCGACACGAGCGAGATCACCAGCAACACGACGATCGTCGAATGGCCGCCGCGCTCGGGTCGCACGATCGAGATACCCGAGGTCGACCGGGCCGAATGGCTGACCATCGAGGAGGCTCGCGAGAAGATCAACCCGGCCCAGACCACGCTTCTCGAGCGATTGCGGGACCTGTTGGACAACGCCGCACGTTGAGTTCGTTCAAATAACCCACAGTTCGCGCCATCGGTCGCGCGAACGGAGCCCATATACTTGAGGCGTCAACGACATGATCTCGACCACGCTCTACAGCGACCCTGCCTGCCCCTGGGCCTACTCGGAGAGCCCGGCGCTGCGGGTTCTGGAATGGCGTTACGGCTCGCAGCTCAACTGGCGTCTCGTCGTCGTGGGGTTGACCGAGAGCGCATCGCAATACGAGCGGCGCGGCCACACTCCGGCGCGCGGAGCGCTCGGCCAGGTGCGCTTCCGCCGCTACGGCATGCCGTTCGCACCCGCCCCCAAGGCGAGGCTCAGCGCCACCGCGCGCGCCTGCCGAGCGGTCGTGGCCACGAGGCTCGCGCATCCGGGCAAGGAGTGGGCGGTGTTTCGCGCGCTCCAGCTCGCCAACTTCACCACGCCACTGCTCCTCGATGACGATGGGCAGCTGGCCGGCGTGCTGCGAAGCGTGCCCGAGATCGACGCCGAGGCGATCATCTCCCGACTCGATGCGCCCGAGGTGACCGAGGCCTACGAGCGCGACCGCGCCGAGACGCGTTCGGCCGCGGGCTCGCCGGCCGAGCTCCAGGGTAAGACCGCGACCACCGACGGGCCGGTTCGCTTCACGGCTCCGTCGGTGGTGTTCGAGTCGGGCGGGCAGCGGCTGATCGCCGGCGGGTTCCAACCCGTCGAGGCGTACGACGTGCTCGTCGCGAACCTCGACCCGACGTTGCGTCGTGAGCCTCCGCCGGACACGCCGGCGCCGCTGCTCGAGCGCTTTCCCGACGGGCTCACCACCCAGGAGGTGGCTCTCCTGCTCGCGCGGGGCAACGACGCGCCGGACCGCCAAGCGGCGGAAACCGCGCTGATCGAGCTCGTCGCGGCCGGCAAGGCAGTCCGAGTGCCGCTGGGCGATGACGCCCTGTGGCGCCCTCAGGCCGGAGCGAGTGTCAACTTCAACCCGAGCGACTCGAGCCCGTAGATACCCGAAGGCGTCCCGAACCCCGGCTCGCCGTCGAGCTCGAGCGAGCGGACCCGCTCGGCCAGGAATGTCACCGCCTCCTCCATCTCTGCGCGCGCGAGGTTGGCCCCCACGCAGTAGTGGATGCCGGCGCCGAAGGTGAGCACGCGGGCCCCGCCGCGCGGCGCCAGGATGTCGAAGGAGTCGGCCTGGGCTCCGCAGCGATTGGCGTGCCAGGCAGAGATCAGGACGATCGATCCGGCCGGGAACGTGACCCCGCGGTACTCGAGCTCGGCGGTGAGAATCCGCGCGGTGAAGGGCGTGATCGGCTCATACCGGACCGCCTCGTCCACGGCCGCGAGCGCGAGCCCGCGGGGATCGCGGCGCAGCTCCGCCCACTGGTCGGGGTGCTCGGCCAGGAGCCGGACCGCGTGCGCGAGCTGGCTCTGGCTGGTGTCGACGCCGCCAACCAGGATGTTCAACACGAGGTTTCGCAGTTCGTCATCGCTCAACCGGTCCCCCGCCTCCTCGGCCGCGATCAGCGCGGAGATCAGATCGTCTCCCGGCGCGGTCCGCCGGCGCGCGATCAGCTCGTCCTCGTAGGCGTAGAACTCGGCCACCGCCTGCTCGATCTGCTCGCGATCGGTGATCAGGCTGGCGGCGTCGAACTGGCGCTGGATCATGTTCGACCAGTGGTGCAGGCGGGGCGCGTCCTCGAGCGGGGCGCCCATCACCTCGGCGATCACCAGCGACGGGTACGGCTTGGCGAACGCGGCGATAAATTCGATGTCCGCGGGACCGTCGGGCGGGAGCTGTGCGAGCAACTGCTCGAGGAAGCGGCGCATGGCCGGCCGGTAGCGCTGCACCGCGCGGGGGGCGAGCGCGGGGTTGACCAGGTTGCGAAGCCGACGGTGGTCGCTCCCATTGACGTTGATGATGTTGTGGACGATCTCCTCGTGCAGCGGCCCGTCGTCGATCCCGAACAGCTCGGCGATCGTCAGACCCGGGAAGACCGCGTCCTTGGTGCGCAGGAAGAACTCGCCTGACGCACGGTCGAGCACGGTGAAGCCGAACGGGTTGGCGGCGAGCCAGCCGTCGTGTCCGGCCAGCGCGGCCATCGCGTCGCGATAGCGAGCGCCGCGCAGCTCGGGATCGGTGTGGTCGAGGGTCGGAAGGTCGAGCTCGGTCGCAAGCACGCTGGCGCCAGGATAATTGGCGGTAGGGGAGGAACTTCTGCGCTGGCGCGGAACGGGAGCGGACATGACGCGCAGCGTTGCCGTCCTACTGACTCTCGGCGCCGGCGTGGTGGTCTCGCTTCAGCCTCCAGCCAACGCGGCCCTGTCCAAGCACGTCTCCGACCTCGGCGCGGCCCTTGTGAGCATCGTGATCTCCCTCACGATCATCGGCACGTTGCTGCTCGCGATCGGCCACCCGTCCCGACTCTCCGGACTGAGTTCGTTCCGGCCCGAGTACGCACTCGGCGGCATCGGCGGCGCCGCCGTGGTCACGATCGGTCTGATCACGGTGCGGACGCTCGGCACCGGGGCGGTGATCGCGCTGCTCGTCGGCTCGCAGTTGGTGGTCTCGGTGGTGGCGGATCAGCTGGGGTGGTTCGGCCATCACGTGAGCATCGGGCCGGGACGGGCGCTCGGGGTGGCGCTGGTGATCGCCGGGACGGTGCTGGTGACCGGCACCTGACGGGCGCCGCGGTTACAAATCGGCAACAACCAGGTAACACGCGGGCAACCTCTCGTTGGCTGCGGGGCGGAAGAGTGATGGCGCCGGCGCGCGTGCGACGCTGAGCAGACCGTCAAACCGACCCGAGGAGAATCGAGGATGGCGCGCAAGCGCACTTTTCTGTTGGTGTTGGGAGCCCTCTGCACGGCGGGGATGAGCGTGACCGTCGCGCAGGCGGCGAGCGGGAGCGGCGGGCATCGCGCTCGCGGGACCGTTCGCTGGCGCGTGCGGCGAATGTCGGACGAGGTCCGGACCACCACACCGATCAAGCACCTCGTCGTGATCTTCCAGGAGAACGTGTCGTTCGATCACTACTTCGGCACGTACCCGAACGCCACCAACCCGCCTGGGGAGCCGGCCTTCCATGCCTCGCGGCACACGCCGTCGGTCAACGGGCTGTCGGGAGCGCTGCTCACGAACAACCCGAACAGCGGCAACCCGCAGCGCCTCGATCGCTCGCAGGCGCTCACCTGCGACCAGAACCACGACTACACGGCCGAGCAGCAGGCGTACGACATGGGCTTGATGGACAAGTTCGTGCAGTTCACCGGCAACGAGAGCTGCGCGCCGCCCGACACCACGGCGCCGAACCTGGTGATGGACTACTACGACGGAAACACGGTCACGGGGCTGTGGAACTACGCGCAGCACTTCGCGATGAGCGACAACTCCTACTCGACCGGCTTCGGTCCCTCGACGCCCGGGGCGATCAACGTGACCGGCACGAACACGTTCGGCGCGGTCTGCGGTCCGAGCGACTCGGTCTTGGGCTCGACTCCCTGCACCGACGATCCGGGGAGCGTGGCGGCGACACCCGGGAGTTCGAGCCCGCAGGGCGGCGGCACGGTGTACAGCGATGACGACCCGAACTACGACATCTGCTCGAAGACCCAGGACGGGGACACGGCCGCGCAAACCATCCAGATGGGCGGTCAGAACATCGGCGACCTGCTCGACCAGGCCGGCATCACCTGGGGCTGGTTCCAGGGCGGCTTCGCGAGCCCCAATTACGTGTCCGGGCAGCCTGGGACGGATGAGCTATCGAAGGTGTGCACCGGCTCGCACCAGAACGTCGGGGGCGCGTTGCAGGCCGACTACAGCCCGCACCACGAGCCGTTCCAGTACTACGCCTCGACCGCCAACCCGCAGCACCTGCCGCCGACCTCGATCACGATGATCGGCCGTCAGGACCAGGCCAACCACCAATACGACCTGAAGGACTTCTGGGCCGCGGCCGACCACGGCAACCTCCCCGCGGTGTCGTACCTGAAAGCGGCGAGGTACCAAGACGGTCACGCGGGCTACTCGGATCCGCTGGACGAGCAGACGTTCCTGACCGAGACGATCAACCACCTGGAGCGGCTGCCATCGTGGAAGAGCACCGCGGTCATCGTTCTATACGACGACAGCGACGGGTGGTACGACCACCAGATGGGGCCGATCATCTACCAGTCGCAGACTCCGCTCGACGCGCTCACCGGCAAGGACTCCTGCGGCACGAACGCCTCCAAGGTGCCGAGCGGGCAGGAGGCCCGCTGCGGCGTCGGCCCGCGGCAGCCGCTGCTGGTCATCTCACCGTTCGCCAAGCGCAACTTCGTCGACGGCACGTTCACCGATCAGTCCTCGGTGGTGCGGTTGATCGAGGACAACTGGCTCGGCGGGACGCGGCTCGGAAGCGGGGCGGCCGAGTCCGATGCCGGGACGCTCGAGAACCTGTTCTCGTTCGGCCATCGCGCGAACGAACCGCTGTTCCTCGACCCGGGCACCGGCGAGCCGGTGAGGTGACGCTGAGCGGGTGAGGTTGCATGCGGGGTGTCCCGGACCGCGTGTCCGGGACACCCCGACTCACGTCCGCGGCACCCCGTCCGTGCTCAGGCGGTGATCGGGATGTGGCCCGGCCGGGCGGCGACTCGCGTTAGCCACGCACGAATCGCTGGGTAGGGCTCGAGCTCGAAGCCGCCCTCCGGAGCGACGTGCGTGTAGGCGAAGAGCGCGATGTCGGCGATCGTGTAGCGCTCGCCGAGAAGAAACTCGCGGCCGGCCAAGTGTCCCTCCATCGCCTGGAGTGCCGCCAGCCCGCCGCGCCGCTTGGCCTCGCGGTCGGAGTCCGGGACCTCGATCCCGGAGTGCCGCCAGAACCGCGCCACCGCGATGTACGGCTCGTGGCTGTATTGCTCGAAGAACAGCCACTGCAGCACCTGCGCGCGCTCGAACCGGTCGTCGGGCAGATACTCGGTCCCGTCGGCGAAGTAGAACAGGATCGCGTCGGATTCGGCGAGCGCGCGCCCGTCGTCGAGGATCAGCGTGGGGATCCGCAGGGCGGGGTTGATCGCGCCGAGCAGCTGCGCGCGGTTGGAGCGATCGACCACGTCGACCTCGCGCCGCTCGTAGCCGATGCCGAGGTGCGCGAACAGCAGCCGGACCTTGTAACAGTTGCCCGAGACGGCCGAGTCGTAGAGCAGCACGGCGCGGGAGACTACGCTTCCTCCCGAGGTAAGACGGTGAGCGCCACGCAGACCGACCGTGAGCTCGCGGAGCTCGAGCGACCTCGCCCCGCGCCGTCCCGCCCCCCGATCGCGGCGGTTCGGGCGATCGCGTTCGTGGTCGGGGCCGCGAGTCTCGGCGCCGAGATAGCGGCGGCGCGCCTGCTCGCACCGTACTTCGGGGCTTCGACGATCATCTGGGCGAACACGATCGCGACCGTGCTGGTCGCGCTGTCGGTGGGCTATGCGATCGGCGGGCGGCTCGCCGACCGGCGCGGAGATCTTCGGGGACTATGCGCGATCGTCCTGGTCGCCGCAGCGCTGCTGGCGAGCGTCCCGTTCGCCGCCGGTCCGTTCCTCCGGCTGTCGGTCAGGGCGCTTGGCGCGCTGTCGCTCGGGGGGTTCGTCGGATCGCTGGCCGCGGTGCTCGCGCTGGTCGCGGTGCCGGTGATGCTGTTGGGGTGCGTCGCCCCGTACGCCAACCGGCTCGCGCTCGGGCACGTGGCGAAGACCGGCACCGTGACCGGTGGCCTGTACGCGCTCTCGACCGCGGGGTCGCTGGTGGGGACCTTCGCCGCGGCGCTGCTGCTGATCCCGCTGATCGGGACGCACCGCACGTTCCTCGTGTTCGCGCTCGCGCTGGCGGTGGTGGGGGCGGCCGCGGCCGCCTCTTGGCGGTGGCTGGTGGTTCCCGCTTTGATCGCGGGCCTGCTCGCCGTCCCCCCGCCGGCGGTCGGGGCCGATGTCAGCGGCGCGCGCGTGATCTTCTCCGCCGAGACCCAGTATCAGTACGCGCGCGTCCTCCAGTTTCAGAGCGGAGAGCGCTGGCTTCAGTTGAACGAGGGCGTCGCGATTCATTCGCTGTACCGCCCCTGGAGCTACCTGACCGGCGGCTACTGGGATGACTTCCTCGTGCTGCCGCTGGCGGGCGAGCGCGGCGTGCCGCGGCGGCTCGCGATCCTCGGCGACGCCGCCGGCACGGTCGCACGGGCGTATGGCCATTACTACCCGGCGACGCGGGTAGACGCGGTGGAACTCGATGGTGAGCTGACCACGATCGGCAAGCGCTACTTCGACCTGCGCGGGCCGAACCTGCACCCGTACACGGCCGATGCCCGGCCCTGGCTCGCGGCCAGCAAGGCCAGCTACGACGCGATCTTCGTGGACGCTTACCGCCAGCCCTACATCCCCTTCTACCTGGTCACGCGCGAGTTCTTCGCCTCGGTGCGCGCCCATCTGCGGTCCGGGGGAGTGACGATCGTCAACGTGGGGCAGATACCGGGGTCCGATGGCCTCGAGAAGGTGGTCACCGCGACCATGCGAGCCGAATTTCCGTATGTCATGCGCGATCGGATCAGCGATTCGAACACGCTGGTGGTGGCGAGCGACGCGCCGCTGTCCTCGGCGCGGATCCTGTCGGCGGCGACGACTGGGGGGGCGCTGCCTCCAGGGCTCTGGCCGCTCGCCGATGCTGTAGCCGAGCGGCTAGGGCCCGGCCTCTCCGGAGGAAGCGTGTACACCGACGACCGTGCTCCGGTCGAGTGGCTGACCGATCTGTCGATCCTGCGCTACGCGCTGGGGAAGCGGTAGGCGAGTGCTGATCTCGGCCGAGGATCTGCACGAGCGGGTTGGGGGCGGTCGCGACGGGCCGGCGCTGCTCGACGTCCGCTGGCAGCTCGGGGGTCCTTCGGGCGTCCCCGAGTACTTGCGGGGACACATACCAGGGGCGGTGTTCGTCGACCTCGAGACGGTGCTCGCGGCGCCGCCCGGGGAGCGGGGTCGCCACCCGCTTCCGGATGCCGGCGCGTTCGAAGCTGGAATGCGGGCTGCGGGCGTTTCGAATAGCCGAGCGGTGGTGATCTACGACGCAGAGTCGTCGATCGCGGCCGGGCGGGCGTGGTGGCTGCTTCGGTACTTCGGACACGAGGACGTAGCGGTGCTCGACGGTGGCTTCGCGGCGTGGGTTCAGGCGGGTTTCCCGGTGGAGTCGGGCGAGGCTCGCGTTGCGCGCGGTGACTTCGCGGCGCGGCCGGGTGGGATGGTGGTCGTCGAGGCTGCGGGGGCCGCGCAGCTCGGGTTGGACGGGAGGAGCGTGTTGCTCGACGCCCGGACGCCCGAGCGCTTCCGCGGGGAGCAGGAGCCGATCGATCCTGTCGCCGGACACATCCCCGGCGCGCGCAATGTTCCGGCCTCTTCGGTCCTCGACGGGCGCGGCCGGTTCCTGGATCGGGAGGAGCTGCGCGCACGGTTCGAGGCCGCGGGGGTGCGCGACGGCGCCGCGGTCGGCGCGTACTGCGGCTCGGGGGTGACCGCGGCGCACTCGGTGCTCGCGCTGGAGCTGGCGGGGTACCGGGCGGCGTTGTACCCGGGTTCCTGGAGTGAGTGGATTACCGACCCTGCGCGGCCGGTGGCGACGGGCGACTGACGCGCCCCTGGAGCACAACCCGCACGCCGTTGCGCGGGGCCAGGGTAATCCCACGGAACTGGACCTTCTCGGGTTCGGGATCGGCCGCTCGCAGGGCGGCGCGCTCCAGGATCCGCGCCACCACGATCCGCATCTCCATCAGCGCGAAGCTCGCGCCCAGGCATCGCCGCGTGCCGCCGCCGAACGGAAGCCACGTGTAGGTATCGGGCGCGTCCGGGCCGAGGAAGCGCTCGGGACGGTATTCCTTGGGGCCGGGGTAGAGGTCCGCGCGCCTGTGGATCATCCGGATCGAGGGGTTGATCTCCATTCCCGGCGGGATCACGTAGCCGCCCAGGCGGAACGGCTCCTCGCGGACGACTCGTCCGACCCCAGGAATGACGGGACGGAGCCGCAGCGCCTCCTTGACCACCGCGTCGAGATATTCGTCGTCGCGCTCGCGGGCACGGCCGAGGACGACGGGGGTGTGCAACAGCAGGTCGAACGTCCATGCGAGCCCGGTGGCGGTCGTCTCGTGGCCCGCGAGCAGCAGCGTGACGAGCTCGTCGCGGATCTCGCGGTCCGAGAGCCGATCGCCGGTTTCATCGACGGCGAGGAGCAGCGAGGAGAAAACGTCGTCGCGTTCGGATAGCTGCGGATCGTCTCGACGGCGGGCGACCTCCGCGAACAGGATCTCGTCGACGGCACGCCGGGCCGCGTCGAACCGCCGGGCCGCTCCCCGGTCGGTTCCGCGGCCCGCTCCGAGGCGGCCGAGCACGAGCATCAGCGGCACCCCGCGGGGTCGTGCCAGCGGATCGATCATGTCCCGGATGCGCCGTCGGAGCTCCTCCTCGGCGGCGCCGGGCTCGAACCCGAACACCGCGCGCATGATCACTCGCAGGGTCAGCGACTGCATGCTGGGCATCAGCGAGAACGGCTCGCCGAGCGGCCACGAATCGATCTCGAGGTCGGCCGACTCGCGCATGGTGTCCGCGTAGGCCTGCATCCGGCGGCCGTGGAACGGCGGCAGCATCATGCGTCGGTGGCGCAGGTGCTCCGCGCCGTCGAGCAGAAGCACCGAGCGGTTGCCGAGGATTGGGCCCAGCAGAGCGTTTGCCTCGCCGGCGTGCAGCTGGTCGTGCGGGCCCTGGAAGAGCTCCTTGACCAGGGCAGGGTCGAACAGCATCACGAAGCGCTCGTCGAACAGCGTGCCGAACGTCACCGCGTTGCCGTACCGGCGCCGACAGGCCTCGAGGAAGCGGGGGCCGGCGAAAATGAACCCCAGCGTCTGGAGGAGGCGGGGGATCCGGGGGCCGGGGGGCAGCCCATTGCCGTCGGCTCCCGGGACGGTGCCGGATTCACTGCTGCGCTCGAGGGTGTCCACGCTCACGACTGGGTGATGGTTGCACAACGCCGACCCCGCCCCGCCCCGTAGATTGGATTAGGTATGCGCGAGACGTTTCTTGTCTTCGGCAGTCCCTTGATCGGCGAGGCCGAGATCGCGGAGGTCGTCGACTCCCTGCGCTCGGGCTGGGTGGGAACCGGTCCGAAGGTGCAGCGGTTCGAGACGATGCTGAGCGACTACGTGGGCGTCCCGCACTGCCGCTGCCTGTCGTCGTGCACGGCGGCGCTGATCCTCTCGATGCGGCTGCTCGGGGTGGGTCCCGGCGACGAAGTCCTCGTGCCGGCGATGACGTTCGTGGCCTCGGCAAACGCGGTGGAGCACACGGGCGCCGCGCCGGTGTTGATCGACTCGGTCCCCGGCACGGGGCTGATCGACTTCGACGCCGCCGAGGCCGCCATCACCTCGCGGACGCGCGCGATCATGCCCGTGCACCTGGCCGGCCGCCCCGTCGACATGGATCGCGTGGCCGCGCTGCGCGACCGGCGCGGGCTGGTCGTGATCGAGGATGCCGCGCACGCGATCGGCGCCGAGTGGAGATCTCGCAAGATCGGAGGCTTCGGCAACCTCACCGCGTTCTCGTTCTACGTGACCAAGAACATCTCGACGATCGAGGGCGGCGCGCTGCTCACGGAGGACCCCGAGATCGCCGCGCAGGTCGAGCGTCTGGCGCTGCATGGCCTCAGCCTCGGCGCCTGGCAGCGGTTCTCCGATGTCGGCTTTCGCCACTACGAGGTGGTCAGCCCCGGGTTCAAGTTCAACATGACCGACGTCCAGGCGGCCCTGGGTCTCCACCAGCTTCCGCGGCTCGACGATTGGATCGAGCTCCGCCGGGAGCAGTGGGAGCGCTACGACGAGCTGCTCGCCGGGCTCCCTCTGGAGACTCCGCCCACGCCGGAGCCCGGGACCAAGCACGCGCGCCACCTCTACCAGGTGCTGCTGGATCCCGACGCGCGCCTCGAGCGCGATGAGCTTCTGAGCGCGCTCTCCGAGCGCAACATAGGCACTGGCGTGCACTACCGGGGAGTCCACCTGCACCCGTTTTATCGAGACAAGTACGGCCTGCGACCGGAGGATTTTCCGGTCGCGAGCGCGATCTCGGAGCGGACCGTGAGCCTGCCGCTGAGCCCCAAGGTGACGGAGTCAGACCAGCACGACGTGGTGTCCGCCTTAAGAGAACTCCTACGGTGAACGTCCCTGCAAGCGACTAGAATCGCCGCCCGTTGGGGATGATGTTCAAAGGTCGGGGACGGCGCACCCGCTTGACATGAGTGCATCCGACTACGAGGCGCGCTTCCCCGCGTCCGGTCCGGGGCCGGCGGGCCTGCGCGCGGGGGTTGCGACGCGCGCGCTTTCTGCCGACGCCTGGATCGTCGGAGCGCTCATTGCCGCCGCGGCCGCGATCCGGTTCATCGTGATCGACAACCAGAGCATCTGGCAGGACGAGGCGCTCACGCTGTACGAGGCGCGCCTTCCGTTCGGGGCGATGATCCACACCGTCGTGCATGTCGAGACCACCCCGCCGCTGTATTTCGTGCTGGCGTGGATCTGGGGACGGGTCTTCGGCACCGGAGCGGTCGCGCTCCGCACGATCTCGGCCCTGGCCGGGATCGCGCTCGTGCCGCTCGCCTACCTATCGGCGCGGGAGCTGTTCTCGCGCCGGGCCGCGGTGATCGCCGGCGCGTTCGTGGTCGTGAACCCGTTCATGATCTGGTACTCGCAGGAGGCGCGGGCGTACATGCTGTTGGCGGCGCTTAGCGGCGCCTCGTTCCTGTGGTTCATCCGCGCTCGGCAGGATCCGAGCCGGCGAGGTGTCGGGTGGTGGTGTCTCTTCTCGTCGCTCGCGCTGATGACGCACTTCTTCGCCGGGTTCCTCGTCGGGCCGGAGGCTCTGTGGCTGTTGTGGAGGTGGCGAACGCGGGTCGTGGCGCTCGCGGTCGGCGTGGTCGCGGTCGTGCAATGCCTGATGCTGCCGTTCGCGTTTGCCGACACCTCGCACGGCTTGTCGTGGATCGCGGCGGTTCCGAGGCTCAACCGGATCAGCGCGACGGCGGCCGAGTGGGGCGTGAGCATCATCTACCGCCGCACGACGATCGACGAGGGCCTGATCGGGGGCGCGGTGCTGATCGCGATCGTGGCCGCCCTGATTACGTTCGGCGGCGACCGGCGAACGCGGCGCGGAGCGAAGGTGGCGGCGGCGATCGCCGGGGTCGTGTTTCTCGTGCCGCTCGCCCTGAGCCTGGTCGGGATGGACTACTTCCTCTCCCGCAACGTGATCCCGGCGTTCGTTCCGCTCGCCGCGCTGGTCGCCGGCGCCTGTGCCGTGCCGCGAGCCCGGCTGCTCGGCGGCGCTCTGGCGATCGCGTTGCTCGCGATGTTCTCGGTCGCGGCGGTGCGCGTCCAAACCGTCTCCTACCTGCAGCGTCCCAACTGGCGCTCGGTCGCCCACGCGCTCGGCCCTGCCCCGGTTCAGCGCGCGATCCTGGTCGCCGATGGGACCACCGGCAATCCACTCAAGCTCTACCTGCCCCGTGTGAACTGGGTCCAGCCGCAGAATCGCAGGCTGTCGATCGGCGAGATCGACATCGTCGGCGCCACGAAGCGGCTGCCGCTGGTCGCCAATGACCGGGTGATCGCGGGAGTCCTGACTGCCCGGTCGGCCAGCGGCCCCTCCGTCCCGCGGACCCGATCCCCGCGGGGGGCGGCCCTGCTCGCCCGCTTCCGCGTCAACAACTGGATTCTGGCGCGCTTCGCGCTGCGTCACCCGATATCGGTCGACATCCGCCAGCTGGTCCAGCTGGCGCCGCGGTACTTCCGGCGGGCACCGGTGTCGCTGCTGGTGTTCGTCCAACAGCCCGGGCGGTGATAATGAACGAACGCATGGCCGGTCCCAGCCCAGGCGCACGAGGCTCGGACGGGGTTCAGCTGAGCGTCGTCGTGCCCGTGTACGGGTGCGAGGACTGCCTGCGCGCGCTTCACGAACGGCTCACTCACACTGTCGGGACGATCACCGACCGCTACGAGCTCGTGTTCGTCGACGACCGCAGCGTCGACGACGGGTGGTCTGTGCTGCTCGCGCTCGCGCGTGGGGATTCCCACGTTCGCGCATTTCGCCTCAGCCGGAACTTCGGTCAGGACGCCGCGATCACCGCCGGACTGGCTCAGTGCAAGGGCGAATGGGCGGTGGTGATGGATTGCGACCTGCAAGAGGCGCCGGAGGACATCCCGCGGTTGTGGGCCGCCGCCGGCGAGGGCTATGACGTCGTGCGCACGGTCCGGCGGGGGTGGCGCCACTCGTCGTTCAGGCGCTGGGCCAGCCGCGCGTACCGCCGACTGACGCTGGAGACGGACGTTCGGCCCGACTACAGCAACCTGAGCCTGCTCTCGCGCCGGGTGATCGATGCTTTCCTGCGTCTCGGCGACCGGGACCGCGAGTACATGATCGCCCTCGATTGGCTCGGCTTCGACTCGACTGCGATCGAGATCGAGCACCACGAGCGCCATGCCGGCAACAGCGGTTACGACCTCAGACGACTGGTCCGGGTCGCGCTCGACGGGATGTTTTTCCGCAGCACGCTGCTGCTGCGGCTGGTCGTGATGCTCGGCTTCTCGGTTGCGATCGCCGGGATCGCGCTCGCGATCTTCCAGGTGGTCGACTACTTCGCGGAGCCCGAGAAGACCGTCCCCGGGTACACGAGTCTGGCCGTCCTGCTGCTCGTGCTCGCCGGGTTCATCATCGTCAGCGTCGGGGTCGTCGGCCTGTACGTGGGTCGGATCTTCGAGCAGGTCAAGCGCCGCCCGCTGTTCCTGATCGATCAGCACGTCGAGGGGTCGGAGGAGGCGCTGGTTTCCGGGGAGGGGGCGAGTGCCACGCCGGCCGGGCGCTCAGCACGAACACCTTCTCCCGCCCGCCCGGAATCGTGAACGCGCTGAGAACGCGCTCGCGATGGCGCGCCATCAACCGGTCGAGCGTCTCCTCGGTGAAGCGCTGACCGTGGCCTCCGATTCCCGGGTCGGCTGCGCGCCGGCCTACCAGCCCGATGATCGGGACGTTGCTCGAGGCCAGGTTGCGAATCGGCTCGGAGATGACCACTCGATCACGAGCCGCGGCCAGCATGTGATCGACGATCCGCTCTGGGTGGTGAAAGAAGTGATAGAGGCTCGCCTGCATGATGGCCACGTCGGCTTCGGGCAGCTCGAGGTCGGGCCGGTTCAGGTCGAGGTGCCTGGCATCGACACCGGCACGCCTCAGCCTGCGGAGGAACCGGTCGTTGACGTCGAGACCTATGTAGCCGGTGACGCGGCCGCGCAGATGTCGCAGATAGAGCGTGCCCGGACCGCAGCACAGCTCCACCACCGATGATCCGTCGGGGACCTGTTCGGAGACCGCGCGCATCCGGTCCGCGTAATGGCGGCCGTACAGCGCGCGCATCAAAAGCTCGTACCCGGTGGCGCTTCGATAGATGAGGCTCGGGGTCACCGGTGCCCGGCGTGGGCCTGGGACGCCGCGCCGCTTGGGTGCGCCTGAGACGCCGCGGCGCGCGCGTCGAGCTCGGCCAGCGTGAGCTGATGGGCCGGCGGGGCTTCCAGGGGCCTCGTGACACTGGCTTTGAGCTGACCATCGACGTGCAGCAGCTCTCCGGACCCGAGCGCCCGCCAGGCCGGATCCTCGTCCATGCGTTCGCTGGCGACGACCACCGCCGGCAGCGCGGCCAGGTCTCCCGACCGAACTCGAACCGATCCCCGGGCGCTGGCGTGCTCGAGGTGGCGACTCCCGTGAGGCCCGCCCGCCGCCCGCTCGAGGACGTGCAGCTCGTGGGTGTCGGGATAACGGAGTGCCCACAACTCGTGGGCGTCGATCAACACGAGGTTGATCGCAAACACCGGCAGGTTCTCGGCGACCCATCGCGCCGCGCGGACGATCCCCTCGCCGACGGTGCCGGTGATGTCGATCTCCCGGGTGATCAGCGCGAAGAACCGCTCCGAGTCGGTCTCGCCCTTCACCACCCCCATCGCATCGCCCAGCTCGCGCTCGAGCGCGGGCACGTCGCCGATCACCCCGTTGTGGGCGAACAGTCGCCCCAGCCTGTTCGAACGGGTGCGTGTTCTCCGGCGCGACCGCGCCGTTGGACGCGTAGCGGACGTGGGCGACGAACGTTCGCGAGCGGACCTCGCGGGCCTCGCGAGCGAACGCCTGGTCCTCGTAGGCGGCCAACGGCTGCTTGGAGACCACGGGCCGATCCTGCTCGTCGAACGTTCCCAGCCCGGTGCCGTCCGGCTCGCGCCGGCTCTGCTCCGCGAGGGAGTCGGGCGCCTCGAGCAGCCAGAACGTGGCGGTGACTCGTTCGGGTCCCCCGGTCATTCCGAACAGGCGGCACATCGGGGTTCACGGTATTAGATTTGCCCCTGCGTGACCGACTTCTCATCGCTTCAGGCCGTGGGGGCACGGCTCGCCCGGCGCGTGGCCGACGAGGCCCGCGCTACCGCGCACGCGCGCCGCGCCGGGCTGCTCGTATTCGACTCCCCCGCCCGCACGGTCGCCACGGTGCGAGCGCTCGAGCGCCTTGGACAGCTCGGCGGTGCGGTCGCGGTGGCCGCGATCCGCGACGGCGAGCGCGTCGGCCTGGTGGATGAGCGCGGAG
The DNA here is from genome assembly GCA_963808325.1 of uncultured Solirubrobacterales bacterium. Lineage (GTDB taxonomy): Bacteria > Actinomycetota > Thermoleophilia > Solirubrobacterales > Solirubrobacteraceae > Palsa-465. The sequence goes on from CAWEFU010000019.1 coordinate 342,007, forward strand.
CGCTGACGTTCGCGCGGCTGAACGCGCGCTCCGACGCACTCGCGTGCGCGCTGCGCGCCCGCGGCGTGCGCGAGGGCACGGGCGTCGGGATCCTCTGCCGGAATCACCGCGGCTTTCTCGACGCCACGTTCGGTGCCGCCAAGGTGGGAGCGCGGGTCCTGTACCTGAACACCGACTTCGCCGCTCCCCAGCTGCGCGATGTGTGCGAGCGGGAAGGGGTGGCCCTGCTGATCCACGATGAGGAGTACTCGGAGCTCGTAAGCGGGTTTGAGCCGCGGCACGGGCGGTTGCTCGCGTGGACCGACGGGGAGCCGGACGCAGACACGGTCGAGCGGCTGCTCGTCGCGTACGCCGGCCAGGTCCCGCCCGTCCCGAGCGAGCCCGCGTCCGTCGTGCTGCTGACCAGCGGCACGACCGGCACACCCAAGGGCGCGCCGCGGCACCCGGGGCACTCGCTCGTGCCCGTCGGCGCGCTCCTGTCAAAGGTGCCCTACCGCGCGGGCGAGGCGACCTACATCGCCGCGCCGATGTTCCACGGCCTCGGCTACACGCAGATGATCCTGGCGGTGATGCTCGCCTCCACGACAATCACCCATCGCCGATTCGCCGCCGACCGCGTGCTCGAGGCGATCGCCCGTGAGCGTCCCAACCGCGGTGGCCGTCGTGCCGGTGATGCTCCAGCGGATCGTGAGCGTGCTCGAGTCAGAGCCGGGGAGATACGACCTGGGCTCGCTGCGGATCGTGTTCTGCTCGGGGTCGCAGCTCGAGGCCGAGCTGGTCAGGCGCGCGCGCCGGGTTCTGGGCGAGGTGCTTTACAACTTCTACGGCACCACGGAGGTGGCGTACGCGACGTTCGCCACTCCCGAGGACCTTCGTGACGCTCCGGGCTGCGCCGGCCGCGTCCCCTTCGGCGCCGTGGTCCGGCTGTACAACGAGGCTGGGCGCGTCGTAGCTGGGGCCGGCCGGGTCGGCCGGATCTTCGTCGGCAACGGCTTTCAGTTCGATGGCTACACCGGCGGTGGCGGCAAGGAGCAGATCGACGGCCTGATGAGCACCGGTGACGTCGGCCACTTCGACGCGCAGGGGCGACTGTTCATCGACGGCCGCGACGACGACATGATCGTCTCCGGTGGCGAGAACCTGTTTCCCGGCGAGGTCGAAGAGGTGCTGCTGACCCACCCTGCCGTCGAGGAGGCGGCGGTCATCGGCGTGGACGACGCGGAGTTCGGCGCACGCCTGGCCGCGTTCGTGGTGGTCCGAGGTGGTGCGACTTTGTCCGAGGAGGAGGTTCGGGAGGTCATTCGCGAGAACCTGGCCAGGTACAAGGTCCCGCGGGATGTGACGTTCCTCTCGGAGTTGCCGCGTACGCCAACGGGAAAGGTGCTCAAGCGGGAGCTGAGGTGTCTGTCAAACTAGTTTCAAGCTTGTGGCCTAACGTGATTGGCGCAAGTCACGGAGAAAGGCTCTGGATGTCATGAAGTTCTTGCGCACCACCTCCACCCGACGTCTGCTGGCGCTGATCGCCGGCGTAGTCGTAGCCATCGGCGGCGGAACAGCGATCGCGGTAGCGGCCGCGGGCGGTGGCCCCGTCCCGCCGCCCAAGACGCTTGCGAGCGCGCTGCATCAGGCGGCCACCGCACCGGCGATCCAGGGAATCTCGGGCCGGGTGAGTTTCACCAACCACCTGATCGCGTCATCGAACATCCAGGGCTCCGATCCCATCCTGAGCGGCGCGTCCGGGCGGTTCTGGATCTCGTCCGACGGCCGGTTGCGCATCGAGCTTCAGTCGGACAACGGCGACGCGCAGGTGGTGGTGAACAACGGGGCGTTCTGGGTCTACGACCCGTCGTCGAACACGGTCTACGAGGGCAGCCTCCCGGCGGGCATGTCCTCTTCCAAAAAGACGGACAAGAAGCAGGCCCACGACCGGATCCCGTCGATCGCGACGATCCAGTCGTGGTTGAGCCGTCTGGCGCAGCATGCAAACCTCTCGGGTGCGATCCCGGGCGACGTGGCCGGCCGGCCCGCCTATACCGTCCGGGTTTCGCCGCAGCACAGCGGGGGCCTGCTCGGCAACGTCCAGCTCGCGTGGGACGCCGTCCGCGGGGTGCCGCTGCGGTTCGCCGTGTACGCCCGCGGCGACAACAGCCCGGTGCTCGAGCTCAAGGTCACCGACATCTCCTACGGCGCCGTGCCCGCCTCGGACTTCGCGTCAGCGCCGCCGGCCGGCGCCAAGGTCGTCAAGGTGACCACGCCGGGCGCGGGGTCGGCAACGGGCTCAGCGGCCGACCGCGCCGCTGAGGAGCGCGCCAAGGGCAAGCTCCACCAGGACATCACGGGCGTCGCGGCAGTCGCGCGGCACGTGCCGTTCTCGCTCGTGGCGCCCCGCTCCCTCGTCGGGCTCCCGCGGCAGTCGGTCTCGCTGCTCGACTGGGGCGGCCATCCCGCGGCCCTCGTGACCTATGGCCAGGGTCTCGGCGGGATCGCCGTGATCGAGCAATCCCCCGACTCCGGGGCGAACAATGCGACTCAGAGCCAGTCGGGCGACCACCGCGGGTTGAGCCTCCCGACCGTGTCGATCAACGGCGCAACCGGACAGGAACTCGATACCGCGCTCGGGACCGTGGTCCGGTTCACGCGCGGCGGCGTCGCGTACACCGTGATCGGCTCGGTGCCGGCCGCGGCCGCGGACGCCGCCGCCCGGGCGCTATGAGCGTACGCTTGTGGCCGTGACCCCGGCGGAGTCCCCGCCACCGGTCGAGGTCCGCGGCCTCGTCAAGCGATATGGAGATCTGACGGCCGTCGCCGGTGTTGACATCACGGTCAACACCGGCGATGTGTATGGCTACCTGGGCCCGAACGGCGCCGGCAAGACGACCTCGCTGCGGATGATGCTCGGCCTGATCCGCCCCACCGCGGGGACCGTGCGGCTCTTCGGGCGGGACCCGATGGTGAGCGTCAAAGCGCTCGAGGGAGTGGCGGGGTTCGTCGAGGCGCCGACGTTCTATCCGTACATGAGCGGGCGCCGCAACCTCGAGCTCCTGGGTGCCTTCGATGGTAACGGCGCGTCTGCGCGGATCGACGAGGCGCTCGACATAGTCGAGCTCTCCGGTCGCGCGCACGACAAGGTCGGCGGCTACTCGCACGGCATGCGCCAGCGGCTCGGGATCGCGGCCGCGCTGCTGCGCCGGCCCAAGCTGATGCTGCTCGACGAGCCCGCGACCGGCCTCGACCCGGCGGGCATGCGCGACATGCGCGTGCTGGTTCGCCGCCTCGCCGACCAGGGCATAACGGTCATGCTCTCGAGCCACCTATTGGCCGAGGTCGAGGAACTCTGCAACAAGGTGGCGATCATCCAGGCGGGGACGATTGTCTACGAGGGGGAGATCGCGGAGCTCAAGCGGGGCGGCGGGACGAGCTACCGGCTCGCCACCACCGACGACGAGCGGGCGCTCGCGGTGTGCCGGGCACAGCCGGGCATCGGCGACGTCCGCACCGACCACGGGCGGATCAGCTTCACGGCCGACGACGCCGCGGTCGCGGAGCTCTCGCAGGCGCTCGTCGAGGCCGGCGCGCTGATCCGAGCACTGACGCCGCAGACCATGACCCTCGAGGATCTGTTCTTCTCGCTCACCGAGGGGAGTGACGGCGCGGTCCGGGAGCACTCCGTCGCGCGTGCCGAGCGGGCGGAGCCGGCCGAGCCGGCGGAGACCGCCCGATGAACCCCGGGGTTGGGACCGTGTACCGCTGGGAGCTGACCAAGCTCCGCTACCAAAAGCGCACCTACTTGGGGCTCGGGGCGGCGGCGCTCGTGCCGATCATCTTCGTGGTCGCAATCCATTTCCGCCACGAGCGGGGTGGCGGGGATTTCGCGTTTGCCTCCTACCTGACGCGCAGCGGGTTGGCGGTTCCGCTCGTGATCATTCTGTTCGGAGCGGTGTGGATGTTCCCGCTGATCACCGCGCTCGTCGCCGGCGACATCTTCGCCTCCGAGGATCACAACGGCACGCTCAAGACGATCTTCACCCGGTCGCTGGAGCGCGGCCAGATCTTCGCCGGCAAGGCGCTCGCGGCCGCGACCTACGCGATCGTGGCAATCCTGCTCGACGGCACGGTCGCGGTGGTCGCCGGCAGCATCCAATCGGGCTTCAACTCGCTGCAGAGCCTGTCGGGAACGATTGTCTCCGCGCCCAAGTCACTCGAGCTGGTGTACATGAGCCTGCTCGTGTACCTGATTCCCATCGGGACCGTGGTCTGCATTGGGCTCCTGCTCTCCTCGATCACCCGCAACAGCGCCGCCGCGGTGGTCGGGACCCTGATGATCTCGCTGCTGTTCCAGCTCATCGGCATCCTGCCGGGACTCGGCGGCGCCGTGCCATACCTGCTGAGCACCCAGTTCAACGCCTGGCAGGGGCTTTTGCGAACGCCCATCGACTGGGCGCCGATCGTACGCGCGGCGTGGGTGTGCGCCATGTACGGCATCCCCTCGCTGGCCGCGGCGTACCTGGTGTTCCTGCGCCGTGACGTCGCCGGTGGGTGATCACTCGGCGTTGCGCGACCGGGTGCTGGTGGTCGACGACGATCCGCCGCTGAGGCGGATGCTCGAGCGCACGCTCGCGGCCGAGGGGTTTGAGGTGACGGTCGCGGCCGACGGCGGCGCCGCCCTGGTGGCCGCCGAGCGCTCGGCGCCGGATGTGATCGTGCTCGACGTCGCGATGCCGGTGCTCGACGGATTGGCGGTGTGCCGGCGCCTGCGCGGCAAAGGTCTGCCCACCCCGATCCTGATGCTGACCGCGCGCGATGCCGTGCCCGACCGCGTCGCGGGTCTCGACGCGGGCGCGGACGATTACCTGGTCAAGCCGTTCGCGGTGGCAGAACTGGTAGCCCGTCTGCGGGCTCTGACCCGTCGGCACGGCGATCAGCAGTCACGGCCTCAGTTGTCGTATGCGGATCTCGTGCTGGACGTCTCGGCTCGCAGGGCGGTGCGGGGACGCCGGCCGATCGAGCTCACCGGGCGGGAGGCCGACCTGCTCGAGCTCTTGCTCCGCGAGGTGGGGCGCACGGTCAGCCGCGAGCGCGCCATCGACGAGATCTGGAACGGCGGAGCCGAGGCAAATGTCGTCGACCGGTACGTAACGCGCCTGCGGCGCAAGCTCGGCGATCCTCCGCTCATCCGAACGGTCCGGGGGTCCGGCTTCGCGCTACGGGCCTGACGGAGGCTGGAAGGTGCCGTCATAGCTGCCAGGTTGGTTCCCCGCACGCTTCGCGCCCGGCTGGTGCTCGCCGCCGCCGGTTCGATTATCGCCGCCGTGGCGCTGTTCGCCGCGGCTACGGTCGTGCTGGTCAGAGGAGAGCTGCGCTCCTCGCTCGACAGCGCGCTGCGCCAGCGCGCCGGGGACGTGGCCGAGCTGGCCGCCTCGGCGCCGGCGGTCCTAACGGATCCGGGCGCGCTCGAGAGCCCGGTGTCCGGGCGGCAGATAGCGGTGGAAGTGATCGACTCGCGGGGCAGGATCCTCGCCCGGTCGCTGCTGCTCGGGGCGGTTCTGCTGCCGCAGGACCAGCTGGCGGTCGAGGCTCGCGTCGCGGGGCGCGCCGGGTTTGAGGATCTGCACATCGCTGGCCGCCCCTACCGGATGTACGCCGCCCCGCTCGCCGCCGGGCTGGGCGGGGTGGCCGCGGGCGGCGCGGTGCTCGTCGCCTCGGACACGAGCGACATCGAGCACACGATCAGCCATCTGGTCGTCGTGGTGACCCTCACCGGGGCCGCGGTCGCGATCCTGGCCGTTTTGGTTGCCGCGGCGCTCACGCGCCGGGGGCTCCTGCCGCTGCGAAGGCTCGCCGCCGCGGGTGCCGAGATCGAACGTACCGCCGACCCGGCCCGGCGCCTACCCGAAGCAAACGTGGCGGACGAGATCGGGCAGCTGACCGGAGTGCTGAACCGGATGCTCGCCGCGCTCGAGCAGGCGCGCGAAATCGAGCGGCGGTTCCTGGCCGACGCCTCTCACGAACTCCGCACGCCCGTCACCGCGTTGGTCGGAAACGTGCAGTTCGCCCAGCGCCACGGCGTCGACCCCGAAGTGCTCGGAGAGATCAGCCACGACGCCGAGCGCCTGGCGCGACTAGTGGACGACCTGCTCGTGCTCGAGCGGGCGGGTGCCGCGGCTCAGGAGCCGGAGCCGGTCGATCTGGACCGGCTGGTCAAGCAGGTGGTCCGGCTGCATCGCGAATCCGATGGGCGAGTTGTGCTGGGAGCGGTTGACTCGGTTCGCGTGAGCGGAGAGCACGAGGCGCTCGCTCGAGTGCTCGAGAACCTGGTCGAGAACGGGCTCGTACACGGCCCGCCAACCGGGCGCGTCACGGTCGCGGTGACGCGCCGGAACGGTCGTGCGCTGGTGACGGTCAGCGACGAAGGCCCCGGGCCGGATGCGACCCAACGCGAGCGGCTGTTCGAGCGGTTCTGGCGCGCACCCGAAGCGATGGAGCGTCCCGGCTCGGGCCTAGGGTTGTCGATCGCTTCGGCGATAGTGGAGCGCCACGGTGGCCGGATCGCCGTGCATGGCTCCTCGTTCACGGTCGAGCTACCGCTGTTGCCGGGCGGCTGAGTGCAGCCGTTTCACAAACGCAATTCTCATTCTGCTCTTAGCGAAGCCTGATTCCCTTCTAGGGTGATGACACGCATCAGTGGTGAACACCGGACCGCCGCGGGTCGGCGCGGGCCGTCCTTGGCACAGCTCGAGCGCGACGCGGCGATCGAGCGCACTCGGCGCACCCGCCGGTGGGTGATCGCGGGCTCGGCGGCGCTCACCGCGGGGGTCGCCGGGCTAGTCTCCGCGGTCGCACCCGGCCGGACGCTGGGGGCCGGCAGCCATGCCAGCCGTGCCCCCGCCGCCACGTTGACCGGGTCGACGTCGGCCGGGTCGACCGAGCCACAGATGCCGCCCGTGGCCAGCCCTAGCTCGCTCGGACTGCAAGGTCCCGTGCAGACGCCGCAGCCGGTGCCAGGGCCCTCCCCGGCTCCTTCGGGCCCGTCCCAGTCCTCGTCGGGCCAATCGCAGGCTTCTGCCTCCGGCGGCTCGCCGGCGCCCGTGTCCGGGGGCTCCTGAGACCAGTAGCCCTGGCGAAGATGGCCATCTCACAGCAGGAGACCGCGCGGTTCGATGCGCTTGGGAGCATCGCCACAGTCGCGGTGAGCGATTCTGTCCGGATCGGCGCGGCGGTTGACGCGGTACAGCAGGCGGTCGCCGCGTTCGATCGTGCCTGCTCGCGGTTCCGAGATGACTCCGAGCTCTCGGCGGTCAACCGGGCCGCCGGAACCCCGGTACGCGTGAGCCCGCTGATGGTCGAGGCGGTCAGTGCTGCGCTGCGGGCGGCGCGGCTCACCGACGGCGACGTCGACCCGACCGTGGGCCGGGCGCTGATCGCGCTCGGATACGACCGCGACTTCGACTCGCTCCCGACCGGGCCGCAGGCCAAGGCCCCCGTGGTGTCGTTTGCCTCGGTACCGGGGTGGCGGACCGTCGAGCTCGACGCTGCCGCCGGGACGATCCGCGTCCCGCGCGGCGTGACCCTCGACCTCGGCGCCACCGCGAAGGCCCTGTGCGCGGATCGGGCGGCGGCGAATGCCCGTGCTGCAGCGTACTGCGGCGTGCTCGTCTCGCTCGGGGGTGACATGGCCGCCGCGGGCGAGCCGCCGGAGGATGGATGGCGGGTACGGGTGACCGACGATCACCGGTCAGACGTCGACGCTCCCGGTCAGTGGATCTCGATTCGCTCCGGTGGCCTCGCCACCTCGAGCACGACCGTACGCCGGTGGAACACGGGCTCCGGCTCCGTGCATCACCTCGTGGACCCCGAGAGCGGCCAGCCGGTGACCAGCGTCATGGCGCACGGTCAGCGTGACCGCGGCGTCGTGCCTGGACGCGAACATCGCGAGCACTGCCGCGATCGTTCGCGGCGAGCGCGCGGTGGAGTGGCTCGAGTCGCTGGGCCTGCCGAGCAGGCTGGTGGACGTCGACGGAGTGGCGCGCCACGTGGCCGGCTGGCCGGCGGAAGGCGACGAGCTCGCGTGACGGCGATTGGTCTTGGGCGCGGCGGGGCCGAGCGCCTACTGGTATCTGACCCGCGGCACGGGCGCCGTGTCACTCGTTCTGCTGACCGTGAGCGTGGTCGTGGGAGTGCTCGACTCGCTGCGGTTCGCCGCAGCGCCGCGCTGGCCGCGATTCGCGATCGACGCGCTCCACCGGGACGTGTCGCTGCTCGCGATCGCCTTCCTGGTCGTCCACATCATCACCAGCGTGCTCGACAGCTTCGCCCCGATCAAGCTGACCGACGCGGTGATTCCGTTCGTTTCGAGCTATCGGCCCCTGTGGATGGGGCTCGGGGCCCTCTCTTTCGACCTGCTCGTCGCGCTCGTGGTCACGAGCCTGGTCCGTCGGCGTCTCGGCTACCGCGCCTGGCGGGCGATTCACTGGCTCGCCTACGCGAGCTGGCCGATCGCGGTTCTGCACGGCCTGGGAACCGGAAGCGATACCAAGGCGTGGTGGATGCTGGCGCTGACCGTGGCGTGCGTGCTCGCGGTCGTGGTCGCGGTGTGGGTTCGGATCAGCCGCGCCGACCCCAACTACGACCGCGTGCGCGTCCCGGCACTGGCGCTGTCGGTGGCAGCGCCGATCGGGCTGGCGATCTTCACGCTCGCGGGTCCGCTGCAGCGCGGATGGGCCCGCCGCGCCGGCACCCCGGTGTCGCTGCTGAGCAAGGCGTCCGCGCCGGCGTCGCCGGTGGCCGCGGTTCGCCGCGCCGCGGCCGGATCATGCACAACCTCAGTCGTCCGTTTCTCCGCGCAGCTGACCGGGACCCTGACGCAGACGGCCGAGCCAGCGGGCGCGATCGTCGACATCACGATGCGGGTCAGCGGCGGCGTGACCGGACACCTGCGGGTCAGGCTCGCCGGCGAGCCCACCGGCGGCGGGGGATTGTCGATGACCGGCAGCCAGGTCGACCTCACCGCGCTCGGGGCTCCCTCGGCGTTCCAGGGCAAGATCGTCTCGTTGCAGGGGCAGCAGTTCGTCGGCCCGGGTGTCCGACGGCTCCGGATCGGTGCTCGATCTGAACGTCAATCTCAACATCGACGACGCCACCGGCAACGTGACCGGGACCGTTGTCGGGCGTCCGCTCGTGGGGTGGAGGGTGATTCGACGGGGCCGTCAGCAAGTCGCCGCACCCGCGCCAGTCGAGGGTCACCACGGGCTCCCGCGCCTGCTCGCCGGGACGGACCCCGGCGGTGCGCCGATGTCGCTCGCCGAGCACGAGCGGATTCATGGCCCGCTGCCGCAACCGAGCCCGCTCGAGATGATCGAGGCCGTCGAGATGAGCGGGCTCCGCGGGCGCGGCGGTGCGGACTTCCCGACGGCTCGGAAACTGCGGGCGGTCGCGGCCGGCCGGCGCCCCAGCGCGGTGGTCGTCAACGGCAGCGAGACCGAGCCGGCGAGCGCGAAGGACCGGCTGCTGTTGACGCGCCTACCTCATCTGGTCCTCGACGGGGCGGTGCTCGCGGCGGTGGCCGTGGGGGCGCGGGAGGTGGTGGTCAAGCTCGGGGATGGCGCCGTCGGGTCATCTGAACGCTCTGGACGGCGCGGTTGCCGTGCGCGCCGGCGATCCGGTCGGGGTTCGTGCTCGTGGCCGGGCCCGAGGGATACGTCGCGGGCGAGGAGAGCGCCGTCATGCACTACCTGAACGGCGGCGCGCCGCTGCCGACGTTCGTGCCCCCGCGCCCGTTCGAGCGCGGGTACCGAGGCCGCCCGACGTTGATCCAAAATCCCGAGACGCTGGCCCAGGTCGCGCTCGTCGCACGGTTCGGCGCCTCCTGGTACCGCGAGCTCGGCACCACGGCCGACCCGGGCTCGGCGCTCGTCACGATCTCCGGGGCGGTGGCCGAGCCAGGCGTCTACGAGCTGGCGTTCGGCACGCCCATGATCGACCTGCTCGAGGCGGCGGGGGGCTCGATTGAACCGCTGCAGGCGTTGCTCGTCGGCGGATACTTCGGTACCTGGGTTCGGAGCGCTCAGGCGCTCCGGCTGCGGCTCGCCCGCGAGGACCTCCGCTCGGTCGGCTGCACGCTCGGCTCCGGCGTTCTCATCGCCCTCGGCGAGAGCTCCTGCGGCCTGCACGAGAGCGCATACGTAATCGACTATCTGGCGCGCCAGTCGGCCGGCCAGTGCGGGCCGTGCGTATTCGGTCTGCGGGCGATCGCCGACGCAGTGATGGGTATGGCGGATGGTGTTGAGGGGGCGCGCGAGCGTGATCGGGTGCTGCGATGGACCTCCGAGGTGCGCGGGCGCGGGGCCTGCCATCACCCCGACGGTGCGGTCAGGTTCGTGGAGAGCGCGATGGACGTGTTCGGTGCTGAGATCGAGTGGCACCGGCGCGAGCGGTGCACGGCTTCGCCGGCGGGCCTGCCGCTCGATGGTGGGGCGCCCGCTCGGCCACGGAGGGCCGGGCTCCAGCCTGGCGGACGGGGTGCGGGCCGGTTGCGAGGGGCGGCGCGACGATGAGCAAGCGCCTGCGCGTCAATCCGATCGCGTGCGAGGGTCACGGTCTGTGCGTCGAGCTGCTGCCCGAGCTGATCCGGCTCGACGACTGGGGTTACCCAATCCTCGATGTCCCTCTGGTTCCGGACGACCTGCTCGGTCTGGCCCGGCGGGCCGTCGACGCCTGCCCGACCCTGGCGCTGATCCTGGCCGACGAGTAGCCCCTTTCCCGTGGCCAGTCGGCGGGCGGCCCGAGTCGGGTCTGCCGGCCCATCCCGTGCAGTGAGGTTGCGGCACTTGCAACGAGCTCCGCGAACGGTTAGATTCCGACGCCATGAGGAGGTTAGGGGGTCTCTGCCTGTGCGTGTGCATTTGCGCCTTGGCCGCGGCCGGCGCGGCGTCCGCAAGGGGGCATGCAGTCACGCACTGGCTAAATTCGCCCGTTCAGCACCTGATCCGAGGGCGCTTCACTCCGACACCACCGACGTTCTCTGAGAACTTGCGTGGTGGCGTGGCGGTAACCGGAAACACGCTCGAGACCTGCCGGGAAAACGTCGGGGCGCGTAGACACCACCGCCACGGGCGCGCGGGCGAGCCATGCATCCAAGCCAACAACAACGACCACAACATGGTCTACGTGAACGCCGATCCGAGCAATGGGCACTTCGACTCGAGCTCGGCGACGCTGACGGTGCCCGCCGGCGCACAGGTCGTGCGGGCCTACCTGTACTGGGGCGCGGACCTCTCGGAGGGAGTCAACCGGCCGCCGAACGATCCGGCTCCGTACCCTACCGGCAACGCCGCGCCCGGCGGGAGGGACCCGACCACGAACACGCTCTGGACTCAGGCACAGTTGCAGGTGGGTTCAGGCTCCCCCTACACCACCGCCGACGCCACCGCGACGGGTGGCGCAAACGCGTACATCGCGAGCTGGTACAACCAGCCCACTCACTCGCCCGGGTGGGCCTATGGGGCGCGGGCGGACGTCACCGGCCAGGTCCAATTGGGTCTCCTGTCGAAGGCGCACCGGACCCGGTCCGGCGGCTCGCAGCTGACCGTCTCCGTCGCCAACGTACAGGCGGGTACGGGCTACAACCGTTACGCCGGCTGGACGCTGATCGTGATCTGGGAGAACCAAGCGGCGCCGTTCAAGAACATCACTCTGTTCGACGGTTTCGCTTACGTACAGGTGGAAAGCGGGCAGCAGCTTGTGGTGGGCCCGCTTGACTTCAGCGGCTTCAAGACCCCGTCCAGCGGCCCGGTCGACGGCCAGGTCACGGTCTGGGCGTACGAAGGAGACCGCGCGATCACCGGTGACTACCTGGCGCTGAAGAGTCCCATCGCCGACACGTGCGTGGGGATGCCGCATCTGTCGGATGCGCTCCACGACCCCGACAACTTCTTCAACAGCACTATCTCGACGGGCGGCGTCGACATCGGTGGGCGTACACCCGACTACAGCAACCAACTCGGGTTCGACCTGGCCACGCTCAACCTGCCCGGAAGTACGATCCCCAACGGCGCGACGGATGCGTCCGTGTGCCTCGGAACCGTTGGCGATACGTACTTCTTTAGCGGGCTGGTGTTCCAGTCGCTGATCCGGGCGCCGAACGTCCAGATCAGCAAGGTCGCTGATCGCTCGGGCGCCGGCCCCGGGGACACGGTCACGTACACCACGACCGTCACGAATCCGCAGCGGAGCCCCAATGACCCGCTCGGTCCGACGGCGACGGCGACAAACGTGACGGTGTCTGACCCACTGCCGTCAGGTCTCCACTTCAGTGGCTTTGTCGGCACTCCTCCGTGCACCTTCAACGGCGCCACCGATACGATCAACTGCACGGCTGGGGACCTGCCCGCCGGCGGCTCGTTTACCTATTCGTTCACCGCCACCGTCGACGCCTCCGCGCAGGGGCCGAAGCCGAACCCGGTAGTCAACGCGGGTTGCTATGAGGCCGGCTCCGAGGATCTGCCCGGCGAGGTCTTCGACGGCTGCGACCGCGCGACGATCATCGTTCCACCGACGCCGCCACAACCGCAGCCGGCTGATCTCGGCGTGGTCAAGACCGTGTCGACGGCCATCGTGCGGCCGGGCGACACGATCACCTGGAACGTGGTGGGCACCAACTACGGACCAGCGACGTCGACTCACTTCGTCCTCGCCGACCAGCTGCCGCCGGGTGTCACGTTCATGAGCGCGACCGCCAGTCCCGGGCTTTCCTGCACGACGCCGCCCGTCAACGGGGCGGTGGTGTGCACTGCCCCGAGCGTGGCCGCGGGCTCGTCGCTCGCGCTGACGATCGTCGCGACCGTGCCCGCCGGCACCGCCAACGGAACTGTGCTTCAGAACGTCGCGACGGTGGCCGATGACCAGCCCGAGCCGACCCCCGACCCGCATCCGAACCGGGCCTCCACGGTTACGAGCGTCGTCGTGGAGTGCCCGCCGCAACTGCAACCGGTCAACCCGCTGCCCCCGGCACCGAATGGAAATCCAACCTTTGCTTGCCCAGAGCCGCCCGGGCCTCCGACTCCGGACGTGTTCACTGCGGTGCTCACCTTGCACAAGACCGCAACGCCCTCGGTCGCCAGGCAGGGGTCCACGGTGGCGTTCAAGATACGGGTGAGCGAGACGGCCGAGGTCTCGGCCCTGAAGGTGCACGTGTGCGACACCCTCCCGGCCGGACTCACCGTCGCGTCCGCGCCGGGATTCCAGGTGCACGGCCGGACGCTGTGCAAGTCGATCGGCACGCTTAAGACCCTGAGCAGCAAGATGCTGCGCTTCACCGCCCACGTCGGAGCGGCTGCCGGGTCGCGGCTCACCAACCACGCCACCGCGACCGCAAGCAACGCCAGGACGGTCCGCGCCCGCGCGGTGGTTCGGGTGACGGCTCCGCCTCCGCCGTCCGGGAAGGGCTAAGCCGACATAGGGTCATCGGGATCTCCGTGCAGCCGCGCCGGCGGTCCCGGGTGCTTGGGTACGCCGTCACGCGCGGGCTGTAGCTGCTTCTGCCACCAGCCGACATCCCACCACCCGCCGAACTTGAAGCCGACCCGCTGGTAGACGCCCACGGGAACGAAGCCGAGCGCCTCGTGGAGTCCGACGCTTGCCTCGTTTGGCAACGTCACCCCCGCGCAGGCGACGTAGAAGCCCTGGCGGACAAGTAGATCGAACAACGCCGTGTACAGCGCCCCGCCGATGCCGCGGCGATGGTAGGCCGGGTCGACGTACACCGTCACGTCTGTGGCCCATCGGTACGCGGCCCGCTCGCGGTGCAATGTCGCGTACGCGAATCCGGTTAGCTCGCCATTTATTTCGGCTACCAGCCACGGGTGCGTACGCGAGATCCGCTCGATCCTTCGCGCGAACTCGTCCGCGTCAGGAGGTTCCTCCTCGAGCGAGATGACCGTGTCGCGGACGAACGGGGCGTACAGCTCTGCGCACCGGGCGGCGTCTCGGTCAGGATCGGCGTGGCGGATTTGCACGCTCGCAATGTAGTGGCCTATGCGTTCGGGACCCACGCGCGACGCGCCCGCGCCGGCACAACATTTCGAAGGGGGTGCGCTGAATCTGCCCCCGTATAAGGGCCAAATCCAGCACACCCGCGGGTGTCGCCGCTACGCCGCCTGACGCGCGGTGCCGCTTGAGTCGGGGTCACCGAGCGGACCGCGCGCGATCGCGTCCCGGCGCCAGCGCAGCTGCGCAGGTCCCGTGATACGCAGGCGATCGGGCAGGATCGGCGTCAGCCCGCGGCAGAATGCTCCGAGCGCCTGGAATTGCGCCTCGTCGACCGCGTTCCAGCCAATCCCGAGACGCGCCCGCAGCGGACTTGCCAATAGGCCGGCGCCGCCAAGCCAGAATGCCCTCGCGGCCGGAATGCTCATTGCGCGCCACACGAGGCCCGGCATTGGCATCGGCGGCCGGTCCGGCCGGCGCGCAACGCCCAGCACCTGCTCCACGGCCTCCGTCCGGAGGAGGTCGCGCGTCGCGGTGCGCTCGAAGTACTCCCGGAAGCCGTCCCAGTCGGGCGGAAGGTCGCGTTCGCGCACGCCGATCAGGCGCCCGAGCCCGCGGTACTCGCGATAGAAGCGTTCGAGCTCCTCGCTCCCCATCGGCGTGCCGAAGTGGGCGTGGCCCGCGACGTAGCTTTCCACCAACGTGGCGTGCACCCAGGCATACGCGGCGGGCTCGAGGGCGTGGTAGGGCCGGCCGTCCTCGCGGATACCGCGGAATCGCTGGTGCAGCGCGCGCAGCCGCCGTCCGGCCGCGACCGCGTCGCGGCCTCCGTAGACGAGCAGCGTCAGGTAGTCGGCCGTCGCGCGCAGCCGGGTCCAGGGGTTCGCCTCGAAGTCGGAGTAGTCCCGAACCCCGGCACCCACCGTCGGGTGGGCCACCTGCAGGAGGAGCGGGTAGAGCATGACGAGGTTCAGCCGCGCGTCGCTGACCCGCTGCCAGGTCATCGACTCCGGGCCGACCAGGATCTCGTCAAGCTCGTCCTCGGAGGGGAACAGCGATTCAGACACGGCATGCCTGTCACTCAACGGGTGGTGCAAGATGTAGCACGAGCGGCGGTGCCCATCCAGACCCTCACCGACGAGCAGCGCGCCTTCGTGGAGGCGATTCGCGACTTCGCGCGGCGCGAGTGCGGTACCCGGGAGCAGCGCGATGCGCTCACGGATCACGGTCGCGAGCCGCACAATCAGGGCCTGTATGAGCGGATCGCCGACCTGGGTTGGCTGGGCGTGGCGATCCCCGAGGCGTACGGCGGATCCGGTGGCGGCGCGGTTGACATGTGCCTGCTGTGCGAGGAGTTCTCCCGCGGACTCATCCCGATGGGCTTCTTCCCGATCACGATGATGGCCGCGCGCCCGGTCGAGCGGTTCGCGACCGAGGAGCTCAAGCAAGAGATCCTCGGCGGGATCACGCACGGCCACGTCGAGGCGATCGCAATGTCCGAGCCGGAGGCCGGATCGGACGTCGGCAACCTGTCGTGCAGAGCGGACCGGGCCGACGGCGGCTACGCGATCAACGGACAGAAGACGTGGATCACCGGCGCCCACGCGGCCACGCACATCCTGCTGGTGTGCCGAACGAACCGCGGCGCCGACAAGCACCAGGGCATGTCGATGATCTCGATCCCGGCCGGCGTCGAGGGAATGGAGGTCCGCCCGATCGAGACCATGGGCGGCCGCGAGGTGAATGACGTGTTCTTCACCGACTGCTACGTGCCGGCGGAGCGGCTGGTGGGCCGCGAGGACCAGGCCTGGCCGCAGCTCATGGCGGGGCTCAACAACGAGCGGCTGATCATCGCGGCCCAGTCGCTGGGGATGGCGCAGCGGGCGTTCGACGACGTCCTCGCGTACGTCAAGGAGCGCAAGCAGTTCGGACGAACGATCGGGAGCTTTCAGACCTTGAAGCATCGGCTCGCCGACCTGGCCACGGAACTCGAGGCGACCAGGTTGCTCGTCTACGACATCGCGGCGCGGGTCGACGCCGAGCCCGAGGCGATGCTGCCCCGGGAGGCATCGATGGCCAAGCTGAAGGCGACCGAGCTCGCCAAGCGGATGACGCTCGAGGCCATGCAGATGATGGGCGGCTACGGGTATGCCGTGGAGTACGACATGGAACGCCAGGTCCGGGTCGCGCTGGTGACCACGATCTACGGCGGAACCAGCGAGATCCAGCGCGAGATCATCTCGAAGACACTGGGGCTCTGAGCACGGCCGCGGGGGGCCGATCCCAGCCGGCATCGCTGAGCGCGGCACGAATCCGCGCCGCGACCATCTCCGCGCCCTCCGCCGGCGGACCGCCCGGCAGCGCCGCGGCGACCGCGTGGCGCAGCGAGGACGTGATGAACATGCCATCCGCCGCCCGGGCGCGGGCCATCGAGATCGAATCGGTGGAGGCGGCCAACCCAAGCGCGGGCGCGAGTGCGAGCAGCATCTCCCGGGTCACTCCCGCGAGCAGCCTCCCATCGGCACGAGGGGTCACAATCCGCCGTCCCTCGATGATCCACACGTTCGCCCACGCCGCCTCCAGCAGCTGATCGCCGTCATCGACGATCAGCGGCACCGAGGCGCCGGTGCCCGTCGCGTCGAGGAGCCCGCGATCGCACCATTTGTACGGACCGTAGCCCCCGGAAATCGAGACGGGCGCGAGCTTCGGCGGCACGAGCGCGGCTTCGGCATCGAATGGCTCGGTCTCAATCGAGACCGTCAGCTCGCCCATGCCCGGCTCGGGGACCGCGCGGACCCTCACCCGATTGGCTCCCGAGAGCTCGCCGGCGGCGGCGCGGACACGCGCCGCCAGCTCGTCGGGCAGCCGCGCGCGATACAGGTCGCGGACCGCGCCGCTCAGTCGCCGTAGGTGCAGCTCGAGCGCCTGAACACCGCCGTCGCGGGCGAGGAGGGTCTCGAACACCCCGCGGGCGGGGTCCGCTTCGGCCGCGTCGGAGATCCGCGAGCCGATGGCTGCGATCAGCGGACCGCCCTTGGTCAGCGCCTCGGCGAACTCGCGCTCGGGGTCCGAGTCGGCGACGATCCCACCTCCGGCGCCGAGCCACAAACGCCCCTCGCGCAGCTCGAACGTCCGGATCGCGACGCTCATCTCGAGCCCCGCGAGTGGGCTCACGAAGCCGATCGAACCGGTGTACACCTCGCGCCCGGTGGTCTCGAGGTCGGCGATGACCTTCATGGCCTGCACCTTTGGCGCGCCGGTGACGGAACCGGGAGGAAACGTGGCGCGCAGAAGCTCCCGGTCGGAGACACCCGGACGCAGCCGCCCCCGCACGTAAGACACCAGATGCCACAGGCCGGGGTGCGCCTCCTCCTGCGGAGCGGGGGGTGCCTGTACCGAGCCGTACGCGCACACCCGCCCGAGGTCGTTGCGCATCAGGTCGACGATCATCACGTGCTCGGCGGCGTCCTTCGTCGAAGCCCGAAGCGTCCTGCGGGCGCGCTCCTCGGCGGTCTCGTCGCCCTCGCGGCGGATGGTGCCCTTGATCGGCCCCGTGGTGACGACATCGCCCCGGCGGCGAAGGAACAGCTCGGGCGAAAGGCTCGCGATGCCGCCCCAAGGCGTCTGGAACAGGGCGCCGAACGGCGGTTGGACGTGCCCCATCGCGTGGTCGAAGAGCTCTAGGACCGTTTCGTCCCAGCCCGTCTCCAGGCGCAGGCAGATGTTGGCCTGGAAGATCTCGCCGGCGGCGATGCGCTCGCGGCACTCCTGCACCGCGGCGAGGTGCGCGGATTTGCGTCCGCCGGCGACGCGAAACGGCGGCGGCCCACCGCCGGGATCGGGAGGCTGGCCGTCAGGCCGGGCGGCCGCTGCGGCGAGCCGCTCTCGTAGCTCGGCGAGCCGCGCCGCCAGGGCGCCGCGCCGGCCGGGGGTGACGAGGGATTCGCACCACCACCGGCCGTCAGGGTCGAGCCGCAGCACATGGTCGTAGTAGGCGAGGTGGAACTCCGGCAGCGGCACCGGCCGGTTCGGTCCCTCGGGGAGCCTCTCGATGCGCCGGCCGAGGCGGTAGCCGAGCCAGCCGAACCAGCCGCCGCCGACGGGGGTGCCGCCGTCGGGAGGATTGGTGAGGGTGGGGAGCGCGTCCACGACGGCAAACGGATCAACGTCCGGGTCCGCGATCACCAGCGGAGCCGAGCCCACGATCGCGCCCCCGCCGGCCCAGCTGCCCACGAGCGCGAACGGCCACGGATCGTTCTTTACGACCTGGAGCATCTCGCGCGGGGTGAGCGAGCAGTCCAGCGTCTCGCGCTCGAAGGTCGCGGCTTCCCTCGCCCGCGACCCCCAATCGGGCACCCACCACCCCGACCCGAGGACCGACCACCACGAATTATGAGTTTGGCTCAATTGATACGATGCCACACCAAAGGTGCAATATATGGGTACGGGGGCTTGACCAGACCAACGCGCTCCTGTACGAATTCGTCCGATGACCGCGACGTTGATTGATGGCAAGGGTATTGCCCAGCAGGTTCGGGCCGAGGTGCGAGCCGAGATCGAGGCCTGGTGCGCCGCCGGCATGCCGCGGCCTGGGCTGGCGACGATCCTGGTGGGCGAGGATCCTGCGTCCTCGGTGTACGTCGCCGGCAAGCAGCGGGCGTCCGCGGAGGTGGGCATCGAGGGGTTCTCCTACGAGCTGCCGGCCGACAGCACCTCCGAGGAGGTGGAGCGGCTGATACGGGAGCTCGGCGACGACTCACGCGTGTCGGGGATCCTCCTACAACTCCCCACGCCCGACCACATCGACGGCGCCCACCTGACCACGCTGATCGATCCGAGCAAGGACGTCGACGGGCTCACCCCGATGTCCGCAGGGCTGCTGGTGAAGGGCCTGCCCGGGCTGCGGCCGGCCACGCCCTCCGGCGTGATGGAGCTGCTGCGCCGCCACGACGTGCCGCTCACCGGAGCCGAAGCGGTGGTCGTGGGCCGCTCCGACCTGGTCGGCAAGCCGGTGGCCGCGCTGCTGCTCGCGCAGCATGCCACGGTCACCATCTGTCACTCGCGCACCCGTGACCTGCCCGAGGTCTGCCGGCGCGCGGACGTGCTGGTCGCGGCCGTGGGCCGGCCGGCGATGGTCCGCGGCGACTGGATCAAGTCGGGCGCGACCGTCATCGACGTCGGGATCAACCGCACGCCCGACGGCCTCGAGGGCGACGTCGCGTTCGAGGAGGCCGTGCAGAGGGCCGGGTTGATCACGCCGGTGCCCGGCGGCGTGGGGCCGATGACGATCGCCATGCTGCTGCGCAACACGCTCGAGGCGGCGCGAGCCCAGGCCGGGGGGCGAGGCGGGGCCGCTGGCCATCCGGCCGACGCCGCGCCCGGGCTGGTGGTCAAGACATGAACGACGTTCTGCAAGCTCCCCTGAGCGAGGTTGATCCCGAGATCGCGGCGGTCCTCGACGCGGAGCTCGAGCGACAGCAGCGTACGCTCGAGATGATCGCTTCGGAGAACTTCGTCCCGCAGGCGGTGCTCGAGTGCCAGGGCTCGGTACTGACGAACAAGTACGCCGAGGGCTATCCCGGTCGGCGCTACTACGGCGGGTGCGAGTACGTCGACATCGCCGAGCAGCTCGCGATCGATCGGGCCAAGGAGCTGTTTGGCGCCGAGCACGCCAACGTCCAGCCGCACGCCGGCGCCCAGGCAAACGCCGCCGTCTACCACGCGCTGCTCGAGCCCGGCGACACGCTCATGGGGATGGGCCTCGCCCACGGCGGGCACCTCACCCACGGCATGAGGCTCAACGTCTCCGGCCGGCTGTACAACATCTCCGCCTACGAGGTCGATCCCGAGACGAGCTGGATCGACATGGACGCCGTGGAGACGCTCGCGCACGAATCGCAACCCAAGCTGATAATCGCGGGCTGGTCGGCGTACCCCCGGATCCTCGACTTCGAGCGCTTCGCGCAGATCGCCAAAGACGTGGGGGCGCTCCTGATGGTGGACATGGCGCACTTCGCCGGGCTCGTTGCGGCTGGGCTGCACCCCAATCCCGTCCCGCACGCCGACGTGGTGACGACGACCATCCACAAGACGCTCGGTGGCCCGCGCAGCGGCATGATCCTGTGCCGCGAGGAGTACGCCAAGAAGATCGACTCCGCTGTCTTTCCCGGACAGCAGGGAGGACCGCTCGAGCACGCGATCGCGGCCAAGGCGGTGGCGCTGAAGATCGCCGGGACCGAGGCGTTCCGCGAGCGCCAGGAGCGCACGGTGGCGGGCGCCAAGGCGCTCGCGCAGGAGTTGCTGGCCGCCGAGGACCCGGGGATCCGCGTGCTGACCGGCGGAACCGACGTCCACCTGATCCTCGTCGACCTCCGCGACAACGAGCTCGACGGGCGCCAGGCCGAGGACCGACTGCACGGGATCGGGATCACCGTGAACCGCAACGCGGTTCCGAACGACCCCCGTCCGCCGATGGTCTCCTCCGGGCTGCGCATCGGCACCGCGGCGCTCGCCACCCGCGGTTTCCAGCTCCACGATTTCCACGCCATCGGGCGCGTGATCGCGACCGCGCTCGGCTCCGACTACGACGCTCGCAAGGCCGAACTGGCCGAACAGACCGCGCAGCTGGCCGACCGCTACCCGCTGTACCCGCACCTCGGCTCGGCGGTGGCCGCCTAACCGGACCGGGTCCCGAGAGCCATGGCGCGGCCCATCGTCCTCGGCGTGGTCGGCGACTCCGGCGCCGGCAAGACGACGCTAACCCGGGGACTCATCCGCGTCCTGAGCGACGAGGAGGTGACGCGGATCAGCGCCGACGACTATCACCGCTACGAGCGCCGCGAGCGCCGGCAGCTCGGGATCACGCCGCTGCACCCGGATGCCAATCACCTGGACGTCCTCACCCAGGACCTCCTGCACCTGCGGCGCGGCGAGCCGATCCTCAAGCCGGTCTACGACCATCGCGACGGGACGCTGAAGCGACCCGTGTACGTGAAATCGGCGCGGTTTCTGGTCCTCGAGGGACTGCTCAACTTCCACACCGAGACGCTTCGCGGCGCCCACGACGTACGCGTGTTCCTCGCGCCGCCGGAGGAGCTGCGCCGGGCCTGGAAGCTCAAGCGCGACTGCACGCGCCGCAGCTACACGACCGACGAGGTCCTCTCAGAGCTCGATCACCGCGAGCGCGACGCGGCGCAGTACATCCGCCCCCAGCGTGAGCACGCCGACATCGTGGTCAGCTTCAAACGGGCGAGGACCGACGACCCGTCGCACCTCGATGCGGATGTCGTCCTGTGCGACACGCTGCCTCATCCGGACCTCTCACCGCTCTTCGACGGCTCCGGCGACGGCCCGTCGCTGGTCCGCCACGAGCGCGACCGGCTGCTCAGGGTCCCCGGCGACATCGACCCCGAGCACGCCGCCGAGCTCGAGGAGGCGGTGTGGGCGCGGATGAGCTTCGCGAATCATCTGCGGGTGCGCCGGCTGGGGGAGTTCACCATCGGAACGGACCTGCGACGGTCGGACTCGCTGGCGCTGGTGCAGCTGCTCGTCCTCTATCACCTCGTGCGCGCCCGGGCCCACGTGACCCGCGGCAGCGAGCCGGAGCGGACCGAGCGGCGCCACGCCACCGGGGCCGACTCGGCACTGCACGTGTAGGTGAGAATGGCGGTCACGGTCACCCAGCTGGTCGCGTTCCTGACCGTCGTTCGCCGCGGGTCGGTGACGGCCGCCGCCGACGAGCTGGTCGTCACCCAGCCGTCGGTGTCGGCGGCGATCAACGCGCTCGAGCGCGAGCTCGGCACCACGCTGATGGAACGAAGCGGCCGCAACCTGCGACCCACGGCCGCGGGCCGCGCCTACGTCTCGTACGCGACGAACGTGCTGGGCCTACTCGAGCAGGGCGCGCGAGCGGCGCGCGAGGCGAGCGGCGACTCCAGGACGTCACTGCGGATCGGCGCGGTGATGACCGCCGGCGAGTATCTCGTCGCGCCGCTGCTGCGGATGTTCCGCGAGGCGAACCCCGAGCTCGAGATCACGCTTCACGTGGGCAACCGGGAAGATGTCTTCCAGCGGCTCGTCGACCACGAGGTCGACGTCGCGATCACGGGGAGAATCCCCGAGGAGCTGGGCCTCCTGGGACGGCAGTTCCTGCCCAACGAGTTCGTGGTGATCACCGCCCCGGGTGACCCGCTCGCCAAGGGCCGACCGGTCGCCATTCAGGAGCTGATGGGGCGGCCGTGGCTGATGCGCGAGCCGGGATCGGGCACGCGGGTCCTGAGCGAGGAGTTCCTCGCCGCGCACGAGCTGCACCCGAAGGTCCTCACGCTTGGGTCCAACGGCGCGATCAAGCAGGCGGTCGGACTGGGATTGGGGGTCGCGCTCCAATCGCGCTGCGCGGTGCAGCTCGAGCTTCAGCTGGGCGTGCTGGCCACGATCCGGGTCCGGGGCGGCCTCCCGCGGCGCGCCTGGTACGTGGTCCACTCCGGCGTCGGGCCGGTCCGGCGGGAAGTGAGCGACTTCGTGGACTTCGCGTGCTCGCGCGCGGCGCAGCATGCACTGGCGCGAACGCTGGCGCCGGCGGCGTAGTAAAGGATTGGGGCCGCGCCTGCAGGCGCGGCCTTATGCGGTTGGGGAGCCGGTTGGGGATCGCTGCGCGGATCAGGCGGCCGCGGAGAGCACGGGTTCCGTGGCGAGGACCGCGTCCAACGCCTCGATCACTGTCTCCGCTACCTCGAGCGTGGCGTTGACTCCCATCAGGCCGATCCGCCACATCGGCGGCGCCCCCGGCCCGAGACCCCCGCCGATCTCGATGCCGTGCTCGCGGAGCATGCGCTGCTGCACGCGCTTACCCTCGACCCCCTCGGGGACGCGGACCGCGGTGAGCGGAGCGAGCTGGCGCTCGGGATCCGCGAGCAGCTCGAGGCCGCGGGTGCGCAGCGCATCCTGGAGGAACCTACCGGCGCGTTCGTGGCGCTCCCAGCGCTCCGGCAGCCCCTCGATCACCACCTCCCGCAGCGCCTCGTGCAGGGCGTAGATCTGAAGGACCGGCGCGGTGTGATGGTAGACGGCGGGGCGCTCGGTCCAGTAGCGCTCGAGCGCGAGCAGGTCGAACGAGAACGGGACGGGGGCCCGGCGCGAACGGATGCGCTCCAGTGCCCGTTCGGATACCGCGACCGGCGACAGGCCGGGTGGCGCTCCCAGGCACTTCTGCGTGCACGAATAGGCATAGTCGATCCCCCAGTCGTCGAAGTGGAGCGGGATGCCGGCGAGCGAGGTGACGCAGTCGGCCATCAGCAGGACATCGCGGTCCGCGCCCAGCTCGGCGCCGAGCTCCCTCAGTGGATGCTCGATGCCGGTCGAGGTCTCGGCGTGCACGACCGCGAGCAGCCTCGCGTCCGGATGCCGGTCGAGGGCCTCGAGCAGGCGGTCGTTGGGGACGTGCTCGCCGAGGTCGGCCTGCACCTCGACGACCCGCGCACCGTGGCGGCGCGCGATCTCCACGATCCGCGCTCCGAAGAAGCCACCGACCGCGACGATCGCTACGTCGCCTGGCTCGATGAGGTTCGCCAGCCCCGCCTCCATCCCCGAGGTGCCGGTCGCCTGGAGCGCGAGCACCAGGCCGTCGCCGGCGCCGTAGGTGACGCGCAGCAAGGCGACGGCCTCCGACAGGATCTCGTGGAGGTCGGGGTCGAGGTGGCCGAGCATGGGCTGCTGCATCGCGGCGAGCGCGGCCGGCGAGACGTTGCTCGGGCCGGGGCCGCACAGCAGCCGCTGGGGAGGATTCAAAGCCGTGGAGGTTGTCATGAGGCGCCAGGCTAACGGCTCAATACCTAAGTGAAAAGCAAAGATTTGTCCGACGGGACTAAACCTCGCGTCTATGTATTTACCTAACCCAATCTCTTAAACAAATTCATCTAATGAAGCTTGCGCAGCCCGGCGGGGGCCGCTCTACTGCCGGCCATGAGCCGTCTACATCGAAGCGAGCTCGCGGTCCCCGGCAGCAACGTGCGCATGCTCGAGAAAGCTCCCGGGCTGGGCGCCGACATCGTGATGCTCGACCTCGAGGACTCGGTTGCGCCCGACGACAAGGAACAGGCGCGCGTCAACGTGATCGCGGCGCTCCACGAGCAGGACTGGTCCCGGTGCTCGGTGTCGCTGCGGATCAACGGCCTCGACACGCACTATTGCTACCGCGACCTCGTCGAGGTGGTGGAGCAGGCCGGCCGGCACCTCGACACGATCATGATCCCGAAGTGCAGCGGCGCCGGCGACGTCCACCTGGTCGCGACGCTGCTGACCCAGATCGAGGACGCCGTGCGGCTCGAGCGCCGGATCGGGATCGTGGTGCTGATCGAGACCGCCATGGGGATGTTGCGCTGCGAGGAGATCGCGAGCGCCTGCCCGGAGCGGATGGAGGCGATGGTGTTCGGCGTGGCCGACTACGCGGCGTCGTTGCAGAGCCATACCACCTCAATCGGCGGCGCAAATCCCGACTACGCGATCCTCACCGACGACCGCGAGCGCCACTGGGGCGACCAGTGGCACTACGCGCTGTCGCGGATCGCCGTGGTCTGCCGGGCGTACGGGCTGCGCCCGATCGACGGCCCATTCGGCGACTTCACCGATGCGGACGGCTACCTGGCGTCCGCGCGGCGCGCGGCGGTACTCGGCTACGAGGGCAAGTGGGCGATCCATCCGTCGCAGATTCCGCTCGCCAACGAGGTGTTCACCCCCGACGAGCACATGGTCGAGAAGACTCAGCGGATCATCGGGGCCATGAAGGACGCGGCCGCGCAGGGTAAGGGCGCGGTGTCGCTCGACGGCCGCCTGATCGATGCGGCCTCGATCCGGATGGCGCAGACCCTGCTGGCCAAGCTCGAGCAGATCGAGGCGCGTGACCAGCCGGTCCCGCTGCGCGCACGGGCGGCGACGGGCTAGCAATGCGCGAGAACGCCCCCGAGCTCCACGATGCCTGCCGCGCGCTGCTGCCCGGCTACCGGGCGACGCGCAGCGAGACCGAGCGCATCGGCGTGCTCACGCACGCGTGCCTCCGCGCGCCACTGCCCGAGCGAAACGGCGGGCCGGTGCCGAAGGCGGCCGCCGCGCTCGATGATGGCGCGCCCGGGGCGTTCATCGTCTCCGAGGTCAAGCAACCCTCCGACGTCCTGTGCGCGTTGTGGCTGGCGCGGCGCAGCGGTCTGTTCTCTCCTCCTTACGCGCCGCCACCGGGCACGGGCCGAGCGTCCGCGGTCGAACTGGTGCCGAAGTTCGGGCAGGGCCGCGCGCTCGAGCGGGCCACCGAGACGATGGGGTTGCTGTATGGCAACGCGGCTTACGCCGAGCAGCTGCGCGCGCGGGGACACCGCCAGGAAGTGATGGTGACCGGGCGTGATTCCGGGGCGCGCGAGCGGCTGGCGCGCCAGGCCGCCGCGCGGGCCATCGACCTGCATGTGTCCGAGGCACGCTAAGCCCGGGCCTGCTCGATAAACGCGCGCACCAGCGGGGAGTCATCGCCGGCGCGGACGATCGCGATCAGCTCGGCGCTCGGCGCGCCCGCGACGGGGCGGTAGGTGACGCCGTCGAGCGCCAGCCTGGTCACCGAGGCGGGGACCAGCGATACCCCGATGCCGGTCGCGACCAGGCCGATGATCGTCAGCATCTCGGGGGCGTACTGGACCACCTGCGGGTGCGTGCCCGGCGCCGACATGCTGCTCATCAGCAGGTCGTGAAAGCCCGGTGCCTGGCTGCGGGGGAACATCACCAGGGGCTCCGAACCGAGCCGGCGCAAGGGGATCCGCCGAAGCGAGGCCAGCTCGTGGCCCGCCGGGAGCGCCGCCACGGTTCGTTCTCTCAGCACGGTTTCGGCACGCACATCGGGCACGTCCTCGATCGGTGGGCGCACCAGCCCGACGTCGACCACGCCGGCGCTGATCGCGCGCAGCTGGTCGATTGTCGAGCGTTCGTGCAGCTCGATCTCGACGCTCGGGCGCGCGGCTCGGAACCGCTGCACGATCCCGGGGACGATCGACAAGAGCGCGGAGCCGACGAAGTTGACCCGCAGCCGGCCGGTCTGGCCGGCGTCGATGCGTCGGGCGGCCTCGACCGCGCCGTCGAGTTCCGCGAGCAGCGCCCGGGCGTCGCGCAGGAAGGCCTCGCCCGCCGGGGTGAGCTCGACCCGGCGGCGGGTGCGTGTCAGCAGGGGGTATCCGAGTTCGTCCTCGAGCTGGCGGATCTGCTGGCTCAGCGGCGGCTGCGAGATGTGCAGGCGGACCGCCGCGCGCCGGAAGTGAAGCTCCTCGGCGACGGCGACGAAATAGCGAAGCTGGCGTAGTTCCACGGGCAGCGAATCCGTTGCCCGCCGGCCACGCGAGCCGGCGGGCTGATTCACGGTACAAATCAATATTGCCGAATTCGATATTGGACAGGATCAGAGGGGCGGCGTAGCGTTCTGCCGGAACGTGTGGCGCCCAGGACAGGAGGAACCGGGATGTCGTATGTGCTGAGCTGCCCCAACTGCGGGGTTCGCGAGGTCACCGACTTCGGTTTCGGCGGGGAGGTCTCATCGCGGCCGAAGTCGCGCCCGACGTTCCGCGAGCTCAACACGTACAACTACTTCCGCCGCAACGTGGCCGGCGTCCAGCGCGAGTGGTGGTTTCACCGCTCCGGCTGCCGGGCGTGGTTCATCGCCGAGCGCAACACGCTCACGAACGAGGTGCTGTTCACCGCGCGGCCCGAGGATGTGGGCGAGGCGGGCCCCGATGGCCGGGGTGGGGACGGGCCCGACCGCCCGGCAGCGGCATGACCCGCCTCCCGGAGCAGCCCGGCGAGAAGATCTCGCGTCAGCGCGTCGTTCGCTTCAAGTTCGACGGCAAGATCGTCGAGGCGTACGAGGGCGACACGATCGGCTCGGCGCTGTACGCGGCCGGTCGGCGGACGTTCTCGCGGAGCTTCAAGTACCACCGCCGACGCGGGTTGATTTGCTGCTCGGGCCAGTGCCCGAACTGCATCGTGGCCGTCGACGGCGCTCCGGGGGCGCGAGCCTGCACCGAGCCGGCGCGCGAGGGGATGCAGGTCGAGCACCTCAACGCGCGCCCCGGCCTCGAGTTCGACGCGATGCGCGCCACCGATCTGGTGGGCGGCCCGTTCACTCCGCCGGGCTTCTACTACAAGACGTTCATCAAGCCGCGACGTTGGTGGCCGCTGTACGAGAAAATCCTACGGGGAGCCGCCGGTCTCGGGCGCCTGCGAGAGGAGCAGGAGGAGCGCGAGTGGCGGACCGAATACCGGCGCCGCCACGCCGACCTGCTCGTGGTCGGTGCCGGCGCCGCCGGCCTGCGGGCCGCGAGCACAGCCGCGCGGCTCGGCGCCGACGTGGTGCTCGTCGACGAGGGCCCCGAGCCAGGCGGCCGGCTGCTGATCGACGGGCGCAGCGAGCGAATCGCGGCGCTTGTCGGCGAGGTTGAGGAGGCCGGGGTGGAGACCCTGTCGCGGGCCTCGGCCCTTGGCTACTTCGACGGGATGGTTCCCGTGTGGCAGGGCGACACCCTGCACCAGGTCCGCGCCCGCCGGCACGTGTTCGCCACCGGGACGATCGAGCAGCCGCTGGTGTTCGCGGGAAACGACCTCCCCGGCGTGATGCTGTCCGACGGCGCCCGGCGGTTGATGGCGTTGTACTCGGTCCGGCCCGGCACGCGCGCCGTCGTCGCGACCACCTCGGATCGTGGGCTCGAGGCGGCGATCGCGCTGCACGAGGCGGGAGTGGAGATCGCGGCCGTGGCCGACCTGCGCTCGATCCCGGGATCGCCCGCCGGGACGCTGAAGCGGCTGGGGATCGAGGTGATGGCCGCCCACACCGTCGTGGAGGCGCGCGGGCGCAAGGCCGTCACCCAGGCCGTGCTCCAGCGCGTGAGCGGGGGCGGCGAGGAGCGCACGTTCGATTGCGATCTGGTCGTCGTCTCCGGGGGCACCGTGCCCGCGTCGTCGCTGCCCCTCCAGGCCGGCGCCCAGAGCAGGTATGACAACTCGCGCGGGAACTTCGCGCTGACCGAGCTACCCGAAGGCGTGCACGCCGCCGGCGAGGTGGCTGGTGTCGAGGAGCTCGAGGCGGTGCTGCGCTCCGGTGAGCTCGCCGGCCTGGAGGCCGCGCATGCGCTCGGGCTCGGCGACGCCGCATCCCGCGGCCCGGTCGATCGAGCTGCGCGGCCGGCTTGCGCTCGCGCGCGACCAGCGGGCCGCGGTGGCCGTGCCTCCGCCGGTGGCGGGCAGCCGACGGGGCAAGTGCTTCGCCTGCCTGTGCGAGGACGTCACGAGCAAGGACATCCGTCTGAGTATCGAAGAGGGCTACGAGTCGATCGAGCTTTCTAAGCGCTACACGACGGTCACCATGGGCCCGTGCCAGGGCCGCATGTGCCAGCTTCCCGCCGTCCGGCTGATGGCGCAGGAGACGGGGCAAAGCCTCGAGCAGGTCGGTACGACGACCGCACGGCCGCCCTGGGTCTCCGTGCCGATGGGGATCCTCGGCGGCCGGCCGTTCGAGCCGGCGAAGCGCTCCTCGATCCACGGACGCCACCGCGAGCTCGGCGGCAACGTCAAGTGGGCGGGCGACTGGCGCCGGCCGTACGACTACGGCGACCCTCGGGGCGAGGCGCTCGCGGTGCATCAGGCGGCCGGGCTGATCGACGTCTCGACGCTCGGCAAGCTCCTGGTCCGGGGCCCCGACGCCGGCGAATTCCTCGATCGCCTCTACCCGAATCGCTTCTCGAACCTGAAGCCGGGCCGGATCCGCTATGGCGTGATCAGCTCCGACGCCGGACGGATCGTCGACGATGGCACGATCTGCCGCCTCGACGACGAGTCGTTCTACGTGACCACGACCTCGAGTGGCGCCGGCGCGGTCGAGGAGTGGTTCTCCTGGTGGCTGGCCGACTGGGCGATGCGCGTCCACCTGACGGATCTGACCCAGGGACTGTCGGCGGTCAACCTGGCGGGTCCGCGCGCGCGGGAGATCATGGCCAAGGTCACCGGTCTCGACTGCTCGAACGAGGCGTTCGCGTATCTCGACGGCAAGCGCGCCGCGATCGCGGGCGTGGCGTGCCTGATCCTGCGGATCGGGTTCGTGGGCGAGGTCGGATACGAGATTCACTTCCCCGCGGCCTACGGCGAGCACGTGTGGGATGCGCTGCTCGAGGCCGGCGCGGAGTTCGGCATCCGCCCCTTCGGACTCGAGCCACAGCGGATCCTGCGCCTGCAGAAGATGCACATCCTGGTCGGCCAGGACACGGATTCCGAATCGACGCCGTTCGGCGCTGCGATGCCGTGGATCGTCAAGCTCGATAAGGATGAGGACTTCATCGGCAAGTGGGCGCTCGAGCACTACGCGCAGACGCCGTCGGCGACGTCGCTGGTCGGGTTCACACTGCCCGATGGGTATGTGCCCAGCGAGGGCGCAGTGGTGCTCGACGGGGCCGGCTCGGCGGCAGGTCAGGTCACCAGCGCGCGCTACTCGCCGGTGCTCGGGAAGGTGATCGGCATGGCGTGGGTGCCGAGTGCGCTGGCCCGCGACGAGGCGCGCGTCACGCTCTCGGACGTCGGCCGGACCATGACCGCCGAGATCCAGACCAAGCCGTTCTACGACCCCGACGGGGAGGTCCTGCGCTCATGAGCTTCGAGTTCCTGCACCCCGAGGCGGTCGCGAACGATGCCTGGGCGCCGATCGCGCGCAGCCCCATGGAGCGCCGGGCGCGGGCCTGTGGGGCTCGGTACGAGGTGCGCGAGGGCTGGAGCGTCGCGGTCGGATACGGATCCGCCGAGCAGGAGGGCGAGGCGTGCCGGAGCACCGTCGGGTGGGCGGACGTATCGCACCTCGGCAAGCTGGAGCTCCAGGCCTCGCCCGACGATCTGCGGACGATCGCTGCTGACGGGGCCGGCGGGGCGGGTTTGTCGTTGGAGCTCGGCCGGGCGACGCGTGCCGCCGGCGCCTGGTGGTGTCCGCTGACCCCGACGCGCGCGCTCGTGGTGTGTGACCTCGGACGGGCGGCCGGGCTGCGCGAGCGGCTGGCCGCCGCCGCCGACACTGTGCAGTCGGCGGCGGCGACGGTGACCGATCTCACCACCGCTTTCGCCGCCCTGACGCTGGTGGGACCGCTGGCGCGCGAGGTGTTCGCGCGCTTCTGCGCGATCGATCTGCGGCCTTCGGTGACGCCGGTCGCGGGACTGCGCCCGGGTTCGATCGCCCGGCAGCCCGGGATCGTGCTGCGGGAGGCGGAGGACCGGTTCCTGATGCTGTTCGGGTGGGCCGTCGCCGAGTACATGTGGACCGTGGTCGACGACGCGGGGCGCGCGCTCGGTGGCCGGCCGGTCGGCGTGGACGCGCTCGTCGCGCTCGGTCGCGTCGCCGAGGAGACGGAGGTGCCGTCGCATGCTTGACCTGTTCCGCCGGCGGCGGATGTGGCGCCGGCAGCGCGACCTCAAGGACTCCTACGACGTGGTGATCGTTGGGGGCGGCTCGCACGGGCTCGCCGCCGCGTACTACCTGGCCAAGGAGCACGGGATTCGCAACGTGGCGGTATTGGAGAAGCGCTACATCGGCTCGGGCGCGGCGGGCCGGAACACCACGATCCTGCGCTCGAATTACAAGACGCCCGAGGGCGCCCGCTTCTACGACGCGAGCGTGAAGCTCTACGAGGGCCTCTCCGAAGACCTCAACTTCAACCTGCTGTTCTCGCAGTGCGGGCACCTCACGCTCGCTCACTCCGACCGCGCGATGTTCGTGATGGCCAACCGCGCCGAGGTCAACCGGCTGGCCGGGATCGACTCGCGGCTCATCTATCCGGACGAGATAAAGCGGCTGGCGCCCGCCATGCAGGTCGACAACCCCCACGCGACGTACCCGATCATGGGCGCGCTGTATCACCCACCCGGGGGCATCATCCGCCATGACGCGGTCGTGTGGGGACTTGCTCGGGGCGCTGACCGCGGCGGTGCCGAGCTTCACCAGAACACCGAGGTGCTCGGGATGGAGCGCGTCAATGGGCGCGTGTCGGAGGTGCGGACCAACCGAGGTACGGTCAAGGCGGGCGTGGTGCTCAACTGCACGGCCGGCTGGAGCACGCTGATCTGTGACATGGCCGGAGTGCCGCTGCCGATCACCACCCACATCCTCCAGGCCTGCGTCACCGAAGCGCTGAAGCCGCTGCTCGACGTGGTGATCGTCTCCTCGCAGATGCACATCTACATCAGCCAAACCGATCGGGGTGAATTTCTGATGGGCGCCGAGATCGAGCCCTGGACCACGTACCGGATGCAGGGCACCCTGAACTTCCTCCAGGAGGTGTGCCGCCACGCCATGGAGCTGTTCCCCCAGCTCGAGCGGGCACGCCTGCTGCGAAGCTGGGCCGGTCTGTGCGACCTGAGCCCGGACTACAGCCCGATTCTCGGCAGGACCGCGGTCGAGAACTTCCACGTGAGCGCTGGATGGGGCACGTACGGATTCAAGGCGGCCCCGATCGTCGGCAAGACGCTCGCCGAGCTGGTCGCGACGGGCCGCACGCCCGAACTGATCGCGCCGTTCGCGTTGGAGCGTTTCTACGAGGACAGACTCGTGTCCGAGCTCGCCGCCGCCGCCGTCAGCCATTAGAGAGACCAGGAAAGGGCCACCATGAGAACCAGCGCCCAGATCGCCCAGAAGAGAGGGTCACGATGAAGTCAAGCCTCGAGATCGCCCAGGAGCACGAGCTCATCCCGATCGAGACGATCGCCGACCAGGTCGGCTTGCTCCCCGAGGAAGTCGAGCCCTACGGCCGATACAAGGCCAAGGTGTCGCTGTCGGTGCTCGATCGGCTGGTCGACGTTCCCGACGCCAAGATCGTGTGCGTCACCGGGATGACGCCGACCAGGGCCGGAGAGGGCAAGACCACGACGCTCGTCGGGCTCGCGCAGGGACTCGGCGTGATCGGCAAGAATCCGGTGGCGTGTCTGCGCGAAGCGTCCGTTGGGCCGGTGTTCGGGGTGAAGGGCGGCGCCGCCGGGGGAGGGCTCACGCAGGTGGTCCCGATGGAGGACCTCAACCTCCATTTCACCGGCGATATCCACGCGATCGGCGCGGCGAACAACCTGCTCGCCGCGATGATCGACGCCTCGATCCTCCACGGCAACCCGCACCAGATCGACGCGCTGCGGATCGGTTGGCGCCGGGCCGTCGACATGAACGACCGCGCGCTGCGCCAGATCGTGGTGGGCCTCGGCGGACGCCCCAACGGGTATCCCCGCGAGACCGGCTTTGACATCACCGCGGCCTCAGAGGTGATGGCGATCATGGCCGTGGCGCGCGACCTCCAAGACCTGCGGCGGCGGATCTCCCGGATAACGGCGGCCTACTCGTACGACGGCGGCAAGCCGGTGACGGCCGAGGATCTCGGGGCTGCCGGCGCGATGACCGTGCTGCTCAAGGACGCGCTCAAGCCCAACCTGGTTCAAACGCTGGAGGGCCAGCCGGTGATGATGCACTGCGGCCCGTTCGCGAACATCGCCCACGGCAACAACTCGCTGGTCGCCGATATGGTCGGCATGAAGCTCGGCGACTACGTGGTGACCGAGTCGGGATTCGGCTCGGACATGGGGATGGAGAAGTTCTTCGACATCGTGTGCCGGTTCGGGAAGCTGATCCCCGCGGCGGCCGTCCTGGTCACCACCGTGCGCGCGATCAAGCATCACGGCGGCGTCCCCGACGACCCCCGCGTCGACCGCGCCGCCAGCCTGAACGCGATCGAGGTGGGGATGGCCAACGTCCGTCGCCATCTCGGGATCATCAAGACGTTCGGCGTGCCCGCGGTCGTCGCCGTAAACCGCCGGCCGGGCGACACCAACGAGGAGGTCGAGCTGGTAAAGCGGCTGTCGATGGAGGCCGGGGCGTTCGCCGCTCAGGTCAACGACGGCTTCGCGCGCGGCGGCATCGGCGCCGCCGACCTGGCCGACGCGGTCGTCGAGGCGTGCGATCAGGCCAACAGCTTCCACCAGCTGTACCCCGACGATGCGCCGATCCACGACAAGATCGAGGCGATCGCCAAGCGGGTGTACGGCGCGCAGGACGTCTACTACTACCCCGCGGCAGAGCAGAAGATCGCGCAGTTCACGCGCGACGGTCTGGGGGGATATCCGGTGTGTATGGCGAAGACGCATCTCTCGCTGTCCGCCGATCCGCTGCTGCTCAACGCGCCCGAGCACTTCACGCTGCCCGTGCGCGACATCAGGGCCTACACCGGCGCGGGATGGCTCGTGCCGCTGTGCGGCGACATCACGCAGATGCCCGGCCTGGGCAAGACGCCGGCGGCGCTGAACGTCGACATCGACGCCGAAGGCCGGACGGTCGGCTTGTTCTGAGCCCTGGCGCTGCTCGTCGGCGATGGCCTTCACCGAGCCGGAACTCGCGAAGAGCTCCCTCAGCGAACTGCTGGACGCCGTGGCGGCGGAGACGCCGGCGCCCGGCGGGGGCTCGGCCGCTGCCTGGGCCGGCGCGCTCGCCGCGGGGCTGGTCGAGATGGCGGCCAAGTTCACCCTCGCGCGCGACGAGCACGCCGAGCGGTGGGAGCGGATGGCGGAGGTCCGGACGCGCGCCTCGGAGTTGCGGGGACAGCTGCTCTCGCTCGCCGAGCGCGAGTTGCACGCCTACGACCCCGTGCTCGTTGCGCTGCGACTGTCGCGGGAGGATCCGGCGCGTGAGGCGCGCCTGCGCGAAGCGCGCTCCGGCGCGGCTCAGTCTCCGCTCGAGATCGCCAGGGCCGCGGCGGCCGTGACCGAGCTGGCGGCCGAGGCCGCCGCGACCGGGAACGCAAACCTCGCCGGCGATGCGCTCACCGCGGCGCTGCTGGCCGATGCGGCGTGCCGGGCGGCGGCCGGGCTGGTGCGGATCAACCTCGCAGGTGAGCTCGCCGAGGAGCCCCGCTTGAAGGAGGCGGCAGCACTCGCGAAACGCTCCGCTAGGTTTGGTGTTCATGCAATGGAAGCGACTCAAGGTAGAGAAGAAAGGCAAGGATGATGCGTAGGCTGTTCGCGCGCCTTCGGGTTCGGACCCCTGAAGCGCCACGTTCGGAGGGAACCAGACAGGCGGCCAGGCCGGAGGTCTATACCTCCAGGCCACCGCGCAGGCGCAGCTTCAACGAGGCCGCGCACAAGCTCGGGCGGTGAGGTCGCTCCTCAGGCGCTCGGAGAAGGCGCGGCGGCTGGGTCCAGCGCCTCTGGATTGACCGGCGTCGGGGGCCGCTCGCCGCGCAGCGCGGCGATTACGTTCTGAGCCGCGAGCACGGCCATCGCGGTGCGCGTCTCGATCGTCGCCGACCCCAGATGCGGAGCGACGACGACGTTGTCGAGCTCGAGCAGGCCCGGATCGACGTCTGGTTCGTGCTCGAACACGTCGAGCCCGGCGCCGGCGATCTCGCGGTGTTTCAGGGCGCGCGCGAGCGCCGCCTCGTCGATGATCGGGCCGCGAGCGGTGTTGATGAGGTACGCCTCCGGGCGCATCCGGCGGAGTCGTTGCTCGTCGATGAGGTGATGCGTGTCCGGTGTCAACGGGGCGTGGATCGTGACCACGTCCGCCGTGCCCAGCAGCTCGTCGAGCGGTAGCCGGCGTGCCCCGCCGAGCTGTGCCTCGACCTCTCTGGGGGCGGGGCGGCGACTGGTATAGGCGATGTTCATCCCGAAAGCCCGTGCCCGCCTCGCGGTAGCCTGGCCGATCGCGCCGAGCCCGATCACTCCGAGCGTCTTTCCCTGAAGCCCGGTGCCGAGCATGAAGAACATGTGCCACGACCATGGTCTGCGGGCGCGCAGCAGGCGTTCTCCCTCTCCGAGTCGCCGCGTCACCGCGAGGATCAGCGCCATGGCCAGGTCCGCTGTGGCGTCGGTGAGCACCCCGGGCGTGTTCGTGACAACCACCCCGCGCTCGGTGGCAGCGGCGACGTCGATGTTGTCGTAGCCCACGGCGACGTTCGCCACGCAGCGGAGCTGGGGGCCGGCGGCATCGAGTAACGGGCCGTCGACGCGATCGTGCAGGAGCGTGACGAGCGCGTGAGCGCCCGACACCGAGCGTTGCAGCTCGGTTTTCGTCAGCGGGCGGTCGTGGGGCGAGACCCACATTTCCCCGGCGCGGGCCAGAAGCTCGAGCGCCGGGTCCGGGATCCGTCGCGTCACGACGATCCGCGGTTGCACGCCGCCAGTCTACTTTCCCGCTTGCGCGAGATGCTTGGATCAATTCGTCCAGATGTCCATTCGAATGAAATAATCCGCTCCGCCGGCAGTGCAGGGCGATGCATCAGAGGGTGATCATGGCGCGTGGGACGACAACACGGAGACGGCGGCCCAGGGGACTTCTGGGGGACCCGGCCGGCGTCAATCACGGCGCTCCATCGCTGGTGGACAGCGCCGAGCAGGCGCTGCACAACTGGCTAGCGGGCGGACGCTACCGGCAGGGCGATCGCCTGCCACCCGAGCACGAGGTGGCGGCCATGCTCGGGGTATCGCGGGGCACGCTGCGCAGCGCGCTGCAGCGGCTGGAGGAGAGCGGCGAGATCGTTCGTCGTCAGGGAAGCGGCACGTTCGTCGGTCGAGTCAGCGTTCCGACAGCGCTCGACGAACGACTCGAGCGGCTGGAGCCGTACTCGTCCCTGGCCGCGCGACGCGGGCTGACGCTGTCCTCTATGGACCTGAAGATCTCTCGCCGGGCCGTTGGCGTCGAGCTCGGGGAGGCGCTCGGGCTGGCGCCGATCGCACAAGCACCCACGGTGTCGCGCACGCTGATGGCTAACGACGCGCCGGTCGCGGTGATGTTCGACGTCGTGCACCCCAGCGTCCCGCTGCCGCCCGACCAGGAGCTGCTTCGCTCGCTCGAGGGCGGGCGGATGGTGCTCGACGTGTTGATCGAGCTGGGCGTGCCCGTGACCTTCGCTCGTACGCGCGTCATTCCCTCGCTGATCGGGCCGCGCGAGCGGGCCGGCAAGCTGCTCGGCGTGCGGAGGGTCACGGCCGTGCTCGAGCTCGAGGAGCTGATCTACGCCGGTCGCGACGAACGCGTCGCCTACTCGCGCGACCTCTTTGCCCCGGGAGGGATCGACGTGATGGTGATGCGCTCGCTCGAGTCGACGCGCCCAGAGCCGGTGGCGAACCTCCGGAACTCGCGTGGCGTGCGGGCACCGGGTGCGGGACGCCGTGGACGCTCGCGCCGGCAGGCCCCCAACGGCGCGTCATAGGCCGGCGCTCGCGGGCGCGATGTCCGCCGATCAGACGCCCCGAGGACGGCGGCCCGTCGGCTCGGTGGCACGCGCGATTGCGCTGCTCGACGCGCTGGCCGAAAGCGACGCCGGGCTCGGGGTCAACGAGCTGGCGCGCCGGATCGGAGTCAACGCGAGCACGGCCTCGCGGCTCCTGGGCACGCTCCAGGACGCGCGGCTCGTGCAGCGTTCACCCGGCGGTCCATACCGGCTCGGGCTGAGGCTGGTCGCGTTGTCCGACCGAGTGCTGGCGCAGCTGGACCTCCGCGAGCTGGCGCGACCGTGGCTGGCATGGTTGGTCGAGGAGACCGGAGAGACCGCGACGCTGTCACTGCCGGGCGGCGGCGAGGCGATCACGGTCGATTTCGTCCCGTCCCCGTCGAGCGTGGCCAGCATGGCCCGAGTGGGGCGGCCGAGCGTCTCCCACGCGACGGCGGCCGGTAAGGTGATGCTGGCGTTCGGCGATCCCGAGCGCTGGCCGCCGAGGACCGGCGGCGAGCTTGCGACCTACACGGAGCGGACGATCACCGATCCGGAGCTGCTGAGGAGTGAGCTGAACGTGGTCCGTGAGCGAGGCGTCGCCGAGGCCGTCGGCGAGCGGGAGCCCGACCTGAACGCGCTCGCGGCCCCGGTCTTGGGACGCGGCGACGAGTTGGTGGCCATCCTCGGCTTGCAGGGACCCGCGGCGCGTCTGCCGGCGGCCAAGCGGCGAGCGCTCCAGCGCCCGCTGCGCCGGGCCGCGACCGAGCTCAGCCGGTCGCTCGGACGGCCGGGGATGGAATAAGCGCCGAAAGCCGAAACGGGCCGCATGCGCGGCCCGTTTCGTTTGGTGCGTGGTCGGCGTGGATTGGTCCTCAACGATGGTGATGCGGCGTGGCGAGCATCCCGTCGGTGTTGCCGCCTGAGTCGACATAGAAGCCGACCAGCTGACCCTCGTCGTTGACGCCGTTGATCGTGGTGGTGCCGATGCCGTTCGGGTCGTCCACGGTCTTGAACCCATGCAGCGGGGTCCAGGTGAAGCCGTGGAGGATGGGGTTGTTGTTCGCGTCGACCCCGTCCTGATAGACGCCGACTACCTCGTCGGAGTCGTTGATGCCCAGCGCCTGCGTCATCGTGGCGCCGGGAACGGCCAGCGTGGTCAGGTTGCCGTCGGCGAGCACGAACCCATCCGTCATCTTGTCGGCAGGGTTGGCATAAGAGCCGGCGATGTCGCCCCACTTGTTGATCGCCGCAGCGGTCACGCTGCTGGAACCCGGGATGGTGATCTCGTTGAACTCGTTGGTGCGGATGTTGTACGTGTAACCGTGGTTGTTGCCGTCGGCGTCGGTGGCGAATCCGACCGCGATGTCACGATCGTTGACACCCAGCAGCTGGTTGACCGCCGGGGTGCCGAGTCCCTGCATCGGGGTGAAGTTGACGTTCCGGAAATGATGACCGTTGAACGCGACCCAACCAAAGTTAGCGTCCATTCCGCCGCCCTTGACCGAGTCTGACCAGAACCCGACCGTGACGCCGCGATCGTTCAGACCGGTGACCTGCGTCTGCACGGAATGCGGGAAGTTCTGGTTCAGGTAGTCCCACTGGCGATACCGCGGGAAGAGCACGTAACCCTTGTTCGGATGCGCGGGGCTCGTGGCGGTGGCGCCCGCTCCGGATCCGAAGTAGCCGGCGATCACGCCGTACTTGTTGATCCCCAGCAGCTGGTTGAACGTGAGGTCCCTCCGGTTGTCAAGCGTGCGGAACTGATAATGGTTGGCGGCGCCTGGCGGGTTGACTGGCTGCGCTGCCGCTTGACCTGCTAGCGCGCCGGCGCTCAAAGCCGACAAGGTGGTCGCCAGCGCAACGCGTCCCCAGCGGCAGCGGGTCCTGCGGCGACGGACGCCGGGCTTCGAGGTGTCGGCGATCGAGCGATCACGCTCGGTGAGATGCGCGAGATGCATGAGTTCTCCTTGAACGGAAGGTCACAGAGATTCACATCGCGATGGCGACCCCACTTGGCAAGAGCCCCCTTTGTCGGCACCGCTATGTGCCCAACACCCACTTAAGACGCGGCATCTGCCAGGCGCATTCCATCGGTTTGGAAATTTCGCTCGGAGCCCGGGGTGGAATGCGGCGGCGCCGCCAGGCGTCGTAAGGAATAAGACCGGATCCCCCAAAAGCGAAAGGCGCTCACAATGGCCGACCGCCTCGAATCAAACGACTCGCCCCGGGGCGAGACCCGCGACCGGGCTCGCGGCGCATCGCGTCGGGAGCTGCTGCTCGCGAGCGGCGCCGGCGACGCCGATGAAGAGCAGGCTCGGGCAATCACGCTGCTCGTGGATGGCTCCCTGAGCGACGAGGATCGCCGAAAGGCCGAGGCATGGCTGGACGGACGACCCGAGCTGTGGCGCGACGTCGCGTCGCAGCGGTGGGTGGCGCGCGAGCTGCGGACGGGCGGGCCGGCCGTCCCCGAACGACTGGTCCGGGCGGTGGAGGCTCGGCTGGCGTCAGGTGGCGGCCGGCCTTCCGCCGCGCCTCCCGGACCGAGTCGCGAGCGGGTTAGGAGCGAGCTCAGGCCTGGTCTTCGAGGCGGGCGGCGATCTGCCCCCGCCCGCGGTGCAGGCGGCTCATGATCGTGCCTTGCTTCGTTCGAAGCACGCCTGCCGCCTCCCGATAGGAGAGCCCGACCACATCGACCGCTACCAGTGCCTCTCGGAGAGGCGGGGTGAGGTCGCGCAGGGCGTCGAACACGACAACACCGTCGATCGTCTGGGCGATTGGATCATCCGGCGCCTTGAGTGCGTCAATTTCGTCTCCGTTCGGCGAAACGGCGCTGGGACGCTCGATGCGCCTGGAGCTGATCCAGGTGTTCCGGAGTACTCGCAGCAGATAGGCGAGGTCCTGGTCGCGGCGGACGAAACGCGGCCGACGGAGCACCTTCTCGTAGGTGTCCTGGACGAGATCCTCGGCATCCTGGCGGGAGCCGCAGAGCCCGTAGGCGGCCCGGTACAGCCGCTGGAGATGTGAGCCGAGTGATTCGGGGTCGAGCCGGCGGGGTTCGGCGGTCGGGATCTCGGCGGGTTGCGCTTGGGCGGTTGTCATGGCCGGCGATCCTGCCGCCAGACCCCCGATCCCACATCGGGGGCGCCCCTGATCTTTTCCATGACATGGCCGGAGCCCCCCCTGATAGGCCGTTCGCGATCCCGGCCGCTGCCGAGGATTCGCGCAGCCAGGGCTGGTCGTCAGGACCTCCCGCCGGCGGGCAGATGATGATTCCCTGTGATTGTGACCGTGACCGTCGCGGCCGTGGCCCAGCATCTACCGGGCGTACTGCACAGTCTCGAGCCGACGCTCGACAACTACGGTTACCTCGCGGTCGCCGCCTTCGTGCTGTTCGAGGACTTCGGTGTCCCCGTCCCCGGAGAGACCGTGCTCATCCTCGGCGCCGTGTACGCCGGCACCGGCCGCCTCAGCCTGCCGCTCCTGATCCTGATCGCGTTCGTGGCCGCCGTGGCCGGCGACAACATCGGCTTTGCCATCGGCCATTTCGGCGGGAGGCCACTGGTCGAGCGATACGGCCGCTACGTGCTGATCACGCCAGAACGGCTGAACAAGGCGACCGCCTACTTCGATCGCCACGGGGGCAAGATCATCGTGATCGCCCGGTTCATCGAGGGGCTACGGCAAGCAAACGGCATCATCGCGGGCATCGCCGGCATCCATTGGCTGCGGTTTCTCACGTTCAACGCGATCGGGGCCGCGGCCTGGGTGCTCGTCTGGAGCTTCATCGGATACTTCTCCGGCAGCCATCTCGACACGATCTACCGCTACGCGACTCGCTACAGCACCTATCTCGCGATTGCGGTGGGGATCGCGCTGGTCGCGTACATCGGCTACCGGGTGGGCAAGGCGCGTATGAACCGAGCGGGCCGGGACGAGGCTCGCGAGCAGAGCTGAGGTCGCCTTGGGGACGCCCTCGAGCGCCGCAGCGGAGATGGTCCAGTTCGGACGGGTCGCGAGGACGGAAGCGCACGCGGGGGCATTGGATGCTCGACGAGCGAGACCGCGGCCGGACTCGTTGGCGGCCACCATGAAGCGGACCCCGATCACACGTACCGAACCCGACGTTTTGTCGGCCGGCCCTAGGACCCGTGCTGACCGGAGGGTGTGCTGAAAAAGCACCCAATACGGAGGGCTCTTTCAGCGCACCCGGTCGGGACGGGTGCCCGGGGTGGCGGGCGAATCCCGTCCCGCTCGGTCGCGCCCGGGCGCGGCGGGATGTGAAACGCCGATCATCGAGTCGCGCGTCACCAGCGTGGCGAGCTCCGCCTCGTCCAACTGCTCGGTTCCGGCCGGGCGGCGCGGGATCACCAGGTAGCGCATGTCCGCGGTCGAGTCCAGCACCCGGAGCTCCACGTCGTCATCGAGGTCCATCCCGAACTCCGCCAGGACGCCGCGCGGATCGGAGACCGCCCGGGACCGGTACGCCAGGCTCTTGTACCAGTCCGGCGGCGGGCCCAGGAGCGCGCGCGGATAGCAGGAGCAGAGCGTGCATACGACCATGTGGTGAACGCCTCGCGTGTTCTCGACCGCGACCACGATCGGTGACGGGCCTGGATCCAGTCCGAGCTCGAGTGCGGCGGCGCGGGCGTCCGCTAGCAGCCGCTGCTTGAACTCAGGATCCACCCATGCGCGAGCCACCAGACGCGCGCCGTCAGCGGGGGTCCGCGACACGAGCCAGTCGATCATCCTGCGAACGTCTTCGCGGCGGACGACGTGCTTGGCTACCAGGAGCTCCTCGAGCGTTCGCGCCCGGCGGGCTGCGGGAGGCTCGTCACCGTTGGTGATCTCAGCATGCGGGTGATCGTGGTCCTGCTCGCTCATCGCTCCTCCTCCAACCAGTGCTCGAACACATCGGCGTAGATCCGATCGCCGGGACTGCCGCGGTAGTCGGGCCAGACGTCCCGCTGAGCAAACCCGACCAGATACAGGCGCTGCTCGGGGAGCCCAGCCGCGCCGTAGGCTCGCGTCTCGGGATTGGCAAACGACGCGTATACGCGCTCAACGGTGCCGGTCTTACCCTTCAGATAGCCGGGGGTACGGTGATGGCCCTGGTGCGCCCGGTCGGCGATCCGCACTGGCTGGCCGACGCGGTAGGTCACTCCGCGAGCCTCCGATCGAGCTCCCCGCCGGCGAGGATGCCCTTCTCGGTGAGAATCAGCTCGATCGAATAGAGCCAGCGCTCGTAGTAGGAAGCCCGTTCGTACTCGTCCGCCGGCATGCTTTCGATGCCTCGTCGCAGCTCGTCGACGTTCATCACGCCCGCACGACCGAGCGCGCCGACGAGGGCGTCGGTCAACACCTCCCAGTCGGCGAGCTGGTGCTCAGTCCGGTCGATCGGCGCATCGGTCGGCCATCCTCCGCGGTCGTGAACCCCTCTCTCCACGCACCGATCGTACCCCGGATGCGCTCGGATGGCCTAGAGCGGGGAGTCCACCCCGCCGATCCCGCGCATGTCTACACGGGTCTCGCCGCGAATCGTGACGAGCACCATCACCACGTTGCCGCAGCTTGGGCAGCGGACCACTGCACCGGGAGCGCGGAGGTAGACGCGGAGCTCGCCGACCATGTGGCTATTGCCGCAGCTCTTGCAGGACCCGCGTGCGGTGGTCATGTCGTGCCCGAACAGGTCCTGAAGATGCCCGGCAATCGCGTTTCCGTCAAGTGCTTCCATGATCGATTTTCCTCGTTTGCGTTAAGTCCCGGTGGGGCCGAACCGTTCGGTCCTGATGCGGCGCGGATCGTGTCCGCCGTCCACCAGGGTGCTCGCGGCGCTCTCGACGAACGCGCTGGGTCCGCAGATGTAGATGCGCGGCTGCTCTGACGGCGGCCAGGAGACGTCTTGGAGCAGTTCCCGGTCGATTCGTCCACGGTGTCCCTTCCAGTCCTCCGGCCATTCGCGGGTGAGGGTGAAGCGGACATCGACGCCGTCGTTGTCCGCCAGGCGCATGAGCTCCTCGCGGTAGATCACCTCGGCCAGCGACCGCGCCGAGTACAGGAGCCTGACCGGGATGCTGCTGTTGGCTGCCACCCCGTGGCGCAGAACCGACCGGAAAGGCGCGACGCCCGACCCGCCGGCGATCAGCAGGAGTGGTCCTCCGAGTGACTCCTCCCAGACGAAGTAGCCTCCGATCGGCCCGCGCAGCTCGAGTTCATCGCCGGGTCCGAGGACGTCGATCAGATAGGGGGAAACCTCCCCATCCGCGAGCCGCTGGACGGTCAGCACCAGATGATCGTCCTCGGGGGCGGAGGCAATCGAGTAGCTGCGCTGCGCTTGGTACCCGTCGGGAGCGGTGAGGCGAACGTCGACGTGCTGACCGGCCTTGTGCCCAGGCCAATCGCGCGGCTCGAGCACGATGCTCTTGGCCTGCGGCGTCTCGTCCACCAGCTCGAGGACCCCCGCCAACTGCCAGGTCAGTCTCCTTGGTAGCGCTGCTCCAGCCACGGATCCCCATGGTTGTGATAGCCGTAGGTTTCCCAAAACCCTGGCTCGTCGTCTGCCGTGAAGGTGAACCCGCGCACCCATTTCGCGCTCTTCCAGAAGTACAGGTGGGGAACCAGCAAACGCGCCGGACCGCCGTGCTCGGGCTCGAGCTGTTCCCCCCCGACCTCATAGGCCACCCAAGCCTTGCCGCCGGTCACGTCCTCGAGGGCCAAGTTCGTCGTGTAGCCGCCATCGGACCACGCCGTGAGGTACTCGGCGGACGTGTCCACACCCTCGAGCAGCGTGTCGATGGACACCCCCTTCCAGGTGGTATCGAGCTTGGTCCACTTCGTCACGCAGTGGATATCGACGGTCACCGTGTCGGACGGCAGCGCCAGAAACTCATCCCACGGCCACGACACCGGCTCGGCGACTTCCCCCTGGATGGTGAAGCTCCACTCCTCGAGCGGCGTATGCGGCGTCGGCCCGGCTGACAGCACCGGAAAGTCCGCGGTCACGTACTGACCCGGCGGCACGCGCGAAGGGTCGGTAATCGGCCGTCG
Organism: uncultured Solirubrobacterales bacterium; assembly: GCA_963808325.1. GTDB lineage: Bacteria > Actinomycetota > Thermoleophilia > Solirubrobacterales > Solirubrobacteraceae > Palsa-465. The sequence continues at coordinate 385,269 of CAWEFU010000019.1, forward strand.
GCGACCGAAGAAACCACGGGAAACGGGCGTCATCACGACCCTCCGTAGTTGGGAATTTGCGCGCTCCTATCATACGGATCGATCCGAGGGGAGCCGACGATGAGACGCCAGGACCTGCAGGCACTGCAATCGCCGTTGAAGACGCGCTACCGAGAGGAGCCTGGCGCGGCTGTGGTCACGCTGCGCGCGGATGCGGACCTCGACACGACGGCGGTCGCGTGCTCGGTGCAGACCGGGCGCGCGCTCGTCGAGGCGGGCCTGCATCCTGCCAGCGGCGGCGACGGCAGCCTCGCCTGCTCGGGTGACATGCTGCTCCAGGCCCTGGTGGCGTGCGCGGGGGTGACGCTGCGCTCGGTGGCCGTCAACCGCGAAATTGCGTTAGGGGAGGGGCGTATCACGGCAGAGGGCGATCTCGACTTTCGCGGAACGATGGGCGTTGACCGAGAGGCGCCCGTGGGGTTCCGCGCCATCCGTCTGCGCTTCGAGCTCGATCCGTCGCTGAGTAGCGAGGACCGGGAGACGCTCATGGCGCTGACCGAGCGCTATTGCGTCGTCTACCAGACGATCGTCGGGGGCGTGCCGGTGACGATCAGCCACGCGCCGCGGCGCGCGGAGGCGACGTAAGCGCGTCGTAAGGGCGACGCCGGAGCGGGGTGACGGCTCAGCTGCGCGGACGGCGCTTCTCGGTGTCGTACAGCGGGAACGGCGCCACCGTTGCACCCGCGGTGCCTTCGCCGAGGGCCACATCGACGCGCTGACCGTCGCGTACCAGATCACGGTCGATCGCGGCCATCCCGATCACCTCCATGTCGAAGGTCGGGGTCTGACAGGGGCTGCGGACGGTGCCCACGTCGCGGCCGTCCAAGGTCACCGCGGCGCCGTATTCGGGAACCTGGTCGCCCTCGATGCGCAGGGTGGTGAGGAGCCGCGGTGTGCCCTCGGCGGCAATCCGGCGCAGAGCATCGCGTCCGATGAAGTCCCGGGGCGTCTCGAGCTTGATCACGTTGTCGAGGCGGACCTCGAACGGATCCGTCTGGTGCGGGAAGTAGTCGATGTCGGGGAACAGCAGGCCGGATTCGATCCGCAGCGTCTCGATCGCGGACAAACCGATCGGGCGAATGCCCTGCGGCTGGCCGGCCTCCCGCACGGCGTTCCACAACGCAGTCGCGTCGTCGGGGGCGCAGTAGAGCTCGAACCCCAGCTCGCCGGAATATCCGGTCCGCGACACCCAGCACGGGACGCCTCCCACCCGGACTCCCTCGCTGACGAACCGGAAGTAGCGCAGTGTGTCGACGTCGACGCCCTCGGTGATCGGTCGAAGCACGTCGCGTGCCTTCGGCCCCTGGACCTGGAGGTGCGGCATCTCTGCGGTGCGGTCCTCGATCTGCACGTCGAGGCCGCGGTCCGACGCCACCTGCCTGAACCAGTCGAGGTCTGAGTCATAGCTCGTGATCGAGAGGCAGTGGCTGTCTGCCACGTGAAACACCGTGCCGTCCATGATCATCTTGCCTTGCTCGTCACAGAGCGCGCCGTAGCGCACCTGACCGATCTCCAGTGACGCCATGTCATTGGTGAACAGCAGGTCGGCCAGCGTCAGGGCGTCCGGACCCTGCAGAACCCACTTGCGCAAGGGCGACTCGTCCCACATGTTGCACGCCGTGCGAGTGGCGATGTGCTCGGCGACCGGGTCTCCGAAATCCGCGGCCCAGGCCCAGCCTTCCCAGTCGGTCCAGGTGGCGCCGGCCTCCACCTGGACTTGGTCAAACGCCGTGCGATGCAGCTCTGTGGTGGACACCACTCACCCCTCGTTTTGATGAATTTGTTCAAGCCTCGCGTGGCGCATTAATAGCGCAACGCGGGCTCTCGCTGCCGAGTTCAGCCGCGGGAGCGGAGGGCCGGGGCGCTCAGCTCCACGGATACGGGCTGTGCGAAACGGGGTGCAGATCGCCGGTCTGAAAGCGCTCGTAGCGGAACGGATGCAGTAGCGAGGAGTGCTCGCCCTCGAGCATCCGAGCGATTTCGCGCCCTACCGCGATCATCTTGTAGCCGTGGTTGGAGTCGGCGGCCACGAACACGTTGGGCCGCATGTAGTCGAACACCGGGAAGTTGTCGACGGTGAACGCGCCCACGCCGCCGGATCGGACCTGGCGGTAGACGCTCCGGCATCCTTCGAAGCGCTCGAGGCAGTGCGACAGCGCCGCCGACCACATGTCGGGGAACCCTTGATCGACCGTGCCCGTGGGGTAGGGATCGACCTCGAACTCGTGGCCCACCTGGAGCGGCTGGGCGCCGCCCTGGACCCCCTCGCGGTCGGGCTTGAAGTACACGCCCCACGGCTCGCTCGTGATCAGCCGACCGCTGTCGTCGCGCAGCGGCTGGTCGCTGTCGATGTGCAGGACGGGCGAGGGGCGGCCGTCGTCCGTGATGAAGCGTTCCGGATCGAACTCGACCTCCCCCTCCTGGAGGTACCAGTACGTCCACATCGGCTGGTCTGAAACCAGCTCGCCGTCGGGCTGGCGCACATCGAGCCGATCCGGGAGTCCCAGCATCCCCCACAGCGAGGCGATCCAGGGCCCTACTGCCACGACGACTTGGTCTACCTCGACGGTTCCCGCGCTGGTCCGCACTCGCTCGACCGCGCCCGAGGCGTCCATGTCGAAGCCGGTGACCTCGACCCCGGTGACGATATCCGCACCGGCGGCGCGGGCCTTGTCGGCGAGGCCGAGCATCGATTCGCGATTGAACGCGTAGCCGCCGGCGCGCTCGTGCAGGCAGATCGTGAGCCCCGGCGCCCGCCAGTCGCCGAACAGCGAGCGCATGTGACTCGTGACCTGCTCCTCCCCGACGTGGAGCTCGGATGGGTATCCGATGCGCTGCTGACGGCCGTAGACCTCGATGAGGTCCGCCTCCTGCGACGGCGGCCCCAGCGCGACGTACCCGGTGCCGTGGTAGTGGAGCGCCTCGGGGTCGGACTCCCACACCTCCACGCAGGCAGCCATCAGCTCGGACATGGCGGGCTGGAAGTAGTTATTGCGAACGACGCCGCAGGCGATGCCCGAAGCGCCGGCCCCGACACCGGCTTTGTCCACCACGGTTACGGGCCGGCCCTGCTTGCCCAGGTGCCAGGCGGTCGACAGGCCGTGGACGCCGGCGCCGATGACGAGCACGGGAATCGAAGAGCGGAGGCGGTCGGGCATGTTGGTCTCCTGATTGTGGGGCGGGTGAGGGGAGAGTGGCGGCGGGTAATGCGCTTGGGGCGCGCGCAGGCGCCTAGTCGTTGCGTAATAGGCACTAGTCTTGCATGTTGGACAACGACCAGAATACCGAAATGGGGACAGCGGAATACCGAAAAGGGGACAGCGACGGATTCCATGCCCATCGTCCGTACACCCGTGATCATCGCGACTGCGCTGCTTGCGCTGGGTGTGGGGGCTTGCGGTGGATCGGGCTCGACCTCGTCGAGCAGCTTCGTCCAGTGCGCCGGCAGCGAGCGGGACTTCGGCACCTGTGACCATTACTCCGACGAGCAGCGCACCCCCGACGTCAACGTCGACGGCGACTTCAGGGGTGTCGACCAGCGCGGCCGCGCCCGCGCCCGCTGGCCCGAGCGCGTCCTCAGACGGAGATTGGGCTCGGGAGTGAGGGCGAGAAGTCCTCTCGCCGGCTCGGGTGGGGCCCGGGTCCGGCTCTCGCCGGCTCGGGTGGTGCCGGGCGTCCGGCTCTCGCCGGCTCGCTTGCCTCGCCGCGGACCAGATGCTATAAACCGCCTGTACCAATTTGTACAGTCATTCCAGCCGCCCCGGAGCCACGGCCGGGGTGCTTCACCAGGACCGTTCGGAGGCGGCCGCAACGAGCGGGGTGGCCGCTCGGGAGGGACGACCAGCGGCTCGCTAGTCTCGACCTCGGTACGTGGGACTGCTGAGAGACAAAGGAGCGGAGATGGCGATTGTGGAGAAGACGGCGGACGGTGGCGGCGAGCACATCCCACCGGAGATTCTGTTCGGTGGCGGGGTCGAGCAGGTGCTGGCCAGCCCCCGGATCACGCCGCCCCCGTCGACGCTCGAGGAGGCGCGTCAGGCTCCCGGCCGGGCCGAGAGGATCGAGCAGCTCACCCGCAGGATCGAGTCCGAGGGAATCAAGTACGTCTTCTTCCAGCAGGTGTCGGTGACGGGCCGGGTGATGGGCAAGGGTGTGGTGTCGACGTTCTTCCCGCAAGTGGCCGAGCGGGGCTATCAGCTGGTCTACGGGGCCACCGCCAACCTTTTCACCGACCGCCTCGGCAACTACATCGGCTTCGGTCCCGAGGAGTCCGAGTTGGCTGCGGTCGCCGATCTCGACACCTTTGCGGTGCTTCCGTGGGACCCACGGGTAGCCCGGGTCTACTGTGACTGCTACGACACCGAGACCGGCGACCTGCTCGACGCAGACCCGCGCCAGAATCTCAAGCGTGTCGCCCACGAGTTCGAGCAGGAACTCGGCTACCACTTCCTGATCGGGATCGAGCCCGAGATGATGTGGCTCAAGCGCGACGACGACGGGTCGGGGCCCCAAGGCGTCACCAAGCCCTACTGCTACCACATCCACCAGTTCGAGGAGCTGCGTCCGGTGCTGCTCGACGTCGTCGACTACGGCCAGAAGCTCGGACTCGACATGAGCTACGGCGATCACGAGGACGCTCCCGGGCAGCTCGAGCTCAATTTCCGCTTCGACCGGCCGAGTCGCACTGCCGACAACATCACCACCTACCGCCAGGTGTGCGCGGCGGTGGGACGCAAGCACAACCTGCTGCCCTCGTTCATGCCCAAACCGTTCACGGGCGTGTCGGCCAACGGTCACCATCACCACTTCACGCTGATCGATGACAGCGGCACCAACGTGTTCCACGATCCCGACGGCCCCGGGCAGCTGTCGGAGCTGGCGCGCAACTTCCTCGGCGGGATGCTCGACCACTTCCCAGCCCTGATGTGCGTCGGAAACCCGACGGTCAACTCCTACGTCCGTATGTGGGACACCGGCTTCTGGGCGCCGATCTACAAGAACTGGGGCTGGCAGAACCGCACCACGACGGTGCGGGTGGCCGCCGGTGGTCGCTTCGAGTATCGCGGCGTCGATTCCTCATGCAACCCGTACCTGACGGTCGCGACGCTGCTCCGCGCCGGCCTGGACGGCGTTCGCCGCCACAGCGACCCGGGACCGCCGCAGCAGGGCAACACCTATGACCTGCTCCAACAGGGCGCCGACATCGAGAAGGTGCCGGACAGCCTGGGCGCCGCGCTTGACGCGCTGGCCGAGGACGAGGTGATCCGCAGCGCGATGCCCGGGCGACTGTACAAGGTCTTTCACCACTACAAGCGCGATGAGTGGGAGCGCTACCTGGCGGCGGTGACCGATTGGGAGCGCGACGAGTACCTCGAGGTGCTGCCCTAGACGACGAGGGCGGCCGGAAAGCCGAAGATCACATGTGCGGTATCGCAGGAATCATCTATCGCAACGGCGACGGGGCGCATCGAATCGGCCGCGACATGACCCGCATGCTCCAGTCGATGAAGCACCGGGGACCGGACTCCACCGGGTTTGCGCTGTATCGCCCGCCGAGCCACGATCTGGTGATCCGGGTCAAGCTGTCCGACGCGTTCGACACCGATGACATCGACGTCACCGCTGACGTCCGCAGGCGCGGTCGCGAGGCGGAGGCGAGGATCCGCGCCGCCGGCGCGCAGATCCTGAGCATGGAAGACGTCAACGAGTACACGTTCAGCGCGTCGCTGAGCTACGAAGGCGATCTCAAGCGACTCGCGGATTACGTCGAATCGGTCCCCCGTGTCGAGGTGCTCTCACTTGGGCACGCGCTCGAGATCGTCAAGGACCTGGGGGACGCCAAGACCGTGGGCTCCTCCTACCACCTCGACGATTACTTCGGCAGCCACGGCATCGGTCACGTGCGGATGGCCACCGAGTCCGACGTGGACATCTCCAACGCTCACCCCTACTGGGCGTATCCGTTCTCGGACGTGGCGGTCGTGCACAACGGGCAGCTGACCAACTATCACCAGTGGCAGCGGCGGTTGGAGGCGGCCGGGCACCGGTTCGCTTCCGACTGCGACTCCGAGATCATCGCGGTCTACCTCGCCGAGAGGATGGCTCAGGGCGACTCGCTCGAGGACGCGATGCGCCGGAGCCTCGAGGAGCTCGACGGAGTCTTCACGTACATCTGCGTGAGCGAGGACGCGCTCGGCATGGCCAAGGACGAGCTGGCGGCGAAGCCGCTCGTGCTCTACGAGGGCGACGACATGGTCGCACTGGCCTCCGAGGAGATCGCGATCCGCGCCGTGATCGACAGAGAAATAGAAACCTACGATCCTTATGAATCGACGGTGATGGTATGGACGCGGTGACCACCGAGACGTCGGGCCGCGAGGCGCGGTTCGACCCCCGTGGCCTGGTCGAGCTGGACGAGCGTGTCCCCCGCGTCGCGGAGGTCGACGGCGACCGCGCGAGCTTCGACGCCCGCGAGCTGACCACCCGGCAGATCAACCTCGAGCTGCGGCGTCTGGTGTACGAGGAAAACGTGCGCGATGTCATCGTGCGCAACCCCGGCGCGCGCCACTCGCTCGGCGTTGGCATCCTCAGGCGCTGCGCAATCAGGTTCGAGGGGAGCCTCGGGTACTTCGCGTGCGGGATGATCGACGGCCCCGAGGTCCACATCACCGGTCGCGTCGGCTGGTCGGCATGCGAGAACATGATGTCCGGGGTGGTCGTGATCGACGGCAACGCGGGCTCGCTGACCGGTGCCGCGCTGCGGGGCGGCGACGTCATCGTGAAGGGCCAGGTAGGCGCGCGCAGCGGGATCGATCAGAAGGGCGGCACGATCATCGCGCTCGGCGACGCCGGCTCGATGACCGGATTCATGATGCAACGGGGGCGGCAGATCATCTGCGGAGACGTCGGTCCCGGACTGGGTGACTCGATGTATGACGGCACGATCTACGTGGCCGGCAAGATCAAGTCCCTTGGGATCGACTGCGTGCCGGGCGAGTGGACGGACGCCGACACCGAGCTGATAGACCGCAAATTCGAGATCCACGGGCTCGGCACGCCGCCGCGGTTCCAGAAGTTCGTCTGCGGCAAGAAGCTCTACAACTACGACTCGCTCGAGCCCTCCGAGCGCAAGCTGGTCCTCTAGGAGGTGATGGGGATGGCCGACGAAACCGCACCGATGGCTCGCAACCGGTTGGGCCGCAGCGGCATCTTTACGCCCGAGGTGATCGACGACATCCACGTCAAGGCCGAGCTGGGCCGCTACCGCATGCGCGGCTTCTCGATCTTCAAGAAGATCCCCCACTGGGACGAGCTGATGTTCCTGCCGGGAACGCTCACCCGATTTGTCATCGAGGGCTACCGCGAGAAGTGTGTGACCAAGACCGTGCTCGGCGCGCGCTTTGCCAAGAAGCCGCTGGAGCTCGACATCCCGATCTACATCACGGGCATGAGCTTCGGAGCGCTTTCGCTGGAGGCCAAGATGGCCCTCGCGAAAGGCGCCTCGATGGCGGGGAGCGCGACCTGCTCGGGAGAGGGCGGCATGATCCCGCCCGAGCGCGACCTCTCGACCAAGTGGTACTACCAGGTGATCCAGAGCCGGTACGGCTTCAACCCGCATCACCTGATGCTCGCTGACGGGGTCGAGTTCTTCATCGGACAGGGATGCAAGGTTGGGCTCGGCGGTCACCTCATGGGGCAGAAGGTCACCGAACAAGTCGCCGAGATGCGCTCGCTTCCGGTCGGGATCGATCAGCGCTCGCCGGCGAGACATCCAGATTGGCTAGGCCCCGATGATTTGTCTCTAAAGATCCAGGAGGTGCGCGAAGCGACCAACTACGAGGTCCCGATCCAGCTCAAGCTCGGCGCCGCGCGCGTCTACGACGACGTGCGCATGGCCGCGAAGTGCGGTCCGGACATCATCTACCTAGATGGCGCCGAGGGTAGTACCGGCGCCGGGCCGCACATCGCCACCGAGGAGACCGGAATCCCGCTGATGGCTGCGATCCCCGAGGCCCGCCGGGCGCTCGAGGACGTGGGGATGGCGGACGAGATCGATCTGGTCGTCGCCGGGGGCATCCGCAACGGCGCGGACGTGGCCAAGGCCCTGGCGCTTGGCGCCACCGCCATCGCGATCGGCCACTCGGCGCTGATGGCGCTCAACTGCAACAAGGAGATCCCCGGCGTCACCGACTACGAAGGCACGGTCGGCGTACCGGCCGGTCAGTGCTACCACTGCCACACCGGCCGCTGCCCGGTCGGGATCACCACGCAGGATCCGGCGCTGCGCAAGCGTCTGCACGTCGACGACGCCGCGCAGCGCGTCTACAACTTCCTGCACTCGCTCACGCTCGAGTGTCAGATGCTGGCGCGGGCTTGCGGCAAGACCAACGTCCACAGCCTGGAGCCCGAGGATCTGTGCGCCCTGACCGTCGAGGCGGCGGCCATGGCGCGGGTACCGCTGGCGGGAACGGACTACATTCCGGGCGTCTCGGAGGAGCGGACGCTAAACGAAATCAAGCGGCTGCTCGAGCGCCACATCGAGAATCCAATCGACTACTTGGCGCCCGAGGCCGAACGCGCCGGCGAGACTCGTGGGTAGGTAACGATGAGCGACACGATGAGCGACACCCACCACGCGCCCGCGGAACCGCAGAAGATCATCAGCATCGATGCCGAGTACCTGTCCGGTCGCCGCTTTCCCTATCAGGAGGACATCTCGCTGGTCGAGGACATCGACCTGATGGCCGCGACGCCCGGCCCCGATCTCAACTGGCTGGAAGACGTCGAGCTGCTGGAAGAGGAGGGAACCCCGGCGGTGTTCGACCGCTACTCCAACTCGTTCCTCAAGATCTATTTTCCGATCCCCGAAGGACGCGAGAACGAGATCGCGCGCAAGGTGCTGATCAAGCACCTGCAAGTTGGCAACTCGTACGGCATCGCGCTCAAGGAGCGCCACTGCAAGTTCCCGCAGCCCCAACTCGGGCCCTGGGTGGAGGACTCACCGACCGTGGGGACGGACTGGAAGCCATCCGTGCTGGAGGGCTGGGAGCCGCCGGAGCACTGAGCGCCGCGGCCCCGACACCCGCGCGCCTGCGAAGCTGGTGGCTCGCCCGGGCAGGGGCGGAAGACGAGCCCACCCGGCTCGAGGGATCCCACCGAGCGGACGTGTGCATCGTCGGTGGCGGCTTCACGGGGCTCTGGACCGCGATCCGCCTCAAGGAGCGCGAGCCGTCGGCGCACGTCGCATTGATCGAGGCGGACATCTGCGGCGGGGGGGCCAGCGGACGCAACGGCGGCTTCGCGATGAGCTTCTGGCATCACTTCGTGGGTCTCGAGCGAGCGTGCGGCAGCGCCGAGGCCGTGCGGCTGGGCCGCGCGTCGGCTGCGGCCGTCGACGAGATCGGCGCCTTCTGTGAGGAGCACGAGATCGACGCCCACTACCGCCGCGACGGGTGGCTGTGGACCGCGACGAACGAAACCCAGCTCGGCGCGTGGCAACGCACCGTGGCCGCCCTAGAGCGCCACGGCGAGCGACCCTTCCTCAGCGTCGACCCCGAAGAGCTCGCGGCGCGCAGCGGCTCGCGTGCACACGTTGCCGGCGTGTTCGAGCCGACCTCCGCCACGCTGCAGCCGGCTCTGCTCGCCAGGGGACTGCTGCGTGTGGCGCGCGAAAAGGGCGTCGAGGTGTTCGAGGGCTCGCCGATGGTGACGCTCGGCCGCGCTGCGCCCATGGTCGTGACGACGCCCGCCGGAAGGGTCATCGCCGACCGTGTGGTGATCGCGATGAATGCTTGGTCGGCGAGGTTGCGAGAGCTTCGCCGTGCGTTCGTGGTGGTCGCCAGCGACATCGTGATCACCGAACCGGCCCTGGAGGAGCTCCAGCGCACGGGCTGGCGCGATGGCGTGAGCATCTCGGACTCCCGGATGATGGTGCACTACTACCGCACGACCCGCGACGGGCGGATCGCATTCGGCAAGGGCGGGGGGCGCCTCGCCTACGGGGCGCGGTTCGCCTCCTTCAACGGGACCTCGCCGATCGAGGCGCAGCTGGCGTCCAAGGTGCGAGCGATCTACCCCTCGTTCGAAGCCGTGCCGATCGCAGCGAGCTGGGCCGGGCCCATCGACCGCAGCGTGGACGGCCTGCCGTTCTTCTTCGCACTTGGCCGTCCAGACCTCGTCTGCGGCGCGGGCTACTCGGGCAACGGTGTCGGACCATCGGTGCTCGGCGGCCGCATCCTCGCGTCACTCGCGCTCGGGCTCGACGATGAGTGGGCAAGGTGTGGTCTCGTACGCAGCCCACCTCGTGGACTGCCCGGGGAGCCGTGGAAGTACCTCGGCGGGCGCGTCGTGCGGGGCGCGGTGGCGCGCAAGGAGCGGGCAGAGGACAGCGGGCGCCCGCCGGCCCGGGTCGACCGTGCGCTGGCCGGGCTCGCTCCGCCGGGACTGGTGCCGCTCGAGTAGCCTCGGCCCACAGCACGTGCACATGGATTTCGCGCAGGCGCCCTCACCGGAATGGTCGTTCCCGTATGAGCGGCCGGCTATCGCCGAGCAGTGGGCATTCGCGAGCCTCGCGAGCGGACCGGATGCCGGCTCGGTGTCGTCGATACGGCCACCGTCACCTCGCGCGAGGGTCCGTCGATCACGTTCGAGCAAACGGGATGCGTCTACGGCTCCGGCGAGTCCGACGTGAACGAGTGGATCGTGCGCGCCGAGCGCGAGGAGCTGCGCCTACGCAACCATCGCGCGGGCTACCACCACCACTTCCCGCTGCACTCATACCTCCAATGGGAGTAGACGACCCAACACCTGGGTCCGGGTCGCTGCCCTGTAACCCGTCCGCGAGCCCACAGCCGGCCGCGGACTTCTCATTCGAGCCGCTCACCCCCACGTCGTTCCTGGCGCGCTCGGCCATCGTCCGGGGCGACCGGCTCGCGGTCGTCGACGGCGCGCTGCGGCTGACGTACCGCGAGCTGCGGGAGCGAGCGGGCCGTCTCGCGGGCGCGCTGGAAGGACTCGGCGTGGCGCCGGGCGGGAGGGTCGCGGTGATCGCGGCCAACTCACACCTGATGCTGGAGGCCCACTACGGCGTGCCGCTCGCGCGCGCGGTGCTCGTGGCGCTGAACATGCGGCTCTCGCACGAGCAACTGATCGAGCGGTCGTCGTTCGTCTGGCGAAGCGTCACGGACGAGCGCGATCTGCTTTCGATCAATTACACGAGCGGCACCACCGGGCGGCCGAAGGGAGTGATGTACCACCACCGCGGCGCCTATCTGCAGGCGCTCGCGATGGCCTTTCACGCCCGTCTCGAACCGGGCAGCGTGTTCCTGTGGACGCTGCCGATGTTTCACTGCAACGGCTGGTGCTTCACCTGGGCGGTGACCGCGGCCGGTGCCCAGCACGTGTGCCTGCCGCGGTCCGACCCTGCGGCTATCTGGCGGCTGATCGACGAGGCCGGGGTCACACACTTCAACGCCGCTCCCACGGTCCTCACCGATCTGGCCGGCCACCCCGCGGCGCACCGACCACAGCGCCCGATCCAAATCGCGACCGGCGGAGCGCCACCGTCGCCAGCGCTGCTGGAGCGGTTCGCCGCGCTCGGGATCGAGATCACCCATCTGTACGGCCTCACGGAGAGCTTCGGGCCGGTGGTGATCTGCGACTGGAAGGCGGAGTGGGACGAGCTTCCGGCGGAGCGGCGCGCGCAACTCAAGGCTCGACAGGGTGTGGCCAACGTGATCGCTCAGCCCGTGCGGGTGGTAGAGCCGGACGGCACCGACGTCGCCGCCGATGGGGAGACGGTCGGAGAGATCGTCCTGCGAGGCAACGACCTGATGCTCGGCTAATTCAACGATCCCGAGGCGACCGCGGCCGCTGTGCCGGACGGTTGGTTTCACACCGGCGACCTCGGCGTCATGCATCCGGACGGCTACGTGGAGCTCCGCGACCGGCTGAAGGACGTGATCATCTCGGGCGGCGAGAACATCGCCTCGGTGGAGGTCGAGCAGGCGGTCGCCAGCCACCCGGCGGTACTCGAGGTCGCGGTCGTGGCCCGCCCGGACCGGCGGTTCGGGGAGCGCCCGGTCGCGTTCGTTCGCCTGGTGCCCGGAGGCGAGGCATCGGAGGCGGAGCTCATCGAGCACGTCCGGAGCCGCTTGGCCGGCTTCAAGGCACCGAGCGAGGTCGTGTTCCAATCCGAGCTGCCGCGAACGGCGACCGGAAAGATCCAGAAGTTCGTGTTGCGCAGCCAGCTTTCGCAGGCTCTGGCTGGGAGAGACCTCACCTGAGGCAATGTAACTGCGTGTACACGCCCTGACGGTGGCGAAGTCGTAGGATGGATTCGTCGGGGCCAGGAGAGAGAGGAGTTCGATGGCGGATAGAACGGCGTCCGAGGACCTAAGCGAGGCCCGGGCAAACGGCAACGGCGCAGTCAGAGCGTTCGTCGAGGAGTGGCGCGACGTCGCCTACAACTGTTTCAGCTCGGGACACAAGTTCTGCCGCGAGGTGTGTCCGGTCATGCAGGTCACTCGTGACGAGCGGCACACACCCACCGCGTTCCACGCCAACGTCGTGGCGATGGAGAAGGGCCATCTCTCGATCGAGGACGTGGCGGAGGATTACGTGCACTGCACGATGTGCGGAGCCTGCGAGCTGCGGTGCCCGAACACGCTGTTCACCGGCGACTTCTATCGCTTCCGCCAGCGCACCGTCGATGTCGTCAAGGCGGCGCGCGCGCTCGCGGTGAAGGAGGGAATTCATCAAAAGAACTGGAAGCGCTGGGCGGAACTGACCAACCGGTGGGGCAACGAACCCGTGCTCGGCTGGACCAAGGAGACGTCGGGGAGCAAAGTGCGGGCGTGGGCCGCCGGCCTGGACATCCCGACCGGCGGCGAGACCATCCTGTTCGCCGACTGCGAGGCTGCGTTCAAGCGCCCCTCGGTGCCGCGGGCGGTGGCGCTGATTCTGCGCGCGGCCGGAGTCGAGTTCGGACTGATGGATCAGCAGTGGTGCTGCGGCGGTCCGATGTGGGAGACGGGCTACGTGGAGATCGCGCACAAGATGGCCGAGCACAACATGCTCGACTGGCGCAAGACCGGGACCAGGCGCGTTATCTGCCTGGACCCGCACGACTACATCACGATCATCGAGAACTACCCCTCGCTCGACGCGAGCTTCGACGAGTTCGAGATCGTGCTGGCCGTTGACCTGATTGCCGAGCAGATCCGGGAAGGCCAGCTCCGGTTGACCACCCCGGTAGAACGCACGGTCACCTACCACGACCCATGCCGTCTGAATAAACGCATGGGCGTGTGGCAGTCTCCTCGCGCGATCCTCCGCGCGATCCCCGGCCTGACCTTCGTCGACATCGACCACGTCACCCAGTGGTCCTACTGCTCGGGCGCAGGCTCAAACCTTGCGGTCGAAAAGCCCGAGCTGACCGCCGAGATCAGCCGCCGGCGCGTCGCCAAGGTCAGGGAGCTCGACGGGGTCGACACGCTGGTATCGGCCTGCCCATGGTCGGAGCGACCATTGACCGAGCAGGGAGAGTCACAGGGCATCGAGGTGTACGACATCTTCGAGCTCGTTGCCGAGGCCGCGGGATTCGAGGTGTGAGATGGCGATCGCACTCCTTGACGGCGTGGTCGACGAGCTGACCGCGATCTGCGGGCCCGATCACGTCTTCACCGGCCGCTCGGCGACGTTCAACCGGGCCCGAGTGCCAGCCCCGTTTCCCGTCCACAAGTGGGAGGACCACGTTCCCTCCGCAGTGGTGCTGCCGACGTCCCCGCACCAGGTCTCCGAAGTGGTAAAGGTGGCCAACCGGCACCGGATCCCGGTGGTACCTCGGGCGGGAGGAACGGGACTGACAGATGGCGCGGTTCCGCTGCGTCACGGCATCGTGGTCGACGTCAAGCTGATGAACCAGATCCTCGACCTCGACCACGGGAACCGCACGGTGACCGTCGGTCCGGGGATCAACATGCTCATGCTCAACGAGGAGCTGCGCAAGCACGGCTACATCTACCCGGACAATCCGGCGTCGTACCCGTGCTCGCTGGTCGGGGGACGTATCGGAACGAGCGGGTGGTCCCTGATTGGTGCGCGCTACGGTCATACCCGGGACCTGGTCATCTCGTTCGAGATCGTGCTTCCCACCGGCGAAATCGTCAGGGTCGGGGACGGCGGGGGCCGGACCGTGCGCAAGTCCTCGAGCGGCTACCAGCTCAAGCATCTGTTCATGGGCCACCAGGGGACTCTCGGGATCGTCACCGAGGCGACGCTCGAGCTGGTGCCACGACCCGAGGCTGAGTTCTCCGCGTTCTTCGCCTACGGGGATTACATGGACGCCTGGCGCGCCACCGGAGAGCTAGCCCGCTCGGGCGTGGCGACGCTCGCCGGCGTGGTCCTGTTCGACGAATGGAAGCTCGCCTACCTGCGCCGGGACGATGAGGCCTACATCCCCCAACCCGAGTCGATCAAGGGAGTGATCGCCTGTGCCTGCTACGGCAACGCGGACGAGGTCAGGGTCGGTGCCAAGCGCTTGCTGCGAATCGGCAACGCGTCCGGCGGCATCTATCTCGGAGACGAGATTTCCCAGGGCGACTGGGCCTCGCGCCACGACCGCTATGCGACGCCCCAGCACGGACGCACTCGCGATGGTCAGGTCGCGTTGATGAGCTGGCACTGCGAGGATGCGTCGATCCCCTACTCCGAGCTTCCGGCGGTGCGCGAGGAGTGGCACGCGATTGCCGCCAAGCTGCGCGAGCGGTTCGACATGTTCGACGACTGGGGGATGTTCGCCTACACCAACGGGGCGTTCAAACCGTGGGGTGACTATCTGACCGAAATCGACATCGGGATCTGGGAAATGAAGTGGGACGAGGAAACCTGGGCGGCCTGGGTCGATGCCAAGCGCGAGCTCGCGCGGGTGTCCATCGCGCACGGGGGTTCGATCTCCGCCTGTCACGGATCGTGCCGGGAGGGTGAGGTCGACCTGGTACCGGCCGAGCTCGGAGGTGGATTCGAGGTGATGAAGACGATCAAGCGCGGACTCGATCCGAACAACATTATGAACCCCGGCAAGTACCTGCTCGACCAGGCCTACGAGGAGGCATGACCATGCTCGGCTTCAGACTGTCATCCCAGAGACCGCCCCAACCCGAGCGCGTAACGGACGTCGTGGTCAGCCGGTTCGAGCACACCTTCGAGGTCGACCCGGCGCTGATGAGGAAGCACGTCCGGCAGCAGGACATCCCGAACTGGGACTTCCGGCGCATCGTCGACAGCCGCTGGGAGCACCTCGCCTGGATGCATCAACACTTCGCCGACTCGGTGATCTCGGGCGAGGCGTTACTCGCTGAGCTCGAAGCGGAGCAACCCAGTTCCTGACTAGAGGAGGACCGGAAGGTAATGTCAGTTCGTGCCAATGGAGGGCTGCGGTTCTCCTACTGCATGCTCCCCGACTATTCCCTCGCGGACTCGATCGAGATGATCAAGGTTGCCGACGAGCTCGGCTACTACGCGTGCTACTCGGTCGACGAGACGTGGCACAAGGATCTGTGGTGCCTGTTCTCGGCAGCGGCCGACAAGACGCGCAACATCCGCTTCGGCCCGAACGTCACGCACGTCTTCCTGCGCGAGCCGACGCTCATCTGTCAGCAGCTCGCGACACTCGACGAGCTGTCGGGAGGACGCGCCGAGGCGGTCGTGTCGACCGGCAACTTCGTGATGATGGAGCAGTACCACGTGGACTGGGCCAAGCGGCGCCCGCTCTCCCGGCTGCGCGAGGCGATGCACGTGATGCGCACGTTCCTCGACGACGGCAAGATCGATTTCGAGGGTGACTTCTTCAAGTACACGGGGTTGTTCACTGCCGCCCGGCCCGTGCAGGAGCGCATTCCGCTGAAGATGGGCGGGATGAAGGGTCCGCGGTCGTTCGAGGTCGCTGGTGAGATCGCCGATGGCTTGCACCATGCCCTGTCGTACTCGCGTCCTGCGTACGACTACGTGGTCGAGCACGTCAAGGCGGGCGCCGAGCGCGCCGGACGGAACTGGGAGGACCTCGACCTCGGCGCCTGGATCGTGTCGGTCGTCTCCGACGATTCGGCCGCGGCCAAGCGGGCCGCCCGGATCCTGGTGGCGTTCTACATCCCCTCGATGCCGCCGGAGCAGCTCGCCCGCCACGGCATCGATCAGGCCGAGCTGCAGCCGATCTTCGACGCGTTCGCGGCCGGCGACGTCGCCAAGGCGATCGAGATGTTCAGCCCCGAGCAGGCCGAGAAGCTGTCGGTGGCGGGAACGCCGGAGGAGTGCGCCGAGCAGATCGAGCGCGACATCATCCCGGCCGGGATCAACCATGTGGTCCTGGCGCTCGCCGACGCACCGCTGGTGGAGTTCTTCTCCGGCCAGACGATCGCCGGCGTGCCGCCGATCAAGGACCAGCTGCGGCTGGTGGCCGAGCGGATGATGCCCGTGCTCGTATGACCTACCTCGACGACCTGTTCGGCCTGGCCGGACAGACCGCCGTCGTCACCGGCGCCACCAGCGGACTCGGGGCCGCGAGCGCAATGGGGCTCGCGGGCGCGGGCGCCACGGTGATCGTGACCGGTCGTGACCGTGAGCGCGGGGAGGGGGTCGTGGGGGAGATCACCGCGGCCGGCGGTAGCGCGGAGCTGGAGCTCGCGGACCTGGCCGAGGCCGGCGCCGCCGGCGCCCTCGCCGAGCGCATCCTCGACCGCCACGAGCGGATCGACATCCTCGTCAACGCCGCCGGGGTGTTCGTACGCGGTGACGCCGTCGAAATCAGGCTCGAGGAGTGGGAGGGAGTGATGCGCACGAACGTCACCAGCACGTTCCTGCTCTGTCAGCGCTTTGGACGGGGGATGCTCGCCCGCGGTCGGGGGAAGATCATCAACTTCTCCTCCACCGACGGCTTCCTCGGGGTGCCAGAGCAGGTGGCCTACAACGTCAGCAAGGGCGCAATCGTGCAGCTGACCCGGACTCTCGGGGCAGAATGGATCCGCTACGGCGTAAACGTTAACGCGGTCGCTCCGTGTGACTTCGCGACGCCGATGATCGCCCCGTTCCTCGACCAGCCCGAGTACCGCGACTGGATCATGGAGGCGATTCCCGCTGGCCGTGTGGGCCAGCCGAGTGAGATCGTCGGAGCGGTGCTGTTCCTGGCCTCGGGAGCCTCGGACATGGTGGCCGGCCACAATCTGCTGGTCGACGGTGGGCGGACGGTGATCTGAGTTCGGGGCGCGGCAGTTACACTGACACGGCGATGGCGTCTACCGAGGCCGAGCTTCCCCGAGCGGTCCGAAAAGGACCGCTCATCACGGTCACCTGCGAATGCGACCAGCGTCGTGACCTGAAGTACGGCGAGCAGTGGCGGTGCGAGGGCTGTGGCCGCAGGTTCGACACGCGCAAGATCCCGCTCGAGGAGTACGCCGCGATCCGGCGCACGCAGGTGCGTTACCGCCTCTTCCCGATTCTCTCGGGCCTCCTGCTCCTGGTCGCGGTCATCCTGTTTTTCATCGTCGGCAAGGCATTCAGCGCGTTGATCGCCGTAGCCTTGCTGCTCGCCTCGTGGTCCATGTTCGGACGTCCCTTCTATCGCTCGCGCTATCGGAAGGCGCTCAGCGAGAAGGTCCCCACCTGGACCATCAAGGCGGACTAGCCCGCGCTTGTCGCTTACCGGGTTCGCCGTCGGCTGCGCGCGGTCGCACGAGCGTGGGCAATACCTATGGCTATGTCATAGATATTGCCCACGCTCCGGCGCGAATCGCGCCCGATGTGCTCGTCAGTGCACGATCAGGACGTCGCAGTGCACCTTGTGCGCCACCGACTCGCTCACGCTCTGTCCGAACAGACGCCCGATGACGCTCGGCTCATGGGTGCCGAGGACGACGAGGTCCGCGCCGCGCTCCTGGGCCACCTGGGCGATGGTTTCGGCCGGGTGTCCAATGGCGGGGGCATAGTCGGCCTTTAGACCCTGCCCCTCGAGAAAGGTACGGGCGTGCTTGAGCTCCTCGATGTGCGCCTCCGGGGGATCGGTTGGATCGATCGGGCCCGCGGAACGGCCGATGTTGGTCATGATCGGAGCCACGCTCGTGACGATCAGCTCCGAATCGAAGGCCTTCGCGAGCTCGGCCGCACGCTCGAGCGCGCGCTTGGCTACGTCAGATTCGTCGTAGCCGATGAGTATCTTCTTCATTTCGTTCCTAGCTTCCCACCGGCACCGCAGCGGCCGATGGCTCGGGTGTCCAGCCGGCTTGGATCAGCGCCTCGCGATCCGCTCCCTCTGGCACCGCGGGGGTTCGCTCGTTCCAGTGGATGTGCTCCTTGTCCTGGACGATCCGCCGGTAGAAGAACAGCACAACGGACGCGACCAGGATCCCAACCCCGATAGCGAAGTCGGTCCAGGTCCCGTAGCCGTTCAGTTTCGGTGCGCCTGCGCCGACGACCAGGATCACTGCGTTGTAGACCATCAGCACGCCGGCCATCGCGACCCAGAACGCGCTGACTCTCAACGGCCGTGGCCAGTTCGGCCGGTCCTTGCGCAAGAGCAGGAAGCCGCTGAGCGCGAGCACGTGGCAGAGCACGTAGCCGATGTTGCTCATGTACAGGATCGCTAGGTTGCTCGAGATGAACAGGATCAGGCAGGTGTTGACGAACAGGTCGACAGTCATCGCCCGGCCGGGGACGTGGAACCGGTTGAGATGCCCCAGCTGCTTGATCGTGAGTCCTGCCTTCGAGATTCCGTACAGGGCCCGCCCCGCGTCGGCCGTCGAGCTCGCCATCGACAGCAGCAGCGAGAGGATCAGGCAGACGAGCAGGAAGTCGGTCGCGCCCTTGCCGATGATGGTGTTGAAGGCATGCACGTACGGTGAGTAGGAGAGGATCGCCGCCGAGCCCGGCACGCCGGTGAAGCCGCCGAGGCCGAGCGGCAGCAGGATGTAGACGAGCAGCGAGAACGATCCGGCCGTGCGCAGGGCGATCGTGCTGTCGCGCCGGGACTTGTACTCGGGCGTGAACGTCGCGCAGACCTCGACTCCGTCGGCCGACCAGGCCATGATGAACAGCCACACCAGTGCGACCTTCACGCCGCCCCACTGGTGGCTGGCGAGCGCCCAGTGGACGTTCGAGGAGTGCCAGTGGCCGAACCAGGGCCCGAACATGAGGACGCACAGGGGGATCATCATCAGCACCCCGGTGACGTACGTGAACCACGCAAACGGTCGCACCCCGAAGATGTTGAACGCCCACACGACCGCGATACAACCGATGCCGATGAAGTTGAACAGCTGCAGGTGCACGACGCCGTCGTAGACGGTCCAGGTCGAGCTCGAGAACCATTGCTCCTGGATCAGCGAGCCGACGATGTTGCCGAAGATCGAGAGGACCACCGACCAGCCGATCCAGTAGCCGAAGGTGGCCACCGGGCCGACCAGCGTGGTGTACCTGCGCCACCCCTCGTTGGCGTACAGCGAGATCCCGCCCGAGCGGCCCGGGAACATCATCGCCGGCTCGGAGTAGATCCACACCGAGAGCAGTGCGACCAGGGCCGCGATCCCCCACAGCACGGTCGCGCCGATCACGCCGAGGGCGCCGTAAGCGCCCAGCAGCGACGCAAGCAGGAAGCCGGGATTCGCCAGAGCAATCGTGAACCCGTCCCACCAACGAAGCGACTTCAGGAGTTGGCGCTCTTCGACAACTGCTGTGGCCATGGCCCAATTCCTCTCCTCAGTTGGGCAAATTGATGCAAAGCTGGCGCATTTTTATCAAGGGCAGGGGACCCGGTCAACTTGCGTCTAGAACCCTCACCGTGCGCTCCAAGAGCTCGCGTCCGGCGGTTGGTCCGCCGGCGCGCAACGGTATACCAGTTTGTACAACGGCGGTCAATTCGAATATTCGCCCAAATAGGGTGCGGCGCCGAGCGTAGAATCGCACCAAGGCGATGTCCCAGATACTCGATCGCCCTCGCGACAGCGCCACGCTGCCGGCCACGGTACGCGGGCGGGCCCGTCCGGTGGTGCTCGGGACGCTGGCGGTGCGAGTCGATCCGACCGCCGAGCGCGTAGCCATGGAGAGCGCGCTCGAGGCTGGGGTCGCGCTGATCGTGGCCAACATGATCACGCTGCCGGCGTACCCGACGACGCTGATCCTGGCACCCGAGTACGCCACGCTACCGCACGAAGAGGCCCTCGATGAGCTCCGAGCGACGGCGTCAAGGGCGGCGGCCCTCGGGATCGCCACAGAGCTTCTGCGGATCTCGAGCCGGCGCCCGGTCAAGGCGCTGCTCGAGCTGGCGGCCGAGCGCGAGGCAGGCCTACTCGTGTTCGGCCCCGATCGGCGCTTGACGAACCGGCTGCGCTTCCGCGCGGCGGCCAGAGCGGTCCGGCGGGACGCCAACTGCCTGGTCTGGATCGCCCCCGACGGATAGCCGGCTCACGGCCGGCGACGCGTCGGCACCGGACCCGCGCGTCCGGAGCAGACGCCGGCACGATCGCCCTCACAGCCGCGCCAGGGCGTCGGTCAGCGTGAGGCGGCGGTAGGACTCGACCGGAACGCCGTCCTCGCGGAGCGCGCGCCGGCCGAGCGCGATCTCCTCCCTGACCTCCGGCGCGACCTCCGTCGACCGCTCCAGGACCGCCGCCACGTAGGACTCGGTCACATCGTTTCCGGCGAGGAGCACATCCGCATCCGCGACCCGCCCGCTCGGAGAGTACGCCAGCGCGCTCACGATGCGGTTGCGAGCGCTGGCCAATGACTCGCGCTCGAACGCGGACTCCGAGCCGATAGCGGGGCGATCTTCAACGAGCAGGCGGGTGATCCCCCGGTCGTTGATCGCGCGCAGCAACTCCTCAGGTTCGTCGGCGACGACGACCTCCTTGTGCGAGGGCCAGATGTCGAGCATCCCGTGGTCGCCGAGAGGGGTACCGACGTGGAACAAGAAGTAGTCCGGGTAGATGAAGAACTCCCCGGACTTGGAGCGCTGAACGTCGTAGAACGCCGTGACCGCGGCCAGGATCAGGGCGCTCGCCCCGACCGCCCCGCACGGGTGCCGAACGACGACGCCGACCCGATCCTGCTCGACGAAGTCCGGCAGGACATCCGACAGGGTCCCGGGGCGGCCGCCTACCCGGATCCCGAACGTGGGGCTGGACAACTCGACGGCGGTGTGCATCAATCGAGCTTGTAACGGGCGGGGCGCTCGGAGTCAACCGAACCTCGATACAGCGCAGCCCGCCGCGGTGGACACTGGGCAGCAAACCCGCTAGAACTACCGCTGTACCGCTGAACCTATTTGTTCATTGCCGAAACGAGAGGGAAGGAGAGACCCCCGTGGCGCGCGACCCCAAGTACGACATCCTCTTCGAACCGATTCAGATCGGCCCGAAGACGCTCAAGAATCGCTTCTACCAGGTGCCCCACTGCATCGGCGCGGGCTCGGAGAAGCCGGGAATGCAGGCCCACCACCGGGGGATGAAGGCCGAGGGCGGGTGGGGAGCGTGCTGCACGGAGTACTGCTCGATCCATCCCGAGTCCGACGACACCTCGCGGGTCTCGGCCCGCATCTGGGACGACGGCGACGTCCGCAACCTCGCGGCGATGACCGACCGCCTGCACCAGTTCGGAGCGCTCGCGGGGATCGAGCTCTGGTACGGGGGTCCGCATGCCCCGTGCATGGAATCGCGCGCCACTCCGCGCGGACCGTCCCAGATCGCCTCGGACTTCGAGCTCAACATCTTTCCGCGCTACATGGACAAGGACGACATCGAGACCGTCCAGCAGATGTACGTCGACGCCGCCATCCGGGCGCGTGAGGCCGGGTTCGACATCGTCTACGTCTACGGCGCCCACGCCTACCTCCCGTTCCAGTTCCTCTCACCGTTCTATAACCGACGCTCGGACGAGTACGGCGGCTCCTTCGAGAACCGAGCCCGTTTCTGGCGCGAGTCGCTGTACAAGGTGCGCGAGGCCGTTGGCGACGACTGCGCGATCGCGTCCCGGTTCGCGGTCGACCACCTCCTGGGACCGATCTCGATCCAGGTGGGCGAGGACGGGGTGCGGTTCGTCGAGTACTGCGACGACCTCGTCGACCTTTGGGACCTGACCGTCGGGGACATCGCCGAGTGGGGCCAGAACGCCGGGCCCTCGCGCTTCTTCGAGGAGAACCACGAGAAGCCCTTCACCGGCCAGGTCAAGGCGGGCAATCACACCAACAAGCCGGTCGTCGGCGTTGGCCGGGTCACCAACCCCGACACGATGGTGGCGATCATCAAGTCGGGCCAGTTCGACATCATCGGCGCCGCACGCCCCTCGATCTCCGATCCGTTCCTGCCCAAGAAGATCGAGGAGGGTCGGCCGGAGGACATCCGCGAGTGCATCGGCTGCAACCAGTGCATCTCGCGCTGGGAGATCGGCGGCCCGCCGATGGTCTGCACGCAGAACGCGACCGCGGGAGAGGAATACCGCCGCGGCTGGCACCCGGAGAAGTTCCACCCGGCCGCCAATCGCGAGAAGAGCGTGCTGGTGATCGGCGCCGGCCCGGCTGGCATGGAGTGCGCGATGGTTCTCGGCAAGCGCCAGATGTCCGCGGTGCACCTGGTCGAGGCCGAGAAGGAGATCGGCGGCTGCGTGAACTGGATCTCGCAGCTCGGCCACTCCGACGGCAAGGAGAACCTGTTCCGCGGCAGCGCGCGCGGACTGGGCGAGTGGAAGCGGATCGTCAACTACCGCCAGATCCAGCTCGACAAACTGAAGAACGTCGAGGTGCACACGGGCTCGCGCCTGAGCACCGAGCAGGTGCTCGAGTACGGCGCCGAAATCGTGATCGTGGCGACCGGATGTCACTTCGCCACCGACGGGATGAACGCCGCCACACACGCGCCGATCCCGGGCGCCGACGCGACGCTCGATTGGCAGTTGACGCCCGACCAGGTGGTCTCCGAAGCCAAGCGGGTCGGCCAGCGCGTGCTGGTGCTCGAGAACGAGGCGTACTTCATGGGCGTGTCGGTCGCTCAGAAGCTGGCTGGCGAGGGCCACGACGTCACGCTCGTCACGCAGGCGGCCGAGATCGCGAACTACATGGATTACACGCTCGAGGCGCCCATGCTGCACCGCGACCTGGATCGCCTCGGCGTCCACATCCACACCTACACGATGGTCGACAAGATCGAGCCGGGCGTGGTCCACGCCTACGACGTGTGGAATCCGGCGCACAAGGAGCAGTTCGAGGTCGACACGGTGGTTTTGTGCACCGCCCGGATCTCCGACGACGAGCTGTACCGCGAGCTCAAAGCCGACAAGGATCGGCTCGGGTCCGAGGGGATCGAGGGGCTGTACGTGATCGGCGACGCCTCGGCGCCGCGGATGATCGTGGACTCGGTCTTCGATGGCCACCGCCTGGCCCGCGAGATCGACTCGCCCCATCCCGAGATGCCCTTGCCGTTCATCCGTGAGCGGCGCCTCTGGGGTGAGGTCAGCAACGACGATTACCTGCAACAGCTCCGCAACACGGCTGATGTGGCGCTCGCGTAGCCGCCGGGATGGCGGGACGCTCGTCGCTGTGCTCGGCCGTGGCGATCGCCGCAACGAGGTGAGCGCATGAAGATCGTGGTGCCGGTCAAGCAGGTGGCCGCGCTCGACGAGGAGTTCGAGCTGCTCGACGATGGCTCGGGAGTCGATCCCGACTTCCTGGAGTGGGACCTCAACGAGTGGGACACCTTCTCTGTGGAGGCGGCGCTTCAGATACGCGAGAACGCGGGCGGTGACGGTCACGAGGTGGTGGTCGTCACAGTGGGCGACGAGGAGGCGGAGGAGGGGCTGCTCAGCTGCCTGGCCAAGGGCGCGGATCGCGCTCTACGTATCTGGGATGAGTCCTTGCAGAATGCCGACGCGTTGGCCGTCGCGCGGGTGCTGGCGGCGGCGGTGGGGCGCGAATCGCCCGATCTCGTGCTTTGCGGCGTCCAGTCGTCCGACGCCGTAAACGGCGCCACCGGCGTGGCGCTGGCCGGATATCTCGATCTGCCGCACGTGGCCGTGGTGAAGGGCCTGGATTACGACGCTGCCCAGGCCACGGCCACCGTCGAGCGCGAGCTCGAGGGCGGGCTCGTCGAGGTGCTGCGGATCAAGGCGCCGGCGCTGCTCACCATCCAGACCGGGATCAACGAACCGCGCTACGCCACCCTGCGGGCGATCAAGCAGGCGCGCGAGAAGCCGTTGCAGGTCAGCGGCCTGGGTGACCTCGGGCTCGACGAGGACGCCGTCGCGCAGGCGGCCGGGTGGCGCGCGGTGGCGCTCAAGCCGCCCGAGGCCGGCGAGGGGGCGGAGATGCTGAACGGGTCGCCCGCGGCGGTCGCGGCCCGGATAGTGGAGATCGTCCAGGAGCGGATGAGCGGATGAGCGGCGTTCTGGTCCTAGCCGAGTCCCGGCGAGGGGAGCTCAGGGAGGTCTCGCTCGAGCTCGTGACCGCCGCCCGGGAGGTCGCCGAGGCGGCCGGCGGGCGCCTGGAGGTCGCCATCATCGGCGCCGACGCCGAGCAGTTCGGCCCGCAGCTCGGGGCCGAGGGCGTCGACGAGGTGCTGACGGTGACCGCGCCACAACCGCACTTCGAGGCCCACGTGTGGCAAAAGGCGCTCGAGGCGCTGATCGATTCAGAGCAGCCGACGCTGGTCCTGGCGGGTCACACGATCGACTCGCTCGGCTTCGCGCCGGCCACCGCAGCCCACCGAGCCCTCGGGTTCGCCACGGACGTCACCGCAGTCTCGTGGGCGGACGGGCCGCGAGCAGTCCGCGGGGCCTACGGCGACAAGCTGCACTCGGAGCTCGAGTTTCCGGGAAAGGAGTGCACGCTGCTCACCGTGCGCCCGGGGCTCTTCTCCCCCGCCGCCCCCGGCGATGGATCGGTACCGGTCCGAGCGGTGGAGGCAACCCTCGACAACGTGGCCCGCGCCGAGCACGTCGAGTTCGTCGAGGTCACCGCCGGCGACGTCGACATCACCAAGGCCGAGTTCCTGCTCTCGATCGGACGCGGCGTAGAGGACAAGGACGACATCCCGCGGTTCGAGCAGCTCGCCGAGCGCCTCGGCGCCACCCTCAGCGTCTCGCGGCCGCTGGTCGATGCCGGTTGGATGCCGAGCGCCCGGCAGGTGGGCCAGTCCGGCAAGACGGTCAAGCCGCGCGTGTACCTGGCGCTCGGGATCTCGGGTGCGGTCCAGCACCTCGCCGGGATGCGAAACGCCGACACGATCATCGCGGTCAACACCGATCCCGAGGCGCCGATCTTCAGCGTCGCGCACTATGGCGCGGTGGCGGATCTGTTCGAGGTCGCCGACGAGCTGGAGCAGGCGCTCGGATAGTGCCTCGCGCCGATCACTCCTGACGGCCGTGGCCCGCAGCGATCACCACTGACGGCGTGTTCCTCCTGGCGGCAACCAAGTCGCGGCCGGTCTTCTGGCACTTCACCACGCCGCTGAAGGTCCTCTGGTACCTCTCGGCCGTCCTATCGGTGCTGGTGTTCCTGTACGGGGTCGCGCGCCCGATCGTGAAGTGGCGCCGCGGTCACGGGGGCCCGTGGCCGCCGGTTCCCTGGAGCGAGGTACCGGGTCGACTCGTCACCGGACTTCGGACGCTGTTCTCGCACGCCACCATCGCCCGCCGGGACCATCTCGCGGGGTGGGCGCATCGCGGGATCTTCTACGGCTTCATCGTGCTGTTCGCCGGCACCGTGGTCCTCGGCTTCAACACCGACTTCACCGATCCCGTGTTCGGCTGGAACTACTTCCACGGCAACTTCTACCTCGCCTACAAGGAGACGCTGAACGTCCTGGGGACGGTCCTGATCGCCGGGGTGCTGGTGATGATGGTGCGCCGGGCGGTGATCCGCCCGCGCAAGCTCGACTACGCGAGGCCCGATCGGGCCTCGGACGACCCTCAGTTCGACCGGCGCGTGTACGAGGTCGGGGACTGGGCGTTCGTGGTGATCCTGCTGGTCATCGCGCTGACCGGCTTCCTGCTCGAGGGCGTGCGGATCGCGATGGACCACCCCGGGTACAGCGCCACGCAGTTCGGAGGTTGGGTCGCGGCGCAACTCATAGGCGGCCTGAGCCATGACACTCTGGCTGGGCTTCGCCATGGACTGTGGTGGTTTCACGGCCTGCTAGCGATCGCGTTCGTGGCGAGCATCCCGTACACCAAGGCGGCGCACATGCTCACGAGCTACCTGAGCCTGTCGCTGCGCGATCGGCTGGCGGGCAAGCGCCTGCGCGCGATCCCGCCCGAGCGCGCCGATCAGCCCGCGGGCTACGGCGCGCTGAGCGACTTTAGCCCGCTGCACTTGCTGAACCTCGATGCCTGCACGAAGTGCGGCAAGTGCCACGAGGCTTGTCCCGCGAACGCCACCGGGCGGCCGCTGTCGCCGCGTGACGTGATCCTCGAGCTGCGCGAGCAGGCCAACCACGCCTTCGCCGCCGGCGGGATCGGCGGGGTGCTCGGCGGCCTCATCAACGGACAGGCAAACGGGGACGGTTTCACCGCGACCGTGATCGGAGACGACGGGGTACGGACCGAGACCGTGTGGTCGTGCATGCAGTGCAACGCCTGCGTGGAGGCGTGCCCGGTGGGGATCGAGCAGGCGCCGATCATCAACCAGCTGCGGCGCCGGCTGGTCGAGGAGGGCGAGCTCGACGCCAACCTCCAGTCGGTCCTGCAGGTGATCCACAAGTCCGGCAACTCGTTCGGCGAGAACCGACGCAAGCGCGGGCGCTGGACCCAGGAGCTCGAGTTCCAGGTCAAGGACGCGCGCAAGGAGCCGGTCGACGTGCTCTGGTTCGTCGGCGACTACGCCTCGTTCGACCCCCGCTCACAAAAGGTCACGCGCGCGCTCGCGCGCCTGTTCCAGGAGGCGGGGGTGGACTTCGGGATCCTCTACGACGGAGAGCGCAACTCGGGCAACGACGTCCGCCGGATCGGCGAGGAGGGGCTATTCGAGTCCTTGGCGGAGCAGAACATCGCGACCATCGAGAAATGCGAGTTCAACCGGATCGTCACCAGCGACCCACATTCCCTGAACACGTTGCGCAACGAGTATCCCGAGTTGGGCGCCAGCTGGACGGTCGCGCACCACGCCACGTTGTTGCGGGAGCTGATCGAGTCAGGGCGCCTGGACGTCAAGGGCCGGCTCTCCTACCGGGTCACTTACCACGACCCCTGCCACCTCGGCCGGTTCAACGGCGAATACGACGATCCGCGGCGGATCCTCGAGCTGCTCGGTTGCACGCTCGTCGAGATGCCACGCAACCGCGACAACTCGTTCTGCTGCGGAGCCGGCGGCGGGCGCATCTGGATCCCGGACACGCCGGGGCAGGAACGCCCGTCGGAGAACCGCATCCGCGAAGCGGTCAGCCTCCCCGGCGTCGAGCTGTTCGTCGTCTCGTGCCCGAAGGACGTGACCATGTACGAGGATGCGATCAAGACCTCGGGCAACGCCGAGCGGATCCAGCTCCGTGAGCTAACCGAGCTGATCGAGGAGGCGCTCGTCCCTGCCACTCAGCTGGTGCCGGCCTGATGCGACGCCCCCTCATCGGCGTGTCGGCCAGCCTCCACGACTTCGGGGACTACGGTGGCGTCGGCATTCAACGGCCCCTGTTCGAGGCCGGCGCGATGCCGGTGATGCTCGCCCAGCTCCCGGAAGGGATCGACGCCGCGCTCGAACTCCTGGACGCCGTCGTGCTCGCGCCCGGGCGCGACGTCGACCCGGCCCGCTATGGGCAACGTCCCGACCCGCTGCTGGCGCCGACCGAGCCGCAACGGGACGACGTCGAGCTCGCGCTGGCGCCGGCAGCGCTCGAGCGCGGCCTGCCGGTCCTGGGGGTGTGCCGAGGGATGCAGGTGCTCAACGTCGCCCTCGGAGGGACGCTCGTTCAGGACCTGCGGCTCGCCGAGCGCTGGCGGGAGCATCCCTCCGACCCGGGGTGGGGAGCGTGGAAGCTGATGGAGGCCTCCGCCATGAACGGCGAGCCGATCCCGGCCCATCCCCGCCACGAGATCGTGATCTCGGAACCGAGCATCCTCGCCTCGGCACTCGGAACCACCGAGGTCACGGTCAACTCGTTCCACCATCAAGCGCTCGACCACTTGGGCGAGGGGTTGCGGCCAACCGCTGTCGCCCCCGATGGCGTCGTCGAGGCGATCGAGCTGGATGGGCAGCCCGTGCTGGGCGTCCAGTGGGAGCTCCAGGAGGAACGGCGGATCGATCCCCGCTTCCAGGCGGTGTTCGATTGGTTCGTCCGCGCCGCTCGGGACAGCGGGCGGTAGCCGCGCGAGACCTCCCTACGAGGTCATGCCTCCAAACTGACCGCCGGTCACGCCCAGAACCTGGCCGTGGACGTAGTTCGACCACGGTGAGCAGAGGAAGAACACGCCGCCGGCGGCTTCGCGGGGAACACCGGGGCGGCCGAGCGGGATCACCATCGCGCCCATCGCCCGCAGCTGCTCGGGGATACCGAGCTGGACCCGCTCGCCGCCGATCTCAGCCACGTTGTGCTCGTCCTTGACGGCGGTCAAGCGCGTCTCGATGAACCCGAACGCGACCGCGTTGACGTTGATCTTGAACTGGCCCCACTCCTTGGCGAGCGTCTTGGTGAGGCCGACGACGGCGGCCTTGCCCGAGGAGTAGTTCGCCTGGCCCGCGTTGCCCATGGTCCCTGATATCGAGGTCACGTTCACGATCTTGCGGAACACCTCGCGGCCCTCCTCGCGCTCGCTCTTGGCGGGCTCGCGCATGTGCGGGGCGACCGCGCGACACATCCGGAACGGGACGACCGAGTGGATGTCGATCATCTTCTGAAACCACTCGTCGCTCATCTTGTGGATCGGCGCGTCGAGGGTATAGCCGGCGTTGTTGACGAGGATGTCGACCTTGCCCCACTCGTCGATCACGTGCTGCACGAGCCGGTCGGGGACGCCGGGCTGCGTTAGGTCCCCGGCGAACACGAGCGTGTCGCTCGAGATCTCCGATGCGGTCTGTTCGGCGACGTCGCCGTCGAGATCGTTGATCAGGACCCTTGCGCCATGCTCGGCGAGCAGCTCCGCCGTCGCCCGGCCGATCCCACGCGCCGAGCCGGTGACGATCGCCACCTTGTCCTCGAGAACCTTCATATCTAGTTGCCTTTCGTTGGTTTGGCGTATTGCGAGCGCTGGATCATGTCAGCGGGACCGCGGCCGCGCCCGGCGAACCGCGCCAACCCTTCCAGCGTGGGCAATATCTATGACATAGCCGTAGTTATTGCCCACGCTCCCTCGATCACCGGGGCGAGGCGGTCAATCGCAACGTCAGCAGATAGAGTCCGCCGACGCATGTCCGACGAACGCAGAACTTCATCCATGAACGCAAGGGAATGGCTGGCCGCCTATGCCGAGAGGCTCGGCACCGCGCCGCCAACGACCGACGAGTTCAAGAAGCTTCTCGACCTGTCGGGGGAGGCGGCGCATGCGTCGGAGCGGGTGGCGGCCCCGGTCGCGTGCTGGGTCGCGGCGAAGGCCGGAGTCCCGCTCGACGAGGCGCTCGCCCGGGCCAAGGAGATCGGCGGTGACCACGGCTGACCGGCAGCACGACATCGTCGTGTTCGGCGCCACTGGCTTCACCGGCGGGCTGAC
Source organism: uncultured Solirubrobacterales bacterium (assembly GCA_963808325.1). GTDB lineage: Bacteria > Actinomycetota > Thermoleophilia > Solirubrobacterales > Solirubrobacteraceae > Palsa-465. The sequence goes on from CAWEFU010000019.1 coordinate 414,969, forward strand.
CGCGGAGTACCTCGCTGCCCACGCCCCCGAGACCACGCGCTGGGCGCTGGCGGGGCGCAACCGCGAGAAGCTCGAGGCCGTGCGCGGCCGGCTGGCGGCGATCAACGCGCGCTGCGCAGAGCTCCCCCTGCTCGAGGCAGACACAAGCGACGCCGCCGCGATCCGCAATCTCGCCGAGTCGACCAGGGTCGTGATCACGACCGCCGGCCCCTACATTCTCCACGGCGAGCCGCTCGTCGCCGCGTGCGCGGCCGCCGGAACCGATTACGTCGATCTGACCGGCGAGCCCGAGTTCGTCGATCTGATGTGGCTGCGCTACCACGAGCAGGCCGAGCGTTCGGGCGCCCGGATCGTCCATTCCTGCGGATTCGACTCGATCCCGTACGACCTCGGCGCGCTGTTCACCGTCGAGCGGCTCCCCGAGGGCGTTCCGATCGCGCTCGAGGGATTCGTCCGCGCGCGCGGAACCTTCTCCGGCGGCACGTACCACTCGGCGCTTGAAATCGTGGGCCGGCTCCGGCAGGCCCAGCGGGTGGCGGCCGAGCGCCGCAACCGAGAGCTCCGGCCCGCGGGGCGGCGGGTCCGGGGCGTCCGCGGCAAGCCGCACGAGCGAAGCGACGCCGGCGGGTGGGTCGTTCCGTTCCCCACCATCGATCCGCAGACCGTGCTGCGCTCCGCGCGCGCGCTCGACCGCTACGGCCCGGAGTTCAGCTACAGCCACTACCTGGTGGCGGGCCCGCTCCCGGTCATGGCGGGGATCATCGCTGCCGGAGCGGGCTTTGTCGCACTGGCCCAGCTGGCGCCGGCGCGCGATCTGTTGGCGAGACTCAAGGACCCAGGGGAGGGGCCGTCGCCGGAGCAGCGGGCAAAGGGGTGGTTTCGGGTGCGGATGGTCGCGCGCGCCGACGGCACCCGCCTCGTCACGGAGATCTCGGGCGGCGATCCGGGCTACGGCGAGACGTCGAAGATGCTCGCGGAGTCGGCGCTCTGCCTCGCGCATGACGAGCTGCCCGAGCGCGCCGGGCAGCTGACGCCGGCGGTCGCGATGGGCGATGCCCTGCTCGCGCGCCTGCGCAACGCCGGCATCGAGTTCAAGGTCGTGGAATAGGCGATGTCGGCCACGAGCTCGCGGTCGTGCACCGATCTACGAACGGACGGCGCCGCCGCCCTGGAGTGGGCGGCCCGCTACCTGGAGCGCGTCGGCGAGCTCCCGGTGCTCGCGCAGGTCGCGCCGGGCGAGATCCGCCGGCGGCTGCCCACCACCGCGCCCGAGGAGCCCGAGCCGTTCTCAAACATCCTCTCGGATCTCGACGAGGTGCTGCTCCCCGGAATCACGCACTGGCAGCACCCACGCTACTTTGCCTACTTCGCCACCAGCTCGGCCGAGCCGGCGATCCTCGCGGAGCTGCTCGCCGCCGCGCTCAACTCGATCGCGATCCTGTGGCGTACCGCGCCCGCGGCGACTGAGCTCGAGGGAGTGGTGCTCGACTGGGTCGCGGACCTGCTCGGCCTGCCGCCAGGCTGGCACGGGCACATCGAGGACAGCGCGTCGACGTCCACGCTGACCGCGATCATCGCCGCGCGCGAGGCGACCGGCCGCGACCTCGTGGTTTGCTCGGAGCAGGCGCACTCTTCGGTCGACAAGGCCGCGCGCATGCTGGGGATGCGTCTGCACAAGGTCCCGTGCGACGAACAGTTCCGGATGCGCACGGAGGGGCTCGATGACGTTCTGTCCGAGGCCGCCGTTATCGTGGCTACCGTCGGTACGACTGCGTCGACCGCCGTCGATGCGGTTCCGGTGATCGCGGATGCGTGTGACCGCGCGAGAGGCGGTGAACACGCCGGCGGCCGTGAACTCGCCGGCCCCTGGCTCCACGTCGACGCGGCCTATGCCGGCGCGGCCATGGTGTGTCCCGAGCACCGGTGGGCGTTCGCCGGCGTGGACCGAGCCGACTCGCTCATCGTCAACGCCCACAAGTGGATGCTGACCACGATGGACTGCTCGCTTTTGTGGACGCGCCGGCCCGAGGACTTCCGCAACGCGTTCAGCCTGATCCCCGAGTACCTGCGCACCCCGGACGCCGAGGACGCGCTCAGCCTGAGCGAGTACGGACCCGCGCTCGGGCGGCGCTTCCGCGCGCTCAAGCTGTGGGCCGTGCTTCGCTGCTACGGACGCAACGGCCTACAGGCGCATATCCGCGGCGGGGTGGAGCTCGCGGCGTCGTTCGAGCAGTGGGTGCGATCGGAGCCTGGGTGGGAAATGTGCGCGCCGCGCCACTTCTCGGTTGTGTGCTTCCGGCTCGAGGGCGAGGACGACCGCAACCGGGCGCTGCTCGAGCGGGTCAACGCGAGCGGCGAGATCTTCATCTCCCACGCGATGCTCGCCGGCCGCTACGTGCTGAGGCTCGCGGTCGGGCAGATGCACACGACCGCGGACGACGTGCACCGCGCCTGGGATGTGCTGCGCCGCGAGGCGGCCGCATTGTGATCGCGGTTCCGGCGGTTCCGATCCCGTCGACCGGGTTCCCGCGGCCGCCGGCGTTCATCGGCGCGCCCGCCGTGCGCCGCCCGGTTCGAGGCATTCCGCCCACCCCCCGGAACCCGTTCATGGCGCCGAACGGCGACTCCGAGATCCACGACGACGCCTGGCAGACCGACGCCTACACGCGCGGCGGCCCGCTCGGGCGCTCGACGCAGACGCTGTCGGCGATGCTCAGCCCGATCGGCGACTGCGGCTCGATCACGTTCGATCGGCGCGGACGGCTGGTGTCGATCTGCGTCGGGCTGGGCGGGCCGCGGCTGTACATGTTCGACCCGCGCACGCTGGTCACGCTCGCCACGTTCGACCTGCCGCCGCGCCAGACCGTCCCGACCAACGTCTTCCAGGACTTCACCGGGGGCGGGTACTTCTATCTCGACGACCACGATCGGGTCATCACCGCCACCACCACCCGGCACATCTATGTGATCGCCGAACGCGGCGGGTCGCCCGGCTTCAGGCTCGTTCGCGACTACGACCTGAGCCGGGTCCTGCGCGTCGGCGAGCAGATCACCTCGGCACTCCCGAACTCGCGCGGTCTGGAGTGGTTCGTGGCGCGGACAGACGGCGTGGTCGGGACGCTGAACTTCGCTACCGGCCGGATCCGCATCGTCCGCCTGGGGCGCGGCGCGACCGGGGAGATCGAGAACTCGTTCGCGACCGACCAGCAGGGCGGCGTGTACATCGCGACGAACCGCCGCCTCTATCGCTTCGTCGCCGCCGCGAACGGACGGCCGAAGATCACCTGGCAGGTCGCGTATCCGAACACCTTCGAGCGCAAGCCCGGGCAGGTCGATGACGGCACCGGGACCACCCCGACCGTGATGCCGGGTGGATACGTCAACATCACCGACAACGCCGACCCCATGGACGTGATGGTCTACCGGACGGCCGTGCACCCGAGGTGGGGCCGGACCGTGTGCCGCGTTCCCGTGTTCGGGCGCGGCGCCAGCGCCGACGAGAACTCGCTGATCTCGGTCGGTCGTTCGATGATCGTCGAGAACAACTACGGCTACACCGGCCCCACCTCGATCGCCGGCGGCGAGCTGACCGCGCCCGGGTTCGAGCGCATCGACATCACCCGCGACGGGCGTGGCTGCCACGTGGTCTGGATCAACCGCCGCGCGCGCGCGCCGACCGTCGTCTCGAAGCTGTCCGTCGCCAACGGGCTGATCTACACGTACACCAAGGTGCCCGGCAGCACCGATCCGTGGTACTGGACCGCGCTTGACTTCCGCACCGGGCGCACGGTGTTCAAGGCCCTCGCCGGCACGGGGTCGTTCAACTACAACAACAACTACGCCGGGATCGCGATCGGGCCGGACCGCACGGCCTACCTGGGCGTGCTGGACGGCATCATCGCGCTCAGGGATAGGAGGTAAGAACTTGGAAGGCCGGGCTGCATGCAGCCCGGCCCGGCGGGGCGCATGCGCCCCGCCGCCGGTCGGCGCATGCGCCGACCGGGTCCTGCTATTTCAGCTCGGAGGAGGTCTTGCCCAGGAGCTGACGGGCCACCACGAGCAGCTGGATCTGCTGCGTGCCCTCGAAGATGTCGAGGATCTTTACGTCGCGGGCCCACTTCTCGAGCAGCTCGCGCTCGCCGTACCCGATCGCGCCCGCGAGCGCGACGCAGCGGAGCGCGATGTCGGTGCCGGCGCGGCCGGCCTTGGCCTTGGCCATCGAGGCCTCGAGCGAGTTGGGCCGGCGGTTGTCGGCCATCCAGGCGGCGCGCAGCGTGAGCAGGCGGGCGGCCTCCCAGTCGGCCTCCATCGCGATGAACTCGGCGGCGGCCGCGCTCTGAGCGTGCGGCGGGAGGTCGTAGTCGATCTCGACGCCCGCGCGGGCGAGCAGGTCGCGGGTGCGGTCGAGGCACGCGCGGGCCACGCCGATCGCCATGCCGGCGACGAACGGGCGGGTGTTGTCGAACGTCTGCATCACCCCGGCGAACCCCCGCCTGGGTTCGATCTCGGGGCTGCCGAGAAGGTTCTCCTTGGGCACGCGGCAGCCCTCGAGCCTGAAGTTCGCGGTATCCGAGGCCCGAATCCCGAGCTTGTGCTCGAGCCGCTCGAGCTTCAGGCCGGGGTTGTCGCGCTCGACCACGAACGACTTGATCGCGGCGCGGCCCTGGTCGCGGTCGAGCGTGGCCCACACCACGATGAGGTCGGCGCGGTCGCCCGAGGTGACGAAGATCTTCTCGCCGTTCAGGACGTACTCGTCGCCGTCGAGCCTCGCGGTGGTGCGGATCGCGGCCGAGTCCGAGCCGGCCTCGGGTTCGGTGATCGCCATTGCCGCCCACTTGCCGCCGAAGCGCGCGAGCTGCTGCTCGTCCGCGACGGCGGCGATCGCGGCCTGCCCGAGGCCCTGACGGGGCATGGTAAGCATCAGTCCCACGTCGCCCCAGCACAGCTCGATCAGCCCGAGCAGGCTCGCCATGTTGCTCCCGTTGCGGTTGCGGTCGGGGCTGGTCGCGCCGCCGGCGCGCGAGCCGTTGCCGACGGTGCCAGCGCCGGCGCCATCGAGCCCGCCGCCCTCGTTCATGCCGTCGATCACCGCGGCGAGCACGTCGAGCTCCTTGGGATAGGAGTGCTCGGCCGAGTCGTACTTGCGCGAGTTCGGGCGGAATATCTCGGTGGCGACGTGGTGCGCCTGCGTCACGAGGTGGTCGAATTTCTCGGGGAGCTCGAGGTTGATCATCAGACGAGGACCGCTCCCTCGAGGATGCTCGCGGCGCGCAGGTCGCGATACCAGCGCTCCACCGGGTGCTCCTTGACGTATCCGTGGCCGCCGAGCAGCTGGACCCCGGCGGAGCCGATCCGCGTCGCGTGCTCGCCGCAGAGACGGCGGGCGAGCGTCACCTCTCGGGCGCAGCTCATGCTCTGATCCACGCGGCTGGCGGCGCGGTAGGTGGCGAGACGCAGGCCGTCGAGCTCGATCGCGATGTCGGCGACCGTGAAGGCGACCGCCTGGCGGGTCGAGATCGGCTCGCCGAACGCCTTTCGCTCATTGACGTACGGGATCACGTAATCGAGTACCGCCTGGCAGGTTCCGACGGCGAGCGCGCACCAGCCGAGGCGGCCGAGGTGGACGCAGTCGCGGTAGGGGTCGGGTTCGCCGCGCAGAAGCGCGCCCGCCGGCAGCTTCACGTCCTCGAGGATGAGCCGGCCGGTCGCCGCGGCGCGGATCCCCATCCCCGGGTCCGGGTCGATGCTGATGCCGGCGGTCTTGGACTCGGCGATGAACAGCGCCGGTCCACGGTCCTCGAGCCGGGCGGCGACGATGAACACCTCGGCGTCGACCGCTCGCGGGACCAGCGCCTTGATCCCGGTGAGCACGTAGCCGCCGCCCGGTGCCTTACGCGCGCGCGCGCCGAGCTCGAACGGGTTGAACAGCGGCTGTGGCTCGAGGATCGCGAGCGCCGCGGCCGGGGGGTTCTCGCCCACGAACTCGGGCAGGTAGGTCGCCTGCTGGTCGGCGTCGCCCCACAGGCTGAGCGCGGTCGACACCGCCGCCGGCGCGAGGCAGGCGACCGCCATGCCCATGTCGCCGTGCGCCAGCGCCTCGCTCATCAGCACCGAGGTCACCGCCGAGCGCTGCTCGACGGCGCCGCCCAGCTCTTCGGGCACCCCGACAATGGTGAGCCCGAGCTCGTTTGCTTGGCCGAGGAGCTCTCGAGGTGTCGCGAGGGCGTCGTCTGCCCGCTCGGCAGCCGGCCTCAACTTGTCCGCGGCGAAGTCGCGCACCGCGTCCCGCAGCAGCCGCTGCTCGTCGGTGGGCGTGAGGTCGAAGAGGCCGTCGCGGCGAGTGGGACGCTGGCGCGCCGGCCGAGCTCGCGCCTGGACGGCGGCGAACGTGCGGCCGGCGGTGGCGGCGGTCCGGCTCGTGGTCTTGGAGGCGCCGTGGAGGAAGCGCGCGGCGGGTTCGCGAAGCCCGAGGCGATCCACGAGATCCGAGGACGCGAAGCGGTTCAGCGCGCGCAGGCCGGCGGACATGCTCCGGTCGGCGAGGTTCTGGACCCGTTGCTGCTGTTGCGAGGCCACGCCGGCCAAGTTATCACGGTTCGGTGTCACGTCGTTTCATGTAATCCTGATGCGGGCCGCCGCGGGGCGATGTCACCTCTTACGAGGTTCTTACGTTGCGCGCGTCATCCTGGCAACGACGAACATGCGCGTGTTGATTGCCGAGGATGAGCAGCGACTGGCCGATGCGATCGCGCGCGGGCTTCGGCGAGAGGGCATGGCGGTCGACCTGGCGCCGGACGGAACCGACGCGCTCATCAAGGCGCGCGTCGTGCGCTATGACGTGATCGTGCTCGACCGCGATCTGCCGGGAATGCACGGCGACGACGTCTGTCGCACGGTGCGCGGCGAGCGACCCGAGACCGGGATCCTGATGCTGACCGCCGCCGCCGCGCTCGAGGACCTGGTCGAGGGGCTATCGATGGGGGCGGATGACTACCTGCCGAAGCCGTTCCGGTTCGCGGAGCTGGTGGCGCGTATCCATGCCCTCGCTCGCCGCTCTACGCCGAGCCGGCCGCCGGTGCTGCGCCGCGGCGACCTCGAGCTCGACCCGGCCCGGCGGCTGGTCACTCGCGCCGGCGCGCCGATCGAGCTCGCGCGCAAGGAGTTCGCCGTGCTCGAGGCCCTGATGACCGCCGATGGCGCCACCGTGTCGGCGGAGGAGCTGCTCGAGCGCGTGTGGGACGAGCACATCGACCCGTTCACGAACGTCGTGCGGATGACGATCATGACCCTGCGGCGTAAGCTCGGCGAACCGCAAATGGTGGAGACCGTGATCGGCGTTGGGTACAGGATGGCCTGATGGCCAGGTTCCGCCCGCGGTGGCCACGGACTGAGGGCCCGGCCGGCGAGTCGTGGTGGCGGTTCCCCCTCCGAGGGCCCGCGCCCACGATCCGCCTGCGGCTCACGGTCCTGTACGGGCTCGTGTTCCTGATCACCGGCGCGGTACTGCTGACGATCGGCTACCTGCTGGTCCGCCACAATCTCGGCGCCCGAGGCGACATTCGCCAGGAGCTGCGGAAGCTCGGCGTGTCGCAGGGGCCGGTCATCGGCCGCCAGCTCCTGTTCCGGCCGGGCTCGCCCGAGGCGGCTGTCGCCACTGCGATCCGGAACCGGCTCCGCAATGACGCGCTAAACCAGCTGCTGGTCGAGTACCTGTTCGCGCTCGGTGTGATGACGATGATCTCGGTCGCCGCGGGCTGGCTGCTTGCGGGTAGGGCGCTGCGGCCGCTGCGCGACATCACCGCGACGGCCAGGCGCGTGTCGGGTGAGAACCTCGGCGAGCGGATCGGGCTGTCCGGGCCCGCCGACGAGCTCAAGGAGCTCGCGGACACGTTCGACGGGATGCTCGCCCGGCTGGACGCGGCTTTCGCCAGTCAGCGCCACTTCGTCGCGAACGCGTCGCATGAGCTCCGCACGCCGCTCGCGATCATGCGCACCGAAGTGGACGTCGCACTCGCCGATCCGGACGCAACGACGAGCGACCTGCGCGGGATGGGGGAGGCGGTGCGTGAGACGATCGATCGATGCGAGCGGCTCATCGAGAGCCTCCTGATGCTCGCGCGCAGCGAGGGCGCGGCCGGACGTGAGGAGCCCGTGGACCTAGCCGCGCTCGCGGCCTATTGCATCACCGATTTGCATGCCCGCGTGAACGCCGCCGGGGTGACCGTGCGCGATGACCTCGAGCCGGCGTGGGTGCCGGGGGAGGCTGGTCTGCTCGAGAGGATGATCGCCAACCTGGTGGACAACGGTATCCGCCACAACGAGTCGGGCGGATGGCTTGATGTGTCTACCCACACCGCGAACGGGACCGTGTCCCTGGTCGTGGCCAATGGTGGCCCCAGAATCGATCCGGCCCAGGCGGCCACCCTGGCCGAGCCATTCCTGCGGCTGGGGCGCGGAGGCGGCGGCTTCGGTCTCGGCCTGTCGATCGTGCGCTCGGTGGTCCAGGCCCACGGCGGAACGATCGAGGTTGCCGCTCCCCAAGCGGGTGGGCTCGAGGTTCGGGTGCAGCTTCCCGCGGTGCCGCAGGACGCGTTGGTCTCGCCTACGAAAACGCGAAGAGTGCTTACGCAGAGCTGACGTTCGCGTCGCTACAACGGGGGCACGGAGTCGCCCCCTGATGATGTCCCCTGTCACATCCCCGTCCGCGTGAGCAGATGAATCGCGGTCGAGACCGGGCTTCGAGACCGTGGCACCTGTATGTGCTCGGGCTGGCGGCCATCGCGGTGGCCGTGCTCGCGATCACGGAGATCGGAACGCCGAGCACCTCCGCTCGGACCTCGCGGGAGATTGTCACCGCGGAGGAGGGCGTTGTGCAGTCGACCGTCTCCGGCAGCGGAAACGTCCAGGCGGGCACTGACGTCAGTGTCAACTTCAACACCAGCGGGACGCTTCAGAACGTCTACGTCAGCGTCGGCCAGCACGTCAATCAGGGCCAGCTGCTCGCGACGCTCGACCCGACCTCCGCGCAGTACTCGCTGGACCAGGCGGAGGCGAACCTCACGGCCGCGCAGGACCAGCTCACCGCGGTGGAGAACGGAACCGCCTCGTCTTCGTCGAGTTCGCCGTCGAGCTCGACCGGGACGAACGCGAGCGTCGCCCGCGACCCGACCGCGACCGAGTACGTCTCGTACACGCGCACGAGCACGACGCCCACGACGACCCGTCCGAGGACCACCCGGCCCACGACGACCACGAGGCCGACGACGACCACCACTAGGCCGGCGACGACCACTAGGCCGCCGACCACTAATAGGCCGGCGACCACCATTAGGCCGGCTACCACGACGCCGACGACCAGTACTCGCAACGTCGCGTCATCCGGGGGCGCTGGAGGTAACAGCGGTCGCTCGACCTCTACTACCACTACCACCACCACTACCACGCCTTCCCCCGCGAGTATCGCGTCAGCGCAGGCGTCGGTGTACAGCGCCGAAGCGGCCGTGCACAGCGCCGAGACGGCGCTCGCCAACACCAAGCTGTACGCGCCGACGAGCGGCACGATCGCGTCGCTGTCGAGCCTCTCGCCCGGGGACACGGTGACAGGGGGCTCGACTGTGGGCGGCTCTGGGTCCTCGGGGTCGGGGTCGTCCGGCTCGGGGTCGTCCGGCTCCGGGTCCTCCGGTTCGGGATCGGGCTCGGGGAGCACGAACGCAGGCAGCCTGGGCGGCTCCGGCTCCGGCTCCGGCTCCGGCGGCTCCGGCTCGGGCTCGGGCTCGGGCTCGGGCGAGAGCGGCTCGAGTTCCGCCTTCGCGCAGATCATCAACACCAGCACGATGACGATGACCGTCGCCTTCAGCGAGTCTGACATCAGCAAGGTCAAGGTGGGTCAGCCGGCTACCGTCACCATGGACGCGCTGCCCGGCGTTCAGCTCGCCGCGCATGTGAGCTCGATCTCCCCGGTCGCGACGACGAGCAGCAGCGTCGTGTCGTTCAACGCGACGCTGACACTCGATCAGACCGATTCACAGGTGAAGCCGGGAATGAGCGCCTCGGCGTCGGTGATCGTCGACCAGGCGCAGGGCGTCACGGTTCCCAACCAGGCCGTGAGCGGAAGCGGCTCGCTGGGCACGGTGAACGCGTTGCAGAACGGTCAGACCGTGCAGCGGCAGGTCGTGGTCGGGCTGAGAGGCGACAGCAGGACCCAGATCATCAGCGGCGTCAGCGCCGGCGAGCAGTTGGTGGTAACGATCGCGCTGCCCTCGCTGGGCTCGACATCCACGACCGGCGCGGGCTCGACCGGGACCCTCGGCGGCGGGCGGTTCGGCCTCGGCGGGTTGGGCGGTGGCGGCCTGGGAGGCGGCGGCCTCGGCGGCGGCGGCGCGTTCTTCCGCCGGGCAGCGGGGGGTTGACGATTATGCCCCGCGATCCGCGTCCCTCCCGCCGGTCCGCGATCGCGCGTGCCCAGCGGATGCTGAAAGCGGCGCGCGCTCGGCCAGCGCGGTCGGAGCGGCGAGAGCCACCGGCGGCGCAGTCGAGGCCGGTCCCGCGGCCCGTCAGCCGTGGAGACGTGCCGGTGGTCGACCTGCGCGACGTCCACAAGACCTATTCGGTGGGCGACATCGCCGTACACGCGCTGCGCGGGATCACTCTGCGGGTCCAGCGAGGCGAATACGTCGCGATCATCGGCGCGTCGGGCAGCGGCAAGACCACCCTGATGAACATCGTCGGGTGCCTCGACGCGCCTACCAGCGGGACGTACCGTCTCAACGGCCGCGATGTCGGTGGGATCGACGAGGACACGCTGGCCGACGTGCGCAACCGCGACATCGGCTTCGTGTTCCAGAGCTTCAACCTGATCCCGCGCACGCGCGCGCTGGCCAACGTCGAGCTCCCTCTGTCGTATGGTGGCCTGTCGCGGGCGGCGCGGCAGCAGCGGGCGCTGGCGGCGTTGCACCAAGTCGGGCTGACGGATCGTGTCCACCACCTGCCGTCGGAGCTCTCGGGCGGTCAGCAGCAGCGGGTCGCGATCGCGCGGGCGCTCGTCACCAACCCCTCGATGATCCTCGCGGACGAGCCCACCGGAGCTCTGGACACAGTGTCCTCAGAGGAAGTGCTCCGCATCTTCGGCCGGCTGAGCGACGAGGGGCGGACGATCATTCTGATCACCCACGAGCAGACAGTCGCCGCCCATGCGCGCCGGGTGATCCGCATCAGCGACGGAACGATCATCGGCGACGAACGGACCCAGGCCATGGAGACGGTCGGGTGACTGAGACCGTCCGGATTGCGCTCGCCGGCCTCGCCGCGAACAAGCTCAGGTCGGGCCTGACGATCCTCGGGTTGATGATCGGCGTGGGCTCCGTGATCGTGCTGATCGCGGTCGGCACGGGATCTTCGTCCGCGGTCGAGAACCAAATCGACGCGCTGGGCAGCAACGTCCTGCTCGTCACCCCGCTCCCGACGCTCGGCGGCCTGCGCGGCGGACCGACCGCCAACACCAGCCTCACGGTCGGCGATGCAAACGCGCTCCAGAACCGGTTCCAGGCGCCCGACGTCGCCAGCGTATCTCCCGTGGTGAACGCCGCCGCGGTCACGTTGACCTCCGGCGCGACGACGTATTCCCCCTCGTCCTTCCTTGGCACGACGCCGAGCTACGAGAAGGCTCGCAGCTACACGATGGCCGAGGGCTCCTGGTTCACGAGCGCCGACGAAAGCAACCACAACCGCGTGATGGTCGTCGGGCCGACCGTGGTCAGCGAGCTGTTCGGAGGGCAGGACCCGGTCGGGCAGACGGTCCAAGTCAACGGCACGAACTACCAGGTCATCGGCGTTACGGCCCCCAAGGGCTCGAACGGAACCTCCAACCAGGACGACGTGGCGATCGCTCCGCTGACCGCGGTCCAGGACACCCTGACCGGCTACGGAAACATCAACCAGATCGTCGTGCAAGCCAAGTCGCGAGGGCGGCTGAATGCCGCGCAGAGCGAGGTCACGAACATCTTGGGCCAGCTCGACCCGCCGACGCCAGGCTCGGGGAACACGAGCAACTTCAACGTGATCAACCAGAGCTCGATCCTCCAAGCCTCGACCTCCTCGAGCAAGGTGTTCACCACACTGCTGGGCGAGGTGGCCGCGATTTCGCTGCTGGTGGGAGGAATCGGCGTGATGAACATCATGCTCGTGTCGGTCACCGAGCGCACCAGAGAAATTGGCATCCGCAAGGCCGTCGGCGCCCGGCGCAGCGACATCCTCGTCCAGTTCCTGGTCGAGGCGGTGCTGGTATCGCTCTTCGGGGGCATCGCCGGCGTGATCGCGGGGATCGTCGGCAGCCAGTTCAAGATCGCGGGCGTGCAGCCGGTGATCGCGCCCTACTCCATCGGCCTGGCGTTCGGCGCGGCGGTTTTAACCGGCCTGTTCTTTGGCACCTACCCGGCCGGACGGGCCGCAGCGCTGCGGCCGATTGAGGCCCTGCGCTTCGAGTGAGTTTTAGCCCTGACATGCCACGACCACAGGACACCGAGATGAACGCGATTCCCTACGACCGCCCCGAGCAGGATTGGGAGAAATACGAGGAGCCCGGCCTCGATGAGCCGCTTCCCGGCCGTCCGCGGCGGCGGTTCTGGGGACGTGGCACCGCGATCCTGCTCGGGCTGATCCTCTGCGGCGCGGGGTTCTACGCGGGTGTGCGCGTGGAGAAGAGCCAGCTCCCGAGCTCTTCGTCGACGAGCCCATTCTCTGCGGCTGCGGGTGCGGGCGCCGGCGGTGCGGCTGCTCGTGCTGCGGCCGGCGGTGCCGGCGCTGCGGCCACTCGGGCCGGGGCCGGCGGCGCTGGAGGGTTCGCGGCGCGCTCAGCGGCCGGCGCCGGCGGCGGCTCGGGCGGCGGCGGCCTGCGCGCATTGTTCGGCGGAGCCGGCGGTGGCAACAGCTCGTTCGGAACGGTCACCAGCGTCAACGGCAACAGCCTGTACATCACGGAGGCCTCGGGTAACACCGTCAAGGTCACGCTCTCGAGCGCGACCAAGGTGACCAAGAGCGTCGGCGTCTCGAAGAGCGCGGTCCGACCCGGGGACACCGTGATCGTCACCGGCGTCAAGAACTCAGGCGGCACCGTCGCCGCGACCTCGCTCAGCGACACCGGCGCCGGCAACACGAGCTCCACCACCAGCAGCAGCTCCAGCAGCACGAGCGCGTCGTCCGCAGTCGGTTCGCTATTCGGCGGCGGCGGATGAGACGCACCTCCACGAAAGGAACGCAGTGTTCAGCATGAAGAGAATCCCATCCAGGACGGCGTGTTTTGCGCTGGTCGCGGTCGGCGCGGCCTGTCTGATCGCCGCCTGCGCCAGCAGCACGAGCAGCAGTAGCGGCGCGGCAGCCAGCACCACCTCCACCTCGACGGTCGCGTCGGCAAGCGGATCCGGCGCCTCCGGGTTCAGTGCCAGACGCGCGGCGCTGGTTGCCTGTCTGAAGCAGCACGGTGTGAACGTGCCCTCTCGGCCGCCGAGTTCGGGAAGCAGCGGTACTTCGACCGCTCCGCGGCCCGGCGGTGGGTTCTTCGGCGGGGGCGGCGGGTTCTTCCGCCAGGCGGCCAGCAATCCGAAGGTGCAGGCGGCCTTGAAGGCGTGCGGCGCGAACTTCCGCTTTGGAGCCGGGCGTCGCTTCGGCCGGATCTCGCACCAGGCGATCGAGAAGTACGTGACGTGTGTGCGCCAGCACGGGTATAACCTCCCCGCGCCGAACTTCTCGGGTAAGGGGCCCGTGTTCCCGGCGAGCATCCGCTCCAATCCCAAGTTCCAGGCCGCCAGCCGCCAGTGCCAGAGCCTGTTGGTTCCGCCGCGACCGGGGTCATCGAGCTCTGGTGGCGCGACAGCCGGCGCCTGAACTGTGGCACCTGGGAGGACATAGGACGATGAAGCTCAAATTGCCGTCCAGCAACCGCGCCGGCGGGGCCGGCGCTCGGGGAGCCTCTGTGGTCGCGGCCGCCGCCCGGGGCGGGGCTGACGCTCGGGGAGCCTCTGTGGTCGCGGCCGCCGCCCGGGGCGGGGCCGGCGCTCGGGAGCCTCTGTGGTCGCGGCCGCCGCCCGGGGCGGGGGCGGCGTCCGGCACCGCGCCAGCGCCGGCGTCCGTGGCGGTGGCCGAGCCCGTGCCCGCCCCCCAGCCCGTTCCCGGGCCGGCCGGGACCGTGATCGGGCAGGTGCTGCCGATGTACTTCGTCGGCGACGAGTCCCACTCGATGGCCGGCGCGCCGATCGCCGCCGTCAACCAGGGCCTGGTCGACCTGCGGGACGAGGTCGCCAAGCACCCGCTGATCGGCAAGAAGGTCCGCTTCGGGATCATCACCTTCGCCGACACCGCGGAGACCCGCCTCGAGCTTTCGGAGCTCAGCCAGGATCTTGTGCTTCCCACCCTGTCCACGCGCGGCAGGGGGACGAGCTACGCGAGCGCGTTTGAGACCCTGCGGCACACCATCCCGGGGGACGTGGCACTGCTCAAGGTGAGCGGCTATCAGGTACACCGGCCGTCGGTGTTCTTCCTGAGCGACGGCCAACCCACCGAGAAGGAGGAGCACTGGCGGAGTCGGCTGGAAGAGCTGAAGGAGGCGAGCTTCAAGGAGCGACCCAACATCCTCGCCTTCGGCGTCGGTGACGCAGACGCCCACGTGATCCAGCAGCTCGCGACCTCCCCCCGGTACGCGTTCGCGATGACCGAGGGCGTCTCGACGGCCGGCGCGATCGCGGAGTTCGCGGCCTCGATGCTCAACTCGATGGTCTCCTCCGCGGAGCGACTGGACCGTGGGGAGACGACGGTCGAGTTCGAGAAGCCGGAGGGTTTCGTGCAGCTCGACGCCCCGCTGGTGTAAACGCTGGCAAGTCATGAGCGCGAACCTGCGGCTCGAGGCGTTCGGCGAGCTCGTCCCGATCAGTCGCCTGGGTGGTCAGGGCCGCGTGCACTGTCCCTCGCACGTTCCCGTGGAGCTCGGCGATCGCCCGATCGTCATCAAGCTGTATCGCCGGCCTCCGCCTGCCGCGGCCGCGCACATTCTCGCCGAGATGGTGACCTGGGCCCGGTCGCTTCGGCGCGCGGAGCTCATGAGGCTGCTTCACGTGGCCGCCTGGCCGCTGGCGCGGGTAAGTGATCGTGGCGTCCCGGTCGGCATCGCGATGCCGGACGTCACGAGGCGCTTCGCAGCGCCGTTTGTGATGCCCAGCGGTCGGCGGGACCAGGTGCTGCTAGCACTCGAGCACCTGCTCGGCACCGACGCCTACCTGCAGTTGCGCGGTCTCGACGTCCGGCTCGACACCGCCAAGCGCGCCTTGATCGCGGAGCGGATCAGCGGAGCCCTGGCGTTCCTGCACCGCCACGCGATCGTGGCCAGCGACATCGCGCCGAGCAACCTCCTGGTCGCGTTCGGCGGCGACGGCGTGGCGGTCTGCTTCATCGACTGCGACTCGATGGTCTTCCGCGGCCGTCAGGCGCTTCCCCCGGTCGAGACGGGGGACTGGGAGATGCCGGCGGCCTTCGCCGAGCCGCCGCAGACCCGAGCCGCGGACGCTTACAAGCTGGGGCTGGTGATCCTGCGCCTGTTCGCTCGTTCCCATGACGCGCGTCTGGCGGCCAACCACATGGAACACGTGCCGGGGGAGTTGCGCGAGCTACTCGGCCGCGCCCTTGGCGCGAACCCCGCCAACCGTCCGCCCGCCGGCGAGTGGCGCCGCGCACTGCGCCAGCTGCTCGCTCAGGGCGGGCTCAACGAGCGGTATCCGGGCCCGGCGCCGGTGCACCGCACGATGCGCTCCGCCTCCAGGGTGATGAGCCCCGTCGCCGCGCCGGCCCAGACGGCGATGAGCCCGGTGGTCGCGCCGGCGCAGCACGTTGCGAGCGCTGCGGTCCTAGCGGCGCCGCAGTCGACCCGGCTCGCCGCCCGGTCACGACCGAGACCGGCTGGAGGCGCGTGGCTCCGGCCGGCGGTGGCGGCCCTGTGGTTGATCGCCGGAACGGCCCTCCTGGCGCTGCTTCTGTCCCGCATGTTCGCCGCTGCGGTGCCCAATCCAGCTCCGGGGAGCAGCGGATTCGGTCCGGGCGTATCGGGCTTTGCCGCCCCGGTCTATGGCTACCGGTATTACTACTCGCCCACCGGTGGAGCAGCGGGCCCAGCGCCCGGTCCGAGACAGGCCGCGCAGGTTCCGTAGGGCGGGACGCGGGGGCACAGCCATCTGCGACCACGGGTGACCACGGGTGACAGAGGGGTCACAACCTCCGTCACCGTGGTGTTACCAGCCGCGTTGTACAACGACGCGACGCTCAGCCACCCGAGCCGAGGAGGCCGACGACATGGAGACGATGCAGCCAGTCGCAGCGCCCTGGTGCGACATAACGGGCACAGTTCCGGCGACGTGGCGCAGAGGCGATGGCACGGCTCTGGCGACGTGCCGCGGATACAACGGCCCGGGTGGCGCCTGAGGTGTCGGGGGCGCTCGGTGGCGTCGCCGAACGGCTGCCGGGACGCTCGCGGCGGCTGGTGGCGGGCCTGGCCGCGCTCATCGCGGTCGTGATCGCGATCGCTGTGATCCTGGCCATCAACCTGGGCGGCAGCAGTCATCCTGCGAAGGCGGCCGGTACGGTGGCCGGCGCGGCGACGGTGACGCGGCGGGATCTCGTTTCCACCGACACGGAGTCCGGAACAGTGAGCTACGCGAACCCGCAGACCGTGTACGACCGGCTGACCGGAACGATCACCTGGCTCCCGGTGACTGGTCAGGTGATCAAGCCCGGCCAGGCGCTGTTCGACGTGAACGGTCAGCCGGTGGTGCTGTTCGACGGCACGTTCCCCGCGTATCGCGATCTCGGTCCGGGGGTGAGTGACGGACCCGACGTGCTCCAGCTCAACCGTAACCTGGTCAGCCTCGGTTTCGCCGACGGCGAGATCACGGTGAACGACACCTGGCAGGCGGGCACGACGGCTGCGGTCGAGCGTTGGCAGGGGTCGCTCGGTGAGACCGAGACCGGGACTATCACGCTCGGGCAGGTTGTGTTTCTTCCCGGCCCGCAGCGGATCACCCAGGTCAACACCGCGCTCGGGTCAAACGGTTCGGCCAACAACTCGGGCTCGGGTGCGGGGTCGAATGCGGTTGCGCCGGTGGTGCCCGCGCGGCCGGAGTTCGTGAGCTTGACGCACGCGACGGCCGGCGAACATCCGCCTGCCCAGGATTCGCCTAGCACTCCAACAAGCACCGCGCCGGCGAGCTGCAAGCGCGCCGGCGCGTCCACTTCCACCCCGCCGACGAGCAACTCCCCGGCGAGCTCTACCACCCCCAACAGGGACTGCGGGGGGTCGGGCAAGCCGGGGAGCCGCGGGAAGTCAAACCTGTCCGCCGCGGAACTCCAGGCGCTGATCGCACTCCTGAAGGCCGAGACCCTCGCGTTGGCAAAGAACAAGTCCTCGCCTACATCTGGGTCCGGTTCCGGGTCGGGTGGGTCCGGTTCGGGGTCCGGTGGATCCGGTTCGGGGTCCGGCTCCGGCTCGGGCTCGGGCTCAGGATCGGGCTCGGCCTCGGGCTCGGCCTCGGGCTCAGGCTCGGGCAATCGCGGTGGCACGCCCGGTGGGAGCTCGTCCGACTCGGGCCATTCCGGCTCCGGCTCCTCGGGGTCGGGGTCCTCCGGGCCCGGCTCGTCTGGCTCCGGTTCTTCCGGGTCTGGCTCCTCCGGCTCGGGTTCCCCGGGCTCCGGTTCCTCGGGGGGCGGCGGAACGGCCCAGGCCATCCTCGACACCACCTCGAACCAGCTGGTCGTGACCGTCGATCTCGACGCGAGCAAGCAGAGCGAGGCCAGGGTGGGTGCGCCCGTCACGGTCGAGATGCCGGACGCCAGCATGGTGGATGGGAAGATCACGCACGTCAGCCCGGTCGCGCAGAACAACAGCAACTCCGGGTCCGGCAGCTCCGGGTCCGGCAATTCGGGAGGCGGCGGCTCCGGATCGTCGGCGACGATCCCGGTGACGATCACGCTCCGCGGGCACCAGCGCCCGCAAGGGCTCGACCAGGCAACGGTGAGCGTCAACTTCGAACAGCAGGTTGCGAACAACGTGCTCTCCGTCCCCGTCACGGCGCTGCTCGCCACGCAGGGGGGCGGGTACGCGGTGCAGGAGGCGGCGGCCCCGCACAGCCTGATCCCGGTCACTACCGGTCTGTTCGCCGCCGGTTACGTGGAGATCTCGGGGCCCGGGATCTACCCCGGCCTGCAAGTGACCGATTCACAAGGATGACCGGTCGGCGCGAGGAGACTGCTGCGCCGGCGCCGGCCGACGGTGTCGATCAGGATCAGCCGCGCTCGGACCGGGATGGTGTCGATCAGGATCAGCCACGCTCGGACCGGGACGGTGTCGGGGCGGACCCGCCGGTGCCCTCACCGCTTCCCGAGGTTCCGCCCCTCCCGGGCATCGTGCACGAGGCGCCCTCACGGCCCGGCGCGATCCCGCCCCAGCCGCAGCCCGCCCCCAGTGTCGCGCTCGCGCTGCGCGAGGTGACCAAGGAGTACCCGGGCGGAGTCCTGGCCTTACGCGCCGTGAGCGTGGAGGTCGGAGTCGGGGAGCAAGTGGCGGTGGTTGGGCCTTCCGGCTCCGGCAAGACCACGCTGCTGACCGTGCTCGGCACGCTCGAGCGGCCCACCAGCGGCTCGGTAGTCGTGGCCGGTCGCGACGTGGTCGGCCTCACGGATGGTGAGCTGGCGGGCTTGCGCGCACACGAGATCGGGTTCGTCTTTCAGGGCTTTCACCTCCAGGAGTCGATGACGGCGCTGGATAACGTGGCCAACGGCATGCTGTACACGGGCAGTCCGGCGCGCGAGCGGCGGCGGGCAGCGCGCGCGGCGCTCGAGCGCGTGGGGCTCGAACACCGGGTCACCCACCGGCCGACGGAACTATCGGGCGGTGAGCGTCAGCGGGTGGCGATCGCGCGCGCCATCGCCAAGCGGCCACTGATCATCCTTGCCGACGAACCGACCGGGAATCTGGATTCGACCTCCGGGCGGGAGGTCATCTCGTTGCTGCACGAGCTCGCCGCCGAGGGCGCGACGTTAACGCTGATCACGCACGATGCGGCGATCTCCGGACGCTTTCCGCGCCACATCCAGATGCGCGACGGCGAGGTCGTCGGAGACGAGCGCACGTGAGCGCCACGTCGCTGCGGGCGCGGATGCCGATGCGCCGGCGCCGGCCCACATCGGTGAACGATGCGCGAATGCCCCCGCGCGAGCTGTTCTCGGTGGCCGCCCAGGGTCTGCGCACGCGCCGGCTGCGCGCCGCGCTGTCGGCGCTGGGCATCGCGATCGGAATCGGCGTGATGGTCGCGGTCGTCGGCGTCTCAGCCTCGAGCCAGGCCAACCTGATCGCCCTGATCGACAGCCTCGGCACGAACCTGCTGACGGTCACGCCGGGACAGACGTTCCTCGGCGCGAACGAGGTGCTGCCCGATACGGCTGTGGGCACCATCCGCCACATGCCGGCGGTGCTGCGCGCCTCGGCCGTCTACCAGGTGTCGAGCGCGGCCGTGCTTAGAACACCTTACGTTCCCTCTGGTCAGACCGGCGGCATCGTCGTCGACGCCGCTGACCCGGGGCTGCTCGCGACGGTCGGCGGCCAGCTCGCGAGCGGACAGTTTCAAAGCTCCGCGAGCGAGAGCTTCCCGACCGTCGTGCTCGGCGCCCAGGCCGCGAGCACGCTGCAGATCTCCAACGCGCAGGGGCACATCCAGCTGTTCCTCGGCGGCACCTGGTTCACCGTGATCGGGATCATGAAGCCCGTTCTCCTCGACCCGAACCTCGACAACACGGCGCTGATCGGCCTGCCGGTCGCCGAGCGGTTGTTCCAGACGGCGCCGAACCCGTCCGAGATCTACGTTCGGGCGAACGTCAACGAGGTCAGGCACGTCTCCAATCTGCTCGCGCCCACCGCCGATCCCCAGAATCCAGACGGCGTCCAGGTGAGCCGGCCATCGGACGCGCTCGAGGCCAGGGCGGCCGCCAAAGGTCAGTTCACCACGCTGCTGCTGGGGCTTGGCGCCGTGGCGCTGGTCGTCGGCGCGATCGGGATCGCCAACATCATGGTGATCTCGGTGCTCGAGCGCCGCACGGAAATCGGCCTGCGTCGCGCACTGGGAGCCAAACGGAGCCACATCAGCACCCAGTTCCTTGCCGAGTCCGCGCTGCTGGCGGCGTTCGGGGGGGTCGCGGGGCTCGCGCTCGGGGCGGCGGCTACCTGGGTCTACGCGCTCGCCCAGCGCGAACCGATGGTCGTTCCGGCCTACGCGCTGATCGCCGCGCCGGCGGCCGGCCTGGTGATCGGCGCTCTCGCGGGTGTGTACCCGGCGTCCAAGGCGTCGCGTCTGAGTCCGACCGAGGCACTCCGAGCGACGTAAGCGCGCGCGGCAAACCTCGGGCTGCCGAGCGTTTAGCGCGAGCGCCCAGAGCCGATCACGCACGCACCGTTCCTCGGAGCATTGGTTAGCTTACGGAGAGCTGACGGACCGATCCCTAGGCTCGACACATGTCGTTCGGGCGCCTACGACGCGGAGGTATCGGATGGCGGGACACAGGCATCCCCGCGCCTTCTCGCTCGTGCCTTGACTGCGCCGGCGCACGGCGGCTGCGACGAAGTGCGCCTCGTCGCATGCGGGAGCATCCCGCGTCTAGAGGAACCGGCGGTGGCTCAGGCTTCTGACTCCCGCCTGGGTCGCTCGCCGGTCCTCGCCAGCTTGGTTTTCGCTCGCCGATCCACGACCGCACCTGCGGCGAGAAGGACTTAGGCCCGCCGCGGCGCGCGACCGCGTGTCCCGACCACTACCGCGATCGCATAGCTCGCCGCGGCGAGGCCTATGATCGCGCTGCTCGGCGGCAACGACGGGATCGAATAGCTGAGCGCCAGCCCGCCCCACATCGCGACGACGGCCAGCCCCGCGGACAAAGCAAGCCCCCGATATGGGTTGGCCGTCAGCCTGTGTGCCGCTCCGGCCGGCGCGCTCAGCAGCCCCAAGAGCAACAGCGCCCCCACCGCTTCCGTGCTCTCGGCCGTGACGGCCGCGACGAGCACCAGGAACCCCGCGCCGAGCGCGCGCACGGGAACCCCCCGGGCGCCGGCGAGCTCGCTGTCGAGCGTCGAGAGGAGCAGCGGGCGGAACGCGACCAGGACTGCCGCGGTGACCGCCACCGCGATCACCGCCGCGACGCTCGAAGCTCCGGCGCTCAACGAGTAGATAGAGCCGAAGAGCGCGTTCGCCGCCGTGATCCCGTTGCCGCCGCCCGATGACGTGGCGAGCACCGTTATCAGCAGGATCCCGATCCCGAGGATCCACGCGAACACGATCCCGATCACGACGTCGTCCGCCTGCGCCCGCCGCCCCAGAGCCGCCATCCCCGCTCCGACGGCGAGCGTCACCGCGAACAGACCCACCTGCTCGTTGACCGCGAACACGGCGGCGGCGATCGCTCCGACAAAGGCGACGTGGCTCAGTGCATCGCCGGCGAACAGCTGGCCGCGAAGGACCACGAACCAGCCCACCGAGCCACACGCGAGCGCGATGAAGCTGCCCGCCAGGTACGCGTTGCGGACGAACTCGTGGGCGAACATCAGCCCCCCGCTCCCGGCGACGCGACCACCCATCCGCCGCGCCGACCCGCCCCGGCGGGCCGTGCTCCGCCACGGGCTACGAACATGGCGACCCGGACCACCACGTACAGCCCGAACGCGAACGCCGTCGTCCAGAACCCCACCGGATAGGGAGAGAAGTACGCGACGCCCAGACCGAGCCACACGATCACGAGCCCGAACGCGACGCTCAAAACAAGACCGGGCAGCGGGCGGGCCGTGATCGCCTGGGCGGCCGCCGGCGGGGCCACCAGCAGCGCGAACACGAGGAGCGCGCCCGTGATCTGGCTCGTGGCGGCGACCGCCACCGACAAGATCAGCAAGAACCCTACATCGAGCGCGCCGACGGGGACGCCGCTCGCTTCGGCGACGTCGCGGTCGAGTGTGGCGAACAACAGGGGCCGGGCAACGAGCGCAAGGGCCGCGAGAGCGCCCAGCGCAACCGCAAGCAGCACCAGCACCTGGTTCTGCGTCACTCCCAGGAACGAGCCGAACAGCAGCGTCTCGAGCCCAGACAGGACCTCGGTGTTGAGCGACAGGAACAGGTACCCGGCCGCGAGCCCGACCGTCTGGACAGTCCCGATGGTGGCGGTCTCGGTGCGGTAGCCGCGCGTGGTCGGCCGCGACCGGCGGCCCATCGCCAGGGCGGCCGCTCCACACGCTACGTAGTAGCCAAGCGCAGTCGGCAGGCCGACCAGCGCGGCCCCCGCCGCCCCCGGAAATGCCATTACCGCCAGCGTATGCCCGGCGAAGCTCTGCCGCCGAAGGACCATGTACCAGCCCACAATCGCGGCGAGCACCGCCACGATCGTCCCCGCCTCGAGCGCATTGACCATGAACGGAAACGCCACCAGCTGACGCACGTCCGAGACGAGATCGAGCGACAGCGACGGATTGCCGGCCACGGTCAGGCCGGTGGCTCGTGGCGGTGGGTGTGGATATGCGGCGCCTCCGGCTGGCCGATCACGACCAGCCGGCCGTCGCCGGTGCGCAGGACTTCGATCGGAGCGCCGTACAAGCTGCTCAGCTTCCGCGTTGTGATCACCTCCTCCACGGCCCCCGCGAGCGCGCGCCCGGCCGCCAGGTAGATCACGCGGTCGAGGTACGCCAGAAGGGGGTTGACGTCGTGGGCGACGAGCAGCACCGACACATCCTCTTCCACGCAGATGCGCCTGAGCAGAGCAGCCACCGCGGCCTGGTTCGGCAAATCGAGGCCGTCGAGTGGCTCGTCGAGGATCAGGAGCTCGGGGCGCCGGACAAGCGCCTGGGCGATCAGCAGCCGTTGCTGCTCGCCCCCTGACAGCTCGCCGATGGCTCGGTGGGCGTAGGCGGCGGCGCCGACGAGTTCGATCACCTCCCGCACTCGCTGGCGTTCAGCGCGCCGGCGCTCCCGAGCCGAGTTCGAGACGCCAACCGGGATTCCCCACCGCGTTCCGTCGAGCCCCAGGCGGACCAGATCCACCCCCCGCACCCGGGTTCCGCCGTCGAAGCTGCGGCGCTGGGGTAAATAGCCGATGTGCGCTCGGGCGTGGGTGGGGGGCCGCCCGAAGACCGAGATCGTGCCGGCGGCGAGCGGAACCAGGCCGAGGATCGCCCTCATCAGGGTCGACTTGCCGGCGCCGTTCGGCCCGAGCACCGCGAGGAACTCCCCCCGTCCCACCGCCAGCTCGACGCCGGCGAATACCTCCTTGCCGCCGAGGCGAACGGCCACCTGGCTGACCGAGACCGCCGGGTCAGGTGTGGCCGGCCGGGCTGGGCCCGCCGCCGGGATGGCCGTTGCCGGTAGCGCCTCGTTCATCGGCGTGTCGCGGTGTCCAGGGCGTGAGCGAGCGCCGTCAGCTGCGCCACCTGCCACTGCTCGAACGTGGCGCCCGCGGGCGCGAGCGTCTCGGTGATCGTGGTGACCGGGATCCCGGCCGCGCGGGCCATCGCGTTCATGCGCTGGATCGCAGGCGTCGCATTCTGGGAGTTGTAGACCCAGACCTTGATTTGGTGAGCGGTGATCTGCTGCTGAGTGGTGAGCGTGTCCTGCGCGGTCACCTCGGTTCCCTCGCTGATCGCCTTCATGAAGCTGTATGGGGTGAGCAGGCGCAGCCCGAGCGACGGTGCTTGCAGCGCGAAGATGCTCTCCGAAGCGCCGACCGGAACGCCGGCATACCGCTGGCGGATCTGGGCGATCAGCGAGTGGTACTGCTCCAGGTCGGTGGTGTCGAAAACCGTGAGCTGATGCTCGAAGGAGGCGGAATCCTTGGGATCGAGCTTCTTCAGATCGCCGGTGATCGCGCTCGCCACCGCCTCGACGTCGGCCGGGTTGTACCACCGATGGGGGTTGTCGCCTTCCTTGAGCCCGAACAGGTCACCGACCGTGAGGACAGTCCGACCCGACACGGGGTTGGCGGCTAGCAGCTTCGGCGCCCACGGGTCGTAGCCGATCCCGTTGACGATCACGAGTTGCGCGGTGGCGAGCGTGCGGGCGTCGGCTGCGCTCGGTTCATACGAATGGGGATCCTCCGCGGGGTTCGTGATGATGCTCTGCACGCTCGCCTTGCCCCCGGCGAGCTGGCTGGCGATGCTGCCCCAGAAGTTCTCGGCGGCGACCACGCGGACGAGGCCGGAGCCGTTGGTGCCGGCCTGCGCGCTGGTGCCGCAGGCCGCTAGGACCAAGGTCAGCAGCACAGCGATGAGGGCTCCGACCCCAGTCGTGACCAGCTGACGCGGGCATACGAAGGCAAACGGCGTTCCCTCTCGCTTGCTCCGGCCGGGCCAACTGAACACGCCCGGAAAGTACCACAATCTGGGAATGAGTCTCATTCCCGTTCTCGCCTCCCGGCGCGCTAGTCTTGGTCCGATGGCAGTGAGCGACTGGAGCGAGCACGTTCACGCCGTGCTCTCGGAAGCGGGGCTGAAACGCGGGGGAGCCAGGGAGCGGGTGATCGAGCTGCTCGCGCGGGAGTCCTGCGCGCTGAGCGCGGTCGAGATCGAGGACGAGCTGCGGGCGCGCGGACGGCCGACCGCGAGGGCCAGCGTCTACCGCGTCCTCGAGCTGCTCGCCGAACACGGCCTCGTCGAGCGGGTCGCGGTCGGCGACGGCCAGACCCGGTTCGAGCGCAGCCAGCCCGGGGGCGACCATCATCACCATCTCGTCTGCGAGCAGTGCGGGCGGCTCGTGGCGTTCGACGACCCCGGCCTCGAGCACGCCATCGGCCGCCTCTCCGAGCGCCTCGGCGTCACGATCGACAGCCACGACGTCCTGTTGCGTGGCGCCTGCCAGAGCTGCGGCTAAAAGACGGCTCTCACCACGCGTCCACGTTGGGCCGGCGCTTACCCGGCCGCGACCACCACTCGCCCGAGCCCGACCTGGGCTCGAACAGCGTCGCGATCCACCGGTCGCTGTCCGCCGGGTCGATCACGTCGTCGATCTCGAAATACGACGCCATGTTGATCCCGGTGCCGCGCTCGTACGCCGCAGCCACCGCGGCCTCGAACGCCCGCTCTCTCTCGGTGGGATCGTCGATCGCCTCGAGCTCGCGCCGCATCCCCAGCCTCACCGCTCCCTCCAACCCCATCGCGCCGAACTCCGAAGTGGGCCACCCGATTGTGAACAGCGGCGCCTTGAACCCTCCGCCCGCCATCGACTGGGCGCCGAGCCCGTAGCCCTTGCGCAGCACGATCGTGCCCATCGGCACCGCCAGGTTCGCTCCGGTGAGGAACATCCGCGCGAAGTGGCGGACGGTCGCGGTTCGCTCGGCCGCCGGCCCGACCATGAACCCCGGCGTGTCGCAGAGGAACAGGATCGGCAGGGCGAATGCGTCGCACAGCTGCATGAAGCGGGTCGCCTTGTCGGCGCCGTGCGCGTCGATCGCGCCCCCGAGGTGCGTGGGATCGTTCGCGATCACTCCCAGCGGCCGTCCCTCATGCCGGGCCAGCGCGGTGACCATCCCGAGGCCGAAGCCGCGGCGCAGCTCGAGCACGTCGTCCAGCAGCTCCTCGATCACGGCTCGCACTTCATAGACGCGCCGGCGGTTGGCCGGGATGAGGTCGCGCAGTACGCGCGGGTCGCGCGGCTGGGCCGCCTCGGTCGCGCCGAGGAAGTACGAGAGATAGCGCTTGGCCGCGACCACGGCGTCGCACTCGTCGCCGACCCGGAGGTCGACGACGCCGTTGGCCGCTTGCACCTCGATCGGCCCCACCTCCGCCGGTTCGTACCTCCCGAGGCCGCCGCCCTCGATCATCGCCGGCCCGCCCATCCCGATGCTCGAGTTCTCGGTCGCGATTACCACGTCGCAGCAGCCGAGCAGCGCCGCGTTGCCGGCAAAGCAATACCCCGAGGCGATCCCGACCAGCGGCACCAGCCCGCTCAGCCGGGCGAACAGGTGGAAGGCGCGGCAGTCAAGGCCGGCCACGACCGGCCAGTCGACGTCGCCGGGGCGCCCCCCGCCTCCCTCGGCGAACAGCACCACCGGCAGGCGCCGGCGCTCCGCGACCTCGAACAGGCGGTCCTTCTTGAGGTGGTTGCGCATCCCCTGCGTGCCGGCAAGGACCGTGTAGTCATAGGCCAGGGCAACCACCGGCCGGCCGTCGACGTCGCCCACGCCGGCGACCAGGCCGTCGGCGGGGGTGCGCTCGATCAGCTCCCGCTTGGAGCGCCGGCGCTCCTGGGCCGCGAACATCAGCGGCCCGTACTCCAAGAACGTGCCCTCGTCGAGGAGATCGGCCAGGTTCTCCCTCGCCGTCCGCTGCCCGCGCTCCCGCCGCCTCGCCACCGCTTCCGGGCGCGCCGCGTCGAGGCCGAGCTCGTGCCGGCGCCGGACGACCTCGACGTCTTCCCGGATCTGATCTGGATTTTTATTTATTGATTGGGTCTGTTTGCTCGGGCTCGCGGCGTTTTCTCCGATCGCGAGGACCGCTAGCAGTTGCCCTTCCTGCACCGTGTCGCCGACTTTGACCTCGACGCGGCGGACGACTCCGCCGGCCTCGGAGATCACCTCGTGCTCCATCTTCATCGCCTCGAGCACGACGACCGCCGCCCCCGGCGGGACGTGTTCGTCGCGGTCGTGCGCGACCGCGATGATCGTGCCGGCGAACGGGGCGGTGATCGGCAGCTCGGGCGCGGTCGACAACGTCTAGGCGCCGGCGGAGCGCACCGCCTCGAGGATCTCCTCGGGCGTGGCGTTGTCGCTCGCGTCGTCCGACATGTGCGCCCAGGTGATCTCGCCGCCCGGCACGATAACCATGGCGCCGCCGAGCTGGGCCGGATGACCGATCGTTCGTCCCTGCACCACACGGTACTTCGCCGTGGTGGAGGCGCCCTTGGCCATCACCTTGGGCCCGAGCAGCTCGCCCATCGTGGCCACCTTCGCGCCGGCCGCCTTATAGCTCTCACGTTTCTCGTCCGCGAGCACGGGCAGGTCGATGTGCTCGTGCCGGCGGAAGTGCGCGGCGTGGCGCGGTGTGAGCTGGCCGATCAGGAACAGGCGCGCGCCGGCCGCTTCGAACTCCTCCCGAGCGCGGTGCAACTGCACCGCGTGCCCGCGGCAGAACACTCAGCCGTAGTGTCTTAGCCACACAAGCGCGACCGGGCCGTCGCGCCAGAGATCCCCGAGGCGGACCTCGTTGCCATCCTGGTCGGGAAGAACGATGTCCGCGAGGGCGTCGGCGCGCGCCGGCGGATTGGTCGTCTGGCGCGTGGTCGCGGCCCCAAACATCGTCGGCAAGCCTACTACGGGATACTGAGGTCGGTCATGGCCGTTGGTGCCGAGGTTCTCTGGTCACCGAGCGAGGAGCGCGCTGAGCGGGCGACCCTCACGCGGTACGCACAGTGGTTGAGCAAGTCGCGGGGTTTGCGGTTCGACGGCTACCACGACCTGTGGCAGTGGTCGGTCGACGACATCGAGGCGTTCTGGGAGTCGATCGTGGAGTTCTGCGACGTGCGTTTCGAGACGCCGGCGCGGTCGGTGCTCGGACGCTCCGAGATGCCGGATGCCGAGTGGTTCCCGGGAGCCCGGCTCAGCTACCCCGAGCACATCTTCCGCGGTCGCGATTCCGAAGCCGTCGCGCTTCGCCACGCGTCTGAGGTGCGAGAGCTTGGCGAGTGGACGTGGGGGAGGTTGCGCGACGAGACCGCCGCGATCGCCTCGGGCCTGCGCGCGCTCGGCGTGAGCTCCGGAGATCGGGTGGCGGCGTACATGCCCAACATCCCCGAGACCGTGGCCGCGTTCCTGGCCTGCGCGTCGATTGGCGCGGTGTGGTCCTCGGCGGCGCCGGAGTTCGGGGCGCGCAGCGTGATCGACCGCTTCGCGCAGATCGAGCCCAAGGTGCTGCTCGCTGTGGATGGCTACCGCTACGGCGGGCGCGACTTCGACCGCAGAGCGGTGGTGCGCGACATCGCGTCCGAAATCCCGTCGCTCGCGCGGGTGGTGACGCTCGGGTACCTGGACGGTTCGGGGTGGGAGGGTGGGTTCGCCGACGGCGGCGCCGACGGCCTGGAGTTCGCGCCGGTGGCGTTCGATCACCCGCTGTGGGTGCTCTACAGCTCCGGCACCACAGGGTTGCCCAAGCCGATCGTCCACGGCCAGGGCGGGATCCTGCTCGAGCAGCTCAAGAAGAGCCTGCTGCACCTCGACGCCCAGGCCGGCGATCGGCTGTTCTGGTTCTCGACCACGGGCTGGATGATGTGGAACTTCCTCGTCGGGGTGTTGCTGACCGAAGCCTCGATCGTGCTGTTCGACGGCAACCCGGGATATCCGGACCTGGGACGGCTGTGGGATCTGGCCGAGGAGACCGGGATGACGTGCTTCGGCACGAGCGCGGCGTTCATCGCCTCGTGCATGAAGGCGGAGGTGTCGCCGCGCGCCGGCCGATCGTTGGAGGCGCTGACCGCCGTCGGATCGACCGGTTCACCCCTGTCGCCGGAGGGCTTTCGCTGGGTCTACGACGAGCTAGGGGCGGACACGTGGCTGTTCTCGACCTCGGGCGGGACGGACCTGTGCACGGCGTTCGTCGGCGGTGTGCCGACGCTGCCCGTATATCTGGGCGAGCTCCAGGCGCGCGCGCTCGGCGCCTCGGTGGAGGCGTGGGATCCCGAGGGCCATTCGCTCGTCGATGAAGTGGGCGAGCTCGTGATCACCAAGCCGATGCCCTCGATGCCGATCTATTTCTGGGGCGACGAGGATGGCTCGCGGCTGCGCGAGAGCTACTTCTCCACGTACCCGGGGGTGTGGCGCCATGGCGACTGGATCACGATCACCTCGCGTGGAACGGCCGTGATCTCCGGGCGCTCGGACTCGACGATCAACCGCGGCGGAGTGCGGATGGGCACGGCCGAGATCTACCGGGCGGTGCTGGCGGTGCCCGAGGTGCTCGACGCGCTGGTCGTCGACGTGCCGCGCTCGGGAACCGACGGCTGGATGCCGCTCTTCGTGGTGCTGCGCGAGGACGCGTCGCTCGACGATGCGCTGGTGGATCGGATCCGCCGGCGGATCCGGGAGGACTGCTCGCCTCGCCACGTCCCCGACGAGATCCGGCAGATCGACGAGGTCCCCCGCACGTTGTCGGGCAAGGTGCTCGAGGTTCCGGTGAAGCGGATCCTGATGGGGACGCCGGTGGAGCAGGCCGCGAGCCGCGAGTCGCTGGCGAACCCGAAAGCGTTGGATTACTTCGTCGGGCTTGTCAATTAACTGAAACGTTTCGGGCCGGGGCGCCGGCGCGGGCGGATACTCGGAGACGATGTCGCCGGCGCCCGAACCAACCAAGAGGGGTGCGCTGAATAAGGCCCCATATAGGGGCCAAATCCAGCACACCGCTTCAGATGGCCGGGCGAACTGACGAGGCGATCGCGGCTCTCGCGCGCCGCCAGCACGGCTACGTAACCAGGCGTCAACTCCTTGAACTCGGTCTCGGCCGTCGCGCGATCCAGTCTCGGCTGCGTTCGAGCCGCCTGATCGCCGTGTACGCGGGCGTCTACGCCGTCGGGCACCGCCCGCTGCTGGCGATCGACCGTGCCGCCGGCGCGGTGCTCGCGTGTGGACCGGCGGCGGTGCTCAGCCACGGCTCCGCGATGACCCTGTGGGGAGTCTGGAAGAGATGGGACGTTCCGTTCGAAGTGACCGCGAGCTGGGACTTTCGCCGGCCAGGAATTCGCCTTCACCGGGCTCGATCGCTCTTGCGCAAGGACGCTCGCAGCCACCTGGGCATCCGCGTCACGAGCCCCGCCCGGACGGTGCTCGACATGGCGCCACGCCTCAGAGACAAGCCGCTCGATCGCGCGGTCAACGAGCTCCTCGCGTCGAGCTTCCTGCGTATCGACCAGCTCGCTGAGCTCCTCGGGCGATCAAACGGCCACCCCGGCGCCGGCCGCCTAAGGCCTTTCGTCGAGGACGCCAAGGGCATGACCCGCTCCGAGCTCGAGCGTGCGTTCCTTGCCTTCGTCGAGCGTTTCGGACTTCCGCCACCGGAAATGAACACGTACTTGGCCGGCTACGAGGTGGACGCGCTGTTTCGCGAACAGCGGGTAATCGTCGAGCTGGACGGTTACGACTGGCACCGTAGCCGCACCAAATTCGAGAGCGACCGGGATCGCGATGCGAACACCCTCCTCGCGGGGTTCCAAACCGTTCGCATCACGGACATCCGCTTGACGAGCACCCCAGTCGCCGAGGCCGACCGACTGTGGAGAATCCTCCGCGACGCCGGTGGCTGAACTCTTACGGTTCTCTCAAACTGGATTGACATGGTGCCTGCCACGGGCGCCTGGCATCCGGGGCGCCCGGCCACTTGAGATCCAGCAAGGGCCCGAGAACCGGAGGAGCACGGAATGCATCGTCACCTCAAGCGCAATTTGGCCATCGGAACCACGGCCCTGGCGGCCGCGGCGTTCGCCGGCGGCGCCTACGCGGCCAACCAGCAATCGCCGAACAGCGCCCGCCAGGCGTTCCTGGCCGACGTCGCCAAACGACTGAACGTGACGCCCCAGCAGCTGACTGCCGCCCTCAAGGGCGCCAGCCTGGACCAGCTGAGCGCAGCCGTCAAGGCCGGGAAGTTGACCCAGGCCCAGGCGAACGCCATCAAGCAGCGGATCGAGCAGGGCGCCGCCGGCCCGTTCCCGTTTCCGCCGCGGGCTCTGCGCGGACCGCGTCTGTTCGGGCCAGCCTTCCGTTTTGCGGGTCATTCGCCGCTAGGCGCTGCCGCCAACTACCTCGGCCTGACCGACGCCCAGCTGTTCGATCAGCTCCAAGCCGGCAAGACGCTTTCTCAGATCGCGCAGTCACGAGGCAAGTCGGTCGCGGGGCTCAAGCAGGCGATGTTCGGAGCGGAGAAGGCAATGCTCGACGAGGCCGTCAAGGACAAGGTGATCACTCCGGCGCAGGAGCAGCAGGCCCTCGGCCGCCTCAGCTCCAGGCTCAACAACCAGCTGAGCCGCACGTTCCCACGCCTACCGTTCAAGGGGTCGGGGCCGCGGCCTTGGGGTAGCGGACCCAACGGCTCCGCGCTCCCGCCCGGCCGGTTGTTCCCACTCGCGCCGCACGCGCCGAACGCGTCGCAGGCGCCGGCCGGCGCCTCCGCCCTACCTCCGGGTAGCGCACCGGACTGACGCTCACCCGAAACCACTCTTACTCCCCTCTCATCGATCTCTCATCGGTTTCTGATGGGCGACTGCTTTAGTGGGGAAACATCACAAGCAGACCTATGTCCTCAGGAGCAACTGATCAGTGAGACGCCTCAGCCGTTTTCTTCCGATCCTCGGTGGTGCCATTGCCGGCGGCGCCATCGCGCTGGCTGTGGCCAGCGGTAACACATCCACGCACTCCTCGACCACCACCACCGTTATCCAGCAGTCTCGCGGAGCTGGGGTCCCGACGTCGTTGAGCTCGACCAAGGGCGAGACGATCAACCAGATCTACCGCACCGACAGCCCCGGCGTGGTCGACATCACCGTCACGAGCCAGACCAACTCGCCGGGGTTTGGGCCCTTCGGCGGTGGCGGCACCCAGCAAACGCAGGGCGAGGGCGCCGGCGTCGTCTATGACACCAAGGGGGACATCCTCACCGACGAGCACGTCGTCTCGGGCGCGAGCTCCGTCAAGGTGAACTTCCAGGATGGGCGGAGCGCGAACGCGACCGTAGTCGGCACCGACCCCTCCACGGACGTCGCCGTGATCCACGTCAACGTTCCCGCCTCCGAGCTGCACCCAATCCCGTTCGCGGACTCCTCGAGCGCACAAGTCGGCGATCCGGTAGTGGCGATCGGCAGCCCGTTCAGCCTGCCCGAGACGACCACCGCGGGCATCGTGAGCGCGGTTGGCCGCAGCATCCAGGCGCCCAACCAGTACACGATCACGGGCGCTATCCAGACCGACGCCGCGATCAACCCGGGCAACTCCGGCGGCCCGCTGCTGGACGCGAACGGGCACGTCCTGGGCCTCAACGACCAGATCCAAACCAACTCGGGCTCGAGCGCCGGAGTGGGGTTCGCGATTCCATCGAACACGGCCGCCCGGATCGCCAACGAGATCATCGGTGGCCACCGGGTCAAGCACGCCTACGTGGGCGTTGAGCTGAGCGCGAGCTCGACCGGCGGCGCGCACATTCAGAGCGTCACGGCAGGTTCGCCTGCGTCGACTGCCGGTCTTCGGTCGGGCGACGTGATTACCGCCCTCAACGGGCAGACGATCAGCTCCACCCAGCAGTTCATCGAGACGGTCGATACCTTCTCGCCCGGCGAGGCGATCACGATGACCGTCAACCGCTCCGGGCAGACGCTTCACATCAAGGTGAACCTCGGAACCCGTCCCCAGACTTCCCCCACAGGGGGCTGATCCCCCCACACACAACACACCCCCACGCACAGGCAAAAACCGGCGGCCCGGGCACACAAGCCCGGGCCGCCGGCGTGATGGGGGGATCGGGCGGCGGCCGGCGTGTTTTGGGAGCGGTGGCGCCGGCGCGGTTGGGGTGGGTGACGCCGGGATGGTGAGAGGTGGGTGGCGCCGGCGTGATGGGGGGATGGGGCGGCGGCCGGTGTGTTTTGGGAGCGGTGGCGCCGGCGTGTTTTGGGAGCGGTGGCGCCGGGGTGGTCGGGCGACCCGAAGCCGCCGCCGGCGTGGTCGGGCGACCCGAAGCCGCCGCCGGCGTGGTCGCGCGAACCGCGGTCCCGTCAACTGCGCGAACTCAAGCCCGGGCCGCCGCCGCTAGCCGCCCGCGGCGCGCCACGAGCACGCTGGCCAGATCACGGCCGCGCCGGCGGCCCGGGCCGCGAACCCCTGGGCGGAGTTCATCGTGATGATCCGGCTGCCGACCGTGCGGATGATCCGCCACCCACCGGCATAGGTCCCGAGCGCCATCGCTGACGCGCACGCGATCACCGCCCACACCGGCACGTGGAAGTGCTGCGCTCTGACGCTGTGCATCCCGACGGGCGTGACCGCTGAGTCGGCTAGCCCGTCGCGGCTGAGACCTGCGCGAGCGTGCGCTCCATCAGCTCGCGGTGGACGGCGCGGGTCCCGCCCTCCCGTCGCGTCCAGTGGCGGTCCGGCCCAAGCTCCCAGGCAAACGTATCGTCCGCCAGGCAGCGTTCGAGCGTGTCGTCGAGCTCCGCGCGCAGCTCGGGGTCGTCGACGGGAGTGAGCAGCTCGACCCGGGTATCGAGGTTGCGCGGCATCAGGTCGGCCGACCCTATGTAGTAGCTGTGTTCGTCGCCGCGGTGGAAGACGTAGATGCGCGAATGCTCGAGGAAGCGACCCACGACCGACAGGACCTCGATCGTCTCCGAGACTCCCTCGAGACCCGGAATCAAACAGCAGATGCCGCGCACGTTGAGCTCGATGGGAACGCCGGCCTGCGACGCGCGGTACAGCGCCTCGATGCAGCGCCGGTCGACGAGCGAGTTCACCTTCATCACGATGCGGGTCGGCTCGCCGGCCTCGTGCGCGGCGATCGTGGCCTCGATCTCCTCGATCAGGGGCTCGCGCATCGAACCCGGCGCCACCAACACCTTGCGCTGGCGCTCGGGGTGGCCGTAGCCGGTGAGCGTGTTGAACAGGTTCGCGACCTCCTGGCCCAGCTCTCGGTCGGTCGTGAACAACGCGAAGTCCTCGTACAGACGAGCGTTCTTGGCGTGGAAGTTGCCGGTGCCGATCAGCACGTAGTGGCGCACGCCCTCGTGCTCGCGGCGAACCACCAGGATCGCCTTGGCGTGCGTCTTGAGTCCGGGGATGCCGTGGACGACGTGGGCGCCCACCTCCTCGAGCTCGCGTGACCAGCGGATGTTCTGCCGCTCGTCGAACCGCGCCTTCAGCTCCACCAGGCAGACCGCCTGCTTGCCTTTCTCGGCCGCTTCGATCAGCGACGGCACGAGCGCGGAGTCGTCGGAGGTGCGATACACGGTCATCTTGATCGCGAGGACATCGGGGTCATCAGCGGCCTGCTTGACGAACCGCTCGATGCTCGTGGCGAATGAGTAGTACGGGTAGTGGACGAGCACGTCGGCCGCGCGCATTGCGGCGAACACGTCCGGCTGCTCGTCGTGGTCGCCGGGTCCCGGTAGAAACGCCGGATGGGTTAGAGGTGTCCAGGGAGCCTGCTTCAGATCCGAGTGGCCTTCGACGCCGGCGATCTGCCACAGGTCCCCGAGGTCGAGGAGGCCGTCGACGTCGTAGACCTGGAGCTCGGAGACGCCCAGCCACTCGATCAGCTTCGCGCGCAGGGTCGGGTCCATGCCGGCGCCGACCTCGAGCCGCACGACCTCGCCGAAGCGGCGTCGGCGCAGCTCTGCCTCCACGGCCTGAAGGAGGTCGTCCGCCTCGTCGGAGACCTCGAAGTCCGCGTCGCGTGTGACGCGGAACAGGTCGTAGGAGACGATCTCCAGCCCCGGAAACAACGTGTCCAGGTGCCGGGCGATCACGTCTTCGAGCGGGATGAACGTGTCCTTGGAGATCTCGACGAACCGGGGCAGAACCTCCTTGGGGACCTTGACCCGCGCGTACACGTCGTGGTCGAGATCCGGGTCGTGCAGGCGGACGATCAGGCTCAGAGACAGATTCGAGATGTACGGGAACGGCCGCCCCGGACCGATCGCCAGCGGCGTCAGCACCGGGAAGATCTGCTCGCGGAAGCGGCGCGAGATTTCGCTTGCCGGCGCCCCGGACCCGTCGCAGCCGACGATCCGGATCCCGTGAGCGGCGAGCTCGGGCTTGACCACCTCGGCGAACTGCCGTGCGTGGCGGCGGTCCTGCGCTCGCACGGTTTCGGCGATCCGCACGAGCGTGTCCGTCGGCGACAGGCCGTCGGGTCCGCGGGCGTCGATCCTCGCATCGACTTGGTCGTGCACCCCGGCGACGCGGATCATGAAGAACTCGTCGAGGTTGGTGACGAAGATGGCCAGGAACTTGAGCCGCTCGAGCAGCGGCAGCGACTCGTCCTCGGCGAGCTGCAGTACGCGGTCGTTGAAGTCCAGCCACGAGAGCTCGCGACTGACGTACAGCGCGGGGTCGGCGAGCCGTGGGATCGCGACCTGCTCCACGGCGTGACCGTCGCCTTCGAGCGTGCCGGCGTCCAGCTCGGGAGCGGCCGCGGCGAGTTGTGAGGGGGTCGGGTCGGTCATACGGCGTTGAGGTCAAAGGCGGCGATCGCGGCGAGCTCAGTGGGGCGCAGAAGCGAAACCAGCTCACCCTTGGAGATCCCGGCCACGCCGCCCTTGCGCAGCCGCGCCTGAGCCCCCGTGAGGTCGTGGACGAGCAACGAAAACGAGGGATCGTGCCCGACCAGGAGCACGTCTCCCAGGCCGGCCGTCAGCTCGGCGACGTCGAACGGCGGACCGGCGAGTGCGGGGACGATCGTCACCTCGACGCCGATCGGCTCGCAGGCACGCTGGGCGGTCTGCACCGCTCTCAGCTTGGGGCTGCTCAGGCATGCGTCGATGTTCGTGCCCAGCCGCGCCAGTGCCCTGCCGACGGCCTCCGCCTGTCTCATCCCGCGCTCGGTCAGGGGACGCTCGTCATCCGCGGCACCGTCGGCCGCCTCGGCATGTCTCAGCAACCAGAGCATGCTGACACTCTACGCCGAGAGGGTCGGGAGGCGCTAGCCGCGGTCCTCCAGCTGGCCCCTCGCGGCCTTCCGGATCTCGTCGTATTCGCTCGGCAGTTTGCCGATGATCCGCTCCACGCTGTTCAGCAGATCGACCGCGCGGCGAGGCTCGCCCCACCGGTCCTCGGCGGCGGCCATGACCAGGAGCGCGTCGATGGCCTCGCGATGGCCGGGATCCGCGGGCCAGGAGGGCGGCGGCACGACTGCATTCACTGGGTGCAAGGTACGGCGACGAGCCCGCCCATGTGTGACGCTTGCGTTAAGGGCCCAGCCGCCGTCAGCCGATCAGCAGGCGCCGGCCGAAGACTCGCTCGAAGACCTCGCTGTCGCCGTATCGCTCGACGCTCCAGCGCGGCAGGGTCAGGTCGCCGGCGGACTCGAGGTGCAGGTCGAAGCCGTGCCCGTTCGCCCGCAGCCGCGCCTCGCTGACCGCCTGGTCGCGACCTCGCTCGAGGTGCTCAGCCAATCGGACGATCACCGCGCACCGCTCGAGGAGCGCCTCGTCGCCGTCCCGCGTGAGGCCATCCATGTCTGCGAGCTTCGGCGCCCCCTTGCGGTGATAGCGGCTGATCAGGGCGATCAGCGCGCGCTCGCGCGGGTCGAATCCGGGCAGCTCCGCGCTGACGATCAGGTACTGGGAATGCTTGTGGTGGTCGTCGTAGGAGATCGTCATTCCGACGTCGTGGAGCATCGCCGCCGCCCACAGCAGCTCGCGTTCGCCGGGCCTGGGCTCGAAGAGGCCGCCCTGCACCAGCGAGTCGAACATCTGCAGCGACAGCAGAGCGACGTGCTCGACGTGCGTCATGTCCGACTCGTACTGGACGGCGAGGTTGCGCACCGCTGCCGCGCGGACGTCGTCGAACAGCGGCTCGCGTTCGTCGAGGAGCTCGCGGGCAAAGAAAACGCCGTCTCGGAGACTCGCGTCGGTCGCCTCGATACCGTCGAAACCACCGAGGTCGATGACGGTTTCGATGACCAGCGCAGCGGCCAGGATTATGTCCCCCCGGCCGGGCTTGACTCCCGGTATCGCGCCTCGCTCCGAGATCGGTAACGCCGCCAGCGACTCGACAAGCTCGCGCAGCGGCTCACGCTTGAGCACGAACCCCTGTACCCCGATGTCGGGTTGACCGGCGGCGCGCTGAGCCGCGGCGGCGAGGTTGCGGACCGCGCCGCCGACGCCCACCAAGCCGCCGCCGGAGCTCCCGAGCCATCCGATATCGGACAGCGTCGAGGCGACGTTTGCCCGGACCTTCTGGAGCTCCTTGCGCTTCGCGGGCCCCGGCCCCGGCAGGAACTGCTCGGTCAGCCTCACCGCGCCGAGCGCGTACGAGCCAAGCTCGCGTGCGCGCCGGTCCGACACGTGCACGAGCTGCAAGCTGCCGCCGCCCAGCTCGAGCACGGCGCCGTCGGTCAGCGTCGAAGTGTTGACGGCAGCGATGTATCCGAACCGCGCTTCGTCCTCCTCGGACAGGATCTCGATCCTCAGACCCGTCGCCGCCTCGGCCGCGCGGACAAACTCCTGGCCGTTAGATGCGTCGCGGATGGCGCTGGTGGCGACCGCCTGGACGTCGCGCGGCCTGAGCTCATTGGCGACGCAGAAGCGCCAGAAGACGCCGACCGTCTCGAGCCCGCGCTCCATCGCCTCATCGGAGAGCCGGCCCGTGGCGGCCAGGCCGGCGCCGATCCGGACGGTCTCGTAGAGCTCGTCGGTGCGCTTCCACCAGGTCCCGGGGGCGAACGTGAACACCACGAGACGCCAAGAGTTCGATCCGAGGTCGATCATGGCGACCTGGCGGCTCTCCTGCCCTGCCCGCCCGGCGGCTCGCGTCGATCGCCAGCTCACACTTTGGATGATGCGCGCTGCGGCGGACGACAAACGCGGCCCCGGAACGCCGGCGCGGCGCTACAGTCACTCTGAGCGCGATGGCCACCGCCGCCGCACCGCCGAGCACGTCGCCGCCCGATCCAGGGCTCGGGCGCAGGCGCGTTCTGGTCGTGTTCGAGTCCGGGCCGGCCGGTCTGGCGGCTCTCGACTGCGCGCGAGATCTCGCCAACGCCGAGCGGGCGATGCTGACCGTAGTCAGCGTCGCCCCGCAGGAGCCGCTCGGGATGCGTTGCGGTGGATCACCCACCGACTACAACTGCGCGGTTAGGGACGCCGTGGCGCAGGAGCTCGAGCAGGCGAGCGCGCGGCTCGGTGAGATCGGTGCTCACGCCGCCTTCGGGCTGCTGGTCGAGGGTCGTGACCTCCCGCTGCAGGACTGGTGCGCGATGGGGGCCTTCGACACGGTTCTGTTGCCGGCGCACAGGCGGCCGCTGCGCGCGCCAAGCCATCCCGCGGCCGTTGCGCTCGAGCGAACCGGCGCCGAGGTTCGGATCATCGACCGGCAGGGGCGGCAGCTAGCGCTTACGTGAACGGGGCGGGCGCCGCTTTCGCGGCGCCCCGGGAGCGCGGCTCCTCTTGGCTGCGCTGTTCGCCGCCAGGCGGCGCCGCCGCTGCTGGATCCGGATCGCGGCCCCGATCGCCGCTCCCCAGAAGATTGCTCCGAACCACCACGGGCTGAACACCAGCGCTACGGCCGCACCGAGCATTGCGAGCCAGATCGCGGGCCTGAAGTCGCGCCAGTCGCCGGTCACCGATCCGCTCCCGCTCTCATCGGATCGATGCCGACGGATCGGCGGCCACTCGCTTCTGGATCGATGCCACCGCCCGGAACGCCTCTTTCAGGTGGCTGCGCGTGAGCGCGCTGAGCGCGCGGGGATCGACGAAGTCGTCGGGCTCTTCGCCGGCCCGGAGCTGCCGAGCCTGGTGCTGGAGCCTCAACGCGCTGATCAGCTCGTAGGCCTCCTCGAGCGTGCGCGCGTCCGGCTCCGACAGCGTGCCCGCGGCGCCCGCGGCGCGCAACCGTTCGATCGTCGAGGCGCTGGTGACGCCGGCGGCCATCCCGGCCCACCGCGCAAGGTCGACGATCGGGATCATGCCGCCGTGTTTGAGGTCAAGGCGCCCGCGGTGCTCGCCGGAGTGCTCCACGACCAGCCCGCGAAAGAAGCCGGTCGGCGGACGGTACGAGAGAGCAAACCGGGCCAGCAGACGCAGCAGCGCCGGGTTGCGCTCCGCGAGGCGGAAGGTGTCCGCCACGGGAGTTCCCGTGTGCACACCCCGCACCGGGCGGCTGTCGACGAGGACCGAGACGAGAATCAGAGCATTTTCCTGGCTCGGATCGGCGATCCGGCTGCGCGCCGCGTGCTGCCAGGAGCTGAGCGAGCGCACGAACAACCGGTTCGAAGCCGTGGCGCCGTGGGGGTCGGGGCGAAATCCGCAGCGCTCGAGCTCGCCCATCACCTTGGTGCCGATCTCGTGCAAACGGGGGCGGATCAGCGCTTCGTCCACATCGCCGAACCACACCATGGCGCTATCGACGTCTGAGCTCGGCGCGGCCTCCCGTCGCGCCTGGCTGCCGAGCGCCAGCCACGCGAACGGCGCCGGCAGCTCTCCCGCCTCCTCGACGGCGAGGTCGAGCAGGCGGCGCG
The DNA here is from genome assembly GCA_963808325.1 of uncultured Solirubrobacterales bacterium. Classification (GTDB taxonomy): domain Bacteria; phylum Actinomycetota; class Thermoleophilia; order Solirubrobacterales; family Solirubrobacteraceae; genus Palsa-465. Next base: position 454,213 of record CAWEFU010000019.1, read on the forward strand.
TGAGGGCGTCGACGACGACCGAATAGACGGCCATGATGTTGGTCGCGGCGACGCGCGCCTCGTACATCGCGATCACGGTCGGGCGTAGCTCGCGGGCCGCGCTCACCAGCTCATCGACCGTCCGCGCCGCCGAGATCCTCTGTCGCAGAAAGAACGGTGAGCGCGCGTGAGCGGCGACGAGATCGAGGTCCTTGACCACTCCCAGGACGGCGCCGGTCGCCGAGACGACCGGGAAGTGGCGAAAGCCTCGGTCGAGCATCTCGAGCAGCACGTCCCCGCCGAGCCGGTCCGGCCGGCAGGTGTAGGCGGGGGCCGACATGGCGTCGGCGACCGGCGAGTCGGCCGGGAGCCCACGGGCGACGACCCGGGTGCGCAGGTCGCGATCGGTGAGGATCCCGAAACTCCCGTCGCCGAGGTCCACTATCGCGGACGTCGCCCCAGCGTCGGTCATGCTCTGGGCAACATCTCGGATCGGCGCCTGCGGCTTGCAGACGGTTGGAGCGGCGCGGATCACGGCGCCGACCGGCTGATGGGCGGGGTCGTGGCCCGGGCTGCGATCGTCGGAGGCGAACTCGGGGGCCTGCTCGAGCAGTGAGCGCGCGACGAAGCGCAACCCCGCGGGATCGCCGAGCACGGCGCGCGCGACGTCCGCTCCGATCCGGTAGCAGATCGTGTCTTCGGCAGCGCGCGCTTCGAAACCAACTGGCAATCCGGAGAGCATCGAGGCGTGGCCGAACAGTTCGCCCTCGGCGAGCAGATCGAGCACGCGAGCATCGTGGACGATCTCGACCGCCCCAGTGCGCACGACTCGCAGGTGCTCGACCGGCTTCGCCCCCTGGCGGATGATCGTTGCCCCGGCTGGATACGACTCGACCTCGACCGCGTCGGCGACGTAGCTCACCTTGTCCGCATCGAGCGCGTCGAACGGCGGATGGGCAAGGAGAAAGCGCGCGACCTCGTCCGACGCGACGCGGCTGTCGATCAAGCGATGGCCGGCGGTGCGACCGCCTCCACGCCCACGGGGGCGTCCTCCTTGAGAAGGTCCGAGCACTTCTCGCCGATCATCATGGTCGTGATGCACGGGTTGATCGCCGGCAGGAACGGGAGGATAGAGCCATCCGCTATCCGCAGGCCCCGCACGCCGCGCACCCGCAGTCGGGGGTCCACGACCGCGAGCGGATCGGAGTCAGGCCCCATGTGCGCGGAGCATGCGGGGTGATAGACGGTGTTGTGCGTCTTGTGCATGTAGTCGACTAGCTCGTCGTCCGTCTGAGCATCCGGTCCCGGGGCGAGTTCATCGCCCGCCCAGCTTGACATCGCTGGCTGCGCCACGATTTTCCTCGCGAGCCGCATCCCGAACGCCATCACGCGCTCGTCGTGCCCCTCGGGGTCGGTGAAGTAGCGCGGATCGACCCGGGCGCGATCGCGGAAGTCGCGGCTGCGCAGGCGGACGGTCCCGCGCGAGCGGCCCCGGCACACGTTCGGGGTCAGGCAGAACCCGTTCTCGGTCGTCGGATAGCCCCATCGCGCCGTGTTCATGTCGAACGGCACCGAGCCGTAGTGCATCATCAGGTCGGGTCGGTCGAGGCCCTCCTGGGAGGTCGCGAACACGCCGATCTCCCACCACTGCGTGGAGTGGCGGATCATCGGCTTCTTGGCGTCCCACTGGACGATGCCCTCGACGTGGTCGTCGAGGTTTTCCCCCACGCCCGGGGAGTCGACGATGGTCTCGATCCCGAACTCCCGCAGGTGGTCGCCCGGACCGACGCCCGACAGCATGAGCAGCTTGGGCGTGTCGATGGCTCCGGCACTCAGGATGACCTCGCGGCGGGCCCTGACGCGTCCGTGCGTGAGGAGGTCGGGCGTCAGGTACTCGACCGCCACCGCGCGGCCGTCCTCGATCGCCACCCGGCCACACCAGCAGTGGGTCCGGATCTCGAGGTTGGGCCGGCTGCCGATGATCGGGTGCAGGTACGCATGCGATGAGGACATGCGCGTGTTGTCGGGCGCCGAGTTGATCTGAAACCAGCCCGCTCCGTTGGTGACCGTGTGTCCCTCGTTGTAGCGGCTGGTCGGCAGTCCGGCCTGCGCTGCGGCCTCGAGCAGCGCCACGCCGCAGGGGTCCTCGGGCGGGACCGTACGGATGTTGACCGGCCCGTCGCGCCCGTGGCCATCCCACGGCCCGTCGTTCGTCTCGAGGCGCTTGATCAGCGGCCAGCAGTCGGCCGCGCTCCAGCCCTCACAACCCATCGCCGCCCACTCGTCGAGGTCCTCCTTCGGCGTCCAGAAGGCGATGCACGAGTTGTGCGAGGAGCACCCGCCGAGCACCTTCGCGCGCGCGTGGCGCATGAAGCTGTTGCCCTTCTCCTGCGGCTCGATCAGGTAGTCCCAGTCGTAGCCCGAGTCGAGCAGGTACATCCAGTCCTCGAGCCGCAGGATCGCCTGGTCGTCGACATCGGACGGGCCGGCCTCGATCAAACACACCGTGACGTTCGGATCCTCGGATAGCCTGGCGGCAACGACGCAGCCCGCGGTGCCGCCGCCCGCGATGACGTAATCGAATTCGCCGGCGTCGATCATGGAAATACGTCTCCCGCCGGGGCCGCCACGGGTGTTGTCAGCGGTATGTCAGCTCTGTGCTCCGCCAGCACCTCGGTGGGCTTCTTGACCTGCACCGTGAAGTAGTAGATGAACCCGATGATGTACACCAAACCCACGAACAGGAGGGCGGCCCACTTGAAGTACCAGTGGTGGGTCCCGATGGCGTTGTAGATCGCTACCCGGGGCCACATGAGGTTGATCACGACGAGTATCTGGAAGATGACCGCGACGATGTTGACCGGCAGCCCCCAGCGTCCCAGCGAGAAGAACGGGCCATGGTCGGGCCGCGGCCACTGACCTCTCAACCGGCGTACCAGCATCGGCCCGGTGACGCCCAGATAGCAGAGGTAGAACATGATGATCGCGATCGACGTGATCGCGGCGAACGCGCTCTGGTTCCCGACGTTGATCACCGCCACCAGGATGGCCAGGATGCCGGTGATCAAGGCCGGAACAATCGGGACCTTGCGATGGCCCGAGACTCGTGCCACCGCCGATCCCGCCGGGAGCTTGTTGTCACGGGCCATCGAGAACAACATCCGGATCGTGGCGGTCTGCACCGCCAGGCAGCAGACGAAGATCGCGATCGCCGTATCGGCCAGGAAGATGTTCCCGACCGTGTTGCCGAACGCCTGCTTGATCACGTACGGCAGCCCGAGGAGGCCGATGTTCTTGTTGGCGATGTTCTTGTTCGACAGGATGCCGAGCAGGATCACCAGGCCGCCGATCAGGAAGGCGGCTCCGACCGCGCGGATGATCGCCGGGGGCGCGTGCTTGCGGGGATTGTTCGTCTCCTCCGCCAGCGTCCCGGCCGTGTCGAACCCGTACATCACGTAGGTGCTGACGATGCTGCCGACGAGCAGCGCACCGAAGTAGCCCCACGGGTGGCCGGCGCCGTAGCCATTGGAGTGGACGATGACCGCCGGCGACTGGTGCAGATGGAACAGCAACAGGATGATCAACACGCTCGCGCCGATCAGCTCGCACGTCACCCCGATGTTGTTGATCCGCGCCATCAGCTTGACGCCGAGCATGTTGATGATCGTCGTGACCACGATGAGGATTCCGCCGATTAGCAGCGCGTTCTGCGCTCCGCCCTTGGTGGCGGTGGTGCCCGCGTCGGCGGCGCTTCCGAAGAACTGGAGGTGGGTCGAGATCTGCGGCAGCACGACCTGCCAGTCGATGGCGACGGCGGTGATCGTCACGATCGCGCCGACGATGTAGATCCAGCCGGTCATCCAGGATGCGAGCGGACCGGAGATCTGCTTCCCCCATTGGTAGACCGAACCTGCGATCGGGTACTGGGCGGCCATCTCCATGAAGCACAGCGCGACCAGGGCCTGACCCCCGACCACGACGGGCCACGTCCACCACACGCCGGGTCCCGCGAAGCTGTACGCGAGCCCGAACAGCGCGGTGACGCCGGTCAGGATCGAGATGTAGCTGAATCCGGCCGCGAACGAGGAGAAGCTCCCGAGCGAGCGATCCAGCTCCTGCTTGTATCCGAACCCCGCGAGCTCGTTGGTGTCGGTAGCCCCGGCGGCGGGCGTCGGAGACTCTACGGTCGCCATCAATCAACCTCCTCCGTCCGCGCGTGGTGCGCGCGGCTCGTCGAACACCACGGCCAGACCCACGCCCGGGCGTGCTGGCCACCACTCCTTGAAGCCATTGACCCACTCCTGATCGCGCTGTTATATATCAGTTGTCTAACTGTGTCAACGCGTTTCGGGGCCGGAGCGTGCTCGCGACCTCGACGGGAGAGGGAGCAACCATGGCCACAACCGCCGTGCAGCAGATGTTCGTCGCGGGGGATTGGCGATCGAGCGCCAGCGGCGAGACATTCGAGGCGACGAGCCCGGCCACCGGTGAGCAGATCGGGACCGTTCCGCAGGGCGACCGCGACGACGCGCGTCGCGCGATCGCCGCCGCACGCGAGGCCGCTGACGGGTGGGCGAGGCTGAGCGCGTTCGAGCGCGCGGCCAAGATGAGCGCCGTCGCCGAGATCATCCACTCGCGTCGCGACGAGCTCGCGCGGACGCTGACCACCGATCAGGGCAAGCCGCTGCGCGCTGAGGCCTACGACGAGGTCGATGAGCTCGTCGAGTACTGGCACATGGCGGCCGAGGACTGTAAGCGTCTGGGCGGCGAGCTTCCGAACTCCTTCTCGCCCGGCAAGCGGGTGCTGCTGGTCCGGCGAGCGCGCGGCGTGGTGGGCGTGATCAGCCCCTGGAACTGGCCCTACACGATGCCGGCCGAGCTGATCGCGCCCGCGCTCGCGTGCGGGAACGCGGTCGTGTGGACGCCCGCGCCGTCGACCGCGGTCTGCGCGATCGCCCTCGCCCGCTGCATCGTCGACGCCGACCTGCCGCCCGGGGTGTTCAACCTGGTCACCGGCCCGGGCCCCGTCGTCGGCGACGAGATCGCGCGCAATCCCGGTACCGACGGGATCGCGTTCATCGGCTCGACGGGCACCGGCCGGCTGGTGGGGCAAGCCGCCGCCGGCAAGGCCGTGCTGCTCGAAATGGGCGGGAACGGACCGCTCGTGGTGATGGACGACGCGGACCTCGAGGCCGCCGTCGATGCAACGCTCACCGCGTGCTACCTGTGCGCCGGTCAGAGCTGCACGGCCGGCGAGCGCATTCTCGTCCACCGCGCCGTGCAGGACGAGTTCGTCGAGAAGCTGGCGCGGCGCGTCACGGAGCGGATCCTGCTCGGCGACCCGTTCGACGAGGCCACCACGATGGGCCCGCTCAACAACGAGCCGGTGGCGAAGAAGATGGACGAACACGTCGATGACGCGGTGCAGCGGGGCGCGAGCGTGGTCAGCGGCGGGTCGCGGGCGCACGGCTTCCCCACGGCGCTCTACTGGCAGCCGACCGTGCTCGCGCACGTGCCTCCCGATGCGCGCGTCGCGGTCGAGGAGACATTCGGCCCGGTGGCACCGGTGGTCGCGGTCGATTCGCTCGACGATGCGATCGCGGTGACGAACGCCTCACCGTACGGGCTGCTGGCCGCCATCTTCACGGCCAACCTCGAGGCCGGGCTTCAGTTCGCCGATCGGGTACGAACCGGCTGGGTCAACATCAACGAGTCGAGCAACTACTGGGAGGCGCATCTCCCGTTCGGGGGTCGTTCCGGCAGCGACAGCGGCATCGGGCGAGTGGGCGGGCCGCACGTCATGCATTCGTTCACCGAGCTCCAGACGGTCGTCCTGACCCCCCACGGCCGGCGGCCATGACAGCCCACGGGCCGGGGTCGCCGGCCATGTGGGCCGGCGACCCCGAGAGCGCACGCTCTTAAAGCACTGTCCGGATCTCGCGTTCGAACGTCCCGATGTGTTCGATCAGAACGTCGCGCGCCCGATCCGCGTCGCCCTTGGCGATCGCGCGCAGCACTTCTTCGTGCTCGTGCACGCGCGCGAACATGTGCGGCAGGCGATCGATCACGAGGTGCCAGATGCGGAGCGAGAGGTTGAAGTAGCGCCCTAGCGTCTGCTCGAGATAGGGGTTGCCGGCACAGCGGAAGATGAATCGGTGCACGCGCGCGTCGAGCGTCATCAGGGCTTCGGCATCGTCGCTGCCCTCGCTGTGGGAGAGATCATCAAACAGCTCGGCCAGCTCGGCGCGCTGCGCGTCGGTGATCCGCTGCGCCGCCCGGTATGCGGCGTGTCCTTCGAGCACCCCCCGGACGTCGGCGATCTGAGAGAGATCGGTGATGTTTATCTCGGAGGCAAACGTGCCGCGGCGCGGGAACACCGTCACGAGGTTCTCCAGCGCCAGCCGCTTTATCGCCTCGCGCACCGGCGTGCGGCCCATCCCGAGCTCCTCGCCGAGCCGATCCTCGTCGATCGGCGCGCCGGGCGGGATCCGCAGGGTGACGATCCGGTCGCGGAGCTGGGCGTAGGCGCGATCGGCCAGCAGCTCGCGCGTTCCCCGAACCGCCGGCAGTGCGGTCCTCCGCCTGCGGGCCGGTTGACGTCCCGCCAGGGCGCCTGATATATCAGTCATCGACTAGAAGTCTACCGGTGGCCAGCGCCGCCGCCAAGTTACTTACCGACAGCGTCTCACGTCTCATGGGAACGACCACACGCACGAACGCGGCCGAACTGGTGGCCGCGAAGATCAGCGCCGGGGAGGCGCAGGCCGCGCGAGATGTTGTGGCAAGGCTCGCGCGCCGTACGCCGGTGCTGAGCTCCCGCAGCCTGTCGGAACAGAGTGGCGGGAACGTGATGCTGAAGGCGGAGAACCTGCAGCGCACCGGGTCCTTCAAGCTGCGCGGCGCGACGCACAAGATCTCGCGCCTCGAGGTGCCCTCCGGCGTGGTCGCCGGGAGCGCCGGTAACCACGGGCAAGCGGTCGCCTACGCGGCCCGGGCGCAGGGCGTGCCGTGCGAGGTGTTCATGCCGAGCGAAGCCGCCATCGCGAAGGTCGCGGCCGTCGAGGCGTTCGGCGGAGTCGTCCATGTCGCCGGCGAGTCCGTGGACGCATGCGTCGATCAGGCGCGCCGGCGCGCGCGCGACACGGGGGCGGCCTTCATCCACCCGTTCGACGACCCCGATGTGATCCTGGGACAGGCCACGCTCGGGCTCGAGCTCCTGGAGGACGTGCCCGATCTGGCGATGGTGGTCGTCCCCGTCGGTGGCGGCGGCTTGATCTCCGGCATCGCCGGCGTGGTCAAGACCGAGCGCCCTGAGGTGCGGGTGGTCGGCGTTCAAGTCGAGGCGTGCGCGGCGTTCGAGCGATCGCTGCGCGAGGGTGTTCCAACGACGTTCCAGGCCAGGGCGACGATCGCGGACGGGATCGCGATCAAGCGTCCCGGCGACATCACACTGCCGCTCGTGGAGCGATGGGTAGACGAGCTCGTGGTCGTGCGCGAGGACGATGTCGCCGAGGCCATGGTTTGGCTGCTCGAGCGGTCGAAGCTCGTCGTCGAAGGCGGCGGCGCGGTCGGGATCGCCGCCTTGCACGCGGGTGAGGTGGTCCCCGCCGCGCGAGGGTCCACGGTGATCGTCCTGTCCGGCGGCAACGTCGACGCGGGTCTGCTCGCCGCGATCGCCCATCGCCACGAGACGACCGCGGGCCGGCGGCTGCGGCTGTTCACACGAATCTCGGATCGTCCCGGCGGTCTGGCGCGTCTGTTGACCGAGATCGCGCAGGCCGGCGGCAACGTAGTTCACGCCGACCACGTGCGCGAGGCGGTTCCGCTCCACGTGCGGGAGACCGGGGTCGAGATCGCGCTCGAGACCCGCGGGGCGGAGCACTCGAGGTCGATCGTCGCTTCGCTCGAGGCGGCCGGGTACTCGGTCCGGCGCCTGGACGAGAGGTCAGAAACCGACGAGGAGGGGCGATGAGGAGCGACTTCGACGCAATCATCATCGGCGCTGGAGTGATCGGCGCAGCGACGGCGTTCGAGCTGGCCAAACGCGGATACCGCACGCTCAACATCGACAAGCTGCCCGCGGCGGGGTACGGGCCGACGAGCAACTCGTGCGCGATCGTCCGCGCCCACTATTCCTCGCGCGAGGGCGTCGCGATGGCCTACGAGGGGTTCTTCTACTGGCAGGACTGGGAGCGTTACCTGGGCGTCGTTGACGAGGGAGGCCTGGCGAAGTACGTGCAGTCGGGGACGATCCTGCTCAAGAGCGGCACCGGTCATCACGAGAAGGTCCTAACTCACTACCGGGATCTCGGCGTGGAGTACGAGGAATGGGACAACGCCGAGCTTCAGCGGCGCATCCCGATCTACGACACCGGCGCGTTCTGGCCGCCGAAGCGGCCGACCGACCCGCATTTCTGGGACCAGCCAGAGGTCGAGATCGACGGAGCGATCTTCACGCCAGGCTCGGGCTATGTCAACGATCCGCAGCTTGCCACCCACAACCTGCAGCGCGCCGCCGAATCCGAGGGCGGGAGTTTCATGTTCCGCGCGCAGGTTGGGGAGGTCCGCCGCGACCGTGAGCGCGTGCGCGGCGTGACGCTCACCACCGGCCATGAGATCGACGCGCCGATCGTGGTCAATGTGGCGGGGCCGCACTCGTTCTTGATCAATCGCCTGGCCGGGGTCGAGGACACGATGAAGGTCAAGACGCGCGCGCTGCGCCACGAGGTGCACCACGTGCCGGCGCCGCCGGACTTCGACTTCGAGGCCGACGGCTTCCACACCTCGGACGGCGACACCGGGATCTACTTTCGCCCCGAGTCGGGCAACCACATCCTGATCGGCTCCGAGGATCCCGACTGCGATCCGCGGGTGTGGGTGGATGATCCGGATCGCTATGACCGGCATGTGACCGAGGCGCAGTGGGAGGCTCAGGTGTATCGGCTGGCGCGGCGGATCCCGACGCTGCGGATCCCTCACGAGCGCAAGGGCGTCGTGGATCTCTACGACGTCTCCGACGACTGGATCCCGATCTACGACCGCTCCGATCTCCCCGGTTTCTACATGGCCATCGGCACGAGCGGCAACCAGTTCAAGAACGCGCCCGTCGTCGGTCATCTCATGGCCGAGCTGATCGACAAGATCGAGCACGGTCACGACCACGACAACGACCCCCTGAAGGTCAAGACGGTCCACACCGGTGCCGAGCTCGACGCCGGCTTTTATTCGCGCCTACGCGAGATCAACCCGAACTCGAGCTTCTCGGTGAACGGCTGACAGGGCGGCGGGCCCCGTCCGCGCGCTCGCGGACGGGGCCCAGGATGCCCCCTGTCTCAGTGGCCTCCGTGCCTGCGCCCCGGCTTGTGGTTTAGCGGCGTCCTCAAATAGCGAGTACGGACGCGGACCCTGGAACGGTTCGCGCTCGCTTACTGGGGCGCGGCCCGCGAAGCTCAGTGCTTGGCGTGCGCGACGCCGCCGAGCACGCGCCTGCCCGATGAAGCGGGATTACCGTTGGCGCGCTGCACCGTCACGCTGAACGTCCGGTACTGCGTTGCGGGAACCCCGGCCCACAGCGTCACGTTGACGGCATCGTTGAACGTCCCGATGGGCACGAGAATCCCGGCTGTGTTCTTCAGCCATGCCTGGTAGTAGAGACCGTTGGCGAGGTGCGGCAGGCCGGTGGCGGACAGGTGTACCTTCCAGCCCGACTCTGTCTTGGTCAGCGTCGCCGAGCCGTGCGCGTCCGGAGCCAGCGGGGTGCCCGAGACCACCATCGCCAGCTGCTCCTGCGCCGGCGACGTATTGCTCACCACCAACACCACGATGACCGCCGCTGCGGCCAGCGCCGCTACGCCGGCGAGCGCCCAGGCGGGGCGGGGGAGCGCCAGCCGGGGTAGGTGGAAGCGCGGCCGGCGGGTCGGTGCGCCGGCGGGTGGGACTCCCGCGGGCGGGACGCCGGCCTCCTGTGCGGGGGGTCGGGCACCGACGTGATGCGCGGCAGCTCGGGCGCTGGCCTCCTGGGCGATCGCGTCGACCACCCGGTCCTCGAGACTGGGATCGGGCTCGGCCCAGGCGGGCGCGGTCGCCAGCAATGCGCGCAGCTCGTCGAGCTCGGCGCGCTCGGACGCGCTCAGGGACTCGACAGCCTCACCCGCGAGGTAGGAAATCCGTTCGTCGTCGCTGGCTGTCATTGGGGGATCTCTTTTCGCTCTTAAGTACGGTAGACCACTGCCAGCCGGTTTCATTCCCGAAGGTGCCCGAGGCTCTGCGCCAGCCGCTTGTGCGCCCGGAAGGACCTCGACTTCACGGTCCCCACGGCGACCTTCAGCCGCTGCGCGATCTCGGTGTGAGTCAGCCCCTCGAAATGCTGGAGGCGGACGATCTCGCGCTCGTCGTCCGGCAGCTCCGCGACCGCTTGCCGGACCTCCCAGACGTCGTACACCGCTTCGGCCGCCTCCGGCGCGGATGCCAGAGCCGGGTCACTCGGTGGGACCGACTCCAGCGGGTCGGTTGGGCGAACCGCCTCCCGACGGTACACATCGATCGCGACGCGGCGGGCGATCGTGGCCAGCCACGGGCCCATCTCCCGGCGTTCGTCCAGGCTGCCGGCCGCGCGCCAGGCCTTGACGAACGTCTGCTGCGCAGCCTCCTCCGCCAGCCCACGGTCACTGAGAACCCTGTACGCAACCGCGTAGACGAGCCGTCCGTAGAGCCGGTAAACGCTGCGCACCGCATCGGGATCGCCGTCCCGGAACCGGCGCCTGACCCCCCGGTCGACCACCGGGCGGAAGCTACCACCACCGGCGAGGGCCGCTCGCCGCTCCGCGAGGGCTCCTACTCGCGCTGACGAGACAGCAAGCCGAACCCGAGTTTCTCTCTGAACGGGTGGGCGAGGACCAGGGCCAGCGTCCCGCCGCAGAGCAAGGCCCAAACCGCGAACGGGGCCTCGTCCCCGGTGGCCTTCGCGAGCGCGCCGCCCCCTCCTGAGCCGATGATCACCCCCGCGGCCCAGGCCAGGTTGATGAGTCCGAGCGCGTAACCCTGACCTATACCGTGGCTGTCGGCCGCATCCGAGAGCATCGCCATCGACGGCGCCCAGAACACTCCGAGCGCGATCGTCGTGACCACGATGATGACCGCCTGTCCCGGCGCGGTCGCTGGCAAGGTGAAACACAGCAGGACGATCGCGGCGGCCGCGAGGCCGATCTGCAGCGGGAGCATCCTCCCGCGCCGGTCCGATACGTGCCCGACCACCGGACTGATCAACGCCTCGGCGGCCGCCGCCACCAGGAACGTCGCGCCGATTCCCGCTGCGCTGGCGCCGAGGTGACCGAGGCGGAGCGGTCCGAGGACGTTGACCGATCCCGACGCGATCGCGGGCAGCGCCACCAGCCACATCGCGAGCGCGAGCGCGGGACGGCGGAGCGCGTCGAGCAGGCCCACGGAGCTCCGATCCTCGCCGGACACGCCCGCGGCCGGCAGCCGGCTCACCCACACCATCAGGGCACCGGCGATCACGACGACCGCGGAGAACACGGCCGCGCGACCGAGGGCCTGCGCCAGCGTTCCGACCACCGGTCCGAACAGGGCTCCGCCGATCGCCGCGCCCAACGACCCTCCGATTGCCCCGCCGCGGCGGTCGGGAGAGACCACCGCGATCAGCCAAGCCAGACCGCCCGCCCACGAACAGGCGCCGCCGACGCCCTGCGTGAACCGCGCCACGTCGAGCAGCGCGATCTCGTTCACGAACCCGAACGCGAGGCTCGAGCACGCGAGCAGGCCAAGCCCGGCATACACCGTGGCGCGGGGCCCGGCGCGCTCTACGAGCCGTCCCGAGGGAAGGGAGCCGAGCAGGGTTCCGATGGGATAGGCGGCGGTCAGCACGCCGGCCGAGAGCTTCGATAGATGGAACTCGCGCGACAGCGCGGGCAGCAGTGGAGCGACCGCGGCGTAGAACATCGTGTCGACGAACACGACCGCGCCGACCGCGATGAACAGCGGTCTCAGGCTCGCGCTGGTGGGCCCGGATCGTGTGGCCACGGAGTCCGAGACTAACGGTGCGCTAGTCGCCGAGTTCGGCGCGCCGGCGAGCCACGAACTCCACGAGCTCGGCGCGCACGGCTTCGTCGATCGGCGGCTGCTCGTAGTCCGCGAGTGTCTTGCGCCAAACCTCCGCGGCCCGCGCGGTCGCGTCGCGGCTGCCCCGCTTGGTCCAGCGGTCGAAGTTCTCGGTCGAGGAGAGCAACGGGCGGTAGAAGCAATCCCGGAACCGCTCGAGCGTGTGAGCCGCACCGAGGAAGTGACCGCCGGCCCCAACCTCTTCGTGGGCGTCGAAGGCGAGCGCCGCCTCGTCGATCTCGAGGGGCGAGAACTCGTAGCGAAGCTCGCGCAGCAGCTCGATGTCGACGATGAACTTCTCATAGCAGGACACGAGCCCGCCCTCGAGCCAGCCGGCCGAGTGCATCACGAAGTTCGCGCCCGCGAGGAACGTCGGCAGGAACGTCATCAACGACTCGTACGCCGCCTGAGCGTCGACCGTCTGCGAAGCGTTGAGCGCCCCCCCGCCGCGCCACGGAAGTCCGAAGTGCCGCGCGATCTGGCCCGTGCAGAGCACGCCGATGCCCGACTCGGGCGTCCCGAACGACGGCGACCCCGATTGCATGTCGGTGTTCGAGAGGAACGAGCCGAACACCACCGGCGACCCCGGACGGATCAGCTGGGCGAGGGCAAGGCCGGCCAGTCCCTCGGCCATCTGCTGGACGAGCGTGGCGGGCAGTGACACCGGCGACATCGCGCCCATGAGCAGGAACGGGGTGATCACGACGGCCTGCCCCGCTTTGACGTACTCGAACATCGCGGCGAGCATGCGATCGTCGTAGCGCAGAGGCGAGTTGACGTTGATCAGGGAGATCGACACCGGCGCCCGCTCGATCGCCTCGCGACCGCCGAACAGGATCTCGCCCATCCGGATGGTGTCCGCGGCGTTGGGGCCGCTCGTGACCGACCCCATGTAGGGCTTGTCCGACAGCGTCTGCAGCGCGAACACCATGTCAAGGTGACGCGAGTCCAGCGGTCGGTCCTCGGGCTCGCAGATCGTGCCCCCGGGCGAGTCGAGCTCGGGAAAAGCCTGCGCCAGGCGGACGAGGTTCTCGAAGTCCGCCATCTTGGCGTCCCGCCGGATGTCGCCCTCGCGGATGAACGGACATCCATAGACGGGCGCGAACACCATGTTGTCGCCGCCGATATGGACGGTGTGCTCGGGGTTGCGCGCCTGCAGGTCGAACTCCCGCGGCGCCTTGGCCACCTGCTCGAGGATGAATTCCGGATCGAAGCGCACCCGGTTCTCGTCCTCCACGATCTGACCCGCTTTTTGCAGGATCTCCACGGCCTCGGGCAACAGAAACTCGATTCCCAGTTCCGACACGATCCGCCGCCACCCTCTGTCCAGCACATCCATGGCCTCTTCGCTGAGGATCTCGTACCGGGGCAGGGCGTTGACGAACACGGCGGGCCTCCTGAAATCGCGCCGCGGCTTGACGCGGCGGCTGTGAAGTGCTTACTCTATAACTCGTGGAACAACAGTTTCAAGCTTCCCCCGGATCGGTCGAGACTGAAACAGCACCGTCGGCGCCCATCGGCACCACAGCCGTCGACCGCAGTGCCGAGCTCCTGCTCCGCGTGCTCGAGAGCGCGCACCCCGTCGCCCTGACCGAGCTCGCCGAGGCCACCGGCATCCCGAAGAGCACGGCCTCACGGCTCGTTAGCGCACTGGAGCGCCGCGGCCTGATCGAGCAGGACGGCGAGCGGGGACGCTTGCGCCCTGGGCCGGCGATCCTGCGGGTGGCCGAGCGGGGGATGCTCGAGCGCAACGTGGTCGAAGTTGCGCGGCCGTCCCTCGAAGTGCTGGCCGACGCGAGCGGGGAGACGATCAACCTCGCCGTGCCAGCCAGCCTGGGGGTCGAGCATGTCGCCCAGGTGGACAGCCGTCATTTCCTCGGCACCGGCCAGTGGCTTGGCCGCACCGTCGACTACCACTCCACAGCGGTCGGGAAGGTGTTCATGGCGTTCGGGCGGGCACCGGTTCCCGGTCGGCCGATGCGCAAGCACGCCGAGTGCACGATCACCGATCCCCGCGTCCTGCGCGCCGAGCTCGAGGTCGTCCGCCGGCAGGGCTGGGCGACCGCGATCGACGAGCTCGAGCCCGGGCTGGCGGCGATGGCGGCGCCGGTACACGGTGCCGGCGGTGACGTCGTCGCAGCGCTCAGCATCTCCGGTCCGACGGTGCGCATGACGCCGCCCCGGATCGCCGAGCTGCATTCGATCTTGCTCGATGAGGCGCGGACGCTCAGCCGGCGCCTCGGCCACCGCGACCAAGGAGAGCACGCCGCATGACGGATGAAGAAATCCTCCAGCTTCTCTACGACGAAACGCTCGTCGGCAACGCGCCGGTCGTGAGGCAGGGAGTGCAGGACGGTTTGGCGCAGGGGCTCGAGCCCGAGCGCATGCTCTACGACGCGCTGATCCCTTCGCTGGAGGAGGTCGGCGCCCGGTTCGAGCGCGGCGATTACTTCGTGCCCGAGATGCTGATCGCCGCCCGCGCCATGCAGGGCGCCCTGGACATCTTGCGCCCGCTGCTCGCGGAGACGGGCACGGCCCAGGTCGGGACCTTCGTCATGGGCACCGTGAAGGGCGACGTCCACGACATCGGCAAGAACCTCTGCAACATCATGCTCGAGGGCGCGGGCTTCACCGTGATCGACCTGGGCGTGAACGTCGCTCCGGAGAGGTTCGTCGAGCAGGTCGAGGAGCACAGCCCGGACATCGTCGGCTTCTCGGCGTTCCTCACCACCACGATGCCGATGTTCAAGGCGAACATCAACGCGCTCGAGAAGGCCGGGCTGCGCGACCGCGTGATCGTCATGGTCGGCGGCGCCCCCGTCACGCAGGAGTACGCCGACGCGGTCGGGGCGGACGGGTACTCGGCCGATGCCTCCTCGGCGGTCAAGAAGGCCAAGGAGCTGATCGAGCTGCGGCGCGAGAGCGTGCCGGCATGAGCGGCGCGAGCCGGGGAGTCCGTGGCCGCGGGTCCGAGGGCACCGGCGCCGGCGGTGCGGCGGGGTCCGAGGGCGCGGGCGGGAGCCGAGCCGCCAGGGTCGTCGCGCGGGTCGAGCATGCGATCAAAGGCCCGGTGTGGGGTTGTCAGATGTGCGGCCAGTGCGTGCTGCACTCGACCGGCCTGACCTGTCCCATGACGTGCCCGAAGACGCTGCGCAATGGTCCCTGCGGCGGCGTGCGCGCCAACGGCCACTGCGAGGTCAAGCCCGAGATGCGCTGCGTGTGGTTGAAGGCGTATGAGCGATCGGAGCGCCTGCCGCTGTGGCGCGGCCACATCGACGACCTGCGCCCCCCGGTCGACAACACGCTCAAGGGCACCTCCTCGTGGATCAACCTGATCAGCGGCCGCGACCGCCAGGTGCCCGCCGGTTGGATGGCGGACGCGGATGTCAAACCTTGAGCGCAAGCTGCAGTCGAGGAATTTTGTCGTAACGGCCGAGTTACCGGTGATCGATGGCGGCGGGCACGCCGAGATCATGCGCCAGCTCGCGCCGATGAAGCCGTACGTAGACGCTTTCAACGCCACGGACAATCCGTCCGCGCACGCCCACTGCTCGCCGCTCGCGGTCGCGATCGGGATGATCCAGGCGGGGGTCGAGCCGATCATGCAGCTGACCTGCCGGGACCGCAATCGGCTGGCGCTCCAGTCCGAGCTGGTGGGGGCGGCGATGCACGGCGTGCAGAACGTCTGTTGCCTGACCGGGGACGACGTCACCGCCGGCGACGAGCCGGAGGCGCGACGCGTGTTCGATCTCGACGCTCCGCAACTGATCGCCGTGGCCCGCAGCATCGCCGGTGGCCGGTATCTGTCGGGCCGGCCGGTTGGATCCCGTCCCAACTTCGTCATCGGTGCCGTTGAAAACCAAGGGGCGCCGCCGTTCGAGTACCGGGTGCGCCGCGCGGCGAAGAAGGCGCTGGCCGGCGCCCGGTTCCTCCAGCTGCAGATCTGCTACCGCCCGGAGCTGCTCGAGCGCTTCATGCGCGCCGCCGCCGACACCGGGCTGAGCGAGCGGGTCGCGCTGATCCCGTCCATCGCCATCCTGCGCACCGTCGGCGGCATGCGGTTCGTGGCCACCAAGGTGCCCGGAATCGACGTGCCGCCCGAGACGGTGGCCCGGGTGGAGCGCGCGCACGACGCCGAGGCCGAGTGCTTCGACATCGCCTACGAGCTCGCCTCCCACGCGCTGGCCCAACCGGGCGTCGCCGGCCTTCACTTCATCTCGTTCCGCAAAGACGCGGGCATCGCAAAGCTCTGCGCCCGCCTCGGCATCCCAACCCGAATCGAAAGAGAGACCCATGGATACAGTGCTTCGGTCGCGGTCTAGGACCGTCACGATCGGCTCCGAGCAGCCGTTCTGCATCATCGGCGAGCGGATCAACCCGACCGGTCGCAAGGCGTTCGCCGAACAGCTGCGCGGCGGGGATCTGTCGACCGTGACGGTCGACGCCGCGGCCCAGGTGGAGGCCGGCGCGGACATGCTCGACGTCAACGCGGGGATTCCGCTGGTCGACGAGCCGGAGCTTTTGAAGAGCATGCTGCGCACCACGCAGGAGGCGGTCGACGTACCGATCTGCATCGATTCCTCGGTAATCGAGGCGCTGGAGGCCGGATTGTCGGTGTACGAGGGCCGCGCGCTCGTCAACTCGGTCACGGCCGAGGACGAGCGGCTCGAGGAGATCCTCCCGCTCGTAGCGCGCCACGGGGCGGCGGTGATAGGGCTCGCCAACGACGAGACAGGCATTCCGGAGACCGCCGAGAAGCGGCTCGAGCTGGCGCGCAAGGTCGTGACGGCGGCGGGCGACCACGGAATCGCTGCAACTGATGTGGTCATCGATCCGCTCGCGATGACCGTCGGCGCCGACACCGAGGCGGTGACCACCACGTTGAAGGCGATCCGGCTCATCCGCGAGGAGCTCGGCGTGAACATGTGCCTGGGTGCCTCGAACGTGTCGTTCGGGTTGCCCCAGCGCCACGTGCTGAACGCCGCGTTTCTGCCGATGGCGATGGCCGCCGGGCTGACCGGCGCGATCATGTCGACGGCACCCGCGTGCGTGGAGGCGGTCCGCGCCTCGGATCTGCTGCTCGGCCACGACCCCTGGGGCGCGCGGTGGATCGCGGCCCACCGGGCGCGCCAGGCGGCGGCCGCCTCGGAGCAGGAGGCAGTGGCTGCCCGATGAGCCGGACCGCGGCCCAGCGTCACACCATCGAGGAAGTCCGCGCGCCGGCGCCCGACGACGGGGCGCAGCGCGTTCGGCTGCGCTTCCTGCCCGACGGGGCCGAGGTCCGCGTGCCGAGCGGGACGCCGGTGTTCGACGCGGCGAGCTGGAACGGCATCGCCATCGATTCCACGTGCGGGGGTCACGGCACGTGCAAGAAGTGCAAGGTCCGGGTCATCTCCGGGGAGGTGCCCGTCGGCGACCTGGATCCGCGCGCATTCACGACCGAGGAGCTACGGGATGGATGGCGGCTGGCGTGCCGCGCC
This sequence comes from uncultured Solirubrobacterales bacterium, assembly GCA_963808325.1. Classification (GTDB taxonomy): domain Bacteria; phylum Actinomycetota; class Thermoleophilia; order Solirubrobacterales; family Solirubrobacteraceae; genus Palsa-465. The sequence goes on from CAWEFU010000019.1 coordinate 471,789, forward strand.
AGCGCCCGGCGCGACCTCGTGGTCGAGGTGCCGCCGCTCCAGACCAGGCCGAAGGCGGCGCTCGCCGGCGTCGGCCGGCACGTGATCCTGCGACCGTCGGTTCAGAAGCGCCACGTCCTACTCGACGAGCCGTCGCTGGAAGACCAGCGCTCGGACCTGCAGCGCGTACTGGACGCGGTCGACGACCTCGAGCCGCGCGCGTCGATCGAGCTGCTGCGCGAGCTCGGCAGCATCCTGCGCGGCGCTGATTTCGACGTCACCGCGGTCGTCTGCGACGAGGAGCTGATCGACGTCGAGCCCGGGGACACAACCGACCGGCGCTCTGCCATCGCCTTCGATCTCGGGACCACGACGGTGGTGGCGACGCTCCTGGATCTGGAGAGCGGCCAGCCGTTGGCGGTCCGCTCCATGCTGAACCGCCAGCAGCCCTACGGCGCCGATGTGATCACCCGAATCTCGGCGACGATGATGGACGACCAGGCGCTCGAGGCCTTGCGCTCGCGCGTCCAGGAGACTCTGAGTTCGCTGACCGCCGAGGTGTGCGACGAGGGTGGGGTGGAACCCCGGGAGGTGTACGAGGTCACGGTGTGCGGCAACGTGACGATGATGCACCTCGCGCTCGGGATCGATCCCGAGCCGCTGTCGATGGCGCCGTTCGTGGTCTCCACGCATTCGTTTCCGCCCGTGCGCGCGGCCGACTTCGGCGCGCCGGTCCACCCCCGGGCGCCGGCGTTCGTATTCCCTTCGCTGGGCGCGTATGTGGGCGGCGACATCGTCGCGGGGATGCTCGCGACCGGGCTCACCCGCGACCGCCGGCTGCGGCTGTTCATCGACGTGGGCACGAACAGCGAGATCGCGCTCGGCTCGAACGAGCGCGTGCTCGCGACGGCCGCCCCGGCGGGCCCGGCGTTCGAGGCGGCTCAGATCAAGTGCGGGATGCGAGCGGCGGAGGGCGCGATCGAGGGTGTGACGATCGACGGCGACGCGCTCTCGCTCGAGGTCATCGGCGACGTGGAGCCGGCCGGTATGTGCGGGTCGGGCCTGGTCGACGCCGTCGCCGAGCTCGTTCACGCCGGCTTGCTCGATCACTCGGGCCGGTTCTTGCCCGACGAGGAGGCAGCGGCGCGCTTTCCGGGGCTCGCCTCGCGACTGACCACGGTCGGCAAGGAGCGGGTGTTCGTCCTTCACTGGCGCGGCTCGCCCGGCAGGGACCCCGAGAGCTCCGTGTTCCTCTCGCAGCGGGACGTGCGCGAACTCCAGTTCGCCAAGGCGTCGATCGCGACCGGATGGAACATCCTGCTGTGCGAGCTGGGTGTCGCCGCCGCCGACATCGCACAGGTGCTGCTCGCGGGGAGCTTCGGGTCGTATCTGACGCCGTTGAGCGCGGTGCGGATCGGCCTTGTGCCGACGCTCGCGCTGCCGCGGATCGTGTCGGCGGGCAACGTCGCGGGGGAGGGCGCGAAGATCGCGGCGCTGTCGTTGCGCGAGCGGGCCGAGGCGTACTCGATCCTCAGAGAGGTTGAGTATGTCGAGCTCTCCGGGCGCGCGGACTTCAACGACCTGTTCGTCGACCAGCTCGGGTTTCCGGGATGACCGTTGCCGTCATCTCATGCGGGGCGCTGGCGGCGGACGTGCGCCGGATCGCGCGTCGGCGTCGGTGGGCGCTCGACGTCCATCCAATCCCCGCACTCCTCCACAACCGCCCCGAGCGGATCGCGCCAACGGTGGCGAGTTCGCTGGCCTCGTTGCGCCGGCGGTACGACGTGGTCGCCGTCGCGTACGGCGATTGCGGTACTTACGGCGAATTGGACGGCGTCCTGACGCGCGCCGGGGTCACGCGCCTGGCCGGCGAGCACTGCTACGACGTGTTCGCGCGCGTGGAAGTGCGCGAGGCGTTGGCGGAAGAACCCGGCACCTATTTCCTCACGGACTTCCTGGCGCGGACGTTCGAGCACACGGTCGTGCGCGAGCTGGGCCTCGACCGCCACCCCGAGCTGCGCGACGACTACTTCGGCCACTACACCCGGGTGCTCTGGCTCGCGCAGCGTCCCACGCCGCGGACCCGGTTGGCCGCCGAACGCGCGGCACAGCGCATCGGCCTGCCGCTGGAGGTCCGCGTCGTGGGTGACACCGGGCTCGAGCGGCAGCTGGAGCGGCTGGTGCGGGTCAGCTCTGCGTCTGGATCCACCTCCGCCCGCGATCGCGCGGAACTCGGCGGGCGGGCGGACCCGCGAGCAAATGGCCGCCCCGAGACCCGTCACCGTTTTTGAGCGGGGGGCGGGGAGCGGGGGTGTGCTGGATCTGCCCCCAATACGGGGGGTTTTTCAGCACACCGCGCCAAACGACGGGATCCCTTCAAGCCGATGGCGCGGCGGGGCCGGCAATCCAGCTGAGGCGCACCCGCCGCGAGCCTGAGGCGCAGCCCCTGCGACCCTGAGCTGCACCCCGCCGCGAGCCTGAGCTGCACCCCGCCGCGAGCCTGAGCTCCACCCACGCGATCACCCTTCGAGCGCGCTCAACAGGGCCACCCCGATCACCACCAAGATGACCCCGCCAACCTGCACGCGACTCAGGTGCTCTCTGAACAGCACATAACCGATCACCGCGGCCAGCGCGCCGAACTGCGAGGAGAGGACGGCCGCGATCGCTATCCCGTGCCTGGCGCCCAACGTGTACGCGTAGAAGCCGACCACCTCGCAGATCCCGGCGCCGATCACCAACGGCAGCGCGCGCCGCGTCAACCTCAGCCGCCCGGCGAGGGCCAGCGGCGCCGCCACCGCAACTGTCCCGATGAGCCTCGCCGAGAGCACCACCCAGGCGGCGGGCAGCAGCGAGCTGGCGCGACCCGTCGCGTACAGGCTCGCCCCGAACACCGACGCGGCCGCCAGGGCGAGCAGCGCTGACTTCGGCTGTCCGTCTCGGCCACGGTCGGGCCTACGGCTCTCGGGCGTCGCGGCCAGAAACACGCCTACGGCGATGAGCGCCAGCGTGACGCCCGCGGCGGACGAAAGGCGCTCGCCGGCGAGCACCGCGATCACCGCCGCGATCGCGCCCTCCGTCGACACCAGCGGCGCGACCAACGCCACCGGGCCAAGGCGCATCGCGGCGTACGTCAGGAGGAGTCCGGCGACGTTGCCGGCGCCGGCCGCGATCAGCCAGACTCCTGCCGAGCCACCGAGGCGTGGCGGCACCCCTCGGAGCGCCGCGATGGGGGCGGTGATGACGAGCCCCACAATCATCACCCAGGCGACGACCGACCAGGGCTCGATCATCCGGCTCGAGCGCGAGGAGCAGAGTGTCGAAACCGCCCAGGCGGCGGCAGCGCCGAGCCCGCCGACGATCGCGAAGATCACGTCGGGCTCATTCTGAGTGGACCATCGCGATGTCGGCCTCCCGGTGAGGTCGCGACATTCTTTCGCCTCGCCGCGTCCGCGCGGGCTGCAGCCATCCGCCGGCCAGCCGTGAGGGACCAGCCGGGTCGCGCGAGCGGCCGGTTACCGGTCCCGGAGGGCGAGCGCGAGCACGCTGAGATCGCCGACGTGCGCCGCCACGTGCGCCCAGGTGGCGGAGTAGGCGTCCTCCGCCTCACGCTGGGTCAGCTCATGGGCGCAGCCCAGCGCGCCGTCCATCTGCCACGACGTCTCGCTCGAAAGTAAGGGTTTGTTGGTCATCGCCGTCGAAGATAGATGCCCACGGGGATAAGTTAAAGACGAAGCTCCTCGCCTACCCATAGGCAACGCTTATAGCTCAATGGAGTCTTCGCCAGCTCGAACGCTCGTTGGTCTGGCGAAAATCGCACTGTTACTACTGACAGTCGCTGCTACTCACCCAACGGCGACTGGGTCCCGAACTCCTCCTTCGCCTTGCGGGTAGCCTCGGCCTCCGCGGCGGTCACGGGGGGAGGTGGCTTGAGCACCACCCAGGCCACGAAGATGATGCCAAACGCCAGCATGACCGCTCCCTCCCACAGCTGAAGGTTGATGCCCGCGGACTTGTTGATCGTCGCCTGGCTGGCCCCGATCCCAGGGATGATGACGAGCACGCCGAAGATCACGAACAGCGTGCCGATGAACGACCGTAGGTCGAACAGCTTCGCCAGCCGCCAGTTGCGTGCTTCCTCTGGGGTGAGATCCGCTTTTGTCGCCAAGTCTCAAGTTCCTTTAAGGCAATGTCCCGATGTAGACGTACAGCGCCGCGACCAGGATGAGCACGAGGATTCCGAGCACCACCGGCGACCGGTACCACTGGATCGGGGTCGCTCGCGCCTCCCGCACCTGGAGCCCGAAGACCAGGCCCTTCAGCTCCGCGACCGGCTTCGGTGTGCTGAACACGGTGGCGATCAGCATCGCGACCAGCCCCGCGCTGAAGCCCATGATCGCTCCCCACTGGGTCTCGATCAGGTCTGAGTGGCCGAACGTGAACAGCACTCCCTCCTTGTAGAGGAGCCAGACGGTGAACGACACCAGTGTGCCGACGATCATGCCGTAGAAACCCGCGCCGCGTCCGACCTTGCGCCACGCCATGCCGATGATGAACGCGAGGAAGATCGGCACGTTGAAGAACGAGAACAGGGTCTGCAGGTAGTTCGCGATGTTGCTGTACCCGGACGCGATGAACGCGGTGAGGATGCCGATGAACACGCCGACGACCGTCGTGATGCGTCCGACCTGGAGGTAGTAGCTGTCCGGACGGCCGGGGCGGACATAGTTCTGCCAGATGTCATAGGTCCACACGGCATTGAACGCGGAGACGTTCGCCGCCATGCCCGCCATGAATGCGGCGAGCAGACCGACGATCGCCACCCCGAGCACGCCCATCGGCAGGTACTTGTTCATCAGGGCGGGGATCGCGTCGTTGTAGGGGAGGCCGCCACCCTCGCCGATGCCCGGGATCAGCAGCACGGCCGCCATGCCCGGGATCACGATCCCAAGCGGGATCAGCGCCTTCGGGAAGGCTCCGATGATCGGCGTCAGCCGCGCCGCGTTCTGGTCCTTGGCCGACATGGCCCTCTGAACCTCGGCGAAGTTGGTCGTCCAGTAGCCGAACGACAGGCAGAACGCGAGGCCGAAGACAAGCGTGAACCAGTTTCCCACCGGGTTGTGGCCGCCGATGCTCGTCCCGCCCCACGCGGAGGTGAAGTCGTGCCCGACCGTGCTCACCTTCTGGAACAGCCCGTTCAGGCCGCCGGCTTCTCGCAGGGCCACGATCACCACCGGGACGAGACCGGCACAGATCACGAAGAACTGCATCACCTCGTTGTAGATCGCGCTCGACAGCCCGCCGAGCAGGATGTAGGAGAGGACGAACATGGCCGACACGACGATCGCCACCGCGAGCGGGACCCCGAGCAGGGCCTCCAGCACCGCCGCCAGGGCGTAGAGGTTCACCCCGGCGATGAGCACCGAGGCCAGTACGAAGATGATCGCGTTGACCAGGTGCGTCTTCTTGTCGTAGCGGCGCAGCAGGTACTCGGGGACGCTGCGGACCCTGGAGCCGTAGTAGAACGGCATCATCACGATGCCGAGGAACACCATCGCCGGCACCGCTCCGATCCAGTAGTAGTGCACGATGCTGATCCCGTACTGGGCGCCGCTGGCGGACATGCCGAGGATCTCGATCGCACCGAGGTTGGCCGAGATGAACGCGATTCCCGTGATCCACGACGGCAGCGACCGGCCCGAGAGGAAGAAGTCGGTCGAGGTCTGGACCAAGCGCCGCAGCGCGAACCCGATGCCGATGACGAACGAGAAGTAGATCACCAGCAGCGCGACGTCCAGGCCGCCGAGGTGAAGCTTGAGGGCGCTGGCGGCGAGCACTGTCATGACGATCCCCGTCTTCCTGCGCCGTTGGGCCGGCGCAGGGTTCGCGCCGAGACGTCACGGCGCGAACGGCGAATCACGTGTAACCCCCCCTGAATAAGGCCACGCCGGTGTTCTTGTACAGCTGCGCGGCCTTGGCGGCGTTGGCCTTGGTGATGATGCTGGGCCCGGTATAGATCGGCGAGAAGGGATGCTGGCCGTAGCGAACCTGGAAGGCGGCGACCTGCACGGCGTAGTAGCCCTCCATGAACGGCTGCTGGTCGATCAGGAACAGTGCCTGGCCGTTCTCGACGGCGGCCAGACCAGCAGTCGAGAGGTCGAACGAGGCGAGCTTGGTCTTGCCGAGCTTGTTCATCGCCTTCAGGGCGCCGCCGGCAACGTCGAACCCGATGAGCGTCGTCGAGAGCACCCCGTCGATCCGCGGGTTGCTCTTCAGCGCCTGCTGGATCGCGCTCTGCGCGGACCCGGGGTTGTTGCCGTTGACGTTGAGAGTCTGGACGGAGCCGCCGCTCGCGGCCAGCGTCGCCGCCAAGCCCGCGCACCGGTCGGTCAGCGCCGTGTTCTGCCCCTCGGTTATGACGCACAATGCGTCGTGCACGCCGGCCGCGACCATCTGCTTGCCCGCCTCTGCGCCGGCGATCCTGTCGGGCTGGCCCACATACGTGAGCGCACCCACCTGCTTGTAGACGCCGTCGCCGACGTTTACGACGACTACCGGCACCCCGGAGGATGAGACCTGTTGAATCGGACTCGACAGTACGGCGGGATCGGGAATCGTCACGACGAGCGCCTGTGGCTTAGCGGCCGCGGCCTGCGTGATCAGTTGCGCCTGCTGTTGGGGGTTCGTCGTGGTCGGCGAGGAGTACTTGAGCGTCACGTTGAAGTCCGCCGCCGCCTGCCGGGCTCCCGCTTGCACCAGGGCCCAGAACGGGTCGAACGCCTGGCCGTGGGTGACCATCGCGATGGTGATCGCCGGAGCCTTGTGGGGCGAATTAGCCGGCGTGGGGCCGGATGTGCTCTGGCCGCAGCCGCCCAGTGCCACCACCGCCAGGACGACGATCAGAGGCAGACCCGGGCGCCGCATCACGTTCTCCCCCTGACGCGACGAGCGTCCCGTTTATGACGGCCACTTGCCACGATCAATGCCAGAAGGGTTCCTGGCAAGATCTCTCCTTCCCCGGGGGTGCTGTGTTAACAAACTGTGACTCAGGGCGCGCGCGCTGTCAACCTCTCCCTATTGATGTCGACGATCAAGGCAGTTTTTGACCACTGATGGGGCTCTACGGAGGCGTTGAGACCGGCGGCACCTGGTGCGTGTGCGCGATCGGCGCCGGACCGGAGGAGATCCACCGCCAGGAGCAATTTCGGACCGCCGATCCCGAGCACACGCTCGAGCAGATCGTCGAGTTCTTCCGGCGGGGACCCGCGTTCGAGGCGATCGGGATCGGCTCCTTCGGGCCGGTCGATCTCGATCCACGCTCTCCCACGTGGGGCTACGTCACGAGCACGCCGAAGCCGGGCTGGCGGAACGTGGCGCTCGCGCCGGTCGTGCGGGAGCGGCTCGGCGTGCCCGTAGCGTTCGATCACGACGTCGGCGTGGCGGCCCTCGGCGAGCACCGCTGGGGCGCGGGCCGTCACGCCAGGGCGCTGTGCTACGTGACCATCGGCACCGGAATCGGCGCGGGCTTGCTGATCGACGGCACCCCCTGGCACGGTCTCATCCACCCCGAGGTGGGTCACCTCAGGATCCCCCATCCCCGGGAGCGCGACCCCTTCCCTGGATCCTGCCCGATGCACGGAGACTGCTGGGAAGGGCTCGCGTGCGGGCCGGCGATCGAGAAGCGCTGGGGAGCTGCGGGAGACGAGCTCCCCGACGACCATCCGGCCTGGGAGCTCGAAGCCGAGTATCTGGCGCTGGGGATCCTCAGCATCGTCTCGGTGTTCTCGCCCGAGCGGATCGTCGTCGGCGGGGGAGTGATGGAGCGCGCCGGGCTGCTCGCGATGGTCCGCGCGCGGCTGCGCGAGCTCGTCGCGGGCTATCTCGAGACGCCGCTGCTTGGCCAGGACATCGACTCCTTCCTCGTCCCACCGGCCCTCGGCGATCGCGCCGGCGTCCTGGGCGCCATCGCGCTCGCGGAGAGCGCGCTCCGGCGCCACACGCGCTAGCCGCGACCGTCCCTGGCGCCGTCCTCGATGGCCTCGGACAGCAGCGTGGCCACGTCGACCACGCGCAGCTCGTCGCCGGCGCTCTGGACGCCGTCGTCGAGCATCACCGTGCAGAACGGACACGCCACCGCCAGCGCGTCGGCTCCGGTGGCGGCCGCCTCGCCGACGCGCGCTTCGCTGATCGCGCCGCCTCGTTCCTCCATCCACATGTGCGCCCCGCCCGCGCCGCAGCAGAACGTCTCCTTGCCCGAGCGTTTCATCTCCACCGGCGCGCCCACCGCGGCCACCAGGTCGCGGGGAGCACCCAGGACGTCGTTGTGACGGGCCAGGTAGCACGAGTCGTGGTAGGTGATCGACAGCCCCTCGGAGCGCTGCGGGCGCAGCCGCCCCTCCGCCACCAGGGACGCGAGGAGCTCGGAGTGGTGGATCACCTCGTAGCTCCCGCCGAAGTCGGGGTACTCGTTCGCCAGCGTGTTGAAGCAATGCGGGCAGCCCGTCACGATCTTGCGCACGCCCGCCTCGGCCAGCGTCTGCACGTTCTGCTCGGCGAACGCCTGGAACACGTACTCGTTGCCGATCCGCCGCGCCGGGTCGCCGGTGCAGCTCTCGCGGGGGCCGAGGATCGCGAAATCGACGCCGGCCGCCTGGAGCAGCTTGGCCGTGGATTCGGCCGTGCGGCGCGCGCGCTCGTCGAACGAGGAGGCGCACCCGACCCAGTAGAGGTACTCGGGCGCGGGGTCTCCGGGCTCGAGCACGCGCACCCCCAGGGGCGATGCCCAGTCAGCCCGCTCGGACTGCGCCTTGCCCCACGGGTTCGATGCTCGCTCGACGTCGCGCAGCATGGGCTCGGCCTCGGCCGGGAAGCTCGACTCGACCATCACCAGGTGACGGCGCAGGTCCACGATGTGGTCGACGTGCTCGATCGACACCGGGCAAGCCTGGACGCACGCCCCGCAGGTCACGCAATCCCACACCGACTCCTCGGGAACCGCTCCGGGAACCAGCGACTGCGCCTCCTCGGCCAGCACGTAATCGCGCAGGCCCATGATCACGAGCTTCGGGGAGAGGATCTTGCCCGTCGACCACGCCGGGCACGCGTCCTGGCAGCGCCCGCACTCGGTGCACGAGAATGTGTCGAGCACCTGCTTCCAGGTTAAGTCGTGGGCGGTTCCGGCGCCAAAGCGGATGTCCTCCTCGGGGACATCGGGGTCATCGAAGCGCAGCGGTTCGAGCCGTCCGCCCGCCCGCGTCCGCCCGAACCAGACGTTGATCGCCGCGACCGCGATGTGCAGGTGCTTGGAGTGCGGGAGGTAGGCGAGGAAGGCGAGGATCGTGAGCACGTGCGCCCACACGAACACCCGCTCGAGCACGCGCGTCGCTTCGTTGCGTCCGAACAAGTGCGACAGCGCCTTGGACACCGGCGACCACGACGCCGGCCACTCGCCCAAGCCGAGTGCGATCTGCGTGGCGTGCCACAGCGCCAGGGTGATCACGATCGTCGCGATCAGCGCCAGGATCACGTCCGCCTCGCCGAGGTGGCTGCCCTCGAACCGCCTCGGCCTGATCACGTGCCGGATCCAGAGGTCGACGATCACGCCGATCAGGACCAACACCACGAACGCGTCGACGAGCAGCAGGTACCACCCCTGGTGGCCGAGCCAGGGAAACGTGGTGTGCTTGTCGACGGCTCCGATCATCGCGATCACGATCGTGGGGAGCAGCACCAGGAACCCCCAGAAGATGAACGCGTGCATCAGCCCCGGCAGAAGGCGCTGGAGGAGCTTGCGCTGAGCGAGCACGATCGTGGCCTCGTTTCTGACCCGTCGCGGCGTGTCGCCGGCGCGCTCCACCGGTTGCGCCACCCGCACCCGGCCGGCGAGCAGTAGAACCCGGCGGGTGAAGAGCGCGCCGCTGATCGCGATCGCGGCGGCCAGCGCGACGGCTCCGACGAGGACTATCGCGCCCTCGCCTTCCTGATCTCCTCGGAGATCGCCGGCACGATCTCGTGCAGGTCGCCGACCACGCCGTAGTCGGCGCTCGCGAAGATCGAGGCTTCGCCGTCCTCGTTGATCGCGAGCAGCTTCTTGGCCCCCTTGCACCCGGCCATGTGCTGCGTCGCACCGCTGATCCCGCACGCGATGTAGATCTCGGGCGAGATCTTGGTCCCGGTCTGGCCCACCTGATCGGTGTGGGGCCGCCAGCCGGCGCTCGTCACCGCCCGCGAACAGCCGACCGCACCGCCCAGCAGCTCGGCGAGCTCCTCGATCATGCCGAAGCCCTCGGCCGACCCCACGCCGCGCCCGCCCGAGACGACCACGTCGGCGTCGGCGAGCGAGACGCCCGCGGAAGCCGTCGGGACATGTTCTGTCACCTTGGCCAGCAGATCGGTTTCGGAGACCGAGGGGGAGGATTGTGCGACCTCGATGCCGCTTGTGGCCGCGGCGGGGTCCGCCGTGTACGCGTGGGGCGCGGCCGACAGCAACAGCGGCGAGCCGTGCACGCGAGCTTCCTCTAGCAGGCTGCCGCCCCACCGGACGCGCGTGACCGTGACCGGCTGGCCCGGTGTGATGCCCACGCAATTGGCCGCCATCGGCTGGTCGAGCTTGGCCGCCACGTGGGCGAGGACCTCGTTGCCGCGGTCTGAGCCGGGCGCGACCACCGCGTTCGGTGACCGCTGCTGGACCAGCTCGACGAGCGTCTGCGCCCAGGCTGCCGGCGCGTAGGACCCGTCCTCGATCGTGACCGCGGCGATCTCGTCGCCGAGCTGGCGCGCGAAGGTGACGGCCTGCTGCGAGAGCTCGTCCTCGGGACTCTCGATGAACACGAGGACGCTCACAGCACACCTATCTCGTCGAGCTTCGCCACCACCGCGGGCGCCGCTTCTTGGCCATGGCCGAGGATCTCGACCTGCTTGCCCGAGCCGGGCGGCAGCAGCAGCTTGACCATCTCCAGGCGGGGTTCCGGCCGCGCCGGCGTCGAGGCCGCGACCGGCTTTCGCTTGGCGCGCAGCCGTCCCGGCACCGACGGGTAGCGGGGGAGGTTGATCCCCTCCTTGACGGTCACCACCGCCGGCAGCGGCACGACGTAGACGTCGCGGCCGCCCGGGACCTCCTGCTCGCACCGGACCCGCCCGTCGTCCACCGAGATTCCCTTGACGCCGGTGACGCACGGTTGGTCGAGCGCATTCGCGACCCGGATCGCCACCTGGTAGTTGCCGGCGTCGGCGGACTCGTTCCCGAACAGGATGAGGTCGAAGGGGTCCGGTTGGGCGCGGATCGCCTCGACGATCGCGCCGGCGGTCGCTTGGGGGTCCCATTCGGTGCCGTCGGTCACCAGGTGCACGGCCTGGTCGACGCCGATCGCCATCAGGTCGCGCAGCTGCTCCTCGGCTTCCGGGGGGCCGAGCGTGAGGACCGTCGAGGTGCCGCCGTGTCGCTCGGCCAGGCGGACCGCCTCCTCGGCTCCGCACTCCTCGTGCGGGCTGACCGTGAACCCCAGGTGGCGGGTCTGGATCGCTCGCTCATCGTCGGTGAGGACGATCTTGCCGCCCGTGAGCGGGACTCGTTTGACGCACACGAGGACGTTCATGGTTATTTAGTGGCGGATGCGGGCGTTCTCGGGGTCGAAGATCGGGGTCGAGCCGGCGCCCTGGACGGTCACCGGGTACTGCTCGCCCATGTACTCGACCGCAAGCTGTTCGCCCACGACCGCGCGCTCGGGCGGGAGGTAGCTCATCAGGATGTGCTTGCCGATCGAGGGGCCGGCTCCCGCGCTGGTGACGTAGGAGCGGCGGCCCTTCCGGTCCACGAGCGGTTTGCCGCCGCGGGTCAGGATCGGCTCGTGGCCCAGCATGTAGCGCTTGACGCCGCTGCGCGAGGTGTGGTCCTCGACGGTCAGCGTGCACATGATCGCGGCGGGCTCCTCCTCGCGGTGGCGCACGTGGGCCTCCTTGCCGATGAAGTCCTGGTCCTTCACCTTGCCCCACGCCATTCCGGCCTCGACCACGTTGAACTCGGACTCGAGCTCGGCGCCATAGGCCCGGTAGCACTTCTCGAGCCGGCCTGTCGTCCCGTACACGCCGATGCCGACGGGCACGATGCCGTGCGGGTCTCCTGCTCCGGCGACGACGTCCCATAGTCGCGCGCCCTCCTCGATCGGCGCGTAGAGCTCCCACCCGAGGTCGCCGACGTAGGAGATGCGCGACGCGAGCACCGGGATGGCGTCGAGCTCGATCGTCTTACAGGTGGCGAACGGGAAGCCCTCGTGGGAGACGTCGTCGCGGGTGAGGGTCTCGAGGATGTCGCGTGAGCGGGGGCCCCACAGGCCGAGCGTGCACCACGCGCTGGTCTGGTCGGAGAGCTGCGCGGAGCCGTCCGCCGGGAGATGATCACAGAACCACTTGCGGTCCGACATGCCGTAGGCCCCGCCGGTCACCACGCGAAAGACGTCCTCGGCGAGCCGCATGATCGTCAGGTCCTGCTTGAAGCCGCCGCCAGGGGTCAAAAGCGGCGTGTACACGACGCGGCCGATCGGTACGTCCATCTGTCGCATCGCCACCCGCTGGACCACGTCGAGCGCCCCCGGGCCGGTGATGTCGAAGACGGCGAACGCACTGAGATCGATCATCCCGCACCTGTCCCTGAGAGCTAAGTGCTCGGCGTTGATGATCGGCGACCACCAGCGGGAATCCCATTCGGCCTCGCGCCTCGTCACGCGATCTCCGTACTCGGCGATCAGCTTCGCGTTGGACTCATACCACTGCGGGCGCTCCCAGCCCGCGGCTTCGAAGAAGCGCGCGCCCAGCTCGCGCTCGCGTTCGTAGAACGGCGGCAGGCGGACTTGGCGATTGGACTCCCACTGCTCGGAGGGATGGACGATCCCGTACATCTTGTTGAAGCCCTCGCACGCGCGTGCGCGTATGTGGTTGGTGGCCTGGTGGTGCGGATAGGCGCGGGCGACGTTCGACTCGTACGCGTCGATCTCCGATTCGCCCTGCACCATGAGCTCGGCCACGGTCTTGCCGACGCCCGGCCCCTCCTTGATCCACACCGCCGCCGCCGACCACAGCCCTCGCACTTCGGGCGTCTCGCCCAGGAGCGGGAGGCCGTCGTAGGTGACCGACAGCAGGCCGTTGATCGCGTACTTCACCCCGACGCTCTCGTCGCCCACGATTTCGGGCATCAGCTCGAGCGCTACCTCCATCTGCGCGTCGAAGTCGTCCTGGGTGAACGGCAGCTCGGTGGGGGTGAGCGCCGCCTCCTCGATCGAGGGGATCTCCTCGGGGTCGACCGTGATCGGGCGGTGCGCGTAGGAGCCGATCTCGAGCCCGGTGCCCTCCTGGCGCTCGTACATGTTGGTGTCCATGTCGCGCACGATCGGGTACTCGATCATTCCGGTGGTGTTGGCGAACCGGGGCGCCGGACCGATGTCGATCATCTGGTGGACCATCGGGGTCAGCGGGATGCACGCGCCGGCCATGCGCGCGATCCGCGGGCTCCACACCCCGGAGGCGACGACGATCTTATCCGCCGCGATGTCGCCCCCCGTCGTCCGCACGCGCTGGACGCGGCCCCTCGCCACGTCGAATCCGATCACCTCGGTGTTGGCCGAGATCGTCAGGCCGTTCTGGCTGGCGCGCTCGCGCATGAGCGTGCCCGCCCGCAGCGAGTCGACGACTCCGGCGCCGGGGGTGTAGAAGGCCCCGAGGATCAGCGTCTCATCGATGAACGGGACCAGCTCCTTGACCTCCCCCGGCGTCAGCAGCGACACGGGCTCGATGCCCCACGACTTCGCCGAGGCCATCCTGCGCGTCAGCTCCTGCATCCGCTCCTCGTTGCGCGCGATCTCGATTCCGCCGCTCTCGATGAACACGTCGAGGTCCTTGTACTGGCGCATGCTCTCGAGCGTCAGCGCGGTCATCTCCTTGGAGTGGTCGACGGGGAAGATGAAGTTGGACGCGTGGCCGGTCGACCCGCCGGGGTTGGGCAGCGGCCCCTTGTCGATCAGGGTGATGTCCGTCTCGCCGAGGCGGGCGAGGTGGTAGGCGACGCTGTTTCCGACGATGCCGGCGCCGATGATCACCACGCGCTGTGACGGTGGCAGGCGGTCGCTCATCGTCAACTGATATATCAGATGGGGCGCGGGAGCGTGTCGCGCGCCCCGCGCGTGCTTGGGGTTCGGTTGTGCGGTACCGGGTGCGGCGTAGCACGCAAGGGGCGCGACGACACGCACCCCGCGTCCCGCGTTGGCATCCCGGCTGCCGTTGCGTTCGGACTGTCCGGACTTGGCGACGTTTAGAGGTTGTTGCGAAAACGAACCGCGCTTGTTTGTCCATCACACTGAGCCGCCGGGCGAAATCGCGGGGAGCGGGCACGTGCGTGACTTAGCGCGCGTATGTTCGTCAAAAGGTCAACCACGTCCTTCGGGGCGTGGTGCCTAGATAGGTCGCTTGTTAGCGGCTTACAAACACGGGTGCGCCGGTCGCAGTTTGTGCGACAGGCTCTTACCGTCGTCAAAAGCCGACGCCTCGTCAGGGAGTCAGCGTTTGCGGCTCGTCTGCCGGTCCGCCGGCGGCCGGCCTCGTCGTGCCGACGAGCCGTCCGATGCGCCGCGCCGGCCGGCCGGCGGCATGGCGCCGTTGGCCTCGGCGAGCGCGCCGGCGCCGGCGCCATCATCGTCGGCTCGTAGCACGCGCACCGCGGTCAGGATCGCGAGCAGGGTCATCAGCACCGCGCTGGCGACGCACCACTGGCAGATTGCCTTGATCGTGAACAGCTCGCGGTAGGTCAGGTACATGCTGAAGCCGAAGCCGATCAGCGCGATACCGAACCCGGCCATGCGGCCCAGCTCGCCGCGCAAGGCGAGCGACCCGAGGATTCCGATGTAGCCCGCGAGGCCGAGGACGGCGACGGGGATGCCGTCGAGCTTGGCGTAACGGGAGGCCTGGACGGTCTCGCAGCCGCCGCTCGAGAGGCACAGGACCTTCAGGCCGGCGTAGTGGACGTACGTGAGGTAGCCGGCGATGCCGATCCCGATCAGGCACAGCAGCCCGATCGCGATCTGTAGCTTGCGATCGGTGCTCAAACCCACAGCCCTCGAGCGGGTGAGCGTCGTCATGAAACCTGCTTGATCGCGTTCTGGAGGTCGGAGTAACTGGGGACGCCGGAGCTTGGCGTGGCTGAGCCCCTGGGTCCGGTGAAGATCAGCGTCGGAGTGCCGCTAACGCCTGCGGCCTTGCCCGCGGCGCCGTCGGACTGCACCTGGGCGGCGAGCGAGGGGTCGCTGCGGTCGGTCTTCCAGGTGTTGAAGTTCAGCCCCGGGAGCTGGCGCGCAAGCCCGTCGAGATAACTCTCGGTCACGTAGCCGGTGCCCTCCTGGCCCTGCTGGCGGTAGAAGAGCTCGGTGAACTCCCAGAAGTGGTTCTGCTTGCCGGCAGCCAGCGCCGCGGCCTGCTGGGTCTGGAAGGTGGTGGGATCGGGGGTCGCGGTTTCGAACGCCTTGTAGATGACCTTCACCTTGCCCGAACGCACCTCGTTGGCCACGAGCTGCGGGAACCCGCCGCTCAGCGTGAACGCCTGGCACACGGGGCACTCGAGATCGCCGTAGTAGGTCATGGTCACCGGGGCGTTGGGGTGCCCCAGCGTGGCCCCCGACTGCGGGATCCCGGCAAACATCTGCTGCACCTGGTTGACGGTCTGTGAAGCGCTTGTGCCGGTCTGGAGCCCGCTCGACTTCTTACCGCCGCCGCTCGAGACCGCGATCGCCACGGCGACTATGGCGACCGCGGCGAGCACGACCCCGCCGATCATCCGGACGCGCCGGTTACGCCGCTCTCGCTCCGCGCGAGCTCGTTCCTCGGCAAGGCGGCGAGCGCGTGCCTCTTCCTTTTGCTTGGTTCTCGATGCCATCGGATTGCGTGCCTGGGCCCCTGCCTTCGGTCAGGATAGCGATGAGTTGCGGGTCCTCGGTTAGGTCCACGTTGTCAAGTCGCCCGGCCCCGTGACGGGCGAGAAGCGCGCCGTCGCAGGAGCCACGCCGCCCCTGCCGCGAGCACCACGAGCACCGCCGGTACCCCGAACGTGACCAGCTTCGAGGTACCGCCACCCGACCTCCCCGCACCCGACGACGCGGACCCGGTGGGAATCGGCTTGCCGTTGGCCCGCGCGATCCGCTGCACCGCGAGGATCGCCGAGCGGGCGAGGCCGTTCGACTGCTGGGCGCTGTCCACCTTCAGGCCGCTCAACGCGCTCGGCGGCCCCGCATGAGCGAGACCGAACCCGGCCGGCATGACGACCAACAAAGGCTGTGGCCCGCTGAAGGAAATCTCTTGCGCGAGGAAGTTTGCGTACGTTTGGGGCTTGCCGAACATGGTGGGAAGCGCGCCCAAGTCGACCGGGCTGCCGATGATCGCGACCTTGAGATTCAGGCCCCTGGCCTTGAGGAGCGCGAGCTCGTGCTCGAGCTGGCTCTGCAGTGGCGTCGACACCGCCGGCTGGTATGGGTAAAACGCGGGGGCCCCAAGCAGAATGTCGCTGGCCGGATCCGCGTCGGCCGCCACCGGCGGCGCTCCCACCCACCCGAGCGCCGCGACGAGCGCGAGCAACGCGAGCAGCCGATGCGGAAGCAGGCGACTTCTCTGCATCCTTCTCGGCAGGCTAGAGGACCGTCGCTCAGCTCAGGGCGGACTGGAGCGCGGCTCGCACCTCGTTGACGCCGAACGCTCCCTCCAGACGCGTGGTGATGATTCCCTGCCGGTTGATAGTGAACAGCCACGGCTCCGTCTCGAGGTGGAACGCCTTGAGCTGCGGTCGCAATCCCTTGCTCGGCTGGTTGTCGACGTAGACCTCCTCGTGGATGAACGTGATCCGGCCCGCGAACTCGTTCTGCAGCGAGACGGCGATGTCGGTCACCGGTCCGCACACCCTCGAGATGCACAGCTGGGGCGTCGAGAACAGGAGCGCGATCGGCTGCTTGCCGAGCACCTGGTTGAACGACACCGAGTGCATGCTCTCCGGAGGGATCCTGGTCGTCAGCAGGTGGATGTTGCCGCCGGTGGTCGCGGGCGTGTCGGTGGCGATCGCGGGAGGTCGCTGGCCGACGTCTGGGATCGGCGAGGAGGCGGCGACGGCGACCTCGCCCGGCGCCCCGATGAGGCCCAACGTGGTGCGCGTGAGGGTGAGCACCGTGTACGTGCCGCTGTGGGGCACGGGAATGTGCGCGGCGTAGATCGCCTGGATCCCGCCGGGGCCCGCGTTCTGCTCGCTGCGATACTGCGGCGCGACACCCATGGGGTCCGCGGGCGCCAGGATCGGGCCGAGCGCCGGGCTGCTGGGGCTCTTTGCGATGTAGACCGCCGTGGGGGCGTAGATGAACCCGCCGGAGCTGGCGTTCAGTCCGAAGGCCAGCCGGCGGACGCCAGGGGTGAAAGTTCCGGTGGCGCCGCCGAACTGTGCGCTCGACTTGACGAGCGCACCGAGCTGCTGGAGTGATCTGCCGTGGGCAGCTGGAAAGTCATCGAGCTTCGGATGCTCGGCGGCTTGCAGCTCGTTCACCGCGGGCGGAGGTACGGTGTTTGAGGCCTGCCGCGACGCCGCGCTGGTGGACGAGGAGGTGCTCGACGACGTGGCCGCCGAAGAGGAATGCGAGCTCGACGAACCGCAGCCCGCGATCACGCCCGCGACGGCAGCGGCCCCGACCACGAGGCGTGCGCGAGAGCGTGTCATAGCCATGATCATGTCGTGCCCCCCGGAATCGATGCGCTACCAGAACGACAGGGGGGTTCTAGCGCACGCGCGCTTGATTCTCGCTGTTTGCGTGTAAAGATACTGTTACTGGGATCGGCGAATGGGGCAGCGTGACGGGGGCTTACTCTAGATTGACGGCCATGTCGGCCGATGGGAGCGACATGCAAGCGGTGGCGCAGGCGGCGCCTGGGCGGTCGCAAACCAGGCTTCGCGTCACGGTGATCGACCGGGATCCAGGCTTTATGCAGGTCCTGTCGAATCGCCTCGACGCGCAGCGCTGGGACCACCGCGCCCTGACGAGCCCCGCAACCGCGGAGGTGCTCGTCGCCATGCGCCTGAACGCGCTTGTGATCGACATCGCGATCCTCGGACCGAGCAGCTGGGAGTACCTCGAGCGGGTCTGCGCCCGCCTGCCCGGGCTCGCGGTGATCGTGTGCACGGGTCCGTCCTCGGTTGCCCAGCGCGTACGCGGCCTGCGCCTGGGAGCCGATGCCTGGATGACGAAGCCGTGCCATCCCGAGGAGCTGATCTGCGTCATCGAGGCTGCCGTCCGACGCCACCGGCGCAACGAGATGCCCGCGCTCGAGCATGCCGTGACCGTGGGGGAGATCACGATCCGCCCCGATCTGTATCAGGCTTACAAGGGCGAGGAGAGCTTGGAGCTGACCGCTCGCGAGTTCGAGATTCTCCACCTCCTCTCGCAGTCGGACCGGGTTCTCCGCCGCGAGGAGATCTACGAGCGTGTGTGGGGCTACGCGATGGCGCACGGCGACCGCTCAGTGGACGTGTTCGTCCGCAAGCTGCGACAGAAGCTGCGCATCGCATCGCAGCGCTGGAGCTACATCCACACGCACTTCGGCGTCGGCTACCGGTTTGCGCCCACGCTCGACGGCGAGGAGGCACCGGAGGCAGCCGAGGGCAACAGCGAGCGACGCCGCGACGACGCCCATGACCTGACCGACACGGCAGCCGAGCTGGACTCCGCTCTGGCCGGCTGAGGCGACCTGGCACGCAAGCCAGGTCGCCTCACATACACCCGCGATCACAAATTGTTCACATGTGCGTTACAAATCGATAACGCCTGACTGAACGCGACTGCCGAGCATTGTCGGCGCATGGCAGCGACTGCCGACAAGGGTTTTCGCGAAGTGATCGAGGTGGGTCCTCTGGAGATCCTTCCCGAGGAGCATCTCGCGCGCGCGAACGGGAGGGCGCTGATGCTCTCGATTCGCGAGCTTCGGCTGCTCACCGAGCTCGCGCGGCGCGAGGATCGGATCATGTCCCGGGAGGAGCTGTTCCGGCTCGTGTGGGGACGGGAGATGAGGCCGGGGGACCGCTCGGTCGACGTGTATGTCCGGAAGCTCCGCGTGAAGCTGGAGGAGGCCCTGCCGGGCTGGACGTTCATCCACACCCACTTCGGCTTCGGCTATCGCCTCGCCGCCGATAGCGGACAGCTCGTCAACGTGCCGTTCACAAGTGATTAACACGCGCGGGTCTCGTGAGAAGCAGACTGCACGCCGTAACTACACCAAGGAGATGAACTTGAGAAGAATTCGAACAAGCGCGATAGCTGCGACCGTCGTCGCATCGCTCGTGGTCGCGGCGTGCGGGTCGAGCAGCTCGAGCTCGACCAAGAGCTCCGGCGCGGCGACGGGCACCTCGAGCGGTGGGTCGAGCAGCGGCAAGGTAACCGGCGGCACGATCAATGGCGCGGGATCGACGCTCGCCGCGCCGATCTACCAGCAGTGGGGCTCGTCCCTGAAGTCACAGGGACTGACCACGAACTACAACCCGGTTGGCTCCGGAGCGGGGGTCGCGCAGCTCCAAGCGGCGACGGTCGACTTCGCGGGCTCAGACCCGGCGCTCAAGTCGGGGGACAAGTCCGGCGCCAAGGGCCCGCTCCTGCAGTTCCCCGTCGCCTTCGGGGCGATCACGGTGTCCTACAACCTCTCCGGCGTCAAGAGCGGGATCAAGCTCGACGGTCCCACGGTCGCGGGCATCTTCATGGGGAAGATCAAGACCTGGAATGACCCGGCGCTCAAGGCACTCAACCCGGGCGTGAGCCTGCCGAGCACGTCGATCACGGTCGTGCACCGATCCGACTCGTCGGGAACCACCAATGGCTTCACCACGTACCTGTCCGATGTCGACCCGACCTGGAAGTCGACCGTCGGCAAGGGTAAGGACGTGAAGTGGCCGACCGGCACGGGTGCGAAGGGCAACTCCGGCGTCGCCGCCGCGGTAAAGCAGACGGCCGGCGCGGTCGGCTACGTCGAGCAGGCGTACGCGCTCGAGAACAACTTCACCTACGCCGCGGTGAAGAATTCCGCCGGGACCTACGTGCTGCCGACGATTCAGAACACCTCCGCCGCCGCGAACGGCGTCAAGATCCCGGCCGACCTCGGGATCTCGACGATCAACTCACCCAATCCGGCGGCCTACCCGATCGTCTCGCAGACGTTCATCGACGTCTACAAGGATCCGTGCAAGTCGGGCGGGGCCAGCTCGTCGACCGCCGCGGCGCTCAAGAGCTGGCTGGCCTACGCGTTCGGAGCAGGTCAGCAGACTCTCGGCGCGTCCAGCAGCCAGCTTCCGTACGCGCCGCTGCCGTCCGACCTGGTGTCGAAGAACAACGCGCAGCTCGCCACGATGACCTGCAATGGCGCGGCGATCTCGTAAGGACGCGTAGGTGGGCCCGACCACGGTAACCGTTGCCCGCGGCCGCTCGGTCCTCGAGCGGTCGCCGGCAGCGCGGCTCCCGGATCGGATCCTGCGTTGGGGGTTGACGGCGCTCGCGGCGGCGATCCTCGCGCTGATCGTCTACTTCTTCATCCGGCTGATCGGCGAGTCCCACCAGGCGCTCAGCCAGTTCGGCCTCCAGTTCGTCTTCGGCAACGACTGGGACGTCTCGCGCAACATCTACCACGGGGCGCCGCTCGTCGTGGGGACGCTGATCACCTCCGGGATCGCGCTGGTCATCGGCGTGCCGATCGCGGTGGCGACGGCCGTGTTCATCAACGAGCTGTGCCCGCGCCGTCTCCGCGCTCCGCTCTCGATATTGGTCGACCTGCTGGCCGCCGTGCCGTCGGTCGTGTACGGGCTGTGGGGTGTGTTCGTGCTCATCCCCAAGCTGCTCCCGGCCGAGAAGTGGTTCGCCAGCACGTTCTCGTTCATTCCCTGGATCGGCGGCGGCACCGTCACCGGGCCCAACTACTTCATCGCCGGGCTGATACTGGCGATCATGATCCTTCCGATCGTCTCGGCGATCTCGAGGGAGGTGATCGCGACCGTGCCGTCCGAGAACAAGGAGGCGGCGCTCGCGCTTGGCGCCACCCGCTGGGAGATGATCCGCATGGCGGTGCTCCCGTACGCGCGTCCGGGCATCACCGGCGGCGTGATGCTCGGCCTTGGCCGTGCGATCGGGGAGACGATCGCGGTCGTGCTCGTGATCGGCAACGCGCCGGTGATCGGGAGCCATCTCTTCACTCAGGGCTACACCCTCGCGGCGGTGATCGCAAACGAGTTCGGCGAGGCCGCCAACACTCCGATCCATAGCTCGGCCCTGTTCGCCGCCGGACTGGTCCTGTTCGTGCTGACGCTGGTCGTGAACATCATCGCGCGCTGGTTCGTCGCGCACGGCTACCGCAGGCCGCGAGCGGCCGACCTCGATGTCGTGGTCGAAACGCAGGCGGCAACCATTGGTGAGGTCGGATGAGCCTCACCAAGTTCCCCGAGGTCAGCGCTCGCCGGCGCCGCAAGGACAAGATCATGCGGGGCCTGCTGTTCCTCGCCACCGGAATCGCGCTCGTGCCGCTCGTGCTCGTCATCTACTACCTGATCTACAAGGGCATCGGCTCCTGGAGCAAGGAGTTCTTCACCTCGGACCCGAACGGAAACTTCCTCGGCAACCCCGGCGGCATCCGGAGCGCGATCATCGGCTCTCTTCTCATTGTCGGGGTGGCCACGCTGATCTCGGTCCCGATCGGAATCGGCGTCGCCCTGTACCTGACCGAGTACGGCAAGGAATCCTGGTATGCCAGCGTGATCCGGTACTTCATCGACGTCATGACCGGCGTGCCGTCGATCGTGTTCGGGTTGTTCATCTACATCGTGCTCGTGCTCGGCCACGTCGGCGGCGGCTTCACCGGCTGGAAGGGTTCGATCGCGCTGTCGTTGCTGATGCTGCCGATCGTCGCCCGCTCAGCAGAGGTGGTGCTTCAGCTCGTGCCGTCAAGCCTGCGCGAAGCCGCGCTTGCGCTGGGAGCCCCCCGCTGGCGCGTCGTCACGCGCATCGTTCTGCCGACGGCAGCCTCTGGGCTGACCACCGGCTCGCTCCTGGCCGTCGCCCGTGGCATGGGGGAGACCGCGCCGCTGCTGTTCACCGCGGCTGGTGCTTTCGCGCTCACCGCTAACCTCACCCAGCAGATGAACGCGCTCCCGCTGCAGATCTTCGGCGACATCACTTCGCCGAGGGCAGCGGTCGTCGATCGGGCATGGGGTGCGGCGCTCACGCTTGTGGTCCTCGTTCTGATCCTCAACGTGATCGCCCGACTCGTCTCTCGAAGGAGCCGCCTGGCATGACCCCTCCCGACGCAACGAGCAAGGAAACGTCAACCAGCGAACCCAGGGACCAGGAGGCCACGGAGATGTCGACCGGCGGTATCCCCTCGGA
Source organism: uncultured Solirubrobacterales bacterium (assembly GCA_963808325.1). Classification (GTDB taxonomy): domain Bacteria; phylum Actinomycetota; class Thermoleophilia; order Solirubrobacterales; family Solirubrobacteraceae; genus Palsa-465. The sequence goes on from CAWEFU010000019.1 coordinate 494,189, forward strand.
GCAGCCCCAGGCGCCCGAGATCTCGGAGCCGAGAGCGCCCGAGCGTCCTGGCCACGCGGTGCGGCTCAAGGGCCTGAACGCTTACTACGGGCAGCTGCACAGCATCAAGGACGTCACGATCGAGTTCCCGGCCCACCAGGCGACCGCGCTCATCGGTCCTTCGGGCTCGGGCAAATCGACCGTGGTTCGCTGCATCAACCGCATGCACGAGGAGATCCCGGGCGCGCGCGCCACGGGCAGCGTGATGCTCGACGACCACGATGTGTACGCCCCCGATGTCGACGTGACCTCGGTCCGACGACTGATCGGGATGGTGTTCCAGAAGCCCAATCCGTTCCCGACCATGTCGATCTTCGACAACGTCGCGGCCGGGCTCCGGCTGACCGGCAGGCGCGGCGACAATCTGCGCGAGACCGTCCACCGCTCGCTCCGCGCCGTGGGCCTGTGGGATGAGGTCAAGGACCGGCTGAACGAGCCCGGTATCGGCCTGTCGGGGGGACAGCAGCAGCGCCTCTGCATCGCGCGCACGATCGCGATCGAGCCCGAGGTGATCCTGATGGACGAGCCAGCCTCGGCGCTGGACCCGCTTTCCACGCTGAAGATCGAGGAGCTTGTCGACGAGCTGAAGGAGCGCTACACCATCGTGATCGTCACGCACAACATGCAGCAGGCCGCGCGCGTCGCGGACACCACCGCGTTCATGCTCGACGGTGAGCTCATAGAGCACGGTTCGACCGGCGAGATCTTCACGAATCCGAAGGACGAGCGGACCGAGCGCTACGTGACCGGGAAGTTCGGGTAGGGGTCGCGGGTGCAAGAGATACGCCGCCACTTCCACGAAGAGCTCAGGGCGCTCGAGCAGCAGACGCTCGGCGGTCTCGAGCTGGTGATCGGCCAGCTCGACCGCGCGCTCGAGTCGATCAGCTACCAGGACGTCGAACTCGCCGGAATGGTTGTGGCCGACGACGACCGGATCGACGGGCGTTACCTGGAGGTGCACCAGGGCATCCTTTCGCTGCTCGCGCGTCAAGCGCCCGTCGCCGGCGATCTGCGCGTCGTCGCGGCCTTGTTGCACATCATCCGCTGCGTCGAGCGCATGGGCGACCAATGTGTGAACATCGCCAAGCTCGTCCCGCTCTCGGGCTACGAGTCGCCGAAGGATAAGGACATCCTCGACGCCATCGAGCGTATGGGGCAGCTGGCGCGCTCACAGGTCTCGCAAGCCAGCATGGCCTTCAGCTCGCGCAACACCGAGCTGGCTCAGGATCTCGTCCGCCAGGACGCGGAGATCAACCGTCTGAACCGCGAGATCTTCAGGCGCGCGGTCCAGATCGGAGAGGACCCTGAGGTCCGCGAGTGGGCGATGTTCATGATCCTCGTCGCGCGCTGCCTGGAGCGCGTGGGCGATAACACCGTTGACATCGCCGAGCAGACCGTGTTCGTCGTGACCGGCCTGTTCCGCGAGTTCGCGGACGCCTCATCGCCGCCAGAGGCGACGCCGGCGTCCTAAGCGCCCCAAGTCCGTATGCTGGCCCCGAGGTGGCCAGCCAGAAGTCAAGGCGCGCCTCGCGCAAGCGACGCCACCCGGGAGCGGTCCCGCGGTCAGCACCCTCGCAGCGGCGCGAGCAGCGCGCGGAGCGTCAGGTCGTGGCGAGCCGGCAGGAGCGCCGGGCGCGCAGCCCGATGGGAGCCTACGGTGAGCGACCCCCGAGCCCGTTCGGCGGCCTGCCGGTCTCCGAGATCGCAATCTTCGCCGGCGCCGTTGGTCTGATCGTCGGCCTGATCCAGGGCGGCGGCCCGGCGCTGATCGTCGGCGTCGGCGTCTGCACGCTGGGCGTGGTCGAGGTCACCGCGCGCGAGCACTTCTCCGGCTACCGGTCGCACGCCACGCTGCTGGCGGCGCTGCCGGCGGTCGGAGTGGAGGTCGCGCTCGTGACGCTGGTGGGCACGCCGAGCTCCCGGCTTCTGCTGCTGCTCGTGGTGGTGCCCGTGTACGCGGTCCTATTCTGGTTTTTGCGAAAGCGCTTTCAGGCGGCTAGACAGGCGCGTGTCGCCCGTCCGCCGGCGCCCTGACCGTCTCATCCTGCGGTTCATCCTCGGCGCGGCTCGTCGGTAGGCGCATCGTGAACACCGCTCCGCCGCCCGGTTCGTTGGCGGCGCTAACCGAGCCGCCGTGCTGAAGCGCCGCTTGGCGCACGATGGCAAGCCCGAGCCCGCTGCCTTGAGAACTACGCGAGCTGGCGCCTCGGTAGAAGCGGTCGAACACGTACGGCAGGTCCGCCTCGTCAACGCCCGGTCCGTGATCGCGCACTCGGACGCCGTCGCGATCGACCACGACCTCCACCGGGGCCCCGGGAGGGGAGTGTCGGGCGGCGTTGTCGAGCAGGTTGTTCACCGCCCGGCCCAGCCGCTCCGGGACGCCTTCGACGATCACCGGCGCGAGTGAGGTCTCGAAGTGCACCTGCGGGAAGTCGCGGCGAGCCCTGCCGACCGACTCCTCCACGATCCGGTCGAGCCTCATGTCCTCCGCGGTGGTGACCGGGAGATCGCCGCGCGCCAGCTCGATCAGATCGCCGATCAACGCGGTCAGCTCCTCGCTCTGCTCCACCATGTCGGCCAGGAGGCGCCTGCGATCCTCCTCGCTCAGCCTGTCGCTCTCGAGCAGCACCTCCACGTTCGTCCGCAGGCTCGTGATCGGGGTGCGCAGCTCGTGCGAGGCGTCCGCGACGAGCTGACGCTGCGCGCGGACCGAGTCGTCGAGCTCGGCTCGGGACGTCTGAAGGCGCTCGAGCATCGCGTTGAAGCGGCTCGCGAGCTGGCCGACCTCGTCGTCCGCGCGCACCTGGATGCGGCTGCTCAGGTCCTCGGTTTCCGAGATGTGCTGGGCGGTCCCGGCGACCTCGGCGAGCGGCGCGAGCACGCGGCGGGCGGCCATGCGTCCGAGCGCGGCGGCGAGCGCGACGCCGCCCAGACACACCAGCGCGAGGACCAGCCGCAGGTGCGAGAGGATGCGATCGACGCCGTTGAGGGGACGCGCAAGCTCGAGCGCGATCTGCTGCCCATCGGACTGGAAGCCCGGCGCGAGGAAGACGATCTCGCGCAGGTGGCTCCCGGCCACGTTCACGTCGGTGAGGTACGGCCCGGCGCCGCCGGCCGCGACTTGGCTGGCGCGGGCGCTGTCGGGCAGCGTGATGCCGCCCTGGATAGGGATCTGAGTACCGTCGGGGCGCACGCCCTGGACGTAGGGCGCCGGGCCGCCGGCGCTCGCTGGGATCCCCGGGAGGGCTTGGGCGAGCGAGTGAGCGTCGCCCTGCTGGATCGTGGCCGCCTGCGCCTTGAGCTCGTTGTCGACCTCGCCGCGCAGCTGACCGCGCACGACCCAGTAGCAGACGATCGACGCCATCAGGATCGCGACCCCGACCGTCACCCCGGCCACGAGCCCAACTCGCTTGCGCAGCGTCATGGGCCTCAGTCTCGCAGCACGTAGCCGATGCCCCTGACCGTATGCAGGAGCCGCGGCTCACCGCCGGCCTCGGTCTTGCGGCGCAGGTAGCCCATGTAGACGCCCAGTGCGTTCGACGTCGGTCCGAAGTCGTATCCCCACACGTGCTCGAAAATTGTCGAGCGGGTCAGCACCTGGCGGGGATGGCGCATGAACAGCTCGAGCAGCAGGAACTCGGTCTTGGAAAGCTCTATGACGCGGTCGCCACGGCGGACCTCGTGCGCCACCGGGTCGAGCACCAGGTCCGCGTACGTGAGCACCTCGCCATCGGTCCCTTCCCCGGCGCGGCGAAGCAGCGCCCGGAGCCGAGCCTGTAGCTCCCGGAGCGCGAACGGCTTGACCAGATAATCGTCGGCGCCGACGTCCAGTCCGGCTACCCGGTCGTCGATCGCGTCGCGCGCGGTCAGCATGAGAATCGGGGTGCGGTCCCCCGCCTTGCGCAGCCGCCGGGCCACCTCCAGCCCGTCGAGCCGGGGCATGAGCACGTCGAGGATCACCGCGTCCGCGGGCGACCGGGCCAGGATGTCGAGCGCCTGTTCGCCGTCGGCCGCGAGCTCGACATCGTAGTTGTCGAGCCGCAGGGCACGCTCGAGCGCCCGCCGCACCGCGGGCTCGTCATCGACTACAAGGACGCGCGCCACGCCCAAAATGATGGCGCTTGCGCGTAAAAGTTGGCGAAGAAGGGGCTGGGAGCCGCGCGAGGGCGTCTTCGCCATCATCACTCTCAATGCCCCTCGAGCGCTACCGCGCCAAGCGCGATTTCGACACTACCCCGGAGCCGGCGGGCCATGCCTCGGACCGTGGCGAGCAGCCGGGCGGCCGGTTCGTGGTTCAGGAGCACCACGCCACCCGCCTGCATTGGGATCTGAGGCTCGAGCACGACGGCGCGCTGGCGTCGTGGGCAATCCCGAACGGAATCCCTCCGGACCCAGCCGAGAACCGGCTCGCGGTCCGGACCGAGGACCACCCGCTCGAGTACCTGGAGTTTGCCGGGGAGATCCCGAAAGGTCAGTACGGCGCGGGCACCATGGAGATCTGGGACCGTGGCACGTTCGAGAGCCACAAGTGGGAGCCGCGCAAGGTGGAGGTCACGTTCCACGGCGAGCGGCTGCGGGGGCGCTACGGGCTGTTCCCGATCGGCCGCGATGGCGACGATTCGGGCGACTGGATGATCCACCGGATGGATCCGCCCGAGGATCCTGGCCGGGAGCCGATGCCCGAGCACGTGCTGCCGATGCTCGCCCGGACCGGCCAGGCCCCCGCCAGGGAGGAGGGCTGGTCGTTCGAGGTCAAGTGGGATGGAGTGCGGGCGATCGCCTACGCCCAGCCCGGGAGGTTGCGGCTCGAGAGCCGTAACCTCAACGAGGTCACCGCCGCCTACCCCGAGGTCCGCGGACTGCTCGGCAACCTCGGAATGCGCGAGGTGGTTCTCGACGGCGAGGTCGTGGCCTTCGACGAGCAGGGGCGTCCGAGCTTCGAGCGCCTCCAGCGGCGGATGCACGTGACCGCGCCGTCCTCCGTGCGCCGGCTGATGAAGTCCACGCCGGTCGTCTACGCGATCTTCGACCTCCTCTACATCGATGGGCACTCGTTGATGGGGCAGCGCTACGCAGAGCGCCGGGAGCGCCTCGAGGCGCTCGGATTGCGGGGTCCCGCCTGGCGCGTCCCGGTCGCCCATTCCGGCGACGGGGCGCGCCTGCTCGAGGCGACACGACAGCAGGGGCTCGAGGGGATCGTCGCCAAACGGCTCGACTCTCGCTACGAACCCGGCCGGCGCACCGGCGCCTGGGTCAAGATCAAGAACACGCTGCGTCAGGAGCTCGTGATCGGCGGTTGGCTGCCGGGTGAAGGGCGGCGCACGCAACGAATCGGGGCCCTCTTGATGGGCTACTACGAGGACGGCGATTTGGTCTGCGCCGGTCGCGTCGGCACCGGCTTCACCGAGAGAACTCTGACCGACCTCGCCGCCAGGCTGAAGCCACTGCGCCGCGACAATTCACCGTTCGACCGCGGTCCGAAGCTCCCGCGCGAGGCGGTCTTCGTGGAGCCGCGACTGGTGGCGGAGATTGAATTCCGGGATTGGACGGGGGAGGGGGTCATGCGGGCCGCGTCGTTCAAGGGGTTGCGCGCGGACGTGGCGCCGGACGACGTAAGGCGTGAAGTCGCCGGCGCCGGCCCGCAAGCCGGCGCCGGCGAAGGCGGCGGTTCGGAGGCCCCCGAGCTGGGGCTCCCACCGGACTCCCCGGAAGCGCTGTTCGACGAGGTGGAGCGGCTGCCCGAGGGAGCTCTTGGGGTGAGGACCGAGGGCCGGCGGCTGAAGCTCACGAACTGGGACAAGGTGCTGTTCCCGCAGAGCGGATTCACGAAGGGCGACCTGATCGCGTACTACGCGCGCATCGCCCAAGCGGTGCTGCCCCACCTCCACGACCGTCCGCTGACGCTCAAGCGCTACCCGAACGGAGTCGACTCCCAGTACTTCTACGAGAAGCAGTCACCCTCGCACCGGCCCGAGTGGGTGCAGACGGTGCGGATCGGCTCGATCGAGTACACGCTCGCCCAGGACCGCCCAACGCTCGTGTGGCTCGGAAACCTCGCGGACATCGAGCTGCACACGTCGCTGTCGCTGGCGCAGGACCCGGGGCAGCCGACGATGCTGGTCTTCGACCTCGATCCAGGGGCTCCGGCTGGGATCGTCGAGTGCTGCGAGGTCGGACTCGTGCTGCGCGGACTGTTCGAGCAGCTCCGCCTTCAGAGCTTCGCCAAGACGTCCGGCTCCAAGGGCCTGCAGGTGTACGTGCCACTCAATGCGCGCATGGATTACCGCCAGACCAAGCCGTTCGCGCGGCGTGTCGCCGAGCTGCTCGAGCAGCGGATGCCCGATCTCGTCGTCTCGCGGATGACCAAGCGGCTGCGGCCCGGCAAGGTGCTGGTCGACTGGAGCCAGAACGACGAGCACAAGACGACCGTGACCGTCTACTCGGTTCGGGCCCGGGAGGCACCCACGGTGTCGACCCCGGTGAGCTGGGAGGAGGTCGCCCGCTGCCGCCAAGCGGGAGACGAGAAGCTCCTCACGTTCGACACCGAGCAGGTGATCGCGCGCGTGCGGGCGGAAGGAGATCTGTTCGCGCCCGTGGTGAGCCTCGCCCAAGGGATTCCGGGGCTCTGACGGGCAGAAATGTGAGCACGCCGATCGGGACGCTTCTAGGATGATGCGGGCCATGGATCCGATCACGTTGCGCAATCGGCTGCTGGTCGCGACCAGCATGTGGAGGGAGGCAACCGGCGAGCCCCTGCCAAGGCTCGCCCCGGGCGACCCGGCCGATCAGATCCAGAGCTTCGAGCTCCAGCTCGTGAATCGGCTATGGGAGTCGGCGACGCCGGAGAACGCCCGCGAGGTCGCGGACCGCACGTGGGACCTGGTCCACGACCGATCCGACAGCGACCCGGTCAAGCGGCGCGTGGTCGAGTGCCACGAGGCGCTGGCGCGGATGACGCGGCTGGGGGACTGAACGAGTCCCGCGGCCGGTGAGCCGCCGCTCGAGCTGCGTTCACCTCGAGGCGACGGAGGGGATCGCTTCGGGGATGTCGAGGCAGCGGTCGGCGGCTTCGCGGACGAGCACTCGTGCGGCCGGCCGCACCTAGTGATCGAAGGACACGTCGGAGTAGATGTCGCTGTACGCGGTCAGGATGTAGGAGGCGAGGATGCCCTCGAGCGTGTCCTTGACATCGTTGACGAGCGTGTGGAAATCGCTGGCCGGCGCGAGCGCCACGACCCCGACGACATTTGCGTCGGGTGCGTCGGTCGGAGAGGATTCCCGCCCACACCGCGGCGTGTCCGCCCTGCGAATGGCCCCAGATCACCGGCCGACGCCCCGAGCGCGAGGGCCCCAAAGATCACGCTCGCCAGTCCGCTCAGCGCTGCGATCAGGCGACCGTCCACCCGGCCGCGGATCGCGCCGGTGATTCTGGTCAGCCCGCCGAGCACCATGCTCAGGGTCCACTTCCGCTCAAAAGTCGAGGGGATCGCGGATGATCGGGCAGGTCGTGAAGTGACCTGGGTGCGGCGGGCTCACGGGCGGGCGGCTAGCGTGATCGTGGCGGTCGCGTGGCTGCCGCTGCGTTCATAGCCGACCTCGACCCGATCGCCGGCGCGCTTGGTCAGCGTCACGGCCATAAGCTGGTCGGCGCTGACGGCCGCTTGGCCGTCAATCGACGTGATGATGTCGCCCACACGAAGTCCGGCGCTCGCGGCTGGACCGCCCGCAACGACGGCGGTCACCCTCAGACCCTTGGCCTCGCCGCTCTGCCGGGTGGCACTGGCGGAGAGCGGCTCGGCCTGAACCCCGATGAAGGCGTGGGTCACGCTGCCGGTGGCAATGATCTCGTCCGCGACCATGGTGGCCAGATTGACCGGGATCGCGAAGCCGAGCCCGATGCTGCCGCCGCTGGACTCGCCCGAACTCGAGGGGATGGTCGCACCCGCTGTCGGCACCCCCACGAGGTTGCCGGAACAGTCGACCAGGGCGCCACCGCTGTTGCCCGGGTTGATCGCCGCGTCGGTCTGGACGGCGTCGATCAGCAGGGCCGACTGCGCTGCCTCACCGGGGACGTGGACGGTGCGACCGAGGGCGCTGACGATCCCGCTCGTTACCGTCTACGCGCCGACCGGGGCCATGCTGGCGGCGGCGACGACGTCGCTGCCCGAGACCCCCGGCGGCGAACGCAACTACGACTATCGGTTCAGCTGGTTGCGCGACTCGACGTTTCTGTTGTGGGGTCTCTACACGCTGGGCTTCGACCGGGAGGCCGACGACTTCTTCTACTTCATCACCGACCTGGCCGAGGACAACCCCGACCTGCAGATCATGTACGGGATCGGCGGGGAGCGGGAGCTGACCGAGCAGGTGCTCGAGCACCTGTCGGGATATGACGGCGCGCGGCCCGTCCGGATCGGCAATGGCGCCTGGAATCAGCGCCAGCACGACGTGTGGGGGGTGCTCCTGGACTCGGTGGCGCTGCACGTCCGCTCGGGCGACCAGCTGGACGAGCGGCGCTGGCCGCTGCTCGTGCGCCAGGTCGAGGCCGCCCTTGAGCACTGGCGAGAGCCCGATCAGGGGATCTGGGAGGTACGGGGACCGCCGCAGCACTTCACGGCGTCGAAGGTGCTGTGCTGGGTGGCGGCGGACCGCGGCGCCAAGCTGGCCGAGTTGCGTGGCGACCGCGAAAATGCCGACCGCTGGCGCGCTGCGGCCGATGAGATCCACGCCGACGTGTGCGAGAACGGCACCGATGATCGGGGTGTCTTCTGCCAGCACTACGACACCACCGCGCTCGACGCCTCAACGCTGCTCGTCGGGCTCTTGGGATTTCTGCCACCGACCGATCAGCGCGTGCGGGCCACGGTGCTCGCGATCGCCGATGAGCTGACCGAGGACGAGCTCGTCCTTCGCTACCGCGTCGAGGAGATCGACGACGGCTTCAGCGGGGAGGAGGGCACGTTCACGATCTGCTCGTTCTGGCTGGTTTCGGCGCTGACCGAAATCGGCGAGGTCGAGCGGGCCAGGGCGCTGTGCACGAAGTTGCTCTCGTACGCCAGCCCCCTGCACCTGTACGCCGAGGAGATCGATCCCCACAGCGGCTTGCACCTGGGCAACTTCCCCCAGGCGTTCACGCATCTGGCGCTGATCAACGCCGTCGTTCACCTGATCGAGGAGGATCAGCGGCTGAGCTCGCGCCCGACGCTCACGAGCGGACCGGCCCTGGCGGTCGGTGGTTTGGACGCGCTCGGAGCGACGCACGAGCAGATGTTCTCGGGTGACCGCGATCAGGCGGGTGGCGTTCGATGAAGGCGATCGGGATAGTCCCGGGCCGTCCCGAGACCGCGGGGGTCGTCGACTTGCCCGAGCCGCCGCTATCGGACGGCTCGCTGCTGGTCCGGACCCGGTTGATCGGGATGTGCGGCACCGATGTCGAGATCGCTCTCGACGGCTACGGCGTGCCGCCGCCGGGAGAGGAGCGGCTCGTGCTGGGCCACGAGTCGCTGGGGGAGGTGGTCGAGGCCCCGCACGGCAGCGGCTTTGAGCCCGGAGATCTAGTTGTCGGCGTGGTGCGGCGACCGGACCCGGTGCCGTGCCCGGCGTGCGCGGCCGACGAGTGGGACATGTGCCGCAACGGCGGGTTCGTCGAGCGCGGGATCAAGGAGCGGCACGGATACGGGAGCGAGCGGTTTCGCGTGGACCCGCGTTTCGCCGTACGGTTGAACCCGGCGCTGGGCGATCTCGGAGTGCTGCTGGAGCCGACCTCGGTGCTCGCGAAGGCCGTGGAGCACGCCGAGCGCGTCGGTGCCCGCGGGTGGTTCGAGCCGAGGGTGGCGCTGATCACGGGGGCAGGGCCGATCGGGCTGCTCGCCGCACTGCTCGCCCGGCAGCGAGGACTCGAGACGCACGTCGTCGACGTGGTGACCGAGGGCGCGAAGCCCGAGCTGGTGGCGGACCTCGGCGCCAACTACCACAGCACTCCGGTAGGCGAGCTGCCGCTTGCGCCCGACATCGTGATCGAGTGCACGGGGCTGGGCGAGGTGGCGAGGGACGCCACGCGCATAGCGGGACCCGGCTCGGTCGTCGCCCTCACTGGTATCTCCCACAGCGAGCGCGTCATGGAGGCGCGCCCGGACGTCATGAACAAGGCGTTGGTGCTGGGGAACAAGGCGGTGTTCGGCTCCGTGAACGCTGCGCGCCGGCACTACGACCAGGCCGCCGATGCCCTGGCCCGGGTCGACCCCGATTGGCTGTCACGGCTGATCACCCGGCGACTCGCCCCCGAGAACTGGCCGCTCGCGCTGGAGAAGCGTCCCGAGGACATCAAGATCGTGATCGACATGGCGGCGGGCGAGCGATCCCCGCCGGCGAGGAGGTGATGTCGTACCGTTGCTGGCGTATGTCCACTCGATTGACGATGCGTCTGGCCACGGCGTGCGCGCTTGGCGCGACCGTGATCGCGCTCGCCGGGTGTGGCAGCAGCAAGCCCGGCTACTGCTCGAAGCGGACGAACCTCGAAAACTCCGTCAAGGGGCTGACCGACTTGAACCCCAGCGCCGGGATCAGCGGACTGCAGGCGCAAGTCCAGAAGATCCAGAGCGACGCATCCGCGCTGGTCAGTTCGGCCAAGAGCGACTTTCCGAGCGAGACGAGCGCCATCAGCTCCTCGGTCGATCAGTTCACGAGCGCGGTGAAGGGGCTCTCGTCGAGTCAGACGCCGGCGCAGATCGGCAAGGTCGCGAGTGCTGCGTCAAACGTGGTGAGTTCGGTCAACAGCTTCGTCAGCGCCAGCGGCTCGAAGTGCAGCTAAGCGGCCCCGCCGCGACCGCTAGCCGACGGTCGACGTGAGTTCCTCTGGTTGGGCCTCGGGATCGCGGGGGAGCGCCGCGGCGGCGTAGGCGTCGGCCTCATCGAGCGTCTCCCGGTCGAGCAGACGGGCCACCAGCGCGTCGAGGTTGGCGCGGTGCTCGCGCAGAAGGGCGCTCACCTCCGCGTGCGCCGACTCGACGATCCGCCTAACCTCCTCGTCCACCAGCCGTTGGGTCGCCTCGGACGTCTCGGCAGCACCGGGCAGGAGCGGACCGTAGCCGTCCCTGGGGATCACGGCGACGGGCCCGATCGCGCGGCTCATGCCCCAGCGGCCTACCATGTGACGGGCGATCTGAGTGAGGTGCTGGATGTCCGACTCGGCGCCGGTGGTCAGATCGCCGAACACGATCTCTTCCGCCGCGCGCCCCCCAAGCGCAACCTTGATCTGCGCGAGCAGGTGCTGCTGATCGAGGTTGAAGCGATCGGCATCCGGGGCGGAGAACGTGACCCCGAGCGCCTGACCGCGAGGGATGATCGATACCTTGCGCACGGGATCGGCGCCGGCGGTGAGCATCCCGACGATCGCGTGACCGGCCTCGTGATAGGCGGTACGCCGGCGATCCTCTTCGGTCAGCATCACCTTGCGCTCGGCCCCTAGCACGATCCGCTCGAGTGAATCGGACAGATCCTCGCGCGTGACACTGGTGTGGTTGCGGCGCGCGGCGAGCAGCGCGGCCTCGTTGACGAGGTTGGCCAGGTCGGCACCCACCATTCCGGGCGTGGAGGCGGCGAGCGCCCCGAGGTCGACGTGGGGGTCCAAGGGCACGGAGCGCGTGTGCACGCGAAGAATCGCCTCGCGGCCGCCGCGATCGGGGGGCTGGACGCTGACCCGGCGGTCGAAGCGGCCCGGCCGCAGCAGGGCGGGGTCGAGGATCTCAGCACGGTTCGTCGCCGCCAGCACGATCACTCCGCTGCGGGGGTCGAAGCCGTCCATCTCGGTGAGGATCTGGTTGAGCGTCTGCTCGCGCTCGTCGTGTCCGCCGGTGATGTTCGCGCCGCCGGCGGCACGCGAGCGCCCCACGGCGTCGAGCTCGTCGATGAAGATGATTGCCGGCGCCGCCGCCTTGGCCTGCTGGAACAGGTCGCGGACGCGCGAGGCGCCCACGCCGACGATCATCTCGACGAACTCCGAGGCGGACATCAAGAAGAACGGCACGCCGGCCTCGCCCGCCACCGCGCGCGCCAGCAGCGTCTTACCCGTGCCCGGGGCCCCGCTGAGCAGCACTCCGCGAGGTATTCGTCCGCCCAGAGCAACGTACTTGTCGGGATTCTTGAGGAAGTCGACGATCTCGGTCAGCTCCTCCTTCGCCTCGTCGATGCCGGCCACGTCCGCGAACGTGACCGGCTGCTCCTCGGCCTCGACGCGGCGCGCGCGCGAGCGCCCGAAACTCATCAGGCCGCCCCCTCCGCCGGCCGCCGCCGCGCGGCGCATGATCAAGACGAACAGCGCGATCAGCAGCAGCGTGGGGCCGAAACCGAAGATCAGGCTCTCGAGGAAGGATGGGCCGGTGTCGGGCGAGTTGGCGTCGATGGTCACGCCCTCGGTCTGCAGCAGGTTCGACAACTGTGCGCCGTCGGCAAAGGAGGGAACCTGGGTCGAGAACACCGTCGTCGGCTCCGAGCTCCCGTACTTGACCGGCTTCTTGAACGTCCCCTGGATCGCGTCGCCGGTCGAGGAGATCTCGCTGACGTTCTGGTCCTTGACCTGGGTCAAGAACGTGGGCGAATAGGGGATTCGGACCCGTGGGTTGGGGCTGAGCGCCTTCGAGGAGATCCACAGGTTCAGCGCCAGCAGGCCGATGATGAGCACCACGATCAACCAACGCGGGCTCGGGCGAGGCGGCTGCCGGCTCGGCGACTGCCGCCCGCCGCGTCCGTCGGGCGCGGGCGTCACCCTCCAACCGGGCAGCTGGGGCGGACCGTCTCCACGGCCCGTCGGGGGGGTCGCCCGCCGCTGCGGTTCATCTGCCATGGATCGATTGTGGCAACCACTTCTAAGTGGATTGCCAGATTTTTATGCTGCGCTTCAGTTCGATCGGCTCACAAAATGCACGTGGGCCGCCAGCACGGCAGGGCTACTGCTCGAGGCGGATGCGAAACGACTCCGCCCCCTCGACGGTGGCGCCGACGGCCCAAGCCCGGTCCGCCAGCCAGTGGTCCGAGGTGACCACGCGAACGGCGTTCGGGTTGGGTTCAGCGCGCAAGCGGCGGACGATTTCGTCGTCGGCTGAGTTGGGCCGCGGTCGCGGCGCGTGCGCGACCTCGATCACCGTCGAACGGATCGGCGGCGATGGCGGCCGTTCGAACACGACGGTCACGTCTTCTCCGTCCTCGGCCGCCCACCGCTCGAGCAGGTCGACGAGGCGCAGCATGGCGGCATCGCGATCCTTCCACCAGCCATCGGGTCTGGAACCGATCACGTTCATGCCGTCGACGAGCCACCGCACGACGTCAAGCGTAGTCGCGGGATAAGGAGCGATCGGACGAGGGCATGTCGCGGTCTAGTGGTCCTCGTCGTTCGGGGGTCGGCGGCTGCGCTTTCGCTCCGCCTGGCGTCGCTTTGCCTCGAGCCGGCGAGTGACCGAGGCCTCGGTCGGCCGGGTGGCGCGCCGTGGCCGGGCCACCGCGAGCGCGGAGGTCAGGCGCGCTCGCAGTCTCTCCAGCGCGAGCTCACGGTTGCGGGCCTGGCTGCGCGCGTCCTGCGCGACGGTCACCACGCGGGGACCCAATCGAGCCATCACCCGCCGCTTCTGCGCGTCGGTGAGAGACGCGGACGCGTCCACGTCGAAGATCGCCTCGACCCGGGAAGCGGTGACGTTGGCGTGCTGGCCGCCCGGTCCCGACGATCGCGAAGTGCGGATCTGTATCTCTAGCAGCGGGAGCTGCGCGTGGCGCCCGAGCGGCATAGGATCATCCATGCCGAAAAGGATGCCGTGTGAAGATCCGGCGGCCGGCGGCGGTGGACGGACCTCTCGGCCGCGCCCGTGCTACCGTGGCCGCCGTAAGGCCGTCCGACGACGGGCGGTGACAGCTGGTGCAGGCCTCGGGGTACGACGCAGGACCTCCGCGGTAGCAGCACTCAACCACGGAGGAGAACTCCACATGCCAACCGGAACGGTCAAATGGTTCAGCGACGAGAAGGGCTTTGGCTTCATCACGCCCGATGAAGGCAGTCGCGACCTGTTCGTCCATCACACGAACATCAACGGGGACGGATATCGGTCGCTCGTCGAGGGGGCCAAGGTGTCCTATGAGGAGGAGGCGGGCCCGAAGGGCCCCAAGGCCATCAACGTCTCCAAGCTGTAGCGATCAAGGCGGACGCGGCCATGAGGGGCGTGGCTAGCATCGCCCCTCATGGCTGACTGGGTCACGATCTCATCACTGGCGACGGCCGGCGGGACGCTCGTGCTCGCCGTGGCCACCTTCAGCTCGGTCAAGTCCGCGAACCGCTCCGCCCGAGTGGCCGAACGGTCGCTGCTGGCCGGGGTGAGGCCGGTGCTGATCCCCTCGCGCGAGGACGATCCCGTCCAGCACGTGCGGTTCGGAGACGCGGTGACGTTGATTGTCGAGGGCCACGGAGCAGCGGTCGAGGTCGAGAACGAGAACATCTACATGGGCATCTCCCTGCGCAACGGTGGCTCGGGGTTGGCCGTCATTCACGGCTGGCGGGCCGAGGTGCGGGAACGGAGCGACGGTGGCCCGCCGCGCCCGGAGGAGTTCCGCCGCCAGACGCGCGACCTCTACATCCCCGCGGGCGACGCCGGCTTCTGGCAGGGCGCGATCCGCGACCGGGGCGACGACGCCTACGACTCCATCCGCGAGGCGACCCGGAGCGGAGCCCGGATCCTCGTCGATCTGATGTACGGCGACTACGAGGGCGGCCAACGGACCATCGCCCGGTTCGGCGTGACCATGGACGGCGCTCACGCCATCGAAGACGGCGATCAGGACGCCTTCCGGGCAGAGGTGGTGCGGTATTGGAACGTAGATTCGGCGGCCCCTCGATGACTCGGGCAGCGCGGCCGAGGGCTCGTCCAACCACCCGCGTACAATCAGTAAGCGGGTGAGCCAGGCGCCAGTGGTACACACCGCATGAGTAAGACCGTCGAAGAGCGCGAGCGGGTCATCGTCCGGTTCGCGGGTGACTCCGGGGATGGGATGCAGCTGGCGGGGAGCCGGTTCACCGACGCCACGGCGGTGCTGGGCAACGATCTCGCGACGCTGCCGAACTTCCCGGCGGAAATCCGCGCGCCGGCCGGGACCCTCGCGGGCGTCTCCGCGTTCCAGATCCATTTCGCCTCGCGCGACATCCTCACGCCGGGCGACGCACCGAACGTTCTCGTGGCGATGAATCCGGCGGCGCTCAGATCCAACCTCGCAGAGCTGGACCGCGGCGCGACGATCATCGTCAATGAGGACGCGTTCACCAAGCGCAACCTGGAGAAGGCCGGCTATGACTCCAACCCGCTCGAGGACGGGTCGCTGAGCGGCTACCGGGTGCACCGGATCCCGATGACGACGCTCACCGCGCGCGCGGCGGAGGGGATCGAGGACGCGTCCAGCCGTGACGCCGGGCGGGCCAAGAACCTATTCGCGCTCGGAGTGCTTTCGTGGCTGTACGGGCGCCCGACCGAGGTGACCCAGCAGTGGATCGGGCAGAAATTCGGGCGTAACCCCGCGGTCGCGGAGGCGAACCTGGCGGCGTTCAACGCCGGCTGGTCCTTCGGCGAGACGACCGAGCTCCTCGACGTGCAGTATCGGGTCAACCCCGCGACCGACGTCGCCGCCGGCACGTACCGCACCGTCAATGGGACCACCGCGCTCGCGCTCGGGTTGATCGCCGCGAGCGTCCGCAGCGGCCTGCCGCTGTTGTTGGCAAGCTATCCGATCACGCCGGCCTCGGAGCTCCTGCACGAGCTCTCGCGGCACGCGGGCTTCGGGGTTCGGACGATCCAGGCCGAGGACGAGATCGCCGCGGCGGGCATGGCGCTCGGCGCCGCGTTCGGGGGACGGCTCGGGGTGACCGCGACCAGCGGCCCGGGGATGGACCTGAAGGCGGAGACCATCGGGCTGGGGGTCGCGCTCGAGCTGCCGATGGTCGTGATCGACGTTCAGCGTGCCGGCCCGTCGACCGGCATGCCCACGAAGACCGAGCAGTCCGATCTGTTGATGGCACTGCATGGTCGCCACGGCGAGTCGCCGCTCCCGGTGATCGCCCCCAGCACGTCCGGCGGTTGCTTCGCCGCCGCGTTCGAGGCGGTGCAGCTCGCGATTCGCTATCGCACTCCCGTGATCCTGCTCTCGGACACGTTCCTCGCCTCCTCCTCGGAGCCGTGGAGGGTGCCGGTCGTCTCCGACCTGCCCGCGATCGATCCTGCGTTCGCTCGCGCCGGCGGCCACGGGGAGCCGTTCCAGCCCTACAGCCGCGACGATCATCTGGCGCGTCCCTGGGCGATTCCGGGGACTCCGGGCCTGCAGCACCGGATCGGCGGCCTCGAGAAGACCGATGGCAGCGGCAACATCTCCTATGAGCCGGCAAACCACGAGCGGATGACCGAGCTCAGGGCGGCGAAGGTGGCGGGCATCGAAGTGCCGCCCCTCGAGGTCGATGCCGATCCCGGCGCGGAGCTCCTCCTACTCGGCTGGGGCTCGAGCGAGGGCACCATCCGGGCCGGCGCGCGCCGCGCACGACTGAACGGCCACGCTGTCGCGTGCGCCCAGATCCGCCACCTCAACCCACTGCCACCGAACACCGGCGAGGTGCTGCGGTCGTTCGATCGAGTGCTGGTGCCGGAGATGAACACCGGGCAGCTCGCGCAGATCCTCCGCGCGAAGTTCCTCGTGGATGTCGAGTCGTTCTGCAAGGTCCAGGGACGGCCGCTGTTCGCGGCGGAGATCGAGCGCGAAATCGAGGCGCGGGTATGAGCGTCACGAAGACCAACGGCAACGGCGGGGCGCCCCCAGTCCTGACCAAGGCCGACTTCCAGTCAGACCAGGAAACCCGATGGTGTCCGGGATGCGGCGACTACGCGGTGCTGTCGGCCGTGCAGCAGTTCATGCCCGAGCTCGAGATCCCGCCCGAGCGGATCGTGTTCATCACCGGGATCGGGTGTGCCGGACGCTTCGCCTACTACATGAACACGTATGGGCTGCACGGCATCCACGGGCGCGCGCCGGCGTTGGCGACCGGGCTGGCGTCGACCCGGCCGGACCTCTCGATCTGGGTGGTCAGCGGCGACGGCGACGCGCTGTCGATTGGCGGCAACCACCTGATCCACGCGCTGCGCCGTAACGTGCCGCTCAAGATCCTGCTGTTCAACAACCAGGTCTATGGGCTGACCAAGGGCCAGGCATCACCGACTTCGGGGATCGGCATGATCACGAAGTCGACGCCGTTCGGCGTCTCGGATCATCCGTTTAATCCGGTCGCGCTCGCGCTGGGGGCCGAGGCAACTTTCGTGGCCCGCACCATCGACCGCGACCGCCGGCACGTCACCGAGGTGCTGCGCAGGGCAGCCCGCCACGACGGCGCAGCGCTCGTCGAGATCTACCAAAACTGCCCGGTGTTCAACGACGGCGCGTTCGCGGCGCTGACCGAGAAGGACGTCAAGGACCAGAACCAGATTCGCCTCGAGCATGGCAAGCCGATCCGGTTCGGGGTCGAGGACGAGCGCGGGGTCGCTCGCGCCCCGGACGGCCACCTGGCGATCGTCGACGTCGCTGACGTGGGCGAGGACGCGCTGATCGTCCACGACTCACATCGAATGGACCCGGGACTCGCGTTCTCGCTCGCGAGACTCGCGGACGACCCGACCGAACCCACGCCGATCGGCATCTTTCGCGAGGTACAGCGTCCCGTGTTCGGGCGCACCGGCCCGGCTCGGACGCAGACCGCCTCCGACGAGCAGCTCGAGGAGCTGCTGTTGAGCGGCGACACCTGGACCGTGGTCTGATTCTGTCGGACCCCCCGGAGCGGCCTGATTCTGTCGGATGCCCCGGAGCGGCCTGATTCTGTCGGATGCCCCGGAGCGGTTGGGTTCTTCTGACGGTCGCCGGCGCCGTGCCCCGAGCACCAGGGGCGTCCGCTCTCGGCGTCAAAAAACGACGCCAAAAGCGGACAGCCCGCCGCCGTTGGTGTCGAAGCCGGCGTGGTGGCTACGCTCGATATATGCACGTTCCGACCGTCGAGCTCCTGTGGTGGGAGGGCTGTCCCTCCACCGAGCGAGCGCTCGCCGAGCTGCATGAGGCGCTGCGCGACGTCGGGCTGGATGGCGCCGAGGTGGTGATGCGCGAGATCGTGACCGAGGAGGATGCGACCGACGCCGGGTTCCTCGGCTCACCGACGATCCTGATCGACGGCTCCGACCTCGTTGGGGCCGCGCCCGGAGACTCCGTCGGCCTGGCCTGCCGGGTCTACCGCCGCCCCGACGGCAGGATCTCCCCGACCCCCGATCCCGATGAGCTGCGCGAGGCGCTGCGCCAGGCGACCGAGCGTGCGGAAAGGAAATGATGCTCTCGATTGGAGACCAGGCGCCGAGCTTCGAGCTCCCGGACACCGACGGCGTGAGGTGGTCCGCGCCCGACGGGCACGCAGCGGCGAGCGTCGTGGTATTCACCTGCAACCACTGCCCGTACGCGCTGGCCTGGCATGACCGGCTCGCGCAGGCTGCCCGCGACTACGCCGACCGCGGGGTGCGCTTCCTGGCGATCAATGCCAACGACGCCCACCGTTACCCGCGCGACTCCTACGACGCGATGAAGGCGCGGGTCGCCGCCGAGGATTGGCCAATGCCGTACCTCCACGACTCGACCCAGGAAGTCGCGCGCGCGTACGGCGCGAAGACCACTCCGGACGTGTTCGTGCTCGACTCCGCCGGTCGGTTGCGCTACCGGGGGGCGCCTGATGCGGACTACGACGACCCGGAACAGCGCGCGGCGTGGCTACGCGAAGCCCTCGACTCGGTGCTCGAGGGGAAGGAACCATCACGCCGGGAGACTCGGCCCGTGGGCTGCTCGATCAAGTGGAAGCCGTAGCCGCTGGTAGTCAAGAGTCCGCGACGTAACCGTCCGCCGGCTCCAGCGGCAAGCCCTCGGCGTCCCAGTCCAGCAGGCCCCCGACCATGTTGTGGGCGTCGTAGCCGGCGCCGAGAAACGCCTCGGCGGCCATGCCCGAGCGGGCTCCGCTGCGGCAGTAGAACACGACGGGCTTATCACGGCCGATCGTGTGCGCCTGCGCGGAGAGCTGGGTCAGCTCGACGTGGCGGTCGCCCGCGATGCGGCCGGCCTCGTGCTCGCCAGGGCGGCGCACGTCGATGAGCTCGATCTCGCCGCGCTCGAGCAGCTCCGCCACCTGGCGCGGCGTGTAATCCGATTCCATCCGACTAGCGTAACGGCCGCGGGGCTCGGGCCGGCCCGCAGGGACGCGGCCGCGCAAAAGGTTCAGAATGCTGGGCATGTCCTGCCGGTGGGGCGGTTGGATCAAGCGCGGGAGCGTCGCGACGTTCCTGGCCCTCGCCGTTACCGGTGCCCTGCTCGCGCCGATCGCGCGCGCCGACGGTGACCCCGCCAGCGACTACCTGGTTGCCAACCAGGTGTTTCTCGCCTATCAGGCGACGCCGGCCTCGCCCTTGCAACGGCAGTTGGTGAGCGTGGTTCAAGACGCCAACCGCGCCGGATTCGCGATCCGGGTGGCGATCATCCCGAGCGAGTACGACCTCGGCTCGATCACCGAGCTGTGGCGCAAACCGCGCATCTACGCCCGATTCCTCGGACTCGAGCTGTCCTCTGCCTACAAGCAGCGACTACTGGTGGCGATGCCGAACGGGTTCGGCTTCAACTGGCCGGGGCACCCGCTGACGTCCGCCTACCATTCGCTCGCGGACGTCCCGATCGGAGCCGGCGGCACCGCGCTCACCGCCGCGGCGCAGATAGCCGTGCGCCGGCTCGCCGCCGCCAGCGGGATCAAGCTCGCGCCGGCCACGGAGTCGAGCACGACCGCGAGATCTCCGGCCAAGCCGAGCCGCACCTGGGTCGCGGTCGTGATCGCCGCGGCGTTAGCGGCGTTGATCGGCGCGGTCCTGGCCGCGGTAACGCTGCGCCGCCGCCGGGGGCGCGGCCGCCCAACGACCCCGCGCGTGGCGCCGGCCGCGGCCGGTCCCCACTCACACCTCCGGCGGAGCTGGGCCCTTCCGGGTTTGGCAGTAGCACTCGTTCTTGCCGTCGGCGCCTCGGTCCTTGTGATCGCCGGTCGTAGGCATCCCAGCGCCTCCGATCAACAGGTGGGCTCGATCGTCACGCCGCCGCCGTTCAGCTGGCCGTCGGGCCGTCGGCCGGCCCCCGAGTTCGTGCTCCGCGATCAGGACGGACGGCGCGTATCCCTGACCGAGTACCGCGGGCGGCCGTTGATCGTGACGTTCGTCGACCCCCTGTGCCGCAACCTCTGCCCGCTCGAGGCGAAACTGCTCAATGACGTGGTGGCCGGCATGCCCGCCTCGCGGCGACCGGCCGTTCTTGCGGTGAGTGTCGACGTCTACGCCGATGCCCGTGCGAACCTGCTGCAGGACGAGCACAAGTGGGAGCTCGTACCCCAATGGCATTGGGCGGTCGGGCCCCCGGCGCAGCTGGCCGCGGTGTGGAAGCGCTACGCGATCGGCGTCCTGGTGACGACCAAGAGAATCGCCGGAACCACCATCAAGTACATCACCCACACCGAAGCCGCGTACATCATCGACTCGAGCGGTCACGAGCGCGCCCTGTTTTTGTGGCCGTTCTACCCGCAGGATGTCGAGCACACGTTGCGCCGAATCGCCTGACCTGAGGACGCGGTCCGATCCGCGCGCGCGGCGGCGATAACCTGATCCGCGGTGGCCCGGCGATCAGTGCGGATCCTCACGGCGACGCTGTTCGCCGTGCTCCTGGCCGGAAGCGCGGCGCGAGCCGACGGGGATCCAGCGAGCGACGTGCTGCTCAGCCAGAACGTCTTCTATCCGTACGCGCCGGCGGTGTCTCCCGCCATCCAGAACGGGCTGAACGCGGCGGCCGCCTCGGTATGCCGCGCGCGATTCCCGGTCAAGGTCGCGCTCATCGCCTCACCGGCCGATCTCGGCGCGGTTCCGAGCCTGTTCGGAAAGCCGCAGCGCTACGCCGAGTACCTCGAGCAAGAGCTCAGCTCCCCGGGGAAGCCGCCGCTGCTCGTGGTGATGGCCACCGGATACGGCAGCGAGGGACTGCCGCCTCGAGCGCAGCGCGCGCTGGCTTCGCTGCGCAAGCCGGAGAGCGGTCGCAGTGACGATCTCGCGAGCGCGGCAACCAGCGCGGTGGTCAGGATCGCGGCCGCTGGCGGCCACCCCATCAGGGACTCGCCGGGCGCCGCATGCACTGACCCAGCAAGCCAGGTCAATTACAGAAACCTCGCCATCGTCATCGCGGCCCTCACCGGAATCGGGATCTGCACAGCGGTGGCGGTGAGGCGGACCCGGCGCCCGACAACGGCCTGGTCAGCCCCGAGCGCGTCGCGAGCAGACGCGGAGGTGGGAGGAGCGGGCGACCAGCCCGTCCCCGACCAAGATCCCCATCACGACGAGCCCGACACGGTCATGAGGTCGGCGCGGATCGGGACGAAGTGAGCGCCGGCGCGGCCGAGCTGCAACCCGACAAGCGACTTGCTCCGGAGCCCGCATCCGCTGTGCCTCAACGACCAGGTGCAGGCCGTACGCGGCCCGGGGGCCCGCCGTAGCGTCCGCCGTTAGCCCCCGCCGCCCGGCAGGCTAATGCCCATTGCCAGGAAGACCGCCATCGTGACGAACGCGATCCCAGTCAGCAGGTCGGTGCGGATGCGGGGTATGAAGTGGGCCGCTGTGCGGCCGATCTGGTGCCCGGCGACCGACATCACAAACGTGATCGTCGCGAACAGGGGCGGCGCGAGCCAGGGAGAGTATCCAAGGAGGCCGAGGCTGGCGCCGGCGGCCACGTTGTCGACGCTCAACGGCAGGGGCAGTCCGCGCGTCGCCCAGCGCAAGTCTGGATCCGCATGTTCGGGTTTCAGCAACGCCCGGACGACGACGAACAGGCCATATGCGCCGAGGCCGACCGCTGCGACCGTGGTGGCGGTGGAGTCGACCTTGTCGCTTATGTAGTGGCCGACGATTATCCCGACCAGCGGTGCGATGCCATCCCACAGACCAAAGATGAAGGAAGTCTTGACCGACCGAAGCAAGGTCGGCTTGAGCCCTCCCAGCGCGATCGATATACGGAAGTTGTCCAGGCTCAGCGTGAACCCGAGAGAGAGAAGCGCGAACACCGGTTCTTTCGAAAGGTCGGCGTCGAGGCCTGCGATCTGCCACGGCTCGGGCGCCGTGACAGATCGCATCTGGCTTCGGTCGCTGTGCTCTACTCCGGCAGCGCGAACGCGAACAACGCGGATCCACCGGCCTGGGCGAGGGCCCCGGGGTAGAACCCCTCGGTCCACGCACCGTAGCCGACGGGCACGGCGATGTACTGCCGCCCGTCGACGCTGTAGCTGCAGGGGCTCGAGTGGTGGCCGCTGCCGCACGTGAACTGCCACAGCAGCTCTCCACTGCCAGCGTGGAACGCCCTGAATATTCCCGCCGGGTCGCCGGTGAACACCAGGTTGCCGCCCGTGGCCAGCACCGAGGCGGTCATCGGGTGTTCATTGCTGTAGCGCCACTTCTCCTCGCCGGTGGCTGGATCGAACGCGGACAGGTAACCGGAGACGTCCTCGGTGTCCACGGCGACGCCCGCGCCCCAGTACGGGATGCTTTCCTTGAACTCCCGGCGCCGTCGCGTGGCCGTCGCCCCGACGTCCTGCACCGGCGCAT
Source organism: uncultured Solirubrobacterales bacterium (assembly GCA_963808325.1). Classification (GTDB taxonomy): domain Bacteria; phylum Actinomycetota; class Thermoleophilia; order Solirubrobacterales; family Solirubrobacteraceae; genus Palsa-465. The sequence goes on from CAWEFU010000019.1 coordinate 516,934, forward strand.
AGAACAGCCCCGTCTTCGGGCTGTAGGCGGCGTGCGTCCATTCCTTGGCGCCGGCCGGGCCGGGCCAGAAGTGGACGGGATCGCCCTCCTTGTCGGGGAACACTCGCGGCGTCACCTTGCCGCTGGAGTCGATCTCGCCCCAGGTGATGCGATCGACGAACGGTACGACTCGGATCAGGCTGCAGTCGGTGCGGTCGAGGACGAAGAAGTACCCGTTCTTGTCGAAGTGCCCGGAGCACTTCCGTCCGTCCATCTCGAACAGGATGTTCTCCATCGTGGAGTCGTAGTCCCACACGTCGTGCGGGGTGTACTGGTAGTGCCTCTTGATCTGGCCGCTGTCTGGGTCGACCGCCACCACGCAGTTGGTGAAGAGGTTGTCACCCTCGCGCACTGCGCCGTCGAAGTCCGGGCACGGGTTGCCCGTGTTGAAGTACAGGAGGTTGAGCTCCGGGTCGAACGTCGGCGTGGTCCAGCAATTCGCGCCGCCCCGCGCCCAGGCCTCGCCGTCGGACGGCCACGTCTCGGACCCCGGCTCGCCGGGTTCGGGAACCATGTAGCAGCGCCAGACGCGCTCTCCGGTCTCGAGCTTGAAGGCGTCGGCGTGGCCGCGCACCCCGAACTCGCCGCCGGAGCTCCCGACGATGACCATGTCCTTGACGATCAGCGGGGCGACCGTTGCGCTCTCGCCGGCCCGCACGTCGCCGTACGGCTGTTCCCAGATCAGCTGGCCATTCGTGGCGTCGAGCGCGATCACGTGGGCGTTCAAGGTGGCCATGAAGACCTTCCCGGCCGCCACGGCGCACCCGCGGTTGACGTTGCCGCAGCACAGGCGAACGTCGTACGGGGACGCGCGGTGGTAGCGCCACAGCTCCGCTCCGTTCTTGGCGTCAAGCGCCCAGACCCAGCCATCCCAGCCGGTGACGTACATAATGCCGTCGACGACGAGCGGCGACGCCTCGAACGAGTACGTAGACGCGCCCGAGTGCATGCCCACCGAGCCGCACTGGAACACCCACGCCGGAGCCAGGTGCTGGACATTCCTCGAGGTGATCTGGTCGAGCGGGCTGAAGCGCTGCCCGTCGTAGGCGCCGTAGTACGTCAGCCAGTTGTGCGGCTCTGCATCGCGAGCCTTGAGGATCCGGTCGTAGTTGACGCCTCTCGCCACCGACGGGGCGCTGCCGATGTAGCCCGGGCTCAGATTCCGGAAGTCGACCGCCTCGCCGGCGTCGACGTACTCAGTCTCAGTTGCCATCAACTGCTCCTTTCTACGGTCGCGGCTGGGGTGGGCGGTCGAGCTTGGCTTCGTCCGGGACCTCTCCGCCGACGACGATGGTGCCGGTCAGGCCGCCGCCCTCGTCGTTTCCGGTTCGGGAGCCGTACCAGTAGTAGCCCGGGCCGTCGAGCTCAAGGCTCGCCCTGCCTTTCGAGAAGTTCACGAGCCAGATGAACTTGGAATCGCCGTTGCACGGCAAGACCGCGCAATGGGAGTTGTTGTCGTCGTTGACGATCTCGAGTTCGAGGTGGCCCCCGTGAGGGAGGACCAGGACCCCGGGATCGAAGACGAGCTCGTCCGATGGGATCCGGACCGTGGCGTGCATCTTGCCGTCGGATCCCTCCTCGGCCACTCCGACGTTGCCGCGGCCGAGCACCCGCCCCAACGTCACCCCATTCTGTTTTGCCAACCCCTCGATCACATCCTTACCGGCAGTCGCGGTCACGGCGGCTCTCTCCTTTCCTGCGAATAACGGGCTAAGGGGAACCTAACACCGGCGCGACTGCGATACAACCGAAAACCGTCAGTTTTACGACTCGCCGCACGCCTCGGCAAAAAGGCCTGCACTGATCGACTGGATCAGCCGAGCGAGATCGTCTCGGCGCCGGCGACGCGGAGATGGTCGAGCGCGGTTCCGCAGGACTCGCGGAGCCTCAGGACGTCAGCCAGGACGGCGTTCCGGCCGCCCGCGAGCGCGTCGGCCAGCAGCGCACCACCGTGGGCAGCCGCGCTCGCGCGACCGGGAACGAGCGCGATCACGGGCCCGATGTCGCCCAGCGACGAGTCCAGCGCGGCGACCAGGTCGGGCATGCGGGCGAGGCGGCCGGAGACTACGATCTCATGCGGCGCCGGCACGCTGACCAGCAGGGCCCGCACCGCCTTGGCCACGGCCTCGAGCAGCGCTGTCCAGCCCTCGACGTGCTCCGGCGCGGACCACAGCGCTGCGAGGTCGGAGAGCTGGAGGGCGCCCGTCGGATCCAGGGCCCCGCCGGTGAACAGCGTCTGCTTGCGCAGGGTCCGACCCAGTAGGTAGGCCAGCTCGCCGTCGAGCGCGCCGGCCGCGCGCACCCCGAGCGGTCCAGACGATCCGCCCAGGCCGTCGACGATCTGGCCGCCGGCGATCGCCAGCGCAGCCGTGAAGGCGCCCCCAAGCTCGAGCAGCACCATTGTCGTCTCGCGTGGTGGAATCGCCCGTCGGGCGGACTGGTCGACGATCGCGTACGCCGCCGCGCACACCTTGTCCGCGGTCCCGAGGTCGATCCGGTTGTACTTGCGGTGGCGCGGAACCGACGGCAGGTGGATAACGCCGGGACCGAACAGGACCGGAAGACCGCTTCGCGCCAGCGCTCGCAGAAGCGAGCGCATGCCGGTCACCCCGGTGTTGGCGCGCGCGTCGTCCGATCGCACGAGCACCATCTCGGCCAGCTCCCGCTCACCGACGTCGGCGGCCGCAACCAGCGGGAGTCCGTAGCCGCTCGGCCCGTAGACCAGGTCGTAGGGCCCGTGGCGGTGGAGCGCCTCGAGCACCGGCCCGCCGTCCTCGCTCAGCGAGCCGGTCTCGAACACCTGCTCGACTACCGGCTCGCCGTCCTGCAGCACGCACAGGTCGAACGAGACCGTCCCCGGGTCGACACCGGCTACTCGAGGCATATCATTCGGCCATGGCCACCAAACTCCCGACCTACTCCGACGCGGAGATCCCCGCCAAGCTGTCCGAGCTCGGCCTCGACGAGTGGTACCTCGAGGGCGAGTGGATCCGGCGCAAGTACAACACCGACGGCTGGCCGTCCACCCTGATGGCCGTCAACGCCGTGGGCTACCTGTGCGAGGCCGCCGGCCATCACGCCGACCTGAACGTCACCTGGGGGAAGCTCTGGGTCAAGCTCGCAACGCACTCCGCGGGCGGGATCACCGACAAGGACTTCGCCATGGCGCGCAAGATCGAAGATACGGTGCTGTGGCGGCCCGAGTCCGACAGCCCGCTCGACGGGCCGATGGGAAAGTTCGTGTTCTCCAAGTCGACCGCGGGCACCCGCGGCTGACGGCGCGTGCGCTACGACGGCGCCGATCGACGGCACGTTCGTCGCGGCGCACGCGTCTCATAGCACGTCCAGGGCGACGTCGTAGACGCCGGGGAGATCCATCACCGTGCCCTTGTCTTCGAACATCCGCTCCACGCAGCGCTTCTGCACCTTCATCTTCGGACCGCCGACGGCGAGCGCCCCCAGCTTGAGTACGCCGGCTTCTTCGGCAAGGTTGTCGGCGCGGTCGACGCCCTCTACCCCCACTGGCTCCGAGGCCGAGTAGTCGACCACTACCCGGAGGCCCTCGGCCTGCGACCAGCCGCCGCGCCGAAGGATCTGGACGCTCGCCGGGCCGGCGGCGAACGCGACCACGTGGCCGGCCAGAGCGCCATCGAGCTCGTCGCTCGAGCCCGGCTCGACGACCTCGAAACCCGCCTCCCTAGCCACGTCGATCCCGGACGCTCGGCGGTGGCCACCCTTCATGACATCGGGCGGGAAAGTCATCAGCGTGACCTCGGCGCCCTCGCGTCGCAGCAGCTCTGCCGTCCGCAGACCGACGGGGCCCACCCCGATCACCGCCGCCCGGCTGCCCTTCAGTCCCACGGCTCCGCGAACGCGGGCTACGGCCGCGGCCGCGGTCGTATTGGAGCCGTCGGAATCGAGCATGATCGACGGCTGAAAGGGTTTGAAGAACAGTTTTCGCGCCGCCTCGAACACCGCCTCGCCGTCGCGCACCTTGGACCCTCCGACCCAGAAGGCGGTGTTGGCCAGGCCCTCAGGTCCCCGGGGGAAGATCGCCCCCTGGACGACACCGTCGAGGTTCTCCGCGGTGATCTGGCCGAAGCCCAGCACCACGTCCACGCCCGCGTCGTAGGCGGCGATCGCGTCGAAGGAGCTCGGGTGCTGATCGGTGTCGAGCTGGATCAGGATCTTCTTCATTGGACATCCTCTCGTCGAGGTTCGGGAAAGCTGAGCAGGCCCCAGTCCAGGGGTCCCTCCTGGCGATAGTTCTTGTGCAGCCCGCGCGCGATCGTCGCCTTCATCAGCTCCTTGCCGAGATAGAAGGCGTGCGACGCGTCGTCGACGCCGAGCTGCTCGAACACCGCGTACATGTTGGTTTCACGGACGAACCGGTCGCCGTTGAGCGCGTACAGCCACTCGGCGTCAGCGAACAGGCGGTAGTTCGGATCGGAGATCTGGGCCTGCATGGCCCGCAGCTCCTCCTCCGACGGCGAGCGCATCGACTCGTCCTTGGCGGTAACCAGGCCGGAATCGAGGTGCTTGGGCGGCCGCGCCTGGCGCTGGGCCAGGTGCATGATCTGCGCCGCCAGCACCGTCTCTCGCACCACCCCGCGCGCCCACCCGATTACCTCGGTCGTCAGCACCGCGCCGATGCCGACCTCCTGGCAGAAGCCGATGAGCAGCGCCGTCACCCCGGTCGAGTCGGCCTCGGTGAGCTCGGTCAGGTTGCCGATCCCCATCAGCAACTCGGCCTCGGGATGGCGGTGTCGGACCTCGACGTAGCGAGCCAGCGACGCGGCGAAGCCGGAGTTGATCGGGGCAAGGATCGAGTCGAGCAGGTAGGGACGGCCCAGCTGCTCCATCCGGGCGGCCATGCGGTCGAGGCCGTCGAGGTCGTCCGGGTCCTCGGTGATCAGCACGGGCGTCGCGCGCAGCTCCTCCGCCAGGTCGATCGTGTCGGGCGTGAGGCTGAGCACGTAATCCACACCGGCAGCATCGGCCATCCGGATGTGTTCAGGGTCGAGCGTGTCGATGCTGAGCGACAGCCCGCGCTCGCGCAGTGCCGCGATCGCCGGCGGCCCCTCGGTCAGCCAGGAGCGATCCAGCGACAGGCCGAGGTCGATCACGTCGGCTCCCTCTCCGCGATACGCCTGCGCCCGGTCGGTTACTTGCTCGCGTGACAACGACTGCACGTCGTTGATCTCGGCGAACACGCGCACATCGCGCGGACCGAGCTCCGCCCGGACGGCCTCCCGCCCATACCACTCGGGCAGGGCGCGAACGTCGGCCGGGCCCTTGCGTACAGGCAAGCCCGTGGCCTGTTGCAGCGCGTCGACGTCGCCCTCGCACAAACCCGGGATCACGATGTTGTCCACCCCCGGCGGCACCTCCAGCCGCCTGGCGATCCAACGGGTGGTCATGAGCGCAGCGACGCTGATGTTCATCACGATGACCTGGTGGTCGACCCCCAGCTCGGAGGTGACGTTACGGAGCGCCGGCTCGGCCAGACGGCCGGTGACGAACAGCGTGTCAGCCAACTACGCCGCCGTTGAGGTTGATCGCCTGCCCGGTGACGAAGCCGGCGGCCGGCGAGGCCAGCCAGACCGCGGCCCCGGCAACGTCCTCAGGACGGCCCCATCGGCGCAGCGGCGTGCTCGCCGCGACCTCTTCGTAGAAATCGCGGTCGGCACCCGCCCCGAACGCGGTCTCGATCCAGCCCGGGCACAGGACGTTGACGCGGACGTGGGGCGCGACCGAGCGCGCGAACGACTTCGAGAAGCCGAGCACGGCCGCCTTCACAGCGGCAAACAGCTCGGGATCGTCGCCTGCCATCCCGTCGACGGTGGCGTGATCCCAGCCGAGGTTGAGAATGCAGCCCCCGGGCCGCATGCGCGCGGCCACCAGCCGCGAGCAGCGGATCGTGGCTTTCAGATCGAGCTCGAGCAGCGCCTGCAGCTTGTGCTCTGGAGGCCAGCGAGCGGCCTCACCGGTGAGCACGTCGGCGCCGGCGTTGTTGACCCAGACGTCGACATGCTCGAGAGCGCCGAATGCGTCCCGCACGATCGAAGTGCAGCCGTCCGCCGTGCTGAGATCCGCCTGCAGAAGCGGGTGGACGGCGCCTAGCTCGTTCGCCAGCTCTCTTGCCGCGTCCGAGGAGCGCCAGAAGCCGAGCCCGACGCGGGCCCCCGCAGCGGCGAAGGCAACGGCGATGGCCCTCCCGATCCCGGAGCTGGCTCCGGTGACGACGGTGCGCAGACCGGCGAGCGGCGGCTCTCCGGCCTGCGCAGTCAACGACTCCCGACTGGCCGCCGCTACCCCTCGGCGCCGCCCGCGAACGGGTGACGCGCGGCGGGCGTCTCGGCGAGCACCTTGTCGACGCTCGGCTCATGATTGAGCGCGCGCGAGATCGACATCTTCACGGCCTCGTAGTTCCAGTCGAAGATCTTCTTGTCGTCCTCGGCCTCCCAGTGGATGAACACGCCCACGACCAAGGCCAGGTCGTCGACTTGGTCCTTGGGTATCACGCCCTCCGAGACCGAGTCCACCACCGCCCGGGCGACGGCGGCCTGAGCGGGACCGAACAGCTGCACCGCCTGCTTCGCGCCTTTGATCGTCACCTTGTTGCTGATCACCGTGTCCGGCTTCGCCGGCAGGTTGGGGGTGACCACCGCCAGCAGGTTGGTGTGACCCTCCTTCTCGTTGATGAAGGCGTTGGCGAAGGCATCACCGACGGGTCCGCTCTTTGACCCAAGTAGCAGGTCGATGTGGGCGACCTCGTTACCTTCGCCGACCAGAGCCTCTCCGGTCGCCAGCGTGATGGCCATGCTTGTGTACCTCCCTCTCGTATTGTGACGCGGGTGAACGCAACCCTAGCTCACTTGCAATTGAGCGGGGACCTACTCGAGCACCAGGTACAGCTCGCGTGCCTGCTGGAGGTCTCGGCAGCCAAGCCCGGCAACATCACCCCGGCCCACGACTTCTCCGACACGACGTACGTAGACATGGTGCGCTCGGCGCTCGCGCTCGGGCCGGTGTTCGAGCGCCGGCGGGTCCGCCGGCGGAGCGTCGGCGAGCTGATCGCGGACGGGGTTCGGGCGACGTCACGGGTCGGTGGCGGCAACACCAACCTGGGGATCGTGCTCCTGTTCGCGCCGCTGGTCCGCGCGGAGGTGACGCGGGACGAGGGCGAAGGGCTGCGATCGGCCACCGAGCGGATCCTCGAGCAGCTCGATGTCGCCGACGCCGCTGCTGCCTTCGAGGCGATCGTCCAGGCTCGTCCCGGAGGGTTGGGCGAGGCGCCCGAGCACGACGTACGGGACCCTGCGCGCGTCTCCCTGCGGGAGGCGATGGCGGCCGCCGCCCGCCGCGACAGCATCGCCTCCGAGTACGCAACCGGCTACGCGATCGTGTTCGACACCGGCCTCCCGTTGCTGGCGGACGCACTGGGCGAAGGCATTCCCACGCTCGAAGCGATCGCGTCAACCCACATCGGCCTGCTCGCCTCCCACCCCGATACGCTGATCGAGCGCAAGGCGGGCGCCGCGGCGGCGCAGGCGGTGACCGCGGCGGCTCGCGAGGTGCTCGACGGCACCCGCACGCTCCAGGACTTCGACGACTCGCTGCGCACATCCGACCATCGGCTGAATCCGGGAACCACGGCCGACCTTGTAGCGGCCACTGTGCTCGCCGCCCTGCTGATGGAAATCAGACTCCCATGAGGGTCCTCGTGGTCGCGGTCAGCGCGCGCATGCTCGCTCAGCTGGCGGTGGCCGACGGCTACGAGGTGATCGCGCTGGACCGCTTCGGCGACGTCGACCTGCGCGCGGTCGCCCGCGTGGCGACCGCGCGCAGCAATGATGCTCTCGCCGCGCTCGCCGCCGACGTCGACGCGGACGCGGTCCTCTATGGCGCCGGCTTCGAGAACCGGCCCGATCTAGTCGCGAAGCTGGCACGGGGACGGGAGCTACTGGGAACACCGCCCGAGCTCCTGGTCGAGGTGCGCGACCCCTGGGCGGTGGGCGCGGCGGCGCGGTCAGCGGGGGCGCGGGCCCCGGAGACTCGGTCGGTCGACGAGCTCCGGGCACCCTCGCGTGGCGGGCGGACCCTGGCGGATCCCGACGCGTGGCTGCGCAAGCCGCGGCGTGGGGGCGGAGGGCGCGGCGTGCGACCGTGGGCGGGCGGCGCGCTCCGGCACACCGAGATCGTGCAGCGGCGCATCCACGGGCTGGCGTGCTCGGCGGTGGCGATGGGCGACGGCCGGCGCGCCGTCGTTCTCGGCGTCACCGAGCAGCTGCTTCGCCCACCCGGCTTTCGCTGGACGGGCAACGTGGCGCCTCCGCGGCTGCCGGAACGAGAGCGGGCCGAGCTCGAGGGCCAGCTGCGCGCCGTCTGTGCCGAGGTTGCGGCGCGCTTTGGCGTCCGCGGAGCGTTCGGGGTGGACGCCGTTTGGGACGGGCGCCACGCCTGGGTGGTGGAGGTCAACCCGCGACCGCCGGCCGCGCTGGAGCTGTTCGCAGCCGGCAGCTTTGAGGCGCACGTCCGGGGAGCGCGCGGTATCGGCCTCCCCGCCGCCGCGGCACCGCCGGACGAGAGGAGTGCGAGGGTGAAGCTCGTGCTGTTCGCCAACCGCGATGTGCGCGCTCCAGATCCGGATTGGTGGCCGTCGGACCTGGCGCGCGACATCCCGCGCGCCGGGGAGATGATCAAACGAGGCGCACCGCTGTGCACGCTGATCTCGGCTACCACGACCGCGCCCGAGCTCGCCGCGCGGGGAGCCCGCCTCCTGTCCGCGCTCCCCGAGGCGGTGCTGGTCCGTGACTGACTTGGGTCCTGTCACCTGCGCCGGCTGCGGCCTCCTTTGCGATGACGTGACCGTCGATTACTCCGGCGCCGCCGTCCGCCTACGCCCCGAGTGTTTCCTCGGCGCCGAGTGGTTCTCGCAGCGCCTTCGCCGGTCGGCTGACGCGCCCGCGGCGAGCATCCGCGGCCGGCCGACCGACGTCGAGACCGCGCTGAGGAGTGCCGCGGAGCTGCTGCGCGGCGCGCGGCGTCCGCTGGTGCACGGATTTGACTGGGCAACCGTCGAGGACGCGCGGGCCGCGGTTGCGCTCGCTGACCGGCTGGGCGCTCTGATCGTGCCCGACGGGGCGTCCGGCCCTTGGCCCGGCAGCCCGGCGGTCCCTCTGCGCGGCGCATCGAGCGCCACGCTGGGGGAGATCCGCGATCGCTCGGGGCTGGTCGTCATATGGCGCGAGGATCCCGAAAGCACCCATCCGCGGCTGCTCGACCGCCTCGGCTTTGGCGCCGACGCTATAGGCCCGCTCGGCGCCGAGCGCAGGCTCGTGGTCGTCGACGACCGCGATACCACCACCGCGCAGCGCGCCGAACTTCAGCTCCGGTGGCCGCCGGAGCGCGACTTCGAGGCGCTCACCGACCTGCAAGCCCGGCACCGGAAGCTGGCTCTGCGCCCGAGCCGGCTCGCCGCCGAGCTGGACGGGCTGCTGGAGTGCATCGACGCGGTTCCCCATGCCGCGTTCGTGTACGGACCCGGCCTCATCACGGGCCGCGGCGGTCAGCGGCGCGCCCTCGCGCTGCATGAGCTCGTGCGCGCCCTGTGCCACGATCGTCACGTGGTCACCTTGGAGCTGCCCTGCGCCACGGGGACGCGGAGCGCGCAGGACGTCCTCGCATGGCAGACCGGGTATCCAGAGAGCGTGGATCTCCTCAGCGGCCATCCGGAGCTCCTGACCACCACCCGGCCCCTCGAGACCGGGGAGGGCATCGACGTTTCGCTGTGCGTCGAAGGTGTCTCCCCGAAGCTGCTCGACGGCGCGAGCGAGATCGCGCTGTGCAGCCTACCGGGCGGATGGTCCGGGACCGAGCCCGAGGTGTCGATTCGCACCGCGGCCCTTGGCGTTGAGGCGAGCGGGACCGCGCACCGGCTCGACGGCGTGCCACTGGCGCTGCAGGCGCCGCGTCGCGGCGACGCGCCGACGGCGGCCGCGCTCCTGACGCGGCTGCTTGCGGAGATCGAAGCGTGACGGCGATCCGGATCACCGGGGGCAAGGTCCAAGACCCCGCCAACGGCGTCGACGGAGAGGTCCGCGCCGTGTGCCTTCAGGACGGCAAGGTAGTCTCCGAGGTTGGGCCCGACGCCAGTCGGATCGACGCGCGCGGGATGGTGGTGATGCCCGGCGGTGTGGACATCCACGCCCACATCGCGGGTCCCAAAGTCAACGCCGCGCGCAAGCTCTCTCCCGAGGACCGCCGCGAGGATCCGATGGATCGGACCGATCTTCTGCGCTCGGGGACCGGCGGATTGGTCCCCTCGACGTTCGTCACCGGCTACCGCTACTCGCTGCTGGGTTACACCACGGTCGTGGAGGCCGCCGCCCCGCCGCTGGCCGCGCGCCACGTGCTATCCGAGCTGCGCGACACCCCCATGATCGACAAGGCGTTCCTGATCCTGATGGGCAACAACCAGGTGCTGTTCGAGCTGATGCGGGAGTCCGGCGGTGCGGCCGGGGCGGGCGGGCGCTGGATCAAAGACGCCGTCGCGTGGTGGCTCGAGGCGACCGGCGCCTACGGCGTCAAGCTCGTCAACCCCGGAGGGGTGGAGGTCTTCAAGCAGGACAACGGCAACGTCCACTCGCTCGACGAGCCGGTGGCGGGCTTCGATGTGACCCCGCGCCAGGTGCTGGAGGCGATCGGCGGAGCCGCGCACGAGCTCGGGCTGCCGCATCCCGTCCATATTCATGCCAACAACCTCGGCGTGCCCGGCAATGCCGACACGACGCTGGACACGATGCGCACGCTCTCAGGACGCCAGGCGCACTTCGCTCACCTCCAGTTTCACAGCTACGGCGGCAAGCCTGGCGGCCAGATTCGCTCCCGTGCGCCCGAGCTGCTCGAATACTTGTCCTCGCATCCAGAGGTCACCGCCGATGTCGGGCAGGTGATGTTCGGCCCGGCAGTGACGATGACGGCCGATGCTCCGGTGTCGACCGTGCTCCGCGATCTCGGCGGTGGCAAATGGATCAACCACGACACCGAGGTCGAGACGGGCTGCGGGATCGTTCCTTACACGTATCGGGCGCGCAACTACGTCCACGCCTTGCAGTGGGGCATCGGGCTGGAGCTGTTCCTGCTGGGGCAGAACCCGTGGCAGGTGATGCTCTCCACCGACCATCCGAATGGCGGCTCCTTCCTCTCCTACCCGAAACTGATCCGCCTGCTGATGGACCGGGCGTTCCGGGAAGATCAGATGGGCCGCGCCAACCAGCGGGCGATCCGGCGGACGGCCCTGCCCGACGGACTGGACCGCGAGTACACCCTGAACGAGATCGCGATCATCACGCGCGCCGCGCCCGCGCGCCGGCTCGGCCTGCGCGACAAGGGCCACCTGGGTGTCGGTGCCGACGCCGATGTGACGATCTACCACGATCGCGCCGACCGCGAGGAGATGTTCGCCATCCCCCGATACGTGATCAAGGGCGGTGAGCTCGTCGTCGAGGACGGCGAGCTGCGCCACACCGACGACGGGCTCCTGCTCTCGAGTCGCGCGGCCTTCGATCCCGAGGTGAGCCGGGTTCTCGGGCCGTTGTTCGGCGACCGGTACACGATCGCGTTCGAGCACTACCCGGTGCACGATGCGGCGCTCCGCGAGCCCGCCCGGATCGTGGAGGCCACGGCTCGATGAGCGGGTATGTGCTCGGAACCACCGAGGTCGCCGACACGTTCGCCGAGGCGTTCCCGATGCGCTACGCGCGCCTGGTGATCACCGCCGCGACCGAATCGTGGGCGCACGAGGCGGCGCGGTCGGCGACCGGCTTCGCCACCTCGGTTATCGGGTGTAAGTGCGAGGCGGCCATCGAACGCCGACTCGAAGCCGAGGACACTCCCGATGGCCGGCCGGGGGTCGCCGTGCTGCTGTTCGCGATGGACCGTGAGGGCGTTGGCAAGCGCGTCATCGACCGCGTCGGCCAGTGCGTGATGACCTGTCCCACCACGGCGTGCTTCGATGGGCTGCCCGGCGCCGAGAGGACGGTGGCGCTCGGGGCGACCCTGCGCTATTTCGGCGACGGATTTCAGGCGAGCAAGGTCGTGGCCGGGCAGCGCTTCTGGCGGATCCCGGTGATGGAGGGCGAATTCATGGTCTCCGAGTCGGTCGGCGTCGGCAGGGGCGTGGGCGGCGGGAACCTGGTGATCGGGGCGGCCGACGATCCCGCTGCGCTGGCGGCCGCGCAGGCGGCCGCCGACGCGATGCGCGGCGAGGGCGTCGCCCTGCCGTTCCCCGGCGGAATCGTCCGCAGCGGCAGCAAGGTCGGCGCGCTCACCTCCTCCTCGATGCTCGCCTCGACCAACCATCAAATGGCCCCCACGCTCCGCGCCCAGGTCGACGACACGCTGGTGCCCGATGGCGTCGGCGCGATGTTCGAGATCGTGATCGACGGCGTCTCCGAGGAGGCGGTGCGCGAGGCCATGCGCCGCGGACTGCACGCGGCCGCCGTTGCCGGCGCGACGCACCTCACCGCCGCCAACTTCGGAGGCAAGCTCGGCGAATTTCACTTCCCGCTCTCAGAGCTGCGCGACCCGCCGTGACGCTGACCCTGACCCTTCAAACGCAGCCGCCGGCGCGGGTCCGGGCAGACGGGTTGATACCCGAGTGTCTGCACGGTCTCGCCGCGTCCGACGTCGCCGCGCTGACCGTGCGCTGCGGTCGTCAGACCTTGGCCTTGGGCGACGTGTTCGAGGTGTCTGGCACGGGTGACGAGCAGCTGGTGCTGGCCGGCGACCTGCGGCGCGTAGACCGGATCGGCGCCTCGATGTCGAGAGGGCATGTGCTCGTCGAGGGCCCATGCGGCGAGCATGCGGGGGCGCGCATGAGCGGGGGCGAGATCGTGGTACGCGGTGATGCCGGAGCCTGGGCGGGCGCCGAGATGGCCGGCGGACTATTGAGGATCTTCGGCAACGCCGGCGCGCGGGTCGGCGGCGCCTACCCCGGCGCCCGCGCGGGCATGACCGGCGGCGAGATCGTGGTTGCGGGGGACGCCGGCGAGGAGGCCGGCGCGGGCATGCGCAGAGGACTGGTGGCGGTCGGCGCGCATACCGAGAGCGGCGCCGGGTTGCGGATGCTGGCCGGGACGGTGATCGCGCTGGGCGGCATCGGCCCGGAGGCCGGACTCGGCAACAAACGCGGCAGCCTGGTGTCGGGGGTGGCGATCGAGCCGCTCCCCGGCTACGCGTTCGCCGCCCGCTTCAGCCCTCCAGCGCTCGGCCTGCAGCTGCGGCGCGCGCGCGAGCTCGGTCTGACCATGGACGACGCGCTGCTCCGGGGAACCTGGGCGAGATGGTCCGGCGACCGAACCGAGCTCGGCCGGGGCGAGATCCTGATCTTTGACGGGTGCAAGCCGGATGATTCACGCCGCTGACCTACAGGCGAGGCCGAATGCCGAGCGGAGGCGATCACCGTGAGCGTGAGCCTCTCGCTGAATGAACGTGCTGCCGCGCTCGTGGAAGCGCTCGTCGACGACGCGTCTGCGCTCGGGGTCGAGGCGCGCACCCTCGACTCCGGCGCGCGACTGGTGGACTGCGGAGCGCGTGCCCGTGGCGGGCTACAGGCCGGTCTGTTCTTCGCGTCCGTGTGCATGGGCGGGCTGGGGAGGGTCGACCCGGTGCCCGTGACCGTCGGTCAGCGAACCTGGCCGGGCGTCGGGGTCTCGGTGGACGAGCCGGCTGCCGCGTGCCTCGCTGCGCAGTACGCGGGCTGGAAGCTCGAGCACGGGGATTTCTTCGCGATGGCCAGCGGGCCGGGGCGCTCGCTGGCGCGCGCGGAACAGCTGTTTGAGGAGCTGGACTGGCGCGAGCGGGCCGAGCGCGCGGTCCTGTGCCTCGAGACCCGCCAGGATCCGCCGGCCGAGATCGTGGACAAGGTGGCGCAGCGGTGTGGGGTTCCAGCGTCCGAGGTGACGTTTCTGATCGCGCGCACCGCCTCGGTGTGCGGGTCGGTGCAGATCTCGGCCCGCGTGGTCGAGACCGCGCTGCACAAGCTGCACGAGCTCGGTGTCGACCCGGCCCGGGTGCGGAGCGGCTGGGGATGTTGCCCAATCGCGCCGGTGGCGGCGGACGACCCGACGGCGATCGGGCGCACGAACGACGCGGTGCTGTACGGCGGGACCGTGCACCTGTGGATCGAGGGCGCGGACGAGGAGGCCGCCGACCTCGCGCAGCGCCTGCCGTCGTCGGCATCGGACGCGTTCGGCACACCCTTCGGGGAGCTGCTCGCCGCTGCCAACTGGAACTTCTACGACATCGATCCAATGCTGTTCAGCCCGGCCGCCGTGACGCTGACCAGCACCGAGTCCGGGCGAGCCCACCACGGCGGTGGGCTCGCGCCCGAGGTGCTCGAGCGCTCGTTCGCCTGATCTTGCGTCGCGGGGTGCAACCGCGTAGCGATGAGAACCCTGGCCTCCGCGGGTCCGAGTACACGAACGTACAGCGGCTTGAGAAGGAGTGAGACATGAGCATCAACCCGGCCCTCGCCGACCTTCAGCCTCTCGTGGGCCGCTGGCGGATGGAGCTGTACAACGCGGCGTTTCTGCCCGACCGCGATGCGCGAGTCACCGGGTCGATCGAGATCGACTGGATCGAAGACGGCTGTGCGCTACGGATGCGACAAGGCGATTCAGCGCACCCTCCAGCTGCCGTCTGGATCATCGGACGTGACGAGCGCGAACCTGGGTATGCGGTCCTCTACGCGGACGACCGCGGCGTCTCGCGCATTTATCGGATGAGCTTCAAGGACTCGGACTGGCAGATGTGGCGAGATACCACCGAGTTCTCTCAACGCTTCCACGCACAGCTCGACCCCGACACGCGAACCGTCCGAGGACGCTGGCAGAAATCCACCGACCAAGGCGCGACATGGGAGCACGACTTCAACATCGACTACACCCGCGAAGACGCGCCAGACCCGAGCCGGTAGTCCGAAACGGCACCCGATTCTCTCTCACCGGTAGGTCGCACCGCGTGAGCAGCAGTCACTGACATACGGACCTCCACCCAGGGGTGGACGGTCAGGATCGGCCGCCAGGCCGATGACAGCTTCCCGACCGGTGCGTACCTTGGCGCCATGCCCGAAAACCCAGATCAAGGAGTCCGATCATGATCCTCGTATTGCCGCTGATCGGCTACGTCGTCCGCGCCTGGCGGCGCCACCGCGCCGCGCGGCCGGTAACGAGCTAACAACCGCCCAAAGGGCTCACGCCCGTTCGCTGACGCGCCATTACGGCGCCAACGACGCGGGCGTGGCCCTTGCCGGCCCGGCTCCGGGGGTCGGCCAGTCGTCGCCCGTGAGCTGGCGCATCCGTCGGAGCACGTCCCGCCGATCACGCCGGGGTGCGGCGCACGAGCCAGCAGATGGCTCCGATCGCCGCGGCTGACCAGGCGGCAAACACGGCGAGCTGGGCCGGGAGGCCCGGGAGCCCGAGCCACGGGTCGACGATCCCGGGGATCGCCGATGGCAAAGCGCCTGAGATCGTGTGCATTGCACCAGTCATGGCGCCTTTGGGTGGGCCCCCACCGCCGAGCAGGTACAGCGGGAAGAATGCGATCAGTCCGATCGCTTGGGCCGCGCGTGCGCTGGGTGCGGCGAGGCCGATCGCGACACCGACGAGGATGAGGGTCAGCGCGCCGGCGCCGAGGCCGAGCAACACCTGCGCGGGATGCGCGACGTGGGGGATGCCGTAGGTGGGTATGGCGGCCGCGAGCACCGCCACGATCCCGATGAGAACCAAGCCGGCGGTCACGATCGCTTGGGCGGCGATCGTCTGGGCGGGCGTGACGCCGAACGCCTCGAGGCGGCGCAACACGCCCTGCTCGCGGTATGAGGCGAGCGTGACCGGGAGGCCCACGAGTGCCAGCGCGATGATCGGGACCCCGGCCGACGCCGCAACGTAGTAGTGCTGCGGGTTCTGCCACGAGAAGCCGACGGTGGCGTGGGTGCCGAACACTCCCGCGAGGATCAGCATCACCAGCGGCGGGAAGACGAATGCGAACACGAGCACGGTCCAGTCGCGGGTGAGCAGGCGCAGTTCGGTGGGGGTGAGCGCGAGCAGTGAGGTCATCGCTGATCTCCATCCAGTAGTGCCATGACGGCCTCTTCGAGGGAAGGCCGGATTACGGTGAAGTCGCGCGGAGCGAGATCGCGGCGCGCCAATTCGGTCGCGACGTGCACGACCGACTCGGGGTCGACCGCGATGTCCGCGCTAGCGCCGTCGTAGCCGATCTCGGCGACGCCGGGAAGCCGAGCGAGCCCCTCGAGACCGGCGGCGCTTGGCGAGGAGAAGCGCACGCGCACGGTGCCCATCGCGGTCGCCAGCTCGACGGGCCGGCCGCAGGTCACCAGCTCGCCTTCGTCCAGGACCGCGACGCGGTCGCACAGCCGCTCGGCCTCTTCCATGTCGTGGGTGACGAGTACGACGGTCGTGCCGTGGTCGCGAGCCTGCTCGACCAGCCGCCAGGTCTCTCGCCGCGCGAGCGGGTCGAGGCCTTCTGTGAGCTCGTCGAGGAACACCAGGCGCGGCCGGTTGATCATCGCCAGCGCCAGGAACAGCCGCTGGCGCTGCCCGCCGGAGAGGCTGCCGAATTGCTTGCCGATCAACGGCTCAAGACCCCACGCTCGCGCCAGCTGCCGCCAGTCGATGCTGCTGTCGGCCAACCGGGCGAACAGCCTCAGCGCCTCCCCGACCCGCAGGCGCTCGGGCAGCGCGGAGGTCTGTAGTTGTGCGCCCAACAGCGGACGCAACCGCCGGCGGTCGCAACCGGGATCGAATCCAAGCACCCGAACCCGTCCGCGGTCGCGGCTGCGCAGGCCCTGGAGGATCTCGACCGCGGTTGTCTTGCCGGCGCCGTTGCGTCCGGCGATGCCGAAGATCTCGCCGACTCCGACCGCGAACGACACGCCGCGGAGCACGGGCTGACGCCCGTAGTTCTTGTGGAGGTCATGGACCTCGATGGCTGTGTTCATCATGCCGGCAACGCTAGGCGCCGGCCGGCGATCGCACATCGGGCTGCGGGCCCGACCTAGCCCCCGACCACGGTCGGAACGAGACTCGACCGCGGGCGGATCGCGACCGCGAGCGGGCTGCCGTTCAGTCGCTGGACGCGCTACTTCTCGGCTGCGCCGGGGACACGAAACCGTGGTCGTAGGCGAACACGATCGCCGCTGCCCGGTCGCGCACGCCGAGCTTGCCGAAGATGCTCCCGATGTGGGTCTTCACGGTCGCCTCAGCCAGATACAGCGTGGCGGCGATCTCGCTGTTGGTCGCACCGCGAGCGATCAGCGCCAGCACCTGACGCTCGCGGTCCGATAGCAGTTCGAGCCGCGCCGCCTGGCGGCCGGCGGGGGCCACGCGGCGGCGATAGTGCTCGAGGATCCGCGGCGCCACCGCGGGATCGAACCAGGCCGCGCCACCCGCGACGGCGCGTACCGCTGCGATCAGATCCTCCGCTGAGCTGTCCTTCAGCACAAACCCCGCGGCGCCGGCCTCGAGTGCGCCCCACAGCACCTCGTCCTCGCCGAACGTGGTCAGAACCAGCACCGGGATCGCGTCGGGAACCTCGCTGAGACCGGCGGTCGCCGCGATCCCGTCGAGCACCGGCATCCGGATATCCATCAGGACGACGTCAGGCTGCACCCCGGGGAGCTCGTCCAGCGCCTGGCGGCCGTCCGCGCACTCGGCGACGACCTCAAACCCGTCCGCCGGCGAAAGGATCCGCGCCAACCCGGTACGAACGATCGCCTGATCGTCAACCAGCGCGACACGGATCACGTGGCTCCACCCGGCCCGTTCGCGCCCAACCTCGAGTCACCCAGCGCGGTGTCCAGCGGCAGCCGGCAGCTCACCGTCCAGCCCCGCGCGGTCGGTCCCGCGGTGAGCTCTCCCCCCAACGCCACCGCCCGCTCGCGCATCCCGATCAGCCCGTAGCGGCTTCGGTCCGGCTCGTCCTCGGGTGCGGCAGGGACAGGGCCGGTGGTCTCGGCCAGCAGAGAGACCTGCGCGTCGGAAACGTCCAGCTCGAGCACCGTCCGCGCTCGCGGGGCGTGGCGAGCCGCGTTCGCGAGCGCCTCCTGCGCGATCCGATACAGCGCCAGGCCCACGCCCGGACCAATCTCGGACAGATCGCCCCGGATGCGGAGCTCCACCGGAAGCCCTCCGGCGCGCGCATCATCGACTAGCGCGGGAAGCCCGTTCGCCGACGGGACGGGCGGTAGCACACCGGCGTCATCATCGCTGCGCAAAAGCGCGACCGTCCTGCGCAGCTCCCGCATCGAGCGGCGGCCAACATCCTCCGCCGAGAGCAGCGCCTCCTCGGCCGCCGCCGGATCGCGACGCAGAACGTGCCGCGCGCTCGTCACCTGAAGCATGACCGCGGCCAACCCATGCCCCACGAAATCATGTACATCCCGCGCGATTCGCCGGCGCTCCTCGAGCAGCGCTCGCTCGGCCAGCTCGCGCCGGGTGGCCTCGAGCTCGGCCTGAAGCCTCCCCTGGCGCAGGATCGCGCGCCCGATCACCCATGGGAACGCGATCCCGAGGATCCAGATCCCGACCGAGACGTTGCCGTGCCGCTCGATCACATCCACCACCGCCGGAGATGCCAGCGCGAGCAGCCCCAACGCCGCCGCTACCGCGAGCGACGCCGACCAGCGCGCAATGACAAACGCAAGCACCGAGGCCTCGAACATCGCCGGCTCATGGCTCCCGGAACGCTGCACGGCCACGACCGGCATCAGGACCGCCAAGGCAACCGCCACAAGGGGCACGCGCGGCAAAAACGACCACAGCGCGAAAGCAGCCACCGGGATCGCGAGCAGCACCACATCCGACACAGAAGATGGAGAAGTAAGCGCCGCCACAACCGCAACCGCGAGCGCGAACACCGGAACCAGCCGGCGAACCTCATCGGCCCCGGAGCGCGAGGAGGACGGCTCGGTGCTCACACGCCCAAGTTACTGCCGCGCAACCGCCACGACATCCACCCCTGGGCGGACCTCGCACCAGACCACGGTAGGAACGTTACTCATTGCCCCGACACGAGAATCCACGGCGACGAGGAGCCGCCCAGACCACGCGTTGCGGAGCCCACATCGAACAAGTCGCCGGCGGCGTTCTATGCTGAGACACAGACACGAATGAACGTCGAGGACCTGATGGAGATCGAGGGCGCCGGCCGCCGGTGCACCGTTTGCCGCTCGGGGCGTCACTGGCGCCGGTTCAGCGTCGTCCGTCCAGAAGGAGGGGAGGCGGTGGTGATGTGCGCCGCCTGCCAGGCCCGTTATGAAGATGCGCCGCCCGCCCGATCGAGCCGGGGAGCCCCTTCTGCGCCCGCGCCGAGGACGGCGACGGCGACCGCGCCGAGGACGGCGACGGCGACGGCGACGGCGACGACAGGATCAGGCAGTCATCCGCCTAGGCAGCACGAAGATCGGCTGAAGAAGGTGCTGCGTGAGCTGCCGCGGGGCGAGCACTCCACGGGGCGGATCGCCAAGGCTGCCGGGCTCAACCAGACTAAGACGCTTCGCAGGCTGCGACAGCTGGAGGCCTCGGGCGAGGTCCGCCAGGTCGGCAAACGCTGGTCGACGCTGCGTGCTCCGACGGATCTGGAGGGGGCGTTTGATCGCTTGCAAGCCAGGACGAGCAACATTCGGATCGTCAGAGGGGACCGCTCCCGGGCCTAAGCGGATCACGCGCGTCGCGACCGGCGCGCGGTGGGAGCGCCCGATGAACGTTCGCCCACCCGGTCGGGCCTCAAACGTGGTGAACCGATACGACTTCGCACAGGACCGGGGCTGGCGTCCCGAGCTCTGACAGCTGAGTCAGATAGGGCCTGGCCTCGGGGTTCTGAAGCATCGCGGCGAACGCCTCCTGGCTCTCCCATTGGGCATAGTTGACGACCTTCGTGCCGTCGAAGCTTCGATGGACATTGGCTGAGACGAAGCCCGGTAGGTGGCGCATCAGCTCCTCTGTGGCGCGCTGCCAGAGCTCGACCAAGCGCTGCTGGTTCTCGGGATCGACGGTGAACACATTGATCAACGTCACGACCTGGGCGTCAGCGCGGATGATCGATTCAGGCATGCGGGCTCCATTCAACGCCGGGATTCTCGCTGAGCCCGACAAGATCGCGGATGCGCTCCAGGCTCGCGTCTTGCGCTGATGTTACGAGCCGCTGGCATGAGCGCTGCGCATGGGCCCGGCGGTGAGCACGACCGTCAGCTTCGCCGGACGCTCGAGCCTCAGCTCGAGGCGTCCGCGACCGACCCGTTGGAGCGTGACTCCGCGGTCGAGGTTTGCGAGCCGCCTGCGCAGCACGAGCGGGCGCGCCTCGAGGTTGTCGTTTCCCGCTGGCAGCCCAAGGGACTCATCCAGGCACGCCCGCTCGGTCATGCGCGTTATAAACGTCGCGTGCCGCCCCCGCGCGAGCCCCCAGCACCCGCCGATCGTGCCCCGCGGTCCTCCGGAGACCGCCGGTGAGTAGACCTCTGCGCGCCGGCGTGCTTGGCGCGACCGGGTCTTGGCACACCCGCCGGCTGATCGGCGCCCTCGCCGCACGCGGGCACGATGTCGCGGCCATTCCCGCTACGCGGCTGCAGTTGGAGATCGATGAGCATGGCGCCGCGCACGTGATCGGACCCGAGGGCGTCGTGCTCGACGCGCTCGACCTATTGGTCGTACGCGGACTCCCTCGCGGCTCGCTCGAGCAGGTGATCTTCCGCATGGACGCGCTACACATCCTCGCCCAGCACGGCGTCCGCTGCGTCAACAGGCCTCGCGCGATCGAACGCACGGTCGACAAGTCGTGGGCCAGCGCGATGCTCGCCGGCGCGGGAGTGCCCACGCCACCCACGATTGTGTGCGAACGGTACGACGACGCGATGCAGGCGTTCGAGCAGCTAGGCGAAGACGTCGTCGTCAAGCCGCTGTTCGGCGCGATGGGCAGCGGGACCGTGCGCGTCGAGGATCGGGACATCGCCCACCGGGTGTTCCGCGCTCTCGAGCTCGAGCGGACCGTCTACTACGTGCAACGCACGATCGCCCCGGTCGGCCGCCGCGACCTGCGGGTGCTCGTCGTCGGCAGCGAGATTGCCGGCGCCATGGAGCGCGCCACCGACGCGTGGCGCGCCAATATCGCCCGCGGAGCTCGGCCGCGCGCTGTCGCGTTGACCGAGGCCGAGGGGAGCCTGGCGCTCGCCGCGGCCGCCGCCCTCGAGGTCGACGTCGCCGGCGTCGACCTGCTCGTCACGCCCGATGGGGAGGTGGTCGTGCTCGAGGTCAACGGCATCCCGGGGTGGCAGGGGCTGCAGTCGGTCTGCGAGGAGGACATCACTCGGCGGGTGGTCAGCGCATGCGAGGCGCTGGTCGCGGTCTGAGGCGGCCCTCGTGGAGGGCGGTGGCGACCAGCGCGCCCGTGGCCCCGGCCGATTCGAGCGCGCGCAGGTCATCCTCGCCGCGCACGCCGCCGCCGGCATAGATGGCGACGGCCGGGAGGGCCGCCGCGAGCTCGGACACGGCGCGCAACGGCGGGCCGCGGCCGGTGCCCACCCGAGCCAGGTCGATCACCAGCACTTCGCGCACTCCTAAAGTGATCGCCAGCGGCACGCCGGCCGCGGGTTGGCGGCCGGCGAGCTCGGGGTGAGGGGAGATCAGCCGTCCCTCGCGAAGGTCAATGCTGAGGACCGGAGGCGGCTCCGCGGGAACGGCAGCGCGCGCGTCCCCCGGGTCAGCGGACAGCGACTCGGTGCCGACGACGTTGCGCGCCACGCCGGCGCGGGCGAGGGCCTCCGCCCGCTCGGGGGTGGTGGCGCCGGCGTCGACCCATACCTCCGCCACCGCGGCCAGCGCTGCCAGCGTTCGCTCGTCGGCCGCCGCGCCGGCCAGGGCGTCGAGATCGGCGACGTAGAGGCTGCTGGTCCGACAGACGCCGCGGAGCGCGCGCGCAACCGGCACGGGCTCGCACCCCCTCACCAGCGGACTATGTAAGGGCGCGTAGTCGGCACGCCGTCCGCGACGGGCGTGCACGACTATCCCGCCCTTCAGATCGAGCACCGGAACGACCTGCATCGTCGGCCTATCATGCCCGCATTCGGGAGCACCACGACCCCGTGATCGGGCTCGACGTCGGCGGCGCCAACACCAAGGCGGCGGTGGTGGACGGCGACGGACGGGTCCGGATCGTTTCCGAGCCGTTCGAGGTGTGGCGCCGCCCTGAGGCCATGGCCGATGCGATCGCGACCGTCGTGGGTCGACTGGAGCTCGATCGTGCCCCGGTCGCGCTGACCACGACGGCAGAGCTCGTCGACGTGTTCTCCAGCAAGCGAGAGGGAGTGCTGTGCGTGCTCGACGCCGCATCAAAAGCATTGCCCGAGCGCTGGCTGCGCGTCATGACCACCGACGGCGCGCTGATCGGCGTCGAGGAGGCGCGGGGGGCACCACTGCGATGCGCGGCCGCCAACTGGATGGCAACGGCATTGCTGATCGCGCGCTCGCTGCCCGACGCCATCCTGCTTGACTGCGGGAGCACGACCACCGACGTCGTCCCCATCCAGGCGGGCGAGGTCATCGCCCTCGGGCGCACCGACGTCGATCGTTTGTTACACGGCGAGCTGATCTACACCGGCGTGCTGCGGACCAACGTTGCGACGATGCTCTCGCACGTTCCGATCGGCGGACGGCCGTGCCCCGTCTCGTCCGAGCTGTTCGCGATCAGCGCGGACGCCCACCTGCTGCGTGGCAGACTGACCGCCGAGCAATGCACGTGCACGTTTCCCGACGGTCGCGGCACCTCGCTGCCCGAGGTGCGCTCCCGCCTGGCGCGCGTGGTGTGCGCGGACCCCGAGCAGCTCGCGGACGGCGACCTCGAGGCGATCGCAGCGGCCGTGGAGGAGGCGCAGGTGGCGTCGATCGCAGCGGCGCTCGACCGCGTCGGCCGACGGGTCACAACCGGCGCTCCGGTGGTCGCGGTCGGAATCGGCGCCTTCCTGGGCCGCGCGGCGGCGGGCCGCTGCGGTTTGCCGGTGCACCCGGCGGCGGCTCCGGCGCACCCACTATCGGTTTTTGGCGGTGGCGGCGGCCTGTGTGCCGCCGCCACCGCGCTGTCGGTCCTGGGCCATGAGTGATCCCCCGCCGCTGGTCGTCAAGATCGGCGGCGGATTGCTGCGGACCGACGGGCTCGGGGCGCTGCGCCGGGCGTGCGCGGAGGCGGGCGAGATGGCCGCGCGCCGGCGGGTGCTGGTCGTCCCCGGCGGTGGTCCGTTCGCCGATGCCGTGCGCGCCGTCGATGCCCGGCTGGGCCTCGCCGACCACACGGCGCACGCGCTGGCGTTGCGGGCCATGGATCAGCTTGGCGTGCTGCTGCGCCCGTTGCTGCCGTCCGCCGAGCTGCTCCGCGCGCTGATCCCACCCCGAGCATTGGGCCTGCTGCTGGCGGCGCCGGCGTTCGAGGGGAGACCCGAGGTGCCGGAGTCCTGGGCGGTGACCAGCGACTCGCTGGCGGTGGTGGCGGCATCCGCGATCGGGGCTGAGGAGGCGATCCTGCTCAAGCCGGTCACCGGTGTGTTCGGACGGTGGCCTTCGGACGGCGCACCCCTTAGCGCGCTGACCGCCGCGGAGCTCCAGAAGCTGCAGGCGCGTGGAGGCGGGCTGGCCGTCGATACCTACCTACCCGAGGCGGTGCGCCGGACGGGTGTGACCGTCACGGTGCGGGCGCCGGGCGGGGTCGGCACGCGAATCGTCAAGGCGTGACGCCGGGTGTCCGAGATTTGGCCCCTACACGGGGCTTTTTCTCGGACACCTCGCGGCGGTCGAGTTCGGCTGCCCCGGCCGCCGCCAACCCGGCGTCGAGCTCGGCTGCCGCGGCCGCCACCAACCCGGCGTCGAGCTCGCCGGTCCGGTCACGGCCGCGACAGACCGCCGATCGGACCCCGACCACGTCGGCGGCCACTCGGGACAGCTGACCAAGGGTCAGCTGTCCGGCGACGCCGAAGGTCCCGCTCGCGCTGTGCGTGCGGTCGATTAGCCGAGTAAGCTCGGACTCGGACAACCATGCGTACACGCCGCGGCCGTCCTTGACGAACGTGTCGACGAGCGCGCCGGCGATGCCAGTCCGGGCGACTACCTCGGGCAGCGACATGGGAGCGAGCGCCGGGGGATCGAGCGCGCCGGCGTCGGCATACGCGACCGCGATCACCGATATTTGTGGTCCCAGCATCTCCGCCACACCGTGCATCACTCCCACGGCGTCATCGACGTCGCGCACCGCACGAAGCCCCACCTTGACATAGGCGGCTCCTCGCGCCGCGAGCGCCGCCGGGTGCGGAACCGTACGCAGATCGCCCAGCGCCACGCTCACCGGGGCTGCCGCCCCGACGACCTCCGCCACCTCCGACAGCACGCCGGGCGCCGGGGCGCCGAGCGGACCCTCGCGAGGATCCTTGACGTCGACGATGTCCGCTCCGCCGGCCAGAGCGCGACGCGCCTCCTCCGCGGAGACGACGCTGACCAGCAGTTTCACGCCGCCGCCTTGCCAGAGCCGCCGCGCGCGATCCAAGCGCCCCGACGATCGAAGTCGACCACTCTGACCCCCGTGCCGGCGCCCGCGACGTCACGCAGTCGCGCCGCCACTTCGGCGGCAGGAGCGGGGCCATCGACGATCCCGTAGGCCGTGGGGCCCCAGGAGCTCTGCCCGACCGCTCCAACGCCCAGTGCCACCAGCGCCTCGACCAGCGGCGCCGCCCGTGGATGAAACACGCCCCCCTGCTGCGCGGCGAACATCGATCCCACCTCGCGCTGGATCTCGGTGAGCGCGCCGCCGAACTCTTCGATATCGCCGATCAGCAGACCGGGCAGCAGCGCGGTCAGCACGAGGCGCGACACGCGCGGCTCCGCGCCACGCGCGGCGCGGAGCCGCGCGAAAAAACGCTCCTCGGCGTCCCCGGACAGCCCCTCCATGCCGAGGGGCACCGCGAGCACGCAGCGCCAACGCTCCGGCATCGGGTACCTGGCCACCAACGGGCTCATCGAACCCTCGTCGCGGACGCCGGCCTCCACCACCAGCCCGGGGGACTCGAACGTCCAGGCGCCCACGCTGGACCGCGCCCCCCGCCCGGCTGCCTCCGCCAGCCGCTCCGGCGCCGGCGAGAAACCCGCCAGCGCAGCCACTCCGCATGCGATCGCGAGGCCGAGCTTGGTGCCCGACCCGAGCCCGACGTGTGGCGGGATCGCCTCGTACACGTTCACCTCGACGCCCCCGCTGAGTCCGAACGTCTCCCGGGCGCGTCGGGCGAACTGCGCGGCGCGCTCTGACTGTGCTCCGGACGCGATGACCTCCTCACCAGACCGGCGCCTGAGCCCCGCGACCACTCGCGGAAACTCGACGCCCACCCCGACGCCCCCGAAGCGGCGCGTGCCGAGCCCCGCCGGATCGAGCATGCCGAAGTGCAGGCGCGCCGGCGCCGTGACCACGATCTCGGTCACGTCCGCTCCGCGACGTAGCGTCGCACGTAGGCCATCGCGGCGCGCTCGCTGGGGCCGGCCGTTTTGTCCACCAGCTCCTGCAGGCGGGCGAGCTCAGCCCACACGCGCTCGCCACCCAGCCACCTGAGGCGCGACGCGAAGATCGAGGCTTCGACCGCGGCATGTCGGGCGCGGCACAGACCCAGCGACTGACGGCTGCCGGTTCCGGCGGCGACTACCCTGGCACGCACGCGAGAACGCGCCGCGCCATCCTCGCCGGGCGTGATCTCGGTCACGACCACCTCCCGCCAGGAGCTCACGTCCTCGATCACCGAGCCGGCGATCACGCTTGCCGCGCGCATGGCCGGGCGTGGACGCCCCAGCGCGGCTTGGACGAACAGGAGCACGTCGTCGGTCAGATGCACGACCGCCTCGCCCCGGAAGCGGAGGTTCCTCAACGTGCGGGTGGCCTGAAACGGCCAGAAGACGAGTTCCTCCTCGCCCCAGCGCACTCCCATCGCGGCGCAGTTGACCACGCCGTCGCCCCCCGTCGTGGTCACCACCGTCTCGATCAGCGGCGCCTGGTCCAGGCCGTCACTCGACAAGGCTGAAGAGCTCCTGGCGCGCACGCGGGTCGTCGCGCAGCGAGCCGCGCACCGCCGAGGTCACGGTCCGCGTCCCAGGCTTGCGGACGCCGCGGATCGTCATGCACGTGTGCTCGGCGCTGAGCACGACCCCCACGCCCCGCGGCCCCAGATTCTGCTCCAACCAGTCGGCGATCTGCACGGTCATGCGCTCCTGCAGCTGCAGGTCCCGGGCGAACGCCTCGACCACCCGTCCGAGCTTCGAGATGCCGACGATCTTCTCTCCCGGCAGGTACGCGACGTGCGCCTGACCGAAGAACGGCAACAGGTGGTGCATGCACAGCGTGTGGAAGGGGATGTCGCGCGCGATGACGAGCTCGTCGTAGCCGTTCTCGTTGGCGAACGAGGTGGCGGCGAACTCGGCGGGCGTGACCAGCTCCGCGAAGGAGGCGGCGACGCGGCGGGGGGTTCCCAGAAGACCCGGGGAGTCGACGTCGGCGCCGATCGCGCGCAGCAGATCGAGCGCGGCGCGCTCGGCGGCGGCGAGATCGAGCTTCGAGGCGTCGACGAGCCGTCCAGGCGTGGCCGGGGCCGCAACTTGCGGATCGCGGCCTCCGGCGTTCATCGCGCCAGCGTAACGCGTAGGAGCTCTCACGCTGTCGCCGCAGCGCTCAGGCCGCCGGCAACGTCGGTCAGTAAACGGACGCGGCCTATGGATGCGGACATCCCTCGACCGGGATCGTTCCGCTAAGATGGCGCCATCGGTCACGTTCACTCTAGTAGGGAGGGAGTTCCTTATGAAGTGGGTGAAGCCCGAGTTTGAGATCGTGGACCTCTGCTCTGAGGTCACTTCGTACCTGTATCACCGTTAGGAACCGAAGCTGACGCGGCCTCCGGTAGCCGCCTGGGGCTGCGTCCCGCTTCGTCTGCGGCGTGCGCGTTCGGATTCTCGGCTCAGCCGCCGGCGGCGGGTTTCCACAGTGGAATTGCCGTTGCCCCACGTGTGACGCCGCGCGCGCGGGGGTGCGGGCGCGACCTCGGACGCAATCCTCGCTTGCCATCCGGGGCACGGACGGGCCGTGGTTTCTCGTAAACGCGTCGCCGGACGCACGCCAGCAGCTTGCGGCGCTCACGCCTCCCGAGATCGACGGGGTCCGCGCCCCACCGATCGCGGGCGTGCTGCTGACCGATGCGGAGATCGACCACACCGCAGGGCTGCTGCTCCTGCGCGAGTCCGCGACCCCCGTGCGCGTGTACGGCGGGGAGGGGGTTGAGCGGGCGCTCAGGGGTGGGTACCCGGTGCTGTCGATCCTCGAGCGCTACTGCGGCGCCGAGTGGCAGACGCTGAAACCGGGTACGGCCACGCCGCTTGCGGGGTCGAGTCTGATGGTCGAGTCGTTCGATGTGGGCGGTGACGCACCGCGTTACCTGGACGGGTCGGGTGTGGAGCTCGAGGCAAGCGGGTTCGTGTTCCGAGATCGCGCGAGTGGAGGCGCTGTCGCTTACGTTCCCGGTCTGGCCCGATTGGACGATGACGTGCTGGACCGGTTCGCCGCGAGCGATCTCGTGCTCGTCGACGGGACCTTCTGGCGCGATGACGAGCTCGCCCGGCTCGGCATCTCGGGCCGGAGCGCGCGCCAGATGGGACACCTGCCGCTCTCGGGGGCGGGCGGGACGCTCGAGGCGCTGGCGCGCCTGGATCGACCGCGCAAGGCGCTCGTCCACATCAACAACACGAACCCGATCCTGCTCGAGGACTCGCCCGAGCGCGAGGCGGTCGTCCGCGCGGGCGTCGAAGTTGCCTACGATGGGCTCGAGGTCGAGGTATGACGGAGACTGTCACCACACCAGCCGGCGAGCGCGAGGCGTGGGCGCCGCAAGACTTCGTGGCGCTGCTGCGCGCGCAGGGAACCCGCTACCACGACCGGCACCCCTTCCACGTCAGGATGGACGCCGGGCAGCTCTCCCGCGAGGAGCTGCAGCGCTGGGTCGCCAACCGGTTCTACTACCAGCGGTGCATCCCGCTCAAGGATGCGGCCATCCTGTCCAACTGCCCGGAGGTCGAGGTCCGGCGTCGGTGGATCCAGCGGATCATCGACCACGACGGCGCCACCGACGATGCGGGCGGCATCGAGTCGTGGCTGCGGCTCGGCGAGGCGCTCGGGGTCTCTCGAGAGGAGCTCGAGTCCGAGCGCGGCGTCCTCCCCGGGGTGCGCTACGCGGTTGACGCCTACGTGAACTTCGCGCGCCAGAGACCCTGGGTCGAGGCGGTCGCCTCGTCGCTCACCGAGCTGTTCGGGCCCGCCGCGATCCGCGTGCGGCTCGGGGCGCTCGAGCGCCACTACGATTGGATCGATCCCGCGGGGCTCGAGTACTTCCGGACACGGCTCGTCCAGGCGCCGCGCGACGCGCAGTACGCGCTCGACCTCGTGGTTGACCGCTGCCGAACCCGCGAGCAGCAGGACGCCGCGGTGGCCGCGCTCCGCTTCAAGACCGAGGTCCTGTGGGCGCAGCTCGACGCGATCGACCGCGGCGACACGCAGCCGCCGGGGCCGGGACCATGACGCGGCCGCGCCTGGTCACCGGCGCGCGACTCCGGTACGACGAGGTACGCGAAGAGCACCTCCTGCTCGTCCCCGAGGGGGCCGTGCGGCTCAATCCCACCGCAGCGGAGGTGCTCGAGCTGTGCGATGGCGAGCGCTCGCTCGACGACATCGTCGCCGTACTCGCCGAGCGCTACGAAGGCGCAGATCTAGGCGACGATGTTCGGGGGCTCCTCCACGCCATGACTGACAAAGGACTCGTGGTCGATGCCGCACCCTAGGCCGTTCACGCTGATCGCCGAGCTTTCCTACCGGTGCCCGCTCCACTGCCCGTACTGCTCGAACCCGGTCGACATCGGCGCAGATAAGTACCGACGGGAGCTCGAGACCGAGGACTGGATCCGGACGTTCCACGAATCGCGCCGGCTCGGCGTGCTTCAGCTCGCGCTCACGGGCGGCGAGCCGATGCTGCGCCGTGATCTCGTCGAGCTGTGCGCGGGGGCGCGCGACGCCGGCCTGTACTCGTCGCTGATCACGGCTGGGACCCTGTTCACGCCCGAGCGCGCCGACGTGCTCAAGGCTGCCGGACTCGACCACGTGCAGATCTCGATCCAGAGCCCCGACCCCGAGGAGAACGATCGCATCGCGGGGAACAGGTCGTTCGGGAAGAAGATCGCGGCGGCGCGTCTGGTCAAGGAGCTCGACCTCCCGCTGACGATCAATTGCGTCCTGCACCGGCACAACCTCGATCGGATCGAGGAGCTGCTCGATCTCGCGCTTGATCTGGGGGCCCAGCGGCTCGAGCTCGCGAACACCCAGTACTACGGCTGGGCCGTCCCCAATCAGGAGGCGCTCATGCCGACCTGGGAGCAGCTGCAACGCGGGGAGGAGGCAGTCCGTCGCTTCCGCGAGCGCGTCGGTCCCAAGGTCGACGTCCTCTGGGTGCTGCCGGACTTCTACGAGGAGCTGCCGAAGCCGTGCATGGGCGGGTGGGGTCGAACGGCGATGGTGGTTGCTCCCAACGGGGACGCGTTGCCCTGCCAGGCGGCGTCGACGATTCCGGGACTCGAGTTCGCCAACGTCCGCGAGCATCCGCTGGAGTGGATCTGGAACGAGTCCGACGCGTTCGCGCGCTTCCGGGGCACCGACTGGATGCAGGAACCCTGCCGCACCTGCCCGCTCGGACGACAGGAGGAGGACTGGGGCGGCTGCCGCTGTCAGGCGCTGCGGCTTGCGGGCGACGCGGCGGCCACGGACCCGGTGTGCCGCTTCTCGCCCCACCACGACCGCGTCGTCGCGGCGCGGGAGTCGGCGCAGCCGAGGGAGTTTGTCTATCGCACGATGAAGCGCCCGGCGCGAGTCTGAACTCGTAGCAGACCCGACAGAATCTGCCGCAGCTCGACGACGTCGCGCGCCACCGCGTCCGCACCAGCCAGCGCGTCGCTCGTAAACGATCCGCTGGCCACGGCCACACACCGCTCGCGGTCCGGGTCGACGACCCAGCTACGCGGCCACGTGCTCGTGGATGAGGTGGACGACCGATAGCCGCCGGGCGGCCTTGTGTGCGGTGCGCTCGCGGGTGGCCGCGGGGACGGCATCGCCCCAAGCCGAGGCCGCCTCCTCGGCTTGCGCCAGCACGTCTTCGAGCAGCTCCGGGGAGGGCTGAGCCTCGATCAGGCAGCGCAGGCCGAACCCGATGTGCCAGCGCTCGTCGAGCTCGACGCGCTCCACGCCCTCGCGGATTCCGGGCAGGGCGCCGTCCTCTAGGTCGTCGAGCAGCGCGCGCTGCCCGGCGTCGAAGACGATCCCCTCGAGCACCATGTGGTAGAGGCCGATGCCCTCGCTCAATTCGGCGCGACCGGCCGCGAGCTCGGCCGCCAGCGCCGGCAGCCGCACCTCGAACAAGTTGAGCACCGCCGGCGGGACATGCGCCCGGGCCGCCGCGCGCCGCTCGTCCGGGGTGCCTCCAGGCAGTCGGAGCACCGCTTCGGCGACGCGGTCGAAGAACTGCGTGTGCCGGTCCTCATCGCGGCGCTGCAGGAAAAGGACCCAGGCGAGCAACGTCTCGTCGGACCACATCGACCTGTCCTCGCCCATCGCGTCGGCGAACGGCGTGAGCTCCTCGGAGACGGCATCCTCGGCCACCCGGAAGCCCGCGAGGAGAGTGGTGAGGCGGCGCCGGCGCTCGTCCGGAAGTTCGGGCCACGCGCGGGCGTCTGGCGCGAGGTCGATGGCCATCGGGTTCCACTGCCGCCGGGCCACGATCCCGGAGAAGAAGTTGGGCCAGAAGCTGCGACCCTCGGCCATACGTGATAACCCGCCGAGGCCGACGCCGTAATCGTTGCTGTTCACCGGCAGCGACAAGGCACCAAGCGATATCCGAAGCTCACGAACGTCACGTCGGAAAGTATGGCGAAAGCCACCGTGATGTTGCCGGCTGCGGCAGTACGAACGGGAGCACGCCCACGACTCCCGGCGCCCGGCGCGGGCCCGCTCGGCCCCACCTGAGCACTCTTGAGACCCCCGCTGCGGCGCGATATCGTCGCGCGACAACCCCGGTCACGCGGACTACGTGGCCACGAAGCGAGGTCTCGCCGCGACCCCGCACCAGAAAGGAGGACGCGCGCTGACGCCCGAGTGGCTCTAGTCAACACAGGAGAGTAGGAGCGAATCAATGGCCATCGACTTCACCCTGTCCAACGAGCAGAAGGAGTTGCAGGCAAACGCCCGAGACTTCGCCGAGGGAGTTCTCGCACCGGTGGTCCGCGAGGCAGACGCCGAACCGGACCCGCTGCGGGCGTTCCAGCGCACCAAGGACGCGTACGTGGCGGCTTACCACGCAGGGATCGCGTTCGGCATGCTCCCGCGTGAATACGGCGGCGGAGGCCTGTCGAACGTGGACGTGATCATCGCGGCCGAGGAGCTGTGCGCCGTCGACCCGGGTTTCGCGTGCACGATCCTGGTCAACGGGCTCGGCCTGATGCCGGTGTGGTACTGGGGCAGCGAACAGCAGAAGGATCGCTTTCTCAGAAGCGCCACGTCCGATCCGAGCGGTGAGTACATCGTCGGCTACGCGGTGAGCGAGCCGGCCGGGTCGCCGGGAGGCACGGCCAACTTCGACACGCCGATGGGACGACCGACGGGCATCGGGGTCGTCGCGAAGCGCGAGGGCGACGAGTACGTCCTCAACGGCCGCAAGTACTGGCCCTGCAATGTGTCCGGCTGGGACGGCAATGGGGCGAACACCAGCATCGTCGTGGTCAGGACCGATCCCGACAAGGGTGGCACCGAGGGCCTGTCGGCCATCATGGTCGACCGGGGCACCACTGGTGTTTCCTACAAGCTGATCAGCAAATTCGGCCACCGCCTCACGCCCAACGCCGAAATCATCTTCGACAATGCCCGCGTTCCCGCGGCGAACCTGATCGAGGGGACGCGTGGCAACGGGGACCTACTGATCAACCGGAACTTCGCCTGGTCCGGTCCAGTGGCCGGAATCGCCGCGGTAGGCGTCGCGCGCGCGGCCTATGAGGCCGCGCTCGAATGGGCCAAGACGTATACCGCGGGAGGGCCGCGGCCGATCATCCACCACCAGTACCCCGGGTACGTGCTGGGGGACGTTGCCGCGCGCATCGAGGCATGTCGCTACTTCTGCTGGAAGACCGCTCACTACCTCGATCAGCACGACTACCACGGCGAGCTGATCGGCGCCATGTGCAAGGTCCACTGCACCGAGTTGCTGTTCGACGCCGTCTACAAGTGCCTGCAGGTCGTCGGTGTCAACAGCGCGGATAAGCAGCACATGTTCGAGAAGTACCTCCGCGAGGCCGCGATCTTCCCGATCTACGATGCCGGGAACTTCGGCATGCAGCGCCGTCGCGTCCACGGCGTGATGGCCGACCCGTCGTTCAATCCGCGGGCGCTGATGGACGACGAGTACGTCGAGTTCACCAAGGACATGGAAACCATCGACACGATTCCCGGCCCGGAACCCGAGATTCCACAGCTCGCCCCGGTCGGGTAGAAGTCAACTCGAGGTCGAATGCGGGGCGCGGACGCCCAGCGGCCGCGCCCGCAGGCTGGCGGCCCAGGCCAGGACGATGAGCACTCCTCCGATCGCGAACGCGACCCATGGCAGGACGCCGGTGGAGCTCTGCTTGGAAGGCGACTGGGCGCCTGGCAGCGGCAGGGGGTGACCGGCCGCCGCGGCCAGATGCCGGATTGCCGCGAGACCCGCCGTGCCGAGGGCGCCGCCCGGAGCGCTCAGGCCGGCGAGCGCGGCCCGGCCGGCGACGGGACCGCCGCCCAGGCGGTAGAGGCCAAATCCATCCGGCATGACGACGAGCAGCGGACCCTTGTACGCGAGCGACAGTTCCTGTCCGAGGAACTGGGCGTAGTTCTGAGGCTGGCCCCACAGCTCCGTGACCGACCCCAGGTCCGCGCGTGAGGCGATCAGCGCCACGCGTATCTGGTAGCCGTCGCGCGCGGCAGTCTGGAGCAGGACACCGAGCTGGGCCTGCTCGGCGGCGGGGACGTCTGCGTCCTGG
Organism: uncultured Solirubrobacterales bacterium; assembly: GCA_963808325.1. Lineage (GTDB taxonomy): Bacteria > Actinomycetota > Thermoleophilia > Solirubrobacterales > Solirubrobacteraceae > Palsa-465. The sequence continues at coordinate 550,158 of CAWEFU010000019.1, forward strand.
GGGAGGTAGAGAAGCTGCGTGGCCAGCACGTCGGAGGCGGGATCACCGTCGGCGCGTGCCGGCGCGGCGGACCATCCCAGTGCCAGTGCCAACATGGCCGCTGATGCGACCGATGCCAGAAGCAGGCCGGCGCGAAAGCGATGGTTTCTAGTGCGCGTAGAGTCCGCCATCCGCGATGGGTTCTAAGACGAAACGATGTTGTCCGGCGATCGCAAACGCCGCCTGGGGCAAGTCTATGTCCCGTTCGGGGGCGAGGATCCTGGTGCTGGCGGCGTTCGCCGCGCTGATCGCGCTAACCGCATTTCCCTGCGCAGCCAGCGCACATGGACCGGTCGCACCGGTGGCCTCGAGCTACCTGGCCAGGGTGGGCGCGGTCCCGGCGGGGCTCGAGGCGAAGGTGATCGATGGGGACCAGCGGATGTGGCTTCGCGTCCCGGCGAGCGAGACGGTGGTCGTGCTCGACTATCGCGGCGCCCCGTATCTGCGCTTCTCGCCCGCGGGGGTGGAGGTCAACCAGAACTCGGCGATGTACTACCTGAACCAGACACCGGTCGCCGAGACTCCTCCGTCGACGCTGACCGCGGCGACCCCTCCGAGCTGGCACCGGGTGAGCGGCGGACACGACTACGGCTGGCACGACGGCAGGCTGCACGCGCTGGCGACGGTGGCCCTGTCGCCGGGAGCCGCCTTCGTGGGCCGATGGAGCGTGCCGCTGGTCGTCGATGGGCGCCTGAGCCCGATCTCCGGCGGGCTATGGCATGCGGATAACCCATCGATCGTGTGGTTCTGGCCGATCGTCGTGCTGCTGTTGTGCGTGCTGGCGGCTTGGCGCGTGCGCCGGCCGGCGCTCGATGCGGCGGTGTCGCGCCTCGTGGCGGTCGCGGTCCTCATCGCCACTGCCGTCGCGGCACTCGGCCGGGGGCTCCACGGGCGGCCCTCGGTGGGAGTCCTTCAGCTGATCGAGCTGGTGGCTGTCCTCGGGTTCGTCGCGTGGGGGCTGTACCGCGTGCTGCTCCAGCGGCCCGGCTACTTCTCGTACTTCGTCGTCGCGTTCGTCGCGCTGTGGGAGGGGGTGGTGCTGATCCCGACCCTGGTCCACGGTTTCGTGCTGATCGCGATACCCGCCTTGATGGCGCGGGCCTCCGCGGTGCTGTGCTTGGGGGGCGGGGTGGGCTTGCTGGTACTCGCGTTCCGCCTGTCCGATCAGCTGCAAGGGCGCCGGGCGCGAAGCCGCGGCGAAGTCGATGAACGGTCGAGCGTATCTGCGAGTACCTAGGCATGCGGATAGCGGCGGCGATGATCGCACTGCTCGCGATTGCGGGATGCGGAACGGCGAGCCAGTCGACCACGACGTCATCCACGGTGCCGCGCGAGTTGTTGGCCCAGGCGCGGCCAATCGGCACCGGCCCTTCGTTTCGTCCGCCGCCGACCGGTCCCGTGCTCGGCCCCTGCCGGCGCCGCCTGGGATCCCGCCATGGGGTGCACGTCGAGGTCTTCGCCGCCGATCGGGTGGTGATCATCGCGGCCGGGATCGGCACCCGTCCACCGCGGAGCTACGCGGAGGGGAGGATCTCGAGCGCCGGGTGCTACGGCGATCTCGTGACCCTCGAGCCGACGGGCGTCGTGCTTGTCCGCCCGGGGCTGCGCCTATCCGTGTCCGATCTGTTCCGTGCCTGGGGGCAGCCGCTGTCCTCGCGGCGGCTGGGCCCGTTCATGGCCCCTGATAACACCCGCGTTGCTGTATTCGTCGACGGGCAGCGCTGGCCCGGGGCTCCTCGGAGTGTGCCGTTGGCGGCACACTCGGAGATCGTCCTCGAGGTCGGACCGCACGTCCCGCCGCACACGTCCTACACGTTCCCCCCGGGCACGTGAGCCATGCGATCCGTTGACCTTGCCGGTATTTTCCATGGTTAAATGCCGGGGCGTTCGCACAGCGGCGTCGTGATCAGGCGGCTGGCGCCGGTGGCGTTGATGCCGGCCGGCGCGTTCGCGGTACACCAGCTTCGCTACTGGTTGGCCTTCGGCGGCCGCACCGGTCTTCTTCTCCAGCAACAGGGTCACGCCTACCTGCATTCGGTCGTCCCGTGGATCGTGCTGCTGGCCGCGACCGCCGTCGGGGTGTTCCTGCAGGCGCTGGGGCGCGCGTTCGGCGGCCAGTGCTCGCTCCCGCGCCAGACGGTCTCGTGCGGGGCGCTGTGGCTGATCTGCGCGGCATGCCTGGTCGCGATCTACGTCTCGCAGGAGTTCCTCGAGGGCCTGTTCGTCACCGGCCACCCGGCCGGGCTGGCCGGCATCTTCGGTTATGGCGGGTGGTGGTCGATCCCCGCCGCGGTCGCGGTGGGGCTCGTCCTCGCAATCTCGTTTCATGGCGCGCGCCGAGTACTTCACGCGGTTGCCGAACGTCGCGCGCGCACGGCGACTCGGGATCGGCGGCCGGCACCGGCGCGTGCCCCGCGCGATTTTCTGGTTCCTGCGCCGGCGCCCCTGGCCGATGGCTGGTCCGGCCGCGGCCCTCCTCGCTGAATCGCGCAGTTCTCGGCGCAGCTAGAGCCGTCACTCGATCACGCCCGTCACGGCTGCGTGCTTTGAGGCGGCGCCTGGCGGCGAGCCGATCCGATCACCAAGCGAGGAGGACTAGAAATCGTGAACATCAAAGCTGCAATCGGACGAGCTACGCTGGCCGCGCTGGCCGTGGCGACGGCGGGGCTGCTGGCTGCCACGGTCGCATCGGCGCACGCGCGGATCAGCCCGCCCGTCTCGGTCGCGAACAAGCTCCAGCTCTACAGCCTGGCGGTGCCCACGGAGAAGAGCGGACTGACGACCTCGAAGATCGTGATGACCGTCCCGTCCGGGTTCGGGATCGACTCGTTCGCGCCGCCTCCGCCGGGCTGGACCATGCAGGTGGCGCAGACCGGCTCGGGCGACAACGCCGTGATAACCAAGGTGAGCTGGACGGGTGGCAAGACGCCTACCGGTGAGGATTCGCTGTTCCAGTTCCTCGCCCAGCCGGCTTCAAGCAAGACGTACACCTTCCAGGTCGAGCAGACCTACTCCGACGGGTCGATCGTCAACTGGGCGGGGTCGGAGTCCTCAGCGACTCCTGCGCCGACGATCGATGTCAAGTCCTCGCTCGGCGGCGGGGGCGTATCTGTGCTGACGATCATCGCGCTCGTCATCGGCGTGCTCGGCCTCCTGGCCGGCGGATTCGCGCTCGTGAGCGGCGGCTCGCGGGAGCGGGCGCTGGCATGAGCCGGCGGGGGCGGATCGGGCTGGCGCTCGCGGCGGTCGCCATCGGGTTGGCCGCCCCGAGCGCAGCCTCGGCGCACGCGTACCTGGTCAAGACCGTGCCGGCGGCGAGCGTCGTCCTGCCCAGTCCGCCCCCCAACATCCAGCTCACCTACGACGAGGCCGTGGAGCCGCGCTTCGCGATCATCTCGGTGACCAACGTAGCGGCGCAACAGGAGACGGCGGGCCCGGTGCGCCGCTCGCCCTCGAACCCCGACGCGCTCGTCGTACCGCTGCGGCCTCACCTTCCCGAGGGGTGGTACCTGATCTATTGGCGGGCGATCTCGGTCGACGGCCATCCCGTGGAGGGCGCGTTCACCTACGCGGTGGGTCCGAATCCCGGCCCCCCACCCAAATTCAAGGTGCCCAACATCTCGGCGACCGCGATTACGCCCCAGCTGCTGATCGCGCGCTGGGCCATGTTCCTGTCCGTGATGGCGGCGATCGGACTGCTCGTGCTGCGGCTGCTGATCGCTCGGCCGGTGATGCGGCGCGTGCACGGGGTCAGCCTCCGCGCCGTGTCGGTTGCCTTCGTGGTCGCCTCCCTGGTGGGGCTGATCGCGATCCCCGTATACCTCGACTTCGCCACCGCCAACGACACGTTGCGCTCGGTGTTCGACCTCACCGCGCTGGTGCCGCTCTTCCGCGTCACCGCGTTCGGTCGGGCGATCGTCGATCTGGAAGCGTGCTTCGCCCTGTTCTGTCTCGCCGCGTGGATCGCGCTGTGGGTGGATCGGCCCGATCGCGAGCGGCGCTCCGTCGCCGAGCTGGTGGCGACCTCCGGCGCGCTGCTCGGCGCGGCCGCGGTGCTGGTCCTTCCGGGGACGGCCGGACACGCGGCGCAGACATCGCCCCGCGGGCTCACCCTCTTGTTCGACTGGCTTCACGTGGGAGCGGGCTCGGTGTGGCTGGGCGGCCTCATGGGATTGCTGGTGGTGTGGTTCACCGTGCCGGCTCGGGAACGCGTAGGAACGCTGTCCGTACTCGTCCCGAGGTTCTCCAACGTGGCGCTCGCCTCGGTGGTCGTAGTGGGGGGCACCGGGATCGGCGAGGCGATCGAGCACATGCCAGCGGTCAACGCGCTCTGGGAGACCGGCTACGGACAGGCCATCCTGGTCAAGGCCGGGTTGCTCGGCGGCGGGATGCTGATCGCCTCGGGAAACCTGTTGCGATCCAAGCCCCGGCTGGTGGCCGCCCGTCAACGGCCGGAGGTCGGCGAGCCCGCCGCCCGCCTGCTGCGCGGGCTGGTCAGCGGCGAGGTCATCGTCGTCGCCGGCGTGGTGTTCGCGGCCGCGGTGCTCTCGAGTCTCGCCCCGCCGCCGCCAGCGTTCGCCCTGGAGAACTCGGCGATCGCGACCGTCGGCCCGGGGCGGGTGGCACAGACCGTCAGGCACGCCGGGTACGTGCTGCAACTGCTGGTCTCACCGAACAAGGCGGTTGCGCCCGATTCGTTTGCGCTGCGGATCACGAAGAACGACCAGCCGGTGCGCGGGGCCAACGTGACGCTGGCGTTCAACCACCTCGAGATGCAGATGCCACAGCAGGAATACCAACTGGTCGAGACTCAGCCGGGCGTCTACTCGCACTCGGCGCCGGCGCTCGTCATGGTGGGCCGCTGGGGGTTGACCTTCCAGATCACCCCGAGGAGCGGGCCGCCGTTCACGGCTCTGATCGTCGACCAAGCAAACGGATGAGGAGACCTAGTTGATGAACTTGACGCTCGCGAAAGGACTCCGCACGGTGGTCCCCTTCGCCGCGCTCGCCAGCGCAGCCGCGCTCCTGGCGGGCTGCGGCGGATCCGGCAACGCGGTGAGCTTGCCGCAGGTCGCTCCGGCCAGTGTGTTCACGCTCGCCAACTTCACGCCCAGCACGCCGGTTCCCGCCGGGCAGCCGACGACGATCTCATTCCTGGTCCGCCAGCCTGACGGCAAGCCCCTGAGCCAATACCGGACGGGCTCGGGTCCGCACACGGGCGTGCATCTGATCATCGTCCGCGACGACCTGGCGTACATCATCCATCAGCACCCCCCGGTCCAGCCGGACGGCATGCTGAGCCAGACCGTCACGTTTCCGGCGCCGGGGCCCTACCGCGTGCTGGTCGACCTGTATCCGAACATCCCCGGTGCCCCGCCGAACTTCCAGCTGTACCGGACGATCAACGTTGCCGGTGCCTACCACCCCCAGCCGCTGCCGCCATTCAAGGAGAACCTGGTCGTCGACGGCTACCACATCGACATGAAAGGCCATCCGAACCTGCATGCGATCCAGGCACAGTTCGTCAACGTCGACGTGACCGACCAGGCGGGCCACACGGTCACGTTCGTTCCCTGGTTCGGCGCGCTGGCGCACGCGATCTTCTTCCACCAGGGATCTCTGGACTACTTCCACACCCACATCTGCGCGGCCAACGCGCCCAACTGCGGCGCCTTGCCGGGCCTGCCCGCCACGCGGATCACCGGCCGCTCGACCGCGCCCGGAAAGCTGACGATCGGCGTCCTGGTGCCTGCGCCAGGCACGTGGCGGCTGTTCTTGCAGATGAAGCTGGGCGGTCGGATCGTGACCGCGCCGTACACGCTGCAGGTGGGGTCATGAAGTCGTCTGCAATCCGCCTGCGCCTGTTCGCCGCAGCCGTGGCGTTGGCAGCGGGCACCGCCGCCGTCATCGTTGCGGTCCTGTTGGTGCGGAGCACTCTGGGTTAGGGCAACACGCATGCGCGCCCGCAAAGGCAGAGGCAAAGCGAGCGCCTGGCTGGCGGCGGCCGCCACTGCCGCGCTGCTCGCCGCTTGCGGTAGCTCGACCTCGTCCTCCTCCACGGCTGCCAGCACACCGGCGGCCGGCGGGTCGGGCGGCTTGGGCACGACAGTGAACATCCCGGTGCCGGCGTCGCTGCGACGGATGCCGCTGACAAACCAATACGGGAAGAGGGTCGACCTCGAGTCCTGGCCCGGGAAGACCGTGCTGCTCGTGCCGTTCCTCACGCTGTGCCAGGACATTTGCCCGATGACGACGGGAAACCTGGTCGCGGTCGAGCAATCGCTGCGCGCCTACCACGCGGCCTCCAAGGTCCAGATCGTCGAGCTGTCGATCGACCCCGAGCGCGACACGCCGGCGCGGCTCGCCGCCTACGCGAAGCTGACCGGTGCCGACTGGCAGCTGGTCACGGAGTCCCCCGCCGCGCTGCGCGTGCTCCAGAAGCATTTCGGCTTCTACTACCAGAAGGTGCCCGAGGACGATCCGGACGCGCGCGACTGGTGGACCGCCAAGCCGCTCACCTACGACGTCGATCACAGCGACAACTACTTCGTGATCGACCCCGCCGGCACCGAACGCGTCCTTCAGGACGCCGCGCCGGACTTCCACGGGCCGCTGAACCCGAAGCTCTACAAGTTCCTCGACGCGCTCGGCCGCCAGCACCTCAAGAGCGCGCCGCAGCCCGACTGGACGCCGAACGATGTGCTCCAGGCGCTGGCGGTGTCGGTCGGCACGTCACTACCGGCATCGGGGGCGTAGCGAAACCGGCCTCACGCTCGATGCACGGCAGCCAGCAGCGCGGCGTATGACCGAACGAGGGCCGCGCGCTCCTCGTTGATCAGAGGGCTCTCGAGCCCGCACCCCTCGCCGACCCACTGGTCGGAATAGCGCATCGCCAGCGCGCGCTGCTCCGCCGCCACACGCACCTCCTCCGATGAGACGCCATAGACATAGGCGTACAGCGCGGCGAGCGCCATGATGAGACCTCGCTCGTCTTCGGCGTGCGCGGCGCCGTGTTGGTGCTCGCGGTGCTCACGCCACCATTCCACCTCGAGCTCGGCCGCTCTGGCCGGGTCGAACGACTCGTCGTGGGCACGGCAGACGAGCTCATAGAAGCGCGCCATCGCGCGCCGCGGGTCAAACGAGCGGTGGGCCCGGCGCCGGCGCAGTCGTCTGGCGCGCCGCCACCTTGCGAGGGCTCGCCTCACGCCAAGCGTTCGACGAGCATCGCCTGCCCCATGCCCCCCGCGACGCACATCGACTCGATCCCGTAGGTCCCATCGAGCGCGAGCAGGCCGTTAAGCAGCGTGGTCATGATCCGGGCGCCGGTCATCCCGAACGGGTGGCCGAGGGCGATCGCGCCGCCGAACGGGTTGAGCTTCTCCTCGGGTATGCCGAGCTCGTCCTTGCACGGGACGATCTGGGCGGCGAAGGCCTCGTTGATCTCGACCACGTCCACGTCCTCGATCGACATGCCGGTGGCGCTCAGCAGCTTCTGAATCGCCGGAATCGGGCCGAGCCCCATGATCTCGGGCCGGATCGCGGCGACCGTGGAGGCCACGATCCGCGCCCGAGGCTGCAACCCCAACGCGGTCGCTTTCTCGTCGGACATCACCAGCACAGCCGCGGCGCCGTCGTTGAGCGGGCAGGCGTTGCCGGCGGTGACCGTGCCGTCGGGCTTGAAGGCGGGCTTGAGCTGCGCGAGGACCTCCAGGGTGGTGCCGGGGCGGGGGCCGTCATCGCGCCTGACCACGGTCTCGGGCACGTCGATCTCGTTGCCCTCCTTGTCGATGTCCTTGTGGGCGGGTACCGGGACCGGGACGATCTCGGGATCGAAGTGGCCCGAGTCGCGGGCCTGCACGGCCCGCGCCTGGGAGACGACCGCCCACTCGTCCTGCTGCTCGCGGGTCACCTGGCAGCGCTCGGCAACGTTCTCCGCGGTCAGCCCCATGGGGATGTAGACGTCGTACGGCGCACCGTTCGAGCCGCTCAGCTTCGGGTGCTTGGCCTCCTCCATCATCCCCGCGCCCAGGCCCGCTCGCGACACGGCCTCGACCCCGGCCGCGATGTACTGGTCGCCCTCGCCGGCCTTGATCGCGTGCAAGGCCATCCGGATCGTCTGCAGCGAGGAGGCGCAGAAGCGGTTGACCGTGCAGGCCGGGACGTGGTGGTCGATCCCGGCGAGCAGCGACGCGTTGCGGCCAACGTTGTAACCCTGCTCGCCGGCGCCCGAAGCCGCACCCATCATCACGTCGTCGGTCTGCGAGAAATCGACCTCGGGGTTGCGCTCGATCAGTGCGCGGATCGGGATGGCCGCGAGGTCATCGGCCCGCACGGTCTTGAGCGACCCCCTTCCCGCGCGTCCGATCGGCGTGCGGATGGCGTCGACGATTACCGCTTCAGGCACGTGTGCTCATAACCCTAGCCGCCGCACGCCCTTCTCGTCCCACCCCAAGTGGTGGGCGAGCTCGTGGCGCAGTGTCCGGGTGACCTGGGCCTTGAGCAGCTCGGGGTCATGCCCGAAGTCGCGCACCAGCGTGTCGCGGAAGATCACGATGCGGTCATGGAAGTAATCGTGGGCCACGGTGTCGCCCTGATACAGGCCGTACGCCCGGCGGTGGCGCCCCCCGTCGGAGACGACCACCGCCACGTGCTCGAGGGCGCGATGGAACTCGAGCGGGAGATCGTCGATCGCCGCGCGAACGAGCGTCCGGAAGTCCTCGTCGTTGCTCGGGTCAAAGAGGTCCTCGTCCTCGGAGGTGTCCTCGCCCTCGTAGTCCTCGACGTCACCCCACGATCCCTCGGACGCCAGGCGCTCGGCCCGCTGCACGATGGCCTCGAAGTCCTCCTCGGACTCGGGGTCCTTCCACCCGGCCAGGCGGAGCATGGCCAACACCACGGCGCTGCCGATGATCACCGCGCCAGCGCCGAACACGGCGACGCCCTGAAGGAGCCGCAACGGGAACGAGTCGCTGAAGCCCGCGATCAGGCTGACCGCACCGAGCCCGACCGTGAGCGCCGCCAGCGCCGAGAGGAGGATGCGACGGGGGGTGGGGGGCTGGCCGGCCATTTCGCTACCGCATCGTCCGCGCGATCACGAGGCGCTGGATCTCGTTCGTGCCCTCGTAGATCTGGGTGATCTTCGCGTCGCGCATCATCCGCTCGACCGGGTACTCCTTGACGTAGCCGTAGCCGCCCAGCACCTGCACCGCTTCGACCGTGACGTTCATCGCCACATCGGAGCAGAACAGCTTCGCCATGGCCGAGAACTTGCCGATGTCCGGGTCCCCCCGATCGACCTTCGCGGACGCCTGGTAGAGCAGCTCGCGGGCGGCGGCGCATTGGGTCTCCATGTCGGCGAGCTTGAACTGGATCCCTTGAAAAGCGTTGATCGGCTTACCAAATTGTTTGCGCTCGCCCGCGTACGCGGCGGCGTAGTCGGTCGCTCCCTGGGCGATGCCGAGCGCCTGCGCGGCGACGCCGAGGCGCGAGCGGTCGAGCGTCGCCATGGCGACCTTGAACCCCTCGCCGACCTCCCCGATGACGTTGTCGTGGGGTATGCGCACGCCATCGAAGATCGGCTGGCCGGTCGGTGATCCCCGGATGCCCAGCTTGTGCTCGAGCTTGCCCACGCTGAACCCGGGCCGGTCGGCCTCGACGATGAACGCCGTGATCCCGCGCGCGTGGCCGGCCCGGGGGTCGGTGACCGCGAACACCACATAGAAGTCCGCGATCCCGAGGTTCGTGATCCAGTTCTTGGTGCCGTCGATCACCCACTCCTCGTCCTCGGGCACCGCGCGGGTCAGCATCCCGCCCGGGTCCGATCCGGCGTCCGGCTCGGAAAGCGCGAACGCCGGCGACCATTCCCCGGTCGCGCAACGGGGGAGGAACCGCTGCTTCTGCTCCTCCGTTCCGAACAGCTTGATCGGCAGCGTCCCCAGGTCCTGGATCATCAGGATCAGCGCGGTCGAGGCACACGCCTTCGCGATCTCCTCGATCGCGATGTTCAGCATCAGCTCTCCGGTGCCCGTCCCGCCGTACTCGATCTCGAACGGAAGCCCCAGGATGTCCTGGTCCGAGAGCAGGCGGCGCAGGTCGTGGGGGTACTCGGCGCGCTCGTCGATCTCCGCCGCCCGCGGCGCGATCCGCTCGCCCGCGATCTGCCGGATCGTCTCGCGGAAGTCGAGGTGATCCTGCGGAATCGTGTACAGCTCGGCGAGCGCTGACATCTTCTATGGATCCTACGCGAGCGCGAATGTGAGCTCGGTTTCCGCGATCTCTCGCGCGGCTAGGAGCGTGCGGCCAGCGACAGGGCGAACAGGCCGTCCCCGTCGGCGTACCAGCGATCGAGCTCGAGTCCGGCGGCCTCGTAGTCGGCCTCGAGCCGGGCGCGGGTGAACTTCGCGCTGATCTCCGTGCGCAGCTCCTCGCCGGCGGCGAACTCGACCCGCAGGCCGAGGCCGGAGATCAGCACGCTCACCGGCCGGCGGGCGCGGAGCCGCATCTCGATCCACTCGTGCCGGCGATCGAAGAACGCCACGTGATCGAACGCCTCGGGCGTGAAGTCCGCGCCGAGCTCCCGGTTGATGACGTGCAGCACGTTACGGTTGAACTCGGCCGTGATCCCCTGCGAGTCGTCGTACGCGGCTTCGATCACCGCCGGGTCCTTGACGAGGTCGGTGCCGAGCAGCAAGCGGTCCTCGGGCTCGAGTAGCGAGCCGATCCGGCGCAGCAGGCGCCGGCGCGTTCCCGGCGGAAAGTTGCCGATCGTGCCGCCGAGCAGCGCGACGATCCGGGCGGGAGCGTCGCCGTCCGGGATGCGGTCCAGATGGCGCTCGAAGTCGCCCACCACGCCATGGACCTGAAGCCCGTCATATTCGTGGGTCAGCTGCTGCGCGGCATCGCGCACGACCGTCTCTGACACGTCGAACGGGACGTAGCGCCGCAGCGTGCCGGCGCCGGCCATCGCGTCGAGCAGGATCCGAGCCTTGTCGGCGCTCCCCGACCCGAGCTCGACGAGCTCGCCCGCGCCGGTCGCCTCGACGATGTCGCGGGCGCGCTCGCGCAGGAGGTGGCGCTCGGCGCGGGTCGGGTAGTACTCGGGGAGCTCGCAGATCCGCTCGAACAGCTCCGAGCCGCGGGCGTCGTAGAAGTGCTTGGGCGGCAGCTCCTTGAACGGCCGGGTGAGGCCGTCGAGAACGTCATAGGCGAGCGAGCGCTCCTCGGCCTCGGACAGCCACGACTCGATGCGGATGGCTTCCGTGTGCAGCAGCGTGGTCATCTACACATCCCTCGCGATCCGGATTCCGCTGAAGATCTGGCGCCGCTGTGGGAAGTCCCAGTTGCGGAAGGCGGCGGTGATCACACGCGCGCGCGTGGCCCACGACCCGCCGCGAAGGACCTTGTGGTCGGGGCCGAAGAACACCTCGGAGTACTCCCTGTAGGGGTAGGGGAGAAACCCCGGATAACCGGTGAAATCGCTCGAGGTCCACTCCCACAGGTCGCCGATCATCCCCAGACATCCGTACGGGGAGCGGCCCGCGGGGTAGGCGCCGGCCGGCGCGGTGCCCCCGCCCAGCTGGTCGATGTTGGCGTGCACGCCGGGAACCGGCGGCTGATAGCCCCACGGGTAGAGCCGGGCCGCTCCCCGTCCCTGATCCCAGGTCGCCGCCTTCTCCCACTCGACCTCCGTCGGCAAGCGGGCCCCGTGGGCGCGCGCGAAGGCGTCGGCCTCGAACCAGGAAACGTGGGCGACGGGCCGGTGGGGGTCGAGTGGCACGAGCACTCCGAGGCGCCACTCGGCGACCCCGTCCGCCGTCCACTGTTCGGGTCGTGTGATGTCGTACTGCTCCTTCCACGCCCAGCCCTCGTCGGTCCACCACTCGCGTCGCTCGTAGCCGCCGCCCTCGACGAACGTGAGGTACGTGGCGTTCGCGATCGGGGTCACGCCGATCAGAAAGCCACGGACGTCGGTGCGGTGGCGCGGCCGCTCGTTGTCGTAGGCGAATCCCCCGTGCGGGGCGCCGATCGTGCACTCCCCGGCAGGGATCTGCACCATCTCCAGCCCGGTGGAGGCTGGAGATGGTGAGGGCGGCAGCGCGGTGCGCCCGGGCGGCTCGTAGTCGCGCAGGCAGGCCAGCTCGAGCGTCTGCAGCATCGTCTCGTTGTGTTGGTGCTCGTGGCGCAGGACCATCTCGTGCACGTCGGCGAGCCCGCGCTCGTCGATCACCGCCAGCGTTCGCTCGCGGACCTCGGCCATGTACTCGCGCGCTTGGTGTGGCCTCAGGAACTCGAGCTCGCCGCGTTTGGCGCGTGGGGTCTCGAAGGCGTCGTAGGTGTCGGCGAGGTCTTCCCGCAGGAGCGGTTTTTGACCGTAGCGGTGAACGAGCCACAGGTCCTCGAAGGCTGCGATGTGACCGAGATCCCAGACCAGCGGGCTCATCAACGTCGAGTGCACACGCTCGAGATCGGCGTCGGACACCGACGCCACCAGGGCCAGCGTCCGGTCGCGTCCCTCCCGCAGCGCTTCGACGGTATCCGCAGCCGCTGCGGACGCCGACGCTGGTATCGGGAAGCCCATTCGCCTCATTGTTCCATCTCGGAGATGAACCAAAACGAAACTCCGGGGAAGGCGCGGCGGTTCATCAAACGAACCGGTAGCGCAGGAACAGCGTGCCGGCGCGTTCCAGCGCCCACGAGAGCGTGACCTCGCGCAGCTCGGCCAGCCCCGGCCCGCTGGTGATCGTCGGGGCCGTCCCGCCGCCGGCCAGGTTCGGTGCGACGGTCAGGAACAGCTCGTCGACCAGGTTCTCCTCGACCAGCGCGCCGAAGATCGTGGGGCCGCCCTCGCATAGCAGCACCCGTACGCCGTGGTCGACCCGGAGCCGCCGGAGGGCGGTCGTCATCGTCATTTCGCCCGGGTCGAGGCGGTGTACCTGTACGTTCGCGGCGGTGCGCGACGTGTCCACCGCGGTTTGGGCAAAGACCGCGATGCGGGCCTCCGGTTCCTCGAACAACGGGATGTCCTGCGGCAGCTCACCGCTACGCGTTACGGTGACAGCGAGCGGCTCGGGGGAAAGGCCCGCCGCGACGCGCCGCTGACGGCGTTCGGGATCTCGGGTCATCCGACCGTATCGCTCGGTGCCGAGCGTGCGCGAGCCGACCAGCACGGCGTCGGCGATCTCCCGCAGGCCGTGGAACAGGGAGCGGTCGCCGACGTCGCTTCCGAGCGGGCCAGAACGACCTTGGAACGTCGCGCGGCCGTCCACGCTCGCGACGAAGTTGGCGATCGTGTATGGACGCTCCGGGCCGGCGAACCGGGCGAGCTCGAGCGAGCCCAGCAGCTCACCGACCGTTACCTCCCGCGGTTTCGGGCGTAGCTCGCGGAGCTCGACCCCCGGCCCGGGGCGTTCACCTGTTTCGCGGGGCACCTCCACCGAACCTAGCAGCCGGAGTGGTTGCAGCTCGAGGGGGTACGGTCCCGCCATGCAATTCGCCGAGCTCGACCGTGGGGAGCTCATCGCCGTGGGCGGCGGCATCGTGCTCGGCGTGTCGGTGTTTCTGGTCTGGTTCGACCTCGGCAACCAGAACGCGGTGCTGAGGAGCTGTCACGGGCCGCACACCGGCTGCAGCGGCTGGGCCGCGCTGGGCTTCGCGCGCTACCTGCTGCTGATCACCGCGCTGGCGCCCGTGATCCTCGCCTACATCATCGTGCGCGGTCACGCTCTCTCGTGGCCGCGGGGCGAGCTGACGGCGGTCACCTCGCTGGTCGCGTTGACCCTCACGATCTTCCTGGGCGTGATCGACCCGCCCGGGTCCCCCTCCGGCGAGATCAGCGTCGGGGTGGGGTGGTGGCTGGCGCTGCTCGGTGGGGTGCTGATCTTGGTAGGCTCGGTGTGGCGCTCGCAGGAGAGCGCGGCGCGGCGAAAACCCCCCGGCGTCCTTTGAGTGGTTTAGTTGTGGCGGGCTTTCGAGGGCGACTTTGAGCGAGCAGCACGTCAGTCAACGACCGGATCGAAACCTGGCGCTCGAGCTGGTCCGCGTCACCGAGGCCGCCGCGCTGGCGGCCGCCCGGATGGTCGGACGGGGGGACAAGGAAGGGGCTGACCAGGCGGCGGTCGACGCGATGCGCCAGATGCTCGACTCGGTGTCGATGGACGGGGTGGTCGTGATTGGCGAGGGGGAGAAGGATCGGGCCCCGATGCTCTACAACGGGGAGCGGGTCGGCGACGGGAGCCCGCCCGAGGTCGACGTCGCCGTGGACCCGCTCGAGGGCACGCGGCTGACCGCGCTCGGCATGCCGAGCGCGATCGCGGTGATCGCGCTGGGCGAACGCGGGACGATGTTCGACCCCGGCCCTTGCGTGTATATGGAGAAGATCGCCGGCGGTCCCGAGATCGCCGATCTGCTCGATCTCGACCGGCCGCTGCCGGAGACGCTCGCGCTCGTGGCGGATCGCAAGCGGATCGACATCCGCGACGTGATGGTCGTCATGCTCGACCGCGAGCGCCACCACGCCGCCATGGCGGAGGTGCGCGAGGCCGGTGCGCGGGTACGCCTGATCCTCGACGGAGACGTCTCGGCCGCGCTGCTCGCGGTGAGCGAGAACTCTCCCGTGGATCTGCTGTGGGGGATCGGGGGCACGCCCGAGGGCGTGATCTCGGCGGCGGCGATCAAGTGCATCGGTGGCGAGCTCCTCGGGCGCTTGTGGCCGCGGGATGACGCGGAGCGGCAGGCGGCGATCGACGCCGGCTACGACCTGGGCAAGGTCCTAACTTGCGATGACCTGGTTGCCGGTGAGGACGTGTTCTTCGCGGCCACAGGGGTGACCGACGGCGACGTGCTGCAGGGCGTGCGCTACCAGGGGGACCGGGGCGCCACCACGGAGTCGCTGTCGATGCGCTCGCGCTCGGGAACCGTACGGCGGGTGTCCGCGCGTCACGACCGGGCCAAGCTCCGGGCGTTGACCGGCGTTCGCTACGGCTGAGCCGCGAGGGTCGCGACCTTCGACTTCGCGAGGTCGAGCGTGGCCAGGGAGCGCAGGAAGGCGTGGGTGACGAGGACGTGGATCATCGATTGGGTGGCCTCGTACACCGGCATGCTGAAGCCGGCGGCGATCGACGGATAGAAGTTCGCGACCTCGAGTTCTATCTCCACCGTCACCAGTTCGCCGCCGTCGACCGGCGGCGGGCGGCGCACGTCGATCGCCAGCACGCCGCAGCCTCGCCCCGCCTTCGCGACCAGCAGCCCGTCCCGGATCCGCCAGCGAACCCCGCCGTGGTCGCCGCGCAGCTCGTACTCGGGCGCTTCGAAGCGCAGCAGGGTCAGCGGCTTGGCGAGCAGCACCACCGAGCGCTCGTCCTCGCCGTACACGACCCGGGTCAGACCGAGCGTCACGCGGGAGAGGAACCGCCAGTAGGTGCGGGCCAGGTTCTCGAGGTTCTCCGGCGTCCACAGCGGATCCAGGTCCGCGCGAGCCATCGTCAGCTCGGCGCGCTGAACCGAGCGGACCGCGCCGTCGCCGGCGAGCACCGTCGATCGAGGGGTCGAGATGATCACCGCCCGCGCGGGAAGGCGGTTGCGCCGGTGGCGCCTCGCCGCGACGAGCGCCACGAACGCGAGGATCAGGCCGAGGAGTGCAGCCACCGTCGGCATTCTGCCCTTTTTGGGTCGGCGCTGTGCGAGGTTTGCCGGGTTGACTCGACTCCTCGGCCGGGGGGCGAGCGCCGCGCCTCAGCCGGGAAGGGGCTCGAGCGCCACCGATGCCCCCGCCGGCATCTCGCCGCTGCCCGGAGGGATCAGCGCCAGGGCATCGGCGCCGAGCAGCGAGGTGATGATGTGCGAGCCCTGGGGACCATTCGGAACCGCGACCACGGCGCCGTCGCGACGCTCGAGCTTGACGCGGACCGCCTGCTCGCGGTCGTGACGGCGGATGGCCATGGCCAGCGCGGCCTCGGGCTCGAGGGCGGGCGCAACGGTTGCCCCCTGAAGCGCCGCCAGCGCGTGGCTCGCGAACAGCGAGAACGTCACGAACGCCGAGACCGGATTGCCTGGAAGGCCGAACACCAGCCTGTCGTCTCTGACGCCGAACCAGGTGGGCTTCCCGGGCTGAAGCGACACGCCCCAGAACACCTCCTCCACATTGAGTTGCGCGAGCGCCGGCTTGACGTGGTCGTGCGGTCCGACCGACACCCCACCCGAGACGATCGTGACGTCGGCGTGGTCCAGCGCGGCTGCGAGCGCCTCCACGGTTGCGGCGCGGTCGTCGGGGAGTCGTCCCGCGGCGGGGGCGACCGCGCCGCATCGCGCGGCGAGTGCGACGAGCATCAGCGCGTTCGAGTTGTGGATCTCTCCCGGACCGAGCGGCTCCCCCGGGGGTCGTAGCTCATCGCCCGTGCAGAGGACCTGGACGCGTGGGCGGCGGGCGACGAGCACCCGTCCGAGCCCGGAGGCGACCGCCGCTCCCAGTTCGGCCGCCCGCAGCCGCGAGCCGGCGGCGAGTACGGTCGCGCCGGCGGGGATGTCCTCGCCGGCGTGGCGGACGTTCTCGCCCTCCCGCACCGGCGCCTCGGTCGTGATGGTCCCGTCGCGCACCTCGACGTTCTCTTGGGGAATCACCGCGCTCGCGCCGGGAGGGATCGCCGCGCCCGTCGAGATCCGAGTGGCCTGACCGTTCTCGACGGGCCGCTCGGACGGCGCGCCGGCGCGCGACTCCCCGAACACGGTCAGGACTCGTCCGGCCGGTCCGGCTGTGACCGCGTAACCGTCCATCGCCGAGCACGGAAATGGGGGGACGTCGCCCGCCGCGGCGACGTCCTGTGCCAGCACGCGGTCGAGGGCGTGATCGACCTCGATCAGTTCGGGGGCTGCCAGCGGCCGGGTGGATTGCAGGACCAAGTCCCGAGCCTGGGCGATCGTGATCAGAGCCGAGGGCATCGGAATACATTGTCGCTGGCCGGGCGGGCGGACCAGGTCCGCGACCGGTCCGCGTGATAGAAGCACCGGCAATGCGCCGATCTCCACCACGGCGCCGGCCGGCCAGAGCGGTGGGCGATGCCCCGATCGAGGGCCTGCTCGGGCGCGGGGAGGAGCTAGCAAAGGGTTGGCTGATCGCGCTCGTCGAGCAGGTGCCGCTCGAGCGAGCGAGCGAGATGATTCCGGCGGGCGCGGATTTCGCGCAGGAGGCGCCGCGGCTGTGCGAGGCGCTCGTACGGGGACTGATGGACGAGGCCGCGCTTCGCCGGATCGAGGCCGGTGGAGAGCTCGAGCCGTTGGCCTCACGCGCCGGGGACCTCGTGGGCGCGCGTGACGCGGAGGCGGCCGCGCGTTCGGTGGACGCGCTGGCGGCAGTCATCTGGAGCGCCGTGCGAGCGGAACTCGGCGGCGCCGACGCGGACGCCGTGGCCGCGGTGGCCGAGCGGCTGGCGCTGGTCGGCGAGGTGGCCCGGGCCGCGACGCTCCGCGCGGTGGTGTCGGGCGGGCACTGGCCGGGGGCGCTCGAGGAGGAGATCGGCCGGTGCACGCGGACCGGCGCGCCTCTGTCGCTGCTGCTGATCGAGCTCGAGGACATCGATCGACTGGTGGCCGCCTCGCCCGCGGGCGAGGCGGCGGCGATATTCGAGCGGTTTGCGCGAGCGGTGGGGGAGGTGACGAGTCGGCAGGACATCCTGGTGGCCGAGGGCGAGGCCCGCGTGTGGGTGATCGCGCGCCACACCGAGCGAAGGGGAGCTTCCGCGTTGGCGGCGCGGGTCGACTCCGCCGTGAGCGCGCTGCCTTCGTGGCGCGGTGCTCCCTTGGCGGTCGACATCGGGATCGCGGTGCTCGGGGAGGATGCCGACGACGCGGCCGGGATGATCGAGGCCGCAGAGGTGGCCAAGTTCGCCGCCCAGGCGAGCGGGATCCAGCTGGGCGGGGTGCGCCCGGGGGATCCGATGCCGGCGCGCCCGGGAGACGAGACGCCGCCGGGCGCGGACCCTCAGCCGGTCAGCTGAGGAGCGAGCCAGGACGGCTCGGGCGGCAGCGACACCGCGCCGATCGTGTCGGTCCCGTCCATTCCGAGGGCTGCGGCCGTTGCCATCGTCAGGTCCCAGTCCGCGCCGTTGGCGTACGGGCCGCGGTCGATCACGGGCACCACCATGGTCCGGCCGTGGTAGTAGATCGCGACCGGGGTGCCGCATTTGAGCGTGCGATTGGCCACCCCGATCATCGTCCGCTTCAGCACCTCGCCGCAGGCGGTGCCGTTGCCCCAAAGGCCGGGTCCAAAGAGGGTCGCCAGCGACAGCCTGTAAACGGTCGTGGTCACGGTCGGCGAGACGGCCGCGGCATCCGGGGCGCCGGGACTCGTGATCACGGCCCGGATCGCGAAGCGGCCGATGTGGTTCGCGCGCCAGATCATCGTGAACGAGCCGTTTCGGGCCGCCCTCGCGTGTGCGGTCGGCGCCCACTTCCAGCCGGTCTGGTGTCCCAGGCGTTCGATCTCGACCACTGCTCCCGCATCGGCGCTTGGGATCGCGCCGGTGAACCGAACCTGGCCGCGCAAGAAGCCCGAGGACTGGCTGGCGATCGTGACCCCGCTGCCGCTGGCGGTGATGCTGCCGCCGGCGGACTGGACGAGCGTCTTGGTGTTCTTCGTCGGGGTCGTGGACACGCTCCCTTGGAGGCCACCCCCGCCCGATGACGCCGAGCCCAGCGCTGGGGCCGACAGCGCAACTGCTGCCGTGGCGAGGACTGCGAGCGCATGGGCATCGAGGCGTCGGGTCACGATGAGCCCGGTCCCTTCTGTTGAATTTGCGCCTACGGGGTGAGCTGACGGGCTCGCGCTGTGTGTGGCGCTACGGTCCCTTGCAGAACCGATTCGCCCCTGCGACCTGGTGGGCCGCAAGTGGGTCCCCCGCCGGCCATCCGCGGACGGATGGCCGCTCGGCGTGAACGGCGCGGAGGTATATCAAACTTGGGCGCGGCCTTGGCCCGGTGTCGGGACTACGGGCGCGGGAGGCGTGGAGGGTGTTGCGGGGTGCCCGCGCGCCGGCGGTGAGGCCGGCGGTGCGGAAGAGAGCTGAGAACCTCAGGGTGCTCGGCCATGGCGTCGACATCATCGCTCGCCGCTGATCGACCAGCAATTTGGGCCGAAACTTGAAACGACAAGGGCGGTTTCTCCGTATTAGAAGCGATGGTGTGGCGTCGACCCGCCAAACCCGCCTCTGACGCGTCTACGATCGTGGGTCGAGACGCTCGCCAGATGATTTTGACTTCAAAAAATATAGCGCCTATACTCGCGGCATATGTTTGAGTAGCGGGCGTACGCCCTGTATGGGTGACGCCCGCTTTTGATCCTGAGCGCCCCCGCATGTGATCCCAAGCGCCGTTAGGCGTTCAGATTGGACATGAGAACGACGGAAACGGGATGAGATGTCAGTAGCCGACCTGCAGGAACTCGAAGAGATCAAGGTGCTCGTCACACGTGGACAGCAGCTCGGCGTCCTCACATACGCCGAGATCGCCGGCGCGGTCTCCGAGCTCGATCTCGATGAGGCGGACGTCGAGGAGCTGCACGGCTTCCTGGAGCGAGCTGAGATTGAGCTCGTGGAGGAGGTCGACCCGGCTCTGGCGGCGGCGGAGGTAGAACGCGCTCCGGACAAGCGGGGCCGGCGCAAGCCGAAGACGGCGCTCGACCTCAAGCCGGACATGACCACCGACTCCCTTCAGCTGTTCCTGAAGGACATCGGCAAGGTCCGTCTGCTCACCGCTCAGGAAGAGGTCGACCTCGCCAAGCGCATCGAGCGCGGCGACCTCGACGCCAAGCAGAAGATGGTCGAGTCCAACCTCCGTCTGGTGGTCTCGATCGCGAAGAACTACCGCAACCAGGGGCTCCCGTTTCTCGACCTGATCCAGGAGGGGACCCTGGGCCTGGTTCGCGCCGCGGAGAAGTTCGACTACCGCAAGGGGTTCAAGTTCTCGACCTACGCGACCTGGTGGATCCGCCAGGCGATCGCCCGCGCGCTCGCGGATAAGGCGCGTACCATCCGCATTCCCGTCCACGTGGTCGAGAAGCTGAACAAGATCGGGCGGGCCGAGCGCAAGCTCGTGACCGAGCTCGGGCGTGAGCCGACCGCCGAGGAGATCGCCGAGGTCACGGGGATCGAGCCCGAGGAGGTCGAGTCGATCAAGCGCTCGGCGCAGGCGCCGGTGTCGCTCGAGAAGCCCGTCGGTGACGAGGAGGAGTCCGAGTTTGGCCAGTTCATCGCCGATGAGCGCGCCGAGTCGCCGTACGAGCGGGCCGCGGAGATCCTCACCAAGGAGGCGCTGCGCGAGGCGCTCGAGAATCTCTCCTATCGTGAGCGCCGCGTGCTGGAGCTGCGGTACGGGCTCGGTGGCGAGCACCCGCGGACGCTAGACGAGGTCGGGCGGACGTTCAACGTCACGCGCGAGCGGATCCGCCAGATCGAGAACCAGTCTTTGAAGAAGCTGCAGTCGCTGGCTGAAGCACAAAAGCTTCGCGACGTCGCCTAGACCTCATAGGGCTGGCCAGAGAAGCACGGTGGCGCCGAGGACGCCGGCGGCTGCCGCCGGGATGACTGCAACAATGATGTGGGCGATAAGCATGGTTATTAGTTAAGGTAGCCTTATCAGTTGCCCGGTGTGCACCGCAAGGCCCTGGATGCTGCGGAGGCGCTGGTGGCGGTCGCGCCGCTGGCCACACGCTGGATCGAGCGGCTGCTCGCCGGTCACGATCCGCCGCTCACCGTGCCGCAGTACCTGGCGCTTCGGGCGATCGAGCGTGAGGGGGTTTCCGGTTCCGAGCTCGCCAGGCGCACCGGCGTCTCAGGCCCGGCGGTGTCGCAGCTCCTGGCCGGACTCGCCGACGCCGGCATGCTCGAGCGGCGAACGCTTGCCGACGACCGCCGCCGCCTCGCGCTGGCCCTCTCGGCAACGGGCGCGCAGACGTTTCACTCAGCGGAGGCGCATTTGCGGGGACGGATCGCCACGCTCCTGGGCGATCTTCCGCGGCCCGAGGTCGACGCGCTCTCACGGCTGCTCCCGCAGGTCGAGGCGGCGCTGTCGGGCACCGCGCCGCCACGTCGACCCTCGCCGCCGCCCGGGCCGCCACGCCACGGCCGGCGGCCTTAGCGCTTGGGTCAAGCGCCGCGCAGCGCTCGCTTCAGTTGGTGAAGCATTGCGCTAGAATCGGCTTGTAGATGGTTTCAAACGACACATGTCCGGTCTGCGCAACGGCCGAGATCGTGTGCGGCAAGTGGACGCTGCTGGTTATCCGTGACCTTGCCGAGGGGCGCTCCCGGTTCTGCGAGCTCGAGCGCTCGCTGCACGGGATAAGCCCGCGGACGCTCTCCCTCCGGCTGCGCGCGCTCGAGGAGGAGGGCATCGTCGAGCGTCAGACGTTCCCCGAGGTCCCGCCGCGCGTCGAGTACGCGCTGACCGAGAAGGGCCGCGCGCTGGTGCCGATCATCGAGGACATGCGCGCGTACGGACGTCAATGGCTCGGGGCCCGCTGCGAAGCGGACGAGGCGTTGGAGTCCGAGAAGCTCGTCGAGCCCGAGCCGGCGATCGCAGCCGTCTGACCTCCCGACATGCGCATAGCCGTCGCTGCCGACGAACTCACCGGCGTCGCCGAGGCGGTGCCTGAGCTCCTCCGCGGTCGCGGCCACGAGACCGTTCTGCACGGCGCGTATGTCGATGGGGAGCGGCCCGACTGGGCGTGGGCCAGCGAGGCGGCGGCGCGCGACGTCGCCGAGGGGCGAGCCGATCAGGCCGTCGTCGCGTGCTGGACGGGCACGGGCGCCTCGATCGCGGCCAACAAGGTGCCCGGCGTCCGCGCAGCTCTATGCGGCGATGCGCAGACCGCCGAGGGTGCGCGCCGGTGGAACGACGCCAACGTGCTCGCGCTCAGCCTGCGCGCGACGTCTGAGGCCGAGCTCGAGGAGATCCTCGAGGCGTGGTTCTCGAGCGGGGCGAGCGCCGAGGACGACGACGTCGCGAACGTCGACCATCTCGACGAGATCGAGCGTTCTCGGTAAACGCTGGGCAGGCGAGCTCTCAGCCTGGGCGGCGGCCATTCGGACACGACGTCACTGGCGCAGGCGGGGAGCGGGACAAGACGCGGGTGTGTCCCCCGGCGAGGGGACACACCCGCAGCGAGCGCGATTCACGCATCACGCATCACGAGTCATACTGCCTATCAAAGATTCCCTGCTCGGCATCCGACGTGCAGTGCAGGACTACGGTGAATTTGGTCGTCGACCATGCCCAGTTCGTGGCCGAGTTCAGGATGACGTCCCTGTCGCCGCTGATGCCCGTTCGGATGTGTCCCTTCTCCTGTCCCTTCTCGAAGGGGATCCGAAGATTGGAGAGGGCGACGACGTCGAGGCCTCGCTGGTAATCCGTGATCTCGATACCGGGGCTGAGACGGAATCCGCTTCCGCCGTTGAACTGCTGGTTGAGCGTGTAGGGGTGGCTGGTCGGGCAGACCATCTTGGGAAGGTGAATCGACCACAGCCCGGGGACGTCCGGGCTCCGCCAGCTCGTGGTGGTGGTGGCAGATGCGGTGGTGCGTGTGGACTGCGAGTGCGCGGCGTGCGCTGGCGATCCACCCAGCGCGGAAATGGCGATGGTAGCGGCCACGCCTGCCCCGAGCACCGGGGCGATGAGTTTGGACAACTTAGTCATGACGGCTCCTTTTCTGGAAGGATTTGTTCGACGGAGTCGATGCGCGCCGGACTTTTTGGGCGCAGACAGAAGATCGCGCCAAACCGGTCACGGGACAATCGGCCGAGTGGAGGTTGCGCCGGTTGATCGTCGGGTCCACCGATCGGGGGACAGAGGCGGCGGCATCAGTGCGGTCGGCGTCGGCCGCACTCGCACACGACGCCCGGTTGCTCACAGGCGCGCGGCGCGCTGCGTCGTTGAGCTCTGCGTCTACCTGTGGGGCGGCAGGCGGACGTGCCCAAAAGATCAACGTCCGTCAGCGGACTAACGTCAGACCCCGGCGGCAGAAGCCCTGAACGGAACCCGCCGAAATGGCAGCACCCAAATTATGGGGGTCTGTATAGGGTTGTCCCGGTTGTGCTTCGGTTTTGGGGCGGTGATCATCAGCGGCGGATTACCGGGAGGAGGAGCAATGCTCACGCAGTCGAGGCGATGACGCGGTCCCTCACCGAGTCGCGCCGCGGATGGTCACATGCACCGGTCCGGTTTCACCCTATTGGCGCCCGATTCGAAGTGTCCGACGGTGCTGGAGGTTCGGTAGCTATGGCGAGGAGACGATGCTGCGAAGCGTCCTGAAGGGCTGGCTGGGGTTGCTCATGTTGTGCATCGCGCTGGCTGGCGGTTTGATTGTCGCCGGCGTGTCGGTCGCGTCGAACGTCGTCGCCGGGCACGTGCTGCTGTCCTCAGACCTGAACCGTCCGGGTCTGGCGGCGATCGACAACGAGGAGCTCGCCGGCTCGCCGGATACCACTGGGGCGGTCGGCTCGCGACATTACCTCGAGACCGTAAACGTTCGCTTGGCCCTGTTTGATCGGCGCACTCTTCGCCAGGTGGCAGCTCGGGATGCGTATGCCTTCTGGCACGAGCCAAACACGGCCGAGATACAAGATCCGCAGGTTGTCTGGGATGGCGGCGCTAACCGATGGTATTACGTGATGGCGCTTCACGAAAATGTCATCAGAGACGAGCTGCTATTCGCGTGGTCCAAGACGGGCGATCCAGCGAACCTCGACCGGGGTTGGTGCAGGATCGCGATTGATACCGGCAAGCTGTTTGACGACTTCCCCAAGCTCGGATACAGCCGCGGCGATATCTACATCGGCACAAACGCAGCCGACCTGTCGGAGCGCCGTGTCCTGTTCAGTCGCCTGTGGGTGATCGCCAAACCGGCAAACCAATCGTGCGCTCGGCCGAAGATTTCAAGCTTCGGGGGACAGCGGGCGCCGTTTCGCCAGGCTGACGGCCGGCCGGCGTTCACCCTGGTTCCGGTCAACCCCGCGGTCCCGTCGGACACCGGCTATGTGATCTCCGCCGACTGCATTGACGAGGGAACCAGCGAAAGCGAGCCCGAGGCGTTCTGCGGCCGACCCGATAAGCGGGGCAGTCAGATCACCGTCTGGAGGCTCACAGGACCCGCCGGCTCACCACGGCTGCGGCGCGAGGGCGCGATCGACGTCTCGACCTACACGCTTCCGACCCCGGTTCCGCAGCCCGGCACCGAGAGGAGGATCGAGACCAGCGACACTCGTCTCACCCAGGCGGTGTCCGCGCCCGATCCGGCGCTGGGGGTAGAGGACGCGGTCTGGGCCCAGCAAACGGTCGCCGGACCACACGGCCGCTCGGTGGTGCACTGGTATGAGCTCGATCCCCGGCGGCTCAGGCTGCTGCGCCATGGCACGATCAGTGATCCTCGCAATTGGGTGTTCAACGCCGCGATCTCGCCAACATCGCGAGGCGACTCCGCCGAGATCAACTACGACGTGGGCGGTCCGGCGCAGCTGCCGCTCGTCCGCGCGCAGTTTCGCGGTCCCGACACGCCCGCCGACGAGATGGGAGGAGCGGTCACGCTCGCCAGCAGCGCCGCCCCCGACCGCTGTGAGGCTTTGGATCCAGGCGAGCCATGTCCATGGGGCGATTACGCCGGCGCGACGCCCGACCCCGAAAACTCAGGATGGGTTTGGGGCTCAAACGAACTGCTCGCCCCCGCGACGCTGTCAGACCGAATTGGCCAGCACTGGCGGACGCAAAACTTCGCGTTGCGGCCGACCCAATTCGCCCCCGGGCAACCCATGCCTGTTCCGTCGGGCGGGAAAGGCTAACGGGAAGGGGGGCACAAGCACTGCCGCCGCGGCCCGGTCAGGGGATGGCCCTTACGGCCAACCGCGCGCGCTGCGCCCGTGCGTCACGGCATGCTCTACGGCGCCCGCTCGAGCGAATCAGCGATCAACCAGATCGTAGGCGGCCACAGCCCCACGAACAGAGCCCGCCGCTCGGCGTTGCCGCGCTCGTCCTGATCGACGGTCTTGGCGCGTATCCACAGCCCGATGCACAATCCGACCGATCCGAGCGAGAGGCACTGCATGTGCCACGCGCGCAAGCCGGCGCGGTGGAGGTGCCGGCTCAGCATCGGGCGAGGTCGATCGGGGGCGGCGTCATGACCTGGTGCTACCCGCGGCCTCACTAACTTGAACATGTTGTTTAAGTCGTTCCTTGGGTATGTTCAGGATCATGCCGTCCAAGCGCCCGACGCGGACCCGCCGCTGGCTGACCGCCGTCACCTGGCCCGCGGGCATCGCGCTCACGTCGTGGGACTACATGTGGCGCACCACCGTGATGCGCCGCCGGGAAACCGCGGCTCCGGTCCCTGAGTCGCTGTCGGAGATCATGAGCTATCCGGCGGACCTCCCTGCCGAGGACGTGCAGGGTTACGGAGCCGGCTGCGGGCCGCTCTTTCACCGCTTTTACCGGACCCGGGTGCGCGATAGCACCCTGACCGCCGAGGAGCTGATGCAGCGGATCCAGTCAAAGCCCAACCGCGCCGCCCCCAAGAAGTTCGCGCGATTCCAGCTGACCCACGGTGAATCGGGCCGGCTGGCCGTCGGGGACGAGTACCTCGTGCGGATGCCCGGTCCCTGGGACGGGCCCGTGCGCGTCGTCGCCACGGGCCCGTGCGGCTTCCGGCTGGCCACGCTCTCCGGGCACCTCGAGGCGGGCCAGATTGAGTTTCGGGTCCGCCCTGAGGGGGATGAGCTCGTGTTCGAGATCGAATCGTGGGCGCGCAGCAGCAGCCGTCTCGCGCACCTGCTCTACCACCGGCTGCGCATGGCCAAGGAGGTGCAGGCGCACATGTGGATCTCGTTCCTGGAGCGCGTCGCACGCCTCGCCGGCGGACGGATCACGGGCGGGATCGAGATCGACACCGAGCGGATCGAGATCGAGTTCGAGACCGAGCGGATCGAGATCGAGAGCGAGCGGTCGTGAGCGCCTCGCCGCTGCTCGGCTCACCCGGAATCCGGCGCAGGCTCGCGCAGCTCGAGCGCAAGCGGCTGAATTTCGATTTGGCGGCGCTGGCCGATGCCGCGCCGGCCACGGGTTGGACGATCACGGACCGCTGCCAGCCGTTGTCCGCCGAGCCGCCCGGGATGCCGGTCGAGGAGGGCAGCTGGCAGATCGCGCGGCGGCTGATGCGCGGCTACGAGTTCGCCGATCCCTCGATCGTCCGCGCCTACTACGACCCGGATGTCCCGCTGGAGCAGCGGAACATGCTCCTCGAGCTGAGAGCTCTCGCAATCGCGCGTCTGTTCGTGGGCGTGCGGGTCGGAGACGTGTACGAGGTGACGCGCGGCCCCCGCGGCCGACGAGCGCGCGTCTGGGGCTGGAGCTACCGGACCCTCGAGGGACACGTCGAGATGGGGCAGATGGACTGGCAGGTGTGGAAGTGGCTCGACGACGGCCGCGTGGAGTTCCGCGTCCACGCGGTCTCCCGCGTTGCGCCGATCCGCAATCCGATCGTGTGGCTCGGGTTCCACTTGCTTCGCGGTCGCGAACGCCGGGCATTCCTCGACAGCACCCAGCACCGGATGCGGACGTTCACCGAGCTGGCGCTCTCGCGCAACGACCCGGACCGAGCCATTCGCGAGGCAGCCCCCACGCTTATGGCGCGCCCCAGCCGAAGAGATGGACCGGCCCACGATGCGGTTGCGCGAAGCATCCGCCGCACGTGAGGAACGACGGTGCCGCGCCGCTTCCCGATCTTCCAGTTCCCCAACCGACCGCTGATCGCCACGCTAGCCGCCGGTGCCCTCGCCCGGATGACCGATGGCCCGGCGCACGCCGTCGCGACGCTGCTCTCGCGGCTCGCCCTGCTCGTGTGGTCGGCCGAGGAGATCGCGAGCGGCGCCAACTGGTTTCGCCGCCTGCTCGGCCTGGCCGGAGCCTCATACGCGCTGACCGAGCTGACGCGAGGCGCCGGAACCCGAGACCCCTTCGCGTGAGCGGATCAGTTGCGTGGACAGGTGCGAGAGCATCCGCGCGGTGACCGCTCCAGCCAGCCGAAGCTGCGACTCCGGCGCGAGCGCGGGCGGCCCCTCCAGACGGGAGCGGGCGGCATCGATCAGAGCGGGCCGTCTGGCCGCGGCGATCGCGGCACAGATTCGGGACGCCTCGCGCACCACGTCCGGCTCGACGCTCCAGATCGTCTCGAATCGCCGCCACTCATCCGAGGTCCCGGCGCTCTCGGGCGACTCCCATCCAGTCAGGCACAGCGCGAAGTCCTCCCCCTCGCACACGAGCGCCCACTCCCGGTTCAGCGGGTGCTCGCGGGGGACGGGAACCTCAGCCGGCCGGCCGCGCGGCACGCGCAGCCGGTCGAAGTCGGCAAACACGATCGCCGTGTCCGCGGTACGCGACAGCTCGCGCCAGCGCGGCTCGGCCTGGCGATAGAAGCGCCGGCGCTGGAAGGAGCCGAACAGGACGAGGCGCTCGGCGCGGGCGAGCGCCTCGTCCTCGATCGCGTGGGTGAGCGCGAGCATCATCGGCTTGAGCAGGGTCCGCGGCTCGAGGTCAGGCCGCCGGCGCCGGAGCGCCGCGTACACCGACGGCACCGGGTGAGCGCTCTCGGTCCGCGCCCGCTCGATCGCCACCGGCAGCGACAACCCGGCCGCCCGCCGGGCCGCCACGGTCCGGACCAGCTCGATATCGCGCTCGCTGTAGCGCCGGTGGCCGCTCGCCAGCCGCTCCGGCGCGGGGAAGCCGTAGCGACGTTCCCACATCCGCAGGGTCGCCTCGGCGATGCCGGTCCGGCCCACCACCTCGCCTATCCCATACCCCTCCGGCATAAACAAAGTGTAGAAGTTTTCCGCTATTGCTGTTCGGGTATCGTCTTGGAGGTATGAGCCTCGCAGCGGCGATCGACACTCTGCTCGATCGCACCATTGTCCTCGGATACGGCGACGTCGGCCTGCGGGTCCGATCACGGCTTCCCGGCTGGCCCACCGACCCACCGCGAATGGATCGTCGGGTCGTGCTGGTGACGGGGGCGGCGTCCGGGATCGGTCTCGCCGCGTGCCGGGGCTTCGCGCAGCTCGGCGCGAGCGTGCGGCCCGTGGCGCGTGATCGCAAGCGCGCGGACGACGCGGCGCGGCAGATCGTCGATGCGGTCCCCGGCGCAGACGTGCGGCCGCTCGCTTGCGACGTCAGCAGCACCCGTGCGCTACGTGCGTTCGCCGAGCGCCTGTGCGCCGAGGAACCACGGCTCGACGTCCTGGTCAACAACGCGGGAACGATGCCGGACGAGCGCAAGCGTTCTCCCGAGGGACACGAGCTGATGTTCGCCACCCACGTGCTGGCCCCGTTCGCGCTGACCGCGTGGCTCAGCGAGCTCCTCGCCCGCAGCGCGCCGGGGCGCGTCATCAACGTCAGCTCCGGCGGGATGTACGGTCAGAGCCTGCCCGTCGACGACCTGCTGTCGGAGCGGACTCGCTACTCCCAGAAGAAGCTGTACGCGCGCACGAAGCGCGAGGAGGTCGTGATCACCGAGCTGTGGGCCAGGGAGCTCGAAGATCGAGGCGTCGTCGTCCACGCGATGCATCCCGGCTGGGTCGACGCCAAGGGCGTCCGGGAATGGCTGCCGGTGTTCCGCGCGCTGACCGGCTACATCATCCGCACCCCGGAGGAGGGCGCCGACACGATCGTATGGCTGGGTGGTGCGCCGCAGGCGCTCGAGGGCTCCGGGCTGTTCTGGCACGACCGCCGACCCCGACCCATCCACTACCTGCTGGGCGCGTCCGATGACGACTCGCAAGAGCGCCGGCGGCTGTGGGACCTGTGTCGGTGTCTGATCGAATCGTGACGATCCAGCGGCTGGAGCGCGTTCAGGTTGTGAGACGGCCGCTGTGGGAGGTATTTGCCTTCTTCTCCAGAGCCGAGAATCTGGAGCTAATCACACCCCCGTGGCTGAGCTTCGGCCTGCTCACGCCCGGGCCGATCGAGATGCGCAGCGGCACGACGATCGAATATCGGCTGCGCCTGCACGGCATCCCGCTGAGCTGGGTGTCGCTGATCGAGCTGTGGGAGGAGCAGAGGTTCGTCGACCGGCAGCTGCGCGGCCCATACCGGCTCTGGCGGCACTATCACGAGTTCACCGGGATCGACGGCGGCACGCGCGTGCACGACCGGATCGAGTACGCGCTCCCGCTTGGGCGTGTGGGGTGGCTCCTGGGGATGGCGATCGTCCGCCGCGACCTCGCTCGGATCTTCGACTACCGCCGGGCGGCGGTGGCGGGTCTGCTCGGATGACGGCGCTGCTCTGGGTGCGGCGCGACCTCCGCGTCCACGACCACCCCGCGCTGCATCGAGCGCTCGCGGCCGCCGAGCATGTCGTCCCGGTGTTCTGCCTCGACCAGCGGCTGCTGCGCGGACGACACGCCTCCGGTTCACGCACGCAGTTCCTCCTCGAATGCCTGGCCGATCTCGACGACGCGCTGCGCAGTCGCGGCGGGAGGCTCTTGCTGCGCCGTGGGCGTCCCGAGGCCGTGCTTCCTGGGCTCGCACGTGAGCTGGAGGTGGACATCGTCTTTTGGACCGAGGACGTGGGGCCGTTCGCGACGGAGCGCGACCGGGCCGTGCGTCAGGCGCTCGGGCGGATCGACGTCGATGTCGCGACGGCGCCCGGCCTGTTCGCCGTCGACGATCCCACGACCGTTTGCACCGCCGCGGGTGGGCCATACAGGGTGTTCACCCCGTTTTACCGCGGCTGGCTCCGGGTCCCCCGGCGGCGCGCGCTCCCGGCGCCGGCCTCGGTTCCCGCACCTCCGCGGCTGGCCGAGACGAAACTGCCGGCGCTCGAGGAACTGGGACTCGAGCAGACGTGCGCGAGCCCGGCACGAGGCGGCGAGCGCCAGGGCCGGCAAATGATTCGGCGGTTTCTGTCCGAGCAGGTCGCTGGATATGGAAGCGGGTGCGATGAGCTGGGCAGTGACGGGTCGTCGCGCCTCTCCCCCTACCTGCACCTCGGATGCGTCTCACCCCGCGAGCTCGAGCAGCGGTTGGTCGACGGGCCGGGGCCCGACGCCTTCCGCCGCCAGCTCTGCTGGCGCGACTTCTACGCCCACGTGCTCGCGCACTTCCCGGACAACGCCCGGCGTGAGTTCCAGCCTCGCTACCGCGGGACGATCCGCTGGAGCCGGGCGAAGAAACGGTTCGAGGCGTGGTGCGAAGGCGCCACCGGGTATCCGCTCGTCGACGCGGCGATGCGCCAGCTGCGCGCGGAAGGTTGGATGCACAACCGGGCCCGGCTCGTCGTCGGCTCGTTCCTGACCAAGGATCTCGGCATCGACTGGCGGTGGGGGAGCGATGGTTCATGCGCCTGCTGATCGACGGCGACGAAGCGAGCAACAACGGCAACTGGCAATGGATCGCCTCGGTCGGAGTCGACCCCCAACCGGCGTTCCGGCGGCTCTACAACCCAGCGCGCCAGCAGCAGCGCTTCGATCTGCGCCGCGAATACGTCCGCCGCTACCTCCCCGAGCTCCGTGACGTGCCTGACGAATATCTGGCCGAGCCGTGGAGGATGCCGGATGCCGTCCAGAAGCAGGCAGGTTGCGTCATCGGGAGTGACTATCCCCGGCCGATCGTCAACCACGCCGCAGCGCGACGCGAGGCGCTCGACCGGTACGCCCGGGCGGGCGCCACATCGCCGGCGTAGCTGGTCGGCGTGCCATCTACGCTGCGTCGTCATGGTCGAGCGTTTGTCTCTGCATCCTGAACAGAAAGTATAGATTTATCTATACAGATGTACATACTGAGCCACCTCGTGACCACGAGCAGGACTGCGACCGGCGCCGACAAACCGAAGCGCTGGTCTCGCACTCGGCGACCAAGCTCACGAGCCCAGCGATGACCGCGTGCTCGACGAGGACTCCCCGCAAGCTTGGGCGGGGAATTGCCGTGCACCACGTGTGCCGGCCAGGGGATTGGGGTAGCCGCCGTAGTCGTGGAGGCCACGATCACGTTGACCGTTGACGGCGAGGAGCGGACCGCGATCGTGGACACGCGCGTGACGCTGCTCGACCTGCTGCGCGAGCACTTGGCGGTGGTCTCGCCGAAGAAGGGATGCGACCATGGTCAGTGCGGTTCGTGCACGGTCCTGCTCAATGGTCGGCGCGTGACGACGTGTCTGGCGTTCGCGGTTCAGCACGACGGGGCGGAGATCACGACCGCTGCAGGGGTGGGCTCGGCTGAAGAGCCGCACCCGGTGCAGCGCGCCTTCCTCGACCACGACGGCTTTCAGTGTGGGTACTGCACGCCAGGTCAGATCTGCTCGGCGGTCGGGATGCTGGCCGAGCTCGAGGCGGGCTGGCCGAGCCACGTCACGACGGACGTGGCGTCTGCTCCTGCGCGCACGCGGGAGGAGATCCGCGAACGGATGAGCGGCAACCTCTGCCGCTGTGGCGCCTATGTGAACATCGTCGCGGCGATCGAGCAGGCCGCAGAGCGATGAAGGCGTTCGACTTCGAGCGGCCGCCCGACGCGGATGCCGCAGTGGCTTTGGTCGCTGACCGGCCCGGTGCGGCGTTCCTCGGCGGGGGCACCAACCTCGTCGACCACATGAAGCTCGGGATCGTCTCGCCCGAGCTGCTCGTCGACGTCACACGGCTGCCGTTCGACGCCGTGGAGGAGCTAGACGGCGGCGTGGTGCGCATCGGCGCCGCGGTGCGCAACTCCGACCTGTCAGCTCACCCGCTCGTCCGCGAGCGCTATCCCGTCCTGTCGGAAGCACTGGTGGCGGGTGCCTCCGGTCAGCTGCGCAACTTGGCGACCACCGCTGGCAACCTGCTGCAGCGCACGCGCTGCGTGTACTTCCAGGATCGGACGACGCCGTGCAACAAACGCGCGCCCGGCTCCGGCTGCTCGGCGATCGGCGGCTACTCCCGCGAGCTAGCGATCCTCGGCGCCTCCGAGCATTGCATCGCGACGCACCCGTCCGACATGGCGGTGGCGATGGCAGTGCTTGACGCCGCGGTGCAGGTGCAGGGACCAGACGGTTCCCGCAGCATTCCTATCGGTCAGCTTCACCGGCTCCCCGGCGACGCGCCCGAGCGCGACACCACGCTTAGCCATGGCGAGCTCATCACCGCCGTCGACCTTCCGCCGGTCGCCGGCCGCTCGACCTACCGCAAGGTTCGAGATCGTGCCTCCTTTGCGTTTGCGCTCGTGTCCGTCGCTGCCCTGCTCGACGTCGCCGACGGCAAGGTCGCGGACGTGCGGATCGCGCTCGGTGGCGTCGCCCACAAGCCCTGGCGCGCCGAGACGGCCGAAGCGCACCTGCGCGGTGGACCGATCTCCGAGGACGCGTTTCGCGCAGCGGCCGAGGCGGAGCTTGAGGCCGCGGCGCCGACCGAGGAGGACGCGTTCAAGGTGCCGCTGGCGCGCAACACGATCGTCGCCGTTCTGCGCGATTTGGGCGAGCGGAGGTAGGCCATGGCCGTAGCCGCGCAGCGCGAGATCGGCGGCGACCGGGAGCGACGCGACGGACCGGCGAAGGTCACCGGCACCGCGCCGTACGCCGCCGAGCACCCATTCGCTGACCCCGCCTACGCGCACCCCGTGCAAGCCACCATCGCGCGCGGCACGGTCACCGCAATCGACACGGGTGCCGCGGCTGCCGTCGGAGGCGTGCTCGCGATCCTCACGCACGAGAATGCCGAGCGCCTCGCCTCCGACGAGGACAAGGAGTTCTGGGTGCTGCAGTCGCCGGAGGTCTACTTCCGCGGTCAGTTCGTCGCGGTGGTCGTCGCTGACGGCGCGGAGGCGGCGCGTGAGGCCGCCGAGCTGGTGGAGGTCGCCTATGACCAGCACGATCACGATGTCGTGCTGCGCGTCGATCACCCGGAGCTCTACGCGCCCGAGCAGGTGAACCCGGCGTTCCCAACCGACACGCGAGGAGGGCGACGTCGAGGCCGGCCTGGCGGACGCGTCCGCGACCGTCGACGCCACCTACGCCACGCCGGCCAACCACAACAACCCGATGGAGCCGCACACCACGGTGGCGCGCTGGGACCCCGCGGCCGAGCACCTCACGCTCCACGACTCGACGCAGAGCGTCCACAGCGTGCGGGAGCTGATCGCGCCGCTGTTCGGCCTCGACGTCGAGCAGGTGACGGTGATCGCGCCGCACATCGGCGGCGGCTTCGGCTCCAAGGGCATGCCGCACGCGCACGATGTCCTCGCGTGTCTGGCCGCTCGCGCTGTCCCTAGCCGCGACGTCAAGTTGCCGCTGACCCGGCAGATGCTGTTCTCGGTCGCGGGCTACCGGACCCCGACCGTGCAGCGGCTGCGGCTCGGGGCCGATGCAGACGGGCACCTGCTCGCGGTCGTCCACGACGTCTGGGAGCAGACCTCGCGGATCAAGGAGTTCGCCGAGCAGACCGCTGTTCCCAGCCGCGGCATGTACGCGTCTCGCGCGCGGCGGACCACGCACCGGCTCGCGCCGCTCGACGTGCCGGTCCCATCATGGATGCGCGCGCCCGGCGAGAACCCCGGGATGTATGCCGGCGAATCCGCGATCGACGAGCTGGCGATCAGGCTCGGGATGGACCCGATCGAGCTGCGCGTCCGCAACGAGCCCGAGGTGGATCCCGAGTCCGGCAAGCCCTACTCGACCCGCAACCTCGTCGCCTGCCTGCACCGTGGCGCTGGGCGCTTCGGCTGGGCTCAGCGTGACCACGCGCCGTCGCGCAAGCCCGGTCCGCGCGGCCGGCTGGCCGGAACGGGCGTGGCCGCCTCGACCTACCCGGTCAACCGAATGTCGGGCTCCGAGGCGAGCATCGACGTGATGCCCGACGGCCGCTATCGCGTGCGCATCGGTGCCGTCGACATCGGCACCGGCACCTGGACCGCGCTCGCGCAGGTCGCGGCGGACGCCCTCGGCGTGCCGCTCAAGCAGGTCGACCTGCAGATCGGCGACACCTCGCTGCCGCACGCCTCAGTGGCCGGCGGCTCCTCCGGAATCACCACCTGGGGCACCGCCGTGACCGAGGCGGCGCGCAACCTGATCGAGGGTTATGGCCATCAGCCCGAGGCCGGCGTCTCCGCCACCGGCAACGCCGGCCCGAACGAGGCGGCAGAGCAGTACGCGATGCACGCGTTCGGCGCCCAGTTCGTGGCGGTCGAGGTCGATCCGGACACCGGCGAGATCACCGTGCCGCGGGCGCTCGGCGTGTTCGCCACCGGCCGGATCGTGAACCCGCGCACGGCACGCTCGCAGTTCCTCGGCGGCATGACGATGGGCATCTCGACGGCCCTGTGGGAGCAGAGCACGATGGACCCCGTCACCGGTCACTACGTCAACCACGACCTGGCCGAGTACCACGTCGCCACGTGCGCCGACATCCGCGACCTCGAGGTCGAATGGATCGAGGAGGACGACCCGCACGTGAACCCGATGGGCACCAAGGGTATCGGCGAGATAGGAATCGTCGGCACGGCCGCCGCCGTCGCCAACGCGGTCCACAACGCGACCGGCATCCGGATCCGCGACCTCCCGATCACTCCCGACAGGCTGCTGCGCGAAGGGCTCTGACCCTGCGCTGGTGTCGCGCGCCGGGCAGGAGTCTGCGCTACCCCGAGCTCTCCGGGGGTGATGTCATACCGGTTGCTCGTGGTCGTGGTCGAGGTGAGCGAGTCTCAGTCCGCCGTGTGTGAGCGTCGCTCCGGTGGCGCGGAAGGCGGGGACCATCTCGCTGGTGACCAGACCGGTCTGGTGGGTCAGCCGATCGATCAGTGGGAGGCTGGTCGATCCGGAGGCCCGAGCTTGGCGTAGGGTCCGGATCAGCTGATGGTGAAGGGGGTGGTCGTCGATGCGGGCTTGCTCGCCGGCATACACCATGAGCTTCTGCCAGACACTGAGACCGGAGGATCAGTGTCAGGCAAGTCGTGGGGCTCGGCGAGCTTCCGGCCGTCGCGTTTTGCACACACGTACCCGCTCGAGTGTGACCAGCGGCCGCGGCAAGAGGGTTCCCAACTCGGGGAGCAGCCGGGCGATTATCTGGCCGTCGCCGACCGCGATCACCATCAACGGCACGCGGGTGTTGGCGCCGAAGAACCTCGCTCGCTCGCGCTCGCCGTGCGCGGTGCGGTTGGTCGCCTCGTGCAGCTCCGGGGGCAGCTGCACCGGCTCGATCCGACCAGTGAGCATCCGCGCGCGCTCCAGCGTCACAAGTCCGTCGAACCGCAGATCCGGGAGCTCCGCCAGGGCCGTCTTGATCCACTGCCTAGTATCGACCGCGACCGTAGGGATCGTCACGTACAGGTTTACGAGCATCCCGATCGCAGCCTGGACCAGGAGCAGCAGCGTGGCTGCGAAAGCCATCGAGCGCAGCTTGGTCTGCGCTCGGCTGCACAGGCCGATCTCACTCACCGCGGCTCAAAGTCAGCACCTGGGCTGACGGCACCGAAGGCTTTCTGCTGACCGCTTCAATGGCGGATGCGATCCTCGGCGACACCGGCCGTGACTGCCGGATTGGGCGAGCTCTCAAAGTCGTGGAGGGCCCACGTCCGCCTGATCAGGACGAGCGGTTTCCGCGGGATCGGTCGTGGCCAGCCAGCCTGCTGCTCCGGGCCCGGCGCGACCCGCGCCGGCCGATTCGCACCCTCGATCAGCGCCCGCGAACGTGACCCGAGGCCATTCGCCCGAACTCGAAGCCCGCAGTTCCGGTCATCACGACTGGGTCCTGCGCAGCGAACTCGCGCAGCGCGTGTTCGTCGTCTGTCTCCACGACCGCGAGGCCGTACGAGTCCTCGTCGGTCATGACGGGCCCGAACACGACCATGTCGCCGCGCTCGAGGTACGGGCGCCAGTGTGCAGCGTGGCGGTTCATGATCTCCCGCTCGGAGTCGGTCAAGGTCTGGGCGAAGTTCGGGCGCGGAGCGATGAGTCGCAGAGCGAAGGTGGGCATGCGAGGGACTCTACGCCCGCGACACTCCCCGGCGCCTCTGAGTCGCGCGCCGTGAGCGACGTGGTACGCAATCGCAAGACCGCTCTCGCACGACGCACGTTCCCCGCGAGCGCTTTCCGCGCTGGCGATCGTCAGCCCTCGCGCCGATGCTGGCCTCCCGTGCGCTCTCCCCGTCGCCAAACACTCGTGTAGCCGTTCTGCGCAGAACAGGGCAACGGCTGGCCGGGTCAGCATGCCGGCCTGTTGTATCGCCGTGGCCTCGGCGACCGGGTGAGATCCCACGCCATCATCGTCCCTGTTGACGAGGAGCCGCCCGCGTGTGCAGGTTCAGCACTACCTGCCGTTGGCGGCCATGACGATGAGACTCCGGAGCGGGCCGGGTCGGGTGAACACGGCGGGGTGGCCGAGCGGCGAGGATACGGTCACGGTCCGCGGCCCCATGTACACGCGGCCGCTCCACACATGTACCCAGCGTCCCGGCGGCAAGGCGACGCGCGTGCGCGTGACTCCGGGCGCGAATGCCGGTGCCACGAGGATGTCAGCGCCGAGCATGAACTGCGCGGTGACGTTCTCGAGCCGCGGATCGGTGAGCCACATCGGCCGTACGATCGGCATACCGCCGGCCGCAGCTTCGCGTTCGAGCCGCTGGCGGTAGGGGCCTAGCGCGCGAAAGACCCGTGCCCACACGGCGAAGGCACGCGCCACGGCTGGCGTCGAGTACGGCTGCACGTTGAGCTGTGGCCGATTGCCCTCGTGCGAGCGGAGCATCGCCCCACCGAACGCGTTCATCTCCGACCAGCGTTCGAGCAGCTCGGCCGAGCGGGCGACGAGCGGAGTCGCCAGGGTGGTGTAGCCGCCGGTGTCGGAGTGGTTGAGCGCGAACCCCGACAAGCCACCCGACAGCATGCCCGTGAGCGCTGATCGCATGCCATCTTGAGCGCTCCAGTCCACGAGCTGGTCGCCCATCCAGAACAGCCGCGCTGACCGCGGACTCGTGGTAAAGGCCGAGCGGTGGAAATCGACCACGTCCGTGCCGCGTAGGGCCGCGCCTTGGACCTGGGCCCACGCGTCGGGATAGCGGTTGTGCCATTGCGCTCCGGAGCCCGAGGCGAACACGCCGTCGAACGGCGTCTGCTCGCCGAAGTCGGCCATCCATCCGCTGGCTCCGTAGGTGCGCGCCATGGCGTGCAGCACGCCGATCATCCACCGGCGTGCCGCGGGGTTGGAGAGGTCGACGAGCCCAGACGAGAAACCACCTTGGTCGATGAGGTACGGCGTGCCATGGGCATTGCGCACGAGATATCCGCCCGCTGCCGCTTGGGCGAACAGGTTCGGCTCGTCCGGCGGTACGCCGCTGTTGGTCAGCATCGGGTTGACGTAGGTGAGCACGCGGATGCCGTCGCGGCGTAGCTGCGCCACCATCCCGTTCCAGTCTGGGTAATGGCCCGGATTGAGCGTCCAGTTCCACAGTAGACGGCTTCCAAAGGAGGTCGTGCGCTGACCCACCCAGTCCTGCAGCCACACGCCGGCGAGCGGCACGCCGGCGGCGCGCAGGGCCGCGACTCGCGCCAGCACGGTGGCCGTACCGCCTTGGATCCCGACGATGGCCCCCCGATCGACCCAGTGCGGCAACGGTTTCATGCGCCCGGCGTACTGCGTGTAGGCCCGGATCAGCTCCGTAGGGGTCCGGCCGAGCAGCACCTGGGCGTGTAGGGTACGCGCCCACAGCTGACTGGCGATGCGGTCGCGGCGGGTGAGGTCGAACACGCCGTACTGGTCGTCTGTCCAGAAGAATCCGCGGTTGCTGCTCGTGAGGTACTGCGGCACTACCGCATATGTGGTGTTATAGGCGCCGCCCTGCGGAGGGGTGAGCTCGTTCTCGGCCTGTGTGACGCCGGGCTCACCGCGACCGACTCCCTGCTCGCGAGTGAGGATCGGGACGATGCCGCCCTTCAGATTCCACCGGGTCATCGCACCGAAGCCGTGCACCGCATCACGGCGAGGTGACGCGGCGGTAAGCAGAACGGTCGTCGCGCCGGGGGCGCTCACGTGCGCTGTCATGGCCAAGCGCACGTTTGAGGCCAAGCTGAACGTGACCGCGAAGCGCGCGCCTGCGCCGAGCGTCCCCGTGAGGCGCAGCGAATGTCGACTCAGGGCCGCATGGCTGATCGTCTGGCGCCGCCAGCAGCGGGAAAATCGAGCCTTCACCTGATAGAACCCACCGCCGTCGGTGAACTGGACCGTGCCCTTGCCCGCCCCCACAAAGGGGACGCGCGAGACCGACGACCACAGAACGCGCCCGGCGGACTGCACGCTCAGCCCGGCGCGGTTGACCACGACGCTGAACGGCCCGAGCGGGAACATCCCCTGCGTCGCCGGCGCCACTGAGAGGGCGACCTTGCCCGGTGGACAGGCCGCGACCGCCTCGTCGGCCGCGTCGGCCGGGCTGGCCGCGACGACGGCGCACCACGACATCACCACTGCTGCGGCCACCCCCGCCATCTGCTGCCGTCTCATCGCGTCTCCTCCAGCACCTCCGGTTGCGGCCCGCTCTGCGCTGGGCTTATCGGCCACAGCACTAGCTCGAGAGCTTCCCGTCCCGCCACCATCCGAATCACCGGGGTTGCCCCAGTGCAGGTCACTGCCGCTTACCGCATCGCGCACGCCAAGATCGAGCGCCCGTGCGAAGTCGTCGGCGCCAGCCGCTTCCCGACTTGCTCGCGCCTCACGACGTCCGCTGGGCCCCGTCGCGATGCTCGGCAGGCCGTCTGCGTGCGGCCGCGCGCGTGTGTCTGCTTACGCCTCAGCGCCACCGGGTAGCGCGCCGACATGACTACGACCTCGCCCTTTCATCGCCAGCTGACGCCGCTTGAGCCGCTGATCGCACGGATCGAGGCCGCGGAGGCACTCGACTCGGTTGGTAAGCCCGTCGGGAAGGCCGTGCGCGAGGTGATGAGCTCGAGCGGGCTGAAGGACGTGCTGAGCGGCACCTGGCTCGGGCACGCCTTCCATCCCATGCTCACCGATGTCGTCATCGGCTCGTTCATGAGCGCGTCGGTGCTCGACCTCGTGGCCCCGGCCGGCGACGGATCGGCGAGCGAAAAGCTGATCGCACTCGGGCTGGCGGCGTATCTGCCGACCGCCGCGGCTGGAATTAACGACTGGGCCGACAGCGAGCCGGTCGACCCAGCAGTCCGCAGAGCCGGCGTCGTCCACGCGGGCTGCAACGCCGTCGCCTCGCTGCTGTACGCCGCGTCGTGGCGCGCACGCAAGCGCGGCGCCAGCGGACGCGGCGCAGTGCTCGGCTTCGCGGGCATGAGCGTCCTGCTGGCCGGCGGATATCTCGGCGGCCACCTGTCGCTGAGCAAAGGCGTCGGTCCCGACCAGACCGTGTTCGACCCCGGCCCCACGGGCTGGACTCCGGCGGCCGACGCGTCCGTGCTCGCGGAAGGCCGCCCAACTCGCGTCGTGGTTGACGACACGCCGGTGTTTCTGTTGCGCCGCGGCGAGCAGGTCTTCGCGATCCACGACCGCTGCTCGCATCGCGGCTGCTCGCTCAGCGAGGGCAGCCTCGAGGGCGATCAGGTCATATGCGCGTGCCACGGCTCGCGTTTCGACGTTCGGGATGGCTCGGTCAAGGCCGGCCCGGCGACCGCGGCCCAGCCCGCCTTCCAGGTCCGAAACAACGACGGTCGGGTCGAAATCCGACGTCTCTACGCCGCCTGATTCGCGACGAGGCTCCGAGCCCGCGTCGCGTGGGCGCGGCAGTCTCGCGGCCCAGCGGGTCTCGAACCTAGGGCGCTGGTGCCCCGGACGACGAGAAGGAGCGCTCGATGGTCAGCAGATGCCCACCGTGTACGTATCGCATGCACGGGGTGCTGCGTCTACGGCGACAACCGCTGGAGAGTGCGGCGTTCGCAATCGCTGAATCTCGACCAGGGATCGGAGCGGTAGCGGCGGTCGCTAGCAGTTTGGGCGGTCCCGGGCGTGGCCGGCTGGCTTGGGCGCTTTCGGTACTAAACGGCAAGTCCGCGGTGTCGGAGATCGTCGCTGGCGGCGTAAGCGGACGCTGTCGATGATCTCGCCGGGGCCGAATGCGTGGAGATAGGTCGTGCCAGGTCCCGCCTGGTGAGTCGGCGCTGGATGATGTCTGAGAGTAGATGACGCTCTCGACCGCGGGAGGTGCCGGTCTCAAAACTATAGGGTTCGGTATAGGGATGTGCCGGTTGTGCAGCGGCGCGTGCGCGACGATCATTCACTCCTCGCAGGCGGTCTTCCGTCAGACGTTTATGGCAACCAAGAGCATGGTGATCTTCACCCCTCGTCTCACAAAGCGCCTGAAGAGCATCTGGGCGCTGGCCGCTCGGCCCGCGTCCGCCGGGACTGGACGCGACCGCGGGACCATCCGGCTCACGCCCTCCAGGAGCGACTGGGTGTCGTGGGCAATTGCCGGACTAGCGGTTGGTTTGCCGCTGACTTGCGCGCCACCGGCGGGCGCCGCGCCGCGTCAGACACCGGTTCTGCTGGCGGTGTGGGGTCTGGCGGACGGGAACAGCCCGGTGGGGCAAGCGACTGTCCGCGTGTACGCTGGAGCGCCACGGCGACTTAGCCACTCCGGGACAATGACCGGTGAGGCAGCGTTGCCCGAGATACGCGGCTTTCGGGAGCGCACCTCCCCGACCGGCGTGGCCGTGCTGGAGTTCAAGCGGCTGCCGTCACAGTTCACCGTTGCCCTCGTCGGCGGGCGCGTTGACGGTCGCCGGTTGCCGGGCTTGTTTCGCGCGCCGGTACGGAACTATCGCTCCGGCACCGTCGTGTACGTCAACCCTGTCACCACGTTGATCGCCGACGATGTCGCTGCCGGCTCGCGACCCGCTCGCCCATCTGCGCTCGTGGACGCCAAGCAGCGGATCTATCGCCTTCTCGGCATTCCAGGCTGGCAGGACAATGCGGCCCTGAGCTATAGCGACCGCTACTTCGACGGTGACGCTTACCTGTCTGCGGCAAACCGCGCCGGTGGTATTGCTGCGCTGAACCGCATCCTGGTCAGCGAAGCCCT
Organism: uncultured Solirubrobacterales bacterium; assembly: GCA_963808325.1. Classification (GTDB taxonomy): domain Bacteria; phylum Actinomycetota; class Thermoleophilia; order Solirubrobacterales; family Solirubrobacteraceae; genus Palsa-465. The sequence continues at coordinate 591,207 of CAWEFU010000019.1, forward strand.
ACATCGCCACAGCTCCGAGCGTTTCTTGGCCGGTGTGCGGCGAAACGCGCGTGGCCCTGACCCGGACGCGTCCACTGCTTCCCTTGTTGCCGTCGCGGGAGGGTCTCTGGTCAAGGAGGTGTTCAAGGCGCTTGCGATCCAGGCGGGAAAGTCGCTCGCGGGGCTAGCGGCTCAAAAAGGGGGAACGGCTGCGCTCGGGTGGCTGCTCGCAGCATTCGGCTACAGCGACGTGCTCAAGGATCAGGAAGTTCTTGCGATCAGGCACTTAGTGGAGGCTCTCGGCAAACAGCTCACGCAATTGCAGGGACAGGTCGCACTCGCGGGCTTCAGCACGCTCGTCCATCAGACGGATCGAACGATTGGGCAAATCGGCCACGCGACCGACCAGCTGGCGCTGTTGGCCAACATGCCTGCCAACGATCCCACTAAGCGCGCCTTCACCACGACGATCGTCGACTACATCGGCGAGAACCTTCTCGATGCGCCGAGCATCCTCAACCAAGGACTGGGCTCCAACGTTCCGCTCGCGGACAACGTGATCAAGTCGGCTTCGCGCCTGGTCGCCAAACTAGGTTCTCGACTCCAAACTCTGCCCAGGTCGAAAGCGTCTACGCTTACTTCGCTTCCTACCAGGTCAGCTGGCGGCGCTGCTCCAGGAGTACATCACGCCAAACCGGACGTGTACAGCGCTACCAACGCCAAACCAACCTGGAAAAGCTTGAGGGCAACGTCGACGCTCAAGCGGCCGTCGGGACTTCCGTATGGTAGTGGAAACTCAGACGCCTACGCGAGTGGGTCCAAGAGTTGCCGGTGCCGAGGTGAACTTCAATGCCTCGGGGAGTTCAGCTACTGTCAATTCCGGAAGGTTGACGCCTGAAGGCTCACTTCCGGGAGCGGACGGGACCAACAGGCCTGTCCGGTTCCCGTTCTACAAACTGGGAAAGTGCCCACCATGGGCACCTTGCAGCGGCTGATCGAAGGCTGGAGCGGCCCTAGCGCAGCGGACTGGCTCGAGAAACAAGGGCGCTTCGCCAAGCAGCTGCTCGACGCCGGCGCCGGATTGAAATGGACAAGAGACGGCTTTCACGAGCGTAAACCTGTTCTCTCGTTCGGTCTCGATATCGACACGTTCGACGTCCGCCACGCCCGACGGGATCGTCTCGTGGCCGAGTGGCTCGGCGGAAACGAGTGGAAGAGAGCGTTCAACGACAAGCGGGCGGGACTTATGTACTACCGCAAGCTTGCCAACGGTGAGAGCTACTGGTGGTCCAGCTAGTGTCAATTACACCCGCGAACGGGCTGCACCGGTGGTCCTCGTTCGTGGTACCGGCCGACAGTCACTGGTCAGCGAGATTCGCGATTGGTCAGCGCGCGGCGGCGCGACAAACCACTCGCTAGCGAGCGGCTCGGCGGGCGTCCGCACCGACAGTTGGGCGCAGTCGGTGCGATGCAGCCATCGGGGAGGTGCGCAACCCGCCGGACCTAAACTCGTGCGGTCTGACCTCGATCTACGCTGGCTGACCGCGTTCCCGCCGCCCCCCGATCTCCTCCTCGCTCGCAATGCACAGGGCCTCCGGCGGTAAGATCGTCGCGCGCGACGCGAGGGCGCCACCGGTCCGCGGGAAGGGAAGCTCCCACCTCGTCTCCGGTAGCAGCCAACCACATCGAGCTGACGCTCTCTTTCCCCGCCCGAGGAAGCGGACGCCGGGCGTAAGCGGAGGAGGACGTCATGAAACTCGAGCATTACCGTAAGGACGCCAAGCAGCTGCTGCGCGCGGTCCGCGCCGACGAACCCGAGGCACTCACGCGCGCGTATGAGGCGCTCGGTGAGCGCGCACAAGAGCGCTTCCAGCTGGGCGACGCGCAGCACGTCGTGGCAATCGAGCACGGCTACCGGTCGTGGCCGCAGCTCAAGCACGCGCTGGAGCATGCCGAACCAGATCGCCCCGTCGAGCGGATCGGCCTGCAGCCTGTGTCGTTCTATGAGGAGCAGGCGCGCGAGCTGATCGCGGCCGCGGCCGAGCGACGTGATAGCGCCATCCGGCGCGTGCGCGCCCACGTGCCGAGACTGGAGGACTTTGGCGGTGGCGCCCTCGACCTCCGGGATGCTGGCCTCGTGATCGCGCGCGAGTACGGCTTCGGCACCTGGCGTGAGCTGGTGCGCACCGTCGACCGGGTGCGGGCCGAGCACGAGGGCCAGCGCGAAGGGACACCCGAGGTCCGGGCCGCGCTCGAGGCCATCAGCCGCGGCGACGTCGTGCGGCTGGCGGAGCTGCTCGATGCCCATCCGCAGCTCTCCGGCCGGTGCCATAACGGTGCGTGGTCGACGCTGCTGCAGGCGGTCGCGCAGCCGGACGTCGTCGGCGAACGGCTCGGCACCGCGCTCGGCGTTGAGCCAGCCGTTGTTGAGTTCCTGATCTCCCGCAGCGATGATCTCGACGGCTCGCTTGGCCTTGCCGCGTGCTTCGACCGGTCAGAGCTCGTCGCCATGCTGCTGCAGGCCGGCGCCGACCCTGCGCCGGATCCCCACTGCGGCGTCACGCCGCTCGAGACCGCGCTCTACCACGGTTCCGTCAACGCGGCCGAGCTGCTCGCCGAGCACGCGATCTCGCCGCTGGCGCTGTGGAGCGCCGCGGCCCTGGGCCGGCTGGACCTCATGGAAACGATGGTCGATCGCGGCGGCAACCCGCTGCCAGCAGCCACTGCCCACCGGCCGAATCTCTCCGACGTCGGTTGGCCGCCCGCGCCTCCGCCGGACGACGACCGCCAGACGGTTCTTGATGAGGCACTCGCATACGCAGCGATCAACGGCCGCGACGATGCCATCGACTGGCTCCTGGACCATGGAGCCGACGTCGACGGGCGGCCATACCTGAACGTCACACCGCTTCACTTTGCCGTGCAGTTCGGCCGTGCCTCCACGGTCCAGCTGTTGCTGGCCCGCGGGGCGGATCCCGACATTCGCGACGACATCCGTGCGGGCACGCCACTTGGCTGGGCCGCTTACCAGGGCCGCGATGAGGTCGCCCGACTCCTGGACCCTGGCCGCAGCGAGCGGATCACGGACACCGGCCTGGCCTACCGACCCGGCGAACCGGTGCGCCTGCGGGTCACGCGGCGCGAGCGGCGGCTGACGGTGTCGGACACCGGCGTCGCCCTCGCGCAGGCGGGGCGGCCGGCGGGCTGGCGAGCCGTCGCCGAGCGGCTCGAGCGCGAGCTCGACGTCAACGTCAGCGGCACCGGCGCCGTGTGGCTGCCGGTCGTCGCGGTCGGCCCCCCGCTTCACGCAGTCGAGGAACGGATCGCCGAGGCGTCGCTCGCCTTCTACCAGGAGCTGCTGGAGCTGGCCGGCGAGTGAGCGCCGCGCGCGCAGCACCCGGCAGACGTGCCGCCGCATAGCCGTACGTCCCGACGCCGCGCAGCTCCGGCGCGGGAGGGCTCCGTAGTCACGCGCTGTGGCCGCGGAAGGCCGGGGCGGGCCCGACGTCAGTGTCTGGAAGAAGACCCTGATGAGGTGTCTGGAGAAGGCCGGGTGGCTTTACTCGATCAGCATCCGCCTCCAGAAGCCCGTGATCGCGGCGATTCAGGCGATCCCCGAGCCCGATGGGCAGACCCTGACCGATTACCCCGAGGAGGGCGAGGCACAGATCACCGAGACGACACTGTCGGGCAAACGGATGATCGTCCGCCGCACCCGGCTGCTCGGAGCGCAGGCCGAACTGTGGCCCGACTGGCGCTACTTCCCATTTTGACCAACCGCACCGAGGGCATCGAGATCGGCGAAGCGGAGCATCGCCAGCGCGCGGTCGTCGAGCTGACGGTCCGTGACCTCAAAGATCCGGCCCTTCAGCACTTCCCCTCCGGCGTGTTCAACGCCAACAGCGCCCGGACGGTGATCGCCTGCACCGCTCACAACCTGATCCGCTGGACAAGCGTCATCGGACTACCCGCCGACACCATCCGCGGCGCCCGCACCCTGCGCCGCCGGCTGCTGCAAATACCCGGCCGGCTGACCCGCACCGCCCGCCAGTGGACGCTTCACCTACCCGCCCGCTGGCCCTGGCAGCACGACTTCATCCGCGCGCTCGCGCGGATCCGGACGCTACCCGCCGCCTGAGCCTCACCAGCTCTCCGCCCACCACCGCTCGCCCGCCGCTGACAACCGCGGTGATCACCCTGCCCCCAAACAACCGAAAAACGTCTCCGCGGAAACGTTCCGCGACCGCGCACCCCACAACCCAAGCCCCATGGCGGCCGCCGCCGCCAAAAAGCGCCCCTCAGCCCCCAAACGCGCCGTCGTACGGTGGATTCAGGCTAAGCGGACGAGGACCAACCGTCACTTGCCCGCCTGCTGTCCGCCAAGGAGGCGCCAAGGTCGGCTGCGTGCTAGCTCGATGACCCCCTGCGGACGGAGACTGGCGTTCTAATTCGCGTCGGCTGTGCACGAGGCTTGCATACGCAGCTGAGCGAATCGTCGCCTCCTCTCGCGTGGCCCGACACAGGCGACCACACGTCCACACTGGAGATCGAACGGTCTTGCAGCAAGCCCGCAACCAGTCCGCTCGGCTAGGCCGTTTCGGTCAGCGTCGGACGATCACGAACGTGCCGCGGCCGATCAGCCGGCCGTAGCGGGCAGCGGCCCGTGCCCCATACCCCGGCCACACGTACCAGTGGTAGACCCCGGGCTTCAGTTTGAACCGGTGGCCCAGGAACGACCACGAGTGGCGAATCTGGAGCTTGGCGTTCGCGGGCCAGATACTCAGCACCTTGTGATCGCCGCGGTACAACTGGACGTTGTAGTAATCGGCTCCCCGTACTGGTGTCCAGAGGAGCAGCGGTGGCGCGACGAGATGGATCCCCGATGGCGGCCACAGCAGTCGCGGACCAGGCACCGCGGTAACCGTCCGCACGCTCACGTTGCCCGCCTGGTCAACTGCCGTGATCGTGTAGCGGTAACGCACAAAGTTGCTGACGTGGGTGTCGGTGTACGTGCCGTTCCCGGGGTGCTCGACGATCGTTTTGGATCCGCCGCCGGTGCTCGAGGTGCGCCTGATCTTGAGCGACCTGAGAGGCGCGGGCCACGAGCTTGCCTGCCAGCGAAGGCCAACGACATGGTCGCCGGTACCAGATGCGACGTCGAGGCGCGGCGGGGTCGAGTCGTAGCGAAGCGGCACCCCCAGCGTGGCGACATTGCCGGCGCGGTCAGTGCAGGTTCCAATCACTGAGGCGTTCGCGCTGCCTGGGCCAGCGTAGGTTGGGGCCGTGCAGCCGGCGAGTCCGGACATCGCGTCGGTACCGGAGAAGCTGAACGTGACCGGGTGGTTGTACCAGCCATTAACGTCAGGCAGCCGAGATGCGCTCCATCCCGTTATCGTCGGTGGTGTGCCGTCGTAGTTGAAGGAGAATGTCCCGGTCGCAGCATTACCGGCGGGATCTGTGCACGTGGCGCTCACTCTTGCGGCATACGCGTCAGGACCGGCGTACGTCACGCTCGCGCCAGAAGCGCCACTGACGATGCACGATGCCGAGCCAGATTCGATGCCCTCTCCGCTAAAGGTCACGGTGACCGGATGGTTGTACCAGCCGTCAAAATCAGCGGGTCGAGCGGCAACTGTGACGCCGTCGGGGTTGCCTTTCAATGTTCAGCGGGAAGCTCATGGACCGATCGGGCAGATTCCGCAGGCCCCGACGACCATGGCACGACACATGATCGAGGTTGCCTTCGTGTACAATCGGTGAGCCGCAGCCCCGATCGGCTTTCGTCGGTCCGTGGACGTACCTGCCAGGTCAGGGGAACCGGAGCTCGTGTACCATCCTGATGTCGCACGCGGACGTCTGACCACCTGGAAGTACACGTTGCGCTGATGACTATGTCAGCCCCACGCCGCCGGCGCCGGCCCCAGCCACACCCCGAACCCAACCAACACCCCGGCCAGCGCGAGCCAGCGCCGGCGCCTCATCCCGCCCGGCCTCTGTACCACTCGTCGTCAAACCGCCTGATGAGCCGGAGCAATCCGAGGCTGGCGAACACCAGCGCCACGAGCGCCAGCGCGCCGAACAACAACCATAGCCCGTCGCGGTGGGCGGACGACGGATCGAGCACGCGGGCCGCCGGCAGGAGCAGCTCCTTGGCGCGCGCCAGCACGATCGAGATCGCGGCCTGAGTGCCGGCCGTCGTGCTGGTCGGAACGCGGACCGGTGCCTGCCCCGTGCGCCCGTGGGCTTTCGTCACCGCCGGCGCCTTGGTTGCCGGTGACCTCGCAGGCGTCGTGGCGCTCCTGGTCGAAGTCACGGTCGATGTGCCACCAGCGGTCGGGGAGCGCACAGCTGGCGCCGACGAGCTAGATGGCGCCGAGTTCCCGCTCGACCCAGCAGTCCCGAGGCTCAAGCTCACCGGTCCCGAGCCGCTGTTGGAGCTCGACACGTCGGTGCGTGGAATCGTCGGCTGCTGCACGGGGGTCGACACCACCGGGCTCTGCTGCGGGATCCCCGAGACGGAGGCCGGATCCGGCGCTGGGCTCGACGAGGCCTGAGCCTGAGCCGGAGTCGGCTGCGGTGACGGGTCCGGGCTGGGTCCGCCCGAGGCCGCCAGTGCGCGTGCCGGCGCCAGCAGACCGAGGCAAAGCAGCAGGCTGAGGACGAGCGCCGAGCGGAATCGCGCTGAATGTGACCGGACCGGAGAGAGGGCCCTTGCCCCCGAATCCCCAAGTCGCAACCGTCGAATCACGGCTCGACCGTGCAACTGCCTCCTACCGATGTCGACGACGTCGTGTCTGTGTGCACCATACGCCCCCTCGGCTATCCGATCAACAGCATGGACAAATGTCACACGGCTCGTCGAAGCGGGCCTCGTCGCCTCTCGTCGAAGTGGGCCTCGTCGCCTCCTAGTAGGCCGCGCTGCGGTCAGCTGCGCGGATCGCTCGCAAGCACGCAAACCCGACCAGCACGATACCCAACGTGACCAGGAGAGCGATCTCCGCGGGACCGAGGGCGCTCCGGTCGTGCGTGGGAGCAGTCCCGGTGGCGGCCGGGAATGACATCGAGAGCCGCGGAAGATTGAACGCCGCCTGACGTCCCCCGGGGCCGGCGGCGGTCCGCACGGTGCTCCGCCAGGCAGGATGAAGGTCCGTCGCCGAAGTGGCGATCACAACGGTGCCCAGCGCCGCACCGTGAGGCGTACCCGTCGCGTCCACCGCCCGGCCGGTCGCCTCGGCGACCCCGCCCAGCTTCGAGTTCGGCGGCGGCGGGGTATGTGCGTCCGAACCCCGACCCCCGGCGAGCGGAGCCGACGGAAGCGTCCCAACGACATTCGACACGAACGATCCGGTCGAAGGGACGCCGAACACCGGACCTCCCGAGCCCGGGGTCCCCGAACTGCCGCCGGCGACCGGGGTCGCGGAACCCCCGCTCGCGACGGGATTGCCCGAACCGCTCGACGAACCACCGGCGGAAGCCGGAGTGCCTGGATCGGCACCCGACCCGGCACCGCCCGGAGAATCAGCCGACCCCGACGCACCCGGCGAGCCGCTCGACGTATCCGGAGGTCCGGCCGAGCCGTTCACGGCCGAACCGCCCCCCGTCGTCTGCCCTGGAGCAGGGGGAGGAGGTGGAGGCGTACCCGGCGGTGCGGGCATGGCTCCGACGACCTGAAGGGTGTTGTTGCTGCTCGCAGCGCTCTGGATCTGGATCGTGTCGTAGCACCAGAACAGGCAGCCGACCTGCAGTTGCCAGATCAGCTGGGTCGCGATGTTCACCGCCTCGGCACCCGCTTGAACGGCCGAAGCGGCGCCGGCGCCAACCATCTGGACGGTGGTGTTGGATTGGTCGGCCCGCTGAGACTGGACGGTGCCCGAGCAGAAGATGATGCAGCCGACTTGCACCTGCCAGATGCCTTGCTCCGTCGCATTGGACACGCCGGCCACCGCCGGCATCGAGGGCGCCAGCTCGGCCTGAAGCTCATTCGCGACCGACCGCGTGAAGCCGGTCACCTCCGCGGTCACGTTGCTCTGAGAGGCGATCTGGGACTGGACCGGCGCGCCGTCCTGCCATTGAGAGATCGATTGACCGACGGTGTTTTGCTTGGTTTCCTGACCGAGCGTCTGGCTCTGCGAGCCGATCGTCCCCAGGACGCTCAGTACCTGCTGGAGCGCCTGGAGCGCTGCGGTGGAGATCGCCGCACTCATGGTGCTGGTGCTGCCGAAGCAATCGGCCATGCACCCAAGCTGGACCTGGGTGACGTTGGGCGTGCTCTGCGACGAAGCGCCCGATCCCGTTTGCGTCCCGGCGGTGGTCGGGACGGCCGCCGTCCCGTCGAGCACTTGGACGGTCGTGTTCTGCTGCTCGGCTGACTGGGTTTGGGTCGTGCCCTGACAGCTGTTGGTGCACCCAGAGATCTGGACCTGCCAGATGTTTTGCGAAGTCGCGTTGGACTCGTTTGGGGCCGCCGTCGGGTCCGGGGCCGTCGGGTCCGGGGCCGTCGGGTCCGGGGCCGTCGGGTCCGGGCTCGACCCCGCGCCGGCGCCGTCCGCTCCGATCGTCGGCGGTGGTGGCGGCGTTGCTTCGGCGCTCGACGGCACACTGGGAGCTCCATTCGGGGCACCAGGTGTCCCGCCGTCCTGACCGGTCCCGGCAGGAGCCGACGGGACAGTCCCGCCGCTCGCCGTCTGGTCCGTGCCAATCGCATTCGTTGATCCACCATCGGCGTTCGGCGTGGCGGTGGCAGGGCCCGTGCCAGCATTGGAACTCGGCGTGCCCGCGGAGCCGTTCGGCGTCCCGGGATCGGATCCAGCGGACCCAGAGGATCCGGAATCACCACTGCTCGTGCTCGGGCTCGAAGATCCCGGCTGCGGCGCATCGTTCGCCGGCGTGCCGCCGGCGCCCGACGTACCACTCGTGCCGAGAGCACCGACCGCGCCCGGCATGACGGCGCTGACGGGATCACCGCCGGCGCTCGTTGGCTGCCCAACCGCGGGGGTCGATGGAACGGAGTCCGCCCACACCGGGGTCGCGACGCCGAACTGCGCGATCAGCACAGCGAGCACGACACCGAGCTTTGCCAAGTTGAGCAGTCGCATCACAGGGGGAAGGGCGAGAGCCGGGTGGCCCGGTCGGCCCGCCGTGCAGGTCGACCGGGCCCCGTCGCATCTGCGCCTCGGCCGCGGGGAGCTTTATGCGGCGCGAGGCGCCACATCAGGTGCTCTGGGTCTGCCCTCCGTTCTGCGTCGTGTCCCCGCTGTTGTCGGAGCTGCTGCTTCCGCTGTTGCTCGCGCCCTGGTTGGCGCTGTTGTCACCGCCGTAGATGTCGTAGCCGGCGATGTTCACCGGGACGTTGGCATTGACGGCGTTCTGGTTGGCCTTGGCCTCGGAGGCCGCCAGCTGGGCGGTCAGCGCCCCCTGGAGGTTGATCTGGGCCTGGCCGTTGCCGCCGCAGCCGATCAAGCAGCTGGAGCCGGGGTCAGTCTGGCTCTGGCTGCTGTTCTGCGTGGTGCTCGCGCTGTTGCTCGCGCTGCTGTCGGCGTTGTTGCTGACGCCCTGGTTGGCGCTGTTGCTACCACCGGACACGTCGCCGCCGGCGATGTTGACCGGGACGTTGGCGTTGACGGCGTTCTGGTTGGCGTCCGCCTTCGAGAGCGCTGCCTGCAGGGTCGCGGCACCCTGACCGCTGATCTGCGCCTGACCGTTGCCGCCGCACCCAATCAAGCAGCCGCCGCTGGAGCTCGGCGTGTCTGACTGGGTCTGGCTGCTGTTCTGCGTCGTGCTGGCGTCGTTGCTCGAGCCGCTGGACGCGTTGTTCTCGGCGCCCTGGTTCGCGCTGTTGTCACCACCGGAGACGTCGCCGCCGGCGATGTTCACCGGGACGTTGGCGTTGACGGCGTTCTGCTTGGCCTTGGCCTCGGATGCCGCCAGCTGGGCGGTCAGCGCCCCCTGGGCATTGATCTGGGCCTGGCCGTTGCCGCCGCAGCCAATCGCGCAGCTGGAGCCGGGGTCGGTCTGGCTCTGGCTGCTGTTCTGCGTGGTGTCGGCGCTGTTGCTCGCGCTGCTGTCGGCGTTGTTGCTGGCGCCTTGGTTGGCGCTGTTGTCGCCACCGGAAACGTCACCGCCGGCGACGTTCACCGGCGTGTTGGCGTTGACGGCGTTCTGATCCGCCTTGGCCTTCGAGAGCGCTGCCTGCAGTGTGGCCGCGGCCTGGAGGTTGGCCTGGGCCTGGCCGTTACCGCCCGATCCAATCGAGCCGCCGGAGCTCGGCGGGTCCGACTGGGTCTGGCTGCTGTTCTGCGTGGTGCTGGCGTCGTTGCTCGCGTTGCTGGACGCGTTGTTCTCGGCGCCCTGGTTCGCGCTGTTGCTCCCGCCGGAGATGTTGCCCCCGGCGGTGTTCGACGGCGCGTTCGCGTTGACGGCGTTCTGGTTGGCCTTGGCCGCCGACAGCGCCGCCTGGAACGTGGCCGCCAGCTGCGCATTGACCTGCGCCTGGCCGTTACCACCAGAACCTGCACCCGGGCTGCCAGCCATCGCGGACGTGGGCAAAGCCAGCGCCGCGACGGTGATAGCAGCCGCTATCACTTTCGATTTCATGCTGCATTTCTCCTTACTTTGAGATGTCACGGCCCCGCCCGCGACGCCCTGGCCGCGCGCGGAGTCGATTAGCTCCGAGACGACGCCGCGAGGTCCGCGGGTCGTCTGATGCGAGAAACGGCAGCGTTACCCGGGGCGTTCGAGCCGCGACGCCAACAGCGCCGATTGCCACGGGAAGAGATCCAAGGTCAAACGTCCCGGCAGGAGCCCGTAGAGCAACCACACGAAGGCGACCGCGAGCAGCGCGCCCGCGGCGGCTCCGGCTCCGACCGCGCCGGGCGTCGCGCCGGACGGTGCGCCGCCCGAAAGGGGCGCCGACGCCACATCCGGCACCTGCGCCTCGACGATCCCGCCGCCCGGCGTCGAGCCATGCCGAACCCGCGCGCGCGTGTGTGAGACGGCGTGCTTCGAGCTATTCGAAACCGGACCCGGATCATCCAAGGCGGCCCCTGCGGGTTCCGCGCTCGCCCCGGAGAGCGTCCACGCCGGTCCGGAGGCGCGCGGAGCGACGGCAGCCGTGGAAGCCCCGGGACCCACCTGTCGGGTGCTCGACGGCGCCGGGGGCGGTAGCTTCCGGCCGCCCAGGGCCGGCGCGTTCGTCGAGGCCGCCCGTGCCGGGTCGGGCTTGGGGATCGCCACACCGAGAGGGGGCGCAAGGACCTGACTCCACCCACCGCCGAGTGCGAAGAGCGCATCAGGCCCGCGCGGACCTGAGCTCGAACCGGAGAAGACGCCGGCGGTGGACGCACCGAAGATGTCGGGAAGCACGGGTACCAGTTGCGTCGTTCCAGTAGGCCTCGTGCCGCCGCTTCCGGGCGGCATGGGGACAGAAGGCAGCTTCAGCGGCGGCGGCGCGACCGCGGTGGGAGCTGAGCCACCGGGCGGCGGAGCACCCTGGCCCACGAGGCCCCCCAGGGCCTGCGAGGCGATGTTTATCAGCGTGCCCGACAGCGCGGCGAGCCCCTGGGCGCTGGTCGCGGCAAGGCCCTGGACGCTGCTCGTGATGTTTGCGGCGAGCTGCTGCGCGGAGGGGCTCGATGCCACGCTCGGGGTACCGCCGACGAGGACCGGAACGGCCGGTAGCTGTGGTCGGGAGGCACTACTGGCCGGCGCCGCGCTTCCCGTGACCAGCGTCGTGGTGGCTCCCGCCGAGGCCGGGCCAGCCGCGCGCGGCGCCGGCGCCGCCGCGGCTGGCCCTGGGTCCGGGGGCACTCGCGGAGACGCTCCGTTGGATACACCACTAGACCCGGAGGAGGTCGATGGGGCGCTCCCGTCGCCGTTCCCGGCGGGAACGGCGACGGCACGATCGGGGCGGACGACGTTCGGTCCCGGGGAGCTCGGTGCCGGGGTGGAGGCGGCCGCCCTGGCGGCATCTGGCACGGTTACCGCCGGCGCCGCGGGGATCGCCACGCGGGTCTGGGCGATGACCTTGGTGGCAGCGCTCTGAGCGGTCCGCGCGAGAGCAAGCGCCTGCCCCCCCACAGACACCGCGCTCGCGACGGCGGGCGCGGCGCTCGCGGCTCCGGGCGCGGCGCTCGCGACCCCGGGCGCCACCCCGCCGCTCACGATCACAAAGAGCCCCCCGGCGCACAGCCCACACACGCGCGCGCGAAGATGTCCCCCTTTATGTCGATTCGCCCACAAAAAGGCTCCCTGCCAGGTAATCTCCCCAGAGGACGACGGGGTGATCCGTGATTAATGTCCGCGAGGGATCGCTACCGGTGTGGTGATATCGCCGGACAGGGCTTCCGGATGAGGGGAAAGCACACGATCAGCTCAGCTGCCTCGCCGCGCGCGGAGGGTACGCGGGAGCGGCTGATCGAGTCGCATCTGCCGCTGGTACAGTCGCTCGCCCGCCGCTACGCCGGTCGCGGCGAACCACTCGACGATCTCGTTCAGGCCGGCTCGGTTGGGCTGGTGAAGGCCAGCGATCGCTTCGATCCCAGCCGGGGGGTCACGTTCGGCACCTTCGCGGCATCGGTGATCGAAGGCGAGATCCGGCGCCACCTGCGCGATCGAACCTCCACGCTGAGGATCCCGCGCGATCTGCAGCGGATGACCAGCGAGCTCAACCGACGCCGGGACGAGTTGGCGGGGACGCTGGGCCGCGCTCCGACCGTGCCCGAGCTCGCCGCCGCGCTCTCCGCCGGCGAGGACGACGTGGAACGCGCGCTCGCCGCCGAGCGAGCGCGCAGCGCGGTCGCGATCGCGCCCAGTGGAGAGGAGATGGAGCTCGCAGACGTGGCGGACCCACAGGGCGAGAGCGAGGACCGGTTGCTGCTGGCCCGGGGCGCGCGCGTCCTCGACGAGCGAGAGCGGCGAATCGTGTTCCTTCGATTTCACGCGGACATGACCGAGCGACAGATCGCGAGCGAGATCGGAATCTCGCAGGCCCACGTGTCACGGCTGATCGAGGGGGCCCTCTCGAAGCTGCGCGCTGAACTCGACGAAAACGGCGGTGATACCACGCCGCCGGAGCTGATATCGGAGCGACCGCCGACGAAAACCCCGCAGGCAAAGCGCGCCGGCGGCTCAGAACAGACGCCGGCAGAAAGTAGAATCGCGCGGGTGGGCGTGTCGCAGGAGCAGGAGAATCCGAAGGCCGGCGGTGAGGCTCAGAGGAGCGGCACCTCCTCCAGTCACAGCGGGCGCTTCCTCGTTCGCATGCCGAGCACCCTCCACGAGCAGTTGGCGCGCGCTGCCGAGCGCGAGCACGTCAGCCTCAACCGGTTCGTGACCGACGTCCTCGCCGCCTCGGTCTCCTCGGCTCCGTCGACCGACTCCCCGACCGAGAGCTCCCACGCCGAGCCGGCGCCCGATCCTCCACGGCGCTCCCCGCGGGCGCTCCGGGTGGCGCTCGCGACGAACCTCGTCGTGGTCTTGCTAGCCGGCGTGCTCGCAGTGGCGCTGCTCGTGCTCGCGCTCCAGCGCGGCATCTGAACCCGCGACAGCGGCGATCCACTGCAACTCGACATGCGGGGTGCAGGAGCGCTCGGCATGAGCGCGAAACGGCGACCGTGCGCAACACGAACCTGCACGCCCTCCTCGAGGCGTTCACCGCCGACGCAGCCGGTCAGCTGGCGGCCGAGACCGCCAAGGGGGCCGAGGTTCCCTTCGAAGTGATCGAGACCGAGGCCCGCCCGCGCACGCGCACGCCGCTGTACTGCTACCGGCCGTTGACCGGGGTCTTCATCCGTGAGCGGGGGGGACTGCTCTCGGCCCTGCCCACCTACGCGCCGGCCGCCGGCGCGCTTTCCCACCTCGACGGCGTCGACGCGTACTTGCGCCAGCGCGGCGAGCAGCGGATTCCGGGAGAGCCGAGAGACCGAGCCGTGGCGGCCTTGCGGAGCTTCCTCTCGACGGTGTTCGCCGAGCGCAGCCAGTTCGGGTTCGACCCGGGTCGGTTCGAAGCGGCTTACCTCGAGCTCGAGCGGGCGCTGTATGAGGGCCGTTGTGTCACCACCGTGGTCGCGCCGCTGCTGGGGATCGCGCTCGACCACGACACCAACGAGCTTCCGCTGGGGGAGGGCATGTCTCTGTTCCGGGGCGATGAGTTCGCCGACGCGCCCCCGGAGGCGGTTTGGGGAGACGGCGATGAGCCCAACGTGCTCGTCGCCCTGACCGTTGCCCAGGATCGATCCGCCCCCTCGCCGGTGTCCGCCGCTCGGGCGCGGTTCAGGCGCGTCCTAACCGCACTTCGGCTGTTCGAGCGGGGCGGTTACGCGCTCGGGCCCGTGGCCTGGACGCGGACCGACTGCGGGCCGTGGCGCCCGGTGGCGCTCGGGACCAGCGGGCGGCCCCGGCTGGTGACGGTCATCCCGGCCAGGCAGGAAGACGAGCTCCGGGCGTTCTGCAACCTGATCGCCCGCAGGACGCCCGCCGGGGGCGAGTTCGCCTGGGCGCTGGCGCGTTTCGAGATGGGGTGCGAGCGGCTGGCTCCGTTTGAGGCACTGACCGATTATCTGCTCGCGCTGCGCGCGCTGCTCGAGCCCGAGGGTCCGGCCAGCGGTCGGCTCGCACAGCGGCTGGCGGTCATCTGCGCGCGGCCCGAGGATCGGGCGGCGCTGGCGGAGCGTACGGCGCACGCGATCTCGCTCGAGCGCGCCGTGATCGCCGGGCTGGCGCCGGCGGAGCCGGGAGCCGACGCGCTCGTCGGGGAGCTGGCCGAGCACCTTCGCGCGCTGCTCCGCGACGCGCTCTGCGGTCACCTCGACATGGATCTGCGCGCGGTTGCGGACGGGTTGCTTGCCAAGAGTCCGGCCGCGGCGTAGGACGTCCGGCGCACCAAGCGGTAGGCTTCAGCGAAGACCGCTCCCTACTCGGTCTCGGTCAGCCGTGACCGGGAGTGTCTAGCCGCCAGGCGAAGACATGTAAGTCCTGGGCTCTATTGAAGTTAGGGGGAGCGCGATCTCACTCGAGCGGGCATGTCCCGCTCGAGCCCGTTAAGGAACGGACCCTCCGGGCGCATGCCGCCGGGCGGCCCCCCTCCCACCGAGTTATGCTGCGTCGGTGTCGGCTCCGGTCAAGGTTCCTAACGTGCACCCGGACTGCGTCAATGTGCCGCGGATTGGGGACCACGGTTTCGAGGAGTTATGCCATCTGGTCACCTCCGACGACCCCGACACCGCGCTGTGCGGCAAGGACGTCACCGGCTATCCGTGGAACCCGCCCTGGCCTCCGTGTCAGGCGTGCCTTGCCGTCGCGCGCGGCGAGATGAACTGAGCGAACCGGAGCGTGGATATGGCGACTGGAACCTTGGACTGCGTCATCGAGATCCCGAAGGGGAGCCGCAACAAGTACGAGTACGATCCGGATCTCGGAGGGATCAAGCTCGACCGGTTCATATCAGCATCGGTCGTCTATCCGACCGATTACGGCTACATCCCCGAGACGCTCGCGCCCGACGGCGATCCGCTGGACGTGCTGGTGTGTGTGTCCGAGCCGACGTTCCCGGGATGCATCGTCCCCGCCAAGGTGATCGGCCTGTTCATGATGGAGGACGAGAAAGGGCCCGACGATCACGTGGTGTGCGTCCCCTGCCACGATCCTGGGTGGAACGAGCTCGACGAGATCGACGACCTACCTCGGCTCCTGCGCCTCGAGATCGACCACTTCTTCTCGGTCTACAAGGACCTCGATCCGGACCGGCGCTCCGAGACCAAGGGCTGGGGCGATCGCGAGGCGGCGTGGGAGAGGATCGAGTGGGCGCGAGAGCACTTTCGCGCCCACGCCGGCGCCACCTAGCCTGTCCCGCATAGGCGTGTTCCACGTCCAACTGCGGCAGTTCCCCCACGCGACGCGCGCGTTCAACCTGAGCCGCGAGGAGCTCGACTCGCGGATCCTCCGCCCGTGGGCCGCGGGGAGGGCGGTCGAGCTCGACGAGCGCCGCTGGGAGCCGGACCGGGCGCGGCTGACGATCATCGAGGGCCCCGCGCTCGCGCAGGAGGACATTGGTCTCGGCCGCGGGTGGGCGAACGCCATGCGCCGCGGGCACGACGTAACCGCGCAGCTGCTGGCCCGGCTCGAGCGGATGCCTGGAATCGAGGAGCTCAAGCGCGAGCTCCTCTCGACGATCGATGCCCACGCGCGCCTCCACCTACCGCAGGTGGTCGAGCTGGCCGGCGAGCGCCAGCTCCGTTCGCGACCGAGCGAGCGGCTCGCGCTGTGTGAGCAGGCGGTGTGGGAGCTGCTTCACCAGCGTCAGGTGAAGATGCTCCGCGGCGAGCAGACGCTCAGAGCCGACCAGTGGCAGCTGGTGCTGCTCGACTGGACCACGTGGACGGACGACGGGCCACACGGCGTCTGGCTCGAGGCGGCCACCCCGGAGTGACCCAGGCCCTACTAGGCGACGACGGCATCGATCAACCGCTCGCGCTCGGCCTGCGAGGCGAACAGGTAGCGGTGCATCCGGAGGAGTCCGGCGACGTCGTGGACGTCATCGTCGAGCTGAGGCACCAGGAGCAGTGGACTGCCATCGAGCTCGGCGGCGAGGCGGCCGATGTTGTTGTGATCGCGGCGCGCCAGTGTGTGGTAGTCGCGAAAGTTGGCGGCCACCTTCGCGGCCAGCCCGGCGCCCAGTCTATCCGAGAGCATCGCGGCGACGTCCTCGGGCTCGCTGTCGCCGAGGAGGTCGTGGTGGACCCGGTTGACGAGCACGCCGGCGAACGGCAGGCCGCTGGTCTGAAGCGTTCGCCGAAACCAGATCGCCTCGTCGATCGGCTCCCGTTGGGCCGAGGTCACGAGCAGGAACGCCGTCGTGCCGGAATGCAGGAGGCGCTCCACCTGCGCCGCTCGCAGGCTGAAGTCATTGGTCATGTCGCCGAGCAGCCCGAAGAACGTGGTCAGATCGGACAGCAAATCGACGCCGGTCACGCGGCTCAGGGCGGCGAGCAGCGGGCTCGCGCCGCGGCCGAGCACGCGCATCCCGACGCCCGTGGGGCGGACGAAGGCCTTCATCGAGCGACCGTCCAGGAACGACGTCAGCCGCCCGGGCGCGTCGAGGAAGTCCATGGCATTGCGCGACGGCGGCGTGTCGAGGATGAGTAGGTCGAAGTCAGCCTCTTGGTCCAGTTCGTAGAGCTTGGCGATCGCGGTGAACTCCTGAGATCCGGACACGGCGGTCGACAGCTCGCGATAGACGCGGTTTTGCTTGATCTCCTGCGCTCTGGCCACATCCGGCGCCACCCGGTCAATCAGGTCATCGAAGGTGCGCTTGGGGTCGAGCATCATCGCCCACAGCTCGCCGCGGATCTCGAGGCCGGCGCCCGTCAATCGCTCCTCCCTGACCCGGCAGGGTTCGTTCTGGAGCTCCTCGAGCCCGAGCGCGTTCGCCAGACGCTTGGCCGGATCGATCGTCACCACGGCGACCCTCGCTCCGCGGGCCGCCATACCGAGCGCGATGGCCGCCGAGGTGGTCGTCTTGCCCACCCCGCCGGACCCTGCGCACACGCACACGCGCTTGCCGGCGAGGAGCTCCGCGACGCTCACGCGCCCGCAGTCTAGGCGAGCTCTAAGTGAGCCTCGCTGTCGCTAGGGTGAGGCAATGGCTTCGAGCGGGCTCTCGGACCACTCGCTGCTCGCGTCGCGACTCGCGGCGCAGCGGCTTTCGGGCCCCGGCCTCGAAAGCGTCGTCGACGCGACCCGACACCTGCTCGCCGTGCAGGCTCAGGACCCGCGCGGCGCGCGCCTGGCGCTCCGCGCTCGGACGGCGGGCGGCCACGCCTCCGCAGTGAACGACGCGCTGAGCACCGAGCGTTCGCTCGTCGTCACCTGGGTCAATCGCGGGACGCTCCACCTGATCACAGCCGAGGACGAGCCGTTCCTCCACGCCCTGACCGCGCCCCAGCTCCGCGCCGCAAGCGAGCGCCGTCTGCGACAGGAAGGGGTGAGCGCGGCGGCGGCTCGGCGCGGAATCGCCGCGATCGTCAAGGCGCTGGGCGACAACGGACCGATGACACGCCCGGAGATCCGCGAAGTGCTCGAGAGGGCCAGGGTGCCGACGGCACGGCAGGCGTTGGTGCACGTCCTGTTCCGCGCCACGCTCGATGGGCTGATCGTCCGCGGCCCGATGATCGGGACTGAGCAGGCGTTCGTGCTCGTCGCCGAGTGGCTGGGCGAGCGTCCGAAGATCGATCGCGACCGCGCGCTGGCCGACCTCGCCCGCCGCTACCTCGCCGGCCACGGCCCGGCCGACGACCGCGATCTGGCGAAGTGGGCGCAGCTACCGCTTCGCGACGCGCGCGCCGGGCTGCAGGCGATTGCCTCCGAGCTGGTTCAGCGTGCCGACGGACTCGTCGACCTTCCTCGCGAGCAACAGTCACCGCTGCCGCCGCCTCGGCTCCTCGGTCCATTCGACCCCCTGCTGTTGGGCTGGCGCTCGCGGGGATTCGTGCTCGACGCCGCCGAGGGCGTCGTCACGAGCAACGGGATCATCAGACCGATCGCGCTCGTCGACGGTCGCGCGGCCGGCACCTGGTCGATGCGCGACGGCCACGTGGAGCTGCGCTTGTGGAATGAGCAGCCCCGCGCCACGACCGCCGCGCTCGAGCGCGAGGCAGCCGCCGTCGAGGCGTACCTCGCGGCGGCCTGAACGCCCCGGATCGCGCCTACGAGGCGCGCGCGGCGCTGGGCACCGCGTCGCCCGCCTGAAGGCCGAGTTCGCGGGCGAGCGCGCCCGCCGCGGCTTGGCGCGCTCGCTCGAGCGGGACCGCCGAGTCACCGATCAGCGTGCGGATTCCGAAGCCGTCGATGAGCGCCAGCGTGCGGTCGGCGACCTCATCGGGATCGCACTCCGCGAACTCCCCGTCGCGGACGCCCGCCGCGATCTCGTCGCGAAACCAGCGGTGCAGCCGCCCGTACAGCTTTTCGGCGAGGGCTCGCAACTCGGGATGGCGGACGGCCCGCAGCCAAAGCTCCACCCACAGCACCCAATCGTCCTCGAGCCCGGGCGTCGTCGGCAGGCACTGGTCGACCATCGACCGCAGGCGCTCGCCGTGCGAGGCGGCGGGCAGCTCGCCGCTCGAGATCCGAGCCTCGCCGGCACGCTCATAGGAGTGCTCGAGCGCCTCCGCCAGCAGCGCCTCGCGGGTCTCGAAGTGGTAGTGGACGAGCGGCGCCGAAACCCGGGCGTCCATCGCGATCCGCGCGATCCGCACACCGTCGATGCCCTCGCTCGCGATCCGCCGGACCGCGGCGGCGAGGATCCGCTCGCGCGCGCCACCTGTGCGGGCCGGAGCGCTCACCCTGATTCGGGAATCGCTTCCGCGCTCTGCCCCGGCGACCCGGATTCAAGCGCCGCGGCCAGATCGGCCCGGATCCGGTCCGCGAACCAGGCCACCGCTTCCTCCCGGCGCGAGAGCGGGCCACACACGTAGCCGCGCGTCTGAAGACCTTGCTGGACGTTGTCGACGAGATCGACGTCCTCGTCGAGGACCAGCGTGTTGAGGCGCTGGTTGAGCCACTGCACGAGCCGGGTGCGCGGGCTTGAGTCCGCCGGCCGGTAGCCCCCGAACACGTCGTCCGTGCGGCCGATCCCGTGGGGAAGGATCTGCCAGGTGTTGACCTGATCGGGATACAGGTCGATGGTCGTGTTGGGGTAGATGAAGGCGTAGCGCCAGACCCCGCGGTCTTCCTCGCCCAGGCCCGGCATCGGCTCGACGAGCCGCGCATACGCCCGCTCCAGGCGGTTGGCGCTCGGCTTGGCGCGCAGCGGCGCCTCGAACCACACGTACTGTTCCTGAGTGTCGACCGCATAGCCCTTGTAGTCGAGCATCCGCATCAGGCCCGGGTGCGCGATCGGGATGTGGTAGCCCTCGATGTAGTTTTCGGCGACGATTTTCCAGTTGGCCGGTTGCCCATCTCCGCCGTCCGAAGCCGGATGACGCTGGCGCGGCCCATTAAGGCGAGGCCGGATGCCGAGCGGGCCGCTAGCCAGCGCGAAGGGTTCGAGCGTCTCGATCCGATAGCGCGCGAGGCGCTCGGGCAGGTCGCCCACGAGCTCGGCCAGGGGCGTGGCGTCGGGATCGAGGTTGACGAACACCAGCCCGCAGAGCTCTTCGACCCGGATCGGGAGCAGCCCCAGCGTGCTCTTGTCCAGGCGCTCTCCGAACGCGAGCGCTTCGGGGACGCCGATAAGGGTCCCGTCGAAACGGTAGGTCCAGCCGTGATAGCGGCAGCGGATCGCGCCCTTGCACTGGCCGGAGCCGCTCAGCAGCCGCGATCCCCGGTGGCGGCACACGTTGCGATAAGCGCGCAACCGCTCATCCCCGTCGCGAACCACCAGCACCGGCTGCGAGCCGGCTCGCGCGGTCGTGTAGCTGCCGGCTCGGGGGAGAGCCGACACGTGGCCAGCGAGCTGCCACGTGCGCTCGAAGATCAGCTCCTGCTCGGCCGGCATCAGCGCGGGGTCGGTGTACAGGCTCGGGAGCAGGGCCGCGCCCGTGCCGGATGGCCGGCCGCCCCTGCCGGTGGGTGTAGTCCTCGCTGCCATTTCCGGTGCCTTCCTGACTTTGTGATCAGTTACTGATAGTCTACGGGCATGGTCAAGCGCGGCTCGTGGCTATCACTCACGCCCGAGCCCGAGCGGGAGCTTCCCGAGGCCGTCGCGACGCTCCGCTGCGGCGGCCCCCCCTCCCGGGCGGCGGTCGACTCGGAGCTGGCCCAGATCGAGCGCCTGGTGCTGCGCGGAAGCGAGCGCGCATGGCTTCGCTACCTCCACGGCGTCGTGGAGCTGATCGACGGCCGCGCCGCCGCCGAGGATCCCGCCGTCGTGGGCGCACGCCGGCGCGCGACCCAGGTGATCGCCAACCACCACAACCTGTTGCTGGCGCTGCCCGGGAGCGGAGCGCAGCGAACCTCGCAGGACCGCGCGCGCCTCGCCGCCGCGCAACAGGCGCGGGACAACCAGCCGCCCGACGCCAGAGGACGCAGATGAGCACCACGATCGCCCCGGGCGGCTGAACGGTGGCCGGTTCGCGCCCGAGCACGGCGGAGAGGGGTGGTCGATGCTCGAGTGGTTCCTCGTCAACGAACAGTTCGGCCGCGTCACCAACGGCCTGCACTGGCATGTGCCGAGCGCCTACAACGTGCTGATGCGGGGAACCCCGAGCAGATCGAGCGCTATCTGGTCCCGCTCTTCGCGGCGAGGGCGGCGACGCCTCCGCGGTGACCGAGGCCGAGGCCGGTTCGGACCCGGCCGGGATCGCCGCCACCGCGGTCCCCACCGACGGCGACTTCAGGATCAACGGCGAGAAGTGGTTCGTGACCTCCGGCGACGTGGCAGGGGTGCTGATCGTGATGGCCGGCGTGGTCGACGGCGAGCAGCGGCTTCCGACCCTGTTCCTGGTCGAGCCGCAGACCCCCGGCGTCGAGTTCATCGACAACCCGCGGTTCACCCACAACTACCCCCATGGCTATCCGACGATCGGCTTCTCCGACGTCGAGGTCGGGCCGGAGGCCGTGATCGGCGGCGTGGGGAACGGCGGGGACCTCCAGCGGGCCTGGTTCACCGAGGAGCGCCTCGGCATCGCCACCCACGGGCTGGAGCGTGGGGCGGCTGCTCGCCATGCACGTCGCGGCGCTCGTCGACGGCGGCGCCGATCCCAAGCTGATCCACGCGAAGGCGTCGATGGCCAAGTTGTTCGTGAGCGAAGCCGCGGGCGGTGCGCCGATCGCGCAGTCCAGACGTTCGGCGGCCGCGGCTACATGCGCAGCAACGTCGCCGAGCGCTTCCTGCGCGAGTTGCGCGTGGATCGGATCTGGGAGGGCACCAGCGAGATCCAGAGGCTGATCATCTCCCGGGCACTCGAGCGTCGAGCGTCGAGGCGACGATCCATTGATCCGCTTAGATCTCGGCCGGCTGAGGTGGCCGTTGACGCGAGCGTGTGTGCATGCGCGGCCTGCCCGCCGCCCCGCGCACGCGGCGCGGGGGCGGCGGCGCTCAACTCCCGATCGATGGCGAGAGCTGCCCGAGCCGGGCTGCGAGCGCGTCGGCCAGCACCTCGAGCTCTGGGCGCCCGACGTGATCGGCGAACAGATAGGGGAGCTCGATCACCTCGGCGTCGAGCGCGCCGTTCAGCCGCGCCCGCTGCTCGTGCTGGGTTGCCGTCCGAGCGTGCTCGGACAGCGCCGCTCTCAGCGCAGTGCGCCCGAGTGGCGAGCGGGCGCGAGCGAGCGCGCGGCCCAGCCGCGCGACCTCCTCGTCGTCGAAGCGCGGCGGGTAGAGGGCGTTGACGATCACGAGATCGAGGGGCAGCCGATCCCGCGCCAGCGCGTCTCGGAGCGCGAACGTTTCATTGACCGCCATCTCCTCGGGCGTGGCCACCGCGACGATGCCCGTGAACTCGCGGTCGGCGATCGTCGCGGCGATCTTCGAGCTCTGGCGCGCGATCGGGCCGACCCGGGCGATTTCGGAGAACGTCCGCGGCGTGCGGAGGATGCCCACGCCATGGCCGGTGGCGGGAGCGTCGACGACGACGAAGTCGTAGGGCGCGGCCCCGCTGGTCCGGCGCTCGAGCTGCGCCAGCTCCCACACCTTGCCGACGCTGCAGAGCTCCCGCATCCCCGGCGTGGCCATGGCGAAGGCGTGAAAGAGCCGGCTCGAGCTCAGTAGCTGGCCGACGGCCCCGACCTTGAGCCGCAGGTACTCCTCCATGGCGCGCTCGGGGTCGATCGAGATCGTGAACAGGTGGGGGGCGATCTCAAGCTCGCGGAACTGCTCGCCGTCGTGATCGAACGCCTGGCCCACGCGCTGCTGGCTGGCGAGCTCGGCGACGATCGTACGCAGCCCGCTTCGCGCCGCGAGCAGGCCGAGCGCGGTCGCCACCGTCGACTTGCCGACCCCACCCTTGCCGGTGACGAAGATCAGCCGTCGCTGCAGGAGCCCTGGCACCGCGAGGCAAGTTACCGGTCCGGCGTGCGGAGGATTCCTCGGGCCGCCTGCGAATACAGGCGCGTATGAGCATCCCGGATGCAGTGGAGCCTCCGGCGACGCCCACCGCGAAGGTGATCGCGTTCGCCAACCAGAAGGGCGGCGTCGCCAAGACGACCACCACGCTGAATCTCGCCGTGGCCTTCGCCGAGGAGGGCCACCGCGTCCTGTGCTGCGACATGGACCCGCAGGGCAACCTCACGATGTCCCAGGGAATCGATCCGGACACGCTCGAGAAGTCGATGTACGACGTGCTCGTGCACCACATCTCGATCCGCGAGGTGATCCGCAAGCGAGAGATCGACGTGGCGTGCGCGTCGATCGACCTGGCGGGCGCCGAGATCGCGATGTCGACGATGATCGGCCGGGAGCGATCGTTTCAGAAGGCGCTCAAGGACGTGCTCGAGGACTACGACTTCGTGTTCGTCGACACCCCGCCGAGCCTGGGGCTGCTCACCATCAATGCGCTGACCGCGGCCGACAGGGTGATCGTCCCGGTTCAGTGCGAATATCTGTCGATGCGCGGCCTGATCCAGCTGCAGAACACGCTCGCGATGATCCGCGAGAACCTCAACCCGGAGGTCGAGATCGAAGGGATACTGCCGACGCTTGTCGACACGCGCACGCTCCACGCCAAGGAGGCGATCGAGCTGCTCGAGGAGAACTTCGGCGACCGGGTATTCGCATCGCGAATACGCAAAACCGTCCGATTTGCGGAAGCGCCCGTGAAAGGAATGTCGGTGCTGAAGTACGATCCCGACGGCTTGGCCGCTCACGCCTATAGGCAGCTTGCGAAGGAGGTCCTCTCAAATGCCATCCGGTAAGCGTGCGAGCATGAGAGAAGGACCGCTGGCCGATCTGTTCCGAAAGACCGTCGAGGGCGCCGCCATAGAGCCTGCCGATCCGCCCGAGCCGCCGGCGGAGCCCGAGCCCCCGCCACCGGTGCCGGAGAGCGAGGCGGCGGCACCGCCAGAGCACCGCCGGGGGGTTGCGCACCCCTCCCTGGAAGCGCCCTCTCCAACGCCTCCGGAGCCGCCGAGACCTCCCGTCCCCTCGCCGCAGGAGCGCCTGCGCCAGGCGTTCTCGTCCGACATCCCGGAGGACGTGCTGGGGGTCCCGTCGGGTTCTTCTGAGTCCGAATCCGGCCACGACGTGTACGCCCGTCCCGAGCGCACGGGCGAGGCGTTCGGCGCGCCGGCTCCGATCGGCTCGCCCGTGATCCGCGTGGTCGGCGTCGGCGGCGCGGGCGTCAACGCGGTCAACCGGATGGTCGAAGCCGAGATCGCGGGCGTTGAGTTCATGGCGATCAACACCGACCTTCAATCGCTGCAGCAGTGCGCCGCGCACGAGACGCTGCACATCGGCGACTCGCTCACCCGGGGACTCGGGTCCGGCTCCGATCCCGATCTGGGGCGGCAGGCCGCCCACCACGAACACGACCGGATCAAGGCAATGTTGCGAGGCGCCGACTTGGTGTTCATCGCCGCCGGCGCCGGCGGTGGGACCGGCACCGGCGCGGCGCCGATCGTCGCGCAGATCGCTCGCGAGCTGGGCGCGCTGACGGTGGGGATAGTGACGCGGCCGTTCCAGTTCGAGGGATCGCGTCGCCGTGACCAGGCCGAGGCCGGGATCGGCGCACTCGCTGACGAGGTCGACACGCTGATCGTCGTGCCCAACAACCGCCTCCTGAGCGTGCTCGACCGCAACGTCTCGATGGTCGAGGCGTTCAGGGTCGCCGACGACGTCCTGCGCCAGGGGGTTCAGGGCATTTCCGATCTGGTGACGCTGCCGGGACTGATCAATCTCGACTTCGCGGACGTGCGGACGATCATGTCGGGCGCCGGCAACGCGCTCCTCGGCATCGGCATGGGCACCGGCGAGCGCCGGGCGATCGACGCCGCCGAGAAGGCCGCGTCCTCGCCGCTGCTCGAGACCAGCATGGACGGCGCCCGGTCGATCCTGCTGTCGATCACGGGCGGCCGCGACCTGTCCCTGTGGGAGGTCAATGAGGCCGCTAAGGCGGTCGCGGCGGCCGCCCACCCCGACGCGAACATCATCTTCGGCGCGATGCTCGACGAGCGGCTCGAGGATCAGGTGTGGGTCACGGTGGTCGCCACCGGCTACGACAACGGCCGTCGGCGCTCGCCCGAGCAGGCGCGGCCGGGCCTGGGCGAGCGGAACGGCGTCGAGGGTCGCGCGCCGCTGCGCGAGCCGTCCGGAGAGCCGCGGGTCAGCCGCGCTCGGGAGCGCCGCTCGAGCTCGACCGCGGACTTCGACATACCTGAGTTCATTCCAAGGAGATAACCGGAGCTGTGGCCGGGCCGCAGCTCGGCGTCATCGCCGCCGGCCATCCCGTGACCGCGCAGACCGGCGCGGACGTCCTGCGCCGCGGGGGCAACGCGGTCGACGCCGCGATCGGGGCGATGCTGGCGTCGTTTGCCTGCGAGCCGCTGCTGACCGGGTTAGGCGCCGGCGGCTACATGCTGGTCCTGGAGCCGGGGCGCACGCCGGCGCTGCTCGACTTCTTCGTCGAGGCGCCGGGGCGGGGAGCCGGCGGGGGCGACCGGGCGGAGCTGATCCCGATCAGCGTGTCGTTCGGGGACGCGGTGCAGATCTTCAACATCGGCGCGGCGTCCGTGGGCAGCTACGGAGTTCCCGCCGGCCTGTACGCCGCCTCGGTGCGCTTCGGCCGCATCCCGCTCGCCGAGCTCGTCCCGCCGGCCGCGCGGCTGGCTCGTGAGGGAGTGGAGCTCAACGCCCAGCAGGCGTACGTGGTGGAGATCCTGGGCGGGATCGTGACCTCCACGCCCGAGTGCGCGAAGCTGTTCGCGCCGGAAGGGCGGCTGCTGCGGGCCGGTGAGAAGGTCCGCCAGCCCGAGCTGGGGGACGCGCTCGAGCGGCTCGGGTCCGAGGGCATCGAGCCTTTCTACAGCGGTGACATCGCGGCGGCGATCATCGAGTGGGTCTCGGCTCGGGGCGGGATGCTGACCGCGGATGACCTCGAGGCCTACGCCGTGATCGACCGGGCCCCGATCCGCGCGCCCTTCCGCGGGCGCGAGGTCCTGACCAACCCGCCGCCATCGGCGGGCGGGATCCTGATCGCCCGGGCGCTGTCACTGCTCGACCAGAAGCCGGCGCCGCCTTCCGTCGACGGCTTGGTCGCGGTGATGGAGCGCACGCAGAGCGAGCGCACGCCGGAGTTCTTGGAAGGTCTCGATGACCCGCGGTTCGTGGAGCGGTTTTTGGGGGCTCGCGGACCGCTCGGCTCGACCACCCACATCGCGGTGCTGGATCGAGATGGCTGGGCGTGCTCGGTCACGTGCTCGGACGGATCGTGCTCGGGTGTGGTCGTCCCAGGGACCGGCTTGCACCTCAACAACATGCTCGGAGAGCAGGACCTCAACCCGCTCGGCTTCCATCGCCACCCGCCGGGAAGGCGGCTGCCGAGCATGATGGCTCCGACCATCGTCCTGCGCGAAGGGAATCCGGAGCTCGCGCTCGGGAGTGCCGGGTCAAACCGGATTCGCTCGGCGATCCTCCAGACGATCATTCGCGTGATCGACGACGGTGTGCGCGCGGGCGACGCCGTGAGGGCCCCTCGGATTCACTTCGAGGACGGGGTGGTCTACAGCGAGCCGGGCGTCGATACCTCCTCGCTCGAGGCCGCGGGCCGGGCGATCGGCCGGTTCCGCGAGCGTAACCTGTTCTTCGGTGGAGTGCAGGCGGTGGAGCGAGACCGAGCAGGAAGGTTCTGGGGCGGGGGCGATCCCCGGCGGGGCGGTGCGGCGATCATCGTGGAGGCCTCATGAGTAGCTCCGCGGCCGTGCTGCTCGCGCTCCTCGTGTTGCCGGCCGTGGGCGTGGCGGCGTGCGGCTTCGACGCCCAGTCGCCCGACCTGTTCCTGCTCACCCGGACGGGCCAGGGCAAGTCGCTGACGCTGCTCGTCAATGACGGTGGGACGATTCGCTGCAACGGAGGCGCGGCGAAATCGCTGCCGGACCCGATGCTGCTCGTGGCCCGCGATCTGGCGAACAGCCTCAACA
Source organism: uncultured Solirubrobacterales bacterium (assembly GCA_963808325.1). Classification (GTDB taxonomy): domain Bacteria; phylum Actinomycetota; class Thermoleophilia; order Solirubrobacterales; family Solirubrobacteraceae; genus Palsa-465. The sequence continues at coordinate 618,249 of CAWEFU010000019.1, forward strand.
ACGACGCCAAAGCGAGATTGCGGATCCCCGCCGGGGCGGGGACCGTGTTCTCGTACACCGTCAAGCTGTCGGACGGAACGATCTGGTTCCCGGACACCGCCGCCCGCAGCCGGGGCGAGCTCGCCCAGGCCGAGCTGTTCGCGGTCCAGGCGGCGCAGGGTCCGTGCGGGCTGAGCGGATGAGGGTTTGCTTAGTTCGGTGAACGGAGGGGCCCGCGTGCGGCGTTACTTCATGGAGGCCGCTACGGTTTGGCGCCGGCGCCGGCGCTGTCGCTCCTTAGCGCCGCCCGATCCGTCCTGACTACTGTCCCACGCCGCATGCTCGCCATTGCCTCCAGCTTGATCACGACGTTCCAGGCCATCGTGCTCGGCGTCCTCCAGGGAGCGACCGAGCTGTTCCCGATCTCGAGCCTCGGACACACGGTCATATTCCCCAACCTGTTCGGCTGGCACAACATCGTCGCGTGGCAGTCTCAGCCGGAGTCGCCGTGGCTCGCGTTCGTGGTGATGCTTCACGTCGGCAGCGCGGTGGGGCTGCTGATCTACTTCTGGCGCGACTGGGTCGCGATCGTGATGGCGTTCTTCGGGACGGTCCGCAAGCGGCGCATCGAGACCCCGACCGAGCGGTTGGCGTGGCTGATCATCTGCGCGACGATCCCGGTCGGCATCCTCGGGGTCCTGCTCGAGCACACCGTCCGCGTGGCGCTCGCCAAGCCGCTGGCGGCCTCGATCTTCCTCGTCATCAACGGCCTGATCCTGCTCGGCGGGGAGCAAGTGCGCAGGAATTCCGAGGTGCGCGCGTTGGCTCGCCGCGAGGGGGTCAAGGAAGACGGCGGCCGGCGCCTCGACACGATGGAGTACAAGGAGGCGGGGGTGATCGGCGTCGCGCAGTCCTCGGCGCTGATCGCGGGGATCAGCCGCGACGGCGTGTGCATGGTGGCCGGGCTCGCGCGCGGACTCGACCACATCGACGCCGCCCGGTTCGCGTTCCTGCTCGCGACCCCGCCGATCCTGGCTGCCGGCGTCTACAAGGTCGGCGACCTGACCGGGCCGCTGGGCAACGGCATTCGCGGCGCCGCGGTGATCGCGGCGGTGGCCGCGGCGGTGACGGCGGTGTTCACCGTCCACTTCTTGATGCGGTGGTTCAAGACGCGGACCCTTACGCCGTTCGCGATCTACTGCCTCGTGTTCGGCGGGGCGATGATCATCTACAACGCCTGAGGCCTTTCCCGGGGCGGTTCGGTTAGAACCCGCAAACACCGACCGCCGTCGACATATAGACGGGACCGCTTTGACGGCGCAGGGCGGGCGTGCTCGGCCTACGAGCTCGATCCGGTCTCGGCAACGCCGTGCGCGCGATGATGCTCGCCACGTGAGTCAGATGGGCGATCGGTCCTTCAGCTGCCAGGCCAGGTTGCGCGAGACGGGCGGCTCCATCGGCTATGGGAGCTGATCTGGCCCGACTGGTCAAACCTTGCCCCGTTTCAGCGCTACCAGCCCGAGCAGACCCCGCAATAGCCGGCTCGTCGGCCGCGATGGTCGGAGCCCTAGCGAATCCTCACCCTGCCGTTGGACCGCGCGCGCTCCTGGGCGCGGTCGGCGAAGTCGAGACGCTTCATCGCCGCGCGGAACAGCCTGGTGACCAGCTTGAGCCGCGCGTTCTCCGAGCGCAGATCCAGCAGGCCCTGCTTGGCGTCGAGGCCGAAGTCGACGGTGGCGGCCATGGCGTAGGCGCTCATCCCCTCCAGCTCGTCGGCGTCCGGGTCGCGATCGGTCGCGCGCTTTACCAGCTCGGCGTACGCCTCGTGGGCGGCGCGGGCGACCTCGGGGTCGGGCGCGTCGCCGCGGTCCTGAATGAACTCGATCACGCCCGCCGGGTAGGCCAGATGCCCCTGGCGCTCGAGCACGCGGATCGGTCGAGTCCCGCGCACGAGCAGGTTCATCCGGCCATCCTCCATCCGCTCGAGCACCTCTTCGACCCTCATCGCGCAGCCGACTTCGCGTAGGCCGTCGTCGGAGAGCCAAACGATGCCGAACTCGCGCTCGTCGCGCAGGCACTCGTTGAGCATCGTCTTGTAGCGCTCCTCGAAGATGTGCAGCGGGATCAGTTCACCGGGAAGGGCGACGATTCCGAGCGGGAAAAGGGGGAACTCGTCCGTCAGTTCGTCAGGCATCGGTCTAAGTATGGCCCGTCGATGGTCTCGTTAGAGGATCGTCACCGACGTGCCGATCTGGACCAGGTGGTAGAGGCGGGTGATATCGGCGTTGCGGAGGCGCACGCAGCCGTGAGACGGCCGGCCCGGGATGAGCCACGGCTCGTTGGTGCCGTGGATCCCGACGACCCCTCCGCCCGGCCAGTCGGTCAGCACCGAGTAGTCGCTGGTCCCGAGCGCTAACGGCCCGTAGATCGGGTCGCCCCCGAAGCCGGGTAGCTTCTCCCGAATCCAGAACCTTCCGGGAGGCGTGGGCGTGCTCGGCTTGCCGACCCCGACCGGGGCCGAGAAGACCTCTCGGCCATCGCGGAACAGGGTGATCATGAGGGTCTCGCGGTTGATCACGATGGACTCGTCGTCGCGGTGTATTGGACCGAGCTCGCTCGCGCCCACCCAGCCCTTGGTCCCATTGGGCCGCCGTGGGATGCCGATGTAGAGCCACCGCTGGCCGCGCGCATCCACCCGGCTGCCGAGAACGGGGTACACCTCGGCGTAGCCGTCCTCGGTGACCCAGTGGAGCCTTGCGATCTGCCGAGAGTTCCCGGTGGGAGCCGCACGAATCGGACCGGCGGAGGCGGGGTGGGCCCAGTAGCTGACCGGCGCTGCCTGTGAGGTGCCCACTGCTCCGAACCAGGACGCCAACGTCACCCCGGCGACGACCAGATGCTTGCGACCCACCATGGAAATTATGGGGCCCCCGGCGCCCCACTTGACAACCGGAAGATCATGTAGGCGCGCAAGCATTCTGGTCCGGGAGGGTGAGAGAGGAAGGGGTCAGATAATGCGTCGATCGGTGTCCATGGCAGTCACGCCGGGGGTCGTGTGTGTCGCGGTGTGGTTGGGGGCGCTCCCGGCTGCGGCGTCGGCGAACGCGTTCGACTTCACGACGCTGAGTCCCGCGTACGCGGCAACGAGCGACTCCGAAGCGTTCAGTGTGGTAACAGCAGATTTCAACCACGATGGGAAGGTTGACATAGCATTTGACAACGGTAACGACGGCGGCGGCGCAGGTTGTCCACCTCAAGGCTGCGTCAGCGTGTTGCTCGGGAATGGCGACGCCACGTTCACCGGACCGGTCAACTATTCCACCGACGGAACGCCCGCGGACGGGACGGCGTCGCTCGCCGTGGGGGATCTCAACGGCGACGGCAACCCGGATCTGGTCGTGGCCAATTTCTTCGGGTCGGGAGACTGTGCCGCCACCGGAGTCGGTTGCTTGTCGATCCTGTACGGCAATGGCGACGGGACGTTCCAGGCGCCAGTTGATCTCACGACAGGCGTCAACGACCCCAACGCGGTCGTCCTCGGCGACTTCAACGGCGACGGCCGCATGGACATCGCGGTGGCGAACGAAGGAGACGAGACCGTTTCGGTGCTTCTGAACACCGGGAGCGATGCCTCGGGGCAGGCGACGTTTGCACCCGCGCCGGGATCGCCGTTCTCGCTGGACCCCTCCTCGAACGGCCCCATCGACGGGATGACCACGGCAAACCTCACCGGACACGGGAACGTCGACCTCGTGCTCTCGACCAGCCCTACCAGCGAGGGCAGCGGAATGTGCGGGACGTCTGACTGCGTGCAGGTGCTCACCAACGTAGACGACGGCACTGGCACCTTCAACGCCGTGGCCGCGTATTCGGTGGGCGGCGAGGGGCAGGTCGCGGCTGCCGATGTGCGCGGCACAGGCGTAGACGACGTGCTGGTGCCGATGGACGTGACGAATGGGACCGGGACGGGGGGGTTTGAGGTCCTGCACAACGACGGGACCGGCACTCTGGACCCCCCGGGGATGTTCACCTATCCCGGCTCGGCGAACCCGCGAGCGCTCGTCGTCGGCGACTTCAACAACGACGGCAAGCTCGACGTGGTAATGGCCGACTTCACCAGCAACATCACCGTGCTGTTCGAGGGCAACGGTGACGGCACGTTCACCTACGACGACACCGTTCCCGATCCGGAGCACCTCCAAGAGAGCGACAACACGCTCGCCGCGGCCGACTTCAACGGTGACTGTAAGCTCGACCTTGCCGCCGGCACGTACGACGGCGGGCTGGTGGTGATGCGTAACGACACCCCGCCCGCCGGTTCGGCGTGCCCGGCGCCGCCGCCTGGCCCACCGCCGCCTGGCCCACCGCCGCCTGGCCCACCGCCGCCGACCACCAAGACTCCGACCACGCCACCCGTGGTCGTAGTGCCGCCGAAGAAGCCGGGGGTCAAGAAGGCCAAGAAGCGGACGCGCGTCACGCCGCGGATCATCGTCACCGGTACGCCGATTGGTTGCACAACCTCGGCGGTGCGGTTGCGGATCAGGATCGAGCTTTCGCCCCGTGGAGTCGCCAGCCGTCGACTCGCTCACGGCGCTCTCGCCGTGAGGGTCATGACCGTGGTCAAGCTCGACGGCCGGCAGATCGCGGTGAGCCACCGGCGTTCGTTCTCGGTGACGGTGGCGTTGAGCCGCTTTGCCGTTGGTAGACACACATTGACGTTCACCACGACCACGCGCGGGCCGACCGTCCGGGGGTCGCGCAAGGTGCGAACGGCGCGCTTCAGTCGGTGCGCTCCGGTGCCGTTGTTCACGGGCTGATACACAAGCCCGCCCGGAACAGTCAGTAAGCCCCTCCTACGTATCGTCGCCGCCGAGCCCCGGATCGGACGAAGACCGCGGAGAGGATGATCGTCATGTCGAACGAGTTCAGGACGCGCGGAAGTCAGGCGGGCGCCGGCGCGGCTTGCGTGCGGCCAGGAGCAGGTTGTAGAACAGCGCCGCTGGCAGCAGCGGCTCCAGCACCCGCTCATCGAGCCGTTGCAGCATGAGGTAGCCATTGAACGCATACTGGCGCCACAGCATCGGCACCTGGTCCGGATCGGCGGTCGCCTCGAGTCCGCGGTTGAACCAGCCGAACCAGTTTGCGACCAGTTCCTCGCCGCGAATGTCGATTTCTTCGAATCCGACTCGGCGGGCGTGACGAGCGAGATCGCCCGGGGCGAAGGCGTGGATGTCGACGAGCCGCTCGAGGTCGCGGCCCTCCTCTTTGGGGGCGGAGGCCCCGTTGGCTCCGGCTGGCAGTGGTGCCGGCGCCCGCGCCGGGGCGACGCAGGCAGAGCCCGACGCCGGCGCCGGGCCCGCGCCGATCAGCTTCCGCCACAGGGGCGCCACGGTCAGGGCCCCGCGCTTGGGGAGCGCCGCCAGGCGGTCGCCGGCGCGCGAGGGCTCGCCGGCAAACACGATCCTCCCGCCGGGCCGGAGCACGCGGTGAAACTGGGCGAACGCGCCCCGCAGGTTTGGCAGGTGGTGCAACACCGCGTGCCCGAACACGATGTCGAAGGTCTGATCTGGGAACGGCAGCGACTCCGCGTCCGCCCTCGCGGTCCTCACGTTCAGCCTCAACCGACTTGCGTTCTCCGTGAGCTGCCTGATCATTCCCGGCGAGATATCGGTGCACGTAGCCTCATGGACGACGCCGGCCTGAAGCAGGTTGAGCGTGAAGTAGCCCGTCCCCGCGCCGATCTCGAGCGAGCGCTGATAGCCGCGGTCCAACTCCGCCCCGAGCACCTTGCGTAGCTTGCCGAGCACCTGCGCCTGGCCGACAGCGCCGAAGTCGATGCCCCACTTGGAGTCGTAGCTCCGGGCGGCGACGTCGTGGTACCGCCTGTTCGCGTCTCGGATCTCGTCCGCGGAGCGGCGTGCCTCCATGGCCGGCCGGACATTACCCTGTCACGGTGCAGTGAACGGGTACGTTCAGGAGAAACAGCCGCCCGGCGTGCCGCCGCTCGAGCTGACCGGCGAGCGAACGCTTCCCGACATCCCGGCCGAGAACTACTGGTTTCGCCGGCACCTGGTGGTCTACGAATGGATCGGAGCGCGAACCGTCGGGCGCAGGGTGATCGACCTGGCGTGCGGAGAGGGCTATGGCTCGGAGGTGCTCTCGCGTTCCGCCTCGACCGTCGTCGGCATCGACGCCAACCCGGAGGCGCACGAGCACGCACGGTTGCGCTACCAGCGCCAGAACCTGACCTTCGAGCGGGGTCTCGTCGAGACGTACGGCGAGGCGTCGGCCTATGACGCCGTGGTGTTCCTGCAGACGATCGAGCACGTGCAAGAGCCGGCGGCGGTGCTCGAGCACATCCGCCGCATCCTGGCGCCAGGGGGGGTCGCGTACGTGTCCACCCCGAACGTCCTGAGGCTCGCGCCGCCCGGGGCCGCCAGGTCGGGGAACCCCTGGCACCTGCGTGAGTACCGGGCCGCGGAGTTCGACCGGCTGTGCCGCTCGGTCTTCGGCCGCGATCGGGTCCAGCTGCTCGGAGTCTTCCACGCCCGCAAGCTGCGCGTCCACGACGCCACGCTCGCGCTCGGCTGGGACGCGGTCCATACGCGGCTCGGTGTCACTCGGCCCTTCTACGAGCGCTTCACGCCTGCTATAAGGGCGCGCGACTTCGCGCTGCGCCCGCGGCGGCTCGACCGTGCGTTGGACTTTCTGGCCGTCTGCGCCGTGTGATCCGGGTTTGGGGGATCAGTAGCTGAACACGGTTGCGCTGCCATCACCGATCCACTCCCACAGCGGAGTGGCGCCGGCAAGGCGCGCGCCGGAGACGATCGCCTGCTCGTCGAGCCCCCTGGCCTTGAAGCAAATCGGGCACAGCAGCAGCTCACCTCCGCGCTCTAGGAACTGATCGAACAACCGGGAGACGGGCGGCGCGCCCGCCGACTCGATCGCCTGCGCGTAGCCTGGAAGTCCTAGCCGCACCGCCTCCTTGGTCGTGAACATCGCCACCTGACGTCCTCGCTCCAGCGCCGCCGTAGCGACCAAGAACGCCACCGTCACGCGGTCGGCATCCTCGTGTCCGGTGGCCAGATTCACGACCACCTTCCGATCTTCAGCGCTCACTTTGCCCTTTTCGGCGCTCATCTTTGCCCCTTTCGGCGCTCATCTTCGCCCCTGTTCGGAACATTATATGGGTGACCGGTCACCCACTATAGTTCAGCGAATCGCCCGCGTCAACGAGAGAACAAAAGCCGAAACCCGTCGGGCGCTGCTCGACGCCGCGGCCCACGCGTTCGCGGGGCACGGCTACCACCAGACTCCCATCGACTCCGTGTCCGAGGCCGCCGGCGTGGCGAAGGGCACGATCTACAACTACTTCTCCTCCAAGGAAGAGGTCTTGCATGCCCTCGTCGAGGATGCCTGTCGGCTCGCCGTGGACGCCGCCGGCACGACTCCCGACTCCGCGTCAACGCACGCTCGTCTGGACGCGTTCGTGCAAGCGAACCTCACCTGGGCGCGGAAGCGGAAACCGCTCGCGCTGCTGTTCGCCCGTGAGCTGCTCGTCGGCGATACGCGCACCCAAGCGCTGATCCGCGAGGCCGCCGCGCCCTGCGTGGAAAAGGTCGCCGCGATCCTCCAAGCCGGGATCGAGCGCCGAGAATTCGACGTCGATGCACCACCCGAAGCGCTCGCCTTCACGTTCATCAAACTCACCAACATGCTGCTGCTCCAGAGTTGGGAATCGCCCACCCCGTGGCCCCGGCCCGGAGATCTACCCGCCACGGCCGCCTCGCTGTTTCTCCACGGCGTCGCTGCTTCCGGACCCGGCCGGAACCAGCCGTGGCCGCGGTTGCCTCCGGGGACCTGACCGCGACGCCAGCCTCCGACCGATGCAGTTAGGGGATTGCGCTGAGGCTGCTCACGTAGCGCCAGCGCCGACCATCGGCCGTGTGGTACTGCCATAGCGACGCTCCGCGCCCGTTGGGATCGCTCGTTGGTCCCTCGACGATCGCGGTCAGCCCGTCGAAGGGTTTCGTCGAGGTTGGGTTGGAGTCACCGACAGGATCCAGCCCGGCAGGACGTGCCAGGTCCGCCCCCCGTCGACCGCTGTCAGCAGGGAACGTTTCACCTCCAGGCGTGAAGGCCAGCGCGAAACCATGAAGACGATCGGCAAATACGCGGTGAGTGCCGCAGGACGCCCCGGGTGGGGCCTCGCCGGCCTACTCCCACCGGAACGTCTGCGGTGCCTCGCGCATGCGGATGACCCGCGCCGGTATGCCCCCGACGACTGCGTTGGCGGGCACGTCGGCCGGCACCACCGCGTTCGTGCCGATCACCGAGTTCTCGCCGACGTTCGCGCCCCGCAGCACGCAGGCGCCGTAGCCGATCCAGACGTTGTGACCGACGTTGACGTCGCGTTTGTAGATCCCTTGCTCGCGGATCGGCCGCTCCACGTCGACCATCCCGTGGTCGAAGTCGATCATCATGACCCGGTCGGCGACGATGCACTCGCGCCCGATCGAGATGTGCTGGTAGCAGGAGAGGGTGCACTCCTGTCCGAGCACGGATCTGGCGCCAATCGAGAGCTCGCCCTCGTGCACGCGGACCTTGCACCCGTGGCCGATCCACGACCACCGCCCGAGCGTCACGCGGGCGTGGCGGCCAATCTCGAACTTCACTCCGGGGCCTACGAAGCACAGGCCGTCCGTCTGCAGCCGTCCTCGCCACCGGAGCTTGAGCCACAGCCAACGTGCGACCAAAACGGCGTACCCGGGTCGAAGCATGTGATGCTCGCGCGCGAAACGCAGGAAGGTGAGCAAACCGCCGTGGAGCGGGGGGGGCCCGGAGCGCACCAGCTTCGGGATCGCGGGGGGCCGCTCGAGCGTCGGTGATGCCACGACAGGATCGTATTGCGGCGCAGGGCGGCCGGCGGGGCGGGTGCAGGGACTGCACAGCTGCCTGGCATGATCTCGCCCCATGCCGGCCACCGATCAAACGCTTGCCGAGCGCCTCCTCGGCGGAGACAAGCGCGCCCTCGCTCGCGCGATCTCGCTGGTCGAGAACGACAAGCCGGAGGGCTGGGAGCTCGTGCGCGAGGTGTATCCCCGTACCGGCGGCGCGGCCGTGACCGGCTTCACCGGACCGCCCGGCGTCGGGAAGTCGACCCTGCTGGCAGGGCTCACGAAGCTCCAGCGGGCGCGCGAGCAGACGGTGGCGGTCCTTTCGATCGACCCGTCGTCGCCGTTCACGAAAGGCGCGCTGCTCGGCGACCGGATCCGGCTCTCGGAGCATTTTCTCGATCCGGGAGTGTTCATCCGCTCGATGGCCAGCCGGGGCGCGCTCGGCGGCCTGAGCGAAGCGGCGCTCCAGGCGACTTTGCTGATGGACGCCTCGGGTCGCGACGTGATCCTGCTCGAGACCGTGGGTGTCGGTCAGGGCGAGGTCGACATCATCGACCACGCCGACACCGTTGTGCTGGTGCTGATGCCGGGATCCGGCGATTCGGTACAGGCGCTCAAGGCGGGGGTGATGGAGATCCCCGATGTGATCGTCGTCAACAAGGCCGACCATCCGCTGACCGACACTATGGTCCGGGAGATCAAGAGCGTCCTCGCGCTCGGTCCGCAACAGGGCTGGGAGGTGCCGATCGTGCGAACCGAGGCTGTCCGGGGCGAGGGGATCGAGGAGGTCGAGAGCGCGCTCGCCGAGCATCGCGCGTATATCGAAGCGGAGGGCACGCTGCTCGAGCGGCGCCGGCGCAACCTGATGAACGAGGTGCTCGCGATTGCGACCGCGCGGATGCGGCGCGAGCTCGAGGCCTCGGTGCGCGATGACCCCGGCGTTCAGCAGCTGCTCGACCGGGTCGTCTCGCGCGAGCTCGATCCGGCGAGCGCCGCCACGACGATCCTCGAGGATCGGCGCGCGGACTGACCGGTTTCGGCGTCGGTACCGAGGCGTGACCTTCCTCCCGCGCTACACGACGGAAGAAGGCGTCACCTCCTCGTCGTCAAGACCGGACGCCCTCGAGCTCACAACCCGAGCGCCCGGGCGATCACCATCTCCTGTACCTCGTCGGTGCCTTCGCCGATCGTCAGCACCTTGGCGTCGCGGTAGAACCGGCACACCGGGTACTCCTCGATGTAGCCGTAGCCGCCGTGGATCTGCACGGCCTCGTCGGCGGCGCGCACCGCGAGCCGGCCGCTCTTGAGCTTCGCCTGCGCGGCGGTGAGGGTGAAGTTCCGGTCGCGGTCCTTCAGCCAGGCCGCCTTGTAGACGAGCAGCCGCGTGGCCTCGACCTCGACCGACATGGCCGCCAGCTTGCTCTGGATCGCCTGGAACTGGGAGATCGGTCGGCCGAACGCGCGCCGCTCCTTGGCGTAGGCGAGCGCCTGGTCGAGGGCGCCCTGGGCCAGCCCAACGCCCATCGCGGCCACGCCGATGCGACCGATGTCGAGCACGTGCAGGAACTGGCGCAGGCCGGCGCCGCGCTGGCCCACCAAGTTCTCGGCCGGCACCCGGCAGTCGGTGAACGACAGTGGTCGGGTGTCGGACGCGTTCCAGCCCATCTTCCGGTAGGGCTCGCCCTGCTCGTATCCGGGCGTTCCGTTGGGCACGAGCAGGTTTGAGATCTCCCGCTCGCCGGGGGTGCCCGTGCGCGTGGCCGTCACCGCAGTGATCACCACTACCCCGGAGATGTCGGTGCCGGCGTTGGTGATGAACTGCTTCGAGCCGTTGATCACCCACTCCCCGCCATCTAGCACCGCGCGGGTCTGGGTGTTGCCGGCGTCCGATCCGGCCTCAGGCTCCGTCAACCCGAATGCTCCCAGGCGCTCGCCGCTGCACAGCCGGGGCAGCCATTCGCGCTTCTGCCCCTCGGAGCCGAACAGGTAGATCGGCTCGGTGCCGAGCGTGGTGTGGGCGCACACCGTGATCGCCACCGACGAGTCGACGCGCGCCAGCTCCTCGACCGCGAGCGCGTAGGCGACCGAGTCTCCGCCGCCGCCTCCGAAGTCCTCGGGGAACGGAATCCCCATCAGGCCGAGCTCGCCGAGCCCGCGCACGATCTCGTACGGAAACGCCTTGGTGCGGTCGAGCTCCTCGGCGACCGGGGCTATCTCCTGGCGGGCGAACTCGCGGACGGTGTCGCGAAGCAGGCGATGGTGGTCGGCGAGGTCGAACTCCATCAACTTGAGTGTTCCGCGAACGCCCGCGCCGCCTCGACGAGCAGCCGCACGCCGAACCCGGTCGCGCCCTTGCGGGACAGGTACGGCCGACGGACGTCATACGCTGTTCCGGCGATGTCGACGTGAGCCCAAGGCACGTCGCCGGCGAAGGTGTGCAGGAACTCGGCCGCGGTGATCGAGGTGGCGGCGCGGCGCTCGGTCGAGTTGACGAGCTTCGCGTACCGGCCCTTGATCATCCGGGCGTACTCCTCGTGCAGCGGCATCCGCCAGACCAGCTCGCCGCTGCTGAGGCCGCACGCCTCCACGAGTTCTGCCCAGTCATCGTCGTTGCTCATCAGCCCGGCGTACACCGAGCCGAGCGCGACCACGATCCCGCCGGTCAGCGTCGCGACGTCGACCACGCGGTCGGCGCCCTCGCGCAGGGCGTACGAGATACAGTCGGCCAGCACCAGCCGGCCCTCGGCGTCGGTGTTGTTGACCTCGATCGTGGTGCCGTCGAGCGCGCGGACGATGTCGCCGGGCTTGACCGCCCTGCCGCTCGGGAGGTTCTCGGTCGCTCCGACCACCCCGAGCGCCCGGACCGGCGCTTGCAGCTCCGCGAGCGCGCCGAGCGCCTCGATCACCGCCGCGCCGCCGCACATGTCGAACTTCATCTCGTGCATCGAGCCCGCCGGTTTGATCGACAGGCCGCCTGAATCGAACGTCACTGCCTTGCCGACAAGGGCAATCCGCGGCGCGGCCGATGGTGCGCCCGGTCCGTCGTACTCGAGCGCGATCAGGCGGGCGCTCTGGTCCGAGCCGCGCGCGACCGCGGCGAAGGCGCCCATGCCCATCTCCGCGATCGCGTCCTCCTCGAGCACGGTGGCGCGGATCCCCACGCGCGCGGCGAGCTCGACGGCGTACTCGGCCAGCGCCGGCGGCGGCAGGTCGTTCGCGGGGGTGTTGCCGAGATCCCGGGCGCGGTTCTGCGCGGCCGTGATGATCGCGGCGCTCTCCACCGGCCTCGAGATCTCATGGTGCGCGCTGACCACAAGCTCCTCCACGTCGCGGCGCTCGTCGGAGTCGGGCTTATAGCGGTCGAATCGATACGCATGAAGCAGCGTGCCCTGCACGAGCCCGCCGACCACGTCCTCGCCGACGTGATGGGGGACCTCCCAGCACAGGGTCTTGGTCCCGAGCTCCCGGGCGCGGCCGTGGGCGACGCCGGCCGCCACCCGCGCGCCCTCGGCGTCGAACGCGGCCCGATCGCCCAGTCCGATCAGGATGAACCGCCGCCCCTCGAAATGGCTGACCGCGAGCCGTTTGAACTCGCGCCTCGCCTCCCCCGACTCGAGCAGGGCACCAAGCGACCCGTCGGGCAGATCGTGGGCCACGCCCTCGCCCTCGAACACCCCGACCACGATGGTGTCGGCGCCGGTTTCGAGTGGCCCGGCGGTCGTGGCCCTCACTTGCACCCGCGCCACCCTACCAACGGTGTGAGGACTAGCATTGCCTGTGGGTCCCACCGAAATGATTCACTGGAATTGCACGTCCCGGATGACCGCCATGCTGCGTCCTCGTCGCCTCGCGCAGCGCTGCTGCGCATCGGCTCCTGCGTCCTTGCCTGGCGGCCCCCGCGCCGCACACTTCCAGGCGAAACATTCCGGCGAGACCCACTAGCGCCGCCACCGACGCCCGGAAGGACGAGGAGCCATGCCCAAGACCGTGATTCTGTCCGCCGCTCGCACCCCGATCGGAAAGCTGGGAGGCGGTCTGTCGACCGTCGATGCCACCGATCTCGGCGCCACCGCGATCAAAGCCGCGCTCGAGCGCGCGGAGGTGCAACCCGACCAGGTCCAGCACGTGGTGATGGGCCAGGTGCTGCAGGCCGGCCAGGGCCAGATCCCCTCTCGCCAGGCGCAGATCAAGAGCGGGATCCCCAAGGAGATCTCCTCGGAGACGATCAACAAGGTGTGCGCCTCGGGAATCCGCTCGGCCTGCCTGCTCGACAACTCCATCCGCCTCGGTGATCTCGATGTCGGCGTGGCCGGCGGGATGGAGTCGATGTCGAGGGCGCCCTACATGCTCAGGGACGCCCGCTTCGGCTTCCGCATGGGGGATGCCAAGGCGATCGACGGCATGATCAACGACGGGCTCACCAACCCCTTCTCGGGGAAGCACATGGCCCAGGAGGCGAGCGAGGTCGCGTCCGAACTCGAGCTGACCCGGCCCGACATGGACCGCTGGGCGCTGCGCTCGCACCAGCTCGCGGTCAAGGCCACCGACGAGGGACGGTTGCCAGAGGAGATCGTCTCGGTGACCGTGAAGGGCAAGAAGGGCGACACGGTCGTCGAGGTCGACGAGGGGCCGCGCCGCGACGCGAGCCTCGAGGCGCTGGCCAAGCTGCCCCCGATCTTCATCAAGGACGGCTCGCACACCGCCGGCAACTCGCCCGGCGTCAACGACGGCGCCGGGGCCCTCGTCGTCTCGAGCGACGAGTGGGCCAAGCGCAACGGCCGTCCCGTGCTGGCGACGATCGTCGCCCACGCCCAGGTCGCGGATGACTTCCCGTATCTCGCCCGGACCCCCGCCAAGGCCTCGCAGAACGCGCTCGAGAAGGCCGGTCTGGAGGCCGAGGACATCGATCTGTGGGAGATCAACGAGGCGTTTGCGTCGGTCACGCTGAACTCGATCCGGACGCTCGGGATCGACGAGAACAAGGTCAACGTCAACGGTGGCGCGGTCGCGCTCGGGCATCCGATCGGCGCGTCCGGTGCCCGGATCCTCGGTTCGCTGATCCTCGAGCTGCGCCGCCGCGGCGGCGGTCTCGGCTGCGCGGCGATCTGCTCGGGCGGCGGCCAGGGCGACGCGGTGATCGTGGAGGTGAACGGCGGCTGAGCGCTGCCGGCCACACCTCCGGCGCGGCTCGGAGCGCGGCCTTCTTCGACCTGGACCGCACCCTGATGGAAGGCTCCTCGGCCTTTCAGTTCGGGCGGGCCGCGTACAAGGCGGGGCTCCTGAGCCGCCGGCAGCTCCTCGCCGACGGATGGGCGAACGTCCGTTTCCGGCTCAGGGGCGCGACCGCCGCCGACACCCACGCGCTGCGCGACAGGATCTCAGCGTCGCTCCAGGGCACCCGCGTCCGCGACATGGAGCGCCTCGGCGCCGACGTGCTCGCGCGCGTGCTTCCTCGCATCTACCCGCAGATGCTCGCGCTCGCGCACGAGCACCAGGACGCCGGCCGTCGGGTGTACATCGTCACGGCGGCGGCGAACGAGCTCGCGCAGGTGCTCGCCCAGGTGCTTGCGCTCGACGGCGGGATCGGCTCCCAGTTCTCGGAGGTCAGCGACGGCGTCTACACCGGACGGCCCGCTGGGCTGTTCGTCTACGGGGCCGACAAGGCGCGCGCGATCCAGCGGCTGGCCGAGCGCGACGGCGTGGACCTGAGCTTGTCTTACGCGTACTCGGACTCGGCCTCTGATCTTCCCATGCTGTGGGCGGTGGGCAACCCGGTCGCGGTCAACCCCGATCAGGAGCTGTTGCGCGTGGCGCGAGAGCAGGGGTGGGAGGTGCTGCGCTTCGAGCGGTTGGGGCGCTGGCTGAAGGCCGCGGGCGCGCTCGCCGGCGCCGCGCTCGCCGGCGGCGCCGCGACCGCCGCGCTGGCGGCCCGGGACCGCTCGCCTGCGTTCGCACTCTTCGGCCTCAGGGCCCGATCGCCGCGCTTTCGCCGGCTGCGCGTCCGTCGCCTGCGTCCGCTGCTCGGCGGGAGGTACTGAAAACGCGCCGCGGCACCTAGACTGCGGTCAGATGGCCACGCGCCAAGCCGTCTCTCAATCTCATCTCGAACGCTGGCAGCGCGAGACGTTCGCGCGGGCTCCGGAGCGCGCCGCGCCGTTCTCGACGATCTCGGGTGAGCCGGTCGAGGCGCTGTACACCGAGGCCGATCTGCCCGACGGGATCGGGAGCCCGGAGGATCCGATCGGTCTGCCGGGGGAGTTCCCTTACACGCGCGGCGTGTACGGCTCGATGTACCGCGGGCGGTTGTGGACCATGCGCCAGTTCGCGGGATTCGGGACGGCGCAGGAGACCAACCGGCGCTTCCGCTACCTGCTCGAGCACGGGCAGACGGGCCTCTCGACGGCGTTCGACATGCCCTCGCTGATGGGGCATGACTCCGACGACCCGCGGTCGCTCGGTGAAGTAGCGCGCGAGGGGGTGGCGGTCGACACGCTCGAGGACATGGAGGCGCTGTTCGCGGGGATCCCGCTCGACGAGGTCAGCGTGTCGATGACGATCAACGCGCCGGCGGCGATCATGCTGGCGTTCTACGTGGTCGCGGCCGAGCGGCGGGGGATCGCGCCCGAGCGCCTCGCCGGAACGATCCAGACCGACATCCTCAAGGAGTACATCGCCCAGAAGGAGTGGTGTTTCCCGGTCGACCCGGCGATGCGGCTGGTGACGGACATGATCGAGTGGTGCTCGGAGCACATGCCGCGCTGGCATCCGGTCTCGATCTCGGGCTACCACATCCGCGAGGCGGGCTCGACGGCCGCGCAGGAGCTCGCGTTCACCCTGAGGGACGGCCTCACGTACGTGGAGTACGCGGTCGCGCGCGGGCTCGACGTGGACGACTTCGCGCCCCGGCTGAGCTTCTTCTTCAACGCCCACATCGACTTCTTCGAGGAGGTCGCGAAGTACCGCGCGGCGCGGCGGATCTGGGCGCGGGAGCTGCGCGACACGTTCGGGGCGCGCGACGAGCGCTCGCTTTTGATGCGTTTTCACACTCAGACGGCGGGCGTGTCACTGACCGCGCAGCAGCCGCTGAACAACATCGTACGGACGGCGATCGAGGCGCTCGCGGGCGTGCTCGGCGGCACCCAGTCGCTGCACACCAACAGCTTCGACGAGGCGCTCGCGCTCCCCACCGAGGAGGCGGTGCGGGTCGCGCTGCGCACGCAGCAGATCATCGCCGAGGAGACCGGTGTCCCGAACACGATCGACCCGCTGGGCGGCTCCTACTTCGTCGAGGCGCTGACCGACCGGATGGAACAGCGCTGCTACGAGTACTTCGCCAAGATCGACGAGCTGGGCGGGATGGTCGAGGCGGTCAAGCGGGGCTTTCCGCAGCGAGAGATCGCCGAGGCGGCGTTCCGCTACCAGCGCGAGGTCGAGTCGGGAGTGCGCAAGGTGGTGGGCGTCAACGCGTACGCCGAGGGCGACGAGGGCCAGACGCCGATCCTGCGCATCGACCCGGCGTTCGAGACCCATCAGGTGCAGCGGGTCCGGGCATTCCGCGACCGGCGCGAGGAAGCGCGCGCCGGCGCCGCGCTCGACGCGCTCAAGCGGGCGGCCCGAGACCCGGATGAGAACCTGATGCCGCACCTGCTCGAGGGCGCCCGCGCGGACGCCACCGAGGGGGAGATGATCCGTGCGTTGCAGGAGGTATTCGGGACGTACACCGAGTCGCCCGTGTTTTGAAGATGATGTTCGGGCGCGCGCATGCGCGCGCCCGCCGGGCCGTGCATGCACGGCCCGGGCGGGGCCGCATGCGGCCCCGCCTAATTACACTCACCTCCCGCAATGGCCGCTTCCCCTCAGAAGAAGATCCGCGTCGTCGTCGCGAAGCCCGGCCTGGATGGCCACGATCGCGGTGCCAAGATCATCGCGCGCGCCCTGCGCGACGCCGGGATGGAGGTGATCTACACGGGCCTGCACCAGACGCCGGAGCAGATCGTGGAGACCGTGATCCAGGAGGACGCGGACGCGGTCGGGCTGTCGATCCTGTCGGGCGCCCACATGACGCTGGTGCCGCGGGTGCTCGAGCTGCTCAAGGAGCAGGGAGCCGACGACGTGATCGTCACGGTCGGGGGGACGATCCCCTCGGACGACGTGGAGGAGCTCAGGCAGCTCGGAGTCGCGGAGGTGTTCACTCCGGGCGCGCCCACGCAGGAGGCGGTCGACTTCATCCGCGGCGCCGTGGCGGGTGCCGCAGCGACCGATTGACTCGTCAGTCAACAGGGTAATATGCCTGCCCGTGTGAACTTTTTAGGAGGCCACCGTTGAAGATTTGCGTCCTCGTCAAAGAGGTGCCGGACGCCGCCGTCGAAAAGCGCATCGATCCCTCGACGGGGCACATGGACCGCTCAGGGGAGAAGAACCTCAACCCGTATGACACCCATGCGATCGAGGCGGCGATGCAGCTTCGCGAGGGCGGCGCGGTCGAGGTCGACGAGATCGTCGCGGTCACGATGGGCCCGGAGTCCGCGGTGCGCGCCCTGCACAAGGCCGTCTCGCTCGGCGCCGACCGCTCGATCCACTTGAGCGATGCCGCCCTCGCCGGCTCCGACGTGGCCGCGACCGGATACGCGCTGGCGAAGGCCCTGGAGAAGGAGCAGCCCGACCTGGTGCTCCTTGGCCAGCAGTCCGACGACGGCGAGTGCTACACGATCGGCGCCGTCGTCGCCGACCACCTGAAGATGCCCTCGCTGACGCAGGTGATCAACGTCGAGGTCCAGGACGGGGGCCTCCGCTGCGAACGCCAGGCCGAGTACGGCTACGACACGGTGCAGGTCGAGCTTCCGGCCGTGATCTCGGTGGGGGACGCGATCAACGAGCCGCGCTACCCGTCGCTGAAGGCGATCATGGGGGCGCGGAAGAAGCCGCTCGAGACGGTCGCCGCCGGGGACGTCGGGATCGATACCTCGATGGTCGGCGAGGACGGCTCGCGCGTGCGCTGCGGCGACTTTCACGATCCTCCCGCGAAGGCCTCGGGCCAGATCATCGAGGACGAGGACACGGACGACACCGTGCAGAAGATCCTCGCCTGGCTCGACGAAAGGAAGCTGATCTAGATGCCCGATGTCCTTACCTACGTGCTCCACTACGAGGGCGCGTTCAACAAGAACTCGCTTGGGGCCGTGTCGGAGGGCTCGGCGCGGGCGGCGGAGATCGGGGGCGAGTGTCACGCCGTGGTGGTGGGCGGGGATGACCTCACAGATGAGCTGTGCTCGTCTGTGGGCGCGTACGGCGCGACGAAGGTGTTCCGCGCGCGGGGGCCCGAGGGGCTCGCCCAGCCCGTGGTAGACGCGATGGCGTCGGTGATCGATCAGCATGGCCATTCCTATGCGCTGTTCGGCGGCGGCCTGCTGGGATTCGAGATCGGGGCCGGCCTGGCGGCGCGCAAGCACGCCGGGGTGACCATGGAGGTCACCGCGGTTCGCGCCGAGGACGGCAAGCTCGTCGCCGAACGCCCGATCCTCCAGGACTCCAAGATTTCGGTCTCGCGCTATCAGGGCGACCTCGGGATCATCATCGGGCGGATCAACGCCTTCGAGACCGTCTCGCGCGACGGCGGCTCGGCGGAGGTGGTCGACGCCGATGTCGAGCATTCGCCGTGGTCCGATCGGGCCACGATGGTGCAGCGCGGCGAGCAGCGGGGCGCGGACGTGGACATCGAAGGGGCCGACATCCTGGTGGCGGGCGGCCGCGGGCTCGGCAAGGCCGAGGGCTTCAAGCTCGCCGAGGACCTCGCGGCGGCGTTCGGGGGGAACACGGCCGTGGCGGCCACGCGGGCCGTGGTCGATGCCGGGTGGTATCCGTACGCCGCCCAGATCGGCCAGACCGGCAAGACGGTCTCCCCGAAGCTGTACCTGGCCGCGGGGATCTCCGGCGCCATCCAGCACAAGGTCGGGATGCAGGCCTCGGAGAACATCGTCGCGATCAACAAGGACGCGAACGCGCCGATCTTCGAGTTCTCGGACCTGGGCGTGGTCGGTGACCTGAACAAGATCCTCCCGAAGCTCACCGAGGCGATAAAGGCGCGTAAGGGGTCCTAGCGCGTGGCTGCTTCGGTTGACGGTCGCGGGCCCCACGGCCCGGCCCCCAGCGAGTTCCCGCCGCCCGTTGACTCGGTGAAGGAGTTCATCAAGCGCGAGCTCGACGCCGAGGACGAGCGGATCGACGTCGGGGTGGTGATCGTGGGCGGCGGACCCGCGGGCCTGGCCTGCGCGAACCGGCTGATGCAGCTGCTGGACGACGCGCCCGAGGTTATGGAGCGGTTGGGCGAGGTCCCGGTGGCGGTGGTCGAGAAAGGCAAGTCGTGCGGCGCGCACAACCTGAGCGGGGCGATGATGCGCCCGTCCGGGCTGCGGGCGTTGTTCCCGGACCTCGAACCGAGTGCGTGGCCCACGTACGGGACCGTGGACAAGGACTCGGTGTACTGGATGCTCGCCCCGGGGTTGGCGATGCCGCTCAAGCCGACGCCGCCCCCGTTTCGCAACCACGGCAACTACATGGTCAGCGTCGCCGAGCTCTCGCGCTGGCTGGCCGACAAGGCCGAGGAGGCGGGCGCGTACATCCTCAC
Source organism: uncultured Solirubrobacterales bacterium (assembly GCA_963808325.1). Classification (GTDB taxonomy): domain Bacteria; phylum Actinomycetota; class Thermoleophilia; order Solirubrobacterales; family Solirubrobacteraceae; genus Palsa-465. The sequence goes on from CAWEFU010000019.1 coordinate 637,749, forward strand.
CGAGACGAGCGCCCAGCAGCTGCTCGTGACCGACGGGGTGGTCCGAGGCGTCCGATCGGGCGACAAGGGCCGGGGCAAGGACGGCGAGCCGCTTTCGAACTTCGAGCCGGGCTCGGACGTGACGGCGCGGGCCACGGTGCTGGCCGAGGGGACCTGGGGTCATCTGACCGGCGCCGCCATCCGCGAGTTCGCTCTGGCCGAGCGCCGCGAGCCCCAGGTGTGGGCACTGGGGGTCAAGGAGGTCTGGGAGGTCCCCAAGCCGCTCGAGCGCGTGATCCATACGCTCGGCTGGCCGCTGCGCTACGGCGCCAAGTGGCACGAGTTCGGGGGCTCCTGGATCTATCCGATGGGGCGCGACCGGGTCTCGATCGGGTTCGTGGTCGGGCTTGATTACACGGATGCCACGGTGTCCCCGCACGACCTCCTCCAGCAGTTCAAGACGTCCAAGCTCGTGCGGGGGATCCTCGACGGCGGCAAGCGCGCCAGCTGGGGGGCCAAAGCGATCCCCGAGGGCGGCTACTGGGCGATGCCGAAGGTTTCCTCGCCAGGAGTTGTGCTCTGTGGGGACAGCGCCGGCATGGTGAACGTCCCGGTGCTGAAGGGGATCCACTACGCCATTCATTCGGGGATCCTGGCGGCGGAGACGATCTTCGAGCAGCTGCGCTCCGGCGGCACCGACTTCTCCGCCTATGAGCGGCGGGTCGAGGACTCGCTGATCGGCAAGGAGCTCTACCAGTCGCGCAACATGAAGCAGCCGTTCGGCCGGGGGTTCTTCGTGGGGGGCGCCGTCTCGAGCGCGATGACGATCAGCAAGGGCCGCTTCCCGAACGGCCGCTGGCCGAACCACCCCGACGCGGACGCGCCGATGACGCTCGGAGGCAAGGACGGCGGCTATCCCAAACCGGATGGGAAGTACATCTTCGACAAGCTCTCCTCCGTGTTCGTGTCGGGCAACGCCACCCGGGATGACGCGCCCAATCACATCCGTGTGCGGCGCCAGGTGCCGCGGGAGATCGCCGAGACGTGGCAGTGGATGTGCCCCGCCGGCGTGTACGAGATCCCCGACGACGCGCCGAGCGCCGGGCCGGTGGACGTGATCGTCAACTACACCAATTGCGTGCAGTGCGGGGCCATCACCGCGAAGGGGGGGCGGTTGACGCCGCCCGAGGGTGGCGACGGACCCCTTTACACCGTCACCTGAGTTCCTTTGCTGTGCGTTCGGGGATCCGGCCGCGGTTCGTGGGCGGATCCGGGGCCGTAGGCTTACGGAAACTTCCCGCAAGTTCAATTGTTTCTAGAGGCCGTGGGGTTCTCTAAGCGTCTCACGCTGATCGTGGCCGGCGCCGCGCTGTTGTCAGGGGGCGCCGTGGCCGCGGCTGCGACGCCGCTCTCGGCGGGTCTCTCGCAGACGCGGTTGAAGGACTTCCGCTGCCAACGGGCGCTCGATCCGGGGGCGCGCAGCGTGGCGGTGACGGCGGTGATGCGGCCGGTGTCCGGCACGGAGAAGATGCAGGTGAGGTTCCAACTCGTGCGGCGGACCAAGCGCGGCAAGCCGTTCACGCCGGTCAGCGGACGCTATCTGGGAACCTGGCTCTCGCCCGCGAATCCGACCCTCGGGCAGCGTCCCGGCGACGTCTGGATCGTCAATCACCCGGTCGTCGATCTCCTGGCGCCGGCGCTGTACCGCTTCCGCGTGAGCTTCCGCTGGATCGGGGCTCACGGGCACGTGCTGAGCACGGTGTCGCGGACGAGCGCCGACTGCTATCAGCCCGAGCTCCGGCCGGACCTCGTGGTCCAGTCGATCACCCCGGAGGGAATCACCGGGAGCACCTCCGGCGAACAGTTCGAGGCGGTGATCCGAAATCGGGGCGCGAGCGGAGCGGGGATGTTCGAGGTTCAGCTCACCGACGGCCAGGTCGTCCGGACGACCACCGTGACGTCGCTGGCCTCGGGTGCCACGACGCACGAAACGTTCGCGGGTCCAGTGTGCGCCGCGGGGGGCAGCGTCACGGTCGTGGCCGATCCGTTAGACATGGTCGACGACTACGACCGTGCGAACAACACGCTGACGCTGATGTGCACGGGCAGCGCCGTCGACAGCGGACGCCGAGGCGTGGCCCGCGGGTCGGGCGACGCCCGCTATACTTGGTAAAGCAATGAAGAACGGCATTCATCCCGAGTACGTAGACGCCCACGTCCGCTGCACGTGCGGCAACGAGTTCATGACCCGCTCGACGAAGCCCGAGATTCACGTCGAGATCTGCTCGGTCTGCCACCCCTTCTACACCGGCAAGCAGAAGCTGGTCGACACCGGCGGCCGGGTCGAGCGCTTCCAGCGCCGGGTCGCCAAGGGCCGGCGCGCGGCTCGCGCGACGGCCGGCGCCTAGCTCGGAGGTCTTCTGTGAGCGAGGGGGTCGGGGACGCTCGCCTGACCGCCTCTCGCGACGCGCCCGTAGGTGGGCAGGCCGTGCTCGAGGGCGTAATGATGCGCGGCGTGTCGACCTGGGCGATCGCGGTTCGCAAGCCGCCTCCGGTGGACCGCCGCGGGCCGGGTTTGGTGGCCGTCCAGTCGTTCCCGCTGGTCTCGTGGACGAAGCGCCGGCGCGTCTATCGCTGGCCGGTGATCCGAGGAGTGGTCGCGCTGGCGGAGTCGCTGGCGATCGGTCTACGGGCGCTCGGGATCTCGGCCAACGCACAGCTGCCCGAGGAAGAGCAGGAGATCTCGAGCAAGGCCTGGGCGGGCACGGTGTTCGTGGCGCTCGCGTTCGCGATCGGCGTGTTCTTCGTCGCCCCGGTCGGGCTGACCAGCCTGATCAAGGGTCAGCTCGGGTCATCGGTCGCGTTCTGGGCGGTCGAAGGGGTCGTACGGACGGCGATCTTCCTGGGCTACCTCGTGCTGCTGTCGCGCCTGCCCGACCTGCGTCGGGTATTCGAGTACCACGGCGCCGAGCACAAGGTGATCAGCTGCTACGAGGCTTCCGACGAGCTGACGCCGGGGCGGGCGAAGCTCTACTCCCGCCTTCACCCGCGTTGCGGCACGAGCTTCCTGTTGATCGTGATGATCATGGCCATCTTCGTGTTCGCCCCGATCGGGTTGCCCGCATGGTGGGTGCTGGTGCTCACGCGGATCCTCGGCGTCCCGCTGATCGCGGGATTGTCGTTCGAAGTCATTAAGTGGGCGGGCCGCAACCGGCGCCGGCGCTGGGTGCAGGCGCTCATGTATCCGGGCTTGCAGCTCCAGAAGCTCACCACCCGGGAGCCCGACCACGACGAGTTGGAGGTGGCGATCGCGGCGCTCGAGGCGGTGCTCGCGGTGCAGAAGCCGGGGGAGATGTCGGCCGCGGATCTGGTCGGCGTGGAGGTCGTGGCGTAGCTCTCTTGCGGGCCGGTTCGTTGCCGGCGCGGGGTGGTTGCTTGAGCGGACTCGCCCGCGGCGCCGGATGTTGCCGGAGCGGACTCGCCCCCGGCGCCGGATGTGGCCGAGCGGACTCGCCCGCGGCACCTAAACTCGACGGAGACCTATGATCGACGACTTGATATCTCAGATAGAGACGCGTTTCGACGAGCTGCAGCGCGACTTGTCCGATCCCGATGTGATCGCGGACCGGGAACGGTTCACGGCGGCCAGCCGCGCCTACCGCGACCTCGAGCCGGCCGCGAAACTGGTGGCCGAGTACCGCCGAGCGGTCGACGACCTCGAGGGCGCGCGCGAGCTGCTCGACGAGGACGGAGACGACCCCGAGCTCCGGGCGCTGCTCGAGTCCTCGCGCGAGCGGATCGAGTCGCTAGAAGACCAGATCCGGATAGCGATGGTCGAGCGCGATCCCAACGACGACAAGAACGTGATCGTAGAGATCAGGCCCGGCGCCGGCGGGGATGAGGCGTCGCTGTGGGCGGGCGACGTGTACCGGATGCTCACCCGGTACGCGGAGCGGCGCAGATTCACGGTGGAGCCGCTGTCGATCGGCGACGGCGACTACACGTTCGCGGTCAAAGGCGACGGGGCGTACTCGGTGTTCAAGTTCGAGGGCGGGACACACCGGGTCCAGCGCGTGCCCGAGACCGAGTCGCAGGGCCGAATCCACACTTCGACCGCCACCGTCGCGGTCCTGCCGGAGGCCGAGGACGTGGAGGTCGAGATCGATCCCGCGGACCTCCAGATCGACGTCTACCGGAGCTCCGGGCCCGGGGGCCAGTCGGTCAACACGACCGACTCGGCGGTCCGAATCACCCACAGGCCGTCCGGGATCGTGGTCTCGATGCAGGACGAGAAATCACAGCTCCAGAACCGCGAGCGGGCCATGCGCGTGCTGCGCGCGCGCCTGTACGACCGCGCGCTGGCGCAGCAGCGGGCCGAGGTCGCGGCATCGCGCGCCGCGCAGGTGGGGACCGGCGAGCGGGCAGAGAAGATCCGGACCTACAACTTTCCTGACAGGCGGGTCAAGGATCACCGCATCAACCTGCTCTCGCACAACCTCGACGACATCCTGATGGGCGACCTGTTCGAGCTGACCGCGGCGCTGCAGGACGACGAGAAGCGCCGGCGCCTTCAGGAGCAGGCGGTTGCCTGAGGCGGTCGCTCGCGGGGAGCGCGTCCGGGGCGCACCGCCCGCGCCCGCGCCCGACGCGCTCGGGCCTGTGTGCGTGCGCGACGCGCTCGGGCCTGTGTGCGTGCGCGACGCGCTCGCGGCGGCTCGCGCGCGGCTGACCGAAGCGGGGTGCGACAGCCCGCGACTCGACGCGGAGCTGCTGCTGGCCGCTGCGCTCGGGGTCGATAGGGCGTGTCTTGTCGTGGACGCTTTCATGGTGCTCGATGAGGCGGCGTCAGGTCGCTTTGAGGCGTTGGTGGCGCGACGGGTCGACCGGGAGCCGGTCGCGTACATCCTCGGTCGCAAGGGGTTCCGGCGGCTGTCGCTCGCGGTGGATCGACGCGTGCTGATCCCGCGACCGGAGACTGAGCTTCTCGTCGAAGTGGGGCTGTCGCTGGAGACGGGGGCGCGCGTGGCCGATGTGGGCACGGGCAGCGGCGCCGTGGCGCTGGCCCTGAAGGACGAGCGCCCTGATCTGGTTGTGGTGGGGACGGATTCGAGCCAGGACGCGGTCGCGGTCGCGCGTGGGAATGCTGCGCGGCTCGGGCTCGATGTGTCGTTCCTGTGCACGGACCTGCTCGATGATGTGATCGGCCCGTTCGACGCGGTGCTGGCGAACCTTCCGTATATCGCCGACGAGGCTCGTGGTTCGCTGCCGCCCGAAGTCCTCATCTACGAGCCTCCTTCCGCGCTGTTTGCCGGGTTCGACGGGCTCGACGTGGTGCGGCGGCTCGTCGACGCCCTCGGGTGCGTGCCGCTTGTCGCCCTGGAGGTGGGGTTCGACCAGGGGGCGGCCGTCGCACGGTTGCTCGAAGACGCCGGATTCGGCCAGGTCGAGCGCCTTCGGGACCTCGCCGGCCACGAGCGCGTAATCGTGGGCCGCCGATGAACCGCCGATGAACGACTCGGAGGCGTTCGAACGGTGCATGGCGGTCGGCGGCGTCGCCGTGTTCCCCACCGACACCGTCTACGGCCTGGCCTGTGACCCGGACAACCGGTTCGCCGTCGAACGGCTGTATCTGCTGAAGAGGCGGCCGCTGGCGAAGCCCTCCGCGGTGATGTTCTTCGATGTGGAGCTGGCGCTCGAATCGCTCCCCGCGCTGGGGCCGCGGACGCGCGAGGCGCTGGGCCGGGTACTGCCCGGGGGTGTGACGGTGCTTCTGTCCAACCCTCTCGGGCGGTTCGCGCTCGCGTGCGGGGAGGATCCATCGACCCTCGGGCTCCGGGTTCCGCGGGTTGAACGACTCGCCGGCGTTCGCTGGCCCGTGCTCCAGTCGAGCGCGAACCGCGCCGGCGGGAGTGACGCACGACGGCTAGAGGACGTTCCCGAACTGATCCGCAGATCAGCCGATCTTGTGATCGACGGCGGCGAGCTGCCGGGCACGCCGTCAACCGTCGTGGATCTGCGCCGCTACGAGGAGGATGGGACATGGTCGGTGGTTCGCTCGGGGGCGGTGACGACGGCCGCGGTGTCCGAGGCGCTCGATGGTCAGTACCACTTCGACCCGACCACTTATCTGTCGATGATGAGGAGCGAGGTGCCCTTGTACGAGCGCCTGCAGGAGGAACTGGTTGCTGCGAGCGGCTCAGGCGCGGGTCGGGTGCTCGAGCTCGGAACCGGCACCGGCGAGACCACCCGGCGCTTGCTGGCCCAGCACGATGATGCGGCTCTTGTGGGAATCGACTCGAGCGAGAACATGCTCGCCGTCGCGCGCGCGGCATTGCCTGCGGAGCGGGTCGAGCTGCTGGTGGGCCGGATCGAGGATCCGCTGCCGGTTGGCCCGTTCGATCTCGTCGCCAGCGCGCTGTGCATCCACCACTTATTGGATTCGCAGAAGGTAGAGCTGTTTGCGCGCGTGCGCGACGCGCTGCGCTCGGGAGGGAGGTTCGCGTTTGCGGACGTAGTCGTTCCGGTGGATCCGGCCGACGCGCGCACCCCGCTGACGGATGGGTTCGACCGGCCGAGCCCACTCGCCGACCAGCTGAAGTGGCTCACCGAGGCCGGCTTTGACGCACACGTGCAGTGGGCCGCGGGGGATCTGGCGGTGGTCGCGGCCGACGCGGTGTGACATGGCGCCTGACCACATGGGCTTCGCGGTGTGGGACTATTGACGCAGCAAGGCGTTGTACGCCGCGAGCCTCAGCGCCGGCGGAACCGAACACGGCGCACCGGGCGTCCGCGAGCTCTACCACGCGAACTACTACGGTGCGTGTGTCCTCGACCCGGACGGCAACAACATCGAGGCCGTGTGCCACACACCAGCGTAGGCGGGAGCCGCCGAACCCGCTGCTATGTTCGCCGCGCATGAACGCTGAGCTGCCGTCAGACTTCTTCAACCGCCCGCTCTCGGACGTCGATCCCGAGATCGCGGTCGTCCTGGACGCCGAGCTCGAGCGTCAGCGGAACACGCTCGAGATGATCGCCTCCGAGAACTTCGTCCCGCAGGCGGTGCTCGAGTGCCAGGGATCGGTGCTGACGAACAAGTACGCGGAGGGCTATCCCGGCCGGCGGTACTACGGCGGCTGCGAGCACGTCGACGTCGCCGAGCAGCTGGCCATCGACCGGGCGCGGGACCTGTTCGGCGCCGAGCACGCGAACGTCCAGCCGCACTCGGGTGCCCAGGCGAACGCGGCCGTCTACCACGCGCTGCTCGAGCCGGGCGAGACGATGATGGGGCTCGAGCTGTCACACGGCGGTCATCTGACCCACGGAATGAGGATCAACCTCTCGGGGCGCCTGTACGACATCGCGGCGTACCAGGTCGACCGCGAGACCAGCCTGATCGACATGGACGAGGTGGAGCGGATCGCACATGATCGACGCCCGAAGGTGATCCTGGCCGGGTGGTCGGCGTACCCGCGGTTCCTCGACTTCGAGCGCTTTCGCTCGATCGCCGATGACGTGGGCGCGTATCTGGTCGTCGACATGGCCCACTTCGCCGGGCTGGTGGCCGCCGGCCTGCACCCCACCCCCGTGCCGTACGCGGACGTCGTGACCACGACAATCCACAAGACGATTGGCGGCCCGCGCGGCGGCATGATCCTCTGTCGCGCGGAGTACGCGAAGCAAATCGACTCGGCGGTGTTCCCAGGCCAGCAGGGCGGGCCGCTCGAGCACGTGATCGCGGGCAAGGCGGTGGCGCTGCGTATCGCCGCCTCAGAGGGATTCCGCGAGCGTCAGCGGCGCACGGTCGACGGCGCAAACACCGTTGCCGACGCGCTGCTGAGCGCCGGGGGCGGCGTCAGCGTCCTCACTCGCGGGACCGACGTGCACCTCGTGCTTTGCGACCTGCGCGAGTCCGAACTCGACGGCAAGCAGGCCGAGGACCGGTTGGCGGCGGTCGGGATCACGGTCAACCGAAACGCGATTCCGTTCGATCCGCGCCCGCCGGCCGTCTCGTCCGGACTTCGGATCGGAACGCCGGCGTTGGCGACCCGTGGCCTTCAGACCGAGGATTTCGCGGAGGTCGGTCAGACCATCGCCCAGGCGCTGACGACGGAAGACTTCGAAGCTCAGCGGGCCGAGCTGGCCGAGCGGGTTAGCGCGATCGCGGAGCGGTACCCGTTGTACGCGCCGCTCAGCGCCGCGGCGTTCGTGTAAGAACGCCCAGCCGGAACGACTGCCATGCTACGTCGGGCATGCGGTACTGGGATGCCGTGTTCGCGTTTCTCGCGGCGATGGTCGTGGCCGCGCTGCTCACGCCGGTGGTGGCCCGCTTCGCCCGCCGCGCCGGCGTGCTTTCGAGACCCACCGACCGGGGGCTGGCGCCCCAGCCGGTGCCCCTGCTGGGCGGATTCGCGATCCTCGCCGGCGTGCTGGTGGCCGCGGCGATCTGGATGCCGGCCACCATCAAGCTGCCGCACGTGGCACACGGGGTCCGCGGGTCCGGGGGCACGGTCCACACCTGGGTGATCATGACCGGCGCGTGCCTGATCACGCTGGTCGGCGCGATCGACGACATCCTGGATCTCCGCCCGGAGTTGAAGCTGCTCGGGCAGGTCGCCGCCGCCGTCATCGTGGTCGAAGGAGGGGCGGTGGTGACTGACATGACGATCCCTTTCGTGGGCTCGCTTCAGTTCCCCAACGCCGGCGGCGTGCTCACGGTGATCTGGCTAGTGGGCCTCATGAACGTGGTCAACTTCTCCGATGGAATCGACGGGCTCGCGGCCGGGCTGTGCACGATCGACGGGGTCGCGTTCGCGATCGTGGCCTTCGATCTCGACGTAAGTGGTGCCGGGATCCTGGCCGCGCTGACGGCGGGCGCGGCGTTCGGATTCCTGTTCTACAACTTCCACCCGGCATCCGTGTTCATGGGCGATTCCGGCTCGAATCTGCTCGGCTACCTGCTCGGCGTCGTCTCGGTGATCGGGTCGCTGAAGACCAACGTCGTCGTGGCCCTGGTGGTGCCCCTGCTCGTCCTGGCCGTCCCCTTCCTCGACACCGGGTTCGTGGTCGCCAAGCGCCTGAAGACCGGGCGCAAGCCTTGGTCGGCCGACGCCAACCATTTCCACCATCGGATGTCCCGGATCGGCTACAGCCAGCGCAAAACGGTGGCGTACCTGTACGCCTGGACCGTCCTACTCGCCGGCGTGGCCGTGGGGCTGCGCTTCATCCCGTACTCGGATCACCACAACCATTACCGAGTCGCTTGGTTGCTGGTCATGGTCGCCGTCCTGCTGTTCGCGCTGGCGGCGAGCGTGTACCTGGTCTACCTACTGGAGATCCTCAAGTTCAAGACGCGCCGAGCGACCGAGATGAGGCGGGCCGATCCCGACACCAGCGAGCACGAGATCGAGGAAGCGGTGCGCCGCGACCTCGAGACCGGCGAGTTTGAACGGGTTAGGTAGCGAAGGGTGGCCACGACCGGCAAGGCGGAGCAGCGAGGCACCCGTCTGAAAGGGCTCGGCCGAAACGAGCGCGTGATTCTCGTCGCGGTTGGACTTGCCACCGTCGCGGCGGGCGTTGCGCGCTACGCCCACGGCGTCTCCCAGATCCTCGCGTTCGTGCTCGCGACGATTGCCCTCGCCGGGATTGCGTGGGTGGTTTCGCTCGCGACCGAGGAGGTCGGCCTCCGCCTCGGTCCAGCTCAGGCCGGGTTCCTGCAATCGACGGTCGGCAACCTTCCCGAGTTCTTCGTGGTCATCTTCGCGCTCAATGCGGGCCAGCTGATCGTTGCCGAGACGGCGATCCTCGGCTCGATCTTCGTCAATGCGCTGCTCCTGCTGGGACTCGTGATCGTCGCCGGCGCCGCGCGTTCGCGCGAGGGGGTCATGCGTTTCAGCCCCCGCCTGCCGAACGACACGGCGACCTTGATGCTGGTCGCGACGTTCATCATCGTCCTCGTCGGGCTCGCGAATGCGGTGCACGACCCGGCGAGTCACCACATCAAGACCATCTCGATCATCGGCGCCGTCGCGATCCTGATCGTCTACGGAGCTTGGGCGCGCCAGTACCTGAGCTCCGAGGAGCCGGCAGGCGAGGGCGGCGGGCGGCCGCGGATGTCGATGACGTTCAGCATTGGGCTTTTGGTGGCCGCCGGAGCCGCGGCGGCCTTCGTCTCGGACTGGTTCATCCACGCTCTCGAGCCGACGATCCACACGCTTCACATATCGCGAGCGTTCGCGGGGTTGGTCATCGTGGCGATCGCCGGCAACGCCGTCGAGCACGCCGCCGCCATCGTCCTGGCCGGCAAGGGCCGCGCCGAGCTCGCCATCTCGGTGGTCAAGAACTCGGTGGCGCAGATAGCCGCGTTTCTGTACCCGCTGCTGGTGCTCGTGTCGCTGCTGACGCCCACGACGCTGACCTTCTCGCTGGCGCCCGTGTACATCGGGGCGCTGTTCGGGACGGCGGTGATCGTCTGGCAGATCACCGGGGACGGTGAGGCGACGATCTTCGAGGGGGCGGCGCTGGTGGCGTCGTTCGTGATCCTGGCCACCGTGGCCGCGTTCGAGAGCTGAGTCTGCTATCTTACGTTTACGTAAGATTCCCTTTTTGCGACGGGACGGTGGAACTGCCAGCGATCAACTCCAAGCCGGTCCGGAGAATCGGCGTCCACGCCGATCACGACTCGTACAAGTGGTGGGCGCTTTCGTGCACCAGCCTGGGCATGTTGCTCGCCACGATCAACTCGGGCACGCTGATCATCGCGCTGCCCGATCTCGAGCGGAGCCTGCACACGAGCCTGCTCGAGCTGGTGTGGGTAATCCTCGTCTACATGATCGCCTCGACCGTGCTCGTGCTGAGCGCGGGCCGGCTGTCTGACCAGTTCGGCCGCAAGCAGGCGTACATCGGAGGGTTCCTGGTGTTCGCGCTCGCCTCGTTGGGGGCGGGCTTCGCCGGCAACGGCACACAGCTGATCCTATGGCGGATCCTCCAGGGGATCGGAGGATCGTTCCTGTTCGCCAACGCCGCTGCGATCGTCACCGACGCCTTCCCCCGCAACCAGCTCGGGCTGGCGATGGGGACCAACACGATGGTCGCCGCGGTGGGGCTCGTGATCGGTCCGGTCCTGGGTGGCGCGCTGGTGGCCCTCTCCTGGCACTGGGTGTTCTGGTTCAACGTCCCGTTCGCACTTGGCGGGAGCCTGTGGGCGTGGCTGGTGCTCCGGGAGCTCACCGGCCGCTCGGATGAGCGCGGCTTCGATGCGATTGGCACGCTCACTTTCCTGGTCGGGCTGACCGGCCTGGTGCTCGGTATTTCGAAGGGCGGCATCTCGGGCTGGAACTCACCGCTGGTGATCGGAGGCTTGATCGCCGCCGTGGTGCTGCTCCCGGCATTCGTGGTAATCGAGCGCCGTCAGCGCGCGCCAATGCTCGACCTGTCGATCTTCTCCAACCGCCTGTTCTCGGCCGCTGCGGCCGCCGCGTTCATCAACGGTCTCGCCCGGTTTGCGCTGATGTTCGTTTTCGTCTTCTACTTCCAGGGTGTCCAGGGCGACTCCCCGATACTCGCCGGAATCAAGCTCGCGCCGCTGGCCGTCGGAATGCTCGTGTCCTCGCCGCTCGCGGGCGTCTGGGCGGACCGCCGCGGCTCGCGGCTCATGGCGGTGCTCGGCATGCTGACCACGGCGGCCGGGCTCGCGCTGATGACGACTCTCGGGCGGGAGTCGAGCTACCTCGCCAGCGGTGCCTTCCTGTTCATCGTCGGGATCGGCTCGGGCATGTTCAACTCCCCCAACACCGCCGCGATGATGGGCACGGTCGCCGCTCACCGCCGCGGGATCGCCGCGGGGGCGCGGGTGCTGGTGCAGAACACCGGAGCGGTCATCTCGATCGCGTTCGTGCTCGCGATCGTGACATCCTCGGTGCCCACGCACATCCTGTTCGCGGTGTTCTCCGGGTTGGCCAATCACATCTCGACCGCCCAGCTGGACCCGTTCATCTCCAACATGCACACGGCGTTGTGGTGCCTGGCGGCGGTCTCGATACTCGGCGCCTTCGTGGCCGCCGCGAGGCCGTCACACGCTCGCTCGCAAACCGAGCCGCTCACCGGCGACGTTTCGGGCCCCCCGTCGACGGCAAGGCAGGCGGCATGAGCGCGGTCTCCGACAGGACGCTGCGGATCGGCGAGGTCTCCGAGCTCACCGGGACCACGCCGCGAACGATTCGCTACTACGAGGAGATCGGCCTGCTGCCCGGCGCGGCCGACCGGACGCTGGGCAAGCACCGCTGCTACACGCAGGCCGACGTCGACCGCGTCCGGGAGATCATCCGCCTGCGTGACCTGCTCGGCCTGTCGCTGGAGCGGCTCTCCCAGCTGGTGGAGGCGGAGACCGCTCGTGCCGAGCTTCGGCGCGAGTACCACGAGACCGATGACCCGGAAACGCACCGACGGATCCTCGATCAGTCGCTCGGCCACATCGCCAACCAGCTCCAGCTGGTCAGGGAGCGGCGCAGCGAGCTCGACCAGCTCGAGCGCGAGCTGGTCGAGAAGCGACGGTCGATTCACAAGCGGCTAGCCGAGCTCACGTAGCCAATGCTGTCGCGCAGCGCCACAGGGGGCGTCGACCGCCGCGCGATGGCCACACTCTCCGCCGGTCACCTGTTCACGGATATCGCCCAGGGCTCCATTCCCGCGCTGCTGCCGTTCCTGATTGCTACGGATCACCTGAGCTACGCGGCGGCGTCCGCGCTCGTGCTCGGGGCGACGATCTCGAGCAGCGTCATCCAGCCGGCCTTCGGCCACGTCTCCGACCGGCTTTCGCTGTCGTGGCTGATGCCCCTGGGGCCGGCGCTGGGAGGACTTGGTGTGGCGCTCGCGGGCCTCGCGCCGAACTATGGCCTCACGTTCGCGGCGATCGTGTTGAGCGGGCTCGGCGTGGCGGCATTCCATCCCGAAGGGTCGCGGTTTGCCAACTACGTATCGGGCGCCCGCCGGGCCAGCGGCATGAGCCTGTTCAGTGTCGGCGGCAACGTCGGCTTCGCGCTCGGACCCGTGCTGGTCACGCCCCTGGTCCTGGCCTTCGGCCTGCACGGGACGGTGTTCGTTCTGATTCCGACGTGGCTGATGGCAGCGGTCCTGGTGCGAGAGCTGCCGCGGCTCAAGCTGTTCCGGACCGACGTGGAGTCCGGGCGCGTGAAGAGCTCCGCGGAACACGAGGCGTGGGGTCCGTTTGCTCTGCTGGCGGGGGTGATCGCGCTCCGCTCGTTCGTGTACTTCGGCATGGTGACCTTCATCCCGCTCTACTTCGTCGATGTTCTCCACACCAGTAAGGCGTTCGGCAACTCGGCGCTGACCGCGATGCTGTTGGGCGGCGCGGTGGGGACGCTGGTCGGCGGCCCGCTCGCCGACCGCTTCGGGCGCCGCACGGTGCTGATCGGTTCGATGCTCATCCTGCCGCCGCTGATCGTGGGCTTCCTGCTTTCGGGGCCGGGGCTCGCTCTCGTGTTCGGGAGCCTCGCCGGAGCGGCGACGATCGCGACCTTCGCGGTGACGATCGTGATGGGCCAGGAGTTCCTTCCTGGCCGCCTCGGCGTGTCGGCCGGCGTCACGATCGGCTTGTCGATCGGGCTGGGCGGCGTGGGCGCGCCGCTCCTCGGGCTGCTGGGTGACGCGAGCGGCCTATCCGCGGTTTTCGAAGCGATCGCCATCCTGCCGCTGCTCGCGCTGGTGCTGACGCTCGCGCTCCCACAAGGTAGGCCGGCGCCTCGTGCCGGCGCCACCGCACGCCAGCCGGCACGCAGGCGCGAAACCGCCACCACCCGTTAGCCAACAACGGCGCGGCAAGGCGCCGGCAACACCGACGCGGCAAGCCGCCGCGGCGCGTCTAAAGGAGTCTTAACACGCTACCCTTGGGGTCCTCGCCGACCTCCCGTCGACGGGCTGTCCTTTCGGTCACTCGCAGCTGACCGCTCGCATTGCCGCGCGGGTAGCCTAGTGGCCGCCCGCGTGTGCTCTCCTTGAACAGCTTCCACATAACCGATGACGAACCGCCGTCCCCCGATCACGGGGCGGGACGTGGCTGGTGCCGGCGCTCTGCTGCCGTCGGTCAATCTGGTGTGCGCCGGTATCGGGGCCGGGCTCGGTGCGCTGGTGGGCGTGCCGATCCCCCTGCTGCTGGTGGGGTTCTTCGTCGGCTTCTTCCTCGGGATCTACGTTGTCGCTAGGCGCTTCCATGACATCTGAGCCGCTTCTGTTGCAGTACCTGGACGTCGTGGTCGTCGTGCTCGCCGCGCCAATTGCACTGCTGATCGGCGTCCCGGCCGCCGGATACGGTATCGCCGCCGCCGCGTGGATCGCCCTTCGCGCCCTGGGAGTAGCCGTCGAGCGTGCCGCGGGCGCCTCCGGTGACCTGCGGCGGCAGGTCAGCCTCCGACTGGGCTACATGCTCGGCCGTCTGTTCGCGCTCGCGCTCGTGATCATCCTCGTACGCCAGGATGTTGGCCGGGACGACGGTCTCGTCGCGCTCGGCGTGATCGTGGCCGCGTTCACGATCCAGTTGGCCGTATCGGCCTTGACCCGCCCGCGAGCGCGATGAGCACCACCAGAAAGATCCTCCTGGGGATCGCCGGCTTCTACCTGTTCGGGATCGTGCTGCTCGTCTTGATCTACGGGTTCAGCTCTCACAAGAACAATTCGTTCCAGATCCAGAACGAGTTCAAGCTCGTCAACTGGGTGACCCTGGGCGTGTTCAGCATCAACCGGGCGGTGCTGTACCTGTTCCTGGCGGCGGTGTGCACGGTCGTCACGATGGTCTACATCTCGAGGCGCATGCAGGCCCGCCCGAACCGAGTGCAGACCGGGGTGGAGGTGATCTTCTCGCTCATGCGCGACAACATCACGCGGGGAAACATGCCCGACGCCATGGCCCGCACGTGGTTTCCGTTCCTGGGCACTCTGTTCTTGTTCATCTGGTACTCCAACCTGATCGGCTACATCCCGCTCCCCACCAACACGCAGGAGAAGTTCACCCTGTTCGGCGCGCACATCCCCTCGTTTGCGCTCTACGCGGCGACGGCGAACATCTCGGTGCCCCTTGTGCTTGCTCTGGTCGTCTTCGTCTCTTTCATCTGGGAGGGCGTCAAGACGCAGGGCCCGATCGGGTATCTGAAGAGCCTGGTTCCCGCCGGGGTACACGGGCCCATGCTGCTGCTGATCGGGCCGCTGGAGGTCATCTCCACGTTCATGCGACTCATATCGCTGACCGTCCGACTGTTCGCGAACATCCTGGCCGGGCACTTGATCATCCTGTTCATGTCCGGGGGGCTCGCGGTGATCCTCGGACTACAGGTGCTGGGATGGTTCACGCTGCCGGCCGGCATCCTCGTCTACCTGTTCGAGCTGGGCCTCGTTGCCACGCTCCAAGCCTTCATCTTCGCCACCCTCTCCGCCATCTACCTCGGCGGCTCTGTCACCTCTCACTAAAGGAGCTTCGTAGTGCTTACACACATCCTGTCGTTGGCGGCGACGTCCGGGGTGACGGCCGGGCTCGGGATCGCGATCGGCGGCGGACTCGGCGCGGTCGGCGCCGGCATTGGCATCGGGATCATCTTCGGGAAGGTGATCGAGTCCGTCACCCGCCAGCCCGAGATGCGCGATGAGATCACCGCCATTCAGTGGCTCGGGTTCGCCCTGACCGAGGCCGTCTTCTTCTACGGCCTGGTCGCCGGGCTGCTCTCCTACGTCCTCAAGTGATGACCGTGACGGCCGTGCTCACCCCTGCTGCCTCGAGCGGATCCTTCTTGATCACCCCGAATGTCGGGATCATGATCTGGACCCTGGTGCTGTTCGGGGTCTCGATGTACATCCTCTGGCGGCTCGCATTCCCGCGGATCTCGGAGGCGCTGGACCGCCGTCAGAAGGCGATCGAGGATTCGATCGATGCCGCCGAGCGGACGCGCCACGAGGCCGACGAGCTGCTGGCCGAGTATCGCGAGCGCTTGGGCGAGGCGCGCGATCAAGCCCAGGAGATCATCGACCGCGCGCGCAGGGCCGCCGACACCCACGAGCGCAACGCGCAGGCGGAGGCGGTCGGCAGGCGCGAGCAGCTGATGGAGCAGACGCGCCGCGACATCGAGTCCGAGACCCGGCGCGCGATCGAGGAGATCCGCCGCGAGGTCGCCGACCTGACGGTGATGGCAACCGAGAAGGTCACGCGCAAGACGCTCACCACCGATGACCAGCGGCGGCTCGTCGAGGAGGCGCTCGGCGAGCTCGACTTCGCCGCGCTTACGCCGGGAGGCGAGTCTTAGTGGAGGAGATCGCCCAGGTCTATGCGCGCGCGCTGTTCGAGGTGGCAAAGGAGCGCGGGGTACTCGATCAGGTCCGCGAGCAGCTCGGCCAGTTCGTCGAAGCGCTCGACGCCAACCGCCAGCTGGCGGTGTTCCTGTTCTCGCCCTACTTCTCGACCGAAGAGAAGAAGGAGGGCTTGAGGCGGGTGGTCGTCGGCGCCGAACCGAGCTTCATGAACTTCCTCGAGGCGCTGCTCGAACGACACCGGATGCCCGCCATCTTTCGCATCCGCGCGCGCTACGAGGAGCTCTGGGACGAGGAGAACCAGCTCCTGCCCGTGGCCGTGACGAGCGCGATCGAGCTCGACGAGGGCACGGTTGCGAGCATCGGGGAGCGGATCGGTGAGAGCACCGGTCGCAAAGTGGAGCTCTCGAGCAACGTCGACCCGGACATTCTCGGTGGAATCGTCCTGCGCGTGGGCAACCTCATCTTGGACGCCTCGATCAGGAACCGTCTGGAACAACTTCGCAAGCAAGTAGCGCAGGCGTAGCGCACTGCGTCTGTCAAGGAGCCAAACCTCATGGAGATCAAGCCCGACGAGATCACGTCAATCCTCAAGAGTCGGATCGAAGGTCTGGACACCACCAGCGCCGATCTGACCGAGGTCGGAACCGTGCTGTCGGTCGCGGACGGCATCTGCCGGATCCACGGCCTCGAGAACTGCATGTCGCTCGAGATGCTCGAGCTGCCTCACGACGTGACCGGGCTGGCCCTGAACCTGGAGTCCGACAACGTCGGCGCAGTGCTGTTCGGCGAGTGGGAGGAGGTTGTCGAGGGCGACACGGTCAAGCGGACCAAGCACCTGCTGGACATCCCCGTGGGCAGGGAGCTCCTCGGCCGGATCGTCGATCCGCTCGGCAACCCGCTCGACGGCAAGGGAGAGATCCGAACCACCGAGACCCGCCCGGCCGAGCACAAGGCACCGGGAGTCGTGCAGCGCCAGCCGGTCAAGGAGTCGATGCTGACCGGGCTCAAGGCGATCGACTCGATGATCCCGATCGGGCGCGGCCAGCGGGAGCTGATCATCGGCGATCGCCAGACGGGCAAGACGGCGATTGCCATCGACACCATCATCAACAACACGGACCGGGATCTGGTCTGCGTGTACGTCGCGATCGGCCAGCGCAAAGCGACCGTCGTCCAGCTCGCGCAGACGCTCGACCAGTACGGCGCGCTCGAGAACACGATCATCGTGATGGCGGCCGCAGACGAAGCGGCCCCGATCAAGTTCCTGGCGCCGTATGCCGGCTGCGCGATGGGCGAGTACTTCCTCTACGACGGCAAGGCCGCGGTGGTCATCTACGACGATCTGAGCAAGCACGCGGTCGCGTACCGGCAGATGTCGCTGCTGCTCCGCCGCCCGCCCGGCCGCGAGGCGTATCCAGGCGACGTCTTCTACCTGCATTCGCGGCTCCTCGAACGGGCGGTCAAGTTGGCGGACGACCTTGTCAGTCCCGAGACCGGGGAGAAGATTCCCGGCGGGGGCTCGCTGACGGCTCTGCCGATCATCGAGACGCAAGCGGGAGACGTGTCCGCGTACATCCCGACGAACGTGATCTCGATCACCGACGGCCAGATATTCCTGGAGCCAGGGTTGTTCTATTCGGGCGTTCGCCCCGCGATCAACGTCGGGATCTCGGTCTCGCGCGTCGGTGGCAACGCGCAGATCGAGCCGATGCGCAAGGTGTCGGGCCGCCTGAAGCTGGAGCTCTCCCAGTATCGCGAGCTCGAGGCGTTCTCCCAGTTCGGCTCGGAGCTCGATCCCGAGACGCAGCGGACGTTGGCGCGCGGCGAGCGCATGGTTGCGACGCTCAATCAGTCGGAGCGCAGTCCGATGCCCATCGAGGATCAGGTCGTTCAGATCTACGCCGCCACGAACGGGTATCTCGACCGCATCACGTCGGATAAGGTCGAGCGCTTCCTCGGCGACCTGACGGAGTCGGTGCGCGGCAACGAGCCCGACCTGCTGAAGAAGATCGCCGACGGCGATTGGAGCGACGAGACGCAATCTGCGGTCGACGCCGTCGTGTCGCAGTTCGCCGAGGACTTCGGCTTCGATCTCGACGAGGAGGGTCATCCGCTGGATGAGGGCCCCGAGGAGCCTCGGCCCGGTGCCCGGGCGCGCGACGAGGCCGCCGAGCCGGCCGAGGAGCAGGAGGAGGAGGCCGTTCCGGCGTAGCGGCCGGGGCGGGCTCTCCAGCGTCATGGCGCAATCGCAGCGCGACGTACGCAATCGCATCAGCGCGGTCAAGAACATCCAGAAGATCACGCGTGCGATGGAGATGGTCGCCGCCGCGCGGCTGCGGCGCGCGGAGCAGCGCATCGAGGCGCTACGTCCTTACGCGAGCGCGATCCGCCGGATGACCCAGCAGGCGGCCGAGGCAGCCGGGACCGTGCCGAGCTTGCCGATCCTGGTCGAGCACGAGGATGTCCGGTCGGTGGGGTTGTTGCTGATCGCCGGTGACCGCGGCCTGGCGGGCGCGTTCAACTCGAACATCGTCCGCGCGGGCGTTGCCGCCGGCCGCGAGCACGAGGGCCAGGGGCACACGCCGGTCTATTTCGCGTCCGGTCGGCGACCGGCCTCCTCGCTGTCGTTCCGGGGCCTCGAGCCCGCCGAGCGCTTCACCGGCTTCACCGATCGGCCCGCGTACGCCGACGCCCGGCGGATCGCCGAGCGGCTCATGGCGGCCTATGTCGACAACGAGGTCGATCGAGTCGAGATCTTCTACAACGGCTATATCTCTCCCATTTCCCAGGTCGTGCGGCGCGAGACGCTGCTGCCGCTCCAGCAGGCCACGCTGCTGGAGGAGGAGCGCGACGACGCCGAGTCCGCCGATCAGCCCGAGCACCGGGCTCTCGTCGAGTACGAACCGGACCCCGAGGAGATCCTCGGCCGGCTCGTGCCGGACTACGTGGAGATCTCCATCTACCGCGCGCTGCTCGAGTCGACCGCCTCCGAGCACGGTGCGCGGATGACCGCGATGCGCAACGCGTCCGATAACGCCGGCGAGCTGATCACCGACCTGACGCTCGAGATGAACCGCGCCCGCCAGGCCGAGATTACGCAGGAGATCATGGAAGTCGTAGCCGGCGCCGAGGGGCTGTCGGGTTAGACCTAGACTGGAGAACTGATGGCAGTTGAAACCGAAACCAAGCACGCTGAAGCCAAGACCGACAACGTAGGGCGGATCGAGGAGATTCAGGGCGTCGTGATCGAGGCAGTCTTTCCCGACAAGCTGCCCGAGATCAACCACGCGATCAGGATTCGCCGTCCCGAGATCGCGCGCGCCGAGGAAGACCTCGACATCGCCGCCGAGAAGGACGCCTGGCTCGTGTGCGAGGTGGAGCAGCACCTCGGCGACGACCGCGTCCGGGCAGTCGCGATGGACACCACCGACGGCCTGTCACGCGGGAGCGAGGTCGTCGATACCGGCGGCCCGATCACGGTGCCGGTCGGCGACGTCACGCGCGGCCGGATCTTCAACCTCCTGGGCGAGCCGATCGACCTCGGGGAGGACCTTCCCGAGGACGTTGAGCGCTGGCCGATTCACCGCGAGGCGCCGACCATCGAGGCGCTCACGCCCACGACCGAGATGTTCGAGACCGGCATCAAGGTGATCGACCTGCTCGCGCCCTATGCCCGGGGCGGCAAGGTGGGCCTGTTCGGCGGCGCGGGCGTCGGCAAGACCGTGATCATCCAGGAGCTGATCCACAACCTCGCGCAGGAGCATGGGGGTCTGTCGGCGTTCTGTGGCGTGGGCGAGCGCTCGCGCGAGGGCAACGACCTGTGGATCGAGATGAAGGAATCCGGCGTGCTCGACAAGACGATCCTCGTCTTCGGGCAGATGAACGAGCCCCCGGGCGCACGCATGCGCGTCGCCCTGTCCGGGCTGACCATGGCGGAGTACTTCCGCGATCAGGAGGGCCAGGACGTGCTCCTGTTCATCGACAACATCTTCCGCTTCGTGCAGGCGGGCTCGGAGGTGTCCGCGCTGCTCGGCCGGATGCCCTCGCAAGTGGGCTACCAGCCCACGCTCGAGTCGGAGATGGGCGAGCTCCAGGAGCGGATCACCTCGACCCGGAAGGGCTCGGTGACCTCCATCCAGGCGATCTATGTCCCCGCCGACGATCTCACTGACCCGGCGCCGGCCTCCGTGTTCGCCCATTTGAATGCCACCACGACGCTGTCGCGCTCGATCGCTTCGAGAGGCATCTACCCGGCCGTCGACCCGCTCGACTCGACTTCGACGATCCTCAAGGGCGAGATCCTCGGGGAGGATCACTTCCGCGTCGCCAACGAGGTCAAGCAGGTGCTCCAGCGCTACAAGGAGCTCCAGGACATCATTGCGATCCTAGGGATCGACGAGCTCTCCGACGAGGATCGGCTAACGGTCAATCGAGCGCGCAAGCTCGAGCGTTTCCTGTCGCAGCCGTTCTTCGTTGCCGAGCAGTTCACGGGCACGCCCGGTGTGTACGTGCCAATCGCAGAGTCGATCCGCGGGTTCGACGAGATCCTCCAGGGCCAGCACGACGACCTGCCCGAGCGTGCGTTCTTTATGAAGGGGACGATCGACCAGGTCGTTGAGGACGCCCGCTCTCGCGACTAAGCCAGCGACCGCCCCGATGGCTCACGAAAAGTTCCACGCCGAGATCCTGACTCCTGAGGGCGAGGTGTTCAGCGACGAGGTCGAGATGATTTCGACCCGCACGACCTCGGGGTCGATCGGCGTGCTCGCACACCACGCTCCGATCCTCGCGATGCTCGAGCCGACCGAACTCCGCCTCTACAAGACCGAGTCCGAGGTGGTCCGCTACGCCCAGGCCGAGGGCTACATGCAGGTCGCCGAGAATCGAGCGCTGCTGTTGGTCGAAGAGGCTCATTCGCCCAATGAGCTTGGGGGCCTGGACTTGCGCGAGCGTCTGAACCAGGCCGAGCGCGAGCTCGAGTCGGCCGGCGAGGACAGCGAGCGACGGCGAGTCGCCGAGCGCGACAAACGGCGCCTCGAGGTGTTCCTGGGGATCTCCGAAGGGTGAGCCACCGCCCGCCCGGTTTACTGCCCCTGCATTTACCTATTCTCTGGACGTGGTCGACGAGCGGATACTCGCTGAGAGGCTGATCTCCTACGACACGTCGCGGGCGGAGGAGCTGGTCGCGGCCGCAGGATTTGTGAAGGGATGGCTCGAATCCCGCGACATCGAGGTCTTCCACCACGATCACAATGGGCTGCCCGTGCTCGTCGCCGAGGTCGGACCCTCCGACCCCGACGTGCCGTGCGTCGTCTTTCACGGCCATCTGGACGTGGTGCCCGGCCGCTCACAGCAGTTTCAGCCGGTCGCCGAGGGTGACCGGCTGAGCGGCCGCGGGGCGTATGACATGAAGGGCGGACTCGCGAGCATGATGTGCGCGCTCAAGGACGTCGAGCGCCAGGAAAGGGTTCGGGTGCGGTTCGTGTGCGTTCCCGACGAGGAATCCGAGGAGCTCGATGAGCGAGCCACCGACGGAGTGGTCAAGCGCGGCCTCGGTGGCGACTTCGCGATCACCGGTGAACCGACCAACCTGCACATCGGAGTTGAGGCCAAGGGCGTGCTGGCGATGCGAATCGAGGTTCACGGCCGCTCGGCCCACAGCTCCACGCCCTGGCTCGGCGACAACGCGGTGCTGAAGGCGATCGACGCGTTCCGAGCGATCGAATCGCTCTCGTTCTCGCGGGAGTCCTCGGAGATGTTCGACCGCCCGTCGATCAACCTGGGACGGATTCACGGCGGCGACGCGGTCAACAAGGTCCCCGACGAGTGCACCATGGTGGTCGACATCCGCTACCTGCCGGGACAGGACCCGGATGAGATCCTCGCCCAGATGCAGGCGATCCCGGGGATCGAGGTGACCCGGAGCTTCATCTGGCCGCCGGTGGCGGTGGGACGAAGCGATCCGTACGTTCGTGCGCTGCGAGACGCGGTGGCGCGCTCGATCCGCGGCGAGGTGATGAGCGTGGGGCGCGACGGTGCCTCCGACGCGGCCTCGTTTCTCGAAGCCGGAATCCCGGCCGTGGAGTTCGGGCCGGTCGGCGACGGCCACCACGGACCGCAAGAGTGGGTATCGCTGTCCTCGCTGGCTCGCTACCGCCGGGCTCTCGGGGACTTCGTGCGGGGTCTGCCGATGTCGCTGGAACAGTCGGGGGCGGGCGAGCGTGGCCTGAAAGCGATCGAAGGCGGCCTGGCGTGAGGTTGATCCCGCGGTCCGGGGGCGGCGCGCTGGTCCGATTCGGGATCGGAGCGGTGCTCGTGATCCTGTTTACCGCGGCCACGACCGCGGTGGCGGGCCTGCTCCAGTTCAAGACGTTCGTCGCCGATTTCAACCAGACCCCGCCGATCAGCCACGCTCAGGTCACGATCGCGAACCCCGGCCACCCGCAGACGCTGCTCCTGATCGGATCCGACCATCGGGCGGGTGAGCCGTTCAACCAAGCCAACACCGACACCATGATGCTCGTCCGGATCGACCCGAACTCATCGACGATCAATCTGCTCTCCGTGCCGCGTGACCTGGAAGTGCAGCTCCCGGAGGGCGGGGGCATCGGCCCCGGAAAGCTCAACGCCGCCTACTCCGATGGCGGCCCGAACTTGCTGGTCAAGATCCTCACACAACAGGTGTTCCCGGGGCTCAGGATCAATCACATCATCGACATCAACTTCGGCGGCTTCCAGGATCTGGTCAACGCGATCGGCTGTGTCTACACGGACGTGGATCACCGGTACTACGGGGACACGCGCTACACCGGCTACTCGAGCATCGACCTCCAGCCGGGGTATCAGAAGTTGTGCGGCGCCGATGCGTTGTCGTTCGTGCGCTTCCGCCACACCGACAGCGACATCGTCCGTAACGCCCGCCAGCAGGACTTCCTGCGCTGGGCCAAGGCGCAGTTTTCGGAGTCGGAGCTGCTCTCAAACCGCAACACGCTCGTGAAGATCTTCGGCGCCCATGCACAGACCGACCGTGACCTGCACACGGTCGACGGTCTGATCAACCTGTTCGACCTCGTGGCGTTCTCAGCCGGTCATCAGTTCAAGCAGGTGCCGTTCCCGTACATCCTGCTCCCGTGCAACCCGGCACCGGCCACGGCGAACGCGACGCTTCAGCAGACGCCGTGTTACGTGACCGCGGATCCGGGGGCCGAGCGGGCGGCCTACCACGCGTTCATGACGCCCACGAAAGCGGCGCCGGCTGCAGGCGGCTCGGGCTCAGGCGGCCATCCCGCGTCGGGTGGTTCGCGCGGCGGCCCAGGACCCGCCCAGGCCCCCGGTCTGACCGCGGATCCCGCCGACGGCAAGGCGCAGGCGGCGAAGCTCGGGAAGATCGGAATGCCCGTTTACTACCCACGTCTGATCATGGCCGGATCGAACTACTGCACCGATGGGACGTGCCCTGAAGGCCCGGTCCCGAACTCGTACCCAAGGGCCTATCTGATCCACGACCAGAGCGGCAACGCTCACGTCGCCTACCGGCTTACGCTAGTCATGAACCCGGGTCTCGGCCAGTACTACGGCGTGCAGGGCACGACGTGGCAGACACCGTCGATTCTCAACAGCCCGACCCAGACCCGGATGGTCAATGGAAAGAAGCTGCTGCTCTACTTCAACGCCCACAACCTGAACCAGGTCGCGTGGCGGACCCAGGGGGCCGTCTACTGGATCTCGAACACGTTGACCAGCGACCTGTCGAGCCAGCAGATGATCGCAGTCGCGGCGTCGCTGGCGCGCAGCTGAGGCGGTCGGCGCAGTGAGCGCAGTGAGGGCGCGGTAATGGGCGCGGAGCGCGAGCCGATCGCCGTGATCGGCACGGGATACGTGGGCCTGGTCACTGCGGCAGGATTCGCCCAGCTCGGCAGCGATGTCTGGTGCGTGGACGTTGATGCCGAGAAGATCGCTCGCCTGCAGCGAGGCGAGGTGCCGATCTACGAGCCCGGCCTCAGCGAATGCATCGCTTCGAACCGGGATCGGCTTCACTTCGGCACCGATCTGGCGCCCGCACTGGAACACACGCGCCTGCTGTTCGTCGCGGTTGGTACCCCGCCGACCTACTCGGGGGATGCGGATCTTTCGTCCGTGAACGCGGTGGTGGACGCGATGCCCGCCTCCGACCACCACGCCCTGGTGATGAAATCGACTGTTCCGGTCGGTACCGGCGCTGCGATCAGGCGAATCTTCCGGGAGCAGGGCAAGGAGGCCTTCGGGTACGTCTCATGTCCCGAGTTCCTAAAGGAAGGAGCCGCGCTCGAGGACTTCCTGGCGCCCGATCGTGTCGTGGTCGGTGACAGCGGCGACTGGGCGGGCGATGCGGTCGTCGATTTGTACGCGCCGCTGGACGCGGCCGTGATCCGCACCGACATCGCCAGCGCCGAGATGATCAAGCTCGCGGCCAACGCCTTCCTCGCGACCAAGATCTCGTTCATCAACGAGATTGCCAACGTGTGCGAGGAGACCGGGGCGGATGTGTTGGAGGTCGCGCGGGGGATGGGGTTGGACCACCGCATCGGCACCCATTTCCTGAGACCGGGGATTGGATTCGGCGGCTCGTGTTTTCCAAAGGATGTTTCAGCGCTTAAGCAATTGGCCGGCAACTCCGGTTACCACTTCCAGCTGCTGACCGCCGTCATCGAGGTCAACGAGCTCCAGAAGCGCCGCGTCATGGGCAAGCTCCAGAAGCACGTCGGCTCGCTGGTGGGCAAGACGGTCGCGCTGCTCGGCCTGGCGTTCAAGGCGAACACCGACGACATGCGTGAGGCGTCGTCCTTGGTACTCGCGGCGCGGCTCCAGGCCGACGGAGCGCAGGTCCGCGCGTACGACCCGGTCGCGGAGAAGGAGGCCCGCAAGCTGATGGTCGGCGTCGAGTTCGCCGACTCCGCGCTCGACGCGGTGGCGGGGGCCGACGCCTGCATCATCGTCACGGAGTGGCCGGAGTTCTCGGAGCTCAATTGGACGGAGGTGGCTCGGCGGATGCCCGGTCGGCTGGTGGTCGACGGCCGCAACTTCCTCGATCCCGACGCCGTCAGGGCGGCCGGGTTCGCCTACGAGGGCATCGGAAGGTAGCTACGTGCAGGCACTGATCCTGGCGGGGGGCGAGGGCACTCGGCTGCGCCCGCTGACCTCCACGATTCCCAAGCCCGTCGTACCGTTGGCCGATCGACCCTTGATCTCGTACATGCTCGAGTGGCTGCACCGTCACGGCGTCGACGACGTGATCCTGTCGTGCGGCTTCCTGGCCGACGGAATCCGGGCCGTCCTCGGCGACGGCTCGGCGCTGGGCATGCGGCTTCGCTACCTGGAGGAGCCGCGACCGCTCGGGACCGGCGGTGCCCTCAAGTTCGCCGAAGAGCTTCTCGACGAGCGGTTCTTCATGCTCAACGGAGACGTCCTGACCGACATGGACTTGACCGCTCAGCTGCGCCAGCACGAGCAGACCCGCGCGCGAGTCACGCTCGCGCTGATCCGGGTTGAGGATCCGTCGGCGTATGGCTTGGTCCGCCGCAATCCCGACTGCTCGGTAAGGGAGTTCGTAGAGAAGCCTGGTTCCGAGCAGATCGACAACGATCTGATCAATGCCGGCGCCTACGTCGTCGAGCGTGAAGTGCTCCACGGGATGGGGCCCGCGGGGACCAACATCTCGATCGAGCGCCAGGTGTTCCCCGAGCTGGTCAACAACGGGTTGTTCGGGTACGCGGCCAGTGGCTACTGGCTCGACATCGGTACGCCAGAGCGCTATCTCGAGGCCACGTACGACATCCTCGAGGGCAACGTCACCACCGACGTCGGTCGACGGCTGAGTGAAACGCGCCTGGCTCTAGTTGAGGGCGCCGAGGTTAGCGGCAGGGTCGTGGCCCCTGCGCTGATCGGACCCGGATCCTCGATCGCCCGAGGAGCGATCGTCGGCGGTCGGGCGGTGCTCGGTCGAGGGGTCACCGTCGGTGAGGACGCGCATGTGGAGAGCTCGGTGCTGTTCGACAATGTCACGGTGGGGCCACGGGCAACCATCCGCTCGTCGATCGTCGGGCCAGGAGTGGCGGTCGGCGATCAGTGCCACGTGGACGGCGGCGTCGTGCTCGGCGAAGGGGTCAGGCTCGGACCGCACAACGTGCTCACCGCCGGGGCGCGTATCTTCCCGGGCGTCGTGCTCCCGGAAGGAGCGATCAGGTTTTGACCGCGACAGGAACCTTCACCCGCGAGGCGATCGCCTCGGTCGACCGGGCTGGCCAGCTCAACGACATCCTTTCGATGCCCGACCAGCTCCGCGACGCCCTATGGCGAGTCGAGTCGGCAAATCTGGAGCCCCGCGACTCGCCGGGAGGGTTGGTGGTGGCAGGGATGGGTGGTTCGGCGATCGGCGGTGCCCTCGCCCGCGCCGCCCTAGCAGACCGAGCCTCACGCCCGATCGTGCTGGTCCGCGGCTATGGGCTGCCGGTGTGGACCACGCCGGACACGACTGTCCTCTGCTCGAGCTATTCGGGCAACACGGAGGAGACCCTGGGCGTCTACGAGGCCGCCGGCGCGCTCGGGGCGCACCGGATCGTGGCCACCACGGGCGGCAAGCTCGCCGCTGCGGCTCGCGCCGAATCGGTGCCCGTGATCCCGCTGCCCGGCGGATTCCAGCCTCGGGCCGCGGTCGCGTACTCGCTGGTGGTGGCGCTGGAGGTCGCGTGCCTGTGCGGAGCGGGTGAGGGCCTGCGCGCTGAAATCGACGTGGCTTCCGCGCACGCCAGCCGGCTCGTGTCGGAGTGGGGTCCGGATGGACCCGATGACGCGCTGCCGAAGCAGCTCGCCCGGGGCTTGCACGGGACCGTCCCGTTGATCGCCGGCGCGGAGCTGACTGCGGCAATCGCATATCGGTGGAAGACCCAGATCAACGAGAACGCGAAGACGCCGTGCTTCTCGAACGAGTTTCCCGAGCTTGACCACAACGAGATCGCGGGGTGGGCTGGAGCGAGGGAGCTCGGCCGGTTCACCGCTGTTTTCCTCGATGACTGCGATCTGCATCCACGGATCCGCCAGCGGATAGAGCTGACACGCGGATTGATTGAAGCCGAGGCCGAGGGCACCTACCGGGTTGAAAGCATCGGCGGCAACGGCACCGAGCGGCTGGTGTCGCTCGTGCTTCTCGGGGATCTGGTGTCGCTGTACCTCGCGGTGCTCCGGGGCGTCGACCCCACACCGGTCCTGATGCTCGAGCGGGTCAAGAGCGCGCTGGCGCACGGGTAGCACGACCCCCGCCTTCCCGGGCTCGGGCTCTGCGTCCGTTGCGCGGCCTACTCCCGCCAGGTGTCCGGTTTTCGCCGCGCTCACCGCAGCAAGAACGGGACGCTCGGGCGGTTTTGGGCAGTGCCAGGCGGTTCCGGGCGGTGCCAGGCGGTTCCGGGCGGTTCCGGGCGGTTCGGGCGGAGGTGCTCTAAGAGCGCAGCTCGATGCCGCGTTGCTCGTAGAGGCGGCGGTCCGCGGTCGAGAGGAGCTCGTCGAGCGTCTCGCCGTCCTCTGGGAAGGCGGCGGTGCCGATCGTCAGGTCCCATGGAGCCTTGATGCCCAGCGCCGCGCGGCGCTCCGGAACCTGGCTCCGGATCCGGTGCGTGACCGCCGCGGCGCCCTCGGCGGACTGCTCGACGAGCAGCAGACCGAGCTCGTCGCCGCCGATCCGGCCGACGATGTCGTCGGCGCGGGCCGATTCCGTCAGCAGGCTCGCGACGCCGGTGAGCAGGCGGTCGCCGGCGAGGTGACCCTGAGAGTCGTTGACGCCCTTCAGACCACGGACGTCCACGTACGCAAGCACGAATGACCGGTCATAACGCCGTGCCCGCGCGAGCTCCCGCTCCACAGCCTCGGTGAAACCCCTGCGGTTGAGAACGCCGGTGAGCGAGTCCGTGAGGGCCGCTGCACTGACGGCGGCGATCTCGCCGGCGCGCCGCCGCGCCACGAGCCCGGAGCGGAGCGCCGCGGCCGTGCCGACCGCGGCGAGGACAACAGCGGCGGCGAGCGCGATCCAAACTCCGGCGGGGATCACGTTCACGAATTGCGCGAAGGCGTTTTCTGCGAAGCCGAGCGGCTGCACTGCCGGTCCGAAGATAGAACTCGCCAAGCTGGGACTATGGCTACCCGTCTTGGCTCCGTGGGCGGCATGGTTGGTCGCCGGGGCGATTGCGCCGGCGGCAGCCGCAAGCAGGCCCGGTGCCGTGCCACCCGCGGCGGCGCCGGCGCCGGCGGCTGCCGCGCCGGCGCCTGTTCCGACTCCGCCCGCCGGTCCCGGTGCGGGTAGCCCACCGGGGCCGGCAAGTGCGGGAGTGCTCGCGCCGCCGAGCAAAAAGGGAGGGGTTGAAAAGAAGCCCGGCGTGGCGGTCGGCCCCGTCGTAGGCGTGGGTGTGATCGTGGTGGGCGTGACCGGCGGGATGGGCGCGACCGGCGGGATGGTCGGCTGGGCCGGAGGCGTAACCGGCTGCGCGGCGGTGACCGGCTCCGGGATCGGCGCGGCGGATACCGACGGGGGGGTCGCGAGGGTAGGGAGGGCCAGCGGGGATGTGGCGAGGCTGAGCGGGGATGTGGCGAGGCTGAGCGGGGATGTGGCGAGGCTGAGCGGGGATGTGGCGAGGCTGAGCGGGGATGTGGCGAGGCTGAGCGGGGATGTGGCGAGGCTGAGCGGGGATGTGGCGAGGCTGAGCGGGGATGTGGCGAGGCTGAGCGGGGATGTGGCGAGGCTGAGCGGGGATGTCGACGAGGTTCCCGGGTTGACTCCACTCTCGCCGAAGCCGAGACCCAGCAATGCGCATCGATGGCATCCCGAGCCCACGATGCCGGCCCCGCTGCCCGCGGGGCTGTTCGCCCGCTCGCCGGGTTGAACCCCCTCATCGCTCGGGCCGGTGTTTTGGCCGCCTTGGTCGCCCTGACCGTTGCCCTGCTCGCTCTGACCGCCACTCTGGGTCTGTTGGCCGTTGGCGCCGACCTGGTTGCCCTGATCAACGCCCCCGTTGCCCTGGCCACCGCCATTGCCGCGATGGTGATGACCGCGGCCCTGATCCCCCTGAGCATTGCCCTGGTTGCCCTGGCCAGCCCCGTTGGTCTGGTCGCTCTGGCCGCCACTCTGGGTCTGTTGGCCGTTGGCGCCGACCTGGTTGCCCTGATCAACCCCGCCGTTGCCCTGGCCACCGCCGTTGCCCTGGTCGCTCTGGCCACCGCCGTTGCCCTGGTCGCTCTGGCCGCCGCCGTTGCCCTGGTCGCTCTGGCCGCCGGCGTTGCCCTGGTCGCTTTGGCCGCCGCCGTTGCCCTGGTCGCTCTGGCCGCCGGCGTTGCCCTGGTTGCCCTGGCTACCCTGGCCAGCCTCGTTGCCCTGCTCGCCCTGGCCACTGCCGCTGCCCTGGTTGCCCTGTCCGTTGCCCTGGTCGCCTTGACCAGCCCCCTGGTCCCCCGGACCTGGACCTTGGTCGCCTTGGCCGTTCCCGTTGTCCTGGCCATTGCCGCTCGCGCCGGCACCCGTCTCCGCCGCTAGTTGCGCTGCCCACACGATTGGAAGGCCGGAGGACATATGGAGACCATTCGGCAGTTCGGCCCCCAGCCCTGGTGTACCGGCGAGTCCGACTCCGGGAGGTCCGAACGACCCCGGCTGTCCGGTGCCCGCCTGATCACCGGTAGTCGAGTCGGGCGAGCCGCTCTGGCCCTCCTGGTTACCGCTGCCCCCGTTGCTGCTGCCCCTGTCGCTGCGCCCCCCGCTGCCGCCGCCATCGTTGCCGGAGTCCGCGCCGTTCCCGGGGCTCCCGCCGGCCTGACCGGGACCCTTGCCGGCGCCCTCGCCGGCACCCCCAGCGCCTTTCTGCGTCCCGCTGGTGCTCGCAGCGCCGGTCGGGGCCGGCGACGCGCTGCCGGCGGCGCTTGTCGCCACCGTATCCTGGGCCCGTACGGTTGACGCCACGACAGCTCGCGGACTCGACCCGCTCGAGGCAAGGGTCGCGTGGTAGCTCTGTCCACTGCCGGCCGGAGAAGTGCCGGCAGAGCGGCCGCCGGAGCCGGCAAAAGGCTCGGGCGCCGGATGCCACGAGGTGACGGCCACGTCCCGAGAGCCGGTCCGGTGGAGGAGCTGGCTGGCAAAGGCGGCCTGAGCGTGAGCCCGACCGAGCCTGGCGGGCGCGAGGCCGCCGAGCGCGTGGCTCGTGCCGTGCCCGTGAGTGCTCTGACCGAATGCGGCGGTTACATCGAACGTGGCCCCGAAACACAGAACGACGCCGCAGGTGAAAGCGGACACCGCCCGGCTGCATCCGGCCAGTGGCAAACGTCGGTGGGATTCCTGTCCCCGCAACGACCCCGGCTTCCCCTCACTCGGTTTCAAGTCGCCATCCTAAGACCGGTTCTCGAGGGCAACGCGCTTTCTGGACGAGTGTCGTACGGCCGCTGGGAGAAACCGTGCAGGCCTAAACCTTGACACTCTCGTGCTAAGGTTTGGTCGGCATGGACGGGTTGACCATCAACGAGGCTGCCCGCACAACGGGCTGGTCGCCGCGCATGCTGCGCTATGTCGAGCGCACGGGGCTCGTGACGCCGGGACGGTCTGCATCCGGGTATCGCCTGTACGGACCGGCGCAATTGCAGCGGTTGCGCACCCTCAAGGAGCTCCTGGCGGGCTTCGGGATAGCGCTGTCCGATGTCGCCTTCGCGGCTCGCATGGCGCGAGACGAGGAGTTGCGAGCTGCCGTGACCGCGTGGCTCGAGGCGAAGCCCGTCCGTCCCGAACACGTGGATGCCGAAGACTGGCTCGGCTTCGAGCAGGACAAGCACGAGAAGCTGCTGGCCGCGTGATTGCGGACACTGCCTTTCGCCATACCCGACGAACCTGGAGATGCAATGAGCACCACCGCCGCGAAGACTGATTTCAGGGTCGCTGACCTGGGGCTGGCCGGCTTCGGCCGCAAGGAGATCCGGCTGGCCGAGCACGAAATGCCGGGGCTCATGGCCACCAGGCGTGAGCATGCCGATCAGCAGCCCCTGGCGGGCGCTCGGATCACTGGGTCCCTGCACATGACGGTGCAAACGGCGGTGCTGATCGAGACGCTCGTCGCGCTCGGCGCCGAGGTGCGGTGGGCGAGCTGCAACATCTTCTCCACCCAGGATCACGCGGCAGCGGCGGTGGTCGTCGGGCCGGACGGGACCCCCGAGGATCCGCGGGGACCGTCCGTTTTCGCTTGGAAAGGCGAGACACTCGAGGAGTACTGGTGGTGCACCGAGCAAGCGCTGAGCTGGCCGGACGGCGCCGGACCGAACATGCTCCTGGACGACGGAGGGGATGCGACGCTGCTCGTTCACAAGGGGGTCGAGTTCGAGCGCGCGGGCGCGGTTCCGGATCCCGCCGGCGCCGACTCGGAGGAGTTCGCGATCGTGCTCGCGCTGCTGCAGCGCTCGCTCACGGAGGATCCGCAGCGTTGGACGAGAATGGCCGCGGGGATCAGGGGCGTCACCGAGGAGACCACGACGGGCGTCCATCGGCTCTACCAGTTCGCCGAACGGGGCCTTCTGCTGTTCCCCGCGATCAACGTCAACGACTCGGTGACCAAGTCCAAGTTCGACAACAAGTACGGGTGTCGGCACTCGCTGATCGACGGGATCAATCGTGCCACCGACGTGCTTATCGGCGGCAAGCTTGCGGTCGTCTGTGGGTATGGAGATGTCGGCAAGGGATGTGCCGAGGCGCTGCGCGGCCAGCGGGCGCGTGTGGTGGTCACCGAGATCGACCC
Source organism: uncultured Solirubrobacterales bacterium (assembly GCA_963808325.1). Classification (GTDB taxonomy): domain Bacteria; phylum Actinomycetota; class Thermoleophilia; order Solirubrobacterales; family Solirubrobacteraceae; genus Palsa-465. The sequence continues at coordinate 669,821 of CAWEFU010000019.1, forward strand.
AATCTGCGCGCTGCAGGCGGCGATGGACGGCTACCAGGTCCTCACGCTCGACGACGTCGTCGAGACGGCCGACATCTTCATCACGGCGACGGGCAACCGGGACGTCATCACAGCCGAGCACATGGCGCGGATGAAGCATCAGGCGATCATCGGGAATATCGGCCATTTCGACAATGAGCTTGAGATGTCCGGCCTTGCGAAGCTGCCGGGGATCGAGCGGGTCAACATCAAGCCTCAGGTGGACGAGTGGGTCTTCTCCGACGGTCACTCGATCATCGTGCTGTCGGAGGGCCGGCTGCTCAACCTCGGCAATGCCACCGGTCACCCCTCGTTCGTGATGTCGAACTCGTTTACGAACCAGGTCATCGCCCAGATCGAGCTGTTCGGCCACAACGAGATCTACGAGAAGCGCGTCTACACGCTGCCGAAGCATCTCGACGAGAAGGTCGCGCGGCTGCACCTCGACGCGCTGGGCGCCAAGCTGACAGAGCTGACCCCGCGGCAGGCCGAGTATCTCGGGGTCCCGGTCGAGGGTCCGTACAAGCCGGGCCACTACCGGTACTAGCGCCCAAGGACGAAGCGCCAGGAAGCGGCGGCGGGCCAGCCGAGAGGCGGCGGGCGAGGATCGAGGCGATGGCTCGAGCCGCGATCCCGGCACACGACGTGGCGGACCTCAGCCTCGCGCCCGAAGGCTCTGCCCGCATCGCCTGGGCCTCAGAGCAGATGCCGGTGCTGTCGCGCATCCGCGAGCGCTTCGCACAGCAACGCCCGCTCGAGCAGATTCGGATCGCAGCCTGCCTGCACGTCACCGCCGAGACCGCCAACCTCATCCTTACGTTCGCCGCGGGGGGAGCGACGACCGCGCTGTGCTCGGCAAATCCGCTCTCCGCCCAGGACGACGTGGCGGCGGCGCTCGTCAGAGACCACGGGATCGAGGTCAGAGCGCGGCGCGGGGAGGATCTCGACACGTACGCCAGCCACGTCCATTCGCTGCTCGCCGAGGCGCCCCAGGTGACGATCGACGACGGCGCTGATCTGGTCATAGGCGCCCACGAGCTGGGCGGCGAGGCGCGCGACGAGCTGATCGGCGGCACAGAGGAGACCACCACCGGGTTGGTACGGCTCCGCCGCCTCGAGGAGCAGGGAAAGCTGGCGTGTCCGGTGCTCGCAGTCAACGAGGCGCGCACGGAACGCGCGCTCAACGACCGTCACGGCACCGGTCAATCGGCGCTTGACGGGATCGTCCGCGCCAGCCACGTCCTACTCGCCGGCCACACCGTAGTCGTGATCGGCTACGGCTGGGCGGGCCAGGGAGTGGCCGAGCGGGCCCGTGGAGCCGGGGCCGCAGTGATCGTCTGCGAGGTCGACCCCCTCCGGGCGCTCGAGGCGCGGATGGCCGGGTACCAAGTGATGCCGGCGCTCGAGGCGGCCGAGCGCGGGGACATATTCATCACGGTCACGGGCTCCTGTCGAGTCCTCCGCGGGGAGCACTTCCGGCGGATGAAGGACGGCGCACTTCTGGCCAACGCCGGCCACTTCGACGTGGAGATCGATCTCGACGAGCTTCGTGAGCTCGTCACCAGCGGTCCGCGCGAGGTGCGCCCCCTGGTCGAGCAGTACGAGCTCGAAGACGGCCGCCGGCTCAACCTACTCGCGCGCGGCCGAGTGGTCAACCTGGCGGCCGGTGAAGGCCATCCGGCGGCGGTCATGGATGTGTCCTTCGCGCTGCAGTCGCTTTGCGTCGAGGAGCTCGTGCGGCGCCGCGGCGCGCTGGCGGTGGGCGTGCAACCTGTGCCGGCCTCGATCGATCGCGAGGTCGGACGCCTCAAACTGGCCGCTCTCGGCGTCGAGATCGACGAGCCCACGGTAGAGCAGGCTCACTACCGCGAGTCTTGGGGCTAACCGCAGACCCCCGCCGGCGCTCCCGCGCACCCTCCGGTCTGCGAGGATCCGCATCGTGCCGGCGTCAAAGAACAAACCTGCCGCACGCGGCGGCATCGATCTCGGCGGGACCAAGATCGAGGCGATCGTCGTCGACGCCGAGAACACCGTGTTGGGTACGGCGCGGCGACCCACGCCGACCACCGGCGGGCCGCCGGACGTCGCGGCGCAGCTCGCGGCTGCGGTCAGGGACGCCGCCCACGCGGCAGGGCTCGAGCCCGCGCAGCTCATTAGTGTCGGTGTTGGCTCTCCCGGGATCGTCGATGAGGCTCGCGGGACGGTCGCCAGTGCGGGGAACCTCCCGGGCTGGCAGGGAACGTTCGAGCTTGGGCCAGGGCTCTCGAAGGATCTAGGCACGCCGGTGTTCGTCTCAAACGACGTGAGGGTGGCCACCGACGCCGAGTTCCGGCTCGGCGCGGGCAAGCAATACAAGTCGCTGATCGGGGTCTTCTGGGGTACCGGCATCGGAGGAGGTCTGATCCTAGGCGGTAAGCCCTGGCTGGGGCGCGGTGGCGCGGGGGAGATCGGGCACACCGTGGTCAAGCTGGGCGGCCGCCGCTGCCCGTGTGGACGGCGCGGATGCGTGGAGGCGTACGCCGGCCGCGCGGCCATGGAGGCCCAGGCCCGCAATCGCCATCGAAAGGGAGAGAAGACCATCCTCCTCAGGCTGATGAAGGAGCACGGTCGCACCCGGATGACCAGCGCGATCTGGGAGCGCGCACTCAAGCAACAAGACAAGCTCGCGACCGAATTGATCGACGAGGCGGTGGAGGCGCTGGGCGCCGGGATCGCGTCGGTGATCAATCTCCTCGACCTCGAGGCGGTGATCATCGGGGGCGGGCTCGGCGTCCGCTTCGGCCAGCGATTCACCGAACGGATCGCGCGGGCCATGCACCCGCATCTCTTCAACGATCACCGGCCCCCGAACGTCCAACTCGCGGCATTGGGAGATCTCGGCGGCGCGCTGGGCGCCTCGCTGCTGGCCCGGGACAAACGGCGACTTAATACCCGCTAAACACCTCGAACTGGCGCATGATCCGCCCCTCTGGCAGGATGATGCTGCGCCGGGACAGAGACATAGAGGGGAGAGAGAGCCAATAGGGTCTTCCGGTAGTTCGGCACGCATGCCAGCGACGGTCGCCAGGCGCACCAGCCTGCCTCTGCCCGTGAGCGGGGCGGTCACTCCCGAGGAATGATCGCTCGCGCCGCCGCGCTTGCCTCGCTCGCCGCCGCGATCATCCTCGTCGCGCTCGTGGTGCTCGGCAACGGCGGCGGGTACACGGTGCGCGCGGACTTTCAGGATGCCAGCGGCCTGGTCACCGGCGATCAGGTCATGATCGGCCCCGCCATCGTCGGTTCGGTGCAGTCGATCGGCCTGGCGAGCAACGGCGCCGCCGAGATCAAGCTGGGGGTGGGATCGGAAGCGGCCCCCCTTCACCAGGGGACGATTGCCCGCATCTATCAGAACTCTCTGTCCGGAATCGCGAACAAGTACGTGGTGCTCGAACCGGGCCCGAGCAGTGCTCCCGAGATTCCGAGCGGCGGGTTAATCGGCGAGGAATACACGCACGCGCTCGTGAGCCTGGACCAGCTGTTCAACACGCTCGACCCGCTGACCAGAGCCGGACTACGCGGCTTCATCCGCGGCGAGGCGGCAAGCATTCAGGGCCGCGCCCTGGCGGCAAACAGGACTCTCGAGTATCTGGCTCCGGGGCTCTCGAGCACGAGCAACGTGACCGCCGAGCTAACCCGTGACGAGCCGGCGTTCGACTCCCTGCTGATCGAGGGTGCCCAAGCGCTGCAGACGCTCGCATCCAGGAGCCAGCAGCTGACACAGCTGGTCGCGAACACGAACGCGACCACGGCCGCCATCGCAGGCCAGAGCCAGGCGCTACAGAGAGCGTTGTCGCTGCTGCCGCCGGCGCTCAACCACTCGACCAGGACGTTCGCCGGCCTGAACACGACGCTCAACAAGCTGGATCCGCTGGTCGCCGCGTCAAAGCCAGCCTCCGTGCACCTGGCGCAGTTCGCCTCGATGCTGCGGACCCTCACGGACGCCTCGATTCCAACGGTCGCTGCGCTCAACGCGCTGATCCACAACCCCCGCGGCAGCGATCTGACGAGCCTGCTCCTCGAAACTCCGTCGCTGGCGAAGCTCGCGCACTCGGCGTTCCCCGAGCTGGTCAAGGAGATGAACCAGTCCCAGAACCAGGTCGACTACCTGCGCGACTACACGCCCGACGTCGTCGCCGCGCTCACGAATCTCGGACAGACCAGCGCGTACTACGACGCCAACGGGCACTACACGCGCATCCAGCCGATCTTCTCCGCTTTCGGACTGAGTGGCGCGAACGAGCTAACTCCGCTCCCACCGAACCAGACCCGCTACCAGGGCCTTCAAAACGTGCACGGGCGCTGCCCCGGCGGCGCGGTCCAGCCTCCGCCCGATCATTCCGCGCCGGTACCCGTACCGGGCTGCAACCCCCCAACGACCCCGCCCGGACCATGAGGCGGCTGGCGCTCATATCGGTGCTCGCAGCCGCGCTCGCGGTGGGGGTGATCGCTACCAGCTCGTCGCGCGGAGCAGGCAGCCCTTATCAGGTGACCGCGATCTTCGACAACGCCGCATTTGCGGTGCCCGGCGAAACCGTACGGATCGCCGGAGCGAACATCGGCAGCATCAAATCGCTGAACGTATGCACGGCGGCGCAGAACTGCCCTGGGACGGCGCCGCTGAACAAGGCCGCGGTGACGATCGAGATCGACGACTCCAGGTTCACTCCGTTCTACGCCAATGCCACGTGCGCGATCAGGCCCCAGTCGCTGATCGGCGAACGCTATGTGGACTGCGAGCCCGGCTCCTCGAGCGCCCCCCAGCTGACTCGAATCGCGAGCGGACCCGGAGCCGGAACGTACCTCCTCCCGGTCACGAACACCAGCTCCCCGGTCGACTCGGACATCGTGCAGGACATCTACCAAGAACCGATCAGGGAGCGATTCGCGCTGATCCTGGACGAGCTCGGCACCGGGCTCGCGGCTCGCGGCTCCGATCTCAACGCGGTGATCCACCGCGCCAATCCGGCGCTCGGATACACCGACCAGGTGATCAAGATCCTCGCTCGGCAGAACAAGCAGCTCGCCCAGCTGGCGACCGATTCCGACACGGTGCTCGCGCCGCTCGCGCGAGCCAAGCACGAGCTCTCAGGCTTCATCGTCCAAGCCAACACGACGTCAGTCGCGAGCGCGCAGCGAGCGACCGACATCGCGCGCTCGTTTCAGCTGTTCCCCGGGTTCCTGCGCCAGCTACGCCCGCTGATGGTGGACCTCGGCCAGCTCGCCGACCAAGGGACGCCGCTGCTCGCCGAGCTCGGGCAGAGCGCGGCGGCGCTGGGACAGCAGTTCGAGAACCTCACGCCGTTCGCAAAGGTGGCCCGGCCGGCGCTGATCTCACTCGGAAAGTCATCGCAGCAGTCGCAGCCCGCACTGGTGGCGTCCGAGCCGCTCGCCCGTCAGCTCGAGAATCTGGGCCAGCAGGCTTTGCCGTCGGCGACGTTACTGGACAGGTTGACCGCGAGCCTCGAGAGCACCGGCGCGATCGAGCAGCTGATGTCGCTGCTGTTCAACGGCGCGAATGCTGGCAACGGCTTCGACCGCCTCGGGCACTACGTCCGGACGGAGTCGCTGGTGCTCGGCGACTGCGTCCCCTACTCGACAATCCCGCAACCCGGATGCTCGGCAAAGTTCACCCACGGGGCGACGAGCGCGGCGGTGGTTGCCTCGTCCGGCGGCAAAGCATCCCGCCTGGCGGTCGAAGCCACGAAGACGACTTCGCCCAACCAACGGCGCACGACCGCGGCGCTCGCCGGGCTCATGCGCTACCTGACTGGGAGCGGCGAGTGAACCTTCGCCGGCGCGAACAGGGGATGCTCTCCAACCCGATCTTGATCGGCGCGCTCACCGTCCTGGTGACGATCGTCGCGGTGTATCTCGCCTACAACGCGAACAACGGGCTGCCGTTCGTTCCCAGGTACACGCTGCACGTCCAGATCGCGGACGCCAGCGAGGTGACCAAGGGAGCGGAGGTGCACATGGGCGGCTCGCTCGTCGGCATCGTCGACACCGTCACCCCGGCGCGCGATGCGTCCGGGCAGCCGATCGCGGTGATGAACATGAAGCTGAACAAGAACGTCGAGCCCCTCCCCGTGGACTCGACGTTCGACGTCAGGCTCAAGGGCGCGATCGGCCTCAAATACGTCCAGGTCATCCCGGGCACGTCCACGCAGACCTACAAGAACGGCGCCACCGTGCCGCTCACGCAGGCTGGCAGCGAAGTCGACCTCGACCAGGTGCTGTCGATGTTCGATCCCGCGACGCGCGCGGGGGTCGCGGCGTCCACGATTGGCTTCAGCGACGCCCTCGCGAGCCGCGGCGGCGACATCAATGACGCGATCGGCGCGTTCGTCCCGTTGGTCACCGACCTGGAACCCGTGGCCCGCAACCTGGCTTCGCCGCACACCGACCTGGCGGGCTTCTGGCACGGGCTCGAGTCCTTCTCCAGCGCACTGGCGCCGGTCGCGCAGACCCAGGCCGACCTGTACGGCAACCTCGACACCACGTTCACCTCGCTGGCGAGTGTGGCCACGCCGTTCCTGCAGGACTGGATCCATCAGACGCCGCCGGCGTTCCAATCGGTGATCACCAACAGCCCGAGCGAGCAGGCCTTCCTCATCGACACGAAGGACCTGTTCAGTGAGTTGCGCCCGGCGTTCGCGACGCTCCCGACGAGCGCCCCGGTGCTCGCGGACGCGTTCGCGATCGGCACGCGGACCCTGCCGGGAACGTATCTGCCTCCAAACACCAGCCTGGACCAGCAGCTGACCAATCTGGCACTCGCGCTCGAGCGCTACGGGCAGACGCCGGCGGTCAAGGCCGGTCTCAATCGGCTCACCCTGACGGCGTCGAGCCTGCGGTCGCCGCTGTCGTTTCTCACTCCCGTCCAGGCCACGTGCAACTACGCCACCCTGTTCCTGCGCAACATCGCGAGCCTGCTCTCCGACCCCGTGGGCAACGGCACATCGCTGCGCTTCTCGATCGTCGCGATCGACGACGTCCTGGGCGGCGAAGCCGTCCCCTCGCAAAGGCCGTACACGACTCCGAACAACAACCCGAACAACGCGTACGGGCCGCTGCACGTCAACCCGTACCCCAACACCGATTCCCCCGGCCAGAACCCGCCCGAGTGCGCCGCCGGCAACGAGCCCTATTCGGGTGCCACGGCGCGGATCGGCAATCCGGCGGGGAACGTCGGCCTGGCGACACAGCAGACGTCGAGGACCGGCGGATGAGGCGCCATCGTCCGCGGATATCGAACTTCTGGGGCGGGATCGTTGGCCTGGCGGTGATCGTCGCCGCCTGCTACCTGGTCTTCGGCGGGAGCATTCCATTCTCCAAGTCACCGTTCGTGCTCAAGGCCGTTTTCACGACCGAGACTCAGCTCCACATCCCGTCGCCGGTCAGGATCGCCGGAGTCGACGTCGGGCAGGTCGTCTCCGTGACGCACATCTCGGGCTCCTCACGCGCCGGGCTCGTGACCATGGAGATCAACCAGAACGGCCTGCCGATCCACGCGAACGCGAACGCCAGGATCCGACCGCGCATCTTCCTGGAGGGAAACTTCTACGTCGACCTGTTCCCGGGGAGCCCGAACGCGCCGACTCTGCGCTCCGGCGACACGCTCCCGGCCGCCCAGAACTCGGGGCCGGTTCAGCTCGACCGCGTGCTCTCGGCACTCAACTCCGATGCCCGCGGCAACCTGCAGACGCTCCTGCAGGGAATCGGCGCCGCGCTAGACGGCCAGCCGACACCCGCGCAGGACGCCACGCAGGATCCCAGCGTACGCGGGCTGACCGCGGCGCAGGCGCTCAACCTGTCGCTGAAATATTCCGCGGACGCGTTCAAGGCCTCGGCGATCGTCAACCAGGGGCTTCTCGGCCTCCAGCCACACGATCTGGAGAAGGTCGTCACCGGTAACGCAAAGGTGTTCAAGGCCCTGGCGGCGAGCGGCAACCAGCTCTCGAGCCTCGTAACCACGTTCAACGCGACCATGGCCACGCTCGCCTCCCGCCAGCAGGACCTGAGCCAGACGATCTCACTGCTGCCGCCGCTACTGCGCCGAACGCAGTCGGCTGACTCCGCGCTCGACGCGTCGTTCGGACCCACCCAGACGTTCGCCGCTGCGCTCACGCCCGGCGTCGAGCAGCTCGGCCCGACGATCAACGCCGCGATTCCGTGGATCGCCCAGGCCACCCAGTTGGTGTCGCCGGCGAACCTGGGTGGCCTGCTGTCGGATCTCACCCCTGCCGTGCAAAACACGTCCGCGGCGATCACGGCGACCAAGGCCCTGATCTCGGCCGCCGATCAGCTCGCCCGCTGCTTCACCCACACCGTGATCCCGACCGGGAATGAGGTGATCAGCGATCCGCCCTTCGGTGGTGGGCAGAGCGTCTACCAGGAGTTGTTCCAGAGCGCGGTCGGGCTCGCTGGAGCGGCCGGGAACTTCGACGGCAACGGCCGCTACGTCCGCGCCTCGGCCGGGGGCGGATCCGTGCCGGTGCAGACACCGTCGCTGCCGGGCAACGGGGCGCTCTTCGGCAACGCGGTCTTGCCGCCGCTCGGGACGCGGCCGGCTTATCCGGGGAAGGCCCCTCCGATTCGCAGTAACGTCGCCTGCCTCGCGAACCCGGTCCCGAACCTGAACAACGCGAGCACCGGAGCCGCACCGTGAAGCGCGCGATCCTCGTCCACCGCAAGGACTTCGCCGCCGTCACGATCATGGTGGCGCTGGCGCTCGTGGTGGTCGCCTACATCCTCCTGCACCAGCCGGCGTTCACGCTCGGCCACAGCTACTACACGGTGAAGGCGGAGTTCCAGACGGGGGCGGCGGTGACCGCTGGACAGGGACAGACCGTCGACGTCGCCGGGGTCGAGGTGGGGCAGGTGGGGGGCGTTCAGCTCGCGAACGGCCGCTCCGTAGTGACGATGAACATCTTCAAGAAGTACGCCCCGATCTACAACGACGCCACGGTGCTGCTGCGGCCGCGCACGCCTCTACAGGACATGTACCTCTCCCTCGATCCGGGGACGAAGGCGGCGGGGGCGATTCCCAACGGCGGGACCATACCTGTGGCAGCCACCAGCCCTGACATCAACGTCGACCAGATCCTCTCCTCGCTCGACGCCGACACGCGCAACTACCTGCTGCTGCTCCTGGCGGGCGGATCCCAGGCATTCCGGGACGCAGGCAATCCGGGCCCAGTCCCGAGCGCCGCGGCGGTGGAAGACCTGCGCGGGACGTTCAAGCGCTTCGCGCCGCTGAACCGCGACACGCTCACGCTCACGAGCATCCTCGCCCAGCGCAGGCAGAACATCAGCCGCGCGATCCACAACCTGCAGGTGGTAGCCGGATCGCTCGGCAGCGTCGACACCCAGCTCACGTCGCTCATCAATTCGTCGAACACCAACTTCTCCGCGATCTCATCCCAGGACGCAAGCCTTCAGGCGGCGCTCACGCTGCTCCCGGGCACGCTCCGCACGACGACGCAAACCCTCGGCAAGGTGCAGGCATTCGCCCACCAGAGCACGCAGACGCTCCCCGAGTTGCTCCCCTTCGCGCACGCGTTCGGTCCTGCATTGCAGGCATCGCGGCCGCTGTTCCACGACACCACGCCGGTGATCCAGAACCAGCTGATCCCGTTCACGAAAGCCGTCCAGCCGCTGGCGAAGCTCCTCGCACCCGCGAGCGCGGATCTGGCTCAGGCGACGCCGCACCTGGTCAACGCGCTCGGCGTGCTCAACACGCTGTTCAACACGCTCGCCTACCAGCCACGCGGTCAGCAGGGATACCTGTTCTGGGGCTCCTGGCTCAGCCACATCGCGACCAGCCTGACCAGCACCCAGGACGCGCACGGCCCGATCGTGCGCGGCATCTTCATGGCCCCCTGCAACACCCTGAACCTGCTGGAGGCGTCGATCGAGCCCGGAAATCCGGCGCTCGGCGCGCTGCTTGACCTGCTCAACGCGCCCGACTGGAGCAAGATCAACTCCCCCTCCTGCCCACCGGGTGGCACGCCGTGAACAAGCAGGCACCCAGCTCCGGCCGGATCCTCACGATGGTCGCGTTCGCGGGTTCGTGCGTCGGTCTGCTGCTGTTCCTGTGGATCTCGTTCGGCGGCTCGATCCCGCTCGCACCCCAGGGCTACCGGCTGAACGCGGAGTTCAGCGACGCGGTCCAGCTCGGGGTGCAGTCGGACGTCCGGATCTCCGGGGTCAGCGTAGGCAAGGTCGTCTCGGTCTCGCTCGACCGCAGGACTGGGCTGACGCGAGCGGTCATCGAGCTCGGCAGCCAGTACGCGCCGCGGCCGGCCGACACGCGGGCGATCCTCCGCGCGAAGTCGCTCCTCGGCGAGACGTACGTCGAGCTCACGCCCGGCACCCAGAACGGTCCGAAGCTCCCGGACGGCGCAACCCTGCCCCCCGCCCAGATCGCGCCTACGGTCGACCTCGACCAGATCCTCTCGACGTTCGACCCGGCTACCCGCCGGGCGTTCATGACGTGGCAGCAGCAGGACGCGATCGCGCTGACCGGCCGCGGAGAGGACTTCAACGCCGCCTTCTACCAGCTGTACCCGTTCGCAACCAACGTCGATTCGGTGCTGGCCGTGCTCCGAGGAGACAGCGCGGCGACGAGCACCCTGCTCCGTGAAGGCGGCCAGGTGTTCTCGGCCCTCAGCCGCTCCCCGGCCCAGCTCCAGGGATTCATCCGCAACTCAAACGCGGTGTTCTCGGCGACCGCCGCCCAGGACGTCGCGCTGGCCAACACGGTGCGCGCGTTCCCGCCCTTCCTGATCGCGACCCGGTCGACGGTCGAGCGGGTCGCACGGTTCGCCAAGACGACCAAGCCGCTGATCGACGAGCTGCGCCCGGCCGCCGTCCAGCTCACCCCGGCGCTCCAAGCGGTCGCCGTGTTCGCGCCGGAGCTGCGTGACCTGCTCACGAACATCGGTCCGCTCACCGGTGCTTCGAAGACCGGCGTGCCGGCATTCGAACAGTTCCTGCGCGACAGCGTGCCGTGGCTCACGCGACTGAAGCCTTACCTAGGGAACCTCGTCCCGGTGATCAACTACATCAACACCTACCGGCGCGAGATCGCCGCGTTCTTCGCGAACAGCGCGGCCACCACCCAGGCGGTGCAGTCCAATAACGCGGGGAACGCGGTTTTGCACTACTTACGCATATCCAATCCTGTTAACCCGGAGGTGCTCACCAACTACCAGACACGACTCGAGAGCAACCGCGCCAACCCCTACCTGCAGCCGCGGGGTTATTCGCAGCTTCTGCAGGGCCTACCGGTGTTCGCGAGCAATCTCTGCACGAGCAACCCGCAACCCGCCATAGGCCCGCAAATTCCCGCTAACCTTGCCGCCGTCCTCCGCAGCGTCTACTTCACGGCGATGCCTGGCGGTCCGAAGTGCAAGGCGCAGGCGCCTCTCGGCGCCCGTACCACCGGGCAACTGCAAGCTTTTCCCCAACTCAAACCATTGCCATGAGCACGGCCGGCTCTGCTTACACCCACAACCGTCCAAAGGACAAGGAGAGAACCATTTTGCGACGGATCATGTTCATCTGTACGGCGTTGGCCGTCCTCGCCGTAGCGACCGGGGTGGCGTATGCCACCACGTTCAACTCGTACAGCGCGAGTTTCAGGTTCGCGAACAAGGCCGGGAGCTCGAAGAAGCCGGCGCCTCTCGGTTACGCGGAGACGTATGGCGCCAAGGGGCTGAACGGCAACCGGGCGGCGCCGCTCATCGACATCAAGAGCAGTGTCTACGGCTTGGTCTCGACCACGAAGAACCTGCCGACCTGTAGCGCGTCCCGGATCACCGCCAACCCGGCCAAGTGGGACAAGGCCTGCCCGCCCAAGTCGATGATCGCGGCCGGACCGGTCACCTCCTTGCTCGGCCCGGGCAACAACCTGAAGGCCGCGGGGAGCCCGTGCGACCCGTTCCTGCACATCTACAACGGCGGGCACGGCAAGGTCGTGTTCTTCTTCGTGACCATCCCGCCGAGGTACACGTGCGGAGGCCTGAAAACCGGCGCGGCGGCACCGTGGGTCGGCACGGTGAAGCAGGTGGGCAAGAACCTCGTGCTCGATAGCCCGCTCCCGCCGGATGTCTCGACCAAGGCGGGGGGCCTGGCGGGCGTCTACGGCTCGCTGGTCACCGAGACCCTGACCTGGAAGTCCGACGCCCAGGCTTCCGTGGCCTGCAAGGCCGGCAAGCGCCCGTGGTCCATTACGTTCACCGCCGTGAACCAGGGCGTCAAGGAGACGCCTCAGACCGTCAAGGGCACCGGTAAGTGCTGAGCTGAGGTCCCGTGCGCCATTCCGGCGCCGCGGCACGTTTCGCGGCGCCGGGGTGGCGCCTAGGCGATCTCGAAGCGCTCGGCGCGCTGGGCCTCGCGCTCGGACTCGGTGAGCATCTGGACGAACAGGACCACGAGCGCGATCCCCATCACGATCGACTGCTCGAGCGCCATCACCAGCCCCGCCATCGACTGGTCCTCGTGCGGGCTGAGACCCCAGTAGTGGGGCTTGTGCGCGTAGAACGGATACAGGACGTCCGGCGCGAACGCGAGCACGATCCCGAGGATCCCCACCAGCAGCTTGGTGCTGGCCATGTACCCGACCATGCCGATGCCGCTGAACCGCATCCGTGGGCGGATCGGCGAAAAGACGTGCCACCAGTAGAGGGCGCCGGCAGCGAAGAAGCACAGGTGCTCGAGGACGTGGATCGCGGCGTTGCCCTGAGCCCGGTCGTACATCGCCGGGATGTGCCAGAGCCACAGGAGCGCGACGTACAGGACCACGGCGAACGCGGGATGCGCCAGGTAGCCGGCACGCCGCTCGACCGCCTGCACCCGCCGGGTCGCGGGGCGCAGGAGAACCTTGGTCAGACCGAGGATCAACAGGATCGGCGCGACGTCCAGGAGCAACATGTGCTGGACCATGTGCATCACCATCAGCTGGTCGCCGAGCGAGTCGAGCGGCGAGACGAGCGCCACGAAGATGGTGGCGACGCCTGCGCCAAACAGCGCCAGCCGCCCGAAGCTGGGGGGATGGGGCTCATCCGGCTGGCGCCCCCGACGCCAGGCGGCGAGGTACAGAACGACCATCGCGCCGACGCCGATCAGCACGGCCGGCTGAAAGGACCAGGAAATCTGCGGGGTCACGTCGACTGGATTCTTGCAATCGACAAACGTCAGGCGGGGGACTAGTCTGATCTGCTCACCGCACACTCATCGTTCCAGCTAGGAGGTCGGCCTATGCGCATCGAGGTGAAGGGCCGCAACCTGTCCGTCTCCGAGGATCTGAGGGAGCACGTAGAGAAGCGGTTCCGCAAGATCGCCAGGCAGGTTTCGGAACTGGCTGAGCTCGAGGTGGAGGTGTTCGAAGAGCGCAACCCGGCCATCGCCGATTCGCAGGTCGCCGAGGCCACGCTCCATCTCAAGGGAGTCACACTGCGCGCCCGCGACGCCTCGCCCGACGTCGTCCGCTCGATCAACCTGTGCGCCGATGAGCTGGCCGTTCAGGTCAAGCGCCATCGCGAAAAACGCCGCAAGCGGCGGGAGACTCGAGCGGCGACCGCGGAGGCCCTCGAGACCGCATCGCCGCCGGGTTCGGGTGGCGTTTCGCCCGCCGCATAGCTGAGTCTGGGGGCCAGGAAGCGGGGTCCTTTGGACCTCTTTTCGGGCTCGGGGCCGCTGCTACGCTAGGCCCGTGACCATCCTCGACCGCGCGCTTCGCATGGGCGAAGCGAAGAAGTTCAAGACCTATGAACAGCGCGTCGGGCGGATCAACGCCTTTGAGCCCGAGCTTGAGCATCACACCGACGCCGAGCTGAGGGAGGCCGCCGACGAACTGCGAGGGCGCGCCCGCCAGGGCGAGAAGCTCGACGACCTCCTGTACGAGTGTTTCGCGCTGGTACGCGAGGCGGGCAAGCGGAGCCTCGGCATGCGGCATTTCGACGTCCAGCTGATCGGCGGGATGGTGCTCCACGACGGTGCAATCGCCGAGATGAAGACGGGCGAGGGCAAGACGCTGACGGCGACGCTCGCGGTCGTGCTCAACTCGCTGGGCGGGCGCGGGGTCCATGTGGTGACGGTCAACGACTACTTGGCACGCCGCGACGCGGCCTGGATGAAGCCGATCTACGACCTGCTCGGGGTGACCGTCGGGGTGCTCCAGAACATGCAGCCTTACGAGGAGAAGCGAGCGGCGTACGCCGCCGATGTCACGTACGGGACCAACTCGGAATTCGGCTTCGACTACCTCCGCGACAACATGGCCACCACGCTGGAGGAGAAGGTCCAGCACGGCGGCCGGCCCAAGCCCGAGGAGGGCAAGTCGCCCTACCACACCTACGCGATCGTCGACGAGGTCGACAACATCCTGATCGACGAGGCGCGCACGCCGCTGATCATCTCCGGCGCGCCCGAGCAGGCGGCTGACCTGTATCGGACGTTCGCCCGCCTGGCGCCACAGATGGTGGCCGGAAAGACGCCCGAGGGGATGGACCCCCGCATGAAGAAGGAGTTCGTCGCGGACTTCGACTACGAGTTCGACGAGAAGCACAAGACGATCGCGGTGACCGAGCGGGGCGTGGCCAGGGCCGAGAGGTTCCTGAACATCGATCACCTCTATCGGGCCGAGAACGGCCCGCTCGTCAACCACCTGATCCAGGCGCTCAAAGCCGAGTCGCTCTACCATCGCGACCGCGACTACGCGGTGATCGACGGCGAGGTCAAGATCATCGACGAGTTCACCGGCCGCATCCTCGAGGGGCGCCGCTGGTCGGAGGGCCTGCACCAGGCGGTCGAGGCCAAGGAGGGCGTCCGGGTCCAGGAGGAGAACCAGACGCTCGCGACGATCACGCTGCAGAACTACTTCCGGATGTACGACAAGCTCGCCGGCATGACCGGGACCGCGATCACCGAGGCGACCGAGTTCATGAAGATCTACGAGTTGCCGGTGGTCCAAGTGCCCACGAACGAGCCGATGATCCGCGCCGACCGCAACGACCAGGTCTACAAGACCAAGGACGGCAAGTGGAGCGCGGTGTTGAGGGAGATCGAGGCGCGTCACGCCGCCGGCCAGCCGGTGCTGGTCGGGACGATCTCCGTGGAGGTCTCGGAGCTGCTGTCCGAACAGCTCACGCGCAAGGGGATCAAGCACACGGTCCTCAACGCCAAGCCAGAGCACGCCGAGCGCGAAGGCGAGACCATCGCCGAGGCCGGCGCCCCCGGGGCGGTGACGATCGCGACGAACATGGCCGGCCGCGGCGTGGACATCAAGCTCGGCGGCAACCCCGAGCACCTGGCCCGATTGGAGGTCGCCAAGCTGGGGACGGCGCCGGGGGATGAGGATTACGAGGAGCACTACGCGCGGGTGCTGCCTGCGATCGAGCCTCGGATCGAGGAGGCTCGCGAGCAGGTGCTCGAAGCCGGCGGCCTGTTCATCCTCGGCACCGAACGCCACGAGGCGCGGCGCATCGACAACCAACTCCGCGGACGCTCCGGACGCCAGGGGGATCCCGGCGAGTCGCGCTTCTTCCTCTCCGCCCAGGACGACCTGGTGCGCCTGTTCGCCGGCGAGCGGATCTACAAGATCCTCGACAAGCTCGGCTCGACCGACGAGGAGGGCAACGAGGAGCCGATCGAGGCCGGGATGCTCTCCAAGCAGATCGAGAAGGCGCAGCGCAAGGTCGAGGAGCAGCACTTCCTCATGCGCAAGCACACGCTCGAGTACGACGACGTGCTCAACCAGCAGCGCGACGTGATCTACACCTACCGCGATGAGATCCTCGAGGGGCGCGACATGAGCGACGCCGCGCGCGAAGAGGTCGCGAACCTGATCGAGCGTCTCGTCGAGGAGTACACGGCCGGCGACTTCGTCGAGGATTGGGACGTCGAAGGCCTGCGCCGGCGGATCGAGGAGATCTTCACCCCGAGCGAGGAGATCGCCGGCGTCGACCCGGCCACGGTCGATCGGGTGGAGCTGACGAGCGTCCTGCAGGAGGAGGCGCTCGCCCTCTACGACCGGCGCGAGCAGGAGCTCGGCGAGGAGCTGATGCGCGCGCTCGAGCGGTTCCTGCTGCTGCAGATCATCGATCAGCGCTGGAAAGAGCACCTCTATGACATGGACTACCTGCGCGAGGGGATCCACCTCCGCGGGTTCGCCCAGATCGAGCCGCTGGTGGCGTACAAGAACGAGGCCTTCGAGCTGTTCCGCGACCTGATGAACAGCATCTGGGGGGACTTCGCCCGGATGATCTTCCACGTCGAGGTGACGGTCGAAGGCGAGAACGGAGGAGCGCCACCGCCGGCACCCACGCGCCCAAGCCGGCGCTCCAGCTCCTCGACCGGCGGAAATCGCAACGTCTCCTACTCCGGCGGGGGCATGGCCCAGGCGGGCGCGATGTCGATCGCTGCAGCGGCCGGGAGTGCCGGCGCCGGGCCGGCCGGCGCCGGCGCGGCCGGCGAGGGTTACTCCGAGCCGGGCCCGCCGCCCGTGGTCGAGCAGCGCCGCGTCGACGAGTCGCAACAGATCGGCCGCAACGACCCCTGCTGGTGCGGGTCGGGCAAGAAGTACAAGAAGTGCCACGGCGCCTAGGCGTGCTGTCCTGGAAGGGTGTGCTGAAAAAGGGGGCGTATTGGACCCTTATCCAGCACACCCGGGCCGAGCCGGATAGGTGCCGGTAGATTTCCGGGACGTATGACCGATTCGTCAAGCCTCCGCGTATCCGACGAGCAGCGCGAACGCGCCGCGCAACAGATCCGCGAGCACTTCGCCGCCGGGCGCCTGACCGAGGACGAGCTCAACGAGCGGGTTCAGGCGACCGTCCGGGCGCAGACCGAGCAGGAGCTGCGGGCGGTGCTGGCCGATCTGCCCGCGCTGCCGCCCACGCCGCAGGAGGTCAAGGCGGAGCTGGCCCGCCGGCGCAGCCATCTTCAGCGCCGCCTGCTTCAGGAGAGCGGCGGCGGAGTCGTGCTCTTCTTGATCTGCACGGTCATCTGGGTGGCCTCGGGCGCGAACGGCCAGTTCTGGCCGATCTGGGTCGCGTTGGTAGCCCTGATCCCGCTGATAAGAGGTGGCTGGCGCCTGTACGGGCCGGCGCCCGAGTTCGACCAGGTGGAACGCGAGCTGGCGCAGAAGAACACGCTTCGGTCCGCGCATCGCGCCGGCGGCGCGCGGTCCGCCGAGCAGTACGCTCAGCGCTACGGCGAGCGCTACGCGCGCCAAGCCGAGCGCCACGCGCGCCGCGCCGAGCGCCACGCCCGGCGCCACGGGCCGCGCTGAGCGCCGTCCGCGCTACTGCTTGACGTGCCGGACGTGGTCCGGCTGGATCACGAACTTGATCCGCTCCTCGCCGGGCTGGCGGTACGGGTACTCGTCCTGCCCGATGTACTTCTTCGCGAGCCGGTTGATGTGCTCGTCGGCGCCCTCGCGCGTGGCGGTCGCGGTGCCGCGGATCTCGACGAAGTGGTACGGGTTGCCGGACTCGAACACGACCGCGGTGATCCGCGGGTCGCGTTGAAGGTTCGTCGGCCACAGGCGGCCGATCGCGCTGTTGACGGCCACGGCGCCGTCCTCGGCGGAGATCCAGACCATCGTGTTGTGGATCGCTCCGTTCTCGTTGAGCGTCGAGATCACGGCGTAGTTAGGCTGCTCGAGCAGCTCGCGCACTGGGGGGTCTTTGAGGCTGGCCATGCGCGGCACTCTACCTTGTCCTCCTCACCGCAAACGGCGGGAGGGCCTCCCAATCGGAGCGGCAATCCGCTGCTAGGGTTGATCCGTAGATGACCACCGCCCCTTCAGAGCCGCTCTCCCAGCGCCTCGCGGCGATCCGCGAGCAGCTCACCCTGCTCGCGGACTATCTTTGACCCGGCCGGGCTGAGCGAGCGCATCGCCGCGCTCGAGGGGGAGATGGGGGAGCCCGGGTTCTGGGAGGATCAGGAGCGGGCGCCGAAGGTGACCGCCGAACACGCGCGCGCGACCCGCAAGCTGTCTGTGTTCCGCGAGCTCGAGCGAGACGTCGACGACCTCGAGCCGCTGGCCGAGCTCGCCGAAGAGGATCCCGAGATCGCC
This sequence comes from uncultured Solirubrobacterales bacterium, assembly GCA_963808325.1. Taxonomy (GTDB): domain Bacteria; phylum Actinomycetota; class Thermoleophilia; order Solirubrobacterales; family Solirubrobacteraceae; genus Palsa-465. The sequence goes on from CAWEFU010000019.1 coordinate 687,963, forward strand.
CGCGAGCTCGACGATCAGATCCGCGGCGTGCAACGCCGCCTCGACGAGCTCGAGGAAGAACGACTGTTCTCGGGCCCCTACGACGCCGGCGACGCGCTGGTGACGATCAACGCCGGCGCCGGCGGCACCGACGCTCAGGACTGGGCCGAGATGGTCCTGCGGATGGAGATGCGCTGGGCGGAGAAGCGCGGCTTCGAGGTCGAGCTGCTGGAAGTCTCGCCGGGGGAGGAGGCGGGAATCAAGTCGGCCACGTTTCTGGCCAAGGGTGAGAACGCCTACGGGCTGTTCAGCGCGGAGAAGGGCGTGCACCGCCTGGTCCGCCTATCCCCGTTTGACGCCGCTCACCGTCGGCAGACGAGCTTTGCCGGCGTGGAGGTCTCGCCGGTCGTCGACGAGATCGAGGGGCTCGAGATCGACGACGACGACCTCCAGGTCGACACCTACCGCGCCAGCGGCGCCGGCGGCCAGCACGTCAACAAGACGAGCTCCGCGGTCCGAATCACCCACAAGCCAACCGGGATCGTGGTTCAGTGCCAGAACGAGCGCTCGCAATCCTCGAACAAGGCGGAGGCGATGACGATGCTGCGCTCGAAGCTGCTCGAGCTCGAGGAGCGCAAGCGCCGCGAGGAGATCGCCCGTGAGAAGGGCCAGGCCCAGGATGTGAACTTCGGCTCGCAGATCCGCTCCTACGTGCTGCACCCCTATCAGGTCGCCAAGGACCACCGCACCGATTACGAGGTGGGCGACGTCAACCGGGTACTCGACGGGGACCTCGACGGGTTCGTGCGCGCCTACCTGCTCAAGGCCGCCAACTCAGGGCCCTCGGGCAGCGAGTGAGCGCCCGTCCGCCGGCGGCGCAGCCGACCGCACCCTATCTGGAGGCCGTGACCGCATACGGGTTCCGTGGCTCCATGCGTTTTCACGTGCCCGGCCACAAGGGTGGGGAGGGCGCGGACCCCGGCTTGCGTACCGCGCTGGGTGATCGGGCGCTGCTCCTCGATGTCCCGCTCGACATCGAGGGGATCGACGTCGGTCCCTCGCCCACGCCCTACGAGCGGGCGGAGGCGCTAGCCGCCAAGGCGTACGGCGCCGAGCGAACCTGGTTTCTGACCAACGGCGCCACGCAGGGCAACCATGCGCTGTGCCTGGCGCTCGCCTCGCAGGGCACCCGCGTCCTGCTGCAGCGCAACTCGCACGCGAGCCTGATCGACGGCTTGGTGCTGAGCGGCGGCTCGCCGAGCTTCGTGGCGCCGATCTACGACGACGAGCTCGGCATGGCGCATGGCGTCACTCCCGATGCCCTCCGCGAAGCCCTCCTGCGCGCCCCGGATGCCCGCGCGGTATTCATCACCTCTCCGACGTACTACGGGATGGCGGCCGACGTCGAGGGCTGCGCGGAGATCGCGCACCGCGCCGACGCGCCGCTGATCGTCGACAACGCCTGGGGATCGCATTTCGGCTTTCACAACAAACTGCCTCAGTCACCGCTGCGGCTCGGCGCCGACGCGATGATCGCCTCTACGCACAAGATCGTGGGGAGCCTGACGCAGTCGGCGATGCTGCTGGTGGCGTATGGCAGCCGCGTGGACACCGATGCGGTCGGACGCGCCGTGCGGTTGGTGCGCTCGACGAGCCCGAGCTCGCTGCTGATGGCCTCGCTCGACGCCGCGCGCCGGCAGCTCGCCCTCCACGGCGAGGCGCTGCTCGACCGCACGATCGAGGCGGCCGCGAGGGCGCGCGAGGCGATCGCGGCGGTGCCGGGATGCTCGGTGCTGGGCGAGGACTTCGTCGGCCGGCCGGGGATCGCCGGGTGGGATCCGCTGCGGATCGTGATCGACGTCCGCGGCACCGGCTGCACGGGCTACGAGGTCGCGGCCGCGCTGCGCGCGTCCTACGACATCTACGTGGAGCTCGCGACGCACGCGACGCTAGTACTGGTTCTCGGGCTAGGACAGCCGGTCGAAGCCCTCGAGCGCCTGGCGCACGATTTCGCCGAGACCGTGAAGCGGATCTCGCGACCCGGCGAGCCGCCCCCGATCACCAGGCCCCCGCTGTCGCTCGAGCACGAGACCGCGATCTCTCCCCGAGAGGCGTTCCTCGGCCGGAGCGAGGCGATCCCGGTCGAGCAGGCGATAGGGCGGATCTCGTGCGAGTCGATCGCCGGCTACCCGCCCGGCGTGCCGTCGCTGCTGCCCGGCGAGCGGGTGACCGCCGAGGTCGTCGCGTACCTGCGCGAGCTGACGGCGGCCGGCGCGCGGCTGCACGGCGCCGCCGATCCGACGTTCGTGACCGTGCGGGTGCTGGTGGAGGGGGCGCGCTAGGTGGTGCCGCGCCGGCGCCTGGCCTGGCGCCGGGCGCCGGCGAGCAGGCGCTGCTACTACAACCTTATCTCGCCCTGCATCCAGGGATGCACGGCGCAGAAGTAGTACAGGGTCGCTTCCGGCCTTGGCCGAAACAGAACCAGCTGGCCGTCTTGTGGCCGCCCGGGGTGATGACCAGCGAGTCGCCCTGAATCCATCAAGGGTCTTCAACGCCCGTTCGGACCGGCATGGACTGGACCTTAGCGGTGCGCACGATTCCGTTCTCGGCGATACAGGAGCTTTCCGATATGCCCAGGTCGCCAGGATCGTTGTCGAAGAGTGTCGATCTGAGCGGCGTCGCGTTCTTCGCGCACACGAGCACGTGCGACCGAGTTGCACTTCGGAAATCAGTCTTGACCCTCGCGGAGTGCACGGTGATGATCCCGGGCGTCCACTCGAAGTGTTGAAGGTTCGGCGGAGTCCGTCCGATATTCGGCACGAACGTGTCGAAGCTCTTCGTCTTGATCACCGCGGTCTTGCCGGCGGCGCCGGCGTTGGCCACAGATGATTCCGTCAGCCGGTGACGATCACCGTCCCGCGCATGAACGGATGAATCAGGCAAACGAAGTGGTACGTGCCCGGCGCGGTGAAGTCGATCTTCCCCGAGGGCGGCAGCGGTGTCGTCGGATCTCGGTCGAGCCCGCCGGTGTTGGCGAACCCGTTTCCGTGTTCGGTCGGACCTTCGGGGATCGGACCGAGAGCGGGGTTGCTGCTCGGATAGAGCACCTCCGACGTCGGTACGGGCCCCATGCCCAGGTTGCTGGCGAGGTTCCGCAGGTAGGCGGAAGGACCGAACGAGGCGGTGTGGACCTCGCGCGACGTGAGGGACATCGAGAACGTGACGACGGTGCCCGCTTTGACGTGCAGCGTCGCCGGGAACATCGAGTACAGCTCGAGGCCCTGCCGGGTCGAGAGGCCGAGGCTCACGTGGTTCGCGGGTTGACTCGCGTGCGTGGCGAGCCTGCCGGCGGCCAGGATCAGCGCGCTGATCTGCTTGTTGAGGGCGGCCGCGTCCTGCTTGGGGGAGGGGATCGGCTTGCCCTTGGGCTTGACGACGACGTAGCCGATCATCCCCGGGTGGATGTCGCAGAAGTACTTGTAGACGCCGGCCTTCGTGAACGTCACCTTCAGCGTGTTCGGGGCGTGCGGGGCAAGCGGGGCGCCGGAGTCGATCCGGCTCGTTCCGTTGTAGGTAGTCCCGCCGATCGGAGCGAGCAGCGCCGGGTTGAAACCGAGGCCGGGGAGTTTGCCGTCGAACCAGAACGGGTTGCCGGCGAAGTCGGTCGCTCCCGTGACCGTCGGGCCGGGGACGACGAACGGGAGGTCCGATCCGCCCAACGCCGGGATGTCGACGGTGTGGAAGTTGGCGGCGAGCCCGACCCACTTGACCGAGTCGCCTGCGTTGATCGTGACGGTTTGGTTTAGGAACGCGTTCAGCCCCGGGTTGTCGGCCTTGACGCGCCTTGCCTCCTTGCCGAGCAGCTTCACGATTTGCGCCTTGTTGATCTTTGGACCGCCGGCATAGACCGTCTTGCTTCGCGCGCCGGCTGCCGCCGGCAACGCGACCACCGCCGCGGCCGCGAACGCGAGAACCGTCGCCCCCTTCTTAACTCCCATCATGCCCCTTTTCGTTGCTAACGATTCATCACAAACCCTAACACAAGAGGAGGTCGCGATTGCAACCCCGGGCGCCACTAACCTCGCGGGGTGGTGCAGAGAACGATCTCCGACATCGTCGCCCGCGCGCTGGCCGAGGACGTGGGCGACCGCGACGTCACCAGCGAGGCGACCGTTCCAGAGGGAGCGCGGGCCCGCGCCGAGATCACCCAGAAGGCGCCGGGAGTGGTGTTCGGTCTCGAACCAGCCGAGGAGGCGTTTCGGGCGCTCGATCGCGACGTCGTCGTCGGGCGGCTGACCGACGAGGGCGTGTGGCGCGACGGCGGCCCGGTGCTGAGCGCGGAGGGCTCGGCGCGAGCGATCCTGTCCGCCGAGCGAACCGCCCTGAACTTCCTGCAGCGCCTCTCGGGAGTGGCGACGATGACCGCGCGCTGCGTGCGCGCGGTGGAGGGCACAGGCGCCAAAATCCTCGACACCCGCAAGACCACACCGGGACTGCGCGCCCTGGAGAAGGCCGCGGTGGCCGCCGGCGGCGGAACGAACCACCGCGCCGGCCTCTACGACGCCTTCTTGATCAAGGAGAATCACGCCGCGCTGGCGGGCGGCGTGGGGGAGGCCGTGCGCCGGGCGCGGGCGAGGTGGCCTGAGCTGCCGCTCGAGGTAGAGTGCCGCACGCCGGCGGATATCGACGACGCGCTGCGCGCCGGAGCCCCCCGGCTCCTGCTCGACAACATGACCGTCGAGGAGTTGCGCGCCGCCGTGCGCCAAGTCGACGGGCGAGCGGAGCTCGAGGCCAGCGGTGGCGTGACGCTCGACGCCCTGAGGGAGATCGCAGGCACCGGCGTACAATTCATCTCGGTGGGAGCTCTGACGCACAGCGCCCCCGCCCTCGACCTCTCTCTCCTCCTAGAACCGATTCCATGAATCTTCCGATGCTCGGTGCTGTCGACGCACCACTACTACTCGAGAACATCCCCGCCCTCCAGGACGAGGTGCGATCGCTCGCGCGCGAGCGTGGCGCGGTGATCCTCGCCCACAACTACCAGCTTGCCGAGATCCAGGACGTGGCCGACTACGTGGGTGACTCCCTCGGCCTCTCGCAACAGGCCGCGCGCGCCGACGCGGACACGATCGTGTTCTGCGGCGTGCACTTCATGGCCGAGACGGCGTCGATCCTGTGCCCGGACAAGCAGGTGCTGATCCCCGACCTCGACGCTGGCTGCTCGCTCGCCGACTCGATCACCGCTGAGGAGCTGCGCGACTGGAAGGCAAGGCATCCCGGCGCCGTGGTCGTCATGTACGTCAACACCACCGCTGAGGTCAAGGCCGAGACCGACTATTGCTGTACCTCCGCGAACGCGGTCAAGGTCGTCGAGCACATCTACCGGGAGCACGGCGATGACACCGAGATCCTGTTCGGGCCGGACATGTTCCTCGGGGCCTATGTCGAGAAGACGCTCGGGCGGCCGATGCACGTGTGGGACGGCGAGTGCCACGTCCACGCCGGGATCAAGCCCGATGACATCAGCGCGGTGCGCGCCGCGCACCCGGGAGCGGATTTCCTCATCCACCCCGAGTGCGGCTGCTCGACGAGCGTGATGGAGTACGTCGCCGCCGGCGACGTGGACGCCGCGGGCGTGCACATGCTCTCCACGGGAGGCATGCTCGGCTACGCGCGCGAGCATTCCGCCGGGACGGCGATCGTCGCGACCGAGACCGGGATGCTTCATCCCCTGCGGCGGGCGGCCCCCGACATGGAGTTCATCGCCGCCAACGAGGCCGCGCACTGCCGGTACATGAAGATGATCACGCTGCCCAAGCTCCGTGACGCCCTGCGCGACGGGGTGCACGAGGTCAAGGTGCCGCCGGCGGTCGCCGATCGCGCTCGGCTGCCGATCGAGCGGATGGTGGCGATCACCTAGCAGCGGGCCCTGAGGCGTTGAAACGGCGCTTGACTCTCGCCAGAATCGAACCGTGGAGCTTGGCGGCGCTCTGAACCGGCGCGAGCTGCAGAGATACCTCGACAGGGTCGATGATCGCTGGCCCATCGAGCGGGCGCTGCTGGGCGGTGCGCGGGTGGCGGACGCGCACGGCGCGCCGCCGCAACGCGAGCGAGGGCCGGAGTTCGTGCTGGTGCTCGTGTCCTCCGCGTACGAGGGGATGCCGTGGCTCGAGCGGGTCTATCAAGCCGGGTCGCTGTGGGACGGGCTCGAGATGGGCGCACCGGCCGACGTCCATTGCTACACCCCGGCCGAGTTCGAGCGAAAGCGCACCACGTTGCGCGCCGTGCGAGAGGCCGAGCAGGAGGGGATCGACCTGCTCGCCGAGGCCCTCGCCTGAGCGGCGCAGCTCAGTACCGAGCGATCGCCGCGACCATCTGCCCCTCCATGGTGATCGCCTGCGAGTTCGGCGGGCCGTCGATGAACAGCGCGAACGCGACCGCGTGGTGGCCGGGTCGGTGGCAGTAGCCGGCGAGGTTCGTGACGAAGTCGAGCGTCCCGGTCTTGGCCATGCAGTTGCCCTGGGCTGGGGTGTGGGTGGCGATCGTCTGCGTGGTGCCGCTGACCCCCACGACGGGAAGCGACGCGGAGAGCGTGTTGCCGACGGGGGTGTGCCACACCTCCCGCAGCAGCGCCACCACCTCAGCGGGTGAGGTCTGGTCGTTCCGGGAAAGCCCTGATCCGTCGACGACGTTGGGGTGGATGTCGTAGGACCCGATGACCTGTCCGATCACCTGCGCGCCGGCGGTGATCGTCCCGAAGCTCCCGACCTGAAGCCCGAGCTGCTCGGCTAGGTCATCGGCGAACAGGTCGTCCGAGGGAACGTCCATCAGCTTGAGCAGCACCCTCAGCGACGGCGAGCTCACCGACGCGAGCTGGCGGGCGTCGCGCGGGGCGGGGTGAGTCTGGTGGGCGGCGCGTACGGACACGTTCGCGGCATTCAGTGCGAGGGCGAACTCCTGGGCGGCGAAGGCCCCGGCCGTGAGCCGCCCCGAGGTCGAGCCGTGGTCGTAGGTGAGCGCGCCGAGCTCGCCTTCGTAGTCGGGTAGGTCGGCGGCGTACCCGAGCGCCGGTCCACCGGGCCGGGTGTCGAGCAGCGAATCGTCGCCGATCACCTGACCGGTGACGTGGTGGATCCCGTGCGTCAGGAGCTGGCCGACGAGCTCCGTGGCGGTCGGGCCGTAGCCGTGTTGCCACACCTTGTTGAACGTCCCGTCCCCGAACGTCGGATCTCCGCTGCCGCGGAGGTATAGGTCGCCGTGCCACACGCCGCCGGGGCCGAGGTGCCCGGCGCCGAGCACCGTGGTGTTCAGGCGCATGTCCGGACCGAGCATCTGCAACAGCGCGACCGAGGTGTAGAGCTTCTCCACCGAGGCCGGCGGCCGCTTGACCCCATCGCGCACCGCGAACAGGACCTTCTGCGACGTCAGGTCGTAAACGAGCGCTCCGGAGTTCGGGCCGGCGGTGCGGAGCACGCCCTGGAGCGCTCCGTCCATCGCAGGCACTCCCGGCGAGACTGGAGGCAGGTGCGGAGCCGATGCGGCCGCGGTAGCGGTCGAGGCGGTCGGCGCGGCCACGGGTGTGCCCGTGCCGGCGAGCGCGCTGTGGGCGACATGATGAGTACCCCCGCCGCAGCCTCCCAGCAGGAGCGCGAGGGCAGCGATGCCCCCAACCTCCCAGCGCGTCAGGCGGACGTGAACTCCTCCACGGTATGCGGCCCCACGCAGGCGACCGACAGCTCGTCCGGGACCCTACGCGCGACCTCGACCACCTCCTCGAACGTCACCTGATCGAGCAGGGCGATCGAGGCGTCGGGATCTACGTCCTCGCCGTAGAGAATCGTCTGCTGGGCGGCGTGCCGCGCGACCGCGCCGCTGTTCTCGAACGCGATCGTCCGGGCGCCCGCGGCGTACGCTCGGGCGCGCTCCACCTCCGATTCGTTCGGCCCCTGCTCACGGAGCTCGGTGACGATTTCCCTCATCCTCCGGTAGGCGTCGATCGTCTTGCTCGAGTCGAGTCCCGCCGACAACTGTAGTACCGGCACGTCGCTGTAGGCGTGGGCGACGGAGTTGACGGAGTAGGCGAGCCCACGCTGCTCGCGGATCTCGTCGAACAGGCGCGAGCCCATCGACCCGCCGAGCAACGTCGAGTAGATGGCGAGGATCGCGCGCTGGCGCGGATCGTCGGTCTCGATACCGGGGCGGTAGGACATCCTCAGGTGGGACTGGTTGGAGTCCCGTTCGCGGACGAGCACTCGCGGCTCGAGCGCGGGCGCGGGCTCGTATGGTTCCGGCGCCGGGTGCTCGGCAAATCGCGCGAACAGCTCGTCGAGCCGGCCGTCTTCATCCAGGCCGCTCAGGTTGCCGACGACGAACGCGGCCCCGGCGGCCGGGGACCAGCGGCGGTTGCGGAAGGCAAGGATCCCCTCGCGCGTGAACGTGTCGCGGATGTGCTCCGCCGGCCCGAGGACCGGGCGGCCCAGGGGGTGGTCGCCGAATGCGGCCTCGTCGATCAGGTGCTCGGCCAACACCGACGGCTGGTCGTTGGCGCGGTTGATCTCCTGCACGACGACGCCGCGCTCGCGGTCGAGCTCGCCGGCATCGATCCTCGGCCGCCCCACGAAATCGGTCAACAGATCGGCGGCCTCGAGCGCGCTCTGAGCCCGCGCCGTGATGTGGAACGCGACCAGGTCATGGCTGGTGTAGGCGTTGAGGACCGCGCCGATCCGCTCGGCTGCCTCGTTGACGTCGCGGTACGTGGGGTACTTCTCCCCGCCCTTGAACACGAGGTGCTCGAGGAAGTGCCCCATCCCGTTCTCCTCCGGCCGCTCGGTGCGGGCGCCGGCGTCGAAGGCCACGAGGATCGTGACCGCGCGCGTGCCGTCGACCGCGATGCGGTACAGCGGCAGGCCGGTCGAGAGCTTCCTGCGCGTGATCGACGTCATTTCGCACAACGGTAGCGGCCGTGCCCCAAGTCGCAGCGTGTTGGCCGCCAAAGGCGGTGGCAACCAGGGGCGGCGTAGCCGCCCTTTAGTGCTTTCTTTACCTGCAAAACACGTTGCAAGGCCCGCGGCGCCGCAGCGCGCCCGATAGCCTGCCCGGCTTCATGGCAAGGGCCCAGATCACGAAGCACCCGACGCGGCGCCGGGTGGGCGCCGCTCAGGGCGCCAAGCCGGTTTTTCGGCCGCCGGTGATCGAGTTTCGCGGCGTCTCCAAGGTCTACTCGAGCGGGGACATCGGTCTCGACCAGGCCGCGTTCACGGTCGACCGCGAGGATTTCGTGTTCCTGGTCGGCCCCACCGGCTCGGGCAAGTCGACGCTCATGCGGCTGCTGATCAAGGAGCTCGAGCCGAGCGACGGCACGATCCGGGTCGCGGGCCATGACCTGCGCGACATCCCCCGCAAGCGCGTCCCGTTCTACCGCCGCAACCTCGGCGTGGTCTTCCAGGACTTCAAGCTCCTGCCGAGCCGGACCGTGTACGACAACGTCGCCTACGCGCTGCAGGTCACGGGCGGGACCCGTCGCGAGATTCGCGCCAAGGTGCCCGACATCCTCAGGCTGACCGGTCTGTCGACGAAGCTTCACAACTACCCCGACCAGCTGTCGGGCGGCGAGCAGCAGCGCGTTTCGATCGCGCGCGCGTTCGTCAACCACCCCCCGCTGCTGCTCGCCGACGAGCCGACCGGCAACCTTGATCCGGAGACGAGCATCGACCTCATGCGGCTGCTGTACCGGATCAACCGGACCGGCACGACCGTGCTCGTGGCCACGCACGATCAGACCATGGTCGACAAGATGCGCCGGCGCGTGCTCGAGCTGTCCGCGGGTCGCATCATCCGCGACGAGGCGGCCGGCCTGTACACGCGCGACGAGTCGACTCGGGAGTTCGCCCGGCGCCTGCGGGCCCCCGGGGCCGCCCCGCCCGGGCTGGTGTAGGCGATGCGGTTGGGGTTCTTCCTGCGCGAGGCCATGCGCGCCATGCGCCGCAACGCCGCGCCCAGCTTCGCGGCGCTCGCCACCGTGCTCGTGACGATGCTCGTGCTCGGGGTGTTCATCCCGATCGTCCAGGCGACCAACGGCGCGGCGGACAGCGTGCGCAGCCGGGTGATGGTCGACGTGTACATGAAGCCCAGAGCCAACGCGGCCGACGACGCCCGAGTGCGTGGCAAGCTGCTGGCCGTGCCGCACGTGAAGGCGGTCGAGTTCGTGTCCAAGGAGGCCGCCTACGAGCAGCAGTCCAAGCAGGACCCGGCGGCCTACCAGCTGCTCGGGTCAAACCCGCTCCCCGACACGTTCCACGTGATCCCCGACAACCCGGGCAACGTGCTCGCCGTGCGGGCGGCGCTGACGCCGCCGTCGTCGGCCTCTGGCGGCGGGGGGCGGCCGCTCGATCCCGCGATCGAGAACGTCTCCAACAAGAAGAGCGACACCAAGAAGATCCTCGAGGTCACCAACCTGGTCACGATCACCGCCGCGGTCCTCACCGTGCTGCTCACGCTCGCGTCTGTGCTCCTGATCGCCAACACGATTCGCCTGTCGCTGTACGCGCGCCGCCGGGAGGTCGAGGTGATGAAGCTGGTCGGCGCCACCGATTGGTTCATCCGCTGGCCGTTCGTGATCGAGGGGATGTTCGTCGGTGCCGCCGGGGCGCTGTTGGCGATCGTCGTGCTGGGGATCACGAAGATCGCGCTGCTCGACCCCCTGGCCGACAACTGGACGCTGATCGCGGCTCCGAGGACGATCGCCTTCACCGCGCTGGTGGGGGTGCTGCTCGGGGCGGGGGTCCTCGTGTCGGCGCTGGGCTCGGGCCTGTCGTTGCGCCGCTTCCTGCGGGTGTGATGCTCCGCCGGGCGTCCGACGCCTGACCTTGGAGCTTGCTTTTCCAATTTGTGAACGCTAACATGGTTCTTTCGTGGGTAAACGGTGTTAGACCATTAGTCCAGTCAACGCCGTCTGGGGTCGGGCCTGGCGGCATCGTAAGGAGGGTCTATGCAGTACGTATTTCGCGGGCGTCCCAGGCTGCTCCTCGTGTCGGCCTGCACTGTCCTGCTCGTGACCGGCGCGTCACTCCTGGCTAGCGGCTCAGCGAGCGCGCGCGCCCAGAGAGCTAGCGCACACGCGAGCCGTGCTCCCAGCATCACCAGCCGATTCTGGGGTCTGGTCAGCACCCCGCCGCCAGCACAGAGGGCCAACCTCTACACGCTTCGCAGCGGCAACGGGATGACCGTCACCATCAGCAACTATGGCGGGGTCGTCCAGACGATCCGGGTGCCCAATCGCAATGGAGGCACGACCAACGTCGCGCTGGGCTTCAAGACTCTGTCCGACTACGTCAACGACTTCACCCAAGGTGCCACCCAGACGCCGTGGCCCCTGCCGGGCGGATCGGGTGACACCTACTTCGGCGCGATCATCGGACGGTACGCGAATCGCATCGCGAACGCCTCGTTCATGCTCAACGGCAAGACGTACACGCTCGACGCCAACAACGGCACGAACACGCTGCACGGCGGATATCTGGGCTGGAACACGAAGGTCTGGACGCCGAGCACTTCGGTGGGAGCCAACTTCGCCCGCTTGCGCCTGACGGCTCTCATGCCGGCGGGCGAGGGATGCCTGGCGACCCTGACCACGGGCTGCACGGGCCCCACGGGCGGCTTCCCGGCGGCCGTGTTGGCGACCGTGACGTACACGCTCACCCGGGACAACCAGCTGAGGATCGCTTACAAGGCGATCAACACATCGACGACGGATGCCACCGTGATCAACCTCACCAACCACACGTATTTCAACCTGGGTGGTGAGGCGAGCGGCACCGTGTACGACCAGCTGCTGGCGCTCAACAGCGGCAAGTACACGCCGGTCAACACGAACCTGATCCCCGAGTCGCCGTTCTTCGTGCCCGTGGGCGGCACGCCGTTTGACTTCCGCACCATGCACCCGATCGGGCAGTTCATCCGGGACACCACGCTGCCCGACGGCACGAGCGGGCCGTTCAAGCAGCTGCAGATCGCCCACGGTTATGACCACAACTGGGTCCTCAACGGCTACAACGGCTCGAGGGTCAGGCTGGTCTCCGTCGCGGCGGATGCGTCGAACGGCGTGGCGCTCTGGACCTACACCGATCAACCCGGCGTGCAGATGTACACCGGCAACTTCCTGGTCGGCGACCTGATTGGCACCAGTGGCCACACCTACCGGCAGAGCGACGCGTTCACGCTCGAGACGCAGCACTACCCGGACACGCCGCACCACATCGGCGATCCGGCGTGGCCGTCGGTCGTGCTCAATGCCGGCGCGACGTTCACGTCGACCACGAGCTACAAGTTCACGACGGTTGGACCCGGGTTCCGGCACAACTTCTAGGAACCCGAACCCCGTGTGATCATGCGCGGCCGGGTCGCTTGTGGGCGACCCGGCCGTCTCTTTGATGACCGGTTGGAGGGTGGCCCCGGCTACCCTCCGGAGAGTGTTGAAGCAGCCCTCGAGGACTCCCCGGATCGTCGCGGTGGTCGCCGCGACGGTGCTCGTGCTGCTCGTCGGCATCTGGCTTGGCGGCCACCCGAGCTGGATGCCCTCTTCGCTGCGCAATACCTTCGTCGACGACTCGAACGGCCAGCTCGTAAATCAGGTCCTCGACCTGATCCAGCGCAACTACTACCGCCCGGTCAGCCGCAGCCAGCTGCTGAACAAGGGGATTGCCGCGGCCGTGACGAGCCTCGACGACCCGTATTCGCACTACTACGACCCGTCCTCCTACAGGGGGTTTCTCGACGAGTCCAACCCGCACCTGAACGGGATCGGCATCGACGTGCAGAACGAGCCCGGCGGGCTCCGGGTAGTCGACGTGTTCAGCGGCTCGCCCGCGGCGAAAGCCGGCCTTCAGCGGGGCGATTTGATCGTGGCAGTCGGGCCCACCTCGCTCGCGAATCGCTCGGCCGACTTTGGCTCGAATTTGATCCGCGGGCGCGCTGGGACGGCGGTGAAGCTGACGATCGTTCGGAACAACCAGCGGCGCGTGGTGTCGATGGTCCGCGCGAGCCTGGTGGTGCCTGTCGCGAGCGGCCAGGTGGTCAGCTACCACGGGGTGAAGGTCGGCCACCTGGTGTTGACCAGCTTCACCCAAGGCTCGGGCGCCGAGCTCCGCACGCAGGTCGACAACGTGCTGCACCGGGGCGCGCGGGCGCTGATTCTCGATCTGCGCGAGAACGGCGGAGGGTTGCTCGACGAGGCGGTCAACGTCGCCAGCATCTTCATTCCCGATGGAACGATCGTCTCGACCGACGGTCGCAGTCAGCCGCGTCAGGTCTACGTCGCGAAGGGCGGCGCCATCTCGACGAGCATCCCGATGGTCGTGCTCGTCGATCGCGGCACCGCGTCGGCGGCGGAGATCGTCACCGGCGCGCTTCAGGATCGAGGACGCGCGAAGGTGGTGGGAACGCGCACGTATGGCAAGGGCGTCTTCCAGGAGATCCAGCCGCTCGCGAACGGCGGCGCGCTCGACATCACGGTCGGCGAGTACTTCACTCCGAACGGCCACAACCTCGGCGGCGGCGGCGTACGCGAGGGCGTGGGCATCAAGCCCGACATATACGCGGTGGACGACCCGCGTACGGCAGTCGACGAGGCGCTTGTGGCGGCCGAGCGCGCGGTCGCCGGCGAAGTTCGGTGAGCGCGATGGTCGGTGGCGCCGGCCGCGCCGGCGCGTCGCGAGTCGCGGTGCTCGAGCGCAGAGGGAAGTTCCTGGTCGCGGAGCCGTTCTTCGAGCCCGGACCGCGGGCGGTGGTCACGCGGGACGGGAGCGCCGCTGTAGGTGACCTGGTCGTTTTGGGGGCTCCCGCAGGGGGCGGGGGCCGGGGCCGCGGCGCGCGTGCCGGCGCCGGCGCGGGCGCGCGGCGTGGGCGGCGCGGCGGAGGCGGGTCCAGGCCCACGATCGCCCGGCGGTTGGGCCGGCCCGACGTGGCGCGCGACGTGATCGAGGCGCTGATGATCGACCGGGGGCTGCGACGGTCATTTGACCCCTCGGTCGAGCGGGAGGGGTCCGAGGTGGTCTCCGAGGGGGCCTCCGAGGTGGTCTCTGAGGTGACGGACGGCCGGGGCGAGGCTGGTGGGGCGGATGGCACGGCTCTCGGGCGGCGGGATTTGCGCTCCTTGCCCACGTTCACGATCGACCCCGTGACCGCGCGCGACTTCGACGACGCGATCTCGGCCGCCGCCGAGGACGACGGCTCGTGGCGGATCTGGGTCCATATCGCCGACGTCAGCGCGTACGTTCGTCCGCTGTCGCTGGTCGACCGGGAGGCCTACCGCCGGGGGACCAGCGTCTACGTCCCTGGCGCGGTCGAGCCGATGCTCCCGCAGGCGCTCTCGAACAACGCATGCTCGCTCGTGCCGGGCGTGGATCGGCTCGCGGTGACGGTCGAGATGCTGGTCGCGCGGGAGCGCGTGGTCAAGGCCGGGTTCTACCGATCGGTGATCCGCTCCGACGAGCGCCTCGATTACGGGCGGGTCGACCGGGTGTTCGCAGGGCTCGAGCGGGCTCGCGAGCCGTGGGGCGCGCCGCTTGGCGTGGCCAGGGCCGCGGCCGCCGCGCTCGGAGCGCGGCGAGCGGCGACGGCGGCGCTCGAGATCGAGTCGGCGGAGCCCGAGTTCATCTTCGACGGCGACGGCAATGTGCTTGCCGTCGAGGAGGTCGCGCAGACCGAGTCGCACCGCCTGATAGAGCATCTGATGATCGCCGCCAACGAGCAGGTCGCGGGCGTGCTCGAGTCTCGGCGGGTGCCGACCCTGTACCGCGTGCACGAACGGCCCGACGGACCTGCGGCGCTCCGGCTGATCGCCCAGCTGGCGTCGCTTGGAGTGCCGACTCCTCCCGTGCCGGGGGACCATCTCACTCCGCAGCAGGCCGCGGACGTGATCGGGGAGGCCTCACAGCTCGTCGAGCAGTGGGTCGCCTCGACGGGCAGGGGTGGCCGGGCATTGACGAGCCTCGTGCTGCGATCTCTGAAGCAGGCGCGCTATGACCACCGCAACCTCGGGCACGCCGGACTGCAGTCTCCGCGCTATTGCCATTTCACCTCACCGATCCGCCGCTATCCGGACCTCATCTGCCACCGCGGGCTGCTGTCGGCAGTGGCCGGCGCCGGGCCGGCGCCCGAAGCCTCGTTCGTAGCGTCCGCCGGGCCGTGGACGTCGGCGTGTGAGCGCGAGGCGATGACGATCGAGAGAGACGCCGACGACGTCGCGCGGTGCTTCCTGCTCGAGCGCCAGCTGTTCGAGGAGGGGCGCGAGCAAGCGTTTGATGGCGAGGTCGTCGGGTTGGCGGGTGTCGGAGCATTCGTCGCGTTCGGGCCCGAGGGCTCGTTCGAAGGGTTGCTGCCGGTGCGCCGGCTGCGCGGCGACTGGTGGGAGCTGAACGAGGAGGGGACGATGCTCGTCGGCACGCGGAGTGGGGGCGCCATTCGTTTGGGCGACCCGGTCCGGGTGCTGGTCGGGCGAATCGACGCGCCGAGGGGTAGGGTGGACCTGCTGCCGGCGTGGGATGAGGAATAGGGAGATCGGATGGCGAAGACGAGGGGACGCAGGCGCAGGGCGGGGGCGGGGGATGTGGCGACGAACCGCCAGGCGTCCTACCGCTACCGCCTGCTCGAGCGGTTCGAGGCCGGGATCGTGCTCACCGGGACCGAGGTCAAGTCGCTGCGGGAGGGCAAGGCGCAGCTGAAGGACTCATACGCCACCATCCGGGACGGCGAGGTGTGGCTGATCGGCGCGTATATCCCGCCGTACGGACCGGCCGCGCGCGACAACCACGACCCCGAGCGGCCGCGGAAGCTTCTGCTGCACCGCCAGGAGATCGAGCGGCTGGTCGGGCGGACAGCGGAGCGCGGTTTGACGCTCGTGCCGACCCGGATGTACTTCTCTCCGGACGGCTCGCGGGCTAAGGTCGAGATCGCGTTGGCCCGCGGCAAGGACCTGTACGACAAGCGCGAGTCGATTCGAAAGCGCGAGATGGCCCGGGACGTGCAGCGCGAGTTGCGCGAGGCTCGGCGGTAGGGTGGGTCCGGCTTTGGCCTGGCGCCGGGCGGTTTCCTGCGGTTGCTGCCAGGACCCGCGGGTACACTAGACCGGTGTCAATAGGCGTCTCGATCCTCCTGATCGCCGTGGGCGCGATCCTCAAGTGGGCCGTCACCGGTCACGTCAGCTGGATCAACATTCAGACGACTGGCACGGTGCTGTTCATCGTCGGCCTGGCCGGTTTGCTGATCTCGGTGGTCTACACGTTCTGGTGGGCTCACCGAGAGACAGCCGCGCAGGATACGACGCGCCAGTACCGCCGCCCGCCGCCTCCGCAGTAGGTCCGCTCGGGGTTTGAGAACGTCGCCTCGGCTCGGGGGGTGCTCAGCTGAAGGTGCGGGTCAGCGTGGTCGCGTGCATGCCGATGACCAGCAGCCCGATCAGGCTCAAGTAGACCGCGGCCACCAGCGCGCGATCGAGCCGCTTGACGCGGTAGTAGACCTCCTGCCCATCGCCTCCGGCGCGGCGAACCTTCCAGCGGCGATGAGTCTCGAGCCCGGCGAGCACGATGATCACCACGATGAGGGGATTGGGGAACAGGAACACGAGCGGGACCATGCCCGCGAGCCCGAGGAACCACATCCATGGAGCCATCGCCGCCATCGCACGCCCACCATCCAGCGGCACGACCGGAAGCAGGTTGAAGAGGTTGAGGAAGAACCCGGTGAAGGCGAGCGCCCGCCACATGTCGCTGCCGGTGGCGTGCCAAATCAAGATGCAGGCCGCCGACGCGATGCTGCCGAGGATCGGGCCGGCGAGTCCGACCCGCGCCTCGGCCACCGCGCTGTCTCCGAGCGAGCGGGCGGTGATCAGAGCCCCCAGGAACGGCACGAACATCGGCGCGCTTGCCTTGATGCCCTCGCGACGGAGTTGGATCACGTGACCCATCTCGTGCAGGAACAGGAGCACGACGAATCCCGCGGCGAACCTCCAGCCCCAGATCCAGGCGTACGCGGCGAGCGAGACGAGCATCGTCCCGATCGTCACCAGCAGCTTCGCCTTGGGGAGAAGCAGGATGATCGTCTTGAGCTTGGTCAGCAACGCGACGATCGCGGCGAGCAGGGGCCCGAGCCTGCGCTTCATGAACGAGCGCTTGGCTGATTTGTTTGTCGGAGCCGGCGCGGGCGGGGGCGGCTCGAACGGAGCCCCCGCTTCGAGCTGCGCCCGCGGTTCCGGCGCGGGCGCGGGAGACCAAGACGTAATCGACGCCATCAACGTTGTTCATTGTGGCAGCCGGCACCGGGTCGTCCGGTCCGTCTTGCGGGTGCATGCGGTTCGCTGCCGGCGTCCTATACTGGAGTTCGAGACATAGCCCCCCGGGGACGACAGGCTTCGACGTGGTCGGCTCGTGGGGGTGGTCGCGAGTCGAGGTCCCGGGAGGCCTCGTAAAACACCCGGGAAACAATAAGTGCGGACACGCACAACTTTGACCTCGGTCTTGCTGCTTAGTCACTGACCTAGGTTGTCTCGGGCCTCGCTCGCCTGTGGCGGGGATCACCGGGATCAGATAACAGGCTCACCCGGTGAGGTCCGCTCCAGCCGATCCGGGGAACTCTTCGGAGCTGGCCCCCGCCAACCCCGCCGGCGAGGCGAGGCGGGGGCGAGATGAGAGCGCCGGCTACGCTCGTAGACGCCACCTTGCACGCGATCGCGGACGCGGGTTCAATTCCCGCCGTCTCCACCTTTGCAAAGAATTCGAACCGCCCTCCGCGCCTCCGGAGGGCGTTTCGATTAGGGCGAGCGCGTCGACGGTTGTGACGGCGCGGTAGAAGGGGCGGCCGATGTCGGGGTCACGAGTTCCATACCGATTGGGCCGAGGATGTTCCGAAGAGCCTGGGCCGACTGCGCGGTGCGCCGCTCGAGCACCTCCTGGAGGTTCTCGAGCCTGTCCTTGATCCACTCGATCGGCGGGGTCTGGAACACCTTCTGCCGGCTGCGACGCAGCCCGTCGACCTCGTCCGTCAGCGCTTCGACGCGACGTTCGGTCTCGACGAGGGCCTTGGCGAGCGCCCGGCTGCCGCGCCCCTCGCCGATGAAGTCGACGAAGTTCGCCAGGCGTCGCTGCTCAGCGGCGAGCTCGGCTTCCTTGAGCTTGAGCGTGTCGGGGAGGTCGGACTGGAGCTTGGCGATCTCCTGCTCGACTCGGCGCAGCACGTAGGCAACGTGCTCAGGATCGGCGATCTCGTCCTTGACGGCTTCGAGGATGACCTTCTCGGCGAGGGTTCGACGGACCAGCGTCTTGTTGTCGCAGGCGCCCTTGGTGGCGGCGAGGCAGCCGTAGTAGCCACCGCTCTTTCCGCTCACCTGAGCGATCGTCGCGCCGCACGAGCCGCAGACCATGCTGCCGGCGAGCAAGTGGGTGGGGAAGTGAGCCTGCCGACTCCCCTGGTCCTTAGAGAAGCCACGCTTACCATCGCCGCCAGGCCATGTTCGGTGCATCTCCTTCCGCCGCTCGCGCACCGCATCCCACAGCGGTTGGGGAATGATCCGAAGCTGCTCGTCCTCGTGGATGACCCACTCCGACTCCGGCTTATCGAACCGCCGCCGTCGGCCCGTGCGAGGATCCCGCCGGCTCTCGGTCCGGTTCCAGATCCAGCGGCCGGCGTACTTCTCGTTGTCGAGAATCCGGCTGATCGTTGCCGGCGACCAGCCCTTTGCGCTGCGGATGCTTCCTGGAACGTTCTCCTCGTTGAGCGTCTTGACGATCTGCGTCAGAGACATGCCGTCTGCGCACGACGTGAAGATCCGCAAGATGACTGCCGCCTCCTTGGGCTCGATCTCCATCTTGTAGCCGTCCGGGCGGGGCCGGCCCTTCTTGTCCATCCTCATCTCGCCGACCGGAACTGAGCGGTAGCCGAACGTCTTCTCGCCGACGAAGAAGCCCCGCTCCTTCTGCCCGATCTGCCCTCGCAGCGTCTTCTTCTTCAGGTCACGGAGCTGGAGCTCGTTGAAGATGCCGCGGACCTGGATCGCGAGCGTGGACTCCTCATCGGTGCTGTCAAGGCCGTCAGCGACGGAGATGCGCGGATGCCCTCGAAGTGCAGCTCGGCGATGATCGAGAGCATGAGGTGGTTGTCGCGCGCGAGGCGCGAGAGGTCATCCACTAGGACGACGTCGAACTCACTGGCGCGAGCTGCCGTCATCAACGCGGCCAGCGCGGGCCGGTCTGACCGGGCGCCGGACTGCGCCTGGTCGGCGTAAATGTGCTCGTCCGAGATCGTCAGCGACCGGAGCTTCGCCAACTTCCGGCAGGCCGAGATCTGGTCATCGATGCTCTCGGGCCGCTGGTTCTCGGAGCTGTAACGGGCATAGATTGCAGCAGCCATCTTCGTCCTCCCTCAGTCGTCAACGGCTGAGGCACCGACGGCGGCCCTGGCACCCGCCGCCTCCATCAGCCGGATGTATTCCTCGGCAAGTTCGACCGCGACGTGATCGAGCAGGGCCCGGAGATCTGGATCCAGCCGCTCCGCGGGACGGGGCTGTTTCTCCTTCGCGGCCATCATAATGATATACATTGTCTATCATCAGCCGGACGGAAACCCGGCTTTGGCTGCGTGCATAGCCTCGATCCGCCGATAGAGGGCTGAGCCGGGGGTGGGGTGACGTCCTCCCGGGCCGTGAGAATCGGGATTGCTCAGATCTCGACCTCGACCCAGGAGGACACCCAGTTGGTGAAGCCTACGGCTCGCTTTCAAACGGTAGAAGTCACGGCGGACGGCGAGGGACTCGTGTCGCACGCGGGGGTGGCGTTGCTGGTCGAGTTGGCCGATCAGGTTGGGCTGACCGGCGCGCTGACGGGCGCGTTGGCGAGTACCCGCGAGCGTCGCTCGGCGCACGACCCGGGCCGGGTGCTGCGGGACGTAGCGGTGATGCTCGCTGACGGCGGCGACTGCGTCACGGACCTTGACGCGTACCGTGGCCAGGAGCGGCTGTTCGGCGCCAAGGCGTCGGAGACCACGACGCACAGGGTGTTGAAATCGATCGACGAGGCGCTGCTCGGTCGGGTGCGCGCCGCGCGGGCGGAAGCTCGCGCGCGGGTGTGGGACGCAGGCGCTCGCCCCGCGTCGATCACGTTGAACATCGACGCGACCTTGTTGACCGCGCATTCGGAGAAGGAGCTCGCCGCCGGCAACTACAAGCACGGCTACGGGTTCCACCCGCTGAACTGCTACCTGGATGAGACTGGCGAAGCGCTCGCCGCGATCCTGAGACCGGGCAACGCCGGCTCGAACACCGCCGAGGATCACTTCACGGTGCTCGGGCTCGCGCTCCAGCAGCTCCCTGCCGAGGATCTTGATCGCGAGATCCTGGCCAGGACCGACATCGGCGGCGCGACGCATGCGTTCTGCGCCGACTGTCGCGAGGCGGGGATCCGGTTCTCGGTCGGCTACGAGCTCAACGACACCGTCCGCGCCGCGATCCTCGAAACGCCCGAGGGCGCGTGGGTGCAGGCGATCGACGCCGACGGCGAGGACCGTGACGGCGCCTGGGTCGCGGAGCTCACCGACAACCTCGACCTGTCCGCCTGGCTTGAGGGGACCAGGCTGATCTGCCGCCGCGAGCGCCCGCACCCCGGCGCGCAGTTTCAGATATTCGACGAGCACGGCTACCGGTACACGTGCTTTCTCACCGACCAAGACGGCAACGACATCGCAGCCTTGGAGCTGCGCCACCGCGGCCGCGCCCGGGTCGAGGACAGCATCCGGGCCGGCAAGGACACCGGCATGCGCAACCTCCCGCACCACGCCTTCGAGCACAACCAGACCTGGCTCGAACTCTCGCTGATCGCCCAAGACCTCCTGACCTGGACGAAGCTGATCTGCCTGACCGGTCAGCTCGCGACCGCCGAGCCCAAACGCCTTCGCCAATGCCTCCTGCACACCGCCGCCAAGCTCGTGCGCCACGGACGACGCACCCACCTCAAGCTCGACCGCGACTGGCCCTGGTCCCAAGCACTCGCCGCCGCGTTCCAGCGCCTCCGCACGATCCCCGCGCTCTGCTGAGCACCCGCCGCTATCCGCGGCCACCCCGACGACCGAGCTCACCGCGCAACCATGTTCGCCTGCCCGCAAACCGACCACTACGACCGTGACCGCCGCAACACGCCACGACCCAGACGGCCAAACCGCCCCGACAGCCGCTCCATCTCAACCATCACACCCTCGCGGTGAAATCACGCTCACCATCGCGGCCATAACGGCGGATCGAGGCTAATCGACGGGAAGCGCGCGCGCGATCGCCGTGACGCATAGCTCGAGCCGGGCGAAATGGCTGTTCTCAGGCCCGAGGCCGCTCGCCCGGCTCCGCCCGTTGCTGCTGCGCCGGGCCGCCTCAATCGGCCCGTCCCATTTACGCTGGTCACCGGACAGCTCGTCCAGGGGGATCCCGCCAAACAGCTTCGGCTGCTTGTCGACCATTCCCAGCGAGAAGTAGATCGTGTGGCCGTCGCTGATGATGATCCTGAGATCCGGCGCCCGATCCTCGCGCAGACTGTCCGCCAACGCGAAGTGGGGGAGATCCTCGCGCAGCCGCTCCTCGAACGCTCGCAGCACATGAATGACTGCGCCAACCGCGGCGACCGGCAGCATCATGTCGCGGAGGCGCAGAGCGACTGCGAGTTCGAGGAAGTTCCGCGACGAGAACACGCGGCTTGACCCACGACCGGTGGCACCATGCACGTCGGGGATGACGACTCCCTTCTCGCAGAGATGAATCAGCTGATGCGGTGGGACGTCGAGTCGCCGCGCGATGTCCGAGAGGGTGAATGACCGGTCACCGACCATGATAGACACACTCTATCACCGGCTGCTCATGTGACCCGGCCGCCTGGATGCTGACGAACGTCTCAGCCGAGCCAAGAGGATGATTCTTATTGTTTGTGCTATTCCCTTGGTCCTGGGGATCAAAGACTTGCTGTTGGGCGACGGGCTTGGATGCCCGTCGTCAAACAGCAAGTAATCGCGGCCGGGACCTCCAGTCGCAGCGACGGTTAGGTCACGCGACCGCAGCCTCTCAAGGAGCTGGGGGACCAGCCGGATGAGATCGCGACCGCCGTTCGAGCTCGTAGACGACCGCTTCCAGATCACTAAGCAGGAGCCCGGCGGCGCCCACTGCGCTCTTCTCCTGCACCTCCATGTCGCGTATCTCGTCCCGCCCGGATGAAGCGCTCGCATCGCCACGCGAAGCGCTCGTCCGGCGGCGACGCTCGTGACGACTCCTCCTGGGCGGGAGCAGCAGCGTCGAAGCTCGTCAGCCCACTGCTGCTTCGATCACGCCCCGCACGGGCCGGCCGCTTGCGCGAGGCACCACCGAGCGCGCCTGAGCAAGGACCTCGCACGCCACGGCCGCTGCCGCTGCGCCTGGTCGAGCAGCAGCGCGGCCGCCACCGCTTTGGGTCGAGGCGCGTCGACTCGTGGTCCGCCGGGGCGATGTAGCAGTCGGCTGCGCTCGGCGCGACCGCTGGTTGTCGTCCGCAGCGAGCGTGATTTCGGACCGGATCGGCCCGCTCGACGCGCCTCCTTCCTGACCAAGCGCAACTCTGCGGAAGCAGCGGTCCGATCAACGTCGACTGTCGTTTCCTCGATCGAGCGATCGTCTCCGTAGCGGACGACGGGCTCCCCTCGCGAGGCGCTCCAGTTTCGTCCGGAGCGCGCGACACGATGCTGGTGGTCGAGGCGCTGCGTCAGGCTACTCGCGAGGCCTTGAAGCGCGCGCGCAAGCGTCCGGTCCCCGGGGGGCGATTATTGCCCGCTCAGCGCGGTCGACCACGGTTGCGGTGCCGGCGCCCATCGTCTGCGGCACCGCTGTTAAGAAGCTGGCGCCAGGGTTGACTGGGCGTGGCCATGGAATAGGCTAGGCCTCGCAGCGGCCACGCTTGGGATGCGGAGCCCAGGGACGGGGAAATCGGATGCGACGAGAGGAGGGGCAGGTTCCCCTCGGCGATGGTGGCGGCAGCAGCAACACCGCGCCCCGCGGCGGGCTCGGCCGGCGCGGCATTGTTGCTGGTGTCCGCGCGACTATGCCGAGTGCCCGCGCGCCCCCCCATGAACGTGGCGGGAAGAGCGCGCTCGCTGATCGCCGACGCGATCGCAAAACCCGACCGGAGGACAGATCCATGAAGAAGCAGGACCCTTACTCGACTGCGACGTCTGAGACCGCTCCGGCGGCTGTGCAGGATCTTCAGTCGCATTGGCTTCGGGTCGTTGGGCGACGCGGATTTCTGATGGGTGTCGGCGCGGCGGGGGCGGCGACGCTGCCGGGGAGCGCGCTGTTGCCGTCCGAAGCGTCGGCCAGAGACAGGGACGCGAACCGGCTCACCGACGGCGACGTAGCGATCCTGCGGTTTCTGGCCGCGGCGGAGCTGATCGAGAGCGACCTCTGGGCCCAGTACACCGAGCTCGGCGGCGTTCCCTCTGACAGCGAGTCGCCGGCCCCTCTTCGACCGCGAATTCGGGTGCGGTCGCGACGATCGAGGCCTTCACGGCCGACAACCTGTTCGCCGGTCAGTCAGTGGAGTTCTTCCGGACGGCCATGCGGCTGGCCCGGAAGGCCGACGCAGCGCGTCGGGAGGTCAACTCGTCGGACAACTAGTCAACTAGTTCAGCGTCCTCCTCGTCATCGTACGGGGGGTGCCCGGCGCAGTGCGAGGCGTCGAACGGCGAGACTCTCGCGGGGTGATCTCGTAGGGCTAGTTTGATCGACGGGATCTTGCCGGGCTAGATCGCGGCGACCCGTCGCCGGTCGTGGTTGAGCGCATGTCAGCGGGCCGCCGACCGGTCGTCGTCGATGCCTGCGCGACCGGCGGCGACCCAACCCCGAGCGCCACACGGCGCCGCAGGACTGACAACATCAAACCACGCGGTGATCGAGGCTCTCGGGAACCGCAGTGGTTCCTCTCCCCAGTCGGTTGAGCAAGCATGTCGCCCATGAAACTGAAATCTGCAAGAGAAGTCTCCAGACACGACCTCGAAGCCAGGCTGCCTTGTGCTCCGGAAACGAATCCGGGCATCAGCAAGGCGGCGGCCGGAAGCGCCATCGAGACGCTCCAGTTTCGTCCCGAGCGGCGGTCTCGTTCGTGCGGACGAGCCCTCTCCCTCAGCGCCGGCAAAGCGGCTGTGCGGTGACCGTCGAGCGCCCATCCAGAGTGTCGGATCTAGCCCGCACGAGCACGTCGCTTGGTGCTGAGAAGAGTGCCGGTAGCGAACCGAGCGCCGGGAGGATGCGCGGTCCGCGTCGTTCTTGGCTCGCTCTACGGAGATCTCATCCCGAGCGGGTGGCACGTCAGCGCTCAGCCCCGGATTCTTCGGTTCGTGCTACCGAGGGTCTCGGCCCTCGCGACTGAAGAAGACTCCGTTTCGTTCGTGACCGACCTCGGCGAAGTCGCTCGCCAGCGGATCCGACTGGAAGTTGAAACCCGACTCGCTGGCCGACCAGATGAGCGTTGCCGTATTGCGGACGTATTTGCCGCTGAAGCGCTGCTCGGGGTTTCGGATCGTGACCCGCAGGTCTTTCTCGCGGTCGCCCTCCCAGGAGATGTCTAGGGACACTGCGGCCGGTATCGATGGGCCGTCTTTGAGCGCGTTGACGACGTCGTGGTAGTCCTCGACGTCGTGGTCGGCGAGATGCAGAGATGCCGAGCCGGCTTCGAGGTCGATGCGCACATCGCTGCGCTCGATCGGAGTCGTCCAAAAGAGGCCGTTCGGGAACGGCTCGATGCCGGGATTGAAATCGTGTACTTGCGACGGCGGCGTGAGACTCACGTCGGTGTAGATATCGAGTCAAAGGAACGCGAAGGCCCCCAGGCGGCGTCGCCCGTCGAGCCCGATGAATTCGCCGTCCATGAAACGAACGTCGGCCGCCCAGAAAAGCGTAGTGCCCGCCTGATTCTTGCCCGTGCCGCCGGTCCACTCCCCCGCACCCACGAATCCCTTGAAATCGGTGATCAGGGAAGGATCGCCACGTCCGTTCTCGATCGTGTCGTGAGAACCGGCCGGGTTGGGACTCGTCGGGAAGAAGAAGTGGAACGTTCCGAGACCGTCGATCGTCGTCCCGCCTGGAATCGGACGCGGCACCCCGCTCCCGGACGCCGTCGCCGTGGCGACGGCCGGGAACCCCAGGCGCGAGCTCGCGGCCACAGCAGCGAGGCCAGCCGTGCCGCCCAGCACCTGACGACGCGACAGCGCGCGCTGCCAGAAGTGGTCATGGCCGAACGACTGATCACCCACTTCGGCCTGCCAGATCGCCCTGAAATCCTCCGCCGGATCTGACATCAACAGCCTCCTTCCGAACACCCTCTTTCTCAACGAGACGCTATCACTAGCCGCGCGTCTTTTGTGAGTAATTGCGGGTGCTAACGCCCGGAGGCGCGCCGCACCAGATCTCGATCGAGTAGCCGACGCTCTGGTCCGCGCGATGCTCGTGGTAGGACGGGACCCGCCGCCCGTGTCGACGTTGTCAACGCGGGGGCTTGCCCTTTCGCCCGCGAACGCGTAAGAGCGACCCCTGATTGTCGCTCGTGAGGATTTGCGAGCGTCTTCCCGAGCTGCGCGGTCGTGGCCTCCCAAGATGTTCGCTCGTTCGGGCAAGCGGCAGCGGGGCCTCAACTGTCCAGAATGCTCGACGGACTTCTCCTTGCCTGGGGATCCAGAAGTGCAACCGCTCAGTTTCGCTGCGGACGAGGACCGTCAGTCAGGCGTCAGTGCTGCTTCCTAGGTGGCTGTCGGAAAAACCACTCTAAACGGAGGTGCATCCATGGTCGTGGGATACCACCATGCCACGGACCAAGGAAACCTCCGTCTGATGGGACAGCAACCTCATCTGGGCCGATATTTCGCTGATCCCACCCACCACTCGTCGAGGGGTCGATTTTCGGGGGTTTATCCGACAGCCACTAGCGGAGCAGGAGCTCTCTTCCACCGCACCCGCGCTCCTAGACGTGAGCACGTCCGGATACGTGGCGGTTGGGTCACCGGGCTTCTGCTGCTTGATTTCCAAGCGGGAGCTCGGCGAGTGGATCGACCCTGGGGATCGTCAGCAGCCGGGGCTCGCGGACCGCCGTACAGCCTCCGCGGCGCCGGCGATCGGCTCCTCCTCGACGCACAGCACGCCGTCGAGATCGATCAGCACCGCGCGGACATCCTCAAGCATTGTCCGTACGACCGCAGATCGCTCAACGTCGTAGGGTCGCGCGACGACGACCAGCTCCTCGGCCGAGGTTCATACCGACGGGCGTGTAGCGTGCCGGGTCGTGCCTCGTGGTCCTGGCGGCAAGCTCGATCGGCGGGTGGTGCGGGCGGCTGAGGGCGCCTTGTCTGAGCGGAGGTTCGTGACCGCGATCGACGTGCTGGTCGGATTGGGGTGGCTCGAGCCGCGGCGAGTGGATGAGTGGCGCCAGGGCCGGGTCCCGTATCTGGAGGCGGTCGTGATCGCGAGCTTGGGGAAGATCTCGACCGCGATGAAGGCGTTTCGGGGCTGGGCTGCGGCGCGCGGACTCAGGCCGAGCGACCGCGTATGTGGCGCGTACTCGGGATCGGCGCCCGCTGCGGTTCTCGAAATCGGGCGACCCCGGGATTGAGCGGGCGTATCGCACGCATTGGGTCTCTCCCGAGCTGTCTGAGCGCAAGCGGGAGCGGTTGGCTGAGCGTCAGAGCCGCCCGCCCGATCTGGTGGTCGTCTCGCCGGTCAAGGAATGGACGTGCGCGGTGTGCGGCAGCGAGGACGGGGGCTGGCTGATCATGGAGGACCCAGGACCGGTGTGCCTGGCCTGCGCGGACATGGATCACTTGGTGTTCCTGCCGTCCGGGGACGCCGCGCTGACCCGTGCTTGCTGACGGGGATGAGCTGCAGGACAACGCGCTAGTCGTGCCGTACATTCCACCGAGGCTGCTCGGCCCGTTGGTCCAACCGCACAAGGAGCGTCGAATGACTTCTACCGCGTCCCTCGCCGAAATCGCGCGGCGCGAGCTCGCTGATCTGAACGACCGTATGGTCGGCCCCGGCGACTCGGGCTACGACGGTGCACGAGCGGTCCATAATGGCATGATCGACCGACGTCCAGCCCTGCTCGTGCGCTGCCAGAGCACCGACGACGTCGCACGCAGCATCGCGTTCGCGTGTGCCCATGAAGCGCGGATCGCGGTGCGCGGCGGTGGGCACAACGGCGGCGGCCTCGGCGTCGTCGATGACGGGGTTGTCATCGACCTGGCGGGGTTGGCTGAGGTTGTGGTCGATCCGGACGCCAACACCGTCCGGGTTGGCGGCGGCTGCACATGGGGCGACGTCGATCGGGTGACCGCCGAGTACGGCCGCGCGACGCCGTCGGGGATCATCTCGACGACCGGCGTGGGCGGGCTCACGCTGGGCGGCGGGCTCGGGCACCTGACGCGGCCGTTCGGCCTGACGATCGACAGCCTGCTCGGTGCCGAGGTGGTCCTCGCCGACGGGTCACGGGTACATGCGAGCGTAACCGAGCATCCCGAGCTGTTCTGGGCGTTGCGCGGTGGCGGCGGCAACTTCGGTGTCGTTACGTCGTTTGGATTCCGCATGCACCCGGTCGGCGCTGCCGTGATGGCCGGGCCGACGTTCTGGCCGATCGAGCAGACGCCGGAGGTGATGCGCTTTTACCGCGAGTTCCTTCCCGCGGCTCCGCGCAACGTCGGCGGCTTCTTCGCAGAGATGACGGTACCTCCGGTGGAACTTTTCCCAGAGGAGCTTCATCTGCGCAAGGTCTGCGCGGTGATGTGGTGCGTCGTCGGCTCCGAGGAGGACGCAACACGGCTGCTGGCACCCGTGCACGACGTCGGTACCCCACTCCTGCACGGCGTCGGACCGGTGCCGTACCCAGCGCTTCAGAGCCTGTTCGACGGGCTCTACACGAAAGGCTTGCAGTGCTACTGGCGCGCCGACTTCGTCAACGAGCTCTCCGACGAGCTGATCGAGCAGCACCTCGAGTGGGCGCAGAAGCTGCCGTCAATGCACTCGACGATGCACCTCTACCCGATCGACGGCGCCGCTCACGACGTCGCGGCCGCGGATACCGCGTTCAGCTACCGCGATGCGCAATGGGCCGAGGTCATCTTCGGCGTCGATCCAGACCCGGCCAACGCCGACGCGATTCGCGACTGGTGCGTCGGCTACTGGGACGCGACCCATCCCTACTCAGCCGGAGGCGCGTACGTCAACTTCATGATGGACGAGGGCCAGGAGCGCGTCCGCGCAACCTACCGCGACAACTACGACCGACTCGCGCGCGTCAAGGCGCAATACGACCCCGACAACGTCTTCCAGGTCAACCAGAACATCCACCCCGCGGGCAGCGCATAGGAAGATCGCGAGCCGCCCCCCGGCGAGAAGGTGCGCGGGCACGACGCTGCAAGCGCCCCGGTGTTTGCAGCGTCGTCTGGTCAGCCAGCAGACCGGGATCAGTGCAGCAGTGTCGGTCGGCCTTCAGCGATCTCTCGCCTCGGAACGCCACCGGCAGCCTCGATCGAGATCCAGCAGTCTCGACGATGCTCCTGCCTTTGAGCAGAGGGGGGAGTTCGCGCGTCGGGACCTGGCCTCGCTGTCGGTCAGCCAGAATGCGGCAGCGGGCACCCTCGCCGTTGGCACGGACGGCGGCGCTTCCGCATCCAAATCGGGGAGCATCACTGCCGACGACCGTGACGATGGCTCCTGCCGTGGACGAGATCCACGCGTCTCGACAGCGCCGGCGGTCCGGCGCGGCGACGTGATCGCCTTCGTTCCGAAGCGCAATTTCTAGCCCGCGCGTGCGACGGCTCTCGCTTCGTCGGGAGATTTGCGCCGGCGTCGCCGTCGTCGAGCGTGCAGTTCCCGAGTTCCCAACGTCGTCCGGCGCAATACTGATACGGCCCGCCAGGAGTGCCCGAATCACGCGGGTGCGACACGCTGAAACGAGTGCACTGATCGCGCGAGCTACCAGGCTCCGACCTCACTGGCCGCCGAAGTCCCTTGCGGTTGGGTCGCGGAGCGCACCTGGCGCCGCTGATTGATTCCGCGGCGGGCATCCATCGGTCGCTGAGACCCGCCCGCTTTCATGGGCGGGCCCTACCGATCACGCGGTCGTCCAGGTTGGCGTCAGGTTGACGTCAGTTTGGAGGATGCTCCGCGAAGTACCGGCCGAGCGTCTCGAACGAAACGAGCGGATGGGTCTCCATGACGCAGAAGTCGGCGATTTCGCCGAGCAGCATGAAGACCTCGTCCTCAGATGCGACGTTCAGCACCACGAAACCCTGGCGGCTGTCGGCGAAAATCCCGCCGGTTTCGAGCGTCCCCGCCCGCTGCATCTCTTGCATCTTCTCGCCGAACTTGGCGCGAATGCGACCGATGTCCGCCGCGATCGTCGCGCGGAGCGCCAGGCTCGCGCGATTGCCCAAGCGCGTTGCGACGTGCCGCGTCGACGGCCGATCGAGCTACGTCTAGGTGGCGATGTGGTCTGGCCTGGAGTGCCCGGGCCGTTTAGTACGTGGCCGTACCGGCTAGGTGGAACGTGGTGACTGATCCTGGCTTGTTGCGACTGCCACCGGTGAATGTAAGGTGGCCGGTCACGCCCTTGTAGACGCCGGTGCCACGCGTGAGGGTAGTGGCGCCAGTGAACGTCACGCTGCCGTCCATGTGGATCGTGGCGCGTCCGACGCTCCTGCCGGACAAGGTGCCGGTGAAGAAGAAGAACGTCACGGTGCCTTTGAACGTCGCGCTGAGCGTCGCCAACGACAAGCCCGTGATCGTGACATGGTCCACGTCCGCGCCGCGGCCGCCGGGCGATAGCGATGCGACGCCAGCGTGTACGGTGGTCGTCCCGACGCGGGGAGGCCCGCCGGGGTTCGGGTTTGTGGTCGAGATTTGGTTTTCAACGATGGTGAGTTTGATCGCGCGCTTCCGTCGGGCTTGCGCGGCTGGCGCGGCAACAGCGGCGAGCCAACCGATGGCCGAGAGCGTCAACAACAGCGCTCCGACTCGTTTGAAGGCCGCGTCGGTGCAGATGTTGAGCGCGAGCCAACGGCGGATCCCCGGCGCCCGGCTCCGGTTGGTGTTTCTGATCTCTGATCGGTATGAATGCGAGCGAGAGTCGGTCAACGCGAGTTCCTCCATTATCTGGGCGTAGCACAGCTGCTGCGCCCGGTTGCGCGTGGGGTTGTGGTCGTCGGCGTGGCTTCCGCATCACGTCCCAGCGGGTGCCGGTGGCTCCCCCTCATACGCCGAGTATCGAAGCGCTCGTGCTCCGCGGAGCTTCCCGCTTTCTGAATGAACGAGTGCTCTGGCCTACGCCGTAGCGGCGAGGCAGACCGCTGGATCGGGCTACAAGCAGGCAGATCACGCTCGCCCCGAACATGCTGGCTGGTTGAGCAGCGAGACTGCCGGATCTCGATCAACGCAGCACTCCACTCCCGCGCCGCCCTGCGCGCGCTCCGCGCGTTGCAGGCTCGCGCTGAGCCGGACCGAGGCGACCTCCGTGCTAGCCAAACGCAGGTATAGGGCCGGGACTTGACGAGCCCCGAATCAGAACTGGAGAAAGGTGCTCCCCTCCGTGATCGCGGGCGGGTCAACCGTCGTGCTGACATTGTCCTTCACCCACTCGGCCGCGCGCCGCGAGGACTCGTCGGTGCCGGTCTTGTCTTGGCATACCGTCACGGTCGTCCCGCCGCCGCCGGCGCGAAAAGCTGCGTAGCTAACAAAGCCAGGCACCCCGCCGATAAGGGTCTTGACATCCTCCTCCTGCTGTCCGAGGAGGTCGAACAGCTCAGACGCACCCTGCCCGGAATAGCTCCGAATTACCACGTGCATCGCGCACCCCTTTCCCGTGGCTACTGCCACGTTGGTCTTCAAGGCGCACGTTATCCGAGGCTCGCGCTTGTTGCTGAAACTTTCCACGCTTCGCAGTGGGCGGCGCCCGGCCCTGGCTCTCGCATGAGATGGGAGAGTCGACGGGCAACCTTGCTTCCTGAGAATCCCGTGGGGCCGCTTCTGCTTCGGGCTAGAAGCAGCGGTCTGGGCGGCCCGGATCGGGCTGGTCGAGACTGCCCCTTCGGAACGGTTGCGATCACGCCGCCGGCGTCGAGCGCCTGGACCGGTCAGATGACCGGATCTCGTCCGCAGGGGCGGTGGGGGTTAGCTCGATTCGAGCAAGCACCCGGCCGAGCGCGGCTGCTCCTTCGGCGACTGAGCGGAAGCCACGGCGAGGCGCCGAAGGGTTCCGCATTCGACCCGATCGTTAGCACCGGACCTGCTACCAGGCGGACCGACGCGTGCCCGGTTTCCGCGCCAAGCAGGGCGCGTGGAGTCGCCGACGAGATGCCAGTACGACAACGAAGCCAGGTCTGCGTCGGCCGTCGCGAGCCGGCCCGAGAGTGGCTCCTCCACGCCTCGAGCGGTCACGCCCGTGCAGTGGCTGCTTTGATGCTTCACCAGCAGCGGCGCCGCTGGCTGTCGGGTTGATGCTCGTGGGCGGGAGCAGCGGCGCGACGTCGCGTCCGCTGGCTGTTGCTTCGATGATCCGGCGCGCGGTCAGGCCGCTCGCTCAACGCTGGACGCGCGCGTCTGGGCAAGCACCTCGCGCACTCCGGTGGCCGCTGCTGCTTCGCCTCAAGAGCAGCACCGCGGCCCACGCGTCGCCGGAGTCGAGGTGCAGCGACTTGCGGGCCGCCTGGGCGATGCAGCCGTCCGGCGCGCGGGGGGCGACGACTGGTTGTCGTCCACACCGACAGCGCCGAGCGCGGTCGCCGGCTCTGATTCTCACCGATTTGGATGCGGAAGCGCCGTCGTCACTGCCAACGGGCACGGTAGCCGCGCTTGCAATCCCCTGGCCGAGCGAGAGCGCGACCTATGCTCACGGCCGGGCTGTCGCCGCTCGTCCAACTCGATCAGGTACGCGAGCCAGAGTCGGGCTGCCGCTCGCGCTAACGATCCGGCTGTGCTGGCGCCCAGACACCCAGCGCTGATGTCGTCGGTCCACGCACCACTCTCCTGTAGCGGCGCCGGACTCCTGAGTTCTCGGACGCACGCGGCAGTTGGTCGACGGCTTACTGCGGCTTGGGCGGATAATGGATCGGGCAAGCCCCAACCGCCTGGGCCGCACGCTTATTGGCCTCGACGATGTAATCATCGACGTCAGGAAGAAAAGTGGCGTTGAACCGATTGGTGATCTGAGCGAGGCCGACGTTGAGGCAGATCTCAATCATCTGAGGGACTGTGAAGTGTTTGGCCAGGTCCTGGTAGGCGGCGTCGTCGATGATCAGAGTTTTCGTGGACCTCTGTGCATAGCGGACGACGGCCGCCTCAGCGTCGGTGTAGATCCCCTCGGGCACAGGGTCGTCACCCAGGTGAGCGTACTTCTCGTCGCTAATCCCGATGCTCCGACCGAGCATCACGTGGTGGGGCACTCAGTAGTGGCAGCTGTTGACGACGGACGCCGTCGTGTAGGCGAGCTCAGTGAGAGTTGGGGTGAGGCTGTTGTGGTGACGCACAGAGCGGACGAAGCCGATGAGAGCCTCGGCTTGCACCGGGTTGTTGGCGAGTAGGCGCACCGAGTCGAACACCTCTCCCAGCCCGCCTTCTACGCGCTTTAGGAAATCGCGTGCCTCAGGCGGCGTCGCGGGATCATCCTCCGGCACGATCGGGATACGAGCCATCAGAAAGCTCCTGGTCGTGGACGACAGAACCGTACCGCTGGGCCTCGTGGGCGGCAACAGAGTCGGCACCGTGTTCGACGCACGAGAGCCTCAGCTCGGTCCGTGTCGCGTGTCCAACGCACGCCGCCGCGGGTGTGGGAAATGGTGACGAGCACGATCAACAATCGCGAGGAAAGCTCTTCTGCGGGTAGTACGTGAGGCGCTCCGGAACGGTTCTCAAGCCGCGCCGCAGCGCGCAGACACACCGGCTTGCCGCCCTATTGGCAGTCCTGATCCTGCTGTCGCTCCGACCAAGAATCCAGAACGCTCCCCACGAGCATGCACGCTGATTATGACCCCCGCACACCCGCTCCGAGCCGGACCACGTGCTCTCTCGCGGCTCCGAGGTCGTCAACGGCGTCGCGGTCGTCGCCTGCCCCCGATTGTGCCGAGCGCGCAATCCCCGGGGCGCCCTGGGCCTGACGGTCGAGTCCGGCTCCGCCAGACGCCGTAGAAGAGCGACCCGTCGCTGGCTCATTGCTGCTCCGGACGAGCCGCGAGCGTGTCGCTCGGCGGTTGGATGCGGGCCGTCGAGGCGAGCGCCTTCGTTCCGCTTCGTTCCGAGCGGGAGCGCCCTAGGCGTCGCGGTCGGCTCTCGTATTCGTGTCGTGGGAACTCTCGGCGCGCATTGCTTCCGTTCGCGCGAAGCGAGAGCGAGACCGTTGGTAGGAGACCCTTCGATTGGAGGCCCGGCCCCGGGAACGGCCGCTGGCGATAAGGTCCGCTACGGGTGGTTACTTTCGCGCCGGCAAACCGCTCGGCTCTGATGTTCGAGAAGAGAGGAGCACCAGCATGGCCCGCGTAGATGAGCTCGTCGACGGGATCTACAGGATCTGCGCCACCGTCCAGCTTCCGGACACAGAGTTTCAGTTCAACCAGTTCCTGATCGACGATGAGCGGCCCGCGCTTATCCACACCGGGATGTACGGGCTCTACGAGGGCGTTCGTGACGGCGTCGCGGAGGTGCTCGATCCCCGCAAGCTCGAGTATGTGATTCTCCTTCACTTCGAGGCGGATGAGAACGGGGGCATGGACCGCTTCCTGGAAGGGGCGCCGAACTCAACGCTCGCGTGTAGCGCCTTAAGCGCGATCATCAACCTGAGCGGCTGGAACTACTCAGGCCGCGTCGAAGGGCATGCCGAGGGGGAGGTGATCGATCTCGGCAGGCATAAGCTCCGCTTTCTGGAGACGCCGCACGTGCACCACTGGGACTCGATGATGCTGTTCGATGAGACCACCAAGAGCGTGTTTCCCTCGGACCTTTTCATTCAGCCGGGTGACCAGCCGCCGGTCGTGAACGAGAACCTCGGCAGCATGATGTGCGAGTACTACCGCCAGATCGGGATCTTCGCGCACGAGCAGCCGGTCCGGGACGTGGTCGATCGAATCGAGGCCCTCGACCCCAACTGGATCCACGGCATGCACGGCGGCAGCCTTCCGCGCGAGGCCATCCCGTACTACACACGCGCACTGCGGCAAGAGCCGTTCGGCTATCAGGGCAAGCTGCTCGGCCGAGACGTGCTGCCCCGGTAGAGCCCGGTCAGGGCTCTCCCGCTCTCGCGACTATGCGTTGGAAGGAGCCTGAGCCCGGTCGGCACTGGGCGCAGTCGCGTTGCTGGTTCGCCCTAGCGGAACGCAGGTCTGACGCGAGCTGAACGAGACGCTCGGTCGTGAGCAGCAGGAGCAGTTCGCCTCTCCGCCCTGGCCACACCGTCGGTCCGCCAGAATGCGGCAGCGGCCGCCGTCCCCGTTGGCACCAACGATGGCGCTTCCGCACCCAAATCGGTGAGCATCACTACCGACGACCTCGGCCGTGGCTGTCGCAGGGGACGGAGGCTGTTGCGCAAACCTCCGAAATTCGACCCCTCTAACAGTGGTGGGAGAAACCAGCGAAATATCGGGCCAAATGACGTCGCTGTCCCAGGTTTCGAACGTTTCGCATCCTTCTTACATGAGTTATCCCACGGTGCATTGATGCACTTAATTTCTGAGTGGTTTGTGCAACAACCTCGACGAATCTCAACAGCGCCGAGTAACTCGCGGAGGCTCGACCTGTACCTAGGCAACGCCGTGTCGACGACTGCGACGCCATCGTACCCCGCGCTGGCATTGCTCGGCACGCTGCTCGGAGGTGAACGGCGCGACCAGCATCACGCCGGCGTTGTTGACCAGGATGTCGGCGCTGCCGAGCTCGTCCTTGACGCGCTGCGCAGCGGAGACGAGCGAGTCGCGGTCGGTGACGTCGGCCTCGACGCCGATCGCTCCGTCCCCGAGCTCGGCAGCCAGGGACTCAATGCGATCGGCGCGGCGGGCCAGCACCGCGACGCGGTAGCCCTCGGCGGCCAGCGCACGGCGGTGGCCTCACCGATGCCCGACGAGGCGCCCGTGATGACGGCGACGCGACCGCTGCGGTTCTCAGTGCTCACTGTGGTCTTCAGAGGTTGCCGAGCAACCAATGCGACGATTCCTTAGGCACTCATCAGCCCCCTCGGTTTCGTCGTCCCAGCGAAGCGCGTCCGGTACCGACGGGTCGTCGTCGGAGCCCGCATGGCGCTGCGTGACGCGGGACCAGAGCGTGAGCCGATCCATTACGCGCGGACCCATTGCTCACGAACCCTAACCATTGCTCATTATGCCTTCCTGCTTTGAGGCCCGTGCCGGATGGCTCCCGACGATCTCAGTCTTGTGCATGGCCCGTCCACAACAGGGGCCGACACGCTGCCTCAAATTGCCGCTATCTCCGCTAAACGGTGAGCGCATCTCATTCTCGGCCTTGACAAGCGCTACGCTCTGCTGGTAGCGGTTCATCCTGGAGGTGAGCCAGGCCGGGTTTCGCGGAGGCTCTGATTCGAGGATTCTGTCCTCGGGAGAGGAGACCCTCCGCAGATGCCACGAGCTAGGAAGTACCCACAGGAGTTGATCGACCGCGGGATCCGGTTGGTGTTTGAGTCGGGTCGGCCGGTCGCGCATGTCGCTGCCGATCTGGGGTTGCCGCCTGAGGTGCTGAGAAAGCGGGTGCGCCAGGCGGAGGTCGATACTGGCCGCCGGCAGGGGCTGACCAGCGAGGAGCGCGAGGAGATCCGCAAGCTGCGCAAGGAGAACTCAGAGCTGCGCCGCGCGAATGAAATTCTGCGCTCCGCGAGCTTGTTTTTCGCCCGCGAGCTCGACCCAGACCGACCGAAGTGAGCCGCTATATCGATGAGCATCGCGGCCGTTTCGGGGTCGAGGCGATCTGCCGGACTCTGGGCGTGTCGGCGTCCGCTTACTACCAGCGGGCCACTGGCCGGCGGTCAGCGCGCTCGCTCGAGGACGAGCGGCTGCTCGGAGTGATCCGCGTGAACCACAAGAAGAACTTCGAGGCCTATGGGTACCGACGGATGTGGAAGGCGCTGCTCAGGCTCGGGGAGAAGGCGCCGCGCTGTCAGGTGCAGCGGCTGATGCGCGATCATGGGGTCCAGGGCGCCAAGCGGCGCGGCAAGCCGTGGCGGACGACGAAGGCCGACCCGGCGGCAACGAAGAGGCGTGATCTGGTCAAGCGTGATTTCACGGCCAGCGCGCCGAACCGGCTGTGGGTCGGCGATTTTACGTATCTGCGCTGCTGGGAGGGGCTGTTGTTCTTCGCGTTCATCCTCGATGTGTTCTCGCGGATGATCGTCGGCTGGCAGCTGGCGGCCAACATGCGCACCACGCTGGTGCTCGACGCGCTGCGGATGGCGCTCGGCCTGCGCGAGCCCGGCGCGGACTTCCAGCTGGTGTGTCACACGGACGCCGGCAGCCAACCCGGGCTCAACCGGTCGACGCAACACGGTGGTGCTATTGAAGGGAGCGTAACTCCCGGGTCTCGCCAGGACGGCCTTGGTCGGTGGCGGTGTCGCATGCGAGCGGTGTGTGGGAGCGCGTGAGCGTCGCGGAGCCGAGCCCGGAGGGCGAGGCGACGCGATGGTCACGCGCTGCGCGCCATCACAAGGGGGGTGTCACTCACCAGTTGTCCTTCGGCTCGGATGTCACTCACCGCGGCGTGCTCGCCGCGTCGCAGCCGGAGGGTGTCACTGGCTGTGGACCGGCGGAAGCGTCACTCGCCGGCGGTCGGCCAAGAGGTGTCACTCGCGCTGGATCGGCCGGCTGGCAGCCGCGAGCAGCTGCTCGTCGAGAGCCTCGGCTGGGGTTCTCCATCCGAGCGTCTTGCGCGGTCGACCGTTCAGCGTGGCGGCGACCGCCGCGAGATCGTCCGGGCTATGCCGGGAGAGGTCGGTGCCCTTCGGGAAGTACTGTCGCAGCAGGCCGTTGGTGTTCTCGTTGGTGCCGCGCTGCCACGGGCTATGCGGATCGCAGAAGAACACCGGCAGGCCGGTCAGGATCCGCAGTTGGGCGTGCTGGGCCATCTCGGTGCCCTGGTCCCAGGTCAGCGACCTGCGCAGCTGCTCGGGCAGCGTCGTGATCGTGCTGGCGATCGCGTCACGGACCGCCTCGGCGCCGTGGCCAGCGAGCGCGGGACCGTTCTTCACCCGTGGCCCATCGTGCTCCATCGGCGGGAGATGAAGGAGCATCGCGAACCGGGTGGTGCGCTCGACCAGCGTGCCGATCGCGGAGCTCCCCAGCCCGAGAATCAGATCACCCTCCCAGTGTCCGGGCACGGCCCGGTCCTCGGCCTCGGCCGGGCGCTCGCTGATCATGACCTCCTCGCTCACGAATTGCTTGCCGCGACCGCGGGTGCGCGCCCGGGGGACCCGCAGCGCCCGGCCGGTGCGCAGGCAGGCGGTCAGCTCGCGCCTGAGCGCGCCGCGGCCCTGCACATACAGCGACTGGTAGATCGCCTCGTGCGAGATGCGCATCGACTCATCATCGGGGAAGTCCAGGCGCAGCCGGGCCGAGATCTGCTCCGGGCTCCAGGACTTCGCCCACCGTCGATCCTGGCGCCGACCGTGACGCCGGCCGATCCACCGAACCTCCGGGCCGTCCACCGCGTCACCGTCAGGACGCTCTACCGCGCCAGACAGGCGATCCTGCACATACCGCCGCAGCTCGGCGTTCACCGCCAGCTTGGCCGGCTTCGGCCGCCGGCCGCGCCGGTCCGCGTGCCACTGCACAGTCGACGCCCGATAGGTCAGCGAGCCGCTGCGGGTCCCGGCGTTGCGGCGCAGTTCACGAGAGATCCTCGAAGGTGACCGACCGAGCCGCCGGGCGATCTCGCGCACCCCGAACTTCTGGGCGCGCAGCAGGGCGATCTCCTCCCGACCGGCGAACGACAGGTAACGCCCCGACAGCGGCGCCGGGGTGACCGACGGCATCCCGCCACCCTCCCTGAACCACCGGACGCCAACCGCCGGCGAGACACCCGCCTCCACCCCAGCGGCCTCGCTCGTCGCGCCGCGGGCGATCGCCTCCCAGAACCGCACCCGATGCTCCCTGCGCCCCGCTGGCGGCCGTCCCGGCGAACGCTCCACCCGCCGCCCCGTCTGCTCCGACGCCCACCCTCTCGGCCTGCCCATCGCAACTCCTCTCGATCGAGGTGTTGCGACGACCGCTTGAATCCGCCCAATACACCAGTTTCGACTACACGCAGGTGCTCGACGACCACGAGGTGCTGGCGTCGATCGGCACGGTTGGAGATGCCCTGGACAACGCTCTGGCGGAATCTTTCGTGGATTCCTATAAGACGGAGCTGATCGCAGACCGCGTGTGGCGCTCGCGGGCGCAGCTCGAGCTCGCGACCGTCGAGTACGTCGGCTGGTTTAACCACGCCCGGTTGCACGAGGCGCTCGGCGACATCCCGCCGGTCGAGTTCGAGCAACGCCACGCTCTCGCCGAGCGCGTCGACGGCCCGTTTTCGGGCAACGGATCGGTCGCGGGCGTCTCGCCGAGGGGCGCAGACGGGCTGAGGACGCGTCGCATCTCGACGATCGGCGTCGATTTCGTTGCTAACAGCCTGATCGCTGCCGTGAACGTCCCCGTTGCCCGAAACGGTTCCACTCAGGCCGCGACGACAGCGGTCAAGGGACGAACCGCCAGCCCGTGGCCTCTGCGCTCTACGGTCAAGAGAGATACTCGCTGACACATACATCAAGACCACCAACAACAACGACCGAGGAACCCACCTAAACCAGTCTCCGTGGAACCCGGTCCGGCTCACCCCGGCCTCACTCGCGACCTGAACTCCACGCCGTTTATGCCGAACCCGTCGACATCCGAATCGGCGCCACACCGTGACACTCGAAGCGGCGAACAGACCAGCTCGGCATTGCAGACGCCGCGGCATAACACGGAAAGAACGATCGCCGGCGCGAGGTCGGCATGGACGCCTGGGCGTGGTCCGCGTTGCAGCCATGGCTGGCTGAGCGCGCCAAGGTGCCCGTCGGTCCGCTGTTCTGCGTGATCGTCGGCCCGACCCGCGGCCACGTCTGGTCGGCCAGCGCCGCCCGGCTCGAGCTGCATCGCGTCGCGATCGACGCCGGGGTGCGCCGGCGGATGGCCCCCCACCAGCTCCGCCATGCGCACGCTGTGGAGCTGCTGCACGAGGGCATCCCGCTGCCGCTGATCCAGCGCCAGCTCGGCCACGCGTACCTGTCGACGACCGGCACCTACCTGCAGGGCATCTCCTCCGAGGAGATCATCTCCACCGTGCACGCACGGCGCGCGCCGATGATGCACGCCAGCGCCGGCCTCACCCTGTAGCCAGCTGCGGGAGCGCACGATGCGCTCCCGCGCCCGGCGCCGTCAGCTGGCGACCACGACGGCCCCCGGTAGCTTGAGCCGGCGCGACTCCAATGGGCCAACGCGCGTCGTCAGGCATCGTACGAGAGGCTCGCCGCGCTGCTGCTCCGCGCTGAAGCAGCGGCGCGGCATCATCGCTCCTCGTCGTCCTGAGCATCAGCGCGGTCGCTGTCGTCTCGCGCTTGCGTAACGCCTTGGCGGAGCGGCACTCGGGTGGCGGGACCTCGCGACCGCCGTCTTTTGTCACGTCTTCACAAGCCGAGGCTCCGCGGGCGGGCGCCAGCGGTCTCCTGAATCGCACCGAGACCCCTCCCTTCGTCTGCGAGCAGGTGCGCACCCGCGATAGCCGAGCGCCCTGCTGATGGCGAAAGGGGGGACGCGGCTGCCCCGGGGCGGAAGGTCCTGGTTTCGTGGCGGCGCGGTATGGGCAGGTTGCTAGCGCACCACGCAGCGGAAGCCGCTGTGGCTAGTGGAGGTGTCGATCGCTTCGGGCTGGCGAGCCGCGGGTCGGTAGCGCAGGCAGTAGCTGGGCGCGCAGAGGTGCGAGCCGCCCTTGATCACGCGTCGGGGGATGTGCGCGCCGGGGCGACCGAGGTCGTAGCTCGCGTTCGGCGTCTCGACGCGGGGGTTCGTAGGCGGCCGGCAACAGGGGCTGGCGACGGTGTCGGTGCCGGCACCGCGAGGGGAGTAGGTAGTAATCGGTTGTCCACTCCCAGACGTTGCCGGTTATGTCGTAGAGCCCGTAGCCGTTGGTCGGAAAGAGGCCGACCGGTGAGGTGCCTCGCCACTGCTTGGCGCCGGTGTTGCGCCAGGGAAGTCGCCTTGCCGTGAGTTCGCCATGAGCTCACCGTCGGGCGGTCCTGGTCGCCCCAGGCGAAGATCGCACCGTCGAGCCCGCCGCGCGCGGCGTACTCCCATTCGGCCTCGCTCGGCGGCTCTCTGCCAGCCCACGGCGCGTACGCCTCTGCATCCTGGTAGGCGATATGGGTGACCGGATGTTCCTTGCGCTCGGAGTTGTCGCTGTTGGGTCCCCAGGGGTGGCGCCAGTCGGCCCCGGGGAGGTAGGGCCACCAGCGGCCCGGGTCATCGAGTGGGACCGGACCGGGGGTGGGGTGAAACACGGCCGAGCCTTCGACGAGAAGCGAGGGGCCGGCGTCGGGGTAGTCGGCGGGGTCGGGCGGGCGCTCGGCGACCGTCACGTATCCCGTCGCTTCAACGAACGCGGTGAACTGCGTCACTGGTACCGGCCCGCGGTCGATGGCGAACGCGTCGACTTGCACGTCCCGCACCGGTCCTTCCTCGGCGTAGAAGTCGTCGGAGCCCATCCTGAAGCGGCCCGCCGGGATCTCGACCTTGGCCTCGCGATCCATCGCCCAAGATCCTAGAAGCGCGACAGGGATTGTCGGTTCAGCCGCCTGGTGTGAGCGCGGGCCGCCTCCGGCGACAGGGCTCCGATCCGCACGCGGGGGCGCGCGACCGCCTGGCTTGTCAACGCAGGAAGCGACGCTCCTCGCGCCGGTCTTGGCGATCGTCTCGACGGTCTTCGCGTCGGTCGCCTCGACGCCGAACGCCTCGCGTCACGACCGCGGCTGTACCGGCCACCGCGGCGGTCCGGGCGACCGGCCGGCCGCCTAATACACCGGGTCTGCCAACTCGGCCTCTACCCAGCATCTCAGACTCCTTCCTTCGTGGTTGACTCGTCGGCCTCGAGCGCGGCCGCGAGTGCCTGGATCGGGATCCGGCCACTAGCGACCAGCTGGCCGCCGGAGCGCCGCACGGCGGAACCGAACGGCGCGGCCCAGACGTTCTCCCAGACCAGCACGGCGGCGATGCTGCCTGGCTCGAGCGCGGCTCCGATCGATTCGACGTCCTCGGCGGCGAGCAGCATCGCGAGCTCGGTCTCCGCGGCGCGCAGCTCGCCGAGTTCGTCGTCGCCGAACTCGTGGGACTCGAACCCTTCGACGGAACCGTCGAGCTCTTTCTTGAGAAACAGCAGGTCGAGGACGCGCACCACCCCGCGCTTGACCAGCGCGGAGAGCTCGGACGCCATCTCGCCCGAGAAGTTCGCTCGATCGGCCGGGAATTCGACCACTAGGTAATCGACGGGCCCGAGCTCGTCGACGTCGCTGTCGGTCATGTCTGTTGCCTCCGTTTGTCGTTGTCGATTTTCGATTCAGGCCGCGACGCCCTGCGCGATGGCCTGGACGGCCGCGTGCTCGTGCAGTCCCTCGTCGTGCTCGTGGGTCGTCGCGGGCTTGAGGTCGAACATGACGGTCGTGACCGTGCCCGTGAAGGCATACGGCGCCCTGTGCTCGTAGTCGAGGTCGACGACGAGGCCGTTGTCGCGCTGATGTCCATGCCTCTCAATGGCTGTTCTGATCGGGCCACGCGCGGTGACGTGGGAGTAAACGCTCGCTCGTACGACGGACTACGTTAGTACGCCGGCGCGTGGCGATCGTGAACGACATAAGCGGTGATCAGCGCCAACGGGAAGAAGAAGAGGCTGAAGATGAAGTAGCCGATGAAGCTATGTCCCTTGCGGCGGGCGACGCGAGCCGGCCACAACGCCAGGGCTATCCAGATGACGAGAAAGGCAACGGCCAGAAGCGCCCAGCCAAAGGTTGATACCGCGTAGACCGGCATAAGGCGGATCCTCTCGACGGAGTTTTGACTGGCTGAGTCTCCCAGCGGTGGGGTGGCGTTCATCATCCGAAACGGTTGATCCTCACGGGGCGCGCTGGCGACTCGACGCCGAGGGCGATGGCGA
This sequence comes from uncultured Solirubrobacterales bacterium, assembly GCA_963808325.1. Lineage (GTDB taxonomy): Bacteria > Actinomycetota > Thermoleophilia > Solirubrobacterales > Solirubrobacteraceae > Palsa-465. The sequence goes on from CAWEFU010000019.1 coordinate 730,174, forward strand.
TGGCGATGGCGATGGCTCTGATTGAGCCGCTCTCGGCCTAGCGATCCCGATGTTCAGGTCCCGTCCAGTGGCTCAGTCACGCCCGCGGCAACCGTTACGGGGTCGCCGCGGGATTCGGCACCGGCGCCGGTGCCGGCGCTGGCGCTGGCGGGCGTGTCATGACGAGCGTCAGGACGTAGGCGACGACGACGCCGAGGATGATCAGTGGCTCGGCCTTCGGTCCAGCGTGCGAGGTCAGCAGCGTCGCGAGCACCACCGCTGAGAGCGGGAGCCGGAGCACGGCGACGATCGCGACCCCCATCCCGACCGGCACGGCCGCCGATAGTGGGAAGCCGGGAAGGTGCGAGCACATGATCCCCGCGGCAGCCCCGAGGAACAGCGCCGGGAACGTCGGACCACCCCGGTAGCTGCCCAGCGACAGGCCGTACGCCAGGCCCTTGAACACGATCAGCCACGCCAGCGCGGCCAGCGACCAGGTTGAGGCCTGGCCGATGAGCCCGGGGAGCTGGTCCTGACCGGAGAACAGGACCTCGTCCACACCCTTGCCCGTGATCTGCGCGAACGCGATCGCGAGCCCGCCGATGATCAATCCGATCGCCGGTAGGAGCACCAGCATCTGTCGGCGAGAGACGAGTTGATACGTGAGCAGACCGCCTCGCATAACAACGCTCGCCACGACCGCGACGGCGATCGCCAGCGCGATCGTCCACCCGAACTGACTGCCCGTCAGGTGGCCGAGCGCCGGGAGTTGTATCGGACCGAGCGCATACGCCTTCGTGCTCAGCCCCGACAACGACCCGACTCCGAGCGACACGAGCGTCCCGATGCCGGAAGCCAGCAGTCCGGGAACCAGCAGGAGCCGGAGCCTGGGGCCGCCGATCGCGGTCGCCTCGATCAGGATCACCGCCGCGATCAGCGGGGAGGCGAAGATGAACGACATCGCGGCGAAGCTCCCGCAGGCCGTTATCAGCGTCAGCGACTGCTGCGGCATATCACGGCGAGCCAGGCTGATCGTCGCCCCCGCAACTCCCGCTCCCAACACGATCAGGGGGGCCTCCGGACCGAGCACCAACCCGAACCCGATCGTCGCCAGGCCGGCCAGAACCACCCCCGGCACGATGTCCGGGCCCGACGGGCCGCCGGTCGAGAGGCCTCGGGCCGGGATGTGCCCGCCGTCGCCCGGGAGGCGGGTGATCGCCAGCGCGACGAGCAGCGCGCCCACGGCCAGGACCGGGAGCGACCACCATTTCGGCGGGCCGTTCTGATAGCCGACCGCATGCGGGAGGTGTACGTACAGCTCCTGCTGGATCTGGTAGGTGCCCTCCAAGAAGAGCCAGGCTGCGATCGAAACGACCACGCCGATGACCGCGACCACCACCAGCAGGCCGACGAACTGCTTGCTGCGGATCGTCGCGTCGGCCTGCTCGGCGGACAGCTCCGGCGACGTAGCCGCGTCTGGCATATGTTCCAGCACGCTAGCCCGAGCCTCGGACGTTCATCGCCCCGTTCGGATGAACCGACCGCTTCCCTCCGGCAAGCGCTCCGCACATCCCCAGGCTGGCGTCCTCGCTCTTCGTCTCAGAGCTCCGCTCCCGAAGGATTTCAACCGTTTGGGTGATGAACACAGCCGATGCGCTGATACGCTCGATCGAGTCAAGCCGTAATCGAAAGGCTCAATCGCACGATGACGGTCTACGCGATATCCACCGTTGTCTCAGCACCAGCGCCGGGGCCGCGGGGATACGTGGAATGAGCTCACCGACAGCGCAGTCGGATAGCCCCGGTTTTCGGGTGATCGAGCCAAAGCTGATGCCGCCGCGGGTTCACCCTGGGATGCTGCGTCGGGGGCGCTTGCTCGAGATGCTCGATGACGACGGCGGGGCCGCGTTCACGGTGCTGAACGCGGCGGTGGGTTACGGCAAGACGACGCTGGTGCGGTCGTGGTGTATTGAGCGTCCCGAGGCGGTGATTTGGGTCACGCTCGACTCGGCCGACGACGACCCGGTGCGGTTGTGGACCCACCTGGCGACGGCGGTCGAGCGACTCGGTGAAGGCTTCGGGGGTCGCGCGCTTTCGTGCCTCGCGGTCCGGGGCGCGACGGTCGAGGCGGCGGTCGATGAGCTAATGAACGGTCTCGTCGCCTATGGGCGGCGAGTGACGATCGTGCTCGACGACCTGCACGCGGTCCGTAGCGAGGCTTCGGTGCGCTCGATCGCCCAAGCGATCGAGCGGTTGCCTACGAATGCGCGGTTGGTTGCCTCCACGCGCTCGGATCCGGCGATCGGCCTCGGGCGTCTGCGGGCGCGCCGGGTGCTCACAGAGGTCCGCGCGCGGGAGCTGGCCTTCACGGTTGAGGAGGCGCGTGAGCTGGTCGTGCGTGAGGGGATCGGTTTGTCGAGCGAGAGCGTCGAGTTGCTCGTCGAGCGTACGGAGGGATGGCCCGCGGGCCTCTACCTAGCGGCGCTGTGGCTACGCGATCTCGACGACCCCAACCGGGGAGTGCGAGAGTTCGCTGGCAGCGCTCGCCAGGTCGGGGACTATCTGGCCGACGAGGTTCTGACGGCGCTCGCGGCAGAGACCAAGGACTTCCTGCTGCGGACCTCGGCGCTGGCGCGGTTCACACCCGAGCTGTGCGATGCGGTTCTCGGGCGCGAGGACTCGGGTGCGGTGCTCGCGGACCTCGCGCGCTCGAACATGTTCCTGGTCGCGCTCGACGCGCGTGGGGAGTGGTATCGCTACCACCATCTGTTCGGCGAGGTTCTGCAGCTCGAGCTCGGGCGCGACGCCGCGCGCGAGCTGCGCCGCCGCGCAGCGGCTTGGTGTAGCGCGCACGGGCTGGCGGAGGAGGCGATCGAGTACGCCGCCGCCGCTGGGGACGCAGAGACGGTGGCCGAGCTTCTGATCGAGAGGCACCTCGAGTTCATTTGGGGCGGGCGGCTTCGGCAGTTCCTTGGTTGGGTGCGCTGGCTTCCCGCCGAGCTGCTCGTCCAGCATCCCGTGCTCCCGGGGGCGGGGGCGGCGACGGCGGCTTTGCTCGCGGCCCCGGAGGTCGAGGTTCAGCAGCTTGTCGCGGTCGCGGAGCGCGCGCGCGATGAGCGGCCGCACCTGTGGACGCCGTACCTCGAGGCGGGCGTCGAAGCCGCCCGTTCGCAGGTGATCGAGCGTGGCAACGTGGGCGCGGCGGTCGAGCACGCCCGGCGCGCGCTCGCGGCGGCCCGCGCCGGGGCCGAGGTGCTGACCGTAAGCGCCCTGGGATGCCTGGCGCAGGCCCTGTTTTTCGCCGGCGAGCTCGACGAGACACGCCGAAGCGCGCTCGCGGCGGTCGAGCGACCAGAGGCGGCCGATGTCCCCGAGAGCTACGTCGGATGTCTCGGGTTGCTCGCCTTGGTCGACGCCGAGGAGGAGCGAGTAGAGGGTGCGGAAGCTTGGGCTCGGCAGGCAATCGGCTTCGCCCGGCAGCACTTCCAGGCGGATTCCTGGGTCGCGTCACCTGCGCACCTGGGGCTGGCGCTGGCGTGCGTCGCGACCGGGCGCCTCGACGAGGCTGAGCGCGAGGCGCTACGTGGCGAGCGCCTGCGACGCTCGCCACAACCCACCGTGGGCCACGCGCACGCGCTGCTCGTCCTCGCCGAGGTGCGGCTGGCGCGATCGCGGCTGGCGCGCGCCGCCAGTGACCTCGAGCGGGCACAACGTCTGATCGCGGAGTTTCCGGATCCGGGACGGTTGCCGGTGATCGCCGCCGCGATCGAGCAGACCCTCGTCGCGGCTCGAGCTAACGGGGGCAGCCGCAAACTTGTGGAAGAGCCCAGTCCGGCCGAGCTCGCCGTCCTGCGATGCCTCGCAGCCGGTCTCTCCCGACGCGAGATCGGCGCGGAGCTCTACATCTCGCTCAATACCGTCAAGAGCCACACCCGCGAGCTCTATCGCAAACTCGGTGCAACGTCGCGAAGCGAGGTTGTCGCCCGCGCCGAAGCGCTCGGCCTGCTCGAGGCCAGTCAATCACCCGGGTGATTCTGCGCCCACGCCGCCCAAATCGCGGCCGACGTCAGGCATGCTCGGTCTCGCATGTCGCCCACCCGCTACCGCCTCGTGGTCAAAGGCGAACTTGGAGCCCGCTATTCCTCGGGATTCGAAGAAATGACGGTGTCCGCCCATGACGGCATCACGGAGATAACCGGAGCGATCATCGACCCCTCACATCTCCAGGGGCTACTGGAACGCATCGCCGGCCTCGGACTCACCCTGCACAGCGTCACCCCGCTCGACGCAGAGAACGGCGATGCGGCCGCCGACACCCCCGAAGCGACCAAATCCTACCGACCATGACCGAACCCCCAGAGCCCAGCCAGCCTGACCGTCGCTACTTCTCGGTCGCTGACGGATGACTGGGCGGCTAATCCACATACCACCAGCCGGTGTTGGCGAACCCCATCCCGGCACTCATTTGAAGGGACCATGAACCCATGACGTTTCTCTGGATCTTGCTGGGCATCGTGTACGTAGCGTGCTGGATCTACTTCGGCCTCGCCACGTTCCGTAAGGGGCATTACTGGATGTTCTGGATCGGATTCTTCATCCCGATCCTCTGGATCATCGGGGCCCTGATCGCACCCACCGAACGCGCCGCGGCACGCGCCGCCACGGGTGGGGTCTAGGCGCGCGGTCGCGAAGGCATCGAGGCAAACATTGGAGAACTAATGACGACGACCACATCCGGGGTCGCGCGGCCCGCGGCGAGCGGATCAAAAAATGGGGGCACCGTGGCGGTGCCGCACCTGTCGGTGGCTGAGCGGGCCGCCCGCGGCAAGTCGGCGCGGGCGGAGGTCCCGCGCTCCCGCCATGCCGTCTTTGAACCGTCGCCCGACCGCGTCGATCCGGTGACGTTGCTCGAACGGCAGGCCGAGACGCGCGTCCCGGAACTTGTCCCGATCCGCTACGGCCGGATGCTCGTCTCGCCGTTCACGTTCTATCGCGGGGCGGCGCTGATCATGGCGCAGGATCTCGGGCCGACTCCTCGGTCGGGGCTGAGTGTGCAGTGCTGTGGCGACGCGCACCTGTCGAACTTCGGCGTGTTCGCCTCACCGGAGAGGCGGCTGGTGTTCGACGTCAACGATTTCGACGAGACGCTCCCCGGACCGTGGGAATGGGACGTCAAGCGCCTGGCCGTGAGCATGCTGATCGCCGCCCGCGACAACGGCTATCGCACCAAAGACCAGCAGCGGATCGTGCTCGACACGGTGGCGCGCTATCGGACTGCGATGGCCGAGTTCGCTGGAATGAAGAACCTGGATGTGTGGTACTCGCGCCTGGAAATCGAGAGCGTGCTCGAGGAACTCGCGCCGCAGTTCAAGCAGAAGACGGTCAAGCGAACCGAGAAGGCGCTCGCGAAGGCTCGCACCAAGGACAGCATGACGGCCTTCTCGAAGCTCACGCAGTCGGTCAACGGCGATGTCCGGATCGTCGATCAATCGCCGCTGATCGTCCCGATCGAGCTGCTCGCGGCGGGCCACGAGCGCGACGAGATGTTCGAGGCACTGCATCAGCTGCTGCGCCGCTACCGGGACACGCTCGAGTTCGACCGGCGGACGCTGCTCGAACAGTTCAGGCTGACCGATTTCGCGCGCAAGGTGGTCGGGGTGGGGAGTGTCGGGACCCGCGCGTGGATCGCGCTGCTGCTCGGCCGGGACGGCCAGGACCCCCTGTTCCTGCAGATGAAGGAGGCCGAGGCGTCGGTGCTGGAGGAGTTCCTCGGCCCGAGCGAGTTCTCAAATCACGGCGAGCGCGTCGTCACCGGGCAGCGCCTGATGCAGGCGACCAGCGACATCTTCCTCGGCTGGCTACACGTCGACTCGGGGCTCGATGAGAAGCCGCGCGACTTCTACGGGCGCCAGCTCAAGGACTGGAAGGGCTCGGCGGAGATCGAGCAGATGATCCCGCAAGGCATGGCCACGTACGGCACGCTGTGCGGCTGGACGCTCGCGCGCGCGCACGCCCGCAGCGGCGACCGGATCGCAATCGCGTCCTACCTCGGCAACGGCGACAGCTTCGACCGCGCGATCCTCGCATTCTCAAAGGCCTACGCCGAGCAGAACGAACGCGATTACCAACAGCTCGCGGCGGCAGTCAAGTCCGGCCGGATCACCGCCCAGACGGACCTCTGATGCCTGACCCCGCGCTCGGCAAACCCGCGTTCGGTCGGCGACAGCGACCTCCTGGGATCCAGGTAGCGCGCTTCGCGTCCTTAGGCGCGAGCAGTGGGGCAGCTCCTCACTCCTCACAGCCCTTCGACATCGCCCGGGGGATCAGGTGATGACGGCGTCACACACGCCTGAAATATTGCCGTCAAGTCCCCAAACGAGACCATGGATGCCTACCTGTTTTCGGAGGCCCGTTGATGAGCTCGCTCGATCGATCCGAGCTTCCGATTGTGCGTCGTTCGAATCGTCCGCGTGGGACCTGAAGGGAGAGTCGTGATGGCTGAGACACCGACCGACGTGCTCGTCGCGGGCTACCAGGACATTGACGAGGCCACGAAGGACTTCGAGTCGCTCGTCGCGCTCGTCAGCGAGAAGGAGATCTCGATCGAGGGTGTGATCCTGGTAACGCACGACCAGGACGGCAACGTCGCGGTGAGGCAGACGGGCGACAACCGGGGTCGCAAGGGGCTGGGCTGGGGCGGTGGGGTCGGACTCGCGGTTGGCCTGTTCGCGCCGCCGCTGCTGGCGTCGGCCGCTGTCGGGGCGGTCGCGGGCGGGGTGATCGGCAAGTTCGTCGACCACCGCGTCGAGCACGACATCCACGACAAGATCGGCGAGAACCTGCCGCCGGGATCGGCGGGGATCATCGCGGTGTTCGATGACGAGCAGCGGCTCGGCGTCGAGCAGGCCCTCGGAGGCGCGCTGCTGCGCTCGGTTGTCCAGGGCGACAAGAAGGGCACGGGCGCCCTGAAAGAGTCCCTCGCTGAAGCGATGGGGAAGTTCAGTCCGGACCGCACGGTGCTGCCGATCCCCGATCCGAACTTCGGGGGGACGGTCGGACGCACGCTCGACTGGTCCGTCGCCGACTGGACGATCAACATGACGCCGTCGCCACCGGAGGGCGCACCGAACGTCCTGCTCCTGTTGATCGACGACGCGGGGTTCGGCAACCCGGCCACGTTCGGAGGGCCCGTCTCGACACCGGCGATGACGCGCGTCGGCGAACAGGGGCTCAGGTACAACCGCTTCCACGTCACGGCACTGTGCTCGCCCACTCGGGCCGCCCTGCTGACTGGCCGCAACCACCACACTGTGGGGTTCGGGTCGATCGGCGAGTTCCCGGGCCCGTTCCCCGGCTACACGGCCTCGGTTCCGAAGGACTGCGCTCCGTTCGTCCGGGCACTCCAGGGCAACGGCTACAGCACCGCCGGCTTCGGCAAGTGGCACCTGACCCCCGATCACCTCCAGGGCGCGGCGGGGCCGTTCGACCGCTGGCCGAACGCGTGGGGATTTGATCACTTCTGGGGCTTCCTCGGCGGCGAGGCGGGTCAGTACGACCCCGTGATCACCCAGGACAACACGACGCTCGGCGTCCCCGAGGGCGAGGACGGGAAGCAGTACTACCTGCCCGATGACCTGACCGACCAGGCGGCCAGGTGGCTGCACACCGTCCGGGCCCAGGACCAGACGAAACCGTGGTTCGTCTACTACTCGACCGGGTGCTCGCACGCGCCGCATCACGTGGCGATGGAGTGGAGCGAGAAGTACCGTGGCAAGTTCGACCAGGGCTGGGACGCCCTGCGCGAGGAGACGTTCGAGCGGCAGAAGAAGCTGGGCGTGATCCCGCCCGACGCCGTGCTCACGCCGAGACCAGATGCGTTCCCGGCGTGGGACTCGCTCTCGGAGAGCGAGAAGCGACTCTACGCGCGCCAGATGGAGGTCTACGCCGGCTACCAGGAGAACGCCGACTGGAACGTCGGGCGGCTGCTCGACGCGGTACAGGAGCTGGGCGAGCTCGACAACACGCTCGTGATCTACATCTTCGGCGACAACGGCGCGAGCATGGAGGGAACGGTCACCGGCTCGTTTAACGAGTTGACGATGCAGAACGGGATCGCGCTGACGCCCGAGCAGCAGCTCGCGCTGATCGATCGGTACGGCGGCCTCGACGCCTGGGGCACCGACGCGTTCGCGCCGCATTACGCGGGCGCGTGGGCGTGGGCTGGGAACACCCCGTTTCAGTGGGGCAAGCAGGTCGCCTCGCACCTGGGCGGCACGCGCAACGGCATGGTCGTCTCGTGGCCCGAACGGATCCGTGATGCCGGCGGGTGGCGGTCCCAGTTCACCCACTGCATCGACGTTGGTCCGACGATCCTCCAAGCGGCCGGGATCCCCGAGCCCAAGGTGGTGGACGGGATCGCGCAGAAGCCGATGGAGGGGACGAGCTTCGTGTACAGCTTTGACGATGCGAACGCGGCCGAGCGCCACACCGTGCAGTACTTCGAAATCGTCGGCAACCGGGCGATCTACAAGGACGGCTGGTGGGCCGCCGGCAAGCTCGACCGCATCCCGTGGGACCTGTCGCCACCCACGATGGCGAGGTTCGCACCCGGAACCTACGACCCCGAGCAGGACACCTGGGAGCTCTACTACCTCCCCGACGACTTCACGCAAGCGAACGACGTCGCCGCGGAAAACCCAGAGAAGCTCGAGGAGCTCAAGGAGCTTTTCTGGGAGGAGGCCGAGAAGCACAACGTCCTGCCGCTGATGGCGGCGTTCTCGTTCTTCTTCGGGATCGTGCCCCCGATGCCGACAATCACGACGCACACGTTCTACGGCGACGTTCAAAACATCGCCTCCGGGATGATCCCCCGCGTCTACGGGCACTCCTACGCGATCGAGGCCGAGCTCACCGTGCCCGAGCAGGGAGCCGAGGGCGTGATCGTCGCCGAAGCGGACGAGATGGGCGGCTTCTCGCTCTGGGTCGACGACGAGGGGCTCCTGCACCACAGCTACTCGATGATGGGCGTGGAGCAGTACAAGCAAGTCTCGACCGAGCCGATCCCGACCGGCGACGTCACCGTCCGCATGCAGTTCGACGCCGACACGCAGGAGCGCTTCGCCGGAGGAATGGTTTCGCTCTACGCCAACGACCAAAAGATCGGCGAGGGCCGGCTGCAAAAAACCGTGTCTTTCCGCTTCTCCGGCTACAGCGGCATGGATGTCGGCCGCGACAACGGCTTGGTCGTCGACCGCGCCTACGCGGACAAGGCTCCATTCGCCTTCACCGGCACCGTGAAGAAGGTCATCTTCGACCTCAAGCCGGCGGCCAGACACGAAGACGAAAAAGCCCTGCACGAGGCCGCCGCCCACGGCGCAACAGCGCACGGCATCAGCGCCTAACCGATCGAGCACTCCTATGCCGACAAGTGACCATTCTGACACCCAGAGGAGAACGCCATGAGCCAGAGTCATCTCGTCGTTGACTTCCCGATTAAGGGCGCAGCCATCGCCAAGGCGCTACCCGAGGAGCTGCCCGCGTTGATGCCGGATCTCGCGAAGGCGCAGGACGATCTCGGTACCGTGCATTTCTCCCGGTTCATGGTCGAGGGGGACGAGAAGCTCCTCTTCCTATCGGACATCGACGGCGGCACTGACGAGCATATTGAGCGGCTGGTGGAGAGTGCAGGCCCGGTGTTTGACGGCATCTTCGAGCACGTGGCTGACCCGCCACCCACGCCCGTGGCTGATAATCCCGAGCGGGCCGCCAAGTGGCTGAAGCGTCATGTCCGCGAGCCTCTCGACACGTATTTCGCTTACGACGACGCTTCGGTTCAGGACATCAAGGCGTGCGCCCGTGCGGCGGGCTTTACGGGCGATACCTCGCAGGGCACCTTGCTGACATACATGTCCTTCAAGTCACGTCTGCAAGCCGTTGCCGTGAAGCTGGTCGCAGGGGCCCTGGTGGGAGACAAGGGGCATAAGGCATCGGATTCGATTGGAACGCTGCATGTCGCCCACTGGGTGCCCTTCGAGCACAACCACATAGGCTTCTTCACGGTCTACGACGGTGATTTTGGGAAGTACTTCCAGGATTTTGCGGAGAGGGCCGCGTGGGTTTTCGATACTCTCTTTCCACACGTTGTTGGTGCGCCGCCAACCCCGGTCGCAAAGAACGCCCAGGCGTTCTATCAGTGGGGACTAGACAACAACTATCCGCCCATCGGGTTTTATAGCGCCTATCCAGGCCTCTCGGTTCAAGACCTCCGAGCCCTGCTGGCCGATTACCGTAAGTCACCAGCGGCCACCGCTGGATAGCGCTAGGTGTCCGCATGATCGCGAACCATGATCACGCCCGAGGTGGGCGTTGGCCGAGAGGCGCGGCTCACCAGGAGCACCGGCGATGAAGGGCCCGGGGCGTCTTGGCCGGTGGCTTGGTCGAGGGCGGCATGAAGCTCGGGGGACCGATGGCGATTCGGCGGGGGTGGACGGGCCGGCGCTCGCCTTCGCGGACATTCAGGGGCTCGTTCTCCGCGCTTACAGAATGCCCATGGTGCGGCATTTCCTGTTGACGGTAGGAGCTCCGGCGGCGGCGCGCCGGCAACTCGGCCGCCTCGTGAGCGGCGACGAATCCGACGTCCCGCAGATCACCACCGCCGCGGACTGGCACGTGGGGTTCGCACCCGGGCCGGGAGACGATCCTGCGGCGACCCCGCGTCACAAGCCCGACTATTGCCTCAACGTCGGTATCACGTGGCCCGGACTCGTGGCGCTCGAGATAGAGAAACGCGCCCCACCGCCGTCTTTCCGGTCATTTGGCGCGTTCGTCGAAGGAGCGGCTCAACGAGCGGAGTTGGTCGGAGAAACGGGACCAAGTTCGCCGGACAACTGGATCGCCGGTTTTGGGAAAGGGCACGATCACGTGCTGGTAACGCTGCACGCGATCAGCCCGGACGCGATGAACGGCTACAGCGACAGGCTGTGTGCCTGGTTAGCCGAAGGAAATGCCTTTCAGGAAATCTGGCGCCAAGACGGGATGGCGCTAATGGACATGCAAAACGGCCAACCCGTCCCTACGTCCAAAATTCACTTCGGATATACCGACGGAATCACCATGCCCACCATTCGCGGCGGCCCGGAACAATATCGGCCCGATCACCAGCGGCCCTGCGAGCCATGGCTCTTCGTGTTGCGAGAAGACGCCGAGAACTATGACGTACCGGAGCCACAAGAGCTTGGCCTGAACGGCAGCTTTGCCGTGTTCAAGCAGGTCGAGACCGACGTCGTGGGCTTTGAAGAGTTCTTGCAGTCCAACAAAGACAAGATCGATCCCGAGCTGCTGGCCGCAAAGATGTGCGGGCGATGGCGCAACGGCGTTCCGCTCGCCCTGTCACCGGACACCGATAGCCCGCCGGAAGGGATCTCGCCGGACCAGTTGAACAATTTCGGGTACGTGGATGCCGATGGTTCGGGCGATCCGAAGGGGATCCGCTGTCCCGTCGGCGCACACATACGGCGCGTCAATCCACGCGGTCAGCCCGTTGCCGGCCAGGGGCTCCCCGGCGGCAGCAACAATTCCCACCGTCTGATTCGTCGCGGTCTGCCGTACGGGCCGACCTACGATCCAAGCAAACCCCACGATGGCATCGAACGCGGGATGCTCTTTCAGTTCATCAACTCGAACATAGAAAACCAATATGAGTTCGTGCTGAGACAGTGGGCCAATGACAGCGAATTCGCCGGGGCCGTCAGGCTTCACCCAAAGTCGAAGGATCCACTCATTGGCACCCAGAATCCATTCGAGAGCATTTTCGTCATACCGCAGGCGAATGGAGGCCCGCCGATCGAGGTGACCGGTCTCTCGAGCTTCGTCACGACCAAAGCCGCCGCGTACGCGTTTCTGCCGAGCATCACGGCCATCAAATTCATCGCTAATTTGGGAGAAGGCCTGTAACCTGCCGCCACCTCACCCGGAAGGGGTCGTCACACGGTCGAAGGGCCGAACAGCCGCGCGCACGAATTGGCGCATGACGTGTTCTGGGCGATGACGTGCCGATCGAGCTCCATCCGGTAGATACGTGAGACGAAAGTGACCGAGCCACGAACTTCTCAGTCCAACGAGGTCGAACGTCCGCAGGCGCAGTTGGCCGAGGACGGATCGGTAGATCCCCCGGGGAAGGCCCCGCTGACGGCACGCTTGCTGCTCCGTGACTCGCTGACCGCGCGCAGGGCGGCGGGGATCATTGCCGCGTTCACCGTGGTGATCACGGTGGCGGGCGGGTTCTTAGAGAGGGTCCTCGACCATCAGGAGTATCCGACGATCGGCCGGGGTCTGTGGTTCGCCCTGCAGACGGTCACCACCGTGGGGTATGGGGACGTCACGCCGAAGCAGGCTTCCGGCCGGTTCATCGCCGCGGTCGTGATGCTGTCCGGGATCGGCTTCCTCGCCGTGATCACCGCGTCGGTCACCGCCTCGTTGGTCGAAAGCAGCCGGCGACGCTTCACCGCCCAATCCGAAAAGGACGATACGCGGCAGTTCGACGAGATCACAGATCGGTTGGCGAGGATCGAGGCGGCACTCGAGCAGCAGGCACCTGGGAGGTCACCGAATGCACCCCGCTGACGAGCCCGACTCGATCGCGGGCGACACGAGCGAGGCGCCGTCCGGGTCGGCGTTGCCGGCGCCGGGCGAGGTGCCGGCTCCACGGAGCCGCATCAGGCGTGTCTTCTCCCGGTCTCGTGAGCTGTGGCGCGTCGTCTATCGCGACCCCGAGCACGTCCCCGAGCGACTGACGCTCTACACGGCCGATCGGCTCGGTGGACCGTCCGGGGAATGGGCTGAGTCCGTGCGGAGTACTCGTCCCGATACCCCCCGTGCAAAGATCGCCGAGGAGCTGCGTACGCAGGCGGCGCATGTCGCTCGGATCGACGGTGCGATCTCAGGAACTCCCTTCTTCATCGCGCTCGTGCCCGGTTACCTCACGTATCTCCAGCAGGAGATGCGCATGACGCTGCGCACCGCCGCGCTCTACGGCCGCGACCCGCGGGACTTGCGCACCTCGGCGGAGATGCTCGCGCTGCGCGGGGTGCACCCGGACGTCGAGACCGCTGAGGCCGCGCTGAGCTCGGTCCGCGACAAGGGCCCCCCTGACCGTCCGGCACAGCGGCGATCGTGGCGCACCTGGGTTCACAGCGTCTACCTGCTGCTCATCTTCGGCGGCTTCATGTCTCCATCGGTCGCCAAAGAAGACACAGGGACGCGTGGCAAGGTCAGGGCTGTGTTCGGTGTCCTGTTGGGCGTAGGGATCTGGGTGACGACCTGGGTGCTTCCCCTCACGTTCATGATCGTGATGGCCTGGGGATGTGAGACACACGCGCGCCAGCTCGGCCGCAGAACGCTCCTCTACTACGACGGCGAGGCCGACAACGTGCTGGAGGCGATTAAGATCGCTGATCGGCGAAGCGACCGTGGGCATGACAAACGGGCGATCGCCCGGGGCGCCGCCCTGTTCCTCTCCGTTGCGATCCCGATCGGCTTCGTTGGCTATACCCAGCACATTCGCCACACCGTGGGGTTCAACTGGCTGGGTGCGCTCGGTGCGCTTGTCGCGCTCTCGCTGGTGATCGCAATCGGCGTCATCGCCAGCCGAAAGTAGGCGGCCCGATGCCGGTGGAGAGCTCGGTCACCGGGAGCGGAGCGGCCGATCCGGCGGCCCCAAAGCCTTTCGCCAAAGCTCCTGAGGATCGCCGTCCGGCCTCATTCTCGGCCCGCGTCCGCTCGCTCGTGCGAGCGATCGAGGAGAACGACGAGGCCAAAGTCGAGGAGGCGATCCTGCGGCTGAGCCGCTCACGCCGCGTGTTCGCTCCGCTCGCTTTCGCGATCAGCGCGTTCGTGATGTTGTTCACGAGTCTCAGGCTGCTCGTGTCCAACTGGCGGCTCACGCTGGTGCAGATCGTTCCCGCGATGTGGATCTGGCTGGCGATGTTCGACCTCAAGGCCCACGTCCTGCACGGCAAATCGTTCACCGTGCTGCGCGGCCCGGTTCTAATCCCGATCGGCCTGGTTATCGTCATGCTCACCGTGGCGAGCTACTTCCTCAACGCCGTGTTCGCGTTCGCGATCTCGCAACCGGGCCGCATCGAGATCCGCCCAGGCGTTGCGCGAGCCCGCCGGCATTGGGTGCCGATCGTGATTTCCGGAGCCACCACGGGCGCGCTGCTCGCGTTCTCAACCACCGTCGTGACCCGCTGGGGGCGACCCTGGTTCACGCTTTCGCTGGGCATCATCGTCGGCGTGATGATGGTCAGCTACGTCGCTGTGCCCGCGCGGCTGATCGGTGCAGCGAAGCGAAAGCAGTCAACGCGCGACAAGCTGTCAACCAGCGTGGTCGGAGGGGCTTTGAGCGCGACCGTATGTACGCCGCCCTACATCCTCGGAAGACTGGGGATCCTGATGCTCGGATCCAGTCTTTGGTTCATCCCCGGGATCTTCGTGCTCGCCCTAGGAGTCACGCTGCAAGCCGGAGCGACCGGGGCAGTCAGCGCGATAAAGATGAGCGCGACCCTCGCGACTTCCGGTCGAATCGGCGGGTCATCCGGCGCGCTCGAGAAGCGCTCGCCGGCGTGATCGCGCCGGCATGAGGCCGAAACGTGCTGCCAAGCGTGCTGATCGAACACGGGAAGAAGCCGCTTCGGAATCGATCGCGGCCGCGGCTGGGCTCTTCAAAGGCTCACGCTACCTGCGGTACGACGATTGCGGGACTGCGCAGCGCGTCGAGCTAGCTCTCGGTATTCGCCACCAGCAGGGCGGCCGGCTATCGCGGGTGCGCACCTGCTCGCAGACGAAGGGAGGGCTCTCGGTGCGATTCAGGAGACCGCTGGCGCCCGCCCGCGGAGCCTCGGCTTGTGAAGACGTGACAAAAGACGGCGGTCGCGAGGTCCCGCCACCCGAGTGCCGCTCCGCCATGGCGTTACGCAAGCGCGAGACGACAGCGACCGCGCTGATGCTCAGGACGACAACCAGTCGTCGCCCCCCGCGCGCCGGACGGCTGCATCGCCCAGGCGGCCCGCAAGTCGTTGCACCTCGACTCCGGCGACGCGTGGGCCGCGGTGCTGCTCTATGAGGCGAAGCAGCAGCGGCCACCGGAGTGCGCGAGGTGCTTGCCCAGACGCGCGCGTCCAGCGTTGAGCGAGCGGCCTGACCGCGCGCCGGATCATCGAAGCAACAGCCAGCGGACGCGACGTCGCGCCGCTGCTCCCGCCCAGGAGGAGTCGTCACGAGCGTCGCCGCCGGACGAGCGCTTCGCGTGGCGATGCGAGCGCTTCATCCGGGCGGGACGAGATACGCGACATGGAGGTGCAGGAGAAGAGCGCAGTGGGCGCCGCCGGGCTCCTGCTTAGTGATCTGGAAGCGGTCGTCTACGAGCTCGAACGGCGGTCGCGATCTCATCCGGCTGGTCCCCCAGCTCCTTGAGAGGCTGCGGTCGCGTGACCTAACCGTCGCCGCGACTGGAGGTTCCGGCCGCGATTACTTGCTGTTTGACGACGGGCATCCAAGCCCGTCGCCCAACAGCAAGTCTTTGATCCCCAGGACCAAGGGAAATCGCAAAAGACATCAAAACGCCCAGGACGAGCGGCCGACGGCGAAGGCGATGGCCTTCGCCACGGTCTTGTCGCTCACACGGAGCGTGCGAGCGATCGCTTTGTCGCTCATGCCGAGCTCCCTGAGGTGCGCGGCCTTCTCGGCGATCCTCAGGTAGACCGGGATGCCCGCCAGGTCGACGATCGCGGACTCGACCGGGATCGCGGCCGCGGTTCGAATTCTTTGCGTCCGCGTCCACTGGTTGCAGCGGGTGCGAAGGTTCTGGACTTTCGCCCCGCTGCAGGCGTTTTGCGGTCCGCAGCTTCGCAGCGTTCGCACGAAGGAACATCGCAATTTGCGGGCGGTTGTGGGGCGGTTCGGCTGCAAGTCGGCCGCAGATATGGCGGGACTCGGCCACAACGGCTGCACTGCCTCGGCGCGCTCAAGGCCCCGACGATGTGTGCCGGTAGCCGAGCCCGGCAGAGCGCGAATTCAGGCGGATTTTGGCTCGATTCGGCTCGATTTGGCAACCCTGAGGGCCTTCAAGGTGCAATTGAACGGGGACGCGTTGGCAGACTGATCCGGTTGGGCGGACGGTCGGTTTCGATCCCCCGCGGCGTCAGCTGTCGCCGTCCTCTTTGCGCCGGCCGAGCGCCAGGGCGTCTTGGGTCAATTCGACGTAGCCGGCCTCATCGAGCGCCGAGACGATGGCGTCGAGGTGGAGCTCAAAGAGCGAGAGGAGGCGTTGTTGGTGATGTTTCCGGTCGCTACGACGAGTAGCTGCCGCGGCGACCGGGCGAGCAGGTGCCCGTCGCGGAAGTCCTGATCCTTCGTGACCAGGACGCGGTCCTCGGTGTCTGCGCGCTCGGCGATCTGGCTGTCGGTTGACCGGTTCCCGTCGGGCAACCTGATCGTGTGCAGCGCCTCGTGCCCCGCTCGGTTAAGGAACTCCGCGAGCCGGGCCGGCAGCTGCGCATCGATCAGGAACTTCACGCCGCGGACAGCGGCACCACACGACGGCGCCCCGCCGCGCGGGCACCGAACTCCAACGCGGCGAGGATGTCCTCGCGCTCCAGGTCCGGATAGCCGGCGAGCACCTCGTCGATCGTCATGCCGGCCGAGAGCAGCTCGAGCAGGTTCTCGACCGTGTAGCGGAGCCCTCTGATCGCCGGTTGCCCGTGGCAGACCGCCGGGTCTGACGAAATGCGCTCAAGCCGGGACACACAGAGAACGATAGCTGTCCGGCAGGCGCACAGCCGAACGGGTACGGCGGGTGGCATCTCGTTGTGGTCCAAGCGGTCGTGGGTTCGAATCCCATCGCTCACTCTTTCTAAAAAATCCACGAATAGCAGGAGTTTTAGCTTCGTTACCGGGGACTCGATCCGCTGAGTAGTCAGCCCGTTGTACCACTTCGTTGTCCCACTTGGGCCCCGGCTCGAGAGCCTCCTGCCAGCAACTGCTAGCTCGGCCCTGCAAGCACCTGGTGCGCACCTTTGGCGACGAGCAGCGCATTCCGCTGCCTGCGCCCATAGCCCTGCAATTCGGTCGGCGCGGTAATTACGGACAGCGTCGACATCACCAAGGCGGCGCCGACGGCGTGGTCGCTCTTCCGGGTTCTCGGGCGCGAGCGCGGCAGCAAGCTCCAAGCTGCCGTCGGCGCTCGTCCATGAACTGCTCCTCGAACCGTGAGCGTGTCACTCTTCAACGCGAGGCGGCTGACACTTCCCGACACCTGTTTGTTTGTGTGACCGTTTGCTCGTCAGTTAGCTGTCAACGCAACTAGTGCGCCAGGAGCGCCTTGAGGAGCGCGATCGTGAGACCGAGCGCGAGGTTGACCGTGACGGTGGCGATTGCGCCCGCTCGGCTCAGCCGCTCGAGCCTGGCGTAGCGCACTCCCTGGACGGTGAGCGTGGCGACCCCGGCCCCTACGGCGAGCCAAAGCGCCGTGCTGACCGCAAACGCGCCCAAGGCGCCAAGCACGATCATCGCTACCGGCACCACGGCTGCGAGCAGAATCGACGACTCGCGCCGGGCGATCGCGGCCAGTTCGGTGGTTGCCAAGCGGCGCCCGACATCGAGGCTCTCGCCGAGTCCGTGTGCATATACGTGCGCGATCCAGAAGACGATGACGGTAACCGCTGCGATCGCCGCAAGATGCCAGGGGTCGTGCTTGAAGGCGTTCGCTCCGGCCGTAACCACGGATAGCACCACGATCGTCCCGTACACGGTGCCGGCGATCGTCTGCCGGGTGCCGACGATCAGCGCTTTCAGCTCCATAAGCTTTTCAGCTCCATCGGCTCATCAGGCGTCCGCTGCGTCTCTCGCGAAGGCGCCCGGGCGGACGGCGATCCGCAAGCTGTCAAAACTCCATCGTTTCGCTCGGCGCCAGGATGCGAAACTCGACGCCAGGAGCGCGTTGCCGGAGGAAGGTGGCGAATTGGCGAGCAGGCAGCCAGACATCGCTGGCGGGCCGCAGTGGCTTTCCGAGTGCGAACGTGCCCCAGTGGATCGGCACAACGTATGTGGGGGCGATCCGCGCCGCTGCCTCCGCGGCGCGTGTCGGGTCGAGGTGACCGGGCCCAAGCGAGCTACCCCACCCCCAGATCGGCAGCAGCGCCACGTCAACCGACCCTTTGAGTTTCACCATCGCCGCAAACAGGTCGGTGTCTCCGGCGAAGTACACGCGGCGCGAACCAGAGACTAGGTGGCCGATCGGATTCGCCTTGGGTCCTAGTGGCCGCCTCCTGCGCCCGTGTTCCGCCGGCGTCGCACGCACTCTCAGCGATCCCACCCTTACCTCGTCGCCGGGTGATAGCTCGTGGACTTCTCGTAGCCCGAGGCTCGTCAGCCAGCGTCCCGCCCCGCGGGGGGCCAACACGGGCAGCGAACCGGCGACTCGGCGGAGCGACTTCACGTCCGCGTGATCCGCGTGCAAGTGAGAGAGCAGCACCCCGTCGAGCGGGTCGAAAGAGCCCCAACGGACCGAGGGTGCGACGCGCACAAGCGGTCCGATTCGGTCTCCCAGCACAGGATCAGTCAGCAGACGCGTTCCGTCGATGTCAAGCAGGACCGTCGCGTGTCCTAGCCACCTCATCGCCGCGGCCATCGGGTCTTACGCCCTTGAGCGCGCCGCCTCGACCGCCGACGCTTGCGGCGCCACCGCGGCGTCGTCCTGCAAGATCCGGCGCCAACCGGAGAGCAGGTCGTGGACCGACGCGGCGCCGACGATTGGCGCGGCGGGAAGCGGAAGGCCCACGGGCGACAAGACGAAGGGACGGGTTTGCGAGCCACCCATGCCACCGTGGAACGAGATCAGCTCCTCGAAGGCGCAGGCTTGGTCTAGCTCGCGGTCGTAGAAGCTGTTGACCATGATGTCGGCGACGTCTTGAAATCCGTCCGTCCGCAGGAGATGGCGCGCGGCATTTGGCGAGAACGGCGAAAGGGGGTCTTCCCCGACCACGCGACCCTCGCTCAGGTAATGGGCGCCCCGTGCGCCGAGCGCGACGGCGCCGTGCTTTGCCGAGTGAACGAGCGAGAACCCGATGTGGGGATGTTGGCGGAGAGCCGACAACAGCCTGGGGTGGCGCTCATCGATCTCCTCGGCGGTGAGACGGCGCTTTTCCTCCATCAGATAGACGAGACCGAGGTTGCCCGAACCGAGCACGATCACGTTGGGGTCGGCCTTGGCATCCGCACGCCTATCGCGGGCGTTGCGCTTGGTAGCGGGCTGGTCCCGGACGCGCCCCGTCGCTTCACCCCAGGCGTGCGCCGCTGCAGCGTCGTTCTCGTCCGCTCCGCCCACGTGGGATACGGTGCCCGCCTCGATCGACCGTTCGACGAGCTCCCCGAGCGTGTAACCGTTGCGCTGCTTGAAGGTCGCGCCCTGGGTCTGACCGTGATCGGACAGGACCACGAGCTCGTACGGCCGCGGGGCGTAGCGACGGGCGCGGGCGATTCGGCCGAACTGCTGGTCGAGCTTGCGCAGCGCCTCGAGCGTGTCTGACCGCTCGAGGCCTGAGTGGTGCGCGACCTCGTCGTAGCTGGAGAACGTCGCGTAGACGGCCGGCGCTCCCCGCATCATGTCGGTCAGGACACCGAAGACGATCAGGTCGCGAATGACCACGCACACCCCGGCCCGGATCAGCGGGTAGCGGCCGCCTCGCTCCCCCCGTGGACGCACGTTACGCCGGCGCTGGCGCGCAGCATCGATCAGCTCGAGGATTACCTCCCACCCGAACAGGACCAGCGCGCGAGTGACGTTGGTCCCGTTGGCGAGGAAAGTCCTGTACCCGGGGTTGGCCCGCTTCTCGGCACTCATGCGACTGACCGTGAGGATGACCTCGTCGGCCTCGCCCGACAGCAGGTTGCCGCGGCTCGCGCCGCCGTCGACGAGCAAACCGTGGCCGGGCGCGTGGCGCCGCTCGATCTCGGCGCAGTCGGCGGGTGCGGAGCAGGTCAACAGCCTACCCGTCTCCTTCTCGACCCACCGAAACGCGGGGATGTCCTGGTTGGAACCGAGCAGGATTCCCGCCTGGCTGGCGCCGGTCTGGGAGGAGAAATCCGTCTCCCATTCGACCAAGCGATGCGTCCCCTCTTCCAGCCATCGGGAGAGTTCCGGAACGTTGCCGTCGCGCATCGCCCGCTGGAGCACCGGCAGCGCCAGCCCATCGATCTCCAAAAACACGATTCCGGGCGCTTTCGTGCGTAGCGGTGCTCGACGCCGCGCGATCCGTCGGATGACCCGTAGCGTGTAGGTGTCCTCGTCGTTGACCCCCAGGATCACCTCGAGCACGACGCTGGCCGCCGCGATCGTGAGCGACCCAAGCAGCGCCGACCCGAATGAGTCGACCTTGATCGAGGTGCTGTCGATGTGCGACGCGAGTAGCAAGATCAGCGCGTCCAGGAAGAGAACGAGGACGAACCCGAGCGCAAGCGTGAATGGCAGCCGCAGCGCCGCGACAAGCGGAGGTAGGATGGCGTTGAGCGCCGCGATCACCGCGGCATCGACGGCCGCCTCGCCGAAGTTGCCCACCGTGAGACCCGGGAGAATCGCCGCGGCTACGAGGACGGCAACAGCCGCCACGAGCCACGAAACCAGCAGATTGACCAACCGAAAGCGCGGCGACTGGGGCGTCCACGTCATCTCCTGCCCGTAATCAGCTGTTGGCGGCTGATGCGTCACCGTGACGACGACATCTTACGCACGCCCTCCAGGGGCCTACTCGGATTGATCCTATTCACCCAGGTGAACGGCGGATGTCCGCTCGTCTCCGTAGCGAGCCCGTGCAAAGCTCGGTTTCCGTGAACGAGTGGGCACTGGTCCTCGTGGCGCTCGCGATTCTCGCGGTCGCGGGCATATCACGCCGGCTGTCGGGGACGGTCGTCACGCCCGCGATGGTGTTGGTCGCCGTCGGCGTACTACTAGGTCCGAGGGTACTTGACGAGGTCGACCCTTCGTCACGGGGTGAGTCGGTCCGTGTGCTGGCCGAGGCGACGCTGGCGCTCGTGCTGTTCTCTGATGCTTCGCGGATCAAGCTTGGAGCTCTGCGCCGCCAGGCCGGGGTACCGCTGCGGTTGCTCGGGATCGGGCTGCCGCTGACGATCGCGCTCGGCGCCGTCGCCGCGGCGCTGTTTGAGGACATGACGGTCGGTGAGGCGCTGGTGCTCGGGGTGCTGCTCGCGCCCACGGATGCGGCGTTGGGGCAGGCGGTGGTCACCGAGCCTCGTCTGCCGTCTCGCATTCGGCAGGGTCTGAACGTCGAGAGCGGGCTCAACGACGGGATCTGCGTGCCGCTGCTGTTCATCGTGCTCGCGGCCGCGGATGTCGAGTCACGCGTGGCGAGCGGGCACCATGCGGTCGCGATCGTGTTCGAGGAGATCGGTTACGGGCTCGCCGGCGGCGTCGGGGCGGGGGCGCTGACGGCCGCGATCGTCGTGTTCGGCGGCCGCAGAAAGCTGATCGCCGACTCGTGGCTGCAAGTCATTCCCGTCGCCGGGGCCGCCCTCGCGTATGGGGCCGCGGCGGCTCTAAGCGGCTCCGGGTTCATCGCCGCGTTCGTCGCCGGGGGCCTGTTCGGGGGGCTGGAGCGGGGTGACCCTGCTCGGATCACGCGCCTCACCGAGGAGGTCGGCGAGCTGCTGAACGGGGTCACGTTTCTGATCTTCGGCGCGGTGCTCCTCGGGCCCGCGCTTGCCGAGGTGACCTGGCGCGTCGTGTTCTACGCGCTGGTCAGCTTGACGGTCGTCCGCATGCTGCCCGTGGCGATCGCGATGCTCGGAACGCGCGCCCGCCTGCCGACGGTGGCCTTTCTGGGCTGGTTCGGTCCTCGCGGCTTGGCATCGATCGTCTTTGCGCTGATCGTTGTCCAGGAATCCGATCTGCCGCAAACCCCGACTATTCTCGTTGCCACCTACTTCACGGTTGGCCTTTCGGTCCTGCTGCATGGCGTGTCCGCCGCGCCACTCGCGTACCGGTACGCGCACTGGTATGAAGCCCATACACTCGACAAGCGACCGGCCATGGAGAGCGGCCCCGTCAAGCATCACCGCGCGCGCCGGTCGTTCGCGGCGAGCGGCTCGTCGGCCGCCGCCTGACTTGCTAACGGTGCGTTGCTTTTCCGATTCGCGTTCACCTGGGTGAATGGCCGCGAGAACCGGTTCGCCGTCGTGGGACCAACGTAGCCTCACGCGCATGGACGAGGCCGCCCAGCCCTCTTGCGCTGAGCGGGCCCACCGGCGCGCCGACCAAGCTTGTGCTGGTCAGCCCATGTGGGCGCGCTGGAATGGCGCCCACGGGCGGCGGTACACAATCGGGGTCGAGGAAGAGGTCATGCTTCTGCACCAGTCGGATCGCTCGCTAGCGCAGTCGAGCGATTCGGTGCTCGCGCGACTCTCGGAAGGGTTGTCGGTCCAAACGGCACCGGAGACGCACGCCGCCGTCATCGAACTGAAGACAGGCATCCATTCTGATGTCGGCGCGGTGGTTGCCGAGCTCGCGACCCTGCGCGCCCAACTCGATCGCGAGCTGCTCGCGATGGGCCTGCGCGCGGCCGTAGCCGGTACGTATCCGCGCGAAGCCCCGACCGAGACCCTGGTCGCCGGCTCAGAGCGCTACCGGATGATCGCCGACTCGATGCGAGCACTCGCGCGGCGCGACCCGACGCTCGCGATGCACGTGCACATCGGTGTTCCCGACCCAGAAGACGCGGTTCGTCTCCTGAACGGCCTGCGGCCCGCCGTGCCGGTGCTGCTTGCACTGTCGGCGAACTCGCCGTTTTGCCAGGGGCGCGACAGCGGCTTCGCTTCCGCCCGCACGGTCATCTTTCAGGGCTTCCCGCGTACCGGTACCGCCCGGCCGTTTTCGGATTACGCGGACTATGTCCGGTCGGTCGACGAGCTGATTGCCCCCGGTGCGCTCCCGGACCCGAGCTTTCTCTGGTGGGACGTACGCCTGCAGCCGGCGCTGGGAACGGTTGAGGTCCGGGTGATGGACGCACAGACGACCGTCGCGGATAACGCGGCCCTGATCGCGCTGGTCCAGTCGCTCGCGCGGTTGGTGCTCGAGGGCGAATGGCCCGCCAACGCGGGCCGTCAAGAAGCAGTGGCGGAGAACCGCTTCCTCGCGGCACGGGACGGACTGGACGCCCGGTTGATCGACCCCGCAGAGCCTGAACTCGTGCCGGTCCGGGCGCTCCTGGAGCCGCTTCTGGCGAGCTGCCGTGCTCATGCCGACGATGTCGCGTCGGTTGAGCTAGAGCGGGTCAGACGGCTCGCGGTTGCCAATGGAGCGGACCGCCAACGCACCTGGGCCCGCGAGGCCGGGCTCCCAGGACTGCTGTCGACGCTCACCCAGCGGTTTGCCCCCTGGAGCGGCAGATCCGGCGCGACCAGCCCGACTCCGTCCGCGCGCCAAGGAGCGGTTTGTTGATCCGCAGAACCCGGGTCCCGAAGGACCCGAGACCGAAAGGAGCGACCGATGTGTCGCTGGCTCGCTTACACCGGCTCGCCGGTCCTGATTCAAGACGCGCTCTACACGCCCGCGCATTCACTTATCGACCAGAGCCTGCACTCGCGGCTTGGAGCCGAGACCACCAACGGGGATGGGTTCGGCGTCGGCTGGTATGACGCAGAACCAACCCCCGGTGTGTTCCGCAGTATCGAGCCGGCGTGGAACGACGAGAACCTCCGCGAGCTCGCCGGTCATGTACGTTCGCACCTGTTCTTCGCGCACATCCGGGCCGCGATCGGGTCTGCGGTGCAGCAGACGAACTGTCACCCGTTCCGCCACGGCCGCTGGCTGTTCATGCACAACGGATTCATCGCTGACTTCGCCGCGATCAAGCGCGACCTCGTGCTCGCGATCGACGCGTCGCTGTATCCCGAGATCAAGGGACAAACGGACACCGAGGTGATGTTCTACTTGGCCCTGACCCTCGGACTCGAAGACGATCCGCCGGATGCCGTCGCGCAAGCGATCGGCGTTGTTGAAATGAGCGGGGAACAGCGCGGCGTCAAGTACCCGTTCCAGGGCACGATCGCCACGAGCGACGGCGAACGCCTGTGGGCGTTTCGCTACTCGAGCGAGGGCAGGTCGCGCTCGCTCTTCTTCTCACGCGATGTCCGCACGCTCCGACACCTCTACCCCGACCGAAGGATCTTGCACCAGCTCTCCGACGACGCGCGCGTCATCCTCTCAGAGCCGATCGGCGACCTTCCCGGCGCCTGGAACGAGGTGCCGGAGGGAAGCTACGGAGTGGCCGGCGAGGGGGATGACCAACTGCGGCCATTCAGAGTGAAGCTGCCGCCGAAGGCGGCGGTGACGGTCTGATCATCCGGACCGGAGAACACAACGCGGGAGGCCGCTTTGCGCATCGAGGACTATGGGTTGATTGGCGATATGCAGACCGCCGCTCTGGTCGGTCGCGACGGATCGGTGGACTGGCTCTGCTTGCCCCGTTTTGATTCGCCGTCTTGCTTCTCGGCTCTGGTCGGGGATGAGCGGCACGGGTACTGGCGCCTGGCGCCGGCCGAGCCGGGACGGTCGAGCTCTCGCCGTTACCGGCCCGGGACGCTCGTGCTCGAGAACGAGTTCGAGACGGCTGAGGGAGCGGTTCGGGTGATCGACTTCATGCCGCGGCGGGCTGCCGGCCCGCCGCGGCTGATGCGGATCGTCGAGGGCGTGCGCGGCCGGGTGCCGATGCGGATGGAGTTCTCGCTGCGCCCCGACTACGGATCGATCGTGCCCTGGATCGAGCCCGCGCCCGACGGCGCCATCGTGACCGCGGGGCCGGACGCGTTTCGACTCACGACTCAGCTCCCGATCCAGGTGGAGGACGGTCAAGTGCGTTCCGGGTTCGACGTGGTCGCGGGAGCCCGCGAGCGGATGGTGCTGACCTGGCATTTGTCTTACGACGAAGCACCGCTGGTGGAGGATGCCGACTCGGCGCTCGCGCGCACCGAGGCGTGGTGGCAGGAGTGGAGCGGACGCTGCGGGTATCGGGGGGCGTATCGGGACGAGGTGCTGACGTCGCTGATCGCGCTCAAGGCGATGACCTCGGAGACGACCGGCGCGGTCATCGCGGCGCCGACCACGTCGCTGCCGGAGGACGTTGGCGGCGTGCGCAACTGGGATTATCGCTTCTGCTGGCTGCGCGATTCGGTGCTGGCTCTGCAGGCGTTGCTGGAGGCCGGGTACACCGACGAGGCGTTCGGTTTCCGCGACTTTCTGCTGCGGGTCGGGACCGGCGACCCGACCAAGATCCAGATCATGTACGGGCTCGGGGGTGAGCGGCGCTTGACCGAGTTCGAGCTCGACGAGCTACCCGGCTATGAAGGCTCCAAGCCAGTTCGCGTAGGCAATGCTGCTTCGGAGCAGTTCCAGCTCGACGTCTACGGCGAGGTGGTTGGCGTCGGCTTCCTCGGCGCCGAGAAGCTGGGGCGCATCGAGCATCGCCTCTGGCCGCGCTGGCGCCGGATCGTGGAGCACGTCGAGACGATCTGGCGTGAGCCCGATGACGGGATCTGGGAGACCCGCGGACCGCGACAACACTTCACCTATTCCAAGGTGATGGCGTGGGTGGTGTTCGACCGCGCGGTCAGGCTCGCAGAGCAGTTTGGTCTGGAGGCGCCGCTTGACCGTTGGAAAGGGATTCGCGACGAGATCCACGACGAGGTGTGCGATAACGGTTATGACCGTGAGCGTCGGACGTTTACGCAGTACTACGGGTCAAAGGAGCTCGACGCCAGCGTGCTGAACATCCCGCTGGTGGGGTTTTTGCCCGGGACCGACGAGCGCGTTACCGGGACGATCGACGCGATCACGCGCGAGCTCGGCCGAGACGGCTTCGTCTCCCGTTACTCAACCGCCGACACCGACGATGGGCTCCCGGGCGACGAAGGGCAGTTCCTTGCCTGCTCGTTCTGGCTCGTCAGCGCACTCGCGCTCAACGGGCGCATAAACGAAGCCCGCGCGCTATTCGAGCGGCTGACAGGACTGACGAACGATCTCGGCCTCCTATCCGAGGAATACGATGTGGCTCGCGGCCGGCAGGTCGGAAACTTCCCCCAGGCCTTCAGCCACCTCACGCTGATCGGAGCCGCATACGCGATCTCGGATGCCGAGGAAGCGGCGCGACATGGCTGACAGCACAGCACCGGAGATTGACCGCTTGGCCGGGGCAAGCGCTCGTGCGTCGCGGCGCAAGATGCTCCTACCTCTCGCGCTGACCCAGTTCATCGCGAGCTTCGCGGGCTCGAACATGAACGTCGCGATCAACAACATCAGCAAGGATCTCGATACGACCATCCACGGCGTGCAAACGGCGATCACGCTGTTTCTGCTGTGCATGGCGGCGCTCATGATCCCGGGCAGCAAGCTCACCGATCGGTGGGGGCGCAAGCGATGCTTGCTCAGGGGTCTGACCTTGTTCGGGGTGGGAGCTGTGATCGCCGCGCTCGCGCCGGGCCTGGGCGTCCTCATCGTCGGCTACTCGGTCTTCGCGGGTGTCGGCTCGGCGCTGATGATCCCTCCGATTTACATCCTCGCGACGCTGGCCTTCAGCGACGTCGAGTCCCGGGCGCGCGCGTTCGGCGCAATCAGCGGCATGGGCGGCATCGGCGCCGCCGCCGGACCGCTGATCGGGGGTCTGATCACGACCACGATCAGCTGGCGAGCCTCGTTCCTGCTCCAAGCCGCAGTCGTCGCCGCGATCATCTACCTGAGCCTCAAGCTCACCGACCCGCTCGAGCCCGACCCGACGCGCCGATTCGACACGGTCGGAGCCGTCCTGTCGGCGGCCGGCATGTCGTTCCTCGTGATCGGGATCCTGCAAGCCGGCGACAACAACACGCTGCTGGCCATCTTCGTCGTACTCGGCGCGGCGTTTCTGCTCGGGTTCTTTCTTCACATCCGCGCCGACGAACGAGCGAACAAGGAGCCGTTGCTCTCGACCAGCTTGTTCCGCAACCGGATCTCGAATCTCGGGCTCGTGACCCAGAACATCCAGTGGCTGCTCCTGATGGGGATCACCTTCACGGTCTCGGTGTTCCTCCAGACCGAGCGCGGGTTCAGCGCGATCAAGACCGGCGTCATCTTCACGGCAGCGACGGTCGGGATCCTGGTGTCGTCGCTTGGTCAGGAGCGTCTCGCCAAGAGGCGCGAGCAAAGGACCCTGATCCGCGCGGGCTTCATCGTCACGATCGTCGGCGTGGGACTCCTACTCGGCTTCGTCAGCCTCTCGTCTCACATCTGGGCGTTCGTGCCCGGGCTGCTGGTGATCGGCCTCGGCCTCGGCGTTATGTTGACCCCGTCCGTCAACGTCGTGCAGTCCGCATTCCCCGAATCCAGACAGGGCGAGATCTCGGGCCTCTCGCGCAGCGTCTCGAACCTCGGCTCCTCGCTAGGCACCGCGATCGCCGGCACGATCCTTGTCGCGGACCTCGCCAGCGGCAACAAGAACACGCCCTATCTCCTGGCAATGGCCGCCCTTGCCGCCCTCGCTCTAGTTGGTCTCGCGGCAGCTGTGCTGCTCCCGGCCGACCCCGCTGCGGCGGGCGCCCGTCAGTAGGCGGTTGTCGTCAGAGCTCGTCGGGTTCGTCTACCGCGGCCGCGCTGAGCAGCGTGAGCCCGAGGCTAGACACCCGCTGGAGGATCCCTTGGAGCTCAGCCTGGTCCCTGACGGGACCCTCGAGCACCGTGTTTCCGCGCATACGCGTGAGGGTCATGCCCGCGAACGCGGCCGCCACGCGGTCGCTGAGCTCGCCTTCGACCGTGAGGCGATACTCCCGAACAGACACCGCCACAGCATGGCGCGCTCGAGCGGTCTGTGAGCCGCCGTGGGAGGATTCACATGGGTGATTGTGCTTGCCCGAGAAGGCCTAGCACGTCAGCGCGAGCGACGGCATCCGCCCGCGAGTTGACGCCGAGCTTCCGGTAAATGGACCGCGTATGCGATCGGATGGTGTTTGCCGAAAGAAACAGCTCGCCTCCGATTTGTCGAGCCGAGAGATCGGAAGCCAGTAGGCGCAGGACCGTGAGCTCCGCTTCGCTGGGCGCCTCGAGGAGCTCGCCGCCTCCGGCGCGCGCCTTCTGCTGCTCGAGTTCTCGCTCGACCTCAGACGCGAGCGCCGGAACTCGGCCGGCATCTTCGAGCTCGGCGATCGACTCGCGCGCCGACCGTAGCGCCGCCTCGGCCTCCTCGAGGTGCCCACGCTGGCAACGGATCCGCGCGAGCAGAACCAGTATCCAGGCGTGATCGACGGTCGCTACCTCGTCGCGGAAGAAGTGCTCGGCTTGGGCGAGCTCGCGCTCGGCGTCGCTGAGGTTCCCCTCTCCCGCGAACACCTGGCCAAGCGCTGCCGAGGCGTTCGCTCCGAGCCAGCTCCGGCTGCTGGCGACGCCGCCGACGAGGGACTTCGCCTTCTCGGCGTGGGCTCGAGCGGACGCAAGCCACCCCCGTTCGGCGGCCACGAGCGCGAGCGTCGTGCGAGCGACAGCGTGGCCGGGGGGCCGGCGGTCGATATCCGGATGCTCAACCGCCCGCATCGCCACCGCCCACGCCTCGTCGAGCGCACCGGAGAAATACAGCGCACGCGCTAAGCCCGCCAGCGCCGCCACCAGGGCCTGGTCTGCGTCGGTCTTTGCGAGGGAGACCGCCAGCCGTCCCTGCAGCAAGGCCTGGCCGACATCACCGTCGAGCGAGGCGGCGCTCACCATGGCCGCAACACACCGAACATACGGAGTGAAGCGCTCTGGACGCTCAAACCGGGCGCGACCCGCGAGCCGGAGAAGCCGCCGTCGCGTCAACGTGGCTTCGCCAATCATCGTGGCGGCGGTCGCCGCGCTGACCGCCAGCGATGGATGCTCGACGAGCTCTTCCTCCGGCAGTGTGTGCACCCAGCGAAGCAGCGTCCGCGCGCCGCCGGTCCGGATCAACGCGAGGTGATAGTCGACCAGCAGCTCAGCGACGAACCCGTGGTCGCCGGCGGCGGCAGCGTGCTCGACCGTCTCGACCGGCAGTCCGTGCGAGAGCAGCCAGCCGGCGGCGCGACGATGGATCTCCGTCGCGGCGCCCGGATCGAGCGAGGCCAGCTCAAACCCGGCGAACTCCGCGAACAGCGGGTGGACGCGAAACCACCCCTCGTGCTCCAGCCGGACGAGGAAGAAATTCGAGCGTTCCAGCTCCACCAGCACCGAGGCGGAGTCCGAGCGGCCGAAAACCGCGTCGCACAACGGGGCGGTGAACCGGCCCAGTACCGAGGCCCGTAGGAGGAGCCAGCGAGTGTCATCGTCCAGGGAGCCGATCACCTCGCGGCTGAGATAGTCGGCGACGAAGCGATGGTCGCCTCGGAACTCCCGCGCCGCCAGATGGGGATCGTCAACGCCGCGGAGCCAGTAGGCGGCAAGGAACAGCGCAGCGGGCCACCCCTCGGTCCGCTCGCGCAGCAGCTCGACCTCCTCGGCCTCGAGATCGATCCCGGCACGCTCGATGATCAGTTCACGCGCTTCCTCCACCGAGAACGCCAGCTCGCGCGCCCGCAGCTCCGCCAGAGCGCCACGCGCACGCAGCTGCGCGAGCCCGAGCGCCGGGTCGATGCGCGTCAGCATGATCAGGCGGACATTCGCCGGGAGATGCTCCAGGGCATAGTCGATCGATGCCAGGCACTCGCTGTCGGTCACCGCGTGAACGTCATCGAGGACCAGCACCAGCCTCTCCTCGAAATCCGCCATCCCGTTCATTAGCTCGTCGACGGGATTCTCGATCGCCCCCCCAGCCAACCTCAGCCGCCGCAGCGCCCGGCGTCCCAGACCCTGACGGATGCGATCGACCGCAGTTGCGACGTACCTCCACAACCGGACCGGGTCGTTGTCCCCGGCATCGAGCGTTACCCACGCAAGCGGAGCGCCTACGCCAGCGCACCACGCCCGCACAGCGGTCGTCTTGCCATAACCGGCCGGCGCCGCGACGAGCGTCAGCGCCGCTTCCTCGCCCGCGTCGAGCGCTCGCAGGACATGCCGCCGAGCCACCATCCCGGAGCGCTGGCGCGGAGCTGCCAGCTTCGCCTCGGCGAGCGGCACATCCTCGTCGTCAAACGTGCGTGAGATGGGCCAGTCTCCGGGCATGCGCGCTTGCGCTCATATCCCCCGCTTGCGGCCACAATCCGACGCGGCCATCCCGGTGGGTTGATTCAACGGCCCCATGGCTCATCACTTTTGGCAGACCCACGCGCACACAAAACCCACGCGCGTGCACTCCGGCCGCGGTAAGAGCTTAGCGAACACCGAAAACGGGAGCGAGGACGAGGCCTCTGCAGCCCACGTGGTGCCCCGCCACCACGGCATCGATCTCGGCACATGCCAGGGTGCGCGACCGCCCCTTGCTGGAGCCTCTCGTCTAGGTCGGACGCGTCATTCTGGGGGCAGTTCCCGCGCCAGCCGCGAAACGTCGATACCTTGTCGGCCCCGGATGTACCGGGCCACCAGATACAAGGCAGGACCCGCCAGAACCATGATCCCGAGAGAGATCACCGATACCGTCGTATAGCCACCGGAATACTGGCCTGGGTAAGAGCGAGATACGTACCGGTGCCGCAAAAGAGCAGCCCCGCGGTCGCGACGAACACGATCGGGGGTAGCCCCCGCCATGAACCATGGATCACCTTGGGAAATGCGTCGTAGAGATCACGGCGTCGGAAACGCAGCGCCACGGCGGCCAGGCAGGCCCAGGTCGAGAGCAGCAGGGCGATCAGGTTGGCGTTGCGGAATGCCTGAGCGAATCCCTGGCTCTAGACGATCAGAGCCAACAAAGCCTCGCTGATCAGGACTGTGACCAGCAGCGCCGGAAGCGGGCCGCGCCTCCGCGGAGTCACACTCGCCGCCCACTTCGGAAGGAGCCGCTCGAACGAGAGCGCAAACAGGACGCGCGACGCCCCCAGGCACTAGACGATGGGCCCGGCAGCAGCCACCCCAGAAAGCCGACCGCGATGACGACCTTCGTGATCGGATCGGAGAGCATGACCGCAAATGCCTGGGGGCCGACGCCGACCGACGTCAACTTGGTGTAGATGGCGGCAGCGTGGTTCTGCAGGAAGTAGGCGGCCTGGGTGAAGGAGCTGCCCGCGTGGACCTGCATGCCGAGCCAGGCCAGAACGAGTAGGACAACGTTGGCCACGACGGTGATGAGCGTCGTGATGAGATGGGTCCGGCACGCGAAGACCGAGGTCGGCCGGAAGGCACTCTCGCTCGATCGCTCTGGGGTGCCTTTTGATCGCCGTGGCGGCAGCGTAGCTGGCCCGGTTCGCGCTAGTGCGGCGGTCGTTGCGGGCGCGAGACCGGTCAACCGCTGCCGAGGATCCGGGCCTTCTGCTGCGAGAACTCTTCGTCGGTGAGGACTCCCTGCTCGTGCAGCTTGCCCAGCTCGGCCAGGCGCTCGGTGTCCTCGGACGTGATCCCGCTCGCGGCAGGGGTGGTCGGGGCGGCGGTCATGGCAGCTTGCTGCCCCTGGGAGTAGGCCTGTTGCTGCTCCTCCTCCTGCCTCCGTTCCCGATGCTTGCCCGCCAGGTACGCGCCTCCACCCACGGCGGCTGCGCGCAGCAGGGGACGGCGTCTGAACAGCGGCATCGCTAGGCCTGCCCTTCCTCGGGGAGCGCCAGCCCGAGCGCGAGCATCATCTCCGGGGCCGCCGCGATGATCCGCGGGCCGCCGACCTGCGGCGCGACCGCCCGCAGCACGCCGATGAGGTCCTCGGGCGTTACTCCCTCCTCCAGCGCGTTGGCGACCTGCCACGCGTAGGACGCCGGCGGGGCATCGAGTGCGATCAGCGTCGCGATCTTCACGAGCGCGAACGTGCGTCCGTCCAAGCCGCTGCCCTCGCGGTTGAGCTCGCGCAGCCCCACCGCCTGTTCGAGAACGTCGACGTCGCCTGCCGAGATCCCCGACAGCTTCTGATGAGTTTCTGCTCCAACGACAGCCATCTGATGTTCCTTTCGATCGACCGTTGCAGCTGCCGGCCCGCATGGCCGGCAGCTGCGGCTCACGTCGCCGGTGCTACGAACCGGCGGCGGCCGGCGTTTGCGGCTGCAGAGCTTCCTGCAGCTTCTTGGTGTCCTCTTCTGAGAGCGAGGTCTTGATCACGGTGCCGCCGTACTGCTGCAGGGCGGCAATCGCCTTGTCCGGCGTCGCCTGCTCGATCACCATGAACAGCGCCGACGTGCCGGGCTTCAGATGCTCCCGCACCTGCTCCTGGAAGGCCTTGTCGATTCCCTTCTCGCCGAAGTGGCCGAACAGGGCCCCCATCCCAGCGCCCATTGCCAGGCCGAGGAATGGGATGAAGAAGAGGAGTCCGAACAGGAAGCCCCAAAAGCCGCCCCACCAGGCACCGGCGCCGGCAGACGCGCCGCCGTGCGACGTGTGGACGTGATACTTGCCCTCCAGATCCCGCGAGATCGAGGCGACCTGGTCGGCCTGGATGACGAGCTCGGACTCGAGCCGGGCCGCCGTGGCGCGCGCCTGCTCGGCGGTTCCCTGATCCGGATAGCCAATCGCAACTAGCGTTGCCACTACGCACTTCTCCTTCCGGTTGGATTGCCGAAGCCGCACCGTCGGTCCGGGTCGATCCGGCGCTCGCGTCGGCTCGAACCTGCGAGGCGGCGGTCGGCTGAACTGACCGTCCTGGCGGGAGCCTACGTCGGCCGGGGACAGATGTCCGGCGCTCCGTGCCGATTCACCTGGGTGAACGCGAATCTGAGGCAGGCCACGAACGGTGCGTGGCCGAACTAAACCCGGCGGCCACTAGCGATCTGCGGCCGCGCGCTCGAGCTCCGTACGCAGATCTCCGACGAGCGGCGAGCCGGTCAGGCATTCCTCGAGGAGTCTCAGGGAGCGACGGTAGTGAGTAAACCGGCGGGCGCGCTCGCGAGAGGCTGGCGCAGGCTGCTGGCGCCTCCGAACACTCTCGAGACGCAGCTCGCGAACCTTTGAGACCTTATCGGCGGCGAAGACCATGAGCGCCTCGCGACCTGCCTCTGCGACGTGCTGGCGAAGCGCCGCCTTGCGTTCCGTGTAGCCGACGATGCACTCGTCTTCGGTCACGGCGAGCACGAGCGTCGCGACTGACGAACCGAAGCGCTCCCGCAGATCACCAGCATCGGCGTCGGTCTTCTCGAGGACGTCGTGCAGGACGCCCGCGGCGATCACGTGGTCGGGCGCACCGGCGTCGTAGAGCAGGCAGGCGACCTCGACCGGGTGCACGATGAACGGGGCGCCGTCCGCTCGGCGCCGCTGGCCTGCGTGCACGCGTTCGGCGTACGCGAGCGCCTGGCTTGTGAGTGGAAGCCCTGCCAGCGATTCGGGGATGCGGAGTCCACGAGTCACGAAGTCGTTCGTCCTTGCCGTCGCGATCGCTGTACCGGGATATGTCCCAGACCGTCTCTCGATCACGTCGCAGATGGAGTGATCGTGCGGCCCAGCGCGAACTTCGCGAGCGCTCCGATCACCGCTAGCGGTGAGTCTGGCTCGATCGCCGAAGGCGACGCCCCGGCGTGGTGCGGAGCGATTCGCACTCGCAAAGCCCCGGCGCGGATGCGAAACCGAAGCGGTGGATCGAGCACCGTCGCCTCGCCGTCGATCCCGGCGGGCACTGGCTGATCGGAATCGATCTCGAATGTCTGCGTTGACCACTCCCGGATGCTCAGCGCGGTTGTGCGGGCGCCGTCGCGGTGCCCGGTCGCTGACCCCAGCACCGCGATGCCGAGCTGCCCGCGGTCGAGTCGTGGTCGGGTCCCCGAGCCCAACGCCCGTCCCAACCGGTAGCTGTTGTTGGAAACGAGGACGGCGGCGCCCGACTCGTCGCTGCTCGGCCCATTCCACCGCAGGTGCGGTGGCTGTGCGTCGGGCCCTAGCGAGTCGGGGACGGTGTCGAGGAGCGTACGGATCTTGGCCTCCCGGTAGCCCGCGCGCTGAACCGCTTCCGCATACAGGCCGAGGGAGACGTTGTTGACGAACACGCGGCCGTTGACCTCTGCGAGGTCGACCCGCCTTTCGCCCCCACGAACAAAGGCCTCCAAGGCACCGACGACGTCGTCGCGGTCGACGCCAAGATCGAGCGCGAAGTGGTTACGCGTGCCGGCTGGGATGCACGCGTAGGGCAGGTCGTGCTCGGCGGCGATCATCGCGACGATCGCCTGCGATCCGTCCCCGCCGGCCATCGCCAACCCGTCCGCGCCTCGACCCACCGCGGCGCGAACGAGTTCTTCGAGATCGTCGCCGCGGTGCAACTCGATCGGCTCGATGCCGCGGCGCCTCGACTCGTCCGCGAGGTGGAAGCGTTCGGCCTTGCCGCCACCGGAGAGCGGGTTGTAGAACAGCACCGGGTGGCGCGGCGGGACCGCCCGCGGAAGCTCGACGTGAACCCGGAAAGCGTTGCGCGCCGCGCCCAAGGCACCCACCAAGCCGCCTAGGACGACCGCGTCAAGAAGCGGCCTTCCCTCGAGGACGACGAGCGCGACTGCCCCGGCCAGCAAGAGACAACCAGCAACGGCCCACAAGATTCGCGGAGCACCGCGCTGGCGCACGGCGTACCACGCGGCCAGGCCGGCAAGCGCCACGCACAGGAGCACCGACAAGCCGCGGGGAAAGCCGCCGACCGCCAGGACGATCGCAAGCGCGGCTGCCCCGATTGTGAGCAGCAAGGCCAGGGACGCCCACAACCTCCGGCTGCTCGTCGCGGTCATGGTCCTGCCTAAGCGAGCGTCCTCGTGCGAGGCACTCCGCTCATGCGCTCACATCGGCGGTCGGGGACCCTGCGGCGCCATCGTCGGGCCTGCCGATGGTCCCGCCTCTCCCCATCGGTCCTCGCGCGCTCCCCCGACCGTCAGCCCGTAAATGATCCACAGGCTCAGCCCGAACACCGCCAGCGACCAGAACGGGTACGCCGGAATCTCGAGCAAGGCATCTATCGCGACGAGTGCGCCGACAGCGATGGCGAAGTACCGCCCGAACGCGCCCGCCCGGAACAACGACACCGACGCGAGGACCTCCAGGATCCCGAGGATCAGGGTGACCCAGCCCCAGCTCTTGAGACTCCCGAACACGTAGTGGGTGTTGTGCACGAAAAAGCTCGAGTTCCCGATCGCGGCGATGCCGTAGATGATGTTGAGCACGCCGCCGACCATCAGCAGCACGGCGGCAAACACGGCTCGTGCGGGACCTCTAACCTCGTTCACGGTCGACTCCTTCTGGTAGCGGAATGTCGGCAAGGCTACGACGGCGGCGGGCGGACCCCTCGCGGGCGACGCTTATTCACCCAGGTGAACGCGAATCGTTCACAGATGCGGGCGGGAGCGTCTCTCTCCGCGTAGGGCAGCGACGGATCCGCCAGCGGCGTCTGTCTGCCGAGCGGCGCGCCTCCCGCTGCGCCTTGAGCTCTCGGCGCTTCACCTCTGCGCCGGCGTATGACTGCTTGACCAGCTCCTTTCCGCCAGACCAGCCGAACACCCAAGCAACGAGCACGATCGCGAACAGGACGTCCCACGCCGACACGATCAACTGCTGGGAGACGGAATATGCGGTCGCGTTACTCGCGCTCGTCGTGCTCTCGAGCACGACGACGTTCAGCGCTTGTGTCACGCCCACTCCCCCCGGGGTGAAGGACAGGCTGCTGGAGACCGAGTTCGCGCCGGTGACGGCGAGCACGGAGTGAAAGGTCACCGGGATCGAGAAGGCAGCGAGGAACACCGCGACGATCGCCAGGCGCGCGGTGAAGCTCGCGACCTCCGGCAGCGCTACCCCGACCATGAACCGCCCGGGCCGGCCGAGGACAGCCCCCCCGTTCTTGAGCTCGTTGCGCAGCTTCACGGCACGCCGCCAGAAGTAGCGGCAGACGAGGACGATCAGTACCAGCGCACCAACGACGATGACGCCGCTCAGAACGGGATGCTCGGACAGGAAGCCCAACTCGAGCGAGAGCGACCCGGGCACCGTCGCAAACAGATACACGTAAACCGCGATGATGAGCACGGTGAACGGGATCTTCTGAACGATGAAGCCGGAGAACACCGCGGCGAAGGTCGCTCCCGCGATCAGGGTCACGAACATCAGCATCATCACGAGCGTGCCGACATTCGCCGGCAGGAAGCCATTCAGCGCGACCGCGACCGCGTACGACGCCAGCACCGGACGGAATGGGAGCGCGGCGTCCGGGAAGGCGGCGCGCAGGATCGTCAGCCACGCCAGCGCGGCGAATCCGGTCTGAAGCGTCTCGAGCACCACGCCGCCGACAATCGCGGAGGGCGGCACCGCGCGCACCTCCTTGAAGAGCTGGCGGATCCAATCTCCGACGGGGACTCCCAGCAGATCCAAGACGAACAGAACCAGCGCCACCCCGGCCAGCCAAGCGAGGATCCGCGCGGCGCGGGCCATGAGCGGCTTTCCGTTATCACCGCGAGGCCGATCGGCTTGCATTGCGGTACATGATCGCCTCGAGGAGCGCCGATCGGGATCGCATTCACCTAGGTGATTGATGGGGCTCTGCCTCGCTGCGGCGAAGCGCTGGTGAGA
The DNA here is from genome assembly GCA_963808325.1 of uncultured Solirubrobacterales bacterium. Classification (GTDB taxonomy): domain Bacteria; phylum Actinomycetota; class Thermoleophilia; order Solirubrobacterales; family Solirubrobacteraceae; genus Palsa-465. The sequence continues at coordinate 766,784 of CAWEFU010000019.1, forward strand.
TCCTCGCCACCTGAGGGGAGCGCCGCCGCGATCGGAACGGAGCGGACGATGGCTGATAAGAGGCAGATGCGCGTGGCGGAGTTGATCGAGCCCTTCCGGGTGAAGCCGGGGTCGAAAGTCAGGCTCGGCAAGGACTTCGATCCCTCGTTCAAGGCGGGGGTGAAGAAGAAGAAGGCGGGGGTCGCCTTGCTCAAGGAGGGGGTGCGGCTACTGGCCGAGTACCAGGCGCGGTTGGCCGCCCAGGACACGTGGGGCGTCTTGGTCGTGCTGCAGGCGATGGACACGGCGGGGAAGGACGGAACGATCCGCCACGTGATGAGCGGCGTTAATCCGCAGGGTGTCGCGGTCCATGGTTTCAAGGTTCCGTCGGTCGAAGAGCTCGACCACGACTTCATGTGGCGCTACGCGCAGCGCCTGCCCGCGCGCGGGGAGATCGGGATCTTCAATCGCTCGCATTACGAGGAGGTCCTGGTGGTCCGCGTCCATCGCGAGTACCTCGACCGCGAGAAGCTTCCCAAGGCGGCGAATAAGGGCGACGTGTGGCGGCGGCGCTACCGCGAGATCAACGACTGGGAGCGCTATCTGAGCGAGAACGGGTTCCGCATCGTGAAGCTGTTTTTGAACATCTCCAAGGAGGAGCAGCGATGCCGCCTGTTGCGACGGATCGACCTCGGCGATCACAACTGGAAGTTCTCCCCGGCGGATGTCGCGGAGCGAGGACGCTGGGACGACTATCAGAAGGCGTACTCCGACGTGTTGTCGCACACGAGCACCGAGTGGGCGCCTTGGCACGTGATTCCCGCGGATCGGAAGTGGTTCGCGCGACTCGGCGCCGGAGCGGTTCTCGTTCACGCGCTGATGGAGCTGGGCCCCCGATACCCGGCGGTGAACAGGCGGCAGCGTGAGGTGTTGCTCGAGGTCAAGGAGGCGCTCGAGGCGCAGGCGCCGAAGGGCGTTGCACCTGACCCGTTCGAGCAGGAGCGCCGAGAAGCGAAGGCCGGTGAGGCGGCGCGTCGCGACGGCGAAGCACCGGCCGCCGGGGCCAGGGCGGCGGCAAAGGCCGGCGCTCAGCGCGGGGTCTGACGATGAAAACCGTTGCGCACCCACATGTCGATCAAGCCGAGGGCGCGGACGGCTGGTACAGCGTTTCCATCGAGGACGTAACGTCGAAGCTGGAGGTCGTTCCGGCGGTGGGGTTGTCCAGCCAACGGGCCGCCGAGCTGCTTGATCGGGATGGGCCGAACGCGTTGCCCGCAGAAGAGCAGGTGCCGGGTTGGCGCCGGTTCGTCGACCAGTACCGCAGCTACATGCAGATGATCCTGCTCGGCGCGGCGATCGTCTCACTGGCGATCAAAGAGTGGAGCACGGGAGTTCTGCTGCTTCTGATCACGGTGATCAACGCCGTCGTGGGCCTGCGTCAGGAGGGCAAGGCAGAGAGCGCGATGAACGCGCTCAAGGCGATGGTGAAGGCGACCGCGCGGGTACGCCGCGACGGGTCCGAGGCCGAGCTCGCCGCCGAAGAGGTGGTGGTTGGCGATGTCGTTCTGCTGGCGGCCGGGGACGAGGTGCCGGCGGACGGGCGGATCATCCAGGCGAGCTCGTTGCAGATCGACGAGTCGGCGCTGACGGGTGAGAGCGTTCCAGCTTCCAAAGGGGTCGAGACGCCGAGCGGGACGGATCTTGCTCCCGGCGATCAGTCCGATATGGCGTTCATGCACACGCCGGTCACGCACGGCAGCGCCGTCATGATCGTGAGCGCGACGGGCAGCGATACGCAGGTGGGGAAGATCGCCGGGATGCTGGCCACCACGGCCAAGGAGAAGACCCCGCTCACGAGGCAGCTCAACACGCTGACGCTGTGGATCGCCGCCGCCGCCGGCGCCACGATGATCGTCATGTTCGTGCTCGGCGCGGCGCGCGACCAGTCCTCGACGGTCGTGTTCACGAGCGCAGTTGCCCTGGCGATCGCGGCGATCCCGGAGGCCATGCCGACGGTACTGCAGGTCGTCATGTCACTCGGCGCCGCCGAGCTCGCCCGGCGGGGCGCGGTTCTCAAGGACCTCGCTTCGGTCGAGACGCTCGGTTCGACCTCGGCGATCAACGCGGACAAGACAGGGACGCTGACGATGAACCAGATGACGGCGGTCGAGGTCATCGACCCGACCGACCGTTACACGATCTCGGGCTCCGGCTATGAGCTGGAAGGTAAGGTCCACCACGCGGCGGGCTCCTCGGACACGATCGACAGCGCCATCCTCCCGTATATCGTCGCTAGCGACGCGAAGCTGGTTGACGGCAAGGTCCTCGGCGACCCGACCGAGGGGGCGCTGCTCGTGCTAGCCCACAAGGCGGGTCTCGATACCGACGCGACGCGTGAGCGCTACCCGCGGCTCGCGACGCTGCCGTTCGACCCGACGTACAAGTTGATGGCGGCGTTCACAAAGGCGTCGGACGCATCGGGCAAGGACGTCGTGCGCTGCTTTGTCAAGGGCGCGGCCCCCGCGGTGATGAGTCACGCCGCGAGCGCGCTGTCCGCTGACCACAGCATCCCGTGGGACGCTGAGCTGCGCGCCAAGGCACAAGCGAACGTCCAGCGGATGGAGGAGGACGGTCTGCGCGTGATGGCCGCCGGGTTCTGTGATCTCGACCCCGAGTCGTTCGATCCCGACGGTGACCTGTTGGGCCACGTCGACGGCCTCGAGATCACCAGCCTCGTCGCGATGGTCGACCCGCCGCGCGCCGAGTCAAAGCAAGCTGTACAGGACGCCCAGAACGCACATATCCGAGTGCGCATGGTCACCGGCGACGACGTGGTCACGGGTGCTGCGATCGCGAAGCAGCTAGGGATCGAAGGGGACGCTATCCTCGGCGCCGAGTTCGCCGCGCTGGACGAGTCCAAGCGGCTGTCGCGGATCGATTCGATCGGCGTGGTCGGCCGCGTCGCTCCAGAGCACGAGGTGCTGCTCGTTGAGACGCTGAAGCGGAAGGGCGAGCTAGTGGCGATGACCGGTGACGGCGTCAACGACGCGCCCTCGATCAAGGCTGCTCACATCGGTGTCGCGATGGGCAGTGGTACCGAGGTCGCCAAGAACGCCGGTCGGATGATTCTGACCGACGACAATTTCGCGACGATCGTGAACGCGGTCGAACAGGGACGCAAGCTCTACGACAACTTGACCAAGTACGTCCGCTTCGTGCTGGTGTCGCTCGTGGCGTTCGTGCTCACGTTCCTTGGGGCGACGCTGCTGAACATCGCTGCCGGCCAGCCTTTCACTCCGCCGCAGGTTCTGTGGATCCACTTCTTCATCAGCGCTCCGTTCGGCGTCGCGCTCGGACTGGACCTCGCGACCCCTGGTCTCATGCGGCTGCGCCCGCGACCGAGCACCGAGTCCATCATGACGACAGGCGTGCTGTGCACCTCGGGGCTGGTCGGCCTCTACATGGCGATCGTCCTCGACGTGCTCATCCACTTCGGCAAGCAGCACTACGGAAGCACCGTGATCGGGTCCTCGATCGGGTTGACCGCGTTCGCCCTGATGCTCGTCGTCGCTGCGTACGAGAGCCGCAGCGTCACGCTTTCTGCGCTTACGAGCGCGACGTTCGACAACGCGCGGATGAACTGGATCGCGCTGGTGGAGGTCGCACTCGCGGTGATGGTCACGCAGATGGACGTGTTCATCCGGCTGCTCGACACGACGCCTCTCAAGGTGGGGCAGTTCGGTCTGGCGCTCGCCGCGGCCGTGCTGCTGCTGGCGCTCTGGGAGATCGGCAAGCTGATCGCACGCCGACGCGAGTCAGGAGCCCCATCGGAGATGACGCCTCCCTCGAGCGCCCGGGCGGAACCGGCCCTCGTGTCCTAAGCCCGGTGAGGGATCGAGATGGCGTCGTGGTCGCCTCCCGGCATACGCGCGGTCGCGAGTTACAGGAGCTCGTGGTTGCGCCGCGACGTGATCGCGGGAGTGGTGCTGACCACGCTGTTGGTGCCGCAGGGGATGGCCTACGCCGAGCTCGCGGGGCTGCCGGCGATCACCGGCCTGTACACGACGATCTTGTGCCTGATCGGCTATGCCGTGTTCGGGCCCTCGCGCATCCTGGTGCTCGGCCCGGACTCGTCGCTCGGGCCGATGATCGCCGCGACGATCCTGCCGATCCTCGGTTCGAACGGTAGCCCCGAGCACGCTATCGCCCTGGCCTCGATGCTCGCGCTGCTGGTCGGCGCGGTCATGATCGCGGCCGGGATCGCGAAGCTCGGGTTCGTAGCCGACCTTCTCTCCAAACCGACCCAGATCGGCTACATGAACGGCTTGGCGCTCACGATCCTGGTCGGGCAGCTGCCGAAGCTGTTCGGATTCTCCGTGGACGCCAACGGCCTGATCCACGAGGCGCACGGGTTCGTGCACGGGCTCGCCTCGGGCGAGGCCGTCGGCGCCGCGATCGCGATCGGGCTGCTCAGCCTCGCGCTGATCCTCGCCCTCGGGAGATGGTTGCCGCGGATCCCCGGCGTGCTGGTGGCAGTCGTCGTCGCGATCGCGGCATCGTCGCTATTCGATCTGGCGGACCACGGCGTCTCGCTCGTCGGGACCCTGCCCAAGGGGCTCCCGCCGCTCACCGTTCCTAGTCCCGTGTCGGATCTTCCGCTGTTGGTCGCGGGAGCGTTGGGGATCGCGCTCGTGGCGTTGACCGACACGATCTCGACCGCCTCCGCGTTCGCCGCGCGCACCGGCCAGGAGATCAACGGGAACGGCGAGATGATCGGAATCGGCGCCGCGAACGTCGCCGCGGGCTTCTTCCAGGGATTCCCGGTCAGCACGAGCGGGTCGCGCACCGCGGTCGCCGAGCAGGCCGGCGCCAAGACGCAGGTCACGGGTCTCGTCGGAGCGGCGCTGATCGTCCTGATGCTGGTGCTCGTGCCTGGGCTGTTGAAGAACCTCCCTAACCCCACGCTCGCGGCGGTCGTGATCGCCGCATCGCTGTCGCTCGCGGACGTGCCCGGGACCGTGCGGTTGTGGCGTCAGCGTCGCGTCGAGTTCCTTCTCTCGATCACCGCATTTCTCGGGGTGGCGCTGCTCGGCGTGCTCGAGGGCATCGCGGTCGCCGTCGCGCTCTCGATCCTGAACGTCTTCCGGCGGGCGTGGTGGCCCTACCAGACCACGCTCGGCCACGTCCCCGGGATGCCGGGCCAGCACGACCGCCAGATGTACCCCGACGCCGAGCAACTGCCACGTCTGGTGATCTTCCGGTTCGACGCACCCCTGTTCTTCGCCAACGCCAGAACCTTCCGCGACCAGATCCGCAGTCTCGCAGCCGCCGAGCCGCGCCCGCAGTGGATCGTCATCGCCGCGGAGCCGATCACCGACGTCGACACCACCGCCGCCGACATGCTCGCCGAACTCGACGAAGAGCTCAACGCCGCCGGCACGTCACTCGTGTTCGCCGAACTCAAGGATCCCGTTCGAGCGAAGCTGGAGCGCTACGAGCTGATCGGGCCCCTCAACCCCGCCCACTTCTTCCCCACGCTCGACGCCGCACTCGACGCTTTCCGCGGCCAGACCCGCGCCGACTGGATTCGCCCGCGGGGCCGAGCGCGAACGCTCGACTAGCCATGACCGCCAGGACCGAACACGACGGGAAGAAGGGCTGGGGTCTCGCGCGCGTCGTACCGGCGGCGGGATGGCTACCTCGATACGAGCGGCGATGGCTTCGCGGGGATGTGATGGCGGGGATCGCGGTCACCGCCCTGGTGGTGCCCAAGAACCTCGGGTACGCCGGCATCGCCGGTGTCCCGTTACAGAACGGGCTCTACGCGGCGGCGGCGGGGGCGATCATCTACGCGCTGTTCTGCACGTCTCGGCAGATCTCCACCGGACCGAGCTCGTCGCTCGCGGCGGTCGCGGGGGGCGCAGTGCTGGTCACCGGCCTCGGCGGGAAGGATGCGGCTCAGCTGGTCGAGGCGATCACGCTCGCAACCGGACTCTTGTTCCTGGCGCTCGCGCTGTTCCGGCTGGGATGGATCGCGCGGTTTCTCTCGAAGGCCGTCATCACGGGGTTCCTGGCCGGAGCGGCCCTGGACGTCGTCATCGGGGAGTTGCCGAAGCTCACCGGCACGTCCTCGGAGGGCGACAGCGCGTGGCGTGAGTTCGCGGCGTGGATCGGATCGCTCGGCGACGTGCACTGGACGACCGTGCTCGTCGGTGTGATCGCGCTCGCCGTTATCCTCGGTCTGCGCTTTCTGGCGCCCGCGGTCCCGGGGGCACTGGTGCTGCTGGTCGGCGGACTGCTCGCGTCCGGGGTGTTCGACCTCGGCGCGCACGGCGTCGCGCTCGTCGGCCACGTGCCGCGCGGGCTCCCTGCCCCGCAGCTGCCCGATCTCTCGCTCGTCAAGCAGCACTATGCGACGGTAGCGATCGCCGCGGTCGCGTTGCTGCTGATCGGGTTCTCCCAGACCGCGGGCGACGCGCGGGCGTTTGCCGCTCGGCATCAGTACCGGATAGACGTAAACCAGGAGTCCGTGGCCCAGGGGATGGCGAACGTCGGCGCGGGGGTGTTCCAGGGGATGCCCGTGTCGACCAGCCTGTCGGCCAGCTCGCTCAACGAGTCCGCGGGCGCGAGGACGCCCGTCGCGTCGCTCACCACCGGGGCGCTCCTGCTCGCCACCCTGATCGTCCTCGCCCCGGTTTTCTCCCACCTCCCGAAGGCCGTCCTGGGCGCCGTGATCATCGACGCGGTGGTGTTCGGAATGATCGACATCGCCGAGCTCCGCCGGCTGCATCGCGTCGCGCGCTTCGATTTCTGGGTCGCGGTGGCGGCCATCACCGGCGTGCTGTCGGCCGGAGTCCTCGCGGGTGTAGTGATCGGCGTCGTGCTCTCGCTCGGCTGGCTCGTCTACGTCGCGACGAGGCCGCCGATGCCGCTGCTCGGCCGCGAGGCGGGCACGCAGGTGTTCCGCGACCTCGAAGAAAACCCCGACGACCAGACATTCCCGGGGATCACCGTACTGCGCCTCGACGGCGGCCTATTCTTCGCGACCGCCGAAGCGCTCGAGGATCGCGTCCGCGAGTTGACCGAGGACAGCGGGCAACGCCGCGCGCTCGTGCTCGATCTCGAGGGCGTGAGCTTCGTCGACTCGCAGGGCACGGCGAAGCTCACTGAGATCCACCAGCTCATGGAGGTCGACGATGTCGCGCTGCGTCTGGCCCGGGTGAAGCCCCAGGTCCTAGCGGTGCTCCGAGCCGACGGAATCGTTGAGCTGATCGGCGACGACCACGTCCACGGCAATGTCTACAGGGCGATCCAGGCACAGCTGCTAGAAGATGCCCGAAGGGAGACGTCGAGAGAGTGACGGCGCGACCTGATCCGACCACGAGGAGCAATGCATGAAAGAGAGCTCCGGCCCGCCCTCGACCGAACCACCGGGCGGCGAAGCACCCCGCGGCAATTAGCCACCTGACGAGCCCCCCTATCCTCCCGGCCCACCCCGTTACCCAGACGCTCCGTGGCCCCGAGCGGCCCCGCCCCCCGGCCCGGGCCGCCGATCGCGCGCCAACCCCTGGGCAATCGCAGGCGGAATCGCAATCGCCGTAGCGGTCATTGTCGTGATCGTCGTGCTCGTAGCGAACCAGGCGGTTCCTCGAGCACGGCTTCGTCGTCACCCACTAACTCGGTCGCAACCAGCAAGACCACGACGATCGTCAAACCCACCACAACGCAGAGGACGACCCACGAAACGACCGTCACGGCACCGACTCAGACCACACTCGGCACGACGACCAGAACCGTGACCAAGAGGACAACCAGCCCTGCATCGACCACGAGCACGACGCCGTAGTGCCCCGCATCAGTTCGCGCGGTCCCTACCGAGCGCCCCGGCGACGGCGACCGGCCGGTTCAGCTGCACTTCGAACTGCTGGCGTCCGAGAAGCTCTTGACCGAGTTCACCACGCTGGTTGCCTGGCCGGTGACCGTTGCGATCTGGCCGGCGGAGGGGTTCGACGGAAGCGCTTTGACTGCGCTCGCGAGCGCGTCGACGGATGACTTGATGGCGCTGGTCTGGTTCGGGAAGTCGCTCTTAGCCGAGTTGACCAGCGCCGTGGCATCGCTTTGGATCTTCTTGAGCTGCGATTGCAAGCCGCTGATCCCGCTACTCGCGTTCAGGCTGGTCAGCCCCTTGACCGAGTTCTCGAGGTTGGTGAGCGCTGAGCAGTAAGCCGGTTTGCTGCTACCGCAGCCGGCGAGGGCGATTAGCCCGACCGCGACGATCCAGGCCATACACCGCTTGTCACGCAACGTGCGTCGGTGATCTTGGGTCCGACGAGATCTCGCGCCCACACCTGTTCCAGCTCCAGTCAGGTCATGTCCGCCCTGCGCCGCGGCACTAGGCTGCCCCGTAGTCATGGCATCAGGCTACGTCGGGAGCGAGGCGGCGAACAGCTGCTTCGGTCTGTTCACCCAGGTGAACGTAAACGCGACTCAGCCGAGCGCAATCACCCATGTGAATCATCACCGTGATGGCTCACAGGGCCATCGAGCGCGAGATGCTCTAGGAGTGGTACCGCCGCAGCCTTCAAGGCTCGGTCACCCAGCGGCGCCGACGTCATCTGATGCCCTCAGCTGACGAGACCAGCTCACCTTCGCCCGATCGGGGAGACTCCCAGCGCCCGAGGAGCCGCGTCCGCCAGGTTTTCTCCGGCTCCCGCGAGCTCTTCCGGATCGTCTATCGAGACCCGGAGCACGTGTCGGAGCGACTGACCCTGTACGCCTCCATTCGGCTCGGAGCCCCATCGAGCGAGTGGGCTCGCTCCGTGCTCACCACTCGCCCCGATACTCCTCGCGCGCACCTGGCCGAGGAGCTGCGCACGCGGTCGGCGCAGATCGCCCGGATCGACGGCGCGATCTCTGGGACCCCATTCTTTCTGGCGCTCGTGCCCGGCTATCTCACGTACCTGTGGCAGGAAACGCTAATGACCATGCGCATTGCCGCCCTCTATGGTCGTGATCCGCGGCGCCTCCGAACCGCTGCCGAGATGCTCGCCCTGCGCGGTGTTCACCCGGACGTCGAATCTGCCGAGGCGGCCCTGATAACGGTCCGCGACGCGGGGACCCCCGGCCGTCCGGCGCACCGGCGATCCCTGCGCCTGTGGGTTCACAGCGTCTACGTTCTGCTGGTCTTCGGTGGCTTCATGTCCCCCTCGACTGCCGAGCCCCGCGAGGGCGTGTGGGAGCGGGTCAGGACCGCGTTCAGTGTCCTGATCGGGTTTGCGATCTGGGTGACAACCTGGGTGCTGCCGGTCACCTTCATGATCGCGATGGCCTGGGGCTGCGAGACGCATACGCGCCAGCTTGGCCGACGATCGCTCGTCTTCTACGACGGGGAGGCCGCCAGCGTCGGCGCGGCGATCGCCGTCGCCGACCGTCGTCGCGACCGGGGTCACGACAAGCGGGCACTTCTCCGCAGCGTCGCCCTGTTTCTGTCCGTGGCCATCCCGATCGCCTTCATCGCGCTCGCGGGGCGCGTCCGTAACACCGTAGGGCTCAACTGGCTCGGCGCGCTCGGAGCGCTCGTGGCGCTGTCACTCGTGATCGCGACCGCCGTCGTCTGCACTCGCCGATAGCGCGCTCTCCGCGATGACTGCGACCGGAGGGGCAGAGCGCTTCACCCAGACGGCGAGGTCGGGCAGCTGTTCCGTGTAGCCACGCTCGCAGCGCATCGATACCGCCCAGCGTTCGCGGTACACCGCGAGTTCGCGGGCCGACTTCCATACTCGACCACGGCGCTCAGCTCGTGCCGCCGACCAGGCCACGAGGACACTGTGCGCGATGGTCGTCGGCGCGGGCGGCGCCTTGACTGGGCGGGCGCCTCCGAGTCCAGCACACTCAATGCCCATCCCGGTCAGCCACACCACGGATCCCTCGCCCCAAACCCACGGCGCCCGAACCAGCCAGCCCGCCGCCTCGAGCTTCGCAACATGCCGCTGAACCACTCGTTGATCGAGGTCAAGCCCGACCTCCACCGCTGGCAGCGACACGACTCCCAGCCTGCCGATGAATTGCCCTACTCGCAGAGTCCCAGGACCCGGGATGACCTGCTTCCTCATCACGAACCCGTTCCCTCGACTTGCCACCTCACGATCGCCGTCCGCCCCGCCCGCACGAAGATCAAGCCCCAGGCCTCGAGGCAGCTGACTACCCGAACGACCACTACGTGGAGGGCGGGTAGTCAGCTGCCACAAAGAAAGCCGGGGAGACGCAAAAGGCCCATGCGGGCGGGGCGGACGGCGGTTGTCAATGGTCCGCAGCTCGGACCGGAGCGGTCTACGAATTGCGGACCGGGTTGCGGACCAGACCTGAGCGCGGTTGCCGGCACAGAGCCCGTAACACGGCACACGCAAGACGGTGATCATCGCCGTCGTCGCTGCTCTTCGGCTGTGCCCTCACCGCCCGGCTCGCCCCCGACGGTGCTCGAACCACTGGGTTCGAGGGCCTCAATGATCTCGCGGAGTACCAAGGCGAGCTCCATGTACTCCTCGTACACGAGCGACGCGTAGTTGCCCTCCATCGCGAGAGCCAGCCGATCGACCGTGAGGTCGAAGCTGTCCCAGAGGCGCTCGGGACCGGGGCGGTTGGCGCCGGGCCGTAGTTCGTTGGAGAGGATCATGTCCTCCGTGTCCGGGACGGGCTTCCACGAGAACCCCGGGATCACCCGAGCGCGGTCAAGAGCATCCTTCTGGCGTTCTGCGGCCTCGGCGATCGCGCGCAGCCGACCGACGAACCCTGGGTCGGGAGGGGCGTTCTCGCTCGCTTCCAGGGCGGCGTCCCAGATCGCGCTGGCGTCCTGCAGATCCTTGACCGCGGCACGCATGACTTCCGGCGGCACCTTGGCTTTGGCCACCGAGTAGGCCGACCACGAGCGAACACGGACGGGGCGGCGGGGAGCGGGAATCCTCGGGTAACCGGGACTCTGGCTCGCCGTCGGCACGTTGTCGTACCGGTGGCTTGAGGCCTCCAGCATTCGGTCAAGCTCTGACCGCTGGACGAGCAGCTTGCGCTGGCCGGCGCGTCTGGCCTTGAGCTTCCCGCGCGAAACCCACAACCTGACCGTGGCAGGGTTGACTCGCAGCTCCGCGGCGATCTCGGCGACGCTCAGCCACGGGTCGTCGGTCCGATCGGGCTCGGCGTCGGTCACGTCGCGTCCATTGGGTCTGGGATCATTAGCGCAAGCAACATGATTGCGTTATCTTAGATTGTGCTGCGGGGGTCCGCAGCCAAGAGCGCAGGAGACACGTCGTGCCCCAGCCGCCAGATCGACGTCAGCCGTTACGTTTCCTTGACGCCGTGCCGTGGACGAGATGATGCATGCCTGATTTGGCGTTTTGTGCGATCACGCAGAAGGCGCGCATGAGCACCGCGACGCAGCTGAGCCTTGCCGTGGAGCAGCTGCTGACGAAGCGGCAACTCGCCGAACACCTCGGCCGCTCTACTCGCTGGGTTGAGCTGCGGGTCCGGGAAGGCATGCCTTCGGAGCCGCCGACCACTCGGTTCCCCCGACGGCGATTCCGGCTGTCCGAGGTTGAGGCGTGGCTCGCGGCCGGCAAGCCAAGGCCGGCGCCTCCGCAGGCCCAGCGCATCGCCGAGCTCGAGGAACGCGTGGCACAGTTGGCTGCGGCTCTGGAGCAACTGAGGCAGAGGAGGGACTGATGGCAATCGTCAAGCGCGGCAACAAGTACGGCGTCCGGGTATGGGTGGATGGGCGTCACCGCTGGCTCGGCACATTCGCCACGCGGGGCGAAGCGAAGCTCGCGGAGGCGGATGCCACCGTCCAACCTGTCTCCGGCTCGTCGATGACCGTCGAACAATGGGCGCGGATCTGGCTGCGATCGAACAGGTCATCCGCGACATCGGCAGCCTCCGACTCGCTGCCGTTGATCGCCCAACGGCGCGCGCCTGGGCGAATGAGTGGCCGCGGAACACGACACGCACGGCGCGCACGATGTGGGCTGACGCGCTCCGCGATGGCGTCTGCCAGCACAACCCGTTCACCAACCTTCGGCTCGAGACGCCGAAGGGGCGGAAGGATCTGATCGCACTTACGGAGCCCGAGATCGACCGCCTTGCGAGCGTGGCGCGCGACACGCACGGCGATTTCGGCGACGAAATGGCGGCGATCATCCTGTTCGCCGCGTACACAGGATTGCGGCCCGGGGAGCTGGGAGCGCTGCGGTGGGCAGACCTTGATCCGGCGAACCGGCAAAGCCGTCATCTCTCGCGCCCTCGACGGCCAGGGCGGCGAGAAGACCCCGAAGAACGGACTGACTCGGCCAATCATCCTTCCCCCCCGCGCGCTCGAGGCGCTGGGAATGGTCACACGTCGCAGCGACTCGCCGTACGTGTTCCACTCACCGCGTGGCAAGCGGCTGAGCAAGGGCTCCCTCAACTACCTGTGGCGACCGGTTGCCGCGTCCTGGCGCGCCGACGGTGGCCGCGACGTCGACCTGTACGAGCTTCGCCACGCCTGCGCAACCCTCCTCCTGGAGCGCGGGCTCAGGCCAGCCGACGTTGCCGTCCAGCTTGGCCACACGGACGGAGGGAGGCTCGTCCAGATCCTCTACGGGCACCCCGACGAGGAGCGTGCGCTCGACCGTCTACTGATGGCCTTTTCAGCGGACGGCCACAAGCCCCAAGTCGAGGTCAGTCGAGTCGGCCAAGATCCGGCCGCAGGCACCTGATGAATCGCCCTCGAATGCAGCAAGGGCGTCGCTGCCGCGGCCTTCACCGATGAAGTCGACTAAGTTGGCGAGCCGGCGCTGCTCAGCCGCGAGCTCGGCCTCCTTGAAATTCAGCGTGTCTGGCAGGTCCGCGCGCAGCTTGGCGATCTCATCTTCGACGCGTTGGAGGACGTAGGCGACCTGCTCGGGCTCTGCGATCTGCTCGTGGATTGCTCCGAGGATGACCTTCTCGGCGAGCGTCCGCCGGACCAGGGTCTTGTTGTCGCAGGCGCCCTTGGTTGCTGCGAGACAGCCGTAGTAGCCGCCGCTCTTGCCGCTCACCTGGGCGACGGTGGCCCCGCACGAGCCGCAGACCATGGCGCCGGCGAGGAGATGGGTCGGGAAGTGCGCCTGCCGGCTGCCTGGCTCCTTCGAGAAGCCGCGCTTCCCGTTGCCGCCCGGCCAGGTGCGATGCATCTGCTGCGGCGCTCCCGCACCGCCTCCCACAGCTGCGCCGGGACGTTCCGCAGCTCCTCGTCCTATTGGACGATCCACTCCGACTCGGGCTTCTCGAAGCGCCGCCGGCTGCCGGTCTTCGGTTCCGGGCGGCTCTCGGTCCGGTTCCAGGACCCGCGCCGGAGCGCATCATCTGTTGTGGCTGCCGCTTCGGAACGGGGCGAGCACGCCGCGGACGACGGATGCTGGCTGTGCCGGCGTATGGATTTCGTCCGCAGAATGCGCCGGCACGAGCGCGACGCTGCTCGCCCAGGCCGTCGGAGCACTGTGCCGGCTGGCTAAGGCCGCTTGCGGCGGGCGGTCGGCATCGTGATCTGGCCGACGCGACGGCCCTTGGACACGGTCGCTGCTCTGTCCGGACGTGGGGGATCATCTGGTTCGGGTGATGCTCGAGCGCGAGGGGCGTGGGAGCCTGGGCTCGCAGGTCGGTGTTGTCGACATCCGGCGTGGAATCGAGGTTCGCGTGAGCAAGCCGTTCAGGGGCGTGATCAACGTTGACATTCGTGACTCGGAGCCCGACTGGTCTCCGTTCGAGGCGCCGAGAGCTTCGGACGGCGCGCCGAGCGTGGTGTACATCGTGCTCGACGACGTCGGGTTCTCGGCCATGGGCTGTTACGGCGGGCCGGTGGAGACGCCGAACATCGATCGGATCGCCGCGCGCGGCGTGCGCTACACCCAGTGGCATACGACGGCGCTGTGCTCGCCGACGCGGTCCTGTCTGCTCACCGGTCGCAATCACACGCGCAATAGCATGGCGTGCATCACCGAGGCGGCGATCGGGTTTCCCAATGCCAGCGGAACGATCCCGCCCGAGAACGGCATGCTGCCCGAGATCCTCGGCGAGCTGGGGTGGAACACCTACATGGTGGGGAAGTGGCATCTGTGCCCCACCGATGAGATGCATCTGGCCTCCACGCGGCGCAACTGGCCCGGTGGCCGCGGGTTTGAGCGCTTCTACGGGTTCCTGGGCGCCGAGACCGATCAGTGGCATCCGGACCTGATCTATGACAATCACCCGGTCGAGCAGCCTCGCCAGCCAGAGGACGGCTATCACCTGACCGAGGATCTGACCGACAAGGCGCTTGAGTTCATCAAGGACGCCAAGGCGGTGGCGCCGGACAAGCCGTTTTGTCTTTATTACGCGCCGGGGGCGTGTCACGCGCCGCACCAGGCTCCGCGCGAGTGGATCGAGAAGTACCGGGGTCGGTTCGACGCCGGGTACGAGGCGATGCGCGAGCAGACGCTCGCCCGCCAGAAGCAGCTGGGAGTGGTTCCCGAGGACACGCAGCTGCCGTCGATCAACCCGATCGGCACCCCGCAGACGCGGACTGGCCCCGACGGTCAGCCGTTCCCAGAGGTCGACACCACGCGGCCATGGGATTCGCTCTCGGAGGACGAGCGCCGGCTGTTTGCGCGGATGGCGGAGGTGTACGCGGGCTTCCTGGCCCATGTCGACGATCAGATCGGCCGCATGCTCGTCTACCTCGAAGAGACCGACCAGCTCGAGAACACACTGATCGTCCTGGTCTCGGATAACGGCGCCAGCGGCGAGGGCGGGCCGAACGGCTCGGTCAACGAGAACAAGTTCTTCAACGGCGTGCCGGACGACGTCGAGGCTAACCTCGCGCTACTCGATGACCTCGGGAGCCCGAAGACCTACAACCACTATCCGAACGGCTGGGCGATGGCGTTCAACACGCCATTCAAGATGTGGAAGCGCTACGAGTTCAACGGCGGCACCAGCGACCCGTGCATCATCTCGTGGCCGAAGGCGATCACCGCAACGGGTGAGATCCGCCACCAGTACCACCACGCGATCGACATCGTGCCGACGATCCTCGACTGCCTGGGCGTCGCGTCACCGGAGACGATCAAGGGCCACGTCCAGAGCGCGTTCGACGGCATCAGCATGCGCTACAGCTTCGGCGACACCGACGCCCCAGGTCGGCGGAAGACCCAGTTCTACTCGATGCTGGGCTCACGGGCGATCTGGCACCAGGGCTGGAAAGCGGTCAGCACGCACCCCACGATCAGCGGCTGGAGCCACTTCAACGAGGACACCTGGGAGCTCTACCACGTCGATCACGATCGCGCCGAACTGCACGACCTCGCGGCCGAGCACCCCGACAGGGTGCGAGAACTCATCAACCTGTGGTTCGCCGAGGCGGGCGCCAACGGCGCGTTCCCGCTTGATGACCGCTCCGCGGTCGAGATTCTCAACACGCCGCGCCCCCAGCTCACCACCCCCCGGAGTCGATACCTCTACTACCCCGGCGTCGCCGGCGTCCCCGAGGCCCAGGCCGTCAACATCCGCAACCGCAACTACATCGTTGGCGTCCTGATAGACATCCGCGGCCCCGGCGCCAGCGGCGTTCTGTTCTCTCAGGGCTCTCACTTCGGCGGCCACGCCCTCTACATCAGCGACAACCGGCTGCACTACGTCTACAACTTCGTCGGCATGCTCGAGCAACAGATCGCCGCCACCGAGGACATCCCGACCGGAGAAGACCTAATCCTCTCCGCATCGTTTGTCAAGGACGGCGAGGACCCACCCGGCGTCTCGACCGGCCTCCTGTCCCTCTTCCACGGCGAGAACAAGGTCGGGGAGGGACGGATCAAGACCCAGCCCGCGGCGTTCGGCCTGTCCGGCACCGACCTCACGGTCGGCCGTGCCATCAGCAACGTCACCGACGCTTTCCCCGGCGACCGGCCCTGGCCGTTCACCGGCGGCACGATCAAAACAGTCGCGGTCGATGTCAGCGGCGAGCCCTACGTCGACCTCGAGCGAGCCGCGGCAGCGATGATCGCCCGCGAATAACCAACGGCACGCGAATCCCGCGCCCAATCGCAGGCCAGGCCTCACCTTCAACCGAGCAGGGCAGCCCGCAGGCTGCCGCCTCCGCCCTGCACCTCGCCAGGTTTTGACCGTTTTGTCGGTGCGATTTCCCTTGGTCCTCGGAAGCCGGGGTCAGGACGAAAGGACGACAACGGAACGCTCACCGCCTTGCCGACTGTCTCGTCGCTCACCCCAAGCGTGCGGGCAATAGTTTTGTCGCTCATCCCGAGATCTCGGAGGTGCTTTGCCTTCTCGGCGATCCTCAAGTAGACGGGCAACTCCGCGCGGTCGATGATGACCGCCTCGGCAGTTACGCTCGCCCTCCGCGGGTGGGCGGTTCTTCTATGAGGGCGAGGGCGGCCCGGATCGTTACGGCGCCGCAGAAGGTCGGCCTCGGAGATCACGCGCCCCTGCGTCACACCGCGATCCCCGACGTGAGTCGATCTTGCGCTGGTGCGTTTGAGATGGGGTGTGGCATCATCCGGGCGTGGTGGAGTTCGTTCCGGGGGTGTTGGTCGCCCGGGAGGCCGAGCTTGGTGTGCTCGAGCGTGCTGCGGCTGGATGCCGCGATGGCGGTGGATCCGCGCTCGTCGTGGCCGGAGAGGCCGGGGTCGGGAAATCGCGGTTGTTGGCGGAGGTGTCGTTGCAGGCGCGCGGCGCGGGGATGCTGGTACTGCGTGGGCGGGCAGCGTCGGGGGCCGGGCAGGCGCCGTTTCGCGCACTCGCGGAGGCGCTGGCCGGGGGCCTCCGTGAGCGAGCGGTGTCGGAAGCGAGCTTGCGAAGCTTCGCGCCGGCGCTGGCGCACATGTTGCCTGGATGGTTTGAGCGGACGAGCGATAGCGCGCCGGAACTCGTCTTTCTTGCCGAGGGCGTGTTGCTACTGCTCCGGTTGCTCGCGGGTGCGCGCGGCGTTGTGCTTGGGTTGGAGGACCTGCAGTGGGCGGATCCCGAGTCGCTTGCGCTGGTGGAGTACCTGGCGGAGAACGTTGTCACAGAGCGGCTTCTGTTGGTGGGGACGGTGCGCGATGATGAGCCGTCCGCACCCCTGGTGTCGTTGCGAGAGCTTGCGGGACGGGGGGCGGTGCGGTGGATCGAGCTCGGACGACTTGCCCAGGACGACGTGCTCAAGCTGGCTGCGGCTCGGCTGGGGGGCCCGGTGCCGAGTTCGGTCTCCCAGTTGCTGCAGGCGACGGCGGATGGGCTGCCGCTGTTCGTCGAGGAGTTGCTCGGGGGGCTGATCGCGGCCGGTTCCCTGCGCCGGCAGGGCGAGGCGTGGCGGGCGGACGAGCGGGTCGATCTCCACTTGTCCTCGAGCTTTGTGGCAAGCGTCGAAGTGAGGGTTGCGGCGCTGACGGATCCAGGACCAGTCGTGCTGGCTGCCGCGGCGGTGCTGGGACGCAGCTTCGACACGGCGCTGCTTTCGGCGTGCACGGGCCTGTCAGGAAGTGACGTGTCGGCCGCCCTGCGCGCTTGCGCAGACGTTCGCCTGGTGGAGCCGGACCGCGAGCTGGGAATGGACCAGATGCGGTTTCGCCACGCGCTGGTGCGCGACACGGTGCTTGAGCGCACGCCGCCCCCCGAGCGGCGTGCACTCGCCGGCGCGGCGCTGGACGCCGTGGAGGCAGCCCATCCGGGGCTACCCGGCGGGTGGTGTGGTCTGGCCGTGGAGCTGGCCGAGCTTGCGGGGCGAGATGATCGCGCCGTAGCGCTGCTGCGCGTCGCGAGCGAGCGTGCACGTGACGATGGCGCTCTTGGCGCGGCCGTCGACGCGCTCGAGCGCGCGCTGGTGCTCGCGGACGATGGCGCTGCGTGGGTGGTGCGGCTCGAGCTGCTCGAGTCGCTGGTCGCGGCGGGTCGCTTCGACCGGGCGCGGGAGCTGGGCGAGCGGCTGTCTTCTGAGCTCCTCGGCGACGCTGCGGAGGCGCGGGTACACCTTGCGCTTGCGCAGACGTTCTTGATCCGCCTGGATTGGGATGAGGCCGAGCGGCGGCTCAACGCGGCACGCCGCCGCGCTGGCTCCACGGTGGGCGAGCGGCTGGAGCTGCTGGCGGCGAGTATCGCGTTGGGCCGCTTCCGGTATACGGAGGCCGAGCGGATCGCGCGCTCGGTGGCGGTGCGCGCGGCCGCGCGCAGCGATGATGCGATCGCCTGCGAGGCGTGGCTGCTCGCCGGTGAGAGCGCGGCCGCCGCCGACGTGCAGCGGGCCGAGGAAATGTTCTCTCGGGGGCTGGCACTCGCAGAACAGAGGCGGCTGGCGACGCTACGAGCGCGGGCACTGGCTGCGCTTGGTCGCCTGGATGTGCTGCGCGTCGGCTCGCCGGAGCGTGTCGCGCTCGCGCGTGAGGCGGCACTCGGCGCCGGCATGGCGGCGCTCGCGGCGGAGTCAACGCACGATCTCGCGATGCTGAGCGTGCTGCGGTTCGAGCTGGATGAAGCGCGCGCGTGGGCGAGGCACACGGTCGAGCTGGGACGCCGCTACCGGCTGGGGTGGGTGCTCGCCGCCGGTCTGATCAAGCAGGCATGGGCGGCCGCCCTTACCGGAAGCGTTGAGGAAGCGGAGCGGCTGCTGGCCGAGGCAGAGCCAATCGTCGGCGACAACGCGCGTGGCTGTGCGCTGATCAGCGGTCACGTCCGGGCCGCGGTGGCGCTGGGTCACGAGAACCTGGATGCCGCATGGACGGCGGTGGTGGGAGCGGCAGGGCTCTGGTGGCGCCAGCGGCTTGAGCCGCGCCCGTACCTCGGGCTGTGGGTGCTCTTGGCTGCGTTGGCGGATCCGAGCGGGTTCGAGCCCGTGCGCGAACGACTCGAGGCGAGGTGTGTGCTCTGGCAGCCGACGATCGCCGGCCTTTGCCTGGCCGCCCAAGCCGCGCTCATCGTCGCCGCTGAGGGAGATCTCGCTCGCGCCGATGCGCTGCTCGGGCGTGCCGAACCACTGCTGGAGCCGACCCCATGGTTTCGGGCCATCGCCTACCGGCACGTGGGCGAGCGGCTGCTGGTGGCAGGGTCGCCGACGGGCGAGCGGCTGCTGCGCGCTGCGATCGCGTTCTTCGCCAGCGCTGGCACTACCGCTCCGGCCGAGGCCGCGCGGGCGCTGCTGCGCGCTGCCGGGCGGCCGGTCCCTCGCCGCGGTCGTGGCAACGCATCGGTCCCCGCGGAGCTCGCGAGGGCGGGGGTCAGCTCACGTGAAATGGACGTGCTCGTACTGCTCGCCCAAGGCCTGACCAATCGCCAGATCGCCGCCCGGCTCTACCTCTCTCCGCGGACGGTCGAGAAACACGTCGAGCGGCTCCTGGCAAAGACCGGCAGCCCAAATCGCGTCGCGCTCGCCGCCCACGCGGCATTACCCGCGCTCCCCGTAAGTTAAGTACGTAGCCGGGGCCGGCTAGATGCCGTGATCCTGCCGATGTGCGCGCCCAAGGGCGGGGGCGATACTCGCGCCGTTGACAGCGCCCCCAACTGAGCGAATGCGGTGCGCACGACGGCAGATCAGGAGACAAGATGAAGGCGTTGGCGAACAAACAGAGCGCGACGAAGGGAGCGCCCCCGCAGCATGACGAGCAGCTTAGGAGCGCAACCGAGGCACGCCTTCAGAGTCCAATTCGCCTCCCGCCGGCAAGCGGCCCGCGGCATCGGTCTGGAGCCCTCCTGGAGATCGGGGGCAGGCGGATGCCGTTCATGCGATGGTCGTTCATCCGGTTGCTGTTCTCGATGCCGCGGCTGATGCGCGTGTGGCAGGTCGGCGACGGGCGCGAGAACCGGCTCGCCGGCTACGTGGTCGAGAACGCTCGCGAGGGGGACCTCGACGACGTGATCAGAGCGATCGACGAATACTGCTATCAGCGCAGCTTCATGATCAACGTCGGCGACGAGAAGGGCGCGATCCTAGACCAAGCGATCCAGCGTGCTCGCCCGACGCAGCTGCTCGAGCTCGGAACCTACTGCGGGTACAGCGCACTGCGAGCGTGCCGCGTGATGCCGGGTACCGCGCGGCTCGTGTCGATCGAGTTCAACCCGGCGAACGCGATCATCGCCCAGCGTATCTTGGAGCACGCCGGCGTCAGCGACCGCGTTGCGGTGCTCGTCGGAACGCTTGGCGACGGCGGCCGGACCATCGCGACGCTCGAAACAGAGCACGGCTTCGCCGCCGGATCGCTCGACTTCGTGTTCATCGACCACGACAAGTCCGTATACGTCTCAGATCTCGAGCTGATCCTGGGACGCGGGTGGCTCCATCCCGGCTCGGTGGTCGTTGCCGATAACGTCAAGTTCCCGGGCGCGCCGGACTACCGCGCGTACCTCAAGGAACGCCAGGACATCAGCTGGCGGACTGTCGAGCACGAAGCCCATCTCGAGTACCAGTCGTTGCTGAGGGATCTGGTGCTCGAGTCCGACTACCTTGGCGGCTGAAGTTGTCGTGCGCATCGACGCGATCCATGGTGCGAGCAAGCCACGGGCAAGAATGCGAACCGCCGTCCGCAGCCGGGGGCGTTTCGTAGGGCAAGCTTGTCGAGGATCGTGACGCGCGGTCGAAGGGGCAGCCGCCGTCGGGGGTGACGACGTCGAGGCGGATCTGGCCGAGGAGGTCGCGGAGGGTTTCGGCCCGAGCGCGCCGTGCGCTGCTCGAGGGCCTCGTAGTCGGGCATCAGGACGTGGAGCCCGAGATGGCGATCTGGTGCCTGCCGGGATTGACTGCGCCGCCGTGGCGATCGCGTCAAGGGCGCTTTGGCCCTCATTCCAGGGTACTCGAGGAAGATAAGTCCAGGGTGGCGACCCTCTAGCGAACGACGAGCCGCACGAGCGACCCTTCGGCACGTACTTCAGCGAGCGAAGGGAGCTACACATGACGATGAGCATGCGAGAGGCGTTCGAGCGCGGGACCGATGCGTTCAACGCCCACGACATGGACGGGTTTGCCGAGGTGGTGGCGGACGATGTCGTAGTCGTGGCGCCGGGCATGCGGCGCGCCGGAAAGCCGGCGTTTGTCGATTTCTACGGCGGTTGGCTCCAGGCGTTTCCGGACGCGCACATCGAGGTCCACCACGTTCACTTCATCGACGAGATCGCCGTCGAGGAAGGCACGTTCAGCGGCACCCACGACGGCGTGCTCCACACTCCGAGCGGGGAGATACCGCCGACCGGCCGCTCCGTGAGCGTTCCCTACATCCACGTGCTGCGCTACCGCAACGGCCTGCACGCCTCGTTCAACCTCGCCTTCGACCGGCTGCTGATGCTCGAGCAGCTGGGGCTCATCCCGGCGTTCGCGCCGGCACGGTGAATCGCCGGCAAGGAGACTTCCGTGACCTCGGTCGGCGCTTGGATGCTGGTGGAGCCCGGCGCGGGTCTGTCGATCGAACTGGGCCTGGGGTCGTCCGACGGCGGGCGCTGGAAAGAGGTCCACGAGCGTCACCGCTCCCACCGCGCCCACCAGCAGCCGGGTGAGAGCTGTGATGCTTGAGCTGGATCACGTCTTCTGCATCGTCGCGGACCTGGATCACACGGCGGCTCTTCTGGAGCACGACGGATGGCTCCTGGAGGCGGGCACGGTGCACCCAGGGCGGGGCACGCGCAACCGGCGACTGCTGTGGTCCGAGCAGTACCTCGAGCTCCTGCACGTCGCCGACCCCGCCGAGGCGTTCGCGAACCCTCTGCGCCTGGACCGCCGCGCGGAATGGCGCTCCACAGGCGCCAGCCCTTTCGGCTTGATGCTTCGAGGCCAGCTTGACCGCCAGTGCCGTGAGGACTACATCGCCTGTGACGATCTCGGACCGCGGCTGTGGGTGCATCACGACAACCTCCAGGCACCCGCGCGCCCGCAAGTGTTCGTGTTCGAAACCACCGAGGAGGAACTCGAGCAGCGCCGACCACGCTCCCGCAGCCCTCACGCGCTCGCCCACGGGCGCAACGGCGCGCTTCAAGAGGTGCATGTCTGTGGACCCGAGCCAGCGCGGCTGCCGCCCCATACCGGACCAGTGGTTCTTCACGTCACCGGCGCTCACCACCTCGAGCTGGTCGTCGGTGCCCGGCCTGCTTGGCCGATCACCGAGATCCTGACCATTCGCGGATAGGTCTGTGATGCGAGCGACCTACCGGCGCCTCACAACGGTCGTCGATCCGGGTGCTGCACGTAGGCGATCTGGCGTCGTAAGACCCGCCGTCGACGGTCGCGTCCGCGCGCGGTTCCGCGATGGGGATCCTGACGCGGTACGGGCGGTCTACCAGACGTATGGCTCGCTGGTGTACGCGGTCGCATCCCGGGTGCTCGGGGATCGCGGTCTATGCGAGGAGGCGACCCAGCAGACGTTCGTCCGGGCGTGGCGTGCCGCGTCCGGCTTCGATGCCAGCCGCGAGCTGGGGCCGTGGCTGGCCACGATCGCGCGGCGGGTCGCGATCGACCTCTACCGCCGCGAGGCGATTCGCACCGCCGGTCCCCTGGAGTCGGTCGCGCCCGATGACCCGGCGCTCGTGGCTCCGGCCGCGCTGGATCCGTTCATCGATGTGTGGGAGGTTCGCCGCGCAGTGTCGGAGCTGCCGGATGAGCAGCAGGAGGTGGTCCGCCTGCAGCACTTCGAGGGGCTGGCCCACGATGAGATCGCAACGCGGGTGGGAGTGCCGGTGGGGACGGTCAAGTCGCGCTCTCATCGCGCTCATCGGCGGCTGGCGCTCGAGCTCGGGCACCTGCGAGACGGGAACGCGTCGCCCTCGCCGCGCCGTAGCAGGTTGCAAGAGGCACAACGGTGAGCAGCGATCACGATCACACCCGCAGCGCATATCTGGCAGGCAATGAGGATGGATCGCTCCCGGCGTGCGAGCCGTTCGCGGGCCTGGCTGAGCTCCGCGTCCTGCTCGCCTCGCCGGCGGTGTGGGTGCAGCCGCGGGCGAGCCTCGAGGAGGACGTCGTTGCCGCCGTCGTGCAGGCGGCGCGGATTCTGGCGCCCGAGAAGCGCCCGCTCAATCGGAGAACCGGTCGACGCCTTGCGTGCTCAAGGCCCGCGCTTCGTGTCGCCCGCGAACAGTCCACATTCCTCTCAACGAGAGTCCATGTCAATCGACGTTCTCGGTCGAGCGCGGACACGCCCGCTCGGCTGACACGTCCGGCGCCGCCGGCTGGCGGGCGGGCTGCTCACCGCGGTGGCGGCGCTCCTGGCGACCGCGGGTCGACGGTCGTCGTTCCGTCGCTCAAAGCGAGGTCCGGCGATCGCGTCACGCGGCCAAGCTCTGACCCCGGTGGGCCGTGCGGCGCGCGGCGCGTCGTTGTCTTGAGCCGTTGCGCTGAGCACAGCTGGGAACCGTGCCGTTAGCTCGCCCGTATCACCTAGGTATGCGTCTGATCAGCCCAGAAGCTCCCGATGGTCACCGCGCAGGCACTCGTGGTGCTGCCGCTGGCGCGCGCCCGGCGACCGCCGGTATGACCGTCGACACCGCGATCGCTGACGACACGACCGGCGCCGGCGGCCAAACCGCCTCGTGCCCGCATCCCGTCCCTCCGCGTCATCGCAGGATCGCCCCATCTGGGCCGGGCTCGTCGTGATCGGATCAATTTGCACGGCTGGAGTGTGCGCGCGCGGCTGATGTTCAGGATCGAACCGAAGGCAGGCGCGTCGCGATGAGCTCCCTGGCTGGCGTGAACCACATCACCGTGCTCACAGGCGATCTCGATCGCCTCGCGGCCTTCTACGAGGAGGTGTTCGCAGCGCCCAAGCTGGTTGAGCTTCCCGTGCCAGAGCCCGACGGTCCCGGCCGCCACGCGCTGATCGGGATCGGCGGCGGCGCCGTGCTGCATCTCTTCGAGCTGGGACGGGTCGCCCTTCCGCCGGCACGGCCGATGTTCGACCGCGGCCGGATCGACCACTTCGCCCTCCAGGTCACTGACGCGGACGCGCTCGAGCGACTGCGGGCAGAGTTGCTCTCCCGTGGCGCGACCGACGGCACCGTGACCGACTTCGGGATCGTGCGCGTGCTGACCTTCACCGACCCCGACGGCCACACCGTCGAACTCGCCCACTGGGTTGGGGATGGCGACCCCGGCGAGCTCGACATGTCGCGCGCCAGCGACGACGAGCTGATCCACCGGCGGGCCACCGCTGCTGGACGCGGCCCAGCTCCGGCCACCCATTTGAGTCGCAACGGCTCGACCGGCGACTTCCTGCTCGTCGCCGGCGAGGACAGGTACCACGTCGCCCGGATGTCACATAGCACGTACGCGGGATCGGCAAGCGAGACCAGACAAGGAGCGAGCATGATCACACACAGCATCGAAATCGACTGCGGACCCGAGGACGCGAGCGAGAGGAACGCCGGCGAGCTCGTAAGACGGTACTTCGATGTGGTCTGGAACCATGGTGACCTCGCTGCCGTCGATGACTTCTTCGGCGACGAGTTCACGAACTTCGGCCACCGAGGCGCGGACGCCCGAGCCCTCATCCGCGCGGTCGTGGCGGCGTGGCGGGCGGCGTTTCCCGATCTCCGGTTCGACATCGAAGACGAGATCGTCAGCGGAGACGCCGTAATTCATCTCCTCACATGCAGCGGCACCCACACGGGGAGGTTCGAACACCCGGCCGTCGGCGTGCTCGAGCCAAGCGGACGCTCCTTCACGGTCGACCACATGCATATCCATCGAGTGCGCGATGGACACATCGTGCAGCACTGGGGGACTCGCAACGACCTGGCGATGCTGCAGCAACTGGGTGCAGTCACGGCCCCGCAGACGACGGGGCCGATCACCTCGGCTGCGGGCTGGCAGCGGTCCCCTCGCACGTGAGTGCTATCGCTGCGATGCCGCGTCTGGCCGGGACACGCTGGCCCCGGCCTCAGAGCCGGCGCGCATTTCGAGCAGCTGATCACAATCGACACCGCCCCGCGAGCCGGGCGATCCGCTCTAGGGTGATGTTTTCTTCCTCACATAACGACTCGTCAGGCGCGCGAGCGGTGGAGCGTGCATGAAACGCCGGTGCCGCACAGCTGCCCCGGGTTGCTGCGGCAGGGTCGCTGACGTACGGTGGTGGCCGTGTTGAGGATCCGGAACGCCACGGCGAATGAGGCGCCTGTGCTCGAAGGGTTACAGCGCCGATCCTCAGACATATGGGAGCAGTACCGCGAGCAGCTCGCCGCCCATCCCGACGCGATCGAGCTGCCTCAGACGTTCATCGATAACGGATGGGTCCGAGTCGCTGTCGATGCCAAGGGCACGCCAGTCGGCTTCTCAGCGGTCATTCCCACGAACGGGCCGGTGCACGAACTCGACGGGCTGTTCGTCGAACCGGATCACATGTCATCCGGCGTCGGACGCGCGCTGATCGAAGACGCAGCCGCGCGCGGGTCAGAGCAAGGTGCCGAAGCGCTCGACGTAACCGTCGGACCCGCGCAAGGATTCTATGAACGGGTCGGCTTCATCCTGATCGGAGCCGCGCAGACCCGATTCGGGCCGGCAGTACGCATGCGCCGGGATCTTCAACGCTGACCGCGGCCGAGCGCACCGAAACCGGGCCAAGCACCAGGTGTGCGCGGCGATCGGCCATGGCGGCTGCTCTTCCGACGCCCATGACAAGCCCTGTGGAACCGGATCGCCGCACGGGCCTAGCGGGCCGGCCTGGCCGGTGCATACTCCATGCGGGAGGCGATTTGGTGCGCCAGCTGAGAGCCAAATTCACGTTCGACGAGCCAGTGCGCAAGGTCGATGCCGCTGGTCACACCGCCGCCAGTGAGCAGGTCGCCGTCATCTACGACTCGATGGAAGTCGCGCTGGATCGCTGGCGGTGCAACGACCACGGCCGTCTGGTCGAGGAAGATCAGCGCGTTGACCACTCCCGCGGCGGTGAGCACGCCGCGTTGGCGGGCGGAGAGACGAGGCGAGCGAGATCGCGCGCCGCATCCTTCGACATTCGTGCTCCTGACGTCGACCGGTCTAGGTACAGGCGGGTTCTACGCGGTAGGCGCAACGACTTCGCACGTCAAACGCAACGCGCCCCGGGTGACCAGCCGAGGGAGGGCGAAGATGAGAGCCTTCCTTCACGGAATCGCCAGCGGCGCGGATATCGTCGTGCTGGGCGCCTTCCATCAATCGCGATGATGGATTTCGTGGTTTGGCCGGCATCGGCCATGGGTAGAGGGGCCGAAAGGCCGGGCTCATAGGTCTCAAAGTAGGGAGGTGGGAATGCTTGTTGCGCGTCGTGTCCGGCCATCTGCTGGAGTGCATGCACGTGGGGTCCTAGTTGGCGGCATAGCTGCGTGCGCGGTGGGGCTCATGGGGGTATTGCTGCCCGGTGTCGCCGCTGGCGCCAACCCGTCGTGCCCGTGGGTGAACTCGACCGCGCCGATCGCCCGGCGCGTTGCGCAGGTGATGAGCCAGATGACCGTGTCTCAAGAGGATTTCCTCGTCGAAGGGCACGGCACCACTAATGAGGGACCCAATCCGTCGCCCAATCCGTACGTGTTCTGGATGCCGGGCATTCCGAGCCTGTGCATTCCCAAGCTTGGCGAAGAGGACGGCCCCGCCGGGGTCGCCGACGGTCTGCTTGGCGTGACCCAGCTGCCCGCCGGCGTCGCCCTCGCGGCGACGTGGGACACATCGCTCGCCACTCAGTACGGGCGGGTGATCGGCACCGAAGAGGTCGGCAAGGGCGCGGACGTCAACCTCGGCCCCACCGTGAACATCGATCGCGACCCGCGGTGGGGGCGGTCATTCGAAGCCTTCACGGAGGACCCCTTCCTGAACGCGGGGTTGGCCACCGGCGAGATCGATGGTGTCCAGAGCACGGGGGAGATGTCGCAGGTCAAGCACTTCGACGCCTACAACCAAGAGACCAACCGCAACACCGAGGCGGACAATGTGATCGTCAGCGACCGGACGCTGCACGAGATCTACATGCCGGCGTTCGAGGCCGCGGTCAAGCAGGCCAACGTGGGTTCGGCGATGTGCGCGTACTCGACGGTCAATGGCAACTACAGCTGCCAGAACCCGTACCTCGAGACCACCACCCTGAGGGATCTGTGGAATTTCCCCGGGTTCGTCACATCGGACTACGGTGCCCTCCACAACACCTCGGGCGCGCTCGACGGAACCGATCAGGAGCAACCGTTCAACACGTACTTCGGCACCCCGCTCCTGACGGCCGTGGAGACCGGCGCGATCCCGCGCAGGGTTCTGAACACCATGGTGCAGCGGATCCTCACCGAGATGTTCCGTTTCAACCTGTTCAACCTGCAGCGTCCGGCCACCCCCACGGCCACGGTCACGACGCCGGGGCATCAGTCGCTCGGCAACCGGGTCGCGGACAGCGGCAGTGTCCTGCTCAAGAACGTGCGGAGCACGCTGCCCCTGTCCACCGACCACGCCGGAAACGTGGCGGTGATCGGGCCGTCCGCCTCGGCCTCTCCGACCTACGGGGGCGGCGGGAGCGCGTACGTGATTCCGTCTTCGACCGTCACCCCGCTGCAGGGGCTGCAGGCGGCCGCGGGCTCGGGGACCCACGTCACCTACACGCAGGGACTGCCGACCGACACCTCGCTGCCGGCGATTCCCTCCTCTGACCTCTCGCCGGCGTATCCCGCCGGCGGGACGGGCTTTGGCGGCAGCTACACCGGCACACTGACGCCGCCTGAGACGGGCACGTACGTGCTGGCGTTCACGAACCCATGCGGCTGCTACACGCCGGTATACCTGTCCCTGAACGGGCAGCAGCTGATCGACAATCCGGGCACCCCGCCGGTGAACACGTATTCGGTGGCCGTCGATCTCATAGCGGGACAGCATTACACGCTGTCCATCGGCGGCGGCGGCGAGTCGAGCAACCTGAGCTGGGGCACGCCCTCGGCGCTGGCGCCCGGCTTGAACGCGGCCGTGGCGGCGGCCAAGTCCGCCTCGGCGGCGGTAGTCGTGGTCTCCGACGACACCGAGTCGGAGGCGACCGACCGGCTCAGCCTGGACCTGCCCTCGGCGCAGAACGAGCTGATCTCCGACGTCGCGGCGGCGAACCCGCACACCGTGGTCGTGGTCGAGGCGGGCGCGCCGATCGCCATGCCGTGGCTGAGTCAGGCGGCGTCGGTCATCGACGCCTGGTATCCGGGCCAGACGAACGGAACAACTCTGGCTGACGTCCTGTTCGGCAAGGTCAACCCGAGCGGGCATCTGCCGGTGACCTTCCCCAGCAGCCTCTCCGAGGTCCCCGCCTCGACGCCGGCGCAGTTCCCCGGCGTCAACGGCCAGGTGCTCTATTCCGAGGGCCTCGACGTCGGCTATCGCTGGTACGCCGCCAAGAACCTGACACCGCTGTTCCCGTTCGGCTTCGGGCTGTCCTACACCAAGTTCGCGTTCA
Organism: uncultured Solirubrobacterales bacterium; assembly: GCA_963808325.1. GTDB lineage: Bacteria > Actinomycetota > Thermoleophilia > Solirubrobacterales > Solirubrobacteraceae > Palsa-465. Next base: position 795,148 of record CAWEFU010000019.1, read on the forward strand.
GTCATTTGAGCATCCAGCGGGCTGCTCCGGGCGGCGTGTACAACGTCCATATCTCGGCTACGATCACGAACACGGGGCACACCTCCGGGGCGGACGTCGTCCAGCTCTACCTGGGCGATCCCGCGCGGGCGCACGAGCCGCCGCGTCAGCTCGTCGGCTTCCAGAAGGTGTTGCTGGCGCCCAGCAGCTCCGCTCGCGTCCGCTTCGCGATCACCCCGCGGGACACGTGGTGGTGGGACCAGGCGGCGAAGGGCTGGACGCAGAGCCCCGGCGCCTACCAGGTTTACGTCGGGGACTCCTCGGCGCTCGCAGACCTGCCCTTGCACGGGTCCTATGCCATTACCCAGACACCGGCGGCCCGGCAGGTCGTGATCACCGCTCCGAGCAGGCTGCGCTTGGGCCGCGGATCCAGGGTCACCGTCCGGCTGACACGCTCCGGCAACGAGACGCTGGCCAGGGTCCGGCTCGCGCTCCAGGTACCCCAGGGCTGGACGGTTCAGCCCCTGGGGCCAACGGTGTTCACCAACGTGAGCCCATCGCAGGCGCCGCGCGCCAGGTTCATCGTGACCCCGCCGAGCTGGGCCCCGGTGACCAACTCAGTCGTGCACGCGACGGCTGAGCTAAGCCCTGATGCGCTGCGAGAAGCAGGGGTCACCGTTCCGCTACGCGGCTGACCGCCCAACGCCGCGGCGCCAGAGCGTCTGGTGCCGCGGCGTTGCTCCTGCGTGTCTGGCGTTTGCTCGCCGCACGCCGGCGTGACGGCCCGTTGCCAATGAACGCCGGTCGGTGAAGGGACGTTCGTAGTCGGGGAGAGCAGCCGGTCGATTAGGGACTGAGGGTCTGCGTCCATGGCGCGCACCACCGTTGCTAATTGATCTTGACGCTAGACGTTGACCGCCCTATTCGAAGCCTTAGAGCCATTGGCGGGCATTCGGCGAAGATGACATCCGTTGGCGGCGACTACTACGAGGTGCTGGGCGTCTCGCGCGATGCCACCGCGGAAGACATCCGCCGGGCGTACCGCAGGCTCGCGCGTCGGTACCACCCCGACATCAACAGCGGCATCGACGCGAGGACGCGCTTCGGCGAGCTGTCGGACGCGTACGGGATTCTGCATGATCCCGAGCAACGCGCCCGCTACGACCACTCGAGCGCGGGCGCCGAGCGCTCTACCAGATACCGGATCGACCGCGCTCCGACATTCACGTCGGAGCGGTCGCGACGAGATGTCCCACGCTTCATCGATGGCGACGCAAACCAGCCGGTCCTGGATCGCCGAGGCCCGATGGCGCGATATGTGGTCGTGTTCTGGGAGCCGGGCGAGCTGGTCTGGGATTCGGGCGAGTGGCCCGGCGTCCGCCGGTGGCCGTGGTGAATCGGGGAGGCCGGGTCTGGCTTCCGCTCCTAGACGAGCCTCGGGCCAGCTCTTCCTCGCCGCCAGGGTTGACGCGCTCGAACCGCTGGGTGTACGCGCTCGAAGGCGAATCGTGACTCGCATCGGCACTCGGGGGGCGTTGGGCTGTCAGTCGTCGAGGATGGCGAGGTCGAGCTTCGCGAGTCGCTCGGGGTCGGCGAGAATGTCCATCTCGACAATCCTCCCGCCCCTGACGGTGACAGCGGCGACGGAGAACGGTCGTCCGTCGCGGATCGAGACCAATCCGGCGGCACCGTTGATCAGTGCTCGCTTCATGGTGAGGTCTACCTGTGACCACGTGGACGCCTGGCGCGCAACCGTCTCGGCACCCTGAACGTGGCGCGACAGGCCGGTCAGGCCGGCGTCGGCTCTGAGGACCACGTCGGGGTCGAGCACGGCGAGCAGCGCTTCGAAGTCACCGCCCCGCGCCGCGGCTAGGAAGGCCTCAACGATCTCCCATTGCGCGGTGAGGTCGGCGTCGGGGAGCGGGGCGCTCCCGCGGACTCGACGTCGGGCGCGGCTGGCGAGCTGGCGTGCCGCCTCCGGAGAGCGATCGATGATCGCCCCGATCTCAGCGAACGGCACCGCGAACATGTCATGCAGGACGAACGCGAGCCGCTCCGGAGGGGTGAGCGTCTCCAGTACGACCAGCAGCGCCAGTCCGACGGAGTCGGCCAGCAGCGCCTCGTGCTCGGGGTCGGTGCCGTCAGCGGGATCGATGATCGGGTCAGGAACGCGCACGTCCAGTGGCTGCTCATGGCGCGTATTGCGCGAGCGCAGCATGTTCAAGGCGACGCGCGCGACGACCGTGGTCAGCCACGCGCCGAGATTCTCCACCTCGCTCGTGTCAGCACGGCTGAGCCGCAGCCACGCATCTTGCACCGCGTCATCCGCCTCGCTGAGCGACCCGAGCATCCGGTAGGCGACCGCCCGCAGATGCGGTCGGTGTTCCTCGAACTGCTGGGCGAGCCATTCCTGTCCATCCATTGTCACGTTCCTCCTTAGCGGGGTGTCATCGAGCTAGACCCGCGAGATCCGAGGGATGTGACGCGGATCGGCTCCTCGGAAGGCGGGGTCTCAACGAAGCCAAACCTCGAGCTGAAAGGAGCCCAGGATGCGAGTTTTCGTGGCGGGGGCGAGTGGTGCGCTTGGCAGCCGTCTCGTCCTCCAGTTAATCGATGCCGGCCACGAGGTGATCGGCATTCACACTTCGCCGGCGAGCGGCGAGCGGCTGCGGGCGATCCGGGCCAAGCCGGTCAGGATCGATCTGCTCGACGCGCGGGCGGTCCGCGAGGCGGTCCTCGAAGCCGCGCCCGATGCGATCGTCCATCAAGCGACCGCCTTGGCGAACGTCCGCTTCGGCCGAAGCTTGGACAAGACGTTCGCACAGACCAACCGGCTGCGGATCGAGGGCACGGATGCCCTGCTGGCGGCCGCCCGCGAGGCGGGCGTGCGCCGGTTTGTGGCCCAGAGCTTCGCCCCGTACCGGTACGCGCGGGAAGACGGCCTCGTCAAGACCGAGGAGGACCCACTGGATCCGACACCCCCACGCAAAACCGGCGAGACCTTCGGGGCGATGACCCACGTCGATCAAGCGGTCACCCAGTTCGGCGGGATCGCGCTGCGCTATGGCGGGTTCTATGGCGCTGCGAACGACGGGCTGATCGAGCCGGTGCGAAAGAGGCAACTCCCAATCGTCGGAGGAGGGAGCGGGATCATGTCGTTCGTCCATCTCGACGACGCCGCCGCGGCGACGGTACTCGCGCTCGAGCACAACGGACCCGCGATCTACAACGTCGTCGACGACGAACCGGCCCCGGTGCGCGAGTGGCTACCCGTGCTCGCACAGTCCCTCGGCGCCAAACCACCCCGACAGTTCCCGAGCTGGCTGGCGCGGCTATTCGCCGGCGAAGCGGCCGTCGCGATGGGAACCCAGGCCCGCGGAGCCTCAAACGCGAAGGCCAAGCGGGAGCTCGCCTGGAAGCTGCGCTACCCGACATGGCGCACCGGGTTCCCGGCCGCCTACTCGGCAATCAACATGCGCATCTGACCCAAGGCCAGGATCGCCGCTCCTGCCGGTAGTGTCAGTGAATCGCCACTGGCACCGAGATCGCGCCAACGGGGCTGACCGAGGTCGAGGCCGCTCGGCGCCTGCAGGCGCGTGGGGAGCTTCCGCGTCGGCGCTCGAGTCGCTCGTACGCGAGCATCGTGCGCGCCAACACGCTCACCGTCCCGAACGCGATCCTGTTCGTGTTCGGGGTGCTAACGATCACCCTCGCCTCCTGGCGCGATGCGCTCTTTATGGGGATCCTGGTCTCCAACATCGTGGTGGGCTCCTTCCAGGAGGTTCGCTCCAAGCGCGCGCTCGACCGCCTCGCAGCCCTGGTGGCCCCGGAAGCGGTCGTGGTGCGCGACGGGGTCGATCACCGTGTGCCGATCGAGCAGGTAGTCGAGGGGGATTTCGTGCGGTTGGCTGCCGGCGACCAGGTCGTCGCCGACGGAACGCTCGTCCAAGCCGAAGCGCTCGCCCTGGACGAGGCGAACCTGACCGGCGAGTCCGAGCTTGCGGTTCGCGGCGCCGGGGAAGCGGTCTTGTCGGGGTCGTTCGCGGTCGAGGGCGCGGCGCTGTTCGAGGCCACGGCCGTCGGTCCGGACAGCCGGGCCGAGCGGCTCACCGTGACCGCGCGCACGTTTCGCCATCCGCGCTCTCCGCTCGAGCGTGCCAACGACCGGCTTCTGCTGTGGCTGGTCGCGCTCGCGGCACCGCTCGCGGTCGGGCTGGCGGTCTCCGTGTTCGCCCGGTCTGAGACCTCGGCGGCGCGCGTGCAGACCCTCACCGCCGGGATCGTCAATCTCGTTCCCGAGGGGTTGATCCTGCTGATCAGCGTCACCGCCGCTGTATCCGCGTTCAAGATGGCCACCCGAGGAGTACTCGCGCAGCAGCTCAACGCGATCGAGTCTCTAGCCTCCGTCGACGTCGTGTGCACGGACAAGACCGGCACGCTGACCGAGCCGACTCTGCGGGTGGTCGACCTCGTGCCTGCCCCGGGGACCGAGGAAGCGACGCTGGCGCGCGAGCTCGCGAGCTACGCCGCCAGCTCCCCGTCTCGAAACCTCACGCTGGAGGCGATCGCGGACGCGGGACTGGCGGACGTGCAAGCGCGTCGCGTCGTCGGTCAAGTGCCCTTTTCCTCCCGCCGACGGTGGAGCGCGCTCGATCTGAGCGACGAGCGACTGGTGCTCGGAGCTCCGGAGCGGTTCGCCGAGGCCGACCCGGCCCTCGCCGAGCACGCGCGAGACGTGGCGAGCGCGGGGCGGCGGGTGCTGACGATCGGCCGCAGCACCGCGCCCCTACCCGGCGGCGACTCGGAACCTGCGTTCCCAGATGACGTCAGGCCGCTGGGTCTTGTCGTGCTCGGCGAGCGGCTGCGCCCGAACGCGGCCGAGACGGTTGACTTCTTTGCCAAGCAATCGGTCGGGCTGAAGGTGCTCTCGGGCGACGCGCCGGCTACCGTGGGGGCGATCGCACGCGACGCGGGGGTGCCAGGATCAGCGGCTCCGCTCGACGGCGGAGCGCTGCCCTCGGAGCCGGCGGCTCTGCGCGAGGCGGTCCTGTCCGCGCCCGCCGTCGGCCGGATCTCCCCGGAGGGCAAGCGCGCGGTCGTGGACGCGCTCGCCGACGCCGGTCGCTACGTCGCGATGGTCGGGGACGGAGTCAACGACGTGCCTGCGCTGAAGGAAGCACGCGTCGCGATCGCCCAGGGGTCGGGCGCGCAGATGGCACGCTCGGTCGCCGATCTGGTACTCGTGCGTGACGACTTCGCGGTCGTGCCCGGGATGGTCGCCGAGGGCCGCCAGATCCTGCGCAACATCCAGCGGGTCGCGCGACTGTTCATAACCAAGGCCGTGTTTACTGCCGTCGTGGGCTTCGCGATCGCGATCCCGACCGGCACGTTCCCGCTACTCCCGCGTCAGTTCACGATCGCCTCGACCGTCACAATCGGCATCCCCGCCTTCCTGCTGGCGTTGGCGCCAAGCTCCGGCCCGTGGCGGCCGGAGCAGTTCTTACGGCGGGTCGCCCAGTTCGCGATTCCCGCCGGCGTGGCAATAGGAATCGGCATCGTCGCCGGCTACCTGATCGCCCGCTACGGATTCGACGTGGGTCTGCGTCACTCGCGCACGGTCGCGACCGGCATCGTGGTCGTGTGCGGGCTCGCGGTCGTGTTGCGGCTCGAGACCGAGGGCGGACGCCGGCGCCTCGCGGTGGCGGGATTGTGCGTCTTGATGCTGCTGTTGTTCGCGCTCGCGTTCGTCATTCCGTTTCTTCGCCACTTCTACGAGCTCGCAACCCCGACCGCTGACACCCTTGCCGCGTGGGCCATCGGTGCCGCGCTCGGGATCGGGGGAATGCTCGGTGCGCTGCGGCTAGTGCGTGCCTGATCACCGCCGCGCACGCAGCGGCACATGCAACGACGACCGGTGTTCCAGGTACTTTTTGGCGCTTGCCTTGTGCCCGCGAGCGTGACCGGCGGTCTGCGGTGGATGCCTACGAGCGAGACCTACTGAGCCCTCAGCGTCGCTCGGCGGCAAGGCAATGCCTGAGCCCGTAGGCCGCAGCCGGCGCTACATGCCGGGCCTGGACGGGCTGCCGGGATCACCCCCCCAAGTGCGGTGAGCTCGATGCTGGCCGGTATCAGCGTCAACTCGACCGCGCTGGGCTCCTCGCTACCCCCGCCGCCGCAAACGTCCACCATCTCCTTCTCGGCGCGCGGCACGCACACTCGGACGACGGCGTCGCCGGCGGCGGCTGAGCTGAGCGCGGCTGCACCGCGGGTGCGCACCGCCGACCCCGCGCGAGCCGCCCGGACGTCGTGCCGATCCGTGGTGCACCTAGGCGACTCCACGTCGGAGGGGATGATCTCCACCGACTACCTGCCCAACCCGAGGCAGCGCCTGGCCGCCCAGTACGCCCGCGTTGGCGTCCGGCGCGAGGATCTAGAGATCACCGGCGCGACATCGATCGTCGAGACGCTGCCGGGTGGAACCAACGCGTACGAGGTCGCCCGCGGACTAGTGAGCGGGGGCTATCACGGATGCTGGGTGATAGCGCTTGGCACGAACGACACGGCTGACGTCTACGTGGGCTCCTCCGTGTCTGTGAGTACACGCATCGAGCGGATGATGTCGGTGATTGGAAACCAGCCGGTCCTCTGGCTCAACGTCAAGTCACTGCTCTCCTCCGGACCGTATGCCGAGCCCACCATGCAGCACTGGAACAGCGCGCTTTTGCGAGCCTGCCGAGGTACCCGAACATGCGGATCTTCGATTGGGCCGCGGTTGCGCACGACAGCTGGTTCATCGCGGATGGGATCCATTACACCTCTCCCGGCTACGCGTCGCGCGCCCGCCTCATCGCGGACGCTCTGGCGCAAGCCTTCCCTACGGCGGGCGCCACACCCCCCGCGGGATGTGTTGTCAATCCCCTGGCACAAACCGGCGCCGGGCGGACGTGAGCCAGGCGGCGGTGTCGCTACACTCGGGGTAGTTGCCAACTCAACTAAGGAGTTGTGGTGGACGTCGAAATCTGGTCCGACATAGCGTGTCCGTGGTGCTACATCGGAAAGCGGCGGTTCGAGGACGCGCTGGCTCGGTTTGAGCATCGAGACGACGTGCGCGTGATCTGGCGAAGCTTCGAGCTCGATCCCGCGGCCCCGCACGAGCGCGAGGGCGACCGAGCGACGCGGCTGGCGCACAAGTATGGAATCACCGTCGAGCGTGCTCGCGAGCTGGACCAGCATGTGACGGAAACCGCCGCCGGGGAGGGACTCGATTTCCGCTTCGACATCGCGCGCGGCGGGCTGACGTTCGACGCTCACCGTGTCGTTCATCTCGCGCACGAGCATGGACTACAGGACGCGATGAAGGAGCGCCTGCTGCGCGCGTACTTCACCGAAGGTCAGCTGATGGCTGATCACGAGACGCTGGTTCGCGCGGCGGTCGAGGTGGGGCTAGGCGATGAGGAGGTTCGCCAGACGCTGGCCAGCGACCGGTTTGCCGAGCAGGTCCGCGACGACGAGCGCACGGCGGCCCACCTCGGGATCAACGCCGTGCCCACATTCGTGGTCGATCGCGCCCTCGGTGCCTCCGGGGCTCACCCGTCCGAGGCGCTGTTGGAGTTGCTGCGTGAGGGGTGGACTCGTCGCTCGCCGGTGTCGGTGCTCGCCGGTGGCGAGACCTGCGACGTCGACGGCTGCTAGCGGCGGGAGTGAGCGACGATCGGGAGCCTCTGCGGGTCGCCCTGTTCGCGACGTGCCTCATCGACGCCCTGTTCCCGGATGCAGGCCGAGCCACGGTGCAGCTCCTGGAGCGCCTCGGGCAGCCGGTGGAGTTTCCGCTCGAGCAGACGTGTTGCGGCCAGATGCACGCGAACAGCGGCTACTTCGAAGTCGAGCTGGTACGCCGGTACGTGGATGTGTTCTCCCGATACGACGCCGTCGTGGTGCCCTCGGGCTCGTGCGCGGCCAGCATCCACCACCAGCATCCGATGATCGCGCGAGCGGCGGGGGACGAGGCCCTGGCCGGGCGGGCCGAGTCGGTGGGCTCCAAAACCTACGAGCTGTCTCAGTTCCTCATCGACGTGCTCGATACCGACGACGTCGGCGCTTATTTCCCGCACCGCGTTACATACCATCCGACCTGTCACTCCATGCGGCTACTCGGGGTGGGCGACAGACCGCTGCGGCTCCTGCGAAACGTGCGCGGCATTGACCTGGTCGAGCTGCCGCGGTGGGATGAATGCTGCGGGTTCGGCGGCACGTTTGCGGTCAAGAACCCGGACACGTCTGCGGCGATGCTGGCGGACAAGATGGACGCGGTGATCGACACCGGCGCGGAGGTGCTGTGCGCCGGCGATCGGTCCTGCCTGATGCACATCGGCGGCGGACTCGAGCGCATTCGGGCCGGCGTGCGCACGCTGCACCTGGCGGAGATCCTCGCGAGGACTGAGGACGAGTACCGGCCGGACCGTGCGCCGGCCCGCTCCCAACCCGGCGCGGCGCCGGCCGCGACAGCGGAGTCGCCAGGATGAGCTCGGGCGAGACCATCTGGACCGACGATCCGCCGTTCCCCGCCAACGCAAAGCGCGCCGTCAACAACGCCCAGCTGCGGCGGAACATCCGCAAGGCGACCACCACGATCCGCGAGCGGCGCGCGAACGTGATCGGTGAGATGCCCGACTGGCAGGAGCTGCGCGCCTCAGGCGCCGCGATCAAGGACGAGGTGCTGCGCAACCTCGACCGCTACCTCGAGCAGTTCGAGGCCGCCGCAACCGGGCGCGGAGCGCAGATCCACTGGGCCCGGGACGCGGACGAGGCGAACTCGATCGTGTCCTCGCTCGTGGCGACGACCGGCGAGACCGAGGTGATCAAAGTCAAGTCGATGGCGACCCAGGAGATCGGGCTCGTGGCGGCGCTCGCTGAACGCGGCATCGCTGCCTACGAGACCGACCTCGCGGAGCTGATCATCCAGCTCGGCCACGACCGGCCGAGCCACATCGTGGTGCCGGCGATCCACAAGAACCGCGCCGAGATCCGCGAGATCTTCCTCAAGGAGATGAAAGACGCACCGGCTGACCTGTCCGACGACCCGCAGGCGCTCGCTGAGGCCGCGCGCCGGCATCTCCGGCGCAAGTTCCTCGAGGCCAAGGTGGCGATCAGCGGCGCCAACTTCGCGATCGCGGAGACCGGCTCGCTGCTCGTGGCGGAGTCGGAGGGCAACGGGCGCATGTGCCTGACCCTGCCGGACACCTTGATCTCGGTGGTCGGGATCGAAAAGCTGCTGCCGACGTTCCGCGACCTCGAGGTGTTCCTCCAGCTGCTGCCCCGCTCCTCGACCGGCGAGCGGATGAACCCATACAACTCGGTGTGGACGGGCGTCACACCCGGGGACGGACCGCAGAACGTGCACATCATTCTCCTCGACAACGGCCGCACGAACGTTCTTCGCGACGAGGTCGGACGCCAGGTGCTGCGCTGCATCCGCTGCGCGGCGTGCCTCAATGTCTGTCCCGTGTACGAGCGCACGGGCGGACACGCCTACGGCGCCACTTATCCCGGGCCGATCGGCGCGGTGCTCACGCCTCAGCTCGTGGGGGTGGAGCACGCCTCCAAGCTGCCGTTCGCCTCATCGTTGTGCGGGTACTGCTACGAGGTCTGCCCGGTCAAGATCGACATCCCCACGGTGCTGGTCAAGCTTCGTCACGATTCGGTGCGGGCGGAGCGCCACCGCGTCGAGGACGCCCTGTTCGCCGCCGCCGGGGCCGCGATGAAGGGTCGCCGGCGCTGGACCCGGGCGCTCAGGCTCGCTCCGCTGATGCGATTCGCCCGCCGCGGCGGTCCACCGCCGCTGTCGCGCTGGACCTCGGTGCGCGACCTGCCCGAGCCCCCGCGCCAGCCATTCCGCGACTGGTGGGTCCAGCACCACGAGAGCGCCAGCGAGGTCATCCGGAAGCGGAAGCGGCCGTGAGCGCCCGCGACGAGATCCTGGCGCGTGTCCGCCAGGCGATCGCGCCGGCGACCCCGTCGGACCAGCAGGTGCCGCGCGACTACCGCTCGCGCACCGACGACGGGATCGATACGTTCATCGAGCGCCTTCACCACTATCACGCCCGCACCCAGCGGATCGCCGCCGGCAGGCTCGAAAAATGCGTCCGAGCGACGCTGGCTGACCGAGGCGTCCACCGGGTGGTCGCGCCGGACGGCATCCCGGAAGGTTGGCTCAAGAACCTCGAGCGGCTCAAGGACACACCTCCACTTGACCCGTACGCGCTCGACGGAGTGGATGGGGTGATCACGACGTGCGCGCTTGCGATCGCGCAAACGGGAACGATCATCCTCGATGGGAGTGCCGGAATGGGCCGGCGCGCACTCTCGCTCGTCCCCGATTACCACCTGTGTGTCGTCCGCGTCGACCAGGTCGTGGGCTCCGTCCCCGAGGCGATCGGGAAACTCGACCCAACGCGGCCGCTCACGTTCATCTCCGGCCCGTCGGCCACGGTCGACATCGAGATGGTGCGAGTGAGCGGCGTTCATGGCCCGCGCCGGCTCGAGGTCCTCATCGCCGAGTGACGTGCGGTCGACGCTCCTCACGGCTTCGCGCCCGGTGGCGCCGGGGCCGTCGAGAACCGGGCCGGATATAGGAACTGACCGATGCCATCCAACGGCTCGCCGGGATCTCGCGGCGAGAAACGCCTCAGCTCGTTGTTGACGCTGAACCGCGGTCCGAGCAGCACGTTCCCGCCACTGACCAGCGTGTAGAAACGGTCCAAAGGCCGCGGTGGTGGCCCGGCGACGCGGATGCCGCGGAAGTCGTAGACGCCGGCATGGCATGGGCAGATGAAGGACTGCGCCGCCGCGACGTAGCGAACCGGGCACCCCACGTGCACGCAACGTGACGAGATCGCGATGACGCGGTCGTAGCGGTCCTTCACCGGCCCGTCGACCGTCAGGTTGTGCTTGCGGACATAAGCGATCGATCGACCCGCTTCGCCGATGCCAGGCTGGATCGTGATCACGACGGGGACGTAGTCCGTCTCGGTGAATTGCGATAGGGGTCCGATCTTCTGCCAGCTGTCGCCGGCGCCGTGGAACACCGGCGCAAGCGCAAAGCCCAGCGCCGGCAGGGTGAACGCCGCAGCCGCGACGGCACCGGCGGTGTTGGCGGAGGCGTTCATGAACCGCCGGCGCGTCACGGTCTCGCCCTCGAACGCTCCCGGCATTCCCGCACCGAGGGTGTGTTTGGGATGGCGGCGACGACGCTGGGACATGTGCTATCGAGCATAGTACTACGTCGCATAGTCATAGACCACTTGGAGCGCGCCACGCGCCCCTCGGGGCGCGCCACGGTCCCGGCGGCTGGCGGCCGCAGCTCAGACCGGGTCCCTTCGCACCGCGATCGCGTCGACGGCGTGCTCGCGGTCGATTCCTGAAGGCAAGACGCTTTCACCGGGGGAGCCCCGTCGTGAGAGATGACTTGGCTACGATTGGGCGTAGCGGATGGCGGTCACGACCGACAACGACCGGGGCAACGATTACCGGCAAGGCAGCGCGATGAGATCCGCTCCCGCCGGTGGCCAAGCGGCGACGCCAGCCGCGGCCCACGCGGGGCGTGCCGGCCTCCTGCTCGGAGCGTTCGGGCTGGCCTCGTCGCTGTTCGTGCTGACGAGACTGCTCGAAAGCTGGCGGGTCAGCCCCGGCTCGACCGAGCACGCATTCTCGGTCCTTGGCCAGAGGCTGAGCTACCCCGCAGCCAACCTCGCCGCCTGGGTGATTCTCGTGCTGGCGGGAGGGGGCCTGGTCGTCACCCTCCTCACGGTGGTGGGCGCGGTACGCGAGCTGGCCGGCGCGCGCCGGCTCGGACGGTGGCTGGCCGGGGCCGAGGCGGGGGTGGTGCAGGGTGCTCTGGTGATCGGCGACGAACGGCCGCGGGCCTTCTGCGCCGGTTTGATCTCGCCTCGGGTATACATCTCGACCGGCGCGATCGCGGTCCTCGATGATCGAGCGCTAGAAGCGGTGCTCGCGCACGAACGCCATCACGTCGACCGGCGGGACCCTCTACGGCTGGCCGTTGGCCGGGTGTTCTCGGAGGCGTTGTTTTTCCTTCCCGGGCTGCGGGAACTGATCCGCCGACAGCGGGGACTGACGGAGTTGAGCGCCGACGAGCACGCGCTGCGGGCGACGTCTGAGGATCGGCCCGCGCTCGCGCGGGCGATGCTGGTGTTCTCCGGGGACGACAGCGGAGAGGTGGTCGGTATTGATCCGGAGCGGGTCGACCACCTGATGGGCGCGCCGCCGAAGTGGCGCTTCCCGGTGCTGCTGTGTGCCGGCGCTGCTGCGGTGAGCGCGCTGGTGGTCGCGGTCGGGGTCCTCGCAGGGCAGCTGGCGGCGGGGACCGCAACCCTCGCGCCGCCGTTCATCTCGAGCCAGCCCTGCGTCGTCGTGCTCGCCCTGATTCCGTGCGGGCTCGCGTTGGCGGCGGCTGGTGTCGCGCTGACCGTGCGTCGGCGCGCCAGCTAATCGCTGCTTGCCAGGCGCTGCAGCTGGCGCCGACGAGCTGGATCGAGTGTTGAGAGGCTCCTGGCGAAGTGCGCCAGGGCCACGTCGCCGAACTCGTCGATCAGGTCGGATACCTCGGCTCCGGCCCGGCGCTGCTGATACTGCTCGCGGGTGAGACGGGGAACGTAGGTGTCGTGGCGGCCGCTCCGGGTGCGGGCAAGGAGCCCCTTGTCGTCGAGGCGCCGCATCACGGTCATGTACGTGGTATAGGCGCGCGGGGGCTTGGCCTTCCGGTTCAAGCTCTCCATGACGAGCTTGACGGTGGTCTCGCCCTGGCGCCATACCTCCTCCATGACCTCGGCCTCGAGTTCGTGCAGCGGAGGGGGCGGTGCGGGCGCGCGGGCGTCCGACCCTCGGCTCGGGGGCGGTGCGGGCGCGCGGGCGTCCGAAGCTCGGCTCGGCCTGGCTGGCCCACCCACGTTCCGGGCGCGGGTTGCCTTGGCCGGCGCGCGTGCATTCACGGACGTGGATCCCTTCTTGCGCGGCAGGACCATCGACGCACAGAATAGACCCGCGCCCAGACGTCGCCACCAGTGAGTGCTAGAGTCGTGACCATCTCCTATGCGGCATAGTAGCACGGCACGGAGCAGGTTCCTCGTCGGGCTCGTCGGGCTGGCCGCACTGGGTGTCGCGGCCGCGGCGGCAGGGTGCGGCAACACCTCGACCGCGGTGGCCCCCAGCCGGCCCGCCACCCCCGTGGCGCGGCTGGCGCGCTGGACACCGGCCGTCCACGTCCGGCGGCCCCTCGATCTGGCGGGCCCGCGCAAGGACGGCTCGTTACTGCTGGCCGCCGCGGGAAGGCTGTTCGTGCTGGACACGGGCGGGACGGTCCACCCGTTCGCATCCGGTCCCGACGGCTACCGGAGCCCAGGTGGCGAGGAACCGTACATCGCGCTCGCGCCGCCGGCGGCGACCCATCGGTCGTGCGGCTTTCAGGCGGGAACGGTGTATGCCCTGCGCCTCACCAATGGGCGCGGGGTCGTGGCGATCAGCCAGTCCACCGGCGTACGGCGCCTGGCGCGCCTGAACGCTCCGGGGCTGATCGATGGGATCACGTTCGATGGAACCGGTCGCTTCGGCCACCGGCTGCTAGTGACGATCAATGCCGGATCCAAGACCACCGTCGACGCGATCGACTGCCGAGGCCGCGTTACCGCGATCACGCGCACCGCTCCTCGCGTCGAAGGCGGAATCGCGGTCGCGCCGGCGAGCTTCGGCCGCTTCGCCGGCGACCTCATCGCCCCGGGGGAGACTTCTGGCCGGATCTTCGCCATCACGCCCGGCGGGCAGAGCCTGCTGGTCGCCGACTCAGGGCTGCCGCACGGCAACGACATCGGGGTCGAGAGTGAAGGCTTCGTGCCGTCGGGATCGCACGACGCGCTGGTATCCGACCGGCTGACGCCCGGCAACCCGCACCCCGGAGACGACTTCGTGCTGAGGATCGGCGCCGGTGCCTTGCGAGCTGCCGGCGTGCGCCAAGGAGACCTACTGGTCGCGACTGAAGGTGGCGCGCTAACCGATGCTGTCCGGTGCACGCGCCTCGGATGCGCCGTCCGCCTCGTCGCCAAGGGCCCGTCGGTAGCGCATATCGAAGGCCATATCGAGTTCACACGTCCCTGACCGGGGTTGCGCGCCAAAGCGAACGCATGAGCCTGTCGCACAAACCGCGACCGGCGCACCCGAGTTGTAAGCCGCTAACAAGCGACGTATCTAGGCACCACGCCCCGAAGCGACGTGGTTGACCTTTTGACGAACATACGCTCGTAAAGTCACGCACGTGCCCGCTCCCCGCGATTTCGCCCGGCGGCTCATTGTGAAGGACACAAACGCGGTTCGTTTCGCAACCACCTCCATACTTCGTTGAAGGACGCAACCTCCCCGGGGACCGTGTTAGGCGGGATCCACTACTGTCCGAACCATGGACGACGACTGGCGGCTGCGCGTGCACATGCACGAGGACGGGCGAGCGCGCTCCCTGACGGAGCAGCTCGACGCCTCGGAGCTGGAGCACGACCTCGAGAGCACCTTTCACGACCGGGTGATCGTCTCGGTCGACGGCGCCGAGGTGTTCTGCTACGCCGGTACGCGCGAGCAAGCCGACCGCGCGCGGGAGGCGATCCGCTCGGTCGCCGCCAAGCACGGCTGGCAACCGGAGTACGAGCTTCGGCACTGGCACCCGACGGCGGAGGAGTGGGAGGATCCCGACGCGCCTCTGCCCGCAGACGCCACCCAGCGGGCGGCCGAGCGGGCGGAGTTGATGGAGCAGGAGCGCGAGGAATCGATCGAGCAGGGCTTTCCCGACTTCGAGGTCCGGGTCGCGTGTCCCTCGCACCACGAGACCGTTGAGCTCGCAAGCCAGCTGCGCGCGGAGGGGCTTCCCTGTGTGCGGCGCTGGAAGTACGTCCTGGTCGGCGTCGCGAACGAGGATGACGCGACCGCGCTCGCGGCACGCCTGCGGAACGAGGCGCCGGCCGGGTGCACGGTCACGGCTGAGGGCAACATGCGGGACGTCTACGACGAGCGTCCGTTCAGCCCGTTCTCTTTCCTTGGTGGGCTCGGCGGCTGACCCGCCGAGTCTCTATTCGAGCAGCTCCGAATCGTGCTCCTCGAAGATCCGGGCGAAATCACCGCGGTCCCCGGCATGGAGCGCCTCGATCAGCTGGTGGATCCGCGGGGTCATCACGAGCAGGTAGCGCGCGGGCTCGGACGAGGGATTCCAGTAGGAATGAGGGGAGCCGCGCGTGACGAGGATGGATTCCCCCGCGGGGACCTCGCGTTCCTCGTCGCCTACCCGGAAACCGAGCCGGCCTTCGAGCACGATCCAGGCCTCGTCGTCCGAACGATGCAGGTGGAGCCCGGCGATCGGCTGACCGGGGCGCTCGCCGCGATCCGTCCAGTCGGCGATCACGAACGATTCGCTGACGATCACGCCCCCGACACTACCCCCTCGAGCGAGACGGGTCGAGCGGACACGGGCGAGGACTGGACGATCGAGGTCGTGGTCTGTCCGAATGGCGAGAGCTGATCGATCACTTCCTCGAGGTGGCCCACCGAGCGCACGTGGGCCCGCATCAGGAAGCAGTCCTCGCCGGTGATGCGATGGCACTCCACGACCTCTGGGAGCGCCTGCGCGAGCTCTGAGACCTTGTGGAGCTGCCGTGGTCCTGGGCGGATTCTTATGAACGCGCTCAGCGTGTACCCGACCGAGAAAGGGTCGACCACCGCTCGGTAGCAACGGATGACGCCGTGGGCCTCGAGCCGCTGGACGCGCTCTGCGACGGCTGGTGCGGACAGCCCGACGCGGCGACCGAGCTCGGCCATGCTGAGGCGAGCATCCTGCTGGAGCTCGGCCAGGAGGCGCCGGTTGGTGTCGTCGAGCAACGCACCGTTACCAGATCCGAGAACTTGCCTTTGATTCGTAAGCACGACCGCATTTATACCTGAGATCGACCATGTACATACGCGCGCGTGCTGGCGAGCCTGTGGATCGTGCACCGTCCTCGCCGGCCACCGCCTCACTCCTACTTCGCGATCAGCGCGCTGTTTCACTACCTCGGCCCGTCGTTCGCCGTGCTGCTGTTCGCGCGGGTGCCGGTGCTCGGCGTGGCCTGGCTGCGAATCGCTGCCGCGGCGGCGGTGTTCGCGTGCTGGCGGCGCCCGTGGCGAGTCCTGCGTGCCCCCGAGCCGGGTATGCGGCGCCTACTGGTCGCCTGGGGCGCCACGCTCGCAGTGATGAACTGCTGCTTCTACGAGGCGATCGACAGGCTGCCCCTCGGCACCGTCGCCGCGATCGAGTTTCTCCCCGTGATCGCGCTCGCCGCGCTCGGAGCGCGCACGGTGCGCAACGCCGCCGCGCTGATCCTGGCGGTCGCGGGCGTATACCTGCTCACGCACGTGCAGCTGTCGCTTCAGCCGATCGGTCTGGCGTTTGCGTTCGCCAACGCGGGCCTGTTCGCGACCTACATCGTGCTGGCGCACCGCGTCGCCCGGCACCCCGGTATGGGCGGGATCGACGGGCTTGCGGCGGCGATGCTGGTCGCCGCCGTGGTGGTCACGCCGATCGCGGGCACCCAGGCCGCCGGGGCGCTCGCGGATCCGGTCGCGCTGCTGGCGGGCGTCGGAGTCGGCATCTCGTCGTCCGTCATCCCGTACGTCACCGACCAACTGGCGATGACCCGGCTCGGCCGCGCCACCTATGCGCTGATGGTCTCGCTGCTGCCGGCGGTCGCGACGGTCGTGGGTCTCGTGGTGCTGGCGCAGGTTCCCACGCCGGCGGAGGCTGCGGGCGTGGCGCTCGTGGTCTGCGGGGTCGGGGTTCATCGGGAGCGGGATGCCGAGCCCGAGAAATTGGGAGCGGGATGCCGAGCCCGAGAAATTCCCCGCGTGTGAGCAGTTTGCCGACACGCGGCCGCCCGCTTGGAGTATCGTCGCCAGGCGTGGCCGTGCCGGCCACTTCCCCTGAGAACTAAGGAGGGAGAGGGAATGAGCAAAACCGTTCCGGTGCAGCTACAAGTCAACGGCAGCGCCCACCGCCTCGAGGTGGAACCGCGCCTGTTGCTCGTGCATGCGCTGCGCGACAACCTCGGTCTCACGGGCACCCACGTCGGTTGCGACACATCCAACTGCGGAGCGTGCACCGTGCACCTGGATGGACGGGCGGTGAAATCCTGCACCGTGCTGGCGGTACAGGCGGACGGGGCGCGGGTCACGACGATCGAAGGCATGGCCTCCGACGGGGAGCTCCATCCGCTCCAGGAGGCGTTCTGGAACGACCACGGCCTGCAGTGCGGCTACTGCACGCCGGGGATGATCATGGCCGCCGCCGCGCTGCTGGCCGAGAGCCCGAACCCGACCGAGGACGAGGTTCGGCACGCGCTCGAGGGCAACTTGTGTCGCTGCACGGGGTACCACAACATCGTCAAGGCGGTCCTCGACGCGGCGAAGACCAAGGGCGCCACGGTCTCGCAGCAGCCGGAGGTGACGGCATGAGTACTGGCGACGCCTCCTCGCAGATCACCCGGGTCGCGGCCGAGCAAACCGACAGTACTCCCGCGCCGAGCAATCACGTCGGCCAGGCCATGCGGCGCAAGGAGGATCCCCGCCTGATCACCGGCAAGGGCACGTACGTGGACGACATCAACCTGACCGGACAGCTGTGGGCGGCGTGGGTCCGCTCGCCCGAGGCGCACGCGAGGATCGTCTCGATCGACACCTCAGCGGCCAAAGCGCGCGACGGCGTACGCGCGGTCTACACCCATGAGGATCTCGATATGGAGGCGGGCCTGCCGATGATTTGGGTCCCGCCGGGCATCGAGGTGAAGACCCCTGATCACTGGGTGTTGGCTAAAGACGTCGTCAACCACGTCGGCGATCCCGTCGCGCTCGTGGTCGGAGATGATCGCTACGCGGTGATCGACGCCGCCGAGGACGTGATCGTCGAGTACGACTCGCTCGCGGTGGTCACCGATCCCGAGAAGGCACTCGAACCGGGGTCGCCGCTCGTCCACGAGCAGCTCGGGACCAACAAGGTGTGCGAGTGGTCGCTCGGCGGCGGCGATCTCGAGGCCGGCTTTGCCGAGGCGGATGTCGTTATCGAGCGGCGCATCGTCAACCATCGCATGGCCGGCGCGGCGATCGAGCCGCGGGGAGTGGTGGCCGATTTCCGCGCCGACAGGCTGACGTTGTGGAGCTCCACGCAGGTTCCGCACTTCCTGCGGCTGTTCCTGTCGATGCTGCTGGGCATGAGTGAGGACAAGGTCCGCGTCATCGCGCCCGAGGTCGGGGGGGGTTTCGGCTCCAAGCTGCAGATCTATGCCGAGGAGATCGGCTGCGCGTGGGCATCGCGGAAGCTGGGACGCCCCGTGAAGTGGATCGAGACCCGCTCCGAGGGGATGATGGTCACCCACCACGGGCGCGACCAGATCGACACCGTTCGCGTCGGCGCCAAGCGCGACGGCACGATCACGGCGTGGCACGCGAAGATCATCGCCGACCTCGGCGCCTACCAGATGCTGCTCACACCGGCCATCCCTCCGTCGAGCGCGTTCGTGATGTGCGGCGTCTACAAGACCCCAGCCGTCCACACCGACATCATCATGGTGATGACGAACAAGTTCGGCACCGACGCGATCCGCGGGGCGGGCCGCCCCGAGGCGGCACACATGATCGAGGTGATGATCGACCAGCTCGCGCACGAGCTCGAAATGGACCCGCTGGAGCTACGGCGAAAGAACTTCATTCCCCCGTTCTCGAGCGGTCACGAGACCCCGATCGGAGTGACCTACGACTCCGGGAACTACGCAGGGGCGCTCGACAAACTGCTTGCGCACATCGACCCTGCGGAGGTCCGCAAAGCGGCCGAGGAGCTGCGGGAGCGGGGCATCTACCGCGGCATCGGCTTCTGCACCTACACGGAGATCTGCGGCAACGCACCGTCGCGGGTCATCGGACCTAGCGGCTTCGGGCTACAAGGCGGCGGCTGGGAGTCGGCGACGGTGCGCGTCCACGCCAGTGGGGCGGTCACGCTGTACACGGGCACCTCTCCGCACGGGCAAGGCCACGAGACGGGTTTCGCACAGATCGTCGCCGACCGGCTCGGGATCGATCCGGCGCAGGTCGAAGTCATCCACGGCGACACTCAGTCGGGGCCGTTCGGACTCGACACCTACGGTTCACGCTCGCTTTCCGTTGGCGGGGAGGCGGCGGCCCGGGCGGCGGGCAAGGTAGCCGTCAAGGCAAAGGAGATCGTCGCCCATCAGCTCGAGGCCGATGCGGAAGACGTCGAATTGCACGACGGCCGCTTCGCGGTGCGGGGATCCCCGGACAAGGGCATGACGCTCGCCGAGGTTGCGGGCGCCGCGTACGTGCCAGAGAACCTGCCCGAGGGTATGGAACCCGGGCTCGACGAGCAGTCGTTCTACGACCCGGAGAACTTCGTGTTCCCGTTCGGCGCTCATGCCTGCGTGGTGGACGTCGACGCGGAGACGGGCAAGATCAACGTCGTCCGCTACGTCGCGGTCGACGATTGCGGGCCTGCGATCAACCCCATGCTGATCGACGGCCAGGTGCATGGCGGGGTCGTCCACGGAATCGGCCAGGCCCTGTATGAGCGGATCCACTACGACCAGGACGGTCAGCTCGTAACGGGCTCGTTCGTGGATTACGCGTTGCCGACGGCCGCCGAGCTGCCGAGCTTCGAGACCGACCGCACCGAGACCCCGTCGCCGGTCAACTCGCTACGCGTCAAGGGCGTGGGCGAGGCGGGAACGATCGCGGCCAGCCCGACGGTCACGAACGCCGTGATCGATGCGCTGCGGCCGCTGGGAGTCACGTTCATCAACATGCCGCTCACCCCGATGCGCGTGTGGGAGGCGATCCAGGAAGCCAAGGGAGGTGTGCCGGCATGATCCCCGCCGAATTCGATTACACGGCTCCGGAGTCGCTGGAGGAGGCGATCAAGGCGCTCGCCGACGGCGGAGAGGACGCCAAGCTGCTCGCCGGCGGGCACTCGCTGCTTCCGCTGATGAAGCTGCGGCTCGCCGCCCCCTCGTTGCTCGTGGATCTGCGCAAGGTGCCCGGACTACATGGCATCGAGCGCGAGGACGGCAGCTGGCGGATCGGCGCGATGACGCCGCACACCGAGCTCGAGCACACGCCTGCGCTCGGGATCTTCGCCAAGACCGCCGGCACGATCGCCGACCCCCAGGTGCGAAACCGCGGGACGATCGGAGGCTCCCTCGCTCACGGCGATCCGGCCTCCGACTTGCCGGCGGTGCTGCTCGCGGCCGAAGGCAGCGTCACCGTGCAGGGCCCGGGCGGACAGCGCGCGATCAGCGCCGGGGAGCTGTTCCGCGACTACATGGAGACCGCGATCGAGCCCACCGAGGTGCTCACCGAGGTGCGGATCCCGTCGCTCGACGGCTGGGGCTTCGGCTATGAGAAGTTCAACCGTCGCAGCGAGGACTGGGCCATGGTCGCGGTCAGCGCGCTCGTCAAGCAGACCGGTGACATCTGTGAGGACGTGCGGGTCGGCCTGACCAATATGGGGTCGGTGCCCCTGCGCGCCGGCGCGGTGGAGGAGGCCCTGCGCGGCAAGCCCTTGTCGGCCGAGAGCATCGCCAGCGCCGCCGAGCAGGCCGCCGAGGGGACCGATCCGCCGGCCGACCTCAACGCCAGCGCCGACTACAAGCGGCACCTGGCGAGGGTGCTCTGCCGGCGCGCACTACGACAGGCAGCGGGGCTGACATAGTCTGAGCGTGAGCTTCGCGGACATAGGGTCGGTCGAGGCGGCGGGCGCCAAGCTCGCGTCCGAGCACTACCTGGCCGACCGGCCACTGGCGCTGGCGGTGCACCTGGCGGTCGCCCTCGAACAGCCGTTGCTGCTCGAGGGCGAGGCCGGCGTGGGCAAAACCGAGGTCGCTCGCGCGCTCGCCGGCGCCACCGGCGCGCGGCTCATCCGCCTGCAGTGTCACGAGGGCATCGACCTGCACCACGCCGTCTACGACTGGGACTATCCCCGCCAGCTGCTGGCGCTGCGAGCGGCCGAGGCGGGGATCGACGAGGGCGAGCTGTTCTCGCGGCGCTTTTTGTTGCGCCGGCCGTTGCTCGACGCGCTCGAGCACGAGGGTCCGGTCGTCCTGCTGATCGACGAGATCGACCGGGCCGATGACGAGTTCGAGGCGTTCCTGCTCGAGTTCCTGAGCGATTTCGCGGTGACGATCCCCGAGCTGGGAACCGTCTCCGCGCGCCGGCGGCCGGTGGTCGTGCTCACCTCGAACCGCACGCGGGAGCTCCACGACGCGCTCAAGCGCCGCTGCCTCTACCACTGGATCGACTACCCGAGCCCCCAGCGCGAGCGGGAGATCGTGCACGCCCGGATACCGGGCGTCCCGGAGGCGATCGCGGTCCGGGTCGTCGCCGCGGTGAGCCGGCTGCGCCAACAGGGCGATCTGTACAAGATGCCG
The DNA here is from genome assembly GCA_963808325.1 of uncultured Solirubrobacterales bacterium. Taxonomy (GTDB): domain Bacteria; phylum Actinomycetota; class Thermoleophilia; order Solirubrobacterales; family Solirubrobacteraceae; genus Palsa-465. The sequence goes on from CAWEFU010000019.1 coordinate 816,636, forward strand.
GGCGTGGGGGAGACGCTCGTGTGGGCGCAGGCGCTGTTGGCGCTGGGCGACAGCGGCGACCTCGACGAGACCCTCGGAGCGGCGCTGAAGGTCCACGAGGACCTGGTTCGGGTGCGAGAGCGGAAGGTGCTCGAGGGTGTCTGAGCGGGGCAACACCGCCGCTGCCGAGCTCGGCGCCGCGGCTGCCGAGCTCGGCGACGCTGTCGTCGATCGCCTCGCCGCGCTGACGGCGTCGCTGCGGGCGCAGGGGTCGCGCGTGGGCGTTGGCGAGTTGCTCAACGCGCACCGGGCGCTCGCCGCGGTGGACTGTGCCTCGCGAGAGGACGCGCGGCTGGCGTTGAGGGCGGTGCTGTGCTCCGACCACGCGGACCTCGAGCGCTTCGACCGCGCGTTCGTGGCGGTGTTCGGCGAGGGCGTCATCGTGCCTGGCGAGGATCCATTCGCCGCGCTGGGCGGGATCGAGCGCGAGGCGCTGCCTCACGCCGGGATTCCGGGCTCGGGGCAGCGCACCGAGGTGCCCGAGGATCCGGTCGGGGTGCCGGCCGCCTGGAGCGACGTCGAGTTGCTTCACCACAAGGACTTCGCGCAGTACACCGACGCCGAGATGGCGCTCGCGCGCGAGCTGATCGCGCGGCTGGCGCGCCGGGGGCCGACCCGGTTCTCCCGCCGGACGCGACCGGTGAGGCGGCGCAGCCACACGCCCGACGTCCGCCGCCTCCTGCGCGCTTCGATGCGGACGGGCGGGGAGCCCATCGACCGCCACTGGCGGGGTCCGAGCCGGCGCCCGCGCCCCCTGGTGCTCGTCTGCGACGTGTCGGGGTCGATGACCCCGTACAGCCGCATGCTGCTCCAGTACGTCCACGCCTCGGTCGCCGCCCGCCGGCGCGTCGAGGCGTTCGCGTTCGGGACCCGCTTGACGCGGATCACCAACGAGCTGTCGGGCCGCGATCACGATCGGGCGCTCGAGCGGGCGGCAACGGCGGTCACCGACTTCGCCGGAGGCACCCGGATCGGGGCGGCACTCGCCGAGCTCAATCGTGTTCATGGGCGGCGCCTCGGCCGTGGCGCGGTGATCGTGATCCTGTCCGATGGGTGGGACCGGGGAGACCCGGAGGTGCTCGAAGCCGAGATGGCGCGCCTGCGGCGGAGTGCCCACCGTCTGGTGTGGCTCAACCCGCTCGCCGCCCACCCGGAGTTCGAGCCGCTGACGCGCGGGATGCGCGCCGCAGTACCACACACCGATGAGCTGCTGGCGGGCAACTCGCTTGCCTCGCTCGAGCAGCTAGCTGTCATCCTGGAGGAGATCTGAAAAGTGAAGGACGTTCTGCCTGAGATCACCAAGTGGACCAAGCGCGGCGAGAAGATCGCGCTCGCGACCGTCGTCGGCGTCCAACGTTCGGCCCCCCGCCCTCCTGGCGCGAAGATGGCCGTGAACGAGCGCGGCGAAATCGCCGGCGGCGTGTCGGGAGGCTGCGTGGAGGGCGCCGTGGTGGAGCTCGCCGACGAGGTTATGCGAGGAGAGCCACCCCGGCTGGTCCATTTCGGCATCGCCGATTCGGAAGCGTGGGATGTGGGGCTGCCGTGCGGCGGCGAGATCGACGTCTGGGTGCAGTCCTTTGCACCGGGACGGTTCTCGGCGCTGGCGGCCGAGGGCGGCCGCGCAGCGGAGGTGACGCTGCTCGAGGGCGCCAGGCCGGGGGCCAAGATGCTGGTCGAAGCCGATGGCGCGAGGTCGGGCACCCTCGGGGCTCCCGAGCTCGACGACGAGGCGGCGCGGGCGGCGGTGGAGCTGTTGTGGGCGGAGTCGAGCGAGCGCCGCGGTCCGCTGTTCTTCGACGTGATCGCGCCGGCGCCGCGCTTGATCCTGTTCGGCGCGGTCGACATCGCGGCGTCGCTGTGCACGCTCGCCCGCGACACCGGCTGGCGTCCGTACGTCGTCGATCCGCGGGCGCGCTTCGCCACTCCCGATCGGTTCCCGGACGCCGAGGAGGTCTTAGCGGCCTGGCCCGAGGACGCGTTCGCGCGGCTCGGTGGCATCGATCCGGCGACGTCGATCGCGGTGCTGACACACGATCCGAAGCTCGACGACGCGGCGCTGGTGATCGCCTTGCGCTCGCCCGCGCGGTTCGTCGGCGCGATGGGCTCGCGCCGGGCGCAGGCCACGAGGCGCGAGCGGTTGCTCGCGGCGGGAATGACCGAGGAGGAGCTCGAGCGGCTGGTGGCTCCGCTGGGGCTCGATCTCGGCGCGGTCGGCCGCGAGGAGACCGCACTGTCGGTGCTCGCCGAGGTGGTGGCCGCGCGCCACGGACGGGACGGAGGACGGCTCGCCGACCGAAGCGGGCGGATCCACGAGGTGCCTGCGTGATCGCAGGGCTGATCCTCGCGGCCGGCGCGGGGACGCGATTCGGATCCGAACCGAAGCTGCTGGCCGACCTGGACGGGCGTCCTCTACTCGAACACGCGGTGGGCGCCCAGTGCGCGGTGAGCGCACTCGAGCGCGTCGTGGTGGTGCTCGGGTCGCACGCCGATGAGATCGTCGAGCGCGTCGATTTCGGACGCGCCGAGCCCGTTATGTGTCAGGAGTGGAGCCGGGGGCAGGCCGCGTCACTGCGGTGTGGCGTCCGTACCCTGCCGGAGGCGGGCAAAGTCATCGTCACCCTTGGAGACGAGCCGCTGATCACGTCCGAGCTGATAGAGCGGTTCGTGGGCGAGCCTCCCGGGACGCGCGCGGTCTACCACGGTCGGCCCGGCCACCCGGTCGTGCTCGGAGGAGAGCAGCTGAGGGCGATCGGCTCGCTGAGCGGCGACCATGGCGCCCGTCAGCTTCTCGACGGTGGCCGGAGCATCGAGTGCGCCGGCAGGGTAGATCTGGGAAGGGATGTAGACACCCCCGAAGACTTGGAGATGATCCGCGATGAAGCTAGACCAGTCCTTTGAGGTTGCCGCACCCATCGAGCGGGTGTGGAAGGCGCTGATCGACGTCGAGCACGTCGCGCCGTGTCTGCCCGGCGCTCAGATCACCGGGCGCAACGACGACGACAGCTACGCCGGGTCCTTCACCGTCAAGATCGGGCCGACTACCGCGTCGTATGCGGGGCGGCTCGAGATGGAGCAGGTGGACGAGGCCGGACACACCGCAACCATGCAGGCACACGGCAACGACAAGCGCGGGCAAGGGGGCGCCAAGGCGACGATCGTCTCGAAGCTGTCGGAGACGCCCGAGGGCAAGACGCACGTCGACGTGACGACCGACTACCACATCACGGGGCGGCTGGCGCGCTTCGGCCGTGGCGGAATGATCGAGGACATCTCCGAACGCCTGCTGCGCGAGTTCGCCGGGCGGCTGCAGGCCTCGCTGGAGGGGGATGGCGCCGCGTCGGCGCCGTCGGCGCCGGCAACCGAGGCGTCGGTAACGACCGAAGGGGCGCCTGGGGGTCCCGTCGCAACCGAGGGCTCTGCCGAGACCTCTGCCCCTCCGGTGACCGAGACGCCACCGGCGCGCGAGACGCCACCGGCCCCGCCCCCGCCGAGCGAACCGATACAGGGCGTGTCGCTGATGGGCTCCGTCCTGTGGCAGCGAGCCCGGAAAAATCCGGCCCCGCTCGCGATCCTGGCCGCGGTCGTCCTGGCATTCCTGCTCGGGCGCCGCGCCGGGCACTGACGGTCGGGACGTGACATCCGCGGAGCAAAAGCAGCGGGCCGAGAGGTTCCTGGCCCTGCACCGGCCCGGAGAGCCGCTGCTGATCCCCAACCCGTGGGATGCCGGCTCAGCAAAAGTCCTGGCCTCGCTCGGATACGAGGCCCTGGCGACCACCAGCAGCGGCTTCGCCGCCACGCTCGGCCGCCTCGACGGTTCCGTGAGCCGCGAGGAAGCAATCGCCCACGCCGCGACAATCGTCGCGGCCACTGACTTGCCGGTGTCCGCCGACCTCGAGAACGCGTTCGGCGACGAGCCTGCCTCCGTGGCGCAGACCATCGAGCTCGCGCTGGGCGCCGGCCTGGCCGGTTGTTCGGTTGAGGACTTCAGCGCCGACCGGGAGGATCCGATCTACGACCTCGCGCTCGCTCGTGAGCGGGTGGCGGCCGCCGCCGAGGTCGCCCACGCGGGCCCCGTGCACCTGGTCGTCACCGCTCGGGCGGAGAACCACATCCGCGGGCGTGACGACTTGGCCGACACGATCGCTCGCCTCCAGGCCTATCAGGAGGCCGGCGCGGACGTCCTCTACGCCCCCGGGTTGACGCGTAGCAAGGACATCCGACAGGTCGTCACCTCGGTCGATCTGCCCGTGAACGTCCTCGCGCGTGCCGGCGCCCCGTCGGTCTCCGAGCTCGCGGCGCTGGGCGTGAGTCGCATCTCGGTCGGCGGCGCATTCGCGTTCGCGGCGCTCGGTGCCCTCGTCGAGGCCGCGCGCGAGCTCCGGGAGGAGGGGACGTACGGCTACGCGGAGCGTTCAGCGCTGGGGATGCGGAGCGTCCGAACGGCGTTCGACGCCCGGGGCACGCGGGACTGACCGGATTCGGCGACGATCTGCGTCGCCAAAAGCGGACAGTTCGCGTCGGGCTAGGCGCCGGCGGCCCACAGTCTCTCGGGCTAGGCGCCGGCGGCCCACAGTCTCTCGAGGAGGCTTTCCATTGCCGGCGAGGTCTGCAGGTTCCCCGGGCAGCACACCGGGCCGCCGACCGCGCTGATACCGATCTCGAGGTGGGGGCCGGTGGAGATCCCCACTATCCCGCAGCCGACCTCGGCTATCGGTTGACCGGCCCGCACCACGGTTCCCACGGGCACGAGCGCCGGGAGTGCGTGGCCGTAGTAGATGTAGCGGCCGTTCAGGGGGCCGCCGGCAACGCGCAGGACCGGCGCCGCCGGTCCGAAGCCCGAGACCCCCTCCTGCACGATGACCCCCCTGGTGACCGCCACCTCGACCGCGGCCGGGCCGCACGCCTCGCCGATGGTCGCGATGTCGACGCCCGCGTCGGGCGACCAGGTGGAAGGCGGCTCCACCACCGATCTCGGCTCGATCGGGAACACAAACCCCTCGCCGGGATTGAGCGAATTGAGCTCCTGCACGATCTTGAGTTCGCGGCGCACCTCGGCCAGCGACACCGCGTGGGCGTTGGGGTCGCCGACGGGCGTCTCGGTGGTGGATGCGGACACCTGCGGCACGGCGCCCGCCGAGGGCTCAATCGCCTGGGGATGCGACTGCGGTGAGGCCGACCCGCCGGCGGTGCTGGAGCCGCCGGATCCGCTGAGGGACGAGCGGGTCCCGCAGCCGGCGAGCGACAGCCCAACGGCGACGGCCACCACCGGAGCCGCACCGCGCAGGATCCTCATCCCCGGCTCCTCAGCACACGGTCAGGCCGCCGCTCGCAGGCTGGCGATCGCGGGCCGCTCGACGGGCTCGCCGCCCACGGCCTGCGATCCGATGTCCCCCGGCACCACAAACGGCCCAAGTGGTCCCCGGAGACGCCCCTCGCGCTCGAGCCGCACCGCGACCGCCTGCAACACCGCGTAGGCCATCGGTCCCAGGTCGCGCAGCGGCTGGTGGGCGTTCTGACGCACATCGAGGTCGACTTGGGCGATGGCCTCGAGACCGAGGGTCGCATAGGCGTCGAGCAGCAGCGCGATGTCGACCCCGTACCCGGTCACGAACGGCAGCTGTTCGAGCACGTGCCGGTGTGCCGCCACCTCGCCCGCGAGCGGCTGCTCGACGGCCGCGAGGTCCGGATAGAACAGGTTGAGCAGAGGCCGGGCGGTGAGCTCGGTCACCCGGCCGCCGCCGTCCGGGAACGTCGTCTCGCCGAGGCGAAACGGCCGGCGGTAGAAGCCCTTGACGAACGAGATGCGGGGATCGCACAACAGGGGACCGAGCAGGCCGCAGGCGAAGTGTCCCCCGAACTGCTCGGAGTCGGCGTCGAGGAAGCACACGACTTCGCCGCGCAGGACGGGCAGCGCGCGCCACATGGCGTCTCCCTTGCCGAGCACCGGCCCGAGCTCGGGCATCAGCGCCTCCTGATCGTGCACCTCGACGCCCAGCGCTCGCGCGATCCGCGCGGTCCCGTCGCTCGAGTGGTCGACGACGACGATCTGATCGACCACTCCGCGCCGCTGGAGGGGCACGAGCTGCTCGAGGATCGGGCCGATCGTGCGGGCCTCGTCACGCGCGGGCAGGCACACGGAGACGGTCGTCTCCCGGCATGCAGCGAGCCGCTCGGCGGAGAACTCCGCGTGGGAGTATGTGTTGGAGCGGTACCAAGACCGCGCGCGAATCGACATCGCCAAGGGATTACAGCAGTCGCCGCCGCCGATTTCGGCCGCTGCGCAGCCGCGGCGCGCAGCGGCCGCCGCCCCCTTATGCCTGCGCGGTTTGCAGACGCTTGGCGCTGCGCTGCGTCCACGCGGTATCGCCGAACCGCTCCGTCAGGGCGCGCACCGCCGACTCGAGGTCGTAGGCCACGCGCCTGGGCTCGATCGACCCGTCCTCGTGCAGCAGCGCGTACGACGCGCGCGAGTCGGCGTCGAGCGGCATGCCTACGCTCCCTGGGTTGAGCAGCTCGACGCCGTCGGGGCGCCGTCGCCGGAACGCCAGGTGGGTATGACCGAAGACGACGAGGCGCTCCGAAACGCCATCCAGCAGCTCGTCGTCTTCGCTGCTCGGCGTGGGCATGAACGAGCGCATGTCCGAGACGGGAGAGGCGTGGCAGTAGCGGGTCCCGTCGAGCACGAGCTGCTCGGGCAGCGCGCCGAGCTCCTCGACCGCCGCCGCGTCCAGGGCCTCGCGGCAGTCGGCGACCGCGCGCCGCAGGACCTCGTCATCGGCCGGGAGGTCCTCGGGATGAGCGCACCACCGGTCGACGTTGCCCCGGATCCAGGTGGCGTTCGGGATCGCGCGCAGCACGGCGACCGTCTCGGCGGGGAGTGGACCGAACAGCGCGTAGTCTCCCCCCAGGAGGAACCGGTCCGCGCCGGCTGAACGCGCGTCCTCGAGTACGGCCTCGAGCGCCGGCACGTTCCCGTGGACGTCGTAGAGGAGCGCGAGTGGCGCCATGGCGCCGTAGCCTACTGCCGCCGTTGCTCCCAGCTGAAGCCGCGGACCGCGAAAAAGATCCCCAGCACCGCCCACGCCGCGATCACGCCCAGCGAGCTGGCGTTCGCGGCGAGCGATTTGCCGGTGACCATCGCCCCCGACAGCCCGTTGATCAGGTGGATGAGCGGGAGCGCCTCGGCGATCCCCCGGATGAAGGCGGGAGCGCGAGCCGCGTCGTAGAAGACGCCCGAGATGAAGATCGTCGGCAGGAACACCGCGTTCACGTACGCCGGAGCCGAGTCGAAGTTCGGGATCACGTGCGAGAACGCGACGCCGAGCGACGCGAAGCACACCACCCCAGCGACCACGAACACGACCAGTTCGAGGTAGTCCTTCGGCCACCCGGTCCCGAAGAACACGCGCCCCGCGATGGTGATGATCGTGATCTGAAGGGCGGTGTTGGTGACCGCGTTGCCGGCAATACCGAGCAGATAACTGGTGCCGGGCATCGGGGTGCCGTGAATTCGCTTCAGCACCCCCTGCTCACGTAGGAAGGTCACATTGAACGCAAGCGCGGTGAACGTCGTCGACATCACGGCCATGCCGGCGATCCCGGGCACGATCACGTTCAAGTCGTGCTGGTTGCCGTGCAGGATCGCGCCGAAGAAGGCCAGGAACAGAAGCGGCAGCAGGAAATTGAAGAACGCCGCGCTGGGATTGCGCCAGAACAGCTTGCGCTCGAGGCGATACTGCCTCCATGCAAGCGCCACGAGATCCGGCTCACGCCCCTTTCGAGGCGCGCGCACCTCGGGGTTGCGGGGACGTGCGAGAACCTCCCGCTCACTCATCGGATCCGTCCTCCGGAGGCGCACCCGCGGTCAGCTCGAGATACACGTCCTCGAGCGTGGGCCGCGTCACCGTCAGATCCTCGAGCCGCTCTCCGCGGGCAAGGACCTCGCTCGTGAGCTCGTGCAGCAACGTCGTGGGGTCGTCGGTGTCGCGTTCAACGATGCCTCCGTGCCCGTTGCGATACGCGACGCGGTAAGGGGCGCTGCTGCTGCTCGTCCCCAGCTCGTGCGGCGCGCCCTCGGCGAGGATCCGCCCATCCTTGATGATCGCGACGCGATCCGCGAGCGCCTGCGCCTCGTCGAGGTAGTGCGTCGTGAGCAGGACGGTCTTGCCGAGTTCCCTCAGCGAGCGGATCGTGTCCCATGCGTTTCGCCGCGCGGCCGGGTCGAACCCGGTGGTCGGCTCGTCGAGGAAGATCAACTCCGGGTCGCCCACCAGCGCCAACGCCAGATCCAACCGGCGCATCTGGCCCCCCGAGAGCGTGCGCACGAGCGAGTGCTCCTTGCCCTCGAGACCGGTGAGCGAGATGACCTCATCCGTGTCCCTGGGGTGCGGGTACATCGCGGCGAAGTGCGCGACCGCCTCGCGCACCCGAATGTGGCGATACAGCCCGGTGCTCTGAAGGACGATCCCGACGCGGGAGCGCAACGCCCGCGAGCGCTGGCCCGGATCGAAGCCGAGCACGTTCACCTCGCCGCCGCTGCGATGCCGGTAGCCCTCGAGAATCTCTACAGTCGTGGTCTTCCCCGCACCGTTGGGTCCGAGCAGGCCGAAGACCTCGCCGCGGCGCACCTCGAAGTCGATTCCCCGAACCGCCTCGAAGTCGCCGTAGGACTTCCGCAGCCCCCGGACCTCTATCGCTGCATCTGACACCTCATGGATGATGCCAATGCCGGTTCCACTACGGCTCGTCCCAGCGGCCCAGCCATAGATAGTCTCCGGGGTATGGGGATGGTCCTGAAGCTCCCCGCGTACCGGCGATTGCTCGCCGCGTACACGCTCAATGAGCTCGCGTGGCAGATCGGGTCGGTCGCGCTTGCCTTTTTCATCTACCGGCACACTGGGAGCGCGATCGGGGCGATGGCCTTCTTCCTGTGCTCCCAGTTCGTGCCGGCTCTGCTTTCGGCGTTCGCCGTCGCGCGGCTGGATCAGGGCCGTCCACGGCGGGTGCTCCCGGCCCTGTACCTGGCAGAGGGCGCTGCCTTCCTGGGCCTGGCGTTGCTGGCGCGGAACTTCTCGCTCGCGCCGATCCTGGTCTTGGCGACCGTTGACGGGATCGTGGCTCTCGTTGCCCGCTCGCTCGCGCGCGCCACGACGGTCGCGGTCACCACGACGGCCGGGCTTCTCCGCGAGGGCAATGCGGTCTCGAACGGAGCGTTTTCCATCTGCTACATGGCCGGGCCGGCGCTGGGCGGCGCGATCGTCGTCGCCGGCGGGGCGAGCGCGGCGCTGTTCACGAACGCCGTCCTGTTCGCCCTGATCGCGCTCACGCTCCTCACCGCTCGTGGGCTTCCCAAGGCGTACTCGGATTCAGCGCCGGCCACCGGCCGCGTTCGCGCCGCCCTGGCGTACGTGCGGCGCAACGTTGCCATCCGCGCGTTGTTCAGCTTGCAGGCGATCGCGGTGCTGTTCTTCGCTATGTCGATCCCGGTTGAGGTCGTGTTCGTCCAGCGTTCCTTGCACGGGGGCGCCGGCGCGTACGGCGGGCTGCTCACCGCATGGGGTGCGGGCGCCGTGGCGGGTAGCGCGGTGTACGCGCGATGGCACGCGCTCCCCATGCGGAAGCTGATCGCGTTGGGAGCCGGGGCGCTCGGGGTGGGCTTCATCGTCATGGCGGCCGCTCCCTCGCTGGCGATCGCCGTGGTGGGATGCGCACTCGCCGGCATCGGCAACGGGATCGAGGCGGTGTCGGCTCGCACTGCCCTCCAGGAGCAGGTCAAGCAGTCGTGGATGGCTTTGATGATGAGCTTCAACGAATCGCTTCACCAGTTGGTGCCGGGAGCCGGGATCCTGCTCGGCGGCGCCCTGGCGGCGCTCGTAAGCCCGCGTGTGGCGCTGGCGGTCGCCGGCGCCGGTGCGCTCGGTGTCACCGCAGCCGCCTGGCAGCTGCTTCGCCCGCGCGTCCTCGTGGCATCCGGGCCCGGTCGATCTGCGTCGTCTGAGGCCTCAGCCCGAGGTCGAGCCCCCGCGTCGGTGGGGCGTCATCAGTAGAGTCCTTGGCGGGGATCGAGATCGGACGATCCCCACGCGTCGCCTCAGCGACGCAGCCCCCTTCACTCCGTGCGGCGCGCCTGTATCGACATCGGTTCGAACACGACACGGCTGCTGGTGGCCGAGTGCGACGGGGAACGGCTCGAGGCGATCCATCAAGAGAAGGTGTTCACCCACGTCGGGCGCGAGCTGGTCGGGGACGGCACGATCGCGGCGGCGAAGATCGCGGAGGTAGCCGACGGTGTCGCGGCGCAAGTGCGCGTCTCCCGTGAGCTCGGCGCCGTTGAAGTTCACGGCGTGGCGACGGCGGCGATCAGGCGGGCGGGTAACGGAGATGCGCTCGCGGAGGCGATCGAGGCCGCGTGCGGGCTGCGGGTAGAGGTTCTCTCGAGCGCGGAGGAGGCGCGGCTCGCCTTCGTCGGCGCCGCGCGCACGCTCGGCCACGTGCCGGACGGTCAGCTGGGGGTCGTCGACGTCGGGGGCGGGTCGTCGGAGCTGGTGGTGGGAACCGCGCCGGACCAGGTCCTCTGGTCGACGTCGTTCGCCCTCGGATCCGGAGACCTGGCGGAGGGCTGGCTTCACTCAGATCCCCCCTCCGGGAGCGAGCTGAGCGAGGCGCGAGCGCGGGTGCGCCACACGGTCGCCGAGCTCGACGTGCCCCGGCCGGTCGAGGCGGTCGCGGTGGGCGGTAGCGCTTTGTCGCTGTCCCGCCTCGCCGGCCCGCTGCTCGACGCGGAGGCGTTCACGCGGTTGCTCGCGCTGTTCGCGGCCGAGCGCGCGACCGACATCGGCCGGCGGTTCGCGATCGACGTGGAACGCGCGCGGCTCCTGCCCGCGGGCTTGCTGATCCTCCAGGCCGTCTCGGAGCTTTTCGGCGCGTCCCTGCAGGTCGCGCGCGGAGGGCTGCGGGAGGCCGTGCTGCTCGAGGCCTCCCGTGGATGACGTGCCGGTATCCGGGCCCGGGCGGGCGGGCCCTGATTCCCCGCTTCCGCCCCGCGAGGCGCTCGCGGACGTGCGCGTGCGAGCGCCCACGCGCGGGAACCGCCGTCTTGAGCGGCTGCTCGATGCTGTCAATGGCGACGACCAGGTCAAGGCCTGGTGGCACGTCTCCGCGGTGAACGCAACCCGAAGGCTCGGCATGTCGGACCACTCCTGGGTTCACATCCAGATCGTGCTCAACATCGGGTTGCGCCTGGCACGGCTGCTGTTCCGACGGGGCGTCGTGCCGAGCGTGACCAGCGGCTACGGAATGAGCGACCGCGATGCCGAGGTGGTGGTGGCGGCCGGTTGCCTGTTCCACTGCGTCGGCATGTCGATCCACCGCGACGACCATGAGCGCTACAGCCTGTTCCTGACCGCGGACAAGCTCGGGTCGCTGCTCGCCGACTCCTACGAAGAGCCGGAGCGCTCGATCATCGTGTCCGAAGCCCTGCACGCGATCATCGGCCACCGCCGCAAGGGGGCGCCGTTCACGATCGAGGCGGGGATCGTGCGGGTTGCGGACGCTCTCGACATGGCTCGCGGCCGCTCGCGAGTGCCGTTTGAGACGGGGCATCAGAACATCCACTCTCTGTCCGCGTACGCGATCGAGGAGGTCACGATCTCCCCCGGCCGCGACCGGGCGGTTCGGGTTGAGATCACGATGTCCAACAGCGCCGGGATCTTTCAGGTGGACGAGCTCCTGGCGACCAAGCTGCGCGGTTCCGGGCTCGAGGAGCACATCGAGGTGACCGCCCGGATCGACGCCGAGCACGAGCAGCGTCTGATCACCGTGTTCCGGATCTAGTGCCAGTGAGCCGCTGACTCGCGACACTCCGGGAAGGACCGGCGTCGCCGGGCGTCCTTACTGATGACAGGGATTTCACACCCTCGGTAAGGAAAGGTCATGAAAACGAACACAACCAAGTCGATCAGGCGGCTGGCGGCGAGCGCGCTGGTGCTCGTCGCGCTCGTGGTGGCGGCTTGCGGTGGGGGCTCCTCGAGCTCATCGTCGAGCTCGCGACCGGCCGCCCCGCAGCCCGCGGCGTCTCAGCCCGCGGCGTCTCAGCCTGCGGCCCCTCAGCCCGCGGCGTCTCAGCCTGCGGCCTCTCAGGCCGCCGCCTCTCAGCCCGCCGCCCCCCAACCCGCGGCGTCCGTGCCGAGCCGCTCGGCGTCGCCCGGCGCGGCGTCATCGGGCATTCCGCAGAACAACGGCGGCGACCAAGACTCTGACAACAACGGCGGACCCAGCGATGGGGACGGGAACATCTAGAAAGGTTGCACTCGGTCTCGGCGCCGCGATCGCGATCGCGGTCGCCGGGTGCGGCGCCGCCTCGACGCCCATCACCCGCTCCGCGGGTGTGACTAGTGGTGCAAGCGGCGCGGCCGAGCGCCCAACCACCATACAGTCGTTCGCCTGGCTGAAACCGAGTCTGGCGCCCGCGGGCTGGCCCGTGGTGCGGATACCCAGCGGCGCGGCAATGCCCTATCCGCCGGGATGGCAGCTCGTGGCCGGCGACCGCGGCACGGCGACCGCGGTGCTCATGGACAGTCGCCACCGGTACGCCGGTTATCTGAACGTGACGCCGCGGCAGGGTTCCGAGACACTCTCGGACTGGCCGAAGTTCCGGGTGGGCCACAACGCCGACGAAGGCGATCGTAGGGTCGTCACGCTGGCCACGGGTTCCGGTCTGACGTTCCGCATGGGCCACGGCAGCTGTGTGCGCGATGCGTATACAACCTCCACCGGTAACCATTACGTCGAGCTCGCGTGCCTCGTGGCCGGATCGAGGACGTCTGCGGTGATCGTGGGTGCGGCTCCGCCTCGCACCTGGGCCGCGGTCTCCCCCTCGATCGAGCGTGCGATCGATTCGTTTACGGCGTAGCGGCTCGGCTTGATCGGTGCTGGGAGCCGCGGCCTATCGGAGCCGCTTAGCTCACCGTGAGCGTTCCGTGCATTCCCGCCGCCCGGTGACCAGGCACGCTGCAATAGAACGTGTAAGTACCCGGCTTCAACGTCAAAGTCAGGGTCTTGGTGCCACCCTGGAACGTGGGTGTCGCTCCAAGGACGGTGCCCGTCGCTCCGGTTCCTTGTTGAACCGTGACGTTGTGGGCGAGGGGTGCGGAATTGGTGAAGGCGATCGTCACCTTCCCTGCCTTGGCGGTCAGGGTGCTCTTGTCGTATTTGAGCTGGCCGCTTGGATTGGCGGCGAGCGTGAGCGCGGACGCCGCTGCGCCGCCGCTCGCGGCGGACGTCGTCGATGAGGATGTCACCGACGTAGAGGTTGCCGTCGATGTGGTCGCTGAGGTGGCCGGCGCCGCGCTGCTGGTGGTACTGCTGCTACTCGAGCCCCCGCAGGCCGCGATCGCGAGCGCGACAGCCGGAGCGGCGAGAGCTAAGGCCGAGATCTTGCGCACTGGCTTACGTCTCCTCTCGGTTGGAGGTTCTGGTGGACGCGTCCCGAGCGTACCTGCGAGGTCACGGATTGTCGATCTTGTCGCCGCTTAACCGGATCGGAGGAGCTGGCCAGCTGCTCCCGCAACCGGCGAGCATCACTGCAAGCACAGCGATCGCCCAGACGCCGGTTCGTTCCCGGCGGCCCGCGGGGGGGCCGGCGCTGAGCGCCGCCTTTTCGATTCCTTCGCGGTTACCAGCCGCCGCGCCAGTCGGCGTTCGAGGCGCGCCGTTTGGCGGCATCCTGCCGCGCGTGCTTGCGCTTGTCGAGCCGCCACTGGAGCAGCGAGAAGATCAGGATGATCGTCGGGAAGAAGATGATCGTCAGGAACATCGCGTTCGTGATCACCTTGTCGTCCGTCTCGCCGTACCACCCCTGGCCGCCGTTAGCGGCCGCGAGCGCGACCGACGGGACCGCGAGCAGCGCGACCGTGAACACCGTGAGCGCGGTCATGATCCGAGCGTGACGCATTGCCGCTCCCAAGGGTACCGGACGGGTGGGTGGCCGAAACCGAACGCTAAGTCGGGCCACTAAGCCGCCCGCGCGTCCCGGCCGCTACGGACGGCGCTGAGCGCCTGGAGCAATGCGGGGTTGTAGCGGCGCCATTCAGTGCCGATCTGTAGGTGGCCGACCGGCGCCTCGAATACCGGCGCCCGCAGCGCGGCCGCGAGCTCGCGCTGCTTGCCAGGCGACACCGCTTGGTCGCGAGTGGTGAGGACGACCGCGGCCGGCACCCTGAGCGACTCCAGCCAGGGACGGGAGTCGAAGCGTCCGAGCTCGCGCCCGGCTTGGGCGAGGTCACGAGCGGAGTGGCGCAGCAGCTCGGATTGGAGCCAGGCCGTCTCGCGGGAGTCCGGCAGCCCCAGGCGCCGAAGCCCCGAGCGCCATGTCCTCGTAGGCGACAGCGAGAGCATGAGCCCGAGAGCACCCATCCACCTGAACACGCGCTGCGTGCGTCGGTCCTGCCAGTGCTGGCTGGTCGCGCTCAGCACCAGCCCGCTGACGACGTCGGGGTGATCGCGCGCCATCAACTGGGCGATCGCGCCTCCCATCGAATATCCGACCACGATCCCCGGTGCCGCGCCGAGCCGGTGCAGCACGGCGGCGGCGTCCTCCGCGCAGTCGCTCAGCCGGAACGGCACAAGCGGCCGCAGGCCGCGTCCGTGGCCTCGATGGTCGATGGCCAGCACCCGATAGCCCGCATCGACGAGATCGCCGTACTGGCCGCACCAGTTCAGATCCGCGCTGGCCATCCATCCGTGCAGCAGCATCACGGCGGGGCCGTCGCCCCCGGTGTCGCGCAGGAACATCTCGCCGCGGCCCGGCACGTTCACCGTCCTGGCCGGGGGCATCTGGATCGGAGGCTCGGGTGGCCAGGGCACGTCTCGCATCGCGGGCATGCTAACCGCGCTGCTCCGTGCCGGCGCCGGTTCCGGGCCGGATACCGCCACCGGCCTACCATGAGCGGCAATGGCCGTATTGATCGCGTCCGACCTCGGCAAGGACATCGTCGGGGAACCCCTGCTTCGCGGCGTTTCGTTCAAGCTCGAACGCCGTGACCGGATGACGTTGTCCGGGCGCAACGGCACGGGTAAGACGACGCTGCTGCGGATGCTCGCCGGCGAAGTATCGCTCGACCGGGGCGAGCTCGTGCTGGCGAAGGGCGTGAAAGTCGCGTTGCACGACCAGCGGCCTCCGCGCGACCGGAGCCGTTCGCTGCGGGACTACATCCTGTCCGGCGCTCGGGAGCTGGTGGCGATCGAGGAGGAGCTGGCCTCGCTCGAGCAGGCGATGGCCGGCGGGGCTCACGACGAGGCGACGCTGAACCGCTACGCGCAGGCACAGGCCAGCCTCGAGCACGCCGGCGGCTACCGCTGGCGCGAGCGCGCCCTGTCGACCCTGCACGGCCTCGGATTCCGCGATGACACAGACCTCGACCGGGAGCTCACGACGTTCTCCGGCGGCGAGCTCACTCGAGCCTCGTTGGGTCGGGCCCTGGCCGGGGCCCCAGACCTCCTGCTCCTGGACGAGCCCACCAACCACCTCGACATCGCCTCGCTCGAATGGCTCGAACAGCACCTGGTGGCGCTCGACGCCGCCCTGGTGCTCGTCGCTCACGACCGGTGGTTCCTCGAGGCGGTGGGTACGTCGGTGCTCGAGCTCGAGGGCGGCCGCGGCAAGTTCTTCCCCGGACCATGGCACGCCTGGCGCAAGGAGAGGGCCCAGCGCGATCTGGCTCTGGGTCGGGCGATCGAGCGCCAGCAGGCGGAGATCGACCGGCTCGAGCGGTTCGTGACCCGCTTCCGGGCGGGCACGCGGGCGCGCCAGGCGCAGTCGCGCGCCAAGAAGCTCCAGAAGATCGACCGCGTCCAGCGCCAGGCGGGCGACGTGGCCACGCTCGAGTTCGCCTTCAAGCCGCCCGAGCGCAGTGGCCGGGTCGTGTTCGAGCTCGAGGACGGGCGGATCGCCGCCGGCGACAAGCTGCTGCTCGAGGGAGCCGAGCTGTGGGTCGAGCGAGGCGAGCACATCTCGCTCGTGGGACCCAACGGCGCCGGCAAGACCACGCTCATCGAGACGCTGGCGGGCGTCCGAGAGCTGGCCGGCGGGAAGCTGCGGATCGGCCACAACGTCAAGATCGGCTACCTGTCTCAGCACGCCGAGGAGCTCGCGGCTGGAACCGCTCGAACGGTCCTCGAGGCGACCCAGCGCGTCACTCGGCTGACCCCCAACCGGGCGCGGGCGCTGCTGGGCCGCTTCCTGTTCTCGGGCGAGGACGCGGAGAGGCCACTCGACGGGCTCTCCGGCGGGGAGCTGCGGAGGCTGTCCCTCGCGATCCTCGTGCAGTCCGGCGCGAACCTCCTGATCCTCGACGAGCCCACCAACCATCTCGATCTGGAGAGCCGCGAGGCGCTCGAGCAGGCGTTGAACGGGTTCCCCGGCTCGGTCCTGCTCGTCTCGCACGATCGCGCGCTGCTGGACGCGGTGGGGACGCGGACGGTGGCAATCGAGGACGGAACGCTCCGGAGCTATCTGGGCGGCTGGCCGGAGTACCTGCGCGTCAGGGAGGAGCGTGCCCGCCACCCGACGGTCAAATCGCCGCCGGCGCGGCCGGAGCGTCGCCGGGTGCACAAGCGCGCGGGGCCGCCGAAAGCCGGACGCGATCGTCAGGAGCGCCTCGAGCGCGAGATCGAGCGGGCGGAGGCCACGCTGCGCGCGCTCGAGGAGGAGCTCTCAGATCCAGTCGCGTGGTCGACGCCGGAGCGCTCGGCGACATCGACCGCCCGCCACGAGGAGGCCAAGCGGGCGGTCGACGAGCTCTACGAGCGCTACACCGAGGTCGCCTCGTAGCTCACGGGCCCTTGGCGAACGGGTGACAGATCTTCTGAGCGGCCTGGAACGCCGGCGAGTTGAAGTCGACGCCAGTGCCTCCAAGGCGGATGCCGAAGCCTCCGCCGGGGCCGGTCCCGAACACCGGGTCCGGGAAGTCCGGGACACCGTGGGAGCGCATGCAGCGCGCCATGGCCAGCGCCGCGGCCTTTATCTTCGCCGTCTCGGCCGCCGAGGGAGTGCCGCCGTTCGGGAGGTACTTGCGGCAGGTCTGCATCGCCGATTGAAACGCCGGCGCGTTGACCGAGACGCCGTTGACGGTCATCGAGTTGCCCGAGCCGGCGCGGTGGCTGGTCTGGATCATGATGCCGCCGTTGCCGTTGTTCCCCGGGTCCGGGAAGTTGGGCACGCCGTGCGAGCGCATGCACTCCGCGAGCGCGATCCCGCGGTTCTGCT
Organism: uncultured Solirubrobacterales bacterium; assembly: GCA_963808325.1. Classification (GTDB taxonomy): domain Bacteria; phylum Actinomycetota; class Thermoleophilia; order Solirubrobacterales; family Solirubrobacteraceae; genus Palsa-465. Next base: position 833,938 of record CAWEFU010000019.1, read on the forward strand.
TCGTCGCGTTGGTGCCGGGGTCGCTTCCGGAGGAGCCGCCACAGGCGGTCGTCAGAATCGCGGTGACCAGCAGTAGCGGAACGATTGATGCGTATCGGGACATGGCCGAGTGATAGCGGCGAGGTGGTTACACGAGCGCAACGCGCGCTGTTACCCGTTCGTAACCGGGTGCGGGGCATCCTCTGTCGACGGTGGCGACTCGCCACACTTGGTGAGGGAATGCGCGTGCTTGTGGTCGAAGATCACGAGGAGCTTGCCGAGGCGGTGGCGAGCGGCCTCCGCCGCGAGGGCATGGCGATCGACGTCGTGCTCGACGGCGAGGCTGCGCTCCAGCGCGCGGCCGTCTACAGCTACGACGTGATCGTGCTCGATCGCGACCTGCCCGGGATCCACGGCGACCGCGTGTGTGAGGCGCTCGTCGAGCGCGGGGACCGCGCGCGCGTGCTGATGCTCACCGCGTCCGCCGGGATCGAGGACCGCGTCGCGGGGCTCAGGCTGGGCGCCGACGACTATCTGCCCAAGCCGTTCGCGTTCGCGGAGCTGGTGGCGCGGATTCGAGCGCTCACCCGCCGCGCGCAGCCCGCGCTTCCGCCGGTCATGCGCAAGGGAGACGTGACGCTCGACCCGGCCCAGCGGGTCGCCCACCGGGGCGGTCGCCGGCTGGCGCTGAGCGCCAAGGAGCTGGCGGTGCTCGAGCTGCTGCTCGCGGCCCGGGGCGCCGCGATTTCCTCCGAGGAGCTGCTCGAGCGGGCCTGGGACGAGGCTGCCGACCCGTTCTCAGGCGTGGTCAAGGTCACGATCAGTCGCCTGCGTCGCAAGCTCGGCGAGCCGCAGATCATCGAGACGGTGCCCGGTGCTGGGTATCGCATCTGAGCTCCGCCGGCCCGGGTGGCCTCGCGGAATGATTCGATTTGAGCGTCCCCGACCGGGCCGACCCCGCTGGACGCTGCGGTTGCGCTTGACGTTGCTCTACGGGGGGCTGTTCCTGGTCGCGGGGGCGGTGTTGCTTGGGATCACCTACGAACTCGTTGCCCACAACGTGGTCGTCGATCGGAATGCCCGGGTCAAGGTGACGGGGGTGGTGGCGAACGCGCCAGCGATCGTCGGTACTCGCAGCTCCGGTGGGACGATCTACTTCTCCGCACGGCCTGGCTCGACCGCACAGTTGCCCATACCCGCCCCGGGCACACTGCCAACGCGAGTGCGCCAGTTCACCTCGAAGGTGGAGTCCCTCACGAATGCCGCGATCGAGCGCCAGCGCCAGTCCCAGCTCAATGCGCTGCTGACCTGGTCGGGGATCGCGCTGGGGATCATGGCGTTCGTGTCGATCGGCCTCGGCTGGCTGATGGCGGGGCGAGCGCTTCGGCCCCTGCGGATCATGGGCGCTCGGGCCCGGGGGATGTCCGAGCGAAACCTGCACGAGCGCCTCGCGCTCGACGGACCCGACGACGAGCTCAAGGAGCTCGGGGACACCTTCGACGGCCTGCTCGCCCGGCTCGAGACCGCGTTTGAGTCACAGCGGCGGTTCGTGGCCAACGCCTCGCATGAGTTGCGCACCCCGATCACGCTCCAGCGGACGCTCGTCGAGCTGGCGCTGGCGGATCCGCACCCGACGGTCGAGTCCCTCGAACACGCCTGCCGGCGCGTCCTGAAGGCGGGCGAGCAGCAGGAGCAGCTGATCGATGCCCTGCTCACGCTGGCGCGCAGCCAGCGCGGGCTCGGCTCGCGCGAGCCGGTCGACCTCAAGGCGGTGGTCGGCGAGGTCCTGCACGAGCTTCCGCTGGGCGGCGTCACCGTGCACTCGGAGCTCGGGGAAGCCGTCATCGCCGGTGACCCCGCGCTCGTGGGGCGCCTCGTGGCGAACCTGCTGGACAACGCGCTCCAGCACAACGAGTCCGACGGATGGGTAAGCGCGTGGACCGGCCTGCGCGAGGGCCGACCGACGTTGCGGGTGGAGAACACGGGGCCCGTGGTCCCGCCCGAGCGGGCCGCGGAGCTGCTCGAGCCGTTTCGGCGCCTGAACGGCGAGCGGGGACACGCTCGCGGGCTGGGGCTTGGGCTGTCGGTGGTTGGGGCCATCGCAACCGCCCACGGCGCCCGGCTGCGCACCACCCCGAGACCCGAGGGCGGGCTCGAGGTAGAGGTGGGGTTCCCGGCGCCGTGATCCGAGGTGGTCCTGAGCGGCCTCTACACTGAAACCGAGATGACACCTCCAGGGGGTGCGTTCCCGATCCGGGTCGCGATCATCGATGACGACAGCGGGCTCGTCACGGTGCTCGACCGGCGCTTCGCCGCTCTGCGCTGGGAGAGGGAGGTGATCGGTTACGCGGCCGGGCCAGAGCATCTGGCGGCTCTGCGCCTACACGCAGTCGTCGTCAATCCCGAGATCACCGGCCTCGGCTACATCGAGCGCCTCGCTGGCGCACTCCCAGGGCTTGCGCTGATCGTGTGCAGTAGCCCGGCGACGGTGTCCGTCCGGGTGCGGGCGCTGCGCGGCGGGGCAGACGACTGGATTCCTAAGCCGTGCCATCCCGAGGAGCTGGTGGCGAGGATCGAGGCGGTCCTCCGCCGGCGCCGAGCGGGGGAGCTGCCGGCCGAGGAGTCGACGATCGTCGCGGGCGAGCTCGAGATACGTCCGGACCGCTTCGACGCGTACGCGGGCGACCGCAGCGCCTCGCTGTCCCGCAAGGAGTACGAGCTCTTGCGTCAGCTGGCGGCCGGGGCGGGGCGCGTGCTCGAGCGCGAGGACATCTACCAGCGAGTGTGGGGCTACACGATGGTCCGGGGAGATCGTTCGGTCGACGTGTTCGTGCGCAAGTTGCGCCAGAAGCTCGAGCTTGTGTCTCCCGGGTGGCGCTACGTCCACACGCACTTCGGGGTGGGGTATCGCTTTGCTGCGGAGCCGGTTGACGCGCCGGCGCCCCCGGAGCGCGTCGCCGAGCAGCAGCCCGAGCACGATCTGGTGACGGCGTACTCTTAGTAGTCGGACATGTCGCTAGCAACCGCCCGCAACATCCTGATCGTGCTCGCGATTGCGGCCCTCGTCGCGATCGTGCCGGGCGGGGGCACGGCCGCCGCCGTCGCCGGCCAGGCCGCCGGCCTCGTGTTCCTGGCGCTCATCGCGTGGCTCGGGACGATCCAGTACCGCCAGCACCGGAGCACGCTGTACGGGCTCGGTGACCGGCGCCGGGCCATCCTGTACGTGGCCGCCGGCGTCGCGATGCTGACGCTCACCGCCACCTCCCGCCTGTGGGCGACCGGCCTGGGTTCCGTCGTCTGGCTGGCGCTGATAGCCGGCGCCGCGTACGCGGTGTTTGCGGTGTTCTGGGCCGCGCGCAAGTACTAGCGGCTCGCCGACGCCTCGATCGCCGAGGCGTGACCTTCTTCCCGCGCTACACGACGGAAGAAGGCGTCACTCCTTGTGCGGGCGCCAGGGTAACCGGGATTCCGTTGAGGACGGCGTTGCCCGAAAGCTCGTCGAGCAACAGCTCGTCGGCCAACAGGTTGCTGTTGGTGCCCGGATGCCTGCGGGCGACCTGCTGCACCGTGCCGGCGACGTCGTGACCCCAGCCGTGGGGTAGGCTGACAACGCCGGGCATCACGGCGTCAGTGATCTCTACCGGAACCGTGACTGCGCCCGTCCGCGACCGCACCACAGCCCCCTCTCCGTCCGCCAGCGCAAACCGCTCGGCGTCGTCAGGGTGCACGTGCAGCGTGCACCGCGGCTTTCCGTTCACCAGCACCGGCAGGTTGTGCATCCAGGAGTTGTTCGAGCGCAGGTGGCGACGGCCGACCAGCACTACCCCGTCGCCGTTCCGGGCGCCGTGGAACAGCGACGTGCGCAACCGTGCCACGTCTTCCACGAGCGGCGCGGGCGCCAGCTCGATCTTGCCGCTCGCAGTCCGCAGCGCGTCGGGCAGCCGCGGCTCGAGCGGGCCCAGGTCGATCCCGTGCGGGGCCGCTTCGAGCGCGGCCAGCGACAAGCCGCCGGGGCGCGCGCCGAACCCGTCGCCGTAGGGGCCGGCCCTGAGCATCAGGTCGAGCAACCGT
>CAWEFU010000020.1:0-83995 GCA_963808325.1 uncultured Solirubrobacterales bacterium
TGCGCGAGTCCCGCCGGGCCTGCTCCTCCAACCGCCTGATCCGCTCCTCGAGCCGCGCGATCTGCGCGTCATACCCCGAGGTCAGCTCAAGCAAGAACTCAACACAAGCCTCCCGTCCACCGTCATACAGCCTCCGCTTCCGCGCGATCCACACAGCCAAGATTCGCCGGATAAGCAGGCGATCCTTGTTATGGAGACCGACTACTGAACGGTTACGAATGCAAGGAATTAGCAGGGACTTTGCAAGTGGAGCCAACGGGATTCGAACCCGTGACCTCCTGCTTGCAAAGCAGGCGCTCTCCCAACTGAGCTATGGCCCCGAGCGAAGCGAGTCTAACGGCGGACGGGGACCGCCCGGTCACCGGGATCGATTAGCGCACTGCGGGGGAACTAGCCGTCGAAGTCGAAGTCGCGGGGCGGACGCTGCTCGAACCAGAGACGATCGTGGTCCGGTGTGTCTTGAAGGAACTCGGGAGTCTCTTCGAGCACGTCTTCGCGCGGCTTCTCTGATGGCTCTTCGAGGTCGACGTTGTATTCGGCGGTTTCTTCGCCAGGAGGCTCGGTCGGATGCGACGGTGGAGTGGCAGGCTGATGCTCCTCAGTGGGGGTCTGCTCCTCGTCTTCGTCGTGACCAATTTCCGGTAGATGAGCCGACTCCTCGTTGGAGGCTCCCGGGTCGGGGAAGAACCGCGAGTCGCCGCCGGCATCACGGCGGGGAGGTTCATCCCACTCGAGTTCCTCCTCGCGACGATGCTCTGGATCGTCCTCTCCGACCGCGGCGGGCTCCAGCGGAAGCTCGCTCGGTTCCTCGGGGCCCCGCCGGACCGGCCCGAGGGCCTCCTGTTCGGCTCGTTCAATTTCCGCGGGGTCCGCGCCGTGCCGGCGCTTGAGATCCAAGTGTTCCCGGATCGCGTCGTCGAGCAGACCCATGACAAAAGCCTACTCGGCTGCTGTGACGTTCGCGGCGCACTCGCGGCCCGTATCGGCCGGCCGGCGCGGGCAGCTTGGCCTGTAAAGAGCCAATCATGTGTGCGACGGCGGCTTAGAGCCAGCTCTTGATCGTCCGCACCACCGCCGCAGTAGGCGGCGCCACCGCAGCTCTCTCGAAGTGCCGGAGCGAATTATCAAGGAACGACCTCCGCCAGCTGATAACCATCGATGTCCTCACCCGCCCGCGCGCCGCCCCCCAAACGACGCGCGAGAGCCGGACCTCACTCGATGGGCGGGGGTCAAGCGAAGCTAAAATGCCTTGTTCCGCGCGGCATGCGCCGCCGCACGGGGCTATAGCTCAGTTGGGAGAGCGCCTGGATCGCACCCAGGAGGTCGCCGGTTCGAGTCCGGCTAGCTCCATCGCAGAATGTCGTTTGTCCACGCGGGATTTCGGACAAAGGCATCGGATGGGTGATGATCGGACGCGCTGGCGCGGGTACCAAACGGGTACGTGCGGTGACGCCATATCACGGTCACCCGCGCGCACATCATGGGCGGCGGAAGATTTCGTGGGTCCCGATCCGCCGCCAGATGACGTGTGGATGTCCTGGGACCTTCTCTGGCCCGTAGGCGAATGTCGCGCGGCCATCGGGAGCCCAGGTCATCTCCCAGACGTCAGACTCTCCCTGTACGCGCTTGATCCGTAGCTGCGGCGCGAACGCCTGGCTGGACAAGCCGCTGGCGAACAGCCCCAACGCTCGCAGAAAGGCGTTCCGTTGCTCGGTTCCGAGTCGCCGCCAGTCTCGGAGAAAGTGCGGCAGCTCCTCGTGGGTCGGCACCCTCAGTCCGGCTCGGCCGGGGGAACACTCTTGAGATGCGAGATGAACTCCTCAGTGCCGCGGTAAACGACGCCGGATCCTTCGGAAAGCTCGGCATCGGCTTCCCGTTCCCTCGCCTGCCATTCGGGCGTCCAGAACCAAGCTTGGTCGGGATCGATGGGTCCCTTGATGATTCCGCGGAGAAGCACAGCCGCGCCATCGACCGCATCGTCGGGGAGCTCGTCCACGAGCTTGTGTAGGTCAGCCTTGGTCACAAGCCAGATTCTCGCACCGCGCTCGGCTCGCCGCGGCACGCAGCCTTTCTTGCGTTCTCGATCGCGGTCTCCGCCTCGATGCGTGGGCTGCCCTCGAGCTCATCAATCACATGCCCGTAGCGCGTGAGGGTCAGACGAGCGTCATGCCCAAGCTGGCGGGCGACATAGATGACACTTCGCCCTTCGTGAAGCAGCAGCGAAGCGAAGCTGTGGCGCAGGTCGTACGGTCGCGCGTGGCGTAGGCCGGCTGCTTGCGCCGCTCGCCCGAACGCGCGACGGCGCCAAGACTGGTACGCAGCCTGCGTCCACGGCTGGCCGTGCTTGCCAGGAAAGACAAGCTCACCGTCGCCGGGACGACCAGCGGCCATGCGCCAGGAGCGCAGCTCGGCAGCGAGCGGCGCCAACTGACGCACCGTCCGATGCTGCCGCGTCTTCGTGTCCGCTTCCTCACCGAGCGAAACAGAACGCTGGATCAGGACCGTGCGCTCCCGGATGTCCCCCCAGCGCAGCGCAAGTGCTTCTCCGGGACGAAGGCCCGCGTAGGCCAGCACGGAGATGAGCGCTGCGTCCCGCGGGCCGAGCGCCGCGCGCATCGCCTCGACCATGGTCGGTGACAGAGCCTGGACCTCGTCTCTCCGAGGCCGCCTGGCCTTCTTCACTCGCCGCACAGGGTTCTCCGCGATCCGGCCGGCCACGAACGCGTGCTCAAGGACCGAGCCGAGCAGATCCAGTGCGTGGCGGACCGCGACCGGACCCGACCCAGCCGCGAGACGATCAGCTTGCCAGCGGCCGACGGTCTCGGGACTGATGTCGCGGAGAGCGATCGACGCGAGGCACGGGCGGAGGTGGTGGTCGTAGAGACTCGCATAGTGAAGACGTGTCTTCGGCGCGAGCGTGGCTGCATGCGTCGCCGCCCAGGTGCGGGTCACGTACTCGCCAAGTGTCTCCGCACCGGCGTCAAGCGCGGTCAGGCTCCCGGCTCGACGCTGACGCCGAACCTCGGCGTCGAAGTCAGCCGCGTCACGACGCGTGCTAAACGTGCGGGCGCGGTTTCGTCCGTGCTGACGCCACCGCACCCGCCAGACGACCTCACCGCTCGCACGCTTGACCTTCTCGACACTCATCGCGCACCTCCGCGGCTCGCGCCACCGCAGAGAACCGAGCGCAGCGAGGGGCCAGCCGCCTTCGGAGCTGTCGAGCACGACGAACGCCTTGTGGGCCGGCGCGCTCCGGATGCAGTCGCCCAGGCGCTAACCGCCTCTGCCGAGATGATCCACCGCGATCCACGCTTGACTGCCGACAACTCACGGCGCGCAATCGCGCAGCGAATCGCCTTTTCAGAGATACCTAGCTCATCCGCCAGCGAAGCCACCGTGTACGCGACGTGGCCTCGCCCACTCTGCGATTCCATTGAGTTCCTCAGGTGCGGCACGAGCCCGCGCGCCAAGGCTGCGAGGCCCTGGTCGTCAAGGCCGTCGAGGATCAGCGACGCGAGGATCGACGATGGACTTGCGGCGTCAGATCGAGTCGTGGCTTCGCGGCGACCGGCACCAGGTGCCGGCTGCACAACTGCCTGGACAGGAGCTCGTGAGAACTCCGGTTCCAGCGGAACCAACTGCGCACTGGCGTACGCTTGCATTGTCGGGACCTCCTCAACAGGTCTCGGCCAGACCCCGGGGTGTTAGCGCACCGCCGGGGTCGCCTTATTTGTTTAGCACGCGTAGGCTACATGTCCCTCCGGACGGAACGATGCTCACACGCGTAGACCAGCGTCCGGCGACGCAAGTAGCCTCGCAGCATGCCTCGACGCGTGTCACTGGATGATCTGATAGACGCACACGACGTAGCTCGGATCCTCGGACTCTCCCACCGCAACACAGTCAGCCTCTACCTCCGGCGGTATCCGGACATGCCACGAGCCGTCCTCGACCTTGGGGCCGGTCGCCCCAGCCTCTGGTTGCGCCCGGAGGTCGAGCGTTGGCACAAGCGCCAGGTCGCCGCTGGGCGTACGCGGCCGAAACGCCGCTCTCGTTGACGGCGGTGGTCCTCGAGGCGTGCGTCGCTGTTCCTCTGAACATTCTTCATTTACGGGCGATCCCCCTCGTCCCGGAGAGCATCCACTCCCGATCTGGTGACGGCCTGGACGGGCGTCGCCAGATCGGGAGTACCCCAGCGGGAGGCGGCGTTGGGAGCGCGAATGCTCCGCGCGGAACGCAGCTGCCGACGCTTCACTGCCGGCCGGAGGAGGGCACGATGGCGGTCGGGATCAGAACGTTGCTTCGCCAGGCGGAGCAGGCGCCGGCACCGGTCACGCCGGTGCTCTCCCTACTCGTCCACAGCGACAACGCGGGCGCGATCGCGGTCGGCTTCTGCTCTCCCGATTCGTCGACCTGCATTGCCTAGGTAACGCTGGGGTCGCGGCGCGGCGGCCCGCGAACCTCAACTGTGTCGCTCACCCCGGAAAGCGATCACCTCGTCGGTGCGAACGGCGCCGCACACGCAAATCGTCCCGAGCGCTCACCTGGTCGACGGCGCCGCTCGCTGGCGCTCGCACAGGCGAAGCGGCACCTACTATCGCCAAGCAATGGTCGAGGCCCAGGGCATCGACCCGCAGTCGCCAGCAGTCGTGCGGGTCGTAGGCGAGTGCCTGCCGCCATGGCTCCGACCGCCGACAACTCCTTAGCATGTTCGCTATCCGCGAAGTCCTCCTACGTGCGCTTCGAATCTTCGGGCGGCTCGTTGCGTGGTGTGCGGCGGCCACGGTCGCGCTGCTGGTAGCCGGCTGCGGTGGCGGCTCGCCGGGCGCGGCGAGAACCAGCTCCTCCTCGAAGGGTCAAGCCACGGTCACGATCGACGCTGCCAAGCAGTACCAGCGCATCGCCGGGTTTGGTGTGTCGGAGGGGTTCGGGCAGGCGAGGACGCTGGTGAGCGCGCCGGCCTCGGTCCAGAAGCAGGTGCTCAGCTTGCTCTACAGCCCAACCGGTGGGGCGGGATTGACGATCTTGCGCAATGAGATCAGCGCCGACAACGGGTTCACGATCGAGCCGCGGGCGCCGAGCAGCCCGAACGCGAAGCCGTCGTATCTGACGCTCGCCGAGGTCGACCAGGATCAAGGGCAGCTGTGGTTCGCCAAGCAGATCAAGGCCGACTATGGCGTCAGCGATGTGTTCGCCGACGCGTGGAGCGCTCCGGGGTTCATGAAGGCCAACGACTCACCGTTCTATCGCGGCACGGTGTGCGGCGTCCCGGGCGCGAGCTGCAAGAGCGGTGATTGGCGCCAGGCCTACGCCAACTACCTCGTGCAGTACGCCAAGGATTACGCGGCGGCGGGCGTGCCTCTCAGCTACGTGGGCCCGGAGAACGAGGCAAATCCTCTGCCCGTAGGGGCGCGGCCAGGCGGCGGTTCGCCTCCCCAGGACAGTATGACCATGAGCGCGGCGCAGACCGCGAACTTCATGCAGGTCCTCGGCCAGGCGCTCGCGCGATCCGGTCTTTCGACGCGCGCGGAGTGCTGCGCGAGCATCGGCTGGGGCTGGGCGCAGCAGTACGCGGCCGCGATCGAGGCCAACAAGGCAGCGAACACGGCAACGGCGCTGTTCACCAGCCACGGCTACTTCTACCCGCCCAACTCGCCGCTGCGCGGCTGGAGCAAACCGGTCTGGCAGACCGAGTGGGCGCCGTTCGGCACCGATCCGTTTGACGCAGCCTGGGACGACGGCTCACCGAATTCCGGATTCACTTGGGCGCAGAACATCTACACCGGCCTGACCGCAGCGAACCTGGGCGCGTTCCTCTACCTGTGGGGCGCGAACACGAGCACGACGACCATCACCGGCCCCAACACCGGACTGGTCGAGGTCAACGGCAGCACCGTCGCCACCTCTGGTCGGCTATGGGCGTTCGCGAGCTACAGCCGCTTCATCCGCCCGGGCGCCGTGCGCATCGGTACCGCAACGAGCCGCACGGGCCTCGAGGTGAGCGCGTTCCGCAACAGCGACGGGTCGATCGCGGTGGTCGTTCTGAACAGCACCCACAGCCGCCAGACCGCCACCATCTCGCTGCACGGACTCGACGCAGCGCACGTCACGCCGTACCTGACCGACACAACCCACCAGCTCTCCGCACAGACCCCGATCACCGTCAGGAACAACGCCTTCACCGCGACCCTGCCCCCAAGGTCACTCGTCACCTACGACATCCGATCATGAGCGTCGCCCGCCCGCGCTGACCAGCGCATCCCGCGCGCTCAAGCGGGCCGGCCGCAGCGGGTGGTGCATCGACGCGGCTATGGGCGGAACTTCAGCTCTCGCCCAGAAGGAGACACCGGCCGCCGATGGCGCCAGCGCTAACGCTCCGCCAGGCATTGCGAGCACGCCACCCGCCGGTGTTCGCGTTGTCGCGTAGGACGATTTGCGTGCGTGTTGGCAGGCGTCGTGGCCGGGCGCCACGACACGCATGCAAATCGTCCCTTGCGATCACGTCGTGGAGCTCGTGCGTGGCTTCCGAAGCGCCTGGCGAAGCGGCAACGAGGAGCACGCGTTTCAGCGCTCGCCGGTCGACGAGGCCATTCGTCACATTCCGACAAGCCGCCGGCGCCTGGCTCGCCGTGACAGTCCCGCATTCGTCTTCGAGCAGGTCCAGGCCCAGGAGCGCGGCGCGCCCTCCAGGTGGCGAGGAGCAGGTGCACGGCAGCGAGGCGTATGGGACCCGCGTTCGTGCTTGCGCGGGTGTTGAACGGTTATCGCTGAGGATTGCCGCCCGAGAGGGGTTGTCCCACAGTTCCTCGCGCGGTCGTGCGGCAGTTTCCCTGATCATCATCCGCCGAGGGCGGCGCGGCGGGAAGGCGGACTGTGACGCACAGCCCGCCGGCGGCCCGGGGGGTGAGGGTGAGCGCGCCGTGGTGTGCTTGGGCGATGCTGTTGACGATCGCGAGGCCGAGTCCTACACCCGCGTGGTCGGCGCGTATTCGTGCGGTGCCGCGCTGAAACGGCTCGGCCAACGTGGCAACTAGCTGCGGGGTGAGCTCATCGCCGGTGTTCTCGACGGTGAGCACCGCACCCTCGGGGTCAACGCCGGTCGTGACCCACACTGTGCCCTGCGCAGGCAGGTTGTGGACGATCGCGTTGTGCACGAGGTTCGTAGCCATCTGCAGCAGGAGCGCGTGTGAGCCGCTGGCCGGGGTCGTCTCGCCGGAGGTCTCGATGCTGACGTAGCGTTTCTCTGCGAGCGGGAGGAGCGTTTCCGTGGCCTCTTCCGCGATGAGGGACAGGTCGACGTGCTCCCGGACGAAGGACCGTTGGCCGGCCCGGCTGAGCAGAAGCAGGGCTTCGGTGAGGTCGATCGCTCGGGTGTTGACGGCGCGGAGGCGATCGACAAGTTCGCCGTTGACGCGGTTCGGATCCTTGCGGGCCACGTCGAGCAACGTCTGCGTGAGCGCCAGCGGCGTGCGCAGCTCGTGGGAGGCGTTGGCTGCGAATCTCTGCTGCTCGGCGACGTGCGCCTCAAGCCGCGCGAGGAGGCCGTCGACGGTGTCGGCGAGATCCTTCAGCTCGTCGCGAGGCCCCGCGAGCGCGAGGCGCTCGTTCAGGTTGCGCTCGGAGATCTGCCGCGTCGTCGCTGTCATCGTGCGCAGCGGGCGCAGGACCCGGCCCGCGACCAGCCAGCCGAGCGCGACCGAGACCCCGGTCATGATCGCCAGCGCGATCCCGGACTGGACGAGTCCGTAGTGGAGACCGTGGGTTCTCCGTGCGACAGCCGCCGCGAACATCTGGCGCACTTGGCGGATGGCGTGGGGGTTCGCAAGAACACCGTTGAGGGCACCCGGGCTGGTCGACCGATGCTGAGTCACCGTCGGGACGATCAGGTCAACCCCGGTGTTGCTGCGGAAGAGCAGGTAGGTAGTCGCGAGCAGTGCCAATCCCGAGACGAGAAATAGGCCGCTGTAGAGCAGCGTCAGGCGCAGACGCACGGTCCGCGAGGGCAAGTGGAGCATCCGGCGTGGCGCGAGCCTGGCGAGAGAGAGACGCGACATCGTCAGATCCGGTAGCCGCCCTGGAGGCTGAGTCTGAGCCGAACGCTCAACCCAGAGGCTCTATCCACGCTCGCCTCCGTCGCGCTCGGTGTCTGGTTGTGTGCTGATGCGGTACCCGGCACCGGGCACGGTGGCGATGATGCCGGGTTCGCCGAGACGTTTGCGCAATGCCGAGATCGTGATGCGCACGGCGTTAGTGAACGGGTCGGCGTTCTCATCCCATGCTCGCTCTAAGAGCTGTTCGGCGCTGACGACGCCGCCTTCGGCAGCGACGAGGACTTCGAGTACGGCGAACTGCTTGCGGGTGAGCGCGACGTAGCGCCCGTCGCGGTAGACCTCGCGGCGAAACGGATCCAGACGCAAACCTACGATCTCCCGCACGTGCGGCCGGTGATGGGCGCGGCGGCGGTCGAGTGCTCTGAGACGGAGCACGAGCTCTTTCAGTTCGAACGGCTTGGTGAGGTAGTCATCGGCGCCGAGTTCGAACCCGGTGGTCTTGTCGTCGAGCCGGTCGGCGGCGGTGAGCATGAGGATCGGCGTGCCGCTGCCGGAGGCGACGATCCGCTTGGCGATCTCATCGCCGGAGGGCCCGGGGATGTCGCGGTCGAGCACGGCGATGTCGTAGGCGTTGACGCCCAGCAGCTCGACAGCGGTATCGCCATCACCGGCTATATCCGCCGCGATCGCCTCCAGGCGCAGGCCATCGCGGATCGCTTCTGCCATGTAGGGCTCGTCCTCAACGATCAACACGCGCACGCCCCGATGCTACGAGCCGGAACATATCGTCGGCATATCGAAAATCGCATACGTGCTGGCAACACGGCGCTGCCTTCACTAGGGGCGTGGCCCACAGCCAACCAGCACGAACAGCAGCCAGCTGGGGACGACCGACCGTATACCGCCGGCGTCGCCGGCGCCTGCTGCTTGGCGTCGTCCTGGTCCTGCTTCTCGCCTACTTGGCGAGCCGGCTGCTGAGCGACGCGGGCCAGTTGGGCATGCCCACGACCGGCGCGGTAACCGACCACGGCCGCACTTACATGTCGGCGATCGGGTGGCCGCAGCAGGGCCAGGCGGCGTTGATGCTCGGCGACGGCCGTCCCGAGGCGAGCCCGCACGAGCAGCCGGTCCCGATCGCCAGCCTTGCGAAGGTGATGACCGCCTATCTGACGCTCGAGCGCTACCCGCTGAGCGGCGCACAGGGCGGGTTCACGGTCACAGTCACCGCGGCCCAGGCGCAGATCGAGGCCCAGGACCGGGCCGTGGGCCAGTCGGTGGTGGCGGTGGCGGCCGGCGAGCAGCTGACCGAGCGCCAATTGTTGGAAGCGCTGCTGATCCCCTCCGGTAACAACATCGCCCCGATCCTCGCCGCCCAGGTCGCGGGCAGCGAAACCAGCTTCGTCGCCGAGATGAACCCCGAGGCCCGCGCCCTCGGGATGGACCACACGGCCTACACCGATCCCAGCGGGTTTGATCCGAGCACGGTCTCGACCGCCGCCGACCAGCTGCGCGTTTTCCAGCAGGCGGTGCGCTTCCCGGTCTTCCGCCAGATCGTCTCGATGGCCAGCGTTACACTGCCGGTCGCCGGCACGCTCACCAATTACAACCCCCTGATCGCCGAGGGCTACGCCGGCAAGACCGGATCTGACACCGCAGCCGGGGGATGCTTGGCGTTCTTCACCCCCGTGACGCTCGGCGGGCGCCAGCTGACCGCCGTCGGCGTGGTGCTCGGGCAGGGGCAGAGCAGCGACACGCGAGCGCTGCTCGCCGCAGCGGGCCAAGCCGCCCAGCAGCTGGTCGACTCGATCGCCCCCGGCACCGGCGTGAGCGCGGTCGCTGCGCCCGGCGCGGGCGGTCGGCCCGGAGCAGACGCCGGCGCCCGTACCGCCCGCCGCCCCCACAGAACTGACGTCAACGCAAATCACTACGCAGGAGAACACATGAGTGCAAAACGATGGTCGCCGGTCGCGCTTGCCCTGATCGCCATTGCCGCCCTGATCAGCGGGTGCGGTTCGAGCGCATCCGCCGGCACGGGCGCAGGTGGCAGCGGCAACACCGCCGCCAGCGCTCAGCAGGCGGTGAAGTTCGCCCAGTGCATGCGCAGCAACGGGGTCAGCAACTTCCCCGACCCGAACGGGTCGGGGAAGCTCACGATCGATGCGGTAGCTAACGGCTCGTCGGTGAATACGAACAGCCCGGCGTTCAAGCAGGCCATCAGCGCATGCAAGGACCTCGAGCCAGCAGGGTTCACGGGTAGCAAGCGGAGCTCCCAGCAGCAGGCGGCGGCGCTCAACTTCGCCCAGTGCGTCCGCGCCAACGGCGTGCCGGACTTTCCGGACTCTCTCCCAAATGGGCCCCTCGTCGACACGAATCGAATCCCATCCGCCAACCAGCCGGGTGGTATGAGCGCTCTGCATTCCGCGATGCAGAAGTGCGGCGCTGCGGCAGCGGCGGCGGGGGTCCAGCGGTGAGGCGGAAGACGTGGCTGCTAGCCGCGGCAGCCGTCCTGATTGCCCTAGCCGCCGCCGCTGGCGTGCTCGTCACGTCCGGCGCAAAGCAGCAGGCCCTGGCCGCGCAGCAGTCGCCGTCAGCGAATACCGCGACCGTGGAGGAGAGGACGCTCTCGGCGGTGGTGTCCCAGCCGGGCATCCTGACCTACCGGGCGCGATCGGACGGCTCGCCGTACTTGGTGATCAACCAGGCCGGCGGGACATACACCGAGCTGCCCGCAGCCGGCCAGGTGATCTCTCAAGGTCGGGTGCTCTACCGGGTGAACGACAGCCCGGTGGTGTTGCTGTATGGCTCGACGCCTGCCTATCGGACGCTGTCGGCTGGGTCGAGCGGCCCCGACGTGGCCGAGCTCAACAAGGATCTGGTCGCGCTCGGCGATGCCGCCTCGGCTGAGCTCAGTCCCACGTCCGAGTACTTCGGGTCGGCGACCGTCGCCGGGTTGGAGAAGCTTCAGGCTGCGATGGGGGTGAGCCAGACCGGCACGCTGACGCTTGGCCAGGCGGTGTTCGAGCCCACCGCCGTGCGGGTGACGTCCGTGTCAGCCCCGCCAGGGGGCAGCGCCCGCCCCGGCCAGACGGTGATGCAGGGCACCTCGACCGCTCGCCAAGTGCAGCTGGCGTTGGACGCCTCGCAACAGACCGACGTCGCGGTCGGGGACAAGGTGGGCATCACCCTGCCAAACAACCACACCACGCCAGGTGTCGTCTCGTCGGTGGGGGCGGTCGCCACCTGCCCATCGAGCTCCGGATCGGGTGGGTCGAGCTCCAGCTCCGCAGCGCCGGGAACGGACACCTGCTCCTCAGGCAGCTCGGGGAGCGTCACACCCACCATCACCGTGGATATCACCCCTTCTGACCCGGCCGGTGCGGGCAGGTGGGATCAGGCCCCGGTGCAGGTCGGCATCACGACCGCCAGCGTCCGCGGCGCCCTGGTCGTGCCCGTGACCGCACTGCTGGCCCAGTCCGACGGTGGCTACGCGATCGAGATTCTCGGCAGGAGGGGAAGCAACCATCTCGTGCCGGTCTCGCTCGGCCTGTTCGACGACGCCGACGGGCTCGTGCAGGTCACCGGCCCTGGGCTGGCCGCCGGCCAAGAAGTGGTGGTCCCAGCGACATGACCGGCACCCTGCCGCCCTCACCCGACAGCAGCGCGGTCGCGGCCGGCAACGGCTCCGCGATCGGCGGTGCAGGGATACCGGTGCTCGACGTGGATGACGTGACCAAGAGCTATCCGGGCGAGCCGCCCGTCCAGGCGCTGCGCGGGGTAAATCTCACGATCGGCCAGGGGGAGCTGGTCGCGGTCGTCGGCCCGTCAGGATCGGGAAAGACGACCCTGCTGCAGCTGATGGGCACCCTCGACCGGCCCACCAGCGGCCGGGTACGGATCACCGGGCTCGACGTGGCCACGATGGCCGACGAGGACGTGGCCTACCTGCGGGCCACCCGAATCGGCTTCGTCTTCCAGCAGTTCTTCCTGGCCGAGTACTCCACGGTCCTGGACAACGTGGCCGACGGGCTCCTCTACGCCGGCATCCCGCTCAACGAGCGTCGCGAGCGGGCCCTCGACGCCCTCGAGCTGGTCAGCCTGGCCGAGCGCCCGGATGCCCGTCCCACCCAGCTCTCGGGCGGGCAACGCCAGCGGGTCGGAATCGCCCGGGCCCTGGTCGGCCAGCCCGCCATCGTGCTCGCCGACGAGCCGACCGGGAACCTCGACCAAGCCACCGGTCACTCCATCCTGGCGTTGATCGGCCAGCTTCACCAGGCTGGGTCGACAATCGTGGTCATCACCCACGACCGCGCGATCGCCGAGCAGATGCCCCGCAAGGTCGAGCTCATCGACGGCCAGATCGTCGCCGACACCCGCCCTCTCGCTCAGCCCCCCAGCCACAAACCGCAGACCGTGCCCGGCGCGCCCGTCGGCGAGGAGCCGTCGTGACCGCCACCACGGCCCTCGACCGCAGACGGTTGCAGCTCTCCGACGTGACCCGGCTCTCGACCGTGGGACTGCGCACGCGGAAGTTACGGGCCGGCCTGTCGGCTCTTGGTATCGCGATCGGCGTGGCGGCGATCGTCGCCGTGCTCGGCCTATCCGCCTCCTCCCAGGCCGGGCTGCTGGCCGAGATCAACCAGCTCGGCACCAACCTCCTGACCGTCAGCAACGGCCAGAGCTTCACCGGCGGCACCGCGGAGCTGCCGAGCACCGCGCCAGGCATGATCGGCTGGATCAGCGGTGTACAGCAGGTGCAGAGCACCGGGGCGGTCAGCGGCGCCAACGCGTATCGCACCCCGTACATCCCTTCTGTCGACACCAGGGGGCTGACCGTCCAAGCCGCCAGCCTCGACCTGCTTCCGGTCCTCGCCACCACCGTCGCCGAAGGCCACTGGCTCAACGCCGCCATCGCCCAAGAACCCGTGGCCGTGCTCGGTGCCGCCGCCGCCCAGCTGCTCGGGATCGATCACATCTACCCCGGCGAGCGGATCTGGGTCGGCGGCCAATGGTTCTACCTCGTCGGCGTCCTCAAACCCGCCGTCCTCGCCTCTGCCATCGACACCTCGGTCCTGGTCGGCTACCCCGCGGCGGAGAGATACCTGGGTTTCGACGGCCACCCATCCACCATCTACCTCCGCGCCGAAACCGACCGCGTCAACGCGGTCGACAAGCTCCTTGCCGCCACCGCCAACCCGGAGAGCCCCAGCGAGGTCAACGTCAGCCAACCCTCCGACGCCCTCGTTGCCCAAGCCGACGCGAAAAGCGCGCTCAACGGGCTGTTTCTCGGGCTCGGAGCCGTCGCGCTCCTCGTCGGCGCGGTCGGCGTCGCCAACATCATGATCATCTCCGTCCTCGAACGCCGCTCCGAAATCGGACTGCGCCGCGCCCTCGGCGCGACCAAAGGACACATCCGCACCCAATTCCTCTCCGAAGCCATCCTCCTCGGACTGCTCGGCGGAGCCGTCGGCGTCGCCCTCGGGGCCGCCGCCACCGCCGTCTACGCCCACACCAAGCACTGGGCGACCATCATCCCCACCGAAGCCTGGGCCGGCGGCATCGCCGCCTCACTCATCATCGGCGCGCTCGCCGGGCTCATCCCCGCCCTACGCGCCGCACGCCTCTCACCCACCCAAGCCCTGTGGTCCGTCTAGCTGGGAGCAGTAGCGCGCCATGACGCACAGACGAGACCCGCTTCACTCGCAGGATGCGCCTTCGGCCGCTCGCGGGCGGAGACCTCTTATGGATAGGACGGAGCCTGCTTTCCCTGTCTGAGCGCCAGCCAGGCGCGAGGCGGATGACGTGACCGCCCTGGACGATTTGCGTGTGCGGCGCCGTTCGCACCGACGAGGTGATCGCTTTCCGGGGCGAGCGACACAGTTGAGGTTCGCGGGCCGCCGCGCTGCGACCCCAGCGTTACCTAGGCAATGCAGGTCGACGAATCGGGAGAGCAGAAGCCGACCGCGATCGCGACCGCGTTGTCGCTGTGGACGAAAAGGGGGCGTGTCGCGCGATCCCCGGCGCGCCGCCGCCAAGCCTGCTGCCTTTCGTCTCTATGAAGGCGGGCCGGTTGTCAAGTCCTATGTCAGAACCCTGACATCCTCAGTGTCAAATTGCCGGGTGAACACTGTCGTGTCAAGCGCCTGAGCAAAGCTCACTCGAGTGAACAGTTAAGGCTCATGGCGCTTGACACGACAGCGTGAACCTGGCAGGAAGTTAACTGTCACGGTCCGCGTGCGGGTTGGGCCGTTGGAGCAGTGCTCATTTCTCTATCGCGCTCATCAACTTCGAGGACTGGGTGTTATCGGAGCCGCTCCGGTGGCGCAATTCCCAAAGGGGCTGTCAGGCAGCCAGACGAAACGTGGCGCCTGCCGGAGCGAAGGGTTGGTTGCGAGTCAACATGTACCAGATCGCCTCGGCGAGCCGGCGGGCGAGATCGATCTGGGCGACCTTGGCACCCCGCTGGCGGCCGTGGCGTCGCTTGAGCCGCTGGTAGCGCTCCTTGTAGAGCGGATGCGGAGCGGCGTGGATCGCGGCCTCCATAAGCCCCCAGCGCAGATATCTGGGGCCGCGCTTGGAGACCGGTCCGCGCAGATCGACGTCCCCCGACTGGCTGACCCGCGGGCACAGGCCGGTGTAGCCGACGAAATTTGGTCGGCGAGGAGAAGCGGGTGATGTCGCCGAGCTCGCACGCGACCGTGAACGAGGTGATCCAGCCGAACCCGGGCGCGGTCATGAGAGTCGGGACGTAGCGGTGATCGGCGCCGGAGCGCTGAAGCTCAGCCTCGATCTGAGAGATCCGCAGCTCGAGCTCGCCGATCAGCTCCACGCTGGCGTCGACGTGGCCACGCCACGGCTCGGGAATATCCAGCCCGCGGAGCAGCTGGCGGCCCCCCAGACCGAACAGATCGGCCATCGGGACCTGGTAGCCGAACGCGATCAGCGTCGAGTGAACCCGATTCTTCAAGGTGGAGCGATGCTTGACCAGGTGAAGGCGCCACCGCGAGCGCTCGCGCTCGCGACGCAGCTCAGGAGTCGGCAACCAGATCGCCGGCACCAGGTCGTAAAACGACAGCGTCGCTAACACGCGCGCGTCGATCCGATCGGTCTTGCACGCCAGCGGCGCCAGCCCCTTGACCCGCTGCGCATCGGCGACCAGCACCTCCCAGCCATGTGTCACGAGCTCGTCGTGCACGAACCTGGCGCCGTTCATGGACTCCACCACGCCCCTCACTGGCTCGTTGTAGACCGCCGCGCGGCGCGCCAGCCCGTACAGCCCGTCCCGGTCCGCCGGCACCGGGAAGTGATCAATCAGCTCCCCCCGATCGGAGATCAGGCACACGTCAACGCGCCTGCGACTCAGATCCAAACCAACATGCAGCACGAGCTCCTCCTCTCCCGGCACCACGCGGGCAGGATCAGCCCAGCCCGCCGCGTACCGTGAACGGTGGTCGGTTCTCTGTCTCGGATGGCCGGCCGCGCGGCTGCTACCCGCGCGCGCCTGACCTATGCTGTTCGATCCGGAGGGCCGACCTCCTTCCACCGGCTACGCCGGTTGGGGAAGCCCGCCTTCATCGCTATTCCCAAGCAGCTGCGTGCGCGTTGCCGGTCAGGACGTTCGCTCTCGTGGAGAGCAGGGCGCGCGGCGGCGTCGCGTGGGGTGTTGAGGTTTCTCGGCTGCGTGGAGCGTGGCGTGAGTGTCGGTTTGCGGGGCGAGTGGGCGGCCCCGGGATCGGACGCTCGTTCGATCATTGTTCGTCTTTGTGATTTGTGGTTGCGACGTGGCGAGTCTGGGCGGCACTTCGGGCTGTCTCGTCGAGATGTCGTTAGGCGGCGATCCGTAGGTATTGGACGATGGTCGCGCCGGCGCGGGCGGTGGCGCTATGGACGGTCGTGAGCGCGATCCCGAATCCTGCGGGTAGCCCGGTGATGCCTTGGTATTCGCCGAGTGATCCGCCGTCGGCGAGGTTTACGCCGATCGCGGGTCTGATCGGTGCGGTGAGCGTCAGCGTCGACCAGCTGTGGCCGTGGTTGGGGGAGCTCGCGAGCCGCGCGATCAGGTTGGTGGCGCCTTTGGCCCCGCCGGCGCCCGGGGCGCCTTGTAGCCATAGGACGCCGACGCTGCCGTCGGGCGCGACGGCGACGCTTGACTGAAACGCTCGGGTCGCGGTCGCGACGACGCGCAGGCGCTTCCAGCTCGCCCCATGGTCGCGGGAGACAAACAGGAGCACCTCGCCGCCGGCCGGCCCGGATGGTTCGGTCCAGGTCGCGTACAGGGTCCCGTCGGGCGCTTGGCTGCTGGAGATCAAACAGCAGCCGCCTGGGTCGTCGAGTCTCATCACCAGCTCGCCTACTCGTGTCGGGCGGCCGAACCTCTTGCCGTCGTCGCGCGAGCGCCGGGCGGCCACGTGTTCGACTAGCAGCGAGCCTGGCACGCCACGCACGTAGGCGCCCGATTGGGCGAGGTTGACGTCGGCGCTGAGCGTCACCATCGTCTGGCGGGAGCGAAGCAACCCGACCGCCAGCCCGACCGACCCCACCGGGGATCGCTCGAACACGCTCGGTACGGCGAATCGCGCGCCGCCGTCGCGCGAGCCCGCTACCCCGACCGACCCGGGCACCGACCCGAGCGGCCTGCCGGGATCAAAACTCTCATACTCCAACGCCACCGAACCAGGATGCCCGGGATGGGGGCTTAGCGGGCCGCGCTGCGAAGAACGACCCGACAGCGGCCGGGTCGCGCGCGCGAAGTTCGCGCCCCGGTTGCCCGATGCAGCCAGATACACGTTATCGACGGCCGGGTCAGACCCCACACCGATCCCGCTCGCGTCGAAGTACACGTGCCCGTCTGGCCCGAACGCCAGATACGGGTCGCTGAGCAGGTTTGCGCTACCCCCCTCACACGGGGTCATCCCGCGGATCGCGACGCGCTTCCAGCTGCGCCCCGCGTCGCGGGAGACCGCGGCGACCGCGCCCACCCCGGCGCCGGTCGAACCGACCAGGTAGGTAGCGACCAGCCGCCGCGGATCACGCGGGTCGGCCACGATCAACGGGTTGTTTGCGCCCACCGTCGCACGGCACGGGCCCGCCAGGCCGACCGGACCAGAAATCGTCGACCGCGCAACCAGGCGCAACGCCGCCGCCGGCGCTGCCACCAGCCCCAAGCACCCGATCGCTAACCCAACAGCGACCGCCACGAACGCGGCCCGTCGTTCGAGCGGCCCACGCCGCCGCGGCAGCTCAGCCGCACACGATGCTCGCGAGCTCACGAGACGCCTGCCCCAATGCTGGTGGTGCGTGATCGACCACCGGGACCGCGGCACGTCCGGCCGGCCGCAGGCGTCACGATCAACCCCGACGCAACGCGCACCCCGCCGGTCGCCCGCAGCGCAGCACCGCACCGGCCTCTGAGCAACATCGGGCCGGGGGGGGCGGCCCGCGAGCAGGTAGGCCGCGCAGTAGTCGGCGCGGCCGTTGGCGGTGGCGCGGGACGCGCCGGCCACCAGCGTGTCGCGCGATAGCGCCACGATCCCGAGGCGGTCTGTGAAATCCGACGCTTCGGTCTTCTCGGGCCATCCGGTCGCAGGTCAACAAGCACGTTCATGCCTCGCGCGCTTGTGCCGTTTGCGCCGACCGCGAGCGTGTCGTTGCGAATCGCCACCGAGACGCCGAAGCTGACGGCTTCAGGCGGCGCCGCGGGGAACGGTCTGAGCATCTCGGCGGTCTCCGGTGACACGGGGTTAGCGGGTGAGCGGTATGACCGAGACGGTGTTATCGCCGTTCGTGACATAGGCGCTGCCGACCGCGGGGCTGACAGCGATCGCGCCTGGGTAGTTGCCGACGGCAACGTTCGTCGGGGTCTGGCCGCAGCCAGTGGTGTCCGAGCCGTTGCAGGTCGCGCCGTTGATCTCGGACACGCTGGTGTCTTCGATGTTGGTGACATAGACCTCGTGGGTTGTGTGGTCGACCGCGATGCCGGCGGCGCCGAAGCCGGCTTGGGCGGTCGCTGGGGTCTGGTCGCAGCCGCTGGTGTCCTGACCGTTGCACCTGGCACCGTTGATCACCGACACTGTGCCGGGGTGCTCGCCGTCGGCGATGTTCGCGGTATAGATCGAGTTCGTGGCCTGGTCGACAGCGATCGCGAAGGGGTTGGACCCGACCGGCGGGTTGGGGGAGAGCGTAACGACGGCTGGGGTCTCGCCGCAGCCGGTTGTGTTAGCCGCGTCGCAGGTCGCGCCGTTGATCACGTAGACGCGGTTGCCGAGGAACGGCGGCAGGCTGCCGGGGCCGATGTTGAAGACATTGGCCGCGTAGACCGTGTTCGTCGCTCGGTTGACGGCGAGCTCGAGAATGGAGTTCTTGGGCGCGTCGCCCGAACTGCCGACGGCGACAGTCGCGGGCATCTGGCCACAGCCGACAGCGTCGCGGGCGTTGCAGGTCGCACTGTTGAAGACTGAGACGAGGTCAGGGCCGCTGCTGGTGATGGTCGCCACGTAGATCGTGTCGGTCGCGGAATCGACCGCGATGTCGTCCGGGTTGCCCGCGGGGACTTTGAGCGCTTGAAGGTTGGCGCACCCGGTGTGGTCGGCGGCGTTACAGGTGCGCGCATCGATCACCGACACCGTGCCCGTGGTGCCCGACCCGGAGTTCGCGACATAGACGGTGTGCGTGCGGTGATTGACCGCGACCGCGTCGGGGGACTCGCCGACCCCGACGGTCGCGGGTGTCTGGGCGCATCCCGCCAGCGAATCGGTGTTGCAGGCGCTTGTGTTGATCATCGACACGGAGTTCGCGCCTGACGTGTCATAGAGGGTGTGGACGGCCGCGTCGGCCGCGAGCGCGCCGGGTGGGGATGCGAACGCGGACGCGGGATGCCGACAGCCGCTCGTGGTTTGCGCGTTGCAGCGCGACGCGTCGATCACCGAGACGCTGTCATCGACCTCGTTGGCGGTGTAGAGCGTCTGGGTGTGCTCGTCGAGGATGACCGACTCGGGGTCCGCTCCGGTGTGAACCGTCGGCGGGGTGAGCGTCGCGCACGCCGCCAGATGGCGTCCGTTACAGACGCTGGCGTCGACCGCGATCAGGGTGTCGTCCTTCTGGTATGCGGCATAGACGGTGTGGTTAGCGCTGTCAACGACGACCCAGAGATTGTGCTCAAAG
The DNA here is from genome assembly GCA_963808325.1 of uncultured Solirubrobacterales bacterium. Classification (GTDB taxonomy): domain Bacteria; phylum Actinomycetota; class Thermoleophilia; order Solirubrobacterales; family Solirubrobacteraceae; genus Palsa-465. The sequence continues at coordinate 19,209 of CAWEFU010000020.1, forward strand.
TCAGAATTTGGGAACGGCGTTACGGTCCCGGGCGTCTCGGTAGCACAGCCCGCCAGGTCGGCGGCGTTGCAGTGGCGTAGGTCAAACGCGGAGATCGTATTGTCGAAGTTGGCCGTATACAGGGTGTCGTTCGCGGGATCGACCGCGCCGGCGTTCGGGCCGCTGGGGTCGCCGGGAAGTGTGCCGATCGAGCCGCACCCCGACTGCACGGTCGCGTTGCACGTATTGGCGTCAAACACCGACCATCCGTTCAGCGCGCCGATCGTGGTCACGTACACGGTATGCGTGGCCTGGTTGACGTCGATGTCATCCGGCGCCGCTCCGACGTCGACCGTCGGTGGCTCGGTCGTCGGACAGGCGGCGAGGTCGGTCGCGTTGCAGGTCGCGCTATCGATCATCGACACCGTCGTGCTGTCCCCGGCGCCGTTATCGAAGTTTGCGACATACACGGTGTGGTTGGCCGCGTCGGCGAAGAGCTGGATCGGCTGTAACCCCACCGGGACCTCCGCGGGCGTCTGCCCGCACCCCGATGCGTCAATCGCGTTGCACATCGCGCCGTTGAACACAGACACCGTGTTGTCGCCGACGTTGGTCACATACACGGTGTCGGTCCGTTGGTCGATCGCGATCCCGCTGGGCAGGTTGCCGACAGTGATCGTCGGCCACGGCCCTTGGCAGCGCGATACGTTCTGCGCCCGGCAGCGGCGCGTATCGATCACCGAGACCGTGTTCCCGCCGGCGTCGGGACCGTTGTCATTGTTGCCGTTGGCGACGTAGATCGTGTGCGTGGCCGGGTCTCTCGCGAGCGTGGACGGCCCGATTCCGACCGGCGCTGACCCGAGGAGCGCCGACCCGAACCCGAGCGATCCGCTAAACGCGTCGGTGAAGCGCGACTCCTCCCGCACGCGGACGAACGGGCTTTGCCGCAGGCGCGCGGCGAGCAGGTAGGAGATCCATGCACCCTCACCACGATGCGAGACCTTCTTACCGGCCGCTGCGGTGCCCGGAGCGAGCGCGGCGAGGGTCGCGATCAGCAGCAAGGACAGGATTCGAACGCGGGTCGCCACGGTAACCCCCTATGGGTCGTTTGGAAGGCCCCGGATGATCGTCCTGGTGCCTGGCAAAAACCTGGCATTTGCCGCGAGGGAGTGGTTTGATCCGCTCGTATGCGGTTTGCAGCGCTTGGGCCGCTTGAGGTATCGCACGACGGGGGCCCGATCTCACTTGGAGGGCGCAAGCAGCGGATGTTGCTGGCGATGCTGCTGCTGCACGCAAACGAGGGCGTCTCCAGACGCCAGCTCGTAGAGGCGCTGTGGGGGGAACGGCCACCACCGAGCGCCGCTGAGTCGCTCGACGCCTACGTTTATCGGCTGCGCAGGCTGCTCGGTCGCGACCGGCTGCTGCGCGAGGCCGGCCGCTACCTGCTGTCTGTCAAGTCGGGCGAGCTCGACGTCGATCAGTTCGAGCAACTCGTCGGGACGGCTGGCCGAGCACTCGAAGCCAACGACCACAGTGCAGCAGCGTCGGCGCTAGCCGAGGCGCTCGCGCTGTGGCGCGGATTGGCGTGGGCTGACCTGCTCGATGAGCCCGTGGCCTCGGTCGAGGCCCGGCGCCTTGAAGAGCTACGGCTGACCGCGCTGGAAACGCGCATCGAGGCGGAGCTCGCGATCGGCCACGGTGCAGAGCTGGTGCCAGAGCTAGAGCAGCTCGTTCAGGAGCATCCGCTCCGGGAGCGCCTGCTGTCTTCTCTGATGCTCGCTCTGTATCGAGCCGGGCGCCAGACCGACGCCCTTGATGCGTTCCAGACAGCTCGGACGATCCTTGTGCGGGAGCTCGGTCTCGAGCCCAGCCCCGAGCTACACCAGCTCCAGCGGCGAATCCTCCAACACGATCCCGCGCTTGCGGCGCCACACCGATTTCCGCTGGCGCGAGGATCGCGTCGGCGTCGAGCGCTTGTGCTCGCTGCGGCGCTCGCGGTCGGAGTTGCCGTCACCAGCGGCTTCATCCTCAGCGGCGGCGCCGCGAACCGGCAAGCTGGCCTGGCTCCCGGAGCTAGCGGGGTCGTGGCGCTGGGGTTCCGGATCCGGCCGGGTCGCGATAGCGACGCCGCTCCCCGGAGCGCCAGCGGCGGCCACCAGCGGGGCCGGCTCGGTCTGGGTAGTGGATGCCAGCGACGAGACCGTCTCGCGGATCGACCCGGCTACCGGTGTCGAGATCGACCGGATCCCGGTCGGCGGCCAGCCAGCGAGCATCGCGAGCGGCGACGGGGCGATCTGGGTCGCTGACTCACTTGGCGCGACGGTCCTGAGGATCGATCCGACGACAGAAACGGTTACCCCGATCCCGCTCGCAGGCGCCAATCCGGACGCGCTCGCGTTCGGCGACAAGCGACTTTGGGTTGCCGATTCCTCCGCCCGGGCGCTATACGAGCTCGACACGGATACCGGCGGCGTTCGACGGACGATTCAGCTCGACGTACGGCCGTCGGCGATCGTGTTCGGGGCTGGCGCGGTCTGGATCGCTGCGTATGACAGCGCGGCGGTGCTCAAAGTCGATCCAGGGACGGGCCGGGTGGTGGCCCGGGTGCATGTCGGCACCGGTCCGGGCTCGCTGGGGTTCGACGCCGGCGATCTGTGGGTAGCCAACAGCCTGGACTCAACGGTCTCGAGGATCGATCCAGCCAGCCTCAAGGTCCGCGCCACGATTCCCGTAGGAAGCGGTCCATCCGCTTTGACAGCCGACGGCGGATCGGTATGGGTCGCCAACCAGTATTCCGCGAGCGTGTCGCGGATCGACCCCCGTCGTGACGCCGTCGTGGCGACCCTCGACATCAGCGGGATGCCGACAGCGCTGACACCCGCCGGCGGGAGACTGTGGGTCGCCGTCGATGCGAGCGGCGCCGGCCATCGTGGCGGAACGCTTGTGGTCGCTTCAGCCCGATCTTTTTCGTCGGTTGATCCGGCGTTTTTCAACGCGACCGAGCCGCCGCAGTTCGACGGGCTTGCCTACGACACACTGGTCACGTTCGAGCACTGCCCGCACCCGAACGCGTGCCTGAGCTGCGACAACTTCCTCACCGACAGCTCGTTCCGCCAGATCCACGAGCGCCAGCTCGCCGACACCCAGGCGCTGCGCGAGCGCGCCAAGCAGAACGAGAATCTGCGGTTGGTCGAGTTGCTCGAAGGTGATGAGCGGTCGCTGCGGCCGATCCTCGACGGGCTGGAGGCAATCGAGACCAGCAACGCTGAGCAGTCGGGGCGTGACATTGACGTGATCGAATTGGCCGCCAAGCGGCAGGCCAAGGCCAGGGACCCCAAGCGGTGAGCGATCGGCGCGCAGACGCGCTGCGTGGCGCGGCCACCGCCCGTTCACAAGACGCCGAGGAGCGCGCCCGCCGCGCGATCCGCGAGCTGCACAGGCGCGGCGTCGAGGTGAACTTCGCAACCGTCGCCCACACGGCGAATGTCGGCCGCGATTTCCTCTACCGACACACCCAGCTGCGAGCCGAGATCGAGCAGCTCCGCGGCAAGCAGCAGGGCGCCCCCTCCCGCCTTCCAGCACACGAACAGGCCAGCGAGAACTCGACCCGTGCCAGGCTACGCGGCACGCTCGAGGAGAACAAGCGCCTGCGTGCCGAGAACGCACAGCTGCGCGAAGAGCTGGCGCTCGCGCACGGCCGCGTGCACGAACTCGAGCACACCCACCGCCGCGGGAGCAAGAAGTGAGCGGCTGGCCCGAGCCGATCGCCGAGTCTGCCCTCCACGGCCCAGCGGGCGAATTCGTCCAGCTCATCGAGCCGCACACCGAGGCCGACCCGATCGCGCTGCTCGTCCAGTTCCTGATCTCCTTCGGCGTCGCCGCCGGCCGGCACGCGCATCTGCGGATCGAGGCCTCCCGCCATTACCCAAACGAGTTCTGCGTGCTCGTCGGCGCGTCCGGGAAGGGACGCAAAGGCTCGAGCTGGGATCACGTCGAGGCGCTGCTAGCCGCCGCCGACCGCGAGTTCGTCTCAGACCGACTGGTGTCCGGCCTCTCCAGCGGCGAGGGACTGATCGCCGAGGTTCGCGACCCACTCGACGAGAACGACACCGCCGCGCCCGCCGACAAACGGCTCTTGGTGCTCGAGCCCGAGTTCGCGCAGGTGATGAAGGTACTCGCGCGCGAGGGCAACACTCTCTCTCCAGTTGTGCGCAACGCCTGGGACAGCAAACGCCTCCAGGCACTGGTCCGCAACGCGCCCTTGCGAGCCAGCAAAGCGCACCTCGGGATCGTCGCGCACATCACCAAAGACGAGCTCCTGCGCTACCTCAACGCCACCGAGCTCGCCAACGGATTCTTCAACCGCTTCCTGCTCGTCGCCGTCCGCCGCAGCAAACTGCTTCCGTTTGGCGGCAGCCTCGCCGACCAAGACCTCGACCGGCTCAAGAGGACGATCGCCGCCGCGCTCGCGCACGCTCGCAGCTGCGGCGAGCTGTCCTTCGACGCCGAGGCGCGCGAGCGCTACAGCGACATCTACGAGCAGCTCTCCGCTCCCCCGCCCGGCATGTTCGGTGCCGCTACCGGCCGCGCCGAAGCGCACACCATCCGACTCGCGCTGATCTACGCGCTCCTCGACCGCTCTCAGGCGATCACCCAGGCACACCTCGATGCCGCACTCGCCCTCTGGCGCTACGTGCGCGACTCGACCCGCTGGGTCTTCGGCGACTCCCTCGGCGACCCCACCGCCGACGACATCTGGGCGCTCGCCAAACAACGCGCTAACGGCGTCAGCCGCACCGAAGTGCGCGACCTCTTCAGCCGCAACAAGAAAGCCCGCGAGATCGACCGCGCGCTCGGCGCACTGCTCGACGCCGGCCGCCTTCGCCGCCACCACGGCCATGACAGCACCGGCCGCCCCGCCGAGATCTGGATCCCGCTGCTCCAAGCCAGCTGACCGCAACTTCGGTCGTTTCGGTCGTACATCCCCAGCGCGTCCAACCGGCAACCCGACAGCCCACGTCGATGACATGTCCGGCACGTCAAACCCCAGCAAACACGGGGTGCAACGACACCAACCCAACATAAATGCCTTTACCGGTCACGGTGCCGGCGCGGCCGGTTTCCTCGGGGACCGGCAGAGTCGGCGGCCTGAAGAGGGTTGCGCAGGGCCGGCCAGCCGGCATGGTTCTGCATTGCAGAGATCCGACGGTCTGGGCCGCCGCTGTGCGTGCTCGGGCGAAGCGGGCACCGGCTCAGGGTTGGTGGGCGTTGGTGCTCGCAAGAAGGAAGCCCGGCGCGTACTCCGATCCGCGCTTTCGAGGCTGTCGAACGGGTAGTGGACGTTGCCAGTGTCCGTGGGGACGTGGAACTGCAGAGCGGCGCTTGCCAGCCGGCGAGCGGCGTTCTATTGGTCGCGCTCGGATTCGACGCCACGGCGCGGCGCTCCGTCTAGCCGGTTCTTCTGATTTCGGAGGTACTGGAGCGTGATGACTGCGCCCGTGCCCAGGACGGCAATCCGGGCCCCCGTCGAGTCAGCGACGAAGGAGCCGGTCGGGACGGTCAGTGCGAGGATGATCTGGCTGGCTCCGTCGATCGCAAACGTGGTGCCGATGATCGCGGTGAGGTTCCTGAGCATGCGCCGCCGGTTAGGGTCCGCCAGCCTGGCCGCGAGCTCTGGGCGCTCGGGGTTTAGCTTGGCGGCGTTCTGCGCGACTAGCTGCAGGAGCGGGCGGCCGAGAGCGACCGAGGTCAGTGCCGCCACGCCGATCGCTCCAGTAACGGCGCCGCGGCGTAGCTTGATCGCCACCGGATCGCCGCCAGTGATTGCGTAGGCGGCGAGGGCGATGAACACGGTTGCCGTCGAGAGGACGGCGACCGGCTCGATGCGGCGGCGGGCGATCCCGACGACGAGAAGCCAGGTCGCCGGGACCGCGTCCGTGATGGCGAGCGCACCGACGGAGGAGCCGATCAGCGAGCGAATGATCAGGTACGCCAGCCACGGGAGCACCAGCCCGACCAGCAGCCGAGGCGGCGAGAGGCGTGGCGGGCGGCCGTTCACGCGATCGCCTCTGCGGGTCGCACGAAGAATCCCACGACCTGACGGTCGGCATCGAGCACGACGCGGCCGATCCCGTCCGCGCGCTCGAGCGCGATTGGGATTTCGACGCCGGTGTAGCCGTCGCGCACCGAAATGATCGGGGCGCCGAGAGCCTGGACCTCTCCGCCGTATTGGCGCACCTTCTCGCGGACGTCGGCTAGGAGCTCGACCGAGCAGGCCTCCAGCATCCGCGAACCGAACGTCGCACGAGCGTCGTCGAAGCGCCCGTCGAGAAACGCTTGGAGCACTGGCGCGGCCGCGTCGACGGCGCCCGACACAGGTACTGCGACCTCCTCCTCGGCGATGGGTCCTCGACCGCCGAAGCGCTGGAAAGCTGCCTGACGGGTGACGTGGAGCAGTCCCCCGATCTCTGCCCACGTGTGCCCGACCGCGCGCGCCTGTTGGACCAGGGTGCGCAGTGAGTCCTCGACGATCATGTCGAGACTGCGCGTCGCGGCAATCGCGCGCATGACTTGCCCGGGAGCATCGTGCTCGTCGGCGCGAAGCACGTCTGCGACGAGCTGCACATTCGTCAGCAGCAGTGTGGCCATGACGTCGCGGTCCCAGTGCACCGGAGACCTGATCTGATCCATAGTTGTCAAGGTAGCCTTTACATAATGGTTTGTCAAGGCTCTCTTTACACAGCCGATCTTCGAGAACCTCGACGCGCCCCTCCAGGACGACATTCGGTCATGCGGGCCCGTGAAGCCAGAGTCGAGAGCAGCCCTACGGCAGGCAGGGGGCGCTGCGGCAAGACGAACGTGCGGCGTAGCCGCCCGGTGACAAAACCGGTCACGAATTCGACCGGCCAAACGGCGTGCGGCGTTGCCGCTCCCGGACACATGCGGCCACGCGAGCGCCACCATCCCGCGTACACGCGCGAGCACAGATGCAGGTCCCGCGTCGCCGACGGCCTCGGGTTTCGCAAATCGCCACCTGCAGGGCTCGCCGCGGCCAGCGGCCTGCACCTGCTCGAAGACGAACGCGGGACTGTCGCAGCGGGTCAGGCGCCGGTGGCTTGTCGGATCGTGACAAACGGCGCCGTCGACCGGCGAGCGCTCAACCGCGTGGCGCTTGTTGTCGCTTCGCCAGCCGTTTCGGAAGCCGCGCACGAGTTCGACAACGTGCTCGCCTCGGACGAGTTACGAGCGCGCCTCGCGTCCTGCGGCGAGCTTCTCCTCCAGATAGCAGAACTCTCGAACACGGTTTCCGAGCCCGACGGTCGAGGTCGCTCGAATCAGCGCAGGCGCGAGGCGCGCTACGTGGCACACCCGCGCGGCGTGCCACGTGGCACGCTCTCAAACCGCGGCCCCATTCGTACCGAGTAGCTGCTCCAGGCGCTGGGCGCCGTGGTGGTCGAGGATGATCTGGTAGCCCTGTCGGTGCGGACGGGCGCGCACCTCGCAGCCGGTGGCTCTCGTGAGGGCGTCCTCCAGCCTCACGGCCGCCGCCGTCTGATCGGCGGCTGGCCCTGACCGCGTCGGACGGGTGGTCGCGGCACCGGCGATCTCGGCCTCGAGCGTGCGAACAGACCAGCCGTTCTCGTCGGCCCGTCGCGCGAGCACTCGGCGCCGATGATGGTCTGGCTCCCTCAACAGGGCCTTGCCGTGGCCCTTCGTCAGCACGCCGCCGTCGATCAGCTCGATTGCCTCGTCTGGTAGCTCGAGCAGACGGGTCGTGTGAGCGACGTCCGCCCGGCTACGTCCAAGCCGCTTGGCAAAGCGCAGTCGCGGTGATCTTCAGGTCATCGAGCAGGGTTGCGATCGTTCGTGCCTCCTCGATCGGAGATAGGTCCTCGCGCGCCATGTTCTCGATCAGCGCGACCTCGAGCGACGCGGCGCCGTCGAGTTCCTGATCCACAAGCACGGGGATGGTCGCCACGGACGCCAACCTGGCCGCGCGCCAACGTCGCTCGCCGGCCACGAGTTCGTAACCGCCATGCGGACGTGGACGGACGATGATGGGCTCAGCACCCCGCGCTCGCGGATCGATTCAGCGAGTGCGTCGAGTGATTGGTCGTCGAAGCGCTTACGTGGCTGGTCGGGATTGGGATGGATGTCCACCACGGCGAGCTCCCGCAGGCGGCTGTCGACGTGAGTTCCGGACGCGTGCGTCTCGACGGAGGCTGGGCCGACGGGATCGTCAATCCTGGAGGTTCGTCTCGCCCGCGTCATCGCGAGCTCACCCCGACCAGCTCATCGACGAGCGCCAGGTATTCCAGCGTGACCGCGTTGTCTGGCGCGCTCACAGCGAGCGGCACCTGGCGCGTTGCCGCCTCGGCGAGCGGTCCCGACCGCGAGCGGATCCGCGCCGCCGGCCAACTTCTGCAGGCGGCGAGCGCATCCTCGATCACGCGGGAGCTTCGCCGCCATGGCTGCCAACGCGTCAGCACGACGTGGAGGTCCGGTGCTACCGCTCCAAGCCGGTCGACCAACCTGCTGATCGTTAGCTGGAGCTCGAGCAGTCCGTACACGGAGGCCTCGTCTTCGCAGCTGACCGGCGCCAGAACGCGATCTGCGGACGCCAGGGCGTTGACAGTCAGTAGCCCGAGGTTCGGTGGCGTGTCGATCACGACGTCGTCGTAGCGGTCAAACAGCGGTTCCAGCGCGTCCTCGAGGAACCGCTCGCGGGCGACCTCGCCGACCAGGCTCATCTCGACGCCGGCCAGATCGCGTGCCCCCGGGATCATGTCGACGCCGTGCACCTCGGTGACAATCGCGTCCTGCGCGCTCGCGCGGCCCGCGAGCACGTCGACCAGGTTCACGCCCAGCGACCGCACCTCGATCCCGAGCTGGCGGGTGAGCGTGCCCTGCGGATCCGAGTCGGCAAGCAGGACCCGTCGACGCGCCACTCTCGCGAGTAGGACGCCGACGTTGATGGCGGTGGTGGTCTTCCCGACGCCACCCTTTTGGTTTGCGACAGCGATGACCGTCACGATGCCTCCTTGTGGTTACTGGTTGAGACGACGGCCGCCGCGGCCGTCATCGCCTGGGTCTCGGGTTCGTCGGCGAGCCGCAGCTGGCGGGCGACGCGCTCGGCGCAGCCTGCGATCAGCTTCCAGAAGCGGGCTTGAAGCCAGGACCGGGTCTGAGCGGGCGCGCCGACGACGAGCACGCCGTCGCGGTCGATCGCGATCAGCTCAAGCGGCTCGAGCCAGATAGCGAACGTGCTCTCGCCGACAGCGCGGAGAAGCTCGTCGCGGATCCGCTGCCAGTCGACGCGGTCGGCGGAACTGGGTTGGCCCAGACGCCGTCGCACATCGTCGAGATCGACGGGCACAGTCCGGCGCCGTTTGCGGCCGCGGTCGGTCACGTACACCTCCTCAACGAGCAGCGAGCGGCTGTCATTCCCCCCTTGAGGGGGGCAAGGGGGGTGAACGGTTCTGGGGTTCTGGGGTTCCCTCCCCGCGCGCGCGTGGGTCTTCGAATCTGCCGGGGTTTTTGCCGGGGTTTCTGCCGGGGTTTTCGGCGAAAGTGTCCGATCCTGACCGCCCTTTACGGCCGAAACCCCTGACAGCTCCGGACGGTTCTCGACGGAAACCCCTGTCAGGGTCGGACGGTTTCGAGCGGCAATTGTCCGGTCCTGACCGCCGTTTCCGGCCGAAACCCCTGACACGCCCGGACGGTTCTGAGCCGAAACCATCCGGTCCTGACCGCCCTTTTCGCAGGCAGCGATCACCCCCGCCTTCTTGTCACGGACAGGCTCGGCGAGCTCTTGGTCGACCGACGGTGCGACGCTCGCGACGAGCGGCCGAGCCCCAGCCGGTGGAGTCACCCGCCGGGCCGCAGCCCGCGGTACCGCGTCGGCGCACTGGCGCGGGTCCGGGATCTCCCAGCAGTTTGTCTTTCCCCTGCCGCCCGCGCCGCCGCGTAGAACCAGCTCGCCCGACCCGAGCAGCGGCCCATGTGCCCGCCGATACGTCCGGTCCGAGATCCCCGCGGCCGCGCACACCAGCTCGGCGGTCAGACCCGCGACAACGCCGCGCTCATCGGCGAGCGCGGCCATCCCAGCGATCAGCAGTCGTGCCGAGCCTCGAGCGCGGCTGTAGCCGAGCACCGCCTCGAACAGGCCCGCGTTGATGTCGCCGTCCCACCACGGACCCTCGTCCGCGAACGGCAACCACAGCGTGCTTGCCCGACCGCGACCGCTCGCCGCCTGCTCCACGACGATCAAGCCACGCCGCTCGAGCCGGCCGCGCGCCTCGAGGTACCCGCTGCGCTCAAGGCCCGCCCGCGCGGCCGCCGCTGGCGTGCCAGGTCGTGCCCGGTTGTCCCGGCCCGCGAAGCTCGCCAACGAGAACGCCGCCAGCCGCTCGCCGGTCGACACGTCGTTGCACGCCAGCGCTGCCGCGATCGCCTCGTGACTCATCGAGCACCTCCACGACCCGCAAGGGCAGCGCCTGCCGTCGCCGCCAACGGATCCGTCCGAGGCAGCGCTAGTCTTTGCTCCTGTCCTCGCCAGGACCAAGAGCTTCGGTTGTCGCCTCGATCCCCCTCAGCTGTTGGCGCAGCTGGCGCGGGGGTCGAAGCCGTTAAGGGGCAAACACCCGGACGCGACGGTTGACCGCGCGCCCGGAGCCCCGGCTGTCGATGCCTCAACTCCTGACGTTCACCTCCTCGGAGCAGTCAGGCTCCGAGGAGGGCGGCGTGACCGTGAAGGCCACGCCGCCGCTGGTCCGGGCAACCCTCAGCGCGGACCAACGCCCTGAAAAGTCCCTGCAAGCCGATCCATGATCGAGCACAGGCGACAGCGACAAAACAGGGGAAACACCCAGCAAATGAGCGCCTATATAAGCGAGCGCCTTTCCGCATCGCACCCAGGAGGTCGCGAGTTCGAGTCTCGCTAGCTCCATTTCACGAATTCCCTTTTCAGCAGGCATTTAGCACCTGGCCCCGGTGTACGGTCGCCTCTGAATCGACGCTACGGGTACCAAACGGGTACGCCAGTATTCAGAAAACGCCCAGGTCCGCGGGTCAGGGACGCCGGAAGATGTCGTGTGTGCCGATCCGTCGCCCAGATCACGTGCGGCTGCCCCGGAACGACCTCCGGGCCGTAGGAGAACGTCGCTCGACCGTCCGTGGCCCAGGTGATCTCCCAGACGCCGGTTTCCCCTTGGACGCGCTTGACGCGCGGCTGCGGCGCAAACGTCTGGCTCGCGAGTCCAGCGACGAACAACTGCAGTGCGTTGAGGAAGGCCTCTCGCTGCGCGGGTCCAATCCGCTGCCAGTCTCTGAGGAAGCGAGGCAGCTCTTCGTGAGTCGGCACCCTCAGGCCGACTCTGACGGCGGAACGTTCTCGAGATGGGTAATGAACTCGTCGGTGCTGCGGTAAACGACGCCCGACCCCTCTCGGCGCGTTCAGGATCCGCCTCTCGCTCCCCTGCCAGCCATTCGGGCGTCCAAAACCAAGCCTGGTCGGGGTCGATCGGGCCCTTGATGATCCCGCGCAAAAGGACACCGGCGCCCTCGACCGCCGTATCAGGCAGCTCGTCGATCAGCTTGTGGAGTTCGGCTCTCGTCACGGATCAGATTCTCGCACCGACCCAGGCTATTCCGGGCGGGGTCGCCAGCCTCGCCCTGCCGATCGCTGTCTCGGCCTCAAGCTGCGGAGCGTCCTCCAGCTCGTCAATCACGTGCCCATACCTCGTGAGCGTCAGACGAGCGTCGTGACCGAGCTGACGCGCGACGTAGATGACGCTTCGTCCTTCGTGCAGCAGCAGAGACGCGAAGCTGTGCCCCAAGTCGTGGTTGTGCCGACGTCGGCACAAGCCCGGTTAAGTTCACCGGTGCGTGTAAACGTCCGACAACCGCTGGGGATTGCCGTCGTTGACATGTCAATGACGGAGTGTGCGAGGCGGGAAACGGGGACGCGGTAAGCGGGTACGACCGAAACGACCTATCTCCCCCCTTGCACGATGCCGCCCCCTCCCCTTGGACTTGGATGATGGTGGCGCCGGCGGCGCGGCTGTCAAGGTCGCTTCGCTCCCTTGCCCTCGCTTCGCTCGGTGACAGCCCGCGCCGTCCGGCGCGATGCTCCGCCAAGTCCAGTGGGAGGGGGGGTGTGGGCTGGCCATGTGGGGTTGCTTCAGGCGGCGCGTGGGAGCCAGCGCTCGGCGGGCCGGCCGCGGCCGTCGGGTTGGCTTGCCCGTGTGAGGCGTCCGGCTTCTTCGAGGACGGTGAGGGCGCGGTCGATCTCGCGGGCTTTTTTTTGCGGCTGAAGAGGTCACGGACCTCGCTGCGGGTGACAGAGCTCCCCGACGGGTCGCTGCGCTCGCCGTGGGGTCCGTCCTTGGCGAGCGCCCAGATCTCATCGGCGGTGGGGTCGCCGAGGCTGTCGCCGAAGATCCAGCGGGCGGAGTCGAGGCTGTAGCGCCAGACCGCCAGCGCGGCTTCGAGGTGCGCCACGGCGATCTGCTCGGCGCAGTCGAGCGTGGCGTAGATCGCGGCCAGGCGGACGACGTGCGCCTCGCCGCGCCGGGTGGCGGCGCCGAGCAGTCCTTCCTCGCCTCGGGACAGCGGGCCGGAGACCCTCGATCCAGCGCTCGCTCGCCTGCGGGTCGAACGTGAGCTGCCGCGGCGGGCTGGCGAACCGCAGCGCCCTCAGCGCCGCCTGGCGTACCCGCTCGAGCTCGGTGCCGTGGAGTCGGCCGCCGAATGGCAGCTCCTGGCTGCGTCTGACGCCGACGAGCAGGAAGCTGCTGCCGTTCGGCGGCACGCTCACCGGCGAGCACCTCGACCGGCTCAAAGGCAAGCTCCGCGCCGCACTCGCGGACGCTCGCACCCGAGCTGACCTTCGACCCTGAGGCGCGCGAGCGCTATAGCGACGTCTACGAACAGCTATCCGCCGCGCAGCCCGGCATGTTCGGCGCCGCCACCGGACGCGCCGAAGCGCACACCATCCGCCTCGCGCTGATCTACGCGCTGCTCGACAGCTCCCCCGTGATCACGCTGCCACACCTCGAAGCCGCACTCGCCCTCTGGCGCTACGCGCGCGACTCCACCCGCTGGGTGTTCGGCGAGAGCCTCGGCGACCCCAAATCAGCCCACCGGTGGCGATGATCTCGGAGAGGAAGTGAGCGGGGCTGGCTCGGTGATGGGTCGAGATGTTGACCGCGCTTAGCGAGAAACATGATGTTGGCGACCACCACGCCGAGCGTGCAGCTTGCGACCTGTGCTGGGAGGTAGGCGAGCGCGTCGCGGCGGCTGATGCCGCCGAAGTGCGCATCAACGAACGAGACGACTGGGTTGAAGTGCCCGCCTGACACGGGACCGAACATGAGGATGATCGCGAACAGCCCGGCGGCCGTCGCCGCCGCGTCCTCGAACAGCCGAAGGCCGATGTCGTTGGGTGACAGTCGCTGCGCGGCGATGCCGGCGCCGATCACGACCGCCCCGAGGAAGGCGGAGCCGAGGAGCTCGGCGAGAAGACGTCGTCGGAGGGGAATGTTCACGGCCTGGATCTCAGCCTGTAGTCGGGCTCGGTGTACCGAGCTCGGCGAGCAGGCGGTCGACGCGACGGCCGATCTCGTCGCGGGTTGTGCGTACCGCGTCGATGGATTGGCCTTTGGGGTCCTCGAGTTCCCAGTCGAGGTAGCGCTTGCCCGGGATGTAGGGGCAGGCATCGCCGCAGCCCATCGTGACGATCACGTCTGCCCACTCGGCGAGCTCGCGGGTGAGCGGCTTCGGGGTCTCGCCGCGCAGGTCGACGCCGAGCTCGTCCATCACCACGATCACTTCCGGGTGCACTCGATCGATCGGTTCGCTGCCAGCCGAGCGAGCTTCGTGGGTACCGCCCGCCGCGCGGTTGAACAGGGCCTGGCTCATCTGAGAGCGCCCGGCGTTATGCACGCAGACGAAGAGAACGCGAGCCACGTTCACAGCCTATCTATTGACAATCATCGACTCAATAGGTATACGTAAATTGATGGTTGTCGATCTGGAGCTTGTGCCGAAGCAGAAGCGGCCACCGGGTGAGCCCTGCTGCGAGCCGGTCGTCTACCCAGACGTCGAACGCGACCAAGCCCTCCGGATGGCCCAGGTCGCCAAGGCGCTGGGCGACCCCGTTCGCCTCCAGCTCGTCGACGTGCTGCGCAAGCACGCCGGGAAAGTGTGCGTGTGCGAGCTCGTGCCGCTGTTCGACCTCTCCCAGCCCACCGTCTCGCACCACCTCAAGGTCCTGCGCCAGGCCGGCATCGTCGGCTCCGAGCGCGAAGGATTGTGGGCGTACTACTACGTGATCCCCGACGCGCTCAAGGAGCTATCCGCGTGGCTGAGCTAGAGACCGCCTGCTGCACCCCGGAGGTCCAGACGAGCTGCTGCGAGCCCGAGGACAAGAGCGAATGCTGCGGGTCCGAGCACGAGACCGGCTGCGGCTGCTCCGCGGGCGCCACTGAACCCTCACTGGCGACGGCTGGGGCAACCACGATGCGCGACATCGTGCGCGAGAAGTACGCCGCTGCAGCCAGGGCCGTCGCGGCAGGCGCCGCCACCGCGTGCTGCACCCCGGCGGACGAGGTGGGCGGATTCGGCTCCGCGCTTTACGCCGACACCGACGACGCCCCCGATTCAGCGGTCAGCGCGTCGCTTGGTTGCGGCGTCCCGACCGCCGTGGCCGACCTGCACGAGGGCGAGACCGTCCTCGACCTCGGATCCGGGGCCGGCGCCGATGTGCTCATCTCCGCCCGACGTGTCGGGCCCACGGGTAAGGCGATCGGTCTGGACATGACCGACCAGATGGTCGAGCTCGCCCGCGGCAACGCCGCCGAGGCCGGCGTGGAGAACGTCGAGTTCCTCCAGGGATACATCGAAGAAATGCCGCTCGCCGACGGGACGGTCGACGTCGTGATCTCCAACTGCGTGATCAACCTCTCAGGCGATAAGCCCGCGGTGATCCGCGAGGCCGCGCGAGTGCTGCGTCCGGGCGGGCGGTTCGCCATCTCTGACGTGATGGCCGATCCCGACATGAACGAGCAGACGCGCGCCGACATGGCCGCGTGGACCGGCTGCATCGCCGGCGCGCTCACCGAAACCGAGTTCCGCGACGCGCTCCAAACCGCCGGATTCGAAGACATCGAGATCCGCGAAACGCACCGCGTCCACGAGCACGCCGCCGCCGCGATCATCCGCGCCCGCAAGCCGGTCCACGGATAACGTCCCGGTCGTGGCGAGCGGCCTGATCGCGCTGGAAGCTTCCGTCGGCGGGACCGAGTGGTTGCGCGGCGCCCGACAGGCGCGTCGGCTCGCCACGCTGTCGCTGGCCTGGCTGTGTTTCGAAGGCGCCGCCACGACCACCGCCGGACTGCTCGCTGGTTCGGTCGCCCTGGTTGGCAACGGGCTGGACGGCGCGATCGAAGGTCTCGCCAGCGTGATCGTCGTGTGGCGCTTCACCGGATCTCGGACGCTCTCCGCGAACTCGGAGCGACGCGCCCAGCAGCTCGTCGCGCTCAGCTTTTTCCTGCTGGCCCCGTACATCGCCTTCGAGGCGACGCGCGCGCTGCTGGCCGAGCACCACGCCGAAACGACGTTGATAGGGATCGGTCTGTCGATCGGAACGCTCTGCGTGTGCCCGTGGCTGGGGCGCGCGAAGCTGCGCCTCGGCCAGCAACTCGGCTCCCCCGCGACGGCCGGAGAGGGACGGCAGAACCTGATCTGCGCCTACCTCGCGCTCGCCGTCCTCGCCGGCCTGCTCGCCAACACGCTGTTCGGTATCTGGTGGCTTGACCCGGTCGTCGCGCTCGCGATCGCCGTCCTAGCGATCACCGAAGGACGGCGTGCCTGGCGGGGCCAATCGTGCGGTTGCGCGAGCTGCCAGATCGGATGAGCGCCACGGTCCACCTGCACGACCCCCAGACCCTCTACCGACACTGGGAGCACGAGCAATCGAACCCATGGGCAATCGACCTCACAGCCGACAAAGCGCAGTGGCAGGGTGCCCTGTCTGAGCAGGACAAGAGCCTCATCTACTGGCGCTGTGGTCGCTGATGGTCGCCGAGGAACGAATCACCACCAAGTTCGCCGGCTTGGTCATGGCCGCCGAGACCGAGGAGGAAGCCAGCTACCTCGCCTCCCAGCAGGTCGACGAGGCCCGGCACATGCAGTTCTACGCCCGCTTCCAAGACGAGATCATCGACGAACCCGCCACGATCGCCGCCCACATCGCCCGGTCACGTCAGCAACTCGGTCCGTCGTTCGCCGTGATCTTCGACCAGGCGCTCGTCGAGGCCCACGAGCGGCTCGCGGCGAATCCAACAGTAGCGGAGGGTGCGCGGGTTGAGCGCGAGCCGCCGGCCAGCTCCCCGATGCGCAAGGCACCGTCGTCTCTCATCGAGCCGATCTTACGCTTGACCTTCCAGTAACTAGAAGGCCTATGGTCGGGCGAGATGCTGCCCGACGCGCGCGACCGACCGCACTCCTCGCGTTATCTGGTGCTCGTGCTGGGGGCGCTCGTGCTGGCTGCCCTCGGCTATCTCGGCTACCCCGTATATCCCCGCTTCCACCTGCCGGCCGGCGCGGGCGCCGGCCTGCTGGTGCTCGCCGCCGGCGCCTTTCTTCTCGCCGTGCTCGTTCCCGCTGCTGGTGACGATGCTCGCCCGCCCGCTGGCAGCCGAAGCGCAGCGCAGCGGACGGCGCCAGCTCAGGCCCGCGCTTCGCTTCGCCGCGGCGCTGTCGGCCGGCGCGGCGACGTTCTTGCTACTGCTGGGGCTGGGCATCGCCGCCGGTGGCGGCGCCGTGTTCTCCGGCGTGACCTTCACCAGCACCGCAGGGCGAATCATCCGCGCGCTCGTCGGTGCGCTGCTGATCTCCCTCGGGCTGATCCAGCTGGGCATCCTGGCGGTCTCGCTGCGGCGCTTTGAATCACGCCTGCACCGTCTGCTCGCCCGCCAAGCGGAGCTGCGCCGTCGGCGGCCAGCGGCCGGATTTGCACTGTTTGGCTTTGGCTATCCGCTCGCTGGGTTTGGCTGAACTGGGCCAATCCTGGCCGGTCTGGCCAGCCAGGCGTTCACCACTGGCGGCGGGTTCGCAGCCGCGTTCCTCGCCTTCCTGATCGCCACGATCGCACTCGTTGCCCTGATGTTCGCGCTCGCGCTGCTGCTCGCCTCAGCCCAGCAACGAACAATCTCAGCGATGCAGGCCGGCGCTCCTGCAATCAAACGCTGGGGCGGCGCGATCCCCCTGCTGGTCGGGGCCTGGTTCCTCACCCTCGCCGCGTTCGCGCACCCCTTCGCGCACATCTTCCCCGTGTGAGCCAGGGACGCCCAACACCAAGAGCTACGCCGCCGAGGCTCCCTGACCGCAGCCCCACCAGCCCGGCCACCGAACCGCACTGACTCCCGCTTTGATCACGCGGCGAGCTCCAGGAGGGCGTCGCGGAATGTCCCGCTAAGCGCGGATAGTGCGACATCGTCGCGCGTGTTCCGGAGGCGGGCGCTGAGCTGTGGAAAGAGGAGACGGCTCCGTTCGCGCTTGTTACTGCGATACGCCCGGGGTGAGCCGGAAGACCGGGTGTCGGGGTGCCTCGCGGGTGAACTCCTCGAGCGAGGAGTCGGGCTTGATGTCGAAGAAGGGACGGACGACCGCCACCGCTTTCAAGTAGCGCTTGAGCACCGGGGCGGCCTGCTCTGCCGCCGCCTCCTCAATCCGAAGCGTTTCAGTCCGGCGGGCGCGAGTGAGCTCGACCTCGCCCGCTGCCCTCGCGTTACGGACCCAGTTGACCTCCCCGTACGGCGCGACGAGCCAACGGTCGCCGTCCTCGATCAGCGTGACAGGCGTCTCGTACCGCCTGCCTGTTTTCCTTCCACGCACCGCGAGGACGTAGACGTGTCGTCCGGCTAGTCCGCGCTTCGCAAGCGGCCTGACCGCGGAGTTGATGGCGCGGCGGAAAGTGGTGGGCCGGTAAGAACGAGCCACGAGGCAAGCGTAGTCGGCGCGCGCCGTGCAGGCCTGACGCCCGACCTGATCTTCAAGACGCAGGAGCAGTTGCGGTCGCGTCACTTCCGCCGGGACCGCGACTGGCTTCAGTCATAGAGGCCCGCCGGCGACAGCGAAGAACCTCTCAGCCGGTGACGGTCACGGCCTCTCCGGCTGCGCGACCGTTCGGGAGCGCGGCGCCGCGCTGCGTCCAGCGGCTGGCCGGCGAGTTGCCCGCCGGCGGAGTCGGCGCACTGGACGATGCGTCGGGGGTTGCGGATGCCGGCGAGGCCCAGCAGCCCGCCGAGCGCCACGAGCGAGGCGGAGATCCCCATCCCGACGTGGAAGGCATGGACTGACGCCGACCGCACCGCGTCAGCGACGACCGGACCGGCGCGCGCCGAGTCGACCCGGGCGAGCGTCTGACCGCGGGCCTGCGCGAGCGCGGCCCGCGCC
Organism: uncultured Solirubrobacterales bacterium; assembly: GCA_963808325.1. Lineage (GTDB taxonomy): Bacteria > Actinomycetota > Thermoleophilia > Solirubrobacterales > Solirubrobacteraceae > Palsa-465. The sequence goes on from CAWEFU010000020.1 coordinate 37,647, forward strand.
TGCCGGGACAGGCTGACGCCGGCGAGGCGTTGGTTCAGGCTGGAGGTGAAGGAGGCGGAGATGACCGCGCCCACTGCCGCGATCGCGATCAGGCCGGCGACCCGGGCGATCGCGTTGTTGACGCCCGAGGCGATCCCAGCGTTGGATTTCTCCGCGTCGGACAGGACGGCCGCGGTGAGCGGCGCGACCGTGCAGGAGAGCCCAAGCGAGAACACGAGCAGCGCCGGAAGCAGGTCGGTGAAGTAGCTCACGTGGGCGCCGAGGCGGAGCATCAGCGCCAGGCCGATCGCCGCGAGCAGCGGGCCGAGGCCCATGAAGAATCGCGGCCCGTACCGGTCGGCGAGCCTGCCCATCCGCTTCGACAGCAGGAACATCACGATCGTCGAGGGCATCAGCGCAGTCCCCGCCTTCAGCGCGCTGTAGCCCGCCACCTCCTGGAGGAACAGCACGAGCAGGAAGAAGGTGATGCTGAGCCCGCCGTACATGGCGACACTCTGCACGTTGCCAGCCGCGAAGTTGGGCCGCTTGAACAGGCCAGCGGCAGCATCGGCGACCGGCTGCGCCGCTCGTGTACTACGAACGTGGCCAGCAGGGCGAGTCCTGCCAGCGAGGGCGCCCACACCTCGGGGCTGCTCCAACCGACCACCGGCTGGCGGATCAGCGCGATCACCGGCCCGGCGAGGCCGAGGAACGTGGGCGCGGCGCCGAGCCAGTGGATCGGCACGTGGGCGACGCCCGGTTCCCGGGAGGCGACGGCAACCGACACGAGCGTCAGCGTGATCACTACGAACGGGACGTTGACCGCGAAGATCAGCCGCCAGGAGACGGCGTCGACGAGAAACCCGCCGGCCAGCGGGCCGATCACGGTGGCGATCCCCGCCCACGCCGTCCACGAGCCGATCGCGCCGCCGTGCTCCTCGCGGGGGAACGCCGCAACGATCACAGCCAGGGCGCTCGGGGTGAGCAGCGCACCGAACGCGCCCTGCAGCGCGCGGCGTGCGATCAGCACCCCGATGCCTGGGGCGAGCGCGCACAACAACGACACCAAGCCGAACCCCGCGACCCCGACCGAGAACACCCGCCTCTCGCCGAACACGTCGCCGAGCGAGCCTCCGACCAGGATCAGCGAGCCAAGCGCCAGCAGGTAGGCGTTCGACACCCACTGCTGGCCAGCGAGCCCACCCCCGAGGTCCGCGCGGATCGCCGGGAGCGCGACGTTGACCGCGGTCGCGTCCAGCCCCGCGACGAACGAGCCCATGATCGCCGCGACCAGGGCGTTCGCTCGCGGCGATCGGGCATTTCCCTCCTCAGATCGTCTTGATCAAGCCGCCGTCGACCACGTAGTTAACGCCAGTCACGTTGGCTGTCCGGTCGGACGCCAGCATCGTCACCAGCGTCGCCACCTCCTGCGGCGTGCTGAACCGGCCGGTGGCGATCGCGGAAGCGGCGGTCTCGCGGATGGTGTCCGCGTCCACACCGGTTGCCGTGGCGAACGCGGCGGCGACGCCGTGCTCGCCGAGCCAGAGGTCCGTGCTGACCTGCCCCGGCGACACGCAGTTCACGCGGATGCCTTTTGGCCCGAATTCCTGGGAGAGCGAGGTCTCGGGGACCGCATACCGCTCATAGGCGGCCGCCGCGTCATCCTCCGAGAAGGTGTTCACGAACGCGTAGGTGAACTCCTCGGGCGTCAGTGTGACGACGCCGTGCCACTTCGACGGATGGGCGAGCGCGGGAGCGCCCGCTTTCAGAGTCGAGAACGGCAGCGCCAGAATGCCCTTGGGCGGCGCCGGGCTCATCGCTACGCCGGCGCGTCCGAGGCCGCGGTCGAGCAGCAGCTCGACGAACAGCCCGCCGTACGAATGCCCGATCAGCACCGGCGGCTGATCGAGTTCGCGAATCAGCTGCTCGTAGTGGCCGACGATCTCCTGCACTCCGAGGCCAGCCGACGCCTCAGCGGTCCCGCGCAGCTCCTCGACGTCACCGTGCTTGCGCGGCCACTCGGGCGCGGACACCGCGAAGCCGCGCTTGCCGAAGTAGTCCGCGTACTTCTCCCAGCTCCGCGCCGAGAGCCAAGCCCCGTGAATGAGGATCAGCGGGATCTGTCCGTTCTCGGTCTGACTAGCTTCCATCCGGTCCCTCCTACGCTCGAGTTGGCCCCGAGCCTACGTCGGATAGCGCCGAGGACAAAGTCCGATCGACGCCGGATCCAGACCGCTTCCGACTCAATCCCCGGGAAGCTGGGTATCCGCGCTTCGCGCTGTGAGCCACCCTTCGGCGTCGCGGACCTGCTGCACCGTCCGAACGAATGCTTCCACGCCCTCCGTCGGTGGCCACCGCGAAACCAGGTCCGTTGGAAATACCAGCGGCGGATCGAGCGGCACGGTCACGACGTTCTCCATCGACTCCACCCAGTCAGCAACCACGACGGCAACCGCCTCGCCGCTCGCCACGTGAAGCATGCGTCGATCCCACGGCGCGCTCGCGCTCGTCATCGTCCGCTCGAGGTCAAATCCATGCGTACGGAACAACGCCCTCAGCCACGCGTTGAACATCTGCCCCGGCGGCTCACGCGGGAGAAGCACACACTCCGCGACGAACGCGCCGATCGGGATCGTCGCCTCGCCTGCATGGCGGTGTGAGTCGGGGAGCGCCGCGAGGAGGGGCTCATCCCTGAGCGCGTCCACCCGGACTCCGTGCCGGTGCGCCGCCGCCGGGGACTCCATCACCACAGCAGCCGCCAGCTCGTGCGCCCCAACACGCCGAAGCGATTCGGACGTGACCTCCTCATGGAGACGCACAGGCGGGTCCGGGTGCTCCATCTCTAGTGCCTCGGCGATACGCGCCACCACCGCCCACTGAAGGGTCCGTAACCAATCGCGAGCACCCCGTCATCCGAGTACGCGGAACGCCGAGCGTCGGCGACAGCACCGTCGATCTCAGCCAGCGCCCGCCGCGAGCGCTCGAGCAAGAGCGACCCCGCCGGCGTCAACTCAACCCGCCTCGTCGTGAGCACGAACAGCACCACCCCGAGGTCGCGCTCGAGCTCACGAATCGCGCGCGACAGCGGCGACTGCGACATATGCAAACGCTCCGCCGCCCGCCCGAAGTGCAGCTCCTCCGCCACCGCGACGAAATACCGCAACTGCCTAAGCTCGACCGGAGCGTCCACCGCAACGGATACTGACCCTCACGAAGCCCCAACGCCAGCACAGGGTTCATCCGGAACCTTGTCAAGCCTCCTGCATTGATTCCAGGAAGAGCATTCGACCGCATCGATGGTCGCACCTGCATCGCGCGGAGACTGCGCACGTCGCTGACGAGCGCTTCCATGTTCCGGACGCCCCGACTGGCGCGATCGGAAAGGCGACGGAGGACGCGTTAGCCGGCGGCAACGCTGGACAGGCGCTTTGCCCCACGAAAGGACTCGCCAGCTCGGCGACGGACCGCGCCATCCCTTTGGCGACGGACCGCGCGTCGGGCTCAGATGAAGCTCACGACTGGTTCGCCGCGAAGTCGATCGTCGCAATCACGATCCCGAGGTTGGACGAGGGACAGAACGCCGTCTTGGCGGTCGCCAGCGTTTGCGCGGCCATCCGGAAGCAGGAGGCCTCGCTCTCCGACATCCGAGCCGAGGCCCCCATCCGGCCGCGAGGGAGGCGACTGTTCGGCAGTTCGCAGGAGGCACAGTCGTTCCACCGCCGCCTCCCGCTGGGCCACCTTCGATCTGACGACGCCCTTCCGGGCCGTCGCCAGATCGAAGGTGGATGCTGTGAAGTCGGAGGGGAACACGCACAAACACAGAGACAAAGCGCCAACGGCACGCTGGCCCGCGGCGGCGCGGGTACCAAACGGGTTCATGAGTGCCCGCGCGACCGCATCCCGTCGTCCACGTCGACGTCGAACCCCCAGCGATCACAATTCGCCAGATCGCCTGTATTGACCGGGACATTGAGTGCGCCGCCTCAGTCGTGCCGGCGCTGACACCGTGGTCGCGGTTACCCGACGCGTACATCAGCCTCTACGACACCGCGGCCACAGCCCGTGGTTACGGCCGGCGGAAGACGTCGTGGGTTCCAATCCGCCTCCAGATGATGTGCGGCTCGCCACCGATCTCCTCGCCGTTTCGACCGTGGCGCGTCCGTCGGCCGCCCAGCTCATCTAAAAGACGCCCGGATACCCGTGGACACGCTTCACGCGGAGCGCCGGCCTGAGCGTCCCGCCACGGAGATTCGCGATGAACTGCTCCAAGAACTGCCGAAGGCGAGCTGCTGCGGCGGCGTCAGGCCGCGCCAATCGCGCCAGAACGACGCGAGGACGTCATACGTCGGCATCCGACGAGCCAGCTCGCTCGTCAAGCGCGGTTAGGAACTCCTCGTCGCTGTAGTAGCGAACCGATTGCCCAGCCGCTTTCTCTGCCTCGGACTCGCGCTCCCCGCGCTGCCATTCAGGCGTCCAGAACCACGCCTGGTCGGGGTCGATCGGGCCCTCGATGATGCCGCGAAGCAAAACGGCGGCGCCGTCGAGGGCTCCATCTGGCAGCTCGTCGACCAGCTTATGGAGCTCGGCCTTCGTCACAGCCCAGATTCTCGCACTGCTTCAAGCGCGCTCCGCCGGGCCGCTGCGATTGGCTGCCGTGGCCTCGATCCTGGGGGGGTCCTCGAGCTCGTCGATCACGTGGCCATAGCGAGTCAGGGTCAGGCGAGCGTCATGACCCAGCTGGCGAGCAACGTAGATGACGCTTCGCCCTTCATGCAGCAGGAGCGACGCAAAGCTATGGCGCAGGCCGTATGGCCGCGCGTGCGCGAGTCCGGCGGCACGTGTGGCACGGTGGAACGCCCGTCGGCGACAAGACTGGCAAGCCGCCTGCGTCTACGCCCGGCCCTCCTTGCCCTGGAACACCAGGTCGTGGCCGTTCGGACGACCGCTAGCCAATCGCCACCGGCGCGCTTCCTTGCCAACATCGGAGGTCTCTAGTCGGCATCGACAACCCCTCTAAAGCGCAGTCCCTGACCGTCGTCGTGGTAGGGGTCCCGGCTCAGGGGAGCGATTCCGCCTGCAGTGAGGGAGAATCGACCCTGCCGGGGTTGGTTGAGTTGGCATGGCTGGTTGCGGTGGTTCTTTTGGTGGCGGGTGCGTCGGCGTGCGTGCGGGGGAGCCAGGTCAGCCAGCGTGGTAGGTACCAGTTGCGCTCGCCGAGCAGCTTCATCGAGGCGGGGAGGAGCACGGCGCGGACGACGGTCGCGTCGAGGAGGACGGCGACGGCGAGTCCGACGCCGGCCTGCTTTAGGTCGAGGGAGCTGGCAGTGCCGAACAGGGAGAACACGCCGAACATCACGAGCGCGGCGCTGGTGACGACCCCGGCGGTTCGGGCGATCCCGTGCCGGAGTGCCTGGTCGTTGGACATGCCGCTGTCGATTCCCTCGCGAACGCGGCTGAGGATGAAGACGTGGTAGTCCATGGAGAGACCGAACAGCACGACGAACAGGAATAGCGGCAGCCAGGAGATGATCGCGCCGGTGGAGTGAAAGCCGAGCAGTCCCTGGGCCCAATGGCGTTGGAAGACGAGGACGAGCACGCCGTAGGAGGCCGCGACGGAGAGCAGGTTGAGCAGGATCGCCTTGATTGGGACCACGAGCGAGCGGAACGTGAACAGGAGGATCAGGAAGGCGAGCACAAGCACGAACGCGATTACGTAGGGCAGCCCGTGCTTCATCTGCTGGGTGAAGTCGACGTCGCGGGCGGCGTCGCCGGTGACCGCGGTGTGGACGCCGGGGAGGTGGCCGAGCGTCTGGGGGATCAGCTGGGTCCGCAGGACGGTGAGCGCGCGCTTGCTCGCGGCGTCGTCGCCGAGCCCGCTGAGCGGCAGCTCGAGGGTGCCGGCTCGGCCGTCGAGACTGCCGCCGGTGGGGAACGGAGGGTGCGCGATGCCGCGCGCCGCCGCGAGGGCTTCCAGCCGCTTGGCCGCCTGCCGCGCCTCGGGCCGTTCGCCCGCGGCCCAGTCGAAGACGACGATCGCGGGCGCCGAGGTGCCGGGGAAGTCGGCCGTGATCCGTGCCTGCAGCGATGAGGATAGGCGGGGTGTGATCGTGTTCGAGCTCGGCTCCGATACGTGCAGGCCGAGGGCGGGGATCGCGAGCGCGACGAGCAGCGCGACCGAGGCGAGGAGCGACAGGCGCGGGCGGCGCAGGACGCGATCGACGACCGCGGGCCAGAAGCGCGAGTCCGCGCCGCTGCCGAGGTGCGGCAGGAAAGGGATGCGGCCGCGGTCGATCCGCGGTCCGAGCAGCTCGAGTACGGCCGGGAGGACGGTGACCGAGCCGGCCACGGCGCAGCCGATCACTGCGATCGTGCCACTCGCGATGCCGTTGAAGATGCCCGAGCCGATCAGGAACTGCCCGGCCATCGCGATCGCGACCGTGGTCCCGGCGACGATCACGGTGCGCCCAGAGGTGCGTGCGGTGCGCTCGAGCGCGTCGTGCGACGCCAGGCCGCGCGAGCGCTCCTCACGCGAGCGGATCACATAGAAGAGCGCATAGTCGACGCCGACCGCCATCCCGATCAGCAGCACCACCGTCTTGACGCTGGAGTCGAGCGGGAACACGTGGCTGATCGGGCCGAGCAGACCAAACGCCGCGATCACCGCGGTCGCCCCCAGCAGCACCGGGACGAGCGCCGCGACGAGCGCGCCAAAGGCGATGAGCAGAACGAGCAAGGTCACGGGCAGCGACAGGAGCTCGGCGCGGCTCAGGTCGTTGTTGCCACCGTCGGTGCTGTTGTCATCGAGAACCGAAGTGATCTGTGACCCGCCCGCCGAAGCAACGGCCGCCCGCAGCGCGTCGGTCGAGAATGACCGCCCGATCAGGCCGCCGACGAGCGCCGAATGACCGCCAGCCGAGACGCTCGTCGCGACGTGGGCGCCGAGCGCGCCTTCCATTGTGGTCATCACCTCTGTGATCGCGGCGCGGTACGACGGATCGCCGACGCGCAGCGTAGGGCTGTGAAGGTAAGCGAACTCGCTCTGGCCCGGTTGCGCCGTGTGTAACGCCAGGATGCTCTCGGCCCGAGCCGACTCGCCGGTCGCGCCACTCTGGAGGCCTTTCGAGCCGGTGAGCGCAAGCGCACCGACCGCGAAGACGACGAACGCGAGCCAGACACCGATCGCAAGCCAAGGACGGCGCGCACTCCAGCGACCGATGCTCGCCGGTGAGATGCGAGCCATCATCGGGCGACGGTCATGGCGCACTTGTATATGTCTGTCGAGGGGTCGGAGGCATCAAGGTGACTCGTCAGCTTCATCGCGCCTCCGGCTCGCCGGCACTGGGCCCTCGCATACCCAGGTCGCGAGCTCGTCCTGGGCGGCGTCGCCCCCATCCTGCGCGGCTCCGTGGGTACATGACGCCTCATGGGGCCAAGGGTCCGTGGCTCTCGCTATCGGGTGTTGCTCCACATCATGTGAGACTCCCTTCGAGGCCGATGCCTTCCGTAGGCCGTCGGTCTCGTGGCGATTCCTGGCGGGCGGGTGCAGCGTTTGGGGCGATTCTGGGTTCCCTCAGGGCGATGGCGATGCGTTGGCGGGCGCGGTGCAGGCGGGTTGTGATCGTCGCTTCGGGAACACGCAACGCACGGGCGGCTTCGCGGTAGGAGAGTCCGGCGATGTCGATGGCGACGAGCGCGAGCCGGAACGACTCGGGGAGCTCTGCGATCGATGCGTACACCTCGCGAGAGGCGAGCGAGTGCTCGGGCTGGTTGTCGGTGCGGGGGTGAGCGGCGTGGACGCGCTCGAGCGTGGTGGCGATGTGCGGTCGGCGGCTGGCGGTTCGTCGGCTCGTGAGGTACGTGTTGCGCAGGACGCGCAACAGGTAGCCGAGGTCGTCGTCATTGCGCAGCAGGCGGGGCGGGCGAGCGCCCGCGCGTAGGTTTCCTGCACCCGTGGCAGGCAGGGCGCCGGCCTCTCGCGCCGCGAGCGTTTGGGCCGCGAGGCGGATACGACCTAGGCACAGCGCGATCGAGGCGGCGATGACGGCGGCGAGGACCGAGAACAACCAGCCGTCCCGGAAGGCGCTCACGTCGTGGATCGACCCAGGAGTGCCGATGATCGCGACGAGGATGGCGACGCCTAGGACGGCGCCGATCTGCCGGGCGGTGATGTTGACCGCGCCACCGACCCCAAGCAGGTGGGCGGGCAGCGACGCCGCCGCGGCGCTCGAGAACGTGGTCATGCCAACGCCGACCCCCAGCCCGGCGAGGATCGATCCCGGCAGCCATAGCCTGACGAAGTCGGGGTGGGTGCTGGCGGTGGTCGCGAGTCCGGCGGTGAGGGTTGAGTACCGCCAGGCTCCGGTGAGGAAAAACACGTCGCACAGAAGCCGGGCGAAGAACCCCGCGGAGAAGATCAGGCTGCCCGCATTGGCCAGCGCGAAGGAGCGGATTCGCAAAAGCGACACCGGAACCACCGGCGCGTCGTGGATGGCCGAGCGACGCAGGAACACGGTGGCCAGTAGGACTGTGCCAGTACCGACCGCGACGGTCGGGGGTCCGGTCCAACCCCAAACAGGGCTCTGCACGATCGTCAGCGCGGTCAGCGCGACCGCGCCGGCGAGCAGGATCGCGCCGACGAAGTCGGGGAGGGCGGCTGGTTGCGGGGCTCGAGCCTCGTGAAGGATGCGCCTGCCTGCGAACCGCGCGCCCGCGCCGATTGGCAGATTGGCGAGGAAGATCGCGGGCCAGCCCTGCCAATGGATCAGGAGCCCACCCAGGACCGGACCAGCTGCCGAGGCAACACCAGCCGATGCCGCCCATAGCCCGACGGCGGTCGCGCGCTCCGTGATCGGGAACTCTGGCAAAAGCAACGCCAAGGACGTCGGCACGACCATGGCCGCGCCGATGGCCTGAAGGATCCGTGCGGCAATCAGCATCGGCAGGCTGACAGCCGCGGCGCAAAGCCCCGAGAGCCGACCATGAACACGAGCAGGCCGAGGAGGAACAGACGCCGGCGCCCGAGGGGATCGGCCAACCGGCCGAAGACGATCAGCAGCGCCGCGAACACCACGCTGTAGGCGTTCAGCACCCACGACACCGCCCCCAACGAGCTACCCGGAAATGCGTGCTCGATGGTGGGAAACGCGATGTTGACGACAGTGGCGTCAGCCCAGAAAGTTCCCGAGAGCGACGACGAGCAGCACCTGCCAGCGGCGCGCCATCATCGCCTCCGATCGCGACGACCCGCTAGAGCGCAGCCACGATCCGAACGGAGGCCGAGGATGCTCGCGATGCAATACACCGTCAACCTGCCCTCCGACTATGACATGGAGACCATCCGCCAGCGAGTACGGGACCGAGCAGAGGGCTTTGACACGACCCCGGGCCTTGGCCTCAAAGCCTTCACGATCACCGAACGCGCCAACGGCGCCGACACGAACCGGTACGCGCCCTTCTATCTCTGGTGCGAGACAGCCCACGCCAACGAGTTCCTCTCCGGCGAACGCTTCGCCGGCGTCAGCGATTCGTTTGGACGTCCGCTCGTAGAGCACTGGATCGGCATGCACTTCCGGACCGGATCAGGAGGCGAGCCGCGGTCGGCAACCCGCGAGGACCTGCTCGTGCACCACGACGAAGACCTCGCCACGCTCACCGCAAGGGAACGCGAGTGGCTCGACGGATCCGCGGAAGACGAGCGCGGCCTGTTCGCGGCCGCGGTCGCGCTCGACCCATACCGCTGGCGCCTCGTCCGCTTCGCTCTCTGGCAAAGCGCACGGTCCGAGTACCGCCCAGTGCCGGTGACCGCTTACGAAGTGCTGCATCTCTCGCGCCCCGGACTTGATCAGCTCCGGCGAGCAGCGTGAGCGGAGCACGATGGGCTAGGCGGTCGCAAGCATGATGCGATTCATGAGCCGCCTCATGTCTCCGAGGGTTGGCGCGCAGATTTGCGCTCGCCGACAAGACTCTCGCGCGCCGAGGAACCTTCCTGGCGTGCATAGTTCATCGCGGGTGGCGGGTCATGCCGGGTCGCCGATCGCGGTCGCGGGTGCGGTTGGGAGGGCGCTCGCGATCAGGATGCTGAGTTCGTATAGGGCGATTAGCGGGATCATTTCGATCAGCATTGAGATCGGGTCCACGCCTGGAAGGGCGGCGGCGATGAGCGCGCAGATCGCGATCGCGTACCGGCGTTTGCGGCGTAGCGCTGCCGGGGTGGTGATCCCGACGCTCGTGGCGGCGAGGATGCCGACGGGGATCTGGAACACGAGCCCTGTGGCGAGCACGGTCGTCCCGAAGAAGGCGTACCAGTCTCGGGCGCGCAGTTGGAGGTTGAACTCGTGCTGGTTGAAGTGCAGTAGGAAGTGAAGCGCGGCGGGCAGCACGATGAAGTAGCCGAACGCGACGCCGGCGATGAATAGGAGCGGTATTAGCAGGAGCAGCGGCAGCGCGATTCGGCGTTCGTTCGGTCGGAGCGCTGGCAGCAGGTAGGCGTACAGCTGGTAGAGGAGGATCGGGAGGGTGAGCGCGATCGCGGCATAGGCGGCCACCGTCAGCGTCGCGGTGAACGGCTCCGCGACGCCGAAGGTGACGGGGCGTCTTCCCTGCAGCGGCGCGTCGACGATCCGCAGTAGCAGGTGGTTCTGCCAGAAGCAAAGCGCGAGCGCCGCACCGAACGTGATCAGGCTGGCGATCAGGCGTGAGCGCAGCTCATCGAGGTGATCGATGACGCTCAGCTGTGCGTCGTGGCGGATCGGTTTGAGCCGGGTCATGGCGTGTCGGTCACGGCCGGTCGTTTGACGGCTTCGGCGACGCCGCGCCGGCCACAGGCTGCGCGACGGGGGCCTGCTCCGCGGCGAGCGCGGACGTGTCGGCCGCGACGCGGGTCGGGGCCGGCGCAGGCGCCTCGGCGAGGTGGGCAGCGGGCTCTAGATGCTCGATTGGGTTTGCGCCGCTGATCGAGTCCTTGAACTCGTGCATGCCGTGCCCGAGCGAGCGGCCGAGCTCGGGCAGGCGCTTGGCGCCGAACACGAGCAGCAGCACGACGAGCAGCAGTGCGATGTGGGTAGGGCTGGTCAATCCGGACATGGTGGTCTCCTGGGTTGGGGATTCGGGTCGGTGTTTGGCTGTGGCCACCCCCTAGCGCCACTGCGCTGGGGGTGGCCGTCTTGAGGTCGCTTTAGCGCACCCGGCGCTGCGCGGCGTCGGCCTCGTCGGCGAGCTTGGTCACGAACCGGAAGAACTCCGGTGACTGGCCCGCGAACAGCCCGTCGGCGGTCAGGCCCTTGACGGCGGCGCGGGCGCCGGCGAGCTGATCGGAGGTGGGGCGCACGATCGAGACCTGCGGCAGTCCGGGGATGAACTCGGTCGGCTCGGGGAGGATCAGGTTCGTCTGCAGCGCCTCTGTATGCGGGGCGTTGAGGTCGGGGAAGTGAAGCCCCGTCTCGGGGTCGGTCACGCCCGCCAGCGGCTGCGCGACGGCGTTGCCCGCCTTGTCGTGCCACAGCGAGAAATGGTTGGTCTCAACTCCGCCGATCGCGACGACGATTCGCAGCACCTCAACGCTCGACGCCTTAAGCGCCATCGTCGAATAAAGACTCGAGCCCCCTTGCTCGATCATCGCGAAGTGAAACCCAGCGGCGTTCGCGATCGCCTGTATCCGCAGCGCGGCCTTGCTCGAGGTGGGCGGGACCGAGGGCGAGGGAATCGTGGTGCCGGGCGGCGTGTCAGTGTCGTTGAGCGGGATCGCGGGCTGGTTTCTGATCGTGACCGCCTGTGGGAAGCTCGCCCCGAGGTCCGGGTTGCGGCCCGACCGGTAGCGGGTGTACCAGCTCGTGTCCACGTTCAGCGTCTTGAGGTTCGTCAGCCGCTTGCGGTGCTTGGTTCCGGTCGCGGCGCTGCCCTCGAGCGTGCGGAACCGCTCGAGGCTGACCGGCTGAGCTCCGTGCGCATGCAGGAAGGCGTTGATGAACGCGGCGTGGCTGAGCTCATCGTCGGTGTTGTCAGAGATGTACTGCGGCATGTCCGAATCGAGGTTCTGAAGCGCCGCCACGTAGGCTGGATTGCCGCCGTTGGCGCCGCCAAGCTCCGCGTACTGCGACCACAGATCCGACTCGATGATCTCGGCGGCGGCGAGGAACCGCAGGATCGCCACGTCGCCCTGCGTCGGGCGGGAGTCCGCGGCGAACGCGGCGCTCGCGCCGAGGAGGCCGCCAGCGGGCACGGCCGCGGCACCGGCGACGCCGACTCCCTTCAGGAACGAGCGGCGGCCGACGACGCGCTGCCAGAGGTTGTCGAGCTGCTCGGCGCTCGGCTCGGACAAGGCGGGATGATGATGTTGGTTACTCACTATGGGGCCTTTCGGTGGGGGTTGTGGGGGCGGCCTGCGGGTTGGAGGTGGACGGGCCGTTGGGTGGGAAGACAGCCGCCGGCGGCGGAACCTTCCCGCGGACCCGGCGATCGCCAGTGACGGTCGCTGCGGCAGGCGGGGTGATCCGCCCGGCGCCGCGGCGCCGAACGAATCGCCTTTGGCGTCGGCTACTGGTTGCCGTCGCCGTCGCTGGGGGCGCCGTTGTTGTCGGCGTCCATGTCGCCGCCGTTGTTCTGCGGGATCGGGTTCCCGGTGGTGTGCGGGGGCGAGGCGGGGGTCGCGTGTCGGGCGGCGAGCACGAACCAGACGTGCATGAACCCCTGCCCGTTCACGTCGCCGCGGCGATGGTCGCCGGCGAACGTGTACAGCGGCATGCCGTTGAACGTCGCCTGCAGCTTCCCGTCGGGGCGGCGGACGATCGACAGCCGACCGTGGACGCCGGCGCCCGCGCGCAGCTGCACGTGTCGTGACTTCACCAGCAGCGGGGGCCACAGCTTCGCGCACGCCCCGGTGCACACGATGTGACGGGCGGTCTCCGGCTGGAGGTGGTAGAGCGTGTGCTCGCTGCCGGGCGTCACGAGGATCGTCTCGCGCAACCTTGAGCTGTGGGCGGCAGTGACCGTCACCGCCGGCGGGCGGCTGCTCTGGTGGGTGACGGCCAACGCCGCGCCGGCACCGAGCGCGAGGGCGAGGACGAGCCCGCCGGCGGTCAAAGCGACGGCCGCTCGGACGCTATGTCGGATGGGGTTGATCATGGGTTTGGTCTTCCTTATCTGGGTTAGAGGTTGCCGTCGCCGTCGCTCGGGCCGCCGTTGTTGTCGCTGTCCATGTCGCCGCCGTTGTTCTGCGGGATCCCGCTCACCGGCGCGCTCGCGGACGGCTTGGCGGCCGGTGTGCTGCGGGCGGCGGGCGGCGAGCTGTGGCTCGCGGCCCCGTAGGCGCCGCTGCCCCCGCCGCCGCCGCAGCCGGCGATCGCGATCGCGCCGCTGGCGCCAAGGCCAAGCAGGACGACCTTCATGGTTCCGAAGCTGAGGTGCATTTGCGTCTCCTTTGTTTGGCGGCGTCCGATGCGGACGTCCGCTCTCGGGGGAAGGGGACTCCGGCCCGCGGCGAGACCTTCCACACAGGACCCGGGGAAGGAATGGCGCCATCGCGCCGTCGTTCCTGCCAGGCGCGCAACTCGCGCCACCCCTCGACTAGGAGATCCAGATGCGACTTGTGCGACCGATCGGCGCCCTGGTTGGGCTGCTCGCGATCGGTGGCGTCGTCGCCGGTTGCGGGGCCGCGACCCACAACCCAGGCGCGGCGACCGGGCCACCCGTTCCACGCGCCGGTCGACCCGCCCCCCCCATCTCGTTCCTCGCGCCCGCGAGAGCCGCGTTGGTTGGCTCGACGGTGCTGGCTCGCGTGAAGGTGAGCCGAAACGGCGGGGTTCGGTTCATGCTCGACGCCGGGCGTCCGCGGGTCATAGCCGGCTCGGCGATCACCTACCGCCATCTCGCTTCGGGCCGGCATCGTCTGGTCGCGCGGCTGCTGTCGTTCTCAAGCCAGCGCGTCGTGGCCGCGGCGAGCACGCGGTTCGACGTGCGTCCGCCCGCGCCTGGCGGGATCCCGCAGGGCGGCGGCGGCGATGGCGATGGGGATAACAGCGGCGGCCCGGCGACGGCGATGGCAGCGTCTAGCCGCGCGGCGGTGACTGCCGCGGCGCTGGCCGTTTCGGTTGCCGGCGCATTTCTCCGTGCGGGCCGCTGGTGTCGCGATCTCGCTCAATCATCCTGGCGGCCAAGCTACGTGCAGAGGTCCTGCCGGTGGCGGCGAACCGGCCGGTGCCCGCGCCCTAAACGAGCCCGAGCAAACTTTTGAGGTCCCGCGCACACAAGCGCCGGCAATAGGAGTACAGTCGAACACGAGCTGGCCCTGCGGCCAGGATTCTCAACCCGCGCCCGAATGCCACCAACGGCGCAACCGTGCCACGAGGCGAGAGGCGGGGTTACTGGTTTTGACTGCGGGGCCGGTGACCTGCTTCAACGGCTGCTACCCCACCGGCCCGGTGGGCGCGGCCCAAACCGACTGAACGCTCGGGGGTTCTCGCCCTCTCCCTTTCGCGCTAACCCGACAGAGGGACGAGAAGAGTTGAAGACCATGAGCCACACGCGACAGGACCTGGCAGCGCGCAGGCGGAGGCGAACTCAAGCGCGACCGTGGGTCGGTAGGGCAATGCCCGGGCGTTGAGCCCGCTGCTCCCTTCGGCGTGCGCGCAGGTGTCGCGCGCGGCCACGGGGCATCGTGGCCTTCTGATGATCGTCAATTACTGGAGTGCGTTGATCAGCTCCCGAATCGCTGCCGGGATTCGACGATCGACTCCGTCGTGGTTGCCCTCGAAGAGTTCGAGGGAGTGCTCGATGCCGAGGCGGGTGAGCTCGTCGGAGAAGGCGTTGGCCGCGAGATCGAGGAAGAACTCGTCGTTGCGGCCCGCGTCGAGATAGATCCTTCGCATCCTTGTCAGCCCATCGGCGTGGCTCTCCGCCATCCGGATGGGATCGCGCGCCAGCCAGTGCGACCAGACCTCGTCGATCGGGCGCCCCACCGAATCGAAAGGGATCAGCGGCTTGCCCGGCCGGTTGGGGTCGGGGGTGTACGCGCACGCTGTGCCATACGCCGCGAACAGAACGGCGATTTGCCTCCAATCGAAATCAGCTGCCTTGGCCCGAGCCTCAAAGGCCCCCCACGAACCGCCGAACTCGCTGCGCAGCAACCGGGCGGCAACAGGAAAGAACGGCTGATAGCAGCACTCAAATAAGGCGTCGCCGGCGTGTGCAGCCAGCGCCCCGAACACGTCCCGACGGAGCATCGGAATCACCATCGCCCCGTATCCGCCCGATGACTTGCCGGACAGACCGCGATGCTTCCAGACGGGCATCGTCGGGTAGCGCGCGTCGATGAAGGGGATCACCTCGTCGCACAGGTAGTCGAGATAGCGGCCGGTGCCCGTCGAGTTCAGGAACTGCGAGCCGCCCCACGAGGTGGAGGCGTCGACGAAGACTATTACCGCCGGCGGAGACTCGCCCGCGGCGAACATGGCATCCAGTCGCTCGATCGTCGTCTGGCTCGATGGAGTCGGCGCCAACCACTCCTCGAGTTGACCACCGAAACCCTGTAACAAGTAGACCGAGGGCAGTCGCTCCGTGCCACCACTCGTCGTGGGCGGTCGGTAGACAAACAGCGGTCGCACAGCGGGATCCCCCAGCGGGTTGTCCTCCAGCAGCTCAGAACGAACCATGAGCCGATCCAGCGAACCCGCCAGCGGACGCTCCCAAGGAACAGGCGGCAAGCCCTCCACCTCGTACAAGCTCACGCGCTCAAGCTACTCGCTTGCAAGACATCGGGCCGGCCAGGCGGACCGACACCGCAATCGCCCGCACCGAGCATGCTCCCTACCGGCCGGCCCGTCGTGGAGGAGCACTCACGCGGGCGGCTGCGCCCGCCGACACTAAGTTGTAACGCCGGGGGTAAGGTCGCGGGCCACGGGGTAGCTTCGCTGAAGGTCCGGAGTTTCGATCACGACCGCGGACACGACGAGCGGACAAATGCAGCCCAGATCGAATCGCGCTCAGTACGAGCGGTCACGCTCCAGGCGGCAGCGTGCCGGCCCGCTCGCCCGTCTGGACCGAATCCCGGTGTGGCCCTACGAGCGTCGTCTGCTGTGGATCGTCGGTGCGGGCTATTTCTTCGCCTTCTTCGACATTGTCACCATCTCCTTCGCGCTGCCGGTGATCGCACAGCAATTCCACGTTTCCAAGGGCACAGTGTCGCTGTCGGTGACCAGCAGCCTCGTGGGTTACATCATCGGGGCCCTTGCCGACAGCACGATCGCGGACAAGTGGGGCCGGCGGCTGAGCCTGGCCATCTCGGTCAGCGTGTTCTCGATCGGCACGGCGCTGGCCGCCATCAGCACAAACGCGGTAGAGCTGATCATATTTAGGTTCATCTCGGGCCTGGGGATCGGGGCCGAGATCGCCGCCGTCACGACATATCTCGGGGAGCTCTCGCCCGCGCGCCTGCGCGGCCGCTATACCAGCTGGGCAACCACGGCCGCCTACGCAGGGTTCGCGGTCGTCCCCTTCATCGCCCGGGGCCTGGTCCCGACGTTCGCGTCGGGCTGGCGGGTGCTCTTTGGGATCGGTGCCGTGGGTGGCGTCACGATCCTGTTCATGCGGCGAGGGCTGCCGGCCTCGCCGCGGTGGTTGGTTGCACAAGGTCGTACGGACGAGGCCGCCGAGGTGGTCGCCGAGGCCGAAGACACGGCCCGCGAGGCGACCGACGAAGCGCTCCCGCCACCAGAGCAAGTTCCCGACGAGCCTCCGGCCGAGCGCTTCCCAATCGCCGCGCTGTTGCGCGCGCCAATGCTCGGGCGGGTGGCCTTGTTCGTCGCAATCTGGTTTATCTACTACGTCGGCAACTACGGGTGGCTGACGCTCGCCCCGACGCTGTTCGTGGACAAGGGCTACAGCCTTGCCGACAGCACGACGTACCTGATCGTCTCAGGCATCGGCTTCCTCGCCGGCGCCTATGCCACCACTCACTTCAGCGATCGCCTCGAGCGGAAGTACACGGCGGCCACGTTCGCCGGCGCGTGGACGATCTCGCTCCTGGTCATCGGCCTGTTCGTCTCACCGGCGATCATCATGGTGTTCGGCTTCTTCGCCTCAGTGACCGTTGGGCTGCTCGTCCCGCTTCTGTACACGTACACCGCCGAACACTTTTCCACCAACGCCCGCGCCACCGGGGTCGCGCTCACCGACGGGTTGGGACACGTCGGCGGCGCCCTGGCCCCGCTGATCGTGCTTGGCGCCAACACCGCCTGGGGCTTCTCCGGGGCCTTCATCGTCATGGCGGTCTCGGGCGCACTTGCCGGCACCCTCATCCTGCTGGGGATCAAGGCGACTGGCCGCTCGCTGGAGACGGCAGCGACGACGTAGATGTCGGCCGCTGACCGGACGCGCTCGCCCGCGGGTCTCCTCGTTGTCGCACGTGAGCACCGGCGGGAGAGCTTGACGAACGTCCGCGTCCTATCGTGTTGCCTGCCCGAACAAACGGGGTAGAAACGAGGAGAACGAGAACGGGGCTCACTATGCCGAAGCGGGACACGAGAAAAGAGAAACTGGATCGGCTCCGTCGGGGCCCGCCGGCCGTAACGCTCCCGGTGGTCAATACCAAGGTCATCCTTCCCGACAAGCCTGGACTGCTTTGGTACGCGGGTCTCGGTGCAATGGCTGCGGCAGAGTTCGTTGAGTGGCCGATTGCCCTGCTCCTCGCGGGAACGCACTTCATTGAGAACCACTCGCGCAGCCGCGACGTGCAGGCACTCGCGGAGGGAGTCGACACGGGCGCCTGACCGTGCCGCCCTCGGATTGCCGACGACGAGGGGGGAGCACGTCGCGACCTCGGGTCTCCGCCGTGGTGCTCCGATGGCCGCACCCAAACGACTGCCGCCCCTGATCGGTATTCCAACCTGCGTGTCCCTCCTGACTAAAGGGGCAACGTTGTCGCACGCGGGTCGAGATGCATGCGCGAGCGAGCCGTCCATCCCGTCGAGCCTGTAGAAGAGTAGAAAGACGAGATAACACTTGGATCACGCAGACTGTGAACCGCGTCGAATTCGGTCACGAGGGCGATCTGTTGCTCGGACGGGAAGCGCACAAGTCGGTCGTGGCGGGGCTCATCTTCTCCGGGCTGCAGGCCTGCTGGGTCGCTCCCCGCTGGGACGCCGATCTGCATCTCGCCCATCCACCATCATCCCAGCAGGTGGCGGACGCCTGGGATCGCCATCCGGAAGCGGCCGCCGCCCTGGTGGTGAGCCCGACGCCCTATGGTACGTGCGCGGTCATCGCGGGTATCGCGCGCGTGTGCCACGCGCGGGGGCGGCCCCTGATCGTGGATGAGGCTTGGCGCGCTCATCTGCCGTTTCATCCCGAGCTCCCGACGTGGGCGATGGACGCCGGCGCGGATGTGTGTGTGGTCAGCGTTCACAAGATGGGTACGGGATTCGAGCAAGGGTCGGTGTTCCACGTCCAAAGTGATCTGGTCGATCCTTCGCATATTGCGGCACGTGCGCACCTGTTGATGACGACCAGCCCGAACGTGGTGCTCTACGCCGCGTTGGACGGCAGGCGACGCCAAATGGTCGAGGACGGCGAATCGTTGCTCGGCGTTGGGGTTGGCAAGGCGCCTCCGCCGTGAACTGGATCAGATGCCCGGTTTGCACGTCCTCGCGGACGAGCTGGTCCGTCGCGAGGCATCGCACGACCTCGATCAGCTCCAGGTTCCCAGCCGCTGAGCGGTTGACCGCGGCGTCCGCTGACCATTGTGGCCGGGCTGAACAGCCATGGCCGGCGTCGGTCGCATGCTCGGGGGCGGAGCCAGTGGCCATGGCGGGCGTCGGTGTCATGCTCCGACGAGCCACTGGCCGTCGCGCATCAGCGTCAACAGGCGCCTCGTTCGCCGAGTAGACGATGTCCGCGAGGGGTTCGGTCAGGTGCCGGCGTAGGCCGCGAGGTGCTCGCCGGTGAGAGTGGAGCGGGCCGCGACGAGGTCGGCGGGCGTGCCCTCGAAGACGATCCGGCCGCCGTCGTGGCCGGCGCCTGGGCCGAGGTCGATGATCCAGTCGGCGTGCGCCATGACTGCTTGGTGGTGTTCGATGACGATGACCGACTTGCCGGAGTCGACGAGCCGGTCGAGCAGGCCAAGCAGGTGCTCGACGTCGGCGAGGTGCAGGCCGGTGGTCGGCTCGTCAAGGACGTAGATGCCGCCCTTCTCGGCCATGTGAGTGGCCAGCTTGAGTCGCTGCCGTTCGCCGCCGGACAGCGTAGTCAGCGGCTGGCCGAGGCTGAGGTAGCCGAGCCCGACGTCGGCGAGCCGGTCGAGGATGGCGTGCGCGGCCGGCGTGCGCGCCTCGCCGGCGCCGAAGAACTCCTCGGCCTCGCTCACCGACATCGCGAGCACCTCGCTGATGTCGCGGCCGCCGAGGTGGTGGTCCAGCACCGATGCCTGGAACCGCTTCCCCTCGCACTCCTCGCAGGTGGTGGCGACGCCGGCCATCATCGCCAGGTCGGTGTAGATGACGCCGGCGCCGTTGCAGTTGGGGCAGGCGCCGTCGGAGTTGGCGCTGAACAGCGCCGGCTTCACGCCGTTGGCCTTCGCGAACGCCTTGCGGATTGGGTCGAGCAGTCCGCTGTACGTCGCCGGGTTGCTCCGTCGCGAGCCGCGGATCGCGTCCTGATCGATCGACACCACACCCGCCCCGGGCGGGATCGACCCGTGCACGAGCGAGCTCTTGCCCGAGCCGGCGACGCCGGTGACGACGACAAGCACCCCGAGCGGGATGTCGACGTCGACGTCGCGCAGGTTGTGCGCCGTCGCGCCGCGGATCTCCAGCGTGCCGGTGGGCGTCCGCACCGCCTCCTTGAGGTCGGTCCGGTCGTCGAGATGGCGCCCGGTGAGAGTGCCGCCGGCCCGCAGGCTCTCGACTGTGCCCTCGAAGCAAACGGTGCCGCCCGCGGTACCGGCGCCGGGGCCGAGATCGACGACGTGGTCGGCGATCGCGATCGTCTCCGGCTCGTGCTCCACGACGAGGACCGTGTTGCCCTTGTCCCGCAGCGCCAGCAGCAGGTCGTTCATCCGCTGGATGTCATGAGGGTGCAGGCCCGTGGTGGGCTCGTCGAAGACATAGGTGACGTCGGTGAGCGAGGAGCCGAGGTGGCCGATCATCTTGACGCGCTGCGCCTCGCCGGCGGACAGCGTGCCGGACGGGCGGTCGAGGCTGAGATAGCCGAGCCCGATCTCGACGAACGAGTCGAGGGTCTCCCCCAGCGCCGCCAGCAGCGGCGCGACCGACGCTTCGTCCAGACCCCGCACCCACTCCGCGAGGTCGGTGATCTGCATCGCGCACGCGTCGGCGATGTTGATCGTGTTGATCTTCGACGATCGAGCGGCCTCGCTGAGCCGGGTGCCGCCGCACTCGGGGCACGCGGTGAAGGTGACCGCGCGCTCCACGAACGCGCGGATGTGCGGCTGCAGCGCCTCCTTGTCCTTGGAGAGGATCGACTTCTGGACCCGCGGGATCAGGCCCTCGTAGGTCATGTTGATGCCCGCGATCTTCATCCTGGTCGCGTCGCGGTGGAGGAAGTCGTGCAGCTCCTTCTTGGTGTACTCGCGGATCGGCTTGTCCGGATCGACGAAGCCCGACGCGCTGTACAGCCGATAGTTCCAGCCGCCTGCCTTGTAGCCGGGGATCGTGAGCGCACCCTCGTTGAGCGACTTGCCGTCGTCGTACAGCTGAGACAGGTCGATGTCGGTAATCGTGCCCCGGCCTTCGCAGCGCGGACACATGCCGCCGGTCCGGGTGAAGGTCGCTTTCACCGTCTTGCTGGCACCGCGTTCGATCGTGATCGCGCCGCTCGCTCGGACGGAGGGGACGTTGAACGCGAACGCGCTGGGCGAGCCGATGTGCGGTTGCCCGATTCGGCTGAAGAGGATGCGCAGCATCGCGTTCGTGTCGGTGGCGGTGCCGACCGTGGAGCGGGGGTCGGCACCCATCCGCTGCTGGTCGACGATGATCGCCGTCGTTAGCCCTTCGAGCACGTCAACCTCGGGCCGCGCCAGCGTCGGCATGAAGCCCTGCACAAAGGCGCTGTAAGTCTCGTTGATCAGCCGCTGCGACTCCGCGGCGATGGTGTCGAACACCAGCGAGCTCTTGCCCGAGCCGGAGACCCCGGTGAATACCGTCAACCGGCGTTTTGGGAGCTCGACGCTCACGTCCTTGAGGTTGTTCTCGCGCGCGCCGTGCACGCGGATCAGGTCGTGGCTGTCGGCAACGTGCAGCGCAGGCGACTGCGTGTCAGTCCTCGTGGCGATGCTCATCGTGTCTCCATTCGGTGGCTAAACAGGAGGTCGACCAGCTCAGGCCGAGGAGGTTGCTTCGGCGGAGGAGACGGAAGCCGGACTCGGCGAGGAGCAGTCCAGCCACTGCTGGTCCGAAAATCGTCGCGAGCCAGACCTGCGCGTTGGCGAGTGAGTTTGCAGCGAGACGTCCGTCCTCTCCTCCCAGGAGAGCGAGCATGTAGGCAGCGACTGCGAGCCCGACGGTCTCGTAGCAGCGCCATGTATGTACACGGGATCAACCTGGCGAGCCGATGCTCGGCGTCGCGACGACGCTGCGTCTGGGACGTGAAGGGCTGGCACTCATCGGTCCTGGACTAGCCCGAGCACATTGCCATCTGGGTCGGTGAAAGAGGCCACGAGGCGGCCGCCACCGACGTCGCGCGCGGGCTCCTTCACGGTGGCGCCCGCGGCGGTCACCTCGGCCAGCTTCGCCTCGATGTCCGACACGTGCCAATAGGCCACCGGTGAGGTCATGCCCTGCGGCCCACCGCCCGGCAGCAGCCCGATGTGCTGGCCGGCGACGTCAAATCCGACGTAGTAGGGCGACTCGGTCTGCGGCGGTATGCCGAGCAGGGCTGTGTATACGGCCGTGGCCTTTGCCAGGTCGGACACGGGATGCAGGACGGTCTTGATTCCCTCAGTGGAAGAGTTGGTCATGGGTCACTCCTGAAGTCGTGGGGTCAATCGACCCCGTGTGTACGGTCGTGGTAAGACGAACGGCGAATCGCCGGACAGCTCAGCGCAGCTCTTGGATGCGGAGCAGGTTGCCCGCGGGATCGCGGACGGAGCAGTCGCGAACACCGTACGGCTGCTCGGTCGGCTCCTGGACGACCTCGGCGCTGGCCTGCAGCCGCTCGAAGGTGCCGTCGAGGTCATTGGTAGCCAGGTTGATGGAGGCGTAGGTGCCCTTGGCCATCATCTCCTCGATCGTGCTGCGCTCGTCGTCGGTTATGCCGGGGGTTGCGGCCGGCGGATACAGGACGATCGACGTGCCTGGCTGCTCGGCGGGCCCGACAGTGATCCAGTGCATTCCGCCGTACTCGACCTCGTTGCGGACTTCGAAGCCGAGCGTGTCGCGATAGAAGGCCAGGGATGCGTTCCGGTCGTCGTGGGGTAGGAAGCTCGCGTGAATCGTGATGTCCATGACGCTCATGCTAGGTGCGGCTCGGTGAACGCGCTTCTCGATTCCTGATCGGTTTGGTCACCTGTTTCGCGACGCAAGGCGGCATCCCAGCCGTCGCGCGCGCCCCATCGCGCCGGTAAGTGCTCGGCGGCATACCGACGAGTTCGGTGAAGCGAGTGCTGAACGTGCCCAGCGACGAGCAGCCAACCGCGAAACAGACCTCGGTGACGCTGAGATCGCCACGACGCAGCAGCGCCATCGCGCGCTCGATGCGCCGCGTCATGAGGTAGCCGTACGGCGACTCGCCGTAGGCGAGCCGGAACTCGCGGCTGAAGTGCCCCGCCGACATGTGCGCGTCGCGGGCGAGCGCCTCGACGTCCAGCGGCTGCGCGTACTCCCGGTCGATCCGGTCGCGGACGCGGCGCAGCAGCGCGAGGTCGCGCAGGTGCTGCGCTGCGGCGGCGCTGCTGTTCACCAGCGAGATCGTGGCACATCGCAACCGCTGGTGGACGGTCAACGCCTACGTGCTGAGCTTCGCCGGGCTCCTGGTGAGCGGCGCGGCGCTCGGCGCTCGCTACGGGGGACTGGTTGCGGGCATGGCCAGGCGAGCTATCTCGAAGTCCCGCGCGACTTCTGGCTTGTCAGGCGGATGAGTCACCAGTCACTCGATACGTTCGAGGTGACGCCGCAGCGCACGTGCGGCGGCGCGCATCGCCAGGATGGTCGAGAGTGTCAGGCCGGTAAAACCCAGGATCCACAGTGCGGATCGGACCTCGTGGTCGTTCGTCACCCCCGCCGCGAGTAAGAGGACCGCGGACGCGACGACCGAGAAGCCGGCAATCGCGGCGATGACAAGGCGATCGACCCAGGAGTCGACCGCGTCGTGGTCATCTCCCGCGAAATGCCGGGCGTGAAAGGTGAGACGACCGGCGCGGAGCTGGTTTGCCAGCGTCTCGGCGTGCTCGGGCAGGGTGCGCAGAGCTGGGAGTGCCCGCAGCGCCTCGCGCTCGAGGAGCTGCTGCGGCGTGCCGAACGCGTCTCGGTGCTCCGCCATGACGATCTGCTGGCTCTCGGTCACCAAGCTGAACTGAGGGTCGATCCGCTTGAGCGTCCCCTCGAGGGTGAACAGCGAGCGCGCGAGAAGCGTGACCGACGGAGGCGGCGCGAGCTTATGCCGTTGCATCACGGACAGAACCTCGCCGATTATGCGGGGATCGATCCCGGCGGACCCGTCGAGCGCGCCGAGTTGAGCGCTCAGATCGCTCTCGAGCGCGCGCAGGTCAGCGGCTTGATTTCCCGAGAGGTCGCGTGCCGCCCGCGCCAGCACGCTGACATCGTTGGTGGCGACACCGAGCGCGATCCCACGGAGCCCATCGAGCGAGCGGGGGTCAAGACGGCCGACCGAGCCGAAGTCGAGCATCCAGATCGTGCCGGCGGCGTCGAGTAGGAGGTTGCCCGGGTGCGGGTCGGCATGGAAGAGGCCGTCGTCCAGCACCTGACCCAGAAACGAGGACAGCATCCGTCGCGCGAGCTCAGACTGGGAAACGGGCGAAGCGGCGAGCGCTTCCGGATCGGCGATCGCCTGCGCGACGACCTCCTCCATCACCAGGACGCGATCGGTCGACAGCGTGGAGTAGACCTGTGGGACCGCGATGCCCACGTCGCCGGCCCGGTTCTCTCGTAGCCGCGTGCCGACGGACGCCTCGTGCAGGTAGTCGAGTTCCTGCTCCAGACCGGCGATCAGCTCATCGCTAAATGCACTGAAGCCGATCTCTCGGGCGAACTCTACGTGCCGCTCGAGCTGGCTGGCCGCCAACCGCAACACGCCCGCATCACGCGCCACCACCTCATCGATCCCGGGGCGCTGAACCTTTACAGCGACGCGCGTGCCGTCGAACAGGACGGCACGGTGCGTCTGTCCGATCGACGCCGCGGCGAGCGGCTCGAAGTCGAAGGAGTCAAACGCCTGCTCAACCGGTTGTCCCAATGCCTTCTCGAGCACCGCGCGGACGTCCGGCTCGGCGACCGGACGTACGTCCGCCTGCAGGTTCGAGAGCTCGTTGGTCAACGCGTCGGGCAGGACATCGGTGCGCGTCGAGGCGATCTGCCCCAGCTTGACCAGCATGCCGCCGGAGTCCTCGAGCACGCCGCGTAGGCGCCGCGCGACCTCAGGCGATTCGAGGGCCGCGCGAGACGCGTAGCGCAAATGAAGCAGGTTTGCCTGCCGGGCATTGGCGACCAGCTCGCGCAACCGCCCATAAGGAGCGAGCGAGGCTCGCACAGCGCGCGCGGGATGGATCAGCCACCGCCTACGGCGCGGGGGACGGACCCGCGCGCTGCGCGTGACAAGATCCAGCCCGATCGCAAACGGCATCGCCACCAGCACGCCAAATGCGATCACCACCGCGGCGGCCTGCAGCCAGTGCCCGAACGACGTAGCGTTGATCACGCGACCGCCACCCTTGGTCGGCGTGCCGATCGTGTACGCCGCCGCGAACAGCCCCGCAATCCACCCTACCGCGCCGACGAGCGCACCCCGCCAATGACCCAAGCGGATGCCGAGCAATCGCCCCGTCAGCTTCCCCACGATGACCACGAACAGCACAAACAGCGGAACGGTCAGCACCACGCTCATCGCGGGGAACCTCGCGACACAGTCTCTCTCAGCATCAGAACTGCCCTCCGGCCGGCGTCTGTGTCGATCTGCCAGCCCGTATCAACGCCCACACCAGGAAGTATCCAGGTTACGGGGACGTCACGCTGGTGGAGACTGGGGTGCGGATGGCGGCTGTCGAGAGCGCCGGCGCGGGCGCGCACGGGCTTGTTATCCGGCCGCCCGAACCTTGACGCGAAGCGCGGGCGTCGAGTCGTTCCCGGTGGGCCGAGGTTGCATCCGGGCGGGAGCGGGGTAGCACACGAGACATGAGCGGTGAGGAGAACCGTGACGTTCAGGAGGCCCACGATCGCGCTGCCCGCGAACTCGACGACCTCGAGCGACGCACCGAACGTCTCCGGCAAGAACTCGAACAGACGCGCGCTTCCTGGGAGCACAAACGCGCTGATCCCGCGGTGCCGGGCGCGAACCCTCCGAGCCCCGAGCCGGAAGGAGAGGCCGACACCTCACCTGGGCCCGAGGCGCCTCCAGAGGACGCCTCACCATCCGAGGCCGAAACTCCGCCTGAGGGGGCCGTCGGCCCTCCGGCAGATACCTAAGCTCCCTGCGCGGCTCGCCGGAGGCGGTCGGAGAGCTCCCGCAAGTGCTCGGCGAGCTCGGGTGGCTCGTGGACGTCGAAGTCCACGCTGAGCATCGCGATGCGCAGTGCGAGCCAACCGAGGTTGTCGTCGCCGGTCCGGTACTCGCAGCTTCGAGCGTCGATCGGCTCGATCGTCCCGGAGTGGAGCGGCACTCGGCTCGCGATCTTCTCAGCCGCGATGTGCAGCGTGACGCGGGCCTCGAAGCGGTTCGGCGCCTCGATGATGCTCTGCCGTATGTATGCGGCGGCGTCCTTCGCCGGAAGCCTCCGCGGGGAAAAGCGAACGCCCGTGGAGGCCGGCCGCGCGATCCGATCGACACGGAATGTCCGCCAGTCGCCTCGGCTGCGATCCCAGGCGACGAGATACCAGCGATGTCCTAGATTGACGAGGCTGTGTGGCTCGACGTGACGGCGGCTATCGGTGCCTTCGCGGCTTCGATAAGCGAACCGTAGGCACTCGCTGTCGCGGCAGGCCGCGGCGATCACGGTCAGGTGTTGGGGTTCCACCGTCGGACCGGCAAGCGGTGGTGCGACGGTCGCGGATCCAAGCGCCGCCACGCGTCTGCGCAGGTGGCCGGGCAGGACCTGCTCGAGCTTCACGAGCGCCCGCACGGCCGTCTCCTCGATCCCGGTCACCGATGCCCGGGCGGCGGTGCGAAGCCCGACCGCGATAGCGATCGCCTCTTCGTCGTCGAGCACGAGCGGAGGCATGGCGGTGCCGGCTCGAAGCCGGTAGCAGCCGGCGGGGCCAGTCACCGACTCAACCGGATAACCGAGACCGCGGAGTCGCTCGACGTCGCGACGGATCGTCCTGCCCGAGACTCCGAGCCGATCGGAGAGCTCGAGGCCCACCCACTCTCGGCGGGCCTGGAGCAGCGAAAGCAGCTTCAGCAGTCGGCTCGAGGTCTCAGTCACGCCACAACCATGGTCGAGAAAATTGCGGACAGATTCTGACCTAAACCGCTAATACGGTGCAGGCAACTGTCAGCTACCGGAAGGAGCAGCAATGGCCGAGCGAGACGGATACATCCCCGGCGTCCCCTGCTGGATCGACACGAGCCAGCCGGATCCAGAGGCTGCTGTCGCTTTCTACAGCGGCCTGTTCGGCTGGGAAGTCGAGGATGTGATGCCGCCTGGATCGGACAGCAAGTACTTCATCGGGCGCCTCCGCGGCGGCGATGTCGCCGCCGTGGGGTCGATGCCCGAGGCGGGGCCGCCGACGGCGGCGTGGAATACCTATATCTGGGTCGAGAGCGCCGATGAGACCGCATCGAAGGTCTCCAGCGCGGGCGGCAGAACGCTGATGGAGCCGTTCGATGTCTCCGATGCCGGCCGCATGGCGGTGTTCGCGGACCCCGAGGGCGCCGCGTTCTGCGTTTGGCAGGCGAGAAACCACAAGGGCGCCCGGATCGTCAACGAGGCGGGCTCGCTGAACTTCAATAACCTCAACACTCGTAACCCGGAGGCCGCGAGGAAGTTCTACGGCTCCGTTTTCGGGTGGCAGACACTGCCGATGGACGGCGGCGCCGAGGCGTGGACACTGCCCGGCTACGGCGACTACCTCGAGCGCGGCGACCCCGGGCTTCGCGAGCGGATGGCTGCCATGGGTGCCCCGCGCGGCTTTGAGGACGTGGTGGCGACGATCAACCCGATTCGCGCCGAGGAGCCCGAGACGCCGGCGCATTGGAGTGTGACGTTCGCGGTCGACGACGCGGACGCGATCGCGAAGAGGGCGGCCGAGCTCGGCGGCACCGTGGTCGCCGCGCCGTTCGACGCGCCGTGGGTGCGCATGACGGTGATCGCCGATCCGCACGGGGCGATGTTCGTCGCCAGCCAGTTCGCCCCCGAGAACAAGGACCTCGCCGGCCGCGCCGACACGTCGGTCAGCGCCGCGTAGGCGGCGCGCTGGCTAGGAGCCACCAGGACACCGAACCGACTCCCCACGAGGGCGAGGCGGGCGTCCGCGTCCTCTTCGCCCTCGTCCGGGGTCACCCACGCAGCAGACGCCAAGAACCGGACAGATTGGTGGCGCGACGGCAGGACCCGAGCGTCGGTTCGGCAACGGCGACTGGAAGGATGTTGCGTGTGCATGCTGAGATCCGCCGGCAGGGGCTGAGCGAAGACCGCTCCGCCTCGGGCTGTCTTCGCGTGTTGGTCATGTGCGCCGACATCGGCGAGGGTCACGTCACCGTCGCCCGATCGCTGGCTCACGACCTGGCGGAACGGCACGAGGTGGAAGCGGTCGAGTTGCGCACGGACCTCGATGTCCTCGGTCAGCGCCTGGGGCGGTTCCTGACCAGAAGCTTCAATCTCCACATCGACCAGATTGGCTGGAGCTACGACCTGGCCTACCGGGTTTTCTTCGAGCGATCGCTTCCGCGGCTGGCTGGACATCTCGCGCTGGCCGCGCTCGGCCAGCGCGGTCTGCGTCGCACGCTCGCCGAGTTCTCACCACACGTCGTTGTGACTGAGTATCCGGTGCTGAGCGCGGCGCTGGGACAGTTGCGAGCGCTCGGTCGATTGTCGGTCCCGCTCTGCTCGTCGATCTCGGACCCCGCGGGTCTTTACTACTGGGCTCATCCGGGAATCGACGTGCATCTGCTGTCTTGGCGCGAATCCTTCGCGGAGGTCGACCGAATCGCCGGACACGGACGAGCGGTTGCCGTGCGACCACCGGTCGCCGGGGGGTTCTTCACGGCTCCGGGACGCACCGAAGCACGCGCCCGTCTGTCGCTGCCGGAGGCCTCGCCGGTGGTGCTCGTGTCGGGAGGGGGTTGGGGTCTGGGGGACCTGGCCGGCGCCACGCAGCTCGCGCTCACCGCGCGGAGCGACATCATCGTGATCTGCCTCGCCGGACGGAGCTACCGAGCGCACGAGGACCTCCAGGCTGCGTACGGCGGCAATCCACGGGTCCGGGTTCTCGGCTTCACCGAGCGGATGCCGGAGCTGCTGGCAGCGGCCGACGTGCTGGTCCACACGACCGGCGGCACCACCGCGCTCGAGGCGAGAGTCGTGGGATGCCCACTGATCAACTACGGCACCGGCGTGGCTCACGTCCGGGCACACGCGCAGGCGATGGCGAAACTGGGGCTGGCCGAATGGGCGAGCGGTCGCCGCGCTCTCCGTCCAGCGCTCCTGCGCACACTGGCGCGGGCCCGTCCCGCTCCCCTCGCGACCGACGGGCTAGCCGACGCCGCGAGCGTGGTCGTGGATCTCGCCCGCTCCCGCGTCCGCCTAGCGGGAGCGGGCGCAATAGATCGCCCGGACATCGACGCAGCGAGTGACGCCCCGCAACGCGGAGCTCGATCTGCAGGACACTTTTAGGGCCGCGGCTAAACAGTCTCGCCGGCACGGCCGAACACGATCTCCGGCACCACGCAGGACGGTGAGACCCGGAGCAGGAAGAGCACCGCCTCCGAGATGTCGCTCGGTCGCAACATCTCCTGGGCGGGAATCTGCTCCTTGATGAAGTCGCTCATGTCGGTGTCCACAAAGCCCGGACAGAACGCGACCGACTTGATGCCCTCGCCGTTGAGCTCGCCGTTCATGGCGCGGGTGTAGGCGACCACTGCGGCCTTCGTCGCCGAGTACACCGAGAGCCACGGCTGCGGCGATTTCGCGGCCATCGAGGAGAGGTTGATGACCAGCGCGCTCCGGTGCTCAGCGCCGGCTTGGCGGAGCATGTCCAGGCACTCGCGATAGAACAGGATGATCGAACGGAGGTTCACCCCGAGCTGGAGGTCGACGTATTTGGTTTGATGCTCGCCGGCCGCCGCCCCGATGCCGATGCCCGCGTTGTTGACCAGGACGTCCAATCGGCCGAACCGGTCGCGGTGGCGCCGCACGACCTCCTGAATCGCTTCCTCGTCGCTGAGGTTCGCGGCGACGCTCTGGATCTCCGAGCCGTTGTCGCGAAGTGCATCGGCAGCCTGCTCCAGCGTCTCGGGCTTGCGAGCGGTGATCGTGAGGTCGTAGCCCTCGGCGGCGAGGGTCTCGGCGATCGCGCGTCCGATTCCACGGGATGCCCCGGTGACGATTGCGGCGTGGTTTGGCACGGTCGATCCTTTCTGGCGAAGACGTGGAGCTGAGAATCTGACAGGAAATCAGTCCGTCAGCCCGCCAGCAGGCCCAGGTCCCGGAGCGCAGCGATCACCTGCTCGGCGGCTTGCTCGGCGGTGCAGGTGACGGTCAGCAGCTCGACCTCCGGGTTGGCGGGAGCCTCGTACGGCGCGTCGATCCCGGTGAAGCCCGTCAGCTCACCCCGGCGCGCTTTCTTGTAGAGACCCTTGCGGTCGCGGCGTTCGGCCACTGGGAGGGGGGTGTTGACGAACACCTCGACAAACTCGCCCGCTTCGAGCAGGCTGCGCGCGAACTGCCGTTCGCTGCGGAAGGGGGAAATGAACGACACCAGCACGATCAAGCCGGCGTCGACCATCAGCTTCGCTACCTCCGCGACGCGCCGGATGTTCTCGACCCGGTCCGCATCGGTGAACCCGAGATCCCGGTTGAGGCCATGGCGCACGTTGTCGCCGTCGAGCAGGTAGGTGCGATACCCCAGATGGTGCAGCTTGAGCTCGACCAGGTTCGCGATCGTGGACTTGCCGGCGCCGGAGACGCCCGTGAACCACACCACCGCGGGCTTCTGGCCCATCTGGGCGGCGCGCGCCGACTTGTCGATGTCCACGTGCTGGTGGTGGATGTTGTGGGCACGGCGCAGCGCGAAATCGATCATCCCGGCGCCGGCCGTCTCGTTCGTGACCCCGTCGATGACGATGAAGCCGCCGGTGTCCGGGTTCTCCGCGTATGGGTCGAACGGGATCGGCTCATCCAGCGCGAGGTTGCAGACCCCGATGCCGTTGAGCTCGAGCGTTCTGGCCGCGATGTGCTCGAGCGTGTTGACGTCGATCGCGTACTTGATTCTGGTGACGACTCCGGGGACCGTTCGCGTCCCCATCTTGAACAGGTAGCGACGCTCCGGCAGCAGCGGCTGATCGCTCATCCACACGAGCTTTACCTGGAACTGGTCGGCGACCTCGGCCGGGCAGTCCGCGGCACAGATCACATCGCCGCGTGAGACGTCGACGTCGTCGGTCAGCGTGAGCGCGATCGACTGATCGGCGACCGCCCGCTCGAGGTCGCCGTCGTAGCTCACGATTCGCGCCACCGCGCTCTCGATCCCCGACGGCTCAATGCGGATGCGCTCCCCCGGACGGATCACCCCACTCGAGATCATGCCGGTGACACCCCGGAAGTCGAGGTTCGGGCGGTTGACCCACTGGACCGGCATTCGGAACGGCAGCTCCGCAAGGCGGTCCTCGTCGAGCTCGACGGTGTCCAGGTAGCTCATCAGCGTGGGCCCCCGGTACCAGGCCATGCGCTCGCGCGCTGACACGACGTTGTCCCCCTTCAGCGCCGAGATGGGAATCGCGACGATGTCCTCCAGGCCCATGCCGGCCGCAAACCGCCGATACTCCCGCTCGATCGCGCGGAATGTCCGCTCGGAGTAGTCGATGAGGTCCATCTTGTTGACCGCGAGCGCCACGTGGCGTACTCCGATCAGCGACAACAGGTAGGAGTGGCGGCGGGTCTGCGTAAGCACCCCATTGCGCGCGTCGACGAGAATCACCGCGGCATCGGCGGTGGACGCGCCGGTGATCATGTTGCGCGTGTACTGCTCGTGCCCGGGCGTGTCGGCGACGATGAACTTGCGCCGCTCCGAAGCGAAGAACCGGTGAGCCACGTCGATCGTGATCCCCTGCTCGCGCTCGGCCACGAGTCCATCCAGCAGCAACGCGAAGTCGAGCTCCCCGCGCTGCGTGCCGAAACGCGCCGAGTCGCGCGCGAGCGCCGCCAGGTGGTCGTCGAACACGAGGTCGCACTCGTACAGCAGTCGACCGATCAGGGTGCTCTTGCCGTCGTCGACGCTCCCGCACGTGATGAAACGCAACAGCCGCTTCTGGCGCTGCTCGAAGAGGTATCGCTCGATGGAGCCGGGAGGGCCTTGCAGGGCGACGCCCATCAGAAGTAACCCTCCTGCTTCTTGCGCTCCATGGACCCGGTCTGGTCGTGGTCTATGAGGCGCCCCTGTCGCTCCGAGGTGCGCGTCAGGAACATCTCCCGAATGATCTCCGGGAGGGTCTCGGCGGAAGACTCGATCGCGCCACTCAGCGGGTAGCACCCCAGAGTGCGGAAACGAACCTTGCGCAGCGCCGGCTCCTCGCCCTCGTTCAGCGGGAGGCGATCGTCGTCGACCATGATCAGCATCCCGTCGCGCTCGACCACCGGTCGCGGCTTGGCGAAGTACAAAGGGACGATCGGGACCCGCTCGACGTAGAGGTACTGCCACACGTCGAGCTCGGTCCAGTTCGACAACGGGAACACCCGGATCGATTCGCCCGGCCTCTTGCGCACGTTGTACAGACGCCAAAGCTCGGGACGCTGGTGCTTCGGGTCCCACCGGTGTGCCGCGGAGCGAAACGAGAACACGCGCTCCTTCGCGCGCGACGCCTCCTCGTCCCGCCTGGCACCCCCGAAGGCGACGTCGAAGCGGTACTTGTCGAGTGCCTGTCTGAGCGCCTGTGTCTTCATCACGTCGGTGTGAATCGCCGATCCGTGGCTGATCGGGTTGATGCCCGCCTCGAGGCCCTCCTGGTTGACGTGCACGATCAGCTCGAGGCCGAGACGCGTGGCGGTCGCGTCGCGAAACGCGTACATGTCGCGAAACTTCCACGTCGTATCCACGTGTAGCAGCGGAAAAGGCGGCTTGGCGGGATAGAACGCCTTCACCGCCAGGTGCAACATCGCCGAGCTGTCCTTGCCGATCGAGTAGAGCATCACCGGGTTCTCGGCCTCGGCGATGACCTCGCGCATGATGTGGATGCTCTCGGCTTCCAGGCGCTGAAGATGGGTGAGCGTCCCGGAGCCGAGATCCGCCGCCGGGACCCTGCGCCCATCAGCGCGATGCATACCCATCCATCGTATTTACCGTCTTCCCGGTCACACACCTCTCGAACGCTCTAACACGCGTTCTCGCGGGAAGTCGTCGAGGCACAGCGCAGCCGATCATTGATCGACCTATATGGTCATGTAGGATTGTCGATCGATGCGCGTCTGACGGGTGGTCGAATTTGCCGGGATCGGGGGTGGCCGCCGCGACCTCATACCGAAAGGAGACACCACGATGAAGATCGGCCGTCTGCTGCTTCGAATCACGGTCGGCAGCCTGTTCATCGGACACGGCACGCAGAAGTTGTTCGGATGGTTCGGCGGGTACGGTCTCGACGCCACCTCCCAAGCGTTCGAGGGCTGGGGCATGCGACCCGGCCGGCTTCACGCGTCCGCCGCGGGAACCGCCGAGAGCGCCGGGGGTACGGCGCTCGTCCTCGGCCTGGCGACGCCCCTCGCCGCCTCCGCGCTCATTTCGGTGATGCTCACCGCCATAAACCGCGTCCATCTCAAGAACGGCCCTTGGGCGACCAACGGCGGCTATGAGTACAACCTCGTCATGATCGCCGCCGCGCTCGCGCTGGCCGAAGTGGGGCCGGGCGAGCTGTCGCTCGATCACACGTTGGGAACGGAGAGGTCGGGTCCCGGTTGGGCGCTTGCGGCACTGGGCGTGGGCACGATCGGCGCCGTCGGCGCACACCTCCTCGCCGAGTCTCAACCCGCGCCTCCGGAGCCGGGGAGCACGGAGGCCGCGCCCACTCCGGACGCGGCTGCACCCGCGGAGCAGCAGGCTCAGACCTGAGCGTCCCGCGAGGCGCGGCACCTCATTCCAGCAGGCCGCGGCGCATCGCCTCGGCCACCGCGGCCGCGCGGTCGGAGACGCCGAGCTTCTCGTATAGCCGCTGGGTGTGGGTCTTCACGGTGCTCGAGCTGATGTACAGCTCGGACGCCACCTGGGGAATCGACAATCCGCGCGCGAATGCCCGGAGCACCTGATGCTCGCGCTCGGAGAGGGCCGGCGCGCCAGGCTCGGCGCGTAGACGGATCTCGTCGGCGAGGCCGCTCGCCAGCTCCGGCGGAACAACCGTGCGGCCTCTCGCCACGCTGAGGACGGCATCGACGATCTCGTCTCGCCGCGCCTCCTTGGGCAGATAGCCGGCGGCGCCCTCCTGCAATGCCTTGAACACGATCGCGCTGTCGGTGAACGCCGAGAGCAGCAGCACCCTGGTGGGGATCTGGTCCCGGACCACGGCGTGCACCAGGGCCAGCCCGTCCATATCCGGCATCTGGTAGTCCACCAACGCCACGGCCGGGCGCTCGCGCGCGATCACCTCGAGCGCTTCGCGCCCGTTCCCGGCCTCTCCGACGACCTCGATCTGCCCGCCGCGGGTCAACCCGCGAATCACCCCGTCGCGAAAGAAGGGGTGATCGTCGACCACGACCACCGTAATCTTGCTGTCACTGGTGGACATAGACCCCGTTCGCAGGATAACCGCGCTCGAGCAGGTAACCGCGGTCGATCCGAGTTCGAGCACCGAGCTCGAGGCGGCGGTGCTCGAACACGCCCGTCGGGGCGTGCGCCTGCAGGCCTTGCTGCGTGGCGTGATGGTGGTGTTCGTCCTCTTGACGGTGGCGATCGTCCCTCCGGTCCACAACAGCGCCGGCTGCGACGCGATCGCGGGCGCTTACGCCGCGTGGGCGATCGCCGTCGGGTTTTGGGGTTGGCGCGGCAGCGCCTTGGCTCTGCGCTTCGTCTGGGTGGCACTGTTCATGGATGTGATTGCGCTCGCGGCCCTGACGCTGCTGGCTGGGGCATCGGCACGCGAGAGCTGGACGGCGGATGTCCTCGTCAATGGCTTCTTCCTGGTTCCTCTGCTCGCCGCCACCCAGCTCCGACCCGACGTGTGCGCCGCCGTCGTGATACCGACGGTCGCCGTGTACTTCCTCTCGAGCGCCCTCACGAAGTCAGCCAACGCCGAGCCGTGGGATTCGATCGCGCTTCGCACGTTGGTGCTGGCCGGGCTTGGGTGCGGCTGCGTCGCGCTGTCGTGGATCCAGCGCTCGAGAGTGCAGACGATCAGCCGGCTGGTCCGCGATCGCACCAGCCTTCTGGGCGAGCTGGTCAACACGGAGGATCGCGAACGGCGCGCGCTGGCCGAGAACCTGCACGACGGCGCGCTCCAGTATGTGCTGGCGGCGCGACACGACCTCGAGGACGCCCGGGACCTCGCCGACCCGGGCGCGTTCGCCCGACTCGATCAAGCGCTACGCGAGTCTTCGCGCCTGCTCCGATCCACGCTCGGCGAACTGCATCCGGCGGTGCTCGAGCAGGCGGGTCTGGCACGGGCGCTGCGCGAGCTGGCGCAGAACGCGCAGGCTGGCAGCGGGATCACGGTGAGCCTTGCCACCGACGACTGGGGCCCGGAGTTGCGCACTCCCGCTGACCGCCTGCTGTACGCCACCGCGCGCGAGCTGCTCGCCAACGTCGTCAAGCACGCGGACGCGCGCTCGGCCCGCATCACGCTCGCTCACCACGACAGGTACGCCGGGCTCACGATCGCCGACGACGGTCGAGGCATCGCCGACGGCGCAATCGACGCGGCCCTCAGCGAAGGACACATCGGCCTGGCCTCATACCGCGTCCGCATCGAGGCGGCCGGCGGCACCTTGACGATCACTAGCGCCCGACCGTCCGGCACCATCGCCCGTGCCGAGCTGCCGGTGGGGCCGACTCCACATGCACACGGATCGCCGTTGCCCGGCGCGAGGCCCGCTGCCACGTAGCGGTTCCGGCCAGGCGAGCGGTGGGAGACGCTAATGTCCCGATCATGGCGCCGGGGGAGTCAACGATGCCATCCGGAATGGCGGTCGGATGACCGCGATCGCTCCGCGCCACCTCCGCGACCATTGTCTGGCCCCGGAGCGGATCGACGCTCCCCTGGGCGGTGCCGGACGCTACGGCCGGATGTTCGACCTGCCGGCGCTCCAGGCCGACGAGGCGATGCTCCACACGATCGGCGCCGCGGGGGGATTCTGCGACGGCGGCGACTGCAAGGACGACTCCAGCGTCGAAGCCGGGTGGCCGTTCTTCGGACAGTACGTCGCTCACGACCTGACCGCCGATCGCTCGCCACTGCGTGAGCACGCCGACATCGAGGCGCTGCGCAACATGCGCTCGCCCCGCGCCAACCTCGAGTCACTGTACGGCGGCGGCCCGGTCGGCTCGCCGTATCTCTACCAGCGCGCCGATCCCGCGAAGCTGCTCGAGAACGACGGGGACCTGCCGCGCAACCAGGAGGGGCTCGCCTTGATCGGCGACCCACGCAACGACGTCCACGTGTTCATGAGCCAGATGCAGGTCGCGTTCATCGCCGCCCACAACCGCCTCGTCGACCGGCTGCGGGAAGACGCGGCACCCGAGGAGGACCTCTTCGACGAAGCGCGCCGATCGCTCACCTGGCACTACCAGTGGCTGATCGTCAACGAGCTGCTGCCGGGTCTGGCCGGCAGGGAACTGGTCGACGAGCTGCTGGCATCCGGGCCCAGTCACTTCCGGCCCAATCACCGGCCGTTCATCCCGCTCGAGTTTGCCGACGCCGCCTACCGCTACGGTCACTCACAGATCCGACAGCTCTACCAGATACAAGAGAACGGGCCAAGGCTGCCGGTGTTCCCCGACTTGATCGGCTTTGCCCCAATCGAGGGGCGGCGTGTCGACTGGGCGCTGCTGTTCGATGTCCCGGGGCGCGCGCCGGCGCAGCGCGCTAAGCCGATCGACGGCCAGCTGCCCCGTTCGCTGATCGAGCTGCCGCAGGCGATCACCGGCTCGGTCGAGGAGGAGGCGTACCGATCGCTGGCGGCGCGCGACCTCGAGCGCGGCCAGGGCACCGGGCTGCCCTCCGGCGAAGCTGTGGCCCACCACATCGGCGCGACGGCCCTCACACCCGAGGAGGTCGGTCTGGCCCAGTTCGGCTGGCGCGACGAGACGCCGCTCTGGCTCTACATCCTGCGCGAGGCGGCGGTTCGGCACGACGGCGATCGCCTCGGCGAGGTCGGCGGGCGCATCGTGGGCGAAGTGCTGGTCGGGATCGTCTCGGCGGATCCCGAGTCATATCTCGCCCTCGACCCCGAGTGGACGCCGACCCTTCCGGCCCGCGCCGATCGGTTCAGACTTCGCGACCTGCTCGTGCCGCCGTGATGTTCCCGACCCGTCGGCCCGTCGGACCGAGGAGCGAAGGGCTACACGGCAAGAGCGAGGGGACAGCGCCGGTTAGACGACGCCAACCGGCGCGTTCGCGGGTTGGCAGACAGCAAGCTCCGCTTGAACGCGAGCGGGAACCGAGGCGAGTGGGCAGGGATACCTCTTCGCGTCGAGCACCCGCCGCCAAGCGCCATCGAGCCAATGGAAGATGGCCTTGACGGGCCCGTCGTACCGCCCGCACGGCCCGGTGGCGTCGAAGTCGGCGCGTGCGTAGCTAGGGTCGGCTTGAGAAAACGTAACGCTCAGGCAGCCAAGCGGATAGCCATCCGCGGCGGCAACGCCCGCCGGTCCTCTCTCATGTGACCGAGCACGTGTTCCTCCGCCCCGATCGCCGAGCGATACAGCCGCGACGCACGTACCGGCCAGCACGACCACCAGCACGAGACCGATGATCGCGTGCGCGCTCGAGACGGCCGCCTTCGCCGCGACACGTTCTCGAAGCGTGGGACCTCGAGGGGCCGCAATCACGGTGACGGTGACCTCCGAGGCCTCCCTGAGCAAATTCTCCCGGTGGGGCGTCCTCTCGCCCGCCATCAACAGCAGTATCACCGTTTCGCCGATTCATTGAGCACCCGTGGCTAATACGGCGGGATCGTCATCATTGCGAGCGGACGCGGTCATGATCGTCGAGCCGCCTGCGGTCGAGCCCGGCGTTATCTTCGACCCGTTGACGCGTTGACGCGGGAGACAAGGCATTCGAGCATCCGAGACACTTCGAGAAACACTGAGCACCGTCCCGCTCGTCGATCAACACGCGCACAGCATCCTGCGAGCGCCTCCAAGGACGCTCGACGAGTTCCGCGGGTTGTTTTCCGAGAGCTCCGATCCGCGCCAGTGGCCCCATGTCGCAAATAGCGTCACCTACCGCCGCGCGATCCGGGTCATCGCGGCCAAGCTGGGCTGCGCTCCCGACGAGCTCGCTGTCTATGAACGCCGGCTCGCCACCGATCCTGCAACGTACTCTGCCTCGCTCCTGCGCGCCACGAACACCGAACTCTTGCTGGTGGACGACGGTTATCCACCGCCGGAGGCGTCAATTGACCTGCACGAGCTGGGCCACCTCGCGGGCTGTCACGCGCAGCCGGTACTCCGGCTCGAGACGCGCGGCGAGCAGGCGGCCACCGAGGTCGCGAGTGCCCGTGCAGGCGGGTACGCGGCCCTGAAGACGATCGCCGCCTACCGGGGAGGACTCGACCGCGTGCCCGAACACATCGTCGCAGCGCTCGAGGCGAACGAGGCAACCGGAGATCCGCTTCCCGTGCAGGTGCACTGCGGCTTCGGCGACTCAGATCTTCACCTATGGCGAGCGGATCCCAGCTACCTCAAGCCACTCATCGAGCGCTTCGCGGCGACGCGATTCGTGCTCCTGCATTGCTATCCGTTCGTACGCGAGGCCGGCTGGCTTGCGCATGTGTACGCCAACGTCTTCCTCGACCTCTCGTTGACGATCCCGCACGTGGCGCGGCCTCGGGAGGCGCTGGCGGAGTCACTCGAGTTGGCGCCGATCTCCAAGCTGCTGTATGCATCAGATGCATCGACCACGCCCGAGCTCTATCTCCTGGCGGCCGTGTGGTGGCGCGATGCGCTCGCCGCCGTCCTGCCAGAGCTGTTGGTTCCCGAGGAGGTCGAGCCCGCGGCACGCATGATCCTCCGCGAGAACGCGCTCGCGGTTTACCGGCTCAGTGGCGCTTACGCTGGCTGAACGGCCAGCGGGTGGGCTGTCTTCGCCCATGCAGCAGTGATCTCCGCCGCCAATGGGGTTACACCGAACATGACGTTCATCGACTCCATCATGACCCGCTTGACCTCCTCAGAGGCGCCCCCAGTGAGGTCCGGAGGGAAGACCACGTAATAACCATTGAAATACGCGTGCCGTGCCGTCGAGTCCACGCAACCATGGGTGACCAGACCCGCGACGATCACGGTCTTAATACCCCACGCCCGCAACATCAGATCGAGCTCGGTGGCAATACAGGCGGACGCCGTGCCTGTGAAGACGTTCGTACATGTCGATCACCAAAATGGCCGCGTGCTCGGGACTTACCTTCTCCTCGAGCGTGGTCAGGATGCGCCGACCGTCGATGTCGATCATCTCGAATACCTCATGGTGAAAATGCTCTCGGCCATGATGGACTGCGACGGCGGCGACGGCGGGCGCGGCGTCGACATCTTTTCCGAGCCAAAGTCCTGATGGACGCGAGAGACAACGCGACGCCCGCGGTGGACGTGACGGCTGCCAACGACTTCGCTATTGCCCGAGTGCTTGCGTGTAAGCCGCGGCTCGTCGCGGTCAGGCCGGCGCTGGAGGTCGTCCCTCAGTGTCGCTCGCGGCGAGCAAGCTGATTAGGTCGCCGCCGAGGCTGACGCGGTATTCCGGACTGGCCGTCCGCTAGCACTCCCGACCTGGAAGGGGGCTGAGCAGATACGGGTACGAGGACATGGGGTCTCCTAGCGTTGGATCAGCGAAAGGGTTCTGTGATCACGCGCGCATCCGGCCTCGCGCACGGGACCAGGCCGCCTGCTTGTTGGAGCTCGAGAGGGTGCTCGATACCTCCTCGGCCTTGGCCGTAGAAGGTGACGCCGTTGGTGTCGGACCACTCCTTGAGGCGCCTCTGGAGTTAAGGCCGAGCGTGCGTCCTTGTCTGGCATGAAATGGTCCGCGACCATTACAACCTCCGCCGGTCGAACACCCCCGTCGCGCCCATCTTCTCCAGCTGGCGGAAGGCAACCGGCCCCTGAGACGTCGTTGGCCATGACGACGTCGCATCGTGCCATCACCACGTCTCCGGGGCGGACATCGTCGGCGTCGCAGTGCGCGAGCACGATTTTCTCAGCCAGCGTGTGAGCCAGCGACCACCTCCGAGCGGCATTCGAGGTCAGGCCGTGTCATTCCGTCTCGGTCATCTGGCGGTCGCCGCGCTCGCGCACGCGGCGCAGTGCGTCCTCGGCTGACTCCATCGGCGCCCACGGCAGGGGCTCGGCTGGTACCGGCGGCGGCAGCCTGGTCTCGCTCTGAGCGTCGGCGAGAATGTCTTCCAGCGGAGGACCGAAGTCGAAGTCCTTCACCGCGCCGCGTTCCTCGCGCAGGCGCGCCCGCAGCTTCTCGGTCGCCTCGCGGTCGCCCACGATCACGCCGTAGTCCGTCCGCGCCTTCTCACGCGAGACGAGTCCCTTGCCGACGTCGGCCTCGACGTTCTCCATCGGCCGCTCCAAGGGGTCCTTCCAGCCGCCGCCGCCTGCGGTGCGATAGATCAGCCTGTCGCCCGGCTCCACCGCGACCTCGTCGCACTTGGAGGGAAGGATCTCCTCGGTCCCGTCTCGGCGAAGCAGGATCTTCTCCGAACGCGATCCGGGCTTGCCGCCGAGGATCCCCCACGGATAGGTCAGCCAGCGGTCGTCGTGAATCGATACCTCGCCCGGCTCGAGGTAGACGTATCGCTTCTCGATCCCGTTGCCGCCGCGGTGGAAACCGGCTCCCCCGGAGTCCTGGATCGTCGTGTAGCCGTCGATCCGTACGGGGTAATAAGCCTCCAGGTACTCGGTTGGAATGTTCTGGAACAGCGGCCACCACGCGTGTCCGTCCATTCCGTCCCCGATCGGGCGACCGGGGATTCCGCCGTAGCTGATCTCCATCAGGTAGTAGAACTCGCCGCCCGAGTCCCACCCCGAGTAGAGCATGTACGGGCTCGTGCCGTAGCCGGCGGCGGTCGTGTGCTCCGGGCTCTTGCGCGCCAGCGCGCCGCCGAGCACGTCGAACAGGCGGGTCAGCGCGTGCGTGCGGCAGCCCAGTGCGGACGGGAACTTGGGGTGCAGCAGCGATCCATCGGGGATCACGATGTGCAGCAGCGGATAGAAGCCATCGTTGAACAGGATCTGGGGGTCGAACACCATGATCAGGTAGACCCCGATGAACATCTTGAACATTGCCTCGCTCAAGTAGAAGTTCACCGGGCCCACCGCCTGCGGGTCGGTTCCCGACCAGTCGAAATAGGCGTGCTCACCCTCCCGCCAGATCGTCAGTTTCATCTTGTACGGCCCGTGGCCGAGACCGTCGTCGTCGATCCAGTCCTCGAAGCTCTGCGGCTCCTCGGGAATGGCCCCGACGATCAGCTTGGCCATTGCGCTGTAGGTGCGGTCCAGCAGCGCTTGGCAGGCCGCCAGATACGTCTCCTTGCCGAAGCGTGCGCACAGTTCGTGCACCCTCTGCTCTCCCGTCCGGCAGCCGGCGATGATGCCCATCAGGTCCGCCCGGTTCATCTCGGGCTGGCGAACGTTGTTGAGGATCATGTCCAGGACGTCCTGGTTCAGCTCGCCCTGACGAAAGATCTTCACCGGCGGGATGCGAAGGCCCTCGCCAAAGATGGTCTTGGCGCCCGTCGGCAGCGAGCCGGGAAGGCGCCCGCCTACGTCCATCTGGTGCCCGAACATGCTCGACCACCCGATCAGCTCCTCCTCCCAGAAGACCGGCAGGCAGACCAGCCAATCGTTGATGTGCGAGATCGAGCCGCCGCACTTGTACGGGTCGCTGGTCATCACCACGTCGCCGGGCAGGATCGGCTCGCGGAAGTCACGCAGGAGCTCGGAGATATAGGAGCCGAACTGGCCGACGACCATCCGTCCGCCCGGGTCGGTGATCATCGGGAACTCGTCGTGCTGCTCGCGGATCACCGGGCTCATCGCGGTGCGGAACAGCGTCGCGTCCATCTCGAAACGCGCGCTCTTCAAAGCGCCCTCGATGATGTCGAGCGTGACCGGGTCGACCCGGATGGCGGGAATCTCTGCGACTTTGACGGCGGTCACGGACGTGCCTCCTGGCCGTTATCGGGGTTGATGAGCAGATTCAGGAACTGGTCGACCTCCGCGGTATGACCCGCGAGCACGACCGTTGTCGAGTCGAACTCGGTCACGATCGCGGGCCCGACGATCCGGTTACCCGGGTCCAGGCGCGATCGATCGTAGATCTTGGTGGGCAGCCACCGGCCCTGGAAGTACACCTCGTGCTCCTCGATGACAGCATCGGAGGCGTCCGCCTCCGACCCGGCCGCCTCCGGCAGGCGGGGCTTCGGAACCTCGCCGTAGCCAATCGCGCGCAGATTGACGATCTCGGTGGCGGAGTCCTCCATCTTGAAGCGGTAGAACTGCTCGTGGATCTGGTTGAACCGATCAGCCAGCATGGCGGTCCCATCGCCGGCGAGCAGCGCCGGATCGATCTCCACGGGGATCTCATAGCCCTGGCGGTAGTAGCGCATGTCCACGTTGAAAGCCACGCGCTGCTGCTCGGACTCGATGCCCTCGCGAGTCAGCCAATCTCGCGCCTCCGAACCCAGCTGCTCGAGGACTGCTCGCAGCTCCTCGCCGCTCACCTCATCGGTGGTGCGGATGAACGTACGAGCGAACTCGTTGCGGAAGTCGGCGACGAGGTCGCCGGTGGCGCACAGGAGCCCCGGAGCCGGCGGAACGACCACGGGAAACGACCCCATGATGCGAGCGACCGCGTTCGCGTGCATCGGGCCGGCGCCGCCGAACGCGACCAGCGCGAAATCACGAGGATCGTATCCCCGCTGCACGGAAACCAGGCGCAGAGCCCCCGCCATGTTCTCGTTGACGATGTCGAGGATGCCCTCCGCCGCCTCGTACAGATCGAGTCCGAGCGCCTCCCCGATCTTCTGCACCGCGGTCTTGGCTGCTTCGACGTCGAGCTGCATCTCGCCCCCCAGCAGCTGCGGTGGAAGATGCCCCACGGCGACGTTGGCGTCGGTCACGGTCGGCTCCTCGCCGCCCCTGCCATAACACGCCGGCCCCGGATCGGCACCGGCGGACTGTGGGCCCACCCGCAGTGCCCCCGTCACCTCGGGGACGTGCGCGATCGAGCCGCCACCCGCTCCGACCGAGCGAACGTTCAGGCTCGGCACCTTGATCGGGATCACCTCTCCGGGGAGCCCCAAACCGTAGGGAACCTCGGTCTGGCGCTCGACCGTCGGCTGTCCGTCCTGACACAGCGCGACGTCGGTCGATGTACCGCCCATGTCGAAGGTGAGGACGTTGTCGTAGCCCGCGCGGCGCGCCACATATAACGCCCCGGCTACGCCGCCGGAGGGGCCGGACAGGATGCCGTAGATGGGGTTTTCGCTCGCGAGCTGCGCGGTCATCAGACCCGCATCGGAGCGCAGCAGGTTGAGGTCCCCGGTCACGCCCCGAGCGTGCAGCGAGTTCTCGAGGCTGCTCACGTACGCCTGCACACGCGGACGAACGTAGGAGTTCATGCACGCCGTCAGAGTTCGTTCGTACTCGCGGAACTCGGGCAGCACATCGGCCGAGATCGTCACCGGAAAGCCGGGGTACAGCTCATCGATGATCGCCTTGATCTCGCGCTCGTGGGCCGGGTTGGTGTACGAGTTGATCAACGAGACCGTGAGCGACTCCACGCCGGACTCGACGAGTTCCCGGACGATGCCCCTGACCTGATCACGGTCAACCGGCTCGACGACCTCACCTTGCGCGCTCATGCGCTCCTTAGCCTCGCGCGTGTCCTGCAGCGACGCCGGCGGCTCAGGCTTGACCATGATGATCCAGCCCGCAAGCGGCCCGGGCGTCTGTGACCTCGCGAGGTGGAGGATCTGTCCAAAGCCCCGGGTGGTGATCAGTCCAACCCGGGCGCCCTTCGCCTCGAGCAGCGCGTTCGTCGCCACCGTCGTTCCGTGCTGCACATGGGCGAGGTCGCTGGGCGTGATCTGACCCGCCTCGCAGATCCGGTCGATCCCGACCAGAACGCCCTCGGATGGATCCGCAGGAGTCGATGGCGTCTTCACGCGGTGCAGCTGCCCCGTTTCATCGTGGACGAGCAGCAGGTCCGTGAACGTGCCTCCGACGTCCACGCCTAGTCTGTACGCCATCCCAGTTCTCCTTTGCCTCTGCTGCGAACGTGGACGCCC
Source organism: uncultured Solirubrobacterales bacterium (assembly GCA_963808325.1). Classification (GTDB taxonomy): domain Bacteria; phylum Actinomycetota; class Thermoleophilia; order Solirubrobacterales; family Solirubrobacteraceae; genus Palsa-465. The sequence continues at coordinate 81,445 of CAWEFU010000020.1, forward strand.
ACGAGCCGGTATGACGTTCGCATACTACCGTATGCAAACCTACCCGCGGCCTGGCGACGAAGGCGCGAGCAAGGCGCGAGCAAGGCGCGAGCAAGGCACGAGCAAGGCACGAGCGGGCGCTTTCTGGCCGCGATCCGCGACCGCGGTCGCGCCGAACTTCGCGACCCTTCGCCGAAGTTTGCGACCCTTAGCGGCTCCGCTCAGCGCGCCGGCGCCGTCAGCTCGGAAGGGAACTCCGCATTGAGGAGCAGCTCGATCGTTTCCTCGGTCGACAGCACGTCACCGTACTTGGCGTCGATGTCGAACAGCGCGGCCTCGTGCGGCCGAGCCGCGCGGTCGGCGACGGCCTCCCGCGGCACGACCACGCGATAGCCGTACTGCATGCCATCAACGGCAGTCGCCCGCACGCACCCCGACGTCGAGGCCCCGGTCACGATGACCGTGTCGCAGCCGGCCGCGGCCAGCATTGGGGCGAGTGGCGTGCCGAAGAACGCGGACGCGAACAATTTCAGCAGCACGGGCTCACCTGGTTCGGGAGCGATGCGCTCATCGATTTGTGGCCAGGGCGTGCCCGGGGCGAGCGTCAGCAGCGACGGAACCTTGTCGATGAACGCTTTCGCCACGCGGCGGCCGCTCTCGTCGTACTCGATCGTGGTGAAGGCGATCGGACAATGGGCCTGGCGCGCGGCCGCGAGCAGCCGGCCGGTCGCCTCCACCGCCTCGTCGGTGTCGCAATGCAGCGGGGAAGCGGGATCGGTGAACCCGCGATTGAGGTCCACCACGATCAGCGCCGGGCGCTTGCCGCCGCCCTGGCGCCCGCCGAGGCCGCGCTCCTCATAGAGCTTGCGCGTCTCCTCGTAGTGATCGTCCGTCGCCCGATCCAATTCATCCATCGTGAGTCCCTCCTCGCCGTGGCGCAGTTATGCCGTGGTGACTCGCTCGCGCGATCATGCTGTCAGGAGACCTTCCGGTAGCTCGCCGAAGTCGAACTGCGGCGGCTCGCCTCGCTCCTCGCGGAGTCGAGCCCGCAGCTTGCCGGTGGCATGCTCGTCAACTGCGTCGTCGCGGATCACCACGCCATAGTCTTGCGCGGCGGCCCGCACCGAGACAAGATCCCGTCGCACGTCGCGCAGCACCAGCCGAGCCGGACGCTCCAGCGGATCACCCCAACCGGCGGCGCCGGCCGTGCGGAACACCAGACGGTCGCCGGCCTCGACGTGGTAGGCGTCGACCTTCGAGGGCAGATCGGCGACGGAGCCGTCGCCGCGGATCAGCTTCTTGGAGCTGCGACCGCCGGCGCGGCCGCCGCCGATCCCCCATGGGCTGATTAGCGCGCGATCGTCGTGGACCGTGAACTCGCCGGGGGCGGTGAAGAGGTAGCGGCACGATCACGAGCCAGTCATTGCAGTGCGAGATCGAGCCCTTGCACAGGTAGGGGTCGTTGAGCAGGATCACATCGCCCTCCGCGATGTCGCCACCGAACCGGTCGATGACCTCGGGTATGTAGACCCGAACTGCCCGACCACCATCTGACCGCGGTGGTTGCAGATCATCGGGAACTCGTCGTGCTGCACTCGGATCGTCGGCGACATGGCGGCGCGCCGCACCACCTCGTCCATCTCGAACCGCGCGTTGAGCAGCGCGTTCTCGATCAAGTCGAGCGTGATCGGGTCGATCGCGGTCCGCCTCACCGGGCGGGCTCCGGTGCGATCAGGAGGTTCAGGTACGGATCGACGGTCGCCGCATGGCCTGGGAGCACCACGGTGGTCGCGTCGTACTGCTCGACGATCGCATAGCCGCGGATCTGCATCCCCGCCCTGAGCTCCGCTCGCGTATAGGCCGGGATCTCCCGCTGTATGCCCGCGTCCCACACCGTGTGCGTACCGGAGCGGGCGGGCGACGGATCGGCCAGCCCGGGTTCGTGGGCCGGGATCTGCGGGAGCGGCACCGCCCCGCGAGCGATCGCCCGCAGGTTGACGATCTCGGCGCCGCCCGGCAGGACGAAGCCGTAGAGGCGATCGTGCACTGCACTGAAGCGCTCCACGAGAAGCGGGACCGAAAGGCTCGGCAGCTCCCGGGCGGAGATCTCGATCGGGATCTCGAACCCCTGGCGCTGGTAGCGCATATCGACGACGTAGTCGATCGTTCGATCCCCCAAGGCGGTTCGCTCGGCGGCCAGCCAGCGGTCCGCTTCAGCCGCGAGCGCGCCGAGCCGGTCGCGCAACTCTTCGGCGGTGGTGGTCTCGGCGTCGCGAATGAACGTCTGGCTGAACTCGTTCTTGATCTCCGCGGCGACAAACCCGAGCGCTGACAGGACGCCCGACTCGGGCGGCACCAGCACCGGGAAGCAGCCGAGCAATGCCGCCAGGGCATTGGCGTGCAGGCCGCCGGCGCCACCGAAAGAGACGAGGGCAAAGTCGCTGAGGGCCAGGGCCCTCGAGCACACCGAGCGATTGGTCCGCGGGCGTGCTCGGCACCTTCGCCAGCCGAAGCTCCCCGCTTTCGCTGTCGTGCAGCAGCAGGTCGGTGAATGTCCCACCGACGTCGATCC
>CAWEFU010000021.1:0-21939 GCA_963808325.1 uncultured Solirubrobacterales bacterium
CACGCGCGTGATCCCGTTTCCGAGGCCTGTGGCGCCGACGCGGTGCCTGGGCTTCGCTGGGTCCGAGGACGGTTGGCTCGGCGACCTCGCCGACGGGCGGGAGGTGACGACGTACGCGCGCTTCAGCCCCAGGGTGCTTCATCGTGCCATGCTTGCTCTAAACGCCTTGCGGCTGATCCGGGTGCTACCTCGCGGCGCGTTTATCCCCCACCGACGGGATCGACCGGCCGAGCTAACCAGCGAGCCGGTGCTTGAGTGGGTTGGTGTGCGGCGCCAAGGAATCCGCCTGGCCGCGCGCACCATTACCGGCGAGGGCAACTACCGCATTTACGGCGGCCGCAACGCTCGTGATGGCGGAAGCGTTGCTGGATCCTGCGCGCGGCGACGGCCCTCGTCCGGGCTGCTTCGAGCCATCCGGACTGTTCAACCTCCCCCAGCTCGAGGCAGACTTCCGGCGAAGGGGGACTCGCGGTGAATCTCGTGCCGTGAGCTCGCGTCGGGTCGCTGCCACCTTCATCAACTCCCTTCGCGTTTTGCGTTTGCAAACCGTTGGCTTGCCTCGGGCACGCTCACGCGCGAGGATTAACTGGACTGATTGCCGACCTGGCGGATATATGCCAGGTGGCAGATGTATGTCGCGCCTGGCGCGCGTAGGTTGGCTGCATGGCATGGACTCAGACACCGCTGATATGGGGTGAGTCGTTGTCGGGACCGAGAACCGAGGAGATGTCGCGGTTCCACGTGCCGGCGGGTACCGTCACGTTCCTGCTGAGCGACATTGAGGGCTCGACGCGGTTGTGGGCGCGCTTTCCCGACGCGATGGTGAGCGCGGTCGCCGACTGTTACGCGATCCTGGTCCGGGCGATTGCCGAGCATGACGGGGTTCGCCCGGTCGAGCAGGGAGAGGGAGACAGTGTGGTGGGCGCGTTCTCCCGGGCCTCGGACGCGCTGGCGGCGGCGCTGCAGGCCCAGCTCGAGCTGCGCTCCGTGGCGCGGCCCGACGAGCTCGATTTGCGGGTACGGATCGCGCTGCATACCGCCGATGCGCAGCTTCGCGACGAGGGCAACTATTTCGGTCTGGCGCTGTCGCGCTGCGCGCGGCTTCGGTCGATCGCCCACGGCGGGCAGACCGTGCTGTCGCGGGCCACGCGGGACCTGATCGTCGACCGGGTCCCGGAGCACGTAGGGCTGATCGACTGCGGCGTCCATCGCCTGCCTGATCTGGGCCGTCCGGAGAACGTGTTCGTGCTCGTGCACCCGGACCTCGACGGCGACGTCGGTCCGCTGCGATCGCTGGATGCGTTCCCTAATAATCTGCCCGACCAGCTGACCACGTTCGTCGGACGGGCCGAGGAGCTTGTGCAGCTTCGAGAGGCCCTGGGTGAGACGCGGCTGCTGACGCTGACGGGCGCAGGTGGCGCCGGGAAGACGAGGCTGGCGCTGCAGCTCGCCGCCGATCTGCTTGAGCGGTTTCCCGACGGGGCGTGGTGGGTTGATCTTGCTCCGGTCAGCGATCCGCAGCTGGTCGCGGAGTCTCTGGCGGACGTGTTGGGGGTGCGGCCGCTGCCGGGCATGAGCATGCTCGAAGCGTGTGTGGGTTACCTGGCCTCGGCGCGTGCGTTAGTCGCGCTGGACAACTGCGAGCACCTGCTGTCCGGGTGTGCGGAGCTGGCGGAGGGGTTGCTGCGGGCGTGCTCGGAGCTGGTGGTGATCGCGACCAGCCGCACGCCGTTGGGTGTCCCGGGCGAGACCGATTGGCGGGTTCCGCCGCTGTCACTGCCGCCGCCCGAGCGCCGGCGGGAGGCGCTCGACGCGATGGGGCAGTTCGACGCCGTGCGGTTGTTCATCGAGCGGGCGCGCAAGGCGCGTCCTAACTTCACGGTCACCAACGACAATGCACCCGCGGTCGCGGAGATCTGCCAGGAGCTGGACGGGCTGCCGCTGGCGATCGAGCTCGCGGCGGCGCGCGTCCGGATGATGTCGGTCGAGCAGATCGCCCACGGCCTCGGGGACCGCTTCCATCTGCTGACCGGCGGGACCCGCACCGTGCTGCCGCGGCATCAGACGCTGCGGGCCTCGGTCGATTGGAGCCACGAGCTGCTCAGCGACACCGAGCGCGGGCTGCTGCGGCGGCTGTCCGTGTTCGCCGGCGGGTTCACGCTCGACCTGGCCGAGGCCGTGTGCGCCGATGACTCGCTCGGGCGGGTGGCGATCCTCGACCTGCTCACCTCGCTGGTCGACAAGTCGCTGGTGGTGGCCGATGAGCGCGCCGGCGCGGTCCGCTATCGGCTGCTGGAGACCGTGCGTCAGTACACGCTCGAGCGATTGTTGGACGCCGGCGAGGCCGACGGCGTGCGCGACCGCCACCGCGACGCGATGCTCGAGCTGGCCGAGGCGATCGCGCCACAGCTCCACGGCCCCGGCCAGCGGGAGTGGCTTGAGGTGCTCGATGGCGAAGCGGCCAACCTCACCGCCGCCCTCGACCACGCCGTTCAGACCGATGGCGAGCGGGCGCTTCGCCTCAGCGTGGCGCTGACCTTCTGGTGGAGGCTACGGGGCTTGTTGCGAGCGGGCGAACGCGGGTTCTCCCGGGCGGTCGAGGCCGCCGACCTCGGGCCGTCCTCTCTGCGAGCTTCCGCCGTTTGGGGCGCCGGATTCATCGCATGCTTCCTGGGTGATTTCGCGGCCGCGTTCGCGCATGCCGAGGAGGCGCGCGCGGTCGCCGAGGAGGTGGGAGATGACGCGGCCCTGGCGCGCGCGCTCGGCTTGCTGGCCTTCCTTCGGCTGTTTCCCGATCCGGTCGGGGCCGGTCAAGCCCTGGAGCGGGTGTACCGCCTCGCTCACGCCGGCGGCGATCACTGGCTCATGCTGTACGCCAAGCTGTACCGCGCGTGGTCGCACATTCTCCGTGGGCGCTGGGATGTGGGCGAGCCGGGACTAGAGGAAGCGCTCCCACTGATCGAGCAGTTGAACTCGTATGAGGGGCGGGCGTGGTACTGGCTGGGGAGGAGCATGAAGCACTTCTGGGCGGCGGACGCCGAGCGCTTCCGGGAATATGCCGAGCGAGCGCGCAGCGCCGCGCGCGAGATTGGCGAGCCAGTCACAGAGGCAACCGCCGACACGCTGATCGCGCGAATAGAGATTGCTCAAGGCGATCCGGCGGCGGCGGTGGAGCGCCTCGAGGCCAGCCGCGTTAGGACGACCGCTGCCGGCGCCGGCTGGGCACTTCCGCGCATCGACATTGGCCTCGGGCAGGCCCGCGCCGAGCTGGGTGATCTTACGACCGCTCGCTCGCTCCTCGAGACCATCGTGGATAGCGGCGCCGATTTCGGCTACTCGCTTGGCTTGGCCACCGCTGAGCTCACGAACGTCCTGCTGATCGCCGGCGATCTGACCGCCGCCGAGGCCCGCGCCAAAGAGACGCTCGCGATCGGCGAGCGCATCCAGGCCGCCGTTACCGTCGGCCTCGCCAAGGAGCAGCTCGCCCGGCTGGCGCTGGCCCACCACGAGCCCGCGGAGGCCGACGGACTGCTGCACCAGGCGCTGGCCGCCCACCTCGACTACGGCGCCATCAGGTATCTGCCACAGGCCTTCGACGCTCTGGCGCAGATCTCCGGGAGCCTCGACAGCGGCGAGGAGGCCGCGCGCATCCTCGGCGCCGCGCACCGCCTGAGGCAGGAGCTCGGCCTGGTGCGCTCGCGCCACGACGAGCCATCGATCTCCGCGCTCGAGCAAGCCCTGCGCGAACAGCTGGGAGATGCGGGGTTTGGCGATGCATACGAGCAGGGCACGGCCCTTTCGCTGGATGAGGCCGTGACCTGGATGCGTCATGCCCGGGGCGAGCGCAAACGTCCTGCGCGAGGTTGGGAGAGCCTAACCCCCACCGAGTTGCGTGTCGTCGACCTCGTCGCGGAGGGTTTCACCAACCCGCAGATCGGCCAGCGGATGTTCATCTCCCGCGGGACAGTGAAGGTCCACCTCTCGCACATCTTCGCCAAGCTCAACATGGCCAGCCGCGCCGAGCTTGCCGCCGAGGTGACGCGCCGGCAGCTGGGCGTTAACCCTTGACGTCGCTGTAGATCGATGCAGCGGGCGACCCGTCAAATCAGGCTGGCCACCCAACCGCTGCAGATATCCCAGCTGGCAGATGTACCGCGCGCGCCGCGGTCGTAGGTTCGAGATCACGAACGCGAATCGCTGCCGAGGTCAAGGCAGCGCGACCGAGGAGACTCTGATGGCCCAGGACACGATCGATGCGAAGAGGGTGGAAGATCCGAACGCGACCTACAGCCTCGGCACCAGCGCCGGTGAAAGCCAGCGCCTAAAGCGCCAGGCCGATGAGCTGGCGCTTGAGAGCGAGGCGTTGCTGGACCAGGTGGAGTTGCGTCCTGGTAATAGCGCCATCGACCTCGGCTGCGGCCCGCGCGGCATCATCGAGCTGCTGCACGAGCGCGTATCGCCCGGCGGTCGGGTCGTCGGCCTGGACAGCGACCCATCGCACGTCGCGATGGCTTCCGAGCTGGCCGCGAGAGAAGACCTCGATCACGTCGAAACCATTCAGGCGGACGCCCGGCGCACGGGGCTTCCCGCGGAATCGTTCGACCTTGTCCATGCGAGAACGCTGCTGGCGACCGTGCCCGAGCCGGCGCAGGTGCTCAGCGAGATGGTCCGCCTGACCCGACCCGGCGGGTGGGTCGCAAGCCTCGAGCCCGACGCCGAGCACAGCATCTACTACCCCCGCCACCAAGTGTTCGATCGGCTGCGCGAGCTGTTCGTGGTCGCATTTACTCGTAACGGAGCCGACCCGCTCATCGGCCGCCGACTGGGCCAGCTATACCGTCAGGCCGGCCTTGAGGATGTCGGCCTCCAAGCGCGGGCCGGCTTGTATCCGCCCGGGCACTCGCGACGCACGATCGCCGCGGACCTGCTCCGCGCGATGCGCCCGCAAATCCTGGCCCTCGGGGCAGCCGACGAAGCCGAACTCGACTCACTGGACGGCACCGTCCGCGAGTATCTCGCCAACCCAGACGTCGTCGCGATGCCCAACCTCCTCTTCCTCGCCTGGGGCCACAAGCCAAGCGCGTAGCGACCCGCGCCCGCACGAACGGACATACGGCGAGGCGCAAACGGGTGCCACGCCACACGGCGAAGCGCCCCTGCCTCCGCAGTCGCGAGCGGCCTCGCAAGCAACGCTCGCAGCGCAGGCGAGGCTCCGGATTTCGCCATATCAAGCGCTCAGCAGCGTCAGTAGCGCAACCGGAGCGCGTTCAGCCGTCTGTAAAGAACTCGCCCGACGACATAGCCCACGGCACGCAGCCTCGCCCCACCCATCAGCCAACCTCGACGCCGCAACGCGGCAGGGGGTAATTCAATGCGACATCCAAAATCCAATCCCAATTCAGCCCGCCACACGAGCCACAGCGTGACAAAAGCGTTGATGCTGGGGGCGGCGGCCCTCGTCACGCTGTCGATCGCGGCGACCGCGCACGCGGCACCATCAGCCCACCGGGTCAGGCTCAACATCACTATGTTCGCCGCCCAGGTCGGAACGACCAACGCCGGAGGCGACGTGTACGCCGGCGCGCTCGTCGATCAGACGCTCGGCCACGGAGCGATTGTCTTCAACGCAATTGGAACGACCGAACAGCGTGTCAGCTTCCACGCGTTCTTCGCCAGAGGATCGATCGACGGCAGCGGCAAAGTCACGATCATTCCCGGCACCGGCGGGCAGGCAACGTTCAGAGGGCTGCTCAGAATCACCGGCGGGACGTCCGCGTACCGACATGCGAGAGGCCAACTCACCGCCGCGGGGAACCTCGAGGACGCCGGGACTGCCGACGGCACCCTCAAGGGCTCGTTCGCCCCGTGACGACAACCCGCCCGACAGCACAACGGCTGACGTCGGCCACAACGAAAGCGGCACCCGCCGCTTCGGATTGCCCACCAGGCTCGCCCAGGAACCTGGACCGGGTCCCCAACAGTTCCCCAATCACGAACCACCAGCACCTTCGCGGCGGTGACCGGAGGAGCGACGGCTTCCGCTTTGCGCCGGGCGTCCCCAGGAGCGGGAGTCACGGCGACGTAGCTGCCGAGGCGACCAAGGAGAAGCCTGTCGACGTCGCCACACATCGGCGTGCCTTGGCGATCGCAGGTCCTACGCAGGCCTCGACCGGACGCCTCCTCTGGGGCGAATTGGTCCTCGCCCCCTGCGTACGCCGCGACGCATCGCCTGGTCGCCAGAGGAGTGACGCAACCCGCACCAGCCGGAGCGTGAGAGGAGTCGGTCCGGAACGGGTGCTGCCAATTGACGTGTGCGGGCGAACCGGCTGGGGCCCTCTGAGCCTGGGCACTTGTGTTTCGCGTTGAAGGGATCCGCGCTAAGGCGTCTGTGTCCCACGGGACCTCGATACGATCGGTCGAGGGTGGAGAGTGGACGCTACGGGACGCTGAAGCTGCGTTGTGCGGCGCTGGTCGCGGTGGCGGCCGGCGTCGTTTGTGGAGTCGCGGGATGCGGGGCCACCCCGCGGGGCTTCCACGCAGCGGCGCACGTCCCCGTCACGGCGGGTGGGCTAACGGCACAGGATCCACGGGCCGCGTCGCTGTCCTCGGGGATGACGCGCCACTACGAGTACGTGTTCCCGGATGGAGCGATGTATGTGTACGACATCGACCACGGACATCGGCTTGTGCAGCGGGTTCCCCTGCCAGGAGTCAACGGCGTTCGTGGGGTGGTGGCGAGTCCTGGCACGCACATGCTGTACATCAGCTATGGCGCGTTTGGCGGGCCGGGCACCACTGGAAGGTTGCTTGCGTACAACCTCCTCGCTGGCTCGGTGGTGTACAACCGCTCCTACTCGCGGGGCGTTGACAGCATGACGATAGATCCAGCCGGGGACCGGATTTACATGCCGGATGGTGAGGCCTCACGCGACGGTGTCTGGAGCGTGATCGCTGCGCGGTCGGGGAACGTGATCGGCTCGATCAATGGAGGCTTGTCGCCTCACGAGACGATCGTCGGGCTGAGCGGAAAGCGGGTGTACCTCGGGGGTCGGAACTGGCCGTATCTTGAGGTGGCAAGCACCGCGACGAATCGAGTGTTCGAGCGCATCGGGCCGCTCAGGTCGGGAGTCAGGCCATTCCCCATCAACGGGCGAGAGACGATCGCGTATACGACCGCGACGGGCTTGCTCGGCTTCCAGGTGAGCAGCATCAGGACCGGCCGTGTGCTGTTCACGGTCGCGTTCGGTTCCAGGTTCCCGGTGGAACCGGCGACCTTCCGCTTTTCGGCACCGAGTCACGGGATCTCGCTGACTCCGAACGAGCGGCAGGTGTGGGTGCTCGACTCCCCGCACGGCTATGTGCACGTCTTCGACGTGAGGCGAGTGCCGTTCCGGCGGCCGACACGAATCGCGGACATCAGGCTCTCCCACTCATTGACAGGGGATGGTTGGATTCAGGTCAGCCGCAGCGGATGCTTTGTCTACGTCGGGGACTCGGGAGACGTGCTCAGCACGAAGCGCTTCAAAGCAGTCGCGTTCCTGCCCGCACTCAGCAGCACCAAGGAGTCGCTCGAGATCGACTGGCGCCACGGACTGCCGGTGGCGACGAGCACGCGCACCGGGCTTGGGTATGTCACACGAGGGCCTGACCCCCCGCCTGCGAAATGTAAATGACCCCGCCCGACGCAGGATCACAGTCCCCGGCCGAGTCGTCCGCCGCGCTCATCCGTGACCTATGTCTGTGCGAAAGGCGAGCGTCCGCTACGGCGGGACGTCTCCCTTCGCCCAACCGCGGCCATCAGGTTCACACTGTCCGCATGATCGCTTTCGTCGTCCAGCCAGGCGGTCGCGGCGATCTCCACGGATCGCGTGATCGGATTCGCGCAAGAGGAGGCGTGGAGGATGGAGGCCTGCGACAGCCAATACGAGCACCGCACCAACAAATGCAGACCGCTGCGCTCACGAAGGCGGGGGCTACTGCCCAACCGCGTCGGTGCCGCCTGCGCACTTCCGCTTGGGCTCTGATCGCGACCGGAGCAGAAGCTCGACCCGCAGACCTGGGCCGGCGACGAAGCGGCAGCGCGATCGACGGCGTCGCCGTTAAGGCCGGGTTCTCGGCCGCTTGCCAGCGGCGGCGCAAGGTGCTAGGCCTTCGGCGCAGTGGACCGCGACCCGTTTGGTCCAATCGGTTTGTGCGAGGAAGGAGGACAGCAGTGAGCATCAAAGGCGGGCAGCTCGAGGGCGGGATCTCACCTCCACAGGAGGGCGCCGAGTGGCACATTCTCGGCCACATCTACTGGAACCGGGCGTGGTGCGAGTCTACGTTCGCGTTCGAAACGCTGGATCCGCCGGGCACCTTCGTGCCGCCCCACGTCCATCCCACCCAGGACGAGTTCATCGCGATCCTCGAGGGCGAGCTTGAAGTTGAGCTCGACGGCCAGCGCCACAAGGCGCCGGCGGGCTCGCTGGTCAAGATGCCGCGCGGCACCCCGCACGGCTACTTCAACACCACCCAGGAGCCCACGCGCTGCCTCTTTTGGGTTTCCCCCGCCGGCCGTCTCAAGGAGCTATTCGACGAGCTCCACGAGATGACCGATACCGACGAGGTGGTCCGCGTTTCCGCCGAGCACGACGTCGAGTTCCTGCCCGCCCCGGAACCGTAGCGCGGGTCGCTAGCGTCATCGCCCGTCGGCGAACGGCCGTAGCTCGATCACGGACCGGGCGACCGCAGCCGCCGCCGTGTCCGCTCCCGTCAGGAATGGCGACCCCGGCGCCGGCGAGAACGCTGGCGCCCCGAGCGCCGCAGCGTGACAGTTCTGCATCACCAACACCGGGCGTCCTCCTCGCCACTAACCGTTGCGCGCGCGCTTCTGCTCCGTTACTGCCGAGTCGAATAGCAGCAGCCTCCGCCGCGCGACCGGCTCGGCGACGATGTGGAAGTGCACGCAGGTACAAACAGCCAGGTCGATTTGGCTCATCGCGCCCCCGCTCACACGCCCGAGCGCGTCTGTAACGCTAAGCCGATGACAAGATCTCGACCGGCCCGCCGGGCGCGCGGCCTGAACCCTTGACGCGGTCGAAGTACATGAACTCATGCGCGAAACGATCCAGATCGGCCCAGGCCAGGTCCTCGACGTGCGCGAGTCCTCGGAGGACGTGCTCGTGCTCGAGACAACGTACGCGCCCGGAGGATCCCCGCCGACGGCGCACTTCCATCCCGTGCAAACCGAGCACTTCGAGATCCTTGCCGGCGCCCTGCACGTCGAGGTCGGCGGCCGTCGCCGCCAGCTCACTACCGGCGAGCAGCTCGACATCCTGCCGAACACGGCGCACCGGATGTGGAACCTGAGCGGCGAAGCCGCTGACCTCCTGCGGCTACGAACTCTCCCCACGACTGGTACCGCCCCACTCCTTGGCATCCCGTAGCCGCTCCGAAGGGGCGTCGCCATGAACGAACACTACGCCGGAGCGACGCTCACTGTGGAGGAGGTTGCGCGGTACGGATACGTCGAGGCGCTGGTGTTGGTCGGGGCCGTACGTTAGGTCGCGTCGGACTGAGACACGATCGGGGTCGTGAAGATCCAGAACGATCCGCTTCCTTACATCCACCGCTCTAGCCCATGGCCACGCCACGGCCCGCAGCTCTGCTGAGAGCGTAAACACCCACCGTCGATTCGAGCGCGGGCGCGAAGGTTCAAAGAGCTGACAATCCTGTTCCGGCCTTCTGTCCACATGGAAGGCCGCGGTTTACGAGCCGAATCGCGCCGCCAGCGCGCGTGGTGACCTGGCGAGGATCAGCGCGGCGGCACCGAGCACCTCGGCGCGGGCGCCGAGCATGCCTGCGGTCACCCGCACTGCGGCGGCCGCGGGCGCGACGCTGTGGCGCTCGATCGCTGCCGTGATCGGTTCGAGCAGGACGTCGCCAGCCTGGGCGAGGTCGCCGCCGACGACGACGAGCTCGGGGTTCAGGATGTTGACCACCATCGAGACCGCCCGACCGACCGCTTCGCCCGCTTCGGCAACTGCGCGCCGAGCGCCGCGGTGGCCGTCGGCGACCAACTCCAGCAGGCGCGCCACGGTTACCGGCTGCCCAACGCTTTGCTCGAGCAGCGCAGCGACCGCGACCGGGCTGGCCACTGCCTCCAGGCAACCGCGGTTGCCGCAGCGGCAGATCGGGCCGCTCGGGTCCGAGAGCACGTGGCCGATCTCTCCCGCCAGGCCGGCGACGCCCGGGTAGGGGTGGCCCTCGAGGATTAGGCCGGCGCCGATGCCGGCGGACAGGCGGACGTAGATCAGGTCGTCGATTCCCCGGGCCGCACCGAACGCCTTCTCGCCGAGGGCGCCGACGTTCGCGTCGTTATCGAGCGCGACCGGGATTCCGAGGCGGGCTTTCATCTCCTCTGCCGGGCGGATCCCGTGCCAGCCCGGGAGGATGCCGTCCCCCTCGAGGTCGCCAGTCGCCTGGTTGATCGGGACTGCAAGCCCCATGCCGACACCGAGCAGCTGGTCCGGGGCGACGCCGCCGCTGTGCAGCGCCCGGCGCACGAGCTCGTGCGCTAGGTCGAGGCTCTCGGCGGGCGCGTGGTCGACGTCCGCCATCGAGTAGTCGTCCACGATCGGTTCACCGGACAGGTCGCACAGCGCGACGCGTATGTGCTGATGACCGAAGTCGAGGCCGACCGCGAACGCGGCGCGGGAGACAAGTGACAGCAGCACGGGCGGACGGCCGATACCGCCTTCCGCGCTCGGGCCAGAAGCCGCGGCCGCGGGGTGCTCCTCGACCAAGCCCGCCCGCACCAGCTCCTCGACGAGCGTCGAGACGGTCGCCCGCGAGAGCTGAGCGTGGCGCGCCAGGTCGGCCCTGCTCGCCAGCGGGCGCCGATAGAGCGCCTCGATGATCCGCAGGCGGTTCATGTGCCGAGGACCGAGCATGGTTCGTCGATCGATTCCGCCTTCACAACGGCAAAATTTACCCTTAACTCGATCCTCTCAGGCTGCATTTTGATCGATGGTCGACATATCTTGCGTCATGGTCGGCCGGGAGGGGTTGACTTCTGCCAACGCTCGACGTAGAGTGCGCGCGCCACCGTCCAGGGAGTTGAGGTAGATGACGGACGCCGACCGCGTGGGTTCGCAACGGGTCAGGCGGCAACGCCGCCGCGTGCCGGTTCGCGCGCCGCAAGCCAGGAGCCTCTCCACCTCCCTCGGGCAGCGATCACGCCGATCTCGAAGGGGAAGGTCCGATGCGTCTGCGTCTGCTTCTGCTCACGTCCCTCCTGGCTGTCGCGATCACGGTTCCGATCGCGGTCTCCTCCGCCTCATGGGGCCGTAGCGCCGACCCCACCCCGATCTACCTGAACCACTCCTACTCGCCGGCCGAGCGCGCGGCCGACCTCGTGTCACGCATGACGCTCACCGAGAAGGCCTCGCAGATGAACTCGAGCCAGGCGCCGGCCATCCCGCGCCTCGGCCTACCGGCCTACGGGTGGTGGAACGAGGCGCTGCACGGCGTGTCGCGGCTGCAGCTCGCCCCCTCGGGGAACTCGACCGTGCTCGACAACACGACCTCCTACCCGATCAGCCTCACCCTCGGGTCCTCGTGGGACCCGAACATCATGTACCAGGAGGCGTCGGCGATTTCCGACGAGGCGCGCGAAGTGGTCCCGAATAACTCGCTTGATCTCGACTTCTACTCGCCCACCGTCAATCTCGGCCGCGATCCGCGCTGGGGCCGCAATGACGAGGCGTTCTCGGAGGATCCGTTGCTCACGGGGACGATGGCGTCGCAGTTCGTCGACGGGTTGGAGGGCAAGGACCAGAACGGCAACCTGCTGCCGCAGGGCGGCGGCTACCTGAAGGCGATCGCGACGATCAAGCACTACGCCGCCAATAACACGGAGGGCGATCGGATCGGCGGTCCCACCGACCGGCTGACCGGCACCTCGAACATGGACGAGCGAACGCTGCGCGAGTACTACGCGGCGCAGTTCAAGCAGATCATCCAGCACGCCCACCCCGGGTCGATCATGTCCGCCTACAACTCGGTGAACAACATTCCGTCGCCGGCCAACGTCCACCTGATCGAGACGCTGGCGCGCCAGACGTTCGGGTTCGGCGGTTACTTCACCTCCGACTGCGATGCGGTGTACGAGATCTACCACGGTCACCACTGGCAGCCGCCCGGCTATAGCCGCCCGCTCAATGTAAACGAGGCGCGCGCGTTCGCGGACGCCGCCGGCGAGGATCTGAATTGCAATGCCGGGTACGCCGACAGCTTCAGCTACGGAAACACGCTTCCCGCTGCCGCAGGTGAGGCGATTCCGACCCAGACCGACGTGTTCAACGTCAACGACATGGATACATCGCTGGTGCGCCTGTTCACGACACGCATGCGGCTCGGCGAGTTCGACGACGTGGCCAACGAGCCGTGGGTGAAGGCCGCTCGTGCACAGCTCCCGCCCGGCACCTGGACGAACTCCGATGCCAACAACGCGGTCACCGAGACGCCGGCGCGCCTGCAGCTTGCCCAGAACGTCGCCGACCGCGGCTTCGTGCTGCTCAAGAACGCCCACACCACCCTAAAGAACGGCACCACTGGCGCAGTGCTCCCGATCCACGTACCGAGCAGCGGGTCGTTCAAGGTCGCGGTGATCGGGTACCTGGCGAACCCCTCGCCCACGATGGGCAACAACTCCACCGGCGCCTCGGCGGGCGCGTTTTACCTCGGCGGCTACTCGAGCAACCAGGGGGCACCCGGCGTCGCCAAGGAGGTGACGGCGTACCAGGGACTCAAGCAGGAGATCCAGGCGATCGACCCGAGCGCGACCGTCGACTTCTACAACGGTTTCACCGGGAGCCCGACGAACGCATCGCAGCTGACGACGATCGACCAGTCCGCGGTCAACGCCGCCGCCAACTACGACGACGTGATCGTGTACGTCGGAACCGACGACACCACGGCTAACGAGTTTGTCGACCGCACCACGATGGCGCTCCCGGGAGCGCAAGCGCAGCTGATCGACGACGTCGCGGCGAAGAATCCAAACACCGCGGCGCTGATCGAATCGATCGGACAGGTCGATGTCGAGAGCTTCCGCGACAAGGTGCCGTCGCTGCTGTGGACGTCCTACAACGGCCAGCGCAGCGGCAACGCGCTCGCGGATGTGGTCCTCGGGAAATACGACCCCAGCGGTCATCTCCCGTTCACCTGGTACGAGAACGCAAGTGATCTGCCCGCGCTCGACGACTACTCGATCCGGCCGAACGCGACGAGCCTCGGGCGCACATACATGTACTACCGCGGGCCCGAGTCATTCCCGTTCGGATACGGCCTCAGCTACACCACGTTCAAGACCTCGAACCTGAGAGTCGACCGCACCCACCTCGACGCCAACGACACCTTCCACGCCAGCGTGGACGTGACCAACACGGGCTCTGCCCCTGGCGAGGACCTCGTCCAGCTGTACGTCTCCACACCCGACGCGCCCGCGTCCTTGCAGCGGCCGATCAAGCGCCTCGAGGGCTTCCAGCAGGTCCAGCTCGCCCCCGGCCAGACAAAGACGGTGACGCTGAGGGTGTCGGTACCGAACCTCGCGTTCTTCAACCAGAGCACCAACCGCTACGAGGTCGACGACGGCCGCTACGGGATCCAGATCTCAAGCTCGGCAGCTGACAGCGACATCCTCGCGCAGCAGTTCGTCACCGTCAGCGGCATCTTGACCCCGGCCCCGGCCACCCTGACGGCAACGCCGACGATGCTGGGGGACGCCGCGCGGGGCATCCAGTCACGAGTGATGTATCCCGAGAACGCCACCGTGATTCCCGATCTGACCGTCGCGATGAACAACGAGTCGCTATACGGGTTCATCGAACCCAGCCAGAGCCGGCCGTTCCCGCGGGGAATGCGGTTCAGCTTCTCCAGCGACCACCCGCAGGTCGTCGCGGTAGGCGCGGACGACACGATCCGTACGGTGAGCAACGGTGTGGCGACGATCACCGCGACCGTGACCTACCGGGGCGTCACCCGCTCGACGCAGTTCGTAATCCGGGTCCTGTCGGAGCTCGACCGGTTGGCGGTGGACGGCCGGCGACTGCGCGGATTCCATCCCGACACGTTCAGCTACGACGTAATCGTCCCTCACGGCGCGCCCGCTCCCAGGATCAGCGCGAGCTCCGATCCGGGCGCGACCGTGTCGGTGACCCAGGCCGGCGGTGTCCCCGGACACGCGAACGTAACCGTGACCGGCCCGGACGGCATCACCCTGACCTACACCGTCTACTTCGCCCACCGCGCCCGGAGCGAAGAGTTCAGCGGCACGACCGTTGGGCCGCAGTGGACTTGGCTCCGGCAGGATCCGGCCAACGAGCAGGTCTCGGGCGCCGGGCTGACCATCACTCCCGAACAGGGAGACCTGGGCGGCACAAACCCGCCGGCGCGCAACGTCCTCCTCCAGCCCGCGCTGGGCAACTGGGCGATGGTAACCAAGCTGACGTTCAGCACCGCCCCCCACGTGACCAACCAGCAGGGAGGCATCATCGCCTACCAGGATGACGCGAACTGGCTGAAGCTCGACTGGGAGTATTCCGGCGGGACGGCCGAGCTGGCAGAGACCACCTCCGACAACCAGAACATCTCCGGCCAGCAGGTCACGCAGGTGCTAGATACGGTGCCCACCGCCGGCGTGTTGACGTCAGCCACAGTATGGCTGGCG
Organism: uncultured Solirubrobacterales bacterium; assembly: GCA_963808325.1. Classification (GTDB taxonomy): domain Bacteria; phylum Actinomycetota; class Thermoleophilia; order Solirubrobacterales; family Solirubrobacteraceae; genus Palsa-465. Next base: position 14,711 of record CAWEFU010000021.1, read on the forward strand.
ATGGTAAAGACCGGGTCGCGGTACACCACGTACTACTCCACCGACGGCACTCACTTCATCCCGATCTATAACGTCGGGGCGAGCCTCAGCAACGTCAAGGTGGGGCTGTTCGCGTGGAACGGGCCCGCCACCACCAACGACCTCAAAGTCTCCTTCGAACACTTCCACATCTTTAATTGGGCGCCCACCCTCACGCGCCACGGCTAGCACGATCGGCGTCACCTCCGGCGAGTCGACAAAGCTCGCCCAGGACTCCCCAGAGCCGTGTCGGGGACGCCCACCCGCAATTCGGCGTTCGCAGATCACCACCGAAAGAACCGTGCAATGCCGTGAGGTTCATGAACGGCTCCACCACTGCGATTTCTCGCCGCACTTCAGCCCGCCGATCGCCTGCCAGGTCGCGAGACCGTAGAGCGCGACGAGTTCGTGTTCTGCGACGTACTGCCGGCCGACGCATAGCCCTCGCCTGCTCACCTGCGTTGGGCTACTCGCGGTCGTCACGAACCGCCCGACGAAGCTGCCGCTGTAGCGAAATCCTGTAGCGAACGCTCAGCACATCGCGGGCGTCCGTACCCGGTGGTTGGGCTTCTCCTCCGGCTCCGCCGTGACCCCGAGCGGCAGTCGTGGCGCGGCCGCCCGGGCGGCGACTAAGCCGAAGCGCCCGTTGAACCTGACTACCGCTGGGCCCGTGGAACTGGTGCTGTCGGGCGCGTGCGTTGAGGCCGGCGACGCCCGGCAATCGTGGATCCCGGACGGGCCTGACGGAACCCGGCGGCCTCCGGCTCGATCGGGTCCGCGCTCAGTCCGCCGCCACGGTCCGCAGCTCGGCGATTCCCACGTGCACGAACCGAGCGAAGTCACGGTTGGAGTGGTCGTGCACCCAGCGCTCGAACGCGACCCGAAAGACGGCGATCCCCGCTTCGGCGGTGAGTTCCGCGGCAGGGTCCTGAACGCCTCGCCGGCGTAGAGCCTCGGCGAGCGCGGTTGCGAGCGACGCGAGCTTGACGAGCTCGCGTTCTTGCAGCTCCGGGTTCGCGTCGATTACGGCCTGGCGCTGCAGCGAGTGCGGGCGGCGGGGCGGGTCGAAGATCGCGCCGGCCGCCGCGAGGCCGATGGCGATCGCTTCCATCGGCGTCGCCGATGCGGGCGCGGCGTCGACCGCTTCGACGATGAGCTGCTGCAGTTCGCCGGATCCGCGGAACAGTACCTCGCGCTTGTCGGCGAAGTGGCGGAAGAACGTGCGCTCGGTGAGGCCGGCGCGCTCGGCGATCTCGGCGACCGTCGTCTCTTCGTAACCGCGTTCGGCGTAGAGCTCGAGCGCGGCCTGCTGCAGCCGGCCGGCCGCGTTTGGCTGCCATCGACTCATGACCCACCTGATCCTAGCCATGACAGCCGCTGACATCAATGTGCTAGAGTGATGACACCCACTGACATCACCGCGCGTCCGCACACTCGGCGGACAGCGCACCGCCCCCAGGAGGTTTTCATCATGCGCGTATTCCTCACAGGCGCGTCCGGCTGGATCGGATCGGCCGTCATCCCCGAACTCCTCGCCCAGGGACACGAGGTCCTCGGCCTGGCCCGCTCGGACGCCGCCGCTGAGAAGGTCGCCGCGTCCGGTGCCGAGGTCCTGCGCGCCGACGTCCAGGACATCGACGTGCTGCGGGGGGGCGCCGAGCAGGCAGACGGCGTAGTCCACCTCGCCTTCCGCCACGACATCGCTTGGACCGGCCGGTTCGAGGAAGCCGCGGCGTCCGATCGCCGCGCGATCGACGTTTTCGGCGAGGTGCTCGCCGGCAGCGGCGGGCCGCTAGCCGTCGCCGCGGGCGTCGCCGGCGTAAACCCCGGCGGGATCGCCACCGAGCGAGACCACCCCAGCGATGAGGTGAGCCCGCGCGCCGCCTCCGAGCGGGCCGTGCTCGCGCTCGCCGACCGCAGCGTGCGGTCGATGAGCGTCCGCTTCGCGCCGACCGTCCACGGCGCCGGCGACCACGGGTTCATCGCCCGGATCGTCGACGCCGACCGCAGCCACGGCGCCGCCGGCTACCTCGGCAAAGGCGAGAACCGCTGGGCCGCCGTCCATCGCAGCGACGCCGCCCGGCTCGTGCGCCTCGGGATCGAGCAGGCCCCCGCGGGCTCGGTGCTGCACGCCGTCGCCGAGCAGGGCATCGCCATGCGCGATATCGCCGAGGCGATCAGCCGCCGATTCGAGCTCCCCACGACCACGATCTCGCCCGACGACGCCGGCGAGCGCTTCGGCTTCATCGGCCAGTTCGTCGGTCTCGACATGTCCGCCTCGAGCTCGATCACGCGCGAACTGCTCGGGTGGGAGCCGACCGGCCCCACCCTCCTCGAAGACATCCAAGCCGGCGCCTACTCCAACAACTCCCAGGGCTGAGACCCAGCCGCGACCCACGCGGGCGCGGTCTCAGACCGCGCCCGCGCCGCCGTCTCGAGGATCACCGCAGCCACAAGCGAGAACCTGCATTCACGAACCCTTGAGTCGTGTGCGGTGGGCTCGCCGCCGGCGCCAGGAGGCTTCTCCTCCCGATCAGCGGGGAGCCGATGCAGAAGCCCCTCGCTCACGGCCCTGCACGCGACGAAGGAGCAGTCACCGCTCGGTTTTGCGCGCTCTGCTTTCAGAGGATCGTTCGCAGCCATTCCTGCTAGCACCGGGGCCACCGCGTGCGCGAGTTCCGCGCATTGGGGGTTTGTCGCCGGTTGGGGCGTGATGCTCATGGGTGATGAGAGCAGGTCTCTCGAGCGAGTGCCGTTCAGCCCTCCCGGGTGATGTGGGAGGATCGCGATGGTGGAGCTTGGTGTGCACCTGCCGCTGATGGAGTTCGGCGACGAGGGCCAGTCGCTGGGGCGGTTGCAGGCGGTCGTCGATGTGGCTCGTGAGTCCGGGTTCGCGGCTGTCTCGGCGAACGACCACTTTGTGTTCTCGACGCCGTGGCTCGATGGTCCGACGGCGCTTGCGGCCGTGATTGACCGTTCGGGTGACATGACTGTCGCGACGACGATCTCGCTGGCTGCGCTCCGTGGTAGGGTGCCGCTGGCGAAGACTCTCGCCGCCCTCGATCTGCTGTCGGGCGGGCGATTGGTGGCGGGCGTCGGCCCCGGGTCCTCGAGGCGTGACTATGACGCTGTCGGTGTGGCGTTCGAGGATCGCTGGGAGCGATTCGACGAGGCGGTGATGATCCTGCGAGCGCTGCTTCGGGACGAGCCCCTGCCGGATCGCGCGCGTCATTTCGCGCTACCGGACGCGCGGCTCGCACCAGCACCGCGACGGACTGACGGCCTTCCGCTGTGGATCGGAAGCTGGGGATCCAGGGCTGGGCTGCGGCGCGTGGCACGGCTGGGAGACGGGTGGCTGGCTTCCGCATACAACACCTCCCCCGACCAGTTCGCGTCCGCCGGCGTGGCGCTGGCCGTCGAGCTTGCGAGCAGGGGGAAGAGCGCCGAGCAGTTCCCGAACGCATTGGTGACGATGTGGACGTGGATCACCGATGACCGCGCCGAGCGACACCGCGTGCTGAGCGAGGTTCTCTCGCCGCTTCTCAGACGTGACGCCGACCAGCTCGGTGCGCAGGTGTGCGTCGGGTCGGTCGATCATTGCGCCGAGTTGCTCTCCCGCTACGAGGAGGCCGGCTGCCAGCGCGTCTACCTATGGCCGCTGGGCGACGAGCCACGTCAGCTCGAACTCGCCGCCGAGATCGCGCCCCGCGGCCGGCGCTAACAGGAAGTACGACCACGACGCGCCTTCCGCGCTTTGGGGGGCACCTCGGCAGACCGCGTGGAGTCCGCGGCACTCGCAAAGCAAGATCTCGTCTCACCAACCAGACAGCCGGATGGCATGCAGAGACCTGGGACCTCGTTGTCGCTTCTTCTAGTCAGTCTTGGTCGTGCAGCACAGGGGCATACGAGATCCCGATGATCGCGCCTTCCGGCGACTGCAGCCTGGCGACCGTTTGACCCCACGGCTCCTCGCGCGGTGGGTGCAGCAGCGCGTAGCCAGCCTGCTCGAGCTCACGCGCGGCCGGGCCTACCGCCGCGGCGTCCGCGACGTCGAACTCGATGCTGACCTGCGGCACCGGCCGCTCCGCGGGCCACTGCGCCGTCCCGAAGCACGCCTCAGCGGCCTGGGCCAGGGGCCAGATGCCGAAAGACTTGCAACCGGCGATCTGCTCGCTGTGGTGATAGTCGCCGCCCTCACTCTCCAGCGGCAGCCCAAGGGCGCCGACGTACAGCTTGCGACTGGCGGGCGGATCAGGCGCGATCACCGCCACGGTCGAGAGGAACTCGATTTTCATGCCACCTCCTCCTTCGGGGCTGTGCTCGGTCACGATCCAAGCAGGTTCCGCAACCCGTGCAAGAAAGGTCAGCGTTCGGCGCCAGCCGGGTGCCTACGCCGGAGCGAAAGCGGGTGCGGAGGCGCCGCCGCCCAGCGACTGCCCAGGTGGGGAACGACGAGCGGCCGAGTGCTACGCGAGGCGCCCCGGAACCGGCAACTCGACAGGCTGCTGTTCTTTCTTCCGTCTTCCTGATCGGCCTACGATCTGGAAGGGTGGTCGGGATCAGCCAAGCTGGCCTGGAGATCACGGATGATCGTGCCGAGAAGGCCTGAGGCGAGAAGCCCCGGCCCGAGGGGACCGGACGAATTCTCACCGACGGGCGGCAGCTGTCGCAGGGCGGCTCTGGCCGCCGCGGACATACGGCCAAGCTGCCAGCGGATCTCCTCGCTGACAGCCTCCTGCCGGTCGGCGGCGGCCAGTCCAGCCGCCTTGGCGGCATACGCGGCGGCACCCAGGGCATGCGCGCCCATATGAGGGATGCTTGCAGCCTGGCCGGCCGCTCGCGCGGCGGCCACCGCAGTGGGAGCGCTCACCTCACGAGCGGCGGCATGAGCGACGAAACGGCGGCGAGCCTCTCGAACGCCAAGCTCGCCACGAGCAAAGGCACGAAGCCGGGCGATAGCATCGCGGGGGCGGCTATCCCCCGGAGCTTCCACCTCGAACAATCCCAGCACCCGCTCCGCGCAGTCCGCCGCCCACACCGCGACCATCCGCCGGTCAGCCTCGCTCAGGGTCTGCGGAGAACCCACTCCCTGATTGTCCTACGCGTTAGGCGGTCCGGGCCCTCCATGCCGCGGATCGGCAACCGGACGCCGTCGAGCGGCTCGCAGAGCAGCCCGCACAAAATCGCGCCCCGTCACGGACAGCGGGCCTCCCTCTGACGACAACACCTCCGATGCGTTGCCACGCCCGCCCGAGATGCTTTCCGCGCGCTGGGGGCTCGCACGTGCAGCGGGACGAATACCGCGTCATGAGAAGAGCAGGTTTGGTCTGCTTGGGGCGGCATGCGCGCATCGCGATGCTCACCTGGCGACCCACCACTGTGGAGTTGCGTCTCGAAAGTCGGACGTAAGTCAGGCTCGATGCCAACGCACCGCCAGCAGGTCGGTTCGCTAATGCTGGTTGGGTCGGCGGTGCGGTTGAGCGGTATGCCTCATGGGTACAGCGCGCGCATACTGCCCGCTGGGATGGGACCCACCGTCGCCGCTGCTGCTCGGAACGGATCTACGGTCACGAGGCTGCCGCCTGGCCCGAGGCTGCCGGGCCTGGCGCAGACGGTCTGGTACACGTTTCGGCAGCCGAGCTTCTTCAGGATCTGCCGAGGGCGATTTGGGCGGACCTGGAGTATGCGGCTGCCGGGCTTTCCGCCGATCGTGGTCACAAGCGACCGGGACGCGGCCCGCCGCCTGCTGACCGGTGACCCCCTCACTCGCCGCCATGGCAACGACATCCTGGAAGTGTTTGTCGGCGAGCGTTCGCTGCTGATGCTCGAGCCCGCGGAGCACCTGGCGCGACGGAGGCTCGAGCTGCCGCCGTTTCACGGCGAGGCGGTGCGCTCCTACAGCCTTCGGATCCGGGAGCTGATCGACGCCGAGCTGAGCAGTTGGGAGCCGGACAGCGTAGTCCTCACGCATCCGCGCGCCCGCGCGCTGACGCTTTCGATCATCCTCGAGCTGGTATTGGGAGTGCGCGACCCCGAATTGCGCGGCGAGCTGGCGGCGCTGTTCGACTGGTTCAGCTTGCCTCGCAACAACCTGGGGCTCTTTCTGCCGCGATTTGTGATCAAGCGCGCGTGGTGGAACCTGGCGGCCGAGCAGGGCTACAGGCGTCTTGACCGCATCCGCGAGCTGCTGTGCGCGCACATCGACCGCACGCGTGAAGCCGCCGCGCTCGATCACCGCGGCGACGTGCTCGCGCTCCTGGTACGCGCCCGCGACGAGAACGGCACCGGATTGTCTGATCTCGATCTGCGAGACGAGCTCGTGACGCTCGTCCTCGCCGGTCACGAGACCGCAGCAACGGGGATCGCATGGGCCTGCGACCTGCTCGCCCACAACCCCACCGTCGCCCAGCGACTGCGCGACGCGGTCGCGGCTGGCGATCGCGAGTACCTCAGGGCGACGGTCAAAGAGGTGCTGCGCGCACGAACGGTTGCGTATGTGGCCGCGGGTCGGCACTCTCTTGGGCCGTTCCCGATCGGCGAGTGGCTGCTGGGCCCTGAGGTGCTGATCCTGCTTGATGCGCAAGGCATCCACCGCGACCCCCAGCTCTATCCGCAACCCGAAGCGTTTCGCCCAGAGCGCTTCCTCGATGGCCAACCCGACAGTTACGCCTACATCCCGTTCGGCGGCGGAGCTCACCGCTGCCTCGGCGCCGCGCTCGCGACACTGGAACTCGAGCTGTTCCTCGAAACGATCGCTCAGAGGTTCGACCTGGCGCCAATCGGCCCGCCGGCACAGCCGGTCCGCCGAGGCGTCACACTCGCCCCCAACAACAAGGGCCGCGTCCACGTCAGGAGCGCCAGCACGCACCCCCACAAGGACACGACGCGTGATCCTATAACTGCCTAGCCGTCCCCACGCGAAAGCAACTCGCCAGCGCGACAAGAGATGTCTGTTTGCGCCCGCGACGTGGCACGAAATATCGCGCTGACGCCGAAGGAGGTCCCGGCACGGATCACCACCCCGGCCCTGATAATCGCCAAATCCGGGTGCGCAAACAGCAGGTCTAAGCAGTCGAGCGGCCGCAGCGAGACACCTGCATCCACGAACCGCCAGGCGCGAGGCAGGCCGCCCGCAGTGGGCCGTGATCTGGCTGCCGCTTCGGGACCGCGAGTTCTCCAACCAGAAGTCGCTCCGTCATGGCTGCAGGGGC